>CAVSAG010000009.1:0-544735 GCA_963725905.1 uncultured Pseudomonadota bacterium | reverse complement strand
GTGAGCGAGGCCGCCCAGAAGGAGTCCAGCAGATGGCGCGAGGCCGGCTCGGGAATCGAGGAGAAGGATGTCCGGCTTAATCTCGTCTCGAATACGATGCAAAAAAACCCGAAGGGGATGCGTGTCGGGATTCCGTCCGAGTTCCATGTCAACCCGCGATAGCTTTGATAGGTATGAACCGTCCAAGCGGCCCGCGGGGAAAACGTCTATGACCCCCGGTCCAGTAAGGGACTCTCGGGAGCAGACGTGCTTGTAGTCTGTAAGGAGAAAGTCTTCTCCGGATTCGAGGAGCATGTCTACAACGCCCCAATTGGCGGTCGTTCCCAAACCGTCTGAATCAAGTAAGGTTCCGATCCCAGGGGCATCGAGATCGAGATCGACGACAGCGACGCGGGCGCCGGCGCGAGCACGTCGCAGCGCGAATGATGCAGCGGCCGTAGTTCGGCCGACGCCGCCCTTGAACGAGTAGAACAACAGGACGGGAGGACCGTCGTCCGGCAACCATATCGGCTGCTGCTGTTGAACCGAGGTGAACCATCCGGTGCGAGTCCGGTGGCGATCCGCGATCCGCAGTCGGCCGGACGTTCCGGGTACCTCCTCGCTCTCATTCCATGCGGTGTCCCAAAGGATCCGATCGGGAGAGTCGGAGTCGGAGGTCGCGAGGAGGATTTCGCCACTCCAAAATGGACTACAGGACTCCCGGAGGGAGTCGTCGATCCGCTTCCGGAGGGCCGTGGAATCGTCAGAACCTGACAGCCAGAGGACGAGCCGAATGCGGCCGAGCACATCGAAAAGAATAGTGGCGCGCCTGATGTCAGGTGCGGTGGGTAGAATCTGCAGCAATAGCGCTCGGGAAGCGTCCCACGCGACATCGAGATGAGCGGTTGGCATCAGAGGACTCCATCAAGACGCATGCGAACAATGATTTCGGCGAATATGAAGACTGCCCACTCGTACCAAGCGCGGGCGGTGGCCTCGGGGATTGTTCCCGAGGGAGCGTAGCGAATCGTTTCTCTCCAGGCGAATACGGAGGGGGATGGGGTCAACGTTGGCATATATCGAAGACCTTCGACTCCGAGAGATACAGCTGCGACCGCGACGAGGTTGTGGCCGTATTTCTTGCCTCGGAGAGTCTGGTGCCAAACCTGTAGACCCGGGATGTCGCGGGTAGCTGGAGGGCGCCAGGATCGATCGTGGAGGACTACAGCCTTGAGAGCACACTCGACTACGTACCCACTAAGGTATGCACCGCCATCGAAGGACCGGTTGTCGAGAAGAATCCGGGCATCGGCGAGGTGCTTACCGGCAGCCTCCGGATGGTCATCGCTACCGTGGCGGAGGTTGGACATCCCGGTTCCATAGTCTCATGTGCTGGCTCATCCTATAGCTTCTCGGGCTACTCTTAAAACCCAGACATGGTCCCCTCATGGGGAACGCCCTCGTGCGTGTTATTCCCCTAAGGGCTTCGGGATTGTCGAGTACCAGTCGGAGCATGCATGTGCACTGTTCCCCATGCGAGCAGAAAGAGCCGTAAGCCGTATCGGGCTGTTTCCTCCTAACACGCCCGACTTCCCGCCCGCTCGCCGCACCCCATCCTCGTGTTCAGCGTGAGCGGCCCGAACATGGTGCCCGAGGTCCCTCTTGGCGTCCCCGACCCAGGACTCGAACGCTCGCTTGCCATCGGCCGCCTCCTTAAAACGCCCGCCCGTGGTCCCCCATCCGCCGGCACGCACACCCCCGCAATCGACCCCGCGCGCGGCGAGCACAGGAACGTCACCAGGTCCGCGTCTCCCCGGCCGCCCGAACGGGATCTCCCGCCGCACGAACGCCGCGATCCCCTCGGGCCGCCGCAGCCCTAACCCACAACCAACCCGAGCACCCACGCCTGCCACTGCCTCTCGAACCCGGCCATGTCCGGCTCCCCGAGCACCCGAACGAGCGTCTTGTATCCGCTCGGATCGCCCGCCGACCCCGGCCCGGAACTGGTCGTAGTACCGATGCAGCAAGCCCTTCTCTTGCAGGTAGAGACAGAGATACCGCGCCTGCGCGTAGCTGGTGCCGGAGGTGTAGAAATGGTCGCGGCTGTCAGCCGTCATCGTGGCGAACGACGGCAGCTTGCCGGCGCGGATCGCGCGCTGGAGGCCCGCGAGGCGCCAGTTCGGCAGGCCCCACATCTGCCCGTGCTCCTCCCGCACCGCTTCGTAAAGTGAAGCGAGCCCTTCGTTGAACCAGGCGGGGACGGCCGGGAAGCTGGCGCCGACGAAGGGGTGCACCAGCTCGTGGACCAGCGTGCCGCCGCCGGTGGAGATGTTCATGAACAGCGCCTGGTGCGAGGGCATGAAGAAGCCGTACGGCGTCGACGGGCGCAGGCCCAGGAGGCGGAGGACGGTGTCGGTGTAGCTGTCGGCGTCGCCGAGCAGCCAGACGTCGATCACGTTGGGCGGCTCGCGCATCTGGAAGTCGCGCTTCAGGTGGTCGACCGTCCAGGCGACGGTCTTGGCGTAGTGGTCGACCCGCGACGGCGCCTCGTCGCCGATGATGAGGAACGGGCCGACGATGCGCGTCGCGTACCCGTCGGGGATCTCCGCCTTGCTTCTTCAGCTTCATCACGTGCTGCGCGAGCGCCGCCGGCGTGACGGTGGAGAGCGGATCGACGGGGTGCGCGACGTCGATGTGGTCCGGCTCGAGCGCGAGCCGGATCAGCGTCCAGCTGTCGCGGTCGTACTTGAGCGGCCAGAGCTCGAGGAAGCGCGCCTCCGGCATCCGTTTGTAGGCGCCCTGTTCCTGGCCGGGCTCGTGGTAGATGATTTCGCCCGTCGCGCGGTCGAAGCCGAGCAGCAGGCGGAAGTGTTCCGGTGAGCGCGGGTTGCCGTCGTAGTGCATGCAGACGATCGAGGGGACGCCGCGCGCGACGTCGGCGTACATCGCGTCCCGCGCGCGCTCGAGCGCCGCCGTGTCGCCGGCGGCGATCGTGAACCAGACCGGCCCGGGGCGAAAGCCGAAGGACTCGACCGCGCGTTTGAGCTCCGGGGTGTAGGCGCCGCGGGCCTTGCGCGGATCGACCCCGGTGCGGTCGAAGACCGCCCGCTGATCGACGTTGTAGCCGAGCTTGCGCAGGTACATCGCGACGCAAGCCTCGCCACAGAAGTCCGGCTCCTGCCGGATGTGGGGGACGCCGTCGATGAGGAAGCGCGTGGGCGGTGGCGGCGGTTGTGGCTCGCCCGGCCGGGTCGCACCGGAGAGCAACAGGACCGCGAGCCCGAGCCAGCCGCCGCGACCGAGACGACGCATGCTTCGCCTCCCAGTCTACAGGGACAACAGGACCCTTTCCTCGTTGTCAGGGTGCGGCGAGTTGCTCGCCCGCATCGGTGGTGACGGCCGTGCCGTCATGCGCCAGGACGATCAGCCCTGGAATCAGGAAGGCGAGGGAGCCGAAGGCGAAACTCGCGCCCCCGGCCTCCCACCCGTGCGCGGCCGAGCGCTCGGCGGGCGTCTGGGGCGATTCGTGGAGCCCCACGGCCAGCATGGTCGCGCCCGCCGCGACGAAACTGGCTCCCGCCACGACGAACGTCCAGCCGAAGGCGCGGGCGGCTGTGCCGCTGCTGCTGGACCTGAGGATGATGCCGGGCCGATTCGCCGGAAGGCGGAAGGGGGTGGACTCCAGCAGCCCGACGCCCCCCACCCGCAGCAATGCCGACGGATCGACCGCCGCTATGCACGGCGCGGCGCAGATCGGACTCCAGGCTGGGCCGGCCGACGTCGGGATCTCCTGTTCCAGCGCGGGAGCGAAGGGAAACCGACCGGGCTCCCAGAGCGGGCGGTGGTTGAAGCGGCAGAACTGGCAGCTCGACACCAACTCCGACAGCAAGTGGACCTTGACCGTGGCCGGCGGCGGCGCCGGCTCACTCTCGCTCGCGAGCGCGCCGGTGAAGCGGATCGATCCAGACGCACCCTGGTCGCTGCGCCCCGCGGCCGTGAGGTCGAGCAGCCCGAGGCCCCGGACGATCGCGTTACCCGCCAGAACGGTGAAGGGGGCAGCGGCGTCGAGAGCGCACCTGCCTCCGGGCTGAAACGCGAGGATCCCTTCACCCTGCCGGGTGAACCCGCTCCCGGGCCGTTCCAGGTAGGGAGGTGCGAGGACGATCGCCGGAAGCGTGCAGGTCGGAGCCACGTGAACGAGCGCGCGGCCCCCGTCGAGATATTCGATTCCGATGTTGTCCGGTCCGACCGCGGGAAGAGAGGGGCCCGGCGGCGCCGCTGGTGCGATCGCCGCGACGCCTTCTCGGGAAAGCGCCCCGGCGTACGTCGTGCGCGGCGGATTCAGAAACCCTTGTGGAGGCGAGGGCGGGTGGATGATCGGCGCACAAGAAGCGACGACGGCCAGCATGGGCGCGGCAGCCAGCATGGGCGCGGCGGCCAGCATGGGCGCGGCAGCCAGCATCGGAAAGATCGGAAATCGCATGCCCCTGCCAGGAGCAAGGGACGTGCCCCCCAAGGCGCGCCCCGACGCCGCTAAAGCGGCCGCCAGCCGAGCATTTTCGGGGGCAAAGAGCCCCAGGGGGCATTTGGCCCCGGGGCTCCTTCGCCGAAGGTCGGGCGTGGACGTCGGGACAGCACCGGTGTGAAATACCGGCATGCGGTCGCGGTGGTGGCTCGCGCTGGTTTCCGCGGTGGCGCTCGCCGGTGGGGCTTGCTCGAACGGGGCGTCATCGAACGGCGCCGACGGAGGTGCCGGTCATGGGTCCGCCGGTTCGGCCGGTACGCACGGCACGGGCGGGGCAAGTCGAGGAAGCGGCGGCGCCGGTGGCGGCAACGGCGCGGCCGGGAGCGGCGCGATCGCGGGGAACGGTGGCGTCGGTGGGCTCGGCGCGGCCGGCAGCGCGGGCGCGAGCGGAAATGCGGGCGCGGCGGGGCACGGCGCCGCTGGCGCGGGCGGAGCGGGAGGGCGGGCCGGCGGCGGAGCCGGCGCGGGCGGAGCGACCAGCGGCGGAGCGGGTGCGGGCGGCGGAGCGGGTCCTGGTGGCGCGGGCGGGCAAGCCGTCCACCTCGTGACGTTCGCCTTCACCGGACACGTCACCGGCCTCGCCGAGGCCGTCGATCCAACCAACGGCACCACCCCCCAGATCGGCGATCCCTTCACCGGAAGCTACACCATCGACGCCAACCACCCGCTCGAGGCGAGCGGCGGGGGCCCGCAAGGGGCGTTCGAGGAGCCCGCGCCGGGAATCGCCGCTGATCTGGAGATTCACAACCTGTCGTACAGCCTCCCGGGCCCCGACGACCCCAACTACCTCAGCCCGTACATCCTGATCGGGCCCTCACCGACGCAGTGCTGGATCGTCGTCGGGTACTTCGCGGAGCCGCGCACGATCCCCGACACCGGCTACGAAGGTCACATGGATCTCTACTGGAACCTGACCAATCCCAGCGCCCCCGTCCCCACGGCGAAGGAGCTGACCACGGTGCCGCCCGTGCTCTCGGACTGGACGCAAGGCCCGGGCGCGGTCTCGATCGAGCTCAAGGGGACGCTGCACTCGGACTACGTCGCCGACGGCGTGATCGACACCATCGTCGCGCGCTGAGCTACTGGAGGGTCACCGCGAAGTCGGGAGCGGGGGTCGGAGGGACCTGATAGCTCTGCGTCACGATGGTGAGTCCATCGATCACGGTGCTTGCGTCGAGCTCAGAGGTCAGGCTGCCATACACCGGGCTGGTGCCAGTCATCTCCTTCAATGCGGAGAGGAGCGTGTGGGAAACGACGCCGGAGCCAGACTCCTTCAAACGCGCACGCGATCGTGGTCAGGACGTCGCTGACTGTCGAGGCCAGGGACCAGTCGAGTCGGAAGCGGTCTCGCGCAGGCGGCGAAGAGCGCGATGCTCACCGCACAAATCGTCCACGCGCCTTTCGTCATTCGCCGGCCTCTCTCTTGAGCGCCGTCGCCGGCGACACGTCGTCGCGCAATCAGTTCGAGCAAGCCGTCAGGCCTGGGGTTCCGTTGACCATGCAGGCCACGTCCGCCGGGGCCGCGCAATGTCCCTGGTTGCACCAGGAAGCCAGCGTATGGTGCGTGCCGTTCGGACAGGGGCAGCAGACAGGGGTGCAGTCGAGTGGTTGGGTGCAGGTGGACCCGGTCGCGCCGTTCTTCCAGGTCACATAGTCAACGACGGACGCGCATGTCGTATCGACGTTCTCTGAGACGCTGTCCACCGAATCGATCTCTGTGGCGGTTTCAGCCGAGCCCGTGCACATCGCGGACGGCGGGGAATTGGTGCTACTCCCGCATCCCACCACAAGAGCCCCAGCCACGAGAACGCTCCACCAACGTCCCGACCGTCTCCGCATGGGCTGCGATCCTACCTGAACTCGTCGAGGTCGCTCTCATCCATCACGCACCTCGGACGCCCCTAGGGTGTGATCAGGATCGCGCGTCTGAAATCGTCGGTCGCGTTGCCGGTTCCGATCGCCTTGAGCGACATGCGGCGACTGTACCCTGGGCCTGAGGAGGATGGCCCCCACCCGCTATCGTCAATTTGCTTGGGGCATCTGGCCCGGGCTTGGTGCGGCCCGGTGACCTCGGATAATATCCGCGCTGTGCGGACCACCATCCTCGGAACGGGCGTCTTTGTCCTCTCTCTCCTGATCGGCTGCGGTGGCGGGTCCACCAAATCGACGTGCGTGGCCGGCGCTTCAATCGCCTGCGTGGGGCCGGCAGGGTGCGTGGGCGGGCAGGTGTGCAAGAGCGACGGCACCGGCTACGAAGCCTGCATCTGTGGCACCGGTACGGACGGTGGGGGCGGCGCGGCCGCGGGCGCTTCCGGCAAGGGTGGAGCGGCCGGCAACGGCGGCGCCTCCGGCAGCGGCGGGGCGGCCGGCAGCGTGGGCGGTGGGCCGGGTGCTGGCGGGGCGGCCGGCGGCGCGTCGGGCGCGGGCGGGGCGGCGGCGCAACCTCCGATCGCCGGGCTGACGATTCTGGCTCCAGGCCGGCAAGGGGGTGACGCCGGGGGACGGCGGGGTGGGCGTGACCGCCTGGGCCGATCAGTCGGGGAGCGGAAGCGATGCGACGCTCAGCGCGGGCACCGTGACGACGACGACCGTCAACGGGCACCCGGCCCTGCACTTCGCGCTCTTCTCGTCGAGAATGTCCGTCGCCACCGGCGCGGGCATCACCTGGGGGTCGGGACCGTTCTTGCTCGAGCTGGTCTTCCGGCACACGACGGCGATCAATCAGCGTCCGTCGTTTTGGATTCAGTATGATCCGACGACCTACAGCTTGCAGGAGCTCTTCATCGCGGGCAACACGGGGAAGACCGCGCAGAGCGATCTCTTCGCCCGGGTGACGACCAACCTCGGATCGTTCGATCTGCCGACGTCGCCGGCCCTCAACTACAACGACAACTCTCTCCACAGCTTCGGCCTCCGTCGAGACAACGCGGACGGCTTCCAGCTTCTCGTCGACGGCACGGTGGCCGGCAGCATGACCCTGTCGGGGGTGCTCGTCCCCGCGGGCTTCGCGACCACGATCGGATCGTTCGACGGCGACCTCCTCGAGGTGGTCGGCAAGAACGCGCTCACCTCGGACGGCGACGTCGCGGCGATCGAGACGTACTTCCGGACCAAGTACGGGACGCCCTAGTCAAGCCGCAACGTCAGTCCCGCCGCGCCGCATGGCGAGCGCCAGAGCGACGCTGTTTTCGATCTCCGCCCGAACGAAGAGCGCGTGATCGGTCGTGCCCCGCCGTGGCGGTTACGCCAGGCGCAGAAGGCGCGCGAGCGGGCCTCGTGCACGTAGAGGCAGCGGATTGCCCCGACGCGCGTGTTATCCTTGAACCATGGCGCGCGCGCGCTCCGCGCTGGAGAGTTGGACGCCCGAGCAGATCGCCGCCGGTCGGCGGTGGGCGGCAACCTGGAAAACCACCGGGCCCGAGCTCGAGCGGATCCGGCGCCAGGAGCTGCGCCGGATCGACCCGTTCGAGACGATCGCGCTTCTGTGCGGGCCGGCCGATTATCGCGTTCCGCCCCGCGCCCCCAAGCCGACCTCCGGGCTCGTCGAGCAGCAGCGCCTCTTCGCGAAGCTGCGCCGGCCGTGAACGAGGTCTTCCGGGCCGCCGCCGAGCTGCAGGCCTTTTGCGACGCTCAGGGTTGGGGGAACGCCCTCATCGGGGGGCTGGCGGTGCTGCGGTGGGGCGAGCCGCGCGAGACGGTGGACGTCGATCTCACGCTGGTGACCGGGTTGCGCGACGAGGATCGCCTCGTTCGTCGTCTGCTCGAACAGTATCGGCCGCGCATCCCTAACGCGGCCGAGTTCGCGATCGCCCGGCGCGTCCTGCTGGTGGAGGGCGCGGCGGGCGTCGGGCTGGACATCGCGCTCGCCGGGATGCCGTTCGAGGAGAAGCTGGTCGAGCGCGCGACCACGTTCACGTTTCCGCCCGACGTTCCTCTGCGGACCTGTTCGGCCGAGGACCTCATCGTGTTGAAGGCGTTCGCTGCGCGCCCCCGCGACTGGACCGACGTCGAGGGAGTGATCGTCAGGCAAGCCGAACACCTCGATTGGGACTACATCCGTACGGAGCTCGTGCCGCTGCTCGAGCTCAAGGAAGAGCCCGAGATTTGGGACGAGCTGCAGAAGGTGCGCGCCCGGGCCGAACGATAGGGCAGGGGCGCGGGAGCTCAGTGCTCGCCGTCGGCCGCCTCCATCTTCTTGACGACCAGGGCGATGGTGGGCGCCTCGACGCGCGCCTCCTTCATGAGCGCGGTGGCGCGCGCGACGTCGTCCGAGTCGATGGCGTCGAAGAAGTCCTCGACCCGCCCGATCGCCGCCAGCTGCTCCAGCACCAGCGTCCCTTCGAAGTCGCTTTCATCCATCGTCGTGCACCATACTCCGGCGATGACGACGACCCCCCGGGAGGTGCTCGACGCAGGCGCGGATGTGTTGGCGGAGGTGCTGGGCCCGGCCGGGTTCACGTTCGTCGGGGCGTACGACGATGCCGGCGAGGGTGGCCCGTTCGCGATCGGCGAGTTTCGAAAGGGCGATCGGCGGCTCGAGCTGCACGTGCGTCGCTCGCTGGTCCTCGTCAGGTACCACTTCGGGGAGCAGTCGCTGTCGCACGAGGATCTCGTTCGCGGCGTCCGGGCGGTCGACCGGATCGCCGCGGAGGCCCAGTACCCGGCGTTCTCCGACGATCCCGCCGCCGGGTTTCGCCGCCTGCGCGCCGATATCGAGCGCTTCGGCGACATCTTTCTCACCGGCGGCGCGAAGGCCTTCCGGGCGTTGAAGAAGTGGCTGGACAAACACCCGAGGCGGAGCGGCTTCGCCGGGCTCGGGCCGTGAGGGTGGGGCGCGCCGCTCCGGTCAGGTCAGTGGGCGACCAGGATCGCGTCGTCGTCCGAGATGTAGAGCGCCCCGCTGGCATCGAGCGCCAGCGTCTCCGGAAACACCAGCCCGCCCGGCAGGGGCCCCAGCACCTGCGCGTGTTGCGAGAGCACGCCGACGATCGTGGTGACCGTCCGGGTGGCGATCACCACCTTGCGGATGGCGCCGTTCCCGCCGTCGGCGACGTAGAGCGTCCCGTTCCCGTCTCTCGTCCGGTCCCAGTCTTGGCGGCTCCAGGCGTCGATGTGGGCAAGTGCGATTGCTACGGCCGTCGCGTCCTGCAAGTTCATCCTCCACGGTGGCGAGCGGCGAAGGCTCAACCCTTTGAGCGCGGGCTGAACTGCTCGACGAAGAGGCCCAGACACTGGTTCCAGCCGTCGTCGTGCGCGCGGCCGTGGTCGTCGTCGGGGAGGTTGGCGTGGGTGAGCGTCACCAGCGTGTCGTCGCCCTGCTTCTCGAAGGTGACGGTCACGATCGACTCGAGGCCGTTCGTGAAGGGCGACATCCAGGCGTACTGGACGCGCCGGTTGCGCTCGATCTCCAGGAAGCGGCCGTAGTGGGGCCACGACGGGTCCTTCGCGGTCGCGAAGAAGAACAGCCCGTCGACGCGCGCGTCGAGGATCAGCTTCTTCGACGCCGGTCCAGGGGTTGCCGGGGTGCTTGGGGTCCATCCAGGCGCCGAAAACCTCGGCGGGCGTGGCGGGGATCGTGCGCGTGAAGGACAGCTCCATCGTCTTGGGTTTGGTGGTCATGACTTCTTCTTTCCTTTCCCGTTCTTGGTTTCTCGTCCTTGAAGTACTGCTCCAGGCGATCCAGGCGTTCGGTCCAGAACCGCTCGTACTCGTGCACCCACTTCGAGACCACGCGCAGCGGCTCGCCGCGGAAACGGATGAGGTGGTCGCGCCCCTGCACCTCGCGGTCGACGAGCCCCGCGCCCTCGAGCACCTTGAGGTGCTTCGACACCGCGTTGAGCGACATGTCGAAGGGGGCGGCGATCTCCGTGACCCGCGCCGGCCCGTCGGCGAGGCGGTGCAGGATCGCGCGCCGTGAGGGGTGCGAGATCGCGCCCAGAACCGTGGTCAGGTCGTCCATGGGGTTTATTCAACCATATGGTTGAATGAATGTCCAGCACGTTTTTGAGGCCGCTGGTGCCCGTTACTTCTCCGCGCCCGTGACCGGCGCCGCCCGCGGGCTCGCCGTCTCCGGCAGCGGCGGCTCGCTTCCGGTCATCTGGACGTCGCTCGGGACGATCACGCCGCGCTTCGCCGACCGCGTGTCGGGGTGTTGCACGTTCGAGGGTTGATCGTCGGGTGACACGATGCCGGCCGGCGTCGACATCGGCCCCGTCGCCGGCGCGTGCGCCGTCGCGCAGGCGCCGAGCGCGAACCCAATTGCCAGCGTCCACAGACCCGCACGTGTCATGGCGGCCTCCCCGGCCCCAACGTCAGGAAGGGAATTCCTTGGTGTCGGTCTCTCGCCGACCCCGCGCGAACACCGTCTCGTGGGTGTGCGGCTGGTCCTGCTCGGGGAGGCGGGGCGCGATCGGTTCGTCCTGCAGCAGCGGGTCGCCGGGCGCGGCACCACCGCGGGGGCCGAGGGCGTCGCGCCACAGAACGCTGCGCAGCGTCCGGACCGCGTCGCGCATCGGCGCGTTCTCGATGACGTCGGCGATGCTGAGCACGCCGGCCAGCGTGCCGTCGGCGTGGGTCAGCACCACGCGCATCTTCCCCTCATCGCGCATGAGGTCCTCGCAGAGGTGCAGGTCGGCGTCGAAGAAACAGGTGAGCGCCGGGGTCGACATGACGTCGCGCACCGCCGTCTTCTTGGCGTCGAGCCTTCGGGCCATCGCCCGCGTCACCAGATCGCGATCGGTGACCACCCCGACCACCTTGTCGTCGATATCGCAGACCGGCAGAAAGCCGACCCGCGCCTCCGTCATGATCGCCGCTGCGCGGTCGATCGAGTCCCCGTCGTGGAGCAGCTCCAGATTCTTGCTCGCGATGTCGCTGCACTTCATCTCGCACCTCCAGTCTCGCCGCGGCGCCTCGCACCCGGCGTGCCGCGGGACATCAGCCGATGGCTGAATGTCTGATCGACCTGAAGCTATCCACGATCTCGGTGGGAGGAAGCGCCCCGGATTCGCGCCGCCAACGTCGGGGAGGGCGCCGGGCGCGCTGGATCAGCGCCTCACGCACTGCCTGGAGACGCACGCGAGCCGGACGTTCGCCTGGCCGCAGGCGGGAACGCGACATCACTTGTCGGCGCGCGCGCTGCAGACCTTGTCGACCGACTCCACCCACTTGCGACTCCCCACGGTGGCGGGGCACTCGAAGCAGCAGGCCTCGTCGAAGTGTGTGAACCCGCAGTCGTCGGTCGTGCGGCAGGCGAGCGCGCGCGGCGGCCGCGAAGGAGGGCTCGAGGAGACGGCCGTCGGCCCCAACCCCAGCACCAGGACGACCACCAGCGCGCGCACGTACCGATTATAGCGCCGGCGCGCGCAGACCGAGCGCTCGGGCGAGACGCGCCTGCCGGGCGTCGTAGGTGACGAACCGCTTGCAGCCGAGTGTCAGCGCGCTCGCGACGTGCAGGACGTCGAGCGCCCGGGTTCCCAGCTTCGGCGTATGCCGGCGGCTCAAGTCGACCGCGCGGTCGAGCGCCCGCCGCCAGAGCAGATCGGCGACGAAGAGCCGGCCGGCCGCGAGATCCGCGTCCAGATCCGCGACGGCGGCCTGTCCGGCGGCGGCGGTCATGTCGCGGCGGAAGACCGCCAGGGCGACGCTGTTCTCGATCTCGGCCCGGCCGAACAGCGTGATCGGCAGCGGGGCGCCGTGTCGGTTCCGCCAGGCGCAAAAGGCGCGCGAGCGGGCCTCGTGAACGTAGAGGCAGCGGAGCGCGCTCGGGTCGACGTAGAGCGGCTCAGCGATCGCCACGGTTGGCTTCGTCGAGGGCGCGGGAGGCCCGGGCGGAGAGCGGGCGGGGCTGGCGCGCCTTGAGGCGGGAAAGGTAGTCGATCTTCTCGGCCGTCGGAGGTCGGGCGGCCCGGTAAGCGCGGAGGACGTACGCCGGACGGCCCCGGTCGGTCACCAGAATTTCGCCCTCCCGGGCGATCGCCTGCTTGAGCCGCGGGAACTGGGTGCGGAGGTCCCGGACCGTCGCCGTCGTCATCCGTGAATCATAGATGATTCACACCGCTCTTACCACTCCGGCATCTGCCGGACCTCGACCTCCCGCACCTTCACGATCTTCCCGAACCGGATCCCCCATTCGATCGCCGCGGACTCAGGGCGAAGCCGCCGACCAGCTCCTTCGCCTCCGTGAAGGGGCCGTCGGTGACGGTGCGCTGGCCGTTCTTGTAGACGACCTGCGTCCGTTGCGCCGTCGGCTTCAGCCCCTCGCCCCCGATGAAGATCTTCTGCTGGACGGCCTCGCCGATCAGCTTGTCGACCCCCGCCATGACCTCCGGGTCCAGGACGCCCTTCTCCAGGGCTTCCGTCATCTTGTGCATGACCATGAATCTCATCGCGTTGTCTCCTCTCTGACCGTACGACGAACGACGCCGCCCCGGATCGACACGCCGGCCGAACTTTCTGGCGGTCAGTGGCCGGGCTGGGAGAGGATGGCGCGCTGGAAGTCGCTGGTGGAGTTGCGGCTCGGGTACGGCTGCGCGGGTATCGGCACGCCGAGGTGACGGCAGAGCGGCTCCCAGCCGTCGCCCAGGTTGTGGACCAGCAGGCGCGAGGCCGGGACGGTCGACTTCACCGCGGCGACGTTGGATTCGTAGAGCGCGATGGCGTGCGCGCGGTCGCCGGGCTTGCCGCCGAACACCTGGTCGCGGATGAGGGCGATCCCCAGCGACGCCAGGTCGGTGCTCTGGGCGATGCCGCGGACGATCGTCTTTTCGAAGCTCTCCCACCAGCTGCCGGGCGAGCGGTAGGTGAGGACGACCTTGGCGTCGGGATAGACGTCGATGAGCTCGCGCCAGTAGTGGGCGGACGGCCAGTCGACGCAGGCGTTGTAGCCCGCGAACAGGTTCTCCCAGCCGAGGTTCTCACCGCGGGAGAGCGCGCGCCAGAGACGCTTCTGCTCGTCGCTGGCGTTGACCTCTAGCATGTGGTGGCACGGCCCGATGCCGAGCATGTTCAGCGCCTCGCGCATCGAGTCCGTCCCCGTGCGCCCGAACCCCGCTCCGATGACCTTCAGACTCATGCGGGCTCCTACGGCGTGATCTGGATGTCGACCAGGCACAGATTGAACGGCAGATCGGTCTGCAGCCCGGGCACCAGCAGGGCCGCCTGCTGGATCGGCGTCCCGGCGGCGAGCGGCGTCTGCGGCGTTCCGCCGGTCCAGCAGTTGGTGACGAAGCTGGTCCAGGGGATCATCTGCCCGCTGACGAGATCGACGCACCAGCGATCGGTGCCGCTGTGCGGGTCGGTTCCCTGCAGCTGCAGCCGCACGTCGCTCTTGCCCGGGTTGCTCATGGTGACGGTGATGCCGCCCGACGCGGGGACCGCCCAGGTGCCGGCCACGCCGCCGTCCGCCTGGGCGACGTTCCAGCCCAGCATCGCGAAGGCGCTGTAGTCGGTTCGCCCGGTGACCGTCCCCTGCATGCAGAAGGTGTTGCCGGTGAAGGGCGGCACGCAGCTGCCGCCGCTGCAGTCGGGCGTGATGGTGGCGGCGCCCGGATCGGTCGCGGTGAAGCCGTAACCGGCCCACGGCCCCGCGGTGACGAAGCCGTCCAACACCACGTCGCTCGCGACGGCGCCGTCGGGGCCGGCCGCGCCACCGGCGCCGACCGCGCCCGCCGCGCCATCGGGGCCGGGCTTGGCGGCGGTGCTGGTGCAGGCGGCCGCGAGCAGCAGCGTCGCCGCCAGCGCGGCCAGGGAAGGGGACGTCGACGTCGTCTTCATGGCGGGCAATCGAGCCACGCCGCGCGCACTTTGTCCAGACGGCAGAGGCTCCGGCGCGGCCGGTCGTTCACCGTTTGACGTGGCGCTGGAAGAAGGTCCACGCCTCGTCGGCGAAGTCGACGTCCTGGTTGTTCTTGCCGAAGCGGCTCCAGAGGCCGCGCCACGATTCGATCGGGCTCGGCCAGGCGTGCCCCATTCCGACCGCCTTGTAGTACCAGAGCTCGCGGCCGTCGGGGCCCGGCCGGTAGCGCTGGCGCTCGATCGTGCTCCCGGCGCGGCCGCTGTCGGGCTGGTACGAGTCGGTCTGAACGACGTCGGGGAGCGTGTCGATCTCCGGCGGGCCGGCGAGGCCCAGCGCGGCGACCCAGGCGTCGCGCGCCCGCTCCATGCCGGGGTAGTGCGCCTCCGGGTACTCGCGCGAGCCGCCGCCGTCATAGCTGATGAAAGGATCGTTGGTGCCGGCCACCATCGCGATCGAGAGGTGGTCGTATCCCGGTTGCGGGTGGCAGTGGACCCGCCACCAGCCGTTCGGCTGGAACGGGACCGGTGCCACCGGCGCGATCGCGGCGACGAGATCCGGCGCCTCGAGGGCGAGCTCGAACGACATGCCGCCGCCGGCGGAAAACCCAGTCGCGTAGATTCGGGTTCGGTCGATCGGGATCTCCGCGGCGAGCCGATCGAGCAGCTGGCGGACGTAGGCGACGTCGACCCCTTCGCCTCCGTGCCGCGCCAGGCAGCCGGACAGGAAACCACCCTTCGGGACGGAGACGCGCTCGTGCGCGTTGGGCGGGTTGGGGAGGCCATTGCCGTAGACGACGATGAAGCCGTCGCGATCGGCCAGCGTCTCGAACCGCGTGTGCGTGTTGTAGAAGGCGATCGCCTCGGCGCTGGAGGAGTAGCCGGGGAAGACCAGCACCACCGGCACGGGGCGCGGCGGCAGGTTCGCCGGCGCGTAGACGAGAGCGCGGCGCTCGACCTCGGTCGCGCCGAGCGTCTGGATGATCTCCGGGTCGGTGAGGCGCTGGCGAAACGTCGCGACGCAGCCGCGCGACTGCTGGACACCGGGCGGGCCCTCGAGGTCGACCGGCGGCTCGGTGCAGAGGCGCAGGCGGAAGCGCGCCGGCGCCGGTGCGTCCGGCGGCGTGCCGGCCGGCGCGGGGCTCGCGGCGACGACGGAGGCGGGCGGCGGCGCGCCCGCCTGGTTTCCGGCGCACGCGCCGAGCAGGAGCCCCAGCAGCGCCAGACGCCTGGTCATGGCTGGCGCGGCTCGCGGCGGGCCGCGCGGATGAGCCCGATGCCCAGACTGAGGACGCCGCCGGCCAGAAAGAGCGCGCCGACGTAGGCGAGGTTGATGAGGCCGTTCGGCGCGGTGGCCGTCGGCGCGGCGACCGACAGGAAGAACGCCGCCGGGATCAGGATGGCGGCGATCGGTGCGCCCGTCCGCGCCAGCCAGAGCCAGGGGCCGGAGAGCGCCGCCTCGTCGACGTAGCGGAGCATGACCAGCGACAGCACCAGGTAGACGCCGGCGTGGGCGTGGCCGGCGCGCCACAGATCGTGGCGCAGGGGGTTGTCGGCGTAGCCGGGGACATCGCCCAGCAGCGCCTTGAGCAGCGACACGCCGCCGAACTCCACCGTCGGGATGACGATCAGCAGGACCCCCGCCACGATCTTCGACTGCCGGGACATGCGCGAAGCTTGCCCCAGCGGCCCGCGGGGCGCGAGGCAGGTCGCGCGGGCGCTACGGGCAGGTCTGCGACGCCGGGGGCGGGAAGGGGCAGCAGGCCAGGATCGTCTTGTCCGAGGTCATCGTGACCGTGGTGGTCATGTTCTTGTCCTGGCCGGCCGTCGTGGCGCCGTCGGTGCCGGTCCAGTAACCCCAGACGAAGCCCGTGCCCGGGGCCCCGTTCAAGTCGACCACCGTGCCGGGCGCGAACGACATCGCTGGCGGGGCGCTGAGCGGGTAGGCCGTGCCGTTCTCGGTGACGTCGCACCAGTCGAAGTAGTTCTGCACCGTCAGCGTGTACATGACCGGACCGCCAGCGCCGGCGGCGCCCGTCGTCCCCGCGACGCCTGTCCCCGCGGCGCCCGTCGTCCCCGCGGCACCCGTCGTCCCCGCGGCACCCGTCGTCCCCGCGGCGCCGCCGGTCCCGCCCGATCCGGTCGGGGGTGGGCTGGAGCTGGAGCTGCAGCCGAGGGTCAGCGACAGAAAGAACGAGCAGACGAGGAGGGTCGTTTTCATGGCTTCGCCCCTACCGTTCCGCCAGCCGCGCCGGCGGTTGAAAAAATCGACAGCGCCGGGCGCGCTACTTCGCGCCGGCCGCCGGTGGCGGTGGGGCGTCGAGGCTGGCCAGCAGCTCGCGAATGGCGGCGCCGGCGACGGCGGGTTTCTTCAGGTCGCCCCAGGCGTCGACGCGAACGTCGCACCAGATCATCCGTCCGTCATGCAGGCTGACCAGGCAGGCGACGCCGATCTGCTTCCAGAAGGTGTAGCGGTGGGCCATGCCGTTCAGGATCGCGCGCCCCGCGGTCTCGTGCGTGTCGTGAACCACGACCGCCAGAGCGGTGTCGGCCTGAAGCGCGTCGGCGAGCGGCCCCAGCTTTCCCCCGAAGCGCCAGTCGCCGACCGAGTGCAGCCCGAAGTCGCGATGCCCCGTCTTCTGCGCGGCGATCTCCATCGACGCGGCGGCAGTCCAGCGCCAGAGCCGGGCGTAGAGCAGCCGCAACGACGGGTCCTGCCCGTCGAAGTCGGTGGGCGCGAAGACGTGCGCGCCGCGGAGGCTCGCCTGCCGGTGGATCTCGCCGTCGACGTTGTCGCGGACCGCGTCGTCCGCTTCGTCGAGCTCGGTGCGCTCGTCGCTGGCGTCCAGCTCCAGCTCGCGCACCATCGGCGGCAGCACCACCATGCGCGAGGGGATGATCGCGACGTCGGGCAGCCGGGCCTGAAACGCGGGGCCACACCCGAGCGCGCCCAGCGCGCACGCGACCAGACCTCCCGTGACGACGACGCGCATCGTGCGCGGTCGAGTCTATCTCAGGAAGGCGCCGTCACCGCTGGTAAACCTGCGGGTCCCAGCGCTCCATGAAGCGATCGGGCTCGGCCAGCGGCGCCAAGCCTTAGCGCGCGTACAGGCCGTGCGCGTCGCGCGTGGCGAGCACCCGAGCCCGCGCGGTCGGCGGTGCCGCCACCGTCGGTGCGGGCGCGGAGGTTCGCCCGGAACGACGCAAACTATTTCCTTGCGTCGGGTCGTCGCCCGTAGTCCTCTTCGCCCGGATCAAAATGCGGGAGGCCGTGATGCAGCGTGCAGCGTGGGTCGTGTCGTTCGGGCTGATTTTTGGGGTGTTCGGCTGCGATCGGGGCGCAACGCCCGATTCGTCGTCGACGGTCCCGGGCGACAAGGCGGGCACTTCGGCGCCGCTGGTGTTCGACGCGCGCACCGAGGCGCCAGGCAGCCACTGCGGCAACGGCGGCGTCGCGCTGCTTTCCGGCCCCGACACCAATCGCAACGGGATCCTCGACAGCGGCGAGGTGACCAGCACCAAGTACGTTTGCAATGGCGCGACCGGCGCCAGCGGCAAGAATTCGCTCATCAAGGTGACGACGGTCGGGGCGGGGGTGGCGTGCCCGACGGGCGGCCAGGCGGTCGCCGTCGGGCTCGACACCAACGGCAACGGCACGCTCGACGCGAGCGAGGTGCAGAGCACCAGCTACGTGTGCAACGGCAAGAACGGGACGAACGGCACCAACGGGACGAACGGCACCAACGGGACGAATGGCACGAATGGCACCAACGGCAAGAACAGCCTGGTGGCGATCGTCCCGCAGGCGGTGGGGAGCGCGCTCTGTCCGACGGGTGGCGAGGGGATCTACGTCGGCCTCGACACGAACGGCAACGGCACGCTCGATCCGACCGAGGTCCAGCAGTCCTCGTTCGTCTGCAACGGCGCCAACGGGATGAACGGCGCCAACGGCATGAATGGGATGAACGGCGCCAACGGGGCAAACGGCGCCAACGGCATGAATGGGATGAACGGCGCCAACGGGACCAACGGCACCAACGGCACCAACGGGACCAACGGCGCGGCCGGTGGCAGCGCCCTGGTCAAGCAGACGCCCGAGCCGGACGGCATCAACTGCGCGAACGGCGGCACGCGGATCGACAGCGGCGTCGACGCCAACGCCAACGGCGTGCTCGACACGCCCGAGATCAGCGCCACCTCCTACGCCTGCAACGGCGCGCCGGGCGCCATGGGCGCGCAAGGTCCGCAGGGCCCCTCCGGCTCGACGGGGAACGGCGGCGTCAATCCGGGACCGCAGCAGATCTCGGCCGGCCTCAACGTCAGCTGCGCCTTGATGGCCGACGGCAGCGGTCGCTGCTGGGGGGACGATGCCCAGGGCGATCTCGGCGACGGCCGCCAGACTCCCTCGGCGCTGCCGGTTCCGGTCTCCGGGCTCACCGGGATCGTCGACATCAGCGCCGGCGTCGGTGAAAGCTGCGCGGTGACGATCGGCGGGGCCGCCTGGTGCTGGGGGCCGAACGATCAGGGGCAGCTCGGCGACAACCAGGCCGAGCCGTTCTCGACGATCCCCGTCGCGGTCACGGGCCTCGGCTCGGGGGTGGCATCGATCAGCACCGGCAAGCTGTTCGCCTGCGCGCTGCGGACCGACGGCACGGTCTGGTGCTGGGGCTTCAACCTGCTCGGTAACCTGGGGAACGGAACGACCGACAACTCGCCGGTTCCGGTCCAGGTCTCGGGCCTGACCGGCGCCGCGTCGCTGTCGGTCGGTCTCCTGCACGCCTGCGCCGTCCTCACCGACGGCACCGTCCGCTGCTGGGGCGAAAACAGCAGCGGCCAGCTCGGCGACGGGACGACCAACCAGGCCAGCACGCCCGTACAGACGCTCGGCCTCGCGGCGGCAGTCCAGGAGATCGCCGCCGGCAACGACTTCACCTGCGCCATCCTCGCCAACGCCACCGTCCGTTGCTGGGGCGGCAACGAGTTCGGTCAGCTCGGCGACGGGACGACGACCGGTTCGACGACCCCCGTCGGCCCGAGCCTGCTCTCGGGCACGGTCCTGCGCGCGATCACCGCTGGTTTCGGCCAGGTCTGTGCGCTGTTCGACGACCCGCTGGGATCGTCGGTCGGCGACCTCTCCTGCTGGGGTCGCAATCAATCGGGCGAGCTCGGCACCGGCTCCTCCGCCACCTTCTCGACCGATCCGACCGTGGTCCTCTCGCGCGTCACGGCGGTGGGCGCGGGCGTCTCCCACACCTGCGCGATCACCGACGACGGCAGCGCCTGGTGCTGGGGCGACGGCACGATGGGCGATCTCGGCACCACGACCACCGGCGCGATCATCCCGACGCCTTCGCTCGTCCAGCTCGGCGGCAGCGGCGGCTCGACGGTCGGCACGGGCGGTTCGACCGGCGGCTCGGGCGGTTCGACGGGCGGCACGGGCGGTTCGACGGGCGGCACGGGCGGCTCGACCCCCGGCGGCTCGTCGATCTGGGCAAACATGTGGGGCGGACCCGGCAACGATCAGGCGCTCGCCGTCACCAGCGACGCCACCGGGAATGTCATCGTCGGTGGCTTCCTGAACGGCACCGTCGACTTCGGATGCGGGCCGATCGCGTCGGGTGCCAGCGCGAACGCCATGTTTGTGGTGAAGCTGTCGCCCGCCGGCGCCTGCCTGTGGAACAAGGTGGCCGGGACGACGGGCGCCTCGGTGACCAGCCTGGCCACCGACACGGCCGGCGACATCTACGTCGGTGGCGTGTTCGGGGGCTCCATCGACCTCGGCTGCGGCGCCCAGGTGGCCGCCGGCAGCGACGTCAGTGACAGCGTCATCGCCAAGCTGGGCGCCGGGGGCAACTGCCTCTGGACGGATCACCCGGGAGCCACCGGGCTGGGGTCGAACGGGCCGCATCTGACGGTGGCCACCTCGGGAAACGTCTTCGCGACGGCCGAGTTCCAGGGCCCGCTCACCCTCGGCGGCATCACCATCGGCGTGGCCAACACATCCAGCAGCTTCGTGGCCTTGCTGGCGCAAGACAACGGCGAGCCGGACTGGAGCCTGACCATCAACGGCGGCAGCGGCAGCGGCAACTTCGCCGCCACGCTGACGCTCGCCACCGACGGCAACAACCTGGTCGTCGCCGGCGGATTCAACGGCATGCTGAGCGTCGCCGGGAACACGGTCCTGGCCGGCAACGGCGGGACCGAGGGATTTGCCCTCAAGTTCGCGCCGGACGGCGAGCTCATTTGGACAGTGCCATTTGCCGACGCCGCTGGGCAGATTCCGCGTGCGCTCGCGGAAGATCCGTCGACAGGTGATTTCGTCATCGGGGGATCTCTTGCGGCCGGCGCCGGCAGCAACGGATGGCTGGCCAAGCTCGACGCGAACGGGAACGCGATCTGGAGCGAGAGCGCCGTCAGCTCGGGGAACGCCCAGATCACCGGCCTCGCCGTCGACGCCACCGGAGAGATCGCGACCACGACGGTCTTCCAGCCAGACGTCACGGGCGGCTTCGTCACCACCGGAGCGAATGACTCGCTGATCTCCAAGCTGGATCCTATCGGCACCGCGCTCTGGGTCCGGCAGGTGGCCGGGCCCGGCGACCAGGACGTTCAGGCGGTCGCGTTCGACCCGATGGGCGACGTGCTCGTTGCCGGGTTCAGCGACGGCGCGAACAATCTGACCTCCGGCTCGCCTGCCGGCGGTGACGACATCATCGCCGGCAAGCTCGCCCCCTAATCGGCGCGCGCGCATTCCACCCGACGCCGCCTCTGCCGCACCGGCGGGGCGGCGTCAGAGATCCGACGCGGTCACCGACGGAGGTGCGTGAACGTCGGTCGACCGCCCACGCCTCCCTGCAAGTTCGGGCCACGATCCGTAAGGGGGACGACGTCTCCGGCGGAAAATTGCGCGATTCCGAATCTTTGCTCAATCCGGACGTTCCCAGGTCGATGAAAATAGACCGCGTGGGGACGGTGGAATCATTGGAGACGAGACCGGAAAAATTCGGGCGCTACATCCTGCTCGATCGCATCGGGGTGGGCGGGATGGCGGAGATCTTTCGGGCGGTGATGCCGGGGGTGGAGGGGTTCCAGCGGACGTTCGTCGTCAAGCGGATCCTGTCGGAGCGGGCGAAGTCGCCGTACTTCGTCGACATGTTCGTGCAGGAAGCGCGCATCAACGCGCTCCTGCACCACCCGAACATCGTCCAGGTGTTCGACTTCGGCCACGTCGCCGGCACGTACTTTCTGGCGATGGAGTACGTGCGCGGGCGCGACGTCTCGGAGATGATTCGGCGGCTCCGCCGGCACGAACGCAAGTGCCCCGTCGGCATCGCGGCCTACATCGCGCGCGAGGTGGCGGTGGCGCTGGCCTATGCGCACGCGCTGGCGGGTCGGGACGGCCAGCCCTACAACATCGTTCACCGCGACGTCAGCCCCTCGAACATCATCTGTCCGCGCACCGGTGGGGTGAAGCTGCTCGACTTCGGGATCGCCAAGACGCTGGGCGAGCCGGAGGTCGAGCATACGGAGCACGGGATCTTCAAGGGGAAGCTCTCGTACATCGCGCCCGAGCGGATTCAGGACCTGCCGACCGATGGTCGTTCGGATCTCTTCTCGCTCGGCGTCGTCCTGTGGGAGACGCTGGCCGGGCAGAAGCTGTTTCGCGGCAACAGCGACCTGCAGACCCTGAAGAACGTGGCCGAGATGGAGGTGCCGGCGCCTTCGGCGTTGCGCCCCGACGTGCCGCCCGAGCTCGATCGCATCGTCGCCCGTGCGCTGGCGCGCGATCCCGCCGCCCGCTACGCGACGGGGCAGGAGATGGCCGAAGATCTGGACCGCCTGCTGGAAGACCTCCGGTTCCAGCCGCGCGCGCTGCCGGATCTGCTCCGCGAGCTGTTCGGGGCGGAGCTCTCCACGGGGCAGATCCCGACCGGCGAGATCTCGCCCGAGATGCTGGCGGCCTGCGCGACCGAGACCTCGAGCGCGTTCGGCGCGACGCCGGCGGCCCCGGGGTCGCCGTCCGGGGTCGACGAGTACGAGGTCTCGGTCGGGACGGTCGTGCCGGTCCGCCCGCGTCCCGGCTGGATGTCCTGGGCCGCCGCCGCGATCGGGACGGCCACGCTGGTCCTGCTTCTGGTCGCCCGCGGCGGGGGAGGGCGCTCACAAGGTGCGACGCTGCCGTCGCCCCGGCCGGTCGCCGTCGCCGAGCCCGAGGCGCCGGCCCCGGGAACTCCCCATGTCGAGCCGACCGTCGCGGCTCCGACGGCGGTCGCTGCGCCATCGGCGGTCGCCGCGCCGGCGGCGGTTGCGCCACCTGCGCCGGAGGGCGCCGAGCCGGCCGCCGCCGCGGAAGCATCCGCCGAGCCGGTGGCGAAGCCGGCGCACCGGGCGCACCATTCTGAGCAAGGGCGCGTCAGCCGCGGCCTCTCGGTCGATCCGTTCGCCGAGGCTGCCTCGCGCGCGGGTAAATGAGGGCCGCGCGCCTCGCAGCCGTCGGAGCGGTCGTCGCCCTGCTGGCGGCAAGCCTCCCGCGCACGGCGCTGGCGGCGCCCAGCGCAGCCGCCCGCGAGTCCCGGCACCGCTTCGACGAGGGGGAGGCGCAGTACCGCGCCGGTCACTATGCCGAGGCGCTGGCCAAGTACCAGGCGGGCTACGCCGCCGTGCCGCTGCCCGGATTCCTGATCAACATAGCGCAGTGCCAGCGGCGTCTCGGCGACCTCAAGGCCGCCCGCGCCAGCTACCGCGCGTTCGTGCTGGTGGCGCCCGACTCCCGGCTGGTCCCCGAGGTGGAAGAGCTCATCAAGCAGCTCGACGACCTGATCGCCGAGCTCGACGCGGGCGGCCCGGGCGAGAAGCCGGCCGGGGTCGGTGGCGACGGTGACGTTCACACCAGCGACCTCGACGCGACGGCGCCGACGGTGCTCGCCGCGTCCACGCCCTCCTCGGCGACGGCGCCCGTCCTGATCGCTACGCCGGCCTCGCCGCCGGTCGACACGCCGCCGCCGAAGCGCTCGCACGCCCGCTGGTGGATCTGGGGCAGCGTCGCCGTCGCGGCCATCGCCGGCGGCGTGGTGACCGCTCTCGTCCTCTCGTCCCCCGGGACCACGACGGTGGGCGCCGGAACGCTCGGAACGCTCAGCCGCTAGGAAACGACGGACGATGCGACATCCCCTTTTCGACCGGCGACTCGCCTTGGCGCTCGGGATCGGCACGCTCTTCGCGGGCTGTAACGGCGCCACCGACGTTCCACCGTCGGGCGCGGTCTTGCTCGACGTGTCGCTGGCCGCCGGCGCCCAGATGCCCGACGAGCTGCGCGCCTTCGGGTACGACGACACCGGCGCGCTCTGGAGCGACGTCCGCTTCCCGTCGTCCGGCGCGCTGGTCCCCAAGAGCGCGACGGTGCTCGGCACCATCCTGGTCGAGCCGGGCTCCACCACCGGCGACCTGCGGATCGATCTGCACGGCCTTCTGGGCGGAGTCCTCGTCGACGAGGGGACCGTGAAGATCTCGCACGCATCGAGCTCGGGTGGGACCTTCCCGGTGACGCTGTCGGCGACGCTGCCGGGCGACACGGATGGCGACGGCGTCCCCGATCCGATCGACGATTGCCCGAGCGTCCCCGACCCGCGCCAGATGGGCTGCCCGATGGACGGAGGCGCGCGCGACGCGACGACCGGCGGCTTGGACGCCGCCACCGAGACCGGCCAAGACGCTGCGCGGGACGCCGCGCGAGACGCCGCGCGGGACGCCGCGCGAGACGCTTCGTCGGCCCGCGACGCCGGCCGCGACGCGCCCCACGGCAACAAGGGGACCGGCTCCGGGTGCGCCAGCGGCAACGAGTGCGCCAGCACCTTCTGCACCGACGGCGTCTGCTGCAACAAGGCCTGCACCGATCCCTGCCAGAGCTGTTCGACCGGAACGTGCACCATGGTCAAGAGCGGCGAGGACATCCCCGAGTGCGTGGCCCCGATGACCTGCAACCCAAAAGGGAAGTGCGTCGCCGCCGGCGCGGGCGGCGCCGGCGGACAGTGAGCCGGGTGCCCTGACAAAACTGTCCGGACCGACGGGTTTCTAACAGGATGCGCCTGGCTAACCCCGTGAAATCACCTTTCCGACGGTGGCAGCCGTCTTGCTGAGGAAGGAGCGCACGATGATGCCGATGCGGTGGGGGTGGACGCTGGTCGCGCTGGCCCTGGTCGGGCCGGCGCACCGGGCCCGCGCTTGCTCGCCGCCCGAGCCGCTCCCGCCGACAGCCATTCCCAGGGCAGGAGCGGTCGGCGTGTCGCCGGCGACGTCGATCGTCGTCGTCGTGCCCCGGGAGCCGTTCGGGGTCAGTGTGCTCGCGAACGGGCAGGCGGCCCCCGTCTCGGGCTGGCAGGCGATCGGAGCCGGCATCGATAAATCGGGCGGCCCGACGAGCTTCTGGCAGCTTTCCGTGGGTCTGCTGGTGGCGAGCGCCGACTACGTCGTCATGTTGCCCACCGGCGGCACCGACGGCGGCGCGGCGACGCTGACCACCTTTTCGACGGCAGCCGGCTACGACAAGGTCGCGGGGACGGCGGCCAACCTGCGCAGCGTCCACCTCTGGCGCGTCCGCTACCCGGTCGCCGACATCGCCTCCGGCAATTGCGTCTTCGCCGAGTACGCGAGCTTCGTCACCGTCGACTACGACCCGGCCACGATCCCCAACACCGCGCCCGGCTCAGTCATCCAGTTGTTCCAGTTGGTGCCCGACACCGGCGGCACCAGTCAGACGTTCGTTTACACGGGCGATGCGCCGTTCGCCGGGCTGGCGCCGTCGGGTGCTTATCCGCTGCCGCTCGGGCAGTGGCAGCCCGATCTCGATCCGACGCGTCGCTACTGCCTCACCATGAGCGCGATCGGTGACGGCGACCTGGCGCGGCTCGGCACGCCCAGCAACCAGGTCTGCGCGGACGTCGTGCAGCTCTCCGCGACAGGCGCCCCGCCCCCGCCAGCCATCGGCGGCGGCCCGGATGGCGGCTCGCTCGACGGCGCCGGATCCGGAGGTGCCGGCGGTGGACCGACCGGAGGTGCCGGCGGCGGCCCGATCGGCGACGGATTGAAAGGATCATCCGGCGGCTGCGCGACGGCCGGGACGCCCGCGAGCTGGCTCGGTCTTGCCCTGGTCGCCGCCGGGCTGGGCCTCGGAGTGGGGACGCAGCGGCGCCGTCGCGCGCGCTCTCGCCGCTGACCAACGGACGTTGCGCCGGGCCCGGCGGGCGGGCACAGTGACGCGATGGCGGAGAAGCGGCCGGGACGCTGGGGCCGCCGCCTGCGCATGGTCCTCGGTATCGTCGTCGCGCTCGTTGCCTTGCTGGTGGTCCTGACCTGGGTCTCGACCGCGCATTTTCGCGCCTTCGGCGGGGCGCCCACCGGCGAGCGGCTCGCGCGGATGCGGGCGTCGGCGCAGTGGAGAGGCGACAAGTTCCGCAACGCCGAGCCGACGGAGCTGATGGCGGCGCACGACTACCCGGGCGCCCTGCGCCAGTGGCTGTTCGGCAAGGAGATGCGCGTCCCCGTCTGCCCGCTGCCGCTGGTCACCGACACGGCGGCGCGGCTGGCGGTGCCGGCGGCCTCCGGGCTGCGCATCACCTGGCTCGGGCACTCGACCACGCTCATCGAGATCGACGGCGCGCGCATCCTGACCGATCCGGTCTGGGGCGAGCGGGCGTCGCCGTCGTCCTGGGTCGGTCCGAGCCGCCTGCACCCGCCGCCGCTGGCGCTCGCCGATCTGCCGCCCGTCGACGTGGTGCTGATCTCCCACGAACACTACGACCACCTCGACATGGGGACGGTCGTCGCGCTCGCGGCGCGCGGCGCCGAGTTCCACGTCCCGCTCGGCGTCGGCGCACACCTCGCGGCCTGGGGGATCCCGGCGGCGCAGATCGTCGAGCAGGACTGGTGGCAGGAGACGACGACGGTGGGCGGCGTGCGAATCGTGTCGACGCCCGCGCGCCACTTCAACGGCCGCGGCATCCCCTGGCGGATCGGCGCGCTCTGGACGTCGTGGTCGGTGGTCGGCCCGCGCCACCGGTTGTTCTTCAGCGGCGACACCGGAATGACCGCCGGGTTCGACGAGATCGCGCGGCGCTGGGGGCCGTTCGACGTCGCGCTGCTCGAGATAGGCCAGTATCACGAGAGCTGGGGGACCATTCACCTCGGGCCGAAGGGCGCGCTCGACGCCTTCGCGCACCTCGGCGCCAAGACGCTGCTGCCGATTCACTGGTCGACGTTCGTGCTCGCCTACCACGCCTGGTCGGAACCGGCCGAGACGCTGGTCGAGGAGGCCGCCCGGCGCGGCATCTCCGTGGTCACGCCCCGCCTCGGTGAGCCGGTCGAGCCGGTGACGCCGGCCGGCGTGCCGGCGCCGCCGTCGACCTTGCCCTGGTGGCGCGCGCTGCCGCCGATCGCGCCCAAATGCCCTTGAAGCGTCCCGCGCGGCATTCCGGTCTGCTATGAAGAGGGCCCGATGAGGTTGCTGGATCTGGGTTCCAGGGCCCGCGCGCGCACCGTCGGTGCGGCGGCCGGGTTCGTGATGGCCGCGCTCTCGCTCGCCGCGGCGGCCGGGCAGGTCGTCGAGGCGCCGCAGCCGCCCGAGGCGGCGCCCGAGCGCGTGACGTTGAACCAGGCCGTGGCCCGCGCGCTGGCGCGCAACCCGACCGTCGCCGTCGCGGTGGCGGAGATCAATCGCTCCGACGCGCTCATCACGGAGGCGCGCGCCGGGTGGTTCCCGACGTTGAACGGCTACGGCAGCTACACCCGGCTCAACAACGCCCGCTACGCCGCCGGCGTCCAGGAGCTGGGGATCAACGAGGTGGCGGCCAACCTGACGCTGACCGTGCCGCTGGTGGCGGCGCCGGCCTGGACCAACACGCGCCTGGCCAAGGACAACCGCCGCATCGCCGAGGCGAGCGCGCTCGACGTGCGCCGGCAGGTGGCGCAGGCGACGGCGCGCGCCTACCTGACCGTCGTCGCGCAGCACCGGCTGATCGCCGCCGCCGAGACGGCGCGCGCCAACGCCAAGGATCACTACGACTACGCGCACACGCGCCTGCTGGGCGGGGTGGGGCGGAAGATCGACGAGGTGCGCGCGCAGCAGGACCTGGCCAGCGTCGACGTGCAGGTGCAGGCGACCTACTTCGGCCTGGCCCGCGCGCGCGAGGCGCTGGGCGTGCTGGCGGCCGACGCCGCGCCGATCGATTCGGTCGACGAGGTCGACCTCGGCACGATGCCGTCGCTGCAGAGCGCGCTCGACGAGGCGGCCGCGCGCCGGACCGACATCCATCTGCTCAACGTGCGGGTGGCGACCGCCAAGCAGGCGGCCGACGACGTCTGGGCCTACTACGCGCCGTTCCTGAGCGCGGTCGCGCAGCCGTTCTTCCAGGACCCGCCGACCGTGCTGCTCCCCAAGACGGGCTGGCAGGCGCAGCTGGTGCTGACCCTGCCGATCTACGACGGCGGCCAGCGCACGGGGATAAGGGGCGAGCGCGACGCGCTCCTCGCCGAGTCGCGCGCCAACCTCGACGCGGGGCTGCGCCAGGCCAAGTCCGACGTGCGCGTCAGCTTCGAGGAGATGCTCCGCGCCGACCAGGGGCTCGCTTCCGCGCGCGACGCCGCCCGCCTCGCGCACAACGCCTACGACCTGGCGACGCTCGCCTACCGCGGCGGCGCCAGCACCAACATCGAGGTGCTCGACGCCGCCCGCCAGGCCCGCGACGCCGACACCTCCACCGCCGTGGCCGAGGACCTCTCGCGCCAGGCCCGGCTCGACCTGCTGGTTTCCGCCGGCCGGTTTCCCTAGTCAGCCCTTGGCGTGGGTTTGCAGTGCGGTTCGGTGGCGCTGCAACGGAAGCAAAACGAGTCGCATAAAACCAAAGAGCGAGGCTCCGATACAGATCGCCGCGGCGGGGTGATGAAGGGATGAATGCGATCCCGTGGCCAGGAAGGCAAGCAGTGTCGGAAGGACGAAGTAGGACAAGATCAGAGAGTACCCGGTCCGCCCGCTCCGGCCCACGAGTCGCTTCTCGTGGAACAGCTCGGTGTTGCTGACTTCCTTCAGCGTCATCGGCGCGGGTGCGAGCTCTCGTCGCAGGCCGATGTCGCTCAGCACGGCTTGGTGGCGGCGGAGCAGCTCATCGGGCTCCACGTTCTGCAGTTCGGTCCTCCAATAGAGCGCGTCCTCGTCGGCCCTGACACGTCCCATGACCCCGGGGCAGGTGGTTCGCACAGCTCCGTTGCCGGCAAAATATGAGGCGACGCCGAACCTGACAGGCTCGTCGGGAATGAGCCGGTGAAAGCTCGCAAACGTGAGGCCGTCGTCGTGCACCAGCCAGCGTTCGCCCTGAAGCGATCGCCAATAGGGCTTGATCGGGCTCATGAACCAGCAAGTTCCGAAGGTGCGCCCCAGCGCTCGAAATCCGAGCGCTGTGAACTGACGAAAGCGCGTCTGGTAGTCAGGGTCATCGGTAGATGGCTCTGCCAATGCCGGATCTGCGTCGACTCTCTTTCGCAGTCGAACAGGAAAGAACAGGAACAGGAGGGCCGGCAGAAGGATCGCCGCCGCTGTCACAGCGGCGATCGCCCACAGGAGCCCATCCGCCACCGCAGGTGACAACACGTCCACGATGGTAGGTCAGTTTTGCGAGCTGGCCAAGCGGCGGGCGCCGAAGATGGCGGTGCCCACGCGGACGATCGTGGCGCCCTCTGTGATGGCGGCTTCGAGGTCGCCGCTCATCCCCATCGACAGCTCGCGAAGGTCGACGTTGGGTCGGGCGATGGCGGTCTCGCGGTCGCGCAGCGCGCGCAGCGCTGCGAAGTGTGGGCGCGCGTCGTCGGGGTTGTCGGTGAGCGGCGGGATCAGCATCAGGCCGGCGCAGGTAACGTTGGCGAGCGCGGCGAAGCGATCGAGCAGGGCGGGGAGATCCGCCGGGGCGACGCCGCGCTTTTGCGCCTCGCCCGCGACGTTGACCTGAACGAGACAGGCCTGCGGTGCGCCGCGCGCGGCGAGCGCCTCCAGCAGCGCGACCGAGTCGACGGTGTGGACGAGCGCCACCTGGCCGGCGACGTACTTCACCTTGTTGCTCTGCATGGGTCCGATGTAGTGCCACTCGGGCGGCGCGGGATCCGCCGCCAGCTCCGCGCGCTTGTCTCGCAGCTCTTGCGCGTAGTTCTCGCCGAACGCACGCTGGCCGCCGGCGATCGCGGCGCGCACGTCGTCGGCAGGCATCTTCTTGCTGACGGCGAGCAGCCTGACCGACCCGGGGGCGCGGCCGGCGGCGCGTTCGGCGGCGGCGATGCGGGCGCGCACCTCGGCCAGGCCGGCCGCGATGGACTCGGCGCGCGTCATTTCACGGTGGTGCCGAAGCTGGCGGCCGGGTAGCGGGGCAGGGCGGAGAGCGCTAGGAGGTCGGCCAGCACCTCGGCCAGCGGCAGGCCGATCACGTTGGTGAGCGAGCCGCGCAGCTCGGTGATGAAGGCGGCAGCGATCCCCTGGACGGCGTAGGCGCCGGCTTTGTCTCGCCCCTCGCCGCACGCGACATAGGCGTCGATCTCAGCCGGCTGCAGCGCGCGCATCGCCACCAGCGTCGTCACCGCGCGCTCCAGCCGCCGCTCGCCGAAGCGGATCGTGTAGGCGGTGATGACCTCGTGGCGCCGCCCGGCGAGGCGCAGCAGCATGGCGCGCGCCTCGGCGTCGTCGGCCGGCTTGCCCAGGATGTCTTCTTCGACCACGACGGTCGTGTCGGCGCCCAGGACCGCCAGCCCGCGCCCGGCCGCGGCGCCGTCGGCGACCACGTCGCACTTGGCGGCGGCGACCCGGCGCGCGTAGGCGAGCGGCTTTTCGTCCGGTTGCGGTGTCTCGTCGATCGCCGCGGGGGCGATCTCCAGCGTCAGGCCGAGCCGCTCCAGCAGCTCGCGCCGGCGGGGGGAGGCGGAGGCCAGAATCAGATCGGGCGAATCGGGGGTCCCCGCGGGCGGCATCGGCGGGGCTTTTACCACGCGAACAACCTTCTCGGCCGGCGTCCGACAACGGGGCCATGCGCGCTTCGCCCATCCTGCTCATCGGCGCCGCCGCCCTCGCGCTGGCCGCGGCCTGCGCGCCCGAGACCGAATCTCACCAGCGTCCCGGCGCCGGGGACGACCCCGCCCACCCCGACGGGACCGGCGGGTGCGACGCTGGTCGATCCGGCGGCCGGCGCGAGCGCCGTGCCGCTCAATCTGGCCGGTGTGACGGTCCGGTTCCCGGCGGCGATCAGCTGGGGGACGGGCGGGCTGGTGGTCTGCGACGGCCAGCCGCCGCCGGTTCCCACGTCGCCGCCTGCCGACGTTCCCTGCGCCGTGGGCGATAACGGCGCGTGTTACCGGGTCCAACTCGAGGGCACGTTACCGGCCAGCGCCGCCTGCACGGTGTCGATCGCCGCTGGCGCCGCCGACGCCAAGGGCGCGCCGGTGAGCGCCGGGGCGATCGGCGTGTTCCAGGACGCCGACGCACCTGACGTGACGCCGCCGGTACTCGGCAACGTGACCGTCTCCGCCGCCGGGCCATGCCTCGACGTCAGCTTCACGACCGACGAGCCGGCCAGCGGCACCATCGTCATCCAGGCGGGCGGCGTCGAGGTCGACACGCCGGCTGGCGCGGGCGCGACCAGCTTCGAGGTCGGCATCCCGCTCGGTAGCCTGCCGCCGACGACGGCGGCGACCGTGACGGTGAACGCGACCGATCTGGCCGGAAACACCGCGATCTCGTCGCCGTTCGCCTTGACCACCCCGGTCGCGCTGCCGCCCATCGCCATCACCGAGGTGCTGGCGAATCCCAGGGGCCCGGAGCCGCAGCAGGAGTACGTCGAGCTGCGCAACCTGGGCGACGCCGACGTGCCGCTCGCGGGGCTGCGGCTCGAGGACAGCAAGGGGGGCGACGATCTGCCTGCAGAGACGCTGGCGCCGGGAGGCTACGCGCTGGTCGTCACGTCGAGCTACGACCCCGACGAGGGGAGCGATCCGCCGCCGCGCGCCGGGACGCTGCTGGTGCGGGTCGATAGCCGCCTCGGCTCGGACGGCCTCTCGAACTCGGGGGAGGCGGTGCAGCTCGTACAAGGGGACGCCGTGGTCTCGAGCTACGGCGGCTGGGTCTCCGTGTCGGCCGGAAGCTGGAACGGCAGCGCCGTCCACCGCCTGGTCCAGACCGCCTGCGACAGCTCAGATGCCTGGAATCACACCCCCTTGCCGCCCACCCCCGGGTGGGGCCCGCCCTAGGAGTTCGCGTGGGGGAGGGCCGGCTTCGCCGGACCGAGCCCTTCGCGGGAGGCTCGGAACCCTCCCAGGGTTCCGAAGGAAATCGACGTGAAAAGTGGCTCGTCCGTGGCCGCGGCGTGACTATGATAGCCGCCATGTCCGGCCACAATCGTTGGAGCAAGATCAAGCACAAGAAAGAGGCTTCCGACTCCAAGAAGTCGAAGGTCTGGACGAAGCTCATCAAGGAGCTGACGATCTCGGCGCGTGTCGGCGGGGGTGACATCAACGGCAACCCGCGTTTGCGGACGGCGGTCGAGAAGGCGCGCGGCGAAAACATGCCGAACGACACCATCGATCGCGCCATCAAGAAGGGGACCGGCGATCTCGAAGGGATCAGTTACGAGGAGTTCAACTACGAGATCTTCGGTCCTGGCGGCACAGCGGTGCTGGTCGAGATCATGACCGACAACCGCAACCGGACGGCCGGCGAGGTCCGCAGCCTCATCACCCGGCATGGCGGCAACCTGGGCGCCTCGGGCTCGGTCGCCTACATGTTCAAGAAGCAGGGGCTGGTCGTCTACGAGGCGGCCGCCGTCGACGAGGACAAGGTCACCGAGCTGGCGATCGAGCTCGGGGCGGAGGACGTCAAGACCGAGGGAGAGTCGCTGATCGTGGTGACCGATCCCAAGAGCTTCGAGGCCGTTCGCGAGGGGCTCAAGAAGGGTGGGCTTCCGGAGCCGCACTCGGCCGAGGTCACCATGGTCCCCCAGACGATCGTGAAGCTGGTCGGCAAGGAGGCCGTGGTCGCCGTCAAGCTGGTCGCCGCGCTGGAAGACAACGACGACGTGCAGAACGTCTACTCGAACATGGACGTCGACGAGTCCGTGCTGGAGAGCGTCGGCTGAGCGCGCATTCGGTGCTGGGACGGGGCGAGGCGCGGGCGAAAACGCGCGCGGCGGTCCGCATCCTCGGCATCGATCCCGGAACACTGCGGCTCGGGTACGGCGTCGTCGAGTGCGCGGCCGGCGGCGCGGCGGTCGCGTACGTCGAGTGCGGCGTCATCTCGGCGCCGGCGAGCGATCCGCGCGCGGTGCGCCTCGGTGAGATCGGGCGCGGTCTGCGCGAGCTCATCTCCGAGGTCCGCCCCGACGTGGTGGCGATGGAGGAGGCGTTCTTCGGCGTCAACGTGCAGTCGACGCTGGCGCTGGGCGAGGCGCGCGGCGTCGCGCTGTTCGTGGCCGCCGAGCACGGGCTGGCGGTGACCGGTTATCCACCGGCGACGGTGAAGAAGGCGGTCGTCGGCCACGGCCGGGCGACCAAGGAGCAGATCGGGTTCCTCGTGCGGGCGCTTCTTTCGCTGCGGCGCACGCCCGAGCCCGACGCGGCCGACGCGCTGGCGATCGCCATCTGCCACGCCCGCAGCTTGCCGGTGCGGCCGCGCGCGCTGCGGGGCGGCCGATGATCGCCTTCCTGCGCGGCAAGATCTTGGAGGCCGACGGCGAGTCGGCGGTCATCGATGTCGCGGGCGTCGGCTACCAGGTGCTGGTGAGCGCTTCGACGGCCGCGGCGCTGTCGGTGGCTGGTGCCGGGGTCGAGACGCAGCTCTACGTCCACACCCACTTCGTGAAGGACGACCCGCTGCGGCTCTACGGTTTTGCGGACGTGGGTGAGCGGGGTCTGTTCCAGACGCTGATCAGCGTACAGGGCGTCGGGCCGCGCGTGGCGCTGGCCATTCTCGCGGGCATCGAGGCGGGCGAGTTGGTGCGCGCCATCGCCACCGGCGACGTCGGGCGGCTGACGCAGGTCAAGGGGGTGGGGCGCAAGACGGCGGAGCGGCTGGCGCTCGAGCTGCGCGAGAAGATCCTGAGCCTGCCGGCGGGCAAGGGCATGGCCCTCGCGCAGGCACCGGCGCGCGGCGCGCCGCCGGGCGGCCCGCTCGGCGATGTCTACGGCGCGCTCGTGCAGCTCGGCTACAAGCCGGGCGAGATCGAGCCGTTGCTCGAACGACTGGATCCCGCGCGCCCGGTCGCCGATCTCGTGCGCGAGGCGCTCAGCGCGCTGCGGAGACAATAGCCGGTGGCGCGCAAACGACACGAGGACGAGCCGGGCGACAGCGCCGAACCGCGGGTGGTCTCCGGCGGTGCGGCCAAGAGCACGCGCGAGGTCGACGAGGACGCAGCGCTGCGTCCTCGCAGCTTCGCCGAGTTCGTCGGACAGAAGAAGGTCGCCGACAACCTGGCGGTCTACGTCGAAGCGGCGCGCAAGCGCGGGGGCGCGCTCGATCACGTGCTCCTCTCCGGACCGCCCGGGCTTGGAAAGACGACGCTCGCCTATCTCCTGGCGCGCGAGATGGGGTCCGAGATGCGCGCGACCTCCGCGCCGGCGCTGGAGCGCAAAGGCGATCTGGTCGGTATCCTGACGTCGCTCGGCCGCGGTGACGTGCTGTTCATCGACGAGATCCACCGGCTGCAGCCGGTGATAGAGGAGTCGCTCTACTCCGCCATGGAGGACTTTCGCATAGAGCTCGTGACCGGGACCGGCGCCGGCGCGCGCGCCATCCCGTTGCCGATCGAGCGGTTCACGCTGGTGGGGGCCACCACGCGCACCGGCCAACTGAGCTCGCCATTCCTGTCGCGCTTCGGCATCGACGAGACCTTCGCGTTCTATTCGCCGGAGGAGCTGACCGCGATCGTGCGCCGCTCGGCGCGTCTCCTGGAGATCCCGATCGACGACGCCGGCGCCGAGGAGATCGGCCGCCGCGCGCGCGGCACCCCGCGCATCGCCAATCGGTTGTTGCGCCGGATCCGCGACTTCGCCGACGTGCGCGGCGACGGCCGCGTGACCCGCGACGTCGCCGAGTACGCCCTCGGCCGCCTGGAGGTCGACGCCGCCGGCCTCGACGCCGGCGACCGCCGGATCCTGTCGACGATCGTCAAACGCTTCGACGGCGGCCCCGTCGGCATCGACTCCCTCGCCGCGTCGCTCGCCGAGGACCGCGACACGCTGGAATTCGTCTACGAGCCCTACCTCATCCAGGAGGGCTTCCTGATCCGCACTCCGCGCGGGCGACAGATCACGAAGCGGGCGTACGACCACCTGGGGGTGCCGGCGCCGACCCGTGGCCCGCAGGGGTCGTTGTTCTGAACATTCTCCGACTGACCGTCAGGGCGATCGCCTGAGCCGAGCGGCGCCGATGCAAGCCGCGAGCGCGGTCAGGCCCAAGCCGGCGAGATCGATACACCCCCAGCGATAGAACTGCGCGAACAGCTCCGACATCTGGCCCAGCAGCTGGCGACTGCTCTCGGCCCTCTTCCGGGTGGCCTCCCACTCGGCCGCTTGCGCGGGTGTGGGGACGAAGCGACGGGCGGCCTTGCTATCGTCGTCTCGGTACGTGGTGGGGACGCCGAACACGCGATAGACGAATTGGGCCATCTTCAACGAGGAGCACTGGGGCTCGCCCCGGTCCGCTGCCTCGTTCCCTTTCAGCGTCAGACGCCTGAGCTCTTCGGTCTCCCGATGGTCGGTGACGAGTCCGTCCTTCACGATCGTAGCCGCTTCGTAGCTCGCCCAACACCAAGCGCCCGCCGAGCCGAGCTGAAGCAGCACGGCGAACAGAGCGAAAGCCGCGTGTCCCCGGCGCAGCCACCCGGCGGCGTGCGCAGCCTTGGACATGGCTACGAGCGCCGCCGAGGCGAGCAACAGCGCTCGCACGCACATGCCGGGGATCTGGATCCAGAGGCTGCCGAGCACGTGTGGCAGCAACAGCTTGCCGAGGCCGAGCACTTCGTAAAGCAGCCCCCAGGTTACGAGCAGGATCCCTGCGGGAATGAAGGGCGCTGCCTGGTCGTAGAGTCGGCGAACGGGGGATGGGATCGCCATGCTGGTTCCAGCGAGTGAGGAGGGCAGTGTCCCGCAGTCGCGCCGGCGGCAAAAGGTGAAAAGCCGTCAGGGGAGCAGCTCGGAAGCCGCCACGGCGCCGGGCGCCGCAAGCGGAGAGATCACCGCCTCGCGCCCGAACGAGGCAACGCTCCCATAGCCGTCCGGCGAGGGATCGCGGTGGACCTCGACGACCTCGGCTCCGAGGTTGACGATCCAATACTCGGGGAAACCGGCGCGCGCGTAGAGTCGCGCCTTTTCGCCGCGATCGTAGGCGAGCGACGTCCCGGCGACCTCGACGACGAGAACCGCCCGGTGGGGATGATCGGCCAGGTGAGCCCGGGGACCGCCTTCGACCACGGCCAGGTCGGGCTCGGGCTCCCCGTCCGGATCGACGGCCAGTGGGTGCTGCACGCGAACCGTGTAGTCGGCGCCGAACAGACGTCGGAGCGTCTCGGCGCAGAGATCGATGGTGCCGGCGTGGAGAGGCCCTTCGGGGCTCATCTGGACGATGCGCCCCGCCACGAGCTCCACACGCTCGTCCTCGCGCAGGACGCCGGCATCGATCATCTTCTCGTAGTCCCTGCGCGAGAAGTTGCGGGCGGCCGGGAGCGGCGGCATGCGGGTCGTCAGCGCCGAAAGCGCTCGAGGTCGAGCTCGCCGGAGAAGGCGACGCGGGCGGGGCCGGACAGGCGGACGCCGGAGTAGTCGGGCGCTGCCGTGATCACGAGCGTGCCGCCGGGAAGGTGGACCGGTGTCTCGGCGCCGGGCGCCAGACGCTCCTCGAGGGAGGCGGCGACGACGGTGGCGCAGGCGCCGGTGCCGCAGGCGAGGGTGAGGCCGCTGCCGCGCTCCCAGACGACGAGATCGATCTCCTTGTCGCGGACGCGTGCGAACTCGACGTTGGTGCGGCGGGGAAACCTCTCGGCGACCTCGAGAATTGGCCCGTAGGTCGTGGCCAGCGTGTGCAGGTCATCGTCGCCGTCGACGAAGATGACGGCGTGCGGGTTCCCCATCGACACCGCGGTGAATCGAAAGTCGCGATCGCGCGCGCGGATCGGCTCGCGCAGCGCGCGCTCGGGGCCGCCGGGGGCGAGTGGGATCTCGCCGCGCGTGAGGCGCGGGCGCCCCATCTCCTCCGTCACGCTGCGGATGGCGCCGAGCTCGACGTCGAGCAGGCAAGTGAGGACGCCGGCGCCGGTCTCGATCTTCAGCGTCGGGCGACGCAGCCTCGGGTCGGATTCGTAGAGCACCTTGGCCACGCAGCGCAGGCCGTTGCCGCACATCTCGGCCTCGCTGCCGTCGGCGTTGAGGACGCGCATGCGCGCGTCGCCGGTCGTGCTCGGCAAGATGGCCAGCACGCCGTCGGCGCCGACGCCGAAGTGCCGGTCGCAGATCTCGCGAACGACGGCTGGATCCTGGATTCGCGCGGCGGCGTCCGGCGAAACCCCGGTCGCGGAGATCGACGACGACGAAGTCGTTCCCGGTTCCCTCGGCCTTGACGAACGGAAGCTGCAGAAGCGGCATGGCGTCCGCTCGCTAGTTTACTCCGCCGGGGCGGCGGGCGCAGGTGGTGCGGCGGGCGCTTCGGCCGGCTTGTCGCCGTCGGCCGGTGCCGCGGCGCGCTTGCGCTTGTGGACCGGCGCGGCTGGGGCCGCCTCGGTGTCGGTGTCGGACGCTTTGGCGGGCTTGGCCTTGCTCTTGGCCGGCTTGGGCTCGTCCGCCTTGGCAGGGGCCGTGGGGGCGACGGGCTCGCTGGTCTCGGACGCTCCGGGCGCGGGCGTTCCCGCCGCGGCGCCGCCGGCCGTCTTCTGGACGGTCTCGCGGGCCTTCTCGAGGTCGACCTTCAGCTTCTCGGCGCGCGCGTCGTCGGCCTTCTTCTCGGCCGACTTGCGCTCGGCCAGCTTCTGCAGGCGCTTCGAGTCCTGCTGGCTGGAGAAGTGCGCCAGCCCCAGCGAGGTGAGCAGGAAGATGAACGCCGTCACCGAGGTGAGGCGGGTCAGGAAGTTCCCCGCGCCCGACGAGCCGAACACCGTTTGGCTGCCGCCGCCGCCGCCGCCGAAGGCGATCCCCATGCCGCCGCCCTTTCCGGCTTGGAGCAGCACGACGAGAACCAGGAAGATGCAGACCAGCAGGTGAATGACTGTGAGAAACGTGATCATGCCGCGGAGCCCTCTTTCACGAGACGAACGAACGATTCGGCCGAAAGTGACGCGCCCCCGACGAGGCCTCCGTCGACGTCCGCCTCGGCCATCAACGCGCGGACGTTGTCAGGTTTGACGCTGCCGCCGTAGAGAATCCGCAGCCTGGGCCGCGAACGCGGGCGCGCGGGTGGCGACGCGGGTGCGAATGAACTGATGCACCTCCTGCGCCTGCGCCGGGGTGGCGTTGCGGCCGGTGCCGATGGCCCAGACCGGCTCGTAGGCGACGACGACCCGCGCAAGCTCGTCGTCAGTCATCTCGGCGATCGCGGCGTCGAGCTGCGCCTCGATTCGCCCCAGCGTCTCGCCCGCGTCGCGCTCGGCGAGCGTCTCGCCGATGCAGATGATCGGTGCCAGGCCGGCCCGCAGCGCGGCGCGCGCCTTGAGGTTCACCGCGGCGTCGAGCTCACCGAACAGCTGACGCCGCTCCGAGTGGCCGACGATGACGTGCTTGCAGCCGACGTCGGCGATCTGCGACGGACGCAACCTCGCCGGTGAAGGCCCCTTTCTCGTCCCAGAAGCAGTCCTGCGCCGCCACGGTGACCGGACCGTCCTCCAGCCGCTTGGCCACCGCGTAGAGCGCGGTGAAGCTGGGCGCCACCGCCACGTCGACCTCTCGAAGTGACGCGACGCCGTTGCGCACGTCGGTGGCCAGCGCCAGCGACTCGGCGATCGAGCCGTTCAGCTTCCAGTTGCCGCAGAAAAATGGTCGTCGTGTGCGCGCCATTGCGATTCCTCGTCTAGCTCTCGAGCGCCGCGAGACCGGGGAGCTTCTTCCCCTCGAGGAACTCGAGCGAGGCGCCGCCGCCGGTCGAGATGTGGGTGATCTTGTCGGCCACGCCGCTCTTGTGCACGGCCGCCACCGAGTCGCCGCCGCCGACGACCGACAGCGCGCCCTGTGCACCGGCCACCGCCTTGGCGACGGCCAGCGTGCCGCCCGCGAACGGGTCCGACTCGAACACGCCCATCGGGCCGTTCCAGAAGATGGTCTTGGCGCGGGCGATCGCGTCGGCGAAGCCGCGCGCCGTCTCTGGCCCGATGTCGAGCGCCGCCAGATCCTCGGGCACCATCATCGCCTGCACCACGCGCCCCGAATCGGCCTTGATGCCGGCGGCCGCCACCACGTCGCGCGGCAGGAGCACGTCGACGTTGGACTCCTCGGCCTTCTTGAGGAAGGCGCGGGCCAGGGCCAGCTTGTCCTCCTCGACCAGCGAGCGCCCGAGCTGGCCGCCCTTGGCCTTGAGGAAGGTGTTGGCCATCGCGCCGCCGATCAGCATCTGGTCGACGCGGTCGAGCAGGTTGTCGAGCACCCCGATCTTGTCGGAGACCTTGGCGCCGCCGATGATCGCCACGAACGGCCGCTCGACGTCGCCCAGCAGCTTGCCGAGGAACTTCACCTCGCGCTCCATGAGCAGGCCCATCCCCTGGACGGCCGACGAACTTGGTGATGCCTGCCGTCGAGGCGTGCGCGCGGTGCGCGGTGCCGAAGGCGTCGTTGACGTAGACGTCGGCGTAGCTGGCCAGCTCGCGCGAGAATCCCTCGTCGTTGGCCTCCTCGGCGGGCGAGAAGCGGAGGTTCTCGAGCAGCGCGACCGCCCCCGCCTTCAGATCGTTGACCACCTTGCGGGCGCCGTCGCCCACCGGCTCGTCGGTCAGCGCCACGTCGGCGTCGATCAGCTCTGCGAGCCGCGCGGCGACGGGCTCGAGCGTGTACTTCTTGTCGGCCTTGCCCTTCGGGCGGCCGAGGTGCGAGGCCAGGACCACCCGCGCCCCCTTGTCGATGGCCAGCTTGATGGTCGGCAGGCTCTCCCGGATGCGGGTGTCGTCCGATACCTTCCCCTCGGGCGTGAGCGGCACGTTGAAGTCGACGCGGATGAAGAGGCGTCGGCCTCCGATGTCCAGCTCGGAAATCGTCTTGATGCCCATGGCGGAAGGGTGTCGGTGTTCCGACCGCGCAGACGCTCCGGACAAAAAAAGCGCGCCCGGTCGGGGCGCGCGAAGAATGCTCGAACAGGCTTGAAAAAGCTAGAAAATTAGTCGAGATCGAGGTCGGTGGTGACGAGGCTGATGATCTCGCTCGCGAGGGCCACGATCTGCTTCGGCTCGTAGCCGTTCTCGCGCAGCTCCTTGTAGATCGACTTCGAGAGAATCTGCAGCGCCTTCTCTCGGTTCGGAGCCTGGGCAGGCAGAACGTTCGCCTGCGTATCGATGGACGTGATGGATGTCGTTTGCGTTACGGCCTGAGCCATTAGAAACCCTCCTCCCAGAAGGTCGGCCCGATTCTTAGCACGGGATGTGCCACTTTCCATGTGTGGTTAACATGCTGAAATTACTAGGCAGTATCCCGGAAACATAAGCGTGGCGCGAAGCCGATTACGCACGGTGACGGGGCGCCCAGAGACCCTCCCGAGAGCCCGCAGAGCCCGCGCGATCGTACTTTTCCCGTCGAGGAGCCGTGACCCGAGCGTCACGCGGCCACCGGGTAAGCTTCGCGGCAGCAGGAGTCCGGGGTGCGAAAGATGTTTTGCACACGATCTCCGCGGTGCGCCGTCGCGCTGGACGCTGCTATGCTACGGGTCGCGAGGTCAGCCGTGAAGCAGTCCCAGTCGATCGAGATCGCGTATCTCATCAACGGTGAGGTGGTTTCGGTACGGCGGCTGTCGAGGGGGAGCGAGTGGCGCGGCGCGGTCGCGGCGTTCGGTGTGGTCATGGCGATGTGCGCCGCGACGGCCGCCATCGTCGCGCTCGGGATGCTGGCCGCCCACCGCGTCGTCTTCCTGCCCTGGTACTCGTCGCTGTGGGTGGTGGTCGGGCTCGGCTCGGCGGGGCTGGCCGCCACGCGCGCCGCGCGCCGGGCGCGTACGTACAACATCGGTGCCGCCATCGATGACGACGCGTTTTCGGCGCTGGCGCTGCCGCTCTGCAGGCGCACGCCGTCCGGTTACCGGCTGGTGGTCGTCCCCGGTTTCACCGGTCGGATCGACGGCGGTCGCGCGCCGCTCGCCCTGGAGGCGCTGGTGGGCGGCGGCGGCGGCAAGTCGGTCGACCTGCCGCTCGAAACGGGGATGCGCGCCGAGGTGGTCTTTGGTCCGGCGACGTTCGTCGTCCGCGCGCTCGACGACGGCGCCCGCTCCACGGCGCATCCGGCGGGCTTCATTCGCCGCTTCGCGCGCCGGGCGCTCTTGCCGGTGGAGCTGGCCGCGCTCGCCAGCATTTTCTGCGCGGTTCCGGTCGGCGCCACGATCGGCGAGGCCGACATGCAGTCGGCCATCCCCAAGAATTCGACGCCCTGGGAGATCGAGAAGGCGCTGCGGGCCGAGGCGCAGACGCAGGCACGTTCGCTGCACCAGTGCTTCGACGTCCTGCCCATCTCCTGCCAGCACTCGGGATACGTCGGCGTCGGCGTCTCGCTGTCGCGCGAGGGGGAGATGCGCGACCACTGGATCGCGCGCTCGACCTATGGCGCAGACTGTCCGGTCGAGAAGTGCATGTCGGACGTCGTATCGACCTGGTTCTTCGAGCCGCTCCCCGAGTCGATGCGCGTGATCCTGCCGGTGCAGGTCCTGCGCACCGACAAGCCGCTGCCGTACGGGCAGGCGCGCGCGGCCGCCGACCTCCAACGTAGCAGCGAACGCAGCAAGCTCGCCAGCAGCGTCAATTGACCACGCACGACTCGCCCGAGGCCGAGCGCCAGCGCGACATCGAGCTCATCGAGGCCTGCTACGCCTTCCCGGGCGACTTCGCGCTGTCGGTGATCGCCCGCAATGACCAGGAGATGGTCGACGCCATCGTCGCCACCGCCACCGCGGTGGGAGCGATCTCTGCGCACGAGCGCCAGCCGTCGTCGGGCGGCAAGTACGTCAGCCACCGCTTGCAGGTCAGGGTCGGAAGCGCCACCGACGCGCACGCGCTGCGCAGCGCGCTCCGCAAGCTCGACGGCGTGATGACGGTGCTCTAAACCGACCAGATCTCGCCGCGCCAGCGGCGGGAGAGGGCGACGGCTTCGCCGTAGCGGGCGATCTCGCGGGCGCGGCGCGCGTCGTCCCAGCCGAGCGCGCCGCCGGCGAGCGCGCCGGCGCGTGGCGCGGCGGCGAGTCCCTGGTCCGCGGCGTCGCGGAAGAGTGGGAGGCGGCGGACGAGCACGTCGGCGAGATCGCGCGCCTGTTCGTGGCGGACGGCGTGGACCACCTCGGCCCAGAGATAGGGCAGGGCGGGATCGATCCGTTCGCCGAGGGCGGGCGTCTCGACGGCGAGGGCCAGCACGTCGTCGGCGCGCGCGCCGTACGCGCCGCCCAGACGGGCGCCGACGTCCGGGGGCAGGGCGTCGAGAGCGCCGGGAAGCGGACCTGCGCCCGGCAGGGGACGGGTTCTGGTCTCGCAGCGGACGAAGGATCGTTCGACGCCCACGGCGCGGAGCATCTCGACGGCCAGGTCGGTGGTCTCTTCGGCCATCCGGCGCAAGGTGGTCAGCTTCCCGCCCGCGACGACGATCAGGCCGTCGGCGGTGCGGGCGATCTCGTGCTCACGCGACGTCTCGGAGGGGGTGTTCGCGTTGCCCGCCAGCAGCGGCCGCAGGCCGGCGAAGGTCGACACGACGTCGTCAGGACCGAGCCCGAGCGCCGGGAACGCGTGGCGCGCGGCCGCGAGCAGGTAGGCGACGTCGGCGCCCCGGGCCCGGATGGCGTCGCCGGCGCGCGGTGGGCGGGTCGGATCTTCGGCCGAATCGAAATCGGTGTCGGTCGTTCCGACGATGGTGCGCGCCCCGGCGGGCAAGACGAAGTAGAGGCGGTTGTCCTGCGGCGTGCGGAGCACGAGTGCCCGGCCGCCGTGCGGGACGCGGGCGGCGTCGAACACCAGGTGAACGCCCAGCGTCGGGCGTAGGCGGCGGGGGCCGCCCAGAAAATTGTCGGTAAAAGGGCCGGTCGCGCTGACCAGCAGGCGGGCGCGGATCTCGAAGCGCGCGCCGGTCTCGGCGTCGACGACCCAGGCGCCACGCGCGCGGCCGCGCCGCTCGCGGGCGATCCGCTCGACGCGCAGATGATTGGCGCAGGCGGCGCCGACGCGCGCGGCGTCGAGGACGTTCTCCAGCACGAGGCGGGCGTCGTCTGTCTGGCAGTCGACGTAGACGGCCGCGCCTTCGAGCCCCGCGCTGCGCAGGTGGGGGACGAGCGCGTAGAGCGCGTGGGCGTCGAGGTGCCCGCTCCTGGCCGGGGGTTGCCAGAGCGCCAAGGCGTTGTAGAGCTTGATGCCGGCGCCCAAGGTGAAGAGGCCCGGGCTCTCGCCGCGATAGCCGGGGAAGACGAACTCGATCGGACGACAGAGGTGGGGCGCCGTCGACATGAGGCGGTGTCGCTCGCGCAGCCCCTCGAACACGAGCGGCAGATCGCCGTACTGCAGGTAGCGCAGGCCGCCGTGGATCAGCTTCGAGGAGTGGCTGGAGGTTTCGCCCGCGAAGTCGCCGGCGTCGACCAGCGCGACCACCACGCCCCGGAGGCTGGCGTCGCGGGCGATCGCCGCGCCAGTCGCGCCGCCGCCGACGACCAGCAGGTCGAACGTTTCGGAGGCGAGGCGCGCCAGCGTGGCCGCGCGAGCGCCGACGTCCGCCCTCTCTTCGCTCATTCTTTGAGCGCGATGTGCAGCTCGTCGAGCTGGCGTCGCGCGACCGGCCCCGGGGCGTCGGTCATGAGGTCGGTCCCCTTCTGCGTCTTGGGGAAGGCGATCACGTCGCGCAGCGAATCGGCGCCGCAGAGGAGCATCGCCAGCCGGTCGACGCCCGCGGCGATCCCGCCGTGCGGCGGCGGGCCGAACTTGAACGCCTCCAGCAGGAAGCCGAACTTGGTTTGCGCTTCCTCGTCGGAGAGGCCCAGCGCGCGGAAGACGCGCGCCTGCACGTCGGACTGGTGGATCCGGATCGAGCCGCCGGCGATCTCGTTGCCGTTGAGCACGAGGTCGTAGGCGCGCGCGCGCACCGAGCCGGGATCGCTCTCGAGGCGCTCGAGATCGGCCGGGTTGGGCGAGGTGAACGGGTGGTGGGCGGCGACGAACCGCCCTTCGTCGTTCTGCTCGAACAGCGGGAAGTCGGTGATCCAGCAGAAGCGCCAGAGGTTCTTGGGGATGAGGTCCAGCTTGGCCGCCAGGTGAAGGCGCAGGCCGCCGAGGACGGCGTTGACCAGCTTCTTGGCGCCGAACTGAAGAAAGAGCAGATCCCCGTCGCCGAGCCCGGCGGCTTCGTTGATCGCCTTGCGCAGATCGTCGGTCATCGTCTTCATCGGGCTCTGGGCCCAGGCGCCGTCCGCGCCGACGCGCGCGCGGGCCAGGCCCCGCGCGCCGAACCCCTTGGCGAACTCCTCCAGCTTGTCGAGATCGGCGCGCGAAAGGCTCTTGGCCTGCGCTGCCGGCAGCCGCCACCCCTTGACCACGCCGCCGGGCGCGCCCACCGCCGACTGCAGGAGGCCGACGCCGCCGCCTTCGTGCCGCTTCACGGCGTCGGTCAGATCGACGAGCGGCAGATCGAACCGCAGGTCAGGCTTGTCCGAGCCGTACTTCCCCATCGCCTCGGCGTACGGGATCCGCTGGAACGGTCGCGCGATATCGATCCCCAGCACGTCCTTCCAGAGCTTGACCATCAGCCCCTCGACGACGTTCTGCACGTCGTCCTCGGTGACGAAGCTCATCTCCAGGTCGATCTGGGTGAACTCCGGCTGGCGATCGAGGCGCAGGTCCTCGTCGCGGAAGCAGCGGACGATCTGGAAGTAGCGGTCCATCCCCGCCACCATGAACAGCTGCTTGAAGATCTGCGGCGACTCGGCCAGCGCGTAGAACTGGTGCGGGCTCTGCCGCGACGGCACCAGGAAGTTGCGCGCGCCGCCCGGCGTGTACTTCACCATGAACGGCGTCTCGATTTCCAGGAAGCGGTTGTCGGCCAGGTAGCGGCGCGTCGTTTGATAGATCTGCGAGCGGGCGATGAAGTTCTTCTGGATCGCCGGGCGCCGCAGATCGAGGTAGCGGTGCTTGAGGCGGATCGTCTCGTCGGAGCGCGTCTCGTCCGCCAGCTCGAACGGAGGCGTCTCGGCCACGGAGAAGACCGTCAGCTCGGTCGGCGGCCACCTCGATGTCGCCGGTGGCGAGCTTGGGGTTCTTGTGCCCGCCGCGCTCGCGCACCTTGCCGGCGACGGCGATGCAGAACTCGCGGCGCAGCTCCGACGCCTGCGTGTGCGCCGCCGCGTCGGTCTCCGGCTCGAAGACGATCTGGGTGATACCTCCACGGTCGCGCAGATCGATGAAGACGCAGCCCCCGTGATCGCGACGGGCGGCCACCCAGCCGAAGAGGATGGCGCGCTGGCCGGCGTCGCCGGCGCGCAGCGCGCCGCAGTCGTGGGTCCGTTTGAGGTCGACCAGAAACTCGGGTTGAGACTCTGACTGGTGCTCGGGCATGACGCGCTAATGTAGCCGCTCCCTTCTCCGCGCGCGAGTTCGTGTTAGCTTGCTGGTGATGCGCCTGCGCGTGCTGTACCACGGCAACTGCTTCGACGGATGCAGCTCGGCGGGGGTCTTCACCAGGTTCTACCGTGAGCGGATCGCCAAGGGGCCGATCGACGTCGCCTACCGGCCGCTCGAGCACAAGGGGGACGCGCACCCGTTCGCCGCCGGCTACTTCGACGGCGACGAGAATGCCTGCGTCGACTTCCGCTACTCTCAGGACCCGCGCCTCACCTGGTGGTTCGACCACCACGCCTCCGCCTTCCAGCTGCCCGGCGACGAGGACCACTTTCGCGCCGACGCCACCGGCCGCAAGTTCTACGATCCGAAGGCCAAGAGCTGCACCAAGTTCCTGGCCGACACCGTGGCGGCCAAGTTCGGCTTCGACACGGCGCCGCTCGCCGACCTGATTCACTGGGCGGAGATCATCGACGGCGCGCTCTTCCCGCACGCCAAGATGGCGGTCGAGCTGAAAGAGCCGGCGCTGCGCCTCATGACATTCATCGAGAACAACCGGGAGCCAGCGCTGGCCGAGCGCTTCATCGGCGACCTCATCAGCCGCCCGCTCGACGACATCGTCGCCGACGCCTACGTGGCCGGCCCCCTCGGCGCGTTGCTCGAGCAGCACCAGCGCAACATCGAGACAATCCGCGCGGTCGCCAAGCTCGAAGGCGACGTCGTCTTCTTCGACCTCGCCGACCGGGAGATCGGCGCCTTCAACAAGTTCATCTCCTACTATCTCTTCCCCGAGGCCCGCTACTCGGTCGGCGTGACCTCGGCGGCGCGCGCGAAGATCTCGATCGGCTCCAACCCCTGGTCGAAGACGCCGCGCACGCACGAGATCAACAAGATCTGCGAGCGCTACGGCGGCGGCGGCCACCCGGTGGTGGGCGCCATCTCGATGCCGCGCAGCGACCTCGCCAAGGCCCGCCAGATCGCCCGCGACATCGTCGCCGAGCTGCAGAGCTAACGCGGTCTCTCACGATTCGCCACATCTCCGGGTCGCAAAACATCCGCGGCTGCGACCCGCGCAGGGCAACATCCGCGGAATCAAGTTGGGTGCGCGCGCGGCGCCGAGGCTGGGTGCTCCTCGACCCGCAACGGACCACCCGCGCGCCTCCATCCGACGCGCGCCATCCAGGTCGCTGGCGACGCCGTCGCCGGCGGAGCGCCTGTGATCGCGTCGGCGCTCGCTGGCGCGCGCCGCCACCCCGAAAAATGCGGCCCCGAGCTGCGCGGGTCGATGCACGCGGGCGCCCGGAGGTGCTTGCGGAAGTTGAGCAGCACGTAGACCATGCTGGTCCGCATCTGGCGCGGCGTGGTCAGCGGGCGCGCGTGGTAGCGGTCGCCGACGACTCGCCCCTTGCGCCCGAGGGCGCGGTTGACCGCCAGCGCCAACCGAATCGCCAGGCCGTGCATACCCCCGCGGGCGCGCCGGGCTTCGTCCCCCTCGACGATGAAGTGGCCGTGGTCCTGCTGGATCGAGAAGTGAATCACCCGGAACCTGTCGACCGACGCCCGCGCGATGGCGCGCCGGAGCGCCCCGAACAGCCGGGGCGAGCGGAGCGACGGCAGCCCCGGCGTCGCGCGAATGGTGACCTGCACCGGGTATCGCGGATCGACCTTCGGGCGCGTGTCGTGGGGCATCGAGGGACGGCCGCGCGGTTTCCGCCCGGCGCCCTTGCGAGCGCCACCCCAGGTGCGTGGCGCCGCGAGGGGCAAGTGGAGCTGACGCCGTCGCACCGACTTGATTCCGCGCATGTCCCGTTGTCGGGCGCGGACCGCGGCGGGTTGCGTGGGGTGAGGCCATTCAACCGCTGCGACCGCGGCGCTCGCGTGACTTGATTCGGCGGAGGTGCAGGCGGCGGCACCGGAACGCCGATGGGTTGGGCGCGTCGGCGCGCGGACGGCTCGACCTTGATTGCGCGGATCTTGGTGCGGCCGAGGATGTGACGAATCGTGAGAGCGCGAGCTCAGCGTCGTACGGGGCGGAGGCCGCGGGTGCGGCGGCGGGTCACGGGGCGCGGACGCTTGATCTTGGCGGGGGGCGGGCTTGGCGCCGGCGGCGGGGCAAGGCGAATCTCCAGCTTGTCGAGCCGCTCGCGCAGCCTGGCGGTCTCGCCGCGGAGACGTTCGACCTCGTCCTGCAGCCGGCGGGCCTCCTCGGCGGGTCGGGCGCCGTCCTCGATGTCGCGGATCGCCTCGTTCATGCGGCGCTTGGTCCGGCCATCGAGCTCGGCGCCGAGCGCGCTCCGGATCGCGGGGAGCGCGTCGACGAGGCCGAGGCGCCCCAGCGCCATGGCCGCCTCGAGGCGGACGCGGAAGTCGCCGTCGCGCAGCCGCTCCTCGATCGCCTCGCGGGCCGCGCGCGCGAGCCCCGTCCCGCGCGAAAGCTCGGCCAGGGCGGCGACCACCGCGCGCCGGGCCGGAAAAAGCGCCTCGGGACGCCAGGCGCGGCGAATGAGCTGAAATGCCCGCTCATCGCCGGTCCGGCCCAGCCCCTCGATCGCGCGGCTGGCGATCACCGCCTGGAACGACGGACGGTCGACGAGCGGCGGCAGCAGCTCCAGCGCCAGCGGCGAGCGGGTCCGGCCGAGCGCCAGCGCCAGCTCGGCCTCGACGAAGACGCTCGGATCTCCGGCGCGCAGCCAGTCGGCGAGCGCCCGCGCGGCCGTGTCGTCGCCGGCGAATTCGCCCAGGGCGGCGGCGATGGCGCGCCGTACGCGCGGCTCGTTGGCGCCCTTCGCGGCGATGAGCGCGTCGCGCGCCTCGTCGCGCCGCGTGCGCCCGAGCGCCCGAGCGGCCGCGCCGCGCACCCCCCAAAACCGGTCGTCGCCGAGCGCGGTGACGACCGCCTCGATGTTGGCCGGCTCGGGGAGGTCGGCGAGCGCCCGCGCCGCCAGCAGCCGGTCGACACCCAGCTCCGCCGCCGCGAGCTGGCGTCGCCAGAGCGCGCCGCTCTTCTCCAGCTTGATCGACTTCAGCAGCACGTCGCCGGGGTCGAAGATCACCTGCGTCGGCGCCACCGGCAGCGAAAACTCGAAGTTGTGCGCGGCCTCCCGGACGGTGACCCGCTCGTCGCGCGTGCGGCCGTCGATCTCGAACCGGATCGTGGCCGCAAACTCGAACAGCGGCGCCTCCGGCGTCACCGCCTGCTTCTGGGCGAGCGACAGCGTGCCGACCTTGCGATCGTCGTCCCAGCTCCAGCGCCCCTCGAGCTCCGGGTGCCCGGGGCGCGCGATCCAGCGATCGAGCATCGCCTCGACGCTGCGGCCGGTGACGTCCTCGATGGCGCGCGCCAGATCGCGTGTCTCGACCGAGCCCTTGGCGTGCTTCTTCGCGTAGTGGCCGATGGCGCGCCAGAACGGTCCGTCGCCGAGCTCGGCGCGCAGCATGTGCAGCACGCGCCCGCCTTTTTCGTAGAGGTGCGCGTCGAAGAGGTGAATCGGCTCGTCGTACTGCCGGCAGACGACCGGGCGCTGGTAGCGCCCCGACGCCTCGGCCAGGTAGCCGTCGGTGTCGGCCAGGAGCTCGTGGTCGGCCTCGTCGCGCCCCTTGGCCTGCTCGCGCCAGACGTACTCGAAGTAGGTGGCGAACCCCTCGTTGAGCCAGGCCTCGGACCACTCGCGGCAGGTGAGCGAGATCGCCCCACCACTGGTGCGCCAGCTCGTGCGAGACGAGGCCGTCGATGTCGTGGTCCAGCGCCGCGCGCTCGTCGAGCAGCGCCAGCTCGGTCAGCGTGGTGGCGCTGGTGTTCTCCATCCCGCCGAAGATGAACTCGGGGACGAAGATCTGGCTGTAGCGCGCGTGCGGGTAGGGCAGGCCAATCTTCTCCGAGAAGTGATCGATCATCGCGCCGGTGCGGGCGACGGTGCGGCGCGCGTCGGCCTCGCGCCCCGGCGCCGAGAAGGCGTAGACGTCGACGCCGGTCTTCGGCGCGCGGTCGCGCAGCTCGGCGAACGGGCCAACCACCAAGCGTGAGCAGGTACGCCGGCTGTGGCAGCGCGAGCGCGTAGTGCCAGCGGGTCGCGCGCCCGCCCGGCAGCTCGGTTCGCTCGCGCAGGTCGCCGTTCGACAGCACGAAGAGGCCGGCCGGCGCGGTGCAGATCACCTCGGTGGTGAACTTGTCGATCGGCTGGTCGAGGCAGGGCAAGAAGCAGCGCGCGTCGTCGTCCTGCCCCTGCGTCCAGCACTGCGGCGCGCGCTCGGGGTGGGCGGCCGTCGGCCCGACGAAGTAGAGCCCACGGCGCGGCCGGCAGGAATAGCGGATCGCGATCGCGAGCGGCGCGTTCTCGGCCGGCGCCTCGGCCAGCGTCACGCGCAGTGTTTGACCGTCGTTGGTGAACCCGGCCGCGCGCCCGGCGACGGTGACCGCTTCGACGTCCAGCTCGACGGCGTCGAAGCTCACCGACATCAACCCCGCGCGTCGCGCGGCGACCGTCAACGTCGCGGTGCCGGAGAGTCGCCGCGCCGCCAGATCGACCTCCCAGTCGAGCCGGGCGTGGTCGAGCCGGAAGGGGCGATCGCCGACGAAGTTGGTGCGCGTCCCCGGCGGCGCGAAGGGGCGAGGCGGCATGGGCGCGTGACGTTAATCGGCACGGTGATATGTCGTCAACCGCCTCCCCACTTGGTCCTTACTTGGTCCCTACTTGGCGGGGTGGGGACGACGTGCTGAAATCCGGGGTGAGATGAGCGGACGCGAGCCGGTGCAACGGCGGTACCTTCTGACGCGCGCGGCGCCGGCCGAGGTCTACGGCGTGGTGACCGACTTTGGCGCCTACCCGAGCCTCTTCCCCGAGATCAAGGGGACGCGCGTCCTCAGCGCCGGCGCGCCCGGGCCGGACGGCAAGGCGGTCACGCGGGTCGAGTTCCGGGGGCAGGTCGTGCTGCCGGTGCGCTACGTTCTCGATCTCGCCTGCGATCCGGGCGCGCGCACCGTCGACTGGACCTTCGTCGAAGGCGAGATCGTCACCAACTCCGTCGGCGGCTGGCGTTTCCAGCCCGAGGGGAGGGGACGGCGGTCGAGTACCGGGTCTCGATCGACGTGAAGGCGCCGGTGCCGGGCTTCGTGCTGCGCAAGGTGACCGACGGCCTGGTGTCGGCCTCGATCCCCAGCATGTTCTCGGCGATCGAGCGCGAGGTGCGCAAGCGCCAGGCCGCTCAGCCCTTGCCGACGTAGGGATCGCCGGGGACGTAGAAGCGCAGCCTGCGCGCCGCCCAGGCGCCCGCGTACTCGACGCCGATGCGCCGCGAGGCGGCCCGGCGCGGCGGCGGCGTCCCGTCGTCGGCGAGGTAGAAGGCGGCGTCCGCGGTCAGGTCGAGCCCGTTGTCGCGGCGGGTGATGCCGAGGCCCGCGCAGAGCTTGCCGGGCCCGGTCAGCGGCCGCCGCAGATCGGGCACGCCCACGACTGGCGCCGCCGCGCGGAGCAGCACGGCGCCCGCGACGCCGTCGGTCTCGGTCACGACGTTCATGCAGTGGTGCATGCCGTAGATGAGATAGACGTAGAGGAACCCCGGCGGGCCGAACATGATCGTCGCGCGCGGCGTGGGGCCGCGGCGCGCGTGCGAGGCGGCGTCGCGCTCGCCGAGGTAGGCCTCGACCTCGACGATGCGGGCGACGCGCAGCGCGCCGCCGCGCGCCTCCGGCCGCCGCACCAGCAGCTTGCCGAGCAGCGCGTGCGCCACCTCGACCGTCGGCCGCGCGTAGAACGCGCGCGGCAGGGGCGGCAGCGCGGCGAGCGCGCGCCCGTCAGTCACCGAGCAGCAGCCGCTGCGCGGTCGACGCCGTCGAGCAGCTTGCCGAACCGCCCGTCGGCTTCGCAGGCGGACAAGCAGCCCGGCCGCGGCGTGCCGGTAGCCGTCGCGATCGAGATCGCCCGCCACCAGGCGGTAGCGCAGGAAGAGGAACGCCGTCTGCGCGACGTCCGACAGGCAGTAGCGGCGCAGCGCCTCGATCTGCCCGGCCTGAAACAGCCCCTCGACCTGGCTGCCGTCGACGCCGTCCTTCCCGGGCAGCCCGATGACGCGCGCCGCGCCGTCGAGCGAGGTCATCCTCGCGGCGCCGTGGTCGGAGATGACGTCGCAGAGATCGAGGTGTCCCTCCTCGCTGAAGCGGTAGCGATAGCCCTCGCCGCGGTAGTACCAGCGGAAGTCGAGGCCGAAGCGCAGCGCGCGCAGCGCCAGCACCGGCAGGTCGAAGCCGCGCCCGTTCCAGGTGATCACGTGCGGCTTCCACTTGGTCATGAAGTCGGCGAAGTCGGCCATCATGCCGGCCTCGTCCTTCGTCTCGCCGATGGTGCCGATCCGCTTGACCGCCAGCGTGGCGTCCAGCCACATGACGCCGAGCACGACCGGCCGGCAGGCGTAGAGCGGCGGGAACGGCCGCTCGGCGGCCCCCGGGACGCCGGCCGGCTGCGGCGGGTCCCACAGCTCCCGGTCCGGAATGGTCTCGATGTCCAGTACCAGGTAGGTGAGGTCGGTCGTCACGGCGCGGATTGTAGCGTGCGCACGGGCATTCGTGGTCCGCCCGGGCCGTGTTAAAACGCGTCCGGAAATGTCTCACCTCGTTGGCCTTCGCCTTCGCTGCCTCTTCTTGCTGCTCGGGGTGGCGGCGGTCGCGGGCGTCGCCGGCTGCGCCCATCCGCTCCCGCCGCCGGTTCAGCCCTGGCAGCGCGAGTACCTGGCCAAGCGGGCCATGCGCTTCGACGCCGATCCGCTCGGAGGATCGCTTCCGGCAGCACTGGTACGGCGCGCGCGAAGGGTCCGACCTCGGCTTCGGTCAGCCCGGCGGCGGCTGCGGCTGCAATTGAACCGCGCAGCCGATCCTGCCTCGCTGGCGCTGGCGGGAACGCTCCTCCCGCGCGCGGCCGCGCGCGCCGAGAACGAGGTCACGATCCGCGGCGCCTACTACCGCGAGCCCTCGACGCGCGTCATCCAGCCGGTCGTCGAGATCGCCAAGGACCTGCCGGACGGCTTCGACGTCCACGCACACTACCTGGTCGACACGATCACCTCGGCGTCGGCGGCCGCGGGCACCGGCGGCGTCGACAACATCTTCACCGAGATCCGCAACGAGGTCGCGCTCGGCGTGGGCAAGACCTGGAACCGCACGCGCGTCACGCTCAGCTACAAGTACAGCGCCGAGTCCGACTACTGGTCGCACGCGATGTGGGCCTCGGTCGCGCAGCGCTTCTGGGGCGACACGGCGACCATCGGCCTCTTCGGCGGGCTGAGCCTCGACGCGGTCGGGTTTCGCGGCCGCACGCCGTCGTGCCTCGTCCCGCCCAGCACGTCCTGCCCGCTCAACTCCGTCTACGGCGGGTTCTCGTACACCCAGATCCTCTCGGCGGTCGACGTCGCGCAGATCGACCTCGACGCCGCCGACCTCTCGGGCTTCCTGGCCAACCTCTACCGCACGGTCACCGTCCCCAGTCCCGGCTACGAGGTCCTTCCCACCCACCGCCTCCGCACGGCGATCGCCGTCCGCTATGCCCACTACATTCCCGAGGCGAAGAGCGGCGTGCAGCTCCAGTACCGCTACTACCACGACTTCGATCCGACCAGCCTCTCGTCCGATCCGTGGAGGCTCTCCGCCAGCACCGTCGAGGCGCGCATCTACCATCAGCTGACGCGCGATCTCGAGATCCGGCTGCTGTTCCGGGAGTACTTCCAGCAGCCCCCGGCGTTCTGGTGCGACGTCCCCATCAACCCGGGATGCTCGGCGACGAACACGTCCCCCTCGCCCTGGATGTACTACTCGAGCGATCCGGAGCTGGGGCCGGTCCGCACCGAGTACCCCGAGGTGAAGCTCATCTGGGAGGCCGAGGCGCTGCGTGCGGTCCCGTTCTTCCGCTGGTTCGCGGCCGGGACGTTCGAGATCTCGTACGGGTACTACTTCCAGAACGACGCCTTCGGCAACGCCCACGTGCTCCAGACCGGCTACACGATGCCATACTAGGGGCATGACCGCCGAGCACCGCCTGACGTTCGGCCGCTCGCTCCGGCAGGTGCGGGCCGCGCAGCTCCGCGGCCGCGCGCGCAAGCGAGCCATCGTCCAGGTGCTGCTGGGGTCGGTCTTCCTGATCGGCGCGCTCGCCTACGCGCTGGCCCCCGATCGGCGCGCGCAGACCAGCGTCACCTGGATGGCGGCGCTGGTCGTCTTCTCGACCGCCGACGTCGCGCTGGGCCTGCGCTTGCTGGCCCGCCTCGCGCGGCGCTCGGCCGTCTGGTGGGTGCTGGGGAGCGCGGCCTGGGGCCTCCTGGCGACGGCGCTGCTCGCGGTCCTGCTGCGCACCTGACGATGGCGCCGATGGCCGAACGGGTAACGGTGCGGACGGTCCTCATCACCGGCAGCTCGTCGGGGATCGGGCGCGCGACGGCCGAACGGTTCGCGGCGCGCGGCTGGCAGGTGTTCGCCAGCATGCGGCGCCCCGAGGCGGGCGCGGAGCTGCGCGAGCTGGCGGCCGGCAAGGGCTGGCGCCTCACCACGCCGGCGCTCGACGTCACCCGCGACGACTCGGTCGCCGCCGCGGTCGGTGCGCTGCTCGAGGAGACGGGCGGGCGGCTCGACGTCCTCGTCAACAACGCCGGCTACTACGCCTCGGGACCGCTCGAGGAGACCACGCCCGACGAGCTGCGCGCCCAGCTCGAGACCAACGTCGTCGGCGTCCACCGCGTCACGCGAGCGGTGCTGCCCGCGATGCGCGCGCGCCGGGCCGGCGCCATCGTGACGCTCGGGTCTGTCTCGGGGCGGGTGGCGCTGCCGGTCGTCGGCCCCTACCACGCCTCCAAGTGGGCGCTGGAGGGGATGATCGAGGCCTGGCGGCTCGAGCTGGCGCCGTTCGGCGTGCGGATGGCGCTGGTCGAGCCCGGGCCCTTCGCCACCAGCCTCCACGCGAACGAGCACCTGGCCGCCGGCAACCGCCCGGACAGCCCCTACGCCGGCCTGGTCGAGGCCTACCGGCGGCAATCCGCGAGCCTGCCGCGAGCCAGGATCTGGCGCCCGTCGTCGACGCCATCGAGCGGGCCGCCACCGCCCGCAACCCGCGCCTGCGCTGGCCCGTCGGGCCGACCTCGCTGTCGGCGCGGCTGCGGCCCTTTGTTCCCGATCGGCTCTACGAGTGGATCATGCGGCTCGCCTTCCGGCCGCGCGCTCTGCCGGCCTCCGATCCCGGCCGCACGGACGCGTCCTTGCGGCTATAATCGATCGTCGTGTCGTCCGACAAACTCTCGCGCGCGGAAGTCGACTTCGTCCTGCGCCGCGCGGCGGAGCTCGACACGCAGTCGCCCGGCGCGGGGCGAGCGCTCCAGCTCGGAGGCGCTCAGCGTCGGCGAGATCGTCCGTCTCGGCGAGGAGGCCGGGCTGCCGCGAACGGCGGTCGAGCAGGCCCTGGCCGAGATGCGACGGGGCGCCCCGATCGAGCCGGAAGAGCAGGGGGCGCTGACCAAGGCGCTCGGTGCCAGCCGCGTGGTCGTCAGCCGCGTCGTCAAGGCACCGCTCGAGAGCGTGCGGCGCGCCGTCGATCGCTTCCTGCGCGAACAGCTCATGACCGTGCGCCGCCACCACGGCGACAGAATCGAGTGGGAGCGTGCGCAGGGCCTCTGGCCCGGCCTGGTCCGCTCGCTCGACTTCTCCAAGCGCTACGCCTTCGCGCTGGTGACGCGCGTCGAGACGATCCTGTCGCCGGAAGGACCCGACGGCGGCGAGACCGCGATCACCTTCAACATCGACCTCTCCGACATGCGGCGCGAGCGCTTCGGCCAGATGGGGATGCGCGCGGCGATGGCCTTCCTGCTGTTCGGCGTCGGCGGCGCGCTCATGGCGCCCGGCTCGGCCGTCTACGACCTCGTGGCGCTCGCCGGCGGCGGCGTCGCGGCCGGCGGCATCTTCGCCCTAGAGCGCCGCCGTTACCTCGAGAGCCGAAGCCGCGTCTCGCTGGCCCCCGAGCGCTTCCTCGACCTCCTGTCCCTCCGCCACCAGCGCGCCGCCCTCACCGCCGCACCGTCGCCCACGTCCTCGGACGGCGGCGCCGGCTCGGGCGGCCCCTTCCCCTCCGACTCCTCCGACTCCTCCGATTCCTCCGATTCCTCCGATTCCTCCGGCTGACGCTTCGGCGATCTCGCGGCCTTCGTCGCCCCTGTTCGCCCCGTTCGCCCCTGTTCGCCCCTGGTGGCCCCTGGATACAGAGCGATCCCCGTTACGTGCGGCTCGAGCGCCCCCGCTCGAACTCCCGTAACCGCCGCACGGAACTTTTTTCCGGCGGCGAGGAGCGCGACCAAAAATCGAAAGAGGCGCTCCTCGCCGCCGGAAAAAAGTCTACGTGCGGCGGTCAGCGGTCACTGAGCGGCGGCCTGCGATCCGCACGTAACAGGGATCGCCTTACTTCCAGGGCGCGAGCAGGCGCGAGCAGGGCGAGCGGGGCGAGCAGGCGCGAGCAGGGGCGAGCAGGCGCGAGCAGGGGCGAGCAGGGTCGAGCAGGGTTCGAGCAGGCGAGCAGGGTCGAGCAGGCGAGCAGGGTTCGAGCAGGCGCGAGCAGGCGAGCAGGGGCGAGCAGGGTCGAGCAGGGCGAGCGAAGCGAGCCCCGTGGGCGCGCGAGACCAAAGGGCGCGCAGCGCCCGACGTCCCCCGACTAAAACGACGGCGTCGCGAGGCCGTCTTCGTCGACGGGCGTCTTTTTCTTGCCGCCGCCGTGGTGCGGGGCGGCGGCGTGGTGCTTGTCGGCTGCGGCCTGTGCGGCGGGCGGCGCGGCGACCTTCTCCAGCGAGACGTGCAGCGTGCGATCGGCGTTCGGCTTCGCGGCCAGCGACACGTCCTTGTAGCCGGCCAACCTGAAGACGTAGTCCGCCGAGGCGGTCCCCTTGGGAACCTGCAGCTCGACGGGGATCTCGCCCAGGTCCTTGCCGGCCTTCTTGTCGAAGAGGTGCGCGCCGGTCGGCTCGGCCTCGAAGCGCAGGGTGACGGTCCTGGGCGCCGGCGGGGCCACCGGCGGTGGCGGCGCGACGGGGACGGTCGGGGCGGGCGCCGGCAGGGCCGCGTGCGGCGCCGCCTCCTGCTTCCCCTTGGGCATCACCACGAAGGCGAGGATGCCGGCGGCGGCCAGCCCACCGACGATCGCCGGGAGCTTCCAGTTGCGGCGGGGCGGGGCGAGATCGCCGTCGATCTCCGACGAGGCGGACGAGAGCGTCGTCGAAGCCTTGCGCGACATCGCCTGGGTGGTCGACATCGGCGACGACGCGCGCGGCGCCCGCGCGGGCGGGGGCGCCGGCCAGCTTGACCTCGCCGACGAGCGCCTTGCGGAACTCCTCCATGCTCTCGAAGCGGTCGCGCGGCTCCTTCTGGAGCGACCTCATGACTGCCGCCGCCATGTACGGCGGCGACGTGGGGCGCGAACTCGAGCAGCGACGGCGCCTCCTCGAGCATGTGCTTCGCGAACAGCTCGCCGACGCCCTCGGCGATGAACGGCGGGCGGCCGGCCAGCATCTCGAACAGCATGACGCCGAGCGAGTAGATGTCGGTGCGGTGATCGAGCGTCCCGGCGCCCTTGCACTGCTCGGGCGACATGTAGAGCGGCGTGCCCATCAGCGACCCGGTGCGGGTCTTCACCGACTGCGCCCCGTCGGGTGAGGCCAGGATCTTGGCCACGCCGAAGTCGAGGATCTTCACGTGCGACAGGCCGTCCGGCTTGGCGACGAGCTGCACGTTGTGCGGCTTGAGATCGCGGTGGACGATCCCCTTGGCGTGCGCCGCCGCCAGCGCCCGGCACATCTGGCCGCCGATGATCGCGACACTCTCGGGCGCCATGGGCCCGCGGGCGACGACCTCGCTCAGCGCCTCGCCCTCCAGGAACTCCATGATGAAGTACGGCTGGCCGTCGGTGGTCTGCCCGAAGTCGAGGATCTCGACGATGTTCTCGTGCGCGATCATGTGGATCGCGCGCGCCTCGTTGAAGAAGCGCGAGACGATGTCCTGGTCGCGGGCCAGGGCGGTGTGCAGCAGCTTGATGGCGACCTTGCGCCCGATGACGGGGTGCTGCGCCAGATAGACGACACCCATCCCGCCCTCGCCGAGCAGCTTGACGACCCGGTAGTTCCCGATGGTCTGATTAATGAGGCTGGCGGTCGCGGTCAAAGTCCTCTGGTTCCCCCCGATAAGCTAGACGCACCCGGGAGCCCAATTCTAAAAGAAAGACCGCTAAAAATCGAACTCCGCCACGATTCCCCGCGTCGAAGCCGTCGCGGCGGGGAAAATCCGGAGACCGTGATTGGAGGCACTTTGTTGGTTGCCCTCCGAGGCGAGATAGCCCTTGTAGAGCAAGTAGCCGCCGGCAACCGCGAAGGATCCCCCGACTCCCACGAACACCCACTGCAGGGTCTGGTCCTTGTTTCCCGTGTCGGTCTTGCTGGCCACCGTGCTCTTCTGGTCGGCCGTCAGCGGCTGGGCCGACTTCCCCGAGCTGTCGCAGAGCCCCGTCGAGGATGTGGTGCAGTCGAACCTGCGGTACTGGTCGAGCTGCTGGTTGATGTCCTTGACGTCCAGGCCGAATTTCAGGGCCAGCGCCCCGGAGGCGACGGTCCCGGCCACCGCCACCCAGAAGCCGACCCGGGCCCCTGCGCGCGAGCCCCCTCGCTCTCGCCCGGGGTCTCGCCGCCGCCGGTCGACAGGTGCGTGGCGGCGCCGCCGGCCTGGTCGGGCTTGGGAACCTCCACCGAGACCGGGCTCAGATCGAGCGTCAGCGGCAGGCTTTGCCCCGCTGCCAGGGTGAACTCCTGCTTGGTGGTGGTGTAGCCGCTCTTCTCGACCGCCACTTCGTGCTTTCCTGGCGAGACGTCGGAGATGACGACCGGGGCCGTTCCGGTGACGCCGACCCGGGTGCCGTCCAGGCTGACCGCGGCGCCGGGGAAGTTGGCGCGCACCGAGATCGTGCCGCTCCCCTTGCCGGAGAGCTTGGCCAGCCAGATCGGGGCCAGCTGGCGCAGGGCCGTCGCATTGGCCCGTCCCCCGGCGACGGTGTCGGTGGTGAAGCTCTCGACCACCGCCCGGTTGACGTCGAGCAGCTTGACCGTGACCTGGAAGTCGCCCCCGGTCTTCTTGACGTTGCCGAAGATCAGCTTGGAGGCCCCGAGGCTCTTGCCCGCCTGCGAGAGGCAGGCGGGGGCCTCGTCCGAGCAGGCGAAGATCAGCTTGACCTCGACCAGGTCCTTCCCCTGCAGCAGCTGGTAGTCCTTGGTGGCGGCGACCCGCTGTCGCAGCGCGTCCGTGACGTCGGCGGCCAGCGTTTCGGGGACGCCGTCCAGGGGCTCGAACCCCAGTACGGCCGTGGGGGTTCCGGCTTCGGCGGCGGCCGCGCGGGAAGACGGCCACGAGGCCAGGATGAGGAGAACAGGCCCGATACCCCGTAGGCTCATGCGGAGGTCATTTTTTCCGCATGCTTACGCCCTGTCAATTGCCGACCACCACAATCCGACGGATAGAGATCTCCCGGGACCCCGATTTCGCGCCTCGAATTTCGGTCGGGGCGGCGGCGTGCTAGCGTAAATCGGCATGCGGCTCGGCGTTTTCGGCAAGATCGGGCTCGCCTTCGGGGTCCTCCTGCTGGCGTTCGCCGGGTATGCCACCTTCACCCTGCTTTCCGTCCATCGGGCCCGGCAGGGGGTCGTCGCGAACGAGGCCTACCTGGAGCTCCAGGGGGCGGTCGATGGGGCCTGGAAGTCGCTGAACGACTTTGCTCCCTCGCTCGCCCGGGCGGGCGACCGGCTGGACCCCAATTTGCCCCTGGCATTGCGGACGGCGCGAAAGCACATCGACGACGCCGTGGGGGCCATCGACCGGTACCTGGAGAAGGAGCTGACCTCGCCGCGCCGGGGCGACTTCCAGCTGCGCCGGCGTCAGATCGCCTCGCTGGCCCAGCAGCTCGACGCGCTGACGGGCGAGCTCGGCGGAGCGGCCGCGGCGGTCGACCCGCACGCGCGCGCCGCGTTCGACAGCCACTTCGCCACGCTGGTGCATTCGCTCAACCGGATCCGACAGCCGCTGCGGGGGGCGAGCGGCCAGATCGCGCAGCGCCTCTCGGACGACGAGGAGACGGCGCTGTCGATGGCGGTGCTGCTCGGCGCGGCCGGGCTGGCGGTGGCGCTGGCCGTCTTCCTTTTCACGCTGCGCACGCTGCGCCCGCTCGGGGTTCTGCGGCGGCGCGCCCGGCAGATAGCGGCGGGCGAGTACACCGAGCGGACGGGCGTCACCTCGCACGACGAGATCGGCGACCTGGCGCGCGAGTTCGATGCCATGGCCGACGCGATCCAGGAGCGCGAGCAGCGCCTCATCCGGTCGGAGCGGCTGGCGACCGTCGGCCGCATGGCGGCCCAGATCGCCCACGAGGTGCGCAATCCGCTGTCGGCGATCGGGCTCAACGCCGAGCTCCTGGGCGACGAGCTCTCGGGCGACGCCGCGGAGGCGCGGCGGATGGTCGCCTCGATCATCGGCGAGGTCGATCGTCTGACCGACATCACCGAGACCTATCTGCGTTTTACACGGCTGCCGCGCCCGAAGCTCGAGCGCGAGGAGATCGGGGCGCTGGTCGCCTCGGTCGTCGCGCTCGGGCGCGGGGAGATCGCTCAGGAGGGCATCGCCATCGAGGTCGACATCGCCGCCGATCTGCCCGATCTGCCGGCCGACGAGGCGCAGCTGCGCCAGGCGCTCATCAACCTGGTCCGCAACGCGCGGGAGGCGCTGGCGGGGGCGCCGGTCAAGCGGCTCGGGATCTCGGTGGCGCACGATCGCGCGGCGCGGCGCCTCGTGGTGCGAGTCTCCGACTCGGGGGCGGGAATCGACAAGGCCGACCTGGGGAAGATCTTCGACCCGTTCTTCTCGACGAAGGCGCAGGGGACGGGGCTGGGGCTGGCGCTGGTGCAGCAGATCGTCGTCGACCACGGCGGCCAGATCGACGTCGACAGCGCGCCCGGCCGGGGGACGACGTTCACCCTGGCGTTTCCGGTCCCGGCGGCGTCAGCGGCGGGCGGCGTCGCGGTGGACGGTGGCGCGGCTGCGTTCCCCGAGGCTCTCGTAGAGCGCGGCGAGCGTCAGGTGCAGGGCGGCGGGATCGCGGGGCTGGAAGAGGAGGGCGTGCTCGAGGGCGGCGGCGGCGGCGGCGCTCTTGCCCGTCGCGGCCAGGGCGCGGCCTAGCGCCGCGTGCAGATCGGCGTCGGCCGGATCGATGAAGATGGCGATCGTCCCGAGCTCGACGACGCGCGCGGGGTGACCGGCGCGGGCCTCGCCGATCACCACCTCCCTGGCGACGGTGTCGTTCATCGGATCGAGCCGCAGGGCGCCCTCGAGCGCGGCCAGGCGGTCGGGATCGCGGTGCTGGTCGGCGTAGAGCTCGGCGAGAAGGGCGCGCGGCTCGACGCGCGTGGGGTCGAAGTCGACGGCGCGCACGAGGTGGGCCTCGGCGGCGGCGAGGTGCTTGCGGTGGATCTCGGCGAGGCCGAGCCGGACGCGGACGTCGTAGCCATCAAAACTGCGGCTCGGTGATCCGGGGTCGAGCAACCCCTGGAACGCGGCGACCGCGGCGTCGGCGTCGCGGCGGGCGAGCGCGATCTCGCCGGTTAGAAACAGGGTGTCGGCCACGTCGCCGGGTGACGGACGCTGGATGGCGCGCGCGCGTTCGAGCGCCTTCCGCGCTCCCTCCAGATCGCCGGCCGCCAGTGCGGCGACCCCGCGCACCGCCTCGGCGTGCGCGCCGCGCAGCTCGGCCGCGGGGAGCGGGCGCAACGACTGCGTCGGCAGATACTGCGTCCGGTAGCGCGCCAGCGCGGCGTCGAGATCGGCGCGGAAGGCGGCGTCGAGCGCAGGCGCCGGCATGCCGGCGATCTTCTCCAGCACGGCCGCGCCTCGCTCGCCGCGCCCGTAGGCGACGAGGGCGGAGCGGATGGCGGCGAACCCGAACCGCCGCTCCAGGAACTCCACCGCCAGCGCGGCCTGGGCGTAGGCGCGGATGGCGTCGTCGCCGTTGCGCGCGTTCACGAAGGCATCGGACAGCTCGGCCAGCGGGGGCAGGTCACCCCGCGCGAGCGCGCCGAAGATCGGGACCTCGTCGTGACGCCGCCACTCGGGGCGGACGCGCGCCGTCTCGGCCTCCGAGAGCCCTTCGGTGAACCAGCGCGGCACCCGCTGGCGCGAAAGCTCGATGGCGAACACGTGCGCGAGCTCGTGCGTGAGCACCATGCCCCAGTTGAAGGCGTGGTTGGTCGGTGCCTGGGAGGTGATGATGCGCCCGAAGCAGACGCCGGAGACGCCGATGGCCGGCAGCCCCACGGTGCGCACGGCGAAGTGGCGCGGATCGCCGTAGAGCTCGAAGGTGATCGGCCCCTTCGGCTCGAAGCCGTAGCGGGCCACGTCGTCGCGGTAGCGCTCCTCGAGGTAGGGGGCGACGATCTCGGTGATGGCAGCCCTGGCCGCCGGCTCGATGCGGAAGCGGAGGTGCGCGCTCGCCACCGTCACGTAGCGCGCGGGGATCACCTTTTCGTAGAGATCGAGCAGGTTGTAGGTCCGCAGGTTGTAAGGATCGCGTTTCCACGACCGGCGCAGCAGATCGATGCCAGCCGTCTCGTTTCCGAGGCGCAGCTCGGTCGTCGCCAGCACCGAGAGACAGCCGGCGTCCTCCGGGGCGGCGGCCACGCCCTCGGCAGCCACGCCCCGCGCCTCCTCGTAGCGGCGCGCGCGCGACAGCGCCTCGGCGACGAAGGCGAAGAACCGGCCGTCGTGCGGGTGAATGCCCTGGTCGACATTGCGGGCGTCTTCGAATCCGGCGCGGTTGTCGAGCAGGAGGGCGGTCGCTGCCTCGAGCCGCGTGGCGCCCAGATCCCACGGGTTGACGTGGCGGATGGCTGCGACGTCGGCGTGCGCGGCGGCGAAGTCCTCGGCGTCGAGCGCCAGCTCGCCCCGCAACGCCAGCGCTTTAGCGTCCACCGGGTTCACCGCCAGCGCCTTGGCGATCTCGGCGCGCGCGACCGTCGCATCGTAGCGGTCGTCGAGCGCGGCCCGCGCCAGACCGACGTGCGCATCGGGGTTGTCGGGGTCGACCTTGAGCGCCTCTCGGAAGGAGGTCTCGGCGTCGGGCGCGTTGTGCTTCTCGAGCAAGAGCGCCCCCCAGTCGAGGTTGGCGGCGGGGTTCTTTCGGTCGGCGCGCACGGCGTCGCGCAGAGTGTCGTTGGCGTCTTTCCAGTTTTCGTCGAGTCGGACGGCGGTGGCGATCGCCAGCAGATCGGCCGGCCGCGCACGATCGATGTGGCCGCCGTTCCAATCGGCGTAGCTCGCGTCGATCAGCGGCCCCCAGGCTGCGCGGTCGCCGACCAGGTCGTAGAGGCGCATGAGTGCGTCGCGCAGCGGCAGGTCGTTCGGGTGGGCCGCCTCAGCGGCTTCCAGCCGGTGCCGGGCCGAGCTGTAGCGGCCCATCGCCTGCTCGGCGCGCGCGCAGGAGATCGTCGCCGCGATGTCGTCGGGGGCGCGGGCCAGGCGCGCGCGGCAGAGCCGCAGCGCCTCCTCGTAGCGCCCGGTGCGCAGCGCCGCGGCGGCCTTGTCGGCGAGGGGGCGCGTGGCCGCCGGCTCCCGCGCCGCGGCGGCTCCGGCCACGAGCAGGAGCAGCGGGGGAAGCGCCATCGCGAGCGCCAGGGGCGCGGCCTTCATCGCGCCTAGTCTCCCCCACGGGCGTGGTACGATCTAGCGCGCAACCATCCGGGAGAGTGCATGGCGACCGAGGCGGACGACGCGAACAAGAAGACCAAGCAGGCGGACCTCAGCCCCGAGGTCTTCGACGACTACGACGCGTTCCTCAAGCAGGCGATCAAGGACTACTACGATCGCGGCTGGAAGAGCCGGCGGGGCACGTTCATCGCGCTGGTGATCGCCTCGGGGCAGGCCAGCTCCATGGCGGTCGATTCGATCCGCGACGGCAGCGGCCTCAAGAAGGCGGCGCTGGGGGCCGCGGGCATGGTCGCGCTGCGGATCGGCCTTCGCTACGCGCTGTCCGGACCGTTGGGAGTCATCGCCACCGCCGCCCTGGCGATGTCGCTCGGCGGCTACCTGCTCAAGAACCGCAAGGAGATCACCGGCAAGGTCACCGCATGCAAGACGCTGATGGCCGAGACGCGCACGAGATTCGAAGAGACCCAGGGCGGGTACCGCGCCGGCCGCTACGACGGCCAGAGCCGCAACCTGATGGTCGACGGCCTGCTGAAGCGCTTCCTCGAAGAGCTCGACGCGATGGGCGCGGACAACTAGGTCCGGCGGGCCTATAGGTCCGGCGGGCCTACCTCAGCATCAGCGACTTGAGGCCGCCGATCGGGAAGCGGACGAGGAGGCTGGAGCGCAGGACGTTCTCGATCTTGCCGCGGCCGTACTCGGGGTGGGAGATGATCTGGCCGGCCTTGTAGCGCTCTTTCGGGTCGAAGAGGCGCACGTCCGGGGCGGCGGCCACCTCCTCGCCGAGCGCGTGGAGCTCGGCCGCGCGCCGCTTGGTCTCCGGGTCGACCGGCCGCCCGCGGTCCTCGATCTCGCCGCCGCCGGTGGGGCTGGCGCCGGTGGTCGTTCGCCGGGCGGCGACGGTCCGGTGGGCGTGGCGCGAGCCGCAGACCTGGCAGAGGACCTGCTTCGGCTCGTCGCCCACCATCGCCACGATGCTGTGGGTGGTGAGCTCGGCGCAGCGGCCGCACCAGGATTCGACGTCGGCGCCGACGCCGACCTTCTTCGGCGCCGCGCGCTCGTGGCTCCAGGAGACGCCGGTGATTCGGCGCCCCTCGGGGGCCCCGCCGCCCGCCGCGCGATCGGGGGTGCTCTCGGTCGTCGCGGCCGGCACCTTGGGGAGCAGCGAGGACATGCGCTTGAGGTCGACCACGCGGCGACCGAGCGCGCGCTCGACGCTCATCTGCTCGGTGGGGGAGAGCGACGCCAGGAGCGCCCGGTAACGCTGCGAGAGGCGCTCGACGCCGGCGTGCGCCGCGGCGACGAGGTCCCGTTCGTCCTTGCGCTCCTCCGCGAGGTGGACCTGCAGCGTGACGTCGGTGATCTCGGCCTTGAGCTGGTCCAGGGTGGGGGCGTCCACGGTCGGTCTATTTCTCACGCCCGCAGGCGGACTGCAACCGGTTCCGATGGCCCCTCCCGGCCGGGGTGGTGCGGATCCCTCATCTCGTCGCTATAATAGGAACATGTCGAGCTCTGCACCCGGGTTGGGGGACAGACTGGCCTCCTCCAAGCTCGCGGAGAAATTGGGGGCGCTGGGGTTCGAGCGATTTCGTCGGGCCCTGGCGGCGCTGTCGCTCAGCTTCTTCGCGGTTCTCTACACGTTCCTGGCCCTGCAAGTGCCGGAGGGGTGGGGGCCGGCGCTGGGCGGGCTCGCCGGTTGCTACCTGGTGGCCTTCTTCGCCGTCTCGGCCGAGTGGTTCTGGGGCCGCTGGTTTGCCACCGGCATCGGCTGGTCGGGCATCATGGTGGCGGTCTTCGGCATGTTCCAGATCGGGTGGGTCCCGGCGCTGGCCATCTACGGCGTGCTCCACGCGCTGGTCGTGCTGCCGCTGGCGGGCCGCTCGATGGCCGCGCGCTACGACCTCCAGGAGGGGTGGCGCGCGCGCTACAAGATGGACGACTTCGGCGTGGCGCGCCTGCGGAAGACGATCACCCGCTCGGCGGCCTCGCTGCCGAGCGTGATCCTCTGGGCGCTCGGACCCAAGGAACCGGGGCAGGGGATGCTGCTCGCCCTCGTGACGATGGCGCTGGCCGTGGCCGGGGTCGCCGGTCTGGTGCGGCTGCGGACCTGGGGCTGGGTGGCGGTCGGGGCTTCGGGGCTGGTCGCGCTGTGCGGCGGGCACCTGCTGGCCCCGATGATCGCACCGACGATCGGCTGGATGGGCATGGCGCCGACGGGGATGGCGCCCGATCTGGCCGCGGTTCTCCTGCTGGCGGCGGCGATTCCGTTCGCGCTGCCGGCGGCTCGGTATCTGCGCCGGGCCTAAGCGACGCTTAAGCGGCGGCCTTCTTCTCGGCCGCGGGCTCGGTGCCGGTGGTGTCGATGCGCATGCCGTAGAACGACCGCCAGACGAACACGACGGAGAGGAACAGGAACCCCGACGCCAGCGTCATGCTGAGGGTGCGGTCCATCCCGACCGCCAGCTCGACGGCCAGCAGGCCGAACAGGGTGGTGAACTTGATGACCGGGTTCATCGCCACCGACGAGGTGTCCTTGAACGGGTCGCCGACGGTGTCGCCGACGACGGTCGCCGCGTGCAGCTCGGTGCCCTTCTCCTTGAGCTCGACCTCGACGATCTTCTTGGCGTTGTCCCAGGCGCCGCCGGCGTTGGCCATGAAGATCGCCTGGTAGAGGCCGAACAGCGCGATCGAGATCAGGTAGCCGATGAAGAAGAACGGCTCGAGGCAGGCGAAGGCCAGCGTGCTGAAGAAGACGGTCAGGAAGATGTTGAACATCCCCTTCTGCGCGTACTGGGTGCAGATCTCGACCACCTTCTTGCTGTCGGCGATCGACGCCTTCTCGACGCTCGAATCGAGCTTGATGTTCCGCTTGATGAACTCGACGGCGCGGTAAGCGCCGGTCGACACCGCCTGCGTCGAGGCGCCGGTGAACCAGTAGATGACCGCGCCGCCCATGATGAGGCCGAGGAGAAACGGCGGGTGGAGCAGCGACAGCTTGTCGAGATTGGCGGTGAGGCCCTGGGTCAGGCCCATGATGATCGAGAAGATCATGGTGGTGGCGCCGACGACGGCCGTGCCGATCAGCACCGGCTTGGCCGTCGCCTTGAAGGTGTTGCCGGCGCCGTCGTTCTCCTCGAGGAGGTGCTTGGCGCGCTCGAAGTTGACGTCCCAGCCCTCGGTCTTCTTGATCTCTTCCTTGATGCCCGGGATCGACTCGATCACCGACAGCTCGTAGACCGACTGCGCGTTGTCGGTGACCGGGCCGTAGGAGTCGACCGCGATCGTGACCGGGCCCATGCCGAGGAAGCCGAAGGCCACCAGGCCGAAGGCGAACACGGCCGGCGCCTTCATGAGCTCGCCGAGACCGAAGGTGCTGACGCCGTAGCCGATCCCCATCAGCAGCACGATGACCAGGCCCATCCAGTAGGCGCTGAAGTTGCCGGCGGTCAGGCCGGCCAGGATGTTGAGCGACGGGCCGCCCTCGCGCGACGCGGTGACGACCTCCTTGACGTGCTTCGACTCGGTCGAGGTGAAGACCTTGACCACCTCGGGGATGATGGCGCCGGCCAGCGTGCCGCAGGTGATGATGGTCGAGAGCTTCCACCAGAGCGAGTCGTCGCCGCCGAGCTGCGGGACCAGCAGGTACGACACGACGTAGGTCATGCCGACCGAGACGAGCGAGGTGAGCCACACCAGCTGGGTGAGCGGCTTTTCGAAGTTCATCTTGTCGGCGTTCTGGTAGCGCCCTTTGACGACCGCTTCGTTGAAGAGGTACGAAAGACCGCGGCGACGATCATCATGATGCGCATCGCGAAGATCCAGACCAGCAGCTGGACCTGATGCTCGGCGTTGCTGACGGCCAGCAGGATGAAGGTGATGAGCGCGACGCCGGTGACGCCGTAGGTCTCGAAGCCGTCGGCGGTGGGGCCGACCGAGTCGCCGGCGTTGTCGCCCGTGCAGTCGGCGATGACGCCCGGGTTGCGCGCGTCGTCTTCCTTGATGTTGAAGACGATCTTCATGAGGTCCGAGCCGATGTCGGCGATCTTGGTGAAGATGCCGCCCGCGATGCGCAGCGCCGAGGCGCCGAGCGACTCGCCGATCGCGAAGCCGATGAAGCAGGCGCCCGCGTAGTCACGCGGCAAGAAAAGAAGAATGCACAACATCATCACCAGCTCGACGGAGATCAGCAGCATGCCGATGCTCATGCCGGCCTTGAGCGGGATCGCGTAGATGGGGTAGGGCTTCCCCTTCAAGCTGGCGAAGGCGGTGCGCGAGTTGGCGAAGGTGTTGATGCGGATGCCGAACCAGGCGACGCCGTAGCTGCCGACGATGCCGACGAGCGAGAACAGCAGGATGACGGCGACCTTCACCGGCTCGAAGTGCCGGAGCACGCCGAAGTAGAAGATCATGATGACGCCGATGAAGACCTCCAGCAGCAAGATGAACTTCCCCTGCGTGACCAGGTACGTCTTGCACGTCTCGTAGATCAGCTCCGAGATCTCGCGCATCGACTTGTGCACCGGCATGTTCTTGAGCTGGCGGTAGATCACCAGCCCGAACACGAGACCGAGGATGCAGACGATGATCCCGCCCGACAGCAGCGTGCTCCCCGGCGTCGAGCCGAGAAAGTTCACGCTCCCGAGATCGGGCAGCACCAGCGTCGCCTCGCCGCCTTCGTGCCCTTGCGCGAAGGCGCTGGACGCGCCGAGAGAAATCACCAGGGACGCCAGAACGCCCAGCCACACGGACAGTCGGGATCGGATCATCGCGCGGGCTGTTTAAACCAAACCCCCCGCGAAGTCCAGAGCGCCAACGGCTGGTTTCCGGACGTCGACCGGACGTTCGATCGGGCGTCGACCGGGCGTCGACCGGGCGTTCGACCGGGGGCCGGGCCGGCGGTCGGTTACGCGCGCGCCGGCCGGCGCGCTAGGGCCCGAGCAGCGCCGCTACGAACCCGGTATCGCTGGCGACTGCGGGCCCGTCGGTGCAGCCCGCCAGCGACTCGACGTAGCCCTCGACGCTGGAAGCCCAGACGACCTGGAACATCCCCTTGGGGGTGGTGATCTTGGTCAGCGTCGCGTCGAGGATCGTCTGCGGCGGCGTGGTCCCGAGTTGCTCGTCGAACTCGGAGCGCAGGAAGGAGTAGCAACCGATGGAGGTCGGGAACGTGCAGCTGAAGACTTGTGTCGCCGTAGTTCCGAAAATATCCATGATCTGAGGAGCCGTCAGGTTCGGCAGAACGTCCCCCTGCTGGTCGAAGAAACGAACCTTGCCCGCTCCGCCGCCGTTCCGGATCTCCAGCGTCCGGGTGGTGTAAGCCCCGCAGAAGGGACAGACGACAGTGTGCGTCTCCGCGTAGTGGACCCAGACCGTATCGGACGGGCCGCCCGGCTGCTGGACGACGTAGGGCATGAGGGCCGACGGGAGAGTTCCGTCCCAGGTCAGCTTGGAGCCATCCGCGAAGGCGATGACCGTCCCGCTGACCAGCGCCTCGAGCGTCGCCGTCCCCTCGCAGTCGGTTCCAGGATAGGCGGCCAGCACAGTCTGACAGCTCGCCGGGCCATCGACGCCGGCACCGCCGTCTCCCGCCGCAGGCGCGCCCCCGGCCCCCGCGGTCGGGCCCGTGTACGTCCACCCAAACGGGCGGGGAGAATCATAGGTGCTGAGCGGTCCCTGCGTCGGCGCCGAGCAGGTCCCGCCGTCGGGGAAGGGAGATCCACCGGTCCCGTAGTCGCCGCCCGTGCCGTAGGTACCGCCAAAGCCGTAGTCCCCGCCCGTACCAAATGTGCCGCCGAACCCGCCGGTCCCGAACTCGCCGCCCCAGCCGGTCGTACCTCCGACGTCGCCGCCGAACCCGCCGGTGGCGAACCCGCCGCTCCCGGTCCCGAAGCTGCCACCGGTCAGGAAGGACCCGCCCGTCTCGCAGGCCCCGTAGTACCCGCTGCTGCACGTGCCACCCGTCCCGCCGGTCCCGCCCGTCCCGCCGCCGAGCTTCGTGCCGCCGCAGGCGCCGCCCATCATCGCCGCTGCTGCCAGCACCAGCGACCATCGCGTGAGGTTCGTCATGACCGGATGAGTCTAGCAAGACGTTGGCCATTGCCGCCCTTGCGATTCTGCGCCCTTGCCCGCGAGGCGCCTCTCATGAACCCGTCGTCCCGGACAGTTTTGTCAGGGCGGATGCAACCAGGCCCTGTTCACGGCGTCGCGGCCGCGCTCAGACAGACGTCAATGTCAGTCCCCAGTTGATCGAAGGCGGGCTCTGCCCGCCGGAGACCTACCTACCGAGCAGGATCCGCCCCCGGCTCTCGTCGCGTCCCGGGTGGGCCGGTGGGAGGGGGCAGAGCCCCTCCCGCCCAGCGAGCGTCAGTCGCCCTTCGCCTTGAGAACGAGCAGCCGGTAGTTCTGGTACCCGGCCTGGCCGCAGGAGTAGATGATCTCCGTCAGCAGGCGGTACGGCGTCGTCTGGTCTGCGACGATCATCAGCTGCGCCTCGAACTTCTGGCCGGTCAGCTCGGCGACCTTGCGCTCCCGCTTGGCGTGCTTCTCCAGGATGTCGACCAGCGGCGAGATGTAGTAGCCGTTCTCGCCGTCGCGCTTCATCGCAGGATCGATGCGCCCTTGATTGATTGGCGCGATGCCGTCGCCCTCGACGAGCAGCACCTTCTTGGTCACCGTCACCGTCACCGCCAGCTTGGGCTTGAGCTGGGTGATCGACTTCGGGACCTGCAGGTTCTGGTCGAAGGTGATCGTCGAGGTCGAGGAGGAGAACGACTTCAACAAGAACACCAGGATGATGGTCATCATGTCCATCATCGGGGTGATGTTGAGGTCCTTGATCACCTCGGGCTCGGAGAGCTTGCGGGCGTACGAGCGGATCGCCTTCTTGCCCTGCAGCCGCGAGACTTCGTTGGCCATCGGCATCAGAGGATCCCCGCGGCGAAGGCGACGTCAGGGAAGAGGATCTTCCCGGTGGTCTCTTCCTGTCTCATGGCGTCGAGCGTGGCGATGACGACGTCATACGGTGTGCTCGCGTCGGCGTTGAAGTTGGCCTTGGTCTCGTCCGCGTTGTCCGGATTCGACTTGATCTCCTTCAGCTTGGCGGTCAGGCCGGCGTAGTTGTACTGGCCGGTCGGGAGCTTCGGGATGGGTGGCAGCACGCCGCCCGAGGCGGCCACCGTGAAACCGGTCGCGCCCACGGTGACCGTCAGGTTCAGCGGCGGCTTCTCCGGCGGCGGCTCCTCGCTGGAGGATCCGCCACCCTGGGAGATGGTCGGCACCGAGACATTGATGTTCCCGAGCGCGACCTGATTCACGACCGAGGCGAGCAGGAAGATGATGATGTTCGTGACGATGTCCATGTAGGGGACGAGGTTGAGCTCGCCCGCCTCTTCCTCAATCTCCTCGACATGGTCGCGCATCCGGCGGCATGCCGCCCGGACCTGGCTTCTCGTCATGGGTCGGTTGGCCCTTTCATCCGTTCGTCAGAACGAACTAGGCCTTGGCTCCGCCCTGGGCCGACTCCGCCAGCAGGTTCTCCAGCTTCAGCGCGAAGCCTTCCAGATCGCCGACCTGCTTCTTCGAGGCGGACGAGAGGATGGCGTGCGCGATGATGCAGGTGACCGCGATGCTGAGCCCCATGGCGGTGTTGTTGAGCGCCTCGGAGATGCCCTTGGCGAGCAGCGCCGACCGCTCTTCCGGCTTGGCGGCCGCGACGGCGCCGAAGGCCCGGATGAGGCCGATGACGGTTCCGAGGAGGCCGACGAGGGTCGCGATGTTGGCGACCGACCAGAGGATCTGGACGCGCTTCTTGAGGAGCGGCGTCACGTCGACCAGCGTCTCTTCGATGGCCTGGGCGATGGCGATCTCACCGCGGTGAACCCGCTGGAGACCGGCGCGCGCCACCTGGGCCACCGGGGCCTCGGTCGCCGAGCAGAGCTTGACGGCGCGGTCGATGTTGTTGGCCAGAACCAGCTTCCGGATTTGCTCGAGGAACGCCTTGGCGTTCACGGACCCCTTACCGAGGAAGAAGATGGTTCGATCCACGATGAACGCCAAGGTGATGATCGACACCACCAGGTTGACGTACATCAGGGTGCCACCTTGCTCTAAGAACTGGGCGAGTCCTTGCATCTCGTGTCTCCTCAGCGCGCGCGCATGATGCGCGGCATTCGACTCTCGGGTGTGGGGTTGGGGTGCGGAACTAAAACTAACGCGGGCGCTATCTTATCGGTATGTCCAGGGGTGTCAAGCTATCGGGCGGTTGGCCTCGACGTGGATGATTACGTCGGAAACCTCTGGAAACTTTACCTTCACCTCGCGCGTTATTCCGGGCGAGCTATTTCGACCACGGCTTCGCCGGTCCGAGCGCGGTCCGATTCATGGCTTCGCGGGAGCCTGACCGTTGGCCGGGCCGTTGTCGGCCGCCGGGGGAGGGAGGGGATCCCCGTCCAGGTCGCGGAGCTCCACCGGCGCCAGCTTGGCGAGCGGCCCCTCTATCGATTTGCGGTCGCCCACCACGACGATCGTGAGGTGCGAGGGGTCGAGGTACTTGCGCGCCACCCGGCGGACGTCGTCCTTGCCGACCGCCGCGATCTTGCGCGTATAGTCGGCCAGATAGCTGTCGGGGAAGCCGAAGACCGCCAGCTCGGCGAGCTGCGCGGCGACGTTGGCGCGGGTGGCGAAGCGCGCGGGGTAGGACTTGGCGATCTGGTCCTTGGCGCGCGCCAGCTCCGCGTCGGTCACGTCGCCGTCGCGAATCTTGTTCAGCTCCTTGAGGATCTCGGCGACCGAGTCGGCGCTGTGCGGGGCGACGAACTCGCCGCCGGCGGAGAACGGCCCCGGCGTCTTCCGGCTGTCGAAGCTGGAACGGGCGCCGTAGGTCCACCCCTTTCCCTCGCGCAGGTTGAGATCGAGGCGGTAGAAGCCGCCCCCCAGGATCAGGTTCATCACCGTGACCGGGAAGTAGTCGGGGCTCGTGCGCTCGATGCCGACCAGGCCGACCCGGATCGACGACTGCGGCGCGCCCGCCTTGTCGATGAGGAAGATCTTGGTCTCGGCGGTGGCGCCGGCGGGCGCGGGCGGCTTCTTCACGGCGACATGCTTGCCGCGCCAGCCTTTGAAAGCGGTTTCCAGCTTGCCGCGCAGCGCCGCAAGGGTGGTGTCGCCCGCGACGATCAGGGCGGCGTTGTTGGGGTGGTAATTGGCGTCGTAAAAGGCGCGCAGGTCGGTGGGCGTCAGCTTCTTGATCGAGGCCTCGGTGCCGGTCATCGGCCAGCCGTAGGGGTGCTTCTGTCCGTAGAGGAGGTGGCCGAGCGCCAGCGTGGCGACCGTCGGCGGGCTGTCCTTGCGCCGGGCGATGGCGGTCAGCGTGTTGTCCTGAACGCGCTTCCACTCCTTGTCGTCGAACGTCGGGTGCTGGACGACGTCGGCGAAGATCGCCAGCGCGGCATCGAGGTTCTTGCCGAGCGTCGACAGGCTGACGTTGGAGGCGTCCCAGGTCCCGCCGGTCGAGAGCGTGGCGCCGAGGCCGGCGACCTCGTCGGCGATCTGGAGGGCGCTGCGCGTCTTGGTCCCCTCGTCGAGCATGCGGGCGGTCAGATCGGCCAGGCCGGCCTTGTCGGCCGGGTTCGCCGCGCCGCCGGTCTTGACCATGAGGTTGAAGTCCACCAGCGGAAGATCGTGAAACTCGACGAGAAAAACGTCGAGCCCGTTGCGCAGCTTGAATCGCTTCCAGGGCGGCGGATGAAACGTCGGCTCGGCGGCGGCGCCCGGCGCCTGCTGGCGGAACGGGGCGTCCGGCGTGTGCCGCGCCGGCTCCGCCTCTGTCTCTGCCGGGGCCGTGGGGGCGGCCCCCACGACGATCGTCGGCGACACGGGCGGGACGGCAGGCGTCACCGGTCTGGGCGCGGCGGGCGTCGCGCACGAGAGGCCCACCGCGGTCAGCGGCAGGGCGGCCAGCAGCGACAGGTAGGTCCGGAGGATCATTTCTTCACCCGCCCCATGATCGGCGCCTCGGGGTTCGGCTCGATCGTCACCACCACGCGCCCGTCCTTGTTGAGGACCTCCTGCGCGTAGCGCTGGACGGTGGCGGCGTCGACCGCGCGGTAGCGGCGCAGGTCCTCGGTGACGAACCCCGGATCGCCGAGCAGGTAGTTGTAGGACTGTAGCCGCTCGGCCCGCGCCAGCAGCGGTTCGAGGCTGCGAACGGTCTCGGACTCGATCTGGTTCTTCGCCCGCTCGAGCTCGGCGTCGCCGACCGGCTGGGCCAGCAGCGCCGCGATCTCCTGATCGATGACTGCCAGGATCTCGTCCAACGTGTGCCCGGGCATCGGCGAGGCCGTGATCTCGAACGTGCTTCCCAAGAGCTGGCTCTGCTGCGAGGCGCTCACCGACTGCGCGATCTTGAGGTCGTAGACGAGCCGCTTGTAGAGGCGCGACGACTTGCCGTTGCCGAGCAGGTTGGCCAGCACGTCGAGCTCGCGATCGCCCGGCGCGAAGTTGGCCGGTGACGGATAATCGACGTAGAGCTGAGGCTGCTGGATCTTCGCCTCCATCGCGATCCGCTTGGGCGCCGCCAGGCGGACATCGCCGCCCGGGCGGCGAACGACCGGCGCTCCCGGCAAGATCGGTCCGAAGTAGCGCTCGATGAGCTCCTTCGCTTTTGCGCGGTCGATGTCGCCGGCCACGGTCAACGTGGCGTTCCCCGGCGCGTAGTTGGTCAGGAAGAAGGCCTTCACGTCGGCGACCGAGGCGGCCGACAGATCCTCCATCGAGCCGATCACCACGTGGTGGTAAGGGTGGTCGGGCGGGTAGAGCGCCTCGGCGAGCACCTGCGAGATGAGGCCGGCGGGGCGGTTCTCGTAGCGCTGGCGCTTCTCGTTCTTCACCACGTCGCGCTGGTTATCGAGCGTCTCTTTAAATGACGGCCGTTCGAGCAGGAACCCCATCCGGTCGCTCTCCAGCCACAGGGCGAGCTCGAGCTGGTTCGCCGGGACGACCTCGTAGTAGTTGGTCCGGTCGGCGGCGGTCGATCCGTTGACGTTGGAGGCGCCCGCCTTCTGGAGAAATTCGAAGTACTTGTCCTCCGGGATGTGCTTGGTCCCCTGGAACATGATGTGCTCGAACAGGTGCGCGAAGCCGGTGTGCCCGGGCGCCTCGTCGCGCGAGCCGACCTTGTACCAGACGTCGACCGCCACCTCCGGCATCCGGTGATCCTCGTGGAGAATCACCTCCAGGCCGTTCCCGAGCGTGTACTTCTCGAACGCCAGCTGGGGGAGAGCGTCCGGTGGCGATTGCGCCGGCGATTTCGGGGCCGCCGCGCCCGCCAGGAGTGCCAGCGCCGCCGCTGCCCGTGCGTGCATGCGGGAGTCTTACCACGCTATCGGCGGAGGTCATTATCTGGGAGAATTCGAACCCGATCCGGATGTCCACCCCCATGCCACCTCAACCGACCGCCGACAAGCCCGTCGTGACCGACGAGGAGCTGGTGGCGCGCGCGCGCGCCAAGGACTTCGGCGCGTTCGAGGAGCTGGTCGGGCGCTACGAGGACAAGATCTTCCGGCTCGCCTACCGGTTCGTCCGCAACGAGACCGAGGCGAAGGAGATCCTACAGGACACGTTCCTGTCGGTCTGGCGCAAGCTCGACACCTTCAAGGGCGACGCGCAGTTCGGCAGTTGGCTCTACCGCGTGGCGGCCAATGCGGCGCTCATGCGGCTGCGCGCGCAGCGGCGCCACCCCGAGGTCTCGACCGAGGAGCTTCCGGTCGACTACCTCGACAACTACGGTCACCTCCCGACGCAGGGGGAGAACTGGGCCAAGCGCCCCGACGACGAGCTGCAGTCGGACGAGCTGCGCCGCCGGATCCAGAAGGCGGTCGACGAGCTGCCGGAGATCTACCGCACGGTGTTCCTGGTCCGCGACGTGGAGGGCCTCTCGACCGAGGAGACGGCCGAGGTGCTCCAGATCTCCGTCCCCACGGTGAAGACCCGACTCCACCGCGCGCGCCTCGCGCTGCGGGACGCGATTTCCCGCTACTTCGATCAACGTTGAGAGCGGGACCCTCAAAGGGTCCCGCGTCCCCGCGACGGATTTCGCTCGGCAGAGCCGAGCTCCATCCACGCGAACGGCGCTTTCCCGGCTATAATCCGGCCGGCGCATGGTGATCAAGCGGGCAGCGACGGCGCTGTTGGTGTGCGTCGTCGTGGCTGCCGGCGGTGGCGCGGCGGCCGCCGGAGACGCCGCGCAATTGAATGCGCCAAGCTCGCCTGGCGCCTACGACGAGGCGCTGGCGCGGGCGGGGGCGCGGCTCGCCGCGGAGGTGGCCACGCCGCAGGCGATCGCGGCGCTCGCCGAGCTGGCGGCGCTCGACGAGGACGTGGCCCCCGCTGCGCTCGAGGCGGCCGTGCGCCCCGGGATCCGGTCGGGCGCGCACCCGCTGGTGGCCGCGCAGGCCGCCTACCTGCTGGCGCACCTTCTCGATCAGCGCGGCGCGCACGAGGAGGCGGCCTCGCTGCGCGCGGGGCTCGGGTTCCTGTCGCACCCGCTGGTCATCGGTCCGTTCGGCGAGGGGCGCCCGAGCTTCGGGACGGCGTTTCCGCCCGAAGCGGAGCAGCGTCCGGCGGTGCTGGGGCGCAGCTATCCCGGCAAGGTGCGCGACGTGGCCTGGCGCTCCGGCGAGGCGGCCGTGCGCGACGGCGCGCTCTATCTCGACGGCCTGCTGCGCCCCGATGACCAGGCGGTCGCCTACGTGGCGGCGTTCGTTCGCAGCGATCGCGATCGTGCCCTGGCGCTGCGTCTCGGCTCGCCCGGTCCGGTCAGAGTCTGGGTGAACGGCGCCGAGGTGTTCGCGCGCGACGTCCTGCGCCCCGCGGCGCTCGATCAGGACGCGGCGCCGGTGCGGCTCGGGCGCGGCTGGAACCGGATCCTGATCAAGACGGTCGTGGTCGACGGCGCCTGGCGACTCTTCGCCCGGCTCACCGAGACCTCGGGCGCCCCGCTGCGCCCGGGCGTCGGGGAGGCCGCGCCGCCCGCGCACGCCGTTTGGGCGGCGTCGCCGCGCGCGGCCGCGGCGGCAGGCAAGATCAAGGTGGCGACGCTCGATTCGCTGCTCGGGAGGCGCGCCGAGGCGTCGGCCGGCCCGTCGGCGGCCGCCGCGTGGCTCGATCTGGCGCGGGAGCTCGCTTTTCTCGCGCCCCGCGATCGCGAGGCGCACGCCGCCGCGGACGCCGCCGCGCGCTCGCTGGCGCTCAAGCCGTCGCTGGGGGCGTTCCTCGTGGCGGCCGACGTCGCCGAGACGGACGATGGGCGCCGCCGCGATCTCGAGGGGGCGCTCGCGCTGGCCCGGGCGACGACCCAGGGTGAGGGAGCGCCGGACCGCGCGGCGATCTCGCCCGCCTGGCGGGCGCTGCTCCTGGCGCGGCTCGGCGAGCAGGCGCGGACCGAGCGTCGCGAGGCCCGGGCCGAGGAGTCGTACCACGCGGCGCTGGGGATCGACGCCGGCTGCTGGCCGGCGGTGCTGGCGCTCGCGGGTGAGGAGTCGGAGGCGGGGCTGCCGCTGGCGGCGCTGGCGCGGCTCGCGTCGCTCCCGGCCGCCGTGCGGGCGCTGCCGCGGGTCCGGCGGACGGAGGCGCGCCTCGACGAGGCGGCCGGCCGCCGGCAGGAGAGCGATCGGGTGCTCGGGCAGCTCTGCGACGAGCGACGACAGGAGGTCGATCTTCTGCACCAGCTCGCCACGCGGGCGCGGGCGCGGGGCGATGGTGAGGAGGCGCGCGCGCGCCTGGCGGCCGCCGTCCTGCTGCGCCCCGATCTGCCGTCGCTGGCGCTCGACCTGGCGCGGCTCGACGAGGGGGCGGGGGATCCGGCGCGCGCGCTGGCGACGTTGACCGGGCTCGAGGCGCGTCTGCCCGACGATCCAGCGACGGCGATCGCGCTCGGCAAGCTCCTGCGGCGGCTGGGGCGGACCGAGGAGGCGCTGGCGCGGTTGCGCGTCGCCCTGGCGCTGCGGCCGCAGGATCCGGAGCTCAAACGCTACGTCGACCGCCTGGCGGCCGGCGAGCGGGGCGAACCGGCCGACGCCGACGAGCTCGGGCGCCGATTCGCCGAGGAGGCCCGCGCTCTGGTGCCGGCGCGCGCGCCCACGCCCGCGACGGCCGGCGACTCGGCGGTGGTGCTGCTCGATCGGCGCGTCGTTCGCGTGCACAAGAACGGCCTGTCGCGGACGTTCGCCCAGCGGGTCGTCGAGGTGCTCACCGAGCGCGGCGCCGAGGAGAACAAGGAGTTCGACGTTCACTACACGCCCGGCAGCGAGGAGGTCGACATCCGCCAGGCGCGCATCTATCGGCGCGACGCGCGTGGCGCGCTCGAGGTGCTGGAGGCGACGGATCGCAGCGACGAGGATCTCTCCGAGCCCTGGTACGGCCTGTATTACGACAATCGCGCCGAGGTGGTCCGGTTCGAGGGGCTGCGCCCCGGCGACGTCGTCGAGATTCAGTACCTGGTCGACGACGTCGGCAGCGAGAATCAGATGGCCGACTATTTCGGCGACTTCCAGTACGTCGCCGAGACCATCCCCAAGCGGCGCTGGGACTACACGCTCATCGCGCCCGCCAGCCGGCCGATCCACGCGAATCAGCCGCGCGTCGCGGGCCTGGTGCAGAAGACGACGCTGGAAAAAGACGGGAACGATCGGATCTACAGCTTCGCCGCCACCGACGTCGCCAAGATCGACGCCGAGCCGGCGATGCCGGGGACGGCGGAGACGGCCCCCTACCTGCACGTCAGCACCTACGCGGCCTGGTCCGATGTCGCCGCCTGGTACTGGCACCTGGTCGAGGACCAGCTGGCCGCCGACGACGACATCCGGCGCACGGCGCGAGGGCTGGTGACGCCGGAGATGTCCGACGAGGCGCGCGTGCGCGCCGTCTACGACTTCGTCGTCGAGAACACGCGCTACGTGGGGCTCGAGTTCGGCATCCACGGCTACAAGCCCTACAAGGTGACGCAGGTGCTGGCGCGCAGGTTCGGCGACTGCAAGGACAAGGCATCGCTCATGCTGGCGCTGCTGCGCGAGGTCGGCGTCCCCGCCGAGCTGGTGCTGGTGCGGACCCGCCGGGGTGGGCTGCTCGATCCTCAGCCCGCTTCGCTCGCCGTGTTCGATCACGCGATCGTCTACGTCCCCAAGCTCGATCGCTACCTCGACGGGACGGCGGAGTTCGCCGGCGCGACCGAGCTGCCCACGGAGGATCAAGGGGTGATGGTGCTGCGGGTCGGCCCCGGCGGCGGAAAGCTGACGGAGACGCCGGTGTTTCCTTCCGCCGCCAGCCGGGTCGAGCGGCGGTGGCAGGTGGCCGTCGATCCGACCGGCGATGCGCGCATCGACGAGTCGCTCTCGATCCGCGGCGCCGCGGCGGCCGGCTGGCGGGAGCATTATCAGACGCCGGGTGAGCGCGCGGAGCGCTACGGCCGCGTCTGGGACGGGCGCTTTCCGGGCGCGCGGCTGGGGTCGGTTGAGATGCCCGGGATCGGCGATCGCGACCTTCCTGTGGCAGTACGATCGGCCGTCTCCGTGCCGCGCTTCGCGCAGGCGACAGCCGGCGGGACGCTGGAGTTGCCGGTGAGCGGGCGCGATCCCGACTTCGTGCGGACGTACGCCCGCCTCTCGGCGCGCCGGCTGGACCTGATGCTCGCCTACCCCTGGCAGCACGACGAGGAGCTGACCTACCACCTGCCGACCGGGTGGCGCGTCGTGGGCGGCGGGCTCGGCCGCGACGCCGCGCGCGAGATCGAGAGCGCGTTCGGTCGGTTCCACCTCGACGTCAGCGCCGACGGCGACGTCGTGCGGGTCCGCTCCTTCCTCGACGTGGCCCGCGCGCGCATCGCGCCCGACGAGTACGCGCGGTTCCGCGCCTTCCTTGGCGAGATCGACGCCGTCCTCTCGGCCCGTCTGGTCGTCGGGCCCGCGGAGGCCGGTTCGTGATCGCGCGGCGCGCGACGTTCCTCTTGCTGGCCGGGGCGCTCGCCGGCTGCGCGACCGTCCCTCATCGGCCCGAGGCAGCAGCCGAGCAACCGGCGCTGGCCGGGTGGGCGGCGCTCGCCGAGGGGCGGCGGGCCGATGCCGAGCGCCTCTTCTCCGCGCGGCTGGCGTTGGCGCCCGCCGATCCGGTGGCGCTGCTCGGGCGCGCCACCATCGCTGACGCGCGCGGCGAGGCGATCGCCGCGATCGACGACGACGCGGCGATCTTGACGGCGCTGGCGTCGGGCGCGGTCGCCGCGCCTGCCCCGCTCGGCGACGCGCTGGCGCCGGCGGCGGCGGGTCGCGTGCGCGAGCTGTGGGGCGAGATCGGCCCGGCCGAGCGGACGCGGATCGCCGCGCGCTTGCGCCCAGTCGAGCTGGCCCGCGCGCCCGCGCTCCCCTGGCTGGCCCGCGTCGAGCTGGCGCGGCTGGGCGAGGAGATCGCGCGCGAGGCCGAGGACGCCGGGGCGCTGGCGCGCGCGGCCCGTGCCGACGGCTGCGCGACGACGGTGTTCGAGGCGGGGACGCTCGGCCCGTTCGCGCACGTCGATCTGGATCGCCCGGCGCCGGCGCTTGCCGTGAACGAATGGCGGCCCCTCGTCGCCTCGGGCTGCCATCTGGTCGTCCCGCTCGCGGCCGACGGACGCGGGGACGCTCGGCTCCTGCGCGCCGCGATCGAGGTGCCGGCCGGCGACTACGACGTCGTTCTCGAGCTCCCGGACGAGGCGCGACTCGAGATCGATGGCGCCCCGGTGCTGGCCCATGGCTCCGCCCGCCGCTATGGCCCGCGGCTCTCGGCCGTGCGCCTCTCGCTCGCCGGTGGGCGCCACGACCTCATGTTGCGCGTCGCCGCCGGCGCCGGCGAGACGCGGCTCGGTCTCTACGTTCTTCCGGCGCGGGCGGCGGCGTCGGTCTCTTTCGTCGATCCACGGACGGGGCCGCCGCGGGCGGGTATCGCCGCGATCGCCAGCGCTGCCAACGGCGCCCGGCTCGCCGGCAGCGGCCCCGGCGCCTCGGCGCTGGCGGCCTACCTGGAGGCGTTCGGGGCGGATCGCCGGGGAGCGATCGACGAGGTTGCGGCGGCGCTCGATCGACTGTCGGCGCGGCCACGGTTCGCGGTCGGGCTGGCGCTGGCCGGTGAGATTGCGCGCAACGATCCGACGCGTCCGGCACCCTTTTCGCGCGACGCCGCGCGCCGGTTGTTGCGGCAGGCGGTGGCGATCGATCCCGGGCTCGCGCGCCCCTGGCAGACGCTCGCCGCGGTGGAGATGGACGACGATCGCCCACGCGACGCGATCGAGGACGCCCGCCGCGCCCGGGACGCCGCCCCCGGCTGGTGGGCCCCCGATCTGCTGCTGGCGCGCCTCCTGGCGATGCGCGGGCTCGACTTCGACGCGACGGGCGCGCTCGCGCACGCGGCGGCCAAGAGCCCGCGGGGATCGGTTCCGTGCCCGGTGCTCGAGGCCCAGCGGCGCGAGGCCGAGGATCGCCGCCAGCTCCCGCGCGAGGCGGAGCTCGCGGGCGCGCTGGGCGCCTGCGGCGGCGACGTCGAGGCCCGGGTCGAGCGCGCTCGGGCCCGTGGACGGACCGACGAGGCGATCGCGCTTCTGCGGCGGGCGATGGCGCTCGATCCGGAGCGCGACGATCTGGCCGGCGATCTGGCGCTCCTGCTGGCGGGGAGCGGCCGGCAGAGTGAAGCAATCGCCGAGCTCGGGGCCTCGGTCGGGCGCGACCCGCGGGACCCGATGCGCCGGGTCCGTCTCGCCGACGCGCAGGCGGCGGCTGGCGAGCGCGAGGCGGCGCGGCGGACGATCACCGCGGCGCTGGCCGCGCGCCCCGATGTCCCCGAGGTGCGCCGCTCGGCGCGCGCGCTGGGCGTGGCGCTACCCCTCGACAGCTTCCGCGTCGACGGCCGCGCCGCCATCAAGACGTTCGAGAATTCGGGCCTGCGCTACACGGCGCCGGCGGTCATCGTGCTCGACCGCGCGGTGACGCGCGTGTTCGGCAGCGGCGCGACCATGACCCTCACCCACGAGATCGTGCGCGTCGACAGCAAGGACGCCGTCGATCGCTGGGGCGAGATCGAGGTGCCGGCGGGGGCGGAGATCCTGACCCTGCGCACCCACAAGCCCGACGGCACCACGCGAGAGCCCGAGGAGATCGCCGGCAAGGAGACGATCTCCGCCGCGGATCTGGCGATCGGCGACTACGTCGAGTGGGAGCTCCTGGAGACGCACGGACCGTCGGAGGCGTTCGCGCCGGGCTTCCTGGCCGAGCGGTTCTTCTTCCAGTCGTTCGACGCTCCTCTCGTCCGCAGCGAGCTTCTGCTGGTGACGCCGGCCGGGATGCCGCTGGCCGTCGACGCGCGGGCAGGGGCCCCCCAAGGGACGACGAAGACCGAGACCCACACGCCCGACGGCACGCGCACGACCAGCTTCGTCGCGACCAACGTCCCGCGGCTCTTCGCCGAGCGCTCGGCGGTCCCGGCGATCGAATTCGTCCCCTCGGTGCGCGCCTCGAGCGGGGTGGGGTGGAGCGCCTGGGCGCGCTACCTGACCGAGGAGCTGCACGGGGCGCTGCGCGTGTCGCCCGAGGTGGCGGCGCTGGCGCGCAGAATCGCGGCGGGGGTCGACGAGCGTGGCGGCGGCGATCCGGCGCGACGGGCGGCGGCGATCGTCGACTGGGTCACCGCGAACGTCGAGGTGACCGACGAGCTGGCCGAGCCGGCGGGGTACACGCTGGCGCGCGGGCGCGGCAGCCGGGTGACGCTGACGCTGGCGCTCGCCTCGGAGCTGGGTCTGCCCGCCCGGGCGCTGCTGGTCCGGTCGCGCCTCCTGGCCGACGACGCCGCGCCGACCCCGCCGCAGGAGCTCGACGACTTCAGCGACACGCTGGTCGCCTTTGATTTGAGTCCCAAGCGAACGGTCTACGCGGATCTGCGGCTGCGGCACGCGGCGCTCGGGTACGTGCCGCCGGGGCTCGACGGCGCTCGCACGATGAGCCTCGAGGACGGGGCGTTCGGCGTCGCCCGCAGCAGCGCGGGGGAGGATCGCCGGACAATCGACATGACCATTCGCCTGGACGAGAGGGGCGGCGGGTCGGCGGTGGCGACCGAGGAGCTGGCCGGCTGGCCGGCGCTCGAGTGGGCCGAATTGGTCGACAGATTCGGCGCCGATCGCGTCCGCCTGCGCGAGGACTTCGAGCAGCGCTGGCTGGGGGTCCAGTTCCCGGGCGCGCGGCTGCGCGATCTCGAGGTCGACCTGCCCCACGATGCCTCGGGCCGCGTCGGGACGGCGCACCTGCGCTACTCGTTCGTCAGCGCGCACCTGGCGGTGCCGGTCGATCGAACGGGCGCCGGGGCGCGCGAGATGCGCATCGCGCCGACCTTCTTCCGTTCGCAGCCGGGGCGCCGCTTCGCCGCCGAGCCGCAGCGGACGACGGCGCTCATGCTGGGGTTCGACGTCCCGACCCGGCTGACCGCCACCGTCGAGCTGCCCGGGGCCGCGCGGCTCGACGCCCCGGAAAAATCGACCGGCGACCTGGTGGTCGCGCGCGCCGGCGGTTACCGCTTCGTCGAGGCGCGCGACGTCGAACCGGGGCGGCCCAACGTCATCGTGCTGCGCCGCGAGTCGACGCTGCCGATCATGCGCGTCGCGCCCGGTGAGTATCCCGGCGTGGCGGCCGACCTGCGGCGGGTCGACGGCGCCGAGCAGGCGGAGATCCGGATCCGGCTCGGGGCCGCGGGGCGGGGAGGAGCACGTTGAGGAACGCGCGCCTTGTCGTCGTTCCCTTGGGGCAGGTCCTCTTGGTGCTGGTCCTCTGCGCGGCGCTCGGCGGCTGCAAGACCGCGCAGCCGCTCCCGGGCGGTCCGGCCGATCGCCTGGTGGTCGCGCGCTCGACCGACGCCGTCAGCCTCGATCCAGCGCGCACCAGCGATCTCGAATCGCTGGAGGTCGCCGAGCAGGTCTACGGTCGGCTGGTCCGCTTCTCGCCCGGGCGCCTCGAGCCGGAGCCCGATCTGGCCACCAGTTGGTCGGTCAGCGCCGACGGCACCGTCTGGACCTTCGAGCTGCGGCCCAACATGCGGTTCCAGGACGGTACGCCCGTCGACGCCGACGCGGTCGTCTTCTCGTTCGAACGCCAGATCATTCCCGAGCACCCGTACCACGAGCCCGACTTCGTCTGGACGCGCGCCTACCACAACATTCGCCGGGTGCGCGCCGACACCCCGCTGCGGGTGCAGTTCGAGATCGATCGCCCCTACGCGCCTTTTCTGGCAAACCTGGCGATGGGGCCGGCGGCCATCGTCTCGCCGACGGCGGTGAAGCGGTGGGGACACGAGTTCGGCCGCCACCCGGTCGGCTCGGGGGCCTACCGCTTCGTCGAGTGGATCCCCGGCGACCGCATCACGCTCGAGCGCAACCCGACCTACTGGGATCAGCCGGCCCGCACCCGCTACCTGGTGTTGCTGGCGATGCCCGACTCGAAGCAGCGGATGCAGGCGCTCGAGTCGGGTGCCGCCGACGTCATCCAGCAGCTGGCTCCCGACGATCTGCCGCTCGTGCGCCTCCACCCCGATCTGCGGCTGGCGATGGCGCCGGCGGCGCTGGTCTCGTACCTGGCGATGAACACCCAGCGGCGGCCACTCAACGATCCGCGCATCCGCCGGGCCATCGCGCATGCCATCCGGACCGAGGCGCTGGTCAAGCTCATCTACCAGGGGCTTGGCATCCCCGCTATTGGTCCACTGCCGCCGAACGTCTGGGGGGCGCGCTCCGACGTCGTCACCTATCCCTACGACCCGGCCAAGGCGCGCGCTCTTCTGGCCGAAGCCGGCTGGCAGGGCGATCGCGAGGCGCCGCTCAAGCTGTTCGCCCCGTCGGCGGCCAGCCAGTACATGCCCGCCCCGGCGCGCGTCGCCGACATCATCAAGAACTGCCTCGGCGAGGTCGGCATCAAGGTCGACGTCATCCTGAGCGATCCCGCCGACCACCAGCGGGCGCTCTGGGCCGGGGAGCACGATCTGGCGTTGCACGGCTGGTTCAACGACAACGGCGATCCCGACAGCTTCCTCTACACGCTGCTCGACTCGGACAACACGACCGGGACCCGCCCCTCGAACATCGCCTTTTACAGCAACGGTTGGTTCCACGACGTCATCGGGATGGCGCAGCGGACGACCGACCGCACCGAGCGCGAGCGGCTCTACTCGCAGGCGCAGGCGATCCTGGCGATCGACGTCCCCTGGGTGCCGCTGGCGCACTCGAAGGTCGTGTTCGCCGAGCGCACCAACGTACGGGGCCTGGTGGTCCAGCCCTCGGCGATGGGCCTCTATCGCTTCGCGGAGCGCGTCCAGTGAGCCCCCGGGCTCCGAGCGGCGGCAAGTCGGCCAAGACGTCCAAGACGTCGAAGCTGTCGAAGACGCCGCCTTCCAGCGGCGACAACCGCTTCAGGTCGTCGAGCGGCAACCTGCGCGCCTCGGCGATGTATCGCCCGCCCGAGTGGCTGGGCCGCGGGGGGAGCGCGACCTGGACGCTGCAGACGACGGCCCAGCCCCAGCACCGGAGCGGCCTCCGGCGCCGCCTGTCGATCGCCCTCATCGTCGCCGCCCTCGCGCCGGTCGTCGCCGTGTCGTTCGTGGCCTTCGCGCTCATCTTCTCCAGCGTCGAGCAGGGCATCAAGTTCGAGGCCGAGCGCGGCCTGCAGGTGGCGCGCGGCCTCTTCCTGCAACAGGTGCAGGACGTGGCGGCCGGCGCGTCGGTGCTGGGGGCCGATCCGGAGCTGGTGGCGGCCCGCGCTGCGGGCGATTCGGCCGCCGCGCGCGCCCGCCTGGGCGTCCTTTCCAACAACACGCCGAGCGCGCTGTTCGAGCTGACCGACGCCACCGGGCGGATCGCCGCCCGCTGCTCGCGGGGCAGCTGCGACGAGATGCTCACCGGCGCCGGGCGCGCCGGGCTCGATCCCGCCGCGCGCTCGCCTGTCATCCTGCGTGCGCTCGACTACGAGCGCACCGTTTCCGTCGAGGGCGCGCGCGACCGGTTGGTGATCCGCGCCGCGCTGCCGCTCACCGATTCGGCGCTGCGCCTCCTCGGCGCGGTGGTGGTGACGGTGCCGATCGACTGGACGGTGGTCGACCGGCTCAAGGGGGCGCTCGGCGCCGGGCGCGAGGTGGTGGTCTACGTCGGCCACGATCCCAACTCGTCGACGTTCATGGCGGCGACCGGCGCGCGGCTGGTCGGCCCCACGCTGCCGCAGGGGTTTCACGTGGTCGGTTCCGGCAGCGCCACGTCGGTCGCACGGGTGGAGGTCGACGGGCACGAGTACTCGATAGCGTTCGGCCAGCTGCAGGACGTGAACGCCGCGTCGGTCGGCCTCCTCGGCGTGGCCGTCGATCGCGAGCCGCTGGCGGTCGCGCTCAGCCGCGGGGTCTGGACACTGGTGTCAGGCGTGGCGGTGACAATTCTTCTGGCGATCCTGCTCTCCAACCTGCTCTCCCGCCGGATGACCAAGCCGCTGCAGGATCTGCACGCGGGCGCGCTGTCGATCGCGCGCGGCGATCTCGACACCAGCATCTCCGTCGACACGCTCGACGAGATCGGCGATCTGGCCGAGGCCTTCCGGATCATGACCCGCAGCCTCAAGGAGAACCAGGAGGGGTTGGCGGCGCGCGTGCGGGAGCTGGTCACGGTTCATCAGGTCGGCCGCGCGGTCAGCACGGTCGTCGATCTCGGGCAGGTGCTCCGGTCGGTGGCCACCGAGGTGCTCAACGTCCTGGGCGGCAAGACAGCGGCCATCGCCCTGGCGATCGGCGCCGACCCACCCGAGTTCGTGGTGCGCGCGGTGGCGGGCGACGAGGTGGGCGGGCGACTCGGCAGGCTGGCGGCCGCCGTGTCGGCGCTGGGGCGCGCGCGACGGACGCCCGCGGTCGAGGCCGATCCGCAGCTGATGGACGCGGCGCTCTCGGCGGGGCTGACCGGCCCGGTGATCGCGGCGCCGCTGACGCTCAAGGAACGTCTGGTCGGCGTCATCGTCATCGGGCGGCTCGGCGAGGCGCCGTTCGGAGAGGCCGACCTGCGCCTGCTCGTGACTTTCGCCGACCAGGTGGCGACGGCGATCGAGAACGCGCGGCTCTACACCGAGGTGCGCGCCTTCTCCGAGGTGCTGGAGGCGCGCGTCCGGGCGCGCACCGCCGAGCTCGAGAAGGCGAACACCGAGATCGAGCGCACCCTGCACGAGCTCGGCGAGGCACAGGGGCAGCTCATCCACTCGGAGAAGATGGCCGGGCTCGGCATGCTGGTCGCCGGGATCGCGCACGAGGTGAACTCGCCGGCCGCGGCGGTGCAGGGGTTGGTCGACGCGCTGTCGGAGACCGTCCGGCGGCTCGGCCACAGCGCGCAGGCGCTGACCGCGCTCGATCTTCCCCCTGCCTCGGTGAATCGCTTCTTCGAGCTCATCGACGGGCTCTTGCCCGAGATGATGTCGTCGCCGCTCATGACCTCGATCGAAGCGCGGCAGCAGGTGCGTCGGCTGAAGACGGCGTTCCTGGGCGCCGACGGCGCGGCCGAGGCGGCGGCGATGCTGGCCGAGGTGGGGGTGATCGGCGAGCGGGTCGCGCCTGAGCTTCGCGGCCTGGTCGGCGACAAGAGTCTGGCGCCCTTGGCAGGCTACTTGCGTGAAGTTGCCTTTCTGGCGCGCACGGCCGGGACCATCCGCACGGCGATCGGCGCCATCCGCCGGATCGTCGGCGCGCTCAAGAGATACTCGCGATTGGACGAAGCACCCCTCGAACGCGTCGACGTCCACGCCGGCATCGAAGATACCCTCGTGATCCTCTCACATCAGTTGAAGTACGGAGAAAATGGCGTTAATGTGAGGAGATCATTCGGATCGTTGCCAGCGATAACAGCGTATGTAGGTGAGCTGAACCAGGTGTGGACGAACTTGATCCACAACGCGATACAGGCCATGGACGGGCGGGGTGAGATTCTTATCGAGACCAAGTCGGAAGATCGGGACGTGATCGTCGGGATCGAGGATACCGGTCCCGGGATCTCGGCGGACGTCGCTTCCCGGATCTTCGAGCCGTTCTTCACCACCAAGGCGAAGGGCGAGGGGACTGGCCTCGGCCTCAGCATCTGCGCGCGCATCGTCGAGAAGCACGGCGGCACGATCCGCGTCGAGAGCCAGCCCGGACGCACGCGGTTCGAGGTGCGCCTGCCCGTCGATGGTCCGCCGCCCGCGCCCGAGCCGGTGACCGAGGCCGTGGTCGGCGCCTGGCCGATGTCCGAAGGGCACCGGATCCCACGGGTGCCCCGGTCGAAGGATCGCGCGTGAACCCTCCAGGCACCGCCCTGCGCGAGCACATCGTCTGCGTCGACGACGAGGAGGGAATCCTCGCGGCGCTGCGCCAGCAGCTGTCGGCGCGCTTCGGCAGCGAGTGCGACATCGCCGTCGCCAAGAACGCGCGCGAGGCGCTCGAGCTGATCGAGGACCTGCAGCAGGACGGCGAGCAGGTCGCCGTCGTGATCGCCGACCAGATCATGCCCGGCATGAAGGGCGTCGAGCTGCTCGAGGAGGTCCACAAGCGCAGCCCGCAGACGGTGAAGATCCTGCTCACCGGGCAGGCGGGGCTCGACGCCGTCGTCTACGCCATCAACAAGGCCGGCCTCGATCAGTACATCCCCAAGCCGTGGGACGAGCCCGATCTGCGGCTCACGATCCAGAGCCTGCTGTCGCGGTTCCGGCTCGAGCGCGAGCGCGCCGAGCTGCTCGCCGAGCTGCGGAACGCAAGAACGCCGAGCTGGCCGACGCTCAACACCTCGCTCGAGGAGAAGGTCGTCGAGCGAACCAAGGAGCTCGAGAACCTGAACGCGCGCCTCGCCGAGCTGGCGATCACCGACGGCCTCACCGGCCTCTACAACCACCGCCACTTCCGCGAGCGGCTGTCGCTGGAGATGGAGCGCAGCAACCGCACCGGGCTGCCGCTGTCGATCCTCATGATCGACGTCGATCACTTCAAGGGGTACAACGACCGCCACGGCCACATGGCGGGCGACAACGCCCTGCGCGGCGTCTCCAAGATCCTGCAGCACGGCCGGCGCGCCAACGATCTGGTCGCGCGCTACGGCGGCGAGGAGTTCGCCATCATCCTCCTCGACGTCGGCAAGGCGGCGGCCAAGGAGGTCGCCGAGCGGATCTGCGCGCAGATCGCCGAGTTCCCGTTCGAGTTCGGCAGCACGCAGCCGATGGGGAAGCTGACCATCTCGCTCGGCGTCGCCGCGTTCCCCGACGACGGCGCCGAGCCGGCGCTGGTGCTGGCCGCCGCCGACCGCGCGCTGTTCGCCGCCAAGAACGGCGGCCGCAACCGCGTCCGCGTCGCCGGGCAGACGGCGGAGTAGCCGAATGCGCGTTGCCGTCCTCGGGGGCGGCGCGTGGGGAGGCGTGCTCGCGGCGTTGGCGGCGGCGCGCGGCCACGACGTCGCGCTCTGGGAGCCCGACCCGGACGCGGCCCACGCGCTCCGGAAAACGCGCGCGAGCGCCCGCTCGATCCCCGGCTTTCGCCTGCCGGACGCGGTGGCGGTCCACGGCGACGCCGGCGCGGCGGCAGCGACCCGGAGGCTCATCGTCGTTGCCCTGCCGTCGGACTTGGTGCGCGCTTCGCTGTGCGGGCTGGCGGAGGACTTGGACCCGGGGACGATCATCGCCTGCGCATCGAAGGGGCTCGAGCCCGACAGCGGCGCCACCATGGCCGAGGTGACGGCGTCCGCGCTGCCGGGCACGCCAGGCGTGGTGTTGTCGGGGCCCAGCTTCGCGCAAGAGATCGCCGCCGGCTTGCCTGCCGCGCTGGTTGCGGCATCGGCGGACCAGGAGGCCGCCGGCGCCGTGCAGGCGGCGCTCGGCAGCGAGTGGCTGCGCATCTACACCAGCGACGACCCGATCGGCGTCTGCGTCGGCGGCGCGCTCAAGAACGTGGTGGCGATCGCGGCCGGTTGCTGCGACGGCTTTGGACTCGGCACCAATGCGCGCGCGGCGCTCATCACCCGGGGCCTCGCCGAGATGGGGCGGCTCGCCGAGCGGCTGGGCGGGCAACCGCTGACGCTCGCCGGGCTGGCCGGGCTCGGCGATCTGGTCCTCACCTGCACCGGCGATCTGTCGCGCAACCGCCAGGTCGGTCTTGCGCTGGCCCGCGGCGAATCGATCGCGCAGATCGTCGCCAATCTCGGTCATGTCGCCGAGGGGGTGGCGACCGCGCACACCGCGCGCGCGCTGGCCGACCGGCTGGGCGTCGACATGCCAATCACCCACCAGGTGGCCGCGGTGCTCTTCGACGCCAAGCCGGCCAGGAAGGCGCTGACGGATCTCCTGGCGCGGGAGCCCAGGCCGGAGAAATCATGAGGGGGTTCGCTCGATGATCACGCTCGCGGTGAGTCTTTCGGCGCTCGCGGCGATCGGCTGGAGGCTCCGACAGGGCACCGGATCACCGGACGCTTCCCGGGCGACGGGCGCGGTCCGCGGGGCGCTCTGGGCCTTATCGATGTTGGTCGTCAGCGAGGCTCTGCTCGGTGTCGTCGGCTTGTTGACCGCGCGCAACGTCGCTCTCGTGCTCGTCGGAGGATCCGCCGTGCTGTGGTGGCGATTCCCGAGGCGTGAGGCCGCCGAGGCGCGGGCGCCATTATCACGGATCGACGGGGCGCTCGCTTCGGTGATCGCCGGGGCGTTCGTGCTGCTGCTCTGGAGGGGGTTGCATCGATTCGACTTTCCGTACGACAGCCTCTCGTATCACCTGCATTCGACGGCCTCCTGGATGCACGAGCGCAGGCTGTGGATCGTCCCTGAAGTATTCGGCGACACGGCGCCTGCCTACGCGCCCAGCAACGTCGAGCTGTGGTTCCTGTTCCTGATGTCACCGCTGCGGTCGGACTACCTGGCGGGCGCGGGCCAGCTTCCGTTGGCCGCCTTGGCCGTGGCGGCCGTGGTGGCGAGCGTGCGCGAGGCGGGGGGTCCCCGGACCGCGGCTCTGGCGGGCGGGCTCGCATTCCTGTTGGTTCCCGACGTGTGGGAGCAGGCGTCCACGGCGATGGTCGACCTCGGTCTGGCTGCTTTCCTGCTCGCCTCGCTCCCCTTCGCGAGACGTGTGGAGCTTCCTGCGTGCGCTGCCGCCATCGGACTGGCGCTGGGATCCAAGTTTGTGGGGCTCGTTCTGGCGGTGCCGTTCGTGGCGTTCTTGGCGATCGTGGCCCGCCGTCGGCCCGGATCGGTCGGGTGGCGGGAGCTCCTCGCGGCGGGGATCACCGTGCTGGGCACGGGCGGTTTTTGGTATCTGCGCAACGTGGTGGTCACCGGGAATCCTCTCTTCCCCGGGGCGTTCCCGGGCCTCCATCTGCCGGCGGTCTATGACGTCACGGCCATGCGGAGATTGGACGGCATTCCGCTCTGGCACGTCAGGGAGCTCGCGACGATGCTCGCCAACTCGGGCGTGGGCTTCGCGACCGCCATCGGCGTGGCGTTCGCGCGCCGTCCCCGAAGGGACGAGGTCCTGATCACCGTCGCGCTGGTTGCGCTTTTCTGGTTCGGGATACCGTATCACGCGGATCGTTTCCTGTTTGCGGCGTTCGGGGTGGCGGCGGTGGCGATCGCGCTGGCAGCACCCGACGCGCCGGCCCTGCTCGGCTGGGGACCTCTGGCCGGGGCGGTCATCGGCGGGGTGATTCAGCAGACGAGGGTCGCCTGGCTGGCCCTGCCGCTCGCCTTCGCGGTCGGCTGGTTCGTACTCCCCGCGGTTCGGCGAGCCTCTCGTCGCCTTCGGCTCGCGTTGGTCGCGGGAGCGGCGCTCGGGCTCGCCCTCGGTGTGGCGGTCGGTTTCGGTGGCTACGATGCGCGCGACCCTCCGTACGGCGCCCCGGCGTGGTCCTGGTTTCGGGCCCACGTGCACGACGCCCGCGTCGCCTACACGGGGTCAAACCTAGCGTTTCCGCTGACGGGCGAGCGGATCGGGAACAGCGTCAGGTACGTCAACGTGGCGGGTGAGCTCGGGGACGGCCTTCACGACTTTGCCCGGCGCCTCGGGACCGGCGTCGGGTCCAATCCGGAGCCGGCACTCTATCGCGAGGGCGCCAGCTTCGATGTCTGGTGGCGCAACCTCCGCTCGGCCCGCACCGAGATCCTGTTCATCCAGAGGATGTACCCGCGCGTGCAGCGGAACATCGGGGGCGACTCTGATGGGTTCCCTGTCGAGCGTCGCTGGGCGGATGAGCACCCGGACCGGTTCTCTCTCATTCACGCTACGTCGTCGGCCCGGGTTTATGCGCTTGCGCCTGCGCCCTGATCGGCTCCGCAGGGCTAGAGCTGCAGGCCGGCGGCGATCTCGAACGAGCGCAGGCGCGCGGCGTGGTCGTAGATCTGCGACGTCAGGATCAGCTCGTCGGCATCGGTGCGCGCCCGCAAGGACTCGAGGCGGCCCCGGACGGTGTCGGGGGAGCCGATCGCCGCGCAGGCGAAGATGCCCTCGAGCAGCGCGAGCTGCTGCGGCGGCAGGCGCTCGGCGTAGCCGGGGACGGGCGGCGGCAGGCGGGTGGGGCGGCCGCTGCGCAGGTTGACGAAGGCCTGCTGGATCGACGTCAGGAGCAGCGCGGCCTCGTCGTCGCTGTCGGCCGCGACGACGTTCACGCCGAGCATCAAGCGTGGGCGCGCGAGGCGCTCGGACGGGCGAAACGAGCGGCGGTAGGTCTCGACCGCCTCCATGAGCAGCGCGGGAGCGAAGTGCGAGGCGAAGGAGAAGGGGAGGCCCATGGTCCCGGCCAGCTCGGCGCCGAACAGGCTGGAGCCCAGGATCCAGATCTCGACGTTCGCGCCGGCGCCGGGGACGGCGCGAACGCGCTGGCCCGGCTCGGGCGCGCGAAGGTAAGAGAGGAGCTCGTCGACGTCGCCGGGGAAACTGTCGGGTCCGCCGACCAGCGTCCGGCGGAGCGCGTAGGCCGTCGCGGCGTCGGTGCCGGGCGCGCGCCCCAGTCCCAGATCGATGCGCCCGGGGTGGAGGGCGTCGAGCGTCCCGAACTGCTCGGCGATCACCAGCGGCGCATGGTTCGGCAGCATGATCCCGCCGGCGCCGACCCGAATGGTGGTCGTCGCGGCGGCGACGTGGGCGATGGCGATCGACGTCGCGGCGCTGGCGACGCCGGGCATGTTGTGGTGCTCCGCCAGCCAGAAGCGCTGGTACCCCCAGCGCTCCGCGTGCCGCGCCAGATCGACGGAGTTCCGGAACGCCTGCGCGGCGTCGGCGCCCTCGACGATCGGGGCGAGATCCAGGACCGAGAGCGGCGTCACCGGCGGAACGATAGCGCACGCACGCGGCGCGCGTCGGACCGCGACAGACGTGTCGCGCTTTGACCGGCCGGGACGGAGGGGCGCCGCGCAAACCGGCGTGATTCGCGGCGGCCGCTGTTGGCACAGCCGCTGCAAACACTCCCGCCGTATGCGCTTAGCTTCGCTTATCGGGTTGGGGACGGTCGTGGGGTTGGCGATCGGGTGCGCCGGCGTGGCTAGTTCGCCCGCCGGCGCATCCGGTAGCACGACGACCACGACGACGACGACGACGACGACGACCACCACGACCTCGGACGACGCCGCGCGCGCGATCGTCGAGGCCGACATCATCCAGATCCAGAGCGGGCTGCTCTACGCGCTCTCGAAGTCGGGGACGGTCAGCCTGGTGGACGTCTCGGTCCCCGATCGGCTGGCGCTGATCGGTCAGACGACGGTGCCCGGCGAGCCGTTCGAGATGTACCTCCTCGGGAGCACGCTGATCGTCATGTCCAACGGCGGCGTCGACACCGGCGGCGCCGTCACGACGACCTACGCGTCGCCGGACAGCGGCGGCGGGGCGCTGGTGCTGGCCGTCGACGTGAGCACGCCGACGCTGCCTCGGCAGCTGGCCGCGCATCCGGTGCCGGGCGAGATCGCCGACTCACGCCTGGTGGGCGACGTGCTCTACCTCGCCACCTACGAGAACGCCTCTTGCTACGGCTGCGGGCCGACGCCGCGCACGATGGTCACCACGTTCAACGTCGCCGCGCCGACGGCGATGACCGAGGTCGAACAGGTGTCGTTCCAGAGCAACGCCCCCGACGGCTACAACCTCCCCTGGGGCCAAAACTGGAAACGCAGCATCTTCGTCACCGACGAGCGGCTTTACATCGCCGGCCACGCCGACATCGACCCGAACGACTTCGGCACCGTCAATGAGGGACTCGTCGACGTCCTCGACATCACCGATCCGACCGGGCGCCTCGGGACCGGCGCGCGCCTCTCGGTCGCCGGCGCGGTGCTCTCGCGCTGGCAGATGGACGAGGAGAACGGCGTCTTTCGGGTGATCAGTCAGCAGGGGGCGGGGCGGACGGGGAACGGGCTCGCGCCGCCAGAGGTCCAGACTTTTCAGGTCACGAGCGCGCAGTCGTTCACGCCGCTCGGTCACGCCGCCCTGCAGTTGCCGTCGCCGGAAGGGCTGCGCACCGTCCGGTTCGACGCCACCCGCGCCTACGCAATCACCTACAACCAGACCGATCCGATGTTCGTGATCGATCTGAGCGATCCGGCGAACCCGCGCCAGCGCGGCGCGCTCTACATGCCGGGCTTCATGTACTACCTCGAGCCGCACGGCGACAGAGTCATCGGCCTCGGCATCGACCGTAACGATCCACAGGGGAGCCTCAACGTGTCGCTGTTCGACGTCACCAACCCCGACCTGCCGACCATGCTGTCACGGGCCGCCTTCGCCACGCCCGGCATCACCGAGGACTACGAGATCCTGAACAGTGAGATCTCCGAGGATCAGGACCGGATCCAGAAGGCCTTCCACGTCTTCTCCGACGGTCTGGTGGTGGTGCCGTTCGGTGGGCTCCACCCCTACGGCTACACCGGCTCCGAGTGCGCCGACGACGGGGGCGGGGTCCAGACGGTCTCCTGGGTCAGCGACACGTTGGTCAAGGACGCCCTCTTGCCGCTGCCCGGCCACCCGCGCCGCGCCTTCGAGAACGGCGGCGACCTCGTCGCGGTGTCGGACTCGAACGTGCGGGCCTTCTCGCTGGCGAGCCTGGACATCGCGCACCAGACGGCAGATCTGGTGATCGGCACCTGCGTGCCGTCCGACGGGAGCAGCTACACGCCCGTCCCGATCGACGGCGAACGGGAGCGGCCGGCGCCGGTCATGGTCTGCTCGCTCACCGACGGGAGCGGCCCGGGCGGAGGCTCCTTCGCGGTGGCGCTTCTGGCGTTGGCCCTGGCGGCGCGCCGGCGGCGCGCGTCCTATCCCCCGAGGTGACGGCGCAAGAAGGCCTGCTGTGCCTGGCAGGCGGCGTCGAACAGCGGGCTAGACCGCTTGTATGTTGACGCGATCGATCCGGTGTGATCAAACATTGGAATGGCAGATCACTCGATCGATCTACGGAGGCGGTTGGTAGAGGCGTACCGGTCGAAGAAGAGCGGGTCGTATGCCGCTACGGCCGCACTGTTCGGAGTCGGAGAGGCGACGGTGAGTCGCTTGCTGCGACGGTTCCGAGAGACGGGCGACGTCCACTACAAACCGAAGGGTGGGAATAACCCACGACGGGTGGATCTGGACTGGCTGCGTAAGCACCTGGCAGAGAATCCGGATGCTCGGCTCGTCGACCGAATCGAGGCGTGGAAGATGCAGGGCGGTAAGGACGTGAGCGTGGGAGCGATGTATCTGGCGGTCCGCGCCTGCGGATGGACTCACAAAAAAAAACGGTGGTCGCCCGGGAGCAAGACCGCTCGGACGTCCAAGCCAAACGCGCGACCTTCATCGCCTCGCAAGCTGGCCTCGACGCGACAAAGCTGATCTTCTTAGACGAGTCGGGATTTCGACTCGGCTCACCGCCGAACTACGGATGGGCGCCGCTCGGGGAGAAGGCTCCTGGCAAGGCCACCTGCGGCGACTGGTGCACGATGACGATGATCGGCGCGGTCGCACTCGACGGCTGGCGCGGCTTCATCACCATCGACGCAGCGACGGACGGCGACGTCTTTCTCGCTTACGTCACCCAGGAGCTCGTCCCGCAGCTACGGCCTGGCGATATCGTCGTCATGGACAACCTCAACTCGCACAAGGGCCCCGACGTCATCGCCGCGATTCACGCGGCCGACGCCCAGGTCCTTTTTCTGCCGCCCTATTCACCCGACCTCAACCCGATCGAAAAGGCCTGGGCCAAGCTCAAGGACATCCTCAGGCGCCTGCCCACTCTACCCGCGACGCCTTCGACGAAGCCGTCGCCTACGCCATGGACTGCATCTCAACAGCCGATCTCAGGGCCTGGACCCTGTTTTGCGGCTACTCGCTCGCTTCAACGTGAAAGCGGTCTAGGGTGATAGAGCAGGCCGAAGTGACCGCCCTCGGTCTCGTAGAGCTCCTTCGGTCCGCGCGCCACCTCGAACGCCAGCCGGGTCACCTGCGGGTTGCAGCCGCCCATCTCGTCGTCGGGTGAAAGCACGATCAGCAGCGGCGCCTCGAGGTGGGCCGCGCAGAGCACGGCGTTGGGCGTCGCCGGCGCGACCAGCATGGCCACGTTCTCCCAGTTCGATCTGAACCGGCCGCCGTGCTCGATGAACCAGCGGTACGCGGTCAGCGGCTTCAGCAGCGAAGGCGTTCCGTGCTGGTCGCAGGAGACGACAGGGAGCGGGCCGATCGTCGTCTCGGGCGTGGCGGTCACGTCGCCGTGAAGCAGCCTCTCCGCAATCCCCGCGAACAGCGAGCCGTCGGGGTCGGCGGGCGGCGGGTTGTCGCCACAGGCCGGGACCTGGGCGACGACCGCCTTGACCCGCGCGTCGACGGCGCCGACGACGATCACCTCGGCGGCGCTCATGCTGTCGCCCCAGAGCGCGATGCGATCGGCGTCGATCTCCGGTCGCGTGGCGAGAAAAGTCAGGGCGTCGCGGTAACCGCGCGCCTGGACCCACTTGTTGACCTGTTGTCGAGGTTCGCCGTCGCTGAGGCCGAAGTTGCGGTGGTCGTAGAGCAGCACCGCGAACCCGGCCTCGGCGAACGCCTCGGCGTACCGATCGGCGGTCATCCCGCTGATTGTGGCTGAAAAGCCGTGGGTCATGACGACCGCGGCGGCGGGGCGCCGCGAGCCAGCGCCTGGGTAGAGGCGACCGCGGAGCGTTGCCCCCTCCGACGGAAAGTCGACCAGGTCGAACATCGCTATCGCCTCTCGATCACGACTTCGAGGTAGGCGCTGGGGAGCACCAGCGTGCGGTCGTGGGAGCGGTTGCCCCCCTCGATGAGCGCCAGCACCTCCTGGGTGAAGGCGGCCTGCCGGTCGGCGTCCAGCGCGCCGAACGCCTTCTGGAGCGGGCCGTAGTAGGTGCGAAACACCTCGATCCAGTGCATCGGCGAGCGGTAGCGAAACAGGAACTCGCGCTCGGTGATGGTGATTCGCCCGGCGTTCTCGCCGAAGAGCTCATCGAGGCGGGCGCGCGTCCCCCACAGCGCCGGCGACTTGACGCCGGCGGCGGGCGGGACGTACTTGCCGATCGTCTTGAACAGCTGCCCGATGAAGCCTTCGGGCGTCCAGTTGGCGAGGCCGATCCGGCCGCCGGCGCGGCAGACCCGCGCCATCTCGCGCGCCGCCTGCGCCTGATCGGGCGTGAACATCACGCCGAAGGTCGAGGTCACGACGTCGAACGCGCCGTCCGCGAACGGCAGCTTCTCCGCGTCTGCCTCCTGGAACTTGATGGTGTGCCCCTCGGCCTGCGCGCGCTTGCGGCCCGACTCGAGCAGCGCCGGGACGTAGTCGGTCGAGGTCACCTCGGCCCAGCGCCGCGCCGCCGCCAGCGTCGCGTTGCCGTTGCCGGCCGCGACGTCCAGCACCCGCTCGCCCGAGCGCAGGTCGAGCGCCTCGCACAGCGATTCGCCCACGATCTGCAGCGTGGTGCCGACGACGGCGTAGTCGCCGGCCGACCAGGCGCCATGCTGGCGCGCCTTGACGGCCCCGAGATCAACGTTGGTTTCCATGGTCTCTCCTCCCGCGTTTGGTGGCTGGCGGTATCTCCGCCCTACGTCGCCAATATGCAGCGCGGGAGCCACGCGGCCCATGAGGCTGCGGTCCCGGTCAGGGCGCCGCCCCCGCGAAATCCGCCCAAAACCCGGGACGCCGGTCCCGGTTCGCCGGCCGAACTCCCACGATCCGTCACATCATGAGCAGAACCAACATCCGCGAAATCAAGTCACGCGAGCGGCGCGGTCGCGGCGGAATCAAGTCGCCGCGGTCGCGACGGTCGCAGTGGTCGCCCGGGCCTCCCTCCACGCAACCCGCCGCGGTCCCTGCCGACAACGGGACATGCGCGGAATCAAGACGGTGCGACGGCGTCAGCTCAACTTGCCCTTCGGGGCACCCCGCACGTGGGGTGGCGCGCGCAAGGGCGCCGGGCGGAAACCGCACGGCCGTCCCTCGATGCCCCACGACACCCGGCCGAAGGTCGATCCGCGATATCCGGTGCAGGTCACCATCCGCGCCACGCCGGGGCTGCCGTCGTTGCGTTCGCCCCGGGTGTTCGGGGCGCTCCGCCGCGCCATCGCGCGGGCGTCGGTCGACCGGTTCCGGGTGATTCACTTCTCGATCCAGCAGGACCACGGCCACTTCATCGTCGAGGGGGATGAAGCCCGGCGAGCCCGCGGCGGTATGCACGGCCTGGCGATCCGGTTGGCGCTGGCGGTCAACCGCATCCTCGGCCGCAAAGGACAGGTCGTGGGCGACCGCTATCACGCGCGGCCGCTGACCACGCCGCGCCAGATGCGGACCAGCATGGTCTACGTGCTGCTCAACTTCCGAAAGCACCTGCGGGCGCCCGCGTGCATCGACCCGCGCAGCTCGGGGCCATACTTCTCAGGGTGGCAGCGCGCGCCCGCGAGCGCCGACGCGATCACCGACGCTCCTTCGGCGACGGCGTCGCCCGCGACGTGGATGGCGCGCGTCGGATGGAGGCGCGCGGGTGGTCCGCTGCGGGTCGACGAGCACCCCGCCTCGGCGCCGCGCGCGCACCCAACTTGAATCCGCGGATGTTGCCCCGCGCGGGCGGCGGCCACTTGAATTCGCGGATGTTGGCCCGGGCGGGCGGCGGCCACTCGAATCGCGGATGTTGCCCTGGGCGGGCGGCGGCCACTTGAATTCGCGGATGTTGGCGGCCCGGAGAGGTGGCGAATCCTGAGCGGGCCCCGGACTACGGCCGCGGCTCGTCGGCCAGGCCGGACTCGCGTGCCTTGACGATCGCCTGGGCCCGGCTCTCGACCTGGATCTTCAGGAAGATGGCGGTGATGTGGTTGCGCACCGTCTTCTCGGCGAGGTCGAGATGCGCGGCGATCTGCGCGTTGTCGTCGCCGCGCGCGATGTGCACCAGGATCTCGCGCTCGCGCCGGGTCAGCTCGGGGAAGGCGATCTCGCCGCCGGGCGCGGTGCCGACGAACGCCTCGATCTCCTCGATCACGCGCGCGAACGATGGCTCGTCGGGGGTCGGGACGTGGCTGCGTGTCTCGAGCGGAACGAGGCGCGCGCCCGGAATACCGCCGGCGATGTAGAGTCCCTCGTCGAACGGCGAGCAGATGTCGCCCCGCGTGTGCAGGACCAGGGTTGGGCAGGCGATCCGGGGCAGGTAATCCGACGCGTCGATCTCGTTGAAGCGGGCGAACATCCGCGCCGCCTGCTGCGCGGAGCAGGACATCTTCTGCAGATCGTTGAAAGACCGGACCTGCTCGGGCGTCGCGCTGGGAAAGATGAGGTTGGTGAACAGCTGCCGAAAGGCCGGGTTGTCCTGCCCCCAGCCGATCTCCATCAGCTTCCCCTGCGCGTCCAGCGCGTCGAGCTCCGCGGGCGTCGGGTTCCGGCGCAGCGGCCCGCGCGCGAACGCGCCCAACAAGATGAGCTTGCTCACCCGCTCGGGGTGGCGGACCGCGTAGGCCATCGAGACGGCGCCCCCCTGTGAGATCCCGAGCAGCGCGAACTTGTCGAGCCCCGCGGCGTCGACGACCGTCTCCAGATCGCCGACCAGCGTGTCGAGCGAGGCATCGGTCGATTCGCGATCCGAGAGGCCACAGCCGCGCGAGTCGTAGCGGTGAAAACGATAGCGGGCGCCGAAGGCGTCGAACCACGGGCGCCAGATCGGCGTCTGCCAGTCGAGCTCGATGTTCGTCAGCCAGTGCGCGGCGCGCACCAGCGGAAATCCCTGGCCGTTGACCGCATAGGCCAGCCGCGTGCCGTCCGCGGCGCGCGCGAAGCGCATGTCCTGCTTGAAGAGCGCCACGCGCGCCAGCCTCTCACCGCCGCCGGCGGGCCACAAGGTGGCCGGCAGGTCCGGCGGCGGTAGGGCGCCGGTGCTCAGCGCGGGATGGTGAGCGTCTTGGCCGCCTCGGGGGTCAGCGGCGACGGCAGATCGATCCCGTTGGCGTGCAGATCGAACGCCAGGATCGCCCAGTACTGATCGTTGGTCAGGCTGCCGCCCTTCTTGGGCGGCATGTTGGCCACCGTGAACTCGGCGACGTCCGCAACGGTGACGAACTTGCTCTTGCGGTACTGGCGCTCGGCCGGCGGATCGAGCGGCAGCGCGCCGTCCTTGAGGCCGACCACCCGCGGCGCCTTGCTGCCGCCCTCGCCGGCGTCACCGTGGCAGCTGGCGCAGTTGTCGGCATAGAGCTTCTGCCCCTGCGCCACCTGGTCGGCGAACGACGCCGGGGCCGCCGCCGACGAGCCCGACGCCGCCGCCGGCGGTGGGTTCGAGGCGCAACCTCCTAGAACCGAGAGGGTTGCCACCGAGAGAAATCCAAGGAATGCCGTTCCGAATCCGTTTCGCATCGAGGTCTCCTTGTGTGCACGGTCGCGCGTGGATGCAAGGAGGCGCTGCGGAGAAAAACGTGACAGACGAAAGTGTAAAAATCTCCGTTCAGGCCCGGCGGCGGCAGAGCGCGACGGTGGCGGCGAGCGCCAGGAGGGCGGTCATGCGATCGTCCTGTCGATCGACCAGCGCCACGAACAGCAGCGTCAGGTAGACGATCGAATAGAAGAAGAGCGAGCGCGCCCAGGCGTTGCCGCCGCGCGCCGGAACCCGGCCGCCGCCCAGCCGATGAAGATCGCGCCCAGCAGCGCCGCGCACGCCGAGGTAGCCGGGTCCCGCCACGTGCAGCGGCTCGAGCGCGATCGTCGCCGCCACCAGCCCGACCGAGAAGAGCACGATGGTGACGCGCGTGGCGCGCGGCGAGATCGCCAGCGGCAGCACCTTGAAGCCGGCGCGCGCGTAGTCGGCCGCGCGGTAGATGGCGATCGCCAGGAAGTGGGGGATCTGCCAGAGGAACAGGATCGCGAACAGCGCCAGCCCGGGCGCGTCGAGCCGCCCGGTCGACCGCCGTCCAGCCCATGAGCGGCGGCAGCGCGCCCGGCACGGCGCCGACGAAGAGCGCGATCCCCGAGTGCCGCTTGAGCGGCGTGTAGACGACGACGTAGCTGCCGAGCGCGACGAGGCCGAGGATCCCGGTCAGCAGGTTGCCGCCCAGGAAGACCAGCGGCACGGCGGCGCACGCCAGCAGGGTGCCGAACGCCAGCGCCGTCTCGGGCGAGAGCGCCGCGCGCGGCAGCGGGCGATCGCGCGTCCGCTCCATCAGCGGATCGAAGTCGCGCTCGAGGTACATGTTGAAGGTGTTCGAGGCGGCGACCAGCAGCGCCGTGCCGACGAGGGTCATGATCGCGCGCCAGCTGGCGATCTGCCCGGGCGCCAGCCAGAGCCCGCCCGACGAAGGTGATGATCACCATGCCGGTGATGCGGGGCTTGGCGAGCTGCGACGACCGCCGCGGAACCAGGCGAGGCGCGGGAAGGCTGGGGACGCCGTCCGGGCGCGCCGCCAGCACGGTGAGCACCATCGTCGCCGAGCAGCGCGGTCGCCACCGCCAGGTGGCTCTCGACGGTGACGAGGTCGAGGAACGACTGCACCGAGCGTGAAGTCCCAGCCAGATCTGGATGCCGACGAGGATCGGCGCCGCTACGGCGAGCGCGCGCAGGACGCGGCCGCGTCGCGCGCCGCAACGTCACGATCGACGACGCGAGCACCAGGCAGGCGACGGCGACGGCGTTCAGCCGGTGCAGCGCCTGGATGAGCACCGTCGGGTGCGCGTTCGGCCAGAGCGAGCCGCGGCAGAGCGGCACGTCGGTGCAGGCCAGCGCCGCGCCCGAGTGGCGCACGAGGCCGCCCAGCACCATCTGCACGTAGACGGCGACCGTCGGTGATCAGCGCCAGTCGCGAGACGACCGGTGGGGCCGGCGCGACCGCGACAACGGCGGCCGGTCGCGACCGCACGGCGATGTAGAGCACCGTCATGAAGAAGAGCAGCGACGTCGCCGTGTGCGCCGTCGAGATCGGCGTCGGCAGCCGCAGCAGCACGGTGATCCCGCCCAGCAGCGCCTGCGCGAACACCAGCCCGACGGCCAGCCACCCGAAGCCGCGCAGCCGGCGCAGCGCCGGATCGCGCGTCGCCGTCAAGCAGGCCGGCCAGCACCAGCGTCAGGATCGACGACCGTGCCGGCCGCCAGGCGGTGGCTGTGCTCGACCAGCACGCCCCCCTCCATCTTCGGCATGAAGGTGCCGTAGCAGGTCGGCCAGTCGGGGCAGGCCAGGCTCGAGCCGGTGCCGTGGACCAGGCCGCCGATCAGGATCAGGAGATAGGTGGCGACGGCGGTGGCGACGGCGAACCGGTGAACCCACGGCCGACCTGCCTGCCGCTGCGGCGCCGCGTCGGTCGCGGGCTCCGCCTGCTCTGCGCGTTGGAGCTGCGCAGCGCTCACGTCACTTGGCATCGTAAGCGAAGCTCACCTCGGTCGGTTTGTCGGCGGCGACGGTCACCTGGCGCGGTCTTGGCGCCGTAGCGCTCCTGCCAGGCGGTCAGCGTGTACTTGCCGGGCGGCAGGCCGCGTGATCTTGAAGTGACCGTCGGGCCCGGTGACGGCGAAAAATGGATTGGCGTTGACGACCACGTAGCCGGTCATCCAGGGGTGGACGTCGCACTTGAACTTGAGGATGTCGCCCGCGTCGCCGATCTTGCGCGCGATCGGCGGCAGCCCGGGGATCTCCGCCTGGTTGAACAGCGTCGACGGCCCCTTGTAGCCGTGCACGTTGTGCAGCGTCTGATCGCCGTTGCGGATCGAGACCATCTGGCCGGCGACGATCGCCTGGACGCGCGGCCGGTACATGCAGGCGCTCTGGTCGAGCGTGGCGGGCGTCGCCGGGCGGATCGTAGTGGCCGCTCGCGCCGTCGGTGACGCGCACGACGACGTTCGCCGAGGCCGCCGCCGGGCCGACGACGACCTCTTCGTCCTTCGTCGGCGTCTTGGCGCAGAACGGATCGGCGTCGCGCCTGGTCGGCGCCATCTCGGGCGGCGTGCCGTTGAGCTTCACGGTCCCCTCGATGACGGCATGTCCGGCGGGCGGCGCGGCGGCGGCGAGGCGGCGTCGCGGTGGTGGCGCCCGGCGTGACCGGGGCGGGCGCGGGGCCGGGGCGCTCTCCTTCTGGCAGGCGCCGGTCATCGCCGAGGCGGCGAGCGCAAAAACGGCCAGGCCCCGCTTGATCATGGTCGTCGTGCTAACAGGCGCCCGCCGACCCGTCAAGCGCGGCGTCCGGCTGTGGTGGTCGGAGCTATTCACAAAATCCACGGCCCGAAGACAATAGGTGGGGGTGATGCGACAACTTTCGGTTCTGACGACGTCACTTCTGCTGGTCGGGTGCGCCTCCTCTGGCGTAACGCATTACACCCCGGCGCGCCCCGTCCCGGTGCTGCCCCACGGGTTCGAGGACGAGCTGATGACGTACTCCGCCCCGGCCAAACCGTTCACCATCACGGGACAGTTCCAGACGGTGGGCTATGACGCCCCCGACGCGTCGCTCGCGCGCATGCGGGAATACGCGGCGGCCCTGGGACTGGACGGGGTGGCGATGATCCGCTGCAATCTCGGCAAGCTCTCCCTGCCGAAGGCCTTTGGAAAGAGCACGGTGCCCGAAACATTGGTCGACTCCGCCAAGAAGGGCGACTGCGCGGGGCAGGGTTTCGTCTGGGTGAGTCGGTGAGCGGGGTTGCCGCCGCGCGCCGGCTGGCGCTGGTCGGCCTGGTCGCTCTGTGTGCAGCGGCCTGCGCGCATGCAGAACCGACGACGCCGCCGTTTCATGCGGCGGTGGTCGCGGCGGACACCGGCATGATCTACTTCTACCGGCTGGAGACGGCCCCGGAGGCCGCCTCGAAGAAGCAGGCGCGCGCGCTGGCGGTGTTCGTCGACGACGTCCCGCTCGGCTGGTTCTCGCGCGGGGGCTACGTGCCTTTTCACGTACGGCCGGGCGATCACTTTCTGAAGGTTCTGGTGGCAGGCCACACCCACCAGACCGAGCTGCGCATCGAGCCGAATGGCGAGTACTTCGTCCGCTACGACGTCTCCACGTCGGGCCCGACTCTGAATGAGGTCTCGAGCGCCGCCGGCCGGGCGGAGATTGCCGCTTGTCGCCTGTGGCCCGGCGGCTACGACGGGCGCGACCGGATCTGAGCGGGGGGGCTGCCACCCACGGGCACCGCGCGGGACTTCACCCGCCGTTCGCCACCCGACCGGCGGCCGCCATCAACAGATCGATCCCCTGGGGCGTCGCCTCGAAGTAGCCGCGGATCCGCAGCTGCCGGTCGACCAGGACCAGGTGCTCGCCGTGGAAGATCTGCCAGAAGCCGTCCGCGTCGTCGGCGTTGCCGCCGGGCGCCGCGACCTTCTCCTTGCCCATGCCTTCCTTGAAACCACCGACGACGGCGGCCTCGATGGCGTCGGCTGGGCCGGTGAGGAAGGACCAGGCGAGCGGGTTCGCGCCGTAGCGGGCAGCGTAGTCGGCGAGGCGGGCAGGGGTGTCGCGCGTCGGGTCGACGGAGAATGAAACCAGATGAAAGTCGGGGCCCAGTCTGGCGCGCGCGGCGCCCCACCTCGGCCATCTTCTGGCTGAGCAGCGGGCAGGCCTCCTGACAGGAGGTGAAGATGAAGTCGGCGACCCAGACCTTGCCGCCGAGCTCGCGCGTTCCGAACGGCTGGCCGCGCTGATCGGTCAGCGTGAAGGCGGGCAGGGTGCCGAGGACCGCCGGCGACGCGCCCAGCCGCCGGGTGACCGAGCGGAAGATCGGCACCCCGAACAGCAGGCCGAGCAGCGCCGCCCAGACGAGCGGATTGCCGGCCAGCCGCGCGGGCGCCGGCGGGCGGCCGGGGCGGAAATCCCGGCGCGATGCTCTCGGGATTTTCGGGCGGAGCCAGCCTTTCCACGCGTTGGTCTTCCGCTGCGCGGGACGATCTGTCAAGCGTCGCGCCTTGACGAGTGCCCCCATCTCGTTTACCTCTCGAAGAGAGACTCATGCGTCTACGTGCGGGCAATCACAGGGCTTCCGCCGCCGCCAAGGCCTTCACCGTCGCGGTGATGGCGGCGGCGACGTTCGCCCAGCTGCTGTCGATCTCGCACGAGATGACGGTGCGGCACTTCCGCTGCGCCGAGCACGGCGAGCTGACGCACGTGGCGGCGATGGCCGCGAGCGCTGTCGAGCTCCCCGCGCAGCGCCCGGACGACGCGTTCCGCGCGGGCGAGAATCAGGCCGCCGAGGGACACGAGCACTGCGGCGTCGCCTTCACCGTCGAGGGGAGCTCCTGTGTCCCGTCGGTGGGGAGCGCGATCGGCACGGTAGCGCCGGCGCCGGTTCGTCCCACGCCCGCGCTCGAGGCTGGTGGGTGGACGGGCGGGCGTTCTGGCCAGTGCCCCCAAGACCTCGCCTCCGTCGGCGTAGCGAGATCGACGTCGGCCGGCGCTTTTCCCGCCGGTCTCTCTCGCGCCGCGCTTTGCTGAGGACCAGCGCGCGGCATCACACCGACCGCGGCGCGCTCGCTCGCGCCGCCCCGCTGCTCTCGAATCTGGAGGCTTTCATTGTCTCGTCACCTTCCGTCCGTCGAACCAAAATCGCGCCTGCCCGCTGGTGAGGCGCTCCTGCGTGTCGCCGACCTCACCGTCGGGTACGACGGCATCCCGATCTTGCCGGCGCTCACGCTCACCGTGGGCGCCGGGGAGCTGTGGGCCGTCATCGGGCCCAACGGCGCGGGCAAGTCGACCTTCGTCCGCACGGCGCTCGGCCTGACCCATCCGGTCGGCGGCAGCCTCGAACGGCGGCCCGACCTCCGCCTGGCCTACGTTCCGCAGCAGTCCGCGCTCGACGTCATCTTCCCGGTGTCCGTCCTCGACTTCGTGCTCATGGGCCTGCAGGGGACCGGCAACGTGACGCTGTCGGCCCCGCGGGCGTACCTCGGGCGGGCGCGGGCCGCGCTCGCCGACGCGGGCGTCCTTGCCCTCGAGCGGCGGCAGCTGCGCGACCTCTCGGGCGGGCAGCGGCAGCGCGTGCTCATGGCGCGGGCGCTCGCGACCGACGCCGATCTCGTCTTCCTGGACGAGCCGACCGCCGCGCTCGACGCCTCCGCCGAGCAGGAGGTGCTCGAGCTCATCCAGCGTCTCCGCCAGGTGCGGGGCGCGGCGGTGGTGATGGTGACCCACCTCGTCGAGGACGGCCTCGAGCGCGCGGACCACGCGCTGCTTCTCGATCGCGACCACAAGGTGGCGTTCGCCGCCACCGCGTCCGCGATGCGCTCCGCGCCCGCCTTCGAGCACATCTACGCGCGGTTCGTCGGACGCCAGGCCCAGCAGGCGGCAGAGAGTCGGGCAGAGCAGCGGGCAGAGAATCCGGCAGACGGGAAGGTGGGGCGGTGACCGATACGGCGGCGACCTGGCACGACTTCTTCTCCAATCTGGGGATCTTCAAGGACGCGATCCTGGCCGGGGGGCTGGCCGGGGCCCTGCTCGGTTTTCTCGGCGTGCACGTCGTCTTGCGGCGGATGGTGTTCGCGTCGTCGGCCATCGCCCAGGCGGCCGCCCTCGGCGTCGCGCTGTCGTTCTGGGTGCCGGCGGTCATCGATCCACTTGGCCACGCCGCCGGTCACGCCGCCGGGCCGGGCGGACACATCATTCCGTCGCCGCTCTTTCAGCCCGTGCTGTGGGCGATCGCCGCCTCCCTGCTGGCCACGCTGGTGTTCATCGCCAACCCGGTGCGCCTGCATCTCACGCGCGAGAGCATTCTGGGGTTCGTCTTTCTCGCCAGCGGCGCCGGCGCGGTGATCATCGGAGACCGGATCACCCAAGACGCCCACGACCTGGCCACCATCCTGTTCGGCAGCGCCGTGGTGGTGCAGCCGAGCGATCTCTATCTGGTCGGGGCAGCGGCCGTGATCCTGCTGGGAGGCCATCTCTGGCTCTGGCGTGCGTTGCTGTTCGTCGGCTACGACCCGCTCGGCGCGGAGGTGCAGGGGATGCCCGTGCGGGGGCTGAACGGGTTTCTCTTCGTGTCGGTCGGCCTGGCCGTTGCCCTCTGCACGCGGGCCCTGGGCGCGCTGCCGGTGTTCGCGTTCAGCGTGCTGCCCGCGATGACCGCGCTGGCGCTGACCTCGCGCATCGGCCTCTGCTTCGTCCTGGCCACGGCGTTCGGGGCGTTCTCCGGTGTGGCGGGCTACGCCGTTTCGTTCCGGGCCGAGCTGCCGGTGGGCGCCACCGAGACGGCGATGGCGGCGGCGCTGCTCGCGGCGGCGCTCGCCTGGCGTTACACCAGCGCCGAGCGCGATCGGCGTCGCGCGCGCCGCAGCGCAATCGAGGGCGCGTCCCAAAGCGCGTCGACGAAAGGCGGGCTCCATGATTAGCGCGGCGATCGTTTTTCTGTTGGCGCAGCAGATCGACCAGGGCGCGCTCGAGAAGGCCATGGCGCAAGACGCCGCGGCCAAATCTGCAGCGACGCCCGCACCCTCGGCCGCGCCGGAGGCGACCGCGGCTGACGCCACGGCCGGCGGCGGCAACTGGGCCTCGCAGCAGGGCGCCCGCGCCCCGGGCGGGAGCCTCCTCAACCCCGCGCTCTCCTTCATCCTCGACGGCAGCTTCGGCTACTACGGTGTGCACGCCGGTGACTTCGCGGCGCTCGGACTGCCGCCGGCGGGGGACGATCCGTCGGTGAGCCGGGAAGGATTCGGCCTCCAGGAGATCGAGCTCGCCGCGCAGTCGGCGATCGATCCCTACTTCGAGGGGGCGGTGTTCCTCACCATCCCCAATCTCTCGGGGCTCGAGGTCGAGGAGGCCTACCTCGTCACCACCTCGCTGCCGCTCAATTTACAGATCAAGATGGGGACCTTCCGCTCGCAGTTCGGACGCAACAACACCCAGCACCTGCACCTGCAGTACTTCACCCGGCGCCCGCTCATGACCGCGCTGCTCTTCGGCGAGGACGGACTGCGCGGGCCCGGCGCGCAGGCGTCGGTGCTGCTGCCGCTCCCCTGGTTCGCCACGTTCTACGCCGAGGCGTTCAGCCTCACGGCGCCCGGCGATCTGGCCGGCGTGTCGACCTTCGGCGGCGGCGCGCGGCTCACGCCCGACAACCTGACTTACACCGCCGTCCTGGAGCAGTTCTTCGAGCTCGCCGAGTCGCACTCCTTGTTGGTCGGTCTCAACTTCGCGACCGGCCGGTCGTTTGACTGCGTGGCCGCCGCGGGCGCGCCCTGCGTCCCCGTGGCCGTCGAGGGGCCGCGCAGCTTTCTCTACGGCGGCGACGTCTACTACAAATGGAAGCCGGCCAACGTCGCCCAGAGCTACGCCAGCTTCCAGTGGACGACCGAGTTCTACGCCCGCACTCTGGCCGACGGGGGGCCCACCGAGGGGGCCGGCTACAGCGAGGCGGTCGTGCAGATCGCCCGTCGCTTTTACCTCGGCGGCCGGTTCGACCTGACGGGCCTGCCGAGCGGACCGAGCGTGCCGCGGCGCTACGGCGACGCCGGCTCGCTCACCTTCGCGCCGAGCGAGTTCTCCCGCCTGCGCCTCTATGCGCAGGAGCTGGGCGGCCCGGGGGTGGCCGCGACGACCGTCGGGTTCCTGCAGGTCGAATACTCGATGGGCGCGCACGGCGCGCACCCCTTCTGATATGAACCTGCCCATGCGTTTCGGACCCAAGCTCACGGCTCTTTTGCTCGCTGGCGCGATCGCGCTCGGCGCGCGGAGCGCCTCGGCCAAGTTGCGGGTGGTCGCCACCATCGAGACGCTGGCCGATCTGTGCCGCCAGGTCGGTGGCGATCGGATCGAGGTCGCCTCGCTCTCCCACGGCTACCAGGATCCGCACTTCGTCGAGGCCAAGCCCTCGCTGGTGCTCACGCTCAACCGCGCCGACGCGCTGGTGTACGTCGGCCTCGATCTCGAGATCGGCTGGCTGCCGCCGCTGGTCCAGCAGTCGCGGAACGCGCGCATCCAGCGCGGGCAGCCGGGAAATATCGACGCCTCGACGGGGATCAAGGTCGAGGACGTGCCGAACATCCCCGCCGATCAGCTGCGCGCCCTCGGCGACATCCACCCGCTCGGCAACCCGCACTACTGGGTCCCGCCCAAGAACGCCCGCGGGATCGCGCGCGTCCTCGCCCAGCGATTCACCGAGCTCGACGCCGCGGGCGCCGGCGCCTACCAGGCGGGCCTGGCCGCGTTCGAGCACCGCCTCGACGCGAAGGAGGCGGCCTGGGAGAAGGCGGCGGCGCCGCTGCACGGCCTGCACGTGGTCAGCTATCACAAGAGCTGGTCGTACGTGGCCGAGTGGCTCAAGCTGCAGGAGGTCGGCTACATCGAGCCGAAGCCCGGAATCCCGCCTACCTCCAGTCACACGGCGCAGCTCATCGCGCTCATGGGCAAGTCGAACGTGAAGCTGGTGATCGTCGAGTCGTTCTACCCCAGCAGCCTCGCGCGCTTCGTCGCCGACAACGGGCATGCACGCCTGGTGAGCACCCCCTCGGACGTCGGCGCGGCGCCGGGCATCAAGACCTACTTCGATCTGGTCGACGCGGTCATCGCCGCGTTCGTGAACGGCCTCTAGACGATGACCGACCCCGCGACGGAGGCGCTCGCCACGCCGCTGCCCGTCCGCCACCCGCGCGTGGGGCCAGCCGGGATGTGGACTTTCCTTGCGACCGACGCCATGGGGTTCGGCGGACTTTTCGTCGCGTACGCCGTGTTGCGGGTCCGCGCCGACGCCTGGCCCGATCCGCGCGAGCACCTCGCGCTGGGGGTCGCGGGCGCGATGACGCTGGTGCTGCTGGCGTCGGCGTTCACGATGACCATGGCGGCGGGGGCCGGGAGCTCGCCCGCGCGCTTCGCCTGGCTGGGCGCCACGGTCGGTCTCGGCCTCGCCTTTCTCTACGGCGAGGTTGCCGAGTACCGGCACCTCTGGACGTCGTTCCCGCCGCTGCGCCTCGGCGGCGATCCTTACGCCTCGACCTTCTACGCGCTCACCGGCTACCACGCCCTGCACGTGACGGCGGGGCTGCTCGGCCTCCTGGGCGTCGCGCTCCGCGGCGCCCGCCCGCGGTCACTGGAGGTGGTCGCGCTCTACTGGCACTTCGTGGATCTGGCCTGGATGCCGATCTTCACCTTCGTCTATCTGATGCCGGCCCGATGATGCCCGCGGCGCAGGAACGACCGCGGGCGGGCGGGCTGCGGGCGACCGCGGCGATCTTCGTGTCGCTCGGCGCCGTGACCGCGCTGGAGCTGCGGGTGGCCGGGCTGCCGGTCGACGGCGCCCGGCGGTCGACGGCGCTGGTCGCGCTGCTCATCGGGAAGGTCGGCCTGGTGATGGCGTTCTGCCTGCGGGCGGATCTGCGGCGCCGGCCGGCGCCCCGACTGGCCGCGGTCGCGCTGGTGCTGGCGGCGTTCTTCGCCGCGGTCCTGATGCTGGAGGCCTCCTTCCAGGCGGGCGTTCGATGAGGCCGCGCGCGAGCGCGCTCGCTGCGGGCCTGCTGCTGGCGGCCCGGCCCGCGTGGGCGCTCTGCCCGAGCTGCCTCGGCCAGTCGTCGACGCTGGGCGCGGCGCTGCGTCTCGTCGGTGTCTTCCTGCTCGTGCCGCCGGCGATCTTCTTCGCGGTGGCGATCGCCATCCGGAAACTGTCGCGTCAGTCGACGCCGGCGTCGGGCGGCGGCGGCGACCAGGGCGGCTGATCGCGCAGCCGCCGCGTCAGCGCCGCGGCCTCCGGTGTATCGCGCAGCGCCGCCAGCGACCGGACGTAGTGAGCCATCGCCCAGAGATCGGCCTCGGGCAGGACGTTCTTCCAGGTCGGCATGGCGGTGCCGCCAATGCCCGAGGCGATCGCCCGGTAGATGTCAGCGACGCCGTCGCCGCCGCGCAGCTCGTTGAAGGTGAAGTCGGGCGGCAGGATCGTGAACCCGTAGTCGCTCTGCTTGGCGATCGGCAGGTAGAGGTCGGAGCGGATCTCCCGGAGGCCGTTCCCGGTCAGCTGCTTGGTGTAGGCGTAGATCTCGGCCTTCGTCGCGTAGGCGGGGTGGCAGGCGACCGCGCACTGGGCCAGGCCGTGGTAGACGCGGGTGCCGCGCGCGACGCCCTGGGCCTCGTGTCCGACCCAGGGATCCGTCGAGGCGACCAGCGGGTCGCCAGGGCTGTCGGTCCGCCACCTTGGCGAGAAAGACTTCATGTACTGGATGAGGTCGTCGAGCTCGGCCTCGGGGACGTCCCAGGACTGCATCGCGGTGCCGTGCAGGCCGCTCCGGATAGTGCGGACGAAGTCGGCGTCGTTGGGGAGCTGGCCGGCGGCGACCGCGGCGAACTTGTAGACGCCGAGGCGCAGATCGCGCGGCGGCGGCAGCAGACCGGCAGCCGCGGTCCCTTTTCCGTCGCCCGCGTCGCCGTGACAGGGGCGGCAAAAGTGGGTGAAGACCTCGCGCCCGTGCTCGAGGGCGGCGGGCTGGACCACGCGCCCGCCGAGCGTCACCGGCGCGGTGAACGGCGGTGGCGCGCCGGGAAGCGTGACCGTCCGCGAGCAGGCCGTCGCGGCCAGCAGGGAGACCGCGCAGAGGCGCAGGGCGGCACACCTCACAGCCAGCACACCGCGACGTAGAGAACGACCCAGATCCCGAGGACGAAGTCCCAGTAGAGCGCGTGCAGACGCGGGCGGCGCGCCCGGGTGAGAGCCAGCGAGACGAGCCCGCCGAGCACGTGCAGCGCGTGCAGCGCGGAGAGCGCAAAGAAGACCTCGCCGAGCGCGCCGGCGCTGGGGCCGAGGTGAACGGCGACGAGGTGCCGCCAGAGCGCGGCCTGCAGCAAGAGAAACGCCGCGCCGAACCCGAAGGCGGCGCGCGCCCAACCCCGGCGCAACGCGAGGCTGGCGGCGACGAGCGCCAGCGTGTTGCCGGCGGCGGCGCCGCGCGGGAACGGCGGAGTGCCGGCGGGGGGCCAGGCGGGCGACTGCGCGCGAACGATCGCGTAAGCCAGCAGCATCGCCGCAAACAGCATCGCCGTCGCGCCCAGGAAGATCATGAGGCCGACCTGCGCGTCGATCTGGCGCCGGTGCGCGGTCGTGATCGGCGCGGCCGTCATACAGGCTCCACGGGCGGGCGCGCCCCGGGCAGCGTCGTGGTCTCCTGGGGGACCGGCTCGGTCTGCGCCAGCCAGTCGCGCCCCAGCGGGCGGGCCGCGGGGTGGCCGAGCTCGTGCGGGCCGAGGACGACGACCGGGATCCGATCGAAGTTGTGGTGGGGCGGCGGGGAGGCGACGGTCCACTCGAGCGTGCCGACCTCCCACGGGTTGGCGGCCGCGCGGGCGCCGCGGGCAAGGCTCCAGAAGAAGTTCACCACGAAAATGAGCTGCGCGGCGCCGAGGAGAAACGCCGCGTGCGAGATGGCGCGGTTGAGCGGCAAGAGCGGCTTCAAGAAGTCGTAGACCGACGGGTCGTAGAGCCGGCGTTGCATCCCCGCATAGCCGATGAGCAGCATCCCGAAGAAGACGACGTTGAGCGGCAGGAACGTCAGCCAGAAGTGCAGCTTCCCCAGCCCCTCGTTCATCATCCGGCCGAACATCTTGGGGAACCAGAAGTACGTCGCCGCGAACAGCGACATCAGCAACGCCGCGGCCATGATGAGGTGAAAGTGCCCGACGACGAAGTAGGTGTCGTGCAGGTATATGTCGGCGGTGATGTCGGCGAGGTAGAGGCCGGTGAGGCCGCCGACGCCGAAGGTGAACACCAGGCCGAGGCAGAACAGCATCGGCGTCGGGAACCGGATGGCGCCGCGCCAGAGCGTCCCCAGCCAGGAGAGGACGATGAGCGACGTCGGCACCGAGATGATCATCGTGAGCAGCATGAAGCTCTCGCCCAGAAGCGGGCTCATGCCGGTGGTGAACATGTGGTGGCCGTAGACGACCGTCGACAGGACCACCACGCCGACGAGCGCGCCGACCGTCACCCGGTAGCCGAACACCGGTTTGCGCGCGAAGAACGACAGAAGATCGCCGACGATCCCCCAGGCCGGCAGGATCAGGATGTAGACCTCGGGGTGGCCGAATAACCAGAAGAGGTGCTGGTAGAGGATCGGATCGCCCCCCGCGCCGGGCGTCGTCCCCGCGATGAAGAACTGCGTCCCCAGCACGCGGTCGAAGAACAGCAGCACCATCGCCGCCGCCAGCACCGGGACGAACAACGCGTTCAGGATGGAGGTCAGGAAGAAGCCCCACACGGTGAGCGGCATCCGGAACCAGGTCATCCCGGGTGCGCGCAACCGGAGCACGGTGGTGATGTAGTTGACCGCGCCCATCACCGACGACGCGCCGTTGAGGTAGATGGCCACCACCCAGAGCGTCTGCCCTGGCCCCGGCGCGCCGATCGCCGTCGACAGCGTCGCGTACGCCGTCCAGCCGGCCTCGGGCGGACCGAGCGGCACGAAGAACGACGCGGTCAGCACGGCCGTCGCGGCGAACATGGTCCAGAACGACGCCAGGTTGAGGCGCGGGAAGGCCATGTCGCGCGCGCCGATCATGAGCGGCAGGCAGAAGTTGCCGAAGCCGCCGATCAGGATCGGCGTCACCGCGAAGAAGATCATGATCGTCCCGTGCATCGTGAACAGCGCCGTGTAGGCGACCGGGGAGATCACGCCGCCCGACGGGCCGAACAGCAGCTTGCCGACGACCGGCACCGGGACGCCGGGGCTCGCCAGTTGCCAGCGGATCAGCATCGCCATCAGCCCGCCGACTGCCAGAAACGCGAGCCCCAGGAAGAGAAACTGCCGCCCGATCACCTTGTGATCGAGCGAGAAGACGTACCGGCGCAGAAAGCCGGTCGGCTCGGGCGGGATCTCCTCGCCTTGCGAAAAGGTGGCGTCGCCGCCGTCGTCGGTCACTTGATCGACTCCCAGCTCCAGGCGCCGTCGTCCGGCGGCGCGCCAGGATCGTGGCGCAGCCGGCTGTCGGTCTCGGCGCGGGCGAGCCACTCGGCGTAGGCGTCCGCCGTGCGCGCGAGCAGCAAGCCGCGCATCCTGTAGTGGCTGACGCCGCAATGCTGCGCGCAACCGAGCTCGTACCGCCCCGGCGTCGTCGCCTGGAACCAGGCGCGGGTGGTCATGCCCGGGATCGCGTCGATCTTGACGCGGAAGCTCGGCAGGTAGAGCGAGTGGACGACATCGCGCGATCTCAGTTTGAGGTAGACGGGGCGATCGACCGGCACGTCGAGCTCGTTGAGCGTGACGACGTCGTCGGCCGTCCCGAACCGGCCGTCGGGGCCGGCGGTCCGGAAGGTCCAGGCCCATTGCCGCGCTGTCACCTCGACGCGCACCGCCGCCGGATCGGCCTCGGGATAGCGCCAGAACCGCTCGTCGAGGTCGCGCGTCGTGCGCAGCGCCAGCGTCACGTCTATGGCGACGAACAGGATCAGCGTCACCGCGAACATGAGCACCCGGTCGCGCGTCCGGTTGCCATGCGTGTGCTGCCCCCAGGTTCGCCCCGCCCGCGCGCGGTGCATCACGAGCGCGGCGAGCAGAAACGCGAGGGCGGCCGCGAAGGCGATCCCCGTCGTCAAGGTCAGATAGCCGATCGCCCGGTCGACGAGGTGCCCGTCGAGCGAGGCGTCGCGAGGCAGCTCGATGTGCACGGCCGAGCCATTCCTAACTCGGCAGACGCGACAAAATCAAACGCCGGGAGGGGGTTTATTGAGTAGGATTCGCGGTCGCATGTCTTCCCCCCGCGAGGCGACCCCCACCGACCTCGTCGGCCAGCGCATCGGGCGGTACACCGTGCTCAGCCACCTCGCCTCGGGCGGGATGGCGGAGCTCTATGTCGCGCGCCAGGAGGCGGTGGGCGGCTTCGAGAAGCAGGTGGTGCTCAAGATCCTGCAGCCGCGCTACGCCAAGAACCCGCGCGTCGTGCAGATGTTCCTGGACGAGGCGCGGCTCGCCGCCAAGCTGAACCACCCCGCCATCGTCCACGTCTACGACGTGGCGGACGAAGGCGGGCTCAAGTACATCGCCATGGAGTACATCCACGGCGAGACGATCGCCGACATCGTCAAGCGCGGCCTGGCCGTCGATCGCTACCTGCCGCTCGAGCACGCCGTCCACGTGGTCAGCCAGACGGCGGCGGGGCTGGCCTACGCGCACGAGCGCAAGGAGGCCGACGGGCGCGTCGTGCGCATCGTCCACCGCGATGTGTCGCCGACCAACGTGCTGGTCACCTACGAGGGGCAGACGGAGATCGTCGACTTCGGCATCGCCCGCGCCCAGGACGAGCTGCGCGAGGAGACGGGGATCTTGCCGGGCAAGGCCTCGTACATGTCGCCCGAGCAGGTGCGCGGCGAGACCGTCGATCACCGCTCGGACATCTTCGCGCTGGGGATCATCCTCTACGAGTTGACGCTCTGCCAGCGGCTCTACCGCGGGCCGGCCGAGGCGGTCATGAGGCGGATCGCGGGCGAGCGGGTGCAGCCGCCGACGGCAGTCCGGCGCGACTATCCGGCGGCGCTGGAGCAGATTGTGATGCGCGCGCTCGAGAAGCGCCCGGAGGACCGTTACCAGTCCGCCCAGGAGATGCACGACGATCTGGAAGAGTTCCTGAACGAGAGCGGGCTGCGCAGCGGGAACCGGCGGGTCGCCATCTACATGAACGAGCTCTACGCGCCCGGCGCGGCGGCGGGCTGCGCCGCGGAGGCCGACGACGGGGAAGAGCTGGACTTCGATCGCCGCGCGCCGCTCAGCATGCGGATCGAGCCGGCGGTCGAGGTGGCGAGCCGGCCTGCCCCCGTGGCGACTACCCGGATTTCCACCCCGATCGCGGTCGCCACGCCGCTGCCCGCGGCCGCGGTGGCGGTCGCCGCCGCGCCCGAGCTGGCGGTCCCTCCGCCGGCCTCCCGGGGAAGCTGGATCCTCGTCGCGACGTTCATTGTTTTGGCCATCGCCGCGATGGTAATCCTGACGCTTCGATGATAATTTTCCGCGACCAATCCGAGCCCGAAGCGGCGCGGAGCCGGGAAGCTCTAACCGCATGAAATTCGTCTGCGATCGCTGCCAGACCAAGTATTCAATCGCGGACGAGAAGGTCCGCGGGAAGATCCTAAAGGTCCGCTGCAAGTCCTGCACGAACATCATCACCGTGCGGGAAGAGGGCGCGGTAGCAGGGGCCGGTGTGGCCGCGCCGCGGCGTCCATCGGCGCCCGCGGCCACCATCGGATCGCCGGGATCTCCTCCCGCGCGCCCACCGACCCCGTCCGTCCCCCGCGCGCCGCTGGCGCCGCCGGTCGAGCGCCGCGCTGCGCCCCGGCCAGAGCCCCCCGTCGACGACGGCGTCGCCTGGTACATGGCACTCGACGGCAACCGGACGGGGCCGTTCACGCGCAGGCAGCTCATCGACAAGGTCGCGCCGCTTTCGCGGGACGCCGATCTGCACGTCTGGAACGAGAAGCTCGGCAGCTGGAAGCCACCGACCGACGTCCCGGCGCTGGCTGGCGAGCTGGCGGCCCGCCGGCGTCCGCCCACGCCTGTCGCCGCGTCGTCGTCGCCGCCACCCCCGCCGCCCCCGCCGCCGTTTCCGGGCGCGCCCCGGCGTCCGACGGCGCCGTCGGTGCCGCTCGCGGCCGCCGGGGGGGCGCCCGCGCGCCAGACGGGGGCGCACGCGGTCGTCGGATCGCCGATCGCCCCCGGCGTCGGGCTGAAGCTGCCGCCGCCGGTGGCGCCCCCGGGCGGCCGTCGCCCGACCGGTCCCGTCGCCCGGCCCGCCGGGCTGGCCGCTTCGGCGCTCGCCCCGGCGGGGGAGTCCGGGCTGGAGATGGATCCGTCCTCGATGCTCGAGACGCCCGCGCCGCAGCCGCACATGCTGCACGGGCTTGGCACCAACGGCGTCTCGCACGCCGAGCCGTCGGCGTCGGCTTCGAACGGGACCTCGCGCGGCGCCGAGAAGTCGGATGTCCTCAACACGCTGAACCTGGCGTCGGCCTCGGGCGCCGGCCCGGCGCCACGCCTTCTCTCCTCGGCGGCCGTGGTCGGTTACCAGACCGCGGCGGCCGACCAGCCGGCGGCCCGCCAGCGCGCGGGACGCCTGATCCTCGTGCTGCTCGCGGTCGTGGCCGCCGTCTGCGTCGTCTTCATCCTCACGGTGGCGAAGAAACCGAAGCCGGCCGTCTCGCTGCCGAGCAAGGCGACCACCGATCCGCTGGCCGGGATCGTCGACAACCCGCCGCCCAACCCGCCGGCCGCCCCGACGCCGCCGGTACCGCCGACCGCTGCCTCTCCGGCGCCCGAAGCGCCCGAACCGGCGTCGCCGCACGGCCGCGGCAAGGGACACCCGGCGCCGCGCGGACGTGCCGCCGTGGGAGCGACCTCGCCGCCGCCGCTATCGCCCTCGGGGACGCCGACGACGCCGGTGGCGGCGAACGACCCGAACGCCCGCTATCAGGACAATCGCAAGCTGAACATCACCGGGGGCGGCGGCGCCTCGCGCCCGGCGCCGTCGCAGGCCGACATCGCCAAGGTCATCCACAACAACATGGGCGGGATCAAGAACTGCTACCAACGGGCCCTCTTGCGCGACAGCAGCCTCACGCACGGCAAGATCAGCGTGAAGCTGAACATCGGGATCTCGGGGCACGTCAAGCACACGGCCATCGATGGGCCGACGCAGTTCCGGGCGCTGGAGCCGTGTATCAAGGACATCGTTGGACACTGGGCTTTCCCGCAGGCCGGCGACGAATACGGGACGGAGTTCGTCTACGTCTTCCAGGGGAATGAGTAAACCGTGAGCAGGCGAGGGCGGGGACCTTGTTCGAACATCCGTACGCCGCGTTCCTGAGCAAGGTCGAAAAGCCCTCCCGCTACGTCGGGGGCGAGTACCACCAGGTGCGCAAGGCGCCGGCGGGCCTGGCGGCGCGCGTCTGCCTGGCGTTCCCCGACGTCTACGAGATCGGGATGTCGCACCTGGGGACGAAGATCCTCTATGGCCTGCTCAACAAGACCGACGACATCGCCTGCGAGCGGGTCTTCTCTCCCTGGCTGGACTGCGAGGCCGAGTTGCGCGCGCGCGGTCTGCCGCTCGTCACGCTGGAGACGGCGACGCCGGTGCGCGAGTTCGACGTGGTCGGGTTCTCGCTGCAGTACGAGCTTACTTATACGAATGTCCTCGCCATCTTGGATCTCGGCGGGATCCCGCTGCGCGCGGCCGACCGGGGCAACGACGGGCCGCTGATCCTGGCCGGCGGGCCGACGGCCACGCACCCCGAGCCGCTGGCGCCGTTCATCGACGCGTTCTTCATCGGCGAGGCCGAGGAGGCGCTGCCGCCGCTGGTGCGGGAGGCGGCCGCGCTGCGCCGCGCGGGCGTCCCGCGCCGCGAGCGGCTGATTCGCCTCGCGGAAAAGTTCCCGCTCTACGTCCCCGAGCTCTACCCGACCGAGCTCGACGCCGACAGCGGCCTCCTGGTGGTCGGGGCGCCGTTCGATCCGCGCGTGCCGGCGCGTCCGCGGCGCGTGCTGGTCGACGACATCAACCGATTCCCGTTCCCCGACGACTCGCCGCTGCCGTACGCCGAGGCGATCTTCGATCGGATGGCGGTCGAGGTGGCGCGCGGCTGCACCGAGGGGTGCCGCTTCTGCCAGGCGGGGATGATCTACCGGCCGGTGCGCGAACGCGATCCGGTGGCGGTGCTCGACGCGCTGACGAGCGGCGTGAAAAAAGGCGGCTACGACGAGACGGCGCTGACGTCGCTGTCGATGGCCGATTACTCCTGCGTGACGCCGCTGGTGAAGGCGGCGATGGCCAGGCTCGCCCCCGAGAAGGTGTCGCTGTCGGTCTCGTCGCTGCGCGCCTACGGGCTCAACGACGATCTGCTGGGCGAGATCGCCGGCGTGCGTGCCGGGGGGCTGACGTTCGCCCCGGAGGCAGGCACGCAGCGGATGCGCGACGTCATCGCCAAGAACGTCACCGAGGCCGACATCCTCGAGTCGGCGCACCGGGTGTTCGGGCGCGGGTTCTCCCGCATGAAGCTCTACTTCATGATCGGGCTACCGACGGAGACCGACGAGGACGTCCTGGGGATCGTCGAGACGGCGGCGCGGGTACAGGCGATCGGGCGCCAGCACCAGCGGGGCGCGCAGGTGACCGCCTCGGTGTCGACGCACGTGCCGAAGCCGCACACGCCGTTCCAGTGGGCGGCGATGGACAGCGAGGCGGAGACCACCCGCAAGCAGGGGCTCCTGGCCGAGCGGGCGCGCGCGCTGCGCGTGAACCTCAAGATGCACGAGAACCAGCAGTCGCACATCGAAGGGATCTTCGCGCGCGGTGATCGGCGCGCGGGCGAGCTGCTCGAGGCGGCGTATCGGCTAGGCTGCCGGTTCGACAGCTGGGACGACGCGCTCCGGATCGATCTGTGGGAGCAGGCGATGGCGGCCACGGCGCCGCGCACCGGGTTCGACGGCACGCACGCGCTCGGCACGCTGCCGGTGACGGCGCGCCTCCCCTGGAGCCACATCGACATCGGCCTCGAACCCGACTTCCTGGCCAAGGAGTACCGCAAGGCGCTCAAGGATCGCCTCTCGCCGCCGTGCGGAAAGCCGTACAAGAAACTGCTGCACCCGAGCAGCGTCGCGGCGGCCGAGGCGGGCGCGAAGGACAAGCTCATCTGTTACGACTGCGGCATCGCCTGTGACCTCGACGCGATGAAGGGCGAGCGCCTCTTCTACCTGCGCCGCATGAATGCCTGGAGCGGGACTATTGAACCAGGGACCCCCAAGGAGTCCCCGCGCCCTCCCGCGATCGCGCCACCGCCGAAGCCGCGGCCGGTGCAGGACCCGACGCGGCCGCCGCCGCGGGCGGCGCAGGGGACGCCGCACGGCTATCGCGTCCGCTACACCAAGCTCGGACGGGTCGTTTACCTCGGGCATCTCGATCTGGTGCGCCACCTGCCGCGCATCTTTCGGCGCGCCGGGTTCGAGATCCATTACTCGGTCGGGTTTCACCCCAAGCCGGATCTGTCGTTCGGCCCGGCGCTCGGGCTCGGGATCCCCTCGCTGGGCGAGATCCTCGACGTGAAGCTGGTCGACGACGTTCCCCCCGACGAGGTGGCGCGCCGTCTCCGCCGCGTCTCGCTCGACGGGATTGAAATTCTCGAGGTCGCGCGCCTCCTCGACAATGACCGGACGCTCGGCCGCGTGATCACGGAATCGGAGACCGTCGCCCGGCTGCCTGTCGGCGCCGACCTCGGAGCCGCCCTGGCGCGGTTCGCCGGCGACGAGCCGCTCAAGTTGCTCCGCGAATCGGAAAAGGCGATCGCGCGCACCGTCGACGTGCGCAAGACGTTGCGGTCGCTGTCGCTGTTCGAGGACGCCGAGACGCGGCGCCGGCTCGGCTGGGCGGACGGCCCGCTCGTCTCGTTTGCTGTCTCCGTCAGCAACGAAGGGAGCGCGAAGCCGAGCGAGGTGATCGCCACCCTCTTCGGCGCCGACATCGCGCACAAGACCGATCTGGCGCGGCTGGCGCTCTGGGGCGACGAGCGGACCGATCCGTTGCGCGTCAGCGAGCAACGCCTGCGCACCGTCGTCGCGCGGCCGCCGCCGCGGCCGCGGCGCCGTGATCGAGGCACCGTGATCGAGGCCGTCGGTCTCGCCAAGCGGTTCGGCGAGACGCTGGCCGTCGACGATCTCACGCTGCGGATCGAGGCGGGCGAGGTGGTGGGGTTCCTCGGCCCCAACGGCTCGGGCAAGACGACGACCATCCGCCTGCTCATGGGCCTTCTGCGTCCCAGCGCGGGCCGCGCGTCGATCCTGGGCCGCGACTGCCACGCCGACGCCGTCGCGCTCAAGCGCGACGTCGGCTACCTCCCCGACGAACCCTTCCTCTATCCGTACCTGACGGGGCTCGAGACGCTGGAGCTGGTCGGCGGGCTGCACGGGATCGCCGGCGCCGACGCCCGCCGCCGCGGCGTCGAGATCGCCGAGCGCCTCGGTCTGGGCGCGGCGGCGCGCGCCTACACGGTGACCTACTCGCTGGGGATGAAGAAGCGCCTGGCGCTGGCGCTGGCGCTGGTGCACGAGCCGCGCGTCCTGATCCTCGACGAGCCGACCAACGGCCTCGATCCGGCCGGCGCGCGCCAGATGCGCGCCGCGATCGCCGAGTACGCCGCCGGCGGGCGGACGATCTTCCTGTCGACCCACCTGCTCGACGCCGCCGAGCGGCTCTGCCACCGGGTGGCCATCATTCAAAAGGGCCGGCTGCAGGCGGTCGGCACGCCCGACGAGCTGCGCGCCCGCTTCGCCGCGGCGCCGGGGACGACGCTGGAGGACCTCTTCCTGCGCGTGACAGCGGAAGACGGGCGTCGGCGTCCGCGCCGGCGACGGCCGCGCGGAGCGGCGGCGATCGTTGAGCCGCCGCTGCCTCCCTCCACGCCGGCACGCTGGCGCGGCTCATGATCCGTGTCCCGGCTGCGCTCTTTTCGCAACGGGCTCGCGGCGCGCGGCAGCCGTCGCATCCCGGTGCTGGTGACCATCGCCGGGCTCTTGATGGGCGCTGGCCTACGCCTTCCTGTTCATGCAGGCCTTCGCCAAGATCGTCGTCTCGGTCGATCTCGCGGGGCAGACCGCGGCGCTGGCCGCTGGTGACCGCGACGCTTGCGTTCGGTAGCCTCACCGCCAAGGCGGCGAGCAGCGACGCCGTTCGCGCGGGCTCCGCCGAGAACGAGTTCCTGCTGGCGCGTCCGGTGTCGCTGGCGACGCTGGTCTCGGCCCGCGGCATCGCCGACGCCGTGACCGATCCGGTCGGCGCCCTGTTTCTCTTTCCGGTGCTGCTGGGCGCGGCGCTGGTCTGGCGGCTGCCGCCCGTCGCCTGGCTGCTGGCGGCGGCGATCTCGTCGGCCGTTCAGATCAGCATCTCGACACTGGCCTACGCGACGCAGCTGATGGTCGTGCGCGGCGTCGCGCCCGCGCGGCGGCGAACGATCTGGATGCGCCCTGCGGATGGTGGCGGTGCTGGCGCTGGCGGCGACCTGGATGCTTGGAACCTGGGTGCTGCGCATGCCGGCGGAGCTGGCGACGAAGCTGGTGGCGGTGTCGGGATGGGCAAACCGCGGCCCGGGCCATCTGATCGCGGCGCCGCTCGCCGCGCTGGTCCGCGGCGACGTGGGCGGCGCGCTGGCGGCGCTGGGTCTCCTCTGGCTGGTGGCCGCGGCGTCGCTGGCCCTCTCCGCGGCGGTCGCCCGGCGCGCGGGGATGCGGGGCTGGGAGGAGGCCGGCGCCCCGTGGGCCGAGGCCGCGCCGCCGCCGTCCGGTCGCGCGGCGCCAATCACCGCGGCGAACAAGGATCTCCGCCTCATCCTGCGCGATCGGGGGCAGCTCCTGGTCCTGGTCGCGATGCCGGGGATCTTCGTCGGCGTCCAGATCTTCGGCTCGGCGGGGTGGACCTGGTCGACCGCCAGCCTGGCCCGGGTCTCCTGCCTCGCCTACTCGCTGGCGCTCTACATGGCGACGATCGGTCCGCTCACTCACATGCAGGCCGAGCGGCGGGCGTTCTGGATCCTGCGCACCGTTCCGGTGCCGCTCGGGCGGCTGTTCGCGGCCAAGGCGCGCGCCTGGTCGTTCGTCGTCGGCGGCGCGGCGGCGTTCGCCTTCGTGCCGCTGGCGGTGGTGATGCCACGGGCGCCGCTCGCGACGGTGGCGGCGGCGGGGCTGCTGGTCGTCGGCGGCGCGGTGGCAATGAGCTTCCTGGCGATCGCCATGGCGGCGGGGGGGGCCGATCTCTCCGACGAGCAGACCACCGCCGTCGGGCCGGCCACGATCTATTCCTTCCTGCTCGTCGGCGCGCTCTACAACCTGGTGCTGACCGGCGATCTGCGTGCGCGGCTCGCCGGCCTGGCGCTCTACCTTTTTCTGACGGCGGTCTACTGGCAGGCGGGCGTCGCGCGGGCCGAGATCTGCCTCGACGCGGAAGCGGTGCGGACGCCCCGGCTCCGGACGTCGGACGCCGCCGCGATGGTGCTCATCTACGCGCTGCTGTCGCGCGGGGTCAGCCTCATGGCGACCTCGGTTCCCGAGCTCGGTCCCCGCCTGGTCATCTTTCAGGCGGTTGCCGCGGCGGCGCTGGGGCTCGTGGCCGCGGCGGCGCTCCGCCGCGCCGCGCCGCCCGGGCAGCGACCGGGGCTCGTCGTTTCTCTCCTGGTCGGCGCCGCGCTCGGTGCTGCGGCCGCGGCGCTTCGCCTGGGCGCTGCTGGCCGCGGGGAAATGCCGGGGACGCCGGGGCCGTATCTGGTCGCGGCGGCGCTGGCCGAGGAGGTGATCTTCAGAGGCGCGCTGCAGCGCGCGCTCGAGGGCGACATCGAACGGGTCATTCCGTCGCGCGCGCGGGCACGCCTCGCCGCCGCCGCGGTCACCGCGGCCGTCGCGATCGCCTCCCTGGCCATGACCTCCGCGCCGCTGACACCATTGACGATCGGCCTCCAGATCGCCGCGACGGCGGCGAGGGGGCTCACCGGGCGGGTCGGCGCGGCCTTCCTGACGCGCCTCTGCGCCCTGGCCGTTTGCGCTTTTCTGTGATCAAGGATGGGTTTACGATGGCTACATGCGAAGTCTCGTCTCTTTGCGTGCGACCACTTCGGTGACCGCGCGCTCCGTCGTGGGGCTCAGTTTGCTGGTTGCCTTTTCGTTCGGCTGCGGCGTGGATGACAGCGGGCTGGGCGCAACGAGCACGAAGTTGCAGCGGGACGCAGGGGGGACGGGCGGTTCGGTCGAGCTGACAGGCATTGGCGGTGATACCGCCAGCGGCGGCGTCAGTGGCGCGGCTGGCGCGATCGGCGCTGGCGGTGACATCGCCAGCGGCGGTGTCATCGGGTCCGCCGGCGCGGGCTCCGGCGGCAGCGTCGCCGCGGGCGGCGGAACTGGCACCGGCGGCGCGACCGCGGCCGGGGGCAGCGGGGTCGGCGGCGCCTCGGCGGCCGGTGGCACGCCGGGGAGCGGCGGCGCGACGCCGGAGGGCGGCGCGCCCGGCACCGGTGGCGCAACGGCGATGGGTGGCGCCCCCGGCACCGGCGGCGTTCCGGCCACCGGCGGGGTGACCGGCACGGGCGGGATGGTGGCGACGGGCGGCATGATCGGGAGCGGCGGCGCGCCCGGCACGGGTGGGATGGTGGCGACCGGCGGAATGCCGGGAACGGGCGGCGCGGCGATGGGTGGCGCGCCGGGCACGGGCGGCGGCGGCGGGACGCCCTGCGGCCCCACCAACTGCATGGGGTGCTGCGCCAGCGACGGGCAGTGCGTCCACACCGTGACCGCCAAGCAGTGCGGCAGCAAGGGCGCGGCCTGCATGGCCTGTGGCGCGTGCGAGATCTGCAGCGGGGGCGCGAGCGGCCCGGGCGGAGGCACCGCCGGAACCTGCATCATCGATCCGACGTCGCAGTGGACGATCATCGCCGATACGGCCCAGCTCTCGATGACGCCGCCGGGGGGCGGCACCTGGGACCCCAAGATCGGCGACGAAGGGGGCTCGGCGCCCGATCCCTTCTGCGAGTACGAGAACCCGTCCGGCGACGTCAGCGCCACGACAGCCGGCGTGACCGATACGGTCACCGACTCGTTCAATCCCACCTGGGACGAGGAGATCACGCCACCCGGCGTGACCGTCAGCGCGTCGGCCTTGATGGCGGCGAAGCCCGCCTGGCGGATCTGGGTCGGCGACGAGGACTGCTCCAGCCCCAAGAACTGCGGGACGCTGGGGCAGATCGCCTGCTCCTACCAGCAGCCGATCAGCGCCGCCTCGCTCATGAGCGGCGGGCTGACGATCAGCAACTACCAGAACTGCGTCTCGCTGACGCTCTCGTTCGTTTGCCAGGCGCCGGCGGCGACGCCCTAGCGGACGCCAGAGGGCACCCGGAGGGCGCGCTAGGCCTTCGCGACGAAGCCCGAGCGGAGACAGCGCGCGCAGACGCGGACGTGCGTGCGCGTCCCGTTCGGGAGGCGCGTGTGCACCCGGCGCAGGTTGGGGCGCTGGATGCTCTTGGTCTTGATGTTCGAGTGGCTCACGTTGTTCGCCGATCGGCGCTGCTTATCGCAGACTTCGCAGTGCGCTGCCATTTCAAATCCCTCCGGAAGGCGCGTACCTTTAGCACTCGCCGATGGAATTCGCAAGCGCGCGCCGCGCCCCGCCTGAGCTCTACTGTCTCCTGCTCGCGGCGCTGGCGCTGGGCGGGGGATGCCGGCGGCACGACCACGCCAAACCGGCGGCGGTCGCCCCCGCGGCCGCGCCCACCGCCCGGCTCGCGGGGCGCGTCGTCGACGGCCGGGAGCACCCGGTGCCCGATGCCCGCGTGCTCGCCTTCCCGATCGCTGACGGCGGCGCCGGGGCGGGTGAGCCGGGGCGCGCGACGGCCGACCTGGAAGGGCGCTTCGCCATCGAACGCCTGCCGGCCGGCCCCTACCGGGTGCTGATCGAAGCGGCCGGTTTTCCCGCGGCCGAGATCTCCCCGCTCACCGCGCCAGCCACCGACCTCCAGCTGCATGTGGCAGGCGAGGGGCGCTCGATCCTCGGCCGTGTCGTGAGGGCGGCGAACGTGCCGGCGGAGCGGGCGCGCGTCCTCCTCGGCGACGAGGTGGGAGGGCCCGTGCGCGAGACGACGTGCAGCGCCGACGGTCGCTTCGCCTTCGGCGGGCTCGGCGACGGCAGCTACGCCTTGCGAGCGGTCGACGGCCGCCTGTTGTCGGCGACGGTGCGCGGGATCGCCGCCGGGCGGGACGGGACGAACCTCCCGGCGCCGCTCGCGCTCGCGCCGGGAGAGACGATCGGCGGGCGCGTGGTCGAGGATGGCGGCGCCGCGCTGCCGGGGATCGAGGTGCGCGTCGAGTCGGCCGCGCGGACGACGGGTGACGATCCGCTGCCGACCCTGGCCCGAACTGACCGGACCGGCGCGTTCACGGCGGGTCCCTTCCTGGCGGGCGGATACCGGCTCACGGCGGGGCAGCCAGGGCACGTGCTGCGCCGGGCGCCGACGGTCGATCTTCCGGCAGCAGGTGGCCACGCCTCGCCGGTCCTGCTCGAGCTCGTGCGCGGCGCGCGCGTGATGGGGCGGGTCACCGACGCGCGGGGCGCGGCTGCGGCGGGCGCGCACGTCCGCTGCGTGGCGAGCGCGATGGACGACCTGACCGTCCAGACGGGCCAGTTGCCGCTGGCCGCCGAGGCGGCGGCCATGCCGTCGGGGGCGGGCCGCGCGCTCGGCAGCACGCGCGGCGCGCTCGCCGACGCGCACGGGCGGTTCACGGTCGACGACCTGATCCCGGGGCGCTACCGCGTCGAGGTGGCGCAGGCGGGATTCGAGCCGCTCCAGACCGACGAGCTGACGCTGGCGCCCGGCGAGCGGCGCGATCTCGGCGCGCTCGCGCTCCGCGACGGATTTCCGGTCGCGGGGCGCGTCCTCGACGACAGCGGCACGCCGATCGAAGGGGCGCGCGTGACGGCCGGCGGCGCCGATCCGTCGACGGCCGGGCTCACCACCGCGACTGACGGAGCGGGCTCGTTCTCGATCGCGCTGCCGGCCGGGAGCTACCGCTTGACGGCGACGGCGCCGGGGCACGGCCCCACGCGGGCGGAGGTGACGGTGCAGGTAGGCGCGGTGCCGGCGCCGGTCGAGCTGCGGCTGCCGCGCGCCGAGGCGGTCCTCGAAGGCTTGGTGCGCGACAACGGCGGTCGGCCGCTCGGGCGGGCGCGCCTCCTCGCCTGGCCGCGCGCGCCGGCATCGGTCGGCCCGTCGGAGACGCCGCTCGGCAGCACGACGGCCGATGTGGGCGGGCACTTCCGTCTCGCCGATCTGCCGGCCGGCGAGCTGCGCGTCGAGGTGCAGCACCCCGACTACCCGCACGTCACGCTGCCGGCGACGCCGGGGCAGTTCGCCGCGCTGACCGTGCCGTTCCCCGGTGGCATCGCCGGCGAGGCCCACGCGCGCGCGAGCGGCGCGGTGGTCTCTCGCGGGCGGGTCGAGGCGGCGGGGCCCGACGGCGCCAAGGCGAGCGCAGAGATCCAGCGGGCCGGATCGTTCCGGCTGCCGCGCCTCGCGCCCGGGCACTGGCGTCTCACCGTCTCGGCGCCCGGCTTCCGCGCCGTCGATCAAGACCTGGACGTTCCCCCCAGCCCCAGCCTCGGCGAGCCCTCTGTGCGCGACCTGCGCGTCGAGCTCGACGCCAGCTAGCTGTCGCTAGCTGCCTGCCTCCGCTCCGTGAGCACGCGCCTGCGCTGAGCGCAGGAAAGGAAAACGGCCGGTCCTTGCGGGACCGGCCGTTCAGGTTGGAGCATTCGGGGCTGGCTCATCAGACGCCGAAGGAGGCGTCGGAGGCCGGTCAGTTCATCGGGAGGGCCTGCACGAAGAACCTCTGGTTCATCGTCGACCAGCAGTCGTAGATCTGCATCTGGATGCCGTTGGTGGTGTTGCCGTAGGGCACGTCGATGCAGCGCCCCGCTTGCGCGTTCTTGAAGATGAAAGCGCCATTCTGCGCGTCGGGGGTCACCGTCCACTGTTGGCTCAGGTCACCGCTCACGCAGTCGTTGACGGCCAGCTGGGTGCCGTTCCCGAGCGCGCTCCCGCCGCCCACGAGATCGATGCACTTGGCAGTGTTGCTGGCCATGGTGATGGTCCAGTTGCTGCCGGCCGGGAGGAGGTTGAACATCTGCGGCGTGCCGTTCCATGAGGCCCACTGCTGCACGATGGTTCCGTTCGTGGTCGAGCCGTTGGGGATATCAACAGACTTCCCTCCGCCCCCCGTGAACGGTTCGAGGCGGTAGATGTAGCTAGAATCGAACACCGGCGTGAAGTTGTTGTTGCGCCAAACGGTGATGCCGTGCTGCCAGACGGCACCGTTGCCGTTGGTGGTGAGCGCCTTGTATCCGTCGGGGCAACCGCCCTGCGGATCGGCGTTCGAGCCGGACGGGCAGCTCCCGCCGACGCCGTAGCTGTACTGCCCGACGCTGGTGCTCACGCCCTGGCAGAGACCCCCGAGCGGGTTCGTGTAGGGGGCGCCCGTCTGGTTGGCGCCGATGCGGCCGGCGACGACGCCGTTGACGCCCGAGGGGAAGCCAGCGCCGTCGCAGTAGTAGGCGACGGGAGCCGTGACCGTGGGCTTGCTGAGGTTACTCAGCGAACCGGTGTCGATGATGTCTCCGAAGAACGTCCCCTCCTGCATCGGGTAGTTGACGCGATCGACGCCCCAGCCGATCGAGGAGTCATTCGAGTCGAGCCAGAGGGGGACATGGACGCCGGAGGTGTTGATGTGGGCCATCATGCAGGCGGAGATGCCCTCCATGCACTGGTCGTTGCCGTAAACCCCGCCGTTCTTCCAGGCGGGGCAGAGGCCGATGCCGCCGGCGAACGTATAGGTGTTGTTGTTCTGGTCCTGCTTGACGAGCGTGTCACCGGCCGCGAGGGCGCACTTGACGAGGTAGGAGACGGTCTTCCGGCCCGCCGAGGTCGTCATGAGGCCGTTGGCGGCGGCGAGACCATTGACGCCAGCCAGGCCGTTGGCGGCGGCGAGGCCGTTCACGCCGGCCAGGCCGTTGACGCCAGCGAGGCCGTTGACGCCGGCCAGGCCGTTGACGCCGGCCAGGCCGTTGATACCTGCCAGGCCGTTCGCCGCGAAGAGGCCGTAGTCCTGGCTTGGGGCCTCCACGGTGCTGGCCTCCTCGCCGCAACCGATGAGGCCGACGATGGCCCCGAGCGCGATGCTTACTTCAATGGTCCGTTTCCCCAGCGCCTTCATGATTCATTCCCCCTTGAAGCGGCCCGGCCGACTACGAGAGTCCCGTGGGCTTTGCGTCGCCCGATCGCTCGGGTTTTGCCGTTGTTTGCAAGGTGTCGGTCTGACACAAGCGAAACAATAAGCAGTAATCAAGCCAACGTATTTTTTACAACAATAGGCCCGTAATCGGCCGTCTCGTGGGGTACTGAGACCTCAGGGCGTTGCTCCAGCAGCAACAAATGCCCTCGGATCGACAACACCGCGAACGCGCTTGCCGCCTTGCGACAGTCGCGTCCGGTGAAGGGCCGCGAACGGGCTGTAGGCGCGCTAGCGCCGGCGGCGGCGCCAGGCGACCACGAGCGCGAGCGCCAGCGCCGCCAGGGCCACCACCGCGCCCGATCCGAGACCCATGCCCGCGGTCGCGCAGCCGCAGCCATCGTCGGGCGTGTTCTCCGTGCAGGCGTGGGGATCCATGTCCGCCGGGTAGATCGCGCAGACGCCGGCCGCGTCGTCGGCGGTCAGGACGCGTTTGGCGATCGAGTTGGGTTTGATCTCGTAGTACATGACGGCCGCGATCGCCTCAGGGCTGGCGCCGCTGCAGGGAGGGACGCCAGTGAGCGGTGCATCGCCGTTGTCGCCGGGGATGCCACTGTCACAGGTATGGGAGAGGCCCAGAAAGTGGCCGAACTCGTGGGTCATGACCGTTTGGAGGTCGAAGGGCGCCATGCCGTTCCTGGGCGGCGGGGCTCCCGGATCGAGGTTGGCCCACGAGAACATGGTCGGATCCGTCGCGTTGATGTCGATGTCGGCTTCGACGATCCGTCCGTCGGGCTCCTTGTAGACGCTGGTGAACGCAAGCGCGTCCGCCGGCGCGCCGATCATCTCCCAGTCGGAGGCGGAGGTAACGAAGATGATCGAGTTCTTGCCGTCCTGGCCGACGAGGCCGGGAACCGCGCCGCCGGTCGCGAGCTGCGGGATGATCTGGAAGTAGGGGTGGCCTTTTCCGGCGTCGCTGGTCGCCGACGGGCAGGTGACCTGATCCGGGCCCCAGGCGGCGGCCGCCGCCCCGATCGACTTCGCGACTTCGTCGGACGTCAGGTCCGAGAAGCCGTTCAGATAGATGGTCATGGTCTCGCAGCTCGACAAACGGTAAAGCGGCGGGCCCATGCCATTCATGCTGACCGAGCGGACGTACGCTTGGGCGGGCCGCTCGAGCGCGGGGAGCGCGCAGAGCGCCAGCACGAGGGGGAGCAGGCGGTGACGCGGGCCCATCTTCAACGCGGTGTCGCGCGGCGCGAGCGGCGAAGGAGCACGATCGCCGCGGCCAGCACCGCCCACGCACCAAGCGGGCCGGGGTCGAAGGTTCCGGCGGCCGTGCACCCCGTGTTCGCGCACCCGCCGGTCGCGTCGGTCCCGGGCGGTGGCGGCGGATCGCCGAGCGGATAGATTTTGCAGAGGGCGTCCTCGTCGTCGGGGGCGAGATCCCGCTTCTCGATGTCGCCCGGTGTCGCCGAGGGGAACATGGTGGTCGCCTGCACCTCCGCCGAGGCTGTCGCGCAGTCGGGAACAGGTTGGCCGTTGTTGTCGTCGGGGCGCAGGGGGGACTTCGAGGTCAGCGCGTCCCAGCAGGTGTGGTCGAGTCCGATGAGGTGCCCGAGCTCGTGGGTGAGCGCGTTCTGCAGATCCATGTCGGCGTCGAGCTGCGGATCGGCGACCACGTCCGCCCACTGATAGTTGACCGCGTTGACCTCGACGTCCGAGTCGTAGATCTGCCCGGTCTTCGTGTTGGCGGTGTCGGTCGTGACGGCCAGCGCCGAGCGGTCGTACTCGGCCCCAGCCGGGCAGCTGCCGTCGGCGTCGACGTGACACCAGACGTTGCTGTGGAAGATGATCGTGCTGTGGCCGTCGTTGGCGGCCGGGGGCGCGCTGCCGGCGGCGAGCGTCGGCAGCAGCGTGAGATAGGTGCAACTGTTCTGGGCCGCGCTCCAGGTGGCGGTCGCCGCCGTGATCGCCACGTCGACCTGCGACGCGGTCATCGAGCTCTGGGTGAAGTCGTCGGGGTAGGCGGTGATCGGCACGGTGGCCTGCGCCCAGAAGAATGGCTTTCCGTCGTCGGTCAGGTAGCGGACGAAGGCGGCGGCCGGCGCGCTCCAGGCGAGCGCGAGCGCCGCGGCGGAGAGAGCGAGCGGCCACGCTCGGGTCATCGCGCGCCCGCAGCGTCCAGGAGAGCGCGCACGTCGTGGCGCAGGTCATCGAGCGCGCGCGGGCGGGCCGTGAAGACCGCGGCCGACGCCGGAGTCGTGCGCACGAAGTCGGCCCCGGCGCGGTCGGGGGCGCTCACCATCCAGCGGCTGTTGGTGCCCTCGCGGCTCACCGGGCGTTTCCCCTGCGCCATCCCGACGACGCTGGCGTGGTCGGGGCGGCCGCGCAGAAACAGCAGCGTTCGCTCACCCACCTGGAAGTGCGGCATGCCGTCGACGCGCATCTCGATCTCGCCGACTGTCCCGCCCGGCTGGACCACCTGAAGATGCGTCGCCGGCGCAACCGTTCCCTTCCAGCAGTCGACCACCGTGAGGTCGACCGTGGTGGTGATTCGATCGTGGGCCACGTTCCAGGCGGACTTGACCGACACCACGTCGACGACCGAGATCTGGTCGGCGCGCGAAACCAGCGTCGGCAGATCGAGGGCCAGGATCAAGGAGGCCGAGCCCGGCGACGGGAACGCCAGCAGGGCGGCCGGCGCGAGCATCGCAATCAGGCGACGCGGGGAGCGCATGCGAGGGGCCAATGATACGGCGGAAATCGAGTTTGTGGCTAGGTGGGGAGCGCGCCGCCGGTCGGCGGGGGCGCCGCCGCGGTCGCGGGGGTCGCCGTGGACGGCGGCGTCGTCGGGGTTCGCGTGGGTGGGGTGGTGCGCACGTGATATGCGCCACCCGCGCCCGGCAGAGCCGGCCCGGACTGCGCCTTCTCGCGGGCCAGCTCCATGAACCGGTACTGGCTGCGCAGCGGCTTGGCGCCGCCGCCGGTCCCGTTGGACCCGTTCGGGGCCCCGTCCGGGCGGACGCGCGTGTAGCTGCCGTCGGCGTTGAGCGCGCGCGCCTTGACGTTGTCGGCGAGCGCGATCCCCAGGATCTCGTCGAACACCCGGTCGCGCAGCCCCTCGTCCTCGATGGGGAACATCACCTCCACGCGGCGCTGGAAGTTGCGCGGCATCCAGTCGGCCGACGAAAGGTAGACCTCGCGCTTGCCGCCGTTCTCGAAGCTAAAGATACGCGCGTGCTCGAGGAACCGGTCGACGATGCTGACGACCCGGATGTTGTCGCTGACGCCGGGGACGCCCGGGCGCAGACAGCAGATCCCGCGGATGATGAGATCTATCGACACGCCGGCCTGCGAGGCGCGGTAGAGCGCCTTGATGACCGGTCCGTCGACGAGCGCGTTCATCTTGGCCACCACGCGCCCCTTGGCGCCCAGCGCCGCCTCGCGGTCGATGAGCGCGATGATCCGCTCCTGCAGCCCCAGCGGCGCGACGGAGAACTTCTTCCACGACGGCGGCGACGAGTAGCCGGTGAGGAGGTTGAACAGCGCCCCCGCGTCGTCGGCGTAGGCGTCGCGCGCGGTGAAGTACGACAGATCGCCGTAGATGCGCGCCGTCGACGGGTTGTAGTTGCCGGTCGACAGGTGCACGTAGCGCTTGATCCGGTTCCCCTCGCGCCGCACGACCAGCGCCACCTTGCAGTGGGTCTTGAGGCCGATGAGCCCGTAGACGACGTGCACGCCGGCGTCTTCCAGGGTGCGTGCCCATTGAATGTTGGGCGCCTCGTCGAAGCGGGCCTTGAGCTCGACGACGGCGGTCACCTGCTTGCCGTTCTCGGCGGCGCGGATGAGGGCACGGATGATCGCCGAGTCGGCGCTGGTGCGGTAGAGCGTCTGCTTGATGGCCAGCACGTTGGGGTCGTCGGCCGCCTCGGAGATGAACTCCACCACGTCCTCGAACGACTCGTAGGGGTGCTGCAGCAGCACGTCGCGCTGGGCGATGACGCGGAAGATGTCCTCGTACTCCTGCAGCGGCGGGACGATCTGCGGCGAGAACGCCTCATCCTTGAACTCGCGCAGGTCCTCGCGCGCGTAGATCGGCGCCAGGTCCGCCAGGTGGAGCGGGCCTTCGAACATATAGACGTCGTCGGGCTCGAGCCGGAGGGCCGAGGAGAGGAAGCTGACCACCTCCGCCGGCGTGTCGTGCGCGATCTCCAGCCGTACGGCGCTGCCGCGCTCGCGCCGGCGCAGCTCCTTCTGGATCGTCTTCAGGAGATCGTCGGCCTCGTCCTCGTCGATCGACAGATCGAAGTTGCGGGTGACCCGGAAGGGGCTGCAGCCGAGCACGCGGAATCCGGGGAAGAGCTCGCCCGCGTGCATGGCGATCAGATCCTCGAGCAGCGTGAACGAAAACTTGCCCGGGCCCGCCACCTCGGTGATGCGCGGAAGCACCGACGGCACCTGGACGACGGCGATCATCGTCTCCCGGCGGGCGACCTTCTCCTTCTCGCGGTGCATGAGGATGGCGAGGTTGAGGCTGCGGTTGCGCAGCATCGGGAAGGGGTGGTTGGGGTCGACGGCCAGCGGCGTCAGGACCGGCCAGACCTCCTTGGTGAAGTAGGGCGACAGCTGCGCCTTCTGTTCGGGGTTCAGATCCTGCGCGCGAAGCAGGCGAACGCCGGCCTGGGTCAGCCCGGGGGCGACCTCGCTCCGCCAGACGCGGTACTGCTCGGCCACCATCGCGTGGGCGCGGGCGCTGATGGCGGAGAGCTGCTCGGCCGGCGTCAATCCGTCGGGCGGCGTCTCCAAGACGTTCCCCGACAGCTGCTGCTTGAGCCCGGCGACGCGCACCATGAAGAACTCGTCCAGGTTCGAAGCAACGATAGCCAGGAACTTGAGGCGTTCGGCCAGCGGCACTGTGGCGTCGCGCGCCTCCTCGAGCACCCGTTCGTTGAACCCGAGCCAGGAGAGCTCCCGGTTGATGAAAAGCTTGGCGTTCGCCGGATCATTGACGACCGGCGGCTTGGCGGGAACCTGTTTGCGCGAGCGACGTGCCACGGGGGCGTCAGTCTATCACCGCGGGTCGGCTCGTCGCGCCGGGCGTCCGTTCCGCTACCCGCGCGTGCCGCCGTCGGGAAATCCGCGGTCGATGATCGCGCCGTCCGCCGCGCAGAGCGGGGGCAACGTCAGGTTGAGACACTCGGGAGGGATGCCTTCAGGCGGTCCCGAGCACCCACCCGTGTACGCGCCGAAATTGAACGTCCCATAATAGACGGCCACGAGCATGCCGCTGGCGATGTCGTAGTAGTAGGTGATGTCAGCCACGTCGACTTCGATGTTGACCCGTCGGACGTGGTAGGGGCCGCAGTCACCCCGCCACTCGACCCCCAGGAATTCGTTCACACAGACCGTATGCGCGAGGACCGCTGACCAGGTCGGCTCACACGAGAAGCCAGGCAACCCAGCGTCCGTGATCGGGCACTTCGCCAGGTCGAGCGGCGAGCAGACGGCTCCGACAACCCGGCTGGCATCGACCGGGCGGTCGGCCGGACGATCACCGGCGACCGATTGATCGCGCCCGGCGTCGGCCACGAGCGGGCGGTCGGCCGGACGATCGCTGGCGACCGATTGATCGCGCCCGGCGTCGACCCTGGGACCCGTGAGCGGCGCGGAACTGCATCCAACGACCAGGAAACCAGCCAGCAAAGCAATACGATAAGCCATGCCCCGATCGTAACACAGAGGAGCGCGGGCGTGAGCGGCTGGCTCAGTGCGCGTCGGAGAGAAACCCGGTGCGGCGCTCGTGGCCCGGATGCGAGACCTGGACGGCGCGGCGGTCGCGGCGGTGGCCGTGGGCGCGCAGGCGCGCACCCTTGAGTGTCTCCTCGACGAGATCCTCGAACGACAACCCCGCGCTGTGCGCGATCTTGGGGAGCAGGCTGCCGGGCGTCATGCCGGGGAGGGTGTTCACCTCCAGCACCACCTCGTTGCCCTTGTCGCTCACGATCAGATCGACGCGCGACGGACCGTCGCAGCCGAGCGCTTCGTGGGCCAGCGTCGCGAGCCGCAGCGCCGAGCGGTAGCGCTCGGGCGACAGGCGCGCCGGCAGGTGGTACTCGGTGCGGCCGCTCGTGTACTTGTTGCGGAAGTCGTAGAAGCCGCGCTTGGGGACGATCTCCACCGCTCCGAGCGGCTTGCCGTCGAGGATGGCGACCGAGATCTCCTTTCCCTCGACGAAGCGTTCGACCAGCACGTCGTCGTCGAAGCGCAAGGCCTGCTCGACCGCGGCCTCCAGCTCCAGCTCGTCGCGCGCGATCTTGATCCCCAGCGACGATCCCTCGCCCGCCGGTTTGACGATGACCGGGAAGCCGAACGAGCCGTGCAGCTCCAGGAGCTCCTCGCCGCCGTCGAACTGGACGACGTAGCCGGGCGCGGTCGGCAGGTTGTTGAGGCGGAAGACTTCCTTCGCCCGCACCTTGTTCATCGCCAGCGCCGAGGCCAGAACGCCGGAGCCTGTGTAGGGGATTCCCAGAAGCTCGAGCAGCCCCTGGATGCAGCCGTCCTCGCCGTAGCGCCCGTGCAGGGCGACGAAGGCGACGTCGATGCGGGATTGCCGCAGGACCATGTCGACATCGCGATCGACGAACAGCGGCCAGGCGTCGTAGCCACGGTCGGCGAGGGCGGCCACCACCGCCTCGCCGGTGCGGATCGAAATGTCCCGCTCCGCCGACAGGCCACCCATGAGAACGCCGATCTTGCGCTGTCCGATCATCCTTCACGGGTAACCTTGCCGCGTGCAGTCGTCAAAAAAACTTCATCTGTGGTAAAGACGGGCGCGATGACTTTTCTAGAAGCGGCCTTCGACGTCCTGCGACTCGAGGGGAAGCCGCTGCACTACAAGGATCTGACGGAGCGGGTCGTCGGGCGGAAGCTGCTCACCTTCGTGGGCCGCACGCCCGAGGTGACCATGCAGACGCAGCTGACCGCGGCCGTGAAGAAGGCGCCGGGGAACCCGTTCGTGCGGGTCAAGCCGGGGATCTTCGGGCTGCTTCGCTACCCCGAGATTTCGGCGGAAGAGCGCGCTGCCGCGACGGCCAAGCCGGCCAAGCCCGAGGAGCCGCCCAAGCGAAGCCGCGGCGACGACGAGAGCGCGCCGGCGGGCGACCGGGGCCGGCGACGGCGCCGCGGCGGACGCGGGCGCGAACGCGAAAACGAGGAGAGGCGCCCGGGGGCGCCTGTCACCGCGACGGCGACCGGTTCGAGTGACGAAGGCGAGGCCGAGGAGCCGACCCACGGCGGGGGCATGTCCGCCGAGGCGCGGGCGGCGGCGCTCGCGGAGACCGGGGTCCTGGAAGGCGACGACGACGCAGCTGGTGACGAGGAGGTCCCACGCGCGATGGATTCGATGGACGATGACGAGACCGCAGGTGCGGCGCCGGCCGAAGGGGCGCGCGCGCCCGCCGTGGGCGCCGACGAGGACGAGGGGGACGAGCGGGACGAAGGCCCCGAGGAAGCAGGCCCCGAAGGGATGGACGCCGGCCCAGAGGGGGCTGTCGGTCCCGACGGCCGCCGTCCGGAGCAGGAGCTCGGGCCGGGACGGCGGCGACGCCGCCGGCGCCGGCGAGGTGGACGTGGTGAGGAAGGGGGCGCGGGCGGGTTCCAGGACGCCCCGCGAACGGGTGAATCGGCGAGCGCGACGTCCTCCGAGGGCGGCGGACTGACATCGTCGGATCCGCTGGCCTCCGGCTCAGCGCCGGCGGGCGAGGGCGGGGCAGGCGCTGGTTCGGGCTCGGGCGACAGCGGCCAGGGGCCGCGCCGGATCATGACGCCGGTCGACGCCGCGCTGGAGATCTTGCGCGGGCAGGCTCCGGGGCGCGGCATGGCGGTCCGCCAGATCGCCGACATGGCGACGCGGCGGCGCCTCGTGCACGGCGAGCCGAACGAAGCCTGGCGGGTGATGCGAACGGCGCTGGCCGCCGAGCCGCGCGAGCGCCTGCGCGCCGGGACGCGACCGCGCGTGCGGGCCGCGGGCGCGGGGCTGTTCGCGCTGTCGCGCCGGCCGCCCGAGGGCGAGCTCGAGCGCGCGGAGCAGGTGTTCGGCGAGGCCCGGCGCGCATTGCGCGAGCGGACCCTCGTGTCGCTCGAGCGCCGGCTGGGCGAGTTGCCGCCCGCGGCCTTCGAGGCGCTCGCACGTGTGCTCCTCCAGCGCGAGGGGTTCGGTCCCGCGACGTTCGTCAAGCGCATCGAGAACACGGTCTACATCGAGGCGCTGCGCGGCCGCGGCGGTCGCTCGTCGAACTGCCTCATCGCGTCTGCGCGCGGGTGGCGCGCGCCGGTCGGCAGAACGCCATTCGTCGAGCTTCGCGCGGTCGGGAATCATGCAACGGCCGCAGCCCGCAGCCCCCCGAGGAAGGTCTCCTTATGCTGGCCGGCCGCATGGCCGAGGACGGCGATCGCCGCCTGGAAGCACCAGGGGCCGCCGATCGAGATCGCCGACGGCCCGGCGCTGGCGGAGACCTGCATCCGCCACGGCGTCGGTGTCATCAACGCGACGGTCAGCGTCGATTTCGTCGACGCCGACTTCTTCGCCGAGATCGCCGAGGGATAGCGAGGCAGCGCTGGACCCCGTCTGGCGCTGGCTCGGTCGCGTGCCGTTTGCCGAGACGGCCGCGCTGCAGGAGCGCCTGCGCGCCGGCGTGCTCGACGGCACCGGACCCGAGACGCTGCTCTTCTGCGAGCATGATCCGGTCATCACGCTGGGTCGCTCGGCACGCCCGGACAACGTGCTCGCCTCCGCGGGCGATCTCGCGCAGCGCGGCGTGACGCTGGCGCAGGCGTCGCGCGGCGGCGACGTGACGTATCACGGGCCGGGGCAGCTGGTCGGCTACCCCGTCGTGCGCCTGCGCGCCGGCGTGGTCGCCCACATGACGGCGATGGCGCGCGCGCTGGGCGGCGTGCTCGCCGACCTCGGCGTGCGGAGTGAGTTCCGGCGCGACGCGCCCGGCCTGTGGACAAATGACGAAAAGCTGTGTGCTTTCGGAGTGCATATCCGCGGCCGCGTCGCCATCCACGGCTTCGCGCTCAACGCGACGACCGCGCTCGACGCCTTCGAGCTGATCGTTCCCTGCGGGCTCGCCGGCGCGCGCACGACCTCTCTCGCGCGTCTCGGCATCGCGCCGCTGCCGCTGCCGATCCTCGCTGCACGCATCGCGGACGCGCTCGGCGCCGAGCTCGGCACGACGTTCAATGACGTGGAAGGCGAGCGCAGAGTCGCTTAACGACGCTTCGATGCAATTGCAATGTCGAGTGGGATCACTAGAATAGATGGTGCGTGAAGTCTTCCGACCCGCCGCGCGTCTTGGTCGTACACAACCGCGACTACGAAGGAGCCGAGTCCGATCCGGAGAATCGCGCGCGCGCTGACGTTCAAGGAACCGCGCTGAGCGTGGTCCAGGCGCTGGCGGCCAGCGGCTGCGAGGCGGGAACGGTGGGCGTCGGGCGGGATCTCCACGGCGCCGTCGAGGAGATCACCGACTTCGCGCCCGACGTCGTCTTCAATCTGTGCGAGTCGATCGACGGCGCGAGCAACCTCGAGCCGCTGCTGCCGCTGCTGCTCGAGCGCGCAGGGCTGGCCTACACGGGGTCGTCGCCGCTGACGCTCGGGCTCTGCGTGCACAAGCATCGGGCCAAGGACGCGCTGCGCGGCGCCGGCGTGCCGACGCCCGAGGCGGTCGTGCTGACGACGCCCGACGTGTCGCGCGTCGCGATCCCGTTTCCGCTGATCGTCAAGCCGGCGCGCGAGGATGCCTCGGTCGGCATCACGGTCGACTCGGTGGTGCACGATCGCAAGGCGCTCGCGCGGCAGGTGACGTTCGTGCTCGCTCGCTACCGCCAGCCGGCGCTGGTCGAGCGTTACATCGAGGGGCGCGAGATCTACGTTTCGATGCTCGGCCGGCCCCAGGAGAGCGGCGGCGGCGGGCAGATGCTCCCCCTCTACGAGATCGACTTCTCGGAGATGCCCAAGGGATCCCCGCGCATCGTCTCGTTCGACGGCAAGTGGGTGGAGAGCTCGCCCGAGTTCCGCGGCACCAAGCCGGTTCCCTGCGAGGGCCTCGCGCCCGAGGTGCTCGCTCGCATCGCCGAGGCTGCGGGGACCGCTTTTTCGGCGATGGAGCTGCGCGACTACGCGCGTCTCGACGTGCGGCTGTCGGCCGACGGAATCCCCTACGTCATCGACGTGAACCCCAACTGCGATCTCTCGGAGGGGGCGGGGTTCGCGCGGGCCGCGCGCGCCGCCGGCCTCGGGTATGATGAGGTGGTCCGGCGCATCGTCGACCTCGCCCTCCTGCGGCGCCCCCATGCTGATACGATCCCTCTCGCGGCACGCGCCCGCGCGGCGCAGCGAAACCGTTCCGTCCTGTCGAGCCGACCGGCCCGGCGGGGCGCGCGCTCGGGCTAGGAGGGCGTCGCCGAAGGGCGACGGTGAGCGCAGCGAACCATCCACATTGGCCCGACGACGTGACGCCCGATAGCTGGCCTGGCCGGGTGTCGCGCCTTCGGCAGGGCGCATCGTCGGCAGTGGGGACGGCGACGGCGCTCGGCCTCGCCTGGGCGCTGCTCGTCGCCGCTTGCCACCGCAAGGAGGCTGCCGTCGCGCCGCCGGCGCCCGTGCGGCCGGTGCTGGGGGACGTGCACGTCCAGATCGCGGCGCCGCCGAACGACCAGACACCCCGCCTCGACGGCGCCGCGCTGGAGAGGGCCCTGCGGCAGCGCCTTCTGGCGACGGGGATCTTCGGCTCGACGGGGCCGGTGGCGAGTTTCCAGGCCAGGGTGGGTGTCGAGGCCGTCGAAGCTGGTGCCGTGGGTGAGGCGCGGACCGAGGTCGAGCTCCAGCTCGACGACGGTCGCCGCGACGCGGATGACAGCCTGTCGTTCAAGCTGGCGGGGCGGGGCAGCACGCGCTACCCCATCCCGCCCCGAGGCCGGAAGGCACCGCCGACGCCAGCCGCGACGCGCGCGGTGCTGTTCCAGGATCTCGTCCTGCGGATCGCTGGCGATCTGATCGACGGCTACGTCGCCCGCCGCCAGATCCAGGACGGGCCGCCATCGGCCGTTCACGCGGCGCTGCAGGCCGACGGCGGCGAGCTGCGCGAGGAGGCGATCCGGGTGGTCGGCGCGCGGAACTTGCGGGACGAGGCACCGACGCTTCTCAAGCTGCTCGGCGATCCAGAGGAGTCGACGCGCGACGCGGCGCTCGGCGCGCTGATCGCGCTCCACGACCGGCGGGCGGTCAGCGAGCTGACCCGCACCCGCTCGCTGCGGGATCGGCGCGAGATGCGAAAGATCATCGAGGCGATCTCGATCCTGGGCGGGCAGGAGGCCGACGACTATCTGAGCTTCGTCGCCGCCACCCACGATGACGACGAAATTCGCGCCGAGGCGGCCGCCGCCCGGGCGCGCCTCGGGCGGCGGGAAAACGATGCAGTTGCGCCCAGATCCGAATAACGCATGACGGCGAATACGCCGTCGGTAGCGCCAACTTTGATAAATATGTGAGAAATTTTCTTTGATGGCGGTAACTTTACTTATGTGTCGGTCGCCAATGTAGTTGACAGCCCGTTGGCTGGCGAGCTTCCGGCGCGTTATCGGGTGGGCGAGCGGCTGGGTGGGGGAGCGTCGGGCGAGACGTTCGCGGCCGTCGACGCGACGACCGGCGCGGACTGCGTGGTGAAACTGTTCGCTGCCGACCCGCGCGGGCGGCGGTTCGCGGTGGCGGAGTTTCACGGTCTCGAAACGCTCAGCCATCCGAACATCGTCCGCTTGCGCGACATCGGTCGGCTGCCCGATGGGCGCGTCTACCTGGTGACGGATCGGATCGTCGGTCCCGGCCTCGAATCCATTGCGACCATCGCCGACGAACGGGAGCGCCGCGGTCGGTTCTCCCGCGTCGCGGTCGATCTGGTCACCGCGCTGGCGCAGCTTCACGCGCGCGGCATCGTCCACGGCGACGTCACGCCGGCGAACGTGCGGCTGTCGGCGTCGTCGGGCGCGGCGCCGCGGGCGGTGTTGATCGACTTCGGACTGGCCGGACCTCCACGTCCGGGCGACGGCGCCGCGCGCGGCACGTTCGGTTACGCCGCGCCGGAGGCGCTGACCGGAGCGCGCACGCCAGCGGTCGATTTGTATGCCCTCGGCGCGACGCTGTTCGAGGCCTGGAGCGGCACCACCCCCTTCGGGCGGGGCCTCGGCGCGGCGGAGCGGATGCTGGCCGGTCCCGCGCCATCGCTGTCATCGGTGCGCGCGGGCCTGGACGCCGGCTGGGATGACCTGCTCGCGCGCCTCCTGGCCGCCGATCCGGCCGAGCGGCCCGCCAGCGCCCGCCTCGTGCTGCGCGAGGTGATGCGTCTCGCCGCGGGCGCCGCGACGCCGACCGAGGTCGATCTCGGCGTCCCGTACCCGGAGGGTGATCCGCTGGCCGGGATCCTGGTCGGCCATCGGGCCGAGCGGGCGGCGATGCGCGCGGCGCTCGAGCGTCTCGGGGACGGGGCGGTACCCTTCTCGGCGCTGGCGTTGGTGGGACCCCCCGGGTCGGGGCGGCGGACGCTGTTCGAGGCTGCGGCGCGCGAGGCGGCCGTCGCCGCGGCGGCGGGAAGCGCGGCCGCCGTCGAGATCTGGCGGGGTGACGTCGCGGCGCTGCCCGGATTTCTCGGCGCCGTCGCGGCCGCCGGGGACGACGACGCCCGGCGCGCCGTGGAGGCACGGATGGCGGCGCTCGCCGAGGCGATCGAGACGCGCGCCCGCACGCGCCCACTCTGTCTCTTCCTCGAGGAGGGGGCGGCCGCCGAGTCGCTCGCGACCTTCGTGGCCGGCGCGGCTCCGACCGGTCGCGCGCTGATCGTCGTCCCGACCGGTGCGCCGATCGCGCGACCGTTCGCGGGCGAGATCGCGCTCCCGCCGCTCGGCCTCCCGGAGATCCGACAGCTGGTGGCGGCCGGCCTCGACGTGGCGCCGCCGGAGGCGGCGATCGCGGCGCTGGCGGAGACGTCGCGGGGGAACGCGGCGCTGGCCGCGCTGCTGGCGCGCCAGCTGATCTCCAACCTGCGGGCGGGGGAGCCCGGTGCACCGGTCGCGACGGGCGCGGATCTCGCCGCCTTGCTCGGCGCCAGCTTCGCCGCGCTCCCCGAAGGGGCGCAGCGGCTCGTGCTGGCCGTGGCGCTGGGCGCACCCGAGCCGGGGGATGCCGCGGGGCTAGACGCTGCGGGCGCGGCGCAGGCGCTCGTGGCCGGGCGCGGGGCCGGGTGGGTCGCGGTCGGCGCCGGCGGCGAGCTCGCGCTGCCGAGCTCCGCCCACGGCCGGGCGGCGCTGGCCGCGGTCCTGCCGGCACTGGCGCTCGCGGTCGGGGAGCGCGCGCTCCGGATGTTGCCGCCGGGGGATCTCCGGCGGGCGGATGCGCTCGCGATGACCGGCCATCCCGCCGAGGCGGCGGAGCTCCTCCGCGCGGCCGGCGCGGCTGCGGCAGCCGCGGGCGATCACGCGCGCGCGGCGTCGCTGCTCGAGCGCACGGCTGCGCTCGCCCCCTCCGCGCTGGGATTCGCCGACCGGCTGGCGCTCGTCACGGGCCTGGGTGCGGTCGGCCGGTACGCCGAGGCGGCGGCGGCTCTGGCCGAGGCCCGCGCGCAGGCCGCGGGGGGGAGGATCGGGCGGCGGCGTGCGAGCGCGAGGCGTGGTTGCTCGCCAGGCGTGGCGATTCCTCGGGGGCGCGCGCGGCGCTCGAGCGCGGCCTCGCCGAGGTGGAGGGGGTGGGGCTCGCCGCGGCGGGGCTGCGGGCGCGGCTCGGCCGGCTGCTCGTGAGCGCCGGAAAATTCGGGGAGGCGCTGGCGATCGTCGAGCCGTCGCTTGCCGACGGCGCCGGGGCGGGGGTGGGCGGCCGGACCGCTGCGCTGGCGGTCGAGACGGCGCTCCTGGCGAGCGCGTACCTCGGCGATCTCCCGCAGGCACGCGCGCGCCTCGGGGAGCTCGCGCGCTGCGCGGTCGCGGAGACGCGGCTCGCCTACCTCGAGGGGTTGCTCGGGCAGCTCGCCGGGGAGGAGGGGACAGCGCGGGACGCATACCGGCGGGCCTACGAGATCGCCGCCGCGCAGAACGACGTTCACACCGTGGCTGCGGTCGCGCTCAACCTGGGCGGCCTGCTCATCGAGGAGGGGCTCTACGGCGAGGCGCTGACGGCGTCGGCGCGCGCCGTGCGCGAGCTGGGACGGCTCGGGGCGACCACCGAGCTCTGCCCCGCGCTGGTCAATGCCGCCAATCTCTTCGTCGAGCTCGGCGATCTCGCGGCGGCGCGCCGGGCGCTCGATCGGGCGGTCGGCCTCGCGGAGGCCGGGCGCGGTGGCCGGGCGCTGGCGACGGCGGCCTTCGTCGAGGGAGATCTGACCCGTCGGCGCGGTGAAGTGGCGGCGGCGATCGGGCACTACCGAAGGAGCGCGGCGGGATTCCGGGAGAGCGCGCAGCCGGCGGGCGCGACGAGCGCGCTCCTGGCGATCGCCGAGGCTGCCGCGGTGGTGGGCCGTCTCGCCGAGGCCCGCCAGGCGCTCGGGGAGGCGGAGCAGCTGCGCGGGCCGATCGACGCCGCGGCGGCCCCAGATTTCGCACGCGCGCGCGCGCTGCTGGCGCTGGCCGAGGGGGGGGGCGAATCACCGGCGGTGGCGGGCGCCGAGCTCGAGCGGCTGGCCCGCGCGGCGCGCGGTCGGGGACGCCGACCGTCGGCCTGGCGGCTCGCGGCGCTGGCGGGTCGGCTGGCGGCCCGGGCTGGCGCGACGGCCGACGCCCGCCGCGCGTTCGAATTCGCACGCACCGTTTTCGAGGAGGTCCGCATGGCGACGCCGGAACATCATCGCGCATCCCTGGAGAGTGATCCCGAGGCGCTCTGGCTCGCCGGCGACGCTGCGGCCGGACAGGGGGGCGAGCTCGCCGCCCGGGCGCAGGCCGCCGAGGGACGGCTGCGCCGTCTGCTGCGCATCAACAAGCGGCTCAACAGCGAGCTGCGCCTGCCGCGCCTCCTGGAGATGATCCTCGACACCGTCATCGAGCTGACCGACGCCGAGCGCGGCTTCTTGCTGCTCGAGGACGAAGGCGGAGAGCTAGCGATCAAGGTGGCGCGCAACATCGATCAGCGGACGCTGGAGACCGAGGAGCTGGCGCTCTCCCGATCGATCGCCCGCCAGGCGGCGACCGGCGGCGAGCCGGTGGTGACGATCGACGCAGCCGGCGACGACCGCTTTCGCGAGGCGCTCTCGGTCTCGGACCTGCACCTGCGCTCGGTGCTGGCGGTGCCGCTGGTCATCAAGGGGCGGCCGGCCGGGACCATCTACGTCGACCACCGGCTGCGCAAGGGGGCCTTCGATCAGGAGGACGTGCGCCTGGTGCTCGACTTCGCGGAGCAGGCGGCTATCGCGATCGAGAACGCGCGCCTGCTCGGCGAGCTGCGGCGCCGAGAGAGGCAGGTCGAGGCGCTCAACCGGCGACTGGAGGCGGAGCTGGCGGCGCGGACGCGAGGAGATCTCCGGGATCAAGGTCGAGCTGCGCGAGAACCGCGAGGCGCTCGCCGTCCGCTACGACTACCGCAACATCGTGGGGCGAACGCCGCGCATGTTGGATCTGTTCCGGCTCATCGATCGGATCACCGACACGGCGCTGCCGGTGGTCATCCAGGGCGAGAGCGGCACCGGCAAGGAGCTGGTGGCGCGCGCCATCCACGCCAACGGGCCGCGGCGCGATCGCCCGTTCGTCGGAGAGAATTGCGCCGCCATCCCCGAGACGCTGCTGGAGTCGACGCTGTTCGGCTACGTGCGCGGCGCGTTCACCGGCGCCGAGCACGACACGCGCGGCCTGTTCGAGATCGCCGACGGCGGCACCCTGTTCCTCGACGAGGTGGGCGAGATGTCACCGGCGATGCAGGGGAAGCTCTTGCGCGTGCTGCAGGAGGGGGAGCTCCGGCGCGTCGGCAGCGAACGGACGCGCAAGGTCGACGTCCGGATCGTCGCCGCGACGAACCGCGATCTGGCGCGGCTGGCAGAGGAGGGGAAGTTCCGGAACGACCTCTTCTTCCGGCTCAACGTCGCGACGGTGGCGCTGCCGCCGTTGCGCGATCGGCGCGATGACATCCCGCTGATGGTGGAGCACTTCCTGGCCAAGCTGGCCCGTCGCGACGCGCGCCCGGAGCCGAAGGCCATCGAGCCGGCGGCGCTGGCGCGTCTCGTGGCCTACCGCTGGCCCGGCAACGTGCGCGAGCTCGAGAACGAGGTCACCCGGGCCGACGCGCTGTCGGGTGCGCGGATCACCCTCGGCGACCTGGCGCCGCGGATCGGCGCCGCCGACGAGGCGGGCGCCATCGCCGCCGACAGCCACGACAGCCTGACCATGAAGCCGCGCGTCGAGCGACTCGAACGGGCGCTCGTGCGGGAGGCGCTCGGGCGCTCCGGGAACAACCAGACCAAGGCCGCGGAGCTGCTCGGCCTGTCGCGGTTTGGCTTGCAGAAGAAGCTCAAACGCTACAATTTCGTGCTCTAGCCGCGGCGAACCATGTTGCGCACATCGCCAACTTCGTTGTCGTTCGATCGACCGAACCCGCGGGTTTCCGCGCCCGCTTGCGGGCGTGCGGTTTGCAGTTCGTCCCCTTGGAGGAGATCTGTCCCATGAACGACCGCCGTCGACGCTGGTTGAAGCTGGGGACGCTGCTCTGCGCCAGCGCGCTGCTCTGCGCGTGCCCGGCGCCGATCCTCACCGTGCCGCCACCCGCAGCGGTGGCCTTCACCACGACCGTGCTCACCGACAGCACGGGCGCGCCGCAGACGCTCTGGCTCGCGTCGGGGGCCGCGCTGGAGCAGGCCGCCAACGCGAGCTACTTCGTCTTCAATCGGACCGAGGGACAGGGGGTCATCGCCACCGCCCGAAACGACGGATCCTTCACCGCGCCGGCGATGGCCGGAAACGCGAACGACCAGGTGCTCGTCTACTACAAGACGCCGTTCGGCGACTACAGCGATTCGGTCTGCGTCTTGTTGACGACCGACGCCTCGCCCGCGCCGCTGTGCCCCGAATAGCCCGGAAGGCGCCGGACCTCCTCGCGGGCGATGCGCCAGGCCGCCTGGATGATCCAGGAGATCGATCGATCTTGCCGGATCGCCTCGTGCTGGGTCTCCCCGAGCACGGTCGCGTTGAAGTAGAGCGTGACCTTCTTCTTGGGCGACGACATACCGTCCTGCCGCGAAGGAGTTAAGGCGAGATGCCGGGGGTCGACGGCAGGTAGAACACGAGGTTGGCCGCCAGCGAGAAGGTGTGCGTCCACGACAGGTCGTCGTTGTCGGCGGAGAGATCGCCGTTGGTGTCGCGGCCTGACGGATTGAGCTTGGCCAGGATGTCGCGCAGCTCGACGTTCAACGCCATCCAGTGGGTGAAGTAGCTGTGGAGCCCGAGGCCGAAAGTCGCCCCGGGCTTGCTGCCGCTCACGCCGCAGTAATACGCCGACGCGTTCGTCTTGTTTCCGTTGTTCACGGCGTTCGGATTGGAGGCCTGGCAGGCATTGGTGCCCGACGACAAACTGGAGTCCGTCGGGGAGACGCTGATGAGAGCGCCGCCCACGAATCCGTAGAAGTCGTAGTTCGCGAACAGCTTGCCGAACAGTGAATACTTGCCGGAGAACGGCGCGAGCTCGAGCTGCGCGCCGAACATGTTGTTGATCTTCTGCATCGAGTTGATGGCGGCGTTCTTGGTCGGCTCGGAAATGATGGGGGGACTGTCCGTCAACGTCCCGGTGATGTTGCTCTGGTAGGTGGTCGCGATGTTCGCCACCGCGAAGCTGCCGAAGGCCGAGACCGCCAACCAGTCGGTGATGTGGAAGCCCGCCTTCAGGTTGAAGAACAGCGAGTGGTAGAAGTCCTGGTTGATCGTCGAACCGAAGCCGGCGCCGACCTCGAGCCGCGACGCCCGCAGCTCGTAGCGCTTCCGGATGGCCGGCGCGTCGGCCAGCGGGCTCTTCCGCTGCGCCTGGGCGGCGAGGGGCACCACCGTCACCGCCAGGGCGACGAGGAGCGCGATCCGCCGGTGCAAGCCGTTGCTGCCGTGGGTCTTCCCGTTTTTGTTCATGGGCATGTCCTTCTCCGAGCGCCGGGTCACTTGCAGGTTGAGATCCGCGTTCTTGTTCATGGACGCCGCCCTAACGAGGAGTCTTGTACTGGAACTTGGTCGGCAGATAGAACCCGACGCCGACATAGAAGATGACGTTGTTGATCAACTCCGACTGCGCCTGCGCCTTGGCCTGGTCCGAGGTCGTGATCGGCGGGTTCACCCCGGTGCCGTTCGGCAACGGCTCGAACTTGTCCGGCAGGAAGTAGTCGCGGAGCGCGAAGTTGACCGTCAGCCAGTCGAGCAGGAAGAACCGGCTGCCGATCCCGATGTTCGGCGTGAGGTCGGTGTTCTGGAAGGCGAGCGAATCGTTGGCCGGGTCGCGGGGGATGACCTTGGTGATGGTCACGCCGACGCCCGCCGAGGCCCAGATCTCCCAGCTGATGATCGACCGGTTGAAGAGGGCGAACTTGCCGTAGACAGGCACGTAACCGAAGTTCAGCGCGCCGCCGTAGAGGTACTGGTTCAGCGTCGGCGCGCGGTTGAACTCGCTGCCGAGCAGCTCTTCGGTGGTGGTGAGCTGATGGATGAAGTACTGCCCTTGCAGCCCGATCCAGAAGACGTCGGTCAGGAAGAAGTTCAGGTCAGCGCCGAAGACATAGTGACGGACGAGGTTGTCGTTGACCGAGATGCCGGTGAACGGCTGAAGCTCGAGGCGTCCCCCCTTGAGGAACGCCTTGCGCGGAACGACGACGATGTCGGCCCAGCTTCCGCTCGAAGCGGCACGAATCGGCTTCGGGGCGCCGACCTCTTCCTCGACCTTGGCCGGCTGAGATTCGTCGGTGTCCAGGCTCTCGCTCGGGGCGGCGGCCTCCTTGCCTTGTCCGGCCGCGGTATCCGCCTTGCCGGCGGTGTCGCCCGCCGCCTTGTCGTCGGCGCCCGTGGTGGCCGCCTTCCCGCTGTCATCGGCGGTCGTGGAATCGTCCGCCGCTGGCGCCGCCGCCTTCCCACCGCCCTTTTTCGCGTGGCCCGTTGCCGCCCAGCCTACAAGGGCAACCCATACGAGAAGGCTGATGGCCGGTCGCTTCATGATCCCTCGCTGTCTCTGGGGGGTTGAAAAAGCTGAAGGGCAAAAAACCCAAAAAATATCAAAGACTTACGGCCAAAATCAGAATTTTGCGCACTATAGCACGCTAAAAAAAATCCAAGCAACTAAAAATGCTGAGCTTAGGTTTCGAGCGGCGCGAACAGAGCCTCGACGAACTCCTCCGGATCGAACGCGCGGAGATCCTCGACCCGCTCGCCGACCCCGACATAGCGCACCGGGATCTTCAACTGGTCGGCGATTCCGAGAATCACGCCCCCCTTGGCGGTGCCGTCCAGCTTGGTGAGGACGATCCCGGTCACAGCCATGGCCTCGGTGAAGATCTGCGCCTGCGCGATCGCGTTCTGGCCGCTGGTCGAGTCGATCACCAGCCAGGTCTCGTGCGGCGCACCGGGGGCCGCCTTGCTCAGCGTTCGGCGGACCTTCTGAAGCTCCTGCATGAGGTCGGTCTTGGTGTGCAGCCGTCCCGCGGTGTCGGCGATGGCGATGTCGAAGCCGTCCGTCACCGCGCGCTTGACCCCGTCGAAGATCACCGAGGAAGGATCGGCCCCCTCCTTGCCGCGTACGATCGCGGCGCCGGTGCGCCCGGCCCAGATCTCCAGCTGCTCGGCGGCGGCGGCGCGGAAGGTGTCGCCGGCGGCGAGCATCACCTTTTTGCCGTCGCCCCCGAGCTTGGCGGCCAGCTTGCCGATGGTGGTCGTCTTGCCGCTGCCGTTGACGCCGATGACCAGCAGGACGAACGGCTTGGCAGACGAGAAATCGAGCTCGGGCGCGGGGAGCGAGAGCATCTCCGTGCTTCGCTGGCGCAGGAAGGCCCAGACAGCGTCGGGATCCTTGAGCTCGCGCCGCGTGAGCGAGCTGCGGATCTCCTCCAGCAGCCGCTGGCTGGTCTTGACGCCGATGTCGGCGGTGAGGAGCACCTTCTCGAGCTCGTCGACCACCGAGGGGTCGAGCTCCTTGCGACCCGAGAAGACCTCGCCGAGACGGGCGATGAAGCCCGAGGAGCGCGTGCGGGCGAGGCCGGGCGCCAGCGCGGCGGCCTCCTTGCGCTTGGGTTCCGCAGCGCGGGCGACCGCGGGCGCCGGGAAGGGAATGACCTGCGCGGACGGCTCTTCCGCACCAGGTTCCGCCGCCGGCGCGATCTCTGGTTTCTTCGCGCGGGCCTCGGGCGCGGTTGCGGCCGCGGTGGCCGATCGTCCGGCGCCGCGCGCGCGCGGGCGTTCCTCTTCCTCTTCCGGTTCGGGCTCTGGCTCGGCTGCGCGTCGCGGCAGGCGGGGCGCGGGTGCGTCGACCTCCTCGATCTGACGCCGGCGGGCGGCCCGGGCGCGGCGCACGAACATCACGCCGAGGGCCCCGCTCACGCCCAGCCCACCCACGACCGCAATCAGCTCATAGAGCTCGGTTGTGCCGATCGGCAGCGACGAGAAATCCATCGGGGGTGGGACACTATCACCAAACGTGGGATTGTCGCCGGAGCAGCCCGACGATCCGCCCGATCGAGAGAATTTGCGTCGACGACTGCACCGCGCGACGCTGTTTACAGAACCGGGACGGGGATGCTACAAGGTGACGCTGCCGTGACAATACATTCGACGTATGGTCGCGGCGGTCCCAGCCACGTCAGAGTCCCCCACCCGATCCGGAAGCGGAGGCGCGATTGAAGATCAAGCGCATCGAGATCTGCGGTTTCAAGTCGTTCGTCGAGAAGACGACGATCAGTTTTCCGGACCCGATCACCTCGATCGTGGGTCCGAACGGATGCGGCAAGTCGAACGTGGTCGACGCCATCCGGTGGGTCATGGGCGAACAGTCGGCGAAGCATCTGCGCGGCCGCGCGATGGAGGATGTCATCTTCGCGGGCTCGGAGTCGCGCGGGCCGGCCGGGTTTGCCGAGGTGTCGCTGACGTTCGACGCGCGGACGCTGAGCCCGGGCGCGGTCGCCGGAGGCGTCGCCTGGGGCGCGGCGGGGCCGGAGGAGATCGTCGTGACGAGGCGGCTCTACCGCGACGGTCAAAGTGACTATCTGCTGAACGGCGTGCCGTCGCGGCTGCGGGACGTGGTCGAGTTCTTCCTGGGCACCGGCGTCGGCTCGAAGGCCTACGCCATCATCGAGCAGGGGCGCATCGGTTTCATCGTTTCGTCGCGCGCCGAGGATCGGCGCGGTCTCATCGACGAGGCGGCCGGCATCACCCGCTACAAAGCCAAGAAGAAGGCGGCCGAGCGGCGGATGGATTCGACGCGCCAGCACCTCTTGCGCGTGACCGACATCGTCGGTGAGATCGAGGGGCGACTGCGCTCGCTGCGGCTGCAGGCGCAGAAGGCCGAGCGCTACAAGCGTTACAAGGGCGAGCTGCGCGACCTCGATCTCTGGTCGTCGGCGCAGCGCTACCTCGGGTACCTGGCCGACCAGAAGTCGGCGCAGGGTGAGCTCTCCGAGGTGCGCGAGCGGCACGACGTCGACGCGGCGGCGCTGGCCGCCTCGGAGACGGCGGTCGAGGCCGAACGGCTGTCGAGCGCCGAGGAGGCGAACGAGCTCGCCACCGCCAAGGACGATCTGTTCGCGCTCTCCAACAAGGCGCAGCTGGGGATGCAGCGGGCCGCGCACCACGAGTCGGAGGCGATCGAGCTCGGTTCGCGCGCCGAGTCGGCGCGCAAGGAGGCCGAGGAGTTGCGCGCGCGGGCCACGGCGCGGGGCGCCGACGTCGAATCGATCACCGCCCAGCTGGCCGCGATCGACGGCGAGGCCGAGCGGCGCGAGCAGGAGCACGATCAGGAGGCGCGCCTGCAGGACGTGCGGCGCGCGGCCCTGCACGAGGCGCGTGGCTCGCTCGAGGGCGCCGTCGCCGAGATGGCCTCCGCCAGCGCGCGGATCGCGCGCATCGAGGCGGAGCGGACGGCGGCGCTCGCGCGGCGCGACGACCTGGCAGGTCGGCTCGCGGGCCTCGGGGGCGAGGATGCCGCGGCCGGTGAGCGGCTGGGCGCGCTCGGCGGCGAGCAGACGGGGTTCGAAGAGCGTGTCCTCACCCTGCGCGAGCGGGTCGGCAGCGCCCGGCAGCGGGCGGCCGAGGAGGAGGCGCAACTGGCGTCGCTGCGCGCCGACCTCGGGCGGGGCGAGCTGGAGCTGGAGACGCTGCGCGAGGAGGCGCACCGGCGGCGCTCGCGGCTGGCGTCGCTGTCGGAGATCCAGGACCGTTACGAACGGTTCCAGAAGGGCGTTCGCGCCATCATGCAGGAGCGCGAGCAGCGGGGTGGGGCAGGGATCGAGGGGCTGGTGGCCGACATCATGCAGCCGCCGCCCGAGCTCGAGATCGCCGTCGAGGCGGTGCTGGGCGAGCGGCTCGGCAACGTCATCGTGGAATCGCACGAGGCGGGCGTGGAGGCGATCCAGTTCCTCAAGCAGAGGAGCGAGGGGCGGTCGTCGTTCATCCCGCGCGCGCTGCGTGCCCAGCGCGGCGAGGTGCTGTACGACGCCATGGGCGGCTCGGGCGCCTCGGGATCGGCGTCGCCGTCGGGCGACGGCGGTTTCACGCCGGCCGTCGATCCGGCCGCGGTCGCCGACGTCTGGCCCGACGCGCCCGGCGTGCGTGGGCCGATGCTCAACCTCATCAACTACGACCGGAAGTACGACGCGGTCGCCACCTATCTGCTCGGCGACGTGCTGGTGGTCGAGGACCTCGAGCGCGCGCTGGCGCTCTGGCGCGAGACGCGCACCACGAAGACGATCGTCACCCTCGAGGGAGAGGTGATCGATCCGCACGGTGTCGTCACCGGCGGTTCGCGCGAGTCGGCGCTGGCCGGCGTGCTCGAACAGAAGCGCGAGATCCGGGAGCTCGAGGCGGTGATGCAGCGGCTCGACGCCGACGTCGAGTCGGCGCTGGGCCGTCACGTGGAAAAGAAGCAGGCCGCCGCCGATCTCGGCCGCGCCCGCGACGAAAGGGCGCTCGCGCTGCGCGCCGACGAGATGGCGCTGCTGGGCCAGGAGAAGGACCTCGAGAGGATCCTCGAGGAGCGACGACGCCTCGAAGCGCGCCGGGCAGCGCTGGCGGTGCAGACCGTCGATCTCGGTCGCGCGCAGGAGGAGACCGACGCACGGCTCGCCGTCGGGACGACGGACCTCGAAGGGGTTCGCGCCGCGCTGGCGGAGGCCGAGCGGCGCGCCGGTGAGCTGCGCGTCGAGAGCCTCGCGCTGGCCGACGAGGTCGATCGCGGGGTTGCCCAGCTGACCACGCTGAAGGTGGCTGCCACGCAGGCGATCGAGCGGCGGCAGAACGCGCGCCAGACGCTGCAGCGGCTCCTCGCCGACCGCGCGGAGGACGAGGCGCGGGCGGTCCGGCTCGACGCCGCGATGGCGGAGGACTTCGCGCGCGCCGAGACGCTGCGCGCGCAGGTGGTCGAGCTGCGGGGCGAGGCCGAGCTGGCGCAGGCCGAGGCCGAGGCCCGGGCGCGCGAGCACGGCGACCGACAGAGCGCGCTCGAAGCGCGCCAGGGGGCGCTGGCGGCGCGCGAGGCCGATCTGCGCGCGGCGCGCGCCGAGGTGGCTCGCCTGGCGCAGGCGGCGGCGAAGCTGGAGCTGCGTTGCCAGGAGGCGGCCATGCGCCGCGGCGGCATCGAGGAGCAGGTGGCCGATCGCTACCGCGACGTCGAGCTGGCCAAGGTGGTCATCGATTATCACCTGCGCGCGCTGTTCGGCGCCGAGGAGGAGAAGCGGGCGGAAGAGCTGCGCGGCCTCATCGAGCGCATGGGTGAGATCAACCTCACGGCCATCGAGGAGTCGGAGGAGCTGCAAAAGCGGTTCGACTTCCTGACCACCCAGCGCGCCGATCTCGAGTCGGCTATCGGCCAGCTCGAGACGGCGATCGAGAAGATCAACCGCGCCTCGCGCAAGCGGTTCCGGGAGACGTTCGACGCGGTCAATGTCGAGTTTCAGGCGATCTTCCCCCGGCTCTTCGGCGGCGGACACGCGCACCTGGCGCTCACCGACGAGAGTGACATGCTGGAGACGGGCATCGAGATCGTCGCCAACCCGCCGGGCAAGAAGGTCAGCCAGAACATCGAGCTGCTCTCGGGCGGCGAGAAGGCGCTCACCGCGGTCTCGCTGCTGTTCGCCATCTTCCTGGTCAAGCCGTCGCCGTTCTGCGTGCTGGACGAGGTCGACGCGCCGCTCGACGAGGCCAACGTCGGCCGCTTCAACCAGGTGGTCCGCGAGATGACCGACCGCTCGCAGTTCATCATCATCACGCACAACCATCGAACGATGGAGATCGCCGATCGGCTGTGCGGCGTGACGATGGAAGAGCCGGGCGTCTCCAAGCTGGTGGCGGTCAACCTGCGCTCGAGCGGCGGCAAGGACGGCAAGGAGAAGATCGGTCGCGCCCAGGTCGCGACGCAGGCCGCCCCGGCTCAGGCGTGAGCCGCAGCGGGCGGGGCGCGTGGCATTTGACGCCTTAACGGCGCTCCCCTAGACTCCGCATCGACATCGATGGCCACTTACATCACCGAAGAATGCATCAACTGCGGGGCTTGCGAGCCCGAGTGCCCCAACGAGGCGATCAGCGAGGGCGATGACATCTACGTCATCGATCCGAAGCTTTGCACCGAGTGCGTGGGATTTCACGATCACGAGGCCTGCCAGGCCGTCTGCCCGGTCGAGTGCTGTCTTCCGGATCCGAATAACAAGGAGACCGAGGACTCGCTCATCGTGCGCGCCAAGTCGCTGCATCCCGACAAGGCCTTCGGCGACGAGTATCCGTCTCGCTTCCGTAAGAACGGCTAGCGCGGGCGAGCGCAGGAAGGCTTTGCCGACCGGAGCGAGCGGGGGTGCGGGGGGCCAAAGCGAGCGCCAGCGAGCGACGCCCCCCGAACAAAAACGCCTCATCGTCGCGATCGACGGGCCGGCCGGAGCTGGCAAATCGACCACCGCGCGCCTCTTGGCGGAGCGACTGGGCTACGCGCTGCTCGACACGGGGGCCATCTATCGAACGATGGCGCTGCGCGCGCGCGAGCGAGGGATCGCCTGGGACGACGGGCCGGGCGTCGCGGCGCTGGCCGACGGGCTCGAGATCGGCTTCCGCCTGGAAGGCTCGATCAATCGCGTGCTCGCCGACGGCGCCGACGTGACGCCGGCGATCCGCACGCCGGAGATCTCCGACGGCGCGTCGCGCGTCTCGGCGCTGCCCGAGGTGCGCGCGGCGCTGCTCGGTCTGCAGCGCCGGATCGGTGGCGCGGGCGGCGTGGTCGTCGAGGGGCGGGACATCGGCACCGTGGTCTTCCCCGACGCCGAGGCCAAGTTCTTCCTGACGGCGTCGACCGACGAGCGCGCTCGACGGCGCGTCGCCGAGCTGCGTGCCGCCGGAAAACCGGCCGATGAGGCGCAGACGCGCGCCGAGCTCGTGGCCCGCGACGAGCGCGACTCGACCCGGGCAGCCGCGCCCCTGCGGCGCGCCGATGACGCCGTCGAGATCGACTCCAGCGCGCTCGGCGCCGAGGAGGTCGTCACCAAGATGGCCGAGATCGTCGCCGAGATCGTCAGCGCCCGTTCGGCCCCTCGTTGAACCAGGTTGGCCGCCCGCCCGGATGCGTTGACATTCCCTAAGGGCGACGCTAAGTTTCGCGCCTTCTTCACCTAGGCACCTGGGCCGCCGAATGGTTCGGCGCGCGCCGGAACAACCTCGAACCCCCGCAACGTGCGGGACGGCAGAAATGAGCCCCCCCTCATGGGAGCGGGCTCGAAAGGCAGAGAGATAGGCATGGTTTCAGCGCAGACCGAAAACAACGTACAGGAGGAGAGCTTCGCAGCACTGTTCGAAGAGTCCCTCAAGCACGAGAACGTCAAAGAAGGCGACATCGTCAAAGGCAAGGTCATCCACGTCGGCAAGGACCACGTGGTGGTCGACATCGGCTACAAGTCCGAGGGGACGATCCCGCTCTACGAGTTCACGCAGGCCGACGGCGCCGTGGGCATCAAAGAGGGCGACGAGATCGACGTCTTCCTTGAGAACCGCGAGGACGAGAACGGCCTCTGCATTCTCTCCAAGGAGAAGGCCGATCGTCTGAAGGTTTGGGACGAGATCTCGGGCGCCTGTGAGCGCGACGAGCTCATCGAGGGGACCATCAGCGCGCGCGTCAAGGGCGGCCTCTCGGTCACCATCCGCGGCGGCGTGAAGGCCTTCTTGCCCGGCTCGCAGGTCGACCTGCGCCCCGTGCGCAACCTCGACGCCTTCATCGGCAAGTCGCACCGGTTCAAGGTCATCAAGTTCAACAAGAAGCGCGGCAACATCGTGCTGTCGCGCCGCGTGCTCTTGGAGAAGGAGCGCGCCGAGCTCAAGGGGATGACCCTCGAGAAGCTCAAGGAAGGCCAGATCGTCGAGGGGATCGTCAAGAACCTCACCGAGTACGGCGCCTTCATCGATCTCGGCGGCATCGATGGTCTCCTGCACATCACCGACATGTCCTGGGGACGCGTCACGCACCCCTCGGAGCTGTTTCAGGTCGGCGACCACGTGCGGGTCAAGGTCCTCAAGTTCAACGTCGAGACCGAGCGGGTTTCGCTGGGCTTGAAGCAGATCAGCGAGGATCCCTGGACCCACGCCCAGGAGAAGTACCCGCCCGGCACGGTGGTGCGCGGCAAGGTCGTCTCGCTCAAGGACTACGGCGCCTTCATCGAGCTCGAGCAGGGTATCGAAGGCCTGGTGCACATCTCCGAGATGTCCTGGACTCGCCGGGTCAAGCATCCATCCAAAGTCGTTGCCGTCGGCGACACCGTCGAGGCGGTCGTGCTCGACATCGACCCGCGCCAGAATCGCATCAGCCTCGGCATCAAGCAGCTGGAGCCGAACCCGTTCGCTTCTCTCAAGGAGAAGTACCCGCCGGGCACGGTGGTCAAGGGCGTCATCCGCAACATCGCCGACTTCGGCATCTTCGTGGAGATCGAGGAGGGCATCGACGGGCTGGTGCACGTCTCCGATCTCTCCTGGACCCAGCGGGTCAAGCACCCGTCGGAGCTCTATCAGAAGGGTGACGAGGTCGAGGCGGTCGTCCTCAACATCGACTTCGACGGCGAGAAGCCGAAGGTGTCGCTGGGCATCAAGCAGCTGGTTCCCGATCCGTGGGATCGCATCCCCTACGACTACCCGGTCGGCAAGATCGTCGAGGCCAAGGTGATCAAGGTTCTCGACTTCGGCGCCTTCGTCGAGATCGAGAAGGGGGTCGAGGGGCTCATCCATGTCTCGGAGTTCTCCGAGGAGCGGATCGAGGACGCCAAGCAGTTCGTCAAGCCGGGCCAGACGCTCAAGGCCGAGATCATCGGCGTCGACACGGCGGAGCGGAAGATCGGCCTCTCGTTCCGCGGCGCCACGCGCGCCGAGGAGCTGGCCGACGCGCAGGGCTTCTCCGGCGGCGCCCCCACGGCGACGCTGGGCGACGTCATGCGCGACAAGCTGGCGGCGCTGGCGGTGCAGGTCCCGAGCGGTAAGAAAAAGGAAGCCGAGCCCCAGCCCGAGCCCGAGCCGGACGACGACGAAGACTCCTCGAAGTAGCGGACGGTGGCGATGACCCCGGCGACGCGAACCCTGGCGTGGCTGCGCCAGTTCGCGAAGCTCTGGGGCTTCGCCCTCTTCTGCATCCTCATCGTTTTCATCTTTCGGGAGGTCGTCCTCCCGTTCCTGTTCGCGATCCTGGTCGCGTACATCCTGGCGCCGGTCGTCGATTGGTTCAGCCGACGGCGCCTGGGCGGGAAACCGTTCCCGCGCGCGGCCGCGGTCATCGTCCTCTACGTCAACATCATCGCCGTCCTGAGCCTCTTCATCGGGTACTTCGTCCCGAAGCTGTCAGGCGACTTCGCTCGGCTCTTTCGCGAGGCCCCGCAGCTGTTCGCCAAGGCCAACAAGGAGTGGTTGCCGCGCGCCGGGGCCTGGGTCGATCAGCACTTCGGGCCCGAGCAGGAGGAGGGGACGGCGGATGTGGTCACCGGCGGCGGTCCGGTGGCGCCCCCCGCGGCGCGCCAGATCGTCCTCGAGCCGCTCCCCGACGGGCGCTATCGCGTCGACGTCGACGCGCTGGCGTTCGAGGTGCGGCCCACCAAGGACGGCCGCTATCTCATCGCGCCCCCACATCCCGAGGAGGTGCTGCCGGGCAGCGGCGGTAAGTGGGAGCGGTCGATCAAGCAGTGGCTGTCGGAGCGGTTGAAATCGACGGAGGGCGAGAGCCAGCGCGCGCTCGAGTATGGGCAGAAGTTCATCGGCGCGGTGGTGGCGGGGATCGGCCGCCTGTTCCTGGTGCTGATGGTGGCGGCGTTCATCCTGGTCGATTTGCGGCGCGTCCAGGAGTTCCTGCGGTCGCTCGTGCCCGAGCAGTACCAGGGCGACTACGAGCGGATCGCCAGCGGCATCGATCGGGGCCTGGCGGGCGTCATCCGCGGCCAGCTGGTCATCTGCGGCATCAACGGCGGGTTCACTTATCTCGGTCTCATGATCTTCCACGTGAAGTACCGGCTGCTCCTGGCCGGGATCGCGGCGACGATGAGTCTGGTCCCGATCTTCGGATCGATCCTCTCGTCGGTGCCAATCGTGGCCATCGCGCTCATCTCGTCGGGGACGTTCGATCTGCGTCAGGGGGTCTTCGTGCTCGCCTGGATCATCGGCATCCACCTGCTCGAGGCAAATTTCCTGAACCCGAAGATCATGGGCGACGCGGCCAAGATTCACCCCGTGCTGGTGGTGTTCGCGCTCATCGCCGGCGAGCACAGCTATGGTCTCACGGGCGCGCTCTTCGCCGTCCCGGTCGCCTCCATCATCCAGACGATCTTCATGTACTACCGCAAGCGGCCGCGCCCAACGGCGGTCGTCGCGCCGGCCACTACGGGTTGACGGGTTGGCCGCGCTAGAGCGCGAGGACTTGTGGGGCGCGGTCCGGACCGGCGATCAGCGCGGAACGATCGGGGACCTCGTGCCAGCCGGGACGCGTGGCGACCTCGCGGTCGGACTCGATCACCAGTGCGCGCAGCGCCTCGTGCGGGACGCGGCGGCCATTGCGGCCGGCGTCGTGCTTGGCCTGGCAGACGGGGCAATCGGTGATCCCCTCGATGCCGAGATAGCGGATGGGGGAGGCGCACCCGGTGGCCGCGAAGCAGCGCCCGTTGGTCGCCGCCAGCGCGATCTGGAGCGGCGCCGCCCCGATGCCGGAGAGCAGCCTGTCGACGAAGGCCAGGCTGTTGCGCAAGGCCGCATGAACGGCCGACGGCGCCGGGGTAGGCTGATCGAGGATCCCGGCGTCATGCAGGAAGGCGAGAAAGAGATGAAACAGGTGCTCGCTCGGCTCGTGCCCGCGGATGTTGCGGCGGAGAAAAGCGGGTGTGGTCTCCAGGATCCGGTCGCGGATCGCCTCCCAGGCGCCTTCGCCGACCTCGGCGATCGACCCGAACAGCCAGGAGCGGAAACGGAAGGGGTCGGCGTCGTCGGCGGCGGTCGCGCCGTCGTGGCCCAGCCCGATCCGGCCGACGAGCGCGTCGGCCCGCGTGTCCTTGACCAGGTTGTAGAGGTCGACCTCGACGGTCTCGGCGCGCGGTCGCTTCTGCAGAAGCACGTCGCCCCCCTGCACGAAGCCGAGCCCGTAGCCTTCGGGCATGGCTGCGTCCCCGCGCACGTAGAGCGCGGATCGCGCAGAGAACAACGCGCAGGCGAGGTTCTCCGGCTCGTTTCCGAAGTACGCGACGAGGTGCCTCACGACGCAATACGAAGTATACGGACACCGGCATGAAAATCACGGAGATCTACAGCAGCATCCAGGGCGAAACGCAGTACGCGGGTCTACCGTGTACGCTGGTTCGCACGACCGGGTGCGATCTGCGCTGTGGGTATTGCGACACCGCCTTCGCCTTTCATGGCGGCAAAGACATGACGTTGGACGACATCTCGCGAGAGGTGGACCGTCTGGGCGCTCCGCTCGTGCTGCTCACCGGCGGCGAGCCGATGCTCCAGCGCGAGCTGCCGGCCCTGGCGGCGCGGCTTCTCGGCGCTGGCTACCAGGTAATGATCGAGACCTCGGGCGCGCATCCCCTGGACGCGCTGCCGGCTGAGGTGGTCAGGATTGTGGACGTCAAGACGCCCGCCTCGGGCGAGACGCACCGCATGCGCTGGGAGCTGCTCGACGCGCTCCGCCCGCGCGACGCGGTCAAGTTCGTCGTCGCGGATGAGCCCGACTACCGATGGGCTTGCGGGATCATCGCCAAGCACGGGCTCGGCGGCCGCACCGAGGTGTTGCTTTCCCCGGTCCATGGCCGCCTAGACCCCAAGGATCTCGTTGCCTGGATGTTGCGGGATCGGCTCCCGGCACGGCTCAATTTGCAGCTGCACAAGTACGTCTGGTCGCCCGAGACCCGGGGCGTATAGCCGTTTAAAAATCAGCGGTTACTGGCGGCTGCCGCAGTTCCCAGATAAGATATTTCGATTGACAGGGCGCGCCGCAGCCTGTTAGGTTCCGGTCGACTTTTCGGCAGTAACTGTCCAAAAACGTTAAAGAAAACTCGTCGAGGAGACGAGCTTTGGAGAGTCCCGACTCCATGGACGACGAGCACTTCGGAAACTGCCTCCGCCGCGCGAGAGAAGAAAAATCTCTCACGGTCGGTGACGTTTCGGCATCGACCAAGGTGCCGCGCTCGGCGATCGAGTTGCTGGAAGCCGGATCGCTGAAGGGGTTACCGGCGCATGTGTTCGTGCGCGGGTTCATTCGATCGTACGCCAAGGCGGTGGGGCTCGCCGAGGCGCAGCCGCTGGGGCTCTACGATCGCGCGATCAATCGCGAGAGCGAGGTCGCGCGCGCGAAGTCCTCCAGCCCGGTCGTCGATCCCGTCCTCGCCGGCGGCGTCGTCGACGAGGAAGACGCCGGTCGCCGTCGCGGGCTCGGCCTCGCGGTGTTCGTGATCATTCTCGTGCTCATCGCGACGATCACGCTGTCGCTCCTGCTCCGCCGCCCGCCGCAGTCGGGCGAGGGGCTGTCGCAGGTTGGCCCCACGCCGTCCCAGATCTCGGGAACCGTCGTCGGTGCCCTCACGCCCGCCGCGGCGCCGCGATCGTCCGACACGCCGGCCTGACGCCCGGCTAGAATCGGGTCGGAGGCCGACTCGATCGACAATGGGCTCGCTTTCGACACCCGCGATCGTCTTGCGCGCCGTCAACTACGGCGAGGCCGATCGCATCGTCACGCTGTTCGGCCGGGAGACCGGGCGGCTCTCGGCGCTCGCGCGCGGCGCGCGCAAGAGCCAGCGCCGCTTCGCGGGCGGGCTCGGGCTCTGCGCCGTGGGCGTCGCCTCGCTGCGCGAGCGCGCCGGGGCCGATCTTCTGACGCTGGAGAGCTTCGACACGACGACCACGTACGCGGCGCTGGGCGCCGACGTGGCGCGCATGGCGCACGCCGCCTACGCCGCGGAGCTGGTGACGAAGCTCTGCGCTCCGCGCCAGGTCGAGGGGGCGGTCTACGACTGGCTGGCCGAGTTTCTGGCCTGTCTCGACCCCGAGGGGGCCAGCGCCGAGCGCCTGCGCGTGTTCGAGCTGGGGCTGCTTCGCGGCCTCGGTTTCGGCCCTGTCGTCGACCGCTGCGTGGCCTGTGGCGACACGGCCGCCAAGGCCTACCGCTGGGACCCCGATCGCGGGGGCGCGATCTGCGCCGCCTGCGCGCGCGGCGGCCGCCCGATCAGCCTCGAGGCGCGCGCGGCGCTGGCGCGGCTGGCGCACGTCTCGCTGCGGGACGCGGGCGGCACGGCGCTGCCCGCCGACGTGAACCGCGACTGCCGCGAGGCGCTGTTCGAGATCATCAACCATCACATCAGCGGTCCGCTCAAGTCAGTCGAATTCATTGCCAAGCTCGCCGCCGGTCCGGGAGGCGGGGCGTGAACGACGCCCGCGTCGCTCGGCATCCGTCACGTCGCGCTGACAGTGCGCGAGCTGGAGGCGGCCGAGAGCGTTCTGGGTCGAGGTCATGGGCTACGAGGTCGAGTGGCGCCCCGACCCCGACAACGTCTACCTGCACGGCGGGCGCGACAACCTGGCGCTGCACCGGGGCGATGCGGCTCAAGATGGGCAAGCCGGGCAGCTCGACCACATCGGGATCGCCGTCCCGACGGCCGCCGACGTCGACGCCTGGGCGGCGCACCTCGAAGCGCGCGGCGTCGCGCTCAAGACCCGCCCCAAGACCCACCGCGACGGCTCCCGCTCGCTCTACTTCTACGGCCCGCAACTGCTCCTGATCCAGATCATCCACCACCTGCCCATGACGTGAGCCGGCCTCTTCGACTAGAGTCGTCCGGCCCATGCCTGCGTCATCGCTCGAACAGATCGTCAGCCTCGCCAAGCGCCGGGGGTTCGTCTTCCCGTCATCGGCCGTCTACGGCGGCCTCGGCAGCACCTGGGACTACGGTCCGCTGGGCGTCGAGCTGAAGAACAACGTCAAGCGCGCCTGGTGGCGCTCGGTCGTCCACGACCGCGACGACATGGAGGGGCTGGACGCGGCGATCCTGATGAACCGACTGGTCTGGAAGTACTCCGGCCACGAGGCGACGTTCTCGGATCCGATGACCGACTGCCGCAACTGCAAGGCGCGCCCGCGCGCCGACCACGTCTTCGTGGCGCAGAAGGGACGGGATCCCCAGGGGCATCGCCGAGATCAACGCCGCCATCGAGGCCAAGGAGCTGAAGTGCCCGAAGTGCGGGGCCACCGATCTGACGCCGGCGCGGCCGTTCAACCTGATGTTCAAGACCACCGTCGGCGCCGGTCGACACCGGCGACGACAGCGGGCTCGCCTATCTGCGCCCGGAGACGGCGCAGGGGATCTTCGTGAACTTCGGCAACGTGCTGGACACCATGCGCCGCAAGCTCCCGTTCGGCGTCGCGCAGATCGGCAAGGCGTTCCGCAACGAGATCACGCCGGGCAACTTCACCTTCCGGACGCGCGAGTTCGAGCAGATGGAGATCGAGTACTTCGTCAAGCCGGGCGAGGACGAGGCGGCGCACCAGGCCTGGATCGACGCGCGCACGCAGTGGTACGTCGACCTCGGGATGCGGCGCGAGAACCTGCGCCAGCGCGAGCAGACCAAGGACGAGCTGGCCCACTACGCCAAGCGCTGCGTCGACCTCGAGTACCGCTTCCCGATGGGGTGGAGCGAGCTCGAGGGGATCGCCAACCGGACCGACTACGATCTGAAGGCGCACAGCCGCAGCCCCCAGAACCCCGACGCGGTCGGCGAGCTGACCTACTTCGATCAGGAGCAGAAGAAGCACATCGTGCCGTACGTCATCGAGCCGTCGGCCGGCGCCGACCGGGCGACGCTGGCCTTTCTGTGCGACGCCTACGACGAGTCGCTGGTCAAGGAGCCGCCGGCCGAGGAGACGACCAAGCTGCGGGAGCTGGTGGAGAGCTTCGCCAAGTCGGTCGCCAAGCGCGACCCCAAGCAGATGGAGCCGGCGACCAAGGAGCGCCTGGTCGCCGCGGCCGAGAGGATCGCCGCCGCGCTGCCGGGCTCGCTGCCGGAGCTGCTCGGCCTGTCCGAGGACGCCGACGCCAACCGGATCGAGGTCTTCAAAAAGGTGAAGGGCGCCGCCGAGAAGCTGGGCGAGGAGCACACCCGCACGGTGCTGCGCCTCAACCCGCGGCTGTCGCCGATCACGGTGGCGGTCTTCCCGCTCAAGAAGAACGAGCCGCGCCTCGTCGAGATGGCGCGCGGGATCAAGAAGAACCTCCAGGCCGCCGGCCTGCGCGCGGTCTACGACGACACCGGCGCCATCGGCAAGCTCTACCGCCGCCAGGACGAGGTCGGCACACCGTTCTGCATCACCGTCGACTTCCAGAGCCTCGACGACAAAACGGTCACCGTGCGAGACCGCGACACGATGGGGCAGGAGCGCGCCGGGATCGGTGAGCTTCCGGCAGCGCTGCGGGCGAAGGTCGGATAGGGCGCGTCGCTCCGGGCGCGAAATATCCTGGATCTGCCAGGCGCAATTCGTCTGTGTTACTCTGCCGCAAGCTCAGGAGGCTGCGGATGAGGGATTCCATTCGGCAAGCTGGCGTGGCGGTGCTGTTCGCGCTTTCGCCGCTCGGGTGCGCGATGGGGAATCAACCGGTGGTCTGGCAGGTGGCCAACCCGGTCGACTTTCAAAGAGGGGTCCAGGTCGAGGTCGCCAGCAGCGTTCCGGTGGGCCCCGGGGAGCTCTCGATCTTGCGGCAGAACGTGGTCGCGGCGCTCAGCAGCGTCTTTCGCTCGGCGCCCGGCGGGCCGGACGATTATCACGTCCGCGTCACCATCACCCGGTACGACGAGGGGAGCGCGACCGCGCGTTTCTTCCTGGCCGGGCTCGGGCAGATGTATCTCGACGGATCGGTCCAGGTCTACGGCGGTGACCCGCCCGCGATTGTCCGCCAGGGCGTGTTCAACAAGAACTACGCCGTGGGCGGGTTCATGGGCGCGTCCGCGACCATGAACGACGACATGGTGTCCAAGGTGGGAAAGGCGATCGCGGACGGGCTGCGCGCGCCGCCCGGCAGGCCCTGAGCCCGAATCCGAGGTCCCGCCCGGGTGCTGAGAAGTCACATGATTTCGCGCCAGAAAGTCTCGAAACCCTCTTCCTAAGCCAGGGGGGGCGGGGTAAATAAGCGCCCATGCCAAGCGTCACCAAGTCCCGCTCCAGCAAGTCTTCCGTCAAACCCTCTCTTAAGTCGTCGAAGCTGAAGAAGGTCGGCAAGGCCGTCGGCGCCAAGAACGGCAAGAACGGCCACAGCAACGGCGTTCGCCTGGGCGCCAAGACGGTCGTCAAGGGCGCCGCCGCCAAGCAGGCGGCCGTCAAGGCGACCAAGGCCGTGGCCAAGGCCGGCAAGCGCGTCTACTTCTTCGGCGGCGCGAAGGCCGAGGGGAACAAGGAGATGAAGAACCTGCTCGGTGGCAAGGGGGCCAACCTCGCCGAGATGGCCAACATCGGCCTGCCGGTTCCGCCGGGATTCACCATCACCACCGACGTCTGCACCGAGTTCTACACCAACGGCAAGAAGCTCCCCAAGGCGCTCGACGCCGACATCCGCAGCGCGGTCGCGCGGATGGAGAAGCTGGTCGGCGCGAAGTTCGGCGATCCGTCGAACCCGCTGCTGGTGTCGGTCCGCTCGGGCGCGCGCGCCTCGATGCCCGGCATGATGGACACCATCCTGAACCTCGGGCTCAACGACAAGACGGCCGCCGGTCTGGCCGCCAAGTCGGGCAACGAGCGGTTCGCCTACGACAGCTACCGCCGCTTCATCGCCATGTACGGCGACGTCGTGCTCGGCCTCAAGCCCGAGACGCAAAGAGGATCACGATCCGTTCGACGAGATCCTCGACAAGAAGAAGAAGGCCCGTGGCGTGAAGCTCGACTCGGAGCTGCCGGCCGACGCGCTCAAGGAGCTGGTCGCGGAGTTCAAGGCGGAGGTCAAGAACCGTCTCGGGATGGACTTCCCGGAGAATCCGTACGTCCAGCTGGAAGGGGCCATCAAGGCGGTCTTTCAGTCCTGGCGCAACGACCGCGCCGATCTCTACCGCCGGCTCAACAACATCCCGGTGGAGTGGGGCACAGCCGTCAACGTCCAGGCGATGGTGTTCGGCAACAAGGGCGCCGACTCTGCCACCGGTGTCTGCTTCACGCGCGATCCGGCCAGCGGCGAGAACATGTTCTACGGCGAGTTCCTGGTGAACGCGCAGGGCGAGGACGTGGTCGCCGGCATCCGCACGCCGCAGAAGATCGAGGAGCTCGGCAAGGTGCTGCCCGATGCCTACAAGCAGCTGCTCGACATCCGCAAGAAGCTCGAGAAGCACTACAAGGACATGCAGGACATCGAGTTCACCATCGAGAACAAGAAGCTCTACATGCTTCAGTGCCGCAACGGGAAGCGCACCGGCTTCGCCGGCGTGCGCATCGCCGTCGAGATGGTGGACGAGAAGCTGATCCCGAAGGAGGAGGCGCTGCGCCGGGTCGAGCCCGAGGCGCTCAACCAGCTGCTCCGTCCGGTCTTCCTGCCGTCCGCCAAGAAGCAGGCGGTCGCCGAGGGGCGTCTGCTCGCCAAGGGGCTCCCGGCCGGTCCGGGCGCTGCCACCGGCAAGGTGGTCTTCTTCGCCGACGAGGCGGAGGCGCTAGCCGCCAAGGGGGAGAAGAACCTCATCCTCTGCCGCCACGAGACGAGCCCCGAGGACATCCGCGGCATGAACGCCTCGCTCGGCTTCATGACCGCCTTCGGCGGCATGACCAGCCACGCGGCGCTCGTCGCCCGCCAGATGGGCAAGGTCTGCATCGTCGGCTGCGACGCGCTCTCGTTCGACTATCACGCGCGGACGATGAAGGTGGAGACCGCCAAGGGCGAGGTCGTCGTCAAGGAAGGCGACTGGATCTCGATCGACGGCTTCGCCGGCGAGGTGATCCAGGGACGCATCGAGACGACCCCCTCGGAGGTCATCCGGGTGCTGATCGAGAAGAACCTCGACGCCAACGAGGCGCCCATCTACCAGACCTACGCCAAGCTGATGAGCTGGGCCGACAGCGCGCGCAAGCTCAGGGTGCGCGCCAACGCCGACCAGCCGGATCAGGCCGACGCGTCGGTCGCCTTCGGCGCCGAGGGGATCGGCCTCTGCCGCACGGAGCACATGTTCTTCGGTGAGGGGAAGATCGGCCCCATGCGCGAGATGATCGTCGCCGAGAACGAGGCCGACCGTCGCAAGGCGCTCGACAAGCTCCTGCCGCTGCAGCGCGAGGACTTCCACGGCCTGTTCAAGGCGATGCAGGGGCGACCGGTCACCATCCGGACGCTCGATCCGCCGCTGCACGAGTTCCTGCCGCACGACGAGGCGGGCGTGGCCGATCTGGCCCGCGCCACCGGCAAGACCGTCGAGGAGATCCACGCCCGCATCGAGGAGCTCAAGGAGTCGAACCCCATGCTCGGCCACCGCGGCTGCCGCCTGGGGATCACCTACCCGGAGATCACCGAGATGCAGGCGCGCGCCATCTTCGAGGCGGCCGTCGATCTGTCCGCCGAAGGCGAGCAGGTCTTCCCGGAGATCATGATCCCCCTCGTCGGCACCAAGAGGGAGCTCGACCTCCAGGCCGAGGTCGTCCGCAAGACGGCCGACGCCGTGTTCAAGGAGCGCGGCAAGAAGCTCGGCTACTCGATCGGAACGATGATCGAGGTTCCGCGCGCGGCGCTGACCGCCGGCGAGATCGCCGACACCGCGGAGTTCTTCTCCTTCGGTACCAACGATCTCACCCAGACCACCTTCGGTCTGTCACGCGACGACGTCCCGCGCGTCCTGGCGGCCTACGTCAGCCACGACATTTATTCGGTCGATCCGTTCGTCAGCGTCGACCGGGCCGGTGTCGGCGCGCTCATGAAGATGGCGATCGCCTCGGGCCGGGCCAAGAAGCCCAAGCTGAAGATCGGCATCTGCGGCGAGCACGGCGGCGATCCCTCGTCGGTCGAGTTCTGCCACCAGATCGGCCTCGACTACGTGTCGTGCTCGCCGTACCGGCTGCCGATCGCGCGGCTGGCCGCGGCGCAGGCGGCGCTGAAGAAAACCTAGCGGACAACCGGACTGATTCGGGTCGGGTCGAATAAACGATTATGAACCGCGCGCCGTTTTCTCCGCCCGCGTCGACCCGACCGCGGGCGGTGGCGGCGCGCGTGCTGGGGCTGGCGGCGCTGGCGGCGTCGGCCTGTTCGCTCAGCCAGAATGGCGTCACGCCGCCTGGCGATACGTTCTTCTTCCCGACCGGCGCCATCATGAACCCGACCGACGCGGCCGGGCAGTGGCTCTACGTGGCCAATTCCAACGCCGACCTTCGCTTCAACGACGGGACGCTGATCATGGTCAACGTGGGCGCGAGCGAGCTCCCCGACTCGGCCCAGCAGGACGGCACGCTGCACGGCGCCGCGCTGGATCGAGCGAACGCGGGAAACTGGGGCTCCTGCCCACAGGAGGACTACGTCAACCCGCTGCCGCGCAGCGATCCGCAGATCTGCTGCCGCGATCTGCTCGATCCCAACATCATCAACTGCGACGAGCGCCGTTACGTCGCCGCCGACGCGACCGTGAGCATCGGCAGCTTCGCGGCGGGGATAGTCTGGCAGCCGTTCTGCAACATCGACCAGGTCTACACGGATCCCTGTGCCGGCAGCACCGCGTGTCCGCCCGGGGAGAATCCAGGCCGGCTGCTGATCGGCGTGCGGGGCGACACCTCGCTGACCGACATCGACGTTGCGCCCGTCGGCAGCGCCCTCGCGGACCCGTCGGCGATCCATCCGGCGTTTCACTGCACCGCGGGCGCCGCCCTGACCCCGACGCTGGCCGAGTGTGACCAGAAGATCCAGGACACCGGAACGACGCTCACGGTGCTGAGCGGCGACCCGTCGTCGGCCGAGGTCCCGCTGCCGGACGAGCCGTTCGCGCTCGCGCTCGATCCGACGCGCGGCTATCTCTACGTGGGCCACCTGGTTGGGAGCACCTCGGTGCAGAACTCCGGCGGCGTCTCCCTGTTCGATGCATCCTTGGCGGGGACGTTCGGGGCTTCCGAGTTCCCGCCGCCACCGCTGTTCATCGCGCCGTTTGGAAGCCCGTTTCCGGCGAACAGCTCCGGGCTTTTTGGCGTCACGAATCTGCACATCCACCAGCCACTGGGGGTGGCGCCGAGCCAGGACAAGCCAGACACGCAGCAGAATATCTTCGCCAGCTCACGCTATGTTCCGCTGGTGAGCTCGATGACCACCCTCGGCAAAGAGGTCTGCGGGCCGAACAGCAGCGCCGAGCAGGACGACGTCCTCGTTCCGGCGGGTGACACGCTGAACTCGGGGCTGACCGGCGCGGAGATGCACGGTGTCGAGTTCATCGAGCCGCCAGCCCAGAGCTACCCCTCGTTGCCCGACTACGCGGCGCGGGTCTTTGCGCTCCAGCGCACGCCGCCCGCTCTGGTCGGCTTCGACATCGCCAAGAGCCTGTCGAACGCCACGACGGTCACGCCGACCGACGTGCTGGAGACCTGCTCGAGCCCGACCTTCCTCTACCAGAACGACGCCGGCGACGGGCCGCGGCTTTTCGTCAACTGCTTCGACACCGGTGAGGTCTACGTCTTCGATCCCGCGGTCCCCACGCTCATCACCACGTTGATGGTCGCCCGCGGTCCGGCCGGGATGATCTTCGACGCCACCCGCCCCGTCGCCTACGTGCTGAGCTTCACCCAGAACAACGTGGTGGTCGTCGACCTCGCGCCGGAGAGCCCGACGCAGTATCACGTCATCCAGCGGATCGGTTTTCCGACGTTGACCCCGCGATGAAGCGTCTCGGGTTGATAGCGCTCGTCTCCGTCGCCGCTGCCTGCGGTCCGGCGCCGAACCTCCTGCCGGTCGACGATCTGAACCGGCCGACCGACGTCGCCTTCATGTGCTTCGGCGCCCTTCCGAGCGGCACTGGCACCGACGGCGGCGTCCCCGACGGGGGCGCGACGGGCCCGCTGCAAGTCTCGGGGCGGCCCATCGGCGCCTGCCATCCCCAAAACCAGTACGATCCCGGGCCGACCAGCACGACGCGCACGTTCGCCTTCCTGCCCAACAGCGCGGCCGGCACGCTCTCCGTCGTCGACGCCGATCACTGGAAGCTGGCCGACCTCGATCTCGACACCGCCGGCTATGGCACGGCGCCGCTCGGCCAGCTGCCCGGGCAGATCTCGGCCAGCGACGACGGCTGTCGCCTGATCTCCGCCAACCGCGGCTCCTGCGACCTGACGCTGGTCGATCCCTCCGTCCTGGTAGCGCCCGTCATCAGCAGCCAGAACGGGGTCGACGTGCCGCTCGCGTCGCCCCGCACCGGCGCCCAGACCTTCCGGCCGATCAAAAAGGACGGCACGACGCTCCTGGCCGCGCCCTACGAGGCGGTGTTCCTGCCGCAGGACACGAGCAGCTTGCTGCTGCCACCGGCCAGCACCAGCTTGCCCTATCTCCAGGGGCAGGGTCCCCTCTGCAGCGACAGCGCGCAGGTCGATCCCTACCACTGGACGACCCCGCCGGTCCCCAATTCCTGGTACGCGTTGGTCACCTACCCGTCGTGCGACCTCATCGTCGTGGTGGCGCTGCCGAGCGGGAAGATCGTCAGCTCGGCGAAAGTGGTCGCGGTGCGGAGCGCCGACGGCAAGACTGATACCGTCGCGCTGCAACCCACCGGGATGTCGCCCGTCTGCCCGATCTCCACCGGCGAATGCGCGGGGCAGGCGATCCCACCGCAAACCGCCGCCGCCGGCTCAGACGCAGCCCTCGGTGACGGCCCGCAGCACGCGGCCCCCGGCGACGCCGGCGGCGACGCGGGCGTCTCCGATGCGGCGGCGGACGCCGGCGGCACGACCGGGACCGGCGGCGCCACGACGGGCGTAGGGGGCTCGACCGGCGCGGGCGGCGCCAGCACGGGGACGGGCGGCGCGGCGGGCAGCGCCGACGCTGGCGCGACGGGCGGGGCGCAGCGCGGCGGCACCCAGGGGCTGGGGAATCAGTATGACAACACTCCCTACGTCGGCACGGGGCCGCTCGGTCCGAGCGGCATTGCGATCTTGCCCGATGGCAGCCGCGCTTACGTCTCGCTCGGCAACGCCTCCTACGTCCTCTCGATCGGGCTGACGAGCGCGGGTCTCTCGCTGCCGGGCAACATCATAAAACTGAACGAGGGAGCGCGCGGCTCGACCCGCGTGCGGCTCAGCGTCGATCCGACCCGGTCCAAGACGGGCGCCTACGCGGGCGTGTTCGTGGGAAGCGACCCGGGCACAACCGCCGAGGCCGCCAAGGGGACAAATTTCGCCGGGCTCGATCCCGAGCGCCAGTACCTCTACGTCATCGCGCGCGACGGAACGCTGCGCGTGATCAGCGTCTACAACCAACCCGAGACGGAGTGCGAGACGAACGCCGATCCGCTGAACCTGGCCCCCGGCGTCAGCAGCGCGACCCAGTGCATCCTGGTCGATCCCCAGGGCCGGTATCGGCGGCCGTTCAGCGTCGGTCCGGGGATTCACTTCTCGTCGCTGCCGATCGACGTCGCGGCGGCGGACATCCAGAGACAACCGACGGACACCGGCGAGCAGAGCGTGAACGGCGCCCACGCCTGGGTCATCACCGACTCGGGGATCGTCTACCTGGTGAACATCAACCCGATCCTGCGTGACCACCAGGCGGTCTACCTCGACAACAGCACGGGGATCTACGACTCCCAGTCGGTGACGGAGCCGGCGCCCTTCATAAACACGCTCCGCGATCGCAACGAGATCACCTTCCAGGTCACGCTCGATCCGACCTCGGGCCCGCCGCGCGTCGATGTTCCGCCGCAGGTTCCGCCCACCGGTCCGTACATCGAACCGTTCTGGACGCAGGGGTCGGCCATCAATCCGACCGCCGTGACCGGCGCCTACATCGAGACCTCCGTCTTCTTCCCGCAGGTGCCGAGTCCGCCGAACCCGCCGAACCCCAACGATCCGATCGATCGGCGCGCCATCACGGCGCAGACCTGGACGATCGCCTGGGAGGGGCCGCTCTCCGGCGGTCGCAACTCGGGCAAGGCGCTCCCCGTCGATCAGTTCGGCGATCTCCCGATGGGCTTCTCCTGGAAAAACCCCGTCCCTCACATCGACTCGTTGTTCGAGGACGGGGGCATCAACTACTGCGCGCTGGGCGTGGTTCCGGGCGACATGATCACGCTGACCGGTTGCACCGACAACTCGCAGTGCGGTATCGGCGAACAATGCGTGATTGGTGACAGCGGCTCCGCCGTCGCCGCCGGCCTGGCGGTCACCGGGATCTGCATCGATCCCAATCGCGAAGGCCAACAGATCCCTATCTGCGAGGGTTTTCTCAACAGTCTCCGCCGCTACGAGATCGTCGCGGCATTCCCCAACAACGTGATCATCCGACCCCACCTCGATGAGATCGTCCTCTCCAGTCTGACCACGCCGTGCACGCCGGCCACGGCCATGGGCGCGGGCGCCGACGGTGGCGCTGTCTCGGACGCGGGCGCGGACGCTGGTGTCTCCGGGGACAGCTGCCCCAACACGCTCGACGATCCGACGACGCAGAACTTCACCTGCCAGTCGAGCTACCCCGGCGGGGGAGGGCCGCCTCGCTGTCTCATGCTCTGCTCGTCGACGAACCCCTGCCGCGCGGGGCGCGTCTGCGTGGATTTCGGTGCCGGCGCGCCGGGCGGACAGACCGATAACCCGTCGCCGGAGTGCAAGCCCGGCGGCGGCGCGGACGCCGGGGCGGCGGCCGGAACCTGCGACGACAAGTGCCACCGCTGCTTCTGCGCCGACGCGCCGCCGTTCGACATGAACGGCAAGGCGTGTTTCGACCAGCTGGTCAACTACCAGGTCGTCGCCGGCAAGAGCTTCATCGTGGCCGGATCACAGTCGGGGATAGTCACCACCGCGAACGTGCAGCCGAACGTGACCTGCGACACCGACCTGACGACGCCCGATCCGCGCTTCACCTTCCGCATCCCGATGGCCGCGCCCCGCTGCACCAACGTCGACGGCATCGCCACCATCGACAGCCGCGTCGATCCCGACTTCGTTGATCCGGCGGCGTTTGATACCGCCAGCGCGAACGCCAACGCGCTGGTGTTGTTCGCGACCTCGCCGCCGGCGCCCCAAGACCCGTGCCTCTTCCTCGGCGGTCCGGTCGCGGGGGATCCGGTCAGTGACTCGACGGACGCGGGGGCCGACGGCGGCGTCCGCGCGCCCCAGCACGTCCGGGCGCTGTTCAAGAATTCGCAGGTCAGCTTCGTGATGGCCAACATCGATCGGGGGCCCACCTTCCAGTTCGCCACCAGCTTCGACGTTCACGGCGGATTCGCTCCCCAGCTGGTCCAGGATCCCGCGACGGTGCAGATCTCCATGCCCGCGCGGATCGTCATCGGTCCGGTCGATTCGCTGGCCCAGGTGACGACGGGGGTGGCGACGCCAGGGTACGAGGCGCCCTACCTCTTCGTCGTCGACCAGCGGCGTCTCGGGGGCTCGCAGGGCGGGGGGCCCACGCGCGGGCAGCTCCTGCGCATCAACCCGTTCGGCTACACGTCGACCGTCGGATCGGCGCCGACGGGATACCAGCCAATCTTCGAAGACTACAACGCCAGCGGCGGCCTCTTCCCGATCCAGTAGGACCCGCCAACTTGTGGCGGGAACTTGACGGCGGACGGGTATGCAGAGAGACTACATGTAGGTGAACACCGTGCGACCGTTCAGTGCACGTGAAACTATTAGGGAAATCCTCGCCGGGGCGGTCAACGAGCTGGCGGGCGAGGGGTTCGTGGGTGCCGTCCAGCCCGCGGCCGTGTCGATCGAGCGGACGAAGCGCGCCGAGCACGGCGACTTCGCCTCGAACGTCGCGCTGACGCTGGCCAAGCCGGCCGGCAAACCGCCGCGCGTTGTCGCCGAGGCGATCGTTGCACGTTTGGCCCGTTTGCCGCGCGGCGGGGCGTCGCCGCTCGCGGAGGCGACGGTGGCGGGTCCAGGGTTCATCAACCTGCGCCTCGCGCCGTCGTTCTGGCAGGCGGCGCTCGGGCAGATCCTGGCGGCCGGCGCCGACTGGGGGCGCGGCGCGCCTCGAACCGCGCCCAAGATTCTGCTCGAGTACCTGTCGGCCAACCCGACAGGGCCGATGCATGTCGCCCACGGCCGCCACGCCGCGGTCGGCGACGCGCTCGCTCGGCTGCTGCGCTACGCGGGCTACACGGTCACGACCGACTTCTACATCAACGACGCCGGCAACCAGGTGCAGACGCTGGCGCTGTCGACCTGGGCCCGCTACATGGACGCCGCGCGCGCCGCCAATCCGTCGGTGCCGGAGGCGGCGTTCCCCGAGAACGGCTACAAGGGGGCCTACATCCACGAGTTCGGGCGGGCGCTCTTCGCGCGCGACGGCGCCCGCTGGGTCGGTGCCTCACCGCCGGCCGATCTGGAGCCCATCAAGGGCTTCGCGATGGCCGAATCGCTGGCCAACATCCGCACCACGCTGGCCAAGTTCGATGTCGCCTTCGACGTCTGGCAGAGCGAGCGGGCGCTGCATGACGCGGGCGAGGTGATGGCCACGCTGGAAGCGCTGGAAGCAAAGGGCTTCATCGAGCGCCGCGACGACGCCGTCTGGCTCAAGACGACGACGCTGTGGGGTGACGACAAGGATCGGGTGGTCGTCAAGTCGGGCGGGCTGCCCACCTATCTGCTGGCCGACATCGCCTATCACCTGAAGAAGCTGGGGCGCGGGTTCGACGAGCTCCTCGACGTGCTCGGCGCCGACCACCACGGCCACGTGCCGCGCATGCAGGCGGCGCTGAAGGCCTTCGGCCACGACCCCGCGGTGCTGCGGGTGATCCTGATCCAGATCGTGAGCCTGCTGCGCAACGGCCAGCCGGTGGCGATGGGGAAGCGGGAAGGGGAGTTCGTCACCCTCGACGAGGTGATCGACGAGGTCGGCAAGGACGCGACCCGCTACTTCTACCTGATGCGGCGGCACGACACGCCGCTCGACTTCGACCTCGAGCTGGCCAAGAAGCAGTCGATGGACAACCCGGTCTACTACGTCCAGTACGGCCACGCGCGCTGCATCTCCATCGTGCGTCGGTCCGTGGAGCTGGAGGCGCCGCGGCCAGCGTTCTCGCCGGAGCTGGCCGCGGAGCTGACGCTGCCCGAGGAGCTGGCCATCCTGAGGCGGCTCGGCGAGTTCCCCGACTTCGTGGCCGACGCCGCCGCCGCGCGCGAGCCGAACCGGCTGACCACCTACCTGGCGGAGCTGGCGGGGGAGTTCCAGAGCTACTACACGCAGCTGCAGAAGGTCCACGGCGATACGATCCTGCCCCAGGAACGCCACCGGACCGGCGACTGGCGGGCCGGCTGGAACTGGCACAAGACGGCGGCGCGGCTCTACTGGGTCGAGGCCGTCGCCCAGGTCATGCGCAACGCCCTCGGGCTTCTGGGCGTCTCCGCCCCCGAGGCGATGGCCAGGTCTGAAACCACCACGAAAGAAGACGAATCATGAGCGTGCGTTACACTGCTGTCACAAGCATGGACGGACCCGCGCTCGAGGAGGCCGATCGCAACGTCGAGCGCTGGCGCGAGAAGATCGAGGTCAAGCTCGACAACCGGCAGGTGTTCTTTCTGTTCTTCGGCAGCGCGGTGGTCGCCTGCATGCTGTTCGTCCTCGGCGTGATGGTCGGCAAGCGGATCGAGTCGCGCGGCCAGGCGGAGGCGCCGCAGCTGCAGGATCCGCTGGCGGCGCTCGACCGCGCCCACCAGCCGCCGGTCGGCGTGGCGGCGCCCGATCCGCAGCTGACGTTCCCCACCACGCTCGGCGGCGGCCCCAAGGCCAAGCCGGCGGCCGCGCACGCGTCGGTGGGCCTTCTGCCCAAGGCTCTCCCGCCGAAGGCGGCGGCGCCCAAGCCGATCGCTGCAGCACCCAAGCCGATTGCCCTCGCGCCCAAGCCGGTCCCGGCCGCGAAGCCGGCGCCGGCGATCCCCGCACCCGCGGCCGATCCGGCCAAGGCGAGAGGGAAGTACACGCTGCAGATCAGCACCTTCGCCACCTCGGCCGATGCCGAGGCGTTCGTGCAGAAGCTCCCGGGCGCGTTTGTGATCGCCGGCGAGGTGCCGGGCAAGGGGACCCTCTACCGGGTTCGCTTCGGCAACTTTGCGTCGTACAAGGACGCGGCGGCTGCCAAGGATAGCTTCGAGAAGCAGCACAGCATGATCGCGCTCATCGCCGCGCGATAGTCCGATCAGGGGCGGGCCGCTTCAAGCCGTCAGAACATCAGGCCGACGTTGACGTGGAGGACGCCGATCCGCGTGTCGCCCGGGCCCGGATCGAGCGGCCAGCCCCAGCCGAGGCTGATGTCGCCGATCGGCAGCCGGATGAGGAGCGGCGACACGCCGACGCCGTGACGGAACTGGGAGACGCGAAGCCCGTCGAAAGAGTCGGCGACCACTCCGTTGTCCATGAACACCGACCCGTACCAGGGGGGGATGATGGGGAACTGCAGGTCGATGTTCTGCAGGATGCGCATGTTGCCGCCGAGCGGGTGGTACTCGACGGCGTAGAGGCCCCCGGCGCTGGGGTTGCGGGGGTCGACCGGCACCAGCGGGAACTGGACCACCTCGACGCGCGCGCGATCGAGCTGAAAGCCGCGGATGGTGGTATCGCCCCCGGCGAAGTAGCGCTCGACCTTGGGGAGCAGCGAGGCGCCGCCGAGGGGGAACCCCTGGTCGTAGCGAAAGCCGTGCCTCAGGAAGAGGTGTTTGCCGAGCGGGATGACCGACAGCGAGTGGACCCCGACCTTGAGGAACGTATCGTCGCCGATGGCGAACGGGAACGGGCGCAGCGGGATGGAGAGCGCCGGCAGGGCCAGCTCGGCGATGGCGTCGACGCGGAAGCCGCGCGTCGGCAAGAGGCGGTTGTCCATGCGCAGCCACTCGAGGTTGGCCGACAGGCTGCCGACGGTGGTCCCCAGCGTGACGTTCTGGGTGTTCTCGTCGGGACCGGCCTGCCGCAGCAGGGGTTCGGTGTGGGTCGTGTTGCGGAGGTTGTAGTGCAGCCCGGCGTCGACGCCGGGATACATCTCGCGTGAAAACCCGATCGATCCGCCGCCCGAGTGGATGTCGCCGAGCCGGACCGTCTCCTGCCGCAGGTAGGTCAGCGAGGCATCGAGCCGGAACAGCGTCCCGAGAAAACGGCGATCGAGAAACCCGACGCTGCCCCGCAGGATGGCGGTGCCGTAGGTGAGCTGGCTGTTGAAGGTCCAGCCGTAGCCGAACAGGTTTCGATTGTCGTATCCGCCGCGCACGTAGACGCCGAACGGGAACGACGAGTCGGGCGGCTTCTGATCGGTCGAGGCGCCGGCCCCGATGTGCAGCACCCGGTATTGCTCGTACCGCTCCTCGACCTGGACCAGCATCGGCGCCGTCTGGTCGGCGCCGCCGGGCAGCGGGCGCTTGTCCGCGCGGCCAGGGAAGGAGATCGGCGAGGCGTTGTTGAACAGCTGCAGGAACCCGATGTCGCGCTGGCTGCGCTCGACCGGCGTGGTCCCCAGGTAGTCGCCCTGGCGGAGGCGGATCTGCTGCAGGATCGTCCGCGGCTTGGTCACGAAGTTGCCGCGCACGAAGATCGGTCCCACCCGCAGGCGCGCCCCCAGCGTCACCTTCCAGGTGAGGGTCACCGCGTTCCCCTTGCGGTCGACGTCCGGCTCCACGGAGGCCAGCGGGTAGCCGGCGTCGCCGAGGAGGCGCACCAGGCGCTTGGCGTCGGCGGCCACGACGGGCGGCGCGTAGGGGGCGCCGGGGCGCAGCGCCAGGCTGTCGAGCAGGAAGCGTGGGCCGTAGGGGAGCGGGGTGGCGTCGGTGCTCCGCAGCTCCTCGCCGGCCAGCGTCAGCCGCGGCCCCTCGTCGATGGTGAACCGGACATAGAGGGCGCCGGCCTCGCGCGAGGTCGTCTCGGCGGCGGCCGTGGTCGCGCCCAGCTGGCCCAGCGCGGCTGGCGAGGTGGCGGCGTCGACCCGGGCCTTCGCCTCGACGAACCCCCGCGCCCGGTAGTGCTCGAGCAGGCGCTCGACGTCCTGTTCGAGCTGCTTCCCGGTGGCATACCCACCCGACCCGATCCCCCAGCGGGGATAGGGTCGCACCGAGACCACCTCGGCCAGATCCCCCGCCGGCAGGGCGCGGGCCCCCACGAACTCCACGCCCCGCACCCTCAGCACCGGGCCCTCGTCGATGGTGAAGACGACGCGCTCCTCGCTGTCCGACAGCCGCTCGCGCCGCCAGTCGACGCGCGCGAAGAAGTTCCCCTGCTGCTGGTAGTGGTGCTGAAGGGCGTCGGCGCTGGCCCCCACCTCGAAGTCGTCGTAGGACCCGCGGGTGAACAGCGTCAGCTGATCCTGCAGCGTCGACGATGACTGGCTGGCGTTCCCCTCGAAGGCCACCGCGATCCGTTTCCGCTCGTTGATGGCGATGCCGATGCGGACGTTCTTGGCGGCGCGGTCGATGCTCTTCTGCACGCTGAAGTCGCTGGTGACCCGCACGCCGGCGAAGCCGAGCCCGCGGTACCGCTTGGTGAGCGCGTCGATGTCCTCACGCAGCTGCTTTTGCGTGAAGGGGACCGGCGTCGTCCAGGCCCTGATCCAGTCGGCGTGCCGGAACATCGGGTCGAGGTCGTCATTGGAGAGCGCGTGGTTGCCGGTGAAGGTGACGGGGCCGAGGGGGTAGGCGGGTCCCAGCTTGACCGTGACGTAGAGATCGAGCGCGCCGGGGACCGAGCCAGGCTGGGCGTCGAGACGCACGTTGGCCTCGAAGTAGCCGCGGCTGCGCAGAAAGTCGATCACCAGCTCGCGCTCGCGCTCGAGCACGGCGTTGCGCTCGGTGCCGACCGGCGGCAGCGGCTGCCCCGGCCGGATCGTGATGCGGCGCTGGATCTCGTCCTGCTGGATGCGGCGGTTGCCGCTCACGAAGACGTAGCGGAGCCGCTCGTAGGGAAGTAGCGTCGCCACCACGATGACGCCGGTTCCGATGGGCCCGGCCGGGTGGTGATTGCGGCCTGGTAGCCGATGGCGTCGAGCGCCTGCACGAGGCGGGGGATGGTCCCGAACGGCTTGCCGATCTGGTCGCTCGGTCCCGATTCGACGAAGGGGTCGCCGAGGGCCGAGACCGACTGCATGAGCGTCTGGAGGTTGGCTTCCGAATCGATCCGAGAACCGCCGATCTCGTAGCCGACGATCGAGGACGCGGGCGGCCGGCGCCGGGGGTGGTGGCGCGGCGGCGCGCGCGGCGGCGCTCGGCCGGCTTTTCAGCGGTGGCCGCGGCGGCCTCGTTTTGGGCACGGGCGCTTGACGCTGACAGAGCCAGCACGAGCGCCATCGCCGCGAGCGAGACCGAACCTCTCACGAAAGGGGAATCGTCCGTTACGCGGTCATCTTATCGCGTAGTCGAGGCGCAGTTCGAAGTTGTAATTGAGGGGGAGCGTCTCGGGGACGCCCTGCTCGGACGAGAGGCGAATCTGCTCGATGCCACCCCCCACGCTGAAGTAGTCGAGCAACCAGAGGTTCCCCGACCCGTTCCAGTGACTCTGGTTCTGGAACCCCTGCAGATAGTCGAACTGCAGGTCGCCGTAGCGGCTGACCCGCTTGCGGATCCGCCCCTCGAACCCGTCGGAGCCGACGGTGAGCCGGAGGTTGAGACCGGTCAGCCGCTGAAAGGTGTCGTCGATGTACGGCTCCATCAGGTTGGCCACCGTGTCGCGCGTCGCCTGTCCGGCGATGTCGGCGCCCGTGGTCAGGTTCGCGCCCGACCGTCGCGTTCTGCGTGCCGAACGCCGTGGTGTTGGAGGCCGAGGTCCGGCCGGTCAGGAGCAGGAAGGCGGTCTGGTTGCGGTCGAGCCCGTCGTCGCTCGACAGATCGATCTGCGCCTCGCGCAGCGGCCCGCTGATCCGCATGTGCACGTTGTGGTCGGCGCCGTTGGCGTCGGTGACCAGGTTGGTCGCCTCGATCTCGATGTCGGGCGTGTCGCCGTCGGCGATCGACTTGGTGGCGATGAAGGTGACGTGGTTGACGTTGGGGACCAGATCGAAGTCGCCGCGCATGAAGGGGATGTTGAAGCGGCCGTCGGTCGGTCGGATGTCGCCCGCCAGCTGGGGCACGGCCAGCGTCCCGCCCACGTGCAGGATGACGTCGGCGTGGATCTCGGGGGCGATGTTGTTCTGCACGACGAAGCCGTCGCCCACCGTGCGCACCGAGAGATCGAGGCGCAGCTGCTCGAGCAGCGGCTTGCCCGTCGTAGAACGGTCGCACCGTCGACTCGTCGACGCGCGGGCTGAGGGCCAGGTTCGTGACCTGGAAGGCCTGCAGGTAGCGCCCGGAGACGAGGCGCACCTCGCCGCCCAGGCCGAACCCGTGGTCGACGCTCCCCTTGCAGATCGAGATCGAACGCCAGGTCGTCGACCTCGAACACGCCGGGGCTGCGGTAGGTGAGCTGCTCGCCGTGCAGCGGCAGATCGAAATCGCCGGGCTGGAACGGGAACAGGCTGGTGAACTGGACGCGGCCGGCCCGCACGCCCGAGGCGCCGATGACCAGCATCCCCTGGTCGTCGAAGAGCACCTTGACGTTGTGGAGGACGACGCCCTCGTTGCTGATCTCGACGATGCCGCTCTCGACCTGGACCTCGCTGCCGAGGTCGCGCAGGCGAAAGTCGACGTTGTCGAGATCGAGCCGCCCCCGGATGTCGGGGTGGAGCGAGCGTTCCGCGGAGGTGGGCCCGCACGTGCGCCTTGCCCTGCGCGTCGGAGACCGCGTCGGGCGCGGCGAAGGCCAGCAGCCGCGCGCTGACGTCGCCGTCGACGTCGGCCTGCAGGTTCTCGGGGACGAAGCCCGGGCCGAGCGTGGCGCGTCCGCCGAGCTTCATCGTCGAGCCGTCGACGGTGATGGCCAGGTTCTCGATCGCCACGCCGCCGCCGCTCGGTGAGCGCGAAGCGCCCCGAGTCGACCACGACGTCGCGGTAGAGGCCGCGTCGGGCGCAGGTGGATCGGGTTGACGATCGCCACCTCGCCGCGCAGATCGGGCCGGTCGAGCGTGCCGCCGGCCGTGAGCTCGGCGCGGAGATCGCCCCCCAGCCGTTCGATGCCGGCCGCGCCGAGGAACGGCTGCAGGAGCTCGAGGTCGAGATGCCCCGAGAGCGCGCCCGAGATGGCCCGGCCGTCGAGCCGCCCCTCGACGCGCAGGTCGCCGCCGTCGGTGGAGAAGTGCGCCTCGTCGAGCGCGACGTGGTCGCCGGCCAGGTGAACGTGGACCGGGCGAGCCGCCTCGACGCGGACCCGCTGCATGGTCGTCTCGCCGTTGGGGCCGTCGACGGCGCGGGCGATCGACAGCCAGAGCTCGGGGAGCAGCACGTCGAGCGCCAGCGGCTGGCCCGGATCGAGATCGACCGCCACGCGACCGCTGGCGACGCTGCGCCCGTCGCCGAGCGCCACCAGCTCGGGAGCGAGCGTGTGGAGCTCGAGGCGGCGGAAGGCGACGCGCCCGTGGACGCTCGGCCCTTTGGGCAACAGCGCCGCGTCGACGTCGACGTCGAAGCGGTCGAACAGCTGGCCGTGGACGGCGACGCCCGGCGCGCGCTTCGGCCCGACCGCGGCCGGGGCCAGCGCCAGGTGCCCCTTTCCGAGCCGGACGCCGCGCACGACGACGTCGGTGAGGTCGACGTCGCCCGCCAGCTCGGGGCGCTCGGGGTGCCCGCCGACGTGCAGCTTGGCGCTCACGAAGCCGCTCATCGGCACGCCCGCGTCGGCGGCGCCGGGAATGGCCGCGATCGGATACTTCGCGAGCGCGACGTCGAGGTCGAGATCCTGGTGGGCGAGGCCCACGCGGCCGTGGACGTCGACGGCGCCACCGCCGCGGTGGGCGACCCGCAGCGCCTCGACGTCGAGCGTCTTGCCCTCGAGCGCCAGATTGACTGGGCCGACCGAGAACTTGTCGCCCAGCGCGGCGATGGGCGTGCCGGCCGGGATCGTCACGTGCGCCGTGACCGCGTCGAGCGGGCCGTGCGCGTCGGCGGTGAGGGTCAGCCGGCCGCCACCCCCGCCTCGGGCGCGAGCGTCGCGAGGTCGAGGTCGCGCGCCGCGATCTTGAGGTCGACCACCGGCGACGGCAGCGGTCGGTTGGCGCTCTTCTCCCACAGGCGAAGCGATCCCTGGGCGTCGAGCTCGCCGCCGAACGCCGGTCCGGACAATCGGTCGAGCCGCGCCAGGCCGTGCTCGAGGCCGAAGCGGGCGTCGAGCTCCCGGACCGTGCGCGTCCCGGCGCCGAGGCCCCGCACCGTCGCCTGACCGGTGACGCTCGGATCGTCGAGGTGCCCGGCGACGGTCGCGTCGACGCGGGCGTCCTTGGCCAGCGGCGGCAAGCCGAGCTCGCCGCACAGGCGCCGGAGGTCGGCGGCCACCACGCCAAGGGCGAGATCGACCAGCTGCCGATCGAGGTCGAACGATCCGCGGGCGGTCGCGTCGGCGCCGGCGACCGACACGGTGATGCCGCCCGTCTTCACCTTGCTCCCGGCCAGCTCCGCGGCGCCGCGCACGCGCACCTCGCGCGGCAGCCCGGGAGCGCCCGCGCGCGCGAACCGCAGATCGATCTTCGACAGGCGCGCCGACTTCTTCCCCAGATCGGCGTGGGCGTCGATCTTGCCGTCGAGGCGCCCGCCGCCGAGCGGGCGCAGCGGGCGCGGCAGATAGCTCTCGGTGTGAAAGCCCGCCAGGCTCAGCCCCGCGTCGAGCGCCAGCGTGTTGACGTCGAGGTGCGCCTCGAGCCCCAGCTTGCCGCCGCCCGGCGCGCCGAGGCCGAACTTCGTGACGTCGACCTTGCCGGCGCCGCCGTCGAAGGCGAGATCGAGCCCCAGGCCGAGCGCGCGATTGTCGTCGTAGCGGACGTCGAGCCCGCGGATGGCGGCGGCGACCTTGATCTTCTCGAACGGCTGCGTGAGATCGGCGGTGACGGTCGCAGCGTCGCCGCTCACCACGAGGCCGTCGATCCCCTTGCCGGCCGCCACGGCCGTCAGCGCGTCGCCCGCCCTGGAGAACGCGACGTGCAGATCGATCCCCGGCTTGTCGTCGGTCGGCGCCCGTAGATGCCGGTGAACGAGCCCTTGTCCGGTGAGCTGGCTGCGTACCCGTGTCGGCCCCGGCGAGGTCGAGCTGGATGTCGTCGGGGTGGTCCTGGGTGGTGGCGATCCGGTTGATGACCACCCGCTCGAACGGCAGCACGTTGTCGTCCAGGATGCGCAGCTCGCCGCCCCCCTCGGCGACGACCGACCGGCCGTCGAACCCGAAGATCGGGTGCGTCGGATCGAGCGTCGACTGGATCAGCGACACCGTGCCGTGCATGTGCGCAGCTCGAGCCCCCAGACGCCGGGGAAGTCGAAGCTGGCGGTGAAGTCACCAAGCTCGGCGTCGGCGATCTCGAACTTCGAGCCCGGCCCGGGCGGCGTGCCTGGCGGCGGCGGCGGGCGGCGGTGTCTTGGGCGCCGAGCGCCGCGAGGAATCCGATCGCGTCGCCGTGTTTGAGCTGCGAGAAGCGCCAGAGCGCCTTGGGGACGCGCAGCTCGTGGATCGAGAAGCTGCCGCCGATCAGCGAGCGCAGCCTGACCTTCGCCTCGAGATACGGGACGTCGAGCACGACCGTCCCCTCGGGGTCGACGATCTTGAGCCCCTCGACGGCGATCGGGCTCGGCGCGTCGGTGGCGAGATCGACCAGCGCGCGCAGGTGCCAGGTGACGCCGCCGATCGTACATCTTGCCCGCGTTCGGCGGCAGCGCCCCCTCGATGAGGTGGCCGAGGCGAGCTCCCTGCAGCACCACCGACGCCGCCAGCACGGCGAGGGTGACGAGCCCGATCGTCCCCACCCCGATGATGCGGGCGATGCGGGCCAGGCGAGCAAGTCGACCATTCGGCAAGGGAGAACCATTGTGTCATAAACGCCCGGGGCCGTGCCCATGTCCGCCGCCACACCCACAGGTAAGCCGAGCCTTTTCATCGTCGACGCGCTGAACTTTTTGTTCCGCGCGTTTCACGCGCTGCCGCCGCTCACCACGACCAAGGGCCTGCAGACCGGCGCCATCTACGGGCTCTGCCAGATGATCATGCGCGATCGAGCGCGAGGAGCGGCCGACGCACCTCTGCGTCGTCTACGACGCCCCGGGCGACAACTTCCGCAACGAGATCTTCGCCGACTACAAGGCGCACCGTCCCGCCGATGCCGCCCGAGCTCGCGGCCCAGCTGGGGATGGTGCGGCGGGTGGTCGAGGCGTTCGGCCTGGCTCAGCTCGAGGTGCCGGGCTACGAGGCCGACGACATCATCGCCACGCTGGCGCGCGTGGCGGCGGCGGCCGGGATGGAGGTGGTCATCTGCTCGTCGGACAAGGACCTGATGCAGCTCTGCGGCGGCGACGTCTCGGTGCTCGACACCATGAAGAACCGCCGCTTCGGCGTCGACGAGGTGCCGGGAGAAGTTCGGCGTGCCGCCCGAACTGGTCGGCGACGTGCTGGCGCTCATGGGCGACAGCGTCGACAACGTGCCGGGCGTGGCCGGCATCGGGCCCAAGACGGCGGCCGAGCTCATCAACAAGTTCGGCTCGCTCGACGCGCTCCTGGCCGGGGCGGGGGAGGTGAAGGGGAAGCGCGGCGCGTCGATCGTCGAGGCGCAGGCCTCGATCCGCATGTCGCGCGAGCTGGTCCGCCTGCGCGAAGACGTGCCGTTGCCGAAGACGCTGCCCGAGCTGCACCGGATCGATCCCGATCAGCAGCGTCTGGGTGGTCTCTTCCGCGAGCTCGAGTTCTCGCGCCTCGCCGAGCAGCTGACCGCCTTCGACAAGGAGAACGCGGCCAAGGCGGCGGGCTCGGCCCCGGCAGAGCTGCCGCACGCCGTCGCGCCAGCGCCGGTCCCGGAGCCCCCGGTGGCGGTCGACACGATCCTCGACCGCGCGGCGCTCGGCGAGCTCGCGCGCCAGATCGAGGCCGACGGGCGCGTCGGAATCGCGGCGCTCTACGACGGCGTCTCCGCGGTGCGCGCCGATCTCGTCGGGCTCGCCTTCGCGCTCCCCGGCGGCCGGCGGGCCTACCTGCCGTTTCACCACCGCTACCTCGGCGCGCCGACCTGCCTGCCGGAAGGCGGCTCTCGGCGACCTCGGCGCCGTGTTGGCGTCGCCCGCCATCGCCAAGCACGTCCACGACGTCAAGACGCTCGAGGTGCTGCTCGGCCAGCGCGGGCTCGCGCTGGCGGGCGTCGCCTCCGATCCGATGCTGGCGGCCTACCTGCTCGACGCCGCGCGCACCCACTACGACCTCGACGTGGTCGCGACCTCCGAGGGGGTCTCGCCGCCGGCGCCGCGCGGCGCCTGGATGGGGACGGGCGCCTCGGCGCGGCCGGGCTCCGACATCAGCGTCGAGGAGGTCGGCCCGCGGCTCGGCGCCGAGGCGGCGGCAGCGCTGGCGCTCGCCGACAAGCAGGCCCCGCAGATTCAGCCAAGGTGGGTTCGAGGCGCTCTACCGCGACATGGAGCTGCCGCTCGCCGATGTGCTGGCGCGGATCGAGTGCCGCGGGATCGGGCTCGACGTCGGCAAGCTGCGCGAGATCGGCCACGAGGTCAGCACCACGCTGGTCGCGCTCGAGATCGAGATCCACGCCGCCGCGGGCGGGCCGTTCAACATCGCCTCCAACAAACAGCTCGCCGACGTGCTGTTCGGCAAGCTCTCGCTGCCGGTCGGAAGGCGGACCAAGACCGGCCCGTCAACTGACGCGGATACGCTGGAGGAGCTGGCCGCGCTCCACCCGGTGCCGGCCAAGATCGTCGAATTCCGCGCGCTCGCCAAGCTGCGGGGGACGTACATCGACGCGCTGCCGGCGCTGGTGAACCCGGCGACCGGGCGGCTGCACACCTCGTTCAACCAGGCGGTCGCGGCGACGGGGCGGCTCTCCTCGAGCAACCCCAACCTGCAGAACATCCCGATCCGCACCGAGATCGGCCGGCGCATCCGCGAGGCCTTCGTCGCCAAGCCCGGCCATCTGCTGGTCTCGGCCGACTACTCGCAGATCGAGCTGCGGATCCTGGCGCATTTCTCACAGGACCCCGCTTTTCTCGAGGCGTTTCGCTCGGGCCAGGACATCCATCAGCGGACGGCCGCCGAGGTGTTCGGCGTTCCGGTCGACGGGGTCAGCGCGGAGCAACGGCGGATCGCCAAGGCGATCAACTTCGGCCTGGTGTTCGGGCAGAGCGACTTCGGCCTCGGCCAGGTGCTGCGCATCCCGCGCGCGCAGGCCCGCGCCTACATCGAGAGCTACTTCGCGCGCTACGCGGGCGTGCGGGCCTACATGGAGCGGGCGATCGCCGACGCGCGCGCGGCCGGTGCGGTCTCGACGCTGCTGGGGCGCCGCCGGCCGCTGCCGGAGATCCGCGCCACGCGCGCCCAGGATCGCGCCTACGCCGAGCGGATCGCGCGAAACACGCCCATTCAGGGGTCGGCCGCCGATCTGCTCAAGCTGGCGATGATCCGGGTCGAGAAGGCGATCGCCGACAAGACGGCGCCGGTGCCGGAGGCCGCGCTCCTGCTCACGGTCCACGACGAGCTGGTGTTCGAGGTCCCGGTCGGGGCCGTCCCAGACTTCAAGCAATGGATTAAGAACGAGATGGAAGCCGTGTATCAGCTGGCGGTTCCTCTGATCGTGGACGTGGGGGCGGGCGGCACCTGGGGCGCCGCGCACTGATCGCCCAAAAGCCGACCAAAAACGGCGATCGACCGGGCCACCGGGCACGCGCTAGGGCCCGAGTCGGGTATGATGGATCTCCTCATGGCGCGGGCGAATCCACTTGGCGGGGCGCGGCCAATCGCCCTCGTCGCGCTCCTGGGTGCGGGCGCCGTCGCCGTTGGTTGTCGCCGCCCCGCGCCCCCGGTGCCGCCGGTCTGTCCGCCGGCGCCCGCCGTCGCGGAGGACAAGGAGCCGGCCGAGCCACCGCCGCGTGCGCTGCGGCGCTGCTTCACCGAGCAGCCGGCCTGGGTCGACGCGCCGCTGGCCGATCTGCTCGATCGGGCGGCTGAGCTCTTCGACAAGGGGGACTACGCGGGGACGCTGGCCTGCGCGGAGGAGGCGGCGCGGGCGGCCCCGCGCTCGGTCGAGGCGCACCACAACCGGGCCATCGCGCTCATGCGGCTCGACCGGCTCGACGAGGCGCGCGACGCGCTCGAGCTGGCGCTGGCGCTGGCGCCGGACGATCCGGAGACGCTAGAGGCGGCCGCCGATCTGCAGATCAACCAGCTTCCGCCGTCGGGCGATCGGTCGGCGCTGGGGCTGGAGTACGCACGGCGGGGGAGTCGGCACGTCCCGCACCGCGACGGGCCGGCGGTCGCGCGCCTGGCGCTCTTGGAGGGGCAGGCGCTGATCGATCTCGGGCGCGCGGCCGAGGCGTTGCGTCGGATCGAAGCCGCGCTGACGGTCCAGCCGAAGTTCGGGGCCGCGATCTACGAGCGGGGCGTGGCGCTGTTCGAGCTCTGCCGGTTCGACGAGGCGCGGGCCACCTTCACCCGGGTGCTGGCCGAGACGCCCGATCACGCGCATGCGCTCTATCACCTCGGTCTCATCGACGAGCGCACCGGGAACGAGGGCGCCGCGGCGAAGCACCTGGCCGCCGCGACGGCCGCCGATCCCAAGTCGTTTCCGCCGGCGCCGCCCATCACCCAGGCCGATTTCGTGGCGCGGGTCAAACGCGCGGTGGCGGCGCTCCCGGCCGATCTCCAGCGCGATCTCTCGGGCGTCGACGTTCAAGCAGCCGATCTTCCGGACCTGGAGGACCTGACCGCCGAGAAGCCGCCGCTGTCGCCGACGATCCTGGGTCTCTTCCGCGGGCTTCCGCTCGACTACGACGATCAGGCGGCCGCGCCGACGCCGGCCGGCCGTTCGCGCAAGGGGCACGCCGCGCCGTCGGAGAGCGCGCCCGTGCAGTGCGACGCGGGTGACAGGGCGATCGTGCTCTACCGGCGGAACCTGCTGCGAACGGTGAAGGACGGTCCAGAGCTGGACCAGGCGATCACGCGCACCCTGCTGCACGAGGTCGGCCACCTGCGCGGCGAGGACGACGGTTCGCTGCGCGATCGCGGGCTCGAGTAATACATTTAGACGCGTGATCCGCGTCGAGCACCTGTCCAAGAAGTACGCGCCCGGGGGGCCGTTCGCCCTGGACGACGTGTCGTTCGAGGTCGGCCAGGGGGAGATCGTCGGGCTGCTCGGGCCGAACGGGGCTGGCAAGTCGACGATGATGCGGATCCTCACCTGCTTCCTCTTGCCGACCCGGGGCCGCGCGACGCTCGGGGGCGCGTCGATCGCCGACGATCCGCGCGGCGTGCGGCGGGCGGTTGGTTATCTGCCGGAGGCGGTGCCGCTGCCGCCGGAGATGCGCGCGGCGGAGTACCTCGAGTTTCGCGCGGCGCTCAAGGGGATAGGGCGGCGCGCGCGCGCGGCGGCGGTCGCGACTGCGGTCGAGGCGGTCGGGCTCGGCGACCGCCGGGCCCAGATAGTCGGGACGCTGTCGCGCGGCTACCGGCAACGCGTGGGGCTGGCCGATGCGCTGCTGGGCCGCCCTCCGATCCTGATCCTCGACGAGCCGACCGTCGGCCTCGACCCCAATCAGATCCGCGAGACCCGCGCGCTCATCCGCGAGCTTGGGCGCGAGCGGACGATCTTGCTGTCGACGCACATCCTGTCGGAGGTGGAAGCCGTCGCCACGCGGATCCTCATCCTGAACCGCGGCCGGCTGGTAGGCGCCGAGACGCCGGCGGCGTTGGAAGGGCGGATGGCCGGTGCGCGGCGCATCGTCGTCGAGCTCTCCGTTGCCGATCGAACGCGTGCGCCCGACGTCTTCCGCGCGGTGGCCGGCGTGGGGGAGGTCGCACCCGTCGACGAAACGCACCTGGCGCTCACGCTGGGCCCCGGCACGACCGACGACGGCGCGGTTCGCGAGGCGCTGTTTCGCGCGGCGGGCGCGGCCGGGCTTGCCCTGCGGGAGCTGCGCGCGGAGGCCCCCTCGCTGGAGGAGCTGTTCGCGCGCGCCACCTCGACCGCCGGCGAGGAGAAGCCGCGGTGAGCCGCCTGCTGGCGATTGCCCGGCGGGAGTGGGCGGCCTACCTGCGCACGCCCGCCGGCTGGGCGGTGCTGGCGCTGTTTCTCTGCTTGCAGGGGATCGTCTTCTGGATGTTCGTGCAGTTCCTCGGGCGTCCCGATGCGCCGCCCGGTGGCGTGATGGAGTTCTTCTTCGGTGGGACGATCCTCTACTGGATCGCGCTCGGCCTGCTGGCGACGGTGCTGCCGATGCGGCTCGTGGCCGAGGAGCTGCGCGCGGGGACGATCGAGCCGCTGCTGACGGCGCCGGTCTCGCCGGCCGAGGTCGTGGTCGGGAAATGGCTGGCCGCGTTCGGCTTCTATCTGACGGCCTGGGCGCCGACGCTGCTCTACCTCGCCTACTTGCGGCGGATGGGGGCGGTGATCGATCCGGGGCCGATCGCGGCCGGCTACCTGGGGACAATCCTGCTCGGGGCGGCCGCGCTCGCGCTCGGCCTCCTCGCCTCGGCGCTGACGCGCAACCAGTTGGTGGCCGCGACGTTGTCCTTCGTCGCCTTTCTCACGGCGCTCCTGGCCGGCGCGCTCGAGGCCGAGGTGCGGGCGCCGGGCGCGGCGGCAGCGCTCCGGCGCTACAGCCTGTTCCGCATGATGGAGGACTTCGGCCACGGCATCGTCGATTCGCGGCCGGCGATCCTGCTGGTCACGGTCACCGCCGCTGCCCTGGCCGGCGCGGCTGCGGTGGTCGGTCGACTGCGCGGGCCGATGCCGCTCGATGCGCCGCCGGCGCGGCGCTGGACGGGCCGGATCGCGGCGCTGCTCCTGGCGGCGATCGCGCTCCTCGGCAACGCCATCGCCGCGCGCCACTTCGTCCGCGGCGACTGGACGCGCGCGTCGCTCTACGCGCTCTCCGACCGCACGGTGACGCTGCTGCGCGACCTGCCGCGCTCCGTGGAGGCGACGGTGTTCCTCTACCCCAAGCGCGACTCCGAGCGGGCGCGCGCCGTCGCCGGCCTCGTCCGCGAGCTGACCGAGCGCTGCGTGCGCGAATCGGGCGGCAAGTTCCGCGCCGAGGTCGTCGATCCCGATCGCGCCCCCGACCGCGCGGAGGCGGTCGCGAAGCGCTACGGCATCGGGGCCTACGAGATGGGGCAGGGGGTGGTGGTCTTCACCTCGGGCGCCCGGTCGAAGGTGGTCACCGAGAGCGATCTCGTCGAGTCGGAGGTCGACGCCGACGGAGATCCGGGGCCGGTGATCCACGCCTGGCGGGGCGAGGCGGCCTTCGCCTCGGCGATCCTGGCGGTCACCGACGATCACCCGCCGTGGTCTGTTTCACGAAGGGCCACGGGGAACCCGACATCGAGTCGCTGGCGGACGGGGGCTACGCCACCTTCGCCGAGAGCCTGCGTGGCGCGGGCGACGAGACGCGCGCTCTCGGCGACGTCGCCGATGCGGTAGGATGCCGCGTGATGGTGGTGGCGGAGCCGACGCGGGCCTTTTCGCCGCCGGAGATCGCCGCGCTGGGGACGTTCGTCGAGGGCGGCGGCCGCCTGCTGGCGATGGTGGGCCCGGTGTTCGGCCCGGGCGGCGCGGCGTTCGCGCACGTCGGGCTGGAGCCGCTCGCGGCGCGCTACGGCGTGCTTCTCGGCGACGGACTGGTCGTCGATCCCGCGCGGGCCAGCGACGTCGAGGGGCCGTCGGTCTGGGCCGCCGGCCCCGACAGCTACGGCGCGCACGAGATCACCGCCCGGCTCGGCGGCCGGCTCACGTTCTGGCCGCGCACGCGCGAAGCCGCCCCGCTGGCGGGGGCGCCGCCGCCCGGCTTGACGGTCACGCCGCTCGTTCACACCAGCGCCGACGGCTGGGCCGAAACGGATCTGGCGACCATCCGGGGCGACGCCGACCTGAGCTTCGACGCCGGCCGCGATCGCAAGGGGCCGGTCGTCGTCGCCGTCGCCGTCGCCCGCGCGGCCACCCCCGAAGTACCGGCGACGCGGCTGGTCTTTCTCGGCACGGGGCGGTTGGTGATGAACTACCGTCTCGCCGGCCTGACCTTGCGCGACTACGACGCCGACTTCGTCCTGTCGGCGATCGCCTGGCTGGCGGAGCGCGACGCGGGGATCGGGATCGGGCCCAAGCTCCCCGCGCGGGCGACGCTCTCACTCACGGCCGCCGATGTCCGCTGGGCGTTTCGCCTCTTCGTGGTGGGCTTGCCGCTCGCGGCGCTGCTGGCGGGCGCCTGGGTCTGGGCGCGGCGGCGGATCTGATGCGGAAGGTGGCCCTCCTCGGCGCCGTCGCCGCGCTGCTCGCCGCCTACCTGCTGTTCGCCGATCGCGGGTCCGACGTGAACGAGGAGACGCGCGACCGGGTGCGGTTGCTGACCGCCCTGGATCGGGCGGCGGTCACGCGGATCTCCATCGCCCGCGACCGGAGCCCCGCCGTTCTCGCTCGATCGCCAGCCGCCGGGGCACGAGCCGGCCTGGCGGGAGAACCCGGGCGACAAACCCGCCGACGGCGCGGCCGTCGACGATCTGCTGAGCGCGCTGGACGTCGCCGAGACGACGCGGACGGCCGACCTGGGTCTGGCCGAGGCGGGCCTCCTGCCACCGAAGGTGTCGATCGAGATCGATCAGCCCGGCGGGTCCGTCACCGTCGCGCTCGGACGGAGCGACGCCGGCGGACAGGGGGTCTTCTCGCGGGTCGGGGACGCGGCCGGCGTCCGGGTGGCGCCACGCCGGTTGCTCGAGCTCGCCGACCGCGAGCCGTGGGCGTTTCGCGATCGGCGCGTGGTTCCGTTGCCTGCGGATGCCGTCACGGCGCTCGGCTGGCGTGCGGGGGAGGGGGGGCCTCCTCGGCGCTTGCGGCTGGTCAAGGGGCGCTGGCAGAACGAGGCAGAGCAGCCGGTGGCGAACGAGCGGGCGGTGGAGTGCGTACGGCGCCTGGAGGCGCTGCGGGCGATTCGCTACGAGCCCGCGCGCCCGGCGAGCGCTTTCAAGGGACCGTCGCAGATCTTCGTCGAGGGGGTGCGCGGCACGACCGTCGTCCTGACCATGGACGGGGGCAGCTGCGCGGGATCGTCGGGCGCCTTCGTGGAGCGCGACGGCCCTTCGGGCGACGGCCTTTGCGTGGATCCGGAGGCGCTGAGACAGCTCTGGCCCGCGCTGGCGACGGCGCACGCGCCCGATCTTCGGCTGGTCTCGGCGCCGCCCACCTCCGTCAAGCGGGTCGAGATCGCCGGCCAGGGGACGCGGCTCATCTTGACCCGCGCGCCGGCGGGCTGGCGGCTCGACGCGCCGAAGATGGCCTACGCCGTCGATTCGCGCGCCGTCGACGACTGGCTGGGGGCGCTCGGGCGGGTCGAGATGCAACCGCCGCCCGCCGCGTCCAACCCGCGCCGGCGCCACCTGAGCGTCGAGGGGGGCTACCGCGAGGAGTCCGACGTCTTTCCCGGGGACCCGGGCTACCCGCTCGTCGCTCCCGATCCGCTGCGGTTCCGGGCGCGCGCCCTACTCGACTTCGCTCACTTCGACGCGCGCGATCTGGTGCGCTCGGCCGCCGGCCGCGCCGTGCGGATCTCCTCGCGCGACGGGGAGGACTGGCAGCCGGTCACCCCGGCCGGCGCCGCCGTCGATCGCACGAACGCCGCCCGCGTCGTCGGAACCCTCGGCAATCTCCGCGCCGAGAGCTTCCTGGCGAAGCCCCCGACCGGCGCCCCGGAGCTGACCCTCGAGATCGAGGTCCTAGCCCCGGCCGAAGCCGCGCCCACCCGTCACCGCGTCGACCTCTACAAAACGAAAGAGGCGCCCGGGTGCGCCGGACGCCTCGATCGGGACGCTGTCTTCACGCTCGCGGCGGCGGTCTGTGACGAGCTCCGCCTGCCGCTCGTGAAGTAGCTGCGTCTTACTTCTTTCCGCCCTTGGTCGCCTTCTCGGCGTCGATGCGGGCGCCGCCGACCTTCTCGGCCGGCTTCCCCTCGAGGTTGATCGTCTGCGCATCGGGCGGAAGGATCGCGTTCCCTTCGGCGATCACGTTGCCCGTCGCGTCCTGGAACTTCTTGTGGATGATGAGGCCATCCGAGGCCGCGAACCCGCCGATCGAGTTGATCGAGAAGGTCCCGGTCACGACGTACTGCTCGCCCGTCTTGGCGACCAGCGGCTTCGGCTTGCCGGTGTTCCAGTCCTTGATCGGGTAGTCGGCTACCAACAGGCCGTGGTCGACCTTGGTGGTCGCCGTGTCGCCGAGGAAGAAGTGCGGCTGATCGCAGGGGTGGCAGCCGCCGGCCATCGCCTTCGGATCGGGCGCCGGGGGGCCCTTGCCGGGGACGCCGCCGGACTTCATCTCTTTGATTTTGGCCTTCTTTGTTTTGGCGGCCAGATCGTCGTTGCACTTCCGCTGCTCGGCGGGGCACTCGTAGATGGTGAGCAGGTAGGCCCGCACCTGGACGTCCTTGTCCAGGTACTGGTTCATGTGCTTGCGCAGCCCGTAGATCGACATCTCGCCCGACGGGTACTTCTCGGGCGCCTGCTGGATGTTGAAGTTCGGGGACGGCGGAAGATCGACCTTGATCGGTGGCAGCTCCTGCCCTTGCCCGTAAGCTAGCCGAACGCTGCCCGGCGCGAGCAGCGCTAGAGCCAAAGGAATAGTCCGGTGATATACGGTCGGCAGTCGCTTCATGGACGAGCCCTCCACCGCACGATGCGGGTGACCCTGAATAACACGATGATTTTTGTCCGGCAAGCGTCGCCATCACGGCTGTGGCTCAGCCGCTGCCTCGCTGTCGCCCTCGTTCTCGGCCCCGTTCTTTTGGGGGGTGGCGCCTGTCGTTCGAAGAAGGGGCCGGCCGCCGGTGCGCACGCGTCCGCCACGCCGGATCTCGGCCCGCTTCGTCCGCCGCCACCGCCGGCCGAGACGCTTCCGGCGCCGGCCGAGGTCGCCTCGCCAGCGCGGCGCGGCGGCACCCTGAAGGTCCACCTGGACGCCGAGCCAACGAGTCTCCTGCCGCTGGCGGAAGGGGACGCCGCCGCCGCGCAGGTGACGAACGGGCTCGTCTACGAGACGCTGCTCGACTGCCGGGACGGGACGTATCGGCCGGGGCTGGCGGAGAGCTGGGACGTGTCGAACGACGGCATGCGCCTGGCCGTCCGCGTGCGGAGCGGCGTTCGCTGGCACGACAAGCGTGCGTTCGGCGTGCTCGATGTGCAGGGGACGGTCGAGCCGCTCCTGCGCACGGGGACCGACGCGCCGGTCCTGCGCGCCGAGCTCAGCGACGTCGCATCGATCGAGCTCGTCACGGAGCGGACCGTTCGCTTCGTTCTGAAGCGTCCGTCGGACTTCGCGCTGCGGGCGCTCTGCGACGTGCCGATGCTCCCCGACCACCTGGTGCACGGCATCCGTCCCGAGGCGTCGCCGATCGCGCGGCAGCCGATCGGCACCGGGCCGTTCCGCGTCGCCGGCTGGGACCACGGCAAGCGGATCCGGCTCGAGCGCGCGCCGGAATACTGGGGCGAGCCGCCCGGCGTCGACGAGATCGTGTTCGACGTCGACCCCGACGCCGTGCGCGCGCTCAACCGCACCCGCCGCGGCGACCTCGACGTCCTCTCGCGTGTGATCGACGCGCACTACCCGGACCAGGTCCAGCCGACCACGCTGCACGGAGGGACGACGCTGCTGCGCCTGCGCTCGCGCCGCTACTCGTTCCTCTCGGTGAACCACCTGCGCTACCCGCTGGCCGATCCCCGGTTCCGGCGCGCGCTGGCCATGCTCTGGGATCGCGTCCGGTTCGCCGGCGAGCTGCACAACGATCTGGCGAGCCCGATCGGCGGGCCGCCGCTGACCGGTGATCTGCCTGCGCCGCCGCTCGATCGGCCGCGCGCCGCGGCGGCGCTCGACGACGCCGGCTACCGCGACAGCGACGCCGACGGCGTGCGCGATCACCTGGGGCACCCGATTCGCCTCACGCTGCTGGAGCCGGCCGGCAACCGACAGTTTCACGTCGAGGCGCACGCCTTCGCGCTGGAGGCGCGCAAGGTCGGCATCCTCGTCGATCTGGTGCCGGCCGATGCGGCGACGATCCTGCAGCGGCTCAAGCACGGCGAGTACGATCTGGCGCCGCTCATCTGGGAGGGGACGCCCGACGAGGATCCCGAGCCGCTCTACGGCGCGGCGGGCGCGTTCAACTACGGCGGCTACCGCTCGAGCGCGCTGGAGGCGCTGATCGACGAGGCGCGCGGCGCTGCCGGGCCGGCGGCGCGCGCCCCGATCCTGACCCGCATCGGGCGCCTGCTCGCCGACGAGCAGCCGGTCATCTTCCTTTATCGCTACGAAGTCCCCGCGCTCACCGCAACGCGCGTCCACGGCCTGGCGGCGGTCGGCGACCGGTTCGACCTGCGCCGCGTCTGGCTCGATCCATGATCGCGCTCGCGCTGGTCGGGCTGCTGGCGGTCGAGCCACACCCCGCGAAGGGGGCGGTTGCCAGCTGTCTCCCCGCGACTCCAGCGCCGGGCCCGGGCGTCCCCGATCCGTTCAAGGCGCCCGCCGAGGCCGCGACCAAGCTGAATACCGACGCGAAGGTTCTTTACCGGCAAGAGAAGTGGGACGAGGCGCGGCTGCAGTACCGGGCGGCGGAGGCGGCCGATCCAGACTTCCTCGCGCCGCGCCTGAATGTCGCATGTTCGTTCGTCCGCCAGGAGCGCTTCGACGAAGCGGTCGCGGAGGTGAAGGGGTTGCTCGAGCGCGCGTTCGTTCCCTGGTCCCGCGAGGTGCTGGAGGCCGCGGACCTGGGTGCGCTGAAGGTGCAGCCGCAGATGGCGGAGGTGAAGCGGGCGCTGGCGGCGGGCGCCGCGGCCTGGGGCGCGGGCCTCGACGAGAGCATCATCTTTGTCGCCCGGCTGCGGGCGCCGCTGCATATCCCGCCCGAGGGCGCGGGCGAGTTCATCCTCAACCCGCACCAGGAGGTCTTCGCCTTCATGCCGGCGACCGGACGCTTCCGTCAGCTAACCTCCGAGGACGGACACGTGGTGGCGGTGGCGCTGGCGCCCGATCGCCGGCGGATCGTCTACGTCACCGCCGAAAAGCTGGTGCGGGGGGCCCGGCCGGACGCCATGACGCTCGACGGTGTCGCGCTGGGCGAGCTGACGCTGGCGACGATGAGCGCCGCGCCGCCGGTCCGGATCGCGGGCGGCGTGCGCCGGATCGAGATCGGCGGCACGCCACATGGGTTCGTGTTCCGGGTCGATGGCGAGCGGACGCAGCGGTCTCTACACGCTCGGCAGCGCCCAGGGCGCGCTGGTGCCGCAGGGGGGACGCAAGCTCGCGGGGGCGCCCATGGCCGTCCTGACGGCGGCGGGTGCGCTGCCGGCGCCGCCGGCGACGACTCCGGGCGGTTGCCCGGTCACGGCGCACGACACCAACGCGCCTGGTGGTGGCCGGTCGGTCGTCGTGTCGCTGCGCGGGCATCCGCCGCGGATGCTGGGCGCCACGCTGGGTGCAGGTTTGGCCGGGCTTCCGCTTCCGTGACCGGGGGCGCATCTTTGAGGCAAGGGAGGGCCAAAAAATTGCGCTGATACCTACGGTAGGATACTGTGTGAATATGTCGGCAAAACCACGTACTCTCTGGATCCTTCCCGCGGTCGTCGTCGCCTCCTGGCTGGCCGTCCGCTCGCTCGCCGCGCTTCCGGCCTACGAGCTCGAGGATCCGCCGCTGGCGATCTGCGCCGTCGCAGATCGCGGACCCGGTGCTGGCCGAGATGATCTCGCGCTTCGCGCGGGACGCTCGCCACGCCCGCCACAACTCGGAGGTCCCCGATGACGCTCTGCCTGGTGACGGGTGGGGCAGGGTTCATCGGGTCGTCGCTGGCCCGCGCGCTCGTCGCGCGGGGCGACCGCGTGCGCGTCATCGACAACTTCTCGTCCGGCAAGCGCGAGAACCTCGCCGACATCGCCGACCGGATCGAGCTCGTCGAGGGGGACATCCTGGACGACCGCGCGCTCGGCCGGTCGATCGAAGGGGTCGAGCTGGTGTTTCACGAGGCGGCCATCCCCTCGGTGCCGAAGTCGATGGCCGAGCCGATCGAGAACCACGCCGCCAACGCCACCGGCACGCTGCGGGTCCTCGAGCGCCTGCCGGCGCGCCGGGATCCGGCGGCTGGTCTACGCCGCCTCGTCGGCGGCCTACGGCGACGATCCCGCGCTCCCCAAGGTCGAGACGATGCCGCCGGCGCCGATCTCGCCCTACGGCGGGTCGAAGCTGGCGGGCGAGCAGTACGCGCAGATCTACGCGCGCGCCTACGGCGTCGAGACGGTCTGCCTGCGCTACTTCAACGTCTTCGGCCCGCGCCAGGACCCGGCGTCCGAGTACGCGGCGGTGATCCCGAAGTTCATCACCGCGGCGCTGGGCGGCAAGCAGCCGCGCATCTTCGGCGACGGGACGCAGTCGCGCGACTTCTGCTACATCGACAACGTCGTCGAGGCGAACTTCAAGGCCGCGACGGCCGACGCGGGCGTCGCCTCGGGGCGCGTCTTCAACGTCGCCTGCGGGCAGGCGACCGACCTCACCCGGGTGGTGGCGCTGATCGGAGATTTTCTCGGCATCAAGCTGGCCGCGATCTACGGGGACGAGCGGGTGGGGGACATCAAGCATTCGTGGGCCGACATCGCGGCGGCCCGGGCGGCTCTCGGCTACACGGCGGCCGTCTCGTTCGCCGAAGGCCTCGGACGCACGATCGACTGGTATAAATCGAAGGCGTGAGCCTCCTTTCCATGACCGGGTTCGGGCGCGGGTCGGTCGATGCCGGCGACCGACGGCTGCGCGTCGAGATCCGCTCGGTGAACCACCGCGGCCTCGATATCAAGATCCGGAGCAGCGAAGCCGACGCCTACTGCGACACCGAGATCGCGCGCGCGGTGCGCGCGGCCGTCGAGCGCGGCGCGGTGACGGTGCTGATTCGCGACGAGTCGGCTGCGGCATCCGCGGGTGTCGACGAGCCGCGCGTGCGGGCGCTCCACGCCGTTCTCGAGCGGCTGCGGCAGGATCTGGAGATCGAGGAGCCGGTGACGCTGGCGACGATCGGCGCCTTCTCGGGGCGAGCCGGGGCTCGGAGCTGTCGGGCGAGGCGCTGTGGGAGGTCGCTCCGTCCGGCGGTGGCGGGCGCGCTCGCGGAGCTGGCGGCGACGCGGGCGCGCGAGGGGGCGTCGCTGGCCGCTGACCTCAGGCGCGGCGGGCGCGCCTCGGCGAGCTCTCGGCCGGCCTGCGGTCGCGCGCCGCCGCTGCTGCCCGAGCGGTTCGCCCAGCGCCTCCAGGAACGGCTCGGGGGACAGCTGGGGATCGCGTGGACGGAGCTCGGCTCGGCCGAGCGGAGTCCTTCGCGGGAGGGTGCGGGAACCCTCTCAGGGGTCCCGCGTCTAATCGACCCCGGCCGGCTGGCGCAGGAGGTGGCGCTGATGGCCGAGCGGCTCGACGTCTCCGAGGAGCTGGTCCGCCTCGAGACGCACCTCGGTCACCGGGGGAGATCCTCAAGGCGGGCGGAGCGATCGGGCGGAAGCTCGACTTCGTCATCCAGGAGATTGGCCGCGAGCTCAACACTATCGCCTCCAAGGCCCAGGACGCCGAGATGGCGGCCCTGGTCATCGACGCCAAGGCCGAGCTGGAGAAGCTGCGCGAGCAGGCCCAGAACGTCGAGTAGGCGGCAAACTCGGCCGTCTTTCGACGCTTTCGACGCTGATGATAGACTCGCCCCGATGACGGACGACGCCCGCCGCGGCATCCTGCTGGTGATTTCGTCTCCTTCGGGAGCAGGCAAGACGACGCTGGCGCACCTCCTGGCCGAGCAGGAGAAGCTGGAGTTCTCGGTCTCCTACACGACGCGCGCGCCGCGGTCCGGCGAGCGCGACGGCGTCGACTACAAGTTCATTACGGACGACGAGTTTTCCCGGATGGTCGACCGGAACGAGTTCGCCGAGTGGGCGGTCGTCCACGGCGCGCGCTACGGGACGGCGATCCACACGGTCAACCGCGCGCTGGAGGACGGCAAGGACTACCTGTTCGACGTCGACTGGCAGGGCGGGGCGCAGATCCGGCGGCAGTGGCCGGAGGAGAGCGTCCTGGTCTTCATCCTGCCGCCGTCGATGGCCGAGCTCGAGCGGCGGCTGCGGCGGCGCGCCACCGACGCGCCCGCGGCGATCGAGCGGCGCCTGCTGACCGCGACGCGCGAGCTCGAGCACTTCGCCGAGTACGACTACCTGGTCGTCAACGACAACCTCGAAACCGCGCTCAAGGAGCTGTCATCCATATACGTAGCGGCTCGCTGCGCGCGGACGCGGCGGGGACACTACGGGCATGCGCTGCTCGGCGAGGCGCGAACGAGGGGGCAGCCTCCCAGCCAATGACCGAAGTTCAAGAGATCTGCGCGCAGGTTCGCGGCTACGACGCCGCCGCCGACACCAGCCTCATCGAGCGCAGCTTCGCCTTCGCCGCCGAGCGCCACGCCGGCCAGAAGCGCCGCTCGGGCGAGCCGTACGTCGTCCACCCGGTCGGCGTCGCGCGCATCATCTCCGAGCTGCGGCTCGACGTGCCGTCGGTCTGCGCGGGCCTCCTGCACGACTGCGTCGAGGACACCAGCGCCACCGCCGAGGACATCGGGCGCCTCTTCGGCACCGAGATCCAGTTCCTGGTCGACGGCGTCACCAAGCTCGGGCAGATCCCCTGGACCACGCGCGAGGAGCGCCAGGCGGAGAACTTCCGCAAGATGCTGCTGGCGATGGCGCGCGACATCCGCGTCATCCTCATCAAGCTCGCCGACCGCGTCGACAACATGCGGACGCTCGCGCACATGCCGCGCGACAAGCAGGAGCGCATCGCGCGCGAGACGATGGAGATCTACGCGCCGCTCGCCAACCGGCTCGGCATCCAGTGGATGAAGGTCGAGCTCGAGGACCTGTCGTTCGCTACCTCGAGCCGACCGAGCACGGCAACCTGGTGGCGCGCCTCGCCGAGACGGCCGGCGCGCGCGAGTCGTACATCACCGAGGTGGTCGAGCGCCTGAAGGCGGCCTGGCCGAAGGCGAGATCAAGGCCCAGGTCTCGGGCCGCGCCAAGCACCTCTGGTCGATCTACCAGAAGATGAAGAAGACCGGCCGCGACGTCGAGCAGATCTACGACGTCCTCGCCTTCCGCGTGATCGCCGAGTCGGTGCGCGACTGCTACGCGGTGCTCGGCGTCGTCCACTCGAACTGGACGCCGGTCCCCGGGCGCTTCAAGGACTTCATCGCGCTCCCCAAGCCCAACCTGTACCAGTCGCTGCACACGACGGTGATCGGCCCGCGCGCCGAGCGCATGGAGGTGCAGATCCGCACGCAGGAGATGCACCGCATCGCCGAGCAGGGCATCGCGGCGCACTGGAAGTACAAGGAACAGAAGGCGCCGGGCGCCGACGACGGCAAGGCGTTCGCCTGGCTGCGCCAGCTCATGGAGTGGCAGCGCGATCTGAAGGACCCGACCGAGTTCATCGAGACCGTGAAGATCGACCTCTTCCAGGACGAGGTCTTCGTCTTCACGCCCAAGGGCGACGTCAAGGCGCTCCCCAAGGGCTCGACGCCCATCGACCTCGCCTACGCGATTCACTCGCAGGTCGGCGAGCACTGCTCGGGCGCGCGCGTGAACGGCCTCATCGTGCCGCTGCGCTACGCGCTCCGCAACGGCGACACCGTCGAGATCCTCGCCTCGGCCAACCAGAAGCCGTCGAAGGACTGGCTCAAGTTCGTCGTCACCAGCCGCGCGCGCACGAAGATCCGGCACTTCATCCGGATGGAGCAGCGCGAGCGCAGCCGCGCAGCTCGGGCGCGATCTGCTGGGCGCGAGCTGCGCAAGCAGGACGCCGTCGCTCGCCACGGCGGAGCGCGACGGGCTGCTCGACACGGCGGCGCAGCGGCTGCGCGTCGGCACCGCCGACGACCTGCTGGTCGCCGTCGGCTACGGCAAGGTCAGCCCCGAGCACGCGGCCGACGCCGTGCTGGTCGACCGGGTGGCGAAGCGGGACGGCCGCGCCCGCGGCGCCCGGTCGCCGAGGCCCCCGCGGCCGCGCGCCGCGTGATCCCCAAGCGCTCGATCGGTGGCATCAACGTCCAGGGCGAGGCCGACATCCTGGTCAAGTTCGCCAAGTGCTGCAGCCCGGTGCCCGGCGACTCGATCGTCGGCTTCATCAGCCGCGGCCACGGCGTCGTCATCCACACGCGCGACTGCCAGAAGGCGCTCGACCTCGACCCCGCCCGCCGCGTCGAGGTCGCCTGGGACGACGAGACCAAGACGCTGCGGCCCGTGGCGGTCCAGGTCACCTGCGCGGACCGTCCGGGCCTGCTGGCGTCGATCTCGAAGTCTTCACCGAGCACGGCGTCAACATCTCGCAGGCCAAGTGCCGGACCACCGAGGACGGCCGGGCCGTGAACACCTTCCAGGTCACCGTCGGCCACCTCGACCAGCTCAAGACCGTGCTGCGGAGCCTGGAGAACATCCAAGGGGTGGTCTCGCGCCGACCCGGCTGTGATAGAAAGCCGGCCGCTATGGCTTCGAACACCCGCAAGACCTGGAAGCGGCGCGTGCGCAAGCACGCCAACATGGGCAAGAAGCGCAAGGCGATCGAGACGCAAGCGCTCGACCCCCTCGGCCGAGAAGCTCTTCGCCGACCTCGGCGAGCCCGGCAAAAGCTAGCTCGACTCGCCTGCGCAGAAGGCGAGCGGCGCGCAGCGCCGCTGAGGCGATCGGCCGGCAATTCGTTGGCGGCAGTTTATTGATCTTGCCGCCGAAGTGTGCGTTAACTAGGGTTTGACGTCGCGCGACGATCGGCGACCTCGGCTTGCTCGTCACCCAGGTCGTGAGGCCAGGAGCCGGATGAAAGTCTGCCCGAACTGCCAGACCAAGTATCCCGACGACGCCAATTTTTGTCCGCAAGAGACCTGCGCGACGCCCGAGGGCCCGCGCCGGCTGGACGTCATCTCCGGAGGAGCCGGCGCGCGCGCTACGAGATGGAAGCGACAGATCGGCGGCGGCCGCAGCGGCGAGGTCTTCCGCGCCCGCGACACGCAGACCGGCGCCAACGTCGTCTACAAGCGGGTCACGCCGCGCGGTGCTGACGTCGCCGGCCGTCGTGGAGCGCTCGCAGCGCGAGCTCAAGCAGCTCCAGCGCGCGCAGAGCCCGCGGCTCGCGCGCGATCCTCGACTTCGGCAAGGAGCCGGACGGCCAGCTCTTCGTCGTCACCGAGCTCTGCGAGGGCCAGACGCTCGACGAGGTGGTCGCCGCGACGGGGCCGTTGCCCGTCGAGCGCGCCAAGAAGATCGTCGCGCAGATCGGCGAGGCGCTGCTCGAGGGGCAGAAGGTCGGCGTCGTCCACCACGACCTGGCGCCGAAGAACGTGCTCGTCGGCGCGGACGACGAGATCAAGGTCATCAACTTCGTGACGCCGGTGCCGGTCACCGAGACGGTCTTCGGCGTCGCCCGAGTACCTCTCGCCCGAGCAGGCCGAGGGGAAGCTCGTCGACCAGCGCTCGAACACGTACAGCCTGGGCGGCATCTTGCTGCTTCATGCTGACCGGTCAGCCGCCGGTCGAGGGGGACAACCCGGCCGCGGTGCTGGACGCAGGTGCTCGAGGGGATCGCGTGACTCCGCCCAGCCTGCGCGTGCAGGGGCTCAACGCCGAGGTCGACCGCGTCGTCCTGCAAGGCGATGGACAAGAACCCGAACCGCCGGCCGCTCACGATGCGGCAGTTCCTGGCCGACGTGGCGGGGATGATGGCGGTCGCGCCGCCGCGCAGAGTCCGGCGGCAAGGCGTCGGCTTCGCCAAGACGATGATGTTCGCAGGCGGCTCGCCCGAGGTGCAGAACCTGGTCAACCAGGCGGTGGCCGCGCGGGCCGAGGCCAACGGCGCGGCGCCGCCCGCAGCCGGGGCCGAACGTCACCGCGCCCATCGCGATGGTCGCCGCGAAGCGCCGCCGACCGACCAGGCGACGCCGCCGCCGGTCGGCTCGCCCGCCGGCCGCCGGCCCGGGCCGCGCCGGACGCACGGCGCGGCGATCGCCGCCACGATGGTCGCGATGCCGGCGGCGGCGGATCCCGGGCGATGTCGCCGCGGCGCGCGTGGGCCCGTCCGCGCCGACGCCGGCGACGCCGCCGGCCGATGGCGGCGACGCCGCCGCCGGAGGCGGCGGCGCCGCCGCCGGCTGCCGGCGGCCGGGCCAGCCGAAGGCGACGGCGCCGGCGGCCTTCCGCGAGACGCTCTGGTTCAAGCAGGGCGACGTCGACCAGATGGTCGCCGACGCGAGCGCCAAGCTGGAGACCGCGCGCGCCAAGGGGACGCCCCGGCGCCCGAGCCGGAGCCCGAGCTCCCCGTCGGCGACGCCAAGCCGCTCGAGGATCGCTACCGCGACGACGGCTCGGTCTCCGTCGAGGATCGCAAGAAGTACTCGCTGCGCAGTCGGCGGCACCGCGCGCCGGGCTCCCGACCGTCGGCGGCGTCGTCCCCGGCGAGCGGATGAGCGCCGAAGAAATGATGGGCGAGATCGGCGGCGGCAAGCGCATCGCCATCATCGTCGTCGCCGTGGCGGTCGTCGCTGGCCGTCGTCGTCGGCCTCGTCCATGATGTTCCGGCGGCAAGCAGCGTCGGCCGAGAGCGCCGCCGCGCTGACGCCGGTCGAGCGTGCCGCACGCCAGCCGGCCGCCCGCCGGCACCGCCGCCGGCCGCCGCGCCCGCGGCCGCCTGCCGCCGCGCCGCCGCGGCGCCGGCGGCCGCCCGGCGCCGGCTGCCGCCGCGCCCGCGGCGCGCCGCGACGACGGAGGAGGCAGGCCGACCCGCGCACAAGCGCGACTCGTCGGCCGCGAAGAAGCCGACAGAAGCACCGGCCAAGAAGGCCAAGGGCAAGAAGCACCACGAGCCTGCCGGGCGGTTGAGCGCGCCGAGGTCGCGAGTCAGAGCGAGGCGGTCGACGGCCGCGGTGGCGACGGCGGCGGCGACGGCGTCGATCGACGCCGCTGGCGTCGAGGACGACGGCGCGCGGGTCGGCGGCGCAGAGCTCGCGATAGCGGGCGGCGACGCGGGACTGGACCTCGTCGGCGTCGTAGCGCTCGTCGGGGCGGCCGGCGGCGCGACGGCGGGCCGCGGCGACCGCGACCGGCACGTCGAGCAGCAGCGTCGAGGTCGGCGACCCGCAGGTCGCGCGCGAGGCCCGGCGACCCAGTCGCGGTCCGCCTCCTGGGCCTGGTAGGCGAGCGACGACAGCAGGTAGCGGTCGGAGACGACGTCGGCGCCCGCGGCGAGCGCCGGCTCGATCTCGCGGCGTCAGGTGGTCGCGGCGGTCGGCGGCGAACAGCAGCGCCATGGCCTGGCCGTCGACGGGCGCGCCGTCGGGCAGCCGGTGGCCGCCCAGCAGGATCTCGCGCAGCAGACGGCCGACCGGGCCCCGGCTCGGCTCGCGCGTCGGCGTGCACGCGCCGGCCGCGTCGCCTCGAGGTGGCGCGCCAGCCGATCGAGCTGCGTCGTCGTGCCCGAGCCGTCGATCCCTTCGAGGACGACGAAGAGGGGTGAGGGCATGAGCGCTCTTGAGTAAAACGCCTCACCGATCTACACGACAGAGCGCGGTGGCGAAAAGACGAATCGCTGCGCGTGGGTGCACAAGGGCTGCCGCTTGCGCGCGCGCTGGTCGGTGGCGCTGGCGGCGCCCGCGCCCGGCTGCCGGCGCTCGCGCGGGCGGTCGGCGGCGCCCAACACCTCGGCGTCGTCGTCGACGCGCGCGACGTCCGCTGCGTCGAGCGCCCGGAGGGGTGCATCTGGTGCGAGGGGCGCGGACCGACGCCGCCGCTCGTCGAGCCGGACGCCATCCCGCCGTCGCTCTGCGATCCGAAGGACCCCGGCGACTGCGTCGACTTCTGCTCGCGCCTGACCCCCGAGTGCGCCGTCCCCTGGCGCACGGTGCCGAGCTGCCTGCTGCCGACCGAGCACGAGTTCCGGCGCGAGCTCTTCCGCCGCGACACGGCCGACCGTCCGGAGGCGGTCGTGCAGGGGCGCGTCACCGACGAGGCCGGTCACCGCGTCGAGGGGGCGAAGATCCGCGTCTGGTTCCAGGGGACGGCGATCCTCGACGACGTCTCCGGCAAGGACGGCGGCTATCCACCTGCGCGCTGCCCGCCGGCCCGTGGACGCTACTCGATCCGGGTCAGCCACGCCGGCCTCGCCACCGAGATCGTCGATCTGCGCATCGATCGCGCCGGGAAACACGCTGCACAACTTCCGGCTGGCGCCGGAATCGACGATCCGCGGCCGCGTCGTCGGCGGCGTCGGGCGACCCGATCGGCGGCGTCACCATCTCACGCCGTCCGCAGCCCCGACGATCTCGTCGACGCCGGCCAGACGCAGAGCCAGCGACGACGGCAGCTACGTCATCAGCGGGCTGGACGTGAAGCGCTACTTCCTGCGCGCCTCGAAGTTCGGCTGGCTGCCGCAGATGCTCAAGTGGGGCGTCACCTCGCCGGCGACGCGGATCATGTTCAAGCTGGTGCGCACCGGCGTCATCGAGGGGCGCGTGCTCGACGCGGACGGCGAGGGGCAGGCGAACGCCACCGTGGTGGCGCTGCCGCTCGGGCGGCCTGGGGAACGGCTCGCCCATCATCTGGGCGGTCGACACCGACGGAAAGTTCGCGCAGGACCGGTTCGAGCTGGGGACCTACTACCTGTGGGCGCGCCGGGGCGAGATGCTGGTGTATCCGCCGGAGAAGATCGAGATCAGCGACGGCAACCTCGACGCCGCGCATCGAGCTGCGGATCTCGCATCGGGGGGCGCGGGTGCGCGGGCGGATCATCACGCGCGGGCGGCGCGGCGCTCGATCCCGACACCCGCGCCGTGCTGTTCGGCCAGTCACCGCTGGCGCTCCCCCGCAAGGCGGTGGGGGAGATCGACCACGACGGCGCCTTCGCAGTCGGCGCGCTCCTGCCGGGCCGCTACGAGATCTCGGTGCGCGTCGGCACGCGCGTTCTCGCGATCGTGAGCGGTCCGCGCGAGGTCGAGATCCCGATCGAGCCCGGCGCCACCGTCGACCTCGGCGACACGATCGTCGTCCGCCCCCAAGCCGAGGAGTGAGCCGGCGCAGTGCGGGGGCCAAAGGGCGCGCAGCGCCCGACGCCCCCCGAACTTGTCAATGCAATACGCGCATTTTGTTGAGGCAGTCGGCGAGCACGTGGTGGCTCTCGTTCTCGAAGGAGGTGAAGCGGACCGCCATCCCCGCGACCGCCTTGCTGGTGCCCGCCTGGGTGAAGTTGATGAAGTAGTGGTTCTTCACCTCGCCGGTCGCGACCACCTCGCCGTTGCCATCGGGGGAGAGGAAGCAGACGCGTACCGATGCGCCGAGGGGCAGCGGGTCGGGGAGCTCGAGGAAGATCCCGCCGGCCGAGACGTTGCGAGCGATGCAGTAGGTCTCGCCAAACAGCGGCGACTCGACCCTCACGGTGAACATCTTGTCGAACCGCAGGTGCGCCCTCTGATCGCGCGGCGACTCCTCGTCGGGGGCGGTGGTGCTCTCTCCGGAAAGGGAATCGAAGATGATCGACATGGGCACATCGTACATTGTCGTTAAATGAAGTCAAAAAACTTACATGTAGGATAAATAGCGCATAACGTCATCATCCGCGGGACGGCGGCCGCGGCACGGCGACCGGCGGCCGCGGCGCTCTCGCCGACGCCGATCGGGCGCGGTCGCGATAGCCCAAAAACCGACGGTGCTCTATGATGGGCGCGGGCTCAAGCCGAGATGCTCCCCGACGAGAGGACCACCCACCGCAACGAGCTCCCGCTGCCCAGCGAGGCCGAAGGGTTGATCGTCGCGCCGGACCGGACGATCGCGCGCCCGCTGGTGTCGTTCCTGCGGGCGCAGGGGCTGACCGTGCGGACCGCCGACGACGCGGAGACGGCGTTCGAGGAGGCGCTGCTGCACCCGCCCGACGTGGTGCTGGTCGACGACCGCGTGCTCCCGACCGGCGGCGTCGATCTCTGCGCCCGGCTCAAGGACAACGTCCGCACCCACTTCGTGCCGGTGATCATCTGCGCGCTGAACGACCTGCGGAGCTTCCGGTTGCGCGCGCTGGCGGTCGGGGCGGACGCCGTGTTCGCCCCCTCGACCGACGTCCAGGAGCGGCGCGCGCGGCTCTGGGCGCTCCTGCGGACGCGGGCACTGCACAAGAAGGCCGAGCGTAGCCAGCGGACCCAGCAGACCGAGATCGTCGAGCGGCGCCACTGGCTGTCGCACTTCCTGCACGATCTGACGGGGCAGGTGGCGGCGCTCGCGGCGAACGTCGATTACCTGTCGAAATTCGCGCCTCCGGAAACAGATCCGCGCCGGCGCGACTTCGACGACAGCGTCTCCGACGCGCAGGGCGTGTTCGAGCGGCTCAAGGCCACCATGCGGACGGTCGTCGACTACGATCGTTACGAGACGGGGCAGCTCGTGCCGCGCGAGGCGCGGATGCTGCTGGGCGAGGCGGCCGCCGAGGTGGCGGAGGAGCTGCGGCGGTACGCCGCGATGTCCGACAAGTCGCTGTCGCTGGTGCGTCCCGAAACCGAGCGCGCGCTCTACGCCGACCGCGAGCTGCTCTCGGCTGCGATGCTGAACCTGGGGATGGGGGCGCTGCGCCGAGTTCCTTCGCGCGGGACGCTCGCGCTCGAGGTCGGCGCGACCGACACCGGCGTGCGGTTTCGGGCGGTGGCGCCCGGTCCGCCGATGACCATCGCGGAGCGGGGGAGGGTGTTCGAGCCCTACAGCCGGCGCGCCAACGGGTCGGCGACCTACGGGCTTGGCCTGGCGCTGGCGCACGCGGTGATCGGCCTGCATGACGGGCGGATCTGGGCGGAGGACGTCGACGGCGGCAAGGGGTGCGCGTTCGTGTTCGAGCTCGGCTGGCAGCGGAGCGGCCCGCGGCCGAAGCGGGGCGCGGCGGGCGGACGACCCGGGACGCCGGTGGCGCCACGATGAGGCTCTCGCGCGCCGCGCGGGCGGTGGCCAGCGCGGCCGTGCTGGCGCTGTTCGTCGTCGTCGGGGGTCGCGCGCGGGCGGGCGTCAGCATCGACGATCTCTGCCGGGCCGTGGTCGAGGACCCGAGCTACAAGGTCCGCGTCAGCGCGGCGCTGACGCTGGGCAAGGTTGGGGGGCCGGCGGCCGTCCCGGCGCTCGTCAAGGCGCTCGCCGACCAGAACAACTCTGTCCGCGGCATCGCCGCGCAGTCGCTGGGCAAGATCGGCGACAGCGCCGCCGCGGATCCGCTCAAGGAGCTGGTCCGGCATGAGAGCGACAGCTTCGTGAAGTCGCAGGCGAACGCGGCGCTGGCGCTGCTCTCGGGCGGCGGCGCCAACAAGCACGCCAAGATCTACCTCGCCTTCGGGCCGTTCACGGGCGGCGTCAAGTCGGCGGGGCCGGAGTCCTCGAAGATCATCGCCGACGCGCTGTCGCGTGAGCTCGGCAAGCTGCCCTCGGTGACGCTCGCCCTGAGCCCGGCCGACCAGCACAACTTCGGCAAGACCGGGATGCTCGGCTTCTTCATCGACGGCAACATCACGCGCCTCGATGACGTGGTCGGTGGCGGCGCGTCGGAGACCAACTGCGACGTCAAGGTGATGGTGGCCCGCTGGCCGACCAAGAGCATCATCAGCTGGACCAACGCGGGCGCCAGCCTGCAGTCGGGATCGCGGCCGCGCGACAAGGAGAGCGCGCGGCGGGACTGCCTCGAGGCGTCGGCCGGCCAGCTGGCCGACGACCTGGGGCATTTTTTCAAGTCGCAAGGCGGTTAGATAGAATGATCGGGAGGGTGTCATGAGCACGACTGATGCGGCCGCGGCGCGGCCTGTCTACAAACGCAAGATGCGGAACTACCTGCTCGACGCCGGGCTGCAGCTCCGCTACACGGCCACGATTGTCGTCGTCGCGATCTTCTTGACCGCCGGTCTCGGGTTCAAGATGTACCAGGCGACGCGCGAGATCTCGCGCATCATCCTGTTCACCGGCCTCGCCGATCCGGCCACTGCGAATGAGCTGCAGGGGCAGTTCGCCAACAGCGACCGCATCGTGCTGTGGGGGATCATCGGGTTCGGCGTGGTCCTGGTGCTGTCGATCAGCGCCGTCGGCATCCTCATCACCCACAAGGTGGTGGGGCCGCTCTACAAGATCTCCAGCCTGTTCGGGCGCGTGCGCGACAACCGGATGAACCCCGCGCCGATGGGCCTGCGCAAGGGGGACGAGCTGCAGGACTTCTACACCTCGTTCCGCGAGATGCACGAGGCGGTGCGCGAGCGGGTCATTGATGACGTCAAGGTCGTCGGTGGCGCCGTCGCGGCGATCGAGACCAGCGCGGCCGCCAGCACGCCGGCGGTCCAGCGCGCGCTCGACGAGCTCCGCCAGCTCAAGAAGCGCAAGGAAGACAGCCTCGAAACGCCCGGGACCGGCGAGCCGCGACCGGCTTAGTCTGCTCTAGCCGCTGCTGCGGCGGGTCTGGGCGGCGCTGACCAGGCAGAGGCCGTGCAGAAAGAGGCCGGGCAGGAAGCAGCAGGCGTAGCCCATCAGCGTGGTCGCCATCCAGGCGACGCCGGCGCCGGCGCGTCCGGCGTAGATGTGCCCGGCGCCCGGAATCAGCATGGAAAGCATGACGGCCGTCACGGGGCTGGGCCGCGGGCGCAGCGTCAGGAAGAACGAATCACCGGTGGTCGCCACGGCTGAGATAGGGGGTGGCCCGAACGACGTATCGGCGGCCGTGGCGCGCGCCGAGATCGGCTTGCGGCCGGGGTAGACGTACTCGACGATGCCCGCGGCGTTCGTCCGCACGTTCAGGGTGGCGTGCTCGACCATGCGCGCCAGGTGCTTCTCGGCGGTGCGCACCGACGTCCGACCGAGATACGCGACGTGGGCCGCGGTCACCGGGACGTCGGTCTCGAACAGCACCTTCAAGACCAGCTGTTCGAACTCGTCGAAGTCCATCGGGCTACAGCCGTAGGTTAGCACAGGGGTCCCGCGCGAGGCACGCACCTCTTTGTGCGAAATTCGCTTCCGCCGCCCTCGTTGATAGAGCCGACACATTTCGCTGGCAGTCGCCGAATGACAGGCCCGCCGGTCGGGGTGTATCGTGGAGGCCCATTTCGCCTACATCGTCCCTCAACAACTCACGATGAAAGAAGAACAGAACGTGAACACGAGAAGACTCACCTCCCTGGGATCCCTTGCGCTGATGGTTGCTGCAATTGGATGTGGCGGAGGAGGAGGCGGCGCGACTGGCGGGACGGCAGGCGCCGGCAAGGCCGGTAACGCTGGCAAGGCCGGCGCAGGTGGCGCGGCGGGCAGTGGCGCCGCGGGCGCAGCAGGCAGCGGCGCTGCGGGCGCAGCGGGCAGTGGCGCGGCGGGCGCGGCAGGCAGCGGCGCTGCAGGTGCGGCTGGCAGCTCGGCCGCGGGCACGACCGGCGCCGGCGGGCAGACCACCAACAGCGACTACTCCTTCACGACGACGCCGACGGCGCTCTCGTTGCCGCTCGGGGGGATGCAGGACCTGACGGTGAACATCGATCGGACCGTCAGCGCCGCAACTTTTACGGGCGCCATCTCGTTCGCGCTCGAGATCCCCAACACCATCACGGGGAGCGGCGTGACCCAGACGTTCGTGCCGAACCCGGCGACGGCCGGCTCGATCACGCTCACCGTCACCATCGGAACGACGGGCATCGTCCCCGGTGCCTATGTTCTCGACATCGTCGGGACGTCGGGGACCGGTGCCACGGCGGAGAGCTACACGGTGCATCTTCCGTTGACGGTCACCGCGCCGACGACGACGCTGCTCGTCGACAACGACGGGAGCCCGAACAATGCGGATCCGACCGACACCACGGCAGTCCCGTCGGCGTCCGACACGCTGTTCCCGTCGCTCCTGACCGGCGAGAGCATCGCCTTCCAGACGTTCATCGTCCCGAGCGGCGCTCCGACGACCTCGCCGACGACCGCCGACCTAAAGAACTACACGACGATCGTCTGGTACACCGGCGCCAACTATGGCGGTGACGACCCCTCGCTGTCTGACGTGCAGGAGGCGATCCTGGCCGACTGGCTCGACCAGGGGGGCCACACGCTGATCATGCTCTCCGAGGCCCTGGTCTACGACCGCAAGACGGGCACCTGGGACTCGGGCGAGACCGACGACTTCCTGTCCAACTACATCGGCGCCATGGGTGACTTCGCCGACGGCGATCTCGAGGACGTCACGTACACCGCGAACGGCGTGGCGGGCACCGCGTTCGCCGGCGAGACCTACCACGTCATCGCCGACTCGCCGATTCAGAGCACCGGCGACATCATCAATCCGACGACGGCGGCGAATCCGCCGGTGCCGCTTGTGACCGTCATGAGCGACCCCGACGTCACGGGGACGCCGATCACCGCGCCGATCGTGGTGGGGCGCAAGAGCATCGGCGCCGCGGGCACCTCCCAGCTCGTCTACGTCGGCATGCCGATCGAGGACATCCTCGTGACGACCGGGAACAACTCGAACAAGCAGCTCTTCCACGCCGCACTCGTCTATCTGGGCATCAAGGCCTCGTAGCCGGGCAGGGCTTACCGCCGGAATACCGCCGGAACCCTCCATTCGCGGGAACGCAGGTGGAGGGTCTCGGTGTTTCTGTTTTAGTTAACGGAATATTTCTTATCGGACATCTGGCTATAGGTTGTACGTACGGCTTCATGGGTAACAGCGCAGACCGGCTTCATGGGTGACGGTGGTCGGTTACTTACTTCTACCATTCTGAGGGCTTTGCTTATTCGGCCGGCGAGCTGAGGTCTTCAGCTGCGGCATCTGAACCGCGGCTCCGAGCACGCGAACCGCGGACGAAGCGACCTTGAGTTGAGACGGTGCCGAGCTTCAGCGGCCCGTAGCTCACGACCATGGTGTCGTCCTGGCAGATCTGCACGGCTACCGGCTCTCCCCGCAGCACCGGCGACAGGAGTAGATCGCGGCCAGGCATGCGGATGCTGCCATCTGCGCGAACCACGTAGACGTCCCGATCGTTCGAGTACTCCGGTGAACGCAGCTTCACCGGATAGCTTCTGGGCGAAGCCACGTACGCCGAGGCAGGCACTCGGTAGTCCAGCGCCTCGTGCGGCCGCTCGGTATTGTACTCGTGCCTGAAGCGATCAAAGACACGTTGCTGCAAGTACATGCGCAGGGCCACGCCCGCTCGGATGGCGTCTGCCTTCAGCGTTCGGTGGATGCGTTCATGCCGGCCATTCTGGGTCGGTTTCCCTCGCTGAATGCGCTCCGGCTTGATGCCCAGCTTCACCCACCAGACCGATAGCGAGCTGATTCCAAAACGTCCGGAGAACGGCGTGCCGTTGTCCGTCCTCAGCACCTGCGGGAGACCGTACTCCTTGAAGAGCCCGTCGAATGCGACACGGCAGGCCTCCTCATCGGGATGCGCCAGCGCGTCGCAGCGAAGGAGGTACCGACTGTATCCGTCAGAGACCGTGAGCGGGTAACACTTGGCTCCCGTGCTCAACTTAAACCAACCCTTGAAGTCAGCACCCCACACCGCATTGGGCGAGTCCTGCGCCGACAGGCCGTCGGAATACTCGCCCGTCCTCTCCTGCCTCCTCTTCGGAACCACGCAGCCCTCACGCTTCAGAATCGCACCAATGGTCGACGCCGCCGGACACTCCCAACCGCGCCCGAGGAGCCACGCCTGTAGCTTGCGAGGCCCCCACGTCGGGTGACGTTTTCGCGTACCCACCACGAGCTCCACTACGTCGGGCGCCGTCGTATGCGGGTGTGATCGCCAACGCCTGGACTGATCGTTTAGACCGGGTCTGCCGCCCTCCCTGAACCGCCCCACCCACTTGTAGCCAGTCTTGCGACTGACCCCATGGACGCGGCACAAAACGGCCAGGCTCTCGTACTCCTTGGCGAGCCAATCCTCGATAAATCGAACGCGTGCTTGCACTTGGGTGGTCTCTTTCCACGGCATCTGCGCATCGTCCGCATCGCCGCTGAAGTGTCACCCATGAAGTCGGTCTATCTGTCACCCATCAAGCCGGTCCGTACATGTTTTTACTTATCCTCTCGACGGCGCGCTGTTCTGGACCCAGTTCCTGGTGGCGGTCGACATCCTGTTCGTGACCGCCGGCCTCTGGTCGTTCGAGCCGATCGTCAGCGGCGATTGACGTAGAACGTCAGCGGGCGTTCGACCGTGGTACCGGCCGGTGAGCACTTTCGTGACCAACCGGCGATTGGTCGTTCGCACTAGGACGCAGGAGGACGAGCGATGAAATTGACGGCGATGGCGCTGGGCTCGCTGGCCGGCTTGGCTATCTTGACCATCTTGGCCGACGGGTGCGGCAGTTCGGCCGATCCTCCCGAGGTGGCGTGGGCCGTTCGTTACGGGTCGGACGGCACGCTGGTGGTGTTCGCGGGCTCGGCCATCGACACCTACGGCCCCGACCTGGCCAAGCCGAAGGTCCATGTCCCGGTCCCGTCACTGAACGGGGCGTTGTTCAGCGTCTCCGATGACGGCCGAATCGCGGCCCTCTCGTCCTCGGTTTCGGGCCATCAGGTGGCGCTGTTCGATCTCTCCACCGGCCGGCCAGCGGGGGCGATCGCCCTGGGGCAATCATCCGGCGGCGTCTCGCCCCAAGGTGTGACGCTCTCTCCAGATGGATCGCTTCTGTTCGTGTTCGCGGGTGTCGGCGGCGACTGTTGCACCAGTGGCGTGTTCGACACGTCCACCGGCGCGCGGCTCTGGACGAACGGCGCTTCCTATGGCGTGAACGCGGTCTTCTCGCCCGACGAGAGCGCGGTCTACGTTTCCGGCATCGGACTTGGAAACGGGGTCGGTCTGGAGGGCTTCGACGGTCGGACGGGGACCAGCCGCATGACTGTGGCCAACTCGCTGGAAGCCTTCGGCACGATGCCCGACTCGAATACGCTGACCGGCGTGGCCGTATCCGTCGACCCTGTTTCGTATGCTGAAACCACGGAGATCGACCTGCTCTCGACGGTCGACGGGAGCCTCACCGGTCAGGTCTCGCTGCCCGCGAACACCGAATTCGCGGGGAACGTCGTGCAGCCCCCCGCGTTCCGTTGCGCACCGGCTGCCGGCTCGTGCGCTCTTTACGTCGTGAAGACCGATCCGAGCACCGGCGAGCCCACCGCGAACGAGGTGCAGGTCTGGGCGCTCGACGGGACGCTCGTTCAGAGCATCGACATGGTCAGTGGAGACATCGCCATCTCGCCCGACGGACAGTACGTCGCCGCCATCTATGACGGAGACGTCGGGGTCTACCGGGTCAGCGACGGCTCACAGATCAAGCTGATCCCCTACCGCAACCAGATCCCGTAACGGTCCGGATCCCGCAGCCGACGACGCTGACGGCAGTGCCGCCCAGGCGCCGATCGCGTTTCCGGATCCGGCCCGGTTGCGTGTTACTAGCCAGTGGCGATGACCGATGCGGAGGTGGCGCAGGCGTATCGGGACTATGCCCCACGCCGTGTACGCCCGCGCCCACCGCATCCTCCGCGAGCGCGAGGCGGCGCGGGACGTCACGCAGGAGGTCTTCGTCCGCTGCTTCGGGTTTGTAGGCGTCACCCGATGCATCGACGGCGATTCCTTGGCCCATGCCGCCGGACGCTCCACCGAGATACGTCGAGTAGCTAATTGCTGACCCGGCAGAGTTGATTGTGGTGACGAACCCCGTTCCGAACAACGCCGTATTTGTCGTCTGGATAGCGGATACCAGTGGGAAATCGGTCGACTCTGTGTCACCCGTGAGGTAGACGCCCCCGGAGCTGTCGATGTCCAATGCCCACGCCCGATCACAGCCAGTACCGCCAAGATAGGTTGAATAGATCAGCGCGGAACCGCCCGCGTTCAACTTGCTCACGAAGGCATCACTGCAGCCCCGTCGGGAAGACTGGATCGCACCGACCACCGGGAAATTTGATGACTGCGTGTACCCGCCCACATAGGCGTTGCCACCGCTATCGACTGCCAAGCCGGTGAGAAAATCATCGTTACCGCCGCCGAGGTAAGTCGAGAACAGCAGGCCCGAACCAGCAGCGTTTAGTTTGGTGACGAACCCATCAGGACCGGATCCAGCTCCCTTCGTGCCTTGAAGTGGAGCGGCCGTGGGGTAGTTCGTGGAGGTGGTCCCGGAAGCCTCAAGACCACGTCATCCGCGGCAATCTCGAGTGAGTCGACGCCATTCATCGCGATGATTGCTCCGGCCGGATCGACTCCAGGTGCCAAGGTAACGTCGTACTCCAAGCCCCCCTCGTCTGCTCCGTGGTAGGCAACATCCACTCCGGGCAGGACCCCGGGATAGGACACGCGTCCGAAAGCCTGCATCCCCGTCCGCCATTTCGATCTATCTCGGCCTACGAAATAGTTGATCGTGCCGGGAAGGACGGAGTTCGCCTCGGGCTCCACATCCTGGCCGCCCAGGAGCCCCAGCGTGACGAAGTGGCGTTGCCCCGAGCCCCCGCGGCTGCGAAAGGCCAATGTGGCTCCCGCCGCCGTGAGGTACAGGCTCGTGCGGGGTCCCCGTGCGACGTAGCGGATCGACCTGTCAAAGCGACCTGCGTTTGGCTCGAGGCGAAACGACGGCGGCCGGAAGGACCGCTTAGTTTCCGGGGTGCGCCGGATGCCGTCCACCTCGTTCGCACCCTGACTCGGGCTTCCGAGGGAAAGAACGAGCACCCCAGCTATCACCGCAGCGAGCGGCGTGAACCGCCGGGGCAACACACTACCCGCTCTTTCGACGCGATTCTGCTGCCGCGATCCACGCTTTGTCCGGTAGTTCGAAGTCGTCATCCATGCCTCCCAAAGCGCCCCCCTCCCTCTCCCCCCGGCAAGAGACGAAACGCAAACTGACACCGAGCAAGAAGCTTGCCTATACCGGACGCAGGTTAAGTTGCGAGAAGTCCGCGAGCCGGAGTGCCCGGAGCGAGCCGATGCCGACCGGTTTCCGAATCGAGGCTCCGATAATCGACGTCTGAGTTCGGCGAGAAATCCCGGTTGGGCGAGGTCTGTTCGGAATGACGTACGCGGAAGGGGCAGCGACCTCGAACACCCCATCGGGGACATCTCTGCTTTGCAGCCGACCGGACATTTCAGCTTTGCGTTGACACTGGCTGAGCGCTATCGAGAGGCACCATCGCGTCGGTGGCAGCGTCTTGGAGATTCCCGCAGGGAGCGGAGGCATCTGGGGCGAAACACTCCGAGCGCTTATCGCACCCCTTCAAGCAGGCCAGGCCATCCGCGCAGTCGCTCTCAGTGCCGCAGACCTCGCCGGGTCCCAGGCGATCGCCACACTGCCAGGCGTAGTTTTGGTAGACGCAAATCAGACCTACAACGCAAGCGTCGCTCGTTCCGTCGCACAATCCACCCGCTGGTTGAGAGTGCAATCGGACGCACGTGGTGGAACCGATGTCCACGCAAACAAGACCGGCATTGCAATGGAAGCTGATATTCTGGCCAGTGTAGATATTGCACGCTTCTCCTTCACCTCCGCGGGAGGGCTGGCAGGCGCCGCAAAGGGCGATCAGGATCATGATCGGGATCTGAACTCTCAAGGTCATACCTCCGTATCCGCTCGGTGGGGACAGGTCTTCAAGCGGCCTATCTCCCGGGTTCTCAAAGCAATCGGCGGACCAGGAGCCGAGTGCTCGCTTTCGCGCTCAGGGGCGCCGAGGCGGCCCGACAAAGTGCAGCGGCCTTCACAAGTGCGCATCGGAATGCGCGTCCACGGCTGGAATGCCGCTCAGGGCCCGAGGAACCCGCTCTTGAGCGCTTGCATCAAGGCGTTCTGCGCTCGCCCGCCGGAAGCGCCCGCGGGAAGCCATCCCTCCTGGATCGTCCAGATGATGATGCCGCCATACCCGTTGGCCTTCGAGAACGCTCCCTTCGCGACGATGGAGGTCTCGTCCTCGTACGAGATGTACTGGGTCGGGGCGCCGCAACCCGGGTCGTTCACCGCCGACGGCAACGACAGGTAGGGTTCGGCGGCCGTGGCGTCTCGCAACCGGCTGCCGGCCGCGCTCGCGTCGAAGGTGCCGCCTGCCGCGAAAAACTGGCCGAGCGGATAGTTGTTGTCGCCGCCGACGATCTGCTGCGTGGTCCCGTTGGTCGACTGGCGGGGCGCCGTGATGCCACCGGTGTAACAGATGGCGTAGAACGCGGTCCCCATCCCGAGCTTGCTCTTGGCGATGCCGGCGGCGGCATAGCGCTGGAGCGTGTCGTCGATCGCGATCGGGGTGCTCCCCGTGACCCCGCTGAGCGGGGCCAGGAACCATGAGCTCCACCCCTGCCCCGCCACCGCCGTCGACGGGTAGTAGGTCTGCACGTTGAAGCGGTCGAGCGAGGCCGCGAGCGTCGCCATGCGCGGATCGACGGTCTCGAAGTTGCCGTTGATGGCGCCCGCCGGGTAGGTGAGCAGCATCGTCGTTTGCGCCGCCCGCAGCGCCTGGGCCAGCGCCACGAGATCGTCGAGGTTCACGCTGTCCTCCCAGTCGAGATCGATGCCGTCGTAGCCGAGCGTGGTCATCGCGCCGAGGAGGGAGGTGACGAACGCGGCCCTCTTGCTCGCCCCCGCCGCCGTGGCGATGTTGGCGCCGGCGCCCGCGCCCCCGAGCATCAGCAGCGCTTTCACGCCATGGGCGTGCGCGGCCTGGGCGAGCGCCTTCGCGTCCGCCTGTCCGGTGCCGTTCTGGTCGCTGAACGACAGGTCGAGCGACGAATTCGCGTTGACGACGAGGGGCGCGAAGATGATGTGCGTGAGACCGCTCCAATCGATGGAGGCAATCGGATACGCGTTGATTTGGTAACCGACGTAGTACCCCATCACCCACTGAGACCCTGCAGCCCCACTGCCGGCGCCGCCACCCGAGCCGCCGGTCGTTCCCGCTGCGCCGGTCGTTCCCGCTGCGCCGGTCGTCCCCGCTGCGCCGGTCGTCCCCGCTGCGCCGGTCGTCCCGGCTGCGCCCGTCGTCCCTGCTGCGCCGGTCGTCCCCGCTGCGCCGGTCGTTCCCGCTGCGCCGGTCGTTCCCGCTGCGCCCGTCGTTCCCGCTGCGCCCGTCGTTCCCGCTGCGCCCGTCGTTCCCGCTGCGCCGGTCGTTCCTGCTGCGCCGGTCGTTCCCGCCGCGCCGGTCGCACCACCCTTACCGGTCGACCCGCCGCCACCGCTCGAGCAGGCGACGGCCGCGAGCACGGCGAAGATCGGCGCGATGCTCACAAGACGGAAAGGATCACGACGCTGCGAAGCCCGCATTCTTATTTCGATCACGGTCCATTTTCAGCTCCCCATGCGGCGGCACGCAAGCCTTCTCTCGGTGGCCCCGGCGGTGGCGTGGCGGGACGAATCAGCGGTCCGAACCCCACGTCAGGCTGATTCCGGCACCGACCATGAGCCCGCCGACTTCGAAGCTGCTTGGAATTGGAGGGGTGTCGCAGTCGAAGTCGCCAAACGCGCATCTCTGGCTCAGGGTGCCGCTGACCTGCTCGCGCCCGAGATCCGCGCGCAGGAAGGCCGACGCACCGAGAGACAGCGTACGTTTTTGCCAGATCATCTGTTTTTCCAGCGCGATCCGCATCCCGACGAAGGGGAGCTCCGCCGTCGCCGTTTGGGCCAGATACGACGAGTCATTGCCGGCGCTCTCCACCCAGTGCATCCCCCCTTCGGCCACGGCCAGTAGCAGCGTTCGGTCGAGGAACAGCTCCGAGCCGACGAATCCGCCGGCGAAGGTCTCGAGCCGGCTACTGATCCAGCCGCCCGCAGCGCCGACATTGACGCCGGCCAGGACTGGGCCGACCAGCACGGCTCCCGAGATGGAGTACAGCACCAGGACCGTCGTGTCGGCACCAGAGGACGCCAGGTTCCGGACCGTCCAGGACATCGCCGGGTCCACGTTGGCCGCGAGCTCGATGCGCGGTCCGTCGGCGGCGCGCGCGGCCCGCGGGAGCGCGATGGCCATCGCGGAGGCGACCAACACGAGCGGCAAACGAGGACGGCAGCGCACGCGCTCCTGTGAGAGCAACCGATGTGCCACGGCTGAACGCCTTGACCGGCGCGGGCCGTCCCTCTGTCGGCGTCAGTTCTTCGCCGCCGATGCGTCAGACTTTGCGAATCAGGCGCTCGGCGCGCGGCCGGCCAGCGACTGGCGGACGTCTTCCTCGTCGGCCTTGACCATCATCTCGATGAGCTGCTTGAAGGTGACCTTCGGCTTCCAGCCGAGCGCCTTCATCGCCTTCCCGGCGTCGCCGTGCAGGTGGTCGACCTCGGTCGGCCGGAAGTAGCGCGGATCGATCTCGACGAACTTTTGCCAGTCGAGCCCCAGCACGCCGAACGCGACGTCGAGCGCCTCGCGCACCGAGTGCGACTCGCCGGTGGCGACCACGTAGTCGTCGGGCTTGTCCTGCTGGAGCATCAGCCACATCGCCTCGACGTAGTCGCCGGCGAAGCCCCAGTCGCGCTTGGCGTCGAGGTTGCCGAGGTAGAGCTTCTTCTCGAGCCCGTGCTTGATGCGCGCCGCGGCCCGCGTGATCTTGCGGGTCACGAACGGGATCCCGCGCCGCGGGGACTCGTGATTGAACAGGATCCCGCAGGCGATGAACATCCCGTAGGCCTCGCGGTAGTTCTGGCACAGCTGGTGGGCGAACACCTTGGCGCAGGCATAAGGGCTGCTGCGGCGCGAACGGCGTCGACTCGCTCTGCGGCGGTGCGGCCGAGCCGAACATCTCGCTCGACGAGGCCTGGTAGAAGCGCACGGTCTTGTCGAGGCCCGACTCTCGGCACGCCTCGAGCAAGCGCAACGTCCCCAATCCGACGGTCGACGCCGTGTACTCGGGGACGTCAAAGCTGACGCGGACGTGGCTCTGCGCGCCCAGGTTGTAGATCTCGTCGGGCTTCACCGTGCGTAGCGCGCGGTTCAGGGAGCTCGCGTCGTCGAGGTCGCCGTAGAGCAGCCGCAGCCGGTAGTCCGCCACGTGCGGGTCCTGGTAGATGCGATCGAGCCGCTCGGTGTTGAACGTGCTCGAGCGCCGGACGACGCCGTAGACCTCGTACCCCTTGGCCAAGAGCAGCTCGGCGAGGTACGACCCGTCCTGCCCGGTGATTCCGGTGATCAGCGCGCGCTTCATCGGTTCTCGATCTCCTTTTGGTGACTTTCGTAGTACGCGACCGTGGCGGCAAGCCCTGTCTCGAACGGCGTCCTGGCCACGAACCCGAACCGCTCGCGGGCCCGCGTGACGTCGAGCCGCCGCCGCGGCTGCCCATTCGGCTTGCTGGTGTCCCAGACGAACCGCCCCTCGTAGCCGGAGGCCTTGGCGATCTTGGTGGCGAGATCGCGGATGGCGATCTCCACGCCGTTGCCGAGGTTGACCGGCTCGCTGGAATCGTAGCGTTCGGCGGCCAGCAAGATCCCCTCGGCGGCGTCATCGACGTAGAGGAACTCGCGGGTCGCCGAGCCGTCTCCCCACAGCGTCACCTCCGGCTCGTGGCGCACCCGCGCGCCGACGAACTTGCGGATCATCGCCGGGATGACGTGCGAGGATTCGAGGTCGAAGTTGTCGCCGGGCCCGTAGAGGTTGACCGGGAAGAGCACGACGCTGTTCATTCCGTACTGCTGTCGGTAGCCCTCCGACTGCACGAGCATCATCTTCTTGGCGATGCCGTAGGGGGCGTTGGTCTCCTCGGGGTAGCCGTTCCAGAGATCTTCTTCCTTGAACGGCACCGGCGCGAACTTCGGGTAGGCGCAGATGGTGCCGAGCGCGACCAGCTTGGGGACCTGCGCGAGGCGGCACTCCTCGAACAGCTGCAGCCCCATCATCGCGTTCTCGAACAGGAAGCGCCCGGGGTTGGCGCGGTTGGCGCCGATGCCACCGACCTGCGCCGCCAGGTGGATCACCATGTCGGGCCGCGCGTCGGCGAGGAGCTTCCGGCAGGCGGCGCGATCGACGAGGTCGTACTGGGCGGAGCGCGGGATCGTCACCTCCGCCCCGGCGCTCTTCAACCGGCCGACGACGAAGCTGCCGAGAAATCCCGCGCCGCCCGTGACGACGACGCGTCGATCCTTCCAGAAACCGCTCATGGAGCGCGGAATCTATCCGTAACCGCTTCGCACCGCTACTGCGACGACAGGGCGGCGCGCGCCGAGATTTTCCCGGCCGCCACCTGGGCCGCCAGGGCGGTCAGCTCCGGCAAGGCGCTGCCCGGATCGGCCGCCGGCGGACGCACCCCACCGGGCTTCACGGTGGCGCCGTAGGTCGTGATGACGAAGATGCGCGTCACGTCGGCCCGCTCGGCCGGCAGCGCGCGGGCGTAGGCTTCGACGAGATCGCCGATGTCGCGCGGCGGACGTCCCTCGAGCACCGCGTGCCCCCACGCCGACAGCAGCTTGGCCTGGAAGTTCCGGAACGGGCCCAGCACGGCCGCCGGGCTCACGCCGTCGGGCACCCGATCGGTCACGAACGGCGCGTAGACCTCGGCGGGCGCGACCTTGCGCCCGACGGTCTTGGACTGCGCCAGCCGGTAGAGAACGGTCGCCGCCACGCCGGGATCCTCGAGCAGGTCGGCCGCCGCGCGCGGCGCGCCATCGGCGCCGAGGACGTAGCGGTTCTGGCGCACCGCCGCGAACAGCTCGCGCTGCGCGCTGGTGCCGGCGTCGGCCGGCAGCGTGCCCGCGGGCCCCTCGCCCATCCGCCACTCGCGCGCGATGACCTCCAGCGCGCGGGCGTAGCCGTCGAGCAGCGGCCGCGGCGGCGGGCCCGCGGTGCCGCCGGCCACCCGCGCCGCCGCCTCCCAGCCGAGGAGGCCCGCCAGCGTCTGAGGCAACGCCCGATCTTGATCCGGGTAAGCCGGCAGCGCGATCCAGGCCAGGTCGGGGTGCTCGTCCGCGCCGCCGAACGTCCCCTTGAGCGCCACGCCGCGCCCGGTCTTGTCGCTGACCGCGCCGCCGACGATGAAGGCGGTCGGCTGCGCGGCCTCGGCGCGGCTGGCGTCCGGGTAGCGTTTGCCGCCGACGTTGGCGTCGCGCACCAGCTGCTTGGCCAGGTAGTCGGTGCGGAGCACCTCGCCGGCGAATCCCACGGTCAGCAGTCGGTAGAGCGGCTCGGCACGGGGATCGTCGGGCGCGACCGTCGAGACGACCGCCAGGCCGGAGGGGCTGCGCTTCGAACCGCCCCCCTCCTCGACCGGCGCGTAGACCGAGAACGAATCGGCCGGCCCGAGCGAGTGGTCGCGGTGGCAGCCCCAGGCACCGCCGAGCCCAGCCGCAGCCGCGACGACCAGTGCCGCCGCGCCGCGTGAGGCCGGCGTCATTGCATGCGCGCCGATTCGCCGAGCTCGCAGTACCGGTGCAGGAGGCGGGTCAGGGCGTCGAAATCGACCGGTTTGTACAGCACGGTCACCTCCTCGCGGACGCCGATCATCTGGTCGTTGGCGGCGGTCATGATTACCCGCGGGATCGCGGACAGCCTGGGCGACTTCTTGATGACCTTGAGCAGCTCGACCCCGTTCATGACCGGCATGAACAGATCGATGAGCATGAGCGCCGGGGCCTCGCCCTCGAGCAGCACCAGTGCCTCCCGGCCGTTCGCGGCGCAGAGCGCGCGGTAGCCGCTGTCCTCGACGACGTCGTTGATGGTCAGCGCCACGTCGTGGTCGTCCTCGACGATCAACACCGCGGGACGGCGGGTCGGGGTCGATCCAGGTCCGGCGGACGATTTCGTGGCCATCGGGTTCACGGTCGCTTCGTGGTCTCTATAGATCCGACATCGACCCGGATCAATGCTCCCGAACGCAAAAGCTGAAGCGTGACCCCGGCCTGATTCGAACAGGCGACCTACGGTTTAGGAAACCGCCGCTCTATCCACCTGAGCTACGGGGCCGGCCCGGCGGGCACGCGGCTCTTGTAGCATGAAAGGCGCCGCCGGCAGGAGTCGCATTCAAGTCCCGTTCCCAGCCCGACGATGCTAGACGCGGGGGGGCCCGGAAGGTCGAAGTCCGCGCCCGTCAGAATTGTGCCAGCGAGCGAAGCCACGATAAGATATCGAGAATCTGCCAACCATGGCCAGGGGGAATAGACGGTGGATCGCCGTCGGCGCGATCGTCGCGCTGGCGGGTCTCGGATGGTTCGCGCTGTGCGACCGCGGCGCGGCGCGGCGCCCGGCGTCGGCCTCCGATGACCCGGGCGCGGAACGATTCCAGGGCTTCTCGTCGCGCCCCTTCTCGGGCGTCGGGTCGTCCGGCCCCGCGGGCGTGGTCGCAGAGACCCCGGAGGCGGCCGCCGCTCAGGTGGACGGCGTGATGGGGCGCTGGCGGAGCGCGATCCTGGTCAAGGACGCCCCGACGGTCATCGCGCTCGACATGACGTTCCGGCAGGCGCCCGAGCGGTTCACGCCCGCGCTGGCGAAGAGCGCCGAAACGGACCAGAACGAGCGGGTGCGGGCCTTCTCCACCCGCGTTCTCGGGAAGCTCAAGAATGCGGACGAGGCCCCGCTCTACAAGCGGCTGCTCGACGACAAGAGCCCCTACGTGCGACAGAACGCCGCCTGGGCGCTCGGTGAGCTGGGGTCGGCGGGCGCCCCGGCCGTGGCCGAGCTCCAGCGCGCCAGCCGCAGCGATCCGGCGAACGACGTTCGGGCAGCGGCCAAGACCGCCCTCGGCAAACTCTAGCCCCCAAACCGAACGGAACCCATCGTGGCAGACAAACCGAAGCGAAAACCGACCCGGCCGGCCAAGAAGGCCTGGCAGAAACCGGCCATCAAGAGCGGGCGGCTGTTCGAGTCCAACAGCCTCGCCTGCGGCAAGAACGGCCCGGGGATGGAGTCGTGCGAGCAGTTCCCGAAGGTGTCATGAAGAGAGCTCGGTCCGCCGCTTCCGCAAACCTGACGCTGTCGATCGGCGGGCTCGTCGGGCACCTCGAGATCGAGGGGGCCGAGCCCATCTTCCTCGAGCAGCTCCGGGCCCGGTACGGGGCGTTCGAGCTGCCGGACGGCGACTGGGTGGCGCGCGACTTCAGCCTGCGCCTGAAGCTCGACCGGCTGCCACCGCCGGGCGCGTCGGCGCAGAGGCGGCTGGCGCTGACCGAGGCGCGCCCGCTCGTGGTGACGGCGGCCGCGCGCGCGATCGCCGCCCGTCGCTGGGACTTCCAGGTGCGCCTCGCGGGCCGGTCGTCGCGCGGCCGGATCAGCTACCGCGGCGAGGGGCGCTGCGAGGCGAGCCCGTTCGCGGTCGACTGCGTGCTGCGGGTCCTGTTCGCGACGTTGTTGCCGCGCGAGGGGGGCATGCTGATTCACGGCTGCGGCCTGCGCCACGCCGCCATCGGGGTCGTCTTCCCGGGGGTGAGCGGCGCGGGGAAGACCACCCTCGCCCGCAAGGCGCCCGACGCCGACGACGTGCTCTCGGACGAGATCGTGGCCGTGCGACGGCTGGACGACGGCTGGCGGGTGTTCGGCACGCCGTTCTGGGGGGACTTCGCCCGCGGCGGCATCTCGATGCGCAGCTGGCCGCTGCGCACGGTCGGATTTCTGAACCAGGCGCGCGAGGTGGCGATGACGCCGATCACCTCGTCGGACGCGACGCTGCGTCTGCTCGGCTGCTTCCTCTCGTTCGCCACCGACCGCGCGTCGGTGGAGCGGAGCCTGGCGGTGGCGGTGCAGCTTTGTGCGGAGGTCCGCTCGGTCGAGGCGAACCTGACTCGCACCGCGCCGACCGCCATGGTCTTTCGGAAGCTGGCCCCGCACCTCGGTCCCGAGGTGACGCGCAAGGTGCCGCCGGCGAACGCGCGCGAGCTCATCTCCGAGTTCCGGGCGCTGCTGCGCAAGCAGCGGTCGTACGCCTTCCGGCCGAAAGGCTCGACGGCGGGAGCCTGGCTCAAGAGCGGCGACGCGCTGGCCGTCCAGACGCTCGGTCTCGGCGGCGCCCTCGCGCCGGGCGACGTGCTCCTGTCGTGGATCCCGGGGCCGACGCCCGACGAGGACGCCCTCGCCTGTCACCGCCTGCCCGCGAGCGGGGCGCGCGACACCGCGGCCTGGGGTGAGCTGCTCGGCCGCGTCACCCTGGTCGCCCGCGACGGCAAGACGCGGCCGCTGCCGGGACGGGTGGGCGATCTGGCGCGCAGCTTCGGCCCGCTGGTCGCGCTCCCCATGCTGAGGATGGCCGGACGATGACGTACAAGCGCGACCCGGGGCTGCCGTTCCAGACCCTCGAGGAGGAGACCATCGTCGTCGATCCGAAGACGCGCGAGGTCCATCTCTTGAACGACACGGCGGCGCGCGTCTGGGAGCTGCTGGCGTCGGCGCAGTCGGTCGACGCGCTGACGGCGGCGCTGGGCGAGGAGTACGACGCGCCCGCGGACGAGCTGCGCGCCGGCGTCGAGGAGCTCTTGTCCGGGCTTCGCGACAAGGGGCTGCTCGCCGGCAGCCCCGAGGCGCGCTAGCGGGCATGGCTCCGCCGTCCTCCTCGGATTCAGCGCCGCGCTGCCAGGACGACGCCATCGTCGGACCGGTCGGCCAGCACGCCGTCGTCAGCCGCCTGCAGAGCCTGGCGTATGACCGAATGATCCCGCTCAACGTGTCGCTCGAGCTGACGCTCAAGTGCAACATCCGCTGTTTGCACTGCTACAACTTCGACCGCGACACCGACGGGCCCGCCAGCTGCGCGGGTGACGGAGCGTCGACCGCGCCCGAGCTGTCGCTGGACGAGATCTTCCGGGTGATGGGCGAGCTGCGCGCGGCGGGGACGCTGTTCCTGTCGCTCACCGGCGGCGAGGTGCTGAGCTCGCCGCACCTCTTCCCGGTGCTCGATCGGGCGCGCGAGCTCAACCTGGCGGTCCAGTTGCTGACCAACGGGACGCTGCTCCGCCCCGGCGTGGCCGCGCGCCTCGCCGCCTACCGCAACCTGCTGGGCGTCAGCATCAGCCTCTACGGCGCGACGCCGGAGGTCCACGACGCCGTGACGCAGATCCGCGGCTCCTGGCGCCGGACGGTCGACGGTGCCGAGCGGCTGCGCGCGCAGGGGGTGATGGTTCGCCTCAAGCTGATCGCGATGCGCCCCAACGTCCAGGAGATGGGGGCGATGCGCACGCTCGCGGAGACGCGCGGGTTCCCCTACCTCGTCGACCTGACCGTCACCGCGCGCCACGACGGCACGCGCGGCAGCCTGGCCGTGCGGATCACCGAGGACGACCTGGGCGCGCTCTACCGCGGGCCGCTGCGCGACCTCATCCCGAACGGCCGCCGCACCGTCGACGAGGCGGCCTTCCCGTGCAACTGCGCGCGCGGCAACTGCGCCATCTCGTCGCGCGGCGACGTCTTCCCCTGCGTCTCGGTCCCCTGGGCCGCGGGAAATGTCCGGGAGCAGTCGTTCGGCGAGATCTGGCGCCGCTCGCCGGTCTTCGAGCAGATCCGGGGCCTCAAGATCGCCGACTACCCGTCCTGCGCCCCCTGCCCTGACAAGACGTTCTGCTCGCGTGATCGCGGCGCCGCATACAACGCGTCGGGCAGCTACACCGGGACCGACCCCTTCGTCTGCGCCGCCGCCGGCGTGGCGCGGGCCGTCGCCGAGGAGGGCGACCGCGACGCGCCCCGCGCCGACGTTCGCCTCCCGCTGGCGGTCGCCGCGCGCTGACCTTTCTTGTCGGCGGACCGTCGCCAGATTTATCGTCGGCCACGAAGATGTCGCCCCTCGCCTCCATCGTCGAAATCAAGCGCACGCTCGCCGGCGAGGAGAAGCGGTTCGACTGCCTGCGGCTCGCGGGCAACGCCGACCATATCGTCGTGCTCTGGATCGCCCGCGCGCCGATGCACGTCCACGGCGTCGACCTGCCGGCGGGGACGGTCAGCTTCGGCCACTTCTGGATCGACCGGCCGTACAACGTCTACCATTGGGTCGACGCCGACCGCCGGACGACGATCGGCTTCTACTTCAACGTCGCCGACCGGACGCGGATCGCGTCGGCCGAGCTCGAGTGGCGCGACCTGGTGGTCGACGTCCTCGCCACGCCGGCCGGTCGGCTCGACGTCCTCGACGAGCACGAGTTGCCGGAAGCGCTCGATCCGGCGGTCGCGGCCCACATCGCCGACGGGAAGGCGGCCATCCTGGGCGCGCCCGCGAGGGTCCTGGCGGAGATCGAGGCCGCGTCGCGGTTGCTCTTCCCGCTGGTTTTTCCCGAGCCCGGCTAACCGAGCTCGACCACGGCGGGCTCGCGCGCGATGGCGGCCAGCGAGAAGCCCCCGACCAGTGCCGCGGCGGGGACCGACTGCCCCGCGGCGATGAGACCGGCCGAGGCCGCGAGCGCGCCCGCGACGATCTCGGGCGCCACGCCGCGCTTGCGAAACGCCGCGAGCGATGCCGGGCGCGTCCGCTTGGCCAGCCGCTCGCCGCCGGGGGTGACCACCAGCGGGACGTGCGCGAAGGCCGGCGGCGTCAGCTCGAGCGCGCGGTAAAGCGCGATCTGGCGCGGCGTCGAGGAGAGCAGATCGTCGCCGCGGACGACGCGCGTCACCTGCATCGCCGCGTCGTCGACCACCACCGCCAGCTGATAGGCGGCCGTGCCGTCGGCGCGGCGGAGGACGAAGTCGTCCACCCCGGCCGGCTCGGCCGCCACCGCGCCGTGGATCTCGTCTCGAAAATCGATCCGCTCGCCACGCCCGGCGAACCGGACCGCAGGCGCCCTCCCCTGCGCCGCCGCGCGCGCAATCACCTCGGCCGGGTCGACGTCGCGGCAGGTTCCTGGATAGTGCGGCTCGCCGTCGTCGTGCGGCGCGCTGGCGGCGCGGGCGACGTCGGCGCGCGAGCAGGCGCAGAGAAACGCGCGCCTGGTCGCGAGCAGCCGCGCGATGGCGGCGTCGTAGCGCTCGGCGCGCTCGCTTTGGCGATAGGGCGCGAACGGGCCGCCGCGGTCAGGGCCCTCGTCCCAGTCGAGCCCCAGCCAGGCGAGCTCGTCGAGCTGGCGTGCCTCGGCGTCGGGCTGAACCCGCGCGCGGTCGAGATCCTCGATCCGCATGACGAACGCCCCGCCCGCCGCGCGCGCATCGAGCCAGGCGAGGAGCGCGGTCCGCGCGTTGCCGAGGTGAAGGTGGCCGGTGGGGCTCGGAGCGAAGCGGCCACGAACCGTCATGAGTAAAGGCTCCTCAATAAACGATGAGCGACTCGGCGGGCACGCCGGCGAGTCGTTGCCGCCCGGCGAGAAACGCCAGCTCGACGACGAACGCGGCGGCGGCGACCTCGGCGCCGAGCTCGCGCGCCAGCTCCACGGTCGCCTGCGCGGTCCCACCGGTGGCCAGCAGATCGTCGACGATCGCCACCCGGGCCCCGGCGACGACAGCGTCGGCGTGCATCTCCAGCGTGTCGGTGCCGTACTCGAGGGCGTAGCTCCGGCGCGCGATGCGAAACGGCAGCTTGCCCGGCTTGCGCACGGGCACGAATCCGATCCCCAGCGCCGCCGCCACCGGCGCGCCGAAGATGAAGCCGCGCGACTCGACCGCCACGATCACCTCCGGCCGGTGAGGCGCGAGCCGCTCGGCCAGCAGCGCGACGGCGTGCCGCAGCGTCGCGCCGTCCCCCATGAGCGGTGTCAGATCGCGAAACAGGATCCCCGGCTTGGGGAAGTCGGGGACGTCGCGCACGCGTGCCCGCAAGAGCGCGAGGCGCGGATCTTCGAACGGGGTGCTCATGGCTGGCTCGCGAGGGACGGCAGGTAGCTCATCGGGTCGCGGGGAATTTGCCCGCTTCGGACCTCGAAGTGCAAGTGGGGGCCGGTCGCGTGCCCGCTCTGACCGACGAGCGCGATCCGGTCCCCCGCGCGCACGGGTCGCCCTTCGGAGACCAGCAGGACGGAGTTGTGCGCGTAGGCGGTGAGCAGGTCGCCGGCGTGCTTGAGGACGATCAGGTTGCCGTAGCCGCGCACGCCGTTGCCGGCGTAGACGACGCGCGCCGTCGGCGGCGGCGAAGACCGGCGTGCCGATCGGCGCCGGCAGGTCGATCCCCTCGTGCGGCTTCCCCCAGCGCGCGCCGAACGGCGAGCCGACCACCACCGGCACGATCGCCAGCGGCCAGCGCAGCGCGGGGCGCGGCGACCTCGGATACGTCCGGATCCGTCGGCCGCCGCCGCCGCCGGCGCGCTGCCGGCCAGCACGAAGAACAGCGTTCCCGGTTTGACGTCCGTCGGCGTGCTCGAGACCGTTCAGCTCGCAGGATGTCCTCGGCCGGGACGCCGGCGGCCTGGGCGATGAGCGCCAGCGTCTCGCCGGGCCCGACGACGTACCAGTGCCCGGGCGGTGTCTCCGGGTGCATCGGCGCGCGCCCGGTGGCGCAGCCGGACGATCTCGAGCAGGCCCGTCAGCAGCGCCGCCAGCGCGGCCGCCGCCGGGGCGCCCCTAAGCGGCCGGCGCGCCCCCACCGACCCCGAACCGACCGAGAAGATCGACGTACCGGCAGCGCGTGTCGTACGAGGTCGTGAACTCGTCGCCGCTACGTCGGACGAGCGCCAGCGTCTGCTCCTCGCGGCGGCCCGAGCGGAATCACCAGCCGCCCGCCGTCGGCGAGCTCTCCGGCCAGGAGCGGCGGCACGCGCGGCGCGCCCGCCGAGACGATGATGACGTCGTAGGGGGCGTGCGCCGGCCAACCGCCGCTGCCGTCGAACGACTCGAGCGTCACGTTGGCGGCGCCGACCTCGGCGAGCGCCCGACGTGCCTGCTCGGCCAGGGCCGGGACGATCTCGACGGCGAAGACCTGCGCGCAGAGCCGCGCCAGCACCGCCGCCTGGTAGCCGGACCCGGCCCCCACCTCCAGCGCGCGATCGCCGGCGCGGGCCTCGGCGAGCTCGGTGGCGCGCGCGACCATGTAGGGCTGCGAGATCGTCTGGCCGTGGCCGATCGACAGCGGCCGATCGTCGTAGGCCATCTCCGGCAGGCTCGGCTCGACGAACCGGTGGCGCGGGACCAGGCCCATCGCCCCCAGCACGCGTGCGTCGCGGATCCCCCGGTGCACGAGCTGCTCGATCACCATCGCGCGGCGCGCTTCAGCGAGCTCGTCCGCCTCGTCCCCGTCGTCGCCCCCCGAACCCCGGCGCGTCTCGTCCATCGGCCTCGCTAACTTCTAGCGCGTTCGATCGCGGCTTGCACGAATTTCGCCACCTCCCAGCCGGTGAGCTCGCCGATGAGCCCGGCGTGCGTCAGGTCGAGTCCGAGCGGCGTCACCGAGGCGAGACCGTCGCGCACGGCGCGAGAGATCCGAGCCGGGCAGATCGGTCGCGTTCTCTTCCGGCCCGCCGATCCAGTAGTAGGCGCGCCCGCGCAGATCTTGCCGGACCTCGACCTGGTCGCGGTAGACGCGTCGGCCGAGGAACGTCACCCGGTAGCCGGTGAACGGGCCGGGCGGCATGTTCACGCTCAGCAGCGACGCGTCCGGCAGCGCCTTGTCGCCGCGACGGACGATCTCCGCCGCCAGCGCGGCGCCGAACCTGGCGGCGTGCGAGAAGTCCTGCGGTCGCCGCCGCTCGAGCGACAGCGCCAGCCCCGGCACGCCGCGCAGCGCCCCCTCGACGGCGCCCGCGACCGTCCCCGAATAGAAGACGTCCGACCCCAGGTTGAACCCGTTGTTGATCCCCGATACCACCAGCGCCGGCCGCCGTTTCACGAGGTGCATGAGCGCGAGATAAACGCAGTCGACCGGCGTGCCGTCGATCGAGAAGACGTTCTCCTCGAGCTCGTCGACGCGCAGCGGGCGATCGAGCGAGATCGAATGCGACGCCGCGCTCCGCTCCCGATCGGGCGCTGCCACCAGCACCTCGCCGACCTCCGCCAGCGCCTCACGCGCAGCGCGGATTCCGGGCGCCGCCACGCCGTCGTCGTTGGTCAGCAGGATCAGCGGGCGGTCGCGGTCGGTCATTTGGGTGCGCCCGATTTAGACCGAAACAGGGCGACCCGGCAAGGCTACTTAGAGCGCGGCGCAGATCGCGGACCGGACGGCGCTGGCGACCAAGTCCTTCGCGCCGGCTACCACGATCGGCCCGATGACTTGCCTCATCAGCCACCACACGAAGGTCGGCTTGGGCTGGTTCGGGATCGGATGGACCGGCTTCGACTCGGCCGCGCCGCCGAGCAGGGTCACGAGAACCAACGCCACCAGGAATCGCCTCATGACGCGGAGCCATTGCAATGCCGAGTCCATGGTCACGAACACCCGGAAGGCCCGATCTCACACGGGGTTCCAGGAGCACGCCCGCTCTCTCCGACGTCCGGGTGTATCCGCGCGGCGACGGTCCCCGTCGAACAGGCGTCCCGAAAGCGACCAAGCCCGTCCGTTTTCTTTAGTCGGGGCGACTGGATTTGAACCAGCGACCCCCTGTCCCCCAGACAGGTGCGCTAACCAGGCTGCGCCACGCCCCGCGACTTCGATTCAGTTGTCTTTCACTCTTCTTGCGCGCAGATACGTATCAGATCTTGAAGCCCTTGCTTGATTTTTCGTAGCGCCTCGGGCGCGATTCCAGCCTGGGCGGCGGCCTGTGGCGGGACGGGTCCCTCGTCATTCCCCTGGTCGCGCAGGCGCGTGCGGGCGCCCTCGATCGTGTAGCGCTTGTCGTAGAGCAGGTGGCGGATCTGCAGCAAGAGCTCGACGTCGCGTTTCTTGTAGAGGCGCTGCTGCGAGCGGGTCTTCTGGGGCTTGACCGATCTGAACTCGGTCTCCCAGTAGCGCAGGACGTAGGGTTTGACCCCCACCAGGCGCGCGGCCTCGCCGATCTTGAAGAAGGGCTTCTCGGGGATCCCTCGGCCGTCGGTTGGTGTCGCGCGGCGAGGCACGGCGCTCTCTCGCTCAGTCGTTGAGGACGTTCTTCAGGACCTGGCTCGGCTTGAACGTCAGCACGCGCCGCGCGCTGATGGTGATCTCCTGGCCGGTCTGGGGGTTCCGCCCGGCGCGCGCGTTCTTGTCGCGCACGACGAAGTTGCCGAAGCCGGAGATCTTGATCTTCTCCCCGCGCTCCAGCGTCTCCTTGATCGTGTCGAACACCGTCTCGACGATCTCGGCGGCCTCCTTCTTCGAGAAACCACCAACCTTCTCGTAGACGTTCTCAACAATGTCGGCCTTCGTCATGGCATGCCTTCTATATCACCGATTTGACCCGACTTGGAGGGCTGAAAAGCCGCCCTCCGACCCCGGCTGCCGGAGGACGACGGGCGGACGGGCTATCGCAGAACAATCGACGGCGCGGCCTTGAGCGCCGCCACGATTCTGGCGTGGGCCGCGTCGACCTCCGCATCGGTCAAGGTCCGGTCGTCGGCCCGATAGACCAACGTCCAGAGCATCCCTTTCTTCCCGGCCGGCGCGTATCGCGGGTCGCGGTAGTCCTCGAGCACGGCCAGATCGCGCAGGAGCGGCTCGGCCGCGGCGCCGAGGAGCGCGCGCTGCTGGTCGGCGGTGACGCCGCCGTCGATCCAGAACGAGACGTCGCGCGAAGAGGCGGGAAAGCGCGGCGGGGCCACGCTGCGCACCGGTCGCCGTTCGCCGGCGATCGCCTGCAGGGCGACCTCGAGGTAGAAGGCGCGCGCGTCGAGCCCGAGCGTGCGGCGGAGGCGCGGGTGGATCTCCCCCGCGCGGCCGATGACGGGTCCGTCGTCGGCGCCAGTTCGGATTTCGGCCGCGACGCCCGGGTGAAACAGCGCCGGCGCGGCGGCGGCCGTCGTCGGGGCGGCCGGCACGAACCGCGGGGCCGGGGCGCCCAGCGCGCGCAAGAGCTCGCGCGCGACCTGCTTGAGGTCGTAAAAATCGACGGGGTCGTCGGGCTTGAGCCAGCCGGGCCGCCGGCCGACCAGGATGGCGGCCGCCGTCGCCGACTCGGTCGGGGGCTCCTTCGGATCGGCGGCACGGCGCACGACGGGGCCGACCTCGAAGAGACCGACGTCGGGGAGGCTGCGGGCGAGGTTGCGGCGGGCGGCGTCGACGAGCCCGGGCAACAGCGAGGTCCGCATCAGCTCGTAGTCGGCGGAGATCGGGTTCTTGAGCGCGATGCCGTCGGCGAGCGGGCCGCCCAGCGCCGCCAGCCAGGGGCGCGGGACGAACCCCCAGCTGACGATCTCGGCGAGGCCGATGGCGGCGAGCGCGTCGCGGGCGCGGTCGGCCAGCGCCTCTGGGCTGGGGGCCGGCGCGCCGCTGCCGCGCGGCAGCCGCGCCGGCGCGCGGTCGTAACCGACGAGGCGCATGACCTCCTCGACGAGGTCTTCTTCGATCGTGATGTCGGGGCGGAAAGTGGGGACGGTGGCCGCGATCTGGGCGGCGCCGTCGGGCGTGCTGGCGATGCCGATGGCCGCCAGCTTCTCGGCCGCCTGCGGCAGCGGGATCTCGAAGCCCGCCAGGCGCGTCAGCCCGGCGAGCGACAGCGTGACCCGTCGCGGGTGGACCTGCTGCGGGTAGCGGTCGATCCCCTCCCCCGCTAGCGCGCCGCCGCCGAGCCGCGCCAGCATGGCCGCCGCGCGCCGGCTGGCGTGCGGGATCCCCTCGGCGTCGACGCCGCGCTCGAACCGGTGCGACGCCTCGCTGTGCAGCCCGAGCCGCTTGGCGGTGCGGCGCACGGCGCGCGGATCGAACGTCGCCGCCTCCAGCAGCACGGCGCTCGTCGACGATGACACCTCGCTGTCGGCGCCCCCCATCACGCCGGCGAGCGCGATCGCCCCCTGCCCGTCGGCGATGACGACGTCCCCTTCTTGCAACGGGCGCTCGACGCCGTCGAGCGTCTTCATCTTCTCGCCGCGGTTTGCGCGCCTCGCCTGGACGAGCCCGCCGCGCAGCCGGTCGAGGTCGAAGGCGTGCAGCGGGTGCCCGGTCTCCAGCATCACGTAGTTGGTGACGTCGACCAGGTTCGAGATGGCGCGGATGCCGCACGCTCCGAGGCGCACGCGCATGGCCAGTGGGCTCGGCCCGACCTTCAGCCCCGTCACGATGCGGGCCTTGTAACGGGGACACGCGGACGGGTCGCGGATCTCTATCTCGACGCCCCGCCCCTGCGGCAACGCGATCTGCGCCACCTCGTCGGGCGCGGGCAGCCGCCAGGTGGTCTCGAACAGCGCCGCCACCTCGCGCGCGATCCCGGCGTGCGACAGCGCATCGGGTCGGTTCGGCGTGACGTTCACCTCCAGGACCTCGTCCAGCAGGCCGATCTGCCGCGCCAGATCGGCGCCCACCGGCGTGTCAGGCGACAGAATCAAGATTCCGTCACCTTCTTCACCGATGGCGAGCTCCGTCTCGCTGCAGATCATCCCGGGAGACATGACGCCGCGGATCTCGCGGCGGTCGAGCTTGCGGCCGCCCGGGAGCGTGGCGCCCGGCTGCGCCCAGGCGACCTTGCCGCCGGGCGCCGGAACGTTCGGCGCGCCGCAGACGACCTCCTCTTCTGCGCCGCCGGCGACCAGGCGGACGATCGACAGCGTGTCGGCGCCGGGGTGCGGGCGCTTGCCGCGCACCTCGGCCACCACCACGCCGCCGAGGTCGCGTCCGCGCCGGTCGATCGCCTCGACCTCGAGCCCGGCCAGCGACAGCTTCTCGGCGACGCTGTCGGCGGTCACGCCCGGCTTGAGGTCGGCGAGCTCGCGGAGCCAGTTGAAGGAGATCTTCACGTCTGCGCCTCAGCTCACCGGAATTGCGCCAGAAAGCGGACGTCGTGCTCGTAGAACGAGCGCAGATCGTCGACGCCGTACTTGAGCATCGCCATGCGCGAGAGCCCGACGCCGAAGGCGAACCCGGAGACCTCCTTCGGGTCGTAGCCCACGGCGCGGAAGACGTTGGGGTGGACCATCCCGGCACCGCCGATCTCGATCCACCCCGACCCCTTGCAGAGCCGACAGGTCTTGGGGCCCGGCTTGCGGCCGCCCTCGCAGAGGTAGCAGTCGGCGTCGACCTCGGCGGACGGCTCGGTGAACGGGAAGTAGCTCGGCCGCAGCCGCAGCCCGAGGCCCGGACCGAAAAATCGGTGAATGAAGTGCAGCAGCGTCCCCTTGAGCTCGGCGAACGAGACGCCGCGATCGACCAGCAGCCCCTCCATCTGCGGGAACATCGGCGTGTGGGTGGCGTCGTCGTCGCGCCGGAAGACGTTGCCGGGCGCGACGATGCGCACCGGCGGCGGGCCGGCCAGCATGGTCCGGATCTGCACCGGCGAGGTGTGCGAGCGCAGGATGCGCCCCCCTTCGACAAAGAACGTATCCTGCATGTCGCGCGCGGGGTGGTCGGGCGGCGTATTGAGCGCGTCGAAGTTGTTCCACTCAGTCTCGATCCAGGGACCGGTGCGGACCTCGAACCCCAGCCCCAGGAAGATCTCCTCGATCTCGCGCCGCACGAGCGTCAGCGGGTGCAGCGTCCCCAGCGCCCGCCCGCGCGCCGGCAGCGTCACGTCGACCACGCGCCCCAGATCCGCCGACAGCTCCGCCTCGTCGAGCGCAGCCAGCCGCACGGCGACGGCGCCCTCGATTCCCGACTTGGCGCGGTTGGCCGCCTCGCCGACCGCCGGGCGTTCGGCCCCCGGCAGCTTGCCGAGGGCCTTCATGAGGCCCGAGACCTTCCCCTGCTTGCCGAGGTAGCGCGCCTGCGCGAGCCGGATCTCCTGCTCGGTGGCGAGCGCACCGATCTCGCCGGCGAACTCCTCCGCCAACCGATCGAGCTCCGCGATCAACTCGGCGCCGGACAAGCCCTCGCCAGTCCTGCGTCGTCGGGCGCGGCTAGGCCGCGGCCCGCGCCGTCTCGACGACCTTCTTGAAGGCGGCCGGATCGCTGATCGCGAGATCCGAGAGGATCTTGCGGTCGAGCGCGATGTTCGACTTGTCGAGCGCCGAGATCAGCTTGGAGTACGACACGCCCAGCTCGCGCGCGGCGGCGTTGATGCGGATGATCCAGAGCCCGCGGAAGTCCGGCTTACGCTTGCGCCGGTGAAATAGCGCGTAGCGCCACTTGCGGTGAACCGCCTCGACCGCGGCCTTCCAGAGCTTGGACCGACCGCCGCGGAAGCCCTTGGCGGCCTTCCGGATCTTGTTGCGGCGATGACGGGACTTGTAACCACCTTTTGCGCGCGGCATGTCGTTCTACCTTATGCGTAAGGGAGCATCGCTTTGATCTGATGCTCTTGCGTCTTGCTGATGTAACCGCCGCGGCGAAGCCTGCGCTTCACGCTGGAGGTCTTGTGGGAGAGATTGTGGCGCAGATAAGCCTTCTTCCGCTTGACCCGCCCCTTGGCGGTCAGCTTGAAGCGCTTCTTCGCGCTGCTGTTCGACTTCATCTTGATCTTTGGCATGGCTCGGAGGCGCGGAAGTATATCGATCCCGGGCGTTTGGGCAAGAGATACGTCAACCCGGACCTGTATAGGGCGATCTCACTGATTCCGGCTGCTTGCGAGCCCTAATGGCGTGACCTGCTGCCGCCCTTCGGGAGGAGCGGCGCCAGCACGCGCCTCGCCGACTCGGGAAGGCGCGGCAGGGACCGCTGGATGTCTTTGACCAGACCTCGGTCGTGATGACGAAGTGCGGCGCGCGCGGCCGCCGCCAGCGTCCCCGGTTGAACCTCGGCCAAAACCTCGATGAGCGCGGCCGCCTGGCGGCGATCCTTCCGGGCCTTGATCGACACCGGACCACTGTCGCGACGCTCGGCGACCGCGAGCTTGTGAAGCGCGAAGTGGCCCCCATCGGGCACGTTGACCAGAGTGGCATGTGGGCCGATGAACAACCCGCGCCGCACTTCATCGCGGACCAGGTAGTCCATGTATCGGAGCGGCTGGGCCGCCAGCCCGAGCGGAGCGACCATTCGCGGGCGTCCATCGCGAGGCGTTCGTGCGGTCGTCAGGAGATCGACCTTGAGGCCCGATTTTCGCGAGGACATGGAGGTGCTGGGCGCCTTGAGGTCGAGCTCAGGGACCAGGAAAAACGAAGGATCGAGGCTGCGTAGGATTCCAGGCACGTCGATAGAAACCTTGTCGACACAGGCGACGGTCACGAACTCGTCCTGGGAGAGATCGATATCGGCAGTCGCCGCATCCTCGGCTGACCAGGAAACGCCCAGCGCCGCGCCGATCGACACGAACGCGTGTGAGCCGACGAGCAGGACGCCCGCGCGGAACAGGCCGGCGCGCGCAAGGGCATCGACGACGCGGAAGTGATGACCGAGGTGGCGCGGTCCGCCCGAGGCGACGTAGGCGGCGGTGACTCGTTCGAGGTCCTCGACGATGGGCTCCCGCCGTTCTTTGTAGGTGGCAAGCGCGTCCTGCAGTTCGCGCGCCTTCGGATCGGCGGCGGGCCCGAGATAGATCTGGCGGAGCCGCCCGCCGACCGCACGAAGCTGCCAGTAGAGATACGGTCGACCACGGACCTCGCGCTCCACGGGCAGACCGTTCGCGAATCCGCCGACCAGATCGAGCTCGCTCGATGCGACGAGCTCGTAGAGCTGCGCGTAAAGCGTCTGGGTCTCGGGGCGATGCCGGATGACCACGCTCAGTTGTATATCACATTTGGATAATCGATATACAACACCCGGCCGACCTTCGGACGGTCCGACCGGCGCTGTTCCGAGACACAGCCGGAATTTCGAGGCACCCCGAACTTCCGGCTGCAGCCGCGCGGTGTGACCGACCTCCAGCAGTAGCTGAGCTATTCTCGTCTCTGCGGGGACCAGCCAACGAACAGGCTGGCGGCGACGTTCGTTCGATCGGTGCCGGCCACCGGCGCCTCGGCCAGGAAGGCCAGCGAGATGCCGTGTCGGAGGGTCGCGCGCAGGCCGACGCGAGGCGCGAGGGTGATCAGCGTGGCCTCCGGCGCGGCCTCCCAGCGGACGGCCGCGCCGCCGAAGATGGCGAAGGTCGGTTTGGGCGCGAACCAGGCCTCGGCGAGCGCGGCGGGCTCGAAGCGGCCGTGCCCCTGCCCTCCCGTCACGTCGACAGGCGCCGCCAGCGAGAGGCCGCCGTCGACCAGCCAGCGCGGGCCGAGCCGCGCGCGGGCGGCGGCGCCGAGCTCGCCGCCGGTCTCGAGGCTGCCGAGCTGTCGGGCGGTGTCGATCGGGATGAGCGCGCGGGCGTAGGCGGCGACGACGGCGGCGGGTCGGGCGACCAGCACCAGATGGTAGCCGATGGTGGCAGGACCGAAGGAGAAGGTGTTGCTGGCGAGGCCCGCATCGTTGACGTAGCGGTAGGTCGCCAGATCGACGGCCACGGAGATCCAGCTGCGCGCGTTGATCCGCCGGCGCCCGCGACCGGTGCCGGTGGCGATGATGCGGCCGAGGAAATCGGGCGCGCCGCTGGCGTCGACCAGCTCGCCCCGCAGGCGCAAGAGGAGGTCACTCCCCGGGCAGGCCTCGGGGATGGCGCCGAAGTCGGCCGGCTGGGTGGTCGCGGTGCCGCCCGCCAGCGGGCCCGCGGAGGCCTCGATCGGCCCCGGACAGGCCTCGGTCGGCAGCGCGGCGCGCGCGGCGCCCGCCGCGGCAGCGAGGAGGCCGGCGACGAGGATCGCGGTGCGCGGGCCCGAGGCGCGGGCGCGGCTCACGGCAGACCCGGCGCCGTCCAACCGCCACCGTCGAGGTCCAGGAGAAACGGGTTGCTGAACACCGTCGGCCAGACGCCGGGCGCGATCGCTTCCACGTCGAAGCGCTTGTCGCCGTCCGCCGGCCGCGTCGGCACGTCGGCGTCGGGAAGATCGGGCAGGCCGTCGCCGTCGGTGTCCGCGGGCGTCTCCTGGTGCATCCCCGCCTCCACGACGATCCAGGCATCCCCCTTGGGTGGCAAGAGTGGCCCGAGGGGGAAGGATGCCGGGGGGGACGGCGCCAGGGGCCATCGCGCCGGCTCGGTTCCAAGGTGATTGTTGATGACGTCGAAGCTCGCCGACACGTCGACGAACGGTCCCAGGACGCCGTCGACCGGAACCTGGACCTGCTGGCCGTTGACGAAGACCCGTATCTCGTCGACGGGGATCCACGGCGCGGCCGTCACCGTGACGTTCAGCGTGGCCGTCGACGTGACGGTGAAGGGCGTGAGCCCCGGGTGATAGGTGTTCCCCGCACCGTCGTCGATGGTGACGTCGAGAACCGGGCCGTTGGTTCCCTCGAGGTGGCCGGCGCGCACGTCGTCGTCGAAGCTGGCGAAGCCGTCGCCCTCGAGGTTGGCCTTGTCGTGGTTCCCCCAGATGAGGTTACGCGGGTAACCGATCCGCTCGACTGCCAGCGAGTGCGAGTCGCTGTTGGCGGTGCCGGCGTGCAGGAACCCCTGGTTGAGCAGCGAGAACCAGACTGCCCGGTAATGGAGCCAGTCGGCACGCGAGGCGCCGGTCATCACCTCCTCGACGTCCCAGGCCATGTTCTGGTTGAGGCCCGGGCCTCCGCTCGGATCAGGTGGCGTGCGCGCCAACGCGTTGGCGGCGAAGCTGTAGCCGCTGGTGGGCGCCTTCGGAATCGGGTCGTTCGGGTTGTAGTGGATGGCCTGGAGGTAGCCCTGGTCGCGTCCCAGCTTGGTGAGCAGGTAGGGGTGATTGAGCTGGCAGATGCTGGTGACGCCCGGGGCGAAGACCATCTCGTCCATGTCGTCCATCAGCTGGCCAGGCTCGCGCAGCTCGGCCCAGGGGGCGCCGTTGCGCGGGGCGAAGACGTCGGGCACGAGCGGCCAGAAGTTGAAGTGGCCCAGCGTCTTGGGGAACGTGTCGCCCGGCACGTAGTACCAGAGGATGTTGGGCGTCTGCTCGACGCCCGGGATGACGGTGATCGCGCTCGACGCCCCCAGCGTGGACAGCGTGCCGGCGTAGTCGGTGACGACGTTGTGGTCGGTCGCGATGACGACGTCGACGCCGGTCGCGAGGAAGCTGACCACCCGATCGAGATCGGGGATCCCCGAGTCGTAGCTGGCGCCGCCGTGGACGTGAAAGTCGCCGGAGACGACGCCGGTGGGGAGGATCTGGGCGATCGGCCGGATCTGCAGCGGGGGCAGTTGCTTGATGGCGCCCGGCTCCAGCACGACGTCGGCGATGTCGATACTGGAGAACGGTCCCTTCGTCGCGTAGACGTGGTAGCTGCCGGGCGGGACCGCCAGGTCGAACTGGCCGTTGGTGGTGAGCGCCCGGTTGCAGGCGGGCGCGGCGCCGTCGGGCGGGCCCAGCATCGGCAGGCAGCCGGGGAAGAGGCTGTAGAGGCTGGGCATCGGGGCGTGCGTGACGGCGGGGTCCTCGATCGGGATCAGCACCAGCTCGGCGTAATTGACCGGGACGCCGGGCGACGACTCGACGGTGACCTTCAGCTCGGCCGAGGCCGTCACCGTGATGTCGCCGATCATCGCGTCGGCCGCCGCCACCGCGAACGAGACGGGCGCGGCCGCCGGTAGACCGAAGGCGTACGGCTGGACCCGATAGCTGCGGTCGGGCGGCAGCGCCACCTGGAACGTTCCATCGCTGGCCGGGACCACCTCGTTGCGGGGGGTGATGCCGTTCGGGTCGTCGGGGTTTGCGCCGGCGGCGGGCTCGTAGAACAGCAGCGAGGCGGCCCGACCCGCCCAGGCGTTGACCGGCGCGCCGTTGGCGATCAGGCGGCCGCTGACGGTGACCGCGGGGGGATCGCCGTGGACCATGGTGCGGACGCGCATCGCCTCCGCGACCGCGGGCGCGAGGCCGGCCCCCCAGGTGGCGAGGATGAAACGTTCGAAGTGAAACCCGTCGCCGGGGAGCGTGACGGCGAGCGGGACGCCCGCCGCCGTCAGCGTCGTGCTGTTGAAGCCCGCGCCCTGCGCGCGATCGCAGGAGATCGCGGCGTAGGAGGTGTCGGGCGCCGACTGCGAGCGGGCCGCGAGAAACGGCCACTCGCGCCAGGCGGCGTCGAGGTGGAGCAGATCGAGATTCGGCTGCACGAACCCGAGCCCCTTCGCCGGCACAAACGGCGCGAGGCCGTTGTCCCCCCAGAAGAACCCGTCGGCGAGGAAGAGCGTGTTCGGGTCGGGTGCGCCGTTGTAGACGTCGGTACGAACGCGCACGCCCGGTTCGCAGGGGCGGACCTCGTAGCGGGTCACGACGGTAACCTTGGCGTCGCTCTCGAGGTGGCCGCGGAAGATCACGGCGACGTAGGCGCCGGGGTCCGCGGGATCGATCGTGGGATCGATGATGGCAGCCGACTCGTAGTGGACCGCGTCGCGCGGCAGGACGCCGGCCGCGTGGTAGATCGCGTTGGTCTGATCGAGAGGGAGCGTGGTCTGGTCCGCCTGGGGAAAGGGCGCCAGATCCAGGATCGCGCCGCCGCTGGGGGCGAGGTCGTGCGGGTGATCCGGCGCGTCGATCACCACGCGGAGCTGATCGTTCTCGAGCAGGTAGTCCCCCAGCGCCGCCAGCGCCCTGGGGCCCGGGAGGCGCTTCTCCATGGGGCCGATCACCGCGGCGCGGAGCTTCGGCGCTGCGCACTGGTAGACGATCGCCGGGCAGGCCGGCGGCGGCACGCACTGGCCGTCGTCCCCACCGACGCAGCCGTCGCGGTGGCAGCCGCTGGTGCCCCCCGCCGCGACGGTGCCGGCCGCGAGCAGGAGGGAGAGGAGCGGGCGCTGGCGCTGCATCGGCGCCCGCATCCTACTTCGGAAATCGGTCGAGCTAGCCTTTGCCTGCCGCGACTACCCTTTGGCCGCGGCGGCCTGGGCCGGCGGGGCGCTGGGCGGCGCGCTCGCGGCGGGGGCGCTCGCGGCGGCGGGGGCGCTCGCGGCGGCGGGCGCTCGCGGCGGCGGGGGCGCTCGCCGCGGGAGCGCTCGCAGCAGGGGCGCTCGCAGCAGGGGCGCTCGCCGGCGGAGGACTACCCGCGGGGGCGCTGGGCGCCGGGCGACCGGGGCCGGACCGCGGTCCGCCCACGGGCGGGCCGCTCGTCGGGGCGCGGATGACGCCGCCGCGCGGGCCGATGATCATGACCATGCGGCGCCCTTCCATCATCGGCGCGCTGCTCGACCATCGCGACGTCGGTCACCGCCTTCACGACCTGAGTCGAGCATCGCCTGGCCGGTCTCCGGGTGGACGATCTCGCGGCCGCGGAAGACGATGACCAGCTTGCACTTGTTCCCCTCGGCGAGGAACCGGCGGATGTGCTTCACCTTGAAGTCGAAGTCGTGCTCGTCCGTCTTCGGGCGGAGCTTGATCTCCTTGAGGACGATCGTCGATCTGGTGCTTGCGCGAGGCCTTCTCCTTCTTCGACGTCTCGTACTTGAACTTGCCGAAGTCCATGATCTTGCAAACCGGCGGCGCTGCGCGCGGGTTCACCTCGACCAGCTCGAGCCCGGCCTCTTCGGCGAGCTTCAGCGCCTCGTGCGTCGGGATGACGCCGATTTGCGCGCCGTCGGCGCCGATGACGCGAACCTCGGGCACTCGGATGCGGCGGCCGACTCGGTAGTTGTCCGTCGCGCTGGGGGGAGCTTGATTGAATGGCCTTGGGATGTTCTTTCTCCTGGTTGGGGGTCGCTAAGTTAGTTCCGCCTATTGTAATGCCGGCCGGAGGCTAGGCGATGCCGTCCAGCACGCTATTTTTTCTCCAGGTCGGGACTTTCGCCTCGGCGGCGAGCTGCCGCGCGAAGTCGTCGACCGGCATGGCTGGCAGCTGCTTCCCCTCCCGGGTACGTGGCGAAACCACACCCGCCGCCATGTCCTTTTCGCCGACCACGACCATGTAGGGGATCTTCTCGAGCTGGGCCCGTCGAATTTTCGCGCCCAGCTTGTCGGCGGCCAGGTCGGCCTCGACCCGCGAGGCCCTCGGCCGAGAGCCGGGCCACGACCTCGCGGGCGTAGGCCTCGGCCTTCTCGCTGACCGACAGAACCCGGGCCTGGACTGGTGCCAGCCACAGGGGGAACGCCCCGGCGAAGTGCTCGATGAGCACGGCGATGAACCGCTCGACCGAGCCGAACAGCGCGCGATGGATCATGACCGGCCGCTGGCGCGACCCGTCCTGGGCGACGTACTCGAGCTTGAACCGCTCCGGGAGCTGGAAGTCGAGCTGGAACGTCCCGCACTGCCACTCGCGGCCGAGCGCGTCGCGGATCTTGAGGTCGATCTTCGGCCCGTAGAACGCCCCGCCCCCTTCGTCGACCTCGAACGGCCGGCCCGGTCGCCTCGAGCACGCCGCGGATCGCGGCCTCGGCCTGGTCCCACAGCGCCGGCTCGCCCATGAAGCTCTCCGGGCGCGTGGACAGAAACAGCTTGATGTCCTTGAAGCCGAACAGGTCGAGGATGTCGAGCGCGAACTGGACGCAGCCGCGCATCTCGTCCTCGATCTGATCCTCGCGCACGAAGAGGTGGCCGTCGTCCTGGGTGAACCCGCGCACGCGCAGCAGCCCGTGCAGGACGCCCGAGCGCTCGTAGCGATAGACGGTGCCGAACTCGGCGTAGCGGATCGGCAGATCGCGGTACGAGCGCATCTGCGATCGGTAGATCGCGATGTGCATCGGGCAGTTCATCGGCTTGACGAGGTAGCGCTGCCCTTCCAGCTCCATCCCGCCGAACAGGTTCTCGTCGTAGTGCGCGAGGTGGCCCGAGGTCTCGAGCAGCTTCTCGCGCGCGACGTGGGGCGCTGTAGACCGGCTGGTAGCCGCGCCGGAGCACCTCGCGCCGGATGCAGATCCTCGAGGATCTGCGCGGACGATCGCCCCCTTGGGGTGCCAGAGCGCGAAGCCCGGACCGACCAGCTCGTCGAACGAGAACAGATCCAGCTCGCGTCCCAGCGTGCGGTGGTCGCGCTTCTTCGCCTCCTCGAGCCGGTGCAGGTACTCGTCCAGCTCCGCCTGCGACGCGAACGCCGTGCCGTAGACGCGCTGGAGCTGCGGGTTCCGCTCGTCGCCGCGCCAGTAGGCGCCGGCGAACGAGAGCACCTTGAAGGCCTTGATGTCGCCGGTCCGCTCGACGTGCGGGCCGCGGCAGAGGTCGATGAAGTCGCCGTGCTGGAAGTACGAGACCTCTTCCCCTTCGGGGATCGATTCGATGATCTCGACCTTGTACTTCTCGCCACGCGAACGGAACCGCTCGAGCGCCTCGGCGCGCGAGACGACGTGCCGCTCGAACGGCAGCGTTCTCGGCGATGATCTTCTGCATCTCCGCTTCGATCTGCGCCGCGTCCTCGGGCGCGAACGGCTCGGTGTCGAAGTCGTAGTAGAACCCCGTCTCGATCGACGGACCGATCGCCACCTTGGCGTCTGGGCCGCAACCGGCGAACCGCGTCCGCCATCACGTGCGACGCCGAATGCCGCATTCGCGACACCGGATCGTCCGGAACGTCCCCCTTCTCGCCGCGGACGAACGACTGTTCTTTCTCTGCGCTCACGCGAAAAGCATAGCCGCAGGCACCCCGCCCGTTCCCAACCAATCCGCAACGAAATCCCCCGCCGGTACCGAGACCCCGTGCCATCCCGCCAATCGAGGGAAAGGTCATCGATCGCGTGAGCGGAGGCGGGCTTCGCCCGCCGGAGCTCGTCGCGGGAGGGTGTGGGAACCCTTTCAGGGTTCCCATGGGCGGTGGTAGGCACGGGCGGGATTGAACCGCCGACCCCTACCGTGTCAAGGTAGTGCTCTTCCACTGAGCTACGTGCCTGGGATTCTCTTCTATAGACTCTTGCGAGTTTTGCGAGCGCGGCGTCGATTTGGATTCGGCGTACGTTACGGTTCCCGCCGAACTGTCAAGGGAAAGAAGGCGGCGGTCCCCGGTGATTCGGCTCCCCTTGTCACTCGTCCGCGTCGAGGCGGCGCGCGCGCGCGGCCGGGCCGCGGCTGCGCGCGTTCTCAGGCTGGCTCGGCGCCCGGGCCACCACCATCCCGTTTCGCCTGGCGGTGGCACTCGTCCTGCTGGCGTCTCCAGCTCGCGGTGGCTGTCCACTCGGGCGAGCGGTTCGACGTCAAGGTTCAACGCCAGCCCGGGCGACCCGCCCCATTTTCGCAACCCCGCCACCGATTGGGCGCCCGCCAACTGGGACCGCCTGGTGGTCAGCCGCTGGGATTCGGGGAACTACATCGAGCTCGGGCTGCGCGGCTACCAGCACTGTCCGCCGCGCGGGCCGACGCTGCCGGTGCGCGCGCCGGGCTGCAACCTGGCGTTCTATCCGACCTACGGCCTGGTCGGGCGCTACGTCGCGAAGCTCACCGGTCTGGCGATCGACTTCGCGATGTTGGCGGTGTCGCTGGTCGCGTCGTTCATCTTCCTCTACCTCTGGACCGGCAAGGAGCTGACCTCCCGGCTGGGCGTCGGCGACGACCTACCTGGCGCTCGTCTGCTTCAACGCCTACACGACCGGCTACTGCCTGGTCACGGTCCAGACCGAGCCGCTGACGCTGGCGCTGGCGCTGGGCGCCTACGTGGCGTTCGTCGCGCCGCCGGCGGCTGCTGGGCGCCCTGCTGGCCGGCGCCACCAGCGGCGTCCGCATCACCGGCGTGGCCGATCGGGATCGCCTTCGCGGCCGGCTCTGCTTGTCGAGCTCCTGCAGCGAGCGGCCCCGCCAGGCCTGGCCCTGGATCCGCGCCGCGCTGCTGGCGGCCCTCTGCGTCTGGGGACAGCTGGCGCTCATGGCCTACCACGCGCATCGGTTCGGCGATCCCGCTGACCTACATCCACGCGCACGGTCAGCTCTTTCATCACGAGCACCCCGGACTCGGCGCGCTGTTCCCGCCCGATCCCGAGAAGATCATCGGATCGATCGAATGGCCGCTGCACGAGGGGCTCTGGCTGGCGGCCGCGCTGCTCTGGTTCGCGCTCGGCCACCGCGAGGCGCTGCGCCGGTTTCCGATCCCGGAGCAGGCCTTCTGGTACGTGGCCTTCCTGGCGACCGTCGGCATCGCCACAGTCGGCATGATGCCGCTCGCGCTGGCGGGGATGAGCCGCTATCTCCTGCTGGCGTTCCCGATGTTCTTCGCGATGGGCGCGACGATGCGGCGCCGACCGCTGCTCGCGCTGGTCTGGATCGGGATCTCCGCCTGGCACTACTGGAACATCGACATCTGCACTTACACGGGCGGAATGGGCGACCACACCTTCATGGTCTGCCACGAGCCCTGGTGGGCGCATCACTAGAGCGCGCGGCGGCGCCGGCGCTCCAGCGCCGAGCGTCAGCCCCAGGATCGACCAGCGTGACGGTCGCAGAGACAGCAGCCCCGCTGTCAGGCGAGGCGAGGCCAGTAGGATCGAGCGATCACACCGGCGATCGCCGGGCGCGTCAGCGTGCTGTCGCGACCAGCCCCTGCCAGCTCTCGGCGGGCGCTCCCGCCGCGCGCCAGCCGGGATCGGCGTTCATGTCGTAGACCAGCCGATCGCCGGCGGCGGCCCCCGTGACGTGCACGGTGATCGCGTTCGGTGTCCAGCGCGTCGATCTCCGCGCGGCCGGCGCCGCCGGCGAGGAAGACCAGCCCGCGGTAGCCGCGGCTGTTCGCTGCCGACGACGGGGCTGTGCGTGGCCTCGGGCGGGATGCCGTAGCAGGTGACCATCCCGGTGTTGGCGAGCATCGACGGGTAGATGATCTTGGCCGGCCACTCGTAGCGATCGCGCAGCGCGCGGCCCGACCTCCGGCTTGCCGTAGACGTAGTGCTGCGCCCTCTCCTGGCGGAACTCGGCGCTGCGGCGTGACGGGCGGGACGTGCAGGCGGAACGGCGCGACGGTCGCCTGGCGGGCGACGACGGCCAGATCGAGGCCGTAGAGGCGTGACGACCGCCAGAGCCGGCCGCCTCGGCCCACCGGCGACGGCGCGCGAACCGCGCCCAGGGCTCGTCGGCGGCCGCGGCCAGCACCAGCGCCAGCAGCAGGATGGCCAGGAACAGGAGGCGCGCCGGCAGGTGCTGCGAGCTGAACAGCGGCAGCCGGTGCACCAGCTGCCAGATCGACTGGCCGAGCGACAGGATCACGCAGCAGACGCCGCCACCTTGAGCGAGACGAGGCGCGGCGTCCAGCCGACCGCCAGCGCGGCGATCAGCGCCAGCGTGCCGGTCACGCCGACGTAGGCCCCCCACTCCCACCAGACCCAGAAGACCCGCAGCGGCAGGTGCGGGTAGAAGTCGAAGCCCTGCTGGTGCGCCGTCAGCATGATCCAGATCGAGTGCAGCGACACCGGCTCGTTCGACTCGATGAGCCGCGGGAAGCGCGACATCGTCGCCAGCACCGGCAGCAGCTTCGGCGCGCCGAGGCCGATCCCGGTGAACATCGAGAAGCAGAAACAGCGCCAGCGGCCGCCGGCTGCGCGCCGCGATCGCCCGGCCGAGCGCGTAGAGCCAGAGGACCATCAGCGTGTGCGGGTACGGGTAGATGCCGCCGACGTAGATGATGAGCGCCAGCATCGCCCCCGCCGCCCCGGCCAGGTCACGGCGATCCTCGTCCATCGCGCGGTCGAGGAAGTAGATGGCGAACGGCGTCCAGGCGTAGGCCAGGTGCCACAGGTGGCCGGAGGCGACCTGCAGCGCCCAGCGGCTGCAGAGCATCCAGATCGTCGCCGACGAACGCGCGCCAGGCGGGGCTGCGCGTGAACCGCCCGGCCAGGAGATAGGCGCCGACGACGCCGGCGAGCGTGGCAGCCACCACCTCGAGCCGCAGCGCCAGCGGGAACGGGAACAGCAGATAGAACGGCGTCCAGGGCGAGACGAGGTTGGTCGCCCCCTCGACGTAGCCCCAGGCCGGGAAGCCGCCGCAGTACCACGGGTTCCACCAGGGGAGCTGGCCGTGGCGCAGCGCCAGCACGGTCACGTAGCGGTAGGCGGCCTGCGAGTCCCAGTCCTGAAACCCCATCGCCCGCACGTCGGCGAAGAACGGCGCGAAGACCCAGAGCGCGAGCAGCAGCCACCGGGACGACGCCGATCCACGCGCCGAGGCGATCGCGAAGGCGGGCGAGTCGGCTCGGGCACGGCGCCACTTTCGTACGGCGCGGGCCGTGGGGCGCAAGACTTGCCGGCCCGGCGTGGCGCTGGCAAGATTTCGCCGCTTCGATCGTCGGCTTGGTCGAGGTCACCCTCGGCCGCGACATGACCGCACCAAGAACCTCACGCACGGGCGCGCTCCTCGCGTCGCTGGATTCCTGGCGCGCGCGCTGGGCGGCGCTGGCCCCGGCCGATCGGGCCGGCTACCTGGTCGGGGCGCTGGCGGTCCTCATCGCGTTCGCCGTCTCGACCTGCGGCATCGGCGGCCCGTTCCCCGACGGTCACTACGCCTCGACGTCCGTGATCGGGACGGCGGCCTACAACAGCTATCGCTGGAAGACGCTGCTTCCCCGTCGAGGTCTACGTCGATCGCCCGCCGGCGCCGTCGACCTACTACATGCACCACCCGCTGGGGATGTTCTGGGTCATCGACATCCTGAGCAAGATCTTCGGCCTTCACGACTGGGTGCTGCGACTGCCGCCGCTCGTCTACGTGACGGTGACGACGCTGCTGCTGTTCAAGCTGGGGCGGGCGATCTGGGGGGCGGTGGCCGGCGGGATCACCGCCCTCGCCTACGTCGCCCTGCCGATCACGCTCGGCTACGCGAACTACCACGACCTCGAGCAGCCGGTGATCTTCGGGTTCGTGCTCGCCACCTGGGCGCTACCTGCGCTTCGTGCGCACCTGGCGCGAGGGCTACGCGATCGCCAGCGTGCTGGGGTTCGCCTTCGCGCTGAACAACGACTGGGCCGGATACCTGTGGGGCGCACCGTTCCTGGGCGGCCTGTTTGTGCTACGCCTATCTGTTGGCCGAGCCGACCCGCGGGCGCCTTCAGATGAGGCCGTTCGGCCGCTACTGGGCGCTCATGTGCGTCGCGGTCGCCTTCAGCGTCGGCCGATCGAGCTCGTACGTGCTCGACGACAGCAGGCGGATCGCCGACGTGCTGACGTCGTACCTGCTCCGCTCGGCCGGGTCGGGGCTCCCGCTCGAGACGGTGCTGGCGGCCCGCCGCTACCGCATCGAGCTGATGTTCACCACGCTGGGCATCGCGCTCGGCAAGCTGGCGCTGCCGATAATCGTCGCGCGCGCGGTGATCAAGCGGAGCCACTTCGAGCTGCTGCCGCTGCCGATGTTCCTCTGCGCGCTGGTCCAGTACGTCGGTGTTCAAGGAAGGGGCCGACGTCCACATCTTCTGGCCGCACTACTTCGCCCCCTACTTCGCGCTGGCGATGGGTGCGCTCGCCGCGTCGGTGGGCGAGTTGACGATCTGGATCGCCGAGCGCGTTGAGCGCGGCGCCGCCTCGCGGCGCGCCGCGCCCTGGGTCGCGCTCGTCTTGGTCGGGCTGCCGCGGCGTTCGTCCTCAAGGATGGGCTGTCGCTGGTGCGGCTGGCGCGCGAGACGGGCGGGCGGTTCGCGGAGGTGAACCTCGACACCGATCTCGACAAGGAGGCGGTGCTGCGCTGGTTCCTGCGCAGCCTGCCCGCCGACGGTCGGGATCGCCTACCACCCCTGCGATCCACGACGGCTGGGCGCTGCAATGGGAGCTGCGGCCGCGCCTGTCGACGGCCAACCAGCCCCTCTTCGGGGGCGTGAGCGAAGCGACGCGCGTCTACATCTTCGACACGCGCGGGGTGTCGGCGGCGACCTGCGGCAGGTCGCCGCGCGCTACCACGTCCACGCCGTCGGCTACCTCTGGGTGATCGATCGGGCCGAGCGCGCCGCCCCGCTCGACGGCTACGTGCTGGACGAGCGCGAGCCGTCGCCCTGGGAGCGCTGGTGGCTGGGACCGACGGAGCCGGTCCGCTCGGTGCGGCACAACGACTGGGTGACCTGGGAGTGGCGCACGATGCTCGGCCAGCCGGCGGCCGTCCCGGGGACGGCGCCCGTCACGACCGAGGAGCTGCGCATCGCACACAACGCGGCCATCGAACGCGGCGATCTCGCGGGCGCTGCACGGCTGCGGGCGGCGTTGGCCGCCCGCCTCGACCTGCACCGGACGGCGCAGTTCGAAGGCGCGACGTCGTTGCTCGGCGGGGTACAGCGGACGGGCGCTCGCCGCAGCATCACGCTCTACTTCGTCGCGGGGAGCATGGCCGGCGATGCGCACTTCTCGGTGCACGCCAAGGTGGTCGCGCCGCCGCGCTTCTCGGGGCTGCCGGCGGCGCCCGAGAACCTGGAGATCGCCGGCGCGCCGACCTGGCCGACCAGCTTCTGGCGCCCCGGCCGTATCTACAGCTTCGGAGATCGTCTACCGGAAGCGCCCGGGGACGGAGACGCTCACCGGAAGTTGGGTCCCCGGGCCGCGGCGCCTCGGCACCGACGCTCCGATCGAGATCGCGCGGCTCTGAGCGCCCGGCTCAGCCCGGCTCACTCGGCTTGCTTGCAGACGGCGAAGGTGTTGAGGCCGAGCTTGTGCGAAAAGCAGGTCGATCCGGCTGGGGAGAAAGCCGGCCGCGACCAGCAGCGGCCAGAGATCCTTCACGTCGTAATACATCTTGTGGTCGTCCATCTCGGCGGCCGGCGAGAGGCCGAGACGAAAAGCGGACAGCTCGAGGTAGCGCTTCCCCCGCCACGACGGGACGTTGACCAGCAGGACGCCGCCCGGCGCCAGCAGGCGGCGCGCCTCGGCGAGCAGGCGCCGCGGCTCGGTCACGTGCTCGAGCACCGAGACGATCATGACGACGTCGAGCGAGCCCGACGGAAGCGCGGCGAGCGCAGCCGGGAGCTGCCCCTCGATCGCCTGGACGCGCGGGTCGGCCTTCGAGATCGTCGGCCAGCGCGACGTCGACCAGCACGGCGCCGGCCGCGTCGCCGAGGACGGTGCGCGCGAAGGCGGCCTGGTAGCCGCAGCCGAAGTCACCGATCCGCTTGCCGGCGAAGCTCGGGACGTGACGCCGGATCTGCCAGCCCGAGAGCCAGACGCCGAACCTGTCGACCAGCGTCCCGCGGCTGTTCTGAAGAAACGACTCCTGCCGCTCGCTCATGGCGCGCGCCTGACCGCGACCGCGGTCGAATGGAGGATGAGCGTGAAGGTGAAGGTCATGAACCCGAGGATCGCCAAGCAGGAGGCCCGTCGTCCCCAGGTAGTTGACCGGCGTGCCGGCCACCAGCTGGTAGCCGTTCTTCACGTAGTCGCGCACGAGCAGCCCGCCGCAGGTGAGCCCGGCGCCGAACAGCCCCGCCGCGATGGCCACGGTCCGCGTGTAGGAGAAGCGCCGGAACCAGCGGGCGGTGGTGGTCCCCGTCCCAGTCGAAGAAGATCTGCGACAGCACGCCCAGGTAGACGCACTGGAGCCCGAGGATGGAGAACGAGAGCCCGAGCAGCATCCAGTGCAGATCGAAGGTGACCGGTCCCAGCGTCAGCGTCCCGAACGACAGCGGGAGCGTCAGCAAGAGGCCGAGCGCCAGCAGGATCAGCCCCGGCTTGTAGAGGAAGAAGTCGGCCCCGTAGACGAACATCGCGCGCAGGTTGATCCAGGCCGCCGCCCAGGGCGAGAACCAGCCGGACCGCTTGTGGTGGCTGAGGCGCCCCTCGCGGTCCTTGAGGAAGCGGATCGGGACCTCCTCGGTGCGCAGCTTCATGTGCACCGACTTCAAGCACCATCTCCGAGGCGTACTCCCAGGACTGCGAGCGGCAGATCCATCCGCGCCGAGCGCCGCCTTGGTGATGCCACGCATCCCGCAGTGGATGTCGGAGAAGCGGCTGCCGAAGATGACGTTCAGGATCGCGGTCGTGACCGGCGTCCCGAGGTAGCGGTGCAAGGGGGGCATCGACCCCGGCTCGATGAAGCCGCGGAAGCGCGACCCCATGACGAACTCGGCGCCGCCGCGGAACTTCTCGACGAACGGCGCGAGCTCGCGGAAGTCGTAGGTGCAGTCGCAGTCGCCCATCACCACGTAGCGGCCGCGGATGAACGGCAGCGCGTCGATGTAGGCGCGCCCGAGGCCGCGCTTGGGCGTGCGCAGGACGCGCGCCCCGCCCGCCAGCGCCAGCTCGGTCGTCCGGTCGGTGCCGCTGTCGACGATCAGGATCTCGCCCACCACGCCCGCCTTCTTCATCCCCTCGTGGCACCAGAGCGACGAAGTCGGCGATGGTGAGCTGCTCGTTGAGCGCGGGGATGACGATCGACAGCTCCGGCTCGGCGACGTCGTCCGTCGGGGAGCAGGAGCTCGATCTCGGGGTCGGCGCCCGACGCCGACACGACCTTCGCCACCGGGGCGCTCACGCCCGCCCGGCTCTCGCTCACATCCGCCCGGCTTTCATGTCGGGGATCATCGCCAGCATCGAGCGGCGGAGCGCCTCGCGCGAGGTCGCCTCGCAGCGCCAGCCGATCGACCGGATGCGGGCAGTGTCGAGGCGGACGATCGGCACGTCCCCCTTCCAGCCGCGGTCGCCGCCCGTGTAGGCGAAGGTGACCCGCTCCGGCGGCAAGCCGACGCACTCCACCGCCAGCTCGGCGATCTCGCGTGACCGTGATGTAGTCGCCGGTGGCCACGTTGTAGGGGCGGAACACGGCGGTCGTCTTGTCGTGCGCGGTCAGCACGGCCCGCACGATGTCACTCACGTGGACGTACGACTTCGACTGGCTGCCGTCGCCCAGGATGCGCAGCGTGATCGGGTTTTCGCCGGCGGCCTCGGAGGCGAGCAGCCGGCGCGCGAAGTCGAACCCCACGCCGTGGGTCTGGCGCGGCCCGACGACGTTGCCGAACCGAAACGCGCAGCCCGAGAGGCCGAACATGTAGCCGTAGCTGGCGATGAGCGCCTCGCCGGCCAGCTTGCTGGCGCCGTAGGTCGAGACCGGGATCATGGGCCCCATGTCCTCGGTCCCCTCGCTCGGTGCCGAGGTCGCCGTAGACGCCGCTGCCCGAGGCGTAGAGGATCCGCTTGGCGCTGGTGGTGCGCATCGCCTCGACGACCGCGCTGGTCAGCGCCGTCCCCTGGGTGAAGTCGATGGTCGGCTCGCGCGCGGCGCGCGCGATGTCGGGGTTCGAGGCCAGGTGGATGACGACGTCGTGCCCGTCCATCGCCGCCGCCAGCGCCCGCGGATCCTCGACCTCGCCGCGCACGACGCGGAAGCGCGGATCGGCGTCGTGGTGGGCGTGGTGCCAGGGTCGGCCCGACGAATAGTTGTCGTAGAGCGTGACGCCGGCGGCGCCGCCCGGCCCCAGGAGGTGGTCGGTGAAGTGGCTGCCGATGAAGCCGGCGCCACCGACGATGAAGAACCGCTGCGCGGAGATGGGTTGGCTCACAGGCCGCCTAGCGGGTCGATTCCCATTTGGTCGCCGACTTCTTGAGGCTGGGGTGGCTGACCAGGAGGTGCCAGACGACCGCGCAGAGCCCCTCGGTGTGCGGGGTGATCCGATCGGGCGAGACGGTCGGGATGATCACGCAGGCCTCGGCGGCCTTCTTGGTGGCGCCGCCGTCCTTGCCGACCACGCCGAAGACGGCCGCGCCCTGCTCGCGCGCGAGCTCGACGGCGCGGACCAGGTTCATCGAGACGTTCTTCTCCTTGTTGCCGCCGCCGACAGAGAAGATCAGCAGCGCGTCGCGCTTGTCGAGCCGCGAGACCTTCAGCCACTCGGAGAAGCTGGTGTCCCACCCCTCGTCGTTCACGCGGGCGGTCAGCTCGGACACATTGTCAGTCGGCGCGTAGGCCTCGAACCCGCAGATCTTGCGGAAGTCGTTGACCGCGTGGCTGGCGTGTCCGGCCGAGCCGCCGACGCCCAGGATGAAGAGCCGCCCGCCCGCGTCGCGCACCCGCCCGAGGCCGATGGCCAGCGCGTCGACGGCGGCGGCGTCGATCTGCTGCACCGCCATGAGCGTCTCCTGCAGAAACAGGTCGACGAAGCCGCGCGTCTCGGTGCTCACAGCTTGAACCCGCAGGCCTGCGCGTCCTTGAAGAACATCTGCACCGTCTCCAGGCTGAAGTCGGCGAGATCCTTGCCCACCAGCTCCAGCTTCTTGAGCAGATCGGGGGTGACGGTGATGATGTCGCAGCCGATCTCGGCCGCCTGGATGATGTTGAGCAGCTCGCGCGGGCTCGCCCACAAGAGCTCGATCGACTTGCCGGCCGCGCGGCAGATGGAGAGCGCCTCCTTCATGAGCGGGATCGGATCGCGGCCCGTGTCGGCGATACGGCCGGCGAACACGGAGACGACCGACGGCGCCCCACCCTTGAGCGCCTGCGCCACGTCGCGCACCTGCTCCAGCGTGCAGATGGCGGTGACGTTCAGCTTCACGCCCGCGCCGGCGAGCTCGCGCACGAGCTCCGTGGTCGGCTCGCGCTTGGTGTTGGTCACCGGTATCTTGACGTAGACGTTGTCGCCCCAGGTGGCGATCTCGCGTGCCTGCCGCCTCATCTCGGACGTCTCGTCGGCGAAGACCTCGAACGAGATCGGCCTGTCCTTGATCGCCGCCAGGACCTCCTTGGCGAAGGCGCGGTAGTCGGAGATGCCGGCCTTGCGCATCAGCGTCGGGTTGGTGGTGAAGCCGGCGATGCGTGGATCGCGCGCCGATTCGAGCATCGACGGCAGCGACGCGCCGTCGGCGAAGATCTTGATTCGGTCCAGGGAAGTCGGCGATGTCGGACTGGAGGTCGGATTAGGCATGTTCACCTTCGGTTAAGAGTCCCAAAGTCTCGCAAATCGTCGGAGAGATACAAAGTCATTTCGGCTCGGGAGGGATTTCGCCGTGGCACACCGAGAAGTGCTCGACCATCTTGCGGTAGAGAGTGGGGTTGCCCTGCTCGAAGTGGTTGTACTGCCCCTTGAACCCCAGCGCGAACCCCGTCCCGACCGAGAGCACAGCCGACAGGACGGCTACCCCGATGAGGCTGCGCCGGGCCCAGGGCCATGGTTCCAGGGCACCGGCCGCCATGAACGCGCCAATCGTGGCAAGCAGGACGAACACCCCGATGGCGTCGCCCAGGAATCGGTTGGTCGCCGACGACAGCATCAGGTCGAAGGCGAGCCCGACCACGGTTGCGGTCGCGGGCGCCGCCACGGCCCAGACGAGCGGCGAAAACCGCCGAGCTCGTCCGAAGCGCCAGGCTGTGCCCCCTAACGCCACCAGCGAGAACCAGAGCCACGGGACCGTCGGCACCAGCCCGGCCACCTGTTCGTAAGCACGGTAGTCGGCGGGAAATTTGTATCCGGCGGGGAAGGCCCTGGCCCATCCCATGATCGTGTAAACGAACGGGAACCGGCAGGAGATGACCAAGGGGCGCCAGAAGTAAGCGTAGAGGTTGGTCGTGATGAACTGTTTGCCGACACCGAAGGTGAGCCAGTCCATCTGGTAGCGCCGGCCGAACTCGAGCCAGGCGTCGAAGCGGAAGCGGTTGTAGAGCAAAAGCAGGAACAGCCCAAGCGCCAGCGGAGCCCCGATCCCCAGCGCGGCGCGCACGGCGCGCCTGAGCCATCCCGGGTGACCGGCCGCGACGCCCCAGATGGTCAGCGCGGCCAGGAGCGCGACCACCGGCGCGATGCTGATCCGGCAGCTCAGCGTTCCGGCCCATGCGGCCCCCGCGCCGACCAGCGACCGCCAGGGCGCCTGGTCGTCCACCACCGCATCGAACGCGAACACCAAACCCAGCAACACGAAGGCCTGCGCGCCCACGATCGCGGCCTCGTACGCCGCTGCTCGCCCGAGGTCGTACAGCGTCGGGTTGGCCGTCCCCAGCACCAGCACCGCCGCCACCTCCAGCACCAGCGGAGCCCGGACAAAAAGTCGCCGCCCGATCCGCTCGACGAGGAGCGTCCCGGCAGCGAGCTGCAGGGTGGTCAGCCAGAACACCACGTGCTCGTCGCCCACCTGCCCCTTGATGCGGAGCACGGTCTTGGCGACGGCGAGCCCCAGCGCCGGCAGTGGCCCCCAGTAGAGATAGAAGTGGTTGCGATAGAGGCTCGCGTCCCAGTACCAGAGGCTGGCGTCGGCCGGGTTGGCCAGCAGCGCCGGCGGCGGCTCGATCGCCATGTGCAGGTGCCATTGCCGGAAGCCGTCCGCCATGTCGTTCAGGTAGTAGGCGTAGAAGTGCCAGTGCGCGAAGGTGCCGGCCGTAATCGTGAAGAAGTAGAGCAGCTCGACGGCCAGCGCCGCCGCCACCAACATGACCACTCGGCGGCGCGCGGACGTGGGTGATCCGGCGGCGGTCATGCGGTCAGCGCGGCTGGCGACACAAGGCCAGCTTGTGACGGAGCGTCGCGTAGAGCGTCGGGTTGTGGTTCTTGAACATCTCGTCGTAACCCTGGAATCCAAGCAGGCCGCCAATCACCAGCGTCGCGGCTGCCAGCAGGACGAACGCGGCGACGAGCCCACGGCGCCGCCAGCGCCCCCGCAGTTCTGCGACCAGCGACAGAGCGCCCCACACGGCAAGCAGCATCGTGCCTGTCGAAAGGTCGCCCTGGTAGCGCATGGTCGCGTCGAAGGCCGCGATGAAGACCAGCGGCATCAGGGTCGCGAGTGCGAGGAAGCTGGCCACGCAAAAGACCTGTGCGCGCTGGCGTTGGTCGAAGACGAACGCGCGCCCGGCGGCCCGTCCCCGGCGCACGAGCGCGCGCACGATCAGGACCAGCGCCGGCAGGGCCAGCCAGGCGAATGGCGTCGTCAGCAGAAGCCCGGACGCGGGCTCAACGGTCGAGTAGGCCGGCGGGAACGGCAGCCAGCGCGGAAACCCGGTCGGCCCGATGTTGTAGAGCGCCGAGAGAAACGGAAACCGGCACGAGAGGCCCAGCGGGCGGAACAGGTAACTGAAGATGTTGAGCGGCACGAAGGCCTTCCCGGTGATGAACGGAAAGGTGTTGAGCTGGTATTTGACGCCCACCTCGGTCCAGGAGTCGAAGCGGAGCTTGTTGTAGACGGACAGCGCCGCCAAGGTGAGGGCCACCGGAGCGCCGGCCCACAGGGCGCTGGCGACGAACCGACGGCGTCGCGTGGCGGACTCGATCGAGACCGACGACAGCGCCGCCGTGAGCAGCACGAAGAGGCTCACTGGCAGCACCGCGCTCACCCGCGTGGCGATGGCCGCGCTCCAGGCGGCGCCGGCCGCCAGCAGCCGCCAGCGCGAGGCGGGAGCCTCCGACGCGGACCAGACGACGTCGAAGGCGAACACCAGCCCCAGCAGCAGCAACGCCTGGGCGGCGGCGATGGCCGCCTCGTAGATCCCGGGGGTGGCGACCATGTAGGGGGTCGGCATCGCGTAGGCGAACGCCACGATGGCGACAGCCACCAACCCGCGCGGCCGATCGGGGAAGAGCCGTCGCGCCATCCGCGTGATGAGCAGCGTGCCGGCCAGCAGGAACAGCGTGTACGAGCAGAACAGCACGTACTGGTCGCCGATGACCGCCTTGATGCGAAAGACGATCTTGAACGCCAGCAGCACCAGCGCCGGGAACGGACCCCAGTAGAGGTAGTAGTGGTTCTTGTAGAGGCTGGCGTCGAGGAACCACAGGTACGAGTTGCCCCAGTCGAACGGGTTCGCCTTGGCCAGCAGCTCGGGCGGCGGCGGGACGAGAATATAGAGGTGGCCGGCGCGGAACCCCTCCGCGACGAGGTCGTAGTTGGTGTTCCAGGTCGACCAGGTGGTGAACGTGCCGGCCGAGATGAAGTAGACGTACGTCGTCTCGATTGCGATGAACAGGAGCGCCAGCGGTAGCCAGCGCGGCAGGCGAAGCGGACGGATCGGCAAGCGGCTACCTTCCCAACAAGAAGTCGGCGAAGTGTCGCAAATCGCGTCCGTGAAAGGAAGGTCGCACGCCCCGCGCGGTCAGCGTCGCGTAGTCGTCGGAGTCGACATCGCCGAGGTACGCGGTCTCGAGCCCGAACGCCGCGCCACAAAGAACGTCCGGCGCCCGGTCGCCGACCATCCACGACCGCGCGCGCGCGTAGCCGGGATGGAGCGCGAACGCCTCCTCGAGCAGGCCGGTGGCCGGCTTGCGGCAGGCGCAGCCGTCCTCGGCGCGGTGGAAGCAGAGGTGCGAGCTCAGCACGACGCCGCCGGCGGCGGTGGCCGCGGCGAGGACCGCGGCGTGCGCCGCTTCGAGATCGGCGCGCGTCGTCTTCCCCTTGGCGGCGGCGGGCTGGTTGCTGGCGATGACGAGGCCGTACCCGGCGCGCGTCAGGTCGCCGAGCGCCGCCGGCACCCAGGGAAAGACCTCCACCTCGCTCGCGCGCATCGGGCTGTCGGGGCGCGGCTCCGACGGGTTCGGGAGCAGGCGATTGAGCACGCCGTCCCGGTCGAGGACGATCAGCCCCGCGTCCGCAGCCATTCCGAAAAATCCGCCAGGCCCGACCGGCGAGCCGATCTCGTAGAAGCGCTCGGCCGACTCGTACCCGGCCAGCTCGCCGCGCACGGAGAGCGCGTGGAACAGATCGGCTGAGATCGGCCTTGACGCCCGTCGGGATCCCGTCCGCCACCGTCTGCCGCGTCAGCGCCGACAGCCCGTAGTCGATGAAGGCGAAGTCCTCGGGCGGCCGGGTCCGCCGCTGCTTGTCGTAGAGGGTCACCATCCGCCCGTCAAAGATGACGTTGCTCTGGTCCCAGCGCCCCTGGTTTCGATACACGGTCATGAGCGCAGGCGCGCCCGAGGCGGCGAAGGCGCGGAAGACGGCGGCGAAGTCGATCGGCAGGAACGAATCGCCATAGGTCAGCAGGAATCGCTCCTCCAGCACCCCCTCGTCGAAGGCCAGCCGCACCGCGCCCGCCGTGCCGCGCAGGTTCGGCCCCTCGTCGACGACGCGGGCGCGGAGGCCATAGCGGGCGCCGTCGCCCACGTGCGCCTGGATCGCCTCGCCGAGATACCCGACCGAGAGCACCACGTCGGTCACGCCGTGCGCTGCCAGCCAGCCGAGCTGGTGGTCGATGAACGGCCGCCCCGCGACGGGGATGAGGGCCTTGGGGATCGTCTCCGTCAGCGGCCGCATCCGCGTGGCCAGCCCGCCGGCCAAGATTAGGCACTGGAGGCACTGGAGGCGCTGCACGGCCGCGGGCCTACGGACGGTAGGCGACGCCGGCCAGGATCTCGAAGCGCCCGATGTCCTGGTAGAAGTACTGCTTCTTCGGGCTGTTGGCGTAGGCCGGCCACAGGAAAATCGACAGGTTCTGGGTCAGGTCGTACTCGCCCGCCACGCCGATCCGGATGACCGCCAGCGCCTGCGAGCCGTTGACGTTGACCATTGGCGACTCCAGCAACGCCGACGTCGGCTTGAGCCCGCTGATCGACATCACCCCGATTCCGAGGTCAGCCATGAGCGCCAGCTTGGGCGTCGCCCGGATGACGATCGTCGGGTCGACGAGGAACGAGACGAAGGTGTCCTTCGATTCGGCCTCCTTGAGGAACGTGTAGCCGAACAGCGCCCCCAGCCGGAAGCGGACCTGCGCCGCCGGGTTGCCGAAGGTGTAGCCGCCAGCCAGCGTGAAGGCGAACGACGGCGCGGCGCTCTCCTGCAGCCCCGACGACCAGGCGTCGAACCCCAGCGCTGCCCGCAGGTCGATCCGGTGCGGCGGCGCCGTCGACTGCGGGACCTCGGTGGTGGAGACGACCGGCAGGCCCGTGCTCCCGTCGATGGGCGGCGGCGTGGTGCCGCCGGTGACGGTCACCGATGGACCGGTGCTGGTGGGCGGCGGCTGCGTGCCCGTCGCGTCGGCGGACGGTGGGGTGGTCGGGCTCGTGCCCGGATTGTCAGGCCCGAAGGGACCCGGGGGCGGCAGTCCCTTGACCTGCTCCTGCATGGAGAGCTGCTTCTGCAGCGCCTCGATCTTCTGCTCGACCTCGGGGCGGTTGTGGGCCTTGGGCGCGTTGCTCAGGTACCGCTTGTAGAAGAAGATCGCCTTCTGGGCGTCCCCCTGCGTCCGGTAGGCCTGGGCGATGTTGTAGAGAAACCCCGGGTCGTTGTGCAGCTGGTAGCCCTGCTGCCAGGCCTCGATTGCCTTGTCGAACTGGCCGAGGTCGAAATAGGTGTTCCCCTGCGTGAAGAGCTCGCGGGCCTTCTGGGCGTCGTCGGCGCGCGCGGAGGACGCGCCCAACGCCAGAAGCGCGATCACCACCACCAAGGCTGCCCGAGATGCGCGTGCTAGCACTGCCGGGCATCGTATCTTGGAAGCCGGTCTGCCGGCAAATTCCCCCGGACCGGCGGGCAAATTTTTGCTTCTCACGACCAGCGGACTCAAGACGGCGGACTCCCGACCGGCGGACTCAAGAACGGCGGACTCAAGACCGGCGGACTCGGGGGGCCAGCTCGAGCGCCGCCTTGCCGCGCCGGAACACCCGCACCGACCCCGAGGTCTGGGAGACGACGATGGCGATGGCGTCGGTGTCACGCGAGATGCCGGCCGCCGCCATGTGGCGGGCGCCGAGCCCCAGCGGCAGCTCGAGCTCCTTCTCCTCGTCGAAGTTGAGGTAGCGGCCGGCCGCCACGACGGTGCCGTCCTCGCGCACGACGAACGCGCCGTCGAGCACCGAGAAGGCGTGCAGCGCGTGCCGCACGTCGGGGTTCATGATGTTCTTCTCGTCCTCCGAGTATCCCTGAAACGGGTTGAGGGTCAGCTGGCGCGACTTCTCCATCACCGTGTTCGAGTCGCCGATCACGAACAGCGCGCCGACCGGCCGCCCCTCCCACCCCTCGACGCCGACCGAGACCGCCAGCTCGATGAGCGTGTCCATGACGCCGGGCGAGACCCCCTCGGCCTGCAGGAAGCCGAACGAGCCGTCCTGGTCCTCGGGACCGACGGTCACCACCAGGATGGAGTCGGGATAGGCGACCGGCTTGCGGGCCAGGAGGCCAACCACGACGTCACCCTCCTTGTAGATGCCGCGGGCGATCCCGCTCACGAGCGCGATCTTCAGCTTCTCGGGGCGGCCGAGATCGTAGTCGGGCAGCGGCAACACCTTCACGCCGGAGGCCTCGATCACGTCGCGCTGGCTCTCGCTGACGACCGCCTGGACCAACCGCTTGCGCGCGCGGCGCTTGCCACGGAAGAGCTCCTCGGGCAACGGCAGATCGCCGACGTACAGCAGGTGATTCGACGCTGGGGCGCTCGGCCAGCGCCACCGCGGCGCGGATCACATCGGCCTGCATGGCGGTGGGGGCTTTGGCCATATTCGGCGGTCCTCGGGGCGCATGCTACGCTGAAATTGGAAGGCTCGTATGAAGTTACCGCTGCAGGGGTTGGTACCGCGCTGGATGCCGTTCTTGGTGGGCGCCCTGGTGGTCATCGGCATCGCCTTCGACATGGTGACGCGCTCGGAGCTGTCGGCCACCACCGCGCTCATGTGCGAGGGTGAGTACGCCGACACGCTGCAGGTCGAGTCGGCGCGCACGCGCGAGATCGAGCAGGGTCCGAAGAGCCAGTACAGCTACCTCGTTCGCTCGAGCGCCAAGTACGAGTGTCCGTTCTTCGGCCCCGACGGCAAGCTGCGCCGCCGCCGCGTACAGGCCAGCGAGCTCGGCACCGCCTTCGCCTACGAGGCGTCCGGCAGCGACACCTATCTGCTGACCAACGAGCACGTCGCCGCGTGGCCCGAGGTCACCGACACCTTCCACCGCATCGACGGCATCCCCGAGGGGTGCAAGCGCGTCGAGGACAAGCTGCGCATCGTGCGCGACGAGCGCGACGACTTCGAGCCGGGGCAGATTGTCGCTCACGCGCGTGGCGGTCGACCCGCTGCTCGACGCCGCCATCCTGAAGGCGTCCCAGAAGCTGACGGTCATCCCCTACAAGATCGGCAAGAGCGCGGGGCTGCGTCAGGGGAACGCCGTCGAGGTGCGCGGCTTCCCGCTCGGCGTCATGCAGGCGGTCTCGGGCGGCAAGGTCGTGAACCCGTACGACCGCGATCAGGAGCAGGGGTGGGACCACGTCGACTTCGTCATCGACGCGCTCCTCGCCGAGGGAAACTCGGGCAGCCCGGTGCTGGCGGCGTCGTGCAAGTCGCGCGACCTGGAGCTGGTCGGCATCTACCACGCCGGCTACAAGGGGCACGGCGCGCTCAACGTGGTGGTCGGCATCGACCAGCTCGACCGAGTTCATGCACAAGAAGAAGCGCGTCCCGCGCGCCCTCACCGAGGGCGGCCCGGGCGCGCCCGGTGCCGCCGACCGCGCGCGCGTCAAGGAGGCGCTCGGCGCCGGCACCCTGCCGCTGTTCGACTTCGGCGGACTGTTCGTGCGGGCCGAGAACGGCGACGGCGGCACCCTGCTCTATCACCTCTACGGTCGGCAGTTCCCGCTCGACGATCGCCGCGTCGCCGTCATCGAGGACCTGCCGAAGGAGGGCGCGTTCGGCGAGCTCGGCCGGCTGTGGGTCTTCGGCCAGACCGGCTGGCGCGAATGGCGTCCGTCCGCGTTGGGCTCCGACGAGCACGATCTCGCTGGCCCGCGTGTCGCGACTCCGTGCGGCTCCAGGTCCTGCACAGCATCGACTACCGGCGTGCGCTGGCCAACCCCGGCTCATCCGACGAGCGCCGGCATGGACGCGATCTGTCGCGCGCGATCGCGCATGACGTTCCCGTCGCACGCGACCTCGCCGGGAACCTTGCTCGACACGATCGACCGCCTCTCGGCGGCGCGCGATCCCACCGCCACGCCTACGGGCGCGGGCCCCGGCCCCGTCGCCGCCACCACCGCCAGCGATACACCGCCTGCTCCGCCATCGCTTCCCGCGGTCGGACTGCCCCCGCAAACGGCCGGTTCGGCTCCGCCGTCCCCGTCTCCCTCTCCACGCTGAGTACTTCGGCCCAGGCCACGCCCTTGGTGCAGGGCTCCCGCCTCAGGGTCGCGCGGCGCCCGCCTCAGGGTCGCGCGGGCGACCCCACCTTTCGCGCGGAGCCGACCTCCTGTCTCCGTTCCCACGCCTCGTCCGCGCGAGAACTTTTTCGGCGGCGTGGGCTGCGCTCACGATTTGAAATGGCAGCCCACGCCGCCGAAAAAGTCCCAAGCGGAAGCAGCGTCGAGTCGGGTCGCGACCTCCGACGCGCGGGCCCGAGCTCGCCTTCGCTCCGGTCGAATGAACAGGGGCGCACAAGGCAAGCGGCGAGCGAGCGAAGCGATGCGAGCCGCGCGCCAAGTCCGGGGGCGAGCGAGCGAAGCGATGCGAGCCCTCAGGAGTAGCGCTTGCGGACCAGCGCCAGGACCGCATCCTTGGCGCAGTTGTCGCAATACCCGAACCGCGACTTCATGGTCCCGAGCGCCGTCTGGGCCGCGGCCGCCGCGTCGGGTTGCATGTGGGCCGCGCCGTCGGTCAGCAACACCAGCAGGTCCTCGTTGATCTTCCGGACCTGCTTCTTGCGTTCCTCGAAGAACGACTCGCGCAGCTCGGCGATCGGGCGCGGGAAGATCTGGTCGTAGTCGGGCTTCTGGCGCGGGTGATCGATCGACCAGGCGCCGATGCGGCTGATCACCTCGCGCCGGAACTCGTCGCGCCGGCCGGAGACCTGCAGGATGCGCTCGACGTCGGTCATCATCTCTTCGTCGGGTTCCTCGTCGCGCCCGGTGATGGGGTTGGGGACCTTCTCCTTCTTGACCCAGTAGGAGACGTGGGAGACGTAGCGCTCGAAGCGATCGATGTAGCGCCGCTCGTCGACGAGGCCCATCGACGTCCGGACCTCGTCGTCGATCCGGTCGATCAGCTTGTCGCGCACCTGGAAGATGAACTTCCGGTTCTCGTGAAAGCCGCCCGGCAACGGCTCCTGCTTCAAGAACTCGTACACGGTCACGCCGCGCACCAGGTCTTCCAGCTCGTCGAACACCGCGAACGGCGAGAGGCACTTGTAGCGGGCGCTCTGCGCGGCGTTCATGATCATGAGCTTCATTTCGCGCGGCGAGGCGCCGGTCCGCCCTTCGTAGTTGGGATAGCTGTCCGACTCGCGCGAGATCTTCTCGATCCCGGCGACCAGGTCGCGCTGCTGCTCGGTGGTCAGCCCGTCGGGCGTGGCGTTGTCGGCGTAGAGCTGCGCCTTCTCCATCGGTCCCAGCTTGGCGACGATGTCCGACAGCGTCTTGCCGTACTTCTCGGCGAGCGGCTTCTTCATCCGGGTGAGCGCGGCCCACAGCGCGGTGGACCAGGCGACGTGCGGCGCCACGTGCCGCCCCGACTCGGTGTGCGCGGCGCGGATCTGCGCCTCGTAGATCTTCTGCTCGACGCGGTAGTCGAGCAGGTACGGCACGCGCACCAGCTCCATCCGACCCTTGAACGACTGGAACTCGGGGATCTCCTTGAACGCTGCAAGATAACCCTCGTTCGACGAGCCGATGAAGACCGTGTCGAGCTCCAGGCTGGCGACATCCAGCGACACGCGCCCCTGCTCGACGGTGCCGAGCAGGTACTTGTACGACTCGAGCGGCCGCTTGAGCAGATCGGCGAAGTCGATCACCCCCCGGTTCCCGTCGACCAGCTCGCCTTGATACTCGTACAGCGTGAGCGACTGCAGCGCCGATGGCAGCGAGGCCAGCGAGCGGTCCATCGTCAGCTGCCGCGAGCGCGCGTCGACGGCCAGCTGCGGCTCGACGGTCGCCGCCGCCTGGCGGTAGCGGCGCGAGACGAAGAAGCGCTCGACCTGCACGTGCCGCAGCACCTTGCTGAGATCGCCGTGGTACGAGGAGAGCAGCGCCTCGAAGATCTGCCGGTTGCGGTGGGAGAGGTCGCCGCGCAGGAGGTAGTCGGCCGGGCGCAGCCCGGGCCGGTCGACCGAGGCGAGGCGCTCGGCCATCAGCTCCCGGCGTTTCGGCCGCGGCAAGAGCAGCAGCGGGTGGTCGCGCATCTCGTCGGAGATCTTCGACTCGACCAGCTCGTCCTCGAGATAGGCGAAGGTCTCCTGGCCGCCGCCCGACTCGATCCCTCCGCCGAACCCGATCCCTCCCTTGGTCAGCTTCTGCTGGGGGAAGATCCAGTTGAACTTGTAGAGCGCGCCGTCGTCGAGCGTCGAGTAGTGCTCCATCGCGCGCTGCAGGCAGGCGACGAAGGTCGACTTGGCGCTGCCGTTCGGCCCGTGCAGCAGGATGAGGCGGTTGGTCCGCCCCTCGCGCGCGAAGTTTGCGACCAGCCGATAGACGGCGGCCTGGACCTCTTCCTGGCCGACCAGCGCGTCCTTGCCGCTGTCCCACGGGCAGTCGAACAGCTTCCAGCGGGTCATCGGCCCGCGCGGCGTGCGCACCGGTTCGCTGCCGAAGTGATCGAACACGTCGCGCACGTACTGCGCCGCCGAGCGGAGCTGTCGGGCCGGCTCGGCGCTGAAGAGCGCAATGTACTCCGCGAAGGAGATCACCCGCCGGGTGCGGGCGAAGTTGTCGCGCATCTCGCCGGTCGCCTGCGCCAGCCAGTCGCGGGCGTCGAACCCCGGGCCGCCGCCCGCGGCAGCGTTCCCGGCGGCCGCCTGGTCGTCCGGTTGGTCTATCGTCTTGCGCGCCTCGGCAGACTCGCGCCGGTCGGCTCCAGATGCTTCGCGCGGGGCAGCTTCGCGGATCGGCATCGCGTTTCACGGTAGCACGCGTCGGTGACAGCTGCATAACTGACGGCTGCATAACTTCCCCGGCCACCCGGGCCTCTTGTTTTGGGGACCTTCCGTCGATGGTCCCGGACTGATATGTAGGAGCCCACATGCACAGCTTGCGCCGTCTGTCCGCCGTGGTCCTGGCGGCTCTCCTCGTCGGGTCTGCCGCCCGCGCCGCGGAGACGCCGCCCCCCGCCAACTCGAGCCCGATGGCGGAGCTGAAGAAGTCGAACGCCCAGCTCGACAAGGTTCTGCAGAAGAACAAACCGAACTGGTCACCCGAGGCGGAGCTCGAGCGCAGCGAGGTCAAGAAGCTGGTCGGCTCGTTCCTGGACTACGGCGAGCTGGCCAAGCGCTCGCTGAACAAGAACTGGGACAAGATCACCCCCAAGCAGCGCGAGGAATTCGTGGAGACGCTGCGGCAGCTGGTCGAGCGCAGCTACCTCAAACAGGTGCACGGCGGCGGCAACTACAACATCAAGTACGACAAGGAAGAGAAGAACGGGTCCGAGGCCACCGTCACCGCGACGCTGAACACCGTCGCGCGCGGCAAGAAGACCAAGGTCGCCCTCGAGTACCACATGCTCTGGAAGGACGGCCACTGGCTCGTCTACGACGTTGTCACCGACGAGCAGAGCATGCTCGAGAACTACCGCGCCGAGTTCAACAAGATCATCAACCGGGACGGCTTCGATGCGCTGCTCAAGAAGATGCGCAAGAAGCTCGACGAGAAGGAAGACGACAGCGAGTAATGCGCGGGGCCCGCAGCGCCCGGAATCCGGTCCTCTGGGGGGCTCTCGTTCGGGCTCTTTTGGCCGGCGCCGGTTTTGCGGCCGCCGTCCCCGGCGCGGCTGGTTGTAGTCAGAGCTGCTGCACCGTCGACTCGTACCCGATTCCGCTCGCGCGCGCGCCCCTGGGCGCTCCGTCGCTGGGCGCGGGCCCCGACGCCGGCCTTCCCCCGGGCCCCGACGGAGGGGCGTTGATCGCGCTCGCCGGCCCGCCGGGCGCAGCCGACGGCGGCACGTTCCAGATGGTGATCGACACCGGCAGCCCGTTCACGCTGCTGGCCGGCCCCTCGGGCGGCGCCGCGCAGACGACGCAGGCCAGCTGGAATCTCTACGGCGCCGGCCTCTCCACGACCCCGCTGCGCGCCACTTTCCGCGGGTGGGACGTCTTCCATTTGCCGCTCCAGCCGGTGGGTGACCCCTCGCTGTTGCCGGGGGGCGTTCTCGGCGCCGATCTGCTCCGCAATTATTCGGTCGAGCTCCGCTTCGGCGCGCTCTGCCCATCGGGCGGCGCCGCGTTCTGCTCGTCGATGACCTTCTGGAATCACCTCGCCGAGGACGCCTCGCTGCTGGAGGACGCCGGCTACGCGGTCGTCAATTTCACGCCCTTCGGCGGCGGAGAGATCACGGCCGACGGGGATCCCGACTTTCTCGGCCTGCGCGGCCCCCTCACCGTTCCGCCGACGCGCGTGGTGCTGCGCGCCTGCGCCCTCCCCGATCCCTTCACCCCGGTGACGGGGTCGCCGCTCCTGTCGCTGGCCGCGTGCAACACCGCGCAAGACGCGGTCAAGCAGGCGACCGGCGTCGATCTGGCGCTCATGATCGACACTGGCGTCGGGCCGCTGGTGCTGGCTGCCTCGGCCTGGCAGCGGGTCGTTGCGGCCGGGCTCACCTCGCGGCCCACGCCGGTCGTTCTCCCTGCCGCGCCGCCGGCGCCCGGCAACGGGCCGCCGCTCTACGTGGCGAGCTGGCCCGAGCCGATCGACGTCCTGCTCTGGACCGCGATCCCCCGCTACGCTTTGGTGAACCTGGAGATCGGCAGTAACGACGACCCCGGCCCCTGCGTCGAGCTGGGGCGCGCGCGGCGGACGGAGATCGTGTCGTACACCACCGTCAGCGATCCGGCGCGCGAGCTCTGCGGCGCGCGTTGCGATGTCGATCCCAACAACACGGGGCTCGCGCAGAACAGCGCGGCCTACCTGGAGATCGGCGGCAACATCCCCGTGGCGGTCATCGCGGACGACGAGCCTTTTCTTCAGGGGCTGCAGTTCGATGTGCTTCCCGAGGGGCCCGAGTTGGACGGCTTGGTCGGCGCGGCGGCGCTGGGCCGTGCCCGGCTGGAGCTCGACTACCAGTCGCAGAGCCCGCGGGCGGTCTTCTCGTGCGAGACGGACGCCGCGCGCGCGAGCTGCTGGGCCGCGGCTCGCTGCCCGCAGCTCCCCGATCACAGCAGCGTCCACTACTGCTTCGACCTGCCCGCGCACGGCCTGCCGGCCACCTGCCTGCCGCCCGACGCGGGCGTCCCGCCCGACGCGGCCGTCCCGCCCGATGGCGGCACGAAGATTCCGTAACCATTTTCGGCCTCCAGCCGATCCCGCCGCCTGCCGAGTGAGGTAAGATGCCGCCGAGGATGCGCCTCCTTCCCGCCGTCGCGCTGGGCCTGACCGTCCTCGCGGCCGCCGCGCCCTCCGCCCAGGCCCGCGCCCGGGTGACGATCTCCGAGTTCCAGCTCGAGGGGGCGCGCCGGCGCTCACCAACCAGCTGCAGGACGGCTTCGTGCTGGGGCTGGTTCGCGCCGGCATCCAGGTGCTCGATCCCGGCGATACCGCCCACAAGCTCGAGGGGCACCCGGAGCTGGCCCATTGCGACGCCTCCCCCTGTCTGAAGTCGATCGGGCAGGTGCTGGACGTCGGCTACATCGTGCGCGTGAAGGTCGACGTCGCCGGGAACAGCTACAAGAGCGTGGCCCGGCTGTTCTCGACCGAGGGGGCCGCCCCCGCCGCCCTGCCGATCGCGACCGAGTCGAAGAGCTGCGACGTCTGCACCGTCGCCGAGGCGCGCGCCACGATGCTGCGCCTGGCGGACGCCGTGCGGTCGCACATCGACGAGGCGGTCCCGTTGCCGGCGCCGCTCCCGCCCCCGCCCCCGCTGCCGCCCCCGCACCTGACGGGGCCGGCGCTGGTAGCGATGATCGGCGCGCTGGCGGTGGCCGCCGGGGCCGCCGTGCTCTCCTCGCAGGGGAGCTGCACCGCCACCGCGTGCTCGGAGAACCGGTCACGCAATATCGGCGGCGGGATTCTCCTCGGTGCCGGCGCGGCGCTGACGGTGACGGGCGCCTATGTGACAATCGTGCGGGCGCGCGGCGGTGATCCGGTGACGGGTATCGCCGTCGGCGGGCGTTGGTGAAGGCGACGACCGGACGAAAGGAAAGGTCATGACGAAAACCGGCAAAGCGACGATCGCGGTCCTCATCGGAGGCTTGGCGGGGCTCGCCGGTGGCGTGAGCTGCGGCGGCGTGTCGGGAAGCGACGTCATCAACGCGCGCAACCGGGCGACCACCGCCAGCTGCAACTACTTCATGATGTGCAACGAGATCGGTCCTGGCATGTCGGCCAATGGGAACTACGACACCTACCAAGACTGTACGACGAAGGTGGTGTCGGATTGGACCAGCGCCTGGCCGACCACGACCTGTCAGGGACACATCGATGAGACGGCGCTCGGCAAGTGTATCGATGCCATCAACGCCAACTCCACGGCGGATTGTAACGGGCTCGCGGTTCTCCTGACGCTGACAAAGTGCGGCTCGGGGACGGTCTGCGATGCCAACGTCACCGACGCCGGCGCCGGGAACTGACGGCGCCCGCTAGCCGACGTCGATTGTCGCGCCGAGAGCGCCCAGCGTCTCGGCGAAGGTCGGGAACGAGGTCCCGATGTCGGCCGTCGGCACGGTAGTCTCGTCACCGCCGATGAGGCCCAGGATCGCGCCCGCCATGGCGATGCGGTGATCGTGCTCGGGCACGACGGCGCCGCCCGCGGGCGATCGCCCGGCGAGGCCCTCGACGACGAAGCCGTCCGGCTGCTCGGTGACCCGCGCCCCCGCACGGCCGAGCTCGCGCGCCAGCGCGGCGATGCGGTCCGACTCCTTGATCCGCAGCTCGGCGAGATTGGCGAACGTCGTCTCCCCATCGGCGGCGGCCGCCGCCACGGCCAGCGCCGGGATCTCGTCGATCGCCCGGAGCGCAAGCTCGCCGGCCACGCGCGTGCCGCGCAGCGAGCCTCCGCGCGCGCGCACCCGCCCGACCGGCTCTCCCATCGCGTCGGCGGTGGGCTCGATGGTGAGGTCGCCCCCCATCGCGCGCAGCACGTCGAGCGCGCCGGCGCGCGTGGGGTTGAGGCCGACGTTCTCGACGACGACGTCGCTGCCGGGGACGATGAGCGCCGCGACGATGAGGAAGGTCGCCGACGACAGATCGCCGGGGACGGTCAGCGCCGCGGCCCGGAGGCGGCCGTTCCAGCCGGTCGGGTCGACGACGATCGCGCCGCTCGCCTCCACCGAGATCGGCGCCCCGAGAAAACGCAGCATCCGCTCGGTGTGGTCGCGTGAGCGGGCCGGCTCGGTCAGCTCCGACCTGCCGCGCGCCTGCAGCGCCGCGAGGACGAGCGCGCTCTTGAGCTGGGCGCTGGCGACCTTCAGCTGGTGCTTGATGCCGCTGAGCGTGCCGCCCCGCACGCGCAGCGGCGGGTAGACGTCGCCCGGGCGCGCCGGATCGCTGCGGCCTTCGATCGTCGCGCCCATCTGACGGAGCGGCGCCGCCACGCGCCCCATCGGGCGCCGGGTCAACGAGGCGTCACCGCGCATCTCCGTCTCGAACGGGCGCCCGGCCAAGAGCCCCAGCAAAAGCCGGATGGTCGTCCCCGAGTTGCCGCAGTCGAGCGCCTCGGCCGCGGCGTGCAGCCCCCCGAATCCCACGCCGGCGATGCGCGCGTTGCCCGCCTCGAGTCGCACGTCGACGCCCAGCGCGCGCAGCGCCGCGGCCGTCGACAGATTGTCGCCGCCAAGGCCGAGCCCCGTCGCCTCGACGACCCCGTCGCAGAGAGCGCCGAACAGCAGCGCACGGTGCGAGATCGACTTGTCGCCGGGAACGCGGCAGTTGCCGCGCAGCGCGGGGGAGCGGCGGACGCGAAGCAGGGACGACATCGGGGGATTGCCTACCACGAGATCATTGTTGCGCGGCGGGGTGCGCGGCGGCGACCATCTGCAGCACCGCCAGGATCTTTTCGGCCAGCCCCTCGCGGCGCTCGGCCGGGATGCGCAGGTGGCCGCGGACGCGCACCCCGTCGACGGCCAGCACGACGGCGTTGAGGATCGGGCCGAACCCCATCATCCTGACCATCGGATTGCCCGCGTAATTGCGGATGGCCACGGTCCCCCCGGCGGCGGCCGCCGCGGCGTTGGGGACGGTGTCGAGCACGCCGATGGCGTCCATGTTCAGATCGTCGCCGAGATCGAGCCGCGCGGCGACGATGGCCAGCGCGGGCGGCAGGTCGACGAAGCCGGCGGCGCGCGCGCGCATTCCGTCGGTGACGTTGAGCGCGACGAAGGCGACCGGACCGGGATGGTCGGCGTCGAGCGAGCGACGGACGGCGCCGAGCGGCGTCGTGCGGGCGTCGGGGACCACGCCCCAGGCGGCGTCGATGGCGCCGCGGACGGCGCTCGGCTCACCCTGGACCAGGGTTCGGGGCGTGACGAGTGCGACCGCCCGGCCTTGGCCTTCCCACAGCGGGCTCTCGCGCCAGCGACTCTCGGCCGCGCCCGGCGTCGCGGCGACGAACGCCGCTCCGACGCGCGCCGGATCGAACGCTCCACGGACGATGGTGATGGAGCGGGGCGTTCCGCCGGCCTCCGACATGACGGCCAGCAGGCGTTCGCCTTCGCCGAAGATGTCGTAGCCGTAGAGCTTGCGCCCCTCTTCGCGCTGGCCGGAGAGCCCACTTTCGGTGAGCGAGCGCGACCAGGGGGAGGCCCGCAGCGCGGCCAGATCGACCTCGGCCAGCACGTCGGAGCTGGCCGGCGCCAGGTTCCAGAGATCGCTGTCGTCAGCGGCGGTGCGCGGGCCCGACGGCGCGCCGGGGCCAGCGGCGACCGGCTGTTGCTGGAGAAGATCGCCGCAGCCGAGCGCGCCTGCCGCGAGCAGCGCGCTCGCTGCGCAGAGGACGGCGCCGGCGAGGCGCGAAGGGCGACGTCCCGGCACGGCTAGCCCGGCACGAGCCGGTCGCGGCCGCTCTTCCCGGCCTCGAGCAGCTGCTCGATTCGCTTGCCGTCGCTCTCCGCGATGGCGGCGCGCAGCGCCTCGATCTGCTTGCCCAGCGCCTCGACCAGCGGGAGAACCTCGGCGCGGTTGTCGAGGAAGATGTCGCGCCACATGACCGGGCTCGACGCGGCGACGCGGGTCGTGTCGCGCAGGCTCTGCGTCGGCAGCCGCCGCAGCCCTTCGATGACATCGGCCGGAATCGCGCCCAGCGTGCCCGCCAGCGCGTAGGCCGCGACGTGCGGCAGGTGGCTGCCGGCGCCCAGCACGCGGTCGTGCAGCTCCGCGTTCATGCGCACCGGCTCCGCTCCCATCGCCGTCCAGAGGCGCTCGATGGTGGCGACGGCCTCTTCGCGGCTGCGGGGCGTCGGACAGAGCACGCAGCGCTTCCCCTCGAACAGGAGCGGGCTGGCCGCGTCGGGGCCGACGCGCTCGGTGCCGGCGATGGGGTGGCAGGCGACGAAGGCGCCCGCCGGCAGCTTCGGCTCGACGGCGGCGATCGCCGTGGCCTTGACCGACCCGACGTCGATGACGATGGCGCCGGCCTCGAGCGCCGGCGCGATCTCGGCCGCCAGCTCCCCGAGGCTACGCACCGGCGCGGCCAGCACGACCAGCGCCGCGCCACGCGCCGCCTCGGCCGCCGAGGGGGCCGAGCGGTCGATGATCCCGAGCGCCTGGGCCCGTTCCAGCTTCTCGCGGGTCCGGCTCCAGGCGACCACCTCGCTGACGGCGCCCGCGGCGCGCGCCGCCAGCGCGACCGAGCCGCCGATCTGACCGGCGCCCATCACGGCCAACCGGCCGAGCGCGGGACCGGACCAGCGCCGCTGCGTGCTCATGCGCGTACCGCGTGCTTCCGGGGGCCCACCGCCGCCGGAAGTTACCGGTTGTCGCGCGTAACCGCAACGCCGAACACCCGTATAATTGTCAGGAGCTCGCATGAACGCCGCCGGCCATCCCAGTCTGCTCTTCGCGCTCGGCTACGGCGTCCTCACGGCGCTCACGCCCTGCGTCTACCCGATGATTCCGATTACCGTCAGCATCTTCGGGGCGAAGGCCGGCGTGCCGCGGGGCCGGGCGCTGGCGCTGGCGACCGCCTACGTCGCGGGGATCGCGGTGATGTTCGGCGGGCTCGGGACGGCGTTCGGGCTGCTCGGGCGTGCCTTCGGGACCTTTCTCGCCAACCCCTGGGTGATCGTCCCGCTGGCGCTGTTCTTCGTGGCCATGGGCCTGTCGATGTTCGGGGCGTTCGAGGTCGCGCTCCCCTCGGGGTTGCAAGGGAGGCTGTCGCGAGTCGGCGGGCGCGGCCTCGTGGGCGCGTTCGGGATGGGGCTCGTCGCCGGGATCATCGCCGCCCCCTGCACCGGTCCGCCGCTGGCGTCGCTGCTCGCCTACGTGGCGACGACGCGTAATGGGACCTGGGGCTTCGTCCTGCTGGCGACCTACGGCGCCGGCGTCGGGCTGCCGTTCTGGCTGCTGGCGGGCTTCTCGATGTCGCTGCCCCGCCCCGGACGCTGGATGGAGTGGGTGAAGAGCGTCTTCGGCATCGCGCTCTTCGCCGCCGCGCTCTATTACCTCAAGAACGTCATCCCCGCGCTGGCCCGCTTCGGATCGGGGACGCCGCGCTTCGCGCTCACCATGGCGGCGCTCGTGCTCTGCGGCGTGGGGCTCGGCGCCGTGCACGCGAGCTTCCACGGCGGCGCCGCCGAGCGCGTGCGCAAGGTGCTGGCGGTGGGCCTGGTGACGGTCGGGCTCTTCGGCGCGACCAACTACCTCCTGGCGCCCAAGGGCGACATCCAGCTCGCCTGGCTCTCCGACGAGTCGGCCGCCGTGGCGGCGGCGCGCGCAGCCGGTCGCCCGCTGCTGGTCGACTTCGCCGCCACCTGGTGCCTCCCCTGCCGCGAGTTCGAGGTGCGGGTCTTCTCCCGTCCGGAAGTCGCGACCGCCTTGCAGCGGTTCACGCTCCTGCGCGTCGACGTCACGCACGAGGACGACGATCCCGCGCTCGGCGCCATCAAGCAGAAGTACGGCGCCGTCACCCTCCCCGCCATCCGCGTCGTCTCGCCGGACGGCGCGATCGTCGCCAAGACCGACACCTTCGTGCCGCCGGAGCAGTTCCTGGGCTTGCTGGCCCGCGCCGCGCCCTAATACCCGAGGTGGAACGTGAACGTTCCGAGGCCGATGACGTGGTAGCCGGACGAGTGTCCCTCGGATGAGTTCACCACGTCGCCGCCGAAGAAGTAGTGATAGCCGAAGGTCACCTGTCCGCCGACGGCCATGAACGGGTTCAAGTAGTACTCGTAGCCGACGCTGCCGTTGGCGACACCTCCCTTGGCCGAGACCTGGCTGTCGTCGAGCGGCGGGCTCACCGGCCCGGGCGTCCCGAACCCGACCCCGCCCGCGATCTTGGGCTCGAGGACGCTCTTGCTCTGGCCGTCGGGGAGCTTGGTATCGCCGAGCGGAATGTCGAGCGCGATCCCCAGCAGCAGCTGAATCAGCGTTCCCGACGCGCCGGAGCTGTTGAAGACCTGAAGGAAGTTGGCGTCGACATCGAACACCAAGAACTTCATCCCCAGGTCGAACCCGACGCCTGGCCCGCGGGTGGTGTCGAAGAAGTCGGGCGTGTTCGGCGTCGTCCCCCACCCGCCGACGCCGCCCGCGGTCGCCCCGGCGTACAGATCGATCCAGCGGGCCTGGGCTGGCCGCGCGGCGGCGAGAGTGGCCGCCAGCGCCGCGCCCACCAGCAGCACGCGCGGCGTTCGCGACCTGGCAATTGTCATGTGGGCTGCCCCAGCAGCGCCTCGATGCGCTCGCGATCGAAGCCGAGCAGCAGGCGGCCGCGCACGTCGATGATCGGGATCCGGTCGGTCGGGATCCCCATCTTGGCCGCCTTGTCGGCGAGCTCGCGCGCGGCGCCGGGATCGTGCTCGATGTCTTTGTCGGCGAACGGGATCTTGTGCGACGCCATGTACTCGCGCGCCGCACGGCAGGCGCCACACCAGGAGGTCCCGTAGATCGTCACCACCGGCGTGGTCCCGGGCGCGGCAGCGCCGCCGGGCGGCGTGGTCGGCGGGCTGCCGGGTGCGGGCATCGGCGCCGGCGCCATCTGCTGCGCCGCGAACGGCGAGGACTGGCCGCCCGGCAGCGCCGCGAGAGCCGCGGTCTCGAACGCCTCGCGCGACATCGCCTTGGCCGACGACTTCCCCTTCCCGAGGAGGTCACCGACGCTGGTGACGTAGACGCGGTCGGCGGCCCCCTTCATCTGCTCGGTCGGCTCGATGACCCGCACGAGGCCGCGGGCCGCCTCGGGGATCGTCTCCGGCTTGTCGGTGGTGGAGAACGTCCCTGCCGGCTCGGCGTAGGTGAAGAGCCAGCGTCCCCCCTTGAGCACCTCGATGGTGGCGGGCGCGCCCGGCGCGGACGGGGCACTGTCCGGGGCGGCGCGGTGGCAGGCCATCGATCCGAACGCGCCGAACGCGCCGGTGAGCGCGACGGCGAGCGCGAACAGCAGGCCCGCGCGAACGAGACTTCGGCGCATGGTCACAGTCTAGCAGGAGGATCGTGGTTAATTGACCGGGACCAGCTCTTCGCCGTCGCGGCCGCAGAACGTGGCCTCGCTCTCGTAACGCCGCGAGCAGTTCGGGCAGATCTTCCCCAGCACGCCGGCGAAGGCGGCGGCGCCGATCGGATCGCCGCCGCCCAGCGCCAGGGCCAATGGGACCAGCTCCTCACCATCGAAGGCGCAGAACTTCTTGCCGCCGTCGTACGAGCGCTTGCACGTGGGACAGGTCACGCCCGCGCCGGTCGCCCGCGTCGCGAGATCGCTGGCCAGCACCAGATCGCGCGCGTCGTGCGGGCAGAAGCGGAGGCCCGGGGCATAGTCGCGGTGGCAGGCCGGGCAGACCATCGCCTGCGGGCGGGGAGATAGCTCTATCTCGGCCCGCGGCGCGGGCGGGAGCGCTTCCGCGCGCGAGCGCTGCCGGGCCCGCAGGTAGGGACGCACGGCGTACCCGATGAGCGCCAGTGCCAGCGCAGCGACTGCCGCGAACAGTGCGATCTCGACGAGCTGCATCGCTGGGGGCTCGAACCTAGCAAAACGACGGCGCCCCGAAAAGGGGCCGCGCCCGACCTACTTCTTCTTCTTGTGCTTCTCGTTCATCGGTCCGGAGTTTCCGATCGAAAGCTTCAGGACCGCCTGATCGACCGCCTGCTTGATGGCGTCCTTGATGACATCCTTGGTCGTATCGGCGGTGTCGGCCGCCAGTCGCCGCTCGGAGACCTCGGCCTCGCTGCTCGACTGCCCGGCGCCGCTGAACGCGAGCTTGGCGTCGGGGATGGTCGTGCCGAACACCGTCAACTGGATCTCCACGGCCAGCTGCTTGTTCCGTGCCCCTGGCTTGGGATCCTTCACCTCTTGCTTGAGCTTTTCGATGCGGGCGGTGACGTCGAACCCGCGCAGGTTGCGCTTCTTGAGCTCGGCGACGAGCGCGCTCCGGTCCGTCCCGGGACCCGCCGCGCTGGCCGGGCCGATGTCGGAGGCCCACTCGGGCCGCGACGCCAGCTCCGTCTTGAGCGCCTCCCCGGTGTACGCCTTGAGGTCGGCGTCGATCTCGGGCCCCGCCTTGACCAGCTGCATCTGGAAGTAGTACTTGGGGGCCGCGCCGCGGGCCTCGGAGGCTCCAAGAACGGGGACCGCCGCGAGGGCGGCCACCGTCGCGGACAGTACCAGCGTCGATCGCGTCATGTCGTCTCCTCGTCGCGGGCTTGCCTGTATACTGCGCCCGAATGCCGCTCCGGCCCAAGGACAAATCCGCGACGGCGATGGTCGGTCGTGATCGCGTCTCGCTCGTCGTCGCCGTCGGTCTCGTGGGCTTGACCGTCGGGGGAATCCTGGCGATTTTTTCCGCGCCGCTGGCGGCCCTTATAGGTAGATAGACGGTAGGTAGGTACGTAGGCGGGGCGATTCTTGACCCTGAGGATCGTCGAGAATAACGTCGCCAGGCGCCGTTCCGTCATAGAACCCCATCCCGAGGCTCCATGATCAAGTTGACGCTCACAGAGAAGAACGGGGAGCCAAGGCTCCTCACCTTCGACAAAGACGAGATTACGATTGGCCGGGTCTCCGGCAACGACATCGTCCTCGCCAAGGGGAACGTGTCGAAGAAGCACTCGCGGTTCACCGTGAAGAGCCCGGGGCAGATCGAGGTGGCCGACCTCAAGAGCACCAACGGCACCTACGTCAATGGGCGCAAGATCGGCTCGCCGATGCTGCTGTCGGCCTCCGATCGTGTCTACGTCGGTGATTTCTTGATCAGCATCGATCTCGGCGGCGGCGTCGCCCTCGATGCCGTCCCGGGCGACTTTCCGGCCACGGGCAGCGCGGCGCGCCGGCTGCCGATCCCGCCGCCACCGCCGCCACCGCGAGCGGGTGGCGCCGGATCGAGCTCCGCCCGACTGCCGACCGAGGACGCCGGGACGACGGCGGCGACGACGCCGAATTCGGCGGTGGTGAGGAGGACGAGGAGCTCGGGCTCGCCGCGCGGCCGCCCCGCTCGGGACGCGTCCCGATTCCGCCCCCGCCCCCGCCGCCCCCGCGGCGTCCTCCGACGCCGCTCGCCAGCGCCGCGCTCGGCGACAGCTTTGACGAAAGCTTCGGCGCGCCGGCCGCGGCCGACGAGGCCGCCGACGACACCGGAAGCGTGGGTCTGTTCGCGGGCTCCCGCAGCCCGGAGGACGAGAGCGGTCGGCGTGCGCCCCCGGCGGCGCGGCCGGGTGCTGCGGCGGCTCCCGCCGCGGCGGCGCCCGCGTTCGGCTCGGCCAGCGTGGCGCCGGCGATGAGCACCGAGGTCGGCGGGAACGCCGCCGGCTTCGAGGCCCTGCTGGCGGACGCGGCGGTCACGCAGATCTTGATCACCGCCCCCGACGCCGCGCTCGTCGATCGGGGCGCGGGGCTCTCCCTGCACGGCAGCAGCCTGGGCGATCCGAACGCGGTCGCCGACGCGCTCTGGCGGCTGGCCAACACGGCCTACCCGCCCCCCGCCCCCGACAACCCGGTGGTCGACGTGCGGCTCGCCGACGGGACGCGCGTCTCGGCGGCCTTCCCGCCCGCTTCGCCGACCGGCGTCGTGGCGGCCATCCGCCGGCCCGTACTGCTCGAGCGGGCGCTCACCGATCTCATCCCGGGCGGCAGCCGGGACGCGCTGACGCTGTTCGAGAGCGCGATCGGGGCGCGGCGCAATCTGCTCCTCACGGGCGACGCCGCGGCGCTGCCGCAAGCGCTGGGGGGACTCGCCGCCGCCATCCCTGCCGATCGGCGGGTGGTGGCGATCGGTGCCGCGCAGCCGCGCATCCGCGGCGGATGGACTGATCTGGCCCCGGCGGCCGACATGGCCGGGCTGCTCCGCGTGGCTGCCACGCTGCGCGCCGATCACCTGGTGCTCGGCGAGGCCACCGGCGCCGAGCTGGGCGAGCTGTTGCTGGTCGCCGCGCGCGGCCAGGAGGGGATCATCGCGGCGTTGCCGGGGCGATCCGCCCTCGAGACGCTGGCGCGCCTGACCGCGCTGGCGGCCGCCGGTCTCGGCGCGACGCCCGCCGCGGCGGCGGCCCTGGTGGCCGGTGCGTTCGATCTCGTCATCCAGGTAGTCGCCGTCACCGACGGGACCGCGCGCATCGTCGAGGTGTCCGAGCCGCGCGTCGACGGCGCCGGCGTGGCGACCGACTCGGTGCTCGCCCACTACGGTGACGGCAACCGGCGCGACCCGGGCGCGGGAAGGCTGCAGGGGCGCGGCGTCTCGCCGCGGCTCAGCGCGGCGTTCACCGTCGCCGGCAGCCCGCTGCCGTCCGCGCTCGTCGCCAAATGAGCCGACGGCGGTGACGCGCCGGCGCGGGCGCGAGGCGACTCCCCGCCGGGAGCTGTTCTTCGACCACTTCCGCGCCGCGCTGGCGCGGCTGCCCGCCGGGCTCATCCGGGTGATGCCGCCGGCGTCGGCCGACGCCCTCGCGGCCGCCGAGTCGTCGCTGGGGCGTCCCCTCCCCGACGCCTACCGCGCGTTTCTCTTGTCGTTCGACGGCGCCGATCTGTTTCACGAGACGATTCTCCTCGCGGGTGTCGGTGGCGAGGCGCCGCTGCAGCTCGCCGCGTTGCCGCAGGAGCGCGCCGGCGAGCTTTCGGTCGCCGTCGCCGCCTCCGGCGACCGGTACGCGATCGACGAAGCCGGACGCGTCGTGCGCTACGACGCGGGGGCGGAGGAGCGCGCGCTCTCGGGGACCGACTTTTCGCGCTGGCTGGACGCCACCGTCGCGCGCGAGCAGGTCCTCTACGGCTCCGACGGCGAGTACGCGCCCGACGTGTTCGACCCCTCGGGCGAGGAGGTCACGCCGCTCGTGGCGCTGCGACAGGCCGAGCGCGCGCAGAAGCAGGATCCCGGCGCGGCCGGTTGGGCCTATGCACGCGGGCTGGCGCTCCGGCGGCTCGGCCGGACCGGCGCAGCAGTGGAGGCGCTCGAAGAGGCGACCCGGCTCGATCCCGACAATCCCTGGGCCTGGTTCGACCTGGGGCGCGCCGCGCTCGACGACGGCCAGGCGGGAAGCGCGGTCGCGGCGTTTCGGCGCGCCGCAGAGCTCGATCCGGGGCCCGAAGGGGGTCGGCTCCTCGCCTGGGCGGCGCGTGCCGCGGGGGACGGCCCCGACGCGACGGCGTTGCGGCAAGCGGCCCTCGCCCGCGACGCCGGCCTCACCGAGTCACTCCGGCGCGCGGTCGCCGCGGCGGCCAGCGACGAGGATCCGGAGGCCGAGGCGGAGGCCGTCGCGCTGCTGGCGGCGATCGCGCCGGGGGCGCCGGCCGCGCCGAGGCGGCTGCCGATCCTGAGAGAGCCGGACGCTAGGGAGTCGGATGCTCCGCCACCGCCACCAGCTCGCCCGCGTCGTCCGTCCCCCGCAGCACCGCCGCGATCCGGCGGGTCCCGGCGGGGATCGTGAGGCTGGCGGGCGTCGCGGAAGCGGCCACGGCGCCGATCGCGCGCCGCTTGCCCGCGTCGTCGTCGGCGTAGACCCGCACCGCCCCGCTGCGCACCTCGCCACGGGCACCGGTCACCGAGATTGCCACCGTGCCGGCCGCGACCTCCAGGTGGATGTCGGCGCGGAAGAGGTGGTTGACGAGCCCCGCGGCGTAGCCCCCGATCTCGGGGAGCAGCGCGCGCGCGCTGTCGTGGTAGACGGCGCCGTCGAGGAAGAAACGGACCCGCCCTGGCACGCGCAGGTAGGCCAGGAGGCGGCGCTTCGGCGCGGCGGCCGGCGCACCCGGCTCGGCGGGCGCGTAGGCGTAGTGCACGTCCCCCATCGCCGCGAGGTCGAGGTGCGGAACCGCCGGCAGCCCGTAGGGCAGCGACGTCCGCGCGTCGCGCATCACCTCGGCGCCGGTCGTTTCGCGATCGACGACCACGCTGTCCGGCAGCGTGCCGTCGGAGAAGAACCGCCGCTGCGTGCGATCGGCAAGTCCCTGCCTGTCGGCGGCGGTCAGATAAGCGAGCACGGACGGTCGCTCGACCGGCGTGGCTGCCCTGGGGATGCCGGCCTGACCGAAAGTCTCGGCGACGTAGCGGTCGAATCGAGAGCCGCGATCGAAGACGCTCGCCCCGCCGTCGTCGAGGTAGGCGGCGCGGTAGTCGTTGCGAACGTGCGCCGGATCGCCGGCGTCCTCCAGCACCGCCAGCGTCCCGCCCAGCGCCAGCAGCGCCCGCGCCAGCGCGGTCCCCCGCGCGGCCGGCAGCTCGCCCGCGCCCGCCGCCTCCATCTGATCGTAGAACGCATTGAGGCCGACGTCGTTGTCGGCCGAGAGCAGCCACTCGGGCGACGGGCGGCCGGTCAGGTTGAACGACGTGCCGGTGGCGAAGCCGCGCAGCCCGCCCCCTTCGCTGAAGAGCGTCCGAAGACCGTGCCCGAGCTGGAACACGCCGCCCACTGCGGTGAGGCCGTTGCCGCGCGACGGATCGAAGAACAGGTTCTTCCCCCGCTCGGCCGGCGTCTCGGCAACGACGGCCCCCGCCACCACCCAGGCGAGCGCCGGCGCCGCGCCGTCGGCGCCCGGGCGATAGCCGCCCGCCGGATCGAGCGCGTCGAGTCGCCCGCCCAGAAAGCGTGCTTCGGTCGGATCGAGATCGGTCCGCCGCATGACGATCGGCTCGAACAGACCCAGCGGGCGCGACATCCGGCGGGCGAGCACGAGGTGCAGGTCGGAGGCCAGCACCGCCTGCTCGGTCAACCCGGCGTGCGTCGTCGCCGGATCGTAGGCGTGCGCCGGAAGCGCGGCCAGGGATGCCGCCGCGGCGACGGTCGCGACCAGCGCGCGTCCCTGCCGGCGTCTCATGGCGAGACCTCGGGCGCGGGCGTTGGCTTGACCGCCGGGTTGTCGGGCGTGGCCGACGGCGACGGCGGCGCCTCGGGTGCGGGACGCGGCTGCTCGGCCGGCAGATCGGGGAGGCGCGACTCGACCAGCTTGGCCAGCTTGGCCAGCTGCGCCGGCTCGGTGCACTGGCCGCTCCCGCAGGTCATCGAGACCACCACGCCCCGCTCGCGGACGAGAAAGACGAGGCCGCCGATCTCACCCGACTGCGCGCGGAACGAGGCGTCGCCCACCTCGTCCGTGGTGTGCGCGCCGGGGAGCGTGGTCTGGAGCTTCCCGTACTGCACCTCGGAGGCCGCCGGGCCGAGCCGCCAGACACGCAGCCCGACGTCGAAGCTCTCTGGCTTGCCGAGCGCCTTGAAGTGCCGGCTGTCGTAGAACTCGGTCGTCGGCAGGTCGATGAGCTTGCCGTCCTCGAACTTGCCGACGTAGCCGGTGACGGCGCGGATCTCCTCGTCGCTGAGCAGCTTCGAGACGTCGAGCGGCGACAGCACGGAGGGCGCCGCCTCCGCCGCCGCGCGCGCGGAAGCGGGGACCCGCTCCCCCTCGAGCTCGAGCGCCGCCGCCTGCAGCTCCCAGGCGGCCGCCAGCCGGATCTTCGGGCCGCCCCCGAGAAAAACCAGGTTCGCGGCGTGTCGGTTGGACGGCTGCCAGCGGTCGAGCCGGACGCGGTTTCCCCGCTGGCTGAAGTCGCGCCGGCGCATCTGGCCGGGGAAGACGCGATCGCTGCGCCAGCCGACGTGGCCGCGGTGGTAGACGACCAGCGTGAAGCGCCGGATGCGGGCCGAGGCCCCCTCCGGCAGGTCGTCGAGGCGCGGGATCGTGTAGCGCCCGTCGGCGCCGGTCTGGACGACCACCTCGCGGGCGCCCGACGGCGCGTGGAAGCCGACGCCGTTTTCGAACGCCCAGGAGGCGGCCACCGTCGCCCCGGCGAGCGGCCGGTCCGAGTCGGCGTCGAGTACCATCCCGTCGTACGGACCCAGCAGATCCGCCGGACGCACGGAATCCGGGCGGACGGCGAAGGGCGCCGTCTCGACCAGCGGCCCGCAACCGACGGCGGCCATCAACACGAAGGCGACAGCGACGCGTGCGCGCCCGCGAGGGCACGGGAACCCTCCCAGGGTTCCCGGGTTGAATCGCGTGGGCGGAGCCTGGCTCTGCCACGCGGAGCCCGTCGCGGGAGGGCACGGGAACCCTCCCAGGGTTCCCGGGCTGAATTGACCGATCCGGCGGAAGTTGTTATCTCTTGACGCACTTAGGAAATCGCGGGGCAGCGCCGGCGGGTAGCGATCGGATCCGGCCCGCCTGTTACCAAAGGATTCGGCCGGTTGCAAACCCCTTCGACATGACCAAGTGCGGGCGCTGCGGAAACATCAACGGACCGGAAGTCGTATTTTGCCAGTTCTGTGGGACTCGGCTCGGCGCTGAGCCGTTGTCCGAGCCGGTCGCCGCGCGCGTGGCGGCGGTCCCGCCGGCCTCCAACCGCTCGACCGACCGGATGGTCGAGACCAACCCGGTGGGGCAGCCGATGGCGGCGGCCGTCCGGGTCGGGCAGCAGCAGGTCGGGTTCCGGCTGGTGGTGGTCCACCGCGACGGGACCGACGGCATCGCCTACAACCTGCTCGGCGATCAGATCGACATCGGCCGCACCGAGGGGGATCTCCTGTTCGAGGATCCTCACCTCGCGCCCCGGCATGCCCGGGTGGTCGCCAGCCTGACCGGGCGGGTCCTGACGCCGCTCGAGAGCCGCAACGGTATCTACGTCCGCCTGCGCGGGCCCATCGACCTCCAGGACGGGGACCACCTCCTGGTCGGCAAGCAGGTGCTGAAGTTCGAGCTCCTCACCGACGCCGAGCGGAGCCTGCGGCCTGCGCTCGAGCATGGGGTGGTGGTGTTCGGGACGCCGGTCCGTCCCCCCTGGGCGCGGCTGCGGCAGATCACCCCCGCGGCGGTCACCCGGGACGTCTTTCACCTGACCCGCCCCGACGTGATCCTGGGCCGGGAGACCGCGGATCTGGTCTTTTCCGACGACGAATTCATGTCGCGCCGGCACGCGCAGATCTCGTTTCGCAACGGGCGGGGACATCTGGAGGACCTGGGGAGCTCGAACGGGACGTTCTTGCGTCTTCGGGGCCCCCATGGGTTGATTTCTGGTGACCTGATCCGTTTGGGAGACGAGCTACTCCGGTTCGAGATAGGATGAGACCCCAGCCGCCCGATGCCAACGCCCCCCGACATCGCGATCGAGGTCTTCGGTAAGACGGACGTTGGGCTGATTCGCGAGCACAACGAGGACAACTTCCTCGTTGCTGACGTGAACGGCTCGGTTCGTGCCTCGGACGGCCGCCCGCCGTTCACCTTCAAGCTGGGCGAAAAGGGCGCGCTCCTCCTGGTGTGCGACGGCATGGGTGGCGCGGCCGCCGGCGAGGTCGCCGCGCAGATGGCGGCCGACGCAATCTACGAGGCGCTGACGGTCGCGGAGGCGCAGCCGCGCGACGGGTTCGCGCGCCTCTTGCGTCGGGCCGTCCAGCGGGCCAACGAGCGGATCTTCATCCAGTCGCGCGACAACCAGAGCGAGCGCGGGATGGGGACCACCTGCACGGCGGCCGGCCTCGTCGACGACACGCTGGTGATCGCCCAGATCGGCGACTCACGCTGCTATGTCCTGCGCGACGGCAAGCTCGGGCAGGTGACCAAGGACCAGTCGCTCGCCTGGCAGCTCATCGAGGCCGGGGCGATGACGCCCGACGAGGCCAAGGCGTTCGAGCACGCCAACATCATCCTGCAGGCGCTGGGCGTCCAGGAGCACGTCGAGGTGGTGCTGTCGCAGGTGCAGCTGCGCAAGGGAGACGTGGCGCTGCTCTGTTCCGACGGCCTGCACGGGCCGGTCAGCGACGAGGAGATCCTGTCGGTGCTGGTCACCGAGCCAGATCTCGCGAAGGCGGGCGAGGCGCTGATCCAGAAGGCGCTCGATCGCGACGGGCCGGACAACATCACCGTCGCGCTGGCGCGTTTCGACGGGGAGGCGCTCGGCCCAGCCGGTCCCGAGGACGCGATCAGCTTCGTCGGCTATGACCCCGGCAGCGATCCGGTCCCGGAGCCGATGGGGTCGACCGAGGATTCGGGCCTCGGGCGGGAGACGGTCGAGGAGCGGCTGCCGACCGGCCTGCTCGGTGCGGAGGACGACCTGCCGACCAAGACCGAGCCGGCGGATCCGGCGACCATCCGGGCGACACGGCGCGAGGCCACCCCGGCCGCGCCGCGCGGCGTTCCGTCGCTGCTGGCGCTTTTCCTGATCGGGCTCGTGTTCGCGGCGGCGGGGGGGGTCCTCTTCATGAAGTGCGAGCGCGATCAATCGACTCGCTCCGACGGGCGGGTCACCCTCCCCTGAGGCTGCCGGCGTAATTCGGGAATTCGGGAGTTCGGAATGATGGCTCGTTGTCCACACTGCGAGGAGGAGATCGAGGAGGGGGCGCGCTTTTGCGGCGCGTGCGGCCGCCCGATCTCGCCGACGGCGATCAGTCAGCGCGCGGCGGCCGACGCGGTCAGGAGGGTGGCGGCCGCGGCGGCGACGATCAAGGTCTCGCCTGGCGCCCCGCTCCCGTCGTCGGGGCCTGCGCCAGCACCCCTGCCTTCGGTGGTGGTCTCCCAGACGCCCTCCATCGCGCCGGCGACGCCGGCCCCCGTGCCCGTGCGGGCGGCGGTCGGGCTGCGTCCCGCGGCGCAGCCGCTGGAGAATTTGATCGGCCGGACGCTCAATCACCGGTTCCTCGTCGGTGACAAGGTCGGCGAGGGGGGGTTCGGCGCCGTCTTCCGCGGCAAGCAGATCGCCACCGGTCGCGAGGTGGCGCTCAAGATTCTCCACCCCCACAACGTCTCCGACGAGACGATCGTCGCGCGCTTCCGGCGCGAAGCCGAGGCCTGCTCGAAGCTGCGTGACCCGCACACCGTCACCACCTACGACTTCGACGAGACGCCCGACGGGATCCTCTACCTGGCGATGGAGCTCCTGCGGGGCAAGAGCCTTCACCAGGTGCAGAAGACCGAGGGGCCGCTCCCCTACGAACGGGTGCTCAAAATCCTCGATCAGGTGGCCGCCTCGCTGGCCGAGGCGCACGCGAACGGCATCGTCCACCGCGACATGAAGCCGGAGAACGTCTTCATCGAGTCGCGCGACGGCGAAGACCACGTCAAGGTCTTGGACTTCGGCATCGCCAAGGTGATGGGGGACGACCGGCAGGTCCCGGCGCTGACGGCGGTCGGCCAGACGCTGGGGACGCTGGAGTTCATGTCGCCGGAGCAGCTGCGCGGGCAGAAGCTGGACGGCCGCTCGGACATCTACGCGCTCGGCATGATGTCCTACGAGATGCTGACCGGCACCCTCCCCTTCGCGACGGCCAAGAGCCCGATCGACATCATCAACTTCCACATGCGGCAGGACCCGCCGGCGCCGTCGAAGCTCTCCGACAAGGTCTCCATCCCGCAGCCGGTCGACGCCATCATTCTCAAGATGGTGGAGAAGGACAAGAACAAGCGCTTCGCCGACGCGAACGCGCTGCGCGAGGAGATCGCCCGGACGCACGCGCTCGCTCGACAGCAGCCCCGACCGCTTCGAGGCCTACCGGCTGGTGGCGGTCATCGGCGGCGTGATCGCGCTGGTCGCAGCGCTGCTCTTCTTCCTACACCGCTAGCTTCGCCAAGCAGCGAGCGGAGGGTGGCTTTGCCAGCCCGAAGCGAGCCGGGGGTGCGGGGGACCAAAGGGCGCGCAGCGCCCGACGTCCCCCGATCTAACTGTCAGCGAACCACCTGGAAGAAGCGATTCCAGTGAATCGCCTTGAACCAGGCGACCGGGCTGAATCCATCGGTCTCGCCGCGCGACCACCAGACGATGAGCGCGCGCCCCTTGACCAGGTCGAGATCGACCGTCCCCCAGTAGCGGGAGTCGGAGGAGTTGTCGCGGTTGTCGCCCATCACGAAGAGGTGGTGCGGCGGCACGACCGTGCGGGGGAAATCGCGCCCGCCGTGCCCCGGGACCTGGATCGTCTCGTGCCGAGTCTCGCCCAGCTTCTCCGACCAGAGCTCGCAGTCGTGTGCCTCGAACAGCTCGCCGCCGCGCGGGGGCTCGCCGTCGTTGCAGACGCGCGGGATGCGCTCGCGCTGGACCGGCTGTCCGTTGATGTAGATCTCCTCCTCCTTCATCTCGAGGACGTCGCCGGGCAGACCGACCACGCGCTTGATGTAGTCGATGCTGTGATCGTTCGGCCACTTGAAAACGATGACGTCGCCCCGCTTGGGCTCGGCGTACTGCAGGATCTTCGTGTCGGTGAAGGGGATCGAGAGCCCGTACGAGAACTTGGAGACGAAGATGTGGTCGCCCACCTCCAGCGTCGGGATCATCGAACCGGACGGGATCTGGAAGGCCTCGACGACGAACGCCCGCAGCAGGAGCGCCACCGCCACCGCCACCCCGATCGACTCGGAGTACTCGCGGACGGTCGACTTGCGGGCGAACGCCAGGTGCTTGTCCATCGCGTCGTCGAGCGCGCCGATCGCCTTGCGCAGCTGGTCGAGATCCTCGCCGCCCAGCGCCTCGTCGACGGCGTTGACGTCGCGCATCGATCTCGGCGGCGACGCCGGCCGGGATCCGGTAGCTCTTGCGCTTGAGGATCCGCTGCGCCTCCTTGACCAGATGGCGCCCCTCGGTGCGGGCGTTGCGGTCGGCCGTGCGCTGGCGCCACCAGCCGAGCAGGCTCGGGCGTTCGCTCCTCCGGGAGATCGGCGCGCCGCTTCCCGGTCATCGCTTGCCGGCCATGGCTAGTCGACCTTCAGGATGGCCAGGAAGGCCTCTTGCGGGATCTCGACGTTGCCCACTTGCTTCATCCGTTTCTTACCCTCTTTCTGCCGCTCCAACAACTTGCGCTTGCGGCTGATGTCGCCGCCGTAGCACTTGGCCGTCACGTTCTTGCGCAGCGCCTTCACGGTCGTGCGGGCGATGATCTTCGAGCCGATGGCGGCCTGGATGGCCACCTCGAACTGCTGCGCGGGGATGAGCTCCTTCATCTTCACGCAGAGGTCGCGCCCCTTCTCGTACGAGCCCTGGCGGTGGACGATGAGCGACAGCGAGTCGACCCGGTCGGCGTTGACCAGGAGGTCCATGCGGACGAGGTCGGCGACCTGGTAGTCCTTGGGCTCGTAATCGAGCGAGGCGTAGCCGCGCGACACCGACTTGAGGCGGTCGTAGAACCCGAACACCATCTCGGTCAGGGGGAGGTCGTAGCGAATGATCACGCGTTTTTCGCCGGCGTAGGTGAGCCCCGTCTGCGTGCCGCGCTTCTCCTCACACAACTTCAGGATGCCCCCCACGTATTCCGGCGGGGTGTGGATGGTGACGGCGATGAGGGGCTCCTCGATCCGGTCGATGTCGCCTTCCGAGGGGAATTTCGCGGGGTTATCGAGCTCGATCATCTCGCCGTTCTTCAGCACGCAGCGGAAGCGCACCGTCGGCGCGGTCGTGATCAGGTCCAGGTTGTACTCACGCTCGAGCCGCTCCTGGACGATCTCCATGTGCAGCAGGCCCAGGAAGCCGCAGCGGAACCCGAACCCGAGCGCCGCCGAGGTCTCGGGCTCGCGCGTGAACGAGGCGTCGTTGAGGCGCAGCTTGTCGAGCGCGTCGCGCAGGTCCTCGTAGCGGGCCGTGTCGGTCGGGAAGATCCCGGCGAACACCATCGGCTTGGCGGGCTTGAACCCGGGAAGCGTCTCGGCGCAGGGGTGCGCGGCGTCGGTGATCGTGTCGCCCACGCGCGCGTCGCTCACCTCCTTGATCGCCGCGGTGAAGAAGCCGACCTCGCCGGGCCCGAGCTCCGGCACCTCGCGCGCGAACGGCGCGAAGGCGCCCAGGGTCTGGATCTCGTAGTCGCGCCGTGCGGCCATGAAGCGGAGCTTCTGCTTCGGTCGCATGATTCCGTCGACGATCCGCACCAGAATCACCACGCCCCGGTAGGCGTCGTACCAGCTGTCGAGCAGCAGGACGCGCAGCGGCTTGTCGGGATCGCCCGTGGGCGGCGGCACCTTGGCCACCACCGCCTCGAGGATCTCGTGGATCCCCTTCCCTTCCTTCGCCGAGGCCAGGATCGCCTCGGAGGCGTCGATGCCGACGACCTCCTCGATTTGCCGCCGCACGTTCTCGGGATCGGCGGCCGGCAGATCGATCTTGTTGATCACCGGGATGATCGTGAGGTTGTTGTTCACCGCCAGGTAGACGTTGGCCAGCGTCTGCGCCTCGACTCCTTGCGACGCGTCGACCACCAGAACCGCCCCCTCGCAGGCGGCGAGCGAGCGCGACACCTCGTAGTGAAAGTCGACGTGGCCGGGCGTGTCGATGAGGTTCAGCTCGTAGGTCTGCCCGTCGGTGGCGTGGTAGGTCAGGCGCACCGTCGCCGCCTTGATGGTGATCCCGCGCTCGCGCTCGAGATCCATGCTGTCCATGAACTGCGCCTTGCGCTCGCGGTCGGTCAGCGCGTCGGTGGCGTCGAGCAGCCGGTCGGCCAGCGTCGACTTGCCGTGGTCGATGTGGGCGATGATCGAGAAGTTTCGAATCAGACGCGTCGGCGTGAGCATGAGGCGGGGACGGCGGCGCGGGTCAGCGCCCGGACGGGACGTGCAGTGTGAGCTGTCCCGGGAGGTTGTGCCGTTCTTTTTCCAGCAGCATGTCGATCCCTTGCCGGATGTACTCCGCGACCGGAACGCGCGTCTTCGCGTTCAGTTGCTTGAGCTGATCGTTCTGCTCCGGGGTGATGTAGATGGTCGTGGAAATCTTCTTCCTCGCCATGGCGTGACCATGCATGACCATAGGTGGCCGGTCAAGATCGCAAGCACTTGATACGCCGCCGTTTCCGCCCTACCGTAGGCGCCATGTCCCATTCCAAGTCCTGGTTAGCGTTGGGTTCCTTGGCGTTGCTGGCGGCGGCCTGCGCGGAGAACCCGAAGCACGCCGAGATGGTGAGCCCCAGCGGGAGCAACGTCCCGAGCGCCCCCAACATCGACCGGACGAAGTGCGACGAGAAGGGGAAAAACGTCGTCACGGCCGACACGAACTTGGACCAGAAGGCCGACGTCTGGAAGTTCTATCAGTCGGTCGACATCGGGGGGCAGAAGACAGAGGTCCTGACCTGCAAGGAGGTCGACCTCAACCACGACGGCAAGATCGATCTCGTCTACTACTACGACGACAAGGGCATCGTCTCGATGGACGAGGCCGACACCGACTTCGACGGCAAGTTCGACATGACCGTCTACTACGCGGGCGGCAAGAAGGTGCGGGAAGAGTTCGACACCAACTTCGACGGCAAGCCCGACGTCTGGAAGTACTTCGAGGACGAGAAACTGGTCCGCCAGGAGCGCGACACCAACGGCGACGGCAAGGTCGACGAGTGGGAGTACTACGAGGGCGGCAAGCTCGATCGCATCGGCTACGACACCACCGGCAACGGCACGGTCAACAAGTGGGACCGCGCCCCCGAGGGTGACGACACCGAGCCCGGCGGCGGCGCGGCGACCCCGGCGGCCGGCAACGGCGCGGCTGCACCCGCCGCGCCGGCTGCTCCTGCACCGACGGCACCGCCCGCGGCGACGGCGCCTCCGCCGGCCAAGGCCGCGGCACCGGCTGCGAAGGCCGCGGCCGCTAAGCCTGCTCCGGCTCCGGCGAAGCAGTAGTCGCCCTTCGGGCCCGGACACCCGCTTTCACTCCCGCCTCGCGTCGGCTACCGCGCGCGGCCTGCCCTACGGCTCGCTTGCGCGTCCTGGGCGCTTGGTTGCGCCCCTTCGCGCGAGCGCCGCGGATGGCCCTCGTGCTCCGGGTGCGCCCTTGGGCAGAGCCGTGCTGTGGGGCGCCGTCTGACCGAAAGAGCCGGGCCGAGGGAGGGGGGGCGGTTAGCGCTTGTCCATGGGGACGTAGTGCGTGAGCGGCGGGCCCGGTGTAGATCTGGCGCGGGCGGGCGATCTTCGTCGTCGGAGTCCTCGATCATCTCCTTCCAGTGGGCGATCCAGCCGGGCAGGCGGCCGATGGCGAACATGACGGTGAACATGTTCGTCGGGATGCCGAGCGCGCGGTAGATGATGCCGCTGTAGAAGTCGACGTTCGGGTAGAGCTTCCGCTCGACGAAGTACGGGTCCTTGAGCGCGGCCTCCTCGAGCGCCTTCGCGATGTCGAGCAGCGGGTCCGGGTGCTTCAGCTTGCGACAGCACCTTGTCGGCGGCGGCCTTGATGATCTTCGCGCGCGGGTCGAAGTTCTTGTAGACGCGGTGGCCGAAGCCCATCAGGCGGAAGCCCGAGTTCTTGTTCTTCGCCAGGTCGACGAACTTCTTGCGGCCCGCTGCCGTCGTCGCTGGATCTCCTCGAGCATCTCGAGCACCTCCTCGTTGGCGCCGCCGTGCAGCGGGCCCCAGAGGGCGCAGATGCCGGCGGAGATCGAGGCGAAGAGGTTCGCCTGCGAGCTGCCGACCAGGCGCACCGTCGAGGTGCAGCAGTTCTGCTCGTGGTCGGCGTGCAGGATGAGGAGCAGGTTCAGGACCTTCACGATCTCCGCGTCGACCTCGTACGGCTCGGCCGGGACCGAGAACATCATGTTGAGGAAGTTCGCGCAGTAGCTGAGCGTGTTCTTCGGGTAGACGAACGGCTGGCCGATCGACTTCTTGTAGGAGAAGGCCGCGATCGTCCGCACCTTCGAGATGAGGCGCGCGATGGTGGCGTCCTGCTCGTCGCGGTTCTTCACGTCGAGCGCGTCGGGGTAGTAGCTCGACAGCGAGCAGCACCATCGCCGACAGGATCGCCATCGGGTGCGCCGTGCCGGGGAAGCCGTCGAAGAAGTGCTTCATGTCCTCGTGGAGCAGCGAGTGGCGCGTGAGCGCCTCGGAGAACGCGGCGAGCTCCTGCTTGCTCGGGCAGCTGGCCGTAGATGAGCAGGTACGCGACCTCGACGAAGGTCGACTTCTCGGCGAGCTCCTCGATGGGGATGCCGCGGTAGCGCAGGATGCCCTTCTCGCCGTCGAGGAACGTGATCGCGCTCTTGCGTCGAGGCCGTGTTCATGAACGCCGGGTCGAGCGTGACGTAGCCCGTCTTGGCGCGCAGCTTGCCGATGTCGATCGCCGCGTTCGTCCTCGGTCCCGACCACGACGGGCAACTTCCAGAATCTGTGTCGTCGATCTTCAGCTCGGCGTGGTGATTGGCTGTGTCCGGCACGGCGTTTCCTCCTGGGGGCTGCGCGCGAGCATAACCTATATACTCCGCGCGTGAACCTCCTAACCGTCGCTGCGGCGCTGGCTTTTCGCGTCGACTGCCGCGACGGGCGGGACGCGCGATGCGGGGCTCTCGCGGGCGGCCCGCACGCGACGGCGAAGGACGCCGGGGCGTCCGCTCGCCGCGCTCGCCCTCGCCGCGCTGCTCGCGCGCATCGACGAGCTGCACCGGCGGCGCGACGACCGGGCGGCGTTCGCCGAGGAGCAGCGGCTGGTGCAGGCGGGGCTGGCGCGTGCCCCGAGCGACTACGACGTGCTCTGGCGCGCGGCCCGGTTCTACTTCTGGGCCAGCGACGATCCCGGCCGAGCCGCGCGAGCAGCGCTCGCGCTGGCGGGAAGGACGGCTGGGACATCGCCGAGCACGCCATCGCCGTCAACCCGAACGACGTCGAGGGCTACTACTGGGCCGCCGTCTGCATGGGCAACTACGCGCTCGGCCTCGGCGTGGTCAAGGCGCTCTCGACCGGGCTGGAGGGGAAGTTCCGCGACCGGCTGGGGCGCGCGGCAGCCCTGAACGACGGCTACGAGCACGGCGGCGTGGAGACCGCCTGGGGGCGCTTCTTCGACAAGCTCCCCTGGCCCAAGCGCGACCGCAAGCAGGCCGAGGAGCACCTGCGGCGCGCGGTCGCAGGTGAACCCGGCGACGCTGCGCGCGCGCGTCTACCTCGGCGAGCATGCTACCTCGACGAGGACCGCGCGCCCGAGGCCAAGCGCCTGCTCGACGAGGTCGCGGCGGCGCCGGTCGGCCGCTACGACGCGCCCGAGGAGCGGCGCGCGAAGGCCATCGGCCGTCGGCTCTGCAGCCGGAGCTCGCGGCCAAGCTCAAGTGAGCGTCGGTGGTGGTGACGGCGGCCGGCGGCTGCGGGTAGAAGAGGTAGTTGGCGATCGCGGGCGCGCCGCCGTAGTCGCTCGGCGTAGTCGCCGGGATCGAAGCCCGCCGGCGGCTCGACGATCTCGCCGAAGTCGAGGTGGCGGATGTTCCGCTCGGCGAGCACCGCCGACCAGCGCCTGGCAGCCGCTTGAGCAGCGCCGGCTCGAAGATCGCCCGTGCGGGGCGCCTCGCGTCATGACGAGGTGCCGTCCGATCGCGGGTCGGCTGCCGCACGTCACCTCCTGGACGGCCGCGAACGCGCGCCAGCGTCGAGAGCGCCACGCGCAGGTAGAGCTCGGTCGACCGGTCCCTCGGCGATGCGTCGCTCGAGCGCGCGCGGACGCGCCCGTTCGAGCGCCGACTCGCGCAGCTCGACCAGCGACGGCGTGCGCCCGAGGCACAGGACGTAGACGTAGTCGCACGTCTCCTCGGCGGTGCCGGGGCGGTAGAGCGTCGCCGCGCCTTGAGGCGCGCCGCCAGCGCGCGCCGCCAGCGCGTCCCCCTCCCCCGCGCCCGCCCGGCGCCGAACCCGGCCGCCTCGTCCCGCTCGTCCCAGCGGCGCGTCGGGTAGAGCCGCGCCAGCGCCTCGTCGATGGCGCCGAACATCTCGTGCTTGCGCGCGTCGCACCCGCCCTTGCTGCCCGCAGTTGGTACAGCCCTGGACATCAGTATCGTCGGGACCCCTCAAAGGGTCCCGCGTGCCCCCCGCGCACGCTCGTCGTGCGGCGAAGCCGCCCTCCCTCGAGGTCTCGCCGCAATCATAGATGCGGCCTGGCCACGGCCGCGGCGCGCGCTTCGTCGAGCATCTTGTCGTGCTCGGCCGGATCGGCCCAGCGCGCTTGGCCCTCGGGCGGCAGCAGGTCGATGGGGTCGAAGTAGAAGTAGACGATGCCCGGGTGGACCGCCGGCGCCGTGTAGACCGAGATGCCGGTGGTGCGGTCGTAGTGCTCGTACGAGTGGGCGTCGCGCTTGCCGCCGCCGCCCGGCGCGTCGACGACGACCGTCGGCGTGTTGAACCCCGCCGTCGCGCCGCGGATGCTCCTTCTCGATCGTCGAGCGCCCGTCGTCAGCGTCGTGCGCAGGTCCTCCACCCCCTTCACGAGGTCGTGCATGTAGACGTAGTACGGGTGCACGTTGACGTAGCTGAGGCCGCTTGCACCAGCAGCGCATCGTCGCGGCGCTGTCGTTCACCCGGCGCTGCAGCACCGTCTGGTTGCGCACGGTGATGCCGCGCTCGAAGAGCTTGTCCATCGCCGCCTTGCGTGATCTCGGTGATCTCGCGCGGGTGGTTGAAGTGGGTGTGGATCACCACCTCCTTGTGCAGCTTGCGGCCGTGCTCGACCACGCCGGTGAGCGCGTCGATCCAGGCGTCGTCGGTCAGGATCTTCTGCGGCATGACCGCCAGGCCCCTTGGTCGCGTAGCGCATCCGCCGGACGTGATCGATCGAGAGCAGCGTCTCGCCGATCTGCGTGATCTGCTCGGCGCGCAGCTGGTAGGCGTCGCCGCCCGAGATGACGATGTCCTCCAGCTCGGGGCGCGAGCGGATGTAGGCGAACGTCTGCTCCCAGCGCTCGGCGTTGACCTTGAGCTGGAACTTCTCGACCTCCTCCGTGTCGATGCCGACCGCGTAGCTGCGCGTGCAGAAGCGGCAGTAGACGGGGCAGGTGTCGAGCGCCAGAAACAGCGCCTTGTCGACGTAGCGGTGGGTCAGCCCCGGCACCGGCATGTCGGCCCGCTCGTGCAGCGAATCGAGGTCGAGCCGCGGGTGATCCGGCAAGAGGCGCGAGCCGAGCGGGATGAACTGCATGCGCAGCGGATCCTCGTAGCGGGTTCGTCCCAGTCGATGAGCGACAGCAGGTACGGCGAGACGCGCACCGACATGGGCGCCCGCTCGAACCCGCGCTGCGCGTCGGCGACGAACGCGTCGGAGACGAGGCCCGAGCACGCGTCGCCAGCAGCTTGGGGATGTTGGTGATCGAGTGCTTGGCCTGCCAGCGGTGATCCAGGAACTCGGCCGGCGGCGACGTCGGCGTAGGCCGGGATCTGGCGCCAGAACTCGCCGCCCAGCAGCTCGCGGTGCCCGAGCGTCGCCGGATCGACGGGCGGCTTCAAGCGCCGGCGGCGGCGCGCACGTCGGCATCCACTTGGGCGAGCTCAATCTTGGGGGCCATCGTCCTCCTGATCGTAGCGCCTGATCACGCTGACGAGCAACGGGTGCGAGGAATCCGAGCGAAGCGCGGGGACCAAACCGCCCCGGCCGTAGCGCTCCCGCCAGGCCGGCGCGGTCCGGTACCAGCGCGCCGACCCCGAATACCGCGCACCTCGTCGCCGGCCTGGAGCCGATCGGCGTTGACCAGCCGTCCCCCCTTCGCCAGGACCAACGTCGGCGCGGCCGTCCGCACCGCGCAGCACGAAGTCCTGCGCCCTGCTCGACGGCCCAGAGGCCCGTCTCGTCGTTCGACGACCGCGGTGCGCCAGAGATTCGCCGGCGGCGCCCGGCCAGAGGCGCTCGCAGGTTCCCCGAAGCTGAAGCGGCTCGCCGACGGCCGCCAGCTCGGCCGCCGCGCCGGCCGCCGCCTCGCGCCCCCAACGCGCGCAGCCGCCGACGCACGAGCGGCCCCAGAGGGGCGGCGCGCCGCCGGGGGAGCGGGAGCCAGTCGGTCCCCACCACGGCCGCCAGCGCCCGCCAGGACCCGAAGCGCGCCAGGCCGCGGGCGAGGAGCCCTTCCGGATCGGTGGCCGCCACCTCCATGAGCAGCGCGCGGACTCGCTCCATCGCCTCCCGCGGGGGAAGCGGCCGGCGCGAGGTCACGGCGGCCAGCTGGTCCCCGCCGAACGCCGGCTCTCCTCGGCGAGCCGGCTATCCGCGGTAGACGACGATGCCGCGGGTCGGGTCGTACGGCGTGAGCGCGACGGTGACCTTGTCGCCGAGCACCACGCGGATGCGGTGTTTTCGCAACTTGCCTCCAAGGTGCGCCAACACCTGATGGCCGTTCTCGAGCTCGATGCGAAAGTTCCCGGCAGGCAACACCTCGATGACGCGCCCCTGGAATTCTATATGCTCTTCACGACCCATCGGCGGCGCAGACCTTAGTCGCTCCGAGGGGCTCGGTCAATGACAGCCTCCCCGAATTCGTCGGCGCGTTCCGGACGCTGGCCCGCTACGCCGAGGACCCGCGCGCGCTGGTCCCCGGGAACAGCGTACGCGCTGCTGCGCAACGGCGCCGAGGCTTTCCCCGCCTGGATCGCGGCGATCGATGGCGCCACGAAGGCACGCGTCTCGCTGGAGATGTACATCTTCAGCGACGACGGGATCGGCCGCCGGTTCGCCGAGGCGCTGTCGCGGGCCGCCCAGCGCGGCGTCGCAGGTGCGGTTGCTCTACGACTTCGTCGGCTGCCGCGACACGCCTGCCGCCTTCTTCCAGCGGATGCGGGGGTTCGGCGTGCACGTGGTCGGCTACCACAAGTACCGCTTCTGGCGGCCGCGGCTCTGGTCGCTCATGCGGCGGAACCACCGCAAGACGCTGGTCTGCGACGGGCGGCTCGCGTTCACCGGCGGGATCAACATCTCGATCGAATGGGTCAGTCAGGCCGAGGGGGGCGGCGGCTGGCTCGACGCCGCCATTGCCATCGAGGGGCCGGCGGTCACGCCGATCGAGGCGACGTTCCTGCGAACCTGGAACCGGCGCGCGCCGCAGCCGGATGCGCCTCGACCCCGAGGCGCCTCCCGGCCCCGCCGGCCGCGGGCGTGGTCCGGCGCTGGCGGTGATCTCCAACGGCGAGCGGCGCGACCGATTCGCGATCCGGCGCGCGGCGCTGCACGCCATCCGCGAGAGCCGGCAGCGCGTGCTGGTGGCGAACCCCTACTTCGTCCCCGATCGGGGCGTCGCTGCGCGCGCTGCGGACCGCGGCCGCGCGCGGCGTCGACGTGCGGCTCCTGGTGCCGCTGGCCAGCGATTCCGCGGATCCTCGACTTACGCGACGCGGGCGGTCTTCGCGCCGCTGCTGGCGGCGGGGGCCCGCATCTTCCGCAGCCCGGTCGTCACCCACACCAAGGCGCTGGTCGTCGACGACACGTTCGTCTCGCATCGGCAGCTACAACTTCGACCACCGCTCGCTGGCCTACAACCTGGAGCTGGTGGTCAACGTCATCGATCCGGCCGGCGCCGCCGAGGTGGGGACCATGCTGGTCTCCGACATGGCGGCCAGCGAGGAGCTGACGACCGCGGCGTTCGCCGAGCGGGGCTGGATCGTCCGCCTGCTCGAGCGCCTCGCCTACGCCTCCGCCGCTGGCTCTGAAGCTACTTCTTCTTGGCGGGCTTCTTGGCCGGGCCGGCTTGGCGGCCGTTTGGCGGCTGCCGCCGGCTTGGCGGCCGTGCTCGGCTTGGTCGCCGGCTTGGCGGCCGCGGCCGCCGCACCGCCCTCCTTGCGCTTCCAGAGGCCGAGCACGTTGCCGTCGGGATCGGCGAAGAGGCCCACCTCGCCGCCGCCGGCGAACGGCAGGCTGCGGACCAGCACCCGGCCGCCGGCCCGCTCGATTTCGTTCAGCGTCGCCTCCAGATCCTCGACGGGCAGATAGGCGATCGGACCCGGGGACTGGACCAGGTCGGCGCGCACCCAGCCGCCGCTCGGCGCGTTGTTCGCCGGAGAGCTTCATGTAGCTCGCGGAGGCGTTCTGCTCCATCTGCCAGTCGAAGACCTTGGCGTAGAACTCCGACGTGCGGGCGAAGTTCGCGCTCTTGAACTCGATGTGGACGATCTCCGCGGCCATGCGCGACGACCGTATCGCCCGGCGGGGAGACCGTCAATTGCGCGCGTTGGAGCGCGAGGTCGGGCGCGCCGCCCGCCCGCCTCGGCCAGGCGGCCCAGGTTGGGGACGACGACCAGTACCGGCACCCGCGCGGCGCGGATGAGGCGTTCGTTCTCGTAGCCGAAGAACAGCCGGTGCTGCACGGCGCGGTTCTCCGTGCCGAGGACCACCAGATCGTAGTGGCCCTTTTCGACCTCCTGGGCGACCGGGCTCGAGCGGGGGTCGAAGGCCAGGTGGATGATGCTCGGCTTGACCGCCGAGGCGCGGAAGACGACCGAGATCCGCGCCAGCTCCTCGTCGCCGGTGGCCGGCGACGTCCACCGGGGACGTGCGTGCCGCTCACGTCGGCGTAGGCCGCGGCCTGCGGGCGGCGCTCGGTGAGGACCGCCAGCGTCAGCTCGGCGCCGGTCGCCTCGGCGTAGCGCGATCGCCAGCTCGACCGCCAGCCGCGAGCGATGCTGCCGTCGACGGGGACAAGCAGGTTGCGGTAATCGCCGGCGAGGGCCGGCGTCTTGAGGATCGCGACGTGGCAGGGCGCCGCCCCGACGACCTGCTCGACCACCGGGCCGCCGATCGAGACGGCCCCTCGCCCGAGCCGATGACGATGAGGTCGCAGCCGCGCTCCGCCTCCGCGCAGATCGCGGGCGCGACGGCCGGCCCGCGCGCCTGCGCGATCTCGGGCGGCTTCTCGCCCGCGAGGACGCGCATCCGCTCGAACTGGTCGCTGACGCCGGTCGGGGCGCGGCGGCCGAACGCGGGGAGCACCCGCCGCCACCAGGCGTGCTGCGCCTCGACGTGGAGAATCTTCACCGCGGCGCTGCTCCGCTTTGCCAGGCCGAACGCCAGCGGCGCGGCCGCCAGCGCGTTCGGGCCGCCGGCCGTGGCCAGCAGGACGCGCACCTGCCCGGATCGAACGCGCCGGTCGACTCGGAGGCGACGATGCGCCGCGCCTCGTCCTCGGTCATCCGGACGCGCGGCATGGTGAGCCGCAGGCCGACCGGTGCCAGGAACGAGGTGACGATCGCCATCATGACGATGATGGAGAACATCTGCGGCGTCAGGATCCCGAGCGACAGGCCGATGGTGGCCACCACGATCCCCATCGCGCCGCGGGCGTTCATCGCCACGGCGATCGAGGCCGCCTCCCAGAAGCGCAGCCCGCCCCAGTAGGCGCCGAGCGCGCAGCCGACCAGCTTGCCGAGGCAGGCGACGACGATGACCAGCGCCAGCATCCGCCCGCCGCCGAGCTCCCAGAGGTTCACGCGCAGGCCGACGATCCCGAAGAAGATGGGCGCCAGGACGCCGAAGGTGAACGACTCCAGGCGGACGATGGTCTCCTTGCGGAGCCGCGGCACCTGGTGCAGCACGACGCCCGCCACGAAGGCGCCGAACACGGCGTGGACGCCGATCCGCTCGGTCGCCGCCGCGCACAGGAAGGTGACCGCGATGATGAGGACCAGATCGGAGTCGTTCGACCGGAAGCGCTCGGAGGTCGCCCGGATGGCGATCCGCAAGATCGGGAACAGCACGAACGCGGCGCCGGACGATGAAGACGACCAGCCAAAGCACCGTCAGCCCGAGGTCGGCGGCGTGGACCGCGCCGTGCGTGGCGGCGCCGGCGATGAGCGAGAGGATCAGCCAGCCGACGGTGTCGTCGACGACGCCGGCCGAGAGGATGACGAGGCCGATGTTGCGCTTGGTCAGATCGAGGTCGACGAGGATCTTGGCGATGACCGGCATCGCCGAGATCGACATGGTGGTCGCGAGGAAGAGACTGAACAGGATCCGGTGGCCGGGATCGGTCAGGTAACCGCCCGGCATGAGGTAGCCGAGGCCGAAGCCGAGCGCGAACGGCAGCGCCATCCCCATCACCGAGGCGATGAACGCCGCGCGCCCAGGTTGCGCAGCAGGCGGAGATCGGTCTCGAGCCCGGTCAGCAGCAGCAGCAGGCACATCCCGACGGTGCCGAAGGCGTCGAGCAGGTGCACCTGCTCCGCGCTGCGACGGGAAGATGGCGGCGAAGGTGGCCGGGGCGTAGTGGCCGAAGAGGCTGGGCCCGAGCGCGATGCCCCCCGCCATCTCGCCGACGACGGCCGGCAGGCCGATCCGCTTGGCGAACTCGGCGCCGAGGCGCGCCATCCCGATCAGCAGCGCCAGCTCGACGAGCAGCAGGAAGATCGAGTGTCCCGGCAGGCTCGGCGCGTGCACGCGCCGCGACCCTAGCACGGCCACCCAGGCGCTGTTGTATGCTCGCGCCGCGATCGTGTCCGACGACGACACTAGGCCGGCGGGTCCGCGCGCGTGTCCTGCTGCGCACGGTGCCGTATCCTGCTGCTGCTCTACTTCGTGGCCTACCTCGATCGGGTCAACATCAGCTACGCGGCGCTGGAGATGCGCCACGATCTGCCGCTCACCGACAGCCAGTACGGCTTCGGCGCCGGCATCTTCTTCTTCGGCTACTTCCTGTTCGAGATCCCCGGAACGCTGCTGGTCGAGACCTGGAGCGCGCGCAAGCTGATCGCGCGCATCCTCGTCGGCTGGGGGCTGGTCGCCTGCGCGATGGCCTTCGTCCACACGCCGCGCCAGTTCTTACTGGCTGCGGTTCCTGCTGGGCGCCGCCGAGGCCGGCTTCTTCCCGGGCGTGGTCGTCTATCTGTCGCACTGGTTCCGCGTCGAGGATCGCGCGCGCGCCTTCGCCTTCTTCATGCTGGCGGTGCCGATCTCGAACATGGTCGGCGCGCCCGTCTCCGGGCTCCTGCTCGGCGTCCACTGGGGTGGCATGGCCGGCTGGCGCTGGCTGTTTCTGCTCGAGGGGCTGCCCGGCGATCGTCCTCGGCGTGGTGACGTTCTTCTACCTGACCGATCGACCGCGCCAGGCGCGCTGGCTCGACGGCTGCCGAGAAGGAGTATCTGCTCGGACGGCGCTGGCGCGCGAGAGCGCGGCGACGGCGCCCGGCGCGACCGCGGCGGACGCCCTGGGTCGCCCTGGCGCGCGCGGTCCTGCGGCGTGACATCTTGCTCCTGGTCCTTGCCTACTTCGGAATCGTCACCACCTCGTACGGCTTCAGTCTCTGGATGCCGACCGTGGTGAAGAGCCTGACGGGCCTGCTCGAACCTGACCGTGTCGCTGGTGGCCACCCTCCCCTACGTCGCCGGCGGGATCTGCACGGCTGTCATCGGCCTGTCGTCGGATCGCACCGGCGAGCGGCGCGTTCCACACGATGGTCCCCATGTTGATGGCGGCGCTCGGCATGACGATCGGCGTCGCTTCGCGCGCGCCGGCGCTGGGGCTCCTCGCGCTGGCGCTGGTCGGCGCGGGGATCTACGGCTTCATGCCGGCGTTCTGGCCGATGCCGCGCTGGTTCCTGTCGGGCGCGGCGGCGGCGGCGGCGGTCGGTCTCATCAACTCGGTCGGTTGTCTGGGCGGATTCGTCGGCCCGTTCCTGGTCGGCAAGCTGAAGTCGGCGACGGCCGGTTACGCGCCGGGACTGGCGGCGCTTGGCGCGACGGCGACCTTCGCGGCGGTGATGGTGTTCTTGGTTCGACGACCGCGCCGGATTGCAGTATGAGAGTCCTGTCGTGAGCAAGATCTACGCGGGCAGCGATCACGCGGGGCTTCGCCCTGCGCCACCGGCTGGTCGAGCACCTGCGCGGCGGCGGCCACACCGTCGAGGATCTCGGAACGGCGACCGAGGCCTCCTGCGACTATCCCGACTACGCCGCCGCCGTCGGGCGCGCAGTCAGCGCGCGAGGCGGGCGCTGTTGGCCTGCTCGTCTGCGGCACGGGCATGGGTGTCTGCATCGCCGCCAACAAGATCCACGGCGTGCGGGCGGTCCTTGCCTGGAACGTCGAGGTGGCCAAGGATGTCGCGCGCCCACAACGACGCCAACGTGCTCTGCCTGGGGGCGCGAACGGTGCCGGAGGGCGAGGCGCTGGCGATCGCCGACGTCTGGCTGGCGGCGCCGTTCGACGGCGGCGGCGTCACGCGCGTCGGGTCGACAGATCAGGATCGAGCCGCGATCGAGACCGACGAGGACCACGCCGGCGGCGTGCGACAACAGAAGCAACAGGAGAGGAATAGACCGATGGCCACCGCACGAACCCGCATGCACCAGGCCCACGAGCTCGGGCAGAGCATCTGGTACGACAACATGCGCCGGGGGCTCTTGCGCTCGGGCGCGCTGGCCGGCCTGGTCGACAAAGGGGTGCGCGGCCTCACCTCGAACCCGACGATCTTCGAGCGGGCCATCGTCGCCTCCAGCGACTACGAGGAGGCGCTGCGCAAGCTGGCGGCCGAAGGCAAGTCGACGGCCGACATCTACGAGGCGCTGGTCGATCGAGGACATCCGCGGCGCCTGCGATCTGCTGCTGCCCGTCTACGCAGTCGAGCGACGCCGTCGACGGGCGCGTCTCGCTCGAGGTGCTGCCCGAGCTGGCGACCAACACCGAGAAGACCGTCTCCGAGGGGCTGCGCCTCGCCAACCTGGTCGGGCGCCCCAACGTCATGATCAAGGTGCCGGCGACGCCCGAGGGGATCCCGGCCATCCGCGCGCTCACGGCGCAGGGGGTGAGCGTCAACGTCACGCTGATCTTCTCGCTGCTCCAGTACGAGGAGGTCGTCGAGGCGTATCTCGGCGGGCTCGAGGATCGCAAGGCGGCGGGCGGCGAGCTTCGCGGGGCATCGCCTCGGTCGCCAGCTTCTTCGTCTCGCGCGTCGACAGCGTCTGCGACAAGCTGCTCGAACGAGAAGGCGGCGGCCGCGCCGGCCGAGGCGGCGCGCTGCCAGGTGCTGCGCGGCAAGATCGGGATCGCCAACGCCAAGATGGCGTACGAGATCTACGAGCGGCACCGTCGCCTCGCCGCGCTGGAAGGCGCTGGCGGCGGCCGGCGCGCGCCCGCAGCGGCTGCTCTGGGCGTCGACCGGGACCAAGGACCCGAGCTACCCCGACACGCTACTACGTCGACGCGCTCATGGGCGCGCGACACCGTCGACACCGTTCCGCCCGCCACGCTCGACGCCTTCATCGACCACGGCGATCCGGCGCGCGCGCGCTCGACGACCGATCTCGAGGCGGCGCCAAGCAGGCCGTCGCCGAGCTCGGCGCGCTGGGGATCGATCTCGGCGCGCGTCTGCCACGGCCTGCTCGCCGACGGCGTGAAGTCGTTCACCACGCTCGATGACGGCGCTGACCGACGCCATCGACCGCGCGGCGCGCCGCGCTCCTCGAGTCGGCGTCGGGACGGCAGACGGCCGTGCTGCCCGAGGCGCTGCGGCTGGCGACCGACGCGGAGATCGCGCGCCTGCGCAGGCGAGAAGGCGCTCGAAGCGGATCTGGGAGGGCGATCCGACGCTCTTCTCGAAGGACCCGGCGCACGAGAAGTCGATCAAGACGCGGCTCGGCTGGCTGCGCGCGCCGCGCTCATGCAGGCCAAGCGTAAGATCGGCGAGCTGGAGGCCTTCGCCGCCGAGGTCGCGCGGCGCCGGCTTCACCGACGCCGTCCTGCTCGGCATGGGCGGCAGCTCGCTCTGCCCCGAGGTGCTCGGCGCTGACCTGGCCGTCGCAGCCGGGCGGGCTGCAAGCTGCACGTCCTCGACAACACCGATCCGGCGGCCGTCGCCGCGGTCGACGCGGCCGATCGCCGGCAAGAAGGCGCTCTTCATCGTCGCCTCGAAGTCGGGCGGCACGATCGAGATCCAGTCGTTCGAGCGGCACTTCTGGCAGAAGACGCTCGCGCGAGAACGAGGGCGACGTCGCCAAGACGCGGCGCGCGCGCTTCGTCGCCATCACCGATCCGGCGACGCGGCTCGGCCAGCTCGCCGAGGAGAAGAAGTACCGCCGCACGTTCGTCAACGCGGCCGACATCGGCGGGCGCTACTCGGCGCTCTCCTACTTCGGCCTCGTGCCGGCGGCGCTGCTGCGGGCGCCGCTCGCCGGGATGCTGGAGGCGGCGCGTCACCTTCGCGGCCGCCTCGAGCGCCGTCGTGCCCGTCGAGGAGAGCCCGCGGCGTGCGCCTCGGCGCGGCGATGGGCGCCGCCTGCAAGGCGGGCCGCGACAAGCTGACCTTCGTCATGTCGCCCGAGATCGCCTCGCTCGGCTCCTGGATCGAGCAGCTGGTCGCCGAGTCGACCGGCAAGGAAGGCAAGGGGATCGTCCCGATCGACGGCGAGCCGCTGGGCGCGCCCGAGGTCTACGGCAACGACCGCCTGTTCGCCTACCTGCGCTTCGGCGACGGGCGACGCCGCGCAGGACGCGGCGGTGGCGGCGCTGGAGGCAGGCCGGCCACCCGGTGGTGCGCATCGCCGTCGAGATCGCGCGAGGCGCTGGGACGCGAGTTCTTCCGCTGGGAGATGGCGACGGCCATCGCGGGCGCGACGCTGGGGGTCAACCCGTTCGACGAGCCCAACGTCACCGAGGCGAAGCTCGCCACCGGCGCGCTGCTCGCCGCCTTCGCGACCGAGGGGAAGCTGCCGGCCGCCGAGCCCGAGGCGACCTGCGGCGTGACCGACCTCGACCGCATCGCCGCGCACATCGGCTCGGCGGGCCCGGGCGACTACCTGGCGTTCTGCGCCTACTTCGTGCGCACGACGGCGCGCGACGCCGCGCTGACCCGCCTGCGCGTCGCCTGCCGCGATCGCTCGAAGAACGCGACGACCGTCGGCTACGGCCCGCGCTTCCTGCACTCGACGGGTCAGCTGCACAAGGGCGGCCCGAACACGGGCGTCTTCGTCCAGTTGACCAGCGACGCGCACCGGCGACCTGCCGATTCCGGGCGAGGCGTACAGCTTCGCGACGCTGCGGAACGCGCAGGCGCTGGGCGACCTGCAGGTGCTGCGGCGGCGCGGGCGGCGCGCGCTGCGCGTCCATCTGGGCGCCGACGTCGACGCGGGTCTCAAGGCGCTGGCCGACGCGATGGCCAGCCGGCGAAGTAACCGCCAGCTGATCAGCGACCCAACGGACGCTGACAACGACGTGGAGAAGATCGCGCTTCCCGCTGCGCTGCCCAACCCGCTGCGCGAAGGGCTGGTCGAGGAGCGGATCCCCGAGCCGGCGACGATGGTCATCTTCGGCGCCTCGGGCGATCTGGCGCGCCGCAAGCTGCTCCCGGCGCTCTACAGCCTGACGCGCGATCGCCTGCTGCCGGCGCGGTTCGCCGTGCTCGGGTTCGGCCGCCACGCCCAGGACGACGACGCCTTCCGCGAGGAGATGCGGCGGGGCTGCGACGAGTTCGCGCGCCGCCGTCCCGTCGACGCCGCGCTCTGGACGGCGTTCGCCCGCAACGTCTTCTACCAGCAGGGGGCGCTACGACGATCCGGCGGCCTTCCAGCGCGCTCAAGAAGCGGCTCGAGGAGATCGAGCGGACGCTGGGGCTCCCCGGCAACCGCGTCTTCTACCTGTCGACGCCGCCGTCGGCGTTCGCGCCGGTCATCCGCAGCCTGGGCCAGGCGGAGCTGGCCCCGCAGCCGGCGCCCGGCAAGCCGCTTCGCGCGCGTCATCATCGAGAAGCCGTTCGGCGTCGATCTGGAGACGGCGCGCGCGCTCAACCGACAGGTGCACGAGATCCTCGACGAGCGGCAGATCTACCGCATCGACCACTACCTCGGGAAAGAGACCGTCCAGAACCTCCTCGTCTTCCGCTTCGCCAACGGGATCTTCGAGCCGCTGTGGAACAACCGCTTCGTCGACCACGTGCAGATCACCGGCGCCGGAGACGGTCGGCGTCGAGGGGCGCGGCGGCTACTTCGAGCAGGCCGGCAGCCTGCGCGACATGGTCCAGAACCACCTGTTGCAGGTCCTGAGCCTGATGGCGATGGAGCCGCCGGTCGCGTTCGAGGCCGACGCCGTGCGCGACGAAAAGCTCAAGGTGCTGAAGGCGCTGCGCCACATTCCCGAAGGTCGAGATTCGAACGTCAGGTCGTGCGCGCGCAGTACGCCGCCGGCTCGATCGCCGGCAAGCGCGGTCCCCGGTTACCGCGAGGAGCCGGGCGTCACCCGCGCGTCGACGACCGAGACGTTCGTGGCGCTCAAGCTCTTCATCGATTCCTGGCGCTGGGCCGGCGTGCCGTTCTACCTGCGCTCGGGCAAGCGGCTGCCCAAGCGGGTCACCGAGATCGCCATCCACTTCAAGGAGGCGCCGCACCTGCTGTTCGGGCGGCGCGGCGACGGCATCCGGCCCAACGTGCTCAGCATCCGGATCCAGCCCGACGAGGGGATCGCGCTCAACTTCGGATCGAAGCTGCCGGGCCCGGCGATGGAGATCGCGCCGGTGAGCATGGAGTTCCGCTACGGGTCGTCGTTCGGCGTGGAGCCGCCCGAGGCCTACGAGCGCCTGCTGCTCGACTGCCTGCTCGGCGACGGGACGCTGTTCACGCGCGGCGACGAGGTCGAGGCGAGCTGGAGCTGGATGTCGCGCATCCACCAGCGCTGGGCCGGCCGAGACCGCCGCCGGCAAGACCACCCTCCCCGCCTACGCGGCCGGGAGCTGGGGCCCCGAGGAGGCCGATCGGATGCTGGCCGCCGACGGCCGCGCCTGGCGTCTACCGTGAGCAACGATCAGGCGCAGAACCCTGGGCGGGTTCCGCACCTCCCGCCAGGGACTCCGCCGGGCGAAGCCCAGCTTCGTCCGCGCGAAGTCGAAAAGGCCCGCGCCAACTTCGAGCGCTTCGCGCGCGGCGAGCCGATCGCCGTCGATGTCGGGGAGATCGAGCGCGAGCTCGGCGCGCTCTGGCAGCAGGCGAGCCACGATGGCGGCAGCGCCGCCGTGGGCCGCGCCGCGCTCTGGAACCTCGTCATCCCCTCGCACGGGAACGAAGCGCTGGCGAAGACCAAGGCGCTGGTCGACGCCATCGCGCCCGTCGTTCCCGTCCGCGCCATCATCCTCTGCCTCGACGGCGCCCCCGGCGGCGCCGATCTGTCGGCGACCATCGAGAGCCACGTCATCTCGCAGCCGGGCGGCGGCCGCGTCGTCTACTCGGAGGAGATCACGCTGGTCGGCCCCGCCGGCGCCGAGGCGCACTTCGGCGCCATGGTGCGTGCCCTCCAGGTCCCCGGCGTCCGGACGGCCACGCTCTGGATGGACGCCTCGATGCCGTCGACGCTGCTCGTGCGCGAGCTCTTGCCGGTGACCCGCCGGCTGGTCGTCGACACCGGCAGCTGCAGCGGACCGCCCCACCTGCAGGATCTGCAGCGCCTGGCGGCCCGCACCCAGCCCCGGCCGGTGGCCGATCTCGGCTGGCTGCGCCTCGGGAGCTTCCGCCTGCTGTTCGCCGGCCTCTTCGATCCGCCGGTGGGGGGGGCGCCGCTGGGGAGCGCAACGAAGCTGGTGGTCCGGCATCGGACGGGCGGCGACGTGGGTGCGCTCCTGATCGTCGCCTGGCTGGGTCAGCTGCTCGGCTGGCGTCCGCTCCGCGCGTCCGAGACGGCGGACGGTGGGTTGCGCTTCGACCTCGAGCGCGCGGACGGCGGCAGCGTCGAGGCGTTCGTCGTTCCCGGCCCGGGCGCCTGCGACGAGAGCGCCATCCTCGGCGATTCGAGCTTTCGAGCGGCCGCGACGAGTACGTCGTCACCCGCGACGCGATCGACCGGGCGCACGTCCAGCTCCCGATCGCGCCGCCGCAAGGCGGTGAAGCTCGACGCCTACTCCGACGCCGACGTCTGCGTCGCGGCGCTCGGCCCGCGCGGCCGCGACCCTCTTTTCGCCCGCTGCCTCGAATACGCCGGGCGGCTCTGGACCCTCGAAGCGAAGAGCGCGGGAAGTCGCAGGTAACTCGTCAGCGGACGCGCACGACGAAGTTGTTGCGCTTGCCCCGGCGCAGCACGACCAGCCGCCCGTCGATGAGGTCGGCCGAGGTCAGGCGCGTCTCCGCGGTCCCACCGGCCAGCGGCGTGCCGTTGACGGCGATCGCCCCCGCGGCGATCTGGCGGCGGGCGTCCGACTTCGACGGGCAGGCGCCGACCTCGGCGAGCAGATCGACGATCAGCGCCCCCTCGCCATCGAACCGCGCCCGGTCGATTGTGATCGACGGCGCCGCGCCGAGCGCCGATTCGAGGATGGCGCCGCTGACCGCGCGCAGGTCGCCGCCGCCGAACAGCGACTCCAGCGCCCGCAGCACCTCGGCGAGCGCCTCGCCCCCGTGCACGCGGCGGGTGAGATCCTCGGCCAGCGCGCGCTGGGGGCGCCGCTCGGCGCCGGGCGAGGCCTCGAGCGCCTCGATCTCCTCTTTCCCTCGCACTGTGAGCCAGCGCAGGAAACGCCCCACGTCGGCGTCGGCGCTGTTGAACCAGAACTGGTAGAAGTCGAACGGCGAGGTCAGCGACCCGTCGAGGAACACCGCCCCCTTCTCGCTCTTGCCGTACTTCTTCCCCTCGCTGTTGGTGAGCAGCGGCGCGGTCAGCCCGTAGACGGTGTCGCCCGAGAGGCGCCGCACGAGATCGACGCCCGACACGATGTTCCCCCACTGGTCCGAAGCGCCGACCTGCATCTTGCAGGCGTGGCGTCGGTTGAGCTCGTGGAAGTCGTACGCCTGGAGCAGCATGTACGAGAACTCGGTGTAGGAGATGCCGCTCTCGCGCGACTCGAAGCGCGCCTTCACCGAGTCGCGCTGGATCATTTGGTTGACCGCGAAGTGCTTGCCGACGTCGCGCAGGAAGTCGAGCAGCCTCACGCCGCCCAGCCAGTCGAGGTTGTCGACCACCCGCACGGCCGGCCCCTCGTCGCTGGCGAAGAACTTCTCGATCTGCGCGCGGATCTTGGCCGTGTTGGCCCGGACCTTCTCTTCATCGAGCAAGGTACGCTCGCTGCTCTTCCCCGAAGGATCCCCGATCATCCCGGTCGCCCCGCCGACCAGCGGCAGCGCCTGGTGGCCGTGCCGCCGCAAGTGCGTCAGCAACATGAGCGGCACCAGGTTCCCGGCGTGCAGGCTGGCCGCGGTCGGATCGAAGCCCGAGTAGACCGCCAGCGGCTTCGACAGCACCTCGCCCATGTTCTCGGTGGTCGCCTGCGCGACCAGGCCACGCCAGGAGAGCTCTTCGAAGGCGCCCATGTGACGGTCTCAACTAGCATCGCCGGTCGGCCGAGACAAGACGCGGTGAGCCCGCGTGGGGACCCTTTCAGGGCCCCGCTGGTTGGAGTAAGTTCCGCGGCGCCATGGCCGGCACCCCCAACATCGTCGTCGCCGCGGGTCTCCCCGCGCTGATCGAGCAGGCGGCCACGCACGTCCGCGCCGCCGCGACGGCCGCGATCGCCGCACGCGGGCGGTTCCGGATCGCGCTCGCCGGCGGCTCGACGCCGCGCGCGCTCTACCCGAAGCTGGTGCAGGGGATCGACTGGGCGCGCGCCAACGTCTTCTTCGGCGACGAACGCGCCGTGCCGCCGGCCGACCCGCAGTCGAACTACCGGATGGCCCGCGAGACGCTGCTCGATCCGGCGCAGGTGCCGCCGGCCAACGTCGTCCGCTGGCGCGGTGAGGATCCCGATCTCGACGCGGCCGCCCGCGACTACGAGGCGGCGCTGACCGCCGGTGCCTCGGCGCCCTGGCTCGATCTGGTGCTCCTGGGTCTCGGTCCCGACGGGCACACCGCGTCGCTGTTTCCTGGAACCTCGGCGCTGGCGGAGGAGGATCGCCTGGCCGTCGCCGTCGACGTCGCCGAGATGGGGACCCGCCGCCTGACCCTCACCTACCCCGCGCTGTCGGGCGCGCGCGACGTCTGCTTCCTGGTAACCGGAGCCGAGAAGGCGTCCGCGCTGGCCACCGTGGTCGACGCCGGTCACTTGCCGGCCGCGCGGATCGTACGCCGCGCCGGCCCCGTGACCATCTTCTGCGACGAGGCGGCGGCGAGCGCCCTTCGGGCGACGAAACGCGGCAAACCGGCATGACCGTTCTCGCAGGCGACATCGGGGGGACCAACGCGCGGCTGGCGATCTTCGACGCCGGCCCGGGCGGCGCTGTCGGCGCGGCGCTGTTCGAGCAGACCTATCCCTCGCGGTCCTACCAGTCGCTGGACGTCATCGCGGAGGAATTCCTGACGACGGCCACCGCCAAGGTCGGCGCCGGCGCCAAGATCGCCAGCGCCTGCCTCGGCATCGCGGGGCCGATCGAGAACAACATGTGCCGCGCGACGAACCTCCCCTGGATCATCGACGGGCGGGCGCTCGCCCATCGGCTGGGGATCGCGCGCGTCACGTTGGTCAACGACTTCCACGCCGCGGCCCTGGGCGTCACCGCCGTCGGTCCCGAGCAGATGGTGGCGCTGGGCGGCGGAACGCCGGTGCCGCACGGACCGATCGCCGTGCTCGGCGCGGGGACGGGGCTCGGGCAGGCCTTTCTCCTCTGGGCGGCGGCCGAGAACAGCTACGAGGTCGTCCCCTCCGAAGGGGGGCACGTCGATCTCGCCGCGCGCACGCCTCTCGAGCTGGGGCTGGTGCAGTTCCTGATCACCAAGTACGGGCGCGTCTCCTGCGAGCGGGTGCTCTCGGGGCACGGCCTCACCGACGCCTTCACGTTTCTCTCGGAGGAGCCGGCCTGTCGCGGCCTCATCCGTCCCGAGACGGCGGCGGCCCTGGCGGCGCAGGGGAGCGATCCGGCGGCGGTGATCTCGCAGCGGGGGATGGCGGGGACCGATCCGGTCTGCGAGATGGCGCTGTCAATTTTCTGTTCCGTGCTCGGCTCGACGGCGGGGAACCTGGGCCTCATGGTCCTCGCCACCGGCGGCGTCTTCGTCGCCGGCGGGATCGCGCCCCGGATCCTGAGCTACCTCCAGCGCGGCGGATTTCGCGAGGCGTTCGATCGCAAGGGGCGCCTGCACACGCTGGTGGAGCGGCTCCCGGCCTTCGTCGTGACGCACCCGCAGCCGGGGCTGCTGGGGGCGGCGAAGATCGCCCTCGCGCGCTGAGCGGCGAAACGCGGCGCGGCACGCAAGCAACAAACTGCCCTGGTTCGGTCAAGGATCGTGCGTCAACGGTCGATGTCGGAGCCGTGGGGAACGGTCACCAGGAGGCCCGCGCCGCGTTCAGCGTGGGCGGCGTCCCCGTCCGCCTCGAGACCAGCGACTCGGGTCGGACCCAGGTCGTGGGCAATGACCGGTTCGGTCGGATGCTCGGTCGGTCGACCGCGATGCAGGCGGTGTTCGAGGTGCTCGGCAAGGCGGCCTCGAGCGACGCCACGATCCTCCTCGAGGGCGAGACCGGCACCGGCAAGGAGGTCTCCGCGGAGGCGATTCACCTCGGCAGCCCGCGCAAGGAGAGGCCGTTCCTGGTCGTCGACTGCGGCGCGATGCCGCCGCAGCTGCTGGAGAGCGAGCTGTTCGGTCACGAGCGCGGTGCCTTCACCGGTGCCGTCTCGTCGCGGCAGGGCGTGTTCGAGGCGGCGGGCGGGGGCACCGTGTTTCTCGACGAGATCGGCGAGCTGTCGATCGATCTGCAGCCCAAACTGCTGCGCGTGCTCGAGCGGCGGGAGGTGCGACGGGTCGGCACCAACAACCACGTGCCGGTCAACGTGCGCCTGGTCGCCGCCACCAACCGCAGCCTGCGCGATCAGGTGGCCGCCGGGAAGTTCCGCTCCGACCTCTACTACCGGCTGGCGGTCGTCGAGGTGAAGCTGCCGCCGCTGCGCGAGCGGCTGGCCGATCTGCCGCTGCTGGTCGACCATATCGTCCGCGGGCTGGGGGCGGTCGACGCCGCGGCGGGCGCGCGCGTCCGGTTGCCGGAGTTCGTCGACGCGCTCTCCCGCCACACCTGGCCGGGCAACATCCGCGAGCTGCGCAACTACCTCGAGCGCTGCGTGGCGCTGCGCGACTTCTCTCCCCCGCGCAGCGCGACCGGGTCGATGCCGACGGTCCCCGGCCCGGAGAGCGCCGTGAACGTCGGCCAGCCGCTGCGCGAGGCGCGCGAAGCCTGGGTGAGCACGTTCGAGCGCCGTTACCTCGAGGAGCTCCTGCGGCAGCACGAAAACCGGGTCAGCGCGGCGGCGCGGGCGGCCGGCGTCGACCGGATCTACTTTTACCGATTGCTCTGGAAGCACGGGCTGCGGACGCGCGAGCCCTCGGGCCGCGAGCCCGACGATCTGGCGTGAACCTCGCGGGCCCGGCACCGGTCACGGTAGAACCGTCCCCGGTGGAGATCTCCCCGCCCCCCGAGCTCACCGCCCGCGCCCTGGTCGTCGGGGGGGTGATCGGCGCCGTACTGGCGGCGGGGAACGTCTACACCGGGCTCAAGATCTCGATCATCGACGGCGGAAGCATCACCGCGGCGCTGGTCGGGTTCATGCTGTTCGCGACCTTCACCCGTCTGGCTCGCCGCCCCTACAGCGCGCTCGAGAACAACATCACGCAGACGGCGGCCGCCTCGGCGGCGATCATGGGATACGTGGCGGGCGTCGGCGGTCCCGTGCCCGCGATGGCCCTGCTCGGACGCGGCTTCCCGGGGTGGGCGCTCTGCCTGTGGGGGCTGGCGGTCGCGCTGGTGGGCATCGTGGCGGCCGCCTTGCTCCGCCGCAAACTGGTCGACGAAGAGGCGCTGCCGTTTCCCACGGGGAACGCCACCGGCGATCTGATCGAGACCATGTTCACGGCCCGGGCCAGCGCGGTCCGCCGCGCGCGGTTTCTGCTCGGCGGCGCGGTCGTCGCGGCGGTCGTGACCTGGTTTCGCGACGGTCGGCCCCAGCTCGTCCCCCAGGTGACGGCTTTCGGCGGCGCCGTGGGCGGTGTCTCCCTGGCGGCCCTCACCGTCGGGATGAGCTGGAGCCCGCTGCTGATGTCGACCGGCGTGATGATGGGGCTCCGCGCCGCGATCAGCATGGCGCTGGGAGCGGCGATCGCCTGGGTGGGGATCGCCCCCTGGCTCGTTCGCACGCACGTCGTCCAGGCGGGGGGCTTCGCGGCCTGTGCGGGCTGGCTGGTCTGGCCCGCGCTGGGCCTTCTCCTGGCCGGTAGCTTCCTGCCGCTGATCCTCGACTGGCGCTCCGTCGTCCGGGCGGCGAGCGATCTCGGGGGCCTGGTCCGACGGCGGGCCAGCCCGGCGACCGACCGAGACCGCCCGCCGCAGGCCGGGGGGCCGGGCGTCGCCGTGGTTCCCGCGCTGGTCATCGCGCTGACGACGATCGCCGTCCTCGGCAAGGTGGTCTTCGGCTTTCACCCCCTGGCGGCGCTGGCGGCGCTCGTCGCTGCGCTGGTCCTGGCCGTCGTCTCGTCGCGGGCCGCCGGCGAGACCGATCTCGCCCCCGTCGGTCAGGTGGGGACGCTGACCCAGGTCCTTTTCGCCGGTTTTGGTCCGATCCTCTCGATCCTCGCAGGCTCGGTCTCCATGGGCACCTCCTCGCAGGCCGCGCAGACGCTCTGGGCCTTCAAGGCGGGACAGCGGCTCAGAGGCTCACCGCGTGCCCAGCTGACGGCGCAGCTTTTGGGGGCGCTCATCGGGGGAATCGTCGTGGTCCCCGTCTACCTGGTGATCGTCAAGGCCTATGGGATCGGGACCGAGAGCCTCCCGGCGCCGGCGGCGATCTCCTGGCGGGCGACCGCCGAGGCGGTCCGGGGTGGGCTCTCGGCCCTCCCGCCGCACGCGGCCTTCGCCGGCGCCCTGGCGCTGGCGGTCGGCGTGCTCCTGTCGCTCGGCGCGCGCCGCCCCTGGGGGAGGCTGCTGCCCTCACCGGCGGCGATGGGCATCGCGATGGTCATGCCGGCCTCGGTGGGGCTGGCGGCGCTGGCCGGGGGCGTTCTGGCGGCGCTCGTGAAGCGGTTGCGCCCGGACGTCGATCAGGATTCGCTGACCTCGCTGGCCGCGGGTGGGATCGCGGGCGAGTCGGTGATGGGGGTGATCATCGCCGTCCTCATGGTGGCGGGGATCTTCAAGTAGCGCGCGAGAGAGTCGCGCTAACCCAGGGCCGCGGCGGTCAGATGGACGCCCGGGACGTTCTCCTCGGGCGCCCAGTCGGCGGTCGACATCACCTCGCCGCCCACGATCTCCTTGCCGCCGGGCGCCTCGGCTGAGTCCTTGATGGCAGCCCGGTCGACGTGCACCGCGATGTTGACGTGAACGCCCGCCACCGCCGACGGACGCGCCGCCAGCGCCTCGTGAAGACCGGTGGCGATCGCCACCACCTCGGCCCGCTGGGTGGAGGCCGTCGCCGGATCGTCCGAGAGGACCCGGGCGCCGATGAGCGCGCTGCCGGTCTGCAGCGGCAGCCCGAGGCCGGCGCCCCGGAAGCTCTGCTCGGCCGCGTCGAGGATGGCCGAGGTATCGTCGAGGACCTCGTCGCTCTCGGCGTCCGCGCCGTCGCCGATCCGGATCTCGAGGTAGATGGCCGCCGCCCGCGCCGCCGTCTCGGCCTGCGCCGACTTCGAACCGACCGCCTCGCGCAGCGCCTCGAGGAACGCCTTGGCGCTCTGGAAGCGGCGCTCGGGCGTCTTCTCCATGCAGCGCAGGACAACGGCGTCGAACGCCGGGGAGACGGACGCCGCCTGGCTCGGGCGCGGCGGCGGCGCCTCGAGGTGCTGGCGCTCGATGTCGGTCATCGTCTCGGCGCGGAACGGGTACTGCCCCGTCAGGAGGTGATAGAGCACCACCCCCAGCGCGTAGATGTCGGTACGCGGGTCGACGCCATCGCCGCGGATCTGCTCGGGGGCCATCGTGTAGGAGGTGCCGAGGCGGGTGCCGACGACGGTCAATCCGGCTTCGGAGGCGTCGGGGTGCATCAGCTTGGCGATGCCGAAGTCGAGCAGCTTGATGGTCCGCTTCTCGCCCCCACCCCCTTGGGCGATGAAGATGTTGCTGGCCTTCAGATCGCGGTGAACGATGCCGTGCTCGTGCGCCACCTGCAGCGCCGCGCAGACCGGCTCCAGGATCTCCAGCACCTCGACGGGGGGGAAGCGCCCGCGCTCGTTGAGCATCGAGCGGACGTCGGTGCCGTCGAGCAGCTCCATCACGTAGAACGGGCGCCCGTCGGGGAGCGTGTCGAACTCGTAGATGTCGACGATCGCCGGGTGCTTGATCATGTTGACGGCCTGCGCTTCGCGCACGAACCGCGTCACCATCTGCGGCGAGGCCGCCAGTTGCCGCCGCAGGACCTTCACCGCCGCGCGGCGCCCCAGGACCTTGTGCTGCGCCTCGTAGACCGTCCCACCGCCGCCGGAGGCGATCTCCTTCTTCAGGACGTACGCGCCAGCGATGGTGCCGGGCTGGAGCGCGTCGGCGTCGACGGCCGTCCCCATCCCAGACGGCGTCTGGTTCGGGCCGAGCGCCCGGGTCTTGTCCTGGTCTTCGGGTTTGGGAAGCACGTTTGACGTTTTCTTGGGCGCAGTCGCGCCCCGCCGCTTCCGGTAGAATCGGAGGCTCTGCGACAAACATTTAGCTCATGATTGACTCACATTGTCATCTGGATCAGTCGTACTTCGGGGAGGAGCGCGCCGCGGTCCTCGCGCGCGCCCGGAAGGCCGGGGTGACGGCCTTCGTCTGCGTGGGGGTCGGGCGCGGCAGCGGCGCCGCCGAGGAGGCTGCCGCCATCGCCTCGGCGGAGCCCGATGTCTTCGCCACGGTAGGCGTACACCCACACGACACCGCGGAGGCGACCGAGGAGCATTGGGCGACCTACGCGCGGCTGGCGCGCGCGCCCCGGGTGGTCGGGATCGGCGAGACCGGTCTCGACTACCACTACGAGCACGCCCCGCGGGAGGTGCAACAGCAGGCCTACCGGCGGTCCATCGGCCTCGCCCGGGCGGCCGTGTTGCCGGTCGTGTCGCACGTCCGCGACGCCCACGGCGATGCCGCCGCGATCCTCCGCGAGGAGGCGGGTGGCCTTCCGGGCGTCATCCACTGTTTCACGGGCGGCGTGGCCGAGGCGCGCGCCTATCTCGACCTCGGTCAGGTGCTGTCATTCTCGGGAATCGTGACCTTCAAGAACGCGGCGAACGTGCGGGAGGCCGCGGCGTTTGCGCCGCTCGACCGCATCCTGGTCGAGACGGACGCTCCCTACCTGGCGCCCATCCCGCATCGGGGCGGGCGCAATGAACCGGCCTACATCATCGAGACGCTGAAGGTCCTGGCCGGGCTGCGGGGGATCTCCCCGGCCGAGCTCGACGCGGCGACGACCGAGAACACGCGCAAGCTGTTCCGTCTCGACGCGCGCGCCGGCGATTCGTGATTGATGAAAGCAGATCGCCGTGCTGATTGACGGGACCAGATCGTACGGCGGATACTGAAATTCTTTCGTGAGCTCGGATCAGCTGCCCCCCCAGACCGTCGGCCTGCCGCCCCCTGCGCCTGTGCGCGTGCGGCTCCGGTATGCGGCGTTCGAGACCTTCATCGAGAAGTTCGCGGCGAACGTGACCCGCGGCGGGCTCTTTCTCGCCAGCCGGACGCCCCGGCCGGTGGGCGAGATCTTCCAGTTCGAGGTGCAGCTCGCCGGCGGCGAGGTGGCGCTGGCCGGCGACGGGAAAGTCACCTGGGTGCGCGAGTTCGATCCCGCGGCGCCCAACAAGCCGCACGGGATGGGCGTGCAGTTCCTGCGCCTCGACGGGCCGTCGCGCGAGGTGGTGAACCAGATGCTGGCGCGCAAGGCGGCCGGGAACTCGGGCGCCATCCGCATCCCGATGCCGTCGCCCGGATCGGGTCGCGCGCGCAGCGGGACCAACGGGACCGCGGCGCCGGCGGTGCGGATCGACACGAGCGTCGACCTCGCCGCCGAGCTGGGGATCGACGAGGCCCGCCTCAGGCGGGCGGTCGAGCGGAACTGGCTGGGGAACGGACGCGCCAGTGGCGAGATCGATGAGCTGGAGGGGCTGCTGCGCCCAGAGCCGACGGAACCGGTCAGCGTGGCGCAGGCCTTGGCCGAGCTGCCGCGCCTGCTCGATCCGGCCGCACGTCGGATGAGCGGCGCGTTCCGGCCGCTGGGCGAGCTGTTCCCGAGCCAGGCGCTCGGCGCCAAGAGCGACGATCCCGACGAGCGCTGAGCGGTCTCCGCGGGGGAGACCGAACCCGTCAGCGGGTGCCAGAGGCTGAGCAGCAGGGGCGTTGCGCGCGAAGCGTCGGCTGGCGTGGCCGCGCGCGGCGCACGAGCGGGCGGTTGCCCCGCCCGTCCCGGCGGCGCAGCAGGAACCCGATGGCACCGACGAACAGGACGGCCGCGCCGGGCGACGGCGCCTCCGTCGTGGAGCAACTGCAGCCGGCGCCCGGCGTAACCTGGGGCGGCGCCCCCCGCGTCGTGGCCCGTGTCGCCAGCGGCGCCCGTGGTCGTCGCGGCGCCGTCGGAGATCTCGCCCGGCGTGCCCGCGTCAGGCCACGTGCCGCCGGCACCCGTCTCCTCGCCGCCGCCGCCCTGCCCCCCCACGGCGCTGCCGCCGGCGCCGCCCTGCACGGCGCTCCCGCCGATACCACCGGTCTCGCCCGACGGCCCGCCACCGGCACCGCCCTGCCCGCCCGCCGGCTCACCGCCGGCACCGCCCCCGCCCGATCCGTCGGCGCCGGCGTCGGGCCCTCCGACGTTGCCGGCTCCGGCGGTACCGCCCGCGCCCGGCGCGCCGGCGGCTCCGGTCGAGCCTGTCATCCCCGCCGATCCCGGAGTCCCCCCGGTGCCGCTCGCGCCGCCCGCGCCGCCCGCGCCGCCCATTCCAAAGCCGGGGTTGCAATCCGTCAGCGACAGCGTGACCGACTGGCCGGCCGCGAGCGTGAGGTACGAGATCGTCTGGCCGCCGTAGCTCTCGGCGCCGGGCGTGCAGAGGCCGGTCACCGGGACCGTCGCCGCCTGCGCGACGGTCACCGTCAGCGACGTTCGACGGCGTGATCGTGGCGGTCACGCCCGAGGCGTTGAACGTCATCCGGCTCTGCACGCGCGCGGCGAGATCGTCCATGGTCGGCGTCACGATCGGGAACGTCGCGGTCGCGGCGTACTTGTCGAGCGTGGCGGTCAGGAGATCGGAGAGCAGGCTGTGCCCCTGGCCGTCGTAGTCGCGCGTGTTGGCCTGGTGGAACATCCAGGAGTCGTTGTCCCCGTTCAGCATGTACTGCAGGAGATCGTCGCTCGTCTGGTCGATCATCGTCGGGTAGTCGACGGCCGCGCCCGTCGAGTCACGGTCGCCTCGTACTCCGGGATCCACTCGGCCGGCTGCGAGACGTCGAAGTAGAGGTTGGTCGGGATCCGCGGCATCTCCAGCACCGACGGCTGGAGCGCGTTCGGCATGCCCGCGTTCGGTGTCGGGTTGTCCTGACCGGCGCACCGAGGTGTCGCTGACGATCTGCCGGATGCCGGCGTCGTTGATCGCCCGCATGGCGTCGGCGCTGGCGAGCCCCGAGATGCTGGGCGTCACCGCGTTCACGGTCGCGTAGGGCGTGAGCCCCAGCCCCTTGAGGTAGGTGTCGTTGCGGGTGAACTCGGTCAGAGCACGTCGGCGTAGCTGAGCCCGTCGAGGATCGGGTGGTCCCAGCTGTGGTTGATATAGGAGAACGTCGGTCCGAGCGCGATCGCCTTGGCGGTGAGCGGATCGCCCGGCATCGACTGCGACCCCTGCGCCGTTGCACCGCCCAGGCCAGGCGAAGATCGGCGAACTGCGGCTGCGCCCGCATCCCGTTCTGCCAGTCGGCCAGCGCCTGCAGGTCGGCGTCGTTGATCCGGTAGGCGGCCGCCCGTGTAGATGGTGCTGGCCAGGAAGAAGTCGTCGATCTGGGGGACGAAGTAGACGTGGCGCTCGCCGATGAACAGCCCGCGCGTCGCCCAGTTGACCAGACCGTAGGCGAGCTCGAGGTACGGCGTCAGGTAGTAGGCCTGCGCGAAGGTGAGCGCCAGCGCCTCGCGCCCGTCGGTGTACTGGCGGACGACGCCGTAGACGTTGCCGCTGGCGTCGACGAGCAGCGGCGTGGTCGGTGTCCGTCGGTCGAGCGTCACGATCGCCGGGTAGGCCCACCCGTCGGTCATGACGATCGGGTTCGCGCAGTTGGCCCCGACGAAGACCGTGCGCGCCCGCCGCGGTGCAGGTCAACGTGACGCGGCGTCTTGCGTCGGATCGATCGTAGCCGTTGTCGGTGAGGCCGTACATGGCGCTCGGCGAGGCGTAGAGCGCGACCCGCCGGACGTTGAACGCCGCCTCGTAGTTCTCGAGCGTGGTCCACTCGTCGGTGGTGAAGGCGCTGCCGCTCGACGGTCTCCAGCCCGCCGAGATCGAGGAAGACGGCGTCGTACTTGCCGTGCGTTCCGCGTGGCCAGGCTGTCGGCCGTCAGCGTCGGCCCGGTCGTCGCGTTGAGCACGTCGTAGCGGCGCGCCGAGATACTGCGAGCGTGCGCGGTGATCGCCGTGAACGCCGCGTCGGTCCCGTCGGCGGTGATGACCAGCGCGCGGGCGTCGACCACGGCGCCGGCGAGCGGCGCCGCCTCGACCGTGGGCGGCGCGTGGACCACCGCGCCCGAGCGAGAGCGGCTTGGCGACACGGCTGCCGGCGCACGAGCGGCGGCCGGACGTGGCGCTCCTGGGCCACCAGCGGACCACCGCCGGTCTCCGCCGCGCCGTTACAGCCGAGAACGCCCGAGCGCCAGCCCGCCCGTCACCGCCACCGTCCAACCGCCAAGGTAAAGTTTCACGCCCATCCTCTCCTGCAAGCCCGCCAACACGAATGGCGGCCGAATTGGAGTCGACAGCAGATCTCGTGCCGAGCGATCGGCGCGGATCTCGCGGCCTGGCGCTACCGTTCGGTATCGGCGTGCGGCCTACGAAGATGTCTACGGCGACTCTGCCGCCCGGCGCGCCCGGGAGTGGCCCTACGGGCTGAGCTTGAGGTTCTTCCGGATGCGCGCGATCGGCTCGTCGGTGTTGGGGACGAACGGACGCCCGGTGATGAGCTCGCAGAGCTGGATGTAGCGGCGCGCCGCCTCGACGCGCAGGTCGTCGGAGAGCTTCGGCGCCGGCCCCTCGCCGCGGTAAGCCCTGATCGACCAGCGCGCGGCGGACGTACTCCTTGTCGAGGCCGCGCGGCTCCTCGCCCGTGGCGAAGCGCGCCTCGTAGTCGTCGGCGTACCAGTAGCGCGACGAGTCGGGCGTGTGGATCTCGTCGATGAAGCAGAGGCTGCCGTCGGGGCGGCGGCCGATCTCGTACTTGGTGTCGACCAGGATGAGGCCGCGGCGCAGCGACTCGACCTGGCCGAAGGCGAACACCCGCGCGCACATCTCGGCCGCGCGATCGAAGTCCTCGGCGCTCATCTGCCCCATCGCCAGAATCTCGGCGCGCGAGGCCGACACGTCGTGATCGCCCTTGGCTGCCTTGGTCGACGGCGTCAGGATCGCCTTGGGGAGCTTCTGGTTCTTCTTCATCCCCTCGGGGAGATCGTGGCCGCAGAAGGTCCGCGCCCCGTTCTTGTAGGCGGTCCAGATCGACGTCGAGGTCACGCCGGTCATGTAGGCCCGCATGATGAGCTCGACCGGGAGCAGCTCGCACTCGCGCGCCACGGTGACCGCCGGATCGGGGACGCTGATGACGTGGTTGGGGACCAGGTCGGCGGTCGCCTCGAACCAGAACGACGCCATCTGGTTCAGCACCTGCCCCTTGAAGGGGATGGTGCCGAGCACGACGTCGAACGCGCTTATCCGATCGCTGGCGACCAGCGTCCGCTTGCCGTCGCGCACGTAGCAGTCGCGCACCTTCCCCTCGTACTTCTCGCCCAGCTCGGGGAAGTCGGTCGATTCCAGCGTCTTCGTCAGCTGCGCGCGCAGCACGTTCTCGTCGATCGTTTGGCTCATGTCAGGGCTCCTCATGGATCCTTGTTCGGCGAGCGCGCGATCGATGATCGCGCCCGTGTGGCGGAGGTGGTGGGCGAGGTCGAAGGCGCGGTCGATCTCGGCCGGCGGTGAGACGGCGGCGATGTCGGGGTCGGCGCCGAGCAGCGCGCGGAAGCTCCCCTCGCCCGCCACCGCCCGCAGCGCGTTGCGCTGCACCAGCTCGTAGCCGGCCTGGCGCGCCATCCCCTTGCGCACGAGCTGCGAGCATGACCGCCTCGCTGAAGAAGAGGCCGCCCGTGAGCTCCAGGTTGCGCTTCATCCGCTCGGCGTTGACCACCAGCCCGTCGATGAGACTGGCGGCGCGTCGGACCGCGAAGTCGCAGAGCCCGGTGGCGTCGGGGCCGATCACCCGCTCGACCGACGAGTGCGAGATGTCGCGCTCGTGCCAGAGCGCCACGTCCTCGGCCGCTGCCGCCGCGTACGAGCGCAGGAGGCGCGCGATCCCGCACAGGTTCTCCGAGAGGATCGGGTTCTTCTTGTGCGGCATCGCCGAGGAGCCCTTCTGGCCTTTCCCGAACGCCTCGGTCGCCTCGCCGACCTCGGTGCGCTGCCAGTGGCGAACCGTCACGCCGATCCGATCGAGCGCGTTGCCGATGCGGGCCAGCGCCGCGAAGTAAGCGGCGTGGCGATCGCGGGCGACGATCTGCGTGGGGACCGTCTCGGGCCGCAGTCCCAGCGTCGCCAGCGCCTGGCTCTCGATCGGCGGGCTCGAGGTTGGCGTAGGTGCCGACGGCGCCGGCGATCTTGCCGACCGCGATCTCCTGGCGCGCCGCCACCAGCGTCGCGCGGGCGCGACCCAGCTCGGCGAAGAAGCCCGCGAACACCAGCCCGGCGGTGATCGGCTCGGCGTGGATGCCGTGCGAGCGGCCGATGGCCGGCGTCGCGCGGTGCTCCTCGGCGCGGCGGCGGCAGGCGGTCCGCAGCAGATCGACGCCGGCCAGTATCTGATCAGCCGCCTCCACCAGGTTGATGGCCAGCGCGGCGTCGAGCACGTCAGACGACGTCATTCCCAGGTGCAGCCAGCGCGCCGGCTCGCCGGCCAGCTCCTCGACGTGCGACAGAAAGGCGATCACGTCGTGGCGGGTCCGCTCCTCGTGCTCCAGGATCTTGGCGGGATCGAGCTTCCCCTGCGCCTTGCCGCGCACGGCGGCCGCCGTCCCGGCCGGGACGGTGCCGGCCGCCTCCATCTCGGCGCAGGCGGCCAGCTCGACCTTCAACCAGGTCTCGTAGCGATGGCGGTCGGACCAGAGCTCGACAAGCGCGGGACGGGTGTAGCGGGAGATCATGCGCCTGGCTCTTCTAACGAAATCGGGTCAGCCATTCAAGGCAGGAGCACGGTCGACCCGGTCGTCTTTCGCCCCTCGAGATCGCGGTGCGCCTGCGCGGCGTCACGCAGCGCGTAGGTCTGGGCGACGTCGATGCGGACCGCGCCGCGCCCCACCAGGTCGAAGAGGCGCGCCGCCGACTGCACCAGCTCCTCACGCGTCGCGATGTAGTGGTTGAGGGTGGGCCGCGTGAGAAACAGCGAGCCTCGGGCGGCCAGCAGCGACGGATCGAGCGGCGGCACCACCCCCGACGACTGGCCGAACAGCACCAGCATCCCGCGCGGCGCCAGGCAGTCGAGCGAGGCGGCGAAGGTCTCCTTGCCGATCGAGTCGAACACCGCGCGCACGCCCGCGCCGTCGGTCAGCTCCTTCACGCGGGCGACGAGATTCTCGCTCTTGAGATCGACGATCTCGTCGCACCCGTTCTGCCGGGCGCGGGCCACCTTGTCCGGGCCGCCGGCGGTGCCGATCACCTTGAGGCCGATGGCGCGCGCCCACTGACAGGCGATGCTGCCGACGCCGCCGGCCGCGGCGTGAAAAAGAATCGTGTCCCCGCGGGTCACCCGCGCGCAGCGCAGCAGCAGGTACTCCGCGGTCATTCCCTTGAGCATCATCGCCGCGGCCGTTCGGTCATCGATGGCCGGCGGCAACCGGACCAGGCGATCGGCGGCGATGAGACGGGTCTCGGCGTAGGCGCCGCTGACGGCGGCATAGGCGACGCGGTCGCCGACGGAGAGCTCGGTGACGCCCGGGCCGACGGCGTCGACGATGCCGGCGCCCTCCTGCCCGGGGGTGAACGGCAGGCTCAGGGCCTTGTAGAAGCCGGTTCGGAAGTAGACGTCGATGTAGTTGAGGCCGATCGCCGTCTGTCGGATGCGCGCCTCTCCCGGCCCCGGCTGCTGGTCGGTCACAGTCTCGAAGAGGAGCTTGTCCGGACCTCCGGTTTCATGGACCACGATCGCGCTCGACATCGGGCCCGGATATACCGCGAGTTGTCGCGGCCGCCACGGGCAAAAAGCGACGCTGGCGGCCGGGCCGCTAGGCGAGACCGAAGAGGATGCGCAACTTGGCGGCCGCCTGGTGGCCGCCGCTGGCCCGGCGCGGGGCGACGAAGACCGTGTCGTCGCCGGCCAGCGTCCCCATCACCTCGGCGAGACCCGCCTCGTCGAGCGCGCGCGCCACGGTGGCGGCGGCGCTGGCCTTGGTGCGGACGATGACCAGCGCGCCGTTGCTCTCGACGCCGTCGACGAGGCGCCGCACCGGCTCGAGCGGCAGCGCGCCGCCGTTGCCGTCGACCAGGTACCGGGGGCCATCGGGCCCGACGGCCCGGCGCACGCCCAGGATCGCCATGTCGCGCGAGAGCGTCGCCTGCGAGGCGCGGATGCCGCGCGCGCCCAGCCGGCGGAGGAGCTCCCCCTGGCTACCGATGGGCCGGGCGCTCAGGATCTCGCGGATGGCGTCGCGGCGCGCTTCTGACGATGCCATCGTCAGGTGACCAGCGTTCCGACGCCGCGATCGGTGAAGAGCTCCGCCACGACGCTGTGGGGAGCCCGACCGTCGACGATGTGGACGGCACGCACGCCGCCGGCCAGCGCGTCCAGAACCGCGCGCGCCTTGACGTGCATCCCCCCCTTGATGCTCTTGCCGAGCTGCGCTTCCAGATCGGCCGCCTTGACCTCGCTGAGAAGGTTCCCCTCCTCGTCGAGGATGCCGGCCACGTCAGTGAGGAAGATGAGCCGCTCGGCGCCGCAGGCCGAGGCGATCTCCCCCGCCGCCACGTCGGCGTTGATGTTGTAGCTGGCGCCGTCGAGTCCGAAGCCGACCGGCGAGATCACCGGCATGTAGCCGCGCTCGAGGAACATGTCGAGCAGGTCGGCGTTGACGGCGTCGATCTCGCCGACGAAACCGAGGTCGGTCTTGCCCGGCGCGGTCTCCAGCTTGGAGGCGATGAGCAGGCGCCCGTCCTTGCCCGACAGGCCGATGGCGTTTCCCCCCAGGCTGTTGATGAGGCCGACGATCTCGGTGTTGATCCGCCCGGTCAGCACCATCTCGACGACGCGAACCTCCTCGGCGCCGGTGATCCGCTGGCCGTCGGCGAACTCCGACTTGCGCCCCATCTTCTCCAGCGTCTTGGTGATCTCCGGGCCGCCCCCGTGGACGATCACCGGCCGCAGCCCAGCCGATTGCAGCAGCACCATCTCCTCGGCGAAGCTGCGCTTGAGCGCCGGATCGACCATCGCCGCCCCCCCGTACTTGATGACCGCGCGCTTGCCCGCGAACTTGCGGATGTAGCTGAGCGCCTCGACGATGACCGGCCGGTTCACGCCGCTCGGTCCACGCTTGCCCGCCTCCGGTACGGCGCTCGCAGCGCCCGCGGCCGCTGGCCCCGCGTAGTACTCGGCGTTGATCTTCACGTAGTCGAAGGTCAGATCGCACCCCAGCGCCCGCGCCGACGCCTTGCCGAGCCCCAGATCCATCCGGGCGGTGATCTCCGCCGAGCGCATGCGGGCCGAAAGAGCATCCTTGTCGAACGCCACCGGTCCGCCGTCGCCGTAGACGCGGACCCCCTGAACGTCGAGGGTGACGCCGGTGGGATCGATGGGGTAGTTGCGACCGCCGATGCGGGCGCCGAGAGCGGCCAGGATCCGCCCCCAGGATGGGTCGCCGCCGAAGATCCCTGACTTCACCAGGCTGCCGCCGGCGACCGCGCGCGCCAGATCCCGCGCCGTCTCCCGATCGGGCGCCCCGGCGACGTCGACCACGAACAGCTTGCTGGCCCCCTCGCCGTCGGCGGCGATGGCCCGGGCCAGGTCGGCGCAGAGGCTGGTGAGCGTCGCCTCGAGCGTCTTCTCGGCGGCCGTGCCGGGCTCGATGGCCGGCGCGCCCGAGGCGCCGTTGGCCAGCGCGATCACCGTGTCGTTGGTCGACATGTCGCCGTCGACGGTGATGGTGTTGAACGTCTCGTCGACGGCGGCAGCCAGCGCGCGCTGCAGCGTCTCGGGCGCGATGCGCGCGTCGGTGGTGATGAAGCAGAGCATCGTCGCCATCTGCGGGTGAATCATTCCGGAGCCCTTGGCGATGGCGGCGAAGCGGACCGCCTTGCCACCGAGCTCAATCTCGCGGAACGCCAGCTTGGTCCGCAGGTCGGTGGTGCGGATCGCCTCGGCGGCGGCCGCCACGTCGTCCCCCAGCGCGGCGACCAGCGCGGGCGCCGCCGCCGCGATCCGCTCGGCCGGAAGGCGGATCCCGATTCCCCCCGTCGAGGCGGTCAGCACGGCGTCGGCGTCGACGCCCAGTGCCTTGCCGACCGCGGCGGCGACGGCACGCTCGTCGGCGGCGCCGACCGGGCCGGTGAGCGCATTGGCGTTGCCGCTGTTGGCGACGATGGCGCGGATCCCCGAGGTCGGTAGCCGCGTCGCCGTGTAGCGAACCGGCGCGGCGCTCATCTTGTTGACGGTCAGGACGCCGGCGGCGGCGCAGGGGATCTCGGAGGCCACCAGCGCGACGTCCTTGCGGGCGCCGCCCGCCCCCTTCACCCCCGCGGCCACGGCGCCGAAGCGGAAGCCGATGGGCGGGGCGAAGGTCTTGGCGCCGGTCGAATTCGTGTTCGTCTTCTCTGTCGTTTCCATCAGGGGGCGTGTCCTCCGAGCAGATCGAGGCCGGCCGTCTCCGGCAGCCCGAACATCAGGTTGGCGTTCTGGAGCGCCTGTCCGGCGGCCCCCTTCACCAGGTTGTCGATGGCGGCGAAGGCGATGGCCACGCCGCGGTCGGGATCGGCGTCGGCCGCCATCAAGACGCGGTTGGTTCCCACGATCGCGTGCAGCCGAACCCCCTCGGGCTTGGTGGCGCGCAGGAACGGCCGGTCGGCGACGAAGGCCTTCACCGCTGCCGCGGCGTCGGCGCCAGTCTTTCCGGGCACGAGGCGCCCGTAGACCGTCGCCAGGATCCCCCGCCGCACCGGCAGGTAGTAGGGCGTGAAGGTGACGCGCACGGTGCCCGCGCCGGCCAGTGCCAGCGTCCGCTCGATCTCGGGCGTGTGCTGGTGCTTGAGCACCTTGTAGGCGCGGAAGTCGCCGTCGAGCTCCGTGAAGGAGAGCTCCTCGGTCGCCTTGCGCCCGGCGCCGGTGATGCCGCTCTTGGCGTCGATGACGATCCCCTCCCTGGCGATGACTCCGCCGCGCAGGAGCGCCAGCGTCGCCAGCGTGCTGGCCGTGGCGTAGCACCCCGGGTTCGACACCAGCTTGGCCGCGCGGATATCGCGCGAGACGCCGGCCTCGGGCATCGAGTAACAAGCGAGGTCCAGAAGATCGGGCCGCGGGTGGGTGAACCCGTACCAACGTGGATATTCATCCGCGGCGAGGCGAAACGCCCCGGACAAGTCGACCGCCCGCACGCCCGCCTCGAGCGCCTGCGCCGCCAGCTCCGGCGAGGCCTCGGCGGGCGTGCAGAGAAACACGACGTCGAGGCCCGCCATCGCCTGCGCGGCCTCGGCCTGCGGCCGGATCCGCACCGTCGACGAGGAACCGGCGAAGGGCAGCCGATCCCCGACCGCGTCCCCGGCCCACTTGTCGCTCACCGCCAGAGCGAGCGAGAACCGCGGGTGACTGGCCAGAAGCCGCGCCAGCTCCATCCCCGAGTAGCCCGAGACGCCGATGATCCCGGCTCGCAGGGTGGATGCTTCATTCGCCATGCGGATAAGTATTCACAGCTCCCAGGCCGGCGCAAGCGACAATTGCCGCCCGTCGTCAGCGCGGCACGGGTCACGGCGCGACCTGCTCGCGGCGGCAGGCCTCGATCTCCTCGCTGGAGTTGGCCGGCCCGATGGCACGGACCGCCTCCCCGGCGGCATCCATCTCGTTGAGCCGCACCGTCACCCGGCCAGTGGGAGCTCCGTTCAGGTCGTCGCCTAGCACGATCAGGTAGTGTCGGCCGGCAACCATCGAGACGGCAAAGGTGAGCGCGCCGGTGGTGGCGCTGATGGCCCCGGTCGTGTTGTCCCCCCCAAAGCGGGTCGGCGTCGTGACGATGTGGCAGCCGGGCAGGAGCTCGAACGCACCCCCGAGCTTGGTGACGTCGCGCCCATCGACCCAGGCGACGTAACCGCCCAGCGTCGCCACCTGGTCGGGCCCCGGTCGGTTCCCCGCGTCGTAGAGGGGGACAGCCGGCGCGTCCGTCGTGATGCACCCTGCGCCCGCCAGGAGCCCCACGCCAAGTCCCAGGAGAAGCTTCAACGTCGGCGGGGCGCTAGCCGGTGTGTCCAAAGCCGCCCTCGCCCCGCACCGTTCCCCCGAGCTCGCTGACCTCTTCCAGCTCGGCAATCGTCACCGGCGCGATCACCAGCTGCGCCACGCGCTCTCCTGGCTGGACGACGTACGGTTCCGAGCCGAGGTTCACCAGCAGCACCATCACCTCGCCCCGGTAGTCGCTGTCGATGGTGCCGGGTGCGTTGGGCAGCCCGATGCCGTGCTTGCGGGCGAGGCCCGAGCGCGGGCGGACCTGCCCCTCGAAGCCCGCCGGGATCTCGAACGCCAGCCCCGTCGGAACGGCCGCGCGCGCGCCGGGGGCCAGCGCGATCGGCCCGTCGGCCGCCGAGGCCAGGTCCAGCCCGGCGGCGCCGGCCGACATGTAGCGCGGCGCCAGCGCTCCCGGACGCAACTTCACGAACCGGACCCGCGGCGCCGAGGACGCCATTGCCTTACGAGGCCGCGGCGCGGAAGTTGTGGACGACGTCGGGGGTCTTCCCCAGCGTCTCCTTGCGCGAGAGGCGGATCTTGCCGGTGGCGCGGTCGATGCCGATGACCTTCACCAGCATCTCGTCGCCCTCCTTGCAGATGTCGCGGCACGACGTTGACGCGCTTCTCGTCGAGCTCGCTGATGTGGACCAGCCCGTCGGTGCCAGGGAGGATCTCGACGAAGCAGCCGAAGTCGGCCAGCCGCTTGACGACGCCCATGTAGAACTCGCCCATCTCCGGCTCGGTGGTGAGCCCCTTGATGATGTCGATCGCCTTCTTCACCGCGATCCCGTCGGGCGAGGCGATGTGCACCGTGCCGTCGTCCTCGACCTCGATCGAAACGCCGGTCTGCGCGGTGATGCCGCGGATGGTCTTGCCGCCCGGGCCGATGATCTCGCGAATCTGATCCGGCTTCACCTGCAGGGTGTGGATTCGCGGCGCGAACTGCGAGAGATCGTCGCGCGAGGCGGGGAGCGCCTCGGCCATCTTGGCGAGGATGTGCATCCGGCCGTCGCGCGCCTGGCGCAGCGCCGTCTCCAGAATCTCGCGGGTGAGGCCCTGGATCTTGATGTCCATCTGGACGGCGGTGACGCCGGTCTTGGTGCCGCAGATCTTGAAGTCCATGTCGCCGAGGTGGTCCTCGTCGCCGAGGATGTCGGAGAGCACCGCCACGCGGTCCCCTTCCTTGATGAGCCCCATGGCGATGCCGGCCACCGGCGTCTTGATGGGGACGCCGCCGTCCATCAGCGACAGGATGCCGCCGCAGACCGAGGCCATCGAGGAGCTGCCGTTCGACTCGAGGATCTCCGAGACGATGCGGATCACGTAGGGGAAGTCCTTCTCGCTCGGCAGCACGCGGGAGATGGCGCGCTCGGCGAGGTGACCGTGGCCGACCTCGCGCCGGCTGGCGCCACGCAGCGGCTTGGTCTCGCCGGTCGAAAACGGCGGGAAGTTGTAGTGAAGCAGGAAGCGCTTGTCGATGTTGCCGGTCAGCGCCTCGATGTGCTGCGCGTCCTGGCTGGTGCCGAGCGTCGTCGTGACCAGCGCCTGCGTCTCGCCGCGCGTGAACAGCGCCGATCCGTGGGTGCGCGGCAGAACCCCTGCCTCGCAGGTGATCTGCCGGATGTCGGCGCCCGCGCGCCCGTCGATCCGCTTGCCGGTGTTCAACACCAGCTCGCGCAGGTGCTTCTTCTTGGCCGACTCGTACGCGTCGCCGACCTCTGCGCCGCGGTCCGGGAAGGTCTCGGCCAGCGCCGCTTTGGTTTCGCCGCCGGCGGCGTCGAGCGCCGCGTAGCGCTCGTGCTTGTCGCGGATGGCCATCGCCGCTTCGATCTTCTGGTTGGCGATCTCCGCGACCTTGGAGACGATCACCGGGTCCTTGGCCGGCGGCACGAAGATGCGCTTCGTCTTGCCGACCGCCGCCCGCAGCTTGTCCTGCAGGTCGATGAGCGGCTGCGCCTCCTTGTGGGCGAACATCAGTGCGTCGACGATCGCTTCCTCGCTCACCTCGGCGCCGCCCCCCTCGACCATCACGATCGCGTCGCGGCTGGCGGCGACGATCAGGTCGAGGTCGGAGGTTGCGCGCTCGGCGAACGTCGGGTTGATCACGAACTTGCCGTCGATGCGGCCGACGCGCACGCCGGCGTAAGGTCCGGCGAAGGGAATGTCCGAGAGGTGCAGCGCCGTCGAGGCGCCGGTCATCGCCAGCACGTCCGAGCCGTTCTCGCGGTCCGTCGAAACGACCATGGCGATAACCTGCGTGTCGAACCGCCAGCCTTTCGGAAACAGGGGACGCGACGGGCGATCGATGAGGCGCGAGGTGAGCACCTCGACCTCGGTCATCCGCCCCTCGCGCTTGAAGTAGCCGCCCGGGATGCGTCCCGCGGCCGACGTCTTCTCGAGGTAGTCGACGGTGAGCGGCATGAAGTCGACGCCCGGCCGCACGCCGGTCGAGGCGACCGCCGTCACCAGGACCAGCGTGTCGCCGTAGCGGATGACGACTGCGCCGTCGGCCTGCTTGGCCATGCGGCCGGTCTCGATGCTGAGCTCCTTGCCGCCAAAATTAACGCCTTCACGTACGAACATGTGGTCTCCCTGTCAGTGGCCTTGCAGCAGTGAAATCGATGCGACGGCGAACGCGCGCGTGCGCGTCCGCCTGCCGGGCCGGCGCGCACGCGTCGTGCACGGCCGGAGTGCTCGCGTCGTGGACGCCTACTTGCGGATGCCGAGCGACTGGATCACGGCGCGGTAGCGCTCGACGTTTTTGGACTTGAGGTAGTCCAAGAGACGGCGACGCTTCCCGACCAGCATCAGCAAGCCCCGACGCGAGTGATGATCCTTCACGTGGGCCTTGAAGTGGTCGGTCAGGTACGAGATCCGTTCCGAAAGGAGGGCGATCTGGACTTCGGGGGAACCGGTGTCACCCGGTTTCCGCGCGAACTTTTGCACGACTGTCGATTTGCGTTCTGCTGCGAGGGACATTTACGATCTTCTTTTCTTTTGAGGTAATTCAATGTCCTACATTCCGGTCCCGCCGTCAACGTAAGTTGGCTGGTTCGGTGGGGTTTTTCGCTCCGGAAGCCCCAGAAGACGCGGAGCGTCCGGACCAGCCCATCCGGGCGGGGCTCCGCCACGGCGATGAGCTGGCCGGCCGGATCGAGCAAGCAAACGCGGGGTTCCAGCGATGCCGTGCGTGGCGACCGCCCACGCGATGCGCTTCCCGGCTCGCACGTCACGGGCCACGGCTTCCTCGACCTGGACGCATTGCGGGAAAGTGGCGAAGAGCGGACGCCAGGCCGACCAGGAGCGGCGCTGGCCGCGGACGCACCTGGCCGGTCAGCGTGGCGAGCACCTCCGCGAGGGGGCGCGCCTCGGTCAGCGCGAACGGCCCCGAGCGGGTTCGCCGGAGGGCGATCACGTGGGCGCCGACCCGAGCGCGCGACCGAGATCGCGGGCCAGCGCCCGGACGTAGGTCCCCTTCGAGCAATGGACGTGCAGGCGGACGTCGGCCGGGCCGGCGAAGGCCAGAAGATCGAGGGCGTGGACGGTGACCGCCCGTGGCGCCACCGCGATCGGCGTCGCCGGCGCGCGCGTAGGCGTAGAGTGGGCGCCCGTCGCGCTTGATCGCCGCGAACGCGGGGGGCACCTGCGAGATGGGACCGCGAAAGGGCTCGAGCGCAGCGCGGAGCGCGGCCTCCGAGACGCCGCTGGGATCGTGCTCCGCGACCACCGCCCCGTCGGAATCGTCGGTGTCCGTCTCGACGCCGAACCGGATCGTGACGTCGTACTCCTTGTCGGCGTCCAGCAGGAACGGGGCCAGCTTCGTCGCCTCGCCGAGGCAGACCGGCAGGACACCCGAGGCGAGCGGGTCGAGCGTCCCCCCATGGCCGACCCGGCGGACGCCAGAGGCGTGCCGGATCTGGCGCACCACCGCGAAGGAAGTCGGGCCGACCGGCTTGTCGACCACCAGGACCGCGTCGGTGACCACGCTAGGCGTCGCCGTCCGGGTCGTCGTCGTCGTCGGGCTTTGCCGCGGGCGGCGGCGAGGGTTCGATCGAGCGCAAAAGCTCTTCCACGCGCGCGGCCTGCTCGAACACCTTGTCGACCTCGAAGGTGACCGCGGGGGCGACCTTCATCCGCAGGCGTCGAGAAATCGCCTGGCGGAAGTAACCGCTCGCGTGGTCGAGCCCGACGCGCACGCGCTCGAGCGCGGCGTCGTCGAGGCCGTGGACGGTGAAGAAGGCGCGCGCCTGGCGCAGATCGCCCGAGACGCGCACGTGGGTGACGGTGATGAGGCCCGCGCCCCGCACTCGGGGGTCCTTGATCTCGTCGCGCGCCAGGGTCTCGCCGAGGATGGCGCGCACCTCGCCCGCGACCCGCTCCATCCGCTGAGACATCTCCCCCTACCCCTCCCAGTGCGTGAAGTCGGGACCGTGCAGCGCGCCGCCTCCGAAGTCCTGTAGCTCGTGCTCGTCCTTGGCGACGTCGGCGTGGTCGCGCACGAAGCGCAGGACCTCGTCGATGGCCGACTCGGCGAACCGGCGGTCGCTCCCCACCAGCGTCAGCCCGAGGACGGCGCGGTTCCAGTTGTCGTGCGCGTCGACCTCGGCGATCGAGACGTTGAACTTCTGCCGCACCAGATCTTTGAGCCGCTTGACGACCGAGCGCTTGTCCTTGAGCGACTGCGCCGCCGCCAGCACCAGGGTGACCCGTGCGATGGCGATGGTCATCGCGTGGACCCTCCTGTCAGGAGGCCTTCGGGGAGTCGAGCGTGGCGGCGATCGTCTCCATCTCGAACGCCTCGATGACATCACCCGGGCGGAGGTCACTGTAACCTTCGATCGACAGGCCGCACTCGTACCCCTGGGCCACCTCGGAGGCGTCGTCCTTGAACCGGCGCAGCGAGCCGACCTTGCCGGTGTAGATGACCACCGAGTCGCGCACGAGGCGAAGCTGCGCCTTGCGGGTCACCTTCCCCTCGGTGACGAAGCAGCCGCCGATGGTGCCGGCCTTGGGGATGGTGAAGACCTGGCGGACCTCCGCCTTGCCCATCACCTTCTCGCGCGAGATCGGCGCCAGCATGCCGACCATCGCCTTCTTCACGTCGTCGATGGCGTCGTAGATTACTTGGTAGAGCTTGATGTCGACGTCTTCCTGCTCGGCCAGCTGTTGCGCCTTGCCGGCGGGACGAACGTTGAAGCCGATCACGACGGCCGTCGAGGCCTTCGCCAGACTGACGTCGGACTCGGTGATGCCGCCGACGCCCGTCGAGATGACGTTGACACCCACCGTTTCGGTAGACAGCTTGGTGAGCGCGTTCGCCACCGCCTCGACCGATCCCTGCACGTCGGCCTTGAGGATCACCTTCACCTCCTTGACCTCGCCGCTCTTGATCTTGTCGAGGATGTTCTCCAGCGTCACCCGCCCGCTGCCGGCGGCCGAGGCGAGCTCCTTCTTGCGGCGGGCCTCGTGGCGGTGCTCGACCAGCGACTTGGCGGCCTTCTCGTCGGTGACGACGTTGAACACCTCGCCGGCGTCGGGGACGCCGTCGAGACCGAGCACCTCGACCGGCGTCGAGGGGCCGGCCTCCGTGACCGCCTGCCCCTTGTCGCCCAGCATGGCGCGGATCTTCCCCACGTACTCGCCGGCGACGACCAGGTCGCCCAGCTTCAGCGTTCCGTCCTCGACGAGGATCGTCGAGATCGGTCCGCGCGCGCGATCGAGGCGGGCCTCGACCACGTGCCCCTTGGCCTGCTTGTTGGGGTTGGCCTTGAGGTCGAGCACCTCGGCCTGGACCGCCAGATTCTCGAGGAGCGTGTCGATCCCCTCCTTGGTCTTGGCCGACACGTTCACGAAGATCGTGTCGCCGCCCCACTGCTCGGACACCAGGCCGTGCTCGGAGAGCTTGTTGCGGATCTGGTCCGGGTTGACGCCCGGCTTGTCGATCTTGTTGACCGCGACGATGATCGGAACCTGCGCCTCGCGGGCGTGGTTGATCGCCTCGATCGTCTGCGGCATCGGCCCGTCGTCGGCGGCGACGACCAGGACGACGATGTCGGTCATCTGGGCGCCGCGCGCGCGCATGGCGGTGAAGGCCTCGTGGCCGGGGGTGTCGAGGAAGACGACGTCCCCCTTCTCCGCGTGCACCTTGTAGGCCCCGATGTGCTGGGTGATGCCGCCCGCCTCGCCGCCGGCGACGTTGGCCTTGCGGATGGCGTCGAGCAGAGAGGTCTTGCCGTGGTCGACGTGTCCCATGATGGTGACCACGGGCGCGCGCGGAACCACGTCCTCCGGGTTGTCCGGCGTCTCCGTGTCGGTGAGGACCTCCTCCTCGTTGAAGGCGGTCGATTCGATCTGGAAGCCGAACTCGTTGGCGATCAGCGTCGCCGTGTCGAGGTCGATGTCCTGGGTGATGGTCACCCCCATCATGCCGAGCGCCCAGAGCTTCTTGACGACGTCGCGCCCCTGGACGGCCATCTTCTTGGCCAGCTCGGCGACGGCGATCGTGTCGGCCATCCGGACCACCCGCTTGTGCTCGGCGGGCGTGGTGATCTGCGTCTGCTTCAGCTTCTTGCCGGCGGCGGCGACCTTCTTCTTGGGGAAGCTGCCGGGGCGCTGCCCGCCGGGGCCGAAGCTGGGGCGGCCGAAGCGGTCACGACCGGCGGGGGCGCGGTTGAGGAGGCCGCCGCGGCCGAGCCGCCGCAGCTCCTCGTCGCGATCCTTGATCTCGACGCGAGGGGCGTTGGCGTCGGTACCGCGGGGGGCCACGCCGGGCAGCTGGATGAAAGCGCCGGTGGCCGCCGACCCGGTGACGACCGGCTGGGGGATGGTCTTGAGACCCGCGCGCGAAGGGAGTGCTACTTCGACGGGCCTGGTGGAGACGGGAGTCTCGGTGGCGGCCGCCGGGGTCGGCGCGGGCGCAGGGGCCGGCGCGGGGCGGACCTCGACGGGCGGTGCCGGCGCGGGGGCCGGCGCAGACTCAGACGCGGACGCCGGGGCGCTGGCCGGATCGGCCTTGGCGACGATCGGCTCGGCCGTCCGCACCGGGGGTGGGGGGACCGGCTGCGGCTTGGCGGGAGCTTCGGCCACGGCGGCGGGCGGCGCGACGACCGGCCGTGGCGGGGCGGCGACGGTCTTCGAGCGGCGGCGGATGACGGTGCCGTCGACGGTCAGCCGCTCCTCGACCAAGCTCTCGTGCCGCTCGCGATCGACGGCGCGTTTGATCCGATCGACCTCCGCCGGCTCGATCTGGGACATGTGGTTGGCGACGTCGAAGCCCATCGCGCGCACCTTGGCGACCAGATCCTTCGGCTGAAGGCCGAGGTCTTTCGCCAGCTCGTAGAGCCGCACACGCGGGCCGACGGGCGCTTCGGCGAATTCCTGTCTCTTTCGTATCCGCTGATCATGATGTCCCCTGGTTACGCGAGACCGCGGTCAGTTGCCGAAGAAGCTCCGCCGTGCCCGACGACATGTCGACCGGCTGTTTGAACGCACGCGCGAGCACGCCGGGGCGCAGCGCCCCCTCCACACAACTTGCGCGCGGATGCAGCGAGGCCCCGCGCCCCGGCCCGCGCGCGAGCCTCGGCCGTCGCGCCTGGGCGTCGAGCGCGAGCCGCACCATCTCGCCCGCCGGCCCGCGCTGGCGGCAGCCGATGCAGGTCCGCGTCGATGCTCGCGTCGATGCTGGCATGGGGGCCCTGACGCATCGTTATGACGCCCCGGGGGTGGGAACCGCAACCGCGGCGGCTGTCGCTGTCGCTGCCGCTGCCGCTGCCGCGTTGGCGTCCTGCTCGGCCTGCTGGGCCGCGCGCGCGGCGGCTTCGGCCGCCAGCCGCACCCGCTCCGCCTCGGCGGCTGGGCCGGCAGCCGTGATGATCGCCTGCGCGCCTGAGCGCTGGCGATGCCGGCGACGGACGTCAGCTCCTCGGGCTTGGCGCCCGCCACCTCGGCCGCCGAGCGCCAGCCGGCCTTGAACATCGCCTCGGCGGTCTCGGCGCTGACGCCCGCGATCGCCGCCAGCGACTGGCGCGCACGCGCCTCCATCTCCAGCACCTTCGAGGCCGAGTGGATGTCGATGCGCCAGCCGGTCAGCTGCGAGGCGAGGCGCACGTTCTGCCCCTTCTTGCCGATGGCCAGCGACAGCTTCTCGTCGGGGACGATGAGCTGCATGGTGTGCGAGCCGACGTCCATCAGCACGCGGGCCACCTCGGCCGGCGCGATGGCGTTGCAGACGAACTTCACCGGATCGGCGTCGTAGGGGACGATGTCGATCTTCTCGCCGCGCAGCTCCTGGACGACGGCCTGGACGCGCGAGCCCTTCATGCCGACGCAGGCGCCGACCGGATCGACGTCGCGATCGCGCGAGTGGACGGCGATCTTCGAGCGCGCGCCCGCCTCGCGGGCCGAGGCCTCGATGCGCACGATCTTCTCGTAGATCTCGGGGACCTCCATCTCGAACAGCTTCTCGAGCAGGCCCTTGTGCGTGCGCGACAGGATGATCTGCGGCCCGCGCGCCGCCTTGTCGATCTCGACCACGTAGGCGACGATCCGGTCGCCGGCGCGGTACGACTCGCGCGGCACCTGGTCGCGCACCGGCAGCACCGCCTCGGCGCCGCCCAGGTCGACGATGATGTTGCCGCGCTCGAAGCGGCGGACGATGCCGGAGATGAGCTCGCCCTTGCGCTCCTTGTACTGGTTGAAGACGTTCTCGCGCTCGGCCTCGCGCACGCGCTGCAGGATGACCTGCTTGGCGGTCTGGGCGGCGATGCGGCCGAACCCCTTCCAGGCGCGGTTCAGCTTGAGGAGCTCGCCGTACTTGGCGTCCTGCTCCTCGGCCTTGGCCTGGTCCTTCTCGTCGTAGAAGATCTGGAACAGGAGCTCGTCGCCCGGGTCGGCCTTGAGGCCGAACCGCTGCGCGTCGGAGAGCAGGACCTCTTTCCCCTCGTTGCCGGCGGTGATCGCCTCGACGATGACGATGATCTGGAACAGATCGACGCGGCCGATCTCCTCGTTGAACTTGGCCTCCATCTCGCGCTGCATGCCGAAGGCGCGCTTGGCGGCCGTCAGGATGGCCTGCTCGAGCGTCTCGACCAGCACGGCGCGGTCGATGTTCTTGTCTTTGGAGACCTGGTCGAGGACCAGGCCGAGGGCGGCACCTTCGTTCATGAGGCACTCCGGTGGAACTCCCGATCCCAATCGGGGACCAGGTTCGCCCGCACGATGTCGTCGATGGGGAGCTCGTAAGATCGACCATCACAAGCGATCTCCACGCGGCCGTCCTTGGCCCCGCGGATGGTCCCGGAAAAATTGCGCCGCCCCTCGACACCCGCCTCGAGCCGCACGCGCGCGCTCTCCCCCACGAATCGCGCAAAGTCCCGCTCTCGCCGCAGGGGCCGATCAAGCCCGGGCGAGCTCACTTCCAGCTGGTACGCGTTTGGAATCTTGTCGGCCACGTCGAGCGCCGCCGAGACGTCGCGACTGACGCGCTCGCAGTCGTCGACGCCGATGAGCGTCGTGTCCGTTGCCGAACCGGCGTCTCCGCACGCCTGCTCAGCCGTCCCCTGGGGCCGGTCGATGAAGAGACGCAGCACCGACCCCGCTGCTCACGACCGAACTGGACCTCGATCAGATCGAAGCCGGCATCGCGGACGTAGGGTTCAGCGAGCGTCCACAAGTCTTGGAGGTCCTTTCGCATGGGGGATGGAGTTTGGAAACAAAAATGTGTCGGGCAATAAAAAAGGCGGGCACGCGGCCCACCCTTTGACGGAGGCAACGTAATCTTTCGAGGCCGCGTTTTATAACATGGTGATCTGGAGGGCGCAAGACAGCCGACCCGAGGGCTAAACACAAGGATTCGCGCGGGTTTTTGCGCACCCGGTCAGCTCGGCCGGCGTCGGGCTGCCGGCACGTTGGGACAACGTGGTAGCCTCGAGCGGCGGGATGTCGGAGCTGGTCGTCGGCGCGGTGCAGATGACCTCGACCGAGGACGTCGAGGCCAACCTCGAGAGCGCGCGCGATCTGGTCCGGCAGGCCGCCAGCGCCGGCGCGCTCCTGGTCGGCCTGCCCGAGAACTTCGCCTACCTGGGCAACGACCGCGACCACCGGCTGGCGATCGCCGAGACCGTTCCCGGATCCGGGAACCGCGGCGGCGCGGCGCCGCGACGCGTCGGGCCCGATCCTCGGCGCCATGCAGGAGCTGGCCCGGGCGACAGGGACCTGGCTGCTGCTGGGCGGTTTCCCGGAGCGGGGTCGGCGGCAAGCAAGATCCGGAACACGCGCCGTCCTGCTCGATCCGACGGGCGCCGTGGTCTCCGTCTATCGGAAGATGCACCTGTTCGACGTCGACGTTCCCGGGCGGCAAGCGCTTCCGGGAGTCGGAGGCGATCGAGCCGGGCGACGCGCCGGTGGTGGCCGAGACCCCCTGGGGCGGCCTCGGGCTCAGCATCTGCTACGACCTCCGCTTTCCGGAGCTCTACCGGGCGCTCGCCGCGCGCGGCGCGCGCATCGTGGCGGTGCCGTCGGCGTTCACGCTCGAGACGGGCAAGGACCACTGGCACGTGCTGCTGCGGGCGCGGGCCATCGAGAACCAGGTCTTCGTGCTGGCGCCGGCCCAGTTCGGGGCGCACGGCCCGAACCGCAGCAGCTACGGGCACGCGCTGGTGGTCGACCCCTGGGGCGTCGTGCTCGCCGAGTGCGGCGACCACGAAGGCGTCGCGCTGGCCCGCCTCGACTTCGACTACCAGGACAGGGTGCGCGCCGCCCTCCCCGTCCTGACCCACCGACGGGTCTAGTCGCGACGCCGATCACCGCGGTCGCGCTTGGGGATCACCAGCGAGGCCAGCGCCGACAGGCCGATGAGGCCGGCGACCACCAGCAGCGAGACGATGTCCGAGATCTGGTAGCGGTCGGCGATCAGCATCTTGCCGCCGACGAAGGCGAGCACCAGCGCCAGGCCGACCTTGAGGTAGCGCAGCCGCTGGACCAGCCGCGCGACCAGGAAGGTGAGCGCGCGCAGCCCGAGCACGGCGAAGATGTTCGAGGTGTAGACGATGAAGACGTCGCGGGTGACGCCGAAGACCGCCGGGATCGAGTCGACGGCGAAGACGACGTCGGTCGCCTCGATCACCACCAGCACCGTGAGCAGCGGCGTCGCGAAGAGCTTCCCACCCTGGCGCACGAAGAAGTGCGTCCCCGCGTAGTCGGGCGTCGTCCGGACGAAGCGCCGGAACAGCGTCAGCACCGGGTTCTTCTCGGGTCGGACCTCCTCGTCGCCGCCGAACAGCAGGCGCAGCGCGGTCACCACCAGGAAGACGCCGAAGATGTAGGTGACCCAGTGGAACGCGGCCAGCAGCGCGGCGCCGACGGCGATGAAGACGCCGCGCGTGATGAGCGCGCCGAGGATCCCCCAGAAGAGCACGCGGTGCTGCAGGTTCTCGGGAACCGCGAAGAAGGTGAACGCGGCCAGAAAGACGAACAGGTTGTCGACGGAGAGCGCCTTCTCGATGAGGTAGGCCTGGAAGAACTCGAGCCCCCGATCGGAGCCGTTGCGCAGGTAGATGGCCAGATTGAACAGCAGCGCCAGAGCGATCCAGACGAACGACCAGATCGCCGCCTCGCGGGCGCGGATGACGTGGGCCTTGCGGTGAAAGACCCCCAGGTCGAGCGCCAGCATCACGGCGATCACCACGCCGAACACGGCCCACGCCAACGGCTCGCCCGTCGTCGTCGTCATCTCATTTCTTGTGCGGGTCGGGCGCCGCCGGGCGGACTTCGAGGCGCTGGAAGCCGCCGCTGCGGGCCGGCCGGGTCGGGTCGGACCGGCGGGCGCGACCTGCTCGAAGATCTTGTCGAGCGATAGCCCGCCGGTCCGCTTGATGGCGATGACGGCGACGATGGCGATGATCAGCAGTAGCGCGCGGCGGAGATTTCGGCGCGGCAGAAGCTGCCAAAAGGTTCGCTCCGGGGGCGGGGGTACCTGGTCCAGCCTTCGATGAGACGACGTGAGCGCACGGAACCAGCGGATCTTAGTCGGCGTTCGGCCGCCGGGCGAATTTGGTCACCCTCAGGCGCGCGCGGCGGGCCCCCCGGAACGTGTCGAGCTCGGCGGTCGCGACCAGGTCGAGCACGGCGCCGGGGCCGGGGTCGCTCTCGCCGAACCCGAAAGCGATCGCCTCGCTGGTCGCCCCGTCGTGGTCGAGCGTCAGCTGCAGGTGCTTCTTGCCGACGACCCGGGTGCGTGCGCGCCGTGACTCCCCGCAGCGCGAACAGCGGCTCGCGGTTGGCTGCCCCGAACGGCGCCAGTCGGGCCAGCTCCTCGGTGAAGGGCAGATCGAGATCGCCGAGCGCCACCTCCGCATCGACCTCGACGGCGGCCGTCGCCCGACCGTTGAGCTGGCGCGCCGCCTCGGCGACGAACGCCGCGCGAAAACCGTCCAGCCGATCGATCGTCAGGCTCATCCCGGCGGCGCCCGCGTGGCCGCCGAACTTGGTCAGGTGCGCCCCGCAGGCGGCGAGCGCCTCGTAGAGGTTCACCCCGGGGACGGTGCGCGCCGAGCCGCGCCCCTGCCCGTCCTTGAACCCGACGGCGATGGCCGGGCGTCCCAGCTCGTCGACCAGCCGGGCCGCCACGATGCCGACCACCCCCTGGTGCCACCCCTCGGCGCCGACGACGACGGCCGGCGCGTCGGCCTGCGCGGCCCCCTGGGCGCGCGCCTCCATCCAGACCAGCTCCTGGATGCGCTGCCGCTCCGTGTTCTGATCGTTGATCGCCTCCGCCAGCTTCGGCGCGTCGGCCGGCGAGGCGAGCAGGAGATCGAGCGCCAGCTGCGCCTCGCCGAGCCGGCCGGCGGCATTGAGCCGCGGCGTCAGCCGGAACGCCGCCTGGTGCGCGGTGATCGTCCCGTCGGTCAGGTCGGCCCGCTCGATGAGCGCCGCCAGCCCGGGGCGTTTGCGCGCCGAGAGCGTCTTCAACCCCGCCGCGACCAGGATCCGGTTCTCGTCGGTGAGCGGAACGAGATCGGCGATCGTCCCCAGCGCGACGAGATCGAGCAGCTCGCGCGGGTCGAACGCCGCGCCGAGGCGCGTCCGCAGCGCCGCCGCCAGGTAGAAGGCCACGCCGCACGAAGCGAGTCCCTTGAACGCGAAAGTGTCGTCGGGCCGCCGCGAGTTGACCAGCGCGTAGGCCGCCGATTCGCCGGCCGGCAGCTCGTGGTGGTCGATGACGATGACGTCGAGCCCCCGCTCGCGTCCGGCGCGGAGCGCCTCGTGGTCGCTCGTCCCGCAGTCGCCCGTGACCAGCACCTGCACCCATCGGCGGCGAAGCGCGCCACGTCCTCGACGCCGAGGCCGTACCCGGCGTGGCGGCTGGCGGCTCGCGGGACGACCTTCCCGCCGAACGCCCGCAGCGCGCTGGTCAGCGTGGCGGCCGTGGTGACGCCGTCGACGTCGTAGTCGCCGAACACGCCGATCGTCTCGCCCGCCGCGAGCGCCGCCACCAGTCGGTCGATCGCCCGCTCGAGGTCGGCCATCCCCTCGGGCCGGCGCAGGTCACCGAGGCGCGGCTCGAGAAACTTCGACACCAGATCGGCCCGCACAATCCCCCGCCCGACCAGCACCCGCGCCGTCAACGGAAGCAGCTTGGCCTCGTTCGCAAGGGCCGCCGCCACCCCATCATCAACAGCAGGCGCGCGCCAAGCGATCGCACCGCCTCACCCTAACACCCCGGCCTGTGGATAAACCCCAGAAGAGACGAAGAGGCCCGATCGCGTGAGGGCGAGCGAGCTTTGCTCGCGCGACCTCGTCGCGGGAGGTCGCAGGAACCCTCCCAGGGTTCCTGTTCAATCGCGTGAGGGCGAGCGAGCTTTGCTCGCGCGACCTCGTCGCGGGAGGTCGCAGGAACCCTCCCAGGGTTCCTGTCTAAACGTCGGGCTCGTCGTCGTCGCGCTTGGGGCGGCGGACGTTGCGGCCCGAGGCCTGCTGGCGCTTCTGGCTGGCGAGGTACTTGTCGTTCAGCCAGATGAGGATCGGGCTGGCGATGAAGATCGACGAGTAGGTCCCGACGATGACGCCGATGTTCAGGGCGAAGGCGAAGTCGCGGATGACGCCGACGCCGAAGACGTTCATGGCGAAGGTGACGAAGAAGACCGTGGCGCTGGTCCAGATGGTGCGCGACAAGGTCTCGTTGATCGACTGGTTCACGATCCGGTCGAAGCGCCGGTCGCGCAGGCGGGTGGCGTTCTCACGGATGCGGTCGAACACGACGATGGTGTCGTTCATCGAGTAGCCGATGATGGTCAGGACCGCCGCCACCGTGGTGAGCGAGAACTCCTTGTAGGTCACCGCGAAGGCGCCGACGGTGATCACCGCGTCGTGCAGCAGCGCGACCACCGTCCCCGGGCCGTACCGGAGGTCGAAGCGGAAGGCGATGTACACCATGATCAGCAGAATCGCGTAGAGCAGCGACCTCGCGCCGTCGAACTGCAGCTGCTTGCCGGCCTTGGCGCCGACCGACTCGACCGAGGGGATCGCCGATACTGCGCCCTCGCCGAGGCGGGCGTCGAGCGCGTGGCGGATCTCGGTGTCGAGACCGACCAGCGTCACCTCGTAGGTGTTCTCGTCGGCGCGGCCGAACGTCTGGACCTGGTTGGTGTTGATCCCCAGCGCCTTGAGCGAGTTGGCCAGCGACGACGGCTCGACCGGCTTGTCGTAGCGGAGGTAGACCTTGTCGCCCCCGTCAGACCATTCGAACTTCTTGAGGTTCGCGCCGCCCTCGTGCGCCAGCGACTCCTGGATCTGCTTGGCCTGCTGCTCGGAGACGACCGAGACGGCGCCGACCCGCATCATGTAGTTCTACGGGTGCTGGCCGGTCGGGTCGGCGTACTTGACGACGTCGGCGTCGGGGAACCCGGCGTCGCTCAGCGTCTTGCGGATCTCGCCCGCCTCGACCGGCCTGGAGAACTCCAGCACGATCTCGCTGCCACCCCGGAAGTCGACCCCCCAGTTCAGCATGTGCCCGCGCGACTTGAAGACGTAGGCGTTGAGCGGGAGCATCAGCACGGTCAGCGACACCAGGACGATCGACAGACCGATCCAGTACTTCTGCCGGCCGATGAACTCGTAGTTCGAGCCCGGCTTGATGATTTCGAAGAACTTCTGCTGTGGGTTCGTCGACGGCATGGTGGTCCTCAGATCGACAGGGTGGCGCGCGCGGCGCCCCGCCGCCCCACCGACGCCGTCGAACATCCAGTGCGACAGCCAGTAGGAGGTGAAGAGGTTGGTGACGATGCCGACCAGCAACGTCACCGCGAAGCCCCGGATCGGCCCCGAGCCATACGAGTAGAGGACGACGCCGGCCACGAAGTTGGTCACGTGCGCATCGAAGACCGTCCAAAACGCGCGCGCGAATCCGGTGTCGACCGCCGTGCGCACCGACTTGCCGAGGCGGAGCTCTTCGCGGATGCGCTCGTAGATGATGATGTTCGCGTCGACCGCCATGCCGATGGTCAACACCAGGCCGGCGATCCCCGGGAGCGTCAGCGACGCCTCGAACGCCGCGAGAATCGCGATCATGTAGAGCAGGTTCAGGATCATGGCGACGACCGCGATGAACCCCGACAGCCGGTAGTAGATGAGCATGAAGAGCGACGACCGCCGCCGCCCCGATGTACATCGAGAACTTGGCCTTCTGGACCGCGTCGCGCCCCATCGTCGGGCCGACCTGCGTCTCGAAGGTCTTGCGCAGCGGCGCCGGCAGCGCGCCCGAGCGAAGCACCGCCACCAGGTCCTTGGCCTCCTGCTGCATCGCGAACGCATCACCGAAGCCGCCCAGCGTGATGCGGCCGCGCGCCCCGATGCGCCCCTCGATCACCGGCGCGCTGTTGATCTTGTCGTCGAGGAGGATGGCCATCTTGCGGCCGATGTTGTCGCCGGTCATCCGCTCGGAGATCGCCGCCCCCTGGCGGTCGAACTCGAACGAGACCTCCGGGCGGCCGGTCTGCTGATCCCAGGTCTGATCGGCGTTCGACAGATACTCGCCGGTCAGCGGCGCGCGCTTGTGCAGGTAGTAGGTGCGCCAGTAACGATCCGGCGTCGCCTCGCCGTTCTCGTTGCGCGCCTGCGTCTCCTCGTAGCCGATCTCGTGATCGGCCGGCATCGCCAGATCGCCGGTCAAGCCGGCGAAGAACTTCTGCAGGGTGTCGCGGCTCTTCGAGCGCAGCGTCACGTCCTCGTGCGGCTTGGCGGAGTCCTTCTCGGTCCACGACTCGGGGACGACGTCGATCCCCTGGCCCTTGGGCACCGCCTGGGCCACCTTGCGCATGTACTCCGAGCCGTCGTCGACGATCTTGAACTCGAGCTGGGCCGTCCGGCCGATGATCGACTTGATCCGCTCGAAGTCGGCCGACTTGAGGCCGGGGAGCTCGACGATGATGTCGGTTCCCTTGCGGATGATGGTCGGCTCGGCGACGCCGAACTTGTCGACGCGGCCGCGGATCGTCTCGATCCCCTGCCGGAGCGCGTAGTCACGCACCTCCTCGACCTGATCGGGGTCGAGCCGCAGTCGCACCACCCCGGTGGCCGCGTCGCGGCTCACGATGTCCAGGGACTTGCGGTACTCCTTGAGGATCGCGTCGTCGAGCTTGGTCTCGTCGGCCGGGGGCTTGAACGTCAGGATGATGTCGTCGCGCCCCTCGCGGTTGACGTCCAGCTCGGTGACGCCCTTGTCCTTGTGCAGGCGGTCCTCGATGTCGGAGGCGAGCCGGTCGACCTTGCCGGACACCGCCTTGTCGACGTCCACCTCGTAGACGAGGTGCAGGCCGCCCTGGAGATCGAGCCCCAGCTGGATCCGCTTGTCGAAGTGCTTCTGGAAGAAGGCCGGCTGCTTGCTCTCCGGCACCACCGTCGGGATCAAATAAAGGACGGCCAGCACGGTGACGGCCCCGTAGAGGGCCGCCTTCCACCACCAGGAACGTTCCATGACTCGTCGTCGTCCGTGTTACGGGCGTCCGCTAGGACGCCTTGGCTTCCGTCTTGTCAGACTTCTCTGACTTCGGCGCGGGCGCGTCGCCCGTGTAGACGCCGGTGATGGCGCTGCGCAGGAAGCGGATGCGAACACCCTCCTGCACCTGCAGCGTCACCTCGGTCTCCTTCATGCCGGTGATCTTGCCGATGATCCCGCCCTGCGTGGAGACGTCGTCTCCCTTCTTCAGCTCCGAGAGCATCCTCTGGTGTTCCTTCTGCTTCTTGGCGTTCGGGCGGATCAGCAAGAAGTAGAAGATCCCGACGATGATGACCATCGGAACGAGCGGGGTCTGCAACAAGCCTCCACCGCCCGCGGGGGCGGCTTGGGCCAAACCGATTAGAAAGTGAGTCACGAAGACGGCCTCCAGCCGCGCAAACGCATAGCAGGGAAGCGAAAAACGGGCAAGGTTTAAGCGCCCCCCGAATCAATCAGAAGGCGAGAACCTCGGAAATGTCAGCGGCGCCGAGCGCGAGCATGATCAACCGGTCGAGACCCAAGGCGATTCCGGCGGTTGGCGGCATGCGCGGCAGCGCCTCCAGCAGCGCCTCGTCGATCGGGTAGACGGCCTTGCCCCGCGCCGCGCGGACGCGCGCCTCCGCCTCGAAACGCCGCCGCTGCTCCGCCGCGATCGGTCAGCTCGCCGAACGCGTTGGCCAGCTCGAGCCCCCCCGCGTAGAGCTCGAACCGCTCGACGACGCGCGGGTCGCCCGGCTTCGGCCGGGCCAGCGCGCCCAGCGGCGCCGGCCAGTCGAACACGAACGTCGGCCCCGACCGCGCGAGCACCGGCTCGATGCGATCGAGGAACACCTGATAGAAGATGTCGTCCCAGGCGGTCGCCGTCCCGAGCGCGACGCCCGCCTCTTCGACGGCCTGGCGCGCAGCGCCGACGGCCGGTTCGTCGCCGTCGAGCGCGACGCCCGCGTGCTCGCGCGAACAGCTCGCGCACCGTCGTCCGCGCGAACGGCGCGCCGAAGCCCGAGCGCCGACGGATCGGCCCCGCCGCCCGGACGGCGACTTCGACCAGCGCCTCGCAGTCGGCGGCCAGCGTGTCGAGGGGCGCGCCGGCGCGATACCACTCGAGCATCGTGAACTCCGTCCGGTGGTGCGGTCCCGTCTCATCGGCACGCCAGCAGCGGGCGATCTCGAAGATGCGCGGCAGCCCCGCCGCCACCAGCCGCTTGAGATGGTACTCGGGCGAGGTGACGAGCCAGTGCCCTTCACCGTCGCTGCCCGCCGCGATCGCGTCGAGGTGGACCTCCTGCCCCGGCGAGCGAACGCGCGCGGGGGTCGAGACCTCGAGAAATCCCTGCGCCTCGAAGTAGGCGCGAATTTCGCGAACGATCCTGGCCCGCGCCTCCAGCGCCGCGCGGGTTGCGGCCACGGGCGGCTACGCGCGGCTCAGGCGCTCGAGGTACTGCCCGGTGCGCGTGTCGATCTTGATGATGTCGCCGACGTTGATGAACAGCGGCACGTTGACGCTGGCGCCGGTCGAGATCCTGGCCGGCTTGGTGGCGCCGGTGGCGGTGTCGCCGCGGAAGCCCGGGTCGGTCTCCATCACCGCCTGCTCGATGAAGTTCGGCAGCGTGACGTCGACGGCGCGGCCGTTGAAGAACAGCACCTCGACGTTGGTGTTCTCCGGCATGAAGCCGGCCGAGTCACCGATGGTGTCCTTCGGGATCTGCACCTGATCGTAGGTCGACGTGTCCATGAAGACGAACGAGTCGGCGTCCTTGTAGAGGTACTGCATCGTCTTCGTCTCGACGTCCGCCGGCTCGAGCCGCTCGCCCGAGCGCAGGTTGCGCTCGAGCACGCCGCCCGTGAGCAGGTTCTTCATCTTGGTGCGCGTGAAGGCGGCACCCTTGCCCGGCTTGACGAACTGGAACTCGACGACGGTGTAAGGCGCGCCGTCGATCATGATCTTCAAACCCTTGCGGATGTCGGACGTGTCGTACATGGCGAACGGGGGTTTAGCCTGCCATTCACCGCGGCGTCAAGGTTTCAGGGCGCCCCCCGAGGTCGCGGAACCGCCCGTCAGGGCGCCGACGTTCCCTGCCGGCCGTACGCGTCCTCGAGGCGCACCACGTCGTCGAGCTCGGTCGTCGAGACCTCGAACACGTCGGTGTCCTCGAGCGCGATCATCCGGTGGCGCAGGCCCGGCGTCACGTGGAACGCCTCGCCCGGGCCCAGTTCCTTGAACTGGGGCGCCTGCCCCTCGGCGAAGTGCTCGAACGTCATCCGGCCCGACCAGACCATCACCGTCTCGTCCTTCGTCCGGTGGTACTGCAGCGAGAGCTTCTCGCCCTTCTTGATGTGCAGCACCTTGCCGACGTACCGGTCGGTGACGGCCCAGATCATCTCGTGTCCCCAAGGCTTCTCGACGCGTTTCATGCTTTCTCCTGTCTGTGGCGGATCAGGGACTCGAACCCCGGACCTGGCGCGTATGAAACGCCTGCTCTAACCAGCTGAGCTAATCCGCCTCGTAAAAGACGGCGGCGATTTTGCTCGCGGCGCCGTTGGTGTCAAGCGCGGAGTCGCGCGCGTTCACCACGACGCGCGGCGCGCGGGCGGGATGTACTCGACGGGCGTCCCGGCGGGCGGGCCGCGGCGCGTGTGGGCCAGGAGGCGCACGGCGCCGAGCCCCGCCAGGAAACCGCCGACGTGGGCCATCCAGGCGACGCCGGAGCCGCTCCCCAGCAGGAACTGGGCGAAGAACCAGCCGCCCAGGAAGATCCAGGCCGGCACGGCGACCACCGGCCAGAGGAAGGGGATCATCACCAGCGTCTGGATCCGCGCGCGCGGGTAGAGCATCAGGTAGCCGCCCAGCACGCCGGCGATCGCGCCCGAGGCGCCGATCATCGGCGCGGTCGAGTCGGGCATGCCGTAGCACTGCGCCAGCGCGCCCGACCGTCCCGACCAGGAAGTAGAAGATGACGTAACGAAACGACCCCATCGCCTCCTCGACGTTGTCGCCGAAGATCCAGAGGAACCACATGTTCCCGATGAGGTGCATCCAGCCGCCGTGCAGGAACATCGAGGTCCAGATCGACCCCGGCACCGGCAGCAGGTTCTGGGGGCGGATGTCGACGTGGTGGACGATCTCGTAGGGGATCGCCCCGGCCTCGAGCGACAGCAGCTTTTGCCCGCGCGCGTTCAGCGACAGCTCGAAGAGAAAGGCGACGACGTTGGCCGCGATGAGCAGCAGCGTCACCGCCGGGAAGCGGGTGCGTGGGTTGTCGTCGCGCAGCGGAAGAAACACGCGGCGGCAAGTTTGCCACATTTAACCGGGCGGCGAACCTTGACTGTCCCCGGCGACGCCCCTATAACGCGCCTAGAAGATGCGGCTTTACAGCGGAAAGATTCCCCTCGTCGGGACGGAGATCGTCAAGACCCTGGTCGACGCGGGCGACATCGAGGTCACCGATCGGACTGAAGCCGAGATGGACGTGCAGGCCGTGCTCAAGGAGTACATGCGGCTCGATCGCGAGATCACCGAGAAGGCCAAGGACATGCTGCAGAAGCGGAACCTCCCCTACGAGCAGTTCGGGAAGATCAAGCGCACGCTGGCGGGCGAGAAGGCGTTCGGCCTCGGCGAAGACGGGCTCGAGTGGATGACGACCCAGATGATCGAGTCGTTCATGCAGTCGCCCCACATCGAGGAGATCTTCGTCGAGGACACCGTCCTGCGAAAGCGGATGGGCGACATCCTCAAGAAGCACATGCAGGTCGACGAGGAGCTGGACGAGGAAGTCCGCCGCCGGATCAAGAACCTGGAAGAGGGGACCTCGACCTGGGAGATCGAGTACGGCAAGGTCCTCGATCAGATCAAGCGCAACCGCGGGCTGGACCAGTAAGTCCGCGGCGAAGCCGCGCTACGCTCGACGCGGCTTGGTGCGCCCCTGCGGTTGAACGACCGCGCGCACCAGCTGATCGATCGCCTTGGCCACCGCGGGTAGGGTCGGCTCCTCGGCCAGGAAGCCGGGCGTCGTGTGGACGCGCGCCTTCTCGTCGCTGATGACGTCGTCGACCGTGGCCGGACGCACGTCGGCCCCCATGACGGCCGCGTGCTTGGCGAGCGACGTCCCCCTGGGCCCCAGCGTCACGCGCACGCCGGCCACCGGGCCGAGCACGCGCGCCGCCAGCAACGCCGACAGCCCGATGAACCCCATCGGCTTGTGCGCGGCAAGAGCGCCTTCATCAGCTTCGCCAGATCGGGATCGACCGTGCAGAGCTCGTGCTTGTCGGCGTAGTCGGACAGCAGCGTCCCGGCGCCGCCGCCCCCCGGAACCAGGAGCCCGTCGAGGCGTCGGGGCGGAGCTCGGAGAGCGGCAGCACCGGCCCGCCGGACAGCCGCGCCGCCTCGACGCGCGCGTTGCCGGGTCGCCGACGCCGACGATTCCGCCCGACAGGTGATCGAGGACGTCCGCTGATCGCGTCGGGCGCCGCGCAGATGACCTTCGCCCCCGCGCGCTCGACGCAGACCAACGCCAGCATCGTCTCCGCGGCGTCGCTGCCGTCGCGGCACCCGCACCCGGAGAGCACGACGCCGACGCGCTTCGCCATTGGCCTTCGTTTACCACGGCCGGCGCTTACCGGGCACCGCCGGAAACGTCCCCGCGGCGATCACCTCGCGCGCGCGCCGCGCGAGGTTGAAGTAGTGCTGCAGGTTGTGGATCGTCGCGAGGCGGTAATAAAGCAGCTCCTTGGCGTGGAAGAGGTGCGCCAGGTAGGCGCGGCTGTAGCCGACGCAGCACTCGCAGGGGCACCCGGCCTCGACGGGCGCGTCCTCGTCGCGGTGGCGCGTGTTGCCGATGTTCAGCCGTGCCGGCCCTGGTGAAGAGCTGGCCGTTGCGCGCGTTGCGCGTCGGCATCACGCAGTCGAACATGTCGATGCCGGCGCCGATCGCCGTGCCAGATGTCCGTCGGGCGTGCCCGACGCCCATCAGGTAGCGCGGCTTGCTCCGCGGGCATCTCGGGCGCGACCTCGGCGATGACCTCGTACATGACCTCGGGCGCCTCGCCGACGCCGAGGCCGCCGAGCGCGAGGCCGTCGAACGCGCAGCCGCCGGACGACAGCTCGCGCAGCTCCGCGAGGTGCGCGCGCCGCAGATCGAGGTGCATGCCGCCCTGCACGATGCCGAAGCGCAGCTGCCCGGGCGCGGCCGCGGTCGCCAGGCAGCGGCGCGCCCAGCGCGGTCGTGCGCGCCATCGCCTCCTCGATCGCCTCGCGCGGCGCGTCCGACGGCGGGCACTCGTCGAACGCCATCGCGATGTCGCTGCCGAGCAGCCGCCTGGATCTGCATCGCGCGCTCGGGCGTCAGCCGCTGCGGCGAGCCGTCGAGGTGCGAGCGGAACGTCACGCCGTCCTCGTCGATCGTCCGCGCGCTCGCGCAGGCTGAACACCTGGAAGCCGCCCGAGTCGGTGAGGATGGCGCGCGGCCAGGCCATGAACTTGTGCAGCCCGCCCAGCGCCGCGATCCGCTCGGCGCCCGGCCGCAGCGCCAGGTGGTACGTGTTGCCGAGGATGATCTGCGCGCCCAGCCGCTCGACGATCGTCCGACGACAGCGCCTTCACGGTCGCCTGCGTGCCGACCGGCATGAAGACGGGCGTCTCGATCGCGCCGTGCGCGGTCTCCAGGACACCTGCGCGCGCCCGCCCCGCGCTGCGCGGTCACCCGAAAAGTCTCCCGGCGCGCGTCACGCCGCGCCTCCGGTGATGAACATGGCGTCGCCGTAGCTGTAGAACCGATACCCGCGCGCGACCGCCTCGGCGTACGCCGCGAGCACGTGCTCGCGCCCGGCGAACGCGCACACCAGCATGAGCAGCGTCGAGCGCGGCAGGTGAAAGTTCGTGACCAGGTCGGTGACGACCTCGAACGCGTCGCCGGGCAGGATGAAGAGATCGGTCGCGCCCGCGCCCGCCACCACGACGCCGCCGTTCGCGCGCGCCGACGCCTCGAGCGTGCGCACGACGGTCGTCCCCACGGCGACGACGCGGCGCCCCTCGGCGCGCGCGCGCGCGATCGCCTCCGCGGTCTCGCGGCGAGATCCGAAGTGCTCCGCGTCCATGCGGTGCGCCGCGCGGGTCGGCCACCTCGACCGGCCGGAACGTCCCGGGCCCGACGTGCAGCGTGACGCGCGCGAGCTCGTGCCCGCGCGCGCGCAGCTCGGCGAGCAGCTCCGGCGTGAAGTGCAGCCCCGCGGTCGGCGCCGCGACGGCGCCCGGCGCGCTCGCGTACACGGTCTGGTAGCGCGTCGCGATCGTCGACCGCCGGGGCGCCGGCTCCGCGCCCGCGCCGCGCCCGCGCCGCCTCGATGTACGGCGGCAGCGGCACCTCGCCGATCGCGTCCAGCACCGCCAGCAGCGACGCGCCCGGCCCCGTGGCGCGCACGAAGCGCCCGGCCACCGTCGCGGCGGTCGACGATCGTCGACGCGCACGCCGCGCCCGGGCACCTCGAACGTCCGCGGCGCCCGCTGGCGCGACGCCGAGCCCGCGCGTCGAGCGCCTCCCAGGTCTCGCTCGAACCCGCCCGATCGCCGGCCCCTCGGTGCCGTCCGCCGCGAAATGCGTCGCGTCAACAGAAGCTCGAACGCGCCGCCGGTCGGCTTTCGCGCCCGCGAGCCGGGCCGCGAGCACGCGCGTGTCGTTGAGGACGAGCAGGCTGCGCGGCGGCAGGTGACCCAGAAGGTCGCGAAAGTGCGCGTGCTTGCGTTCGCCCCGCCGCCGCGATCCATGACCAGCAGGCGGGACTCGTCGCGCTCCGCCGGCCGGTGTCGCCGCGATGCGGTCTGGTGGCAGAAGCGTAGTCGAAATCAGCGGTCTCGCAAGTCTGTCGCAATCTGCTTTACAAAAGTTCTCTTCTTCGTATAGTACAATCGCCTTCACTTCCCCACATGACGATTCTCAAAGCTCATTTTGCGAACGGCAGGGCGTTCCTCGACCGACTACCTGCCCGAGCTCGCCAACGGCGGGATCTTTTTCCCGACCCGCAAGCCTGCTCGCCATCGGCGAGCAGCGTGGTCGTCGCCGATCCGCCTCGGCAAGCGCCGCAGCCCGATGCTGCTCCGCGGCGTCGTCGTGTGGCGCCGTCCCGGCAAGCACAGCACGAAGACGAAGGCCGGCATCGGCATCGAGTTCCTGGCGACCGAGACGCAGACGCGCGACTACCTCGTCAGCGTCGCGCGCGGCGACTCGTCCGAGCAGATGGCCGCGGCGCCACCAGCGCCTGCCCGTCGAGCTGCCCGTGACGTGGCAGGTGCCGGGCGTGCTGCAGGACAAGACCGGCATCCTGCTCGACATCGGCCGCGGCGGCGCCTTCGTGCAGACCGAAGAGCCGCTGCCCGCCGACATCGACGTCGTCCTCAAGGTCTCGCCCGCCGGGCGCGGAGATCGCGATGCCGCTCTCCGCGCGCGTCGCTGGCGCGGCCACGCCGGGCGGCGAGAACGGCTTCGGCGTCGAGTGGAAGGCCCGCGACGCCGGCGGCAACCGCCGCATCAAGGAGCTCGTCCGCCGCATCGAGGCCATGGGCGAGCCCGCCCGCTTCGTTAGCGAGCCGTCTGATCGGGGCACGCGGGCGCTACGCTGTGGCCTCGCGCCCCCGGCTCGCTTCGGGCCGGCGGGGCCAAGCTCGCGCGCGCCCGACGTCCCTCGAGCTCAGCGACAGGTCGAGGGCGTAGAGCGTGCCGCTGTTGGAGAGGACGTAGAGGCGGCGGGTCTTGTCGTCGAGCGTGGGGGCGGCGCAGACGCCGTGGCCGGGGTTGAAGAGCTCGAGCAGGCTGCCGGTGGTCGCGGTCGACGACGAAGAGGCCGGCGCGGCTGCCCGAGAAGATGAGGTAGCGGCCGACGACGATCGGGCGGCGTCAGGTCGCCGGCCTCGGTGAGGCCCTGGCGCCAGACGACGTGGCCCTCGAGGTCGGCGGCGTGCAGGCCCTGGCGGGGCGCCGCGAAGAACAGGCGGTCGTCGGAGACGCTGATCGTGCCGACGCCCTCGATGGGGAGGCGCCAGCTGACGTTGCCGTCGTGCGGGTCGACGGCGTAGAGGCCGCCCGAGTACGACGACGTGAGCGTAGGCGAGGTCGCCGAGCACGAGCGTGGGGGTGGTGTCGACGTCGACGAACTGGTCGGAGGCGGTCGCCAGCGAGCGCGCCCACAGCGACCTCGCCCGTGCCGGCGGCGAGCGAGACGAGGAAGCCGTCGGCGAAGCCGGCGAAGACGCGTGCCGTCGCCGAGGCGCGGGCCGGCGTAGCCGTGGATGGTGAAGCCCTCGGGCGTCTCGCGCTCGTAGCTGCCAGCGCCACTTCCCCGTCGCGGCGTCGAGCGCGACGACGCGGTCGGCCGCCGTGGCGACGTAGACGAGGCCGCTCGCGGCGCCCGGCCGCCGAAGGCGCGCGCGCTCGATCGCGCCCTTGCCGTGGTAGGTCCAGCGGGTCGCGCCGAGCTGGGGTCGAGGGCGTAGAACGCCGCCGTCGTCGGCGCCGACGTAGACCTGGTCGCGCGTCGGCGTCGTAGCGCGCGTCGCTGTCGACGCCGCCCGAGACGCGGTCGACCCAGTCGACGTGGCCCTGCGTCGGGGTCGACGCCCACGACGTTGCCGGCGCGCGAGCCGATGACGAGGTGCCCGTGCGCGAGCACGCCCGTGGCGCACTCCTCGGGCGCCGGCCTCGAACAGGCCGTGCTCGTGCAGCGTCGTCGCGCCAGCGGATCTGCAGGACGCCCGCCGGGTGCGCGGGCGCTCGGCGGGCTCGCGCGCGCCGGCCGGCGTCGTGGCGCGAGGCGCAGCCCGCCGATCGCCGCCAGGCGCGCGACCAGCGGCGGGCACCGGCGAGCCGCTCGGGCCGTCACTTCATCTCGAGCACGGCGAGCCGATTCGTGATCTCGTCGCGCAGCGAGGTGGTGGGGTTCTTGTCCAGCACCTCTCGATAGAGCTTCTTCGCGTCCTCCGCGTTGCCTCGCAGCTCGGCAATTCGCGCCTTGTGGTAGGCGGCGCGGTCCTTGTAGAAGCCGTCCTTCCGGCCGACGTCGTCGCCCAGCTTGCTCGAAGGCCGCCTGCGCCCGGCCAGGTTCCCCTTGGCGCTCGTAGGCGTAGCCGAGGCCCTCGTCGGCCAGGAAGCGCAGGCGGTCGTCGAGGCTGTCGCTCAGGATCTCCTGGTAGGCCGTGACGGCCTCGGCGCGCGCGGTCGAGGTCGAGCAGCAGGCTCCCCCGCTGGAGCCATCGCCTCGGCGTGCAGCGGGTCTGCCCGACGGCGCGAACGAAGGCGTCGAGCTCCTTGAGCGCGGCCTCGGCGCGCTCCTTGTCGGTCTTGAAGTGCGGGAGCCCGTCGTCGGGGGGCGGCGTCGTCGTCGGGCGAGCGGCGCAGCTCGCCGGTGGCGATGCGCTCGACGCGCGCGAGCGCGTCGCGGCGGCGTACGCGCGCGACGCTCCGAGACCTGGGTGATGACGACCGAGCCGGCGATCACCGTCACCAGCGTCGTCAGCGAGACGATGAGCGCCCGGCGTGTGCGAAGCGACGTAGCCCGCCGACCGCTCGGACGCGTGCGTCCAGAAGCCGACGAACTCGTCGGGTTGCTTGAGCTCTTTCCTGCTGAGTTTTCTCTTCGGCACGGGGGGGAGATAACAGAGCCACCCCGCCGGGTCAAATGGGGACCGCGCGGGGCGCGCCCGAATGGGGCATCGCATGTATAGTCCCCGGCGTGAAGCCGGCCGTCGCTCCTCGTGGCGCTCGGCGATCGGCATGGCCGCCGCCGCGACGGCGCGCGCGCCGGGGCGAACGAGTGGCAGGTCGCGCGCGGCGTCGGGATCGGCGGCTCAACGGGTACGCCGACAACCCCTGGGGCCCGCGGGCGCGCTCGACGTCGAGTACGGGCTCAACGAGGCCTGGGCGCTGCGCGGGTCGCTCGAGGGCTACACGCACGGCGGTGGACGCCGACAAGGCGGCACCGACCCCGGCCGGGACGCGAGCGCTGCGCGCCGCGCTGGTCGGCGTCGCCTACACCTTCGACATCCTGCGCCTCGTCCCGTACGTCGACGTGGAGCTCGGGATCGCGCACTCGGCGGGCCGCTCGGCGCGCCGACGACGAGGTTCGGCTCCGAGCTCGGCCTCGGGCGGCGACTACCTCGTGACGCGACGCGCTGCGGGCCGGCCTCAGCGTCCAGTACCTCTACAGCCCGCAGGATCTGTTCTCGAACCCCACGCAGTTCGGCAGCTCCCCGTTCACCTTCTCCGCGACGGCGCGGGTTTCCTGGGTGTTTTAGGCGGGCCAAGCCCGCCTTCGCTCACGCGATCACTGACTAGCGCCCGCGCTTCTTGCTGCGGGCGGGTCGCGCTCGGGCGGCTGCGACGGCTGCGGGAGGCGCGGCCTTCTTCTGCTTGCGCGCGCGCAGGACGATGCGGAGCGGCGTCCCCTCGAAGCCGTAGGCCTTGCGGAGCTGGTTGATGAGGAAGCGGAGGTAGGCGTAGCCGATGTCGGCCGGGTGGTTCGTGCTGAGGACGAAGGTGGGCGGGCGGACGATGGTCTGCGTCGCGTAGTAGAGGCGCACGTGGCGGCCGCCGGGCCCGAGGGCGGCGGGTGGTGGGCGACGATCTCCTCGAACAGCTTGTTGAGCTGGCCGGTCGAGATGCGGCGCGAGGCCTGGTCGAGCGCCTTCGACGCCTCGGCGAGGATGGAGGTCACGCCGGCGCGCGTGACCGCCGAGGTGAGCAGCACCGGCGCGTAGCTCAGGAAGGTGAGCTGCTCGCGCGTCGAGTCGACCTTGGCGTCGATGTCGGCGCGCGACGACGAGGTCCTTCTTGTTGAGCACCAGCAGCGCGCAGCGGCCGGAGTCCTCGATGAGGCTGGCGAGGCGCGCGTCCTCGGCGGTGGCGCCCTCGCGCGCGTCGATGACGAGCGCCGCGACGTCGCAGCGCTCGAGCTGGTCGCGCGACATCTTCGCGGCGACGTGCTCGGTCAGCGTGTCGATCGAGCGGCGGCGGCGCATGCCGGCCGTGTCGACCAGGACGTACTCGCGGCCGCCGAAGGCGGAACGGCGTGTCGATCGGATCGCGCGTCGTGCCGGGCTGATCGTGGACCAGCACGCGCTCCTCGCCGAGCAGGCAGTTGACCAGCGACGACTTGCCGACGTTCGGCTTGCCGACGAAGGCGAGGCGCAGGCCGGCGCTGCGGGCGCGTTCGTCGGCGGTGGATTCGGCGGCGGCCTCACGTCGGACGTCGGCTCCGGCGAGTCGCCGCCGTCTTGGGGGAGCCTGGCGACGACGGCGTCGAGCATCTCGCCGATGCCGCGCCCGTGGCTGGCCGAGATCGGGAAGACGTCGGGGAAGCCGAGCGTGAACGCCTCGGCGGCGGCCGCCTCGCGCGTGGCCGAGTCGACCTTGTTGGCGGCGACCAGCACCGGCTTGCCCCGACTGGCGCAGCACCTTGGCGACGTCGGCGTCGACGGTGGTGACCCCCTCGCGGGCGTCGACGCACGAACAGGACCAGGTCGGCCTCGTCGAGCGCGCGCAACGTCTGCTGGCGCATGGCCCCCAGGATGCCCGCCGCCGAGGGATCGAGGCCGCCCGTGTCGACGACGCGGAACGCGCGCCGGTCCCCAGTCGGCGACGCCGTAGCGGCGATCGCGCGTCACGCCCGGCACGTCCTCGACGAGCGCGGGCCGGCCGCCGACCAGCCGGTTGAAGAGCGACGACTTCCCCACGTTGGGGCGCCCGACGAGCGCGACCAGCGGCAGAGTCGGGACCGGCGCCGCTCATGCGCGGTAGCCGAGCGCCGCCATCGCCTCGGGCGAGGTGGTCCAGTCCGGGTCGAATCTTCACCGTGCAGCTTGAGGTGCGCCGGCCGCTGCAGGAGCTCGCTGATCGCCAGGCGCGCGCGCGTGCCGACGTCGCGGATCATCGACCCGCCCTTGCCGAGGACGATGGCCCGCTGGCTCTCGCGCTCGACGACGATGCTGGCCGCGATGACCACGTCGGCGGCGCGCTCGTTCCACGCGTCGATGACCACCGCGACCGCGTAGGGGACCTCCTGGCGGAGGCTGACGAACAGCTGCTCGCGGATGAGCTCGGCCGCCAGGAATCGCTCCGTGCGATCGGTCAGCTGATCGGCCTCGTAGAGCGGCGGCCCCTCGGGCAAGAGCGCCCACAGCTCGCCGACCAGCCGGTCGACGTTGGTGCCGCGGCGTGGCGGAGATCGGCACCAGCGCCCGGAGCCCCGGTTCTGCGTTCCAGTGCTCGAGCCGCGGCAGGAGCGCCTCCTTGTTCTTCACCGTGTCGACCTTGTTGATGCCGAGCACGACCGGCCGGCGGGCCTCGGCGAGGGCGCGCAGGATCTGCTCCTCGGCGTCGCCCGGCCGGTCGGTGCCGGCGTCGACGATCAGCAGCGCGGCGTCGATGTCGGGGATGATCCCCAGCGCCTCGCTGACCATGAAGCGGTTGAGCTCTTTCTTGGCGCCGTGGACGCCGGGCGTGTCGACGAAGACGATCTGCCCCGCCGGCGCCGTTGTAGACGCCGGTGATGCGGTTGCGCGTCGTCTGCGGCTTGGGGGTGACGATGGCCAGCTTCTCGCCGACGATCCGGTTGAGCAGCGTCGACTTGCCGACGTTGGGGCGGCCGAGGATGGCAACCGTGCCGGCGCGCGTGCCGGCGGCCTTACCGTCGGTCGAGCTCTGGGCGACGTCGTCGCCGGGGGCGGTCTTTCTCGACATGGGGGGCTTCTATATAACGCAGATGTCGTGCTATCCCGAGACATGCGCGTTTTCTTCACGCCCGCGCTGCTGATTCTGCTCGTCGCGGCGACGGCCCTGGCAGCCGGCGCCCCGGCGGGCGGGTTGCGCTTGAGCACGGCGGCCGACGGTGCGCTGGAGGTCCGGAACGGCGACGACCTCCTGGCCCACGTCATGCTCAAGACGCCGCCGCTGCGTCGGGGCCTACCGGTGCTGCGCGAGGTGGTCGTCGCCGGACACCGCGTCTACGAGCTGCGCGTCCCCGTGCGCGGGACGCCCAGCGAGGAGGTCTGGATCGGCGAAATCGAAGGCCATCTCCGGAGCGTCGTCTGGTCGGGCATGACCGGGCCGCGCGACACCGACGGCGAGACCTCGGTCGGAGTCGACGTCTCGGAAGAGCGGGTGGTCGAATACCAGACCGCCGCGGGGATCGACCGCTGCGACGGGCTTCCGCCGCGTCTGTTTCCGCGCTTCTACGACTTCGACGCCGGACGATTTCGCCCGATGGTCTCGCTGCTGCCGCCGCCGGGCGCCGAGACGCTGGTCGCCCACCGCGGCGATCCGGCGACGCCGGCCGGACGGCCGATCGCCGACTTTCACTTCGTGGGCGCCTCGACCACGCGCGGGGCCGGCAGCGACGCGCGGGCGCTGACCGCGCCGGTCGAGCTCGACGACGGCGATCCGGCCACCTCCTGGGCCGAGGGCCTCGGCGGCGACGGGCGCGGCGAGTTCCTGACCGCGCGCGCCGCGGCGGGCGGCTACGCCGTGCGTGGCCTGCGCATCTTCCCCGGCGACGGCGCCAGCTTGCAGGCGCTGCGCGGGAAGAACCGGCTCAAGCGGTTCCAGCTCGCGCTCGGTCCGGCGCCCGGGCAGCGGTTCGACGTCGAGATCCCCGACGATCCGGCGGCCGACGCCGCCCACTGGCGCGAGAGCTACTGGGTGCAGTTGCCGAAGCCGATCGTCTCGTCCTGCGTGACCGTGGTGATCACGGCGGTCACGCCGGGCAGCGAGGCGGCGCCCCCCAAGAACTACGGCCAGACGACGATCGGCGATCTGGCGATCTTCACCGAGGCCGACGGCCCCGACGGCGCCAGCCGGCTGGTGAGCGATCTCGCCGCCGCGCCCGACTGCGCCGCGCGCCTGCCGCTGGTCGTCGGGCTGGGCGAGGCGGCGGTCCTGCCGACCGCCCAGGCGGTGCTGACCGCGCATGGCCCGGCGCGCGAGTGCCTGGTCGAGGCGCTGACCACCCTGGCGCCGGCCCCGAAGAATCCGATCGTCGTCGAGGCGCTCGCCGGCGCGGTGACGGGCGCCAGCGAGAAGGAGGAGCGGATGCTGGCGGGGGCGCTCGCGCGGGCCGAGCCGCCGCCCGTCTCGACGCTGGCCGCGCTCCTGCGCGCGAAGAGCGCCAACGACGACGACCGGGCACGCGCGGCGCGCCTCCTGGGGGTGCTCGATGACGAGGCGGCGGCGGCCCTCCTCGAGGCCGTCGGCGATGGCACCCCCACCTTGCGCGCGGCGATCGCCCAGGCGGCGGCCGGCGCAAAGCGGGTCCGCGCCGAGGCGGTCCTGGCCGCGTTTCGAGCGGCGGCTCCGGGCGGGGGCGGGCCGACCTCCGCGGAACGCGCTGCGGATCTGGCGCGGATCCTCCCGCAGGCGGTGAAGCGCGCGCCCGAGCAGCGGGCGGAAGCGGTCGCGGCGCTGCGCGGGGCGCTCGGGACCGATCGTCCGTTCGAGCTGCGGGGGCGCGCGATCGTCGCGCTGGGCGCGCTCGGCGCCGAGGGGAGCCCGGAGGCGCTGGCCGCGCCGAAGGCGGTCTCCGACGATCCGGTGCTGCGGTTCCTGGCCACGCGGGAGCTCGGCGATCTCAAGGCCGGCGGCAGCGCCGCCGATCCGCGGCCGCTGCTGCGCGCGGCGCTCGACGATCAGGACCCACGCGTGCGGGAGACGGCGGCGCTGGGCCTCGAGAAGCAGGGCGACACCACGGCCGGCGGCGCGCTCATCACCGGGGCCAAGCAGGAGCCCTGGCCGTTCGTGCGGCGTGCCGAGCTGGAGGCGCTGGGGCGGCTGTGCGTGAATGGCGGGGGCGACCTCATGCTCCGCGCGACCGAGCGCGACGTCGATCAGGTCCGGCGGGCGGCGCTCGTCGGCCTTGGCCACTGCAAGGACCCGCGCGCGCGGGCGGTGTTTCTACAGACCCTCAAACGCCACGACGAGAACGCGTCGCTGCGCGCGCTCTCCGCCGGCCTGCTCGCCGAATCGAACGATCGGGGGGCGGCGCCCCAGATGGCGGCCGCGCTGCACGACATCGTCGCCGAATCAGAAGCCGATCTGGCGCTCGAGGGGGTCGCCCTGGCGGTGCTGCGCGCGCTCGGCCATCTGGGTGGTCCCGACGCGCTCGGGGCGGCGGTCGCGCTGGCGGGCGACAAGCACCACCCATTCCGCGCGGCGGCGGCCGACGTGCTGGGGACCCTCTGCGATCCGGGCGCCGGTAGCGCCGCGCTGCGGTCCCTGGCGGCCTCCGGCGATCCGTCGCTGGCCCGCGCCGCCGAGCGCGCCCAGAGGCGTTGCGCCAAGTAGCGCCCAGCTGTGCTAGGTGTGAGCTAGATCGCGTGGAGCGCAGGCCGGCTCCGCCGGCCGGAGCTCATCGCGGGGGGCGCGGACCCTTCGAGGGTCCCGATTCTATCGCAGCCCGCCCAGCGCCGCCTTGAGGTCGATGTTCTTGGGATCGATCTCCAGACCGCGCTCGAACATGTTGCGCGCCTTGGCCGGCTCGTTGGCCAGGAGGTGCATGCGCCCCAGCATCAGGTAGACCTCGACCTTCGAGACACCGGCGGTCGCGTCGTCGAAGTTCTGCAGCAAGAGCGACCGGTAGAACTTGCGGGCGGCCTCGAAATCGCTCTTGCGGTAGGCGATCCGGCCCAGCGCCGCGATGGTGGCCGGGTGGCTGGGATCGAGCTTGTAGGCAGCGTTGAAGCTCGCCGCCGCACCCTCGGCGTCGCCGCGCGCCTCGGCGATCGTCCCGAGGCGCGTCTGCCAGCGCGCCGTCTCCTTCCCGCGCCGCGCCTTGGTGAGCTCGGCGACGAGCTCGCCGATGATGCGCGTCGCCTGGTCGGTCCGACCCGCGGCGATGAGCGCCTCGGCCAGCTGCTCGCGCCCCGGGATCTCCGTCGGATCGAGCGCCACGAGGCGCTCGAGGTAGGGGAGCGCCGCCGAGGGTTGTGCCAGCGGCCCGCCGTAGAGGCCGGCGATCTCCCGCAGCAGGCGACGCCGTTCGTCGTCGTCGGCGGCCGCGTGCAGCTGCAGATCGAGGATGCTGGTCAGCCGCTCTTCGTCCTTCGAGGCACGGGCGATCTTCTCCAGCGCGGCGAGCGTGGGCCGGTGGGTCGCGTCGGCGTCGATCGCGCGCAGCAGCGCCGCCTCGATCTCGGCCGGCTCGGCCCCCTTGCTCCCCAGGATCGTCGCGTTCCGGAACTGGATCTCGGCGATCTCGGCCGGCTCGCGCGCGGTCGCCGCGGCCCGCTCGAGCGCCGCGCCCGCCTCGTCCCAGCGCTCGTTGCGCTCGTGGACCCGGGCCAGCGACAGCAGCGCGGCGACGTTGTCGGGATCGACCACCAGGATCTTCTCCAGCGCCTCGGCGGCGCTGTCCGGCGAGTCGAGATCCTTCTCCCAGACGTTGGCGATCGCCACCCGAAGGGCCAGCTCCGTCGGCCTTCGCCCGGCGTCCGCCTCGACGTCGGCGTGCATGCCGAGCACCTCGACGAGGTCGTACCAGCGCTCGGCGGCGCGCAGGATCCGCTCGAGCTCGAGGTAGGCGAAGCCGTTCCCGGGGTCGGCGTCGAGCAGCTGGCGCAGGAACCCGACGGCCTGATCGACGTCGGAGAGCTTCTGCTCGGCGTTGCGGGCCAGCTTGAGCAGCACCGCCACCTGGTCGGCGCCGCTGGCGCTGCCCAGCCGCCGCAGCAGCACCTCCTGCAGCGTCGACCAGTCGCCGCGCCGATCCTCGATCGCCTCCAGCGCCGAGAGCGCCAGCGCGTCGTCCGGTGCGACGTCGAGCGCCTCGCGGTAGGCCTCCGCCGCCCCGTCCAGATCGTTCAGCAGTCCGAGCCTCAGCTCGCCGACCCGCGACCAGAGCTGCGCGCGCTGGCGCGGATCGTCGGTGAGCCGCGCCCGGTCGGCCAGCACCGCCGTCAGCTCGGGCGCCTGGCCGAGCGCCTCGTAGAGCCGCCCCAGCTCCTTGAGCGCATCGAGGTCCTCCTCGTCGGCCGCGCGGAGCTGCTGCAGCGCCGCGATGGCGCCCGCCAGATCCCCCTGCCCCTCGTAGAGCCGCGCCGCCTCGAGCAGGCGCGCCCGGCGCACCTGCGGGTCGAGCTCGGCGGCTGACCGCCTCTCCAGGACCGCCGCCAGCTGCGCCGGCGCGGCGCCCGCACGGTAGAGACCCTCGAGCGCCGTGAGCGCCTCGGCGTTCTCGGCGTCCTCGTCGAGGACCCGCCGGTAGAGCCGCTCGGCCGCGGATCTGTCGCCCGCTTCCTGATAGAGACGCGCCGCGCGCAGGGCCAGCTCCTGCGCGGCATCGGGCTCCGCGCCGCCCAGCGCCTCCTCGATCTTGCGGGCCCCGGCCGCCGGGATCTTGGCCGCCCCGGCGATCCGTTCCAGATCGTCCAGCGTGCCGCCCGCCGTCGGTTCTTCCTGGAGCGCGCGCCCGAGCGCCTCCAGCGCGTGCTCGGGCTGCCCCAGCTGATCGGCCGAGACGTCGGCGATCTTTCGCAGCCAGTGGGCGCGCTCGGCGCGATCGTCGCGCATCTCCACGCGCCGGCCGTAGAGCGCCACCAGCTCCTGGTAGTCGCCGCGCGTCTCGGCGAGCGGCTCGAGCACGTCGAGCGCCCCCTCCTGCGTCTCCGGGCGATCGACCAGCGCCAGCAGCGCATCGTGCGCGCCGGCGTGCCCGGGATCGCGGTCGACCGCGTCGCGGAAGGCGGACAGCGCGCCTTCGGGATCGGCGAGCGGCCCGAGACGCAACGTTCCCAGCGCCGCCAGGAAGTCGGCCTGCGCCGTCGGTTCGCCGGCCAGCTCCGCCTCGCGCGCCAGCACCTGCCCGAGCTCGTCCTCCGAACCCTTGCCCAGCTTGCGGAGGACCCGTTCGAGCGCGGCGAGCACCGGCTCCTCGTCGCCGGGGAGCGACTGCGCCTTGCGCAGGTAGTCGGCGGTGCGATCGAGATCGGGGAGCTCGTTCTCGTAGAGCGAGGCGAGGCGCATCGCCAGCGCGCGCTGCAGCCCGGCGTCGAAGGTGGCCTCCATCCGCTCGGCGTAGACATCGGCCAGGCCGGCCCAGTCCCGGCTGCCCGCCGCCAGGCGCTCGAGCGCCTCGCGTGGCGCGTCGACGGTGGCGTCCTCGGTGAGCGCGCGGGCCCAGGCGGCGAACGCCCGCTGCACGTCGCGCCGCTCGGTCTCCTCGATGCGCGCGATCTCGGCCAAGAGGCCCAGCCGTCGATCGACGGCGTCCTCGACGCCGAGGCGCAGCTCGAGAAGCTCGACGACCGCCTCCCAGGCCTTGGCCGCCCGCTCGATCGGCTCCAGCACGGCGATCGCCGGCAGGCGATAATCGTCGCCGCGGGCGATCGCGGTGAGGGCCTCACGCGCCCCCGCGTGCTTGGGAGAGACGGCCAGGATCTTGGCGTAGCGCCCGATGGCGCCGTCCACGTCGAGAAGGTCGGTCTCGACGATCCGCGCGGCGCGGAAAGCGATCTCGTCGCGCCCCGCCGCGTCCCTGGCCCCTGCGGCCCGGGCGTCCAGCACCTCGACGAGATCGGTCTGGCGCCCCTCGGCGGTCAGAATGCGATCGAGGTCGGTCAGCGCCTCGCCGTCGCCGGGCGTCTCGGCGAGCAGCGCCCGGAGCTGCTCGATCGCCCGATCGGGCTCGGTCAGGTTCTGCTCGTAGATGCGGGCGCTCTGCATGAAGAGCATCCGGCGCTCGTCGGCGCGGTCGGTGATCTCGATCTTGCGCGCGTAGACCTCACACAGCTCGCGGTAGGCGCCGGCGGCGAGGTGGAGCTGGGCCAGCGACTCCAGCGCCTCGCCTTCGTTGGGATCGATCTCGAGGACCGTCTCCCAGGCGCGCACCGCCTTCTCGGCCTCCTTGAGCGCGTCCTCGTAGAGCACCGCGATCCGCTTGGCGATCACCTTGCGCTCGTCGCCGTCGACGGCCATCTCCAGATGGCGTTCGAGCGATTCGACCAGCTCCTCGGATCGCCCGGCGCCCGCCAGCAGGCGCTCGAGCGCGATGAAGCCGTCGCGATCGTCCGGCCTGGCGCCGAGCGCCGAGCGCCAGGCCTCGATGGCCTCGGCGTTCCGGCCGAGGGGATTTTCGAGCAGCTTGGCCGAAGCGACCCAGAGCTGGGCTTGCAGATCCGGATCGACCGCCTCGACGGCCCCCTTCTGCAGCGTCACCACCAGCGGCGCGTACAGCTTGGCGCCGAGCCCCAGCTGCTCCATGGCCGTCAGCGTTTCGCCCGATTCGACGTCGGTGAGCCAGGCCTGGCTGCGGCACTCGAATGCCGAATCGAGCCGTCCGAGCCGCTGATGGATCTCGGCCATCTCGCCGAGCAGCCGCACCCGCTCGGCGCGATCGTCGGCCGACTGCAGCTGCGCCTCCAGCGCGCCCACCAGCTTGTTCAGATCGCCCGTCCGTCGGTAGACCGGCTCGAGGATCACCGCCACGCGGTGCCGCTGATCGGCGTCGCGGGCCAGCCCCTCGAGGGCGCCGACCGCGGCCGCCGCGTCGCGGGCGGTCGACGGGCGGGAGAGGATCTCGGCGTAACGATCGACGGCACTCGTGGTGTCGCCGATCCTGTTTGCCAGGATCTCCGCCAGGCGGAGGGTGGCGGCGTCCTTCTCCGCGCCGACCGGCTCGCGGTCGAGGCTGGAGGTCAGGTGATCGGCCAGGTCGGACCAGCGGCCCGCCTGCGACAGCAGGCGCTCGAGCTCGGTCGCCGCCTTCGGATCGGTGGGGTCGACCTCCAGCGCCTCGCGCAGCGTCCCGACGGCGCGGTTGGCGTCGTCCAGCTTCTCCTCGTCCAGCTTGGCGCTGCGGCGAAGCAAGGCCACGCGGACGGTCGGGTCAGGGGCCCGTCCGGCCTGCTCGTCGATGAGCTCGCGGAGATCGTTCCAGGCGCCCCAGCGCTCGAGGGCCGCTTCGTAAAGCTGCGTCGTCTGCTTGTCGTCGGGGCGCGCGTCGAAGAGGCGCCGGTAATACTTCTGCGCCTCGGGACGCTGGCCAAGCTGGTGATCGAAGATCTCCGCGGTGCGGCGGACGATGTCCAGCACGGCGGGTTCCTCGGAGAGCTCGCCGTCGAGGTAGCTGGCGAGCAGGCTGGCGGCGTCGGGCCAGCGATCGAGCTTGTCGGCCAGGCGCAAAAGCGGGTCGGTGCTGGCCCGCTCGGTGGGCGCCTCCTGGAAGACCTTGCCGTACCAGCGCAGGGCGCTGTCGAAGTCTTCCAGCTGCTCCTCGTAGAGGCGTGCGATCCGCTTGGTCCAGGCCAGCCGCTCGGCCGGGTCCTCCACCTGCAGGAGGCGAATCTCACCGATCTTGATGAGCGACTTCCAGTCGCCGCGTCCGGCGTAAACCGGTTCGAGCAGCGTCGCCGCCGTTCCCTGCACGGCGACGTCGTCGCGCATCGACTCCAGCATCGCGATCGCCCCCGGGTGATCAGGGACGCTGTTCAAGACCAGCTTGAGGTACTCGAGCGCCGCCTCGCGATCGCCGCGGCGATCGTTCTCGATCTGGGCCAGCCGGAAGCGGAGGTCGCAGAGCTCCTTCTCCGGCCGCCGCCCCCGCTGCAGCAGATCGACCAGCAGGCGCGTCAGATCGCTCCAGCGCTCGGTCTTGGTGTAGAGGCGATCGAGCGCCTGCCCGGCGGCTCTGTCGGCCGGCGCGATCTCGACGACCCGTTCGAAGGCCGCGATCGCCTCCTCGGGGCGCTCCAGGTTCGTCTCGCAGAGCTCGCCGATCTGTACCCGCAGCGCCCCCTCGGTCCCGGGGTCCTTGGCCAGCTCGGCGCGGCGGAGCAGGATCTCGTAGAGCGCCTCCGCGTCGCCGCTGGCCCGGTAGATCGTGTCGAGCGCCGCCAGCGTGGCGTCGTCGTCGGGGACGCGGTCGAGGATGCGCCGGTAGTAGTCGGCCGCCGTCGTGACGTCCCCCTGCCCGGCCGCCGCCGCCGCGATCGTGCGATCGAGCCGCAGCTTGAGCGCCTCGTCGAGGACGTCGGGGCTGATGTCGCGGTAAAGGGCGATCACTTCCGCCGACCGCTGGGGGCCGGCCAGGCGCTCGTAGGCGTCGAGCAGCGCGGGCAGCTCCGGCTCGGCCAGCGCGTCGCGGATCGCCTGCGCGGTGGTGCGCAGCGCCGCCTCGGGGTCGCCGAGCCGCGTCTCCTCGAGCGCGGCGAGCCGCATCAGCTCGGCGAGCCGGGCCCGCGCGTCGGCCTGCGCCTCGACGTAGATCCGGACGATCGCAGCCAGCTCGCGCCACCGTCCACCCTTCTCGTAGAGCGGCTCCAGGATCTGCGCGGCGGCGAGGCGCAGGCCCCCGTCGGCGGTCGGCTCGAGGAAACGCTCGATCGCGGCGAGAGCATCGGCGTCACCCGGTGCCCGCGCCAGCACCTCGCGCCAGCGCTCGAGCGCCCCCGACGGATCGCCGAGCGGCCCTTCGAGCAGGCGGGCGATCTGCTTCCCCAGCACGATCCGCTCGGCGTCCTTGGGCTTGCGAAGCGCCAGACGCCGCTCGACGATCTCCAGCCGGTCGCGGTGGCGCCCCTGCTGTTCGTAGAGCCGCGCCAGAGTCTCGAGCGCCCGATCGTCCTCGGGGTTCTCGTCGAGGATGGCGACGCAGGCGGCGATCGCCTCGTCGACGTCGCCGACGTCGTTCTCCAGCAGGCTGGCGACGTTCCGCCACAGCTCCTGCCGCGCCGTCGCGTCGCCCGCCATGTCGATCCGCTTGCGCAGGATCTCCACCCGCTGGCGGTGGTTCGACCCCGCTTCGAAGATCCGATCGAGCGCGTCGATCGCCGTCCCGTCCTGCGGATCGATCTCCAGGATGGAGCGGAGGGTGGCGACAGCCGCCTCGATGTCGCTCAGTGATTTCTCTTCCAGCCCGGCGATGCGGAAGAGGATCTCCTTGCGCGGCGCCGCGCCATCGGCCCAGCGCGCCTCGAGGCGCAGCGTCTTGACCAGGTTGGCGACGTCGCCCGTCTCGGCGTAGAGCGCCTCGAGCGCCGCCGCCGCGGGCGCGGCCGTCGCCAGGTTGTTGAGATCGAGGTTGAGAACCAGCTTCCAGGCGTCGATGGCCGCGCGCCGGTTGTTGAGGCGCCCAGCGTAGAGCTTGGCCGCCCGCGCGAGGAGGTCGGCGCGACCGCTGATATCCGAGGCGTCACGCCGGAAGGCCTGCTCCTGGTAGACGTCGACCAGGTCGGCGAAGCGCTCGAGCACGGTTCCGAGCCGCTCGATCTCGGCCAGCGCGTCCGGGTTCTCCGGATCGGCCGCCAGCACCTGCCGCCAGCTGGTGAGCGCCACGGCGCGCGCCTGCAGCTTGTTCTCCTGCAGGTCGGCAACCCGCGCCAGCAGCGCGGCCGCCTCCGGCCCCTCGAGTGCCTCGCGCTGAACCTCGAGGACCGCCGCCAGCCGCGCCCAGGCGCCGCTCGCCGCGTAGACCGGCTCGAGGATCTGCGCCACCCGCTGGCGCTGCGCGGGCGAGCCCAGCAACTTCTCCAGGAGGCGCCGCGCCCCCTCGTGGTTGGGGGCCGCCGCGACGATCCCCTCCAGGAGATCGAGCGCCCCGGCCACGTTTTCTAGTCGATTGGCGCGCAGGTCGGCGCGCCGGAACTCCAGCTCCGGGACCTCGGTCTCGGAGGCGAACCCGACCCGCGTGCCGAGCAGCGCCTCGAGATCGGTCCAGCGCTCGCGCGCCGCGTAGAGCCGCTCGAGCGCGCGGTGGGCTCTGAGATCGGCCGGATCCAGCTCCAGCATCTTCTCGTAGGCAAGGAGCGCGTGGTCGGGGTCGGAGAGCGCCGCCTCGTCCAGCTCGCCGATCTGTGCCAGCAGATCGAGCCGCTCCCGCGCATCGAGCGCGGCCAGCTGGCGCGCATCGAAGAGAGCGCGCAGCTCGTTCCAGCGCTGCCCATCCCGGTAGAGGCGCCCGAGCGCGCGGAAGGCGCCGGCGTGCAGCGGCTCAGCAGAGAGGATCTGCGCGTAGACCTTCTCCGCCTCGCCGCCTCGCCCCGCCTGCTTCTCCTCCAGCTCGGCGACGACGACCAGCAGGTCCCGGCGCAAGTTCTTGTCGTCGGTCGCGCCGGCGGCCGCGCGCAGCTTCCCGCCCAGCTCGCCGGTGACGCCGGCGCCCGCGGCAAACCCGAGCAGCGCCTCGCGGTTCGCCACCTCGGACGGATCGATCTCGAACAGCGCCAGGCTGGCCCGATAGGCCCTGGCCGGATCGTCGAGCGGCCCCCCGTAGAGGGCGCGCAGCTTCTCGAGGCGATCGACCTTCTCGCCCAGCGTGTCGGCGACCGAGAGCAGCACCTCATTCGCCTCGGCCAGCTTGGCCCTGTTCTCGGTCCGCTCGTAGAGCGGCAGCGCCATGCGGGCGATGGCCGCCCGCTCCGGATGGCCGGCCGCGGCCAGCCGCTCCAGCCCCGCGATGGCCGGCGCCGAATAGGGGTTGGCCTGCGCCACCTCTCGGTACGAGGCGAAGGTCGCGCCCTCGTCCTTGAGCCGCGTCTCCTGCAGGTTACCGATCCGGAGCAGCAACTCCTCGTGCTCCTTGGCGTCTTCCTTCGACTCCTGCCCACCCTGGGCGCCGCGGCGGCCGAGATCGCGGCGCAGGGCCTCGACGACGCCCGGCCAGTCCTGCCTTGCCTCGGAGACGCGCACCAGTGCGCGGAGCGCCCGCTCGTTGGCCGGCTCCGCGTCGACGATCGCGCTCCAGGTGGCGGCGGCGGCCGCCAAGTCGGCGACGCGCTCCTCCTCGATCTGCGCGATGCGCAGCAGCAGCTTCACCCGCTCCGCGGCGTCGGGCGCGCGGTCGGCGCGGCCGTGCAGCAGCTTCGCCAGCTCGGGCCAGGCCTTGGCCTGGGTGAGCACCGTCTCCAGCGCGCCGTCGGCCTCCTCGTCGTAGCCGACCTCGGCCAGGATGAGCTCGGCTGCGCGGCGGGTCTCCTGCGGCTTGAACAGGCGCGTCGCCGAGATGCGGAGCATGCGGCGCAGGAGCCAGATTCGCTCTTCGGCGTCGGTCGAGGTGCCAAGGCGCGCCTCGTAGAGCGCCGCCAGCGTGCCCCACTCGTCGGCCTCGCCCGCCAGCCGTTCGAGGTCGGTGCGGACCTCGGCGTTCTTGGCCGCCGCCTCGAAGGCGCGCGCGCACCACTGGAAGGCGAGCGCCTTCGATCCGAGCCGCTGCTCGGAGATGCGGCGCGCCTCGGCGAACAGCTCCATCCGATCCGCCGTTGCGGCGCCGTCGCCGGTCGCCGCCGGGCCGAGCAGCACCTCGTAGGTGGCCAGCAGGCGCGGCCATTTCTGGGCCGCGCGGTAGAGCGGCACCAGCGCCAGCGCAGCCTTGCGGTTGCGCGGGTCCGTTGCCAGGATCCGCTCGTAGGCTTTCAGCGCCCGCTCGGGTTGATTGAGCTTCTCCTGCGACAGCGCCGCGACCCGCTCGAGCAGGCGCGTGCGCGCGCCCATGTCGGCCGTCCGATCGGCCAGCGAGGTCAGCTGATCGCACAGCTCGCCGTAAGCCCCCTGCTCGGCGTAGAGGGACTCGAGCGCCGTGTAGTCGCCCGCCTGGGCGTAGATCTCGCGCAGCGCCCGCGCCGCGCGCCCGTTCTTCGGATCGAGCGCCTGGATCCGCCGGAAGACCTCGATGGCGGCCTCGGAGGCGGCCATCCGCTCGTAGAGCAGCGTGCCGCGCCGCTCGAGCAGCGGAAGCTCCGCGGCGGCGTCCCCCGCGGCGTTCTGCCGCTGGCGCTCGAGGATCTCCACCAGCGCCGGCCAGCGCCGCTCCCGTTCGTACAGCGTCGCCAGTCCAGCCAGCGCCGTCTCGTCGTGCGCCTCGATCCCCAGCACCTGGTTGTAAAGGGCGATCGCCTCGCGCGTGTCGTTGAGACGCTCGCCCGCGATGCGCGCCATCTCGCCGAGCCGCGCCCGCCGCCCGTTTGCATCCGCGTGCGGGAGCTCCTTGCGCAGCACCTCGACCAGCGGGCGCCAGGCGCGCCCCTTGGTGTAGAGGTCCTTGAGCCGCGCGCCCGTCTCGGCGTCGGTTGGATCGGCCTCGAAGATCTTCTCGAAGCTGGCCACCGCGTTCTGGTGCTTCCCCAGCTTGTCGGCCCACAGCGCCGCGATCCGCCGGTGCAGCGCCACGCGCGCCGCCGGGTCGCCCGCCGCCTCGGCCTGCCGCGCCAGGATCTGCACCAGATCGCCATACCTCCCCTGCGCCTCGTAGCGCCCGGCCAGCGCCGCCAGCGCAGCCGGGTGGTCCGGCTTGAGCTGGAGGATGTTGAGGTAGGTCGTCACCACCATGACGTCCAGGTTCAGACGGTCCCGGTAGATGGCGACGATCTCGAGGTGTCGGTTGATCCGCTCCTCGACGTCGGCGGCGGGGACGGCATCGAGATCGTCCTTCAGGATCTCGAGCAGCGCGTTCCACTTCTCGGTCGAGGTGTAGAGCTTCCGCAGCGAGGCGACCGCCTCGGGAAGATGCGGACGCAGGCGCAGGAGGCCCTTCCAGATCTCGATCGCCTTCTCGGCGTTCTGCGACCGCTGCTCGGCGGCCCGCGCCATCTCGATCCCCATCGCCACCCGGCGATCGAGGTCGGTCTCGGTCTTCTGTGCCTGCGCGAGGATCGCCAGCAGCTGGGGCAGCTCGTTCCGGCCGGTGTGGTAGGCGCGGTAGAACTCCACCATCTCCCGGTTCGAGGGGTCGAGCTTGCGCACGCGCCGGTAGAACGGCTCCGCCATCTCCGGCTGATTGAGACGCTGGCCGAACAGCACTGCCAGCTCGATCAAAAGGGAGACGTCCTGCTCGCCGCGCTTGGTCCGCGAGGCGGCCTCGAGCACCTTGGCCAGATCGCTCCAGGCCTGGGCCTCGGTTAGTGAGGCGCGCACCGCGCGCAGCGCGCGCGGCTCGTAGGCGTTGGCCTCCAGCGCCTTGCGAAAGTGGGCGAAGGCCTCCGGCCCGCGCCCCATCTGCTCGCAGAGCTCGCCGGCCGCGACCTCTGCGGCCTGGCGCTCCTCGCGCGTCTGCGCCCGCTCGGCCCGCTGGCGGTAGAGGGCGAGCAGCTCGTCCTTCCGCCCCGCCTCGCGCAGGACCCGTTCGAGGTGCGCCGTCGATCTGCGATTGCCGGGATCCAGCTCCAGGCTCTTGCGAAGCTGCGCCTCGCCCTCGGGGCCGGTCGGACGGTACTTGAGATAGAACTCCGCGACCGAGCCGTGGAGGCTGGAGGCGAGCGCCGGATCCTTGGCCCCCTCCGCCTGCTGCAGGTAGCGCTTCGAGATCGGCTCCCAGTTGGCGCGCACCAGCGTCATCTGCGCCAGCGATTCGGTCGACGCCTTGTGCCCGGCGACCGCCTCCAGCGCCTCGCGCACGGCCGCCTGGCCGGCCTCGTCCCGCAGGAGCTCGTCGAACAGCAGCCGCCCCTTCTCGTGCAAGAGGTCGGCCCGGCGCCCCGCGGCGGTGGTGAAGCCGAGCTCCAGATCAATGAGCTCGAGACAGAGCTCGAAGTCGGCGTGCTCGCGGTGCCAGCGACGGGCCGCCGAGAGCGCCGACGACAGCGCCTCCGCGTCGATGCCGGCCCCGTTCCCGGGGTGGACGGCCTTCAGTTCCTGCAAAGCTTGCCGGTCGTCCGGGCGGAGCTGCAGGGCGGCGAGCGCTGTCGAAACGGTGGTTGTCATGATGACGGACGCGGCGAAAAGGGGAAAAAGACTCTCGACTATAGATCCGCGCCTTTCGACGGTTCAATCGCGAAGATTGCGCGAAGATTGGCGACGATCCCGGCGGAATCACGGATACTTTGTTGTACCCTTGCGCGTGCAAGCGTCCGAGCAGGTCCAGGCCACCTCCCGGGCGGCCTCCGTCCGGGCGCGGCTGCGGCCGGAGCTCGGCGGCATCCTGCTCGGCTGCCTCTGTCTGGCGGCCACGAACGGCCTGTCGCTGACCATCCCCTGGCTGATCAAGGGGGCGATTGACGCGCTCCGGACAGGGGCCCGGAACGCCGCCCAGCTGCCGGCGCTGCACGCGCTGGTCGTGCGCAACGCCCTCCTGATCGCCGGATTCGCCGCTGGCCAGGCGGTGATCCGGACCTTCTCGCGGATCCTGATTTTCAATGCCGGCCGGAACGTCGAGTACCGGCTGCGCGCCGACGTCTTCCGGCATCTGCTGCGCCTCGATCCTGGATTCTACCGGCGGCACCCGACCGGCGACGTGATGTCGCGGCTGACGAACGACCTCGGCGCGGTGCGGATGCTGTTCGGGCCGGGCCTCCTCAACCTCTGCAACACGGCGCTGGTCTACGCGACGACGCTCTGGCTGCTGGTCCACCTGTCGCCGCGCCTGACGCTGTGGGCGCTGCTCCCCTACCCGGCGCTGCTGGCCGGCGCGCGGCTTTCGTCGCGCAAGATCTACGGTCATTCCCGGGCAATTCAGGAGCAGCTCGGCGTCATGTCGTCGTCGATCCAGGAGGACCTGGGCGGCGTGGCGGTCATCAAGCACTACACGCTGGAGCCCGTGCGCGAGGCGAAGTTCCGCGCGCTCAACGACGAGTATTTGCGCCGGTCGCTGGCGCTGGTGCGGGCGCGCGGGACGCTGTCGCCGCTGTTCGCCATGCTGGGCGGCGCCGGGACGCTCATTGTGCTGTGGGCCGGCGGGCGCGAGGTGATCCTGGGCCACATGACGGTCGGTGGGCTGGTGGCCTTCAACGCCTACCTGGTCCTGCTGTCGTGGCCGACGATCGCGCTCGGCTGGATCATCGGGATCTGGCAGCGCGGGATCGCCGCCTGGACGCGGGTGCGGGATCTCTTCGAGACGGAGCCGCGGATCGCCGACGGCCCGTCGACCGTGGCCGACCTGACCGTCACGGAGCCGTCGATCCAGGTGCGCGACCTGACGGTCGAGCTCGACGGGCGGCGCCTGCTCGACGGGGTTTCGTTCTCGTTGCCGGCGGGCGCGACGCTGGCGATCGTGGGGCCGACCGGCGCGGGGAAGACGACGCTGGTCGACGCTCTCTGCCGCATGCATGAGGTGGCGCCGGGCGCCGTCCGCGTCGGCAGCCACGACCTGACCAAGATCCCGATCGCTGCGCTGCGCGGCGCGATCGGCTACGCGCCACAGGACGCGTTCCTGTTCTCCGCGACCGTCGCCGAGAACATCGGGTTCGGCGCCCAGGCCACGGCCGACGGCGGCCCGGCCGCGGCCGACGGCACCCAAGCCGCCGGTGGCACCCAAGCCGCCGGCGGCACTATTGACCTCGAACGGGTCAAGCGCGCCGCCCTCGCGGCGGGCCTCGGGCCCGATCTGGCGATCTTTCCCGAGGGCTACGACACCGTCGTCGGCGAGCGCGGGCTGACCCTTTCGGGAGGCCAGCGGCAGCGGGTGGCGCTGGCCCGTGCGCTCTGCGCCGACCCGAAGATTCTGATCCTCGACGATTCGCTGTCGTCGGTCGACGCCCAGACCGAGCGCGAGATCCTCACACGCCTCAAGCCGATCCTCGCCGGGCGGACGTCCATCGTCATCTCGCATCGGGTGGCGGCGGTGAAGGACGCCGGCCAGATCCTGGTGCTGGAAGGCGGCCGTGTGGCGGAGCGCGGGACGCACGGTGAGCTCGTGCGTGCGGGCGGGCTCTACGCCTCGCTTTACCGGACGGAGCTGGACGCCGAGGCGCTTGGCGTGGAGGGAGCCGCGTGAGCGGCGGCGGTGGAATGCGCGGTGGCGGCGGCGCGGGCCGGCGCGGAGGCCCGGCCGATGAGGTGCTCGGCAAGGCGCTCGATCGAACGCTGCTCAAGCGGATCTTCAGCTACGTGTGGCCGTACAAGCTCGAGCTCGGCCTGGCGGTCGTCCTGCTGCCGGTCATCTCGCTGTGCGAGGTGGCGCAGCCGTACCTGCTCAAGCGGGCCATCGACGATCACATCTCGGTCGGGCGGCTGCCGGGGCTGGGGCGGGTCGGCCTCTTCTACCTCGCGGCGCTGCTCGGTCAGTACGGCGCCGGGTTCGCGCAGATCTATCTGACGCAGCTCATCGGCCAGCGCGGCATGAACGCGCTGAGGGAGAGCGTCCACCGGCACGTGCTGTCGCTTTCCGCGTCGTTCTTCGACCGCACGCCGGTGGGGCGGCTCATGACCCGGATGACCAGCGACATAGAGGCGCTGAACGAGATGTTCGCCTCCGGCCTGGTCAGCCTGCTCGCCGACGTCGTCCGCCTCGCCTTCATCCTGGTGGCGATCTTCGGCATCGACTGGAAGCTGGCGCTGTTCTCGATGGGCACGGCGCCGGTGCTGTTCGGCATCGCCACCTTCTTCCGGCGCTGGGTGCGCGACGCCTTCCGCGAGATCCGGCTCAAGCTGGCGCGGATGAACGCCTTCCTGCAGGAGCACCTGTCGGGAATCAAGGTCGTCCAGGCCTTCGCCCAGGAGGCGCGCGTCGACAGCGAGTTCGACGCCATCAACGTCGACTACCGCCGCGCGAACTCACGCGCCATCACCGCCGACGCCGCGCTCTATTCGATCGTCGAGGCGGTCGGCGCGATCGCCGTCGCCGGGCTGCTCTGGCACGGCGGGAACCGGATCGCCGGCGGCACGCTCAGCTTCGGCGTGCTGGTGGCGTTCGTCGAGTACCTGGCGAAGTTCTTCGCACCGATCCGGGATCTGTCGACCAAGTACACCGTCATGCAGCAGGCGATGGCGGCCGCCGAGCGCGTCTTCTCGCTCATGGACACCGTCGAACCAGACTGCCCGGTCGCGCCTGCGAACGACGTCGCTCCCGCCGACGCTCCTCTCATCGCGCTCGACCACGTGACCTTTGGCTACCGCGCCGACCGACCGGTGCTCAATGACGTCTCGCTGTCGATCGCGCGCGGCGAGACGGTGGCCATCGTCGGCGCGACCGGCGCCGGCAAGTCGACGATCATCAAGCTGCTCCCCCGCCTCTACGATCTTCAGGGCGGCACCATCCGGATCGGCGGTGCCGACGTCCGCACGCTAAATCCACGCGCGCTGCGACGACGCATCGTCGTGCTCAGCCAGGACGTCTTCATGTTCTCGGGGACGTTGCGGTCGAACATCGCGCTCGGTGACGACCACCTCACTGACGAGGAGATCGCCGCGGCGGCGCGGCGGGTCGGCGCCGACCGCGTCATAGCCCGGCGCCCCGAAGGGCTCGAGGCGCCGGTCATCGAGCGGGGGGCCAACTTCTCGACCGGCGAGCGGCAGCTGGTGGCCTTCGCCCGGGCGCTGGCGCGCGATCCGGAGATCCTGATCCTCGACGAGGCGACCGCCAGCGTCGACCCCGAGACCGAGCGGGCGATCGAGCGCGGCATCGCCGAGCTGATGCGCGGGCGGACGTCGATCGTCATCGCCCATCGATTGTCCACGGTGCAGCGCGCCTCGCGCATCGTGGTCATCCACCACGGCCGCGTCGCCGAGGAGGGGACCCACGACGCGCTGCTCGCGCGCGGCGACGACGGCATCTACGCCCGGCTCTACCGGCTGCAGATGGTCGGACATGCGGCCCCGGTCCCGGTCGCGGCGGCCGAATAGCCCCCCGGGGCCGCGAAACCAAGCGGAAAGCGGCTTTTCCCCGTATCATTGCCGGTCCCCGAATGACCGTGCCGTTTCGCGACCTCCGCGCCGACCGCCTCGCCGACGAGGTGGGGACGATCTACAAGCAGGCTGAGCTGTCGTTCGCGCTCTGCTACCCGAGCCCGTACACCGTCGGGATGTCGTCGCTCGGGTTCCAGACGATCTACCGGGGGCTGAACGCGCTGCCGGGCGTCGCCGCCGAGCGCGCCTTTCTCCCCGACGACGCCCAGGCGGCGCGCGCCGCTGGCGAGACGCTGAAGACCTACGAGTCGGCCCGTCCGGTCGGCGATTTTCCGGTCATCGCCTTTTCGCTGGCCTACGAGCTGGAGCTGGCAGGCCTGGTCGACTGCCTCGACCTCGCCGGCATCCCGCTGTTGGCCGAGGAGCGGGCCGCGAACCCCGAGCGCCACCCGCTGATCGTCATCGGCGGGCCCCTCACCTTTTCGAACCCCGTCCCGGCTGCACCCTACGCCGACGTCCTGCTGCTCGGCGAGGCGGAAGAGACGATCGTCGAGCTGGTCGAGTCGATCCGCTCGGCGCCCTCGCGCGCGGCGCTGCTCGAGACGCTGGCCGCGCGGCCCGGGTTCTACGTGCCACCGGTCCACGGCGAGAAGACGCCGCCCGTCGCCGCGGCGGACGACGCCCTCCTGCCCGCGCACTCGCAGATTCGAACGCCGCACACCGAGCTGTCGAACATGTTCCTCATCGAGCCGGAGCGCGGCTGCCACCGCGGCTGCACCTACTGCGTGATGCGCCGGTCGACCAACGGCGGTATGCGACTGGTCGCCCCGGCGCGGGTGGCGGCGCTGATCCCGGCCGACGCCCGCCGCGTGGGCCTGGTGGGCGCAGCGGTCACCGACCACCCGAAGCTGCCGGAGATCCTGCGCCACATCGTCGACAGCGGCCGCGAGGTCGGCATCTCCAGCCTGCGCGCCGACCGGCTGGACGACGAGATCGTCGGTCTGCTCCGGCGCGGCGGCTACCGGACACTGACCACCGCCGCCGACGGCGCCTCCGAGCGGATGCGCGACATCATCCAGCGCAAGACCAAGGAGCGGCACCTCCTCGGCGCCGCCCAGCTGGCGCGCGCGCATGGGATGTCCTTCAAGCTCTACATGATGATCGGCGTTCCCGGCGAGACCGATGCCGACATCGACGAGCTGGGGCGCTTCTCGCTGGAGCTGGGCCAGATTGCCGGCCGGATGGCGCTGGGGATCGCGCCGTTCGTCGCCAAGCGCAAGACGCCGCTCGACGGCTCGGCGTTCGAGTCGATCGAGGTGCTCGAGGACCGCCTCGCCCGGCTGCGCGCGGCGGTCAAGGGGCGCGTGGCGTTGCGGCCGACTTCGCCCAAGTGGGCCTGGGTCGAGTATCGGCTGGCGCAGGGCGGATTCGCGGCCGGGCACGCCGCCGCGCGGGCCGCGCGCGCCGGAGGTCGGTTCGCCTCCTGGAAAGCGGCGCTGGCCGAGGTGCCGGCGCCGCCGGTCGTTGCGGCGCCGCCGGGGAACGGTCGATCGGAGCCTCAGCCGGCGTCGGGCAGCGCCGCTATCGCCTCGATCTCGATCAGGGCGCCCTTGGGCAGACCCGCGGCCTGAACCGTCGCCCGCGCGGGCGGGTTCTGCGGGAAGTAGCGGCCGTAGATCTCGTTCACCGCGCCGAAGTCCTGCAGGTCGGCCAGGAAGATCGTCGTCTTGACGACCGCTCCGAACGACGCGCCACCGGCCGCCAGGACCGCGCCCAGGTTCTCCAGCACGCGCTCAGCCTGCGCGCGAACGTCGCCCGCGCCGACCATCTCCCCGGTGCGCGGATCGAGCGGGATTTGCCCCGAGCAGAACAGCAGCCGTCCGGCGGGCACCACCACCGCCTGCGAGTACGGGCCGATCGCCTTGGGCGCTCCCGCGGTCGAGATGATCTGTCGCGACATGCGGAGAGAATAGCGCCGGCGCTGCGCCTTTGCCGTTGCGATCGCCGGCACGCGGCCCCTATCCTGCCGCGATGCCGATCGACGGGCGCCGCTTCACCTCACGCCCGCGGCGGCCGAAGGCCCGCGGGCCGGTCCGCCCGCAGGCGCCGGCCCCGGTGGCCAGTGACGCGCTCATGGGCGAGGTCCTGGCGCGCCTTGGCGGCGCCGGTCGGGCGCGCGAGTTCCGGGCGTTCGACTGCTACGCGCGCTCGGTCGGCGAGACGTTCCGCGTACGCACGCAGCCCGAGCGGCTGGCCGGGACGACGCTCTTCGTGCGCGTGGCCTCGTCCGCGCTGGCGCACGAGCTGACGCTCTTGCGGGCGGAGATCTTGGCGCGGATGGCCGCCGAGCTCGGCCCCGACGTGGTCACCGAGCTCCGGACCCGCGTCGGAATCGTCGGAGCCAAAACCTAGCAACGGCGCCCGCGGAACTGCACCGCGGACGCCGTCTGAGCGGCACGGTCGCTACTTCTTGCAGGTGTCGGTGCCGACGGGGATCCAGTCCTTCCCCATCTTCATCTCACCCGACCAGATCATCTCCTTGTCGCCCTTCTTGGTGTAGGTCTCGCGGAAGCTGATCTTCTGGCCGCCCATCTGGCCGTCGCCGGCGAAGACCAGCTTGTCGGCCTCCCAGCCGGGGGAGGTCTCGCTGATCGAGCCGCCCATGTTGTCGACGCCCATCGTGACGTACTTCTTCGTCGCCGGGTCGTAGCCGAGGAACCCCTTGGCGATGATCGGCAGGGGATGCGCCTTCGACTTCTTCTGGGAGTAGTCGAACGCGAGCCAGAAGTTCTCGACGTCCCGCTTGCCCTTGAAGGACGACTTGTACGCGGACTCGGGCCCCATCGGACCGGCCGGCTGCTTGCCGTCGCACTTCCAGGTTCCCTCGAACAGCTTGAGCTGATCGAGCTCGGCGGCCGGCTTCGGCGCGGGCGGCGGCGGTGTGGCCGCGGCGGCCGGCGCGGCGGGCGCGGCGGGTTTGGCGGCCGCAGCCGGAGCCACAGCGGGCTTGGCGGCGGCGGCCGGAGCCGGTGCGGCGGCGGGCTTGGCCGTGGTGGCGGGCGCGGCGGCCGGCTTGGGGGCGGGCATGGCGGCGGGCGGCGGCGGCGGTGGGCCGGCGCTCGGCGTCTGCGCGCCAGCGCTGCCGGCGGCGAAGGTGAACAGTGCTGCGACCACGGATGCTCCGATCATGCGCAGGTGTTTCATGGGGGGACCCTCCTGGCCCGGGACCATAGCCGAAGCAGAAAATCGGCCCAAGTAGAAAACCTGGGGTTTTCGGCGGAAACTCACCCGGGGCGGCCGACGGCCTCGCGCAGCGAGCGGACGAAGGCGGTCATCTCGGGGACCGGATCGCGCTTCTCGGCGGCTGCGCGATCGACGATCTCGACGGCGGCGCTGCCGACGACCACCGCGTCGGCGAAGCTGGCCACGGCGCGCGCGGCGCCCGGCGTGCGGATGCCGAAGCCGACCGCCACGGGGATCTTGCCGCCGCCACGTTCGCGAATGGCGGCCACCTTCGCGCGCGGGCCGTCGAGATCGGCGAGTGCGGTGCCGGTGATTCCGGTCATCGACACGTAGTAGACAAAGCTGCCCGCCGCGCCGAGCGCCAGATCGATACGAGTGTCCGTCGAGGTCGGGGCCAGGAGCGGGATGAAGTCGAGCCCTTCGCGCCCGAGCGCGGTCAGGAGAGCGCGATCCTCGTCGGGCGGGTAGTCGACGCACAGGACACCGTCGGCGCCGGCGTCGCGCGCCTTGAGCGCGAAGACGTCGGGCCCCATCACCAGGATCGGGTTGGCGTACCCAAACAGCACCAACCCCACATCGGGGCAGGCGGCGCGCAGCTCGCTGCAGAGCGCGAGCGACCGCTTGAGCCCCCCGCCCCGCCCGAGCGCCCGGTGCATCGCCGCCTGGATCGCCTTGCCGTCGGCCGAGGGATCGCTCCAGGGGACGCCAATCTCGATGATGTCGGCCCCCGCGTCGGCGGCGGCGCGCATGAGACGCAGGCTGGTCGTGCCGTCGGGATCGTCGGCGGTGAGATAAACGATCAGCGCGGCGCGCTTCTCGGCGCGGGCGCGGGCAAAGCGGGCGCCCAGACGCGGCGCCGCGCTCACGCCGTCACCCCGAGGCGCGCCGACAGCGTCCCCATGTCCTTGTCGCCGCGTCCCGAGACGTTGACGATCATGACCGCGCCGTCCGTGAGCGTCGCCGCCACCTTCGGCAGCGCGGCGATCGCGTGCGCGCTCTCGAGCGCGCAGAGGATCCCCTCGGTGCGGGCGAGGAGCTTGAAGCCCTCGATGGCGTCGTCGTCGGTGACGGCGAGGTAGCTCGCGCGCCCGGTCTCCTTGAGAAACGAATGCTCGGGGCCGACGCCCGGGTAGTCGAGCCCCGCCGAGATGGAGTGCGCCTCGGAGATCTGGCCGTCGTCGTCGCAGAGCACGTACGAGCGCGCGCCGTGCAGCACGCCGACCCGCCCGCGCGCCAGCGTCGCTGCGTGGCGGGCGGTGTCGATGCCGTCGCCCGCCGCCTCGACGCCAAAGAGCTTGACCGACTTGTCGGGGACGAAGGCGTGAAAGAGGCCCATGGCGTTCGAGCCACCGCCGACGCAGGCGACCAGCGCGTCGGGCAGCTTCCCTTCCGTCTCCTGGATCTGCGCGCGGGCCTCGCGGCCGATCACGGCCTGCAGCTCGCGCACGAGCAGCGGATACGGATGCGGACCGGCGACCGAGCCGATCACGTAGTGGGTCGTCCGCACGTTGGTGACCCAGTCGCGCAGCGCCTCGTTCATCGCGTCCTTGAGCGTCGCGGTCCCGTCCTTGACGGCGTGGACCTGGGCACCGAGCAGCTTCATCCGGAAGACGTTGAGCGCCTGTCGCTCGACGTCGACGGCCCCCATGTAGACCTCGCACGGCAGGCCGAAGAGAGCGCAGGCGGTGGCCGTCGCGACGCCGTGCTGGCCGGCGCCCGTCTCGGCGATGATGCGCGTCTTCCCCATGCGGCGCGCGAGCAGCAGCTGGCCGATGCAGTTGTTGATCTTGTGCGCGCCCGTATGGCAGAGGTCTTCACGCTTCAGGTAGATACGGACGTTGCGCTTCGCCTGGCCCGAAACCTCCGCCGACAGGCGCGCCGCGAACCCCAGCGGTGTGGGCCGCCCGACGTAGTCGGAGAGCAGCCGATTGAGCTCCTCGGTGAAGCCCGGATCGGCGGAGGCGGCGGCCCAGGCGGCCGTCAGCTCGTCGAGCGAGGGGATGAGAATCTCGGAGACGTAGCGTCCGCCGAACGGACCGAACCGTCCGGGGACCTGCGCGGCTGCGGGGGGGAATGACATTGCGCGCGGAACTATATCGCAGCGCGCGCGGCCGCGATGAACGCCGCGACCTTGGCCGGATCTTTGACGCCGGGCGCACGCTCGACGCCGCTCGAGACGTCGACGCCGTCGGGGTGCGTCGCCCGCACCGCCTCCGCGACGTTCTCGGGCGTGAGCCCCCCCGCGAGCAGGAACGGGCGCCGCGCCTGCTGCGTGATGAGCGGCCAGGGCGCAGTCACGCCCCCGCCGCCGAATCCGTCGACGAACGCGTCGTAGAGCCAAAGCGTCGGCTTCCATCCCGATGCGGCGGCGAACGAGGCGGCATCGCGGACGCGAACGGCACGAATCAGCCTCGCCGGATCGAGATGACGGTAGTCGCCAGGCCTCTCGTCACCATGCAGCTGCACGCGATCGAGGCCAAGCTCGTCAATCCGAAACGCGACCTCCTCTTCCGGCTCGTCGACGAAGACACCAACCTTCAGAACCCCGGCCGGGATGGCGGCCAGGATCGGAGCGGCGTCAGCCGGATCGACGTAGCGCTTCGACCCCGGCCAGAAGTTCACCCCGATCGCGTCGGCCCCCAGCTCCGCGGCCATCGTCGCATCCCTGGCCATCGTCACCCCACAGATCTTGATGAGCAGGTCCATGACTCAGCCGCGTCCTCGATCCGTCGTCAATCGAGCTCCAGCGCAACTTCTAGTGCGCGATTCAGCATCTGGCGCGCAGGAAGCGTCAGCGAGCCGACGTAGTCCGTCAGCATCTGCTTGGGAAGGCTCACGAGCTCGTCGCAGTGGATTGCGGATTCATGTTTGAGACCGCATTCGATGCCCACGTTGACCTGGGTCGCCAAGCCGTCCCTCCGCGTATAGATCGGCGCGCAGATCACGGTCGAAAACCGCGATTCGAGGAGGGCTTGCCGACTTGCGACCACGAACACGCGATGACTCTTGGGGTCGCCCATCGGCTTGCGAACTCGGTAGAGATCCCCGCGCCTCACAGCTTGACCTGGTAGTCGAGCACATCCGCAGCTTCTTCGTTGAGGCGGTCGGCGTGCCGATTAATCACGGCGATCTCCTTGGCGTCCCGATCGGCCTTCGCCCGAGCCTCGAGCATGTCGCGGACAGCCTGCTCGATGAAACGAGAGCGATTCCCCTGCCCGCCCGCCGCTCTGTCCAGGGAGCGAAGCAGCTCTGCCGGGAGGGTCACGGATGTCTTGACGCGCATACCGCCAAGTATACCCCACAGATACCGCCTGTCATCCTCAGCGCGGGTGCCGACGGGTCAACCGAGCAGCGTGCGCAACCCTGCCGCCGCGTCGGGCGCGCGCATCAGCGTCTCGCCGACCAGGATGGCATCGACGCCCGCGGTGCGGAGGCGGGCCACGTCGGCGGCGTCGCGGATGCCGGACTCGGCGACGATCACCCGGTCGGGGGGGACCGTCGGACGCAGGCGGCCGGCCAGCTCGCGGTCGACGATGAACGTTCTAAGGTCCCGGTTGTTGATCCCGATGATCTCGGCGCCCACCGCCACGGCGCGGGCGACCTCGCCGGCGTCGTGCGCCTCGACGAGCGCCTCGAGCCCCATCTCGCGCGTGGTGGCCAGGAGCGCGGCCAGCTCCGCGTCGGCGAGCGCGGCGACGATCAGCAAGAGGGCGTCGGCACCGGCGGCGCAGGCCTCGACGACCTGATAGCGATCGACGATGAAGTCCTTGCGCAGGATCACGAGGTCCGCGGCGGCCCGCGCGGCGACCAGATCGTCCAGGCTCCCTCCAAAGAACGGCCCGTCGGTCAGGACCGACATCGCGCTGGCGCCGCCGGCGGCGTAGGCGCGCGCCATCGCTCCCGGCTCGGCCTTCTCGGCGATCCAGCCGGCGGACGGCGAGCGGCGCTTGAACTCGGCGATGCAGGTGATCCGGCCCGGCTGGCGGAGCGCCCGGGCCAGGCTGCGGGCAGGCGGCCGGCGCGCGGCCTCGGCCTCGAGCGCCGCGATCGGGCGGACGCGCTTCCGCTCCACGAGGTCGGCGCGCGTGCGCGCGAGGATGTCGTCGAGGATCATGGCGCCGGAATTGGGCGCGGCGCGATCCTGCGCAGCGTCTCCAGCACCGCCATCCCGCCGCCGCCGGCAAGGACCTGGCGTGCGGTGGCCGTCGCGGCGCGCAGATCGGGCGCCGCACCGGCCACGAAGATCGCCGCCCCGGCGGTCATCAGCGTCGCGCTCTGCGCCGCCGCGGGGCCGCCGCCGCGCAGGACCTCCAGCGCGATGCGGGCGTTGTCGGCCGGCTCACCGCCGCGCAGGCCAGCAGGATCGCTCTCGTCGAGGCCGAAGTCCGCCGGACGGAGCTCGTGCGTCTTGACCGCGCCGTTCGCCAGCTCGGCGACGAAGGTGCTCCCCGACGGCGCGAACTCATCGAGGCCGCCCGCCCCGTGAACGACCATCGCCCGCTTGGACCCCAGCGCTCCGTGCGCCTGGGCCAAGATCTCGCAGCGCTCGCGGCTGAAGATGCCGTTGACGTGAAACTTGGCGCCGCAGGGATTGGTGAGCGGCCCGAGCAGGTTGAAGATCGTCCGCACGCCGACCTCCTTGCGGGGCGCCCCGACGTGCTTGGTCGCCGCGTGGTGCGCCGGGGCGAAGAGAAAAGCCAGCTTCGCCTCGCGCAGGCAGCGCGCCGCCACCTCGGGCTTGGGCGCCGGGTCGAGCCCCAGCGCCTCGAGGACATCGTGCGACCCCGACCGCGACGACTGCGCCCGGTTGCCGTGCTTGGCGACCACCACGCCCGCCCCGGCCACGAGAAACGCCGCGATCGTCGAAATGTTGACGGAGAGCGACCCGTCGCCGCCGGTCCCGCAGGTGTCGATGATCGGGTCGCCGGTGAAGTCGACGCCGACCATCCGCGCCCGCATCGCCCGCGCCGCGCCGACGATCTCGTCGACCGTCTCTCCTTTCATCCGGAGCGCGACGAGCAGCCCGCCGATCTGCGCCGGCGTCGCCTGGCCGTCCATGATCTCGCCGACCACCGCCGCCATCTCGTCGGCGGTCAGGTCCTTGCGATCGATCGTGCGCGCCAGTGCCTCCTTGACGTTCATGGGCGGTCTTCCTAGGGCCTTCCTCGCCGCGCGATGAAGTTGCGCAGCAGGTCCTTCCCCGACGTCGTCAGGAACGACTCGGGGTGGAACTGCACGCCCTCGACGGGGAGCGTCTTGTGACGGACGCGCCATGATCTCCTTTTCCGCTGTCTCGGCCGTCACGTCCAGCGAATCGGGGACGCTCGACCTCTCGATGAGCAGCGAGTGGTAGCGCGTCGCCTCGAACGGGTTCGGCAGCCCGGTGAAGAGCCCCTTGCCGTCGTGCGAGATCTGCGACGTCTTGCCGTGCATGACGCGCGCCGCGCGCACCACCTTGCCGCCGAACGCCTGGCCGATCGCCTGGTGGCCGAGGCAGACGCCCGAGGATGGGAATCTTCCCGGCGTACGTCTTGATGACCTCCAGGCTGATTCCCGCCTCGTTCGGCGTGCAGGGGCCCGGCGAGATGACGAGGTGCGAGGGCGCCAGCGCCGCGATCTCGGCCGCCGGGATCTCGTCGTTGCGCACGACGCGCACCTCCTGCCCCATCTCGCCCAGGTACTGGACCAGGTTGTAGGTGAACGAGTCGTAGTTGTCGATGACCAGCAACATCAGTTTTTCCCGGGAACCCTGGGAGGGTTCCCGCCCCCTCCCGCGACGGACTCCGCCGGGCGAAGCCCGGCTCCGTCCACGCGATCTCCGCGCTCCGATCCGCGCCGCGCGATCTCCACGGCGCTCAGAACGGCGCGCGCCTTGTTGACGCACTCGAGGTGCTCGTGGGCTGGCACGCTGTCGGCGACGATGCCGGCGCCCGCCTGCACGTAGATCGTGTCCCCCAGCGTCACCAGCGTGCGGATGGCGATCGCCAGGTCGAGGTTGCCCGTGTACGAGACGTAGCCGACCGCGCCGCCGTAGATCCCGCGCCGCGACGGCTCGAGCTCCTCGATGATCTCCATGGCCCGGATCTTCGGCGCGCCCGACAGCGTCCCGGCCGGGAAGGCCGCGCGCACGACGTCGGCGGCGCGCACGCCGGGCGCCGCCTGGCCGCGGATGTTCGAGACCAGGTGCATGACGTGCGAGTAGCGCTCGACAGCCATCAGCTCAGTCGACCTTGACGGTCCCCGGCGCCGACACGCGCCCGACGTCGTTGCGCCCCAGATCGACCAGCATGACGTGCTCGGCGCGCTCCTTCGGATCGTCGCGCAGCTCCGCCTCGAGGCGCGCATCCTCTTCGGGCGTCGCGCCGCGCCGCCGCGTCCCGGCGATCGGCCGCACCTCGACCTCCGGTCCCTCGAGGCGCACCAGCGTCTCGGGCGACGCGCCGGTCACGATCGCCTCGGGGAACTCGAGGTGGAACATGTACGGCGACGGGTTGATGACCCGCAGCGCGCGGTAGACGTCGAACGGGTCGACCCCCCCGCGCGGCACCTCGAAGCGCTGCGCGTAGACGATCTGGAAGGCGTCGCCGGCCACGATGTACTCCTGCGCGCGCCGGACACCCGCCTCGTACTCCGCCTGGGTGACGTTCGAGCGCGGCGGGGCGGGCGCCGGCGTGGGGAGCGGCTCGAGCGGCCGGAGCGGCGGCGCCGGGCTGGCGAGCCGATCCAGCACCGCGTCGATGCGCGCGCACGCGTCGTCGTAGGCGCGCCCAGGATCACCCTCCCCCACGTCCGCCGCGGCCACCACCTTCACGGTCCCGCGCAGGTTGTCGAAGATCACCACCGTGTCGGTGAGCGCGAAGCAGATCTCCGGAACGCCCAGGACGTCGGGCTTGCTGCTGGGGATACGTTCGAACCCGCGGATGGCGTCGTAGCCGAGCCAGCCGACGGCGCCGCCGAAGAAGCGCGGCAGCCCGGGCGGGACCGCGGGCGCCAGCCTGGCCAGGTAGGCGTCCAGGAACTTGAGCGGCGCGTCGGCACGCACCTTCTCGGTCACGTGCAGCTCGCCGCCGGCCGCCGTGAGCACCTCGACGTCGTTCCCGCGGGCGCGCACGACGGCGCGCGGCCGCACGCCCGCGAAGCTGTAGGCGGCCCACTTGTCGCCGCCCACGACGCTCTCCAGCAGGAACGAGTAAGGCCCCCGCCCCAGCTTGGCGTAGGCCGAGACCGGCGTGTCGGTGTCGGCGAGGACCTCTCTGTAGACGAACGCGATCCGGCCCCGGCGGGCCAAATCGAGGAACCCTGCACGATCTGGGACGAACGGCACTGAGCCGGTCAAGATAGCATCTTTATCGAGGACGATTCGGGCGTTTGAGCCAGCTCTTCGGTATCATCTGCGGTCGCGAGCGCCTCCCACCATCGTGCCCCCCGATCCCCCTCCTCCAGCGCCCGGTCCCCTCACCCGCCGCTTCGTCGCCTGGACGCTTCGCCATGGGGCGCTGCTCTGGACGCTGGCGCTGCTGGTGGCGATCCCGGCGGCGTGGCGGACGGCCACGCTCTACCGCCACCTGCGCAGCGACGTCGAGGAGCTCCTGCCGCGCGACGCCCCCAGCGTGGTGGCGATCGAGGAGCTGCGCCGCCGCATGGCCGGGTTGCAGTACCTGGGGATCATCGTCGAGGTGCCCGAGCCCGACCGCCTGCCAGCCGGCGAGCGGTTCCTGGAGGACCTGGCGGCGCGCGTGCGCCGGTACCCGAAGAGCGAGGTCAGCGACGTGCGCGTCGGCTTCGCCGCCGAGCGCACCTTCGTCGAGCGGCATGCCGGCAGCCTCATCGCGCTCGACGATCTGAAGTCGATCCGCGAGCGGATCGAGGCGCGGCTGCACTGGGAGTACGCCAAGAAGACCGACACGCTGCTGGACGCCGACGAGCCGGCACCGGCGCTCGACTTCGCCGACATCGAGAAGAAGTACGCGGGCGAGCTGGGCGGCGGCGACCTCGAGGGGAACCGCTTCTCCAACCGGAAGCTCGGTCTGACGTTGATGCTGATCGAGGTCGGGGGATTTTCGACCAGCGCGGCGCAGTCGGCGGCGCTCATCCACAAGGTCGAAGGGGACATGCAGGCGCTGGGCGGAACGGAGGCCTACGCCCCCGGCATGCACGTCGGCCTGACCGGCGACGTGGCGATCTCCGCCGAGGAGATGGCGGCGCTGGTCCAGGACCTGACGCTGTCGTCGGCGCTGGTGATCGTCGTCGTGCTGCTGGCGATCATCCTCTTCTACGGCTGGACGCGCAGCATCGTGGCGCTGTTCCTGCCGCTGGCGCTGGCAGCGGTCTACGCCTTCGGCCTCGCCAGCCTGCCCCCCTTCCGGATCACCGAGCTGAACTCGAACACGGCGTTCCTCGGCTCGATCATCATCGGCAACGGGATCAACTTCGGCATCATCCAGCTGGCCCGCTATCTGGAGACGCGCCGCCAGGGGAAGACCGTCCAGGAGTCGCTGGAGGTCGCTCTGTGGGGGACGCGCTGGGGGACGCTGTCGGCGGCGCTGGCGGCCGGGGTCGCCTACGCCTCGCTGGTGGCGATGCAGTTCCGCGGCTTCCGCCAGTTCGGCGTCATCGGCGGGCTCGGCATGCTGTTCGCGTGGGGGACCACCGTCCTGCTGATGCCGCCGCTGCTCGCCTGGCTCGATCGCGGCCGCCACGCCCCCCGCGTCTACCGCCACACCGGCCAGCTCATGGGCGGCATCGCGCGCGCCGTCGAGCGTCGCCCGGCGGTCTACGTCGGCGTTGCCGCCCTGCTGACGCTGGGGGCGATCTGGGAGGTCCGAAAGTTCGGACGCGACCGCCTGGAGTACGACTTCTCGCAGCTGCGCCGGCGCGACACCTGGAAGGACGGCGAGGGCTTCTGGGGCAAGAAGATGGACACGCTGCTCGGCCGCTACCTCACGCCGACGGTGATCCTGACCGACAGCGACGCGGAGGCGCGCGCCGTCACCGCCCGCCTGCGCGACGAGGCGTCGCACCCACCGCTCGGCAGCATGATCGCCTCCATCCGCACCTGGGACGACGTGGTCCCCCCTGACGAGGCGGCCAAGCAGGCCGAGCTGGCGGTCGTCCGCCGCAAGATGACCCCCAACATCCGCTCGAACATGACGGCCACCGACCGTCAAAAGCTGAACCGCCTGATCGGCACGGAGAGCGCGCCCACCGCCACCGCCGCGATCCGCGCCGACGAGGTCCCCGACGTCATCACCCGCGGCCTGCGCGAGCGCGACGGCGCCGTCGGCCGCGCCGTCCTCGTCTACCCCAACCCCGCCGAGAGCTGGTGGCGCGGCGAGACCATCGCCACGTTCGTCAAGAAGCTGCGCGAGGCCGCCCGTGCCCCTGTCGCGCTCGGCGGTCGCCCCGGCCGCGTGGCCGGAGGTCCCGCGCTCTCGTTCGACATCATCTCGTCGATGGAGCGAGACGGCCCGCTCGCCTCGTTGCTGGCCTTCCTGGGCGTGGTGGTGACCGTGCTGCTCATCTTCCGGCGCGGCCTCGCGACCCCATTCGTGATCGGCTCCCTGATCGTCGCCGTCGCCTGGCTGCTGGCCGTGACGATGAAGCTCGGCATCAAGATCAACTTCGTCAACTTCATCGCCTTCCCCATCACCTTCGGCATCGGCGTCGACTACGCCGTCAACGTGATGGCCCGCTACCTGCGCGACGGCGGCAAGGACGTCGTCGCGGCCGTCCGCGGCACCGGAGGCGCCGTCGGCCTCTGCTCACTCACGACCATCGTCGGCTACTCGTCGCTGCTGGTGGCCCAGAACGTCGGCCTGTTCCTCTTCGGGCTGCTGGCCGTCTTCGGCGAGATCTGCTGCCTGACGACCGCTGTCGTCGTGCTCCCGGCCGTCCTGATGCTCGTCCGCCCCCGGTCCAGCCCCAACCTGCCCGAGATGCCCTGGGACAGCGCGACCGCCGGTGCGAACGGAACGGAAAACGGCAACGAGAGCGCCCGCGCTGATGGGACCCGTGTCGAGCTCGGGCCGTAATCTCAACACCGGCCGATCTCCCAAGTTGGCCAGAGTCGGGCCTGGCGCCTGGGATCGGGTTCTACGGTTCCGGGAATATGGGGTGATGTTCAAGGTGACGGGGCGACGGGCCAACTGGCCGAGCATCTTGTGGCCTGACGCACCGGGTCCGAGAGCCGTGGAGGGATCTTCGCGCGGGGGCCTGGCGCCGTTGCTGGCGGTGCTCGACGAGATTCGTCTCCTCGAAGACACGGACCTCATCCTCCGTCGCGCCGTGGAGCTGGCGCGGGATCGAATCGGGCTCAAACGCGCGGGCATCTTCCTGCTCGACCCCTCGCGCGACCTGATGCTGGGGACGTGGGGGATGGACATCTCGTGCAGCGTCGTCGACGAGCACCACATCGTCTACGATCTTTGCGAAAGCGACCTGGAGGCGTTGAGTCGCTCCGAAAGCGAAGGGGCGCATTTCACGGTGTTCGAGAGCTGCCCGATCATCGAGCACCAAGGGGGCGAGACCCGGGTCGCGGGGCGCGGCTGGGTCGCCAAGACACCGATCCGCTCGACGCACGGGGCGATCGGGATGATGTTCAACGACGCGGCGCTGACCGACGCGCAGGTCGACGAGACCAAGCAGGCGCAAACAGCCGTCCTTTGCGCGGCGCTGGGGATGATGCTCGATCCCACGCGGGTCTGGTTCGGGCGGCGCGCGGCTCGCCCGCTCGAATCGAAGAGCCAACGGCTCGTTTCGTCGACGGTCGCACTGCTCGACGAGAATCCGGGGATGGGCGGCAAGGAGATCGCGGCGGCGCTGAACATCAGCCTTTCGCACCTGGCGCGTGTTTTCAAAACCCAGAAGGGGATGTCGCTGGTCGAGTACAGGAACCGGCTTCGCCTCGACAGGTTCGCGCTGTTGCTCGACCGCGGCCCCACGGGCCTCCTCGAGGCGGCTCTCGAAGCCGGGTTCGGGAGCTATTCGCAGTTCTATCGGGTGTTCCGGGCGCAGCTGCGCGCGAGCCCCCGCCAGTACCTGCGCGGGTCGCCGAAGACCGACGCGCGCTAGCCACCGCGTCTCGCTGTCTACTGACTCACAAACTTGACGTTATCGATACGCAGCTCGACGGTGCACGTGCCTGAGCCCGAGTTGCCCGAGTTGACCTGCCACTGTAGCCCGACGATCTGGCTCGGCGTCGCGATCGTGGAGTTGGCGGGGTTATTGAACGAAGAGAACGGGGCGGTGAGAGTCGTGGCGGTCGCGCTCGCGGCGGCGAGGGTGAACGCCGGGTAGCGTTCGCAGGTCGTCGTCGACGAGTTGCACGTTCCGCCCGTCGGGTTCGTCGCGGTGGTTGGGCGTTGATCCTGGGTCTGAAGCTGCACCTGCCAGGTGCAGCCCGTGAGGCTGCCTGCCGTCACGGAGGTGGTGAACTGGACGGAGTTGAAGCTGCTCGCGTCGACGCAGGAGTCGAAGTTCACCCGACCGCCGGCGTACTGGCCCGCTCCGACGGTCAGGTTGAGCTTGAGGTTCTGCGTCGCCGTGTCGACGGCCGCCGCCGCTGTCGACGACGTTCCCGCGTACGAGGAGATGCCGCCGTCGAGACCGTGTGGGTCGCACCAGGTGGCCGACGCGCTTTGCCATTCGGCGGGCGAAAAGTCGACGACCTGTCCGTCTGGCGTCAGGTTCAGCGAACCCGTGCTCGTGCAGGTGAGCTTGCCGCCGAGCGGACAGGAATTCCCGCCGCTCATACCGGCACCGCCCGTGTCTTCCCCGCAGCTCCGGCCCCGCCCCCGCCTCCCCCACGGCCGCCGGAGCCGGCCCCTCCGGTGGTCCCGCCCTGCCCCGCGCTCCCCGTGGTGCCGCCGGCTCCCACGCGCCCCCCCGAGCCGCCGCCTCCCGTCGCTGCCCCCTGCCCCCCATTGCCGGCGGCTCCGGTGGCCCCCCCAGGGCCCCCCGAGCCGCCGGCTCCCGTTGCTCCCGCCCGACCCCCAGAGCCAGTTGTTCCCGCCATTCCCGTGGTGCCGCCCGTTGCGCCAGCCGAGGTTCCCCCGGTGCTCCCCACGACGCTCCCCCCTGTGCCGCTCACGATGCTCCCCCCCGTACCGCTCACGATGCTCCCCCCCGTACCGCTGGGCGTGCTCCCGCCTTGCCCCATTCCTGTCTCGCCGTTTCGAAGGAACTCCTCCGGTCCCTGGCACGAAGCCAGAAGAAGTCCCATCCACGCGCCCGAGAAGAGCGCGCCGAGGCACTTTCGGCGGAGTCCGGCGGCACATGCGGTGCGGTCCATTCCTTTTTGGTCCCAGCAACCGTATTCCCGAGATCCCCGGCCCCAATCAGAGCGTCGTGGCTATCGCCACAAATGAAAGCGCCTGCCACAAACGCAAAGTGGCGCAGCCCCTCGTCGGCCGATCGGCGGTACCCTTCCGTGATGCGACCCCTTCGGTTAATCGTCGGGGATCTCCTCAAAGCCGGTGCGGCGGCCGCCATGCTGGTGACCGTGTGCGCGCTGATCGGCGCGCCCAGTTGCGGCCACGGAATCTGCGAGTGTCCCAACGACCCTCTCGGGCTCGTCATCACGACGGACGCGCCGGTGTCCGCGGTCGCCCTGTCGGGGCCGGCCTGCACGGGGGGACACTTCCGATGTGTGCCCGCAGATTTTGACGACGTGATTCACGCCCCCTGCACCGAGGTGCAGATCGAGGCCATTGCGGAGGGGCTCTGCGTCGTCGACCTCGTCGTCGGAGATTTCCCCCTGGGAATCGAGCGCCAGATGAGTCGGCGGCCGCCCGGGTGCTGCGGCGGCTTCATCGGCGATGCGAACCATGACGGGTACGTCACCCTCACGACGAGGGTTGACGCGGGCGTGGATGGTGATGCCTCCGACGCCCACGCCGACTGAGACGCCCAAGGAGTCTTACCTTGTGTGACGGGGCCGTCTGAAGGGTGTATAGTTAGACGTATGCCGCGCATGCAGGTTTATCTGCCCGACGCGCTCTACGCGGCCGTCAAGGACCAGGGGTTACCCGCGTCGGAGCTCCTGCAGGAGGCGGTACGCGCCGAGGTGCGGCGCCGCGAGCTTCTCGCCGCGACCGGGAAATACTCGGCCGAGTTGGCGGCCCAGGTGGGAAGGCCCTCGGTGCAGCAGCGTGCCCGGGCGGCGGCTCTCGCTCGGCGGATCGGCCGGTCTGCTCAGCGCAAGGCCGGCTAAAACGCTCCGTGCTGGTTCTCGATTCAGGAGGCGTCCGCCGGCTCGCCGAGCGTTCGCGGGAAGCGCTCGCGCTGATCCTCGCCCTGCGTGAAGCTGGTCTCTGGCCGCCCGTCATTCCGACGGTGGTGCTCACCGAATGCCTCCAGGGCGATTCCGGCCGCGACGCGAACGCCAACAGGTTTCTCAAGACATGCGACATCGCCGAGAGCGTGCCGCAATCGCTGGCCCGGCGGGCGGCGTTCTTGCGACGTCGCGCGCGCCGCGGTTCGGCGGTCGACGCGCTCGTCGTTGCGAGCGCCGAGCCCGACGGGACGGTCCTGACGTCGGATATCGGCGACCTCGAGGCGTTGGCCGCGCACGCCGAGGGCGTCTCCATCGAACGGGTGTAGGAACGCGAGGCCCCCGGTAGCCGTCACGAAGTCCAGTCCACCGTCTCCAGATCCGGGAATCCTCGGAAGTCCTTCGCGTTGGTGGTCACCAGGACCAAGCCGTGGGTGAAGGCGATCGCCGCGATCTGACCGTCGACGAAGGGCGGCGTTCGGCCGTCCTCTTCCAGGCGAGCGCGCTCCCGGCCGTGCCACTCCGCTGCCGCGTCGTCATAGGCCAGAATCGGGAATGACGGGCGAACGACGCGGTGGAGATAGTCCTCCAGCGCCGTCCGTCGCTTTCCAGAAGGAAGCCGAGACGCGCCGTAGATCAGCTCGTGCCAAACCGGCGCAGCGATTGCGCACTCAGCGCCTTCCTGTTCCAGCTTCTTCACGACCCGCCGGTTTGGATCCTTCGCGATCGGAGCCGACAAGACGGTCGTGTCCAGAAGGAACCTCAGCATCAGAAACGGACTCTTCGTCCGGGCGCCCGGTCGCGAAGTGAATCAAAGAAGTCGGGCTCGAGCGCGATGTCTCCGGGTGAGTGGCGCTCCCCGAACGCTCGGTAGGCTTCGCCAAAGCTGGTACGCTCGCGTCGGAGGGCGTCGAGCCTCTCCGGAGAGAGGACCACGGCGACCGGCCGGCCACGGCGCGTCAGCTGAACCTCCTTCCCGGCCTCGACCTCGTCCAGGATGTTCGGCAGATGCACGCGCGCGTCGGCCACGGAGTAGCTCTTGCTCATTCTTTAAATGTACATCTATATGTACATTTAGCAAGCGCGACGCCAGGCGCCGCCCTTACCTCGTTCAGTCGTTTCCGGGCGTGAACATCGGTGCCGGGGCAACGGCGTGCGTCGAGCTGGCGCAACAGCCGCTGCCGTTGCGCGCGAACTCGAAGCACCGCCACCAGCACGGTACCGTCGGCGAGCGTCTCGTGGACCTGACAGCTCCCTGTGTCGGTGGTGATGTTTTCGATCACCTCGACGTGGACGTCGACGCCACCATCCGCGCCGGTCTGGGTGGATGCCATGCAGGGACCGTCGGCATTGACGCTGGCGACCGGCGAGCTCAGCGCAGGTTGCTCGACCTTGGCCTCGGCGGTCGAGCAGGAACACTCTGCACCTTGGCCACCGCAGCCCGACACGGCCAAGGCAACGACCAATGAACCAACGCCGATCGGACACCAACCTCTAAGGGACATGGAACCTCCTAAGTTAGGAGGTGATCATACGCCTACAGCCAGCCGAGTGCGCGGCCCGCCAGCACCACCGCCGCGCCCCAGACGCCGGCCGCGACGTCGTCGAGCATCACCCCGGCCCCGCCGCCGAGGCGCTCGGCCCGGCGCGCGGGCCACGGTTTGATTTGGTCGAACAACCGGAACGCGAGGCCGCCGACGATCAGCGCGCGCCAGGTCGGGGGGGCGGCGATCCAGGTGACCATGACGCCGGCGACCTCGTCGACGCAGACGATCTGCGGATCCTTGATGCCGAGGCGGCGCTCGACGCGGCCCGAGGCCCAGATACCGATCAGCGTGACCACCAGCGCCGTGGCGGCGACGGCCAGCGGACCGTACGGGCGCACCAGCAGATAGAGCGGGATGGCACCGATGGTGCCGGCGTGGCCGGGCATGTAGGGGACGTGGCCGCAGCCGAACCAGACGCTGATGACGTGAGCCGTGGTGTCGCGCCAGCCGCGCAGCGGCGGGACGGGATGCGGCGGCGTCTTGGCCGCGCCCTTCACGACTGCCAGAGCCGTTCGCGCTCGATTAGGTCGAACACCTCGCGCAGGATCTCGACGCCGTTCCTGGCGGTCGCCTCGTCGATGGTGAGCGCCGGCTGGATGCGGAAGCTGGCGGAGTAGGCCATCGTGAGCAACCCGCGCTTGACCGCCTCGGTGAAGATCCGCTCGGTCACCTTGCGAGGGAGCGGCTCTTTCGTTTTCTTGTCTTTGACCAGCTCCATGCGGATGAGGAGCCCCGTCCCGTCGACGAGGCCGACGAACGGGTAGCGGTCGACGAACGGCTCGAGCGCGCGCTTGAGCGCGGCGCCGACCACGCGTGAGTTCTCGGTCAGGTCCTCGTCGTCGATGATCTTCAGCGCCGCCGCGCCGGCCGCGGCCCCGAGCGGGTTGCCGCCGTAGCTCGACGAGGAGCCCGACGGGTTCCCCCACGGCTTGGCCTGGGCGATCGCGTCCGTGGTCAGCAGGCCCGACAGCGGGAAGCCGCCGCCGAAGGCCTTGCCGATGGTGACGACGTCGGGGCGGACGCCGGTGTGGTCGCCGCCCCAGCGTTTCCCGGTCCGGCCGAGGCCGGTGATCATCTCGTCGACGATCAGCAGCGCGCCGACCTCGTCGGCCAGCGACGCGCACCGCCGGCAGAAACTCCTTGGGCGGGATGACGTTGCCGGCCGTCCCCTGCATCGGCTCGACGATGACCGCGGCGATCTCGCCCGGCGCCCGCGGTCTTGACCTGCTTGCGGCCGACCTCGGCGCAGGCGACGCCGCAGCTCGGGTAGGCAAGGCCGATCGGGCAGCGGTAGCAGTCGGCGTAGGGGATCTGGTGCGACCCCGGGACCATCGGGCCGAGCTTGTCCTTGAAGGTCGACCCCATCAGCGACAGCGCGCCCATCGTCTTGCCGTGGAAGCCGCCCCAGAAGCTGACCATCTCGTACTTGCCGGTGTGGCACTTGGCGAGCCGCAGCGCGCTCTCGACCGCCTCGGCCCCGCCCGAGTAGAGCTGCAGCCGGTGGACGCCCGGCGCCGGCGGCTTGGCCGCCAGTCGCTCGCTGAGCTCGACGCGCGCGCGCGAGGTGAAGGAGCCAACCGAGGCCTTGGCGACCTGATCCTGCACCGCCTTCACGAACGTCGGGTGGCTGTGGCCGAGGGCGTTGACGTTGATGCCGCCGATGAAGTCGAGGTACGTGTTCCCGTCGACGTCGGTGACCGCGCTGCCCGCCGCCCTCCTCGACGACGATTCCCGCCATCAGCGCGTAGCCCTGCAGGCCCGGCGCGGCGTGGGCGTCCTCGCGGGCCCGGAGCGCGCGGCTCTCGGGACCGGGGACGGGGGTGACGATGTTGGCTCTCTGGTTCTTGGGTTGACTCTGGTTCATGGGGGGGGCGGCGCAGAGAATACGAAATATCTCTGCATCGGGTAGTTCCAGGCGTTGCTGACGATCACGGAGCTGATGACGCGCGCCAAGAGATACTCGATGCGGACCACATCGTGGAAGAGATACTCGCCGGCCGTGTTCAATCCCAGACTGGCCGCCGAGACGACCGCGTAGCGCCAGGCCTGCCCGGCGGCCGGGACGTCCGTGCGCTTGTAGGTGAAGCGGCGTCCCAGCGTGAAGTTGGTGAGCGCCCCCGACAGCGCCCCGAGCGGCGTCGCCGCCACCGGCGAGAGGTGTAGAACCTCGACCCCCAGGATCATCACCAGGTAGTCGGCGCCTGTCGCGATGATCGACGCGGCGTGGTGGCGCATCCACTGCCAGAACCCTTTCGGGCGCTCTGGCGCCGCGTCGGCCAAAAGGCGCTCTAGACCGTCCCGACCGGGACGTCCGGCTTGGTGGCCATCGCCTCGTCGTCGAACGCCGCCTGGGCAGCGGCTGTCGCCGCCGACTTCTTGGCGGCGTCGCGCTCGCGCAGCGCGGCCGCGATGGCCACGAGGCGCTGCACGACCGAGATGTTCGCCACCACCGCCACGATCGACAGCGCCAGCAGGATCGGCACCTCGCGCAGGGCCAGCGACGGCGAGTGGGCGAAGAGCGCGCTGGCGATCGGCGTGAACGCGGCGCCGGTCATCAGGTAGGCGCCGCGTTCGCCCCGGCGCATGGCGCCGCGCGGGGCGGCGACACCCATCGCCTCGGCCTTGGCGGTCGTGTAGCTGACCATGAAGGAGCCGACGATGGCCGCCAGGACGATGAACAGCACCTGGTCGTGGTCGCGGTAGTAGTAGACGAGGCCGCCGAAGAAGAACATCTCGCCGTAGCGATCGACCGCCGCGTCGACCAGCTCGCCCGCGTCCGACGACAGGCCCATCTTGCGGGCCAGAAGCCCGTCGATGACGTCGCCGTACGCCGCGAACATGGCCAGCGTCGCCCCCAGGCCGAACCAGCCGAAGCCGATCGCCACACCCGCCCCCGCGGCCGGGATCAGCGAGCCGAAGGTGACCATGTTGGGTGTGATCCGGAGAGAGGCGATGAACGAGATCATCGGATCGACGAGCCAGTAGGCCATCTCCATCGTCGTCTTGTTGACGAAGACGCTCCCGCCGTCGGCCTCGGTACGCGCATGCCGGACGTGACCGACGATCACCGCGCGGAGCAGGTAGATGATGAGCGCCGCGACGAAGAAGCTCGTGACGGCAATCGAGATGTAGAGATCAGCCACGCGACACGTCCTTCCGTGAGATCCGATCCGAGACGTCGTCGCCCTCCAGCGCCGCCAGCCCCGGCAGCGGCAGCTCGCGGCTGCCGTCGCGCGACGAGGCGTAGGCGGTGGCGATGAGCTGCACGCAGAGGAAGGCCTCCTCCGCCTCGCGGCCGACGAACTCGCGGCGCGCGATGGCCCCCTTGAAGTCGTCGAACAGCGAGTTGAACCAGGTGACGTGGCTGGAGTCCATCCAGTCCGACGAGATCGCCTGTCGCTCGAAGGTCCAGGTGGTCCCGCCGGCGCCGGCGCCGCCGACACCCCGTTCTTGCACCGCCAGCTCGACGTCGTCGTCCTCGACGCGGATTGCGCCGCGCTCGCCGTGCAGCGTGTAGAGCACCTTGCGCACGCCCGCGTTCCAGGACAGGTGCGCCGAGGCCGTCCCGGTCGGGAAGCGCAGGCTGCACGAAAAGTCATCCTCGGTGTCGAACGGCCCCAGCGTCGCCGCCCGCGCGCTGATCGCCGTCGGGTACGACCCCAGCCACTCGAACGCCAGGTAGAAGGTGTGGCTGCCGTGGTCCATGGCGATGCCGCCGCCCGAGAACCGCCGCTCGCGCCGCCAGTCGGTGCGCCAGCCGGTGACACCCTTGGCGTGCGTGTTGCGGAAGGTCTGCAGGGTCACCAGGTGGACCTTGCCGATGCGCCCGCTCTGGATGAGCCCGCGCACCGTCTTGATCACCGGCGCGTGCTTGTAGTTGTGGCAGGGGTAGAGGACCCGCTCGGCCTTCACCGCCTCGCGCAGCATCGAACGCGCCTCATCGATCGTCGCCGCCAGGGGCTTTTCGCAGAGGACATGCAGCCCCCGCCCCAGCGCGTCGAGCGCGATCTCGGCGTGGTCGCTCGGCGGCGTGGCAATGTCGACGAAGTCGAGCTGCCCGGCCTCCGCATCCAGCAGCGCCCGGTGGTCGGCGTAGACGCGGGCCTCGGGCCAGGCGGCCTGGGCGTACGCGCGCCGGTCGGCCGAGATGTCTGAAATCGCGACGATCTCCACGTCCCCAACGCCACCGGCGGCCCGCTGCCGGTACCCGGCGGCGTGCCCCTTCTCCATGATGAATCCGTAGCCGATCAACGCGCCGCGAAGCTTTTGCATGCCAACTGGACCATTAGATGCCGCATTTCGGGGTCAAATACCAGATTCACCTACATCTAAGGCCGATCCGGCCGAGATCCATTGACGAACCGCACCTTGGGAGACTAGCTTCCGCAGCCATGATGGAAGCGCTTTCCGCGAGTGATCCCGAGGTTTTCGAGCTCTGCCGTGCGGAAGAGCGCCGGCAGGCCGACACCATTCGCCTGATCCCCTCGGAGAACTACGTCTCCAAGGCCGTTCTCGAGGCCTCGAGCTCGGTTTTCACGAACAAATACAGCGAGGGATATCCGGGTAAGCGCTACTACGAGGGACAGCAGTTCGTCGACCAGCTGGAGCAGCTGACGATCGACCGGGCCAAGGCGCTGTTCGGCGCCCAGCACGCCAACGTCCAGCCCTACTCCGGCTCGCCGGCCAACCTGGCGGTCTACCTGGCGTTCCTCAAGCCGGGCGACAAGGTGATGGGCCTGGCGCTGCCGATGGGCGGCCACCTGACGCACGGCTGGAGCGTGTCGATCTCCGGCAAGTACTTCACGTCGGTCCCGTACGGGATCCGCAAGGACACGGGCCTGCTCGACTACGACGAGATCCGCGATCTCGCCAAGAAGGAGCGCCCCGCCCTGCTCTGGGCCGGGGGCTCGGCGTACTCGCGCCTGTGGGACTTCGAGACGATGGGCTCGATTGCGCGCGAGGTGGGGGCCAAGTTCTGCGCCGACATCGCGCACATCGCGGGCCTCATCGTGGGCGGCGTCCACCCGTCGCCGATCCCGCACGCCGACGTCGTCACCACCACGACGCACAAGACGCTGCGCGGCCCGCGCAGCGGCATGATCCTCTGCCGGGCGGAGCACGCGCAAGCGATCGACAAGGCGGTCTTCCCCGGCATCCAGGGCGGCCCCCACGTCCACACCACGGCGTCGCTGGCGGTGGCCCTGAAGGAGGCCGCGCAGCCGGAGTTCAAGGTCTACGCGAAGAACGTCGTCGCCAACGCCAAGACGATGGCCGAAACCCTGATGTCCAAGGGGTTCCACGTCGTCTCGGGCGGGACCGACAACCACCTGATGCTGATCGATCTGACCAACAAGAACGTCACTGGCAAGATCGCCGCCAAGGCGCTCGACAAGGCCGGGATCGAGCTGAACTACAACGCCGTCCCCTACGACCCGCGCAAGCCGTTCGACCCCTCGGGGATCCGCCTCGGGTCGCCGTCGGTGACCTCGCGCGGAATGGGCGAGGCGGAGATGAAGCAGATCGCGTTGTGGATCGACCGGGTGGTCAGCGATCCCTCCGACGGGACAGCGGCCAAGGTGCTGGCGGAGGTCAAGGCGCTCACCGCCAAGTTCCCCGCGCCGGGCATCTCGCTCTAGGCCGTCGCGGTCGAATCGGCGGGAACGACCATGAACAGGGACAGACGACTTCTGACGGCGCTGACCGCGGGCGCGCTCCTCGCCGGCCTGGCGGCCGCCACCGTGCACGCCGAGACCGTGGAGCTCGTCGACAAGACCAAGCTCAACGCGAAGATCATCCACTATTACGACGGCGTCTACACCGTCGAGGCCAACGGCCAGACGATGAAGCTGCCCAAGGAGAAGATCCGGTCGATCTCCTTCCAGCTGCCGCCGCCGCGCCCGGAGTTCTCCACGCCCGAGAAGACGTTCGAGCGCTGGCGCAAGGCGCTGGTCGAGGGCGCCGCCGAGAAGGCCGTCGACTGCTACGCGCTCATGTACCAGGGGATGCTGGCCACCCAGATGGGGCTCGGTCAGGCCCAGGACGGCATGAAGAAGATGCAGAAGGAGTTCGAGGGGACCAAGTTCCAGATCAAGGAATCGAAGATCAAGGGAGACACCGCCACCCTGAAGGTCCTTCGCCAGAAGGGGGACGAGAGCGACACCGGCGAGATCGCCTTCGTCCGCGAGAACGGCGAGTGGAAGATGCTGCCCCCGCAATAGGGATCGCCCTGTCTTCGTGACCCGCCCCCTCGCCTTCTTCGCCGCCTCCCTGGCCCTGGCCACCTCCCTGGCCCTGGTCTGCGTCGCCTCTCCGGCGCGCGCGGGGTCCCTGGACCCATTCGCGCGCGTGGGCGCCGCGACGCCGCGGCTCGATCCCTTCCGCAAGCTCGGCGACGGCAAGCTCGCGGACAACGCGGCGCCGCCGACGCCAGCACCCGCCGCCCCGGCGGCCCCGCCGCCGCAGAGCTGCCAGCGCGACGAGGAATGCACCGGCGAGAACATCTGCGAGTCGAACGTCTGCCAGCCGATCCAGCTGCGCACGAACGTCGCCTATCTCTACTACCGGGAAGGTTCCTTCAGCGAATTCCTCGGGCTCTACTGGTCGCGCCGCGGGTCGAACGGCTACCGCGTCGTGGCGCCGCTCTACTGGCACTACTGGTCACCCGGCACCGACGCGCTGATCTTCGTGCCGTTCTACTGGCGGTTCGAGGATCGGGCGCAGCGGAGCCTGGTCACCTGGTACGGCCCCATCGTCAGCGGCCACCACGGCGACGCGTGGTCCTTCGGGGTGATGCCGCTCTTCTACGCCTCGAGCCGCTTCGGCTGGGCGCTGCCGTTCCTCGGCACGCTGGCCATCCACGACCCGGACACCCGGCATTCCTACGGCGCGGCCGTCTTCCTCTACTGGTGGTGGCGCTCGCCGGCGCGATCGACGGACCTCGGGTTCCCCCTCTTCTTCTCCACGCGCACGCAGGCCAGCGCCTTCACCTTCGCGCTGCCGCTCAACTTCTACTGGCGCCACGCCGACGACGCGAGCCTGCTGGCGCTGCCGCTCTTCTTCCACAACAGCAACAAGACCGGCTCCACCTTCGCGACCTGGCTCGGCTACACCCACCGCGAAGGGGCGGCGTACAGCCGATCGCTCGCCTGGCTCTACTGGTGGGGCGGCGACGAGAAGGCGCAGTCGAGCTACCACGTCCTGTTCCCGCTGGTGTGGGACTTCGAGGAGAAGCACGGGGGCGACACGGTCGTCTTCCCCTTGGTCTGGAGCTTCCGCACCGAGAGCTCGAACGTGACGGTAGTCGTCCCGTTCGTCCACGTGCGCGAGGGATCGTCGTACTTCAACACGCTGCCGCCGCTCTGGTGGACCGGCGGTGACGACAAGACCCGGCGGGCGCACCGGATGCTGGTCCCCTTCTTCTACTGGGACCGCGCCGACGGGGGGCTGGCGACCAACCTCATCACGCCGCTCGGCGGTTACAGCCGCGACGACCGCGACGGGACCCGCACCTGGGTGATCGCTCCCTTGCTGTCGTTCGCCCACCGGGATCCGGGTGGCGAGCGGATGATGCTGACGCCGCTCTACCTCAGCCACGAGGATCGCGACGCCGACGCGATGACCCGGCTCATCGGCCTCCTGTTCTATCGGCGTAGCGATCCACAGGGCTCGACCACCGCGCTGTTTCCGTTCTTCTGGCACTTCCGGGACGCCGAGACCGGCGCGACGGCGACCGCGCTTCTGCCGCTCTTCGCCCACCGGTCCGGCCCCCGCGACACCAGCACCATCGTCGGCCCCGTCTACTGGCGCCACTTCACGAACGGCGGATGGAGCGGGGGCCTCTTCCCCATCGCCTACTTCGGCGAGAACGCGGGGGGGAACCATGCGGTCGTCTTCCCGCTCTTCTGGCACTTGGCGGAGGCGGGCTCGTCGACGACTGTCCTCTTCCCGCTCTTCTACCGGCACCGGGATCCGCACGGCTCGGACACCGCGGTCACGCCGCTCTTCTACACGGGCGAGCACGCGGGCGAGAGCTACGCCGTCCTCTTCCCGCTGCTGTTTCGCTTCGCCAGCGAGCGCCGCCAGACCAGCACCACGATCACGCCGCTCGGGTTCGCCGAGCACGATCCCGACGGCACCAGCGTGGCCATCGGGCCGATCGTCCCGCTGCTCTACTGGCGCAGCGGCCAGAACCGCTCGCACTTCGCGCTGGTGCCGCTCATCTGGCATTTCTCCGATCGCCAGGCCGACAAGTCGACGACCGTGATCGGCCCTTACTGGCACCGGCACTGGGGCGGCGAGACGACCGACGCGCTGTTTCCGCTGCTCTATTACCGGCGCGGCGCCCGGCCGGGTGGCGATGACCAGACCAGCGTCACGCTCTTCCCGCTGTTTTACTATCGCCGCGACGCCGAGAAACGGCTGTTCGTCAGCTTGCTGGGCGCGTCGGTGCAGGGCCGACAGAGCTCGGGGGGATTCGTCGGGCCCTACGTCTGGTTCAAGAACGCCAACTTCGACGCCAGCTTCATCCCGCTGCTCTACACCGATATCCTTCGCCGCGCCGACGGCCAGCACCTCACCAACTGGGGCCCCGTGTTTCGCGTCGAGGGTCCCGGCTACAAAGCCCGCGGAATTTTCCCCCTCTTCGGTCGCTACGTCGACGCGAAGGAGACCGACACCTGGATCGTCCCCAGCTACTTCCGGATGCGGCGCACCAACGGCGACGGGGTCGACACGCTGCCACCGCTGTTCTGGCACTCCTCGTTCGGCGGTCGGACGACGACAATCGTGGGACCGTACTTCGAGCGCACCACCCCGGTCGCGAGCACGTTCGGCCTCTTCCCGTTGTTCCTGCGCTCCACCAACCCGCAACGGACATTGACGGTGGTGCCACCGTTGCTGCTCTACCAGCGCAGCTCCGCCGACGGGACCCGCGACTGGTTCTCCTGCCTGCTCTTCTTCCACGACCGCGATCCCGCCGGGACGGTCAACGCGCTCTTCCCGATCTACTGGTCGGACGTCAAGAAGGACCGGCGCACCGACGTCGTGTTCCCGATCTTCTGGCACTTCGCCAACACGGCCCTCGACTCGTCGTCGACGCTGGCAGGGCCGTTCTACTGGTCCCACGACAAGGCCACCCGGACGCGTGGCCTCCTGCCCATCGCCTGGTACTCGCGCAACGACGCCACCGGTGACGCCTCGCAGGCGCTGCTGCCCCTGTTCTACGAGGGGCACGGGCGCGACCACTTCTCGCTCTACACGGCGGTGGCCGGGTACCACCGGCGCGGGCCGTCGCACTTCTGGTACGCCGGGCCGGCGCTGCACACCGACAGCCCGTCGAGCTCGTTCTCGATGCTGGCGCCGCTCTGGTTCAGCCACACGAACAAGGCGACCGAGACCACCACCACGGTCATCCCGCCGCTGCTGCACGTCTCGCGCGGCAATCCGGAGTCAGGACTCTCGAGCACGCTGCTGCTGTTCTGGCACTACCGCGACATCGCCACCTCGGCCTACCTGGGCGTGCCGCTCTACTACGACGTGCACCAGTACCGCCTCGCGCGCACCACGATGCTGCTGCCGATCTTCGTGCGCCACGACAACGAGATCGAGCAGGAGACCCACTGGGTGGCCCCACTCCTGCTCTTCTACCGACACTCGACCCCGACCGACGCCACCACGGTCTGGTTCCCGCTGGTCTGGGACTTCAAGCGCGGCCCCGATCGCACGACGGTCGTGTTCCCGTTCTACTTCCGCTCGCAGAGCATCGACCACGTCGGGACCTACATCTTCCCGATCTACTATCACAGCGAGGGTCTCGCCTCCGACGGTCGCCCCGACGGCACCTACCGCCGCTACCTCTTCCCGTTCTACGACTCGGGCGTCAAGCGCCAGGGCGACTTCATGTGGGAGGTGCTGGGCGGCCTGTTTGGCCACGAGCGCATCGGCCGCCACAATTACCTGCGGCTCTTCTACTTCACGATCGAGACCGAGCCGACGCCGCCTTCGCAGGCCGCGCTGGCCATCCAGCCGCCGCCCCCGCGCCGCAAGGCCGTCCCGCGCGGCCTCCACGTCGCCGGCTGGTAGCCGTCAGCCCCGGCGCGGCGGCGACGAGCGCGCCACGGGATCGGACGTCCGGCGCGCGTCGACTGGCTCGCCGAGCAGCCGCGCCCGCAGCGGCCCGACCAGGAACATCGACCCGCAGACGACGACCAGGCCGCCGGCCGCGCGGCGGCGGGCCTCGGCGAGGGCATCCCACGGGTCGGCGACGGTGATCCGCCGGGCGACGAAGCGCGCCCCTTCGAGCGCCAGCGCGTCGGCCGGGAGCGCGCGCGGGCTGTCGGCCCGGGTCGCCACCAGGGTGTGGGCGAGCGGCCCCAGCGCCTCGAATATTGCGCGGGGGTTCTTGTCCTCGGCGATCGACATCAGCAGGACGACGCGGCGGCCGGCGGCGAGCTCGGGGAGCGCGGCGGCCAGAGCCCGCGCGCCGTCGGCGTTGTGAGCGCAGTCGAAGAGGAGGTCGTCGCCGATCCGCTCGAGACGCCCGGGCCACACGGTGCCGGCGAGCGCGTTCGCGATCGTCGGGCCGTCGAGCGGGCGCCCGATCCGGTCGGCAGCCGCGCGGGCCAGCGCCACGGCAATGGCGGCGTTGTCGCGCTGGTGCGGACCCGGCAGGGCGAGCGGGCCGGGCGGCGGCGAGAAGTCGCGGCCGAGGTATCGCAGCGGTGCGCCGATCTCGCTGGCCCGGCGCGCGATCTCGGCGCGGGCCTCGTCGGGGAGACGGCCCAGGAGACACGGGACGGTTGGCTTCAGGATGCCGGCCTTCTCGCGCGCGATCGCGGTCAGTGTCGTCCCCAGGTAGGACTGGTGGTCGAGGCCGATCGAGGTGATGGCGGTGGCCAGCGGCCCGCACGTGGTGACGGCGTCGAGGCGGCCGCCGAGCCCCGTCTCGAGGACCGCGACCTCCACGCCTTGCTCGACGAAGGCGAGAAAGGCGAGCACGGTGGCGATCTCGAAGTAGGTCAGCGGGACCCCGGTCGCGACCACGCGCGCGTCGAGCGCGGCCAGCCGGTCACCGGCGAGCTCGACGCCCGCGACCCGGATCCGCTCGGTGAAGCGCGCGAGGTGCGGCGACGTGGTGAGCCCGGTGCGCAGGCCGGCGGCGCGCAGGATCGCCTCGGTCATCGCCGCGGTCGACCCCTTGCCGTTGGTGCCGGCGATCTGGACTGCGGCGAATTTCTTCTGGGGATCGCCGAGCCGGGCCAGCGCGACGCGCACCCGCTCGAGCCCCATGTCGACGCCGAGGCTCTGCGCCGCACCGTCGAGGCGGGCCAGGAAATCGGCGTAGGCCGCCACGGCTGCCACCCCTAGGAGGCGGCCGAAACCGCGCGCGGGCCGAGCAGACGGAGGAGGCGCGCCAGCGTCGCGCGCATCTCGCGCCGCGGGACGATGGCGTCGAGGAAGCCGTGCTCCATCAGGAACTCGGCGCGCTGGAACCCGGGCGGCAGCCGCTGGCGAATGGTGTTCTGGATGACGCGCGCGCCGGCGAACCCGATCAGGGCCTTCGGCTCGGCCAGGATGACGTCACCGAGCATGGCGAAGCTGGCGGCCACGCCGCCGGTGGTCGGGTGGAGCAGGATCGAGAGGTACGGCAGCCCGGCCTCGCGCAGCCGGCCGAGCGCGGCGGAGGTCTTGGCCATCTGCATGAGCGACAGCACCCCCTCCTGCATGCGGGCGCCGCCCGACGCCGAGAAGACCAGCGCCGGGACCCGACGCTCGAGCGCGCGCTCGAATACGCGCGTCACCTTCTCGCCGACGACCGAGCCCATCGACCCGCCCATGAACTCGAACACGAAGATCCCCAGCTCGACCGGGATCTCCTCGATGCGGCCCGAGCCCGAGCGGAGGGCGTCCGCGCCCCCGGCGGTGCGCCGGGCGGCCCGCAACCGGTCGCTGTACTTCTTCGAGTCGCGGAAGCCGAGCGGGTCGACGCTCTCGATCGAAGCGTCGGCCTCCACGAAGCTGCCGGGGTCGAGCAGGATCTCCAACCGCCGGGCGGCCGACACCGGGAAGTGGTGCTGGCACTGCGGGCAGACGTTGTCGTTCTTCTCGAGGCTCGCCGTGTCCAGCGTCTCGCGGCAGCCGGGACACTTGGTGAACACCCCAGCCGGGACGCTCCGTTTCTCCTCGGAGAGATCGTCGTCGCGGTCCTCTCTTTTGTACCAGGCCATCGCGCGAATCCGGAGAATACACTGATGGAACCGCGCGTGGTTTGTTATGCTGCGCGCGTGCATTTTGGCGCATGGCACAAGATCTCTGATGCCTGTACGGCGGCTCCCGAGGCGGCCGGTGTCCTGCAGACGCGCGCCGAGGGCGTGATGGACTACCGCGCCGGTCGGAGCGCCATGGTCCTCTACGCCTGCTCGGAGCCCGATGAGACGTTGCGTCGCTTCGTGGCCGGCCGCGGCGCCCGCCAGATCGAGCGGGCGGTGAGCGCCGGGGCCCGCTGGATCCGGTTCGCCGAGGCCTCGAGCCCCCAGAGCGAGCTCGACCGCCTCCTCAAGGGGTTCGTGGAGCGATTCGGGTCGCTCCCCATCAGCAACGCGGGGACGGGTCGGCGCGCCGGGGCGGCCGCGGACGGCGAGCCGGCGTGACGAGCCGCCTCTCCTACCGCGACGCGGGCGTCGACATCGACGCCGGCGACCTGCTGGTCGAGCGGATCAAGGGGCACGTCGGCCGCACGCGACGCCCCGAAGTGATGGGCGGCCTCGGCGGGTTCGCCGGCGTCTGCGCCATCCCCGGCCGCTACAAGGAACCGCTGCTGGTCTCCTGCACCGACGGTGTGGGGACCAAGCTGAAGCTCGCCTTTCTGACCGGCCGCCACGACACCGTCGGGATCGACCTGGTGGCCATGAACGTCAACGATCTGGTCGTGTGCGGCGGCGAGCCGCTCTTCTTCCTCGACTACTTCGCCTCCGGGAAGCTGGAGGTCGGCGTCGCCGAGCGCGTGATAGGGGGCATCGCCGACGGCTGCCAGGCGGCCGGCTGCGCGCTGCTCGGCGGCGAGACGGCCGAGCTCCCCGGGTTCTACGCCGCCGGCGAGTACGACCTGGCCGGCTTCTGCGTCGGCGTCGTCGAGAAGAGCCGCCGCATCGACGGGACATCTATCAAGGTGGGGGACAAGCTCCTGGGGCTGGCGTCGTCCGGCTTTCACTCCAACGGGTACTCGCTGGTTCGTAAAGTATTCCTTGAAGAAATGCGCCTCGACCTCGACGCCACGCCGCCGGGGCTCGGGGAGCCGCTCGGCCAGGCGCTGCTGCGCCCGACCCGGATCTACGTCCGCGCGATGCGCGCCCTCGCCGATGCCGATCTGCTGCGCGGGGCCGCCCACATCACGGGCGGGGGCCTGGTCGACAACCCGCCGCGCATGATCCCGGACGGCGCCCGCCTCAAGCTGCGGCTGCGGCTCGGAAGCTGGCCGATCCCCCCGATCTTCGATCTTCTCGGCCGCGGCGGCGACATCGCGCCCGAGGAGATGCGCCGCACCTTCAACATGGGCCTCGGCATGCTGGTCTGCGTCCCCGCCGATCGGGTCTCCGACGCGATCTCCGTGCTCGAGCGCTCGGGCGAGCAGGTCTTCCCCGTTGGCGAGGTGGCCACGGCCGACGCCCCGGAGGCTCCGGTGGAGTTCCTCACCTGATGAACGTCGGCGTCCTGGTCTCGGGCAGCGGCACCAACCTGCAGGCGCTCATCGATTGGGGCACGCGCAACGAGCTGGGGCCGGCGCGCCTCACGGTCGTCGGCTGCAATGTCCCTGACTGCGCGGCGCTGTCGCGGGCCCGGCTGGCCGGCCTGCCGACCTTCATCGTCGACCACCGCGACCACCCCGAGCGTCCCTCGTTCGACCGCGCGCTGGCCGACGCCCTGCGCGCGCATCAGGTCGACCTGGTCGTCCTGGCGGGGTTCATGCGCGTCCTGTCGGGCGAGCTGCTCGACGCCTTCCCGGGGCGGGTCATCAACATCCACCCCGCGCTGCTGCCGGCGTTCCCCGGCGTCCACGCGCAGAAGCAGTCCTACGACGCGGCGGTGAAGATCGCCGGCTGCACCGTCCACTTCGTCGACCGGGGCGTCGACACCGGGCCCATCATCGCGCAGACGGCGGTGCCCGTGCTCGATGACGACGACGACGAGGCGCTGCGGGCGCGCATCCTGACCGAGGAACACCGGCTGCTCCCATCGGTCGTGCGCGCCATCGCCGAGCGCCGGGTGGTCGTGGAGGGGCGCCGGGTGCGGATCGTCGGAACCTCGCCTGGGACCGAGTCGCTGCGCAGTCTCTAGGGGCCCTCGCCCATGGTCGACACGAACTTCTACGACGTCGTCGTCTGTGGCGGCGAGACGTCGGGGCTGATCGCGGCGGCGCTGCTGGCCCGGCGCGGCTACCGGGTGCTGGTGGTCGGCGACGAGCCCGAGCAGGCGGCGTTCGACGCCGGCGGAACGCCGTTGTCGCGCGCGCCCGCCCTGCTGCCACCACTCGACGATCCGCAGGTGGCGCGGGTGTTCAAGGAGCTCGACTGCGTGGCGGTGGTCAAGCGCCGCGCGCCGCCGGCGCCGGGATTGCGGGTCGCGGTCGGCAAGCAGCGGCTCGATCTGACGCCTGATCCGGCGGCGCTGGGGCGCGAGCTCGCGCGCGCGTTCGGGACGGTCGGACCGATGCTCACCGCCGGGATCGAGCGACTGGACGCGCTGGGGCGGATCGCCGAGCCCTTGCTGGCGACGGCGATGACCTTGCCGCCGAATGGCTTCTGGGAGCGGCGAGAGGTCGGGCGACTGGAGTCGCTGCTGCCGCGCGCGGGCAGCGATCCGCTGGCCCCGCTGGGCACCGACCACCCGTTCCGCGCGGTGGCCGCGGCGCCGGCCGCGCTGTCGACCAGCCTCACCGCGAGCGGCGTCGGATCTGTCACCGAGGCGCGCGCCTTCGCGCTGGCACGTCGCGGGCTACATTCGCTGGACGGCGGCCTGGCGGCGCTGCAGGAGTTGCTCTACCAGCGGATCGAGACCTTCGGCGGTGAGCGCCGCCGGCGGCTCGAGCCCGTTGGCGTGGTGATCCGGCGCGGTCGGGCCGTCGGGCTGCAGGTCCGGCCGCGCGACGAGACGATCGGTTGTCACTGGCTGCTCTGGTCCGGCCCCTGGGCGGGGCTGCGGGCGACGCTGGGCCCCGCCGCTCCACCGGTGCCGCGGCGCGCCCGCCCCGCGCCCCTGCGGGTGACCGGCTACCGCTACGCGCTGGCCCTTCTGGTCGGCCCCCAGGCGCTGCCCGCGGGAACACCGGCGCGGATCATCGCGATCGGGGATCCGTCGCGCGCGCTGATCGAGGACAACGCCATCGCCGTCACCGTCGGTCGCCCCGCCCCGCGCGACCCCGATCGCGTGCCGCTGTGGGTCGAGTGCGCAGTCCCGGCCCATCTGGTCGACGCGGGCCCGAGCTACCTGCGCGCCCTGCGGGGCCGCCTGCTGCAGACGCTGGAGCGCCTCTGGCCCGACCTCGGAAAGCAGATCTTCGTCGCCGCCTCTCCTTACGACGGGCTCGGCGCCCAGCGTGGCCCCGCCGACGCGGGAGCCGACAACGGCCAGACCTCCGGCAGGGCGTCTGCCACCGGCGTCGCGGTCGTCCCCCCGCCCCTCTACGCGCGCGCCGCGAGCGGGCCGCTCGACATCGCCGGCCTGCCGCACGCCACCGGCGTCAAGAACCTGCTCCTGGTCGGGCGCGAGAACCTCCCCGGGCTCGGCCTCGAAGGCGAGCTCGTCTCCGGCTGGGGCGCGGCCCGGCTCGTGGGTCACGCGCCCGTCCGGCGCGTCCCACTTCGTCGGCGGACGCTGCTCGGCAGCTGACTTCCGCGTCGTGACGGCTGGTGCCCGGCGGCCTGCGGGGGTCAGCGGCCCGCGCGGCGGCAGTAGCCGGCGATGAGCTGCTCGTGCGCCGGGGCGAGCGCGATGAAGCGCACGCCGGTCCGGCGGAACCCTCCGGCGCTGGCGTCGCTGACGACCACGCCGCGGGCGGAGATCTCGTCGCGGGAGCCGGGAAGCGCGAATGCCAGGGCCACCTCGGTCCGCGCCAGCACCGCGCTGCCGCGGGGCCGTTTGATCGTGATGCCGGCCGGCGCGATGTCCTCGGCCTGGCAGAGCTGGATCTGGTGACTCGGCCTGCCGTCGTGCCCCGCGATCGCCTTCTTGACGGCAAACACGGCGGGTACGCGGTCGGTCTGTCGACGCTCTTCGGGGGCTCGGCGACGATCGGTGCTCATACCCCGAGTTTAAGGCTCACCCCGAGGAGCGCAAAAAAACTGATCCGCGCCATCCGCCGGCCCGGGGGGCCGAACCGGAGCTCAGCCCCGGCGGCTGCGCGTTTCTCACCCCCGGAGAGGCTGCGCCTCTTCAGCCCCGGAGAGGCTGCGCCTCTTCCAGGATGAAGTTCGGGATGTCGTCGACGACCGCGTAGCAGAGCTTGCAGGCGCCGCATTCGAAGGCCGATTCGTCGGCGCGCAGGTTGAGCGCCCCCTTGCACTTCGGGCAAGCGAGAATGTCGATGAGCTCCCGGTTGAGCGGCATACGGGCGTGTATAGCGCATTCGCGGTACGATGGCGTCCCCAATGAGACGCGTCCTCTTCGCGGCGCTCCTCTGCGCCTCTCTCGGGATGTTCGCCTGGACGCTCCGCCGATTCACCCGGCTGATCCTCGCCGGGCGGCCGGAGCCACGGTTCGATCGGCCGGAGGATCGCGCCGATTCGGTGGCCCAGTACTTCTTCGGGCAGAAGAAGGTCATCGAGAAGACCACGCTGCCCGCGAAGCGCCTGCCGGGGTTCGTGAGCGCGCTCGGCAGCAAGTACCACTTCCTCATTTTCTGGGGCTTCATCGTCATCACGATCGGCTCGGCCGAGACGGTCCTCCAGGGGCTGTTCCCTTCGTTCAGCTTTGCGGCCCTCCTGGGCGAGACGGCGGGGGGCGCCCTCGCCGCGATGATCGACGTCTTCTCGGTCGCCGTCCTCGCGCTGGTGGTGTTCGCCTTCTTCCGGCGGATCGTCCTGCAGCCGCGCCTCATCCCGATGAGCCGCGACGCCGCCGCCATCCTGTCGGCGATCGGCCTGCTGATGCTGTCCTACTTCGGGATGAAGCGGCTCGAGCAGCCGTTCGCCGAGATCTGCTGGTGGACGCACGTCACCATCCTGCTGGGGTTCCTGAACTACCTGCTCTACTCGAAGCACAGCCACATCCTGGCGGCGCTGCCGAACATCTATTTCCGCAAGCTGGGGCAGCGCGGGATCCTGCCCAAGCTGAACATGGAGGCCGACGACATCGCGGCCACCGGCGTCGTTCAGGAGTGGAAAGACTTCACCTGGAAGTCGTTGCTCGACGGGTTTGCCTGCACCGAGTGCGCGCGCTGCACCAACTTCTGCCCGGCCTACAACACCGGCAAGCCGCTCTCGCCGATGCAGGTCATTCACGACGTCCGCGACGACATGCGCACGCGCATGCCCGACCGCGGCCCGCTCGACGCGTTCCTCGACAGGTTCCAGCACGGCGCGGGCGCCGCGGCCGACGAGGTCAAGCCGCTCATCGGAACGCGCACCACCGAGGACGTGCTGTGGGCCTGCACCACCTGCGGCGCCTGCCAGGAGGTCTGCCCGGTCTTCATCGACCATCCCGAGAAGATCATCCAGATGCGCCAGAACCTGGTGCTGGTGCAGGAGAAGGTCCCGCCCGATCTCGCGCGCACCTTCACCAACCTGGAGCGCAACGGCAACCCCTGGGGGATCGGCGCCGACAAGCGGATGGACTGGGCCGAGGGGATGAACGTCCCGACGCTCGACGACCACCCCGACGCCGAATACCTGCTGTGGGTCGGCTGCGCCGGCGCGTACGACGATCGGATCAAGAAGCAGACGCGCGCGCTCGTCGAGGTCATGCGCGAGGGGGGCGTCGACTTCGCGGTGCTGGGGCTCGAAGAAGGCTGCACCGGCGATCCGGCGCGGCGCTCGGGCAACGAGATGCTCTACCAGATGCAGGCCCAGCAGAACGTCGAGACGATGAACGGCAAGAAGGTGAAGAAGGTCGTCACCGCCTGCCCGCACTGCCTGCATACGATCAAGAACGAGTACCCGCAGCTGGGCGGCAACTTCGAGGTCCGCCACCACACCCAGCTGATTCGCGAGCTGGTCGACAGCGGCAAGATCGAGATCGACGCCGTGGAGAACGCCAAGTCGAAGATCACCTTCCACGACCCCTGCTACCTCGGGCGCTGGAACGGCGAGTACGACGCCCCCCGCGCGGTGCTGGGCGCCCTGCCCGCCGGCAAGGACGCCGTCATCGAGCTGCCGCGCAACCGCGAGCAGGGCTTCTGCTGCGGCGCCGGCGGCGGCCGGATGTGGATGGAAGAAAAGATCGGCACCCGGGTGAACCACAACCGCACCGACGAGATCATCGCCTCGGGCGCCGACACCGTCGCCACCGCCTGCCCCTTCTGCACCATCATGCTCCGCGACGGCGTCCAGGACCGGAACGCCGCCGAGAAGGTGCAGGTCATGAACGTCTCCGAGCTGGTCGCCAAGTCGATGAAGCGCAAACGCGAGATCGACGGCGGGGCTGCCCGAGAACCCCAGTCGACCTGAGCTTGGAGGCGCTCCGACCGCGGGACGCTCAGCGCGAACCAGGCGGGCGGAGTTTCTCCAACGCCCGAACGTCCGCCAAGTCCTGAAGGCGTGCGGCGGCCCGTTTGTTGGTGAGGAGATCTTCGAGCCCGATGACCTTCGTCCGAACGCCATCGAAGTTTGCCTCGATGGCGCGTGGCGCGACCTCGTCGAATCGCACGCCATCGATTTCGGTAAGGACGTCGATCCGCCCCGGCGGAGTGCCCATCATGAAGCCGGTTCCCGGTGTTTCGAAGTCGCGCGCCTGGAGGTCATCGAGCGGTGCGCCGAACGCTCGTAAGGCGGTCAGGACGCGTGCCGCATTCTCGGCGGAGGCTTCGATCCAGACGCCGAGATCCTTCGTGGCGCGCGGGTGTCCATGGACGCCCACGGCATAGGCGCCCACGACGAGGTACCGCACCTCAGCGGCGTTGAAGGCGGAGAGCAGATCGAGGAAGTCTTGATTCACGCGCCCCGGGATCCATCAGCGAGTACACCTCGAGGCTCTGCTGCCAAACTGTCGCAGCACGTTCGTCGAGCGGAATACGTGCCCAGAACTGGGCATCGTAGTCGGCAGCCTCCTCGGCAGCTCCCGGCCCGAACTTCCGGACCTCCCAACCCGCGCGCGCGCGACGTCGATCTTCAGCCTCGCTCACAGCATTATTTTACCACGCGTTGCTCAACCGCTGTGCCCTTCGGCGGGGCGAAGTTGCCAACGAACGGCACGATTCGGAGGACACCCCGGCGCCTCTTCGCCGCGAGGTACGCGCATGGTCGAAGCAGGCTGAGAGATCGAGACCGCGGCCTCTCAAGCAAGGCCGCGGCAAACGCTGACGCAACCCGCAAGGGGCCGTTTGGTGCGTTTTTGCGATCTCTGTTAACGTTTTTCCCATGCTGCTGTGGGTGGGCATGGCGTTCATGACGTCGACGGTGACGCTGCACATCGCGACGCTGCTGCTGCTCGACAACCCCTCGTTCGCCAAGGCGGCCGCCGTCGCAGGCTCATTCTGGGTGGTCGCCGCCCTCTTCGTGGCCGCGCACATCTTCAGCGGGGTGCTCTTCTCTCTCGTCAGTATCGTCACGGGTTTCCTGGTCCTCAAGCGCCTCTACGGTGTCGGGACGGGCCAGGCGCTCATGATTTTCTTCCTGAGCGCAATCGTCGAGATCGCGATCGGTGCCGTGCTCTGGCTGGCCTTCCCGTCCCTCGTGGGGCGCGAGGGGCACCGCTATCACGCCGCCGACGCATCAGGTTGCCCGGCTGTCCGCGCGCGGGTATGACCCGGGCGAGGGAGGTGCACGATGGCCGAGGTCAAAGCGATTCCGGATGGGTACCGCACGGTGACGCCGTTTCTCAGCGTCAACGGCGCGAGCGATGCAATTGCCTTCTACAAGAAGGCGTTTGGTGCGGAGGAGCGTTCCCGCATGCCGGGCCCCGACGGCAGGTTGCTGCACGGTGAGGTCAAGATCGGCGACTCGATCGTGATGGTCGCCGACGCGATGATGGGCCCGCCGACGACGGCGGTGATTCACCTCTACGTCGCCGACGCCGACGCCGCCTGGGCGCGCGCCACCGCCGCCGGCGCCAAGATCGAGATGCCGATCGCCGACATGTTCTGGGGCGACCGCTATGGCGTCCTCAGCGACAACTGGGGGAACCGCTGGTCGATCGCCACGCACAAGGAAGACGTCGCCCCGGCGGAGATGGGCAAGCGCGCCGCCGAGGCGATGAAGAACGTGCCCAAGCCCTGACGGGCCCGGCCACGCGACGACGGTTACTCCTCGTCGTCGCGCGCGGCCGACAGGCGGCTGATGACGCCGATGTCCTCCAGCGTCGTCACGTCGCCGCGGACGGCGCCGCTGGTGGCGATCTCGCGCAGGAGGCGCCGCATGATCTTCCCCGAGCGCGTCTTGGGGAGCGCGTCGGTGAAGCGGATCTCGTCGGGCCGGGCCAGCGCGCCGATCTCCTTGACCACGTGCTCGCTGAGCGACTTCTTGAGCTCGGCCGACGCGGTGACGCCGCGACTTGGGCGTCACGAAGGCGAAGATTGCCTGCCCCTTGAGCTCGTGCGGCGGACCGACGACGGCCGCCTCGGCGACGCTCGGGTGGGAGACCAGCGCGCTCTCGATCTCCGCGGTGCCGAGGCGGTGGCCGGCGACGTTGAGCACGTCGTCGACGCGTCCCATGACCCAGAAGTAGCCGTCCTCGTCCTGGCGCGAGCCGTCGCCCGTGAAGTAGACGCCCGGGATCTCCGTCCAGTACTGCTTCTGGTAGCGCTCGGGATCGCCGTACACGCCGCGCAACATCGACGGCCACGGCTTCTTGATCACCAGGAAGCCGCCCTCGTTCGGCTTGCAGGGCGTTCCGTCGCGCTTGACCACCTGCGGGTCGACGCCGAAGAACGGGATGGCGCAGCTCCCCGGCTTGGCCGAGGTGATCCCCGGCAGCGGCGTCATCATGATCCCGCCCGTCTCCGTCTGCCACCAGGTGTCGACGATCGGGCAGCGGCCGCCGCCGATGACCTCGTGGTACCACATCCAGGCCTCGGGGTTGATCGGCTCGCCGACGCTGCCGAGGAGGCGCAGCGACGACAGATCGTGCTTCTTCGGCAGGTCGTCGCCCCAGCGGACGAAGGCGCGGATGGCCGTCGGCGCCGTGTAGAAGATCGAGACCTTGTGGCGCTCGATGATCGACCAGAAGCGGTCCTTCTCGGGGTGGTCGGGCGCGCCCTCGTACATGACGGAGGTGGCGCCGTTCGACAGCGGGCCGTAGACGACGTAGCTGTGACCGGTGACCCAGCCGACGTCGGCGGTGCACCAGTAGACGTCGTCCTCGCGCAGATCGAAGACGTACTTGGTCGTCAGGTGCGCGCCCAGAAGGATAGCCGCCCGTCGTGTGGACGATCCCCTTGGGCTTGCCGGTCGTCCCCGAGGTGTAGAGGATGAAGAGCGGGTGCTCGGACGGCAGGCTGACCGGCGCGCACTCGGCCGGGACGCCCTTCATCTGCTCGTCCCACCAGACGTCGCGGCCGGCCTTCATCGGCACCGCCTCGCCCGTGCGGCGCACGACGACGCACCTCTTCACCGTCGGCGTCTCGCCGAGCGCCTTGTCGACGTTGGCCTTGAGCGGAACCGCCTTGCCGCGCCGCCAGCCGCCGTCGGCCGTGATGCAGAGCTTGGCGCCGCAGTCGTTGATCCGATCGCGCAGCGCCTCGGCGGAGAACCCGCCGAACACCACCGTGTGGGTGGCGCCGATGCGCGTGCAGGCCAGCATCGCGATGGCCGCCTCGGGGATCATCGGCAGGTAGATCGCGACCACGTCGCCCGCCGTGATGCCCAGCCCCTTCATGACGTTGGCGAACTTGCAGACCTCGGCGTGCAGCTGCTTGTAGGTCAGCTTCCGGCTGTCGCCCGGCTCCCCTTCCCAGTCCAGCGCCACCTTGTCGCCGCGCGTGGCGAGGTGCCGATCGAGGCAGTTGGCGGAGAGGTTCAGCTCGCCGCCGTCGAACCAGCGCGCCCAGGGGAGGTTCCAGGTGACGACCTTGTCCCACGGCTTGGTCCAGGCCAGCTCCGCCCTGGCCGTGTCGGCCCAGAAGCCTTCCGGGTCGTCGATCGAGCGGCGGTACATTTTTTCGTACGTCGCCGCGTCCTTGATCAGCGCGCGCTCGGCGAAGCCCTTGGGCGGGGGAAATCGCCGCGTCTCACGCTGTACCGATTGGATTGTTCCTGAAGCGTCGTTCTTCGACCCGTCGTTGGCCATGCGTTCTCCTCGCAGCGTCAGCGTATCGTGAATTGTTCCAAACGTTCGCTCCCCGCCACAGATGAGAACTTCGATGCAAGATCAGAGAGGTTTTCGGAAAGCTCCTCGACCTCCACGCCGGTGACGCGCGCGCCACGCGGTCCCTGGCCGAGCCACCTGATCAGCGCCTCGATCGCCGCGGCGTCGCCGCGCGCCGCCACCTCGACCGTGCCGTCGGGGAGATTCCGCACCCAGCCAGAGAGTCCGAGGCGCCGCGCTTCGTGCGCCGTGGAGGCGCGGTAGCCGACGCCCTGGACGCGTCCCCGCACCTGGGCGCGTACCGCCTTCAGGGCTGGATCCTCAGCTCCGGCGCCGGACGCGCCGACGCGGGCGTCTCGCCGGCGGACGCGGCGAGCACGTCGACCGGCTGGGCGGAGCCGGCCGGCGCGGGACGCCCGTCGATGGCGACCGCCAGCACGCGAACGGCGCCGTCTGGCGCGGCCGCCGGCGCCAGCAGCCAGCGTCCCTCTGGCGAGATGTCGGGCCGCCCGAGGCGCTCCGGCCCCGCGATGACCGTCGTCGCGGCGTCCTCGGCACCGACGCGGAAGATCGCGGTGCCGCCGCCTGCCCGCGCGGAGGCGGCGAAGAAGACCGTGTTGCGCTCGGGCGGCAGACGAATGGCGGCGCCGCTCGCCAGCGGCAGCGCGCGCCCGACCCCGAGCCGCCCCGGCGACGCAGCGTCGCCGACCTCGACCAGGCGCGAAGCCGTGAGGTTGACCAGCGTTCGCGAATCGCTCGCCACCCGCACCGCCCGCAGCTCGGTCGGCTGCGGCCCGACCGAGGCGCTGCGCGGCGTGTCGCCGGCCAGCACCCAGAGCGTGTCCCCGGCCGGCGCGAACGCCAGATCACCGAGGACGCTCTCCCGGACCTCGGGCGCGATGGGGAGCATGCTGGCAACCGGCGTGTGGCCTGGCGGCCCGAGATCGAGCATCACCAGCTGATTGCCCCCCACGGTGGCGATCGCCAGCATCTTCCCGTCGGGCGAGATATCGGCGGCGGCGATCTTGGCGTCGCGGATCGCCTGCGGGAACGCGCGGGGCTCCGAGCGCGCCGGGTGCAGCGGCGAGCTCGTGTCGACCAGCACGACGTCGTTCGCGCGCACGACCGCCAGCACCGGCGCCCGCGCCGCCGCCGCCAGCGCCAGCACCGGCCCGCCCTCGTTTCCCAGCTGCAGCCGGTAGATGATCTTGGGCGCCCCGGGCGCAGGCAGATCGATGACGTCGATTGTCCCTCCCGCGGCTTCGGTGACGTAGGCGGCGCGGCCGTCGCTCGACAGCTCCATCCGACGCGCGCCCGGCACCGGCGTGGCGCCCGCCGCGATCGGGCCGTCGGCGCCGACCACCGCCCAGCCGATCTGGCCGCTGCCGGCCGCCAGCACGGCAGCGTAGCGGCGCACGTTGATCGGGCGCTCGCTGCGACCGACCTCGTTGCTGACCGTCACCGCCTGCGATCCGGTCGGCGTGCCGGGCGGGACCCGCACCACCAGGCCCCCCTCGCGCGTGCGCCCGAGGACGGCGGCCGGCCGGCCGCCGACCAGCACCGTCGGCTGGCGCCCGAACGAGCTGCCGCGGATCCAGAGCGTCTCGCCGATGACCGCCACGCCGTCCGACGGCTCCATGTCCAGCGGACCGGAGAGCGTCACGTCGCCGCCGCCCGCGTCAACGATCGCGCTCACCTCCGGGGCGCCCGTGGTCTCGGCGATGTCGAACGGATCGTCGACGATCGTATAGGCAGGCCCGGCGCAGCCCCCCCCGAGCGATGCGAACAGAATGGCGACCGTCGTCGCCCCTCGCTTCACAATGGCCCCTCCGTGATCTGGAAGCCGATCAGGTTGTTGGGGACCATCGGCAGCTCTTCGTACTTGGCGATCACGTTTTGACTCGAGTCGAGCACCTGGACCTTCGACAGCACCAGCATCTGCACCGGCCCGTTGGCCGGCATGCAGGCGGCGATCGTTCCGATGATCTTCGAGCCCGAGTCGTACTCGAACGTCGTGCGGTGGCTGACCATGTCGCGCAGCTTTTTGTAGTCCATGCTGCCGCGCAAGCTACCACAAGTGCGGCGCCCTGAGACGGCCACGCCGGCGGCGTCGATGCGCTCCCCGGGGCGCGCCCGCGCCCGTCATTTCAGGGATTACGGATGGCCGGGCGGCAGCTCGCCCGCGCCGGAACCCGCCCCCTCGGGCGCTCCCTCGCGCTCTCCCTGCATGGGGCCGCGCATCCCGCCCATGATCGGCGTCCCGCCCGCCAGCGACTCGGTCTCCTTCTGGACCTGATCCAGCGCCAGCTTGACGTCGTGCGAGCCGACCGAAACCTTGGCGAGCGTGCCGAAGACGTCGCCCTTCTCGTGCGTCAGCGGATCGCCGTCCTGGTCGATCCGCGCGGTCAGCACCAGCTCGCCGTCGAACGGTCCATTCTGAAACGGCATGTCCGCGGCGGTCAGCGAGAACGGCAGCGGAAACGTGGTCGCCGGCAGCTTCCTGACCGCGATCAGCGTGCCGCGCGCGCTCGGGTTGTCCGACGGCCGGCGCGCGACCAGGTAGAGCGTCCCGCCCTTGGGTCGCACCTTGGCGATCGACGCCGGCAGGACGATCGAGCCGGTGATCGAGGCGCCTGGCTCGGCCGCGGCCGCGGGCATGGGTGGCGCAGCGGGAGCGGGCCCCGGCACCGCCGGCGGCATGGCGGGCGCGGGCGCCGACGGCGCGGCCGCCGGCAGCTGCGGCGCCGCCGCCGGCAGCTGCGGCGCCGCCGCCGGATCCAGCGGCGGAATCGTCGACGGCTTGCTGGCGTCGTCTCGCTTGCTGCAGGCGGCCGACCCCAGCAGGATCGCGAGCGCCAGCAGCGTCAGTTTGTGGGGGGCCGCAATCGACATTCGGCGAAGCTAGCACGACTCGTTTATGATCGCGGTGTGCCAGCCGCCTTCACCGCCGAGCTCGTCGCCCGCGAGACGATCGCCACCAACATCGCCGAGCTCTCCTTCGCCCTTCGCGAGCCGCCCCGGCTGGCGTTCAAGGCAGGCCAGTTCGTGTCGATCTCGATCGGCGCGCAGGTGCCGGACGCCGAGCCCCACCCCCGCCGGAGCTACTCCATCGCCTCGCAGAGCGACGCCGGCGAGATCCTCCGGTTCATCATCCGGGTGATCCCCGAAGGGAAGGCCTCCGAATTCTTGATGTCGCTGGAGCTCGGGACGGTGGTGCACATGACCGGCCCGCACGGATTCTTCGTGCTCGATGCGGCGCACCCGGGCGACGTCGTGTTCGGCGCCACCGGGACCGGCATCGCCGCGGTCATGCCGATGCTGGGCGAGCTCGCCCGCCGGCGCGAAGGCGGCGGCGAGGCGCGTCGGTGCATCGTCCTGTGGGGGGCGCGGCAGGAGGAGGACCTGTTCGCCCGTGCCGAGATCGAGGGGCTCTGCGCAAGGGCCAGCGCCGAGCTCCGCGTTCACCTCACGGCGGCCGGCGACGCCTGGACCGGCGGTCGGGGGCGGATCACGCAGGCGCTGCTCGACATCCTGCCCGAGCTCGGGTCGCCCACCTTCTACCTGGTGGGCAACGGCGCCATGATCACCGAGGTCAAACGCGAGCTCATCGCGCGCGGCGTGAACCGCAAGGCGCAGATCCGGACGGAAGCGTTCTTCGACTGAATCGACGCGATGTTAGAATGCCGCCGATGTCTCCGGCACGGTCCGCAACGGCTGCCATGTTGCTGGGCGCCGCCGCCGGGTGCGGTGTGGGCGCGGAGTCGCCCATCACGGTCATGCGGATCGCGCCGGAGATCGCCTACAACGACGTCGCCCTGTCGGCCACCATCGCCGGGTCGGGGTTCCGCCCGGCGTATCGTTTCGACACCGGGGCGGGGAGCACCAGCCTCGACGTCGATGGGTTCGCAGGCACGCTGGCCGATCGGCAATCCCCGGCGAGCGGCGGCTCCGCGACCTTTCCGCTCGCCGCGATCAGCTGGGAGAGCATCGGCCTCCTCGGCGCCACCATCCCGGCAGGCATTCCGGCGGGGGGGTACGATCTGATCGTCACCGATCCGCGCGGGCTGAAGAGCCGCCTGCCGTCGGCCTTCACCTCCCTCGGCGTCTGCACGACGCCGCCGGTCGTCACCATCACCAGTCCTGCGTCTGGCGCCGTGGTCGGCGCGGGCGCCCAGTTGGCGATCGGGGTGACCGCCGACGACGGGTTCGGTCAGCTCGTCGGACTGCGGGTGACCCTGGCGAGCGCCGCCGGCCCGCTCCCCGCGTACGACTGCCCCCTCGTCAGCGGGGCGGCGACGGCCTCCTGCCCCTTCACGGTGACGGCGCCCGCGCCCGCGGCCGATTCGGACATGCTGCTCGTCGCCGCGCAGGCGTCGGGAAGCGGCGGCTTGACCGCGGAAGCCGAGGTCGCGGTCCAGCTGGTCCCGGCGCCGATCTTCACCAGCATCTCCCCGGGCGAGGGGTCGACCCTGGGCGGAACGCTGGTGACGATCTCCGGGGCCAACTTCGTCGCCGGGGCGACCGGCGTGGCCTTCGACGCCTCCGCCGGTACGGTCTACGACGTCAAGCCGACGGTGCTCACCGCGCTGGCGCCGCCGCACCCGCCCGGCGCCGCCACGGTGACGATCACGACCGGTGGCGCGACGACCGCGCTCGTCGGCCCCTTCACCTATCTCGCCCCGCCGGTCGTCCGCGAGATCAGCCCCACCTCGGCGCCGGCGTCGGGGCTGGTTCCGATCACGATCGTCGGCGACAACTTCACCACCTCGACCGCGATCACCTTCGGAGGGAGTCCCCTGCTCTGCCCGACGCTGGTGAACGTCAACCGGATCGAAGGATACGTCCCGCCCGGCACGGGCAGCGAGCTCGTGACCGGCTACGACGCCGTCGCCGGCGAACAGCCGGACGCGGGGGTGCCGTTCCTCTACCTGGCGCCGCCGGTCGGGCTGCCCGACGCGGCGGCGGCCTCCGACGCGGCAAGCCGCTACGCGGACGGCGGCTGTCCTGGGGGCGGTGGCCCGTGAAGCTCCTCTCCAAGCTGACGCTGCTGGCGATCGGCGTGTCGGTGCTCCCGCTCGGCATCGCGGGCTATTCGTCGCTGCACATCGGCCAGGGGGCCCTGCGCGGGGCGCTGGAGGAGAACGAGCTGACCGTCGCCAAGCAGGTGGCGGGGTACGCCGAGAGCCATGTCGACAACCTGCTGTCGATCCTGCGCGTCGACGCGAAGATCTTCGACCTGACCCGCTCCAGCGAGAACGAGGGCCCGTCGCCCCAGGCGCTGCTCAAGTTCCTGCAGCTCGTCTACCACCAGAGCGACGACTTCTGCGCCGCCGCCATGTTCGACGAGCACGGCGCGCTGATCGGGACGCCGGCCTACCTGGAGAACCCCAGCCGCTACGACATCACCAGGGGGCACGAGCCAATGCGGCCAACCGACGTCGAAAGTGTCGGCCTGATGGCGCCTCTCGGCGCCGCGCTCTCCAATGGGGAAGGGATGGGGCCGATCTTCCTGGGCGGACCGATGCGCCTGCCTCATGTGGTGCTGGCGGTGGCCTTCGATCCGAAGCTGGGGGGCGGGCGTCGCATCCTGGCGGCCGAGGTGTCGCTCAAGCGCCTGGCCAACTACGTGGCGGGGCTGGCCAGCGCCGACACCGACGTGGCGCTCACCGACGGGCGCGCGCGCCTCATCGCCTCCGCTTCGCGCGGCGGCGTCGGCAGCCTCGAGACAATCCGCCTGCCGGGCGCGCGCGAAGGGGAAGCCCCGACGGGCGCCGTGGTCGCCGAGTACGCGCGCGACGGGAGGCGCCTCATCGGCGCGTACGCGCCGGTCGTCCGCTGGGGGATGGGAGCGCTGGTCGACAAGACCGTCGACGCCGCGCTCCTGCCGGTCAACCGGATCACGTTTGCCACGCTCATCTGGATAGCCGTCTCGGCGTTCATCGGGTTCATCGCGGCGCGAATTTTCGCCCGGCGGCTCAGTGATCGCGTCTCGGCGCTGGTCGGCGGGACACGCCAGATCGCGATCGGGAAGCTCGATGCGCGGATCGAGGCGACCGCCAACGACGAGCTCGGCGAGCTGGCGACGGCGTTCAACCAGATGGCCGTCGGTCTCGAAGAGGCGCGCCAGAAGATCACGCAACAGACCGACGAGATCAAGGCCTGGAACCAGACGCTGGAGAAGCGCGTCGAGGAGAAGACCGCCGAGCTGCGCCAGGCCCAGGATCTGCTCTTCCGCTCGCGCTCGCTCTCCGCGCTGGGCGAGCTCGGCGCCGGGGTCGCGCACGAGATCAACAACCCGCTCACCGGTGCGCTGGGGATCGTCCAGCTGCTCATCGCCGACCTTCCGGGCGCGCACCCCGCCCGCCCGCTCCTGCAGGACCTGGAGAACGAGGCGCTGCGGATCCGGAAGATCGTGCAGAACATGCTGCGGCTCGCGCAGCGACAGAGCGGGCACGACACGACGCCTGTCGACCTCGGGCGCACCCTCGACGACGCGATCGAGCTGTGCGGCCCGACCGATCTGGCGGCGGCCGGGATCGAGGTGGTGCGCAGGTATGCCGCCACCCCCGCCGTGCGCGGCAGCGCCACGCAGCTCCAGGAGTCGTTCATCCAGATCATCCAGAACGCGCGCAGCGCCATGAAGAAGGGCGGCACGCTGACGCTGGAGACGAGCCTCATCGAGGACAAGGTCGTACGCGTCCGGATTGCCGACACCGGCACCGGGATCGCCCCCGAGCACCTGCCGCGCATCTTCGACCCCTTCTTCACCACCAAGGGCGACCGGTCCGGGACCGGCCTGGGGCTGTCATTCGTGCACCGCACCGTCGAGGACCACGGCGGCACGGTCACCGTCGACAGCAGCGTGGGCGGCGGCACGACCTTCACCCTCACCTTCCCGGCCGACGAAGGGCGGGCGCACCGGCCATGAGCACCTCCCCGCCCAGCCGGAAGCTCGGCACGGCCGCGCTGGTGGCGATCGCGGTGGCGTCGCTGGCTGCCGCCGCGGTCGTCTCCCGGCGTTTTCTGGCGGCGCGACCGCCGGCGCTGCCGCTCTCTCCGGTGAAAGCCGCCCCGCCGGCCGCGGTGCCCCCGCGCGATGCGGAGACGGCGACGTTCCAGGTGACCACGGCGACGGGGACGGTGGAGGCGGAGCGCAGCGGGCAGTGGGTCCCGATCAAGAACGGCGACACCCTGACCCGCAACGACGTCGTCCGGACCGCCGCGGGCGGGCGGGCGGTGCTGCGCCTGTCGGCCGGGACGGAGATCGAGCTGCGCGAGCGCGTGGAGATCGGTCTCGATCGCCTGGCCGGCGGCGCGACCGTCGACCTGCGGCGCGGCAAGGTGGTCGCCCACGTCAGCGGGCCCGAGGGCCTGGAGATCACCTCGCGCGATACCAAGACCGCCAACGAGGGGCCGGCCCACTTCGTGGTGCTCTCCGACGATCGGGGACGGGTCTCGGTGGCGGCGCTCTCGGGCAAGGCCAAGTTCACCGCTGGCGGCAAGGCGCTCACGCTCCCTGCGGGGACGCAGTCGTCGTCGGAAGGGGCCGGCGCGGCCCCGAGCGATCCAGAGCGGATCCCCGAGGAGGTGCTGCTGGAGGTCGTCTGGCCGGCGGCGGAGCAGCGTCACGCCGCCGAGACGACCGAGGTCTCGGGCCGGGCGGCGCCCTCGTCGGCGGTGACGGTCAACGGCACCCGCGCGCCGGTCGGCCCCGACGGACATTTCACCGCCACCGTGCCGTTGCGGACCGGCAAGAACCCGGTCGCCGTGGAGGCCGAGGATCTCGAGCGGCCGGACGCGCGCGACGGCGTCCACGCTGGTGCGCCACGGCCCACCCCCGGCGCTGACGCCGGAGACCGCCGACCTGTGGAAAAAGTGAGCGCCGACGACGACACCGCCGCCGAGATCCGCCGCCTGCGGGATCTCCTGGCCGCGGCCGGCCGGCTGGCGGAGTTCGGCCGCTTCGCCGCGCAACAGATTCACGAGCTGCGCCAGCCGCTCTTCGCCATCAAGGGGCTCGGACAGCTCCTGCTGGAGAAGGACCGCGTCGATCTGGACGAGGTGCTCGACTTTGCCCGCCACATCGTCGAGCAGTCCGAACGGTTGACCGGCCTGGTCGCCAACCTGCGCCAGCTCTCGGTCCCGGTGCAGGTCGCCGGGAAGGGGCGAACGGAGGTGGGTGCCGCGCTGGTTCGGGTCACCTCGCTGCTCGAGTTCCGCCTCCGAAAGGCCGGCGTCACGCTGCGGACGCAGATCGCCCCCGACGTTCCGCCCGTCGCGGCCGCGCCACACGCGCTCGAACAGATCCTGATCAACCTCCTCGCCAACGCGCTCGACGCGGTCTCGGGGACGCCGGGGCCGATCGTCCAGCTTCGGGCCCGGGTCATGGCGGAGAATCCGCACTTCACCTCGATCGAGGTGGCCGACAACGGCCCCGGGATCGCCAAGGCGGTCAGAGCGCGCCTCTTCGAATCGTTCTTCACCACCAAGGGGGAAGAACAGGGGACCGGCCTCGGGCTGGCGGTCAGCCGGGAGATCGCCCGCGGCGCCGGCGGGGATCTCGGCGCTGCTGGAGGAGCCCGGGAGCTGGAACGAGCCCGCCGTCACCGTCTTCCGCCTGACGCTGCCAGTGTCGCAGGAGCTCTGAGGTGCGGGCGGCGAGCGGCCGGGGCGGGTGCGGCGCGCGCGCGACCGCTCGCCGGCGTGCCGCGCTGGTCGTGCTCGGCCTTCTGCCGGCGCTGCTGGGCGCCCGCGCGCGAGCCGGTGACCGCAGCTCGGCCTCGGCTCCCCCGGCGCTGCCGGCCAGCGAGGGAGAGCCCGCGCCGCAAGCCACGATCGTGCTGACCCCCGCGCGCAGCTCGCTCAAGCTGGGGGTCGACCAGGAGGTCGAGGTGGCGATCGATCTGGCGGGAGCCGACGCCGACAAGTTTGTCCCGCTGCGCGCGCTCGCGACGGTGGGCACGATCGATCCGCCCACCCCGGTCGCGCCCGGTCACTTCACCGCGCGCTATCACGCGCCCGCCGACCGGTTCCCGCAGGTCGCCCTGCTGGTCGTCGAGCTCGGCAACGGGGCAGCCCGGCTGCACTGCGCGACGCGGATCGCGCTCGAGGGGTCGACGGTGTTTCCCTTTCACACCGAGGGGCGGGCCCAGGTCACGATGCGCGTCGCCGATCGCCAGTTCGGCCCCGTGGTGGCCGACCGCCAGGGGCACGTCGAGATCCCCATCGACGTTCCCCCCGGTGTCCGCAAGGCGGCGGCGCGCGCGGTCGACCGCAGCGGCGAGTCGCGCGAGACCGAGGTCGACCTGCGGCTCCCCCCGTTCCCGCGGGTGATCGTGCTGGCGCCGGCGACGCTGGAGGTCGGCAGCTTTGCCGAGATCATCGTGAGCGCGCTCGACGAGAACGGCGCCCCGGCGCGCGGCGAGAAGCTGACGCTGGCGGCGTCGGCCGGGCTGGCGCATCCGCTCGGCGGCACGCCCGGCGAGGCCCGCTTCCTGTTGGAGGCGCCGATCCACGTCGGCGCCGGCGCGATCACGCTCACGGCCGCCGCACCGGGCGTCACCCCGGCGCGCGCCGAGCTGGCGGTGCCGCTGCGCGCCGCCCCACCCCGCCGGCTGGCCATCGCGGCGACCAGCAAGCGCCTGGTGGTCGGCGACCCGCGGGCGGTGAGCGTCTCCATCTCCGCGCGCGATCGCTTCGCCAACCCGATCTCGGCCGCGGACGTTTTCGTCCGCGTCGACGGGCGCCCGACGCCGGTTGTCGTCACGCCGGCCGGCGTCGCGACGTTCTCCGTGGTGCCGCCCGCGGCGTACGACGGGCGTGAGAACGTCAGCGTCGACGCCACCCTCGGGGGCGTGGCCGCGACGCAGAGCCTGCACATCACGGGCGGGCCGCCCGTGCGCATCACCCTCGAGGTCGCGACCTCGCGCCTGGTGGCCGACGGACGGCACGGGACCGAGCTGCGCGTCCAGGCGGTCGACCGCAACGGGACGCCGACCGAGGTCCCGGGATTGAGCTGGGAGACCCCCGACGGGCGCATCCGTGGCGTGCGGGTCCCGCGCGACGGCGAGTACCTGGCGGAGTACGTCCCCGAGCGGACGCGCGATCCCCGGCGCGACACCGTCGCGGTGATGGCCTCGGAGACGCTGCGCGCGAGCGCCAACCTCGACGTGACCCCCCCACCGATCCGGCTGGTCGCCGGTGCGCGCACCGGCCTCTTCACCAACTTCGGCAGCACGGTGGGACCGGCGGTCTTCGTCGACGGGCTCGCGCCGGTGAAGGTGGCGCGCATCCGTCTCCTGGCCGGCTTCTCGGCCGGGTACCTGCGCGGCGACGTCACCAGCAACGGTGTCGACAAGAGCGGGTCGGCGCGCCTCGAAACGAACCTGTTTCCGCTGCTGGCCGTCGCGCGCGCTGGACTGCTGCTCCCGCACGATCTGGCCGTCGCGATCGAGGCCGAGGCCGGATGGGCGTGGGGATGGGTGCGCGTCACCGCCAGCCCCTCGGGCCTTACGCAGATCGACGACGCCGCGGTCAGCGCCCCGGCCCTCGGCGGCGGCGGCGAGATCGACTACGCGCTCCGGCCGGGCTGGGTGGGGATCGGCGTCCGCTACCTCTGGGTCGAGGTCGGGCGTACCTCGGATGGCGACCAGGTGAGCGGAAACAGCGCCGGGCTGGTCGCCGATCTCGGTTACAAGATCACGTTTTAGCCATGTTAGAAGGCTAACCGTCGATGCTGGGAATCGTGGAAGGCGCGTTCACGGCGCGCGGAGCGGCCGAACCGACGACGCCGGTGGTGGTCAGCGTCCCGCACGCGGGGGTGCGCACGGCGGGCTTCGAGGAGACGCTGACCCCGGAGCTGGACGTCCGCGGCGATGCCGACCTCTTCGTCGACCGCCTCTACCGGATTGGCGAGCCCGAAGGCCCCGAGACCTACGTGGCGGCGCAGCTGTCGCGCTTCGTCTGCGATCTCAACCGCGATCCCGACGACGTGGCGCCCGGAGCCGTGCCCGAGCACCCCGCCCCGCGCAACGCCGACGGGCGCGGGTTCATCTGGGCGATCACCACCCACGGCGCGCCCGCGTTGACCCGGCCGCTCACGCTGCGCGAATGGAGCGGCCGCACGGCCATCCACGCCGCCTACCACGAGGCGATCTCGCGCGCCCTCGGCCGCGCGCGCGACAAGTTCGGCTTCGCGGTGCTCGTCGACGGCCACTCGATGCCGTCGCGCGGTCGCTCGGGGCACACCGACGCGGGGCGCGCGCGGGCCGACGTCGTGCCCGGCGATCGCGAGGGACAGAGCTGCTCGCCGGCGTTGCTGGCGCTGGTCCGCCGTCACTTCGAGGCCGCCGGCCTCACGGTGCAACCGAACGAGCCCTACAAGGGCGGCTACATCACCGCCCACCACGGCCGCCCCGCCGACAGGGTGCACGCCATCCAGATCGAGCTCCGCCGCGATCTCTACATGGACGAGGGGAAGTTCGTCCCGGTCGAGCCCGGCTTCGATCGCCTGCGCACGCTCCTCGCCGCGCTCCTCGCCGATCTGCGAACCTTCAAGCCCGGCTGAGCGCAGCGGAACAGGCGAGCTCCGCGCGGCTCCGCCGCGCCCGGGGCCCCCGCGAAGGTCCGCCTTCGCGGGGTGGGTTGGAGCGAGGCGGGACCGGGGGACGCGAGCGGCAGCGAGCCGCCCCCCGTGAAACTAGCCGCCGTGCTGGTAGAGGTCCTCGAGAACGCCGCGGTACTTCTCGATCACCACCTTGCGCTTGATTGACAGCTTGGGCGTCAGCTCGCCCGCCGCCTCCGTCAGCTCGTGCGGCAGGACGGCGAAGCGCTTGACGCCCTCGAACGAGGCGAGCTTCCCGTTCACCGCGTCGAAGCCCTTCTGCAGCGCCGCCTTCAGCTCGGCCGACTGGGCCGCCTCGGCGCCGAACTGCTTGGTGGCCGCCTCCGACAGCGTCACCAGCGCCACGCAATAGGAGCGCTTGTCGCCGTAGACGATTACCTGGCCGAGCAGCGATGACGCCGCCTTCAGGGCGTTCTCGATCGGCTGCGGGGCGATCTTCTTGCCGTTGGCGGTCACGATCAGATCCTTCTTGCGATCGGTGATGCGCAGGAATCCGTCCTCGACGTGGCCGATGTCGCCGGTGTGGAACCAGCCGTCCGGCTCGACCGCCTCGGCGGTGGCGGCCGGGTTGTTGTAGTACTGGCGGAAGACCGGCGCGCCGCGCACCAGGATCTCGCCGTCGTCGGCGATTCGTGTCTCGACGACGTCCGTCGCCGGGCCGACGGTGCCGAAGCGAAAACGATCCATCCGATTGACGAACACCCCGGAGGTCGTCTCGGTGAGACCGTAGCCCTCGAGAATGAGGAGCCCCGCCGCGTGAAAGAACTCCGCGATCTCGGCGGAAAGCGGCGCTCCGCCCGAGATCAGGAAGCGGCACCGATCGAGGCCCAGCCGCGCGCGCAGCTTGGAGAGCACCAGCTTGTCGGCCAGCCAGTGACCAAACCCGCCCGCCGGTTTCCCCGCGCGCAGCGCGGCGGAGTGGGCCATCCCCGCGCGGACGGCCCAGGCGGCGAGCGATTGCTTGAGCGCCGACCCTTGCTTGAGGCCGGCGGTGACCGCGGCGTAAAACTTCTCGAACACGCGCGGAACAGCGGCCATGAAGGTGGGGTGCACCGCCCCGAGATCCTCCCGGATCTGGGCCGTCCCGCGCGAAAAGGTGGTCGCGAATCCGACGTGAAACCCGGCCCAGACCGTCTGGCGCGCCAGGATGTGCGCCAGCGGCAGGAAAAGGTACTGCGTGTCCTCGACCCCGAGCTGCATCGCTCGCACGGCGCTGCAGATCGAGGAGGTGAGGTTGTCATGCGTCAGCACGACCCCCTTGGGGGTCCCGGTCGTGCCGGAGGTGTAGACGATCGTGAACATCGATTCGGGGCCAACCGTGTCGGCGTGCGTGTCGAGCTCGCGCTCGTGCTCGGCGAGCCAGCTTCGCCCCGCCTCCCGGAGCGCGGCCAAGGACTGCATGAAGTCCCCGCCCGCGGCGTCGTCGTCCGCTCGGTCGATCTGGACCAGACGGGCCACCGTGAAGAGCCGGTCGCGCAGCGGCAGCAATTTGTCCCGCTGCGCGTCGTCCTCGATGATGACCATCTTGGCGCCCGCGTCGCGGATGATGAACTCGCACTGCTCCGCCGTGTTGGAGGCGTAGATCGGGACGGTGACGCCTCCCGCCAGCAGGATGGCGACGTCGCACAGGATCCACTCGACGCGCGTGCCGGCCAGCAGGCAGACGCGATCGCCGGGGACGACCCCGCCCGCCACCAGGCCAGCCGCGATCTCCCGCGCGGCGACCTCGGCCTCGCCGAAGGTCATCGTCTTCCAGCTTCCGTCCGCGAAGTGGCGGAACGCCGGCCGTGACGGGCTCTGGGCCATCCGCCGCCGCCACATCTCGACCGCCGTGCGCGGCTCCCCCTGGCGCAGAACCGCGACCTTGGCTGCGAACGCGGCTTGCCGGTCCGCTTCCAGGAGCTCTTGGAGTTCTTGGGGTGACGACGACGCGCTCATCGTGAGAGATAGTATAGACTTTCAGGCATGGCCGCGAAGCCCCTGCCTCGCTGGCGCCTCGCGGCGCGGGCCATCGGAATCTGGGCACGCGTGACCAAGCACTGGATCCGCTTCTGGATCGGCTGGTCGCTGCTCTGGCTGCGGCGCGCCGGGCGCGAGCGCCGCCGGACCTGGCTGGGGCAGGTGGTGGTCGATCTGTTCCGCGAGCTCGGCGCCACCTTCATCAAGGTGGGGCAGATCATGAGCACCCGCCCGGACATCCTGCCGGAGTACATCTCGAACGCGCTCGCCGAGCTGCAGGACCACGTTGGCCCGTTCCCGTTCGAGGACGTGGTGCGCACCATCGAGGGGGATCTCGGGCGGCCGCTCGCCACGCTGTTCGCCGAGTTCGCGCCGGTGCCGCTGGCGTCGGCCTCGGTCTCGCAGGTCCACAAGGCGCGGCTTTCCGACGGCCGCATCGTGGCGGTGAAGGTGCGCCGCCCCAACGTCGTCGAGCTCTGCGGCTTCGACCTGGTGGTGATGCGCCAGGGGGCGCGCCTCCTCAACCTGATCCCCTCGATCTCGACGCTGGCGCCGGTGGCCGCCGTCGAGGAGTTCGGGCGCGCGATCTTCGCGCAGCTCGACTTCCGGATCGAGCTCGCCAACAACCGCCGCTTCCGCCACAACTTCCGCGCGCAGCCGGACATCGTCTTCCCCGAGGTGATCGAGCCTCTGTCGACCGAGCGGATCTTGACCATGACCTTCATCGAGGGGACCAAGATCCTCTCCACCCCGGCGACGCGGTCGGATCCGAAGCGGGTGGCCCGGCTCGGTCTGGCGATGCTCATGAAGATGATCTTCGAGGACGGGTTCGTGCACGCCGATCTGCACCCCGGGAACATCTTCATCACGCCCGACGACAAGCTGGCGCTCCTCGATCTGGGCCTGGTGGGCGATCTCGACGAGCCGCACCGCAAGGGGTTCGCCAAGTTCTTCGCCGCCTGGGCGCAGCGCGACGGCGACGCGATGGCCCACATCATGTACGGGATGTCCGAGAGCGCCGGGGCGCCGCGCGATCCCGAGGCGTTCGAGCGCTACCGCGCGGCGATCATCGAGTTCGTCGGCCGCTACTGGGGCTACCGGCTGGGTCAGGTCCAGGTCGGCAAGGTGCTGCTCGACATGCTGGGGATCCTGCGCCGCCACCGGGTCCGGGTGAACCCCAGCTTCACCATCGTCAACATCGCCATCGCAGTCACGGAGGGGATCGGCAAGCAGCTCGACCCCGAGCTCGACCTCATGAGCGAGGCCCTCCCCTACTTCCTGGCCCACCCGGTCGAAGGGACCGCCCAGGCCTAGGAGGGCGTTGCCGTAGGCAACGGTGAGCGAAGCGAACCATGCCCGACGACGTGCCGCCCGGAGGCGGCCTAACGCCAAGCCGCGGCCGACCGCCCGGCAGCCTGACAGCCGAGGCGCCCGGGGCCGCTTGCCGCCGGCCGGCAAGACCGCGTAATATCGGCCTCTCAGCTTGGTCCTATGACACGTTCGTCAGGGTGACGGATTGGAACAGGCCCGCGGCGTTCCCGAACGGTACAGGCTCATCGAAGAGGTGGGCCAAGGTGGCATGGCGGTCGTGTATCGCGCGCAAGATGAGACTCTCAAACGAGAGGTCGCGATCAAGATCCTCCATCAGCACCTCGCCGACGAGCCCGACAGCCGGGCGCGGCTCGAGCGCGAGGCGCAGGCGGTGGCCAAGCTGCGTCACGAGAACATCCTGGAGATCTTCGACTACTCCGGGATCGGGTCGGCGAGCTCGTACATCGTCACCGAGTTCATCGATGGGCAGACGCTCAAGCAGTTCCTGAACGGACGCCCGCTCGGGTTCTCGGAGCTGGCGGCGCTGATCTCGGTCGAGGTCTGCCGGGCGCTCGGCCACGCGCACGGCCTCGGCGTCATCCACCGCGACGTCAAGCCCGAGAACGTGATGATCCGCAAGGACGGCCTCATCAAGCTGATGGACTTCGGCATCGCCCAGGTCCTCGACTTCCAGCGGATGACCGTGACCGGGCAGCTGCTCGGCTCGCCGGCCTACATGGCGCCCGAGATCATCGAGGGCAAGCAGCTCGATTTCCGGACCGACGTGTTCTCCGTCGGAATCATGCTCTACCTGCTGGCGACCGGCGAGCTGCCGTTCGCGGGGAAGAACCCGCACGAGGTGCTGAGGCGGATCTCCGAGGGGAAGTTCGCCGACCCCCGCACCGTCGGCCGCGGCGTCGACCAGGTGCTGGCGCGAATCATCACCCGGGCGCTGGCCCGGCGGCCCGACGATCGCTACCCCGACGTCGGGCCGATGGCCGAGGATCTGGTCGCTTACCTCGGCGAGGCGGGGCTGCGCGACGTGCGCCTCGAGCTGCGCGGTTTCTTCGCCGATCCGGCCGCCTATGAAGCGGCTTTCGCCGGCCGCCTGGCGGCGGGATTGACCGCCTCGGCCGAGGCGCACCTGGCGGCCGGCCGGCGCGCCAAGGCGATGGAGCTGTGGAACCGGGTGCTGGCGTTCGATCCGGCCAACGCGGCGGTGACCACCGCGCTCCGGCGCCTTGAGGGGCGCCGACGCCTGGGCCAGGCCGCGGCCGCGCTGGCCATCGCCGGCGTCGTCGCGGCAGGCGCCTCCGCCGCCGTCCGCCACGCGAGGACCAAGCTGCCTCCCTCCCCGATCGCCAGCACGGCCCCGGTGACGCGCGCGGCGCCGCTCCCCGCGGTCGCGCCGGCGGCACCCGCGCAGGAACCGGCAGAGGAACCGGCAGAGGCACCGGCGCCACCCCGGCGGGCCCTGGCGCTCGTTCGTCCGGCGCACGCCCGTGGGGAAGCCAAGCCGGCCGCCGGATCGGGCGCGCGCCCCGAGGTGGCGGACGCGGCCCGGACCTTCACGCTCGGCCCGACCCCGCAGAACGTCGACGTCTACCTCGACGGCAAGCGCCAGTTCGCCTACGCGCCCGACCACACCACCATCGCCGTCCCCTGGACCTCCGACCACGTGCTCGAGCTGAAGAGCCCCAGCGGCTGCTGCTTCGTCGAGCGGGTCGAGATCGGCCCCGACCACCCGCTGCCGTCCGACGCCATCATCGCACGGCGGCTCAAGTGGCGACCGGCGCACCTCCTGGTGACCACCGAGCCCGCGGTCGGCGCGGCGCGCGTCCTGGTGACCGATCCGGGCCGCAAGGTGGCGGCGACCGCCGGACGCCCGGGCGAGGAGATCGACGTCCCGTTCTTCGCGGACGACGACTCCAGCAAGGAGATCGAGATCTCCGTCGACGCCGGGGACGCCTTCGCCACCGAGAAGATCCGCGTCCGCGCCGGCGAGCGACTCGTTCACGTCGTCAGGTTGAAGACGGGCGCCACACCCGAATGACCTTCGGCGTCTTCGTGGCCCTGGCAGGCGCGCTGGTGGTGGCCGCGCCGGCGCGTCCGGCGGAGACGCGCGCGACGCCGCGCGAGACGTTCGAGCGCGGGCGTACCGCCTTCGGTCGCGCGGAGTACAAGCGGGCCATCGAGATCCTGAACCCGCTCCTTTACCCGGAGGTGCTGCTCGACAGCGAGGGGGAGGTGGTCCAGGCGCACCGGATGCTGGGGGTCTCCTACCTCTTCGCCGGCCGGAGCGACGAAGCCAAGCGCGAGTTTCACAAGCTGCTCGAGCTGCGCCCGGACTACCGCTTCGATCCGCTGCTCGATCCACAGCAGGTGGTCGACGCCTTCAACGCCGTGGTCAAGGACGAGGAGGGCGAGATCGCCGCCATCGAGGGGCGGCGCAGGCAGCGCGACGCCGAGATCGCCGCCCGCGTGCGGCGCGAGCAGCGCCTGCACGCCACCACCACCGTCCTCCGCTACGAGCGCCACTCCTACCTGCTCAACTTCGTCCCCTTCGGCGCCGGCCAGTTCCAGAACGACCAGCGCCGCAAGGGATGGTTCTTCTTCGGCGCGGAGGCAGGCTTGGCGGCCATCTCGGTCGGGGCGCTGGCGACCAACTTCGCGCTCTACGGCGCCAACCCCTACCGGAAGTGCCAGCAGAACCCGCCAGGCGTCGGCGCCTGCCCGCCCGCGGACATCGACCACACGCAAGAAGACCATTCGCGCACGCTGCTCGGGGTACAGCTCGTCTCGGGGGCGCTCTTCTTCGCGACCGCGATCTGGGGGGTGGTCGACGCCGTCCGCCACTACCAGCGCGAGGTGCTTCTGCCCGAGCCCGCTCCCTCCCCCGTCTCTGCCAGCGTCCGCGTCGGTCTCACGCCGCTCGGCCTCTCCGTCAGTTTCTGAAAGGACCAATCGATGGCCACACTCAAGATTCAGCTTCCCGGCCAGGGGACGAAGGTCTACCGGATCCACAAGAAGCTCACCTCGCTGGGGCGCGGTGCGGAGGCCGACGTCGCGCTGCCCGATCCATCGCTGTCCGACAGCCCCGCGCACATTCACTTCGACGGCCGGGAGTTCAACCTCTCGGCCACCGACCGGGACGCCGAGATCTTCGTCAACGGGCGCAAGCGACAGAAGCAGAAGCTGGCGCACGAGGATCGGATCCGGATCGGATCGGTCGAGCTCGAGTTCTCGCTCTACGATCAGCCCGGCACCGACGAGCCCGCCGCCGGCGGCGAGGCGACCGAGCTCGCCTCCTACAAGAAGCTCTACGAGTTCAGCGGCAAGCTGATGCAGAGCTACGACCTGCCGACGCTGGTCGACCAGCTGCTCGACGTCATGATCCAGGTCTCCAACGCGGACAAGGGGTTCCTGGTGCTGATGGAGTCGGGCGAGCCGGTGGTCAAGGCGGCCCGAAATCTTCGGCGCGAAACGATCTCCGACGCCGTCACCCAGCTCTCCGATTCCATCCTGGCCCACGTCATCAAGACGCGGCAGCCGCTCATCATTTCAGACGCCCTCTCCGACGAGGCGTTCAAGAACTCGCTCTCGGTGGTGAACCTCAAGCTCACCTCGGTGATGTGCGTGCCGCTGCTCGAGCGCGGGAACATGCTGGGGGTCATCTACGTCGGTAACGACAACGTGGCGCAGCTGTTCTCGCAGCCCCACCTGGAGGTCCTCTCGGTGTTCGCCGCCCAGGCCTCGCTGCTGGTGCGCAACGCGCTCTTGGTCAACGAGCTCAAGCTCGACAACCGCTCGCTGCAGTCACGCATCGAGCAGATCCGCTTCGGCGAGATCCTCGGCTCCGCCCCGCGGATGCAGGAGATCTTCCGCAAGGTGCAGAAGGTGGCGGCCACCGACATCTCGGTCCTCATCACCGGCGAAACGGGCACCGGGAAGGAGCTCATCGCGCGCGAGCTCCACAGCCGGTCGCAAAGGGCCAAGCACCCGTTCATCACCATCAACTGCGGCGCCATCCCCGAGAACCTGCTGGAGTCGGAGCTGTTCGGCCACGTGCGCGGCGCCTTCACCGGCGCGGTGAGCAACAAGGTCGGGCGCTTCCAGTCGGCCGATCACGGGACGCTGTTCCTCGACGAGATCGGCGAGATGCCGCTGCAGCTTCAAGTCAAGATCCTGCGCGCGCTTCAGGAGAAGGTGGTGGTGCGCGTCGGCGACACCCACTCGGAGACGATCGACATCCGGATCATCGCGGCGACCAACCGCGACCTCGAGGTCGAGATGAAGGCCGGCCGGTTCCGCGAGGACCTCTACTACCGGCTCAACGTGGTCCACCTTCACCTGCCGCCCTTGCGCGATCGCGGCGACGACATCGTCGTCCTGGCCCGCTACATGGTGGGGCGCTATGCGCCCGAGTACGGCGGCCGCGTCCGCGGGCTCACCCCCAACGCCATCGCGGCGATCAAGCGCCACCGCTGGCCGGGGAACATCCGCGAGCTCGAGAACCGGATCAAGAAGGCGGTCGTGCTGGCCGACCGCGCGCTGCTCGGCCCGGAAGACCTCGACCTTTCGCCCGACGACCTGCCGGCCATCTTGCCGCTGGCCGACGCGAAGGAAAAATTCCAGCGCGAGTACATCAACGAGGTGCTGACCATCAACAACGGCAACCGCACCAAGACGGCGCGCGATCTCGGCGTCGACCCGCGCACCATCTTCCGCCACCTCGAGAAGGGCGAAGGGCCGCTCGACGACCAGGCGCCCGAGACGGGCGACGAAACCGGGGGGCCGTAGGCGCCAGCCGCTGCGAGCGATCGTGCAAATTCACGCCGCCCCTGACAGCAATGTCCGGCCCGCGGGCTCGCGCGCGCCGCGCGAGCCCGCGACGACGCCGCTTCGCCGGGTGGCACGCTCTCTGCTGTCATCGAGAGTCGTCGGCGTGCTTCTGCTCGCCGTCGCTTCATCGATGTCCGCTTGCATCATCCCCGTCGCCCCGAATTTTCAGGATCCGCCGTCCCAACCGGATTCAGTGCCGGGGCTGCAGGTGACCTCCCAGACGCCGGCGCCGGGCACCATCTACACCATCCTGGACTCGTCGTCCCCGAGCACCACGCCAACCTTCTATGTGACGGTGAGCGATCCCGACCCGAACGTCACGCTCTACTACCGCTGGATCTTCGACTACCCCCCCCACACCGACGTGTCGAGGTTGGCGACCGATTCCTCCCAGTCGTCCGGGGCCCAACAGCCGATCAGCCAGAAGGTCGACTGCGATTTCATCATCAAGACCATGCAGCCCACGAATGGCGAACACCGGCTCGAGCTGGCCGTTTCGACCAGCGACTGGAAAATGTCGGATGGGACGCCCGACGACTACGATGCCCCCCTGGTTCCCAACGCGCCGCTCGCTCGTCTGTTCTGGACCATCATTTTTCAGTCCGGCTGTCCATGAAGCGCGCGCGCCTCCTCCCAACATCTCTGCTGCTACCGCTGGCCCTGACCGCGGCGTTGGGCGCCTGCGCAGGAAGGAGCTCAGGCGGTGGGTTGGTTGGAACCGGCGGCAGCACCGGGGGCTCTTGTCATACGATCGCCTGCGTCCCGAAGATTCTCACTCCGCTCGACATGGCCATCGAGATCGATCCCCCGGCCGGCTCGGGCTCGGGCGTCACCGAAACACTCAGCAAAGAGCTCGATCAGACCAACGGCACGGTGTCGATCGTGGCTGACCCGATCGTCGCCGTGACGGCAACCTTCACCGCCGCATCGAACGCCCCTGTTCCGTCGAACGCCAACATCTTGCTGGAGATCCCCTCCCTGATACCCGGGCGTCCCGATCTGACCTTTCAGGCCTCGGCCTCCCCGGCCGGCGCCCCCTCGGCGGCCACCACGCAGCTGAGCGTTTCGAAGGGACCGATCACGGCCATGGCCACCGGCACGCTTTCTCTCATCCCGCTCCCGCCGTCCGATCAGCAGAGCCCGCCCTACTCGTCCCCGCCCCTCAAGTGCAACGGAACGGACGGCGGCTGCACGCTCGACCCCAAGGCACCGCAACTCGCGGTGGACCTGCCCTCCGACAATTTTTCAATCAGCGGCGCGCTGACCGGCGCGCTGAGCGCGGCGGACACCTTCGTCGTCCGCGCCTACCAGGGGGGAATCCAGGTGAGCAACGCTCCCGTCACGACCTCCGACGGATCGAGTTTTTTCCTCACGCTCCCCTCGGCAGTCGCGGCGGCCGGCGGCCAGGTCACGGTCCAGATCTCGTCTCAGTCCCCGAACGACGCCCAGTTCGTCTTCGATCAGTTCACGGTGCCGAGCCCGCCGCCCACGAAGCTCTCACTCGGGACGGTTAGTTTGGCGCCCTACCAGAAGCCCAACCAGTTCAACCTGTCGGTGGTGACGAACGACGCGGCTCACACTCCGGTCACCGCTGCCCTCGTTCAGATGCAGACCAACCTCGGCAGCGGTAGCTCCAGCGGGCAACCGCCCTACAGGGGAAGCACCCAGTTCGCCCACAGCGGGACGACCAACGGCCAAGGGATCGCCAGCCTCTCGCTTCTGCCGGGCACCCAGGATCTCACAATCAACTACACGGCCATCGTTATCCCTCCGCCCGGGTCGCCCTACGCCACGAGTTGCTCGTCCGTCTTGGTCGACAAGGCCGGCGCCGCCAACGTGAACACGCCTGGCGCGCCCTCGATCGGACCGGCCACGGTGTCGAGCCGCACCCTGCTGTCCGGTAGGGTCGAGGACAACGCCGGCCAGGGGGTGGCCAACGTCGCCGTTACAGCCACGCCAGTCAGCGGATCGGTGAGCGGCTGTACCGGAACGCCAGCGCAACCGGCCAACACGACGAGCGACAGCCAGGGGAGCTACTCGCTCCCCCTCGATCCGGGGACCTACGACCAGCCGGTCACCTACCAGCTCGACTTCGATCCCCCGGCTGGTTCATCCGCGCCGCGCTTCACGGAGCCCGCCGTGGCGGTCACCGACAGCGCTCCGACCGAGCCCCACGATATCAGACTCCCACCGGGCGGCCTGCTCGCGGGGCTGGTAACCGACGCGAGTCAGCCCCCGAAACCGCTTCCGTCCGCGACGGTCCGGCTGTTCCAACCGCAGTGCTCGAGCTACCCGGGCGCCCAATGTTCGACGCCGCCACAGCTCCGGGGTCAGGCCATCACCGACTCGGCCGGCCACTTCCAGATTGTCGTTTGGCTCGATCCCTAGCCTCCGCCGGGACCGGCGGTTGCTCCTGCCGATTTGACAGGCCGGGCGGCGCCTCGTAGGTTCCCCCTGCGCCCCGGCGCTCCGGGGCCGCCGACGCGAGCGGCGCTCCGCTCGCGCTACGGTCGTGTATGTCTCCTGAATCGCTTGCCTCTCCCCCCGAATACCGCCGCTACCGACGATTTCTGTCCGGCCTGGTGCTGACGTTCGTGTCGGTCGGCAGCGCGTACCTCCTGGTGTCGGTCGGGGTGACGATCTACCGGCGGCGGAACGCGGTCCCGCTCGGCGCGCCGGTCGGCGCCTCGGCGGCCGATCTGGAGAGCTGCGCCGAGGAGCTGACCGACGTCGAGCAGGCGCTCGAGCGGCACCTCGACAATTTCGATCACCTGGTCGCCCACTACGACGCGGACGAAGCCCAACGCTGGGACGAGGATCGCGCCTTTTGGAACGGCCAGTGGCGGGCGGCCGGAAGCCGCTGCCGCTACGGCGACCCGCGCCCCGGGCCGCTCAGCAAGCAATGGGAACAGCTGGCCGTGATCCACGGCGAGCTTCGAGAAACGGAGCAGAGCTTTGGCAAGGAGCTGATCCGTTTCGGACAAACTGAGGCGCCGCGGCTCGATCGACTCCGCGAACGCCTTGCCACCGTCGGCCGACAGATTGGATCCAGCACGGCCGGCAGCCACGATTCGGGAGAGATGCAACCATGACGACCACGAACGACGACTCCGCATTCCAGATTCCCCCACCCTCGTCCCCGGCGGCCGACGCGGCGGCCGCCGAGCCGGCGGCGCCGACGATCAGCTTCGCCGAGCTGGGGCTGCACGCCGACGTCTTGCGCGCGGTCGAGGAGATGGGCTTCACCGAACCGATGCCGGTGCAGGCGGCGACCATGCCGCTCGTGACAGCCGGCCGCGATCTGATGGTCCAGTCGCGCACCGGATCGGGGAAGACCGCCGCCTTCGGCATCCCCTTCGCGAGCAGCATCGTCAAGCCCGAGGACAAGTTCGTCCAGGCGATCGTTCTACTGCCCACGCGCGAGCTGGCGCTGCAGGTCGCGGCCGAGCTGGCGAGAATCTGCGCCCACCGCGACATGACGGTGATCCCCGTCTACGGCGGCGCGCCGATGGGTCGGCAGGTTGAGCAGCTGCACGCCGGCGGGCAAATCGTCTGCGGCACGCCGGGACGCATCCTCGATCACCTGCGGCGCGGGACGCTGCGGCTCGATCGCGTCCGCTGCGCGGTGCTCGACGAGTGCGACGAGATGCTGTCGATGGGCTTCCAGGAGGACATCGAGAAGATCCTCGACAAGACGCCGGCCGAGCGGCAGACGCTGCTCTTCTCGGCCACCGTCCCCGAGGGGATCCAGCGCCTGTCGCGCCGGTACCTGAAGAACCCCGAGTTCCTCAAGCTCTCGGCCGACTACATCGGCGTCTACGACATCAAGCACCTCTACTATTCGATCCCGGCCCTTCACCGGGAGAATGAGCTGCTCCAGATCCTGGCCTTCGAGGAGCCGGTCTCGGCGATCATCTTCTGCAACACGCGCGAGGAGACCGGGCGCGTCGCCGAGTTCCTGCGCCAGCACGGCCACGACGCCGAGGCGATCTCCTCGGATCTGTCGCAGAGCGACCGCGAGCGGGTGCTGGGTCGGATGCGCGCGGGCGGCATCAAGTTCCTGGTCGCGACGGACGTCGCGGCACGCGGCATCGACATCGAGAACCTGTCCCACGTCTTCAACTACACCTTCCCCGAGTCGCCCGAGGTCTACATCCACCGCACCGGCCGCACCGGCCGCGCGGGGCGCAAGGGGACGGCGGTCTCCCTCATCGGCCCGACCGAGGTGGGGTCGTTCTACTACCTGAAGCTGCTCTACAAGATCAAACCGGACGAGCGGGCGCTGCCGTCGGAGGCGGAGATCCGCTCGCACCGCGAGGGGGAGCGCGTGCTGGTGCTCCGCCGCGCGCTGGCGGCCGATCCGGGAGCCGAGTGGCGGGCGCTGGCCCGCCGGCTCACCGGCGCCGTCGACGGCGAGCGTTTGGTCGCCGCGCTGCTGGCGCACTCCTACGCCAGCGTCGAGGGGATGCCGGTGGTGCCCGCCCCCGTGGCGCCTCGCCCGTCCGCGCCTGCCTCCACCTCTTCTTCCGCGCCGGCGCGGACGGAGAGCGCCGAGCGCCCTCGCTCGTATTCCGAAGACCGCCCGCGCTCGCGCGACCAGGGCAGGGACAGGGGCCGCGACCGCGGACGCCCCGGCTACGGCGATCGCCCCAACCGCGACCGGCCCGACCGGGCCGCCCGTCCGCCCCGCGATGACCAGGGCCCGACAGCCGCGCGCCACCAGGAGCGACGCCCCCCCGCCCCGCTGCGCAACGATCCACCGCCGGCCGAGCGCGAGTTCTGGGAGGTCTGGGGCGAAGAGCGCGCCCAGGGCAGCCAGGAGGGCGCCGCGTCCCCCGCCCCCGCCCCCGCGCCCTCGCCCGAGGCGCCTCGCACCGCCCCCGCGGCCGAGGCGCCTCGCACCGCGCCCGACAACGAGGCGCCTCGCACCACGCCCGACAACGTCACGCGGCTCTATCTCAACCTCGGGCGCAAGGACGGCGCCTCCGAGCACGAGATTCGGGACCTGCTCTCCGCGCACGTCGGCCCGGCCGACGTCTCCGAGGTCGACGTGATGAACACGCACACCTATCTCAACGTCGCCCCCGCCGACGCCGAAAAGGTCGTCGCCGCGCTGACCGGCAAGGAGCTCGGCGGCCGCCAGATCGTCTGCGAGCAGGCCAAGCCCCGGCGGCGCTAGACGATTGGACGCGGGAACCCTGGAAGGGGTTCCCGCAGCCTCCCGCGAAGGATTGGGCCGGGCCAAGCCCGGCTCCGTCCTCGCGATCGCTACTCTCTCGCGGACAGGGGAATGATTGCGTCCTGGCCGCCGCGACGGGTCGCGGCCAGGGTGCCGCAGGCGGCGCCGATCTCTGCGCCGCCCGAATAGCGTCGCACGACTGGGACGCCGAGCGCCGCGAGCGCGTCGCGAAAGCCCGCCAGCTCTTCGGACGTCGCCTGCCGGTAGTGGCCGCTCTCGTCGGTAACGTCGATCAGGTTCAGCTTCACCTTCATCCCGGCCAGCAGCTCGCCGAGCGCCCGGCCGTGCGCGGGCGAGCTGTTGACGCCGCCGATCACGACGTAGGCCAGCGTCGCGCGCACCCGGCGCAACTCCGCGTGCTCGCGCACGGCGCCGAGCACCTCGCGGAGCGGCCAGCGATCCTCGATCGGCATGAGGACCCGCCGCTCGGCGGAGGTCGGCGCGCCCATCGACAAGATCAACCGAAAGTGGTGCCCCTCGGCGGTGAAGCGGCGAATCGCGGGGAGCACGCCGGCGGTCGAGATGGAGATCGCCTTGGCCGCGATCGCGGCCCCGGCCGGATCGCTCAGGATGCGGGCCGCGCGAATGACGTTCTCGTAGTTCAGGAAGGGCTCGCCCATCCCCATGAACACGGCCCCGCGCACCGGATGATCGGCCTCCGCGGCGATGGCGCGGTGCTGGGCCAGGATCTCCCAGGTCTTGAGGCTGCGGATGCCCCCGAGGCGCCCCGTCGCGCAGAAGTCGCAGGCGAGTGCGCAACCGATCTGCGAGCTGAGGCAGACGGTGTACTTCGCCGGCGGGAGCGCCTCCAGCCCCGACGCCTCCCCGGCCCGCCGCCGCTCCCGGAGGGCGCGCGCGTCTGCCGGATCGGGGAGCGGAATGCGCACCGCTTCAATCGCGTGGCCGTCGGACGTCCGGAACAGGTACTTGACGAAGCCGTCGGCCGCCCGCCGCCGCTCGACGATCTCCAGGTCGGGCCACTCCGCGACCCGTTCCAGCGCCGCCCCGGCGGCGTGCGAGAGGCCGCGCACCGCCCCCGCCGGAAATCCAACCGCCCCTTCCCCATGAACGCGCGCGAAGATCCTCTGTGCCAGCTGAGCGCTGACTCCGTGCGCCGCCAGCGCATCACACGTCTCGGCGCGATCGAGATTCCGGAGGTTCAGCACGTCCGGCACGAAGGTAGCACACCGATCCCGCCGGCCCGCCGGTGTGCCCGGGCGCCCGGCAAGATTTCGCCCGCCGCCCGACGGACCATGGTTGGACGCTCCGTCGCCGCGCGTGATATTCGTTGGTGGCGTGATACGTCGGGTCCGGTGGATCGCAGCAGGGGCGACGATGATGGTGGCGGGGGGGCTGATGGCCGGCTGCCGCTCCGCCGACAAGGTCTTTTGTTCGAGCGAGGGGTGCGCCTGGACGAGCACCGAATGGTCGCGCGTGCAGGCGCTCTCGCCGCTGCTCCCGCCCCCCGCCGATTTGTCGAACCGATACGCCGATGATCCGGGCGCCGCCGCGCTCGGGCAGGCGTTCTACTTCGATCCGCGCTTCTCGGGGGTGGCCACCCTGGTCGACTCGATCGGCCGGCCGGTCGCCTCGGCGCGGGCCCCCAAGGGCTCTCCGACCAATCTCTCCTGCGCCTCCTGCCACGACCCGCGCCGCGCCGGCACCGACGAGACCTCCGTTCCAAACACGGTGTCGATCGGCGCCGGGATCTACGACGTCAACGGGCAGCAGACGCTCAACGCCGCCTACTACCCTCTGCTCTACTGGAACGGACGCACCGATTCCCTCTGGGCCCAGGCGATCGCGGTCGACGAGTCGGGGTTCTCCATGAACGGCACCCGGTTGCAGATTTTCTGGACGATCGTCAACGACTACGCCGCAGCCTACGCGCAGACCTTCCCCGACTACCCGCTCCCCTCCCCGGTCAGCACGAGCGAGTTCCCGCCGCAGGGGAAGCCGGGCAGCGTGCCGGGCTGCCAGGCCGGCAGCACGACGGAGCCCTTCGGCGACGCCTTCGACTGTCTATCCGACGCCGACAAGGCGATCGTCAACCGCGTTTTCGTCAACTTCGGAAAGGCGATCGCCGCCTACGAGCGGACGCTCCGGAGCACGGACGCGCCGTTCGATCGCTTCGTCCGCGACGGCCCCGGCTCCGGCTGGATCTCCCCGCAGGCGGAGGACGGAGCGCGTCTGTTCGTCGGTAAGGCCTCCTGCATCGACTGCCACAACACGCCGTTCCTCTCCGACGGGCGCTTCCACAACATCGGGATCCCGCAGACGGGCGACCACGTGCCGACCGTCGAGGACTGCCCGGCGGGATCGCCCTGCAATTGCACGCCGGGCGCCGAGGCGGCGAGCTGCGCGCCATCGGGCGCCTGGGCCGGCGCGCTGAAGTTCGCAGAGAGCGGATTCCGGCGCGACAACCAGACCTGGAGCGATGCCCCCGACAGCGTCGAGCCCTGCGCCACCACGCAGATCGCCGTCACCCCAGATTGTGCCGGCGAGCCCGATCCGACGCTCAAGGGGGCCTGGCGCACGCCCAGCCTGCGTGACGTCGCGCTGACCGCGCCCTACATGCACGACGGTTACTACCAGACGCTGACCCAGGTCGTTCAGCACTACAACATGGGCGGCGTCCCCAGCGCGGCGGACACCTTTCAGCTGCCGCTCTGCGGTTCCGGAGACGCCGGCGGCGGCCCCTGCATGGACGCCGGCGCCGCCGCGCCGCATCTGGCGGTCCAGATCAAGCCACTCGATCTCACCGACGACGAGGTGGCTGCTCTCGTCGCCTTCCTCGGAACACTGGACGGCGCGCCGCTGCCCGCCGGAGAGACCTCGGCGCCGCCACCGCCCGACGCTGGCGCGCCCAAGGACGCGGGCGCGCCCAAGGATGCGAGCCCGGCCAGGGATGCGAGCCCGTCGCAATGATCGCCCGCGCTCTACCGCTGGCGATCGTGGCGGCGCAGCTGGCGCTCGCCGCCGGGGTCCCGGCGGCGGTGCGCGCGCAGCAGCCAGCCGCCGTGCCACCCGTGGCGCCGGACGACGCTGGTGTGACGCCGGACGACACCGGTGGAGAGGCCGGCGGCACGGCCGGCGAGATCGAGAACCTCCGCCAGCGGATCGACGATCTCGAGACCCGTCTCGACGAGACCCAGCGCGTGGCCACGCTCCGGCACCCGATCGTCAGCGTGGGCGGCTACGTCGACTTCGGTTTCTTCGTTCCCCAGGGCGACGGCGTGGGAGTCATCGAGGACGAGGGGCCGAACCGCGCTTTCCCGCAGTACGCCAACCGGTACAGCTGGGTCTTCCTGGGCGATCTGTTGGCCCCGGCGGTGAACTCGCGCGGCGAGCCGGCCAGCCTGGGGAATTTTCCCGGCGTCATGCGTTTCGACAGCGTCAACTCCGACGGGGCCCCCAGCTTCATCGTCAACGAGGTCAACCTGACGCTCAACGCCGCCCTCTCGCGAAACGCGCTCGCCACCGCGAGCGTCGACTTCATGCCCCGCTCCGGTCAGGAGTTCTCGATCGGCGACTTCGTGGAGGTCGACATCGCCCAGCTCGAGTGGATGCCCACGCAGTCGGGCAAGACCTCGATCTTCATCGGCAAGATGGACTCGGTGATCGGCATCGAGTACCGCGATCGCAAGTCGACCCAGCGCTTCGGCGTCACGCCCTCGCTCATCGCTCGCTATACGACCGGGACGCCGCTCGGAATCAAGGTCCGCAGCAAGTTCGGCGACGACGAGCGGCTGGTGATCGCCGCCGCCGTCACCAACGGTTCGTCGTCGATCGAGTCGTTTCACTTCTACGACGAGATCGACACCAACTCCGGCAAGACGGTGAGCGGCCGCCTCTCGGTCCGCCCATTTCCGATCGATCTGCAGGTCGGTCTCTCCGGGTCGTGGGGACCGCAGGACAACGCCGTCGACGACACCAACGCGATGTGGTTCGTGGGGGCCGATCTGCTGGCGCACGTCGGCCCGCTCGACATCAAGGGACAGTGGCTCAAGGGGGCCGCGCCGGGCGAGACGGGCCCGAACTACGACCCCAGCCACCGCCCGTACGGCCTCGCCCTCCACTACGGCGGCTACCTCGAGGTCGACTGGATGGTGACGCCGATGATCGGTCTGCTCGGACGCGGCGATGTGCGCGACGCCGACGTCTGGTTGGGGAACCCGAACAGCCTGACCGGCGGCGACCGCCTCTACCTCACGCGGCAGTGGCGGGCCACCGGCGGCGTGCGCGTCGTCGTCAACGAGCACATCGTCGCCAAGGCGGAGTATCTTCACAACGGCGAGTACGGCGGGATTCCGCAGATTCCGGACGACGTCTTCACCAGCTCGCTGGTCCTCTCCTACTAGGGCGTGAGGTCGACAACATGAAGCGCACCCACATTCGTCGCAGAGGGATCTGGCGGTCGCGCGGGCCGGTGGTGGCCGCCGCGGTGGCCACCTGCCTCGTCGTCGGCCTCGCGCGCTCGAGCGGGGCAGCCGAAGCGAAGGGCGGACCTCCGACCGCCGCCGATTTCGCCCGCCTTGAAAGAGAGGTCGCCGATCAGCGCCAGCTCATCATCCAGATGCTGACGATCGAGCAGGAGCGCTACAACGTCCTGCTCAAGCTGCTGCAGTCCGGGGGACAGCTCGGCGGCACGGCGCCGGCAATCCCGCCCCTCCCCTCGAGCACGGGCGAGCTTCCTTCCGCGCCCGCGCCCGCGCCCGAGGCGCCCGTCAGAGAGAACGCCGGCGTGGGCGCGGTGGTGGGCCACGTGCAATCCCGCGCCGGCGCGCTCAAGGACGTCTACGTCTATCTCGACCAGGTGCGCGGCGCGCCGGCCCGCGGGCGCACCGTGGAGATCAAGCAGAAGGACAAGCAGTTCATGCCGCGCGTGGCGATCGTCCAGCGCGGCACCAGCGTCGTCTTCCCCAACCTGGACGCCATCTACCACAACGTCTTCTCCACCTCGGGGCGCAACGCCTTCGATCTCGGCGCCTACCGCGCCGGCGAGACACCCCGCTCGGTGGTCCTGTCGACCCCCGGCGTGGTCGACGTCTTCTGCAACATCCACTCGCGCATGACCGCCGCCATCCTGGTGGTTCCGAGCGCGGTCTACACCAAGGTCGGCGCCGACGGCAGCTTTCGGCTGGAGAACGTTCCCGTCGGAACCCGCAAGTTGGTGGTCTGGAGCCCGACCACCAAGCCGGCCCAGCAAAAGATCGACGTCACCGCCGCCGGCGCTCAGGCGACCTTCACCGTGGACGAGTCTCCGGCCGCCGCGCACCTCAACAAGCTTGGCCAGCCGTACGGATCGTACAAGGAATAGCCTCCCATGAACCCACGCGGCAGAGCGACGATCGGTCTCCTCGCCTGCTCGCTTGCCGGCGCGGCCGCCGGTGTCCGTGCCGGCGTCATCCTGGGCGGCAATCATGAGCCGACGCGCTCGGCGGCCGACGTCGACGCCGCCGTCGCCGCGACTCGCACGCGGCTCGGGGCCGCGCTGGCGGAGCGAACCCGGGGCCTCGAAGCGGAGGTCGCCCAAGCCGCGCAGGTCCCGGAGCTGCGCGCCGCGCTCACCGATCGGGTCGACGGGGCGACGATCGTCGACCTCTTCGAGACCGAGGACTGGTGGATCCCTTACCGGGCGCGTGACGCGGCGATCGTGGCCGGCGGGCACCTCCTGGCCGTCCGCGGCGACAAGGAGTTGCCGGTGCCGGTCGGGCTCATCACCCGCACCCCCGACTCGCTCGTCTCCTCCGGTCTCCTCGTCGGCACCCGGCCAGTCGTCGCGGCGGTGGTCGCGATCGGGCTGACCCACCGGGCGGAGCCGACTTCGCTGGTGTTGGCCGCGCCGTTCGACCTGGCGGCGCTCGCGCGCACGATCGGCGCCCCGGTCGCGCTCTCCGACGGACACCGCGTGATCGCCTCCGCCGGCGACGGGGCCGCCGCCGTCGTCGCCGCCCTGCCGGGACACGAGGCCGCCGGGCGTCACCTCGCCGAAGAGAGCAGCCAGTTGGCCGTCGCGGTCCCGGCGTCGGCGAACCTCTGGCTCTGGGCGGTCGCGCCGATGCCTCGGCCCGTCGCGGCGGGACCTGGTGGTGACCCGCGCAGGTGGCTCGGCCTGATGGCACTGTTCGGCCTCTCCGGCCTCTTCTTCTGGCGCGGGCGTTCCCGCACCGCCGCGCCGGAGCCAGGGCCGCCGCCCGCGGAGCTGCCGGGGAACCGAAACTCCGTCGTCCACATCGGCAGCGGCGACCGCACGCCGGAGGAGGAGCGGCGCTCGACCGCCAAGATGGGGACGCCCCGCACCCCGGCGACCGACCCCAGCGTGTTCGGCCGCTATCGCCTCCTGCGCCGCCTCGACGGCGGCGGGATGGCCGACATCTACACGGCGGCGCTGCACGGCGCGGAGGGATTCCGCCGCGTCTTCGTCATCAAGCGACTGCGCCCCGAGCTCGCCCGCAACAAGAGCGCGGTCGATCAATTCATCGACGAGGCCAAGCTCGGCTCGACGCTGGCTCACCCCAACATCGTCCCGGTGTTCGACTTCGGCAAGGTCGGCGACGAGTACTTCATGGCCCAGGAGTTCATCATCGGCCGCGACATCTCCCGGCTACTCGAGCGACACCGCGAGCGGATCGGCAAGCCGCTCGGAGAGAAGCTGATGATGTACGTCGCGCACGACGTGCTCGACGCTCTCGCCTACGCGCACACCCAGCCCGACGCCACCGGTGCGCCCCTGGGCCTGGTCCACCGCGACATCTCCCCCGGCAACATCATGGTCACCGCGCGCGGCGAGGTGAAGCTGTTCGACTTCGGGATCGTCAAGGCGACCGGCCGCGTCTCCAAGACCGAGGCTGGCGTGGTGAAGGGGAACGTCGGCTTCATGTCGCCCGAGCAGGCGCGCGGCCAGCCCGTCGACCTGCGCTCCGATCTCTTCTCGCTCGGTCTCGTGATGTACTACGCCCTCACCGACGAACAGATCTATTCAGGCGACGGAGCGTTCGAGCAGCTCTTGCAGGCGGCGACCGGTCCGAGCCCCGGGCAGCTCGCCAGCGTCGCCCACCTGCCCGTCGCCTCCGGGCTGCTGCAGCGGGTCCTGGCGGTCGATCCAGCGCAGCGCTACCAGAGCGCCGCCGAGTTCGCCGCCGCCCTCGCTCCCCACATCGCCGGCGCCAAGGGCGAGGCCGCCGCGCTGATGCAACAGCTGTTCGGCGACGAGCTCCGCGCCCCGACCGACGGTTAGCCCGCAGTTAGCCCGCGCCCTGCGACCCGTCACCGAAGTAGCGGAGCGCGTTTTCGCCCAGCAGCTTGCCGAGCGCCGGCGCCCGCCAGCCGCGCCGCCAGAGGATCTCCGTCAGCCGCGGCAGATCGGCGGCGTCGCGCAGGCCGCGCGGCAAAGGGAGGAATCCGTCGAAATCCGACCCGAGCGCGACGCAGTCCTCGCCCCCGACGCGCGCCACGTGCTCGATGTGGTCGGCGATGCGCTCCACCGTGCAGAACGTCCCTCCGAGATACGGCGCGACGAAGATGACCCCGACGATCCCACCCCGCCCGGCCAGCGCGCGGATCTGATCGTCGTCCAGGTTGCGCGGGTGGGCGTGCGCGCCGGCGGCCCCGGAGTGCGAGGAGAACGGCGCCCGCGCGGCCCGCTCGAGGAGATCCCAGAACGTCTTCTTGCTCGCGTGCGCGACGTCGAGACGGATCCCGGCCGCGTCGCAGGCACGGACGAGGAGCCGGCCGCCGTCAGTGAGGCCGCCGTCGCGCGCGGCGGCCGTACGGCACGAGGTCCCCGCGCCGCTGTCCCGCTCCCACAGCGGCCCCAGGAACATAACGCCCGCCTCGGCGAGGCGCGCCACGCCGACCTCGACGTCGTCGTCGATCGCGTAGCTCCCCTCGACGCCCAGGAACAGCGCCACCCGGCCGGCGGCGTGCGCCGCGCGGATGTCGGCGACGCTGCGGGCAAGAACGAGCGCGTCGGCGTGCCGGGCGGCGAGCTCGCGTGCGCGCTCGAGCTGCCGCCAGAACCGGCGGCGCCCCGGATCGATCCGGAAGCCCGAGAACATGAGGCAGCCGAGCGCGCCGAGGCCTCCCCGCTTGATGCGCGGCAGATCGAGATCGAGCCGAAGGGGGTTGTAGAAGGTCGCCGGGGCGTGTTCGCGCGAAAAGTCGTACCTCGAGTGTGTCAGCTTGGTGAGCACGTCGTTGTGCAGGTCGACGACCAGCGCGCCCGCGTGCGCCGCCGCTGCCTCGGCGCTGACCTCGACCGGATGACCACGCACGGTCGGACGTTTTCCCTACGGCGTGGAGAACGGGTTCTTGAGCTCGGCGGGCGTCGCCTCGCCCGGCACGTCGATCCTGCGGTGGAGCGGATCGGCCTTGCCGGGCTCGGCGGCTTCGTGGTGGTGCCTCGGCTTGGCCGCCTTTTCGGCCGGCTCGCCGGGTGGCGCCACCGCCGCCTCGACGGGTGCGGCGGGCACCGCGGCGGCTGCCGGCGGCGCCTTCGTCGCGGGTGCGGGCGCCGCCGCGGCAGGCATCGGTGCCGGAGGCGGCGTCGCTGCGACGGCGGACTCGGCGGTCTTGTGCCCCCCGCGCAGCGCCAGGACCAGCACGACGATGGCCAAGAGCGCGCCGGCGACCCCGAGGCCGATCTTCGCCGCGGCGCCGAGACCGCCCGTCCGCTCGGCCCGCTGCGGCCGCTCATCGTCGAACGTCCCCGTCGGCGGCGACGCCGCGATTGCCGTCTTCGACTCGCGCGCCGCCACCTCGCTCGCCTCCGTGAGGCGCGGATACTTGAGCGCCGACGACGCCGACGCTTCGCGGGGGATGAAGACGTTCGACGGCTCGAACGGCACGCCGCCCGCCTGTCCGAGCGCCTGGTAGAAAGCGTCCATGTCCGGCCAGCGCTTCTCGCGATCCTTCTCCATCGCGCGCAGGCAGACCGCCTCGACGTCGGCCGGGATTCGCCAGATCCGGACGCCGTTTTCGCGGCGGCACCACTGGCTCGAGCAGGTGCTTGGTCAGGATCCCCATGAAGCTATCCGCGGTGAAGGGCACCGCGCCGGTCAGCACGTGGTACATGATGCAGCCGACGGCGTAGACGTCGACGCGGTGGTCAGGCGGGTGCCCCTGCGCCTGCTCGGGCGACATGTACTCGGGCGTCCCGAAGATCATCCCCGTCTGCGTCAGGCGCGGCCCGTCGTTGTCGTCGGCGCTGACCACCTTGGCGATGCCGAAATCGAGCACCTTGACGAAGTCCGGGCGCCCCTCCTTCTGCACGAGGAAGACGTTCTCCGGCTTCATGTCGCGGTGGATGACGCCGCGGGCGTGCGCGGCGCGCAGCCCCTTGGTGATCTGCATCAGGATCGGCCGCGCGCGCAGCCAGGGGAGCGACTTCTCGGCCTTGAGCGTCTTGCCGAGATCCTGCCCGTCCAGAAACTCCATCGCGATGTAGACCAGGCCGTCGGTCGACTGCCCGAAGTCGGAGATGTCGATGACGTTCTCGTGCCCGATGCGCGAGGCGCTCTTCGCCTCCTGCAGGAAGCGCAGCACCAGATCGGGGCGTCGGGTCAGATCCTGAAACAGGATCTTGAGCGCGACGCGCTTCTCGATGAGCGCGTGCTCCGCCTGGTAGACGGCGCCCATTCCCCCCTCGCCCACCTTCCGGATGATGCGGTAGCGGTCCGAGACCACCGTGCCGATCAGCGGATCGTCAGCAGCCGGCGGACTGGCGTCTCCCACGGGCATCGCGCCAATTTATCACGCGGGCGCGTCACGACTCCAGCTCGCGAGCGAGATCGTCGTGGTCGTCGGAGACGGCGAAGCGCAGCAAATTCATCGCCTCCGGGCTGGCGCCGATGACCGCCAGGCTGAGCCCCGAACCGCCCCCTGGCGCCGGGGTCACGATTGCCCCGCCGATCCCGAGAATGACCGACAGCGCGGCCGGAAGATCGGCCGCCGCCAGGAGCCCGATGGCGTTCGCCCCGTCGCGGGTGGCGGCGTAGAGCGCGGGGAGATCGAAGGGGCCAGCGCTCTCCACCGCGAACGGCATCAGCGCCGGCTTGAGCTTGCGCGGGATGGCCCGCTCGGCGCGCGCCGCCTCGGGCGCGACCCGCTCCTCGCGCACGCCGGCATGACGGTAGTCGGGGACGAACTGTCGGATGATCCCCACCAGGAGCGCACCCGCCTCTTCTTCCGGCAGGGCCAGGAGCGCGTCGAGGTGGGTGGCGGTGAGGCGCAGCGCCCGGGCGGCGGCGAACCGCAGCGCGCCGGGCCCCAGCTCCTCGATGGCCGCCCCGATGATCAGCGCGGGCGGGCTGCCCGGCTCCGCGCGGAGCGCGATCGGCCCCGCCGCCGCCGGCGCCGTCTTCAGGTAGAGATCGAATTCGCCGACCCCCAGCTCGGCGGCGACGGCGTCGAACAGCGGTCGCGGCGCCATCCCGCGCGTGCGCCGGTCGGCGCGCGTCACCCCGTGCCGGGCCAGCCGCTGGGCGAGCTCCTGACCGCTCGGGCGGACCATCGGCCCGAGCTGTCGCAAGAGCTGCCGGATGCCGGGCGGCACCTCCGATGCGTAGGACCGCTCGTCGACCTCGGGGCGGCGGAGCGCGGCGAGGCTGCGTCCCGGCCGCGCAGCGGCCCGCACCCCATCCTTCGCGCCCGCGCCCAGCGCGGCCACCAGCTGGGCCGCCGCCAGCGCCGCATGCGGGCGCTCGCGCAGCTCGAGCAGGCTGGCGAGCCCCCGCAGCGTTTCCAGCGCCGGCCCCGCCGCGCCGCCGAGATCGCGGCGCAGGAGCCCGACGGCGCGGTCGAGCACCGCCCGGCGCCCCGCCTGATCGCGGGCCCGGTCGAGAAGCTGCGCGAGCGCGCTGACCGCCACGATGTCGCGCGGCGCCTCCTCGACGGCGCGCCGCAGCTCCAGGCCGGCGCGGCGCAGATCCTGGGTGTGCATCAGCACCTCGCCGAGCCGGACGCGGGTCTTCTGGCGCCGGGCGGCGTCCGGTTCCCGGGCGACCAGCCGTTCGACGACCGGCAGCGCGCGCTTCCAGTCCCCATCGGCGACCGTCAGATCGGAGAGCGCGCGCAGCGCCTCCAGGTTGTCGGCGTCGACCGACAGCACCCGTTCGAACGCGGCCGCCGCGCGCTTCGGATCGGGGACGCGGCCGAGGTAGATCTCGCCGAGCCGCAGGAAGATCGCCCGCAGCGTCGCCGGGTCGCGCTCCACCACCGCGCGGCGCAGGTAGATCTCGCCGGCGTCTGCCCAGGCCTCGCCGCCCCAGAGCAACTCCGACAGACGCTCGAGGGCGCGCGCGTGCTCGGGTTGCTTGCGCAGCACCGCCTCGAGCTCCGCGCGCGCCGCCGCCCGATCGCCGAGCTTGCCGGCCAGGAGATCCGCGCGTCCGAGCCGGAGCGAGGTGACCTCGAAGGGATTTTGCGCCACCTCGATCCGTGCGGCCAGCGCCGACGACAGCCCCGCCACGTCCTCCTGCTCGCCGAGCAGCGCGCGCATCCGCTCGAACGCTCCGTCGTGCGTCGGATCGACCGCCAGCGCCGCGCGGAGCAGGCCCAGCGCCCGCTCCCGCTCGGGCGGATTCACCTCCAGCGTCAGCGCAGCCGCCAGCATCAGCGCGCGGACCCGATGCGCCGGGACCAGCAAGCAGGCCGCCTCCGTCTCCGAAGCCGCGCTCGCCGCGGACAGCTCTCCCGCGCGCGCGACCGCCAGGCGCAGCGATCTCGCCGCGCCCAGGAACGTCGGCTCCAGCGCCAGGGCCGCGCGCCAGCTCTCGGCGGCGGCCGCCCCGTCGCCGGCGCCGGCCTCGAGGCGCGCGCGCTCGGCCAGCGCCGCCGCCGCCGAGCGCCGATCGGCCTCGGCCGCGCCGAGATGCCTCGTCATCAATGTCAGCGCGCGCCGCCGGGTGGCGAGCTCCGCATCCGAATCGGCCACCCGCTCCAGGACCGGCAGCGGCACCGCCATTCCGGCGTCGTCTGCTTCGCCGACTGCCCTCACCGCCTCCGCGTCGAGCCGCGCGCCGGCCGCGTCCATCCCGTGTCCTGCGGCGAGGAGCGCCGCGAAGCTGAGCGTGGCCGAGGTGGCCGCCCCTTCGTGCGGGGGGTGTCCGGCCAGCGCCTCCGACAGCTCGCCCCAGCGCCCGGCGCCGGCGGCGTCGACGACGGCGCGGATCGCGCGACGGGCGTCGCCGGCCTCTCCGTCCGCCGCGCTGGCCAGAAAGCCGGGCGGCAAGCCGGCCGAGCCCGGCGCGCCGATCCGGATCGCCGCCCGCCGCACGTCGCCCGCGAAGCGCCCCCCGCCGAGAGCCCGCAGCGCCTCGCCCGCCGAGTCGGTCCGCCCGGCCGCGATGCGCGCCTCCGCGATGGCGAGCGCGCGGGCCTGGTCTCGTTCCGCCGAATCGACCGCCAGTGCCGCCAGCGCCTCGGCGCCTGCCGGCCCGCCGACCCCCACCGCCGCTCTGGCCACCGCCGCGTGCGCCTCCGGGTCGTTGGGCGACGAGGTCAGGAGCTTCACCGCCTGCCGCAGCGCGCCCGGCCGATCGCCGGCCAGCGCCAGCATGCTCGCCGCGGCGAGCGCCGCCGAACGGCGGAGCGACTGGAGATCGGAAGGGGTGGCGGCCAGACGGGCCAGCGCGGCGGCGGCCGACGCGGGCTCGACGCCGGGCTCGGCGAGCGAGAGGGCCAGCGCCACCGGGTGCGCGGGCGACGCCTCGCGGGCGAGCTCGAGCGCGCGGGCACGCGCCTCGCCCTCGGCGGCCTGGGTGATCGACGCGCGCCGCAGCGCCACCCAGGCGCGCTGCCCGGGATCGTTCGCCTCCTCCGCCGCGACCGCGAGCGCCGCCTCCAGCGCCGGTCGATCGCCTGCCCGCTCGGCGAGCCGCGCCACCGCCTCCACCCCCAGCGCCCGTCCCGCCTCCGAGAGCGTTCCGTCGCCGGGGAGCGCCAGCGCCGCCAGCACGCGCGCCGGATCGCTCGCGCCGTGCGTGACCGCCGCCATCGCGCGCAACGCAGGCGCGAGCGGGCTCGATCCCCAGACCTCCGCCCCGTAGTCGAGCGCCGCCGCGGCGTCGCTTCGCCGTCCCGAACGGGCGTCGGACGCGGCCGCGATCCAGAAGGCGAGCGATTCGGGCGCCGACTCCATCGCAGTCTGCAGCGCGGCCCGCGCCGCGAGCGCGCTACCGACCGCCTCGCGCGCCAGCGCCAGGCCGAACGCGGCCTCGGCCCGCCGTGCCGGATCACCCCGCAGCCAGATGTCCAGCGCCGCCGCCTCGAGCGCCGGATCGTCGGCCGCCGTCGCGAGCTGCTCGGCGAGGAGCGCCAGCGGGACCGCGTCAGCCTGCTCCTCGATCGCGCGCCCGAGCATCGCGGCGGCCTCGTCCAGCGCGCCACGCCGCAGAAGATCGCCCGCCTCGATCCAGATCAGGTTCGACGCCGCCGCCGGCGCGGTCGCCGATTGCCGCAGCCGTACCAGGCTCGCCTCGTCGAGCGTCGTCTCCGCCGCGATCTCGAGATCGATCCGATCTCGCGCCGCCGCCACCGTCGTCGCCCCGAGATCCGCGCAGAGGGTCAGCGCGCCCGCCGCGTCGCCGCGCTGCCGGGCCAGCGCGACCGCCCAGCGACCGACCGCCTGCGCCAGCTTCGACCCACGTGGCAGCACGGACGAGAGCTCGCCGACCCTGGCGGCGACACCGCGGCGATCCGCCTCGGCGGCCGCGCGCAGGCGGACCAGCACCCCGACCGGCGCCGCGGGATCTAGCTTGCGGGCGGCGAGCCGGTACGCGCTCGCCGAGGCGCCGTCGCGCGCCGCGACCGCGAACCGGGCCGCCTGATCGAGGAACGCGGCCCCGAGACTCCCGCCGAGAGCGCGCCCGGCCGCCGCGAAGGCACCCGCCGCCGCCCCCGGCGCGTCGCCGCGCAGCGCCTCCTCGGCGACGGCGAGCACCCGGGCCGCCCCGGCCGGAATCGCGTCGAGGGCGACGGCGGGCAGCGCGCCCCGCCGCGCCAGCGTCCACTCCGCGGAGAGGGCGCCGTAGAACGCCCGTTCTTCCACCGTCCCAGCGGCGATCGCCAGCCGCGCCCACAGCGCGTGCGCCTCGTCGACGTCGCCCACGCTCTCGGCCAGCCGGGCGCGCGCCCGCAGCGCGTCGGCCGCCGACGGTGCGCGCCCGAGCGCCTCGTCGTAACCGCTGGCCGCCTCCCCGGCCTCGCCGACGATCTCCGCCGTGCGCGCCGCGGCGGTCAGCAGCCCCGCGGCCAGCTCCGCCGTCTCCGCCGATCCACTCTCCCCCAGGAAGAGGCGCGCCTCCTCGAGCCACGTCGCGCGTGGGATCTCGACAGGGTCGACCCGGTCAGGGACGGTCACCAGCGCCTGGATCCCGGCCTGCCAGATCTCCGCCTCCATCTCCGGCAGCATCGGCGCGAACAGCTGGGGCCCCTCGATTTCGGGTGGACCGCCGGCGTCGACCCGCGCGGCGCTGCCCGGCGCGGGCACCTCCAGCGTCACGTCCTCGCTCATCGCGGAGATGGTCGGATCGGTCGCGGGCGCCTCGTCGAACAGATCGTCGAGCAGACCCTCCTCGACCTCGACGGTATCGTCGTCGTCCGATCCCGGCGGCTTCTTCCCCGCCGCCATCAGCCGGCTCCGCCTTCGATGGCCCGGCGCAGGGCCGGGTACCGCGCACCGAGCGCGAAGCCGAGCAGATCGAGCGCCGCCAGGTTGCCCGGCAGGGTCCGAACGCCACCCGCGAGCACCGCCGCCGCGGCCGCCGGATCGCCAGCCACCAGCAGACCGAAACGATCCGCCGCGCGCAGCGTCGCCGTCCGCCAGGCTTCCAGGTCGAACGGCTCGAACCCGAATCGCGAGGCTTGCAGCGCCAGCGCCTTGCGGTCCTTGCGCCCGACGGCACGGGTCACCTCGCGCAGCAGGTTCTCCGGCGGGGTCGGCAACCCGGCCGGAACCGGCGCGCCCGCCACCATGGCCGCCGCCGCGAAGAGCGGCGCCAGATCGGTGGCGCTCGCCCGCTCGAGGACCGCGCTTCGTCCGGCGATGACCGCCAGCGCCCGGCCGACGTGAAAGCGGAGCGCGGGCGACGACAGCGCGTCGGCCCGCAGGATCACCGCCGCGTCGGGCTCTTCGATCGCCCTCGCCGGGGGCGCCTCGGGCTCTCGTGCGACAAGGACCGCGAGGCGCGGAATTCCCAGCGCCGCCGCCGCGGCGCCAATCCAGGCGAGGCGCGCCGCCTGCTCGGGAGCGAGCGGCGCTGGGCGCCCGCGCGTGGGCGCCGGGAAGAGCGAGGCCACCGCCTCGGCGAGGTGCGGCCAGACCTCGGCGACGAAGCCGACCGCCGCGGGGTCGGCGATCTCGGTCAGGAACGCGCGCCCGGCCTTGGGCGCGATGGTCGCCGGCGCAGGGATCGGCGAGGGGCGCCCGCCGAGGAGCCCCCGGACGTTCTCCACCGCGGCCTCCGCCTCTGGAAGCACGGCGGGGCTCCCGCGGCGGCGCGCGTCCGCCAGCCACTCCGCGAGCCGTTCGAGCCGACGCGCATCGAGCGGATTCTTGGCCAGCCCTCCCCGAAGCTCCCCGACCTCGCGGTCGATCACCTCCAGGGCGCCGCGCGCGTCGGAAGCGTCGTCGTGCAACGCGACCAGGGCAGCAGCGCCGGTGCCGAGCGGGTCGAGATCCGCAGCCTGCCGGAACGCCGTCGCGGCCCCCGCCGGGTCGCGCCCCACGCCGCGCAGGATCGTCCCCACCCGCATCGCCAGCGCCGCCTGCGCGCGCGGGTCGGCGAGGCGCGCAGCCGCCCCCCGCAGCGCCTCCACGGCGCCCCGTACGTCCCGCCGCGCAAGCTGGATGTCGGCCATCCGCTCGAGCGGGATCGGATCCTTCGGCCGCGCCAGGGCCGCGCGGCGGAGGGTTTCGACGGCGCGGACCGGCTCCCCGCGCGCGTCGTAGCAGACGGCGAGATCGAGCTTGGCGGCGGCCACCCGCTCCTCGTCGTCACTTCCCGCCGCCGTCACGTAGCGCTCCAGCCAGGCGACCGCGCCGCGCGTGTCGTGATCGGCCAGCGCCCCCGCCGCCAATTTGTGCAGCGAGGCGACGTGCTCGGAGTCGATCTTCAAGATGTGCTTGAAGTCTTCAAAAGCCGCCGCCCGATCCCCGAGCGCCCCCAGTCGGTGCTCCGCGCGCTCGAAAAGCAAGGCGATCCGCGCGCTGGGGCCGAGCGTCCCGGCGGCCAGCCGATAGGAGAGCAGACCGTCGAAGGTCTCCGCCCGGCCGGGTGCCGCGAGATCTGCGGCGAGTAGCGCGTGGACCCGGGCGTAGGCGGCCGCGTCGTCAGGGTCGAGCTCGACCGCGCGCGAGAACACCGCGATGGCGTCGTCGAGGCGCCCCGCCTGCTCGTAGGCGGCGCCCGCCTCGGTGAACAACGCCGCCGCGCGGGCCGGATCGCGCACGAGAACGCCGAGTCGCGCCAGCGCCCGCGCTTCACCGAGGCGGTCGCCACCCGCGCGCGCGACCCGCCGCACGCCGGTCCAGGCCTCGAGTCGCTCCGGCTCGAGGGCGATCACGCTGCCGTAGGCGGCCAGCGCCGCGCCCAGATCGCCTGCCCGCTCGGCGTCGAGCGCCGCCTCCAGGTGCAGGGCCACGCCGATCGCCCCGCCCGCGCGCCGTGCCCGCGCGCGCCGCGGATCGGGGCGGCCGGACGGCCAGGGGGCCGCGCCGGCCACCGGAAGATCTGACAGGGCCGGCGCCAGCGCAGGTGGGTGCGCCGTCTGCCAGACCGCGCGCGCCACCGCCTCCGCGGCCTCGGCGCCGCCCAGCCGCGCGCGCGCCGCCGCCCGCCCGAGCAAGGGGATGGCGTCGGCCGTCGGCGCGCCGTCCGGGCCCGCCATCCCACGGGCCATCTCGACCAGCGCCTCCGCCACCGCGCGGGCGTTGCCGGCGCGTGCGCCGGTCATGAACCGGAGCAGCGTGAGATCGGCGAGGCCCGCCCCGTCGTCGAGGCGAGAATCGAGCGACACCGCGGATCCGACCGCGACCGCGCAGAGCCCCGCTTCGCGCCCCGCTGCGGCGGCGAGCGCCGGGTCGTCGTCCAGAGCGTCCCGGAGCGCGTCGAGCGTCTCGGGGAGCGCCGCGGCACCATTGGTGGGATCGGCCGTCGCCAGCCGGAAGAGCCCCAGAGCGGCGTCTGCCGCCGTCTCCCCGTTGGGCGCGCGGGCCACCGCGCGGCGGAGCGAGTCGGCTGCCCCCTGCGGATCGCCCGCCCTGGCCAGGGCCTCGCCGTGGGCCAGGAGAACGCTGGCCTCCTCGCCGAGCGCGCCGTCGGGGACGCGCGTCTCCTCGGAGAGCACCGCCACCTCGAGGAACGGGTCGCCCGCCCGGCGCGCGAGCTGGTAGCTCCAGGCCCGCGCCAGCGGATCGCCCTCGGACCGCAGCGGGGTGAGCGCCGCCATCGCCTCGGCGAACGCCCCCGCCGCCGCGCGGTGGTGGGCCAGCCGGAAGCGCAGCGCGCGTGTCCGCTCGACCGACGGATCTGCCTCGACGACCGCCAGCTCGGCGGCGACGATCTCCGCCCGCTCCGAAGGTGAGGTGGCGGTCCGCTCGAGGGTCGCCGTGGCGAGCCCGGTCGCATCCTCGGGCGCGATCTCGCGGAGCAGCGCCACCCCTCGGGCGACCTCCTCGCGCTCGGCCGATTCGGCCAGTGCTCGTCCGGCGGCGACCTCGAGCGCGATCGCGGCGGCCGGATCACCCGCCGCCGCGGCGAGCGCCCGCAGGTTGTCGGCCCGCGCGCCGAGCGGCAGCCGATCCGAGCCGCTCTGCAGATCGAGATCGCAGAGCCGCACCCGGCGCGCGATCTCCTGAGGCCGGAGCGCGACCAGCCGGCGCTGGTGAGGAAGCGCCTCGGCCGGCGCCCCCAGCTGGTCGGTGTAGAACGAGACCAGCGTCTCGCGCGCCCAGATCTCGAACGCCTCCGAGGGCGATCCCTCCTTCACACCAGGCGCCGCCAGCGCCGCCTCCAGGGTCGCCGCCGCGTCCTCGACCCGGCCGCCCCCGGCCTGGAGGGCGACCAGCGCCTGGACCGCCGGGCGCGTCCGCTCGGGCGCGTCGGCCCCGGCGATGGCCCCGCGATAGAGATCGGCGCCCGCCTCGGTCTCTCCCAGCGGGCCCGCGTGAACCGCGCCGGCCGCGATGAGCGCGGCGGTCTTCGACCCGCCGTCGCCCTCGGTCCCGGCGTCGGCTTCGGCGGCAAACGCCTCTGCGAGGGCGCGCGGATCGTGCTTGACCACAGCGATGGCGAGCTCCGTGGCCCGCAGATCGGCGCGCGCGGGGAGGCGTGCCCGCACGCGCGGCGCCTGCAGAATCTCGACGGCCGGATCGGGATGCGCCGGATCGAAGATCGCCTCCGCATAGGCGAGCGCCAGATCAACCGCCTCGTCGTCTCGTTCCGCGGCGCCGACGAAGGCCTGGGCGACTTCGCCCGCGACCTCGCGGCGATCGAGTGCCAGCGCCAGCTCTATCCGCTCCGCCGCCAGCAGCGGATGGGCCGGATCGAGCCGCGCCGCCCCATCGAGCGCCTCGAGCGCCGCCTCCGGCGCATCGAGCGCCTGCCGGAGGAGACGCGCCCGCTCGCGAACGAGCGCGACCGCCAGCCCGGGATCGGCGACGGCGGCCCGCCCGGCGAGCTCCTCGAGCGCGCGGACGGCGATCTCGGGCGAGAGTCGCCGCGGGTGAGCGCCTCGAGCTCGACGAGCAGCGCGCCCGTCGGCGCGCCCGGATCCTGACGGGAGAGCTCCCCCTCGAGCGCTGCGAGTGCGCGCGCGTCGGCGTCGGGCACGGCCGCCTGACGCCAGGCCAGCGCCTCCTCGATCACCAGCGCCCCGCGCCGCGCCAATCCCTCCGCGCGCCGCGCGAGCCCGCCCAGCGCCTCGGCCCGCAGCGCCGCCTCTTGCTGTCGCGCGCCGGCGACGAGCAAGGCCAGCAGCGCCCCCGCGTGATCCGGCGCAGCCGCCAGCGCCGCGCGGTAGGCCTCGACGGCCTCCCTCGCCCGTCCCAGCCGATCCTCGAGCAGGCGACCGCGCTCGATCAGAAGATCGGCGCGCTCGCGCGGCGATCCCGCCGCCGACGGTGCCGCGATGGCCTGCGCGTAGATCCCGGCCAACTCCTCCCAGCGGCCCGCGCGCGCGAGCATCCGACGCATGACCCAGCGCGCACGCGCGGAGGCGGGGTCGGCCGCGAACGCCGCGCGCGCCGCCTCGAGAGCCTCCGCCGCGCCCTCCCCGGTGACGGATGCTGACTCGTCGCGCAGGCGCACCGCCTCGAGGAGGAGCGCGCCGCGGCGCCCCCCTTCGGCGACCGCGGCCTCCGCCTCGAACAGCAGGCGCGCCGCGGTCGGATCGTCCTCCGAGGCTTCGACGATCGGCGGTTGTAGCTCCACCGCGTCGGTGATCTCCAGCAGATCCGGGAGAGGCGGGGGAGGCTCCACCGACGGAGCCTCTAGCCGGTTCGGCTCGGTGCCCTCCCCTGTCTCGACCAGCTCCGGCGCCTCGTCGGGCGCTCCCGCCGGTCGAGCCGCGGGCGGCAGCGGGGGCGGCCCCAGCGCCGCATCGGCGTCGGCGATCACGACATCGATCTCGACCAGCTCTTCGTCGTCGCCGTCGGGTCCTGGTGGCATGCCGCGGGTGCCGGAGCCGCATTATCGCGGCCGTTGGATCAGCATGTCAATGGACAGCTCTCGCGCGCGTGGGCATGATAGGCGCGTCGTTCGCCCGCGAGGCACTCCCTGCCGAACCTGCTCGTTCCCATCGATGTCCGCGACGGCGAGCCTACCGGCCCGTCGCTGTTCGCGCTCTCCGAGAGCCGCCGGGTTGCGCGTGTGGCCGGCGCGACCGTCTTCGCGATCGTCATGAACGATCGCGAGATCGCCGACGCGCTGGTGGCGCATCTCGGCCGCGCGGGCGCGGACAAGGTCCTGCTCTGTGAGGGCGCGGGGCTCGGCGCGCCCCCGCTCGAGGCGACGCACGGCCCAGCGCTGCAGGCGGCGGTCGAACGAATCGCACCGCTGCTGGTGTTGTTTCCCGCGGGCGGTGCCGGCCCGGCGCTGGGGCCCAGTCTGGCGGCGCGCCTCGGCGCAGCCTACGCTGGCGCCGCCGATCTGGAGATCAGCGACGCGACCTCACCGCTCGCGGACGGTGTGGGACGCGTGTTCCTGCGGCGCTGGCGCGCCAGCCGGGCCGGCTATCGGCGGCTCGATCCGGTCGAGATCGAGCGCCCGGTGGTCGCCATCCTCGCGGCCGGTGTCGCGCCGCCCGAGGTCGGCAGGGCGGAGATCGACGTCGACGTCATCGCCTGCGCGCCGCCCAGGGAGATCGCCGTCAGCGAGATCGCGTCGGAGCCGGATCCCGAGGCGGCGACTCCGCTCTGCAGGGTGGTGGTGGTCGTCGATCCGACGTTCGGTCCCGAAGCCATCGCGCGATTGCAGGCCGGGGCCCCACCCGGGGTGGCGGTGGTCGATCGCACGCGGGCAGCGGCTCTCCTGGCGGGCGCCGCGCCCGAGATCCTGATCGCGGTCGGAGACGTCGAGCTCCCCGCGCCGGGAACGCCGCGCGGACGGGTCGGCGCGATCCTGGTGGGGGACGGCGCCGCGCCGGGCGCGCGCGCGGTCGACGTTCTGTGGAGGGTCCCCGCTGCTGCGGCCGGCGAAGCTCTCTGGGCGGAGATCGCCCGCGCCCTCTCCGCCTTCCACCCCGGAGGCGCGGCGTGAACATCGTCGTCTGCTTGCGCGCGCCCCCCCCCGTTCCGGAAGGTGACACCCTGGGACACGCCGACGCGCTGGCGCTCGCCCATGCTTTCGCGCTCGCGCGCGACGAGCACCAGGTGACGGCGGTTCTCGGGGGGACCTCGATGGAGGCCGGTCCGCTCCGACTGGCGCTCGCTGCGGGTGCCGACCGCGCCGTTCGCGTGGCCGCCGACGATCTCGCCGGCGCCGACTTTCACACCATCGGTCAGGTGCTGTCGATCGCGCTGCGCCGGATTGGCGTCGACCTGATCTTGACCGGCGTCCGCTCCGACGAGGAGGGGCTGGGCGCGACCCCCGCCGCCATTGCCCGCCACCTCGGCGTCGCCTACCTCACGGGCGTCGAGGAGATCACCATCGTCGACGGACGCGCCGCGGAGATCGTCGTCCGGGGCGGCGGCCGCAAGCGTCGCCTGCAGGCCAAGCTGCCGGCGGTCCTGGCCGTGGCAGCCCCTCCCATGGCGCCGGCGCGCCGGCCGGCGCGCACCGGCGCCGCGCCCGAGATCGAGGTCATCGCGCTGTCGGACCCCGAGTCGACCGTCGTTCGCCGCCGCACCGAGCTGCTCGGCCGCCCCGAGCCAGCCTCGCGCGGCGTGGAGACGGTGACCTCGGCGGCGGCGCTGGTCGCGGCGCTCGACCGCCGCTAGCGCCGCGCGCACTTCTCGTTCTCGTCGCGTCCTTCGTTTAGTTCTTGTTGGGCGGCTCGTACAGCTCGGGCAGCATCGCCTCCAGCTTCTCCCGCGTGTTGAGCGAAGGATCGTCGAGCACGCGTTCGAGCAGCCGCTCGAGGATCACGCCGATCTCGCGGCCCGGACCGATCCGCAGGATCCGCATCACGTCGCCCCCGTTGATCGCCAGGTCGGTCACCTTCAGCGCCGCGTCGGCGTCCGCCACGACGGCGATTCGACTCTTGAGCTCGCCGAGCTCGTCCTGGGGATCCTCGCCGAACCCGCGCCCGCGCACGTCCCCCTCGCGGAGCGCGAACAGATCGGCCAGCCCCTCCTGACCGCCGACCCGCCGCACGAACCGCCGGATCGTCCCGTCGGACCAGTCGGGCATGTAGAAGAACATGTGGTTCTTGACCAGCGCGATCACCCGCTCGCGGTCGGCGTTGGCCAGCTTGAGGCGGCGGCAGATGGCGTCCGCCATCTCGGCCCCGACGTACTCGTGCTTGAAGAAGCTGTACTCGCCGGGCGCCCCCTCGCGCGGCTGGCGCGCGCGCGGCTTGCCCACGTCGTGTAGCAGCGCGCCCAAACGCACGACGGCGTCCCCCTTCGTCTCGTCGACCACGGACAACGTGTGCTCGAAGACGTCGTGCTTGTGGAATCGGTTCTGCGTGCAGCCGACCCCCTCGAGCAGCTCGGGGATCACCTCGGCGAGGAGGCCCGTCTCGCGCATCAGTTCCAGCCCGCGCGACGGGCGGGACGCCCCGAGCATCTTGTAGAGCTCGTCGCGAACCCGCTCGGCGGAGACCTTGCGAAAGACCTCCAGCGTCTGGGGGATCGCGTCTCGGGTCGGCGGATCGACCGTGAACTCCAGCTGCGCCGCCTGGCGCACGGCGCGCAGCGGGCGCAACCCGTCCTCGCGAAAGCGGACCAGCGGATCACCCACGGCGCGGATCAGCCGGCGCGCGAGATCGCCGCGCCCGTCGAACGGATCGCAGAGACGCCCGTCGAGCGGATCGAACGCCACCGCGTTCATCGTGAAATCGCGGCGGCTCAAATCCTCGTCCAGCGTGTCGACGTAGCTGACCGAAACCGGGCGGCGGCCGTCGAGGTACTCGCCTTCACCCCGGAAGGTCGTGACCTCGACGGGGCGCCGGGTCTCCGTCAGCACGGTGACCGTCCCGTGCTTGAGCCCGGTCGGGATGGCGAAGGTCTTGCCGAACAGTCCGACTACGGCATCGGGACGCGCGTCGGTCGCCAGGTCGAAGTCGGCTGGTGGACGGCCGATCAACATGTCGCGTACGCCGCCACCGACCAGGTGCGCCTGGTGTCCGGCCGCGCGCAGCCGCCGGCAGAGGGCCAGCACGTCGGGCGGCACCTCCGCCAGCAGCCTTTCGGTCGACGGTTCGTTCACGACGCGCTCCCTTCCGGATCGGGCTGCCGCTCGCGCTCGAGAGTGGCGAGCGCCACCGCCGCCGCGCTCTGCTCCGCCTCCTTCTTCGACCGCCCGCTGGCGCGCGCCCACTCGCGCCCGGCAAACGACAGCGCCACCTCGAATCGCTTGTCGTGGTCCGGGCCGCTCTCGGCGACGACCTGGTACACCGGCGCCGCCTGCCAGAGCGCCTGTGCCCGCTCCTGCAGGCGCGACTTGTAGTCGAGGCGCGCGTGCGACTCGACATCGGTCAGCTCGTTTTGAAACAGCCGCTGCGCCACCGCCGCCACGGCGTCGAGCCCGCCGTCGAGGTAGACGGCTCCCATGAGCGCCTCCAGCGCGTCGGCCAGAATCGACGGGCGCGCCCGCCCGCCGGTCCGCTCCTCACCACGACCGACGAAGAGGAACCGCCCGAGATCGAGCGCCGCCGCCGCCCGCGCCAGGCCGCCCTCGCTCACCAGCGCCGCCCGCGCCCGCGTCAGATCCCCCTCCGCGCTGCCGGGCAGGCGACGCATCAGGAGATCGCTGACCACCAACGCCAGCACCGCGTCACCGAGAAACTCGAGCCGCTCGTTGTCGGCGCGCCCCGGCGCAGTCGCTTCATTCAGCCAGGAGGTGTGCGTCAGCGCGGTCTCGGCCAGCACCCGGTCGCGGAAGGCGTAGCCGAGGCGCACCTCCAGCTCCGGCAGGGGCCAGGTCTCTTCCGGTTCCGCGCGGCTCATGGGACTGCTAGTATCTCGCCCATGCCGGACGCAACCAACATCTGCTGCGTGAAATGCAACTCGATCCTGGACAAGGCGACGTTTCAGGGGCTGGAGGTCGATCTCTGTCCCAAGTGCGGCGGTCTCTGGTTGGACCGGGGTGAGATCACCCGCGCGGCCAAGCTCCCGGAGGCCGAGCTTGCGCGCCTGCGCGGCCTCCTGGCCGGCAAGGCCGGGCCGCCGCCGGTCCCGACGGAGGCGGTCGCCCCCTGCCCCGCCTGCCCGGGGAGCCTCTCCGAGGTGATGCTGGGCGTCGTCCGCGTCGACTACTGCACCCGCTGCCAGGGGATCTTCCTCGACAAGGGTGAGCTGGAAGGCGCCGTCGCCGCCGTCCGCGAGCGCGACCGGAACACGAGTCCCGAGCAGGTCGTCGCCGCCATCTCCAGCGTGAGGTAAGACGGAAGCGAGGGGGGACCGGGCGAGCGGCAGCGAGCCGGCCCCCGTGAAACTAGCCCGCTTCGATCCAGCCGCCGCCGAGAACCCGGTCGTCGGCGCCGTAGAACACCGCCGCCTGCCCCGGCGAAACGCCGAAGGCCGGGGCGTCGAGCCGCACCAGCGTCGCGCCGCCGGGCCCGGGTTCGATCCAGGCGGGCGCCGCCTGGGCGTGGTGGCGGATCTGCACCGCGCAGCGCGCCGGCGCCGCCGAATACTCGCTGGCGAAGCGCGCGTCGAGCCAGCGGACGTCGCCCACCCGCAGCCGATCGCGCCCCAGCCGCTCCCGGGGTCCGACCCGCACCTCGCCGGTGGCGGCGTCGATGCGCAGCACGAACCGACGCTCCGTCGAGGCCGGGAGGCCGCGGCGCTGGCCCACCGTGAAGGTGTGCGTGCCGGCGTGCGCCCCCAGCGCCGCGCCAGTCGCGTCGTCGACGATCGCGCCGGCCGGCCCGGCGCCGCCGCGCGCGGCGAGGAAGCCGACGTGGTCGCCGTCGGGGATGAAGCAGATCTCCTGCGAGTCGGGCTTGTCGGCGTTGGGGAGGGCGAAGCGGCGGGCCAGCTCGCGCACCTCGTGCTTCGTCTTGTCGCCGAGCGGAAACCGAACCCGGGCCAGCACCTCCGGCCGGACACCGAACAGGAAGTACGACTGGTCCTTGTCAGCGTCGCGCGCCCGCCCGAGCGCCACGCCCCCCGCCCCGTCGGCCTCGAGACGCGCGTAGTGCCCGGTCGCGAGCGCGCCGGCGCCGACCGCGTCGACGAACGCCAGCAGCGGGCCGAACTTGATTCGCTCGTTGCAGCGAACGCAGGGGTTGGGGGTCCGGCCGGCGCGGTACTCGGCGACGAAGTCGTCGATGACCGCCGCCGAGAAGGCGGCGCTCTCGTCGATCACGTGGTGCGGGATGCCGAGGTGCGCGGCTGTCGCGCGCGCGTCCTCGATGTCGCGCGGCCCGCAGCAGCGCCCGCCGACGCTGGCCGCCGTGCCGGCCGCGTCGTAGAGGCGGAGGGTCACGCCGACGACCTCGTACCCGGCGTCGACCAGCACCGCTGCGGCCGTCGACGAGTCGACGCCGCCCGACATCGCCACCACGATCCGTCCCCGGCCGCCGCCGGTCGAGACCACGGCGCCCTCTCCGCCGCGCCCGCGGACGCGCGCGATCACCTCGCCGCAGAGCTCCGCCACCCGATCGATCTCCTCGGCCGTCGTGTCGCGGCCGAGGCCGAAGCGAAGGCCCCACGCGGCTTCCTCGCGCAGGAGCCCGAGCGCCAGCAAGACGGGTGACGGATCTACCGAGCCCGATGTGCAGGCCGCCCCCGTCGAGACGGCGACCCCTTCCAGATCGAGCGCCGCCGCGACCAGCTGCCCCGGGGCGCCGGCGAATCCGACGTTGAGCGTTCCCGGCAGCGCCGTCCGCGGATCGCCGTGCCGGCGGAACCCCGGCGTGGCGCGCAGCCGCGCCAGGAGCCGATCGCGAAGGGCGCAGATCCGTGCGGCGCTCTCGGCCAGCTCGATCCGCGCGATCCGCGCGGCCACGCCGAACCCGACGATGCCGGCGACGTTCTCAGTGCCCGGGCGCCGCTCCCGTTCTTGATGACCGCCGCGGGTGGGCGGCTCGAAGGGCGCCCCACGCCGGATGAAGATGGCCCCCGCCCCCTTCGGACCGTGAAGCTTGTGCGCCGAGACCGTCAGCGCGTCGACGCCCAGCGCCGCCACGTCGACGGGGATCTTGCCGGCGGCCTGCACGGCGTCGGCATGAACGAGGGCGCCGCCGGCGCGCGCGATCGCTGCCAGCGCCGCGACGTCGTACACGTTCCCGATCTCGTGATTGGCCAGCGCCAGGGTCACCAGCGCCGTGTCGGCACGCAACGCCGCACGCAGCGCCTCCGGATGGATCGCGCCGTCGGGCCCGACCGGCAGCAGCGTCAGGTCGACGTCGGCCGCCACCAGCGCCCCGAGCACCGACGGATGCTCGATCGGTGACGACACGACGTGCGGGCGCCCACCGTTGCGGCGCGCAGCGCCGAGGAGCCCGCGAATCGCCAGGTCGTTCCCTTCCGTTCCCCCTGCCGTGAAGACGATCTCCTCGGAGGAGGCGCCGAGCAGCGCCGCGACGTCGCGTCGCGCCGCCTCGATCGCCGCGCGCGCCGCCCGACCTGCAGCGTGCGTGCTCGAGGGGTTGCCCGGCAGCGCGCGCAGCGCCACCGCGACGGCGTCCAGGACTTCGGGCGCCGCCGGCGTGGTCGCGTTGTGGTCGAGGTAGATGCCCATTCGAACGGCCCGGATTCTGGCGCGCCGGGACCCGTCCGCGCAAGCCTGGAGCCCGGCGGCTACCGGTCCCGGACCGGCGGCAGGTTGGTCAGCGCGCGGACGGCGATGCCGCCGACCAGGTGCCGCTCGACCACCCGATCGAGATCGGCGACGGTCATCCGGTTGTAGAGCACGGCGCGCGGCGAGACGAGCCCGTCGGGATCGTCGGCGTCGCCGACCAGGACGTTGGGACCGCGGAGGCAGTGGCCGAGGCAGATCTCCTCGCTGACGCTGACCCGGTCGCCGAGCCCTCGCGCCGCCACGCTGGCCTGGAGGTGGGCGGTCAGCGCCGCGGAGCCGCGCTTGTCGCCGCAGGTCGGACCACGGCAGACGACGACGTTCACCCGCACGACGGAGGCCGCGTCTACTTCGCCGCCGTGGCCGTCTCGCCGAGCGCGCGGGCGAGGTGCGCCCGCAGGCCGGCGGCCGTGTGCGGCTCCTCGGCGACGAACAGCAACAGCTCGCGGTCGTTCGCGCCCCCGAGCTTCAGCAGCGCCTCGGCCGCGGCCACCAGCGCCGTCGGATCGCGCTCGTAGACCGCGTCGGCGCGGTACATGGTCAGGAAGTCGCGCAGCGCGCCCGCCGACTCGCTGGCGCCGATCTGCACGAGCGCGCGCGCAATCTCCGCCGCCGCTGCCGGCGACGTCTCGGGGAGGCGCAGGTGCGCGTCGAGATCGGGCGCCACCGACCGCGCCAGCGGTCCCAGCGCACCGATGGCGCGGGCCAGGACCTCGACCGGCGGCGCCGGCCGCTTCTCGCAATAGTCGGCGTGCGCCCGCAGGGCCGCGGTCAGCAGATCGATCGCGCCGGCGTCGCGCCGCGCCACCAGCATCTCGCCCGCCTTCTGCACGGCCAGCGGCGCCGTCTTGTCGGCCTCCAGAATCTCGATCAGCTTGGCGGTCACCTCGCGCCCCGGCTGCCGCCCCAGCTCCTCGATGGCGAACAGCTTCATCGCCGGGAACCGCTGGTCGGGATCGGCGATGATCGCCGTCAGCGCGCCGAGCAGATCGGGTGGCGTGCTGGCCCCCGCGCCCGCTGCCGGGGCGAACCCGTCGGCGTCGAAGGTGGCCCCCCGAACCACCTCGCCGGGCAGCTCCGCGCGGTAGGTCCGCGCGCCGGTGATCGGATCGAGCGCGCCGAGCTCTCCGCTGGCGGTGACGTAGAGGATCGCACGGCCCGTGTTGGTCGAGGCGACCGCGTCATCGGGGCTGGCGTACGCCCACCGCAACGCCGCCGAGGCTGCGTCGAAGGCGAAGAAGAAGCGGTAGTCGTGCACGAAGGCCAGCCCGTCGCGGAACTGGGGCTTGCCTGCATCGACCACCACCCGCCACAGGACGCGGTTGCGATCGAGCGCCGAGTACTCGGTCTGCTCGGGGCGGTAGTGATCGTAGTCGTAGGTCGGCCGCACGAACGCCGGCAGCTGCGCCGCCAGGTAGCCGGCCGCGTGGCGCGAGCCGCGCGCGGTGTCGCGCCCGAGCAAAAAGATCCCCCGCGAACCATAGAAGAGCCCTTCGGGCAGCGCGCGCACGAAGGTGGCCGCCTCCTCCGTCGAGAGCACCTGCCCGAGCTGGAGGCCGGTGGCGGCGTCGTACAGCAGCACGTACTGTGACTCGAGCGGCACGGCGACCACGCCGCCGCGCGCGGCCGGCGCCGCCACGCGCGCCGAGGGGAGCATCGCCTGCCAGCGCAGGAGACCCGAGCGGGCGTCGTAGGCGGCGAGCTCGCCCGTCGGCTTGCTGGGCTTGGTGGCGTCGCGGGTCACCACGAACAACGAATCGCCGTCGAGCGCGTAGCCGTACAGATGCTCCGACGAGGGGAACGCGTGCTGCCAGAGGAGCGCCCCCGTCGCCAGATCGCGCCCGACCATCTGGCCGTTGGGCGTGGTTCCCTTGCTGCCGTGAACGACGACGCCGCTCCCCACCTCGACCCGCGTCGTCACGTCGGTCTGCTGGGACCAGACCAGGTGCGAGGCCGCCAGATCGTACTCGGCGAGGCGCGGCCCCGCGGCGCCAGCCAGGACGAGAAAAGCCAGGCTCCGACCCGCGCCGGCGGGCGGGTGCGAGCGCGCGACGGCGCCGGCCACGTCGTCGGCGTTGCCGGCGCGCTGGAACGGGCTGGTGGCGCAAGCGGCCGCGCCCAGCACCAGCGCCGCGAGGCCGACGTAACGCCCTCCCGCTCTTGCCGCGGCGGTCACTCGGAGGCTCCGCGCGCATCGATCAGCTTCTGCGCTTCCTTCTTGGACGGCCGGTCTTCTTTGGCCGGGACCGAGGCGACATATTCCACCAGCGCCGTGGTGGCCACCGCGCCCGACAGACGCCCGATCGTGCGCAGCACGTCGACGCGCAGCTTGTCGGGGACATCGCTGCGCTTGACGTACTCGCCGAGCGCGTCGGCGACGATGCCGTCGTCGATGGTGCCGGTCAGCTCGGCGATCCGCGGAACCATGTCGGGCGTCGCCAGCAGTGCCAGGGGAGCGGCCACGCCGGCGTCGCCCCGCGCGACGAGCGCGAACATCCGCGGCGCCGCCTTCCCCTCGTGGCGCGCCGCCAGCGCCGCGGCGGCGGCCGCCCGGACGTCGGAGGCCGCGTCGCCCAGCCGCTCGACGAGCGGCGGGATCACCCGCGGGTCGTTGAGCGCGCCCAGCACCTTGAGCGCGCGTCGCCGCACGTCGGGCGCGCGGTGCCCGGCGTAGAGCGTCAGTGCGTCGATCGTCGTCTGGTCGGCACGCAGCGCGTGCGCCTCGCCCAGCTTGCCGAGCGCGTCCAGCGCCGCCTGCAGGCGCGCCGGCGTGGCCCCGGCGGCCAGGACCTCGACCAGCGGCTCGGCGGCGGCGGCCGCGCCGGACGCCCCGAGGGTTCCCGCGGCCTCGACGGCAGCGGCGTCGTCGCCCCCCACGAGCGCGAGGCGCATCCCCTCCAGCTTGTCGGCCGGGAGGGACGCCGACCGCGCGTCGGACGCGGGCGCGCCCTTGGCGGCCTTCGCGCGATGGCTCTTGTGCACCGGCGCCGGCGCTGCCTCCGTCGCCATCGCCGTCGCCTGCGGGGATTGGGACGTGCCCGCACGCGCGACACCGCCCGCCGCCACCACCATCAGCGCGAGAAGAAATCCCGCGCGTCTCAAGACGAGGACCGGTTCACGTTTAGTGGGCTTTTGCTTCCGAGTCCGAGAACTCGACCTTGCCGCTGTAGTTGGCGCCCTTGCCGAGCAGCCAGAAGGTGGTGGTGGCGATGGTCTGGCCACGCGACTCGATGGTCATCTGGTAGTGCTTGCGCACGTCGAACTCCGGCTTGGCCAGCTCGATGCTCGACCCGAAGATGCGCGACCCACGCTCGCGCGTGTACTGCGGATCGCCGGCGACGTACTTCTTGCCCTGGGTGATGTCGTAGAACTTCACCTGGATCTCGCTGTCGTCGAGCGGCCGGGCGAAGAAGGCGAGGTACTCGAGGTTCCAGGTCCCCTTGTCGTCGCCGTGCTCCTCGGTGGGCCAGATCTTGTCGATCTTGTTTTTCTGCAGCGCGCTGACGAACGCCCCCGGCGAGGAGAAGCGCATCGGCAGGCGGTTTTTGGTGATGATGATCTTCCCCTTGAAGACGTCCTCCGGCTTGCCGGCGGACGTCGGGCTGGCGAACGCCAGCAGGGTAATGGCCAGGACAGTCCCAAATCGGAGCGCGGATCCCTTGTGCATGCGGTAGCTCCTGCGCCGTCGGCGCAACGTTGAAACGGGACCCGATATTAGGCGAAGAGCCGGGCGAAATGCCAGGCTCGTCACACCCCGGGCCGCCGTTTTAGGCTCTCTAGGCTCCTTGGCGACCGCTGCCGTTCGCTCCGGCGCCGGGGACCGGGGCGGCGCCGGAAAACAGCGCCTCCAGACGGGCCGCGCTGGCCGGATCCAACTTAGACTTTTCGCGTGCCAGCCGCAGCACGTCGCGGCCGACCAGACGGTAGAGCTCGATGAGCTCCGGCGCGCGCGCCGCCAGCGTCCCCAGGTGCCGCTCGACCGAGGTGACGTCGCCACGCTCGACCGGGCCGGTCAACGCGCCCGGCAGGCCGACCTTCGCCAGGTTCTGCACCACGCTGGCGAGCAGCGGGATGAGCACCGGCAAGGCCTGATCGGCGGGAACCCCGGCCTTGATCAGCAGCGACTGAGCCGTGTCGGCCAGCGCGACCACGTAGTTCGACGCCATCACCGCCCCGGCGTGATAGAGCGGCAGATTCTCGGCCTCCAGAAACACCGCCCGCGCGCCCAGCGCCCGCACGATCCGCTTGGCGAGCGCCCGGGCCGGCTCGTCCCCCTCGATTCCGAAGGCGACCTCCGCCAGCCCCTCGACGGCGACGCGCGCGTCGGCGAACGACACCAGCGGGTGCAGCGTCCCGACGGCGCGCACGTGCGGCAGCGCCGCCTTGAGGATCATGCGCGCCGGGTTGGCGCCCGAGGTGTGGAGCAGGATCTGCTCGCGCCGCAGCCGCCCCTCCTTGGCCAGCCGCTCGGCCACCTCCGGGACGCGCTCATCGCGCACCGAAATGATCACCGCGTCCGACTCCGACAGAATGTCCGGGATGTCCCCGGTCGATCCGACGACGCCCGAGATCGCGCGCGCGGCGTCGGTCAGCTCGACCTGGCGGCCGTGCAATCCGGTCACCGGCACGCCCGAACGAACGAGGCGCGCCGCCAGCGCGGTGCCGACGATCCCGGCGCCCATGATGAAGACGGAGGGCGTCGGCTCCGCGGGCCCTTCGGCGATGGCCCGGGCGTTCACTTCAGCTTCGGACATGTAGCTCATGCGAGTCCATTCTTATACAGGTTGTGGGCCTGGATGTAAGCGAGAACCGAGCGCGAAACGAGCCCGTCGACCGACCGCCCGGCCACCAGCGCGTCGCGCACCTCGGTCGAGCTGAGCCGCGGCAGGGCCAGCTTCCCCTCGACGTCGAAGCCGGTGCGCCCGACGACGATGAAGGGGACCGTCCGCTGCAGCTCCTCGCCGGCGTGCCAGGTGGGGACCTCATGAATCAGGTCGGCACCGATCACCAGCGAGAAGGTGTGGGCGGGGAACTCCTGCTGCAAGCGGCGGACGGTGCGCAAGGTACGGCTCTCGACGCCGAGGTCGCGCTCGACGGCGCTCACCTTGACGCGCGGGCCGAGCGCCGCGGCGGCGGCCTCGCACATCGCCAGCCGGTGGGCGAACGGCTCCAGCGACTTGCCGAACGGGTGCTGGAAGGCGGGGACCATCCAGAGCTGGTCGACGGCGGCCGTCTCCAGCACGTAGAGCGCGACCATCTGGTGCGCGACGTGCGGCGGATTGAAGCTCCCTCCGAAGATCGCGACGCGCATCGAGATCAGGGATAGTCGGGGAGCAACGCCGCGTGCCGACGCTCCGCGAAGGCCTGCTCGAACGGCGCGAAGCCCGCCACCAGCGCGCCGATTGATCCTTTGCCCTCGCCGCCGTCACCGTCAATCGTCAGGCGCACCTCCGCGCTCCCGGTCAGCAGATCGATGGCCGGCGGATCGGCCACGAACTCGTACGGCTCCGTCCGCCAGCGAAAGTCGTCCGGCGCCAGCCGCCGCGCCGTCGCCAAGAGCGCGATTCCGGTGGCGTAGGGGCGGAACGCGACCCGGTCGGTGACGTGCAGCTGCACGCCGCCGCACGAGCGGCCGGCGAACTTGTGAAACGTCGGCCGCAGCGAGAGCGGGCGAAAGCGGACGCCCGGCAGCGGCAACTCCTCGCGCGCCATCCGCCCGAGCGCGGCGACCCACTCGTAGCCGTCGAGAAACGGCGCGCCGACGATCTCGAACGGCCGCGTCGTCCCGCGCCCCTCCGACAGATTCGTCCCCTCGAACAGACACTGCCCCGGGTAGACCAGCGCCGTCGCCGGCGTCGGCATGTTGGGCGACGGCATCACCCACGGCAGCCCCGCCTCGACGTAGTTCATCGCCCGCCGCCAGCCACGCATCGCCACGACGGTCAGGTCGCCGGCGATCGGGCGGGCGAATCGCGCCCCGCCCCACGGCAGTCCGCCCATCCGCAGCCGCGCCACCTCGCCGATCGTCAGGCCGTGGCGGACCGGAATCGCGCCCAGCCCGACGAACGACTCGCAGCTCTCGGTGACGGTGCCACCTTCGATCGCCACACCGCCGAGCGGATTCGGTCGGTCGAGCACGATCACCGCCACGCCGGCGCGAAACGCGGCCTCCAGCGCCAGCACCATCGTCCAGATGTACGTGTAGTAGCGGCTCCCGACGTCCTGCAGATCGATCACCAGCACGTCGACGCCGCCGAGATCGGCCGCGGTCGGCGCCAGCGACTCGAACGTCTCGCCGTAGAGGCTGACCACCGGGATCCCGGTGCGGCTGTCATGGTCATCGTCGACGCCGATCATGTCCTGCGCCTCGCCGCGTACGCCATGCTCGGGCCCGTAGAGCCGCACCGGCCGGATGCCCACCTCGATGAGGCGGTCGACGATGTGGGTCAGGTCGGCCGAGACGCTGGCGGGATGGCAGAGCACCCCGACGCGACACCCGCGCAGTCGGCCCAAGAGGTCCACCTTGTCGCGGCAGAGGACATCCAGTCCGCTCTCTACTGTCACCCCGTCAGATTACACCACGCCCCCTGGGCCTCCACTTCTACTCCGTGCGGAATCCTAACCCCGCTCCGTGCGGAATCGATCCGCGCCCGCTCGAGCTTCCGCGGCCTTCCGCACGGGACTTTTTCCGGCGCGTGGGCTGCCATTTCAAAACGTGAGCGCAGCCCACGCGCCGGAAAAAGTTCGCGCGCGGAAGGAGCGTCAGGCCGAGGGCCAGCGTTCGAGGCGCGCGCGGCCGGAGGTCGCGTCGCGATCCGGGCGACGAGCAGGACAACGCGCAAGGCCTAGGGCCGAAGGCCCAGGCCAAGTCCGGGGCCGAAGGCCCAGGCCGAGTCCCGGGGCACGACCATACAGGCGAGCGGAGCGTGGCTTTGCCGCGCGCAGCGAGGGGGGCCCGGGGGCCCCGAGCGGCAGCGAGCCGGCCCCCGTCTAATTAATCGGGATGGGCTTCAGCGTGGCCTGCTCGCCCTGGGTGTTGACCTTGAAGCGGACCATGCGGCACTTCCACTTCTGCTTGAGGCCACCCTCGATGAGGCGGAGCTTGGCGGTGAAGGCCTGGACGGTGATCCCCTTGGTCGGCTTTCCCTGGCTCTTCAGCGCGGCGACGTACTCGTTGAAGATGCGGGTGAAGTAGACCGGCTCGGCCTCCTGGGCCAGCGTGCTCGCCTCGGGCGACGACGCCGCCGCGGGCCCCGAGCCCTCCTCGACGAGCATCTGATCGGAGCGCCAGCGCGAGGTCTCGTCTTGCTCTTCTTCCGGCTCGTCCTCGTTCGGCTCCTCGCGTCCGAGCAGGCGCGCCAGCATGACGTTGAGGCCGTTCGACAGCCCCTCGAAGTCGGGCCCGACCGGCTTGAACTGGTAGTCGATGTTGCCGTTGATGATCTCGGCGACGCCGAGCTCGATCTTGTCGAGCGGCCGGATGAACCGCTGCGCGGTCAGCATCACGGCGGCCAGCATGGCCAGTATCGCCAGCACGCCGAAGCCGATCAGCTTCATCCCCACCGATGAGACCGCGTCCATCGCATCAGAGATCGACGTCAGCGTGACGACGCCGCTCGTCTTGTCGAACGCGTTGCCGTGCAGCGGCGCCGCGACCGCCGCGAACTCGCGGCCGTCGAGCGTCAACTGAAAGACCTCCGAAGGCGCGTTCTTCTGCAGGGCCTGCTGCCCCCAGGCCTCGGGCGACTGGAACAGCACGGCGTTCAGCGCCTGCGTCTTGTTGCCGTCCTCCTTGGCGCTCTCGCCCGTCCCCTCGGAGACGAAGCTGGAGGTGTGGACCTTGCCGTTGTGGAAGTAGGCGACCTCGGTGCCGAGCAGGTCGCGCTTGGCCTGCGCGTCGCGCGCGGTCACGACGTAGCCGACCAGCAGCGCACCGCGAATGGTCTCGTCGGGTTGAATGATTGGTGCCACCGCCACGCGGGTCATGCTCCCCGACAGCGTCCAGATGTCCTTGGTCGCCTCGCCGCGCAGCGCGGTGGCGACGGCCGGGTACTTCGATCGCATGTCCTCGCCGAACATGGCGTTGACGTTGAGATCGCGCGCGACGACCTTGCCGGAGCTGTCGAGGATCGCGACGATGTCGGCCTTGCGCGCGCCGCCCGTCTGCAGGAAGCCGTTGAGCTGCTCGGCCTGCTCGAACGCCGCCTGACGGCGCCCCGTCTCGTCCGCCTTGGAGAAGACCGCCACGACCGCGGGCCGGCGGGCGAGACCGCCGACCAGGTTCGCGAACTCGAGCGCCTCGAGGCGGGCGATGTCGCCGTGCATGCGCTGCGCGCGGGAGACGTCGGCCTCCACGGAGTGAACGGTCGAGTCCTTCAGCTCGCGCGTGACGACGGCGTAGATGCCGGCCGTGAACGCGAGTAAGACGATGGCGGCGACAAGCCCGATCTTCATGCGGTGCATGCCTGGCTCCTCTGCTCGGCTTGGGGGAATGGAACGGGGGTGGGCAACGTCAACGGATGGTGGCGAAAGCGGAATGGCGCGCTGTGCAATCGACGAACGGCGCCCGGAGATTCTGAGAGGCCCGGATTATCGGTACCGGGGCAGCGCGAGTCAAACTCTGCGGAGAGAGACAAAAATTTGACCAGCCACACACTTGAGCCTACATGTAGGACAACCCCGAAGGAGGGCCTCATGCTCAAGGAAAAGACTTCGAATCGCATTCTCGATCGGCGCGGGCAACGGCGAGCGCACGGGCCGGACCGACGGACGAATCGGCGGGTCAACGTCGACCTTTATATGAATCGGTTCCTGGATGGTCAGCCCTATCTCTGTCGTATGGTCGATCTGAGCCGCACGGGAGCGCGTCTGGTGCCGATGATCGAGCCCGATCAGAGCCGCGCGCCCCGCTACGTCGGCCTGCAGTTCCAGCTCCCCGACAGTCACGAGATCCTGACCGCCTCGGGCGAGACAGTGACGCGCGACGGGCGCACGGTCGGCGTGCGCTTCACCAACCTGCCGCCCGACGCCGCCTGGGCGATCGAGTCGTACCTCAGCTTCAGCTGAGCCTGCCCGCGCGGCTCGGCCGCCCCTCCGAAAAACTCAACCGTCCCGCTCTCATGAAAGACCTTGAGCTCTTTCGTGAGAGCGTGCGTCTATCTTGGTCTGCGTTCGCTTGACAGGTGCGGAGGCCGTCAGTATGGTCCGCTCTCCCCTTGTTTCTGCTCGCTTTGTCCGCCCTTTTGCCAGACAAGCGCGCGTGATGTTGACCGCGCCGGAGGAGCTCAGTGGATCAGAATAGGAAGCCAGGCGTCCCGCCGACCAAGGACATCAGTGATCTCAAGGCCCGTCTCGGTCTGAAGCGACCCGACGGCAGCCCCGGCGGCGCCCCTGCGCCCGGCGGAATGCCCCAGGCCGGGGCCCGCCCTGGCCCGGGCCAGCCGTTTCCGCAGCCGGGGCGCGCGCCCGGTGCGCCGGGACCGGGCCCGGGAGCCCCGCCGCGTGCAGCGGCCCCCGCCGCGGCCCCGCCCGCCGGGATGAACCCCTACGCCAACATGCGCGCCCCCACGGGCGGGTTCGATCTGCGCTCGGCGGACGACGGCATGCCGGTGCAGAACGTCGGTTCGAGCCGCAGCAAGACGGTTCTCATCGCGTCGGTCATCGTCGGCGCCGCGGCGTTCGCGCTCGGCGGCGGGCTCGGCATCGCCAGCGTCGGCCGCGCCAACATGAACACCGCCAATCACGCCGCCAAGGCCGTGAAGGGCGAGCTCGACAACATGCAGAAGAAGCTCGGCGAGATCGGCCACGCGGTGGCGATCAGCCAGCAGCGGATGGCGGCGGCCAAGAAGGATACGCTGTCGTACGACCCGCAGCTCATCGCCGACCTCAAGGCGGTCAAGCTCGACCCTCGACCGACGACGGCAACGATCTTCCGCGTCGACTTCTTCCGCCTCCCCGACGCCGACGTCGACAAGCTGTTCAACTACTACTACGACACGATCGCGCTCTACAACGAGGTCGAGCGCCACATCCGCCGGACCGACAACGACGCGGCGTCGCTGGCAGCCTACGCCGCCAAGACCGGTGCCGCGCAGAAGCAGAACTACGGCATCGTGTTCGACAACAACGCCGGCAAGATCATCGTCGCCAACCTCGTCGAGGTGGGTGATCAGGTCTGCAAGAACGGCGGCAAGGATTGTGGCGCCGACAACCTGGTCGGCTTCAAGATCCGCTCCGGCTCGGGCGCCCCCTGGGTCGATCGCAAGACCGGCGGCAAGCTCGATCTCGGCAACCTGATCCCGATCAAGCCGACGCCGCTCATGGACGCGGCGATGACCGGCTCGCCCGACGAGGTCCGCCAGGAGAGCTACAAGCAGCGGATGGCCAACATCCGCACGCTGGTCAGCCAGCTGACCGTCACCCAGAAAGAGCTGTTCGACGGCGTCAGCAAGGACGCCTCGCGGCCCGACATCTTCACGGTCTTTTAACAACACAGGAACCCTGGGAGGGTTCCTGCGACCTCCCGCGATGAGCTCCGGCGGGCAGAGCCCGCCTCCGCTCGACGCGATCAATCAGGCTCTGGTTCCTCGCGAGTGCACCGCTGTCGTGTGGCGGGGCGCGCTAACGGGTGATCGCGCGGAGGGCGGTGCGGACGGTGGCGCGGGCGATGGGGGAGCGGGCCAAGGCGGCGGCGAGCGGGGGCGATGAGCGGTAGTAGAGGTCGACGGCAGTCTTGGCCAGGGCGCTGCGGGCCGTGGCGGCGTCGCGCAGGGCGCGCAGGGTCGCCACCTCGGGCGCGAGGTCGGAGCCAAAGGCGGCGGTGGCGATGAAGCAGCCGGAGAGCTGGGTGAACCTGCGGGCGGGCGTGTAGACGACCTGGAACGTCGGCGCGGAGCTGCCGCAGACGCCCAGCGCCTGGATCCCGACGCCGTAGGTGGAGCTCGGCACGAGGCCGTCGATTTTCTCGGTGGTCGAGGTCCCCGGCGCGGCGACGGGGAGCGGCGCGGTCGGCGTCCAGGCCGGGAACGACGACGGATCGATCACCGCGTTGGTCGGCAGCGCCGAGTAGCGGACGTCGTAGCCGACGACCGCTTGGCCGCCGCTCTCCCTCGACTGCAGCACGGTGAGCGTCGCCGAGGTTCCGTCGCTGCCGGCGGCGGCGGTGAACGAGACCGGCATCGGCGTCGGCGAGGGGGTGGCGCTGCAATCGACGGTGGCCGGACAAGCGGAGAGGCTGACGACGACGCGCGCCGGTCCGCCGGGGCCGTTCATGAGCGCGAGCCGCCCTACCCCGCTTCCCGGCGCGCTGCTGATCGTGGCGTCGGGCGGTGCCACGTCGCCGGTCGCGCCACTCCAGTCTCCGTAGCCCGCCATGTCGCTGGCGGCGGCCGTCGTGCCGACGTCGGCGGCCGTGCCGGTCAGCGTGAAGGGGACGCGGAACAGCACCGAAGCCTGCCCGACGTTGCCGGGTTGGCCGTCGGCGCTGTACTCCGCCATGTCGAGCGCGCTGACCTCGCTCGGGTGCTGGTTGGCGGCGTTGGTGTCGAACTCCTTCCCCACCTCGACGGCGAGCGCGTAGGCGCCAGGGGCCAAATCGGCCGGAATGATCCAGTGCCCCGTGAAGGAGGCCCCGTAGGGCGGCGTCGCCGCGGCCAGGGCGTCGACGTCGTTCATCGCGAAGTACTGCGCGGAGTCGCCCACGTCGCAGGATTGGGGGTAGCCGATGCGGGGGAAGCAGGGGCTGCCGCCGAAGTTGTAAAGATCGGCGCGTGGCGGGTAGTACGACGCCGGTTGCGTCGAATCGAGGAGCCCCTTGGCGCTGCGGAACAAACCGCTGGGGCAGGTGATCGCGTCGACGATCTCGAAGAGCGCCATCGGCCGGCAGAAGTAGGGCTCGGGCGAGGAGGTGTTCTCGTGACCGGTGAGCTCGTCCTCGGTGTTGTGGACCGGCGTGCTGTCGTTCATCGCCACGAAGGTGTAGAGCTCGCCACGCGCGTGCGCCCAGATCGGCAGCGCCATCTGGCGCCTGCCGTAGGGGAAGAGCGGGCCGGAGAGCATGTCCCACGTTCCGGGGCGGTTGCCGATGCCGTGGATCGCCACCGCGTTCGTGACCATCAGCGTGTCGACGAACTGGGTGCCGTCCGCGCTCTCCAGCCACACAGCGATCTGCGGGCCGAAATCCGGGTGCGTCTTGTCGAAGACGCAGGTGGTGTCGCCCGTCGCGCGGAAGCAGTCGGGCTGGAAGCTGTAGTCGAGGACGGTACAGGTGGCGGCGGCGACGCCCGAAGCGCGCCCCGCCACCAGGAAGGTGGCGACCGCTATCGCAGCCGCGCGCTTCACATCATCTAATCCGGGGACTAGAGCTCGAGCCCGTCCATGGGGTCGTTCGACTTCTTCGACGCCTTTTTCTTGCTCTCGCCCGAAGACGAGGAGGACGACGAACCCGCCGAGCTCTTGGAGTTCACCTCGGAGGGTCCGGCGGACTTGCCCGAGGGCGACGGCACGACGATGTCGGCGTGCTCCTCGGTCCCCGGCTTCTTGGTCTCGTGGCCGACGACGCGATCGATGATGTCGTCGTTCTCGTCGTTCGACTCCTTGCCGCGGTTGGCGACCGACTCGACGAGTTCGTCTTTTTCGACCGTCCCCGGGTTGACGATCTTGCGCTTGTCGGTAACACGCTCGTGCGTCGATTGATCGTAGAGCACGAGGCAGTAAACGCCGTAGAACTCCGACCTGTCGACCAGCTTCAGACGGTCGGCGCCGGCGTTCCAGGCGAAGTGGTCGAGCACGTGGTTGATCCCGGCCTTGGTCTTGTCGTCACGGTAGATCGCGCGCGCGTTGCCGTAGCGCGCCTCCATGCTCTTGCCGAAGTCGGCGAACGACTTCCCTTGCAGGGCGTCCTTGTTGAACGCCAGAAACATCTTGTAGAGCCCGTCCTCGAAGAAGAAGAAGTAGCGGGTCCACTGGTCTTCCTTGGTCACCAGCACCGCCTCGCTGGTCCCCTGCTGGAACTCGGGGCCGACGATCGAGACGTCCCAGCCGCTCTTCTGCCCCTCGAACTTGGTGAAGCTCTTCTTCACCGCGTTGATCTCGCGGAGCTCCTCGTCGTGAATGCGCTGCTGCTTGCCGGGATCGGCGGAGGCTTCCGTGATCCGCTTTTTGTACTTCCCCTCGACCGCCAGGCGCGCGGCGGCCATGACCTCCTCCGGCTTCATCCCCCACTTGAAGGTCCCCGCGTCGGGATCGCCGAGGCGCACCGCCTTCAGCTTGTCGACCTCCTTCGCGCTGGCAACCGGCGCGCTCCCCTCGCCGCCCTTCTTCTTGTTGCCCTTGGCGTAACTCGGCGTGCTCGCGGCCGCGGCAACCACGCCGAGCGACAGAGCGAGCACAAAAGCACCAGTGGATCTCATCGGGGCCTCCTCGTGACGGTCCCGGCGACGCGCGCCGGAGGGACCTCGGAAGTTAGCACAAAAAACTACCCCGATATCACGGGGTTTCTTGCTCTTCGTCCGTGTCTTGGTGTTGCGAATCCGGCGAGGGGGCGGGACGACCGTCGTCGACCCAGGTGTCGTCGATCTTCGTGGGGTGGTAGCTCTCGGCGCGGCCCGACCGCAGGTCCTGGTCAGGCGTGGGCGAGTAGACCGCCCGCTCGCCCGGGCCGGAGTAGTCGATCCAGAACGCCGACCGATCCTTGCGCACGTCGAGGTGCACGAAGCTCGAGTTGGGGTAGTAACCGACCCCGACCTTGTCGAATGTCCGCCGCAGGTAGTCGCGCAGCTCGGCCGTCTTCACCCCCTCGACCCGGAAGTCGCAGGCCAACCCCTTCATGTGCGGGCTGTGCGGGTTCTTGGCGACGTTCGGGTGCCGGTAGCCCGAGACCACCTCCAGCCGCCGCCCCGGCCAGTGGTGCCCCGTCTGGTAGAGCAGCCGCATGAGGCGCGGGTCCATCTTGTGCTCGACGTTGGTGTAGTGGCAGCGCAGAAAATGGTCGAACCGGCGCTGCAGCCCTTTGACGGGCCGCCCCTTGCCGTCGCGCAGCCGCAGCGCCATCGTCTCCCGGCGGTTCACCGCGTAGAGCACGACCGGTGCGTTCTTCGGGACCTTCTTCGCCTTCGTGCTGGCCTTGGCGGCGCGCGCCGGCCGCGGCTTCTCAGCCGCGGTCATCGGCGGGCGGGCCGTCGCACGCGCCGGGGTCGAGGCGAGCGTCAGCAGCGCGAGCAGCGCGACGACCGTGGGGCGAGCGGCGAGGTTCAGCATCCGGCGGCGATCGTGTCGCCTCTTTTGAGCATGAGGGACGCGGGCGCCACTTTCATCAAAACGGACCTACGGCGGTGGCGTCAACTTTCTCACCAGCTCTTCGAGCAGCTCGTGGGCGGCCCGGGGCGACAGCTCGTCCGGCTCGAGGGCCCGCAAGCGCTCGAGCACCTCGCGCGCCGCGGCGTCGTCCGGGAGAGCCGCGGCGGCGCCCGGGCCGCCGAACAGGCCCAGCTGACCAACGCCCGCCTCGACCGCGCCGGGGACGACCGGACGCGGCAAATCGGCCGCGGCGCCGACGACCCCCGCGGGCGCCTCGAGCGTCCGCAGGATGGCCCGCGCGCGCGCGATGACGCCCGCGGGGAGCCCGGCCAGCTTCGCCACCTCGACGCCGAACGATCGGCTCGTCCCGCCGGCGGTCAGCTTGCGCAGGAAGACCACCTCGCCCTTCCACTCGCGGGCGGCGACGCTCACGTTGCGGACGCGCGGGTGCTGCTCGGCCAGCGCCGCCAGCTCGTGGTAGTGGGTGGCGAACAGCGTCTTGGCGCCGATGCGGTCGTGGATGTGCTCGGCCACCGCCCAGGCGATCGAGACACCGTCGTAGGTCGAGGTCCCGCGCCCGATCTCGTCGAGCACGATGAGGCTACGCGGGGTCGCGTGGCGCAGGATCTGTGCCGTCTCGCGCATCTCGACCATGAAGGTCGACTCGCCGCGCGCCAGGTTGTCGCCGGCTCCGACGCGGGTGAAGATGCGATCGCAAAGACCAATCCGTGCACTGCGCGCAGGGACGAAGCCGCCCATCTGCGCCTGGATCACCGCCAGCGCCACCTGGCGCATCAGCGTCGACTTGCCGGCCATGTTGGGGCCGCTGACGATCAGGATCTGCTCGGCGGCCGGATCGAGCCGCACGTCGTTGGGGACGAAGCTGCCGGCGGCGGCCAGTCGCTCCACCACCGGGTGGCGCGCGTCGGCGAGCTCGATGACGCCGCTCTCGTCGACGGTCGGCCGGCAGTAGCCGTTCCGGTGCGCCACCTCGGCCAGCGCAGCCAGCGTGTCGGCCGCGGCGACGCGCCCCCCCAGCGCCAGGAGCGGTTCGGCGTCGGCGGCGACCCGGGCGCGCAGCGCGGTGAAGATCTCCAGCTCCATCGCGATCCGCTTCTCGTCGGCGGAGAGCACGGTCGCCTCGAACTCGGCGAGCTCGGTGGTGACGAAGCGTTCGGCGTTGGCGACAGTCTGCTTGCGCCGGTAGTCGGCGGGGACCGCGGCCAGGTTCGCCCGCGTCACCTCGATGTAGTAGCCGAACACGTTGTTGAACTTGACCTTCAGCGACGGAATCCCGGTGCGCGTCCGCTCGCGCGCCTCGATGGCGGCGATCCGGTCCCGCCCGCCCGAGGCGATGTCGACGAGCTCGTCGAGCTCGGGCGAGACGCCCGGGTTGACGTAGCCCCCGTCCTTGGTCAGCGCCGGCGCGTCGGGGCGAAGCACCCGCGAAAGCTCGGCCGCCAGCGGTGCCGCCAGGATATCCTCGCCGTCGTCCTCGCTGTCGTTCTGACCGAGGCGAAGCAAATCCTGTTCACCCGCGACGGCGCCGGCGATCTCTCCCGCGTGCGCCTCCGCCAGCGCCGCCGCCAGCTCCGGCAGCGCCGCCAGCGAGCGTCCGAGCACCGCCAGATCGCGCGGCGTTGCCACGCCGAGCCGGGCGCGCCCGACCAGCCGCTCGAGGTCGGCGATCCCGCCCAGCAGCTTGCGCGCCCGATCGCGCGCCGCGTGCGCCCCGACCAGCCGCTCGACCGCGTCGTGACGGCGCCTGATCGCCGCCAGATCGACTGCAGGAAAAAGCAGCCAGCGACGCAGGAGGCGCCCCCCCATCGCCGTCCGCGTCTCGTCGAGCAGATCGATGAGCGATCCCGACCGGCGGCGCTCCTGCAGCGACAGGACGAGCTCGAGGTGCGCGCGCGCCTGCTCGTCGATGATCAGCGAATCGCCGCGCGCGTAGACCTCGAGGCCGGGGAGCGGCAGCTCGGCCCCCGGCTGGGTGGCGCGCGCGTAGCGGAGCACGGCCGCCGCGGCCGCCGCCGCGCGCGGCAGGCGTTCGAGGATCGTCCCGTCGAGCTTGGCGCCGAGCGCCCGCGACAGCTCGACGGCGGGGTCGCCGTCGTCGACCGCCGCGCGCGGCAGCCGGGGGAACGCCCCCTTCACCACATCCGCCAGCGCGCGATCGGCGTCGCTGCGGCCGAACACCAGCTCGCGCGGCGCGACCCGGCCGATCTCCTCAATCAGCACCTCGGCGCTGGGGGCCTCCATCGCGTGGAAGTCGCCCGTGGTGACATCGAGAAAGGAAAACCCATAGCCGCCGCGCGGGTCACCAACGGCGGCCGCCACGTGGCTGGGGGCACGCGGATCGAGCGACTCCTCATCGAGCATCACGCCGGGCGTGATCACCCGGACCACGTCGCGCTTGACGATCCCCCGCGCGATCTTGGGGTCCTCGAGCTGCTCGCACAGCGCGACCCGGTGGCCGAGATCGGTCAGCTTCGTGAGGTACGCCCGCACCGCGTGGTGCGGCACGCCGCACATGGGGACCGGATCTTCCTTCCCCTTGTCGCGCGTGGTGAGCGTCAGATCGAGGACGCGGGCCGCGTAGACCGCGTCGTCGTAGAACATCTCGTAGAAGTCGCCCAGCCTGAACAGCACGATGGCGTCGGGGTACCGCGACTTGACGTCGAGGTACTGGCGCATCAGCGCGGTGGGCGCGGCGGCTTGCACGACGGATGTGCGGGTCCGGGGACCCGCCCCCTATTGTGGTTTCCTTGGCTATTTCTTCGGCGCGGCGGCCTTCTTCTTGGCCGCCGGCTTCGCGGTGGCGGCGGCCCTCTCCTTGCCCGCCGTCTTCTTCTTCGCGATGCGCGCTTTCAGTTTTCGCTGCCGCGTGAGGCGGCGCATCTTCATCGACCGCCGGTTGTCCCTTCGTCCCATGCGCTCGCAATATCCCGATTCGCGCGCGCGCGTCAAGCCAGGTTCGGGGAAGCGAACCAGATTCGGGCTTAAGTTGTCACCGGCGCCCGAGCGTGTTAGCTGCCTAGATCGCCGATGAAACTTCCCAGTCTGCGGCGCCCGGTCGGTTCTTCGGTCCTGGCTGGGGTGTGCGGCGCGGGGCTCGTCGACCTCGCTCTCACGGCCCAGGGCGGTGGCGCCGGCGGTGTGGCCGCCCTGGCGGTGGGATTCTACGGGGCGGCGGCGCTCCTCCTCGGCCTCGCGGCCCAACTGGTCGCGGGCGCTATCGACGGCGCTCGGCCGCCCGCCTGGCGCGCGCTGCGCGAAGACCCCGAGCGCGACCGAGCGGTGGCGGCCGGGATCCTGGCGGCGCTGGTCGGCGCTCTGGTCATCGCCATCGTCGCGGCCGCGGGTCAAAAACTTCTGGTCGGCAAGATGGCCAGCCAGAAGCTGGCCACGATCGCCGCGGCGGGGATGGTGGTGATCGGCGCGCTCCCCGGGGGCGCGGCGGCGATCGCGGCGCTGCCACTCCTGCGACGGCTCGCGCGCGCCCTCCCCCGCCCGCGGGCGCTCGGCGCCACCGGGATCTTGCTCTCGGGTCTGGCCGTCGCGGCGGTGCTGGCGTTCGTGTTCGCGCTGTCACGCGCCGACTGGCGCGTGCTCGATCTCGGGCCGCTCTACGCGCTCTGCGCGGCGCTCGTCCTCGGCAAGGCGCACGGCCTCTTCTGGTTCTGGTCGCGGGTGGGTCGAACGCTGCGTGCGCGGCTGCCGGCGCTGCTGGGGTTGGCGCTGCCGCTCGCGGTCGCGGTGGCGGCGATGGGCGGTCTCATCGTCGGGTCACGCCTCCCCGAGGGGGCGCCGGCGTTCGAGGCGGTGGCCGACCACGGCTGGGGCCTGCGCGTGCTGCTGGCGACCGCGCGACGGCTGACCGACCACGACGGCGATGGGTTCTCGGCCCGCTTCGGCGGAGGCGACTGCGACGACACGCGCGCCGACGTCTACCCCGGCGCGGAGGACATCCCCGGCGACGGCATCGACCAAGATTGCGAGGGAGGCGACGCGAAACCGGCTGCCGCCGGGGCCCACGCTTCGGCGACCGCCCCGGCCGACGGCGCGGCGCTGGCGCCGATCAAGCCGCGCGCAGACGGCTGGAAGGGGAACATCCTGATCGTCACCATCGACGCCTTCCGGGCCGACCGGCTGGGCGTCGCCGGCTACGGTCGTCCGCCCGGACGCTCGCTGACGCCGACGCTCGACGCGCTCGCGCACCGCGGGGCCTACTTCCGGCGTGTCTGGTCGCAGGCGCCCAACACGCCGCGCTCGTTCCCCGCGATCGTGACCGGGCGGTACCCGACCGACATCGCCTTCGACAAGCCGACGGTGAACTACCCGAATTTGCTGCCGACCAACCAGACATTTTTCGAGGTGATGGCCGCGGCCGGATTGAAGCCGATCGGCATCTTCTCGCACTTCTACTTCACGCCCGACCGCGGGATCAGCCGCGGCTTCGCCGAGTGGTCGGATGACGGCGCCGGGACCATCGCCGAGTCGAACAAGGACAGCGCTTCGCCGCGCATCGTCCCCCGCGTGATCGAGCGCCTCCGCAAGGCAGCGGCGAACCACGAGCGGTTCGTGCTCTGGACGCACCTCTTCGAACCGCACTCCTCGTACATGCCGCACAAGGAGTTCCCCACCTCGCTCTCGGGCGTGCCTGGACTGATGGAGAAGTACGACTACGAGATCGCCTTTGCCGATCTGTGGGTGAAGAAGCTGTTCGACGAGGTCAAGGCGCTGGGGCTCGACAAGGAGACCGCCATCGTCGTGTGCGCCGACCACGGCGAGGCCTGGGGCGAGCACAAGCAGTTCTTCCACGGTACCGACCTCTACGACGAGCAGATGCGGGTGCCGCTCATCATCGCCATCCCCGGCCAGGCGCCCGTCGTGATCAACGACCAGGTGGAGCTGGTCGACCTGGCGCCGACCCTGCTCGATCTGGTGGGGGCACCGATTCCGCCCGCCATGCGCGGCCGCAGCCTGCTGCCGCGCATCGAAGGCAAGCCGCTGCCGCCGGCGCCAATCTTCTCCGAGATGATGCCGGCCACCGCCTGGCCCCATCAAGCCGCCATGATGGTCGATGGCGACCACAAGATCATCCACCGCATCTCCGACCGCCGCTGGGAGCTCTACGACCTCAAGCGCGATCCCGGCGAGAAGACGAACCTGGCCGCCAACCCGGCCGACGCGGCGCTGTTCGAGTCGCTGCGGGCGAAGATGATCGCCTTCGAAGAGCGCCCACGCTAGGCGAGCACTACGTTTAGTGGCACCCAGGGAGGACCGGATGTCACGACCCAACGTCGGCGATCGCGCCCCAGACTTCACCTTGCCACGCGCCGATGGCGCCCCGGTCCGCCTGGCCGAGCTCACGGCGGAGAAGACCGTGGTCCTGTATTTTTATCCCAAGGATGAAACGGCCGGCTGCACGGTGGAGTCCTGCGCCTTTCGAGACGAATACGAGAACTTCACCGCCGCGGGCGCCGAGATCGTCGGGATCAGCCGCGATGACGGCGCCTCGCACGCCCGCTTCGCCAGCCACCACCGGTTGCCGTTCATTCTCTTGAGCGACACCACGGGCGCCGTTCACGAGCTCTACGGGATCAAGACCCGCTTGGGCTTTCTCAGGGACCGGGTCACGTTCGTGATCGATCGAGGTGGGATCGTCCGTCACGTATTCTCGTCGCAGCTCGACATGCACGGGCACGTCAGACGGGCGCTGCCGATCGTCCGCGACCTGGCGGCACGTGGCGCCACGCCGGCCACCCGCTAACGCCCGTCAGCGAGAGCGTCGGTGCCCCCATCGGCGGCGGCCTCGGCTGTGCCGGGCGACGTCACGCCGTCGAGGGCGGCGGCGACGGCGTCCCGCCGCTCGGGGCGCGCACGACCGAGGACGTACGCGCGGATCTCCTGCCAGTCGCCGGCGCCGGGATCGTGTCGGGCGCAGGCCGCCGCCTTGACCCACAGCGGATCCTCCGGCTGGTCCCGCCACCGCGCGGCGCGGATCCACTGCGCGCAGGCCTCGCGGGGCCGCCCGACCCGCTCCCAGACGGTGGCGCCGCGCGCCAGGCCGGCCGCGCGATCGGGCGTGTGATAGGCGAGCTCCATCAGCATGCGCTCGGTCCCGCCGAAGCGGCCGGCGCGACCGAAGATGGTCGCCACCAGCTCGAGCACGTCGGGCGAGCTCGGATCCTCGGCAAGCAACAGCTCGGCCCAGCGCAGGGCGCGCGGGACGTCGTCCAGGATCGCCGGGAAGGCGGTCGCCAGCGGCACGAGGCGCGTCGACAGCGCCGGCCCGGCCAGCACCCAGCCGTCGACGTCGGCGGGCACCTGCGGCGGCGCCGGTGGCCAGGCGCCCGCGGCAGCCGGCGCCACCCCCGGGCGCACGCCGCCGAGGAAGGCCCCGAGCGCGAACGTGGCGCGCGCATCGTCGCGGGCCCCGATCGCCTTCCAGGCGTCCCCCGCCGCGACCGCAGCCGCCGCCCGCTCGGGCAGGAGCCTGCCGCCGCGCGCCGGATCGAGCCGCGCGACCGCCTCGAGATCGCGGCTCTCCGGCGCTGCGCGCCCGAGGTCGTGAAAAGCGGTCGCGCGCGCCATCAGCAGGTCGGCGAGCCGCCTGTTCTCGGCGCTCGTCGGCTCGGCCCGCAGGACGGCGTCGAGGCGCCACTGCCGCTCCAGCGCCGCCAGCGCCGCCAGCTCGAGGACCGGCTGCCCGGCGGCTCGTGCGCGCGCCGCCGCGGCCCGTGCTTCGGCCGGGGTCGGCAGCGCCGCCGTCGGGGGAATCGACTTCTTGCCGTCGAGCGGCCGGCCGATCTGCCAGGGGGGCGCGCTGCACGCTGCCGCGCAGATCCCGAGGATGACCCCCGCACGGGGCCTCACCGGCGCCGCCTCCGCTCGTCGCGCGAGGGCGTCGCGATCAGGGCCAAGAGCGCACCGCCGGCCAGGGCGCCGGCGAAGAACGAGATCATCGGCAGCCCGACCGGCTCGCGCAGGATCGCCGACGGCGCGATCGCCGCCGCCAGCGGCGCGAAGGCGAGCGGCAGCGAGGTCAGCGCCAGCGGTCCGCCCACCAGCACCAGGAGGATCGCGATGGTTCCGGCCGCCGCCACCAGGCCGGCGCGCAGGGCGCGGTTCCAGATCTCCGAGAGGGCGAGATCGTTGGGCGCCCCTCCGATGGGCCGGGCGTCCAGCCTGAACGCATCCGCCACGTCGGGCGCGACCGGGACGCCGACCACCGGTCCCATTGCCTCCAGCGTCGCGCTCCGGACCTCGTCCGCCAGCACTCCCTCCGTCGGCAGATCCGCCCCGTAAAGCATCTCCTTGAAGTCGAGCCGCGCGGTGTGCCGCTTCTGGACCGCGGCGATCCGGCGTGCCAGCGCCGCCGCGGTCGCGGTCAGCACCGGCGGCGGCAGGCGGGCGCCATAGACAGACGACACGACAGCGCGGACCTCGTCCGGCGTGGCGCCGGGGGCGAGCGCGTTGGCCCCCAGGACCAGCCGCTCGATCTCGGGCCCGCCCAGAGGCCACGGGTGGTGGGTGGCGAAGTCGCGGACGGTGTCGGCCACCTCCGCCTCGAGCCGCGGCGGCTCGGCCGCGGGGATGAGCGCCGCCGCCCGCGCCACCCGCTCGACGGAGAGCGCCTCGGCGCGGTTGAGCGTCCGGCCGGACCGCGCGCAGATCCGCAGCACCCGATCGCGCGCGTCATCGGCCAGGATGCCCGCCCCCACGAGCCGCGTCACGGGCGGTGTCGCCGGCGCCGACAGATCGACCCGCACCAGCGCGCGCCGCAGCTCCTGCGCGATGTAACTCTCCGCGTGGGTGACGATCGCCAGCCGATCGACCGTCGGATCGTCGTCGAAACGGACGCCGATGAGCGCCTCGCGTCTATCGGCCGACAGCTCCAGCCGAACGGCCGGATCGGTTCGGGCCTGTACAAGGACGCGGCGCAGCTCCTCGGGATCGTCGGGGATGCCGCTCGCTTCCTGCCCCTGGAACGTCACGCCCAGGAACAGGTCGGCGATCGACCAGGCGTTGGCCACCCCGGGCTGCGCGCGCAGATCGTCGGTGAACCGGCGGACCTCCCGCAGGACGACCGGCTCGTCGAGATCGCCGTGGACGCTGACGAAGAACATCGGCGTCGCGCTCCACTGCCGGGTGCCGACCCGCAGCCGGGGCGACAGCGCGGCCACCTCGAGCGCCAGGCCCGCCGACACCCAGAGGACCAGCCGCCAGAAGCGCGGCGGCCCGCCGCTCACACGGTCGCGCACGCGCGGGCCGAGAAACCCGATCGCGGCCGCGACGATCGCCGCCAGCGCGCCCGCCAGCCGCACGCCAGGGACGGTCATCAGCACGAACGGGGCCGCGGCGGCCACGCCCGCCGCCAGGGCGCGCGAGACGCGCCGGCGACCAAGCGGGAAGTGTGCCCGCCGGGCGGCGACCATCACGAACAGCGCCCAGATCGCGGCGAACGCCAGCGGCAGGAAGCGGGCGCGGTGGTTTCGCGGATCGGGCCAGAGCGGGCGGGTCTCGAGCCCGCCACCCGGCGGTCCGAGGACGCTCAAACCCGACTCGGCCAGCGCCTTGGCCACCGCCGGCTCGGTCGCTTGCCAGTCGGGCGCGTCGACCAGGAACCGCACCCGCCGCCCGTTCTCGCTCATGAACCAGCCGAGCGCGTCGGCCCGCCGCACGATCCGCTGGCGAGCCGCCTCCCCCTGCGCCTCATTCGGTCCGCGCGAGAGCACCGGCCGCGCGCCCGGCTTGCCGCTGCCGTCGACGGTGACGTCGAGCAGCCCGGCCGGTCCGAACACGGCACGCACGCCGGGGACGGCGCCGATCCTCTGCTCGGCGATCGCGAGCGCCTCCCGGTTGGCGGCGTCGTAGAGGTCCTCGACCTCGACCTCGACCTCGGTCAGGCCGACGAGTCCGAACCGCTCGCTGCTCTGCCGCCCCTGCGCGACCGAGGGGGCGTGCGCGGGCGCCCAGGCGAAGGCGTCGTCGGCCGCGCGCGCGGGGGCCGTCGCCACGAGCGACGCCAGGACGGCGACATTGACAGCGGCGATGACGGCCTGGGCCCCGATTCTCACGCGGGGCTTAAGCTACACGAAAGCGCGGCCCTATCGCACGAAGGTCGCCGCCCGGGCGACCGCCACGCTCCGCTCCACCTCCGCCTCGGAGAGCACGTTGTTGTCGATCAGCATCTCGTACTCGAGACGCAGGTGCGTGTTGAGGAGGTAGGGCCCGTCGGTGTTGATGGTGTAGCGAACGCCGGCGTTTTCGAACTTCCGCAGCGCCGCTCCCAGATCGGCCAGGCTGGCGACCGCCCGCGTGCGCAGGTTCGAGCTGGGGCAGATCTCCAGCACCGTCCCCGATTCGACCAGCTTGCGGATCGCTTCCTCGCTGGCGGCCGCGGCGATCCCGTGGCCGATCCGCGCCGGGGCCAGCTCCTTGAGCACCGCCAGCACGCCCGGCGCCGCCGTGTAGGTCGTCTCCCCGGTGTGCACGGTGGTCCCCAGCGACGCCGCGCGCGCCCGGGCGAAGAGATCGCGGTACCCGGCCACCTCGGCGCCCAGCTCCAGCGTGTGCATCTCGGGGCCGGCCAGGTCTATGCCGACCACGCCGCGCGCCTTGTACTTGACCGCCTTCTTCACCAGGATCTCGTTCAGCTCCAGCGAGAACTCGCGCGCCAGGCAGAAGATGAGCCCGGCGCGCACGCCGTACTCGAGGCAGGCGCGGTCCATCCCCCGCAGCGCCGCGTGGATGATGTGGTCGAGATCGCGCTCGCCCCCCAGGTTCCGCTTCATCGGGTTGAAGCGCAGCTCGATGAGCGACACGTTGCTCGAGCGGAACTCCTTGCCGATGATCTCGTAGACCGATCGTTCGATGGCGGCCGGCGACGACTGAATCTTCTCCGTCCAGTGATGGAGAATCGCCAGGTATTCGTCCAGCGACGAGACTGTCTCTGGCTTGGCGGTGACGAGGTCGCGAAACTCCCAGTAGGTCGAAACCGGAAGCTTGAACCCCTGCTCGTGCGCGATCGACCAGAGGATGTGCGGCGCGACGGCGCCGCCCACGTGGATGTGTAGATCGCAGAGCTCGAGGCCGGGATCGAGCATCTATCTGCTTATAGTATTCGCTGAAAACGACCTGACGGCCAGCGCTGGCAATCTAACGGCCGGTGGCGCTAGCGCCCGGTGGCGCTCTTGACGGCCGTGACGCCGGCGTGCACCGGCTTGCCGTTCCGGTTGAGCAGCGACCGCAGCTCCTGCCCGGGCGAAAAGGTGATGGTCTCCTGCTGCGGAATCGTGATCGGCGCGCCCGTCTTGGGGTTCTTCACCATCCGGGGGGGGCGGCGGCGCTTGGAGAAGGTCCCGAATCCTGGATAGGTCAGGCGGGGACCCTGGGTGCGGCTGACGCGGGTGCGGATGAAGTAGTCGCCCATCTCGATGAAGACGGCGTCGACGATCTGAGCCACCGTCTTCTTGGTCAGGTCGCGCGGCAGCTGCTTGCTCCCATACACACGCTCGATGAGCTCCGCCTTCGTCATTCGTCTCTCCAAGTCCCGTCCATAGACCGTCCTTGACGGGGCGGCCAGACTACGGATTTGAAATCGAGGTGTCAACGCGCTCGCGCGGCGTTTCTTGGTTTATTCTAGGAGGGGGTAGGACGATGAGCGCCAGCAAGGTGACGTACGTCAGCCTCTCGGCCGACGACCCCGCGATCGACGCCGGGTTCTCAGTGGCGGTCGCCGAGGCGCGGAGCGCGATGGGCGCAACAGCTCCCCTGCGCGTCGCGGGCGAGGCGCGCGCCGGCGCGGGCACCATCGAGAGCCGCAGCCCGAACGACACGCGCGTCGTCGTGGCCCGGGTCACCGCGGGCGGCGAGAACGATCTGCGTGACGCCGTCGCGGCTGCCCGCGCTGCGTTTCCTGCCTGGAGCGGGCGCCCCTGGCAGGAGCGGGTGGCGATCATCGAGCGCGCCGCCGAGATCGTCCGCGCGCGCAAGTTCGAGCTGTCAGTCGCGATGATCCTGGAGATGGGGAAGAACCGCGTCGAGGCGCTGGGCGAGATCGAGGAGACCGCCGACCTGCTCGCCTACTACGCCGGTCAGATGCGCGACAACGACGGCTACGTGCGCGAGATGGGGCGGCTGGCGCCGACCGACCACAACGTGAGCGTGCTGCGCCCCTACGGCGTCTGGGCGGTGATCGCCCCCTGGAACTTCCCCTACGCGCTGCTCGGCGCGCCGGTGGCGGCGGCGCTCCTGGCCGGGAACACCGTGGTCTGCAAGCCGTCATCGGAGACGCCGCTTTCGGGGGTAAAACTGGCCGAGATCTTCCACGCAGCGGGCGTCCCGCCCGGGGCGCTCACCTGCCTGCCGGGGAGCGGGCGCGTGATCGGTGACGGTCTGGTGGAGCACCCCGACGTCGCAGGCGTCACCTTCACCGGTTCGTACGACGTCGGGTTCAAGCGGCTTTACCAGCGCTTCGCCGGGGAGTTCCCCAAGCCGGCCATCGTCGAGATGGGGGGGAAGAACCCCGCGCTGGTGATGGCCAGTGCCGACGTCGCTCAGGCCGTGCAGGGGATCTACCAATCTGCCTTCGGGATGAACGGCCACAAGTGCTCGGCCTGCTCGCGCGTCTACGTTCATCGCGCGGTCGCCGCGGAGCTGCTCGCCGGCCTCGTGCGCGCCGCCGACGCGGTCGTGCCCGCCGACCCGCTGGAAAAGGGGACCTTCGCCGGACCGGTCGCGACCAGGCAGAGCTACGAGGACTACCAGCGCTACGTCGCGCTCGCGCGCCAGGTGGGTGGCGGCGACGTGGTCAAGGCGGGCGGCGCGGTCCTGACCGACGGCGCGCGCGCGCACGGCTACTTCGTCCGCCCGACCGTCCTGGCCGGCCTGCCGCCGGACCATCAGCTGCTGCGCGACGAGCTGTTCGTCCCCATCGTGGCCGTCGAGACCGTCGACAGCCTCGACGAGGCCCTGGCGCGGGCGAACGACACCAAGTTCGGCCTCACCGCGGGGTTCTTCTCGCGCGAGCAGAAGGAGATCGACACCTTCCTCGAGCGCATCGAGGCGGGCGTCGTCTACGTCAACCGCGCGGCGGGCGCCACCACCGGCGCCTGGCCGGGCGTGCAGCCGTTCGGCGGCTGGAAGGGGAGCGGCTCGACGGGGAAGAACATCGGCGGCCTCTACACTGTCCCCTGCTACCTGCGCGAGCAGAGCAGGACGGTGTGCCAGTGAGCGCCGCGACCGCAAGGGCGGCGCTCGATGCGCTGGCGGCGCAGCCGATCAAGATCGTGACCCCGCCGCCCGGGCCCAAGGCCCAGGCGATGATCGCGCGCGCCCTCCCCCACCTGTCGCCGTCGCTGATTCACTGCTACCCGCTGATGGTCAAGCGCGCCTCCGGCTGCATGGTCGAGGACGTCGACGGCAACGTCTACCTGGACGTCGAGGCGGGCGTGGCGACGGCGTCGACCGGGCACTGCCACCCGGCGGTGGCGGCGGCCATCGCCGCGCAGGCCGAGGTGCTGATCCACATCTGCGGCACCGACTTTCACTACCCGGGCTACGGCGAGATCTGCGAGCGCCTGGGCACGCTGGCCCAGCGGATCGGCCCCAACGCCCACCACTGGCAGACCTTTCTGACCAACTCGGGGACCGAGGCGGTCGAGGCGTCGCTGAAGCTGGCGCGGCAGCATACGCAGCGCCCGGGGATCGTCGCCTTTCGCGGCGGCTTCCATGGCCGGACGATGGGCTCGCTGTCGCTGACCGCCAGCAAGTCGAAGTACCGGCGCGGGTTCGGCCCGCTCCTGCCGGGCGTCTTCCACGCGACCTACGGCGATCTCGACAGCGTCGTCGAGCTGTTCGCGACGGTCACCGCCGCCGACGACGTGGCGGCGATCGTCGTCGAGCCGGTGCTGGGCGAAGGGGGGTACATCGTCCCGCCGGGCGACTTCCTGCCCGGGCTCCGCGCGCTCTGCGACCTGCACGGGATCATGCTGGTCTTCGACGAGGTGCAGACCGGCATGGGGCGCACGGGCAAGATGTTCGCCTCCGAGCACACCAACGTCGTCCCGGACATCCTGCTCGTCGCCAAGGGGATCGCCTCGGGGATGCCGCTCGGCGCGATGATGGCGCCGCGCGAGATCATGACCTGGCCGGCCGGCAGCCACGGCTCGACCATCGCCGGCAACCCGGTGGCGATCGCCGCCGGACTGGCGACGATCGATCTTCTCGAGAAGGAGCTGGTGGCAAATTCCGCCCGCATCGGCGCGCGGCTCAAGAAGCTGCTCGCCGACACGCTGAAGGGCGTCCCGGGCGTCACCGAGGTGCGCGGCGTCGGCCTCATGATCGGGATCGAGCTCGAGTCCCACGAGCTCTCCGAGGCGGTCGCCCAGCTCTGTTTCCGCCGGGGTCTGGTGGTGCTCGAGTGCGGCAAGAAGGCGATCCGGATCTCGCCGCCGCTCATCCTGACCGAGGCGCAGGCCGCGGTGACCGCCGAGATCTTCGCCAAGGCCGTTGCCGACGCGCGCGCGGCCGCCGCCGCATGAGCGCGCTCAGCGACGAGCAGGCGGCGCGCGTCTTCTATACCTGGACGGCCCAGGTGAGCGCCGTGCCACTCGAGATCACTGGCGGCCAGGGGGCGCGCTTCTCGACGGCGGACGGCGCCCTGTGGTGGGACCTCGGCAGCATGACCTGGAACGCGGCGCTCGGGCACGGGCATCCGCGGCTGCAAAAGGCGCTCGCCGAGGCGGCGGCGCGCGGGCTGCTCGTCTACCCGACGGCGGTCTTCCCGGCCAAGGCGCGCGCCGCGGAGCTCCTCGCCGAGATCACGCCCAGGGGGCTCACCAAGACCTTCTTCTGTCTCTCGGGTGCGGAGGCCAACGAGAACGCCGTCAAGATGGCCCGCCTCGTGACCGGGCGGAAGAAGATCGTCGCCCGCACGCGCAGCTACCACGGCGCCACGCTGGCGATGCTCTCGCTGTCGGGTGACCCGCGGCGCGACCCGTTCGAGCCCGGCCTGCCGGGCGTCGTCCGGATGGGCGACCCCTACTGTTTTCGCTGCCCGTTCGGCAAGGAACCGGCGACCTGCTCCCACGAGTGCGCGCAGGATCTGGAGACGACGCTGCTGCGCGAGGGGCCCGAGACCGTGGCGGCCGTAATTCTCGAAGGGATCGTGGGCGCCAATGGCGTCTTCGTCCCGCCGCCCGGCTACTGGAAGAAAATTCGCGCGATCTGTGATCGGTACGGCATCCTGCTCATCGCCGATGAGGTGCTCTCCGGCTTTGGCCGCACCGGGCGCTGGTTCGCCGTCGACCACGACGGTGTCAGCCCCGACCTGCTCACGATGGCCAAGGGGCTCACAGGGGGCTACGTCCCCGGGCGGCGCGGTCATCGTCAACGAGCGGATCGCCCGTCACTTCGACGACCACGTCCTGGTCTGCGGCCTCACCAGCTACGCCCATCCGCTGGTCTGCGAGGCGATCGTGGCGACCATCGAGACGCTCCGCGACGAGAAGCTGGTCGAGCGAGCGGCCGCCCTGGGCGGTTTTCTCGCCGGCCGGCTGGCCGACTTCGCCCGCGGACGCCCGGCCATCGCCGAAGTGCGCGGCCTGGGCCTTCTCTGGGCGTTCGAGCTCTGCGTCCCCGGGCCCTCGGCCGGGCCTACTAAAGTTCCTCTGCCTGCTCCGACGATGGCAAAGTTGAGCGCCAGCTTGCGCAAACACCACCTGCACATGCACAAGCGCGACAACCTCCTCTATCTGGCGCCGCCGCTGGTCATCACCGAGGCGGAGCTCGATGCGGCGCTCGGCGATCTCGGCCGCGCGCTCGACGAGGCCCTGGCGTGACCGGGCAGCGCGCCCTGGGCGACAAGCTCTACGAGACGGTCACCGAGGCGCTGACCGGCCTCCTGCACGACGGGATGACCATCATGTCGGGCGGCTTCGGCCTGTGCGGCAACGCCGAGGCCTGCATCGACGCCGTCGCCGCCAGCGGCGTCCGCAACCTGACCATCATCAGCAACAACTGCGGCAACCAGGGGCAGGGGCTGGCGGTGCTGCTCAAGAACCGGCAGGTCGCGCGCGTGATCTGCAGCTTCGTCGGCGGAAACCCCGATCTGGCCGAGCAGTACCTGTCGGGCAAGGTGAAGGTCGAGCTCGTCCCCCAGGGGACCTTCGCCGAGCGGATCCGCGCCGGCGGTGCCGGCCTCGCCGGCTTCTACACGCCGACCGGCGTGGGGACCGTCGTCGCCGAGGGCAAGGAGGTGCGCGGAGATCGACGGCCGCTCCTACCTGCTCGAGCGCCCGCTGCGGGCCGACCTGGCGATCGTCCGGGCCGCCCTGGCCGACCGCTACGGCAACCTGCGTTTCTATCGCACGGCGCGCAACTTCAACCCGCTGATGGCGACCGCCGCCAAGGTGACCGTCGTCGAGGCCGACCACGTCGTCCCCAAGGGGGTCATCGACCCCGACGACGTCCACCTGCCCGGCCTCTACGTCAAACGGATCGTCGAGGTCGCCGGAGCACCGCGATGTCATCGAGCACCGCACCACGCGCGCGCGCGGCACCGGACAGAAGCTGACCGAGGCGACCCGCACGCGGAAAGGTCGAGGGCGTGAGCTGGACGCGCGAACAGATGGTCCGGCGCGCCGCCGCCGAGGTCCTGCCCGGCCAGGTCGTCAACCTGGGGATCGGCATGCCGACCGAGGTGGCCAACCACATCGATCCCGCCGCCAACGTGACGCTCCAGTCGGAGAACGGCCTCCTGGGGATGGGCCCCTACCCGGCCGACGACGAGGTCGACGCGCGCCTCATCAACGCCGGCAAGGAGACCGTCACCGCGCTCCCGGGCGCGAGCCTGTTCGATTCGGCGCAGTCGTTCGCCATGATCCGGGGCGGGCACATCGACCTCGCCATCCTTGGAGGGCTGGAGGTCGCCTGCAACGGGGACCTGGCCAACTGGACGGTCCCCGGCCGCCTCATCACCGGGATGGGCGGCGCGATGGACCTGGCGGCCGGGCGCGCGGCGGCTGGTGGTGCTTCAGAACCACACGTCCAAGGACGGGGGGAGCAAGATGGTCAACCGGCTGGCGCTGCCGGCCACCGCGCTCGGCTGCGTGAACCGGGTGATCACCGACCTCGGCATCTTCGACGTGGGCGGCGACTGCTTCGTCTGCGTCGCCCGCGCCGAGGGCGTCCCCCGCGAGGTCATCGTCAAGAACACCGGCGCGCCGGTGCTGTTCACCACCGCGACCTCGGGCAAGTAGCCTCCGCCAGGTTGCCGTCGGGCGCCGGGTGGCGGTCTAGCCTTGACCTTCGCCGTTCGTCGAATAGATTCCCGTCGAGCTTGGTTCGAAGATGTGGATAGTCCGGCTCGCGCTGCGGCGCCCGTACACCGTCGCCGTGATGTGCGTGCTGATCCTCGTGATGGGGATCCTCTCGCTCACCCGCATGGTGGTCGACATCTTCCCGGCCATCGACATCCCGGTCGTGGCGGTGGTCTGGAACTACCCGGGGCTCTCCGCCGCAGGACATGGAGCGCCGGGTGGTGCTCATCAGCGAGCGCGGCTTCTCGACCACCGTCAACGGCATCGAGCGCATCGAGTCGCAGTCGATCCCCGGGATCGGCATGCTCAAGATCTACTTTCAACCTGGCACCGATATCGGCGCGCGCCATTGCGCAAATCTCGGCGCTGACGAGCACGATCCTGCGCATCGCGCCGCCCGGGATGACGCCGCCGACCATCATCCAGTTCAACGCCTCGAACGTCCCGGTCGCGCAGCTCACGCTCTCGAGCGAGACGCTCCCCGAGCAGCAGATCTTCGACTACGGCCTGAACTTCATCCGGGTGAAGCTCTTCACCATCCCGGGCCTCTCGACGCCGGCGCCGTTCGGCGGCAAGCAGCGGCAGATCAACGTCGACATCGACCCGCGCCAGCTCGCCGGCAAGGGCCTGTCGCCCTACGACGTGGTCAACGCGCTCAACAGCGAGAACGTCATCCTGCCGGCCGGGACGGCCCGCATCGGCAGCCGCGAGTACAACGTCCTCATGAACTCGAGCCCCGCCGAGGTGGCGGAGTTCGCCAACATCCCGGTCAAGATCGTCGACGGCGGCGCCCGTGCTGCTGGGCGACGTGGCCCGGGTCTCCGACGCCTTCGCCGACCAGACCAACGTCGTGCGGGTCAACGGCCGCCGGGCGACCTACCTGGCGATCCTCAAGCACGCCGACGCCTCGACGCTGGCGGTGGTCGACGCCGTGCGCGACGTGCTGCCGCAGATCAAGGCGGCCGCGCCCAACGGGCTCGATCTGAAGATCGACTTCGACCAGTCGCTGTTCGTGCGCGGCGCCATCGGCGGCGTCGTGCGCGAGGCGATCATCTCCTCGCTGCTCGTCTCGCTGATGGTCGGCCTCTTCCTCGGCAGCTGGCGCAGCATGGTCATCGTCTGCACCTCGATCCCGCTGGCGATCTTCTCGGCGATCATCGGCCTCAACCTCTACGGCCACACCATCAACATCATGACGCTCGGCGGGCTGGCGCTGGCCATCGGCATGCTGGTCGACGACGCCACCGTCGAGGTGGAGAACATCCACCGCAACCGGATGATGGGCAAACCGCTGACCCGCGCCATCCTCGACGGCGCCTCCGCAGATCGCGGTGCCCGCCATCGTCGCCACGCTGTCGATCTGCATCGTGTTCTTCCCGGTCGTCTTGCTGGTCGGCCCGGCGCGTTTTCTCTTCACGCCGCTGGCCATCTCGGTCGTGCTGGCGATGCTGGCCTCGTACCTTCTTTCGCGGACCCTGGTGCCGGCGCTGGCGCGGCTGCTCATGCACAGCGAGCACCACGACGTGCCGGGATCGCCGCTGCCGGCGGGCGGCTGGCAGCGCCTGGCCGTCCGGTTCAACCGCTGGCGCGACGCCAGGTTCGAGCGCTTCCAGAACCGCTACGCGGCCGTCCTCGAGGCCGCCCTCTACCACCGCCGGTTCACCATCCTGGCCGCGGGCGCCATCGCGGTGGCCAGCCTGGGGCTGGTGTTCGTCGTCGGCACCGATTTCTTCCCTTCCGTCGACGCCGGCCTCATGAAGCTGCACTTCCGCGCCCCCACCGGCTCGCGCATCGAAAAAACCGAGGAGCTCGTCGCCCAGGTCGAGAACGGCATCCGCGGCATCATCCCGGCGCGTGAGCTCGAGACCATCAACGTCATGATCGGCATCCCCGTCTCCTACAACCTGGCCTTCGTCCAGACCGACAACGTCAGCCCGATGGACGCGGAGATCCTGATCGCGCTCAAGCCCGATCACGCACCGACCGCCGGCTACATGAGGCGAATCCGCGCCTTCCTGGCGCACGATTTCCCCGGCGCCAGCGCCTACTTCCAGCAGGCCGACATCGTGAGCCAGGTGCTCAACTTCGGCCTCTCGTCGCCGATCGATCTGCAGGTCGAGTCGGCCGACTATCAGAAAGGGTACGAGATCGCCCGCAAGCTGCGCGACGGCGTCGCCGAGGTGGCCGGCACCGCCGACGCGCACGTCGTGCAGGTGGTCGACTATCCAGCCCTCAAGGTCGACGTCGACCGGCTGCGGGCGGCCCAGGCCGGCATCGCCCAGCGCGACGTGGCCAACAACCTGCTCGTGTCGCTGTCTTCGAGTGGTCTGGTGGCGCCGTCGTACTTCCTGAACCCGCACAACAACGTGAACTACTTCGTGGTGGTCAAGACGCCGCTGCCGCAGCTGGCGTCGGTCGACCAGGTGATGTCGACGCCCATCACCAACGGGACGCCCATCGCGACCAGCGGCGGCGCCGCCTCCCCCGCCGCCGTCCCGGAGGCGCCGACGCAAATGTTGAGCGGCATCGCCCAGGTCCATCCCGGCGGCAGCCCCGAGCAGATCAACCACTACACGGTCCAGCGGGTGATCGACGTGGGCGCCAACGTCGAGGGGCGTGACCTCGGCGCGGTGGCGGCCGACATCCAGAAGAAGATCGACGGCCTCGGCAAGCTGCCGCCCGGCGTGAAGGTCACGCTGCGCGGACAGAATCAGGTCATGAACGATTCATTCCGCAAGCTGGGCCTGGGGCTCATTCTCGCGGCGCTGCTGGTCTACTGTCTGATGGTCATCCTGTTTCAGTCCTGGCTCGATCCGTTCATCATCATGGTCGCAGTGCCGGGCGCGCTGGTCGGTATCCTCTGGATGCTGGTGCTGACCCACACCACCATCAACGTCGAGTCGCTGATGGGGGCGATCATGGCGGTCGGCATCGCGGTCTCCAACTCGATCCTGCTGGTCAGCTTCGCCAACGATCTGCGGGTCGAGAGGGAAGGCGTCACGCCGCTCGAGGCGGCGCTGGAGGCGGGCCGGACCCGCCTGCGCCCGGTGATCATGACGGCGCTGGCGATGATCATCGGCATGGTCCCGATGGCGCTCGGGCTCGGCGAGGCGGGCGAGCAGAACGCGCCGCTCGGCCGCGCCGTCATCGGCGGGCTGGGCCTGGCCACCGTCACGACGTTGCTGGTGGTGCCCGTGGTATATGCGACCCTGCGGGTCAAGCTGCCGAGCAAGCACGTCATGGAGCAGAAGTTCTTGGATGAGGAGCGCGAAGGGCTCGAGGGCCCCGCCCCCTCGGGGAGTCACGCCTGATGTCGTCGCCACGCCCGCTCCACGATCTGGACGAGGAGCGCGCCCCTCCGGCGGGCCACGGCGGCGGCCCCGACGCCCCGCCCCCTCGACGCTCCGGGCTGTTCTACTTCGTCGGCGTGGCCGTGTTCGTCGCCACCGTCCTCGGTGTGGTCGGGATCGGACGGCACCGCCAGAGCGAGGCACGCGACGACACGCAGGTTCGCCAGGCCGAGGTGCGCCTCGGGCCGCGCGTCCGTGTCGCCACCGTCAAGCAGTCCGCCGGGATCCGCCACCTGATGCTGCAGGGGGAGGCGCGGCCATTCTTCGAGGTGACGCTCTACGCCAAGGTGGCCGGCTTTCTCGCGGACCTCAAGGTCGACAAGGGAGACCGGGTGAAGAAGAACCAGCTCATCGCCACGGTCACCGCGCCCGAGCTCGACTCCCAGTACACCGCCGCCGTCGCCGACGCGCGCAACAAGCGGGTCAACGCCAAGCGCCTCACGGCGCTGGCGCCGGCCGGCGTCGTCTCGGCGCAGGAGCTGGAGCTCGGGCAGGCGACGGCCGACGTGGCCGACGCGACGCAGGCGACGCTCGGCACCCAGCGCGGCTACCGGGTGATCCGGGCGCCGTTCGACGGCGTCATCAGCGCGCGCTTCGCCGATCCGGGGACGCTGATCCAGAGCGCCGCCAACGCCCAGAGCGGCGCCGTCCCGATCGTATCGGTCTCCAAGGGGGACCAGCTGCGCGTCTACGTCTACATCGACCAGTCGAGCGCGCCGTTCGTCCGCGCCGGCAACGCCGCCACCATCACCGTCCCCGAGCGGCCCGGCTGGTCGCGCAAGGCGAAGGTCGCGCGCACAAGCGGTCAGCTTTCGCCCCGGACGCGCACCATGCTGACCGAGGTCGACATCGACAACGACGATCACCTGATCGTCCCAGGCAGCTACGTGCAGGTCCTGCTGGACGTCCCCGTCCCGCCGCTGCTCGAGATCCCGGCCGAGGCGCTCACCACGCGCGCCGATAAGCCGCAGGTGCCGACGCTCGACGCCGAGCACCACATCCACTACAAGCCGGTCGTGGTCGCCGACGACGACGGCCAGACCGTCCGCCTCGCGAGCGGCCTTCTCCCCGGCGAGCGCGTCGCCCTCGACCTCGGAGGCGCAGCCCAGGACGGCAGCCTCGTCCAGGTGGTCGAGGCCAAGCCGCCCGCCGGCGCCGGCCACTGAGCGACTAGCGCGTCACGAGCTCGATCGCCGGCCGCGCGGGGCTGTCCCCCTCGCCGCTCGCGGCGTAGGCGCGGATCTCGATCGTCGACGGCGTGCGCGCGGCGGCGCTGAACGGCCAGGACTTGTGGACGCGCGAGCGGGCACAGTGGGGGCCGCCGCCGGGCGCGCAGTCGTGCGCCATCTCGATCACGAGGACGTGCTCGCCCGCCGAGACGGACCCGCTGTAGAGCCGGGTGTAGTCGGGGCTGTGCAGGTCGGCCACGTCCTTGTCCCGGGTGACCACCGGCTCGAAGTCGAGCGAGATCACCACCGAGCGCGGCGAGTACTCCTCGGTCACCTCGTCGCGGTAGCGGATGATGACCGGCGCGCGCGCCGTCTCCTTCTCGTGCGCCGCCGAGAGCGTCTCGCGCATCCGGTCGCGGTCACTCTGGATCGGACCGTCGGTGCCGTGCGGCCCGAAGGTGAGCGCCTGGTCATACGCGGCCCAGGCCTTGCCGGGCATCTCGCGCTTCTCGTAGGCGTGCCCCAGCGTCAGGTACGCCTGGCGGCAGTTCGCGTGTGCGCCCGTCGGGCCACAGCTCTTGGCGACGAACGACTCGAGATCGGCGATGGCCGGTTCCAGCTTGTCCTGCTTGAACGACGCCTGGCCGCGCTCGTAGAGCTCCTCGGGGGAACCACCGCAACCCGCCGCCAACACCGCCGAGAGAGAGCCCAGGAGCGCGACACCTCGAACCGCACGGGGGGGCATGCGGCGGCCATGGTACACGAAAACTCCGACGGTCAACTTGCCGGCGGGCGCGGCGGCGAGACGCCGACCCGGGCCAGCGCAGCGTTGACCGCCTTGAGATCGTCCCAGGCCAGCTTCTTCTTGCTCGGATCGCGCAAGAGGTACGCCGGGTGGAAGGTCGGCATGAGCGGGATCCCCTCGTAGGTCCGGAAGTTGCCGCGCAGCCGGCTGATCGGCGAATCGTCACGCAGCAGGCACTGCACCGCGAACTTCCCCAGTGCCACGATCATGCGCGGCCGGATGGCGCCGAGCTGCTTCTTCAAGAACGGCTCGCAGGCGGCGACTTCGTCGGGCTCCGGGTTGCGATTGCCCGGCGGGCGGCACTTGAGGACGTTGCAGATGTAGACATCGCCGCGCGCGTAGCCCATCGCCTCGATCATCTTGGTCAGGAGCTGACCCGCCTTGCCGACGAACGGCTCCCCCTGCGCGTCCTCGTCGGCGCCCGGCGCCTCGCCGACGAACACCAGGTCGGCGTCGGGGTTGCCGACCCCGAACACGATGTTCTGGCGGGAGGGCGCCAGCTTGCAGCGCTTGCAGTCGCCGAGCTCGTCGCGCACGAGCGTGAGGCCCGCAGCGCCCCGCGGTGGGCCGCTGCCGAGATCGTCCTCTTCGGGTTCGGGTGATTTCATGAAGTTGGGCTCCGGCGCGGCGGCAGGAGACGGCGCAACGGTCGGCGACGGCGCAACGGTCGGCGACGGCGCAACGGTCGGCGACGGCGCGACGGCGGCCGACCCCTGCTTCCGTGGCGAGGCCCCGTTTGGCACACCGAGCAGCCCCGAGCGGCCCCGTGTCGCCAGGTTGGTCCGCAGCTGCGCGACCACGGAGAGCAGCTCCTGGCGCTCGCCGTCGCCAGGCCCCTCACCTTCCACGCGCGCCTCCGACCTCGACGCGGGCCTGGTGCGCCCCGTCGGGCGTCACCAGCGCGTCGACCGCCAGCGCGTAATAGAAGGTCGGCGTCACCTCCGCCAGCCGCACCGTCCGGTCGCGGCCGAGCGCGCTGTCGTGGTCGGCGTCGCGCCGCTCGATCTCATCGACGATGGCCGTGTAGGCCTCCAGAAGGATCGGATCGGTCGCGATCACGTAGGCCCGCCCGAGCGCCCAGGCCACGCAAGCGTTCCAGCTGTTCTCGTCGAGCCGCCGCGGGGTGAAAGCCCGCGGGACGCCCGCCGCGATCCGCTCGCGCAGCCAGGCGCCGACGAACGGCGTGTTCCCTTCGGCGGCCATGACCGCCAGGATTCGCGTCGCCGACGTCGACGAGAAGTCGAACAGACCTCCCGGCGGCGCCGGCTCCTCGGCGAAGGGGGCCGGAGACTTCATGCCGAAGGCCCGCTCGACGAACTTCCGTCCGCTGGCCAAGAGGCCCCGGTCGTCCAGCTCGCGCGCGTACTCGATGAGCGCCAGCGCGAGAAAACCCGGATCGCGGAACTCCCGCCCCGAGAGATCCTCCAGCGTACCGAGATGCGCCGACAGGACGCGGGCCGCGCGGTCGGCGATCGCCTGCCGGCGCGCATCCACCTTCCCCAGCCCCCGCTCCGCGGCCACCGCCCACAGCACCATCGCGCAGTCGTAGGCCGCCTCGTCGTCGGTGGCGCTGTCGATCGCGTCGGGGACGAAGCGCGCCGCCGCCTCGACGAGAAAGCTCCAGGCGGCCGTGCGAGCGGCGGCGAACTTCTCCACCCCGGAGAGGCGCTGGTGGCGGGCCCAGATCCAGACCGCGGCCAGCGTGGCGTGGAAGTCGGGATCGGGCGCGCCCGGCCAGGGGGGAACGTGCCCCGAGTGCGTGCCGGCCGCCGCCTGGCGCGCCACCATCACGCTCCCCGCCCCCGCCAGATGGCGGACCGTCAGCGGCGCGGAGCTCTTGAGCCGCGGATCAGGCATGCGTCGGGCCGCCTCCCGGCGCGGGCCCCGCGGTCAACCCCGCCGTCACCACGGCCCTCTGGGCGGAAGGCGGGGCACGAACAGGCCCCAGAGCCTGTCGGCCACCGCGCGCTTGGAGGCGCGCGGGATCTCGGCGCGCACGCCGTCGGCGAACAGCACCGTCACCGCGTTGTCGTCGGCGTCGAACCCGATCCCGGGCGCGCTCACGTCGTTGGCCACGATGGCGTCGCACCCCTTCTCGGCGAGCTTGCTGGCGGTGCGCGCCGCGGCCGCCTCGTCGGCGCCGATCTCCGCCGAGAATCCGATCAGGAACGGCCGCCCATTCTTCCGCGCGCGCGCCACCCCTGCCAGAAGATCGGGGACCGCTGTCAGCTCCAGCGTCAGGGCGCCGCCCGCCTCGCGTCGTGACAGCTTGCCCGCCGCCCGCGCCCGCGGACGAAAGTCGGCCACCGCGGCGGCCATCACCAGCGCGTCGGCGCCAGGCGCCGCTGCAGCCAGCGCCGCCTCCAGATCGGCCGCCGTCTCGACGTCGACGCGAGCGATCGCGCCCTCGCCGCCGCTGCCGCTGGGAAAGCTCGGCGTCCCGGGGCCGGCCAGCAGCGTCACCGCGGCGCCCCGCGCCGCCGCCGCCGCCGCCAGGGCCGCCCCCATTTTCCCCGACGACCTGTTGCCCAGAAAGCGCACGTCGTCGACTGGCTCGCGCGTCGGCCCGGCGGTGACGACCACGCGCCGCCCCTCGAGGTCGCGCGGGGCCAGCATCCGCGCCGCCGCCGCCACGATCTCCGCCGGCTCGATCAGGCGCCCGGCGCCGACCCACCCGCAGGCCAGCTCCCCGCTGTCGGGACCGACGGTGGCGAACCGCCCACCCCCGTCGGGGCCGAGCAGCCGGCCGAGGTTGGCCTGGGTGATGGGGTTTTGCCACATGTTCACGTTCATCGCCGGCGCCAGGAGCAGGGGCGCCCTGGTCGCCAGGACGACCGCCGTCAGGAGGTCGTTGGCCATCCCGGCGGCGATCCGGGCGATCGCGTCGGCGGTCGCCGGGGCGATGATCATGAGGTCGGCCTCGTCAGCCAGCCGGATGTGGCCGATCTCGGCCTCGCTGCCGGCGTCGAAAAGGTCGCGCGCCACCGCCGCGCCCGAGAGGGTCTGCATCGTCAGGGGCGTGATGAACTGCGTGGCGGCGTCGGTCATCACCACCCGAACGGTCGCCCCGGCCCTGACCAGCAGCCGGCAGAGCTCGGCGGCCTTGTAGGCCGCGATCCCCCCGGTTATCCCGAGGACGACCTGACGCCCCGCAAGCGTCTGGGACGCCTCCGACCGAAAATCGTCCATGAGCCCCAAATATGTCACGTCTCAATGAGAGGCGGCGCAAGGTAAAATCCGCGCCGTGACGGGACCGGGCGGGTTTCCACGCCGATTCGACAACTACGTGCTCCTGAAGCCGCTCGCCCGCGGCGGCATGGGCCAGCTGTTCCTGGCGCTCACCGGCACGCATGGGCTGGAGAAGCTCTGCGTGATCAAGCAGGTGATCCCCGATCTGGTCGCCTCGGAGAACTCGCGCCGCTTCCGGGACGAGGCGCTGGTGGCGCTGCGCCTCGCGCACGGGAACATGGTCAGCGTCTTCGACGCCGGGATCGAGGCCGGGCAGATCTTCCTGGCCATGGAGTACGTCGACGGCAAGGACCTGCTCGGGACCTGGAACCGCTGCGCCGAGAAGCGCGTCCCCTTCCCCGTCGACGTCTCCGTCTACGTCGTCAAGGAGGTCGCGCGCGCGCTGGTCTACGCGCACGCCTTCGAGGACCTCAAGCTGGTCCACCGTGACGTCTCGCCCGCCAACGTCCTGCTCTCCTACACCGGCGAGGTGAAGCTGACCGACTTCGGTCTGGCGATGTCGATCCTCAAGATGGAACGGACGACGCCGGGCATCGTCTACGGCAAGCTCTCCTACCTGTCGCCCGAGCAGGCCCGCCGGCAGCCGCTCGACGGGCGGGTCGATATCTACGCGGCCGGCATCCTGCTCTGGGAGCTGCTCACGGGCCGGCAGCTGTTCCCGATCTCGAGCCCCTCCGATCAGCCGAACCCCGACGCGATGGCACGGGCGCGCAACCCCGAGGTGGTCCCGCCGTCGAAGATCTCGAGCCGCGTTCCGGCCGCGCTCGACCGGATCGTGATGCGCGCGCTGTCCGTCGAGCGCGAGGACCGCTACCCGAGCGCCGAGCTTCTGCGCGCGGATCTGGCCGCTTTTCTCGCCGAGACGGCGCCCAAGACCGACGCCGACCGGCTGGCCGGGTTCCTGCGCCCGCTGTTCGCCGACGACGCCCGCGAGGAGAAGCGCGAGCGCGAACGCCTCATCGCCGCCTCGCGCGCGATGCTCTCCGGCGCGATCGGCCCGGGGCCGATGGTCGCGCCCGCCTCCGCCTCCCAATCGCTCCCAGGGGACCCGCCGCGATCGCCCGGCAGCGATCCGCGGATCGGGACGACGCTGGGCGGGCGCTACCACATCCGGCGTCTGTGCGGCGAGGGGGCGATGGGACGCGTCTACGAGGCGCAGCACATCGACATCGGCCGCCGGGTCGCCATCAAGATCCTGCACGCCCGGTTCCACCACAGCGCCGATCTGGTCGAAAGATTCAGGCGCGAGGCGCGCGCCGCCTCGAAGATCGGCCACCCCAACATCGTCGACGTCACCGACTCGGGGACCACACCCGACGGAGCGTTCTACTTCGTCATGGAGTTCCTCGAGGGGCAGAACCTCGAAGAGCTGATCGCCAAGAACGGCGCGCTGCCGATCGAGCGGGCGCTCTTGGTGGCGGCGCAGATCGCGCGCGCTCTCGAGGCGGCGCACACCGCCGAGGTGATCCACCGCGATCTCAAGCCGGCCAATATCATGCTGGTCAACCGCAACGACGAGGACGACTTCGTGAAGGTGCTCGACTTCGGCATCTCCAAGGACCTCGACATGGCGGTCGGCGCCGCGCTCACCCGCCCCGACGTCGCGATCGGCACGCCCGTCTACATGGCGCCCGAGCAGGCGGCCGGCAAGACCGCCGACGCGCTCACCGACGTCTACGCCGTGGGCGGCCTGCTCTACGAGATGCTGACCGGCGAGCCCCCCTGCACCGGCGACGACGCGATGGAGGTGCTGCAGCGAAAGGCGAGCGAGGACCCGCGCCCGATCGGCGAGCTGCGCCCCGATCTGCCGCGCGACGTCCAGAAGCTGGTCATGCGGGCGCTGGCCCGAACCCCCGGCGACCGCCACTGGTCGATGACCGCGCTCAAGGAACAGATCCTCGCCTGCCTCACGGCCGTCGGCGGCGCCCCGACTCCGACCCGGGGGGCCGGCGCCTCGCCCGGCCCGGCGCGCCTACCGCTGGGGAGCGCCGACACCGCGATCGCGCACCCGATCACCGGAATCACTACCGCGCCTGTCCGGCGCATCCGGCTTCGCGGCGCGGCGGTGGCCGCCGGTCTGCTCCTCGCCGGCGGCGCCGTGGCCGGCGTCGCCTATCTCAACGCGCGTTCACCCGACGCCCCGGCCGATATCCCCGTCGCGGCGGCGCCCAAGCCGCTCCCGCCCGCCACGCCCGCGCCTTCGGCCGCGCCGGCTCCCGCCACCCCGGCACCCACGCTCGTCGCAGGTCCAGCGCGCGCCGTCGTCCCGGTGCCCGCGCTCGCCGCCCCCCCCTCACGCCCGCCCGCCGACGACGAGCCAAGAGACGAACCACGAAAGGTGCTGGCCGCCTCGGCCCGCCACGCGGTCGCGGCCGAGCCCACGCCGGCGGTCCTGCACACCCCCGCCGCGCATCCCGACCTTCCCGCCACCGCGCGGGCGGAGCCGCACGCGCCGAAGACCGCGGCCAGTCCTTCCAGGCTTCCGCCCACCTCCCTGGCCGACACGACGGCGATCCTGAACCGCGGCCAGTCGGCCTTCGACCGCGGCGACTACCAGGAAGCGATCCGCCAGGGACGCCAGGCCATCGCCGCCGGGGCCGAGATCAACGGCCGCCTGCTGGTCGGCGACGTCTACTTCCACCTCGAGCGCTACCGCGAGGCCCTGCGCGAGTACAACGCCGCGGTGGCCCGCGATCCGACCGACACCTCCGCCCGCCGCCGCCGCGACTTGGCCCGCGAAAAGGCCGGCCAGGCCGCCCAGGGCGACGCCCCCTAACCTCGCCTCTCGCCCGATTCGGTCTACCCGGAGTCCGCGAGCGCACGGGCCAGCAATTCGTCCAGCCCGGTCGCGCGAGCGGTGCTCGAGAGGTATTCGCGGTCGAGGGTCGAGCGCTGTGCCTTCAGCACCCCAGCACGTCACGCCATTGTTGGTCCGACACGGCGCCGCCCCGCCGATACCAGTCCAGCTTGCGTAGGACGATGTTCTCGGGCGCCGTGACAAACGCCGAGCGGGGCGGATCCTGCGCGATGACGACGGACCGTCGACGCTGCAGCTGCTCGCAATCCAGGAGATCGGGGCCCGCCACGAACAGATCGGCCTTGAGCATCGTCGCCAGATGAATGGCGTTGAACGACCCATGACGTCGAGCTGCCTCCGCGACGGCATCAGCGTCGACGTAGAAGTCGCCCTCGAAAGCGGCGGCCAATCGCGCGGCCTGGAGCGGCGCCAGCGCCACCAGAAGGTCGACGTCCGCGCTCGAGCGTGGTTCCCCGAACACCGAGCTCGAGACCGACCCGCCCACGGCGTACTCAATCCCCAGACGGTCGAGCCGCTCGATCACCGCGAGCAGAACCCGGATCGGCTCGGAGCTCATTCGTCGGACGGCAAGGTCGTTCGCCCGGTCGCGCGACGGACCAGGTCTGCTCCCAGCCGGCGCGCCGCCAGGATGAGCCGGACGTCTTCATCCGACAACCCCGGACGACTCAAGCGAAGGCCAGCGGCCGCCAGCTCAAAACTGGCGCTCGTCAGCTCGCTCACGAGCCGCAGCTTCTCCCAGGGCTCCATGGCGCGGTATCCGGCCAGGATCCGCTGCTCTACCGCTTCGCTCGTGTCCGCCGACTGGGTTCGCGCCACTGGTTCCAGTATGCCTCAGCGCAGCCGATATCGCCTGGAGCGCCCCCTACTTGATGTAGCCCCTTTTGGTCAGGTACTCGGCGACCAGGATGGCGCCGCGGGCGGCGCCCATGCGGGTGTTGTGCGAGACCAGCAGGTACTTGATGCCGTTCTGCAGTACCGGATCCGACCGCAGCCGGCCAACGACGGTCGACATGCCGCCCTCGGCGTCGCGATCGAGGCGCACCTGCGGGCGGAACGGATCGTCGCTGACGGAGATGAGGTGCTTGGGCGCCGACGGCAGCTCCAGCGCCGCCATCTCGGCGCCGAACTCGCGCCAGGCCGCCTTGACCTCGTCGAGGCCCGCCTTCTTCTTCAGCTCGACGAAGACAGACTCGGTGTGTCCCTCCATCACGTTGACCCGCGTGCAGGTGCACGACACCGTCACCGGCGCCGGAACGATCGCGTCGCCGACCAGCTTGCCCAGGATCTTGTGCGTCTCGGTCTCGACCTTCTCTTCTTCCTTCGGGATGTAGGGGACGATGTTGTCGAGGATGTCCATCGCCGAGACGCCCGGCGAGCGGCCCGCGCCCGAGAGCGCCTGCATCGAGGTCATGATGACGCGCGAGACGCCGAACGCGTCGTCGAGCGGCTTGAGCGTCATGGCCAGGCCGACGGTGGTGCAGTTCGGGCCCGGCGAAACGAACCCCTTCCAGCCGCGCTTCTTGCGCTGCACGTCGATGAGCGCCGCGTGGTCCCAGTTCACGCCGGGGAGAAACACCGGCACGTCGGGCTCGTAGCGGAACGCGCTGGCGGTCGAGATGACCGGGATGTCGGCCGCGCACTTGGGCTCGATCACCTTGGCCACGTCGGCCTCGACGGCCGAAAACACCAGCCGGATGCCGTCGTTGGTCATGTGGGCCGAGTCCTCGACGGTGATGCCGGCGTGCTCGGGCGAGAGCGGCTCCGAGCAGAACCACTTCGACGCGCCCTTGTCGTCCTTCACGGCGTCGGCGAACTTCTTGCCGGCCGAGCGGCTCGACGCCGCCAGCTTGCGAATCTCGAACATCGGGTGACCGGCCAGGGACGCCAGGAACTGCTGTCCGGCGAGACCGGTCGCACCCACCACGGCGACAGGAATACGTGACGACATCTGCTTCTTCGAACCTCCGGGCCGCGCAGTCTAGCAGCAGCCCCGGCGTTTTCGCCAGATGACTAGGAGGGCGTCGCCGAGAGGCGACCGTGAGCGAAGCGGACCATGCCCGACGACGTGCCGCCCGATAGGCGGCCTAAGCCGCGTGCCGGGCGTAGTAGAGCGGGCCGTCCGGGTGCTCCGGATTCGGGCGAACCTCGCGCGACCGCGGATCGACGACCAGATCCAGGCCCTCGAGCGGGATCTGGCCGATGAGCGGCATGGTCCCTTCGGGCGCGGCCAGGGCGTCGCAACTCATCCCGCGCCCCAGGATCTCGATCCACAAACCGCGGACGTAGGTCATCTCGCAGAGGCTCCCATCAGTCAGCTCCACTTGCGTGGTCCGGAAGGGTCGCAGTCCAAGCCGCCGACACACGTCGACGGGGATCACCAGAGTCGTGGCGCCGGTATCAACCAGCGCCTCGATGTCCTGCCTCCGAACATCTTCGGGGTTGATGAGACCCGAGGCAGCGTTATCCATGTCAGTGCTGCTCCACAGAGTTAGCTTGGTCATGACCGCTCCCATTTCCCGCATCATCGGAGAAACCGCGGGCGAGGTTTCGGCGGATCTTACCACCCGCGTTGGCGAGCGACCTCGTAGAGGGCAATGGCGGCGGCGACCGAGGCGTTGAGCGACGAGACAGCGCCGCGCTGCGGGATGTGGAAGAGACCGGTGCAGCGGCGGGCGACCGCCTCGCGCATCCCCTTCCCTTCGGCGCCCACCACCAGCCCGATCGGACCGGTCAGATCGGCTTCTGCGAGCCGCTCGCCCGCGCCGGCACCGGCGCCGAGCACGCGCAGTCCGCGCTCGCGGAGGTAGTCGATGATGCGGAGCAGGTTGTTGACCTCGGTGATGCGCACCCGCTCGGTGGCGCCCGCCGATGCCTTCACGGCGCCCGCCGTCACCGGCGCCGCGCCGCGCGCCGGGATCACCACGCCGTGCGCCCCCAGCACCTCGGCGCTGCGAACGATGGCGCCCAGGTTGTGCGGATCGGTGATCCCGTCGAGCAGCACCACCAGCGGCGGTTCCTTCGCCTCGGTCGCCGCGGCCAGGATGTCGTCGATCGTCACGTACTGAAACCGCCCGGTGACCGCCACCAGCCCCTGGTGGACGCCCCCGCCCGCCATCTCCGCGACCAGCCGGCGCGGCCGGATCTCGACCGCGATGCCTCGCTCCTTGGCCGCCTGAACGGTGCGCTCGAGCTCGGGCGAGCGCGTCCCCTCCGCGACGTAGATCACACTCACCGCGCGCGGCCGGGCGCGCACGAGCTCGTCGACCGGCCGAACGCCGAAGACGATCCGCCCCGCGTCCGCGTTCAGGTCCGCGTTCATTTGGCGCGGCGCTGGCGGCCGTGCGTCTCGGTCAGGGCTGCGTGGTCCGATGGAAGACGTCCCCGGTCCCTGTGTAGCTGCAGGTGTCGGCCGGCACGAAATTGCCCGTTCCGGTGCCGTCGTCCTCCATCAAGGGCCCGCTCGCCGTCCCGGCAAAAAGGACGCGCGGGGCCTTCTCCGTGGTGCTGGTCTGCAGCTTGGTGATGGTCAGGGCGGTGAAGGTGAAGTCGACGAAGACGGGAAGCCCGTTCGCGTCGTTGGCGACGATCGAGCGGCAGAACGGCGGATTGCCCGTGTACGGGTCGGGATCCACCGCGGACGCAACGACCCCCTTCGAGTCGATCTCGAAGCTGATCCCGGGCGTTACACAGGCGGTTGACACGTCGGTCAGGTCCGCCAGGGCGCCGTGATCGAGCACCAGCTCTGTCCAGATCACCTGGGCGCCCGAGACGCCGATCGTGGGGCAGATGATGTTGAACGAGCTCGTCGCTCCCTCGATCTCCCAGTGCCCCATGAACGCCGCAGCAGCGCCGTCCGAGTCACTGCTCGAGCCGCCGCCGCAGCCCGCGGCGAGCAGGCAAACTGTCAGCATGGCCCCGCCGATCCCGATTCCCCCGTGAGGTCTTCGCAAGCACCGGAATTCCGTGTTCATCGCGGTCCTCCTCGTGCGCCCGCACGCGTCCCGGGCACAGTAACCCGGTTCACTGCGCGAGACCATTCGTTCGTTAGTGAAATGGAGATCGGTTCGCTTTGCCATTCAGAAACAGTGCGCAAACCCGATTTTCCGCCCCCCGAGCGCTCGCGAGGATATCCTGGCGAGGCAGTGGTGCGCGCTCGTCGGTTAGCCGCGGCCGTGGGGTTTCTGTGCGGGGGACTGCTCTCCGCCGGTGCACGCGCCGACACGGCGCTGCCGGACGTGCTGCGCGCGCCCGCCATCATGCCGACCGGCGGCGCCGGCGGATGGGCGCAGAAGTTCGCTGGTAGCGCGCTGGAGCTATCGTCCTATGCCGGCACGGGGACCTTCTACGCGAGCGGTTATCACGACCCTTACGTCTCGCTCGCAGTGTTCGCGCGGCCGACTTACGACCTCGGCACGCGATACAGCCTGTCGCTCAATGCGCGAATCTACGCCGAGCTGGAGCTGACCGAGCCTGACAACCCCGAGGGGCGGCACTTCTACCCCTACGACCCCTGGCTCTGGCTGTCGGCGGCGAACCTCCACACGTTCGAGCGCGCCAACATCCGCCTGGGCGCAATTTTGCGCACGATCGTTCCGCTCTCCTACGAGAGCCGCTACCAGCACCTGCTGTTCGGGCTCGTCGCCGGCATCAACCTGAACCGGCCCTTCGAGCTGGGGCACGCCGCCGACAAGGCGCGCCAGTGGAAGCTGACGGTCGCCTACGGGTTCCTCTTCTACAAGTATTTCCACAGCAGCGACTTCCGCGGCAGCGGGCCGGGGGACACCTCGGGCTGCCGCGCGCCCAACAGCGCCGCGCTGGGCGGCGCGACCGCCTCCGGCGGCGAGCCGAACGTCTCGGCCACCGACCGCTGCGGGGGCCCGGTCAACCCCGACTTCAGCATCCAGAATGGTTTCGTGGTGGTGCTCGCGCGCGGCAAGTGGTCGCTCACCACGACCTTCCTCGTCGTCAACACCTTCGACTACGCGGTCGCCACCGATGCCTACACCTCGGTCAACGCCATCTACCGCGGCCGCAACGACACCACCTGGGGGATCGTGGCGCTCGGTTACCAGCTGCGCCCGCGCGTGGGCGTCTCGGTCGGGATCTCCAGCCTGCAGCCGGCGCTCGACGCCCGCCAGCAGAATCTCCGCTTCCCGTTCTTCGATCTCTCCGGGGGCGCCGCCGCCAACAACTACACCCAGGTTTTCGCCAGCCTCAACGGAACTCTCTAGGAGGATCCAGCCATGGCCGCCAGCATTCGATCTCTTCTTTCGCGCGGGACAGCCGTCCTCGCGCTCGCCGTCCTGGGGGTGGCCTGCGCCGGTCAGGGCGACATCGATCGCACCCAGCCCGACAAGGTCGACAAGTCGATCTTCATCAACCCCGATGGCTCGGCGCGCAGCTTCTACTACCGCAAGACGACCACCGGCGTCCCCCCGACCAGCGCCTACGCCTACGAGGGGACGATGGGGCAGATGCTGAAGGTCCGGTTCGCCATCCAGGAGAAATACCTGCTCGGCTACCGCGCCTACGACTACGCGCCCGGCTCGGAGGGGACCTTCACCAGCGGCCAGAACAACCAGGACGCGCCGTTCTTGATGTTCGCCATCACCTCGCAGTTCGACGTCAAGCGCGAGTACAACCCGGCCACCGGCGAGCAGACCAACGTCATCTCCGAGAACACCACCGATCGCCCCTGGAACGAGCGCCAGTACATGCGCATCGACTGGTCGCAGAACCTGGCCGACCCCACCACGCCCGACAGCATGAGCATCGACCCGACCAACCCGTTCTTCCCCGCCCAGACCATCGCCCAGGGGTTCTCCATCGGCGAGGGAGATCAGGCGGTCGTCAACCCGAACCAGCCGATCATCACGCACGACTACGTCGACTTCACGACGGTCGAGGTCCGCACGCCGGACTACAACGCCTGCATGCAGCTGTTCGACACGTTCGACGATAGCGGGCCCTGGGGTTGCGGCCCGGCCCAGATCACCTACCGCAACTCTCTCTTGCCGGTGCCGGCCTCGGAGTACGAGCCGCTCGCCTACCCCGACAACCAGACGTTGACCCAACCCGACGGAACGCCGTACCAGTTCGCCACCGACAACTACGGTAACACGGTCAACTGCGATCCCACCGACCTCGCCATGGCCGGGCTCTCTGGCGCCGATTGCCAGGCGGCCCAGGTCGGCCAGTTCTCCAAGTTCGGCTTCTTCCGCACCGTCCGGCAGGGCTACAACGCCCAGGTCGGCGCGACCACGCAGCAGCGTGACTACCTCATCAACCGCTGGAACATCTGGCAGAACACCATCCAGCGCGACGCCGGCGGCAACCCGATCACCGACGCCAACAACAACCCGGTGCGGCTCCCTTACGCCGAGCGGACGACGCGGACGATCACCTACTACACGAACCCCGAGTTCCCCGCCGACCAGGATCTCTGGAATCAGGCGGCGGCGGTGGTGAGCGACTGGAACACGGCGCTCAAGATGACCGTGGCGGGGCTGACCTACACCGAGAAGAACCCCGGCAAGTCGATCGCCATGACCGATCTGCAGACGGCGGCGACCGCCCTGCCCGACATCGTGGTGCTCAAGCACAACGACTGCGAGACGGGGAACGTCCAGACGTTCATGACCGCCCATCCCGACGTGGTCGACATGGTCAAGCAGCAGGTCTCGACCGGGACGCTCGACATCGAGAATTTCGCCCCCGCCGATCTGGAGAAGGCCTGCAGCGCGCTGGAGGCGGTCACCGCCTCGCTGCCCGCCGACGACAAGCGCCACTTCCAGTGGGAGCGCAACGGCGATCTCCGCTACTCGTTCATCTACTGGGTCGACCGGCCGCAGCCGAGCGGGCCGCTCGGCTACGGACCGTCGTCGGCCGATCCGGAGACCGGCGAGATCGTCTCGGCCTCGGCCTATCTCTACGGCGCCTCGCTCGACAACTACGCCCAGTTCGCGGTCGACAGCATCCAGCTGGCCAACGGCAACCTCGACCCCGACGATCTGCTCTCCGGCAAGACGATCAGCGACGTCCTGGCCGAGACCAGCAACAACCAGCAGCTGCGCAAGAAGGAGACGCTCTCCGACGCCAACCGGAGCGCCGCTTACGCGCGCTTCAAGGCGCTCGGCTCGCAGGCGAACCGCCTGGTCAAGGTCGGCGCCGGCATCGACGATCAGGCCGTCTCGCAGGTCGCCGGGACGCAGCTGCAGAACCTGCTGTTCAACGACGACGTGCTGCCTGGGATCGTCCCCGGTTACAAGCCGGGCGACACGCCCCCGACCAACGTCGTGAGCCTGGCGATGGGCGAAGAGTGGTTCTCGTCGCAGGCGCGCGAGGCGCGCAAGGCCAAGCAGCAGACGCTGTCGGAGAACGGCTGCTTCTACATGGCCGAGTTCGCCGACGACGCCATCCTCGGCACCGCGCTCAAGTACGACACGATGAAGCTCAGCGCCAGCGACATGTTCAAGGCGCTGCGGGTGGCGATCTTCCGCGGCCTCACCGACCACGAGATGGGGCACACGATGGGACTGCGCCACAACTTCGCCGCCTCGACCGACGCGCTCAACTACGCCGACCAGTTCTGGCAGACCTACACCGATCCCACGATGCCCGACGTCCAGAAAGACGTCGCCGACGCCGAGTACGAGTACGCCTCGGTCATGGACTACGGGGCGCGCTTCAACACCGACCTCCAGGGGCTCGGCAAGTACGACATGGCTGCCATCCGCTTCGGGTACGGCCAGCTGGTCGACCTCATCCCGCAGGCCCAGGAGAACGCCTGGAACGGGCTCCCCAACGACATCATCCTCAACGACTACTCGCGGCTTCCCGCGATGCTGAGCCCCACCGGCAGCCCCACCGACATCTCGGCGATGGACAGCTCGGGGACCACGGTGGCCGCCTACAAGGACGAGATCAACAGCCTGTTCTCCGCCAACCCGCTCGCGCCCCCCTTGCCCGAGCGCCCTTACAAGTTCTGCTCCGACGAGTTCGAGGGAAACTTCGACTGCAAGACCTGGGACCGCGGGGCCAACCAGCGCGAGATCGTGGGCGACGTGACCGACGAATTCCGCAACTACTACGTCTTCAACGCCTACAAGCGCGGGCGGACCACCTGGCAGATCGACAACTACCTGACCCGCAACGAGACCCACTACTTCGACAAGTACACGGAGGCGTTTCAGTTCTTCTACTTCTACGGCGACCAGCTGGCCGGCTACGATTTCGGTGACGACCTGGCGCTCGCCTCCGTCGACGCGCTCAACGCGCTGGGCGCCATCCTCCAGACGCCCGAGCCGGGACTGCACTGCCAGACGCCGTACAGTCCGAACGTGCTGACGCCGCCAAACGACCCGAGCGACTGCGACCCCAACTTCCCGAGCTACGTCTCCGGGTTCAACCTCCCTGACGCCAAGCCCTACTACATCGAGTTCTCGAACGACTTCTACTACCAGATCCAGCGCGTGGGCTCGCTCTACGACAAGCTCGAGGCGCTGGAGGTGCTGACCACCACCGAGGCCCGTTTCTTCCGAGCCGCCACCTTCGCCGACTCGAACCGCTACTCGATCAACTTCTATCAAATCTTCCGCGACCAGGTGATCAACCTGCTCTCGGGCGTCATCCGCGATGACCCCTCGAGCTACGGCGCCACCTGGAACGAGGGGATCGTGCCCACCCCGGTCGTCGATCTCAGCACCTACGGCGTGCTCAACCCGCCGGTGCCACCCTACGCGCAGCCGGGAACGCCGCGCATCGCCACGCCGGTGAACGTGACGGTGCGGTACTGGACGCTGTTGCTCGCGCTGTCGCGGCTCGGCAGCGACTTCGACGCCACGCTCGACTTCCAGAACTTCCTGGTCGTCTCGGCCAAGGGTGCGGACGACGACTTCACGGCCTCGCCCACCACGCCGGTCCTGGAGTACACGCACCCCGAGACGGGCACCGTCTACCGGGCGCCGGACCCGGCCACTTCCAGCGCAACCGGCGTGCCTGGCAGCACGCCGCGCAACATCGGCGCGCAGATCCTCGACGAGCTGGCCTCGATCACCGGGAAGAGCGGCGTCACCGGGACCCTGCCCACCAGGTTCGGAACCTACAGCGACGGCAGCCCGCTGCCCGACTGGTACACCGCCAAGGCTGCGGTCGACGCGGCGGCGGCCGGCACGGACCAGGCTGCTTACAGTCAGGCCCAGGCCATCTACTCGGCCGTCGAGCAGGTCCTGGAGGACCGCGTCGACCTCGTCAGCGACATCCGGCTGTTCCGCAAGCAGCTCCTGCTCCTCAATGGCGTCTCGGGGTGATCGCGCTGTCGCGCACGAGCGGGAGAGGTGGGGCGTGAGGCGGGCGATCGTGGTGGGGGTGCTGCTCGCCGCCGCCCGCTGCTCGTCGTCGGGGGCAGGCCCGCACGTCGACGCGTCCCCCGAGGCGCACGCTGCGGATCGGGTCGCGGTGATCGAGGGCGGACCGTCGGCCTGCGACTGCAGCATCGACGCGGCCGGGACGCTCGATCTCTCCTGGGCCTGCTACTGCGACCAGCCGTTCGCCGCTTGCGCGACGCCGCTGTCCGTCACCGCCGACTGCGCCACTCTCGTCCGCCAGGACTATCCGACCTGCGGCCTCACGGTGATCGTGGCGCTCACCAGCGCCGGCGTCGAGGTGCCGAGCGTCTACGATGCGACCGGGAAGCTGGTGGGGCGCGTGGCGCACAGCGATCTGTCGGGCTACCTCTGCCCATCCGATTCGACGATGGTGTCGGCCACCGAGCGGGCCGGGCAATTCCCGCCCTCGACCTGCGCGGCGGTGACCTGCGATCCCTGCTACGCGGGCAGCTTCCCCTGCCCGGCGCGCGACGCTGGCGTGACCGACGCGGGCCGCCGCGGATCCCGCGACGCCGCCGCGGACCTCCGCGGCGACTGAATCAGACGCCTCCTGAGACGCCTGTCAGACGCCTGTCAGACGCCTGCTTGGACCTCGCGCACCAGCTCGTCGAACGCGGCGGCGGGATCGGCGGCGTCGCGGACCGGGCGCCCGACGACCAGGTAGTCGGCCCCGTTGGTGATCGCCTGTCCGGCGGTGGCGACGCGCTTCTGGTCGTCCTTTTTGGCGGTCCCTGGCGCCGCGGTCGGCCGGATCCCCGGCACGACGATGAGCAACCCGGGCGCGGCGCCATGCGCCGCCTCGATCTCGTGCGGCGAGCAGACGAGGCCATCGATCCCGGCGCGGGCGGCGATGCGGGCGCGCGCGCGGACCATCTCGGGGATCGTCTGCTCGACCCCCTCGGCGCGCAGATCGTCCTCGGCCAGGCTGGTCAGGACGGTGACACCCAGCAGCTTGACCCGCCCGGCGGCCGCCTCGGCCGCGCGTGCCAGCATGTCGTAGCCACCCGACGTGTGCAGGGTCAGAAGCTCCGCCTGGACCCGCGCCGCCGAAGCAACCGCGCGTGCCACCGTCTCGGGGATGTCGTGCAGCTTGAGATCGAGGAAGACCTTGCCGCCGCGGGCCCGCACCAACTCGACGGCGCGCTCGCCTTCCGCGACGAACAGCTCGAGACCCACCTTGTAGAACGCGGGGCGGCCGTCGAGGCGATCGAGGAGCTTGCCGAGGGCGGCACAGTCGGGGACGTCCAGCGCCACGATGACCCGCTCGCGCGCGGGGATGTGCGACGATCGCTTCGCCGGGGCCATCACTTGCGCTCCTTCTGGACTTCCGCGGCGACCACCTTCGACGCCTCGTCAGTCTTCAGCTTGCGGACCTCAGCGCCGTTGCGCCGCTTGAGCTCGACCACCCCCTCGGCGACCCCCTTCTTGCCGACCGCGATCCGGAACGGGATCCCGATCAGATCGGCGTCCTTGAACTTCACGCCCGCCCGCTCGTCGCGGTCGTCGTAGAGGACCTCGATCCCGGCCGCCGTCAGCTCGTCGTAGACTCGCTGGGCCGTGGCCATGACCGCCTGATCGTCGTGCTGCAGGGCCAACACCGCCACCTCGAACGGCGCCAGCGGCACCGGCCAGATGATCCCGTCCTTGTCGTGGTTCTGCTCGATCGCCGAGGCGACGATGCGGGTGACGCCGATGCCGTAGGTCCCCATCACCGCCGGCTTCTCCACGCCGTCCTGATCGAGGAAGGTCACCTTCATCGGCTTCGAATACTTGGTCCCCAGGAAGAAGACCTGTCCGACCTCGATCCCGCGGTAGGCCTTGAGGTGCCCCTTGTCGCAGCGGGCGCAAGCGTCGCCCGCGGCCGCCGTCCGGTAGTCGCCGACGGCGGTAGGCGTGAAGTCGCGGTCGACGTTCACCCCGGTCAGGTGCGCGTCGTCCTCGTTGGCGCCGACGACGAAGTCCGACAGCGAGGCGACCTCGACGTCGAGGTAGATCGGCACCGGCAGCTTGAGCCCCACCGGCCCGGCGAAGCCGACGGGCGCGCCGGTCACCTCCTTGACCGCCACGTCGCCGGCCAGCGCCAGCGCGTCGGCGCCGAGCGCCTTGGCGAGCTTGATCTCGTTGACGTCGCGATCGCCGCGCACCATGACGGCGACGGGCTTGCCGTTGGCGAGATAGATGAGCGTCTTCACCAGCTTCTCGGGCGGGACGCCGAAGAAGCCGGAGACCTCGGCAATCGTGTGCTTGCCGGGCGTGGCGACCTTCGTCACCGGCTGCGTCGGGTTCGGCTTCACCGGCACGTGCCGGGCAATCGCCTGCTCGACGTTGGCGGCGTAGTCGCAGGTGTCGCAGGCGACCAGCGCGTCCTCGCCGGTCTCGGTCAGCACCTGGAACTCGTGCGACGACGACCCGCCGATGTTCCCGGTGTCGGCCTCCACCGCCCGAAAGGCCAGGCCGCAGCGGGTGAAGATGCGCGAATAGGTGTCGTACATCTTCTTGTACTCGCGCTGAGTGTCGGCCTCGTCGACGTGGAACGAGTAGCCGTCCTTCATGATGAACTCGCGCCCGCGCATGAGACCGGCGCGCGGCCGCAGCTCGTCGCGGAACTTGGTCTGGATCTGGTAAAGGTTGAGCGGCAGCTGGCGCCAGCTGCGGACGTCGTCGCGCACCAGCGCGCAGATCACCTCTTCATGCGTGGGGCCGATGACGAAGTCGCCCCCCTTGCGGTCCTTGAAGCGCAGGAGCTGCGCGCCGTACTTCTCCCAGCGGCCAGACTCTTGCCACAGCTCCGCCGGGATGACAGCCGGCAGGAACACCTCCTGGCAGCCGGCGCGGTCCAGCTCTTCGCGGATGATCTGCTCGACCTTCTTCACGACGCGCCAGCCGAGCGGCAGGAACGAATAGACGCCGGCCGCGACTTTGCGCAGATAGCCGCCGCGCACCATGAAGACGTGCGACGGGACCTCGGCCTCCGAGGGGGCTTCCTTGAGCGTGGGGATCAGGGACTGGGACATCCGCATGGGGAGACGTGTTTAACATAGGAAAGGCGCACGCGATGGGCCTTGGCGAATACAACCGGAAGCGAAACTTCGCGCTCACCCGCGAGCCGCCGGGCGAGGAGGCGGCGCCCCAGGCCGGGCCGTCGGGATCGATCGCCCGGGCCCGTCAGTTCGTCATCCAGAAGCACGCCGCCACCCGCCTGCACTACGACTTCCGGCTGGAGCTCGAAGGCGTCCTCAAGAGCTGGTCGGTCCCCAAGGGGCCCAGCCTCGACCCCAAGGTCAAGCGGCTGGCGATGCAGACCGAGGACCACCCGATGGCCTACGCCGAGTTCGAGGGGATCATCCCCAAGGGCCAGTACGGCGGCGGGACGGTGCTCCTGTGGGACCGCGGCACCTGGGAGCCGCTGGAGGGCGATCCCCACAAGGAATTCGCCGCCGGAAACTTAAAGTTTCGCTTGAAGGGCACGAAGCTGCAGGGCGGATTCGCTTTGATTCGCCTCAAGCCGCGCGGCCCGCGCCGCGGCGAGGACGACGGACGGAGCTGGCTGCTCATCAAGGAGCGTGACGCCGAGGTCCGGGACGAAACGGCCGGCATCATCACCGACGACCGCCCCGAGAGCGTCGCCACGCAACGATCATTGGAAGAGGTGGCCGACGACCGCTCACATGTCTGGCACTCGAACCGCGCGCAGGTCGATCTGACCGGCGTCCTGGGCGCCAAGCCCGGCCCCCTGCCGGCGAAGCTGTTCCCGCCCAGGCCGGCCAGCCGCAAGGCGCCCCCCGGCGGTGATGGCTGGTTGCACGAGATGGCGATCCCCGGCGAGCGCCTCCTTGCGCGCGGCGACGGCGGCGACGTTCGTCTCCTCGGCCCGACCGGCGCGCCACTGACGCCGGCCGCCGCCCGCAAGCGCCAGGTGGTCGCCGACGCCGTCCGCCTGCTCCCCGCCCCGACACTGGTCGTCGACGGCTTCCTGGCGGCCGTCGCCCCCGACGGCCACGCCGACTCGAAAGCGCTCGCTCGAACCCTGGCCGCCAAAGGTGAGGACATCCTCACCTACTACCTCTTCGACCTCCCCTATCTCGACGGCCACGACCTGCGCGGCGTCCCGCTCGGGCGCCGCAAGGAGCTGCTCGCCGAGCTCGTCCGCAAGGTCGCCGAACGCACCTGCCTCCGCTACCTCGACCACGTCGCCGGCGCCGGCGCCGACTTTCGCCGCGCCGCCGGCCGCCTCGGCATCCCCGCGATGATCTCCCGCCGCGCCGATTCAACGTACGACGCGCGCGCCGGCTGGCTGACCGTCCAGTGCGACGTCAGTGAACGGGCTTGATCGCTTCGCCGTCGACCACGTAGACGACGGGCGCGTCGGCCCGCTCGTGCGCGGCGCCGAAATGCAGCGCGCCCGTCAGACCCTGAAAGGTCCCTTCCGCGAGCGACCGCGTGAGGTCGCCACGCGTCTTCGCACCGGCCGCGATCGCGGATCGGATCGCATTGACGCCGTCGTACGCATACGCCTCGGTGGCATGCGGATCCTGCCCGTAGGCGGCGCGGTACGCATCGACGAAGCCACGCGCGCGCGGGTCTTCGGCCCCCGCGTAGAAGCCCGGCGCCAGCAGCGCCCCCTGGACATACCGCCCCGAGCTTTGCAGCAGCCGCGGTGAGAGATCTGCCGCCGTCGACAGGAGAAGCACGTTGCGCGGCTTCGGCTTGCCCGGCGCGCCCGGAAATCGGGGGGCCCCCCAGGGGGCCGGCCAGAGATCGGCCGCCGCCAGCGCCGGCGCGATCAGCTCCAGCCGATCGGCGCCGTCGGCCACGAACACCACCTGCGGTTGGGCCTTTTTGATCGTCGCGACGACCGACGTGAACGACGTCGATCCGGGTGGATAGCTCGCTTCAGCGGCCACCTTCCCGCCGCCCTCCGTCACCGCCTTCTTGAAGGCGGCCCGAAGGGACTTTCCGACCACCGTGTCCGGCCCGACCAGCGCGAAGCTGCGCGCGCCGAGGTCGAGCGCCGTCCTGGCCAGAGCCGCGGCCCGCGCCGACGACGAATGAATCAACGAGAACACCGCCGGCTGCAATCCCCCCGGCGCGTTGTTGTCCAGCATCAGCAGCGGCAGCCCGTCGCGCGTGGTCAAAGGAGCGGCCTCTGCTTCGCGCGAATCGTAGGCCATCACCACGCCAATCACGGCGTCCGCCGCCAGATCGTCCAGCCGTTGCTGTGCGCGCGCCCGATCGCCGCCGGGATCGCGAACGCAGAGTTGCATCGCGGGAGCGGAGGGCGCCCCGGTCGCCAGCATCGCCGCCCGCAACGCCGCCTCACCAACCGGCTGGAACTTGCCCGACAGTGCCAGCTCCAATCCGAGCCGTCCCGGATCGCCCGGGCTCGTCCCGTGATCGAACGCGAGGTCGAGCCCGACGGCCCGTCTCGCTTCGGCGCCCTCGGACGCGATCTCCGCCGCGCCCGCCGTATCGCCGCGCGCGCGCAGCGCCGCCGCAGCGCCGTCGCCGAGGAGAGCGCGCGCCACGCCCTTGGGCGGTGCGGAGCGGAACGTTTGAAGCAGAATCTCCGGGGCGAGCTTGCCGGCGAGGTCGGTGATGCGCTCGCGCGCGTAAGCCTTCTCGGCCTCGTGGCCACCGCGCGCGTACGCGTCCCACAGCTCGATCGCCGCCGGGAGCTCGCCGACGCCCGCGGTCGACTCGGCGAGAGCGCCCCGCAGCTCGACGAGGGCGTCGTCGCCGGGGCCGGCGGCGCCGGAGGGCGGCAGGAACGGGAGCAGCAGCTCGCGCGCGCGGGCGAATTGCCCCAGGCGCGTGAACGCGAGCCCGAGGTAGTAGCGGGCGCTGGCGCCGGTCCCCTCGTCGGGCGGCGGCGACGTCCAGGGCTCGAGCAGGCCGCGCGCCGTCTCGGCGTCGCCGCGGGCGAGCGCCAGTCGCGCCAGCATGATGTCGGCCGCGGGCCGCGCCGGGTGCTGCGCGTGGTGGTCGTGGAACGCCTCCAAGAGCGGGCGCGCCGCGGCGGCGTCGCCGGCGTCGAAACGTGCCTTCGCCGCGGTGAAGTCGGCGTCACCGCCCGGATCGTTCGTGGCGCCGGCCGGCAGCTCAGGACCGTTCTGCGCGGTCACCAGCTTCCCGGGCTCGGGGACGACCGCCGCCGGCAACGGCTCGCCCTGCCCGTACGTCCCCGGCAGCGCGGGCGCGGTCTGGCCCGACGCCGCGCAGGCCGGCAAGAGGAAGAGCAGGAGCAGGAAGGCGTAGACCGCGACGCGCGCCACGTCCCTTTCTACGACCGAAGTCATGGGTTGTCCCGTTTTGCGCCGAGCGCGAGCGCGACGGTCTTGCGGGTGAACGTCGACACCCCCAGCGCGCCGAGACCGTCGACGGCGACCCACCTCCGGTCCGACCGCGAGCGCCCGGCGCGCGCGACCTCGACGCGGAAGACCTCGGCCGTCACGTCGCGGTGGGTGAAGACGTGCCGGATAGCGCCCCGGTGATCGACCTTCGCGGCGGGCGCGCCGGCGGCGGTCGCCAGCCGCCGGGCCACCGCGCGAGGCGCACCCGACGTGACGACGTCCTCCGGGAGCGACCAGGTTCCGGCCAGGAGCCCACGCACACGCTTGACCATCAGCACCCGCGCGCCGTCGGTCAGGCAGGCGCAGGCCACCCGCACGATCGGCCGCGCCGGCTTGCGGGACCGGCGCGGAATCTCGTCGACGTTGCCGGCCGCGAAGGCGGCGCAGGCGCCCCGAACCGGGCATTCGTCGCACCGCGGATTGCGCGGCGTGCAGATCATGGCCCCCAGCTCCATCACCGCCTGCGTGAAGTCGCCGGGCCGTTCGGGCGGAACCTCGCGCAGGCCGGCCGCGCGGAGGCGCGCGCGGGTCGCGGGCTCGTCGATCGAATCGGAGACGCCGCCGAGGCGGGCCATCACCCGCGCCCCGTTGCCGTCGAGCGCGAACGTGCGCGCGCCGAAGGCGATCGCCGCCACCGCTGCCGACGTGTAGGGACCGAGACCGGGGAGCTCGGCGAGCGCGGCCTCGCTGGGCGGCAGCGCGCCGCCGTGCGCTGTCACCGCGGCGATCGCGGCCCGGCGCAGGTTGCGCGCCCGCGCGTAGTACCCGAGCCCCGACCAGAGCGCCGTCACGTCGTCCTCGCTCGCGTCGGCCAGCGACGCCAGCGTGGGAAAACGGGCCAGGAACCGTTCGAAGTAAGGGATGACGGTGGCGACCGTCGTCTGCTGCAGCATCAGCTCCGAGACCAGCGTCCTGTACGGGGAGGGGTCGCGCCGCCACGGCAGGTCGCGCCTCGACCGGTCGTACCAGCGCAGCAAGGACCGCGAGATCGGCATCGTCCGCGCGATGCAGTGTAGTACAACGGAGACGTGGCCCCGCCGCCGCCCCCGCCCGACATCATCGCCGCCGTGGCCCGCGGCGAGATCGAGCCCGTCTACTGCCTCTCCGGCGAGCGCTACCTGGTCGACGCGACCGCCGTGGCGATCCGCGCCGCCGTGCTGGCCGAGGCGGGCGCCGGCGCCTCCTTCAACAACGACGTCTTCGACCTCAAGGAGAAGGGCCTCGCCGCGGCGCTCGCCACCGCGCAAACGCTGCCGATGATGGCCAGGCGGCGGCTGGTCGTCGGCAAGGCGATCGACGAGGTGAAGGCCGCCGACCTCGAGCCGCTCGCCGACTACGCCGAGGACCCGAACCCCGCAACCTGCCTCCTGCTGATAGCTGAAAAGGTGGACGTTCGCTTCAAGGCGTTCCAGGTGCTCAAGAAGCGCGGCTACCTGCACGTCTTCGCGCCGCTGCGCGACCAGGCGCTCGCCGGCTGGGTGCGCGGCGAGGCGCGGGCCCGCAAGCTCACGATTGCCCCCGACGCCGCCGAGGCCCTGGCCACCGCCGCCGGTCCCGATCTCGGGCGGCTCTCCCAGGCGCTCGATCTGCTCGCCCTCTACGCGGGCGGCAAGGGGATCACCGTCGACGACGTCGAGGATCTGGTCGCCGAGACGCGCGAGCGCGGCATCTTCGAGCTGACCAAGGCGATCGGCGCCGGCAACGTCGCGCGCTCGCTCGCCCTGCTCACCAACATGCTCCGCAACCGCGAGCCGGCGCTGCGGATCCAGTTCATGCTCGCCCGCCACCTGCGCCAGGTCTGGCGCGCCAAGGAGCTGGCCGCCTCGGGCGCGGGGCGCAACGAGATCGCGGCCGGCGTCGGCATCAACCCTTACTTTCTCGACGACGTGCTGGCCCCGGCACGCCGGATGTCACGCGCCGCGCTCGAGCGCGCGTTCGACCGCCTCTACACGGCCGACGTCGAGCTCAAGAGCTCGAAGGTCGACCCGGAGATCGCGCTCTCGCGTCTGGTTCAGACGCTGGCGGAATCTTCCGCCTAGCGGCTGGCCGGTCTCAGTCGCCGCAGGCGCTTACTTGGCGCCGGCAGAGGCGACCGCGACCGTCAGGCGCGAGACCGAGCGCGAGGCCGTCCCCTTCTTGATGACCCCCTTCGAGGCCGCCTTGTCGATCGCCTGGACCGCGCTCTTGAGCAGCGGACCCAGATTCTTCGCGGTCTTGGCGCCGAGCGCCGCGCGGAGCTTCTTGATCGCCGTCCGCATCGCGGTCGTCTGGGCCACGTTGCGCGCCGTCCGCTTCACGCGCTGGCGGTTCGCCTTCTCTGATGACTTGATGTTCGCCACGTCTTGTCCTTATCGCCTTCGTTCGGGCGCGCATCATGCTGACCGCCCCGGGGGTTGTCAAGGCGCGCGGCCGCCTACCCGAGCCCCAGCTCCTCCAGCGCCGCGTCCGAAAGACCGAAGAAATGTCCCGTCTCGTGCAGGAGGGTGGTGCGGATCTCTGCACGCAGCTCGTCCTCATTGCCTTCGTCGGCCACCGCCCGCTCGAGGTTCCGCCGGAACAGCACGATCTGGGTCAGGCCCGGCTGCCCTCCCAGCCCCGTCGCACCGTCCCCGTGCGGCGTGCCGCTGAACAGGCCCAGCGCCCGCGGATCGAGCCCCGCGTCGACGTCCGCCTCGGCCGGCAGCTCGGCGATGATGATCGGAATCCCCTCCAGCAGCGCCTGCGCCCTGGCGGGCAGCTCCCCGAGCGCCGCCTCGGCCACCGCGGCGATCTCGGCCTCCGGCAGTCGATCGTCGCTGTCGCCTTCGTCGCCCGCGCCCGGCGCCGCGTCGAGCGTCCAGGCACGCTTCCAGGCCGTCTGCGACTCCTTCTCGGCGCCCAGCTCCTCTGCGGCGCAGCCGAGCGCGTACCAGGCGTCCGCCGACGTCGGGCTCTCGTCGCAGAGGACCCGCAGCCGCTCCCGCGCCGTCTCCGCTTCGCCCAGTGCCAGGTGGAGATCGGCGATCTCCAGCGACAGATCCGAGATCGCCGAGCCGCACCTCCGGCGGCGGCAACGCGGTCAGCGTCTCCCGCGCCTCGCTGGTCTCGCCACGCTCGGCCTCGAGGCCCGCCTTGAGCGCGATGGCCGACAGGAACTCGCCCTCTTCCTCGGCGAGATCGAGCGCCCGCTCCGCGTGCCCCAGCGCCTCGTCCGAGGCCTCCGGATCGCCGGCCAGGATCTCCGCCAGCCACAGCTCCGGCGTCGCCCACTCCGGATCGGCGGCGATCGCCTGGCGGAGAATCTTGCTGGCCTCGGCATCGTCCCCCGTCTCGCGCGCGCAGGCCGCGAGCAACAACAGTGCCTCCGGCGAGCCGGTCTCGAGGTCCCCGACCCGCTTCCGCGCCTCCGTCACCTCGCCCGCCTCGAGCGCGCGCCAGGCCGCCTCGATCCGCGGATCGCTCTCCTCGTTCGTCTCGTCGTCGTCAGGTTCGCGCGCCATCGGGCCCTATCTTAATCGGCCGGGCGAAGAATATCGGGTGCGTTCGCCAGGGCGGCCAGGGATTCCTGGACGTAGGAAGCGGCTACGTCCGCTGTCCGCTGTGCGTCCTCCCGGCTGCCGATCGGCGGCGCCACCTCGACCACGTCGGCGCCGAGCAGCGGAAACGCCGCTCCCACCCGCGCGATGAGCGCCCGCACGAACTCCGGCTGGAGGCCGTCGGGCTCGGGCGCGCCGGTCGACGGGGCCGCCGCGCCGTCAGTGGCGTCGATGTCGTTCGAAAGATAGACCCCGCGAACGCCGAGCGCCGTCAGGTGTCCGATGACGTCGTCGATCACCGCGGCGCCGCGCGCGCGCACCTCGTCGGCCCAGATCTGCCGCACCCCCAGCGTCGACTCCCAGTGTTCCTTCGTGCGCGACGACGTCCGCACGCCGACCTGCACGAGGCGCCCGCCGCGACCGAGCAGCTCGTTGGCGTGATAGGCCCAGGTGGCGAAGCAGATCCGGACGCCGAGGCGCTCGGGCAGGAGATCGGTGTGGGCGTCGGCGTGGACGATCGCCCACGGCAGGGCGGTGCTCCGCCCGATCGCCGCCACCACCGGCCAGGCGACGGAGTGATCGCCCCCGAGCATGAAGATGCGCAAACCCGGGCGCGCGCGCAAAAGCTCGCTCACGACGCGCTCTGCGATCGTCAGCGGCGCCACCGGCCAGTCGACGTCCGCCGCCTCCGGGCCGTAGAGCGCCACGCGTGTCCGCCGCAGCTGCTCGTCGCTCAGCATGTCGTCGGTCAGAAGCTGCGGCACGCAGAAGACGTCGCCGACGTCGACGATCCCGGCGCGGGCGGCGCGTGCGGGGAAATCGGGGATGCGCCGCAACAGCGCCGCGCGCACCGCCTCCGGTCCGAACGCCGCCCCGCGCGCCAGTCCCGCGCCGCAGTCGGACGGAATTCCCAGCATCGCCACGCGCGCGCTGCCGATGGACGCCAGCGCGGCGCGCCACTTGGCGACGACCTCCGCCTCGTCGCGCGCCTGGTACAGCGCCTGCTGCAACGCCTCGCGTTCGACGCGCCCCGTGCTTACGGTGTAAATGCCACCGCCGGCCGGCCGCAAGAACTGCGAGAGGTCGTCCATTTGCTCACATCGCTCGGAGCAAAGTCGGTTTTGGTTTCATCACCGCGATCGAAACCGCCGCGCGCCCCGTCACCCCTCGTTTTTAGCCCGAAAGTCGTCCACCTTCAGGCCGAAGCGTTTCGCCCAGCGGTAGACCAGCGCGGGCTTGCGGTCGAGCTCGCGCGCGACGCGCATCATATTGCCGCGAAACCGGCGGATTAACGCCTCCAGCTCCACGGCGTCGGGCGGCGGCCGCGACTTTCTGCGCCCGATCGGCGCCTTCAGCTTGGGCGCCTGCAGCACGCCTGCGGGGAGGTGCTCGACCGCGATCCGCTCGGCGTCACGTGCCAGCGCCTCGGCCGAGGTCATCACCTTCCCGAGCTCGCGCACGTTGCCGGGCCAGGCGTAAAGACAGAGCGCCTGGAAAGCGGGCAACTCGATCGGCTTCATCTTGTCGCCGAGCAGGAAGCTCGCGAGCGCGCCCAGATCCTCGACGCGCTCGCGCAGCGGCGGGATCCGGATCGCCTCGGCGCCGAGCCGCGCCGCCAGATCGACCCGCAGCCCGAGGCTCCCCGACTGTGACGGCGCGCCTGTCCGGCTGGTGGCGGCGACGATCCGCGTCTCGATCCGCCGCGCGCGCAGCCCGCCAACCGGCGACAGCATCCGATCCTGCGTGAAGCGCAGCAGCTTGGTTTGCAGCTCGGGCACCATCTCGCCGATCTCGTCGAGGAACAGCGTCCCGTTCTCCGCCTCCTCGATGATCCCCGCCTTGGCCATCGCCGCCTGCGAGTGGGCGCCGCGCGCGTAGCCGAACAGCTCCGTCTCCACCAGCTCCCGCGGGATAGCGGCGCAGTTGATGGCCACGAACCGTCCTGTGCGCCCGCTCGCCCTGTGGATCGCCGCGGCGTAGATCTCCTTGCCGACGCCCGTCTCGCCCGTCAGAAGGAGCTCCTCCCCCGCCGTCGCCAGCTTGCGCAGCTTGGCGCAGACCATGGCGAACCCCGGGTTCGTCGTCGCCACCGGCCCGAGCGGGTGCGCCACCTCCGCCTCGATGGCCGCCTTCTCGGCGACCGTCGTGACGCGAAAGACCAGGACGTGGCTGCCGACGAAGATGATCGAGCCGTCGCGCAGCCGCACCGTCGTCTCGACCGGCTCGCCGTCGACGACCGTCCCGTTGGTGCTGGAGAGATCGGTCAGCTCGTAGACCCCCTCCTCGGTCGCCGGGCTGATCGCCATGTGCTGCGACGAGACCATCCGGTCGGCGAGCACCAGCGCCGTCTGCCCGGGCTCCCCCTGCGTCGGCTCGCGTCGTCCCACCACCAGCGACCCCGTGAACGGGGCAATTCTGTCGCGCCCCCGCGGGACGTTCCCCAGGTTGTCGCCAACTATCAGGACGAGGGGAACCTTGACGGGATCGTCTGACGCCTCGCGCCGGGGAACGAAGGTGGTGCTTTCGCTGGGCGTGATCACCGAGATCGGCCCAACAATAAAGCGTAACTACCCTTGCGTAAACGGATATAAAACCGGAACCCGGAAACGCCCGTTTCTCCCGCGTAACTACCGGAGATTACGGCCCTCCTCATTGGTCCCTCGGTTGCTCCTGGATATTGGCAAGACGCGCGTTCATGCGACGCGTCTACCAACGCTCCACAACCAGACCATAGGGGGATTTTATGCTCAAGAAGATTACGCTTGTGACTCTTTTCGTCGTTTCGGCAGCGGTGGCGGTCTCGAGCACGGTCTCTGCTCACTCGGCGCCGAAGGCGCCGGTTCCGGCCGCACCGCACGGGTTCTGCTGGCCGAGTGGCATGCCCTGCTGAACGACCTCCGAGGGGTGCCGTTCGTGCTAGCGGCGCCCCTCATTTCAGTACCAGAATCCTCGATCGCTCCGCTTTCTCGACCCGGATCGGCCGAAAGAGGGGGGATTCGGGCGATGCCGATCCACACTCGATCTCACCGATGGCCATGTTCTCCGCCGGCACAGCAATTCGCTTCCCGGTCTTCTCTCCGGTCAACACGTTGCGCTCCGACCAAGAGTAATGGCCGCTCAGAGCCTCGAGATACAGGATTGTCGTCGAGGACGACCATACCGGGGCACACTGATAAAAGGCGTCCCATGATTTCCGCGGGTGACCGTCGCTCGCGGAAACAATCACGACCCGCGAACCGTTCACCTGAGTCAGGTATGCGATGCTCGTCCCGTCGGGCGACAGTGTCGGCCACCCGGGAAGGAATTCATCCTGGTGGACGACACGACACTTCTCCGTCGCGACCGAACACAGTACGACGCTCTTGGTAGCGTAGTCTGAGTAGGTCCAAGATTGCCCATCATGGGAGAATGTCGGCTCAACGTCCCGAGGACCGGCCGTGAGCTTCTTCTCTCGTCCATCCTGGCCTCTCCACCAGATGGCCAGTTGCCCGTCGGTGCCTCGACGACTGATCAACAGGTCGCCAGTCGGAGAGATGTCCGCCGAGTAGTCCTCACCGTCGTTCGTGAGGCGCTCCTTCCCCGCCCTCCCAACCAACCAGACGTCGCTCGACGAGTGGCGCGCCACCAACACCTTCTCACCTGTGCCAGCTTGAGGAAACGTCGCCCACGCAGAATCGAATCCCGTGTACTTGCCGACATTCCACAGTTTTTCGTGGCGCCAATCGAGCTGAGCTAAAGCAGACCTCCCATCGGTTGTGTGATGGGAGACCAATATCGCATCCGTCTCCGGTTCAAACTGAATCTGATACTTGATGGGCATCGAGAACACTTTCGCCGCTTCAAACGGTCGGCCCTCATAGATGGCGATGCCGTACTCGGAGCTGTCGTTCCCGAGGAGCAGCGCCACCACGTCACCCTTCGGGCTTGCAGCGTTGCCCAAGATCATGTGTCGACGACCAAACGGCGCGTCGCCGAGCAAGGTGAAACTCATCGTGGCCAGCGAAAACAGTCCAGCGTGAGACGAGTCAACTTCGTAGAGAAATTCCTCGTTTCCGCCTAGCCATCGTGGGTCTGCCCCGGAGGTCACGGTCGTCGAGGGGCGCCCGTCCTGGGACATCCGAATCTCAGGCGCTCCGGCTTGTGTCTGTCCCGTAAATAGCAAAGCCCTCCGATTCGGCGAAAACTCGGGACATCCGACCCGAAAAGTTTCGGGCGCCAGGTGTGCCGCTTGGCGCCTTCCAGATGCGAGATTCACCTCCTCAGCATGACGGGGCGTCCCCCACACGATCAGCGCCGTCTTGGCATCAATGACCGAGAAACAATGCACCTCACCGGGCACCTCGGTCACGATCCTGGCCGATTTGCTCCAGTCGAGCCGGGTCCCCCGCTGCTTCCAATCGAACGACGGCCGCGCCTGGTGGAGCTCGAGACTCCCGCTCGCCTGGGTCGACGGAGCAGGGACTCGACCGATACGGCGGCGAGTACCGCGGAGCCACCAGACCGTAGACGGCGACCCGCGCGAGCTTGCGTCGCGACAACCGACCGCGCGCCCGCGACACGTCGCGCGCATCGAACAGCCCGGCAACTTCCCGGGCGTCGATCGGACGTCTGTAGAGGGGATTCTCTCCAAACACCTGTCACAAATGGCCATGATCGGCGCTCGGAGGACGAGGCCAATCGCAACGCTTCCCGTGACTTGCCTTCGAAGCTCGTCGTTCGCCGTTCAGGACGCTGCCCAAAGAAAATCTCGTGAAGGACGACCCCCAACGCCCAGACATCCGACCGGCCCGTCGCCGGATCGCCCGCAAGCACCTCCGGGGCCATGTAGTGCGGGGTCCCAATCAGGACAGTAGCTCCAGGCGCGTTCGCGGCGTCGGTCGCAAGACCGAAGTCGGACAACACGAGGCGACCGTCCTCCATCCGCAGGATGTTGTCGGGCTTGAAGTCCCGATGCACCACCCCCGCCGCGTGCAACGCCGCGAGGCCCGCGATAACCATCTTGGCGTCGGCGATCCTTCCTTCGATCGGCCGATCTGCCGCGGGCGTTCGCTTCGAAGCTCGTCACGCAGTGATCCGCCCGCGGCGAGCTCCATCGTCAAGAACCGATAACCATCTGCCTCGCCGATGTCGAAGATTCTGACAGACGTTCGGGTGTTGAATCGGTCGCCCCAAACGTAGCTCCCGTGAAAACCGTTTGTCCCATTTGGCGTCGAGCGCCAGCTCGGTCTTCAATACCTTAAGGGCAACCACATTCTGAGCCGTCCGTCGAAAACGCGCAGGACGATGCCGCTTCCGCCCTTTCCGATGATCTCCTCGACCTGGTAGCGCCCGGCGAGCACACTTCCCCTCTCGATCTCCGGCGGACGCGCGCGGACGAAGGACTGCTCCGCCACCTGGGTGAAGCTGTCCTTCGGATCGGAGGGCGGGTTACGTATCGTAAGGGCTCAGCTTATCGGGATCGATCGGTCGTTCCAACCGTCAGTCCTTCGAACGCAGGTACCGAGCCGGGAGCAGACGGACCTGTGTCTGAAACTTGGTGTCAAGGCTCACTCCCGCCCGAACGGGCGCGAGCGGATCGGGTGTTCCGTCCAGACAGTCGCGCGAACCCGGCCACGTCCGTCCGGTTGGACGCCCGGTCTCGACGTTGAACTCGGTCCACAGCACCTTGCGTCCGGCGCGCATCGACAGCCAAAGGTTATCGTTCGTGGACCACGCCGGGATGCAACCAGCCGCGCTCTCCGCAATTTGATGAGGGGAACCGTGCCCGTCGGACCACACCCACTGGAACGAGAGACCTGCGTTGGTGGACTGAAAGAAGGCAATCCGATCCCCATTCGGCGATAAGGAGAGACCACCGGCCACCTCCCTGAGAATGTTCCGGCAGCGCCCTCCTTCACAGCGGCGAAGCCCGACCGTTGGCGGAAAACTGAAGTAGTAGAGCACCTTGCCATCGGGCGAACAGGCCACCGCGACGCCTCCGAACCGCTCGCCAGTTGCCCCGGTGAGCCGTCCTTGGGGATCGAGCCGCACGATCGTCGGCTTTTCGTCTGTTATCAATGTCGCCAACACGTCGGAGCCGCACCGCGAAGCGCTCACGATTTCGTGACTCCGACCGAGGTACGCAGAATCCGTCCGTCTCGAGTCTGCCGCACGATCTCCGGGGCCGACTTCTACGCTCAGGAAGGTCAGTCCATCTTCGACGACTCTCGGGTATCTCGAGTACTGGTGCCGCACGAATCCGCTCCACCAGGCTCGGCTACCTTTGGGGTCCACCTCGATCAATGGAGTTCCGACGCGCGTAATGCTCGACCAACAGTACGAGATGTTGATCGTCGGCGCCTGCAACTCCGATGATCGCGCGAGGCAATCGGAAGTGCACAACCTCGTCGATCGTCGTGGTGAAGCCGGCAATATCGGCGGACAAATCGCTGAATTCCGAGGTGGCGTAGACGTGATCACCGACGACGGCGTGAAATATCGACAGTACCGAACGTTCCGCGCTGGGGAGGATCAGACTGCGGTTCGTGACGGTCGAGAACAGCGCGAGGTGTCGAGCGTCCACCTCGTAGAGGAACTTCGTCCCGTCCGGTAGCCAGGTCGGATCAGAGGACATCGACGGCTCGGCGATCGGGACCGCGGGGACGGCGGCGCTGCCGTCGGCGTGCGTCGAGACGAACGCGAACGCCCGATCGTCGGCGGTGTGGCCGGTGTAGACGAGGCGCTTGCCGTCGGACGAGAGCGTCCGGGCACCCCTCGGCGTAGGCGTCGGGGACCAGCGGCGAGGGTGACCGTTTGCCGGTGCGGGTGTCGATGTCCTCGGCGTGCGCGGGGTAGCCCCAGACGAGACGAACGGTGTGGCGGTCCGGCAGGCGGACCATGCAGCGGACGCGGTCGGGGATCTCGGCCAGGACCTTCGACTTGTCGGTCCAGTCGTCGGGCTCGCCGGTCGGGATGATCATCAGGGGGTCGGCCGGCGCAGCTGCTGCGGCCAGACCGCACGCGCCGCGAGCTTCCGCGACGCCTCGACTCGCTTCGCCCCGACGACGGCCAACACCGCGACGCCCGCCGCGGCGACCGCGAGCGCAACCCGCCGACGCGCGCGCCGGCCAGCCGACCGCGCTAACCCGACGTCGCTGAGCCGCGCGGCGATCTCCGCCGCGCTCCGCGGCCGCCGGGCTGGATCGGCCGCCAGGCAGGCGCGGCAGATCTCGAAGACGCTGCGCTCGAGCGGCGACAACCGGCGCCCGCCGACGGAGCTTCGCATCTCGGCGGTCTGCGGGTTCCACTGCAGCCGCTCACCGAAGACGATCTCGTGGATGACGGCGCCCAGAGACCAGACGTCGGCCGCCACGTTGGCGCGGCCGCCGCGCAGGATCTCGGGGGCCATGTACGCCACCGTCCCGCCGTGGATGCTGGTCGTCCCGTCGAACGAGTCGGTCGCCAGGCCGAAGTCCGACAGGACCAAGCGGCCGTCGCCCATCCGGAGGGCGTTCTGGGGCGAGATGTCGCGGTGGACGATGCCGGAGGCGTGGATGGCCGCCAGCCCGGCCGCGAGCGCGCGGGCGTCCGAGATCCTTTCGGCCAGCAGCCGGGCACCCGCCGTGGCCTGCCGAATCTCGTCACGAAGCGTGCCACCCGTGGCCAGTTCCATGATCAGGAAGGCCCGCCCATCCCCCTGCGCGAAGTCGAACACCCGGCAGACATTCGGGTGCTGGATCTGCCGCGCCAGCTTCACCTCGCGCGCGAGCCGCTCGCTCCATTCGCGCTCGCCCGCCAGCTCCGCGCGCACGATCTTGATCGCCACCGTCACGCCCAGCGTGCGGTCGAACGCCTCGACGACCAGCCCCATCCCGCCACGCCCGATCGTCCCGCGGACCTCGTAGCGGCCAGCGAGCACGGTGCCGGGCGGCAAGGCCCCCTGCACTGCCGCGCTCCCGAGCGGCCGATCCACCACGGTCGGGCGCTCGCTCAACCCGGCGTCGTCGCTGTCGTGGCTCACCCGGCGGCCATCCTACCCGCAACCGAAGTGAACGATCTCACTTTCCCGCGGCGATCTCACAGTGCTCTCACGCCAGAGAACTCCCGCAAGTGTCCGAGCTTCGGACGCCGGTGGCCGGCTAGCGGACGAACCGTCCGGTTTTCGAGCCGGGTAACCCCACGAAGATCCACGCGGCGCGCGTCCGCTTCACGTGGACTCTCACACTCACACTCACTCTCACATCTTGCAAAGCAGGACTGCCATGGGCGGAGCTGGGAACGCCGGCCTCTTCGCTGGTTTCGTCCCCTATGCGCTCGAGCTGAGAGTTGGCCCGGACGTTGCTCGGGCGGAGCGGCCATGGCACATCCGGTTTCTGGGAGGACGGTGGCGCGGCGCTGGCGGTCGCGGACTTCAGCGAAGCTCAATCCGATATTTGTCCTCTTGGCCGTCGGCTCATGGTCGGCGGCCAGCTCATGCCGCAACAGCGCCCCGGCCCGGGCGGGCGGCTCGGAGCCGGCCATCGCGGCGACCATCGTGACGGTGGCGAGCGCGACCCAGATCCTTGCCGCGGTTCAGGCGCAGCCGGGCTCGCCGGTTCAGCCCGCGGTCGCGCAGGGTTTCGCCAGCGCCGCGGGCGCGCTGCGCTCCGCAGTTTCCGACCGCGGCGCTCGCCAGCGAGCCGAAGCCGGCCACGGTGGTGCTGCCGCAGCTCTGCACGGCGGCGCTCCACCTGGCAGGACGTCGCGAGCGGCGCGGCGGTCGACATCTCGCTGAACGGCGCGCTGCCGGTGGCGGCGCAGACGGTCGGCGGGTACGTCGTCTATCCCGGCGGCGCTTCGGCGTCGGGCGCGACGGTGCTTCATCGGCGCGCTCCCGAGCGGCAGCGAAGACTTCGTCAACCTGCCGACGCGTCCGGCGACGCCCGAGGTCGACTACAGCGTCGCGCTCGGCGCGAAGCATCGCCGGCCTCCGGCTGGTTCGGCGGAACGCTCGAGATGCTCGACGCGAGTGGCGCGCCCCGCCTGCACGTCCCGCCGCCGTACATCGTGGGCGCGGACGGCATTCGCACCGACGGCGCGCTGGCCGTCAGCGGCTGCGCCGTCGACAGCGATCCGAGCCCGCCCTGGGGCCGCGCCGGTCACCGCGCCCGGCGCTTCGACCTGCACCGTGCGCGTCACCTGGCCGGACGCCGCCGTCGTCTATCCGGCAATCCTGGATCCGCGCTGGACGACGACCGGTTCGATGGGGACGGCGCGGTTCGAGCACACGTTGATGCTGCTGTCGACCGGGAAGGCGCTGGCGGCCGGCGGCCGGAGCACGACGAGCGGGACGACGGGCCTGACGTCGGCCGAGCTCTACGACCCGACGACCGGCACCTGGTCGGCGACCGGCAGCATGGCCCACGGGCGGCGGCTGCACAGCGTGACGCAGCTGCCGACCTCGTCGAACCCGACGACCAGCGGCAAGGTGCTGGTCGCCGGCGGCATCAGCGGCACGACCAGCCTCGAGCACCGCCGAGCTCTACTCGGCGAGCGCGGGGACCTGGATCGCGGCCGGCAACCTGGACATCGCCCGGCACGCGCACACCGCGACGTTGCTGCCCGACGGGCGCGTGCTGGCCGCGGGCGGCTTGAACGGCACGACGACTGTCGCCACGGCCTCGCTCTACAACCCGGCCTCGGGCGCGGGGTCCTGGGTCACGACCACCGGTCCGATTCCGCCGGCCGGCCTCAAGAACCACACGGCGACGCTGATCCAGACCACCAACACGCAGCTCAACAACCACGTGCTGCTGGTCGGCGGCAACAACGGCACCTCGACGGTCGTCATCGGTCTATCTGTTCGACCCGGTCCAGAACGCGTTCAGCACGCTGGCGTCGATCCCGAGCCCCCCGCGCGAGCAGCACACGGCGGTCACGCTGCACGAGCACCAACGGCAAGATCCTGGTCGCGGGCGGCAAGAACGGCTCGACCGTGCTCGGCGAGCGCCATCGTGTTCGACCCGAGCTTCAGCAACGGGAGCTGGTCGTCGGCCGGGACGATGAGCTCGCCGCGCGTCGGCCACACGATGACGCTAGCTGCCGAACAGCATCGTCGCCAACGGGCAGGTTCTGGTGGCCGGCGGCTCGTCGACCGGCAGCGACACGCTCGCCTCGGCGGAGCTGTTCAGCGGGACGTCGACCTGGACGGTGACGCCGTCGATGCCGGGGCCGCTGCAGGGGCACCAGGCGGTCCTGCTGAGCGGGCAACTGGTGCTGGTGGCGGGCGGGCTGTCGTCGACCACGCACCGTCCAGACCGCCGCCTATCTCTACGACGCCTCGTTCGGCCTCGTCGTGCACGTCGAACGGCCAGTGCGCCTCGGGGTTCTGCGTCAGCGGCGTCTGCTGCAACACGAGCCTGCACCGGAACCTGCGGCGCCTGCAACCTGGCCGGCCACCTCGGGACCTGCACGGCGCTGTCGAGCGGGACGGTCTGCCGGGCTTCGGCCGGTGCCTGCGACGTGGCCGAGACCTGCAACGGGACGCGCGCTCACCTGCCCGGCGGACGGATTCGCGCTCGTCGACGACGGTCTGCCGGGCGGCGGCCGACGAGTGCGACGCCGCAGAGACCTGCACGGGAACGTCGGCGAGCTGTCCGGCCGACGCCAAGAAGGCGAGCGGGACCGCCTGCACCGACGACGGCAACCCCTGCACGCAGGACCAGTGCGACGGCACCGCACGTCGCCTGCCAGCACCCGGTGGGCAACGCCGGCGCCACCTGTCGCGCGGCGGCCGGCGAGTGCGACCTGGCCGAGACCTGCACGGGGACGTCGGCCACCTGCCCCACCGACGCCAAGAAGACGAGCGGAACGTCCTGCACCGACGACGGTAATCCCTGCTCGCTGGACCAGTGCAATGGAACGGCCGTGACCTGCCAGCACCCGGCCGGCAACGCCGGCACCGTCTGCCGGACGGCGGCCGGCGAGTGCGACGTCGCCGAGGCCTGCACCGGCACGTCGACGACCTGCCCGACCGACGGCAAGAAGCCGAGCGGGACTGCCTGCACCGACGACGGCAACGTCTGCACCCTCGACCAGTGCGACGGCAGCGACGTCGCCTGCCAGCACCCCGCCGGCAACGCGGGCACCATCTGCCGCGGGTCCGCGGGCGAGTGCGACGTCGCCGAAGCCTGCACCGGCGCGTCGGCGACCTGCCCGGCCGACGGCAAGAAGCCGAGCGGGACCTCCTGCACCGACGACGGCAACGTCTGCACCTCCGATATCTGCAACGGGAGCAGCGCCCTCTGCCAGCACCCCGCCGGCAACGCCGGCACCGTCTGCCGCGCGTCGACGGGAGCGTGCGACGTCGCCGAGACCTGCACCGGCGGCAGCACGGCCTGCCCCGCCGACGGGAAGGCCCGCGGACGGAACGACCTGCAACGACGGCAACGCCTGCACGACCGCCGACGCCTGCCAGGCGGGGCAACTGCTCCGGGACGACGGTGACCTGCACCGCGCAGGACCAGTGCCACGTCGCCGGGACGTGCGACCCGGCGACCGGCGCCTGCTCGAACCCCAACAAGGCCGACGGCACGGCCTGCAACGACAGCAACGCCTGCACGACGGCCGACGCGTGTCACGGCGGGACCTGCTCCGGAACGACGGTGACCTGCACAGCGCAGGACCAGTGCCACAGCGCGGGGAGCTGCAATCCTGGGTCGGGCACCTGCTCGAACCCGAGCAAGACCAACGGGAGCGCGTGCGACGACGGGAACAGCTGCACCGCGGGCGACAGCTGCGCGGCCGGGGTCTGCGTCCCGGGCGCATCGACCTGCGTGGCGCTCAACATCGAGCAGACCTTGAACTTCTTTCAGACGGTGCCAGATCCGACCGTCCTTCTGACGGCTAGCCCGGCCGTGGTGCCGGGCGACGTTCTGACGTTCGACCTGCCGGTGACCAACGACAGCACCTTCATGCGCGCGAGCGCGACGATGCAGGTCACCAACACTGGCACGACCACGTTCGTCTGGGGGAGCTATCAGGTCACCATCGACTACTTCTCGCCCGCGACCCAGCAGTGGGTCACCATCGCGAAATCCTCCTTCGACGCGAACGGGGTGCAGTCGGACAGCCCGCCCCTGCTGCACCTCAACATCGCGAACTTCGTCGGCCAGTCGATCCCGCCGGGCCAGACGCTTTTCCTCGACTCGACCGAGAATGCGGAGTTTCCGGCGGACACGGTGAACCTACTGGCGACCCGGCAGAGGCGAGCGAGGTCCGCGTCGAGATCCACATCGACACCGGGAGCGGCCCCGGGATCATCACCGACCGGGACATCACGCCGCCGTTCACCGACGGATCGACGACCGCGGAGAACGTCGGGGGCACCCTCTACTTCAGCACGCCGATCGGTATCTCGTTGGTTCCGCTCTCCCCTCCGAGCGCCTCGATCGCCCCGGGTACGACCGTTCATTTCACGGCGGCACCGATCGCACCCCCGCTGCCGCCGCCCCAGTCTGGCGAGACCGACGCGCAGTACCTGGCGCGCATTCGAACCAGCGGGTACGTGGGAATACAGCAATTGAACATCTCCGTGGGCGGACCCGGCGAGGCGTTCACGGCTGCGCTCACCCCGGCCTTGAACATCCAGAAGTCCGGTCCCGCCAGCGGAAACGCCGGGCTCGCGCTGCCGTACACGGTCTCGCTTCAGAACATCGGCGCCGCCGACGCCAGCTCGCTCGGCATCACCGACGCCGTCAACGGCACCACGATCCCTGCCCAGGTGACCGCCCCCCCGACGGTCGCCGCGGGGACGACCGGGACGGCGACCATCGCCGCCCCTTCACCCCTGGGGCAGACGCCCGGCCCTTACACCGATCAGGCGAGCGTCACCTGGCAGGATCGCAACGGCAACGTCTACGGTCCGGTCTCGAGCAGCTTCACGACAAACCTCCTGGCCGGTCATCCCGAGGGGTACCTGACGCTCGTCACCTCGACAGTGACCTCGGCGCAGATCCTCGGGACCTCGGTGACGTTGACGGCGACGGCGCTCGACAGCTCGGGCATCCCGTCGTGGGCTTGCCGGTTTCAGCTGGTCATCGCGGGCTCGAACGCGCAGACGGTCCCGCTCGTGACCGGGGCCGACGGGTCGGCCTCGTTCACCTACGACGGCCCGAACCTGGGCGCCGACACCGTGACGGTCACCGCGACCATCAACGGGCCGACGCTGACGGCGACCGTCCCGACCGTCACCTGGTCGACCGACGTCGGGACGCCCTGCACCGGACGAGCGACGCCGCTCGACGTCATGCTGATGATCGACGATTCGCCGTCGATGTTCACCGAGGACAACGTCGGCGCGACCAAGGCCGCGCGTCACGACATTCATCAACGACCTCGACTCCAGCCGGGACCAGGTCGGCGGCGCGGCCTTCATGGCCTTCGCGGATCCTCGACCAGCCGCTGACCAGCGATCTCGCGACGGCAAGCTCCGACGCTGACCACCGCCATCCAGCAGGGCGTCGACGCATGCACCCGGTTCTGCGCCGGCGGGACCGGGTACTTCCGCGCGTTTCAGACGGCGCTCGACCGAGCTTCAGGGACCGCGCCACCGGCCGGAGGCCACGCCCGCTCATCGTCCTCCTGTCCGACGGCGGCAACACCGGGCAGGACTACACGGCCGAGCTCGCCGCGGTGAAGGCGGCGGGCGATCCGGATCATCTCGCTCGGCTTCGGAACCGACGTCAATCGTGGATGCGATGCGCTCGATCGCCAGCTCGCCGAACGACTACTTCTACGCGCCCTCGACGCCCGAGCTCGGCTGGGCTTTCGGGAACATCGCGCAGGACACCTGCCGGACACATGCCGCCGCTCGTGAGCGCGGGCGGCGACCAGGGGCTCTACGAGGTGCGGCTGCCGACCTCCCTCACGCTCAAGGCGAGGCCCACGGCGGCGGACCGCGCGGCGACCTCGACCTGACGTCGACCTGGACCGAGGTCAGCGGCCCGGCGCCGGTCACCTTCACCAACGCCAGCTCGCCGGTGACCGACGTCCTCTTCACCGACCCCGGGACGTACATCCTGCAGCTCGAGGTGAGCGACGGCTTCGTCACGACGGCCGCCGCGCGACGGTGACCGTCGATCCGGCGCCGTCGCTCGTCGGGCGCGAACCTCGCGGTCGCGCTGTCGTCGCCGGGGCCGCTCACCGTCGGCACGCCGGAGATGCTGACGGCGACGCTGACGGACGCGCAGTCGCACCCGATCGGCGACTTCGCGGTCCAGGTGGTCGTCACGGGCGCGAACCCGACGCTGGCCAGCCTGACCACCAACGCCGCCGGGCGTCGCGACCTTCACGTACGCCGGCGCCGCCCCCGGGATCGACATCGCTGCAGGCGACTGGCGCTCGGCGGCACCGCCCAGCTCGCGTCGGCGACGCTGTCGCTCACCTGGACGGCGGCGCCAGTCACCGACGGGCCAGATTGTCGCCCAGGGGTGGCTCGGCTCTCCGGCACAGCAGTCGACGGTCACGGGGCTGGTGCCGATCACGGTTGCGGCGGGCGTGACGGTGGCGTCGGGGACGCTCAGCTACTGGCCGGCCACGAACCCGGGCGCCTCGACCATCCTCAACCCCGCAGCGGCAGGCGGTCCGGGCGCGACGCTGGCGACGCTCGACACGACGATGCTCCGTAACGGGACGTACATCATCGACCTCACCGGGACCGACGACCACGGCAACCAGCAGGAGAGCGAGCTCCTGGTGACGGTCGCCGGCGACTACAAGCCGGGGCGCGTGGTCGTCGACAGACGGAGTTCACGGTCGCGCTGTCAGGGCTGCCGATCACCGTCGGGCGCCGCTACGACAGCCTGGAGAAGGACAAGGTCGGCGACTTCGGCAACGGCTGGTCGCTGGTGGTCGGGCACCCGGACCTGCAGGTCGACCCGTTCCAACGACGTGACGATCACCATGCCGAACGGTCGCCGCGTGACGTTCGACTTCGGGCTGCAGCCGATCGCGGCGGGGCTGGTGGTCTTCGGGTTCCTGGCGCAACCCGGTCTACGTCCCCGAGCCGGGCGTCTTCGGGACGCTGACCTCCGACGGGTGCAGCATCCTGTCGTTCGATCCGAACGCCGACGCTCCCGATCCGATCTGCTTCGCCAGCCTCTTCGACCCGACGCAGCTGACGTACGCGCCGACGACGTACAAGTACACCGACGCCTACGGCACGGTCGTACACCATGGGCGCCGACGGGACGCTGAAGACGATCCAGGACCGCAACAACAACGTCCTGACGTTCACCGCCGACGGCATCACCAGCAACCTCGGCGACCAGCCGTGACGTTCACCCGCGACGGTCAGGGGCGCATCACGAAGATCCTGACGCCGTTCGCGGGGACTTCGTCGGCCGTTCGCTCGAATACGACTACACCTACGACGCCAACGGGGACCTCGACCGAGGTCGACGACCCGGGAACCAGCGTCTTCGCGATCAGATTCGACTACGGCTACGACGGTGCCCACCGGCTGACCAGCACCGACGGATCCGGACGGCCACCCTGCGCGGACGTCGACCTACGACGACGCCGGACGGCTGGCCAGTGACACCGACCCGCTGCGGAACGTCACCACGTACGCCTACGACGTCGCGGGGCACACGACGACGACGACCTACCCGGACACGGGTGTCACGACGCAGACGTTCGACGACAACGGGATGCTGCTGCACGCTGACCGACCAGCTCGGCCGGATGACCAAGCACCAGTACGACGCGAACCGGAACGAGATCAAGCGGACGAACGCGCTCGGCGAGGTCACGACGTACACCTACGACGCGAACGGCAACCAGACGTCGCCGCACGAACGCGCTCGGCGAGACGACCACCACGACCTACAACGCCTTCTCCGAGCCGCTCACGACGACGAACCCGATCGGCAACACGACGACCATCGCCTACGACGGCCAACGGCCTGCCGACCAGCTTCAGCGACAGCATGGGCCCGCTGGCGACGTTCACGTCGTCAGAGCACGGGCTACCCGTCACGGTGACCGACGCGGCGGGGAACACGGTCTTCCTGAACTACGACGACGCCGGCAACCTGACCCAGCGGACCGACCGCCTCGGGCCGGGTCACGAAGTACACCTACACCGGCCTCGGGCAGAAGGAGACCATGACGGACCCGCGCGGCGGGTGTCACGACGCTACGCCTACGACTTCGCCGGCCGGCTCGACGAGCCAGATCCGGTCCGCTCGGGGCACGGCTGGCAGGTACCGACCTCGACCAGAACGGGCTACGTGCACTCTGCCAGGACTGTCGGCTAGCTCCGGTCCAGGACGTCTGCACCTACGACGCCGACAACCACCTCTCGACGACGCACCACCTCACCGACGACGGTCGCTGATCAAGCACACCCAGGACTTCCGCGGGAACGAGGTCACGACGATCGACGAGATGGGCCGCACGACCAGCTACACCTACGACCTGGCCGGCCAGCTCGCCCAGACGACGTACGCGGACGGGACGTTCACGACGCAGACCTACGACGCCCTCGGGCGGCTGTCGTCGAAGACGGACGAGCGCGGCAACACGACGACGTACGCCTACGAGCCCGGGTGCGACTGCACCGACCGGCTGACCAGCGTGACCGACCCGCTCGGCCGGACGACGTCGATGACCTACGACGGGATGAGCCGGAAGACGTCGATGACCGACGCCAACAGCCACCAGACGTCCTACGCGTACGACCTGCGCGGGCACCTCATCGAGACGGACTATCGCGGACGGGACTGCGACGCACGACACGTACGACGCTCTCGGCCGGCGAATCGCCAGCGCGGACCAGACTGGGCGCGACGACGCAGTACGGGTACGACGCCGAGGGACAGCTCACCTCGGTCACGGACCCGCTGGAGAACGTCACGCAGTACGGCTACGACGGCAGCGGGAACCTCACGTCGGTCACCGACGCCAACAACCACACCACGACGTACGCCTACGACGCCGCGAACCGGAAGATCGAGCCGGACGCTTGCCGCTGGGCATGACCGAGACGTTCGCGTACGACGCGGCGAACAACATCACGAGCCACACCGACTTCCGCGGGAAGACCGCGACGTACAACTTCGACCGCCGCTATCCGACGGGTCGGCCGACGTCGAAGATCCCCGACCCGAGCCTGGGCGAGCCGACGGTGACGTACGCCTACAACGACGAACAGCACGCGGTCGTCCATGACCGACGCCAGCGGCACGACCACCTACACCTACGACCTCCGCAACCGGCTGCTCACGAAGGCGACGCCGGAAGGGACGTTGACGTACACTTACGACGCGAGCGGGAACGTGGCCAGCATCGACTCCTCGAACACGAACGGGACCTCGGTGGCGTACGCCTGGGACGCAGCGAACCAGCTCGTCGACGGTGACCGACAACCGCCTCGGCGGGATGACGACGGCGGCGTACACGGCGACCGGACGGCCGGCGACTCTGGCGCAGCCGAACGGGGTGGGCGTGACGTACGCGTACGACTCGCTCGACCGGGTGACGTCGATGGCGTGGAAGAAGGGGACCGGCGCGGCGTTCGCGAGCTTCGGGTACGGGTACAACCCGCGGGGGCAGCGGACGTCGTCGACGGACGTGACCGGGCGAGAGGCGGCCTACGGGTACGACACGGCGTCGCGGCTCACGAGCGAGACCATCACCGGCGACCCGAGCGGGCCAAGCGGCAACGGCGCGCTGACGTACTCGATCGACCCGGTGGGCAACCGGCTCTCGCGCGCCTCCACGCTCGCGGCGCTCGGGGCGCAGTCGTTCTCGTACGACGCGAACGACGAGCTCACGAGTGACGGGTACGACCTGAACGGGAACACGACCAGCTCGGGTGGGCACACGTACGCCTACGACTTCGAGAACCGGCTCGTCTCGAAGGACGGTGGCGCGGTGACGGTCGTCTACGACGGCGACGGCAACCGCGTCGCGAAGACCGTCGGTGGCGTGACGACGAAGTACCTCGTCGACGACCTGAACCCGACAGGGTACCTCCAGGTCATGGACGAGGTCTCCGGCCGGCGCGGTGCAGGTGCGATACACGTTCGGGAACATGCTCGTCAGCCAGACGCGACACCCCGAGCACGTCACCCGCGACGAGCTTCTACGGCTACGATGCCCACGGAAACATCGCCTTCCTGACCAGCCCCACGGGCACGGTCACGGACACTTACACGTACGACGCCTTCGGCAATTTGATCGGGGTGACGGGCAGCACACCGAACACGAGGCTCTACGCGGGAGAGGAATTCGACCCTGACCTGGGCCTGATCAACCTGCGGGCCCGTCTGTACCGACCAGGAACGGGGCGCTTCTTGGTGCGAGATCCCGTGGAGCGGGCCGGAAGTAACTATCTCTACGCGCACTCCGATTCGGTCAATTTCATAGATCCGACCGGTGCTACGGAAGCGGAAGAGGAGATCGCAGTAGAGAAATACGAAGGCCAGGCCACCATCTACGTGTATGAGTTCACTGAAACGACCACCGGCAGGGTCTACTACGGAATAACAAACGATCTCGAGCGCCGACTCGGAGAACACGCGCGCCGACTTGCAAAGCAGAACATGGCGATACTCGAGGGTAGTTTCAAGCCGCTTTACACCCTCGGTGGTGTCAGCGACAAAGCAATTAGGCCCGTCGCCAGAGCACTCGAGCAGGGACTCATCCTCGAGGAGGGTGGCATCGGGGCCCCCGGTCTCCTGAATGCCGCCAACAGCATGAGCGAAGCTTCGCTGGATGATTTTCAGTCTGTCTTGGAGATCGTGGACTTACTGTGAGCGGAAGCGTCGACACGCATGGTATCGACCTCGTCGGCATATCGACGGCGGAGTGGATGAGGTGGTGTGACTCGCGACCCTCGATCGGAGACGCCTCGTCCGCCGTGGCTATACGGAGGCCAGTCGAGGTACAGCAAACTGATATCGGCGACGCCGTCGCACTGTGTGCTCTCTGCCCTTTTGCAAGCCGCACGGACATCCCGAGTGTGCGCAGCCTTTCGCTGACGAAGGGCGTGACTATGGATGAGCGAACGGCCAGGTCATTCCCCCGGCTTGCCGCACTTCGAGTCGAGACCCGCAATCCGGTGTCGTTGCGTTGGTTCGACGCCGCACCCCTTGAAGTGCTTGCATTTCGGGACAAATCCTTCGCCGATCATAGCGTTCTGCGGACGACTCGCATTCGTGAGCTGCGTCTCGAGTGGATGGGAATGCCACTCCACGAGATTCCGTCTACGATCCGTAGGCTGGCAATCAATGCCTGGCGCCCGGTCGCTCCGTCTGATCTCTCCGTATTGTCGGACCTTCAGGGACTTGAAGAGCTGGCTCTTTCCGGAAGAGCCGACCTCAAGGATTTGCGAGTTCTCGCCAAGGCACCTTCACTCACGACCGTGATGGTGGCTGCACGTTCTCTCACCGGCGTGGAACGCCTGGAAAGGCTCCGGTCTTTGAGGTTGATAGTCCATGCACCAGCAGTGGCGCCACTTGCGTCGGCCCGCGCTTTGGAGAGTGTGGAGATCCGAGCGCGGCACGCACCCGCAGATCTTGACCTCTTGTCGAAGGTCTCGGGTCTAAAACGATTGTTATTAGATCTCGGTGATATTGGTGGCCTCGCCGACGTCAAATCCATCTCATTCCTCAGCGAGCTACCAGCGTTGGAGGAGTTGATCATAAGGGGCGCCAGACTACTCGACGGGGATCTCAAGGTGCTCCGCACTCTCAAGCTGCGTAAGCTCGAACTTGCAGGAGATTTCGGGCCACAGGCATCGTCGCTCGCGAGCGCATTGCCGACCGCGACCGTGCGCGTGGTGGGGAACACCGATGGCGCCGGATTCTACGATGTGGTGCAGGTCGCGGGTCTCTGGGTTCTCTTCTCGGATTTAGCTCGCGAGCTAGGGTATGAGAACAACTACGAAGTGGAACGGGCAGTGAAAGAGGATCTCTCGAGAACTGCACCGGACGTGATATCACGCGTCCAGTTTGACTCCGAAGCCGGCGCATTCTGCGTGAGAGCCAAAACGCGAAAGGACGTCGACGAGGTGGCGACTAAGCTTCGGACGATGAAGCGATCGGTAGGATGACCTGCTCTGACGGGACTCAACTCGCCTTCCTT
>CAVSAG010000008.1:0-382687 GCA_963725905.1 uncultured Pseudomonadota bacterium | reverse complement strand
GCCTACGCCGGTGGCGACCTTGGCCGCGCCGGTGCCATCGAGGTTCAGCGAGACGGAAATCTCAGTCTCGGCGGTCTTGCGGGTGATCGTGGCGCTGCGCATCGGGGGCTCCGTCGGTTTGGCGCTTTATAGGGGGCGCTTGAGCGGGCGAAGGCTGGAATGGTCGTCGGGCCCGATCCGGCGGGGTGACCGCGCAGTACGGGGGTTCAGGGCGCTTGCGCACTCGCTGGCCTTCGTACGCTCCGCGGGGAGTATTTGGGCCGTGGATGAATGGAAAGGCACGGCGCGTTGGCGGTGGAGCTGCGCTTGGGTTTTGCGGCGGCTGGACGGAGTCAGCGGTTCAGCCAGCCGAGCGGGTGGGCCGAGAAGCCGTGGCAGGCGGAGCCGTCGGGGAAGTCGATATTCCAGTTCTCCCATGTGGTGGGTTCGCCTAAATCGGCCCAGCGGCCCCAACGGGCGGCGATGATGGCGCGGATTTCGGCGGTTTGGCCGAGGTGGTCGAGTGCCTTGAAAATGTAGTGGTGCATGAAGGGGCTGGCGAGGATCAGTTTGCCGAGAGGGGCGGTGTCGTCGAGGTCGAGGGAGCGGGCGGTGATCTGTTGGGCGAGGGTTGCGGCCTCGGCTCCGGTGACGGTGTCGGTCAGGATCAGGAAAGCGAGGGCAAGTTGCGAGGCGGGCGGGCCGGAGGGCGCTTCATGCCAGGAAGTATCGTGGAATTTGGAGCGGATGGCGCTTTGCACAGAGGCGGCTTGCTGGTGGCCGTGCGGATTGGTGGTCAGGCGGGCGGCGATTTGCAGGGCAAGCAGGTAGCGGGCGTTGTAGGTCAGGCTGGGTTCGGCGCGGGGCACGGCGGACCAGTCGAGGAACAGGCGGCGGCCGGGTTCAGACCGGATCAGGCCGTTGCGGCCGACATCGGCGTGGAGGCGCGTCAGCAGCGCCTCCAGCGTGGCGCGGTGGGTGGCGATCATCTGTGCGCCGTCGGTGACGCCGGGATGTTTGCTGTACATCTCCAACAGTTCGATCCAGGCGAAATTGTAGTCGGTGATGACATAGGCCGGAACATCGCCGGGCAGGACAGAGGGCAGGATACCGTCATTTGCTGCACCAAGGGCTGCCATATTGATGGCGCGGGCGAGGGGTCGCGGATCGCGGGATATGGCTTGCAGGGCGAAAGCTCGGCCACCACGTCGCCCAGCCATTGCGAGCTTTCGCGCCAGATGCTGTCTACGAAACCATCCTGAAGGCAGGACAGGATCGTGCGTCGGCACATCAGGGCCACGGCATCCAGAGGGGGGCCGTCTTGGGATTTGCGTGGAATTTCGTCGAGCGGGTAAGTGGTCAGGCGGGCGAAGAACCGTGGGATGTCGGGCGCGATCGAGGCCCTGGTGTCAAGGCGGAAGATGACGTAGCGGGCGCCGCGCTGAGAGAAGGGCTCGACCGTCTGGATGCCCGCACGCAGGGTCGCGCGGTCGGTCGGGCGCATCCGGCAGTAGACTTTCGGGTCGCTCAGCAGGACTTGGCCGTCGCGGAGTTTTTCGGCGTCACGGAGACGGAGAGGCTTTCCCCTCCGCTGGCGTTCTGGATCGTGGCGCACGCGGTGCAGATCTGGCTGTGGCCGAGGTCGAGATCCAGATTGCGGTCTGGTTTGCGCCGAGGGTGGCTGGGATTGCGGCGGGCTGGCAGGCGGTGAAGGCGGCGCGAAGGTCTCGGTGCGGGTCTTGGGTGGCGTTCGGCGTGGGGCCGAGGCGGGTTTGCCACGGACCTGTCAGCGGGTGAAGGGGTTCGGTCAGTCTGTCGCGGGATATCGCGGAGGTGCAGGCCGGCCCACATCGGGCCTTCGGGCGGTTGCACGATACGCGCCTGCGCCCAAGTCGGTGTGGCGGTGGTTTGCCAATCGGTGTCGGTGGTCATATCGCGCAGTTCAACGCCGGTGCCGTAGATCGACACGCGGTGGGTCAGGGCGCTGTAAGAGGCATCACGGCTGACGTGCCATTGGCGATCTGACGGGCAGAGGGCGCCGTCAATCTCCAGCCACCCGAGCCAACCGGCGGCGGCCTTGTGGACATAGGCAAAGTGCGAATAGCCGGGGGAATAGACCTGCACCGCCAGATGGTTGGGGCGCGGGGCGGAGGTAGCGGGGTGACATCCAGCGTATCCAGTGCCATGGCTTGCGGCCAGGACGGCGCCGGGCCACGGCCGACATATTCCCCATTGATCCACAGGCGAAAACGGCTGTCGGCGGTGAGGCGTGAAGATCGCCTTGGCCGGCGCCTCGTGCAGCATCAGGTCGCGGCGGAAGTTCAGGTAGCACTCCGCCAGATCGAAGGGGTGATCCGCGCCGATCCAGAAGGCGCCGTCTGCAGGTGTGGCGGTGGTCATGCGATGCGGGCTCCGTTGGGCGCTGCGGTCGGGCGGCGCGGGGGAAGCGGATCAGGCGTAGTGGGGCAGGTCTCGGGCGGCGGCCAGATCAAACGGGAAAGGGGGCGGTCCGGCCCCCCGTTCATGCGGCCAGGGTGCCGTAAAAGGGGGGCGAGCTTTTGGGCGACGCGGTAAGCGTGGATCAGGCGGGCGGGCGGGCATGTCGGGCTGGATGAAATGGCCGCCGTTGAAGATGAAGCCGCCGCCGGGGGCGTAGAGGGCGAAGCGGTTAGTGATGTATTCTTCAGCTCGTCGCCTTCGTATTTCAACAGACCGTCGATCACGTCGAGCGAGCCATAGATGGTGATCTTATCACCCCAGTTTGCCTTGACCTCACGCGGTCCATGCCCGCCGACTTCTGGCCCGGTGCCAGGAGGTGTAGCCCATCTCGATGATGTCATCGACGATTTCGCAGGATATACCCGTCGGAATGCAGGTTGACCGGCAGGCCACGGGAGCGGGCGTGCTGGACCACACGCATCGCATAGGGTTTGATCAGCTTGCGCCAGCTTTTGGGCGAGAAAAGCATGGTGCCGTTGCTGCCCCAATCGTCGGACAGGGTCATCATGTCCACCCCGGCCTCGACCAGGTTATCGACCTGAATGCACATCCAGTCGGCGTATTTGTCAAACCATGCGGCCATGCGGTCGGGGTGGCCGCCGATGTTCATCCAGCAATTCTCGATGCCAAGGAAAGAGGAGGTGCCTTCGACCATGCCCCAGCAATGCGCCAGAACCGCGCGCTTGCCCTTGTGGGAAGCGACGGCGGTGGCGACGTTGGTGCCGCCGAAGTCGTAATTCCAAGCCGTGTAGTTCAGCCATTTGGGGGCTTTGGGGTCTTCGAAACGCAGCCCGTCCAATTCCATGATGTCAAACTTGCGGCCGTACTGGTTGGGAAACGGCATCAGGCCGACAAAGACATCGACGCCGAACTCCTCGATGAACTTTTCGCGCGGGCCATAGTCGGCCTCAAGCCGTTCAAGGAATTGCTTCTGATACAGCCAGCAGTCAATCGGCGTGCGGTCGGTGGGCTGGCGGTTGATGGTCGCCATGATGCGTTCGAGTGAGTTCATGCTTTCTCCAGTACCAGCATGCGGCGCCGATCGGTGAGATCCACCCCGGCCACAAAGCCTGAGTGGAAGGATTCCCAATGGACCTGTTCCCATTGCGGAATCAGGGTCTTGATTTCGGCCGGACATTTCTGGATCAACTCGGCATAGGCGGATTCCAGAAGCCGGTAGCCGGAAGTGTCGGACACCTTGTAGCGGGAATGCGGGGCGATCAGCCCGTCTTCTACCATCGCCTGATCAGATATCCGACATTTCGTACAGCAGGGTCAGTTTTTCCTCCCACGGGGTGGAAAGCTGCGGCGCCTTTTCCACGATATGCGCGAGGCGCGGGCCCATCCGGGGCAAATGGTGGAACATCTCGGTCAGCCATTTGTCGTAAGGGTAGTAGGTGCGGTCCAGCATGAAGGCCATTTGCACGCCCCAACGCAAGGCGCGGGCAAAGGTGGTGGAGGCGTAGAGGATGTTTTGGCGCAAGAGCGCGCGTTTGAGGGCATAGACGCCCATGCCCGAAAAATAGCGCGACCAGTGGGCGAGGCGGCGTAAGTGGACGGGTTCGGGATAGTAGGCGTTCAGGGTCTGGCGCACAGCGGTGAAGCGGCCGGAAGGATCGTGCCAGACCTCACCCGCGATGACATGGGTGATGTCCTCCTCGGGGATTTGCAGCCAGTCGGTCAGGGAGCGGGGTGCGTGGCCGAGGCCGATGGTGGACAACAGGTGGTGGTCGAGCGAGGCAAGAGAGACGCCCTTCGTGCGGGTGTAGCCTTCGCGAAGCTGGCGGTCGCGCCATTGCGAGGGCAGGTGCCGGGCAAGGGTATCCTCGATGGCGCGGCCACGGGCTTCCATCAGCGGTTGCGGCAGGAGGATGCTGACGCGCAGGCCAAAGTGGTGGTCGGTGGAATAGTCATCATCGAGGCGCAGGACTTCTGAGCCGTAGCCGAAAAACCCGGCGGCCATCTGGGCCAACGCGTCGGGGTGGTGGAGGTGAAGCATGGGCTGGACGATCTCGGCCCAGAAGTCATGGCTTTCGTCAATGATCGAGCGTTTGTCTGCCATGCATCCGGCCTCCCCTCCGGTCTCTGGCGTCCGAATTTTCTGCGGAAATTCAGGGTTGCTCAGGGCGCGGCCTTGATTTTTCGGAGATATACCGGGCATCAGACGATCCCTGAGGAGGAACCCTGAACGTCAGGCGTTCGCCCGCGCGACCAGCGCGGCCGCGCGGCTCGACCCGCGCGTGGTCGGCGTGCCGTCGACCAAGGGAACGCTCACGACGTGACCACCGGGACCGCGCGCATCGTCGTCGCCGATCTTGGCAGCGGCAACCTGCGCAGCGTCGAGAAGGCGCTGACCACGGTCGGCGCCGAGACGCTCGTCAGCGCGGACGCCGACGTCATCGCGCGCGCCGACAAGCTGGTCGTGCCCGGCCAGGGGGCGTTCGGCGCCTGCGCGGCGGCGCTCGACGCCGGCGGCGGCGCTCTTCGCCAGGCGATCGGCGCGTTTCTCGCCGGCGGTCGGCCGTTCTTCGGGATCTGCATCGGGATGCAGCTCCTGTTCGAGCGCAGCGACGAGAACCCCGAGGCGTTGGGACTGGGCCTTCTGCCCGGACGCGTGCGCCGGTTCGTCGATCGGCCGGGGCTGAAGATCCCGCACATGGGGTGGAACCGGACGCAGCGGGGCCCGGCAGCCGGCGGCGTCGCCGACGGCGCCTTCTTCTACTTCGTCCACAGCTACTATCCCGACCCGGCGCGGGCGGAGGACGTGGCCCTCACCAGCGAGCACGGCGCGCCGTTCTGCGCCGCCGTCCGGCGCGGCCCGGTCTTCGGCACCCAGTTCCACCCGGAAAAGAGCCAGGCGGCCGGTTTGACCCTTCTCCGCGGCTTCGCCTCCGCGTAGAACGTCGCTCACCATGCAGCTCTTCCCGGCTATCGATCTACTGGACGGCGCCGCCGTCCGGCTGGAGCAGGGGCGGCGGGAGAGCGCGAAGGTCTACGACCGCGCGCCCTGGGAGGTGGCGGCCCGATTCGCCGCCGCGGGCGCGACGCGGATCCACGTCGTCGATCTCGACGCCGCGTTCACCCGCAGCGGCGACGCGCGCGTCGACAACCACGCGACGCTGAAACGGATCGTCGCCGCGGCGGGCGTCGAGGTCGAGACCGGCGGCGGCGTGCGGACGCTGGACGACTGCGCGCGCCTCTTCGATCTGGGCGTCGGGTACGTCGTGCTCGGCACGGCGGCGGTCAAGGATCCGGCCATGGTCGAGGCGGCCTGCGCCCGCTGGCCCAGGCGTCTGGTGATCGCGGTCGACGCGCGGGCCGGCAAGATCTCCGTCGAGGGGTGGACCGAGCAGACGACCGCCGACGCGACCGAGGTCGGGCTGGCGGTGGCGCGCGCCGGTGCCGGCGCGGTGCTCTACACCGACATCGGGCGCGACGGGATGCGCTCGGGGCCGAACCTCGAGGCGACGGCGCGGCTGGCGGCTGCGCTTGCCCCCTGCCCGGTGATCGCCTCGGGCGGCGTGTCGCGGCTGGAGGATCTCGATACGCTGGTCCCGACCGGCGCGACAGCGGTGGTCGTCGGCAAGGCGCTCTACGAAGGGGTGTTCACGGTCGAGCAAGCGCTGGCGCGCGTGCGCCCCACGGGGGCGACCGCACCACGCTGACCTTTTGCCCGTTGCCCTCCGGCATGGGAGAGTCGAAGGTCCGAGCCTCAAGCATGTTGTGCAAGCGGGTCATCCCCTGCCTCGACGTCGACGGCGGGCGGGTCAAGAAGGGCGTCCAGTTCAAGGAGCTGCGCGACGCCGGCGATCCGGTGGCGGTCGCCGCCGCCTACGACGCGCAGGGCGCCGACGAGATCTGCTTCCTCGACATCACCGCCTCGTCGGACGGACGGGCGACCATGCTGGACGTCGTTCGCGCGACGGCCGAGCGGGTCTTTCTGCCGCTCACCGTGGGCGGCGGTGTGCGCACCGTGGAGAACGTCCGCGAGCTCCTGCTGGCCGGCGCCGACAAGGCGGGAATCAACACTGCGGCGGTCGCCGATCCAGAGCTGGTGCGGCGGGCAGCCGATGCGTTCGGCAATCAGGCGATCGTCGTCGCGGTCGACGCGCGCCGCCGGCCGGGCGTCACGCCGCTCGCCTGGGAGGTCTACACGCACGGCGGCCGCCGCCCCACCGGCATCGACGCGATCGCCTGGTGCGAGAAGATGGCGGCCTTCGGCGCCGGCGAAATCCTGCTCACCAGCATGGACCGCGACGGGACGCGCGACGGGTTCGATCTCGAGCTCGTGCGCGCGGTCGCCGATCGCATCCCCATCCCGGTGATCGCCTCGGGTGGCGTCGGCAACTTGCAGCACCTCTACGAAGGGATCGCCGACGGGCACGCCGAGGCGGTGCTGGCGGCCTCGATCTTCCACTTCGGCGAGGCGACCGTCGGACAGGCGCACGCCTATCTGCGCGCGCGCGGCGTCCCCGTGCGCGAAGAGGTCCAGCCCCGGCCCGAGGAGGCGTCGCGATGAGCGCGTTCCTCGACGCCGTCACGTTCGACGCGAACGGCCTCGTCCCCGTGATCGCCCAGGAGGCGCGGACCGGAATGGTCCGCATGGTCGCCTGGGCGAACCGCGAGGCGCTGGCGCTGACCGCGACGACCAAGGCCGCCCACTTCTGGAGCAGATCGCGGAAGGCACTCTGGCGCAAGGGGGAGAGCTCCGGCCACACGCTGGCGGTCCGCGAGCTGCGGATCGATTGCGACGGCGACGTGGTCCTCTACCTGGTCGACCCGGTCGGACCGTCGTGCCACACCGGCGCCACGTCCTGCTTTTACCGCCGCGCGGGCGACGACGGCGCGATCGTCGCCGACGACGGGCCGCCCGATCCGCCGGCGCTGGTGCTGGCGCGGGTGGCCGAGGTGATCGCCGAACGGCGGCGCACGCGTCCGGAGAAGTCGTACGTCGTGTCGCTGCTCGACGCCGGGCTGCCCAAGATCAGCGGCAAGATCACCGAAGAAGCGCGCGAGCTCGTCGAGGCGCTGCCCGAGAACGACGCCGCGCACACCGCGCACGAGGCGGCGGACCTCATCTTCCACACGCTGGTCGGCCTGGAGGCGGCCGGCGTCCCGGTCGACGCCGTGTTCGCCGAGCTGCGCAGGCGGTTCGGGATCTCGGGCATCGACGAAAAAGCGAGCCGCCAAAAATGACCGGCGGATCGCCGTCGTCGCGCGACGCGATCTGCCGGGACATTCGCAGCATCTTGGGGCCCGGCGGCGCGGCCTCCCAGACGCTCCCGGGTTACGAGACGCGCCCGGGACAGCTGGCGATGGCCGAACGGATCGCCGCCGCCATCGACGGCGACGAGCGGCTGCTGGTCGAGGCGGGAACGGGCACCGGGAAGACGCTGGCCTACCTGGTCCCCGCGCTGCTCTCCGGCCGCAAGGTCGTGATCAGCACTGGGACCAAGACGCTTCAGGACCAGATCGCGACGGTCGATCTGCCGCGCCTCCGGATGCTTTTCGCCGCTGCGGGCATCGGCGATCAGAACCTCGATTGGGCGGTGATGAAGGGGCTCTCGAACTACGTCTGCCGGCGGCGGCTCGCCGAGCGCGAGCGGCAGCAGAGCCTGGTGGCCGACCCCGACTTCGAGCGCCTGCTGGCCTTCGCCTCCACGTCGCCGACCGGCGACAGAACCGAGCTGGCCCAGTTGGCCGACGAGGCGCCGCTCTGGAATGAGATCGCCGCCACCCCCGAGACGCGCATCGGCCCGCGCTGCGCCTACTTCGAGAGCTGCTTCGTGACCGGGATGCGCCGCCGCGCCGCCGCCGCGCCGCTGGTGATCGTCAACCACCACCTCTTCTTCGCCGATCTGGCGCTCCGCGCCCGCTGGCCCGAAGCCCAGGTGCTGCCGCCGTACGAGGTGGTCATCTTCGACGAGGCCCACCAGATCGAGGACGTGGCGACGGAGTTCTTCGGCATTCACGCCTCGACGCAGCGGCTGTTCGCGCTCAGCCGCGACCTCGGGCGCGAGAGCGGCGTCCCCGCCGCGCGCGCGCAATCGACCGCGGGGCGGCTGACGGCGGCGGCGGCGGTGCTGGCCGACACGCTTCGCCGCCTCGTCCCCGCGCCGCGCCCCGGCGCCGACGAGACGCGCGCGCCGTTCCCCGTCGATCTCGGCGCCGGCCCCGCCCGCGCCCCCTACCACCAGCTCGACGGGCTGCTCGAGGAGATTGCCGCCTGGCTCGATCCCGACGGGTCGGCGGTGGCCGACTCGCGCCGTCCGGCGGAGGTCGCCGCGCTCGGCCGGCGCGCCGCCGCGGTCCGGATGGATCTGTCGGCGCTCATCGACGGGCGCGGCCGCGACCATGTCCGCTGGCTGGGCGCCTCCCCCCGCAACGTCGCGCTGCACGCGTCACCCGTCGACGTTGGCCCGCTGCTCGGTCGCGCGCTCGACGCCTGCCCGGGGCCGATCATCCTGACCTCCGCCACGTTGACCGTCGCCGGAACGTTCGACTACCTGCGCACGCGCGTCGGCCTGGGCGACACCGCCGCGGAGGCGACGTTTCCCTCGCCGTTCAATTACGCACGGCAGGCGCTGCTCTACCAGGCGGTCGATCTGCCGGAGCCGAACGACGAGGCGTTCCCGATCGCCGCCGCCACGCGCATGGGCGAGCTGTGCGCAATCACCGGCGGCCGCGCGCTGTTGCTCTTCACCAGCTTCAAGAACCTGCGCGTCGCCGAGGCCCATCTGCGCGCCCGCCCCGACTTTCGTTTCCCGCTGCTGGTGCAGGGGGAGCGCCCCCGCCACCTCCTGCTGGCCGCGCTGCGCTCCCAGATCGGCTCCGTGCTGCTGGCGACGCAGAGCTTCTGGGAGGGGGTCGATGTCCCCGGCGAGGCGCTGTCGCTGGTGGTGATCGATCGGATCCCGTTCGCCGTCCCCGACGATCCGCTGACCGCCGCGCGCGTCGACCGGATCCGCGACGAGGGGGGCGACCCGTTCGGCTCGTACCAGCTGCCGCGGGCGGCGCTGTCGCTCAAGCAGGGGTTCGGGCGCCTCATCCGGCACCGCGGCGACCACGGCATCGTCGGGCTGCTCGACGGGCGCGTCGCGCGCAAGAGCTACGGCGGCACCCTGCGCGCCAGCCTCCCCGCCGACTGCCCGCGCACCGAATCGCTGGAAGACGTCGCGGCCTTCTGGGCGCGCGTGCACCCCGCCACGCCCGTCCAACCCGCCGCCGTCAACGCGCCATGAATGCCTTCGTTCCGGGCCTCTGCCTCTGCCTCACCGCCTACGTGGCCGGCTCGATCCCCTTCGGCGTCCTCGTCGCGCGGGCGAAAGGGGTCGACCTCCGCAAGGTCGGCAGCGGCAACATCGGCGCCACCAACGTCGCGCGCGCGCTGGGCAAGGGGTGGGCCGTCGCCGTCCTCGTCTGCGACGCCGCCAAGGGGTTCGTCCCCGTCTGGCTCGGGCGGCGACTCAGCTTCCCCGCCGCGGTGATAGCGCTCGCCGGCCTCTCGGCGATCGTCGGCCACATGTTCACCCTCTTCCTGCGCGGCCGCGGCGGCAAGGGGGTGGCGACGTCGTTGGGCGTCGCGCTGGCGCTGTCGCCCGTCGCGGCGTTGCTCGGGTTCGGCGTCTACGTCGTCCTCTACGCGGCGACCCGCCTGTCGTCGCTGGGGTCGCTGCTCGGCGTCTGGACCTTCAGCCTCTTCTTCATCTTTCACGACGCCCCCGCCGCGCCACTCGTGGGCCTGGCGATCGGCGGCGCGGCGCTCGTGACCTTGCGGCACCGGCAGAACATCGCGCGCCTCCTACGCGGCGAGGAGAAGCGCGCCTAGAACCCGGCGCGTTCTAGAACTGTCGCGCAGAGATGTGCGCGTAGCGGAGCGTGCCGTCCGAACAATGGGTGCCGTCGTGGTTGGGGCACATGGCGCCGAAGCCGTAGAACCCCTGCTCGCCGAGGTTGTCGAACAGGGTTCCGAGCCGCGCACGCAGGTCCGCCTCGGCGAGCGGCGCCGGCAGGACGATCTCGACGTCGCCGTTCCAGTCGCCGCTCGGCACCGGAAATTCGTAGGGCGTCCCGGCGAAGGCCGCCGTCCCCCCGGTCGCAGCCACGATCGCCCCGGCGATCCGCTCACGATCGGCGGCGCTCGCGGCGGCCGTCGAGCGGTAGATGAGCCAGATCTGAATTCGCGCCACCTGCGTGAGCACGTCGGGAGCGCTGGCCCGCTGCGCCGCGAACTCCTGCTCAGCGGCGGCGAGGGCCTCGCCCACGCCGGGCAGATCGAACTGCCAGGTGTTGACGGAGGCGTGGCCGCAGCCGATGCGGTAGGTCTGGGCGACCGCCGCCGCGGTCTCGGGGGGACCGTCGCGAAAGAACGAGACGTCGGCGAAACCGCCGGCGCAGTCGAAACCGGCGCCGTTGAACGCCCCACCCACGTGCCACCTGAGGTAGGCCTCGGCGCGCACGCCCAGCACCGGGCGCAGCCGCGCCAACATCAGGTTGGTGAGGGCGATATCCTCGGAGAGCGTCGGCATCGATCGCTGCAGCCGCCTCCATTTTACGCCTTTCTTCCGCGGCGACGAACAATCGCCCGGGACCAGCCGCCCCCCTTGCGCGGCGTCCGCCCGCGGCGAAGTTGGGCTCGATCAGCGCGGCGGGAAGGTGCCGGCGGTGCGGCGCAGCGCCAGGTCTGCGATCGCCACGTCGAAACGGGCCGAGGCGAGCGACTCCTGGGCAATCACCAGGTTGTCCTGCGCCGCCAGCAGATCGACCTGCGTGATCGTCCCGGCTTCGTACTGCGAGCGCACGAGATCGAGCGTCTCCGCCGCCAGATCGGCGCCTCGCTGTGCCGCCGCTATCCCCTGCCGACGGGTCTCGAGCAGGCTGCGGTTGTTGGCCAGATCGTCGCGGATCGAGTCGGTCAGGACGACGGCCTGCGCCGCGGCCTGCGCCGCCTGCGCGGCGGCCAGGTGGCGCTGCGCGTCCCGGGTGCCGCCGTCGAATAGCGTCCAGTCGAGCTGCGCCCCCACGGACCAGGCGTATTTGTCGCCGGTGAAGCCGATGTAGTTGCCGATGTTCGCCTTGGCGAACGCCGACAGCGTGGGCGCCCACTTCCAGCCGTAGGCGCGGCGCTGGGCGTCGGAAGACTCCTCCGAGAGGATGAGGCCGCGAAACTCGGGGCGCAGGTGCAGCGCCATGTCGAGATCGGTTTGCCCGGGTGGCGGCAGCGACTCTGGCGGGATCGCCTTCAGCGGCCCGTCGGCCTGGATCAGCGTGGCGAGCGCCCGGTACGACTGCTCCCGCCCGTAGCGAGCGTCGAGCTCGCCTTGCTGGGCCCGTACCAGCGCCAACTCGGCGCGGTCGACGTCGACCTTGGTGACGGTGCCGGCGGCGAAGCGGGTCTGCGCGTTGTCCAGCGTCGCCTGCGCAACCCTGATCGCCGACTGGCGAACCACCAGCACCTCGTCGGAGACGGCCGCCGCGTAGAACGTCTGCGCCACTGAATAGAGGATGGTGTCCTCGGACGCCGCGTAGTTCGCCTCCGAGGAGCCGTAGCCCTTCTTCACCGCGTCGAGCGCCGGGTAGGCGGCCGGCGCGATGAGCGGCATGGTGGCGCTGACGTTGGCGTCGAACTGGTCCTGTTTGAGGATCGTGACGTCGTACCCTCCCGTCGAGGGCATCGTCGGCACGAAGCCGAGCGCATCGAGCAAGGCCCCGAAGTTGAGCGTCGCGTTCTTGTAGTTGCGGGTGAACTTCCCCTGCGCGGTGACCACCGGGAACAGCGCCGCCCAGGCCTGCTCAATGTTGGTGTGCGCCTGGGCCAGCCGCGCGCGCTCGACGACCAGGTTCTTGTTGGCGCGCTTGGCCATCGCCAGCGCCTCGTCCATCGTCAAGGAACGCGGCTCGGGTGACGCCGCCTGCGCATGCGCGATTGTCGGCGCGAGCGCGAGCGCCGCCACGACGACCCCGACGGCGATCGGTGACCTCACGGCTGGACCTCCACCGGCGGCGGACCGTGTCCATTGGCCGCCGCGAGCTGCTCGTGCCTGGGCATGACCTCGTCGGCGCCGGTCTCGGAGTCGGGTCGCGCGCGCAGCCGCAGCACCCGACGCGTGAAGTTCGCCAGATCGTCGAACAGCGAGTAGGCGACGGGCGTCGCCAGCAGCGTGAGCAGCAGCGACAGGATCTGGCCACCGACCACCGGGCCGGCGGTGGCGCGGTTGAACTCGGCGCCGATCCCCTTGGCGGTGAGCAGCGGCAGCATGCCGGCCACGAACGCCATGGTGGTCATCAGGATCGGGCGCAGACGGTCGCGGTTCCCGTGCAGGATGGCGTCCAGCCGCGAGTGCCCCTCGGCGCGCAGCTGGTTGATGTGGTCGATCTGGAGGATCGAGTTCTTCTTCACCACGCCGAACAGCACCAGCACGCCCAGCATGGTGAAGATGTCGAGCGACTGCCCCAGGATCACCAGCGAGATGAGCGCGAAGGGAACGGTCAGCGGCAGCGCCAGCAGGATCGTGATCGGGTGCAGCCACGACTCGAACTGCGCGGCGAGGATGAGGTACATGAAGATGAACGACATCCCGAAGGCCAGGATGAAGGCCTTTCCGGTGCGGGCGATCTCCTTCGACTGCCCGAACGGCACGAACCGGAACTGCGGCGGCAGGTTCAGCTGCTTGACCGCCTTTTCCAGCGCGGCGCCGACCTCGCCCGAGCCGACGCCCGGCGCCGTGTTGGCCAGGAACGTCACCTGCACCTGGCGCGCGTAGCGATCGATCTTGGAGGGACCCTCGGCGTGTTTCAGCTCGACCACGGAGAGCAACGGCACGGCGCCGAGCCGCACCGACGGCACGGTCAGCTGCGCCAGCGCGTCGGGGCTGTTGCGGAAGGCCTCGTCGGCCCGGATCAGGATGTCGTATTCGCGCCCGGCCTCTTCGTAGCGCGACACCTTCACGCCGCCGATCAAGAGCTGCGACGCCGTCGCGACGTCGGCGACGCTGACGCCCAGGTCGGCCGCCTTGCGCCGGTTGATGCTGGCCACCAGCTCCGGGTTGCCGGTCACGAGCGTGGTGTCGACGTCGACCGCGCCGGGGATCGCCTTCAGCTTGTCGACGACCTTCTTCGAGTAGTTGATGACGCCGTTGAGATCGGGGCCGGTCAGGATGTACTGCACCGTCGCGGTGCTGAAGGTGCCGCCGCCGAACGCCGCCACGGCGGAGGCGCTGAGGCGGAATTCCTTCGGCTGCTTGGGGACGATCTGGCTGCGCACGCGGTTCTGCAGCTCGTCCTGCGAGGCCTTGCGCTTGTCGGGCGGCAGAAGGCGAACGAAGATCGACGCCAGGTTCGGCGTCTGCTGGCTGTTGTCGCCGATGGTGACCAGCGTCGTCGAGACCTCCGGCCAGCCGCGCACCTCGCGCGCGATCCGCTCGGCCGAGAGCGAGGTCGCCGCCAGGCTGGTCCCCTCCGGCGTGCGCAGGCTGATCTCGAACTGCGCCTCGTCGTTCTTGGGCAAGAAACCCTTGGGGACGGCCTTGGCCAGCGGGACGATCGAGATGATCGAGACGACCGCCGCCAGCACCACGATCCAGCGGTGCCGCATGACGAACGCCAGGACCTTCATGTAGAAGCGCTCGATCGGCAGGTAGAATCCGTCGACCAGCCGCTCGAGGAACGACTTGGTACGCTCACTCTCCGGCCGCGTGTCGAGCCGTAGCCAGCGCGAGGCGAGCATGGGCGTCAACGTGAAGCTGACGAGCAGCGAGATGGCGATCGCCGCTCCCATCGTCAGGCCGAAGCTGCGCAGGAAGCGGCCCGGGATGCTGTTCATGAAGGCGACTGGAAGAAAGACCGCCAGCAGCGACAGTGTCGTCGCCAGGACGGCGAGGCCGATCTCCTTGGTGGCGTAGATCGCCGCTGGCATCGGCCGGATCTTCTTCTCGTTGACGAAGCGGAAAATGTTCTCCAGCACGACGATGGCGTCGTCGATGACGATGCCGACCGCCAGCGCCAGGGCCAGCAGCGAGATGGTGTTCAGGGTGAACCCCATGAGCCACATGAGCAGGAACGTCCCGATGATGGAGGTGGGGATGGCCAGCGCGGCGATGATGGTGCTGCGAAGGTTGCCGAGGAACAGCAAGACGACCAGCGACGCCAGGATCGACCCCAGGACCAGGTGCTCCTTCACGGCGTCCACGCTGGTGCGGGTCGTCTCCGTGTTGTCGCGGATGACCTCCAGCTTGTAGCCGGAAGGGAGCGTGGGGGTGAGCTGCTGCATGCGCTCGCGGATGGCGTCGACGACCGCCACGCTGTTCTCGCCCGACTGCTTCCGGATGGAGAGGACCACCGCCTCCTTGCCGGCGATGCTGGCGGCGGTCGCCGCCTCCTCCTGGCCGTCGATGACTTGGCCGACGTCGCGGACCATGATCGGGTGATCGTCGACGCTGCGGATGACGATCTCACCGGCCGCCTCCGCGCTCGGCACGCGACCGCTCACCCGGAAGGTGAGCAGCGAAGGTCCGGTGTCGACGGTGCCGCCCGGCGTGGTGACGTTCTGGCTGACGATGGCCCGCTGCACGTCGACCGCGGTGAGCGACGCCGCGCGCAGCCGCTCGGGATCCAGCACCACCTGGATCTGCCGCTTGCGGCCGCCGACGATCGAGACCTGGCCGACGCCCGAGACGTTCTCCAGCGCCTCGCGGATCTCGTGGTCGGCGTACTCGGTGACCTCACGGATGGGGCGCGTCGACTGCAGGGCGAGAAAGAGCACCGGCGCGGCGTCGGGATCGAGCTTGCTGATCTCCGGGCTCTTGGTCCCCTCGGGCAGATCGTTCAGGATGGCCGAGACGTGCTCGCGCACCTCCTGCGCTGCCACGTTGACGTCCTTGTCGAGCTTGAAGCTGACGACGACCTGGGAGACGCCCTCGGTCGAGATCGAGCGCAGCTCGTCGATGCCGTTGATGGTGTTGATCGCCTCCTCGATCTTGTCGGAGAGCTCGGTGGCGATCTCCTCGGGTGCCGCGCCCGGCAGCGCGGTGATCACCTGGACGACCGGCAGGTCGACGTTGGGGAAGCGGTCGACGTTCAGCTGCTTGTAGCCGATGAAGCCGACCACCACGATGAAGAGGATGAGCACCGTCGCGAAGACGGGGCGGCGGACGCAGATACTCGCGAGCCACTGCATGGTCCGGGATCCCTACTTCACCCGCGCGCCGTCGCGCACGTCTGGCGTCAACTCGGCGACCACCTGCTCGCCCGCCTTGAGGCCGCTGACGATCGGCGTCTGGCCACCCAGCACCTCGCCCGTCTGGACCAGCCGATCCTCGAGGCGCCCGCTCACGTCGACGAAGACGTGGCGCAGGGTTCCGTCCGCGCGCACCGCGGCCGTGGGGATGGCGGGGAGCTCTTGCTCGCCGACCGCCAGCCGCGCGGTGACGAACATGCCGGGCCGCAGGTCGTGGTCGTCGTTGCTGAACACCGCCTCGACGACCGAGTCGCGGCTCTGCTTGCGCACCGACGGACCGACGTAGCGGATCTTGCCGTGAAAGACCTTCCCGGTGCTCTCGCCGGCGGTCCGGAAGTCGACCTGCATCCCCTGCTTGACCAGCGCGACGTCGGCCTCGGGGACGGTGATCTCGACGCGCAGCGAGTCGGTGTTGACCAGCGTGACCACCCGCGAGTCGGCGCGCACGTACTCGCCCGCGGTCACCGCCCGCTCGACCACCTCGCCGGCGAACGGCGCGCGGATCTCGGTGTCGTGCAGCGCCTCGGCGGTCAGCGTCTTGCGCGCCTCCGCCGACTCGACCGACCACTTGGTGGTCTGGCACTGGGTGCGCGCCTTGTCGTAGTCGGCCTTGGAGATGGCGCCCTTTTCGTTCAGCCGCTCGACGCGCCCGCAGTCGAGCTGGGCCTGCGTCGCCTGCGCCTTGGCCGACTCGGCGTCAGCGGCGGCCTGCGCCGCCTGCGCGCCGACCGCGCGCGAATCGAGCCGCGCCAGGATCGACCCCTTCTTCACGTAGGAGCCGCGCTCGACGAAGGTGGCGACCACCTTGCCGACGGCCCCCGCCGCGACCTGCGCCTCCTCGGCGCCGATCAGCGAGCCTGACAACGTCACCACCCGGGGCGCTTTGACCACCTGGGCGGCGACCAGCTTGACGGCGATGGGCGCCGCCTCGGCGTCGCTGCTGGTCGCGGGCGCCGCGCCGGAGCGCGCGCAGTGCGCGCCACCCAGCAGCGCCAGCGGCAGCAGGGCAAGAAGGGGACCAAGGGACGTCGCCCGCGCACGCCGCATGCGCCGCGCGGGCAGGTTCTCTCTGATGGCGTGTTTCATCGCTTTTCCGTTGCGTGATTCTTGTGCGTGATTCTTGTGCGTGATTCTTGCGCGTGGTTCGTGGCTGAGGATCGCGCCGGCCTACGGCCGAGGCAGTAGTCGTATACGACGATATTTGAGCTTGTCAATCATCAAAAACATAGACAATATAGATTCATGACCTCGAGGCCGAAACCCCCGCGCACGGCGGATTCTGACGCCGGGCACGACGAGCCCTGGGGGACGATCATCGAACTGTGTTTCGGTGTCCGGGACTGGTGGGGCGCTCTGTGCGAGGAGCTCGATCTGACCCCCTCGCAGGGGATGGCGCTGCGCAGTCTCGATCGTCCGCTGCCGATGAGCATGCTGGCCGACGCGCTCGCCTGCGACGCTTCCAACATCACCGGTATCGTCGACAAGCTGGAGTCGCGCGGCCTCATCGCCCGCCGGGGGTCCGATCATGACCGCCGCATCAAGCTTTTGTGCGTGACCGAGCGCGGCCGCTCCCTGCGCGATCGCCTGATCCGGCGCCTGCTCGAACCACCGGCCACGCTGGCGGCGCTCTCGCACGACGCCAAGGGGCGCCTCACCGCCACGCTGCGCAATTTGATCGGCGAGCTCACCCGGACGCGCGAGGCGGCGGCGAATGACCCCCGCCCGCGCCCCTTGCGCGTCGCCCGCGGCTGATTTCCCGCCCGGCCGGGGTCGGCTTTTCGCCGGATCGGTGAGCCTGCCTCCAGCGCGGAGGAGACCGTACCGATGGGGAAAGTGCGTGAATTGGTGGGTGATCTGATAGCATGAGCCGTTCTCGATTCCTTGGGCCGTGGAAGCCCAGTTCCCGGATAGATTAAAGGAGGCGATACGTGGGTCCGGAACGCAGCGGGTTCGGCTTCAGGCAGGCCGGGTGGGTCGCGACGCTGCTCGCGGTTTCAGGCCTTCCGGCAACTGCCCGGGCCGCCGGTGGGGCCGCCGCCCCGTCACCCGCGCCCGCGCCGCCGCTGAACCTGGCCGCTCCGGCCCCACCCGACGAGCCCGCGCTCGGCCCCGAGCCGACGGCCGAGGAAGTGACCCCGCCGCCGCCGTCGAACGCGTCCCCGCTGGTCATCACCGGCTACGTCGACGTCGGGTTCGCGAAGGCGCAGGGGGACGGGACCAGTTACCCGGCATCGTTCACCACCAATCCGCCGCCGTCCACCCAGCCGGTCGACTACCTGGTCGATCCGTTCGCGCCCGCGGTGAACTCGCGCGGCGAGGCGGCCTCGGTCGCCGCGCCGCCGGGGACCACCATCGGCGGATTCTTGCCGCGCACGGCGGCCATAGGCGGGAAACCGTCCTTCCTCATCAACACCGCGGACGTCGATCTGCGCTATACGGCGCCCGAGCTTCCGGTGATGATCTTCACCCGGTTGCAAGTGCTCCCCCGCCTCTACGACGCCGTCCAGGTCGGAGCCCCCAACACCAGCGAGGGGTTCCCGGCCGGCGAATACACGCGCCTCTACCTCGAGCAGGCGTTCGGGAAGATCAACCCGCTCAGGAACGCGGAGCTGGCGGTCAGCCTCGGCAAGTTCGATTCAGTGTTCGGGATCGAGTACCTCGACAACGAAGCCAACTTCCGCGTCGGCGTGACGCCCTCCTTGATCGCGCGCTACACGACCGGGCAATCGACGGGCGTGAAGGTCTTCTATCGTTATCAGATCATTCCGGCGGCGTCGGCCGTCAGTCTCAACGTGGCCGCCACCAACAGCGGCACGTTCGTCGAGGCGCTACAGGGGCCGTCGCGCAGCCTGACCGGAACGCCGATCGTCTCGGCGCGCCTCGGCTACGAACTGAACCTGCCGCGCGCATCAATCAAGGTTGGTGGTAGCGCCGAGTACGGCCCGCGCAACGATCAGTTCGTGACGACGGAGGCTCCGGAGACGTTGCTGGGATTCGACGTACGGGTGATCCTGCCGACGCTGGTGCTGTCGGGCGAGTACGTTCACGTGGCGGAGGAGGACGCCGGCGAATCACTCCCCGGCGTCACCGTCCCCAAGCTGGCGGGCACCGGCGCCTACCCGGAGATCATCGAGTTCTACGCGCACGGATTCTGGATCCAGGCGGCCGAGGAGCTTCCGCTCGCGATCGAGCCCTTTCGCCTCACGCTCTACGCGCGCTACGAGCAGCGGCACGCCCAGTTCCCCGACGTCACTGGTTCCACGATCACCGTCGCTCGAATCACGGGGGGCGTGAACGTCGGCATCGGGGAGAGCCTGCAGCTCAAGGCCGAGTACCTGGTGAACCAGGAGCTCGACGGTGCGCCCCAGGTCGCCAACAACGTCTTCACCTCGTCGGCGGTCTGGACCTGGTGAGGCGAACGAGGACGCGAACCATGATCATCTACACCAAGACCAAAGGCGGGCGGCTCGGATTGGCGCTGGCGCTGGGCCTGCTCGCGACCGCGCACCCGGCCGCCGCCGCGAGCGGCGACACCAAGTGGCTGGGCGACGACCTCCCGCTGCCGCTGCCGGTGAAGACGCCGCAGGACATCGGCTTCAAGTCGGCCACCGAGCGGCAGTACCTCATCTTCAACCTGATGGCGGGCGGCAAGCTCGCCTATCAGCGCGGCGACTTCGCGACCGCCATCGACAAGTGGGACACGCTGCTGCGGATGCCCGGGATCGACCCGCAGATCGAGCGGGTGGTCGGCCCCTTCCTGGATGATGCGCGCGCCAAGGCAGGCAAACCGGGGACGCACACGGAGCCGGTCCACGTCGAGCCGGAGGCCGCGGAGCCGCCGCCCGTCGAGGAGAAGCCGGCACCGGAAGCACACGGGCGCGGTTCCGCCTCCGGACACCACGGATACGGCACGGTCAGCGTCGGCGGCACGGTGAGCGGCGGCGGGCAGATCGGCCCCGGCGGCGCGGTCATCTGGCTGCGCCGGCTCGACGGCCCGACGCCGCACGCGCCCCCGGCCTCGAACCAGATCGTCACCCAGCGCGACAAGACCTTCCTGCCCCACGTCCTGCCGGTCTCGGTGGGAACGACGGTGCAGTTCCGCAACGACGACCGCATCTATCACAACGTCTTTTCCATCGCGAAACCGAACGAGTTCGACGCCGGGATCCGGGCCACCGGCGCGACCTACAGCCGGACCTTCAGCCATCCCGGCGTGGTCGAGCTGCTCTGCAACATCCACTCGACGATGAACGGCTACGTGCTGGTCATCGACTCGCCGTTCTACGTCAAGGCGCAGGCCTCGGGGGCCTTCACCATTCGCGGCGTGCCGCCCGGACGCTACGAGCTCTCCGCCTGGCACGAGGCCGCCTCCACGATCACCCGTAAGCCTGTCACCGTGGGGCCGGAGGGGACCCGGGACCTCGCGGTCTCGGTCGGCGGCGACAAGCGGCCGAGCCCCTTCGTCCCCGACAAATACGGTCACAAGAGGCAACCGCAACTCGGGTATTGAGCACAGTAAGATGAAGGTTGGGGTGATGGGACGCGCGAAGGCGAGGGAGGGGCAGACGCGGGCGCGGGCGCTGATCGCGGCGCTGGCGGCAGCCGTTGCGATCTTGGGGATGACCGCCGGGGCGGCCGTGATCCTGCTGCGGCTCGAGCGCGCCCGTCTCGGCGAGCGGCTGACCGACGAGGCGCAGGCGGCCGGGTTGCGCGCCGCCGACGGCGTGCGGACGCTGCTCGGCGCGCTCGAGGTCCAGGTCCAGAACGGAACCGCGAACCCGCGTCTGGTCGCCGCGCTCGACGCCAAGGTCGACGAGGAGACGCTGCGCGATCTGCTGCTGAACGAGCCCTGGTGGGAGCCGTTTCGCCGCTCGGTCGACGCCTTCGGCCTCTACAGCGACGAGACCGCGGCGGTGGTGACCTCGCGGCTGCCGGCCGGCTTCGAGGCGCGCAACCTGGTGCACGACGCGCGCGCCTCGCACCGGACCGCCTCCGGGCTGGTGCTGGCGCAGGGGCAGGTTCTGGCCGTGACCGCCGCGCCGGTGGCGCTCACCGGCCGCGCCGACTGGCCGGTGCTGGTGGCGGCGCGAGGGCTCGACGTGGGCATCCTTTCCGGGATCGCCGAACGCGCTGGCGCCTCGGTCGCGATCTCCGACGGGCGCCGGCTGCTGGTGGCCGCCACCGTGGGCGCGGCGGCCGGTCTCGAGGATCAAGGGCTCGGGCCCCTCAAGCAGGCGCTCGACCTTCCGGCGCCCGGGGTCGGCCTCTTCGGCCCGGTGGCCGTCGCCACCGTGCCGCTGCCGGGCGGACTACGCATTCTGGCGGGGCGCGCCACGCCCGCCGCCGCGCGCTCGGCGTTGCCGCTGCCGGGCGTGGTGGTCGCGATCCTGGCGATTGGTCTCCTGCTGGCGATCGGCAGCTTCGTCCTGCTCGCGCGACGCCCGGCAGCTGACGACGACCCGTTCATCGAGGTGACGACCGCCCATCCGGTGACGGTGATCGGCCGCTACACGCTGGTCGATCGGATCGGTCTCGGCGGGATGGCCGAGATCTACGCGGCGGTCACCACCGGCGAGGGGAGCTTCCGGCGCCCGGTGGTGATCAAGCGGCTGCGTCCCGAGCTCACGACCGATCCCAACGCCGTCGCCCAGTTCTGTGACGAGGCCAACCTGCTGGCCGCGCTTCATCATCCCAACATCGTCGCCGTGCACGACTTCGGGCGCTGGCAGAACCAGTTCTTTCTGGCCGAGGAGTACCTGCAGGGGCGCGATCTCGGACGGATCGTGGCCCAGTCGTTCTCGCGCAACGGACGGCCGCTCCCCACCGAGATGATCGCCTTCGTGGCGCACGAGATCCTCAAGGGGCTCGACTACGCGCACTCCCTGGAGAACGAGCGAGGGCGGCCGATGGGGATCGTCCACCGCGACGTCTCGCCCGAGAACGTGATCGTCTCACCGCGTGGCGAGGTCAAGCTGCTCGACTTCGGCGTGGTCAAAACGACCGAGGGGCGCGTGACGAAGACGGAGATGGGGGTGGTCAAGGGGAACGTCACCTACATGTCGCCCGAGCAGGCGCGCGGGTTGGACGTCGACGGGCGCGCCGACCTCTTCTCGCTGGCCCTGGTGATGTACTTCTGCTGCACCGGCCACCCGCTCTACGCCGCCCACACGACGTACGGGCTCCTCATGCAGGCCGGCTCGGGACCGAGCGGGGACGGGCGGACCGCGATCCAGCGGCTGCCGGAGCCGATCGCCTCGGTCGTGCAGCGCGCGACCGATCCCGATCTGGACCGGCGCTACGCCAACGCCCGCGAGATGGCGGCCGATCTGGAGGCGGCCGCGCGCAATGGCCCCGCCCTGACCGGGGCGCTGGTGGCCGAGCTGTTCGGACGCGAGCTCAAGGAAGAGGCCAATCGGCTGGCCACGTTCCCCCTGGACGGCTCGGCCCCGCCGGCCGCCAACGCCTCGTCCAGCTGAGCTTCCTCGGCGGCCGGAACCGCCGCAGTTGGCCCGCGCCGGAACCGCCGCGGTTGGCCCGCGCCGACCGCCGCGGTTGCGACCGCCGCGTGACGCCCGGCACGGCGTCTCAATCCGCGCCACAAATCCGTCGATGACGGGTTCGCGGGGCACGGTCGCGGCGTGCCCAGGTGTCGGCGATGTCGGTTCCCCAGAAAATCAACGGCGAGGCCTCGGGGCAGGCGTTCCCCCAGACGTTCGGGCGCTACGTCCTGACCGAGCGGATCGGCTCGGGCGGGATGGCCGAGATCTTCCGCGCGGTCACCGAGGGCTCCGAGGGGTTCCGCCGCGTACTGGTGGTCAAGCGGATCCGCAAGTCGCTCGACGCCTCGTCGGAGTTCCTGCGCATGTTCTTCGACGAGGCGAAGATCAGCGCCCTCCTCAATCACCCGTACATCGTGCAGATCTACGACTTCGGTCAGATCGACGGTGCCTACTTCCTGGCCATGGAGCACGTCGAGGGGCGCGACCTCGGCAACGTGCTTCGCCGGCTCAAAGCCGACGGACAGGCGCTGGCCCCGTCGACGGCGGCGCTCATCGCCGCGCAGGTCGCGCAGGGGCTGCACTACGCGCACACCCTGCAGAGCGCCGACGGACAGCCGTTCAACATCATCCACCGCGACGTGAACCCGTCGAACGTGATGCTGCTGCGGACCGGGATCGTGAAGATCCTCGATTTCGGCATCGCCAAGGCCTCGGCCGCCGCCGGCAAGGCGCAGACGCGCGCCACCGTCATCAAGGGGAAGCTCGGGTACCTGTCGCCCGAGCAGGCGCGCTGCGAGGTCCTCGACGGCCGCTCGGACGTCTTCTCGCTCGGCGGGACGCTCTGGGAGATGTTGACCGGCGAGAAGCTGTTCACGGGGACCAGCGACTTCGAACGGATCCGCAACGTGCTCGAGGCGCCGATCGTGCCGCCGACGCGGCTGCGCGGCGACATTCCGCCCGCGCTCGAGCGCATCGTGATGCGGGCGCTCGAGCGGGATCTGGCGCGCCGCTACCGCACCGCCGAGGAGATGGGCGAGGAGCTCGACGAGTTCCTCCGCCAGGACCCGCCCGAGAGCCAGGCGATCAAGAAGCTGATCGGGCGACTCTCCGACGACCGTGGGAGGCGCAACACCGCCAGCCTGCCCGCGGTCATGCCGACCTCGGTCACGGTCGCCAGCACCGCCTCGCGCCCCGGACAGGACCCCTCCGCGACGCCGGCCCCTCGCCCGCTGTCGAGCGGCCCCGCCGGCAGCGGCGACAGCGGCGGCGGCGGCGGATTGCTCGCCCGCGTGCGCGGGGCCCGGACCGCGGCGCTGCTGGGGATCGGCGCCTCGCTGTTGGTGCTGGCGGCGGCCATCGGGCTCTCCGTCGTTCGGGCGCCGGGGGGACGCACCGCCACCGCGACGGCGACCGCTACCTCGGCAGGGGGACGCGAGGTTCGGATCGAGGTCAACTCGGATCCGCCCGGCGCCTCGGTCATCGGCAGCCGCGGCCCGCTGGGCGTCACGCCCCTGGTGCTGACGCTGCCGGCGTCGTCGGAGGTCGAGGAGCTGCGGTTCGAGAAGCCCGGCTTCGCCGCCGAGCTCTACGAGCTGCACCCGAAGAGCGGTGGGTTCGTCTTCGTCGAGCTGCGCAAGGCGGGCGCGCCGGCCGCCGGCTCAGCGGAGGATCGCCTCTAGCGCCATCGTCAGCAGGAACCCGGCGACCAGACCCGCCGACGCCGTCCCCTCGTTCCCGTGGCTATGCGATTCGGGGATGATCTCGTTCGACGTCACGTAGGTGAGCGTCCCGCCGGCCAGGGCCAGCACGAACGGCATCGTCGCCAGCGCCACCCCCGCCAGCAGACCGCCCACCACCGCGGCGGCCGGGATCACGAGGCCCGTGAGCCCCACGATCATGAAGCCGCGCCAGCGCCCCACCCCCTCGTGGCGCAGCGGCGCCGACATGACGATCCCCTCGCAGACGTTCTGCACGCCGATCGCCACCGCCAACAGGATCCCGAGGTGCGAGGTGCGCGGGACGGCGAATCCGGCGCCGATCGCCAGCCCCTCGGGGATGCGGTGGAGGCTGAGCGCGCCGACGACCGCGTACGCGCGCATCGGGGCCGGCGCCCCATCGGGCGCGTCGGCGTGCGGCTCGTGCCGGACGTCGTGACGGTCATGCACGTCGTGGCCCGGTTCGTGGCCCAGGTGCTGGTGGTGGCCACCGGCGTGCTGGTGGGGGATGAATCGATCCATGAGCGCCGCGATCCCCGCGCCGACGGCGAAACCCGAGATGACCAGCGCGAACCTCGCGGGGTGAAACTGCCCCCCTTCGTTGACGCCCGCCAGCGCCTCGGCGCAGAGGCCCAGCGTGGCGGCCGCCAGCATGAGCCCCGCGCCCAGCCCCAGGATCCCGTCGTAGATCCGACGCGGCAGATCGCGCAGGAACAGAAACGGCAGCGCCCCCAGGCTGGTTGCCAGCCCAGAGAGCACGGCGGGAAGGATTCCGGCACCCACGGTCAGGGGACTATATACAGAGAGCGTGACGACGACAGAGCCCACCACCGTCTACCTGGCGCTGGGGTCGAACCTCGGGGACCGCGCGGCAGCGATCGCGCGGGCGATCGACCTGCTCGCGGCGCGCGGCGTGGCGGGCGGGGTCGCGGGCGGCGTCGTGGGCGGCGTCGTGATCTTGGCCCGCTCGCCGATCTACGAGACCGATCCCGTCACGCCCGATCCGCAGCCGCTCTACCTCAACGCCGTCGTGCGGGGCGAAACCGCGCTCTCCGCCGAGGCGTTGTTGGCGCTCTGTCTCGACGTCGAGCGGGCGCTCGGACGCAACCGCCCCGCCGGGCGCCCGCAAGCGCCGCGCGAGATCGACATCGACCTGCTGCTCCACGGCGCCGCGATCATCGGCGCGCCCCCCGCGCTGATCGTCCCCCACCCGCGCCTGCTCGAGCGCCCCTTCGTGCGCATTCCGCTCTGCGACGTCGCCGCGCCGGGGCTGCGCCACCCGCTGACCGGCGAGCCCCTCGACCGCGCGGCCCCCGATCCCTCGGTCAGACGCCGCGCCGGCTAGACGACGGCTCTCCCGATTTGTCGCACCTTCGGCGGCACCAACATCCGCGCAATCAAGATCGACCCGTCCGCGCGCCGACGCGCCCAACACCCTCGGCGTCCCGGCGCCGCCGACCGCACATCCGCGGAATCAAGTCACGAGCAGCGCGGTCCCACCGGAATCGAGTCGCTGCGGTCGCCGCCGCGGTCGGCCTCGCACCACGCAACCCGCCGCGGTCCGCGCCGACAACGGGACATGCGCGGAATCAAGACGGTGCGACGGCGTCAGCTCAACTTGCCCCTCGGGGCGCCACGCACCTGGGGTGGCGCTCGCAAGGGCGCCGGGCGGAAACCGCGCGGCCGTCCCTCGATGCCCCACGACACGCGGCCGAAGGTCGATCCGCGATACCCGGTGCAGGTCACCATTCGCGCGACGCCGGGGCTGCCGTCGCTCCGCTCGCCCCGCGTGTTCGGGGCGCTTCGGCGCGCCATCGCACGGGCGTCGGTCGACCGGTTCCGGGTGATTCACTTCTCGATCCAGCAGGACCACGGCCACTTCATCGTCGAGGGGGACGAAGCCCGGCGCGCCCGCGGCGGGATGCACGGCCTGGCGATCCGCTTGGCGCTGGCGGTCAACCGCGCTCTCGGGCGCAAAGGACAGGTCGTCGGCGATCGCTACCACGTGCGGCCGCTGACCACGCCGCGCCAGATGCGGGCCAGCATGGTCTACGTGCTGCTCAACTTCCGAAAGCACCTCCGGGCGCCCGCGTGCATCGACCCGCGCAGCTCAGGGCCGCACTTTTCGGGATGGCAGCGCCCGCCCACGATCGCCGCCGCGATCACCGGCGCTCCTTCGGCGACGGCGTCGCCGGCCACCTGGATGGCGCGCGTCGGATGGAGGCGCGCGGGCGGTCCGTTGCGGGTCGACGAGCACCCCGCCTCGGCGCCACGCGCGCACCCAACTTGAATCCGCGGATGTTGCCCTACGCGGGCCGCGGCCACTTGAATCTGCGGATGTTTGCGGCCCGAAGAGGTGGCGAATCGTGTGAGACGACTGTCAGACGCCGAGACGGTGCTTGAAGTCGTCGATCGTCGCGGCCAGCCCCTCTTCGAGCGGGACGCGCGGTCCCCAGCCGCCGAGCAGCTCCTGGGCGCGGGCGATGTCCGGTTTGCGGCGCGTCGGATCGTCCTTCGGCAGCGGCGCCTTGATGATCTGCGACTTCGACTTGGCGAGCTTCTTGGTCAGCTCGGCCAGCTCGAGCACCGTCGTCTCGCGCGGGTTCCCCAGGTTGACCGGATCGGAGCCGTGCTCGCTGGCCATGAGCCGCATGAAACCCTCGATGAGATCGGTCGCGTAGCAGAATGATCGCGTCTGCTCCCCCTCGCCGTAGACGGTGATCGGCTCCCCGCGCAGCGCCTGAACGACGAAGTTCGACACCACCCGCCCATCGTTCTCGTGCATCCGCGGGCCGTAGGTGTTGAAGATGCGCGCGATGCGCACCTCGACGGAGTACTGGCGCGCGTAGGAGACCGCCAGCGCCTCGGCGCAGCGTTTCCCCTCGTCGTAACAGGCGCGCGGGCCAATCGGGTTGACGTTCCCCCAGTAGCTCTCGCGCTGGGGGTGCTCGATCGGATCGCCATACACCTCGGAAGTCGACGCGATGAGGACGCGGGCTCTGACCTCACGGGCGAGGTCGAGCATGTTGCGCGTCCCCTCGACGGCCGTCCGGATCGTCCGCACCGGGTTGCGCTGGTAGTGGATGGGCGAGGCCGGGCAGGCCAGGTGGTAGACCTGATCGACCTCCATCGTGATCGGCTCGGTCACGTCGTGGCGCACCAACTCGAACCGGTGATCGTCGAGCAGGTGCTCGATGTTGGCGCGAGAGCCGGTGAAGAAGTTGTCGAGGCAGACCACCTCGTGGCCTTCCTTGAGCAGGCGCTCGCACAGATGGGAGCCGAGAAAACCCGACCCGCCACTGACCAGGATTCGCAAACGCGGCATCCGGCGTTCATACCTCGCTCGGCGAATATCTCAAAGTTGGCGCCAGTTTCGGGACGAGCGGCAAACTGGCGCGCCTCACCGCCCGTGATACCATCGGGCCCATGGCCGAAGTCGCCGAGGAACGCCGCGGAGGGCCGCGGATTCCGATCGAGATGTGGGTCGAGGAGACCACCGGTTCGGAGCGCTATTTCCGGCGCGCCGGCAACCTCTCGCGCGGCGGCCTCCGCCTCGAGCACACCATCCCCCTCCCCGTCGGCACCAACGTGAACCTCACCTTCACGCTGCCGGGGGACAAGGCGCCCATCGAGGTGACCGGCGAGATCGTGTCGGCCGCCGCACCCGAGGAGCTGCGCATGGGGGTCAAGTTCACGAACCTCAGCCAGGACGCGCGGGCCCGGATCGACGCTTTTCTTGCTCGCGCCGGCGCCTGAGAGGCGCCGGCTGTTGGCCCGCGCCGGGGCCTAGCTCGGCCTTGCCCGCGGCGGGCCCATTTACGAAAGCGGTTCGCTCGGTCTAAGTTAGCGGCGCATGGTCTGCCGCCCGGCCGTCGCCCTCCTCGCATTTTTGCCGCTGGTTTCACTCTCCGCGCACGCGCGCGACGCGGAGGATCTGAAGCCGCTCGATCCGCAAGCCGCGATCAAGCCGCCGGCTGGCGAGGGGTACTTCGACGAGGTGTTCGGTCTCGACGACGCCGGGACGCACCTCGCCGCCATCCGCAGCGACGGGGCGACCTTCTCGAAGATCGAGATCTACGACCTGGAGGCGAAGCCGCCGAAGCTGACGACGTCGTTCGATCCGCCGAACAAGAACCTCGTCGTCACCCGCATCGAGCTCCTGCCGGCCGGCAAGGGGATGGTCCTCATCGGGCGCGAGAAGCCCGACGACAGCGCGCCGCTCTACGCCCTCTTGGTCGATGCGACCGGCAAGGTGGTCGCCAAGGCCGGCCCGGCGACGGCCTTCGAGCGCCCGCCGAACGACGGCAGTCCCCGGGCCACCCTCCTGGTCGGGTTCGACCGCAAGGCGGGCGGGCGCGGCGCCGAGGCGACCTACAGCGTCACCCCCTACACGCTGGCGACGCTGGCCCCCGCCAAGGCGCGCGGCTACCACACCGACGTCGCGGGCGAGCTGAAGGTGCCCCCGGTCCGGCTCATCGGCTTTTACGAGGGCTACACGCGAATCCTGGGCGAAAAGCCGGGCGCCTACGACAAGGCGACCGACGTGCGCCAGCCCCCCAAGAAGGTGGTGATTGACGCGCTCAGCGGGAAAACCGTGGGCGAAACCCCGATTGCCGACCCGGTCGGCTGGGCCATCACCGGACAGTTTCGACGCGACCACCCGGGACAGTCGATGTTCGTCGACCTCAATGAAGACGGCTCGGGTGTCGATGTCATTGATGCGATGGGGAAGAAGGTCCCGGCCGCGCTGGCGGTCCCGTTCCGGCTCTACGACCCAAAGTCGCTCCTCTACGAAGAGGGGCCGACGCCGAACGCGCTCAGCTTCGGGCTCGCCGTCGACCCGCTGAACCCCGACGCCATCAAGCGCAAGAAGGCGGGGATGCCGATGCTGGACCTCTACGTGGCCGACACGGCCGACGGCGTGGTCAAGGCGCGGGGGCGGGTCTTCACGCCGCGCCCGGTGACCTATCGCGTCCGCGCTCACACGCTGGTGGTGCTCAAGCGGTTCAAGAGCTTCGCCCGAGGGGGCGATGAGTTCCAGGTTTTCGAGCTGCGCTAGCGCGCTGGCGCTGGCGATCGCTCTTCTCCCAGCCTGCACGCAGGTCCGCGGACGCAAGCGCATCCAGGAGGCCAACGAGCTCTACCGGCGGGGCAAGTACGCCGAGGCCGTCACCGTCTACAAGCAGGCCGAGGCGTTCGTCCCCGATCTGCCGACGCTGTGGCTGAACGAGGGGTACACCTGCCGCCAGCTGATCGCGCCCGGGGGCAAGGATCCGGAGAGCCGGCGCGCGGCCGCGTGCGCGCTCGGCGCCTTCAAGCGGCTCGGCGAGCTCGCGCCCGCCGACGGTCGGGCCGCCGAGCTGACGCTGCAGACCTGGTTCGACACGGCGGACTACGCCGACCTGGAGGCCCACTACCTGGCCCGCCACCATGAAGCGCCCGCCGACCTCGACGCCGTTCACGGGCTGCAGGACGTCTACTTCAAGTGGGGGAAGTGGCGCGAGGCGCTCGAATGGTCGAAGCAGGCGGCGGCGCTGCGGGCGGACGACGCCGAGGCGCAGTACGGCGTCGGCACCTTCGTCTGGCAGATCCTCTCCAGCCACGGCGGCGGCGGGCCGATGGCCGCCTACAGCCCCTGGCCCGAGTCGGCGAAAGGCGACACGACGATGACCCTCGCGCCGCCCGCGTTCGCCGCCGACGACATCACCGCCGAGGCGCGCGTCGCGCTGGCCGACCAGGGGATCATCTACCTCGAGAAGGCGCTCGGGAGGCGGCCGCGCTACCCGGAGGCGATGACCTACCTGGCGTTGCTCTGGCGGCAGAAGTCGTTCGCCTTCTTCACCGATCCGATCGCCTGGCAGGGGGCCGTCGACACGGCCGACAACTGGCAACAGCGCGCGGCCGATGTCCGCGCCGGAAAGTCGTGACCGGTGGCGTTCGAGGCCTTCCGCGCCGAATCGAGAGCGCGCCCGCGGCGCGGGCGGCTCATGGTCGCCATCTCGATCGCCTTTCACGGCGTGCTGCTTTCGGCGGGCGTCGCCTATTCGTTCTGGCACGTCGACGAGCTGACGCCGCCGTCGGTGAAGGTGACGTTCCTGTCGGCGGCGCCGCCCCCCCCTCCCCCGCCGCCGCCGGCCGGTGGCGGTGGCGCGGCCCGCAAGAAGGTCGCGCTGAAGCCGAAGACACCGCTCAGGCAGCCGGACCTCGTCCAGCCGCGCGACACGCCGGTCGAGACGCCCAAGGAGACCAAACCCGATCCGACCGAGGGCCCGGGCGAGCGCGGCGGGGTCAAGGGGGGAGTCATCGGCGGGACGATCGGCGGCACCATCGGGGGAACAATCGGCGGACAGATCGGCGGGACCAAGGGGGGCGTCATCGGCGGGACGATCGGCGGCACAGGGGCGCCCAAGTTTCTTCCACCCAACCTGGCCAAGGGGCTGAGAAGCTCGGGTGACAAACCGGCGTTTCCGGCCGCGCTCCGCAAGCCGGGCGCGGTCTACCGAGTGCTCGCCAAGTATTGCATCACCGCAACGGGGACCGTCGAGCAGGTGAAGATCATGCAGAGCGCCGGGCCGGAGCTGGACGAGAGCGTGGAGAGCACCATCAAGGGCTGGCACTTCCGCCCCTACTACTCGTCGGGCGGCGTAGCGGTTCCTTTCTGTACGGTAGAGGCCTTCGAGTTCAGAACCGAGTGACACACAGCCGAGGGAGAGAGACGCAATGGACTTCACACTGGTCGGACTCTGGAACGAGATGGGCTTCACCGCCCGTGCGGTCGTGGTGGTGCTGGTCATCATGTCGCTCTACGCGCTGGCCGTCGCCGGTGACCGGCTGCTCACCTTTCGCCGGGGGCGGCGCCTCTCGCGCGGCTACGTGGAGGCGCTGGCGCCAATGGTCGAGGCGGCGGGACGCCTGCGGGAGGCGGTGGGCCTGGATAAGAAGTTCGTGGGGAGCCCGGTGGCCAAGGTGATCGGCGCCGGCCTCAACGAGTACGCGCGCGGTCTCGCTCGCCCGGCGGGCGCGGCCACGCCCGCGGCGTTCGACGTCGCCGAGATCGTCAACCGGGCGATGGAGCGGAGCAAGGAACGGGAGCTCGCCGGGCTGCGGCGCGGGATGCCGGTGCTGGCGACGGTCGCCTCCTCGGCGCCGTTCGTGGGTCTGTTCGGCACGGTGGGCGGGATCATCACCGCCTTCCAGAAGCTGTCCGATCCGACCAAGGGGGGCGGCGGAATCGGGACGGTGTCGGCCGGCATCGCCGAGGCGCTCATCACCACCGCCGTCGGCCTCGGCGTCGCGATCATCGCCGTCTGGTTCTACAACTACTTCACGGCGCGGCTCGACGACCTGACCATCGACATCGACGAGACCGCCTCCGAGCTGGTCGACACAATCCTGCGCGGCGGAGCGGTGTGACCGACCCCGGAGCACCACCACCGTCGGCGCGCCGCCGCCGGCACCTCACCGTCAAGCGCCACCCCAAGGGGCGGGTGCGGGCGGAGATCAACGTGACCCCGCTGGTCGACGTGACGTTGGTGCTGCTCATCATCTTCATGGTGGTGACGCCGATGATCGTGCGCGGCGTGAGCGTCGACCTCCCCGTCACCAGCCACCACGATCGCAAGAACGACGACAACAAGGATCTGATCGTCTCGATCAACGCGAGCGGCGACGTTTACGTCAACGCCGACAAGGTGCCGACCGGCGGCTTGACCTCCGCCGTCGCCGAGGAGCGGCGCCGCTACCCCGACAAGGGTGTCTTCGTCAAAGCCGACCGGCGTATCCGCTATGGCACCGCACGCGCGGTGATGGAGTCGATCCACCGCGCCGGCGTCGAGGACGTCCAGCTCGGCACCGAGGAAGAAAAACCGGCAGGAGCGCGCTGATGGCCTTCTCGGTCGGCAGTGGCAAGGGGCCCCAGGCGGACATCAACGTCACGCCGCTCATCGACGTCGTGCTGGTGCTGCTCATCATCTTCATGGTGATGACGCCGGTGATGCTCAAGGAGATCGTCGCCAAGGTGCCGCAGAAACAGACCGAGAACGTTCCGCTGCCACCGGGCGAGTCGACGATCGTCGTCGAGCTCGACGCCCACGATCAGCTGTCGCTCAACGGCGAGCCGGTGGCGCCGGAGGCGCTCTCCGCGAGGGTGAGCGACCGCCTGGCGCACGATCGGGGCCGGGTCGTCTTCTTCAAGATCTCCGACGAGGCCAACTACGGGCGCGCCGTGCGGATCATGGACGTCTGCAAGGGGGCCGGCGCCAAGACGCTGGCGATCGTCACCAAGGACGACGACCCGCCACCGGCCCGCTGACGCGATTCCGTCAACTCGCGCTCGATTCCGTCAACTCGCGCCCACCTCGATCCAGCGACCGGGTCAGAAACCTGTCTCTCCGTCGCGAAAACGGGGTGAAGACAGACCCGACGAGCGGCTCGAATTCGGCCCAAAACCCGATGTGGGTCAAGAAACTACGGGAGCCGCCGAATTCACAGGCTGTCACATCACTGATACGATGCGCCCACTGCGTGGTCCGTTCTGCCCGCTCATCTCGATCCCACTGGTCACAAGGAGCCCCTGAATGAAACGGCCGTTCCCTCGGATTGAGGTATTGGGCCTCACAGCCGCGCTCGCCTTCGCCGGCTCGTGTACCCCAAACAACTCGGTCAAGCCCGGCGCGCCGGTCCTGACCGAAATGGTGGTGGTCGAAAACGGAACGCCCTACGTGATCACGCCGGCCGCGCCTATCTGCACCAGCGAGATGGTCGAGGGCGCCACCTGCAACGCCCAGAAGGACACCCCCTGCCAGAGGCTGGCGGGCTCGGACGGCGGCGTTGCCGTGAAGCCCAACTGGTGCCGGTGCCGCGGCGTCAGCTCCTGTCCGGAGTTCGCCCCCGGGCCCGAGATGTCGACCTGGGATTGCTTCCCGTTCGCCCCCACCACCTCGTTCATCGCCGTGTTCGACCGCCTGCTCGACACGGCCCCCTTCGAGCCGGCCGACGGGGGACCGTTGACCAACGTCGCCACCGTCGATCCGACGTTGCCGGTGTCGCAGCTCGACAGCGTGTACACGCCCAACGGCGCGCCCGAGTTCGACGACGCGGGGAACTTCAAGACGCTCCTCTTCCCGATCTACGAGCACTGCGTCTACGGCGTGATCCTGAACGACACCGGGCCCAACCTGGCGATGGTGCCCGATCCGCAGCTGCCGACCGGGCAGACGGTGACCATCAAGCTCGACGGCACCAACGTGCGGGCCAAGGACGGTCGGACGCCGTTCTCTGGCACGGGCGCGCTGCTCGACGGGATGCTCACCTTCCAGACCGCGGCCTTCGACGCTGACTTCGCCGTCCCGCTGGCCGCGGCCGACGCCGCCGTCCCGCCCGCGGTCGACGGCGGCGCAGCCGACGCCGCCGCGCCGGTCGCGCCGGTGCCGGCCGACATGTCGCCGGTCACGATCACCTTCACCGCGCCGGTCGACCTGACCAAGGACGTCGTCGACATCAACATCGCCGCGACCGACCTGACGACCAAGGCCACGACCCAGCTGCCAATCATCCTCATGCAGCCCGACGGTGGCGCCGCCAATGCCGTGCTGGCCGCCGCGCCGACGCCGACCACCGTCACCCTGACGCCGGTCGGTACCTGGCCGGCCAACTCGACGATCACCGTCAGCCTCACCGCGACGACCACCGACCTCATTGGCGATCAGCTCCCGGCGGCGCGGAGCGGGTCCTTCACCACGCTCCCGTAGGCCCCACCCATGCGCGCTTCCAGCTCACACCCTTCGGTCCAGCGAAAGAGAGGTCAGATGAATCGGATTCGTGTTGGTGCGACCGCACTCGGACTGGCGTTGCTGGCGACAGCGAGCGTCGCCCAGGCGCAGGAGGTCACCGGCCGGGTCACGGGTCGCGTCACCGACAAGGACACCGGCCTGCCGATGGGCGGTGTCACCGTCATCATGCAGGGGCCGCAGGGCGAGGACGCCACGCTCACTGACGACCGGGGCGATTACCGCTTCACCAGCCTGGCCGTCGGCAGCTACGTCATCCGGTTCTACGCCGCCAACACCTCGGCGGAGGTCGAACAGCCGGGCGTCACCGTCGCCGCCGACAGGATGGTGCGCGTGAACGCCAAGATCGCGGGCGCCGTCCAGGCGACCGCGCAGCAGACCTACGTCATCACCGGCAAGGCGCCGGTCATCGACATCGGCAGCGCCCGCGTCGGCGCGCAGTTCGACGAGCCGTTCATGCAAAACGTTCCGCTCGGCCGCACCTACGGCGACGTCATCGAGCGCGCCCCCGGCGCCTTCGTCGACCCGAGCGGCAACGTCTCGATCGGCGGCGCCACGGGTCTCGAGAACATCTACCTGGTCAACGGGCTGAACGTCACCGGCGTCGAGTACGGCAACCTCGAGGCGGGCGTCCCCACCGTCGGCGGCGGCACCAACCTGCCGATCGAGTTCCTCACCCAGCTCGACGTCAACAGCGGCGGCTACCAGGCCGAGTACGGCGGCGCGATGGGCGGCGTCATCAACACGGTGCTCAAGTCGGGGAGCAACGAGTTCCACGGCAGCGCGTTTCTATACGACTCGCCCTACTGGCTGGCCGCCGACCCGAAGGCGGTCGTCATCCTCGGCAAGTCGCTCGGCTACGAGCGCAAGCCCGACTTCGACACCAGCTTCGGCGTCGAGGTGGGCGGTCCGATCATCAAGGACAAGCTCTTCTTCTGGGCCGGGTTCGCGCCGCGCATCACCAACACGCACGTCTTCCGCCTGACCTACGCGCTGCAGGACCAGAACGGGGACGGCGTGGCCGACGTCGGCGCCAACGGCCGGCCCGTCATGACGCCGCTGTCCGACTGGACGGCCCGCATCCCCGAGTCGCACAAGACCTACTACTACGCCGGCACGCTCGACTTCGTGCCGATGCCGGAGCACCACCTGACCCTCACCCTCATGGGGTCGCCGAACTTCAACAACGAGCTCGGCAACCGCGCCAACGGCGTCTCGTTCGCCTCCGATCCGAAGTGGGCGCAGGAGGACCTGACCAAGGTCGACACCGACGTCAACGCGCACTGGACCTCGAAGCTGTTCGATCACCACTGGCAGATCGACGCCATCACCGGCTACCACAGCGAGTACTTCTACGACCGCTCGCCGTACGACAACCTCAACAACATCAACCAGATCGAGTACTGGGGCGCCAACCTCTCGAGCCTCGAGAACGCGCCTGGATGCGCGCCGCTGCCCAACGGCTTCCAGCCCTGCCCCGTCGACAACTACCACACGGGCGGCTTCGGCCTGGAGAAGAAGTACACCGCCGGCCGCTACACGGCGGAGCTGAAGTTTGCGAACCTGTTCGAGGCGGGCGGCCACCACGAGGTCAAGTACGGCTGGCACCTCGAGTCCGCGACGCTCGATCAGGACACCTGGTACTCGGGCCCGCCCGGCGCGCACGCGCTGGTTCAGAGCTACCCCGGCTCGCCCGATCCGTCGTCCGGCGTCTTCAACACCTTCAGCTTCTTCACGCTGCCGCCCGGCTACTTCCCCTCGGGCTACGGCCCGACGCCCGGCATGAACACGCAGCCCGTCACCAACAACCTCTACAAGGACGCGAACGGGTATGGCTACCAGGACACGCTGCACGCCGCCGTGCGCAGCCTCTCCAACGCCTTCTTCCTGCAGGACAGCTACAGCCCGCCCGGCCTGCGCAACCTGACGATCAACGCCGGCCTGCGCTACGAGCTGCAGAAGATGTACGACTATCACGACACCTCGTTTCTCAGCGTCCAGAACCTCGGCCCGCGCGTGAACGCCGTCTACGACCCGTTCAACGACGGCAAATCGAAGATCTCCTTCGGGTACGGCCGTTACTTCGAGGCCATTCCGCTGGACATCGCGGCCCGCTACTTCGGCGGCCAGGGGATCATGGTCCGCTCGGGCGTCCCGTTCGCCGACTGCAACCAGCAGAACCCGTACGCCTGGACCGGCAACGGCGAGTGGAAGAACTGCATGACGCCGCCGTACGTGGCCCCAGGAACCACCAACGCCACCTACGTGGACAACGCGACGGGGGGCTCGACGCTGGCCAACAACGGCGTCAACTACCCGGTGCAGGCCAACCTGCAGGGTCAGTACCAGAACGAGATCGTTGCCAGCGCCGAGCGCCAGATCGCCGAGGACATGACGGTGCGGGTCGACTACCAGCACCGCTGGCTGGGGACGATCATCGAGGACGGCACCGCCGACCCCAGCTTCACCACCGTGCTGGCGAACCCGGGGCACGTCCCCGAGTCGGCCATCACGCAGGCCAAGACGAACTTCGCCAACGCACAGCAGGCGGTGAACGCCAACCCCACCGATCCGCAGGCGCAGGCCAATCTCGCGAACTCGCAGGCGGTGCTGACGACGCTGCAGGGTCTGGCGGCGGCGCCGACGCCCGAGCGGACCTACGACGCGCTGACCGTCTCGCTGAACAAGCGCTTCTCCAAGAACTGGCTGACCCGCGCGTCTTACACCTACTCGCGCCTCATCGGAAATTACGAGGGGCTCTACCAGGCCGAGCAGAACTACTTCGCGCCCAACGGCAGCAACTACGACGACGCGCCCGATCTCTACCTGAACCAGAACGGGCCGCTTCCCAACGACCACCCGCACATCCTGCACCTCGACGGCTACTACATGCGTCCGGTGGGCAACAAGGGGCGCGTGACGGCGGGGCTGTCGTTCTCGGCGCGCTCGGGCATGCCGCGCAACTACGTCGGCAGCCTCTACGCTGGCCAGCAGCTGTCGATGCTGCTTCCGCGCGGATCGGCCGGCCGCACGCCGACCGTCACCCAGCTGGACGCGAAGGTCGGTTACGGCCGGCCGCTGAGCGAGAAGGTGAACCTGGAGGCCTTCCTCGACTTCTTCAACATCTTCAATCAGCAGTCGGCCACGCTGACCGACGACAACTACAGCTACGATCAGGCCCAGCCGATCATCAACGGCACGACGCAGGATCTGAAGTTCGCCAAGAACACGGCCGGTCAGCCGCTGAACAAGAACCCGAACTTCGGCCAGCCGCTGGCGTACCAGACGCCGTTCAACATGCGCCTCGGCCTGCGCCTGACGTTCTGACGGGGTACGGCGCCCTGCCGGGCGCGCACCCCGGGCGCTCATCTTACGGGGTACGACGCCCTGCCGGGCGCGCACCCCGGGCCCCCTCGCTTCGCCCGGCGGAGCCGGGCTGCGCTCGCGCTGGTCGTTCGACGCGAGCCCTCGAGACGCCGGTCCGGACACTTTGGTGGACGGGCCCCCTCGCTTCGCCGGCGGAGCCGGGCGGCGCTCGCGCTGGTTGTTGAGGGCGAGCTGGAATATTCCCGTCCGGACAGTTTGACCGGAGCAGGGACAGGCTGACCGGGGGGCGGTCGCACTTCACCTGACAAGGCCCGGGAACCGGGTGCGTGGGGTGGCATCGCGTTCGCAATGTGGGGGGGCATGTTCGCTCGTGTCGCCTCGGCCGCGGTGGTCGGGATCGAAGCTGCTCCGATCGATGTCGAGGTCGACGTCGCGATCGGGCTGCCCTGCTGCAACATCGTGGGGCTGGCCGACGCCGGGGTGCGCGAGGGGCGCGTCCGCATTCGGGGCGCGCTGGATAACAGCGGCTTCAAGCTGCCGCCGCGGCGGATCACCGTCAACCTGGCGCCGGCGGATCTGCGCAAGGACGGCGCCGCCTACGACGTGCCGATCGCCGTGGGGATGCTGTGCGCGGCCGGCCAGGTCGACCCGGGCGCGCTGGCCGAGACGTTGTTCGTCGGCGAGCTGGCGCTCGACGGGACCCTGCGCCCCGTGCGCGGCGTCCTTCCGATCGCGGCCTGGGCGCGCGGCCGGGAGATCCGCCGCCTGGTCGTCCCGCCCGAGAACGCGGGTGAAGCGGCGGTGGTCGGCGGCTGCGAGGTCGCCGCCCCCCGGCACCTCGGCGAGCTGGTCGGGCTCTTGCGGGGCGAATCTTCACCGACCTCGCCCGTGGCGCGCGCCGCCACGGCCGCGCCCGCTGCCCTACCGCCCGATCTGGCCGACGTCCGCGGGCAGGAGGTCCCGCGCCGCGCGCTGGAGATCGCGGCCGCGGGGGGGCACAACCTGCTCTTCGTTGGTGCGCCCGGCTCGGGGAAGACGATGCTGGCGCAGCGGCTTGCCGGAATCCTGCCGCCGCTGACGTTCGACGAAGCGCTGGAGACGACGATGGTCTACTCCATCGCCGGGCTGCTGGGCGGGTCGGCGCTCATCGGCGCGCGCCCGTTCCGCGCGCCCCACCACACCGTCTCGCCCGCCGGACTGGTGGGCGGTGGGCCCAACGCTCGGCCGGGCGAGATCGCCCTCGCCCACAACGGCGTCCTGTTCCTCGATGAGCTGCTCGAGTACCCGCGCACGGTGTTGGAGAGCCTGCGCCAGCCGCTCGAGGACCGCAGCGTCACGATCGTGCGGGCGCGCCGCGCCGTCACCTACCCGACCGACTTCATGCTGGTCGCCGCGCTCAACCCCTGCCCCTGCGGCTACCTCGGCAGCGCGGTCCGCACCTGCACCTGCTCGACGACGGCGCTCGGCGCCTACCGGGCGCGTCTTTCGGGGCCGCTCGTCGATCGCATCGATCTGCACGTCGACGTTCCGGCGCTTCCGTACCAGCAGCTGGCCGAGGCCACACCCGGTGAATCGACGGCGGCCGTCCGCGACCGGGTGGCGGCCGCGCGGGAGCGACAACGCGCGCGCGGAAAGTCCTGGAACGCCCGCCTCGGCGGGGCGGCGCTGGGCCGCGTGGCGCAGATCGACGCCGCGGGGCACGCGCTGCTCGAGCGCGCGGCAGCCCGCCTCGGCCTGTCGGCACGGGCCATCACCCGGATCCGGCGCGTCGCGCGCACCATCGCCGATCTCGAGGGGAGCGCGGCCGTGCGCGCCGTCCACCTCGCCGAAACCCTCCAGTACCGCGTGCTCGATCAACCCACAACCGTGACCTGACCAAGGAGAGAGACCATGTCCAGCATCAAGGAGAAAATGAAGGCAGTGGCCGGCGCGATCGCCGCCATCGAGAAGCAGTTCGGCAAGGGGGCCATCATGCCGCTCGACGGCGGCGAGATCACCGAGGTCGACGTGATCCCGACCGGCTCGGTCGGCCTCGACGTCGCGCTCGGCGTCGGCGGCCTGCCCCGCGGGCGCGTCATCGAGATCTACGGCCCCGAGTCGTCGGGAAAGACGACGCTGACGCTGCAGGCGATCGCCCAGGCCCAGCGCGCGGGCGGCGTGTGCGCCTTCATCGACGCCGAGCACGCGCTCGACGTCAGCTACGCGCGCAAGCTCGGTGTCCGCATCGAAGAGCTGCTGGTCTCGCAGCCCGACCACGGCGAGCAGGCGCTGGAGATCGCCGACAAGCTGGTGGCCACCGGCGCCATCGATCTGATCGTCATCGACTCGGTGGCCGCGCTGGTCCCCAAGGCGGAGATCGAGGGCGAGATGGGCGACGCGCACATGGGCCTCCAGGCGCGGCTCATGAGCCAGGCGCTGCGCAAGCTGACGGCCGCGACGGCCAAGAACAACACGGCGGTCATCTTCATCAACCAGCTGCGCCAGAAGATCGGCGTCGTCTACGGCAATCCGGAGACGACCACCGGCGGCAACGCGCTGAAGTTCTACGCCTCGGTGCGCCTCGATATCCGCAAAATCGGGACGGTGAAGAACGGCGAGCAAATCGTCGGCAACCACGCCCGCGTCAAGGTGGTGAAGAACAAGGTCGCGCCGCCGTTTCGCGAGGCGGAGTTCGACATCCTCTACGGCGTCGGCGTCAACGCACCGGGCGAGATCGTCGACCTGGCCTCGGCCGCTAACCTGTTCGAGAAGTCGGGGGCCTTCTACTCGTTCCGGGGCGAACGGATCGGGCAGGGACGCGACAAGGCCTGCGCCTACGTCGCCGAGCACCCGGAGATCGCGGTCGAGGTCCGGCGCCTGCTCTTGGAGGCGCGCAAGGCCGAGAACGCCGCCCTCGGCGTGCCGGTGACACCCGCGGCGCAGGCGGCGTGAACCTGTTCAGAGCGGGAGCAGGAAGCCGGCGCCGAGGTGGAGGAAGCGGGTTTCGAAGTCCACCTCGGCGCCGCTCAAGCCGGTGGTCGTCTGGAACCCGATCTGGTACCCGACCTCGACGACCAGCGACAGATTGGGGAGCACGACGATCTCCCCGCCGACGGAGAAATCGACCAGAAAACCGGCTGGATTGGAGACGCCACTGCCCCGACGCCTGATCGTTTCCTCGCAGCTTGTCTCCGACATGCACCCGACCGACCTCCGGCGCAACGCCGAAGGGTGCACTACGGACCACCACCTCGCGCGCCAAGACGTCGACATCGACCTCTGCCGCACGGGCGCTCGTCTCGGCAGCCGCCACGATCGCCGCCCAGACCGCCACCACCGACCAAACGACCCGGATTGATCGCATGCGATCATTGTGGCGGATCAGACCTTTCGTTCACAAATGGGTTTTGTCTACCTGTTCTTGATCGTGATCACCGACGGGGAATGACCGCGAAAGGCGCCATATGCCGGTGATACAATGGTCCGATGACTATCTCTGCACGCACTCTCTTAGTCGCTTCCACGCTCGTTCTGACCAGCTGGCTCGCGGGGTGCGGATCGGGCTCCGGCGCTGGCACCGGCTCCGGTGGAGGCGGCGGCACCAGCACCGGGGGATCGACCGCCTCCGGTGGAAACGCGGCCGGGGGATCGACCGCCTCCGGTGGAAACGCGGCCGGGGGATCGACCGCCTCCGGTGGAAACGCGGCCGGAGGATCGACTGCCACCGGTGGGGCATCAGCGACAGGAGGAGCCCCGGCGAGCGGAGGCGCCCTCGGATCTGGCGGCGCAGCCAACACCGGCGGCGCGACCGGCACGGGTGGCGCGTCCCCGACGCAGCCGCTCAGCGCGAACATCGTCGTCGATCAATTCGGGTACCGAACCGCCGACGAGAAGATCGCGGTCATTCGCAACCCGCAAACCGGGTTCGACTCGTCGCAAAAGTTCACGCCGGGGACGAAGTACGCGCTGGTCGACGCGGCAAGCGGCACCAAGCTGCTGGAGGCGGCGCCGGCGCAGTGGAACGGCGGGGCGACCGACAGCTCGTCGGGAGACAAGGCCTGGTGGTTCGACTTCTCGTCGGTGACGACCGCCGGGAGTTACTTCGTGCTCGACGAGACGCAGAACGTCCGCTCGCCCGTTTTCAGCATCTCGGACGGCGCCTACCGGGACGTGCTGGTGCAGGCGGTGCGGATGCTCTTCTACCAGCGCGACGGCTTCGCCAAGACGGCGCAATACGCGGGCGCCGACTGGGTCGACGGCGCCGCGCACACCGGCATGTGCTACCTCTACAACGACAGCGCGAAGACGCTGAACAAGGACCTGCACGGCGGCTGGTGGGACGCGGGTGACTTCAACAAGTACACCAACTGGGGGGCCAGCGACGTCATCGAGCTGATGCACGCCTACGTCGACACGCCGGCCGCATTCACCGACACCACCAACATCCCCGAGTCGGGCAACGGCGTCGCCGATCTGCTCGACGAGGTGAAGTGGGAGCTCGATTGGATCGGGCGGATGCAGCAGAGCGACGGCTCGGTCCTGAGCGTCGTCGACGAGCCGTCCGCGCCGGGACCGGCGTCGGGGGGCAACACGGCGCCGTCCACGGTGACGACCCCGTGCTTCTACGGGCCCGCGTCGACGTCGGCCGCGCTGACCTCCGCCGCGGCCTGGGCGTATGCCGCGGTGGTGTTCGGCGCCGCGTCCGGCGCCAGCAGCGCCTACCCGGGCTACGCGGCCGCGCTGGTCACGCAGGCCCAGAAGGCCTGGACCTGGGCGCAGGCGAACACCGCCGTCTTCTTCTACAACTCGATGTCGAACCCCACGGTCGCCTCGGGCGACCAGGAGGTTCCGATGAACGGCCAGAGCTACGGGTTGCTCATCAAGAAGCTGCAGGCCGCGCTGTATCTGTTCGAGGCGACCGGCACCACCACCTACCGCGACTTCTTCGACGCCAACTACAGCGGCATCAACCTCATCAAGTCGGGCTACTCCGACGGGTCGCACGGCGAGGAGCAGGAGACGCTGCTCGAGTACACGCACGCGCCCAACGCGACCGCCTCGGTCGTCTCCGCCATCAAGGCTAAGTACCTCGGGTCGCTGCAGACCAGCTCCAACCTGGGCGCCGCGACCGGTAGCCCCGATCCGTACCTGGGTTACCTGACGGGCTACTGGTGGGGGATCAACCAGATCAAGGCCGACCAGGGGAACCTGCTCTACGACGTCGTCACGTTCGGGATCGACGCGGGGACCAACGCCGCGGCCACCAAGGGGGCCGAGCGCTACATTCACTGGCTGCACGGCGTGAACCCACTCCAGCTCGTCTTTCTCTCCAACATGGGGGGCCACGGCGCCACCAAGTCGGTCACACGGTTCTTCCACTCCTGGTACGCGAAGGGGTCGAACTGGGATGCGGTGGGCGTCTCGAAGTACGCCCCGCCGCCCGGCTACCTGACCGGCGGCCCCAACCCCAGCTACACCTGGGACGGCTGCTGTCCGAATGGCTGCGGCACCGGCAACTCCTGCGGCGGCAATGCGATGCCGTCGCCGCCGGCGGGACAGCCGTCGCAGAAGTCGTATCTCGACTTCAACGACGGGTGGCCGCTCGACTCCTGGTCGGTGACCGAGCCCGACGACGGCTACCAGGCCAAGTACATCCGCCTGCTGTCCAAGTTCGTCCAGTAGCGCCCGTCCAGTAGGGCCCGCCCGGTAGCGCGCGCCCAGCAGCGCCTCGCGGTTCCCAGAAGGTCGCCGACGACGAAGCCGCGCGCGCTTCCGCCGAGCCCGCGCCCCATTGGTGTGATGACCTCCATGGTTAGGTTGGGCGGCGATGGGTGCCGTGGGAGAAGGTGGTGAGCGATCGCACGCGGCGGATGCTGTTCTCCTGATCAATCCTCGCACCGGGAAGAGCGGCGGGCTGCCGCTCTCACTTCTCCACCTCGGGGCCGTGCTCGAGGGACGCAGGCCCTGGGAGATCGTCGACGGCAACCGCGAGCGCGACCCCGTGCGCTCGGCGCTCGATCGGCTCGCGGCGCGCCCACACGCGCTGGTCGGGGTGACGGTGATGCCCGGCCCCCAGGTACTCCCGGCGATCGAGATCTCCGCCGCGATCCGGCGCGCGCACCCGGCCGTTCCGATCGTCTGGGGCGGCTACTTTCCGACGCTCTACCCCGACGCGGCGATCAACGCGCCCTATGTCGATCAGGTCGTTCGCGGCCAGGGCGAAGCCACGCTGCTCGATCTCCTGGACGCGCCGGATCGCGCGACGCCGAAGGAGGTCGCGGGCCTCACTTGGAAGGACGGCGGCCGCGTCGTCCACAACCCCGAACGCTCCGTGATTCCTTCCGGCGCGCTGCCGCCGCTGCCCTACGGTCGGATCCGCGACCTCGACGGCTATCTGCCCCAGAGCTTCCTCGGCCGCCGCACCGCCGTGCACCAGGCGGCGATCGGCTGCCGCTACAAATGCGGCTTCTGCGGCGTGGTGTCGATGTGGAACGGCAAGACCTCGCTCGAAGCGCCCGAGCGCCTCGAACACTCGCTGGGGATGCTGCGCGATCGCTGGGGCGCCGACTCGGTGAAGTTCTACGACAACAACTTCTTCGACAAGGAGGAGAGCTCCGTCCCGATGCTGGAGGTGCTGGCCCGCCTCGAAATGCCGTATTGGTGCTTCGCGCGCGCCGACACCCTGGTGGGGTTCAAGGCCGCCACCTGGAACAAGATCCGGCGCAGCCGAATGCGGATGGCGTACATCGGCGCCGAGGCGGCCAGCGACGCGGTTCTGGCGCGCATGAAGAAAGGGTCGCGCGCCGAGCACACCGTCGAGGTCATCCGCCGGTGTCGCGAATACGGCGTCATCCCGGAGCTGTCGTTCGTGCTGGGCGGCCCCGACGATCCCGAGGGGGAGATCGAGACGACGTTCGAGTTCATCCGGAAACTCAAGCGCGTCAACCCGGCGGCGGAGATCATCCTCTACTTTTACAGCCCCACTCCGCAGCGCCGGCGTGGGGCCGCCGCGCGGACGGCCGAGAGCCCGGCGGAAGGGGCAGCCGTAACCGCGCGGCTGCCGGTGCTGACCAGCTACGGCCCGAACGGGCCAGCGCTCCCCTCGACGCCCGAGGAGTGGGCACAGCCGCAGTGGGTGAGCTGGGTCTGCCACGAGGATGCCCCCTGGCTGACCCCGCGCGTTCGCCGCCGGGTGAAGGACTTCGCGCGCGTGCTCGCCTGCCGCTTCCCGACGGCCCAGGATCACCGGCTGACCCCCGCGGGCCGGATCGCTCTGCGTGGCCTCGCCAGCTGGCGCTACGCCACCCGCATCTACGATCACCCCTGGGAGCTGCGGATCGCGCGCCGTCTCGTCCAGATGGGCGACCCCAAGCGGGGGAATCTCTGATGCGCCGTAGGTCGGACCTAGATTGTGGGTATGAGCGTCAAGTTGGAATTCACCGACGATGAGCTGCGCGAGCTGACGCTCGCGCTCGAGGAGCAGCGGCACGGCTTGATGATCGAGCTGACCAGCGCGGACGCCCGCGAGTTCAAGGATCGGCTGCGCGCGCGGCTGGAGAAGGTCGAGACGCTGGCGGCCCGGCTCGAGTCGTTCGGTGCCTACCCGGCCCTGGGCTGATCCGTCGGCGAACGGCGGCGCTACGGCTCGACGTAGCGCCAGAGACCCAGATCCCGCATCAGCGCGACGAAGATGTCGTGGGTTCCGTCGCCACCGCAGCCGACGAGGAGCGGGAAGGCCGACCAGACCGCGAGCCGCAGGGTGAGCCTCACCTGGACGATTGTATCGTGCGGGCGGTCCTCGGGCGCCTGGCAACCAGCTGGTATCGTGAAGGGATGTTCCCACGCACCGGCGAGGCCCTCACCGCACTTCCGACCGTCCGGCTGCCGCTGGCCTTGCTCGCCGCGCACACGTCGGTCCTTCTGCTCGTCGGCTGCACCACCGCATACGCGCCGGCGAGGCCGGCCGTCGCCGCGCCTGTCCCCGCCGTGCCCCAGGCGAGCGCGACCTGCGCCGAGCTGCGCAAGATGGCCGCGGCGACCTACGACTTTCGGCCGTCCAAGATCTCCGCGGCAGAGCGGAGCAAGAAAGGGGCGCAGATGGATCGCCTCTGGTCTTTCGCCGAGGCACACGCGGCCGAGGCAGCGCCGTGTCTCCGGGAGATGCTCAACGAGCCGCCCCTCAATTCGTATTTTCCCATCGACGGTTCGAGCCTGCTCGTCAAGCTCGACCCGTCGGCGTCCTCGAAGGCGCTCGAGGCGGCGCTGTGGACGGAGGCCAATCTCGAGGATGTCGACCATCGCACCTGGATGCAGACGCTCGCGGGGCTGGGCCGCGACGGTGCTGACGTCTCGAGGGCCGGGCGACGCTGGCTCACCGAGAAGAACGTCCACTATTTCCTGGCCGACCACGGCGGATACGAGGTGACGGCCTACGACGGCTCGGTGTTCCTGTTCGGGAGCATGGACGAGGCCCAGGCGCGCCCCGCGCTCGTCGACATCGCCCGCGATCGAACGCACCCAGGCCGGACGGACGCCATCTGGCTGCTGCACTTTCAGGCGACGCCAGCGTCGACCGAGGCGCTCCGGACCGTGTCGCTGGAGGGACTGCCGGCCAACGCGCGGCAAGGCGTCGAGGCGCACCTCGCCGCACCGCTGGCGCCCGAGACGCCCTACCACACGCTGCCGATCTTCACACGCGCCGAGCTGTTGGCCGCCCTGACCGCGCGCGAGCGTGACGATCGGCAGGCGTTCGACGAGCTCGCGGCGAACCCGCGCTTCGCCGACTCGGGCGTGCAGGTGCTGCTTCCCTCCGACGAGGCGCAGGTGCGTCGGCTGCGACGCGCGCTGGTCGCACGCTGCAACCAGCACGGCCTCGACGACTACCTCACGCTGTCGCGTCTACTCCTGGGTTTGGAGGAACGGGTGCGTCTCGCGGCGGCGCCGGTGACGCCCCGCCCGGTCGACGGCACGATCCCGTCCTCCTCGTCAGCGCTGTCGGCGTTCGATGTCCCTGCCTCCGAGCTGCCGAAGGATGTCACGCTCTTGGCCGGCGAGCCGACGTGCATCTCGACGGAGCCCCTGGGGTTCTTCGCGCGGCCGGCCCTCCCGGGGGTACCCAAGCCGCGCGCGCGGCGCGCCCTCGTCATGCGGCGCGGTCGGGATCTTCTCGGCAGTGTGCTCATGTTCGAGTACGCCGCGGGGGATCTGCCCACGGTGCGTGGCAAGCTCGACCCGCTTCTCTGGGGCGACGAGCGCGCGCCCTCGGTGGTGTTCCCGGAGGCGATCGTCGAATCGGGGACGACGCTGCTGATCCTCTGCCTGCCTGCCCGGGATCCCGCCGTGGGTTGGTACAAGGATCGCCTGTTCACGCGCCACGGCGCCCGCTTGTCACGCGTCTGCCCCGGCCTCGCGGCGGTCGAACGCGACCTCCAGCACCTGGAGGACGGCATTTCGGCCGCCGAGGCGGAGACCAATGTCGTCTTTCGGCACGAAAACGAGCTCTTCGAATGCAGCGCCGGCGCCGCTCTCGTGGGCACCGCTGCGAGCGCTCGGCACGACTGGGTGCGCGCCGAACGCAGCTATCGCAGGGCAATCGAGCTCGACCAGAAGGGCGACTTGCTACCGTCAGCCGAGGCTTCCTGGCACACGCGGAACGGCCTGGCGCTCGCGGTCGCGCTGCAGAAGCGCAGCGAGGAGTCGGTGCCTCTTTTCGAGCAGGCGCTCACGGTCGCGCGCGCGTCGGGCGCGCAGAAGACCCTCGGTTCGGCTCTCTACAACCTGGCGTGCGCGTACGCCGAGGCCCACAAGCTGCAGCAGGCCTCGGCGACGCTCAAGCAGGCGATCAAGATCGATCTCGGCTACAAGAAGCAGGCGCGCGACGACGACTCGTTTCGCAAGGTCCGCGGGGCGCCGCCGCTGAAGTGGCTCGACGAACCCTGAGCGGCAGGGAGTCGCGGGTTTCAGCGCGGGTCCCAGGCGTCAGCGCGTGCCGGTGATGACGAGCTGGTCGATGTCGGACGCGTCGGCGCTGCTGGTGGTGCCGTAACGGATCTGCAGCGTGCCAGACGCGAAGAACCGCCCGAGCGGCGTCGGGAGCGTGAAGGTGTGCTTCGTCCAGACCCAGTCGGGGGCGAAGGTGTTGTCCCCGAGCAGCGTCCAGCTGCCGGTGGTGGTGTCGAGGACCTCGAACGTCCAGAGCTGAGCCGCCTGGGTCGGACCGCGATAGTTCACCAGCAGCCCCAGCGAGGTCACGCTGCTCCCCGAGACGCCGGAGGGCAGGACGTAGTTGCAGACGATGCGCGAGGCGGGCGACAGCTCCACGTAGTCGTCCCAGACGTCGGTCGTCCCCGTCAGCTCGGCGGTCGTGAGCGCGGCGGCCGTCTGGCCCGCGCCGATCTGACCGGCCGTGACCGCGAGAGCGCTGCAGGGGAGCGTGAAGGCTGTCCCGGTCGCGCCGCCCGTGCTGGTCGCGCCGCCCGTGCCCGTCGCGCCGCCCGTGCCCGTCGCGCCGCCCGTGCCCGTCGCGCCGCCCGTGCTGGTCGCGCCGCCCGTGCCCATCGCGCCGCCCGTGCCGGTCGTGCCACCCGTGCCGGCGGTTCCCCCACCGATGGTGGCGCGAATCAGCAGCTCGTCGACGTCGGACGCGTCGGCGCTGCTGGTCGTGCCGTAACGGAGTTGCAGCGTGCCCGATGAGAAGAAACGGGCCAGCGGAGCCGGCAAGGTGAATGTGTGCGTGGTCCAGACCCACCCGGTCGCAAAGGTATTGTCGCCGAGCGCGACCCAGGTCTTGGTCGTCGAGTCGAAAGCCTCGAAAGTCCAGGTCATCGTCGTTTTGCTCGGGCCGCGGTAGTTGACGTCGAGCGAGAGCGCGGTTACCGAACCGGCGCTCGTCCCCGCCGGGAGGTTGTAATTGCAGGTGATCTGCGACGCCGGCGAGAGCTCGACATAGTCGTCCCACACGTCGGTCGTCCCCGTCAGCTGGGCGCTGGCGAGCGCCGCCGCCGTCTGGCCACTCCCGATCTGGCCCGCGACGACGGCCAGGCTGCTGCACGGAATGGAGAGCGTCGTCCCGCCGGTCGCTCCGCCGGTGCCGGTCGCTCCGCCGGTCCCGGTCGCTCCGCCGGTCCCGGTCGTGCCACCGGTCCCAGTCGTACCACCGGTCCCGGTCGTACCACCGGTCCCAGTCGTACCACCGGTGCCGGTCGTACCGCCGGTCGTACCGCAGGCGGTGCTCGACAGCGACAGCGTCGCCGAGCCGCCCGCGGGCAGCGACACCGAGGAGATCGGTTGGCCGGCATAGAGCTCGGTCGTGCCGCCGCAGGCGCCCGTCACCGGGACGGTGGCGGCGTTCGCGACGCGGATCGTGATGTTGCTGGCGTTGGGATCGATGGTCCCGGAGACGCCCGAGGCGCTGAGCCGCATGTGATCGGCGACGCGCTGGCCGAGGACCTCCATCGTCGGCGTCACCAGCGGGATGGTCACGCGGCTGCCGTACTTGCTGAACGTCTGGTCGAGCAGATCGCCGAGGAGACTCTCGCCGGAGCCGTAGATGTGCAGATCGGGCTGATGGAACATCCAGGGATCGTTCTCGCCCTTGAGTAGGTACTGCGCGAGCACGTCGCTCTCGTGGTCGAGGATCTCGCTGTAGCTGAGGTCGCGCCCCCAGAACGACCGGTAGATGTCGTTGTACTCGGCCACCCACTGGTCGGGCGTCGAGACGTTGTAAAAGAGGTTGGTCGGCCGCCGCGGAATCATCAGGATCTGCGGCTGCAGCGGGTTGTAGATGCCGGCGTTCGGCGACGGGTTGTCGTATCCCGAGACGGACGAATCCCCGACGACGTAACGGATGCCCGAGTCGAACATCGCCTGCATCGCGTTCGTCGAGGTGAGACCGCTGTAGCTCGGGGGGACCAGGTTGAGGACGCTGTAGGGCTTGAGGCCGTACTGGGCGGAGGCGCCGGTGTTCTGGGTCAGCTCGGCCAGCACCTGGCTGTACGACAGCGGGTCCAGCGTCGTGTGGTCCCAGGTGTGGGAGATCCAGTTGAACCCGCTGCCGATCTGCTGGGCCTTGGCGGCGAGCGGATCCGACGTCGAGGCGCCCCCGGCGTTGAACGCCCAGTTGATCTGGAACCCGGCCGTGACGGCCTGGGCGCGCTTGGCGGTCTGGTAGTCGAGCGTGGCCTGCAGATCGCTGGCGCTCATCCGGAAGGTGCCGCCCGTGTAGATGTCGTCCGGAAGGAACAGGTCGTCGACCTGCACACCGATGTACGCGTGCCGGTCGCCGACGAACAGGCCGCGGGTGGCCCAGCTCACCACGCTGCCGAACAGCTGGAGCGTGTGGAACAGGCTGGTCGATTGCGAGAAGTTCAGGGACATCGCCTCACGGCCGTCTCCGTAAGCGCGCGTGGCGGCCAGGATGTGCCCGCTCGAATCAACGAGCAGCGGCACCGTCGACGAATCCGAAGCCGTCGCCAGGTAAGCGAACGCACCGCTGATGCTGACGCCGCTCGAGCAGTTGACGTAGGCGAGGGCCGCCCGTCCCGCGGTGGTGCACTGGGTCGCGAGCGCCGTCGAGGTCGTGTCCAGCGACGTCGAGCCCGAGTAGCCGTAGCTCGCGTCGGGAGAGGTGTAGAGCGACACGCGCCGCACCTGGAAGGTCGCCTCGTAGTTCGCCAGCGTCTGGAACTCGGCGGTCGAGAAGGCGCTGCTGCCGCCCGAAAGCACCAGGTTGCCGCGGGTGAGGATGATGGCGTTGTACTTGCCATGCGTCCCGGACGCGAGCTGGGCGGCGGTCAGCGTCGTCTGCGTGGCGACGAGAGTGTCGAACGGCGTCCCGAGATACTCGAGCGTCTGCTGGATCGCCCCCAGCTCCGCGTCGCTGCCGTCGGCCGAGATGACCAGCACGCGCGCATCGATCAGATAACCGGCCGGAGGCGCCGCGAACACCGCCAGCGGCGCCGAATCGATCGCCGCCGTCGCCTCGGGCAGCGGCGCCGCGGGAGAGGGCGACGCCGGCTGCACCGGCCCCTGCCGCAGCTGCGACGGCGCCGGCGCCCGCGTGTTGTCGCTACATCCGACGCCCGCCAGCGCCAGCGGCCCGGCCACCAAGATCCCAAGCGCACGCCCCAGCCACCGCTTCGTCGCCTTCATGTTCCCCCCCGGCCACCGAACCCGCCCACCACTGCGCGCCTCAAACGACACGCCCTACCCAACAACGAGAGGAAGCTAAGTTGCGCCGGCGGGCGGCACCATGAGAGGAACCCTCAACGGCGACGGATTGCCGTCGACCGCCGGCGCATGCGCTCCGACGCGCCTACTTCTTGGGCGCCGGGGCGGCCGCCGGGGCCGGGGCCGCGGGGAACTGAGCGCCCGCGCCAATCTGCAGCACGATGTCCATGGCGAGCTTGGGGTACTTCGCCTTCATCTTGGCCTGGAGCTCGGCGGCCGACTTGGACGCGGCGGCGGCGTCGTCGAAGTCCTTGAGATAGGCCTTGGTCGCCGCGATACCGCTGGCGTCGTCCTTGAGGCTGGGTTCCTTGTGCCCCGCGACGACCGTCGTCGCCCCCAGCGCCGCGAGCTCGTCGAGCGTCTTGCTCCACGCGGCGCGCGACGCGGCGTTCGTCTCGGCCGTCCAGGGGAAGATCCCCTGATAGACGATGTCTCCCGTGACCAGCGTCTTCGTCGACGGGATCCAGACGTAGGAGTTCGTCGAGGCGTCCCCCTGGACCGGTCCGTGGACCTCCAGCGTCTCCCCCTCGAGCATGATCGCGTTGCCCGCCAGCGGCGACGGGATGAGCGGCTTGGTCGGGAGGTTGGCGCCGAACATCGGGCTCCACTGCTTCACCTTCGCGGCCCAGGTCTTCTTGATCTCGGCGACGGTCGCGGGCTGGGCGACGATCTTCACCTTGGGGAAGGCCTGCTTGACGACGACGAGGCCGAAGTAATGGTCGGGGTGCCAGTGGGTCACGTAGACCGTCGTCAACGTCTTCTTCGAGTCGAGGATCATGCCGACCAGCCGGTGCGCGTCGGAGAGCGTGAGCTGCCCGTCGATGAGCACGGCTTCCTTGTCGCCCGAGACGAGCGCCGAGTTCACCAGGAATCCAGCTGGCGACGCGGTGAATACCGCGGTGGTGAGCTTCGTTTCGGCGTGCGACGACGAACCGCTGGCGGCGACTGCGAGCATGGCCAGGGCCGGCGTCAGGAGTCTCTTCATCAGTCGGTTCGTCACTCTGTTCATCAGTCTGATCATGGGACGAGTCCTTTCGGGTGGGCAGTCGATGGTCGGCCGCTACGAGATCAACGTGCGGGGGAGCGCCCTGGTCAGCCCCTCCCTGAGCAGGCCGATTCTGTTGCGCGCGGCGAGGAGCTGCTGTCGAAGTGAATCGGTCTTGCGATGGAGCTCGTCGAAGTTGTCGCTGCGCGCGTCGCCGCCCAGAGCCTCGCTGGCAGCGACCACCAGCCCCATCCGCTCGTCGAGCTGGTCGAGGTCCGACAACAGAGGTGAGATCTCCGCCTCGCGCAATCCGCGCTCCGCGCTCATCCGCTGGCTCGCCAACTCTTGTACCGCTGCGTTGAGATCGCCGGCGTCCTGACCGATCACCTCGAACCGGCGAATGAGCGCCGCGTAGGCCTCGCCGCGCCGCTGGATTTCGAGCGCGCGGCTGCGCACGAGCTCCGTCTGTCCCTCCTGCGCCTCGCGTGCGGTCGCCAGCGCGGCGATCAGCGTTTTCGCCTCGGCCTGCAGATCTTCCTCGCAGGTCGCGACCTCATTGAGCGCGGCCGCCGCCCGCGCCAATCCCTGGCTGGAATCGAGCGACGCCCGGCCCAGCCCCTGCGCCAGCTTGGCAAACCGATCCAGCGAATCGGCGAACGCCTGCGCGGCGGCCACCAGGGGCTGCGTCTCGGTCAGAGGTTTGGACGGCATTCATCGGCCCGCAACTGGCGACGTCCGGCGACAATATCATTTTCGCGGCGGACGGGCCGCCAGTCGCCAATCAGGCTTTTCCTCAGGGACGGGGCTAGACATCCTCGATCCGTACCTTAGCTTTCGGCGCACGAATCGAATGCTCACAATCCTGGTGGTCGATGATGAACCCGACATCTGCTCGCTGATCTCTGATGCCCTCGCCGATGAGGGTCACCAGGTCGCCTGCGCCGCCGACGGCGCCGAGGCTTTGTCGATGGCGTCCGCCACCTCGTTCGACGTGGTCGTGGCGGACATGCGGCTCCCGAAGCTGGACGGCCTGGCGCTGTTTCGACGTCTGCGGGAAACGTCGCCGTCGACGGACATGATTCTCATGACCGGAAATGCGGCCGTCTCCGACGCGGTGGCCGTCTTGAAGGAAGGCGCCTTCGACTACCTGGGCAAGCCGATCCAGCTGGATGAGTTGAACGTCCAGCTGAGTCGGATCGCTTCCTTTCGAGCGTTGCGCCGGGAGATCGTGACGGTCCGCGCCGAGCTCACCCGTGATGCACCCATTCTGGAGCAGCTGATCGGTCGCTCGCCCGAGATGTTGTCGGTCGTGAAGCGCGTCGAGACCATTGCCAACTGCGATGCCTCGGTCCTCATCATCGGCGAGAGTGGCACGGGGAAGGAGCTGGTGGCGCACGCGCTCCACGCGGGAAGCGAGCGTCGCGGCAGGCCCTTCGTCGCCGTCAATTGCGCGGCGTTTCCCGACACGCTCATCGAGGCCGAGCTGTTCGGCCACGAACGGGGGGCCTTCACCGGGGCCACGCATCGGCGGGAGGGGCGGTTCAAGGCGGCGCACGGCGGCACCCTGTTTTTGGACGAGGTCGCGGAGCTGTCGCTGGCGGCGCAAGCCAAGCTCCTTCGCGTGCTGCAGGAGGGAACGGTCGAACCGCTGGGCAGCAACGTCTCGATTCAAGTCGACGTACGGATCGTTTCGGCGACGCACCAGAATCTGAAGTCACGCGTCGCCACGGGACAGTTTCGTGAGGACCTCTACTACCGGATCAACACGATCGATCTGGCGATCCCCCCCCTGCGACAACGAACCGGCGACCTCGCCGTTCTGGCGCGCCTTTTCATCCAGCGCTTCTCGGCGGGTCGCTCGTCCGCCCCTGCGATGACCTGGCAAGCATGGAACGCCCTGGTGTCTCATCCTTTCCCCGGCAACGTACGGGAGCTCATGCACGCGCTCGAGCACGCCGTGCTGCTGTCGCGGGGCGGGACCATCGAGGTCGAGCATCTCCCCGCCTCCGTTCGAGGCAGTCAGACGCAAAAGGTCGAAGCCCGCGGGGGGCAAATGGCACCGCTCGTCGTCGCCCTCAAGGAGTTCGAGCGCGAATATCTCAATCGTGTCGTCTCGCAGTTCGGCGGGAAGAGAATTCAAGCGGCCGAATCGCTGGGAATCTCTCGAAAGAACCTCTGGGAGAAGCTGCGCGCGCATGGTCTCGACCAGGCGGCCGAGACGCCCGTCCGCGCCCGTGCGTGCTGACGGCGGTCATTGAAGTCGACCCACCGGACTTCAGCCCGGCTTCATTCGAGCTGGCTTCGCGGTCGTTCGTGTCTACGTTTTTTTCTTACTCCACGAGACGCGGCATTCGTTGGCCTGTGGCCGCGGAGAGCCCGTCAGGAAGGGAACCCCATGCTGTTTTGGCTCGGCATCATCTTGCTCATCGCGTGGATCACGGGCTTCGGCTTCTTCCACGTCGCGGCCAGCGCCATTCACCTCCTGATCGTCCTCGCGATCATCAGCATCCTCGTGCACTTCATCCGCGGCGCGCGGGGGAGTTGACCCGAACGACGACCTGAGCGCGGCGACCTGCCCGGCAGCGGGCACCGAGCCGCCGCCCGTCACCCCTTGCCGGGGGTCAGCGGCGTTTCGGCGGGGTTTTTCCCTGCAGCGGCGTCTGCTTCGCGAATCTCGTTGGCGATTTCGGTCGCCACCGCCGCTGCCTCCGCCGGCGACGCCCCGGCAGTTTCGCGGGCGTAGATCCGCTCCGCCCGGGCGTCCCGGGCGCGCAGATGTGGATCGTCCGTGTCGTCACCGGGCATGTCGACGCGCAGTTCCTCAATGACCATCCGCAGCGCCGCGGCAATCGGCAGTGCCAACAGAGCCCCGAGGATCCCTCCCAGCTTGCCGCCCACCAGAAGCGCGATAACCACCACCGCCGACGACAGCCGCAGGGTCTGGCCGTAGACCCGTGGAACGATGACCCGGCTTTCGAACTCTTGGTAGCCGATCATCGCGAGCAGCACGATGGTCGTGACCCCCGTGCCGCGCGAGAGCGCCACCAGGACCGCGGGGGTGGTCGCCAGCAGGCCGCCCACGAAGGGAATCACGTCCGTCAGCGCGGCGAACGCCGCCAAAGCCAGCGCATTCGGTACCTGCGTGATCGCGAGGAGGCCGAAGGTGAAGACGCCCATGCTGACCGACGTGATGATCTGGCCGCGCAGATAGCCGCCCACGATGGTCTCGAGGTTCAGGAGGACCCGGGCCAGGCGCACGTGGAACCGACGAGGAAACAGCGAGTAGAGGGCCCCCCGGGTCCGTTCGCCGTCGGCGATGAAATAGATCGCCAGGACCACGGAGGTGGCGGCGTACCCAATCACCTCGACCACACCGAGAGAGGTCGTGAGCGCGGCCATCACGTTGAGGCTTCGCACCCGATCCTCGGGTTTGAAGGCGCGAATCGCGTTGGCGAGCGGCTCGGTGAGAGGATGGGACTCGAGCGTTCGCGCCAGGCTGGCTTGCAGCGCGGGGAGATTGTCGATCGCCTGGCTCACCTGGGCGAACAGGGACGGGATGGTGACGAGGCCCGCCCCCACCACGACGATCGCACATCCGACAAACACGGCGGCAATCGCCAGCGTCCGGTTCAGGCCATGTCGCTGAAGCGCGCGGACCGCCGGTTCGAGAGTTCCCACCACCATCAGGGCGACCACCACGACGAGCAGGATGGGCAGGAGCAGATTGAGCAGCCAGAGTCCGCCCACCGTCAGAGCGACGGCGATGATGGTCCGGTAGGAGATCTCGACCCGGTGAACGACCGTCGTGCGCGCGGCCCCCGCGTGATTCGTCTCCTGTTCGGACATCGCTGTGATCGATAGGGCGGTGCGCGTGGCAACCCCGGCGGGGGACGGCTCGGGGCGAGAGACGCGCTGGCGCTAGTTGGCGGCTTTCTCTTCCGCTTTCTTCTCCTTCACGCCCGCTTTCTCTGCCTTGTTGCCGGACTTCTCCATCTCCTCAGCCGCGTCGCCGCGGGCCTCGGCAGCCTTCATCTTGGCCTTGCCCTTCTTCTCCTTGCGCTCACCGGCGGCCTCCTCGGCCTTGTTGTCGGTGGCCTTTCCTTCGGCCTTCATCTCCTTGCCGTGCTTCTCCGTCTTGGCCGCCTTGGCCTTGTCGGCGTCGGCCGCCTTCTCCTCGGCATTTCCCTTTCGCTCCAGCTTGTTTCCCGCGTTTTCCGCCGCGGTTGGCTCGGCCGCGCCCGCGCGCAGCGAAGCAAGCGAGAAGACGCCAATGACGAGGCTCGAACGAATCAGGCTGCGGATCATGCTGGACCTCCAGGGGTTGTTGATGAGGTGTAGGGTGAACACTGAGACTCGGCGCACAACCCCTTGACGGAGAATGGTCGAGGTTCCATGACGTGAAGCCGGTGGCCTGCTTTCCACGTGAAGTGCCCTTAGTTTTTCGCTCATGGAGAACATCACAGCCAAGGCCACGACCACCATCGACACCCCGGTCGCCAACGTCTGGCGCGCCCTGGTGACGCCCGAGACGATCAAGCGCTACATGTTCGGCGCCACCGTGGTGACAGACTGGAAGGAGGGCAGCCCGATCCTCTGGAAGGGCGAGTGGAAGGGCAAACCCTACGAGGACAAAGGCGAGATCGTCCGCGTCGAGCCGGGGCGGACGCTGCGCTACACGCACTGGAGCCCGCTCTCCGGGCTGCCCGACGTCCCGGAGAATCGCCACACGGTGACGATCGAGCTCGAGGGGCAAGGCGCGCACACGCGGGTGTCGCTGTCGCAGGACGGCAACCGCACCGACGAGGAGCGCGCGCACTCCGAGGAGAACTGGAAGAGCATGCTCGACGGTCTGAAGAAGGTCGCCGAGAGCGCGTAACGAGGCCCGGCTTCCAGGATCTCCGGGGTCCGTTACCGATCGGGAACTTCAGTCCCCCAGGCGGTACCCAACCATCCCTGGCGTTTCCTAAGGGGTCTTCGTAGCCCCGGCGAACCGGGTGATGTCGAGGTCGGCACGTGACCTGCACCCAGAGAAAGGGCCAATGACTCCTGGCCTCGAAAAGACACGCCCTCCCGCAATCACGGTACCGCCGGCAGATGGCTTTGCCGTGGGCGCGTTGCTGAACGATACCTACCGCATCATTCGCCGGCTCGCGGAAGGGGGATTCGGCGAGGTCTACCTGGCGGCGCACACGCGCCTGCCGGGGGCGTTCGCGGTCAAGCTCCTGCATCGAAGCCTCGCCCGCAACGGCGAAGCGCTGGCGAGATTTCGCCAAGAAGCGGAGATCACCTCGACGCTGCGACATCCGCACATCGTGCAGGTGTTCGACTTCAACATCACCGACGCCGGCCTGCCGTACCTGGTGATGGAGCTCTTGGAAGGCCAGCCGCTCTCGGAGCTGGTCGCCTCGGGCCTCCCCCTCGGTCCCCGGCGCGCGATCAGGATCGTCGAACAGATCGCTCAGGCCCTCCACGTGGCCCACGGGCGTGGCATCGTGCATCGCGATCTGAAGCCCGAGAACATCATGATTCTCTCGGGGACTGGCGCCGAGGACTTCGTCAAGGTCTTCGACTTCGGGATCTCGAAGGCGAGCTGGCGCACGCGCCTCACGCAGAACGACACCGTCTCCGGGACGCCCCAGTACATGGCGCCCGAGCAGGCGCGCGCGCAGCGGGAGCAAATCGACCACCGCTCCGACCAGTTTTCGTTGGCCGCGATCGCCTACACCATGCTGACCGGCCGCGAGCCCTTCAGCGGCGACGAGCCGGTGACCGTCCTCTATCGCGTCGTTCACGAGGATCCGCTGCCTCCGCTGTCCCTCAATCCGACCCTCGGCGAGGTCGTCGACGCGGTCATCATGCGCGGGCTCTCCAAGGATCCGGCTGATAGGTACCCCGACGTTCTCGAGTTCGCCCGCGCCCTACGCGCCGCGATCGGCGAGATTGGCGAGATTGGCGGCGCTTCGGCCGACGTCGGCGCGGTCGTCGACCTCGGCGGTGCGCCGCCCGTTCGCGACGAAGCGGCCGATGCGCCGATCACCGTCCCCGTCGGATTCGATGCCGAGCAGGACGAGCTCCCGCCCCCTGGTCGGGTGACCAGACGCCTCATCCGTCGTGTGCGGAGACGGCAGCGCAGACCCCGGCACATCGTGACGCTCGCGCTGCTGGCCGGCCTCTGCGCCGCCGCCTGGTTTCACCCGGCGACGCGCGGCGTGACGCGCGCGGGCTGGCAGAAGGTCGAGCATGACGTGAGTAGCTTGATCGACCGCGTCGAGTCGCGACGTTTCTGAGAGCGCGACGCCCTACCACCACTGCGACTGGCAGTCCCAGACCGTCCAGCTGTTCGATGACTGCTGGTAGTAGCCCGGCTTGTAGACGCACATGCAGTACTTGCCGTTGCCGTCGGTGGCCCAGGCCCACTCGGAGGTGCAGGTGTCGTTGTTCGTCACCGTGGTGGTGGCGCTGCTGGAATTGCTGCCGGCGAAGTGCGCGGCGATGCTGGCGTCCGAGGGGAGCACGCAGGCACCGGAGTCGGCGTACGTGCTGCCGCTGCAGCTGTAGGCCTTGAACCCGTAGCCTCCCGGCGCGCATCCCTTGAGGCACGCGTCGAAACCGCTCACGCAGGCGGTCGCCGAGCTCCCGCTCTTGATCGAGTTCGAACCCGGGCAGAGCACGTCGGTGGGGACGCTCCCCGTGACCTGGCTGAGCAGCGCGTGCGAATCCGTCCCGGTGTACGTGCAGTTGGAGTCCGGCCCCTCGTTGGTGCCGTTGGCGCCGGTGGTCGTCTCGGTCTCGCTGCCGGGCTGGTAAGTGCGGCAGAGGCTCGGCGTGCGGTACGCGCAGATGTTGCTGAGCGTGGCGTGGTCGTTGGTGCTGACGCCGACGATCTCGCTGGCGCCGATGGCGACCACGTTGCTGACCTTCACCGTCCGCTTGGCCGAACTGCTGCACCCCTGTCCGCACGAGCGATAGAGCTTGCCGGCGATGTTCACGTAGACGTGGTCGATGACGACGGTGCTGCCATCGCCGTTGTGCTGGATCGTCTTGTCGCGCGCCCCCTGAAAGCCGCTGTTGGTGATGGTGGCGGTCTTGCCCGAGCCGCCCAGCATCGTGATCGCGTCGTCGCAGATGTACTGGAACCAGACGTTGTCGATCGTGCAGCTGCCGAGGCAGTGGATACCATCGCCGACCTTGGCGCCGAAGACGACGTTCTTGACCGTCCCGCCGTCGGCGATCTCGATGATCGCCTGGGTGCTGCTCTGGTCCCCCTTGGTGCAGTCGTTCAGGTTGCCGTTGTGGAGCGCCATCTTGCCGTCGTACACGCCGCTCACGGACTTGGTCCCCGAGATGCTGACGGCCGTGCCGGTCGCCGTCGGCCAGGTCGGGATCTGGCAGCTCGAGGACTGCGTGACGCCGCTGCCGCCGGCTCCGGTCGCGCCGCCGGGGCCGCTGCCACCGGTCCCCGTGGCGCCACCCGTTCCCGTGGCGCCGCCGGTGGCCGTCGATCCACCGGCTCCGCTGCCGCCCGAGCCGCCGCCACCCGAGCCGGTCGCGCCGCCGGTTCCCGTCGCGCCACCCTTCCCCGTCGCGCCCCCGGTGGCCGTTGCGCCGCCCGAGCCGGTCGTCGCGCTGCCGCCCGAGCCGGTCGTCGCGCTGCCGCCCGAGCCGGTCGTCGTGCTGCCGCCCGAGCCCGTCGTCGTGCTGCCGCCCGAGCCCGTCATCGCGCTGCCGCCCGAGCCCGTCGTCGTGCTGCCGCCCGAGCCCGTCATCGTGCTGCCGCCCGAGCCCGTCATCGTGCTGCCGCCCGAGCCCGTCGTCGTGCTGCCGCCCGAGCCCGTCGTCGTGTTGCCCCCCGAGCCCGTCGTCGTCTTACCGCCCGAGCCCGTCGTGCCCCCCGAGCCGTTCGCGCCGCCGCTGGCGGTGCCGTCACCGCCGGAGCCGGTCGTGCCGCCAGTGCCGGACTCGCCTCCCGTGGCCGGCGTGGCGCAGCCCGCGCCGCAGGCGAGCGCCAGCGCGAGCAAACACATTTCAGAAGCTCTAACGAGCTCACGGACGGTCGGACGCAAACGCATGAGCGGACCTCCGCGACACTGGTTGCTTGCTGCGCGCGGAACGGCTCGACGCGTGAGCCGCGCGCGATGGGTTCGACAACTCAAATTGGGTCCGGTGGCCCGCCCGCGCCTTCGCCCGCCGATCCTTGGGCGCGTCGGTGATCCGTCGCGCTTCCCAGCACGCGCAGCTCACGAGGTGACGTCATGCCCAGGCTCGTTTCGCTCCGTCCGGCCGCTCTCGCGCTCTCTCTCATTTTTCCTGCGCTCGCAATGGTGAGCTGCGCGACGCCCGAGTACGGGCGGTGAAACGGGCTCAGGCGGCGCATCGGGGACCGGCAGCGGAGGTTCGACGGGCACCGGCGGTTCACCGAGCGGCACAGGCGGTTCGACGGGCTCGGGCGGCAGCACGACGACCGGCTCCGGCGGAAGCACGACGACCGGCTCCGGCGGCGCAACGGCCAGCGGCGGCGCCACCGGCAGTGGGGGCGCCACCAGCACAGGCGGCACCACCGGCACAGGCGGCACCGCCGGCTCCGGGGGCAGCGCGACGACTGGCTCGGGCGGCAGCGGAGCCGGTGGATCGACGGCCACGGGAGGCGCGACCGGCAAGGGAGGCGCGCCGGGAACCGGCGGCGCCACCGGCTCCGGCGGCAGCTCGACGACAGGCTCGGGCGGCGCAACGACCACCGGCGGTACGACAGGCTCGGGCGGCGCAACGACCACCGGCGGTACGACAGGCTCGGGCGGCGCAACGGCCACCGGCGGTACGACAGGCAAGGGAGGGACGACCGGTGCCGGCGGTGCGACGGGGACAGGCGGCACGCCGGGCACGGGCGGCGCCGCGGGGCACAGCGGGCCGTGCGACATCTGGGTGGCGCCAAGCGGCAACGACAGCAACCCCGGCACAGAGGCGGCGCCGGTATTGACCCCCCAGCACGCCTACGACCTGGTCTGCCCGGGCGTGAGCGGCGCGGCCAACGGCGACCTCTGCTCGGGGACGCTCACAACCATGTGCCTCAAGGCGGGGACCTACAAGCTCAGCACGCGCATCGAGTTCAAGAAGACGCGCATGGGGACCTCCAGCCGAATCATCACGATGATGGCCGACCCGGCCGCGACGACGAAACCGATCCTCGACTTCTCCGGCCAGCCGCGCCTCGCCTGCGGCGACAACCCCACGGACAAGAACATCTACGGCATCGACATCGGCGCCGACTGGTACCGCGTCCAGGGGCTCGAGGTCAGCGGTGCCAACGACAGCGGCATCCTGGTCCAGGGGGCGCACGATTTCGTCACCAGCTGCGCGGTGCACGACGCCGAGGACACCGGCGTGCTGATCAACTCGAGCTCGGGCTACACCGGCAGCGGCAGCTACGCCACGATCACCGACGTCGACTCGTACCACAACCACGACGAGCGCTGTAACGGCGCCAACGCCGACGGGTTTGGCGCCAAGAAGGGGAGTGGCGTGGGCAACGTGTTCGACGGCTGCCGCGCCTGGGACAACGCCGACGACGGTTACGACCTCTACGCCTGGACCGACCCCGTCACCATCAAGAACTCCTGGGCCTTCAACATGGGCGCCACCACCGCCGGGTCTGAGAGCAACGGCAACGGATTCAAGATGGGTGGCGGCAGCGTCTCCGCCAAGCACGTCATGTCGTCGCTGTTTGCGTTTTACAACAACGGCAACGGCGGCCACAAAGCCGACTGGGGCTTCACCAACAACAGCAACCCGGCCAGCATGACCTGCACCGGCTGCGGCGCCTGGAACAACGAAGGAGGCTCGTTCCAGAACATCTCCCACACGGGCGACGTGACGGCGAAGGCGACCGCCTCCGCGGCCGCCGCCGCCAAGCGCAACGCCGACGGCAGCCTCCCCGACATCACCAAGCTCTAGCGCAGCCGTCGCGGCGGCACGTCCCGCGGCCGCGACTCGCTCCCAGAGCTGCCCCTGGAGCTCGACGACCGCCGCAGGAGACTTAGGAGACCAGCGGCAGAACGGCGACGGTGAAGCGGATCCCGTGGCTCTCGCTGGCGTGAGTCATCGCCTCCACGAATCGCACGGCCTCGGCGTGGGGCTGCTCGGCGCAGTCGAGGCGAATCTGCACCGACTTGCCCAGATACTGGGGGTACTGCTGGGCAAGGAAGCCATCCAGCACATAGCCCATGTACCGATTGAGCTTCTCCTCGATCTGCTTGACCTGCTCGGCAGAGGCGCTCCAGGGGCGACGTTCTGTCATGACCAGGATGACTGTGTTCGACGCCCTATCCAGGGTGATTAGGTCGATGATCGCGGGGTTCTGTACGCCCGTGTCTCCGAACTCTGCGATCATTTGTTCGCGTGTGAGCGGCACGGCTTACTTGGTCGGCGGACCGTAGAAACTAGGACGCTTGTCGAAGAAAGCGAAAGTGACGTTGCTCCTGATCTGCAGCACGACGTTTCCGCCGGCATCGACCTCTTCGATCGTGTCTGCGGTGGCGTAGTCGATGATAGTGTTGCCATTCGGCAGCCGCTCCACGTCGCCCAGCACGCTCACCTGAATCGCGGGGCTCGCCGTGTAGGACCATTTCTTGGTCGATGTCTTGGCGACGGGATCGAGCGTCAGCTCGAGCGCGATCGAACCGCCTCCCGTGCCGCCGTTGATCGAGCTGCTGTTGTTGTTGAAGATGAGGAGGTCGTTCACCCCGATGACTTGGAAGCCGAACTGGCCGCCCGCCCACAGGTCACCGGTGAACGAGCTCGTGACTCCGCCCTGGTTTCCACCGAGGACCCAGACCGTCGCCCCGGTGGTCCGTGAAATCTTGGTCAGGCAGTTGTTGTCGAGGTCCGAGAAGATCAGCGTGTCGTCCGAAGGCGAGTACTCGATGTCGTCCACGTGGCAGGCCGAAGTCCCGCCGTGTGCCGTCTGGGCGTTGACCAGCAGCGTGGCGGGGGTGGTGGGGGTGCCGTTCGCCGGGAATATCTTGATGTCCTCACAATTGTTCGCGCCCGTGGTGAAGAAGGCCAGGCTGCCGTCGGGAAGCGGCCTCACCTCGTGGGTGTGGTGGGCGAAGGCTTGCGTGAAGTCGGTGTCGACGAGCCCGTCCATGGTCACGCGGTGTGTGTGATCCGTGGCGGCGTTGTCGGGAACGTTGATGCTCGTGATCCACATGTACTTGCCGTCGTAGCTCATCCGGGTGCCACCGGCGTCGCCGCCGTCGTTGTACGACCAGACATTTACGCCGTCGGCGTCGAAGATGACTGCGTTGGCTGAGCCGGAGTTCACGTACTGCCCGGTGACGATGAAGCCCGGGTACACCGCGGCCGTGTTGTTCGTCAGGACGGTGACGCTCGGAGCACCGTTCGGCAGCGAACCCGTCGCGATCGTGTAGTCGTCGCTGGTGCAAGCACTGCCGCCCGCCGAAGCCGTGATCCGATAGTGGTAAGTCATCGAAGGCTTCATGCCGAGGAGTAACGTCCGGTAGCTCGCCTCGTTCAGGTCCACGGGCGCCGTCGTCCCGTAAGACGTCGTCAGCCCGAAGTCGATCTGCGCCGACGTCACGCCCGGGAGCGTCGTCGACCAGGTGACGATGCCGACCGTCGGTATCTTCAAGCTGGTCGAGCTCGACTGGGTGAAGGTGCAGGCGGTCGTGGTCCCCGCTCCCGCCGCTCCGGTCGTCCCGGCGCCACCGGCCGTTCCCGCCGTTCCGGTCGTCCCGGCGCCACCGGCCGTTCCCGCCGTTCCGGTCGTCCCGGCGCCGCCGGCCGTTCCCGCCGCTCCGGTCGTCCCGGCGCCGCCGGCCGTTCCCGCCGCTCCGGTCGTCCCGGCGCCACCGGCCGTTCCCGCCGCTCCGGTCGTCCCGGCGCCCCCGACCGTTCCCGCCGCTCCGGTCGTCCCGGCGCCCCCCGTCCTTCCCGCGCCACCGGAGCAACCGGCGGTGATCTCCAGCAGCGCCACTCAGGACAAGAAGAACGAGACCGCACAGCGTCGGCGTCTTACTTCGTCGAGGGACCGTCTTGCGGTCCGCCTCGCTCAGGATTTCGATGTCGATGAGCCGGGGGTCCACAAGGGCCATGCGCCGCACCAGAGTACCGCGAGATCGACCGATTCCTCGCCAATCTCTCGGTCCGACAGGGTTCGGAGCGCCGTGAGCCGGGCCACATCGAAGTCGCTCGCCCCTCGTCGGATTCAACCGCGCGACCGCGTGATACGCTCGCGGCCGTGACGTGGCGCCAGGGCGTGCGATGGGGGGTGGGGGTGGTCTTCGTCTTCCAGGCGGCGTGCTCCGGCGGCGGCGGTCAACACCATGCCGACGCGTCGTCGCAGCCGGATGGTCGCGATGCCGGAGGCACGGTCGACGCAGCGTCGAAGTCGGACGCCGGGCGCACGGCCGACGCGGCGTCCACGCCGGACGCCCGGGACGCCGGGCGTCGCGCGGACGCGTCGCCGGATCTCGGCGGCGACAGCGGGCTCGGGCCGCAGGTGGCGCCGTGTCGGACGCTGGCGCCGAACGCGCAGCAGATCCAGTTCGCGGCCGGCGGGGCGCTCATCTACGCTGGCGGGCCGGCCGCCAGCGTCGTCCGCACCAGCGACTGGACCGTCCGACAGCTCTTCCCGCTTAGCCCGATACCGTTCCTGGGGGTGATCTCGAGTGACGGGACGCTGCTCGCCACGCTCGGCGGCGACGGTGTCCTGCGCGTCTTCAGCGTCGCCAGCGGCACCCAACTCGGGCAGGTGACCGTCGCCGTCACCGGCGGCACCACGACCGCGACCGCTCCGAATCCGCCGCTGGCGTTCGCCCCCAACGCCTCGCGCATCGCGGTGCTCGACAGCGGAAACGTCCTGCACGTGTTTAACCGCGCCACCCTGACGCAAGCCTGGAGCTTCCCCGCTCCCGGCCCGGTCGCATGGATCTCCTTCTCGGGCGACAGCCAGACCGTGCTGATGACCGTCCAGGATCAGGTGCTGCGCTTCGGCGCGGGGACCGGGCAGGCCGGGACCCCGATCGCGGCGCCCGGCGCCACCGGCGCCGCGGCGATCTCCGGCGACGGCCAGACGCTGGCGCTCGAGACGTCGACGGGAACCAGCATCGTCGCCGTCGCCGACGGCACCGTGCTCCACACCCTGACGGCGCGCTCGAGCATCCTCGCGCTCTCCCAGGACGGCACGATGCTGGCGCTGACGACGAGCGCGGGCGTAGCGGTCATGAACGCCACGACGGACGCGACACTCCAGACCTTGCAGACCTCGGCGGTGAATGAGATCGCCTTCGCTCCGGACGGGGCGACGCTGGCGGCCGCCGCGAACGACGACCTCGTCGTCTGGCGACTCTCCGACGCCAGCCTGCTCTACGCGGGAGGCGGGCGAGATCGAACCGTCATCTCCCCCGTCAGCAATATCCTCGCGTCGGACAACAACGCGGAAGCGGCGTTCGTCTGGGATCTCTCGAGCGGCGCCTTCCTGCGGCGCATGCCCATCACGCAGAGCACGGACATCATTTCCAGCCTCTCCTTCGAGAGCAACGGCCAGCTGTTCGTCGATGCGTTCAGCCACGGAGAGCTCTGGAACCTCACGCAAGGGACCGTCGAGGACATCACCTACACGCCGGCCAGTCAGCCGCCCGAGTGGAGCGGGGGCTCTCTCATCACGCCCGACGGAAAGTGGATCGTGAGCGGCGGCGACGGCTCTGACCTGGGCGCGGTGCGCGTCTGGGACGCGGCGACGGGGGCCGTGGTCCGCAGCTTCCCCGCCCACGGTGTGGTCATCACTTCGCTGGTGATCGACCGCAGCGGCACCTGGCTCGCCACCACCGGGGCTGAATCCCAGGTCTCGTCGACCAGTCCGCCACAAGGGTTCGACATCAAGATCTGGGACTTCGCCTCCGGGACGCTCCGGCAGACGCTCAACGGTCACACCGACACCGTCTTCTTCATGACATTCTCCAACGACGGAAAGTCGCTGCTGAGCGGCGGCTCGGACGGCCTGGTCCGGCTCTGGTCGGTGGCCGACGGCAGCGTGATCCGCGACTTCGCGGGCCCGAACATCCCGAACCCCACCACGGCGACCTATGGGTACGGGGTGGTCATTTCGCCCAACGGGCTCCTCGTGGGGAGCGGCGCGCAGGATCTCGTCTCGCTGCAGTTCATCGACCTCTGGTCGACGGCGACCGGACAGCTGGTCCGGCGGCTCGCCCCCTGGGGCGGCAACTACTGGACGCTGGGCTGGTCGACCGACGGCCAGTACCTAGTCACCGGCGGCTACGCCGCCATCAACGTCTGGTGCGTCAGTGATCTGGGCGGCGCCAACTAGGGCGCGCCTCTGATGGTGCCGGAGACGAGACTTGAACTCGTAAGCCCTTGCGGGCGGCGGATTCTGAGTGCGAGCTCGCTGTCGCCGCGAGTTTCGTCGGAGGCGACAAGCCCGCATTGCGTGCGGAGTTAGGCCGGGGGTTCCGGACCGCCGTCGCGACCCAGGCACCCCGAAAGCACGGCGATTTGTAGCACCCGTGTAGCAAGCTCGCGAGCGAAGAACGTGGCCGTCTGAGCCGCCCGGGGAAAATGGTCGTCACCGCGAAGGGCGAACAGTCGGTCGAGATCGATTTGCTGGAGGTGCGGGGGTAATCCTGGGTCCGGCGGTACTGCGCTCGCCGGAATCTGGGAGGACTTGGTAAGACAGGGAGGCGTCCATCGCGAACCCTCTTCGTTGCTTTCGCTGCCGGCTCACCGATCTTGACCCCGCGGGCTCCGGGGCCGGGAAGTGACCACAACCAGAGGCAGTCGTCAGCAGCCCAACCGTTGCCGCGTGGTTGCCACGGAGATCGTCACAGAGCGGGTCTGATCGGAACCAGACGACCGGAGCAGACGGCGGCCCACCTCTCTTGTTCCTCAAGGAACCGGACCGTCGGATCGCGGGCTTCTGGAACACCTCATACGAGCCGCGCGACGAGATCCGGCGCACCCCGTTGTGTGATATTAAAGTCCTGCGGTGGTGTACGTTTTCACGAGCTGGCGTGGGTGTGTAGGGTGACGCCACCGGAGCTAGCCGACGCGGCGCTGCAGCCCGGCTCCATCGTCGGCGAGTACCAGATCACCCACCTCCTCGGCGAGGGGGGGATGGGCGTGGTTTACGCGGGAACGCACCCGGAGATCGGCAAGCGGGTGGCCATCAAGGTGTTGGCGCCGCACGCCGCGCAGTACCCCGACCTGATCCGCCGGTTCAAGGAGGAGGCGCGCGCGGTCAACAAGATCCGCCACCCGAACATCATCGACATCTTCGCCTTCAATCAGCTCCCGGACGGCCGCCACTACTTCGTGATGGAGTATCTCGACGGGGAGAGCCTGACGGCGCGGCTCGAGCGCGGGTCGATGGGCTTCGCGGAGATGCGGCGGTTGCTCGGGCAGATCTGCAGCGCGCTGGAGGCGGCGCACGAGGCGGGCATCGTCCACCGCGACCTCAAGCCCGACAACATCTGGGTGGCGACGCAGCACAGATCCGAGTCGCGCATCAAGCTGCTCGACTTCGGCATCGCCAAGCTGAACGACCTGACGAACGCCAAGGCGACGCAGGCCGGGGTCCCGATGGGCACGCCGCACTACATGCCGCCGGAGCAGGGGATGGGCCGCGCGGTCGACCACCGCGCCGACATCTACGCGCTGGGCGTCATCCTCTACCAGATCTTCGCCGGCGCACTGCCGTTCGACGGTGTGACTGCGCACGAGGTCGTTCTCAAGCACGTGACGGAAAAGCCGGCCCCACCGTCGAGCCACCGTCCGATCGCGCCCGCGGCGATGGAGCGGATCATCCTCGATTGTCTGGAAAAGGAGCCGGACCGGCGGCCGACGACCGTACACGCGCTGAGCGAACGGCTCGACGCCGCATTCGCCGCCGAGACCGGCGCGCGCGCGGGGTCGAACAGCGCCACCGTGATCCCACGGCTGCCCACGATGGCAGCTCCGCCGACGCCCGCGCCGCCAGCTCCAGCGCGCCCCGAGTCGCTCCCCCGATCGAACCGCCTCCCGGGAGCGGTTCCGACGCAGACGCCCTCGGCGACAACGCTCCGGGGATTGGTCGGCCAGCGCGTCACCAGCGACGACGACCCGAACGCCACCGAGATGGCCGCCGCCGGCGGTCGCGCTTGGCGCCTGCCGGCGGGAATCGCGGTGGCGGCGGCGGTGGCGATTGCCATCGGCTTCGGTGTCCGTGGGCGCCAGACCTCTGAAGCGCCGGCCTCGACGACCGCACCCGCGAGCGCAGCGGCGACGGCTCCGGCAGCGGCGCCGGCCCCCGCGGGTGCGGCGCCTCCCACCGCGGCGGCCGCTTCCCCCACCCCGGCTCCGCCACCGCCGCCCCCCGACAGACCGACGGTCGCGCCCGCCCCTTTGGAGGCGCCACCCCCTCCGGCGAAGGCACCCGCCGTTGCCGCGGCCGCAGAGACCTCGAAGTCGGCCCACGCGCGAAAGCACGAACACCAACGGCCGCTCGCCAGCGCCAAGATCGCGCCGCTCGAGCACCCCGCAGCGCTCGGCCCCGCCGCGGCGCCCAGCCCCGCCGCGGCGCCGAAGCCTGCCGCCAAGCCGAACTGCACTCCCAATTTCTACTTCGACGCCCAGGGCGACAAACATTTCAAGCCCGAATGCTTCTGAGCCTTTGAAATGAAGAGCAAATGAATCTGTCCGTACGTCTGTTCTTGCCCCTGTGTGTTCTCGCTGGCTGGGTCATCGCTGAGCGATCCGCGCGCGCGGCCGACCCGACGACGGCGGAATGCTTGACCGCCAGCGAGAGCTCGCTGACGCTGCGTCACCAACACAGGCTGCGCGAGGCCCGCACCCAGCTCCTGACCTGCTCCGCTGCGAGCTGCCCCGCTGACGTGCGCGACGAGTGCACCCGCCGTGTCGCCGACGTCAACGCCGCCATCCCAACCATCGTTTTCGCAGCCAAGGACTCCGCCGGTGACGACCTCCTCACGGTGAGGGTGACCATGGACGGACAGCCGGTCGCCGACCGCCTCGAGGGGACGGCGCTGGCCATCGACCCCGGCGAGCACACCTTCACCTTCGAGACCGCCGGCCAGGCCACCGTCAAGAAACGGTTCGTAATTCGCGAAGGCGAGAAGGACCGGCGCGAGCACATCGCGTTCGGCACACCGAGTGAGGCCACGGCCCCCGCGTCGACCGGCGAGTCCGCGCCGATCCTCACGTCGTCGCCTGGCACGCCGGCAGATTCCAGCAGTACGTCGAGCGGCCTCGGCACCCAGCGGATCCTGGCGATTGTCGCGGCGGGCGTCGGTGCCGTCGGGATCGGCGTCGGAATAATCTACGGGCTAAGCGCGAAGTCCAAGCACGCCACCGCCAACGCGGCCTGCCCCGGCTCGTTATGCCCCCGCGATACGAACGGCCCCGATCTCTGGAGCCAGGCCGTCTCTGCCGGGAACATATCGACCGCGGGATTCATCGTGGGCGCCGTCGGACTGGCCGGCGGTGCCGTGCTCTGGTTCACGGCGCCGCACGGTTCCAGCGAATCGGGTGACAAGGCGACGCAGGTCGGGTTCGGCCTCGGGACGCTGCAGATGAAGGGCGTGTGGTAATGCGGATCCGCCTCCTGGCGCTCGTCGGCGCAGCTCTTCTCGCCGTGGGCTGTAACTCGATCCTGGGCAACAGCCCCCACGGCTTCGAACCATCTGGCTCGGGTGGCTCGAACGGCATCGGGGGCGCAGCGGGATCTGTCTCGCACCCGAGCGGCGGAACTGGCGGCACGGCAGGCACGGTTGCGACGGGGGGGGGCGGCGGCGGGCCGGGAAGCGGCGGTGCCACCGGGACCGCAGGCACGATCGGTTCGGGCGGCTCCGGAGGGAGCGGCGGAGCGGCCGGATCCGGCGGAGCGAGCAGCTCGGGCGGGGCGATGGGCGCCGGTGGCAGCGCTGGTGCGAGCGGCATGGCTGGCGCCGGCGGCCGCGCCGGTTCGGGCGGCAAAGCCGGCTCGGGCGGCAGCACGGGGTCCGGTGGCAACGCTGGCGCGGGCGGTGCCAGCTCGGGTGGCACGACGGGTTCCGGCGGTACCGCCGGCTCGGGCGCCACGGCTGGCTCCGGTGGCAACGCCGGCTCCAGCGGCACAGCCGGCGCCGGCGGCACGGCGAGCGCCATCGTCACACCCTGCGACATCTTGAACGCCGCGGGCAACACCTGTGTTGCGGCGCATAGCACCGTGCGCGTTGTTTATCCGGGCTACGCAGGGCCTCTCTACCAGGTCTGCAAAGGATCTGCGGGTTCGGGGCCGAGCTCCTGCGCGAGCGGGACGACCATGGACATCGGGAGCGTGACCGGCGGCTACGCCAACGCTGCCGCCCAGGACGCGTTCTGCGCGGGCGGCAGCACCTGCACCATATCGATCATCTACGACCAGTCCCCCAACAAGAACGACCTGCAACCGGCGCCCGCCGGCGTCGTCAATGCCAACCCCGAAATTCCCGTAACGGCCACCGATCTCAAGACGACGCTCGGTGGCCACGAGGTCTACGGCATCCGCATCAAACCGGGCATGGGCTACCGGGCCGGGTGCACCGGCTGCGGCGTCGCAACGGCGAAGGGGACTGCAACCGGCGACGAGCCCGAGACCGAGTACATGGTGACCAGCCAGCTCAACCTGATCGACGCCTGCTGCTTCGACTACGGCAACGCCGAGAAGGACGATCAGGACGACGGCAACGGCAACGCCGAAGCGGTCTATTTTGGTGGCGGCGTGGTTTGGGGGACCGGATCCCCCGGTGGCCACAACAACGGCCCATGGGTGATGACGGACCTCGAAAATGGTCTCTATGCGGGCTGGACGAGCGCAGGCAGCGACCAGAACATTCCGACCAACACCTCCCTCAGAGCAAACTTCGTCACGGCCATCGTCGTCGGCGATACGGCGACGCAGAACGCAAACATGGGCAGGTTTGCCCTCTATGGTGCTGACGCGACGGCCGGTACCTTGAAGGCCCTTTATGACGGGATACGTCCCACCAAAAGCGGCTACGTTCCCATGCACAAGCAGGGGTCGATCGTTCTCGGCATCGCCGGCGACAACAGCGCCAGTGGTGGAGGAGAGTGGTTCGAAGGCGTGATGGCAAGCGGCGCCGCGACGCTGGCGACCCTGAACTCCCTTCAAGCCAACATCGTCGGTCTCAGGTACGGGAACTAGGTTCGACGTCCCCGTCACCGGCGCTCGACGAGCTCACCGGCGCGCCGAAGGATAAGCAGAACAAGCGCGATTTTGGGGCTGATAGCGCCGGTTCTGTCTAGTCCTCGCCCTCTATCGCCCAGGCCCTACGGCCCAGTGCCGGGCGAAAACAAGGACCCGGATCCCCGACGAAATGTCACGCGAGCAAAGACCGGCGCCGATCGGCGCGGCACCAGGCGCGGCCACCCCGATTCATCGGAAGCGAGTCGACCAAGGTTTCGTCCTTGGCCGCGGTACCGCCCCGCTGCACGGGCTGCGCCTGGCCATCTCGGCTTCGCCCTCCGGTTGTCGCTTCGGGCGCGACAAATATCACCTTTGTAGCAGGCGTGTAGCAGACGGGGATTTCGGGGCCCGCGGGCGGGCCGGTCCTATCTCAAATTCATCAATTATTCTGCTGGTGCCGGAGACGAGACTTGAACTCGTAAGCCCTTGCGGGCGGCGGATTTTGAGTCCGCTGCGTATACCGTTTCGCCACTCCGGCGGCGTCGCCGAAAGATATCAGATCACTGGCCGAGATCTGGGCCGAGATCGCCGCGGTGGTAGCGGGCGAGGTCGTCGATCGTCTGGCGCGGCTGGGTGAAGATGACGGTCTCGCCGATGACGAGGCCCGATGCGCCGTTGATCGCGCCCGAAAGCCAGTGGTGGTAACCGAAGCCCAGGAAGAGAAAGGCGCCGGTGTTGATGGCGATGTTCGCCGCGTGGGACCACCAGCCGGAGAGCAGGCGCTCGTCGCGGGCGTCGCGCACGAGGCGCGTCTCGGCGTCGGCGAGCAGCGCGCAGACCTCGGTGTCGGTCCCGGGGGGCGTGCCGAGGAGCCTGGCGTGCAGCTCGCGGCCGTCGTGGATGACGTCGGGGGGGGCGAGCACGAACGGAATCACGCCGAGCGCGGCCAGACCCGCGCCCGTGTAGTAGTCGACGCGATTTTCGGGGGCGACGAACGGGGTCGCCGCCAGGCTGCCTACGCCGCTGGCGCCGATGCCGATCGCCCAGCCCCAGTTCCACCTGCTCATGCGATGCGCCTCGCGGGTGAGCCGCTGGTCGATCCACTCGAGCCGGACGCGCCCGTCGGTCGCCGCCAGCGCGGGCGCGCTGTCGGGCGGCGCCTGACAGCGGGTCTCGGCGCGCGTGAAAGTCGGCAGCAAGGCGACGAACGCGAAAGCGAGGCTTCTGCCTCTTGTGCCGCCGCCGCGAAGATTCACGTTTCCACTATGCCAACCAAGAGCACAGTTCGGAAAGCAAAGCGCGACACGGCGACGGGCAGGCGCGCCTCCACCGGCGCGAGCGAGCTCGCCAGTGAGAAGATGGAGCGCGCCCCGCGTCGCCGCCGCCGCGCGCGGGTCGCGAAGATGGCGATGGTGATCGGTCTCGGCAACGCCCGGCGACGGCGGGTGGCCGCCAAGGCCGCGCCGCGCAAGCGGTCGATGGCCGCCCGGTCGCGCGCCGCCTCGGCTCGCCGCAGCCGCGCCGCCCGCTCAGCCACCACCAAGCGCGCCGCCGGGATGAAGGGAATGCAGCGCCGCGCGAGCGCCAAGCGCGCCGCGCGCAAGAGCCGCCGCGGCTGAGCGACGCGCTACTCGGCGACGATCGCGTGAGCGCAGCCGAGCTTCGCTCGGCGGAGCTCCTCGCGGGAGGGCGCGGGAACCCTCTCAGGGTTCCCGCGGATCAACGATCGCCAGCGCGGCCTCGAGCTCGCCGCGCGCGTGGCCGTCGCCCTTGCGGCCGGCCGCCTCGATGCCGCGCGAGAACGCCTCGCGGGCGGCGGCCCGATCGCCGAGCGCCAGGTGGGTGTTGCCCGCGTGCAGGTAGGCGGCGACGTAGTCGGGTTGGTCGCGCAGCAGCGCCGCGAACTCGTCCCGCGCCTCGGCGAACCGGTTTCCGTTCTTGAACTCCATCGCCAGCGCGTAGCGCGGGAACGCATCGTTCGGGTGGGTGGCGATGAACGCCCGCAGGACCTCGACGCGCGACACGGGTGGTGGCCTAGACCGGACGCAGCCGACGTTGGGGACCCGGAACCTCGCCCGTGATCGGGACGATGCGGTTCTGCGCGTCGACGTGGACGACGGTCGGCTTCCACGCGCGCGCCTCGTCCTCGCTGTCGACCTCGGCGAAGGTGGCGATGATGACCACGTCACCCGGACGCGCCAGATGGGCGGCCGCGCCGTTGACGCAGATGGTCCCGGACCCCTCCGGCCCCTCGAGCGCGTAGGTCTCGAGGCGCGCGCCGTTGCTGCGGTTCCAGATGTGGACCTTCTCGTAGGGGAGAATATCCGCGGCACGCATGAGCGCGGCGTCGATCGTCACCGACCCCTCGTAGTCGAGGTCGGCTTGCGTGACGGTGGCGCGGTGAAGCTTCGACTTGAAGAGCGTCCTGCGCATTGGCAACCCTCGTCCAGGCCACATCGGGTCCCGGCGCGGTTCTGAGGCAAGGATACGAAGGGCGCCAAGGGAAGTCAAAGGCAGCTGAGTCAAAGGCAGGCCCTTCAACGCACGCGGCGACAAGTCCGTGGTTGACGGTCGAGGCCGAATCCCGCACGCTGACCGAGGCGTGAAACCGCGCAATTTCGACCACGTGCTCGGGATAGACCTCGGCGGCGGCAAGGGGAAGAAGACCGCTCTCGCCACCCTGCGCGCCGACGGTGACGCTGCGACCGTGGTCGACATCGCCCCGCGCAACGGCGCTCTGCCGTTCTACGACGCCGCGCTCATCGACACGATTCGCCAGTATGGCGAGGCGACGCTCCTCTGTGTCGACGCGCCGCTGACGCTGCCCCCTTGCCTGCGCTGTCAGGTCCCGATCTGCCCCGGGCAAGAGGCCTGCGTCGACCCGTCCGTGGTCGAGATGCGGGCGCTCTGCCGCGAGGGCGAGCGCGCGGACGATCGCGACAGCCGGCGCGGCAAGCCACCGATCACGCCGTACACGCAGCGAGCGACCGAGGTCCACCTCTCTCGCCGGCTGGGGATCGTGGCGCGCGAGGGGCTTGGCCAGGGCACTGGGCCGCTGGCCGCGCGCGCGGCGCACCTCGTGCGGGCGCTCGCCGATCGCTTTCGCCTCAACGAGAACCTGATCGAGGCCTACCCGAAGGCGACGCTGGCGCTGCTCGGCCTCGGCACGCCGTTCAAGAAGCACCTGCGCGAGCGCGAGACGCGGGCGCAGATTCTCGAGGCCATGGCCGGCGAGCTGCGCTTCGGCCCCGGGGTCTGGCGGGAGCTCTGCATCCAGAGCGATCACCTGTTCGAGGCGGTGATCTGCGCCTTCACCGGATTTCTGTGGGCGCGCGACGCCTGGGAGGTACCGGCCGCGGCCGCGCCCCGCGACGACGAGGCGCGCCTGCGCGACGGCTGGATCTGGACGCCGCCGCCCCGCGCGGCCGAAGAGAAGTCGGCGGCCGAGGCCTGAGAGCCCGGCCGTCGCGGCCTGCCCCTGCTCGGGCGAGCCCTGTCCTGGAGCCCTGCTCGAAAGCCCTACCTCAGAGCCCTACCTGGCGCCGACCGCCGGACCGATTTCGTCGTCGTCCTGGTCGTCGTCGTCCTCGAGGCTGGGCGACCGACGGCGATCCGCCAGCGTCGACCCCAGCAGCGAGCTCGGGCCGCGGTCACGGAGGAATTCGAGGAACGCCAGCGCCGGCGGCAGCTCGGCGGCCGGGATCTCGTCCAGCAGCTCACGCGCCTGCCGCCGCAGGATCTCGCCCGGCGCCTCGCTCGGCACCGTCGAGCGCGGCAGCTCGGTCGGCTCGGACGGCTGGGCGACGTGGCCCCAGGGCGGCACGTTCGCGACCTCGATCTTCATGTGGTCGAGCCAGGTCTGAATGTGGAAGTGGAGCAGCTCGGACCGGTAGGCGAACCAGCGCTCGCGCTCGGCCGGGAACGCCAGCAGCACGTCCTTGAAACGGCGAAAGGCCCCCTTGCCGTCGATGGCGATGAGCAACCGCTCATGCAGCGCCTCGTCGGCGACGGAGGTGACGAACCGCTCCATCCAGCGGTACTGCTCGCGCGACGAGGCCGGATCGACCCGCAGGTAGCGCTCCGGGCTGGTTGCCACCCGCGCTCGACGCGCCGGCGCGTCAGGCTCCCCCTCGACGATCGACAGCAGGTCGCCGTTCTCGAGGTCGAGAAAACTCTCTTGATCCGGAGAGTTCCGCTCGAAGGCGATCTCCAGATCACTCCAGTTCACCGTAATCGGCATCGATCCGCACTTTCTGCCGGCCCCTCCTCCCCAGAAGGAAGCACAGCAATAAATATGAGGAAAAGTCTACGGGTCCCGGCGGACTCTTGCAACCCAGCCGTTCGATTTATCGACGAAAGCGCCGCGTGCTTGGCACGCGCTTTGACTTCTGGCGGGGGCGCAGTCTAGACTGTTGCCCTTCGAAATTTCCCCTACTCGGAGGTCGTCCTTGGCTCGCGTCACCGTCGAAGATTGTCTGGAAAAGGTCAACAACCGATTCGCCCTGGTCGTGCTCGGGGCCGAGCGGGCGCGCCAGCTCGCCAACGGCGGGCGACCGCTGGTGGCGTGCAGCAACAAGCCGGCCGTGACCGCGCTGCGCGAGATCGCTCTGTCCAAGGTGCGCTTCAACGAGTCGGTCGAAGGGACGGTTCGTCACTTCATCGACGAGGTGAAGGCCCGCGGCCTCCGGAACGAACGCTCGCGCGCCGTTAGGGACGCCGCTGTGGACGCCCGCTAGCTCTTCGCGGCGACGACGACCTTCAGGTAGTTCCCCTCGGGGAAGCCGGGGGCGACCGGGAAATCGACCGGCAGTCCCACCCGCTCGATGATGCGCAGATCGGCGCCGGCCGCGGCGCCACCCTCGGCGAGCGCCCGGTCAACTTCACCCGACGACACCTTGGTCGAGTTGGTGGCGAAGACCAGCAGGCCGCCCGGCGCCAGCACCAGCGCGCACCCAGCGGCGAGGCGCGCCAGATCGCGCGCCACCTGGAACTGTCCTGCTGGCCCGTGTGAGAAGGTCGGCGGATCGCAGACGACGAGATCGAAGAGGCGCTTGCGATCGGCGAATTTGTCGAGCGTCTTCACCACGTCGTTGGCGATCGCCTCGAGCCGGGCCGGGTCGAGGCCGGACAGCTCGTAGTTCCGGCGCGCGCGCGCGTGCGCCTTGGCGGCCAGGTCGACCGCCACCACCTCGGCCGCGCCCGCCTTGGCGGCGTGAACGGAAAATGCGCCGGTGTACGAGAAGAGGTTGAGCACGCGGCGGCCCGACGCGCGCGCGGCCACCGCCGCCCAGCCGAGCCGCATATCCAGGAACAGCCCCACGCCGAGGGGCGCGGTCACGTCGATGCCGAAGCGGCAGTCCCCGTCGCCAACCACCAGCTCGACCGGCGCCTCGTCGCCGCGCACGCGCCCCGCCGGCTCGGGCGGCGCCGTCCCGCCGAGCGGCCGCAGCCGCCGCTGTTCGTAGATCCCGCGCGGCGCCAGCGCCGCGGTGATCGCGTCGTAGAGCTCGTCGCGCCAGGCGAGCGCCCCCGCCGAGAGCCACACCACAACGACGAAGTCGCCGTAGCGATCGACGGTGACGCCGGGGAGCCCCTCGCTCTCGCCTGAAAAAACCCGCATCGCCTCGGGCAGCGATGGATGGAGCCGGCGCCGAAGCTCGAGCGCGCGGGCGAAGCGCCCCGCGATCGCTCCCTTGCCGGGGCGAAGCTCTTCCTTTGGATCGCGGCTCAGAATCCGGACCGCGATCGCGTGCTCGCGATCGACGTAGCCACGCGCCACGAATTCTCGATTTCCGGCGATGAGATCGATGACCGCCCCGGTCTCCTCGGCGATGCCGCGCGGCCCGAGCGCCTCCCGATAGACCCACGGATGACCCGTGTGAACGCGTGAGGCAACGTCACCTGGCACACGATATTGCCCCACACGCATGCGCACGCCCGGCGCTGCTTGAGGTGGGCGCGACGCCGGCCGCTGGCTCTTCCTCACAGTGCGCCGCCCTCAGTAGATGGGGCTGATGGAGCGGTACGGCAGGTTTCCACGTCGCGGCACCATAGAGACGGGAGGTTTCCCTGTCAAAGGGTTCAGTGTAGGCTTGAGTGCTTGATTTCCGGACTAAAACCGGCAAGTCTGCGGGAAAGGATCGAATCGGCATGACCTCGAAGCCCCCCTACGGAATGGCTGCCAGCGGGCACTCCGACGCTGACCCGGACCTGGAGGATCTTTCCGACCAGATTGACGTCGATCCTTCGCAGGACGTGACGGTGGAGGCCTCCGAGGAGGCGACGCTGGAGGTCGCCGAAGAGGAGAGCGGTGACGGGCGCACCAGCGAGTTCGACGACGACCACGTCATCAATACGTTGACTCCCCCTCCGATGTCGGCCCAGACGCCCCCGCCGCGGCGGGCGCCGACGCTCATGGGTCTGCCGCTGCCGTCCCTGCCGCTGCCCGGCGTGACCGCAGCGACGCCCCCCAGCACCGACGAGGACATCACGGTGATGGCGCGCCCCTCGGTCACCGACGACGAGGAAGAAGCGACCAAGGTGGAGCCGGCCGAGACCGCGTTGCACGCGGCGGCCAGCAAGGACGACGACGAGGTGACGACCGCGCTGTCGGCGCAGGCCAGCGTCGAGCGTGAGCGCGCGCTGCGCAAGTCGCTCCCGCCGCTCGACATGCCGCTGTCGGCGCACGGCTACGGCAGCGACGACTCGGCGGAGTTCGAGGATCCCGAGGACGACGACGGGATCAAGCTGTCGACCGAGACGCCGGGCGCGATCGCCGTCGACGACGACGCCATCGCCACCAGCAGCTACTCCGCCGACGCAGAGGAGCCGTCGTCGGAGCTGGAGGCGGTGCTGGCGCCGCGCCGTCCGACCGCGGCGCTTGGCTCTCTGGGCTCGCTGGGCGGCTCGCTGGGCGGTCCACTCGGATCAAACTCACCGTTCGGCGGATCTCCCGTGCTCGCGCGCCCCGACGCGTTCGGTGCCGCGCGCCTGCCGACACCGAGCCCCGGCTTCGGTATTTCTATCCCCAGCCCGACGCAGGCGCCGGCGCCGACCAACTCGCCGTTCTCGGCGCGCCTGGCGCCCATCGGCTCGCCGTACGGCGCGCGCGCGACGTCGTCGGCGCCGATGCCGGCGCTGCAGATCCCGGCACCGTCGGGGGCCGCGGCGACGACCGCCACCGACGGAGACTTCGGCTTCTTCAGCCCTGTTCGCCCCGTGCGGCTCCCCCTCGGCGCGGTGCTGATGGTCCCGGTGGCCGTGTTTCTGTTCGGTCTCTACGTCGGCGCCAAGCATCTGGGCAATCGCCTGTCGGTGCTGACGGTGGCAACCCTCCCCGCGCCGGCGCCCACGCCGATCGTGATTCAGCCGGTCGCGCCGACGATGCCGGCGACCGCGGCGGCAACGCCGTCTCCCACGGCCGCCGCTCCGACGCCTCCGCCCGGGGCCGCCGTTCCGACGCCGGCCCCGGCGGCTGCCGCGGCCGTCGCCGAGGAGACGCCTCCACCCGCGGCCAAGCCGGCCGCCAAGCCGGCCGTCAAGCGCGCGGCGCGGCCGGTGGCACACAAGGTCGCGTCCATCGACGACATCCCGATGGCGAAGCCCGCACCCGCCCCGAAGCCCGCGGCGGCGCCCAAGGCAAAGCCGGTCAAGGCGGCGAAGGCCGCCAAGGGCTGGGTCGATCCCTTCGCCGAATAGCGGCGGCCCGCATCCGCCGGCTTGACTTCGCACGGTCGGTCGATAAACGTATCGCGTCCGTCTGCGGGATTAACTCAGTTGGTAGAGTGTCAGCTTCCCAAGCTGAATGTCGGCGGTTCGAACCCGCTATCCCGCTCAAGAAAAGCTAAGCAGACGCGGCAGGTTGCAGCTTCCCAACCTTTGACGCCTCGCTAGCACCGACCTCGTTTCCCACCACTTTCCCACCACTCCTCGAGTTCCCACCACTTCGGGCTCCGGTGGAGGCACCGCCGAGCAGATCGCGGTAGCCCGCCAGCGAAACCACCTTCCCGAGCGCCGCCTCGACCTCCACTTGCGCGACGGAGCTGTAGCGCTCCGTCATCTCCTCGGTGAGGTGGCCGCAGATGCTGCGCTGGACGAGACCGTCGACCGCCGCCCGTCGGGCGAGGTCTTGGAAGGTCCGGCGCATCGCCTTCGGTGTCACCTTCTTGCCGAGCGCGAGGTGCTTGCACACGTCCTTGAACGGCTTGTCGAGCACGGTCGGGCTCCGAAACCCTCCGAGGTCGGAGGGGAACAGGAGATCGCTCTCCTGCATCGGGCCCTCGGGCAGCCGATTGGTGTGCCAGCGGAGGATGTCCATGACCTCGGCGGGCAAGGTGACCCGGAAGCGCGTCGAATTCTTCGTCGCTTCCAGCACCTCGTCGCCGCGAGTCTGTGACCGCCTCGCCAGCACCACGTTCTTCGCCCACAGGACATCCGCCGATCTCCCCTGCCGTCGCAGAGGCCGCATCATCGAGGGCCGCCACCCAGTGGCAAAGCCGAGCGCCACCATCGCGAAGTGCTGCGGATGCCGGTCGAGCAGCGCCGCGAGGAAGGGTTGAACCTCCTCGGGCGTGAGCGCGTTCGGCTCCTCCTCCGTGTAGGTGGTGCACGAGGTGGTGTCGAGCCCCTTCACCTTCATGACGGGGTTCTTCTCCAACCCGAGCTCCTCGACCGCCTCGTTCATGATGCTGCGAAGAAACCGGAGCCAGTTGTTCACCGTCACCGGTGAGCACTTGCCCTGGCGTACCCTCGCTGCCTCCTTCGACAGCCATCCCTCGACATCGCTCTTCGAGATCGCATCCACGTACATCTCGCCGAACGCGGGAAAAAGATGGAGCCGCAACATCAGCTCCCAGTTCTCCCGTGTCTGCGCCGACGCCACCTCACCCTTCAACACCTTTCTTTCGAAGAGCGACGCCGCGTATTCGCTGAAGCGCACGGTCTGACGCGCTTCCGTCACTCCGCTGCGCACCCCGTCGAGCTCGGCCTGCAGGAACCGGTAGGCCCCTGCCGCGTCCGTGTCCCTCACCGTCCTCAGAACCTCGCGCTGCTTTCCCGTCCGAAAGTCCGTGGTCCGACCCCGAACGAGAAACCCACCTCCTCTCAGGCGCCACACCCCCGGTCGTGAGGGCTTCGGCGCGACGTGGTACTTCCATCTCTCGACCCATTTTGTTTCTTCCATGATGTCCTCCAGCGTTCTCCGGAGGCGCACCTGGACGTCCGGACGGAACGATACCACCGCGCGCGCCGGCCAAGAACGCGTCGAGCGCCTCGCGAGCCCAGACGTACGTGCCCTTCCCCCCGCGCTTGCCGAGCGGGACGAGTCGCCCTTCGCCGAACGCCTTCCTGATCGCGGCCGTGGTCTTGAAGCCGCAGTACCGGGCGGCCTGCGCGGTCGTCATCGGTCCGTCGCGCAAGCAACTCGGATCGGCCGCCGTCGATAAGGAAGCGTCCGGGACGCCGAGCGCACGCAGCTCCTCGCGCACGGCGTCCCGGATCAGCTCGCGCGAAGTAGCTCCTCCAGGGTCACGTTCGAATCCCAGGTGATGAATGTCCTCAGCTGCTCGTCTGCGACCCGCTCCGACCGTCACGCCCACCTGGCGGTGGGAGTGCGGAGGGTGCGGTTGCGGTGCGGGAGACCGGCGAAGAGGACGACGCGGTCGGAGTTGCGGCGAGCGCAGGCGGCGCCGTTTCTCCTGTCCCTACTGTCCGACCGCCCGTTCGCTTGTGCTCCTGCCAGCACTTGTCGCGGGCGAAGACGTCGCGGAGCGCGAAGTCGATGGTCTTGGACATGGCCTCGGCGGGTGTCAGCTTCGCGGCTGCCGACTCCCTCACCCATACGGCGTAGGCGCTCAGCTCCTGCGCGGTATCCGCGGAAACCTCGGTGAGGATCGTCTCCCGTTTTTGAACCCCTTCGAGGACCAGCGGTCCGGTGCGGGGCTCGGACTTGGGTCTGCCAGCTTTCTTCTTCGTGCTTTCCATGGGTGCGTTCCTTTCTTGGTGGGTGCCGGTCCGTGCGCTCCGCACGGCTCAGCGGGAAATCTCCGGACTGATCTGAATCGAAAGGCGGCCCGCGGGATCACGCGAGACGGTCACGACCTTTCCCCGCAGCCGCTCGGCGTCCTTGGGTTTCGGAACAAGCGCGAGCTGGCGGTGCCGATAGTCGACGACCTGGACGTACTCGGTTCCGGACGGACCCGCCGGCCCTGGAACCAGCTGTCCCCTGAATCGCTGGGGATTGGCCACGAAGGCCAGCCCGAGCCGTTGGGCGGCCCCCTCGCCGATCGTCACCCGTTCCTTTTCCAGGTCGGTGATGGGCGGCGCAGCTGGCTCCCTCTGAGCCGGCGAGAACTTGTCGATCTGAAGGCGGGAGCGAGAGTGCGTCCGTTCCCTCGACTCCAACTGGGCGATCAGGTCAGATGGGACCCGCCAACGTCCCTCCGGCAGTTGGCTGGCCAACCCATACGCCACGAGGCGTTCGAGTCGACGGATATTTCCCGCGACGAGGTTGGCCGGCGACAGGGCGTCCGCGTCGGACTTCGTGGCCTGCTTGGTTTCGAGCTCCCGCTGATGCTCCCGCGGGGCATACACGCCGCCATTTTCTTTGGCGACCTGAGCGATGGCCTTGTCGGCGGGCTTCAGCCAGTCTTCGGCCTTGAAGCCCACTCTGATCGTGTCGCCCCGGTGCAAGCTCTCCGCGACCTCGGGCCGAAGCGGGATGTAATAGCCCTGGCCGTGGGTCGCCTGCACAGCGACGAACATCTCGCCGGACAGCTCGTCATGAAGGCCCTTGCCGACCACGACGGCTTCGAAATTGGACAGGGGCAGTTTCGGATCGACGAACTGATAGTCGGCTGCCTTTTCGCCGACGATGGGATACAGCCGCTCGATGCGGTCGTTCTGCTCGCCCAGGCGGCCAAGCGATTCCTTCCACCCGTTGGCCAGCCGCCACACCCCGGGTCGCTCTTCGACCGCCAGCTTGAGGTCGGTGAGGGTCTGAAGCCGTGCCACGCAATTCCGACCCTCTGGCCCCGGTCGGGCAAGCAGCTTCTTCAGGGTCACCGTGCCGTCAGGCTGAACATGTTCGCTCAGAAATCGGTCGACCATGGTGAAGCGCTCGGCTCCAATTTCCGCCTCGCGCGCCAGGGAATATTCGAGCTCCGTCCTGGGCCCCAGCTCGCGCGTGACAATTTCCTGCGCCCGCCAGCGCATCTGGTGCTTGATGTAGGCGGAGTCGATTCGGACGTCGTCACCATCGACGTCGACGCCTCGGACGTCGATATGGACGTGGGGGTTATCGGTGTTGTGATGATTGACGGCGGCCCAGATGAGACGCCGCCCGAGGTCCTTCTCGACCTGGGTCATCAACCGGCGGGCGAATTCTTTCAGGTCGAGCTCATCCCCATCTTCGGGGGAAACGATGAATCGAAATTGCCGCTGCTCACCGTCCAGAGGGGCACGAAAGGCATCCCGATCGAACCCATCGTCCGCTCCGTAAAGACGTCCCGGCGAGCCGTCTCGTTCGACGCCGTCGCGTTCCAGGTACGCGAGGTGGCGCCTCATCCCCGCAAGGCCCTGCTTTCCGAGCGTCGCGTACCTGCTCTTGATCACGCATCGCCGACTACTTTCTGTCGGCGTATGAACCGCCACGCGGGCCGGGCGGGCGGCCTTTCGCGCGAGTCGCCGAAATCCACCCCCGGGCGACGGCACACGATCCGGGTTACGTCGGCGCCGACCGATGCGGGGGCGAAATCGCTCCTCTGGATCGCCGAGATTCCAGGTGCTCATCGGCCTGGCCCTTTCCCACTGTCACTACCGCCAACCGCCCCCGAACCAGGACGAGGTGGCACGCGATCGCCCGTCTGCCGGGAAGACCTCGCCGCTAAACCTGCGGCCGGCGCTGAACTTCCTCCCGGCCCCGCGCAGCAGCTCGCTGTACAACTTCTCCGCCCGCTGCACCGACTCCGGCGTCGGGGGCTGCGTTGGCAGAAAACGACACCACAGCTCCGTGTAGTGTGCGAACGTCATCGCCAACAGCTCGAGGGTGTTCTGAAGCCGTTCGAGCCGCTGGGTCAGGGTATCGAGGCGCGATCCGACGAGGTCGACGTCACCTCGTTCGCCTGCCAGGAAGCGCTCATATGCCTCTTTCGTGAACGCGCTGCGTGTCCATCCCCTCGCGGATGCATAGGCCTGGACCTTCTTCCGCAACTCGGGGTGGACGTAGGACTGCTCTCGGACTTTGTGACGCATCTCTTGCTCCTGCTGTTGGTCCTGCTCGGTTGGTCGTTCTCGGCAACTGGGCGGCAAAAGCGACCAGCTTTCTTCTGACGCGGTTACGTTTTCGGTCCCTTGCATCACCCTTCTCGGCAACCCGCCTACGAATGGAACTGGGATTCTTCTGGTGGCTCTCTTTCGTCACTGCACGCCGGAGTTGTCGAGAGGAGGCCCGAAAAAGGGACCTACTTTCGTCGGCGCACCGGATCTTTTTTTCGCTCCTCACCGGGGGTTCTCGGCCAACCGCGAAATTTTTGACCTCCACGCCGGAGTTGTCGGACCGAAGCCGAAAAAACCGACCTCCTTTCTTTCGATTTCACGGGGCGCTCAGCGACTGGGTGCGCCCGCCGGCCAGTGGTAACCTTCTTGGGGAACCGTTACTGACCTGTACGGTTCTCGCGGCGAGATGCCCCACCGTTGCCGGCGTGCGCGGCCGCCCGAACGGATCAGCGGCCGGCGCTCAAGAAACCGCTGAATTCGCGGGTGACTCCCACGAAAGTCCAGTCTGGACGCGGCCTTCGGCGCACGTGAGCGCCAGCCCGAAAGGCGTGCCTCTATACTTTTCCGAGTGAACGCGCCCGCTTAGGGCAGCGTGAACTCCGACCCTTTATCTTGCAGTCCCAGCCCGGGTCGGTGCCAAGCCCCTCACCGCCGCCCGTGATCACCACATTTCGGTGTACCGGGAGACCGCCTGAGCGAGCGCCTCAGACGGCAGGACGACCGATTGCGCCGACTCGAAGGGCGCCGTCGCGACGAGCCCGAACGACTACCGCCTGCCGGCCCGCTCTCCCGTTTTGGACTCGGACGCCAATAGCGACGCTACCGTGCTGGCGCGCGGGCACCATTCTCGGTGGGTCCCGGCGGCCCAAGGACGAAACCTTGGCCGCCTTGCTTCCGATGAATCGGGATGGCCGCACCTGGTGCCTCGCCGATCGGCGCCGGTCTTACGACGGCCAGCTACGAGCGGCATCGGCCAGAGGAGACGGTCCTCTACACGACGCTGCAAGCGCACTGGAAGACGTTCCTCGAGGAGCTCGACGCCGAAGCCGAAACGCCGGCCCTTCCTGCCTTCGTCGTGGCGGAGGTCGAGGCTTTTCTACGGTGCGGGATCCTGGCACATGGCTTCGTCTTGGCGAGGTGTCGCGACTGCGGGTGGTGCCGCCCAGTCGCGTTTTCGTGTCGCCGCCGCGGGTTTTGTTCGAGCTGTATCGGCCGGCGGATGTCCGATTTCGCGGCACATCTTGTAGATCGCGTGATCGCGCGCTGCCCGGTGAGGCAGTGGGTTCTGACGGTTCCTTATTTGTTGCGCGCGAGGATGATGTTCGACCCTGCACAATCCAACCCGCCGCCACAGTCACCTAGGCGGCGTAAGCCCGGAGCAGTTCGAAGCGGCCCAGAAACCGCGGTGAAATTGTGTCCACGAAATCCTGGGAACTCCAATGAGAGTGAGTAGTCTTGAAAGGGAGAGATGAGCTGGCCATTGAGCACGGCTGAACGTCACGAACGCCTCTGACGTCAACTTCCATCGATAGGGGTGGTAGCGCGGGTCGAGCCGCGCCAGCTCAGCGACCTCGCCGCCACCGATGCCAACGTCGCTGTCACCGCCCGCGATCGGGACGATATTGAATTCGAGCGAGCGTCCGGGCGCGGGCTTCGCGGCCGCCGCCGGCGGCCGGGCGATCGGAGCTTCCGCGGCCGGTGTGGTTGGTGGCGCCAAAGGTGGGGCCGGGACCAAGAACAGAATCGCCAGCCATACGGCGCGGAGTGTGTGCATCAGCGCCTTGCCGCGACCGTATCCAGTATCAATGTTCGTGCGGTGCAGCGAGCGCAGACGCCCCCTGTGACCTGTAGGGGATTACCCGCGTCGCCCCACGCTCGAGCAGCGAGCGGGTGCCGACCTGGGGAAACCACTACATGAAGCGTGGGGGGCTCCGGACAGGAGCGATGCCGCGATCGAGTTATGAATTTGGCAGGCTAAGGCGGTGAGCACCCTCATCAATAGAAGAAGCCCGACCGCGAACGCGCCCCTCTCGTTGGAGGTTCGATGACCATAGAGTCCTCTGCCCCGGTGTCGTCATGAGATGGCGGGTCTTCATGGCGGACGACAATGGCGTCCTGCGGGGCGGCCTGCGCGCGCTCATCAACAGGCAGCCTGACATGGAAGTGGTCGGCGAGGCAGCCAATGGGCTCGACGCCGAGAGCGGCGTCCTGAACACCGACCCAGACGTCGTGTTGATGGATCTCAGTATGCCCAACGGCGGCGGCCTCGCGGCCATTGTCGCGCTGAAGCGGGTCCGCCCTCAGTCGCGGATTATCGTGCTCACGGTTCACGACGAGCTTGGCTACGTTCGCGCCGCGGAGCAGGCAGGCGCCGTCGGTTACGTCCTGAAGCGCGCGGTCGATACGGAGCTGCTGGCGGCGATTCGGGCCGTCGCGCAGGGACAGACCGCCATAGACCCCTCACACGAGCTGGGGTTCGCGCAAAGCGCGACGCGAGCGACCTCTCCCGACGCAGCAGGCAGACCAGGAACGGCGCAGCTGACCGGGCAGGAGCTGGACGTCATGCGGCAGGTCGCCGAAGGCTTCAGCAACGGTCAGATTGCAGACAAGCTGCAGCTGGGCGTCCAGTCGGTCGAGACCTCTCGTTCCAGTGTCATGGCGAAGCTGGGGCTGGTGTCACGCGCCGCTCTCGTGCGGTTCGCCCTCGACTGCGGCGTTCTTGCCCCCAGCGTGCACGCCGCTTGACCCGGTCCATGGCTAAACGCAACAACGAGCTTGACGGTGCAATGGTCCGACTGATGTCCGAACCGGGCGACGAAACCGATCATGAGATCGTTCGATTGGTGGCCGCGGTCGCGCCGAGGCCAGAGGCGGTCGTTGCGGGCCCCGCGATTCCGACGATCGGTACCGGTACCATGCTGGATGAGACGTATCGAATCGATCGGCTGCTTGCGGGCGGTGGGTGCGGCGACGTCTACGTGGCAACCCACGTGCGGCTGGGCTCCGAGGTCGCCGTCAAGGTGCTCCATCCCAGCCTGGCGGGGAACGCGCAGGCCTTGGCCCGCTTGCAGCGAGAAGCGGACATCATGTCCACGTTGCGACATCCCCACATCGTCCAGATCTTGGACTTCAACGTTACGGAACACGGCGTCCCGTTCCTGGTGATGGAGCTGCTGGAAGGCTGGCCCCTCACCGGGCGTACCGCCTCGGGGCCGCCGTTCGAATCGCGCGCCGCGATCCACATCGTCGGGCAGATCGCCCATGCCCTGGCGGCCGCCCACGCACACGGGATCGTCCATCTGGACCTCAAGCCCGACAACATCATGCTGGTCCCGGCTGACGGACGCGGCGACTTCGTCAAGGTCATCGACTTCGGGATCTCCCAGGCGATCTGGCGCGACCGCCTCGCCAGCGAACCACTCATCGCGGGGACGCCCGAGTACATGGCCCCGGAGCAGGCGGGCGGGCTGACTGAAGAGATCGATCATCGCGCCGATCAATTCTCCCTGGCGTGCCTCTCCTACAGGCTCCTGACGGGCCACGAGCCCTTCAGCGGCGCCGACCCGCTCGCTATCCTTCATCAGGTCATCAACGAGACGCAATCACCGCCCTCGCGATGGGTGCCCTGGCTCGGTGAGGGGGTGGACGCCGCGATTTGTCGCGCCATGTCCAAGCGTCCGGTCGATCGCTATCCTGACGTCATGGCCTTCGCCGACGCGCTCAGCGCCGCGGTAGAGCTCGTCGCTCCTGACAGGAGGCTGGCTCCTCGCCCGACGTCGGAACCCGTTCCCGACCAGATCGCTCCGCCAGCGGTGTTGGCCGAACGAGACACCCTCGAGTTCTTCCGAAAGACGAAAGAAAGAACCGTGGGACGGATGTCGAGAGTCGTGCTGTTTGCGCTCTCGGTGGCGGCGGTGTTCGTCTGGTTCTTTCCGGCTACGCGGACGACCGCCCGCGCGACCTGGCATCGAGCGACCGTCCATGCGCGGCGAGTGCTCGTGGCCGTAGGTGCGGGCCGCGCTCAGGAGCCATAGCGCCTGCGGTCCAAGGGGTGGTTCCGCCGGGTCGCGGCCGCGCTTGGTCCCGGCGTGATCACGGGGGCGGCCGACGACGACCCGTCGGGCGTGGCGACCTATTCGATCGTCGGTGCCCAGTTCGGAACCGGGCTGCTCTGGACTGCGTTGCTGACCTGGCCCCTCATGGCCGCGGTTCAGATGATGTGCGCTCGCATTGGAATGGTGACCGGGGAGGGGTTGGCGGCGGCGCTGCGCAAGAAGGTCCCGAGGTCGGTCCTCGTGGTGGGATGTGTCGCCCTGCTGGTGGCGAACACCATCAACATCGGCGCCGATCTGGCCGGAATGGCGGACGCCGCCAACATGGTCACCGGAATCAATTCGCACGTATTCGTGATCCTCTTTGGTATCGGGATAACGGTCGCCACCGTCCGACTTCGCTACACGCAGCTGGCGGGCGCGCTCAAGTGGCTGGCGCTCGTCCTGTTCGTCTACGTGGCCTGCGCGTTTCACCTCGGCCCCGACTGGCGCTCGGTCGCTCGTGCGACCTTCGTGCCGAAGATGCCGGCCGGCCGGGAGGCCTGGGCCGCGCTGGTCGCCATCTTGGGGACGACCATCAGCCCTTACCTCTTCTTCTGGCAGGCGTCGCAGGAGGTCGAGGAGGAGAAGGTGCTCGGGCGCGCGACGATCCAGCAGCGTCGGGGTGCCACGCCGCAAGAGCTGGCGAACCGTCGTCTGGACGTTGGGGTCGGAACCGGCTTCTCCAATCTGGTGATGTACTTCATCATTCTTTCGACGGCGCTCACGCTGAACCGTCACGGCGTGACCCACGTCGAGACATCGCGCCAGGTGGCGCTCGCGCTTCGGCCGTTGGCCGGGCGGGTGGCGGAGGGTCTCTACACGCTGGGGATCTTGGGCGTCGGCCTGCTGGCGATCCCGACGCTGGCCGGCTCGGCGGCCTATGCCTTCGCCGAGACCTACGGTTGGCGGCAGGGTCTGGACATGAAGCCTCGTCGAGCCAAGTCGTTCTACGCGATTTTGATTTCAGCGACCGCCACAGGCGCTGCCCTCGATTTTGCTCATGTCAGCCCGGTCAAGGCTCTCTTCTGGACGGCAGTGATCAACGGGTTGCTGGCGCCGGTGTTGTTGGTGGGCGTGCTCATCGCCGCCTCGGACAAGGTGCTCATGCGTGGCCAACAGAGCTCCCTCGGGGCTCGCGTCCTGGTCGGCGCGACGGTGGCGGCGATGTCTGCCGCCGGGGTTGCGATGTTCGTGCTCTAGATCAGCGGTGCGGGTGCCACTCGCCGTCGTGCCAGTCGTAGTGGTCCTCGTGACGCTCCCAACGGCCGGGGGCCCATTCGTAGCCGCTGCGCTCGTGCACGTAGCGCCCGCGCGACCAGACGTAGCGGTGGTGCCGCCAGCCGTAGTGGCCGCGGTCCCAGACGTAGCCCCGACGCACCACCACGCGCTCTTCGCGCACCGGCGGCGGCTCGTCGCGCCCGCCGTGAATGATCACCACCTCCGCTGCCTGCGCCGTCGAAGCGGCCAGAGCCGACAATCCCAGGCCCGACAGCGCCAACCCTGCCAATCCCATTCTCCAGTTCGTCATGCCGAACCGTAAGCATCGCCGCGCCCTCGCGCAGGGTCCCCGAAGCGCAAGGTGCGAGATCTCTTGTGCATTCAACTCGCTTGGCTGACCCAGAGATGCCCGGCTCCGAAACGTGCTTACGCTTGGTCGGAGGCGCCATCCCATGTCGCTCGAAACTCTCAACCCACCATGTTTCATTGCAAGGTCATGGTGATCGACGACCTCTGGGTCTCGGTCGGGTCGACGAATTTCGACAATCGATCTTTCCGGCTGAACGCGGAGGCCAATCTGAACGTCATCGATCGCGGCCTGGCCCTGCAGGAACGGCGCGCCTTCGAGAAGGACCGGCTCCGCTCTCGCCGGATCACGCTCGATGAGTGGCACAGAAGGCCTCTATCGGATCGGATTGGCGATTGGTTCGCGGGCCTGGTGAGCTCCCAACTTTAGAGGCACGAGAGGCTCGCGTGACGCGCGCGGCCTAGGCAAAAGCTCAGGCGTGCCTACGTTGTTTTCTTAGTACCCCAACCAAGACGCGGCGCCCGTTGGACCCAATCGCGGAGCCCGTCGGAAAAGGACCCCATGTTGTTTTGGCTCGGCGTCATCTTGCTCATCGCCTGGATCACCGGATTCGGTTTCTTCCATGTCGCTTCGGCGGCCATTCACGTCCTGATCGTGTTGGCCCTCATCAGCATCCTCATGCACTTCATTCGCGGCAAAAAGGGAAGTTGAGCCCTCTCGTCTGGTTGGCAGCCACGGTCATCCTCGCGGTCGGCGTGGCTCTGGTGGGCCACGGGCCAAAGGGGGCGAAACCAATTGCCGGGACCCGACTGATGAAGTCGGCCCGCCTCGTCCTGATTGTTGGAATCCTCGTCTGCGGCGGCCTCGGTCTCGTGGGAGCCATTCGAAATTGAACCGAGAGCCGCCTTTGGCGGGCTCTACGCGCGCGTTCAGGGGGGCGGTAAGGGCACCGGTAGGGGGGGATAGACGATGAGCGTGACCTGACCCGCGGCCGCCCACTCCGCGGCGAAGCCTTCACGGCTGTCGACGCGAAGACCATCGGCGGGATCGAGCGTGAGGATGCGTTGGGTGCGGTGGCTCATCCCCACGACCACCTCGTAGTGGGGATAGGCGCGCCGGCCATATCGCTTCACCACGCCGACCAGGATGGGATGGCCCCGTTGCAGCTCGCGATCGAGGTCGCCGAGCTGACCGGGAATGAGGAACGCCTGCAGTCCCTGGCGCCGGGCGAGATCGCGGAGAGTGGCCGCGTGTAGGCCGCCCTCGGGTGTGGGCGGGTTCGCGGCGCTGATCTGGTCGCGCGTGAACGCGCGTCCCCAGTAGCCGAGAACCATGGCCAGCGAGGCCGCGCCGCAGTCCGCCTGGGCGACTTGACGCACCACGGGCACCCCCTCGATCCGCTCCCAACCCTCGGCGGCCGCGAGATCCGCGGGCGTGGCACTTCGCGCGGAGCCCATGTAGCAACCGGACACCGCAAGGCATCCCACGAACGCGAGCCGTACGAAGCCTCCCGCTCGCGGTCCAACTGGATGGTCGTCCACCGCAGCTAGGAGAGCACGACGATGAGCACGATGATCACCACCACCAGCGCGACTCCGCCGCCGAGGAAGATCACCACGCTCCCGCCCTGGAACTTGCCGAGCTCGGGAGCCGCCGCTTCTCGCGCGGCGTAGTCGGCCGTGTCGCCTGGAGTGGCGCCCACGGGTGTCGAGATGACCGGTGACTCACCGCGACCCGCCACGACGGCCGTTGGCGCCAGAGGTGCGGCGTTGGTGGTTGCCGCTTGCGCGATGGACGGAGCACTGGCGAGAGCTACCAGCAGCGCCGCCGCCATGAGCCGCTTCATAGGACCCTCCGTCCCTGAACGATGCGGATGAGGACGACGATCACCGCCAGGACGAGCAGGATGTGGATGTACCCGCCAATCGTGTAGGAGGTCACCAAACCGAGCCCCCAGAGAACCATCAAAATCACAGCAATTGTCCAAAGCATGGTCTTCTTCCCTTCTTCCCGTCGCGGCAATTCAGCCGACCCTGGACATACGCCCGGGCAGTCAGCCAGACCAATCCGGAAGACCAGCGCGCCCTGTAAGGGATTCCCCAATTCCGCCGTTCACTGCCTGGCTCGTCCAACCAACAGCGAGAACGGCGGCCAGTGCGATGAGCATCAGGAATCTCCTTTAACGGCCAACCACTTGCTGCCTGGCGCTGGGCGTGACAGCGCCGCGCGACGACCAAAAGTAGCGACGCACGTGCGCGGCGATTTGCCCGTCGGTTGGGTGGTCGGCTGTTTCGAGACCGACGACCCGCGCTTCGAGCGCCGGATCGCGCGCGTGGAGAAATCTGAGGAACGACAGCTTGGCGGTCGATGGTCCGAGGACGAGGATCTGCTCCGCGTCCTTCAGGGTGCCGGCAAGCTCGCGGAAGAAACGGTGCTCGTCGTCGGGGTGATTGCGCGTCCGGGTCAGCGCGTCCGTCGGATGCCGTTGAACGCGGTGCTTCGGTGATTGCACCGTCGCTTCGTCGAAGCCTTTCGTCCGAACGTGAAAAACTCTCGCCTCCTCACCGTCCATCCACACCGCCACGTGCTGCCTCATAAAACAGTCCCTAGCACCCATTGACAAAAGGGGCGGCCGCAAAGGCCCCCCGTGGGGGAAACCCCTACAACGGGGCCGGCATTTCCCCCACTCTGCTCGTTCGTCGCTACGCCGCGAACGGTACCGGCAAAGAGCTCGCGCGCGAGCTCGGGCTGACGCCCACGGCTCTCCGCATGCGACTGATGCGGTTGCGTTCGTCCGCGCGCGCCCGGCTCGGCGCTTCGTAGGTTGCGGAAGGGAATAGGGAGAAGCACTACGCGGGGCGCGGGGGCCTCCCGGACGAAGTCGGGGCTCCGATGGCGCTATGGCTCTGCCAGCAACGTGCGCTTCACTCTTGGGAGAGGACGATCATGACAATGCGTCTCTGGATACCGATCGCGGCATTTGTGCTTCAGGGTGCCTGTGCGACGACGAACACCGGCCCCGTGGTCGCTGTGCCCAGCCTGGGGGCGGAGGACAGCGCCGGCGCGATCCGTGCCGCCGAAGAGGTGGGAGCGGCGCACAACCCCGAGGCGGCGCTTCATCTGGAGCTGGCCAAAGAGCAGTTCGAACATGCCCGCAAGTTGACCAGCGCGGACGATCGGCCGGATGTCGACGCGATTGCTGCTGCGCGCCCGGGCCGACGCTGACCTGTCGCTGGCGTTGACCCGCGAGAGCACCTCGAAGCTCGAGGCCCAGGCGGCTCTCGACAAGGTAAAGACGTTGAACGATTCCTTTCAGCAGAGCAATTGACGAGGAGATGACCCATGAAGACGAAGATCTCACTGTGTGTTCGCGATGACGCTCCTCGCTGCCGGATGTGCCACGGTCACCCCGATCGAATTGACGACCGCCCGTACCTCCTATGCGCGTGCCAGCAGTGGCCCTGCCGTCCAGCTTGCTGCCGGCGGAACTGCACAAGGCGAAGGTCGTCCTCGACGCCGCGGAGGCGTCATTCGTCGATGAGAAGGCCTCGCAGAAGACCATCGACCTGGCCTATATCGCCGACCGAACCATCCAGACGGTCGAGGCACAGGCCCAAACCGCCCTCGCGGAGCAGACGGTCTCCAATGCAAAGCAGGACTATCAGGACAAGCAGGGGCAGGTGGTGAAGAAGACCCAGGCCTCGCTGGTCAAGACCCGGCTGCAGCTCACCGACGCCCAGCGCGGCCAAGCGCAAGAAGCGGAGCAGCTGGGGGTGGAGCACGCGGCGCGCCAGGCGGCCGACACGAAGGCCGACGCGTCCGAGCAGAGGGCGCTGGCCTCCGAGCAGAAGACCATCGAAGCGAACGACGCGCTCGCGAAATTGGCGGCCAAAGATGAGGCTCGCGGCATGGTCATCACGCTGTCGGGCGGGGTTCTGTTCCGCTCCAACGAAGCCACGCTTTTGCCCGGGGCCACGACCCGCCTCGATGAAGTGGCCGCGGCTCTCATCTCGAATGGGCAGCCGGTGGGCATCGAGGGGTACACGGACTCCAGAGGTTCGCAGTCGCGAAACATGGATCTGTCGCAGCGCCGCGCCGAATCGGTCCGGACCTATCTGATCTCGCGGGGCCTCCCGCCGGAGCAGGTGGTTGCGAAGGGGATGGGACCGGATCGCCCCATCGCCGACAACTCCAGCGCCGAGGGGCGAGCCAACAATCGGCGCGTGGAGATCGTGGTTTCCAAATCTGCTCCATCTGCGCCGCCCAAGACGAACTAAGAAGACAAAGTGAACACCCTCCGTGCGCTCTCGCCGAGCTCGCTCGAGAGCGCCCCGGACCCGCAGCCGTTCTTCAAACAGGTCTACCAGCGATACGTGAGGGACGGCGTGGCGGACAGCGCCGCCGTGCTCAGCTACTACTTCGTCTTCGCGCTATTTCCATTCCTGTTTCTGCTGACGACGCTGACGGCCTACATTCCGTACCTTCGAGACTCGGCCGACACCCTGCTGTCGCGCGCGCAAGACATCCTGCCTCCGCAGGCGATGCGGCTCGTCTCCGCGCACGTGGAGGGGCTGGTCGCGAGGCCGCGGCCTCACTTCCTGGCGGTGAGTCTCTCGTTGGCGCTCTACTCCGCTTCCCGCGGCGTGAACGCCGTCCGCACGGCCTTGAACAAGGCCCACGGTGTCGAGGAGTCCCGCCCCCTGTGGAAGACCGAGGCGCTGGCGTTCGGCATGACCGCCGGCGGCACAGTTCTGGTGCTGGTGGCCGTCACCGGGCTGGCAGCGGGTGGCAGCGCGGGCTTCTGGCTCGCACGACAGATCGGCGCCGCGGCGCCTTACGTCTTTGTCTGGCGTTGGCTTCGCTGGCCGGTCACGGCAGGCGCGATCGCGCTCTGCGCTGCCCTCGGATACCACTTGCTCCCCGACCTGGATCGAAAGGCTCGAAAGTTCAAGCTCATCACGCCAGGCTCGATGCTCGGGACGCTGACCTGGTTCCTCACCACCTGGGGCTTCGCCGAGTACGCGGCCCATTGGGCCAGCTACAACATCACCTACGGCGCGATCGGCGGCGTCATCGTGCTCATGACCTGGTTCTACCTGACGGGATTCATCTTCCTCATGGGCGGCGAGATCAACGTGTTCGTCGAGGCGCGCGCGCTCGCTCGCGGCGTCTAGACGAGTATGACGATGAGCACGACGAGCAGAATCACGACGACCGTGCCGCCGCCGATGTAGATCCCGCCGCGACCGCCCTCAAACTTGCCGAGCAGAGGGGTGGCGGCCTCGCGTGCCGCGTAGTCGGCCGCATCGCCCGGCGCCGCGCGCACCGGTATCCGGCTCACCGGCGACCCGCCAGCGACCTCGGCGACCGCCGCCGCCGCGAGCGGAACGTCGACGGTTGCAGCTCGCGCGAGGGACGGCGCGCCGGCAAGCGCCGCCAACAGCGCGGCGGCCATCAGCCTTCTCCCAGACCGCTTCTTGACAAGATCACAGGCAATTGTGCAAAGCATCGTGAGTCCCTTCCGCAAGTCGCCCTCTGCCCCTCATCGCCGCCCCCGCCGCCCCCAAGCGGCGACCGCCCCACACATATGCACCGTCTCGCGCGGGGACACGTCCGAATGACCCCGGTGGCTTGTAAGGGATTCCCTATCGGGCTGCCACGATGAACCCGGGGAAACCACTACATGGGCCGTGGGGGCCTCCGGACATTGTCGGGGTCGCGCTCGAGCTATGGATGGGCCCAGCCACATGCAAGTCAATTCGGGGAATCATTTCGATCTGCGGCGCTGCGTGCCGATGTCGCGCGAGGAGGAGCATCGCTGCGCGCTCGAGTACGTGAAGACCAAGGACCCGGTCCTGGCCGAGCGCCTGGTGGTCGCGAACATGCGGATGGTGGTGGCGCAGGCGCATCACTATTGCCGCGCGGAAAGCGACCTGCGCGACATGGTTCAAGAGGGGAATCGCGGGCTCCTGCGCGCGCTCGAAAAGTACGATCCGACGCGCGGCCTCAAGTTTTGCACCTACGCGGTCTGGTGGATCCGGGCGTACATGTTGAAGTTCAGCCTGGACAACTGGCGGCTCGTCAAAGTGGGGACGACGCAGGCGCAGCGCAAACTGTTTTTCTGTCTGCGCAGGGAGCGGGACCGGTTGGAGCAGACGGGCGCCGAGGTGGACACCCGGGCGCTGGCGTCTCGGCTGCGGGTCAAGGAGAGCGACATCGTCGCCATGCTGGAGCGTTTCGCGGGCAGCGAGATGTCGCTGGATGCGCCCGCGAGATCACAGGATGCGGGCGCGCCAACCTTCGGCGATTTGCTGAGCGACACAGCGGTGCCGGGGCCCGACCGGCGGGTCGAGGACGCGGAGTTCACCCAGGTTCTCCGCACCAAGCTGGAGCAGTTCGGATCCACGCTGCAGGGGCGAGAGGCCCAGATATTCCGGCGGCGCCTCCTGACTGACGAGCCGATGAAGCTGGCGCAGCTGGCCGCGAGGTTCGGCGTTTCCCGGGAGCGCGCGCGCCAACTGGAGCAGCGCCTCAAAGAGCGGCTCCGCACCTATCTCCAGCACGAGCTGGGGGACGAATTCGAGCTACCGGTCAAAAAGCGGCGTTACGACGAGCCAATCGCGCTGCCGATGGCGAATTCTGCGGTGCCTCGCCTCGAACGGGCCATAGTGCTGCAAGGAGTTTGAAATGATAGAGAAGATGGTCGAGGCGGGATGGTCGGACGCGCAGGCAGATTGTCGCCGCGTGTTCGAGGAGAACAGCCACCCCATGTGGGTCCTCGAGGCCCTGGCGGTGGTGGACGTCAACCAGGCCGCGCTGCTCCACTACGGCTACTCGCGGGACGAGTTTCTGAGCATGACCATCGACGATCTCTCCGTTGAAAAGTCGGCCGTAGCCAAGGTCGCCCGGGATCCGCAGGGGGTCTGGAGACATCGGCGGAAGGACGGCTCGTTCATCGACGTGGAGATGACCTCGTTCGCGGTCACCTTCCGCGGGCGGCCTGCTTCCCTGGCCTCCATCCTCGACGTCAGCTACCGCCGGCGTACGGAGGCCCAGACACGCTATCTCGATCTGTTGTTGGCGACGGTAAACGACGCCGTGGTCGCGAGCGACGACAAGTTCATCCTCACGGGGTGGAATGCCGCCGCGGAATCGACCTACGGAAGGCGGGCCGAAGAGGTGCTCGGGCAGCCGGAGGCGCTGGTGTTCCGAACCGACTTCGTCGGCGTCGCCCGCGCCGATGCGATCAGGCGATTGCTCGAAACGGGCCACTTTCACGGCGAGCTGACCCACCGTCGAGGCGACGGAAAGCGCATCCACATCGAATCGCGCGCCGCTGCCCTCTTCGACAGTGACGGCAAGCGACTTGGTTACGTCAGCGTCAACCGCGACATCACGGAGCGCCGGTACGCCGAGGAGACCATCCGCGCGCTGTTGAAGGACGTGCTCACGGCGCAGGAGGCGGAGCGGGGGCGCATCGCCCGCGAGCTGCACGACGAGACGGCCCAGACCCTGACCTCGCTTTTGGTCGGCCTCAAAGCGGTCGAGGAGGCGCAGGATCTCGGTCAGGCCCTGGGGGCGGCGAGCACGCTGCGTGGCCTGGTGTCGGCCGCCTTGCTGGGCGTTCAGCGCATGGCCCGGGGGCTTCGCCCGAGCGTGCTCGACGATCTGGGGCTCGAAGAGGCGCTCGAGCGTCTGGCACTCGAGGTGAGCCGCGCCCATGGATTCGTGGTCGACCTCCACTCCACAGGCCCGCGCCTGCCTCGACTTCCCGAAGCGATCGAAACCGCGCTCTACAGGATGGCGCAGGAAGCCTTGACGAACGCGACCAAGCACGCTGCGCCCAAGGCCGTGAGCATCATCATCCATCGAAACCCGACCGAAGTGCGTCTGGTGGTCGAGGACGACGGAAAGGGCTTCGACGCCTCGGAGATCCTCTCCGAGGCGCAGCTTGGCCTGGTGGGGATGCGCGAACGCGCTCATCTCGTGGGAGGTTCGATGACCGTGGAATCGTCAATCGGAAACGGCACGACCATCTGTGTCAGCGTCCCGCTTTCGGGACCGAGGCCCGGTTCCTCATGAAGGTGCGGGTGTTCGTCGCGGACAATCATGGGATCCTGCGGGGCGGCCTGCGGGCCCTCATCAACTTGCAGCCAGACATGGAAGTCGTCGGCGAGGCGGCCAACGGCCCCGACACCGAGAGCGGGGTCAAAGCCACCGAGCCGGACGTCGTGTTGATGGACATCAGCATGCCCAACGGCGGAGGGCTCGCCGCCATCACCAACGTGAAACAGGTCCGCCCGAAGACGCGGATCATCGTCCTCACGGTTCACGACGAGCTCGGATACGTTCGTGCCGCGGGCCAGGCGGGCGCCGTCGGTTACGTCGTGAAAAGCGCGGTCGATACCGAGCTCTTGGCCGCGATTCGGGCGGTCGCGCAGGGGCGGACCTTCATGGACGCCTCACTCGGCCTGGGGTTTGGGCAAGGCTCGATGCGGTCGACCTCCAACGGCGCAGAAGGCGAACCAGCGACGGCGCAACTGACCGCGCGAGAGCTGGAGGTCATGCGGCGAGTCGCGGAAGGATTCACCAACTCTCAGATTGCCGAGGAGTTGCGTCTGGGCGTCAAATCGGTCGAAACCTATCGTTCCAGAGTCATGGAAAAGCTGGGGTTGACCTCCCGATCCGCCCTGGTGAGATTCGCGCTCGACTGCGGAGTTCTCACGCCCGGAGCACAAGCCCCATGACGCGCTCATCCTGCCATTGCGCGCCGGCGCGGAGATCACGATGACTTCAAAACCCGACGCCGCTGGTCCCGCTCCCGGAGTCATCCATCAGATCGCGCAACACGCCGACGACGTGTCGGCCCACGTCGCCGACGCGCAAAAGAGCCTTGCCGCCTGGGGTGCCCGCGCCCGACGATTCACGCGGAACAACCCGGGGACGGTCCTCATTGGTGCCGTCGTGCTCGGTTTCGTTCTCGCCAGGGCGGCGCGCCATGCGTAACGAAGGCCCGAGCCTCCCGGCGCGGCCCCGAGACGCGAAAGCGGGTCGAGGCCTGGACCGACAGTCTGATCCAGCAAACCCGGCAACATCCCGGTCGCTCCGTCGCGATGGCGGTCGGCGTCGGCTACGTGCTGGGCGGTGGCCTGTTTTCGCGGCTCACCGCCCGTCATCCTCGGGACAGGAATTCGGATCGGCCTGCGTGACGGCTCTCTTGCCCTTCGTGACGGAGGGCCTCGCCGTGCTCGGCCAGCGACACACCAACTCAGAAGGAGACTTGAACGATGAAACTCAATGACCTGCGTGAATTCAGCAAAGACGATGTCCTTTCGGCGCTTGGACTGACGAGCAAGCCGAGCACCTCGGAACGCCTGCTCGGGGGGCTGAGCATCTTCGGCGTCGGTCTGCTGGTGGGCGCCGGTGCGGCGTTGTTGCTGGCGCCGAAGTCGGGCGAGGCGCTGCGGGCGGACCTCGGGGAACGGCTTCGCCATCGTCGAAACGAGGAGCCGGAGTCGCCCCAGCCGCCCGAGGCGGAGACCGCGAACGGAGAGGCGCGCACCTGAGCGCGCGTCCGGACGTGCCGCGCCCCACGGCACGTCCCTCCGTGGTCCAGGTGGCGACCGACACGGTCGAGGAGCTGGCGGACCTGCTCGCCGCGCAGATCAAGCTGGCGCACCTGGAGCTTTCGGTCGATCTGCGGTTGGCGCTCAAGCGTGCGGCCCGGATCGCCCTCTTCATTCCGCCGATCGTCGTGGGGTACGCGTTCGCGATGGCCGCGCTGGCTTCATTTCTCGCGATGTACTGGGGAAGGCTCGTGGCGCTGGGATCGATCGCCGCGCTGCAGATCGCGATCGGCGGCATCGGCCTTCAGCGCACGCTCGCCGCGCTTCGGCGGACGCCCATTCTGGAACGAACCGGCGCCGACGTGACGACCGGTGTGCAGGCCACCAGGGCGGCCCTGTCCGACGGGACGAGGTCGTCGGATGCGCGCATCACCTGAGCTTCGCGCCGGGCCCGAAGACGAGGCCCAGAACGAGCAGAACGAGATTGCCCGGCTCGAGGCCGAGATCGCGCTCCGGCGGAGCGGGTCGGCGCCTCGTTCGAGGAGCTGCGCCGGCGTGTCCAGGGCGTGACCAGCTGGCGCCACTGGGCCGCGTCGCATCCGATCGGGTGGATCGGCGCCGGGGTCTCTCTGGGATTCATCATCGGGTGCCTGGCGAGCCGCCAATCTCGTTCGGAGCCTTAGACTCCGTGAGCGCCGTTCCGCCAACACACGCTCCGGCGACGGCGTCGCGCGCGGATCGGCCGGGCCTGGGCGCGCTCGGCACCGTGGTGTCTGATCGTCGCCGTTCTCTCGCGCGCGGAAGCGATCTTCGTTCCGCTGGCGCTGGCGATCGTGGTCGCTTTCGCGCTCGGTCCCGCGGTCCGGCTGTTCGAGCGCGCGCTCGGCCGTGTCGCGGCGGTGGCCGTCGTCGTCTTGGTCGCGCTCGCCGCCGTCGCTGGGTTCAGTTACCTCCTCGAACGGCAGGTCGTCGATCTCTCCGTCGAGATGACCAAGTACTCCGATTCGATCCAACGAAAGATGCTCGCCCTCCGGGGCAGCGCGGGGAGCGGCCTCGGGGGTCTGTCGAAGAGCGTCGACCGCGCCGTTCGCAACCTCGACGAGCAGGTGGAGGCGGACCAGGGCGCGCGGCCGGTCCGCGTGGTTCCCGCCGAGGCCACCGCGCTGGAGCGAATCGGCAGCGCCCTCGGCCCCGGTCGTGGAGCCCCTCGCGCGCGCGGGCATCGTCCTGGTGCTGGTCATCTTCTTCCTCGTCAAACGCGAAGATCTCAGGGACCGATTCATTCGCCTCGTCGGGCGGGGACACGTCACCTTGACGACGCGGGCTCTCGACGAAGCCGGCCACCGGATCGGACGGTTTTTGGCCCAGCAGTCCGCCATCAACGGCTCCTTCGGCGTCGCCGTCGCGGCGGGCCTCCTGGGGATCGGCATTCCCTATGCGCCGCTCTGGGGATTCGTGGCGGCCGTGCTTCAGATTCGTCCCGTTCGTCGGCACGCTGTTCGCGATGGCGATTCCGGCCGCGCTCGCCTTCGCGCAGTTCCCCGGCTGGTGGCAGCTGGTGGCGACGCTCGGACTGTTCCTCGGCCTCGACGTGCTGGTCGCCTACGTCGTCGAGCCGATCGTCATCGGAGCGAAGACCGGCGTGTCGTCGATGGCGATGCTGGTCTCGGCGATCTTCTGGTCCTGGCTCTGGGGACCGGTCGGCCTCGTGCTTTCGACGCCGCTGACGGTCTGCCTGGCGGTGCTGGGGAAGCACGTGCCACGCCTCTCCTACCTGGCGGTCATGCTGGACGATCAACCCGCGCTCGAGGACCAGCTGGTCCTCTATCACCGGTTGCTGTCCGGCGACGAGGAAGAGGCCCAGGAGATCCTCGACAAACGATTCCGCGAGAAGACGCGGGCCCAGGTCTTCGACGAGATCATCATCCCCGCGCTGCTTCTCGCCGATCGCGATCGCGCCCGCGGCGAGATCAGCGAGTCCGACCACCAGCATGTCGTGCGGACCATTCGAGCCCTGGCCGACACCGCGCCAGACGCCTCGCGCGAATCTGAAGCGCGCGACGGCACCTCTGCGGCGAGGACCGAGCGCGTACATCGGGTCGTCGGCGTGTCGGCCCGAACGGTGACCGACGAAACGATCTGGGAGATGTTGGCCCAGCTCGTCGATCCCCAGAAGGTCCGACTGGAATCTGTAGGCTCCTCGTACCTGGCGTCGGACCTGGCGTCCGGACAGCCGGCGGGCGCTTCTGCCGACCTACCGGATCTGGTCTGTGTCATTTCAGTACCGCCGGGCGGCCTGGCGCAGGCTCGCTACATCTGCCGGCGCCTGCGCACCAAGCTTCCCCAGACGCCCATTGTGGTCATCCGTCCGGGAGCGCAGGCGCGTGGAGCAGAGAGCTCCCAGAGACTCACCGAAGATGGAGCGGGGCAGGTCTGCTTCACGCTCGAAGAGGCGCGCACGATCGTCGAGCGGCAAGTGCTGGCGGCTCCGTAGTGGGTGCGAAGGTCCTGCGCTCGGGAGAAACACTACGTCGGGCGTGGGGGGGCCCGGACATCGCTGGCGGCGCGGGCGCGGTATCGATGGGACCAACAAAAATGCAAAACCAACCGCTCAACGAGCTCGCGAACCGAAGTCTGTCCAAAACCGCCGCCGTGATACTGCTGCTCGCGTGTGCCGCCGGCTGCGGAGCCTCCAGCTCCCCGGCGACCGGCGACGGAGGGGCGACGACGCCAAGTCCTCGACCGGTGGGACCGGAGGGGCTGGTGGCGCCAAGTCCTCGACCGGTGGGAGCGGAGGGGCTGGTGGCGCTGCGGTCGTGGGGGGCGCCCTGCCGGTAAATCTGCGTACCGCCGGCGACTACGTGATCCTGGCCGAGAGCGACATCTCCACCGTGCCGCCCGCGGTCGTCACAGGAGACCTGGCAATCAGCCCCATGGCCGCCACCTTCATCACCGGCTTTTCGTTGATCGCGGACTCCACCAACGTCTTTTCCACCTCGGCGCAGGTGACCGGCAAGATCTACGCGGCCGACTACGCCGTCCCGACGCCCTCCAACCTGACCGCGGCGATCGGCGACATGGGGTTGGCGTTCACCGACGCCGCCGGCCGCGCGCCCGACGTCACCGAGCTAGGTTCCGGAAGCATCGGCGGAATGACGCTCGCGCCGGGCGTCTACAAGTGGGGCACCGGCCTCCTGATTCCGACCGACCTCACGCTCAACGGCAGCGCGACGGCCGTCTGGATCTTCCAGATCGCCCAGGGCCTCACCGTGAGCAACGCCGTCGCCGTCCACCTCACCGGCGGCGCGCTGGCCAAGAACGTCTTCTGGCAGGTCGCCGGCGCCGTCGATCTCGGCACGACCTCTCACTTCGAGGGCATCGTCCTCTGTCAGACCATGATCAACCTACGCACGGGCGCGTCGATCGTGGGCCGGCTCATGGCGCAGACGGCGGTCAACCTCGACTCCAGCACGGTCACCCAGCCGGCGCCGTAAGTCGGCGGTGGCGTGCAGGAGCCACTGAGTTTGCGTCGCCAGTGGAGTAACGATGCTCTCGTCCCCAGCTACCCCCGCGTCCACCGCCTCCGACCTCGCGGCCCTCCTCACGGCGCGCCGCCAGGATAGGGTGAGACCACCTTCGGCCTGGGGCTGCCGATCGCCCAGCAGGCAGCGCGCGCCCACAACGGCACGCTGAAGGTGCGCGACCTCCCGGGCAAGGGCTGCATCTTCACGCTCGATTTGCCGCCCGCGAAGGGGCTGGCGGTGACGGGCGCGGGCTGATCTGGTACGCGGGAGTACGAGCTCGTCGAAGCTGCGATCGTCTTGCCAATCGGCTGGCACGGGCGGGTCTGGGACGCGATACGGTTACCAGAACGCTCTATCTCGGCCATTTAACGCGGCGGGACTTCGGGCCTTATACGCCCTGCACGCCGGAATGTCCTGGTCCGCAGCTGGGCTATAATTTTGGCGTGTCGACGCATCACAAAGAGGAGGAGGTCCCCGAAGGAGCGGTTGACCGCATCGCAAGGCGGCGATTCGCCGAGGAAGTGGCGAGAAAGCACGCGGTGGACCCAGGGGACGTCGAGCACGTTCTTTCCAACCTGACCTTGCCGCCCCTCGAGCGGCTCCAGCGGAGCCTCCGGCGTGCCCGACTTGGACGGCCTGCCGGTAAGTGAGAAGGAGCTCGAGCTCCTTCGCCAACTGACGAACGCCGGGGTGCCTTTCATGCTGGTCGGACTTGGCGCTGCCGTGGTGCAAGGAGCGGATGCCGTCACGAAGGATCTCGACCTGTGGTTCCGCTCGACGGCCCACCCGGGGGTCGCCGAGGCAGCGCGGCGGGTCGGTGCGGTATTCGCCTGGAGGAACAACCCACCGCTGTTCTCTGGACCGGGGCTGGACGACATCGACATCGTCATCAAGTGCGACGGCCTGCGCGATTTCGACGCCGAGTACGCCGCCGCGATCGACATCGCGCTGGCTCCTGGTCTGATCGTGAAGGTGCTTCCTATTGATCGCGTGCTCGCGAGCAAGCGCGCCGCCGATCGTCCGAAGGATCGGGCGGTGATCCCGGCCCTCGAGGCGGCGATCGCCGCCATCAAGGAATCATCTGGTAGATAGTCGCCGGTTGGCGCGACGCCTATACCGCGCCCCAACCAGTTCTTCCCACCACTTTTCCCACCACTCCGGCGTAACGGGCTGGACGTCCAGGTTACGCCACCGATCGTGTTTTCAACTACTTGGCACTACCCGTTACGGCCAAAAACGGCACTTTTCGTTTTCCCAAGCTGAATGTCGGCGGTTCGAACCCGCTATCCCGCTCCGATAAGCCTCGAACTTTATTAGTGGAATCGGCAGCTCCCGTCGAGAGCCTCCCGCCCGGGTAGCAACCGGGTAACAAATCGAAGTCGGAAATCGCTCGGGCGACGGAGATTTCGGGGGGACCAAGGGCCGTCGTTGGCCCGTCGTGCTTGAGGGCGTCCGATCAAGGGTCAGGACGGACTACGAGAGCAGCAGCGGAATCGATTTGCCGCGCGAGTTGGCGGATCGACCAGCCACCCCGGAGCGCCTCTGCTTGGTAGAAGGACCGTGCGTGCTCGTTTTTCGTGCCGAGCAGGCGAACGTAGTGCGACCACGGCAAGCGGAGCCGCTCGGCGACGTCACCGAGAAGACGAGAGGAAGCAGATAGTCCAGACGCCGTCTGGACTATCTCGGTCGCGGGGCCCACGGTGGAAAGTCCAGACGTCGTCTGGAGAATGTCGCGATATGCGAGGTAGAAGGCCCGGATCTGGAACAGGTTGCTCCGCCCGAAACCCCGACCAAAGCGCGACGTGAGATCGCCGGAAAGACGCTGAATCAGCACGTCGCCGTAGCCCGCTCGCTGCTGCCCGCCCTGTTCCTCCTCGACGATACGTCGCCCCACCAGCCAGTACGTCGCGGTCATGACGGCGTTCACGGAGCGCGCCGCCGCACGCCGCGCGTCCTCGATCACGCGGGCGACGTCGCCGAGCAGAGCGTCGTAGCCACCGGGCCGGACCTCGGTCGGCGTGTCTCTCGGCTTCTTGGCCATCGTCGGCATCTTACCTTGGCGTCACCCGCCTCGTCGGGCTCCAACCCGCCTCGCTTCGATGAACACCTCCAGGTCGCTCGGCGCGATTCGGATGGCGTTCAGGATCCGGATGTGCGGCAACGCGCCGTCGGCGCACAGGCCGTACACCGTAGCGGTACAGAGGCCGAGGCGCGTCGCCGCTTCCCGTACGGAAAGGAGCCCGTCTCGTCCGCCCTGCGGAATGGCCACCCGCGCGGTCATCGCCGCAGAATCGGGTAGCAACCGGGTAACAAACGGCGAGCGAACCGATACTACCGTACGGGGTTCCTGGGAACGCTCCGCTCCGTCGGTCGTAATCTTCTCGCCGACTTGCAAATCGCTACCACCGGCGGCAACCCCCTCCCAAGGCCGCCCGGGTTGCTTCCCAAGCTGAATGTCGTCGGTTCGAACCCGATATCCCGCTCCCAGTTAAGCATCGGAATCTCGGCCCTTTTTCAGAGTCGGCCGAAGAGGCTTTTGTCCGGTGTTCGCGCGCGTGCAGCACGGGTACAGCAAACTTCTGGATAAGCCCGCTGTCGGGCGCCGCGCTTGGCGCCACGCCGGCCGTCACGGCCAGCCGTTCCGGAGGCTTGGGCGGGACCGGCTGGAACGCCAGCCGATCGATCGCGCTGCGCAGGTGGCCGGGCGCGAGGTGGCCGTAGAACTCGGTCGTGATACGCGGATCGGCGTGCCGCATGATCCGCTGCACCGCCGGGAGGTCCGCCCCAGCCATCATGAGCAGCGACGCCGTCGTATGCCGGATGTGGTGGAACCGCAGCGGCCGAACCTGACCGACCGGCCAGAGCTTCATCCTGCACTTCGGACACGCGCGGAGATCCGCGTCCGGGGCCAGCTGCGTGACCGCACCCCTTGCGCCGGCAGACGTGGCGGTACCCGATTACGATCTTCGCTCGCCGTAACGCCCGCCGGAGGATCAGCTCGAGCTGGATCCCGCGCGCCATCATGCGCCCGTCCGGACGAGGGAAGACGAGCTCCGACGGCGACGCTGAGATCGCCGCCTCGAGGAACGGCTTCAGCTCGGCCGCGATCGGAATGGCGTCCGCGTGGCCACCCTTCGTCGTGTCGCGATCGTGCGATCGGCGGACGGTGATGAGGCGCGCGCCGAGAAAGTCGGGCGACCCGAGAAAATCCTTCATCTCTTGTGACCGCTCACGCGGCTTGCCGGTCTCGGGGTCGACCTGCTTGATGATCCTGTTCAGAAGCCGGTACAGCGCCTCGACTTCCGCGACGTAGGCGCTGCTCTTGAAGAAGTCGTCTTTGTGCTTCACGCCGGCGTTTCGGGCCGCCTGCTCGTAGTCGCCACGAGCGAGCGTGTTCGACGCCTCGGCTAATCATCGATTCTCTCGCGCTCGACTGCGGTGAGGCGGAGGCCGTAAAGTCGGAGGACGTGCAACAGAGGCAGTTTCGTCTCCTTTGGGCCGGACAGGCCATCTCGGCGCTCGGAGACGCGTTCGCTTTTGTCGCCGTCCCTCTCCTGGTGCTCGACGCGACCGGCTCCGTGGTCAGCATGGGCTTGGTCAGTGCAACCGGCGTAGCAGCCCAGGTCGCGACCAGTCTCGTTTCGGGGGCAATCGTAGATCGCGTCGACAGACGACGGCTCATGATCCTGTGCGACCTGGGCCGGACGCTGGCCTATGGGCTGGTTCCTCTCTGCTGGTCGCTGGGGTTCCATTCGCTCCCGTTGATCTTTCTCATGACGGCGGTGGCGGGAGCCCTCGGGAACCTGTTCGGTGTCGCGAATATCGCGGCGCTCCCCGATCTCGTGGAGAGAGATCGCTTGCACGAAGCCAACGGGCGGCTGGCGGTGTCTCAGGCCCTCGCCTACGTGCTCGGTCCTCTGCTCGCCGGGGTGGTGGCGGCTCACTCCGGCCCCGTCGCGGCGCTCACGATCGACGCAGCGACATTCCTCGTCTCGGCCGCCAGCCTGATCGCTATCTCTTTCGGCCGTGGACACCTTGCCGGCGCGACGCGAACCGATCGGTCACCGACCGCGGGTGTCCGCTACCTCTTTCGTCATCCCGCGATGCGCGCCCTGATGATCTTGGTCGTCCTTTTGGGCCTGACCAGCAACGTCGGCCTCAGCGCCGGGATCGTCGACCTTCTCGTGTTTCACCTCAAGCGCGAGCTCGGCGAAGGCGACCGAGCCGTCGGTCTGGTTCTCGGAACAGCCGCCATCGGAGCAGTGCTCGGAGCCGGGCTTGCGCCACACATTCGGAAACGATTTGGCTTCGGTCCATGTTTTCTGGGAGGTACGTTTCTGCAGGCGCTCGGTCTCCTTTCGATGGGCGCAATCGCGACGACCGGATTCGCGGCGTTCGGAGCGCTTCTCTGGGCGGGTGGCCTGATGTTGCGGGCCATCGCGTCGCAGGCGTTTCGCCAAGAGGCAACGCCGCCCGAAATGCTCGGACGAGCCGCCGCGGCGTACCTGACGCTCGCCCTGAGCGCGAGCGCCGTGGGCACAGCGCTGGTGACGCGCCTTGGATCTCGATGGGGAGCAGCCCACGCCATGACCGACATCGGGGTCTCGGTCGTGTTGATCGTCTTGCTGGGCATGTTGACGCCAGCCGCCGAGCGCGAGCCAAACCGTTCCTGAAGTCCGGGCCTCGGCTGGCGATCGTTCGATGGTCGCTGGCCGTGCCCTTGCATATCTGCTCCTATCAGCGAGCCGAGCATGGGCAAGAGACCATCAGACGAACGCCCCAAGATCGCCATCCGCTCTGTGGGCCTCGCGACCGCGCAAGGAACCTCCAGCGATCTGTTCGCCGGCACAGCGCTGTCTCCCCCTGTCCCGATCCCTTGGCCCCTCGATCCGCGAAGTGCCAGTTCGCGACATCGGCCGGCGCGGGGAATCGATGGCGATCTGGCCGGTCCGGCTCGGATGACAACCCTCGCACGGCGTGCGCTCGAGGACTGCCTTGGCAGCGAGCCTCTCCGATCGAACGTTCCCCTATTGCTTGCCTCATGCAACGGAAACGCGGCCACCGCCGATCTCGACCTGTGGCGATCGGGCTTCGAGATGGGCACGGCGCTCGTTGGGCGCGACTTGCCCGTCGCCTCTGCTGCCTGCGCCTCGGGTCTTCACGCGCTCTTCCTGGGGACCCGTCTCGTTCAGGCCGGTGAAGACGAGGTGGTCGTTCTTGCGGTCGATGTCGACTCTGCCCCGGCTCACGCCAACTTCGAGACCCTCCGGATTTTGGCCGACCCGGACATCGAGACTCCCCCGTGGCATCCCGGACGCACCGGCTTCATTCTCGGCGAAGCAGCGGTGGCACTCCGGATTGGCCGCGCGGACTCCGACGACGAAGAGACACCCAGGCTGTCCGAGCTGGCGCTCGGATACGACCTGCCCGAGGACGGAGGGCTCGTCCGCTTGCTGGCACTGCTGGAACCGGCCGCGCCTAGCCTGGTGCTCGGACAAGGTACCGGCCCAAGCCCGGTCGATCGTTCGGAACTGGCGGCTCTCGCGTCCGTGTTCCCGGCCCTGGTGCCGCTCTCAACGGCGCTTCATCACTTCGGCCACACGCTGGGAGCGTCCGGGCTGCTGTCCGTTGGGCTCGCGGCTCTCGCTTACAGCGGCCCGCTCGCGAGCGCCCTCGCGATGCCCGGTCGATTCGCATCGGATGGACGCCCGCTCGTCACGGGTCCCGTCTCGTCGCGCGAGACGGTCGTCGTTTGTCGTGCGCTCGGCGGAGCTTGCGTCGCCTGCGTGGTAGGCCCCGACCGGTCGGTGCGCCGTTCACCGTTGCACTGGCGGCAAGCTGCACCGCCGCCGCCGCTGCGCGACTTGAACCTGCGAGGCATAGCCCAGCACGCCACGGAGCATCGCCCGGCACAACCGCCCGATCTGCTGCTGGTTCGCCTCGAAGCGCCGCTGGTTCCCCCGCACGACGCTCGACTCGCTGATAGGCTGCTTCCGAGCAGCATCTTGGAGATGACACCAGGATTCGTGGCGCAGCTCGTGGCTCAGACCTGGGGTTTCGCAGGTTCCGCCGTCTGCCTCGTCGGGAGTGAGCGAGCGGAGCCGGAGGTCGCCGAGATCGTTCGCGCCTGCGAGGCAGCGGGGGACGTCGTCTATCGCGTCGATGTTAGGGGACAAGGAAAGGACCGGCATGTCGACTGGAACTGCTGAAACCCGTACCGGGCTGCTCGACGGCCGCAACGTGCTCGTGACGGGCGGTTCGAGTGGAATCGGGAGAGGCATCGCCACCGTCTGTGCCCGTGAAGGCGCCCGGGTGGCGTTCACGTATGCCACCAACGCCGAAGGGGCCGACGCGACGCTGGCGATCGTTCGGCAGCATGGAACCGGCCTGGCCATCCGCGCCGACCTGCGTGATCGCGCAGCACCCGCGCGTGTCGTTGCCGAAGTGGAGGAGGCCTGGGGAGGTATCGATGTGCTCGTCAACAACGCGGCGGTCAGCGAGGTGGTTCCCTTCCCCTTGCTCGAAGACGCCGACTGGGACGAGCTGATGGAGCTCAACGTAAACGCGGTCTTTCGCCTGAGCCGCGCGGCTGCGCGGGGCATGCTGCGACGAAAATACGGGCGCATCGTGAACATTGGATCGATCGCGGGCGCCCGCGCGATCGCGAGCCCGGTGCACTACGCGACCAGCAAGGGCGCCCTCGAAGGGATGACCCGCAGCCTCGCGCACGAGCTCGGACCCTACGGCATCCTCGTCAACTGCGTCGCGGCCGGCATCTTCGAGGGCGGACTGCGCTCGACCATCCCTGAGCACCACCAGAAGCGGTACATCGAGTCGTGCGCGCTCGGTCGAATCGGTCAACCGCAGGAGTGCGGGGAGCTCGTCGCCTGGATGTCCTCGGCACGGAACACTTACCTCAACGGCGCGGTTGTGATCCTCGATGGCGGAACCCTGGCCTGACCCCCAGCGCGCCTCTCGCCCGCGGCTGATCCTCCGTCCGGAGGAGATCGCGTTCGCGCTGTTCGCGACAGCGCTGGTCGTGATCGTGACCGCCACCGGGACGTGGCCTCCGACGTTCGGGCCTCCGCTTTGGCACATCGGTTGGAGATTTCACCTCTATTTCGTCGGGTGCGTCGGCATCCTTGGCTTCGTCGTTGCCCGAGATGCTGTCCCCGGCGCGGACCGCAAGAGGCAGCGGCGGCTGACGGCAATGGTCCGCGATTTTGCGCCCTTTTACGCAGTTCTCGTTCTTTACGAAGCACTGGCGCAGTTGACCCCCGTGCTCTGCCCGGGGGTGCGGGACGCTTCCCTCGTTCGCATCGATCGCGCGGTTCTCGGCGTGGACGCGGCCGTCTGGATCGGCCGGTTCGGTTCGCCGCTGCTGTCATGGGTCATGGCGGTCTGCTACGGCGCCTACTTCATCATCCCCGGCGCGCTGGCCGCATTCCTCTACGCGGCGGGGTCCGGGGCCCGTGCGCTTTTCCGCGACTACATCGTCGCGGGGTCCCTCACGGCGGTGCTCGGTTTCGTCGGATACCTGCTCGTGCCTGCGGTCGGCCCGTACGTCTTTCAAGCCGACCTCTTCCCCACGCGTCTCCCGGGCGGTGCCTACGCCCCGATATTCATCAAGGCCGTCGACGACTTCCGCGGGGTCGCCCGCGATTGTTTCCCCTCACTGCACGCAGCGCATATGACGGTAGCGCTCGTCTTCGCCTACCGGTTTCGACTGGCGCTTTTCCTGGTGATGCTTCCTGTCGGACTTGGTCTCTACGTCTCGACGATCTATCTGCGCATGCATTATGTGACCGACGTCGCTGCGGGAGTCGCCCTGGCGTCCCTGGCGGTTTTCGCGGCTCCGCGGCTCAATCGACTGATGGGGACGACAGGTCGGTGAATTGCTGACAGAAGCGTCCGATCTTGGTCGCAGGGCAGCGCGTCTAGGCAGAGCCCGTAGACACGGCGCCAGAAGTTGCTTCAACGTCTGTCGATGGACCCTGTACCCAGCAAGCGGGATCGCGACAGCGCCTTCTTTGGATTCACGCGGTCGATTTGTCCGTCTTGCCGAAAGGTGATCGACGCGCACATCGTCCTTAGGGGCGGCCAGGTGTTCATGCAGAAGAAGTGCACCGCGCACGGGTACTTCGATGTCCTCATCTCCTCGGACGCCGACTACTACGTCAAGTCGCTGACCTACACCAAGCCGGGGACGTTGCCCCTCGGCTTTGCCACAAAGGTCGAGCACGGTTGCCCTCTCGACTGCGGGCTCTGCGAGGACCACCTTCAGCACACCTGCTCGCCGATCTTCGAGATCAACGACAAGTGCGACCTGACCTGCCCGATCTGCATCGTCCGGAACCAGCAGCAGTATTCGATCTCGTTCGAGCACTTCAAACGTGGCGTCGATCTCCTCATCGAAAAGGAAGGCGAGCTGGCGACCATCTTCCTTTCGGGCGGCGAGCCCACGCTGCACCCACTATTCTTCGACTTCGTCGACTACATCCTGCGCGGTCCCCACGCCGGCAGAGTGCGCCGCGTCCTGGTCTCGACGCACGGACGCCGGATCGCCAACGATCCGGCCTTCGCCGAGCGTTTCAAGGCGAGTGGCGCGTACGCCTCGCTGCAGTTCGACACCCTCCGCCCGAACGTCTACCCCAAGCTCCGCGGCGTCGAGCTCATCGACATGAAGATGAAGGCGATCGACGTGATCCGCGAGCTGGACATCCCGACAGTGCTCGTCCCGACCGTGTCGAAGGGCGACAACTCGGACGAGCTGGGCGATCTGGTGAACTTCGGCGTCGAGCTCCCGCAATGCTCCAGCATCGTCATCCAGCCGATGGCCCACACCGGCGACGGCGGCGACGGCTTTCACGCGACCCCGGCTGGACATCGCCTCACGATGCCCGAGGTCCACGAACTGATTGAGAGCGGTACGGGATGGCTGAAGAAGAGCCACTTTCATCCCGTCCCCTGCTCGCACCCGAGCTGCTACACGGCGACGTATCTGTTCCGTATGAACGACGGGCGCTATCTGCCGTTGCCGGAGTTCGTCGACATTCGCCAGTACCTCGACGCCATGGCGAACCAGGCGATCATTCGCACCGACGATCAGCTGGAGAAGATGATCCTGACCTCCATCACCAACCTGTGGTCGGCGACCAAGGTCGGGGAAAACTCGGACGTCATCCTGGACTCCCTCAAGGGCTTCCTCAAGGACACCTTCACCTCCAAGAATCCCCTCTCCGCGTCTGACATCGAGCGCCGGACCGAGGCGCGCTCGAAGGCGATCTTCATCCACGCCTTCATGGACGGCTACGATTTGGACGTTGCCAGGCTGAAGAAGTGCTGCACCCACTACGTGATGCCCGACGGCCGCCTCATGCCCGGGTGCTCGTACAACAACCTCTACCGCCACAAAGACGAGCGCTTCTTCCCGCAGGCGGAGCCGCCGTCACCGGCGCCCGTGCGCCTCGAATCGAGAGGCCCCGCGGAGGCATCCGGCAAGATCCGCCTGCCCGTCGTCTCCTGAGGCCATGCCGGTCGCCATCGATGATCTGCGCAAGCTCGTCGTCGCCGCAGCGCCGGATTCGACGCTGGCCCTGCCCGTCGAGACTTGCCCCGAGGACCAACCTCTGGACGGCGTGATCCCCTTTTCGTCTGTGATCGTCTTGGGCGTGGTCGTGGCGATCGAGGATCGCTATCGAATGCGGGTGACCAAAGAGATGCTGGCCCAGGCCGTGATAGGGGGCGTGACCCTGCGCAGGCTCGCGACGATGATCGAGACAGCGCTGGAGACACCCTGAAGATGCTCGTTACCGTCTTCGACCGAGAAGAGCTCGACGGGCGAGAGGACCTTCTGACCCGCGCCGAGCAACGCTGCCTGATCGACGCGAGATTCGGCGCCCGACGACGATCGGAATGGATCGCAGGGCGAGTCGCCGCCCGTCGGACCCTCTGTCGCTTGCTCGGTGACGATGGCAGGTCGGTGAGCGTCGTCAGTGCGTCGAACGGCGCTCCTCGAGCTCTCGGACGACCCGATCTGTCCATCTCGTTGTCGCATGACGGCAGTTGGGTCGCCGTAGCGACAAGTCGCCGCCGATGGGGCTCGGCGCGCGTGGCGATCGATCTCTGCGATGCGCGCCACGACGGTCGGGTTCGCCGGCTGCTTGATCGCCTCTCGATCGACAGAACCGGCACTCCTCTTTCACCGTGCGCCGCCTGGGCAGCGCTCGAGTGCGTGCTGAAGCTGCGTGAGCTCGGGATCCCCTCCCTGCTGGACGCGCGCCTCGGGCTGTCGCGCGTCGAAGCTGGCACCGCCCGGATATCCGGCCTTGGTGCATCCGCGACTGTCACCCTCGCCGAGACACAGAACTTCGCGCTGGCATGGGCGGAGGAGGCGTGAGCTTCATCGTTCGTGTCGCCGAAGCACACGATCCTTCCGCACTCGACGCGGCGGCGGCCGATCTCGGGCGCGATTTCCGGCGCTTCAATCTACCGGTCAAGCTGGCCCTCGCTGCTGCCCACGCCGCCGCATCCGCGGCAAGGGACAAGACCCAGGTCGCGCTCGTGTCGCTGTCTCCCTGCCGTCCCGGGTCGCCTCAGCTATGGCGGGCGACACGCCAGTTCGAGGGAGGTCTGTATGAAACCGGTCGAGCGAGCGCGGTGCGGGTGAACCCGACGTACACGTTGCACGCGATCGACAACTTGGCCCTGTCGTCGCTCGCTATCGCGCTCGGAAACCGGGCGCCTTTCCTGGGCCTTGGTGGCGCGCCGGGGCAGGGTTGGTGCGCGCTCGAATTCGTTCTCGAACACACGCACGGCGATGCCGCCGCCGAGACATTGATCTTGGCGGGAGATCAGGATGAGACCGGACAGAGCGGCGCTGGCGTCGCGCTCCTGTTCTCCTCTGATCCGAGATCCCTGGGCGCCACCGGTAGGACGGTCCGGTTGATGACCGTCGAACGAGGGCGGTTGCCAGACGAACGCGACCAAGCCCCGCACCTCCACGCGGCGCAGGGACTACTCCGCTGGCTCGCCGCCCTCGCCGTCTGCCCGCGTGGCCGACATGTGTACGACGTTCCGTTCGATGACGGTGACGGTGTGGACCGGGTGTCGATCGTCTCCGAGGTCGCATGAGCGAGCGGGCGCGGGTCGTCGTGACGGGCTTGGGGGTGATCTCTCCTTTCGGAGGAACCATCGACGAGCTGTGGTCTGGCCTCGTGGCAGGACGCTCCGCGATCCGGCAGGTGCCGCGCTTCGTGACCGCGGGCCTGCCCGTGACCGTCGGCGGCGGCGTCGACCTGCTGCCATGGGATCTCCCGGCGAGAGACGTCGAGATGAGTCGCCGTCCCATCGACGATGCGCTCGCTCAGGCTCGAATCAGTCCGGAGCGAGCCGGTTTCTTGTGGTCGACGGGACTCGACACCTTTGGGCCCGGTCGGGACGGTCCGATCGAGCGCTCGGCCGGCGCCTGCTTCTCCCTTCTAGCGAGGCGGTTCGCGCATCCTCGGCGAATGATCGCCGCCGCTTGCGCCTCGGCCACGCATGCGATCGGCGAAGCGTTCCATCTGGTTCGCAGCGGCCGCGTGGCGATCTGCGTGGCGGGGGGCGCGACAGCCATGCTGACGCCTTTTTACATCTTCGGTTTCGCCTGGCTCCAGGCCCTCGCGCTCGACCAGGCTGGCGAGGATCCCGCGAGCGCTTGCCGCCCATTTGATCGGCGGCGCCGAGGGGTGGCCCTCGGCGAAGGGGGCGCCGCCCTGGTCCTCGAAACGCTCGACGGCGCACGCGCCCGCGGTGCTGAGCCGCTCGCCGAGTTGCGCGGCTTCGGGGTCAGCCAGGACGCTTACGATCTGAATCGCCCTCCCCCCGACGGCCTCGGTGCAGAGCTGTGCCTGCGTCGAACGCTCGAAGACGCGGGATGCGCCGCCGCCGACATTGGTGTGGTGAACGCGCACGGCACGGGTACGCGCGCCGGCGATCCTGCCGAAGCGGTTGCGCTCAGAAGAGTCTTCTCCGATACCTGGCGGCGGACGCCCGTCTCGAGCATCAAGGGCGCCGTCGGACACGCGATGGCGGCCGCCGGGGCATTGGAAGCCGCGGTGGCCATTCAGACATGCCGAACGGGGATCGTGCCCCCAACCTGCAACCTGGTTGAGCCCGACGAGGACTGCGCTCTGGATCACGTCTTTGGGGAGCCGCGTTCTACCCCGACGGGCGCCGTGCTTTCTTCTTCGTTCGGAATGGGCGGCCAGAACGCGGCGCTCATCGTCTCACCGCCGCCGGAGGGTGCCTCATGACTAGCGGAGCAGCAGAGTCGTCGACGTTTGCTCGTGTCGCACAGATCGTGCGCGAGACCCAAGCCAGACCGGATACCGCGGTCATCGAGCCCGCCCAGCTGCTGTTCAACGACCTGGCATTCACCTCGATGGATCTGCTCGATTTTCTCTTCAGGGTGGAAGACACCTTCGGCGTGGTGATCGCCGAGGGAACACTCTATCGGTTGGCTCGCGGTGATCTCTCGGACGATGAGTTCGCGAGGGACGGATCCTTGCTGCCGATCGGACGCGAACGTTTGATGGCCCTCCTGCCTGATACGCCCGCCGAGCTGTTTCCCGCTCAAATCGACGCGGCCACGCTGCCGAGATACTGCACGGTGGGGGCAATCGGTCGCCTGGTTGACCACCTCCTCGCCGAGGCGCGCAGTGCATGTTCGAGCTGATGGAATCGCTGACGGTTGACGCCGCCGGTGGCGTGGCATCGGGGCGCGCGGCCGTTCCCGCCCATCACCCATCCTTTCCGTTTTTGGCCGACCACTTCGTCGGCGCGCCGGTTCTCCCGGGCTCCCTTCAAATCGAGCTCTGCGCCCAGGTAGCTGGGCCACTGGCGGAGGAGGTGACCGCGCTCCAGCACGCCACCGAGCGCTGGGCATTCCTCGGCCTCGTTCGCCACGCAGCCTTCCTCGAACCGGCAGTTTTGCCGGCCCGGCTGGTGATCTCAGCTCAGGTGAAGCGCGCCGAGCCGTCCAGCGTTGCCGTGGCAACGTCCCTCGCCCGAGAAAATGGCGAGATTCTCTGCCGCGCCGAGCTGGTGATGGCTGTGCGCGAGGCGGACGCCAGCTGGGCCGAGGCTATCCGTCGGTACCGCGCGCGCGTCGCAGCCTGGAAGGCGCGTACCCTGAAGTGAAAGCGCACGTCGTGATCATCGGCGCGGGTCCGGCGGGCCTCGCGGCGGCCGTCTCTCTCTCCAAGCACGGAATCTCGTCTTCGCTGCTGGAGCGCGGTGGTACCGCCGCCGCGGGGCTGAGGCGGGTCGATCCGGCGATGAAGCTGTTCTCTCCCGCACGGCTATCTCGACTGCCCGGAATGCGCCTCGAGGTCGGCAAGCCACCCTATCCGACGTTCGGGCAGTTCTTGGACGCCTTGGACGCATACCGCACCGAACACGCGATAGAGGTCATCACAGGGGCCGAAGCGACTCGGGTAGAGCGCACGTCCGAGGGATTCGTGGTTCATGCTCGCGTGGGAGCTGAAGCGCGATCCTTGCCCGCCTCGCACGTCATCAACGCCACCGGGATCGTGAGCACGCCCAAGCTGCCCGGCGACTTCGATCCGGCCACGAGCCGGCTTCCGTGGATCCACAGCCTCGACGCGCGGGCCGATCGTATTTCGACAGCGGAGCGGATGCTCGTCGTGGGCGGCGGCGCCTCCGCCGCGGAGGTGCTCGGTATTTGGTTGCGGACGCACCGGCCGGACGGGCGAGCCGCTATCTCGCTGCGCTCACCGCTTCGGGCAATACCAAGCCGAATCCTGGGGCTGGATGTGCACTATCTGTCCTGGCTGCCGGAGCATCTTCCCGCGCGCCCGATCGGTCCCTGGGTGGCGCCGAAGGACGGCATGTTCGGCTTTGCCGTGCCGCGGGCCATTCGCGCCGGGGAGATCGAGCGCGTCGCGGCAGTGGCACGCTACGACGCCGACGCCGTGCAGCTGAGCGCGGACAAAGCAGGTAATCCCACGCAGTTACTGAAGCCCGACCTCCTCGTTTTCGCGACCGGATTCATTCACCAGACAGAGCATCTCGGCGACCTCGTCGAACGTGACCGGGATGGATGGCCCCGGGCGCGGCGCTGCGAGAGCACGCGAGCGCCACGCCTGTATCTGTTGGGCACGCGCTTCGTCCGTACGCTCGCGTCTCCCTACCTCCGGGGAATTGGTCGCGACGCTGCCTTCGTGGCCCGGCGGATTGCGAGAGATCAATGAAAGCGATCCGCGTGGTTGCCTTCGGCGGTCCGGAGGTTCTGGAGCTGGTCGACGTCCCGGAACCCGTGCCTGGCCCCGGAGACCTCCTACTCGACGTGACGGCCTGCGGGATCAACTGGTCGGATCTGCTCCAGCGTGCGGGGCAGTACCCACGTGGTCCGCGTCCGCCGTTCATCGCCGGCCAGGAAGCCGAAGGCATAGTCGCCGCTCACGGTCCTGGCGTCAGCTCGCCCCCACTCGGGGCCCGAGTGTGCGCGATCGCTGTGACCGGCCTGGCCGCAGAACGAGCAGTTGTGCCTGCCTCGACTTGCTTCGCACTGCCCGACGCCGTCCCAGCTCGGTACGGCGCCGCGGTCCCGGTATCGCTTCTCACCGCGGGAGGTGCGCTCATCCTCTCCGGTCACGCCGTCGAGGGCGAGACCGTGCTCGTACACGCCGGGGCTGGCGCCCTAGGCACGATGGCCGTTCAGGTGGCGCGGTGTCTCGGTCTCCGCGTCGTCGCGACGGTTTCGAGCCCCGACAAAAAGGATCGCGTGCGGGAGCTCGGCGCCGAGGTGGTGTGCGGCTACGACGTGTTCGACGTTGAGGTGCGGAAGCTGTCGAACGATCGGGGGCTCGACATTGCCGTCGACTCCATCGGAGGGTCGGTCTCCGAGCGAACCTTTGCGCTCCTCGGCTCCTTCGGTCGCCAGATCCTGGTCGGATTCTCCAGCGGTGAACGCGCGGCCATCGATTCCCTCAAGCTCTTGCACCGATCGCGCGGCGTGCTGGGCTTCCACCTTCGTTCGCTCCTTCAGCGGCCCGAGCAGGCCTCCGCTCTCGCGACGCGCCTCTGGGCTTGGCTCGCGGACGGTTCTATTCGGCCCCAAGTGGCCCACGTCCTTCCTTTGCGGGACATCCGCCGCGCGCACGACCTTCTGGCCAGTCGGCAGACGTTCGGCAAGATCGTCCTCACTGTTTAGGGCTGACCGTCCGTTCCGCGTTCACGTCCCTTCCGAGCAGGAGCGCGAAAAACCGCTCCTCACGGCCAGTGTCGAAGCCGCACACACCGCTGAAGGTCGGCGGGTTTCGAAACGTTCCGAAGATCATGTCGAGGAGCGGCAGCTCCGAGTAGTTGTAGGCGTGGACGCCCTGCTCGTGGTGAACGCAGTGGCTCTCGGGTCGCTGAACGATGTAGCCGAGCCATCGGGGCGTCGCCACGTTCCAGTGATAGAAAAGGCCCAGCGAGCCGCTCACGACCGAGATCACGAGCACGGCCCGCGGCGACAGTCCCAGGCCGAGGTACAGGATCGCCGCGGCAAGAATGGACTCCGCGCAGATCTCCAGCGGGTGTTTGTAGAACGCGGTGAGGATCTCGACCCGCGACGGACTGTGGTGCAGTTGGTGGAGCCAGCGCCAGAGGAGGGCGATCTCGTGTCGCGCGCGGTGCGTCCAGTAGAGCGAGACCGCGTTCACGAAATAGCCGATGACGACCTCTGCTCCGAACCCAAGCTCGCGGAGCGAGAGCAGGCGATGACGCCGGAACCAAGGCTCCCACGTCACTCCGGCCAGGAAGACGGCCGCAATCTGAAGTCCATTCGCCAGCGCGGCGCGCGCCCACCAACCCGATACGGTCGGCCAGGCCCTTCCGGGCCGGGCTCGTTCGGCGACGAACATCGCCAACGCGACTCCAATGACGATGATCACCACCATGGCGTGCCTGTACCTGGCACGCGCATTGTATGATTTGCGGGCATGAAGAGGTTAATGAAGCTGTTCGAAAATCTGCCCGAGGTGCTCCGCCGGGACCAGGCCGGGGAGCCGCCGCTCTTCCCGCCTGAGGATCCGCTGCAACGTCCCAGGTTCTACCTGCCCGATCTGCCGGCTCGGCCGTGGCATGACGCCGCCGCCTTCCCTTATCTCACCCGCCTCCAAGACGAGTACCCCACGATCCGCGCAGAGCTCGATGCGTTCCTTTCGCAGCAGAAGATCACGTTCCGAAACTACGTCGGCCCGATCTTGCACGAGCGCGCGGATGCCGGCGAATGGCACGTTCTCTACCTCGACTATCGAGGCCACCGATGGGACGAGAACGTCCGCATGTTCCCACGCCTTATGGAGCTGGTGGACGCGGTCCCACGTCGCTCGGGCACCGTTTTCGTCTCGCGCCTCCTGCCCGGGACACACATACCCGCCCACTGCGGCGCCACCAACACCCAGTTGACCTGCCATTTCGGGCTGGTGATCCCGGAAGGGGTCGAGATGCGCGTCGCCAAAGAGGTCCGTGCTCAGCAACAGGGGAAATGCAGCCTCTTCGACGATTCCTTCGAGCACGAGGTCTGGAACCGCAGCTCGGAGGTCCGATACAACGTCTTCCTCCAGTTCTGGCACCCCGACCTGAGCGATGAGGAGATCGCCGGGATTCGGAAGCTCGAAGAGCTTCCTCACATTCAGTCGGTCATCCAGACGTACTTGGAAGGCGCGCGGGTAATGGAGCCGGTGTCGAACTGAGCGTGCCCGGAAATCCCCGGCGCACCGCGGCCTCTCCGACGGAAAGCAGGACCAGCGGTCCGACCCCGTGAAACAGGAGCAGCCCAGCGAGGCGCCCCGACGCCAACCGGCGAATCGGGGGCCACACAGTGAAGACGAGGTTGACGTTAAGCGCGGGCGGCGAGAACAAGAAGCTCGCGGCGACGACAAGACCATAGGTCAGAAGAGCAGTGGCCAACGCGCGAGGTGGCAGACCCGTTCGGCGAACGGCCCATCCTCCCGCCAAGGGGGGCAAAAGATGGATGGCCACCGACGTCGTGTTCGGCGTGTAGGTGTGCGTCGCGAGACCCACGAAGAAGGCCGGAAGGCCGATCGAGATCTGGAACAGGAAGGCCACCGCGACGGCCTTCTGCGATCCGGCGAGAAGCCCGATGGCGGTCGCCAGCGTGGCCACGTCGCAGGCTGAAAGGAGAACCCAGGCCCCCCGGTCCGGGTGAGTAACGGTGTGCGCGATCATGAGGAGCAGCAAGAGAAGACCGACCGTTCGCTCCTTCGCCTCGCGCCCCATCACGGCGATTTCTCCCGTTCGGGTCGCAGAAGATCTGCCCAAGCGAAGTGCTGGGCGGGCAGTGAGACAGCGTTACCCGTAGCGGGCAGCGCGAACGGTCGATAGGCGCCGTCCCGCCAAATGAGCCAGCGCAACGAAGGATCCTCCAGCGATCGATCGAACCGGTAGGCGACCTCTTGTGGTCGTCCGTCGGGCGTGACACGTCGGACTGTGACCTCGAATCCTGGAAGGCTCACTTGATCGCCCGGCGCGAATGGAATGCCGCGCGCTCTGACGTTCGTGTCTTCGAAACTCCGAAGGTACCCGTCCGACGAGACGAGGACCAACGTTCGGGCGTCCTCTCTCCTTGCCACCACGTCGTCGGAGGAGACGCCCAGACAACGCCAGTGCGCGGGCGAGGGACCTCCGTTGGAACGTCGAACGACACTAGGAAGGTTGCACAGGTACTTGAAGGGAACGTTGACCAGAACCAGATCCTGGGCGACCAGCCCGTCGTCGTGCGGAACTCGATCGTCGATGCGATCGAGACTTCGATGGAGATCACCTGGAATTCGAGCACGTATCGGCAAAGCGATCGGCGCCAGCACGACGTGGGCCAGCACAAAGAACCCGGCTAGTAGGCTAGCGCCTCGCTGCGGGAGCAAGAGAGCCTGTTCGGGCTGACGGCGATCGGCCCAGGCCCCCAGGTAGCGCGCGACCAACGCCGCTCCACCGAGCCCGACGATGAAGAGGTGGCGATCGTTCGGATGGGCACCGCAGATCGGTACCAGCGCGATTGCACCCCCGACCGCCCAGAATCGGGCCGCCCGGTCCCGAAGCACGAGGCGGCCCAGTCCGGCCGCCATGAGGATCATGAAGGCCACGCCTGCGATCACCATGACCCAGCCGAGTCCGCGGCGAACGAAGTACACCTCCCACAGATCGGCGGGGACAACACCCAACTGGCTGTGAACGTAGATGGGGATGCGGGCCAGAGTCTGCGCGCAGAACGTCAGCGGCTCTGTGAACGCATCCGTGTAAGAACCCGGACCGACTGTGCCGTAGCCGAGGGCTCGGCGGAAGACGTACCAGCCGCCGATGGTCGCAACGTAGGGGATGAGGACCGGGACCCGGCGCCGCATCGGAATGTCCTCGAGAACCAGCAGGTGTGCCAGGAGATAGCCGACGACCGCGACCGACTCCTCGGTGCAGAGCAACGCGACAAGTAGCGCGATGGGCGCGAGAACTGCCCCGAGCCGCCATCCGTTCCGGCGCCAGCGATCGTGCGCGATGAGCGACGTGATCGCGAAGAACGTCCCCATCAGCGTGCAACGGCTGGCGAGCCACCCGACTCCGAACCCGTGCGCGTCGTCTATCGCGTACAGAACCGCCGCGAGGCCTGCAATCCACAAGGGTGCGAGCATCCGGCGAAACAGCATCGCCGCAGCAGCGGCGACCGCCGCCATCCACAGCACGCTCTCGAGGTGCATGATCACCAACCCACCCCGACCGAACATTCGGAATTCGAGATGGTGGAGAAGCGCGGGCAGCGGTCGCAAGAAGCGCCAACGCAGGTGCGGCGCCGCCCACCACGAGAGCTCACCGCTCTCCATCTCCCGGCGCACGTCAGCGGGCCGTTCCGGATCAGCGAACGAGAAGAGGTCAGCTGCCGAGCGAGCGGCATCCCAGCCGCCCAACACCCGCGCGCGATAGAGGTGGTCGTCGATGCCGAGCCCGTTGCCCAACGACGGGAGCGTCAAGGCGGCCGCGAGCGCTGCCGCGTGGAGCCCGATCCACCGAGAGCCGAGCCACCGCCGCACGGCTGGCGATGGTACCAGAGTGGCACGGCCCAACGACCCTTGGCTGCGACCACCGCGGCGTGGCTGGTTTTGAGCGGGGTCTGTCGAGGATCTGACAGAATCGGCCCGGATCGCCCGAGAGTCGCTTCGGCATCGCGCTTGCTGGGTGTTGGACCGTGCCGCTCGCCCCCGTCTTGGTTGCCGTATTTCTGGCCGTTGAGTCTCCGCCGCCACTTGTCGCGCCTGCGTCCCAACAAGTCGACTTTGCCTGGTACGGCGTGCCGGCGGCCGTCGCGGACGGTCTGTCCCTGGTGCTGATGGCGAGCGCCTGGGGAACAAAGCAAGAGGCGCTCCTGTTCCTGGGCGGGGCCGGCTACCTGTTGAGCGGGCCGATCGACCACCTGGCGAACGGCCGCGGGGATCGTGCGCTGGGAAGCCTTGGGTTGCGCATACTCGCCACCGGACTGGCGACGGGCGCCGTGTTCGCCGATTTCTATTTGCATCGTGGCTGTGATCCCGACGGGGGCCCCCCCTGCGGCGCGCCGGTCGTCGGTCTCGTCACTGGTGGAGCCCTAATGCTCGGTGCGGCGATCCTGGACAGCGCCTGGCTGGCACACGGCCCAGCAACGTCCGCGCCAGCCGTTCGCTCAGGGTTGACGCCGAGCCTCGTCGTGACACCGCAGCTCGGGCTCTTCGCCGTCGCCGGGCGGTTCTGACATGCCCTCCCTGCTGAACCTGGCCGTCCATAGACGGTTCCTCAACGAGTTGGAGCGCGTCGTTGTCGGAAGAGTCGTGAAGGGCAGAGCAGAGAGTAGAGTGACGGTCCGATGACCTGGGTCGTTCTCGGCGTGGTCACGTTGCTCGCCTGGTCCAACGGCAGCAACGACAACTTCAAGGGCGTCTCGACGCTGTATGGCTCGGGCAGCGCGAGCTACCGAACCGCGCTGGCCCTGGCAACCGTCGCGCAGCTCGTGGGATCGCTGCTCACACTCGTCCTTGCGGCGGGGCTCGTGAAAACGTTCTCGGCGAAGGGTCTTGTCCCCGACGCCGTCGCCACCTCCCGCGTCTTCCTGGGCTCCGTGGCTTTGGGGGCCGGCCTCACGGTGTTGCTGGCGACGTTTTGGGGGTTGCCCGTGTCGACGACGCATGGACTCACGGGCGCGCTCATCGGGGCCGGTCTGGCGACCGGCGCGGGCGTGAACTTCGCCGTGCTTGGGAAGGCTTTCGTCGTGCCGCTTCTGCTCAGCCCGATCTTGGCTGTCGCCATGACCTCGGCTCTCTATCCCATCGCACGCCGCGTTCGGGCCGGGTTGGGGATCACGCGCGAGAGCTGCGTGTGCATCGAAAGGGAGTACGTCCCACTGCGAATCGCGACGGCGGGAGGCCCGGAGATCGCAGCGAAGGTCCAGCTCGCGTTAACGACCGGGCCCAGCTGCGAACGCTACAGTGGTGTCGTCGTCGGGCTGTCCGCGCAGCGGGTACTCGATTCGCTGCATCTCGTCTCGGCCGTCGCGGTCTGCTTCGCGCGCGGCCTCAACGACACACCCAAGATCGTCGCGCTGCTCATCGCCGCCAAAGCGCTAACCCCAGGCATCGGTCTTCCGCTCGTAGGTCTCGCTATGGCCGTCGGTGGCCTCATCGGCGCCCGTAGGGTGGCCGAGACCATGGCGAGAAAAATCACCACTCTCAATGCCGGCCAAGGGTTCATCGCCAGCCTGACGACGGCCGCGTTGGTGATTGCTGCCTCACGATTCGGCCTGCCGGTGTCGACTACGCACGTCGCGACGGGCGGCATCTTCGGAATCGGTGCGGTGACCAGACAGGCCCGACCGAAGACCGTGGTCGCGATTCTGACCGCTTGGGTCACTACGCTCCCGCTCGCCGCCGCCCTCGGGGCCGCGTCGTTTCTCGTGTTGCGCACGCTCTCCTGACAGAGAAAGGACACGCGTTCTGCCGACCGTGATGGCGCGGCACGCCGCGAACCTGTGGTGGTGACGCCTCAGGCCGGCGCTCCGGGAGTTTCGTGTTACGCGCCGGCGTTGTTTCATGGCATGACCGTTGCTGTGACGGTGCTCATGCGGTTTCGACCAATCGTTCCGGGTTTGTTCGCTGTGGCAGCGTCGTCGGTGCTCGGTTGCGCGACGCCAGCGCCGGTGGTTCGCCTCGACCCGATCTCCAACAACGTGTTCTGGATATCGGGGCGGGCCGCGGTAAAGCAGGAGGAGCGGGGGGTGCGGGTGGCCGCCGCGTTCGAGCACGAGGTGGGGACCACACTGGGCGTGCGTGTCGAAATCCAGAACCAGACCGATCGGATGCTGGACATCGATCCGGCGGAGACATTCAGCTTCGTCTCGTGCAAGGGGGCAACCGAGAGCTCCTGCGCCAAGGAAACGTTCGTGATCGATCCCGAAGAGATGATCGTCGGGCTCGACAAGAAGGCATCGCGCGAGCGGGCGGAGGCGGCCAACAACGATGCGGCCCTGGGAGGCCTGGTCTTGTTGAGCGCGGTTGCGGACACGGCGTCGCTGGCCAACCCCCGGGGCGGCGGCGCGCCCCTGGGCGCGGAAGTCGCGGTGAGCGTGCAGCAGGGGACGGCGTCGTCGCACGACCGCGCGTTGGGGGGGATCGAGGCACAACGCCATCCGTGGTCGGACGAGGCGCTCCGCCACAGCACCGTGCTACCCGGCGCCTCGGTCGGCGGTCAGGTGTTCATCCCGGCAGACAACGGTGTCCAGCACGTCTGGCTGAGAATCCGCGTCGGCGATCGGACCTTCCCTTTCCACTTTCGAATGGTGGCCGAGGCCGTCTCCAGCCAGGGTTGATGCTGGTTCCCCACGACGAAAGGCCGGGACGGCCTCGCGCCGCCCCGGCCTGCAACCAATCACGGCCCGTTCGTCCAGCGCTAGCGCTGGGCCGTCGTCGCGCTCTTCTTCGCGGCGGCCTTGGCGCCCTTCACCAGCTTGTCGATGTCGCGGTGGAACTGGCCCTCGTCGACCTGCATCCCGTTCAGCATCGTGCTGAGCTCGCGGGTCAGTGAACCCATCGCAATCGCCTCCTTGATCTCGGCGTCGGTGGCGCCGTTCAGCTTGGCGAACTCGGTGTGGGCGACGATGCAGAACCGGCAGGGGATCTGCGACGCCACCGCCAGACCGACCAGCTCCTTCTGCTTGCCCGAGAGGGTCGTCGCCGGCGAGAGCTGGACGTCGCGAAAGGCCTTCCAGGCACCGGCGCGCGCCTCTTCCGGGAACGCGCGGATGAACTCCGGCACGTAGCCGCCCAGCATCTGGGTCGCCTCTTTCATCGCGCTCGCGCCGTCGACCACGTTGATGGGCGGCGGCGGGGCCTTCGTGGCGCTCGCCTTCTTGACGTTCTCGACGACCTTGGCGATCTCACCGCGGAACTTGCTCTCGTCGGTCTGGATGCCGTTCAGGAACGTGCTCCAGTGCCGCGTGAGGCTCGCCATCGCGACTGCCTCGCCAATCTCTGCCTCGCTGGCGCCGTTCAGCTTGGCGAACTCGGTGTGGGCGTAGATGCAGTAGTGGCAGGGGATCTGGGCCGCAACGCCCAGCCCGATCAGCTCCTTGGTCCGGCCCGGCAGCGCGGTGTGCGGGTTGAGCTGCAGCGTCTTCATCTCTTCCCAGGCGCCGGGCAGCGCCTCTTCCGGGAAACGGACGAAGAACTGCGGGACGAACCCGAGCGTCTTCTGGATGTCGGCCTTGGCCGCCGCGGCGGCCGGGTTCTCCGCCGCGCGCGCCGCCGGCACGAACGCCAGGGCCGCCACTGCCACCGTTACCATCTTCATCAGCTTCATCGTGTGCATGACCTGTCTCCTTGTTATCGTTTTTGCTTCCGGCTGCCGCCGTCCGCTTTCAACCGAGAGGCGTGAACAACGACGGAACGAAACGTTCCGTGGCGCGTTCACCTCGGCTTTCGCGCGGTCGCGAACATCACCTCGGCCGCCACGTCGTAGCGCTCGCCCCGGCGGAACGGCTCCAGCGACGCCAGGTACTGCTCCCGCACGACCGCCCGCGTCTCGGGCGAGAATCGTTTCCAGGCCAGCGCGACCGCGCCCCCCTCCAGCATCGCCCCGCACGCCTCGTCCGCGGAGGCCCACGACAGCGTGACGGGAACGCTCTCCTCGACGACGTCCACCAGCCCGGCGCGCGCGAACGACACCCGAAGCGCGCCGGGAACACCCAGCGAGAAGAACAGCGGGCAGACCTCGCTTTCGACGTGCGCGTCGACGATCGGGAAGACCTCGGCGAAGCCGCAGGCGGCGCGCCGTCCCCAGACACAGACGGAGACGCGACCGCCCGGCGCGGTGACGCGCGCGATCTCGGCGAAGGCCGCGGCCCGCTCGGCCGCGAACATCAAGCCGAAGGCGCAGGCCACCGCGTCGAACGCGCCGTCGGGGGCGCCGGTCGCCTCCATGTCGCAGCGCCGGAATTCGACGTTGCCGCCGCCAGCGTCCGCGGCGCGGGCCGCCGCCAGCGCCACCATCTTCTCGGAGACGTCGAAGCCGCTCACCGCGCCCGCCGGACCGACGGCGCGGGCCGCCGCGAAGGCGCCCACCCCCGTGCCGGTGGCGAGATCGAGGACCCGCTCGCCGGGCGCGAGCCCGGCACGCGCGACGCACGACTCGGTCAACCGCTCGAGGAGCGGCACCCACCCGCGATCGTAAGCCTCGGTGGCGGCGTCCCATCCGTAGCGCTGCACCCGCCGAAACACCCGGGCGTCCATGTCAGGCCTCCTCGCCGATGGCGACGAGGCGCAGGTGGTGGACGCGCTCGATCCCGGACGACAGATTGGCGAGCAGCGGGCTCAGCCGATCCGCCGTCTCGACCACACGCCGGACGTCGGCCTCGGGCGCGCGGCTGCCGAGGCGCACATCGACGACGATCCGCTGCCAGCCGACCGACACACCGTCGATGCCGAGCTGCCCGCGCGCGTCGGACTCGCACAGCACGTCGACCTCGACGTCCTCGATCGCCACGCCGAGGCGCGCGCTCCACAGCCGGTACCCCATCGCCAGGCAGGCGGCGATGCTCGCGCGCATCATCTGGCCAGGATGCGGAGCGCTCCCGGTGCCCCCCTCCTCCGACGATTGATCGACGCGCGTCCGCCAGGCGCCCTCCTCGACCTCGCACAACAAGCTGTCGCCCAATCGCACGTGCGCCTGGGCGTAGGTGCGGCCAAAGGACGGCCGCCTCACCAGCGCGCGCCGCTTGCGCTCGTACAGATCCTTGAGCCCGGCCGAGGTCACAGCCGCCCCTCGTCGCTGCAGCTGGCAGGCGCGACCGGCTCGGGCGACGGCGCCGGAACGCGGCAGCCCTCGAGGTCGTCGACGACCCGCGCATGCCGCGGGCGGTCCGGGTTGGCAGCCGGGGGGCGCGTCGGCACCGCGCCCGCGGTCGAGATGAAGAGCAGGGTCAGGGTCAGAAGGGTTCGGGTCAACATGTCCGCCTCGCTTTCAAACAAGAGGCGTGACGTTCGACGGAACGGGCCGTTCCGCGCCGTCGACCGGCGGCTGGGCGGATTACGGTATCTGCCTGAAAACGCAGTAATTACCGGTGCGTATGGCGCGCCCCAGCAGGCCGGCCAGGGCCGGGGCGTGCTCGCCGATGCGTTCGATGGCGTTCTTGATCCGGCGCTGGACGGCGCTGCGCGCCCGCTCGGCCGAACCCCCTGCCCGCCGAACCCGCCCCCCGAGCCCGACCGCCCGGCCGAGCTCGGCCGCCAGCATCTCGATCTCCTCGCGCGCCCGGGCCGCGCGCGCGGCATCGCCGAACGACTCGGCCTCGGCGACCGTCTCCTCCAGATCCTCGAGGCGGCGCTGGTAACTGCGACGGGCTTCGTCGTCCAAAAGCTCGCCCGCGTCACCGGTGTCGATCGCCTCGTTGACGCCGGCGCCGCCGCCCGCGGCCCGCTCGCCCGCGAGATCCAGCACGTGAATCTCGCGTCCGGGCTCCTCGACGAGGCGAACCAGATACTGGATGCCCAAGCTGTCCTTCAGCCGAAAAGTCGTCCCGTCGAACGAGACCGCCCAGTACTCGCCCTCGCGCACGAAGGCGAACCCGGACGCGGGCGCCGGTACCGGCGTGGGCGCGGACAATCGGCCGGCGGGCCGCTCGGCGGGCCGCTCGGCGGCGGCCAGTGCGCCGAGGCTCGCCAGCTTTGCGTCAGCGAGCCGCACCAGTCCGGTCAGGCCCAGCTCCTCGGCTGACTTTCGCGCCGTGGCGATCAGCGGCCGGGCCCGCTCTCGGTCGCCGCGCTCGAGGAGCGCCCGTCCGAACTCGTATTCGGTCCGCGCCAGGCAGGGAAGTGCATCCATGCGACGGCAGCGGGCGATCGCATCCTCGAAATGCGCGTCTGCGGCGTCCCAGCGCCCGAGCTGCGTGGCCAGCAACCCGAGGATGCGGGCCCAGGGGCCCTCCCAGCTCATGTAGCTCATGCCGAGCACCACGCATCGGTCGCCGAGCGGCCGAATCTTCTCGTACAGCGCCGCCGCGAGCTCACGTGGCCCCGCGATGGCGGCCGCCTCGCCGATCAGGTAGATGGCAAAGACGTTGTCGCCGTCGCGAATCGGCGCCGGGACCAGGTCGAGGTACGTGCGCGTCTCGTCCGGATGCTCGAGGCGCGCCTGGACCAGGGCCGAGCCGAGCGCCTGCCAGGCGGCCGCCTCGTTGATCACCGTCCGAGCGCGGCGCAGCTCGGGATCCCAGGCGAGCATCTCCTGGTGAAGCTCGGCCGCGCGGACCCGCGACTCGCGGTTGGAGATCCAGATCCGCTCGGCGGCCTCCTGCCCCGCCGCCCTTCCCCGGTCGCGCGCCTCGTCCGCCAGCCGTTCCGCTTCGTCGAAGCGGCCGCAAATCGTCGCGCGCACCGCCCGCAGCATCCCCGCCCACCAGCCGTACCAGGGAGCGCGCAGCTCGGTGGCCAGCGCCTCGAACGAGGCGAGGCGGGTTTCGCAGGCCTGGATGTCGCCCATCCCCAGGTGGCCAATCGCCAGCCGCAGGTGCGTCCGCAGCAGGCGCTCGCGATCCTGGACCGCGAGCGCCATCCGCTCCACCTCGAAATTGAGGGCCAGCGTCTCCGCCGGATCGACGATGTCCATCAGCGCCGCGAGCGCCATGTACACCGTGTCGAGCAACGCGGCCTGATCGCCCAGCCGCCGGGCCGTCGCGATCGCTTCCCGCGCGACGGCGACCGGCTCGCCGCTGTTGGGGCTCGGTTGCAGGGCCGCCGCCAGGCGAGCCAGCAGCCGCGCCCGGAGCGCGCTGTCGCCGGGCGGCAGGGCCTCCAGCGACTCCTCCAGCATCCCGACCAGAACCGGATCGACGATCCCGAAGGCGAACACGCCGCCGTAGGCGAGCGCCGCGCGCGCGCCCAGCTCGGCGTCGCCCAGCGCGCGCGCCGCCGACGCCGCTTCCCGGCAGTCCTGCTTGCCGGCGGAGGTCTCGCCGCGCCGGATGCGCGCCTCGCCAAGCGCCAGCAGCACGGGCGCCCGCAGAGCGGGCGAGTTTCCGGCCGCGGTGATCGCGTCCCGCGCGCGCTCCAGCGTCCTGACCGCCTCCTCGTAGGCGAGCAGCTCCTGCGCGCGCGCCGCCGCGCGAATGGCATGCTCCACGGCGCGCCCGAGCATCTCGGGAGGACCCTCCAGCGCGTGGTGCGCGATCTCCGCGACCTGTTCGGGCCCAAGCTCCGTCAATGCGTCCGCGACGCGTCCGTGAAGCGCGCGCCGATCGCCGTCAGGCAGCTCGCGGTAGAGCACCTCGCGAAACAGGGCATGGCCGAAGCGACGCTGTCCCCCGCGCTCGACCAGGACGCCGGCGCGGCCCGCCTCACCGAGGCGGGTGGCCACCGACGCCGCGTCGCGCCCGCCAGCAGTCGCCAGCAGCCGGGGATCGATCACGTCACCGGCGACGGCCGCCAGATCCAGGAGAGCGCGCGTCTCCGGGACGACGCGATCCAGGCGCTGCCGGATCACGTCGCGCACGCCGGCGGGGACCACCCCCTCGGCTATCGCTTCGGCGCCCTGCTCGTTCCACAGCCTGACCATCTCTTCGAGAAAAAGCGGGTTGCCCTGACTGCGATCGAGCACGCGCGCCTCCACCTCCGCCGCCACGGAGCCGACGCGCTGCTGGACGAAACGCGCCGACGCGGCCCGGTCCAGGCGCGCCAGCGACAGCGTCGTCCCCTCCCGCCCGACGCGCGACAGGAGCTCGCTGGTGGAGGCGTCCATCCGCGCCTCCACGTCGCGGTAGCTGGCCAGCAGCAGCACGCGCATCGGACGCAGTTGCCGCGCGACGAAGTGGAGCAGCGAGAGCGACGATTGATCGGCGGCGTGCAGATCGTCCAGCACCAGCAGCGCCGGCCTCGCCTTTCCTGCTTCGTGCACGAGCGCGCTCACCGCGCGCCAAAGCCGAAACCGCCCCTCCTCGGCGGGCGGCGGCGCGCCCGCGGGCGTGTCGGGGAGCCGGGCGCGCAGCTCCGGAACGATCTCGCCGAGCAACGACGCGCCCTCGCCCAGCACGCGTGCCAGCGTCGGGTCGTCGAGGGCGCGGGCGAGCTCGGCGACGATGTCCAGCCAGGGCCAGTAGGCGGGCGCGCCGCCCGCCTCCCAGCAGCGGCCCCACAGCACCGTGAAGCCCCGTTCGGTCGCCGTCGCCGCCGCGCGGTCGGCGACGCTGGTCTTCCCGATGCCGGGCTCTCCCGCCAGCATCAACAGCTTCCCACGTCCCGCCGCCGCGTCGCCCAGCGCCGCCTCGATCTGGGCCAGCTCGCGCTCCCGCCCCACGAACGCGCGGTCCGTGAACGTCAGAGGGGTCGCATCGAGAGCCACAGGGCCCGAGAGTATCCCGCAACGTCGGGCGTGTGGCCTGGTCGTTTGGGGGCCGTCCCGAGCCGACGAATCTCATAACCGGCTGAGCACAACGTAGCAGGCGAGCGGAGCGCGGCTTTGCCGCGCGGAGCGAGGGGGGCCCGGGGGACGCGAGCGGCAGCGAGCCGTCCTCCGTGAAATTAGTCAAAGTCGTCGTGGCCGCCGGGGCGCGCGTACCAGTAAAGCAGGGCGTCGGCGGCGATCGAGGTATCGCTCCAGTGCCAGATCTCGAGGTCGAAGCGCAGCGAGCGCGAGAAAGGGATCGGGTCGAGGATGTGGAAACGGTTCATCGAGAAGAGGCCGCCGAATCCCTGTCCCGGCGCGCGGGTCTGGGCGTGGTAGGCGTGGGCGAACGTCTCCGGCGTCGACCAGGCGAAGCCGAAGTAGTCCTCCGTCCCCGTGCCGAACAGGCTGGGGAAGGGCTCGCCGTCGACGGAGATTTTTTCGTCGCCCTCGCCCCACCAGCCGGCGCCGGGCGGGTTCTCCACGTCGAGCATCGTCCCCACCTGATGGCCAATCCCGGAGGCGGTCCCGAGGTGCCAGTCGCGAAGGGGACGGGTGGCGAGCAGGGCGCGCGGGCGCCAGCCGGCGTGAAACAGCAGCGCGTCCGCCCCGAACGGCCGGGCGTCGACGACGGCGCTCCCCCCGACGGTCAGCCCCGGCCCGTGGCTGGCGATCGTGACGACCGCGCGCCTGGCGAACGGCATGACGAACCGGCAGATCAGCGTGCCGTCGCCACCCACCGTCATCGGGAGAGAGGCGTACGGATTCCAGCCCTGGCCCGTGCCGAAGAACGCGACCAGCGGCGCCCGGACCGTCTCCTCGCCGTCGAAGGCGATCGACAGCGTGGTCGCGGCGAGCTTTTCGGGGGCTCGTTCGGCGGTGACCAGGCGAAGCTCGGTCAGCTCGGCGCCGCCGGCCGGCGCGGGGATGATGGTCGTCGCGGGATGTCCGGCCGAGACGGTGGCCGTCGGAATGTCCACGGTCGCTCGACCCGGGCGCGGCGCGAGCGGCGGTGGGCCGTCTCGGAGGATGGCCGCGACACGCCCGAGCGCCCCCTGCGCCCGGGTCACCTCGGCCGCCCCGTAGGGGCGGACGCCCGGCGCCGCGGCGGCAGGGTACGTCCGATAGCCGATCTGGTAGTAGAGCTTCGCCACCGAACGCCCGCTGAACGGATCTGGAGAGACGATGCTGTCGACGGTGACCAGGCACCGACTGCGGTACGGGATCGGGAAGTAGAGGTTGTAGCCGCGCGCCGTGAGGTGGGCGAGCGGCGCGACGAACGGAGCCCGCTCTCCGCGCAGGAGGCCCGCGAACGGCGCCTCGACCGCCGGGCGGCTTTCGCCGTCCAAGTAGATGCGGAGGGTGCCGGCCGGCGTGGCGCTCCAGATGCGCACGATCGCCCCGGGCCCCGCCACGTCGAGCAGCACGTAGCGCTTGCCGCCGTCGGGTGCGGTCTCGACGCGCACGAGGTTCGGCTCCGTGTCGGTGACGAAGTCATCGTTCGCGAACCAGCCTTCGGCGTCGTCGCGACGGCGCGATCGGCGATCGGTGCTCGCCGCCTGACCGGCCACGAACCGCACCGCCGGCAAGCGGGCGAGCTGGTCGAGGTCGACCATCTCGCGGAGCAGGGTCAGAACGCTGATCTCACCAGGTGTCGCGGCCGGCTCCGGTCCGGGCGGCGGCGCGGGGGCGAGCGGCGTGGCCGGCGGCGGCGGCGCGGCATCGCCGCCCCCCGGGCGGGAACAGAGCCGAACGAGCACGATCAGGCCGACCGTGGCGACCAGCCCGATGACGATGCCGCCGCGGCGCCCTTGGCGCTGTTTCAACGACCTCCCGATATCCACCCTCCCCAAGTCAGAGACTCACTCTACTACGCGCGAGGGCTTCGCGAATCGAGTGCTGGCCTTTCGGCGGCCGCTCGACAATAGAATCGCCACCATGAGCGTCGACCGGGAGGCAGCATGCTGTTCGCCGTGATCGGCACGGGCACGGGGAAGAGCCGCCAGGAGATCATGGCCGTCTATCCCCGTCACAAGGCGTTCCTGGACGAGTTCGTCGCCCGCGGCGAGGTCGTCGGTGTCGGTCCGTTCACCGATCCGGCGGGCGGCAACATGGCTCTGTTTCGCAGCAGGGCCGCGGCGGAGGCCTTCGCCCAGGGAGACCCCTTCCTGCTGGAAGGCGTCGTGCGCGCGTATCAGGTCAAGGACTGGGCCGATAGCATGCTGCCCTAGCGTCGCCAGTAGCTCGAGCTCGACCGTCGCCCCGCGGTTCGAGGCGTCCGATCGTGCGCCGCCGCCGTAAATCGGTCGATGGCCCGCGGAGACCGTGCCCCGTCGCAGCCGCGGGAGGGGCTGCGCGCCGCCGGGCTCGCCATCCTGCTCGTCGCGGCGGTCGCCTGCACGGGATGCGCGAGGGCCGACGCCGGCGGAGACGACCGAGCGGCGAACGACGGTGCGGCGATCGTCGACGCCACCAGCCTCGACCGCAAGATGTTGTTCGGGTACCAGGGCTGGTTCCTCTGCCCGGGCGACGGCTCGCCGGTAGACGGATGGACGCACTGGTTCCGCAACGGCGCACCGACCGCAGCGAACCTCACCGTCGATCTGTGGCCCGACACCTCCGAGCTCGGGGCCGACGAGCTCTTCGCGACCGATCTCGCCTACGCCGACGGCTCGGCCGCACGGCTCTACTCGGCGTACGACGCGAAAACCGTCGCGCGCCACTTCGCGTGGATGAAAGAGGCTGGCATCGACGGCGTCGCCCTCCAGCGCTTCCTCTCAGAGGTCCAGGACCCGCGCTTCTTTGCCGCGCGCAACCAGGTCGCGCGCAACGTGCGGGCGGGCGCCGAGGCGGAGGGACGGGTGTTCGCGATCGAGTACGACGTCTCGGGCGTCGATGAGGCGCACCTGGTGGCGTCCCTCGAGGCCGACTGGAAATATCTCGTCGACACGCTCGAGGTCACGGCGAGCCCGCGCTACCTCAAGGACGGCGGCAGACCGGTGCTGTACCTGTGGGGCCTCGGGTTCACCGACCGCCCCGGGACGCCCGCCGACGCCGCCGCGCTCATCGACTGGCTCACCACCAGCGCCGACCCGCGGTACCGCGTGACGCTGGTCGGCGGCGTCCCCGCGCACTGGCGCACGCTCGACGGTGACGCCAAGACGGACGCGGCCTGGGCGCCCGTTTACCGCTCGTTCGACGTGCTGTCGCCCTGGACGGTGGGGCGCTTCCGCGACGACGCCGGGGCCGACGCGTACCGCGCGACGTCGCTCGCCGCCGACCTGGCGGCGGCGACGGCCGCGGGCCAGCGCTACATGCCCGTCGTCTTCCCGGGCTTCTCCTGGCACAACCTCGACGGCGGCGTCTCGAACCAGATCCCGCGCCGCGGCGGCGCGTTCTACTGGCGCCAGGTCGGCAACGCCGTCGGCGCCGGCGCGACCATGCTCAAGACCGCCATGTTCGACGAGGTCGACGAGGGCACCGCCATGTTCAAGCTCGCGCCGACGACCGCCGGGCTCCCGACCGGCGGCGCTTCGCTGGTCCCGCTCGACGCCGACGGACGCGCGCTGCCGTCCGATTTCTACTTGCGACTCGGCGGCGCCGCGACGGCACTCCTGCGCGGCGACCTGCCGGTCGATTCAACATTGCCAACGCCGCCCACGCTGCCCGCGCCGGCCGCTACGCCCTGAGCGGCTCGACCGGCGCGGTCGCTGCGCAGCCGGCTGGACGATGAAGAGTCAACCCCTCAACACCGCCGGCAGAAAGAAGCCCGCGAAGCGCAAATGCGGGCGGACCTAGAACGCGCTGTATCCGAACTTCTGGCCGCCGACGCTCGCCTCGAGCATGAGGCCGCCCTTGGTCGCGGTGAACACGGCGACGCCGTTCTTGAACCGGGCGTTCGCCGCGGCCCCGGAGGTCAAGGCGACGGCGCTCAGCTGACCCGACAGCTGGGCCTTCCCCAGCTTCAGCTCGGCGAGCGTCTTCGGGACCTCGAAGAACACGACCTGCGAAAATTCCTGCCCCCCTGCTTGGGCCCCAATCGTGACCTGGTTCAGCGTCACCTTGCCGACCGGCGCGCCGTTCTCGAAGAGAATGCCAGTCCCGTGCGCACCGCCGATCCCGAGCCCCCCCTTGCCGACGCTCGGGAAGACGACGTACCCGACGGACCGCCGGACGAACGAGTCGATGCCGGGGTCGGTCTTGCTGTAGAGGGCTATCGTCTGGCGCGCTTCATTGACGAGCTGAGCGTCCGTCGTCGTCGCGTACCCCATCCGCGCGAAGCCGAGGAGCACAAACGCCACCGTCGCCGCCAACCCGACCCGTTTCCCCGTCAGAGCTTGCATCATCCACACCTCTCCCTTTCCTTTGATAAGGGACAAGGTAATGCCGACCCCCGAGGCCGGAATCCCACGCCGTCGCCCGTCGAGAACGCGCTCGAGCACCGCGCCGAGCGGCAATTCGCTCCGGGCCGGGACCCAGCCTATGATGGAGACCTTGTTGTCCCACTTAACCAAGGAGAGCCTAATGTGTTCACTCAATCTGTTCGTCGTCATCGGTGTCGGCCTGCTCGTCGGATGCGGAAGCGGGAGCGGCGCCCCGGGCGCACCGTCCAACGTTCCGCGCGGCGACACCTTGGCCCAGCTTTCCGCCAGTCAGCAGGCGTCGCTCTGCGACTACCTGGCGAATGTGCAGGGCGGGTACGGCCGCACGGCGACCTGTCCCGCGGGCGACACGCAGGACACCGACCAGTCACAGGCGGAGTGCATCCAGTCCTCCGCCTTCGCCGCTGCCGCCTGCCCGACCTTGACCGCCGGCGTCGCCGAGGACTGCGCCGCCGCCTGCGGGACCGACCTCTGCGCCTTCGACACGGAAGCCGCCTGCGCGCCGATCCGAAACTGCATCGCGCAAGCCTACGACGCCGGAGCCTGACCGCCGGCGCGCGGAACCTCGCCCGCGCCGGGAAGAGGTGTAGTCTCGCGGCACGGAGGCCGCGATGCGCCGACCCGTGATTTCTGGAATTGCGCCGCTCGTTCTCGTCCCAGGGATTCTGATTCTGTCCTGTGGCGGCGCTGCCTCTGGCGGTGGCGGCGGTTCGGGCGGCGCTGCCGGCGGCACCACGGGCGGTGTCAGGTCGGGCGGCGCGGGCGGCGCAGCGGGCGCGGCCGGCCGAGGCGCCGGCGGGTCGGCCGCGGCCGGAGCGAGCGGAGACAGTGGGGGCGCGGGCAACGGGGCGGGAGGCAACGGCACCGCGGGCAACGGAAGCGCGGGACGTGGCAACAACGGCGGCGCCGGTGGCCGCGGTGGCGCGGCGGGCAACGGCTCTGGGCTGGGCGGCGCGGCCGGCGCCGGCGCCGCGGGCACGGGCGGCATGGCGCCGCGGCCGAGCGCCGGCTGCGGCGCGACCAGCCCGCCGGCGAGCGGCACGTACATGATCACCGTCGACGGCGCCGCGCGCCAGTACATCCTGACGCTCCCCGCCGGCTACGACACGAACCACCCCTATCGCCTCATTCTGGCGTTCCACGGCCACATGTACACGGCCGAGTCGGTCGCCGACGGCGGCCCGCCGGGCAGCGGCCCGTATTACGGCATCGAAAGCGAGTCGAACGGGAGCGCCATCTTCATCGCGCCGCAGGCGATCGGAAGCGGCTGGGCGTCGAGCGACCTCGACTTCGTCAACGCGATGGTGGCCGACACCGAGGCGCAGCTCTGCGTCGACGAGGGGCGGGTGTTCGCGACCGGATTCAGCATGGGCGCGATCATGACCATCACCATCGGCTGCGGCGAAGGGGACGTCTTCCGCGCCATCGCCGCCATGTCGGGCGAGATCTCGGGGAGCTGCTCCGGCAGCCACCCGATCGCCTACTGGGCCTCGCACGGCATGAGCGATCCGACGATCGCCATCGCGAACGGCGAGGCGGCGCGCGACAAGTTCGTCTCCGTCGATCACTGCGGCAGCACGACGACGGCGTCCGACGCCAACGGCTGCGTCGACTACCAGGGCTGCACGGCCGGCGATCCGGTGGTCTGGTGCCCGTTCGACGGCGTGCACGAGCCGCCGCCGTTCGCCGGCCCGGCCATCTGGAGCTTCCTCTCGCAGTTCTGAACCGGCGACGCGATCAGCGCGGCGTCCGGACGGCGGGGACGACGGTCAGCGTCAGTCGCTCACTGCCCCGGACGACGGCCAGCGGAAGCGATCGCCCCGCGCGGTCCTCCGTCAGCAGCCGGTGCAGCTCGTCGATGCCGCCGGTCGGGCGCCCGTCGAAGCCGACGATCAGATCGCCCTCGCGCAGCCCCGCGCGGTCGGCCGGGCTGTTCGCCTCGAGCGACGCGACGAAGATCGCCGACTCGTTCGCCAGGTCGTGGAAGCGGACCACGCGCCGGTGCAGCGGCACCGTCTGCCCCCCGACACCCAGGAACGCCCGCCGGATTCGCCCCTCGTGGATCAGGGCGGCGACCACGAAGCTGGCGGTGTTGCTGGCGATGGCGAAGCAGATCCCCTGCGCCGGGAGGATCATCGCGGTGTTCACGCCGATGACCCGCCCCTCGCTGTCGCAGAGCGGGCCGCCCGAGTTCCCCGGGTTCAGCGCCGCGTCGGTCTGGATGACGTCGTCGATGAGGCGTCCCGTGCGGCTGCGCAGCGAGCGCCCGAGAGCGCTCACCACGCCGGCGGTGACGGTGCAGTCGAAGCCGTAGGGATTCCCGACCGCGACGGCAATCTGTCCGACCTCGATCGCCGACGAATCCCCGAACGCCAGGGCCGGCAGCTCGAGATCGTGCACGCGCACGACCGCCAGGTCTGTGTCGGGATCGTCGCCCACCAGCTCGGCGGGGCGCTTGCGACCGTCGAGCGTGGTCAGGGTGATCCGACGGGCGCCGCTCACCACGTGGCTGTTCGTCAGGACGTAGCCGTCGGGCGTGAAGGCGAATCCCGAGCCGCTGCCGGTCGGTTGCTCGGGGCGGCGCGGGCCGTTCCTTCTCCTCGACGGCGCGGGCTGGGCCTGCTCGACCTCGAGGCGAACCACGGACGGGCTCACCTCCCGAGCGACGGCCGTGACCGTACGCGAGTAGGCATCGAGGACCGCGCGCTCCGCTGCGCGCTCCACCTGGGCGGGGTTCGACATCGTGACCTCCTTTCACCGGGGCTGTCGCGCCCGGTGGGCAATGAAACCGTGGGCGTTCGCCTCACGGGTGGTGGTCACCGTAAGCGCGGCGCCGCGGGCGTCAAATGACCCGCCGCCCGCCTTCCGCCCGGGCCACGGCCGTGCTAGAGGGGGCCATGCGCCGCAACGGCTGGACCACTGCCTCGACCCTCGCCCGTCCTCTCGCCCTGCTGGCCCTTCTGGGCGCCGGGACCTCCTGCGACAAGAACGAACCAGCAGCGCCCAAGGAGACGCCCGCGCCAGCGGCGACGCCACCGCCTCCGCCGGCGACGCCTCCCGCTCCTCCCGCGCCGCCGCCGCGCAATCCGAACGACATTCCACCACCCGACGACGTGAAGGAGGCCCCCGCCGACGCGAAGAAGACCGACAGCGGCCTCGCCTACAAGGTGCTCACGCCCGGCAAGGGGAAGCAGAAGCCGGCGCCCGCCGACTCCGTCGAGGTCCACTACACCGGCTGGACCACCGACGGGCGAATGTTCGACAGCTCGGTCAAGCGCGGCCAGCCGGCCCGCTTCCCGGTCGGCGGCGTCATCAAGGGGTGGACCGAGGGGCTGCAGCTCATGATGGTCGGCGAGAAGCGCGCTTCTGGATCCCGGCCGCGCTCGCCTACGGCGATACACCCGGCGGGTGGTCGCCCCGCCGGGATGCTGGTGTTCGACGTCGAGCTGCTCGGAATCACCGTGGCGCCCAAGCCGCCCAAGACGCCCGAGGACGTCGCCGCGGCGCCCAAGAGCGCCAAGAAGACGGCCTCCGGCATCGCCTACCGCGTGCTCAAGAAGGGCACGGGCAAGGAGCACCCCACGGCCGCAGAGCACCGTCGAGGTGCACTACTCGGGCTGGACCACCGACGGCAAGATGTTCGACAGCTCGGTCACGCGCGGCCAGCCGGCCATCTTCCCGCTCGGCGGCGTGATCCCCGGCTGGACCGAGGGCGTCCAGCTGATGGTCGTCGGCGAGAAGACGCGCTTCTGGATCCCGGGCAACCTCGCCTACGACAACTCGCCCCGCCCCGGCGCGCCGCACGGCACGCTGGTGTTCGACATCGAGCTGCTCTCGATAAAGTAGCGCGTCAGTCGCGCCGCACCGGGCGGCGCGAGCCGCGGCGTCCGGTGGTCAGCACGCCGGCCGCCAGCAGCGCGGCCGCCAGCAGCACGACGGCCGACAGCGGAACCGGCACCGCGGGAGGCGTCACCGTCGTGGACTGCGGCAGATGGCAATCGATGGCGACGCTGACTGGGGTGGTCGCTCCACCAACCACGTTCACCGGCGACGAGCCGGCGCAGCTGGTGAACTTCTGGGCCGTGTCGCTCGCGGTCAACGCCAGCGTGTAGCCCGTTCCCGCCGGAATTCCGCCGAGCACGCCGGAGACGACCGAGCTCCGCGAGACATCGAGGCTCCCGGACTTGCTGAAGCCAGTCTTCGAGATCTGGTAGTTGACGGTGGCGACCTGGAAGCTGGGAGGCACCGCCAGCGCAATGTCGATCGAACCCATGCCGCCCTGGCTCGGGGTCGGGCCACCGCCGCCCGTCGGCTCGCGCACCGCCGACGGCGGGCCACTGCAGCCGCCCGCCAGCGTGGCCGCCACGACCGCGGCCAGCGCCGCCCGTCCGATCGACCTCGGAATCATCACCTGGGCTCGCAATCTGGAGTTGGCCATCTCGTCACGGCTCCGTGCAGGCGACGGTGAAGGGGAGATTCACACCACAACCCGGGTCTCCGTCCGACGCCGCGGCCGTCAACGTGACGGTGCCCGGCTGCGTGCAGGTGAAGGTGGCGGACGCCGTGGTGTTCCCGGTCAGGGTGCCGCCGCTCGAAGACCAATGGAAGGTGAGGACCGCCGGTCCCGAATCGGGATCGTGGGCCGTCATCCCCAGCGCCATCGTCTGGCCGACGTTCGCCGCCGCCGGGTTGGCCGACACGCCGTCGATGACGGGACAGCTGTTGACGTTGGTCGTCACGAGCGCCTGGCCGGCGTCCGGCGGACCGGCGCACGAGAGGGTGACCGTTATCGGCGCGGGTTGCATCATCGTGGCCGCCGACGTGAACGTCTTCGAACCGGAGCAGCCGGTGATCCCGTCGCTCGCCACCCCGCTCACGATCAGTTGATAGGTGGTGCTGGGAGCCAGATTCAGCGCGCTGGCGGGTACCGACACTATCTTGGTGCCGCCCACCGTCACGGTGCCGGTCGTCGTCGTCCCGTCGGGAGCGATGAGCCACCAGGTGGCCATCGTGAGGGTGACGCCCGGCGAGATCGTGAGCGCCGCGCTCTGGGTCTCGTGCTCTGTCGTCGTTGCGGTCGGCGAGCACGCGGGCAGCGCCGTCGTCGAAACGATCGCCAGCGCGCCGAGCGAGCTGAACGCAATCCAGAAATTTCGTCTGGGAGATGACATGTCGTGGTCTCTCCGTAGGCAATTGTCGTACCTGCCGATCGAGCCCGTGCGACGGCGTCTCTTGGCGCCCTTCAGAACCTGAATCTCCGGAAGTCGAAATCATGTTCCTAAAATCGAGGACCTATTCGTCGATCGCTCGGTGAGCGCGAACGAGATCCACCACGCGAACAGGGGCGCCACGTACGACATCGCCGGGAGCTCGATCAGCACGTACCAGGCGATCTCCGTCAGCGGTCCCGACGGAGAAGGCCGACCGCCGAACGCGCGCCCGACGGGGAGCGCAATCGCCAACGCGAGTCGCGACAGCAACAGCGCGCAGCCGATCGTGATCATCTTGAGCCTGCGGCGCCAGGACGCGGGGGAGGCGATCGTCAAGGCCAGCAGCAACGCCAGCGGTGTGTAACCCAGGATGCGCGTTTCGAGGGGCATCGACGGCTCGGCGGCTGCCGGACCTCGCGTGGCGCCCAACCAGACGGTCCAGTCGTGCGCGTCTACGCCCGACGTTCCGCGGCCCGCGGTCGAAAACCGGGGCTCGGCGTCGCCACCGGCACCGGTCACCTCGACGACGGCATTCGCGAAGACGCCGAACAGCGCTCCCACCGCGCGGCCATACCGCGGCCAGGGCGCCAGCAGCACCAGGGCGAGCACGGCGAAGGTGATCACCGACCGCGGCGTGATGCCGGGCAGCATCGGTTGCGGCGCCGGTTCCGCGAGCGCTGCCATGGCGACGTGACGCTGACGCCAGGAGCGGAGCTCGGGACGGCGCCGGCGCCTAACCGTCGGCATGCGCCGCCCCGATTCGCGCGGGTTCGAGCTGCCCTGACCAGCGCAACCAGACGACGAACACGCCGACGGCCAGCACCACCATGACCAGGGGGAACACCTCGGCGTGGACGAACTCGAACGCGGCAGGGGCGTGAATGCTGATCTGATAGAGCGCCACGATCCGCGCGACGTTGATGACTGACAGCAGCATCACGCCTGCCACGATGCCGACGAGGCGGCGCGTCCAGGGCGACGGGCAGGCCAGCATGGCCGCGACGAGCAGGAGGTTCACGTCCATCGCGTCGCAGTACTTCGCGATGGTGAGGGAGGCGCGGCCGACGACGTCCCTGCCGGCGACGTGAGCGCTCGGATCGAAGAGATGGATCACCCACCCGGAGAGGCGCGCGTAGGCGCCGAGGTACCAGGTGAAGAGATCCTCCCGCATGCCGTGCTCGGCATAGGGGAAGGAATAGACGGTAAGCAGGACACCTCCGATGAGCGCGAACACGACCGAGAAGCGGAGGCGGGCCCCGCGCACGTCGCGCCGCCGATCTCTCTTCTGGTCCACGGCCCGGTCGGCGACCATAGACCGAAACCATGTGACGCTGTTCCAACAGTTCGCTGCGATCCGTTCACAGAATCGTTGCGCGGACCGCGGCTGACGCGACCGGTTGAACGCCCTCGAACGTGAAAAGGCGCGTCGTTTGACGCCGACGGACGCGTCTTCTACCCTTCACGGCTTCCCATGTGCGGGATCTGCGTGGTGGTGAGTGACGTCGGCGCAGTCGATCCTGCCCTCCTGCACGGCATGTGCGAGCGGATCGTCCATCGCGGCCCAAACGCCGAGGGGTTGCACGTCGACGGCCCGGTGGGGCTGGGGATGCGCCGGCTCAGCATCATCGACCTCGAAGGCGGCGGGCAGCCGATCTTCAACGAAGACCGCTCCATGGCCATCGTCTTCAACGGCGAGATCTACAACTATAGAGAGCTGCGCGAGGATCTGCAGAGGCGCGGGCACACCTTCAAGACGAAGTCCGACACGGAGGCGATCCTGCACGCCTACGAGGAGTTCGGCGAGGAGGCGGTCGAGCGGCTGCGCGGGATGTTCGCCTTCGCCATCCACGAGCGCTCGACCGGGCGGGTCTTCCTGGCCCGCGACCGCCTGGGGATCAAACCGCTGCACTGGGCCGAGGTCGACGGGTGGTTCTACGCGGCCAGCGAGCTCAAGAGCCTGCGCGGCATCCCCGAGTTGCCGCTCACGCTCGACGAGGTGGCGCTCGACCAGTATTTCTCGCTGCTCTACGTGCCGGCGCCGCGGACCATTTTCCGCGAGGTCAAGAAGCTGCTCCCCGGTCACCTCCTCATCAAGGACCCTGGGCGGCCGGCGGTGATCCGCCGCTACTGGCAGTTGCACGCGCGCCCCGACCGGTCGCTGACCGAGCGCGACTGGATCGGCGAGGTGCGCCGCGGGCTCGACGACGCGGTGGAGAGCCACCTCGTCGCGGACGTGCCGCTGGGGGTTTTTCTCTCGGGCGGCGTCGATTCGAGCGCCGTCCTCGCGTCGATGTCGCGCGTGGCGGGCGGTGGCCGCATCAAGACCTTCTCGATCGGCTTTCCCAGCGAGTATGCCGCGTTCGACGAGCGCCACTTCGCGCGCCAGGTCGCCGCGCGGTTCGGCACCGAGCACGAGGAGCTGGAGGTCGAGCCCAACATCAGCGAAGCGATCCAGACGCTGGGGAAGATCTTCGACGAGCCGATGGGCGACTCGGGCGCCGTCCCCAACCTGTTCGTCTGCCGGATGGCGCGGGAGCACCTGACCGTCGCGCTGTCGGGCCTCGGCGGCGACGAGCTGGCCGGGGGCTACGACCGTTACCTGGGCGTGCAGATCGCGGAGTGGTACCTGCGCATCCCGCCCTTCTTGCGCCACGACGTCGTGCGGAGGCTGGTCGATCTCATTCCTGAATCGCGCGCCGGAAAGAACGGCATCGATCACGCCAAGCGGTTCTTTCGCTCCGGCGAGCTCCCGTACATCGAGCGCTTCTTCGCCTTCTCGAGCCCGCTCGAGCGCGAGCGGCGAGAGGGGCTCTACCGGCCGGAGCTGCGCGAGCGGGTGGCGCTCGACTCGGCGCTGGATCGCATGCGCGCGCTAGGCAACGAGCAAACCGACGCCGATCTCCTGAACCGGATCCTCTGCATCGACCAGCAGACTTACATGGTCGACGATCTCTTGACGGTGGCCGACCGCACCAGCATGGCGTACTCGCTGGAGGTGCGGGTCCCGTTCCTCGATCACCCGTTCGTCGAGCTGATGGCCAGCGTACCCGGGAACCTCAAAATCAAGCACCGGCAGAAGAAGTATCTGCTCAAGCGGGCGCTGGAACCGGATCTGCCGCCGGAGATCCTCTACCGCAAGAAGGCAGGGTTCAGCCTGCCGCTCGCGCGCTGGCTGCGCGAGGATCTGCGCCCGCTCTGCGACGAGTTCCTGGCCCCCGAAGCGCTGCGCAAGCAGGGGTGGTTCGAGCCGGCGGCGGTCGAATCGCTCAAGGCCGAGCACCACGATAGACGCCGCAACAACAGCACCGCGCTCTGGGCGCTCATGATGTTCCAGTTGTGGGCGAGCGAGTGGTACCAGTAAGCGTCGCGATGCAGATCGTCTTCTGGGTCTTGCTGCTCGGCACCGCCTGGACCTATCTCGGTTACCCGCTGCTGCTCGTCGCGCTGGCGCGCCTGCGCCGCCGGCCGCTCCAGACCGGCCCGCTCGAGCCGACGGTGACGGTGGTGATCGCCGCCTACAACGAGGAGAAGGCGATCCGCCGCAAGCTGGACACGGCGCTGGCGCTCGACTACCCGGCCGACAAGCTGGAGCTGATCGTCGCCTCCGACTGCTCGACCGACCGGACGCACGACATCGTCCGCGAGATGGAACCGCGGGGCGTGCGCCTGGTGGTGCTCCCCGAGCGGGCCGGCAAGACCGCCGCGCAGAACCTGGCCACCGAGGGGGCCAAGGGGGAGATCTTGATCTTCACCGACGCCACCACCGACTTCAACCGCGACACGGTGCGCGGCCTCGTCGCCGCCTTCGCCGATCCGCGCGTCGGCTGCGTCGGCGCCGAGCTGGAGTACGTCTCCGAGGGGGGAAGCGCCGTCGGCAAGGGCGGCGGCCTCTACTGGCGCTACGAGAAGCGGGTCAAGGAGCTGGAGGCGCAGGTGAGCACGCTGATCGGCGTCTCGGGCTGCCTCTACGCCGTGCGCGCCAGCGCCTACCGCCCCATCGATCCCGATCTGATCAGCGACTTCGTGATCGCCGGGGACGTCTTCCAGCGCGGCTTCATCACTGTCTACGGCGGCGGCACCGTCTCCTCGGAGAAGACGCACGAGGAGACCGGCAAGGAGTTCGAGATGCGCGTGCGGGTCATCGTCCGCACCATCAACGCGCTGGTCCGGCGCGTGCGGATGCTGAACCCGCTGCGCTATGGGTTCTTCTCTTTTCAACTTTTCAGTCACAAGGTGCTGCGCTACCTGGTCCCCGAGCTCCTGCTGGGCCTCTTCGCCAGCGGCCTCTACCTCGCGCTCTCCGACCACCCCGCGGCGCCGGTCTACCGGGCGTTCACCGTTGTCCAGCTGGCGCTCTACCTGGCCGCCGCCGTCGGGTGGGTACGCCAGCGCCTCGGGCTGCGGCTGCCGCTGGTCCACATCCCGTTCTATTTCGTCGTGGTCAACCTGGCCGCGCTCTGGGCGCAGGTCCTCTACCTGCGGGGCGAGCGCAAAGTCACCTGGACCACCGTCCGCTGATCCGTTAGTCTGAGGCTGTCTTGAAGTCGTTCAGCCAGCACGCGTACCTCATGTGGTCGGTCGTCCGTAAGGACGACAGGGCCAGGGTCCGTCTCGGCTGATTGAGCGATAAACGAGACGACCCCGGCTGAAGGCCGCGGGTCGCTTCTCGGTGGCTCCCGGTCTTCGGCCTCTCCCGGAGACGACGATGAGCCAGAGCAGAAGCGACGACGGAACGACGGGCGCCCTCCCCGTGACGGCCGAGATCTACCTCGGCGGCACGCCGGCCAACGACGTCGACGCGAAGCCGGTCGACCACCCGGGACCGCTCGGCCTGGCGCGCGCGTACTGGGTCCTCTGGGGCGGGATGCTCCTCAATCGCCTCGGCGGGACCGTCTTCTTCCTGCTCGGGATCTACCTGACCCGCGACCGCGGCCTCTCGCCGGCGCTGGCCGGGCTGGTGGTCAGCTTCTATGCGTCCGGCGGGCTCCTGGCCGGTCCCACGGGCGGCGTGCTGGCCGATCGCTTCGGGCGCCGGGCGACCCTGCTTGTGGGCACGGGATGCTCCGGCCTTCTGATGCTGGCGCTCGGCCTCGCGCGGTCGACGCCCGCGATCGTCGCCCTCGCGCCTCTGCTCGGGTTCTTCACCGATCTCTGCCGGCCGCCGCTGCAGGCCGCGGTCGCCGACGTCGTGCCGCCCGCCGACAGGGCGCGCGCGTATGGCCTGCTCCACTGGGCGATAAACCTCGGCTTCGCCGGCGCCGCGGCGGTGGGCGGCGCGCTCGCCGAGCATCACTTCGCCGCGCTGTTCGTCATCGACGCTCTCACCACGCTCGGCTACGGCGCCATCGTCCTCGCCGGTCTCCCCGAGACCCGGCCGTTCGCAGCCCCGGCGATCACGCGGCGGCAGCTCGCGCGCCGGTTCGTCTCCCCCTTCCGCGACCGGCAGCTGGTCCGCTTCATCCTGATCCAGCTCTGTCTGCTGCTCGCCTTCGCGCAGGTGGTCTTCACGCTGCCGCTCGACATGCGCGCCCAGGGGCTCGGCACCGCGCGGATCGGCCAGCTGCTCGGCCTCAACGGTCTCCTCATCGTCTTCGCTCAACCGATCGCGCTGCGCGCGCTGCGCAGGTTCGGCCGAGTGGCCTGGCTGGCAACCGGCGCGCTGCTGATCGGTCTCGGGTTCGGGGTCACCGCCTTCGCGGGCGGCGCACCCGTGTACGCTATCGGCGTGGTGCTCTGGACGCTCGGCGAGATCGGGTTCGCCACCGCCACCCCGACCCTGGTGGCCGAGCTCGCCCCGGTCGATCAGCGCGGCGCCTATCAGGGGACGTACCAGCTCGCCTGGGGCACGGCCAGCACCGCCGCTCCCACCCTCGGTTCGCTGGTGCTGGTCCATTTTGGCCGGGGCGCACTCTGGCTCGGCAGCCTCGGCGTCTGCTGGACGGCCGCCTGGCTGCACCTCCGCTTCACCGCCCGTTCGCGCTGAGCGCTTCCTGACTGCCAACGCAAACGTTGGCAACAAACACAACCGAGTTGGCGGGCACGCCGTCGACGAGCGCCGAATCTCGGCCTCTTCGCGCTGGCCCGCGCGTTGCTGAATCCCCTCCGCGTCCCGTCGTGAAGGAGGGTTCGTCATGATGTCCATCACTCGTCTTTCGTCTCGCGCCTGGCGCGTGCTCCGCTGGGCCGGCCTCGCCGCCGGCGCGACCGCGCTCTGGGCCTGCACCTCGCGCACGCTGGAGACGCCGGACATCATGCCGCATTCGGTGCTTACCCAGGTCGTCACCCAGAAGGTCAACAACAACCTCGACCTTCTGTTCATGGTCGACAATTCGACGTCGATGGCGCCGATGCAGGAGAAGCTGCTGGCGCAGTTGCCGAACTTCATGACCGTGCTCGAGAGCCTCCCGATGAAGCCGAACCTGCACGTGGCCGTCGTCTCTTCGGACCTGGGCGCACCCAGCGACACCAGCATCGGGTGCACGGCCACTGGCGATAAGGGGCAGTTCTACTCGCAGCCCGAGGGGACCTGCACCGGAACGACCCTCATGATGAACGACACTTTCATCTCGGACGTCGACGGGGTGGCCAACTTCACCGATCCGATCGCCGACGTGTTCAAATGCATTGCGCTCACCGGCCAGAGCGGCTGCGGGTTCGAGCACCAGCTCGCCTCGATCGATCGCGCGCTCGGCGCAGACGGCAACGGCCCGCCGCCGTCGACCAACACGGGGTTCCTGCGCGACGAGGCCTACCTGGGGATCGTCATGCTCACCAACGAGGACGACTGCTCGGCCCCGTCCGACACGTCGATCTTCTCGCTCAACGGCGGCCAGCAGAACATCAGCAACCGCGACGGCCCGATCACCAACTACCGCTGCAATGGCGGCCCGCGCGGCGGTCATCTCTGCCAGGATCCCAACTCCGCGAACCCGACTGCCAGCGCGACACCGCCGCTCATGCCGCCGGGCGACGCGACCGGCACGCCGCCGACCCTCCAGCTCGCGAAATGCGAGGACAACGAAAGCGGCTCGAGCGCCCTCACCGCCGTCAGCCAGTTCGTGAGCGACGTCAAGAACCTCAAGCCCGATCCAGACAACCAGATCTTGATCGGCGAGATCATCGCCCCGTCGACCCCGTACGGCGTCGAATGGGACGCCCCGATGAACGCCCAGAACCCGCAGGCCGGCGAGCTGTGGCCCGCGGTTCAGCACTCATGCGGCCCCCAGAACGCCGTCAGCCCGGGCGTCAACCCGAACGCCACCCAGCTCACCACCGACGACAGCTTCGGCGACCCGGGCGTCCGCGAGAACGAGTTCGGCATCGCCTTCCAGAACAGCGTCATCGGCTCGATCTGCGACAAGGACTACTCGGAATCGATGACCGCCATCCTCAACAAGCTCCTCGTCTTCCTGAAGCCCCCCTGTATCACCGACAAGGTTCAGACTGACGCGAAGGGAAATCCCGCCTGCTCGGTGACCGAGAACCTGACCGACAGCAACAACAACACGACCCACGTCGGGATCCCGAACTGCAACGAAAACGGCAATACGGCCCCCTGCTGGAACATGGTGCAGGGCGACCCGGCGATGGGATGCACGGGCAACACGATCGCCGTGAACGACACGGCCGCGAACATGATGTCCAGCAGTGAGAACAGCACCGTCCAGTGCTCGATCTGCCTACCCGGCGTCCCCGGTCCCGGTTGCTGAGCGCGGCGCGCTAACCGTGGTGGCCGCCCGGGCCGTGGACGTGGCCGTGGGTCAGCTCCTCGGAGGTCGCGTCGCGCACGGCCAGCACCTCGACGTCGAAGTCGAGCCGCATCCCGGCCAGCGGGTGGTTGAGATCGACCGTCGCGTAGTCGCCACGGATCGCCGCCACCAGGCCTAGCTGAAACCCGTCGGACGACTGGACGCGGCAGCGCGCGCCTGGCACCAGTTTCCCGTCCACGGAGATCTTGCGCAGCGGAACGTTGCGGATCTCCTTGTCGTCGCGCTGGCCGTACGCCTCCTCGGGCGCCAGCGTGACGCGCAGGGTGTCCCCGGCCGACTTGCCGGCGAGGGCCTTCTCCAGCCCGGGGACGATGTTTCCCGCCCCCTGAAGGTAGTTGAGCGGATCGCGCCCGCGTGACGTGTCGAGGGTCTCGCCCGCCTCGTCCTTGAGCGTGTAGTGGATGGTGACGGCCTTCTGGTCGCTGATCTGCATGACGTGGGGGCGTCAGCCAAGCACCCCCCGGCCGCAAGTGCAACTACTGCCTGCGGCCGGGCGCGCTCCCGGGATCCAGGAGCGAGCCGTCCCATCCCGACTCCCGACTAGGGGTTCACGAACGCGACGCCGCGGTAGACGGTGCCGTAGGTCGGCCCGATCACGGTGCTGAACGACTCGCTCGCCGGCAGTGCGGTCGCCGACAGCTGATCGGTGATCACGACGACCTTGTTTGGATCGGCGCCGTTGTCGCCCGAGGTGCTGGCGGTGGAGGTCGTGGCCCACAGCGTGACCTCTGCGCCGTTGACGACGCCCGTCAGGTTGCGGAGGCCCACCGTGGTGACGTCCGGCCAGGCACCGTCGGCGCCCGTCAACCCGCTGTCGACCGTGCCGATCAGGCCCGCCGTCAGCACGTAGTCGAGCTGCCAGGTGCCGCTGACCAGGGTCCACTTCTCGAGGCCCGCGTGGGTCGCGGCGTCGGCCGAGTTTCCCGACCCCTCGTCGCTGACGTACATCGTCGTCGCGTTGGCGAAGAAGACCGCGAACGGCGTGTAGTTGCCGCCGGTCGTCTTGTCGGCGAGCGTCGCCTTGGCCTGGTCGGTCGGGAAGCCCGGGGTGATGGTGATCGTCTGGGCCCCGGCGTTCGCGACCGTCGGGAGCGTCGGAACGGTGTAGACCGTCTGGACACCGTTGCTACCGCTCCCCTTGGTGAAGTAGAGCGCTCCACCAAATTCGGTGATGCCGCGGTAGTTGGTGTCCTTGCCGGGCTTGTCGGCCTTCGGCGGCGAGCCGAACGACATCTGGAGCAGCGGATTGACCTCGGCCGAGTTGCCGGCCGGGATGGAGACGTTCTCCGAGGCCGCGTTGATCGGCGTGACCACCTCGAGGCCGGTGGTCTCGGTGACGTCCGGATTCGTGCCGTTCGCCATCGTCCCGAAGGCGGCCGCGTCGCCGTTGTTGGCGTTGCCGACCGAGTAGTAGAGCCCGTTCGACCCGAGCAGCGCGGAGCGACCGTTGTTGCCACCGTAGTTGATCGTCGGCGTGTAGACGAAGTTCGCGTTCGCGTCCATCGAGACGATCGTCCGGGGGAACGCGTAGGTCGCCCCGAAGGCGAAGCTGACCGGGTTGGTCGGATCCTGGTTGGCGATCGCGTCGGCGTTCGAGACGTCGAGCGCGCCGACCCCGGCGCCACCGTAGCCGACGAACACCAGGTGCGATCCGCTTCCGTCCTTGGTGATGTGGAGACCCACCTCGGACTTCGAGGGGAAGCTGGTGACCACCTGGCTCGTGGGGACCGTGAGCTGGCCGAGGATCTGGTGGCTGGCCGGATCCATGTCGAGCAGCTGGATCGGAGAGGTCACGCCGAAGCTGGCGTCGGCCTTCTCGTTGTTCCAGACGGTGACGTAGTTCCCGTTCGAGGTCGCGGCGACCGTCGCGGTCTTCGTGTTGGCCAGCAGCGTGGTCCCCGCCGTCAATGAGGCGACCGCCCCCTGCGTTCGATCGTAGGTGCTGGTGCTGATGACCAGCGAGCTCGGCGCGAGCAACTTGTCGCAGGTCACGACGACCGACTCCGTGGCCGCGCAGGCCGACGAAGGATCGCCATCAGAGACAGTCGCTGTCAGGGTGACGGGCCCCGCCGCGCTACAGACGAAGGTCGGCGTCGCCGTGGTTCCGTCGGTGAAGGACCCGGAGGCCGCGGACCAGGAGTAGGTGAGGGGCGAGGGACCGCCGTCGGGATCGTGCGCGGCGATCGCCAGCGAAACCGGGAAGCCAACGCCGATGTCCGCCGGGTTGGCCGTGATCCCGTCGGCGACCGGGCAGACGTTGATCGTGCCGTTGACGGCCACGCTGCCGGTCTTGGTCGGTTGGTGGCAGTCGAGGGTGACGCTGACGGCGGTGACGGAGCCCGCCATCACGTTGAACGAGGCGCTGCCGCCGCAGGTCGTCGCGCCATCGGTTCCGGTCGCGCTCAGCATGATGGAATAGCCGTTGCCCGCTGGGAGGCCGCCGATCACGGCCGTGATGCTCGTGCTCGAGGCGACGTTGATGGTCCCCGACGTCAGGAAGCTGTTCGGCCCCGTGATGGTGTAGCCGACGCTGGCCAGCGTGACGCCGCCCTCGACGACCGCGATGTCGAGCGACCCGACCCCGCCGTTCGCCGGCGAGCCGCCGTTCGACGGCGAGTTGCCGTTGCAGCTCACGACCACCGTGCTCGCGCCGGCGAGAACGGTCACGAATGCGATGCCCAACAGTTTTTTGGAAAGCAGCTTCACGGGATTCCTCCTTGGAGAGGGCGCGAGGATGGACCTCGCGGCTCGTCGGCGTCGAGCAACAGTTTGGTTACTACGCCGTGATTTCGATTGGTCGCCAGACGACTCAGTCGTGGGCCAGCGCCCGCAGCGGCAACCCACGGGCGAGCGCGTCGACGTCGTCTCGGCTCGAAGTCCCGCCGCCCCGAATCTCGAAGTGGAAGCCGGCGCGCAGCTGGATGAGGAGATCGCAGCTCGGGTTCGCGCCGTCGCTGCACTGGTAAAAACCATTGGCGTCGCCGGCGGGGAGATCGAGCGCCGTCTGCGGGAAAGACGCCGTGCTGGTGCGGACCCAATCGCCGTAGGCCTCGGGCGACATCGGCATCCGCGCCAGCGTCACCTCGATGCGCGCGCGGCCGCGGCCGTATGGACGGCGGACGTACGCGGGCCCTTCGACCTGCGGGCCTGCCTCGAAACCGGCGACGTCGGGTAGGACGAGGCCGGCCGACGACGTGCGCGGCGGCGGCGGGGCCACGACAGGACCCGGCGGCGGCGCGGGGCGGCGGCAGGTGCTCGCGATCGACGCGACGGCCAGGAGGCCGAGAACGAGACGCGCCCGCCTATTCATCACGGTCCTCGACGCCGCACTCGGCGAGGCGGCGATCGAAGAACCGCCGCTCAGGATCGTTGCGGGCGAGCTCGCGTGCGCGTCGGTAGTGAGGCAGGGCCTCACGCGGCCGCCCGTCTCGCCGCAGCAGATCGGCGCGCGTCGCAGCGAGAAAAAGATAGTCATCGAGTCGCCCGAGGCTCTCGATGGCGTCGATCTCGGCGAGGCCCGCGGCCGGCCCGCGCGCAAAGCCGATCGCCACCGCGCGGTTGAGCGCCACCACCGGGCTCGGTCGCAGGGCCGCCAGTCGATCGTAGAGGAGGACGATCGCGTTCCAGTCGGTCCCCTCCACCGAGGGCGCGACGGCGTGCTGCGCCGCGATCGCGGCCTCGAGCTGCATCTCGTTCACCTCGCCGCCCGCAGCCGACTCGGCCAGCGCGGCCAGGCCGCGGGCGTTGAGCGCCGCGTCCCAGCGGGTGCGATCTTGCTCGTCGAGAGGCACGAGATCGCCGCGCGCGTCGCGGCGCGCCGGCAGCCGCCCCGCCAGCAGGCACATCAGCGCCAGCAGCCCCTTGGCCTCGGCGACGCCGGTCACCGGGTGATTGGCCAGCAGCGCGCCCAGGCGCAGCGCCTCGGCGCACAGCTCCTCGCGCACCGCCGCCTCCGGGTGGCTGCCGTGGTAACCCTCGCTGAACATCAGGTAGAGCGCCCGGCAGACCGCGGGGGCCCGCGCCCGCACCCGCTCGGCGTCGTCGAGAGTGGCCAGGCCTCCCACCTCCTGCAGCGTCGCGCGGGCGCGCACGAGACGCTTGCCTATCGCCTCCTCGCCGCTCAGGAACGCCTGCGCGAGCTCGTGCACGCCGAAGCCGCAGAGATACTTCAGGATGACCATCACCTGCGTCTCTTCAGGCAGCCGGCCGTGACAGAGCTCGAACATCAAGCGCAGCTCGGCGTCCACGATCTCCTTGTCCTCGAAGGCGGCCGCGACCGTCGGCACCAGCGACCACTCGGTCGAGAGCTGGTCGGCCAGCTCCGGCGCAAACCGCCGCGCCGTCCGCTCGCGGCGGATCACGTCGATGGCGCGGTTCTTTGCCGTGGTGATCAACCAGGCGGCGGGGTTGTCGGGCACGCCGCCGTACTTCCAGACCTCGAGCGCCTGCACGAGTGCGTCGTGCACGACGTCCTCGGCCAGGTCGAGGTGGCGGAGCCCGACGAGCCGCACCACGGCGGCCGACATCCGCCCCGCCTCGCGGCGGAACAGATTTTCGACCGTCGCGGTGTTGCCCGGTCCGGGTCTGCTCACATCGACCGCACTTCGCGGATCTCGACGCTGCCGTCGCGCTCGAAGATTGGGCAGCCGCGCGACAGCTCCGTCGCCGCGTCCAGGCTCGGCGCCGTCACCAGCAGGTACCCGCCGACGAGGTCCTTCGTCTCGCCGAACGGGCCGTCGGTGACCGACTTCTTCTTGCCGGCGACGACACGCCCGCCTTCACCCAGCGGGTCGCCACCCTTGAAGTTTCCCGTTTGCGAGAGCTGGCCCATCCAGGCGCCCCACTTCTTCATGTTCTCCTCCATCTGCTGCGGGGAGAGCCCCGCCATGTCGCCGCCACGAAAAATGTAGAGATAGTTCGCCATGATGTCCTCCTCGTCCGTCGTGTCACGGAAGCCTAACCGGAAGGCCCATCCCTCGTCGGTTTCTTGGCTCCCTTCACGGAGTCGACGTTCGGCCACCCGGCCGGCGGACATTTTTTTCGAGGCGCGGCGGAGGCTCAGCGGGCCGGCGCCACGCCCTGCAGCACGGGCACCCCGGCCAGGGAGACAACCAAAATGCGGGGACCGCGCTGTTCCTGCAGGAAGACGAAGCTGATGGGAACGGCGCCGGCGGTCGAGTCGAGCATTCCGTCCGCCTCGAGCGTCGCGGCGCCACCCCTGGTTTGCATCCGCAGCCGACGCAGCATGACCTGCCGTGCACCCGACAGAATGGGCGAAGCCTGGCAGCTCCTGGTGAACGCGGCGAGCGAGACGGCGGCGCGGTACGGGGTCGCGAGGCGCGCGTACGCCTGGCCGAACCGGCTTGCCCCGACGTCGAAGACGAACGGGCCGGCCACCGCGGCGGCGCGCTCGAGCGAGCCCGTGACCTGTTCGTCCGCGCTGTCCATCCGGGCCTCGGACGCCCGCGCCTCGGCCGCCGCCTTCGCCTTGGCGGCGTCGACCGTGCTGTCCACGAACATCACGATGCCGACGGCGAACAACCCGGCGGCGATGAACCCCCACACCACCCAGCGCATCGGATTCGAGTCGGCCATGATTCGATGACGCGCGGCCTCAGCCGCTACGGATTGCGGGCGCAGTTCTGCGTGGAAACGACCGGCGTGCTGTAGTCGACCACCTCGAAGTCGTCGACGGTGATCGCCGAAAACGACAGCGCGGTGACGCCGACGTTGGCGTCCGACCACTTGGCGGTGGTCGTCCGGTCGTCGGCGAAGGTGAGCGGGATGGTGCCACCGTCGGAGAGCAGCATGCCGTACCTCTTCATCGCCGCGATGATCACCTTCTCGCCCGCGTTGTAAGACGAGGCGTCGAAGGAAGCCTTCAGACGGAAACGCACGCCGTAGGGCGGTGCGTTCGCGTCCTTGCTGCTCGGGCTGGCTGCGTGCGACGCCGGGTGAACGTAGACCCCCTGGCGCATGTAGGGATTCGGCAGGATGAAGCGGAGCGCGTGGTTGACCGCCCCGGCCGCCACCTCGTCGGCGGTGGGGAGCAGCGCGGCGATCGGGAACCCGCCCGCGTCGGCCGATGTGCACTGGTCGCCGCGCTCGTTGTTCGGGTAGGCCTTGGTCAGATCCCAGACGATCCCCACGAGCGCGTCGATCGCGGTCCCATCCTGGGTCGCGTTGTAGAGCTCGTACAGCTTCTGCTGGCTGGTCTCCACCACCAGAATGTGGCAGTCCCCCTGCCCGTCCGTCTGATAGCTGATGTCGCAGGTGTAGTTGGTGCTTCCCTCGGCGTTGCCGTTGGCCGGGATCGGCATCTGGAGGGGCACCGCATCGCAGTCAGTCCCGCCGTAGCAGTAGGCGTAGCCGCCGGGCATCGGCCCGTTGATGGTCCGTCGCGGCGTCGACGAATTCGCGAAGAAGAGCGGGATCGAAAAATCGATCTGCAACCGTCCGCCGCCCCACCCGCCCGCCTTGTCGAGCGCCGCGATGATGGCGTCGGAGCTGGCGTCCTTGGTCAGGCACGAGACGTCCTTGGTCCACGGCTCGGACGCGGTGAAGATGCCGCCCCCCGCACCGCCGGAGGCCGTCACGCAACCGCTCCCCGCCGCGCCGCCGCTGGCGGTCGCGCCGCCCGAGCCGCTGCCCAATCCATCGCCCGCTCCGCAGCCGGCCCCCACCAGCGCCACCAGGAGGACCGACGTCCAGCGACCGCCACCCATACCGCCCTTTTCGGCAGATCCCGTCGCGAGCTTGACCGCAGCGTGGCTTTTCTGAGCCACGGGCGACGGTGCCGGGACCTCACCTCGACTTACGTCGGCCGGGTCATGCGCGCGATGCGCGCGGCGTGCGCGGGGTAGCGCGCCCCCAGCTCGGGCCCGGCCGCGAGCTCGAAGTCGGCGAACTCGAACCCCGGCGCGACGGTGCAGCCGATGAGGCAGTGTGGCGCGGCGCTCGCCAGCTCGGCGGCGAACCAGGTCCCCGCCGGGATGACGATCTGCGGGCGCTCGCCCGCCGCCAGGTCGGTCCCGAGCCGCCGCACCTCGCCCGGTCCATTCGGACCTAGCAAGAGCACGTCGAGCGGCCCGCCCTCGTAGAAATGGAAGATCTCGTCGGCGAGCAGCCGATGCAGATAGGTCGTCGGCTGCTCGCGCGTCACCAGAAAGTAGATCGCCGTCCCGGCGGCGTGCGGCCCGACGAACGGCGCCGGGAGCTCGTCGATCCTCAGCGGCGCGCGATAGCTCTCGACGTAGTACCCGCGCTCCGGGTGCGGCACCAGACCGAGACGCTCTATCAACTCTTGGGCGCGATCCACTCTCACTTGTAGGCTGGCGCGGCCGCGTAGGCCATGCCCAGCGTGGTCAGCGACCCGTCGCTGTTGACCAATTCGTTGTTCGTCGACCACGGGTACCAGGAGTAGCGCTGCACGCGCGGGTGGCGCGCGAACACCGCCAGCGCGCCGTTGTAGAAGTTCAGAACTGTCGTCGTGTCGGGCGCGCTCTGGTTGAGACACCCCCATTCGGTGAGCCAGATCGGCCGGCTCCCCGAAAATGCCTCCGCATACTTGATGTAGCTCTCGAGCTGCGAGGCCTTGGCGTCGCACGAGCCGGAATTCCAGCCGTACCAGTGCAGCGCGATGAAGTCGGCGTGCAGCGTCGAGCTGCCGTTGACCGATCCCATGAAACTGGTGAACCAGGCCTGCCCAGTCGAGTTCGCCTGCGTGGCCGGCGTACCGAGGACGATCGCGCTGTTGTCGAACGACGGCCAGAGCGAGACCGCGGTCGCGACCACGATGTTCGACTGCGTGCTGTTGTCGGGCTCGTTGAACCCGAGGACGTACCCGTACCCCTTGCTCACGAACGACGAGACCGCGCTGGAAATTCCGGACGCGCTCTGTTCGCTGCCCGTGTGTCCCCAGATCATCGGCACGAACGGGATCCCCGTGCTCGAGCAGCCGGTGCTCGGGGTCTGCTTCCAGTTGTAGTACCAGCTGACGCTCAGATGTTGCATATCGGCGCAGGCGGTCGGATCGCCGGCGAACCCTTTGAACGGCTGTTGCCCGGTGGCGCCGCCGCCCGCACCCGCGGCACCGCCCGAGCCGGTCGCGCCGCCCGTCGACGAAGCGCCGCCCGAGCCCGTCGCTCCACCCGACCCTTTCGCGCCCGCGGCCCCCGCGGCGCCCCCGGTCCCCTTCGCGCCCGCGCTGCCCGCCGCACCGCTTCCGCCAGCACCGCCCTTGGCCCCGGCGGCGCCGCCCGTCCCGCCGCCGCCGGTGCCGGTCGTTCCACCGGTCGGCGACGCGCCGCCCGAACCCGTCGCGCCGCCCGTCGAGGACGCGCCCCCCGAGCCCGTCGCGCCGCCGGTTGAAGGCGCGCCACCCGAGCCGGTTGTCCCACCGGTCGCACTGCCTCCAGATCCGGTCGTCCCGCCGCTCGCTTCGCCGGAACCGCCGCTGCCCGGCGAACCGCCGCTGCCCGAGCCTTGCGACCCGGCGCCGCCGCAGCCCACGACCAGCGCGAGCGCACCGAAACCAACGAGGAGCGGAAAGGGGCGCCGTCGGTCCATGGGAAACCTCCGAAGCGCGCAGTCTACTTCATTCCGCCTTTCCGCTTTCGCGTTTTCCGGCGCGCAGCACGACGCGTCCCGGCGCGACCGTCGCCGGGGAGTAAAATGACGGCGTGAGGCTCTCGACGGCAGTGGGCGCCGCGACGTTGCTGCTCTCCGCCTGTGTCATCCCGGTGCCGCCGGCCGCGCCCGCCTCGGCGGTGAACGCCGCACCCAGCGCGTCCGCCGCGACCGCCGCGACAACCGCGACAACCGCGACCACCGCGACCACCGCGACCACCGCGACCGGCGAGGCCCACGATCCGGGACGCTGGTTCTCGTTTCCCGCTCGCGGAATCAGCGCGCCGAACGGCCTCGTCGATCTGAGCTGGCTCAACGACGCGCCAGCAGGCGCGCAAGGGTTCATCCGGGCGAGCGGCGGTCACTTCGTCGACGGCGCGGGGGTGCGCGTCCGTTTCTTCGGCGTCGACTGCACCGCCACCGCCTGCTTCCCCACCCACGACGTCGCGACGCGCGCCGCCCTGCACCTCCGTCGGCTGGGGGTCAACGTCGTCCGTCTGCACTTCATGGACAAGGGGGGCACGCCGATCGGCCTCCTGGTGCAGAGATCGGACGAGCTCGATCCGAAGCAGCTCGACCGGCTAGACTTCTTCGTCGCCGAGCTGGCGAAGAACGGCATCTACGCCAACATCAACCTCCACGTGGCGCGCCGCTATCCCGGCCTCGAGAGCGCGGCGGCGCAGCGCTTCGAGTTCGGCAAGATGCTCGATCGGTTCTACCCGCCGTTCATCGCGTCACAGAAGGTCTACGCGCGCGCGCTCCTGACCCACATCAACCCGTACACCGGGCGCGCCTACGTCGCCGAGCCGGCGGTGCTCTGCGTGGAGATGAACAACGAGAACACCGCGCTGCCGTTCTGGGCCGGCAACCTCGACGCTCTGCCCGAGCCGTACGCCGGGGAGCTCGCCAAGCAATGGAATACCTGGCTGCACGCCCGCTACAAGACGACCGCCCGCCTCGAGGCCGCCTGGGGTGGCGACAAGAAGACCTCCCCGAAAGAGATCCTGACCAACGCCGATCTCGCGTCGGGCACCGACGGCTGGACGTTCGAGTCGGCCGGCGTCCCGACGCGCGGCGAGGTGATCACCGACGCCGGCGGCAGGCGCGCGCTACGGTTCACCGCCCGGGAGCGCGGCACCGCCAGCTGGCATCTGCAGTTCTATCGCGCGCACCTGCCGCTCGCCGAGGGCGAGAGCTATCACCTGCGTTTCCGCGTGCGGGCGCCGCACACGATCGAGACCAGCGACGGCACACGCGTCGCCGCCTCCAAGCTGGAGGTGACCGCCATGCTGGCGGTCCCTGACTGGCGCAACATCGGCATGTGGCGGATGGTCTCGCTGACGCCCGAGTGGCAGTGGGTCGATCTCTCCTTCCGGCCGCAGGGGACGATCGCCGGCGAGGGGCGCATCAATTTCGGCCTGCGCAACGTTCCCGGCATCGTCGAAATCGCTGACCTGTCGCTGACCGCCGGCGCCGCGCCGATGACGCTGGCGGCGAATCAGACGCTCGAGCAGGGGACCATCCCCACCGTGCCCGGCGAGAGCGGCTCGCCCGCGGGCGAGGACTTCCTGCGCTTCCTGGCCGACACCGACCGCGCGACGGCGCACGCGCTGGCGACCTTCATCCGAAAAGAGCTGGGGCTGAAGTCGATGCTGGTCGACACGCAGGCGAGCTACGGCGGCCTCGAAGGGCTGCGCCGCGAGATCGCCGAGTCCGACTTCGTCGACATGCACGCCTACTGGCAGCACCCCGACTTCGCCGCCGGCTGGAGCAAGCTGCGCTTCCACATCGACAACACGACGCAGGCAGCGGCCCCCGACGGCGGTGCGCTCGGCTCGCTCGCCGTCTACCGCGTCGCCGGCAAGCCGTTCACCGTCGGCGAGTACAACGTCCCGGCACCGAACGACACCGCAAGCGAGATGCTGCCGATGTATTCGACCATCGCCGCGCTCCAGGACTGGGACGCGATCTACGCCTACACCTACCTCGACTTCTCGGCCGAGTGGGACGCCGACCACCTGCTCGGCTTCTTCGATCTGGCCGGCAACCCGGGGGCGCAAAGCTTCCTGCCGGTCGCGGCGCTCTCATTCCGCAAGCAGCTGCTGGCGCCCGCTACCATCGCCGCGCGCCTGGCGTTACCGGTGGGCCTGGACAAGGACCCGCCCCTCGTCGGCGAGAGCGCGCTGGCCAAGCTCTGGACCGCGGCCGGCCTGCCGCCCGCGCTGCTCTCCTCGCGGCGGCTGGAGATCGTTCCAAACGGAAGGCGGCCGCCGCCCGCCGCCCCGACCAATCACGCGGACCAGCTTCGCTGGGACGCCGCCGCCGCGCGCTTCACCGTCGACGCGCCCGCGCTGCGCGTCGCGGCCGGCAGGCTCGCCGGGACGGCGTTCGACCTCGGCGACGTACATTTCGCCGTCGGCGAGCTGCCGCGCGGCGATGCCTCGATCGCGCTGGTCGCCCTCGATGGCCTTGCGCTCGCGACCTCGAAGGAGATGCTGCTGGTCGCCGCCGCGCGCGTCGAGAACACCGGCATGCAGTGGAACGACACGCGCACGGGGCTCGTGTCGTGGGGTCACGGCCCCGCGCTCGCCGAATACGTCCCGCTGACCATCACGCTCCCCTGGCCGAGCGCGCGCGCCGAGCGCCTCGAATCCGACGGGCGCGATCGCCGCGCCGCTCGCCGTCGAGGAGGCCTCAGGAAAATCGATCCTGCATCTCGACCGCGAGCCCTCGCTCTGGTTCCTGCTGCACCGCTGACCGAACTAGCGTCTTGCCGACCCGCTCGGTTCGCGCGACGCGGCGCACAGAGGACAGTCGACGGGCTGGCCGATCCGCGCGGCGCGCCCCGCCTCGGTCGTGACCCACGGGCGCAGCTGCCAGGGCGGGCGGTGGCGAACGTGCTGCTGGTGACCGCAGGCCAGCTCGGCGATCCAGTCGCCTTCCGCGTCCTGATGGAACCCGGTGATGCGGGTGGCAGCCACCGCGCTCAGTCGGGGCGCTCGGTGCGGCCGTCGGCGTGGCGGGCGAATCGCCCTTCGTTGCGCGGGTGGACCGGCTCGGAGCTCGGCCAGGGCCAGCCACCGAACTGCGTCCGCTGGTAGTCGGCGAACGTCTGCTGGATCTCCGCGCGCGTGTTCATCACGAACGGACCGTAAGCGACGACCGGCTCGCCGATCGGCCGCCCTTGCAGGAGCAGAAGCTCCGTCTCGTCGGGGCCGGCTTCGATCGGCACCTCGCGCTCGGGGCGCAGCGCGATCTCGTGGGCGCCCGGCACGTCGCGCCCGTCGGCGCGCAGACGTTCGCCGCGAAAGAAGTAGAGCGACCGGTTCGAGCCGGCGCGGGCCGGGGGCAGCGTCCAGGTCGCCCCGGGGGCGAGCTTGATCGTCCAGATGGCGACGTCCGCGTCCGGCTCGGCGGCCCAGGAGGCCGGCGGCGGCGCCGGCGCGCGAAGATCGCTGTACTGGCCGGCCACCACCGTCACCTCGGTCGCGCGCCCACGCGCGTCGGTCACCAGCTGGCGCGGAATCGTCCCGCTCCAGAGCATCGAGAAGTGCGCCGGGACCATCTTCTTGGCGCCTGGCAGGTTGAGCCAGATCTGAAACAGCTCCAGCGGATTCGGCTGCTCGACGTCGACGAGCGGGAACATCTCCGAGTGCAGGATGCCGCCGCCCGCGGTCAGCCACTGCACGTCCCCCTCGCCGAAGCGGGCTGCCGCGCCGACCGAGTCCGAGTGGTCGCAGAGCCCGCGCCGCACGATCGTCACCGTCTCGAAGCCACGGTGCGGATGCTGGGGGAAGCCGGGCACCACCTCGCCGTGGTACATGCGCCAGCCGTCGCGCCCCTCGAAGTCCTGTCCGAGGTCGCGCCCCTCGAGCGTCGCCGCCGGCCCCATCCGGTCGTTCCCCCGCGGGTAGCGGTCGTCGTGGTGGACGCAAAAAAGGAAAGGATCGCGCGGCTGCCAGGGGAATCCCAGCGGCTTCACGGAGAGGATCGCGTCGGAGCTGCTCATGCCGTGAAGTTTAGCGCGACGGCGAGGCGTGCGCGCCGACGACGAGCGTCGCCAAACGTCGCTGGGACTTCCAGGAGGTGCGAGGCCGCGACGGGGCTCAGTCGAGCGCACGTCCCATGCTGACCCGATCTTCAACCTGGTAGCCGATCGCCCGGTAGAAACCGACGACCGCCGCGTTGGTCGAGCGTACCTGCAGGTTGATCTTGACGCAGCCGACCCGGCGCAGCCCCTCGGTGGCGGCGTCCATGAGACGGGTCGCGATGCCGCGCCGGCGGTACGCAGAGGCGACCGCCAGGTGGTAGATCCAGCCTCGCACCCCGTCGAATCCCGCGATGACCGCCCCGACGATCATGCCCTTCGCCTCCGCGACCAGCAGCAGCTCGGGATGGCTCGCCAGCTTGCCGTCGATCATCCGGTCGGGGGCGTTGCGCGGCGGATCGTCGGGGAATACTTCGGTCCAGAGGCGGACCAGCGCCCGGCGATCCTCCTCGCGGAACGGCCGGACCGAAACGTCTGCTGCTGCGGTCAATTCCCGTGCTCCTCGCGCGCGAAGGTCAGCGTATCACGCGGCCGCGACGCCGAGCGCGACGGCGGGCGCGCTGCCGTGATCGCGACGGCGGCCGACAACGATCGTGCCCGCGCGCTGGTGCTGCTGCGGCGGCACGGGTGGAACGCGACGTCGTTTCAGATTCTCGAGCCGGGGTTCAGCTACTGGTTCGACGGCGACGACGCCTGCGTCGCCTTTCTCGACACCGGCGGCGCCTGGGTCGCCGCCGGCGCCCCGATCGCCGAGCCTGACCGCGCGCCCAGCTCCGCGCTGGCGTTCGTCGCGGCGGCCGCCGCGCACGGGCGGCGCGCTTGTTTCTTCGGGACGGAGGATCGCTTCGCCGGCGCGGTGCCGTTCGCGGCGATTCGCGTGGGCGAGCAGCCGGTGTGGGATCCGGCGGGCTGGGACGAGATCCTGCGCGGCACGCGCAGCCTGCGCGAGCAGATCCGCCGCGCACGCGCCAAGGGGGTCGACGTGCGCCCGTTCGATCCGCATCTGCTGGCCCAACCCGACGGCGGCCCGCGGGCGGCCGTCGAGCGCCTGATCGCGCGCTGGGAGGCGGCGCGGCCGATGCCGCCGATGGGATTCCTCGTCCAGATGCACCTGCACACCGAGCTCGCGGAGCGGCGCTTCTTCACCGCCGCACAAGGGGACGAGCTGGTCGGCTTCCTCAGCATGGTGCCCGTGTTCGCTCGGCGCGGCTGGTTCGTCGAGGATCTGGTCCGGTTGCCGGAGGCGCCCAACGGCACCGCCGAGCTCCTGATCGACGCGGCGATGCGCGCCGCGGCCGCCGACGGCAGCGGTTACCTGACGTTGGGGCTGGCGCCGCTCGGCGGCGCCGTCGGGCCCTGGCTGAGGATCGCGCGCCGGACGGGCGGTCCGCTCTACGACTTCCGCGGCGTTCACGCCTTCAAGGCCAAGCTGCGCCCACAGAGCTGGGCGCCGATCTTCATCTCCTATGCGCGCTCGCAGCTGGGCGTCACCACCGTGTACGACGCGCTGGGGGCGTTCGCGCGCGGCGGCCTCCTGCGGTTCGGTCTGCGGACGCTGCTGCGCCGGCCGGCGGTGCTGATCCAGGCGCTGGCGCTGATTCTGATCCCGTGGACGATCCTGATGGCCGCGGCGCCGAGCGCGCGCTGGTTCCCGGCGCCAGCCGTGAAGTGGGGATGGGTGGCATTCGACGCGGCGCTGGCCGTCGCGCTCATCAGTCTGGCGCGGCGCTGGCGGCGGGGCCTCGACACCGTGCTCGCGGTGCTGGTCAGCGCCGACGCGGCCGTGACACTGGCCCAGGTCCTCGGCTGGAATCTGCGCCACGGCCGGCGCGATCCGCTGACCGTCGTCGTCGCGGCAATCTCGGTGGCGGCGCCGACACTGGCGGCGCTGCTGCTCTGGATCGGCCGACGCTCGGGTCGCGAGCCCAACCGCTGACAGCCTCACGACACGGCGGCTCACGACCCGATCAGGGTCAGCGCTGCATGGCGATCACGACCAGCCCGTCGCGGACGGCGTCGCGGCAGGCGTAGCCGCGAGACGCGAAGAACGTCCGCACCCACTTCTCGATCGGAACGCCCCTGATGCCGGCGAAGAACACCAGCGGCGCGCGCCCCAGCTCGCCGTCGGCGAGGCCGCGGACGTACGCTCGGGCGGCGTCGTCCAGCCCGTACGGCAGCGGGTAGACGCGGTTCGCCAGCGGATAGGGGGTGAGCTGCGAGTAGAGAAAGCTGTGGGTGGCGATCCCGCGCTGCCAATCCATCGCGTTCGACATCGGGTGCCCCGACTGCAGCAGCACCGGCGCCGCGCCCGTCGGATCCGCCGCGGCGATGGCGCGCGCGGGAACCCGCCAGCTGTCGGGACCGTCAACCGCCGCCGGGGTCTGCACGAAATTCACGAGCGGCAGCGGGAGAAAGCAGGCCAGCAACGCCCCCCGGGCGAGGAGCGGCGGGAAGCCACGGAACAGGAGCGCCACCAGCAGACACTGCGCCGGTACGGTGTAGAAGAAGTACCGGCTCACGACGAGCGATTGGCCCACCAGGTGCGAGATGGCGGCCAGCGCCAGCGGCGGCATCAGGAACCAGAACGACAGGAGCTGGATCGTGGGGTTGGTGCCCCGCATCCGCAGCGCCTCGCGCCCCTCTCGCCGGGTGCCGACGAGGACGACCACCAGCGCGACGAGGGCGATCAGCAGCTGCCGCGGCGTCAGCACCGCAAGCATGAGCGACCGGCTGGGCAGCGGCGAACGGGAGACGTCGGTGAGGTTGGCGTTGCGGTGCAGAAAGGTGTGGGCGAGCGGAAAGAGCGGCAACAGCAACAGCGCGGCCAGGCCCAGCCAGGGCGCCAGCGCGCGCCAGGCGACGGGGGGCCCACGCCGCGCCCGCTGCACCAGCACGAAGCCGATCACCGGCAAGAAGAGCGCGTAGAGCAGGTGGAGGTGGACGACGAGCGCCAGCGCGACCGAAAACAGCAATCCCTCGCGCCAGGCCCGCGTGTCGAGCCAGCGCAGGAGCCCCCCGAGCGACGCGAGACAGGCCGCGAGCGCCAGCGTGTAGGGCCGCGCCTCGGCTCCGAATCTCATGAGCTCCGCCGAGCCGACGAAGGCGATCACCGCCAGCACGCCCGTCCCTCGCCCAACGAGCGTTTCGGCCAGGCGATGCAAGAAGAAGCACGACAGCAGCGCCCCCGCCAGGGCGGGAATCCGCAGCCCGAGCTCCATGAACCGCGCTTGCGGGAAATAGAACGGCGCCTCGAGGTAGGCGAACAGCGCCGATTGCCCCGGGTTGCCGAGCTTCGAGGACGCGATCGCGCGCCAGCCGGCATCCACCTGCCAGGCGGTGAACGTCTCGTCGAGCCAGAGGCCCAACCGGAGGCCCGGCCACCACGCCGCGACCATCGTGATCGCGAGCAGCCCCCCCGTCAGCCAGCGCGCGGCCCGCGCATCAACGGTCGCTGGTACACCCGACACCGGGGACGAGGATACAACGACTTCACCGGCGCTCCGGCGGGACGCGCACCCACCGCGATGCCCTCGCAAAAGTAGACTGCCGGCGCCGCGGCGTCCTGCAGGTTGCACGATTGAACGGCCGCCGGCCCCGTTGGGGCGCGAGCTTCCGCCGTGGCACCCGGCGTGCACCTCGCCCGCGGCGTGAACACGGGCCAGGTCCTCGACGATCGATTCCTGCTGGTCGAGGAGATCGGGCACGGCGGGATGTCGACTGTCTTCCGCGCGGAGGATCTGCACCACGAGCACCGCACGGTGGTCGTCAAGGTCCCCCTCCCCGTCTTCTCGAGCGGCCTCGGCAGCTGGTCGATCTTCCAGCGCGAGGAGGAGATCGGCCGCCAGCTCGACCACCCCTTCGTGCTCAAGTTCCTGCCGCTGCCGGGACCGGCGCGGCAGCGCAACTACGTGGCGACCGAGTTCGTGGCGGGCGAGACGTTGCACCAGTGCCTCAAGCAACGACGTCGGCTGCCCGAGCCGGAGGCGCTCCGCATTGCCAGCCAGATCTGCGCCGCGGTCGCGCACCTGCACGCGCGCGGGTTCGTCCACTACGACCTCAAGCCCGGCAACGTGATGCTCTGTCCCGACGGCTCGATCCGCCTCATCGACTTCGGCCTGGCGCACGACGTGGTGACCCGGCGCTTCTCGCTCGGCGCGCAGGCCCCGGCCATCGGCTCGGCCGAGTACGTGGCGCCCGAGCAGATCCGCCGCCGGCGCGGCCGCACCAGCGCCGACGTCTACAGCATCGGCGCCATCCTCTACACGATGTTGACCGGGCAGGCGCCGTTCCCCGACGACGACCCCTTCGTGGTGGCCAGCGCCCGCACCCTGGGCGATCCCCCGGCGCCGCGGCGGATCAACCCGCAACGTCTCGCCAGAGTCCGAGGAGATCGCCCTGCGCGCGATGCGCCGCGATCCCGCCCAGCGCTACCCGGGCGCCGCCGCGCTTCAGGCCGACCTCGACGATCCCTCGCGCGTCGTCGTGACCGGGCTCTGCGAGCACCTGGAGCCGGTCACTTTCGGCCGCCGCGCGCGGCGCATCGCGCGCCAGATCCTGCTGGTCGGCGTCCTGCCGGTGGCCACGCAGGTGCTGCTGTTCGTGGCACTCTGGCACCACTTCGCGCACCGGCACTGAGACGGCCGCCGCTTGGCGCGCGGCGCAAACACTGCTTCAATCGCCGCCATGCCCGACTCGGACGCGCCGTTTCCGATCACCCGCGCGTCCGTCGAGGGCGAGCGGTTTCGCCGCGACCCGGACGGACCGCTTCGTCAACCTCGACGGCTCGGGACCGCACCCGTTCAAGGACGTCTACAAGTGGGCGGTGGCCGACAAGCTGGCCGGCCGCCGCCGCAAGAGCCCGGCGCATTGTGCGGTACCGGCGGTGGCGGTCGACGCGCAAGCCCTGCGCCTGCCGCCGGCGCCCGGCGAAGGCGCGCGCCTCACCTGGCTGGGGCACGCGAGCTGGCTGGTCCAGCTCGGCGGCCAGTCGCTGCTCATCGATCCGGTGCTGGGCGATTCGATCAGCGTGGTCATCCGGCGCAATGGCCAGCCGCCGCTGCCGGCCAAGGCGCTGCCGCCGATCGCCGCGCAGCTGGTCAGCCACAACCACTACGACCACATGGACGCGCCGTCGCTGCGTGCGGTCGGCGCGCCGGTCATCGTCGGCCTGGCGAACGCACGCCTCATCGGCGGCCGCTTGCCGACCACCGAGCTCGGCTGGTGGGACAGCGCCGACGTCGGCGGCGTCCGAGTGACCTACGTCCCCAGCCAGCACTGGAGCCGGCGCAGCTTCGCCGATTCGAACCGCGCGCTCTGGGGTGGCTTCGTGATCGAGAGCGGCGGCCTCTCGATCTACCACTCCGGCGACACCGCCTACTTCGAGGGGTTCGCGGAAATCGGCCGGCGCTTCCCGCGGATCGACGCCGCGCTGTTACCGATCGGCGCCTACGACCCGCAATGGTTCATGTCGAAGCAGCACATGAACCCGGCCGACGCCCTCCGCGCCTTCCGGGATCTCGGCGCCCGCCGGGTCGTGGCGATGCACTGGGGGACCTTCAAGCTGACGGACGAGCCGCTCGACGAGCCGCCGGCGCTTTTCCGGCAAGGTGCCGCCGCCCAGGGGCTCACCGACGGGGTCGCCCACGTCGCCGCCGTCGGCGAGACGATCGTCCTTCCCGCTCGCCGTAGTCCCGAAACGTGACGCGGCCCTACAGGAAACTTTCGCCGGACACACAAGAAACTTGTGGGCGTGGCGAAACCGGAGACTCGTCCCCCACCTTTTTCTCGTGATTTTCGCGGGTTGCCACCAGGCACGGGTTTTGAAGTCCCCGGCGGCGTGTCCCTGCGCTCCCGCACCCTCGTCGCCGCCCTGACAGCCATCGCCGCCACGGCCGGCGCCGTCGCCCCGACCGCCGCGGCGGAGCTTCCGCCCGAGCCGGCGATCCCGGCCGCGCTGACCCTCGCCGAGGCGGTGGCGCTGTTCCGGGCGCACGGCCTCGATCTGTTGATCGCGGAGGCGGCGGCCCAGGGGGCGGAGGGGGACACCCTCGCGGCCGCGGCCGTCCAGAACCCGAGCGTGACGGGCGGCTACTACCATTCGTTCTTCCAGGACCAGGCGTTCGAGACGCACAACGGCTGGTTCGTCGGGCTCGGCGACTCGAACGCCATCGTCGACACGCTGTCGGGGAAGCGCGGGCTGCGGCGCAACGTCGCCGACGCGGCGCTGGCGGCGGCGCGGCTGGGCCGGGCCGACGCGCAACGCACGCTCGAGCTGCAGGTCAAGCAGACCTACTACCAGGCGGTGGCGGCGGGCGCCGCGCTGGAGTTCGCCCGCGAGAACGCCGAGTCGACGGGACACACCTTCGAGCTGAACCAGATCCGCTACAAGAGCGGCGCCATCTCCGAGGTCGACCTGTCGCGCACCGAGACGGCCAAGCTGGAGGCGGAGCAGACCGTCGACGCGGCGACGCTGGCGCTGCGGAACGCCAAGGTGCAGCTCGCCTTCCTGCTCGGGCAGCGCCACGCGTTCAACGACTTCTCGATCGACGTGACCCAGCTCCGTTTCGCGACGCCGGTAGCGCTCGCCAACGCCACCGTGGCGACGCTGGTCGATCGCGCGATCCAGGCGCGGCCGGATCTGCGGGCGCAGGAGAGCCAGCGGATGCGCGCCGCGCAGGCGGTGTCGCTGGCCAAGCGACAGCGCTTTCCCGACATCGGCCTCAGCGCGCAGTACTCGGAACAGGGCTCGTATTCGGCAAGCAACGCCATCTCGCCGCCGACGCTGGAGATCGCGCTGACCGGTTCGCTGCCGCTCTTCTACCAGCAGCAGGGTGAGATCAAGAAGGCGGAGGCCGACGCGCGCACGCAGGACGCGCAGGCCGCCAAGCTGCGCGCGCAGGTGGTGGCCGACGTGGAGAACGCCTTCGCCGGCTACCAGACGTCCCAGCGGCAGGTGCAGCGCATGGAGGGACGCCTGCTCGACCGCGCGCGCCGAGCGCGCGAGCTGGTCGAGCTTCAGTATCAGAAAGGGGCCGCTTCGTTGCTCGAGTATCTCGACGCGCAGCGGACGTACGTCGCCACCAAGGGCGAATACATCCAGGAGCTGACAGCCTACTGGGACGCCATCTTCCAGATCGAGGCCGCTACCGCCACCGGGGTGGTGCCAGTGACCGCGCGGCGTGTCCGGCTCGCGGCGATGCTTTGCGCCAGCCTCTGCGGCGCGGCGGCGCTCGCTCGCCGGCTGCCGGAGCGCGCCCGCCGCCACCAACCCGGGCGGCAGCCTGCCGAGGGCGAGGTCTGGCTGACGGCTCAACAGATCCGCGACGCCAAGGTCCAGATCGAGGCGATCGGCCAGCACACCGTGGGCAACGAGATCGTCACCAGCGGCAAGGTCTCCTTCGACGACCTGCGGGTGGCGCACATCTTCTCGCCGGTGACCGGCCGCGTGAAGCGGATCCTGGCCGAGCCGGGCGAGCGGGTGAAGAAGGGCGCCGCGCTGGCGACCATCGAATCGCCGGACGTCGGCAACGCCTTCGCCGACTTCGGCAAGGCCCAGGCCGACCTGGTCGCCGCCGAGCACGACTTTCGCCGCCAGAAGGAGCTCTTCGAGGCGCACGCCGGCTCGCGAGCGCGACTACGAGAGCGGCCGAGGACAACTACGGCAAGGCCAAGGCCGAGATCGAGCGCGCGCGGCAGAAGGCGCGCCTGCTTCCGCAACACCGGCGGTTCGGCCGACGCCGTCTCGCAGGAGTTCACGCTGCGGGCGCCCATCGAGGGCGAGGTGATCGCCCGCGCCGTGAACCCGGGCGCCGAGGTGCAGGGGCAGTACTCGGGTGGCACCGCGGTCGAGCTCTTCACCGTCGGCGAGCTCGACTCCGTCTGGGTGTTCGCCGACGTGTTCGAGATGGATCTGGCGCGCGTGCGCAAGGACGCGCCGGTCAGCATCAAGGTGGTCGCCTACCCGGACAAGGCGTTCGCCGGCAAGGTCGACTGGATCTCCGACGCGCTCGATCCGACGGCGCGCACGGCGCGCGTCCGCTGCTCGCTCGCCAACCCGGACCGCGAGCTCAAGCCCGAGATGTACGCCACGGTGGCGATCGCCGTGCCGGCGCCCGACGGTCGCCGGCGCTGCCGCGCGCCGCCGCTCCTGCGCATCGGCGACCAGACCGTCGTCTTCGTCCAGAACGGCAACGCCCCCGACGGCCGCCTGAAGTTCAGCCGCCGGATCGTCGCCGTCAACGAGGACGAGGGTGCCGGACTACGTGCCGATCGTGCGCGGCGTGAACCGGGGCGACCAGGTCGTCACCTCGGGCGCGATCCTCCTCTCCGGAATGCTCTAGGCGCGGCCCCATGATTCAGCGTCTGGTCCGTTTCGTCCTGCGGATGCCGGCGTTCGTGCTGATCCTGTCGCTGGGCCTGCTGGCGCTCGGCCTCTACTGTTACCGGCAGCTCGACATCGAGGCCTACCCGAACCCGGTGCCGCCGATGATCGAGATCATCACCCAGCCGAACGGCTGGAGCGCCGAGGAGGTCGAGCGCTACGTGACGATCCCGCTCGAGAACGGCCTGAACGGGATGATCGATCTCGACCACCTCCGCTCGCAGTCGCTGTTCGGCCTCTCCGACGTGAAGTGCTACTTCACCTGGAACGTCGACTACCACACCGCCGAGCAGCGGGTGCTGAACCGCCTCAACTTCGTGTCGCTGCCGCCGGGCATGTCGCCGCAGCTCTCCCCCTGGAGCGCGATCGGCGAGATCTACCGCTACGTGGTCCGCGGCGACGGCTACGACCTGACCCAGCTCAAGACCGCCGAGGACTGGACGCTGGAGCGGCAGTTCCGCCAGGCGCCGGGCGTCATCGACGTCGTCGGCTTCGGCGGCCTCACCAAGGAGTACCACGTCGAGGTCGATCCCTACCGGCTCAAGGGGCACGGCCTGACGCTGGGCCAGCTGGTGACGGGCCTGACGAACGCCAACCAGAACGTCGGCGGCCAGCGGCTGACGCTGGGCGAGCAGTCGTTCAACGTGCGCGGCATCGGCCTCTTTCATTCGCTCGGCGACATGCGCGAGGTGGTCGATCGCCGAGCAGCACGGCACGCCGGTGCGCGTGCGCGACGTCGCCGAGGTGTCGGTGGGGCACGCGCCACGGCTGGGGATCGTCGGCAAGGATCTCGACCCCGACGTCGTGCAGGGGACGGTCCTCATGCGCTACGGCGGCGACTCGCTCAAGACGCTGGACAACGTCCACGACAAGGTCGACCAGATCGCCAAGTACCACATCCTGCCGCCCGGCATGCACACCGAGACCTACTACGACCGGGCCAAGCTGGTCGAGCTGACCACCCACACGGTGATCGAGAACCTGCTCACCGGCATGGTGCTGGTGGCGCTGGTGCTCTGGCTCTTCCTCGGGCATGGGCGCGCCGCGCTCATCACCGCGCTCAACATCCCGCTGGCGCTCATGATCGCGTTCATCGGGATGGTCGGGACCGGGACGCCGGCCAACCTCATCTCGCTCGGCGCCGTCGACTTCGGGATCGTCGTCGACTCGACGGTGATCATGATGGAGAACATCTTCCGGCACCTGTCGGTGCCCGGGAAACGCAACAAGATCGAGCGGATCCTGCTCGCCGCCAGCGAGGTCGGGCCGCCGATGTTCTCCTCGACGCTGGTGATCGCGGTGGCGTTCATCCCGCTCTTCACGCTGACCGGCGTGGCCGGCGTCATCTTCTCGCCGATGGCGCACACCTACGCCTTCGCCATCGGCGGCGCGATCGTCCTGGCGCTCACGCTGACGCCGGTCCTGGCCGAGCGGGTGCTCAAGATCGCCCCGGCGCCGAGGTGCGCGCCGGCGAGACCGGGCGCTTCAAGACGCTCGAACGCGCTGGAGCACGAGCCGGACAATTGGTTGATGCGCACGCTCAAGCGCTTCTACGAGCCGCTGTTCGCGTTCTCGCTCCGCCACAAGCGCGCCGCCGTGGCGATCGGTTCCGTGGTCGTTCTCGGGACGCTGGCCGCCGGCTCGTCGCTGGGGCGCGAGTTCATGCCCAAGCTCGAGGAGGGAAACTTCTGGATCCGCGCCACGCTCCCGATGTCGATCTCGCTCGAGCAGTCGTCCAAGTACGTCGGCCGCATGCGCGCCGTCATCCTCGGCTGCCAGGACGTCGAGCACTGCGACCTGCAACATCGCGCGCGGCCCGAGATCACCACGGTCGTCTCCCAGCTCGGGCGCCCCGACGACGGCACCGACGTCTCCGGCTTCTACAACATCGAGCTGTTCGCGCCGCTCACGCCGGCCAACGAGTGGCCGCGCGGCGTGACCAAAGACTCGATGACCGCCGAGCTGTCGCACCAGCTTCAGCAGGCATTCCCGGGCGTCATCTTCAACTTCTCGCAGATGATCTCCGACAACGTCGAGGAGGCGATGTCGGGCGTCAAGGGAGAGAACACGGTCAAGGTGGTGGGGCCGGATCTGCTGGTCAACGAGGCGAAGGCCGACGAGATCGTCGACGTGATGTCGACGGTCAAGGGCGTCGAGGACCTGGGCCTCTTCCCCTCGCTCGGCCAGCCGAACGTGCGCATCACGCCCGACCGCGTGCAGTGCGGGCGCTACGGCCTCAACGTCGGCGACGTCGAGACGGTCGTGCAGGCGGCCATCGGCGGCCAGGCGGTCACCCAGGTCTACGAAGGGGAGAAGCGCTTCGACCTGACCGTCCGCTGGGCGCCCGCCTTTCGCAAGGACCTCAAAACGATCCGCAACATCCTGGTCGCTACCCCCGACGGCGCGCAGGTGCCGCTCGGCCAGCTGGCGCAGATCGCCGAGGAAGAAGGGCCGTCGCTCATCTACCGCGAGGACAACCGCCGCTACGCGCCGGTGAAATTCTCGGTGCGCGGGCGCGATCTCGCGTCGACCATCGACGAGGCGCGCGAGAAGATCGCCGAGAAGGTGAAGCTCCCCTACGACACGCACCTCGAGTGGGCCGGCGAGATCAACCAGCTCAACGAGGCGACCGGCCGCCTCATCCTGATCATCCCCGTGACGCTCCTGGTGATCGCGATGCTGGTCTACTCGTCGGTGAAAAACTGGAAAGACATGATGATCGTCCTGGGCGGCATCCCCGTCGCGTGCACGGGCGGCATCCTGGCGCTGCTCATCACCCGGACGCACTTCTCCATCTCGGCGGCGATGGGGTTCATCTCGATCTTCGGCATCTCCGTGCAGGACGCGCTGATCGTCGTCACCTACGCGCAGCGCCTGTGGGACGAGGGGCACGGCCTGGAGGTCGGCGCGCGCGAGGCCGCCGAGCGCCGCCTGCGCCCGGTCCTCATGACCACCTTCGTGGCCATGCTGGGTCTCACGCCGGCCGCCCTCTCGCACGGCATCGGCGCCGACACGCAGAAGCCGCTGGCGATCGTCGTCATCGGCGGCGCGCTGATCCTCGCCGTGCTCCCGCGCCTCCTGCAGCCGGCGCTGCTCGTGCTCAGCCACGCCGGCGAGCGCCGCTGGACCCGCCAGTCTGCCGAGGAGCGCGCCCACGACGCGGCGATCGCGGAATCGCCCAACCCCTCGCCGTCCTCCGCCTAGACTCGGCCTACCCGCTCGCCGCGCGACGGAAAAGCCGGAGCAACCAGCGCTCGGGCAGGTAGCAGCTGACCAGCAGCGTGCTCATCAGGAGAGCGAACCAGATCACCGGCCCGAACATGAGACCGATGAGCGCGTGCATCCCCAGCCCGGCGATCACGGCGTAAGGGCGCGTCCAGCGAAGCGCGAACCAGAGCGGCGCCGCCGTCTCGAAGGTCAGCGACAGGTACTGCAACACCTGCCACCCCCAGCCCGGCACCGCGCGCGCCAGCGCCCACGAGATCCAGGTCTGGTAGTTGTCGTGCAGGTGGCTCCACAGGACGTCCTTGTCCAGCCAGTCGCCGTGCAGCTTGGCGATCCCGGCGCCCGAGTACATCGCGCAGAGGAAAATCTGAAAAAACCGGATGACGCCGCCCCTCACGTGTGTCGGCAGCGGCGCCTCCGGGTTCCGCCGGTGGCGCAGCCAGGCGTCGACGCCGTAGCGCGCGCCGGCCGGGCTCAGACACAGCGCCAGCGCCAGCATCGGGCCGAGCTTGCTGACCGTGAACGCCTCCAGCCGATCGGCGAGCGCCAGGTAGGCCAGCAGCGCCGCGAACAGCCCGCCCGCCGCGCGCGACAAGAACCCCGCCGAGAGACAAAGCCCTGCGACGACGGTGACGACGGCGATCGCCCAGGCGAGGCCCGGCGGGACTGGCGGAATGTAGAGCGGCTGCCGCCAGTCGCCGCCCCCGAGATAGGGGACGCGGAACCCGATCGGCGACAGCCAGTCGGCGGCGTGGACCAGGCGCGAGGCCTGAAAAGAGAGCAGCACCAGCGGCAAGACGATCCGGGCCAGCGCCAGCCGCTCGATCGGCTGCGGGGCGTCGAGCCAGTCGCGCAGACGCGTCAACGGGGTCTGAGGCGGCGGTGGACGTTTCACGGCGCGGCCGGCTCCTCGCAGCGCTGGGTCCGCTCACCCGTCGGCGTGACGTACCAATACTTGCGCTCGACCTCCTGCGGGTAGTCGGTGAGCGGCAGCCGCTGGTACCGCGGCTCCGGCGTCCCCGGCGGCGGAATCGGGATGCGCAGGCTGAGCAGCATGACGCCGCCGATGCGCCCCTCGGGATGCGCGCGGTTGTGCTCCGTGACGATGAACTGGTCCAACGCCTCGAGCACCTTCCGCTGGCGCCGGTGGAAGAACATCGCCCGGTAGAACCGGCTCTCCTTGTCGTCGCGCTGGATCGGAAAATAAGGGCGCACGTCGATCTCCTCGAACCGGCCGAGGTCGCACCGCCACCCCTCGGCGCGATACTCGATCGCGTCGCGCGCGGCGTCGGGAAACAGCGCCGCCTCTTGCAGGAAAAACCGCACCGGCAGCGGCAGGATCTTGTCGGGAAGGTTCAGCCCGGCCGCGTCCATCCAGACGAACAGCGCATAGATCCCCGCCACGACCGTGAGCACGCGCCGGAAGCGGGGCGGCGTCCACGGCTCGGCCACCACGCGTCCGTCCGGCTTCGCGGCAGGCATGAGCTGCCTCTATGTATCAAGAGTCGATGCGTGGCGTCCAAGCCTCGCGTGTACCGGCGCACTTACCTGCAACCGCACCCGCGGGTCGTTCATCTGAAAGAAGGAGGATTTTCGGCCATGAAACGCATTTTGACGGCTGTGCTTGGGTTGGCGCTGCTGGCTACGCCGGCGGCGGCCTTCGCGCGCGGCGGCGGTCACGGCGGCGGCGGCGGCTTCCACGGCGGCGGCTTCCACGCGGCGCCGGCTGCCGGGTTCCACGGAGGCGCTTTCCACGCGGCGCCGGCCGCCGGGTTCCACGGCGCAATCCACGCGGCGGTACCCTACGGCGGGTACCACGGAGCCGTCGTTCGCGTCGCGCCGAGGCCCGGCTTCCACGGCGTCGTGTACGGCGTACACCCGGTCGGCGGCCGCGTCTGGCTCCCCGGCTACTGGGGCTACCGCGGTGGCGTCAGTGTCTGGATCGGCCCCAATTGGTCGTACGCCCCCTACGCGGGCTGGGTCTGGGTCGCCCCCTACTGGGCCTGGAACGGCTACGCCTGGGTCTGGCAACAGGGCTACTGGGGCCCGCCTGCTTACTGATCGATCTTGATCCCGATCGCGCGACGACGCCGCCGCGCGATCGCCAGACCGCCGAACAGCAAGGTCCCAAGCCACCAAGAGGAGCCGGTCCCGGCGAGGTCGCAGCCACACCCCGTGCCGTCGACGCCGGTAGTCCTGCGTGTACTTGGTCTGACTGCACTGGCCACCGCTCGAGTTCGCGACCAGGACAAACCCCGACGGGGCCGCCGGCCCAGTTCGGGTTCGAACGGAGGTCTACGCTGAATGCCGGAAGAGGGTCAGTCCAGGCATGTTGCGGAGCCTGGCTCGTCGTCCGGCTGGCGAGTGGGCAGAAGTCGCCGTCCAGACAGCCAATCCCGTTGGGCGGTGCCGCCGTGAGTGCGGCGGGAACGACCGGGTAGATCGCCGACGGCGTGGTGGAGGGGATGGTCGCGTTGTACCAGCCGAAGGCATTCTTGCAGGCCCCCCCCCTTGAGCACGATCTGGACCTTGAACCCGCACTCGGCCGGGAAGATCCCGGGCGTCGTCGCGGCGTCGTTGATCGGATCGATCGCGGCGTCGGCGCCGCCGGCGAAGTACTTGAACAACCCTACGAGCGTGTCCGCATCGGCGGAGAAGCCCCGCGACGTGACGAGCGAGATTTCCGTCGACGGCGTCGGTTGCGGCAATGGGGTGGTGTCCGCCTGGGTGACCGCCGCGCCGGCCGAGGACGCCGCCAAGAGCACCCCCAAGGGCGCCCCCAAGAGCGCTCTGGCGATCGCCGCGATCCGTATTCCGCGGATCAACGGCGGCGCCGCGCGCGCTGCAGAGGGCGCCGCCGGAGCGACGCGACGGCGAGCGCCGCCAGCAGGAGCGCGAGACCTCCGCCGCTCGGGCCGGATGAGGAGTCGCAGTTGCAGGCCGTGACGCCGCCTTCGTGCGGTGCCGTCGATCCGCCGGAGCCGTTGCTGCCGCCGCTGTTCCCGACGCCGCCGCTTCCGTTCGAGCCGCCGCGACCCGTTCGGCCACCGGTTCCGGTATCGCCGCCGGTCGCGGTGACGCCGCCGTCGGGCTCGGGAATCGGGATGCCGCCGTCGGGGATGGCACACGCGCCCATGGAGCAGGTCTGCCCCGCGGGACAGTGGACCCCGTCGCAGCCGTCCTTGCACGCCCCCTGGACACAGACCTCGGGCGCCGTGCACTTGAGCTTGTCGCACCCGGTGTCGACACAGGTGCCGTCGCTCGAGCAGGTCTTGCCGCTCGGGCAGTTCCGGCAACCGCACGCCGCCAGACAGGCGCCGCCTTCGCAGACCTGACCGCTGTCACAGGTGATCCCGGCACAGGGGTCGACGCAGTTGCCGATGCGGCAGACCTGGCCGGGCGGGCACGTGACGTTGTCGCAGCCGCCGACGCACACGCCGCGGTAGCAGGTCTGGTCGGAGCCGCAGCTGACGTTCATGCACGCGGGGTCCTTGCAAAGCCCGTCGCTGTCGTCGCACATGTAGGGCGGAATGCAGGGGAACTCGCCCGTCGAGCAGGGCGGAATGCATGTCCCCTGGTAGCAGACCTGGCCGTTCGAACAGAGCCCGGGCGCGTCCGGGTTGTCGATGATGCCGTCGCAGTCGTCGTCGAGCAGGTTGCAGGTCTCCGCCCGCGGCATGATGTCCTGCCGGCACTTGATGTCGGTGCCGCCGTTCGCGCACTGGGTGGTGCCGCCCTCGCAGATGCCCTTCAGTCCGGTGTCACAGACATCGCCGCCGCCCGCGCAGTCGATGCCGCTCACGTAGAACACGAAGTCGTTGAAGTCGCCGTCGTTGCCGCCACTCGAGATGGGCTGATTGGGGTTGCCGGGGTCGCAGCCCTTCCAGCTGGCCGTGCAGGTCGGCTGGTCCTCGAAGGCGATGTAGTAGCCATTTGGATCCGTCGTCGACTGGTAAATGAGGGTCGTGATCCAGGGCTGACCGGCGGCGTTCTTCACGTTGAGGTCCGCCTCCGAGTACTTCGTTTGCGGACAGTTGGCGCCGCTGACCCAGCTGTCGTTGCCGATCAAGGCGAAGCCCACCGGGCCACCGGCCCAGTGCAGATCGTTCCGGATGTCCGCCGCGAAATCCGGGAGCGGCTTCGCCCATCCGTATCCCTGAGTCGTCGTCCGCGACGCCAGCGGACAGAAGTTCAGCGTCGGCGTGGGCGGTGTGTTCTGGTAGTTCGCGCATCCGAGGCCCGCGGGCGCCGGCTGTGACAGATCCATCGGCACGATGGGGTAGATCGCATTGGCGGCGGGGGCGGAGGGAGGAGTGGTGGCGTTGTACCAGCCGAGCGCGTTCTGGCACCCGCCGCCGTGGAGGACGATGGTTCCCTTGAGGCCACACTGCGGCGAAAAAGTCCCCGGCGTCGTGTGGGCGTCCTTGATCGGATCGAGCCCCGGGTCGCCGCCGTTGAGCTCGTTGTACATGAAGAGGCCTGCCAGTGTGTCGGCGTCGGCGGCAAAGCCGTGGTTCACCACGCAGCAGCTGACCTCGGCCGGGTTCGCCGGCTGCGGCATCGGCGTGTTGTCCGGCGCCGGCTGGTTGACCGTGGCCTCGGCTCGGACGGCGAACAGGAGGGTCAGGCCGCCAACCGCAAACAGAACCTTCTTGGGCATGCCAAAGCTAAATGGGGGGTGCATGGGCGGATTTTGCGCCTTTTCCAGGGGGTGGGGAAGCCGGTTGCCGGGCCGATCCCCGTCGAGTAGATCGTGTGCCCACCACCCTCGGAGACAAAACAAAGATGTATTACCTCGTCGTCAAGCAGTTCATGCGCACCCTCAAGAACCTGGACACCATCATGGGGAAGGCCCAGGTCTACGCGGAGACCCGGAAATTCGACGTCAACAACTTCTGCGGGGAGCGCCTCGCCCCCGACATGCTCCCCTTCACGGCGCAGATCCGGATCGCCTGCGACCACGCCAAGTCGGCGGCCTCCAACCTGGCCGGCAAGGAGGCGCCGAAGCACGAGGACAACGAGACGACCTTCGCCGAGCTGCGCGGCCGCATCGCCAAGTGCCTCGGCTATCTCGAGACGCTCGGCGCCAAGGACTTCGAGCGGACGACGCCGGCGACCACGATCAAGCTCCCCGATCGACCGAACCGCCCGGGCAAGACGCTGCGCGCCGACGAATATCTGCTCGCCCGCCAACTGCCGAACTTCTATTTCCACGTCACCACCGCGTACAATCTGCTGCGCCGGGGCGGGGTGGAGATCGGCAAGAACGACTACCTCGGCGAGCTGGAATTCATCGAAGCCTAACCGCCTGTCCGGGCACAAACGAGGACCGTTGACCGAACGAAAGCTCCTCGCCGCATTCACCCTCTGTCTCCTCGCCGTCGCGCGCGGGCCCGCCGCGCGCGCGGACGAGGAGCGTCCCGACAGCGCGGACCGCTCGGTCCTCTCGACCTACTACCCGCCGCCCGTCGACGGACCCGAGCTGCGGCTCCCCGAGTCGCCCACCCGCCTCTACCTCGACGCCGCCTACGCCCGCAGCGACGACCTGTCGGCGCTGCCATACATCATCGGGAGCGGGACCAACTTTCGGTTCTCGCTGGGGGGATCGCTGCGCTGGCATCGGTTCTCGTTCGAGGCCGAGATCCCGTTCGCGCAGGTGACGTCACTGGACGTCACGATGGTCCCGGGCGGCGCGCCGGTCCCCGAGAAACAGACGGCGGTCTCGTTCGGTGACGTCCGCCTGGGTGCCATCTGGACCGAGCGTCTCGCGGGCGAAGCGGCGGTCGGCGGGTTCGGGTTCCGCACCCGTCTCGCCACTCACACCACGCATTTCGGCTTCTACCTCCCCACGAACGGCGAGCTCGTCTCGTACGTCTTCCCGTACTACTTCCACCTCGAGCCGACGGCCATCCTGGGTGGCGCGATCGGCCGGTTCACCTACGTGATCAACGAAGGCCTGCTGGTCTTCATCGGCCCCAACGGCAATTTTCTCGACATGGAGGTGGTCGTCCCGACGGTGGTGTTCTGGGACTCGCACGTCGCAATTGGTTACGCGCCGTTTGATTTCCTCGGCGCGTCGGTCGAGCTCGGGACCGACATCCAGATCAATACCGTCGACGACCCGCAGTTCCCCATCAACAACCTGCGCTCGACCTGGCTGGCGCCGGCCATCCAGTTTCACCTGGCGGACTACCGGATCGATCTCATCGCCCGGATCGGCTTCGGCCGCGGAACGGAGGCTTTCGGCGTCCTCGACTACACGGGAACCAGCTCGTACACCCTGCGCGTGACCAGGGCGTTCAACTGACCAAGAGAAGAGAGTAGTCTACGAAGATGACGCTGAAGAGCCTGCTCGTACCGGCGATGTTGGCTGGGCTCGTGGCCTGTTCTTCGGGACCGGGTCGGCCCCCGGACGGCGGCAGCCACGACGGTATGACTGTCGATCTGGCGCTGGACCTTCCGCCCGGCTGCCCGCCGGGGCAGGGGAACGACAAGGGCGTTGGCGGCACTTGCACGCGCGGCGGGCACGAATGCACCGGCAACCTCATCTGCGCGTGCGACACCATCGCGGGACTGACGTTGAACGGCGTCCCCTGCATCTGCACGGTGGCCGGGCTCAACCCGCAGCCCAACAATCCGAGCCCGTGCAACGCGGCGACACCGGCGTGCGGAGCGAGCGCGACCTGCTGCAACTACATGAGCGCCGCCTTCTACTGCAGCCCGAACATCTGCCTGCCGGGCGGCTCCTGCATCGATTTCACGGCTGACAGCGGGACCTGAGCTCCGCCGCGCCGGCCTATTTGCACTGGGGCGTGGTCGTCGGCGTCGTGTGGCAGGCGGCGGCGAAGCAGCAGTAGCCGCTCGCGCAGTCCCGGGTCCCCGAGCAGTCCGTGGTGCAGACGTTGCCGCTGCACCGGACGGCGCCCGCGCAGGCGTTGCCGCCGCGGCAGTTGACCGTGTTGGTGCCGGCCGACATCGTGATCGTCGAGGTGCAGCTGGTCGGGCCGGTGCACTCGACATCGCAGTTGTTGCCCCCGCAGGTCATCGGCCCCTTGCACGATCCCATCCCCGAACAGGTGACCGTGTTCATCGAGCCGCTCGCCGCCACGCCGCCGGCGCAGGAGTCGCTGCCACTGCAGGTGACGGTGCAGGTCGTGCCGGCGCACTGAATCTGCTTGCCGCAGGCGTTGTCGGCGCAGGTGACGTTGCAGCTGGTGGCGTTGCGGCAGTCGATCGCGCCGCTGCAGCCCCCCGCGGGGCAGGTGATCTTGCAGGCGATCCCCATCGGGCAGGTGATCGCGCCCGTGCAGGGGGAGCAGCCCGAGCCGCAAGCGAAGGTGCAGACGCCGTTCTGGCACGCGCCGCCGGCGCTCGCGCAGGCCACGCAAGCGGCGCCCGCGTCGGGCGGCTCGCAGGCGTTGGTCGTCCCGGCGTCGACGCCGCGCCCCCCGTTCCCGCCGCCGAAACGGCCGCCGATGCCGCTGATCCCGCCGCCCCCGCGGCCGCCGGTCGCGCCCGCGCCCGCCGCGCCGCCCGTTCCAGACGCGCCGCCCGACGCGACGTCGCCCCCGGTCCCCGGGACGCTGCCCCCCGCGCCGGAGAGGTCGCCGCCGGTTCCCGAGACACCGCCGGCCGCGTCACCGCCGCTGCCGGTCCCGGTGCCCGCCGCGCCGCCAGCCCCGGTCGTCGCCGTGCCGCCGCTGCCGCCCGAGGCGGTGCCGGCGCCGCCGGTCCCGGTGAGCACCGGTGCGCCGCCGCTCCCCGAGACCCCGACCGCCGACAGGCCAGACTTGTCCAGCTGGCAGCCCACTCCGAAGAGCGGTGCGAGGACGGCCACGACCGAGATGGCGAACCGTGAAACTGACTTCAATTGTCTCCGTTCCTTTGAACGGGCGCCGTCGCGCCGGGGGGATGCTACTGGCTAGGGCTGATCGATCACGATCGCAACCCTGACCCACTGCGGAACGTGGTTCCCGTAGGGGTTGGTCTGATCGGGGTTCTGACCCGGCAACCAGACCGGCGCCCAGCTGGGATCGCCGTCGTTGATCTCGCCGAGCGTGAGGGCCGCGAACCAGAGCTGCGGCTGCGAGTTGGAGATCCCGTTGGTGTTGAGCTCGGTGCCGTACGGACGCCGCGACGAGAAGGCGACCCAGTAGAGTGTCTGGCCGCGGAAGGTGCTCACGTCGGGGCTGAAGCGCGGCCAGGAGTTGTCGTTGTTGCCGCTGCCGTTGGCCTTGTCGAGGTTCAGCATCGTGTTGCCGTCGGTTGAGACGAGATAGAGCTTGGCCGATGAGTCGTCGTAGCCGTCGCAGACGCCCGCGCCATATCCGGCGCTGCCGTTGTAGCTCTCGGTGGCGCTCGAGTTGCCGCCGCAGTTGCTCTGGTTGTACACGACCCAGTTGCTGTCTTCCGAGATGACTGGGTAGTAGCTGGTGATTCCGTTCTGCCGGTCGACCAGGACGTGCGCGTCGTCATTGATCGATTCCGTCGTCGCGGAGGCGATGGCGATGCGCCCGCCGGTCTTGAGGTCGCCATTGAGCCCGCTCGGATTGCCCGTCGCGTCGGGCGTCGCGGCCTGGCTGAACGAGGTGTAGACCAGGTACTGGCCGTCGTGGCTCCAGAACGGATCGGACTGATAGGGATCGATCTTGCCGGCCGAATTGGGGAGCGCCGGCCCGGTCTGGCTGATCGTCGCCGTGGCGGAGCCCTGGGTCGCAGACACGCTGTTGAAGTAGAGCTTCGACTTGTACATGCTGACCATCACGTCGTCGCCCGGTCCCCAGGTCATCTCCGTCGCGAACTGGTCCTTGCGGTACTGCTCCCAGTAACAGACCTGGTCGCTGGTCGGTGTCGCGTTCGGATCGCTGCAGCCGTTGCCGCCCGTCCGGGTCGGGTTGATGCTGAACAGGTCCTGCTTCTGGATATCGAGGATCTCCCAGTTCGCTGCGTTGGCGGTGGATGAGCCCCCGATCGTCAGCCCCATGAACTTGCCGTCGTTGGTGATCGAGTGGCACCCGATGCAGTGGCCGCCGGCCGTACCGCCGTTGAAGGCCTGTGGCGCGCCCTGGTAGGCCGGGTTCGAGTTGGGACCGCCGTCATCAGTCCAGACCTGCTGCGGCGCCGGATTGTCCTGCGAGAAGTCGTACCGGTAGATCGCCGTGCCGTTCTTGGGGTTCTGACTCAAGTCGAGCAGACAGTAGTTGGGCGGATTGGCGACCGGGTTGGAGGCACTCCCGCCCGTGCAGTAATTCTGGTTCGGGAGGACCGTCCAGTAGTAGAGGCCGCCGGTCACGGCCGTCGAGGCCCAGGCGACGTTGACGGGAGACGAGTCGTCGGTCGGCGTTCCGCCGCTCAGGACGCGCGCCGTGAGCTGGATGTTCTCGGTCTGGCAAGCAGGGATCAGCATCCGGGTGAAGGCCACCGGCAGCGTCACGACGCAGCCCGAACCGGGCGCCGACTCGCAGCCGCCGTAGTACTGCACGTCGACATTGCTGCTCTGGGTCGTCAGGAAATGGATGCGGGCGGAGCTGCCGGAGCTCGAGAGATGGACCTGGATCGGACCCAGGTTCGAGGGGAACAGCGAGTTATCGAGCGGGTAGGCAATGCTCGTCGAACCCGAGGTGTTGCTGCCGTCGAGCTTTCCCTGGTCGCCGGAATTGAAGCTGCCGCAGTTGCTGCTGGTGTCGAAGTCGGTACAGGTGTGCGAGCCGCTGATCGGGGTGACCGGGAGATTCCCGCCGCCCCCGCCGCCTCCCGAGTTGTTTCCCCCGTTGCCGCCGGAGCCGCTGTTGTTGCCGCCGTTGCCGCCGGTGCTGCTCTGGTTCGGCTTGACGCCGGCACACCCGAGGCCGGCGGCGACGCCGGCCGAGAGGGTCAAGATCGACAATAGGCTGTACGAAGATCGTGAACGCATAGTCTTGCTCCGGCGCATGGGTGAATTCCGAAACCCCGACTATACTGCGCGGCGCAATCGGCCGCTATAGCGGCGCCGCGGGGCGGGCAGGGTGGCAGGATGGCGGTGGTTTGACGCGGCGCCAGCCCTTGACGCGGCAGCGGCGAACGGCCGACCATGGGGGGATCATGACCACCCGCATCTTTGTCCCCGCCCTCACCCAGACCGCTCTCCTTGCCGTCATCGGGATCGCCGGCTGTGGCGGCGGGCTCAAGTACAAGGTCGACGACTCCGCCATCGATTCGATCTCCGCCGGCGAGAAGTCGGACATCTTCGCCGCGCAGAACGATCTCGAGGTGGCGCGCAGCGAGCAGCGCACGGCCAAGACCCAGCTCGACGAGCTCGACAGGGAGCGCAGCGTCGCCAAGAACGAGAAGGACCAGGCGGCGCTGGAGGTCGACAAGGCGGGGACCGAGCAGGAGTCGGCCAACGCTTCGCACGACGAGAACCGCGCCAACTCCGCCCGCCACGGCAAGGAGATCGCCGACATGGGGGTCAAGGTCTCCGACAGCAAGCTGGCCTGGCTCGACGAGAAGGAGGACTGGCTCAAGGCCTCGTCCAGGGCGGCGGACGCCCACGAGGCCGCCGCGCAGGCCAAGGTGGAGCTGGAGAAGGCGAAGCTGGCGCAGCAGAAAGGGATCAAACCGAGCGGCGACTTCTCGGTCGGCAATTTCCAGGATCAGTGGAAGGACAAGAACGACGACTGGCAGTCGGCCAAGAAGAAGGCCGACTCCGAGCAGAAATCGACGCAGGAGCGCGAGGCCAAATGGAAGGACATCTCCGCGCAGCAGGCCAAGATGAAGGGGTGATGAAAGGGTGACGAAAGGGGTGATTCTCCTAGTCTTCCCCACCCTGCTGGACTAGGCTCGCTTTCTAGGGAAATTCTTGAGCACGAGCGACCGAGAAGCCCTGCTGGCGAGCGTCTCCGCGGCCCAGGCAGAGGCGGCGCAGAGCGCCCCCGAGGCGGTTGATCCGCAGGATGGGACCGACCGCAGCGATCGGCACGAGTACGTCCCGATGCTGGAGACGGCGCGCATCCTGGTCGTCGACGACGAGAAGGTGATCCGCGAGATCCTGGCCGACTTCCTGACCATGGAGGGGTACGTCGTCCACGCCGTGGAGGACGGCGCGCTGGCCATCGAGGAGCTGCGCCAGCGCAGCTACAACCTGGTCATCTCGGATCTCAAGATGCCCAACATGAGCGGCCTCGAGCTCATCCAGAAGATCGGCGAGGAGAGCATCCCGGTCCTCACGGTCATCATGACCGGCTTCGGCACCGTCGAGACGGCGATCGAGGCGATGAAGAAGGGCGCCTACGACTACATCCTCAAGCCGTTCAAGGTCGAGGAGGTCATCCACATCGTGCAGCGCGGCCTCGATCGGCAGCGCCTGCAACACGAGAACATACGGCTCAAGGACGCGCTTTCGATCTACAAGATCAGCGAGGCGATCGCGACCTCGCTGTCGGTCGAGAAGGTGCTCGATCTGGTGCTCGACGCGACGATCGACGCCGTCGACGCCGACGTGGTCAGCCTGCTGCTCGAGGACCCCAAGAAGGCCGGGCGCTTCGCCGAGCGGATGCGCAAGGTCTCCGAGCGCGCCGACCCCGGCGTCGAGGCGCCGCTGCTCAACCTGCAGGAGGCGCTGCCGCTTTTTCAGCGAGGACCGGCCGCTGCTGGTGCACGGCAGCCGTTCGTACCGCTTTCTCGAGGCGCCGCCGCGCGAGCTCGATCGGCGCCTGGTCAGCCTCTGCAGCATCCCGCTCAAGCTCAATGGGCGCATCATCGGGATGCTCAACGCCTACAGCTACACGCGCGGCAACAAGTTCTCCGAGGGGCAGCGCAAGATGCTGTACGTCCTCGCCAGCCGCGCCGCGTTCTCGATCGAGAACGCGCGTCTCTACGAGAACCTGGTCGACGCCAACCAGGATCTGACCAAGGCCAACGTCTCGCTGGAGGAGAACTTCAAGCAGACGATCATCGGGTTCGCCCACGCGCTGGAGGAGTCCGACCGCTACACGCGCGGTCACTCCGAGCGCGTCTCGATGTACGCGCGCCTCATCGCGATCGGGCTGCGGCTGCCGGGGCCGGAGATCGACACGATCGTCAAGGTCGGCCTCATGCACGACGTCGGCAAGATCGGCGTGCGCAACGACAAGCTCAACAAGCCCGGCAAGCTGACGCCCGAGGAGCTGGCGATGTTCCGTTCGCACCCGGCCAAGGGGAAGCGGATCCTCGAGCCGATCCCGTTCATGCGCGACATCGTCCCAGGCTGCTACTGCCACCACGAGGCGTGGGACGGCTCCGGCTACCCGCAGGGCCTCGTCGGCGATCACATCCCGATGATCGGGCGGGTGGTCGCCGTGGCCGACGCCTATGACGCGATGACCTCCGACCGCGCCTACCGCAAGGCGCTGCCGCACGAGATCGCCTGCGGCGAGCTCGAACGATGCACCGGCTCCCAGTTCGATCCGGAGATTGTTCCGGTCTTCCTGGCGCAGATCGAGGAGTTCCGGCGCCTCGAGGCCGCGGCCGGACGGTTCATTCCACGGTAATGAGTCACCGTTGCCACGGTGATGAATCACCGTTTCACCATCCATTCCTTACTAGCCGACCGAGAGGACCCGCATGAGCGCTGACGGCGCCGCCCCGCCATTCGCAGGAAACCGCATCCCGATCGCCATCGAGGAGGAGATGAAGTCGGCGTTCATGGACTACGCCATGAGCGTCATCGTGTCGCGGGCGCTCCCCGACGCGCGCGACGGGCTCAAGCCGGTTCACCGACGGATCCTCTACACGCAGCACGGTCTCTCGAACTACTGGAACCGGCCCTACATCAAGTGCGCGCGCGTGGTCGGCGACGTCCTCGGCAAGTATCACCCGCACGGCGACACGGCGGCCTACGACGCGCTGGTGCGTATGGCCCAGGACTTCGCCATGCGCTACACGCTGGTCGACGGCCAGGGGAACTTCGGGTCGGTCGACGGCGACTCGGCGGCGGCCTACCGGTACACCGAGTGCCGGATGGAGAAGATCGGCGGCGAGCTCCTGGCCGACATCGACAAGGAGACGGTCGACTTCCAGCCGAACTACGACGACAAGGAGACCGAGCCGACGGTCCTGCCGGCCCGCTTCCCCAACCTGCTGGTCAACGGCGCGGCCGGCATCGCGGTCGGCATGGCCACCAACATCCCGCCGCACAACCTGCGCGAGGTGATCGACGCGACCATCGCCGTCATCAAGAACCCCGGCATCACCACCGACGAGCTGATCGAGATCGTCCCTGGCCCCGACTTCCCCACCGGCGGTTTCATCAGCGGGCGCAACGGCATCCGCAACGCCTACGAGACGGGGCGCGGCGCGATCCTGATGCGCGGCCGGACGACCGTCGAGGAGCACCCCAAGACGGGGCGCAAGTCGATCGTGGCCACGGAGATTCCGTACCAGGTCAACAAGGCCAAGCTGATCGAGAAGATCGCCGAGCTGGTGCGCGACAAGCGGATCGAGGGGATCGCCGATCTGCGCGACGAGTCCGACCGCGACGGTATGCGGATCGTCATCGACCTCAAGAAGGACGCGGTCCCGGAGATCGTCCAGAACAACCTCTGGAAGATGACGCCGCTGCAGGAATCGTTCGGCATCAACATGCTGGCGATCGTCGATGGGCGTCCGCAGATCCTGTCGCTCAAGAAGGCCCTGACTCACTACATCGGGCACCGGCGCGACGTGGTCACGCGGCGCACGCTGTTCGACCTTCGTCAGGCCCGCGACCGGATGCACATCCTCGAGGGGCTCAAGATCGCCGTCGACAACATCGATGCGGTGATCGATCTGATTCGCGCCTCGAAGGACACCGAGGCGGCCAAGGCGGGCCTCATGTCGAGCTTCGAGCTGTCGGCGCGACAGGCGCAGGCGATCCTCGAGATGCGCCTCAGCCAAGCTGACCGGCCTCGAGCGCGACGCGCTGGTCGCCGAGATCAAGGAGGTCGGTGCGTTGATCGCGCGCCTCGAAGAGATCCTGGGGAGCGAGAAGATCCTGATGGCGGTCGTCACCGACGAGCTCGAGGCGGTGAAGAAAGAGTTCGGCGACGACCGTCGAACGGAGATCAACGACGCCGACGTGGAGATCGACGTCGAGGACATGATCGTCCCAGAGGAGATGGTCGTCACCGTCACTCACGGCGGCTACGTCAAGCGCAACCCGAAGACGCTCTACCGGGCTCAACGACGCGGCGGCCGGGGCATCACCGGCGCGGCGACGCACGAGGAGGACTTCGTCGCCCAGCTGTTCGTCGCCTCGACGCACGACACGCTCTTGATGCTGACCAACAAGGGGCGCGCCTACTCGAAGAAGGTGTGGGAGGTCCCGCAGGCGGGCCGCACCGCCAAGGGCAAGGCCTTCGTCAACCTGATCCCGCTGCAGGAGGGCGAGCGCGTCGTCGCGCTCCTGCCGGTGCGCGAGTTCTCGGAGGGGGCCTTCGTCGTGATGGCCACCCGCACCGGCTACATCAAGAAGACCTCGCTGGACGCCTTCGCCAACATCCGCAGCTCCGGCATCATCGCCCTGACCATTCCCGACGACGACGATCTGGTCGCTGTGCGAATCACCGAGGGCGCCGCCGACGTCCTCATCGGCACGCGCAACGGCTGGGCCATTCGTTTCCGCGAAGAGAACGTCCGCCCGATGGGCCGCACGGCGCGCGGCGTGCGCGGCATCCGGCTGCGCGACGGGGACGGCGACAAGGACCAGGTGGTCGGCATGGCGGTCGTCCCGCGCGAGGAGCCGGCGACGCTGCTCACCGTCTGCGAGCGCGGCTACGGCAAGCGGACGCCGACCAGTGACTACCCGACCAAGAACCGTGGCGGCAAGGGGGTCATCACCATCAAGACCACCGAGCGCAACGGCAAGGTGGTCAGCCTGCGCCTGGTCAGCGACGACGACGACCTGATGCTCATCACCGATGGCGGCAAGCTGATCCGCATGCCGGTCGACGGCATCCCCACCATCGGACGCAACACGCAGGGCGTCCGCCTCATCCGCCTCGAGGCCGAAGAGAAGGTGGTGGCCATGGAGCGGATGGCCGAGAAGGAAGAGGGAGAGCACGAGGTCTCCCCCGAGGTGGCGGCGGCCCGCGCCGAGGCGCAGGCCGAACCGCTCGGCACCGAGGATCTGGGCGACGAGTCCGCCGCCGACGAAGCGGACGGAGACGACGACGAGGAAGAAGGCGGCGGGGACGACGGTCCCCCGGACGAGTCGTAACCCGGATGGCCACCAACCCCGGTCCAAAACGCCCGCGCTCCTCGTCGCTCTTCGAGCGGGCCTGCGCGCTCTTCCCCGGAGGCGTGAACTCGCCCGTGCGTGCCTTCAAGTCGGTCGGGGGAACACCGGTTTTCCTCGAGCGCGGCGTCGGTCCGTTCGTGCATGACGTCGACGGCAACCGCTACACCGATTTCATCGGGTCGTGGGGGGCGCTGATCCTCGGCCACGCCGACCCCGACGTCGTCGCCGCCGTCATCCACGCCGCCTCCGCGGGGACCACCTTCGGCACGCCGACCCCGCGCGAAGTGGAGCTCGGCGAGCTCATTCGCTTCATGATGCCGTCGCTGGAGAAAATGCGCTTCGTCTCCTCGGGCACCGAGGCGACGATGTCGGCGCTACGCGCGGCGCGCGGCTTCACCGGTCGCCACCGCATCATCAAGGTCGACGGCGGCTACCACGGCCACGCCGACGCGCTCCTGGCCAAGGCCGGCTCCGGCGTCGTCTCGCTGGGGCTGCCCGGGTCGAGCGGCGTCACACCAGCCGCGGTGGCCGACACGCTGGTGGTCCCCTACAACGACCTCGACGCCATGCGGGCGGCGTTCGATGAGCACCGCGACGAGATCGCGGCGCTGATCATCGAGCCAATCCCCGCCAACATGGGCGTGGTCATGCCGCGCCCGGCCTATCTCCCTCTTCTGAGAGCGCTCTGCGACGAGCACGGCGCGTTGCTGATCTTCGACGAGGTGATCACCGGTTTCCGCGTCGCGCGCGGCGGCGCGCAGCACATGTTCGGCGTCCGGCCCGACCTGACCTGCCTCGGCAAGATCGTCGGTGGCGGCCTGCCGTTCGGCGTCTACGGCGGCCGCGCCGACGTGATGGACGTGATCGCGCCGGTCGGTCCCGTCTACCAGGCGGGGACGCTGTCCGGGAATCCCGTCGCCGTCGCCGCCGGCCTCGCCACGCTCAAGCGCCTCGATGAGCACGCCTACGTGGCGCTCGAAGGAATCGGCCGCGTCCTCGAGGACGATCTCTCCCGCGCCGTCCGCCGCACCGGCGTCACCGCGCGCGTGCAGCGGGTCGGCTCGGCGTTCACGCTCTTCTTCGCCCCCGAGGAGGTGGTCGATCTGTCGAGCGCCAAGCGCTCGAACACCGACCACTACGCCAAGTTCTTCCACGGCATGCTGGAGCGCGGATTCCTGCTTCCGCCGGCGCAGTTCGAGGCCGCCTTCATCTCGCTCGCGCACACGCTCGAGGAGGTGAACGCCTTCACCGCCGCTGCCCGCGAAACGCTGACCGAGATCGCCGGCGGCAAGGCCGCCCTCTAGCGAATCCCCGCCCCGTGGCCTTCCCTGCCCGCCCTCGCCCCTTTCATGGCCGCGCGTCGGAGCTCGCGACCTTGGCGAGGGCCTACCGCTCGGGGCTGCATCCGAGGCTGGCCCTGGTAGGGGCCGGCGGGACCGGCAAGTCGACGCTGGCCGCCGCGTTCGGGCACCGCGTACGGCGCGACCATCCGGGCGGGATCGAATGGCTGCGCGTGGGCGCCTGGGACCACCGAACGCTGATCGACATGCTCGCCATCCGGCTGGGCGTGCCGCTCGGGCGCCTCGATGAGCGCCAGCGGCGACTCGGCGCCGTCCGCCGAAAGCTCCGGGAGCGCGGGCCCACGCTGATCGTCCTCGACAACCACGAGGACGATCGGGAGATGGCGCGCTTTCTCAACGCGCTCGACGGGCCGCCCGTCTTCTGGGTGCTCACGGCGCGCCGATGTCTGCTGGCGGGCGTCTCGGTGTTTCCCGTCGTCTCGCCGCTGGTCACCGTCGGCGCAAGTCCGTTCCCCGCGGTCGCCGAGCTGACCGCGCTTCTGCGCTGGAACGCGCTGGCCCTCGACGTCAGCGACGCCCTGGTGCGCGCCGGCGCCACCACGGCTCCGGCGCTCGGCCGGTGGCTTCGGCGAAAGGGCGTCGGCCGCATCGCCGCGATCGCGCACGAGGACGACCTGCCCGAGCTGCGCTTGCTGGTCCGCTGGGTCTGGCCGCGCCTCGATCCCGGCGGGCGGCGCCTGCTGACCGCGCTGGCCCACCTGCAGGGCGACCATGCCGACGCGCGCTCGCTGGCGGTGCTGGCCCGCTGCCGGCCCGGCGCCAGCCTGGCGCGCCTGCGCCGCTGGCACCTCGTGCAGGAGCCGCTGCCCGGACGCTTCACCGTCCACGCCACCATCCGGCACGCCGTCGTCGCCCGAACGCGATTCGACCAGCGGCGCGCGGTAGAGCACTTCGTCCGGCTGCTGGAGCGCGATCCCGCGCGGCTCGATCTGGAACAGACGCACCTGTTCGCGGCCCTCGACTACGCCCACACCACCTCGGACTTCCCCTTCGGCCAGCGGCTTGCCCGGCTGCTCGAGACGCTCGGCCTCACTTGAGCCGGGTCCCGCGGTCCCGTTTCGGGCCCGGTCGCCTTGATTTCAAGGCTCCGGAGTGTTATCGGAACGCCGCCCATCGACCCCGAGACTAAAAATATGTGGCGGATCGCCGGCACCACCGGCGCCGTCGGAATCGAGATCGCGGCCGCCATCGGGATCGGCTATCTGGGCGGGCACTACCTGGACCACAGATTCGGAACGCAACCTTGGCTCAGCTATCTGGGACTCGCCGCCGGAATCGGCGCCGCCATCAAGGCGCTGGTCCGGGTGACCCGCGCCTACAAGCGCGAGCAGGGCGATGGGGGATCAAGGAATGACGGCGGGGGTTAAGCGGATCGAGCGCGCCAACGCGATCCTGGCGGTGGCCTTCACGGCGATCGCGGGCGTGGTCTGGGGGCCGCGCGGCACGCTGGGTGCGGCGGCGGGCGCGCTGCTCGCCTGCGCGGACTTCCACGTACTGGCCCGGCTCGGCGCGCGCGCGGTCGTCGCCGCCCGCGACGGGGCGTCGTCCGCGGCGCTCGGTGGCCTCGCCTTTGCGCTCATCGGCAAGATGACGGCGCTGTTCGCGCTGGTGTTCGTCGCCCTGCGCGTCGCCCATCTGGCGGTCGCGCCGTTCGGGCTCGGATTTTCGGTGTTGGTCGTCTCGATCCTGCTGGTGTCTTTCTCCGGACGTGCGGTAGAAGCCGGGGCGAAATCGTCATGAGCCCGCACGCCACCTGGTTCGAGTTCTTCCCCGGATATTCGACGCTGCACGACTCGCTGGCGTCCCTGCTCGGGCGGACCTGGACCTGGCAGATGTTCCAAACGACGCACTTCCAGCTCGATCACGTCTTGGGCGCGTTCCTGGTTTTTCTCTTCTTGCTGTTCGGCGCCACCCGCTACGCGACCGCCGTCAACGGCGCCAGCGACGGCGGCCTGGTCCCGCCCCCCACGTTTGGCCTGCGCAACCTGTTCGAGACGCTGGCGGACACGATCTTCAACCTGATGGCCAGCGTGATGGGCGAGAAGGAGGCGCGAAAGTACCTGCCGCTCATCGGCACGCTGTTCTTCTTCATCCTGTTCTCGAACATGCTGGCGCTCATCCCCGGGTTCCTGCCGCCGACCGACACGCTGAAGACCAACCTCATGCTGTCGCTGCTGGTCTTCGTGCTGACCCACGTCTTTGGCGTGAAGTCTCACGGGATCAAGTACTTCAAGCACTTCATGGGCCCGGTCTGGTGGCTGGCGCCGCTCATGATCCCCATCGAGATCGTGAGCCACCTGGCGCGCCCGGTGTCGCTGTCGATGCGGCTCCTCGGCAACATCGCCGCCGACCACGCGGTCGTGCTGGCCTTCTTCGCCATCATCCCCTTCCTGGTTCCAGTCCCCTTCCTGGTGATGGGGGTGTTCGTCTCCGTCGTCCAGGCGGTGGTCTTTTCTCTCCTTTCGACCGTCTACATCGGTCAGGCCGTCGCTCACGAAGAACACTAGAAGCCCACCAGACGAGAGCACTAGAAACCAGGCCCGTTTGCAGCTAAGGTCCGCACCCGAAAACAAACCGAGCAGGAGCCCGATCATCATGCGCCGCATCTCCAAGTCCTTCGCGTCCCTCTTCGCCCTCGGCGTCGCCGCCGCCGTCGTCCTCACCGCCAGCCCGGCGTTCGCGCAGGCGATGGACCCCGCGCGCGCCGACCGCGACAAGTGGCTCGGCCTCGCCGCCGCGCTCGCCATCGGCCTGTCGGCCCTGGGTGGCGCCATCGGCCAGGGGCGCGCCGCCGGCTCGGCGCTCGAGGGGATCGCCCGCAACCCGCAGGCCTCGGGCAAGATCTTCGTCCCGATGATCGTCGGTCTGGCGCTCATCGAGTCGCTGGTCATCTACGGTCTCCTCATCGCCTTCCAGCTGTTCGGCAAGATCGGCTAAGTTCGGGACCCTGGGAGGGTCCCGAGCCCCCCGCGATGGGGCGGTCGGGCAAAGCCCGCCCGCTCCCGACGCGATCAAGTAGGCTCACCGGATGGCGATCTCCTGCGGCATCGTCGGCTTGCCCAACGTGGGCAAGTCGACGCTCTTCAACGCGCTGTCGGCGGCGGGCGCCGCCGTGGCGAACTACCCGTTCTGCACCATCGAGCCGAACGTCGGCGTGGTCCCGGTCCCCGACGCGCGCCTCGACGCGCTCGTCGAGCTTTACAATCCGAAGTCGGTCGTCGCCGCGACGGTGAACTTCGTCGACATCGCGGGCCTCGTGCGCGGCGCCTCCAAGGGTGAAGGCCTCGGCAACCAGTTTTTGGCCAATATCCGCGAGACCGACGCGATCGCGCACGTCGTCCGCTGCTTCGAGGACGACAACGTCATCCACGTCGAGGGGCGCGTCGACCCGGTCGCCGACGTCGGTACCATCGACACCGAGCTCTGCCTCAAGGATCTCGAAACCGTCGAGAAGCGGATCGATCGGGCCAGGAAGGCGCTCAAGGGGACGGCCCCCAAGGACGAGAAGGTGGTCCTCGAGCTCTGCGAGAAGCTGAGGGCCGGCCTCGACGCCGGCAAGCCGGCGCGCGCGCAGGGGCTCGACGCCGAGGCGCAGGCGCTGGTGCGCGATCTCGGCCTCCTGACCCTGAAGAAGGTGTTCTACGTCGCCAACGTCGCCGAAAAGCAGCTCGCCTCCGCCGACGGCGACAAGTACGTCGGCGCCCTCCGCGCGCACGCCGAAGCCGAGGGTGCACCGGTCGTCGTCATCTGCGCCGCCGCCGAGGCCGAGATCGCCGGCCTCGACGCCGCCGACCGCCCCGCCTTTCTGGAGAGCCTCGGCTTGAAGGAGCCCGGCCTGCATGCCGTGGCGCACACCGCCTACAAGATCCTCGACCTCATCACCTTCCTGACCGCCGGCCCCGACGAGTGCCGCGCCTGGACCGTCAAGCGCGGCGCCAGGGCCCCACAAGCGGCGGGCGTCATCCACACCGACTTCGAGCGCGGCTTCATCAAGGCCGAGGTCATCTGGTGGGAAGACCTCATCAAGTACGGCTCCGAGGGCGCCTGCCGCACGAACGCCAAGCTGGCCCTCGAAGGCAAGGACTACGTCGTCAAGGACGGCGACGTCATCCACTTCAAGTTCAACGTCTGAACCTCTTCGACGTCCCTGTTCCGCGTCCGACACTTCGAAATCCGAGGTGCCGTTGCCGCCTGAGCCTCGGAAATCTGATGCTGCGAAGCTACCGAAGGGTGGACGGCTCGCGTGATCCTTTCGTGGTCGGCTGGCACGAAACGTGCGTTGATTCACCCGGCGGAGTCATCGATGCCCAGATCGGCAACGGATCAACCCAGGTATCTCATGTGCGCGCGTGCCCTCGCGCTCTTGTCGGGCCTCGCGGCGGGCGCAGCCAGCTGCGGAAGTTCTTTGGTCCCGGAGAGCGGGCCGAAGGACGCCGGCAAACAGACCTATGACGGGAGCTTCCTCGGGACGGCGCCCGCGTACGACGGCGGCAACATAGGTAGTCGGATCAACCCTGACGCGCGCGCGACCCCGTACGACGGAGGACGCGTCGGTATCGGACCCATTCTCGACGCACACCCGACCCCGTACGACGGAGGACGCGTCGGTATCGGACCCATTCTCGACGCGCACCCGACCCCGTACGACGGCGGCGACATAGGTGTTCGGGTCAACCCCGATGCGAACGTCCACTCGGATGCGCACACTTCCCCTTACGACGGCGGGTTCCTGGGTGTCCGAATCAACCCCGACGCGCTCTAGGACTGACGAGGGCTCTGCCGATCTCGGCGGACTCGCGTCTGGCGCAGGCGCCGGCAACTGGATGGCCGTCGAAGCTACACGACGGAGGCGGCGCTTGGCGTCCGCGCGGCGTCGAACGCCGGCATTCGATTCAGTTTCCTACGGGTCCTCAGCGCTGGCGCGCGCGCGTCACCTCTGGACGGTGCGAGCCACGGCCGAGCACGAGTCCGCGCTGGTCTTCGCCGGCCTGTTGCCGTTCGCGCTGGAGGCGAAGGCGAGCCTCGACGCACAGACGGTCCTCGTCGGGATGGCCGAGGACGAACTGCGCCACGCGGCCATCTGCGCAGAGGTCGCGCAGCGTCTCGGGGGTGCCCCCCCGCCGGCGGCGCCGACGACGATTCCGCGAAGCGCCGGTCCGATCGAGGAACAGTTCCTTCGCCACGTGATTTACGGCAACTGTATGACCGAAACGGTCAACACTGCCCGCCTGGTCGACGCCGCCGAGCAGGCGCGTGATCCGTTCCTGCGCGGCGCCTTGCTGGAGTTGCTTGCGGACGAAGTCCGCCACGCCAGGTTCGGCTTCGTCCTACTGGCCGATTGGGCGGCCTTCATAGAGTCTCATCCCGATGCGCGTCGCGGGGTCGATCAGTTCCTCCCCGGTGCGTTCGCGGCGCTCGAACGAACGCTGTCGGGCGCGGGGGCGTCGCGCGCAGGGTTTGGGGACGACGACGTCGCGCTCGGAAGTCCCGATCCCGGACGACTGGCCGAGGTCTTCTATCGCACGGTCGAGGAAGCGATTGTCCCCGGCCTCGAGCGCGCTGGCTTCGCGGCCTCGTCCGCCTGGCAAGCACGTGGGCGCCACGCAGGCCCTTAGGGCCAAGCACCGCACAAGAATCGCACGTTTCACCGAGCGGCTCCGAGGGGCAGCGAGAAGACCTTGGGGGGACCGGTGGGGGTACCCGACGATTCTTGAAGTCGCGCCCGTCGAGAAACGCCAACAGGGCCGCGCACTTCGGGGCTCACTTCAAGTTCAACGTCTAGCCGCTCCTCTCACGATTCGTCACATCTTAGGGAGGCAAACATCCGCGATTCAAGTGGCCGCCACCCGCAGGGCAACATCCGCGGATTCAAGCTGGGTGCGCGCGCGGCGCCGAGGCGGGGTGCTCGTCGACCCGCAACGGACCACCGGCGCGCCTCCATCCGGCGCGCGCCATCCAGGTGACAGGCGACGCCGTCGCCGAAGGAGCGCCGATGCTCGCGTCGGTGCTCGCGTCGGCGCTCACAGGCCCGCGCCGCCACCCCGAAAAGTGCGCCCCTGAGCTGCGCGGGTCGATGCACGCGGGCGCCCGGAGGTGTTTGCGGAAGTTGAGCAGCACGTAGACCATGCTGGTCCGCATCTGGCGCGGCGTGGTCAGCGGGCGCGCGTGGTAGCGGTCGCCGACGACCCGCCCCTTGCGCCCGAGGGCGCGGTTGACCGCCAGCGCCAACCGAATCGCCAGCCCATGCATACCCCCGCGGGCCCGCCGGGCTTCGTCCCCCTCGACGATGAAGTGGCCGTGGTCCTGCTGGATTGAGAAGTGAATCACCCGGAACCGGTCGACCGACGCCCGTGCGATGGCGCGCCTTAGCGCCCCGAACAGCCGGGGGGAGCGGAGCGACGGCAGCCCCGGCGTCGCGCGAATGGTGACCTGCACCGGGTATCGCGGATCGACCTTCGGCCGCGTGTCGTGGGGCATCGAGGGACGGCCGCGCGGTTTCCGCCCGGCGCCCTTGCGAGCGCCACCCCAGGTGCGTGGTGCCCCGAGGGGCAAGTTGAGCTGACGCCGTCGCACCGTCTTGATTCCGCGCATGTCCCGTTGTCGGGCGCGGACCGCGGCGGGTTGCGTGGTGTGAGGCCGGACGACCGCGGCGCCGCGGCACTCGTGTGACTTGATTCGGCGGAGGTGCGGTCGGCGGCGCGGGGGAGCCGATGGGTTCGGCGCGTCGGAGCGTCGGCGAGGTCGACTTGATTGCGCGGATGTCGGTCCCGCCGGAGATGTGACGAATCGTGAGAGCCGCTCCTAGCCCCTTCTGGTCGCTTCCGGCCCGCGGCGTTATGCTTGAGGCAAGATTAAAACCTTACTTATTTGTCTGTTCGTTTCTCTGGCCGCCTGCGCCAGCCAGCCCCAAGCCGGGGACGCGGCCGTCGACCAGCTCTCGTGCGCCGGCCAGGCGGCCATAACCTGCCTGATCGGAAACTGCGGCAACGACGAAGGGGCCGAGTCGGTCTGCGTAAACGGCGTGCAGGCCTGTCCGCCCGGCTCCGTCCAGTGCGGCGGCGGCTGAGTCCGTCAGCCGGCGGCGAGAGTGAGCGCGTCACGGACGGCGTCAATCAGGGCGTGGCTCGCGGCTGGAACGACGAGGTTGCCGCTGCGCCGCCAGAAAAGAGAGAGCGGAACGCCGATCGAGGCGTGGATGAGGGTCAACAAGACGACCTTGGCCGGCCAGGGTGCCGGCGAGGACGAAATGGGAAGATGCCAGAGCCCCCACAGCGCTCCGACCAGCACCGCCGTTCCCAGCCCGCGTCCTTCGCCCGGGTGATGGACGTGCGTGTCGATGGCCCCGCGGAACGTCACCTCCTCGACGGCGAAGCAGGCGGGGAAGAAGAGCAGGAACCGCGACCCGACCAGCGCAAGCAGCGGGAGCGCGTGTGACGACAGCGAGAAAAGGCGCCCGGCCCCCTGTCCGAAGCGAAACGCCGCCACGAAGAAAGCGATCCCGAGAGCCCCCGCCGTCGCCAGGCAGCCCAGCAGCGGCCGGAGGATCGAGGCGCTACCTTGCCGGAGAGCGAAGGCTGCGCAAAGTGCGCCTCCCAGGCAGGCGACGCTCCAGACCGCGGCCATCACGTGACCGGCGCCAGCCTGCCGTACGAAAAACCGCGCCGGGAAGATCATGAGCACGGCGGCCAGCGCCAGCCCTGCCCTGTCCAGCCGGAAGCGCCCAGCGTCGCGTACCCAGAGCGCCGACAGCGGCCGGCGCGCCACGGCGAGCTGAAACACGACGGTGAAAGGGATCCCCAGCAGGAGGTAGGCGTTCGCGCCTAGCCGAAAAACGCGACCCAGCACCATCCAGCCGACCACCAACGAAACTGCCTCGCCGATGCGCCTCGGCCGGTGATTCGTTCCGCGCGGCGGACCACCCGTCGGCATCGGCATGCGCCACCGCGCTCAGAACTTCGAGGTGACGGCCATGAAGGTCATCTTGTCGTTGGTCTCGCGCAGGCGCGACGACAGCGTGCGGACGAACGACCAGAGCAGATCGTACGCCAGATCGCGGTCGACGAAGAGGAGGTCTTCCATGTCCTCCTTGCGGACGACGAACAGGCGGCAGGCCTCGTGCGCGCGCGCGTCGGCGCTGCGCGGGAAATCGTCGATGAGCGCCATTTCGCCGAAGTGCGTGCCGGCGCGCAGGACGGCCAGCGCCTCCTCGCCCATCCCGGGGACCTGGCGGCTGATGCGCACGGCGCCCGAGAGGATCAGGTACATCTTGTCCCCTTGGGCCCCCTCCTTGAAGATGATGGCGTTCGAGGGGTAGTCCTCCTCGATCCCGAGGTTGGCGATCCGGCGCAGGTACGAGGGCTGCAGCGCGGAGAACAGGCTGATCTTCGACAACAGCTCGACAGCCTTCTCCGGCGGGATGGTCGAGCGCTCCGGCGCGGCCGCCACCTCCGCCGGCTCGCCGAGCGCGCCACCCGCGCTCACCCCGGAGGCCTCGGTCAGCTCGAACTCCGGCTCGGACTCGCCGCCGGGGGCCACGGGCTCACTGCTCATCGCGGCTGATTATGCCAGCAGAGCAGCCGAAAAACGCGGCCGTTGACTTTGAAGGCACCGCCAAGGCACGCTCTGCCCGTCAATCGACGGAGCTTCCCATGACACGCGCCCCAAAATGGTCCCGGTTCTCTCTGCTGACGCTGTTCGCCGTGGCGCTCGCCGCGGGCTGCGTGCAACAGGAGGACAAGAAGGAAGAGCCGGCCCCCGCGCCGGCGCCCCCGCCCGGCCCGCCGCCCGAGCCGGCGCGCGTCGCCCTGAGCGTCGACATCAAGGCCCCCGTCTCCATCGTCACCCCTGCCGGCAACAAGTGCCTGCAGTTCGGCGGCGGCAGCAAGAACGATCTGGCGCGTGCCGAGATCGCGGCCTGCAACGGCTCGCCGGCGCAGCAGTTCAAGCTGCAGCCGGTCCCCGGCGGCTACTACAACCTGGTGAGCGCCAACAGCGACAAGTGCCTCGACGTCTCCGCGTGGGCGATGAACGACGGTGCGCTCGTGCAGCAGTTCACCTGCAACGGCGGCCCGAACCAGCACTGGATCGTCGCCGACGGTGGGAACGGAACCGTGCGCTTCGTGGCCCGCCACAGCGGGAAGGTCCTCGAGGTCACCGGCGGCGTGACCGCCGAAGGCACGGTGGTCAGCCAGGGTGGCTGGAAATCGGCGCCGAACCAGCAGTTCAAGCTCAAGGGCGCGTCCACCATGGCCGAAGGCGCGGCCGGCAAGACAGGCGCCGACGGCGCCGGCGGGGCGAAGGGGTCGAAGAAGAGCAAGAAGCCCAAGGCGACGACCGCCGCCGCGCCGTAGCGGGCGTCGTCGCCCGTCAGCCGAGGAAGCGCTCGGCGTCGATCGCGGCCATGCAGCCGGTGCCTGCGGCGGTGATCGCCTGGCGGTACACGTGGTCGGCGACGTCGCCGCAGGCGAACACGCCGGGGATCTTGGTGGCGGTCGAGCCGGGCTTGACCTTGAGGTAGCCGGCGGCGTCCATGTCGAGCAGCCCGCGGAACAGGGCCGAGTTCGGCTCGTGGCCGATGGCGACGAAGAGGCCGCCCGCCGGGATCTCGCGGAGCTCGCCGGTGCGCGTGTCGCGCAGCTTGACGCCGGTGACGCCGGGCCGCGGCAGCTCGCCCAGGATCTCCTCGACGATCGCGTTGGTGACGAGCGTGATCTTCGGGTTCCCCATCGCGCGGTCGAGCATGATCTTCGAGGCGCGAAACTCCTCGCGCCGGTGGACGATGGTGACCTTGGTGGCGAAGCGCGTGAGGAAGTTCGCCTCCTCCATCGCGGTGTCGCCGCCGCCGACGACGATGAGGTCGCGCCCCTTGAACAGCGCGCCGTCGCAGGTGGCGCAGGCGGAGACGCCGTAGTTCTTGAACTTCTGCTCCGACGGGATCCCCAGCCACTTGGCGGAGGCGCCGGTGGCGATGATCAGCGTGTCGGCGACCATCTCCCCCTCGGTCGAGGTCAGCTTGAAGGGGCGGTCGGCGAGGTCGACCGCGGTCACGTCGGCGGTGACGACCCGTGTGCCGAACCGCTCGGCCTGCGCCTTGAACAGCTCCATCAGCTCGGGCCCCTGCACCCCCTTGGGAAAGCCGGGGTAGTTCTCGACCTCGGTGGTGATCATCAGCTGGCCGCCCGGGAGCGTGACCGGCTCGATCGCCGCGCCGCCCCCTCGAACAGCACCGGCTCCAGGTTGGCGCGGGCGGCGTAGATCGCCGCCGTGTAGCCGGCCGGGCCGGAACCGACGATCGCGACCTTGGTTCTTTGCGGGAGGGGCATGGGGGACATCTTTTGCCTCGGCCTCGATTGTTTAGTTGGATGCCGGGCCCCTGGCAATCGGTTTCAGCGCCCGTTCAGCGCCTGCTCCGGCCGCGACGCCAGTGACCCGTGCGCCCCCCGTCCTTCTCGTCCAGCCGAACGGCCACGATCTCGATCTCCCGCTCGGCGCCCTTGACCATGTCGTAGACCGTCAGCGCGGCCGTGGCCGCGGCCACCATCGCCTCCATCTCGACCCCGGTGCGGTCGATGGCGCGCGCCGTCGCGCGGATCCGCACCCCCGGCAGCGCGCGGTCGACGTCGAGATCGACCTCGCAACTGGTCAGGCGAATCGGGTGGCAGAGCGGGATCAGCTCGGCCGTGCGCCGCGCCGCCATGATCCCGGCCAGGCGCGCCACCGCCAGGACGTCCCCCTTGCCCCGCGCGCCGCTCGCCCGCTCGACGAGCCGCAGCGTCTCGCGCTTCATCTTCACCGCCGCCGACGCGGTGGCCGTGCGCGCCGTCTCCGGCTTGTCGGCGACGTCGACCATGCGCGCCCCGCCGCGCGCGTCGACGTGTATGAGGCGCTTCTTGCCGCTCACTCGACCGTGACGCTTTTGGCGAGATTGCGCGGCTGATCGACGTCGTTCCCCTTGGCGACGGCGATCGCGTAGCTCATGAGCTGCAGCGGCAGCACGGTCAGGAAGGGTTGCAGCAACGCCGGCGCGTCGGGAATCCACAGTACCCGGTCGCACTGCGACTCCAGCTCGGCGTCTCCCTTGGTGCCGATGCCGATGGTGTGGCCGTTGCGGGCGCGCACCTCCTGCAGGTTGGAGAGGACCTTCTCGTACCCCGGGCCCCGCGGCGCCAGCACCACCACCGGCACGCCGTCGTCGACCAGCGCGATCGGCCCGTGCTTCATCTCGCCGGCCGCGTACCCCTCGGCGTGGATGTACGAGATCTCCTTGAGCTTGAGCGCCCCCTCGAGCGCGATCGGGTAGTTGGTGCCCGCGTCCGAGAAAGAGAAAGTCGCGCGCGTAACGGTACTCGCGCGCCAGCTGCTTGAGGTCGCCGAGCCCCTCCAGCGCCTCGGTCATCTTGGTCGGCGTCAGCGCCAGGTCCTCGACCAGCTTGGCCGCCGCGGCGGGCTCGAGGTTACCGGTTCGCCGGCCCGACGTGAATGGCGATGAGCGCCAGCGCCGCCAGCTGCGCCGTGAAGCACTTGGTGGAAGCGACGCCGATCTCCGGCCCGGCATAGGTGTAGAGGACGCCGTTCGAGGCGCGCGCGATCGCCGAGTCGACCACGTTGGAGATCGCCAGCACCCGAGCGCCGCGGGCCCGCGCCTCCTTCACCGCCGCCAGCGTGTCGGCCGTCTCGCCGCTCTGGGAGATGGCGACGACCAGATCCTGCGGGCCGATCACCGGGTCGCGGTAGCGGAACTCGCTGGCCAGATCGACCTCGCAGGGGATGCGCGACGTCCCCTCGATGAGGAACTTGCCGACCAGCCCCGCGTGGTACGAGGTCCCGCAGGCGATGAGCAGGATCGCGACGCAGCCGCGCGGACTCGATCTCGAACCCTTCGAGGTCGGCGTCATGCGCCTCGAGCAGGAGCCTGCCGCGCAGGGTGTCGGTGATGGCGCGCGGCTGCTCGTGGATCTCCTTGAGCATGAAGTGGGGGTAGCCGCCCTTCTCGGCCTGCGCCGCGTCCCAGGTGATCGTTCGCGCCTGCCGCTCGCGCGGCTTCCCGTCGACGTCGGTGATCAGCGCCTGGCCGGCGGTCACCGAGACCACGTCCCCCTCGTCGAGGAAGATCACCTCGCGCGTGTGCTCGAGGATCGCGGGCACGTCGGAGGCAAGAAAGGTCTCCCCCTCGCCGAGCCCGAGGACGAGCGGCGAGGCGTTCTTGGCCGCCGCCAGCTCCCCCGGGTGCTTGTCGGAGATGGCCACCAGCGCGTAGGCGCCGCGCACCTGCCGCAGCGACCGCCGCAGCGCCTCGACCAGCGTCGGGGCGCCCGCCAGCAGCGCCTCGTCGATCAGATGGGCCACGATCTCGGTGTCGGTCTCGGAGGAGAACTTCCGCCCCGCGGCCTCGAGCCGCGCCCGCAGCGGCAGGTAGTTCTCGATGATGCCGTTGTGGATCACCGAGACGCTGCCCGCCTTGTGCGGGTGGGCGTTGGCCTCGCTGGGGCGACCGTGCGTGGCCCAGCGGGTGTGTCCGATCCCCAGCGTCCCGGCCGGCGCCTCCCGCGCCACCATCGCCTCTAGCCCCGCCAGCTTGCCGCGGCAGCGCAGGACCTGCGTGCCGTGGCCGTTGACGATGGCCACCCCGGCCGAGTCGTAGCCCCGGTACTCGAGCCGCCGCAATCCACCCAGCAGGATCGGGGTCGCCTGCCTGGGCCCCACGTACCCGACGATTCCGCACATGATTGCACTAATTGTAAGGCGCTCCCCCGGGCTTGGCGATGGTCGTGTTGGGGTCGGAGGATCGCGTGGGCGAGGCGAGCTCTGCTCGCCGCAGCCCCTCGCGGGGGTGTGGGACCCTCCCAGGGGCCCACGTTAGACGCCGGATCGCGTTGCGCCCGGGGACCGGCGCGCTTAGCATCGGCGCTTTCATGCGCCTCTCCTTTCGCCCGGACGACTGGACTGAACGCCAGACGGGCCTGTTCGTCATCCTGATCGGCCTCCTCATCTACATCCCGCTGGCCGGCTCGTACGGGCTCTACGACCCGTGGGAGACCCACTACGGCGAAGTCGCCCGCCAGATGACCGAGCGGGGCGACTACATCAGCCTGTGGTGGCCGGGCGCGCCGATCGACGCCGACCACTTCTGGTCGAAGCCCGTCCTCTCGTTCTGGATCATGAGCCTGGCGATGCAGCTCTTCGGCCTGCGCCACGCGGCACCCGGGACGATGGCGCTGTCGTCGCGCGCCGAGTGGGCGATGCGGCTGCCGTTCTGCATGCTCGGCATCCTCGGGATGTACGGGATCTACCTCTGCGTCTCGCGCTTCGTCAGCCGGCGTGCCGGGATCCTCGCCGCGGTGGTGACGGCGACGTCGCCCCTCTACAGCCTGGTCTCGCGGCAGGCGATGACCGACATGGCCTTCGTCGGGCCGATGACGATGGCGCTGGCGCTGGGCGCACTGGCCCTGTTCGACGACGAGGACACCGAGCTGCCGCGGCGGTCGGCCCGGGTCGGCCCCCTCCGGCTCGGCTGGCCCGACCATTCTCTCTTCTATGTGGCGGCCGGGCTCTTCACCGCGGTCGCGCTGCCGCAGCTCATCGTGAACGTGGTTCAGCTGCGCTGGACCTTCACGCTGCGGGGGCACTTCTACTCGCTCCCTGGCGTCCTCGTGATGCTGCCGTACATCGTTGGCTTCCTGGCCTACTTCCCGCTGGTGGGGCGGTTCCGGTCCAAGGCGCCGCTCTACCTCAACATCGCGGCGACGCTGTGCGGGCTGGCGACGCTGGCCAAGGGGATCGCGGGCCTCGGCCTGCCGGTGATCGTCTTCCTCGCCTACCTCGGCTTCACCTGGAACTGGAAGCGCCTCTCGCGCGCGCAGCTGGGCTTCGGGATCCTGGTGGCGCTGCTGACCGTCGCCGTCGTCGCCGTCCCCTGGCACCACGCGATGCTGGTCCGGCACGGCAAGCCTTTTTGGGACGAGCTCTACGGCGACAACCACTGGCGACGGCTGGTGGTCGGCCGCCACGGCGATCGCGGCACGTTCGAATACTTCCTGCGCGAGCTCGGCTACGCGTTTCTCCCCTGGATCGCGCTCGCCCCGGCGGCGCTGGGGGTGCTGGTGATGCGGCGGGCGAATCCGACCGCGGACGCGCGCGAGTCACGCCGCCAGGGGATCTACTGGTTCGGCGCGATCTGGTTCGTGTCGGCCTACGCGCTGGTGTCGCTCTCGGTCACCAAGTTCCACCACTACATCCTGCCGGCGCTGCCCGGGCTGGCGATCGTGGTCGGTTGTTTCCTCGACGATCTGCTGGCGCGTCGGGCGACGCGGGCGGCGGCCGCGGCGGCGGTGGTGGGGATTCCGCTGCTGGCGCTGGTGATCGTCGACCTGGCATTCGCGCCGAAGGATGCGCAGCACTTCATCTGGCTCTTCTCGTACGACTACATCAACACGCCGCAGGGGCGCCCCTGGCCGCCGGCGCTCGACTTCCGCCCGGCGCTCATCGCCTTCGCGGCCCTGTTCGCGCTCGCCACGCTGGGGCTCGCCTGGCGGCGGCTGCAGCGCGCGGCGGTCGTGGCCCTCTGCCTGCTGGCGGTGGCATTCACGTACTTCCTGCTCGACGGCTACATGATGAAGGTGACCCCCTACTGGACGCAGAAGGGGCTCATCGCGAATTACTACAAGCTGCGCCGCTCGCCCGACGAGCACCTCCTGGTCTGGCAGATGTACTGGCGCGGCGAGAACTTCTACACGGAGAACGAGGTCTTCGAGGGGCCCAGCGACGAGCGGACCATCTTCCTCGGCGACAAGAACGTCGAGAACCTCAAGTCCTGGATGGACCATCACCGGGGACGCCGCGCCTTCTTCCTGATCGAGCGGTCGCGGATGGGCCAGCTCGAGGGAATCGTGCCGGCCGACGCCAAGAAGAGCCTCAAGATCATCGACGAGAGCAACATGAAGTTCTGTCTCGCCTCGATCCAGCTCTGATCCCAGGCGATCTGCCCGGAATCCGGTTGACATCCCCCTTCCGAAAATCGAACATCCGGCTGCGTTTTTTTTGATGATTTTTCACCCTCGGGGGAGGTTCTCTTGGTCAAGTCTCGCTTTGCTTTCGTCTCTTCGCTCTCGATCACGCTGGTCGGCGCGTCCCTGATTCTCGCTGCCGGCTGCGGTGGCGGCTCCTCCGGCGGAACGGGCGGTGCCGCGGGCGGCTTCGCCGGCATCGGTGGTAAAGGGGGAAGCGGCGTCGCCGGGTCCAGCGCGGGCGGCAGCAGCGTCGCGGGCGCCAGCGGACTCGGAGGCGCGGGCGCCAGCGATGTCGCGGGCCAAAGCGGAACCGGCGAGGGCGGCAGCGCCGGCGGCAGCGTCGCGGGCCAGAGCGGGACCGGCGCGGGCGGCAGCGGCGTCGCGGGCGCGGGCGGCAGCAGCGCCGGGGCCGGCGGGACGGGAACGGGCGGCGTCGCGGGCAGCGCGGGCGGCGGCACCGCGGGCGCGGGTGGCAAGGCGGGCGCCGGCGGCGGCACCGCGGGCGTGGGCGGTGCCGCGGGCGCGGGCGGCCAGCCGCATGACGGCGGCACCGACGCCGGCGAGCACCAGGATGCCGAGGCCGATGCCAAAGACGCGGAAACGGACATGGGCCCACCGGCCTGCACCAACGCCTGCACGCTCGGCGGGCACCGCTGCGCCTCGGGCGGCTCGGAGACCTGCGTCCTGGGCTCGAACGGCTGCACCGAGTGGGGCACGGCCTCGAGCTGCGCCGGCGTCACCAGCTGCTCCGTGGCGACGGGCCTCTGCACCTGCCCAACGCGGCCGGCCGGCTGCACCGCCGCCGGGAAGTTCTGCGACGTCTCGGGCGATCTGGTGACCTGCAACCAGGACGCGCAGGGGTGCTTCTCGGTCTCGACCCCGACCAGCTGCCCGGCCGACACCAGCTGCAAGGGGACGCTGCCGAACGCGGATTGCAACTGTGACAACAACTCCTCCTGCAACGGGAGCAACTCGTTCTGCCTCAACGGCGCGGTGGCCAACTGCGGGTTCGACAGCAACACGCCGGCCTGCAACGTCGTCGTCAGCACCTCCAGCTGCGGCGGGTCCAGCAGCTGCGTGAACGGCGCCTGCGTCTGCCCGGCGCTCGGCACGACCGCCGGAACCGGGTGCGCCACGCTCAGCTCCACGACCTGCTCGGGGACCGACATCCTCACCTGCGTCACCGAGACCTCCAGCGGCTGCAGCATCTGGCAGGCCTCCACCCACTGCGGCACGGGCGGGCTCACCTGCGGCACCAAGGGCGGCGCGACGCCGGCCTGTCAGTGCCCCGAGAACACCGGAACCGACGTCTATGCCGACCCGGCCGCCGGCAGCGACGTCGCGGGGGGCGTCTTCCCGACCGGCATCCAGTCCCCGGCCGCCTGTCGCTACGCCTCGCTCACCAACAGCCTCAGCAAGGTCGGCCAGCCCGGGCGGGTCATCGCCATCAGCGCCAGTCTGCCGGCCGCCTTCGCCGGCGAGACGTTCCCCCTGGTCATCCCCGACGGGGTCAGCGTGATGACCGCCGACGCCACGTTCAACACGACCGACTATGCGATCGACTTCGCGGGCGGCACGACCTACGGCATCGTGTTCGGGAGCGGGGCCGCGCTGCACGGGTTCACCATCGACGGGAGCGGCTCGGCGAATGCGCTCGTCTTCTGTGGCAGCACCGGGACGGCGTTGCTGGACACAGTCGCGCTGACCGGAAACGGCAGCGTCACCGACGGGATCGATCTGTCCGACGGCTGTGCGGCCACGCTCGAGAACGTGACGGTCGACAACGTGACCTCCGCCGGCATCAACGTCGGGGTCTCGACGGGCGTCACCGTCAACATCAGCAACACGACGGTCAGCGCCACCCTGGGCGGCCTGCTCCAGAAGGGCGGCTCGGTCGTGGCGGACGGCCTGCACACCGACGGCAACGGCGAGTTCGGCGTCGTGCTGCCCCCCTCCTCGCCCGGCACCCCCACGGTCAGCCTCTCGAACTCGACCGCCTCCGGGAACGGAACGATGGGCAACTTCCCGGGGATCTGGATCGGCAACGGAACGTTGACCGCGACCAACCTCGTCGTCGCCGGAAACGGTGGGGCCGGCATCCAGCTCGACAGCAGCGGCAGCCATCAGATCACGGCCGCCCACGTGGAAGGAAACGGCGCCGTCACCGGCTCGTCGTTCGGCGTCGGGTTGACGACCGGCACGCTGACGGCCCTCAATCTGGTGGCGACCTTCAACACCGACAGTGGCGTCGGCGTCTCCGGCGGAACCGCGACTCTGAACGGCTCGACGCTCGCCCAGAACACCGGCCGAGGCCTGGTCGTCTCGGGCGCCGGAACCGTCGTGAACGTCACGGGCGGCAACTACGACAACAACGGGCAGGCCGGCATCCTGGCCAGCAACGGGACACTGAACGTCGGCGGCGACGCGGAGGTGGCCAACAACGCGACCCACGGCCTGCACCTCACGGGTGCGGCCGCGGTCGTCGGCGGCGCGAACATCCACGACAACATCGGGAGCGGCGTGGTGGTCAACAGCGCCAGCGGCGCGACCGTGAACCTGGGCTCGGGTTCGACCTCCACCACCATCACCCACAACGGCGCGAACGGGATCCTCGTCGACGCGGCGCCCGCCACCGGCGGCGGCGCCAACTCGCTCACCATCGACACCGTCACGGTGAGCAGCAACGGCAAGTTCGGCATCTACCTCCAGGGCGACAGCGGGTCGGTGGCGGCCACCCTCAAGGGAAGCACCATCACCGGTAACGCCGACGTCGGCCTCATGGTCGAGCAGGGCTCGGGAAACACGACCAGCGAGGCCGTGCAGAACAACGACGTCAGCGGGAACAACACCGGCAGCGGCCACATCGTGGGCGGCGTCCTGTTCAACACCTCGAGCACGCTGACCAGCTTCATCGGCAACAAGGTCCACTCGAACGGGGGCGACGAGCTCGGGTTCAACGACATCCCGAACGGCGGGGGTACGCAGTGGGTCATCAACCCGCCGAGCGCCACCTGCGACGCGACGGCCAACTCGCTCTACTGCTACGGCAACGGGAACGTCGGCCTCCACGTCCTCTCCGGGAGCGCCAGCGTCAACGCGCAGCACGTCCACTGGACCAACACGCCGCCCACCTCGGGCATCGACTTCTCCGGGGCGGCCACTGTCACCAATCCCTGCACCGTCGTCGCCACAACCTGCCCGTAGCGGGCCCGAACGGGGCTAACCCCGCGTTTTCACGGGTCAGACGCCGCCTCTGTCCGTCGTTGACGGACGGGGGCGCTGGTGGCAGGATTCGCCCTCCCCGGGGGTCTGCCCCGGGGTTTTTGTCGTGCTCAAAGCCCTCACCATATTCAGCGGAAACGCCAACCGCGAGCTCGCGCAGGCGATCTGCCGCTACGTCGAGACGCCGCTCGGCCGCGCCGAGGTCACGCGCTTCGCGGACGGCGAGGTCTACGTCGAGATCAACGAGAACGTCCGCGGCGTGAACTGCTTCGTCGTGCAGCCGACCTGCGCGCCGGCCAACGACAACCTGATGGAGCTTGCTGGTCATGATCGACGCGCTCAAGCGCGCCTCGGCCGGCTCGATCATCGCCGTCATTCCCTACTTCGGCTACGCGCGACAGGACCGCAAGAGCAAGCCGCGCACGCCGATCTCGGCCCGGCTGGTGGCCGATCTGCTGACCGCCGCCGGCGTCAACCGCGTGCTGTCGATCGATCTGCACGCCGGACAGATCCAGGGGTTCTTCAACATCCCGGTCGATCATCTGTACGCGCATGCCGGTGCTGATGGACGACCTGCGGCTAGCGCTTCTCGAACGAGGCGGTCATCGTCTCGCCCGACGCGGGCGGCGTCGAGCGGGCGCGCGCCTACTCCAAGCGCCTCGGCACCAGCCTGGCCATTATCGACAAGCGGAGGCCCGCGCCCAACGTCTCCGAGGTGGTCAACATCATCGGCGACGTCAAGGGGCGCGACGCCATCATCGTCGACGACATGGTCGACACGGCCGGCACGCTCTGCGCGGCGGCGCAGGCGGTCAAGGCCCAGGGGGCGCGCGCGGTGTTCGCCTGCGCCAGCCACGGCGTGCTCTCGCCGCCGGCCATCGAGCGGATCATGGCCTCGCCGCTCGAGGAGCTGCTGATCACCGACACGGTGCCGGTCCGCCCGGACGTGCGCGCCTGCCCGAAGATCAAGGTGCTCCCCGTCGCGCGCCTGCTGGGCGAGGCGGTCAAACGAATTCACCACGGCGACTCGATCAGCTCGCTGTTCATTTGAAACGACACGCGAAACGCGTGTCGGGAACACATCACAGACAATTCGGACAACAAAGGAAGAGAAGTCATGGAATTCGCAAAGGTCAACGTCGAGGTCAGAGGCGGAACGGGCAAGGGTGGATCGCGCAAGGTGCGCGCCACCGGCAAGGTTCCCGGGCGTCGTCTACGGGCGCAAAATCGAGCCGGTCGCGGTGACCTTCGACGAGAAGGAGCTGCTCAGCTCCCTCGACAAGGAGAAGAAGCGCAACACCGTCATCAAGCTGGCGATTAGCGGTGGCGGAAAGTCGGAAGAGGTGACGGCGATGGTGCGCGAGGCGCAGATCAATCCGCTGTCGCGCCGGCTGGTCCACGTCGACTTCCTGCGCGTCGATCTGGACGCCGAGGTGCACGTCACCGTTCCGCTGGTCCTGACCGGCAAGGCGGTCGGCCTCACCAACGGCGGCAACCTGCACCAGAGCATGCACGTCATCGCGATCGCGGCCAAGCCGGCGGCCATCCCGACCAAGCTGGAGGTCGACGTCACTGCGCTGGACATCGGCGACGCGCTCCACGTCAGCGACCTCAAGCTGGGCGAGGGCGTACGCGCGCTGCTCGATCCGCGCGACGCCATCGCCTCCGTCGTGGCGCCGAAGGCCGAGAAGGTCGAGGCCGAGGCGGCCCCGGTCGAGGGCGCGGTCCCGGCGGAGGGTGCTGCCGGCGCGGCGGCTCCGGCGGCGGGCGCGGCCCCGGCAGCTGGTGGCAAGGGTGGCGCGGCCCCGGCGGCCGCCGGCGGCAAAGAGGAGAAGAAGGGGAAGTAGCGGAAGCCGCGTAGACACGCCAGCGGAACCCACGCATGCGCCTCGTGGTTGGGCTCGGCAATCCTGGACCGGAGTACCAGGAGAACCGGCACAACCTGGGGTTCAAGGTGGTGGACGAGCTTGCCGCCCGCGCGCGGGGTTCCGCGCCGCGGGCGAAGTTCGGTGCCGAGCTGGGCGAGGTCACGATCGCGGGCGAGCGCGTCCTCCTCTGCAAGCCGATGGAATACATGAACGTCAGCGGACAGGCAGTGGCGCGCGTCGCCGGCTTCTGGAAGGTGCCGGTCGCCGAGGTCATCGTCGTGCACGACGAGCTGGACCTGCCGTTCGGCCGCCTCAAGCTCGGTACGGGTGGCGGCCACGGCGGTCACAACGGCATCCGCTCTCTGCTGGCCGATCTCGGCGACGCCTCGTTCGCGCGCGTGCGGGTCGGCGTCGGCCGCCCGACGCCCGGACACGATCCCGCCAACTACCTGCTCTCCAACTTTTCGCGCGCCGAGGCCAAGGAGCTCCCCGATCTGATCGGGGCGGCCGCCGACGCCGTCGAGGCCGATCGTCAAGAGCGGCCTGACGACCGCGATGAACAAGTTCAACGGAAAAGGTCAGAGCAACCAGAGCAACGGCAACAAGGAAACCAAGGACTGACTGCCAAGGAATCGAAGCGACGACGGACGTGAATGGTCACGCCTCGCCGTCACTCCTTGCCCGTGGCGACACGGACCACGAAACAAGCCCATAAGGAGACGACATGAGCGCAACAGGAACGGAGCCGGCGACGCGCGCCGGCGCAGCACCCTCGCCCCAGCCGACAGGACCGGCGCGGCGGGGATCGGCCCGCGATCTCGCCGGCCGCAAGCGTGAGTACGAGACCATCTACATCCTGCGTCCCGACAGCACCACCGACGTCATCGGCCAGGTGAACCAGAAGGTCCGCGGCGTCATCGAGGCGGGCGGCGGGACATTGCTGAAGGTGGACAACTGGGGCAAGCGGAAGCTGGCCTACGAGGTGAAGAAGCAGCTCAAGGGGATCTACCTCTTCTTCTCGTACCTCGGAACGGCCGGGCTGGTCGAAGAGGTCGAGCGCAACCTGCGCCTCACCGACTCGGTCATCCGCTACTACTCGGTCAAGATCGCGGAGAACGTCGACCCCGCGGCGCGCACCACCGAGGTGACCGAGGAGTCCTTCGCCAAGGCGTCGACGCCGGGCCCCGACGAGGAAGCGATCGCCACCGGTCAGGCCGAGGCGCGCTCGCCGTTCGACGAGGACGAGGGTGCGTTCGACTTCGAAGAGGCCGTGTTCGGCAGCGTCGACGAGCCGGCGCGGCAGGAAGGACGGCTAAGCGATGGCTTCCATGGATGCAGCTGAGGGCAAAGGCGAGCGCGGCGAGCGTGGTGGGCGCGGCGGTGACGACAAGAAGCGTCCCGTCGGCCGGCGCAAGCAGTGCAAGTTCTGCGCGGACGAGGCGATCAAGATCGACTACAAGGACGCCTCGCTGCTCAAGTACTTCATCACCGACCGCGGCAAGCTGGTCCCGCGGCGTCTCACCGGCAACTGCGCGAAGCACCAGCGCGCCATCGCGGTGGCGGTGAACCGGGCGCGGATGATCGCGCTCATGCCGTTCGCCGTCACGGGAGCGTGAGGTCATGCAAGTCATCCTGAGAGACGACATGGACAACCTCGGCAAGTCGGGCGAGGTGGTGAACGTCAAGGAAGGCTACGCGCGCAACTTCCTGCTGCCGCGGGGTCACGCCATCAAGGCGACGGCGGGCGACATCACGCGCGTCGAGCACGAGAAGCGGGTCATCGCGGCGCGCACCGCCAAGCTGGCCAAGGAGGCGCAAGCCGAGGCCGACAACCTGTCCCAGGTCTCGGTCTCGATCGCGCGCGCCGTCGGTGAGGAGGACAAGCTGTTCGGCTCGGTCACCGGGCCGCGACATCGCCGAGGCGCTGAAGGAGAAGGGCGTGCACGTCGACGCCAAGAAGATCCACCTCGACGAGCCGATCAAGGCGCTCGGCATGGTGGAGATCCCGGTCAAGCTGGGACGCGGCGTCACCGCCACCATCAAGGTGTGGGTGGTCAAGAAGGAAGACTAGTCCTCGACCGTTCGAGCTTTCCACGAGCGCTGCCTCACGGTGGCGCTCGTTTTTTTTGCTCTATCAACAGGCGTTCTGTCGTTCCTCGATTGCACGACGGCGCGAGAGCGTAGAATCGCCGACCGTCATGCTGGAGGTCGTGAGCTCGAACCCGGCGCCAGCGGCGCGCACCCCGCCGCACAACATCGAGGCCGAGAAGTCGGTCCTGGGCGCGATCTTCATCAAGCCGGCGGCGTTCGACGAGGTCGGCACCAATCTGGAGGTCGACGACTTCTTCCTGCCGGTCCACCGCGAGATCTTCGAGGCGATGCTGGCCATCGACAAGCGCCGGCAGGCGCTCGACTTCATCGCTGTCGCCGACGAGCTCAAGACGCGCGGCATGCTGGGGCGCCTCGAGGGGGGCGAGTCCTACCTGACGGCGCTGGCCAACGCCGTCCCGACCGCCGAGAACGTGCTGCACTACGCGCGCCTCGTGCGCGAGAAGGCGACGCTGCGGCGCCTCATCGCCGCCTGCGCCGAGGTGCAGTCGACCGCCTACGGCGACTTCGGCGAGTTCGAGACCTTCCTCGACGAGGCGGAGACCAAGATCTTCAAGGTCGCGCAGCAGAACCGGCGCGAGACCTACTCGTCGACGGGCGACCTGATGGAGGAGGTGATCCACAACCTCGAGGTGCGCACCGCCGAGCGGAAGGCCGTCACCGGCGTGCCGACCGGCTTCTCCAAGCTCGACGAGCTGACGGCGGGCCTGCAGCGCGAGAACCTGATCATCGTCGCGGCGCGCCCCGGCGGCGGCAAGACCTCGTGGGCGGTCAACGTCGCCATGCACGCGGCGCTGCAGCACAACATCCCCTGCCTGCTCTTCTCGCTGGAGATGTCGAAGTACGAACTGATGGAGCGCATGCTGGCCGGCGAGGCGCGCATCGACTCGTCGAAGATCAGGCGCGGCTTCCTCGAGTACGCCGACTGGAAAAACAAGATCCACCCGGCGTCGGGACGGCTGGCCTCGGCGCCGATCCTGATCGACGACTCTTCGGCGATCTCGATCATGGAGATCCGCGCCAAGGCGCGTCGGTTCAGGAGCGACCCCAAGTACTTTCCGCCGCCGCCCCCCGTCGGCGACGGACGCCCGCCCCCGCCGCCGCTCGGGCTGATCGTCGTCGACTACCTGCAGCTTGCCCGCGGCGCGAGCTCGCGCCGCGACGACAACCGGCAGCAGGAGATCGCCGACATCTCGCGCGGCCTGAAGGCGCTGGCCAAGGACCTGAAGCTGCCGATCATCGCCATCTCGCAGCTCAACCGCGAGGTGGAGAAGCGCGAAGGGAAACCCCGCCTCTCCGACCTGCGCGAGTCGGGCAGCATCGAGCAGGACGCCGACATGGTCCTCTTCATCCACCGCGAGGACATGGCCGGCGGCGACACGCCCGACGGCGGCGCCCCCACGGCGCTGGCGGAGGTCATCATCGGCAAGCACCGCAACGGCGGCACCGGCGCGGTGAAGATGACCTTCATCAAGGAGTACACCCGCTTCGAGAACTACGCCGACGATCCCGAGCCCGGCTGGGGCCAGTAGCGGCCCGACCCGCTTCAGATCCGGCGCGCGCCGTCGACCTTGCCGAGCTCGCGATCGAAGGTGCCGAGCGGCAGATGGCCCGCCTTGCGCGCCGTCTCCAGAATCAGACAGTCCGCGAAACCCAACGCCGGCCGCTTCTTGAAAAGCGAGACGGCGCTGAGGGCCACGTCGGCATCTTGTACGCTCAGGCCCTTGTGATTGAGCAACATCTCCAGCGCGGTGACGAGCTCTGCGTCGTCGAACCCATAGCTCGCTTGGAGCACCCAAGCCGTCTCGGCCAAGACCAGTTGTGACGCCCAGACTCCACCCGCCACGAATGCCCGCGCAGTCGCGAGTTGCCCCGGGTTGTCGCGCGCCACCAACCGGACCAGCACGTTTGTATCAGCGGCGTGCATACTTTTTCCGGATGTAGCGACGAATTCCCTCGTCCATCTCCTCGACAGTCACCGGAGGTGGAGGACCCTTCGGGAAGAGCGCCTTGTGAATGTCTTCCCAATCGTACTTTCCCGATCTCCGGACGACGATCTTCCCGTCCTCTTCGCTCCACTCGAGGACCGACCCGGGCCCGAGCCCGAGCTTGCGCCGGATCTCCGCCGGAACGGAGATCTGCCCCTGAGCCGTGAGCCGCGACCGCGCCAGCGCCATAGCGTCTACATTACCATGGTAATGTAGTTCCTGCCGGTGCACACTCATGAGGTGCCCCCTTTTCGACGCGCCATCATTCTGGTTGCGGACGGGGTCGGCTGCGGCGGTGCACCCGATGCGGCGGACTACGGCGATGCCGGTGCCGACACGTTGGGGAACGTGGCGCGTGCCGTCGGGGGGCTGCGGTTGCCGAACCTCGAGGCGCTCGGGCTCGGCCACCTAACGTCGATCGACGGCGTGCCCGCAGCGCTGGCACCGCGCGGCGCGTGGGGCGCGCTGCGCGAGGCTTCGGCCGGGAAGGACACCATCACCGGACACTGGGAGATGGCCGGGCTCGTAACGGAGGAGGCCATGCCGACTTTTCCGCACGGCTTCCCGCCGGCGATCACGGATGCGCTGCGCGCGGCGTCAGGCCGCGGGTTACTCGGCAACAAGACCGCCTCGGGGACGGTCATCATCGATGACCTCGGCCCGCGGCACCTGGCGACGGGCGACCTCATCCTCTACACCTCCGCCGACTCGGTCCTGCAGATCGCGGCGCACGAGGAGGTCGTTCCGCTCGAGGAGCAGTATCGAATCTGCGAGGCGGCGCGCGCGATCGCCGATCGCCACCGGATCGGCCGCGTGATCGCCCGCCCCTTCGTCGGCAGCCCGGGCGCGTTTCGCCGCACCTACAACCGGCGCGACTATTCGCTGATCCCGCCGATGCCCACGCTGCTCGATCACCTGGTGGAGGCCGGGCAGCAGGTGATGGGCGTCGGCAAGATCTCCGACATCTTCGCCGGACGGGGGATCTCGCGGTCGCTCCACAGCGAGGGGAACGTCGATGGACTGCGGTTGACGTTGGAGGCGTTGCCCACGCTCGATCGGGGGCTGCTGTTCGTCAACCTGGTGGACTTCGACATGCTCTACGGCCACCGCAACGACGTGCCGGGGTTCGCGGGCGCTCTCGCCGAGCTCGACGCTTGGCTGCCGAACTTCGAAGAAGCCCTGCAGCCCGGCGACGTCGCCTTCATCACCGCCGACCACGGCAACGACCCGACCACGCCCGGCACCGATCACACGCGTGAGCGGGTCCCGCTGCTCGCCTTCGGTCCCGGCGTTCGGGCCGCGCCCCTCGGCACGCGCGCGTCGCTCTGCGACCTCGGCCAGACCATCGCCGCCGCGCTCGGCATCCCGCCCCTCGCCCGCGGCGCGAGCTTCCTCGACACGATCGCCGGATGACGAAGACACGGACGCGCGGATCGCGTGGACGGAGCCCGGCTCTGCCGGGCGCAGTCCGTCGCGGGGGAGCGGGGACCCTCCCAGGGTCCCCGAATACTGATGATGACGTCGCTCATCGCCAAGAAGCGGGACGGGCGGGCGCTCACCGACGGCGAGATCGAGGCGCTCATCACCGGCGCCGTCCGCGGAACGATCCCCGACTATCAGCTCGCCGCCCTGCTGATGGCGATCGTCTGGCGCGGCCTCGGCCCGCGCGAGCTCGTCACCTGGACGCGCGCGATGATCGACTCGGGCGAGCGGCTCACCTGGTCGTCGCTCGGCGGCCCCACCATCGACAAGCACTCGACCGGCGGGGTGGGCGACAAGATCTCCCTTTGTCTCGCCCCGCTCTGCGCGGCGGCCGGCCTCTACGTGCCGATGATGGCCGGCCGCGCGCTCGGCCACACCGGCGGCACGCTCGACAAGCTGGAGACCATCCCCGGCTTTCGCACCGCGCTCGATCCGGCCGTCCTTCCGTCGCGTCCTGTCCGCAGCCGGATTCGTGCTGGCCGGGCAGAGCGCGCGCCTCGCGCCAGCAGATCGGCTGCTCTACGCGCTGCGCGACGCGACCGCCACCGTCGAGTCGATCCCGCTCATCGCCTCCTCGATCCTCTCGAAGAAGATCGCCGAGGGGACCAGTGGCCTGGTGATGGACGTCAAGGTCGGCAGCGGCGCTTTTCTCCCCGCGAAGAGCCGCGCGCGCACGCTGGCCCGCGCGCTCATCGGCCTCGGCGGACGCCTCGGACTGCCGGTCCGCGCGGTGCTGTCGGACATGGACCAGCCGCTGGGCGCCGCGATCGGCAACGCCGTCGAGGTGCGCGAGGCGATCGACGTGCTCCGCGGCGGCGGGCCTGCCGACGTCCGCGCGCTGACAATCCGCCTCGGCGCGGAGATGCTCGTGCTCGGCCGAAAGGCGCGCGACCTGCGCGACGGCGCCCGCCGCATCGAGCGGGCGATCGCCAGCGGCGCCGGTCTGGAGCGGTTCGCGCGCGGCGTCCGCCTGCAGGGCGGCGACGTGCGCGCCGTCGAAGATCCGACGCGTCTGCCGCGCGCCCGCCACCAGCGGGTGATCCGCGCCGCGCGGGCCGGCGTGGTGATTCGCGCGGATGCCGGCGCGCTCGGCCGCGCGGCGACGCTGCTCGGCGCCGGCCGAATGCGCAAGGAGGATCGCATCGCCCCGGGCGCCGCCATCATGCTCGCGGCCAAGGTGGGAACGCCGGTGGCGCGGGGCGACGCGCTCTGCACGCTCCATTTCGACGACGACGCGCGCGCGGCGGCCGCCGAGCCGCTGGCCGCGCGCGCGTTCCAGCTCGGGCCGCGCGCCCCCCGCCCGACGCCGCTCGTGCTGGAGACTCTGGGCTGACCGGGCGAGGTGGAGTAGCTTTGACGACCGGATGCTCTCCTCGGGACCACGCCCGATTGGGTACGAAACGCACGGCGCGGGAGCGCCGATCGTCCTGCTCCATCCGTTCCCCTTCGCGCGCGACATCTGGGCGCGGCCTCGTCGACGTGCTGGCGGTCCGCTACCGGGTGATCGCCGTCGACGCGAGCGGCTTCGGCGAGACGCCGCTCGGCGCCGGGGGATATGCCATCGCCGATCTCGCCGACGACGTCGCCGGGCTGCTCGACCACCTGGACCTCGCCCGCGCCGCGGTCCTCGGGATGTCGATGGGAGGCTACACGGCGCTCGCCTGCGCGCTCCGGCATCCGGCGCGCGTGGCCGCGTTGATCCTTGCCGACACGCGCGCGGCCGCCGACCCGCCGGCGATGCGCGCGGCGCGCGACGGCGCCATCGCCCGCATCCGCGCCACCGGATCGGGCCCCTATCTCGACGGGAGCATGGCGCGGCTGCTCTCCACCGCGGCCCCACCGGCGCTGGAGGCCTACCTGCGCTCGTGGGCGGAAGATCGCCCGGAGAGCCTCATCGCCGGGATCGAGGCCCTGCGCGACCGCCCCGACCGCAGCGCCGAGCTCGGCGCCATCCGTTGCCCGACCCTGGCCATCCGCGGCACCGATGATCAGGTGACGCCCGCCGACGACATGCGTGCGATGGTGGCGGCCATCGCCGGCGCGGCGTTCGTCGAGATCCCCGGCGCGGGCCACCTCGCCCACCTCGAGGCGCCCGACGCGTTCGAGCAGGCGCTGGCGCCTTTCCTTGCCTCTTCTCTGGCCGACAACCTGAAGGGAGATTCGACATGAAGCTGGGGGCGCCGCTGTTCGAACGGGTGCAGGCGGCGGCGCGCGCCGTCTCCGAGCAGCTCGACATCGACACCCCGACGGCGGCGATCGTCCTCGGCTCCGGCCTCGGCGGCGTCGCTGACCGGCTGAGCGAGGCGCGCCGCGTCCCCTACGCCTCGCTCCCCTGCTTCCCCGAGACGACGGTGGCCGGCCACCCCGGGCGCCTGGTCGCGGGCAAAATCGCCGGCCCGGCCGGCGACAAGACGGTCCTCCTGCTGTGCGGCCGCGTCCATGGGTACGAGGGGTACCCGCCCTCGGAGGTCGGCTTCGGCGTGCGGGTCGCCGCCGCGCTGGGGACGCGGACGCTGATCGTGACCAACGCCGCGGGCGCGGTCGATCCGGCGTTCAGCCCCGGCGAGATCGTGGCCATCTCCGATCACATCAACCTGACCGGCGGATCTCCGCTGACCGGCGCCAACGACGAGCGGCTGGGGCCGCGCTTCGTCGACATGACCGACGCCTACGATCCGAAGCTGCGCGCCCTGGCCGTCGCGGCGGCGCCGCAGGCGATCGGCCGGCCACTGCGCGAGGCGATCTATGCCGGGATGGCCGGGCCGGCCTACGAGACGCCGGCCGAGGTGCGCCTCCTGCGCACGCTGGGCGCCGGCCTGGTCGGGATGTCGACGGTGCACGAGGTGATCGCGGCGCGGCACGCGGGGCTCGCGGTGCTCGGGCTGTCGCTGGTCGCCAACCCCGCGGCCGGCGTCAGCCCCGGACCGCTGCGGCACGAGGACGTCACGCGCGCGGCGGCCGCCGGCGCCGAGGCGCTCGGGCGCCTGATCGCGGGCGTGGTCGCCGGCCTGGGCGCACCGTGAGCACGCCGGCCGAGCGGGCGGCGCTGGTGGCGGCGGCGCGCGCCGTCCGCAGCCACGCGCACGCGCCGTACTCGAAGTTCAAGGTCGGCGCGGCCGTGCGCGACGAGCGGGGGCGCGATCCACGTCGGGTGCAACGTCGAGAACGCCTCCTACGGGCTCACGGTCTGCGCCGAGCGCAACGCCGTCGCCGCGGCGGTCGCGGCGGGCGCCCGCCGGATCCGCGTCGTCGCGGTGGCCAGCGGCGCGCGCCCGCCCGCCTCGCCCTGCGGCGCCTGCCGCCAGGTGATCGCCGAGCTCGGCGGCGCCGACACGGAGGTGCTCATCGGCGGCGCGACCGGGGCCGCCCGAACGGACCACGCTCGGCGCCCTCCTGCCGCGCGCGTTCTCGCTCTGACCGAGCTTCCGCGCTACTTCACCACCACGACCCGAACGTCGCCTTCGCGGCGGAGCACGGTCAGCCCGACGTCGTGGGGGTGGTTTTCAAGCAGCAGGTCGATGCGGCCGCTGCCGACCTCGAGGCCGGTGATTCGCAGCTCGCCGACGGTGGGCGGCAGCACGGGGTGGATGAGTGACACCTCGCCGCGCGCGCCGTCGATGGTGATGCCCAGCGCCGAGCCGAGCAGCAGGAACACCGCGCCCGCCGCCCAGGCCTGCGGTGCGCAGGCGACCGGATACAGCGTCGGCCCCTCGCCCGGCCGGCGCAGGAAGCCGCAGAACAGCTCGGGCAGCCGGTGCAGATCGACCATCTCGCTGGCGCCCAGCATCGATTCGAACAGGCGCAGCGCCGAGATCGTCGAAGCCGTAGCTGGCGAACCCGGCGGCGATGAGCGCGTTGTCGTGCGGCCAGACCGACCCGTTGTGGTACGACATCGGATTGAAGCGCACCTCGGAGGCGTCCAGCGTCCGGATCCCCCAGCCGGAGAAGCTCCCCTCGCTCATGAGCGACTCGGCCACGCGACGGGCGTGCGCCGGTTCGGCGATCCCGGTCCAGAGCGCGTGGCCGGCGTTCGAGCTTCGCACCCGACAGGGGTGCTTGGTGCCGTCGAGCGCCAGCGCGTACGTCCCAAGCGCTTCGTCCCAGAACGTCTCGGTCGAACCGCGCGCGGAGGATCTGCGCCTTGCGCAGGTAAGCCTCGGCGCGGGCCGCGTGGCCCAGCGCGGCGGCGATCTCGGCGGCGCCGCGGAACGCTCCGTAGACGTACCCCTGGACCTCGCAGAGCGCGATCGGCCCCTCGGCCAGGGCGCCGTCGGCGTGGAAGACGGAGTCGTGCGAGTCCTTCCACCCCTGCTGCACGAGCCCCTTGTCGGTGGCCCGCGCGTACTCGACGAACCCGTCGCCGTCGGCGTCGCCATCGCGCTCGATCCAGGCGAGCGCATGGTCGACGTGCGGCGCCAGCGCGCGCACGAACGCCAGGTCGCCGGTGCGGCGCAGGTAGGCCGCCGCCAGCATCACGAACAGCGGCGTGGCGTCGACGCTGCCGTAGTAGCGGCCGAACGGCACCTCGCCGAGCGCGGCCATCTCGCCGCCGCGCGCCTCGTGCAGGATCTTCCCCGGCTGCGCGTCGCGCTCCGGCGAGCACTCCCGCGCTTGGTTGACGGCCAGATAGGAGAGCACGCCGCGCGCGATCTCCGGCGCGATCCAGAGAACCTCCATCGCCGTGATGATCCCGTCGCGTCCGAACGGCGTGCTGAACCAGGGGACGCCGGCGTAGGGATAGGGGCCGTCCGGCGTCGCCGTGATCATCATCTGCAGGTCGGAGATCGAGCGCGCCAGCCACTCGTCGAGATCGTCGCTGGTGGCGTGGATCCGGCAGCGAGAGAAGGCGGCGGAGGCGAGCTCGGAGGTCAGCGCGGCCAGCGCGTGCTCGTGCGTCTCCGGTGATTGAGCGTCGTCGCCGATCTGACAGGCGACGGAGACGAGCAGCGTGACCGATTGCCGCGGCGCGAGCTCGAGGTGGTACCGCGCCTGCCGCGAAGAGAGCTCTCGGGGGGCGGGATCGAATTGTATGCGCGTCCGTCGCCCCACCCCATCCAGGCCCTGGTAGCCGAAGATCAAGGTCGTCTCGCTGGCCACCTCGGAGAGGCGCTGGCCGCGCCGCGCGCGCTTGGCGCCGCGCACCTCGAAGATGTCGGCGAAGTCGGCGTCGAAGTCGATCCGGAGGTCGACCGTGAACTTCTCGCGGCTGAAGCTGGAGACGCGCAGCCGCTGGTAGCAGACGCCGCGATGGAGAAAGGTGCTGCGGAAGACGTGCAGCTCGCCCCGGGGCAAGGTCAGCGATCCGCCGACCTCCTTGAGATCGGGGTTCGACAGATCGACGGCCAGGAGATCGTTCTCCTTCTTGACGGTCGAGCTCAGCAACAGCGGCCGCCGCCCGCCGATCCGCAGCTCGAGGCGCGAGAGAAACCGCGTCCCGTCGTGATAGACCCCCTGCTCCCCCAGGCCGACCGGCTGCACGTCGCCGAAGCGATCGAACACCGCGAACATCTGACCGTGCTTGAGCACCCGCGTGCGGTCGTCGGTGCGCGACGAGGTCGCCTGGATGTAGAATTTGTCGTGGTGCTCGAGCACCTCGTCTTCGGCATGCTCCGGGTGATCGTGCTCGGCCACGGGGTGCCTCAGGCGATCTCGGCTCCGAAGCCGCGGGGAAGCGCGACGGCGCCCTGGGCGTCGGCGTCGGCGGGGACCAGGCCCAGTCGCCGGTGTGCGCGCCGGTGCTCGCCCGCCAGCAGGCGTTCGTACACGGCCAGGTAGTCACTGGCCATCCGCGACGCGGAGAAGCGCCCCTCGAAGTAGGCGCGGCAGCGCTTGCGCGGCAGCTCCAGCGCGTGCGCGGTCGCCTCCACCGCGCCCTCGAGCGTGTCGACCACGTAGCCGGACACGCCGTCCTGCATCACCTCGGGAACCGAGCCGCAGCGGAACGCCACGACCGGCGTTCCGCAGGCCATCGCCTCGATCATCACCAGACCGAACGGCTCCGGCCAGTCGACCGGGAAGAGGAGCGCCGCCGCGTTCCCCAGGAACTCCCCCTTGTCCTTCTCGCCGATCTCGCCGATGAACTCGACGCGCGGATCGGCGAACAGAGGCAACACCTCCCGCTCGTAGTAGTCGCGATCCTTGTCGTCGATCTTGGCTGCCACTTTTAGCGGCAGATCGAGCCGACGCGCGATCTCGACCGCGCGGTCGACCCGCTTCTCGGGCGAAAGGCGCCCCAGAAACGCCAGATAGCCGTTGGACTTCGGGCGGAACTGGTAAAGGTCGAGCGGCAGCCCGTGGTAGACAGTCCCGCACCAGTTGGCGAACGCCAGCGGCGCCTGCTGGGAGTCCGAGATCGACACCACCGGCACGTCGGCGAAGCAGCGAAAAAGGGGCTGCAGATCGGCGATGTCGAGCCGCCCGTGCATGGTCGCCAGATGCGGGATGCCGCAGCGGCGGACATGAGGAAACGAGAGGTAGTCGAGGTGGAAATGGACGACGTCGAATTCGGGGGCGCGTTCCACCACCTGCTCCAGCATCGCCAGGTGCCGGGCCAGCGGATCGCGACAGGTCTCATCGAGGCGCAGCGCGCGCGCGGCGCAGGGAACCAGCGTCGCCCGGGTCGCCGAATCGGCGCTGGCGAAGAGCGTGACGTCGTGGCCGAGATCGACCAGCGCCTCGGTCAGAAACGAAACCACCCGCTCGGTGCCCCCGTAGAGCTTGGGCGGCACGCTTTCGAAGAGCGGCGAAACCTGCGCTATTCGCATCCCCGTCCCCTCCGGCGGTCAACTTAATCACGGAGAAGCGGGCCCCCCACCCCTTGCGCGGCGGGTGCGCAGACGCACGGTTATGGCTCGACTAGGGTTGGGCCGCAGCGCCGGGCGGCTTCTCTTTTTCCTTGGGCGCCGGCTGGCCGAGCAGGCGGGCCGATTCATCGCGCGCCGTCTTCACCACGTCGTTGCGCGCCTCCATGTAGTCGCCGAAGGCCAACAGGAAGTCCTCCAGGTCGAGCACCTTCTTCCCCTTGCGCGACTTCTTGCCGCAGAACTCCCAGGCCTGCAGGAGGCGGCTGTTGTCCTCCTCGATGAACTTCTTGGCGATCCCCTTGAACGCCTTGTCGGGTGTCCCCTTCGCGTTGGCGTCCTTGTCGACGCCGGTGACCAGGCTGCCGCAATCGGTGCGGGCCTTGGTCATGAACGGCACCGCGTCCTTCTTGCAGGTGTCGGCCAGATCCTGCAGCAGCGTCTGCAGGTCCTTCTTCTTCTCGAGATCGGGAACCGCGCAGGCCAGGAACTTCGCGAACGCCACCGATTGGGCTGTCGGGTCGGCGGTGAACGCGCCCCCCACCTCCTGGATCGCGCCGTCGACGTCCTTCACCGCGCCGCGCGTCTTCAGCTTCTCGGCGTAGCTCTCGAGGCCGCTCCCCATCTTGGGGAGCGTCGCCACGTATTTGTCGAGCGACGCCTTGAGAACGTCGGGCATGTCGGGGAGGCCGGCCATCGCCGACTCGCCGCCCTTCAGCTTGGGGATGCATTCCTCGAGCAGATGGTCCGAATAGGTCTTCTGCTGGGTGAAGTAGGCGCTCTCGATCCGCATCTGAACCTGATCGGCGTTGTTGAACATGCCGATGTCGACCTCGCTCGACATCACGCAGTTCCAGAAAGGCCCCATCTGGCTCTTCTCGTTCTCGGCGAAACGCCCGCCGGCGTCGACGATCGACTGGGCCACGGCCGCCTTCTTACGCTGCTGCATGAAGAAGAACCCGCCGCCGCCCACCACCACCAACCCGACGACCATGAACATGTTCCGCTTGCGCTTGGCGGCGGCGGTCCGCTCGGCCATGAGGCGCTGATACTCGTCCATTCCAGGAGGGGGCGCTCCGAACGACATCTCGTTCTCCTCTCGTCGGTGGGCGCGTCGTGCGCCGGGCCCCGGAGAAAACCGCAGTTCGCCCGCAATTGCAAGCGCGACCGCGCGATCCTCGCCGCCGCGAACCCGTCGCGCACGAGACCGAACCGTCGTTACTTGCGGGCCGTCTGCTTGGCGAACACCGACCAGGAGTGCAGGTAGTCGAGCGCCATCTGCAGCTGGTAGTCATCGAGCCGGCTCGAGCTGATCGGCTTGTCCCCTTGCTCGTTGCGCAGCCGCTTGTGCAGGTCGCGCTCGCGCGGCAGGTCGGCCTCGTCGAGGTCCGCGGGCGGCGCCGTCGCCTCCACCACCACGTCCGGGACGATCCCCTGCCCCTGGATCGATCGGCCATTCGGCGTGTAGTAGCGCGCCACCGTCAGCTTGAGGCCGCAGGGCTTCGGCCCGCAGCCGTCGATGTCGATCACCGTCTGCACCGATCCCTTGCCGAAGGTCTGGGTGCCGAGAATGACGGCGCGGCCATGGTCCTGCAGCGCGCCCGCCACGATCTCCGCCGCGGACGCCGTCGCTCCGTCGACGAGGACGATCATCGGGAACCCTTCCCAGGTCCCGTGGCTGTGCGCGTGTGCCTCGTCCATCACCTGGCCGCCCTTGCCGACGGTCTTGACGATGAGCCCGTCGGAGATGAAGCGATCGGCGACCCGGATCCCCTGATCGAGCAGGCCGCCCGGGTTGCGGCGCAGGTCGACGATCATCCCCCTGAACCCCTTCGACTTGCCCGACAGCTGGTCCAGCAGATCGCCGAGCGATGAGTCGGTGTTGGTGGAGAAGACGCGGATCTTGAAGTAGGCGACGCCCGGCTCGATCAGCTTTCCCTCGACCGCCTTGACCTCGTAGCGGGCGCGCTTGATGTGGAAGGAGAGCTCGCGACCGTGGCGGTCGACGACCAGCGCCACCTCGCTGCCGGCGGGCCCCTGCATCCGGCCGATGGCGTCGTCGAACTCCAGCGTCGCGATCTCGACGCCGTCGACGCGTTTGATGACGTCGCCCGGCTCGATCCCCGCCTTGGCTGCGGGCGATCCCTCGATCGGCGACACGATGACGAACTTGTTCTTGCGCTTCTCGACGTCGATGCCGATCCCGTCGATCTCCTCGTTTCCCTCGGTCTCCTTCTTCAGCTTGCCGTACTCGTCGGGATCCATGAACCGCGAGTGAGGATCGAGCACGTCAGTCAACCCGCGGGCGGCGCCATACATGAGATCGGCTTCCGCGATGTCCTCGACGTAGTGCCCCTCGATGTAGGAGAGGACCTTGGTGAAGACGCCCAACTTCTGGTACGGGTTGAAGCGCCCCGCGTGTGACAGCGGCGCGAACACCAGCCCGGCGGCGAACGCCGCCAGGACCAGCAGCGCGAGCAACCCCGCGCGGTGAAAGCGCGGCAGGGCGTGCTTCGCGCGTGGCCGTGTCGCGGAGGAAGTCGGCTCGATCGTCGTCTGTTCGGGCGTCATCAATCGGCTTCGTAGTTTACGACCGCGCGCCGTCGGGGCGACGCCAGAATCTCCACCGGCATCTCATTCAAGGGAGAGAAGGCCCGCCGTGTGGTCCGCGGCTCGAGCAGCCGGGGGTCGAAAAAAAAGTGAGTGACCATATATGTAACGTACTTGCGTTTTTGGGCCGTCCGTGGAGAATTCGTCCTCACGTTTATGGTGGGCGAAAACTTTGGTGATTTCGGCAATTGGCCACAGCTGAGACCACAGGTTTTCCACACCGTATCCACAAGATGTTGTGGTTGAGTTATCAAACCACACAATATCTTGCGGTGCTTTCGAGATTCGTATAGAACGTTCGCGGACGCCATTTGGGCCGTCCGAGTCTTTCACGGGGAGGAAGTCCAATGCTCGAGAAGCACGACGTCCGCAGGAATCGCAACGGGCGCGCCGGCGGCGCGCAGCCGCCGTTTTCGGCGCCCGCCCGGCGCAGCGGCAAACCGGAGGCGGCCGCCAAGGTGGGCGCCCGCGGCCTGAAGCTGCGCCGCTACTTTACCGCGGCCGGCGACGACGGGTTCGCGGGCGTCGAGTGGGAGCTGCGGACGGCGGCGATCACCGGTGAGAACGGCAAGAGCGTGTTCGAGCAGCGCGACGTCGAGGTCCCCAAGAGCTGGAGCCAGACCGCGACGAACGTGGTGGTCCAGAAATACTTCCGCGGCACCCTCGGGACGCCGGAGCGGGAGCGCTCGGTGCGCCAGCTGATCTCCCGCGTGGCCGACACCATCACGGCCTGGGGCAGGCACGGCCGCGACGGCAAGAGCGCCAGCTACTTCGCCGACGAGGAGTCGGCCCAGATCTTCAACGCCGAGCTCAAGTACCTGCTCGTCACCCAGCGGATGGCCTTCAATTCGCCCGTCTGGTTCAACGTCGGCAGCGAGGCGGAGCCGCAGTGCTCGGCCTGCTTCATCAACAGCGTCGACGACACGATGGAGTCGATCCTCGGCCTGGCCAAGACCGAAGGCATGCTCTTCAAGTACGGCTCCGGCACGGGTACGAATCTCTCCCCGATTCGCTCGTCCAAGGAGCTCCTGCAGGGCGGCGGCACCGCCTCGGGCCCCGTCAGCTTCATGCGCGGCTTCGACGCCTTCGCCGGCGTCATCAAGTCGGGCGGCAAGACCCGCCGCGCCGCCAAGATGGTGATGCTCGACATCGACCACCCCGATGTCGACGAGTTCATCTGGTGCAAGGCCAAGGAAGAGAAGAAGGCCTGGACCCTGATCGACGCCGGCTACGACGGCTCGTTCGACGGTGAGGCGTACAAGTCCGTCTTTTTCCAGAACTCGAACAACTCGGTGCGCGTCAGCGACGACTTCATGGAGGCGGTGCAGAAGGACCGCGACTGGTCGACGCTCTCCGTGCGCGACGGCAAGCCGGTCGAGACGGTCAAGGCGCGCAAGCTGTGGCGCGACATCGCCGAGGCGGCCTGGCAGTGCGGCGACCCCGGCCTGCAGTACGACACGACGATCAACGCCTGGCACACCTCGGCGGGGACAGGGCGCATCAACGCCTCGAACCCCTGCAGCGAGTACATGTACCTCGACGACTCGGCCTGCAACCTGGCCTCGCTGAACCTGCGCAGGTTCGTGGCAACCGAGGGCGCTCCCAACGCCGGCGAGTTCGACGTGCCGTCGTTCCGGCGCGCGGTGGAAACGACGATCCTCGCGCAGGAGATCATCGTCGGGAACGCCAAGTACCCGACGCCCAAGCATCGCCGAGAACTCGCTCCGCTTCCGGCCACTCGGCCTCGGCTACGCCAACCTGGGCGCGCTCCTGATGTCGCGCGGGCTGCCCTACGACAGCGCCGGCGCGCGCTCCTACGCGGGGGCCATCACCGCGCTCATGACCGGCTGGGCCTACCGGACCAGCGCCGTCATCGCGCGCGACGTGACCGGTCCGTTCGACGGCTACGCCGAGAACCGCGAGCCGTTCATCGGCGTCATGAAGAAGCACCGCAAGGAGGTCGACAAGATCGACAGCACCGCGGTGCCGGCCGACATGATGGAGGCCGCGCGCGACGCCTGGGACCAGACGCTCGCCATCGGCAAGGAACACGGCTTCCGCAACGGCCAGGCCACGGTGCTGGCGCCGACGGGGACCATCGGCTTCATGATGGACTGCGACACCACCGGCATCGAGCCGGACATCGCGCTCATCAAGTACAAGCGGCTGGTCGGCGGCGGGATGATCAAGATCGTCAACAATACGATCACCGAGGCGCTGGCCCATCTCGGCTACGACGAGGCGCAGGTCAAGGCGATCGTCGAGTACGTCGACACCGAGGAGACGATTGAAGGGGCGCCCGGCCTCAAGGCCGAGCACCTGCCGGTCTTCGACTGCGCTTTTCGGGCAGCGAACGGCACCCGCTCGATCCACTACCAGGGGCACATCCGGATGATGGCGGCCGCGCAGCCGTTCATCTCGGGCGCCATCTCCAAGACGGTCAACCTGCCGCCCGAGGCGACGGTCGAAGATTTCCAGGACGCCTACATGGAGTCCTGGAAGCAGGGGCTGAAGGCGGTCGCCGTCTACCGCGACGGCTGCAAGCGGACGCAGCCGCTGTCGACCAGCAAGACCGACCCGGGGCTGGGGAAGGCCAGCGCCGTCGCGGCCGAGCCGGTCAAGAACGGGCCTCCGGCCGCCGTGCGGCGCAAGCTGGGCGACGAGCGCCAGTCGTTCACCCACAAGTTCTCCGTCGCGGGGCACGAGGGGTACATCCACGTCGGCCTCTACGAGACCGGCGAGCCCGGCGAGATCTTCGTGAAGATGGCCAAGGAGGGCTCGACCATCTCGGGCCTGATGGACAGCTTCGCGACGGCCATCTCGCTGGCGCTGCAGCACGGCGTCCCGCTGCGCTTGCTGTGCGACAAGTTCGCGCGCACCCGCTTCGAGCCTTACGGGTTCACCGAGAACCCGGAGATTCCGCGGGCGAGCTCGATCATGGACTACCTCTTCCGCTGGCTGACCGCGAAGTTCGTACGCGAGACGCCGGTGGCCGAGGCCGCCCCGGCGCCCGCCGCCGAGACGGAGATCCAGCGCGTCGCCGACGCGGTGGCCGCCGCCCAGAAGGTGGAGGTCATCGACGTCAGCGCCAGCGCCAAGACGAACGGCCACACCGGCACGAACGGCCACAAGAACGGCAACGGCAGCACGCACACCGGCAACGGCAACTACAGCTTCATCGCCCGCACCGACGCGCCGACCTGCCCCGAATGCGGATCGATCATGATCCCCAACGGCAGCTGCCACAAGTGCGTCAACTGCGGCACGACCAGCGGCTGCTCGTAACCCGCTAGCCCGAACGCCAACGAAAGGGGAGGCCCGCGAGGGTCTCCCCTTTTTGTTTTGGCCCGTCAGATCGCGAGGATGCCGACCTTCTGTCTCAGTGCTCCGCTGAGCCGCTCGATGTCGCGGCGGTCCGAAGTGACGATCGCGTCCCGCCGAGCGGCTGCCCCAACGACGACGGATGCGTCGACGACATCTGCCGTCCTGCTCGCCGCGAGCAGGCGGCCGACGCGCTTCGCCCGCTCTTCGGTGAGCTCCTCTACCTCGCAGCCGAGCAGAACGCGAGCAACCACGACGGCATTGCCACGCCAGACCTGCGCGACAACCGCCGCCGGCACCGTCACCGTGACGCCGCGGTCGAGGGCCTCCTTCCACAGGGCCCAGAAACGACGGTCTCCATTCTCGGCGGCGATCAGCGCGCCGCTGTCGAGCGTCAGCCCCGCGGCCACGATCGCCGCGCCCGGCGAAGCTCGGTTTCGGTGACGGCGCCGTGCTCGTCCTCGAACGCTTTCAATGCTTGCCTGGCGGCGAGCTGACGGAGGCGCAGGCGGGCCGCGTCGGCCAGCCAGGCGGAGACGTTCCCGCGCGCTTCGGCCTTGGCCGCGCGCTGGACCTCCTTGGCGAGGTCGTCGTCCAGAGAGATGGCGAGCTTCCGTGCGGACATGGGAATAATACTACCACGGTATGACCAGATGAGTGGCGCCAGCTCATCCGTCAGCTATGCTCGGCCCATGTTCACGGGCACCTACGCGCTGTTGATGGCCGAGTACAACCGCTGGATGAACGAGAAGGTGTACACCGCCTGCGCGACGCTCTCCGACGAGGAGCGCAAGCGTGACCGCGGAGCGTTCTTCAAGTCGATCCACGCGACGCTCAATCACCTCCTGAGCGGCGACGGCATCTGGCTCGGCCGCTTCAAGGGCAAGAGCTATCTGACGCTGCCGCCGGGACAGAACCTCCACGACGACTTCGACGAACTGCGCGCCGCGCGCGTCGCACTGGACGAGGAGATCCTCGCCTGGGCGCGGTCCATGACGCCGGAGACGCTCGCCGAGCCGATGACCTGGACGGCCAAGGTTTACAAATTCACCCAGACGCACCCGCGCTGGGTGCAGGTGGCCCAGATGTTCAACCACCAAACGCATCACCGCGGCCAGGTCCACGCCATGCTGACCGCCGCCGGCCTCGACGTCGGCGCCACCGACCTGCCGATGCTCCCGGTCCTGAAAGAAGGGTAGTCTTCGGGCGATGCCCGGCCGGTACATCGACGTGGTGGTCGAGGAGCAGGAGGAGATCCCCGAGGGGTGCGAGCTGCGCTTTCACGCCGTCGGGGAGTCGCGGCCCGTGCGACGGATCCGCTACGAGCCATTGACCGGGCCCGAGGGTGAGTTCGAGGTGACCGCGGCGGGCGGTCAGCCAGCGATGGCGGCGCCGGTCGACGACTCGGGGGCCGGGACGTCGGTCTTGATCTACGGCGATGCGCGCGGGTTGCGGTTGCGGCGGCTCGATGGCGACGGCGACGCGCCGATCGCCGAGCCGTACCTTCTGCTGGCCGACGACGCGATCGTCGGCTGAGGCAGCGGCGCCGAGAGGCGTGCGACGGCGCTCGCGTTTCTCGGCGGGTGACGGTAGCCTTGTCGAATGTTCACCTTCGTCTCCGGTGGGCTGCGATCGGGCAAGTCGGCGTACGCGCTCCGGCGCGCCTCCGAGCTCGGACCACCCCCCTGGCTCTACGTCGCGGCGCACATCGAGGGGGATGACGAGCTCAAGGCGCGCCTCGCCAACCACCGCCGCGATCACGACACCACCTGGCGGCTCGTCGAGGCGCCCGACAAGATGGTCAGCGCGCTCGATCCCGCGATGCTGGACGGCTGCGGGGCGGTGGTGATCGACCGCTTCACGGTGTGGCTCTCCAAGCGGCTGGCGGCGAGCGACAAGAGCAGCGACAGCGACCTTCTGGGCGAGGTTCAGGAGCTGGGCGACCGCATCTACCGTTCGAAGACTCCGACGGTGGTCGTCACCACCGAGATCGGCCTGGGGTTTCTCCCGGCCAACGTCCCGGATCGCCGCCTCATCAACGTCGCCGGGCAGGCCAACCAGATCCTCTCGGAGCGCGCCGAGTCGGTGGTGCTGATGGTCAGCGGCGTGCCGCTCCGCCTGCGCTGAGGCGCGATGCCGCTCTCCCGCGTCACCTTCCCGGTCGGCGCGCTCGGCTGCAACTGCACGATCGTCAGCTGCCCCGAGACGCGCGAGGCGCTGGTGATCGATCCCGGCGACGAAGCCGAGGAGATCCTGGCAGCGCTGGCGAAGGGCGGCCTGACGGCGGTGAAGCTGGTCCACACCCACGCCCACTTTGACCACGTGATGGCAACCGGCGAGGTCGCGGCCCGCACGGGCGCGCCGGTGCTGCTCCACCGCGACGACCGGTGGCTGTACGACCACGCGGTCATGCAGACCGAGGCCTTCGGCATCCGGCGCCCCGACGGCGCCCCCTGGCGGCCGCCTCCGCCGCCGACCCACGAGCTCGCCGGCGACGAGTCGCTCGCCTTCGGCCGCCGCGAGGCGCGGGCGCTGCACACCCCGGGGCACACGCCCGGCTCGATCTGCCTCTACCTCGAGCACGCCCGGGAGACGCCGATCCTCTTCGCGGGCGACACCCTGTTTCAGGGATCGATCGGCCGCACCGATCTGTGGGGCGGTTCGATGCCCGCGATTCGCCGGTCGATCCGCGATCGGCTGCTCACCCTCCCGGATGACACGCTGGTCGTCCCCGGCCACGGCCCCGAAACGACCGTGCTCCGCGAGCGCGAGGAGAACCCGTTCGTCGGGAGATTCGCCGACTGATTTGGCGAGCGATTTGGCGACTGGGACGCGTGAATCGGACCTGCACAATTTTATGAGAATCGGCGTATGCTCTCGGCCTCCAACGGGAAACGGACCGCCAAACTCCCAGCCACAGGATTCTCCATGACGCGTTCAGACCACCGTTCGGGCCCTTCGCGTGCGATCGTTTTCGCCCTGCTGTCCGCGGGGTTGACCTTGCTGGCCGCCTCGCCGGCCTCCGCCAAGAAGAAGAGCGCGCCCGCGGCGGCTGCCGCCGGAACCGACGACGAGACGCCGAAGCCGGCGACCGACGATGACAAGCCCGCCACCCAGGCGAACGACGAGGAGAAGCCGAAGGCGTCCTTGAACCTCGAGCAGGAAGCCCCGAAGACCGACAGCCTCGGGCACGTCCACTTCGCGTCGCCCAACGGCGAGGGGCTCGGGCGGGTGGTGGTGAACGCCCCCGCGGACAAGAAGATCAAGGTCTTCCTGGAAGGCAGGCTGTTTGGCACCGCGCCGGTCACCGTCTACAGCGTCCCCAAGGGCGACTACATCGTCGAAGCGGTCTATCCGGACGGTAAGTCGGCGGGCAGCAAGCCGGTCACCGTCTCCGAGGGCGAGGAGACGGTGGTCGATCTCGGCGGTCCCAAGTCGGCGTCGTCCGGCTCGGGCGACAGCGGCAGCGTCTTCAGCGCCGGCGAGATGTCGCCGACGCGGAAGGTCCTGATGTACTCGTTCCTCGGCGGCGCCGCGGTCGGCGTCATCGTCGGAATCACCTTCGGGATCCTGGAGCGGAGCGCCGAGAACGACTACCAGAACACGCCGATGGGCATGCAGCAGACGCTGGACGACATCCAGAAGCGCGGACAGCGCGACGCCAACATCGCCAACGCCGGCTGGGTATTGACGGCGGTCGGGTTGCTCGGCGCCGGCGTCTGCGCGATCCCGCTCATCTTCGGCGGCAGCGAGAAGGCCAGCGCCCCGGCCGCCCCGTCCGGCACGCCGTCCGCGTTCATGTTCTCGCCGGTCGCCGGCCCCCACCTCACCGGCGGCGCCTTCTCGATGCGGTTTTAGCCGCGTTACTTGCCGAGCTTGGCGGTGTCGATGACCCGCACGCCTGCGGGCGGCGTGAAGTGAAAGTCGGCCTCAGGAACGTGGGTGTTCATCTTGATGTCGGCGAAGGTCAGGTCATTGAGGTTGCCCTGTCCGTCGGTGATGACGCTCTCGCGCACGTCGAAGCTCTTCGGATCGACGACGAAGAGGATGTTCTTCACCTGCGGCTCGGCCGCCTTGGGTGACAGCGACAGGAGATAGTCGCCCGGCGTGCCGTAGCTGCTCTTCGCGACGGCGGTGATGTCGAACTCGGCCGACAGCTTCCCCTTACCGGTGAGAAAGGCGAGCGCCGCCGGAAGCTGCGAGGCCTTCAGCTCCTGCTTGAACGCCTGCTGATCCTCGGGCTCGTACAGCCAGAGCACGCCGCCGTCGCTCACGTAAGTCGCCTTCTCCGGCTTTTCGTAGTCCCAGCGCATGCGCCCCGGCTTCTTGAACATGACGCCGCCGGCGGAGTTGGTCTTGCGCCCCATCGCCGTGCTGGTGAGCGTCTGCGTGAACCGCGCGCGAAAATCGTTCGCCCCGTCGTAGCGCTTCTGCACCTTGTCGACGAGGGCGTCGAGCGACAGACGGGGCGACGGGGCGGCGGGCGTCGCGGCGAGGAGCGCGCACGCCAGGGCGGGGGTCAGCATCGGCGCCGATCCTAGCCCAACCGTCCGGTGACCACCATCAAGCGGCGCGATCGCCGGTCAATCCCCGCTTGTCGGTCACATTCGGTCGCGCGACGCCGCCCGTCGGATAAGATCTGTCTCTGATGCCCGAGCCGCAGACCCTGGACGTGGCGCGCCCGAGGCCGCGGGTCACGATCATCGTTCCGACCTACAAGGAGGTCGAGAGCCTGCCTCACCTCATCGATCGCGTCGCCAAGGTGCGGGCCGAGGCGGGGCTCGACATCGACATGCTGATCATGGACGACGACAGCCGCGACGGTTCGGTCGAGATGCTCGCCGCCCGCCCCGAGAAGTGGGTGGAGATCGTGGTGCGGACGGGCGACCGCGGACTGAGCCAGGCGGTGCTCGAGGGCGCACGGCGCGCCCGCGGCGAGGTTCTGGTCTGCATGGACGCCGATCTGAGCCATCCGCCGGAGGTCCTGCCGGCCATGCTGGCCAAGCTGAACGGCGGCGCCGACTTCGTTTTCGGCTCGCGTTACGTGCGCGGCGGGACCACCTCGCACGACTGGGGCTTCCTGCGCTGGGCGAACAGCCGGGTCGCGACGCTGCTGGCGATGCCGCTCACCTCGGTCCGCGATCCGATGTCGGGCTTCTTCGCGCTGCGCCGCTCGACCTTCGAGCTGGGGAAGGACTTCAACCCGGTCGGCTACAAGATCGGCCTCGAGCTGATCGTCAAGTGCCACTGCGAGCGGGTGGTCGAGCTCCCGATTCATTTCGAGGACCGCCGGTTCGGAGAGAGCAAGCTGACGCTGCATCAGCAGTTCCTCTACCTGCAACACCTCCGGCGGCTCTACATCTTCAAGTTCGGCGCCTGGACGCAGCTGATGCAGTTCCTCGCCGTGGGTGCGCTGGGGACCATCGTGAACCTGCTGGCGCTCTCGGCGCTGCTGGCGTTGGCCGTTCCACAGCGCGCGGCCATCGCGCTCGCGATCTTCGGAGCCATGTGCTTCAACTTCGCCCTCAACCGACGTTTCAGCTTCTCGACCAGCCGTCACCGGCCCTGGCCGCGGCAGTTCGCGGGGTTCGTGGCCGCCTCCTCGATCGGGGCGCTCATCAACTACGCGACGACGCTGTTCGTCGCAGGACACCTCGCCGGCCTGCGCCTGCAGGTGGCGGCGCTGATCGGGATCGCCGTCGGGACGCTGTTCAACTTCATTGCCAGCCGCTACCTGGTCTTTCGCACCTCGCACATCCGTGTGCCGCGCGAGCCAGGCTAGCGGGCGGCGCGCGGCGGTGGATCTCAGCCCCCGGCCGCCAGGTACTCGCCCTGCGGCGCCAGCACGTCGCGCGGCTTGGCGCCGTTGGTCGGGCCGACGATCCCGTCGCGCTCCATCTGCTCCACCATGCGGGCGGAGCGGTTGTAGCCGATCTGCAGCCGGCGCTGGATGTACGAGACCGACGCCTGGCGCGTGTCGCAGACGATGGCCACCGCCTGATCGTAGAGCTCGTCGCTGAACCTCTCGGCCGGCGCGCCCCCCTCTTCCGCGTCCTCGTCGCGCGGCTTGAGGATGTCCATGTCGTAGACCGGCTTGGCCTGCTTCTTGAGGAAGTCGACCACCCGGTGGACCTCGTCGTCCGAGAGAAAGGCGCCGTGAACGCGGCGCAGCTTGGTCCCCCGATCGGAGAAGAGCATGTCGCCGTTGCCGAGCAGCGTGTCGGCGCCCGCCTGGTCGAGGATGGTGCGCGAGTCGATCCGCGACGCCACCTGCAGCGCGATCCGGCTGGGGAAGTTGGCCTTGATGAGGCCGGTGATCACGTCGACCGAGGGTCGCTGCGTGGCGAGGATGAGATGTAGCCCCGCCGCGCGCGCCTTCTGGGCCAGCCGTGCAACGCTGGTCTCGACGTCCTTGGGCGCCACCATCATGAGGTCGGCGAACTCGTCGATGACGATGACGATGTAGGGGAGCTTGGTCGCTTTTTCCGCCGTCTTGGCCGCCTCGCTCTTGGCCTGCACGGCCGCCGCGGCGTCCGAGAGATCCTCGTCGCTGGGCGCCTCGTAGCTGACGATGCCGGTGCTGTCGCCGTCGTCCGCCGCCACGGTGATCTCCGCGTCGGCGTCGAGGTCGACCTCCTGCTCGCTGCCGTCGGGGCCGGCCAGCACGACGCGGATCTTCTTGTCCTTCTTGGGCGGCGCCTCGGGAACCTCGCTGCTCTTGCCGGCGTCGCTCTCGATCCGGGCGTTGTAGCTGGCGATGTCGCGCACGCCGCTCTTGGCGAGCAGCTCGTAGCGGCGCTCCATCTCGTCGACCGCCCAGCGCAGCGCCAGGTTCGCCTTCTTGGGGTCCGTGACGACCGGCAGCAGCAGATGCGGGATGCCCTCATAAATCGACAGCTCCAGCATCTTGGGGTCGACCATGATGAAGCGCACCTCGTCGGGCGACGCGTTGTAGAGCATGCTGGTGATCATCCCGTTGACCGCCACCGACTTGCCCGACCCGGTGGTGCCGGCGACCAGCAGGTGCGGCATCTTGGCCAGGTTCACGCTGACCGGCGCCCCCTTGATGTCCTTGCCCAGCGCGATCTGCAGCTTGGACGCCGCGCCGGTGAAGCAGCTGTCCTTCAGGATCTCCTTGAGGTAGACCGTCTCGCGCGTCAGGTTCGGCACCTCGACGCCGACCACCGCCTTGCCGGGGATGGGCGCCACGATGCGGACCGCCTGCGCCTCCAGCGCCATCGCCAGATCCTTTTCCAGGTTGGCAATCTTGCCGGTGCGCGTGCCCGGGGCGGGCGCGAACTCGTACATGGTGACGACGGGACCCATGTGGATCTCCTTCACCTTGCCGCGCACGCCGTAGGTGGCCATCGCCTGCTCGAGCCGCTCGGCCATGTCGTAGAGCTGCTGCTTGTCCATGTCGGGCGCCTGCGGCGGGATGTACTCGAGCAGATCGATGGTCGGCAGCTCAAACGCCCCGTCGGAGAGCCGGATGAAGCCCCGCTTCTCCTCGGGCGTCTTCTCCGGCGCGTCGGTCTCGACCTCGGCGTCGAGCGCTTCCTGCCGCATCCGCGCCAGCGACGCCGACTCGACGATGATCGGCGCGTCGGGCGGGGCGACCGACTCCGCGGCCGCGGCCAGCTCGGACACCGCCTCCGATTCGATCACCTCGGGCGCGAACCGCTCGACCGCCGCGACCTCGGCGACGATGGCCGCCATCGCGGCGCGCTCCTCGTCGACCTCGTTGCCGACGCTGCGGGGGGCGCCGACGCGGATCCCCACGCTCTCCTGCGACTCGACCGGCGCGGGCGCGGCCTGAAGGTCCTCCTCCGGCTCGGGCTCGGGCGCCGCGCCACGGACCGGCTCGAGGATCGGAATGTCGTTCTCCTCGGCCTCCGCCTCCAGCGCTAACTCTGACTCTGACTCCGACCTCGCTTCGGTCCGGTGCTCGCCCGCGTCGTCCTTCTCCGGGAACGCCGCGCGCGCGGTCCGCCAGGCGGCCGCCGCGCCGACCACGATCCCGCGCCGCGCGTGGCGCGCCGCCCAGGCGAGCACCACCATCGTCTCCGCGAGGGTTATCTCGGTGACCAGCAGGATGCCGACCATCAACATCGTCGTCGCCACGAGCGCGGCGCCCACCGCGCCAATGAGGCTGGCCGCCACCTCGCCCAGCCACTGGCCGTAGAGGCCGCCCGGACCGTGGTGGCTGACGTCACTGTCGGCGAACGGCAGGTGAAGCAGGATGACGACGGCGCTCAGCAACAACAGGGCGCCGCCCCCCTCGCGCAGGCCGTCGACGATCTTGCGCGCACGGAAGCAGCGAATCGCCGCGACCGACATCGCCGCGATCACCAGATAGGCGCCGAGACCGAAGAGTCCGTAGAACCCCGAGGCCACCGCCGCGCCGCCGGGACCCATGATCGGGTTGGCCGGATCGCCGCCGACCTGCATCCCCAGGAGCGAGATGACGGTGAACAGCCCGCCGGCCAGCAGCAAGATGCCGCCGATCTCGCGGCGGCGGTTGTGACGGTTCCCCCGGGGGGCGGATTCGGAAGGAGAGGTCGTCTTGGGGCTGGCGGCCATGGGGTTGGTCCTCGTAGTCAGAGGTGGGCTAACACCTACATCAGACTACCCAGACCGACAGGCCGTCAAATTTCCCGCTGTTTCGGATTTCGCGCGTGACCGGAAGCCGGCGTCATGAACCGCGCCCGGGATTAATGTAACTATTTGTAATTATTCGTTTTATCTGCAGTCTCGGGCGGACCCGGGTGATCGTCCGAGAAGGCCGCCTCGATGGCCTGCTCCTCGGCGTGCGGCTCTTCAGCGGCAGCCTGCTCGGCCGTGGCCTGTGGCTCGATCACGTTCGCGTCGAGCGGCTGGCGTGCCCAGTGGGCGTGGACCGTCTCGGCGATGGCGCGGCTGATCCCCGGCGCCGCGGCCAACTCGTCGAGCGTCGCCTCGCGCACCCGCTTGATGCTGCCGAAGTGGCGGAGGAGCTGGCGCTGGCGGCCCGGGCCGATGCCCGGGATGTCGGAGAGCGCCGAGCGGAGCGTGAGGCGGCGGCGGCGGTTGCGGTGGAAGCTGATGGCGAAGCGGTGGGCCTCGTCGCGGAGCTGCTGCAGGACGAACATCTCGGCGCTGTTGGTGCGGATGGGGATGGCGTCCTTGGCGTTCGGGAGAAACACGCGATCGGGGCGCGTGGCACTCTCGGCGTCGCGCCCACCCTCTCTCTTCCTGGTCGGGACCGCCGGTGGCGGCGCCGGCTCGGGTGCAGGCGGAGGCGAGGCAGGCATCGGGCGGCGCGGTGTCGTCGGCGACGGCGGCAACCTCCGCCGCGCCGGCGGCCAGCCCTTCGGCGAGCGCCACCTCGCGCTCCTTGGCCAGCGCCACGATCGGCAGCCCCGCGCCGGCGCGCATGTCGATGCCGACGTCGCGCGCGGCGGCCAGCGCCATCGCCAGCTGCCCCTTGCCGCCGTCGACGACGATCAGGTCCGGGAGCTTCCAGGTGCCGGCGTCGTCGCCCCCCTCGCCGCGCGCGCCGGAACCGCCGCGAGAGCACCTCGTACATCGAGGCGAAGTCGTCGTTGTGGCGGCCGTCGGTGCGGCCGGCCGCGCCCGGGGCGCGGACCTTGTACGTCCGGTAGCGGCTCTTGTCGGGGCGGCCGTCGACGAAGACGACCATCGAGGCGACGGTGGCGAACCCCTGCAGGTGCGAGACGTCGTAACACTCGATGACGCGCGGCAGGTGCGGCAGCTTGAGGCGCCGCTGCAGCTTGCCGAGCGCGATCTCCACGTCGGCGCGCGCGTTGCGCCGGGTCGCGAAGCTGGCCGCGGCGTTCTTGTTGGCGAGCTCGACCAGCTTCTTGCGATCGCCCCGCTGCGGGACGAGGACCTCCACCTTCTTGTGCCGACCCGGCAGTGCCGCCCGCCGTTCGTCGAGCCACTCGGCCTTCAGCGCCGCGTCCTCGATCTCGATCGGCAGCAGCACCTCGTCGGGTGGCGGCGCGCCGAGGTCGTAGTAGAGGCCGACGAACGAGGAGATCAGCTCGGCGTCGGGGAACTCCTGCCCGGTGAACGAGTAGCCGCGGCTGCCGTTCAGCTGTCCGTTGCGGATCGACATCACCACGATCTCGAGCGCGATCCCCTGGCGGTGGTAGCCGACCACGTCCTGATCGAGGAAGTCGCTCGACACCACCCGCTGCTTCTCCAGCGACACCTCCAGGGCCTTGATCTGGTCGCGGATCTCCGCCGCCACCTCGAACTCGGTCCGCGCTGCCGCGTCGCGCATGCGCGCGCGCAGCCGGTCGAGCAGCTCGTCGCTCTTGCCGTCGAGAAACAGTCGCACGTCGCGCACCTGATCGCCGTACGCCTCGCGCGAGACGGGCAGCACGCAGGGGGCCGGGCAGCGCTTGATCTGGTACTGCAGGCAGGGGCGCTTGCGGTTGTGCAGCACGTGGTCGGTGCAGGTGCGCAGCTGGAAGTGGCGGTTCACCACCCGCAGCGCCTCCCGGCACGACGTCGCCGAGTGGTAGGGCCCGAAGTAGTAGGCGCCGTCGTCGCCGAGCCGCCGGGTCACCTCCAGGCGCGGCCACTCCCCGTCCGGGTCGAGCCGCAGCACCAGGAAGTTCTTGTCGTCCGTGAGCTTGACGTTGAAGCGCGGCTGGTGGCGCTTGATGAGCGTGTTCTCGAGGAGCAGCGCCTCCTTCTCGTTGCTGGTGATGACCGTCTCGATGTCGGCGACGATGCTCGTCGAGCAACGGCACGAAGTCGCGGCTGTCGCCCGAGGCCGGCTGGAAGTACTGCCGGACGCGGTTGCGCAGCACCGCAGCCTTGCCGATGTAGATCGGCTTGCCGCGCGCGTCCTTCATGATGTAGACGCCGGGCGCCGCGGGCAGACCCTCGAGGATCTCCGCCAGCGTCCGGCGCGGGGCCGGCACCTCGGCCTCGCGCAGGCTGGGCCGTGGCTGGTCGCCCTCCTCGGACATGCCCGTAACAATAACGCGCGCGTTATATTCGCGCCCATGTCGTCTCGCTGCCGCCTGCCGGCGGTCCTCCTCCTCGGTCTCTGCGCGCTTCTCCAGGCTGCGCCGGCGGCAGCCGCGGGCGCCCCGGTCGTCGGCAAGCTGACCTGGTACGGCCAGTCCTGCTTCCTGCTCGAGACGGCGGCCGGGACCCGGGTGCTCATGGACCCGTTCGGAAAGGCGGCGGGTCACCCGCTGCCGGTCGGCCTGCGCGCCGATCTGGTGACCATCAGCCACGAGCACCCCGACCACAACAACGCGCGCCTGTCGACCGGCTCCCCGCACGTGATCCACGGCCTCACCGCCGACAAGAAGGGCTGGGCCCGGATCGACGAGCGGTTTCGCGACCTCTCGGTCCGCTCGGTGGGCGTCTACCACGACGACAAGCGCGGCACCGTGCGCGGGCTCGACACCGTCTTCGTCTTCGAGGTCGGGCGGGCTGCGGATCGCCCACCTCGGCGACCTCGGCCACACGCTCGACGACGATCAGCTGGAGGCGATCGGTTCAGTCGACGTGCTGCTCGTTCCGGTCGGGGGCGGCACCACCCTCGACGCCTACCAGGCGACGCGCGTCATCGACCAGCTCCACCCGCGCCTGATGATCATCCCCATGCACTACACGGCCGAGGCGCTCGATCTCTTCCTCGAGCGCAAGGCCAACGTCCGCCGCGAGAACCACCCGACGGTGGTGCTCACCTCGGTCAAGGCGCGCCCGGCGACCGAGATCGTCGTGCTGCCGGACCACTAGGCCGCCCGCTAGCGTCCGAGCGCGCGCGCGATGAAATGCCAGAGCCCGATCGCCACCAGGACCGGCAGCGCGAACGCCGCGATGACGGCGACGATCGCCACGGCGACGAGGAGGTGGTCCGACCAGTGCCCACGGATGCCGCCCCCGGCGGAACGCGCCCGCAGGAGATCGAGGTTGCGCGCGTGCGCCTTGAACATGAAATCCCAGATGTCGCCCACGATCGGGATCGCGCCGCCGGCGGCGTCGGCCGCCAGGTTGAGCAGCATGCGAGCCAGGAGCGCCTTGGGCGCGCCCCGCCGCCAGGCGAGGAGCACCGGGTAGATCCCGAGCAGCGAGCCGAGCAGGTCACCCACCCCCGGCAACACCAGCCCCATCAGCGGATCGAGGAACCGGTCGTCCATCCACCGAGCCAGCGTCTCCGCCGCGGCCAGCGCCCGGTCCTCGTTCGGCGGCTCCGGCGGCGGGCGGTTCTCCACCCCGCAAACCTACCCACCAAAACCGTGAACGTCAGGCGGCGCGGTCAGCGCGCTTGCCCGGCCGTCGCGGTGCCGAGGGCGCGGGGGACATAGTTGCCGCCCGAGATGATCATCTTGATCGCCTCCTGCCGGGCCAGATCGACCCGCACCAGGCTGCTCGCCGGGATGAAGTGCAGCCGGCCGCTGGTCGGGTTGGGCGAGGCCGGGATGAAGACGCAGCAGGTCCCGGGATCGCCCTCCACCGGATGGCCCGCGAAGAAGCCGACGACCATCCCGCGCCCCGCGTCGTCGGGGACCAGCACCACCTGGCCGAAGATGCCGAAGCCACCGTCGTGGCTCTCGGTAAGCGCCACCTGCTTCCAGGCGCGATAGAGATCGCTCAACCCGGGCACGTGCCCCAGGATCCAGTCGGTGGCGCCGATCAGGAACCTGCCGATCACGCTGGTGACGAACAGACCCAGGAGGTAGATCGCCGCGAGCGCGACGACGATCCCCAGGAACGGGACGTCGATCCCCAGGATCTGGCGCGCCCGGCTGTCGACGTACCAGAGAACGAAGAAGGTCACCGCCACCGGGATCGCGGCCAGCACGCCGGCCACGAACTTGTTGCGAAAGTGGGTCTTGAGGCGTCCCATGCGATCGAATTAGACCCCCAGAACGCGCCGATCGCCAAAACCGCGCGCTCCTGCCGGCTCAGTCCTCCGGCGTGATCGGCGGCTGCGATGCGCTGCGGAGCCCCTCGGCCACCTCGGGGATGATCCCCAGACGCACGTAGGTGGGGCGCGCGTGCCGCCGCAGCTCGGGGAGCGCGCGGAAGAACAGCGCCGCGCCGACGAGGCAGACGATCCCGCCGAGCCCGATCGTGCGCGGCGCGCCGATGCGCTCGGCCAGGCTCCCCGCCAGCAGGCTTCCGAACGGCACCGTGCCGAAGAAGGCCATGGCGAAGAAGCTCATCACGCGCCCGCGCTTGTCCTCGTCGACCAGCGTCTGCACGACCGTGTTGCTGGCCGCCATCTGCACCATCATCCCCATCCCGGTCGGGACCATCAGGACCAGCGAGAGCCACAGCACGTGCGACAGCGCGAAGCCGATCAGGCTGACGCCGAACATCACCGCCGACACGCCGATGACCCGACCGAGACCGAGGACGCTGGTCCGCGAAGCGAGATAGAGCGCCCCCGCCAGCGCGCCCGCGCCCGAGGCGGCCATCAGGAAGCCGAGCGTGTGCGCCTGACCGTGCAGCACGCCGCGTCGCCACCACCGGCATGAGCACCGTGTACGGCATCCCCATCAGGCTGACGATCGCGAGCAGCAGCAGCACCGAACGGATGGGCACGTGGCCGACCACGTAGCGGAGCCCCTCGACGAGCTCGGCGGTCACGCGCGTCGTGCGCGGCGCGGCCGGGCGCGGCGCGATGCGCATCGCCAGCAGCGAGGCGATCACCGCCAGGTAGCTGACCGCGTCGATGGCGAAGCACCACCCCTCGCCGAAGAGGGCGATCAGGATCCCGGCGACCGACGGACCGATGAGCCGCGCGGCGTTCACCATCGACGAGTTGAGCGCGATGGCGTTGGGCAGATCGGCCCGATCCTCCACCATCTGCACCACGAACGCCTGCCGCGCCGGCATGTCGAAGGCGTTGATGAGCGCCTGGAAGACGCTCAGCGCGACGATGCCGGCCACCGTCGGCCGCCCCGACCAGGCGAGCGCCGCCAGCAGCGCCGACTGGATCATCGCCAGCACCTGCGTCACCACCAGCACGCGGTGGCGGTTCCAGCGGTCGACCCACACGCCCGGCCACCGGGCGCCAGGAAGAAGGTCGGGATCTGTCCGGCGAACCCGACCACACCCAGCAGCAGCGCCGAGCCGGTCAGCCGGTAGACGAGCCAGCTGGTGGCGACGCGCGTGAGCCAGGTGCCGATGAGCGAGATCCCCTGGCCGGCGAAGAAGAGCCGGTAGTTCCGGTGTCGCAGCGCCCGCCCGATCGTGCGCAGCGGCGTGGCGGCGCGCGCGTCGGGCTCGCTGCTCATGCTCACCTCGACGTCCCTCCGGCGCTCAGGCGACGAGGAGCGTCCCCACGCTGCCCGGGCGCCGCCAGCGAGGCGGCGATCTCGCCCGGCGCCACGACGTGCACCGCGCCGACGCCGGCCGCGAGCGGCGCGAACGCCTCCTCCAGCTTGGGGATCATGCCGCCCTTGCACGACGCCGCCGGCGATCGCGGCGCGCGCCTCGGCGACGGTCAGGCGCGAAAGCCGCGTCGCCGGATCGTCCTTGTCGCGCCGCACGCCGCCCACCGCCGTGCAGGCGACCAGCGCCGCCGCGCCGACCGCCGCCGCCAGCTGGCTGGCGACGACGTCGGCGTTGATGTTCAGCGTCTCGCCCGTCGGCGCCGGCGCCCAGGCAAGCGATGACCGGCAGGTAGCCAGCGGCGTCGAGCGCGTCGAGCAGCGCGCGGTCGAACCCTTCGACGTCACCGACCAGGCCGAAATCGACCGGCGCGCCGCCCCCGCCCGAGACGACGCGCGGCGGGCGCCGGTGCGCGCGCACGACGCCGCTCGATCCCGACAGCCCCACCGCTTGCACGCCGGCCGCGCGCAGCGCCGCCACCAGATCGACGTTGAGCCGCCCCGCCACCACCATCTTGACGACGTCGAGCGCTGCCGCGTCGGTGACGCGCCGGCCGCCGACAATCTGGGGCTCGATGCCGAGCCGGCGCGACAGCTCCGTCGTCTGCGGGCCGCCGCCGTGCACGACCACCAGACCGCCGTCCCGCCGCGCGCGCCCGCGCGATCTCCGCCGCCGCGACGTCGAGCGCCGGCGCGGCCAGCACGTCGCCCCCGAGCTTGATGACCGCGTCGACCATGTGAGCTCCTGGGTGCGATTTGCCGCGTGCTGAAGAGGCGAGCCCGGCGCTGCTATCGACGAATAGGCGGTGATGATCGTCTGCGGGCAGGACGCGGCGCCCGGAGCGTCTTCGCGACGTAGGTCTCGTCGAGATAGTGATCGAAGCGTGCGCTCACATTCTCCGGCAGTCCGTCGGCAATGCCCCGCGCCGCCAACAGCGGGTCAGTGTTTCGCCGGGTCATGACGGCAGTATGCCTCACCTCACGATGGGATTAGCCGGCGGCTCTCGCGATTCGTCACATTTTCGGTGGCACCAACATCCGCGCAATCAAGGGCGAGCCCGTCCGCGCTCCGACGCGCCGAACCCATCGGCGTCCCGGCGTCGACGACCGCACCTCCGCCGAATCAAGTCACGAGAGCGCCGCGGTCCCAACGGAATCAAGTCGCCGCGGCGGTCGGCCTCGCACCACGCAACCCGCCGCGGTCCGCGCCGACAACGGGACATGCGCGGAATCAAGACGGTGCGACGGCGTCAGCTCAACTTGCCCCTCGGGGCACCACGCACCTGGGGTGGCGCTCGCAAGGGCGCCGGGCGGAAACCGCGCGGCCGTCCCTCGATGCCCCACGACACGCGGCCGAAGGTCGATCCGCGATACCCGGTGCAGGTCACGATTCGCGCGACGCCGGGGCTGCCGTCGCTCCGCTCGCCCCGGCTGTTCGGGGCGCTCCGGCGCGCCATCGCACGGGCGTCGGTCGACCGGTTCCGGGTGATTCACTTCTCGATCCAGCAGGACCACGGCCACTTCATCGTCGAGGGGGACGAAGCCCGGCGCGCCCGCGGGGGTATGCACGGCCTGGCGATCCGGTTGGCGCTGGCGGTCAACCGCGCCCTCGGGCGCAAGGGGCAGGTCGTCGGCGACCGCTACCACGCGCGCCCGCTGACGACGCCGCGCCAGATGCGGACCAGCATGGTTTACGTGCTGCTCAACTTCCGCAAGCACCTCCGGGCGCCCGCGTACATCGACCCGCGCAGCTCGGGGCCGCAGTTTTCGGGGTGGCGGCGCGGGCCTGCGAGCGCCGACGCGAGCATCGGCGCTCCTTCGGCGACGACGTCGCCTGTCACCTGGATGGCGCGCGTCGGATGGAGGCGCGCGGGTGGTCCGTTGCGGGTCGACGAGCACCCGGCCTCGGCGCCGCGCGCGCACCCAACTTGAATCCGCGGATGTTGCCCTGCGGGGGGCACAGCCACTTGAATCAGCGGACGTTGCCTGCGGGGGCGCAGCCACTGAATCCGTGGACGTTCGCCTGCGGGGGCGCAACCGGTTGAATCAGCGGACGTTTGCCTCCCGAAGATGTGACGAATCGTGAGAGCCGGCGGCTACGGCCAAGGCCCGGGATCCTCGAGCGAGGCGGTCTCGGGCAGCCCCAGCATGAGGTTCATATTCTGGATGGCCTGGCCCGCGCCCCCCTTTATGAGGTTGTCGGTGGCGCTGACGATCGCCAGCGTCCGCGTCGCGCCGGCCGCAGGTCCCAGCGTGAAGCCGACCTCGGCGTAGTTGCTGCCGGCGACCGCAGCCACCTCGGGGAGGCGATCGCGGACGAAGCGGACGAACGGCTCGCCGCGCGTAGGCGTCCGCGTAGAGCGCCTCGAGCTCGGCGGCCTCGACCGCGGCCGGCAGCTCGACGAAGGCTGGTCGCCAGGATGCCGCGCGACAGCGGCGCCGAGACCGGGACGAAGCGCAGCTCGACGCCGGGCGCGCCCGCCGCCGCCAGCGTCTCGACGATCTCCGGCGTGTGCTGGTGCTCGAGCACCTTGTACGTCTTGAGGTTCACCGCGCGCACCGGGTGGTGCGTCCCGCCGACGGCGCGATCCCGCTGCCCGATGAGCCGGTCATGCCGACGACGTGGACGACACCAGCCAGAGTCGGCCGGCCCGCGCCAGCGGCAGCAGGCCGAGCTCGATCGTCGTCGCGAAGCAGCCGGGCGAGGCGACCGCGCGCGCCGTCTTGATCGCCGCGCGGTTCAACTCGGGCAGGCCGTAGACGAACGTCCCCAGCGCCTCGGGGTGCGGGTGCGCGGCGCCGTAGTACTTCGCGTAGGCCGCGGCGTCGCGCAGCCGAAAGTCGCCCGACATGTCGACCACCTTCGCGCCGGTGGCGAGGATGGCCGGGCGCGTGGTGCGCGCTCACCTTGTGCGGCAGGCCGAGCAGCGCCACGTCGCAGCCCGCGCCGCCTCCGCGGGCGGCACGTTCTCGAACACCAGCGCGCTGCGCCCGGTGAGCGGTGGGTGAACCGCACCCAGCGGCTCGCCGACGTGGTCGACGGCGACGACGCGGGTGAGCTCGACGTCGGGGTGAATCGAGCAGGCGGCGGATCATCTCGGCGCCGCCGTAACCCGTGCCGCCGATGACGGCGGCCTTGAACCGCTTCATCGCCGGCGGCGCCACTCTCCCGGAATTGCGAACCGCTCGGCGGCACGTCGGCGATCGCTGCCTCTTACAGAGACAGATTCTGCTTGTCGCAGGTTCGCCGTCCGGGTTATCGCCGAGGAACTCGCCGGACCCACAGAGGCTGCTGCCCATGTCCATCGTTGGTGATCGGCGCCATCGCGTCGTCGCCGAAGATCGGACAGACGGGCCCGCCGTCGACGCCGACGTTGGGGCAGAACGCCTCCTGGGGGCCGCACCCCGCCGCGAGACCGAGCGCGGCCAACAGCAGAGGGCAGGCGAGCGACAAAAGCGACTTCATGGCCGCAATGATGGTCGGCAGCAGCCGGCGGGTGTCAAGACGGGGCCAAACCGTGGATTTTGCGGGTCGCCGCGGCTCATCCGAACGGCCTGTTTTCCCGGAAAAAACGGGCATCGCGTTGACGCGACCCGATCGCCCCTCTACCCTCAGAGTCTCGTGAAACGCCCCTGGTTGAGCCTGCTTTTTCGGGTTGTTTGCGCTCTCTCTTCCCGCCGCGGCGTCGGCCGCGAAGGGGGTCCGGCTGCGGGCCGTCGTGCCGTCCGGGCCGCCGCCGGCCATCATGCCGCTCTCCGACGTCAAGCCGGGGATGGTCGGCCAGGCGCTCACCGTCTTCCAGGGGACCAAGCCGGAGCCATTCAAGGTGCGCGTCGTCTCGGTGATGCGGAACTTCCTGCCCAAGCAGGACGTCATCCTGATCCGCGCCGAGGATCCGCGCGTCGAGTTCTCCGGCATCGTCGCCGGCATGAGCGGCAGCCCCGTCTACATCGACGGCAAGCTGGTCGGCGCGGTCGCCTACGCCTGGAGCTTCGCCAAGGAGCCGCTGGGCGGCGTCACGCCGATCGAGTCGATGCTGGCCGAGCGGCGCCGCCCGCGCCGCGTGCCGCGCGAGGTGTTCGCCGAAGCGGGACGGCCAGCGAGCGGCGAGGTGATCGCGGCCGAGGGGCTGCGCGTGCCGGCCGTCGCTGCGGCAAGGGCGCGCTGGCGACGTCACACGCCGGTTTCGAACGCCCGATGCGCTGTCGCGCGGGCTCGGCCTGCCGCCGATCGGCCCCGGCGCCGGCCAACGGCGAGCCGCGCCTCATGCGCGCCTCGGTGCCGCTCACGGTCTCCGGCTTCTCGCCGCGCACCGTCGGCGAGCTCGGCCGACGAGCTGAAGCCGACCGGCCTCGTGCCGCTGCAGGCGGGCGGCGGTGCGTCGCGTCGGGCCGCCGGCCGCCGGCCACGTCGAGCCCGGCTCGGCGATCGGCGTCGAGCTGGTGCGCGGCGACATGAGCACCGTGGCCACCGGCACCGTCACCTACGTCAACGGCTCCGACGTGCTGGCCTTCGGCCACCCGCTGTTCGGCATCGGCGAGGTCTACCTGCCGATGGTCGACGCCGAGATCCACGCCTTTCTCCCCAGCCTTTCGCAGTCGTTCAAGATGTCCTCGCCGCTGAACGAGGTCGGCACGCTGGTCCAGGATCGCCCCGCCTGCATCATGGGCGACCTCGACGCGCGCACCACGATGCTGCCGATCGACGTACGCGTGACGGGCCCCGGCGTCGAGCCGAAGCTCTTCCACGCCGAGGTCGCCCGCAACCGGCGGCTGACGCCGATGCTGGCCTCGATGGTGGTCGGAAACGCGATCGCCGACGCCGAGCCCGACGTGACCGACATGATCGTGACCGTCACGTCGAAGGTCGGCGTGAAGGGGTTCGCGCCGCTCGAGCTCCGCGACCAGATTTTCTCCCCCGAGGGGGTGTCGAGCCACGCGCTCGCCTCGTCGAAGGGGCTGCGGGCGATGGGCGAGCTGCTGTTCAACCCCTTCGAGCCGATCGTGCTCGACCGGATGGACGTCGACGTGCGCGTCGAGTACCGGCGCGACGTGGCCGAGATCGTGGGCGTGGCGATGCCGACGCAGGAGGTGCGCGCCGGCGACACCGTCGATCTGCGCGTCACGATGCGCCCCTACGCCGGCGCCGAGTACGTCGAGACGGTCCCGGTGATCATCCCCCGCACCGTCGCTGGCCAGACGCTGAAGATCGAGGTCGCCACGGGCGCGTCGGTGAAGCCCGACCTGCCGCAGGCGGAGACGCTGCCCGTCTACATCGACAACCTGCGCAAGTCGTACTCGGCATCGGCGATCGTCGTGACGCTGCAGACGCCCGACGACGGCGCCTCGCTGCGCGGGCGGCTCATCTCCGGAATGCCCTCCTCGGCGCTCGATACGCTCCGCACCGGCAACCAGACGGCGCGCGCCGGCGCCTACCACATCGCCGACCGCACGGTCTTCCCGGCGCGGCAGCTGGTCAGCGGCAGGGAAGAGCTGACGGTGGTGGTCAAGTCGGACGCGCTGGGCGATCGTGGCGATCACGCGCCCGTTTCGGGGCCGGCAGCGGAATAGCCGCGCCTCCTTTACAATTACCGCCCCGATGCGACCGACTCGATCGAACGCCGCGCTGACACTCGCCGCGACGCTGGTGCTCTTCGCCGCCGGTGCCCGCGCGGCGACGACCAAGAGCTTCCGCCAGACGACCGCCAAGGACTTCGAGGAGGGCGAGGCGACGGCCAGCATGATCCTCCCTGACGGGACCGTCGTGCCGGGGATGAAGACCGCGCCCGTCTCGGTCGACGCCGCGTTCGTCTGGTGCTCGGTGCTGTCGCACGACGGCAAGACCGCCTACTTCGGCACCGGCGACCAGGGGCGCATCTACGCCACCGACGTCACCGGCGGCGAGGCGCACGCGCGCAAGGTCGCCCAGCTCGACGCGGCCTGGGTGACCTCCCTGGTGGCGCGCCCCGACGGGACGTTGGTCGCGGGCACGACCCCGGGCGGGAAGCTCTACACCGTCGACCCCAAGAAGGGGGAGGCGCGTCCGTTCGCCACGCTGGGAACCGACCACGTCTGGGCGCTGGCGCTCGACGCCAAGACCGGCGTCGTCTACGCCGCGACCGGCGGGCCCGGGAAGATCTTCGCCGTCGATCGAAGTGGGCACGCCAAGGAGATTCTGGGACTCCGGCGACAAGCACGTCGTGTCGCTCCTGCAGGCGGACGACAAACACCTCTATGCCGGTACCAGCGAGGAGGCCATCGTCTTTCGGGTCGGCCTCGACGGCCACGCCGATGCGCTGGGGGACTTCGACGCCGAGGAGGTGCGCGCGCTCGCCCGCGTGGGCAACTCTCTCTACGTGGCGGTCAACGACTTCGAGCGTGCCGCCGCCCCGCCTGCGCTGCCGGTCGCCGCGCACGGCACCCGCATCACCGTCTCGCCCACCGGGTCGCCCGCCTCGGCCGGCGCGCTGCCACGCCCCGGCCAGCGCAAGTCGAAGGCGGCCCTCTACCGGATCGATCCCGACGGGCGCACCGAGCAGATCTTCTCCGTCGGCGACGGCTACTTCACCGCCCTCTCCGTCGACCCCGACGGGCGCGCTTATGTCGGCACCGGCACCGAAGGGCGCGTCTACCGCGTCGATCCCGATCGCCGGGCCTCGCTGGCGATCGATCTGCCGGAACGCCAGGCGCTGACCCTGCTGCGCAGCGGAAAGACCTTTCTGGTCGGCACCGGCGACGTGGGCGGCATCTACCGGGTGGCGCCCGCGCCGGCCCGCCAGGCGAGCTACCTGTCGCGCGTGCTCGACGGCGAGTTCCATGCGCGCTGGGGCCTCCTGCGCTGGCACGGAACGCACGAGCTCGGCCTCGAGACCCGCTCAGGAAACACCGCCAAGCCCGATGCGACCTGGTCGGCGTTCGCCGGCCTCGACCGCCCGCGCGCGACCGGTGACGGCGGTGTCGGGCTGGTGCAGAGCCCGGCCGCGCGCTACGTCCAGTACCGCGTGACGTTCGGCGCACCGGAGGCCCGCGTCGAGCAGGTAACGCTGGCCTACCTGCCGCAGAACCAGCGCGCCCGCATCACCGAGATCACCGTCGGCGACGGCGGCGCGGCACCCGCGCTCTCGACCGGCGGCGCGCTGGGCGGGCTCGGCAGCGGCGTCTCGGTGACGCCGGCCACCGCGACGCGGGTCCATTCCCCGACGGTCAAGCTGCACTGGAAGGTCGACAACACCGATGGCGACGAGCTGGTCTACCGGCTCGCCTTCCGCGAGGAGAACGACGCCGTCTGGCGTCCGCTGGGCGGCCCGGACCCGCTCACCAAGACCGACTTCGACTGGAACACCGAGGGGCTCCCCGACGGGACGTACGTCGTCCGCGTTATCGCCAGCGACGAGCGCGCCGAGCCGCGCGAGCGCGTCCTCGAGGCGAGTCTCGCGTCGGCGCCGATCCTGGTCGACAACCGCAAGCCCGAGGTGGTGGGCTTGGTGGCGAAGTATCCTTTCGTCTCGGGACGCGCGCGCGACGATCAGAGCCCGCTCACCAGCCTGGAGTACTCCGTCGACGGCGGCGACTGGCAGATCCTGTCGCCCGCCGACGGCATCGCCGACGACCTGGTCGAGGCGTTCACGCTCAAGCTCCCGCCGCTGCCGCCCGGCCCGCACGCCGTCACCGTGCGCGCCTGGGACAGCGCCGACAACGTGGGCGCCTCGGCGGTGACGGTGAGGGTGGGATCCAAATGAGCAACGACGGGAGTGACAACGTGAGCGACGGCGTGAACGAGGCGCCGGACGACGACGCCTTCCTGCCCGCCGCACCCGAGGTGGTGCAGATGGAGGTCGGCCTCCTCCAGAACTTCTGCGAGATCCTCTACTGCCCTGACACGCGCGAGGCGGCCATCGTCGATCCCGCCTGGGAGGTCGACCGCCTCCTGGCCGAGGTCGAAAAGCTGAAGTTGAAGGTGACGACCGCGCTCATCACCCACACGCACAACGACCACATCGAGGGGGTCGATCTGCTCGTCGAGAAGACCGGCGCCACCGTGGTCGTCAACCCGCGCGAGGCAGACGCCGTGCGCGCCCTTGGCCGAACGCTCGTCGAGGCGACGGACGGCCGCGACGTCGCGATCGGCAAACGCGGCGTGCGGGCGCTCGAGATGCGCGGCCACACCGTGGGCGGCACCTGCTATCTCGCCGACGGCTACGTCGTGACCGGGGACGTGCTGTTCGTCGGCGGCTGCGGGCGGACCGACTTTCAGGGCGGCGACACCGCCGAGATGTGGAAGAGCCTGCAGCGCCTCATGCGCCTGCCCGAGCAGACACGCGTCTACCCCGGGCACGACTACGGCGACACGCCGACCTCCAGCATCGCCCACGAGATCCGGACCAACCGGTTCATGCGCTGCGCGACGTTCGAGGAGTTCCGCGCGCTGCGCGAGCGCAAGCGCACCTGACACTCAGCCGCGCAGCTGTCCGGCGAGCCTCCCGTCGCGGTCGAAGACCACGATGCGCGAGTCGTGAAAGATGTGGGCGTTCTCGATGACCTTGACCTGCAGGAGGTCGGCGAGCGCCCGCGTCTCGGCGTCGTCGCCGGCCAGCAGGTGCCAGTCGGGCGGCAACCCGCGCGAGGCCTTGAACCGACGGAGCTCGGCCGGCGTGTCGTTCGCCGGGTCGAGCGTGACCAGAACGAAGGTCGCCGCACGCCCCTCCGCCTTGAAGGTCTCGCTCACGCGACGAAGCCGTTCGATCGTCAGCGGGCAAGCGGTCGTGCAGCTCGTGAACACCAGGCTCACGAAGATCGGTGCGCCCCGCCAGCGATCGAAGCGCACGGCCTCCCCCTGCTCGTCGCGCCAGTGCCAGTTCGCGACGAAGAGCGAGCGGGTCTCCCCGGCGGCGGCCACGGGAAGCCGCGCGTCCCCCCGTCCCCCGGACGTCTCGGCGGCGCAGGCGCCGACGGCCAGGCTCATGATGGCGGCTAAACCTGCGGCGAAGCGTTTGGATCCGTTCATGAAGCGACGACGATCATCGGACAGCGACGGAGATCTTGCCAGCCGCGCGTGAACCGCGCTGGCCCACACGTCGGATATCGCGCGACAAGTGAGACGGTCTGCCACCGTCGAGAAAAGGGCGGACCAATCGGAAACGATGAACCGCGGAGCTGAAACACTTCTATACAATGATCGCTGCATTCTGCCGAAACTCGGTAGGTGCAACACCGAAAATCGGAGCGCTGAACGCTGACGCGAGTGAAGGGGGAGTCAGAGTTGTCGAAAGCTCCTGAGCCCGTCCCGCTGGTGGGACAACTTCTGGACGGGCGATACGAGATCGTCCGCGAGATCGCCTCAGGCGGGATGAGCGCCGTCTATGAGGCGACGCACGTGAAGATCGGCCGCACCGTCGCCATCAAGGTCCTGCACCGGGACATGGCCGGCGATCCGGAGGTCGTCGCCCGGTTCCTCAACGAGGCGCGCGCGGTGGGAACGTTTGGGCACCCCAACATCGTCGCCTCGACGGATTTCGGAGAGCTCGCGGGGCATATCCCCTATCTCGTGCTCGAGTATCTGGAGGGACACACGCTCTCCCACGAGGTCCAGACCGAGGGGCCGCTGCCGATTCGGCGCGTGGTTCGCATCGCCGCGCAGATCGCCTCGGCACTCGAGGCCGCTCACACCCGCAACGTCATCCATCGCGATCTGACCTCCGCCAACATCTTCCTCGTCCAGCGCGAGGGGAGCCCGGATCACGTCAAGGTCCTCGACTTCGGGATCTCCAAGTTCATGTCGGCGACTTACACCAGCCCGAAGACGCGACGCGGGCTCACGATGGGGACCCCGGAGTTCATGTCGCCCGAGCAGATCTCGGATCCCGACTCCCTCGACTCGCGCGTCGATGTCTACGCGCTGGGCGTCATCATGTACCAGATGCTGGCGGGGCAGTGCCCGTTCACGCGCACGCCCCTGCAGTCGCTGCTCACGCAGATCATCATCGAGCCGCCGCCGCCGATCGAGCGCGGCGGAATCCCCGAGGGGCTGCAGGCGATCGTGGCCAAGGCGCTCTCCAAGAGCCCGGGCGATCGCTACACGCGCATGCGCGACATGGGCTTCGAGCTCGAGCGGCTCTCCGCGCGGCTCTTTTCCGGCGTCGACCCGGAGGGGCCAGTCGCCATGGACTCGGGCGCCATCGCGTCGCTCGCCCCATCGCGAGCGATGGGACAGCCGATGATGGCCGGGGCGCCGTCGAGCTCCGGCTCGATGGCTGTTCCCCCGGCACCGACCAGCGGTCCGCTCGCGACGCAGACGCCGCCGGTCACCGATCCGATGCTGGCGACGCGCGGCCGAGGTCTCACCTTCGTGGCACTGGCGCTCGCCATCGCCAGCGCCTCGTCCGTCGCCTTTCTCGTCTTGCGACCGCAACGTCACGAGACACCGCCGCCCGCTCAGGCGGCCCTCCCGCCAGCCCCGCCGACGGTGCCGGCGCCAACGCCGCCGGCCCCCGTCCATTTCCAGGTCACCTCGCCCGTTCCCCAGGCAAGGGTCACGCTCCGCGGACGAACCCATCTGCTTCCGTTCGAGGAGACCGTCACCGCGGGCGCGCAACCCGAGGTCGTCGAGATCACGGCACCGGGGCGCGAAGGTCGGCGGTTCTGGCTAACCTTCGATCATCCCATCGCGCTCGCCAGCGAGCTCCCCGCCGGCCACGGCGTCGTCGAGGCGACCGAGGAGCAGACGGCGATCGCGCTCGGCGGAAAGGCGCTTGAGGGCGCCCCGCCGGTCGCCGCCGAAGGGGAAGCGAGCGAAAAGGCGTCGTCAGGCGCACCGCGCCATGCGGGCGGCCATCGGCACGGCGGCGCGCTCAAGCTGGCCAAGGCGACCGCCGCGGACCGGCCAGCCGCGGAGCCGGCCCCCGCCCCGGCTATCGCCCCCGCGCCGGAGGCGCCCCCCGCGCCCAAACCGACCTCCGTGCTGGCCAAGACCGAAGCACCGCCCGCGCCCAAACCGGCCGGCGGCGTCGCCGCGAAGGCCCAGGTGCCGGCGGCCGTGCGACCGAAACCGGCCAGCGGCGTCGATCCGGTCAAGACCCAGGTGTTCGTCAAGAGCCACCTCGGGGAGGTCCAGCGCTGCTACGAACGCGGGAAGATGGACGAGCCCGATCTCAAGGGGCGCGTCACGCTGAAAATTTCCATCGCCGAAACGGGCGCGGTAACGTCGGCGACGGTGGACAGCTCGTCTCTTCACTCGAGCGCCGTCGAGAGCTGCATCGCCACCACGGTCGTGGGCTGGAAGTTCCCCGCTCCGATCGGCGGGCCCGCCGTCATCTCCTACCCCTTCAACCTCAAGTAGATGGCGCGCACCTCGATCGCGACGGCCGCTTTGCTCGGCGCGTTTGCGTGGGCGGGACGGGCGGCCGCCCAGCCCGCGCCCCCGGCTTCCGAGACGCCGGCCGCCGCTGGATCAGGAGCCGCGACGGCGGTTCCGCCCCCAGCTGCACCCGCGGCGCCCCCGCCCGAGGCCGCGCCCCCACCACCGCCACCGACGCCGCCCACGATCCAGACGTTCGAGCCTGCCGACGTGACCGGACCCAAGGGGGGCGAGCCCGTCCCCGTCTCGACGACGCCGGCGAGGACGGCACCGAACGCGCTGCCGCTCACCATGGACGAAATGCCGGTGGCGGCCGCAAGCAACCGGGTGACGCTGAACCTGTTCGGCGACACCGCGCTCGTCCTCAACAGCGACGGGCCGGGGGCGCCCGAGGGCTTCCTCCCCGTCACCCCGCACCGGCCGGCGTTCCTCATCGGCGATCTCGACCTGCTCATCACGGGGCGCGCGGCGAACCTGACCGCGATGGCCGAGACAGCGCTCGAGCAGCGCGGCGGCGGCGACGTCGGCATCGACCTCGAGCGGATCTTCGTCGGTTGGCGCGGCGAGCGCCTCTCCGTCGACGCGGGGCGGACCCACGCCGAGCTCGGTTACTGGAACAACGCCTTCCACCACGGCCGCTGGCTGCAGATCCCGACGGGACGGCCCGAAGTCCTCAAGTTCGAGGACGAGGGGGGATCCTCCCCGTTCATCAGGTCGGCGTCAGCGCCCACTATCGCGCCTACGTCGACGGGGACCAGCAGATCGAGCTGGTGGGGTCGATCGGCAACGGCCGCGGCAACTTCACCGACGACGTGCAGGAGACCGACGAGACCAACGTCTTCAAGGCCCTGCTTTTCAAGGTGGGGTTCAAGGGCTTCGGCGCGCGCGACCTGCAGTTCGGCGTCTCCGGCCTCTACGATCGAATCGCGCCGGTGGACGGGGTGTCGGCCGACCCGACGGCCTTCATCCGCCCCGCCCTTCCCGGCCAGACTATCAACGAGGCCATTGGCAACGTGTATCTGGCCTACCGGGGGGTCGATCTCACCGTGATCAGCGAGGCGTTCGACGTGTTCCACTCGGCCAGCACGGCGAACGCCGCCGGGGCGACCAGCTGGAACACGTTCGACGCCTACGCCCTCGGCGCGTATCGCATCGGCGAGCTGTCGCCGTACTTCATGACCGAGGTCCGCCACACGTCGACCGACCCCGACCCTTTCTTCTTCCCCGATCCGACGGCGACCGCCACCGTCTTCCTGCGCAACTTCTACGAGGAGACGGCCGGCTTGCGCTGGGACTTCACGACCTGGAGCGCGATCAAGGTCGAGTACCGCCTGGTGCTGCTGCGCGACCCGAGCAGCACGATCCAGATCGGCGCCATCGACTGGTGCTTCGGCCTCTGACCCCGACCATGGCAGACGCCCGATGACCGCGCCAGGCACGAGGCACGAGCGCCCGCGCTCCGACGCGCTGGTGTTCTTCGGCGCCACCGGCGACCTCGCCTACAAGAAGATCTTCCCGGCGCTGCAGACGCATGGCGCGGCGCGGCCGCCTCGACTTTCCCGTCGTCGGCGTCGCCAAGTCGGGCTGGACGCTCGAGCAGCTCGTCGAGCGCGCGCGGGCGAGCCTGCGCGGAGCACGGCGGCCTCGACGAGGCTGCGTTCGCGACGCTCGTCCAGCGCCTCCGCTACGTCGACGGCGACTACGCCGACCCCGACACCTTCGCGAGGCTGCGCGGCGAGCTCGGCGGCGCGCGCCGCCCGACCCACTACCTGGCCATCCCGCCGAGCATGTTCGCGACGGTCGTCGAGCAGCTGCGGCAATCGGGCCTGCGGCGAGGGGGCCCGGGTCGTCGTCGAGAAGCCGTTCGGCCGCGATCTCGCGTCGGCGCGCGAGCTCAACGAGATCCTGCACCGGGTCTTCCCGGAGGAGTCGCATCTTCCGCATCGACCACTACCTCGGCAAGGAGGCGGTGCAGAACATCCTCTACTTCCGCTTCGCCAACGCGTTCCTCGAGCCGATCTGGAACCGCAACTACGTCGAGAACGTGCAGATCACGATGGCCGAGAGCTTCGGCGTCAAGGGGCGCGGCAAGTTCTACGAGGAGACCGGCGTCATCCGCGACGTCATCCAGAACCACCTGCTGCAGATCGTCAGCTACCTCGCGATGGAGGCGCCGTCGGGCACGTACGACGAGGCGATCCGCGACGAGCAGGCGAAGGTGCTGCGCAACGTGCGCCCGCTCGACGTCCGAAGATGGTGCGCGGGCAGTTCCGCGGCTACCGCGACGAGCCGGGCGTGTCGCCGGACTCGTACATGGCGACCTACGCGGCGCTGCGGCTCTACGTCGACTCGTGGCGCTGGGAAGGCGTGCCGTTCTTCGTGCGCGCCGGCAAGTGCTGGCCAAGACGGTCACCGAGGTGATGGTCGAGCTGAAGAAGCCGCCGCAGGTCGTGTTCGCCGAGCCGGCGCCGGCGATCGGCAACTACGTCCGCTTCCGGCTCACCCCCGAGGTGGCGATCGCGCTCGGCGCGCGCGCCAAGAAGCCCGGCGAGCAGATGGTCGGGCGAGCCCGTCGAGCTCTCGGTCACCGAGGAGCCGCCCAGGGGACGCCGGCCGAATGGACGCCTACGAGCGGCTGCTCGGCGACGCGATGGCCGGCGACGCGACGCTGTTCGCGCGCCAGGACGTCGTCGAGGCGGCGTGGGCGATCGTCGACCCGGTCATCCACGGCCCGAGCCCGATGTACGAGTACGAGCCGGGCACCTGGGGTCCGGCGGAGGCCGACGCGCTGACGGCCGACGTCGGCGGCTGGAACACGCCCGGCTGACGCTACTTCTTCGGAGCGGCGGCGGCCTTGCCGGGGTCGTCGGCCGGGTTGAGGTAGTGGATGTCGAAGGGCCCGGTGCCGTGGAGCTGCAGGATCGTCTCGGCCTTCGTCTCCGCCGCGTGGTGCATCTTGCCGGGCAGGAAGTGGTACCCGCCCGCCGTGAGCTCGTGTCCGGCGGCGTCCATCGTGTCGCCCATGTGCAGCACGAACGTGCCCGACAGGATGGTGAGCTGCTCGTCCTGCGTGTGCCAGTGCGGGGCGATCTTGTAGCCGCTCGGCATCTTGAGCCGGATCGTGAACGGCGCCTTCTTCGAGGGATCGCCGGTCATCACGGCGATCTGCGCGCCCTTCGGCAGGAATGGAGGCGCGTCACCCCATTTGATCTCGGCCGCGTTGATGAACACCGCCTCCGGTTTGGCGGCGCCTTTCTTGGTCTCCTCGGCGGCGTGCAGCGAGGGAATTGCGGCGGCGGACAAAACGAGTGCGACGGCGACAGGCAGGATCTTCATCGGAAACCTCCTTGTTTGTGGCCTACATCACGGTGCCGTTTGTAACACTGTTTTGCCCTGGCGCGGGGAAGGCGACGATCGGCCAAATCTCCTGGATGTGGCCGGGGCGACAACGGGTCGGGCGTCTGGTGCTAGAAGGCGGCGTGGATCTGCTGGTGGTCGGGCACGTGACCCGCGACGAGATCGCTGGGGGCGTCCGTCTCGGCGGCGCGGCCAGCTACGCGGCCCTGGCGGCGGCCTGTCTGGGCTACGAGACGGCGCTGGTGACCCTGGCACCGCCCGACGATCCACTCTTGGAGCCGTTGCGGCGTGCGCCGCGCCTCAGCCTGCACTGCGTCCCGAGCGAGGTGATGACGACCTTCGCGCTCGGGTACGCTGGCGGACAGCGCCAGCTCTGGCTGCGGCGCCGCGCCCGGCCGCTCGTCCCGGGGGACGTTCCCCCCGAATGGCGTCGCCCGCGCGTGGCGTATGTCGGCCCGGTCGCCGGCGAGTGCGAGACGTCCTTCGCCCGGAACCTGGGTGCGCAGTTCTTGGGCGCCGGGATTCAGGGCTGGCTCCGCCGCGCCACCGAGGACGGCCGCGTCGAGCCGGCGCCGCTCGCCGAGACGGCTGCCTCGGAGACGCCGCCGCCGTTCGATGTCGCGATCGTCTCCGAGGAGGACCACCCGGATGCGGAGGGCGCTGCGCGGCGTCTGGCGCGGACGGTGGCGATCACGCGCGGCGCGCGCGGTGCACGCCTCATCGCCGGGACCGAGTGCCTGGCGATCCCGGCGGCGCCGGCGCGCGAGGTCGACCCGACGGGCGCGGGCGACGTGTTCGGCGTGGTGCTGACGCTGGAGCTCGCGGGAGGCAAGCCGCTCGCCGTCGCGGGCCGTGCGGCAGCAGCGGCCGCCGCCCGCGTCGTCGAGGGGCCGGGGCTGGGAACGCTCTCGGCATCCGCTGGCTGAAGTCAGCCGCCGTTCGGCCCAGCCACAGCAAGCGCGCTCACCGGAGACGACGCCACCCCGTGCGGCGAACGAGATCCCGGAGCGTGCTCCCCATGTCCCAAGAGATCCGTACGCCCGCGAACTGGAGATCGGCGAGCTGGCGCTCGACGAACAGCGAGGCCTGCCAGGTCCGGACGCCGAACGGGAGCTGCCAGTCGAGGGCGAAGTAGGGGTTGAAGCCCTCGTCTGACGATGTCCCCGCGACGTGCTGGGTGCCGCCGCCGAGCTCGATCAGGAACGTCTCGATGGGAAAGAGCCGCGCGACCAGGGCGGCGCGGTACCTGTCCGGTGTCGCGCCCGAAGAATCCGCTTCAACCATCAAGACCAGCGATGCCTCGGTCGTGGCGACGCCCTCGACCTGCGCCGACTCGACGAACGTCCCACCGCCCGCTGCCTGTCGGTACCCGCCATGGACACCGGCCGAGACGTACGTCCAGTGGCCGGCCAGATCGATTCCCGCCTCGACGAAGTGCGCCGAATCGACCGTGCCCGATTCGATGTCCATGAGCACCAGCGTGTGCCGCGTCAGCCGCTCGGCGACCCGGTCGCGCACGGCCAGCTCCCACCCCGCGGCCGCGTGCCCGGCGCCGGCGTCGAACGTCGCCCCAGGGCGCCAGCCCGGGCGCGCCTCGCCGACGACGGCGATGGGCACGGACGCGGCGGGTGGCCCCGGCGGCGCCAGGGCGTACGCCGCGCCGATGAGGCCGCCCTCGCCGGTAAACGCGGGGTTGAAAGGTCCGAGCCCCTGCCCGTTCGAGAGGTGGACCACGTGCAGATCCCCGAACAGCGACAGCCGCTCGCCGAGCGGCACCTCGAGGCCCGCGCCGAGCTGCAGAACGAAATCGTAGACATCGCCGCCGGGAAGGAACGGCCCGCGGAGGAACAGCAGCAGCCCGCCCGACACCCGCAGGTAGGGACGGACGGGTCCGCGCGGAAAGGGAACGAGGCGCGCACCGAGCTCGCCGCCGGCGCCGCCGTTGGCGGTCCATCCGTTGTCGGCGGTTCCGGCGGCGCCCAGCAAGAGCGCGCTCGCTTGCAGGCGGAACGTCGGGGTGGCGCGCCACTCCATCCCCGCGGCGACGAGACCGAGGTCGATCCCCGCGACCCGGCCCGGACCGATCTCACCGCGCGCGTCGAGAAGCAACGACAGACGCGACGCCGGCGTCCACGACGGCGGGGGAACCGGCGACGACGACGGAGCTTCCTCGGCCCGCGCGGCGATCGGCGCGGCCAGCGCGCTCGACAGCGCGAGCGCCGAGAGCCACAACCGTCGCATCGGGCGGGGACAGTAGCGCGTATGGCCGCTCTACGCGTGCGTCTGCGCTCACACACACCGGTCGGCTCAGGACACGGCGCGGCCTGCGGCTCGACGAAGGCGCCGGCGCAGGATGAGAGTCGCCGCGCCGACGAACGACCAGGCGAGTAGGGACGGCTCCCCGGGAGCGCCCCCAAACGAGCACCCGCACCCCGACGACGAGGTACCGCCGCCCGGTCCGGTCGTGACCGCTCCTGCACCACCTCCGGCTCCACCTCCGCCTCCGCCTCCACCTCGGCCTCCCGTCGAGCCTGCCTGCCCGCCGCTCGCGCCAGCTCCGCCAGTCTCGCCGTTTCCGCCGACGACCCCGCCGCCTCCACCGCTCCCCGCACGCGAGCCGCCGAGCCCTCCGCCAGCGCCGCCAGTTGCGGAGCGGTCCCCGCCAGAGCCGCCGGGGCCACCGGCAACCCCACCGCCGGCGCTCCCAGGTGCGCCCGCAGTACCGCCGATACCGCCAGGTCCGCCCGCCGCACCGCCGCCCGTGCCGCCACCGCTGCCGCCGCTGCCCGGCGTCACGTAGACGAAGTCGCGGATGACGATCTCGACGGGATTGCCGTCGGACGGCGGCGCGTCAAAACACCAGAGGTTCATCCCCAACGGGAGCGCTTGCTGCGGAATGTTCGTGGTCGGGTTGGCAGGCGCGTACGTCCAGCTCTTGATGAGCCCCGTCGAGCTTCCCACCGCCTGCAGACCGCCGAGCAGCGTGCTCGCGATGCTGCTGCTCGACCAGACGAACCGCGAAGTCGAAAGCGTCCCGCCGCCGAGCGAGAAGGTGTAGCTCATCTCTCCGATGGTGCTCCCCGAGGCCGGGTAGTCGGTCCAGTCGCCGTTGGGCCCGCTCGCCTGGCCCCACCGCGCGTACTCGATGTCGATCTCGTTGGTCCCGTCGGCGCCAATTCCCGCCGCCGGCCCGTATGGAAACAGCCCGAGGACGACGTTCTTGTCGTAGGTGTCGATCGGCCCGTCGACCTGCCACTGGTAGGTGCCGAAGGCCAGGCGGTCCGTCGTGAACAGCTCCGAGGCGGTCCACGTTCCGCCGCTGTTCGAGATCCGGAGGTGAAGATATCCGCTGGCGTCGACGGTGACGTTCTGCGGGTCACCCTGGCAGACGCCGGCCATCCCGCCCGAGGTGAGCTGCCATGTGTGCCCCTTCCACGAGATCGTCGCGGCGCGGGCCTCCCCGGCGTGGCCCGAGACGGTCAGGAGAGCCCCCAGGACGGCCGCCACGAACGTCGAACGCCACCACATGTCGACATTCTCCCCGATCTGGCCGCCAGGGGAAGCGCGAGGCTGTTTCAGGAGACAACCGATTGGGGATCGTGCGGGCGACACCTAGGTTTGTTGAAGCTTTGCCCCCGACGGCACACCTGAACCAGACCCCCGCGCCCCTCGAGGCTTCGACCCGCTTGCCAGCGCCGACCGGTGGAGCGGCGCGGTCGCTGCGGCGGCTGGAGGTCTTTCTCGATGTCGTGTACGGGCTCATCGCGGTCCAGATGCTGAGCTACCTGCCGCCCGTGAAGGACATGAGCTGGGCCGGCAAGCCCCTCGGGCTGCTGTCGCCGCTGGTCGGAAACGCGCGCGAGCTCTGGCGCGCGGTGATGGGGATCGGAATCACCGCGATCGGCTGGTGCGTCAGCGCCAGGCGGTTGAGTCACCTCGGCACGACCGACGTCGTGCATACGACGATCGTCCTTCTCCAGACCGGGTTCGTCTGTCTGTTCATCTACTTCGCGATCTGCGATCCGACGCTGACGGGCGGCCCGTCGTCGCGCGCGCTCCAGTGCGGCTCCGTCGCGCTGGCCAGCGCCTGCGGCCAGCTCGCCTGGATTTACGCCCGACGGCGCGGGCTCATGGACGACGGTGCCGCGGCGAGCGACCTCGACGACATCGGCTCGCGCGGGCGGACCGAGACAGCGACCGCCGTGCTCAACACGCCTCTGTCGTGGGTGGGGCCACTGTCGTGGACCGTGGGTTGGGTCATCATCCCGATCGTCATCACGCAGCTCCTGCCGCGGCTGCGCGCGAGAAGAACGGTGGTCCCACCGCGCGCCCCCGATGCGTCGCCACCCCGCGCGACGAATCAATTCGTGGAGCCCTAGCGACGCTCGCGCTCGATGCGCGCGACCGTCAGGATGAGACCCGGATCGCCGCCGCCGCGCGCGTCGTGGAGCTCGACGGAGAACGGCCCTTCGTTGCCCGACAGCGCCAGTCGGGCACCAAGCCCGCCACCGGGGCCGAGCGCCACGATCGCCTCCTCGAAGGCGACGAACCGTCGCACCCAGGGATCGAGCGCCTTGTAGATCGCCTCCTTGGCCGAAAAGCGGAGCAAGACAGCGTCGTCGCGTGCCGGACCCTCGGCAGGAAGGGCTGCCTGCTCCTCGGGTGTCAGCACGCGGGTGGCGATGTCGGCCCGCAGCGGACGGATCTCCTCGACGTCGATCCCCAGCGTCGCGGCCGGGGTCGTGGCCCGCGCGGCCAGCGCCACGGCGATCGCGCGCTTGTGGCTCACCGAGCCGATCGCGCCCGCCGGCAGAAGGGGCGCTCCGCGAGGCGTGGCGAGGATCGGGTCGGGCGCCTCGATCTGCGCGCGGTCGAGCGCCGCCCGCAGCGCGACCCGGCCGCCGACCCAGCCGGCGCGGCGCGCCTCGGGCAAGGTCCGGGCGAACGCCGCCTCGTCGGGATGCAGCGCCGTCGGAAGCGCGAATTCCCCCATCGGCAGCGCCACTCCGACGCAGATGCCGAACGGCAGCTCCAGCTGGAAGCGGCGCTCGAAGACCACCGCTAGCCTGCGACGACCGCGTCGGCGGCGACCAGCGCGCGCACGTGCGCCAGGAGCGCCTCGCTGCCGACCGCGACCGGCAGCTTCGGCGGCAGCCGGCGCGCCAGCCAGACCACCCGCCAGGAGAGGGCCGCGCCCGGCGCGACGGTCTCGTAGGCCCCCTGGGCCTCCACCTCGACGTAGTTGTGCGCGGGGCTGGCGTAGATCTCGATCTGCGCCTCGCCCGGCGCGTGCGCGGTGCGCGGCACCGCCGGAAAGGTCTTCACCAGCAGCGCATCACCGTCGACGTGCGCCAGCCACCCCTCGCGCCCATCGGCGAAGTGCTTCTGGTGATCGGTGATGGCCGCCTTGTCATAGTCGTACCAGGTCGCGCCGAGCGCGTCCCGCACGCCAAGGTTCGACGGCGGGTAGATCCCCTCTCCCGACGGGTAGAACGTCAGGCCGCCGGGACCGACGCGCGTGATCTGCCAGGGGGCGGTCTGGAGGGGCTCCTGACCGAGGTTGTGGATCCGGTACTCGAAGATGACCGCGCCACGCGCGCGATCGGCGGAGAACAGCTTTTCGATCTCCACGCCCAGGCGCGAACTGCGCGCGCTGCGCATGACGATGGCGCTCCCCTCGATTGACGCGCGGTACTCCTGGTGGTCGACCTCGGCGATGGGCGGCCAGCCCCAGCTGCTCTGGGGGCTGGTCCAGAAAGTCGACCCGAAGTTGCCCGCGTCGATCTCCGGGCCGGTCAGCAGGTTGCGGCCGCCGAGGCGCAACGCCGTCACGCGACCGCCGGTGCGGGCGTCGACCTCGAACGAGACATCCTCCCAGGCGAGCACGTGGCGACCGTCCTCGAGGCGCGGAAGCACGGGGTCGAGCGTTGAGTTGCCGGCCACGGAGATATGCTACCTGCGCGCGACCGGGGCGATCAATGTCCACTGCGCGTCTGCCGCAGCGGGAGACGCACGCACGGCTCGACCGCGCTGGCGTCGGGGTGCTTCGGGCAGAGCGTGACGGCATCCACACCGACCTCGACCATGATGTAGTGGTAGGTGTTGGTCAGTACGGCGACGCTCGGGGGACAGGCCGGGAGCGGCCCCGGCACGCCGACCGGCGGCGGTCCCGTGGCCGCCTGACAGCGCGGGTTGTAGAGCGGCGCGCCGCCGCCCCCGCTGACCACGTAGTCGAGATTGCCGGCAGGCGTGACGCCGACGCCGCGTTCGTAGATGTGGTCGTGGCCCGAGAAGAGCACGTCGACGTGCGCCGCTGCCAGGATCGGGGCGTAGTCGTGCACCATGATCGACTCGCCGGCGTGGAGCGCGTGCGACCAGGGTCCCTCGTGGCAGAAGGCGAAGATGGCGCGCGCATGGTGGCGCCGCGCGCGCGCCAGGTCGTCGCGCAGCCAGTCGCGCTGGGCCTGATTGCGCATGTCGTTGGTCGACAGGATGACGAAGTGGACGCCGCCGAGATCGAGCGAGGTCCAGCCCGGTGGTCCCTTGGCAGGGACGCCGAACAGCGACCAGGCGACAGGCGCGCCCAGGCCGTGGCGATCGGCGTCGTGGTTGCCGAGCGCCGGCACCACCGGCGCGATGGCCCCCATCGGCGCGGTGATCTCGAAGTACTTCTGCCAGTTCGACTCCTCGCTGCCGACGTCGGTGAGATCGCCCGTGTTGAAGATGAGCGGGGGCGCCTCACGGACAAGCGCCTCGACGATCGCCCGATGCGCCAGGTGCCCCGGGTAGCGCATGTCGCCGTAGACCGCGAAGCGGAATGGCTCGGAGGGCGGAGCCACCATGCGAAAGACGTACGGCCCAGCCGTGGCGCTGTCGCCGCCGCCCGCCTCGACGTCGATCCGGTAGCGGTACGAGCCACCCTCCATCAGGCCGGAGAGCGTCGCCGCGTGATTCGTCGCTGCCCTGTCGATCGTGATGACCCGCGCGGGCCGACGCCCGGGCGCGCGTGCATCGACGTTCTCGAACGAGACCTTCGCAGTGCTGGGCAGATCGGTCTGCCAGTTCAGGCGAATCATGTTGCCGTCCAGGGCCTCGCCGGGCGCCGAGAGATACGGCCCGCGCACGAACCGGACGCCGGCGGCCGCGCCCACGTCGATCGCCACCGCCGGCGCCGAGGCCGCGATCGACGAACGCCCCGGCCAAGAGTAAACGACGACGGCCAGCAGGTTGCCGTCGGGGGAAAGCGCGGGGAGCTCTGCCGACGGAATTGGGATCGACACCCGTTCGGCCTCGGGGCCGTGCGGAAACACGGGCGCCGCGCCGTTGGCTCCCACCCCGCGCCGAGCGACCTCCCGCCCGTTGACGTAGGCGATGAACCCATCCCGGTAGCCGAGGCGCAGATCGAGGACGCGGGCGTGGGCCGCGTCGGCGACCGAGAAGCGCGCGCGGAGAAAAAGCGGCCCGCGCGGCGGTCCGGAGTAGAGCGTCACGGGCGGCGCCGGCGGTGTCCCCGGCAGGGTGGATTCGGGCGGCTGCGGCGCGAACGGCCCCGGCGCCGGCCCGCCCCAGCCGCGATCGTCGAACGCGGCAGTCGTCCACCCGGCGGGCGGCGCGCCGGCGGCGAGAAACCGCCAGGGGCCGACGGTGACGGCGATCGTCTTGTCGGCGCGCGCGGGCGCCGCGGCCAGCACGCCGAGCGCGAGGGCGATCGGGAGGGCCGAGCGGCGCGCCATCAATTGCGCAGGGCCTGAAGCGGCGCCGGAATGCGGCCGCCCAGCCGGACGAAGCGATCGGCGCCGAAGCGGCCGACCGGCTGCACGTAGGCCTCGCCCAAGAGGCCGCCGTACACGACCGACTCGCCCGCCTTCTTCCCGGGGACGGGGATGATGCGGACGCCGGTCGCCTTGTTGTTGAAGACGCCGATGGCGATCTCGTCGGCGATGATCGCGGCCAGCGTCTCGGCGGTGGTGTCGCCGGGGACGGCCACCATGTCGAGCCCGACGGAGCAGACGGCGCTGAGGCTCTCGAGACGTTCGAGGGAGAGCGCCCCGGCGCGCGCCGCGGCGACCATGCCGGCATCCTCGCTGACCGGGATGAACGCGCCCGACAGCCCGCCCACCGACGACGACGCCATCACGCCTCCTTTTTTCACGGCGTCGGTCAGCAGGGCCAGCGCCGCGACCGAGCCGGGCGCGCCCGCGATGTCGACCCCCATCTCCTCCAGAATCTCGGCCACCGAATCGCCCACGGCGGGCGTCGGCGCCAGCGAGAGATCGACGACGCCGAAGCGGACGTCCGGCCCCAGGCGTCGCGCCACCTCACGCCCCACCAGCTCGCCGGCCCGCGCCACCTTGAAGGCCATGCGCTTGATCGTCTCGGCGACGGTCGACAGATCGTATGGATCACCGGCGGCGCGCAGCCGCTTGAGCGCCGAGAGCACGACGCCCGGCCCCGAGCAGCCGACGTTGACCACGCACTCACCCTCGCCCACGCCGTGCATCGCGCCGGCGACGAAGGGGTTGTCGTCGGGGATGTTGGCGAAGGTGACCAGGCGCGCGCAGCCGATCCCGCCCGCCGCCGCCGTCGCCTCGGCGGTCGCCTTCACGACCCGCCCCATCTCCAGCACCGCGTCGACATTGATGCCGGCGCGCGTGCTGGCCACGTTCACCGACGAGCAGACGCGCGTGGTCGTCGCCAGCGCCTCGGGGATCGAATCGAGCAGCGCGCGGTCGCCGGGCGTCGTCCCCTTCTCGACCAGCGCCGAGAAGCCGCCCACGTAGTCGACGCCCAGCTCGCCCGCCGCGCGATCGAGCGCCAGCGCCGCCGGCACGACGCGCGGCGCGCGCGACGCCTCGGTCACCAGCGCCAGCGGCGTAACCGAGAGGCGCGTCGTCGTGATCGGTACGGCGAAGTCGGCCTGGACAGCCGCCGTGGTGGGCACCAGCTGGGCGGCGACGCGCGTGAGCTTCTCGTAGATGCGCGCCGAGGTCCGCTCCAGCGTTTCGGCGGCGCAGTCGCGCAGCGAGACGCCCAGGGTCACCGTCCGCACGTCGAGGCTCTCGCTCTCGATCATGCGCAGCACCTCGCGCACCTCGGAGGCTTCGAACCGCGTCGCCACGCGCCGACTATACGCGCTGGAGCGCGTTCACGATCTCTTCGTGCATCACCAGGCACTCGGCGCCCAGGGCCTCGACCGAGCGGGTGAGCCGCAGCTTGAAGTCGGCGAAGGAGACCTCGAGCCCGGCGGTGTCGACCACGATGATCATCGTGAAGTAGTCCGAGACCAGCGTCTGGGCGATGTCGACGATGTCGCCGCCCGCCTCGGCGATCGCCTGCGCGATCTTGGCCACGATGCCGCGCTGGTTCCTGCCGGTCGTGGTGACGACCGCGCGCGGTCCACGCCGGCGAGCCTCCTCGGCGCAGGAAGCACACAGCTCCGCGCGAGCCAGCGTTTCGGCTGCACGCGGCGACTTTCCCGTCGCTGCTTCGGCGGTCACCTCGCGCGTCACCTCGGCGACGAGGCGTCGCAGGCGATTGTCGTCAACGTCCCGCATCACCGTCGATCTCCACGCGGTCGACGACGGCGACGACCGCGGCGTCGATGGGGACGGTGGGCTTGGCGCCCGGCGCCAGCTTCTCGCTGACCGCCACGCGCGCGGCGTGGCCGAAGGCGACCAGCACGTCGTCGCCGGGCCCCGCGTCCAGCGTGTCGGCGCAGACGACCAGATCGTCGGTCGGCTCCGAGGCCTCGCCGCCCGCGGACGTCGACATGGCCCCCGGCGCCACGTCGCCCAGGCGATAGGGCCGGACCAGGAGCAGCTTCAGCCCCTTCGCCTCCGGCCACTTCACCGTCGACCAGACGGTCCCCGTCACGCGTCCGAGAAACATCAGCCGGCTCCTTCCACGATGGCCGCCACGGCGGCGTCGCACAGCAGATCGCGGTTCTCCGCGCCGGGGCGCAGCACGTTGCGCGCACCGGAGCCGAAGGCGACCGTCACATCCTCGCCGGCCCGCGCGTCGAGCACGTCGACGGCGACGACCAGCCGACCGCTCGCGTGCCCGTCGGCGTCGCGTGCCGCCACCAGGAGCAGCTTCTGCCCGTCGAGCCCGTGCGCCTTGCGGGTGGCCCACACCTGTCCGACGACCGTCCCGCGGATCATCGCGCCTCCCCGGGCAGTTGGACGGAGAAAGGCCGCCGGATCCCCGGTCCGGCCCCCGGCGTCGCCATTCGTGCCGCCTCGAAGTCGACCCGATCGACGACGCCCAGCACCGCCGCGTCGACCGGCGTGTCGTTTCCGCCGGCCGACCAGCGGGCGGGCGCGCCGAGGCAGACGATCACCTCGTCGCCGACGCCGGCATGAACCTCGTCGGTCGCCACCAGATGGCGGCCGCCGAACGCCGGTTCGTAGAGCCCGTGGGGCCGCACCACCAGAAGCTTGGTTCGCGCGAGGCGGGCGTCGCGCCGCGTGGCCCACACCTCGCCGATCACGCGACCGAGGATCATCGCGCCGTGACCTCGTGGCCGTCGACGATCCCCACGATCACGTCCTTGTCGGCGACGTCCGCGCCGACCGTCAGATCGCGCACGCGGCTGCCGTGAGCGACGATCACCCGGTCACCCGGCCCCGCATCGAGGCCGTCGACCGCGACGATGAGGCGTGCCGTGTCGCCGCCGCTCGCCGTCTCCGGTCGCACCAAGAGGAGCTTCCGTCCGCTGAGGCTGCCGGCCTGGCGCGCCGCCCACAGACGCCCCACCACCCGGCCCAGCAGCATCAGCGCACCGGCGGCGGTCCTACTTCGCCTTGCGCTTCTTCGCAGCCGCGGCCGACTTCACCGCCTTGGCCGACTTCGCAACCACGGGCGGCCTGGCGGCGGGCGCCGTCTTCTTGTCGGCGGCGGGCTTCGCCGCCCTCTCGGCTCGGGCCGGCTTGGCGGCGGCCGCCGCCTGCGCGCGCTCGCCCGCCGACAGCATGTCCAGCAGCCGCCCGTTCGAGAACTCGCCCAGCTTGGCGACGTAATCCTTGTCCTTCCCGTGCTTCAGCTTGTCGGCGGCCGCCGCGGCCAGCTTGTCGTGGCCCCCCGCCGCCTTGGTGCGGGTGGCGACCGAATGCAGCCGGATCAGCTTGCCGTTGGCGACGCCCAGGAGCCGCTTGCGCAGGTCGTCCTTGCTCTCGTCACCGGCGTCGAGGATCCCGACGATCTTGTCGACCAGCTTGTCTTTGCCACCGAACTCGTCTTTGACCCGCGAGAGCGGGCTCTTCTTCAATGCCGCGGACATGGTGCACGTTCTCCTTCGAAGGGGGCGTATTTACCTCAAACCTGGCCGGTTGCCTAGGGCGGACATTCCGTTCGACAAAGGCAGAGGCCGCCCTGCCGGCGCACGGCCCAATGGCAGTTTGCATCGCGGGAACCGCGGGTCCTACAATGACCGGCTTGGATGGTGACGGTTGCTCCCTGAGTTCTCCGCAGACACCGTCACGAGACAGGTGCTGGCACGGCTCGAGCGACAGCGCGCGACCCTGGCCGGCGACCCGGCCGCCACGGAGGCCGAAGTGACGGCCGAGCTCGCGCTCATGCGCGTGCGTTACGTCGAGGAAGCGCTCCCCCTCCCCTATTTTGAGGCGCTGGCGCGCGAGCTGGGCCCCGCGATCGGCTCCCGCTGGCGACGGGTCGCGGCCGCCTACACCGCGCTCGAGGGGCGCGGGTTCGGGATCTGGCGGGGCGGCGATCTGGTGGCCCGACTCGGCTACGTCTTCGCGGGCCTCGCGCTGGGCGGGCTTTGCGTGGCGCTGCCGTTCATCCCCATCTGGGAGAAGTGGTTCCCCTTCGCGCTCTCGATCGGCGGCTACTTCTTGCCCGACGCGCAGATGCGCTGGCAGCGCCGGCGTTACGCGCGCCAGCTCGGCGACGTGGTGCGCGACTTCGCGACGCTGCAGCCGCGCCTGGAAGAAGCGGTGAAGCTGACCGACCTCCTGGCCGAAGCACCGACGGGCGAGAAGACGGGCGAGACGGGCGGAAAAAGATGAGCAGCTCGTCGGATCCGGTCGAGCCGCGCCTCCCGCTGTCGGGCGCCGGCCTCTGGCGCATGGTGCGCCCGCTGCTGGCACGCCTGCTGCGCCTGCGCGCGCTGTGGGTCGTCTTTGGCGCCTGGCTCCTGTTCGAGATCCTGGGCGCCAGCTGCACCACCTACGTGCCGCCCAACATGATGGCGATCAAGCAGGTCTACTTCGGCGCCGCACGCCGGCATGCGGCCCGAACGCTACGGCCCCGGGCTTGCACTTCTGCGTCTCGGGGATCGAGCGGCTGCACCTCTTCCCCGCCGATCTCCAGGTGATGAACCTCTCCGATTCGTCCAGTGAGGTCTCGGCGCAGCTTCCGCTCGGCGCCGTCGATCAAGATCCAGACCAGCGACGGCTACAACGTGCAGCTCGACGTGACGCTGCTCTTCCGGCTGCATCGATCCCTACAAGATCTTCACCGAGGCGGGACCCGGGCGCGCGTTCGAGGACCGGCTGGTCATCCCGCGCGCCGATCGGATCCTGCGCAAGACGCTGGGCGAGCTCAACAGCGAGGAATTCTATCAGGGGCCGCGCCGCATCGAGAAGGCGCACGCCGCGCACGACCAGCTGGCGGCCGAGCTGGCGCCCTACGGCATCGCCGTCGACGCCGTGCTGGTGCGCCGGTACGTCTACGACGAGCGCTATCAGCAGCTCATCGAGGGGCGCAAGATCAAGGACCAGACGGTGTTCCTGCGTCAGGCCGAGGCGAAGGCGGCCATCGAGCAGCGCAAGCGCGACACCATCGTCGCCGAAGGAAAAGCCAACCAGGAGATCGAGCTGTCGCGCGGGCGCGCCGAGGTCGAGAAGCTGCGCGCGCAGGCCGACCTGTACAAGCGGAAGCGCGACGCCGAAGGCAAGCTGCTGGTCGAGCTGGCCGAGGCCAAGGGGACGCAGCTGGAGAACAGCGCGCTGCAGGGCGCCGGGCAGCGAGAACCTGGTGGGCCTCAAGATGGCCGACGCGCTCAAAGGGACGCGCGTGATCGTGATTCCGACCGACGGGAAGGACGGCACCAACCCGCTCGACCTCGGCGGCCTGCTGCGAAAGTTCGAGGTCAAATGAAGCCGTCGTGGAGGCTGCTCGGTGCCGCCCTGGTCGCTGCCTCGGCTGGCGGCTGCGCGTCCCGCACGACCGGCGAGACCGAGGTGGGCGTCCTGGTCTGCAAGATTGGCCTCGGCTGCGCCCACAAGGGCGTCCAGGAGCAGCTCTATCCGCCCGGCTCGACGACGCTGTTCGTGGCGCGTTCATCCGCGACTTCTACACCTTCGACACCAAGGTCCAGAACCTGGAGATGGTGCTCGCTGCCGGGCAGCGGCGATCGCAAGGACGCGCGACGACCTGCAGTTCAAGACCACCGACGGCAACGACATCTCGATGGACGTCACCGTCGCCTGGACGATCGATCCGAACGCGGCGCCGCGCCTCCTGCAGAACGTCGGCACGTCGACCGACGAGGTCAAGGAGAAGCTGGTGCGGCCGATGGCGCGCACGCTGGTGCGCGACGTCCTCAACGAGCTCGACAGCGAGGCGGTCTACAACTCGGACAAGCGCTTCCAGAAGGCCGAGAAGGCCCGGCAGGTCCTCTCCGACGCGCTCTCCCCGTTCGGCGTGCAGGTCGCGCAGGTGATCCTGCACGAGCACCGCTTCAACCCGGAGTACGAGCAGGTCATCCACGATCGCAAGCTGGCCGAGCAGCGCGCCGAGCAGCTCAAGAGCGAGGCGGAGGCGGCGAATCAGGAGGCGCTGCGCAACCTGGAGACCGCGCGCGGCAAGGTGGCCTCCGACATCGCCGCGGCCGACGGTAACCTGCAGCAGAACAAGCTCAGCCGGACGCCGCTTACTTCGCCCAGCAGCAGAACGCCGACGCCATCCTGGCCGAGCGCACCGCGCACGCCAAGGCAATCGCCAAGCGCAACGAGGCGCTGCGCGGCTCGGGCGGGCGCGCCATGGTCAAGCTCAAGATTGCCGAGGCGCTGCAGGGCAAGTCGCTGATCCTCATCCCCGCGGCCACCGCCGGCTCGACCTTCAACCGCCTCGACATGAACAAGCTCATCGATTCGTACAAGGACGACAAGGACGACGGTACCAACGCGCCGGCTGCGGCCGCGCCCCCCTGAGCCCCTCGACGCGCCGCCTAAACTCGAGCGGAGCGCTTGGCTTCTCGACCGCGGGACCCCAACTTCAAGGTTGGGAGTCCATCGTGCTCACTCTGGCCATCATCCTGCTGGTCGTCTGGGTCGTCGGTCTGGGGCTGTTCGAGGTGGCGGGCACGGCGATCCGCCTTCTCATCGTCCTCTCGGTCGTCGCGCTGATCCTCCGCATGATGTCGGGGCGCTCCGCCCGAGCCGATCTGCGACCGTCGACGCCGGACAACGACCCCGAGCGTCACCTTCGGGTCGCCTCAGGCACGCCCTCGTAACCAATCGGTGGCGCTCGAGTCAGCCAGCGGCTGATCGGTTGCTGGTCCTTTGCTGATCCTGGCTGGCACGTGCGCTGCAATCTCGGGAAAGCACGGAGGCAACCATGAGGAAATCACCTTACGTGCTGGCGACGGTGGCCGCGGTGGCGGCGAGCTTTGCTTTGGCGGGCGTGGCCCACGCAGGCGACGTCGAGATCGTCAACCCGAACACGACCCAATCACCGGCGGCCGCGCCACCCCCGGCGGTCGTTCCCGTCGAGCAGCCGGCGCCCGTCGTGGCCCCACCCCAGCGCGTGATTCACGAGGACGTCCAGCCTCCGCGCAACGTGATGGCGACCATCACCGTCAGCGCGCTCATGGGCGGCATCGCGGGCCTGCTGGTCGGCGGCGCGATCTACTACCTGGCCGACAACCAGGAGCACGCGGGTCGCATCGGTATCTGGGCCGCCGGCGGTGTGCTGGTCGGGACCGGCGTCGGAATCGTCCAGGTCGCGGCCGACGAGAGCCGGGCCAACACGGCTGTGAGCCACCTCTGGTCGCCCGACCCGGCGCCCACCTACCGGCTGGCGCTGTACCAGCACCGCTTCTAACGGCGCCTCGCGGCCTTGGGGACCGCGCGCGTGCCGATCGAGGCTGCCCAAGCCTGGGCTTGATCGGCACGCGCGCGCATGGTCGAAGAGAAGGGATGAGCGCGGAGCTCGTGACCTCGACCACGCGCGATCCGGCGGCGGTTGCCGCTCCGGAGGTCCCCGAGCCGTGGCGGGAAAGCGTGCTGCGCGGGATGTTGACGGTGACGGCGGTGGTGGCGCCGATGCTGGCGGCGCTGGGCATCTTCGTGGGGGCCACCCACCGCGATCCACAGGACCTGGTTGCGATGCTCACCACTGGCCTCCTGCTGCCGATGCTGTGGTTCGCCCGTGGCATCCCGGTGCGGCGGCGGGCGCTGGTCGCGATCCTGACGCTGTTCGCCACCGGGATCTTCTTGCTGGCGCGCGCGGGATTCGCTGCCGGGTTGAGCGTGGTCATCGTGACCACCTGCGTGCTGGGGGTGGTGACGCTGGGGCGCAGTCTTGGCCTGTGGATGATCGCGTTCTCCGCGTGCGCCCACGTGGTGATCGGCCTCCTGGTGTCGCGTGGGGTGCTCCACCTGGCGGCGCGCGAGGTCGACCCGATGTTGATGCGCAACTGGATCCGGATGGCGCTGTCGACGTCGCTGCTGGCGGTGTTGCTGGCGAATGTGATCGACTACGTCATCCGGCACGTCGAGGCCAACGCACGCGCCACGACGAGCGTCCTCGCCGAGCTGCAGGTGGCCTACGCGCAGCTCGGCAAGCTGCACGGCCGCCTCGAGGCGGCCAAGGAGGAAGAGCGCCGCTTCCTCGCGCACGAGCTGCACGACGAGCTCGGGCAGTCGCTGACCGCGCTGAAGCTGCGGCTGCAGCTCGGCAGTCAGGGGCTGGCCGCTCCGCCCAGCGACGACACGCCCCAGGCACTGGCGCTCATCGATCAACTGATCGCGCGGGTCCGCCGGATCTCCGTCGACCTGCGCCCGCCGCTGCTCGACGAGGTCGGGCTGGGTCCGGCGCTGCGTCTCTACCTCGAGGGTCAGGCCGCCCTGTCCAAGGTGCCGATCGAGCTCGAGGTCCACGACGCCGAACGGGCGCGGCTGGCGCCCGACATGGAGATCGCCTGCTTCCGGGTGGTGCAGGAATCGATCACCAACGCCCTCCGGCACGCGGCGGCCAGCCACATCCGGGTGCGCCTCGTTCGCACTGCCGACCGGGTGTCGCTGGCCATCCATGACGACGGCCGCGGGTTCGATCCCGCCGCGATCTCCGGCCTCGATCTGGCCGGCCACCTCGGCATCGTCGGCATGCGCGAGCGGGTCCGCGCCCGCGCCGGTCTCTTCCGCCTGACCTCCCGTCCCGGCGCCGGAACCGACGTCGAAATCGATCTGCCCGTTTAGTTTTACGGGGCCGGCTCGCTGCCGCTCGCGGCCCCCGGGCCCCCTCGCTCCAATCCACCCCGCGAAGGCGGACCTTCGCGGGGGCCCCGGGCGCGGCGAAGCCGCGCTGCGCTCGCCTCTGCTACCGTGCGCGATTACCGCGCCGCCAGGTCGATGAAGCCGCGGATCCAGATCAGGTTGATCTCGTCGGCCAGCGCCGCGGGCGTCTCGGTGGTGGTCTCGATCGCCGCCACGTGAGGGACGCCGGCCCGGTGGTAGCGGTCGGTGATGCTGCCGTCGGGGCAGATGATGAACCCTTCGGCGTCGGCGCGGACGTCGCTCCCCGGCTCGTGCCCCGAGTCGACGATGCTGCTGCGCAGGACCGGCACCAGCGCCCCCGCGCGCGCCATGAGCGGCCGGTAGGCGGCGAGATCGCCGAACACGTAGGCGTAGAAGAGATCGCCGTGGATGAAGTTGTCCTGGTGCAGATCGAGCGCTGCCGCCGGGAGCGGCAGGCGATCGAGCTCGCGGGCCAGCGCGGCCGTCTCCTTGGGCAGTCCGTCGACGGCGGGGACGACGCGCAGGAACCCTTCGCCCTCGCGCAGCTCGCCCCGCCAGACGCCGGGCGAAAGCTCATAGCGGAGAAAGTCGTTGTTGGGGCGCTCGCCGGAGAGGTTGTAGCGGATGTGGGCCTCGAAGCCCGACGGATTGACGCAGGGATAGATCGCCAGCCCCACGCCGCGCGCGGCGGCGTAGGCGACGATCTCCGCCGTGTGCGCCAGCAGCGTGAGCGGCCCCGCCTTCTCGTCGCCGTGGAAGCCGGCGGTGATGAGCACCAGCGGCGTGCCCGGCGAACGCAGGCCGACCAGATCGAAGGTGCGGCCATCCTCGACGGCCGTCCCGTAGCGAAACGTCTCGGCGGGGGGCGGCACCGACGCGGTCCACTGCGCGAGATAGTCGGCGAAGAGCACCCCTTATCTTGCCACGGCCCCCGGGGCCCCGCGCCGTTTGCCCGCCGTGGGCGCCCCGCTTAGGCTAAAAGCCCACAATGCCTGACCTCGCCGACGGGCGTCCCGCCGCGTCACCGCCCGACCGGGCCCCGGCGCCCCCCGCCATCCGCCCGATCGGCCCGCCCGGCGCCGACCGCTTCAGCCGGCAGACGGTCAAGGCGATCGGGCTCGAGCGCGCCCCCCACAAGGACGTCTACCACTTCGTCCTCGGCCGCACCTGGCCCCAGTTCTTCCTGCTGGTGGCGGTGGTCTTCGTGCTGACCAACATGCTGTTCGCCTGGCTTTTCCTGGCCGAGCCGGGCGCGGTGGCCAACATCCGGCCCGGCTCGTTCGAGGACGCCTTCTACTTCAGCGTCCAGACGCTGGCCACGATCGGCTACGGCGGCATGTACCCCGCCAGCCGCTACGGACACTTCATAGTCGCCCTGGAGGCGATCGTCGGCATCCTGATGGTCGCGCTCATCACCGGCATCACCTTCACCCGGTTCGCCCGCCCGACGGCGCGCGTGCTGTTCTCCGACAAGGTGGTCATCTCGCCGCGCGACGGCGTCCCGCACGTGATGTTCCGGATGGCCAACTGGCGGCGCAACCGGATCGTCGAGGCGCGCCTCAGCGTCGTCCTGCTGGCGACGGAACGGACGCGCGAAGGGGACGTGATGCGCCGGCAGATCGATCTGTCGCTCGTGCGCGAAAAGACCAACGTCTTCTTCCTCACCTGGAGCGCGATGCACCTGGTCGACGAGCGGAGCCCCTTCTTCGGCCCCGGCGCGCTCGACCGCCTGCGCGCACAGCAGGCCGAGATCTACCTGGGGTTGACCGGCCTCGACGAGACGATCGGCCAGACAATCCACGTCCGCAAGCAGTACACCCTCGACGACATCGTGCCGAACGCGCGCTTCGCCGACGTGCTCTCGACCCGCGAGGACGGCCGGCGCGTCATCGACTACCGCAAGTTCCACGACGTCGTGCCGCTGTGATGGGAGGGGAGAGGTGGGGGCCCCCACCCTCTCCCCTCCCAAACCCTCCCGCGACGGGCTCCGGTGAGCCAAGCTCACCTCCGCCCACGCGATCGGCGCGTCAGTGCGGCAGGCCCGGTAGCGGCGCCCCCACCCCCCCGCCACGGGCAAGCGACAGCAGTCCGCCGAGCCGGTTCAACAGATCGTCGAGCGCCGCCTCGTTGAGCGCTGCGTGCAACTCGAAGGCGTGGTCGACCGCCCGCGCGGTGACGCCGTCGAGGTAGGGGCCGAGACCCAGCATCAGCACCTGCGGGTTCCGCTTGGCGTCCCGCAGGGCCTCGGTGACCTTGAAGGCCAGCGACTTGGCCTCCGCCGCCGTCGCCATGTCGGCCAGCAGCACACCGTCGAGCCCCTTGCCGAGATCAACCCCCGCCGACAGCGTCAGGATGGCCGCCGCGTCGGCGAATTGCGGGTCCGCCGTCAGCGACTTGCGCGTCGCCTCGGGGACGATCGCCGCCGCCCACAGGGCGTGCGCCCCGGCCGCGCGCTCGACCAGCTTGACCAGATCGACGTCGGTCGCGGCGCTGTCGATGGGTCGCGCGCTCTCCGCCAGGTCGGCCATCTTCTCCCCCCAGCCGCCGGCGCCGAGCGCGAACGTCTGCCGGTCGATGAAGAAGCCGACCATGTCGGGGTCGCGCTTCGACGACCAGAGGGTGTAGCGCCCGTGCGGCCTCGAGATCAGATCGTCGCCCGACTTCTGGAGCTGGTCGCGCGCGTACGCTACCAGGCGCGCCTCGTCGAGGTCGTCGGCGCGCAAGACCACTCCCACCTCGCCGTGCGCGCGCGCCTCTTCGGGAAAGGCGACAGTGACGCTTCCCAGCTGGCGCAGCGGATCGAACCCGGTGCGGCGGGCAAACTCCTCGATCTCGTGCTGGTCGGCGGGATTCTGTTGCGCCTGGGCCACCAGCTTGGCCGCGGCCGGGCTTCCGCGCAGCTTGGCCACGTCGATGGCGGCGACCACCTTGGTCCCGACGGGGAAGAGCGCCAGCCGCCCGGCGACGGTGGCAGCGCGATCGTCGCCGTGCCGGCAACCACCCCGGCACGATCCGAGCGTGGCGACGATGATCAAGGCTGGAAAGAAAACTCGCGTTCGCGTCATAGTGCCTCGGATGTCATCCGGCTGGGCTCGCATGCGTTTCAAGGGGGGACAGGTCTTTGTTCGCGCCGACGAGTCGGGGCGTCCGGTGCTGGACGCCGACGGCCGCGCAGAGATGAAGTATCGCGAATCCGACGCCAAGAGCTACCGCCCTTTGCCGGGTAACCTGATGCCCGACGAAGGACCGCCGCCGGCCCCGACCGCGCCGTCGCCCGAGCGCAAGCGCCCACGCCCCGAGGCCGCCAAGGCCGCCACCGCCAGGAAGAAGGCGGCGCCGTCGCCGGGCGGCGGGGCGGTCGAGATCTGGACCGACGGCGCTTGCTCCGGGAACCCGGGACCGATGGGGATCGGCGTGGTGGTCATCGACGGCCCCGAGCGGCGCGAGAAGGGCGAGTACCTGGGCGTCGGCACCAACAACATCGCCGAGCTGACCGCCATCGAGCGGGGCGTCGAGCTTGCCGGCGGCGGCGGCCGGCGGCTGCGCGTCTACACCGACTCGAGCTACGCCATCGGCGTGCTCGACAAGGGGTGGAAGGCCAAGGCCAACCAGGAGCTGATCGCCCGCATCAAGCGCCGCCTGGCGCCGCTCGACGTGGAGTTCGTCAAGGTCGCCGGCCACGCCGGCGTGCCCGAGAACGAGCGCTGCGACGAGCTGGCCCGCGACGCCGTCACGGGACGGGCACGTTGATGCGACCCCGTCTCAGGCGCTCGCGTAGTCCCTCAGCGTGACGAACCGGGCGCCGGCCGCGCGGGCGGCGGCCAGCGTCTCGTCGAGCGCAGCGAGCTTGTGGGCCAGCGGACGGCGCAGATCGGGCTGGCGGGCGATGAGCGCGGGCGGGATCTCGTCGGCCCCGGCGTCGGCGAGATCGATCCCGTGCAGCTCGAGGTTGAAGAACGGCGCCCGCAGCGCGACCCCGACCAGGTGCCGCCGCAACCAGCCCGGCGCGAGGATCAGGCTGGTGCCGATCACGTGCAGGCGCGCAAGCGGCGTGACCGCGATCGGCAGCTCGAGGATCCCGTCGCCGCCATGCCGGTAAGGAACCGTCGGCGCCGGACGATAAGGCCGGCGCGGCGCCAGCAGCACGCGGGGGTTGTCGAGGAAGCTGCCCGACGGACGCCCTGCGACGCGCATCGCAGCCATGACCAGCGCCTTGGCGCCGTAGTAGGCCGCCGACGGAAACACCGACGAGTCGTAGCGATACCCACGCGCGTTCAGCAGATCGAGCGCGTCCGAATTGATCGCGTAGCCCGGCGCGCGAAACCCGATCGGCGCTGCGCCCGCGCAAGCTCCGACGACGGCGTGCGCCCGGTCGATCTCCTCGGCCATCGCCGAGCGTGAGCAGGCGCGCGAAGTCGTAACGGTGGGTGTGGGTGTGGTTGGCGAGCTCGTGCCCGGCGCGCGCCAGGTCGGCGAGCAGCGCCCGCCCTTCGGGGTCCTCGTCGAGATCCGCGCCGACAACGAAGAACGTGGCCTTCAGATCGTGGCGCGCGAACAGCTCGACGAAGCGTGGCAGGCAGCGGCGCAGGATGGCGTGGCGTCCCGGCCCGGTCGGCGGTTCGCCGAGCGCGTGGATCCGGTAGTAGCAGGCGACCGCGTCGAGATCGACGGAGACGGCGACCTGCCGCTGAGGCGTTCCGCCCATGCGCGACCTGCTTATCACGTCCGCCCGCCGCTTCGCGAAGTCGCAAAGTACCTGGGCCCCTGTAATCCGCGCCCGCCTCGACACCTTTCTCACCGAGCGAGCATCTCTTCTCCTGAACAGGTCGATCGATGTCATCCCGTGTCACCCAGACGGATCCAGACTGCGGCTGTGCCGAACGCGCGCAGGATCCCTTCCTGAGCTGGGTCGGGCGGCTCGTCCATGACCACCGCGGGCGGCTGATCGCGGTCGCGCGCGCCGAGGGGCTCGGCCCCGAGGACGCGTTCGACGCGGTTCAGGAGGCGTTTCGCACCTTCCTGACGCTTCCGGCCGCGCGCTCGCTGGTCGACGCCAGCGACGACGCGCGCAGCCTGCTCTGCGCCGTGACGCGAAACCTGGCGCGCAATCAGCGGCGCCTGGCCACGCACGCACGCCCCCACGACGCCGACCCGGAGCGGCTGGCGGCGCTGCCCGCGTCGGAGCCCAGCGTCGAGGATCTGCTGGCCACGGCCGAGGATCGGGTCCGCCTGCGCGGCTGCGTCGCCGGACCTCGGCGAGCTGCAGCGGGCGGTCGTGACGCTGCGGATGCTCGACGAGATCGACGGCCAGGACGTGGCCGGCGCGCTGGGCATCACGCCCGGGCACGTGGCCGTCCTGCTCCACCGCGCCAAGGCCAACCTTCTCACCTGCATGACGAACGAACCCGAAAGGAAAGCATCATGAGCACGCACGCTGGCACCCACGCCGACCTTCACGCCAACCTGGTCGAGATCACCGACGCGAACTTCGAGAAGGAGGTCCTGCAGTCGGCGGTCCCGGTGCTGGTCGACTTCACCGCCGCCTGGTGCCCCCCCTGCCGCGCCATCGCGCCCGCACGTCGCGGCGATCGCCGCCGCGCAGGCCGGCACCCTGAAGGTCGGCACCTGCGACGTCGACGGCAACAGCGAGCTCAGTGCCAGGCTGGACATCCGCGCCATGCCGACACTGATGGTCTTCAAGGACGGCAAGGTCGTCGGCCAGATCGTCGGCGCCGTCCCGCGCGCGAAGATCGAAGCGCTGGTCGCCAAGGCGACGGCTTGATCCCTCTCGGGGCCTAAGTTCAGGGCCCGCGACGACGGCCGCCAGCTTCCGGTAGGCGTCGCGCAGCACGCCGAACGCCTGCTTCTTGGTGCCGTCGTTGGAGACCAGACCCTTGCGGTTCCAGCCGTCCTGCACGCCCGGGAGCGGGCGGCGCGGCGAGCGGAAGTCGACCAGGATCCAGGGCGACATTCCGCGCACGGCCGGCACCTTGCGCGAGCATCGCCAGCTGGCGCCGGTAGAGATCGGCCTGGTACTCCTCGGAGAACCGGGTGAGCGCGTCGCCGTGCAGGCCCGCCTTGGCGTCGGCGCCGAACTCGCTGACGACGATCGGCTTGTCGTAGGCGGCGCTCCAGGTGAGCGTGTCGCACTTCTCGGGCAGCCCGTCGTACCAGCCGACGTACTCGTTGAGCCCGAGCACGTCGAGGTCGGCGCCCAGCGGATCGTCGATCCGTCTCGGCGTGCGCGCCGGCCGGGTGGTGCTCCAGCGCCGCGGTCAGGAGCCGCGTCGGATCGGCGGCGCGCGCATCCGCGACCAGCGTCCGCAGGAAGCGCGTGCGCGCCTCGGTCGACCGGCGTTTCGTTCCCCACCGACCAGAGGATCACCGAGGCGCGGTTGGCGTCGCGCGCGATCTCCTCGCCGAGCTGGGCGCGCGCGTCGGCCAGCGTGCCGGGATCGGTCCAGGCGATCGTCCAGTAGACGGGGATCTCCGACCAGACCAGCAGGCCCAGCCGATCGGCGGCGCGGGTCATCTCCTCGTTGTGCGGGTAGTGCGCGAGGCGCACGAAGTTGCAGCCGAGCTCCTTGGCCAGGCCGAGCAACGCCTCGGCGTCGGCGCGCGAGGTCGCCCGCCCGCCGCGCCCCAGCGCCTCCTCGTGCAGCGAGATCCCGCGCAGGAAGATCGGCCGCCCGTTGAGGCGGATCTCCGTCCCGGCCGTCTCGATGGTCCGAAAGCCGATCCGATCGCGGACACGCGATCCTCGCCCGCCGTGATGGTGACGTCGTAGAGCTTGGGCGCCTCAGGCGACCAGAGCACCGGCGTCGCCTCGAACGTGAAGCGTCGCGCGGCCGGCGGCGTCGGTCGGACGGTGACGCGCACCTGCCGAGCTCGGGTATCTCGATCGTCACCGGCGTCGGCGCCGCGCGCGCCGTCGAGCGCGACGAACCCCGTCGATGCCGGCGCGGATCCCCCTTGGCGCACTGGAGCGCGCGCGCTGCGGATGAAGACGGCCGGCGTCTCGACGAGGCGCACCCCGCGCGTGAGCCCGCCGTAGTTCCACCAGTCGGTGTTCATCGCCGGCAGCGCGTTCGGCGCGCCGCGTGTTGTTCACCATCACCACCAGCGAGTTGCGCGCGCGGCCGCAGCTGGCCGGTCACCTCGAAGGCGAACGGCGTGAAGCCCCCCTCGTGCGCGCCGAGCCGCCGCCCGTTGAGCCAGACCGTCGCCCGCTGCGCCGCCGCGCCGAACTGCACGAACTGCCGCGCCCCCGCGCGCGCCGCCGGCGCGTCGAACCGCCGCTCGTACCAGACGGTCCCCTCGTAGTAGAGCAGCTCCGGCCGCTGCGTGTTCCAGTCGCCGGGGACCTTCAGCGTCGGCGAGCGCGAGAAGTCGTACTCGACCAGATCCGACTTGTCCTTCGGTGGCGCGTCCAGGAAGTAGCCGTTCGACCGCGGCTGGTTCCGATAGTCGAGCGAGCCGTTGTCGTACGGATCGACGATGACGTGCCACGCGCCGTCGAGGCTCTGCCCGGCGCGCGCGTCGGCGAACCCGAGCGCCGTCGGCGCCGCGCGGCACGCGCGCGTCCAGAGCGCGCCGGCGAACACGACCAGGAGCGTCCGCAGGATGGTCCGAAACGCCTTCACAGACGGCCGGACCATCTTGAGCACGAGATTCTTCTTCGTTCCCAGATCCTGCACGCGATGAGTCGACCAGCGTGAAGCCCTGGCGTTCCCAGAAGGCGATCGCACGCGGATTGTCGTCGCGCACGATGAGGTGCAGCGTGCGTCCGCCCGCCGCGAGCCACGCGCCCACGACCTCCCGAAACAGCGACGTCCCGAGACCGGCGCCGCGAACCTCGGGCGACAGAAGCAGGAGGCCGACGTACCAATCGGTCGGTCCGGGGTAGCCGGCGAGCAGCTCGACGACGCCGACCAGCGCGCCGTCTCGGATCACGCCCAGCACCTGCTTGTCCGCCAGCTGTCTTCCCCGGCGGGAGCCGTGCGAACAGCCGCGCCGCCTCGTCGTCGCGCGGCGGGTATCCCGTCGTCGCCTCGACGAAGTCAGCGCAGCGGAGATGCAGAGCCTGCAGCTCCGCCACGTCCGGCGTCCCGAGCTCGAGGCGCCGGAGCTCGATCACTTCGCGGCGTCGGGACCTGCGTCGGGCTCGTCCATACCGACGTGGGGAGGTGAGTCACCCGCACCACCGTACGCGGGGACGGCATCGACCCTTGGCAAGCCGCGCCGAGCAATGCCGCCCCCGCGACCAAGAGCGCCGCTCGCCCGAGGCGAACCGACGGGGCATCGGCGCACACGCCGGCGCAAGGTTGCGGCACCAGGACCATCTGCGCAAAAGGGGCACGCCCGCTCTTCGGACCTCACATGCCGGTTACAAGAGGAACAAGGAACCAGGGATCGCATCTCCGCCTCCTAAGCTAAATAGAAGCCCAGTCTACACCGATCGTGGGTCGTGTAGCCTTGCGGGCGTGACGGTCCCCGACATCCCCGCCGAGGAGGAGCGGCTGCTCGCGCGCGTGCTGGCCAGCCTGGCGGCGCACGCACCGGCGGCCAGAGCGGCGAAGACGGCGGGCAACCCGCGGGAAGAGACGCGGCGCCCCGCACCGGGTACGTCGAGGAGATGATCGCGCTGCGCGACGAGATCGGCGAGGCGCGGCTCGAGGACGTGCCCGCGCTCGTCGCGCAGATGGAGCGGCTGCAGAGCGTGTCGCTGACGCGCGGCGATCTGCAGACGATCCTGGTCGATCCGGCCACGCCCTACTTCGGCCACCTGCGCCTGCGCGAGGTGGTGCGCGGCCGCGGCCCCGTCGAGCGCGACGTCCTGGTCGGGCGCGCCACGTTCGTCGACGCCGCGCGCGCGCGTCAACATCGTCGACTGGCGGCACGCGCCGGTCAGCCAGCTCTTCTACCGCTACGCCGAGGGGAGCGACTACGAGGAGCGGTTCGGCGACCGCGACGTCGAGGGGGAGATCGTCGCGCGGCGGATCCTGACCATCGAAAACGGGCATCCTGCGCCGGGTGGCCTGTCCGCAAGGGGTCTGGGCGCGCGGCGCCGACGGCGGCTGGCAGCGGACCGACCTGCCGACGCACGAGCTGGCCGGCGGCCAGGCAGACGGCGACGCGGCCGGCGCGCGGCGTGCTGGGCGCCGCGCCGGCCGGGCGCCAGGCGCTCGATCGCCACCTGCCCGAGATCGCGGCGCTGATCGATCCGCACCAGTTCGAGGTCATCACCGCGCGCGACGCGGGCGTGGTGGTCATCCAGGGGGGCGCCGGCAGCGGCAAGACCACCGTCGGCCTGCACCGCCTCGGCTACCTGGCGTTCAACCACCCCGACCGGTTCCCGCCGCGACAGGCTGGCCGTCGTGACCGGCGGCGCCGCGCTGGCGGCCTACATCGGCCAGCTGCTGCCGTCGCTGGGCGTGGCCGGCGTCGGGGCGCTGACCTTCGCCGAGCTGGCCGGGCGCGAGCTGCGCGCGGAGCTCCCGTGGCTGCGCCTCCCGGTCGTCGACGAGGCGGTCCCCGCCGTCACGCGCGTCAAGAGCCACCCGGCGCTGCTGCACGAGCTGGAGCGCGCCGTGGCCGCCTTCACCGGCAAGAAGACCTCACGGGCGGCGGTCGAGATCTGGGGCGATCTCCTGACCGATCGTGCGCGCCTGCTGGCGCTGCTGGCGGGCGCCGCGGAGATGCCGATCCCGGAGCGCGACGTCGTCGAGGCCCACGGATCATGACCGACCGGGTGGCGGCCGTTATGGCGCGCGATCCGCGCGAAGGGGACGGCCCGGCGAACGGCAAACAACCGGCGCCCAAACGCCGGGCCAAGAGGCGCAACCGCGAGCGCGCGCCCGGTCCCGACATGCACTGGACCGCGATCGGCCTCGAGCAGAAGCCCGGCCAGCGCACCGTCGACAGCGACCTGCCCGAGGGGATCCGCCGCGTCGAAGGGGGCGGCTTCGAGATCGACGGTGACGAGGACGACGACCAGAACATTCGTGGCGAGACCGGCATCGACGGCCTGCGCACCGAGGACGACGCCGCGACGCTCGACCTCGACGACGCGGCCCTGCTGTTGCGCGCGAATCAGCTCCTGCGCGGGGTGAAGCACCCGTTCGCGCACCTGTTCGTCGACGAGGCGCAGGATCTCTCGCCGATGAAGCTCTCCTTCCTGATCGGCCACACGCCGGCCCGCCGGACGCCGTCGATCACGCTGGCCGGCGACACCTCGCAGCGGCTCTACCTCGACAACGGCTTCGGCGACTGGCGCGCCGTGCTCGCCCACCTCGGCCTCGGCCACGTCGCGATCGAGCCCTTGCGCATCGCCTACCGCTCGACGCGCGAGATCATGACCGTCGCGCGCGCCGCCATGGGGCCGCTCGCCGATCCCGATCCGCCCGAGGCGCCGCGCACGGGCGCCCCGGTCGAGACGTTCCAGTTCCCGGGCGTCGGCGCCGCCGTCGCGTTTCTCGGCGAGGCGCTGCGCGAGCTCGCCGCCCGCGAGCCGCGTGCCACCGTCGCGCTGCTGGCCCGCCACCCCGAGCAGGCCGACCGCTACTTCGACGGCCTCCGCCGCGCCGAGGTCCCGTCGCTGCGCCGCGTGCGCGCGCAGGACTTCGCGTTTCGCCCCGGCGTCGAGGTGACCGACGTCCGCCAGGTCAAGGGGCTGGAGTTCGACTACGTCGTCATGCTCGACACCAACGCCTCCAGCTACGGCCGCGACGACGAATCACGCCACCTGTTCCACATCGGCGTCACGCGCGCCGCCTGGCAGCTCTGGATCGTGGTCACCGGCGCACCGAGCCCGCTCGCGCCGCCGCCCGCGGCCTGACCGAGGCGCGCCTCGGTCTCGCCTAGGGCTTGGACCAGCGACCGCGCGAAAGCGGCGTCTTGCGCGCGAGCGGCTTCTTTCGCGCCAGCGTCTTCCCCGGCTGCAGCACCGTGCGACGAAGAGTCGACGTCGGCGGCGACGACGCCGGAGCCTCCGCGGGCGCGCGAGGCGGTGTCCGCGCAACGCGCGACGAGGGCGTGCTCATCAGCCCCTCGAACAGAGCCGAGAGCTCGCACGGCACCGCCAGCGTGGGCGCGATCGTTCGCGACACGAGCGCCGGCGCGAAATCGTCCCCCGGCGCGGGCGCCGACAGGACCATCTTGAACCCCGGGCAATGGACCAGGAAACAGTCGCCGCGACTGGCGATCGCCGGACCGGACGTGACCCGCACGCCCTCGAGCCGCCCCAGCGCGCGCGCCAGCTCGACCAGCGTGCTCCCGCGCAGCCCGATCCGCAGGCTCAGAATCCCACCGGCCGGCCCCCCGGTCATTTCACCGGTCATTTCACCGGTCTTGCCCCGCCCCAGTCTTGCCCGCCCAGACGAACGGGTGCCCCGCGATCGTCACCGACGCGACGTCGTTCGCGACCTTCGCCGGCGGATTCCAGATCGGGGCGCTCATCTCTCCACTATACGTCTGTTCAGGTTTCGGTCAAATCTCACGTCACCAGCAGGACCTTGCCGTCGACATGCTTCTCGGCGAGCGCATGAGCGGCGGCCGCCTCGGCCAGCGGAAACCGCTTGGCGATCGGGATGACCAGCTTGCCGTCGGCGACCGCCCGCGTGAGCTCGCCGAGCCGCTTCGGGTCCGAGTGGGTGAGGAACGCCCTCACCACGAAGCCGCGCTCCTTCGCGCCGGCCGGTTCGCCGAGAACACTCCCGAGCTTGCCGCCCGGCTTCAGCTTGCCAAGCAGGTTCTGTGTCGTCTCCCCTCCGACGGTGTCGGCGATCCCGTCGAGCACCGGCAGCCCGGCGATCTCCGCCTCGTCGTCGATCGCCACCACGACGTCCGCGCCCAGCTTGGCCGCCTCCGCCCGGTGCTTGCCACGCACGCCCGCGTAGACCTTGGCGCCGCGCGCCTTCGCCGCGAACACCGTGGCGCGCCCCACGCCGCCGGTCGCGCCGGTGACCAGGATCGTCTCGCCGGCGCGCGCGTCGGTCGCCTCCTCGGCGAGCTGGGCGCCGGTCAGCAGCACCAGGGGCAGCGCCCCCGCGTCGGCGAGATCGAGCGCCGCCGGAACCGGCGCCCAGGCGTCGACCGGCGCGACCACCAGCTCGGCGTAGCCACCGCCCGGCACGCGCCCGAGCACCCGATCGCCGATCGCGAACGCGCTCACCCCCGGTCCCATCGCCGCCACGGTCCCCGCCGCGTCCCGCCCCAGCACCGCGGGCAAGGTGAGCGGCATGAACTGCCGGAGCGCCCCGCTCCGCTGCTTCCAGTCGACCGGGTTGAGGCTGGCCCCCGCCACGCGCACCAGGATCTCGCCCGGTCCGGGCGTTGGATCGGGGAGCGTCTGGAGCTGCAGGGCCGAGGGAGGCCCGTATTCGGGGAGCACGACAGCGCGCATGGGTGGTCCTTTCGGAGTGAGGATCTAGCTCTTCTCGCGCAGACGGGAAGGCCTGGCGGTTGAGATGTCGCGCCCGCGAAACGGTCACCCGAATCCTTGCTGCCGAGGAACGCCGCCGTCAGTGCGCGGCGCCCATCGTCACCCCGGCGGCCGCTCGGCCTTGCCGCGCGCCGTCTCGACCGGGTAGCGCGTGCGGTTCTTGGCCAGCTTCTCGGTCATCGCCCGCACCAGATCGATCCCCGTGCGATCGCAGAGCAGCAGGAGCGCGATCCCGACGTCGCCGATCTCGTCGGCGATGCGCGCCCGCGGCGCGGAGTCGCGCGAGTGCGCGTCGGCCTCGGCGCCGGCCACCCAGCGATACTCCGCGACCAGCTCCCCGACCTCCGACGAGAGCAGCATCGCCAGGTTCTTGGGATCGTGAAACTGCGCCCAGTCCCGCTCGGCGACGAATCGCCGCAGCTCCCCGACAAACGCCTCGATGTTCGTCATGCCCGGTCGACTATTGCCCAAGGCAACAGGTCAATGAAAGCTCACGCAACAACCGACGCACCACTCACGACGACTCGGTCATGTCGAATCGGTACCAGCTCCGCTATTCGGTGGCGTTCGACCGCGACCTCGACAACGTTTCACCCTACGACGCCACCGTCATCCGGGCGGCCGTTCTTCTACTGCGCGATCAGGCTGAGGTCCCAACGCGAAGCCGCAGGCCGCTGACCAGCCCCGTTTCGTGGTGTCCCGACGCATCCTGGCAGCTGCGGGTTCGGGACTATCGCGTTCTCTACCGGGTGCAGATGGGCTTGGTCAGCTTGCTTCGGGTAACATTCAAGGGTCGAAAGACGACCGAGGAGATGGGGCGATGAAGAAGGAGTGGCTGACCCAAGGTGACATCGACGAGCACATCCGTCGTCGCGTCGCCGACCAGCTCTCGAGTGACATCGCCGCCTACGACGGCTCTCCATCTGCGGCAAAGGAAATCCTGCGCGGGTTTGCGGCGGCTCGCACGATGGGCATCGACCTCGGTCCGTTCGAAGACGCATTGACCGAACGGCATCGCGCGCTCGACGCCGCCTGAAGGGCCGGTCGCTGCGGGCTACTTCTGCAGCGTCGAATTGGTGACGGTGATGCTCAGCGCGTTGACGCCGAACGCGGACCCGATGTTGGTCACGCTCCCCTGTTTGACGCTGGTCCAGGACCCGCCGGTGTTGCCGGTCACCGTCGTGTCGGTGAGGGTCAGGATCCCCGCCCAGTTGTCGCTGGTGAAGAACAGGCCCCCGCCGAAGGCGTTTTTTCCTGCGGCGTTGTTCAGGACCGCGTCCCCGCACAGCGTGATGTTGAAGTCGTTCCCGTCGCCGCAGATTGCGCCGCCGTTGCCGCCCGATCCGACCTCGTGTTGGGGCGGGTTGTTCACGATCGAGCACATGCTGGAGTCGTCGGTGTTGGCGTCGTGCCCGACCGCCTTGTTGTTCTCGAACAGGCTGTTGTAGATGTCGAGCTCGGCGAAGAGCGCCCCCACGGCGCCCCCGTTGGCCCCGCTGTTGTTGGTGAAGGTGCTCCCCACGATGATCGCGCCGTGCTTGCTCCCCTCCATGTAGATGGCGCCGCCGCCCGTGTCGGGCCCCAGCTGCGCCGCCTGATTGCCGTCGAACAGGCAGTCGATGACGGTCAGGTTGCCGTCCCGCATGAAGATCGCGCCGCCTTGACCGTCGAAGTAGCCCTGCGAGCACGCCGCCTCGGGCCCGGTGGGAAACGGCATCGTGGGCGTCGTCTTGCCGTTGATGAGCGCGAGGCGTTGCAACGTCACGCGGGTCTCCGTGGCCTGAAAATTGCCCGTGTTGTAGTTGAAAATCTGCACGGCGTGGCCGCCGTCGAGCGTGACCTTGTTGCCGCCGTCGATGACGGTGTCCTTGTTGGTCAAGAGCTTCATCGTGGCGGTGATCGGGATGGTGACCGCCGAGGGTCCGCAGTTGAAGGTGATGATTCCGGCCTTCCCGACAGCGGTGTTGAGCGCGCTGAAGGTGCAGCTTCCCGGGGTACCGCTTCCGACGACGGTGGGTGAGTTGGAGACGTCGACCGGGTTGCCGCTCGACGGCACGCCCGCACTGCAGGAGCCGTTCGGGTTCCCGACGGGCCCGATGCTGCCACCGTCGGTCGTCGTGGTGCCGGCGTCTCTGGTCGTCCCGCCGGTGCCGGTCGCGCCTCCGCTGGCAGGGTGACCGGCGGCGCCGCCGGTCGCACCGCCCGTGCCACGGCCGCCCGCACCGCCTGCCGCACCGCCAGTCCCCCGACCCGCCGCGCCGCCCGAGGCGCCACCCGTTCCCCGGCCCGCCGCGCCGCCAGTCGAGCCCCCGGTCGTTCCGCCCGAGGCTCCGCCGGTCGAGCCCCCGGTCGTCCCGCCCGAGGCTCCGCCGGTCGAGCCCCCGGTCGTCCCGCCCGAAGCTCCGCCGGTCGATCCTCCGGTCGTTCCGCCCGTCGCGTGGCCGGCGGCGCCGGTCGCACCGCCCGTCGCGGAGCCGCCGCTCCCCCCGCTCGACTGGTCGCCGCCCGAGCCGCCGGAGCCGGCCGTCATTCCACCGGAGCCGCACCCGAGACAGGCGATCACGGCCAACGCAGACGCGAGAGAAATGCGCATGGGGAACCTCCCGATTGGAGAACCGACTTCTAACTATCGAGCGGTCACGGCCGGCGTGCGCCGGCGATCTCTTACTGGGTGAGCGGCGTCAGGTTGTCGATGCAGAAGTTGAAGGGCGTCGTGCCGATCGTGCTGGAGGGGACCTGCCACTGCAGGGCCACCACGCCGTCGGCGACGACGCTGGTCAGTCCGACCCCGCCGGTGGTGTAACAATTCGTCGAGGTGTTGGTGAAGTAGACCGTGTTCGACCCCGCGTAGAGCTGGCTGACGCAATAGGCGACGTTGCTCGAGCCGTTGTAGACGAGGTAGCTGAATCGGACCATGTCCGACGGATCGCTGTTGGTCAGGTTCATGGAGAATCCGAGCACGTGGTGCCCCGACGCTATGTACGTCTGGTGGACGACGCCGGGGGTGTCCGAACCGTTCAGATCGAACCCGACTGCGGCGCCCCAGTAGGTGGCGTAATCGTAGGTGATGCCGTCAGAGGTCCCGACCGTCGTGTCGGCCCCCGAGACGCAGAACTTGGTCGTCGGGGTCGTCGTTCCGCTGAAGCAAAGCGAGGAGGCGCTGCTGCAGTCTGGAGAGATCGTCGACCCGACGGCGTCCTCGAAGGTGTAGACCGCACCCTGGATCCCGTAGACGTTGGTGCTGGACGCGACCCAGCCGGAGGTGAACTGCAGGGGGCCGGCGACCGCGCCGCCGGCGCCGCCGCTCCCGCCGGTCCCGGGTGCGCCACCCGTCGCCGGCGTGCCGCCGGTCCCGGGCGAACCGCCCGTCGCCGGCGTGCCGCCGGTTCCTGGCGAACCGCCCGTCGCGGGCGTGCCACCGGCTCCAGGCGAACCGCCCGTCGCGGGCGTGCCGCCGGCTCCAGGCGAACCGCCCGTCGCGGGCGTGCCGCCGGCTCCAGGCGAACCGCCCGTCGCGGGGGTACCGCCGGTGCCGGGCGTGCCGCCGGTGCTCACTGCGCCGCCCGTCCCGTTGGTGCCACCGGTCGCCGTCGCGCCGCCGCTGCCGGGCGCGCCCGCGTTTCCGCCGGCGTTGACGCAGACGTGAGAGAAGCAGCTAAGCGGGGCGTCGCAGGTATTGTTGCCGTAGCACTCACAGCTTTCGCTTCCCATCGGGCAACCGGAGGCGCCAGCGTGACCGCCCGCCCCCGTCGTCCCGCCGGAGCCACCCGACCCCTTTGAACCGCAACCGACTGTTCCCGCCACCACGAACGCGAGCACCAGGCCGAAACCCGTGCTCAGCAATGAGTTGCGCCAGGCATAAGAAAGGCGATTCGCAGTCATAGTCATGCGCGCACAGTAACACTTTGCGCGCCCTTCGGGGAAGCGGTTTGCGCGCGGGGATGTATTCTGCCGGCGTGCCGCTCACCCCCAACAGGATTGCCAGGAAACAGAATGCCGCAACGTCGCCCCCGATCGTCTACCGCGTCTCGATGCCCCACCCGGCGTCGCACGAGTACGAGGTCGAGATGCGGGTGCCGGCGCTGGCTGGCCGCGACGAGGCGACCATCGTCTTCCCGGCCTGGGCGCCCGGCAGCTACATGGTGCGCGACTTCGTCCGCCACCTGACCGGGCTCACCGTCACCGACGGCGCCGGGCGCGCGCTGCCGCCCGAGCGGATCGCGCGGCTCGACAAACAGCGGTGGCGGATCCGAACCGGCGGCCACGCGTTCCGCGTCCGCTACCGGATCTTCGCCTTCGAGGCCACTGTGCGCACCTCGTTTCTCGACGACAGCCACGCCTACTGGAACGGCACCAGTCTCTTCTTCTTCGTCGAGGGTGAGCTCGCCCGCCGCGTCGAGATAACGGTCGAGCTGCCCGACCGCCGCTGGCGCGTGGCCACGGCGCTGCCCCCGGTGACCGGACGCCGCCAGTCTCCCCGTCACACTTACGCCGCCGCCGACTTCGACGAGCTGGCCGATTCGCCGTTCGAGATCGGGACCCACGGGCTCTTCGCCTTCACCGTCGGGCGCACACGCTTCGAGCTGGCGCTCTACGGACGCACCAACGCCGACCCCGCGCGCCTCCTCGACATCCTCCGCCGGGTGGTGTCGACAACCGGCCGGCTGTTCGGCGGGTTCCCGTTTCGGCGCTATCTCTTCATCGTCCACGCACTGCCGGTCGGATCGGGCGGGCTCGAGCACGGCGCCTCGGTGACGATGGACATCGCGGGCCTCTCGTTCGAGGACGAGACCGGCTACCTCCGTTTCGCCGATCTGGCCGCCCACGAGTTCTTCCACGCCTGGAACGTGAAGCGCATCCACGACGGCGCGCTCGGGCCATTCGACTACACGCAGGAGAGCTACACGCGCCTGCTCTGGCTCTACGAGGGGTGCACCGACTACCTGGCGCACGTCATCATCCTGCGCGCCGGCGTCACCTGCGAGCGGCAGTTCCTGAAGATGATCGCCGAGGACTGGCCGCGCTACGCCACCCGCCCCGGCCGCAACGAGACGTCGCTGGAGGAGCTTTCGTTCGAGGCGTGGGTCAAGCAGTACAAGCCGTCGGAGAACTTCACCAACCGCGCGGTCAGCTACTACGAGAAGGGGCTCTGGACCGCGATGGCGCTCGATCTCGAGCTGCGGCTGACGAACGGCGGCGCGCGCGGGCTGCCCGAGATGATTCGCCTCTTGTGGGAAGGGTTCGGCCGGGCGGGCCAGGCGATCACCGATGAGGACGTGCGGGAGGCCGCCGCCTCGATCGCCGGCCACGCGATGAACCGCTTCTTCGATCGTTACGTGCGCGGCACCGCGGAGCTGCCGCTGCCGGCGCTGCTCGAACGCGCGGGGCTGGAGCTGCAGGCGCGCGCCGACTGGGACGAGAGCGCCCGCCCGCCCGCCGAGCGCGATCCTGTCAGAAGCGGCCGCACGCGCGCCTGGAGCGGCCTCACCCTGCAGCCCGAACGGACCATCGTCCGGAATGTCATCCCCGGATCGCCCGCCTGGAAAGGCGGCCTCACCTTCAACGACGAGATCGTCGCCGTCGAGGGGGCGCGCGTGACGGCCCAGAGCTTCGTCAAGCGGATCGCCGACTTCCAGCCCGGCGCCCGCGTGCGAATCGCCTACTTCCGGCGCGACGAGCTGCGCGAGGCGCGGATCGTCCTCGGCGAGAGCCCCGAGCGCCGCCTCACGGTCGCCGTCGACCCGCACGCCCCGGCCGCCGCGCGGGCGGTGCGCGCCGGCTGGTTCGGCCTCAGGGGGTGACGGTGATCTGATCGGAGGCGATGCCGGTCAGCTTCTGGGTGGCGTCGTTGAACGCGACGTTGGTCAGATCTGATCCCGGGGATCATCAGCGCCGAGACGGTCAGCGTGTCCATCCCGCTCGAGGTCGTCAGCGGATCGGGCGACAGGCCCGGCAGCGTGAAGCTCGACGACCCGTCGAAGATCGTGACCGACCAGGTCCGATTGCCGCTCTGGCCGGATCCTTGAACTCCGCCCGGTGGAGGGTCGCGCCGGTGGTCGGCACGAACGAATAGTGGCCGTTGAGGGCAGTGATCGCCGTCGGCGGCGACAACCACGAGCTGAGCGTGACGGTCGCGCCCGCGTTCACGCCGTGCATCCAGTTGAGCGTGGCGGGCTCGCTCGCCGTCTGGGTCGCCTGCGCCTGCGCCAGCAGATCGTACGAGCCGCCCGCCAGGCCCGCGGTGGTGGTCCCGCCGAGCTTGGGGACGCTGGTCATCATCACGTTCGGCCCCAGCGTCGGCACGACCGCCGGGATGCGCCCCACCCCGCCCGGCAGCTCGATCGCCGGGTAGGCGTTGAAGTAGGTCATGCCGGCCGGCAGCGCGGGGAACGCCGCCGTGAACGTCTGGAGATCCGCCGGCGCCACGGCCGGGAGCGTCTCGTTCACCACCGTCTGGTTCGCCGAGAAGTCGAGGCCGGTCAGGAGCGCCCAGCCGACGGGCGTGATGATGTCGTCGCTCTGGTCGTTGGGCGTACCGTTGTCGTCGCTGTCCACGATGATCGCGTAGTGCGCCTGCGGCCCCGTGTGGGTGATGAGCTGCCAGTTGCAGTCGTCGGCCAGCGCGTTCTTGACGCAGGCGTTGGCGGGAATCGAAGTGGTCAGCGCCGTCGCCTCCCATCGAAACGTCTCGCATCGGCTGGGTGATGTTGTTCGCCAGATCGCCCAGGTTGGGCGTCTGCGAGGCGCCGATCAGCGCAATGGTCGTGTGACCGGTGGCCGGCGCCGGCAAGCTCTCCCAGCCGGCGATCGTGCCGCTCACCGTCGCCGTGTCGGGCATCGGGCGCGTCGTCGCCTGGAGGTTGATCGTCATGTTCGCGCCGTTGGCGCCGATCCAGGTGGTGGGGGCGTAGCCCGTCGCGGAGGCGGTCACCGTGACGGCGCCGCGCAGCCCCGCGCAGCTCATCGGATCGAAGGTCGACGAGGCCAGTCGAGTCGGCGAGCCCCATGCAAGGTGACGCCGTTCCAACGGTTACCTGGACCGCCGCCCCGGCGATTCCCAGCGTTCGTATCGGTGTCGATGACGTAGACGTTCAGGTAGCCGTCGATCGAGCCGCCGCCGATCCCGCCCCCCGGCACCAGCACCGGCGTCGGATGGTTGTTCGACACCGACCCACACCCGGCCACCAGCATCGCCACCAGGAGAGACCCCGCACGCCGTTTTTTGCATCTCCCCGCTATCGACACATCAAGCGGCAAAAATGAGAAACACCGCTGTACTGGGCCACGGTGCGCAAGTTATTGCACAGACAAATCGCCAGGTTGCACAGCTGGTTCCGCTCGACCGCCCAGTTTGTGCGGCGCAACGCTGGCCCAAGATCTGCAATGCGGGCTCCCGATGAACCGGAGGCCGACACTCCCGCCAGCACTCGGCTTCCTGGGGCTGTTCTTGGGGATCGCCTGCTCATCGCCCCCGCCGCCGGTCGCGCCGCAGGTCGGCCTGAGCCTGACCGGTGACCTCCTGGGTGGCTGTCCCACCGATTCGCCCCAGCCGCAGATCGTTTGGTCTGCCGACGGCTCGGAGATCTATTACGTCGCGTACGTGGCGGTCGGTGGTTATCTCAGCACCCTCGAGATCAAGGCCGCCAGGGCCGACGGGTCAGGGACGCGCGTCGTACAAACCGCGACAGGGGGCGACAATTTCCGCGCGCTGGCCTCTCCCCCCGACGGGTCGGCGGTCTATTACACCGCCGACATCAAGACGCCGGACACCGGCTACACGATCGCCGAAGCGCTCACCGGCAAGACGCTGCCCGGAACCGTCGGTGCCGTGGTCATGGCTGCGTCGAGCGACGATCGGCACCTCGCCTACGGGTGGAACAGCGGCTTCATCTATGACGTCGCCGCGGGCGGGTCTACGGCGATCGGCCAGGCGCCCAACAATTCGGTCTGGTGGGCGCTCGCCTTCTCTCCGGGCGGCGATCAACTGTTCGCGGCGGCCCCCGGGATGTCGGTCATCGTCGACCTCTCGGGGAACCTGGTCGCCTCGAGCTCGGTGCAGGTGATGTACGGAGGCGCGTCGGCAAACTGGAACGGGGCCGGCGCGCGCCTCTTCTTCTCCGATGGGCCGTTCCCCTTCCCGACCTACCAGATCGAGAACGTCACCACCGGGACGATCACGCCGGTGACGCCGTCGATGAAGACAACCGCCACCTCGACCTGCTCGGGCTGGTCTCCCGACGGTGCCACCGTTGCCTTCTGGAGCGCGTCGTGCACCGACGGCGGCACCGTATGCTTCCCCGAATACGACAACTACCGAAACGACCTCTACCTGGCGGATGCCTCGACCGGCGCCACCACCTGGGTCGCAGGCATCGGCATCTCGGGCGCGGTCGGGGACATCGCGTTCTCGCCCGACGGCATGCGGATCGCCTACGTCTGGAACACGAGCCTGTACGTCAGCCCCGTCCCTTGAGCGGGATCGGGACCTCAGCCCCGGCGGACGGAAATCGCCAGCTTGGCGACGCTCTTGACGACGTGGGGGACGCGCTTGAGCAGGTGGATCGAGGGCGGGCGCTTCTCGCGGACGGAGAAGGGGATCTCGACGACCTTCTTCCCCTCGCGGTGGGCGCGGATGACGAACTCGCTGGCGAAGACGTCGCGATCGAGCACGCAGCGGCGAGCGGTCTCGAGCAGCGCCTCGCGCCGGAAGGCCTTGAGGCCGTGCGTGTCGGTGCCGGGGAAGTGGCAGACCGCGCGCAGAAGGCCGTTGTAGACGCGGGTGGCGGTGCGCCGGAACAGCGGCCGCTGGTCGTTCGACGCCGACCATCGCCTTCGAGCCCGACCACCATATCGGTGTCGCTCCGCTCGAGCAGGGCCATCGCGCGCGCGTAGAAGTCGGTGTCGAGCAGATCGATCTCGTCGCAGATGACGAACGTCCCGCGCGCCTCGAGGATGCCCTGCTTCATCGCCTGGCCGTAGTTCGGCTCGCCGACCGAGAGCATGCGGACCTGCGGGTGCTCGATCTCCAGCTCCCTGCCGATCTCGATGGTCCGATCGCGCGAGCCGTTCTCGCACAGCAAGAGCTCGTAGCTCCAGCCGAACCGGCGCAGCTTCTCCTCGAGCTCGAGCACCGAGCCGCGCAGGATCCCCTCCTCGTTGTAGACGGGGATGACGATCGAGACGTGCGGCGCCCTGGCGCTCACGCCGCGCCCTCCGCGCCGCCGGCCGGCGAGCTCGTGCCGTCGATGAGGGCCGCCACCTCGCGCCCGGCCAGCACGCAGTCCTCCATCGCGTTGTAGGTCCAGGCCCCGTAGCGCCCGCGCGGGTGGATGGCGTTCGCCTCCAGAAAGCCGAAGATCGTCCGCGTGGCCTGGTAGTAGTGCTGGTCGAACACGACGTAGGCATATTCGATCTGCTTCTCTTCGGCGAACACCACGTCGCCCGCCCCGCCGAGCGCCCCCGCCGCGACCAGCGCCTCCATCGTGTCGCGCCGGGCCGCCTCGGAGATCGGTCCCCGGTCGGCCATCTCCACGCAGATCGAGGAGCAGCCCTCGGGGGCCATGCTGGGCATCGCGGTCGAAAAGACGTTCACGCGGTAGAACGGATATCGCCTTTCCGGGACGTAGATCCAGTGCCAGTCGGCGCCGCGGCTTGCCGCGCGCGCCGATGTTCAGGTAGCGCAGCGTCGTGCAGCGGAGACGCGCCGCCTCGCGTTCGATCTCCGGCGGCAGCTCCGGCATCCGCTTGAGCAGCTCGGGGAGCGGAATGGTGGCGACCAGCGCGCGGTAGGGAACCCGCTCGCCGCCGACCACCACGCTCGCGCCGCCGCCAGTCGACGCTGTCGGGCGTCGTGCGCGTGTGCACCTCGCCGCCCGCCATTCGCGTCGTGAGCGCGCGGGTGAAGGTCTCGATCCCGCCCGCCTTCGGGTAGAGAAAGTGCTGGTTGTAGCCCATCTCCGGCGGCCCCGCGCCGACGGCGCCGGCGATCACCTGCTCGAGATTCGGCAGCGGCACGAAGCGCGAGCACCACTCGGCGGTGATCTCGCGCGGGTGCACGCCCCAGATCTTCTCGTTGTAGGGGATCATGAAGTGCTTGGAGATCCCGGCGCCGAAGTGCTCGAGGCAGTACTCCTCGAAGTTCGCGCGCCCGCGCCGCCGCGTGACCGGCCGTCGCCGCTGCCACCTTGGCCTCGATCACGCCCAGCAGGCACTCCTTGATCACCTCGGGCGGCAGGCCGTGCAGGTTGGCCTGGTACGGATAGCGGGTCAGCACGCCGTGCGAGAAGATCCGCGCGCGCCGCGCGACCGGCGTCATCTGGCCGGGGAGCAGCTCGTCGACCAGCTGCTTGACGGCCGGATCGCGCAGGTGCAGCCAGTGGCCGGTCTTGTCGAAGCGCCAGCCGTCGCGCGTGTCGGTGCGCGCGTGCCCGCCCAGGCGCTCCTCGCGCTCGTAGAGGACCCAGGGTGCGCGCAGGTGGACGGCGGCCGAGATGCCGGTCAGCCCGCCCCCGAGAATCACCACCCGGCCGGCCTGCGAAGCCGCCTGGGGCGCGCCCTGCGCGTCGCTGGTCACGCGCCGTCACTTAGCACGAAAGACAGCGCTTCGGGCACCGCGCGCTACTATCCGCCCGTGACGCGCACCGATACGACGATGGCCCCGCTCTCCGCGGCGGAGCGGGCGCGCGTCCTCGACTTCGAGCACCGCAAGCGCGCGCGCAGCGTCTGGCCCAGCGTGCTTTCGCTCCGTTTTCTGACGGCCGCCGCAGGTCGGCTGGGACGGGGGACCCGACCGGTCGAGGCGGCGCCGGTGCCGCGCCCGCCGACCGGAACCATCTCGATCACCTTCGTCGGCCACGCCACGGTGATGATCACGACGGCGGGGGCGCGGGTGCTGTGCGATCCACTGCTGGAGAATTCGTTCTACGGCATCCGCCGCGCGCGCGCGGCCGGGATCGTCGCCGAGGACCTCGACGACGTCGACCTCGTGCTGATCACGCACGCCCACCGCGACCACCTGTCGAAGCAGAGCCTCCTGCGGATCGGCCGCCAGGCGACGCTCATCGTCCCCCCGCGCTGCACCAGCCTGGTGCGCGGGCTCGGCTTCGACGTCCAGGAGCTCGATCCGGGCGTGAGCCATCGCCAAGGCGATGTCGAGGTGACGGCGGTGCCGGTTCGTCATTCAGGCACGCGCGGCCTCGGCGACTACCTCCGCCGCGGCGCCTGCGGCTACCTCGTGCGCGCGTTCGCCGCGTCGGCGTCGGCCAGCGCCTACGTGGCCGGCGACACCGGCTACTTCTCGGGCTTCGCCGAGATCGGCCGCCGGTTTCACCCCGACGTCGCGCTGCTGCCGATCGCCGGCTACGAGCCGGCGCCGTTCCGTGAGGAGCACCTCTCGCCGCTCGACGCGCTCTACGCCTTCGACGACCTGAAGGCTCGGCTCCTCATCCCGACCAGCTACGGATCGTTCCCTTTGAGCTACGAGCGGCTCGACGCGCCGCTCGCCTGGCTGCAGCAGCTGGCGCGCGAGGCGGGCCTGGCCCGCCCCGAGGGCGAAAGGCGCCTCGCGATCCTCGATCATGGGCAGACAGTGCACGTGCGGATGCACGCTTGACCCGCCCGACGGTGCGAGGTGAAACTGCAGCCTCTTTTCCCAACCACTTGGAGGCGAGGCGATGAAACCAGCGAAGTTGTTGCGCACGGCCCTGTTCCCGTTGCTGCTCCCGTTGGTCGCGCTCGGGTGCAAGGGGGGCGGCTCGGGAAGCCCCGAGATGACCTCCGACTTCTGCAAGCAGTACGCGGATGCCGTGTGCCAGATCGCCACCGCCTGCGGAATAACGATGGACACCTGTACCGCCTACCAGCAGAGCCAGTGCGAGGCGAAGGCGACCACGGCCACCGCGGCGCCGAGCAAGCGTGTCTTCACCCCGGGCAACACGGGCAACTGCATCGGCAAGTTGAACTCGGCCTACGGCGCCAGCACCCCGATCATCACGCCCGCCGTGCAGGCCGGCATCGACCTCGCCTGCGGGTACGTCTTCCAGGGCCCGGGGATGGTCAACATGGATACCTGCACGACGCAGTTCGACTGCGCCGGATCCACCAACGGATCGATCATCTGCGACCAGGCGCACCACCTGTGCGCGACGTCCATGACCGTCTCGGGCACCGGTCAGTGCAGCGAGAACGGCGAGGTCTGCTCGACCAACTTCTACTGCGCGACGAACACCGCGGGCATCTCTAGCTGCACCGCCGCGGGGACCAGCAGCCCCCCCACGTCTTGCGCCACGGCGCCCTGTGACAGCAACTCGTACTGCGCGGGGGCTACCTGTGCGGCACTGCTGGTGGCCGGGAGCCCTTGCACCGCCAGCAGCCAGTGCGCGAGCGGCGGCTACTGCGACCCGTACGGTGGATCTTCCACTTGCGACGACGGGATCCGCTTCGCCAAGGGCTCGCAGCAGTGCACCTGTGTGGGCTCGGGCGTGAACTGCCCGACGCCGGCGGGCGTCGGCGGCCAGGGCGGCGGCGCGGCCGGCAGCTCGGGCGCGGCGGGCAACGGCGCGGCGGGCGCGGCCGGCCATGGCGCCGCGGGCAACTCCGGCGCGGCAGGTGCTTCCGGCGCCGCAGGGGCTTCGGGGGCGGCCGGCGCTTCCGGCGCCGCGGGAGCCACCGGGGACCAGACCGGCGCCGCGGGCGCTGGCGGCGCGTGAGCGATGGCTGATCGATGATGGAACGGGTGCGCGCGGCGTTCAGCCGCGTTCCCATGTGGGCCTGGGCGCTGGCCTTCTCGCTGGCGCTCTGCCTGCCGCGGCTCGGCGCTTCCGGCTTCTGGGACCCCTCCGAGCTGCGGCTGGCGGAGCAGGCGCGCGACATCGCCCGCTCCGACAGCCTGTTCGATCCCGACCGTCGGCGGGAAGTACGCGGCGCGGCCGCCGCTCGATCTCTCGATGGCGGCGCTCGGCATCCGCGTCTTCGGCGCCAGCGAGCTGGGCGCCCGGCTCTTCTTCGCCCTGTCGGCGATCGCCGCGCTGATGGCGATCTACTGGGCGGGCGCGGGCCTGCTGCGCAAGCGCGCCGGCCTGCTCGCCGTGCTGGCGCTCGGAACGACGCCGCTGTTCGTGCTCGAGGCGCGACAGCTGACCTCGGACGCGCCGCTCATCGCCGGGCTGGCGCTGGTGCTGGGCGCGCTCGGGCGGTACGCCTGGCCGCCCGACGGCCGCCGCCGCGTTCGCGATCTGGTGCTTGGCGTCGTCGGGCTCGCGCATTGGTCTCCTGTCCGGGGGCGCGATGTCGGGGCTGGTGCTGCCGCTCTTGGCGCTGACCTTGGCGCTGGTGGTCGGGCGGGGCCTCCGCGCCCTGCCGAGCGCCTCGATCGACGACGGCACCGCGCCGCTGGCCGCGCCGGGCGTCGGCCCCGACGTCGCGGCCGAGGCGACGCTTGGCGCGAGCACCTGGCGACTGGGCGCGCGCGGTTTCGTCCCGCTGGCGATCCTCGCCGTGCTCGGCGTGGTGGTCCTGGCCGGCGGCCTCTTCCACGTCGTGGCAGGCAAGTACTCCTGGCTGGTGGGGGGCGTCCCGCACAGCGGCGCACCGGCGCACAGCTTCGAGGCGCTGGTGCGCGAGCTCGGCTTCGGCCTCTTCCCCTGGAGCGCGGTGGCCGTCTTCGCGCTGGCCCGGCCGCTCATCCGGCTCGACGCCGACGAGGCGGGCGTGCTCGCGCACCAACCCGCGACTCGGCTTCGTCGAGCTCTACCTGCTCCTCTTCGCCGGGATGGGCTACGCCCTCTCGAGCTACCGGGACATCGTGCTCGGCCAGGCGCGCTACGAGGCGCTCCCCGCCATCGCGCTGGCGATCGGCGCCTTTCTCGACGAGGCGCTGGAGGGGCTGCGCCCCGAGCCGGTGGCCGGTCTCGTGATGGCGACGGGGACGATGGTCGTCGCGCGCGACTTCTATCTCGCGCCCGAGGATCTGGCCTCGGTCCATCTATTTGAAAAGGTGCACTGGCCGACGAACATCGCGGTGGGCGAGCTGATCCTGGCGATCGGGCTCCTGGCCGCGATGGGCGTCTACGCCGGCCTGGCGGTGCGGCCGCGGGCGCTGGGCGGCGTCGCCGTCCCCGAGACGCCGCCCAGCGGGCGGCTGCGCCGGGCGCTCGGGCGAGCGGTTACGACGATCGGCCGCTATGGCCTGCAGGGGGCGATCGCTTGTGCGATCTTCTTCGCCTTCTATCTGTCGCAGGCTATCGTTCCCGCGCTGTCGACGCACCTGTCGTTCAAGCCGGTGCTGGAGTCGTACGCCAAGTTCGCCAAGCACGGCGAGAAGATCGGGCGCTACCGCGTCGAGGGGCACGGGTCGACCTTCTACAGCAAGGAGAACCTGGTCGACCTGCCGAACCAGGATCGGGTCGTCGCCTTCCTGCGGGATCCACAGCGGGTGTTCGCGCTGGTGGCCGCCAGCGAGCTGGCGCCGCTCGATTCGGCGTTCAAGCAGGCGCAGGTCAACTACTACCTCGTCGACGCGTCGTCGTCGCGCTTCCTGCTCCTCACCAACCGGCTCGATCCGGGCGAGAGCGATCAGAACCCGCTGCTCAAGGACGTCTGGATGCCGCCGGCCGGGGTCACCGACGCCAAGCCGCCCTGGACCTGGCGCATCCCCCTCGCGGCGACGTTCGAGAACGCGATCGAGCTGGTGGGCGCCAACTTCCCGACCGAGGTGCGGCGGCCGGGGAAGATCCCGCTCGACCTCTACTTCCGCGTGAAGGCCAAGCCGCCCGGTGGCTACAAGATCTTCGTCCACTTCGACGGCCCGGCGGCGCCGCGCGTGATCGGCGACCACGACCCGGTCAACCGCGCCTTCGGCACCAGCTACTGGCTGCCCGGCGAGTACGTCCACGACCACTACGACACCGACGTGCCGCTCATGACCACGCCGGCCGGGACCTACGTCGTCTACCTGGGGTTCTGGCCCGGCGGCGAGGGGAAGCGCCTCAAGATCACCGACGGCCCCAACGACGGCCAGGATCGCGTCCGTATCGGCCAGCTGGAAATAAAGTAGACTGCGCTTCCAGGATGACGCGGCGAGGGAAAGATCGGCGAAGGCGTGAGGTCACGGTCTCCGCCGATCGGCGCAGCAGCGGCCGCGATCGGCGCGTCCATACCCGCGTCACCGTCGACATCGAGGTCGACTACAAGAGCGCCGACAACTTCCTCTTCGCGTACATCACCGACATCAGCGCGATGGGGATCTTCATCCGCACCAACGCGCCCGAGCCGCCCGGAACCAAGCTCAACCTGAGCTTCGCGCCGCCCGGCGGCCCCCGCCTCGATCTCGAGGGGCGCGTCATGTGGGTGAACCCGTTCCGTCCCGGGAGCTACGACAACATCAATCCCGGCATGGGCGTGCAGTTCGTCGACCTCTCCGCCGAGCAGCGCGAGCAGATCGTGAACCTGGTGCGCACGTTCGCTTATCTCTCCGATGACGAAGAACCCAAGGGGAACAGCTAGCGTCGCGCGCGCCGCCGCCGCGGCGTTGGGCGTCACGCTGCTGGCGCTCGGGCCACCGGCGCTCGCCAACGGCACGGTCAGCGGCGTGGTCCACCTCGGCGGCCCGGCGCCGAAGTTGCCGGCCTATCCCGTCACCAAGGACACCGCGAGCTGCGGCCACGACGCGCCCAACGAGTCGGTCGTCGTCGGCAAGGCGGGCAGCCTCCGCAACGTGGTGGTGTTCGTGAAGGACGCTCGCTTCGAGGGCAAGCCGGCGCCGGTGGCGGGGGCGGCGCTCGATCAGAAGCAGTGCCGCTACGCGCCGCATGTCCAGGCGCTCACCGTCGGGACGCCGCTTTCGCTGATGAACAACGACGCGATCCTGCACAACATCCACGCCAACGACTCGGGCATGACGGTGTTCAACGTGGCGATGCCGATCAAGGGGCAGAAGGTCCCGGTTCCGATGCGCAAGCCGGGGCTCATGAAGCTCCAGTGCGACGCGGGCCACGCCTGGATGAGCGGCTGGATCTACGTCTTCGACCACCCCTACTTCGCCGTCACCGACGCGGACGGCAACTTCACGATCAAGGACGTCCCGCCCGGCGATCACGTTCTCGAGCTCTGGCACGAGCCAACCGACGGCACCGGCGCCGGCGTCCGCACGACGGCCACCGTCAAGGTCACCGACGGCGGCACGGCGCGCGTCGAGCTCAAGATCAAGCTCTGACCGCGCGCCGCCGGCGGCGAGTGGAGGAGCTACTACTTCTTGGCGGGCGCCGGCGAAGCCGCCGGAGCGGCGGGCGCAGGAGCCTGCGTCGCGGCGGCCGTCGCGGGCGGCATCGGCTTGCCCGACTTCATGGCGTCCAGCATGGCGATCTCGCCGGGCAGGACCTTGAGCATGCCGTCGAGCACCGGCTTCGGGACCTTGGGGTCGGCGACCGGGTTGTGGATGGCGGGGATGGTCTTGAGGAACGCGAACACCGCCTTGAGATCGTCGTCCGTCATGTTGCGGTACTCCTGCCACGGCATCGGCGGCAGGACCGGACGCCCCTCGACGCCCATGTGCGTTCCCTTGTGGAACACGTTGAGGAACATCTCCTCCGTCCAGTTGCCGATCCCGGTCTCCTTGTCGGGCGTCAGGTTCGCCGAGTAGACGTTCCCGAAGGGCAGCTTGAACGAAGTGAACGTCGCGCCGATGAACGCCAGATCGGTCCTCGGATCGACCTTGCCTGACGGCTCCGGCGCGCCGACCGGGTTGCCCGAGAGAAAGCGGGTGTGGTCCGGCACCGGCATCCCCATCTCCTTGTTGAACGCCCAGGGGGTGTGGCAGTCGTTGCAACCGGCGAACGAGACCAGATAGCGACCGCGCGCGACAGGCTCCTCCTTGCTCTCCTTCTTCTCCTTCGTCTTGGCACTCGCGGCGAACGCGGCCAACGAAAGACCGGCGGCGATCAGCGTGACGGTGAACAGATGGTGACGTCGTCTCATGTGTGGGCCCCTCCCAGGGTTGGAGGCGCAAAGTGTCAAGCCGAGGTGACCTCTGTCAACGGCTCTGTCAACTTTCGCCGCCGGCCGGGAGGGGCCGACACGGGCGCCGCCGGCTATTCGAGCGCGCCGAGCAGCTGCGAGAAGTACGACGTCAGGCTGTCCCAGGGGTTCGGCAGGTCGTCGTTGGTCAGGTAGATGTACGCGACGTACTGCCGGGCCTGCTGGACGAACGTCGTGTTCATCGACGAGACGGCGTAGGGGATGACGCCGAAGTTCGACGGCGCGTAGGCCGAGTAGGCCGACAGATCGGACATCGGCGGCACGCCGTCGCTCTCGTAGATCAGCATCGTGTCGACCGCACCGACGTAGGCCGCCGGGACGCCTGTCCCCGGGTTGCCGACGGTGTAGCCAAGCCCGATGCTCTTCGCGTACTGCGACAGCGTCTGGTAGTGGGCGACGTCGCCGGTGGAGTTCGACTGCTCGTCGAAGAAGATCCCCTGCAGAGTCGGGTAGAACGACTTCCAGGTGTCCATCTCCGCCTCCATCGAGGCGATGCTGTGGCTGGCGTAGCCGGTGGCCACGTAGCCGATCACCTTGATGCCGGCCGCCTGCAGGTCCGCGATGCCGGTCGTGTAGCCGCTGTTCTTGGACGAGCCCGGGCCGTCGCTGGGGTTGACGATGGCGACGACGTGCACGGTCGGGTGCGCCTCGGCGGCCGTGATGATCGCGTCCCACGACGGATCGCTCGGATCGGTGTAGAGCGGAACGATTGTTCCGGCCGCGGTCGAGGTGGTCGAGCCGGTGCCGCCGGTGCCGGTCGAGGTGCTCCCGGCCGCGCCCGTCGACGTGGACGAGCTGCCGCCCGGCCCATGGCCGGCGCCGCCGGTCGTGCTGCCCGCGATTCCACCCGTCGAGGTCCCGCCGCTGCCGCCGCTCGGGCCGCCGGCGCTGCCGCCTGAGCCGTGCCCGCTGCTGCCGGCCGGGCCGGTCCCCGTCCCGCCCTGCCCGTGGCCCGCGGCGCCGGTGACGGCGCTGCCGCCGCTGCCCGTGGTGACGCCGCCCGTCGCCGAACCGCCCTGCCCCGTCGCGCCGCCGGTCGTGACCGCGCCGCCCTGGCCGGTCGAAACGCCACTGGCCCGCGCGCCGCCCGTCGCCACCGCGCCGCCGGCCCCGGTCGAGCCGCCAGTGGCGGCCGCGCCGCCCGTCGCGGGCGCGCCGCCCGTCGCGCGCGCACCGCCGGTGGCGGAAGCGCCGCCGGTGGCGGAAGCGCCGCCGGTGGCGGAGGAACCCCCGCGGCCGGTCGCGGACCCGCCGGTCCCCGTCGACGTCGAGGACGTCCCTCCCGTTCCCTCCGATCCCGGACCTATCTCCGATTGAGCGCACCCCAGAGCGAGCGGGATGACCGAAAGAGCGACGACTGCGACGAATCCACGAAAACGCATGAACACCTCCGGCTGATGACGAATGGAGGGGCGTTTCGTCGAGAACGCTCGAGCCCCTCCGGTTTAGTGACTACGGACGGCGTTCGGCTTCAGACGTGTAGGTGGCAGGCCGCCATCGGCCCCAGGGCGCGCGCGGGCTGCTAGACTCCGGCCCTCGTGAGCCGCAAAGGAACGACAACGACAGCGCTGAATGACAGAGGGCAGATCGCGTGGACGGAGCCGGGCTCCGCCCGGCGGAGTCCTTCGCGGGGGGGTGTGGGGACCCTCCCAGGGGCCCCACGTGCAGACGAACCGAACTTCATCGTCGTGAAGGGGGCGCGCGAGCACAACCTGGCCATCGATGAGCTGAAGATACCGAAAAGGGCGCTGGTGGTCTTCACCGGCGTGTCGGGATCGGGAAAATCGTCGCTGGCGTTCGACACGCTCTACGCCGAGGGGCAGCGCCGCTATGTCGAGTCGCTGTCTTCCTATGCGCGGCAGTTTCTCGGTCAGATGGAGAAGCCGAAGTACGAGCAGCTGCGCGGGCTGTCACCGACGATCGCCATCGAACAGAAGTCGGCCTCGTCGAATCCGCGCTCGACGGTCGGCACCGTGACCGAGATCTACGACTACCTGCGCGTTCTCTACGCGCGGGCCGGCGAGCAGCGCTGTCACCTGTGCGGCGGCGAGGTCTCGGCGCGCTCGGCGGCGGAGATCGTCGACGAGCTGCTCACGCTGCCGGCCAAGACACGGGCGACGCTGATGGCCCGCAAGGCGGACAACCGCAAGGGGGAGTTCCGCGAGGTGTTCGAGGAGGCGCGCAAGGCGGGCTTCTCGCGCGTGCGCATCAACGGGCTCATCCAGCGGCTCGAGGACGTGACCGCGCTGGACAAGAAGAAGAAGCATACGATCGAAGTGGTCATCGATCGGGTCAGCATCGACGCCGGCGAGCGCGCGCGGCTGACCGACTCGGTCGAGACCGCCGTCAAGGTCGGGGGCGGTTCGGTGCTGGTGGCCGTCGAGGGTGAGGCGCGCGAGCGCGCCTACAGCGAGGCGCGCGCCTGCCCCGACTGCGGCGTCGGGCTGCCGGAGCTGTCGCCGCAGTCGTTCTCGTTCAACAGCCCCCTCGGCATGTGCGTCGACTGCAACGGCCTCGGCTCGAGCCTGGAGATCGATCCGGATCTGATCGTCCCCGACGGCAGCCGGTCGATCGGCGAGGGGGCCATCGAGCCGTGGGGCGACCGCGCCGGGCGCGACAGCGGCTGGACCGCCAACGTCGCCAACGCCGTGTCGCGCGAGTTCGGTATCCCGCTCGACAAGCCCTGGAAGAACCTGACCCCGCGCCAGCGCGAGATCATCATGTACGGGGCCGGCGACAAGCGGGTCAAGGTCAGCTGGAACGGCAAGCACGGCGCCGGATCGTGGGCCATGCGCTTCACCGGCGTGGTCAACACGATCAAGAAACGGATGCAGGAGTCGAGCTCCGAGGTGACGCGCCAGTGGTACGGAAAGTATTTCCGCGACCAGCTCTGTCGCGCCTGCAATGGGCAGCGCCTCCGCCCCGAGTCACGCGCGGTCGTGCTGGCGGACAAGAGCCTGGTCGCGGTGACGGCCATGACCGTCGCCGGCGCCGCGCACCACTTCACCAACCTGGGCCTCAAGGGGGCACGCGCGCAGATCGCGACGGAGATCCTCAAGGAGGTGAACGCGCGGCTCGGGTTCCTGCTCGACGTCGGCCTCGAGTACTTGACGCTCGATCGCGCGGCCGCCACGCTGTCGGGCGGCGAGGCGCAGCGCATCCGCCTCGCCTCGCAGCTCGGGTCGGAGCTGTCGGGTGTCATGTACGTGCTCGACGAGCCGTCAATCGGTCTACACCAGCGGGACAACCTGCGGCTCATCGCCACGCTGCGGCGGCTGCGCGACCTCGGCAACAGCGTCATCGTCGTCGAGCACGACGCCGAGACGATCGAGGTCGGCCGACCACGTGGTCGACTTCGGTCCCGGCGCCGGTCGCCTCGGCGGCCGCGTCGTCGCCGAGGGGACGCCCGACGATCTCAAGTCGAACCGGGCGTCGCTGACCGGAAAGTTCCTGGCCGGGACCGAGCGGATCGAGGTCCCGCGCACCCGGCGGAAGCCGTCGGGATTCGTCCACGTAAAGGGCGCGAGCGAGCACAACCTCAAGAACCTCGACGTGGCGATCCCGCTGGGCGTGCTGGTGGCCGTCACCGGCGTCTCCGGCGCCGGCAAGTCCTCGCTCATCGGTGGGATCCTGCAGCCGGCGCTGCGCCGCAAGCTGCTGGGCGCCTACGATCAGGTCGGCACGCACGCCGGCGTGACCGGGATCGAGCAGCTCGACAAGGTGATCGACATCGACCAAAACCCCATCGGGCGCACGCCGCGCTCGAACCCGGCTACTTACACCAAGGCGTTCGACGCCATCCGCGACGTCTTCGCGCAGACCCCCGAGGCGCGCACCTACGGCTACCAGCCCGGCCGCTTCTCCTTCAACGTGCGCGGCGGCCGCTGCGAGGCCTGCGAGGGTGACGGTGTCCGCCAGGTGGAGATGCACTTCCTGCCCGACGTCTACGTCACCTGCGAGGTCTGCCGCGGCCGCCGCTACAACGAGGCGACGCTGCGCGTTCGATGGAAAGAGCGCAGCATCGCCGACGTCTTGGAGACCTCGGTCGCCGACGCCGCCGGCCTTTTCGAGCACCACCGCCAGCTGCGCGGAATCCTACAGACGCTCTCCGACGTCGGCCTCGGCTACATCGCGCTCGGCCAGTCGGCGACGACGCTCTCGGGCGGCGAGGCGCAGCGGATCAAGCTGTCGCGCGAGCTCGCCAAGCGCGACACCGGCCGCACCTTCTACATCCTCGACGAGCCGACCACCGGCCTCCACTTCGAGGACGTGCGCAAGCTGCTCTCCGTCCTCGGCCGCCTGGTCGCCGCCGGCAACACCGTGCTGGTCATCGAGCACAACCTCGACGTCATCAAGACCGCCGACTACGTGATCGATCTCGGCCCCGAAGGGGGCGCGCGCGGCGGCGAGATCGTCGCCGCCGGGACTCCCGAAGAGGTGGCTCGCGTCGCCGGCTCCTACACTGGCCAGTTCCTGGCGCCGCTCCTCGGCGTCCGCCGCGGCCGCGCCACGACGGCCGCCTGACCACGCTACGGCTTCTTCGTCGCGTCGAGGTAGGTGACCGCGGCGCTGGCGTCGGCCACGTCCTTCTCCGCACCCGGAAGCGTGCTGCTCGCCGTGCTGGGCAACGAGAGCAGCTTCTGGAGATCGATCCGCGCCACCCAGTTGTAGGCGTAGTTCACCAGGAAACCGACCGGGTGACCGCCGGCCATCGCGGTGGTCACCGCGATGCCGTGCGGATCGGTGATGTTCGACCAGCCAGTCGTATCGGGCAGCGTCGGCAGGTAGGCGTGGACGTACGACGACATCGGCGCTGTCGTGGTGGTCAGGTTCGCGACGCCCATGTCCGATCCCCCCTCGGACTCGAAAAAGGCGATGTGCGATGAGGGCTCGATCGCCACCCCCGTCATCTCATCCGCAAAGGAGGCATCGATGGTCACGTGGGGCGCGGTGACGGTCTTCGTCGTCTTGTCGAACGTCGCCTTGGAGAGGTCGACGACGTACTCGTAGAGCTGCCCCTCCGACGGGACCACGATCTTTCCGCTCGTCGGATCCGCGGCCGCCGAGTCGGGCTCGGGCCCCAGAGGCTCGGTGGGATCGGCCGCGGTCGGATCCTGGTAGGTGTAAACGGTGCTGTTGTCGGCGAGGTCGATGATGTTGAGGCCGTCCGTCATCGGGTCCCCCGCCTGATCGGTGTAGCTGGTGCAGAACGGCGAAGGTAGGTAGGTCGTCGGTGAGAGCGACCCGGTGCAGTCATAGAACGGCGCCAGGATCCGGTGATTCGCCGAGTCAAAGCCGAAGTTCTCCGACGGCGGGACCTGGATCGTCCCGGTGATCGTCTCGCTGGCGAGATCGACGATGGCGAACCCGTCCCAGACGGAGAGGTAGGCCTTGCCGGCGTCACCGTCGACCGCCACGCCGGTCACGTAGCCGCCGCCGCCCGAGAAGCTCGACTGGCCGTAGGTCGCGTCGAGCATGATCGACTTCGTGACCGTGTCCGTAGTCGGATCGATGAAGTAGATGCGGTTGTTCTGCGTCGAGACGGCGATGACGACCGACGACGTTCCGCCCGTCGCTGTGACGCCGTCGGCGGTGCCGAGATCGATGGTGGTGAGGAGCGCCGGCGCGCCCGCCACGCCGTTGCCCGCCACGCCGACGTCGACCACCGCGATCGTCGCGTCGCCCGCCACCGTGTAGTAGGCGTAGGGCTGGGGCAGGTACATCTTCTGCTTGCCGCCCACGGTCACGATCCCGAACGCGCCCGAGCCGCCGGGCGACAGCGGCACGCCGGAATCGGTCGGGCCTCCTCCCCCGCTCGATCCGCACCCGAGCGCTGAGAGCGACGCGCACAGCGCGACAAACGGCCCGATCCCTCGCGAAATGTTCCTCATCCGAGTCTCCTGTTGGTGGCGACGCTGTTTCGCAGGGGGGGCCCGCGGCCCCTAGCGTCGCCGGTCCAGGAAACGCCGGCAACTCAAAAATCTTCCAGGCTCTTCACCATCTCGGGGACGAAGTGCTGCCGGATCTCGATCAGCGAGGGTTCCGCGATGCGGGGCATCATCCGGATGATCTCGCCGTCGGGTCCCCGGACGCTGCCATCGACGAGATCGTCGCCGAACACCATGCGCTGCGGCGGGGGCGGGTCGTCCGGCGCGGGCGCCGGTGAGGTCACGATCCTCGGCGCCGGCCTCTTCGGCGCCGCCGGCGGCACCGGCGACCCGGCGATGACGCGCGTCCGGGCGAAGTGGCGCCCGCCGCCCGGTGCCGCGGCCTGCGTCATCTCGTCGAGCGTGAGCGCCCGCGCGGGCCCGAGGCCCGGCGACGTCGCCGCCACGAACACCACGCCGAGCGCGCTCAGCTGGACGCCGGGCACGAGGACCATCACCCGCAGCGCGTCGAGCCGCGCCCGCAGGCTGGCGAGCGCACGGTGCACGCGCGTGCGCGCGGTGATCGCCGGCGCGCCGAGCCGCGCCGCCACCTCGTCGTAGGGGAGGTCGGCATGGAACCGCGCCAGCGCCGCGCGCCGTTGCGGCCGCGGCAGGGCTGCCAGCGCACGTCGCACGAGCCCCCGCCGCTCGCGTCCGAGCAGTGCCGTCTCCGGATCGAGCGGCGCCGCCGGCGGTTGGATCTCCGGCGCCAGCTCCGCGCGGCGCGCCTCGACGCGCCAGCGGTCGATGGCCGCGTTCCGGCCGACCCGCTCCAGCCAGGCTGCCGGCTGGCGAACCGCGGAGCCGCGCTCCAGCGCCGCGACCGCCAGATCCTGCGCGAGATCCTCGCCCTCGGCGGCGCATCCAGGCTCGTGCCGCGCCGCGATGGCCTGCGCCTCGGTCCAAAGCTTGCCGTCCATGCTCATCACCTCCACCAGGATCGACGAGCCACCCGCGAAATCGTTCCCTGAGATCCTAACCGATCGCTAGAGACCCGCCGTCGAAATGGCCCCCGTGTCGACCACCTCGAAGTCGCCGCCCGTCACCTTGCCGAAGCCGGAGACCAGATCGCCCATGTAGGCGTCCCAGCCGTCGTTCGATTCGCCCGTCAGGTACCAGTTGCTGCCGTTGTCGGCCAGGATCAGGCCGTACTTCTTGAGCGCAGTCAGGATCACCAGCGTCGGGCCGCTGAAGGCGCTGGTGTCGAACGACGCCTTGAGCCGGAGGCGCAGCCCCATCGGCGGCAGCGTGGCGTCGTTGTCCCCCGCCGCGTGCGTGGCCGGGTGGATGTACCCCTGCTGCGTGGTCTCCATCGTGAAGCGGATGGCGTGCGTGATCTCCTGCTTGTTGACCGCCTCGTCGAAGCCGACCAGACCGGGCAGCACCGGCAGCCCGGCCGCGTCGGACGAGGTCCAGCCGTCGGGTCGCAGCGCGTCCGACCCGAAGTGAAAGATCGCCCCATTCGCCGCCCTCCACCCGCCAGCGCCCGATGGGTTCTGCGCGTTGTAGAGCTCATAGAGCGTGCAGTTGCCGGGGCCGCCCGCCGTATCGACGTAGAGCAGGTGCCGGTCGGAGCCCGAGTCGGCGTTCGGCCCCCCTTCGATCGGCGCGTCGAGCGGGATCGGATAGCAGAACTGCCCGCCGCCGTTCGGACACGGGTCGGGATCGCTTTCGTCGGGATACGAATCGAAGTTCACCACCTGGGGCGGCGCGCCTGTCCCCGACGAGAACGGGATGCCGTAGTAGGTGTCTCCGAGCGCGAAGTCGCCCCAGTCGGGGTGCAGCCCGCGCGTGGGCGCCAGGTTGGCGAGGTAGGTCGCGCTCATCGAGTTGAGCGGCAGCCCCGAGACGTCCTCGTTCCACGGGTTGTCCGCGGGGAAGACCTGGCAGCCGCCGACGGTCCCCACCTGCGCGGCGACGCCGCTGCCGCCGTTTCCGCCCGTGGCACCCTTGCCGCCCGATCCGCCGCAAGCGACGCCGGCCAGCGCCACGGCCACCGCCAGCCAACGCCCTGTCCCCGCGCCGCTGCCGAGGGTGCCCACCCCACGATATTATCCCAGCCGGCGGCGCCGGTAAAAGCACGGCCGGCCGCGCTCGCTTGGCAGCTGACTGCGCTGCTGCTACGCCCTGCGGTCAAAATGCTCCTCGCTCGAGCCGGCCGTAAGCCGGGTTCTGTTCCGGCGTTGCCGCCGGTGGTGGTCATTCCTCTGGGCCGGCCGTTGCCGGACGGCTCGTGCGACCAACTCGAGATCGAATCGACGCGGGCCACGCCGGCGGGTTGCCCCGCGATCTCGGACCGGTCTTGCTCCAGGTGGGGTTTGCCGTGCCCCCCTCGTCACCGAGGGAGAGGTGCGCTCTTACCGCACCGTTTCACCCTTACCGGCCCTTACGGACCGGCGGTCTATTTTCTGTTGCACTGTCCTTCGAGTCACCCCGACTGGCCGTTAGCCAGCACCCTGCCCTGCGGAGCCCGGACTTTCCTCGACGGGCGCCCGAAGGGCCCGCCGCGACCACCTGTCCGGCTCGAGCGAGAAGCGGAGCGACTATACCGCGGTTCAGCCGACCGAGGGGCTGGTCGGCGAAGACCCGTCGCCCTTGTCGTCCTTCATCAGATCTTCCCAGTAGATGATCCGGTGACAGGAGGGGCAGGTCTCGATCGTCTGGCCGCGCTGAATGATGATGTAGAGCTGCGGCGGGATGTTCATGTTGCACCCCTGGCAGGTCCCGTTGCGCACGCTGACGACCGCCAGGCCGCGCCGCATCCGGATGTTGCCGTAGCGCTTGAGCACCTCGGGCTTGACCGCGGCCGCCAGCTTGTCGCGCTCGGCGCGCTGCTCGGCGATCTTCGCCTCGATCTCGGCCATGCGCGCCTTGGCGGCCTCTTCGTCCTTGGCGATCGATTCCCTGAGCGCCTGCACGTCGCTGGCCTTGTCACCGAGCAGCTTCTTCTTGGCGTCGACCGCCTCGACCAGCTTGGCGATCTCCCCCTCGCGCGTCGTCAGCCCCTCGCGGCGCTGCTCGATCTCGCGCTGCGCCGCCATGTACTCCTTCGAGTTCTTGGCCTGGGACAGCTTGTGCTTGGCGCCCGCCACCTGGATCTCGTCGTCGGTGAGGAGCCCCTTCTGCTCGCCGTAGTACTTTTCGGTCTCGCCGAGGGCCTGCCGCTCGGTGGTCAGGAGGCCCTCGACGCGGACGAGGTCGTTCTGGGTGGCGGCCAGCTTCGCCGGGATGGCCTTGAGCGTGTTCTCGAGCTCCTGAATCTTCGCGTCGTGTGCCTGTAGCTCTTCAAGTCGCTTAAGCTGATCGCGCAATGCCTTCCTCCGTATGGGACAGCCGTATCACCGACGTCGCCGACGCGTCGAGAGTGGGCCCACCTGGATTCGAACCAGGGACCAGGCGGTTATGAGCCGCCAGCTCTGACCGCTGAGCTATGGGCCCAGCCTTGTACGGAAACGCCGTGTACAAAGAGGGGGGAAATCTACACCGCGGATCCTCGGCTGTCGAGGCGAAGGACCGACGGAAAAACGAGGGTCAACGGGGTCCGCGTCGCCCAAGCCGCCAGCGTCGCAGTGTGCGCCAAAACGTGGCGCTCATCAACAACAGCCAGACGGTCCATCCCAGGCTGGCCCCACGGCCCGCACCGCCGCCCGGTTCGCCGGCCGCGCAGTGGCATCCGGAGCTGGCCGGAGGTCCCGGCGGCCCCGCGTCGCGCGTCCCGGCGTCTCCGGCGGCGCAGACGCCCGGATCCCAGATGGCCTGCATCTCCTCGTAGTTGCAGGTGTCGCGGCAAATCTGCTGGACGCACGACCTGATCCCCGCCACCTGGTCGTAGCGCATCACCGGCGTCACGGTGGTCCCTTCGTCGGTCGACACCGCCAGCGCCCACCCGTCGCTGTAGTTCTTGCCCGAAAGATAAAGCGTCGACTGTCCGTTCACGACCCGCTCGCCGAGGCCGACCAGATGCGGCTCGGGCTGGAGCGTCCAGGACTGGAAGCTCATCGCACCGTCGGTCGAGCGGTACCCCGTGCCCACCGTGCCACCGCCGTCCCCCGCGAAGTTGATGAGCGCGCCGACCAGGACCGTGCCGCTCGCCAGGCGGGCAAACGCGCTGACCGCACCGTTGACGATGGTGAGCGGCGTGGCGAAGGTCGTCCCGCCGTCGCGGGTCACCGCCAGCGTCTCGCCGGCAGCTCCGGTGGCGCGCAGGTAGACGAGGTTGGCGTCTGCCGGATCGACGGCCAGGATCCGCACGATGGCCGAGCCGAGCGGAGCCACCAGATCGGTCGGCGTCCAGCTGCCACCGCCGTCGACCGAACGCACCAGCACCGGGTCGTAACCACCGCTGCCAACGGTGTAGGTGGTGAGGTAAATGACCCGGGGATCGCTGCGCGCGATCTCGATGCCAACGATCGCCGCGCCGGCGGCGGCGGTGTAGAGCGGCTTGCCGCCGAAGGTCGCGCCGCCATCTGTCGAGACGAAGAGCGACACGGCCCCGGTCCCCCCCGCGTCGACCAGCGGCGCCGCCGCGGCGAGCACGTGCATCGGATTCGACGCGTCGGGAAAGAAGTCCGAGATCGTGAGGCCGGCGAGCGCGCCGCCCGCCGACTGCCAGCCGCACGACTCGTCGTCCGAGTACCCGAGCCCCGTCCCGAGCGATCGCGATCGGGCGAAGAAGCGATCGAGGGGCGGCGGCCCGACCACGTAAACGTCGGCCATCGAGGTGGCGGCCTGCTCGCAGGTCCAGCTCCAGGTCGTCCCGCCGTCGTCCGAGAGGATGAGCCCGAAGCTCGTCGCCAGCCCGATCTCCTGAGGTTTGTCGAGAGGCAGCAGGACCCCCAGCGATCCAGGAACGCCGTTGTTGGCGCGCGCCTCGCCCCCCAGCGGAGGCAAAAGCGCAACGAGGAGCGCGACGAGCAGCGCCGCCGTCGCGGCGCCGGCACCGCGGGTTGCGCGGGCGCGCTTTAAAGGCGAGGCGCGCATCGATTCGTGCCATTATGCGCGCGCCTCGCTCCCGCGCCGATGCTCAAAATCGAGTTCGAATCGTACACGCTGGCGAACGGCCTCCAGGTGATCTTTCACACGGACCGTTCGAGCCCGCTCGTGGCCGTCGATCTCTGGTACCACGTCGGCTCCAAGGACGAGGTGCCCGGGCGGACCGGGTTCGCTCACCTCTTCGAGCACCTGATGTTCATGGGCTCGCGGCACGCCCCCTACCCGGCGTTCGACGCGATCATGGAGAGCTGGGGCGGCCACAACAACGGCACCACCAGCAACGACCGGACAAATTACTACGAGATTGGCCCCCGCAACCTGCTCGAGACGTTCCTCTGGCTGGAGGCCGATCGGCTGGCCACGCTCCCCGACGTCATCACTGCGGAGGAGCTGGAGAAGCAGCTCAAGGTCGTGCAGAACGAGCGGCGGCAATCCTACGAGAACCGGCCGTACGGGCGCGCCGAGCTGGCGATCCCCGACGCGATGTACCCCGCCGACCACCCGTACCACTGGCCGACCATCGGCTCGCACGAGGACCTCGAAGCGGCCACCGTGGACGATGTCCGCGCGTTCTTCGATCGCTTCTACCGCCCCTCGAACACCAGCCTGGTCGTGGCAGGCGACTTCGATCCGGCCGCCGCGCGCGAGATGATCGATCGCTACTTCGGCTGGCAGCCACGTCGCGATCCGCCGGAACGGCGCCCGCCGCCCCCCACCCCGCGCCTGGCTGCCGACATCGAGATCTCGACGACCGATCGGGTGCAGCTGCCGCGGCTGCGGCTCGCCTGGCACACGCCGGCGCTGTTCGCCCCCGATGATGCCGACCTGGATCTGGCGGCGCACGTGCTGGGGGGCGGCAAGTCGAGCCGCCTCTACAAGGCGCTGGTGTTCGAGCGCCGCATCGCCCAGGACGTCTTCGCCTACCAGGGGTCGCAGATGCTCGGCAGCCTCTTCCACGTCGGAGCCACCGCCAAGCCAGACCATGACCTCGCCGAGATCGGCGCGGCGGTCGACGCGGAGATGGCACGCTTCGCCGGCGAGGGGCCGACCGAGGCGGAGCTGGCGCGCGCCCGCAACACGCACCTGGCCGATTTCTACAAGAGCCTCGACCACCTGCAGACGCGGGCCGATCTCCTCAACCACTACCAGAACCTGCTCGGCGATCCGGACGGCGTGCAGCGCGACGTCGCCCGCTACACCGCCGCCACCTGCGCGTCGGTGCGCGACGCCTTCGCGCGCGCCATCGCGGGAAAGCGGCTCGTGCTGCGCACTTTGCCGGATCCGGTGAGCGCGTGATCGAGGCGCCCGAGACGATGAAGGAGGCGCCGGCCGTCGGGCCGCTGCCGAGCGTCGCCATCCCGCTGACCGATCGCTTCGCGCTCGCGAGCGGCCTCGAGGTCGTGACGGTCCGGCGCGAGGTGGCGCCGATCGTGTCGGCTGCGCTCATGATCCGCAGCGGCGCCGGCGACGATGCCCCCGAGCTGTCGGGGCTCGCCTCGCTGACGGCCGAGATGCTCGACGAGGGGGCAGGAACGCGCGACGCGCTCGCGCTGGCCGACGAGCTCGAACGCCTGGGCGCCGATCTGTGGGTGGGCAGCGGCCGGGATGGATCGCAGCTTTCAGTCCAAGCGCCGCGCGAGACCTTCTTCGCGGCCCTCGACATCGCGGGCGACGTGCTCTGCCGCCCGCGCCTCGCCCAGTCCGACTGGGAGCGTGTGCTGGCCGATCGCAAGACCGCCACCGCACAGCGCCGCGATCAGCCGGAGGCGGTGGTCAGCGTCGTCTCCGATCGCCTGCTGTTCGGCGACGCGCACCCCTACGGCCGGCCGGTCGAGGGGTACACCCGCACGATCGAGCGCCTCACGCTCGGCGACGTCCGGGCGTTTCACCAGGCCCACTGGCGCCCGAACAACGCGTTCCTCGTGGTGGCGGGCGACTTCGACGGGGCCAGCCTGCGCGGGCGCCTCGAGACGGCGCTCGGCGGCTGGACCGGCGCGTCCGCGCCCGAGCCGCCGGCGCCGCCCGCCTGGCCCGCGCGCCCGCGCCTGGCGATCGTGGATCGCCCGGCCGCCCCCCAGAGCGTCGTGCGGCTGGTGGCGCCGGGGACCGATCGCCGCTCGCCCGATCGGCCGGGGCTGGCGATGTTGAACGCCATCCTGGGCGGCAGCTTCACCAGCCGTCTCAACTTCAACCTGCGCGAGAAGAACGGCTTCACCTACGGCGCGTCGTCGAGCTTCGCCTTTCTGCGCCGCCCCGGCAGCTTCGCGGCGCGCGCCGCGGTGTTCGCCGAATCGACCGCTCCGGCCGTGCGCGAGATGCTGGGCGAGCTGGCCGGCCTGCGCGAGCGCCCGGTCACCGTCGAGGAGCACGCCAAGGCGCGCGCCACCCTGCTCATGCGCGTCGCCGAAGGGCTGGCGACGACCGGGGGCATCGCCGCCGGCTTCGGCGACATCGGCCTCTACGGACTGCCGCTCGACGAGTCGCGCCGCTTCGTGGCCGCGCTGGAGCAGACCACCGCGGATGACCTGCGCGCACTCGCCGCGCGCTACGTCGACCCGGATGCCGCCTGCATCGTGATCGTCGGCGATCGCGCCGCCATCGAACCGGGTCTGCGCGATCTCGGCCTGCCGCCGCCGGTCATCTACGACGCCGACGGCGATCGGATTCCTTAGGTCGTCTCCAACTAGTCTAGTTGTTGCCGACCGCGGCGCGGAGGGTCTGGCGTAGCTTGTGGCGGGCGCGCATGAGGCGCGTGCCGACGGTCGAGCGCGGGATGGTCAGCTTGTCGGCGATCTCGTCGTAGCTGCAGTTCTCGAGGAGGCGCAGCTCGTAGACCTCGCGGAACGGTCGCTCGAGATCGGCCAGCGCGGCGTGGATCTGCTCCTGGGTGATCGCCTCCCAGTCCTCGGGCACGTAAGGCTCGGGGCTGGCGACCTCGTGATCGTCGAGGGAGAACGAACGCGGCTCGCGCGACTGCCGCCGGCAGCGATCGAGGAACAGGTTGTACATGATCGTCATCAGCCAGTGCCGCAGGTTGGTCCCGGGCGTGAAGCTCGCCTTGCCGCGCAGCGCCCGCTCGTAGGTGTCCTGCACCAGGTCGAGGGCGTCCGAGCGGGTGCGCAAGAGGCGCATCGCCCGGGCGTAAAGGACCGCTTCGTAGCGAAAAACCATTTCATCAGGATGCATGCCCTCCTGTTTAGCAACGGCTGTGCCATGGCTAACCTGCTGAAATTCCTTTGGAACACTGGTTATCCGCGGCGCGACTCGCGCAACCGTTGCACAACTTGCGCAAGTGCCTCTTGCCCAGTTGGGGCGCGGGTCGACATACTGCCGGAGGCGATGCGCGGAAGGACCACCATCGTTGCGGCTCAGAGCGAGGAGGACGCGGCCAGCGCCTTCCTGCTGGTCGTGGGTCGCGACTCCTACGCAACCTACAACCTCCCCGCGACGGGTTCGCTGACCATCGGCCGTGGCGAGACCAACGCCGTTCGGATCGACGATCCGCTCGCGTCGCGCGCGCACGCTTGCCTGCACGTCGGCGAGGCGATGTCGCTGGAAGACCTGGGGAGCGTCAACGGCACGCGGATCAAAGACCAGCCGATCCAGTGCGGCGAGCGCGTCCCGATCCGGATCGGCGACACGGTGCAGATTGGCGCCTCGGTGCTGATCGTCCAGCGCCGCACGGCGCCGGTCGAGGAGATGCGCCCCGAGACGCTGCGCGACGCCGGGCTGCCCGCCGATGCGCCCGCGCCGCGCGGCGAGGCGATGAAGAAGGTGCTGGCGCTGGCCGAGCGCGCCGCGGCCGGAACGATCAACGTCCTCGTGGCCGGCGAGACGGGCGTCGGCAAGGAGCTCCTGGCCGAGACCGTCCACCGCGCTTCGCCTCGCCGCGACGGACCCTATGTCTGCCTCAATTGCGCAGCGCTGTCGGAGTCGCTGCTCGAGAGCGAGCTGTTCGGCCACGAGCGCGGCGCCTTCACCGGCGCGGTGGCGGCCAAGCCTGGCCTCCTGGAGACGGCAGCCGGCGGGACGCTCTTCCTCGACGAGGTGGGCGAGCTGCCGCTGGCCACGCAGGCGAAGCTGCTGCGGGTGATCGAGACGCGCGAGGTGACGAGGCTCGGCAGCGTGCGTCCGCGCCGCATCGACGTGCGCTTCATCGCGGCCACCAACCGGGAGCTCGAGGCCGAGGTGGGCCGCGGCTCGTTTCGCCAGGACCTCTACTTCCGGCTCAACGGGATGACGCTGACCATCCCGCCGCTCCGCACGCGGGTCGTCGAGATCCCCTACCTCGCCGAGACGTTCGCCCGCCAGATCTGCCGCGACCTCGGCCGACCGCCACCCGTGATGCCACCGCCGATCATGGAGCTGCTCGAGGCGTACGCCTGGCCGGGGAACATCCGCGAGCTCAAGAACGTCGTCGAGCGGGCGGTGCTGCTGAGCACGGGCCCGATCATCGGGCCGGAGCATCTGCCGCTCGAGAAGCTGGCGCCGACGGCCGCGCCGCCTTTGGGCTCGACGCCCGCGCCGCGGGTGGACACGCAGAAGATCGTGGCGCCGACCGAGCGCGAGAAGATCATCGCGGCCCTGGAGGCCTGCGCGGGGAACCAGAGCCGGGCCGCGGAGCTGCTCGGCATCCCGCGCCGGACGTTCGTCAACAAGCTCGATCTCTACAAGATCCCGCGCCCGAAAAAACCGCAGGGCGAGAAGCGCGACGACGACGACGACAACAAGAACAACTGAGCGCGTGGAGGGAGTCGGGCTTTGATCCACCCCGCGCAGGCGAACCTGCGCGGGGGCCCCGGGCCCGGCGAAGTCCATCGCGGGAGGGTTTGGGAACCCTCCGGGGGTTCCCAAGCTTGATCGCCGTCAGAGCTTGATGCGCAGCGCGACGCCCACGTCGAGAACGGGGTAGTTGCCGAGCGTTGTCGACCCGCCCGAGAAGGCCGCGATCTCGTTGGCCACCAGCGGCGGCAACTGCAGCCGGAACTCGCCGCCGAGGTGGCCGTAGTGGACGCCGGCGAACGCCTCGACGGAGAGATGGGTCAGCACGGTGACGGAGTAGTCGACCCGGGTGATGAACGTCCGGTCCGACAGATTGCCGAGCGTCGAGAGCGTGAAGTTCGTGTAGTTCCAGGAGTACGGCGCCGGGAGGTTCAGGTAGACCGCCGCGTACTGCTGCCCGAAGTAGAAGAACGGGAGCACGGCGAACGGGTCGGCCATTACCGCCGGGCTCTGGCTGGCGAGCGCGTCCTGGATCACCTGCACGGGGGCCCCGGTCCCCGTGTAGCCCGGGTGGTTGTAGAAGTACTCCGCGCCCACGGTCCACATGTCGTTGTCGTTGTACTTGTGCGAGTAGCTGATGCCGCCCACCGCCTGCGTCTCGTAGCCGTCGAAGGCGTAGAAGCCGCGGTCCTCGGGGAAGTCGTGCAGGAAGTCGCTGCCTGGGCGGAAGGCGACGTCGCCGTACACGTCCAGGTCCCAGATCCCCGTCGAAAAATCGAGCCCGATGCGGGGATTCTGATGGCGCCGCAGGTAGGTATCGGCGCCGACCTCGACCCCCGCGATGACGGCCTCGACGCGAAAGGCACCCGCCACGTCGCCGACCGTCGGGGTGGGGGCGTTGGGATCCTCGGCGATGGCGAACCCGTAGAAGTTCCACCCCTTCTCCTCCCAGGGGACGTTCACCTTCAACATCGTCGCCCCGGGGCGGGCGTCGAAGACGTCGAGCGGGTTGCGCTTCTGCTGGTGCAGGTAATCGGTCGGCTGCCAGAAGTGTCCCGTCCCCCAGCGCACGTGCTGCTTGCCGGCGGTCACGAACACCTTCTCGAAGATGTCGAACCGGATCCACATCTGATCGAGCAACGTGTTCGGCCCGCGACCGGTGCTGAAGGTGGAGAAGCCGGTCGGATTCCCGGCCGCCAGCGCGCCGCCGGACATCATGGTGGTCATGCCCGCGTTGAGGGTGGGCGTGCTGAGCGGCAGCGTCGGGTCGTAGCTCATGCGGCCGAGGATGAAGGCGCGCACGCGCGGGTTGGGGCGCGCGTCGAGATAGAGGTCGAGGAGGCTGGGCGCCGAGAGCGACCACTCGGCGGGGGCCTGGCCGCCGTAGGCGGTCGATTGCATGCGCAAGTACAGCTGACCGCCGATCTGCAGCGGGTTCTCGGGCGCGACGTAGTCGGAAAGGAACTTGGCGTCGCCGTTGCCGCCCAGGAGCTCCTGATCGCGCGCCGTGCCGCCGCCTGCGGCGACAGCGGGAGCAGCGGCGGGGGGCGCCGGCGCGGGCGCCGTCTCGGGTGCGGCCGGCGCGCCAGGAGTCGGCGTCGGGCTCGGCGTCGCGGCTGCGCCGCCGAAGATGTCCTGCTCGCTCGGGCGATCCTCCGCCCGCGCCGCCGTCGCCGTCGCGGCAATCAGCGCGGCGGCAATGGCCATCCGCCCGATCGTCGTCATCTACTCTTGCTCTCGAGCCAGGCCTTGGTGAAGAGGTTCTGCGGCAGCGCGTTCGGGTCGACCGACTTGATCATCACCAGCGTCTGGTTGGCCTTCTCGACCTCGTCGTAGAAGCGGATCTCCTCCGGGTACCAGGTGTCGCCCTTCTTCGACGGGCTATAGATCTTCTTCCACTTCGTATAGTACGAGGTCCGCAGGAGCCGTCCCGACAGCGCGTACTCCTGGCGCTTGAGGATGTTCTTGCTCTCCTTGTCGATCCAGATGTGGACGACGGGGAAGGCCAGATCCTGCCCCGGCTTGCCGGTCAGCTTCAGCTTCTGCGCCGTGTAGACGCCCAGCTTCTCTTCCCCCTCGTCGGCGGGGTCGTACTCCTCGGCCAGCCGCGACTCGTCGAAGTCGGAGCGGCGCGAGTTCGTGCCACCAATCCGCTCGCGCTCGGTCCGCCGCTCCCACTTTCCGACCGAGGGGTCGTAGAACCAGAGGTTCTTGTCTATGCGCAAGTACCCCTGCCCCGCCGACGACTTGGGCTTGGTGAACAGGATCATGAACTTCTGATCCGACGAGCGCCGGAAGTACTCGGTCTCGTAGACGGTGTCGACCTTGTCCTTCTCCTTCTGTTCGAGATAAGCCTGCGCCCGCCAGTCGCCGTTGTTCTTCTGGCGATCGTCGACCATCTTGAGGAGGTCGACCATCTGCTGGCTGGTGAGCGCCGCGTAGGCGCTGCCCCGCGTGCCGAAGCCGGGTGTCAGGTTGAGCGTCGCGATGGCGAGCGCCGCCAATGTGAATCGATACCGTCGTTTCGTCTGGTGGGTCATGGTCGTTTCATCCGAAATGGGACATGGCGTCGACGGGCTGCAGCCGCGCCGCCTTCATCGAGGGGTAGAGCGCAGCCACCGCCGTGACGATAGTGATGATCAGGACGGACTGCACCAGCAGCGATGCGTGCACGGAAAGGCGCAGGTGCGGCGACATCAGAAAGAACTGCAACCCGGTCGGCACCGGAACGTGCGCCGCGTTGAGGCCGGCAGCGATGACGGCTCCCGCGAGCACGCCACCGATCGTCGCGCCGAACCCGAGCATGATCGACTCCAACAGGAACATCCAGAGCACCTCGCGTCGGTGCATTCCGATCGCGCGCAGCGTCCCGATCTCGCGCGTACGCTCCCGGATGGCGATCCACATGGTGTTCATGATGCCGATGATGATGATGGCGATCAGAATGACGATCAGCACCGCCGACAGACCCTGCAGCGCCTTGAGCGTCCAGGTCATGAACGAGATCTCGTCTTCCCAGTTGGTGATGTCGAGCTTCTGTCCCGTCCAGTCCTCGCGCGAGACCGACTGGAACTTCATCCAGAACGCGCGCGGATCGGGCTCCATGAGCCGGTAGCCCGCCTGATCGAGCGCCTGCCGCAGGTTGGCCGAGATCGCCGGGATGCGATCGAAGTCCTTTCGGTTGAGCATGATCTGGATGACGCCCGTCGAGTCCTGATTGAGCTGATAGAGCGCGCGGAGGCTCTCGATCGGGATGAAGGCGTTCCAGCTGCTGAGCAGCCCCAGGCTGTGCGCGATCGCCACCACCCGCACGTCGATGGTGTTGTTGGTGCCGCGCGTGGTGGGGGCGGAGATCGTGATCGCGTCGCCCACCTTGACGCCCAGCTTCTCCGACTGGTTGTCGAAGAGGAGCATGGTCCCGGGCTGGGCGAGATCGTTCAGGTTGCCGCTCACCAGCTGCAGCACCTGGGCCACCTTCGGTTCGCTCTTGATATCGATCCCGGTGATCCCCAGCTGCATCGACCCGGTGTCGGAGACGACCTTGGCCCACCCACGCCCGCGCTGGACGGCGAAGGCCATCTCGGGAACCGTCTTCTTGACGATCTCCAGGACCTTCTTGTAGTCGGTCACCACCGGCGCGGCCTGCCCGGCGGTCACCTTGTAGAAACCGCCCACGTTCACGTGACCGGTCGAGAGCGTCGTGGCGGTGTCGATCATCGTCTCGCGCACGCCGGTGGAGAGACCATTGAGCAAGACCAGGAGCGCCGTCACTGCGGCGATCGCCAGGCCCAGGAACAGCGTGCGTCGCTTGTGCTGAACCAGGTTGCGGAAGGCGATCGTCAGATCGACGTAGAGCTTGGAACCGACGTGGGTTGGCATGGCTATTCTTCCCTTCTACTCGTCTTCTACTCGTCTTCCGCCATCGCCTGGCGGGGCGTGACCCGCATGGCGATCCAGGCCGGGTAGAAGCTGGAGAAGGCGCTGACCAGCAGCACGATCACGAACGCGGCGATGACGTTGCTGGTGCCGATGAAGGGATAGAGGCGCGGCCCCGAAAAGAAGAAGAACCAGATGTCGGACTTGGCGGGGACGCCGATCTTGCCGACGATGGTGACGATCAGCGCCCCCAGCCCGGCGCCCAGGCCGCCGAAGATGATGCCCACGACGATCGATTCGACGACCAGCATCGCCAGGATGAAGCGCCGCTGGGCTCCGATGGCGCGCAACGTCCCGATCTCCTTCACGCGCTCCAGAGTGGCCATCACCAGCGCGTTGTTGATGATGACGAGCGCGATGATGAAGATGATCAGGATCGCCACGTAGAGCACCATCCGGATCACGTTCACGAACTGGCCGATGAGTCCCGCGGCCTGCTGCCAGTCGATCGCCTTGAGCGTCAGCCCGTCGCGCGCCCCCTGCGCCTCGATCTCCGCGATGGTCTCGTTGATCTTCTTGGCGTCCTTGACGATCACGGCGGCGTTGAGCACCACCCCCTGCTCCACCTCGCCCGCCGGGAAGACGCGGCTTCGCGCCTCTTCACGCTGCAGCTTGCCGCCCAGCGACTCGCCGAGGTCGTGGGTCACCGCAGAGACGCCCGGCGTGGTGGTCGCCTCGATGTGGCGCGGCGCTTTCGGCTCGGGCGCCGGCGCGGCGTCCGTCTTGCCGAATAGCTCCGCCTCCGCGTTCTCACGACTGACGTCGTGGGCGCCGGCTTCTTTCTGCAGGGCCTTGATCTCGGCCAGCTTCTCACCGCTCATGAAGCCGTACAGCTCGCGGAACGAGACCATGTCCATCAGGTTGAGCGCGCCGGCCAGCGTCGATTTCTCCAGCCCCTGGAACTGGAAGGTGCCGTAGACCGGAACGTTCACCGACTGCACGTAGCCCGAACGCGTGAAGGCCTTGATGGTGAGCACGTCGCCGATGCGCACGCGATAGAGCTCCAGCGAGGGGGCCAGCTCCTTGTAGAAGAAGTCGTAGCGCTGGTGGATGTTCTGGTCGTCGGTCTGGAAGAAGGTGGCCAGCAGCTTCCCGACGTCGGTCTCCTGGCTGCCGAGCTCTCGCTGGAGCTTGGCGCGGAAGTCGGTCGTCTTCTGCGCGTCGAGCTGCAGCAGAATCTCTCGCACCTGCGAGGTGTTCTCACGGACCATTCGCTTGAGATCGGGATCGGTGGCGATCGTCTCGCCCTGCGAGTCGACCCCCTCCTTGATCTTGTCGAGTCGGCGCGCCGCCTTGAGCTTGAGCTGATCTTCGTAGACCTGCTTGGCGAACAGGAACCCGCGCTTGCCGGCCGGGACCATCGTCCCCTCGACGATCTTCATGCGGTCGAAGGACTTCTGGAACGCCTGGAAGTCGGTGCCGACGTAGTTGAGAAAGAGCAGATCGGCGTCCGCCGCCTGGCTGGCGATCCTGTTCTCGAGAAACTCGAGGCCGTCGAACGGATCCTTGTCGAAGTCTTGCCAGAACTTGTCCGAAGCTGCGCGCGCGACCGCCTCGGCGTCGGCGGGATCGATCGCTTTTTCGTCGAGCACCGCCTTGGCGTTCTTGAGATCCCCCTGCAGCACCGAGACGATCTGGCGGACGTGCCCCTTCTCGGCGGCGATCTGCGCCTGCGCCTGCGCCCGCGCGGCGTCGGTCTTGGCGTCGCGCTGGGCATTGACCGCGTTGCGCAGCTTCTCGAGCGCGAGATCGATGGTGTTGCCCGAGGTGACCAGCGCGCCGCTGATCCCCATGGGGACGACCGACTTGACGTTCGGGACTTTCAGCAAGGAGGCCCGCACCGCGGAGAAGTCGTCGAGCTGGCTGATGTCGGGATCACCCATCATCATCCGCCCCATCACCTCCAGCTTGTCTTTGGACTTGGCGTTGTAGACCTGGATGTGACCGGCCACGCTCCCGATCACGCTGCGGCTCATCGAGGCGACGACGCTGTCGAGCAGCGAGTTGCCGGTGACCACCAGCATCCCGCCGAAGAAGATGATCCCGCCAACGATGACGGTCTTGAGGCGGCTGGCGAACAGATTGCGGAAGGCCATCTGCGCAACCACCCTCAAGGTGGCGAACCAGCCCCTCACACCTGTGCTCCGTGCGGCTGCGAGGCCGCCACGCCAGGGGTCACCCGATCGACGAGCTTGCCGTCGGCCAGCCGCACGATGGCGTTGGCATGGGCCATCACCTTCTGATCGTGCGTCGAGAAGATGAAGGTCGTCTTCTCGGTGCGATTGAGCTCCTTCATGAGATCGAGGATGTTCTGCCCGGTCACCGAGTCGAGGTTGGCGGTCGGCTCGTCGGCCAGCACCAGCTGGGGCCGGGTCACCAGCGCCCGCGCGATTGCCACGCGCTGGCGCTGTCCGCCCGAAAGCTCGCTCGGCCGGTGGCTGGTGTACTCGCGGATGCCGACCTTCTCGAGCAGCCCGAGGACACGCGACTGGCGCTCCGGGCCCGTGAGCTGGCGCTGCAGGAGGAGCGGCAGCTCGATGTTCTGGAACACCGTCAACACCGAGACCAGGTTGAAGCTCTGGAAGATGAAGCCGATCGTGCGCAGGCGGAGATCGGTCAGCTGCCGTTCGGAGAGCTGGCGGGTGTCCTTGCCGGCCACTTCCACCACGCCCGACGTTGGCGTGTCGACGCAGCCGATCAGATTGAGCAGCGTCGTCTTGCCGCTCCCCGACGGTCCGGCGATGGAGATGAAGTCCCCCGCCGTGACGTCGAGGGTGACGCCCCGGAGCGCCGGCACGACGACGTTGCCGAGCGTGTAGTTCTTGACCGCATCACGAACCGAAACGATGGCCTTCATGACGTCCTTTCCAGCTGTCCCGTCGGTTTGACTGCCTCGGACAGGGCCGCGTCGACCCCGCGGCAATAATCGACGACTCCCGCCCTGTCAAGGCGCAAAGCTGTTTCAATCCGACGGCGATCGTTTACATTTGCGGCGCTCTTCACCCAGACGCCAGGAGAGACCACATGAAAAAGCTTTTGTTCCCGATTGCTGCCGGAATTTCGTTCTTTTTCGCCGCTTCGTCGGCCGCCAGCGCCGCCGACAAGCCGGCCGCTTCCCCTGCGCCAGCCGCCGCGCCCGCCCCGGCCGCCGCCGCTGCCAAACCGGCCGCCGCGCCCGCGCCGGCCGCTGCGGCCGCGGGCGTCACCACCGCAACCTGGTGGGGACATGCCGCCTGGATCATCACCACGCCGGCCGGGGCCACCATCGCCATCGATCCCTGGCTCGACAACCCGAGCGCGCCGAAGATCGATCATCCGAAGACCCTGGACGCCATCCTGGTCACGCACGGGCACTTCGACCACGTCGGCAACGCCGCCGAGCTGGCCAAGAAGACCGGCGCCAAGCTGATCACCTCCTACGAGCTGGCCAGCCTGATCGGCGCGCCGAACGCCGAGGGGATGAACATCGGCGGCACCACCTCCGTCAAGGACGCCACCATCCACCTCGTCGAGGCGGTGCACTCCGGCGGCTTCGGTCAGGACAAGGCGGGACCCAAGTACAGCGGGCCGGCGATGGGGTTCGTCATCGAGATCGCCAAGGGGCCGACGCTCTACCACGCCGGCGACACCGACGTGTTCTCCGGCATGTCGCTCATCGCCGATCGCTACCACCCGACGATCGCCATGCTCCCCATCGGCGGACACTTCACGATGGATCCAGCGGGCGCCGCGCTGGCGGCCAAGCTGCTCAAGGTCAAGACCGTCATCCCGATGCACTTCGGGACCTTCCCGGCGCTGGCCGGGACGCCCGATCAGCTGCGCGACGCGCTCAAGAAAGCCAAGAGCAGCGCCAAGGTCGTCGAGCTCAAGCCCGGCGAGTCGCAGACGCTCAAGTAACATCCATCGCGTGAGCGACGCGCGAGCTCTGCTCGCGCGTCCTCGTCGCGAGAGCATCCGCTGCGTCGTGCTCTTACCGGCGCCGTTCGGTCCGAGAAAACCGACGATCTCGCGCGCGGCGATCGGGACCTCGACCCCGGCCAACGCTACCACCGGAGCGGTGCGGGTCTGGAAGGTCCGCGAGAGCCCCCGCGCCTCCACCACCGTCTGGTTCGCCTGCCCCGCCATTTGATCCACCGCGATTATTCAAATTTGACTATACCCGGTCAAGAAGATTTTCCCCTCTTCTTCCCGGCGAACGACCCCGGACCTCGCTTGCCCACCTCGTAGGTGCCGCGGGCGAGACGCCCTATCAGGGTGCGCGCCCAAGGGATCTCGGCCGACAGGTGGGCATGCATACGATCGTAGAGCTCCTTGACGTGCTCCGGCGTCTCGGGCGGTCCCACTTCCTTGCGCGAGAACTCGAGGTGCTTGAGCGCCCCCTCGAGCGCGGTGATCCGGTGTTCCAGCGCCGCCGTCAGCTCCTCGGCGCCGAGGCTGGGCATGAAGCAGAGCGCCGGCATCAGGTCGTCCAGCGGCGGCGCGACCCTCCACCAGGTGGCCCGCAGGAGCGCCTGGTACTCCTTCTCACCGTCGGCGGTCAGGCTGTACTGCGTACGTTCGGGGCGCCCGCCGATCTGACCCGTTCCGGCCACCTTGAGGAACTTCTCCTTCGTCAACGTCTTGAGCGCGTTGTAGATCGATCCGGGCGCGACGTTCGCCCACTGCTCGACCCGCCAGGAGAGCAGCTCGCGCCGCACGTCGTAGCCGTGCACCGGCTGAAAGATGCGCACCGCGCCCAGGACCAGCAGCCGCGTCGACGACATCGCGCTAGCGCCGGCGTCGGTCCGGCTCGGCCGGCGTCAGCTTGACCTCGACGACCAGGTCGCTCGCCAGCCGCTCCAGCTCCGCCCGCAGTCTGCCGACATCGGTGCCCGGCGCGACGCGCACGTGGGCGTGCGCCTCGAACAGCATCTCCGCCGACATCGGCGCGCTCACCCGTTCGGTCGTCAGCTCCTCGACGTTGACGCCGTTGCTGGCGAGCAGCTGCGAGATCTCCCGGACGATCCCCGGACGATCGAGCCCCACCAGATCCAGGTCCATGCTCCGCTCCGTCGGCGCCGTCTCCGCCCGCGCCGCCGTCTCGACGATCACCTTGAGACCGCGCGTCTCCAGCGCCGCCAGCGCCGCCGTCGCCGCCGCCACCCGCCCAGGCGGCAGCTCCGCCCGCAGGATCCCCGCGAACTTGCCGCAGAGATGGCTCATGCGGCTCTCCAGCCAGTTCCCGCCGTGCGCGGCGATCACCCCGGCCACCAGCTCGACGAGCCCCGGCCGATCGGGCCCCAACAGCGTGAGCACCAGATCCGTCATGCGCGGAGGATAGCGCGTTGGCTGTGGCGGTTGCGAACCGAAACCGGCATTCTGATCGGCGCGCATGGCGGGATCGGAACAGGGAATCACGAAACCCGCCCGCCGCTCGGCGGACGGACGGGTGGCGGCGCCAGAGTGGGCGATCGTCTGGGTCTTCCCCGATCTCACCGGGCGGCTGACGCCGATCGGGAAGACACCGCTCTCGCTGGGGCGCGACCCGGATTGCGACGTGCCTCTTCCCGGTGACCAGACGTCTCGGCGCCACGCGGAGGTCCGCCGATCGGGCTACGTCGTCACCGTTCGCGATCTGGCGAGCACGAACGGCGTCTTCCTCAACGGCGCGCGCATCACGGAGGCTCACCTCAAAAGCCGCGACGTTCTGCGGGTCGGTGAGTGGATCGGCGTCGTCGTCAGCACCGATCGCGACGAACACCCCGACGCGGCGGCGCGTGACCCGCTGTTTCGAGAGGTGACCCCGGACTACTGGGCAGGCCCCACGCTGCAGACGTGCCTTCGACACCTGGCCCGGGTCGCACCGTCGGACCTGCCGGTCGTCGTCCAGGGCGAGACGGGAACCGGGAAGGAAGGTGTGGCGCGATCGCTTCACGCCTGGAGCGGTCGCCCGGGCCCGTTTCTGGCCGTCAACTGCGCCGCGCTCCCCGAATCATTGGCCGAGGGCGAGCTGTTCGGCTACCGCAAGGGCGCCTTCACCGGCGCCGAGCGGGCCAACCCCGGCTACCTGCGCGCAGCCGACCGAGGAACGCTGTTTCTCGACGAGATCGTCGACCTGCCGCTCCCGATCCAGGCCAAGCTCCTGCGGGCGCTCGAGCAGCGGGAGGTCATGCCGCTCGGCGAATCAACGCCGGTCGCGATCGATGTCCGAATCGTCTGCGCCGCGCAGGCGCCGCTGTCGCAAGCGGTGAAGGATCAGAAATTTCGCCCCGACCTGTTCGCGCGTCTCGACGGGTTGACCATCGAGCTCGTGCCGTTGCGCCAGCGGCCCGACGAGACTCTCTTCCTCTTCTCGCGCCGGCTGGCTCGCCACGCCGACGGGGGGGCGGTTCCCGACATCGACGTCATGCTGGCCGAGCAACTGGTCCTCTACGACTGGCCCTTCAACGTTCGCGAGCTCGATCTGCTGGCCAGACAGATGATCGCGCTGCATGGGGATGTCCCGCTCTTGAAGCGCGCGCACCTGCCTGACCGCCTGCGCAGCCGCAGCTCGCGCCCGGTCGCCACGCTCGTCGCCGCGGTGGGCGCGCATCCTCGCGGCGAGGGACCAGACATCGAAGCCTTCACCGCCGCCCTCCGCGCGAACGAAGGAAACGTCAAAAGGGCGGCCGCGGCGCTGGGGATCAGCCGCGCCAAGGCGTATCGCCTCATGGGGGGCGCGCAGCGCGGCGGCGGCTCGAACGACGACGGCTGACTCGCCACTCATAGCCATTCGACGCCCATCGCGACATCGACGACCGATCCGGTGCCGCCCTGCATGCGGCTCTGATCGTTGCTTCCCGTGCCGGGAGCGTCGGAGGGCGGCAACATCATCATACCCGCGGTCCAGGGCGAGTAGCCGACCTCGCCAGAGAGCGCCAGGCCCCTCACCGGGAAGTACTTCACGCCGGCCGCCGCCCGGGCCTGGACGATCGCGCCGATGATCTTGTCGGAGGTGCCGGGGTCGGCAGTCGTGCGAGATTTGACGAAGTTGGCGACACCCCCGATCGACAGGTAAGGGAACAGCGAGAGCTGTTCGATGAAGACGCCGACGTTGATCGGATAGAGCCCGAGGCCGAAGGTGGTGAACTCCGGCGCGAAGGTGAACGGCAAATCGAGCTTGAAAAAGTATCCCGAGCCGCCGAAGTGCAACGTGGGGGTCAGCGTCTGGGCGTTGGAGGCGACGGCGAAGTCGTTGGGCGCGTAGGTCTGCCCACTGGCCTGATTGAGCCGCCCGATGAGCGCCTCCGACGGGGCAAGGTGCATGGCGGAAACGCCCCAGCGGGCGCCCACGCCGAACCAGCCCATCCGGCGGCGTCGCGGAGCGGTGGGGGAAGCCGCGACCGACAGCAGGGCCTGCGGGCTCGTCCCGGTGACCGCGCCGGGGGGCAGGAGGACCGGCGTCGGCTGCACCGACACCGCGAGGGGCGCCGGCCTCGGAGGAATCTCCCAAGGCGCGGGCACGTTGGGCGACGGGACGGAGTCCGCCGCGGGGGCCGACGGGCCGGGCGACGCGGGCGCTGGCGGCGCCTCTGGTGACGACTCGCCGTGTGGGAGCGGATCGATTGCGGGTCCGGAGGGTGCCGCCGGCGGCGTGGGCGACTCCTGGGCGGACGCGCGCGGCGACCACACGATGAGGGCTGCGAAAACGAGCGGGAAAATCGATCGAACAGTCATGGCCAGTGCTCCTTCGAGGTGTTGACGACACCGGCGTATCGCAACTGGCGGGCCATCCAATCGGCCGTACATCTGATAATGAAATCAAGGTATTAGACGTCTCCTGCCGTGACCGGACACGCCCCGGGCGGCTGTCCGAACATCTCCGCAACCCGGGGTTGTCCGAACAGCGGTGCGTTCGGTGGACGGACACAGCTGGCGCTCGGAAAGCGCGCGCAAGAACGGGGACGACACGGGGAAACCTAGCGGCATGGGCGGTGCAATCGGGACCGCTGAAAGGAGCGAACCAAAGTGGAAGCTCTCGCCTGCTTGGGCCCGGTACCTCCTCCACCTCCCGCGTCGGGTTCGTGGCGCGATGACGCTCGCCTGATCGGTCCGTCACCGACGGCCGTACGCGTCGAAGGCGGCCACAGCAACCGTTCGATTCTCGTGGACCCTTCGCGGTTGACAGATCGGTGTCGAACATCCTTTCATGTGGCGAATGCCCGCCGACGCAGTCCCTCGCAAAGACCCTTTCGGGATCGCGGGCACGCTGCTGGACGGCCGTTTTCGGATTCAGCGAGAGGTGGCGGAGGGCGGATTCGGGGTCGTTTACTATGCGACCCAGGTCGCCCTCGATCGCCCCGTGGCGATCAAGATCTTGAAGACGCCCTCCGGATTCGACGAGGAGGCGAAGATCCAGTTCCGCGATCGGTTCGCCAGCGAAGGCAAGACCATCGCCCGGATCCGGCACCCGCACATCGTCGACGTCTACGACTTCGGCGTCTCACAGATGCCGAGCGGCGAGATTGCGCCCTGGATGGCGCTCGAATGGCTGGATGGGCAGACGCTGGAAGAGCAGCTCTTCGCCAGGCGCGGCCAGGGCGGGCAGAGCCCCGCCGACGTCCTCGCCACCTTTCGTCCCGTGCTTCAGGCGTTCTCGTTTGCCCACAAGCAGGGGATCGCTCACCGGGACATCAAGCCCGCCAACATCATGGCGGTCCCCAGCGACCACGGCGTGATGATGCGCGTGCTCGACTTCGGGATCGCCAAGGTGGTGAGCCCCGACGAGGCGGCGGGGTCGGGGCACACCAAGACGGGCGGCATCCCGGCCTTCTCTCCGCTCTACGCCGCGCCCGAGCAGATCGCGTTCGGGCGTACGGGCCCCTGGACGGACGTCCATGCGCTCGGTCTCATCCTGACGGAGTTCCTCACCGATCAGGCACCGTACAAGGCGGACGACATTCAGATCTTCGAACAGATCATCGCCACCGAACGGCCGACACCGCGAACGAAAGGGGTCGAGGTCGGCGCCTGGGAGCCGGTTCTCCGGAAAGCCCTCGCTCTTTCGCCGAGCGAACGGTGGCGGAGCGCCGGCGAGCTGCTCGCCGCCCTCGATGCCAATGTGGGCCGGCCGGAGGATGGCGTCGTGGTCGCCGGGATCCGGGACGCCAGCTCCGCCGCGCGGGTCCCGGCGCCGCCGCCCGAGGGATCCTCCTGGGGCATGGCTCCCCTCCCGGTGGCGCCGGCGCCCCAGGGCGTTGCGCCCCCGCCCGCACGGGGACCCAGGACCGTCCGGCTGATCGCCGGCGGCGCGATCGCGCTGGCGATCGTCGGCGGAACGGTGTTCGCGCTTCACGGATCAGGGGACGCGAAGCGCCAGATGGCGGCGACACCGGCCCCCGCCGCGACGCCGAAGCCGGCCCCCGCCACCGCTCCGCCTCCCGCGCCGTCAGCTGTTCCGGCCGGTGCCGTCGTGCCGGGGCCCGCGCCGGCACCGGGCCAGGCTGCGGCGTCCGCCGCGATCGCGACTGCGGCCGAGGACCCGACGCACGATCTGGCGCGGATCGAGGTCCGCACCGATCCGCCGACCGCTCGGTTGTCGATCGATCATCACGACGTCCACAACCCCTACAGCGTCAAGCTGCCGCGCAGTCGCCGCTTGCACGACGTGGTCGCCACGCTTCCCGGTTTGGGTCAGGTGCACGAGATGATCGCTTTCGATCGCGACCGGGACCTGGTCTTGAAGCTTGGCGCTGTCCCGACCGCACCCGCGCGCGCGGAGGTCGCTCCCTCGCCCCCGGCATCGCCCGCGCCGCGTGCGGAACCCGCAGCATCACCTACCGGATATCGCGGCTCGAAGCTGAAGATCGAAACGGAATTTCCATAGCACCAAGGGAGCGGTCAATGGGACGTCAGTGGACCAGTGTATCGAAAGCATGGATTGCCTTGGGCGCAGTGGTGTTCGCCGCTGCCTATCCTTCGGATGTGAGCGCCGCGGCCGGGGATTCGCCGCCCGCCCCGGCCCCGGCGCCCGTGGTGCCGATTCCGGCGGCCCCGCCGGCGGCCGCGCCGCCCACCGCTCGCACGCCTTCGGCAGCTGACAAGCTGGCCGACGCACGCTTGCACTTTCAGCAGGGTGTGGCGCTCTACCAGGACCACAACTATGACGCCGCGCTGGCCGAGTTCCAGGGCGCCTACGCGGCCTCGAATGAGCCGATCGTCCTCTACAACATGGGCCTCACCTTCAAGGCCCTGTTCCGCTACGGGGACGCCGTCGCCACGCTCGATCACTATTTGAAGGAGAGCGTCGCCCGAAACGAAGCGGTGACGCCCGAGCGTCGCACGGAAGTCGAGGGGATCATCGCCGAGATGAAGAGCCTGCTCGCGGCGGTGACGATCGTCGTCCAGCCGCCCCAGGCCACCGTCAGGGTCGATGGACGGGCGGTCGGTCTGGGAATCGACGGGGTCGTCCAGCTGGCCGCAGGCACGCACGCCATCGACGCCAGTCAGACCGACTACAGCTCGGACCGCCGCGACATCACGGTGGTGGCGGGGGTGCCGCAGACAGTCTCGTTCAAGCTGACGCCGATCCCGCACTCCGGGCACGTCAAGATCAACGCCGCGCAGGCCGGCGCGCGCGTCGCCGTCGACGGACGCGACCTCGGCGCCGCCCCGATCGACGTCGAGCTCGGGGCCGGCGGCCACCACCTGCAGGTGACGGCCCCGGGCTTCGCGACGAACAGCAGCGAGCTGGCGGTCGCCGCCGGGCAGTCGCGGGACATGATGATCACCCTGGAGCTGCCGCCGCCACCGCCGGTCAACCCGTTCTACCAGCGCTGGTGGTTCTGGGGTGGAGTGGCGGTCGCCGCCGCCGTCGCCGGCACGATCCTATTTTGGCCCCACACGCAGGGGCCGCTGGCGGGAACGACCGGTACGACGAACGCCGATCCGTAGGAACGCGAAAGATGCGGAGGGGGTTGGTCTTGATACCGCTGCTGGCGGCAATGGCGGGCGGCTGCAACAAGAGCCGCACGGAGGTCATCATCGGCCTGGCCACAGATCTGATTGCACCCACGCCGCTGTCTTCCGTCGACATGCGGATCTACGACCTCGACGGCCCGTCGCCGAGCGGCACGGTGATCAGCGACCAATCGTTCCAGATCTCGGGGGTGCGCGACCAAGCTTACGAGCTTCCGGGGACCTTTGCCGTCTATTCGGCCAGCGGATCGGCCGATCGCTTTCGTGCCGTGCTGACGGCCACCGAGAAATCGGGAGCGACGCTCGTCGTGCGGTCGGCCGTCATGAACCTCATCCCCGAGAAGACGCTGTTCGTACGCCTGGGAACGGTGTCGGCCTGCCAGGGGATGACCGACCAGTGCAACGACGGCGAGAGCTGCATCGCGGGCCACTGCGCCACCGAAGACGTCGATTCCGCGCGGCTCCCGGAGTACACGTCCGGAATGGAGGGCCAGGTCGCCTGCTTCGACGGGACGAACTTCGTCGACACGAGCACGAAGGTGCCACTCACCATCACCGGAACCTCCTGCGGCGACGGAACCTGTGTCGACGGGGTCTGTCTCGCCCCCGCCAAGACCGACGGCGGTGCCGACCTTTCGGGCGCGGGCGGCCAGGCCGGTGCCGGGGGCGCGGGCGGGCACGGCGGCGCGCCCGTTGACGCGGGGGCGGACGGGCACGGCTGCTCGAGCGCCGACGACCCCACGTCTCTGGCGATCGACGCGACCGGATTCGTCGGCTCGGCGTGCAACAGCTTCGGGATCGAGGGGACCTGGTACTGCACCTCGGATACCACCGACACCGGCACGGGCACGCCACCCGGCAATGGCTCGAGCAACTGCGCGGCCTTTGCCATTCCCTACAACGGCAAATCGAACGGAATGTGCATCAGCGGCGTCACCTCCACGAGCACCGGCTCGTACGGCGCCGCGCTCGGGCTCGAGCTCAACACGCCCGCCTCGGTGAACGGGGTGAACCAACCCAAGGGAGCGTACGACGCCGCCGCACACAACGTGATCGGGTTCGAGATCACCATCGCCGGCTTTGCCGACGCGACCAACAGCGTCGCGTTGCGCCTCACGTTCACCAACGCCGCCTCGACCAGCGACACGCAGCCGTTCGTCGAGCTCCCCGGTCCTGGAACCTACGACGTGCTGTTCGCCGATGCCGTGGTTCCCGGAGATCTGAGCGATCCGAGCGCCGGCTTGCGCGCGAATCCGGCGTCGATCTACGACCTGCAGCTGGCGATCCCGCCCCAGGGGACGTCCGCCGTCCCCTACGGGTACTGCATCACGAAGCTGAAACCGATCACAGCCGCCCCGACGATTCCGGGGAGCTGCGGCGCCCTCCAGGCCTACGGGAATCCCGTCTGCGGCGCCCAGGACTTTCTGAGCGAGGTGGGTGACTACGGCGTCCAGAACAACCTGGCCGGCAGCGGCGAGCAGTGCATTCAGACCCTGGTGGGCGGCAGCTGCGCCGGGTTCTCCCTCACCTATCCGACCGGCGGCATCACGGGCACGACCTACCCGGTGGCCTCACCGGCGATTGTCTACGGCTGGCAGAGCGGCGCTTTCTACGGCGCCTACAAGACCGCGAGGACACTGGCCGCGATCAACAGTGTCCCGACGACTTTCACGTTCACCCCCCCCACGTCGGCGATTTTGTGGGACGCGGCGTACACGATCTGGCTGGGCCCCGCCCCCACGCCCAAGACCGCCGACGGCAGCCTGGAGCTCCTCATCTGGCTGGACGCGGGGAGCGTCCAGCCAGGGGGGACCATCTTTAAATCCAAGCAAACGGTCGGCTCGGCTCCGGGGACCTGGGACCTCTACACGGGAACCATCACCTCCGGCGCGGCCTCCTGGCAGTACCTCACGTATCTGGCGAACCCGGCTCAGACGTCGTTCACCGACGTCGACCTGAAGCAATTCTTCAACGACGCGACCGACGAAGGGGTCGGCGTCACCACCGCTTCTTACCTCCTGGGCGTCCAGGCGGGGTTGGAAGTGAGCGGCACCAACGGCGGCGCCGTCACCTCCTTCAGCGTGAAGGCGAACTGACCATGACCAGACATTCTGTTTCGTTGTCGGTGCTGATCCTCGCCGTCCTGTGTGGGTTGGGCGCGGGCTGCTCGAAAAATCGCACCGAGATCGTCCTCGGAATAGCAACCGATTCTGTCGGCGCCCACGCCGCTGACCTCGGTGACGATGACGACCTACAGCCTGCCGGACAATCAACTCCTGGAGAATCCCCGGACTCTCCCGGTGGCGAGCAAGGCCGGCCAGAACTATGAGCTCCCGGGGACGTTCGCCGTTTACTCGGCCAGCGGATCGGCTGATCGCTTCAGGGCCGTTCTGACGGCCACCAACGCCAACGGGGACACGCTGGTCGTGCGGTCCGCCGTCATGAACCTGGTCCCCGAGAAGACATTGTTCGTACGGTTGGGAATCGTCTCGGCTTGCGTCGGAATTACCGACTGCGCGATGGGGGAGACCTGCATCGAAGGGCTCTGCCAATCCGAGGTAATCGACGCCACCCTGCTGCCGGACTATGTGCCGGGCATCGAAACCAAGGTCGCTTGCTCGACTGGAACGAACTTCATCGACACGACGACCAACCAGCCGCTCATCGTGACCGGAACCAGCTGCCAATCCGGGGCGAGCTGCCTCGAGGGGGTCTGCCTGACGCCGCCGCCCCCGACCGTCGACGGCGGTCCGCCGCCGGATGCCCAGGGAGATGGGCCGGCCGGTCCTCCCCCGACGGTCAATGACTTCTGCGTCGAGTACGCGAGCGCCATCTGCCAGATTGCCGGCCGCTGCGGCGTCTCCGCGACCGAATGTGCGGCCTACCAGCAGCTCGCGTGCGCCGCCCTGGCGGAGTCCCTCACCGCGACCGGTGGACGTGTCTACACGCCCGCCAACGCCGCCGGCTGCATCGAGCGAATAGAGGCCGCTTTCGGAAGCACGAATCCGGTCACCGCTGCGGCCCAGGCGCGTATCGATTCTCGCGTGCAACTACGTGTTCCAGGGGAAGGGCATGATCTCCGTGGACGCCTGCAACACCCAGTTCGATTGCGCGGGACCAACGGACGGATTGGTCGTCTGCGACGCCGCTCTCCACCTCTGCGCCCAGGCGACCGCCGTGCCGGGCGGAGGTCAGTGCGGCGAGGTCGGAGACGTTTGCCCGCAGAACTTCCACTGCTCGCGGAACAGCGACGCCCAGATTCCGGTCTGCACGCCCGATGGAACGAGCAGCGCGGCCTCAGCGTGCAGCGCCAGCACCCCCTGCGACAACAACTCGCGTTGCGCGAACGGAGTCTGCGCGCCGCTGGTGGCGGCGGGCGGAGGCTGCGCGACCAGCAGCGATTGCGCGGCCGCCAACTATTGCGACCCTTTTGCGGCGTCGACCTGCGATACCGGCCTGGCCTTCAGCGTCGAGTCTCCCGCCTGCCTGTGCCTGACCGCTGGAACGGGCTGCCCTGCAGGATTCGGGGTCGTCGGTGGCGGCGGCACCGGCGGGACGGGCGGTGGCAACGGCGGCGCGGGCGGCGGCAACGGCGGCGCGGGCGGCGGCGGGACGGGTGGTACCGGAGGAACGGCCGGCACCGGCGGCGCCGCAGGTCTGGCCTACCTGAACGCGGACGCGATGGGCGAGGTGCAGAACCCGGCCGTCGGCGTGATTGGTCCCTGGTACTCGTACGGCGACGACGTCGGCCCCAGCGCCGGCAGCGGCGGGATTGACTCGAGCAACAGCACCTGCGAGCTCGCCGGCTTCCCGATGAGCGACTGCACCCAGATCACCTCGCCCACACCGGGCTTGCCGTTCGCGCCGACCGACCTCGCGACGAGCACGATGTGCACCAGCGGCACCGCGGGGATGGTCAGGACCAAGGCCGGCTCGGCCGACTACAGCGACATCTGGGGCGGTGGGATTGCGCTCGACTTCAACAACGCGAGTGGCAACCGAGGCGGCCTCGATTTGAGCGCCTTTCGGGGCATCTCGTTCGACTTCAGCGCCGCCACGCTGCCCAACGGCGCCATCCGGGTCAACTTCCCGTTCGTGGGTGAGCATGGCCAAGACTCGCCGTATTGGATGGGCGCTGCCGCCCAATTCTCGCCGCTCAGCGCGACGACCGGGGCGCCTCAGCACGTCGAGATCGACTGGAGCTCGGTCGGGGGACCGCTCTATCTGACGCAGCAGACGCCCGCCGTCGACGTCTCCGCATATCCGTTCAATCCGAAGACCATTCAGACTGTCCAGTTCGCAGTCATCACCAACGCCCAGGCGCCCACGCCGTACAGTTTCTGTGTCTCGAACCTCGCGCTGGTCCGCCCCTCCGCGCCCGGAACCGGTGGTTCGGGCGGCGCTGGCGGCGGGACCGGAGGGAGCAGCGGAACTGGCGGGAGCGGCGGGAGCGCCGGGAGCGCCGCCACTTGCGCGATGGGCGCGACCGTTCCGGCCGCCGGAGCGCTCATCACCGATTTTTCCGACGCGACCCCAAGTACCACCAGCGTAGGGGACTACGCGTTCGGATTGAGCATCGGCATCGCTGGCGCAAGCTCGCGCTTCGCGACCGGCACCAAAGGAACGCTCAGCCTCACGAACGGCGCGCTTACGTTTTCGGCGTCGGTCGAGGCCCCGACGACCACGAACATGTATCCGTACAATGGCTTCGTCCTCTACATCGACAGCGCGGCCTGCGTAGATGCGACCACCTACCAGGGTGTCAGTTACACCATTTCCCTGACGGGCACGTGCCCGGCCGCTTTCTTGTTCGACGACTCCGAGCACACGACGTCGGCCCAGGACCCGTACCACGGTACCTGCACCGCCGCGAGCTGCTACGGCGCGCAGTTCGCTATCACGCCCACGACAACCCCCGTGACCGTCAATCAGCCGTTTGGCGCAGTTCCGACAAGTCTGGGGTCTCCGAGCACGCCGGTCGATCCCAAGCACTTTGTCGGCGTCGACTGGGAGTTCAACGCGACGGGAACGTCGGCCTGCACGGGCAGTCTCACGATCGACAACATCAAGTTCTACTGAGACATGCGCCCGATGTCGCAACCACAGTTCACTCTCCGCCACGGCACCTGGACCGTCAGAACCTAAGGACCTGCCTCACATGAACCCACGCCCGATCTTCGTTTTGCTTCTGCTCCTCGCCGCCTCCGCTTGCAACAAGGACCGTACCGAGATCGTTCTCGGCATGGCGACCGACCTGATGGCGCCGCCGCTCAGCTCGGTGGAGGTGCAGATCTTCAACCTTCCGGCCTCGGGGACCCCGGAGCTGGTCGCCGATCAGCCGCTCTCCATCTCAGGGGAGCCCAACGTGCTCTACGCGTTGCCGGGGACCTTCGCCGTCTACTCGGCCAACAGCTCGGCCGAGCGGTTCCGGGCGGTGCTGACCGCGACCGACGACGCGAACGCCACGCTGATCGTGCGCTCGGCGGTGATGAGCCTCGTCCCCGAGAAGACGCTGTTCGTGCGCCTCGGGCTCGTGTCGGCCTGCGAAGGGGCAGCCGGCCAGTGTGGCCCGGGGCAGACCTGCATCGAAGGCCGCTGCCAGAGTGAGGACGTCGACTCGTCCCAGCTGCCAGCCTATGTGACCGGCTTCGAAGGCCGGGTCGAATGCACCAGTCCCACGAACTTCATCGACACCAGCACGAGACAGCCTCTCAAGATCTCCGGGACCTCTTGTGGCGCCGGTTCCTGCCTGGAAGGCATCTGCCTCATCCCCCCCAGGGACGGCGAGATTGGTGGCGCCTCGGGCGGCGCAGGAACCTCCGGCGGCGGGGGTGCCTCCGGTAGCGGCGCGATCGACACCGGAGCGGGTGGCGGTGTCGCGGGCGCGGGGGGCGCCGCGGGCGCGCGAGGCGTCGCCGGCGCGGGGGGCGCCGCGGGCGCAGGAGCCGCCGCGGGCGCGGGAGGTGCCGCGGGCGCCGGAACCGCGGGGGCCGCCGGGCGCGGAGCAGGCGGAGCCGGCGGCGCTACGGTGGTGAACAGCTGCACCTCCACCACCGGTCAGGGCACGCTCACCCAGCAGAATCAGACGGGCGTCGTCACCTGCGACAGCAAGGAATACATCGTCTTCAATAGCGAAACGGCCACGACCGGCCAGCAGCTCACCTATGGCCCGGGGCCGACCTTCAGGGTTCAGCTCCAGAACAACACCGGTACCACCACCCAGCCCGCGGGGGTTCCGTCGGTATTCACCGGCGCAAACTCGGGCAACACCACCGGATCGACGAGCATGCTCCCCCGCGCCGTCAGCCAGATCGCCGCAGGGAGCCTGGCGACGACCCTCACCTGGACCAACAACGGCGTCAACGGCACCTACGCCACGATCAACGACCTCTGGTTCAGCACCAGTGCGCAGGGAGATCCGACTGCGCCCGCCCCTAGCGGCGGCGACCTGATGATATGGCTCACCCCAGTCACCTCGCTTCCGCCGACCGGCAGCGCGGTCGCGACCGCGAGCATCGGCGGACGCCAGTGGAACGTCTGGTACGGCACGAACCAGCGAACGGGAAAGCCGTGCGTGACCTACGCACCCCAGGCAGCCATCACCTCGATCTCGTACACCCTGGGCGACTTCGTCCAGGACGCGGTCAGCCGCAACGACGTCATGAGCACCTGGTACCTAACCAACGTCTTCGGCGAATTCGAGATCGTGACCGGCGGCGCCGGCCTCGCCATCACCAACTTCTCCGTAAACGTCCCCTAGCCCACAGTGACTCGACGGTGCTCCATCGAGCTCGCGCTCGTCGCGGTCCTCCTGTCGACCGCGGCGGGCTGTCAGAAGGACCGCACCGAGATCGTCATCGGCATGGCCACCGATCTGACGGCGCCGCATCCGCTCTCGTCGGTGACGATGCAAATCCAAGGCCTCCTCAACGACTACCCGGTCGGCTCCGCCCAACCGAAGGTATTTTCGGTGTCAGGGCAACGCGGCCTGCCCTACGAGCTCCCCGCGACGTTTGCCGTCTATTCGGCGACCGGGTCGTCGGATCGGTTCCGCGCGGTGCTGACCGCGACGGATGACATGGACGCGACGCTGATCGTGCGCTCGGCGGTGATGAGCCTGGTCCCCGAGAAGACGCTGTTCGTTCGCCTCGGCCTCGTGGCGGCCTGCGAAGGGACGGCCGGCCAGTGTGGCCCCGGCCAGACCTGTATCGAAGGCCGCTGCCAGAGTGAGGACGTCGACTCGGCCCAATTGCCAGCCTATGTGACCGGACTCGAAGGCCGGGTCGAATGCACCAGCGCCACGAACTTCATCGACACCAGCACGAGACAGCCTCTCACGATCTCCGGGACGTCTTGTGGCGTCGGGTCCTGCCTGGAGGGTATCTGTCTCTCGCCCTCGCGGAGTGACGGCGGCGCGGGGGCCGGCGGCGCGACGGGGAGCGGCTCGGCCGGGGCCGGCGGCGCGGCGGGAGGCAGCGGGACCGCCGGCGCTGGCGGCGCGGTGGGAACGAGCGGGTCGGGTGGTGCGAGCGGTGGGACCGGAGCGGTTGGCGGGCGGGCTGGCGCGACGGGAGGCAGCGGGACCGCTGGCGACGGCGGCGAGGCAGGGACAGGCGGGAGCGGCGCCGGAGGAGCCGTCCTCGCTGCGGACCAATCGGTCCTCGAGCGAAACAAGCACCCCAGCCGCGACGGCGTCTTCCTCGAGCCGACGCTGACACAGGGCGCGGCCGCCACGATGGCGCCCGATACGGGATTCGCCGCCGCCTTCAGCGGCAATGTCTACGGGTCGCCGCTCTACTTACCCAATGGACCTACGGGCGTCGGGCTATTTTTCGTCGCGACCACCGGCAACAACGTTTTTGCCCTGAATGAAACGACGGGTGCCACGGTCTGGCAGCACAACATCGGAAGCTCGCCCACGGCAACTGGGGCCGGCTGTGGAAACATCAGCCCGCTGGGAATCATCAGCACGCCGGTCATCGACGCGACGACGACGCCTCCCACGATCTACGTGGCCGGAGCGATCGGAACGACCTCCATCATGAATCATCAGATCCACGCGCTCTCGGTGGTCGACGGAACGGAGGTGACAGGCTGGCCGGTCAACGTCATGCCCGTGAGCTCTGGGAACGTCGTCTTCAACACCGTGTACCAAAATCAGCGCGCCGCGCTCTCGCTGGTCAACGGGACCCTGTACGTTCCCTACGGCGGTCATATTGGCGAATGCGCTGGCTTTCATGGGTGGGTGATCGGCATCGACACCCGCGACCCTGCGACGATGGGGACCTGGGCGAGCAGCGGCGAAGGCGAAGGGATCTGGGCATCCGGCGGCATGGCATCGGACGGAAACGGCGTTCTCGCGTTGACCGGAAACAGCACGGCCGGGGTGACGGTGCACGCCGACAGTGAAGAGGCCGTGCGCATCACCGGGATGGGGACGTTGTCCGACTCGTTTTATCCGGCGGCGTGGCACACGATGGATGCCGCCAACTCCGACCTCGGTGGCAGCAGCCCCGTGTATGTCGAGCTCCCCGGCGCGACCCCTTCCAAGCTGGTGGTCGCCGTCGCGAAGGACGGCCATCTGTATTTGCTCGATGCTGGCAATCTGGGAGGCCTGGGTGGACAGGCAGTCGACTACATGGTGGCGAACGGCGCGGGGTCGGTTCATCACCCCCGTCGCTGCTTACCGGACCGCCCTGGGCCTGTACGTCACCTTCGGGGTGAGCAGCGCGGCTATCTGTCCAGCCGGGGGATCGGGCACGGCGGTCATGTCGGTGCTCATCGCGCCCGGATCGCCGCCGCAGCCGAGCACGGTCTGGTGTGCACCGGGCGGCAATGCATTGTCGGGACCGATCTCGACGACCACCGACGGAACCCATGACGTCGTGGTCTGGTTCCTGAACAACGGCAAGCTCATCGGCGTCGACGGCGACACCGGGGCCCCGATCTACACCAGCACCACCACTTGCGCGAACGTCCAGAAGTGGACCTCCCCGATCGCCGTCAACGGAAGGATCGTGGCGGCCGGCAACGGACACCTTTGCTCATGGTCGCCGCACTGACCAATCGGTCGCGCGACTGTCAGGTGACATCCGCGACGCCCTACGGCGTCGCGCTGGCGTTCGGCGCGCCGCCGCGCACCCGGCCGAGCCTGTCGGGGGCGTGCCCCGGGGTCTTGACCGCGCTGCGGGCGGCGCAGACGGCGTCGACCAGGTGGCGGCCACAGGTGCCGGCGCGTGTTTCGCTGCGCTTGCCGGGCCAGGTCGCCTCGATGCTCTTGGCGCGGCAGTCGGCGACCGCCGTGTAGATCGTGTCGTCGCTCGCCGGCACGACACCGCCAGTCGGTGCCCAGCGAAACAGCGTGGCGCCGCCCATCTCGCGCAGCGAGGTGCGATCGAACACCAGCCGGTCGCCGGCCTCGCGCTCGCAGGCGACGTCCCAGTCGCCCGGGGCCGCGTCGGCCGCTTCGGTCCCGGCGACACTCATGAGCGCGCCGCTCGATGGGCCGTAGGTCCCGATCGGCGGACCGGCCACGACGACGGCCTCGCCGTCGCCCGCGCGGGAGCCCGACGTCGTCGCGTCGGCCTCTTGCGCTTCGCGCGCCCGCTGCACCTCCCGCCGCCACCCGAAATCGTCGAATCCGTGTCCCTTGTCGCGAACCACCGCCCCGGCCAACATCATCAACCCCGTCACCACGCTTCTCATGATCTTCCTGTCGTCCTTTCCTTTGCCTCGGCCTTTGCCTCGGCCCCATCTTCAGTTTTCAGTTTTGCCATCGAACCGCTCATCGGTTCGACGCCGCGAATGTTGAGCTGCAAAACACCCTCGCGCAACCTTTCGCGCGAATGTTTACCGTCACTTCACAACGGCGAAACCTGCGCCATCTTCCCGGCACCGTTCCGCCGCGGAAAGACCGACGGCGCGGCCATTTCTGACCGCGCCGTATCGCGTCGCCCGCGCCCTGTCAGGCGGTTGACGTCCGCTACGAGACCGAGATGTCGACGCTGGGTCGCAGCTCGGCGCACACGGCCAGCACCTCGTGAATGCCGTTCTTCTTGAACGCGTCCATGAGCGCCGCGTCGTCGCCCGTCTTCTTCCCTTCGTCGACGCTCACGTAGGCGACCTGTGTGAGCAGGTAGTCGAACCGGGGCGCCCACTTGCGCGAGCCGAGGCGCGCCGTCGTCGAGCAGTTGTCGACCATGTACGCGACGCCGCGTGCGTGCATGTAGGGGTTCAGCGAATCGACCGACTCGATCACCGACTCGTTCGCCGCCTCCGAGTTCGGATGGCCTGACGCGATCAGGATGTCGATCTGCGCCATCATTACAGCGATGTAGACGCCGGCGGTGAACGGGTTGATCGGGATCTTCGCCTCATCGCGCTTGGCGCGAACGGTGGCGCCGACTTTCCAGGTCTCCGTCCCGTCGATCTTGTCCATCGGATGCTTCTTGAGGCGGTTGCCGGCCAGCACGACGCCGCGGATCTCGTTGCCGCTCGACACCTCGTCGTAGATCTCCTGCAGCACCTCACGCGCGGGACCGTAGGCGGCCGTGTAGGCCTTCTCGAACTCCGCCTTGCCGGCGGCGTCGAGCCCCTCGTAGACGGCGCGGATGCCGCGCTTGGAGATGATCTTGTTGATCGGCCCGGTGATCGACTCGGCCGAGTTCAGGAAGGCGGCCTCCTTGGTCATCCCCTGCGCGACGTAGCGCCGGTAGAGGCTCTCGATGATGCCGTGCACGGCGCCGAGGAGAATTCCGCGCTCGCCGTAGATGTCCGACTTGTACTCCGACTCCAGCGTCGTCTCGAAAGTGTAGGGCGAGCCGAGCGCCACCGACCAGCCGAGCGCGTAGTCGGTCGCCTTGCCGTCGATGTCCTGGTGCACGGCGAAGCTGGCGTTGATGCCGGCGCCGTTCACTTCCTTCCCCTGGACGTAGAGGCGGCGCACCGATGGGCCCATCCCCTTCGGGCAGACGGCGATGACGTTCACGTTGGCCGGGAACTTGGCGCCGACGTTCTTGAGGTGGCCCAGAAGAAACCCGTGCGAGAGGCCCAGCGTCGCGCCCGGGCGCAGGCTCTCAAACACCTTCGGGAAGAGCTCGGCCTGCGCGGCGTCGGCGATCAGCAGAAGCACGATGTCCGATTCCTTGGCCACCGCGAACATCTCGCCCAGCGTTCCGGTCGCCTCCGAGAAGCCCGCCTTGCGCGCGTCGTCCATCGACGCCGACCCGGCGCGCAGCCCGATCTTCACCTTGATCCCGGTCCCCTCCAGCGAGTCGCGCAGGTTCTGCGCCTGGGCCGGTCCCTGCGAGCCCCAGCCGATGACGCCGATCTGCTTGACGCCGGCGAAGGCCTTGGGAAGCAGCGGGAAGAGGTGGCGGCCACCCTTGACGATCTGCTCGCTGCGATCGCCCATCTTGACGGTGTCGATCGAGAAAATCTTGGACGCAAAGCTCATCGGAACCTCCGGCAGTTGAAAACCGACAGCCTCAGGATAGCGAACCGGTGTCGTTGCGTAAAATGACTTGTTTGCAACTCTCTGTTGCGTTTTATGCAATACTAACGAGGCCCGATGGACTACGACGCCCTTGGTCTTTTCCTGCATCTTTCCCGCACCTTGCACTTTCTGCGCACCAGCCGGGAGTGCCACGTCAGCCCCTCGGCGCTGTCACGCGCCGTGCAGCGCCTCGAGCGCGAGACCGGCTGGCCGCTCTTCGAGCGAGACCGGCGCTCGGTGCGGCTGACGCCCGAAGGGACGCGGTTCGCGGTGCACGCCCGCGAGACGCTCGATCGCTGGGAGGGGCTCAAGCGCGATCTCCGCGGCCGCCGCGAGACGCTCACCGGCACGATCGTCGTCTTCGCCTCGGTGACCGCCTGCCAGAGCTTTCTCCCCGAGCTGCTCTCCGGGTTCCGGCAGCGCCACCCCGACATCCACATCCAGCTCGAGACCGGCTACGCCGCCGACGCGCTCGAGCGCCTCGCCGAGGGGCGGGTCGACGTCAGCGTCGCGGCGATCCCGGCGCGGGTCCCGCGGGCGCTGGCGGCGCGCGTCCTCCTGCACACGCCGCTGGTCTTCGCCGCCCCGCGCGCCGCCTGCGAGGTCGAGCGGCTCACCCACGGGCGGTCGATTCCCTGGGCCGAGCTGCCCTTCGTCCTGCCCGCCTCGGGCCTGGCGCGCGAGAGCGCCGACCGGTGGTTTCGCCGGCGCCGCATCGCCCCCCGGATCTACGGCGAGCTCCCGGGCGGCGAGGCGATCCTGGCGCTGGTCAGTCTGGGGTGCGGCGTCGGCATCGTTCCGCGCATCGTCCTCGAGGAGAGCCCGCTCGCCTCCAAGGTTCGGATCCTCGACGCCGACGACGGCGGCGACGCCCTGGGGGAGTTTCGCGTCGGCGTCTGCACCCAGCGCCGGAAGCTCGGCTCGCCGCTGGTCCAGGCGCTGTGGGAGTCGTTCCGCGCGCCGCCGCCGCGCGCCGCCGCCATTTGATGCCGGCGATCGGTTGGGGCTAGACTCACGTGATGAGCGCAGACGGGTCGGGCGGCTCCGGGGGGATGCAGTTCGACAAGGTCGACCTGGTCGCGCCCGGCGAGGCGCGCGGCTGTCGAATCTGCAAGCGGGCGATCGCCGACGAGTACTTCGAGATCGCCCGCGCCGTCATCTGCCGCTCCTGCGCGACCGCGCTCTCCGGATCGAAGGAGGGGCGCGGCACGTTCGGCCGCGCGTTGCTGTTCGGCGTTGGCGCGGCGCTGCTGGGGACGATCGTCTGGTACGCCATCACAAGGGTCACCGGCCACGAGTTCGGCCTGCTGGCGATCGGTGTCGGCCTCTTCGTCGGTGTCGCGGTCAAGCGCGGCGGGCGCGGCCTCGGCGGCTGGCGCTATCAGGCGCTGGCCATGGCGCTGACGTACGTGTCGATCACGGGCGCTTACGTCCCGCTCGTCCTCAAGGCTTCCCTCGAGGCCAGCGACGCGAAGAGGACCGCGGTGACGGCAACGGCGCCCGCGGCGGATCCGGGCGGCACGGCGCGGAGCGATGCACCCGTCGCCGACGCCCAGGCGGACAGGGGCGCGGAGAAGCCAGGCGCCGGTTCATTCGCCGTAGCGCTGGCGCTGCTTCTGGGGCTGGCGTTCATCGCGCCGTTCATGGGCGGCGCCAGCAACATCATGGGGATCATCATCATCGGCATCGGGCTTTACGAGGCCTGGAAGATCAACCGGCGCGTGCCGCTGTCGGGGCCGTTCCGGTTCGGCCCGGCGGCCCCGCCCCTCGTCGCGACGCCCGGCGGCCCGCCCGGCGCGAACCCGTGACGGCCGCCGGATCGGCTCCGCGCGTCTGCACGGAGTGCGGCGCCCAGATCGCCGGGTCGCTCCTCGCCTGCCCGAATTGCGGCAGGCTGGTTCACGCCGCCGAGCTCAAGCAGCTCGCGGCCGATGCGGAGTCGGCCGAGCGGCAAGGGGACGGAATGCGCGCGCTGGAAACCTGGCGGCGGATGCTGGAGTTTTTGCCGGCGCAATCGACCCAGCACGCGCGCGTCCTCGCCAAGGTCCAGGCCCTGAGCGCCCAGGTGACGGCCGGAAACCCAGGCGCCGCCCGTGAGAAGGCGAAGGGCTCGCCGCGTTCGAAGGCCGCCGCCGGCGTCGGGACGATCGGCGTCCTGCTCGCCAAGTTCAAGTGGGGGATCCTGTTGCTGCTCGGCAAGGGGAAGGCGCTGCTGGTCGGTCTGACGCAGGCGAAGACCTTCCTCTCGATGGCCATCGCTCTGTGGGTCTACACCTCGTTCTACGGCTGGAAGTTCGCGCTGGGGCTGATCCTCTCGATCTACGTCCACGAGATGGGTCACGTCGTCGCGCTCCGCCGCTACGGCATCCCGGCCACCGCTCCGATGTTCATCCCGGGCTTCGGCGCGCTGGTACGGCTCAAGCAGAACCCCGCCACGCCGGCCGAGGACGCGCGCACGGGGCTGGCCGGCCCCATCTGGGGCGCGGCGGCGGCCATCGCGGCGCTGGCGCTGGGGGCGGCGCTTCACAACCACCTGCTGTTCGCGATCGCGCGCCTCGGCGCCTGGATCAACCTGTTCAACATGATTCCCGTCTGGCAGCTGGACGGCGGGCGCGGGTTCTCGGCGCTGTCGCGCGGTCAGCGCGGCGTGGTCGCCGGCGTGCTCTGGGCGATCGCGCTGTCGCGGGCCGACGGGCTGCTTTACATCCTGGCGATCGCCGCGACCTTCCGCGCCGCGGGCAAGGGGAACGCGCCGGAGGTCGGCGATCGCCCGGTGCTGGCGACCTACCTGGCGCTGGCGATCGGGCTCACCGTGCTGATGGTCGTGGCCGGTAGCGGCGCCGGGCGGCTGCCCGATCTAGCGCTCAGCTGGCTGCTCGGTCACCGCACGACCGGCAGCGTGATTGCGCCTTCCGCGGCCGAGGAGACGGCCGCGGCGTACTTGGCCATCACGCCGGTGCGGAATCGCGGCGCCGGCGCCTTCCAGCCGCTCTCGCGCTTGCGCGCCTCGAGGTCGAAGTCGATGTCGATCGTCCGCTTGTCGACGTCGAGGGTGATCGATGTCGCCGTCGCGCACGAAGGCGATCGGACCGCCGACCTGCGCCTCGGGCGCCACGTGGCCGACCATGAAGCCGTGCGTGGCGCCGGAGAAGCGCCCGTCGGTGAGCAGCACGACGCTGTCGTCCAGCTTCTGTCCGACCAGGGCGCCGGTCACGGCCAGCATCTCGCGCATCCCGGGGCCGCCCTTCGGACCCTCGTAGCGAATGATGACCACGTCGCCGGCCTTGATCTCGCGCCGCTGCACGGCCGCGAAGCAGGCCTCCTCGGAGTCGAACACCCGCGCCGGCCCCTGGTGCTGGCGGCGATCGTGACCCGCCAGCTTGACCACCGACCCCTCGGGCGACAGCGAGCCGCGCATGATGGCGAATCCGCCGCGCGGGCTGACCGGCTTGCCGACCGGGCGCACGACCTCCTGCCCCGCCGTCTCCTCAGCCTGCTTCGCCTCGGCGACGATGCTGGTGCCGTTGACGGTCAGGCTCTCCTTGAGCAGTCCCGCGTCGAGCAGGCGCTTGGCCACCAGGCGCACGCCGCCGGCGCGGTCGAGATCGACGGCGAAGAACCGCCCGCCGGGCTTGAGATCGGCCAGGGTCGGCGTGCGCGCCGAGATGGCGTCGAAGTCCTCGAGCGTGAGCGCCACGTTCGCCTCCTTGGCCAGCGCCATCAGGTGCAGCACGGCGTTGGTCGAGCCCGCCGTCGTGGCGACGGCGGTGATGGCGTTCTCGAACGCCGCCCGGGTGAGGATCTTGCTGGGGCGCAGGTCCTCGGCGACGAGGCGCATGACGATCTCGCCGGCGCGCATCGCCGCCGCGTTCTTGCGTGGATCGACGGCCGGGATGTCGTTCAGCCCCATCGGCGAGATCCCAAGCATCTCGCCCGCCATCGACATCGTGTTGGCGGTGAACTGGCCGCCGCAGGCGCCGGCGCCGGGGCAGGCCACGTCCTCGAGGGCCCGCAGCTCGCTCTCGGTGATCCGACCGGCGGCGCAGGCGCCGACCGCCTCGAACACCTCCTGGATCGTCACGTCCTTGCCGTGGAACTTGCCCGGCATGATCGACCCGCCGTAGAGCATCAGCCCCGGCACGTCGAGCCGCGCCAGCGCCATCATCGTCCCGGGGATCGTCTTGTCGCAGCCCGACAGCGCCACGACCCCGTCGCACATCGCGCCGCGCACCGCCAGCTCGATCGAATCGGCGATCACCTCGCGCGAGACGAGCGAGGCGCGCATCCCCTCGGTCCCCATGCTGATGCCGTCGGAGACCACGACGGTGTTGAACTCGATCGGCGTCCCACCGGCGGCGCGAATCCCCTCCTTCACGTGAACCGCCAGCTCGCGCAGGTGCATGTTGCACGGCGTGGCGTCGGTCCAGGTGTTGGCCACCGCGATGAGCGGCTTGTCGAGGTCGGCGTCCTTGAGCCCGGTCGCCTTCAACATGGCCCGCGCCGGAGCGCGGTTGATTCCCTTCAGCAGCGCTTCGCTTCGTCTCACAGCGACAGGCTTATACCACGCCGGCCGGACGGGTCCCGCGGCGGATCAGACGACCAGCTTGGGCTTCTCGGGCGCCCTGAACGTCAGGCCGTACCAGGCGATGTAGACGTAGCAGAGCGCGGCGATGATGAATCCATAGTGGATGCCGATCGCGTCGGCCAGCGCCCCCTGCGCGACCGGGATGATGGCGCCGCCGACGATCGCCATGCAGAGGATCCCGGAGCCCTGGCTGGTGTGCTTGCCGAGCCCCTCGATGGCCAGCGTGAAGATGGTCGGGAACATGATCGAGTTGAAAAACCCGACGGCGATGATCGACCACATGGCGACCTGCCCGTGTGTCGCCATGCTCAGCAGCACCAGCCCGACGGTGGCCACCGCGTGAATCGTCGAGCACCTTGGCCGGTTTCCACATTCGCAGCGTCAGCGTTCCGATGAACCGGCCCACCATCGCACCGCCCCAGTAGAACGACACCAGCCTGGCGCCTGCTGACTCGGTCAGGCCGCCGATCGTACGGCTCCTTGAAGTAGTTGACCAGGAAGCTGCCGATGGCGACCTCGCCGCCGACGTAGACGAAGATGGCCACGGCGCCGAGCACGAGATGGCGATAGCTCCAGGCGCTCTTGCGATCCGCGCCGGCGCCAGCGTCGGTGGCCGGCGTGACGTCCTCGATCCTGGGGAGCTTGAACGGCCATGATGGCGACGGCCAGCAGCACGAGCGCCCCGCCAGGCCGAGGTACGGGTGCTGCACCGACGAGGCCTCGGCGCAGCCGGTAGGCGTCGGCGGCCGACGGCGGTCATCTGGGCGAGCTCCGCCGAAGACTTGGCGACGGTCGAGAGGATCAGAGCGAGCCGAACTGCGGCGCGATGGTCGTTCCCAGCGAGTTGAAGGCCTGGGTCAGCGTGAGGCGCGACGACGCCGTCTCCGGCTTGCCCAGCACGGCCACGAACGGGTTCGCCGCCACCTGCAAGAGCGTGATCCCCGAGGCCAGCACGAAGAGCGCGAGCAGGAACAGGCTGTACGAGCGCACGCCGGCCGCCGGATAGAAGAGCAGGCAGCCGAGCGTCGCGTCCGCCAGGCCGATCATGATCCCGTTCTTGTAGCCGAGGCGGGTGACGATCTTCGCCCGACGGCAGCGAGACGACGAAGTAGGCGGTGAAGAAGGCGAACTGGATCGAGCATCGCCTTGGCGTAGTTCAGCTCGAACACCGCCTTGAGGTGCGGGATGATGATGTCGTTGAGGCAGGTCAGGAACCCCCACATGAAGAAGAGGGTCGTCAGCACCGCCAGCGGGGCGTTGTAGTTCGTCTCCCCACCAGTCGCGGGCGCGGCGACGCGCATCGAGCGGGGCGACGGGGGCGGTTCCGGCCATTGTTTCCCTTCACGCACGCGCAGAGAGCGCGGGGTTGGGAACGATAACCGGGGCCCTCCGCGCCGTCAATTCGAGTCGGGACCCTCGAAGGGTCCTGCGCGATCGCTGCCAGCTTTGTGCGAGCGCGGGCGTCGACGGGCGCGGCGGGGTCGGCGGCGGACCGTCGGGGATCTGGATGTTGAGCTCCAGCACCTCGCAATCGCCGCTCTTGTCGAGGTTGACGGTCACGTTGGAGAGATCGATGTTCTCGTAGCGGGCGATGACCGCCAGCAGCTCCTGCTGCAGCTGCGGCAGGTAGTCGGCGCCACCGCGCGTGGTCGCGCGCTCGCGCGCGACGATGATCGACAGCCGATCCTTGGCCAGCGATGCGCTCTTGGGAGCCCTCCGGAAGTAGTCGAGGAACGCCATGTGGACTCTCCTTCGGCGCGGTTAGCCGAACAGGCGGCCGAAGAAGCCGCGCTTTTCTTCTTCGATGAACCGGTGCTGCCGCTCCTGGCCGAGGTAGCGGTAGACCACGTCGAGGTAGGCCTGCGCCACGTCGGTCGTCTCGTCGAGGATGGCCGGCGTGCCCTTGTTCGACGACTGCAGCACCGCCTTCGACTCGGGGATCACGCCCAGCAGCGGAATGCCGAGCAGCTCGAGCACGTCGCCCACGCTCAGCATCTCGCCGCGCTTCACCATCGCCGGCGAGTAGCGCGTCAGCAGGAGGTGCGTCTTGATGGCCGGCGCCGCCCGCTTCGGCGCGGCTGGTCTTGGCGGCGAGCAAGCCGAGCACGCGATCGGAGTCGCGCACCGACGAGACCTCGGGGTTGGTCACGACGATCGCCTCGTCGGCGAAGTACATGGCCATCTGCGCGCCCTTCTCGATGCCGGCGGGCGAGTCGCAGATGATGTACTCGAACCCCAGCCTGCTTGAGCTCGTCGATGACGCGGCCGACCCCCTCGGCGTCGAGCGCGTCCTTGTCGCGCGTCTGCGAGGCCGGCAGCACGTACAGGTTCTCGACCCGCTTGTCGCGGATCAGCGCCTGGTGCAGCTTGGCCTCGTTGCGGATGACGTTGACGAAGTCGTAGACCACCCGCCGCTCGCACCCCATCACCAGGTCGAGGTTGCGCAGCCCGACGTCGAAGTCGATGGCGACGGTCTTCTTGCCCTGCTGGGCGATGCCGGTCGCGATGTTGGCGCTGGTGGTGGTCTTGCCGACCCCGCCCTTACCGGAAGTGACGACGACGACTTTGGACACGTTCGACAAGGGCTGCCTCCTTGATGCTGCTGGCTGCTTCCATTCAACGGGCGTTCCGGGCCGCACTGCCAAATTTTTTGCTGTCAATTTCTCACAACGGCTAGCGAGATCCGACACTCGCCGTCCTCGAGGAAGACCTGGGCGGCGCGGCCGCGGAGCGCGGCGGGGATCTCGTCGGCCATGACGTAGGCGCCGGAGACGGCCACCAGCTCGGCCTCCAGCTTCTGGCAGAAGATGCGCGCACCCGGCAGCCCCGACGCGCCGGCCACCGCGCGCCCGCGCAGCGGCGCGTAGATGTGCAGGTGGCCGTCGGCGATCACCTGCGCGCCCGGGTTCACCGGCGCCAGGACGACCAGGTCGTTGTCGCGCGCGTGGATGACCTGACCGCCGCGCACCGGCTTTGTCACCACCATCGGCCCGGCGAACGGCTGGCGCGCGATGGGCGCCAGCCGGCCCGAGACGGGCCCTGTGACCGGCGACGCCGTTCGGATGCCGCCGGCTCCGGCGCCGGCGTCTCGACGTCAGGCTCGGGGGCGGCGCGGGGGCGTCCGCCGAGGGGCGCGCGCCAGAGGCCCAGGCCCGCCTCCGAGACGGCGTCGCGAAGGTCGTCGGGGACGTTGGCCGCCGCGACCGGGACCAGCTTGCAGGCGCGCATCGCCCGCACGAGCTCGGCGAACGGCAGCGACGACGCCTCGTCGCCCAGCGCGCCCAGATCGACCAGCACCGGCGCGTCGAGGAACAGGCTGGGGAGCTGCGCCGTCTTGACCCGCAGCTGGCGCTCGCAGAGCTCGACGTCGGTGCTGCGAAGCCGCAGCACCGTGAAGGAAGCCATCGTCCCCTTGAGATCGAAGGGCTCGGGCGCTGGAGTGGCGCGCGCCCGCGGTCGAGGGTAGAGAAAGGGCCGGTGAGACCGTCACCCGCCCATTGTCAGCCCCCCGGCCCGGGCGTCAAAAAATCAGCTGTGTCGCCGGGGGCGAGGGACGAGGCCGTCTCCGGGCGGCAAGGCCCGCCTAGAGCGCATCTCATATAAATGCCGCCTGAGGATGCGGGCGCTAGCCGCCGTCGTTGGAGCAGGGGTGTCGAGGCAAATCTGGAGCTGGCAGGTGGTCGAACAGGCCGAGTTCGGACCGTTGTTGTTCCCCAGATCGCACGCCTCGCCCTCGTCGGCGTCGACGATGCCGTCGCCGCAGCAGCTCGGGAACGTGCAGGTCGAGGTGCAGCCACCGCTGTTGCACTGCTGCGTGTACGTGATGCCGTTGTTGTTGCCGTCGTCGCACTGCTCGTTCGGATTGTTCGGGTCGCTGCCAACGTCGTGTGGCCGTCGCCGCAGAACGGACCGTACGTGCACGAGGTCGTGCAGCCGTTGTAGGCGTTGTCGTCATTGTTCATGCCGTTGCAGGAGGCGTCCTGCCCCGTCGTGCCCGGCGTTCGCCGCAGTCGCACTCCTCGCCGCCGGTCTTGACGCCGTCGCCGCAGGTGGGACCGCACTGCGTCTGGTTGGTGCCGAAGCCGCTCAGCGTCAGCTGGAAGTTCGACTCCGACGGGTGGCCGTCGCGGGTGAAGACCGCGATCTCGTAGGTGTTCGCCGGCGCGTTGGCCGCCGAGGGCGGCGCCAGGCCCGTCTGGGCGGCGGTGAAGGTCCGCTCTCGGCAGTCGCAGGTCGTGCCGCTCTTGCAGGTCGTGTTGAACTTCACCTTGGTCACGGGATCGATCGCGTTCGCGCTGCCGTCGCAGGGGACGATGTCGCCGACCTGGTAGCCGGCGGGGATCACCGGGCAGTTGGTCTGGCCGTTCGGGTTCGTGCAGGCCATGTAGATGTTGCCGCCCTCCTGCGTGCTGGCGCTGCCGTCGGCGTTGACGTGCACCTTGCCGGGCAGCCGCTGGTGGACGCCGCCGAGGTCGATCATCAGGAGGCCGTTGACGAACACGAAGGTGTCGTCGTCGCCGAAGAACTGCAGATCGAACGCCCCGGTGAACGCGAACAGGTAGCGCGCTTCGACGGAGAACCACGAGTCGTGGTACCAGCCCTGCGCGGCGAGTGTTGCCGCCCTGGATATTCATGCCGAACCAGGTCCCCGGATCGGAGGTGATCGTGGGACCGAACGACGGCGCGAAGACGTACTGCGTGGCCTGGCAGCCGTTGCCGGCGCCGAACTGCGTACGAGCTGTACCAGTACGGCCAGATGTTGCAGAGCAGCGCCTCGGACCAGCCCGCCGCCGACGTCTTCGTGCCTCCCGGCCCGCTGAGCTGCCGGTCGTCGAATAGAGAGGGAAGTTGTTGGCCGTCGGATCGAGCGGGTAGAAGCCGCCCCACACGCTGTGCGGCGGCGCTCGAGAACCGGTAGAGGTTCGTCGCCGTGCCGCCTGTCACCGGGCCGAGCTCGAGGATGCCGATGGCGTGCTTGTTGGCCGTCGTCCCATCACTTTCGTATGTCCCGTCGGTCCACCACTGGGCGAACGTGCTCCCATGTTCCGCTCACGACCGGCGCCGGCCCCTGGTACCACGGCGAGCCGAGGGCGTTGCCCGAGTTGACGTACGCGAGGCCGCTGAGTGGCTTCCCGTTCATGGTCGCGTCGCCGTAACCGGGGACGATATTGCTGCTCCCGCCGTTGTGGCTCCAGTCGGTGAACTGGCAGTCGCAGGTCGTGCCGCCCGTGCGCGAGCTGTTGAAGGTCGGCCGGCCGTTCGCGTCCAGGTTCGCCTGGGCCAGATCCCAGCAGCGGGCGGTCGAGTCGTTCTTGCGCGCCGGACCGGCCGAGTTGGGAACGCAGTAGCGCTGCTTGAACGAGATGCTCCCGTGGGTGATCGAGTTGACCGTGATCGGGTTCGGGATCTGAGCGCCGTAATAGAAGAAGTCGGGGTGGCCGCCCGAGCTCACGCTCTCGTTCTTGAAGTCGCGATACTTGACCGGCAGCTCGAGGCACGTCTCACCTTGGTTGATGCCCTGGGTGCAGTCCTGCGCGTCCGACTTCTGCTTCGTCCTGGCAGCTGAAGCCCGTCTCCCTCTTGCAGGTCGGACGAGCAGCCGTCGCCGCTGACCTGGTTGCCGTCGTCGCAGTCCTCGCCCGGCTCGATGTTGCCGTTCCCGCAGCTCGTCGAGCAGGCGCCCTTGCCGGGGGAATTGGGGCAGGTCGGCTCCTTCGTGCAGGTCTTGGAGCACCCGGTGCCGTCGCCGTTGAAGAGACCGTTCGGGCCGGTGCAGCCGCTCGGGAGCTTCTTCGGGTCGGTTCCGCAGTCGCACGACTCGCCCGGTCTCCTTCATGCCGTTGCCGCAGACAGCGATGGTGCACTTTCCGGTGGTCGGCTTGCCGTTGCTCGTCGGGCAGCTGGCGCCGGGCTCCGCCTGACAGGTCGACGAGCAACCGTCGTCGTTCAGTCGTGTTGCCGTCGTCGCAGGTCTCGCTTCCCTCGATCACGTTGTCGCCGCAGATCGGGACGCAAGGCCTCCCGGGCACGCGGGCACCGCCAGCCGGTCTCGATCGTCTTGCAGTCGTCCGAGCAGCCGTCGCCGTGTCATGTTTCCGTCGTCGCACGCCTCGGGCGGCGTCAGCTTTCCGTCGCCGCAGATCGCGTTGCGCGTGCAGGCGATTCCCGGCGCCGTCGGGACAGATCCAGCCGTTCTCGATCTGACAGAGCGGCGTACAGCCGTCGTCGCTGATCCTGTTTCCGTCGTCGCACGTCTCGCCGGGATCGAGCATCGAGTTTCCGCAGGTCTTTGCGGAGTTGCCGATGTCGACCGACGCGTCGACGTTTCCGCGGCTACCGCCGCTGCCGTTGTTGCCGCCCTTGCCGTTGCCGTTGCCGCTGCCGCCGCTGCCGGTGCCGCCGGGCTTCTCCTTGACGCCGGCGCAGCCGCCGACGATGAGCCCCAAAACGACCGCCGATACACCTAAGCAACGGGAGAGCTTCATGCTGCGCACGATAGCGCTGGTAAATTCCCGTTGCGCTGACAAATGATTGACCGGAAACAAATCGGGAGGATTTACTGCCACATGTCGGGCGCTATCGCCTGAGGTGGGTCTTCCCGCGAGCACGGCGTGCGATCGCCGCCCAGCGTCGTCCGTTTCCCGCCGCCTCCAGTTTTTCGGGGCGCGACAAGCTCTTGATTGCGCGTTCGATTCGGAGCGCCGTGCCCTGGTCACGGCATCGGTGGGCGGCCAGCAGCTCGATGGGCCCACGCCCGCGCGTGTAGCGGGCACCCTTCCCGGAAGCGTGGGCCGCGAGGCGCGCCCGCACGTCTCGGGCAATGCCGCAATAGAGCGTCCCGTCCCCGCAGCGAGCGAGGTAGACCCACCATCCGCGGGGCGGCGTTACGGCAGTAACGTCTCGCCCATCAAGTAGCGATCGACGCCGCGGGCGGCGGCCCGACCTTCGGCAATCGCCCAGACGATCAGCGACTGGCCGCGCGACATGTCGCCGGCGGCGAACACGCCGGGGACGCTGGTCGCCTTCTCACCGTCGACGGCGACGTTGCCGCGCGGGTCGAGGGCGACGCCGAGATCGGTCAGCAGGCCCGGCTTCTCGGGACCGACGAAGCCCATCGCCAGCAGCACCAGCTCCGCCGGCCAGGCGCGTTCGCTGCCGGGCTTCTCCTTCATGTTGAAGCGGCCGTCGCCGTTCTTCACCCACTCGACCTCGACGGTGTGCAGCTCCTTGACGTTGCCGGCGGAATCGCCGACCAGGCCCTTGGTCACCGTCACGTACTGGCGCGGGTCGGCGCCGTAGAGCGCGGCGGCCTCTTCCTGCCCGTAGTCCATCTTGTAGATGCGCGGCCACTGCGGCCAGGGGTTGTCGGCCGCGCGCAGCGTCGGGGGGCGCGTCAGGATCTCGAACTGCACCAGGCTCTTGCAGCCGTGGCGCAGCGCCGTGCCGACGCAGTCGGTGCCGGTGTCGCCGCCGCCGATGACGATGACGTTCTTCCCCTTGGCGTTGAGGTACTGCCCGTCGGCGAAGTTGCTGTCGAGCAGGCTCTTGCAGCTCTTGAGCAGGAACTCCATGGCGAAGTGGACGCCCGAGAGGTTCCGCCCCTCGACCGGGAGATCGCGCGCGGCCGTCGCGCCGCCGGCGAGGACGATGGCGTCGAACGAGGCGCGCAGCTTGTCGGTCGGGTAGTTCTGGCCGATGTGCGCGCCGGTCACGAACTTCACCCCCTCGTCGGAGAGCAGGTTCACGCGCCGGTCGACGACGTGCTTCTCCAGCTTCATTGGCGGGATGCCGTACATGAGGAGGCCGCCGATGCGATCGTCGCGCTCGAAGACCGTCACGGTGTGGCCGGCCCGGTTCAGCTGCGCCGCACAGGCGAGGCCGGCCGGGCCCGAGCCGACGACCGCGACGGTCTTGCCGGTTCGCTTGAGCGGCGGCTCGGCGACGACCCACCCCTCCTCGAACCCCTTGTCGATGATGGCGGCCTCGATGCTCTTGATGGTCACCGCCGGCTCGTTGATGCCGAGCACGCACGAGCCCTCGCAGGGCGCCGGGCAGACGCGCCCGGTGAATTCGGGGAAGTTGTTCGTCTTGTGCAGCCGGGTGAGAGCCTCGCGCCACTGCCCGCGGTAGACGAGGTCGTTCCACTCGGGAATCAGGTTGTTGATCGGACAGCCCGAGGCGCCGCCCGCCAGCAAGGTCCCGGTGTGACAGAACGGAACGCCGCAGTCCATGCAGCGCGCCCCCTGCTCCTTGAGCGTCGACTCGGGGAGGTGGTCGTGAAACTCCTTCCAGTCACGAACGCGCGCGTGCGGATCGCGCCCCGGGGGCTCGCGCCGCTCGTACTCCATGAACCCAGTCAGCTTTCCCATTTCGAAAACGTTGTCTTTCTTTACTTGCCGCCGAGGCGCGCGGTGTCCTTGGAGTTCAGCTCGAAGGCGGCCATCTCGGCCTCTTCCTGCGAGAGGCCCGTCTCGCGCATCTTCTTCTGTGCCTCCAGCACGCGCCGGTAGTCGTTGGGCATCACGCGCACGAAGAACGGCGCCCATTGCTTCCAGTTGGCGCCGATCTCCGCGGCCCGCTTGCTGCCGGTCGCCTGCGCGTGGCGCAGGATCAGCCCGTGGACCAGCTTGGCCTCCTCGGGATCACCCACTGCAGGTTGCTCGAGGCTGACCATCTCCTTGTTGCAGCGCTTGGCGAAGGTCTGCGCCTCGTCGAGAATGTAGGCGACGCCGCCCGACATGCCGGCCGCGAAGTTGCGCCCGGTGCTCGCCGATGATGACGACGCGGCCGCCGGTCATGTACTCGCAGCCGTGGTCTCCCACGCCCTCGACGACGGTGCTGGCGCCGCTGTTGCGGACGGCGAACCTTTCGCCGGCGACGCCGCGGAAGAAGGCCTCGCCGCCGGTCGCGCCGTAGAGCGCCACGTTGCCGATGAGGATGTTCTCCTCGGCGACGAAGGTGGCGTCCTTCGGCGGATAGACGACGATCCGGCCGCCGGAGAGCCCCTTGCCGACGTAGTCGTTGGCGTCCCCTTCCAGCGTCAGCGTCATGCCGCGCGGGACGAATGCGCCGAAGCTCTGACCGGCCGAGCCGGTGAACTTGAGCTTGATGGTGTCGTCGGGCAGGCCGTCCGGGCCGTACTTGCGCGTCACCTCGCTGCCCGTGATGGTGCCGACCACGCGGTTGACGTTGCGGATCGGCAGCGACGCCTCGACCTTCTCGCCGCGCTCGATCGCCGGCTCGCAGAGCGGCAGGATCGTCGTCATGTCGAGCGATTGCTTCGAGCCCGTGGTCCTGCTCCAGCGTCTGGTAGCGACCGACCTCCGGACCGACGGACGGCTGGAACAAGATCTTCGACAGGTCGAGCCCGCGCGCCTTCCAGTGTTCGACCGCCGACTTCATCTCCAGGTGCTCGGTGTGGCCGATCATCTCGTTCATCGTGCGGAAGCCGAGCTGCGCCATCTGCTCGCGCACCTCGGTGGCGATGAAACGCATGAAGTTGACCGCGTGGTCGGGCGAGCCGGTGAACTTCTTGCGCAGCTCGGGATTCTGCGTCGCCACGCCCACCGGGCAGGTGTTGAGGTGACAGACCCGCATCATGATGCAGCCGACGGCGACCAGCGGCGCCGTCGAGAAGCCGAACTCCTCGGCCCCGAGCAGCGCGCCGATCACCACGTCGCGGCCGGTCTTGAGCTGGCCGTCGGTCTCGACGACGATCCGGCTGCGCAGGTTGTTGAGCACCAGCACCTGGTGCGTCTCGGCCAGGCCGAGCTCCCAGGGGGCGCCGGCGTGCTTGAGGCTGGTGAGCGGCGACGCGCCCGTGCCGCCGTCGTGCCCGCTGATGAGCACCAGATCGGCGTGCGCCTTGGCGACGCCGGCGGCGATGGTCCCGACGCCCACCTCGGCCACCAGCTTGACGCTGATGCGCGCGCGCGGGTTGGCGTTCTTGAGGTCGTGGATCAGCTGCGCCAGATCCTCGATCGAATAGATGTCGTGGTGCGGCGGCGGCGAGATCAGCCCCACGCCCGGCGTCGAGTAGCGGACCTTGGCGATCCAGGGATAGACCTTGTTGCCGGGGAGCTGCCCGCCTTCGCCCGGCTTCGCGCCCTGGGCCATCTTGATCTGAATCTCGTCGGCGTTGACCAGGTAGTGGCTGGTGACGCCGAAGCGACCGGAGGCGACCTGCTTGATGGCGCTCCGGCGCGAGTCGCCGTTGGCGTCGGGGACGAAGCGCGCGGGATCCTCGCCGCCCTCGCCCGTGTTGCTCTTGCCGCCGATGCGGTTCATCGCGATCGCCAGCGTCTCGTGCGCCTCCTTGCTGATCGACCCGTACGACATGGCGCCGGTCTTGAAGCGCTTGAGAATCGCCTCGATCGGCTCGACCTCCTCGATCGGCACCGGCTTGCGTGTCGACTTGATGTCCATGAGACCGCGCAGCGTGCAGAGGTTCGCGCGACTGATCGTCGATGAGCCGCGAGTACTCCTTGAAGACCTTGAAGTCGCCCGTGCGGCAGGCGTACTGCAGCTTGTGGATGCTCTCCGGGTTGAAGAGGTGAAACTCGCCGTTGCGGCGGTACTGGTACTGGCCGCCCGGATCGAGGCTGTCCTCCGGCAGCGGGCGATCGGGGAAGGCGCGCAGGTGGCGCTGCTTGACCTCGTCGGCGATCTCGTCGATGCCGATGCCCTCGACGCGCGAGGCGGTCCAGGTGAAGTACTCGTCGACGAACGGCTGGTTCAGGCCGATCGCCTCGAACACCTGCGCCCCGTGGTAGCTCTGGATGGTCGAGATCCCCATCTTCGAGCAGACCTTCACGATCCCCTTGCCGACGGCCTTGACGTACTTCTGCTCGGCCTTTTCGGCGTCGCCCGGCAGGAGGCCCTGTCTTGGATCATGTCGTGCAGCGACTCGAACGCCAGGTAGGGGTTGATGGCGCTGGCGCCGTAGCCGAGCAGCAGCGCGAAGTGGTGCACCTCGCGCGGCTCGCCGCTCTCCACCACCAGGCCGACGCGCGTGCGCGTCCCCTCGCGCAGCAGGTGGTGCTGCACCGACGCGACCGCCAGCAGCGCCGGGATCGGCGCCCGCGTCGCGGTCGTGCCCGCGGTCGGAGAGGATGATGATGTTGTTGCCGTCGGCGATGGCCTGGCTGGCCGCCGCGCGCAGCGTCTCGATCCCGGCCGCGCAGCCCCGCGCCGCCCGCCGTCACGTCGTAGAGCATCGGCAGCGTGATGCTCTTGAAGCCGTGCGAGCCTCCGCCCCGCCATCGAGGTTGCGCAGCTTCTCCAGCTCCTCGTTGCGCAGGACCGGCGTCGGCAGATCGATCTGGCGCGCCGAGTCGGGCGTCGGCTCGAGCAGGTTTCCCTCGGGACCGATGGCCGTGTCGACCGCCATGATGATCTCTTCGCGGATGGCGTCGACCGGCGGGTTGGTCACCTGCGCGAACAGCTGCTTGAAGTAGTTGTAGAGCAGCTGCGGCCGGTTCGAGAGCACCGCCAGCGGCGTGTCGGTGCCCATCGACCCGTTGGCCTCGACGCCGTCGGTGGCCATCGGCGCCACCAGCACCTTCAGGTCCTCGGTCGTGTAGCCGAACGCCTCCTGGCGGCGCAGCACCGTCTCGTGGTCGGGCTCGATCACCGACGGCGGCTTGGGCAGGTCGGCGAGCGAGATCAGGTTCTCCTTCAGCCACTGCCCGTACGGCGCGGCGGCCGCCATCTGGTCCTTGATCTCGTCGTCGCCGATGATGCGGCCCTCGCGAGGTGTCGACCAGGAACATGCGCCCCGGCTGCAGGCGCCCCTTCTCGAGGATGCGCTCGGGCGGGATGTCGAGCACGCCGACCTCCGACGCCATCACGACGAGGTCGTCCTTGGTGACGTAGTAGCGCGACGGGCGCAGGCCGTTGCGGTCGAGCGTGGCGCCGATCCGGATGCCGTCGGTGAAGGCCACCGACGCCGGGCCGTCCCACGGCTCCATCAGGCAGCCGTGGAACTCGTAGAAGTCCTTGCGCGCCTGCGACATCGACTCGTGGTTCGACCACGGCTCGGGGATCATCATCATCATCGCGTGCGGCAGCGACCGCCCCGCGAGAACGAGCAGCTCGAGCACGTTGTCGAACATCCCCGAGTCGCCGCCTCGGTGTCGATGACCGGGATGCACTTCTTCAGGTCGTCGCCGAACAGCTTCGACGCGAACATGCTCTCGCGCGCGTGCATCCAGTTGACGTTGCCGCGCAGCGTGTTGATCTCGCCGTTGTGGGCGATCATCCGGTAGGGATGCGCGCGCGACCAGCTGGGGAAGGTGTTGGTCGAGAAGCGCGAGTGGACCAGCGCCAGCGCCGACTCGACCCGCTCGTCCTGCAGGTCCGGGTAGAACGGCCGGCAGCTGGTCGCAGTTGAGCATCCCCTTGTAGACGATCGTCCGCGACGAGAGGCTGGCGATGTAGAAGCTCGCCTTCTCGGGGATGTCCAGCCGGCGCACGGCGTGGCGCGCGCGCCGGCGGATGACGTACAGCTTCCGCTCGAAGGCGTCGTCGTCGGCGATCGACGGCGTGGCGGGCGACGAACAGCTGCTTGATGACCGGCTGCGACCGGCGCGCGGTCGGCCCGAGCATCCGGTTGTCGGTCGGGACCTCGCGCCAGCCGAGCACGCGCTGCCCCTCGTCGCGGACGACCTGCTCGAACAGGTGCTCGCAGGCGGCGCGGCTGCCGGGTCGCTGGGCAGGAAAACCATGCCGACGCCGTACTGCGCCGGGCGCCGGCAGCGTGATCCGCCCCTTGGCCTCGGCGCAGGCCGCGGCCAGGAACTTGTGCGGGATCTGGATGAGGATGCCGGCGCCGTCGCCGGTGTTCTTCTCCGCGCCGCAGGCGCCGCGGTGCTCGAGATTCAGCAGGATCTGGATGCCGTCCTGGACGATCTTCGCGCGACTTGCGCCCCTTCAGATCGACGACGAAGCCGACGCCGCAGGAGTCGTGCTCGTGTTGGGGGTCATACAGACCCTGACGCGCTGGGCCGAGTTGCTCTTTCATGTCCGCGACTTCCGGGAATATTGCCAAACGGCTCACTGTAGCACGCTGTAGGCGTTCCACGTCCAGGGGGTAATTGCGGCCTGCCCCCTACCCCAACCCGCCCAAGAACCAGGCGAGCGCAGCGCGGCTCCGCCGCGCCCGGGGCCCCCGCGAAGGTCCGCCTTCGCGGGGTGGGTTGGAGCGAGGGGGGCCCGGGTCGCGAGCGGCAGCGAGCCGCCCCCGTAAAACTAGTCCAGCCGCCGCCGGACCTCGTCGCGGACGGCGACGTAGTCGTTCGGCAGCAAGACCGGCTGATTGGCGTAGCGGGGGTTGGGGACGGCGGGCAGCTTCCCGTCGTGGTACTGGACCTTGAAGTCGGTGAACTTGAGGCCGTTGGCGGTGCTGACCACCACCGCGCGGTCAGTCGCCTTGATCTCGCGCCGCGCGATCAGCTTTTCCAGGGCCGCCAGCGCCACGCCGGTGTGCGGGCAGTTGAAGAGCCCCGTGCGATCGGCGCGCGCGGCCGCATCGGCCAGCTCGGCCTCGGAGGCCTCCTCGACGACCCCCTCGAACTTCTCGAGCGTCCGGATCGCCTTCTTCACGCTGACCGGGTTGCCGATCTGGATGGCCGAGGCGAGCGTCGGCTTGGCGGTGACCGGCTTGAACTTGTCCCACCCATCTTTATATGCGCGGTAGAGCGGGTTGGCCGCCTGGGCCTGGGCGACGCAGATGCGCGGCAGCTTCTGGATGAGCCCCAGCTCCTTCATCATCAGAAACCCGGCGCCGAGCGCGCTCACGTTGCCGAGGTTGCCGCCCGGGATGATCACCCAGTCGGGAACCTCCCAGTCGAACTGCTGGACCATCTCGATGGCCACGGTCTTCTGCCCCTCGATGCGCAGGCTGTTCATGCTGTTGGCCAGGTAGACGCCCTCTTCCTCGGCCAGCCGCTTGACCATCGCCATGCAGTCGTCGAAGTCGCCGTCCACCGCCAGAACGACCGCGCCGTTGGCCAGCGGCTGCACCAGCTGCGCGGTCGAGACCTTGCCGCGCGGAAGGATCACCATGGCGCGGATGCCGGCGGCCGCGGCGTAGGCGGCCAGCGCCGCCGAGGTGTCACCGGTCGAGGCGCAGGCGACAGCGCGCAGCGGCTTGCCGTCGGCGATCATCTGCTTGACCGTCGAGACCAGCACCGTCATCCCGAGGTCCTTGAACGAGCCGGTGTGCGAGACGCCGCACTGCTTGACCCACAGATCCCCGACGCCGAGCTCGCGCCCGTAGCGCTCGGCCCACAGGAGATTGGTGCCGCCTTCCAGCATCGCGACGACGTTCTCGTCGCGGATGTGCGGCTGGACCCACTCCTTCTTCCCCCAGACGCCCGACCCGTACGGCCAGGTGGTACGCAGGTAGCGCTCGTCGAAGAGCTTGATCCAGGCGGCGGCGCTGCGCGCCTTGAGCGCCTCCATGTCGTGGACCACCTCCAGGAGGTCTCCGCATTTCGGGCACTTGTAGATGATCTCGTCGAGGGCGTACTCGCCGTGGCAGCCGTTGATGCAGCGGAAGGTGGAGCGGGACATTGGAAGGAACATATCTTACCCGAGCTGGCCCTCCCCCACGCGATCCTGATACACCTTCCCCTCGAGATGAGCCCGAAGAAGGTCTTCCCGAACGCGCGCAAGCTCGGCATCGAGATTCACAAGTTCGGTGGCGCGTCGCTGGCCGACGCGGCGGCGTTCCGGCGGGTGGTGGAGATCGTCAAGACGCGGAGCCAACCGCGCGTGATCGTCGTGTCGGCCCCCGCGGGGGTGACCGACACGCTGCTGGGGCTGGCGACGCGGGCGGCGGCCGGCGACGGCGAGAGCGGCGCCAACGAGGTCGCCGACCTGCGCGACCGGTATCTGGGAATTCTTCGCGGCGCCGCGGCGCGCGGGACCAAGGAGGTGGCCGGCGAGATCGCGCGCTCGATGGACGAGCTCGAGCGTTTGCTCTCCAGCCTGGCGGTGCTCAAGGAGCTGACCGCGCGGACGCGCGACTTCATCGTCAGCCGCGGCGAGCGGCTGTCGGCGCGTCTCTTGGCCGCGGCGCTCTCCGCCGGCGGCCTGCGCGCGCGCTACGTCGACGCGACCGAGGTCGTCTTCACCGACGGTCCGTTCGGCGGCGCCTCGCCCAACCTGATGCTGACCGACCTCGCCGCCCGCAAGCTGCTACGCCCGCTCTGCGCGGCGGGGATCATCCCGGTCGTCCCCGGCTTCATCGGCGCCGCCAAGATCGAGGACAAGGACGGCGACCACCACCACCCTCACGGCGACGACCGGCGCGCGACCGGCGTGGCGACGCTGGGCCGGGGCGGCACCGATCTGACCGCCACGCTGCTGGGACGGGCGCTGTCGGCCCGCGAGATCTCGCTCTGGAAGGATGTTCCGGGGCTGCTCACCGCCGATCCGCGCGTGGTGCCCGACGCGCGCGTCATCCCGCAGCTGCACGTGCGCGAGGCGGCGGAGCTCGCTTACTTCGGCGCCAAGGTGCTGCACCCGCGCGCGCTCATCCCGGTCGCGGGGCGCGCCATCCCGGTGTTCGTCCGCCCGTTCGCCGACGCCACCGCCGCCGGCACCGAGATCTCGGCGCGCCGCACCCTCGACCGTTACCCGGTGAAGGCGCTCTCGGCGGTCGGCGGGCAGGCGCTGCTCACCGTCGCGGGGAACGGCATGCTGGGCGTACCGGGGATCGCGGCGCGCACCTTCGAGGCGCTGCACCGCGAGGGGATCAGCGTCTCGCTCATCTCGCAATCGTCATCGGAGCAGTCGATCTGCTTCTCGGTCCCCGAGGGGGCGGCGCGGCGCGCGCGCCACCGGCTGACCGAGGAGTTCCGCGATCAGATCGCGCGCGGTGAGATCGACAGCGTCGAGGCGCACTCGGGCCTGGCGACGGTGGCGGTGGTCGGCCTCGGCATGCACGGGCACCTCGGGATCGCGGCGCGCGTCTTCTCGGCGCTCGCCGAGGCGAAGATCAACATCGTCGCCATCGCGCAGGGTTCCTCGGAGCTGAACATCTCGTTCGTGGTGGCGGCCAAGGACGCGGGCGCCGCGCAGCGCGCGGTGCACGGCGCCTTCCAGCTCTCGAAGATCGGCGGCGGCGCGGCGGCGCGGGCCGCGCACACCGACGCCGTTCTGCTCGGCTTCGGCCAGATCGGCCGCGCGCTTGCCAAGATCATGGCCCAGCGGATCGAAAGTCTCCTCGAAGCTGCGCCTCGTGGCGGCGATCGACCGGCGCGGCTTCGTCTTCGATCCCACCGGCCTGTCCCCGCGCACGATCGCCGCGCTGTCGGCGGCCAAGCTGGCGGGCAAGTCGGTGGCCGACGGGCCGGGCGGCCGCCTGGCGGCGCCGGCCGAGGCGCTGGCCGCGCTGGCCGAGCACGCGCTCGGCGATCCGATCCTGGTCGACGTCACCGCCGACGAGAGCACGCCGCTCATCCGTCAGGCGCTGGGCGCCGGGATGGACGTGGTGCTCGCCAACAAGCGGCCGATCTCCGGCCCGCGCGCCGAGAGCGAGGCGCTGGCGGCCCTGGCGGCGAGCGCCGGGCGCCGTCTGCTGACCGAGGCGACCGTCGGCGCCGGGCTGCCGATCTTCGACACCCACCGCAAGCTGGTCGAGTCGGGCGATCGCGTCCTCAAGATCGAAGGCTGCCTCTCGGGGACGCTCGGCTTCGTGCTGACCGAGGTGGAGAAGGGGCGCTCGTTCTCCGCGGCGCTCCGACGCGCGATGGAGCTCGGCTACACCGAACCCGATCCGCGCGACGATCTGTCGGGCATCGACGTCGGGCGCAAGGCGCTGATCCTCGGGCGGCTCCTGGCCTTCGCGGGCGAGCCGGCCGACGTCGCCGTCGAGTCGCTGGTTCCAACAGCGATGAAGTCGCTGCCCCCCGCCGCATTCATCGCCCGTCTGGACGACCTCGACGCCGACTGGTCGCGCCGCGCCGCCGCCGCCAAGGCCAAGGGCGCCACCCTCCGCTACGTCGCCTCCGTCACCCGGGAGCGCATCTCCGTCAGCCTGCGCGTCGTCGACCGCGCGAGCCCGTTCTTCGGCCTCAAGGGGACCGACAACCAGGTCGCCTTCACCACCTCGCGCTACCGCAAGAACCCGCTGGTCATCACCGGCCCCGGCGCCGGCCCGGCCGTCACCGCCGCCGGCGTCCTCAACGACATGCTCCGCGTCAGCGGCTGAACGGGTCGAGGACCTGGACGCCGCACCCGTCGAAGTCGCGGACGTTGCGCGTGACCAGCGTGAGGCCATGGTGGGCCGCCGACGCGGCGATCAGGATATCCGCCTGGGAGCGCACCTGCCCCCTCGAGGCCAGCTGGCCGCGCAGGGTCCCGGCCAGGACGGCGATCGGCTTGGTGATGTCCAGGACCTCGCAGTGGCGCGCCAGGAATTGCTCGAACCATGTCCCTACCCGTTGGATCGGATGCCGAGCCAGGCCGAAAAGCACCTCTTCGACGGTGATCACGCTGAGCGCGACCCGTCGAGCCGTCGCAGCCCAGGCCAACACCCCAGAGTGCGGCCGCTTCCGGGAGAGCTCCCCGAGGACGTTCGTGTCGACCAGCTCCGTCGGAAAGGCCCCGGGCGCCGTCACCGCCGACGAACCGAAAATGCGTTCCGGCGATCGCGACGCGGCGGGACCTCGAGCCGGGCGCCGAGCTCGCGGAGCTCTGCGAACGCCTCCGCAATCGTACCCTCCGCTCTGAGCGCGGCGAGCTCAGCGAACTCTGCCGGCGAAACGATCACCGCCGCCGGTTCCTTCCGTCGAAACACACGTTGCGGGCGCTCGGCCGCGGCCTTGAACACCCCGGGCAGGTTCGCTCGCGCTTCACCCACCGTCCACCGCTCCGATTTCTCCTTCGCGCACACGTGTACAAGTTACGACAGGATCTGTACATCTGCAATCTTCGGTCAGCTCGGGCTTGGCCGGAGCGCGAGAGCGGCCGTGCGTCCCAACGCCCCTGCGCCGTGGGCAAAAAAAACGGGAGGCCGAGGCCTCCCGTTTGGTGCTGCTTAAGTCTTAACTGTTGATGCGGCGGCTAGAACCAGGTGAGCGCGGCGAGCGTGCCGGTGAACTGGTTCTTCTTGGTGAGGCCGGCGAAGACGTCGTCTCCCGAGAAGTCGCCACGAAGCTCGGGGCGCAGCTCGAAGTTCTTGCCCACGTCGATCCCCACCATGACCGTTCCTTCACCCAAGTTGCTGCTGACACCACCGAAGTGCTCCTGCAGGAACTCGCCACGGGCGGCGACATTGAGGCGATCGCTGACCACGTACCGGCCCATTACTGCGACGCCAATCTGGTGGTCGTCGGCGATCGAGTCAGGCATCCCCGCGGGAGTCGCCGGCGGTGCCTTGACGTAGTCGAAGTTGAGGTTCAACCCGAAGGCGCTGTTGATGGTGAACGCGCCGACCAGGTCGACCAGGATGGTCGTGTCGCCCGGCGTGGCGGCCGGCGCCACCTGCGCGGCCTCCTTGCCGATGTACGTCGTCCCGATGATGGACACCATCGGGTTGAGGGTGAGCGAGATCGAGGCGCCGAACGTCTTCCAGGCGTTGTTGTCCGGATCGCCCACGCCGCCCCAGTTATTGACCAAGCTGGCCTGCACGGTCACCATGTCGTTGATCTTGAGGTTCCCGCGCACGCCGGTGTGCACGAACGGGATGATCCCGAACAGGAACGAACGCGAGTAGAGCCAGTTCTTGTTCGCCTCGATGACCTCGGCGCCCGCCGTGGTGGCGAACTTACCGAAGTCGAGGGTCAGGTTGCCCGGAAGCGCGATCTCGCCATACGCCTGTTCGATCATGAAGCTGTCGACGCCCGGCGTTGTCCCGTCGATAACGGTGGGAGTGCTGCCGTACCCGATGTCGAGCTGCAAGCTGACCGGGTCCAGCGACGCGTTCATCGTCAGCTTGGCGAGCGCCAAGTTGATGCTGTTCGAGCTGTTGTCGAAAATGCGCCCCACCGGTGGGGTGATCGAGGGCGACCCCGAAGCCGGGTTGATGAGGTACATCCAGTACGTGTCGACCAGGCCGCCGAACGTGAACTTCGGCATCGGTCCCGCGGGAGCCGCGGGTGCAGCAGCCGGAGCCGGAGCCGCAGCAGCCGGAGCGGGCGGTGGCGCCATCGGCGGCGGTGGAGCAGCCGGCGTGACGGCCGGAGCCGGAGCGGCCGGCGGCGGAGCAGCCTCGGCCGGCGTCGGAGCCGGCGGCGGGGTCTGCGCGAAAGCCGGCAGTGGCACCACGACAGCAATTGCAAGCAGGCATGCACGAAGTCGCATCAATGATCCCTCCCAGATTTGGTTTCCTTGATCCTTCTCGTCGGTAACTTCGCGGACCGTATCTGCGGATGGGATACGTGTAAAGACTTTCAGGCTGAGGCTGACTAGATTTAGCTGCGGGGAAACCCGTACGAAATGACCCGGAAACTTTGCGCGCCGGCGGCGTGCAAAATGCCGAGGAAGTGTGGCCGTTTGGTCAGAGCGGCGGGTTGGAAACAACCGCCGCGCCACCGGTCGGCGTGACCTGGATCCCCGCCATCAGGCGCATCAGGGATCCTTGATCGGCGCCGCGCGGAAGCTCGCCGACGAGGTGCCCCTCGCGCAAGACCAGCATCCGCCCGGAGAGCGCGATCAGCTCCGGCAGCTCGCTGGAGATGAGCAGGATCGCCGTCCCCGTTTCGGCCAGGTCGTGAATGAGCGAGTGGATCTCCGCCTTCGCGCCGACGTCGACGCCGCGGGTCGGCTCGTCGAGGATCAGCAGGCGGCAGCGCGCCGCCAGCCACTTGGCGAAGACGATCTTCTGCTGGTTGCCGCCCGACAGGCCCACGGTTGCGCCGGCCAGGTTCGGCGCCGGCATGTTGAGGCGCTTGAAGGCGTCCTGCGCCAGCGCGCGCTCGGCGCCGGCGGGGAGCCAGCCCCAGCGCGCGAGCCCCGGCAGCAGAGGCAGGGCCAGGTTCTCGAACCCCGTCATGTCGGGGATGAACCCCTGGCGCTTGCGATCCTCGGGGACGAGGCCAACACCCGCGCGCATCGCCGCGGCGGGGGAGCCGGCCGGCAGCGGTCGCCCCCCGACCTCCACCCGACCGACGGACGTCGTGATCGAGGCCGAAGATCGCCTTGGCCACCTCCGAGCGCCCCGCGCCGACCAGCCCGGCGAGGCCGACGATCTCGCCGGCGCGGACCTCGAAGCTGACGTCGTGGAACCGGCCCGGGCTCGAGAGCTGCGTGGCGCGCAGGACGACCTCGCCCGGCGCGCGCACCGTCTCCTTGGGCAGGTACTGATCGAGCCGGCGGCCGATCATGAGCTCGACCAGCGCCGCCTCGTCGAGCTGCGCGGTCGGCTGCGTCGTGACGTGCCGCCCGTCGCGCAGCACGGTGATGGTGTCGCACAGACGGAAGATCTCCGGCATCCGGTGCGAGACGTAGACGCAGGTGACGCCGCGCTCGCGCAGCCGACCGAGCAGCGCGTAGAGGTGGTCGGCCTCCTGCTGCGACAGGCTGCTGGTCGGCTCATCGAAGATGATGACGCGCGCGCCGCTGCCGACCGCCGCCGCGATCTGGACCAGCTGCTGCTCGGCGACGGTCAGCTCGCCGACCGGACGATGCACGTCGATCGACGCCTCGATGGCGTCGAGCCGGACGCGCGCGCGGCGCTCCGTCTCGGGGCGGTCGACGAACGGCCCGCGGCGCGGCAGCGCCCCCAGGCAGAGATTCTCGGCCACCGAGAGGTTCTCGCAGAAGGCGAGCTCCTGGTGGACCATCCCCACGCCGGCGGCGAGCGCGTCGCGCGGGCTGCCGAACCGGATCGGCCGTCCGTCGACCAGGATCTCGCCCGCGTCGGGCAGGTAGATCCCGGCCAGCATCTTGCCGAGCGTGCTCTTGCCCGCCCCGTTTTCGCCGCAGAGCGCGTGGCACGACCCCCGCGCGATGTCGAAGCTGACGTCGTCGAGCGCGTGCACGCCCGGAAAGCGCTTGCCGACCCGCCGGAACGAGATGATCGGAGCGTCGTCCAAGCGGCTACTTGAGCTTGAGGTATTCCTCGGGAAGGTCGGGGAAGCCCCACTGGCGGAGCTGGCGCGCCCACGATCCGAGGTTGTCGCGTGAGACCCTCACCGGGTCCATCGGGATGATCTCCGGGACGTCCTTCTTGAACACGATCTTGTCGATGATCTTGGTGACGCCGACGTTCCCCCAGAGGTACGACGACTGCGCCAGCAGCACCGGCGCCAGCCCCTTCTCGACGTAAGGGAGCTCGGGCGGCAGGCCGTCGACGGCGACCAGCTTGATCTTGGCCGGATCGAGATCGGTGAGCAGCGTCTTGGTGAAGAGGGCCCAGCCGCCGGCCATCGCCCACCCGCGAATGCCGGGGTAGGCGTTGTTGACCCGGATGACCTCGGCGGCGGCGTCCTGCGGTGTTTCGTTGTGATAGAAGGTGCCGACGATCTGGATCCCCTTCGATTTGGCCGCCTCCGCCTTGATCCCGTCGACGCGGTGGCGCAGGTTGGGGGCGTTCTGGTTGCCGGCCAGGATGGCGACCTTCCCCTTGCCGTCGAGCATCTTGGAGAGCTCCTCCATGACCTCTTCGCCGATGCGCCGATCGTCGACGCCGTAGTAGGCGAAGCGCTTCGACTTCGGCGCGTCGCTGTCGAAGGTCATCACCGGCACCCCGCGGGCGACGGCGTCGTCGATGGCGCCGGTCACCTTGCCGGCGTCGGAGCAGGAGATGAGGATGGCGCTCGCCCCTTCGTTGACCGCCTGCGCGATCCGCTGCGCCTGGATCTGGCCGTCCTCCTCGGGCGGCGTCAGCCAGACGATCTCGATCGGCGCGCCGACCTTGGCGGTCAGATCGCGCGCCGCGGTCTCGGCGCCGCGGCGGGCGGAGAGAAAGACCGGGTTGGTCGAGCTCTTGGCGATCATGGCGATCTTGATCGGCTTGCTGGCCGGCGCCGCGACGGCGGGCGTGGCGGGCGGCGCCGCCGGAGCCGGAGGCGCCGGTTGCTTGCAGCCGGCGGCGAGCAGCGCCACGAAGGGCAAGGAGGCCAAGAAGGGCACGAAGGCCAGGGTCACTCGAACGACTTGCTTCATCTCTCCCCTCACTTGCCCTCCTGCGCCAGCCGACGCGCCGCGAACCGGGCGCTCGCCTGATCGAGAACGACCGCGACGACAATGGCACATCCGATGATGATCCATTCGTAGTTCTGGTCCAGGTGCAGCGTCCGGATGGACTGCCGAATGAGGACGATGAGGACGGCCCCCAGCATCGCGTTGATGGCACTCCCGCGGCCGCCGCTCAACCGAGCGCCGCCAACGACCGCAGAGGCGATGACGTATAACTCATATCCGGTCGCGTCTCCACAGGAGACCGACCCGTAGAAGCTGGCGCCCAGGAAGGCGGCCAGACCGGCGGTCGCGCCGGCGAGGACGTAGACGCCGATCTGGATGCGGGCCAGGCTGAGACCCGAGTAGCGGCTGGCTTCGGCGTTGCCGCCGAGCGCGAAGACGTGCCGCCCGGGAACCGTGCGGCCGAGATAGAGCGCGCCCAGGACCGCCACCGCCAACATCCCCAGCATCGGCACCGGGTAGAGCGCGGCCCCGAGGCCGAGCGGCGACTTGGCGAAGTGGATCATCGCCTCCGGCAGCAGGATGCTCTCGGCCTTGCTGATGACGAAGGCGACGCCGCGCAGGATCCACATGCTGCCGAGCGTGATGATGAACGGGTGGACGCCGAGACCGACGACCATCACGCCGTTGAGCGCGCCGGCCACGATCCCGATCGACACGCAGATGAAGAGCCCGAGCGCCACCGTACCGGCACCCCCGGTCGAGTCGCGCAGCGCCAGCCCCATCACGACGCCGGCCAGCGCGTAGACCGAGCCGACCGAGAGATCGATCCCCGCCGAGATGATCACCACCGTCGCGCCGACCGCCATGATGGCGATGAAGCTCGCGTCGGTGGCGGTCTGGATCAGCGTGTAGGAGTTGAAGAAGTTGTTGACCGTGCGGCCGGTCGATTCATCGACGTGCGATCCGGCGGCCACCGAGAGCGCGATGAGAAGCCCGACGATGATGAGGACGAGACCCGCCTGCTGCGACCGGAGCAGGCGGCGGAGGACGGTCATGAGGCGCGCCATTATATCGATGATTCCGGAATTGTCTGTGGCGACACTCGCCCGAAGATCCGCGGCCGGGCTGCTACGAGGGAGGCGGCGTTTCTTCGACGACGACCAGGAGATCGCCCGCCTCGACACTCTCGCCGGCGCCGACGACGATCTCGCGCACCGTCCCGGTCACCGGCGCCTTGATCACCGTCTCCAGCTTCATCGCCTCGGTGACGAGCAGCTTCTGTCCCGCCTTCACCTGCTCGCCGACCTTGGTGACGAGATCGATGACCCGACCCGGCATCGGCGCGCCGACCTCGCCCGGCTTGTCGGTGGCACGGCGGTTCTTGGGGCCGGTCACCTTGGCCGAATCGTCGGCGACGCGCATCTGGCGCGACTGCCCGTTGATCTCGAAGGTCAGCACGCGCGCGCCGTCGGGCTCGACCTCGCCGATCGAGAGCAGCTTGATGATGAGCGTCTTGCCCGGCTCGATGTCGATCCAGGCCTCCTCGCCGACGCGCAGGCCGTAGAAGAAGGTCGGCGTCGGCAGCACCGAGGTGTCGCCGTGCAGCGCGCGGTGCTCCATGTAGCCGCGCATCACCTTGGGGTAGAGCGCGTACGAGACGACGTCGCGGCGGGCGACCTCGACGCCGGCCAGCGTCTCCATCTCGCGCTTGGCACCCGCCCAGTCGTAGGGCGGCAGGCTGGCGCCCGGGCGCCCCTCGACCTTGGCCGCCCCCTTGAGGATGTCGGTGCGCAGCGGCTCGGGGAAGCCGCCGGGCGGCCGGCCGAGTGAGCCGCGCATGAAGTCGATGACCGACTCGGGGAAGGTGAGATCCTTCGCGCGCGCCGAGACGCCCGCGGCGTCGACCCCCTGCTTGACCATCCAGATCGCCATGTCGCCGACCACCTTCGACGACGGCGTCACCTTGGGGATGTCGCCGAACAGGCGGTTCACCTCGGCGTAGGCACGCTTGACCGCGTCCCAGCCGTGGTCGCCGACGCCCAGCCCCTCGGCCTGCGCGCGCAGGTTCGAGTACTGCCCGCCCGGGATCTCGTGCTCGTAGACGTCAGCGGCAGGCGCCTTCAAGCCCGACTCGAACGGCGCGTAGTAGGCGCGCACAGGCTCCCAGTAGGCGGCCAGCTTCTCGAAGATCTCGGGCGATATCCGCGGATCGCGCGGCGCGCCCTGCAGCGCGAAGGCCATCGACGACAGCGACGGCTGCGAGGTCATCCCGCCCATGCTGCTGACCGCGCCGTCGATGACCGCCACGCCAGCCTCGACCGCCGCCAGGTTGGAGGCGATGCTGTTCCCCGAGGTGTCGTGCATGTGCAGGTGGATCGGCACGTCGACCGCGTCGCGCAGCGCCTTGACCAGCATCGTCGCCGCGCGCGGCCGCAGGAGGCCGGCCATGTCCTTGATGCAGAGCAGGTGCGTCCCGCGCTTGACGACCTCCTGCGCCAGGTTGACGTAGTACGGCAGGTCGTACTTGGTGCGCGACGGATCGGCGACGTCGCCCGTGTAGCAGATGGCCGTCTCGACGATGCGGCCGGTCTTCTGCGCCGCCTCGATCGCCACCTGCATGTTGTCGACGTCGTTGAGCGCGTCGAAGATGCGAAAGACGTCGATGCCGGCGGTCGCCGCCTCCTCGATGAAGGCGATCACCACGTCGTCGGAGTAGTTGGTGTAGCCGACCGCGTTCGCGCCCCGGACCAGCATCTGGAACATCACGTTGGGGACGAGGCGACGCAACTCCTCGAGCCGCAGCCAGGGATCCTCCGAGAGGAAGCGGTAGGCGACGTCGAACGTCGCGCCCCCCCACATCTCCAGCGAGAAGAGATCGTGCCCGAGGTGCGCCGTCGCCGGCGCGACGCGCGCGAGATCATAGGTCCGCACGCGCGTGGCCAGGAGCGACTGGTGCGCGTCGCGCCAGGTGGTGTCGGTCAACCGCACGCGCGCGTCGGCCCGCAGCATCTTGACGATCCCGGTCGGGCCTTCGCGGTCGAGGATCTGCTTGGTCCCCGCGGGCGGCGGCGCCTTGGGGACCGCCGGCGGCTGCGACTCGACCGAGAGGATCGAAAGCGGCGGCTTCGGCTTGCCCCGTACCGTCGGGTGGCCGTTCACGATCGTCGAGCCGATGTAGCGGAGGATGCGCGTGGCGCGATCGCGCCGCGGCGAGTACTGCGTCAGCTCGGGCGTCTCGTCGATGAACGTCGTGTGCGCCTTGCCGGCGGCGAACGTCGGGTGGAGCAGCACGTTCTCCAGAAACGCGAGGTTGGTCTTCACGCCCCTGATGCGAAATTCGCGCAGCGATCTGACCACCTTGCGCCGGGCGTAGTTCCATTCGAGGCCGCTGGCGGTGATCTTGGCCAGCAGCGAATCGTAGTAAGGCGAGACCCGCGCGCCGACGTAGCCCGAGCCATCGTCGAGCCGGATGCCGAGCCCGGCGGCCGGCCGGTAGACCTGGATCTTGCCGGTGTCGGGGAGAAAGTCGTTCTTGGGGTCCTCGGCGGTGACGCGCACCTGGATGGCGACGCCGCGCTGGACGATCTCGGCCTGACTGCCGATCCCGATCTCTGGATCGCTGAGCTTGTACCCCTGTGCGATCCAGAGCTGCGACTGCACCAGATCGCGCCCGGTGATCGCCTCGGTCACCGTGTGCTCGACCTGGATGCGCGGGTTGACCTCGATGAAGTAGTGCTTGCCGTCCTCCCCGACCAGGAACTCGACGGTGCCGGCGTTGTTGTAGTTCACCTGCCGCGCGATCTTGAGCGCGTCGTCGCAGAGCCGCGCCCGCAGCTCCACCGGGAGCGACCAGGCCGGCGCGTACTCGACCACCTTCTGGTGGCGCCGCTGCACCGAGCAGTCGCGCTCGTAGAGGTGCACCAGGTTGCCGTGGTTGTCGCCCAGCACCTGCACCTCGATGTGCTTCGGCCGCACAACCAGCTTTTCGATGAAGACCGAGTCGTCGCCGAAGGCCTTCTTGGCCTCCGAGCGCGCCCGCTCGAGCAACTCCGGGAGGTCGCCAGCGCTCCTGACGACGCGCATGCCGCGCCCGCCGCCGCCCGCCGAGGCCTTGATCATCACCGGGTAGCCGGCCTGGTCGGCGAAGGCGCGCGCCGCCTCCACCGTCTTCAGCGCCTCGGGCGTCCCCGGCACCGTCGGCACGCCGGCGGAGGCCGCGATCTTGCGCGCCGCCACCTTGTCGCCGAACGCTTCGATCGCGTCGGGGCTCGGGCCGACGAAGACGATCCCCGCGTCCCGGCACTTGCGCGCGAACGACGCCCGTTCGGAGAGAAACCCGTAGCCCGGGTGGATGGCGTCGACGTCGTGCCGCTTGGCCAGCTCGACGATCTCGTCCTCGGCGAGATACGCCGCCACCGGCTCCAGCCCCTTGCCGACCAGGTACGCCTCGTCGGCCTTGTAGCGGTGCAGGTGGACGCGATCCTCCTCCGAGAAGATCGCCACCGTGCGGAAGCCGAGCTCCGTGCAGGCCCGAAAGACCCGGATCGCGATCTCGCCGCGGTTGGCGCAGAGGACGCGCTTGAACGGGCGGACAGGCGGAGTGGTGGCCATGGGGCGCCCCGGGTAACTATCACCTTACCCGCGGGGGTGGGAAGCGGTTAGCGCTTGATTCCGAGCAGCAGATCCATGGTCGCCTGATCCGCGGCGGGAAAGCGGTAATTCTCGAATTCGCTCGAGGCGACCCAGCGGCAGTCGGCCACGCGCACCGTGGTCGGCTCGGCCGAGCCGACGATCTCGGCCTGGTAGAGCGCCAGGTCGACCGAGTATCCCTCGTAGTCGTGCGTCCGGCGGCCGATGTTGGCGCCGACGGTCACCTCGACGGCGACCCGTTCCCGCACCTCGCGCTTGAGCGCGTCGGCGTCGGTCTCCCCCTCCTCGACGCGGCCGCCGGGGAACTCCCAGAGACCAGCCAAGACGGCCGTCGGACGGCGCTGGGTGATGAGGTACCGCTCGTTGCGCGCGATGACAGCCGCGACGACCCGCAGGTGGGGGACTTTCGCCATGGATGGACCACTATAGTGTGGTAACACCCGCTCCATGGTCAAACGCGTGACGCCGCCCGAGGAAATGATCCTCGATGCCCGCGCGTCCGAGCACAGTGCTCGCATGGTGGCGATGAAGAATGCCACGGATAACGCCAACCAATTCATTAAGGATCTGACGCTCGAGTATAATAAAATGCGGCAGGCCAGTATCACAACCGAGTTACTCAAATTGCCACGGCGCAAATGGCGCTTTCTGGGTAAAACAAGTTTTATGAATAAAGGAAACATAGTTCAAGTGATTGGTCCCGTGGTGGACGTCGAATTTCCGACAAAGAGGGCTGCCGAGAATCTACAACGCGCTGGAAATTGAATACGAGGTTTACGGACAGCCAACGAAACTAACGCTCGAGGTCCAGCAGCACCTCGGCGAAAACCGGGTGCGCTCCATCGCGATGTCTTCGACCGAAGGATTGAAGCGTGGCATGAGCGTAGCGGACACTGGGGGTCCAATCACCGTTCCAGTGGGCGAAGCCGTGCTAGGCCGGCTTTTTAACGTCACTGGTGACGCGATCGATAACCGAGGCGCGGTGAACTACACCAAGCGTTACCCAATCCATCGCCCGGCGCCGTCGCTCACAGAGCAAGACACAACGGCAAAGATCCTGGAAACTGGGATCAAAGTCATCGATCTTATTTGCCCGTTTACAAAGGGCGGCAAAGCTCGGGCGCATTTGGCGGCGCGGGCGTCGGCAAGACTGTTGTCATCCAGGAGTTGATTAACAACATCGCCATGAAACACGGCGGCGTTTCCATCTTTGCCGGAGTAGGGGAACGAAGTCGCGAAGGCAATGATCTTTACAAGGAAATGAGCGAGGCGGGCGTGATCGATCAAAAGGACCTGTCGAAGTCGAAAGTCGGGATGGTGTTTGGTCAGATGAACGAACCGCCGGGCGCGCGTCTACGCGTTGCTCTTTCGGCCCTCGCAATGACTGAATATTTCCGCGACGAACGCAATCAGGACGTTCTTCTTTTCATCGACAACATCTTTCGATTCTCACAAGCGGGGTCAGAGGTGTCAGCCTTGTTAGGCTCGAACGCCAAGCGCCGTTGGTTATCAACCGACGCTTGCCGCTGAGATGGGTGATTTGCAGGAACGAATTACATCGACAAATAAAGGTTCGATCACTTCGTTCCAGGCGGTCTACGTTCCGGCGGACGATCTCACCGATCCGGCGCCGGCCAACACGTTCGCGCACCTGGATTCGACAATCGTGCTTGAGCGCTCAATCGCCGAGCTTGGAATTTATCCAGCAGTCGATCCACTGGCATCCACCTCGAAATCGCTTGCGCCGGAAATCGTCGGCGAAGAGCATTACAACGTGGCGCGAGGTGTGCAGCGTGTGCTTCAACGCTATAAGGATTTGCAGGACATCATCGCGATTCTCGGAATGGACGAACTAAGCCCGGAAGACAAGCTGACCGTTCATCGCGCGCGAAAGATTCAGCGTTTTCTCAGTCAACCGTTTCACGTGGCCGAAGTTTTCACCGGGTACTAAAGGCCAATACGTGCCGATCGCGGAAACAGTCCGGGGCTTCAAAGAAATTCTCGACGGCAAACATGACGACGTGCCGGAAGCAGGATTTCTACATGAAGGGCAACATCGACAGCGTTAAGGAAGATTCGTCGAAATAAATAGAAATGGCCGCGACGCTCAAGCTCGAGATCGTTACGCCTGAGGAAAAAATTTATTCCGAGGATGTAGAGATGGTCACGCTTCCCGGGGCGGAAGGCGAGCTCGGCGTTTACCCTAACCACGTTCCGCTCCTGACGACGTTGAAGCCGGGCGAACTGCGCGTCCTGAAAGACGGACGAGAGACGGCGATGGCCGTTGGCGAAGGTTTTGTCGAAATCAAAGCGAGACAGTGTTTCGGTTTTAACCGACATGGCGCTCGAATCCGAGAAGATCGATCTCGCGGCCGCCGAGGCTGCGGTCGCTCGGGCGCAGGCGGCGATGAAGGAAGATCACGCCGAAGCAATTGGCTGGCGATTCAGGCGTCGCTGCAAAGGCGCTCGCGCAATTGCACGTACGCCGGCGCCATCAGTAGCGCGCGTTGTAGAGGCGCTTGTGTCGAGCGCCTGTCTGTTTCAAATTCGGTGCTTGGCACAAGCACCGCTACAAATTCTCGGAATCATCGCGGGCAACGGCGTTTACCCGAGAGTTTTGACGTCCGCCGCGCGCAAAGGTGGCGTCAAAAAAATCGTCGCCGCCGCGTTCACGGATGAAACAGATCCGTCGATCGACCAGCACGCGGAGTCGTCGAATGGTTGCGAGTCGGTGCAGCTAGGCCGGCTGCTGAAATTCTTTCGCAGACCACGATGTTCACCATGCGATCATGGCGGGCAAATCGCGCCGAAGAATCTTTTCGATCTGCGACCGGACGTTGAAGGCGCTCGTGTTCTCGCGAAGCTGAAACAGCGCAACGCCGAATCAATTTTCACTGCGATCGCCGACGAGCTGAAGAAGGCGAGATCGATCTTCTTCCGGCCGCAACCTTTCTGGATGATTCGCTCGCCAGCCAAGGATTGATTGCTGGACCGAAGTTGTCGCGCGCGGAAGACCACGATGTCGAGCTTGGTTGGAGTGTCGCGAAGGAAATTGCGCGACTCGACATCGGCCAAACCATCATCGTAAAAAACGGAACCGTACGTCGCGGTTGAAGCGTTTGAGGGAACAAACGACGCAATCAAACGCGGTGGAACGCTCGCGCGCGAAGGCGCGGTCATGATTAAGGTCGCAAACCGAATCAGGACATGCGCTTCGACGTGCCGGTAATCGGTGTCGAAACGCTTCGCATCGCTGCTGAATCGGGAGTGTGTGTCATTGCTGTGGAAGCCGGAAAGACCTTGCTGCTAGAGCGGGACGCCGTTATTGCCCTGGCGAATAACTCGAATATATCAGTCGTTGCGCGGTGATCGCGTTCTGCTCGGGCGCCGTTGCTGGTGCTTGATTCGATATGTGAGGAAACATTCGTCGCCGACTGTGCGCATCTCGATCAATGAGCAATGCACGCTTGCGGGAAGAAATTCCTTACTCAGACCTGTCAGCGTAGGCCCTTTCCCTCCGCCAAACATGTACGGCGCGATTGTAAGATTGAGCTGATCGACTAAGCCTTTTTCCAACAAGGAGCGAAAAAGAGTCGGGCCGCCTTCACACGCAAGCGTGCGGATGTTGTATTGATTCCGCAAAGTTTTCAACATCGCAGCGAGATCGATCTCCGTGGCATTCGTTAGGTGCAGCGTTGCCGTTTTACGCAAAGCCTTCTCCCCATTCTTCGGAGGCATCCGTTTAGTTGAAAAAATAATTATGGGCGAAATGTCGGATTGAAAAATAATCAGTCGATCGTCGATTCTGCCTTTGTTCGAGACGATCACGCGAAGCGGAGAGCGGGACTGGCCACGATTATTCCTCAATTCCTGCAGTTCTGCCGGCACTCCGAGCCGCACGTTGTCGCGTTCCAGACTTGTGTGACCGAGAAGAACCGCATCCGCCAGAGCACGCTGGCGAAACAAGTGCAGCTTGTCTTCACGTGAAGTGAAATCCACCGGTCCGAAATTCTTCGTCGTGACTTTTCCGTCGCGGTCATTGCAAACGTGGCAATGACGAATGGGCGGTTGCGAATGTGGGCCCGGCCTTTGTGTCGCGACGGTCGGGACACTGACGTCCCTCCCACATTGTTACTCGGGTTCGCCGAGCTCATGTTCCAGCGTGACAACTTCCTTTTCCATTTCGCGGAGTTTCACGTGTTCTTCTGCGCCACTCGGCTTGTAAAACAGATAAACAAAAGCGCCCCGGAGGCAGCAAACAAGAATAATGATAAAGCTCAGCGATCCGATGAGAATAGCTTTTGCTTCCGGAACGCCACACAGCCCGTTGAGCATGATCTGCAAAACTTTTTCTCGGAGTCCGATTCCGGCGAAACTGATGGGTAAAGCCGAGATCGTTCGTTCGACCGGCATGATGGCAAAAAAATCAATGAGTGGCACCCGGACACCCAGCGCATACGCGGCAAACAGGAAAGCTGTAAACGTTGCAAGATGTGCCACGATCGACACGCCGAACGCAGCGAGGGTTGCGCGCCAATGATGCGCATACAGATGATAGGCCGCGAAGATCTCAATCAGTTTATCGCGTCCCGGAAAATGTGCGGGAAAATAATGGAACAGTTTGAATCCACTGATGACGAAAGTCGCAACAAGAAAAGCAACCGACGCGCTCAGAAGAATGAGCAACAACCAAAGTAAATTTCGGGTTTCCGGTTTCTGGGCAAGAAAATCGTATCGCAACGCGACCAGGGTGGCCGTGACGGCAACGAGCGCAACGAGTCCGATGAATCGATCGAACACTACCGCCAGCAATGCGCCGGCTTTCTTGTCAGGTGTTTCCTTTAGCAGGTAATAACTCTTGATAATGTCGCCGCCAGTGCCTCCGGGAAGAAATTGGTTGTAAAACAACCCAATAAAAAAGAGTCCGGTCAGGCGCGGGACACTGAGGTGGATGTTTTGCACTTTCAGCAACACGTGCCAGCGAAACGCGGCGGCTGCCTCGACCACGAAATAGGCCAGCATCGCCATTAGAACCCAGCGGTACTCCGCGTTCCGCAGCGCCTCGACCATCTGGGCCCGCCGGTTTGGATCGTGATAGACCCAATACAGCACACCGGCGGTGACGCTAACTTGGAGAATCGTGAGCAGAATCTTCTTCATTCGCCAAAGCGTTCCTTCCAGATTCGAACGGACTGGAGAATCGTATCCGCCGTTTTGTTCGGGCTCATCTCCCAGACAAATAAGCAGTTTGTGGGGAGAAGCGGAACAAGTTTATCGAAATCTATCGCGCCGGTAAAAGGCGCTTCATGGTCTTTGGCCGGCCACACGCAATCCTGCACGTGGCAGCCAAAAGCCCTGGAGCCGACCGCGCCTAACCACTGCGGCATGATCAATGAACCCCAAATTCTCCTTAATTTGGGAATGGCCGAAGTCGTGCCAGTAGCCGACCTGCCCCGAATTCACTTCGTCCAGCAGGCTCGGCAACTCGCGTTCGCTTGGAATTTCTTCGTACCCGCGCCGGCTTTCTAAAGCGATCCGCACGTTTTTCGAAGCTGCGTGCTCGACAATGCGGCGCAGACAATCTTTCACCCGCTGCACATGAGCGGGTGCGCGTCGTTCGCGCGTTTCGACCGCTTTCAGTTTAGCTCGTACGTATGCGCGAGAGAGATGCTTGCCCGCTTTTGTCATCTTGATCAATTGATCGGTAATTGGCCGCATTTTCACCTCGCCTAAATGCAACACGACAAACGGCGCACCCAGTCGTTCGGCAAAATCAATTGTTTGAAAAGTTTGTTTAACGGCACGTTCGCGTTCCTCGGGAGAAACAGCAGAAAGCTGATAACAATCCGGCGAAGCCACCATCACCTCCACAGGCAACGGACAAAAATTATGCAAACTTGTGAAGCGCACCTGACCTGAATCGAACATTTTCTGAATTCCCGGCACCAACGACAGGCGTGTCCCGTGCCCCAATTCAATCGAATCAAACCCGAGTTCGGTTTTGATTTCGCGGAGACATTCATCTCCTGCGGTGTGCCGCCCGGAGTTCCAGCAAGTGGAAAACGAAATCATCGGTTAACTGTAGGGCATTCGCCACGGCGAACGCCAGCTTCAGCAAACCGGCTCAATTTCCGGCTCCGGTGCGGCCGAAACCGGCTGATCGCAAACGTGGCGTCCTGCAACGCTCAAAACCGCAAAAGCAGCGATTCCATAGATCACTGATGCAATCGTCAGCGTTGTCCGCATTCCAATAAGATCAGCGAAACCTGGGGTGATCAGGCCTGCAACAGGCATCAAGCCGAAAAAGCTCATGCCCACAACTGCTGATACGCGACCGCGCAAATGCGCCGGCGCTTGTTCCTGCACGATCGTGTTCGTAAGACCAAAATTCATTGAGAGGGCGATGGCCATAGCGCCCATCGCGCAAGCAGTCAGCAGGAAACCTTGTGACATCGACATGAGAAAAACACCGACCGCGATGGCTACGACGTTGCCGGTCATGAATTTCAACCGACTCTCGCGCGCAACGCTAAGCAAGCCAATCGAACCAAGAAACGCGCCGCTACCAGATATCGCCATGAGTCCACCCATGCTTTTCGGGCCAAGATGAAGAATATCGCGCACGTAGAGCGGGAGCATCACTGAGATCGCCGGGAAAACGAAGATCGTGTTCAGCGCAATCAGCGTGATGAGGGAAACAATGATGCGATTGGAGCGAACATAGCGAAATCCCTCCAAAATCCCGCTACGGCGTTGTTGTTCTTCCTCCGGTGTTCCCAGCGGCCGTTTGGGTAACGAAATGAGTGCTGCGATCAATGCTACAAAAGAGAGCGCGTTTGTGAAAAATGCCGACGCCGCGCCCCACCACCCGACAAGAAGGCCGGCTATCGAAGGACCTATCAAACGCGATCCGTGAAACACTGATCTATCGAGAGCAACGGCTGCGGCGATCTCATCGCGCTTCACCAACTCCGGCACGAGCGCACTGATGGCCGGCATTTCGTAAGCGAAAGCAATCCCAGGAGAAGCGCAAAGAAAATAATGTGCCAGATGCGAACGTGGCCGCTCATCACCAGGAATCCCAATGCCACAGCAAAGATGATTTGCGCAATTTGCGTGGCCACCAGGATTTTGCGTTTGTCCCACCGGTCAGCCAATGAACCTGCCATCGGAGCAAGTATTAACGCCGGTAAGCCCGCAGCGAAGTTCACCAACCCGAGCAGAATCGCCGTGTTAGTAAGCCCGCTCATCACCCAACTCTGCGCCATCATCTGCATCCATGTGCCACTGTCGGAAATGAGCGAACCGATGATGTAGCGGCGAAACGGCCCCTGACGTAAAAGCGCCAGCGATTTCGATCCAGCCCATTTTTCCTGCGCGCTCATCGGAAAGCACTCATCGTTGGACAGGCGTTCGTGTCAAACGCATGGGCAGCCCTATTCTTGCTCTTGCTCGTGCTCATGGTCGATGGTCGCGCACCAGTCTTCGCTGCGGATTGGCGGCACCACGGGGGATGCGTCAAACGAAGGATGCTAATATCGGATGTAGCAGAAATAAATTACGATCCCGATACGTATCGCGGCAGGTTTAACAGATTATCGCTCTGATCAACGTTCGGCTCGAAAGGCTGCTCATGGTCTCGGTAATACACGGTCACCCTTCCGTTCTCGATGCATTGTGATGATGTCGAGCTTGCCCAGGCCGAGGGTCAGAAACTTCACTTTCTGAAGGTCCGCAAACTCGAACGGTTCGAGTTCAAATTTCATTCTCTTGTCCAGTTCCTTCTCTAAGTCTGCTGGGGAAGGCGATGGCAACAGCTTGGTCCAGTTTAAAATTAACGCGGCCGTTGATCTCGTCCACAGTTGGAAGCCGGCCAAGTTCCTGTTGCAGTTCTTCTATTGCCTCCTGTCGAAACGTAGCCTCTTTTTGTGCCCGCAACTCGCTTCGAAGCAGCCTTCGCGTGATTTGCTCGATTTCCGCAATTTCGGTTAACGAAACAGCGAGCATTTTGTAAATCTTATGTTTGATCACGTGCGCCTTTTTGGGCACGTATTGAATCTTGTCCAGGTGCTTGTCCTTTGCGCCCTTGTTTTCGCTGGCCAATCGATCGTTGATTTGGTCAATCGTAAGCGACACGCGGAAGGATTCGATATCGCCTTGGGGATCAAGCAATCCGGCGAAAGGCATTCGATCGACAGCGGGAAAAATGAAGGTGAGATCGGTATCGAGAAACGATTGCAGATCCTTGCGCGGTACAAAAGACCGTTTATAGCTCCGTCATCGTCCCGGGTGGGCGCACGGATGACCATGTCAGCCA
>CAVSAG010000007.1:0-880838 GCA_963725905.1 uncultured Pseudomonadota bacterium | reverse complement strand
CGGCAAGACCACCCTGCTCAACATCATCTCGGGCCTCATCCGTCCCAGCCAGGGGCGCGTGCTGTTCGATGGACGCGACGTGACCGACCTGGCGCCACAGCAGCGCAATATCGCCCAGGTTTTCCAGTTTCCGGTCATCTACGACACCATGACGGTGTACGACAACCTCGCCTTCCCCTTGCGCAACCGCAAGCTGGGCGAGGCCGAGGTCAGGTCGCGGGTGCATGAGGTCGCCGAGATGCTCGAGCTCGGCGCCGATCTCAAGCACCGCGCGAGCGGGCTGGGCGCCGATGCGAAACAGAAGATCTCGCTCGGCCGCGGCCTGGTGCGCAAGGACGTCGCAGCCATCCTCTTCGACGAGCCGCTGACGGTGATCGACCCGCATGTCAAATGGATCCTGCGCCGCAAGCTGAAGCAGATCCATCAGCAGTTCCGCCTCAGCCTGATCTATGTGACCCATGACCAGGTCGAGGCGCTCACCTTCGCCGACCAGGTGGTCGTGATGTATGAGGGCCAGGTCGTCCAGCTCGGCACGCCGCAGGAGCTGTTCGAGGCGCCGGCCCATACCTTCGTCGGCTATTTCATCGGCAGTCCGGGCATGAACCTGCTGCCCTGCCGGCTCGATGGCGATTCGATCGCCATCGATGGGGTGCGTCTGCCGCTGGCGGCCGAGAAGGCTGCTAGCGCGCGGGCTGCCGGCGGCGAGCTGCAGCTGGGAATCCGACCCGAGTTCCTGCGCTGCCTCGCGGCACCGCAGCCGGGCGCGATCGCCGCCGATTTCGAGGCGGTGGAGGATCTGGGCAATTACAAGATCGTCACGGCGCGCCTCAGCGGCCGGACCCTGAAGGCCAAGCTGCCGGAGGACGAGACCGTCGCCCTCGGCCAGGGCTGGCTGCTGCTGCCGGCGGAGCGCACCCGGCTCTACGCCGGCGGCCGGGCGATCGACTGAGGCGGAAGGGGACAGGCGATGCAGAAGACCGTCAACAACAAGGCCTGGCTCCTGGTCATCCCGGTCTTCATCTGCGTTGCCTTCAGCGCCCTCATCCCGCTGATGACCGTGGTCAACTACTCCGTGCAGGACATCCTCGGCCCCGACCAGCGGGTCTTCGTCGGCACCGAATGGTTCCTGCAGGTGCTGCAGGACGACGATCTGCACGCCGCCCTGATCCGGCAGATCGAATTCTCCGCCATCGTGCTCCTCATCGAGATTCCCCTCGGCATCGCGCTGGCCTTGACGCTGCCGACCAGCGGCTGGCGCGCCTCCCTCTGCCTTGTCCTGCTCGCGTTGCCCTTGCTGATTCCCTGGAACGTCGTCGGCACCATCTGGCAGATCTTCGGCCGCGGCGACATCGGGCTTGCCGGATATCTCGTCAATTCGCTGGGCCTGAACTACAACTATACGGCCAGCCCGGCCGATGCCTGGATCACCGTCGTGGTGATGGATATCTGGCATTGGACGCCCCTGGTCGTCCTGCTGTGTTTCGCGGGCTTGCGGGCGATTCCCGATGCCTACTACCAGGCGGCCCGCATCGACGGGGCCTCGCCCTGGGCGGTCTTCCGCTACATCCAATTGCCGAAGCTGCGCGGCGTCCTCCTGATCGCGATCCTGCTGCGCTTCATGGGCAGCTTCATGATCTATACCGAGCCCTTCGTGCTGACGGGCGGGGGCCCGGGCAATTCGACCACCTTCCTCAGCCAGTATCTGACGACGCTCGCCGTCGGCCAGTTCGACGTCGGCCCGGCGGCGGCATTCTCGATCATCTACTTCCTGATCATCCTGCTGCTCAGCTTCATCTTCTACACGGTGATCCAGAACCTCGGGAAAGGTCCGGCGTCATGAGGAAGCGCAGCGTCGCCCTGATCCTCTATTTCCTGTTCATCCTCCTGCCCATCTACTGGATGGTGAACATGGGGCTGAAGACCAATGAGGAGATCCTCGGCAGCTTCACCCTGTTTCCCCATGCGCCGACGATCGCGAACTTCCGCACCATCTTCACGGACCCGGACTGGTACACCGGCTATCTGAACTCCATCGCCTATGTGTCGATGAACACCGTGTTCTCGGTGCTGGTCGCGTTGCCGGCGGCCTATGCCTTCTCGCGCTACAGCTTCCTCGGCGACAAGCACATGTTCTTCTGGCTGCTGACAGAATCTGATGTCGCCGCCGGCGGTGTTCCTGCTGCCGTTCTTCCAGCTCTATTCCTCGATCGGGCTCTTCGACACCTATCTGGCCGTGGCGCTGGCGCATATGCTCTTCAACGTGCCGCTGGCCGTCTGGATCCTGGAGGGATTCATGTCCGGCGTGCCGCGCGAGATCGACGAGACGGCCTATATCGACGGCTACAGCTTCCCGCGGTTCTTCCTGCGCATCTTCCTGCCGCTGATCCGCTCGGGGGTCGGCGTGACGGCCTTCTTCTGCTTCATGTTCAGCTGGGTCGAGCTGTTGCTGGCGCGGACCCTCACCTCGGTCGACGCCAAGCCCATCGCCGCGACGATGACGCGCACGGTCAGCGCGGCCGGCATGGACTGGGGCGTGCTCGCCGCTGCCGGCGTCGTCACCATCATCCCGGGCGCGCTCGTGATCTGGTTCGTTCGCAACTACATCGCCAAGGGCTTTGCCCTGGGCCGGGTGTGAGGCGAGGAGGGTAGACCCATGGATTGGATGGCCTGGACCCTGCCGACGGCGATCTTCTTCATCGTCATCGCCATCATGCTGGCCGGCATGACGGTCTGGGAGGTCGTCTCCCCCACGGTGCCGCGCCGCGGCTTCCTGCCGATGACGACGACGCGCGGGGATCGTCTGTTCATCGGCCTGCTGGGCAGCGCCTACATCAATCTGGGCGGTATCTATTTCACCGAATGGGCCAGCTGGACCGCTGTGGCGGGGACGCTGGTGGTAGCGATCCTCTACCTCATCGCCGTCATGCGCTGGGGATAGCTGCCCGAGTTTTCTGAGGGGTGCCGGCGCCTATGCCGGAGCTGGCTGGAGGAAAACCCTTCCATCCCGAGCCAGCGTAGAGATCACAGGGGGAGGGGCAACATGGAGGAAACGATATGAGCCGGAAGGAAACCTCTTCGATCATTACCCGGCGGACGATGCTCAAGGGCGCGACAGCCCTGGCCGTGACAGCCGCTGTCGGCCTCAGGCCATGGTCGGCCGAGGCTGCCCTGGATGCCGCCCAGACCTGGGTCGACAATGAGTTCCAGCCGAGCACGCTGACCAAAGACCAGCAGATGGAGGAGATGAAGTTCTTCGTCGATGCCGCGAAGCCCTATGCCGGCATGGACATCAACGTCGTCTCCGAGACCATCGACACCCATGTCTATGAGACCAAAACCCTGGCGAAGGCCTTCCGGGAGATCACCGGAATCAACCTGAAGCACGACATCATCCAGGAAGGCGATGTCATCGAGAAGCTGCAGACGCAAATGCAGTCGGGCAAGAACGTCTTCGACATGTACATCAACGACAGCGATCTGATCGGCACGCATTTCCGCTATGGCGAGGCGATCCCGTTGTCTGATTTCATGGCCGGCGAGGGCAAGGACGTCACTTTGCCAACTCTGGATGTCGACGATTTCATCGGCAAGAGCTTCACCACCGCGCCCGACGGCAAGCTCTATCAGCTGCCCGACCAGCAGTTCGCCAATCTCTACTGGTTCCGTGCCGACTGGTTCGACCGGGCGGATCTCAAGGACAAGTTCAAGGCCAAATACGGCTACGATCTCGGCGTGCCGGTCAATTGGTCGGCCTATGAGGACATCGCGAATTTCTTCTCCAACGATGTCAAGGAGATCGACGGCGTCCGCGTCTACGGCCATATGGATTACGGCAAGAAGGATCCCTCCCTCGGCTGGCGCTTCACCGATGCCTGGCTTTCCATGGCCGGCGAAGCCGACAAGGGCATCCCCAACGGTCTGCCCGTCGACGAATGGGGCATCCGGGTCGAGGATTGCCATCCGGTCGGCGCCTCGGTCAGCCGCGGCGGCGGGGCGAACAGCCCGGCGGCCGTCTATGCGCTGACGAAATACATCGACTGGATGAAGAAATATGCCCCGCCGGAGGCGCCGGGCATGACCTTCTCCGAGGCGGGACCGGTGCCCGGGCAGGGCAATATTGCCCAGCAGATCTTCTGGTACACCGCCTTCACGGCTGCCCTTACCAAGCCGGGGCTGCCCGTGGTCAATGCCGATGGGACGCCGAAGTGGCGCATGGCCCCATCACCCCACGGTCCCTATTGGAAGGAAGGCATGCAGAACGGCTACCAGGATTGCGGCTCCTGGACCATGCTGAAGTCGACGCCGCTGGAGCGGCGCAAGGCGGCCTGGCTCTATGCGCAGTTCTGCGTCTGCAAATCGACCTCGCTGAAGAAGACGCTGGTGGGCCTGACGCCGATCCGCCAGTCGGACATCATGAGCCAGCCCATGAGCGATGCCGCGCCCAAGCTCGGCGGCCTCGTCGAGTTCTACCGCAGCCCGGCGCGGGTGGCCTGGACGCCGACGGGCACGAACGTGCCCGACTATCCGAAGCTCGCCCAGCTGTGGTGGCCGAACGTCGCCGCCGCCGTCACGGGCGAGAAGACGCCGCAGGCGGCGATGGACAATCTGGCCAAGGAAATGGATCGCGTCCTGGCCCGGTTGGAACGTGCCGGCATGAAGAACTGCGCGCCGAAGCTCAATCCCGAAAAGCCCGATGCGGATTGGCTCAGCGACAAAGAGGCGCCTTGGGCCAAGATCGACGAGAGCCCCAAGGGCGAGACGGTGCCCTATGCTCAGCTCCTCGCCGACTGGAAAGCCGGCAAGGTCCGCTAACCCAAGCTTCGATCTCGGGGGCGGCAGATCGCCGCCCCCGTTTTCTTTTCAGGCAAGCCGAATGAAGATCGTCTTCCGTTGCGATCCGGCCATCGCCCATGTCCTGCCGAAGCCGATGCCCGCCCGCGAGGGCCTGCCCGATTGGCTGAAATCCATGCCGCGCACGGCATTCTCGGATTTTCACGGCCAGGACATCCGCACCGTCAAGCAATGCCCGCCCTTCATCGATGCCATGTCCACGGGCTTTCTGATCCCGCTGCCTTGCGACGTCACGGTCGAGGCGGGGCGCTTCAGCTGGGACTGGCCGCTGCCGCCGCTATCGCTGGCGGACCATCCGCGCTCGCCCCTCAGCTTTCATGTGTCGGCCCAGCTCCAGGGCTCGCCGCTGCATCAGGGCGATCGTCCCGCCATCAAGTTCAACAGTTTCTGGACCATCGAGCTGGAGGAGGGTTGGTCGCTGCTCGCCATGCATCCCGCCAACCGCCTCGATCTGCCGTTCCGGTTGTTGACCGGCGTGGTGGACAGCGACCGCTTCAGCGACATCGGCATCTTCTTTCCCGCGCTTTGGACCGATGCCGGCTTCTCCGGTTTGTTGCCCAAAGGGACGCCGGTCGCCCATTGCATTCCATTTCGGCGGGAGGCGCTGACGCTGGAATTCGGAGAGCTTGCCGGCGACAAGGCTGAGCGCTTCGCGGCGGTCACCCGGGAGATTCTGGAGATGCCTGGAGTCTATCGCCGGCGCTACCGCAGCAAGGGGTCGAGGTAGACTAGAGCGCAGGCACAGCCATTGTCTTCCGTCACCCCGGCGAAAGCCGGGGTCCAGGGGCGTGCGGCAAACTGCTGATCATGTGGCCCTGGATTCCGGCTTTCGCCGGAATGACGACCGAGAGGTGGAGAAGCCGGTTCAACTTGAACGGCCATTACCCCCTAGGCGGGCGTGGTGAGGCTGCGGCGGAGCGCTTCGAAATCGAGCCATAGCTCGCCAATGGAATCCGCCGTGAGGCTGTTGACGATGCGGGGAAAGCAGGTGGGATCCGTGGCCAAGGCGGCGGCATAGGCCGCGCGCGCTGCATCGAGCCGGCCCTCGCGCTGGCGCGCGATGCCGAGATTGCAGTAAGCGGCGACCCAGCCGGGCTTCAGGCTCAGCGCGCGTTCGAAGCTGGCAGCGGCCTCCGACGCATCGCCTTGCTCCAGCAGCGCGTTGCCGAGGTTGAATTCCGCCTCCGCGAAATCGGGGTGATGGCGAAGGGCGTCGCGGAAGGCAGTGGTGGCATCCGCGGCGGCGCCCGACTTCAGAAGGGCGATTCCGAGATTGAAATGGGCCGCTGCCAATTTCGGCTCGAAGGCGACGGCCTGGCGAAAGGCCGCCACGGCGCCCGGAAGGTCGTGCGCGGCCTGCAAGGCATTACCGAGGTTGTAATGGGCCTCGCCATAGGCGGCCCGGCGTTCGATGGCGCGGCGCATGCTTGCGATGGCTGCTGCCTCCTCGCCCTCGCTGCGGAGCGCCACGCCGAGATTGAGATGGGCCTCGGCGAGAGCGTCGTCGAGGCGGATGGCCTCATCATAGGCAGCGATGGCCTCTCGCCTCTTGCCCGCTTTCACATAGGCATTGCCGAGCTCGAGCCGGACGAGAGCGTCTGCCGGTGCGAGCCCCGCCGCGCGCACGAGGGCGGCAGCCGCCGCCTCGCTTCGCCCCACCCGAGCGAGCGCCCGGGCGAGATTGCGCAGGATCTCGTGATCCTCGGGCTCGATCTGGGCTGCCCTCTCGAGGAGCTCGATGGCGGCCTCGGGACGTCCCGTCTGGAGCGCGAGAACGGCGAGCAGATGCAGGGCCTTGGCGTGGTGCGGCTGGCGGCGAAGGATCTCGCCATAGGCCTTTTCGGCCGCAGCCAGATCTCCGGCGCGGTGCTGCTCATGGGCCGTCGCCAATAGCCAATTCAGCTCGGCGCGATTTGCCACCGCCGTCACCCCAGCGCCTTCCTGACCCATGTCACCGCCTGCTCGATCGAGCCAGCGGTCTCGGTAGGCGGGAGGCTCGGCCGGCGCAGCAGCATGACGGGAAGCCCAAGCTCGCGCGCCGCGACGATCTTGCCGTGGGTGGCGGTCCCGCCGCTGTTCTTGGCGATGATGAAATCGATCCGGTGCGCCTGCAGCAATTGGCGTTCCGCATCGGTCGCGAACGGTCCGCGGCCGAGGATGATGTCATAGGAGCGCAGGGGCGGCGGCTCCTCCGGCGCTGCCACCAGCCGCACCAGGAACCAGATGTCCGGCACCTCGGCGAAGGCGGCAAGCTCCTTCACGCCGATGGTGAGGAAGGCCCGCCGGCCCAGCGACGGGGCCGCCAGGGCCGCGGCAGCCAGGCTGTCGACTTCGATCCAGTGATCGCCCGCTTCGGCTTGCCAGGCCATGCGCGCGAGACGGAGCAACGGCCGGCCCGTCGCTTCCGCGGCTGCCAGCGCATGGCGGCTGATGGCGGCGGCATAGGGGTGGGTCGCGTCGATGACCAGATCGATCTTCGCCGAGCGCAGATATCCGGCCAGCCCCTCGGCGCCGCCGAAGCCCCCGATGCGCAGCTCGCCCGCCGGCCGCAGGGGCGCCACGGTGCGCCCCGCCAGCGAGGTGATCACCGTCAACCCGTCTCGCGCGGCCAAGACATCGGCCAGCTGCCGGGCTTCGCCGGTGCCGCCAAGAATCAAAAGACGCTTAGAATCCGGCACGGCCCACCACCTCTCCGCCGCGATCGATGACGATGACCTCGACCGCCACCTTGCCGTCGACCATGGCCAGCGCCTGGTCCCGCGCCTCGCCGGCGATGAGATCTCCCAGCGCCAGCCCCGATGCTTGGGCCATTCCCAGGATCTCGCCCGCGGTATTGGCGCTTCGAGCCGCCGCTGCGAGCGGGGGCTCGGCGCCCAGGCGCAGAAGCGCTGCGGCGAGCTGCTCGCGATCCACCTCGCTGCGGCCGGAGTGGAGATCCATGGCCCCGCCGGCAAGCTTGGAGAGCTTGCCGAAGCCACCGGCGATGGTGAGCCGCGCGATGGGATGACGGCGCAGATATTTCAACGTGCCGCCGGCGAAATCGCCCATGTCGATCAGCGCGTGGTCCGGCAAGCCATAGAGACGCTGCACCGCGGCCTCGGAGGTGGAGCCGGTGCAGGCCGCGGCATGCTCGACCCCATTGGCGCGGCAGACATCGATGCCGCGGTGGATGGAGGCGATCCAGGCGGAGCAGGAATAGGGATGCACCACGCCGGTGGTGCCCAGAATCGAGATGCCCCCCAGGATGCCCAGCCGCGGATTCCAGGTGTGGCGGGCGAGCTCCTCGCCGCCGGGAACCTCGACCGTGATCTCGACATCACCCGGCGTGCCATGGGCGGCAGCAACCTCGGCGATGACCTCGCGCATCATCTGGCGGGGCGCGGGATTGATCGCGGGCTCGCCCGCGGGAATCGGCAGCCCCGGCTTGGTCACAGTCCCCACCCCCGCGCCGGCACGGAAGGCCACTCCCGTGCCCGCCGGCAGGAGGCGCACTCGGCTGAGGATGAGCGCCCCATGGGTCACATCCGGATCGTCGCCGGCATCCTTGATAATGCCGGCGCTGGCCTCGCCAGCCGCCAGGGACTGGCGGGCGAGGGCAAAGCTCGGCCGGTCGCCCTTGGGCAGCAGGATCTCTACCGGATCGGGAAACTCACCCGTCAGCAGCGCCGTGTAGGCGGCCTTTGCCGCAGCCGCGGCACAGGCGCCGGTGGTCCAGCCCCGGCGCAGGGGCCCGCGCGGCTTGTTTCCCATGGCGCTATTCTTAAATCCCAGGTCTGGATTTGACTAGTCGAGGGGCTGCCAGCCCCTAGAATGCGCCCATGGAAGAGATTTTCCGCAATCTCCCGGCCCTCGAGCCGGGGACCGTCTGGCTTGCCGGCGCCGGTCCCGGCGACCCGGGCCTGCTTTCGGTCCTGGCGCTCCACGGGCTCCGGCAGGCCGAGGTCGTCGTCTATGACGCATTGGTCGACAATCGGATCCTCGATCTCGCGCAACCCGGCGCCGTGCTGGAATATGCCGGCAAGCGGGGTGGCAAACCCTCGGCGAAGCAGCGCGACATCTCGCTGCGGCTGATCGAGCTGGCCCGCGAAGGTCGGCGCGTGCTGCGCCTCAAGGGCGGCGATCCCTTCGTCTTCGGCCGCGGCGGGGAGGAGGCCCTGGCCCTCGTCGGGGCGGGCGTCCCCTTCCGTATCGTGCCGGGCATCAGTGCCGGCGTCGGCGGGCTCGCCTATGCCGGCATCCCGGTCACCCATCGCGAGGTCAATTCGGCCGTCGCCTTCATCACCGGTCATGACGCCAGCGGGCTGGTGCCGGATTCGGTCGATTGGGAATCGCTCTCCCGCGGCGCGCCGGTGCTGGTGATCTATATGGCCCTCAAGCATATCGAGCCGATCGTCGAGCGGCTGCTGGCCGCCGGGCGAAGCCCGGCGGAGCCCATCGCCGTCGTCAGCAAGGCGACCACCGCCGAGCAGCAGGTGCTCGAATCCACTCTCGGCAAGATTGTCGCCGATGTCGCGGGCGCCGGCATCGAGCCGCCGGCCATGGTCGTGGTGGGCGAGGCGGTGCGGCTTCGTGCCGGTTTGGACTGGCTGGGCGCGCTTTCCGGCAAGCGGTTGATCGCCGATCCCCTGGGGCAGAAGAAACGCAGCGAAAGCGCGTGAGCGCGCCGGGTCTGATCTTCGCCGCCCCGGCCTCGGGCAGCGGCAAGACGACGCTGGTGGCGGGGCTGCTGCGTCTGCTGCGCCGACGCGGACTCCAGCTCTCCGCTGCCAAGCTTGGGCCCGACTACATCGATCCCGCCTTTCATGCAGCCGCTCTGGGCATGCCTTGCCTCAACATCGACCTCTGGGCCATGCGGCCCGCGACGGTGACCGCCCTGCTGGAGCAGCTCTCCAGCAGCGTTGCCCTCACGGTGGTCGAAGGTGCCATGGGCCTCTTCGACGGCGCTGCCGACGGCACCGCCTCGGCCGCCGATTTCGCGGCCCTCATCGGCTGGCCGGTCATCCTGGTGGTGGATGCCCGCGGTCAGGCGCAATCGGCAGGCGCCTTGCTGGGCGGCTTCGCCCGCCATCGCGCCGATGTCGCCATCGCCGGCGTGATCTTCAACCGCATCGGCGGTGCCTCCCATGAATCCGCTCTGCGCCGAGCCGCCGAGCCGCTCGGCATTCCCGTGCTGGGCTGCCTTCCCCGCGTCGCGGATCTCGTCTTGCCCGAGCGCCATCTGGGCTTGGTGCAGGCGCTGGAGCATGCCGATCTCGATGCCTTCCTCGATCGGCTGGCCGACCGCCTCGATGTGCGGCTCGACGTCGATCGGCTGCTCGATCTCGCGCGGCCGGCGCGCGCCCTGGCATCCGCCGGCGCGGCCGGCTCGCTACTTCCCTTGGGACAGCACATCGCCGTCGCTAGCGATGCTGCTTTTGCCTTTTCCTATGCCGGCCAGCTCGATGCGTGGCGCAATTCCGGCGCCGAGATCGCCATCTTCTCGCCTTTGGCCGATGAGGCGCCGCCAGCGGGCTGCGATGCAGTCTATCTCCCCGGCGGCTATCCCGAGCTCTATGCCGGGCGACTGGCGAAGGGCGAGCGCTTCCTCGACGGGCTGCGCGGTGCGGCAGCGAGGGGCGCGGTCCTGTTCGGCGAATGCGGCGGCTATATCGATTCTGGGCACCGGCCTCATCGACAAGGAGGGACGGCGCCACGCCATGGCCGGTCTGCTGCCGCTCGAATTCTTCCTTCGCCGAGCCCCACCTTCACCTTGGCTATCGCGAGGCGGCGTTGCTGGCTGCAGGACCCTTGGGCGCCACCGGCGCTTCCTTCCGGGGGCATGAATTCCACTACGCGACGGTGCTGGACGAGGGCGAGGGGGAGGCGCTGTTCGATTGCCGCGATGCCCTCGGCCGCGGATTGGGCAAGGTCGGCCGGCGGCGTGGCAAGGTTGCGGGGTCGTTCATTCATCTGATCGATAGCCGAGAAAGGTCCACTCGCTCGACAGAAGAATTATAGGTTACAGCCTATTGAAAATTGCACCTAAATAGGTTACATCCTATTTTAACTCAAATTTTTATAGGCCACAGCCTATGGAGAAATCTCGAACCAGAATCCAATCGCGAGCGGCGCTCGATGCCCGCTTCGACGAAATGCGCCCCATTGCCAGATTTACTCCTCCGGTGCGCGGCTGGATCAAGGCCGTCCGGCAGGCACTTGGCATGTCTTCGTCGCAGTTGGCGAGGCGGCTTGGCGTAAAGCAGCCAACCGTTATTGAGATGGAACAGTCAGAAATGAAGGGCACGATCCAATTGGCCACGCTGAGGCGTGCAGCCGAAGCCCTCGACTGCACCCTCGTCTATGTCCTCATACCCAATAAGCCGCTCAAGACCATGATACGGGAGCGCGCGCGCAAGCTCGCTCGCCGCCGTCTGCAAGCAGTCGACCACTCCATGCTCCTCGAAAATCAGAAGGTGAGCGCGAAGGATGCCGAGCCACGGCTTGATGAGCTTGCTGAGGATATCGATCCACGTGCCTTGTGGGACGAGATGTGAGCGATGTCTTCGACCAGCCGGACGATCACGCGACGCCGCTGACCGCGGAGGAGATGCAGGCCCTCCTTCCCGCGCATATCGCTTTTCGCCACGAGCTGAACATCGCTGAGCGGGAAAATATTCTTCGAGGCGAAAGTTGGGCCTATCGCCGCCGGCGTGACTTGCTCAACGAGAAATTCATTTGCGACCTGCACCGCCAGATGTTCGGCGACGTATGGCGCTGGGCTGGTGTCTTCCGCACAAGCGAGAAGAACATCGGCATCAATTATTGGGAAATCCCTGCCGCGCTGCGCGTGCTGCTTGACGATGCGAGGATGTGGGTCGAGCAACGGGTCTATCCGCGCGACGAGATTGCCCTACGATTTCACCATAGGCTCGTGCAGATACATCTCTTTCCTAATGGTAATGGCCGCCACGCTCGCCTCCTCGCCGACCTTCTTGTCATGCAGCTTGGGGGAGGGCGGTTTACTTGGGGTAGAGGCAGCCTTGGCAGTCCAGGGGCGTTGCGCAAGCGCTACATCCATGCCTTGCGAGCCTCCGACAATCATGACATCGGTCCGTTGCTCGATTTTGCCCGTGCCACAAGGACTGACTGAACTCGCGCGTCCCCAGCAGAAATTGAGGTCATGCCTGCGCGAGCTCGGTGGCTGCAAGCTCGGCGACCGACAAAGCCAGCTCAGGTCGCTCGCCCTCGCCCAGGGTCCAGGCGGCGGAAAGTCCGGCATAAGCGAGCACCCATTTCAGCAGGCGGTGGCGCTCCAGACCCGCCGCCACGGCGATGATATCCACTTGGCGGGCAAGGCGGCCGGGTGCCGTCGCGACCGCCGGATCCGGATTGCAGAAGATATTGGCGAAGTCGAAGCCGCGCTCGCCAAGAAGCCCCTTGGGATCGATGGCGAGGAAGCCACGGGAACCGAAGTCCAGGATGTTGCTGTGATGGAGATCGCCATGCAGGACGGTGATCTCCTGCGGGGCCGCCAGGAGCTTGCGTGCCGTCGCCGCAGCCTGATGAAGAATGCCACCATGGCGGACGGCGGCGGGCTCCAGCTCGCGAAACCAGATGGATAGACGGCACCAGCACCGGCGGCATTTGGCTGCGCGGGGCGTGCAGCCGGGCCGCCACGGCTGAGATGATGCGGCTCGCCTCGTCGTCGCGCCCATTGCGCGCCATCTCGGCCAGCGAGGATCGGCCGAGGGCGCGCTCCAGCAGCAGGGCATTGCCCTCCTGCGCCAGAACGCGGGCGGCGCCATCGCCTTCCAACCAGGCCATCAGCGCGGCGCCCTGCCGCTCTTCTTCCTCGATCGCGATCTTCAGCATTGCGGCCGCGCCGTCGCGGGAGCGCACCGGGAGCAACCGGCTGCTGCGGGTCGCGATCGGATCGCCATCGGGCGTCAGCTGCCAAAGGGCGAGATAGCGATCGAACTCCATGGCCTCAGGGCCGCGCGATGCTTTCGCGATAGAGGCGAGCGAGATTGGTCGTGACGGGACCTTCGCGCAGTACCCGGTCCTGGAGCCGCGTCACGGGCAGAACCTCCAGCAGGCTGTTGGTGAGGAAGGCCTCGCTGGCGCGGGCCAGATCTGCCGGCGCCAGAGCCGCTTCCCGGGCCGGAATGCCGTGCCTCGTCGCCAGCGCCAGCACGGTTTGCCGGGCGATGCCGGGCAGCAGCCCCTCGCTCGGGGGCGCCGTGGCGACGGTGCCGTCGAGAACCAGGAACAGATTGCTGCGGCTGCCGCCAGCGATACGGCCCGCGGTGTTGAGCAGGATCGCCTCGTCGCAGCCTGCGGCGTCGGCCTCGCGCAATGCCAGGATGTTGTCGAGATAGGCGAGCGACTTCAGCTGCGACAACGGCGAGTGCTCGTTGCGCCGGACGCCGACAATGCACGCGCTCATGGTGTGAGGGAGTGACGGCGGCAGAGGAAAGGCGGCGATCATCAGGGTCGGTTTGGCTTCGGCGGGCGGCAACAGGCCGCGGGGGCTGACACCTCGCGTGAGCGTGATCCGAATCGAGGCCTCTGCGAGGTCATTGGCCGCCAGCACCGCGCTGACCGCGGCGGCCATCTCCGCTGCGGGCGGGGCCGGGAGGCCGAGGAAACCGCATCCTGCCGCCAGCCGCGCCAGATGCGCCTCCAGGCAGAACGCCTTGCCGCCATAGGCGCGCAGCGTCTCGAACAGCCCATCCGCCAGAAGCAGGCCACGATCGGCGGGGTCGATGCGGGCCTCGCTCAACTCCACCAGCCGGCCGTTAAGATAGATCCTGCTCATGGGTTGCCCGCGAGGAAATTTTCCAGCAGCCGATGGCCGTGCTCGGTGAGCACGGCCTCGGGATGGAACTGCACGCTTGCGACCGGCAGCGTGCGATGGGAGAGCCCCATGATGACGCCATCGTCGCTCATTGCCGTGACCTCGAGCGACTCCGGCAGGGTCTCCCGCTCGACGATCAGCGAGTGATAGCGCGTGACGCGAAAGGGGCTGGGAAGGCCCGCGAAGAGTCCGGCGCCTTCGTGTGTGACCGGCGAGGTCTTGCCATGCATGACATGGCCGGCGCGCACCACCCGTCCGCCGAAGGCCTGGCCGATGCATTGATGGCCGAGGCAGACGCCCAGGATCGGCCGCCAGCCGGAGAAGCGGCGCACGACCTCCAGCGAAATGCCGGCGCGCTCCGGCGTGCAGGGTCCGGGCGAGATGACGATATGGCTCGGCGCCCGTTTCTCGATCTCGCCGAGGGTGAGGGCGTCGTTGCGCAGCACCGTCACCTCGCGCCCGAGCTCGCGCATATAGCGCGCCAGGTTATGGGTGAAGGAATCGTAGTTGTCGATCAGGAGCACGCTCATGACGCCGCTCCCGCCCCCGACCCGGTCAGCACCTCGATCATGGCCTTGGCCTTGGTCAGGCTCTCCTCATATTCGGCGGCCGGATCGGAATCGGCGACGATGCCGCCGCCGACCTGGAAGGTCAGCTGGCGGCCCAAGATGCAGATGGTGCGGATCACGATGCTCGTATCCATCGACCCGTCGAAGCCGATATAGCCGATGCTGCCGCAATAGGGTCCGCGGCGCGTGGGCTCCAGCTCGGCGATGATCTCCATGGCCCGGATCTTCGGCGCGCCGGTGATGGAGCCGCCGGGAAAGGCGGCGCGCAGCAGATCGACGGCGCTCTTGGCCGCCACCAGCTCCGCCGTCACGACCGACACCAGATGATGCACGGTCGCATAGCTCTCCAGGCCGAAGAGCACCGGCACCTCCACCGTCCGGTCGCGGCAGACGCGGGAGAGGTCGTTGCGCAGCAGATCGACGATCATCAGATTCTCCGCCCGATCCTTGATGCTCTCGGTCAGCTCCTGCTTCAGCGCCTCGTCCTCGGCCGGGGTGGCGCCGCGCGGCCGCGTGCCCTTGATCGGCCGGGTCTCGACGCGGCCTTGCGCCAGCTTCAGAAAGCGCTCCGGCGAGGCGGAGACGATCGCGACCTCGCCGTGGCGCAGATAGGCCGCGAAGGGCGCCGGGTTGCGCCGGCGCAGCGCGCAATAGAGGGCGAAGGGATCGTCGGCGGCGGCGAGGGTCGCGCTGAAGCGCTGGGTAATATTGGCCTGGTAGATATCGCCGGCCAGGATGTAATCGATGGTGCGGCGGACCATGGTCTCATAGGCCGAGCGCTCCATATCGGGCCGCGGCGGGGCGATGACCGGCCGGCTCGGCAGCGCGGCCGGCCGGGCGAGACGCTCGCGGATCTCGGCGATCCGCGCCGCCGCTTGGCGCCGCCGTGCCGGCTCGCTCGGCGCCGGATAGCCACTCGCCATGATGAAGGCCCGTTTCTCGGCATGGTCGAAGGCGATGGTCCAATCGTAGAAGCCCATGAGGAGATCGGGCAAAGGCTGATCGTCGATGCGATGGGCCGGCAGGCGTTCCAGATGCCGGCCGAGATCATAGGCGAAATAGCCGGCTGCACCGGTCTGGAAGGGTGGCAGGCCCAGCTCATGCTCCAGGGGATAGAGCGCCAGCCTCTCGGCCAGCGCCTTGAAGGGATCGCCGGTGAAACGCGCCTCGCCATCCTCGATCAGCCCGTCACGGCTTCTGAGGGTGAGAAAGGGCTCGGCCATGATGAACGAGTAGCGCGCCAGCGTGCCGTCCGGCCGGGCGCTGTCGAGGAAAGTCGCCCCTTCCGATGCCGCGAAGGCGGCAAAGGCGGCGAGGGGATCGCCATAGGGGATTTCTTCGACCAGCGGGCGGGTCATGCCTCAGCCCCGTTCCGATTGCCGGCGAAAGCCATGGGCGCGCTCAGCCGAGGGCCTCGCCGGCCGGGCGCGGGCGACGACGGGTGACCAGCGCAACGCCGGCGCACATCGCCAGCATCGCCGCCCAGATCCAGACGCTGTGGTGCTCATGGAGCAGCAGCATGCCCCAAAGCACCCCCGCGATGGTGATGAGATAGGCGCTCTGCGAAGTGAAAACAGGCCCCGCATATCGGATCGAGAGGATGAAAATCGCCGTCATCAGCGCGTTGACCACGGCCATGGCGATACCGGCCCATTGGACGGCGCCCCAGGGCGGAATCAAGCCGATGAAGCCTTCATGCAGCCAGGCCAAGGGCGCCAGCATCAGGGCCGAGGCAATCAGCCCGCCGCAGGAGAGCGCGAGTGCATCGCCATCCCGGGGCCAGGCATGGGCGATGTAGACGTTCTGCATCGCGAACATCGTGGTGGCCAGGAAGCCGAGCACGACCCAATGGGCGGCGCTCACGTCCGGCAGGCTGCTCGAGGGCGCCAGGATCAGGGTCACGCCGAGAAGGCCGAAGAGAAGCCCGACGGCTCTCACCCACCAGAAGCGCTCGATCCGCAGGGCCAGGGACAGGCCATAGGTCACCAGCGGTATCAGCGTCATCAATATGGCGATCAACCCGGCGGAGAGATGGCGAGCGGCATGGAAGATGATGAAATTGGGGATGGCCACACCGAGCGCGCCCGTGATGATGTAAAAGCGCAGATGGCGCCCATCAAGGCGCGGCGACCGGCCCCTCATCCAGCTGACCAGCAGCAGGAGCAGGCCGCTGCCCGCTGCCTCCAGGAAGGCCAGCCCGGCGGGCGGGGCGCCGAGGGTGGTCGCCAGCTTGGCGAGCAAGATGTTCCCGCCCCAGCCGACGCCCATCACGAGAAGGCCGGCCAGATGCACCGCCAATTGCCCGGGACCGATCACAGATACTCGTCCTTGAAGCCGTAGTAGCCGTAGGCGAGGCGCTGATAGAGCCGTCGCAGCGCGGGAAAGGGGAAGGCCGGCAGCGGCGCGCCGAGCAGCGGCCCGGCCCCGTCTTGCGCCTTGCCGGCGATCCGCGCTGCCAGCAGGCGCCCGCAATAAGTGGCGAGCGCCACGCCCGAGCCCATATAGGCAAGGGCGTAATGGACGGTGCCGTCCTCGATGCTGCCGAGATGGGGATTCTTGTCGCGGGAGAGGCAGACCCAGCCGCGCCAGAAATACTCCGTCTCGATCCTGCCCAGCGGCGGAAACATCTCGGCGAAGCGTCGCTCCAGCCAGGTCTTCTGGCGCCGGTTGCTGTCGGGCGTGTCCTCGATCCCGCCGCGGGCGCCGAACAGCACCCGATTCTGGGGCAGCAGTCGGTAGTAGAACAGCAGCATGCGCGAATCCCAGATCTTGAGATAGCTCTGCCAATTGACGGAGCTGCGCTCCGCCGTCGTCAGCTCGCGGGTCACGATGATATTGGAGAGCACCGGCAGCAGACGGCCCGAGGTCCCGGGATGCAGCCGGTCGCCGGTATAGCCGTTGCCGGCGATGACGACCTGGCGCGCCCGCACCATGCCGCCCGGGGTGCGCAGCAGATGGCGCTTGCCGTCGCGACGCCAATCCAGCACCGGCGAGGCGCCGTGGAGGATGGCGCCATGGCGCTGGGCGGCGCGCGCCAGGCCGCGGCAATATTTCAGGGCGTGGAGCGCGAAGCCCTCGTCATGCAGCAAGGCGCCATGGGCCTCGCGGCTCACGAGATATCCCTGTTCCAGCTCGGCCTTTCCCAGGAGCTGGGATTCGATGCCGAAGAGCTCCTTCAGATGCCGCTGCCGGGCTGCCATCTCGCCAAGGCGATTGGGCCGGTGCGCCAGCTCGAGCCCGCCTTCCGGGCTGCGGTCGACATCGATTTGCTCGTCGCCGATGATTCCCTTGACCGTCGCCACGGCCTCGCGTCCTTGCTCGAAGACCTGTTTGGCGGCGGCGAGGCCGAAACGCCCCACCCAATCGCCGAAGTCATCTTTGCCGATGCCGATGGAGCAGAAGCCGCCGTTGCGCCCGCTGCATCCCCAGCCGATGCGATGGGCCTCCAGCACATGGGCAACGATGCCGTGCTCGCGCGCCAGATGATAGGCGGCCGACAGCCCCGTATAGCCGCCGCCGATGATGGCGACATCGACCTCGATGTCGCCGGCAATGGGATCCGCACCCTCCACCTCGGCCCCGGCCGTCGCCGCCCAATAGGAGTCGACGTGAGGGGCGCCCGGTTGGCTGAGATCGGTCGGATTGATCGGCATGGTGGAAGGTCCCGAAACGCGGCCGCCGAGATATGCCTCATCCCGCGCCCCGCCGCCAGACGTTGTGAATCGGTGCTCGCGCGCAAGCCCAGCCGGGCAGCATTGCGCCCGGTGCATTTGCCGTCGCCGGGGCTTCTCCCTAGACTGCGGGCGGCCGGAATCCCGACCGACAGAGGGGCTCAACTTCCACCAATGAGCGAGAAGCCGGCCGTTCGAAGCGGCGCCGCCGTGGACCCTTCTCCCGACCGGCTGCGGGCCAATATCGGCATGCTCCTGACGATCTGCGTCTGGGGCGCCTTCTTCCCGGTGCTCGAGCGCCTGCTTCTCACCTGGGACGTCTATTCCGCGACCATCGGGCGACAGGTTTTCGGCACCATCGCGCTCCTCGCCGTCCTTCTTGCCAACCCCCGCCGCTCGCCTATGCCGCGCCTCGTCTCCTGGCGCCGCATTCTTGTCCTGGGATTCATGGGCGTCACCCTCGGCTCGCTCCTCACCAGCATCGGCGTGCAATATTCCAGCGGGCTCTCCTCGGCCATCATCTCCACGACCAATCCCGTGACAGCCGCGCTGACGGCGGCGGTCCTCTATCGCGAACCCCTGGGCCGGGCGATCGTCCTGGGAACGATCCTCTCCGTCGCCGGCGGGCTCGTCTCGGTGCTGGGCGGCGAGGCTGTCGGCAGGGCGCATTTCCAGGGCGGCGAGATCCTGATCATCCTCGCCAATGTGACCTGGACCTGGATGTCCATGGCGGCGCAGCGCTGGCTCAGCGGCTATAGCCAGCTGGAGATCACGACCTATACCATCGTCGCCGGCACCTTCTGGCTGCTGCTGTTCCTGCCCTTCGTCGCCGTCAGCGGAATCGTCCGGCTGCATGTTGACCTTGGCGCCGAGAGCATCCTCCTGATGCTCTATGCCGGCATCTTCCCCAATGCGCTGGGTAATTTCTTCTGGCACTACGCCGTCAGCCGCATCGGCGTGGTCACGGCCTCGATGTACAACAATCTTCTGCCGGCGGCGGCGGTGGGGGCGACGTTGCTGCTCGGGGGCAGCTTCACCTGGCCTCAGCTCGCGGGCGGGGCGGTGATCCTGGTCGGCGTGTTTCTCGCCCAATCGCCGGGCTTGCGGGGAAAACGAACTTAGGCCGCGGCGCGCTCCCGCCGGCGGATATAGGCATTGCAGAGCTCCACCAGCCGGTCGCGACCGAAGCTCGGATCATGGCCCGCGTGCACGACTTTCACCGGCAGCTCGCGCAGCCGGGCCATGGTGGCGAGATAGTCGGCGATGCTGGAGGTCGGCAGCTCGTCCAGGAGCGGCCCGTCATAGACCGCATCGCCGGAGAAGAGCGTTCCCGTCGCTTCCTCCCAGAGCCCGATGCTGCCGGGGGAATGGCCGGGCAGATGCAGTACCTCGAAATGGCGGTTGCCGATATCGACGATATCGCCGGCCTGCACCAGAATCGTGGGGCGCGCAGGACGGAGCTTATAGTCCTCGAGCCGGTAGTCGGCCGCGGGCAAGGCGGTGACGAGCTCCGGCGGCACGGCATAGCCCACACCCTCCAGCGCGATGACATCGGCGGGATCCCAATCGGCTGTGATCAGCCTATTCATACCCGACGGGCTGCTCAGATTGTCGGCCTCGATTTCATGCACCAGGATGTCCTCGAATTCATGGTGTCCGCCGACATGATCCATATGGGTGTGGGTGGCGACGGCCGTCACCGGCTTCTCCAGCAGATGGCGCGCGGCCTCGCGCAGGCTGGCCACGCCCATGCCCGTATCGATCATCAGGTCGCGCTCGCGCCCGCGGAGATGCCAGATGTTGCAGCGCATCAGCGGCACGACATGAGGCTCCCAGAGCAGTGTGATGTCGTCGTCGATCCGCTTGCTCTCGAACCAGCGCTGGGCGATGGGCAGGGCCATGAGGGAACTCCTTGTCGGAGGCTATCGCATCGTTACGGCCCGGCATGCTATGCCTCTGGCCGCCATGGGGGAAGCAATCAGGCGATCATCGCGGTTCTGGCTCTCGGCGGCGGCGGCGAACGGGCTGATCGCCGTGGCCATGGGCGCCTTTGCCGCCCATGGGCTCAAGGACCGGCTCTCGGCCGATGCGCTGGGCTGGATCCGGACCGCCTCGGACTATGAGATGTGGCATGGGCTGGCCCTGCTCGCTATCGCCCTGACGGGACGCGAAGCCGTTGCGGGCGCGCTGCGAGGCGCTGCCATCGCCTTCCTCATCGGCATCGTTCTCTTCAGCGGCAGCCTCTATCTCCTGGCGCTCGCCGGCTGGCGCGGCTTCGCCTTGATCACGCCCTTGGGCGGCACGGCCCTGCTGCTCGGCTGGGCGCTCCTTCTTTGGCACGGGATTGCAGGAAAGCTCAGAGCATGACACCAGAGGTCGTCGGTTACTTTCACAAGCCCACCTTTTCCGTCAGCTATCTCGTCTTCGATCCGGCAACCCGCCAGGGGACTGATCATCGATCCCGTGCTCGACTACGACCACCGGTCGGGCCACACCTCCACGGGCTTCGCCGATGCGCTGCTGGAGGATGTGCGCCGGCGCGGGATCGCCATCGACTGGCTGCTGGAGACCCATATCCACGCCGATCACTTGAGCGCCCAGGCGCATCTGAAGGCGAAGCTGGGCGCCCCGACGGCCATCGGGGCCGCCGCACCGCAAGTGCAGACGAGCTTCAAGGCGATCTACAATCTGGGCCCGGAGTTCACGCCGGACGGTTCGCAATTCGACCGGCTGCTGGCGGAGGGGGAAACTCTCGCTATCGGTGGTCTGAGCGTGGAGGTGATGGCGACGCCCGGCCATACCCCGGCCTGCGTCAGCTATCGCATCGGCGATGGGCTGTTCCACGGCGACACGCTCTTCATGCCGGACTACGGGACCGCGCGCTGCGATTTTCCCGGCGGCGATGCCGCGACCCTCTATCGCTCGATCCGGCGCATCCTGGCCCTGGCGCCCGAGACGCGGCTGTTCAATTGCCACGACTATGGGCCGAATGGGCGGGCCTTCGCCTGGGAGACCACGGTGGCGGCGCAGCGCCGGGACAATATCCACATCAAGGACGGCGTCGACGAAGCCGCCTTCGTCGCCATGCGCCGCGCGCGCGACAAGACATTAGAGGCGCCGGTGCTCATTCTCCCCGCCCTCCAGGTCAATATCCGCGGCGGTCGACTGCCCGCGCCGGAACAGAACGGCACGGTCTATCTGAAGATTCCCCTCAATCGGATTTGAGCCGATTCCGGGCCGGTCCGGCGAGAGGTGCGCGGCGGCGAGCCCGGTCTCGCGAAGCGCCGCCGGCAGGTCGCCGGTGGTGACCAGGCCGCTCAGCGCAGCACCAGCCGCGGGCGAGGTCTGGATTCCATAGCCCCCCTGACCGGCGAGCCAGAAGAATCCCTTGGCATCGCCCGCTTCCCCGATGACCAGGCTTTTGTCCGCGACGAAGCTGCGCAATCCCGCCCAGCGATGGGTGAGGCGACGGATCTGGAAGACCGTCGCCGCTTCGATCCGCGCCACCGCCATGGCCAGATCGATCTCCTCGGGCTGGGCATCGCAGGGGGGCGAGGGCGTCTCATCGGCGAGCGAGCCCAGGAAACGCCCGGCCTCGGGTTTGAAATAGAATTGCTCCCCGACATCGATGCACATGGGCAGCACGCCTTCCTCCAGGCACGGTGGCCCGTCGAAGGTGAAGGCTGTGCGCCGCCTGGGCTGCAGACCGACGGGCCGGACACCCGCCAGCCCCGCGATCTCATCGGCCCAGGCCCCGGCGGCATTGACCACCACGGGCGCCTCAAAGGCGCCGGCCTTCGTATCGAGTTGCCAGTTTCCGTCCCGTCGCCGGATCCGGCCTACCTCGGCATCGCAGAGCAGCCGGCCGCCGCGGGCCGATGCTGCGCGCAGGAAGCCGCGATGCAGCCCATGGACATCGATGTCGAGGGCGTCGGGTTCATAGAGCGCCGCCGCCGCATAACCCGGCCGAAGGAGCGGGAGCAGAGCGAGCGTTCCGGCAGCATCGAGATGCTCGACGGGGGCGCCGAGATGGGCGCTCTCCTGCTTCAGGGCGTCGAGGGCGCCAAGCTGATCGGCCCGCGCGATCATCAGCACGCCGCGCGGCGTCAGGATCGGATGCTCGGCGAAGCCCGCCGGCGGCTGCTTCAAGAAGGCGCCGCTGGCCCGCGTCAGGCGCCGGATCGTCCGGTTGCCGTAGCACTCGCTGAACAGCGCCGCCGAGCGGCCGGTGGTGTGATAGCCGGGCTGGCTCTCGCGCTCGAGCACCAGCACCCGCCCATGCTCGGCGAGAGCAGAGGCGGCCGAGGCGCCGGCAATCCCGGCGCCGATGACGATGAAATCGACGCGCTCCACAATCCACTCCGCAATTCGATGGCAATTGACCCTTGGGACGGCGAAAATGCCGGCTATGGCGACCCGGCTCTACACCCATCCCGCTTGTCTCGAACATGACATGGGACAGGGCCACCCGGAAAGACCGGCGCGGCTCGAGGCAATACTCGCCGCGCTGCAGACGCCCGGCTTCGCTGCTCTCGAGTGGCACGAGGCGCCGCGGGCGTCGATCGACCAGATCGCCCGCGCCCATCCCCGCGGCTTCGTCGAGGCCCTGTTGGAAGCCGTGCCCCGAGCGGGCCGGGTGATGCTGGATGGCGATACCTCGCTGTCGCCCGGCTCCGGCGAGGCCGCGCTCCGGGCCGCAGGCGCCGTCGCCGCCGCCGTCGATGCGGTGGCCGCCGGCGAGGCCGCCAATGCCTTCTGCGCCGTGCGCCCGCCGGGCCACCATGCCGAGCCGGCGACGGCCATGGGCTTCTGCCTGTTCAACAATGTGGCCGTAGGCGCCCATCAGGCGCGCAGCGCCCATGGCCTCAAGCGAATCGCGGTGATGGATTTCGACGTGCATCACGGCAACGGAACCCAAGCCATGTTCGAGCGGGATCCCGAGCTCTTCTACGCCTCCACCCATCAGATGCCCCTCTATCCCGGAACGGGATCGGCGGCCGAGACCGGCTGCGGCAATATCTGCAATGCGCCGCTCCCGCCCCATGCCGGCTCGGCCGAGTTCCGCGCCGCCATGAGCCGGCGGGTGCTGCCGGCGCTGGCGGAATTCCGGCCGGACATGCTGCTGATTTCCGCCGGATTCGACGCCCATCGGGCCGATCCCCTGGCCAATCTCCGGCTGGAGGAGGCGGATTACGCCTGGGCGACGGACGAGCTTCTGGATCTGGCATCCCGGCATTGCGGGGGCCGGGTTGTGTCGACGCTGGAAGGCGGCTACGACTTGGGCGCGCTCGCCGCCAGCGCGGCCGCCCATGTCGGGCGGCTGATGGCTGCCTGAGCCTGGCGATAAAAAGCCTGGCGATAAATCGATGCAAGAGGATCGAATGGCCGACAAGCAAGAACCGGCAATCGAAGCTATGAGCTTCGAGGAAGCCCTGAACGAGCTGCAGGGCCTGGTGAAGGCCCTGGAAAAGGGCGAGGCGAAGCTGGACGAGGCGATTCGGGCCTATGAGCGCGGGGCCGCCCTGAAGCAGCATTGCGAGCGAAAATTGCGCGAGGCCCAGGCCAAGGTCGACAAGATCGTCGTTCACTTCGGATGGCACCCTTTCGAGCGAGCCCATGAAATTCGATTGAGTAACAAAGGGTTAACCGCTCTGGGCCAATCTGTTATATGAAGTCAAACAGAGTTGCGCATCTTGAATTATGCGCTAAAAGGGCAGAGCTTCTTATAGAAGTCTATGGGGGACTCCGGTCTCCGGCGAATTCGAAGGAACAATCCTTGGCGACCCAAAGCAAGACACCCCTCCTCGACACCGTGAAAGTTCCGGCCGATTTGCGTCGGCTGGAGCCCTCCCAGCTCCGCCAGCTCGCCGACGAGCTGCGGCAGGAGACGATCGATGCCGTCTCCATCACCGGCGGTCATCTGGGTGCGGGGCTCGGCGTCGTCGAGCTGACCGTGGCGCTCCACTATCTCTTCGAGACCCCGAAGGATCGGCTGATCTGGGATGTGGGCCACCAGGCCTATCCCCATAAGATCCTGACCGGCCGTCGTCCGCGCATCCGGACGCTCCGCCAGGGCGGCGGGCTCTCCGGCTTCACCAAGCGCGACGAGAGCGAATACGACCCCTTCGGCGCGGCCCATAGCTCGACATCGATCTCGGCCGGGCTGGGCATGGCCGTCGCGCGCGATCTCGACGGCCGCAACAACCATGTGATCGCCGTCATCGGCGACGGCGCGATGAGCGCCGGCATGGCCTATGAGGCGATGAACAATGCCGGCTCGATGGACAGCCGCCTGATCGTCATCCTCAACGACAACGACATGTCGATCGCCCCGCCGGTGGGGGCCATGAGCGCCTATCTTTCGCGGCTGCTCTCCTCGAAATCCTATCTGTCGTTGCGCCACCTTGCCAAGGAGATGGCCAAGGCCTTTCCCCGGCGTATCGAGATGGCGGCCAAGCGGGCAGAGGAATTCGCCCGCGGCATCGTCACGGGCAGCGGCACCTTGTTCGAGGAGCTCGGCTTCTTCTATGTCGGGCCGATCGACGGCCATAACCTCGACCATCTGCTGCCGGTCCTGCGCAACGTGCGCGACGCCTCGGCGGATGGCCCTGTCCTGGTCCATGTCATCACCCGCAAGGGCCATGGCTATGCGCCGGCGGAGAAGGCGGCCGACAAGTATCACGGCGTGGTCAAGTTCGATGTGGTCACCGGCGCCCAGGTCAAGGCGGTGTCGAACGCGCCCAGCTATACCAAGGTCTTCGCCGAGGCGCTGATCAAGGAGGCCGAGGCCGACGACAAGATCGTCGCCATCACCGCGGCCATGCCCTCGGGCACGGGGCTCAACCTCTTCGCCAAGCAGTTCCCCAAGCGCTGCTTCGACGTCGGAATCGCCGAGCAGCATGCGGTCACCTTCGCCGCCGGGCTGGCGACAGAAGGCTACAAGCCCTTCTGCGCCATCTATTCGACCTTCCTGCAGCGCGCCTACGACCAGGTGGTGCATGACGTGGCGATCCAGCGCCTGCCGGTGCGCTTCGCCCTCGATCGCGCCGGCCTCGTCGGGGCCGATGGGGCGACCCATGCGGGCTCCTTCGACGTCGCCTATCTGGGATGCCTGCCGGGCATGGTGATCATGGCCGCCGCCGATGAGGCGGAGCTGATGCATATGGTGGCCACGGCGGCTGCCATCGATGACGGTCCCTCGGCGGTGCGCTATCCGCGTGGCGACGGCGTCGGCGTGGAGATGCCCGTGCGCGGCTCGGTCCTGCCCATCGGCAGGGGCCGCATTCTGCGCGAAGGCACGGCCGTGGCGCTGCTCTCTCTCGGGACCCGCCTCCAGGAATGCATGAAGGCGGCGGAGGAGCTGGCGAGCCGCGGCCTCTCGGCGACCGTGGCCGATGCCCGTTTCGCCAAGCCGCTGGACGAAGATCTGGTGCGCCGGCTGGCGGCGGAGCATGAGGTGCTGATCACCGTCGAGGAAGGTGGGGTGGGCGGCTTCGCGTCCCATGTGCTTCAGTTCCTGGCCAGCACGGGCCAGCTCGACGGCGGGCTCAAGATCCGCCCCCTGATCCTGCCGGACCGCTTCATCGACCACCACAAGCCCGAAGTCCAATATGCCGATGCCGGGCTCGATGCCCGGCATATCGCGGCCACGGCCCTCTCCGCCCTCGGGCGTGATGCGGCCCTGACGCCGGTCCGCGCCTAACTCTCCGGTATCGTCATGACGGCCGGAGCCACAGTCCGGCCGGGGGGCCGTGCAACCTGGATCGAAGAAGCGGCGGCCAATCTCGGTCTCGCGCTGCCGATTGCCATCGCCTTCCTGTCCCAGATGGCGACGGTCTTCGTCGACAATGTGATGGTGGGGCGGCTGGGCGCGGCCGAGCTCGCGGCCGGGGGGCTCGGCGCCAATATGATGATCTCGCCCATGCTGCTGGGCATGGGGGTGCTGAGCGGCGTGGCCGCCGTCGCCGCCCATGCCTTCGGCGCGGACGATCCGGCCAAAGTCTCGACGGTCGTGCGCCAGGGTCTCCGGCTCGCCGTCGTTCTCTCGCTGCCCTGCGCCGTGGGCATCCTCAGCTTCGTGCTTCTGCTGCCCCATATCGGCTATGACGCGGCCACCGTGCGCATGGCCCAGGGCCTGCTGCTCTGGAGCCTGCCGGGGATTCCGGCCTTCCTCGCCTTCACCGCGCTGCGTAATTTCGTGACGGCCGCCCACCGGCCGCGGGTGGTGACGGTGGTCACCATGCTCTCCGTCGGCGTCACCGTGCTTTCCAACTATCTCTTCGTCTACGGCAGCTTCGGCATGCCGAAGCTGGGCGTTCCCGGGGTCGGCGTCACCGGCACCATCGTCTGCTGGGTCCAGTTCCTGGCGGTGGCGGCCTATGTCCATTTCGACCGCGGCTTCCGGCGTTTTCATGTCTTCGCCGGGCTCGGCCGGCATGATGCGTCCTTCTGGGAGATCCTTCATGTCGGCTGGCCGATCTCGGGCGCCTATCTGTTCGAGAATGGCCTGTTCCTGATCACGACCATGCTGGTGGGCCTCTTCGGCGCGGCCGCACTCGCCGCCCATACCGTCGTCATCGGCCTCTGCTCCTTCACCTTCATGGTGCCCTATTCCATCGGCCAGGCGGCGACGGTCCGGGTCGGCCGCGCGCTGGGTGCCCGGGATCATGCGGAGGCGAGCTGGGCCGGCTATGTGGCGCTTCATCTCGGCGTCATCTGGATGCTGATGGCGGCAACGGTCTTCGTGACGGCGCCGCATCTCCTCATCGGCTTCTACATCGATGTCGATGCGCCGATGAACGGGCCGACCCTGCGCAACGGCGATTCGATTGGCCGGCGCCCCGGCGGAGGCGGCGGGATTGGACGAGCCGGTGGTGAGGAGCAACCGGCCGCCGGCGAGCTCTGCCGCGGTCCAGTGACCGGAGACCAGCTCGACCAGCCCGGCGGGGGTCGGCACGCCCGGCAGATCGCCCATCGCGGCAAGCAACCGCACCGTCACCGTCGGGTAGGTCGCGGCGGGGAGCGCGGCGCCGACGCCGGCCGGCTGCGCGTCGACCTCGTCGATCGGACCGAGCGCGAAGGCCCAGTGCATGGCTCCCTTCGCGGTGTACGCGACGACCGGCACGCGGGTGTCCAGCCCGTCGAACGGCGCCGAGGCGACGGCCGCCGAGGCGGGGATGAGGGCCAGGATCGACGAGACCACCCCGCCGGGATCGAGATCGGGGAAGGGCTCGTTGATGTGTACCGCCTTGGCGGCGATGTCGGAGCCCAGCGCCGCCACCTTGGCGCTGTCGGCGTTGAAGGCCGGCGGTCGTACCGCATAGAGGGCGGTGACGTCGACGGTCGACGGACAGGGGGCGTCCACGATCTGGGCGGTCGCGCCCATCGCCAGGAGCATCGCCTGCAGCAGCTCGGCGCGCTCGCGCTGCGTGCCGGCGCCCGCGCGAAGCGTCGCGTCCGGGCCCCAGCGGACGCCGTCATTCGCCCCGTCGGTCGGTCGGGAGGGGGGTAAAACGGCGATCTGATCGCGGACGAAGCGCACCGCCGCGGTGAAGTCTCCGGCGGCGATCACCTCCGCCGCCCGCGCCGAGAGATGATCGGGGCTGGCCCGCACCAGATCGCGCAGCGACCCGAGCGAGGTCGTCGGCGATGACGGCTGGCCACCACCCGAGGACCCGCCGCAATCGGGAAACAGCGCCGAGACGCCGAGGGCCAGCAGCACCTCCCGGCGGGTCGGTGAAAACGTGTCCGGCCGCAGAAACTTCGACTTCGTCAAATCACCCTCCCTGTCGGCAGCTCTTGCGGGGACGCCGGCGCGGGGGGCACGCAGAGCGTCCGAGCGTGGTTCGTTTTCCTACAACTACGCGAGACGCGCGCCCCTCGCAAGGGGTCAGGCGATTCGCCGCACAGGCTCCGCCGAGCCTATTGCAGGGGTCCCGGCGGGCGGGTCGACGCGCCGTCGAGGAAGCGGAGCGAATCGGCCAGGTGCAGGCGCCAGTAGAGCCAGTCGTGGCCGCCCGCGAACTCCTCGTACTGGTGCTCGATGCCGCGCGCGTCCAGCGCGGCGTGCAGAGCGCGGTTGGCGGGCAACAGGTGATCGTCCTTGCCGCAGTCGAACCGCAGCGGCGGCAACCGCGCGGCGTTGACCTCCAGCCAGTGCAGCGCGGCGCCCTCCGGCTGGCCGAAGCCGGGCAGCGCGGCCAGGCGCTCGTCGGTCGCCTCGGCCAGGCGTCCCAGCGTCGTGACCGCCGAGTGCGCGGAGATGCCGCGAAAGCGATCCGGATATTTCGCCCCCAGCCGGAGCGCGCCGAACCCGCCCATCGAGAGGCCCGCGATCGTGAGCGGCGACGAACCGGTGATCCGATCGTCGAGCAGCGCCGCCGCCGCCGGGACCTCGTCGACGATCCAGCGTTCGTAGTCGGCGTCGGCGTGCGGGACGTAACCGCTGCCCAGGCCCCACAGCCCGTCGGACGGCATCGCCAGCGCGACGGGCGCAATCTCCTGGGCCTCGATCAGCCGCGAGGCGGTCAGGTGGGCGCCACCGTTGAGCGGCCACGACCAGGCGCTTCCCCCCGAGCCGTGAAGCAGGATCAGCAGCGGCAGCGTCGTCGGCGAAGGGCCGATCGGCGGCGCCCAGAAGCAGATGTCGGCACGGCGACCGAGCGCACCGCTGCTCACCGTGATCACCCGCAGACCGTCGCGTTCGAAGCGCGGGTCGGAGCGCTCCACCGAGGCGAAGGAGATCCGGTTCACGCGCCGCAGCTTACCAGGGCGCCAGGGGAATCTCGCGAGGCAACGGCTGGTGTACATTTGACCGATGTTGCGTCCTAGCTTGGTTTTTCTGTCAGCGTCGGTCCTGCTCGCCTGCTCGTCTGGCGGCACTCAGCAAGGCGGGAGCGGCGGCAGCGGCGCCACCGGATCGGGTGGCGTCCCGGGATCGGGCGGGTCCGTCTCGACCGGCAGCGGCGGCGCGGGCGCGACCGGCAGCGGCGGCGCGGGCGCGCTCGACGGCGGCGGATCGGGCGGCACCGGCAACGTGGCCGGTGCGCTCGGCACGGTGGACGCCGGCGCGGGGCGCAGCTTTCCGACGCAGGCCTGCCTGGACAAGGCCAGCGCGCTGCTCGGCATGATGACCTCCGACGAGAAGCTGGCGCAGCTGCAGCAGATCGAGCGCGCCAACGTCACCGCGTCGGACATCACCACCTACGGCGTCGGCTCGGTCTACAGCCAGGGGGGCTCGGCCCCCTCCACCAACACGCCCACCGGGTGGGCCGACATGATCGACGGGTTCCGGACGGCGTCGTTCCAGAGCCGCCTCAAGATCCCGATCATCTATGGCCTCGACGTCGTTCACGGCGTCGGGCCCGTGAAGGGCGCGGTCGTCTTTCCGCACAACATCGGCCTCGGCGCCACGCGCGATCCCGCCCTGGTCGAGCAGGTGGCGACCGCCGTCGCCGAGGAGGCCGCCGGCGCCGGCGCCGACTTCCCGTTCGCGCCGGTGGTCGCGGTCGCCCGCGACGAGCGCTGGGGCCGCACCTACGAGTCGTTCGGCGAGACGACCGAGCTTCCCATCGCCATGGGCGTCGCCTACACCAACGGCTTTCAGAAGCGCGGCGGGCCGTTCACCGTGCTCGGCAACGCCAAGCACTACCTGGGCGACGGCGGAACCATGAACGGCGTCAACGCCGGCAACACCTCGGGCGACGAGACGGCGCTGCGCGCGCTGCACCTGCCGCCCTACCAGGCGGCGGTCGGCGCCGGCGTCGGGTCGATCATGGCCTCGTACAGCAGCTGGCAGGGGACGCGGATGCACATGAACACCATGATGATCACCGACGTGCTCAAGGGGCAGCTCGGGTTCGCCGGGTTCGTCAGCTCGGACTACAACGGCTGCACGACGAACGGCGTGACCCTGGGTCCCTGCCTGAACGCCGGCGTCGACATGGTGATGACGTTCGGGCCCAGCGCGTCGTCGTTCTTGTCGATGGTGCGCGCGCTGGTTCCCGGCACCGTCCCGCAAAGCCGCATCGACGACGCCGCCCGGCGCATCCTGGTCGTCAAGTGCGAGATGGGCCTGCTCGACGGCACGCAGCGGCTGGTCGATCGCACGCTGACGGCCGGGATCGGATCGGCCGCGCACCGGGCGGTGGCGCGACAGGCGGTGGCGGCGTCGGTGGTGGTCCTGAAGAACGACGGCGGCGTGCTGCCGCTGTCGAAGTCGGTCGCGGGCGTCGCGCTCGGCGGCAAGACCGCCGACAACATCGGCAACCAGTGCGGCGGCTGGACCGTCACCTGGCAGGGGATGAGCGGGAACGTGACGACGGGCGGGACCACCGTCCGGGCGGCGCTGGAGGGCGTGCTGACGACCGCGCGCGTGAACTACGCGCTGGACGGCTCCGCGACCGGCAACGGCGCGACCGTCGGCATCGCCGTCATCGGCGAGACGCCGTATTCGGAAGGGTGCGGCGACATCCCCACCCCGGCGGGAGGGACGTCGTGCACCAACCGTCCGACGACGCTGGAGGTCGACAGCGCCGACGTGGCGGTCGTCCAAAAAATGAAAAGCGCGGGCCTGAAGACGGTGGTCGTCCTGGTGACCGGGCGGCCGCTGATCCTCGACCAGATCCTGCCGATCGCGGACGCCATCGTGGTCGCCTGGCTGCCGGGGACAGAAGGGGCCGGCGTGACCGACGTGCTGTTCGGCGACGTGCACCCGACGGGCAAGCTGCCCCGCACCTGGCCCAGCAGCATGTCGCAAATCCCGATCAACGTCGGCGACGCCAACTACAACCCGCTCTACCCGTACGCCTACGGCCTGATCTACTGAGCGCACGCCAGGCCGCGCGGCCTGCGCGCGCCGCCGCTTCGGGCCGCGGGCGCCCCCTGCGGCGGCGCTAGGCGTCGCCGCAGGTCTGTCGTACGGCGCGGAGGAGAGCCTCGGCGCTGGAAGGCTTGGGCAGGAACTCGACGTCGCCGAACTGCGCCCTGATCGAAGCCTTGCTGAAACCGGCCGCGCTCAAGATGAGGAGCGGGATGTCCTTCAGGTCGTCGACCTTCATCTGCTCGTGCCGGAAGTCCCACCCGTCCATTCGCGGCATCATGAGATCGAGCACGATGAGGGAAGGCCGCAGGCCACGCAGGAGCTGATCCAGCGCATCGAGGCCATCCATCGCGGCGGCGACCCTGTAACCCTCGTCCTCGAGCAGCTCCGTCAGGCCTTCCACCACGGCTCGTTCGTCGTCGACGACCAGGACCGTGAGAGGCTCCGGCTCCACATCACCCCCCGGTGAGGACTGTTCAGCCGCGTGGTACATCGCAGGAACCATCGTAGGACCGAATAGGGGAAAGTCGTACAAAACTTCGCCCAACCGTCATCGGGGTTCCTCGAAGCAGGATCGTTCGTGCTCAGCGAGGCGGGAGGTAGCGCCAGAGCGAAAAGCCGGCCGATCCGGCGGTGGCCATGAAATACGCGCCGCCGTTCATGGCGTAGGGCCGACCCATCGCCGAGCCGGGACTGCCGGGATAAATGTCGGCGAGCATCCGGGTCCCTGCCGCCGTTCCGTCGCTGACCCACGGCTCGGTCCCGTGGGCACCGTCGTTCGCCTCGAAGACGAGCTCGGCGCCGGCGACCACCTCGTACCGCGGCCCCCCCGTGGTGCCGAGCGAATTGGCGGGGCCAGGATCGATGTCGCTGATGAGCCCCGTGTCGGCGGGGTTACCGTCGGTGCGCCAGAGCTCCGCCCCGGTGTCGGGCGTTTGCGCGGGGAAGAAGACCTCGCCGCCAATGGACGTGAGATCGAAGGTCCAGGTCCAGATCGGCGCCAGGGCCAGGGTCCCGGCGGCGGTCCCGTCGGTGCGCCACAACTCGCGGTCATAGGCTTCACCGGGTTCCTGGCTGCCCGCCGACGACAAGAAGTAGAGCAAGTCGCCCACCTGAACGGGCTGCCCCCCCGAGGCGCCTTCGTTCACCTGGGGCAGCTCGAGCATCAGCTTCGTTCCGGCCACGCTGCCGTCCGTGGTCCAGATGGCGTCGACGGGTGGCCCGAAGCGAGGGGTCCCTGGTTCGTCCTCCACGACTGGCCGGCCCGGCGAAGCGGAAGCGATCAGGATCGCCTGCGGCTGCAGCGTCGTCAGCGTGTAAGAATCGTTCGCGCCGTAGAAGGAAGTACCGCCTTGTGCGGGCGCCCCGAGGGGTTGCAGCAGGACCGTCCCGGCCGCCGTCCCGTCGGTGCGCCAGAGGCCGACCGCGGCGGCGGCGTCCTCTCCGACGAAGAGAAGCTGGTCGCCGAGGGCCGTCGCCGGCCCGAATCGGAGCGGGGCGAGCACGAATGTCCCGGCGGCGGTCCCGTCCGTCCGCCACATGTTGCCCGCCGTGTCGTTGAACAACACCACCGACCCGAAGACCCTGAAGTTCGATGGGCTGGCGGCTTGAGGTTCAGCGCCGGGTATCAACTCGGCGAGCATGAACGTCCCGGCGACGGTCCCGTCCGTCCGCCACAATTCGTAACCATGGGAGCCCGGTGGGGCGCCGGGAAGATCGTCGTTGCCGGCGAACAGCAGCAGGTCACCGAGAACCGCCGCATCCGCTAGGGCGCCGCCGACCGTCGTCAGACCGGGGTGGAGCGCGAACGATCCGGACCGGGTGCCGTCGGTCCGCCACAGATCACTCGTGATGGCCAGGCCCGACAACTGATAGGCGACCCAGCCGACGCCGAAATTGCCGTTGACCTCGTGGGTTCCAGCGTTTGTTCCGTCCGTGATCCACAGGAGGACCGGCGAGGTCTCGCTCTGGCTGGTGGTGAAAAGCAGCCGACAGGGGCCGAGCGGCCCGATGACTGAGGTGATCTCGTTGCCCACCTCGAAGACCTGCCCGAGGCTGTCGGGAGGACCCACGGTCGCGCAGCTCGACGCGGTCGAGGCCGGGGCGTCAGACCCCGTCGGCGCCGGCTGGCACGAAGGTCCGGCGAAGACGAAGCCCCCGATCACCGCCAACCAGCGCCACCGCAACCTCACGCCGCCATTGTAGCGCGGACGGCTGAACGCCTCCTAGAGGTCGACGCGGCCGATCTGCGTGACCGAGTAGAGCCCCTCGGTGAACCACATGTTCCCGTCGGGCCCGGCGGTGATCCAGCCGGCGCCGGGGTTGGCGGTCGGGACCGGGAATTCGGTGAGGGTCCCGCCGGGCGTCATGCGGCCGATCTTCGCTCCGGGGCCGGCGCCGGTGCCCGCGCCGGTCTCGACGAACCAGAGGTTGCCGTCCGGCCCGCGCGCGATGCCGTAGGGGTAGCTCGATTGCGTCGGGAGCGGAAAGTCGGTCGCGACCCCGGCCGTCGTCATCCGCCCGATCCGATTGCCCGAATACTCCGTGTACCAGAGGTTGCCGTCGGCGCCGGCCGTGATTTCGAGAGGCTGGCTGCCCGCGGTCGGGAGAGGAAACTCCGTGATCGTCCCGGCCGGCGTGATGCGGCCGATCTTGTTGATGCCGGCGCCTGTCTCCGTGAACCAGAGGTTGCCGTCCGCGCCGGCGACGATGCCCCGGGGATCGGTGTTGGCAACGGCCAATGGAAACTGCGTGAATGTCCCGGTCGGGGTGAGGCGGCCGACGGCGTTCATGCCGGGGCCCGTCTCCGTGAACCAGAGGTTGCCGTCCGGGCCGAGCGCGATGCCTTCGGGGCCCGAGATCGGAGCCGTGAGCGGAAACTCGGTGATCGCGCCGGCCGTGGTGATCCGACCGATAGTTCCGGCCTGTTCCGTGAACCAGAGCGCGCCATCGGGGCCCGTCGTGATCCCCTCGGGATAGTTCAAGGTGGAGACGGTGAACGTGGTCACGACGCCCGCCGGGGTGATGCGATCGATCCGGTTCCCCGAGTTCTCGGTGAACCAGACGTTGCCGTCGGGTCCGCCCGTGATGCCCGCTGGGTGGGAGCTCGCGTTCGGCAACGGGAGCTCGGTGACGTGGCCGATCATTTTTCCACCTGCGCCCGTCACGCCCGCGGCGCCGCCGCCCATCCCGGACGCGCCGCCGGTCCCGGCCGCACCGCCGCCTTGACCACCGCGTCCACCGCTGCCCGCGGACCCGCTCGCGCCGCCACTGGCGGTCGCGCCGCCCGTGCCGCTCGCGCCGCCACTGCCCGTTGCGCCGCCCGTGCCGCTCGCGCCGCCACTGGCGCTCGCGCCGGCCGCGCCACTGGCGCTCGCACCGGCCGTGCCGGGGCCCCCGCCCTGCCCGCTCAAACCGCCGCCGCCGGTTGCCCCGCTCGCGCCGCCGCTGCCGCCCCCCGGATTGACGCATCGATTCGACAAACAGGTCAGCCCCGGGTTGCAGGTGAAGTTGCCGTAACACGAGCAAGTTTCCCAGCCCGCAGGACACGCCGCCGGTTGCCCCGAGCTCGATCCGCCGCAATCGGCCACCGCCGCGAGCGCGACGCCGAGGAGAAGGGAGAACGTCCACGCGCGCGCTCGGGGGCTCACCTCGTCAGTCTGCCAGAAGTTGCCGCCTTTGAACCAGCGCGGGATCGGCGATCGTGGACACGCGGTCGTCCACCTGCGACGATACGGATTCGCAACGTCGGAGGCGACTCGTGGCGGCTGATCTCACACGTCTTTCAACGTCGCGGATTTTCGTTGTTCTCGGTCTCGGGCTCGTGGCCGTCGGCTGCGGAAGCGGAAGCGGCGCCACTGGTGGAGCCGGCGGCAGCGCCGGCCACGCCGGCAACGGTGGGGCCGGCGGGGGCGGTGCCGCTGGTGTCTTGTGCATTCCGGGGGCGTCGGTTACCTGCGCCTGCACCAACGGAGCCTCGGGCGCGCAGATTTGTAATGTCACCGGCTCGGGTTACGGCGCGTGCTCGTGTACCAGCTCCGGCGCCGGCGGCGGGACGGGGATTGCGGGCGCCGGCGGTGGCGCGGGGGCGGCCGGGGCTGGCGGAGGCGCGGGGAGCGGAGGTCACGGCGCTGGCGGCGGGGCAGCCGGGGCAGCCGGGGCGGCCGGGACGGCCGGAGGTGGCGGGGCGGCCGGGGCGGCCGGGGGTGGCGGCGCGGCCGGCGGTGGGGTCCTCCCGTTCACCGGCAGCTTCACCTGCGCCGACTTCGACACCAGCGGCGCCTGCGCCGCCTTCGACACCAGCACGGAGGGGGGCTTCATCGCGTCCGCCGCCGGGTCGACGGCCATCGCTTACCCGCTCGACCACTCGCTGTTTCCGTCGAACCTGGGCCCGATTCAGGTTCAGATGACGACCTCCGGCACGGCGGCGCGGATCGCCTTCCGGACCACGCAGAGCAACAATGTGAACGCGCTCTACTACGGCAGCTGCGAGTCGGCGCCCGGCTCGGGTTGCTCGGTGACGATTCCGCTCGCCTTCACGCGGATGCTGATCCCGGCCAGCCAGATCGAGGACATCCAGATCACGGCGCGCGTGCTCGCCGCCGGCACGCCCACGGCCGATTCGCTTCCCATCCACGTCGCCTGGGCCAGCTCGGCGCTCGCGGGCGGTCTCTACTACTGGACGACCCTGCCGAACCAGAGCTACTGCCCGAGCTCGACGATGGCGACGCCCGGCAGCTACTGCTTGCTCGACACGAGCCAGAACCCGAAGAACGGCACCGCGATCTATCGCTATGACTTCTCGCAACCAAACCCGGCGCCGCAGCAGGTCTGGACCGACGACGGCGGCCCCAGCTCGTCCCCGTCGTACCAGGGCGCGCCGCAGGCCTGGGGGAGCGGAACGTCCGGCGGCCATTGCATCGGCTGTCACGCGATCACCAACGACGGCAAGTACATGGGCCTCACGATCGGCGGCTCGTCGACGTACAACGCGGCGAACTGGGCGGCGCTGGACATTGCGAACCAGGACCTGTTGCTGATCAATCCCACCCGGACGGGCGGGAACAGCTGCAACGATGCGGCCGCCTCTCCGACGAACGATCCGACCTGCTACTGGCAGGAATACCGCAAGGACGCCTTCGCCACCGAGACGACCTGGGCGCCGAACGACAACGCGGTGGTCAGCATGTACAAGGCGAAGCTCTACTTCAACACCGTGGCGCCCGTCGGCCCGTCGGCCACCATCGCCCAGGGCGGCCTGGCGCTCCCCATTTCCGCCGCGGCGATCGATCCCTACCAGTCGGATCCGTTCTGGAGCCACGACGGGTCGCTGCTGGTCTACACCTCGTTCAACACGACGGGACCGGCGAGCACGACGGGAAACCCCGGCGGCCTCAACGGCGATCTGAAGACGGGCGGCCAAATTGTGCTCGCCGACGCGACCGCGACGTCGATCACCGACGACGCGCGCGTCCTGGTCGCGCGCCAGTCGAACGTCACCAGCTACTACCCGTGCGTCAGCGAGGACAGCAAGTGGGTCGTCTTCAGCCAGAGCAGCTGCGGCGGCAACCCGAGCGCCACCGACATCAACTACAATGGCACGGCGGGATACGGGACCGGCGTCTGCGACGGTTACGACGACTCCTCGGCCAGGCTGCAGCTGGTCGACACGACGGGCGCCACGGTGCTGTCGCTGGACAACGCGAGCGGCGGGAGCGCCAGCTACGACGACTCCTGGCCGCGCTTCGGGCCGACCGTGACCAGCTTCCGCGGTCAGACGCTCTACTGGGTGGCGTTCTCCTCGCGGCGCCCCTACGGTGTCCAGAACAACGCGGGAGGGCTGGTCACCTCACAGCCACAACTCTGGTTCGCCGCTCTCACCATCGGCGAGATCATCGCCACCGACCCGAGCTTCGCGCCGGTCTGGTTGCCGGCGCAGAACCCGACCGGCAACGGGAACGCGTACGGCAACCACACCCCGCAGTGGGTCAAGGTCGCGGTCCCGATCGATACGCCCTAGCCGCGCTGGATCGGGCGGGGATGCCCCCGCCGGCCCATCCGTGTTCCCGGATGCGTGAGAGCCGGCACGCGCGCCCGGGTTCGCCGAGGATCAGGCAGCGCTCTCCTTCCTTCGGGGATGGCCGGGGCCACGATGAGCGCGCGGATGTCGTCGGTGTGGCCGTCCCGGGTGGTGGTTTTGGCGTTGATCGGCGTCTCGGGCGTCGTCCGTCCGGCGCGCGCGCAGGAGCTCACCTCGGATCCCGCCGTCGGCGTGGGCCGCTGGTCTTTGCAGGGCGACCTCGGCGCGACGCTGGCGAGCCGTTCGAGCACGGCCGGTAGCTCGCTGGCGCTGGCGCGCGCGCAGGCGATCGGGGTGGCCGTCGACCGCGGCTTCGGACAGCTGCACCTCTTCGCACGCGGCGAGGCGAACGCCTGGCGCGATCGGCGCGACGACGGGACGGATGACTTCGTCCTGGCGTTCGATCTCGGTGTCGGCGCGCGCTTCGACTACGGCGGCGGCCGCCTGAGATCGAGCCTGGCGGCGGGGGCGACGCTGCTGGCGGTCCCCGGCGACGTCGACACGGCAGGCACGATCGGCGCGTTCGTCGACGCGCGGCCGCTGGGTTTCGCCTGGCGGCTTTGGCCCGGCGTGCGGCTCGGCGTCGTTCCGCTGTCGCTCACGCTGGCCGTGCCGGTCCTGACCGGCATCCCCCTGGTGTCGATCCAGTACCGCACCACGATCTTCGCGGAGCGCGACCTTTGAATCGCCGTCGTGAAAATCGCCGTGGTGGAAACCGTGGTGGTGGAGGCCGGGCCGCCACGCTGGCGGTCTTGGCCGCCGCGGGCCTGGCGTTCGGCGCGCGTCCGGCCGGCGCGTTCACCATCGCCAGCGGATTCTCGCAGTCGTGCCACGAGCGCCTGGGGTTCGCCGCCCTGGCGGTGCTGCTCCAGGAGCTGCCGGCGGGCGGCGTCGCGGTTCCCTCCGACGGCCTCTGGCGGGACGTCGCCGCCCAGCTGGCCCCGCTGCTCCTCGACGGCGCGGGGCTCTCCGCCGCCGCGACCTTCACGGACGCGCAGAACTTCCTGCTGTTCAGCCTGGTGGTCGGGATCCGGTCGCCGGACACGGGCGGGCACTCGGTCGCCAACCTCGACGATCTCAGGCGCGAGCAGATCGATCCTTCCCCCGACAGCCAGCACCTGCATTGCCTGCGCGCGCCGGCCGAGGACGGATTCGCTGGCGACACGGCAGTCCTGCGCGGCAGCGAGGCGCTCATTCGACAGGAGCTGTCCGACGCAGAGGCGGCGGTCGGCGGCGGCCAACTTCACACGACCGCGCCGCTCTACCTCGACTTCTACGGCCAGCTAGAGGTCGAGGTCGACACCGCGTCGTACCTCATCGGCCGGGCCATGCACACGCTGCAGGATTGTTACGCGCACACGCTGCGAAGCGCGGACGCGCGCACCGTCTATTCGGTCCTGAACTACATCGAGGCCGTCGAGGGGAACCTGGACGAGGCGCGCGACGGGATGGCCCACTCGGACGCGCTCGACGACTGCGAGAAGCCGGAGCTGGCGCCGCTCGTCGCGCGCGCCGCGGCGGTGAGCTCGGCGCTGGCGACCGCCACGGTCGCGCTCGTGGCGCGCGGCGATGCGACCCTGCTGGACGCCGGGTTCGGCCCCTGCGCCGTCGGAGAGACGCAGACGGCGACGTGCGAATGGATGCACTACGACCCGGCCTGTCAGCCCGACACCCAACCACCGGACGTCGCCGCTTGCTGCTCGACGGCCAACGCCTACTGCGGCTCGCCGTTCCTCGGCGTCGCGCGCGAAAAGCTCACCCAGCCCTACGTGAAAGAGATCCTCTCCTGCGCGGCCGCGGCACGCGGACCGCAGCCGGCGGCGCGCGCCTGGCCGCCCCTGGCCGCGCTGGCGGTCCTGCTCTGCTGGCTGCGGCGCCGCCGCCCGGGACGGCGCCGCAGGGGGACCGCCACCCTGGTGGCGCTGGCGATCGGGCTCGCGACGCCCCCCGCCGCGGCCGAGGAGGCGTCGACGTATCGGCTCCATGCCTTCTTCGCTGGCGTCGAGGCTCACGGCTCGCTGCTGTCGGACGCGCCCGAGCGCTCGTTCATCAACGCCACGATGGGATACGGCCTCCGAGCCGGCTATCGCCTGGGCCGTTGGGGCCTGGTGGCGCAGGTGGAACGGAACTACTGGCTCCCCACCGAGCTTTCGCACGCGGTGGTGCCGGGCGCGCTGAACATCGGAATCGGGGCCGAATTGCTGGCGGTCGACGGGCGCGTCCGCCTGAGCGCCACGGCCGGCCCCTCCATCCTCTGGTTCGACGCCACGTTCGACGGCAAGGGGACCACCGGGCTCTTCGTCGATCTGCGGCCGGCGGGGCTGCGCTGGCGCCCGAGCCGTTTCGTCGCGGTGGCGTTCGATCCGCTCTCGCTCGCGATCGTGGCGCCGGTGCTGGGGTCGCCCGGCATCCTCCAGCTCGAGTACCGGACGCTGCTCGGCGCCGAGATACTTCCCTGAGTCACATGCGCCGTTCGGTCCGGCGGCGACTACGACCTCGCGTTGCCCAGCGAGCGCTCGCCAGCCCGGGACACGGTCCCGAGCACGCGCGCGATCCTCTCCATGAGCTCGCGGTCGTCGAACGGCTTTCCGAGGAAGAAGTCGGCGCCGAGGGCGAGGGCCTGGCGCTCGTCGTCGGCGAGCGCGCTGGCGCTGAGCGCGCCGATCGCTGCCCGGGACCCGGCGGCCCGCATGCGCTCGATCGCCTCGAGGCCGTTCATCCCGGGCATGCGCAGGTCGATGAGCATGAGGTCCGGGCGCCAGCTCGCGTGGATCGAGATGGCGGTCGGTCCGTCCGACGCCGTGCGGGTCTCGAAGCGGGGCCCCGAGAGCAGCTCCGAGAGGGCCTCTCGATTGACGGCCAGGTCGTCGACGATCAGCACCTTGACGCGCGTTGCGCCGGCCACGACGTAGGGGATCGGCCCCGGCGCCGCGCGCGACGCCGGCAGACCGACGCTCTTCGCCACGAAAGTGAAGATGAACGTGCTCCCTTTGCCCGGGGCGCTGTCGACGGTGAGATCGCCCCCCATCAGCCGCGCATGCCCGAGGCTGATGGCCAGGCCCAGGCCCGTGCCGCCCGCCCGCTTGCCGGCATCGAGCTGCTCGAACGGCTCGAAGATCCGTGTCGCGTCGTGCGCCGCGATGCCGATCCCCGTGTCCGCCACGGCGATCTTGACCAGCAGGGAACCGTTGGGACGGCCCGCTCCATCCGCGCTCGCGGATGCCACGAACCGGATCGAGCCCCGCTCGGTGAACTTGAGGGCGTTGCCCGCCAGGTTGATGAGGATCTGGGTCACCTTCCCGGCGTCGCCCAGGATCGCGTGTGGGAAATCCGGAGCGGACGCCATCTCGAGCGCCAGGCCCTTCGAGGCGGCCTCGCCGGCGAACATCTGCTTGACCTCGTCGAGCGTCGCCCAGGGATCGAACCGATCCTCGACGAGCTCCGGGCGGCGGGCCTCGATCTTGGCCATCTCGAGCAGGTCGTTCATGAGCGCCAGCAGCTGATTTCCGCTCGAACGCACGATCCCGACCTGGGCCTGCTGCGTCCCGCCGAGCGTGGGATCGCGCTCGAGGATCTGGGCGTAGAGCAGCATGATATGCAACGGGTTGCGAATCTCGTGCGAGATGTGGGCGAGAAACCGGCTCTTGGCCAGGTTGGCGCGCTCGGCTTCATCCTTGGCATCGCTGAGCTCGCGCGTCCGCGTGGCGACGAGCTCCTCCAGCCGCTCGCGGTGGGTGCGGAGCTCGGTCACGTCCTGAACGTGAGCGACCATCTTGGCGGGTTGCCCTTGGTCATCGGGGACTACCGACATGACGAGCCGCGCCCACACAGGATCGCCCTCCTTTCGGACCAGGCGTCTCTCGACGGTGTGGGCCAGAACCTCGCCCGTGAGCAGTCGGCCGGACTCCGTTTCGATCTCGTCGTCGTCGGGGAAGATATCGTAGAGCCGACCTGCGCAGATCTCCTCGACGGTGGAGCCGAGAATGCGGCAGAAGGCGCGATTCACCCTGAGGAACCGTCCGTCCGTCGCAACGAGAGCCTTCCCGATCGGCGAGTGCTCGAACGCGGCCTCGAACTGCCTCTCGGTGGCAGCCGCCCGCGCGCCGCGCGCGGCGTACTCCCGCGAGAGGAAGAGGGTCACGACCAGCACGAAGATCGCATGCGGCACGGCGCCCGCGTACGGCGCCCGGACGCTCGCGAAGTCGACGAGGAAGCCGAGGGCCGCTCCGCCCAGGCTCACCGCTGTTCCGAAGGCGATGAGGATCGCGCCGGCCCGGTCCCGCTTCCAGATTATGCGGGCCACGAAGAACCCATATCCCTTGATCGCCAGGACCAAGAGATAGAGGAAGACGAGGGAGGTGCCGGGAGGCGTGCGGATCGGCACCAAGGCCGTGTCGCCGCCGAGCGACAGCGCCGCTCGCATCTCGACGACGGTTCCGCGCAGCGGAGCCCATAGGTTCAGGACGGCCAGAAAGATCAGCGCGCCCGTGACGAGTGCGCGGAAGGCCCGGTCGCGGCGACCGCCGACGTCCGCATAGAACTGCAGCAGCAGGGGGTGGGTGAGTACGCCGATCGTGACGAACCTGTCGAGCGTGGTCTGGGCGTCCGGGATCGTCGTTGCCCGGAAGAACGAGCTTATCGCCAGGGAGAAGACCGCGTAGAGGGCGCACTGGATCGAGAACACGAGGAGGATCCGTTCCTGGCGCGAGAGCCACCAGTGGACCGCGTAGTGGATCGCGGCGTAGGCGTAAAAGCCCGCCAGGACCGTGTTCACCGTGATCAGTTTGTCCAAGGACGCCCTACCCCCTAATTTTCAGCCCGCGGACCATAGCACCAGGCCCAGGGACCAGTCGACGCGACGCGGCCCCTACAGGGTGTTTTCGATCACGCGCGCGCGGCGATTAAGGCAAACACCTACGGCGTGCGGCGCGGCCGGATCAGTGCCGCCGCCGCGGCCAGCGCGAGGACGAGCAGCACGCGCGGGCCGGCAGGCAGCGCCGGCACCTTCGGCGCGGCAGCGAGTGACCAGCCGAGGTCGTGCAGGAGGTCGGCGGTCAGGGTCAGGTCGCGGGTCGGGCCCGCGTAGAACGGCTCCATCAGCTGGTTGGGCGTCAGCGCCGTCGAGTAGTGCGACACCGAGGAACCGGGCGACAGCACCGACGGGGCGTACAGCCGGACGTGGCCGGAGATGAGCCCGGCCGAGAGCGTCGATGCGGCGGCCTCGACGGACGCCCCGGACCAGTAGAGATCCGGATCCGACAGGGCGCCGGCGACGCGCTCCTGATTCGTCATCGCCGAAAGATCGGGAACGGCCGCACCGAGCTGCCGCGCGTTCAGCAGGAACGCGTCGTCGAAGCCCAGGAGCTCCGCGCCGGTCGAGAAGTCGACGAACGACAGAAAGCCGAGCCCGTGGGCAAACTCGTGGAGCGCGATCGTCAGCATGTCGACCTGGCCGGACCCGGGATGGCCGTCCAGCCCGAGATAGAACGTCGAGCCGGTCAAGCAGCCAGAGCTCCCCAGCGCGCTGTTGAACTGCGTGTCGATGTCCGGGGTCGTCGGCGCGAGATCGGTTGCCGCCAGGGCGTTCGCCAGCGCCTGCGGGTACCAGGTCGCCGGCAATGGCGCGGAGGGAAAGTCGCGATGGACGCTGGCGGGACCCGTGCTCGCCAGTCGCGGTGGCGCACGAGGTCGTCAATCCGGTTGCGCCGGTTGCGCCGCCGGCAGCGACGAAGTGACTCCGGAACGCGCCGCGAAGGCGGATCATGCGGCCCCCGCCGGGAGCGCTCTCCTCCGACAGCGCGCCTGGCGCCGCGGCCGGCGCCGGGGTTGGGACCGCGCCGGCCGGGGGCTCGCGAAACTGACCCGTGTTCGGATCGCGGTAGACGCGGAAGGCCTCGGCCGGGCGGGAGACCCCGCCAGGGGCGGAGCCGGGCGCCTCGGCGACGCGCCGCGCGCAGGCGCCGGCACCGACCAGAAGGGCAGCGGAAACCAGCCAGCCCAGCGGGCGCCGAAGGCCAGGGGCCCAGAAGCTCATGGTGACAAGACGCGCTGCGCCCCTCCGCCATGGCCGCGCCTGACAAGAATATGACGGAACGATCGCGAGGTCCTGACAGGCCTCCTTCTATCTTGGAGCTTGTGACCACCCCCGGGTTCACCGCACCATCGGGCATGGCCTCCGGCTCAAGCGGCTTGCCGCGTCGTGCCCGCTTCCGCGACTACTTTCGGCCGGCCACCTTCGTTTTCTGGGGCTTCCACGTGGCGGCGATCGTGGGCGTGATCCGGTGCGGCTTCTCGTGGAGGGGCCTCGCCCTCGCGGTCGGTCTCTACTTCGTGCGCATGGTGCTGGTGACCGCCGGCTACCACCGTTACTTCTCGCACCGCGCGTTCAAGACCTCGCGCGCGTTCCAGTTCCTGCTCGCGCTCGGCGCGCAGAGCGCCCTGCAAAAGGGCGTGCTCTGGTGGGCCGCCCACCACCGCTTTCACCACAAGCACTCCGACACGCCGCTCGACCCGCACTCCGTCAAGCAGCGCGGATTTCTGTGGTCCCACGTCGGCTGGATCACCGCCGAGGACTACGACGGCACGAACCTCGACCTGGTCGGCGATCTGGCGCGGTATCCCGAGCTTCGGATCCTCAACCGCCCCGGCATCCAGATGCTCCCGGGCCTCCCGCTCGCGCTGGTGCTGTTCGCCGTGGGCGGCCTGCCGGCGTTCGTGTGGGGCTTTCTCGTTTCGACGGTGATGCTCTGGCACGGGTCGTTCTCGATCAACTCGCTGTCGCACCTCTTCGGGGGGCGCCGCTACCCGACCGGCGACGACTCGCGCAACAACCTGGCGCTCGCGCTCCTCACCACGGGCGAGGGCTGGCACAACAACCACCACCACTACCAGAGCTCGGCCAATCAGGGATTTCGCTGGTGGGAGATCGACGTGACGTTCTACGTGCTGCGCCTCTTCGAGCGCTGCGGTCTGGTCTGGGACCTTCGCCGCCCGCCCGCCGAGGTGCTGCGCGCGCCGGGAGACCCGCCGCCCGACGCCGAGCTCTCCAAGGCCGCCTGAGCTTCGGCCGGGCGACGGGTGCCGCTCCCGTGGAGGCTCCGTCAGGTTTTCGGTTCGGCGGCCGCGGGGACGCCACTCAGGAGATCGCGCAAGGACCGAAAGTCGATCGGTTTCACCAGGTGCGCGTCGAACCCGGCGTCGCGACTGCGCGCTCGGTATGAATCCTCACCGTAACCGGTCAGGGCGACCAGGAAGAGATTGGGCGTCTTCTGGCTCGCGCGGATGCTGCGCGCGAGGGCATAGCCGTCCATCCCCGGTAGACCGATGTCCACCACGCCGACGTCGGCGTCGAGCTCGGCCAGCGCGCCGATGGCGGCTGCGGCATCGTGAACGACCGCGACCTCGTGGCCCATCAGGCGCACCGAGTCACCGACCGCCCGCGCGGCGTCGACGTTGTCGTCCACCACCAGGACCTTGAGGCGGTTCGCCGACGCCTCGGGCGGCACGAGGATCGGCGGCTGCACGGCGGCGCGGGGCAGGCTCGCGACGTGCGGCAGGGAGAGCGTGAAAGCGCTGCCCATTCCGGGGCCGCCGCTGCGCGCGGCGATCTTTCCACCGTGAAGCTCGATCAGCCTCCGCGCGACAGCCAGCCCCATCCCGAGGCCGCCTTCGCTGCGGTCGAGGCTGCGATCGCCCTGAACGAAGGCATCGAAGACGCGTGGCAGAAGCTCCGGCGCAATGCCGACGCCGTTGTCCTCGATGCTCAGAATGACGTCGCCGTCCGCGGCCGCGCCGGTGATCCGGACGGTCCCTCCGTCGGTCGTGTACTTGGCCGCGTTCATCACCAGATTGCCGACCGCTTGCGCGAGACGCTGCCGGTCTCCGTCGACAGCCAGTCCGTCGGTCGTCACCGACACGTTGACCGTGTGTCGCTTCCTCGCGATGAGCGGGCCCGCGATCTCGAGCGCGGTGGCGACGATTTCCGACAGCTCGAGCCGTTCTCTCTTCAGCTCGACCTTGTCGTGGGTGATCCGGGCGCCGTCCAGCAGATCGTCCACCAATCGAACGAGAAGCTTCAATTGCCGATCGATCACCCCGCGCTCCTCGACGACCCGATCGCCCAGGCGCAGTCCCATCGATTCCAGCGACAGCGCAATCGCACCCAGTGGATTGCGCAGCTCGTGTCCCAGCATGGCCAGGAACTGGTCCTTCAACTGATGCGCCAGTTGCTCGCGCTCGAGGGCCTGACGGAGCGCCACCTCCAGGCCATGGCGCCTGGCCACCTCGCCTTCCAGCGCCCGCGCCCGCTGCTGCAGTCGCGCGACCTCGCGCATGCGCGCGTCGAGATCCGACGCCGCCTGGTAGCCCTCCGTTGGTCGCACGCGCGTGTGCGCCTCGCAAACGCGGGCGAATCCGGCCGCGTGAGCCTCCTTGACGAAGTTGTCCATCGCGTAGCCGCAAAGGACCCGCGCCGAATTCGCCTCGGCGAAAGCACTCCAGATCTCCTCCAGCCGAATCGCGGCGTCGTGGTTGCCCTCGCGCCACAGCAAATCGACCATCTCGCCGAAAAACCGAACGCCGCGCGGGCCGCCGGCGGTCGCCGCCGCCAGCAGGCGGTTGAGGCTCGACAGACAGAGGTCCGCGTCGGGCGTCCCTTCGACCATGAACGCATCCACAGTCTGGCGCGCATCGAGCAGGACGAGCTGCCCCGATTCCCGAAGCCTCCCGACATCGATTCCACGCTCGGCGAGCCGTCGCGTGACCTCCCGTCGGTGGGGATCGGTCGCGACGAGAATGACCGCATCGCCGCTCTCCAGACCTTCGCGCGCGTAGTCCGTCAGGATGTCGCACAAGAATCCGTCGTCCTCGTAAAACTGAACGACGTGTTTCGCGTCCACCGCCGAGCTGGCCCCCTGAGAATCGCTCATCGCCACCGACGATCGGCGACCTTAGCACGGGCTCACCCCGCCGATGGTGGGCCGGTTCCTCCGCCGCACTCCTGTACACTCCTGCCCCAACCTCGCCTCCAGGATGGTGACACCATGACCGCAACCGTGCCCGGAACCACGCCCGCAACCGCAACTGTTCCCGCGCCCGAGTCCCACGAGCTGATGGCCCATGGCCTGCTCCGGATCCACACCGCGCTTCGCCGCGTCCTCGACACGATCGTGCGCGTCTCGGCCGCCCCCATCCCCCACGGGGATCGCGCCGGCTTCGCCAACTTCTGCGCTGGCTTCACCCGCTTCCTGCACGTCCACCACGACGGGGAAGAGGAGATCGTCTTCCCGAAGCTGACCGAGGTCTCCGCGCGCGCCGGGCTGCCGGTGTACGCGGCGGACGTCACCGGCTGGCGCGACGACCACAAGAATCTCCTCGGCAACCTGAACGCGTTCGAGACGGCGACGGCCGCGTTCCGCCAAGGGGCAGCCGGCTCGGGCGAGACGCTGCAGCGGACGTCGGCGGAGGTTCGAGACATCCTCTACCCGCACCTCGCGGCCGAGGAGGCGGCGATGAGCGGGGCGGGCCTGGCGAAACTGCTGAACGCCGGCGAAGTCGCCGCGCTCGAGGTCGCCTCCTCCAAGCATGGTCAGCAGCACGGCGGCCCCCAGGTGCTCTTGATGCTCGTCTACGCGCTCACCGACGAGGAGCAGAAGGCGCAATTCGCCGGGATGCCGTGGTTCGTCCGGAAGCTGCTCCTCAAGCGGATCTGGTCGCGCGGCTTCCGGGCCAGCCTGAAGTACGCGCACAACCAGTCGATCTCGCTGTAGCCTGGGCTGTCCTTGGCGCCCCACCAAGGTCGAGCTGACGAACACGCGCAGCCGCTGGTCGGGCGTGCGAATGGAGGCCGCGGGTACGCTCAAGGCTGCAGGTCCATCTACAGCGGGCACGGCCGAGGTGAATAAGAGCAGCCGCACATCGGTTGAAGGAAGGCGTGGGGGGGGAACCCAATGTCGAACCACAGGCGCCAGACGGTCGAATGGTTGTTGCGCGCGGTCGAGATGGCGGCCGTTTTCTCGGCGATGTCGTGGGCCCTGATCTGGGTGGCGACGCATCGGCGTTCAGCCGTCGAGACGGCCCCGGGCCATCGACTCGATTCAGCTGATCCGGACGGAGCGGCCTCCCTGGAACGAGGCCGCCGCCGGCGCCACATCTACTGATCAGCGAGACAATCGCCCGGCCGCGGGCAAATTCTCCGACGCTTCGCCGTGAACGGCCCATAGTGTCCTGGAGGAACTCCTGCACAATCTGATCGGAACTGAAGAACCGCCGGCCTCGAGCAACGGGCTCGCGCCGCCTGTTCCGGTCGTGGGACCCCCGCTGGTGGCACGCGTCGTGGCCCGTCGCGCCTGTCAGATCGCGTTCTCCGGCATGCTGGCGACCGAGCAGGCGCGCGTCGAGGTCCATGCCTGGCTGGAGCGCCTGGGTGAATTGACCGCCCCGATGACGCACGGGCAGGTGCTGATCGAGGCGGTCGACCGAGGTCGCAAGGAATGCCACTATCGCGTGCGCATGGATCTGACCATGCCGGCAGGCGTTGTGGTCGTCGACTACGACCACCCGAGCAACCGCCCCCACGAGGACGTCTACGTGGCGATCCGCAACGCGTTCCGGGCGGCGCGACGTCAGCTCGAGAGCCATCGGCCTTGACGCTCGCGCTCACGGAGCGTACCTATGAATTACCAGCAGCCGTCGCGGAGTGGGTCGCTGGATGATTGGCCAGCGTTGCGACCTGGTGAACCCCGTCGAGGGAGACGCCAGACGCCATGGAATTCACGCCCGTCGATCGACTCGCGGCCGAGCTGCACTTCACGAAAGCGCGCGAGAGCCTGCGCGCCCTTGCAACGCTGCTGCAGCCTCTCGCACCTGACGTTGCTTCGGGCGTGGTCCGCGCGGCCATCGCGACGGCCGTCGGCGCGCTCGACGACGCCGCTCACGCGCTCGACGTGAACGCCGTCGACGGCGCGCGCGTCGCCTGCCCCTTCTGCGGGAACCGGGTGATGCGGGCGGCGACCTTGTGCGGCTCCTGCTGGCGCAAGCTCGACCCCTCCCGAGGAAGCTGACAGCCCCTTGGACGCTCCGGCCCGGATCGCGTTCCTGGGCACCTACATACCGAGGCGCTGCGGGATAGCGACGTTCACCCGCGATCTGGCTGCGGGGATGCTCGCGGCCGACGAGAGCGTCAAGCCGCTCATCGTGGCTGTCACCGACGAGGGCTCGACGTACGACTACGCGCCGGATGTCGAGTACGAGATCCGCCAGGGGACGAAGAGCAACTACGCGCGCGCGGCCGAGCTCGTGAACTACAAGGCCGTTCGCTGGGTGTCGCTGCAGCACGAGTACGGAATCTTCGGCGGCGACGACGGCGCGTACATCCTCGATTTTCTCGCTGCGCTGCGCGTGCCCGCGGCCGTCACGCTGCACACCGTCCTCGATACGCCGTCGCCGTCGCAGCGCGCGATCGTCCAGAAGATGGCCAAGGCGGCCGTGCTCGTCGTCATGAGTCAGGTCGCAGCGGATCTGCTGGCCCGGCGCTACGAGCTGCAGGGCGCGCGCGTCGAGATCATCCCGCACGGCATCCCCGACATGTCGCCGCGTGACCAGGAGGGCCTCAAGGCGCGCTTCGGCGTCGCCGGCCAGCGCATGCTCCTGACCTTCGGCCTGCTGGGGCCAAACAAGGGCGTCGAGACCGTCATCCGCGCCCTGCCCGTCCTCGTCGCGGCGCATTCCGATCTCGTCTACTTCGTCGTGGGCGCCACGCATCCCGCCGTGCTTCGCCAGAACGGCGAGGCCTACCGGACGTCGCTCGAGCGGCTGGCGGAGCAACTGGGCGTTCGCGAGCACGTCGTGTTCCGCGATCAGTACGTCACGACGGAGGAGCTGTGCAGCTACCTGCAGGCCGCCGACGTCTTCGTGAGCCCGTACCTCAACGAGGCGCAGGTCACGAGCGGCGCGCTCTCGTACGCGATGGGCGCCGGGTCGGCGGTCGTCTCGACGCCCTACTGGCACGCGAAGGAGCTCCTCTCCGAAGGACGCGGGCCGCCTGTTTGCGTTTGGCGACAGCGCCGGCCTGGCCCACACGATCGCGGCGCTGTTCGAGGATCCCGCGGAGCTTGGCGCGCGTGCGCAAACGCGCCTACGCGCACACGCGCGCCTTCACCTGGTCGCAGGTCGGCAAGCAATACCTGCGGCTCGGGGAGACGCTGGGACGGGAGGGCGGCGCCCGCGCGCGGCGCCGGCGCGACGAGCCGCGGGCGAGCAGCCTGCCCGAGTTGCGCCTCGACCACCTGCTGCGCCTGACCGACGACACCGGCATCATCCAGCACGCGACCTTCAGCGTGCCCGCCCGCGAGAGCGGCTACTGCGTCGACGACAACGCGCGCGCGCTCATGGTCGCGCTCCACGCCGAGGCGCTGAGCGGCTCGGCGGAGACGAAGCGGCTCGTCCTGACCTACCTCGCCTTTCTTCACGCCGCGCAGACACCGGAGGGCCGGTTCCGGAACTTCATGAGCTACGACCGGTCGTTCACGGGCACGAACGGCCCGGAGTCCGACGACTGCACGGGCCGGGCGCTCTGGGCGCTGGGCACGACCGCTCACCTCTCGCGCGACGAGGGGCAGCGCCTGCTGGCGCGGCAGATGTTCGAGCGCGGCCTGCCCCACGCGACGGAGCTCGGTCCCCGCGGAACGGCGCTGACGATGCTGGGACTGACGGCGTTCCTCGCCCGTCACCCGGAGGTCGGGCCCGCCGCCGAGCTCCTGACGCGGCTCGCGGGCCGGCTCTGCCGACGATACCGGCAAGAGGCGACCACGGAGTGGCGCTGGTTCGAGCCGGCCTTGACCTACGACAACGCTCTGCTGCCGCTGGCGCTGTGGCGCGCGCACGCGCTCACGGGGAATCCGGAGAGCCGAGACGTCGCGCGGGAGGCGCTGGACTTTCTCGAGGCTGCCTGCTTCCGGGACGATCGCCTGGTCCTGGTCGGGAACGCGGGCTGGCACGTCCGCGGCGGGAAGCGCCCCGACGCCGACGAGCAGCCGCTCGACGCCGCGGCGTTCGTGCTGGCGTTCCGGGCCGCGTACCTCGCGACGAGCGACCACCGGTACCTTCGCCGCATGCGTGAGGCGTTCGCCTGGTTTCTCGGCGCCAACCGTCTGGGCGCCGCCGTCTACGATTCGGCGACCGCGGGATGCCGCGACGGCCTCGGCGAGCACGTGCTGAACCTGAACCAGGGCGCCGAGAGCACCGTTTCTTTCTTGTTGTCGCTCATCGAGATGCTGGAGCTCGCCGGCGAGGGCCTCGAGTACGCCCCCGGATCCGAAGCGGGCGCGTCGCCGGTCTCCGCGTAGCGGTCTCATCCATGATCAAACGAACTTCACATCGGCTTCTGCATGACCCGAGCCGGGTCATCGCCAAACCCTACTTGCCTGGCGAGGAGATCTTCACCGACACCGGTACGCGCGCCGGCCTGCTCATGGCCCGCATCCTCGCGCTCCCGGAGGATGAAGTCGCCCACGTGCTGGGCCAGACCGTCGACTGGTTCGCGGGACGCCACCGGAGATTCGAGGAGCTTCTCGAGCGCCACTTCGCGCTGGTCGCTCACCGCGTGGCCGATGTGGCGATGTCGCGGCAGCGGCGCCTCCTCATCGGCGCCTACTTCACGAACGAGTACTCCGTGGAGGGGGCCGCCCTCTTCAATCCGTCGCTGGTACCCGCGCCCGATCAAACCGGCCTCCGCCCGGGCGAACAGAGATTCGTCATGAGCCTCCGCGCCGTCGGCGAGGGACACATCTCGTCCATCGAGTTTCGGACGGGCGTCATCGACGGCGGCTCGACGGTGACCTTCGATCCGCTCGGACCGTGCCTCGTCACGGGCGATCGGGCCCCGCCGGACGGGTACGACAAGGCCTCGTTTCGCGCCAAGCTTCTCGAGCTCGATGCCGGCAACGAGGTCGCCTGGGCCATCATCGATCCCCTCCCGGAGCGATTCACGCTCGGCGATCTCGATCAGAGACTCGGCGCGTTCGAGCGCGAGGGCGCACCGCACGCGATAGCCTACGAGACGCTCAAGATCATCCGCGTGCTCGCCGCGTCGAGCTACGTCACGGCGTTCCCGGTCGACTCCGCGCTCTCCGAGCGGGTGATCTTCCCCGCCGGCCCGCACGAGACGCACGGCATGGAGGACGCCCGCTTCGTGCAGTTCACCGCTGACGACGGCGAGATGACCTACTACGCGACGTACACGGCGTTCGACGGTTTCGAGATCATGCCGCAGCTGATCGAGACCAACGACTTCGCGTCATTCCGCATCTCTACGCTGAGCGGGCCCGCCGCGCAAAACAAGGGAATGGCGCTGTTCCCGCGTCGGATTCGCGGGAACTACGTGATGCTCTCTCGCCGCGACCGCGAGAACCTCCACCTGGCGACGTCGAAGGACGTCCGGAACTGGACCGACGTCACCGAATTGCATCGGCCGAGCCGTTCGTGGGAGCTGCTCCAGATCGGCAACTGCGGCTCGCCCCTCGAGACGGAAGAGGGCTGGCTGGTCGTCACCCACGGCGTCGGACCGATGCGACGCTACGTGCTCGGCGCGATCCTCCTCGACCTCGACGACCCCAGGCGCGTCATCGGCCAGCTGCGCGAACCCCTCCTCGGCCCCGACGAATCGGAGCGCGAGGGTTATGTCCCGAACGTCGTCTACTCGTGCGGCTCGATGCTCAACGGACGCGATCTCATTCTGCCGTACGGAATGTCCGACGGCGCCGTGGGGATCGCCGTCGTCTCCGTCCCCGACCTGCTGACAGCGTTGCGCGCCGGCCAGTAGCCCGTCGCGGCGACCACTGCACAACCGTCAGCGACCCGGCTGTCCGAGCTCGGCGAGCAGCTCGAGCGCCACGGCGTTGGTCCAGCCGAAGCCGATCTCGTTGCTGCGGTAACCGAAGCGGAGCGCGCCGCCACCGAGATCCGAGCTGCGCCGGACGACATCGTACTTCTCGAGCAACGTTCCCCGGCGCTCGAAGTCCTCGACGAGCATGGTGAGAAACGCGCGCGCGAGGCGATCGGCGTCGGTCGCGTCGCCCGCGCGGCGCAGCCCCTCGACCGCCAGCAGCTGCAGCGGCGCCCACCCGAACGGCGCGTCCCACTGCGCCCCGCTCACGGCGGTGCTGGTCATGATCCCCCCGGGGCGCTCGAACAGACCCAGGTTCGCGATCACGCGCGCCGCCCGCCCCGGCGAGGCGAGGCCGGCCCAGAGCGGCCAGAAGGTGGTGGCGAATGGGTAGCGGCGCAGCCGGCCCGCGTCGAGGTCGTAGTCGAAGTAGAGACCCTGCCCCTCGTCCCACAGCAGGGTCTCGACGCGCGCCCGGCGGCTCTCCGCCAGGGCGGCGAAGCGGCGCGCGTCGTCCGCGCGGCCGAGGATCCCGTCGATCTCCGCGAGATCGCGCTCGTACCGGTAAAGCAGGGTGTTGAGGCAGATCGGGACGGTGCGTGCCGTCGCGGCGCCGAACGGGCCGAACCGCCCGGTCGGATCGAAGCCCGATTCGCGCATCGCCCGATCGCCCGCGTAGAAGGCTTCTGTCAGGCGATCGTGCGCCCGATCGTAGAAGCGCTCGAACGCGGGATCGGTCTGGGCCCGGAAGAACGCCCGCACGCGATCGTAGTGGGTCCGGCCGGTGGCGTCGCGCTCGCTGCCGACCTCGGGCGCCGGCCCACGGCCGCGATCGAAGTAGCGCGAGAGGCCCAGCTCGGGAACGAGGTGCGGCGGCGTGGTCCAGTAGGCGTAGGTCGCCCCGAGCGCGTCGCGCGCTCCGGCGAGCCAGGCGCGATCGCCTGTCGCGCGGTAGACGGCCAGCACCATCCCCGCCAGAAAAGGCGGCTGCGAACGGGTGAGATAGTAGGTCCGGTTGGCGTTGAGCACCGCGCCGTAGTGCCGGACCTCGTAGAGGAAGTCGTCGACGACGTCGCGGGCGAGGTCGACCCGCCCCTCGCGGAGCAGTCCGATCAGAATGAAGGCGCTGTCCCAGCCGTACATCTCGTTGAACCGCCCGCCCGGGACGACGTACGGGCGCGGCAGGTAGAGCAGCCCCGGCGGCGCGACCGGGACCGTCCCTTCCCCGGCAAGGCGACGACAACGATCTCCGCCAGCCGGTTCGCCGGCAGCAGCGCCGCCAGCCGCGCGTCGACGGCGGCGCGGTCCTCGTCGGCCGGCAGGTACACCGGCCACGGCGTTCCCGCGCGCGTGCGCCACCTTGTCGTCGCGGGCGGCGCTCGGCAGATCGGCCGCCGTCCGGGTCAGGACCGGCCAGGTGTCGTGGATGAAGGCGCGCAGGCGGGCCACCCGCGCGGGCGCCAGGGGATCGGCCGCGGCCCCGCTCGCCGGCTGCGGGTGCGGGTGGGCGCAGGCGGCCGAGAGGACCGCCGCCAGGGCGACGGCGGCCGAGCGACCGCGCTCAGGTCTCCAGCAGGCCACGCCGCGGCAGTCTACGCCGCGCCGTCTGCCCGCCGGACGCCTCATCGTGGAGGCCCGGGCTGCGCGTGCCGAAAGATCTTGTTCGGATCGAGGCCGAGCCTGCGAATGCTCTCGTGATCGGGCAGTCCGGTGACCGGAAGATCCTTGGCGGCCTGGAGCTTCCGCAATCCTCCTTCGAGGGACTTCGTGTTCCGATCCTCGAGATATCCACCCGCCTCCAGTTTGTTCCGGATCTCCCTTTCGGCACCCGGCTCGAGCAAGGCGTCAGGACTCTCGGCAACCGGCGTCGTCTTGGGGTCGACCGCGCCTTCGTGCTTTTCGGCTCGCGGGGGTGGCGGCTCCGGCGCGGCTTGCTCCGTGGGCGTCTCGATCGATGTTGCGTGCCCGCATCCGATGATCAGCAAGGGAACCGTCAACGAGATGATCGCCGCTCTCATTTCGAGGGTTGAGCCTTCGGCGGCCCCTCCTTCTTTTCGACCGCCGCTTTCGCCTGTGTCAGGAGGCCCTGCTTCGTCTCCGCCTTCTGCGGCGGCAGATGGCGAAAGCTCGACGAGATCCCCTCGACGAACGCGTTCCGCACCACGCCGAACACCGTGGGCCAGAGCTGCACGTCGGGTGCGTCGATGCGTCCTTCGATCGGGATGACCGTCGCGACGGCGTAGCGACCGGGAACACGGTCGGAGAAGAGATGGAGGCTCTTGTCGGCGAGCCAGGCCTCGAGCTTGACGCCGAAGGTCTCCTCCGCGGGGCGGACCTCGACGTCCTTCAAGAGCGGCTTGACGCCCCCGGAGAGCCGACCCTCCCGGCTTTTCCAGGAGGCGAGGAGATCCAGCGTCCCCTTCGGCGTCTGGAGCTTGGTGCGGGGTTCAATCAGATCGTAGAGCTCCGCCATGCGCCAGCCACGCTCCTCGAGCCGACCCGCGAAGGCGAGTGGCCGGGCGAAGGGATCCGCCGAGACGAACAGGCTGACCCGTCCGCTCCGGCCGAGCTCCGCCGCGGCGGTCAACGTCGCCGCCTCGCCCCCCGCCAGCCGCTTCCTGGTCGCCAGGTTCTCGACCGCCAGCTCGATGTCATGGACCCAGATCTCCGGGTGCCGGGGCAGCGCCTGGTCGCGGAACAGAAATTCACCGTCGCGCACCTCGATCCGGTCGACCCGGGCCGGCAGGACCTGGCGCAGCAGGGGCCCGAGGTCGGGCGGTCCCGCGGGCGGCTTGCCTGACGGCCCCGGCCGCGTCGTCACGATGATCTTGGGCTCGTCGATCCGCACCCGCGCCGTCAGATCTCCATGGAGCAGGCGTTGGAGATCCAGCACCGCGTGCACCTTCTCCGCGTAGAACAGCGGCTCCCGCCAGCGACGATCGGTGCGCTCGACGATCTTCAGGCGATCGACCTCGTACCCCGGCGGTAGCAGGGTGACGTGGACCCGCTGAAAGTCGCCCCGCGTGGTGTCGGACTCGGCGAGACCTCTTCGGGTGTAGTGCGCAGCGATCGGATCGAGCAGCAGCCGAACCACGATCGCCAGACAGGTTACAGCCCCGAGCGCGATCATCCACGCTGCCCGCCCGCGTCGGCCCACGCGCTTCAATCTGAGGCCTGCGCCTCATCCGACAAGAAGCCAACGAATCCCGACTGTCGATTCTCGATGCTCAGGTTCCGGGTGTTCGCCACCCGAACGGCCGAGCGGCTCCCAACGAGCGCACCGTGAGGGCTCAGCAGACAGCTGCGATGGTGCTGATCAGCTTGTCGAGCTTGAGGGGCTTTTGAAACACCGGAAAGTCGGGGGGGGCCCGGTGCTCGGCGGAGGTGATGATCACGACGTTCATGCTTCCGAGCCGACCGTCCGCGCGCAGCCGATCGAGAACCTGCCAGCCGTCCATGACCGGCATGAAGAGGTCGAGCAGGAGGACGCAGGGGTCGAGGGTCTCGAGGACCGCGAGAGCTGCCTGTCCGTTCGGCGCGGTCTCGACCGTATAGCCCTCGAGCTCCAGCAGCTCGCGCAGGGTGTCGCGTGACTCCGCATCATCCTCGACGACGAGGACGACAGATTGGTGCTTCGCGCTCACCCTGCCCTTTACGATACCAAAGCCGCCGGCTGCGACGACTGTTTTCCGTCGGCGGCTCGCGGCAAGAAGGCGGTCATGGTCGTTCCCTCGCCCTCCGTCGACCGGCACTCGAGCCTGCCGCCGTGAGCCGCCACGATCTGTTGAGTGATGAAGAGGCCGAGACCGAGGCCTTTCGACCGCTCGTTGCGCACCGGGTAGCGGCGATAGGGGTCGAAGATCACCGGAAGGACCTCCGGCGGGATCGGCGGACCGAAGCTGTGCACGGCCAGTCGAACGGCGTCCTCGGCGACCCACAAGCGGACGGTGACGGGCTGGTCAGGGTCGCCGTGCTCGAGCGCGTTTCCGACCAGATTCGAGACGACCTGGGCCAGCCGGTCCTCGTCCCAGAAGCCCTCGATCTCGACCCCTTTTTCCAAGCGGATCTCGCGATCGTGGTGGACCAGCTGCAATTCCTCGATCGCTTCGGCCACCACCCGCCGCAGGCCGGTGTGCCGCTTCTCGATGGGGATGCCACCGGCCAACCGGGTGCGCGTCAGGTCGAGGAGCTGGTCGACCATGTTGGAGATGCGCTGGCTGCTGTTGAGAATCCGGTCGAGGATCCGGGGCTCGGCGATCCCTCTGCGCTTGACCAGGTTGACCCCCATCGAGATGGCGTTGAGCGGGTTGCGCAGGTCATGTCCCAGAATGCCGACGAACATCTCCGCAAAGCGCGTCTGGCTCTCGGCCTCGAGCCGCCGCCGCGCCTCGGCGGCCAGCTCGTCCTCGGAACGCCTGCGTTCGGTGAGATCGCGCGTGACCTTGGCGAACCCTCTCAGCTGATCACGCTCGTCCCAGATTGCCGTGATGAGGACGTTGGCCCAGAAGCGCGAGCCGTCCTTTCGCAACCGCCATCCCTCCTCTTCGAAGCGCCCCTCCCGGGTCGCTATCGCCAGCTCGCGCTCGCACTTTCCGGCCCGGACCTCCTCCTGGCTGTAAAAGCAGGAGAAGTGACGGCCGATGATCTCCGGCGGGCGGTACCCCTTGATGAGCTGGGCGCCGGCGTTCCAGGTCGTGACGTAGCCCTTCGGGTCGAGCATGAAGATGGCGTAGTCCTTCACCCCCTCCACCATCAGGCGGAACCGCTCTTCACTCTGATCGCGCTGCGCCGTCGCGACGAGGCGTGACCTCTCGAGCTCCGCGAACATTCTGGCGTTGTCGATCGCCAGGGCGGCTCTGTCGGCCAGCGCTTGCGCCAGCTCGAGATCTCTCCTGCTGTGGTGACGGGCCGATTCCGCCATGGCGATCGTGAAGGCGCCGATGACCTGCCCGCGCACCTTCAGGGGAACGCAGATGTAAGAACAGAGTTGCAGCTCGTCGATGAGCCGCAGGTGCTCCCGATCGACGGCCGCGGCCGTGAGGAGCTCTCGCGGAATATAGGGCACGAACTCGGCTCGGCCGGTGCGAAGGATCTCCGGAACCCCTGTCCGTGCGTGAGGATCGGAGGGATAGCGCCGTTCCAACTCGGTGAGCAACGTCAACTTGGCCGGGTCGACGTGCGCCGTCGCGAGCCGCCTCCTGGTGCCGCCGCCGTCGACGAGGTCGATGGCGCACCAGTCCGCGAGAACCGGGACCGCCAGGCGGGCCACCGTCGCCAGCGTCTCCTCGTAGTCGAGCGAGGAGGACATTTCGTCGACGGCGCGCAGCAGGAAGGCCCGCTGCTGCCCGTCGCGGACCTCCTCGGTGACGTCGCGGAAAAAATTGATCGCGTAGATCACGTTTCCCGCCAGATCGCGGGCGGGCACGGCCCGCACCACCGACCACCGCTCTTCCCGCGTCCCGCGAATCTTGAAGCGCACCCCGACTTCCTCGGTGACGCTCCCCTGGAGCGCCGCTCTCCCCGGCAGCTGCTCGGGGGGAAACGGCGCGCCCTCGAAGGTCAGCATCTCGAATCGCGCCATGATCGCCGCGGGCGGGGCGGCCACCACCTCGCCGGGCGATCCGAATCCGATGAGCCGCGCCGCCGCGCCGTTGGCATAGACCAACCGTCCGGTCCGGTCCTGCACGGTGACGCCCAGGTCGGTGCCCTGCAGAACGATGCGGAACAGCTCGTTCGCGCGCGCGAGCTCCTCCGCGCGCACCCGGCGCGCCTCGGCCTCCCGCCGGCCGATGTAGGTCGCGAGAACGACGACCGAGAACGCAAACGCGCCCCCGATGAACAGAACCATCGTCCAGCGCCACCGGTTGAGCGCGTCATGCTGACGAATGTCGTCGAGGCGACTCTCCTCCTGGTCCATTTCATGGACCAGCGCGCGAATCCGATCTGACGTGCCTTGGCCTTCCATCATCGCCGGCGTGAGATCGGTTCCCCGACGACCGGCTCGACGCGCGGAACGCAACACCGTCAGTGAAGCAAAGCGTTCCTGCAAGGCACCGTCGAGTCGATCGAGGCGCTCTTGCTGGCGGGAGTTGTCTTGGGTCAGGCCCCGGAGGCGATCGAGCTGGGGCCGCAAGGTCGATTGGGCGCGCTCGTAGCCGTCGAGGAAGGTCGGCTCCCCCGTAACCGCATATCCCCGCATTCGACTCTCGGCGTCGCCCAGAGTCGAGAGCAACTCCCCGAGCGCCACGCGCACCTTGTCCGTGTGCTTGACCCACGCGGCGGCACGCCCCAGCGCCCAGAGCGAATAGATGCCCCCGAAGGTGGGAATGAAGAGAACGAGGATAGTCGTGAGCCACCGGCTACGCGCCCCTCTCGTTCCGGCCGGTTCAGCCCTGGGCTCCATTTTTCAGAAAACGCCCTAGAACCTACATCCGAGGCGCGAGCGGTCAACCCGCTTTCGAGGCGATCCCTGAGATGAAGCCGACCGATATGTGCCGGGCCTTACGTATCGCCGGCATCACCAGGGTGCGCTACACCGCCGGGAGCGCGCCGCCCTCGTACAGCCAGTGCAGCACGGCCGGATCGCTGACGATCCTCGAGCCGAAGACGCGCAGCTCGGCCGCGATCTGGTCGGTCATGCCGTCCTCGCGCGCCGCGCCCGTCTTGCCCTTGCGGATCATGGCGCCCGACGCGAGCGCCTGCACCGGCCCGCGGGAGGGTCTCGAACTTGGTCTCGTTGGCCTTCATCCAGTCGAAGGAGGTGTGCTTCTCGATCGCCGCCCACTGCGTCTCGGTCGGCGCGGTGCCGAGGAAGTCGGAGATGCGGCGCAGGACCTTCCCGCCGCCCCGCTTGATATCCGCGTAGTGCAGCAGCAGCACGTTCGGCTCGTGGCGCAGCGGCCACCAGGAGGCCAGGAAGCCGTAGAACATCCCCTGCATCCCCTTGGCGTCGATCACCTCGCGGTAGAACCTCTCGAAGTCCGGGCGCGTGAGCGCCACCCGCGGGACCTTCCACATGTCGAAGAAGGCGTCGGTGTGGTTGTCGAGGAAGACCTTGAACGAGACCAGCGCCTCCTCGGGGTTCCGGCAGACGGCGATGTACTTCACGTCCTTGCCCTGCCCTGCCTTGACGAACGGAAGCTCGGGCGGCGCCGAGTGGCTCTTGAACGCGCGGCGCGCGTCGGCCGGCATGGCCGCCAGGCGGTCCAGCACCTCCTGCCGCGGCTGCCCCGGTCGCTCGACGTACTCCGGCCAGGGGACGACGCTGTAGATGCTGTCGAAGTCGTGGGCGCCCCCGGTCAGCAGCTGGTGGACGATGTTCATCATCCAGTTGGTCCCGCTCTTGGCGGGCACCGAGATCCAGATGTCGCCGTCGCGCAGGATGACCTCCCGCTGAATCTCCGGGTTGATCCAGGGAGGTGGTCCCCCCTTCCGCGGTCCGTTCGGCGGTCCACCCGGTCCACTCGGTCCACTCATGGCGCGTCCTCTCCCTTTCCCCTCGCGAGGGCGGATGCCCCACCGAGGAGCGGCATCATGCGGCGGTTCGACACAATGGGCAAACGCCTGAAGTGGTACGCTGGACTCGTGATCGGCGGGGCCCGAGCGGCCGCCGTGCTCGCCCTCGCGCTCATCGGCGCGAGCAAGATCGGGCAGGCGGCTGAAGAGATCGATCCGGTGAAGAGCTTCGGCCTGCACCTGGCCGAGGACTTCAGGCTCAAGTGGCGGCGTTCGATTCCCGAGTTCGAGACGTTCGCCCCGGACGACGACAGCCGCTGGAATCCCTGGGGCGTCGCGGAGGCCGACGCCTCGATTCCCGCGCGGTCGGGCCGCCTCAAGCTGGGGCTCGGCGTCGGGCGGCTCGGCTGGAGCGTCGACAGCAGCACGATCGTCGAGGGGACCGCGGCGCGGGTGAAGATCCGCCTCGGCCTGGATCTCGGCGCCGGCCGCCTCACCTTGCAGCTGCCGGACGTCAAGGTGACGCCACGCTACGACAAGGGACAGCTCACCTTCGATTGGGTCGTGCCGATCGTCGAAGAGCGATTCTGAAAATCTTCAGAGCCTCGGCGTGAAGAGCTTCTCGTCGTCGCTGCCGGGCACGCGGACGAAGAGCTGCAGCGCCATCCGGTCGGTGGTCTGCGCGTAGAGCAGCTTCAGTTGGTGCTCGCCGGCGTGCAACCGGATGCTTCCCCGCCGGCTGGTCGGCTGATGTTTTCCGTCGTTCTCGATCACCATCGCGCCGTTGATGAAGAGGTACGAGCCGTCGTCCGAGTAGAGGCGGAATTCGTAGCTTCCGTCCTGGCCGACGGTGAAGGCGCCCGTGTATTCGATCATGAACCAGCTCGAACGGGTGGTGATCCCGGGGAAGCCCTCCCCCTGCTGCCGCTCGGGGACGTCGAAGGTGTTCGTGTAGAAGACGGCCGCCGGGGCGCAGCCGCGAACGTCCGCGATGCGCAGCACCCCGCGGGGGATGAAGCAGGCGATCCCCTTGAACCTGCCGCGGGTCGCGCTCCCAAACGCAAACGTTCCCGTGACGAGCGGCGGTCCTTCACCGCCCGCACCCGCGCCGGGACCACCCGGGCCGCCGCGCGATCCGGGTCCCGTCCCGGCAGGCCCCGCGCCGGCCGGCGGCGCAACCAGCGCGCGAGACGGCGCGGCGACCGCGTCCACGGTCGTCGCAACCGCGGTCTCGCGCCCACGCGGTTCTTCGGGGCCGAGGGCGACCACCCGCGGCGCCACTGTCGTCGCCCGGCGCGTTGGGAGGTGAGACAGCGACGGGCCTGGCGCGGCGCCACCACCGGGGCGCGCCGTCTTCGGCTGCGGCGGCGGCGAGAAATCGGCAACCTCGACCTCGACCGGGCGGTGGCTCGGCGCGGGGATCAGCGGTGGCGGAACGCCACCGCACGATCGGAGCGAGACCAGCCCGAAGATCGCGGCGTGCAGCGCCAGCGATCCGAGGAAATAGTACGAATGGCGAAGCCGACCGAGTTGCCTGCGCTGCATCACCGTCATTCGATCTTCGTTGCGCTAGAGTGTCCCTGAATCGATGAACATGCTCACGAGAACCGGTCTCTATGCCGGATTTGCCCTCGTGCTGGCCCTCCTGCTGGCCGCCTGCGGGCCCGCCGGCGGCTGCCACAATGGAACCTGCGCCTGCCCATCTGGCGACGCGTGTAGATTTGTCTGCACCGCGCCCCCCTGTCACGTGACCTGCGCGGGGAACAACGCCAGCTGCGAGGCGGCGTGCGCAAACGGCACCTGCACCTGCGGGACGGGCAGCTCGTGCGACTTCACTTGCGCCGCGCCCCCCTGTCACGTGACCTGTGACCCGGACAGCAGCTGCTCCGGCACGTGCGCGGACGGCCAGTGCGTCTGCGGCACGGGGAGCGTCTGCTCGTTCACCTGCTCGTCGTCGCCTTGCCACACCAGCTGCGCCGCGGGCGCCGCCTGCGTGGTCCACTGTCCCTCCGCGCTGGCCGGCACCGAAGGGTGTGACATCGTCGATTGTGCCGCGGGGACGCCCACCGTCTGTCCGAGCGGTGACGTCACGACCTGCGGCGCACCCTGCCCCTGAACCGTCGAATCGCTTCACCAACGACCTCGGCCGGAAATCCAGGTTCGTGGCTGCCTCGCCGCCGACGGGAGATGGCGACGGGTGATCCGTGTCGACGGAGCCGGGCATTCTCACTCATGAGGCGTAGTTCACGTCGCACCCGTCGGTCGCTGGGAACCGTCGCCGGTTGCTTCGCGACGGCGGCCCTCCTGGGCTGCGCCAACTCCGGGCCCGGTGGCGGGACCTCGACCGGCGGATCGACCGGCGGGAGCGAAACCGGCGGCGTCACCGGATCGGGCGGCACCACCGGATCGGGCGGCGTCACCAGCTCGGGCGGCGTCACCGGATCGGGCGGCGTCACCAGCTCGGGCGGTGTCACCGGATCGGGCGGTGTCATCGGATCGGGCGGCGTTCCCGCCAGCGGCGGCTCGACGGGAAGCGGTGGCGCCAGCAGCGGCGGCAGCGGCAACACCGGCACGGGCGGGTCCGCCGGCGGAGGAGGCGCCGAAGGTGGATCGAGCGGGTCGAACGGCGCCGGCGGTGCAGGCGGCAGCGGGCGCGCCGGAACCGGCGGTGCCGCGGGGGCGGGTGGCATCGGCGGCGGCAGCGCGGGCGCGGGCGGCGCGAACGGCGGCGCGGGCGGCGCGGCGGACACCTGCCCGGTCGTCACCCCGCTGACCGGCGGAAAGCAGTACTGCGGGTCGTCCGGCAGCGGCACCGCCGACGGCAACTACACCTACAATCTCTATTCCGATGGACAGGGGATGGGCTGCATCACCGTCTACGGCGTCGGCGCCGCGTTCAAGGCAGCCTGGACCAACGTCGGCGACTGGATCGGCCGGGTCGGTCTGTCATTCGACCAGACCAAGACCTACGACAAGATCGGAACCTTCTCGTCGGACTTCGCCTACACGATGACCGGAGTAACCACCGGGGGCTTCGGAAACATCGGCGTCTACGGCTGGTCGGTGAATCCGCTGCACGAGTACTACATCGCCGAGAACTGGCTCGGTAAGAAGCCGAACTTCACGAAGGTGTCCACCTTCACCATCGACGGTGAGGGCACCTACGACGTGATGACGAACATGCAGACCAACCAACCCAACATCACCGGCACCAACGCCAGCTTCATGCAGTTCTGGAGCGTCCGGCAATCCCCGCGTCAGTGCGGACACATCTCGATCTCCAGGCACTTCGCCGAGTGGGCCAGCCTGGGCCTCCAGCTCGGGAACCTCGAAGAGGCCCGGATCCTCGTCGAGGCCCAGAACAACAGCGGAACAATCGACTTCACGACCGCCACCGTCGTCGTGAAGTGACAGTCGGCGGCCCGGCGACTCTTACGGCCGGAACGCGGGGCGGGTGCGGCAGCGCTCCACCCAGGCCGTGACGTTCTTCCGCCCTTCGAAATTGCCGCCGAGGGAGAGCCCGGTCAGCAGCGAGACCGCGCCCGGGATGTCGGCCAGCGAGAACGCGCCTCCCAGGATGTAGTCGCGTCCGGCGAGCCGCGCTTCGAGCGCATCCAGGTTGCGCAGAAACTGGCCGTGGTTGTACTCGGCCGTCGCCCGGCTGCGGTCGGCCGGCTTGTACGACACCGGCGTGTCCGCCCCGTGATACAGCCACTGCATCATGTAGGCGTGCAGCTCGGTCGTGCTCCAGATGGTCCAGCAGAGCGCCTCCGCCCGCGCCGGCCCCGCCGCCGGCCAGAGCCCCCGCTCGCGGCCGTACGTCTCGCCGAGGTGGAGGATGATCGCCGCGGATTCGAAGTAGGCCTGCCCGTCGTCGACCAGCCCGGGGACCTTGCCGGTCGGGTTGATGGCCAGATACGCAGGCGTTCGGTTGTCGCCCTTCTGCTGATCGAGCTCGACGTAGTCGTAGCTCACCCCCAGCTCCTCCAGTGCCCAGCGGGCCCGCGACGCCGTGCTGTACGGCCACCCATAGAGTTGAATGCCCATGAACGGCATTCAATCACGGTTTCACGGCGTCGGTCAGTTCGCGGCGGCGTCGGGGGCCAACGCTCTGGCCCCAGCAAAAAATTCGCCGATGGGCTAAGAGAGAGGTGCCACCCCAAAAAGGCGGGCGCCCTTTTGCGCCACATGTGTGAAAGGCAATAGACGCAATGAAGAAAATCGAAGCCATCATCAGGCCCCATCGTCTCGACGAGGTGAAGGATCGGCTCAAGCAAGCCGGCGTCACGGGCATGACGGTCATCGAAGTCAAAGGCTTCGGCCGGACGGGGGGGAAGACCGAGGTCTACCGCGGGTCGGCGTACGTCGTGGACTTCGTCCCCAAGGTCATGGTCTCCGTGGTGGTTCCTGACGCGCTGGCCGCCACGGCGGTCGAGACGATCGCGATGGCGGCCAAGACCGACAAGATCGGAGACGGAAAGATCTTCGTCTCGGCGATCGACGATGTCGTCCGCATCCGGACCGGCGAGCGCGGCGAAGACGCCATCTGATCGGCCGGCGCCCCCGGCCTGACGTCCGTAGGTCGCTCTCTGGGCGGCCTGGCGGCCCGTTGGGCTCGGTTTCGCCCTGCGTCGGCGGGCCGGTCGATTTCGTGATCGGCCGGCAGGCGCGACGACATTGCATCACCGCGGGACCACTTGCCCCCCCGCGGAGGTCTATCGGTATGCGTCAGAATCCCCTCTGTGCGGCCGCGATCCTTTCTCTGCTCATGTCCGCCTGCGCAGCCTCGGCCGTGCAGACCGAAACCGGTACCGGCGGTGGCAACGGCAGCGGCGGTGACGGCTCGGGCGGTGATCAGGGCTCGGGAGGTGATACCGGTAGCGGCGGCTCCGGCAGCGGCGGCTCCGCGACCACCGGCAGCGGGGGCACGACCACCGGCAGCGGCGGCACGACCACCGGCAGCGGTGGCACGGGCACCACCGGCAGCGGCGGCACGGGCACCACCGGCAGCGGCGGCTCCACCACCGGCAGCGGCGGCACGGGCGGGACGCCAACGACGGGTACGGGCGGAGCCGCCACGGGAGCCGGCGGCAAGGGCGGCGGCGCAGGAGCCGGCGCCGCGGGAGCCGGCGGCAAGGGCGGAGGGGCCGGCGGCGCCGCGGGAATGGGCGCCGGCGGAACCGGCAAGGGCGGCACGGGCGGCACGGGCACGGGTGGCACCGGCACGGGTGGCACCGCCCCTGGAACGGGCGGCTCGAGCTCGAGCTGCACGACGCCGCCTGCCGCGAGCGCGCTCGTCGGCTGGGCGTCGGTCTCCGGTAACGGCATTACCACCACGACCGGGGGCGGCAGCGCGACGCCGCAGACGGTGACCTCCGTGTCGGCGTTCAATTCGGCCGCCGGCGGGAGCGGCGCGGCCGTCATCTACGTCACCGGCAAGCTGCCGAACGGTTCGCTGAAGGTCGGCTCGAACAAGACCATCGTCGGCCTCTGCGGCGCCGAGCTCCACGGGCACGTCGACGTCGTCGGCTCGTCGAACGTCATCATCCGCAACATCAAGATCGTCGGCTACGCCGTCGGCAACTGCGCCCTCGACCCCAGCTACGATTCGTCGGTCGGCTGCTCGTCAGGGAATGATGCCATCACCGTCGAGCAGGGGACCCACATCTGGTTCGACCACGACGACATCTCGGACGGCACCGACGGCAACCTCGACATCACGCTGGCCGCCGACTACGTGACCGTGTCGTGGACCAAGTTCCACTATACGGCGCGCACCGACAACAGCGGCAGCGACTCGACCGGCGCCTCGGGCCACCGCTTCAGCGACCTCGTCGGCGGCGCGGACAACTCCAGCGGCGACGTGGGCAAGCTGAACGTGACCTGGCACCACGACTGGTGGGCGGACAACGTCGTCGAACGCCAGCCACGCGTCCGCTACGGCAAGAACCACATCTTCAACAGCCTCTATACGTCGTCAGCGGCCAATTACTGCATCCGCGCCGGGATGGACGCGCAGATCCTGGTCGAGAACAGCGCCTTCGTCGGCGTGAAGAGCCCTCAGGCCTTCAACAGCTCGGCCGATCAGCAGACGTCATACATCACGGCCAACGCCAACCTCTACAGCGGCACCTCCGGGACCGAGTCGACGGGCGGCGGCGGCACGGCGTTCACGAAGCCGCCTTACACGTACACGATGGACGCCGCATCGGGCGTTCAGAGCGCGGTTCAGGCCAGCGCCGGGCCCCAGTAAGCACCTCGGAAGTAGGGGCGGCGCAGGCCCGTTCTCGGCCCAGTGAAGGTTGGGCGCTCCGACCTCCATTGAACCGAGGGAGGAGGGCCTTGCCGTGAAGCTCGCGTCGCGCCCCACGCTGCCGGCGACTCTGTTGTGCACGTTGCTGTGCGCGTGCGAATCCTCGCCGACCGGCACGAACGCGCCGACCGGCACGAACGCGACGGGCGGGACGAACGCGACGGGCGGGACGGGTGGGACGAAGAACGGCGGCGCGGGCACGGGCGGGGCGTCCGCGGCGAGCGGCGGCCCGGCGGGCGCCGATGGGCAGGCCGGCGTCGGTGGGCAGCCGGAGACCGGTGGGCAGACCGGCACCGGTGGGCAAGCTGGTACGGGCGGGCGAACTGGCACTGGTGGGAAGGCCGGCGCCGACGGGCGGGACGCCGGCACCACGCTCGACGGGCGGGCCGGCCCGGGCACCGACGCGGCGGCGAATCCGCTGGCGAAGCTGAGCCTCTTCTACCTGGACGTGACCGGCGGACGGGTGCTGACCGCCAACGCGCAGAATCCGGTCGCGCGCGTGCTGGTGGCGTCGGCGGGTCAGGGACCGGACGGCGTCGCGGTCGACGTCGCCGGGGGACACATCTACTGGACGGGGATGGGCGTCCCCTCGGCCAACGACGGGTTCATCATGCGCTCCGATCTGGACGGAACGAACGTCAAGACGCTCGTCCCCGCCGGAGGGACCCACACCCCGAAACAGATCAAGCTCGATCTGGCCGGCGGCAAGATGTACTGGTCGGATCGCGAGGGGATGCGCGTGATGCGTGCCAACCTCGACGGCTCGAGCATCGAGGCGCTGGTGACGACGGGCCAGACCGACGCCGATCGGATGGACAACTCAAGGTGGTGCGTGGGGATCGCGCTCGATCTCGCCCGCGGCTACTTCTACTGGTCGCAGAAGGGACCGGCCAACGGCCACGTCGGCACGCTCCGGCGCGCGCACCTCGCGATGCCCGCCGGTCAGACGTCCATCATGCGCACCGACATCGAGATCCTCTACGACCTCCTGCCGGAGCCGATCGACATCGATCTGGATCTGACGGCGGGCTACATCTACTGGACGGATCGCGCCGACAACACCGTGAACCGCGCGCCGATCGAGATCCCGTCCGGGTTCACCGCCGCGACCCGCACGGATCGACAGATCCTGGTCCCGAACGTGGCGGTGGCGATCGGCGTCGCGCTCGATCTGCCGCGCGGGAAGGTCTACTACACCTCGGGATCGAACGGCCCGCTCGGCCGGGCGAACCTCGACGGCACCGGCAACGAGACGCTCATCCCGATGGCGGGCAACCTCACCGGGATCGCCCTCGGCCAGCTCCCCTGACGTCGCGACCGCAGCGAGCCAGCGAGCAGCACGGCGACCGCCGCCAGCACGAGCAGCCCGGACCCGAGGTCGCCGCGCCGGCGGGGCGCGAGCCCACACGAGCAGCCGCCGTTCGTGGACGTCCCCGATGCATTCGCCTCCCCCCGCGCGCGCGTCGTGACGCCGCCGCTGCCCGAGTCGCCGCCGCCGTCCGCCCCGGCGCCGCCGTCGTTGTTCACGTTGGCGAGCGGCAGGGTGATCTCGCCGCCGGCCGCCAGCTCGACGCGTGAGATCGTGACCGCGCCGTAGACCTCAGCGTTGGCACCGATGGCTCCGGTCACCGGGACACGCACCGCCGCGCTGGCGCGCACGGTGATCGACTTCCCGGGTGGATCGTCGCGCTCACCCCCGCCGGATCGCGCGCGGCGCGGTCCTGCATGCGCGCGCCCATCTCGTTCATCTGGAGGCTGACGATCGGCAGGACGCGCAGCGCCGTGTACTTGCTGATCAGACGATCGGTCAGGTCGGTCAAGAGCGTGTGGGTGCCGTCGTAGGCGCGCAGGTTGGCCTGGTGGAACATCACCGGATTGATGTCGCCGGCCAGAAGGTGCGTGAGCAGCGTGGCGCTCTCGCTCTCCAGGATCTCGTCGATGGTCAGGTTGCGTCCCACCGTGGCGCCGTTCAGCGCGTTGTAGCTCTGCACCCACTCGTCGGGCGTCGAGACGTTGGCGTAAAGGTTGGTGGCGAAGCGCGGGATCATGAACATCGCCGGGACGACCGGGTTCGGCAGGCCGGTATCGGGAGCGGCACCCGCGCAGCTCGGCTGGGTGGCGTCGCAGACCACGCGCTCGATTCCGAAATCGATCGCCGCCTGCATCACCGGGGCGTTGTCGAGGCCGCTGATGTCGGGCGTGACCAGGCTGGTCCGGTCGTACGGTCCGAAGCCGTACTTCTGCATGACCGCGTCGTTGCCGGTCAGCTCCTGGCTCATCCGGTCGTAGGTGGCGACGTCCAGCCGGTGGTGATCGAAGGTGTGGCTGACGAAGAAGAACTGGCCGCCCACGTCGCGCGCCGCCTGCGTCAGGTCGTCGCTGTCGGTCACCTCCGACGCCGACGAACGGGAAGGTGATCCGCAGCCCGGCGCCCACCGCGGTGGCCTCCACCTGCCCCTGCCAGGCCGCCACGTTGCGCAGATCGGCGCCGCTCATCCGGAAGTAGGTCCCGTCGTTCATCACCGTGCCGAGGAAGAGATCGTCGGGCTGCGCGATGAAGTAGGCGCGCTTTTCGCCGAGGAACACCCCGTGCGCCAGCCAGGCAGCGACGCCGCCGAGCAGCTGGGTCGAGTGGGCGGCGCCGGGCGCCTGATCGAAGGTGAGAAGCATGAGCTCGCGGCCGTCGCCGAAGCGATGGACAGCGACCGCGGCGTTCCCGGCGCCGTCGATCAGCAGCGGCGTGGTCGTCGGGTCGGTCGCCGGCGACAGCACGGCCGCGACGCCGTTCACCCCGACCGGCGCGCCGGTGGCGTACCAGCCGAACACCGCCTGGCCCTCGGCGGTGTACTGCAACGTGACGGGCGAGGCGCGGGTGTCGACGCTGGTTCCGGCGCCGAGCCCGAGGGTGGCGTCGCCGCGCGCGAACAGGCAGGCCGAGCGGACGCCGAACGCGGCCGCGTAGGCGTCGAGCGCGGCGACGGAGGTCGCGTCGGGTCCGGTGCCGGCGCCGCAGGCCACCCGGACGATGCCGTCGTAAAGGCCGTGCCCCGCTCCGTCGGAGAGCGCCGTCGCGGAGATCGACGCGCTCGAGGTGGTCGCCACCGTGTACGGAACGCCCGTCTGGTCGAGCTCTGCCCGCATCGCCGCCAGCGCGGGCTCCGTCCCGTCGACCGCCACCAGCAGGAGGCGCGCGTCGAGCGTGACGTCGGCGGGCGCGGCGGCGGCGCTGACCGGCGGCGCCCCCCGCAGACCCCCGGCACCGCCCGTCAGCGCGACGGCGAACGCCAGCGCGGCCACGACTCCCGCGGCCCACCACCACCTTCGCCCGCGACCCGCCACCGCGCGTTCAATCTAACGTCGCCGCGCACGACAGGCAGGCGGCGACGCGCCAAAACCACCGACGCGAGCTGCGGGATCGCACGCGGCGGTCGGACGAGGAGGCACCTCAACGGGTCGAGCGCACCCGACCAGGCGAGCTTCGCGCGGCTCCGCCGCGCGAATCGAGGGGGGCCCGGGGGACGCGAGCGGCAGCGAGCCGTCCCCCGTCTAATAAAACGCCAGGTCGTCGATCCAGAAGTCGGCGCTGGCGCCGGCGGCCGCGTACACGTCGAAGTCGATCGTCAGGGCGTGATGCGCGTTGAACGGGTAGGTCCCCTGCATCAGCGACGAGAACGGGACCATGTAGAGGGTCCAGGCGGTCGAGCTGAGGGCAATGTCCATGCGGTTTCCCGCGCACGAGCTCGAGGGGCAGGTCCCGCCGTACATCGTCCACGTCGTCTCCACCGTCTGGACGATCACCTGCAGGTCGGCCGGCGTCCCCTTGGCGTAGAAGGTGATCCCCGTGTAGCCCGAGACGTCGTAGGGGCTGGGGACCTCGACCGTATTGCTGGTGCTGCCGTCGAGCGAGCAGCCGATGCCGCCCAGCGTGGTGAAGTAACCGTAGGTGTGCATCGCGTAGTTGCTGCTCCCGCGGGGGGGCTGGATCGGATCGGGGCGCGTCGGGGCGACGTTCGGCGGGGGCGTCTGCGTCGTGCTGGTCGAGCCGTCGTTGTAAGCGAACCAGTGGCCGATCCGTCCGTTCCCCTGGCAGATGACGCCGCTGTCGGCCTCCATGTTGTCGATGACCAGGCCGCACGTGCCGCCCCCGGTTCCCGCCGCTCCGGTCGTCCCCGCGGTCCCCGTCACGCCGCCGGCGCCTGTCACACCCGCGGTGCCGGCGACTCCGCCCGCTCCCGTCGTGCCGGCGGCGCCGGTGGTCCCCGCGGCGCCCGTCGCCCCGGCGGTCCCCGTCGCCCCGGCGGCACCCGTCGCCCCGGCGGTTCCCGCCGCCCCGGCGGCGCCCGTCGCTCCCGCGGCCCCAGTGGCGCCCGCGGCCCCGTCGACGCACGTCGCGCCGGACGCGCCGACCTGACAGATCTTGGGGTCGCAGGCCACCGCGGTGCCGACGTAACCGTCGCCGACCGAGTTACAGGTCGCGACGCCGTTCAGCATGCAGCTGGTCTGTCCCGGCGTGCAGACGGCTGCCTGGCAGGTGTTGGCCTGGCAGTACTGCCCGGTCGAGCAGTCGGTCGAGCTGATGCAGCGAACGCACGAGCCGCTCGTCAGATCGCACAGCAGCCCGAGCGGCGTGCAGGTCTTGTCCGAGGCGCACTTGGTCCTGCAGCTGTCCGCCACGCAGGTCTTGGTCGTGTCTGCGCAGTCCGCGTCGGTCACGCAGGCGACGCAACGGCCGGCGGTCGTGTCACACACCTCCGTGCTCGCGCAGCCGAGCGAGTTCGTGCACGGGCTGAACGGCACGCAGGTGCGCGCGGTGCAATCATTGTCCACCGGACAGTCGGCGGCGGTGACACATCCGACGCACTGGGCGATCGAGGGATCGCACACCGTACCCGGCTGACACTGCAGGCTGTTTTGGCAGCCCTGCGGAGTCCCGCCGTCGGGTTTCGCCTTGCCGCCGCCGCCGCAATCGAGGGCCGCAAGCACCGCCCCCGCCACCAAGAAGAGAGAAGCCAGTGAAAGACGTCCGCGCATTTGACCCAAGCGAAACCCTCCTGAAAATTCCGTAAACGGCGCATGGTCGCACTTTGCAAGACGCCTTGTCCAGGCCGTAATCCGCCGGCCGTATCAGCCGGAGCTCTGCCAGTGGACCGGTTGGCCCAGACGGCGATACACTCCCGGAATAACTTTTTCGTGGAGGAACCCATGAAACCCACTTGTCGTCGCTCGCTGTCTGGCCCGCTGTCTGGCCCACTGTCTGCCCTGGCGCTTTGCCTGGTTGCCTTCGGGATGACCGGCTGTCCGTCCAGCACGCCGTCCCGGTGCGAAAAGGCCGTCAACAACATCATGGCCAAATGCGGGACGTGCTTCGGGACGTCGACCTCCTCGACGAGCTCGAGGGGGAGCGCCAGCTGCCGGGAGACCCTGATGGGCATGTGCGGCACGGCGAGCTCCTCGTCCAGCGCGTCGAGCTCCAGCTCGTCGAACCCCAACGCCTTCCTCGACTGCGTCGCCAACGCGACCAGTTGCAACGTCATCCTGCTCTGCAGCTAGCCGGCCTCCGGACCGCCTCCTGTCGGATGCCGGGTGAGGTTCCGTTCCCAGCTCGCGCTCACGCTCGCAACGATCGGTGTTCTCGTCGCGATCGTCCGGGCCTGTCTTCGCCCCGCCGCGCACCCTGACCCTCAGCAGAAGGCGGCGGTCTGCCTCCCCGCGCTCAGCTCGCGGGTGGTGCTGGTGGTGGTCGATGCGCTCCGCGCCGACACGTTCTTCGGCGACGCCTTCGCCTCCTTCCGGGAGGCGCATCCGGCGGCGGCGACGGGCCTCGTTCGAACCAGCCCGGTGAGCATGAGCACCGCCGGCGTGCGCTCGATGGCCACCGGCACCTTCCCCGACCTCTACGATGTCCTGCACAACTGGGGCAACGTCGCCTCGCCCCTGCCGAGCGTGCCCGGTCTGGCGCGCGAGGCCGGGCGGCAGACCGAGATCTTCGGCGACAGCATCTGGCGCGAGCTGTTTCCCGACGCCTTCGTCGTCGCGGAGACGGAGGTGAAAGTCCCGCGCATCATCTTCTACCTGCGCGCGGAGACGCTGGTGGACGACAAGCGCGTGCAGCGCCTCCGCGACCGACTCCGGAAGCAGCCGCCGCCCGATTTCCTGGTGCTTCATCTGGTCGGCCTCGACCACGCCGGTCACCGTCGCGGCGTGAAGTCGGCCGGATACGCCGACGTCGCCCGTCGAACCGTCGCGCACATCGAGGAGATCGTCAGCCTGCTGCCTGGCGATACGACCGTCTTGCTCACCTCGGATCACGGGGCCACCGACTCCGGGGGTCACGGCGGGGCGTCGGAGGCCGAGACGACCGCGCCTCTTTTCGCGTTCGGTCGGGGCATCGCGGCCGGGGCCCGGGTGAACGTCAATCAGATCGACCTCGCGCCGACGCTCTCCTGCCTGCTGGGGTTGCCGTTTCCCGCCACCTCCCTGGGGCGCCCCGCCGTCGAGCTGTTCGACGAACCGGTGCCCGCGCGGCTCACCCGCCTGCGCGCGGGCCTGTCCGAGGTCGAAGCGGCCTGGGCAAAACCGACCGGCGCCGGCGCCGGCGCCGGCGCCCCCTTGGGCGGCGACCTTCGAGCCGGCTCCGACGACGACGATCAAAAGCGAGCGCTGGATGCCCGCTTTGCGGCGATTCTGACGGCGTTCACCCGCAACATCGCGCGCACCCGCGTGCCCGTCGCGCTCTGGGGACTGGTGCTGCTGGTCTTTCTGATCGCGCAGATGGGGGAGCTGGCGCTCCCGGGCGCGAGATCGGCGGCGGCGGTGGCACTGCTCGCTCTGGGAGTCGCTCTCACCGGCGTTTCGAGCGGCTGGACGTTGCCTGGGCTCGTCGTCTGCTTGGGCGGCGCACTGCTCGTCTGCGGGCTGGCCGAGTGGAGGCGCTCGCGATTCGCGTCACCCGTCCATCGGCTCTGGCTGCTGAGCGCCGGTGCCGCGGTCCTGCTGGCCCTGGCGCGCGAGCATCAGGGGCGACGCACGACGCTCCTTTTCGGGTCGCCGAGCGATCTCGGGCTGGCCGTCGGCGGCGTAGCCTTGTGTCTCGTGCTGCGCGCGCTCGAACAACGGGTGCGGGCCGCCACTGGAGAGCGCTGTTCCTACCTGATGCTGCCGATCGTTTTTCTGGCGGTAACGGAAGGCGGCGATCCTGCGATCGCGATCGGCAACGGGTTCTTCGTCGCCTGGCTGGCCTGGGACGCGGCCGCAGGATGGCTTGGGCGGCACGAAGGACAGGCGCTGCGCACGCTCGGCGTGCTGGCGCAGGGCGCGCTCCTCGCGCTTTTCCTCATCCCGCAGCGGCATCAGGCGTGGATCCGCGGCGCTGTCGTGGCGACGGCGATCGGGGGCGTGGCCGCGCTGTCAGCCCTCTGGTTGATGCGGCCGAGGGCGCTCTCCCTGCCGCGCGCGCTCGCGGTCCTCGCTCTGCCGGCGTTGGCCCTGGGGATCGCGCAGGTGGGAAAAGGCGCGCTCGGTGAAACCGCCGTGGAGATGGGGTTGGCGTTGCTCCTCGCGGGCGTCCTCGGTTTCGCCCTGCTCATTTGGTGGCGTGGCGACGCACCTGCGGGCAAGTGGGGTCTGCCGTGTGTGCTGGTGACCCTGTGGTGGCTTCTCTCCACGCCGCCGCAAAGACTGGTCGTCGGTCTGGCGGTCCTGGGTCTGGTCGCGTTCGTCCGCACGAGCGGTCGGATGGCCCGGCCGGCCGTCGCCGCGGCGCTGGTCGGGCTGGCGCTGGCCTTCTGGCGGTGGGGGCTGATCGGGCACTTCGAAGGTGAATTCGGATTCGGATCGCTCGAGATCTCTTTGGCCTACGTCGGCAATCCCGGCCGTCACGCCCCCCAGGGTGCCCTGACACTGATGCTCAAGGCGTGGATGCCGCTGGCCGTCGCCGCCGCTGTATTCCTCAACGAGAAGGAAAGCGGGCGGGGGCGCGCCATCTTGCAGGCAACGGCGTTCGCAATCGGCGCCCGGATCGTTCACCTGGCTCTGGCCACGGCGTTCAATCCCGATTCGTTCTACACGATGCATCGCATTCTCGGCGAGCTGACCCACCAGATCGTGTTGCTCATCGGGATCGGGCTCTCTTCCTTCGGGAGAACGAGGGGGACAGTTTCCTGGCCGGCTCCCGCCCAGACGGAACGGGAGCGGCGCTAGTCGTCAAACAAGAAGCGAACGACGCGCGCGGGAAGCACGGGCGACCCGACGTCCACCACATAGGAGACGACGTCCACCCGTTCGTGATGCTTGAATTGGATCCAGAGCTTGTAGCGGCCTGGCTGCGGGAAAAACGTGGCGAACGAAATGTCCGGGCCGCCGCGGGCCGTTGGGTCGGGGGGCGCGAGCTCTTCGGGGTGGCAGTGCAGGAAGGTGTTCGAGTCCTGGGAGACGAAGACGCCGTGGGCCATCGCCCCGAGATACGGCTGGAGATCGTTCGCCGGCAAGCCGTCCTCGCTGAGACGAATCAGGAAGTGCATTTCGATCCCCGCCGCCGGTCTCCGGGGCTGGAAGCGCAGCTCGGCCGTCATGTTCGGATCGCTGTCGACCGCCTTGGAGAGCGCGGGCGACGGCGCGAGATCGGGAGCGGTCATCGTCGCCTCGCCCTCGTGATCGCCCGCCTGCGCGGGAACGTCGACCGGCAGACGGAACACCTGGGCGCGCTCACCGGCGGGCGTGATCTCCGCGTAGAGCAGGTATCGCCCGGACCGGGGGAACCGATACGCAAGCGCGAACGAATCGTCGGGCTGCAAGGCCGGATGAACGTGATCGAAGAACGCCAGGTCGGCGGACACGACGATGAGGTGCAGCGGATGCTCGTGAACCACCATCAGCCCACGCAGGAGCTCGCCCTGCTGGAGCGGCGTGAAACGCAACCGGACGGGAGCTCCGGCGACGACCCCGCCCGCCGCGCCGGTGTCGAGGCGCATGTCGTAGTCAGCGGCGTGAAGCGTGGCCGGCGGAACCCGACGGAAAGGGACCAGGGGCATCGCGCACAGCGGGCACGCGCCCCGCGTCTCCGAAACGATCCCCTCGTGCATGGGGCACTGGAACCGAGCCACCCGGTTGGGCGGAATGGGTCTGACCGCCGGGCTGACCCAGGGATCGAAGTAGCCCATCGTCATCACGCCCTTGACCGGCAGCGCGGCGCGCGCGGAGAAGGCCAGCGCATTCTTCAAGAACGGGGCGGTCCCGGAGAACCGGGTCCGGCCGGCGTCGGCGGCGAGGGGGATGCCGATCTCCCGGTAGCCGCGCGAGACGCGCAGATCGATTTGCCGCGCGGGGATCGGCACGGGGGTCTCGGCGAAACGGTCCTTGATGGCGACGACCAGCCGCCCGGTGCGCGGCTCGAAATCCAGCTGCGCGCGGATCGGACCGTAGGGCGCGATCGGCGCCCGCTCGTCGCGCGAGCCGTCGGCGGCGGCGCCCCAGCGCTGGTAGCGGCCGTAGCCGATGTACCAGGGGAGACCTTCGTTGTAGGTCACCAACAACAGCGACTCGAGGCCCAGGAGACAGACGAAGAGGACCTCGAAGACGCGCCTGCCTCGGGGGACGGCATCCTCGGCCAGGCGGGAGGCACCGATCGCCAGCGCCGTCAGACCCATCACCACGTGGGCGATGTAGACGCCGGCCGCGACGTTGGCGTAGGGGGCCACGGTGTGGACGTGGGTGAAGAGCAGCCCGCCGCCGATGAGGGCCATGACGGCGACGACCTTCGACGGGGTCACCAGCCGCGGCCTGGTGGAGCGCGGCTTGGTGGGGCGCGGGCGGTGGAGGCGGGAGAGCCCCAGCGTGCCCAGCGTGGCCAGGATCGCGGCCAGGGCCTTGTGCAGCTGGACCTCGCGGTCGCGCAGCTGATGCAGATCGGTCAACCGGTAGAGATCCCGGTCGGCGAAGAAGAAGAGGCCGACGCCGCCCAGGAGAAGAATCAGCGGTCCGACCCACTCGAGCTTGCGCGATTTGGACGGGAACAGCGTGGCGGCGCCGACGGCGCCGGTGAGGGCCAGCGTCAACCAGCCGGCGACGTGGTGCATGAGCTCGGAGTAGCGGAGGTTGTCGTCGGTCTGGCGGGTGGCGAGGACGTTCAGATCGTGAAGCGTCAGGACGTCGTCGGCGCGTCCCCCGACGACGGCGGCGCCGTACTCGAAGACCAGCCGCCCGCCGAAATACCCGGTGGCGACGAGCAGGCCGTACCAGCAGAAGCCGGCGACCGTGTAGATGGCGAGCGCGCGGCGCCGATCTTCGTGCAGCAACATCCGCCAGGCCGTGAGGACGACGAATCCCCAGGAGGCGACGTTGGCGAAGAGCTCGTGCCATTCGATCTGCTGCTGTGGGATTCCCGACCGGCCGGCCCAGATCTCGGCGTAGATCCCGCAGATGAAGGCGAACAGCAGGAAGGCGACGCCCGCCGTCGACAGTGCCCGACCGGCGAAATGGCAGCGCGACGAGCGGACCAGGAGGCCGACCGCGTCGAAGCTCAGTCCCGCGAGGAGAAGGACCAGCGGAAACTGAACGAGCTTGGGGTGGAGATCTCCGAGAAACTGCCAGAAGGCCATCGGGCGGTTCCCGCCTGCCCGATGTTGGTCACGGTCATCCGACGGCGACAGTCAGGCACGCGCTGGATTTCGGGTGCGCCCTTCCAGGATGTCGCGGCGATCCCGCGCAGCGATCCCGCGCGGCGATCTCGCGCGGCTCGCCTCACCCCCGCGCGAACCGCCCCCAGGTACCGGCGATGCGCCGCTCGTGCGGCATGAACGCCAGCTTGTAGGCCATCGAGCGGTTGTCGCGGATGGCGAGGCCCAGGTAGACCCAGTCGAGCTCCCAGCGCCGCGCGAGCGCGATCTGGGTGAGAATCGAATAGGTCCCCAGCGAGAGCGCGGCACGGGCCGGATCCCAAAAGGTGTAGACGGCGGAGAGCGCCCGCGCGCCGCGATCGGTGATCGCCACGCCGGCGAGCCGCCCCTCGATGAGGTAGCGCACCTCGAACCCCTCCACGCAGCTTCCGGCGAAGTAGCTCTCGTACTCGAGCGTGTCGATCGGCGGCCGCCCTTCGTGGTCGAGCCCCCGCCCGCGCTCGTGCGCCCGGTAGAGGGCGATGCGCGCGTCGTCGACCTCGATCGGTCCGAGCGCCACGGTGACGGCGGCGTCCCCCTTGGCGCGCGCCCGCCGCTGCGACCGCGACGGCTCGAACGCGCGCACGTCGACCCGCAGCGCCTCGCACGCCGTGCAGGCGGGGCAGGCCTGGTTGTAGAGCAGCGTCCCGGCACGGCGATCGCCCGCCGCCAGCCGCAGGTCGAACTCGGCGCCGGTCAGCGGGCGGACCGGCTGGCGCAGCGGCTGCCGCGCCCGCCGCCCGGGCAGATAGGCGCACGCATCCTCCTCGTCGCGAACCACGATCTCGGGCGGCGTCACCGCCAGCAGGCGCCCCGACACGCCTTCAGTATGACCCGGGCCCGTCGCCGCTGCGGGTTTCGGGCATTGACCTATGAATTCAACATCGTAGATAGCGGAAATGGTACTCTGGCCGACAGTGCCACCCACTTATTGGCCGTGTACAGATTTCCGGCGCGACCTCGAGGCCCGCGTGGCGGGGTACTTCGACGCCTCGAGCCGATCCCGGCAGGGGTCCTGGAGGCTGTATCTCAAGACGGCGATCTTGATGACCTGGCTCGTCGGATCTTACGTCGGGCTCGTCTGGTTCGCGACGGCCTGGTGGCAGGCCGTGCCGCTGGCCGTCTCGCTGGCGCTGGCCATGGCCGGCGTCGGGTTCAACATTCAGCACGACGGCAACCACGGCGCCTACTCGAGCAACGGCGGCATCAACCGGGCGGCGGCGCTGTCGCTGAACCTGCTGGGCGGAGACGCCTACTTCTGGCGCTACAAGCACAACATCGCCCACCACAGCTACCCGAACGTGGCGGGCTCCGACGACGACATCCGCCTCGGCCCGCTGGCCCGCATGTCGCCGCACCAGCCCCGCTACTGGTTCCACCGGTTTCAGCACGTCTATGTCTGGGGGCTCTACGCCCTGCTGGCGATCAACTGGCAGCTCTCTGGCGACTTTCGCTCCCTCATCCGGCCGGGCGTCGGCGACACGCGGGTCACGCGCCCCCGCGGCTGGGACCTGGTCTGCTTCTGCGTCGGGAAAGCGACCTTCTTGATGTTGGCGCTCGCGCTTCCGCTCTTCCACCACCGCTTGCTTCCCACCCTCGGGATCTATCTCTTGACCAATTTCGTGCTGGGCCTGACGCTGGCCATCGTGTTTCAGCTCGCCCACTGCGTCGAGGAGGCCCAGTTCCGCGTCCCCGCGGACGGCACCAAGCGCATCGAGCGCGACTTCACTGCGCACCAGGTCGAGACCTCCGTCGACTTTGCCCGCGACAACCGTCTCCTGACGTGGTACCTGGGCGGCCTCAACTTCCAAGTGGAGCATCACCTGTTCCCCAAGACCTGCCACATTCACTACCCCGCGATCTCGCCGATCGTCGAGGAGACCTGCCGGGCGCACGGGATCCCGCACACCTCGCACGCGACGATGCGCGGCGCTCTGCGCTCGCACGTCCGCTGGCTCAGGCGCATGGGCCGCGAGAGCGAGCCCGCGCGCGCGTCGGCCTGACACGCCAGTCGAACCGATGGCCGCCGCAGAGACGCTGGTTAGAGAGCTGTTCGAGCACGCCGGGATCAAGATCGGCGGTCCGGGCCCGGGCGACATCACCGTCCACGACGCGCGCTTCTACGGCCGCGTGATCCGCGAGGCCTCGATGGGCTTCGGCGAGTCGTACATGGACGGCTGGTGGGACACCGATGCGCTCGACGTGCTGCTCGAGAAGATCATGCGCGGCGGCCTGCGGCAGAAGATGACCGGCAGCCCGCGGATGAAGCTCTTGACCGCCAAGGCGATCGTCATGAACCTGCAGTCGAAGGCGCGCTCGGGCAAGTCGGTCGAGGCGCACTACGACATCGGCAACGATCTCTACACCGGATGCTCGACCCGCGGATGGTCTACACCTGCGGTTACTGGAAGCACGCCACCACGCTGGCCGCGGCGCAGGAGGCCAAGCTGGATCTCGTCTGCCGGAAGCTCGGACTGCAAAAGGGGATGCGGGTCCTCGACCTCGGCTGCGGCTGGGGCGGATTCGCCGCGTTCGCCGCCGAGAAGTACGGCTGCTCCGTCGTCGGCGTGACGCTGTCCAAAGACCAGCACGCGCTGGGGCGTGAAATGTGGAAGCACCTGGACGTCGACCTGCGCCTCTGCGACTACCGCGACGTCACCGGCACGTTCGACCGAGTGTCGTCGATCGGCATGATGGAACACGTCGGCCCCAAGAATCACCGCCACGTCATGGAGGTGGTTCACAAGAGCCTGGTCGCCGACGGCGTGGCCGTCATCCACACCATCGCCAACAATCGCAGCCGCCGCCACGGCACGCCGTTCGTCGAGAAGTACATCTTCCCCAACGCCGTGGCGCCGTCGCTGGCGCAGCTGGGCCGGGCCATCGAGGGGTTGTTCGTCCTCGAGGACCTGCAGAACATCGGCCCCGACTACGAGCGCACGCTGCTCGCCTGGTGGGAGAACTTCGATCGCGCCTACCCCGAGCTGAAGGCGAAGTACGACCAGCGCTTCTACCGGATGTGGAAGTTCTACCTGCTGGCGGCGGCGGGCGCGTCGCGCGCGCGCGACGGCCAGCTCTATCATCTCGTGCTCACAAAGGTCGGGCGCAAGCAGCCCGACTGCAGGGCGATCTAGCTCGGGACCCTGGGAGGGTCCCGAACCCCCCGCGATGAGCTCCGGCCGGCAAAGCCGGCCTGCGCTCGACGCGATCTAGGCCGCGCCCCTCTGGGGGTGGGTCATTCGGGGGGCTTGGGCGGACGGCCCCGGGGACGCGGGTTGCGTCCCCACTTCGACTTCTGCGGCGAGGGCGGTGGCCCGTGCAGCAGACGCTCGGCTCGCTCCGCGGCCTCTCGCTCCGCCTGTTTCGCCACGATGGCGGCTCTCTTGTCTTCGGCTTTCCCCATGATCCCCTGCCGATCAGTTCCGCTCGCGGCGACCGTCCGGACGCCCCGGACGTGACGCGTACGGGTGATTGTCCACCACCTTCACCGGGACGCGGGTCAGGCGCTCGATGTCGCGCAGCAACGCCGCGTTCCTCGGCGTCGCAGAACGACAGCGCGACGCCCGAGGCGCCCGCGCGGGCGGTGCGGCCGATGCGGTGGACGTAGCTCTCCGGCTCGTTCGGCAGCTCGAAGTTGATGACGTGCGAGATCGCCGTCGACGTCGATGCCGCGGGCGGCGATGTCGGTGGCGACCAGCACGCGGATGTTCGCCCGGCTTGAAATCGTCGAGCGCGCGTTGCCGGGCGCCCTGCGACTTGTTGCCGTGGATGGCGGCGGCGCTGACGCCGGTGCGATCCAGCTGCTCGGCGACGCGGTTGGCGCCGTGCTTGGTCCGCGTGAAGACGAGGACGCGCTTCATCGCCGGATCGCGCAGCACCTCGCTCAGAAGCGCGCGCTTGTTGCCGCGGTCGACGTGCAGCACCCACTGGACGATGCCGTCGGCCGTGGTCGCCACCGGCGTCACCGACAGCTCGACCGGATTGACCAGGATCGCCTGGGCCAGCTTGCTTGATCTCTGGCGGCATCGTGGCCGAGAACATCAGCGTCTGACGGCGGCGCGGCAGCACGGCGATGATGCGGCGGATGGGATCGATGAAGCCCATGTCCAGCATCCGGTCGGCCTCGTCGAGCACCAGCGTCTCGAGCGCCTCGAAGCGGGCGTGCCCCTGGCCGATCAGATCGAGCAGGCGCCCGGGCGTGGCGACGATGATCTCGGCGTTCTGCGGAGGGCCTCGACCTGCGGCCCCTGCCCGACGCCGCCGAACACGGTGGCCGAACGAAACGGCAGGTGTCGCCCGTAGTCGCGGAAGCTCTCGCCGATCTGCAGCGCCAGCTCGCGCGTGGGGGCCAGCACCAGCACGCGGGGGCCGCGCCGATCGGGCGCGCGTGGCGTGCGCGCCAGCCGGTCGAGGATCGGCAGCGCGAAGGCGGCGGTCTTGCCGGTCCCGGTCTGCGCGCAGCCGAGCAGGTCGCGGCCGGCGAGCAGGTGCGGGATGGCCTGGGTCTGGATCGGCGTCGGCGTCGCGTAGCCGGCGCCGAGCACGGCGCGGCGGAGCGGATCGATGAGGCCGAGCGAATCGAACGAGGTGGAGGTGACAGGCAATGCGGAAGATGAAACGTCGGAAGCGGTCATACTGATGATGGGTCCTCGAAGGTCGCCGCCGGTTTTGCGCCGCCCGTCTCGCGACGGGGACCAGGCGGGGAGCCTTCTATTGTTGGGGGCTGTCCGTGCGAAACCCGTTCAGACAGCGACGCCGCCAACCGGTCCCTGGCGCGCCCCGCGACGATATGTGCGGGGGCAGGACAATCACTTGTAGGCGCAAAGGTGACCGACGGAGGCCGAAAAGTCAAGGAGGGCGGCTCTGGCGCAGAGTTTACGCCGGGTCCGATCCCGACCCCGCGACGAACTCCCGGATCGATTCGAGCACCCCCGCATCTGCCGCAGCCTGCGTCGTCGCGGCCGCCTTTCGCTCGGCCGCCGACAGCACCAGCGAGTGGTCCCCGCCGCTGACGACCAGCAGCGTGTTCGGCGCCGTCATCCGCGCCCGCACCTCCTGCAAGAGATCGAGCGGGCAGAGCTCGTCGCGCGATCCCTGGAGCAGCAGAGCGCGCGTGCGGAGCGCGACCAGCACCTCGTCGCGCAGCGCGCCCGACGTCCCGGAGCGGAGCGGAAAGCCGAAGCAGATGACGCCCGCCACCGGTTCCTCGAGCGCCAGATGGCAGCCGACCCGCCCGCCCATCGACTTGCCCGCGAGAAAGATCGGCCCGGCCGCCCGCGCCCGCGCCGCGGCCAGGGCCTCGCGGTGCGCCGCGATCAGCGTCGGGAGCCGATCCGGCATCCGCCGTCCGGCGCGCATGTACGGATAGTCGAAGGTTTCGACCTCGCCAAGCGTCCGCAGCCGGTCGCGCCAGGTGACCATCCAGCCCGACGTCGACGGCGCGCCCGCGCCCGGAGCGAGGAGAAACGTCGGCCGCGCCGTCACCGGACCACGCTAGCCGCTCGCCCGCGGCGCCGCCAGTCACGCGCCCCGGCCGGCTTCGCAATGTGCGACTAGGTACGACCCACCAATAGCGGTGCAAATAGCGATGACGGACCAGTGATGATCGTCCTCGGCCCTTCACCCGCGGATCGTGATACCGTTTCAATGGGCCGCGCTGCTTTGCGGTCGGGAGGAGGTCCCAATGAGCTACCTCTATGGCGATTCGACGCCATCCAGGCTCGAAGTGAACTTCATCGAGTTCCTGCGCGACGCGGTGGACTGCTGCGTGCAGGTGTTGCTGGCCGACCAGCGCATCGCGGAGGGGGCAGCGCGCACGCGCGCCCTCGATGCGGCGACGACCGCCGAGATCGCGCGGCTGCAGAAGGTGGGCATGCTCGTCCCCAAGGCGTTCGAGGGGACGCCGGCCGGGGAGCCCGCGTCGGCGACGGCCCGCTGCGTGGCGGAGATCGTGCGCGCGGCCGCCGACATCGTGCGCGCGGCGACGGCGGCGGCGTCCACCACGCTGGAAGCGGCGGTCACCCGGCGCGACGCCGACGCCGCCCTCGAGCGCGAGGTGTTCGTCAAGGCGCTCGAGACGCTCCTCATCAAGCACGACCTGCCGGAGATGACGTCGGACAGCGACGTCGCGCTGGTGGCGGGCGGTCGCTACGCCTGCCGCCTGCTCCTCACGACGCCCTTCGGACTGGACGCCATGATGGCGCTCGAGGTGCCCGCCGGCCACCTGCTGGAGAGGGTGGTCCGCGTCGACCGCCTGGCGGAGCGGCTGGACGTGCAGGTGCCGGAGATCGCCGGCTGGCTGCACAAGGAGGTGAAGCTGCGCGCCCAGCACCTCGAGAAGCACCACCTGACTGCGTTTTCGCGGGGACCGGCGGGGGTGAGACTGGGCCTGCGCCTCGCGCCCGACGGGACGGGACCGGGATACGACCTGACGTTTGGCGGCGACGATGAGCCGGTCCGTCTCGTCCGCGTCGACGAGCAGCAAAAGCGCGAGGAGGCGTTCGAGGCCAGGGATGCCGACGTCCACAAGCTGGTGGGGCTGCGCGACAAGATCGCCGCCGCGGTGACCGAGCTCGGACGGCACCGGACGAAGATCCTCGAGGCCAAGCTGGAGGGCGAGGCGCTGCAGAGCCACGCCAAACCGTCGCTGCTGGTCGAGCGGCTCATCGCCGTCCTCCTGCCGGAGACGCGCGAAATCTCGGCCCGCTCGCAGTCGCCAGGGGAGCTTGTGCTGCGGCGGTCGCTGGCCGGCGATCGGCGCGAGGAGATCTTCCTTTCGAAGCGCGATCTTCAGACGAAGATCGAGCCGCTCGACGATCGCCACCGCGCGCTGTTCGACGCCCTGCTGCGCGACGGTGTCGGGCCCGGCCGCGCCGAGCCGCCGCCCGCGCCGGCGCCGCGAGCGGAGTCGGCAACCGCGCCCACCGGCGACGGAGCGAGCCTGTTCAAGAAGACGCTTTCGCCGCAGCCGATTGCAGCTGCCACGGCCGCGCCCGCCCCGTCGCCGTCGCGTCTCCCCACCCCGTCGTACGGCATCCCCTCGCTGACGACGACGAGTGCGTCACCGCCACCGCCACCGCCGCCGCCGGCGGCCGGAAAATCGAGCTCGATCGCCGAGGCCGTGCGCGCGACATCCCCCGGCGACGACGCGCCTCCTCGCAAGACGGCCCCCCTCGAGCTGCGCACCGTGGAGCGGTCGTCGGCCACGGCGCTCGATCGACCGCCACCGCCGCCGGCCGTGGCGGGTGAGATCGGCGGCGCGCCCGACGAGAAGCGCCCCGAGCCGAGCGGGCCAATCCCCGCGACCTAGCGCCGCCCGGTTCCTCCGCCGATTCCCTCCGCCAATTCCCCCGCCGGTTCCTCGGCGGCACGGAGGGTAAGATGCGCGCATGAGCGAGCTCGGAGAGACGGTCAACGAGGCGATCGAACGTTCCCACGAGGGCGGCGAGGGCGGCGCGCGCGCCCGCGACGGCAAGTTCACGCTCAACGCGATCGTCGCCATCAGCGTCGCGGTGACTGCGACCTGCAGCGCCCTCTTTCACGTCAAGGACGAGAACATCAGCGAAAAGATGTCGCACGTCCAGGCCAAGAGCGTCGACGCCTGGGCCTACTACCAGGCCAAGGGGACGAAGCTGAACATCGCCGAGGCGGCGCTCGACAACCTGCGCCTCGAAGAGGAGCTGACGCCGGGGCTCGGCCCCGAGGCCCGCGCCGTCGTCGACCGCAAGATCGCCGCCTACGGCGAGAAGATCCGACACTACGAGTCCGAGAAGCAGGAGATCAAGGCGACCGCCGAGGGACTCGAAGCGGACTACGATCGCCTGGAGGCGCGCGACGACCAGTTCGACATGGCGGAGGCGGCCGCGTCGGTGGCCATCGCGCTCTTCGGCATCACCGCGCTCACGCAGCGGCGGCGCCTGCTCTATCTCGCCTGGGCGTTCGCGGCGATCGGGCTCTGCGTCGGCCTGGCGGGCTTCGCGGGCCTGTCACTGCACGTCGGGTTCGTCGCCCGCGCGCTCCGCTAGGAGGGCGGATACTAGCCCCGGGCGTGGCGCCCGTGGCCGCCGTGATGGTGGTGATGGTGGTCGCCGCCGTGACGACCATGATGGTGATGACCCCCGTCGGCGCGCGATTCATCGGCCAAAATGGGCGCCGGTGCAGCCGCCGCCGGCGTGGCGCCCGTTGCGTCGCTCGGCGCGGCAGCCGCGGGGGCGAGAGGCGCGGGTGCGCCGGCAGCGGACCGGGCCGCCTCGGGCGGTGGCACCGACGCAACTACGGGCCCGGTCGCCGGCGGGCGCGCGGCTGACGTGGCCGACGGAGCATCGACCGTGTTTCGGTGGCGCAGAACCCCCAGGTAGGCGCCGCAGCTGAGGGCGAAGATGGCCGCGCCGACCGCGGGGACGCGCCAGCGACGCCGGCGCGGCTCGTCGTAGAACTCCACCTCGGCCTCGAGCGGGCAATCCAGCACCGACATCTCTTCATTGAAATTCTCGAGCGTCGTCTTGCGCATCCGCAGGGCGGGCTCGGCGGTCACTTCGATGGACACCTCGACGGACGATTCCTCGCCCACGACTGGCTCGGGCGCTGCGTGCGCCAGGCTGAACAACCCTGCGGTATTCACCTTCATGGTCTCACCCTCGGCCGGTATTAAGCGGGACTACCAACTTCATTACAGCAGCAAGCACCGGGCCACATCGAACCCCCCGTCGTTCCGAACTCATGCCCGGCGATCGGTAGGCCAAACCGTTGCCGGCGCGCCATCGCCTGTTGTCCCTCAGGCAACGGACGGCTGGGCCGCGCCGCTATCGCTTGAACGTGTCGTAGTCTGCGGCCCGCGGCGCGATGCGCGCCTCGAGCGCCCGGAGCTCCGCGTCGCCCATCGGCTCGAACCCGTTCGCAACCGCCAGGTTCTCGCGGACCTCGGCGACCGTCGAGCAGCCGACGATCACGGTGTCCGCGATCGAGGCCGCGTAGCGAATCAATTCGCGCGCACCGGCCTCGGCGAGCAGCGGCCCGGCGGCCATCACCTTCATGCCGACGACGCCGATCCCCTGGCGGCGCGCCTCGGCGACCACCGTCGGCGCGAACGGACGGTGGCGCGGGTCGGCGGGGTTCAGCGCGACCAGCACGCTGTCGAACGGGAACCGCCGCATCGCCTCGACGAGCACGTCGGGATCGTGGTGGCCGGTCAGGCCGATGAAGCGGATCCGCCCGTCGGCCTGCGCCTGCCGCGCGGCTTCGAGCGCGCCGCCAGCGCCGCAGAGGACGTCCAGCTCGCGCATCTGCCGCAGATCGTGCATCTGCCAGAGGTCGAGCCAGTCGGTGCCGAGCCGCCGGAGCGAATCGTCGAGCAAGCGCAGCGCCCTGTCGCGCGTCCGCTCGTGCGTTTTCGACGCGAGAAAAACCGCCTGGCGCGCCGCCGGCCCGAGGCTGCGGAACGCCTCGCCGTAGTAATCCTGACTCTGCTGATAGGCCGGCGCCGTGTCGCAGTACCGCACGCCGAGCCGCAGCGCCTCGACGATGACCGGCACCGCCTCCTTCGCGCGCCCGGTGGTGCGCAGGATCCCCTCGCCCCCCAGCGACACCGACAGCACGCGCGCCCCGGTCTTCCCGAGCGTCCGCTCGTCCGTGCGCCCCGCAGCTACCGCCGCCGTCATCCGCCGATTGTGCCACGACGCCCGGCCCCGGCGTTCGCGGGGCTACTGGCAGTACTGGAGCGTCACGTCGTGGATGGTCGTGACGCTCTGACAGGACTGTCCCGCGGGGCACGGCTTCCCGTCGCACCAGGCCCTGCAGACGCCGGCGCCCGCATCGCCGGTCGCCACACACAGAAGGCCGTCGGCACAGGTGGTCGGCTCTCCGTCGAGCGCCGCATCGCAGGGCGCGCTGGCCGGGCTGCTCCCCGCGGGCATGCAGCTGAACGACCTCCCGTCCAGCGCCGCACAGGTCTCCCCGGCGACACAGTCGTAGGAGACATCACAATGAGTCGCGACGCAAAGGTGAAGGTCCATGTCGTTCTCGACGGCGAAGACCATCTGACAGCTTTGCCCGGACGGGCACGCGTGGGACGAATCGCACCAGGCCATGCAGGTCCCCTCGGTGAGAAAGGGCGTCGTCGCCACGCAGGAGAGACCATCTCCGCAGGTGACCTCGACGCCGAGCGTGGCGTCGCAGGTGGCCCCGGCGGCACTGTTCCCCGAGGGCATGCAGGACCAGGTGATTCCGTCGAGCGTGTCGCAAGACTGTCTCGCCGGGCAGTCATACTTCACATTGCAGGGCGATGACGAACCGCTGCCGCAGGAGAGCGCGCCGAGCCCGAGAACGAACGTCGTCGCCAATCGGCCGGCACACCGCATCTGCGAGCGATGAGACTACATCAGAACCAGGTCTGCCAGCGGCCGTCGGCGAAGACCAGGTGCGCGGTGACCGACAGGCGATCGCGATCGCCGGCGAACGGTTGGATCTGATGCAGGCGGTAGCTGTCGATGACCACCAGATCGCCGGTCGCGTAGTCGACGACGGCGCTGTCGGCGCGGGCGGCCGCCGCGATGTCGTCCTCGTCGTCGCGGCCGTCCCAGAGGGCGTCCCAGACGCGCAGCCCGCCGCCCCGCACGCGGCGGTTGCAACATGAAGATGGCGCTCAGGGCGGGCAGGCGCGCGGCGAGCTCGTCTTCGTGCAGTCCCTCGGTGTCGAAGTGGATGTCACCGCCGTTCTCGGACAGCCAGTCGCCGGCCGGGAAGATGTGGACGCCCGGGCCGCACCAGCCGGGCCGCGGCGCTGACCGGCGCGCCGACCAGCTCGGCGAGGATCGCTGCGCACGCGCGCCTGCAGATCGGGGAGCGCGCGCTCGACGATCGCGTCGGAGGCGCGCGCCGTCGCGAAGTATTCGTCCTGCGCGGTCCTCCTCGAGGTGCGTGTAGTAGGCGCGCCCGAGCGTGAACTGCACCCCCTCGAAGCAGGGCGTCCAGTCGGCGCGCGCGGCGTAGACGCCGGCGGCCCAGCGCGCGCACTCGTCGGCGTCGAGGACGCCGCGCCGGTGCAGGTACCGGTCAACTGGCGGCCACGCAGATCTCCTTCGAGCCGCGCCAGGAACTCGCGGGCGGAAGACGCCGTCGACGCGGATCGAGTAACGAAAGAACGGATCGGCGGCGACGCCGTGGTAGTTGCGGTCGTCGAACCAGTAGGCGCGCCCGCCGACCGGCAGCGGCATCGCCGGCGCTCCTCGTCCCACAGGAAGAGGCGCTTGTCGCCGCGCGGGCAGAGGGTGATGAAGTGGCCGACCTCGGCTCGTCATCGTCGCCGTCGCGGTGAATCGTCCCGTGATCGTTCGACTGCAGGCCGAGCAAGTTGCAGCGCCCGAGATCGCGCGAACGGCAGCCGCTCGATGAAGGCGACCGTGCGCGGGAAGACGCGCCGGGCCTCGTCGGTGAAGGCCTTTCCGTCGGCCTCGGCCCGCTCTTCCCAGGCGAGGTTGGGGATCAGCTCGTAGTAGACCTTCCAGGGGAAGTACACGCCGTGCCGGTACTCGAGGTAGAGCATCTGGCGGCGGCTGAGTGGCCAGGGGCGCTCCTCGCCGAACTCGTACTCGGTGCGCCGATCGAGATCGAAGGCGGCGGGCGTGTCGGAGAGCGCGACGAAACGGGCGAACTCGGAGCGGCTCATGCGGGCGATGACCTGGCCGTAGTCGACGTAGGGATCGTTCGTCAGCCGAGGGGGGACGATCCCCATCGACTTGTGGCTGCCGCCGGTGTAGCCGACCGCCACCTCGGTGAGGCCGAGCGAGATCTCGTCGTCGAGCGCGGCCAAGCTCGTCGAGATCGACGTAGGGCTCGAGATCGACGAAGGCGCGGCCGAAGATCCCGCGCAATCATCGACCACGGGCATCGTCGCCCGCCCACTGAAGCCGCCGTGCGCGCGCCCCATCGAGCCGCCGCGAAAGCTGGCGCTCGATCCAGGGGCCGTCGGGGCCAGCCGTCGGATGCCAGCCCGCGGGTGCCAGCCGCCGGGGCCGCGCGCCCCATGGCCACCGGCGGCCCGGCGCGCAGCGACGGGTGGAACCGGCACCTCGGCGCCAGCGCCGGCGGGATGCGGCGTCCAGTGCCCGCCGCTCGCCAGCAGCGGCGGCGTGCGCCAGCCGTACCACCAGGCGAAGCAGCCGTGCGTCGCCGGCGAGCCACCGAAGTAGTACTGGGGCCGCGGCCCGAGCGAACGGCGCCGGCGGGCAGCCGGGGTCCGGCGCCGTCGAGCCACCCGGGCAGCGGCGTCTGCGAGAAATCGGAGAGCGCCAGCATCTTCACGTCGATTCCCCCCGTGTCGAGGGCGACCAGATCGCCGTTGAGGTCGTCGGCGTCGAGTCGCCGCCTCGTCGGGCGTCACGTAGAGCAGGTGCCGGATCCCGGCCGCCTGGAGCGCCTCGCGCGACGGCAGTCCGGCGAAGTAGCGGTTGTCGAACTGGCCGGCGTCGTCGTCGTACGGGCGCCAGGCGCTGCCGGTCGAGGACGAACATCGGCGCGGCGGTCGGCGCGCGCCCCGGCCGCGCGCGCTCGAACGACGGAAGAAAGTAGAGCGTCGCGCCCAGCGTCAGGTGCGCCGGCACGACGCCGTTCGGGTGCGGCCAGTTGTCGAAGACGAACACCGGTTCGAAGCAGGGCGCCAGCGCCGCCGCCAGCGCCACCGCTTCCGGGCCCCGGGACGTCGAGCACCAGCGCGACGTCGTTCCGGCAGACGCCGTTCTCCAGGAACAGCGACAGAAGCGCCTCGCCGCGCCGCGAGGCGACGGCCATCTCGGAGGTGAAGATCGGGCTGATGACCGCGCGCAGGTCGGCGCTGCGCGGCGCCTCCAGCGACTGAAACAGCGTCGGGGCGTAGTACGGCTGCCAGAGCGGCTGCGCGGGCGACAGGCGAGGCGCCAGCGTCGTCAGCGCCTCCCGCCAGCCCGCGCCGCCGCTGATGTCGGCGCGGCTGCGCCCCCGGGAAGGCGAGCGGTTGCCCCTCGTCGCCCACGTTCCAGCCGTCCAGCTGCTGCGCCTCGAGCGCCGCCTGCGCTTGGTCCGGCTCGCTCTCCGACCAGATCTCGGCGCAGCCGCTCGCCGTCGAGGCTCGCGCCGGTCCAGACCAGCGGCGCCGACCAGTCGCCGAGCAGCCGCGCCAGCGGGTGCGCGCGCAGCGAGGCCTTCCACCAGGAGGCGCTCACGACACCCTCCCCGGGCGCTCACGATCGTCGGTGCGCAGGTGGCGCGTCGATCGGTCCCGCCCGACTGCAGGCGCGTGAACAGCCCGCGCCGCGCGGCCGCCCACCAGGTAGACGCCGTAGTTGATCGATCGCCCGCGCCGGTCGCGCAGGGGCTCGAACCGGCGCTGAGCGATCCAGCGGTTCGGCAGCGCGTCCGCGAGCGCGTCCGCCCAGGCGGCCGGCGTCGTCTCGGCGCCGATGACCACCTCTTCCCCTTCGCATCCGTAGTCGGACTTGAGCACCCAGCAGCGCCCGCTCGTCGCGCAGGCGGCGCGAGCGGCAGCGCCTCCAGCCGCGCCGTGTAGGGAACGTGGCGGCGAATGATCCGGCGCGCCGGCTCGGAGAAGCGGTCGATCTCCTCCCAGAAGCAGCGCCATCATCCGCTTGTTCTGCGTCAGCACGGCGCCGAACGGGTTCACCACCGCGCAGCGCCCGCGCGCGATCGCGCCCGCCAGAAGCTCGAGCGGCCCGATGAGCGGCGCCGCGTCGGTGTAGGGCGGCTCGGAGCGCCAGATCGGGCGCCGTTCGCCCCACCAGTCGGTCTTGTAGTGCCGCCAGATGACCGAGCAGGAGACGCCGAACATCGCCACGCCCCCCCGCCCGTCGGGGCGCAGGTTGAACGGCGACCCCAGCACGACGCGCGCGCCGCGCGACTCGAACCAGTTCGCGTAGAGCGAGATGACCGAGAGGTCGTCGGTCATCTCCGTCGGGTAGACGATCCCGACGGTCAGCGGCTGCCCGGGGGGCGACGAGCGCGCGCACCATCTCGAACACCCGGTCCGCGAGGCGGCAGTTCGGATCGTCGAAGGCGATGGCGCCCGGCGCCGTCGACGCCGCGGTTGAGCGCCACCGCCTCGGGCTCGCCGCTCGGCGTGTCGGAGTTCAGCTCGCAGACCTGCGGGCCGGCGGCGGTCAGGAAGACGTCGGCGCGAGCGATGCCGTGCCAGTGTGGGCGCGCTGCGTCCGCCACATGAGCTCGTAGGTGGGTGGCAGATCGAAGAAGCGCGTCACCAGCGTCGGATCGCGCGCGCAGAGCGCGGCCGCCTCCGCGTGGACCGCGGCGACCCCCTCGGCGGCGGCGTAGAGCGCACGCTGGGTCGGGCGATCGATCGCCACCGGCGTCATCCGGAAGCGGGGCGCGCCGTCGACCCAGGGATCGCTCAGGATCCCTTCCGCGACGAGATCGGCGGCGAAGTCGCCGTACGAGGTGAGGAGCCGGGGGCTCGGTCGCATGCCCTACCGATACGCAATCGTCGCGCCAGCGGAAGAGGCGGGAGCCGGAAAGACGCCGGCTTTCGCCCGGCTGCTTCGGGGCGAAATGCCCCGAGGGGCAATTTGCCTCCGGTGGCCCGCCTTCAGTCCTCGCCGACGCCGTAACGCTCGAGCTTGCGGTAGAGCGTCTTGCGATCGAGGCCCAGCACCTCGGCCGCCCGCGTGCGGTGACCCTGCACGGCTTCCAGGACCCGGAGGATGTAGCGCCGCTCCACCTCCTCGAGCGGCGGCAGCTGTCCCGGATCGTCGAGATCCAGCACCAGCCGCGAGCGCCGGTAGTCCTGGATCGTCTCCGGGAGATCGGCGACGGTGATCTCCTCGAACCGGGTCAGCGCCACCGCGCGCTCGATGCAGTTGCGCAGCTCGCGCACGTTCCCCGGCCAGGCGTAGGCGAGCAGCTTCTCCGCCGCCGGCGCGGCGATACCGGCCACGCTCTTCCCGGTCGCGCGCCGCGATGCTGCGCGACCAGGCGCTGCGCCAGCAGCAGCACGTCGTCGCCGCGCGCGCGCAGCGGCGGCAGATCGATGCGGATGACGTTGATCCGGTAGTAGAGGTCCGACCGGAAGCGCCCGCTCTCGATCTCCGCCTCCAGATCGCGGTTGGTGGCGCAGACGATGCGCGCGTCGAACGGCCGCTCGTCGTCGCCGCCCACCGGGCGCACCCGCCGGTCCTCGAGCGCGCGCAGGAGCTTGGCCTGCAAGCCCGCCGGCGCCTCGCCGATCTCGTCGAGGAACAGCGTGCCGCCGCTGGCCTGCACGAGCAGCCCGGCGCGGCTCGCGTGCGCGTCGGTGAACGATCCGCGCGCGTGGCCGAACAGCTCGCTCTCGAGCAGCGTCTCCGGCAGCGCGCCGCAGTTGATCGCCACGAACGGCCCGCCCGCGCGCCGCCCCTTGTCGTGCAGCGCGCGCGCCACCAGCTCCTTGCCGGTGCCGCTCTCGCCCGTCACCAGGATCGACGCGTCGGTGGCGGCGGCGCGCAGGACGGTGTCGTAGACCCGCCGCATCGCCGGGCTGCGCCCGACGAGCGGCGTCCCGGCGAGGCCGCTGCTCGGTCGCCCCATCGCCGGTCGCCCCGGCCGCCTGCCGCAGCCGCCGGACCTCCGCACCGCAGCCGCCGGTAGCCGACCGCGCGCCCGAGCGTCAGGCCGATCGCCTCGATCTCGAACGGCTTGGTGACGAAGTCGTAGGCGCCGGCGCGGATGGCGGCGACCGCCGTCTCCAGGCTGCCGAAGGCGGTGATGACGACGACCGGCGTGTCGGCGCGGTTGGCCGCCACCCAGGTCGCGAGATCGAGCCCCGAGGTCCCCGGCATGTTCAGGTCGACGACGATGGCGTCGAAGTCGGTCTCGTCGAGCAGCGCCAGGGCCGCGTCGCCCGACGGGCCGCGAGGTGACCTCGAACCCGCGCCGGCCGAGCCCCGCCTCCAGCAGCGCGCACATCTCCGGCTCGTCGTCGACGACCAGCACGCGCCCGGCCCCCCCGGCGCAACGATGGCAACCGCGGCGACGTCTTGCGGGCTCACGCCGCCCTCCGCGGCAGGAACATCGAGAAGCGGCTCCCCCGGCCCGGTGCGCTGTCGGCCTCGATCCACCCGCCGTGCTCGTCGACGATGTCGTGGGTCACCGAGAGGCCGAGACCCGTCGATTCGCCGATCGGCTTGGTGGTGAAGAATGGCTCGAACACGCGCGCCAGCACCTCGGGCGGCATCCCCGGCCCGTGGTCGCGGACCGCCAGCTCGAATGTCTCTCCCGGGGTCGGCTTTCCATCGGCGTGCCCGTTCGCCAGCGGGCGCGCCTCGCCGCGCGCAAGGTGACGTCGACCGTCGCGCCGTCGGCGCTGGCCTGGATGGCGTTCACGATCAGGTTGGTCAGCGCCTGCTGGACCTGGGTCGCGTCGGCGGTCACCGGTGCGGGCGTCGACCTCGGCGCGAAACTCGAGCTGGATGCTCTTCTTGCTGGCCAGCGTCGACAGCATCGGGAGCAGGTCCGCCGCCAGGCGCGACAGATCCTGCTCTCCCTTCTGGGGCGGCCGCCGGCGCGCGTAGTCGAGCAGCTGGCGGATGATCTTCGTCATGCGTTCCGCCTGGTCGATGATGATGCGCGCGTGGGTCGCCGCCTCGTGCTCGTCCTCGACGATGAGGCGCGCGCGTCCCGTCACCACGTTGAGCGGCGTCCCCAGCTCGTGCGCGACGCTGGAGGCGAGCCGCCCGACTGTGGTGAGACGCTCGGCGTGGCGGAGCTGTTCGAGGGCGTCGAACCGCTCGCGCGTCGAGGCGCGGACCTCCGCCGCCGCCCCTTCGAGGCGATCGAGCATCCGGTTGAGCTCCCGGGTCAGCGCCCCGAGCTCGTCCTGCTGACGCGGGATCGACCGCGCGCCGAGATCGCCCGCCGCCACCCGGCGCGCCTGGTTGATCAGGACCGCGATCGGGCCGCCCACCACCCAGGCGCCCACCAGCAGCGTCATCAGCATCATCGTCGCCGCGAGCGCCAGCGTCGTCACCAGCGTCGCCCGGATCGTCCGCCGCACGTGCGCGCGCAGATCGGGCGGTGGCTCGGAGACGTCGACCGCCCCGACGACCCGGCCGCCGGCGTGCACCGGGCTGACCGCGTGCAGCCAGCCCGGCGGTTCACTGCCGCCGTCGCGCCAGAGGATCTCCTCGCCGCGCGCGACGGCCGCGCGCTCGGCCGACGGCAGCGTGGCGTCGGCGCGTCCGAGATCGATCCAGCTGACCCGATAGCGCGCCTCGAACGTCGCCAGCCGCTCCATCGCCTGACGGACCGGCCGCTCGCCGACCGCCTCCCACATCTTCCCCATGCTGTCGGCGAACGCGCCCGCCGTGGCGCGATCGTCGGAGCGCTGGTCGGCCTCGAACTCCGCCCGATCGCGCCGCAGCTCGAGCAACGCCGCCGCCGCGACCACCAGCAACGCGCCCGGCAACACGGCGAGAGCGAGCTTGAGCGTGAGCCTCACGACCAACGATTGTATCTCCGCGCCGCGCGCACCGCGCCTACCCCTCGCCAATACTTGGTCTTATCTCGCGTGATCGCTGTCATCGACGATGAGCCGCCGGGACGTGGACACTCGGGCTCCAAGGAGGCGCGATGACGACGACCCGATTGGTTCTGGTGCTTGCTCTCCTCGCTGGTTGCTACGCGGGCGCGCCGCCACCGCCGCCCGCCGGGCCGCCGCCCCCGGCCTACGCGGCGACACCACCACCGCCGCCGCCGGCGTACGCGCCGCCGCCCGGACCGGTCCCCCTCGAGCAGTGGGCGCAGGTTCACCCCGAGGCGGCGCGCGAGCTCGGTGACTGGGCACGCACGCACCCGCAGGCCGCGCGGCGCTTCTTCGAGTGGGACGGCCAGCACCCGGAGCGGTCGCACGAGTTCGTCTGGTGGACGATCGAGCACCCGATGCAGGGGCTCGACGCCTTCGTGGTCACGCACCCCGGCTGGCCGTTCTTCAACGAGATCATGCAGCGCCACCGCCCGGCCGCCGACGCGTTCATGGCCTGGTGCCGCCGCCACCCGCCCGCCGCGCAGGCGCTGATGAACCACCCGCGCGCGCTCGAGTGGGCAGGCCGCAGCCTCTATCGCATGTAAAACGCCCGCGCCCTCAGTGCGCGGCGCCCGCGACGGCGGGGTGGTGGCGTCCCGGCACGTAGGCCTCCATCGAGACGCCACCGAGCATGAAGACCCCGCGTTGCGGCAACGCGAAGTCGCCGAGCGCTGCCTGCGTCGCCAGCGGTCCGAGCGGACCGAGGTCGCGCCCGTCGATCGTGGCGTGGGAGGCTGGGATCATCCAGAGCTTGCGCGGCCCGGCCTGGAACCACTGCAGGTTCGGCATGCGGCCCCACAGAGCGAAGCGCCCGGCGGCCAGGAACGCCGTCGAGATCCACGACATGAGCGCCAGGACCAGGTTGCTGCGGAAGAGGAACGCCGGCATGAGCGACATCATGGCGTTCATGAGGCGCGTCACAGCCGTCCCCGCGAGGCGCATCCGCCACTCGATCCCGGCGGCCGGGACCTGCACGGCCAGATCGAGCGGGCCGTTCCATTTCACCTCGATCGGCGTCTCGACCACGCGGCTCACCTCGGCACCGAGGAAACGCGGACAGGAGAGCTCAGGCGCGATCGAGGTGTACACGGTCCAGGCGCCGCCCGGCGTTCGGTGCCAGACCGAGTCGTAACCCGGCCCGAACGTCGACGCCGGGAAGCGGCGCAGGCAGAGGACGTCGCCCGAGGCGAACGGCAGCCCCACGACGCCGAACCCGCGCACGTCCTCTCGCCCCGGCCGCGCGCGCAGCGGCCGTTCGTCTCTTCGTCGTACCATCTCAGCAAGTGGGGTCATCGTCTCCTCCTGCCAATCAGTCTAGGGAGAGGAGAGGCCCGCCGGGAGTGGCAGGTTTGCCATCTTGCAGTGGCGATTCAGCCAACGGCAAGGTTGGCCGCTTACTTGGCCAGCTTCATCACCGCGCCGTCGACGACCGAGTTCACCCAGTAGACGTTCTGTCCGTCGACCGCGATCTCCGACGGGAGCTGCTGGTCGCCGGCGATGAGCATCGCGCCCCCGCCCGTCTGGGGCACGCGTGAGATCGTCCCCTCGGCGTCGTCGGTGAAGTAGACGTCGCGATCGTCGAGCGCCAGGCCGTACGATCCGCTGCTGGTCGCGAGCGTGACCGGAGCACCGCCGGCCAGGGGTGCGCGGCGCACCTCGCCGCTTCCATCGTTCGTCCAGTACGCGTAACCATCCTTCACCCGGAGGCTGACGGCGGCGTCCTGATCGTCGGCGAGTGTCTGGACCGATGAGAGCGGATCGAGCGTCAGGAACCGGATCGCAGACTTCCCGACGCTGGTCCAGACCAGTGTCTGCGCGTCGATGTCGATCGCCACGGGGCTGCCCTCCTTCTCGGCGACGACCGTCGGCGTTCCACCCGCCTCCGGCATCTTCGAGACGGTGCCGGCCGTCTCGTTGGTCCAGTAGATGACGCTGCCACGGATCGCCAGCTTCTGGGGCCATCCCGTGCTGTCGGCGAGCTTGCTTGGCGTTCCGCCCGACGCGGGCACGGTCATGACCGCCCCCGCGCTGGCGGCGTTCAGCCAGTAGACGTTCGCGCCGTCGACGACGATGCTGCAAGGGTTCTTCTGCCCGGAGGCGAGCGTGGTGATCGCGCCGCCCGCGAGCGGCATCTTGCGGACGTCGCCCGTCGCGACCGTCCAGTAGACGCTCTCGGGATCGAGCGCCAGCCCGCAGGGCTGGTTCTGGCCGGCGGCGATCACGACGGGGCGGCAACTCGCGGCGTCGCAGCCGGACGAGTTTCCGTCCGTGGTCGCGCCGTCCGTGCCCGCGCCGTCTGCGGCCGCACCGTCTGCGCTCGGCCTGTCCGCGATCGCGCTGTCCGCGGCGGGTCGACTGTCGGGCGGTGCGCGCCGATCAACGCCCGCGTCCGAGGCGAGGCCGGTCCAGCGCCCCGCGTCCGGGTACGCCGCCGGTGCCGTGTTGCACGCCGCGAGGGCGAGCGCGACGCCAGCCCCGGCGATTGCAACGATCCGCCCGCCGGACCAGCTGAAATCCGTCATGAGGTCGCTCCCATGCACGTTGCGATGACGGCGCTCGGAACACGTTACAAGCGCCGTTCGCCGGACTCAGGCGGCGGGCCAGAACCGCGCCAGGAGCAACCCCACGCCGAACGAGACGCCGTTGGCCGCCAGCGAGACGAGCGCCGCCCGCCGCAGCGGCAACGTCGGCCAGACCAGCCGGTAGATCGCCAGCTCCGCCAGGAGCGCCCACGCCTCGGAGAAGGCGAGGCGCGCACCCGATCCGAGCGCCAGGCCGGGGAAGGCGAACCAGACCAGCGGATGCGTCGCCAGGTTCGCCAGCACGATGATGGCGCAACGGCGCGGAAGGCGCGGCTCGACGGAGGCCAGCAGCGGCGCGGCGACGGGGAGCTCGCAGAGGAGGGTCACCCCGAAGGCGCGCAGCCAGTTGATCACCCAGAACGTCAAGGCGCCGTCGGGACGGACCGCAGCGGCCCACGCGCCGCGAGGTAGGCGAGCACCGCCAGCTCGAGCCAGCCGTGAAACGTGCCCAGCGAGAGGAACAGCCGGCGCGTCGTCGCCGGCTGCACGAGGCCGGCCCCAGCGACCAGCAGGGCCAGCGCGGCGATGATCGCCACGCCCGCGGGAGAGAAGTCGTGGAGCAGATCGCGCGCGACCGCGCGGAGGCTGCGGCCGCCGTCGCCGGGGCGATCCCCGGCCGGAATCCCCCCGAGCCAGATCGCGTAGTGCACCGACTGCAGGAAGGCGAAGGTCATCGCGAGCGCGATCGCGGCGTCGTCCGACAGACCGGGCGCCAGCCAGTCGGCCGCGGCGAACAGGTGCAGGCCGCCGAACGACAGCGCGCCGTGCTTGATCGTGACCGCCAGCAACGCCCCGCTGGCCAGCAGCCCAGCGCCGCCGAGGACGATCGCCACCGGAAGCCAGACCAGCCGCCCGCGCGGACGAAAGAGCGCCAGCCAGATGACGACGGCGATCAGATTGTGCCCGTGCAACAGCGCCATCCGGAACGCGTGCGGCGCGCCGACCGCGAACGCGGCCACGGCGAGGGCCGCCACGGTGGCGCCCCAGGCGCGCGCGCGGCCGCGCCCAGCCGATGCGCCGGCAACGGCCCCGCTGATCGCGCCCAGCACCACCCAGGCGGCCGCCACCCCCTGCTCGGCCGCGAGCGACGGCGCGAGAGCCGGCCTCGCCTCCGCCAGCGCGCGGATCGCGATCAACGTCGCCGCGAACGCGGCGCTGGCCCCGAGCCACCAACGCGGCGAGGCGCGGCGAAGCAACAGGTGTCGAACGTCCGATGCCAGGTGCGGAACGCCGAGCACGAGAGGCGCCACGGCGATCAGAAACGAAGGCGCCAGCAGCGCCAGCGCGAACGCCGCCAGCGCGTGCGCCGCCATGAGAAGCGCCACGCGGACGCTGCGGCGGCGCGCGACGACTCGCCCGAGCGGCCGAGCCGCCAGCAGCCGCAGGCCGAGCCGCCGGAGGTCGTCGAGCGGCCGCAGCGCCTCGACGGCCCGCGCCGCGCCGGTCATCAGCGGCCCGTCCGCCGCCGCCGGCGAAGGAGTGCCAGACCCGCGAGGCCAAACGCAAAGGCCGCGCCCGTCCGGCCGACCCCCTGCCCCGCCACCACGCACCCCGACGATCCGCCGGAGCTCTTCGAAGTGGAACCGCCCGCACCCGTGGACCCTGCCGTGCCCGCCGATGACCCGGCAGCACCCGTCGACGACCCGCCCGCGCCCGCCGACGACCCGGCAGCACCCGTCGACGACCCGCCCGCACCCGCCGTTCCCCCGTCGGCAGCCATGCAGAGATTGCACGCGTAGGACATCGGGATCCGCGCGCCTCCGTCGGGATTGTAGACGGAGCGCGTACAGGTCGTCGCCGTGCAGGTCCCCGCGCCATTGTACTGCGGACCAGCGCTCTGGCACGGCTGTCCGGGTGAGGTGCACAGATCCGGCGGCGCGACGTCGGCGCGGGCGACACCGGCAGCGAAAGTGAGCGCAACGAGACAGAGGAACCGAGACAGCGTTCGAATCGAGCGCATCGAAGCCTCCAAGTTAAGAGAAGAAAAGCTCATCCGTCATTGTCGCCGATCCGGAACCGCCGGTCCACGTCCGGAACCCACCTGACGACGGAACGCGCGTATCTGAACTTCCCCCTCGTCGTATACTGGTCGCCCGAGCCGATCTGGCGAGGTTTTCAATGTCGATCGCGCCGCAACGCCCCCGTCGCGCGGAAGGACTGGCCGTCCTGTTTTCGGCCGCGCTCTGCGTGATCTCCTGCGCCGCGCCCGGCCGCGGCGCAGGGATGACGACTGGTTCGGGAGGCGCCACCGGAACCGGCGGCGGCAGCGGGGGCGCCAGCGAGAGCGGAGGATCGACCGGCACGGGCGGTAACACCGCGACCGGCGGCGCGCGTGGCGGCAGCGGCGGCAATTTGGGTGCCCTCGGCGGTGGCGGCGGTACAGGAACCGGCGGCGCCATCAACGTCGGGACCGGCGGCGGCACCGGGGGAAGCGGAGGCGTCTCGGCGACGGGCGGCGGCACCGGGACCGGCGGCAACGGCGGCGCAGGCGGCGGCACGGGCGCGGGCGGCGCGGGCGGCGCGGCCGGCGGATCGGCCATCGTCATTCCCGGCGCCGGCCACTGCTCGACGCCCGCGGGCGCCAGCACCGCCGACGCGATAGCCGCTTACAACAAATGGAAGACCGACCTCGTGACCAGCGACGGCGCCAAGGGTTTCTTGCGCGTGCTGCGGCCGAACTCGTCCGGCGCGCAGGTGAACTCGTCCAACTCGGAGGGGATCGCCTACGGCATGTTGCTGTCGGTGTTCGCCAACGACCAAAAGACTTTCGACAATCTCTGGCAATACTCGCAGCAGTTCCTCGATTCGCACGGCCTCATGAACTGGTACATCGCCCCCGACGGGAACTCGGTGCTGGGAATGAACGCCGCCACCGACGCCGACGAGGACATGGCCTTCGCGCTGCTGATGGCCGACAAGCGCTGGAGCGGCAAGGGGAGCCTCTCGACGACCTACCTCGCCGCGGCCCAGAAGCAGATCGGGCTCATCTGGCAGTACGAGGTCGATCCGAACCACAACTACGTCCTGACGTCCGGCGACGTCTCTGACGGCTCGGTCATCAACATCTCGTACTTCGCGCCGGCCTGGTACCGCGAGTTCGGCGTGGCCACCAACGCGGCCGCCAACTGGAAGAAGGTGATCGACGAGAGCTACACGGTCATCTCCAACACCCTCAACGCGGCCAACGGGAACCAGACGAACGGTCTCGTCCCCGCCTGGTCGACGCCGGCCGGGGTGCCGATGACGCCGCCCAACACCAGCATGCCGCTCTACCACCAGCTCGATTCGTGCCGGACGCCGTTCCGTCTCGGCCAGGACTATTGCTGGAACAACGAGCAGCGCGCCCTCGCCTACCTGAAGAACATCACCGGCTTCTATTCCGGCGTCGGCGTCGCCAACATGGTCGACGGCTACGATCTGAACGGCACGCCGCACCCGCAGTTCGTGACCGCGGGGGGCCCGCGCGCCGCCTCGTTCGTCGGGCCGGCCGGCGTCGGTGCGATGGCCACCGGCTCGACGTACGTCCAGCTGCGCGACGACGCCTACGCCAGCGTCGCGACGCTGACGGATCTCGCGGGCAGCACCTACTACCAGGAGTCCTGGACGGCGCTCTCGCTGCAGATGATGACCGGCCTCCTTTACGATCTCGCAGCGCAGTAGGCGCCACATCTCAGTTTTCTGAGAGGCGGAGCCCCGAGCATCTAGGCGCGTCGCGGGACGCGCGCGGGGATCGATTGGTCCCGAACTTGCTCCATCGGGAAAGATGCGATCGGCGATCTTGTTTGGCTTGGTGGTCCTGGCGGTCGGCCTCGGCGAGGGATGTGCTTCCAGCTCCGGCAGCTCCGACGGCGGCGGTACCGGCGGCGCCGGCGCCGAGGGCGGTCACGGCGGGAGCGGAAGCGGCGGCAGTGCCAGCGGAGGCAGCGGCGGGGCCGGCGGCGGCAATTGCACCCCCGCCTGCTTGACCGGCTCAGTCTGTGTCGGCACCGGGACGGAAGGCGGTGCCCTCATCATGCCGAACGACGCCGGAGTCTGTCCGGCAGGGTCGCACCCCTCGGGCGGAACCGTGGCCTTCTGCGAGCGCGACCTGGCCTACGGCTGCCAGCCGATCCCGGCCGGCTGCAACGGGACGATCACCTGCGCCTGCGCGAGCACGCTGTGTCCCTCGGGCCCCTACACCTGCCAGACCCCCTCCGCAGGCGAGCTCGACTGCGTCGAGCTGGTGCCCTAGCCGCGTCGATCGCCGTCAGACCGCCACCGTCACCAGCAAGAACGTCGCCGGGATCGAGGTCGCGTCAGCGCGCGGGCTCCGGTTCTCGCGCGCGGCCAGCGCCTCGAGCTCGCGCACGAGCTCACCGGCACGCCCGCTCTTCTCGGCCGCGTCGAAGGCGTTCATGGTCGGGCCGTAGAACTTCGTGAAGTCGGAGATGAACGCCGCCGGCGGGTCGGCGAAGTTGAAGGTGTAGGTCTCGCGCGCGAAGGAGATCTTCTCCGGCGCGATGCCTGCGGCGCCGAAGCGGGCCGTCACCTCGCTCTCGACGCCCCAGAGCATCGGGCTGACGAACCCGGCGGGCGGTGGCGGTGCGTACGCCGAGCTGATCTTGAGAAGCTGCGCGACGAACGTCGGATCGTTGGGGATCCAGTTCCCCATCACGATCCGCCCGCCCGGGCGGGTCACACGCACCATCTCCTTGGCGACGTCGGCCGGCTTGGGGGCGAACATCGCGCCGAAGATACTGACCACGAGATCGAAGGAACGATCGGGAAGGTCGCCGAGATCCGTCGCGTCGCCCTGCTGAAACCGCAGGTTCGGGAGGCCCGCCTCCTGTGCGCGCCGGTTGCCCGCGTCGACCAGGTTGCGGGCGATGTCGACGCCCAGAACGTCCGCGCCGAGGCGGGCGGAAGGCAGCGCCGTCGTTCCGTCGCCGCACCCGAGATCGAGCACCTTCATCCCGTGCGCGACGCCGAGCTTCCTGACGACGGCCTCGCCGCTCTCCCGCATGGTCGCGGCGATGCGCGTGAAGTCCCCTTTTTCCCACAGCACCTGGTTCGGATTCGGATTCGGATTCATCGCTTGTCCTCCTGGCACCAAAGCTAGAACGCCTGCCTGGCGCGCGCGAGCGGCGACCCGGCCATCCTGCGGGGGCGATCCGGCCATGAGCGCCGGGAGCTGCTAACATCCGTCCTGGCGCGATGGCCCAGTCACTCAAGGCTCCGGCGAGCCCGGCTCCGGCAGCGCAACGGGGCCCGGGGCCGCAATCCCGACCACAGCCCGCCGCGACGACGCTCGCCGGCTGGGGCAACAGCCTGCGGGCGGACTGCCAGCTGGTCGAGCCGGAGCTCCCGGGCGAGGTCGGCGCCTGGCTCGACGGCGCAGGCACCGTGCCGCGCGGCCTCGGGCGCAGCTATGGCGACGCCGCGCTCAACGGCGGCGGCCAGGTGCTCGGCCTGCGCCGGCTCGATCGTTACCTCGGCTTCGACGAGGCGACCGGCGCGCTGACCTGCGAGGCCGGCGTCAGCCTGGCCCAGATCATCGCCGACTTCGCGCCGCGCGGCTGGTTCCCGATGATCACGCCCGGAACCAAGTACGTGACCGTGGGCGGCTGCATCGCCAACGACGTGCACGGCAAGGCGCACCACGTGCAGGGGTGCTTCAGCGCGACCGTCGACGCGATGACCGTGCTGCTGGCGAGCGGCGAGGTGGTCCCGGCAACGCGCGAGCACAACAGCGACCTTTTCTGGGCGACGTTCGGCGGGATGGGGCTCCTCGGCGTCGTGCTCACGGCGACGATTCGTCTGCGCAAGATCGAGACGACCTACTTCCGGCAGCGGTCGATCGAGGTGCGCGACCTCGCCGAGATGATGGCCGCCCTCGACGAGCAGGACCGGACCTTCCCCTACTCGGTGGCGACGATCGACGTGCTGGCCACCGGCGCGCGGCTCGGGCGCGGCGTCCTCACCGTCGGCGACCACGCCCGCAAAGATGAGCTGCCGCCCGCGCTGGCGGCGGCGCCCCTGCGCGTCTCGGGGCCACCCAAGCTGACGGTCCCCTTCGAGCTGCCCGAGCTGACGCTCAACCGCCTGAGCATTCGCGCGGTGAACGCCTTCATCCAGCGGACGCAGGCGCGCGCGGCGCCGTTCGGCCACTACGAGAAGTTCTTCTACCCGCTCGACATGCTGGCGCACTGGAACCGCGGCTACGGTCGCCGCGGTTTCACCCAGTACCAGTTCGTCATCCCCTTCGCCGACGGCCTCCCGCGCATGCGCGAGATCCTGACGGCGATCCTGACCGCCGGCGAGCTTCCGTTTCTCAACGTCCTCAAGCGGTTCGGCAAGGAGAGCGGCGGCGTGCTGTCGTTCCCGCAGGAGGGCTACACGCTGGCCATCGACTTCCCGATCCGCGCCAACACGGTGACGCTGCTGCGGCGGCTCGACAAAATGGTGCTCGACGCGGGTGGCCGCATCTATCTCGGTAAGGATGCCTACCTCGAAGCGGCGACTTTCCGCGCGATGTACCCGGCGCTCGATCGCTGGCTGGCGGTCAAGGCCAAGTACGACCCGGAAGGCGTCTTCACCTCCGACCTCGGCCGCCGGGTCGGGCTCTGCCCGGCGCAGCCCCGCTGACCCGCGACTCCGGGCCCCGGACACCGCCACCGACGCCGCGAGATCCGCTATAGTGCGCCGCCATGCCGGGCACCTACGATTTCAGCACCACGGCACACCCTTGTTGACACCTAACCAACTCGCAACCGCGCTTCGGTCGGCGACCCAAAACTGATGAAGCTCCCCAATCTCAGCTACATGATGACCGTGGGGGAGCTCCGGTACATCCAGGCCAAGTTCGAGAAGGGGGAGCGACAGAATCCTGACTCGGCGGTCGGCGCGTTCCTGCCCTTCTGGACCAGGATTCTTTGCACCCTGCGCGGCCTGCTGCTCCTGCCCAAGATTCGGGCTCAGAGGTTCTACGACTACGTCAACGCGCGGACGCGCTACTACGACGAGATCTTCGTGGCGGCGATCCGCAATTCTTTCAAGTGCATCGTCAACGTCGGATGCGGCAGCGATACGCGCGCGCACCGATTCGGCGATCGCATCAAGGCGCAGGGGCTGAAGGTCCTGGAGTGCGACCAGGAGGAGGCCATCCGCACCCGCGAGAGGCTGGCCAAACGACGCTGGCCGAACGACGCGATTCAGTATCGCGCGCTCGACCTGGAGGACGGCCAGTGGCCGGGGTTCGTCGACTTTCTGGGCCGGAACCGGGACGGCCGCACCCTGGTGATGATGGAGGGCGTGAGCCCGTACATCGGGCAGAACGCCTTCCGAACGTTCCTGGAGGTCTTGGCCCAAAATTTGGCGCCGGGCAGCGTCGTCGCCTACGACTTCAAGTTGAAGGGCGCCGCCGACGATTTCGGGGATCGGCCGCAGGCGGAGAAGCGATTTCGCCTCCCTTCCGAGCGCGAGGAGGTTGCCGCCTACCATGCGGCGGTCGGGTTAGGTCTGACCGAGCTCGATCTCAGCGCCGATCTCTCGCGCACGGTTCAGCCCGAGGCCGAGCCGTTCGAGGAGGACGGTCTCGTGAAGCTGGAGGTTCGCCCGAAGGTTCCCGGAGGGGGATAGCGCCGGATGACGCGCGTCGCGTACCTCATCAACCAATATCCCAAGCTCAGTCACACCTTCATCCGTCGGGAGATCCTGGCCGTCGAGCAGTGCGGGATCGAGGTCGTCCGGATCGCCATCCGGGGTCACGAGACGGGGTCGCTCGACACCGGGGACGCCTCGGAGGCGGCGAAGACGCGCTACCTGCTCCAGGCGCGGCCGCTGGAGATCGCCGCTGCCTGTCTGCGGGCCCTGGCGCGTTCGCCGGGCCGTTTCTTGGGCACGCTGGCGACCGCGCTGAGCCTGGGCGCCCGATCGGACGGGGGCCTGCTGAAGCACCTCGCGTACTTCGCCGAGGCCTGCTTGCTCCGCGCGTGGTTGTCCCGATCCGAGGTCGCGCATGTGCACGCGCATTTCGGCACCAACGCCGCCGCGGTGGCCATGCTCTGTCGCCGCCTGGGCGGCCCGACCTACAGCTTCACGGTGCACGGTCCCGACGAGTTCGATCGCGTGACCCGGGTGGCTCTGCGGGAAAAGATCGAGCACGCCAAGTTCGTGGCCGCCATCTCCTCGTTCTGCCGGAGCCAGCTCTACCGGTGGGCGCGCCTTTCGGACTGGGACAAGATCGAGATCGTTCGTTGCGCGCTCGACGCCCCTTACTTCGAGGGGCCGCGGCCGCCGGTGACCGCCACGCCGAAGCTGGTCTGCATCGGTCGCCTGAGCGAGGAGAAGGGGCAGATGCTGGTGCTGCGGGCGGCGGAGCTGCTGCACCGGCGCGGCATCAAGTTGGAGGTCGTGCTGGCCGGGGACGGTCCCCTTCGAAAGCCGCTCGAGGCCGAGATCGACCGGCTCGATCTGCGCAGCGTCGTCCGGATCACCGGCTGGATCGACAACGCCGAGGTGCGATCACTGCTGCTGGACGCGCGGGCGCTGGTGGTCGCCAGCTTCGCGGAGGGGCTGCCGGTGGTGATCATGGAGGCGTTCGCTCTCGGCCGGCCGGTGATCTCGACGATGATCGCGGGGGTTCCCGAGCTGGTGGAAGAGGGCGTGAGCGGCTGGCTGGTTCCCGCCGGAGACCTGGAAGCGCTGGCGGACGCGATGCAGAGGGCGATCACTGCCGACACCGCGCGGCTCGCCGAGATGGGCGAGCACGGACGGAAGCGCACCCTCGAACGGCACAGCTCCGCCGTCGAAGCGGCCAAGCTCGGCCGGCTCTTCGCGTCGGCGAAATGAGTTTCTGGCCGGCCTCGCCGGTCAGTGCGTCGCGGCGTCCGGCGAGGAGGCCGGCAACGTCTGCAGCGCGCCGAGGTCCCAGCCGCCTTGAGGCCGCGGGATCCCGTTCAGATCCTGAAAGGCCGTGGTGGCGGTCCCGGCGCCGATCGCCGGGCTCCCGGGCCGAAGCGCGAAGCCCGCGGACGAGCTCACCATCATCTCGCTGTCGGCGGGCAGCATCGCGAAGAGGGGGTCGGTGGTCAGACCGCCGGTCCCGACGCCAGGGGTCCCCGGCGGAGTGACCGACCCGTACATCAGGTTGTGGTCGATCGTCTCCTTGCCCGTCCCGACGCCCATCACCAGCGCCGAGGCGCCGGTCGGCATGCACTCGACGTAGATATTGTTCTGGACGACGAGGCTGCCGGTCGTGCTGGCGTGCGAAGCGAAGAAGCCCGGGTAGTTGTCCGGCACCCCTGACGGCGGGCAGAGGAACCCGGTGTTGTTCTGGACGACAATCTGATCCGTCCAGTTCGACGGGAGGTTGGCAGCCCCCTCCACGATCACCGGGATGTCGGGGTTCAGCATCACGTTGTTCCGGATCGTGATGTGCTGCGCGATGATCTCGAAGGAACGATAGTCCGCGTTCGGCGTCGGATTCTGGAGCAGGTTTCCCTCCATGAGCCCGAAGCTCACGTGCTCGGTGGTGCCGGTGTTCGTCGGCGCCACGGAGATCGTCCGATCGTAGTGGTTATGGACCACGACCATGTTCTTGTTGTCTCCGTGGAAACCGTTCGCGGTGTAGATCAGGCCTGATTCGGCCAGGATCGTGTTGTCGCCGATGTACGAGTTCGTCGTGAACTGGCCGCTGGTGCCTCCGGTCCCGTCGCTGCTCGTGCCGCCCTCGAGCCGGATTCCGTGGAGCGGCGAGACCGTGTTACCGGTGAAGTTGGTGAACGTGTTGCCGATCGCCGACAGGCGAGTGCTGATGCTGGCGTAGATCCCGTAGGCCGAGAAGTCGTGAAAGTTGCAGTCGGCGACCGTGAGATCGACTGCGTTCTCTGCGTTGACGGTGTTCGCCCCCGTCTCGGTGGCGGCGCCGACCCCCTCGGACTCCACGCGCTCGATCAGCGTTTCACCGCCCGTGACATACATGGCGGCGAAGACCCCGTTCGAGGCCTTGAAATGGACGTCCGTCAGGCGAATGTCGTCGCCGGTGATGTTGATGGCGGTGCTGAAGCCGCCATTGGTCGGGTTGTTGTCGGTCAGGATGGGCGCGGCCGACGACTGGGATTGGGGATCGGTGTAGGCACCGATCACGAACGGACCCTTGAAGGAGAGGAGCGACCCGCCGAGGTCGTCCTGGATGGCGAAGGTGTCCCCCCGCCGCAGCAGCAGCGTGTTGTTGGCCGCTCCGCTGGCGGCGATGGCTGCCTTTGGCGTCTTGTAGGGGTGCGCCATGTCCGTGCCGGGGTTGCTGTCGTCTCCGTTCGCGGCCACGTAGTAGGTCGTTCCGGTCATGGCCTCGACGGTGACCATCGTCGTTCCCCAGCCGGCCGCGCCGGCGACATCGCGCACGCGCGCGCTGACCAGATAGGTGCCGGGGTTGTCGAAGACGTGGCCCACGACGAAACCGATCGTTCCCTTGTGCGGGCTGGTCGGGTCGTTGAAGTCCCAATTCCAGTTCGCCGACACGTAGTCGCCGCCGCTGAGGCCGTTGGTTCCCGTGGCGTCGAACGAGACGTTGCACGGCGCCGCACAGGTCGCCCGCGACGGCATGATCGAGGGCGTGATCTTTCCGCCCGTGCAGGTCGAGGCGTCCAGCTGGCAACTCGGCGAGCAGCCCAGGTTGCCGCCGCTGAAACCGAGCGACGCGCAGGTCGCGTTGTGCGTCAGCGCGCCGTCGCAGAGCTCACCAGGATCGATCGTGCCGTTCCCGCACTGCCCGGATGGTCCCGCGTCGTTGCCGACCTTGGGCTTGCTGGTCGTCGACGCGTGAGATCCACACCCGCCCACGCCCAGTACCCCGACGACGACCGCCACCGCCCAGCGCTCGCACATCATCTGACGAATCCCCGCATGCTCATACCGATACCGCCCGGCTGCGGAAAGCACAATACCGCGGCGAGCTCCGTCGCCGCGGGCGCCAAGCTCTTGACGTGAGGCGGTCTCACGCCGTCGTTCCCGCGCCGCTCTTGGCGAGACGGAAACATGGCGTGGGGAAAAAACGGCTCCGCAGCGACGGAAATCACGCGCCAGAGGTCTTGTCAGCGCGACGGCGAAACCGTTACGATGACCCACCCTTTTTTTCGCCAAGGAGATCCGAACACATGCTCAGCAGCTCTGTGCGCGCTCGTCACCTCTTGCCGTTCGTCGGGGCGGCCGTCATCGCGATTGCGACCGCCTGCTCGTCCGGCGGCGCACCGGTCACGGTGACCGTCACGCCGACGCCCGCCAACGTTCTGACCTGCTCGACGACGCAGTTCACGGCGACGATCACCAACACCACCGACCTGGCCGTGGACTGGTACCTGACGCCAGCGAGTGGTGCTGGCACCATCGACATCCCGGGCAACTACCACGCGCCGACCAGCACGCCGGCGGCGCCCAACAACAGCGTGACGGTGACCGCGTCGCGCTCGGCCAACCCGACGCAGTTCGACACCACGCCGGCGTTCACGCTCGCCACGGCGTTCCCCGGCGCCGCTGTTCCTGTCCCGGGCTCGACGGGCGCCAGCGAGATCGGCGATCCGGCGATCGGCGTCTACCAACACATGGCCGCCGCCAGCGGAAACCGCGTCTACGCCACCTGGGTCGACAACCCCGCGCCGCCGGCCACCGAGATCAGGCAGATGGTCGCCCGCAGCGACGACGGCGGCGCGACCTGGACTACGCCCGTCCCCGCGATCGACGCCATGATCCTCGGCGGCTACACGACCAACAACGGGTCGATGGACTGCCCGGCGATCGCCGTCGATCCCGGCAACCCCGACGTCGTCTACACGACGGCGACCGCCGACCTCGGCAACTCGCTCGGCGCTTTGGTGGGTGACTCGGTCGACCCCGCGCTGGTGTTCAGCGTGAGCGTTGATGGAGGCCGGACCTTCACGCCCACCGTCCTGTCGACCGCGTTCGCGACGTTCGACCCCTGCCAGGACATCGCCTCGCCTGCGCCCAACACCGTCGTCGTCACGGCGCCCAGCGTCGGTTGCAACGAAAATCCAGATTTCACGAAGGACATCTTCGTCTGGTCGGACGCCAACCGGGGCGCCGGCTTCGGCCAAGGCGCCGTCGACACGAACCAACAGTACTGGGCCGACGGTCTCACCGGCGCCCTCGACGTGCTGCGCGGCGCCGCCGGTTGCGCCACCGATCTCATTGCCTACGATAACGGGGGCGACAACGACTCGGCGCAGGCGATCGAGTCGCCCCGCATGTTCGTGGACGGCCACGGGCGGCTCTGCCTGGTCTACGCGGCCACCAGCGAGACCGGCGCGATCGAGAACAGCTACCTGCAATGCAGCGCCGACGCTGGCCACAGCTTCAGGCAGCCGGTCGAGCTCGATCCCGCGCTCGCCACCGACAACCAGCCGTCGGGCACGTTCGGGCCGGGCAACAGCGCCGCGATCGCCTGGACCACGACGGTCGCGAGCGCCGATCAACAGACGCTGTACATCGCCATCAGCAGCGACGGGGGTGCAACCTTCGGCGCGCCGATCGCGGTCCCCACGCTCACCAAGCCGTTCAGCCCCTCGATCCTCTACGACGCCTCGGGGGTCCTCTGGATCGCCTATCGAATCGAGGACGGCAGCGCCCTGGTGGTCGACAAGACCTGCGACGGGGGCCTGACCTTCAGCGGCCCCGTCTCGGCCAGCGTGGCTGCGAACGACAGCCTCATGGGTCCGAGCTTGCTCGACACCGGCGCGCCGGCGCCACTGTTGTTCGGGGCTGCCGAGGTCAACCTCGCGGCGTTCTCGCTCTCTCCGTAGCGCCGAGGTTCAACCCGAGGGGCGCGGCCACGGGATCGGCGGTGACGGCGGGAGTGGCCGACCCGCCGCTGCCAACAGCCCGCGGCAGCGATCGCAAAAATCGTATTCGCGGTCGCAGGTGACGACGCGCCCCTCGGCATCCTCCATCAGACACCCGCGGTTCGGGCAGTGGGGAAGACCGAGCGTGTGTCCCGCCTCGTGGACGGCGACCTTGGCCAGCCGCTCGCGCGCATTGGCCGAGCCACGCGAGCGCATCCGGCAACGGAACTCGGAGATGACGCTCGACGCGCCGTCGATGCGCCCGAGGCCCAGCAGGCCCCAGTCGACGAAGCGCCCCTTGGTCGTCGAGATGTCGACGCCGGTGAGCCCGAGAATTCGCGCGCCGTCGGGAGGCAACCGGGTGTCGAGAAAGTCGAGCAGCTTCTCGGCCCGATAGCGGCGGCGCGGCGGATAGAACGCAGCAACCGGCAGCGGCGCGCGCGGTAAGAGGCGCGTCTCCATTCCAATGAGCGCGCTGAGCGCATGGCGCACCAGCGCGACGTCCTCGGCCGGAAGCTCGGCACCGAGCGGCTGGACGTAAAACAGTCGCTGGGCGGGCGCACCGGCCGCGCCGCGCCGGGAGGTCAGCGCCGAGATCCCGGCGACTCCCCAGGTGATCCAGGTCCTGCGCGTCACGGCCGAGCTCACCCGGAGATGACAACGGGAAACGCCGCCGGTTCCGGTCGTGGCATATTCCGCTTCATGCGTAGCTTTGCACGAGCGGCGGTCGTGGTGGCGGGCGGCTTGCTTGGACTCTCTTGCGGCGGGGCGGGCGGCAGCCGGCCCACGAAGATGACGGGCGTCGGTGGCGTCGGGGGCGCGGGCGGCAGCTCAGGCCCGAACGGGAATCCCGACCCGGTCACCACCTGCGCCGGCACGACGGCGACCTACCCTGGCTACGGGGATCTGCCGGCCATCGCCTCGCTGCCCGATCCGTTCACGGCGATGGACGGCACGCGCATCACCACCGCCAGCCAGTGGAGCTGCCGGGCGGCCGAGATCGGCGGGCAGGCGCAGAACTACGAGCTCGGGCCCAAGCCTCCCAAGCCGGCGTCGGTGACCGGCGCGTGGACCGTCGGCGACGGCGGCAGCTCCAGCGGCAACATCAACGTCACCGTCACCGACGGCGACAAGACGATCACCTTCGCCGCGACCGTCACCCTCCCCACCACCGGCAAGCCCCCCTACCCGGCGATGATCGGCATGGACGGGATCAACATCGGGCCGGCCACGCTGAACCAGATGGGCGTCGCCACCATCGTCTTCCCCAGCGACACGATCGCCTTGCAAAACAGCGGCAGCTCGCGCGGGATGGGCGCGTTCTACGACTTCTACGGCGCCACCCACCCGGCCGGCGCGATGATCGCCTGGGCCTGGGGCGTCGACCGCCTCATCGACGCGATCGAGGCGACGCCCGGCGCGCAGATCGATCCCGCGCGACTCGGCGTCACCGGCTGCTCGCGCAACGGCAAGGGGGCGCTGATCGTCGGCGCCTTCGACAACCGGATCGTCCTCACCATCCCGCAGGAGTCGGGCTCGGGCGGCTCCGCGAGCTGGCGCATCTCCGACTGGCAGACCGCGCAGGATCCAAACAATCCCGTCCAGACGCTGTCGGAGATCACCGGCGAGAACGTCTGGTTCCGCACGACGTTCTCCCAGTTCGGCAACGCGTCGACCAAGCTGCCGTTCGACCACCACGAGATCGAGGGGATGATCGCACCGCGCGCGCTGCTGGTCGTCGAGAACACCGATCAGATCTGGCTGGGCGACGTCAGCACGTACACCGACTCGGTGGCGGCGCACGAGATCTGGCAGGCGCTCGGCATCCCCGACCACATGGGCGTCTCGCAGTACGGCCACCCCGACCACTGCGGCTGGGACGGCGTCTCGCAACAACCGGAGGTCACCGCCTACGTCCAGAAGTTCCTGGTCGGCGGCGGCACCGGCAACACCAACGTCCTCAAGACCGACGGCCCGTTCACCTTCGACGCCGCGACCTGGGCCCCCTGGAGCGTCCCCAACCTGACCGGCTCAACCGGGATCGGCGGAAGCGGCGGCGCAGGCGGCATCGCGGGCGCCGCCGGAAAGGCTGGCGCCGGCGGCAAGGCTGGCGCCGGTGGCGTGGCGGGCGGAGGGGGCATGTCGGCCGGCGGCAACGGTGGCGCAGGCGGCATGTCCGGCGCGGGCGGCGTCTCCACGACCGGCGGCCGCGACGCCGCCGCCGACATGTCGATCGACCCGGCGTCGTAGAACCTCCGAGTCGTCGCTGTCGACTGCCGGGCCCAACGCTCGAGCACCGACCTCCAGCTCGGGCCGCGACGTGACTGCTTTCCAGGAAACCCCCGGCCGGCTACGGGTTGGAGCTGTCGCGTGCCGGTCGAGCGCGATCGCGCTTCCTGCCCCGCATGATTGCCTCCAGCTCCTATAATTGAAGGGTGCTCCGCGCGCTGGCCGTCTACGCCGCGGTTTCAATTGCGTTCCTAATCGCCTATGACGCCGCGATCCCCCGGATCAGATTGCGGCGCTTTCGTGCCAGGCAGCGCGCGATGACCCCCGACGAGCTGGCCTCCGAGGCGCGCGAATACGCCAGGTGGTCCGGCTACGACCGGACCTTCGGCGACTCACCGATCTTCCGCCAACCGCGCGACTGGAGTCAAAGCTCGCTCGCTCGCGCCATCGAAGACCTGTATGCGCGCGCAGCCGCCGAGGACCTCCAGGCCGGGAATCGCGGCGGCCCCGGAAGCCAGGTCTTCTATTTTTACGACTCCGGCCTGGCCTCTCTCCTCGAGATTCTCGAGAAACGACCGCCAGCGTAAACGGGAAGCTCGTCCTCGCCGACCAGCCGTTCGGTTCAGGTAGTCCTCGGTGCGACTGCGGCTGTTACCGACATCTGGGTTCACGATCGCGGCCAATTGGTCCGCTGCTGATCGACTCTCAGGCTCCGGCGGCCGCCAACGAGGCGCTGACGATGGCGCGCGCCTCGTCGAGGATGGCGGCCAGGTGGTCGGCGCTCTTCAGGCTCTCGGCGTAGATCTTGTAGATGTTCTCGGTCCCCGACGGGCGGGCGGCGAACCAGCCGTTGTCGCTGGCGACCTTGAGGCCGCCGATGGCGGCGCCGTTGCCGGGGGCGCGGGTCAGCTTGGCGACGATCGGATCGCCGGCCAGCGTCGACGCCTTCACCGCCGCCGGGTCGAGGCGCTTGAGCGCGTCCTTCTCCGCCGGCGAGGCGGGCGCGTCGACGCGCGTGTAGTACGGCGTGCCGAACTTCGCGCGCAGATCCTCGTAGTGCAGTCCCGGGATCGCGCCCGGTGACCGCGGTGATCTCGGCGGCCAGCAGATCCAGAATGAGGCCGTCCTTGTCGGTCGTGTGCACGCGGCCGTCGCGGCGCAGGAAGCTGGCGCCGGCGCTCTCCTCGCCGCCGAAGCCGAGGCTGCCGTCGAGCAGCCCGTCGACGAACCACTTGAAGCCGACCGGCACCTCGCGCAGCGTGCGCCCGAGGCTGGCGGCCACGCGATCGATGAGCGTGCTCGACACCAGCGTCTTGCCGACGGCGGCCGCCGCCGGCCATCCCGGGCGATGCGCGAACAGGTACCCGATCGCCACCGCCAGGTAGTGGTTCGGGTTCATGAGCCCGGTCGGCGTCACGATGCCGTGGCGATCGGCGTCGGTGTCGTTGCCGAAGGCGACCGCGAACTTGTCCTTCAGATGAAGCAGGTTCGCCATCGCGTAGGGGCTCGAGCAGTCCATCCGGATCTTGCCGTCGTGATCGAGCGGCATGAACGCGAAGCGCGGATCGACCGTCGTGTTGACGACCGTCAGGTCGAGCCGGAAGCGCTCGGCGATGCGCGGCCAGTACTGCACGCTGGCGCCCCCCATCGGGTCGGCGCCGATCTTGACGCCCGCGCGCGCGATCGCCTCGACGTCGACGACGCCCGGCAGATCCTCGACGTAGGGCGACAGGAAGTCGAACGTCGTGCGTCGTCGGCGCCTGGCGCGCCTCGCGCGTACGGCACGCGCTTGCACCTCGGCGCGCGCGCGCAGAAGCTCGTTGGCGCGCGCCTGGACGCCGTCGGTGACGTCGGTGTCGGCCGGGCCGCCGTGCGGCGGGTTGTACTTGAAGCCGCCGTCGCGCGGCGGGTTGTGCGACGGCGTGATGATGATGCCGTCGGCGAGCCCGTCCTTGCGCCCGTCGTTGTGCTTGAGGATCGCGCGCGACAGCGCCGGCGTCGGCGTGTAGTCCCCCTCGGCGCGAGACCAGCGTCTCCACGCCGGCCGCCGCCAGCACCTCGAGCGCCGTCTTCAGCGCCGGCGCCGACGCCGCGTGCGTGTCGGCGCCGAGAAAGAGCGGCCCCGTGATCCCCGCGCGCGCGCGGTGCTCGCAGATCGCCTGCGTGATGGCCAGGATGTGCGCCTCGTTGAACGCGCCGTCCTCGGGCGCGCCGCGGTGGCCGCTGGTCCCGAACGCGACCTCCTGCGCGCGGGTTCGCCGGGATCGGGATGCAGGTCGTAGTAGGCGGCGACCAGACGGTCGACGTCGATCAGGAGCTCAGGCGGCGCGGGCTTTCCGGCGAGCGGCGAGAGCGGGCATGCCACGACGGTAAGCCCGCCCGTCGCAGGTTGGAAGCGCCTTGGCGCGTTTCAGGCTCGCGAGCTGATCGCGTCGACGAAGCTGGCTTTGCCCAGCGAAGTCCGTCGCGGGGCGCGCGGGACCCTTTGAGGTCCCGAACTTATCGCAGGCTGGCGTGCTGGAAACCGACCGGCGTCGGCATCTGCCGCGCGTGCCAGGAGACGCGCGCGTCGTGAACGACCGCCACGCAGACCGACTCGCCCGACCCGACGTCGAGATCCGATTCGCCGTCCCACGCGAGCGGCGCGCCGCTCCCGCAGTCGGGCATCGCCGCCGCCTTGGCGGTTCGGCACGCGGATGAAGCGCGCGCCCGCCTTCTTGTCGACGTTGACGTGCAGGAGCTTCACCGGCCCCATGACGAGAAACGCCGGGGCCGGCGTCGAGACGTGCGCGACGCCGCGAAGATCAGTTGAATGAACGCGCGCCGATCGTCTGCTGTCCGGTCGCGCAACCCCCCGCCGCCAACGCCAGTCCCAAAACTGCCGCCACGACGCCCTTCCGTGATGTGTGTGATGTAGTCATGTGTGTTTGTTTGACTACCGTACACCGACACCAGGCTACACACAATCACATTCGTGAAAACTGTATGTAACTTCACGGTCAACATCTAACTACCTAGAATTACTTGAACATCTGCGTTTCCCGTCTTCTCGCCGATGAGGACGAACATCACGGGCACGAGGAACAGCGACAGGATCGTCGACGAGGTCAGGCCGCCGACCACCGCGAGCGCCAGCGGCTGGTTGGCCTCCGAGCCGCGCTCGAGGCCGAGCGCCGTCGGGATGAGGCCGATGACGGTGGCCAGGCTGGTCATCGCGATGGGGACGAAGCGCGAGCGGGCGGCGGCGACGACCGCGGCGATCTTCTCGGCACCCTTCGCTGAACCGGCGGTTGGCGTCGTCGACCAGCAGGATCCCGTTCGAGACGGCGATGCCGATCACCATCAGGATCCCCATGAGCGCGGTGATCGAGAACCCCTGCCCGGCCGCCATCAGCGCGAGCACGATCCCGACCAGCGAGACGGGGATGGTGAACAGCATGACGAACGGCAGCCGCAGCGACTTGAACTGCGACGCCATGATCATGAAGACGACCATCACCGCGAGGCCGAGCGCCAGCCCGAGGCCCGAGAACGTCGTGCGCATCAGATCGACCTGCCCGACGAAGCCGAACTTGATCGTCGCGCGTCCGCGGATCGGCTGCCAGCGCCCGCTCGAGATCGCGCGCGACGCTGCCGATGTCGCGCCCCTCGGTCTGCATGTAGACGTGGGCCGCGCGCTGCAGCTGATTGCGCTCGATGGCGATCGGCCCGACCGAGCGCCGCACCGATGCCGTAGGCGCCGAGCCGGACCGGCTTGCCCGTCGGCGCCGACCCGCACCGGGAGCTGCGCCGAGCGCGTTCGGTGTCGGCGACCGCCGCGCCGTCGTAGTACGTGACGACGTAGTACGACTGGCCGTTGTCGGAGTCGATCCAGACGCTGGGCGTGTTGATGTTGCCGAGCGTCGCCTCCAGCGTCGTCTGCGCCGCGTCGCGCGGCGGTGACGCCGACCAGCCCCGCCTTGCCGCGGTCGGTCTCGACGCGGATCTCGGGGTAGTCCATCTCCAGCGACGAGCAGATGTCGCGCACGCCGGGGACGGTCGCCGCCACCTCGGCGACCGCCTTCGCCTCGGCGTCGAGCGCCTCCAGGTTGTCGCCGCGGACCTCGATGACCACCGGCGCGATGTAGCCGTTCGCGAACACGCTGGCGACGAGGCCGCCCGGCCACTGCAGGAACTCGACGCCCGGATAGTCGCGGGTGAGGATGCCGCGTATGCGATCGGCGATCTCGCGCTGGCTCTCCTTGCGCTGCTCGGGATCGACGAGCGCCAGCCGGATGAACCCCATGTGCGGCCCCTCGTTGGGGCTGGTCATGGCGCTGCGCGCGTTGTTGGGCGAGCCGACGTTGGTGAGGACCAGCGGCGCGATGTCGGTGCCGAGCTGGCGCTGCAGATCGTTGCCGATCCGATCGATGAGCGCCGCCGACTCCGTCAGTGACGTCCCCGGCGCGAGCCGCACGTAGATGCGCTCCATCGACTCGTCGATCTCGGGAAAGAAGGTGCTGGGCAGGCGAGAGGCGCGCCCAGGCGCTGGCGACGATGAGCACCGCCGCCGCCGCGCAGATGGTGCGCGCGGAACGGCAGCACGCGCCCCAGCAGCGCCGCATAGCGATCGGCCACGCGCGTCGATGCCGGCCTCGACGCGCGCCCCGAGCCGCCCGTGCTGCGTGTGCCCCAGGAAGTAGCGGCAGGCGACCGGCGTGACGCAGACGCTGACGAAGTAGGAGGCGATCATCGCCACCGCCACGGTGAGCGCCAGCGGCGCGAACAGCTTCTGCGCCAGCCCCGCCAGCAAGAGGACCGGCAGCAGCACCGCCATCGTGGTCAGCGTCGAGGCCAGCACCGGCAGCGCGACGGCGTTGGTCCCGCGCAGCGCCGCCTCGGCGATGCCGAGCCCCATCCGCTGGTGGCGGTGGATCGACTCCAGCACCACGACCGCGTCGTCGACCAGCCGCCCCATCGCCAGCGTCAGCCCGCCGAGCGTGAAGGCGTTCAGCGTCTGCCCCGTCGCGTAGAGGACGATGAGCGTGATGGCGAAGGAGAGCGGAATGGCCACCGACACGATCAGCGTCCCGCGCGTGCTCTGCAGAAACAGCAGGATGACGATCGCGATCAAGACCAGCGCCTGGAGCACCTCTTTCTTCAGGCCGTCGTAGGTGGTCCGGACGAACGTCGACTGGTCGAAGACCGGAACGACGCGCAGGCCGGCGGGGAGCCCGCCCAGCGCGTGGATCCTGGCCTTGACGGCGTCGACGATCTCCAGCGTGTTGCCGCCGGGGACGCGCAGCACGTTCAGATAGACGGCGTTCTGGCCGCCGACCGACACCGCCTGCGTCTCGGGCGCGCCGCCGTCTTCGATGCGCGCGACGTCGCGGATCAGGACCGGCGCCGCCCCGTGCATCTTGACCACCGCGTCGCCGATGGCGGCCACCTGCGGCGGCACGGCGTTGGTGTAGACGTTGGCGTCGAACTTGGACGAGATGAACTCGCCCGAGGGGAGCAGCGCGTTCGAATCGTGCACCGCCGCGGCGACGTCCGCGGAGGTGATGCCGCGCGCCTGCGCCTTGACCGGGTCGACGACCACGTTGATCTGGCGCTGCCGCCCGCCGTTGATCGACGCGCTGGCGACGCCGGAGATCCCTTCCAGGACCGGCTCGATGTTGTTGAGCGCGTAGTCGTAGAGCTGCGGCCCGCTGAGCCCGCCGCCGGTGACCGCCACCTGGACCACCGGCGCGTTCGAGGGATCGTACTGCAGGACGAACGGCGGCAGCACGCCGAGCGACTTCGGGACGGCCGCCATCGCGAAGGCGGCCTGCTGCTGCACCAGCGTCTGCGCGGCGTTGAGGTCGGTCCCCCACTTGAGCCAGACGTAGACGATGCTGAGGTTGTTCCGCGAGACGCTCTGCACGTGATCGACGCCGGGCGTGGCGCTCACGTACTTCTCGATCCGCCAGGAGAGCGTCTTCTCGACGTCCTTGGGGCCGAGCCCGGAGGCCATGGTCCCGACCACCAGCACCGGCGGCGTCAGCTCCGGAAAGGTGTCGACGCTCATCCGCGGCGTGACCACCACGGCGAAGACCACGAGGGCGATGCGCCGCCATGAGAATGGCGATCGGGTTGCGGAGCGAGAGGCCGGTCACGGACGCTCGCGCGCCAGCGTCGGCCGCCCCCCGTCCGGTCCGGTGCCCTCCGCCTCCCACCCGCCGCCGAGCTCCTTGGAGACGACCAGGTCACCGTCCTCCAGCAGCCCCCGCCCCTCCGCGACCACGGCCGCGCCGGGGGCGAGCGCCGGCTCGACGAACAGCGACCCGCCCTTCTCGCCCAGGACGGCCACCACGGTTCGGCGCGCCATCGCCCTGCTCGACGACGAACAGGCTCGCCTTGCTCCCCGCGGACGGTGGCGGCGAAGAGCGGCAGCTCGGTCGCGGGGACGGGCGTCCCGACCTCGACCCGCACCTCGCCCGTGGTCCCGACCGGGATGGTGCGCGCCGGATCGGGGATGTCGATCTCGAAGTGCACCGTCCGGGTGGCCGGATCGGCGGCCGGCGCGCGCCGGGTGATCGTCGCCGCGCACGTCGCGATCGACGGCGAAGACGTGGACCATCACCTTGGTCCCCGGCGGGATGAGCGCGAAGTCGATCTCGGGCGCGTCGGCCGTCATCCGCACGGTGCTGCGATCGACGACCGTCACGATGCGACGAGCCGGGGCGCACGAAGGCGCCCGGGTCGACGAACCGCTGCGGCCACCTCGCCGGCGAACGGCGCGCGCAGGACGCAGTCGTTCACCTGCAACGTGCTGCGGGCCAGCGTCGCCCGCTCGGCCTCGAGCTGCGCGCCCTGCGGAGAGGCTCTGCGAGTTCTTCTGCTCGGCCTCGTTGGGCGACACGAAGCCGCCGCCGAGGAGCCCCTGGGTGCGCGCCGCCTCGTCGGCGATCGCCTTCTGGTGCGCGTCGATGCGCGCGCGCCCGCGCCGCGATCGCCTTGGTCGACGCGCTGGCGTCGCGGCAATCGAGCGTCGCCAGCACGTCGCCGCGCTTGACGGCCGCGCCGGGGCGCACGAGCACCGTGTCGACGTAGGCCGAGACCAGCTGCGGCCCGACGTTGGCCTCCACCCACGGCTCCAGCGTCCCCACGTAGCGTCCGCGTCGGCCGGTAGCGTCGCCGCGCGCGCGCGCACGACGGTCACCGGCTTGGGGCGCGAGGCGAGCGCGACCTTGTTCGTCCGGCTCGTCCGCGCGCCACAGCATGCGCCCCGCCGAGGAGCAGGACCAGCGCCACCCCGCCGCCGATCGCCGAGCGGGATCCGCGAGCGCGCCGGCGGCTCGTCCGACGTCGGTGTCGTTTCGTTCGTCACTCCGTCACAGCCCTTCGGCGATCGCGCGGCCGAACGCGGCCCGCGCCCTGGCCAGCTCGAACGTGCCGAGCGCCAGCCGGATCTCGGCGTCGGTGCGCAGCGCCTCGGCGTCGGCCAGCTCGACGCTGGTGCCGAGGCCCGCCTTGAACCGCGCGTCGGCCTGCGCGTCGTTGGCGCGCGCCGCATCCAGCTCGTGCGCCAGCGCGGGGAGCGCCTGCCGGGCGACCTCGACCGCCAGATAGGCCTGCTGCACCGCCGGCGACCACCGACTGCCGCATCAGATCGACCTCGTCCCGGCGCTCCTCCTCGGCGGCCTCGCGAGGCGCGCGCGCGGGCGCTCACCGTCGGATCGAAGAGCGGCCAGGTGAGAATCGAGCCCGGCGTCCCAGTTCGGAACGTTGGGCAGGAAGCCGCCGCCGGCCGGCACGTCGACGCCCGCGCCCGCCCGCGCGACCCGAGAACGTCGCGGAGAGCTGCAGATCGGGGCGCAGCAGCGCCGACGATGGCGCGGGTCTGCTGCTCCTGCGCGCGCAGCCGCGCCACCGCCTCGGCGAGACGCGGGTCGTTCGCCTCGGCGCGCGCGAGCGCCTCGCGCGATCGCCGGCAGATCGGCCGCCGCTCGCCGGCGCGTCCGCCGCGTCGAGCGCCGGCTCGGGCGCGCCGACCGCCGCGGCGAGCACCACCTGCGCGCGCGCCGAGCCCGCCGCGCGCCCGGATGCGCCCGGTGTCGAAGCGGGTCAGGTCGGCCTCCGCGCGCGTCAGCTCGATCGGCGAGCGGAGCCCCGACTTGACGCCCGCCTGCGCGAAGTCGCGGTGGACCTGCGCGCGCTGGTAGGCGTCCTCGGCCGCGCGCAGGATCGAGCGTGCGGCGTTGACCGCGAAGTACGCCTCGCTCGACGCCGAGCTCGACGTCCAGCCGGACGGCGTCCGCCGCGTGCGCCGCGACCGCCACCTGCGGCGTCCGCCGCCGCCGACTGCGCGGCGATCCGCCCGAAGTCGAACAGCTCCTGGCGCGCCCCGAGCGCCGGCCAGCGTCGACGGGTACGGGGTCCAGCGCGGCGGTACTGCCCGTGGTCGCCGGCGTGCCACCGATGCGCGGAATGTCGAGCACGGGGGTCGTCGACGTATGACGCCGTCGTGTTGTTGGCCGTCCCTTCGAGAATCTGCGCGGCGATACCGACCGTCGGGTACCAGCCGGCGCGCGGAACGGCCGCGAGCGCCTGCTGCTCGCCGATCCGGGCCACCGCGGCGCGCACCGCCGGCTGATGCGCGCGCGCGTACGCGAGCGCCTCGGGAAGCGTCACCACGCGGAGCGGCGCCACCTCGGCCCGAGCCCGAGGTGCTGAGCCCAGGAGCGCTACCGCGAAGGCGAGCACCCGCTTTCCGCGACGGAGGACCGACATGCGTCTTCCCGCAGGCAGCACGTGCTGTGCCAGCGGCGGCGCGGCGATTTCGTTGGTGTTCTTGCCGGAGGTGGGAGGATTTCCCTGCCGCTGCGGGAAAAACTTCCCCCATGTTCGGCGAGAACGCGCTCGGAGCGCAAGGAGCCGGGCCTACGCAGGCGCGCTCCCGCAGCTCGGCACGCGCTACACCGTGCGCAGCGAGCTCCCCCGGACGCGGCGTCGAGTAACGAGACGGCGGGAAAGCCCGCGCTCATCACGGCGTCCATTGTCTTGACGAGGGTGCCAAAAGCCATGGCGTCGGTGGAGAGCACCTGGATGTCGGTCTTATCGGGATGCTGCTGCTTGACCACCCTCAGCTCCGCTTCGAGGCGCGCATAGTCGAGCGCGCCGCTGGCGCCGTCAGGCTTGAGCGGGATCGGTTTCTGATCCGATTCGATCGCCGCCCCGCCGTCGAAGACGGCGACACCGGGTTCCCAAGCTCGTCCTTCGCCGCTCGATGTGTCCGAAACCGGATGCGACGTAACGGATCCTGGATGCCGCGCGCCGAAATCGTTGCCGAACCCTGGGCATCGCCTTTGCTCTAGTCGAACGGTCGAGGGACAAAAATGAAACTCGATCGTTTCTTGTGGGGCGCGTGCCTTCCGCTGGCGGTCGCCTGCTTGAGCTGCGGCGACAACACCTCGGCGCACAACGTTCTCACCGGCGCCGGCGGAGAGGGGTCCTCGCACGGCGGAACGGCCACCGGCGGGACGCACGGTGACGGCGGCGTCTCGCCGGCGTCCGGGGCCGCGGGTCGCGGCGGTGGCGCACCGGGGACCGGCGGCGCCGGCGCGGTTCCCGGGGCGGGCGGCGCGGGTGCGGCACCGGCTCCCGGCGGGGCGACGGGAACCGCCGGCGCGCCCGGGAGCGGCGGCGCCGGCGCGCCCGGGAGCGGCGGCGCGCCCGCGAACCCGCTCGCCTGTGGCGATCTGTTCGATCAGGGGAGCCTGCAAACCTACGACATCGACATCACCGCCGACGAGCTCGCCAAATTGAACGCGGAGTTTCACAACCTGGCGGCGCTGGCCACCGGTGTCAGCTTCGCCGTCTACCACCCGGTCACCTTCCACCTGAACAGCGAGACGGTGACCACCGCGCAGATCAAGCTGCACGGACAGTCGTCCTGGGAGCAAACCGTCATGCTCGACGGCGACCGCGCGAAGATGCAGTTCGACGTCTCGTTCGACCAGACCGATCCAACGGGCACATTTCACGGCGTCAGCAAGCTGGTGTTCGACATGCCGCGCGACGACTGGACGTTCATGCATGATCGCCTTTCGCAGGCCTGGTTGCGGCAGGTGGGGATCCTGGCCCCCTGTTCCGCCAGCGCGCGCCTCAACGTCAACGGCGCGTATTACGGTCTTTACACGCTGGAGCAGGGGGTCGGGGACGGCACGGTGAGAGCGTTCTTCCCGAACAACCCGGGCGGCGATCTCTGGAAAGGGGGTGTGCAGCTCGAGACCAACACCGCTGGCAACACCGCCCGTCTCAAGATGTTCGACAACGCCAAGGATCTCACCTCGCTGGCCGCGATCATGGACATCCCGGGGTCGCTCAACTCATGGGCGGGGGAGGCGCTGATCAACGACTCCGACGGCTACTACAACGGCTCGCACAACTTCTGGCTCTACGATGAGGGTGCCGCCGGATTCATCTTCCAGCCCCAGGACACCGACTCGACCTGGGACTGGCTGGCGACGTTCGACCTGCCGGGCGCCAAGGACCACCCGGTCTACTGGTGGTCGAGCCGCGCGCAGCCGGCGCCGGTGCTGGGCGACAAGTGGCTCATCGTCCTCGGCGACGCGACCTGGCGGAAGAAGTACGCCGACGCCATCGAGACTCTGCTGGGCAAGTTCGACGTGGCCCAAATTCAGGGCTGGATCTCCGCCTGGTCGCAGCAGATCAACGCGGCGGCCACCAGCGATCCGCACGCCTGGGCGACCGCCGCCGACATCCAGCTGGCCACCCAGACCATGCACGACATCGTCGGCGAGCGCGCGGCCTATCTGCAGACGTTCGTCGACTGCGAGCACGGCGTGGCCGGCGCCGCCACGGACGCGGACGGCGACGGCTACAACTGGTGCGACGAGTGCGACGACAGCAAGGCCGACGTGCACCCGGGCGCCAAGGAGATCTGCGGCAACGGCATCGACGACGACTGCAACGGCCTGGTCGACGACGGCTGCTGAGACCCGCCCGCGCGCTACGGGAACATCGCCGGCTGGAACAGGTCGGCGAGGTCGTTCGCTCCGCTCACCGTCGACAGGACCGGCAGACCGAAGATCTCGTCGATCGACTTGGTGAACGAGCTGTGGGTGTAGGCCACCTGGCCCGCGTAGCCCGTCTTGACGCCGGGGCCGATGGCGACGAAGGGCATCAGCGATCCCCCTTCCGGCTCGTCCCACATGATGAACAGCACCCCCTGGTGCGCGTTCACGAAGTCGATCATCGGCGGCAGATTGGCCGACAGCCAGGCGTCGCCCGCGGCGACCACGTTGGACGACGGGCAGGCCGAGTCGCCGTGCATGTCGTTGCAGACGTTGGGGACGATGAAGTTGTACTGGCCGACCGTCCCCTGGGCCAGCGCCTGGCCGAAGGCAGCCGTCGTGTAGGCCTGGTGGTGCGCGGCGCAGGTGGCGTTCGACTTCGAGGGCGGGCTCCCGGCCGTGTCCTGGAAGAAGACGAACGGATCGTGCTTCGCCACGTAGAGTCCGGACGAGGTGACGGGGCAGGCGCCGGTCGAGCTGTTGAGCCCCTCCATGTAGCCCATCCAGCTCACCGGGGGCGAGGCCGCCCCCATCTGCGTCACCAGGTGGGCAGTCGACTTCGTGCTGTTGCTCGCCGACGGATCGTCGTCGGTGGTGAACGTCGCGTCCGAGAACGCGTTGGTGCCCGCCTCCATCCAGACGTAGTGCGGCTCGCTGGGGATGGCGTCGGCGAGCGGATCGGCGAACGCCGTCGCGTGCGCGTACTTGCTGATGAGCCCGTTGAGATAGGGCGCGTCGCTGCTGCCGTAGACGGAGCTCGACGATTCGTTCTCCATCGCCACGACGAAGACGTACTTGATCGGGCCACCGGGCGGCGGCGTGGTGGTCGCCGTTCCGCCGGTCCCGCCCGTCGCGGGCGGCGTGGTCACCGTCCCGCCGGTCCCGGGCGGCGGCGTAGTCGCCGTCCCACCGCTGCCACCCGTCGCGGCCGGCGGCGGCGCCGTCGTTCCGCCGGTGCTCACGGTCGCGGGCGGCGTGGTGGTCGCCGTTCCACCGCTGCCGCCCGTGGCGGGCGGCGGCGTCGTCGCCGTTCCAGCGCTGCCACCCGTGGCGGGCGGCGTCGTCGCCGTTCCAGCGCTGCCACCCGTGGCCGACGGCGTCGTCGTTCCCGACGGCGGCGTGCTGGTGCTCCCCGGGGCGTTCCCGCCGGTGCCCGTAGCGGGCTCTTCCGTCGCGCCCGCACCGCCGCTGCCGCCCCGTGGCGGCGACGCATCCGTTCCGGCGGTGCCGCCTTCGGACGAGGTCGGCGTGGTCGGGCTCCCCGCCGCGCCGCCGGTCGACGTCGGCTTGCTCGAGCTGCCGCCCGAACCGCCCCCGCCGCGTGGATTGGCCGAGGTGCCGGCACCGCCGTCGGGCGCCGGGCCGCCGACGTTGGCGCCCGACGCGCAGGCCGTCAGCGAGGCCGCGAGCGGCAGGAGGGCGGTGAGAGCGAGGGAGAGGACATTGCTGTGCTTCGATTTCGAACGCGACATGTCCTCTGGTACGGACCGGCACCGTCTCTCGGACGTGTGCGCGGTCGCGCGCTCGAGCTCAGAACAGGTCGCCGAGCTTCGCGATCTGATCGAACGCGCTGCCGAGCCACACCTTCACGCGCTGCCGGTCGATGCGGGTGAAGGTCTCGGTCGCGGTCGTGCCGTGGACGGCGGCCCAGAAGCTGGCGTCCCAGCGATCGATCTTCTGCATCACCGCCGGGCTGAGCTCGGGGAGCTGCAGAACCGCCGCGCCGAGACGCTCCGCCTCCGCGCGCGTTTCGGACTGCTCGAACAGCGTGAACTCCTTTCCGCGCCCGGCGTTCTTCACCACGCAGTACCGGGCCTTGTCGCCGTAACGGGCCAGCAGACGTTCGAGCATGATCAGAGCGTCCTTTCCGTCGTCGATGACGTGCCAGAAGACGATCTTCGCGCCGCTCTCGGCCGCCAGCTCGAAGATGCCCCCTTCGTCGAGCCAGGCACCGAGCAGCCGGGCGCTCTGCGACGGGAGATCGACCACCACGCGCCGCCCTTCCTCGGTGGCCAGACTCAGGATCTGATCGACGCTCGTCGGATCGGCGAGATCGACGGGCCGCGCGTAGTCGCCGTAGAAGCGCAGCAACGCGCCGTGCGAGCTGTCGGCATCGACGGCAACGAAGGGGATCGCTCTATCGATGCAGTACTGGGCGCAGAGGCGCGCCACGACCGACTTGCCGACGCCCCCCTTCTCTCCGCCGATGAAATGGATCGTGCTCATCGCGCCAGTGTAGCGCCCCTCCATTTCGGGCGGGGGGCGAGACTGTTTCGTTTCGGCGAAGAGTCAGCGCCCGGCGGGCGGGGCCAGGTCGGCCTCGGTCAAGCCGAGCGCCTTCAGCCACTCGGGCGTCGGCGGGATCAGCTTGCGCGCCCCCAGGTCGAAGAGGCCGATGGTGAACAGCGCCTCGCAGCAGAGGTCGCCGTCGGCGTCGACGATCTGCTGCATGACCCGGCCGATCTTCCCGAGGTAGGATTCCATCCAGGTCCTGATGGTGATCCGCTGCCGGTTGCGCAGCTCGCGCTGGAACTTGAGGTTGATCTCGAGGATGGTCGGGCCGATGCGCCGCCGCACCACCTCGTCGAGGCCGTAGCCGTTGTGGGTGATGAGGTCCCAGCGCGCCTCCTCGAGGATCTCGAGGTAGGTGGCGTTGTTGACGTGGCCGAAGGTGTCGAGGTGCGTCTCGCGGATGAGGAGCGGGTATTCGTTCACGGAACCGAGCATGGGTCCTCCCGCGCTCGAGCTTAGCGCGCGTTGAGCGCCGCGCCCGGGCTCAGCCGCCGACCAGCCGACCCGAGCGGTAGTCGTCGACGGCCTGGCGGATCTCCTCGTCCGTGTTCATGACGAAGGGGCCGTAGCGCGCGACCGGCTCGCCGATCGGCCGGCCGGCGAAGCAGAGCAACCGACCGCCGGCGGCCGAGCGCAGCGCCAGCCGATCGCCCGGGCCGAGCACCGCCAGCTGCCCGGCGGCGACGGCCGTGCGCGCGCCGCCCACCTCGACGTTCCCCTCGACGACGTAGACGAACGCCGTGTGCGTCGCGGGGAGCGCGCGCGACATCGAGCCGCGCGGCGGCAGGCTCACGTCCAGCATCTCGGGCGCCGTCACGATCCCCTCGACCGGCCCGCGCTTGCCGTCGATCTCGCCGGCCACCAGCCGCACGGCCGCGTCGTCGACCATCGTCTCAACCACGCGGCCCGGCGCGATGTCCTGATAGCGCGGGCGGATCATCTTGTTCGCCGCCGGGAGGTTGACCCAGAGCTGAAAGCCCCACATGCGCCCTTTTTCTTGCTGCGGCATCTCGGAGTGGACGATGCCGTGCCCGGCGGTCATCCACTGCGCGCTGCCCGGGCCGAGGTGGCCGTGGTTCCCCATGCTGTCCCGGTGCTCCATCGCGCCGTCGAGCACGTAGGTGACCGTCTCGAACCCGCGGTGCGGGTGGGTTGGGAAGCCGGGAAGATAGTCGTCCGGGTTCTCCGAGTGGATCTCGTCGAGCAAGAGGAACGGATCGAGCATCGGCAACGCGCGCGATCCGAGCGCGCGGCGCAGCCGGACGCCGGCACCCTCGACGGTCGGCTGCGCGTCGACCAGGTTCGCGACCTCGCGCGGGCGCGCCGGACCGGCGGCCGCGGCCCGAGGGGCCTCGAGGCGGCAGGCGCCGAGCGCAGCGCTGGGGACGCCAAGCGCGAGCGCCTTGACCACATCACGCCGGAGGATCCCGGATCCGTCACCGTCGCGCAAAGCCATCGCTCCCGGAGGTTAGCACCAGAGGCTCACCCGGCCGATCTACTCCCCTCCGGCGTCGACCCCGACGTCGGCGCCACCGTCGACGATCGGCGCGCCAGGGACCAGACCCGCGTCGCCGGTGTCGGGCGCGGTGGCGGCATTGTCGACCCCGACCACCTGCCAGCTGCCGCCGTGGTTGGGATCCCCGTAGACGACCGCCAGGTAGAACGCGCCGTCCGCCGCGACCCCTGCGGTAGGGTTCCCCGCCGGATATTGCGCGACGGCGTAGAGGGACGGAGCCGGCGGCGTCGGATCGCACGCCACCCGGTTCGCGGTCCCGTCCGGTTGCACGGACCAGAGGGTGAGGTACGGATTCCTCGCGTCGTACTCGGAGGTCGCGACGTACCAGGCTCCGCCGCCCGCCGGATACGCCTGGAGCGGGGCGGCCGTCGGCTGCATGGTGGTCGAAAACGGCATGGTCGCCCTTCCGTCGAGGTGCTGGCGTGCGAGGGTGTGGTCGATGGGCGGGAAGTTCGCGCCGGTCCCGCGGCCCGGATCGGTCCAGAGCAGCGTGCCGTCGTTCGCGGTCGTGAGTGGAACCGCGGTCGCGCTGGGGACGGGCAAGGTCTGGTAAGTCCCGTTTCCCCCCTTGGGAACGGTGAGCACGAGCGGTGGTGCAATGTCGCTCGAGAAGCCGAGGACCAGCTGGTCGGCGGCCTGTTGCATCCACTCGAGGCCCGCGGTCGGCGCGATGGAGGACAGCATGGCGAGGGCGGTGTCGTCCCCGCCGCTTCGCAGATGCTGCCAGACCCTCAGTTGATCAGCGTAGAAGGAGAGCCAGTAGACCGCCGTACCATCCAGTGCCTGGTAGCCCGACGTTTCGCTGCCCGACGGATCGGACGTTTCGCCGAAGTGCAGGATCGGTGTGGGCGGCCCGCCTGCCTGCGGCATGTCGAAGAGCTCGTAGTTCTGCGCGTAGATGAGATTCTGCCCCTGGAGCCAAAATGCCCGCAGGTGCCCCTCGTAGAGGAGGTTCTTGGCGCCGCCGTGGTCGGGCACCGAGAACACCCAGGAGTACTCGGTGTCGGAGTGGGCGACGTAGAGCGTTCCATCCTTCCAGGCCATGTCCCCGGGGTTGGGCGCCAGCTCGCCCGCGGCCGACTGGTAGACCTGCCGCCAGGTCCCCGCACAGGTTGCGGGGTCGAACGGCTCGCTCTCCTGGTTGGACTTGTAGGTGCCGCCACCCCCGCACCCGCCGACCGCCACCACCAGGACCAAGCACACCCTTCGTCTCATCGGACGCACCTCGCCGAGCAGAGGGAGCCCCCGACCCCCGAGGGCACGGCCTGCGCGTCGTCGTACGACAGTACCCAGAAGTTCATGTCCTGGCCCACCACGGCGGAGGAGCTGAGATCGTAGATGTCCACCTGCGAAAAGTCCGTCGTGGCGACGGAAGAACCGACGTAGGGACCCGTCGCGAAATCGAACAACGTGAACAGCTCCTTGATGCTCGGAAGGCGGAAACCTCCCGCCAGACCTGCGCAATAGGCCTGGACTTGGTCCCAGGGGAGCTCGCCCGAGCTCGACTGCTGCCAGGTGAGGCCGGTGGCCGCGTCGGTGACCAGGCCGTCCTGCACCGTGAAACGAGACGCGGTCGGATAGCAGCGCGCCGGCGGCGCCGTCCCTCCGCGCACGCACCGCACGCTGTGAGGGTCATCGATGAAGTCGTTTATGGTGTCGCCGATGCTGAAATCAACCATCCACGCATCGTCTAGACGCCCAGCCACGCGCGTGATGCTCCAGAAGGCATCGGACGGCGTGTCAGCAAACGTGACCGGATCGATGGCCGTCCCCGCCTGTGTGAAGTCGACGAGCGACAGCAGCTCGAGGACGGTCGGCAACCGCCAATCCGCGTAGCCGCCCAACCGATTCGCCGTGCAATACTCGACGGCGTAACGGTTGGGGCAGGTGAGAAGGCCGGCGGTCCCGACGGTGCAGCCCTCGCTGGCCGTTTGCCCGGTCGACTTCCTCTCCCACATCAGCCCGGTGACCTGATCGACCGCGATGCCCGGCATGCTCGTGTCGTACGACGCTGGGTTGGGTAGTCCCGTCGAGGGCGGATTGGGCATGACGAACCCGCAGCTGACGTCTGTACCCGCCTCGGCGTCGGCCGCCGAACGATCGCCGACCGCGTCGCCGTCCTTGCGGGGGCCTCCGTCCACCGCCCCTGGCCCCGCTTTCGATGCTCCGCAGCTGGTGGCGGCGGTTGCGCCACCAACCATCAATGCAACGAAGCCAAGCCAACGGTTAGCAATCATCCAAACGCGACCATCTTACTCTCGATTCACTGACAAGTTCGTGACGACCGCTCCGGGTACCGCGGCTCCAGCAAACCTGCGTCAGCGCGCTGTTCGCGCGATCGCCCGCAGCGAGAACCCGTGCAGGATCAGCGCGAGGGGGACGAAGAACGTGGGGATCAGGCTGAACGGATAGTGCGCCAGCTGATCGGTCGTCACCGTCCCCACGAAGAGGCCGAGCGACGAGCGCGAATGGGTCACGCCCGCCCCGACCGCGGTGACGAGGTCGATCAGGCCGGCGACGTTCCAGATCGTGGCCAACGCCAAATGTCCGCGTGCCCGACGGGCGACCGCCGCGGCGACGAAGGGTGCGGCGATTCCCACCGCGATGTCGCCGATCCCGGCGGGGAGCGCGAAGCCACCGGGCAGCGTCCCCTCGGCCCAGGCGATCAAGAAGAACGCGCCGCCGACGCGGAAGGTCTGCAGCGCCGTCAGCGTCGCCAGATCGATCCGCGTGAACGCCCGCGAGAGCGGCCCGCGAAGCCGCGCGTCGAGCGCGAAGACGAGCAGCGGGATCCCGATCGCCGCCGCCAGGCCCACGGGCGGTCTTCCCGTCGCGCCGACGAGCGCGCCGCTGAGCCCGAGCCAGATGGTGAAGAAAAACCAGGCGACGAGCGCGATCAACGCGCGCACGTAGCCCGGATCGTCTCCGGTTTGCATTTCCATCGATGTCGCCGATGCCGTCGAAACTGTGGTCATGGCAAGTCTCCTTCCCGTGGTCTGTCTTCGATCGCTGACAACAACCGCGCGGCGGGCGACCCCAGCGCCGCCTCCGCCTGCTTCTGCGCCCGCTTCCAGAGCGGATGGCAGGCGCGAATCACCGCGGCGCCGCGGGCGGTGACCCGCAGGCCGTCCCTGTTCTCGACCAGGCCCGCCTCCTCCAGCCGCACGAGGTTGCGGCTGACGGTCGACTTCTCGATCTCCAGCCGCCGCCCGACCCAGGCGGCGGTCGTCGGCCCGCCCAGCTCGATCGCCACCAGCATCCCGAGCTGCGCGGCCGTCACGCCCTGCCCCCGGACCGCGGCGTCGTAGATCCGCGTCAGCACGCGCTCGAGCCGGCGCGCCCGCGAGCCCAGGCAATCGCGCGCGATCTCCAGCGCCTCGGCGTTTCGGGTGGACATGTGTTGTATATACAACCAGCCGACCCGACGCGCCAGCCGAATCTCGGGTCGGGCTGGAGATCGACGGGCAACTCGGGCCCACGCGGATCCGTGCGGGACCTCACCCTTTGCTGATATAAACGCGGGGCGTGGCTCAGCGTTCGCGAAGGAACGGTCCCGGTGTGTCGTCCGCTGTCGCCCTCGCGCTCGTGCTCGCCGCGGGCTGCGGCGGGTCGAGCCCCCCCGCAATGGACGACGGCGGACGCGACACGAAGCCCGCCCGCACCGATGGCGGCGCCGAGAAGCCGGCCCTCAAGGACGCGACCGTGCCGGACGCCACCGACCAGGACGGCCCGCGCGATGCCGATGTCCGGGACGCGCTGGCCCCCGACGCGCTGCCGCCCGGTTGCGAGGCCGGGGCCTCCGGTGAGCCGACCGACCTGCGCTGCACCGGCCTCTACGCCGACTGGGCGAGCCGGACGGTCGCGGCCGGTGTCCGCCAGTACGATCCAGGGCTGCACCTCTGGAGCGACGGGGCCAGCAAGACGCGCTGGATCTACCTGCCGCCGGGAACGAAGATCGACACCTCGGACATGGACGAGTGGATGTTCAGCCCGGGCACCAAAATCTGGAAGGAGTTCGTCGTCGGCGGCGTGCGGCTGGAGACGCGCCTGCTCTGGAAGCAGCCGGGCGGCTCCTGGTACTTCACCACCTACCGCTGGGCGGCCGACGGCTCCGCCGCGCCCGAGCTCACCGTCGGCGAGCTGAACGCCGACGGCAACAGCTACGAGATCCCCACGCAGAGCGCCTGCTACGACTGCCACAACGGCCGGATGGACCACGTGCTCGGATTCGAGGCCGTCGCGCTCTCGTCGCCGCAGGCGTCAGGCGTGACGATGGCGACCCTCACCGCCGGCAACCTCCTGACCAACCCGCCGTCGACCCCGATCACCATCCCCGGCGATACGGCGACGGCCGCGGCGCTCGGCTACCTGCACATGAACTGCGGGAACCCCTGCCACAACCCGAACGCCGGCGAGGCGATGTACACCAATGTCTGGATGCGGCTCGACGTGGCGACGCTGACCAGCGCCCAGACGACCGACACCTGGACGACGGGGATTGGCAAGCCGGCCAACTTCCCGATCACCGGGCTCACCAGCCCGCAGATCTTCACCCCCTGCGATCCCGCCCACAGCGCGGCCTACTTTCGAATGGATCACCGCGACGGCGTCGACGGCGTCCTGTCCGGCACGCAGATGCCGCCGATCGTCTCGCACCAGGTCGACCCCGACGGCGTGGCGCTGGTCGCCGCCTGGCTCAACGGCTTCCCGCAGTGCCCCTCGCCCTAGCGACGCGGGCGGGCGGCGGGCCGTGCTCGTCGCCGCGTGCTAGCTTGGCCGCATGTGCCGGAACATCAAGACGCTGTTCAATTTCGCGCCGCCGGCGACGGACGAAGAGGTCCGCGCCGCCTGTGAGCAATTCGTGCGCAAGCTGAGCGGGTTCACCCACCCCTCGCATGAGAACGAGAAGTCCTTCGCGCGCGCCGTCGACGACAGCTTCCGCGTCGCGCGCCGGCTGGTCGACTCGCTGGTGACGCACTCGCCACCGCGCGATCGGGAGATCGAGGCAGCCAAGGCCAAGGAGCGCGCGATCAAGCGCTTCGGCGTCCGCGCCTGAAAAAGCGGCGTCGCGCACGATGCTCGCCGTCCTCATTCTCTCGGCGCTGGCCGCCGAGTCTATCGCGCTGCCGGGCGGGCCGCCGGTCGCGATGGACTACCTCACCGCTGACGCGGCCCACGGACGCATCTGGGTGCCGGCCGGGAACACCGGCAACGTCGACGTGGTCGACGTCGCGACCGGCAAGGTGACGCCGATCGGCGGCTTTCCGACCGCGCCCCCACGCCGACCCGGACGGCCCAACATGGGCCCCAGCTCGGCGACCGTCGGCGACGGCGTCGTCTGGATCGGCAACCGTGGGGACAACAGCGTGTGCGCCGTCGACGCGCGCGCGCTGAAGCGCGGCGCCTGCCGCAAGTTGCCCTCGATGCCCGACGGCGTGGCCTACGTCAGCGCCACGCGCGAGGTCTGGGTGACCACGCCGGGCGATCGAACGATTACCATCGTCCCCGTCTCGAAGCTGGAGCCCGGCGAGCCGGCGTCGATCAAGATCGACGGCAATCCCGAAGGTCTAGCCGTCGACCAGACGCGCGGCCTCTTCTACACGAATCTCGAGGACCGCGATCGGACGCTCGCCATCGACGCCAAGACGCGCAAGGTGGTCGCGAGCTTTCATACGGGGTGCGGCGAAGCGGGCCCGCGCGGCCTGGCGATCGACGCCGAGCGCCGCCTCCTGTTCGCGGCCTGCACCGACGGTGCGGTCGCGCTCGATCTGGCCCACGACGGCAAGCAGGTGGGGCGCCTCGAGACCGGCCGCGGCGTCGACAATATCGACTACGCCGCCAAGCCCGGACTGCTGTTGGTGGCCGCGGGCGCGGACGCCACCTTGAGCTTCGCCCGCGTCGGGAAGAGCGGCGCGCTCAGCAAGGTCGGTTCGGCGCAGACGGCGGCAGGGGCGCGCTGCGTGGTGGCCGGAGCCGACGGGACCGGCTACATCGCCGACTCGTCAGGCGGACGCCTGATCGTCGTCAGGCCGCCCAACTAAGCGCGCCGGTCAGGGGGCGACGCCCGGGCGGGTGTCGATCCCGGTGTTCGTTCGGCTGACGCCCGGCGGCTCGGCCGGGAGCAGCAGCACGCGGTCGGTCGGAGCCGGCAGCGCGTCGACCAGCGCCATCGCGCCCGCCTCTTCCCGGAGCAGCGTCGGGGTGAGATCGCGCAGCAAGGCCCGGATCTCGGGGCCGCGCACCAGCGTGGCCGCCTTCTGGGCCGCGTCGAACGCTGCCTGGCGATCGGCCACCATCTTGGTCGCAAAGTCGTGGTCGAAGCGCTCCGCCGGCGCGCCGGTGAGGTTGACGCGGCCCAGATCGCCGGACTGCTGCCCGCCGGTCCCCGCGCGGATCGCGTCGACGTTCATCCCCTCCTGCTCGGCGTAGCTCATGAGCCTCGCGTCACCGGCCGAGCGCTCGTCGATGAGCGTCTTTGCAAAGTCCTGCACCGACGCGTTCGTCGACCGCCGCGCCGCGATTCCGGCGTCGACGATCGCCTGCTCGTTCAGCTGGTGCATGTGCGTGAGGACGGCCTGGTTGGGGCCGCCGCGTTCATTGAACGGGGAGTCGCTCCCCGACAGCCCCTGCGCCGCCACGCCGGCCGAAATGAGCAAGCAGACCGCCGCGCCCGCGGCCCACCAACTGCCGAGCTTCGCCTTCCCCATCGTCCACCTCCGTGCAACCCCTCATTGCAACCTGACTTTCCAAGAACCTGCGTCAAGCCCTGGCGTCCGCGGCGACGTATACTTTCGGCATGGCCAAGTTTCACGGGACGGTTCGCCGCAGCGATCTGGAAGGCGGTCACTGGCAGCTGGTGGCCGAGGACGGCACGACCTACGTGCTCGAGGGGGCGCCGCGCGGCATCGAGCAGGACGGCGCCAAGGTCGAGATCGACGGCGCCGTCGATCGTGACGCCATGGGCATCGCGATGACCGGCCCGACGCTGCGCGTGAAGAGCGGCAAAAAAGTCTGACCCGTCCTGGTCTACAGTAGCGGGTGAATGGATGACATTCACCGCGCCACGCGCCGCTACGAGGAGTGGCTGGGCGGGCTGATTCCGCTCGTGCGGGCCGACCTCGCCGCCAAGCACCGGCGGATGCGCGAGGGGCCGTTCTTCTTCATGCGGGCCACGTTCTACCGCTGGTGCCAGCTCTGGCGCGCCCGGGCGCGCGAATTCGGCGACGTCGCACAGGCGGCGCCGGTGGCCGCGGTCGGCGACCTCCACCTGGAAAACTTCGGCACCTGGCGCGACAGCGACGGGCGGCTCGTCTGGGGCATCAACGACTTCGACGAGACGACCACCCTCCCCTGGACGCAGGATCTGGTGCGCCTCGGGGCCAGCGCGCACCTGGCGATCTTCGCCGACCACCTCGCCGTGCGGCGGCGCAGCGCCTGCGACGCGATCCTCGAGGGGTACCGCGCCGGCGTCGAGGCGGGCGGGCGGCCGTACGTGCTCGAGGAGATGCACGGGTGGCTGCGCGACGTCGCCACCTCCGAGCTGCGCCACCCGACGCTCTTCTGGGAAAAGATGAACGGGCTCCGCACCGCGCCCAGCGTCGATCGCGGCGCGGCGGCGGCCATCGCCGGCGCGATGCCAGCCCGCGACCTTTCGATCCGTTACGCCCGCCGCATCGCCGGGCTGGGAAGCCTGGGGCGCCCGCGCTTCGTCGGCATCGCCGACTGGCGCGGCGGCCGCGTCGCACGCGAGGCCAAGGCGACCGCGCCCTCGGCCTGGGTCTGGGCGACCGGTGCCACCGCCGGCGCCACCGACCGTTACACGCAGATCATCACCCGCGCCGTCCGCGTCCCCGATCCGACCGTCAAGATCGGCGGCGGCTGGCTGGTGCGGCGCCTCGCCCCCCTCTGCTCGCGCATCGAGCTCGCCGATTTGCCATCGAGCCACGACGAAGAACGACTGCTCTTCGCGATGGGATTCGAGACCGCGAACGTCCACCTCGGCACGCCCCGCGCCCGCACCGTGCTCAGCAGGCAGCTCGCCGCCCGCAACGGGCGCTGGCTGCACGAGGCGGCCAAGGCATTGACCGGCGACGTGATCCGCGAGTGGAAAGAGTGGCGCGCTAGCTAGGGCTCTCACGATTCGTCACATTCGTGGGCGGCACCAACATTCGCGCAATCAAGTTCGAGCCGTCCGCGCGCCGACGCGCCCAGCCCGTCGGCGTCCCGGCGCCGCCGACGGCATTTCCGCGGAATCAAGTCACGCGAGCGGTGCGTCGCAGCGCCCATCCAGCCGCACACCACGCAACCCGCCGCGGTCCGCGCCGACAACGGGACATGCGCGGAATCAAGACGGTGCGACGGCGTCAGCTCAACTTGCCCCTCGGGGCGCCACGCACCTGGGGTGGCGCTCGCAAGGGCGCCGGGCGGAAACCGCGCGGCCGTCCCTCGATGCCCCACGGCGCGCGGCCGAAGGTCGATCCGCGATACCCGGTGCAGGTCACCATTCGCGCGACGCCGGGGCTGCCATCGCTTCGCTCGCCCCGTGTGTTCGGGGCGCTCCGGCGCGCCATCGCGCGGGCGTCGGTCGACCGGTTCCGGGTGATCCACTTCTCGATCCAGCAGGACCACGGCCACTTCATCGTCGAGGGGGACGAAGCCCGACGAGCCCGCGGGGGTATGCACGGGCTGGCGATCCGGTTGGCGCTGGCGGTCAACCGCGTCCTCGGGCGCAAGGGCCAGGTCGTCGGCGACCGCTACCATGCGCGCCCGCTGACCACGCCGCGCCAGATGCGGACCAGCATGGTCTACGTGCTGCTCAACTTCCGCAAGCATCTCCGGGCGCCCGCGTGCATCGACCCGCGCAGCTCAGGGCCGCACTTTTCGGGGTGGCAGCGCGCGCCCGAGATCACCGACGCGATCACCGACTCTCCTTCGGCGACGGCGCCGCCGGCCACCTGGATGGCGCGCGTCGGATGGAGGTGCGCGGGCGGTCCGTTGCGGGTCGAGGAGCACCCCGCCTCGGCGCCGTGCGCGCACCCGACTTGATTCCGCGAATGTTGCCCTGCGCGGGTCGCAGCCACTTGAATCCGCGGATGTTCGCGGCCCGGAGATGTGGCGAATCGTGAGGGCTAGGGCTAGCTAGGGCGGCGGCTTGCTGAATTCGTTGACCAGGACCAACAGGATCGCTGCGAGAACACTGCCGCCCCAAACGGGAAACAGCATGAACCCTTCCGAGCGCACCAGCGCCCCTGGAAGATAAAAGAAGAGCCCCACCTCGCAGACCGCCAGCAGCCCGTAAAACGTGCCCTCGCCGACGCCAAGGGCCCGATCTCGCGGCGCCCGCTCGAGGCCCCAGAGGGCGAGCCACGGGAGACTGAGAGGTCCCCCCACCACCACCACGAGATTGAGCATCCCCGACCCGTCTTGCCAGGTTACCGCCACCAACCGCGCGGCCGTCATGGCCGCAAGCGCCACGCCGATCCGAATCGCGTGACTGACTCGCAGTCTCGTCATGACCGGTCGAGCACCTCGAGGCGCACCGTCACCACGCCCTCCTTGATCATGCCGAGCTTCCGCGCGGCTCCCTCGGAGAGGTCGACGATGCGGCCGCCCGGGCAACCGCAGCGGTCGTTGACGCGGACGGTGACCGAGCGGCCGTTGGCGCGGCTGACCCGGATGCGGGTGCCGAACGGCAGCGATGGCGAGGCGGCGGTCATGGCGTTCGGATCGAAGCGCTCGCCGGACGCCGTCTTGCGTCCGGCGAAGCCGCGTCCGTAGAAGCTGGCGCGCCCCTCCTGCACGCGCGGCCCGCCACCGCGCCGCGCGCCCTCCGCGGTCGCGCAGCCGATCGCCACCGCCGTCGCGGCGACAGCGGTCAGAACGATGACTCGCAGGCGCGCCACGCGCCGCGCCTCGGCGCTTACGGTCGCGTGGACGGAGCCGGGCTTCGCCCGGCGCAGTCCGTCGCGGGGGGCCGGACCCTCCCAGGGTCCCCGGCTAAGGTCGTGACCGGCCTCCGCCGCCACCGGGCGGGCCATCCTCGAGCAGCATCTCTTCTTCCTCGGCATCCGGCTGCGGAGCTTTATCGCCGCGGCTCTCGATCGTGCCGATGCCGTACTTCTCGAGCTTGTAGTAGAGCGCGCTGGTCTTGATGCCGAGCAGGCGCGCCGTCTCGGTCTTCACGCCGCCGCTCTTGTCGTAGGCGCGCTGGATGAGCTGGCGCTCGAGGTCCTCGAGCAGCGCCGGGCAGCGACATCTCGCCCCCCGGAAGCGCCAGCGCGTTTTCGGGCAATCCGCCGCGCACCGACGCGGGGAGCGCGCCGACGTCGATGGCCGTCCCCTCGGCGAACACCAGCGCCTGCTCGATGACGTTCTCGAGCTCCCGCACGTTGCCCGGCCAGGAATAAAGACCCAGGCGCGCCAGCGCGCCGTCGGTGATCCCCTTCTTGGGATCGATGGCCGCGTTGGTGCGCGGGCCCAGCTTGGCGACGAAGTGCGCGACGAGTCGCGGGATGTCGTCCTTGCGCTCGCGCAGCGGCGGCACCGAACACGGCACGACGTGCAGCCGGTAGAAGAGATCCTCGCGGAAGCGCCCGGCGGTCACCTCGGCGGCGATGTCCCGGTGGGTCGCCGACACCACGCGCACGTCGACCTTGATCGTCTCCTCGCCGCCGACGCGCTCGAACTCCCGCTCCTGCAGCACGCGCAAGAGCTTGAGCTGCAGCGCCGGCGTCACGTCGCCGATCTCGTCAAGGAACAGCGTCCCCTTGTCGGCCAGCTCGAACCGCCCGAGCTTCCGCTTGATGGCGCCGGTGAACGCCCCCCGCTCGTGGCCGAACAGCTCCGACTCCAGCAGCGTCTCGGTCAGCGCGCCGCAGTTCACCTTCACGAAGGGCCCGCTGGCCCGCTTCGACCGGGCGTGGATGGCGCGCGCCACCAGCTCTTTTCCCGTTCCCGACTCGCCGTGGATGTAGACCGAGGCGTCGGTGGGGGCGACCTTCTCGATCAACTGGAAGACCGCGCGCATCGCCGGCGTGTCGCCCACGATCTCATCGAAGCGGTAGGCGCGTGCGGCGTCGTCGCGCAGCGCCGCGCTCTCCGCCTCGGCCCGCTCGCGCGCGCGCCGCTCACCCCGCAGCTCCAGCGCCCGCGAGACCTTCAGCCGGACGACCTCGGGCGCGAACGGCTTCTGGATGAAGTCGAACGCCCCCATCCGCATCGCCTCCACCGCCGTCTCGACGGTGCCGAAGGCGGTCGCGATCATCACCGGGCAGTCGGGATCGCGCTCGGCGACCGCCTTGACCACCTCCAGCCCACCTTTGCCTTCCATCTTGAGATCGGTGATGACGAAGTCGATCGCCCCCCGCCCGGCGGCGAACTGCTTGAGCCCCTCGTCCCCGGAGGACGCCAGGACAGCCTCGTGCCCCATCCGGCGGACAGTTGCACCGAGGCCCTCGCGCATCGTCTCGTTGTCGTCGATGATGAGGATGCGCGCCATCTCGGGTAGCCTACCCCCGTCTCAAAATGTCAGACAAGCCCGGCCGACCGAACCGCAAATCGCCCCTTGACCTGCTGCGGCCCGCCGTGCGGGCCATGCCCGGCTACACGCCGGGCGAGCAGATCGCCGATCTCACCAAGCTGAACACCAACGAGGGGGCGTTTCCGCCGTCGCCGCGCGTGCAGGGCGGCGCTGGGCGCGCTCGCCGACGAGTCGCTGCGCCTCTACCCCGACCCGACCAGCAGTGACCTGCGCGCGGTGGCGGCGGCGCGCTACGGCGTCGCGCCCGAGGAGATCCTGGCGGGCAACGGCTCCGACGACTGCCTGACCGTCCTCTACCGCGGCTTCCTCGACGCCGGCGACCGCGTCGCCTGCCCCTGGCCGACCTACGGCCTCTATTCGACGCTGGCCGCGCTGCAGGGGGCGGAGCTGGTACGGCTGCCGTTCGTCGTCGAGGGGCGCCGCTTCGCGCTGCCGACGGATCTGACGCGCCAGCGGGCGAAGATGATCATCCTCGCCAACCCCAACAACCCGACGGCCACGCTGATCCCGGTCGATGCGCTGCGCGCCCTCTGCGACGAGGCAAAGGATGCCGTCGTCGTCGTCGACGAGGCCTACGTCGACTTCGCGCTCGGCGCCGGGATCGACGCCAGCATGCTGCCGTACCTGCGCCAGCACGAAAACCTGGTCGTGCTGCGCACGATGTCCAAGAGCTTCAGCCTGGCCGGCGCGCGCCTCGGCCTCCTGTTCGCCGCGGCGCCGATCGTCGAGGCGCTCACCAAGGTCAAGGACAGCTACAACGTCAACGCCATCACCCAGGCGATCGGCATCGCCGCGCTCGAGGACCGCGCGTACCTCGACGACGGCGTTCGCCGCACGCTCGCCGAGCGGGCGCGCCTCGAGGCGGCGCTCGAGGGGATGGGGCTCTCCTGGCCCGAGTCCGCCGCCAACTTCCTGCTCGTCGAGATCGGCCGCGCGCGCCGAGGAGATCTACCTGGCGCTCAAGCGCCAGGGCCTGCTCATTCGCTGGTGGTCGGCGCCGGAGCTCCGCACCAAGATCCGGATCAGCGTCGGCAAGCCGGCCGACAACGACCGGCTGATCGCCGCGCTCAAGGGGCTGATCTGAACGTAGCGCGCCACGCGCGCCGGCCAGGACCGATGACCGCAACAGCGGTCGATGTACGCAATCGAATGGTCCGAGGAAGCGAAGAGCGATCTCCGCCGGATTTCGCCGTTCGCCCGCGGGCCCGTCACCACAGCGATCGAGCAGCTACGCTCCCAGGCGACCAGCGAAACGCGAACCCGCAAGCCGCTGAAGCAGCCTCTCGAAGACCTCCCTGCGGCGACTTGGCAGATCCGCGTCGGCGACTACAGAGGGCTTTATCGAATCAGCAATGGGCACCCGGTGCAGATTCTTCGAGTTATTCTTAAGGGGAAGGACACCACCTGGGAAGCGGTGGCGAACTAACGGCCGTGACACGAGCCCAGGCACGCGAGCTGAAGCGCATCGCTGAAAGGATGTCGCGCGAGGGAGGGATTCCTCACGCGGTCGTCCGTCAGGAATGGTTGGCCGACATGGCCGCTCAGCTGAGGAAGATGGTCGATACCTTCGAACGCACGGGCCGCGGCGCCAAGGATCTCCTCGAAGCCCTGGTCATTGCGGAAGCGGAGGGCGTGGACGCCGCCTTGCTGGCGGAGATTCGGGGCGAGCTCGGACAAAGGGCCAAGAAGCGCCGCGTGGCTTGAGGTCGTTGCCAGGAACCGTCCGCCCGGTTGCAGCCGCGCGATGGAGAAGGCCCGACTACTGACCCGCCTCGCGGCGAGAGAGACTCAGTCGCCCGCCAGCGGAAAGGTTTCCGTCGCCTTCGGAGCAGCTCGACACGTCCGGCGATAGTCACCGATCGATTCGTCCTCCACCGTCCGGCTTGCCCACCTCGTCGAGCGCCGAGTCCGCTCGAGAACGCCCGGCGCCGCCAGCCTGAAGGTCGCCCGCGTGTCGACGACACAGACGTCGAACCGATTCTCCTCGCGGTCGCCGAGCCCCAGCCAGAGCAACTTGGGTTTGTCCCCATCGACGTCGACGAGAATCGCGATCTCCTGCAAGACCATCAGATCCTGCCCGGTACGCCCCACGAGCCTGACGCGGGCGATCCGCTTCGAACCAAGGTGGACGAAAGACGAGTCGACCGTCCACAGAAAGGACGGCCGGATCACCTCGGCCAACGCCGGATATTTCGCCGGCGAAAAATCGAACGTGAGAACACCGCCGGCGTGTCCGCGACGGCGCGTGATCTCGAGGTGCGGCGTCTGTCCGTCGTTGACCTGGTCGACGCCGGTCAGCGTGGAGATGAGCTCGCCATCACCGCCCAGCGCGAGCCGACTGCGCACGGGCAGCTCTGGGTCCCCAGCCTTCTTCGACTTGCCGGCGGCCGGCGCGGATCTCGGCGTCGGGATCGCCAACGCAGGGTCCTCAGAGCTCTGGAAGACGAACGGGAAGGACACTTCGACGGCCCCGCCGGACGGTGGCGGGAAGCGCCAGGCCGCGATCCTCGCCTGAATGCAGGCCGCCATTTCGCCGTCACCGACCGTATCGGATTCGAATCTGATCGAGCTCAGCGAGCCGGACGACTCGATCGTGAAGTGGGCGACCACCTTCCCGGCGAGCTGCGGATTGCCCCGCAGCGCCTGGTCAAAGCAACCCTTCACGTCTCCCAAGTGCGACCGAACCAACCCCGCCACGATCGCTGGGGAGAGCTCGCCCTGCTTCGTCGCGTCTACGCCGCCGTCGGAGCGCAGCGCGGCGCGGCCCGACCCGCCCATCCACGCGGTGAGCACGATCCCTCCCCAAATGCGGCCTTGCACGCGCGCAAACGATACTGCTTTCGGGGACGTAGGTGACGACGAGGTCAGATCGCGCCGCAGCGGTCGAGCGTGACGCTCTCGGTCTCGCCATTGATGGTGACGTCCGCGGTGCCGCAGCCGGTGAGCGTGACCGTCGCCGATTTGCCGTTGTCGGCGCCGCTGCTCGTCACCGTACCGGTGAGCGAGCCCGACGAGGGGCAGTTGCAGGTCGGCGTCCAGGTCAGGTTGTCGGGCGTCAGCGCCACCGAGTAGCCGGCCAGGTTGTGGGTGACGACCAGCGTGCCGCCGGTGATCACCATGTCGGAACGCGAGCTGCCCGTGATGGTCAGCGGCGCGCCGGCCGGGGTCATCGTGCTGATGTCGAACAGTGTCCGCCCGCTCGGTAGGGTGAGGACGCGCTCCATCCCCGGCACGGCGAAGGTGAAGCCGGTGGCGGTGCGGGTCAGCGTCTGGCCGCCGCCGGGCGTGGTGATCTCCAGCGACCCGCCCAGCGCCGACAGCGTCAGGCTGCCGGTGCGGTTCACGTTGTCGCCGACGGTGGCGATGTTGCAGACGGCCGCGTCGCTGAAGGTGAGGTTGATCGCACCGTCGACGGTGACGATGCCGACGTTGCAGTTGTCGAAGGTCGCCGTCCGCACGCCCGCCGCGCAGGCCGAGTAGGTGACCGGCAGGCAGGAGGCCGCGTAGGCCGACGGGATCAACGTCAGCGCGTTCATCGCCCGCCGCCACACCGGCGGCCGCAGCACGTCGGGCGTGCGCAGCATCGGCAGCGCCGGCAGCATCGCCGTCGTCGACCCGCCGCTCGCCGACTCGTCCGCGCTGGCCATCACCTCGCCGACCGCGGCGCCGATCTGCCCCTGGTCGGAGAGCCCCTCTTTGCGGCAGCCGGCGCCGAGTGCCACCAGGGCCACAGCCGTGAAGATCCCCCTCATCGATCCAGCGCGCGTCAACATGTGCTGCTCCTTGATTGAAATAGAGAGCCTCGCGCCCCAGACATCGGACGGACGGACGGTGTGGTTGAGGCGAGGCTCATGGTGGGGCCGGACGGGACGACTTCCCCGACCGCTCACCAGACCCAGACCCCGCACGCGCACAAATCTGAAAGAGCACCCGCACTTGCAGGTGCTCCCGGTCACAGCCGGACGAAAACCGAGCCTAAAACTCGAACTTGCCGAAGGCGCCGAGCTCTTTGAAGGCCTGCACGAGACGCCCGGTCATCCCCTTTTCGCCGATCTGCGTCCAGCCGCGCGGGTCGATGTACTTCTTGTTCGGCTTGTCGGGACCGTCCGGGTTGCCGATTTGCGACAGCAGATACGCTCCCTTTTCGTCCATGAACTGCTTGATCGGGTGGGTGTAGGCCCACTGCGTGTCGGTGTCGATGTTCATCTTCACGACGCCGTAGGAGACCGCCTCGGTGATCTCCTCGGCCGACGAGCCGGAGCCGCCGTGGAACACGAAGTTCACCGGGTGTGGCCCCGTCTTGCGCTGCTCCTGGATGTACTTCTGCGAGTCGCGCAGGATGGTCGGCTTCAGCTTGACGTTGCCGGCGGCGTAGACGCCGTGCGTGTTGCCGAACGAGGCGGCCACCGTGAAGCTGCCGAGCGGGTTCAGCACGTCGTACGCCTTGAGGACGTCCTCGGGGCTCGTGTAGAGCTTGTCGTGCTCGACGCCCGAGTTGTCGACGCCATCCTCCTCGCCGCCGGTGATGCCGAGCTCGATCTCCAGCGTCATGTTCATCTTGGCGATGCGGCCGAGCGTGCGCGCGCTGATCTCGATGTTCTCCGCCAGCGGCTGCTCCGAGAGATCGAGCATGTGCGAGCTGAAGAGTGGCTCGCCGTTGCGCGCGAAGTACTCCTCGCCGGCCGCGATGACGCCGTCGACCCAGGGGAGGATCTTCTTGGCGCAGTGGTCGGTGTGCAGCACGACCGGTACGCCGTACACCTTGGCCAGCGTCCGCACGTGCAGCGCGCCCGAGATGGAGCCGGCGATCGAGGCCGCCTGCTGCGCGTTGTCCAGTGTCTTACCGCCATAGAACTGCGAGCCGGTGTGCGACAGCTGGATGATGACCGGCGCCTTGGCCTCCTTGGCCGCCGCCATCGCGGCGTTCGCCGACGACGATCCGATCACGTTGACCGCCGGAAGCGCCGCGCGCGCCTCCTTGCAATACGAAAACAGCTCTTTGAGCGCGTTGCCGGTGATGACTCCAGGTTTCAGCTTCAAGTTCGCCATGGGCGGCGCAGTATAGCGGACCCGACGCCATTTCCAGCGCGGTCGACGGTAAAATTCCCGTCTGCCCGAGGTTTCGGGGGGCCCCCTTATTCGAGCAGGGTGCGCAGGCGCTTGAGCCGCTCAATGGGGCCCAGGATCCGGTGCAAATCGTGCTGCGACAGCCGGTGGGGGGCCGCGGCGGCCGGGCGCGGGACCAGCGGGATCGGAACGGCAAAGTCGGTGGTCACCGTGGCGGGCTGGTAAAAGAAGTCGGTCGGAAACAGCGAAACCGGCAGGAAACCGGTGTTCGGGTCGGTGGCGCCCAGCACCGCCGCCCGGGTGGTCGAAGGCGCGAACGGCTGAGGGACGTTCGCCGCCGACGCATAGCGCACCGTGAGCGGCGCCGCGAAGCTGGTGCCGTCGGCCCAGAGCAGCCATCCCCCGGCGTACTCCACGACCACCCCCTGCCCGGGGGCATAGAGGTCGATGCACCCGCCACGGTTCGAAAAGCTGTTCCGGGCCTGCGTCCCCGAATCGTAGGCGCCCACCAGGAGCGCGTTGGGATCGCCCGGATCACAGGAGAGCGAGTCGGCGCCGCTGTCGATCTCGACGCCGTCGTTGCCGCCCGCCACCACGGTCAGGACCGGCGGGCCGCCGATGGCGGCGGCGCGGTCGTTGGTCAGCGAATCGAGCAACGAGAAGTACGCCGACAAGCTGACGGGCGTCTGGCAGTACATCGCCTGCAACATCTCCAGCGTCTGCCGCGCCGGCGAGCCGAAGCTCTCGTTCACGAGGCCGACGTCGTACTTCGACATCGCGGTGGCGAGCTCGGCGTCGATCGCGGCTGGCTGGGCGACGGCCGCGGCGTAGATGTCGGGGTCGTTGAGCAGCTCGACGGTCTGATCGATGTCCGCTTGCACCAGGCACGGGAAGGTGGTCGCAGACGACTCCTCTGATCCGAGCTGCCTTTCGACCAGCACCAGCCGCACGTTCGGGTTCTCGTGCGCGACCACGCTGGAGGTGGCCGTTCCGTGATAGCCGAAGGTCATGAGCTGGTCATTGAGCGGCCCCATGAGCTGCAGGTACTCCGCGTAGGTGAAGACTTGGTCGACGGTCTTGTTCTCCCTCACCATCTGGTTCCAGCGCGACTTGAACTGCGCCACGCTGGCGAGCGGATCGGGCTTGCTGCTGATGCCCGTCGCGAGGTGGCAGCTGTCGTCCGTCTGCGCGAGCTCTTGAAGGTACGTTTCCTTGAGCACGTCGAACGCGCCGGAATCCACCGCCACCGGCGTCACGGCGGCGTCCGAGGTCGGGGCCATCACGCAGGTCTCGGTGTAGGTCGCGACCACGTCCCCTTGCAGCGCGCTCACCGACAGATCGATCCCCTCGTCGACGACCATGACGTTCTGCTGCGGGTTCGCGCTGGGGCTGGGGCTGCCGCCACCGCAGGCGCCACCGACGAAAGAGAGCGCCGAACAGAAGACGACCCACCAAACCCGCGCCGCAATCATTCGGCCTCCTCAGACCATTGTTTCAATTGCAGAGCAACGCGGTCAACATGCGCGCGATCACGCCGCAGGCGCCGCGCCGAGGCAGGCCGCGACAGGCCCGCACGCCGGCTCGGTCGCGATGTTGCAGATGTTCGTACCCAACGCGTTCGCGCAGTCCTCGACGTCCCCCACCGTCAAGGTCGGGCAGAAGGTACTGAAATATGGGACCTGTGAAACACAGGCCGCTCGGTTCGCATCGGTCGTCTGCGTGCTCCCATCGGAACAGGTCACCGAGCGACCGTAGCCACCCTGCTTGGCGTTCTCCCAGTCGCACAGCGTGGCCTCCTGGCTGCCGTCGAGCGAGCCGACCGTCGACGAGCGCGGCACCCCGGAGCTGTTGCCGACGCCGCCGCTGCCACTGCTCCCGCAGGCATTGAAAAGGAGACCGCCGGCAGCGGCAAGGAGGACTCCGACCAGTAAGCGCTTCATGCGAGTCTCCGTAGTTTGTGATTCTCCGAACGTCAGTTGCAGGTCCCCGTCGCGCACTGCTGCTGCTGCAAGGCCAGTTGGCTGGCGCAAGACGGCGACGTGAGATCGAAAGGAACGGGAACCGCCGACAGGTCCGACAAACAGGTCACAGTGCCGTGCTGGGCGTCGGTGGTGAGCTGAAGCCGCGCCACAACCGTCGTCGAGTTTCCCTGGGAGAAGTCCTCGTACGTGTCCGAAACGGTAGCGCCCGGGTAGACCTGCTCCGTCAAGCAGATGTCACCGTTGCTCGTAACCCTCCTCGTCAGATTGCCGTTCTTCTCGTCAAATATCCCGTTCACCCAACACTTGATCGTTCCACCACTGCCCGGCATCTGTTCCGTGCACGCCCCCATCCGCGGGCACTGGTCGAGCAGCGACTCGAGACAGCCAGGGTAGCAGCTCCCGCTGGACCCGTCGGTACGCGCACCCGCGTCCTGCGTCGCAACTCCACCCGAGCCGCCAGAGCTCGTCGCCCCTCCCAATCCCGTGGAGCCTGAGCCCGCCGCGCCACCAGCCCCGCCGCTGCCGCCCGAGCCCGCTCGGCCCGCGGTGCCTCCTCCCTGGCCTCCGCCTCCCGATGTTCCGGCGCTCCCACAGCCGAGACAGCCACTCCAGACAATGATCGCTGCGAGCACCATGCTCGGACGTTCTCCCCACAACTTCACGTCTACTCCTTTGAGAACTGAATCACGAAGTTATCCTCGCAGTTCGTTGCGCAGGTGCTCGTCGCCACCGGCACGAAGATTCGATGCAATAGGGCGGGCGGAAGTTGGCCGGGCACCGGCGTATCGAATACATTCGAAAGGGGCGGCGCGTTCCCGCCGTAGTAGACGTCAAGAGCATAGCCGCCTGAGCATCCAGTAATGGTTGCCTGTTGGGCCGCGTAGATCAATCCACCGCGGACCTGGGCAGCTGCGACCGCCACCTCCGATTGCGCCGACCCATCGCCGGGCATAATCTCGGGTGGGGCCGAGGTCAGATCGGCGGTGATGAGCTGACATGTCTTCGTCGGGTCCTCGACAGTTCCACTCGCTTGGAGCTCCAGCGTTGCCTGCGCCGCGAGACCATCAATTCCCGCGCAGCTCACGGCGCCCCCCGATCCCATGTTCAACTTCGGGTCATACGTGAAGCTGCTCTGCGCATTGTAGGTTTCGACGATCGTCGCCTTGTATCGCCCATGCGGATCGATCCCGGCGTCATAACACAGGCGATCCTGGCACCCGACAATGAGCACCGTAGCCCCGATAAGCACCGCATCTGATCGCACGAGGTTCTCGCTATCCCGGGGGAATGATAGCTGTAACACACTGAAGTTGGATCGGATCGAACGCCTGGCCCATCGGGCACTGGGATGCGCGGCCTCCTCCCGCACGTCAAAAAAATCGGCGGGAAACTTGCTTGCGCGCTATTTGTCGAACATCACAAACGAACGGTTGCTCTCGGGCGCCCAGGCGTCGCGGTTCTTGCGGGCGAACCGTTGCAGGCGCGCGAAACCCTTCGGCGTCGCCGCGCCCAGCACCAGCGCGAACTTGCCGGGGGCGCGGGCGTCGGGGACGACCGCCCGGAAGGCGCGATCGCCGAGCGGGCGCGCGTCGGGCATCGGCACCGCCACCTCGGCCGCCAGCTTGTTGAACGGCGCCGCGCCGACCAACACCAGGTTGAAGCGCGCGCGATCGGCGGCGGTCACCTCGCGGTCGGTCCTCACGGGGAACTTGGCCGCGACCATCGGGCCCCAGTCGGCGAGCGCGCCGGCCAGCGTCTTCGCGGCCGCCACCGCCTCGGGCGGACCGTTGGTGCCGTAGACGTAGAGGTGCGGGTGCTGGCGTGGGACGCTCTTGCCGGCGAGCCCCGGGATCGCCTCGCCGGGCGGCGGCGGCGAGAGCGGCGTCCTGGGCGCGGCCGGATCGCGCTTGATGCGCGGCCAGCGCCCGCAGGAGCTGGGCGTCGCGGTAGGCGGGGACCCAGGCGGGGTGAGCGACGCCCGGGTACTCGGTGTAGTGGACGTTCTTCCCCAGCCAGCCGAGCGCCTCGAAGCGAGCCACCATCTTGCGCGAATCCTCGACGGGGACGGTCGGATCCTTGTCTCCGTGAAAGATGAAGACTTGCAGATGAGCCGCGTTCTCGGCGATCGCGGGCGGCGACAGAGCGGCGAGGCGCGCCAGATCGTAGAGCGCGGCGTCGGCCGGCTGGACCATCCGCGCGAAGTTGGCGACCGCGCAGACCGGCGCCAGCGCGGCGAACAGCTCGGGGTGGCGGAGGCCAATCGCCCAGGTGGCGCCCCCGCCCATCGACAGTCCCGTCAACGTGATGCGGTCGGGGTCGATCTTGTAGGCGCGGCGCACGTCGGCGATGACGCGCATGACGTCGTCGTACCCGAGGCCGTCGAAGCCCATGAGCTCGCCGCGGCCGAGCGGCGAGACGACAAACGCCGGCACATCGGGGAGCGGCAGCCGGTTGCGCGACGCCTCGGCGTCGGTCTCGCCCGGACGGTTGTCGAGCCCGAACACGCGCCGCAGGTTGTGCTTGTGATCGGAGAAGGCGCCGTGCAGCGCGACGATAAGCGGCCAGGCGTCGCCCTTCCTGTCCTTGCTGCGCCCGTCGTAGCCGCGCGGAACGTAGAGCGCGTACGGCTGCAGCGTGCCGTCTGAGGAGGCGCGGTAGGCCTTGACCACCTCGCCGGTGACGGTCTGGTAGGGATCGTCCCCCTTGGCGACGCGCTCGGCGTAGGCCTTCGCCGTCGCCAGCGTGTCGGTCACGAAGGCGTTGTCGCGGGCCGGCTTGGTCACCGAGGCGCGCCGCAGGTCGGCGTCCTCGACCAGGCGCTCGATCGACGGCAGCGTCACCTCGCGCACCACCTCCGAGCCGCGCGCCGCGCGCGCCCTGGCGATCGACGCCAGCGCCGCGGTCCGGAGCGCGTCGACGTCATCTCCCGCCCGGGCACGGCGCGTGGGTCCGACGGCCGCGGCCGCCAGCAGGGCGACCGCCACGAGGCGCAGCGAGGGCGCGCCCAGGCCCGACGCCTCCCGGCCCGCCGCTCTCATCGGTGCGGGTGGAAGAAGTTGTGCTTGGGCGGCGGGACCTTCTTCAGCGCCACGGCGATCTTGCGATCGGCGGTGCTGTGCACCGCCACCTTGCGCGTCGCCGGCTGGTAGCCGCTCTTGATGAGGACGATCTCGTAGGTGTTCCCCGTCTTGAAGTGGAGCGCGATCGGCGTGCGGCCCAGGACGCGCGCCTTGGTCTTGACGACCGCGCCCGCCGGCACGCTGGTGATGTGCAGGACCCCGGTCTCGACGTGCGGGATCTCGATGCTCGGCTTGCCCGGGATGGCCGAGTGCTTCGGCGGCAGCGGGGCCGGCTTCTTGCTCTTGCTCGGCGCCGGCGCCTCCGCCTCGTCCTCGCCGATGACGGCGTTCTCCGCGTTCGGCACCGCCTTGCGCAGGAGCGCCTCCTCGTCGGTCTCCTGGTCGTCCGGCTTCTTGTCGGCCGGCGGGGCTGCCGGCCTGTCGCCCGATGGCACGGCGGGCTTGTCGGCGGGTGGCGCCTCGGCGATCGCCGGATGCGCGTCCGGCGTCTCCGCGTTGCCGGCGGCCGGGGCAGCGGTCGCGTCAGCAGCGGCCAGCTTCTGCGTCGAAGGTGGCAGCGTCGCCGGCGCCGGCGGCACGGCGGGCGTGGGTGCGGGCGCCGGCGGCGTCGCGGAGGCCGCCGGACCGACGGTGGGCGGCGGCGTCGCCGCGCTCTCCTTCCCGCCGTTGCCGCCGATCCCGAGCGCCGTCATCACCCCCCGGTGCTCCGCCCAGACCAGCAGGTAGCGCGCCCCCACCACCGCACCCAGGGTCAGGATGACGCCCAGCCAGAACCCGCCCGAGCCGCGCCGGGCGACCGGCGCCCCGGGCTTCGCGATCTCCGCGGTGTGCCCGCTGCGCGGCGGCGCTTCGTCTCTCCTCGAGTCGGCGTCGCCCGGGGACTCCGGGCTCGGCGTGCGCCCGCGCTGAAGCTCGGTCCGGTCGGCCTGCTCGAGGTCGCGCAGCTCGAACGACGTCCCGACCGAGAGATCGGTCCCCACCACGTCATTGACGACGCCGCCCGAATCGCGCGGCACCTTGCCGATCGACGCCGCGTTGTCGCGCCGCCCGAGCTGCTCGAGCCAGGACTTGAGCTCGGTCTGCCCGGCCGACTGGAACTCCGTGCGCAGCACGCGCTCGACCTCCACCAGCATCTCCTCGGCGGTCTGGTAGCGCTCCGCCGGGTGCAGGCGCATCGCACGCCGGATGATCGCCGCCACCGACTCGTTGATCCCCGGCTTGGCGTCCTGGGGCGCCATGAACTCTGCCTTCTGCACCCGCAGCAGCGACTCGAGGTCGTTGTTCGCCTCGAACGGCAGCCGGTCGGTCAGCATCCGGTACAGCATCGAGCCGACCGAGAAGATGTCCGACCGCCGGTCGATCACCGCCCCCTGCGCCTGCTCGGGGGACATGTACGCCACCTTGCCCTTGATGACGCCCGCGGCGGTCTGCTCGCGCTTGCGCTGGGCCTTGGCGATGCCGAAGTCGGCCAGCTTGATCTCCCCCTCGCCGCTCACCAGCACGTTGTTGGGGCTGATGTCGCGGTGGACGATCCCCAGCGGCTTGCCGTCGCGGCTCTTGCCATGGGCGTAGGCCAGCGCGCGGCAGATCTGCGAGACGACGTAGAGGCCGAGGGCGGTCGGGAAGACCATCTTCGCCGCGTAGGCCCGCTGGAGGATCTTCTCGAGATCCCAGCCGTCGACCAGCTCCAGCGCCAGGAAGTAGCGCCCGGAGGCGACCCCCAGGTCCAGGACCTGGACGATGTTCCCGTGCTGCAGGGTCATCGAAATGTGGGCCTCGTCCAGCAGCATGTTGCGGAACTGCGGATCGGCCGAATATTGCGTGAGGATGCGCTTCAGGACGACGTGCTTCTCGAACCCCTCCGCGCCGTGCTGGACGGCCAGGAAGATCTCGGCCATCCCACCGTCGGCCAGCTTGCCGAGGATGGTGTATCGCCCGTGCGATGCCATCAGCGCCGGCTAAGGTATCATCCTCCGATGCTCAAGCTCTATGCGCGCCTTGCGGGAAAATCGATCCGCCTGGCCGTGCGGGGTTGGCCGGCCGCCGTGGTGCTGCCGATTTACGCGACGCTCCTGATGATCGCGACCGGCCAGGCCGCGCAGCTCGGGGTGGCGGGCGGCTTCCTGATCTGGATCGTGGCCGCGTTTCTCATCTCCAGCTACCTACATCTGGTCTGGCTGACGGTGGTCGGACGCAAGATCGGATTTTCCGATCTGCGCGACAGCTTCATGGCGCACGTCTCGGACGTCATCAGCGTCATGTTCGCCACCTGGGTCATTCAGTTCGTCGTCGGCCTCCTGACCCGCGACGCCGGCGAGCGTGGCAAGATCGTCTTCATCCTCGTCGACCTGACGATGGTGGTCTTCTTCAACCCGGTGCCGGAGCTGATCTACCTCGGCGGCGGGCGCGTCCGCTCGTTCGGCCTGTTGATGGAGGCGGGGCGATTCATCTCGGCGCACTGGCCCGAATGGCTGGCGCCGAGCGCGCTCATGGCGGCGGTCGTGCTGGCCCCGTCGGGCCTGATCCAGTCCGGTCCGGTGGCGCTGAAGCTGCTCATGTTCCAGCAGCTGTTCTCACTCGGAGGGGCTGAGCCAGGCGGTGGTGAGATTCCCCTTCTGGCTGGCCCCCTTCCTGTTGCTGTTCATCACCTGGGGGATGGTCTTTCGCGGGTTGCTCTACGACGAGCTCACCTCCCGCGTCCGCCGACCACGTCCATGGCCGTAGAAAAAGACAAACGCAAGCACCCGGAGACCGATGCGTTCGGCATCGTCGTGACCTTCACCGACGCGGCCGGCGCCACGCACACGACCTCCGAGGAGACGCGGGCCGCGCTCAAGGCGGCCATGGGGGCGACGGCCGACCCACACGCGGACGCACCGGAAGACGACGGCGGGCGCGCCGTGCGCGTGCTGGTCCCGGGCGGCGACCGGCATCTGCCAGGGCGCGCCGATCTGCTGCTGGAGGACGGAGCCCGCCACGTCGTCGACGGCGAGCTGCCCGGGAACCTGCCGCTTGGCTACCACCGGCTCTACCCCGAAAGGGGCGACGGCGGCGAGCAGTCGCTCATCGTCAGCCCGGGCCACTGCTTCCTGCCCGACGATCTGCGAACCTGGGGATTCGCGGCGCAGGTCTACGCGGCGCGCTCGCGCGACAGCTGGGGCATGGGCGACCTCGGCGATCTGGCGCGCATCGGGCGCTTCACCAAGCGGCTCGGCGGCGGCGTGGTGATGGTGAACCCGATGACGGCCCCCACGCCCGTGCACCCGATCGAGCCGTCGCCGTACTACCCGTCCAGCCGCCGATTCGGAAACCCCCTCTTCCTGCGCATCGAGGAGGTGCCGGGGTGGGAGCGCCTGGACGCCGGCACGCGCGAGCGGCTCGGCAACGCCGGGCGCGCGCTGAACGGGGCGCGCAAGATCGATCGCGACGCCATCTTCGACCTGAAGATGCAGGCGCTGGAGGCGATGTTCGAGGCGTTTGACGGCGAGACCGGCTTCGATTGGTTCCGCTGGGGCCGCGGCCAGGCGCTCACCGACTTCGCCACCTACTGCGCGCTCAGCGAGCAGCAGGGCAAGGACTGGCGCCGGTGGCCCGCGCCCGTGCAGCGCCCCGACGGCGCCGGCATCCCCCACTTCCGCCAGGCGAACGCCGCGCGCATCGCCTTTCATGCCTGGCTGCAATGGCGCCTCGACGCCCAGCTCGCGCGCGCCGCCGAGGAGATCGCCATCGTCAACGATCTGCCGATCGGCCTCGACGTCGCCGGCGCCGACGCCTGGTGCTGGCAAGACCTGATGGCGCGCGACGTCTCCGTCGGCGCCCCGCCCGACGAGTTCAACGCCGCCGGCCAGGACTGGGGGCTGACCCCGTTCATCCCGCACAAGTTGCGCGCCGCCCGCTACCAGCCGTTCATCGAGACGATCCGGGCGATGCTCCGCCACGTGGGCGGCCTGCGCATCGACCACGTGATGGGCCTTTTTCGGCTGTTCTGGATCCCGCGCGCGCTCGGAACCAAGGGCGGCAGCTACGTGCGCGCGCGCGCCGACGAGCTGATGGCGATTGTGGCGCTGGAGAGCGAGCGGGCGAGGGCGTTTGTCATCGGAGAGGACCTCGGCACCGTCGAGCCGGGCGTGCGCGAGCGCCTGCGCGACGCGCGGATGCTGTCGTACCGCCTGCTCTACTTCGAACCGACCCCGCCCGAGCACTTCCCCGAGCTGGCCCTCTCCAGCGTCACGACGCACGATCTGCCGACCATCGCGGGCCTGTGGACCGGGAGCGACGCGGCCGCGCAGAAGAAGATCGGCGTCGACCCCAACGACGCCGGCACCAAGACCCTGCGCGACAAGCTGCGCACGCTCGGCCACCTGAAGGACGACGCGCCCGTCGACGAGGTGATCGAATCGACCCACCGCACGCTCGCCAAGGCGCCCTCGCGGGTCCTGCTGGCCACGCTCGACGACGCCGTCGCCGCCCCCGAGCGCCCGAACCTGCCGGGGACGGTCGCAGAGTGGCCCAACTGGTCGCTCGCGCTGGAGAAGCCGCTCGAGGAGATCGAGACCCTGGCGCTTCCCGGACGGATCGCCGCGGCGCTCAAAAGATAGGGCGCGGCCCGATTGGCCCGGTGCGTGCTATCGCCGGTCGTTCCAGGAATCGGGGTCGCGACTGTGGTGAGCGACGGCGATGATCGAGACGAACTGGCTCTCGAAGACATACGCGACGGTGTAGGGGAAGCGCCGGAGGACGAATCGATGAGATCCATCCTTCACGGGCCACCGACCTGGGTTGTCGACGATGAGCGCGACAGTCCGCTTGATCAGTTGGTCGAAGCGGCGAGCCACAGCGCCATCGCGGTCGGCATAGAAACGAAGGCCTTCGAGGAAATCGGCCTCGGCTTCCTTGAGAAACCGATACGCCGGCTTATCGCTCGCCACGCAGGATGGCCTCGGCCCGGGCGAAGACCTCGTCTCCGCTCACGAAGGTCGCCTCACCTGCCTCGATTTTACGAAGCCGCCGCTGGATCTCGGCCTCCCACGCGGGGCTGAGCTCAGCCTCGCCTGAAGCGTCGAGGCTCTCGAACAGCTCGTTGGCGACGTGCTCGCGCTCCGTCGGGTCGAGCTTGAGCGCAGCCTCGATGATCTGTTTCGCAGCGGCGGTCATGACACCTCAAGTGTACCGCGCGGCCAACCGGCGGCCCAGGGCGTTGCGGATGCTCGACGACGCGGGCGCTCAAAAGATAGAGCTCGGCCCAATCCGGGATACCATGGGCCCGTGATGGGTCGCCGTTGGGGGGTGCTTGTGGTTGCTGCCGTCGCCGCCGGGGCCCTGCCCGCCCGCGCGCAGACGGAGTCGGGCGTCCCCGAGATCTCGGTCAACGGCGCGAAGGTGGCAGCGGCGCCAACAGGCGCGCCGGCCCCACCGCCCCCTTTGCCCGCCGACACAGCTCTCGAGCGCATCCTGCGCTCGAGCTGCCGCGACGGCCTCCCCGAGGTGCACGGACTCCGCGGCGACCCGACCGCGCCCTGGGCCGACACCGTCGAGCGCCTGTGCGGCAACGTCCTCCGCGAGCCGGCGGCCTCGATCGCCGCGCCCGGAGAGACGATCAGCGAGAGCGCCTCGGCCAACGAGGGGCGCGGCCGCCTGGCCCTCTGGTCGTCGCTCTACGGCATCTGGTTCGGGATCGCCGCCGACGTCGTCTTCGACGTCTCCGGCACGCGCACCCCGATCATCCCGCCGATGGTCGGGATGGGCGCGGCGCTCGGCGCTTCGCTGCTGGTGACCGCGGACCACCCGATCACCACCGGCCAGGCCTGGACGATCATCACCGGCCTCGACTACGCCAGCGTCAACGGCGCGCTGTGGGGCGCCGGCCTCGGCCTGTCGACCAAGGGCGTCGTCGGGGCGGCCGTCGGAACCAGCGCCGTCGCCACGACCGCCGCCACGTTCGTGGCCGTCACCCAGCGCCCGAAGGCCGGCGACATCGAGCTGGTCCGCTCGTCGCTGCTCTGGGGAACGACCGCCGGACTGCTGGGCGCCGCGGCTTTCTCCTCGTCGAGCACGAGCGCCGAGAGCGTCTGGCAAACCGGCGCCATCGCCATGGACCTCGGCCTGGTGGCCGGCATCAGCCTGGCGAACAGCTTCGACCTGTCGCGAAACCGCGTCCTCATCATCGACGCCGGCGCCATCGGCGGCGGGCTCGTCGGCCTCGGCATCACCCTGCTGATCGTCGGCGGCGACAACGTCAGTGGCCATGCCGTCGCCGGCGGCGCGCTGGGCGGCCTCTGCGCCGGCATCGCCGTCGCCGCCCTGGCCACCCGCAACCTCGACACCCCCGAGACCCAGGCCCGCGCCCCCGCCTACCCCGCCCTCTTCGCCCGCGACGCCGACGGCCAGCTGGACGGTGGGCATGCCGGCCCCCACCCCGGTGTTCGACACCACCGGAACCCGCACCGTGGGCGCCTCGCTGGCGGCCCTTGGCGGCCTCTTTTAGGCGCGTGATAGCGCGGCCGCGCCATCGTGCGCGCCTGCGAACCTGGACCGCCCCCCTGTCAGCGACGGCGCGTCCAGTAGTCGGGTCGGCGCCTCTGATGAGAGACAGCGCCGATCTCGACCACCTCACCAGCCTCGCGATAGGCGATCGTGAAAGGGAAGCGCTTGAGATGGTACCGGCGCCAGCGATTCCTGAACGGCCACGTTGCGGCGCCGCGACGATCCTCGCGATGGCGGCGTCGACTGCCTTGACGAAATCCGCGGCGATGTTCTGGTCGTGCTCGCGGTATCGCTTTGTCGCCGAGCGCAGTTCCCGAGACGCGCTCGGGTGCAGGAAGAAGCGTTCAGGAGCCACGGACGATGTCGTCGAGCTCCTGCCGAACCTTCGACCACGGCTCCACCTTCACGGCGCCCGAATCAATCTCGTCGGCTCGTCGTGCGAGCTCCTCTTCCCAAGCTTGCTCCACCCCTGCATCAGAGGCGTCCTCGTCGAGGCTGACGATGATCTGGTGAGCGATACGCGCACGCTCCTTGGCATCCAGTTTGAGAGTGGCTTCGAGGATCTCCTTCGTCGACATGACCCTTTCGTTGTACCGCGCTTTCGGCGGCGGCCCACCGCGTTTCACACCTGCGACGCGCGCCGCAGCGGCCTGGACCCGCGCCGTCTCGACGTCCCTCCCCGCCCTCCCCGCGAGCCTCACCACGGCGCTCGGGCGGTTGGGCTTCTAATCGCGCGGCCGCGCGCTATCATGCGCGCCCGTGAGCGCCAACATCGACGAGCCCGTCGAAATCACCGACTACGACCCCCACTACGAGGGCCGCTACCGCGCCGAGCGCGACCGCCTGCGCATCGGCCTCGCCACCGCCACGCTGAAGTTCGAGCACATCGGCTCGACGGCCGTGCCCGGGTTGGCGGGCAAACCGATCGTCGATTTGATGCTCGGCGCGCCGCCGGCGGCGTGGGCGGCGCTCGAGGAGCTGCGCGCGCGGGTCGTGGCGCTCGGGTACGAGGACCTCGGCGAGGCGGGCGTGCCGGGGCGGATCTACTTCCGGAAGCGGACGAAGCTGCGGGCGTTCAACGTGGCGCTCGTCGAGGAGGGGGGCGCGCACTGGCGGGAGAACGTGGCGCTACGGGAGTACCTGCGGGCGCATCCGGAGGAGGCGGCGAAGTACGCGGAGGCGAAGCGGGCGGCGGTGGCGGGGGGGGCGAGGATGTTGCTGGCGTATTCGGAGGCGAAGAAGGGTGTGCTGATGGAGCTACTTCTGGGACAGACATTCTCTACCCTTTAGGCCATATTCCGACATCCGCGAGGTGCCCTCGAATCGGCAATAGGGCCTCGTCACTCCGCATGGTCAGGTTATTCCCATAAAACACGTGAGGCGTTCACAATGCCGAATGGCACATTGGCTGACAACCCGCTCACTGACATGTTCAATTACGGCAAACACCCGTTCCCACCCGATATTGAAGACTTGCTCCTCAAGATCTCTCGGCTCGGCTCTTCTGCCGGTCTGCATCCGCTGGGTCAGAACTGGCCCTACTCTCCCCGGGAATTCGACTGGGCGTCTGGCGACGATCTCGACGGTGCCCGGCGCGACCTGCGCCACTTGCTCGCGATGATTGAGGAAGGGCGGGGGGACGAGGTTCTCATCGATCCCCTCACCCGTAAGCCACTCCGAGCGCCTTAGCGTTCCGACACCCTAGGAAGCCCGGCTCCGACGCCACACCATCTCTTCGACGCCTCTGCCCTGCGGGCTTCGGTCCCGCGGTGCTGCCGGTGCCCCAGCGAGGCGAGACGTCTCTTGGATCCGCAGGCTGCGCCCCACTCGAGAGTCACAGGGGAGGTCATTCTTCGACCTGATCGCCCGCGCTCACTGGGGAGTCTTGGCGGGGACCCCACATCAGTGCCAACGACAGAGCCTCCCCCTTTTACCGCGAATTGCGCCGAAAGATCTCCGTCTTACTTCGACGCACGGACCCAACAATCGGATTCGATAGCACAACCGGCAGGACATCGACATGTTCCTGGGTGGACAACTTGACCGAGAGCCTCTTCATGAACAGCTCAACACCGCGGTTAATACTGTGCTCAGCGTCTACAACAACTACGACGACTTTAGCGGGTCTGTCCATCGTTCCCTCAATAAACATCTGGGGTGCATGGGCTTCGATTATCTCCGCTATCTTCTCCGCCTCCTGCCGGACAACCTCCTCCAGACGAGGATCCAGTCGCACCTCCGGCGTGCCGACACGAATTCGCTGTCCAACTGACACGTTCGACATCTAACCCTTCCTCCCTTGGACCGTCGCTTCTGACCTGGCCTTCAAGGCGCCCTCGCAGTCACGGCTATGACTCTCGCATAGAATGTCGAGCACATTACCACCACCCGAAGGCAGAAGTTAGTCGCAACGTCTGACCATAACTGACGAACGCCTGAGGGCTCGTCAGAAATATCTGGATTGCACCTCCGGCGTACCCAAATAATGGTGCCGCCGTCCCGATTTGGTACGTTGCACCAGGCTGCAATGTGACGGTAGTAATAAACTCTGCGGTATTTTGAAGCGGTAACGCTAAAGCATTCACCGCCGCCTGAGCCGACGTGAACACTTGCGGCGTGAACCATTGGCCAATCATTCCAGAGCCCCCACCCCAGACCCGAGACAGGGTCATTGGCGCCTGTACGACTCCGTCTTCGAACTCTCCGAGCCACCCATTTTGTAGAGCTAATGCCCCCCCCCCTCCTGCACCGACGGCCAGCTCGGGAAGTGCAAACACAGCGAGTGGACCTAGGTTTAACGCTAGGATTGCAAGCGCTGCAGTGGGCGAAAGGGTCGCGTGTGAAGGGTCACCGTCCGGTGAAACCATGCGCGCATCAAAGGGAAGACAGTTCGGGCACATTGCCAGGAGGGCAACTTGAAGTGCAACAGATAGGACCCCTCCCCCACTCCCGCCATGCATCCTCCGGGAGGTTTGGGCGGATGCTGTGTTTGCCTCCTGCCCGGCCGCCTGACCCTCAGCTCTTGCCTGATTGACAGACAACACTTTGATCTCTTGAATGCCGAGCATCAAGGCCCCTTCGGCGGCGCTCATGAATGCTGCGGCGAGGATGTCGTCCCCCCCCCACTTGCCCGTACTCAGTCGATTGTCGATCGCAGTCGTGGCTGCCGCCGAGGCGGAGCCCTCAGCTAGCCCCAACAGCGGATCCGATGGGGGAAACTCGGCACCCACAATCGAGACTCCCACCCCGATCCCTAGGTCTATCGCCGTCTGCTGGTATGGGGCGCCGCTTGCGAGGGCGACCGTGGCATTGAACACCGCCAGCTGGATGCCGCCGACGAGGCATCCAACTCCGGGCGGCCCTGCCACGCAGGCAATAGCTTCATAGCCAAACTCAGTCCAAAACATCGGACTCTCAAGCGTGCTTTCGACCTCGTTCCAGAAGAACCCGGTCGGATCCGTGTATCGCAACGGATTGTTGAGCGCGTAGCTGTAGCGGTTGTAGCTCTGTGTGTCGGAGGGATCCTGTACGTTCGGATCGGGCGACAGGAACCGGCCGAGCACAGGATCGTAGACACGTCCGTTCATGTTCACGAGGCCCGTGTCGGGAATCTGCTCCTGCCCCGTGAACTCGCGGTTGCCGACGGGCGGCGTAAACGACTGCCACTGCGCAGCCGACTCGTCCGCATTCCGACGGGCGCCCCAGGCATCGTACGCCAGGACCGTGGCGTCGGAGCTGGAGGTCGATACGTGCCCCTCCTCGTCGCTCACCGCCGTCACCGAGCCGAGGTGATCGAAGTTGTAGTACTTGTTCGCCACCCCGCTGTGGTCATCGATGACGCGGACCGCGAAGGCATTCCCACCATGAACGCCGCCTGCGTAGATGTAGTGAAGATTTTGGACCATCGGCGTACCACCGGAGGCCTGGGTCGTCGTCTGTTCGAAGAGGCTCTTCCCGGTCCCGCCGAGGCCGACGTAGACGGTCCGGATCGTCGTCGACCCGCTGGTCGATGACTGCACCACTCGGTTCGCGTCAGCGCCGTAGAGGAGCTGGACGGTTCCTGTGTCGTTCCCTTGCGCAGGCGTCGGATCGCTGACGATGCTCGTCACTTTGTTCGAGGCGTTGTACGTCACCGTTCGACTTCCGGTGGACGTCATGTTTCCGTTCGGGTCGTAGATGTAGAGCGTCCCCCCTCCGACCGTGCAGACAGCGTGCGGACCGGCTGCGCAGCCGGCGCTGGTGCCGTATGTGAACGTCTGGCTGTCCTTCTGCGTGAGATTGCCGGATGGCGTCGTACAGGTAGTTGTTCGACCAGGAGGATCCGCCGGGCAAGGTTTGACCATTCGCCGTGATAAAATCGGCGTCGCCGATTCCCGGCTTCGAAACCCTCGCCCCGGCGCCGCGCGCACGCGAACCGAGTCGGGCGCCCGCCGCGTCGCGCGGGCGCCCGAAGCCAGTGCCGATCAGTTACCGGTCGCGTTCCCTTCGCTGACGCCGTTGGCGGTGATCGGGATGGGCAGGTTGATGCAGCTCGAGTTATCCGTGACCAGACACTCCTGCATGACGAGCGAGACCGACTCGTTGACCGGGGTCGTCGGCGCGAAGGTCTCGTTGACCGAGCAGGTGCCGGGGCCCGTCCCGGCCGCCGTGGCGCAGGTGCCAAAGCTGAGGTCGAACGAGAACGGTGGATTGAAGGCTTCGTTCTCGAACACCGCCGTGATCACGTAGCCAGCGTCGACGACGACCGGAATCGCTTTTGTCACCGAGGTGTTGATTGGAACGTTGCCGTAGTCGACCGACTTCTGGCGGGTCGACGCGTCGACCGCCTGGGCCGTCAGGTTGGTGGGGATGTTGATGCAGTCGGAGTTGTCGGTCACCCGGCACTCTTGCATGGTCAACGTCGCGGGGAACGACCCCGCGACGGTCGGGGCGAACGTCTCGTTGACGGCGCAGCTCCCCGGGCCGGTGCCGGCCGACGTGGCGCAGGTGCCGAAGCTGAGGTCGAACGAGAACGGCGGATTGAAGGCGTCGTTCTCGAACACCGCCGTAATCACGTAGCCCGCGTCGACCGGAATCGAGATCGCCTTGGTGATGCTGGTGTTGATCGGCACGGTGCCGTAGTCGACGGTGGGCGGCCCGCCCGTGGTGGCGTTCACGGCGTTGGCGTAGATCGTCCCCGGGATGTTGATGCAGTTGGAGTTGTCGGTCACCAGGCACTCTTGCAGGATCAACGTCGCGGGGAACGCCCCGGCGACGGTCGGGGCGAACGTCTCGTTGACGACGCAAGTCCCCGGGCCGGTGCCGGCCGACGTAGCGCAGGTGCCAAAGCTCAGGTCGAACGAGAACGGCGGATTGAAGGCGTCGTTCTCGAACACCGCCGTGATCACGTAGCCGGCATCCACGGTGATGGTCACCGCCTTCGTGACCGAGGTGTCGATCGGGACGTTGCCGAAGTTGATGTCGACGCAGTTGCCGCCGCCGCAGGTCGTGCCGGTCGCACAGACGGTGCCGCAGGCGCCGCAGTTGTTGTTGTCGGCGCCAAGGTCGACGCAGACATCGCTGCAGACCGACTGGCCCGCCGGGCAGACCACCGGGGTGCAAGCGCCGGCCGTGCAGATCGAGCCGTCGGCGCAGACGTTGCCGCAGCTGCCGCAGTTGTTCCCGTCGCTGGCGAGGACCACGCAGGAGGCGCCGCAGGCGTCGAGCCCCATCCCGCAGCCGCCGCCGCCATTGCAGACGAAGGCCTTCTGCTGGACCTCGGAGATGTCGAGGACACCGTCGCCGTTGCTGTCGACGCCGACGTCAATCTCCTCGCCGCCGTTCGCGCAGTGCGCATCCCCGAGCGCCAAGGGGATCACGTTGATGAGCGAGGCGGGGCCGGCAGAACCGGTCGCACCCGTCGCACCGTTGGCACCCGTCGCGCCAGTTGCGCCGGTCGCACCCGTCGCGCCGGTCGCGCCGGTCGCGCCGGTCGCGCCGGCAGGACCGATCGGGCCAATCGCGCCCGTCGCACCCGTGGCGCCGGTCGGACCGGCAGAACCCGTCGCGCCCGTCGCGCCGGCCGGACCCGCAGGACCCGTCGCACCGCTCGGACCGGCAGCACCCGTCGCGCCCGTCGGACCCGCAGGCCCCGTCGCGCCCGTCGCGCCGGTCGCACCCTTCGCACCCGCTGGACCTGTCGCGCCCGTCGCTCCGGTCGCGCCCGTCGGGCCGGCAGGACCCGTGGCGCCCGTCGCGCCCGTGGCGCCCGTCGCGCCCTTCACGCCGGGCTGGCCGATCGGTCCCTGCTGCCCCTGCGCACCCATGGGGCCTTGCTGGCCCTGGGCTCCCTGCGGCCCCGGCTGTCCGGGCGTTCCGGGCTGGCCCATCGCGCCCATCTGTCCGACCTGACCGGGCTGGCCTTGGGGACCTTGCGGACCCTGCGGCCCTTGCGGGCCAGTCTGTCCCGAGAGCGTCACCTGGCTCCAGCTGCCGCCGATGCAGGCGAGCAGCTGCTGCGGGTTGGCCGCGTAGGCGACCTGGCCCGCGTTCGTCGCGCTGCAGGCGACCGCGTGCCACATGCTCGGGATGCAGGAGTAGAGCCCCGCCGTCGGCCCCGACGGCACGAATCCGACCTGACCGGAGTTCGCCGAATTGCAGGCCGGCAAGCCCGACAGCGTCGAAGCGGTGAAGGCGATGGTGACCGGATCGGTCGCGCCCGTGCCCGCGCCTTGGCTGGTCGACGCTCCCTGGCCGCAGCCGGTCGCGCCGGCGGCTCCGACCGCGACGATTGTCGCCAGCACCCAACCGCTCACCCCTGCCTTGCTGCCGATCTTGTCGCTCGCGTTCATTTTGGCTCTCCTCTGTGGGACGGGACGGTCGGCGTCGTACCACAGTGGGAGCGATCACGCGGAGGAGAAAATTGCGCCCCGGCCCCGGCAATAAACGGACGGGAATAACGGACGCCTCGGACGTTGCCGCAAAACGAACGGCCCGCGCAACGTTTCGGTGACGAAGCGGCGGCGGCCGATTACGGTCGAAGCAACCTGTCGAGGTTCGCCTTCTCCCAGGTGCACGCCCGTTCGTAGTCGGGGAACTGGCGCTCCTCTTCCAGAAATTCCGGCGTGTGAAAGCGACGGCGGCCGTTCTCGCGTTTGACCTCGTGCTTGCCGTGCAACATCTCGTGGAAGACGATCCACGACACGAAGTAGTCCGGCACGCAGGCCTGATCGAGCGCGGGGTGGATGCGGATGACCCGGTCCTCGACGGCGAAGCTCCCCATCTTGATCGAGCGCCGCCGCTGCCGCTGCGACGTGACCGGCCCCCAGGTGATGCGCGCCTCCAGCGCGGCGCCGAAGTGCAAGGCGTTGAGGCGGTCGAAGATCGCCTGCAGGTCGTGGTGGCGCCCGGCCGTCCGCACCGTCAGGTGGCGTGGCCGCCGCGTCTGCTGGCGGATGATGTGCTGGTGCTGCTCGATGTACTCGCCGAGCAAGGTCGATGCGCGCCGATCGTTGTGGACGACGTAACGGGCCAGCGCACGCACCACCCGCGGCTCGGCGCCCACGAACATCTGGTGCAGCCGCAGCCGGTAGCCGTCCGACTTCCGGCGCACCGAGATCATGCTGTAGTGGTTGTTGGTGAGGCGCAGCTCCAGCGTCTTGCCCGGCGGCAGGTAGAGCGCCAGCGCCGCGGCCATCTGGTCGGTGGTCTGCTCCAGCGTGGGGACGAGCCGGACCTCGCGCGCGGCGGCCTCGCGCCGAAGCGCGCGCTCGGATCGGGTACCGACCTCGGTGACCGGCGCTGATTCGGCGCCGAACAACGAGAGCTGGCGGTGGGAAAGCGATCGTGCGCCGGACGTATAGGGAGCGCCTGAGGGGGACGTCGAAAGACGCTTCAAGTGGGCCTCGCTATCAGCATGCTCCCTCGGTTGAGCGGGGAAAAGCCTATCAACCGCGACGCGCGAGCGCAAAATAGCTACGTGTCCGCCGTTATTTGACTTTACCTGTGAATAACTGATACCGGCCAGAGCGAAATCAGACGTTTTCGGGCGGTTTGATGCGGCGCCCGCGCCCGCATAGTCTCATTGCCCATGAAGGTCGAGGTTCTCTATTTTGCCGTCCTGCGTGAGCGGGTTCGGCTCGACCAGGAAACGGTCGAGCTTCCCGCCGCTGCCTCCGTCGCCGACGCGCGCGCGGCGATCGCGGCGCGCCACCCGTCGGTGGCAGCGCTCCTGCCGGGCGTGCAGATCGCGGTCAACCGCGCGGTCGCGCCGGACGCGCAGGCGCTGGCCGACGGCGACGAGGTCGCGTTCCTGCCCCCGGTGGCGGGAGGCGCGGCGCCGCTGCCCATCCGGATCTCGCCTGACCCCGTGACGATCGACGACGCGGTCGCGGCCGTCGCCGGCGGCGACGCGGGCGCGGTGGTGACCTTTGCCGGGATCGTCCGGCGGCGCGGCCATCACCTGCCCGACGTCGTCCGGCTGGAGTACGAGGCCTACCGCGAGATGGCCGAAGCCGTCCTCGGGGAGATCGCCGAGGAGATCGCGCGCGAGTGGCCCGGCGTGCGCGTCGCCATCCACCACCGCACGGGCGCGCTGGCGGTCGGCGACACGGCGGTCGCCATCGCGGTGGCGGCCATGCACCGGGCGCCCGCCTTCGAGGCCTGCCGCGCGGCGATCGATCGCCTCAAGCTGCGCGCGCCGATCTGGAAGAAGGAGATCGGCGAGAGCGGCGAGGCCTGGGTCGGCCTGGGGAGCTAGTTTTACGGGGGACGGCTCGCTGCCGCTCGCGCCCCCCGGGCCCCCCTCGCTTCGCGCGGCAAAGCCGCGCTGCGCTCGCCTGCTCCGTACCCGCGCAACCTGGGGCGGGGCGGCGCCGACAAGGATCCCGATGCGAGGCGACCAAGAGAGAACGGCGCTCGGCGGGATCGTCGGCGAGGATCCGGGGCTGCGCGCGGCGCTGGCGCGCGCGGTGCTGGTGGCGCCGACCACGACCCCGGTCCTGGTGACGGGCGAGAGCGGAACCGGCAAGGAGCTGGTGGCGCGGGCGCTGCACGAGCTCGGCCCGAACCCGGGCGGACCGTTCGTGGCGGTGAACTGCGGCGCGCTGCCGCGCGAGCTGGCCGAAAGCGAGCTCTTCGGTCACGAGCGCGGCGCCTTCACCGGAGCCTCCGGGCGGCGGGCCGGCTGGTTCGAGGAGGCGGCCGGTGGCACGCTGGTGCTGGACGAGATCGGCGAGCTGTCGCTGGATCTGCAGCCCAAGCTGCTGCGCGTGCTCGAGTCGGGGCGGCTGCGGCGGGTGGGCGGCTCCGGCGAGGTCGCGGCGCGCGTGCGGGTCGTCGCCATGACGCTGCGTGATCTCGAGGGGGAGGTGCAGCGGCGCAGCTTTCGCGCCGATCTCTACTACCGGCTGGCGGGGATCTGCCTGCGGCTGCCGCCACTGCGCGAGCGCCGGGGCGACATTGCGCTCCTGGCGGCGCACTTTCTGCGCGAGATTGGCGGCGAGCTCGGGCCCCGCCAGCTCGAGGCCGCGGCGATGGCCGCGCTCGACACCGCCGACTGGCCGGGCAACGTGCGCGAGCTGCGCAACGTGATCCGGCGGGCGGCGATCCTCACCCGCGGGCACGCCGATGGACGCATCACCGCCGAGCTGCTGGAGCTGCCGCCGCCGGCGCCGTTCCGGCTGGCCGACGCGGGCTCGGGGACGCCGCCACCGCCGCTGCCCGACGACGCGATCCGGATCCGCGGACGCCGGTTCGACGAGATCGAGCGCGACGTCTATGCCTGGGCGCTGCGCGACAGCGGCGGGAGCCGGCGGCGGGCGGCGCGGGCGCTGGCCGTCGCGCGCTCGACCTTCTGCGACAAGGTCCGCCGGTATTGCCTCTAGATTCGGGACCTCAATGGTCCCGCGCCCCCGCGACGAGCTCCGCGCGGCAAAGCCGCGCTCCACTCACGCGATCGTCGGCGCGCGGTCACTGGGGCTGGTGTTGCTCGTCGGGCGGCGGCGGCGCTTGCGGCGGCGGCGCTTGCGGCGACGGGGCGGCGGCCTGCTGCTCGGTGGGGGCGGCCGGTTGCGCGTCGGCAACGGTGGCGCCAGCCGGCTGAGGAACGGGGGTGCGCCAGCCCGCTTGCTGCGGGGACGGCGCGGGCGGCGGCGGCGCCGCGGCTGGCGCGGGCGGCGGTGGCGAGGGCGGCGGTGGCGGCGGTGCCGGTTCGGGCGGCGGCGTCGGCGGCGGGGAGACCTGCGCGATCGCCGCGGGCGCCGGCGGGGCGGGCGCCGGCGCGGCGGGCGGCGCCGGAACCGGCGGCCGGAACGCCGGGGTGATCGCGGCGCGCGTCCCGGGGCGCGTCGGCGGCGCGGCGCCGGTGACCGGCGAGGTCGGCGACAGCACGGGCGGGTTCAGCTGGCCGAGCCGCCCCGACAGGCGCATCCCGTAGAACCCGTCCGGCCGCTTCCCCTGCGCGCCCGCCATCTGCAGGATCGTCTGCACCGCGGCCGCCTGCTTGAGGAACGCGTCGGCGAACTTGAAGCGCAGGTAGGCGTTGACCGTCGAGCTGGGCGAGCGGATCGCGCAGCGTCACCTCCCCCTCCAGCGCCACCTCGCCGTCGGGCGACTTGCCGCCGATCTCCTGCAGCTTGGCCAGCCCCTTGTCGATCGCCACGTGGCCGCCGAAGTCGTCGAGCCGCACGCGCGGCAACGTGAGCCCGCCTGCAGAGGAAAGGATTGCCGGCCACCTTGAGCGGCGTCTTGCCGTCGCCGATCACCAGGCTTGTCGCAGGAGAGGGTGATCTCCCCCTTGGCCTCGGCGAGCTTGCCCGCTCTCCGACGCGAGGTCGAGGTCGACCTTGGCCACGCCCGCGAGCGGCAGGTTGATGGCGTCCCGCACGCCGGGCAGCTCGCCCATCTTCACGTCGCGGGCGTGAACGTGGAGCTCGTACAGCCCCTTCTTGCCTGGCGCGCCGGTCTGCGTGATCTCGACGTGCCCGCCGAACGCCTCCAGCGCGATGGTGACGGTCTTCGACGACGACAGCAGCGACCAGGGGGAGACCGACAGCCGCGCCGACTCGATCGTGAAGCGGGTCGGCTTGCCGGTCGGCGGCTTGGTGCGCACCAGGATGTCGCGGAACACGACGCCGAACCCGAACGCCGGGCTGGCCGAGCCGATCTCGAGGTCGAGGTCCTTGGCGGCAGCGGTCCGGATCGCCACCTCCTTGGCCCGCTCCGAGGGAAACGAGAAGTAGAGCGCCACGATGAAGACGAGGAGCCCGAACAGGCTGAAGAGCGCGGGGCGGCGGAGCCGGCGCAACATCTCGGGGGTGATGGTGGCCATGCGCGCCTACTCCTTCTTGTCCTGTTTGTCGGGTCCGGCGGGCTTCTTCTTGGTCTTGTCCTCGTGCACCTTCTCGAACGCCGTCGCGGTCGCCTCGACGTCGAGCTTGCCCGGATCGGCCGCGTACGGATGCTTGAGCGCGAGGCGGGTGAAGAAGATGAGGCGCGGGCCGGTCTCGACCCGCCGCATGAAGTTGGTGAGGCTCTGCAGATCGGCCTCGCGAATCTTGAGGTCGGTATCGTGCTCGACGTAGCGGCGCCCGGCCGGGACGGTGGGGCGCTCGCTCGACTCGGCGATCTGGATGTTCTCGGCGCGCGCGGCCGCCTCCAGATCGCCCGCCAGCTGCGGCGGCGCGTCGCCGATGCGCGCCTCCTGGACGGAGTTGCGCGCCTTCGCCTCCAGGTACTCGTCGCGGTGCTTGGCGATCGCCGTCAGCGCGTCGCGGATGGCGCCGTTGCCCTCTTCCAGGTCGCTGATGCCCATCATCGAGGTCCAGGTGCCGACGGCGACGATGCTGATCGCCAACACCACCGTCCCGATCGTGACGAAGCGCCTCTGGCGCGGCGACCAGCCGCTCCCACTCGCTGGCGAAGTAGGCCGACCGGGCGCTGGAAGACCCGCCCGAGACGTTCGCGAAGGTTGCTGAGCACGCTCATGATCGTCTTTCGCTCACGGACACTTGGAGGCGATGGTGAGGGTGAACTGCTTGCCGCCGCCCGAGACCTCGGTGATCGCTCCCTTGGTCACCTCCTCGAAGCAGTCGATCTCCTTCAGCTTGGCGGCGATGTCGTCGACGGCGGCGGCGGTGTCGGCGGTCCCCTTGATGAAGGTCTTCTTGGGGCGAATCTCCAGCTCGGCGACGTCCAGCTTGACCTTGTCGGCCGGCGGCACCTTGCGCGATATCTGATCGAGCAGATCGAACGCCGTCGCCTTCGGGAGCGGCGCCAGATCCTCGCGGAACCCCTTGCGAAGGAGCTCGGTCACGGCCTCCGCGTCGTCGCGCGGCTTGCCGAACAGCTCCTGCGTCTGCGGCGGCGAGCTCCTTGTCCAGCGCCTTGCGCTCGGCGGCCAGGCTCGAGGACTTGGAGCCGAGATCGATCGCCCCCGCCAGGACCAGCGACAGCGCCAGCCCCGCCAGGTGCGCCGCCTTCTGCCGCAGGATCGAGAAGTTCGCCCGGTAGAGCGAACGGCCCGCGCCGAAAATCGATCTCGCGCGAGCCGCGCGCCGCCGCCAGCGCGATGGCGCCGGCCAGCGCGTACACGTCGGAGTCGGGCGCGGCTGCTTCCTCGCCGGCCGGATCGCGCGCCAGGTTCCGCCCGCCGCTCTCGACCACCTCGCGCACCGACGGATGGCGCGCCGGGATCCCCAGCTCGGCCTGCAGGAACGGGAGCAGTCCGGCGAGCCGGCCGCCGCCGCCCACCACCAGGAGCGCGTCGATCTCGACCTTGGCGCTGGCGGTGAAGCTGGCCAGCGTCTGGCGCAGCTCGCGGATCGTCGGCGCCAGCGCCTCGCGCAGCACGGCGTCGAGCTTGGTGAGCAGCGGATTGTTCGCCACCCGCCCCGGCCCGGCGAGAAAAGCCTCGCCGCGCTTGGCCTGCTCGGCCCGCGCCAGGTCGGCGTTGAACGCCTTGGCGATGGCGGCTGTCAGCTGGGCGCCGCCGCGCCGGATGGTGCGCGCGTAGATCGCGTTGCCGTCCCGGACGATGCAGATGTTCGTGCGCTCGTGGCCGAAGTCGAGCAGCGCGTGGCAGGCGGCCGGCGCCGCCTCGTCGGTCGGCGGCGCCGCCGAGAACAGCGTCCGGTAGATGACCGGCGCCGCGAACAGCGCGCGCGGGTGGATCCCCTGCGCCTCGGTGGCGGCGATGAGCGCCGCCAGATCCTCGCGCTTGGCCGCGGCCGCCAGCACGGTCGTCCCCTCCGGACGCTCGCCCGGCGAGAGGTGATCGAACACCACGTCCTCGATGGCGCTGACGATCTGGCTCTCCAGCTCGTAGCCGACGACCTGATCGATCTTGCGCGCGTCGGAGAACGGCAGCTCGAGCACGCGCACCGAAAGCTGATCGCCGGGGACCGCCAGGTAGGGGGTCACCTCGCCCGCGACGCGCGAGAGCCCCTCGCGGACGGCGGCGATCTGTCGCTCGAGCAGCGGCGCGTCGCCGGCCGGAACGGGGATCTCCTCGAGGTCGCGCAGCGTGGTGGCGCGGAAGCCGGCCTCGTAGAAGGCCAGCTTGACCGAGTACGCCCCGAGATCGATGCCGCAGACGGTGTGAGCCATGGTCGGTTCTCTATTCCTCGCGCCAGTACTGCAGGACGCCGGCCGCTTTCTCGGATTGCGGCGTCAGGGTGAGCGGATTCTCCAGCGTCCGCCCGGTGTCGACGATGGCGGTGATCTTCTTCTTCACCCGGCCCGACTCGCCGCTGGCGACGACGCGGTAGACGCGGGGCGATCCGACGTAGGCGATGTTCCCCAGCGCCCCGCCGTCGATCTGGATCGGCTTCATCCCCTGGAACAGCCGGTAGCGCGGATCGTCGGGAAGCACGGCGGTCTGCGGGTTGGCCAGCAGGCTGGTGATGGTGCCGAGGCTGTCGAACCCCGCGGTCGACGCCCGGTCGCACAGAATGCTGGCCAGCGGGTAGAGGATGGCGTCGTCGAACACCGCCGGATCGGGCGGGGGCTTGGTCGGGTCCGGCAGGGCGGCGGCGCGGATCACCCCCATCACCAGCGGCGTGCAGTCGCCGCTCTCCTTGTTGCTGATGGCGCCGAGGTTCACCTTGCAGTTCGGGTCGGAGGCGTAGACGGTGAGGAAGGGCTGGAACGCCTCCATGAACGCGTCGGAGACGCCGCGCACCATCTTCAGCTCCTCGATCGAGTCGAAGCTGTTGTCGTGCGCGCGGTAGTGGTCGGCGTGGGCGTCGTAGCGGTAGTCCTCCGACGCCGAGCCCCCCTCGGGGGAGAACATCTGTTCGTCGGCGTCGGCCCAGTCGATGATCGCGCGCGCCACGTCGGTGCGCAGCGCGAAGTTCCCGGTCTGGTCCTCCTCGGAGAACAGCCGGTCGAACCGCCGCGAGTACATGAGCCCCATGAGCAGGCGGTAGACGATCATCTGCTTGTTTCGGTCGGAGGCCAGGCCCGAGCCGCAGTTGATGTCGATCTTTCCGTCCTCGGAGGTGATCTGGGCGTCGAAGGTCGCCGGACTTGAGCCCCAGCCCCTTGATGTTGCTGGTGTCGAGGCCGATGAGGCTGCCGAGGCCGGCCACCTCGTCCTTCGACCCGCTGAAGAACCCCATCAGCGTGCTGGCGTAGTCGGTCACGCGCAGCGAGAACCCGAGGCTGGGTGGCGTGCTGGGGCGTGTTGCCGGCGGTTCCGGTCGTGCTCGAGCTCGATCCCATCGCCGACTGCAGCATCTTCTGGACCTGGCCCATCACCGGATCGATGAACTGCTGCTGGATCTTGATGAGCAGGCGCGAGAGGCTGACCGACGAGCGGGCCAGGTAGTGCGCGCGCAGCTCGTCGCGCGCGTTGGCCGCCTGGGCGGCGTCGACGGTGGTCCCGTAGGTGAACTCGCCGATGACGGAGATCATGAGCGCCAGCCAGGTCAGCACGATGAGCATCGCCACCCCGCGCTGCTTGCGCGACAACGGTTGCTGCGCGCGCAGCCGCCGCCGTTCCGCCGCCCACCGCCGCAATCGCGCGAAGACCGTCACTGCTTCACCGGCTTGTAGTCGACCTTCTCGGTCATCTGGATGCGCGCGTCGGTGGTGTACGAGACCTCCTGGCCCGCGCTCGTCGATCACCGTGAGCGTGATGCGGACGTGCGTCGGCAGGTACTGGTTGCCGCTCGCGTTGAGCGTGCTCCACTCGTTGACCCACTCCTTGAGCTTGTGGTCGTAGTACTGAATCTTGAGGCGGCTGACGTCGGGGCAGAGGATGTACGACTCGCCGGCGATGGTGCTGGGGTTCTCCGCCTGCAGCCGACGCGTCTCCCGTCGCATGAGGTTGAGCACCCGGCGATCGTCCGGATCGCGCTCGCCGAAGTAGGAGATGAGCGAGGTGTCCCCCTCGGCGATGCCGGCGCGCAATCGCTGGTGCGCGAAGCTGGAGAACTGCAGCTCGTCGACGTCGCTGCGCGACGTGCCGACCAGGAAGGTCGCGCCGCTCGGAGAGCGCCGTGTTCTCCGAGGCCGAGAGGTAGGCCATCTCGATCTCGCGCACCATGCGGAGCAGCGCCACCCGCACCGTGTGCGTCCGATCCTGCGCCGCCTCGATCGCCTTCTTGTTGATCGCCGTCTGGCTGAACGACCCCCACATGATCGCCGTGACGAACGTGAGGATGGCGAGCGCCAGCATCACCTCGATGAGCGTGAAGCCGGCAGCGCGTGCGCGCGGGAGCTCGATGCGGGCCGATCATTTGCCCCCCGTGATCATCTTCTGCAATCCGCCCAGGCCGATTCCGCCCGGTCGTTCCGGTCGTGCTGCGGTGCCGCGTCGTGCGCCCGCGCCGGCCGCTGCGGCCGCGCCCGGGGCGCCGGTGAGCGCGATGTCGAGCTTGGCCGGATCGGTCAGGTACTGCACCACCTCGAAGCTCTGGTCGCGCCGTCCGTGCTCGTCCCACAGAACGCGCACCGTCACCTTGCGGACCGACTCCTGCAGCCCGATCCGGATCGGGTCGATGAAGCCCGACATCATGCCGCCCATGAACCCGGTCAGCATCGACATCGGGTCCTTGGCGTCTACCGACTCGGCCCCTGCCTGATCGCGCGCCTTGGTCGACAGGTCCGCCGGCAGGTCGATCCGCTCGATCATCGCTCTGCCAGCGGAACTGCGGGTAGCCGAGATCGCGGAAGGTCCCCTCGCCCGATCTCGTCGTTGTCGGTGAACCCCTGGTCGAGGATCTCGTCCTCGAGGTCGACCATCTTGTTGCGCGCCAGGAACGTCGCGGCGGTGGTCATCTTGGCGTGGTTGGTCGCGCGCACGTTGTTGGTGACGATCGACAGCATCACCACCAGCGTCGCGGCGAGGATCGCGACCGCCACCATGATCTCGAGCAAGCGTGAAGCCCGCGTCGACTGCGCGCGACGACGCTCACTGTTGCACCTGGTTTCCTTCGTCGTCGTAGCGGACACCGAGGTTCGGGCGGACCTCCTGGTTGTAGATCCGGACCTTCCCGGTGATCGGGTGGACGACCAGCGAGTAGACGCTCTCGCCCGTCAGGTCGGTCAGCGTGATGATCGCCGGCTCGGTCTGCCCGAGCGGATAGAAGTAGAGATAGACGCGCCCGGTGGTGACCGGCTCGGTCATGCGCGGCGTGTAGACGCTCTTGATCTTCAACTTCTTGCAGCACCACCGGTTTGAGCGTCGTCTCCTTGAAGGCGGCGAAGCGCGCGCGCTTGGGCCGGAACTCACCCACCTCCAGCTTCGACATGTCGAAGCTGGTCGACGACGACGACGAGCCGCTGGAGGCGCTGCCGTTGCCGTACAGCAGCTGCTGCTTTTCCTGCCGCTTGCGCTCCTCCTCGTCGGCCGCCGCCTCCTTCTCTTCCCGCTTCCGCCGATCGGCTTCGCTCTCCGCCTGATTGGGCGCGTAGAACTTGTCGTCCGACACCTCCGGCCAGTACTTCCCGTCGGTCAGATCGATCACCAGCCGGTAGTACTTGCCGGTGATCGACGCCCGATCGAACAGGTAGCGGATCGCGCCCGACATGTGCGCGGTCGACTCGCGCAGGTTGCTCTTGGTGATCGAGCGGAACCCCTTCACGCCGATGGTGATCGATCAGCGAGACGATCAGCACCACGATCAGCACCTCGATCAACGTGAACCCCGCCCCGCTGGGCCGGCGGGCCGGGCGGGCCGGTTCTGTCGTCGGGTTGCGGTCACGATCGCTCCACTGTTTCTGGCCTGTGGCCTGTCGACGCTTACTGCTCCCAGGAATCTGATGTCGTCGGGGGTCCCCTCTTGCTTGTCGGGGCCGGCCGAGGAGATGTCGGCCGCGTCGGTGTCTTGGGTCCCCGGGCAGTGGAAGATGAGATCCTTGCCCCAGGGGTCCTTGGCGTTGCTGCGATCGAGGTACTTCTGCGACACGAGGTCGTCGATCGCTGCGCGGGCAGTTGCTGGTGTTGTCCATCATGTACTGCGCCGTCGCGTCGCGGGCCGCCTTGACCCGCAGGCGCGCCGTCGAGACCTGCGCCTTCTTGAAGTTCCGGAACACCGCCGCGCCGACGCCTCCCGCCAGCAGCGCGATGATGGCCAGCACGACCATGATCTCGAGCAGAGTGAAGCCGGCCTCGACGGCCCGCGCCGCTCTCCTGACGACTCCAGTGCTCTTCTCTTCGATTACGCTCATTTGGATTCTCCTCACTGCACGAAATTCTGCATGTCCATGATGGGTTGAAGAACCGAAAAGACGATGAACACCACCGCCAGCGCCATGCAAACGATCAGCATCGGCGACAGGACGGTGGTGAGGCGGGAGACCTTCGCCTCGACGTCGCGCTCGTAAGCCGTGGCGACGTTCTCCAGCATGGCCTCCAGCTGACCCGAGCGCTCGCCGACGGCGACCATGTGCACCATCAGCGACGGGAACTGCCCCGAGCGCTTGAGCGGCGTGGCGATCGATTCGCCCTCGCGGATGGCGTCGCGCGCCTCCTCCACCACCTTCTCCAGCACGGTGTTGTTGAGGACCTTCTTGGTGATCTCCAGCGCCGCCAGCACCGGGACGCCCGCCGCCAGCATGGTGGCCAGCGTGCGGGCAAACCGCGCCACGCCGACGAAGCGCACCAGCGGCCCGATGAGCGGCAGCTTCAGCCGGATCCGGTCGACGACGGCCTTCCCCTTGGGCTTGCGCGACCAGCGGCGATAGAGCCAGTAGGAGAGCCCGAAAAGAGCGATCAGCGCCCACCAGTAGCTGCCGATGAGGTCCGACATGAAGATCAGAAGCTGCGTGTTCCAGGGGAGCGTCTTGCCCATGTCCTGGAAGATCGAGGTGATCTTGGGAACGACCACCACCATCAGCACGCCCATGATGATCGTTCCCAGCACCACCATGATGATCGGATAGGTGAGCGCGCCCGAGACCTTGGACCGCAAGGTGTGCTCGGCGTCGAGGAAGTCGGCCAGCCTGGAGCAGCACCGTGTCCAGGTTCCCGGCCGCCTCACCCGAACGCACCATGTTGGTGTAGAGCTCCGGGAAGATCGTGGGGTGCGCGGTCAGCGTGTCGGCCAGCGAGCTCCCCTCGTTCACCTTCTGCCGAATCTCGGCCAGCACGCGCTGCAGCTTCTTGTTGTCCCCCTGGTCGGCCAGCGCCCCCAGCGACTCGGCCAGCGGGATCCCGGCCTTGATCAGCGTCGCCAGCTGACGCGTGAAGGCCGCCACCTCCTGCGGCTGCACCCGTTCGAGCAGCGCCTTGAAATCAATCTCGCGTCTGAGAACCGAGACGTTCGAGCCCCCCGGGCGCGCCGCGGCCTGCTTGCCGCCGGCCAGCACCTCGCGGTGCTCGGTGATGAAGACGCCGTCCTTGCGCAGGTTCTGGCGCAGCGCCTTGGGCCCGTCGGCGTCCCGCGTCCCGGTCACCGACTTGCCGGCGGTGTTGAGGCCCTTCCAGCTGTAGACCGGCACCGGGCTACTCGACGTCCTGGGTGGTGATCATCAGGACCTCGGCGGCGGTGGTCATCCCGGCCAGCACCTTTTGAGCGCCGTCCTCGCGCAAGGTCCGCATCCCGGCGCGCATACCCTGGGCCTTCACCGCCTGCGCGTCGGAGTTCTTGATGGTGAGCTGCCGGATCTTCTCGTCGATCGGAAGCAGCTCGTAGATCGCGGTTCGCCCCTTGTACCCGGCGCCGAGACAGACCGGGCAGCCGCCTTCGCGCGCGCGGAACAACATCCCCGCCGGCGGAACCCACGCCTCGTCTCCCTTGAAGTGCACCCGCCGCGCCTTGCCCTGCGCGAACAGCCCCGGATCGATCCCGATGCTGGCGAGATCCTCGGCGGCCGGCTGGTAGACCTCGCGGCACTCCCGGCAGAGGCGCCGGACCAGCCGCTGGGCGAGCAACGCCATCAACGAGGAGGCCACCAGGAACGGCTGGACGCCGAGATCGACCAGCCGGTTGATGGCGCCGGCCGCGTCGTTGGTGTGGATCGTCGACAGCACCAGGTGGCCGGTCAGCGACGCCTGGATGGCGATCTCCGCCGTCTCGCGGTCGCGGATCTCGCCGACCATGATGACGTCCGGGTCGTGGCGCAGGAACGAGCGCAGCCCGGCGGCGAACGTCAGATCGATCTTCTCGTTGACGGCGGTCTGTGAGATCCCGTCGAGCTGGTACTCGACCGGATCCTCGATGGTCAGGATGTTGAGATCGGGCGAGTTGATCTTGGCCAGACAGGCGTAGAGCGTGGTCGTCTTGCCCGACCCGGTCGGGCCCGGTGACCAGCATGATCCCGTGCGGCTTGTGAATGAGCTCGTCGATCTGCCGCAGGTGATCGTCGCCGAAGCCGATGTCGGCCAGATCGTGCAGCACCGACTCGCGGTCGAGCAGACGGATGGTGACCCGCTCGCCCGCCTTGACCGTCGGAACGGTCGCGACGCGCATGTCGATGTCCTTGCCGGCGATCTTGCGGCGGATGCGGCCGTCCTGCGGCAGCCGCTTCTCGGCGATGTTGAGCCCGGCCATGATCTTCACGCGCGAGATGATCGAGGGCATGAACTGCCGCGGCGCCTGGCGCGATTCGTACAGCACGCCGTCGATGCGGTAGCGAACCTGCACCTCCTTCTCGCCCGGCTCGATGTGGATGTCGCTGGCGCGCTCCTTGACCGCGTTGAACATCAGCGAGTTGACCCAGCGGATGATCGGCGCCTCGTCGGTGATCTCGAGGATGTCGACCAGCTCCTCGCTCCCGCCTTCGTCCTCCTCTTCCCCCTTCTCGCCGAGATCGCCCCCCTTGTCGTGCTTGCGGCCGTAGACATCGTTGATGACCTCGAGAATTCGCTGCGACGGCACCAGCACCGGCTGCACCTCGGCGCCGAGCTGCATCCGCAGATCGTCGAGCGCGCCCATGTCCAGCGGGTCGGCCATCGCCACCATCACCACCTCACCCTCACGCCTGACCGCCAGCAGACGGTGCTGCTTGGCGAATCCGATCGGGATCCCGGTCGCCAGATCGGTGTCGATGGCGTCGACCTTCAGCTCGGCGCTGTAGCCGATCCCCAGCTGGTTCCCCAGCGCCTGCAGCACCTCCTCCTCGGTGACCGCGCGCGCCTTGACCAGAATCTCGCCCAGGCGCCCGCCTTCGGTCGCCTGGGTGGCGAGCGCCTGCTCCACCACGGCGGGCGTGAAGGCCGCGTCGCCCCGCTTGAGCTCGAGCAGCAGCTCGCCGATTCGCTTTCTCGCCACCGGGCGCGCCTCCTCAGGGAACCCGGCCCGGCCCCGGAGAGGCCGCCGGCGGCGCGCTGGGTGGTGGCGGCGGCGGTGCGGCGGCGCCCCCGCCGTTCGGGGGCCCCATCGGCACGGCCGGCGCCAGCTGGCTCGTTCCCGGCCCGACGGGGAGCTCGACCGGCCCCGACTCGTCCTGCAGGTCGCGCTGCCGGATCTCGTCCATCGTCTTCTCTTCCTTCTCGACCTCGCGCGCCGCCCGGTTGATCTCTTCGAGCATTCCGCGCTTGCGGCGGTAGTCGAAGTTCGATTCCAGGTCGGGGCGCTCCTCACCGCCGAACCGCTCCACGAACTCACGCCGCTCGCGCATCTTCCTCTCCAGCACGCGCCGCAGATCCGACTGATCGTTGATGACGTACGGCGTGAGCGCGATGATCAGGTTCGTCTTCACGATGTGCTTGGAGCTGGTGCGGAAGAAGAACCCCAGGATCGGGATGTCACCCAGGATCGGAATCTTGGTGACGCTGTTGATGATCTTGTCCGACATCAGGCCGCCGATCAGGATCGTCTGCTGATCCTTGGCGACGACCACCGTCTTCGCCGACCGCTCGGAGGTCGAGGGGCCGAGCGTGGGGCTCGACGCCGCCAGCTCGGAGTCCTTGGCGTCGACCTCCATCCGGATGACGTCGTGCTCGTTGACGTGCGGGGTCAGCTTGATCTCCAGCGCCACGTTCTCGCGCTGCACCTGCGGGAACAGGCCACCGAGGCCGAGCCCCCCAGCGCGCCGGCGGCCGCGCCCCCGGCCGGGTTGAGCCCGAGAGTGCTGACCGGAAACGGAATCTTCTGGCCGACGGAGATCTCGCCGTCCTCGTTGTTCATGATGAGCAGGTGCGGGTTCGACAGCACGTCGACGTCGCTGTTGGTCTGCAACGCCTTGATGAGGACGCCGAACGACGGGATGTCGACCGTCGACGTCGCCGCGGTGCCGAGCCCCTGCGCGTCGGCGGCGGACAGCACCGGCCCCAGGATGCCCGCCAGCATCGTGTCGCCGAGCGCGTTGGTCGGCTGCAGCGTGTTGGCCGGGTTGAGTCCGCCGACGATCAGCGACGGCTGGCTGAGCCCGAACAGGTTGTTCTGCGGGCAGAATGCCGTGCCAGGAGGCGCCGAGGTCGCGCTCCTTGTCGAGCGTGACCTCCAGGATCATCGCCTCGATGAACACCTGCTTGCGTGGCGAATCGAGCAGCTCGATCACCCGCCGCAGCGCCTGGTAGTCCTTGAGCGAGGAGACGACGATGAGCGAGTTGGTGGGGCGGTCGAAGTTCATCCGCACCTCCCCCTCGAACAACAGATTTGGCCCCGTGAGCGGCTGCCCGGCGCCCCCCTGCGCCGTCGGCGTGGGCGTGGCGGTCGAGGTCCGCGGCCGCGTGCGCGACCCCGCCCCCGCTCCGGTGACCACGATCCCCGTGACGGCGCCGATCGTCTGGGCCAGCTCGTCGCAGTTGGCGTTCTCGCAGTAGTAGACGTGGATGCGGCCGTCGCCCCCCTCGATCGGGACGTCCAGCTTCTTGACCAGCGTCAGCACGCGCGCGTAGGCCCGTTCGTTGGCGATCACGATCAGCTGGTTCGATCGTTCGTCCGGGATGATCTTGGAGATCATCATCTCGGTCGTGAGATCGCCGGCCTTAGGGCGCGCCGCGCCCGCGGCAGGCGGCGGGGCGCTGGTGGTCGCGCCCCCTTCCCGCCCAGCTTCGCGACCTGGAAGATCTCGCCCAGCTTCTGGGCCATGTCCATCGCCGAGGTGTTCTTGACCCCGATGATCCAGACCTTCTCGCCGCTCCCCGGCTGATCGATCTGCTTGAGGATGGCCATCATGCGCTGAATGTTGGAGGAGAGGTCGGTGACGATCAGCGCCCCCTGCGGCGCATAGACGATGACGTCCCCCTGCTCTCCCTTGAGGCGGCCGAGCACCTGCGCCACCTCGTTGGGATCGGCGTTCTCGACACGGATGAGGCGGGTCACGTAGCTCTCGTTGGTCGGGACGTCGGAGTCCTCGCCGTAAAGAGGGATGGGGCCCGACTTGGCCTTCACCGTCTCGATGATGCGCAGCACCTTGCCCGAGGGCTGCACGGTGAGGCCGACCGAGTCGAGCGCGCCGAGAAAGAGCCGGTAGGCCTCCTCCGGCGTGATCAGCTCGGGCGCGACGATGGTGACCTTCTTGCTGTTGGCGGGGATCGTCCCCGGCAGCAGGAACTGCTTGCAGGTGATCGACGAGATCCAGGAGATGAGATCGCCGAGCTCGGTGTCGGGCTTGAGGTTCAGCTTCACGATCCGCTTCCCCGACGGGAACTTCTTGCAGGAGTTGAACTCCTTCTCGCCGATCATCGTCGGGGCCGTCGCGCCGCCGGCCGCGCCTGGACTGGCTGCGGCGGCGGGCGTCGCGGCAGCCGCCGCTGCTGCGGCTGCTGCCGGCGTCTCGCGGCGCCGCCTCTGTCCCGGGAAGTTGACCATCGGCGCGGAACCGCCGGGCGGGACCTTGACCGTCTTCTGGTCCGCGCCGTCGACCACGGCGGCATCCGCCAGGGAAGCTGCCAGCGCCAGGATCAGCGCGGACGCCAGGGAGACCTTCGTTCGTTTTTTGGTTTTCATCGGATGTTGTAGTCCATGGTGACCTTCTGACCGTTGCGATCGAGCCCGACCGAAAGGTGGTTCGCCGTCTTGAGCTTGGTGTAGACCTCGAGCGCCTTGTCCGGGCTGGTCATCTCGAGGCCGTTGATGGCTGAAATGATGTCGCCGTTCTGCAACCCAATCTTTCCGAACGGCCCGTCCGACTTGATGCTGAGCAGCCGGAAGCCGGCCGACTTGCCGTCCTTCATCTCGGGGACGATGCGGGCGGCCTTGGAGAGCACCGCCATGTTCCCCAGCAGCGAGTCGAGCGTGGCGTGCTGGACCTCGTAGCTGTTGGGACCGGTCTTCTTGATCCCCTTGTCCAGCGCCTCGGCGAGCGGATCCTTGGCTGCCGCCGCCGGCGCGGCCGCCACCGGGGCGCCCGGGGGCGGCGCCGGCGTGTCGAGCAGCTCGAGGTACTCGCGCCGGCCGCCGCCGAAGTCGAGGTAGACGCGCGTCTCGTCGATCTCGTCGATGGTCGCCTCACGAATCTTCGAGCCGACGCCGTACGGGCCGCTCGACTTGTCGTCGTTGTCGCGGATGATCGCCATCGACCACTCCGGGGCGGTCGGCGCGTACATGATGGCGAACAGCTTCAGTGGCAGGCTGGTCTTCTGCAGCGGCGGTACCGTCGGCACCCCAATCTCGGCCTTGGCGAGGATCGGCGGGCAGGTCGAGCAGAAGATGTTCCGGTTCAGGATCTCCTCGACCTGCTTCGAGTAGACGGTGGTCGAGGAGGCCACGGGCGCCGGCTTGGGGGCGTGCTTCGTGCTCGGGATCCCGCCGACGAACCCTGCCTCGATCGCGGTGGCTGTCGCGCGGGCGCCGAATACCGCGCAGAGCGCGATCACCGCCAGATCGACGAGCGACAGGTACTTGCGGAGCAGGGTCTCCATGGAGGTCCAGCGTCAGATACAAAGCAACGCCGGGACCATCCGTTGGCGCGGACAAATCCCTTTGTGTTCGCTTGCTTAGCGCGACCCGCCGGCCTGGGAGCCCTGCCAATTTGGCACGTCTCGGCCGGGATTTTCGCCTGAGCTCGCCGGCGACGGTAACGCGGGCTCGGGATCGACCCGCTCCTCTTCCAAGCGTCTGTAAATGGTGCGGGTCGCGATCCCAAGCAGCTGGGCGCACAGGCGCTTGTCGCCGCCGACGTGGGCAAGCGTCGCGTGGATGACCCGCCGTTCGATCTCCTCGAGCGGCGTCCCGACGACGAACGACAGCGTCCGGCCGTCACCCACCGCGCCGCCGCCGCTGCGCACCTCGGGGGTCAGATCGTCGATCTCGATCGCGCTGCCGCGCGACAGAACCACCGCGCGCTCGACCGTGTTCTCGAGCTCGCGCACGTTGCCGGGCCAGTCGTGGCGCGCCAGCGCCTCGGCCGCCGCGCGTGAGAAGCCACTCAGGTGGCGCCCGTTGCGGGCGGCGTACCGCTGCAGGAAGTGCTCGGCCAGGAGCGGGATGTCGTCGCGCCGGTCACGCAAAGGCGGGATCGGCACCGCGATGACGTTGAGCCGGTAGTAGAGGTCCTCGCGGAAGCGCCCCTCGCGCACGGCGGCGCGGAGATCCTGGTTGGTGGCCGCCACCAGCCGCAGATCGACCTTCAGCGTCCGCCCGCCCAGCCGCTCGACCTCCCCTTCCTGCAACACCCGCAAGAGCTTGACCTGGACGTGCGTGGGGATTTCGCCGATCTCGTCGAGGAACAGCGTCCCGCCGTGGGCCTGCACGAACCGTCCGTCGTGCCGCTGGGTGGCCCCGGTGAAGGCGCCCTTCTCGTAGCCGAAGAGCTCGGCTTCCAGGATCGTCTCCGGCAGCGCCGCGCAGTTGACCGGCACGAACGGGCCGCCCGAGCGCGGCGAGCTGTCGTGAATGGCGCGCGCCAGGAGCTCCTTGCCGGTCCCCGACTCGCCGAGCAGCAGCACCGTCGCCTGCGAAGGCGCCGCCTGCATGACGATCTCCATGGTCCGCCGCCAGGCCAGCGACTGGCCGATCAGCGCGCGCCGCTGCTCCGCAGCCAGCTGCGCGCGCAGCGAGCGGTTCTCCTGGACCAGAGAGCGCTTCTCGATCGCCTTGCCGACGACGCGCACCAGGTGCGCCCGCTTGATCGGCTTGGTGACGAAATCGTAGGCCCCCTGCTTCATCGCCTCGACCGCGTTCTCGACGGTGCCGTAGGCGGTCATGAGCACGGTCTCGGTCTCGGGCGCGATGCTCTTGCTCGCGCGCAGCAGATCCATCCCGGACATCCCCGGCATCATGAGGTCGGTCAGCAGCACCGAGACCGGCTCCCGGCGCAGGATCTCCAGCGCCTCCCCGCCCGATCCGGCGGTCAGCACCCGCAGCGATTCGCGCTCGAAGATCTTCTGGAGCGAGTCGACGATGGGGGCCTCGTCGTCCACCACAAGCACCGTCGGCGCCACCGGTTGAGTCGGCATCAGATCCATCCCTTCAGTGCCTTCAACTCGGATGCCATCGCTCGGAAAACAAAGCAACCCATTGAATCCATTAGGATCGATGTTACGCCAAATTGGCCGATGGCGCCAATCTCATGTCAAACTGACAAGTTGCGCGTGGCCCACCGGGCCAGCCTGCCAGTTTGTCACGCCGGGCCGCCGGCCTCGGCGCTCTCCTGCCGGCGGGGCAAGGTGATCCGGAAGGTCGTGCCCTGGCCGAGCTGGCTCTGCACCTCGATCCGACCCCCGTGGCGATCGACGATCCCGTGCACGATCGAGAGGCCCAGCCCCGATCCCTCGCCCACGTCCTTGGTGGTGAAGAACGGATCGAAGATGCGCGGAATGATGTCGGGCGGAATCCCGGGGCCGTCATCGGAGACGGTGATCTCGACGTCGCCGGCGCTGGCGCTGGTGGAGGCGGCGATGCGCACCGTCCCCCCCTCGCGCCCGCCGACGGCCTGCGCGGCGTTGGTGATGAGGTTCATGAAGACCTGATCGATCTGGCCGGGGAATCCGGTGATGCGCAGGTCGGGATCGATCTGCTTTTCGATCTGCACGTGGCGCAGGTGGTGGCGTAAGAGATCGACGGTGTCGTCTACGCTGCGGGCGACCGACAGCTCGCGTGGCCGCTGCTCGTCGCCGCGCGAGTAGTTGTGCAGCGCCTGCACGATGGCCTTGCTGCGCGCCGCACCCCGCCGCACGACCCGCAGCATCTCCTCGGCTTCCGCCGCCGCGTGCGCCGCTGCCTCGCGGTTCGGCGCCGCGGCCATGGTGTGCAGCGCCTCCTCCAGTGGACCGAGCGTGTTGATGACGGCGTTGACCGGGTTGTTGATCTCGTGCGCGATCCCCGCCACCAGTCGCCCCATGGAGGCGAGCTTCTCCGAGCGGATCAGATCATCCTGCGCGCGCCGCAGCTTCTCGAGCGCGTCGTGCAGCTCCCGGTTGCGCTGCTCGAGCACCTCGGTGCGGCGGCGCACTTCGCGCTCGAGGTCGATGTTGAGCGACTCGGTCGAGCGCAGCTTGTCGCGCAGCGCGCGCCGCATCTCCTCGAAGGCGAACGACAGCCGCCCGATCTCGTCGGCCTCGCCCGCCGGAGGGACCGGCCGCGCCAGCTCTCCGCGCGCCATCTCGTCCGAGCGCTCCTCGAGCGCCACAATCGGCGTCACCATGTCGCGCACGATGAAGGCGACCAGCCCCAGCGCCAGCGCCAGCGCCAGCAGGATAGAGGCCACCATGGTCGATGTCGCGTGCCGGGGCGACAGCACGAACAGCAGCACGAGGCCCGAGGTGAAGATGGTGACGCTGGAGAAGAAGAGGATCAGCTTGGCCCGCAGCGTGATCGGCGCCCGGATCTCAGCGACCGGCAACCGGTGCCGCGCGCCCAGCTGACCGAGCAGGGGGCGCAGGACGGCGCGCAGGAACAGCGTCTCGTAGAGCGCCATCGCCAGCAGCATGAGGGCGCTCGCGCCCAGGAGGCGCCCCGCCGTCGAGGCGTCGAAGCCGCACAGTCGGCGGCCGGCCACCACCACCGCGACGACCGCGAAGGCGACCGCCAGCGCCTGGTAACCGGCCAGCCGGTACGGCAGCCCCTGAGCGGCGCGAAACGCCGCCACCGCCTCGGGATCCTCGCGCGCAGGTCCCCGCGTCGGGGGGCGGCGAACGGAGGCGTCGAGGTAGCGCTCGATCGGGCGCGTCCGCCGGATCAAGGATCGATACCAGACCGCCATCGGCAGCAGCAGCGCGGGGAACGTGAGCGCCAGCAGCGTCCCCGACTGCGCCGAGGTCATATCGGTGAACACCGCGATGAGCGCGGCATTGAAGGCGTGCGCCGCCGCCAGCAGCGCCCAGGCGGTCTGACAGAGCCGACGGCGGTACCCGGCCGCGAAGTCGCGGAGCGCGTCGAAGTTCGGCAGGATGAGACGCCGCGCGCGTTCGAGGGTCCGCTCCCACAGCGCGCCGCGCGCCGCCGCCGCACCCGCCGCATGCAGAAGTCCGATGCAGGCGAGCCCGACCGTCGACGGCCAGGCCAGAAATCCGCCCGGCCCGAGCCGCGAGGCGAGATAGCCCAGCGCCAACGCCCAGAGGAGGAGCCGGGTCGCCGCCACCTCCACGGGCGCCCGCCGGATCGCGTGGTCGCAGGCGGCGATCTCCGCCTCGCCGAGCGCGAGGCCCGCCCGCTTGGCATCGCGCGCCGCCACCAGCGGACGCAGCAGATCGGCCGCGCGCACCCAGCCGACGATCATCAGCGCCGCCAGCAACGTCCCGACCCGGAACGATTCGCCGCTCGCGTGCAACGACCTCGCCGCCAGCGCCAGCGTCGGACCAATGACCAGGATCACTTCCGTGGTCGTGAGCGCCGCCTCGACGATCGCCAGCCGCCCGGCGAAGCCCAGCCGTGGCCCCGCCGCCGCCGCGGCGACCCGCGGCGCCTCTGCCTGGGCGGTCGTCATGCGCCCAGTATAAGAGGAGTCGGCAAAAGGCGAATCCGCCTCCCGGCGGCGCGTCGCGCGTAGAGCGGCTTTGCCGGTCGGAGCTCATCGCGGGGGGAGCGGGACCCTTTGAGGGTCCCGAACCAGAGGCGCCCATCGGAATTCCACGCTATGCTTTCGGGCTCATGTCGTGGGAAACCATCCGCAACCTGGTTCGGGACGAGTGGTTGATCCTCTCCCTCCTGCTGGCCTGGTCGCTCGCCGGGCTGGCCGTCATCTGCGAGCGGCTCTACGCGCTCTGGAACCTCGTCCCCAAGTCGGAGGCGTTCAAGGATTGGGTCATCGACGCCATCGAGAAGGGGGACCTCGGCAAGGCGGCGGCGCTCTCCGAGATGTCGCAGGTGCCGCTGGCCGACGTGTTCGAGCGCGGGCTGCAGGTCTTTCACAAGACGCCGCACAAGACGACCGAGGCGGTCATCTCCCAGCGCAGCGCGACGGTGCTCTCGCTCAAGCGCTACCTCTGGGCGCTGGGAACCGTCGGCTCGTCGGCGCCGTTCGTCGGTCTGTTCGGCACCGTCGTCGGCATCCTCAAGGCGTTCCAGTCGATGTCGGTGGCCGGGACCGGCGGCTTCAAGGTCGTCTCGCAGGGGATCGCGGCCGCGCTGGTCGCCACCGCGGCCGGCCTGATGGTCGCCATCTACGCCGTCATCGCCTACAACTACTTCGTCGCGCGCATCAACGGCATTGCCATGCAGTACCGGCTCTACTGCGAGGAGTTCCTGTCCGCGCTCGGCGAGCAAGGATCCAAGCCGCGCCCCGCCGCCGCGGCGCCCGCCCCGGCCGAGCCCGCCGGCACCGTTTCCTAGAGGCGCGCCGATGGGAATGAACGTTCAGCTCGACGACGGCGCCCACGGCGGAGACGACGCCGACGTCGGCAACGAGACGGTCGTCGCGGAAATCAACATCACGCCGCTGACCGACGTCTTTCTGGTGTTGCTCATCATTTTCATGGTGACCTCGACGGCGCTGGTCGAATCCGAGGTCGCCTCCCGCGCCGGGATGAAGGTCGTCCTGCCGAAGGCCAACGCGGCCGGGCCGGTCTCGCAGCGGCACACGGATCCCGTCCTGACCGTCACCAAGGCCAACGAGCTCTATCTGGGGGCACGCAAGGTCGATCCGGCCAACCTCGAGGCGGAGATCCGGAAGGCGTTGCAGGACGTGAGCTCCGAGACCCTGCTCATTCGCGGCGACAAGAGCGTCTACCTGGGCGCGGCGGTCGACATCATGTCGACGGCGAAGAAGGCCGGCGCCACCCACATCGCCATCCTGACCGCGCCGAACAAGTAGAGTTCGGGACCCTCAAAGGGTCCCGCGCCCCCCGCGATGGGTCGTGCGAGCGGAGCTCGCCCGACCCGACGCGATCGGCCGCAGCATTTTGTCACACACAATAAAATAGGCCGGTGTGCGATGTGAGGCGCTTCGCACCACTGTCCTACCCGCCGCGCGCAGGATCGCCCCACAATCTTGCCCCCGGGAATCGAGCTAAGTTGTTAAAGGCATAGAATTATTTCGACTTTGCGTAGGCCGATGGTGGCATGTGTGGTGCATCCTCATGGCGGCGCGGCAACGACTTCGTAGGTGCCGCGTCAACCCCAAATCAGGAGTCTCCCATGAAGCTCGTTCGCACCGTTTTCGTTGTTCTCGCCGTGCTCCTCCCGACCTCTTGGACGATTGCCAAGGCCGCTGACGCCCCCGCTGGCGACTCGGCTGACTCGGGCAAGAAGGAGAAGAAGGCCAAGAAGGACAAGAAGGCCGACAAGGGCGACAAGGCCGACGACAAGGCCGCCAAGTAACACCGCTTCATCCGGCGAGGCTTCGGCTTCTTCGGTCAAAATTGAAAACCCCGGCCGCGAAAGCGACCGGGGTTTTTTTTGTCCCAGAAGGCGACCGGACACGCGACCGGAGAGGCGACCGAGAGGCGACGACGAGCGAGCCCGGGGCGACGGAGACGCGAGGGAGCCAGGGACGCCCCGAGCGCGGAGCGCCGCGCTCGGCGGCTAGACTAGGCGGCGCTAGGCGGTGGTGGGGACGTGCCGAGGGCTACGCCGTCGTGGGGACATGCCGACGGCTACGCCGTCGTGGGGACATGCCGACGGCTACGCCGTCGTGGGGACATGCCGACGGCTACGCCGTCGTGGGGACATGCCGACGGCTACGCTGTCGTGGGGACATGATTGAGGGCGCCGGTGACGGTCTTGCCGCCGGCGGAGGAGATCCAGTCGGCCGTCTGGACGCTGTCGGGGATGCCGAGGCCGGCACCGAGCGTCTTGGCCGCCGCGACCATCGTCTGGTTGGCGGGGATGTCGCCAGAGTTGTTGGAGGCGCCGGTCGCCGAGTCGATGCCGCTCGCCGCGTAGCCGCCGTCGTTGTTCGAGTCGGCCGTCACGCCGCCGACCACCGACGACTTGAAGTTCTTCCCGACCATCACCGAGACGTTGTGGTTCCCCCAGTGGTCGCGCCCCGTCCGCGAAGTCACCTTGGAGATGCCGGCCAGGTTGCGGCCAAAGACGTTCCAGAACGCGAACGTCACGTTGTCGAGCAATCCGAGGCTGGCCAGCACGCCGTTCGTCGTGTCGGGCATCAAGAGCTTGTTCATCGCGGTGACGCCGCTGACGTGCTGGTCCGACTCCGCCTGCAGGTTGCTGTCCGAGTGGTTGTCGCCGCCCATCGAGATGTGCACCGTCACCACCGGCGTCACCTTCGCCGCGATGAGCGCGCCCGCCGCCCACAGCTGCCCGTTGGTGTCGTTCGCCGTGATGTTCCCCAGCGTCGTCGCCAGCTGGCTGGCCAGCCCTCTCACCTGCGTCTGCGACGTCGCCAGCGCGTCCAGGAACTGCGCCTGCACGCTCCCCGACGGGTACTCGCTCTTGATCAGCGAGTTCAGGCTGTCGAGGTCCATGTCCCGCTGCGTCTGCAGCGTCACCAGCGGATCGTTCTTCGTCCCCGTCAGCAGCGTCTTGAGCTGCATCGGTGTGATCGACGGCAGCGTCCGCCCCGAGAAGCTCACCAGCTCGCCCGCGTTCCCGCCCGCCCCCACCGCGATCGGCGCCGTCTGCACCGTGCCGAAGCAGGCCGCCAGGTGCTTGGCGAACGCCGAGACCATCATCTCGCCGCCCGAGGTGTTCCCCATCATCTTCATGACCTTCGGCTGGTCGCCGTGCACGACCGTGCCGGTCAAGTAGTGAAAGAACGACGTCCGCGCCAGCACCGATGACGACAGGCAACCCGCGCTGCCCCCCGTCGTCGTCACCGATGGATCGGCCCACGGCAGGGCCGCGCCCAGCGACTGCCCGCCGACCGTCACCTTCTGCTCCGACATCTCGTCGGCCGTCGGGTGGACGAGGTTCGTGTTCTCGTACGTCCCGGGGCAGTTGCAGTTCACCGGGTCGCCGTTGCTCGACGTGCTCAGAATCAAGTACTGGTTGTTGTTCTGCGCGTTCAACATGCAGGTCAGATCCTGCGCGGTCGCCCGGCGCGGGTTCAGCAGGAACCAGGGCGGCAGCCCCGTGGCCAGCGCCCGCAGGCCGATGTAGCCGCTGCCGAACAGCCCGGCGAGGAGAGTTTCTCGTCGTGTAACTGGCTTGGTCATCGCAGCGCTCCTTTAAAGACCGATTCCGAGGGAGGTGGGGGACTCGCAGGCCAGCACGAACGTCGACCGCACCGAGTTCGTCTGGGCCGAGGTGCTGCCGGTGCTGCCGCCGCCGAATCCACCGCCCGTGGTGGTGGTCTTGGCCTTGGCCGCCAGCCCGCAGTGGTTCTCGAGAATTTGCAGAGCCTGGCTGTGCACCGAATCGCTGGGGTTGATCCCCATGATCTGCTCGACGAACTTGGTCATGAGGCCGTCGCCGTCCGCGCAGCTCGTGCTCGAGCTGGTGTAGGGCCCGCCGGTCGCGTCGACCACCAGCTTGGCGACGTTCTCGCAGAGCTCCTCGCTGGCCGCGCGGTAGAAGAGGTCGGGGTAGGCGGGCGTGACCGGCGTCTGCGATCCGCGACTGAAGGCATCCCCCGCCACGCTGCCGGCGATCGTCAGTGTCGTCGTCTGCGCCGAGGTCGGCACCGCCGCCTGCAGGGCGCAGATGTCTGAGATCCCCATCCGGTTGGAGAGGGCCGCGCAGAGGTGCGCCTGGCGCGCGATGCTGACCGGCACCGTCTCGTTGCCGGTCGAGTCGGCCGGGTAAGTCGACGTGGCGGCCGCCCCGGTCACCAGCGGCGACGAGAAGAGCTCCTTCACCAGCGCCGGGAAGTTGTAGTTGCCCTTCACGAAGTCCGCGACGATGTCCCGGAACGTCGAGTCGCTGGTCGAGCAGGCGTTGGAGTTGGCCCAGTAGCAAAGTTGCTGCGCCACCGAGACGGCGAACAGCGGCAGCGGCCCGTCGGCGTCGCTCGAATCCTGATCGGTGGCCTGCAGGAGCAGCGGGCCGAGATCGGCCGTCGTCGAGCCCTGCGATGGGCTCTGCCAGTTCACGTCGGCGAAGGCGAATCCCGCCTGCATCGGCGCCGCCGGGCGTGGGTTCGGCTGCGAGCCGTTGAAGGGGTTTTTCACGAAGTCGTTGCGGTCGTTGAAGTCGTACTGGTTGCCGAAGAACATCCGCATCGGGTCGAGGCTCTTGTGGCAGCCGTAGCACTCGCCCGAGCTCGTCGTGTGCGACGAGGCGAGGCCGACCTCACTGAGCGGCGTCAGGTTGTTGTCGCTGGTGAACGACTGGCCCAGCGCCGCCAGCAGCGTCTGGTTCATCGTCACGCGGTGCTGGTTGCTGTCGTTGGTGTTCCAAAGCGCCAGAAACGCCGGCGTCGTGTAGAAGCCCACGCGCGGCATCGCCAGCTTGATGGTCGTGGCGTTGCGCAGCGTCGGGAGGTCGTAGGGCTGGACGTACGAGTCGCCGCTCTGCTTGGAGGCGATCGTGACCCAGCGCCAGTCGGAGACGTCGCCGTCGGTCATGTACGGCTTGGACGGGTGCTCATAGCAGTCGATGTTGGATCCGACGAACGGGTACCGCGCCGTGTAGCCGATGAGCCGCTGGAACAGCTGCGCATAGCCGCCGCTCGGACAGCCGAAGCTGCTCTTCGAGCTGTTCGTCGAGTTCGTCGGACAGGTGCCGGAACCGAACGTGACCACGGTGTTGACGCTGCTGTCGGTGGTGTTCTTGTCGCCGACCCCCTGGCAGGTGGTGAACCCCCCGCTGCCTCCGAACAAGAACGAGCTCCCCGGGTTCGCAGGCTTTTCGTCGTCGAAGACCATGTAGTTCGAGCTCTGCGGGTTCAGCGAGTCTTCGAGCGGGATGGTGTTGACGTAGTCGAGCTTCCACTGGAGCTTGGTGTTGGTGTTGGCGCCGCCGCTGAAGTTGTACGGCTCGTCGTCCGGCATCTCGATCTCGGTGTAGAGACTGAGCAGCCCCGTCGTCATCACGAACTTCTGCGTCGTGAGCACGTCGGAGAACGGCTCTTTCCCCTCTTGCACCATCTGCCAGGCGGTCAGCGCGAAGCTGTCCTGGAGGTTCTGGATCAACTTGAAGTAGACGTCGTCGCCGACCGCCGATGTCCCGAACGGACCGAAGTCGAAGCCGCCGTTCTCGAGCAACTGCGGCTTGAAGTCCTGCGTCGGAGTGAACCCGACCTGCTGGAACATGTTGCGGAAGAAGGGGACGATCTTCCCTTTGAAGAGCGGCTGCGTGTCCTGACCGCTCTCCCACCCGATGATCAGCTGTTGCAACCCGGCCGGCCCCATCGTCTGGACGGTGTTCACCTCGTCGTCCGAGCAGGGGAGGCCGACGAGCAGATCCTTGATCTTGCGGCAGGTCGGAGCCGCCAGCGCGGGCGTGAAGGTGGTCGGCTTGACGGTGACGCCGCCCGCGTCGACGTTGTTGCCGCCGCCGCCCAGCGAGCCGCCCGAGCCACTGCCCGAGCCACCCGAGCCGCTGCCGTTCGAGCCACCCGAGCCGCTCGACGAGCCGCCGCCAATCTTGCCTTGGCAGCCGTACCCCAGGGAGGCAACGAGCAGAAGCGACAAGCTCATTCGCCGGAATGCGTTCGTCAACATGTTCCGTCACTCCTTGCGGGGGGACTCGAGCGGCGACGCTCAGGATTGCTAGAAAACGGAGCTGGGATGACGTGAGCTAAATGCCTGCACACCCCTACCTCCCATGCAGTAGCGCTCAATTAGCGGACAGGCTCACGTCGTCCGAAGAAAGTTCGCTTTTCGGAAACAAAAATTCCGGAACGAGAGCGCCCGTGTGCCGTGATGTGCGTCAACACCCTACCCGTGCTCCAAGGTATGTTGAGTTCGCCCGCGAAAAGCCTCTAGACTCGCGCCCATGACGACGACGACCGTTCTGATGCTCGCGTCCCTGACGGCGGCGAGCCCCGCCGCTCCGGGGAAGCTCGCCCCCGGCGTCTCCAGCGAGATGATGGCGGCCATCGTCGCCACCAACAAGTCGCTCGGCCTCGAAAGCTGGCCGATGCACGACGTCAAACCGTGCATCGACCGCGGCGGCCAGGGGATCACCGCCAAGGACGTGACGCCCGAGGAGACGCGCAAATGCGCCGCCGCCGCCGTCGAGAAGGATTTCCCCGAGCTCGGAAAGTCGTACGTCCTGGCGGTCCAGATGGCGGCCATCGGCCCCGTCACCGTGCTGGCGATCGGCATCGCCGGCAGCGAGGGCTGGGGTGCCTACTCCTGCGATCCCGACCGCAAGTGCCTGCCGGTGAAGATGGGCGGCGCCAACAAGTGGGGGAAGCGCATCGCCGAACGGCTCGCCCGCTTCTGCTCGGAATCGACGACGCTCTGGTTCCCCGCCGACAAGCGCGCCTGCCCCGACGCGACCGCGCCCGCGGCCACTGCGACGACCGCACCGCCGCCCGCAGCAACAGCGCCACCGCCCGCAGCGACCGCGCCGCCAGCCGCCAAGCACTGAGCGCTGCCGCGCCCGACTAACCGACCCAGACGCGCGCGTTCCGGAACAGGCGCATCCAGGGTCCGTCCTCGCGCCACCCGGCGGGGCGCCAGGAGTGCTGCACGGCGCGGAAGACGCGCTCCGGGTGCGGCATGAAGATCGTCACCCGGCCGTCGGTGGTGGTGACGCCGGTGATGCCATGGAACGACCCATTCGGGTTCTCGGGATACCGCTCGGTGGCCCGCCCGCGGTGGTCGACGAAGCGGGCCGCGACGAGGCCCGAGGCCTCGAGCTCGGGTCCGCCGGCGTCGCTCGGGAACTCGACCCGCCCCTCGCCATGCGCGACGGCGATCGGCATCCGTGAGCCGGTCATCCCGGAGAGCAGCACCGACGGGGTTTCGCCGATTTCGACCATCGCCAGGCGCGCCTCGAACTGATCGCTGCGGTTGCGCACGAAGCGCGGCCAGGCCTCCGCGCCGGGGATGATCTCCTTGAGCGCTGACATCATCTGGCAGCCGTTACAGACGCCGAGCGCGAAGGTGTCCGGGCGCGCGAAGAAACCGGCGAAGAGCTCGCGCGCGCGCGGCTGGAAGAGAATCGACTTGGCCCAGCCGAGCCCGGCGCCGAGCACGTCACCGTAGGAAAAACCGCCGCAGGCGGCCAGCCCCTTGAAGCTGGTGAGATCGAGCGCACCCGAGAGGAGATCGGTCATGTGCACGTCGACGGCGTCGAAGCCGGCTCTGTCGAACGCCGCCGCCATCTCGATCTGGCCGTTGACCCCCTGCTCGCGGAGGATGGCGACACGGGGACGGACGCCCCGGGCGCGCAGCGGCGCCGTGACGTCGTCGTTTAGATCGAAGGTGAGCTCGGCCGAGAGGCCGGGATCGTCGGCGCGGACGCGCCCGGCCTGCTCCTCGTCGGCCGAGGTCGAATCGTCGCGCAGCGCCTGCATCGCGTGGGTCGTCTCCGACCAGAGGCCACGCAGGAAGGTGCGGCGCTCCTCGACGACCGGCTTGCCCGCCTGGCGCAGGGTGACCCGGTCGTCGGCGCGCGGCGCGCCGAGCCGGCGGACGGCGGCGCCGAGGCCGTGGCGCGCGAGCGTCGCCAGCACGCGCTCGACGTCGGAGGCGCGGACCGCCACCACCGCACCCAGCTCCTCGGCGAAGAGCGCGGCGAGCGGATCGGCGCCGAGCGTCCCGAGATCGAGGTCGAGGCCGACGCCGCTGGCGAAGGCGATCTCCAGCAACGTCACGAGCAGGCCGCCGTCGCTGCGGTCGTGGTACGCGGCGAGGAGACCGGCGGCGCCGAGCTCCTGCACGGCCGCGAAGAAACCGGTGAGCAGGGCCGGATTGTCGAGATCGGGCGGAACGGCGCCGAGCGCGCCGTACACCTGCGCCAGCGCCGAGCCGCCGAGCCGATTCTTCCCCAGGCCCAGATCGATCAGCAGCAGCTCGGTCGGGCCGGCCTCGGGCAGAATCTCGGGTGTCAACACCCGGCGCACGTCGGTGACCGGCGCGAAGGCGGTCACCACCAGCGACAGCGGCGCCGTCACGCTCTGCGCCCTGCCGTTCGCCTCCCAGCCGGTGCGCATGGAGAGCGAATCCTTGCCGACCGGGATGGCGATTCCCAGCGCGGGACAGAGCTCGACACCGACGGCACGGACGGCGTCGTAGAGGCGCGCGTTCTCGGCGGGGGCGCCCGCCGCGGCCATCCAGTTCGCCGACAGCTTCACGTCGCCGAGGCGCGCGATCGGCGCCGAGGCGATGTTGGTGATCGCCTCGGCCACAGCCAGGCGGGCGGAGGCGGCCGCGTCGAGCAGCGCCACCGGCGCACGCTCGCCCATCGCCATCGCCTCGCCGGTCGTGACGTCGAAGCCGGTGGTGGTGACGGCCGCGTCGGCGACCGGGACCTGCCAGCGCCCGATCATCTGATCGCGCGCGGTCAGGCCGCCGACGGTGCGATCCCCGATCGTGATCAGGAACGTCTTGTCGGCCACCGTCGGAAGTCGCAGCACGCGGCGTACCGCCTCGCCCAGATCGAGCGTACGCGCGGCGAACGGCGCCGATTTGACCGCCGCCCGCACCGCCTGGCGCGTCCCCTTGGGCGGCTTTCCGAGCAGTACCGCGAGCGGCATGTCGACCGGGGTCGCATCGGCCGGCGCCTTGGCCGCGGCGTCGCCGACCACCAGGCGCCCGTCGTCGGTGGCCTGGCCGACGACCGCGTGGGGCGCGCGCTCGCGCGCGCAGAGCGCCTCGAACGCCGGCAACCGATCGGCGGCGATCGCCAGCACGTAGCGCTCCTGCGCCTCGTTGCACCAGATCTCCAGCGGTGAGAGCCCCGGCTCGGCGCTGGGGATGTCGCGCAGCGCGAAGCGCGCGCCGCGCCCGCTGTCGTTGACCAGCTCCGGGAGTGCGTTCGAAAGGCCTCCCGCGCCGACGTCGTGGATGGAGAGGATCGGGTTGTCAGCGCCGTGCGCCGCGCAGCGATCGATCACCTCCTGGCAGCGGCGCTGCATCTCGGCGTTGTCCCGCTGCACCGAGGCGAAGTCGAGATCCTCGGCCGAGGCGCCGGCCGTCATCGAGGAGGCGGCGCCGCCGCCGAGGCCGATAAGCATCGCCGGGCCGCCCAGCACCACGATGGGCGTCCCGGGCGGGATCTCCGCCTTCTTGACCTGCTCGGCGCGCACGTTGCCGAACCCGCCCGCGACCATGATCGGCTTGTGGTAGCCGCGGACCTCCCGGCCGTCGGGACCGTCGACCTCCATCTCGAAGGTGCGGAAGTAGCCGGCGAGGCAGGGGCGCCCGAACTCGTTGTTGAAGGCGGCGCCGCCGATCGGCCCGTCGATCATGATCTCGAGCGGGCTCGAGATCCGGTCGGGCTTGGCGGCCGGGCGCTCCCAGGGACGCGGGGCGCTCGGCAAGCGGAGGTTGGAGACCGAGAACCCGGCCAGCCCCGCCTTGGGCCGCCCGCCGCGGCCGGTCGCCCCCTCGTCGCGGATCTCGCCGCCCGATCCGGTGGCCGCCCCCGCGAACGGGGAGATGGCGGTCGGGTGGTTGTGGGTCTCCACCTTCATTAATAGATGGACCGGTTCGACGTGCGCCCGGTAGACGCCAGTCGCCGGATCGGGCGCGAACCGCCCCGCCTCCGTCCCGGCGATCACGGCGGCGTTGTCCCGGTAGGCCGAAAGCACCCCCCCGGGGCTCGCCTCGGTGGTGCGGCGGATCATCTGGAACAGCGTCTGCGGCTGGCGCTGGCCGTCGACCACGAACTCGGCGTTGAAGATCTTGTGGCGGCAGTGCTCGCTGTTCGCCTGGGCGAACATCATCAGCTCGACGTCGGTCGGATCGCGTCCCAGCGTCCGATAGGCGTCGCAGAGGTAGTCGATCTCGTCGGGCGAGAGCGCCAACCCCAGCGCCTCATTCGCCCGCCCGAGCGCGCCACGGCCGTCGGGCCCGAGCGCGACCCGCCCCAGCGGCCGCGTCGCGGGGCGCTCGAACAACCGGGCCGCCTCGCTCGGGCGTTCGAGCACCGATTCGGTCATCCGATCGGCCAGCGCGCGCACGAACCCCGGCTCGTCGATGATTTCGCCGACGACGACGTAGCTGACGGCGCGCTCGATCCGCCGCACCTTGGCGAGGCCGCAGACATGCGCGATGTCGGTCGCCTTAGAGGACCAGGGCGAGATCGTCCCCAGGCGAGGGACGACCATCAGCCGGCGCCCGGAGGCGACCGTGGCGCGGCCGGCGCTCGCCTCCGCGGGGCGTGGGCCATAGGTGAGGAGCGCGGTCAGGACGCGCGACTGCTCGGCGTCGAGCGTCCCGTCGACGTCGGCGAAGTGCAGGTAGCTTCCATTCAGTGCGCGCGCCCCCGGGTTCGTCCGCCGGATGGCCGCCAGCCTCTTCTGCAGACGCCCCGCGCCGAGCGCGCTGCCGCCGATGATGTCGATCATCGAAGGCGCAGCCTGCCGGCTCGCGGCTCGGGATGCAACCGGCGCCGGGGCACTCTAGGCCGCACCCGCGAGTTGGCGGAGGACGTAGTGCAGGATCCCACCGTGCTCGTAGTAGCTGATCTCCTGCGGCGTATCGATCCGGACGATGGTCGGAATCTCCTTGCTCACGTTCCCTGCCTTGGCGACAACAGTCAGCTCGCGCCCGCCCGAGAAGCCCGAGGCGAGCAGCGCCGGAAGCCCCACCGTCTCGAAGATCTCCTCGCCGGTGAGCCCGAGCGAGGCGACCGATCTCGCCCGGCTTGAACTGCAGCGGCAACGATCCCCATGCCGACCAGGTTGCTGCGGTGGATCCGCTCGTAGCTCTCGGCGATCACGGCCCGCACGCCGAGCAGACGCGGCCCCTTGGCCGCCCAGTCGCGCGACGAGCCCGAGCCGTACTCCTTGCCGGCGAGGACGATGAGCGGCAACCTTCTCGGCGGCGTACTTCTCGCTGGCGTCGAAGATCGACATCGGCGGCGCCGTCGGGCAGATGGCGCGTCACGCCGCCCTCGGTGCCGGGCGCGAGCAGGTTCTTGCAGCCGGACGTTGGCGAAGGTGCCGCGCACCATGACCTCGTGGTTGCCGCGGCGCGCGCCGTAGCTGTTGAAGTCCTTGGGGTCGACGCCGTGGTCGACGAGGTACTTGCCGGCCGGGCCGTCCTTCTTGATGCTGCCGGCGGGCGAGATGTGGTCGGTCGTGATGCTGTCGCCCAGCACGGCCAGCACGCGCGCGCCCTTGAGCTCGCCGGCGCGGCGCCGGCGTCTTGCCCATCCCCTCGAAGTACGGCGGGTGCTTGATGTAGGTCGACGTCGCCCATCGAAGACGATAGGTGTCGCCCTGCGGCACGTCGAGCTTGCTGCCAGCGCTCGTCGCCCTCGAAGACGACGGCGTACGACTTCGTCGAACATCTCCGGCTTGACCGCCTTCGCCGACGGCGTCGGCGACCTCGCTCGTTCGACGGCCAGATGTCGCGCAGGAAGACCGGCCCGTCGGTGCCGTCGCCGAGCGGCTCCTTCTCGAGGTCGATGTCGATGCGGCCGGCGAGCGCGTAGGCGACGACGAGCGGCGGCGACATCAGGTAGTTGGCGCGCACCTCGGGGTGGATGCGGCCCTCGAAGTTGCGGTTGCCCGACAGCACGCTGGCGACCGACCAGATCGCGGTCCGTCGATGGCCTCGGCGATCGGCTGCGGGCAGCGGGCCCGAGTTGCCGATGCAGGTCGTGCAGCCGTAGCCGACGGTGTGGAAGCCCAGCTTGTCGAGGTAAGGCGTCAGCCCCGCCTCGGCCAGGTACTCGGTGACGACCTTCGAGCCGGGCGCGAGCGAGGTCTTGACCCAGGGCTTCGTGTCGAGAGCCCTTCTCGACGGCCTTCTTGGCGACCAGGCCCGGCCGCCACCATGCACCGACGGGTTCGAGGTGTTGGTGCAGCTCGTGATGGCGGCGATGACGACCGAGCCGTGCTTGACCTCGGGCGCCGCCGACGAGCTCGGCGCGTAACCCGACGTTGGCGATCTGCGCGGCGGCGTCGGGTGCGGAGGCCGATGTCGAGGCGGGCTTCTTCTTCGGCTTGGTGAGCCCCGGCAGCGCCTCCTCGAACGACTTCTTCGTCCGGTAGAGGCTGACGCGGTCCTGCGGGCGCTTCGGGCCGGCCACGCTCGGCTCGACCGAGCGAGATCGAGATCGACCACGTCGGTGTAGCTCGGCCTCCGTCGTGTCGGCGTCCTGGAACAGGCCCTGCTCGCGCGCGTAGGCCTCGACGAGCGCGACCTGATCGGCGGCGCGCCCCGAGAACGCGCAGGTAGCGCAGCGTCTCGGCGTCGACCGGGAAGATGCCGCAGGTCGCGCCGTACTCGGGCGCCATGTTGGCGATCGTCGCGCGGTCGGCGAGCGGCAGCGCCGCCACGCCCGGGCCGAAGAACTCGACGAACTTCCCGACGACGCCCTTCTTGCGCAGCATCTGCGTGACGGTCAGCACGAGATCGGTCGCCGTCGCGCCCTCGCGCAGCTTGCCGTGCAGCCGGAAGCCGACCACCTGCGGGATCAGCATCGACAGCGGCTGGCCGAGCATCGCCGCCTCGGCCTCGATGCCGCCGACGCCCCAGCCGAGCACGCCGAGGCCGTTGATCATCGTCGTGTGCGAGTCGGTGCCGACGAGCGTGTCGGGGTAGGCCTGGACCGGCGCCGTCCTTGCGTCAGTCGTCGGTCGTGAAGACGACGCGCGCCAGGTACTCGAGGTTCACCTGGTGGACGATGCCGGTGTCGGGCGGCACGACCGCGAAGTTGCGGAACGCCGACTGGCCCCAGCGCAGGAAGGCGTAGCGCTCCTTGTTGCGCGAGAACTCGATCTGCGCGTTCAGCGACAGCGCCTCGGCGCTTGCCGTACTCGTCGACCTGCACCGAGTGGTCGATGACCAGCTCGGCCGGCAGGAGCGGGTTGATCCGCTTGGGGTCGCCGCCCAGCTTCTTGATGGCGGCGCGCATGGCCGCCAGGTCGACGACCGCCGGGCACGCCGGTGAAGTCCTGCAGCAGGACGCGCGCCGGCATGAAGGCGATCTCCGTGCTCGGCTCGGCCTTCGGGTCCCAGCCGGCGAGCGCGCGGATGTCGGCCTCCTTGACGGACTTGCCGTCCTCGTGCGCAGCAGGTTCTCGAGCAGGATGCGCAGCGAGAACGGCAGGCGCCCCGGGTGCAGACCCGGCCTTCTCGAGCGCCGACGAGACGGTGAATCTCGATAGCTGCGCTTGCCGACCTCGAGGGTGCTGCGACTGCCGAAGCTGTTGGCCATGGTGCCCATTCTTAGTTGCCGACGGCGCGATGTCGAGGGGCTGTCGGCGCCCGTCAGCGCTTCTCCGGCCAGGAGCTAGAAAGACGTGTTTCTTGAAGTTACGGGGGATCGTCTCGCCCGGCGGGGGGCTGTCGTTCTCCAGCCGGTAGGCGTCGAACCGGACGATGCGGTCCTCGGGATGCCCGGTCCGCTCGGGGTAACGCAGGATCCAGTCCGTGAAGGCGCCCTGGTAGGCGCCCTGGATCGGGGATGCGCATCGAGTAGTTGAAGAAGAACGAATCGTTGTCGAGCCGGGAGGGAGATTTCGTGGATCCCGGGGTGCGGGTACCGGCCGGAGACCTCGCTGTAGGGGTCGACGTGCCGCCCGTCGGCCGTGATCGGCGTCGACGACCACCGATCTCGTCGGTCATCGGCGCGTCGGAGGCGAACATCGACCAGGCCTGGATGAAGCGCGGGTAGGCCACCAGCCGCTTGACGAGGCCGAGCTCCTCGAACTTGAGGAACTTGGGGACCGCCTGGTTGATGAACAGGGCCTCCCAGACCGATCGTGATCAGCATCGCCAGCACGGCGGCCTCGCGCAGGATGGCCACGCCGCGGGCCAGCAGATCGACGATCGGCGGGCGGGGCGGCGGGGCGGCGCGAGAGGCCACCGGCGCCGCGCCCGGCACCCCGCAGGCGGCGAGCCCCAGCCAGTAGCGAGACGGTCGTCCGCCGGCGTGCGAAGAGGTCGTACCCGAGGTTCGCGAGCTGCGCGCAGACCCGGGACGCGCAGGGGCCAGAACCAGAGGAGGCCCAGCGGCAGCGCGCGCAGGATCGCGGCCACGGCGTCGGCGCGCCTGGTCCGATGGCCGCGCTCGTCGACGGCGACGATCGTCCGCTCGAGCAGCTCGGGCGGCAGCCCCTCTGCGTCGGCCGGGACCTCGGCGCTCGAGACCAGGCGGATCCGCTCGAAGACGTCGAGGCGGGCGATGACGCGCGCGATCTGGAAGCAGACGCCGCACCCCGCATCGAAATAAACGGTGAGCCGCCGCGGGCTGCGGGCGACGAGCCGCGCGAACAGATCCCACTCGGCGGCCATCAGGAGGAACGGCGTGTAGCCGATCATCGTCCAGGAGAAGATGCCCAGGTTGATGAAGGACTGGAACCCGACGTGCAGGCCGATGACCGCCAGCACCGCCGCCCGTCGGGTCCAGACCCGAGCCACCGGCGACAGGATCAGGATCGGCAACACGCTCTCCGTCGCGAGCGCGCTCCACGACAGGACGCGCGATAGCGGCAGCGTCATGTGCGCGCGCATCCAGACGGCGAACCAGGTGACCATCCGGTTCTGGTAGAGGACGTAATGGACGGCCGACCCCGAGCGCCAGGTCTGGCCCCCCTTCTGGAGGGCGTTGAAGAAGTAGGAGAGCGCCAGCTGCAAGAGGATGGTGAAGGCGGCCAGCGAAACGATCCGGTTCGGGGCTCCCGACTGATCGTCCGTCAGCGGATCGGGGCGCGGCTCGGCGCGCAGGGCCGCCCGATCGGCGAGCTCGGCGGCGGTCGTCTCGCGCCGGCGCCGGAGGCTGGCGCGCACGGCGTCGACGGAGAACCGGCGGCCGAGCGGCAGGAACGCCGCCCAGACGATCAGCTCGCACAGCATCCAGTCGCCGCCGTTCTCCACCAGCGTCACGCGCGCGTGCAGGCTGATGAGGCAGATCGGCGCCAGGAAGCGCATCAGCGTCGTCCGCCAGCCGACCAGCAACGCCAGGTAGACGAAGCCGCAGATCGCGAAGCAGAGGGTGGCCTCGTCGCGCAGTGAGGCAAGGAAAAAAAACGAGAACATCCACTGCGTGGGCGGGCGCCAGAGCAGCGTGTGATTCGGTAAGAGGCCGTCGTTCGTGTAGAAGAGATCGAGCACCGGGATCCGGCGGATCAGATCGACGAGCAGCACGATGGCCACCGCGACGCGCCCGAGACCGACGCTGCGCGCGTCGATGGTCAGGTACTTGCCGGTGAACCAGCGCCGAAACCGGCCCAGCCGCTCGAAGCGGAGGGGCGCGGGCGCCGAGGGCGCGGGCGCCGAGGGCGCGGGCGCCGGGAGCGGCGCGGCCGATTCCGGAAGATCGCCGCTCATGGCCAGCGAAAAAAGACGCGCTTGTGGGGGCGCGTGGGGGCCGTCTCGTTGGGCTTGGGGCTCTGCTGCTCGACCACGTAGACGTCGAACTTGGTGATCGTGTCGTTCGGGTTCCCGGTGCGCTCGGGGTAGCGGAGGATCCACTCGAGGAGCGCCTGGTGGTAGACGCCGGAATAGGGAATGCGCAGCGTGTAGTCGCACCAGAACGAGTCGTGCCCCAGCCTGACCGGGACGCGATCGATCGGGATGTCGGCCACCCGGCTTCCGACCTGGTTGTAGGGGTCGACGTGGCGCCCGTCGCGTGTGACCGCGTCGACGTAGACCGTCTCGTCCGTGAGCGGAGCGTCCGGCGAGAACAGCGACCACCCCTCGAAGACGTGCGGGTACATCACCGCGGCGACCATCCAGTCGGGACGGTGCTCGAACCTGAGCACGGCCGGGACCGCGGGGTTCGCCACCGAGGCCTCGCCGGCGAGCACGATGAAGACGACCGCCGCCAGAACTTCGCGCACGAACGGTCCCTGCGCTCGGACCCAGGCACGAAGCGGCGTCTCCGCGTGGACGGAGCCAGGCTCGGCCTGGCGGAGTCCGTCGCGGGGGGGTGCGGGGACCCTCTCAGGGTCCCCGAATGCGATCGACTGCACGTCCGTCGCGACCACCTCCGGTGGGCGCGCCACGCCGCAGGCCGCGAGGCCGAACCAGATCGAGATCCGGGTCCGGTTGCGCGCGAAGGCGTCGTAGGCCCGCCCGGCGACCGTGCGCACGAGCGGCAGCCGCAGCGGCCAGGCCCAGAGGCGACCGAGCGGTAACGCCCCGAAAATCTCGACGAAGGCGTCGGCGCGCGTCCAGCGCCGCGCGCGCGTTGGATCAACGACCAGGATCGTCCGCTCGAGCAGCTCCGCGTCGACGCCGGCGGGCAGCGCGGCGGTGTCGGTGTTGGGAACGAAGCGGAGCCGCCGGTGAACGTCCATCCGCGCCAGCACGCGGATCACCGCCCAGCAGACGCCGCAGTCGACGTCGTAGAAGACCGTCCGGGCGCGCCCACGCGTCGGCACCAGGCGCGCGAACAGCGTCCACTGCGCCTCGGTGACCAGGAACGGCTCGAAGGCCATCATCGCGTAGGAGAAGATGCCCAGGTTCACCATCGCCGCGATCCCGACGTGCAGGCCGAACACCAGCAGCGCCGCGGCGAACCGCGTCCAGCGCCAGAAGATCGGCGACAGGATGAGGAACGCCGCCGACGCCTCGATCACCAGCGTCCCTTCGGTGAGCAGCTTGGTGAAGGCGTAGGGGAGGTGAGTCCGGATCTGCACGCCCAGCCAGGTGACGATCCGCTCCTGCCACAGGACGTAGTGAACGGCGGTCCCGTCGCGCCAGGTCGGCCCGGTCTTATGGACGAAGTTGAACCAGTAAATGATGGCGATCTGCAGCAGCAGCCCCAGCGCCGCCAAGGAAGTCGTCTGCCGCGCGTCGGGGGGCGGCACGCCGGCCGCCAACTGCTCGGGCGTCTCGTCGGGGCGCGCCCGCAAGCTGGCGCGAATGGCGTCGACCGAGAACCGCCGCCCGAGCGGCAGGAAGGCGGTCCAGATGATGAGGACCGCCATCGCAACGCTCCCCCAGTTCTCCGCAAAGGCGATCCGATTGTGCAGGCTGGTCATCATGACGAACGACAGCAGGTGAAAGAGCTTCGTCCGGTACCCGATCGTGAAGCAGAAGAAACAGACGAAGGCGATGCCGAACCAGACGGCCGACTCCTCCGGGAGCGAGGCCATGAACAGAAACGAGAAGATCCGCGGGAACGGCGGCCGCCAGAGCACCGTGTGGTTCGGGATGAGGCCGGCGTTGCTGTAGAAGTCGCGCAGCCAGGGGACGCGCCGGAGGAGATCGCCGATGAGGACCAGGCCGAAGAAGATTCGCCCCAGCGCCAGGCTCCGCAGATCGATCTGCAGATAGGTGCGCTTCCACCCCGCCTTGAGCCGCTCGGCGAGCCCGGCGCCGGTCACGACCGCCTCGCCTGACGACGGCGGGCGGCGAGATCGACGCCGATGCGCCCGAGCTCGGCCAGGGTTCGCGCCATCGCCACGGGCCCCAGCTTCGATCCCTTGATGTCGTGCCAGGTCTGGAGCGGCACCTCGACGATGGCCGAGGTTGGCAGCCCGGGGACCGTCGCCGTCCCCGCCAGCAGCCGCCCCAGGAGCTCGACGTCGAACGCCCAGCGCGAGAGAAAAGGCTCCGCCAGCGCCGCGTCGAGCGCCGGCGAGGCGCGGAACAGCTTGGCGCCACACTGGGTGTCGTAGACGCGCGCGTGCAGGATCACCGCCGCGAGGCTGGCGAAGACCCGCCCCAGATAGTGGCGCACCGCGCTCCGCTCGATGTCGGTCCCGAGCAGCGCGACGCGCGCCGCGAGGACCGCTTCGACCCCGGGCCGATCGAACGCGGCCCGCAGCCGGAACAGCTCGGCCGGGGGCGTCGACAGATCGGCGTCCAGGTAGCCGACCAGCGCCGCGCCGCGCCCAAGCGCCTCCCGCATCCCGTGGCGAACCGCCTCCGCCTTGCCGCCGTTCGGCTGGAGGGACCTCACCGCGATTCGGGTCGGCCGGGCAGCGGCGATGGCGGCCAGGCGCCCGGAGGTGGCGTCGGTCGACCCGTCGTCGACGAACAGCAGCGTCGCGCCGTCGCAGGCCTCGAGGAAGTCAAGCAAGGGGCCCTCGTCGAGTCGCTCCGCCTCGTTGTAGCAGGGGACGACCACCGTGAGGGAAAGGGCGGCCGAATCCATAAGGAGCCGTCATCTTAGACCACATTCTCAGTTAGACTGCGCGGCCGAATGACGGCCAGCGCCCTCGACTCGACCCTCGACGCGAGATTTGCGCCGGTCCCCGCGCCGCCGCCCAATCCGCCCCCGCCACCCCTGACCCGGGCGATCCGATCGCTCGCCTTCCTGGCGACCGAAGGGGCGTCGCTCGCCTTCGCCGGCTGGTGCCTGCGGGCCAAGGACAACCTCATCACCTACGTCGCCAGCAACACGCTGTCGCCGCACGCGCGCAAGTTCGTGATCGGCAACTTGCTGGGCGGCGCGGCGATCGCGGGCCTGGTCGGCCTGGTGGTGATCCTCTGGCGGCGGCTCGGCGGGCTCGCGGCCGCGGAGCGGGTGGCGCGCCGGCTGGCGCCGCTCTGCCTCATCGGCCCCTTGCCGCTCTTCTTCCGCTGGCAGCTCTGGTACGGCGGGCGGGAGCTGACCTTCCTGGCGATGATCTCCGCCTTTCTCCTCGGCCTGCAGGCGCTGATCCGGATCTCGCTCGAAACGCCGCCCATCTTGCCGGCGCGCCTCCGGGCCCGCGTCGAGGGGCGCGTGGGGCCGATCCTCACCCGCGTCGCCGCGGTGAAGTGGTTGCCGTTCGCCATCGTGCTGACCGCCGTCCTCGGCTACGCGATCTACTTCTCGATCATCACCATCCAGAACCACTTCAAACTGCAGACGATGGGCTACGACCTGGGGATCGAGAACAACCTGGTCTGGAACGCCTCGCACTTCAACCGACCGCTGTTCAAGACCTCGGTCATCGGCGGCCCCGACTCGACCCACCTCGGCTACCACGAGACCTATATCTCGTACCTCATCGGCCTCCCCTACCGGCTGGCCCCCTGGCCCGAGACGCTGCTGGCGCTGCAGGCGGCGCTCATCGGCGGCGCGGCGCTGCCGCTCTTCGCCTTCGCGCGCCGCCACGTCGGCGACTGGATCGCCTGCCTGCTCGGCGTGCTGCTGGTCCTGAACGCGCCCTTGCAGGGGTCGAACCTCTACGACTTCCACTACCTGCCGTTCGCGCCGTTCTTCCTCTGGTGGTGCCTCTGGGCGCTCGAGTCGCGCCGCAACGTGATGGCCTTCATCGCCGTGACGCTGACGCTCGCCGCGCGCGAGGACTTCTCCGCCCTGCTCATGGTGGTGGGGGTCTACCTGGTCCTGACCGGCGAGCGCCCGCGCGCCGGCCTCTTGGTCACGGTCATCTCGGCGATCTACTTCGTGGCCATCAAGCTGGTCCTGATGCCGCACTTCCTCAACGGCTACCCCGCTTACGTCAATCAGTACGAGGGGCTGCTCCCCGAGGGGGAGACCGGCTTCGGCGGGGTGATCAAGACGCTCATCGGCAACCCGGCCTTCACCGTCGGGAGTCTGCTCGAGCACGACAAGCTGGTCTACCTGCTCGAGGTGGTGACGCCGGTGGCGTTCTTCGCCTGGCGGCGGCCGATTGGCCTGCTCTGCACGATCCCGGGGTTCATCTTCACCATGCTGGCGACGCACTATCCGCCGCTCATCTCGCTCTCTTTTCAATACACCGCCTACTGGACCTCGTTCCTGTTCATCGCCGTGGTGGCCAACCTCGGCTGGCTCCGCCGCCTGGAGGCGGCTGGCGTGGCGTGGGCCCGCCGAAGCCGTCAGGCCTGGCTGGCGGTCATGGCGGTCGGCACCATCGTCACCTCCTACCAGTTCGGGATCGTCCTCCAGCACAACACCGCCTGGGGCGGGTTCTCGCCTTTCCACATCGGCGTCAACGACGCCGAGCGCGCGCGCCACGCCGAGCTCTACAGCATCATCAAGCAGATCCCCCAGGAGGCCAGCCTGGCGGCCGCCGAGACCATCGTGGCTCAGGTCTCCAGCCGCAAGAACGCCTACTCGCTGCGCATCGCCTACAACGACGCGGACTACCTCCTGGCCAGGTTCCCTTGCGGCGGCGAGGACCGCACCAACCTGGTGGCCGCGCTCCGGTCGGGCCTGTACGGATTCGTGGCACAAAAGGGGGAATTCGTGCTCTTCAAGCGGGCGCTGCCGTCCGCCACGGTCCAGCCGTTTCTGCGCCAGTTAGGTGGTTGACCCGACTTCCGGTAAGCTATCCTCTCGTTATGACTGCCAATGCCCAACCGCAGCCCTACGGGCGCGGCCACCGGGCGCTCGAGATCAGCAGCATCGCCTTCGTCTTTCTGGCCTTGGGTTGGCTCGGGTACCGGATCTGTCACGCGGTGGTCGGCGTTCGGGGGCTGGTCTGCACGATCGTCGCGAGCGTGACCGGATACCTGGTGGCCGATTTTCTCTCCGGCGTGGTTCACTGGGCCGGCGACACCATCGGCGACCAGAAGACACCGATCTTCGGGCCGAACTTCGTGACCCCGTTCCGCTACCACCACGTCGATCCGAAGGACATCACCCGCCACGACTTCGTCGAGACCAACGGGAACAACTGCATCGTGGTGGCGCCGGTGCTGGGGCTGCTGCTGCTGCTGACGCCCAAGACGACGGGCTGGTTCTTCTACGGCTGCGTGATGATGGTCTTCACCTCGCTGTTCGTCTTTGCCACGAACCAGTTCCACCGCTGGGCCCACGAGGACAACCCGGCGCGCTGGGTGCGCGCGCTCCAGCGGGCGGGCCTCATCCTGTCGCCCGAGCACCACGCCACTCACCACGCCTCGCCGCAGGACAAATCCTACTGCATCACCGTCGGCTGGATGAACCCGCTGCTCGACAAGACGAGCTTCTTCCGGACCTGCGAGACGATCATCGAGCGCGTCATTCCCGGCGCCGTCCGCCCGGGCTGAGCCGGCCGGCCTACCGCCCGCCGCGGGCCGCGAGCGCGATCCCGATCTGCCCTACCCAGTAGAGCCCCAGCGTCAGAAACGCCGCGTGCGGGATCGGCCGGCGGAAGCGGTTGAGCGCCAGGCTGGCGTCCGAAGCGTAGAACAGCACCGCCCCGCCCGCCGCCAGGGGCGCCGCCGAGGCGAGCGGTCCGCCGATCGTCGCCGAGGCCGCGATGACCATGGTGGTGATGACCACGCCGTAGGCGATCGTGGGGCCGCGCACCTCGACGGTTCCGTGGCGGATGGCGCGCAAAACGAGCGTGGTGGCCGCGATCGCGGCCACCGCGACGATCGCGACGTGCGGCGACCAGACCGCCACGCTGGCGAAGGCCGCCCCGTAGGCGAGATGGGCCAGCAGGAACACCGCCAGGCCGACCAGAAATGCCCGTTTCCCCGCGTCGAGCAGCGCGATGTCGCCGATGACCGACAGCGCGATCCCGACGTCGACCCAGACGGCGAGGCGCGTCCGCGGCCAGCCGACGATCAGGGCCAGCAGCGCCGTGGTGAGCGGCTTGGTCGGGAAGTGCAGCCAGGTGATCTGCCGTTCCGCCGAGAAGACTGCGAGCGCCCCGACGACGAGGACCGCGAGGACCGGCATCGACACGGAACCATGTTAGCCCGAGGGTCCCCGGGCGTCGACGACTGGAGTAGAATCGCTCCGTGGGGCGGGATTTGCGGCGCTGGTCGTTGGTTCTCTCGTCCTGGGTTCTGGTCACGATCGGCTGTGGCGCCTCGTTGACGCCGCCGTCTGGCGGCACCGGCGGCACGGGCGGTGCCGGCGACGCGGGCGGCGCCGCGCAGGGGATCGGCGGAAGCGGACCGCCGACTGCCGGCAGGGACGCCGCGATCGATCTCGTGCGGCCCGACCCTCTTCCCTGCTATTGCACCTCCTGCGGCAACGGAATGCTCGACCCCGGCGAGCGGTGCGACGACGGCAACAAGACCGGCGGCGACGGCTGCACCCCCCTCTGTCAGATCGAGAACGGCTGGACCTGTCCGGTCCCCGGCGAACCCTGCGTACGAATCGACGGTGGGCCAGTCGACACCTGCCAGTCCGAGCTCGTCGTGAACTGGCAGATCGTAGACCCCACCGGGGCACCCGTCACCTGTGACGCCGCGGGCGCACTCTTCGTGGCCGTCTACCTCGAGGGCCCCGGCAGCGAGGGCTTCCTCGGCGCCTGTCCCGCCGGAGACTCGTCGGGAACCCTGAACATCCTCTTGCCCGCGACCCAAACCTCGTACGACATCACGGTGACCCTTCCGGGTTCGACGGTTGACCCGCTCGCGGCTTCACAGCCGAGCACGCTCGACGTCACGTCCTGCGGAAACTACGTGACGCCGGCACCCGCGATCGTGGTCGTCGACCTACCGTCGCCGTAGCGCAGTGCCGGGAGTGGGGCTCGAACCCACAAGCCGCTTTCGCGGCAGCGGATTAGTTGAGCTCGGCGGCTCACCCTAGGTCGGCCTGATCCCCAAGTCGCAGATCTTCACGCACTTGGGTGAGTAAACGCCGGAAACCCTATGCCGGCACGGTCGGAACCGTTCTTGCACTACGTCTCGGCGATGAAACCGACATCGATTCGCGAACTGCTTCTGGGGCTGGGCCTCTGCGCCGGTATCGGAACAACCCTACCGAATTGCGGCGGCCTCGGTGTGTGCAACGGCGGGTGCGTAACCGATAACGTCTGCGGCCCCTGCGGTACGACGGGGTCGGGCGGCACGACTGGCACGGGCGGCACGACTGGCACGGGCGGCGGCGGAACCCGTGACGGCGGTGGCACGGGCGGCATCGGCGGTGCGGGCGGCATCGATGCGGCCAACGGTGGCGCGGGCGGAACCGGACGGGACGGCGGCGCGTCTGACGGAGCAGCTGATGGCCCCGCACGTGCGAAAGACGGAAGTCAGTGATGCCGCGAAGCCTATCTGCAGCGGCGCCACGCGTTCCCCCGCCCGAGATAGATTGTCGGTCGGTCTCCGCAAAGCTCGTTGCGCGGCTTCTTCCCAGCTGGAGGACCCTGTGCGAGGACGAGCGCGACTCCGTCATCGCGGCCACGCTGGTGGCTGGCGATCTCGCGCGGCTCGGCGCTCCTACGTCCATTCTCGCAGCGGCTGCGCGTGTGATCGAGGACGAGGTTCGACACGTCGGCGTTTGCGCGACGGTGCTCGAGCGTCTCGGTTCCGTGGCGGCCGAGTTGCCCGCTGAAGATCGGCGCAGCGGACTGGGTGATGAGCCGTCCCTCGAGCGCCGGACGGCACGGGCTCTGGTGGCCGGCTTTGGCGTCGGAGAATCGATGTCCGCGGGGTGGTTCGCTGCGGCCCGACGGGCATGCCGGCAACCGCTGCTTCGTTGGGCCCTGACGGAGCTCCTCCGCGACGAGGCTCGACATGGCGCCTTCGGTATCGATGCCGGACGTTGGGTGACGAGAAACTGGTCGGACGCCGAACGTCAGGCGCTGTGGCCCGCATGCATCGTGGAGATGCAGGACTTCGAGCGGCGCCTCGGAGGCCCGGTCGAAGCCAACGAGGCGCCAGCGCCGGATCCCGAGGAGATGGCGGTCGGTATCCTGAGCCCACATCAGAGCTGTGCCGCGGCGGTCGGGGCCGTCGAGCACTGGGTCCTCCCCGCACTTGCGCGCCTCGGTGTGTTGCCGCTCCCCGCCACGGCAACATGAGATCCGCGCGGCGGGGATGAGCATCGAGGCCGGCCAGACCCGTAGCCCCCTCTGCTCGCGGCGGCACCTTGACGATCTCCGGGCGCGGCACCCGTTCTGCCGCGGCTCGTGGGCTTAGTCTAGCCGCCGATCACTCATGCCTCGGGTGCGCGGCGTTTATAGTGCCGGGAGGGGGAATTGAACCCTCAAATCCCTTTCGGGATAGCGGATTTTAAGTGAAAGGACCGTGTCCGCTCCGCTCTCTTGGGAAGCGACAAAGGGGCGGGAAACCGCGGAGATCGGCTGGAGTCGGGGGCAACGGGGTAGCTCCGAAAGACCTCCATGGCACGCCGGGTTACTGCACATTTACTGCAACCGCGTTGTGGCGAAAGACGCGACCCTCGATTTCATCTGGGGCGACCCTCGGGAGCGAGGCCGCTGATCTCGCTCAACGCGCGCGTTCTCACGCGCCCTTCGGCGTCGCGCTCAGGACGACCGGGAACTGCGGCTTGGCGCTGCCGGCGACGCGGCCCCCTCCGGGCGGGGGGCCACGCGGACCAGCTTCCCGTTCTCCGCCTGGATGAGGTAGGTGCCGGTCATCTGCGCGACGCGCTCAGCATCGCGACGAGCGCGCCGCAGAGCGGCTAGTGCCGCTTCGGCTTCTGGATCCTGAGCTAGCTCGCGAACCTTTGAGCTCATGGGTTCACTCCAGAGTCTAGCAGCATCGGCTCCGAACCGGAGTTGTCGTAGAGGAGCCACTTGTCGACGATCGGTTTGTACAGGGTTTCGAGGTTTTCCCGACCGGAGATGAAGCGACGCTTGATCACCTCCTCGGAGACGTCGTGCCCTCCCTGGCGGACCCGCTCGACGACGCGGGAGACCGCGATGTCGATTGAAGGCAGCGACAAGAAGTACAGCGTGACGCGGTAGCCCTGCGCGCGCCATCGGGGAATGGACCGCGCGTAGTTCCTACCCGCGAGAGTCGTCTCGAACGCGAAGCTTTCACCTTTGGCAACGTGCTCCGCTATGAGCTGCAGCATCAAGCGTCCCGACCGAATCGCCGCGCGACCGGGATCGAAGGGCGACAGACCGTCGGCGATCAGGTCGGCATTTACGAACGTCGGACAGTCGCCTTCGCGTGGCAGAAACTGGCGGGCGAACGTCGTCTTGCCGGCCCCATTCGGACCGGCGACGATGATGATCCGCTTGTCGGGTGAGGTGACCATCCATCACGAGCATGTCGGTCCTGCCCGCTTCAGTCAAAGGCGGCTCGCGTAGGTAGGCGGGCCCTCAAACGACCTTGCGCTATCTCGCCCAAGCGTCTATTCGTCGAGACCTCGCGACGGCGCTCGCGGTTGCGCGCAAGACAGTCCAGCGGGCACTGGTTCGAGAGCCATGGCGGCGCCTTCCGCGCGCAGTAGTCCCGCTCGCGCGGCTGGAACGTGCCGAGAAACGCGTCGTCGTCGACCGCGTTAACACGCCATCCCCTCGGTGGCGCCGGCCGAGGCGTGGGTACCGCGGAGGCGGTGAGCCGGACGCCCGTCCTCACCACGGCCAGGCCATGACCTGGCGGTAGCGTTCGAGCGCGAGCTCCTTGTGGCGCGACACCGTGACGCCGAGCGCGAAGAGCACGACGCCGGCGGCTGCAACTCGCTCGGAAGCGAGGTCTGCGGGGTCCATACCCAAGCTCTGAAACTCCTTGTTTTATAGTGCCGGGGGAGGGAATTGAACCCTCAAATCCCTTTCGGGATAGCGGATTTTAAGTCCGCCGCGTTTACCATTTCGCCACCCCGGCCGGAGCACGCCGGCGCAGCTTATCGCGCTTCCCTGACGAGCCGGCGCGGTGGTCGAAACAGTGGTCGAAGGCCCCTGGCAGCGTCGCCGCAGCGCAACAATTTCGTCACGGGCGCCCGGAGAGGCATCCGAGAACCGTGGGGAAGGCAGACCCCAGCTTCTGGCCGGTGAAACGTGGTGAAAACAACACCGGCGGCGACATTTTTCTCCAGCAAACGGCTCAAGCTAAAACTTTACTAACCGATTACAACTTGTGAAGGACAATACAAAATGAAGACGATGTCGATGGTTCGCGTCATGGCAGTGGGACTCATGGTTTCGGCGATCGGCTGCGCGACGACGGGACAGCCCCAGTTCTACTCCGAGGCGGAGATGGAGGCGGCCCAGCAGCGCGCCGAAGCGGAGACGCTGGCGCGCCTCGCGACCTCCAACAACAACGATATCGCCGACGCGGCCAGCACGCTTTCGCGCGAGCGCGTCACCCGCTAGCTCTCCACGAAGGGGCGGTCGGCAGGGGGAGGCCGACCGCCGCCGATGCGTCGCGAAATCCGACAAGTGCTCACACGCAGCCGGTCCAGCGATGGACCAAACTTGTGGATGGCCAACTTTGGGCATGTGGCGGTCGGCCTCCTCACCGGGAGGCTACACGGGGGCATGGGGGCGGGAGCGCGGCGGCGGACCGACTGGCGAACGCTGGCCCTATTCGTGGCGCTCGCGGCGTTGCCCGACGTCGACCTCTTGCTGGTCGCGCTGGGCGCCTCGGACGCCGGTCCGTTCGGGCATCGCGGGGCGATGCACTCGCTCGCGATGGCGATCGCGGTCGGGGCGGCGTGCGCGATCGCCGCGCGCCGCTGGCACTGGCCGGTGGTGCGGACGGCGCTGGCCGGCGCGGCGGCGATCGCCAGCCACACGCTGCTCGATCTGCTCGGCGAGGGCGGCAAGAGCCTCACCCTCTTCTGGCCGCTCTCCGCTGCGCGCTACCATTTGCTCTGGCGCCCGCTGCCCGATGCGCCGCGCGGGCTCAGGCTGCTGTCGCGCGCCGGTCTCCTCGAGTTCGGGATCGAGTTCGCGCTCTTCCTGCCGGTGACGATCTACGCGCTCTGGCCGCAGATCGTGGCCCGCGTGCGGCGCGCCCGCCCGTCGAGCCTGCGGCTCGTCGCCAACGACAACGCGATGGCTGCGCCGCAGCTCGACCCTCCGAATTCCGTCGAGCGCGATCCGCCCCTGCGTTCGAGCGGCTGATCGCGAGCTTTCGGGGTCACGCGGCGAAAAAGATCGGGTAACCTCGCGGGCATGATCCTCGGAAAAGAGCGGGAGGCGGTGCGGAACGCGACACGCGCGATTCGCGATCTGGTGTTGCGCCCCGGGCGTGAGCTGTCGCTGGGCGGTGCGTTCAGCGGCGGCCTCGGCGCGATGGCGCTGCTGGCGGCGGGCCCGCTGCGGCAGGTCCCCGAGATGGCCGCGCGGCTCCCGGGCACGCTGCGCGACCTCGGCGAGCGGGTGACCGCCATCCCCGGCGCGCGCCGCCGCGCCCCGGCGCTGGCCTTCGCCGCGCAAGCGCTGGCAGGGAGCGTGCGCAACGGCGCCACCCTCCGCGAGCGCTACTTGAACCTCCTGGCGGCGGCGATGGACGAGCAAGCCTCCGCGCGCGTCCACCCGGCGTTTCTCGGAATCCTGCGCGAGCTCACCGCCGACGAGGTGCGCCTCGTCAGCCTGTTCCAGCACGACGGTCCGTTCCCGCTGGTGAGCGTGGTGTCGCGCTACCGGTTCGGGGGCGCCCTGTCGACGGAGCTGCGGAACTGGAGCCGCCTCGGCGCCGACGCCCAGGTCGAGCATCCCGAGCGGGTGCCGCTCTACATCGACAACCTCTGCCGGCTGGGGCTGACCGAGATCCGGCCGGTGCGGATCGCCGACGATACGCGCGGATTCCGGGCGCTCGAGGAGAGTGCCGCCGTCAAGGCGGCGATCGCGCGCGTCGAGGCCAACCCGCCGGCGCCGCTCAAGAACGGGTCGAAAGAGGACGACGATCGCGTGGTGGCCGACCTGCAGCGCAAGGCGCTCTACGTGACGGCGTTCGGGCGGCGCTTCTACGAAGCCTGCGAATACCGCCCCGAGCCGGGACCACGCTGACCCCGGCGCGCTAGCCTTTCCGATCGCCCCGCCATGGAAACCGCCGCGCCTCCGACCCCGCCGACCGACGAGCGCGAGCCGCTGTCGCTTGGGGAGATCCGCGACGCCTGGCCGCTGCTGGCGCATGGCGATCGGATCGCGGGATTTCTCCTCTTGCCGCGGGACGAAGCCGAGGACTTCTTCTTCGGCCTCTCCGCGCGCGATCAAGCCGACGTCGTGTGCGGGATGCCGAGCCGCGAGCAGCGGTCCTGGGTGCGGCTCCTCCCGCCCGACGACGCCGCCGACTTGGTCCAGGCGGCGCCGACCGAGAAGCGCGACCAGCTCCTGGCCCTCCTCGACGAGCCGACCCGGCGCGAGGTGACCGCCCTGCTCGCCTACTCGGAGGACGCCGCGGGCGGCCTCATGAACCCGCGCTACATCCGACTGCGCCCGGAGATGACCGTCGACGAGGCGATCAGCTACGTGCGCAAGCAGATGCGCGAGCAGCCGCGCACCATCTATTACGGCTACGTCCTCGACGGAGAGCAGCGGCTGCTCGGGGTGGTCTCGTTCCGCGAGCTCTTCACGGCCACGGTCCGCACGCGCGTCGCCGAGATCATGAAGCGGCAGGTGACCACCATCCCCGACCAGATGGATCAGGAGACGGTGAGCCACAAGTTCGCCCTCTCTCACCTGGTGGCGCTGCCGGTCGTCAACCCCGACGGGCAGATGAAGGGGATCGTGACCGTCGACGACGTGGTCGACGTGGTCCAGGAAGAGGCCACCGAGGACATGCAGAAGGTCGGCGGTGTCGAGGCCCTCGACGCGCCGTATCTCGAGATCGAGCTGCGCCGGATGATCCGCAAGCGGGTCGGCTGGCTCTCCGTCCTGTTCCTGGGCGAGATGCTGACCGCCAGCGCGATGGGATTCTTCGAGAAGGAGATCGCGCGCGCGGTGGTGCTGGCGCTGTTCATCCCGCTCATCATCTCGAGCGGCGGCAACTCCGGCTCGCAGGCCACCACGCTGGTCATCCGGGCGATGGCGCTGGGCGAGGTCCGCCTGCGTGACTGGTGGCGGGTCATCCGGCGCGAGGTGGTGGCCGGGGTCGGCCTGGGCCTCGTCTTGGCGACGATCGGCTTCATCCGCATCGTGACCTGGGAGGGGCTGTTTCACACCTACGGCCCGCAATACCTGAGCGTGGCGGCCACGGTGGCGACCAGCCTGGTGGGCGTGGTGATGTGGGGGACCATCGCCGGATCGATGCTCCCCTTCATCCTCCGCCGGTTCGGTTTCGACCCGGCGAGCGCCTCGGCGCCGTTCGTCGCCACGCTGGTCGACGTGAGCGGCCTGGTCATCTACTTCACGGTCGCCGCCATCATCCTGCGAGGGAGATTGCTCTGACCCTCGCCGCCCGTCGCGGCGGTGCCGCGCCCGGCGGCCACGCTCGAGTTGTTCTTCTCGCGCTCGTCTTCAGCAGCTGCGGCGAGGCTCCGACCGCGCCGGAGCCGCCCCCGCCGATCCGCGCCGACGAGCTGGTCAACACCGGTTGCCCGCCGCTGCCGCCGATCTCCGGGTTCGTGGGGCGGACCGACGGCGCGCTGCTGCTCAACGACGTCACGGCTTTCCGCTCGACCGGGACCAACCTCTATTACCTGCAGCAGCTCCTCTCGTACGCGCAGCAGGAGCAGGACCCGCAGGCGCTCGAGGCGGTGCGCGAGGTGCTGGACGATCTGGTCTGCCTGTCGCTGCCGGTGGCGCGCATCTGGGGGTTCAACGACTCGAAGGACACCTCGTCGATCCGGCGCAGCCCGGAGGAGGGGTTCCGCGAGGAGGGGCTGCGCGGCCTCGACCAGGCGGTCTGGGAGGCCAAGCGGCGCGGCATCCGGCTCATCGTCCCGCTGGTCAACAACTGGGGGGAGTACGGCGGCCTGCCGGCCTACGCCGCCTGGGCCAGCAAGCTCTACGGCAGCCCGGTCGACCGCGACGACTTCTTCCGCGACGCCCAGATGCAGCAGTGGTGGAAGGACTACGCCTTCATGCTGGTCAACCGGGTCAACACCTTCACCGGCATCCCCTACCGCGACGAGCCGACCATCCTCGCCTGGGAGATCGGCAACGAGCTGCGCTGCGCGAGCTGCGCCGGCACGACGCGGCTCCCCGACACGGTGGCCGAGCTGGCCACCTTCTTGAAGCAGGTCGCACCCAACCAGCTGGTGGCCGACGGCGGCGATGGGTTCGACGACGATCCGTCGCCGTACGCCGGGCTCACCAACTATTACGCGGTCCGCGGCGACGACGGGTGCAGCTTCTCCAAGCTCTCGCGTGTCGACGCGCTGGACATGCTCTCGTACCACTTCTACCCGCGGAACTACGGCTTCTCGACACCACGGGACGCCGAGATTCTGGATTGACCGCCACCAGGCCATCGCGATGGTGACCGGCAAGGTTGCCTACCTCGGCGAGTGCGGGTTCGCGGCGCCCGACGTGGAGCGCGCCCAGAACTACGACGAATGGCTACGCCACCTGTTCGCGCTCTCCGGCGGCCAGCTCGGCCTGTTCTGGCAGCTCTCGCCTGCCGGTCGGGTCAACAACGACGGCTATGCCGTCTATTCGCGCCGCGACAACGCCACCGCCTGGATCCTGGCCCGGTGGGGCCGGGCCATTCACTAGATTCGGGACGTCGTCACGCGGTGCGGGTCAGCTTGCGATGCGTGGCCACGCGGTAGATGCCGAGCAACACGAGCGCGCCGATGACCGAGGCGACGATCCCGGGCCCGCTGCTCGCGCTGTGATACCAGCCGAGGGCCCGTCCGAGGAAACCCGCGACCAATGAGCCGGCGACACCGAGCAGCATGGTGACGATCACCCCGCCGGGATCCTTCCCCGGCATGATGAGCTTCGCCAGCGCACCGACCACCAAACCGACGATGAGCGTCCAGATGATGTGCATGACTCCTCCTCCTTCCTCGAACCTGAGGCCGGGTGGGGTCGATGCAAGCGGTCAAGCACATCGGTAATTTTCCTGATTCCGGTCCGCAGCCGGAGCGAGCGGCCGCGCTTGAGGGCGGCGCTTCCGTCTCCAACTTCCCTGTATGGGGATTCGTCTCGCGTGGACGTTGGCGCTGACACTGGCGCTGGAGGCAGGGGCCAGCGCTGAGCCAGACGCCGGGGCCGAGCCCAACAAGCCCGACGCGGCCGCGCCCCTGGTCGTGGTCCCGAACGGCTCGGGCGCGCCGGCCGAGCCGCACGGCGAGTCGACGGGCCGGCCGCCGCCGCGTGCGCTCGACTCCAAGCGGACGCCGATGCCCGACCGACTGGCCAACGATCACTGGTTGCAGTATTTCCCGATGGCCCCGCCGACGCCGCCGATACCCGACAGCGCCGGTGCGAGCGGCGGAGGAGCCAAGCGCGTGAACAACATCAAGGGCCCCTCGAGTAGCGCGCCTCCCGACATCCCGCGCGGCAGCGTCACCCGGACGCCCGAGGACCAGATGGCCCCGACGACGCCGTCGGTGACACCCTAGATCGGGCCTAAATCTCGAGCAGCAGGCGCTCGGGATCCTCGACGCATTCCTTGACGCGAACGAGGAACTGCACCGCCTCGCGCCCGTCGACCAGCCGGTGGTCGTAGGAGAGCGCCACGTACATCATCGGCCGCACGACGACGGCGTCCGCCACGACGACGGCCCGCTTCTGGATCGCGTGCAGGCCGAGGATCCCGCTCTGCGGCGGGTTCAAGATCGGCGTCGAGAGCAGCGAGCCGTACACGCCGCCGTTGGAGATGGTGAAGGTCCCGCCCTCCAGCTCCTTGAGCCCGAGCTTGTTTTCGCGCGCCCGGCCGGCCAGCTCGGCGATCGCCGCCTCGACCTCGGCGAACGAGAGGCGATCGGCGTCGCGCACCACCGGCACCACCAGCCCCTTGCCGCCGCCGACGGCGACGCCGATGTCGTAGTGGTCCTTGTAGACGACGTCGGTGCCGCGGATCTCGGCGTTGACGCCGGGGTAGGTCTTGAGCGCCTCGATGGCGGCCTTCACGAAGAAGGACATGAAGCCGAGCTTGAGACCGTGCTGCTTGACGAACCTCTCTTGATGCCGCTCGCGCAGCGCCAGCACCGTCGACATGTCGATCTCGTTGAAGGTCGTCAGGATCGCGGCGGCGTGCTGCGCCTCGACCAACCGGCGCGCCACCGTCTTGCGCAGCGGCGACATCGGCACCACCCGCTCGCGCGCGCCGCCCTCGGGCGGGCGGACGGCGGGCGGCGCCTCGATCGGCGCGGGCGCGGGCACCGGCGGCGTGATGTTCTCCTCGAGCGCGCGGGTCACGTCCTGCTTGGAGATCCTCCCGCCGCGGCCACTCCCCTTGACCTCCTCGGCGGAAAGCCCGCTTTCGGCCAGCGCACGCCGCGCCGACGGCGCCGCGCGCACCGGGGCCGGCGCCGGCCGGCCGTTGCCGCCGTCGCCCGCTTTCCGGCCATTGGCCTTGCCCTGCGCCGCCTGCGCGCCGAGCGCCTCGATCTCGGCGATCACCTCGCCGACCGCGACGGTGTCGCCCGCCTGGCGCAGGATCTTCCGCAGCACGCCGGCGCCCGGCGACGGCACCTCCACCGTCGCCTTCTCGCTCTCAACCTCGACGAGCGGCTCATCGACGGAGACCTCGTCCCCCTCGGCGTGCTTCCAGGCGCCGAGCGTCGCCTCGCGAACCGATTCCCCCAGCGCCGGGACCCGCAACTCCATCGCCATCAGCTGACTCCTTTTCCGAACGCTTCGGTCACGAGCCGCGTCTGCTCGCGCGTGTGCCGCTTGGCCGATCCGGTGGCGGGGCTGGCCGACAGCGGCCGCGTGACCGCCGACCAGGGGAACGATCCGGCCAGGAGCGGCGGCAGCTCACGGTTCATGTAGGCCCAGGCGCCCATGTTCTTGGGCTCCTCCTGGACCCAGACCACCGGTGTCCCCTCGGGGAACGCGGCCAGCGTCTCCAGCAGCTCGTCCTTGTGGAGCGGGAACAGCTGCTCGATGCGCACGATCGCCACGTCTTCGTACTTGTGCGCCTCGCGCGCGGCGATCAGATCGTAGTAGACCTTGCCGGTGCAGAGCAGCACGCGCTTGACGCGCGCCGGATCCTTCACCGAGGCGTCAGGGATGATGTGCTGGAAACCACCCTCGGTGAAGGCGGAGAGGGGCGAGGTCGCCGACGGGTGCCGCAGCAGGCTCTTGGGCGACATGATGATGAGCGGCTTGCGGTAGGGGCGCAGCACCTGCCGCCGGAGCGCGTGGAAGTACTGCGCCGGCGTGGTCAGGTTGCAGACCTGCATGTTGTCGTTGACGCAGAGGTTGAGAAAGCGATCGAGCCGCGCGTTGGAGTGCTCGGGCCCCTGCCCCTCCATCCCGTGCGGCAAGAGCAGCACGAGGCCGCTCACCCGGTGCCACTTGGCCTCGGACGAGGTGATGAACTGGTCGATGATCACCTGCGCCGCGTTCACGAAGTCGCCGAACTGCGCCTCCCAGAGGGTGAGGCCATCGGGCATGTCGAGGCTGTAGCCGAAGTCGAAGCCGAGCACCGCCCCTTCCGTGAGCGGGCTGTCGCGCACCTCGAACACCCCCTGCTTGGGGCCGAGGTGGGCGAGCGGCGTGTACGGGTGCCCGTCCTCGTGGTCGTACATGACAGCGTGACGGTGGCTGAAGGTGCCGCGGCAGGAGTCCTGCCCCGAGAGGCGCACCCGCGTCCCCTGCGCCAGGAGCGTCCCGAACGCCAGCGCCTCGCCCATCCCCCAGTCGGCCGACTTCTCGCCGGCGCCCATCTGCGCGCGTGTCTCGATGATCAGCTTTTGCAGCTTGGGATGAACGTGGAAGTCGGCCGGCGTGGTGGTGAGCGCGCGCGTCACCTCTTTGATCGACGCGACGGTCACCGCGGTCGGCACCTCGGGGACCTGGCTGTCCGAGCCCCCTTTGACCCGGGCCCAGGCGCCGCCGAACGTGCTCGGGCGCGGCGGCGTCTCCAGCTTGGTCGCCACCTCCAGCTCGCCCTCCAGCTCCTTCCGCTTGGCGGCGGCGATGGCGTCGGTCTCCTCCACGGTGATGGGGGGCCCGCCGTCGGTCGCCGGGTTGGCGCCGTCGTAGGCGAGGTAGGCCATCCGGATCGACGGCTTGCTGGCGATGGCCCGGTACATCACGGGCTGCGTGTACGACGGCTCATCGCCCTCGTTGTGTCCCAGCTTCCGGTAGCACCACAGCTCGATGATGGCGTCGCGATGAAAGCGCTGCCGGAAGTCGACCGCCAGATCGACCACCTGGCAGACCGCCTCCGGATCCTCGCCGTTGACGTGGAAGATCGGGATCTGCAGCATGCGCGCCACGTCGGTGGCGTAGGTGGTCGACTTGCCGCTCGCCGGCGAGGTGGTGAACCCGACCTGGTTGTTGACGATGATGTGCACGGTGCCGCCGACGCTGTAGCCGGGCAGCTCCGACATGTTGAGCGACTCGGCGATGATCCCCTGGCCGGCGAACGCCGCGTCGCCGTGGATCAGGATCGGCAGCGCGCGCGAGCGCGTGCCGTCACCCAGGCGGTCTTGTTTGGCGCGGACGCGCCCCTGCACGACGGTGTTCACCCACTCGAGGTGACTCGGGTTGAAGGTGAGCGACAGGTGGACGCGGTGCTCGTCGCTCCCCTCGCCGAACACGCGGTCGATCGAGAAGCCGAGGTGGTACTTGACGTCGCCGCCGCCGTCGTTGAGATCGGCCTTGTCGTCCAGCTTGTCCTGGAACTCGGCGAAGATCTGCGAGGCCGGCTTCTTGAGCACGTTGGCCAGCACGTTGAGGCGCCCTCGGTGCGCCATCCCGATCACGATCTCGCCGACGCTCGAGCGGGCGGCGCGCTCGACCAACCGCTCGAGCATCGGGATGAGGCTCTCCGCCCCCTCGAGCGAGAAGCGCTTCGACCCCAGGAACTTGTTCTGCAGGAACTGCTCGAACACCTCGGCGCCGATCACCTGCTGAAACACCTGAATTCGACCGGCGCGCGTCAGCGGCAGCCGGTTGCGCGAGTTCTCCATCCGGCTCTGCAGCCAGGCCCGCAGCTCGAGGTCGTGCAGGTGCGAGGTCTGCACGCCGATCGTGCGGCAGTAGGTCTCGCGCAGCAGGCTCATGAGGTCGCGCAGCGTCTTGCGCGTCGGGCCCGCCACGTTCTCGCTGCTGAACACCAGGTCGAGGTCCTCGTCGGTGAGGCCGTAATCCTGCAGCGCGATGTGCGGGCTCGGCCGGGTGGTGAGCCCCAGCGGATCGAGATCGGCGAACAGGTGTCCCATCTCGCGGTAACCCTCGATGAGCCGCTGCACGCGCTCGGAGAGGAGCCGCATCGAGATGCGGCTCTGGATGGCGCCCGGGGGAGAGGCCGGTGGGCCATCGACCCCCGCGCTTGGCGCCCCGCGGCCCGCGAAGATGCTGCGGGGAAAGGCCGCCGGCGGGACGAGCGCGCCGGGCCCAGCGCCGTTGCGGCCGGCGCCGCCGTCGAGCGCGGCGAACGTGCGCCGCCACTCTGGATCGACGCTGGCCGGATCGCGGAGGAACTGGAAGTAGAGCTCTTCCGCGAACGGCAGGTTGGCGATCGCCAGCGCGTCCATCTCGCCGTTCGCGCCGCTTTCGGCTGGCGGGGAAACGTGATCGGTCGAGCTGCGCGGAGCGCTCGTCCCGTTGACCTCTACTTCCAACATATTAGGCATCGCCACTTACACCGGTCGGCCTGAAAGGGCGGATAAGTGTACGTTATTGTTGGGGCGCGGGGAGAGTGAAAAAGAACGTGCTCCCGGCACCCGGATTGGCGGTCGGGCTTTCGACCCAGATCCGGCCGCCGTGCGCCTCCACGATGCCCCGCGCGATGGAAAGGCCCAGACCGATGCCGTCCCGGTTCCGGCGCCGCGCCTGGTAGTAGCGGTCGAAGACGTACGGGAGCTCATCGGTCGAGATCCCCGGGCCGGTGTCGGCCACCGCGAAGCGGACCATGCTGCCGTCGGGCTCGGCGCGCAGGGTGACCATCCCCCCCTCCGGCGTGAACTTCACGGCGTTGCCGACGACGTTGGAGAAGAGCTGGATGACCCGGTCGTGGTCGCAGGAGATCTGGAGGCCGCTCTCCTCCGCGCCCCCGTCGACCAGCTTGATCGACTTGGCCGCGGCCAGCGGCTCGAGCGCGTCGAGGATCTCGCGGATGAGCATCCCCACCTCGCGCGGGTGCGAGCTGACCGACAGGTGCCCCGCCTGGATCGCCGCGAAGTCGAGCAGGTCGCGAATGAGCCGGTTCATCCGGTTGCCGGCCCGCTCGATCGCCTCGACCTGGCGCCGGGCCCGCCCCTCCTTCCCCGGCGGCTCGGGTGGCAGCGAGCTCTTGAGCAAGAGCGCGCTCGAGGCCAGCACCACGCCCAGCGGGTTGCGGAGATCGTGCGAGACGATGGCCAGAAGATCCTCCCGCGCCCGGACCGACTCCTGCGCCTCGGCGTAGAGACGAACGTTGTCGATGGCGATCGACGCCCGGCGGGCCAGCTCGTTCGCAGCGCCGACGTCGAGCGGACCGTAGCGCCGCGCTTCGTCGTGTGCCGCCAAGACGATGGCCCCCAGCGCCTGCCCGCGCAGGTGCAGGGGCGCGGCGATGGCCGAGCGTCCCGGGTCGTTCTCCAGGACCGGCGCGCCGGCGGCCATGGCGGCCTGGGCGGCGCGCAGGCAGTCGGCGCGCCCGCGATCGGCGGGCTCCGACAGGGGATCGGGCCCACTCTGGGAAGAGGCCTGTCCCCCCGCGCGCGCGAAGGCGACCAGGCGTGCCTCCGCCTTCCCGCGGCGCAGCACGACCGCGCAGCGATCGGCGACGGTGCGCGCTGCCAGCGCCGCCAGCTCCTCCAGCACCGTCGGCAGGTCCATCGACGAGGCGAGCGTCGTGCTGGCCTCCCCCAGGAAGCGCTGCCACTCCTGATCGCGTCGCGCCGCGGTCACATCGCGCATGACGATGACGACGCGCTCATCGCCTCCGCGCGCCGCGGCGACCGGCGCCGCCTTCACCGAGACCCAGCGATCGCCCCCTTCGCCGCCGATCGGGCGGTAGCGCAGGATCTGCTCCTCGCTGCTCGGCAGCGCGGTCCGCGACCCCGGAATCTGGTCGGCGGACAGCGGGCGCCCGCTCTCGTCCCACATGCGGAAACGGCCCAGGAGCTCGGCGGGCGAGGCACGCAGGTCCGGCAGCCCCGCCGCTAGCGCGATCGCCTTGTTGGCGTAGACCAGCCGTCCAGCCCCGTCGCGCACGGTGACCCCGTCGGGGAGCGCGCGCAGCACCGTCTCCAGCTCCTCGCGCGAGCGCTCGAGCGCCTCGAGCGCCGCCGCCTGCGCCTCCATCCGGTGCAGGACCAGGCAGATCTGGTGACCGATGGCGGTCATGAGATGCAGCATCCGGTCGTCGAGGGGCCGGTCGTCGCGCGCGTAGAGCTCGATGACCGCGGGGACGTTCTCGCGCTGGCGCACCGGAAAGGCCGCGACCGTTTGCAGCCCGGCGGCCGCGGCCAGCCGCAGCCGAGGCCGCGGATCGTCGGCAGCGAGACCCGAGACCCAGACCGCCTCGCGTCCGGCAGCCGCCTGGGCGGGGAGATCGTGGGTGTCGACGAGCACGGAGGCGCGGGACGCCTCGACCACCGCGCTGCGCACCATTGGCTCCTCGGCCCAGATCGCCTGGCACTGCAGCGACGCGCGCTGGGCCGCTGCGTCGGGGACGACCACCCAGTAGATGGCCAGCGCCCAGTCGAGCTCGATGGCGATCGACTGCAGGATCTCCGCCATCGCCTCGTCGAGCGAGGCGGCCTCGAGCAGCACCCGCGAGGCGGTCTGCTGGACCGACAGCCTGCGGGCGTCGTCGGCTTGGTGGCGCCTGCCCATCGGCGCCATATTAACGATGAAAGTGGTCCTTGTTCGGCGCTGCCCGGGGAAAATCAGCGCAGATCACGCCCACAGCGCGATCCCGGTTACACAGGACGCGGCGGGAGTGGGCGGGCGGCGGCCGTGAAGCCCCGCCCGCCTCGGATCTCTCGAAAAGGGCTAGACCGCGTCCTTGGCGGCCTTGACCGGACGGGCGCGGACGATCTTGCGGGCCGGCTTGGCCTTGAAAACCGTCGGCTCCTTGGTGAAGGGGTTGATCCCCTTGCGCTCCTTGGTGGCCGGCTTCTTGATGACGACGAACTTTGCGAATCCAGGAACCAGGAAGGTCCCGGTCTTCTTCAGCTCTTTGTAGCCGATGGTGGCGAGCGACTCGAGGACGCCCTTGACGTCCTTGCGAGAGAGCTTCCCCTCGTTCTCTTCGGCCAGCTTGGAAATGAGGTCGGACTTCGACAGCGGCTTGCCCATTCGATCGATCTCCTCTCGTGCGTTACCGGCCGGGGCCGGGAAAAGTTCGGGCATTGTGGGTGAAACCCGACGAAGTTGGAAGCGAAAAGCTCGCCCGCGCGGCCGCTTGAAGCTTTTCGCCTAGCCTTTGCGCCTTCAGGGTCCCTCGATCTTGACGGGGTATCCGAGCAGCCCCCGGGCGCCGTCGGCGTCGTAAAGGCGCAGGGAGAGGACCTCGTCGCGATCGGTGAAGACCCGCGTGTGCAGTGGCAGAAAGCCCGGCGCGCTGACCAGCAGGTCGAGCGGCCCCGAGCCGCGCGGTCGCTGGATCTCGAGCGGCGCGACGCCCAAATCCTTGCGCCCCCAGAAGACGTGCGCTTTCCGTGAAGCGTCGGCGAGCAGCTTGATCGTCACCTGGGGCCCGCCGGACGACCCGGCGGAGGCCCGCTCCGGCGCCTCGTCGTCGAGCGGCAGATCCGGCGTCCGCGGTGCGACCGCGCGCGGCGGCGCGGGCGCGGGCCCGGAAGGCGCTTGCGGCGCCGACCCGCAGCCGGCGCCGAGCAGCAGCGCCGCGCCGGCGGCCATCGCCAGGCGGGTCACGGCGCGTCGCCTCCGGCCCGACTGTCGGGCGAGGTCGAGGCGGTCGGGATCGCCGACGACGCGTACTTGACGCCCGGCTTCCGCACGTAGCCGGCGATCGGTTTCTGCAGCGTCCCCTTCACCGTCCCCTCGAGCACGTTGACCGGCAGCGGCGGGTCGAGCTCATAGTAGAAGCCGCGGCTCGGCAGCCGCATCTCGAAGACTTCCCCCTGCGAATAAAACGTGCGCCGGGAGCCGAGGGGGATCGCGCCGACGACGCGCATCCGCCGGTGAGCCAGCACGAAGCTGAAGAGCCGCATCGCCTGCTGGTTGTAGAGCCGGTGACAGCCATGCGAGAAGCGCCCGCGCAGAGAGAGGTAATCGAACGATCCGTGCGTGCGGATGCCGTTGTCGAAGAAGGTCGGGCCCTCGGGGCCGCGCCGCATCTCCTCGTGGATGGCCGCCGCGAGGCCATAGGCCGACAGGAACCCGGGCCCGGTCTCGTCGTAGTTGGTGACGCGCTGGTAGATGCCGTTCACCCGCTTCTCCTTCACAAAGGAGGCGAGCGGCGACGAGGCGGGCGGGATCCAGACCGGCGCGGCGACGATGTGGTGCCAGACGCGCGGACCGATGTCCGACCCCTTGTAGCGGTAGTACTCCTGCCCGTCGGAGGCCAGCTCCGCGCGCCAGCCCCCGACGGTGGTCCGCCAGCGCACGAGCGGGACCTTTTCGCCGCGCCACTTCACGAAGAGCGTGAAGGTCGGGAAACGCTCGCGCGGCTGCGGCAGGCGCTGCCCCTTGGCGTCGAACGGGAAGTCGTACCAGACGTCGCCGCGATCGATCTCCACGGAGAGATCCATCGCCGGACCGTAGTATTCGGGGAGGGGCGGCAGCCGCGCCGCCACCTTGAGCCAGCCGAAGTCGGCGCGGCTGTGCAGGCGAAAGAAGGCCACCGCGTCGTCGGGCGTGGCGATCCCCAGCGCGAGCAGTACCGCCTCGAGCGACGGCGTCGCCAGATCGGGAACCCGGTGGCGGCCCCCGTCGGCGCCGAGGTAGGTCGGGCCGCCCACCGCCGCCCCCGGGCGATCGTCGTCCGAAACGCTGCCGTCCTCGACGGTGCCTGCCGCGTGCATCGCCCGCTCGGTGAGGACCCGGCGGAGCGCCAGCATGTCGTTCTCCAGGGGCGGACGCGCCAGCGCCTCCAGCGTCGGGCGCTTGATGTCCGCCTGCTCCATCACCGCGTGCTTCTGCTGGAAGGCGAGCATCGCGCTGCGCATCGCCGTGTCGTAGCTGCCGGTCTTGTGCTTGGCGGGCTCGAGCATCCCCTCGCAGACGAGCCGCTTCTCGGCCTCGGCGAACGCCGCCCGCTCGGCCGCGAACCGCAGCGCCTCCTTCACGTCCTTCACCATCCTCGGATCCGTCTTGGGATCGGCCTCGCCGAGCGCCTCCACCGTCGCCGCGTCGGCCGCCACGCGCGCCGCCTCGACCCGCGCGGCGCGCGCCGCCTGCTTGGCCAGCTCCTTCGCCTCGGTGCTGGCGCCCCAGGTGCGCACCTCGTCGACCGCCAGCAGCTTCTCGGGATCGAAGCTGCCCGCGCAATCTCGCCGTGCGTCCTCGAGAAAACGCCGCCGGAGCACCGACAGCGACGGCGGGATGCCGTACATCTCCAGGTAATTGCGCTCGCCCGCCGCCAGCGGCTGGCCGTCCCCGTCGGTGCGATCGGCGGCGAGGCCGAGGTAGATCGCGTGGTACGGATTGACCAGCGTCGCGGTCGCCTTCGGGCCCGGGTGATCGTCCAGCACCGACGGCAGCCAGGCGTCCGAGAGATCGACGACCGTGAGGCCGCGCGCGCGCGCCGTCTCGACGTCGACGGTCCTTTCCGAACCGCCGACAACCTGAATCGCGCGGCGCTCCGGCGGCAGATCGGGCGTGGCCGGCAGCGCGTCAGCCGCAGGAAGCGACGGGCCGGGCGCGCGCGGCGGCGTCACAGCCGGCGCCGCGGGCCGGACAGGGGTCGGCGGCGTGGGGACCGGAGCCGACCTCCGCGGACCACACGCGAGCGCCAGGACAAAGAGGACCGCCGGGATGACACGCGTCACCGACTGCCCGCGCCCGTGCAGGTAACGGCGGATGCTTGTCCCGGGGGACGCGCTCGGATCATCGATCATTGCACTGGGAACTGTCGGCAAGGCCCGATCGTGCGTACTATACGCGGCATGAAAAGGACACTCCTCACCACGCTCGCGGCGGCGCTCTTGCTGGCTGCCGTGGGGCAAGCAGCTCAGGCGACCGAGGTCGGCTACTCCCGCAAGTTCGGCCTCGGCGTCATGATCGGCGATCCGACCGGCCTCACGGCCAAGCTCTGGGTCGCGCCGACCAACGCGCTCGACTTCGGCCTCGGGTTCTGGGGCGGCTTCGGCGAGTGCTTCACAGACAACAACGGTCAGAGAGTTTGCAGTGGCTACGGCGCCAACAACGGAACCTTCAACATGGACTACCTCTGGCAGTCCAACATCGTCCGGGGCAGCGCCCAGCTCGACTGGCACATCGGTGGTGGCGGGCGCTTCGTCTGGTTCGGCGGCTGTTCAAACGACTGCGTCGTCGTCTCCGCACGCGCCCCGATCGGGCTCGACCTGATGTTCACCAACCCGGCCTTCCTCGAGGTGTTCTTCGAGCTGGCCTTCTCGTTCGAGATCATCCCCCAGTTCAACTTCGGTCCCGAAGGCGGACTGGGCGTCCGCTTCTATTTTTAGATCAGGAACCCTGGGAGGGTTCCTGCGACCTCCCGCGATGAGCTCCGGCGAGCCCGGGGTCCCCGCGCGCGTCTCCGCGCGTGGGGTGGTTTAAAGCTCGCCTCCGCTCGACGCGATCTGAGGCGGGAACCCGCGCTCAGTCGTCGTAGGTTTCGATCTCGGCGAGATCGATCTCGCCCGTACGCTCGGGCGGTTCGACCGGCTGCGGGACGCTGCCCATCTCATCGATCTCCATCGGCGTCGATCCGGAAATGGGCGTCGCCTCGGAGATCGGCGTGGGCGGTACCGCCTCGACAGGCGGCGCCTCCGGGACGCCCCCCTGGGCCTTGGCCTTCCAACGAGCGAGCGCGCGATCCAGCTCTTCGTACGGAATCATGACCGTCAGTGTATCAGTTTCTTGTAGCGGATCCGATGCGGCTGATCGGCCGCCGAGCCCAGCCGCCGCCGGCGATCGGCCTCGTAGTCCTGGTAGTTCCCCTCGAACCAGACCACCTGGCTGTCCCCCTCGAAGGCGAGGATGTGGGTGGCGATACGGTCGAGGAACCAGCGGTCGTGGCTGGTCACCACCACACAGCCCGGGAAGGCGAGCAGCGCGTCCTCGAGCGCCCGCAGCGTGTCGACGTCGAGGTCGTTGGTCGGCTCGTCGAGCATGAGCACGTTGCCTCCGGACCGGATGACCTTGGCGAGGTGGACACGGTTGCGCTCACCGCCCGACAGATCCTTGACCCGCTTCTGCTGGTCGGTCCCCTTGAAGTTGAAGCCGGCCACGTAGGCGCGGGCAGGCACCTTGCGCTTGCCGATCTCGAGGAACTCGGCGCCCTGGGCGATCTCGTCGAAGGCGGTCTTGGCGCCGTCCAGCGAGTCGCGGCTCTGGTCGACGTAGGCCAGCTTGACCGTCTCGCCGATCCGGAGCGTGCCGCCGTCCGGCTTCTCTTGCCCGGTGATCATGCGGAACAGCGTCGTCTTCCCGGCCCCGTTGGCGCCGATGACGCCGACGATACCGCCGCGCGGAAGGTTGAAATTGAGATCCTCGATGAGAACGTTGTCGCCGTAGGCCTTACGCAGATGCTCGGCCTTGACCACCACGTCGCCGAGTCGCGGCCCGGGAGGGATGGCGATCTCGATGGTGTCTTCGCGCTTCTGCTGCTCCTCGGCCAGCATCTCGTCGTAGGCCGCCAGACGCGCCTTCGACTTGGCCTGCCGCGCGCGCGGCGAGGCGCGCACCCACTCGAGCTCGCGCGCCAGGGTCCGTTGCCGCGCCGACTCGGTCTTCTCTTCTGACTCGAGGCGCTTGCGCTTCTGGTCGAGCCACGACGAGTAGTTCCCCTCCCAGGGGATCCCGGCGCCGCGGTCGAGCTCGAGGATCCAGCCGGCCACGTTGTCGAGAAAGTAGCGATCGTGCGTGACGGCCACGATCGTCCCCGGGAACTCGTGCAGGTGGTGCTCGAGCCAGGCGACGCTCTCGGCATCGAGGTGGTTGGTCGGCTCGTCGAGCAGCAGCATGTCGGGGCGCTCGAGCAACACGCGGCAGAGCGCCACACGCCGCCGCTCGCCGCCGGACAGCTTGTCGACGGCCGCCTCGGGCGGCGGCAGCCGGAGCGCGTCCATCGCGATCTCCAGCGTGCGGTCGAGGTCCCAGCCGTTGGCCGCCTCGATCGCGTCCTGCAGCTTCCCCTGCTCTTCGAGCAGCTTGTCCATCGCCGCGGCCGACATCTCTTCACCGAGCTTGGCGTTCACCTCGTCGAACCGCCCGAGCAGCTTCTTGGTGTTCGCCACCGCCGCCTCGACGTTCCCCAGCACGGTCTTGCTGGCGTCGAGCTGCGGCTCCTGCGGCAGGTAGCCGATCCGGATGCCGTCGGCCGGCTTGGCGTCGCCAAAAAAGTCCTTGTCGACGCCGGCCATGATCCGCAGCAGCGTCGACTTCCCCGACCCGTTCGATCCGAGCACGCCGATCTTCGCGCCCGGGTAGAACGACAGAAAGATCCCCTTCAGCACTTCCTTGTTCGGCGGGTGGACCCGCCGGAGGTTCTGCATCGTGTAGATGTACTGGTGCGCCATGGCGCGCGCAGTCTAGCAGGGGAAGCCGCCGAGAGTGTCGACGCTTGGCGACCGAAGACCATCGTTCGGAACGGGCGTCGCCCGAAGCAACTCTACGAGCGGAGACGCCGAAAGGGATCCGGGACCCGGAGCCTTGGACCATCGACTTCGCTGGCGCGACTATCGCACCCAGAACGGTGCACGGCCGGTGGCGGAGTTCATCGAGACCCTCACGGATGAAGACGCCGCCGCAGTTTTCGAAGCAATGAAGGACGTCGCCATGAACGGCCTTCGGTCGGCGCGCCACCTCAGAGGCGAACTCTACGAAGCGCGCGCCGACGGCGACCGACGAGAAAGACGCCGCCGGAAGAGATTGCGCGGGCAGAAACCCGTCTGAAGGATTGGCGCTCCCGTGGCCGTCGATAGCTCCCACGCTATGGCGTCTGTGCAATCCCGCGAAACCCGCTCATACTTGCAAGCAATGCCGAAGCATTTTCTGGACGAGATGATCGCCAGGCGTACCCGAAAGAACCCGCGCTTCCCGGAGCTCATGGCCGAAGCGAACGGCGACGAGCCCTCGCCAAGGCACTGGCCGCGCGACGCTCCGCCCGCGGGCTCAGCCAGACGGTCGTGGCCGCGCGGATGGGCACGGCCGCCTCGGTGATCAGCAAGCTCGAGTCGGGTGGGGACGTGAAGCTTTCGACTCTCCAGCGTTACTGCACCGCGATCGGCGAGAGCTTCCCGCCGCGGTTTCGGCCTCGAAAACGCGCCGCCTGAGCTACAGCGCCAGAACGACGACGCCGACCGAGACCAGCGCGGCGCCGACGAGGACGCCGCGGGCGGGACGCTCGCGGAGGATGGCCCAGGCATAGAGGACGGTGAAGGCGGAGGCGAGGCTGGCCAGCGGCGAGACGAGCGCCAGCGGCGCGTGGCGGGCTCCGAGCGTGATGCAGGCTGAGCCGGCCGTCTCGAAGAAACCCGACAGGATGATCGCCAGCCAGGCGCTCCGGGGCGGCGGCCGGAGGTCGACCCGAAAGGCGACGGCCAGCGGCAGCGCCAGCGCGAGATCGGCGGCGTAGACGACGCCAACGGTGCCGATGGGGCCGAACACGGGCGACAGCCGCCGCATCGCGGGGATGAGCAGACCGAACCCGATCGCGGCGCCCAGCGCCGCCAGCAGCCATGGTTTCGACGAAGCCCCGGCCGCGCCCGCCCCGCGCGCCCCCTGCGCGTGGCGCGCCACCACCACGGCGCCCGCGATGACTGTCGCCGCGCCGGCGAGCTGACCCGCGGTGAGGCGCTCGTGAAACACGGCGATCGACAGCGCCGACGAGAGGACCGCCCACGACGACATGATCGGCACCGCCAGCGTGAGGCGGCCGTGCTCGAAGGCGTAGAAGAGGCAGAAGTAGGCGCCGAGACCGGCCACGCCAGCGACGGCGATCCAGGCGCCGTCGGCCACCGTCGGCAGGACCGGTCGCTCGCCGAAAGCGAGCGCGCCCAGTGCGGCCAGCGCGATCCCCACGAGCTGCGCCCAGAAGAGAGCACGCAGCGCGCCCACCGCGCGCCCGGCGCGCTGCACGACGACGTTGGCCAGCGCCCACGAAGCGCTGGCCGAGAGTCCGAACAATATGCCGGCCGGCGTCGACATGGGCGCGCAGGATAGCCGGCCGGCGCCCCCTCTGTTAAAAGTCTCTGATCTTGGATCCGGCGCGCCCCCTGGTGATCGTGAACCCGCGCTCGGGGCGGGGGCTCAACGAATCGACGTGGGCCCGCGTCCGCGGCGCGCTCATCGACGGCCTCGGCGAGCTGGACAGCGCGTTCACCGCGGCGCCGCGCGACGCGGCGGCCATCGCCCGGCGGGAAGCCGAGGCGGGGCGGCGTCTCATCGTGGCGCTCGGCGGCGACGGGACCATCTCCGAGGTGGCGAACGGAATCCTCGAGGCGGGGGCCGGCACCCGAACCGAGCTCGGCATCGTCCCGCGCGGCACCGGCGGCGACTTCCGGCGCACGCTCGATCTCCCGCATGACATCACCGAGGCGGCCAGGCGGATCCGGGACGGGCGGCCGCGTCCCATCGACGCGGGACGGGTGCACTTTCGCGGGAACGCCGGACAGACGGTGATTCACCACTTCGTCAACGTGGCGTCGTTCGGCTTCTCCAGCACCGTCGCCACCCGCGCCAACGCCTCGTCCAAGCGATTCGGCGGCCGCGTCGCCTTCTTCGCCGCCACCCTGGGCGCGCTGGCGTCGTACGACAACACCGACGTCTGGCTGACCATCGAAGGGCGCCCGCGCGAGCGCCGCCGGGTGCTCATGGCGGCGATCGGCAATGGCCGATTCTTCGGCGGCGGGATGAAGATCTGCCCCGAGGCGCGCATCGACGACGGCGCGCTCGACCTGGTGACCGTGGGCGACTTCAGCAAGGGCGAGGTGCTCACCAACATCGGACGCCTCTACGAGGGGACCCACCTCGAGCTCGAGGCCGTCGACAGCGCGCGCATCACGCGCGTCGCCGTCGAGGCGGTGGAGTCTGACGCCCGCATCCCCGTCGAGCTCGACGGCGAAACGCCGGGGCATCTTCCGGCGGTGTTCGAGATCCTGCCGGGCGCCCTGCGCTTGCGGCTCTAGCGGGACCGGTGGCGATGCGTGAGCGTCTTCGACGGACCGGCGCGCTCCCCGGCCTCCTGCTCCTCGGCGCCGCCGCCGGGGCGCTGATCTGGCTCGACCGGTTCAATCCGCTGCGCCACTGGCTGTTCGTCGGCTACGCCGGCGTCTGGGCCGCCGTCGCGCTGTTCGCGTTGGCCAGCTGGGCGGCGGGGCTGCGGATCTTGTCGGCGCTCCTCCCCGATCCGCTGCGCCTCGACGAGCGCCTCTTGCTCGCGTTCGCCGTCGGCGTGCTGGCCTTCTTCGGCGGCCTCTTCCTGGGCGGCGTCCTTCACCTCTACGGCACGGTCTTCTTCTTCGCCTGGCCGGTCTTGCTGTTCGCCTACGGGGCCCGTCCCGCGCGGCGCGAGATCGCCCGGCTGCGGGCGCATTTCGGCCGGTTCGGGTTCCGGCTCTACCAGCCGCGCGGGATGGTCGAGTCCGTCGCGGCGGCGGTTCTGGTCGTCGGCACGCTGGCCGTCTACCTGCAGGTGCTGACGCCCACCAACGTCGGCGCCGACTCGGTCTGGTATCACCTGCCGATCGCCGAGGACTACGTCGCCTCGGGCGGCCTCCGCGCTTTCCGTGAAGGGTTTTACAACGCCACGCTCCCGCAGCTGGCGACGTTCCTCTACACCTGGGCTTTCATGGCGCCCGGCGATCTGTTTCACCGGATGGCGCTTTCGGCGCACCTCGAGTTCGCGCTGTTCGTGGCGACGCTGGCCGGGATCGGCGTCGTCGTGCGCCGGCTGGTCGGGGCGCGAGCGCCGCTCGCGGGCGCGCTGATGTTCGTCTTCCCCGGGTTTCTGATGTTCGACTCGAACCTCATCGTCGGCGCCGACCACGTGCTGGCGTTCTGGGTCCCGCCGCTGGTGGTCGCGGTGCTGCGCTGGGCGCGCCGGTTCGAGACCCGCGAGGCGGTCCTGGTCGCGCTCCTGACGGGCGGCGCGATGCTCACCAAGTATCAAGCGATATACGTCGTCGTGCCGCTGGCGCTCTGGGCGGTCGCCGCCGCGATCCGCGCGCGGCGCTGGCGGCCGCTGGTGGCCTGGGGGCTAGCGGTCCTCGCCGTCTGGAGCCCGCACTGGCTCAAGAACTGGGTCTTCTACGGCGACCCCTTCTACCCGATGCTGCACGCCTGGTTGCCGTCGCACCCGTTCCCGCCGGGCGCCGAGGCGTTGCGGGCAACGGTGCTGACCCCGCCCCAGTTCAGGCTCACGGGGACGCCGGGAGAGAAGATCCTCGATACGCTGGTGGTCCCGTTCTCGTTTTCCTTCGTCCCGCACGACTGGGACTTCCACGGCGCGCGCCCCGTGTTCGGCAGCCTCTTCACCTGCCTCCTGGTGGGGCTCCCCTTCGCGCGCGCCAGGCTCAGGATCTGGCTGCTGGTCATCGCGATTCATTTGGGAATCGCCGTCTGGTTCGTGACCGCGCACGAGGAACGCTACCTGCAGGCGCTGCTGCCGGCGATGGTGGCGGTGGCGGGGGCGCTGGCGATGCTGCTCGCGCGCCGCGGAGCGTTCGCACGCGGCGCGGTGGGGGTGCTCGTCGTCTCGCAGGCGATCGCCGGCTCGGACGTCTACTTCTACCGGGTCCACGGCATGGCCGGCGACGCGCCGATCAAGGCCTTCGTCGACTTCGTCAGCCTCGGGCAGAAGGGGCAGTACGACGACCAGATGCGTGTCTGGGGCGACGTGGACAAGAACGATCTCTCCCGACGCGTTCCCAAGGGAGGCAAGGTCCTCGCGCACCACCTGGTCGAACAGCTGGGGCTCGGCGTCCCCAGCGTCACCGACGGCGTGGGCTGGCAGGGCGCTGTCGACTACCTCGCCCAGCCGACGCCCGCTGACACGCTGGCGATCTGGCGAAGCCTCGGGATCACCCACGTTTCATGGAAGGATCCGGTGCAGCCGCGCGACCGCGACTTTCTCGCGCGTGAGGCGGTGTTCCAGCGCGCGGCGGCGCTCTACGTCCCCCGCTTCGAGACCGTCGGCCAGTATCCGTTTGGCGCCCTCGATCCGCGGGCGCAGCCGTCGGCGGCCCAGGTGCCGACGAACATCGCCTGGATCGGCTGCGGCGGCGACCTCGAGACCGGGATCTACACGCCGCGCGACTACGCCGAGGGGCACGCCCCGACGGTGCGCGGCCTGTCGCTGCCGGCGCTGGCGACCGCCAACGTGGTGCTGCGGCACCCCTCGTGCGGCTTCCCCTCCCCCGACCTGTCGAGCGCGATCGATGCCCAGTTCACCCAGCGGGTGCAGGTCGGCGACATCCTGCTGCTCGCGCGCCGCGAGCGCTGACCGGGCGCCTCAGGGCGGCTCAGGGTTTCTTGGGTTTGACCGCGGGCAATAAGGGCGGCGCCCCGGGACGCTGCAGCAGCGACAGCATCGGGCGGGTATCGACCTCCTTGTACCCGGCCGCGATGGCGCGTCCCGCCTGGGTGCCATCGCGGCCACCCGTCCCGGGAACGTAGATGATGTAGTCCGATCCCTCGTACCCCTCCATCAGCGTGTAGACGTCGAGGTGGTTCGACAGGTGCGGCAGCTCGCGATCGCTGACCCCCAGCTTGGCCTGCGGCGGGACGCGCGCGGCGATCTCCTTGAGGTAGATCGCCCGCTGTTTCTCGTCGGGCGTGATCGGCTTGAAGTTGACGGTGCCGTAGCCCGACTGGAACCCGGTGCGCGGCGGGAAGGCCCCCCAGCGCGAGGTGGTGACCAGCGTGGCGACGACGATCACCACGGCGGCGGCGCGGCGCCGGACGAGCCCCTCGGCGCTGGTCCCGAACGCCGCCAGCGCCAGCACCGCCGCCGGGAAGATGTAGGCGGCATAGTGGCCCGAGTACTGGTAGCCGATGTTGGTGGTCGCGCCGTAGCCGGTCGTCAGCACGGTGAAGTAGACGCCCGGCAGGACCGCCAGCCAGAGCCAGATCCGGCGCAGCGGCAGGAATGCCACCGGCACCAGCACCTGGATGAGGTAGCGCAGCTTGTCCTGGGTCAGCATGGTGCGGAAGGTGAAGACCGGGTTGGTGATGATCGTCTTCACGATGCCGACGAAGTTGTGCTCCTCGCCCGGGAAGAGGTCCTTGTAGATCTCGGCGAAACCCCAGCTGCCGACCAGCGGCATGATGATGAACCGCAGCGTCACGAAGAAGGTGACCGAGACGACGAAGATCCGCAGGCCGGCGCGGGTGCGGTGCCCGGTCAGCATCAGGAAGAGGCCGAAGCAGGCGAGGCCGACCGAGATGTCCTCGCGACAGCTGATGGCCAGGATGAAAAAGAGGACGAACAGCGCGGTCCGCCGTTCGTCGAACATGTCGATCATCCAGAGGATGAAGGCGGCGGCGATCGGCTGGAAGTGGAAGTCGAAGAACAACGCACCGTGGAGGGGCGCGTAGAGAATGTAGGCGTAGGCCAGCATCACCCCCAGCGCGGGCGACAGCCGGCGGGCAGCGAAGCGATAGAGCGGGATGGCGCCCGAGGCGACGAGAATCGCCTGCATGATGAGCAGCGTCTCGGCGCGCGGCGAGAGCGCGTAGAAAGGAAGCAGCGGGAAGACGGCGAACTCGGCGTGGTTGCGCAGCTCGCTCCAGTTCCCTTCCCGGATGAGCGGCGTGCAGCGGAACGGGTGGCCGTGCAGGGCGTTGTAGAACTGGTTGTCGAGCTGGCCGAGGTCGTAGTTGTAGGTGTTGAAGTGGTGGTGGCTGCGGACCGTGAAGATGGCCACGTAGGCGGCGTAGGCGACGGCGCCTACGAGGACGGTGGCGAACGGGAGCCGGCGGGTGAGCCCCGGCGGCAGGCGCGCGCCGAGCCGCTGCCAGCGGGCGCGCAGCCAGCGAAAAAGGCGCAGGTCGGCCGCGCCGGGCCAGGCGGCGAGCTGGAGGCGCAGCAGCGGCTCGAGCGTCAGGACGAACGCCGCCAGGGTGAGCGAGAACAGGAGATCGTCGGTCCAGCCGGCGTGGCTGAAGAGCGGGGGTAGCAGACCGCAGAGAACGAAGGGCGCCACCAGGCGCGCGCCCAGCTCCAGCCGGTCGAGGCCGGTGGTCGCGCGGCGCGGCCAGTAGAGCAACGCCGCCGTCACCGCGCCGAGGAGCGCGCCCACCAGCGTCCAGATGAGGATGATCATCCGGCTGCGCGGCGGCAGCGTGTTGGAGAGAACGAACGGATCCAGCCAGGAGCCGAGCAGCTGGAACATCATCATGATCGACGCGCCGGCGACGACGAGTGCGGCCACGAATCGCACCAGCCGGGCACGATCCTCGTCGCCGAGGGGCGGCCGGCGAACCGGCGCCGCGGGGAGGGGCGCGTCGGTCATCCGCGGGCGAGCGCCGGGACCGTCCCGTCCCCGAAGGTGCCCTTGCCAAGGGCTCCATTGCCGAGCAGATGTTCGCGGATGTAGTTCACCGTGTCGCGCAGCGTATCGGCAGGATCGCGCGGCTGAAAGCCGAGCTCGCGCGCCGCCTTCCCCGAGTCGAAGTACCAGAAGTACTGCGCCATCTCCACGCTCTGCGGTTCGACCGGAACCTTGCGCCCGAGCTTCCGGTAGAGGGCCGCCTGGGCGCGCGAGGCGAGAAACGGCAGGTCACCGGTGAGCTTCAACCTGGGCGCGGAGATCTTGGTCAGCCGCTCGAGCCGGCCGAACAGCTCCGCGAAGGTCCAGTTGACCGCGCCCACCAGATACCGAGCGCCCGCCGTCCCGCGCGCCATCGCCACCGGCATGAGCGCCGCCACGTCGCGCGCGTCGACGACGTTGAGGCCGCCCGCCGGCATGAGCGCGATGTCGCGTGCAAGAAACTGCAGCACCGGGCGCGTCGAGGAGAGGCGATCGTCGCCCGGCCCGAGCAGCAGGCTGGGGTTCAGCGTCACCAGCTCCACCTTGTCGCCGCAGGCGCGGCGCGCCGTCTCTTCCTGGTAGTACTTGCTCGCGTAGTACGGCCAGCGGGCGACCAGATCGATCGGCGTGGGGGCCTCCTCGTCACCGAGGTCGTCGGCGCGGCGCGAGACGGCGATCGTCCCGCTGGTCGAGGCCATCACGATCCGGCGGACGCCGGCGCGCGCGGCCGCCTCGCAGAGGACGCGCGTGCCGTCGACGTGCACCGCGTACATCTTGTGCGCGTCGGCCGGCAGGTGCGAGACGAGGCCGGCCAGGTGATAGACCTCCGTCACGCCGTCGAGCGCGCGCTTGACCTCTTCGGGTGACGTGACCGATCCCTCCACGATCTCCACCCCCAGCGCGCGCAGCCAGGCGGGCGTGGCGCTGTGGGCGAGCACGCGGACACGCTTCGCTGCCTCGCCCTCACCGGCGAGGAGCTGCAAGAGGTGCGTCCCGAGGAAGCCCGTCCCGCCGGTGACCAGCGTGACGTCGCCGCTCGCCTTCTTCATGGCACCGACCGGAGCACGCGACGGCGCGGTGATTTCGTTCGCACGGCGATCGGCCCGAGCTTGCTGCCGTCCCAGGCGTCGCGCGCGGCGTCGGCGTCGAGCGCCGTCGCCACGCCGTCGCGCAGGTTCTCGACCGTGCGCTGGGTGAACGCCGCCGCCAGCCGCCACGACTCCTGCTGCGGCAGGTTCTTGGTCAAGGCGGCCAGCCAGTCGGCGGTGAGAAACGGTCCGAACGAGACGGTGAGCGCCCGCGCGCGCGGGATGGCCGTCCCCTTGGGGAGCGACTCGAACGTCCCGGCGATGTGCGCCGGCAGGATGCCGACCCCGGCGCGCAACGCGAGGTACCCGAGGCTGGGGAGAAACTCGGCCAGCTCACCGCTCAGGGAACGCGTCCCTTCGGGGAAGACGACCATGCTGCGCCCGCGGGCCAACACCTCGAGCGTCGTGTCCATCGACTTGCGGATCGATCCGCTCCGCTCCATCGGCACCAGGTTGGTGAAGTGCTTGAAGTAGGCGCGCCGGTAGCGGTTGCGGAAGAAGTAGTCGGCCGCCGCCATCGACGCCAGGTCCTTCCCCGCGTCGCCGAGCGCCACCTTGACCGCCCCCATGTCGAGGTGCGAGCAGTGGTTGGCGGCGACGATGAAGCTGGTGTGCTGCGGAATGTGGATCTTCCCCAGCACCCGCGTCTCCAGCACCCGCTCGTAGAGGAGCCGCTGGGCCAGCGCGAGGCCGCGCTTGCCGGCCGCCGACACCGCCGACGGTACATGGATTTCGCCTTCGTCCTCGTCCGCGCTGGCGGCTCGCTCGCGCGCCGCCGCGACCGGTCCGCGCGCCAGGAGCTCCTGCAGCTCGGCAACGGTGCCCAGCGTGGTGACGTCGACGCTCTCGGGAAGCACCGCCCCGGCGTTCTCCAGCGCGCTCGACAGCTCCGCGTACATCAGACTGTCGAATCCCAGCTCGCCGAAGCGGCTGCCAATCTGCACCTCGGCCCGCTTGCGGCCCGAGACGGTGGCTATCGTTTCGAGCAGCCAGACCACCTCTCCCTTGTCGCCCGAGGCGACCGCCAGCGCTCCCTTGGTCTCCTCGCTCTTCTTGCGAAGCCGCGCGATCTCCGCCGCCACGTCGCGCCGCTTGACCGATCGCTTGGCGGTCTTCGGCAGATCCTCCTCCCAGAAGTAGGTCCCGCGCACCCGCTTCCAGATCGGCAGGTCGGCCGAGACCTTCCGGAAGTGCTCCTCGATCTTCGCCTCGACCTCCGGGCGCGACAGCGACGGATCGTGCTCCAGGTCGGGGACCACCGCGCAGGCGACCTGCTCACCGATACCGTCCGGGACGCCGACCACCGACAGCTCCTTGATGTAGGGACTGTCGGCGTAGAGCTCCTCGATCTCGTCGGGGTAGACGTTCTTGCCGTTGGCGTCGACGATCACGTCCTTGGATCGTCCGACGAGGTAGAGGTTTCCGTTCTCGTCGAAGCGGCCGAGGTCGCCGGTGTGGAACCAACCGTCGCGGATCGCCTCCGCGGTGGCGATCTCGTTCTCCCAGTAACCCGCCATCACGTTGCGGCCGCGCGCGACGACCTCGCCCACGCCGGTCGCGCCGTCGGCCTCGGCGATCTTCACCTCGATCCCGGGGAGCGGCCGGCCCACCGAGCCGGCGATCGGTTTTTCCTTGGGCGAGGTGACCGTGAGGACGGGCGCCGTCTCGGTGAGGCCGTAGCCCTCGAAGAAGTTGAAGCCCATCCCGTAGAAGGCCTTCATCACGTCGGCCGGAAGCGCCGAGCCGCCGCTGATGAGATAGCGAATGCGGCCGCCGAAACCCTCGTGGACGGGGAGAAAGATCAGCATGCCGAGATCGAATCCGGTGCGCGAGCGGAGCTCGAAGTTTCCCGCCGCCAGCACCTTCATGAACGCCTCCAGCACGGGCGACTTGTCGGCGAAGCGCTGGAACAGACGCCGCCGCAGGAGATCCCACAGCGCCGGGACCCCGACGATGGCCGTCACCCTCCCCTGCTTGAGCGTCGAGGAGATGAGCTCCCCCGTGAGCTCGGTGAGATAGGTGACCTGAGCGCCGTGCGACAGCGGCACCAGGAGGCCGGTGGCGAACTCGAAGGTGTGGTGCAGCGGCAGCACCGAGAGCATCCCGTCGTTGACGCCGAACTCGAAAATCTTCGACAGCTCCGACACCATGAACGTGAAGTTGCGGTGGGTGAGCATCACCCCCTTCGGCTTGCCGGTCGTCCCCGAGGTGAAGATGAGCGACGCCAGCGCGTCGGGGCTGGCGCGCCTCACCAGCTTGGCGCCGCGCTCGCGCTCGACGGCCAGGTCGGGAAGCGCGAACGCCTCGGAGAAGGCCCACAGCTTGGTCGGGAGCCCCGCCTCGGCGAACGCCGCGGCCAGCGCCTCACCTTCCTTGTCCAGAAGGTCGTCGCCGATCAGCAGGCCGACGGCGCCCGAGGCGCGCGCCACGTTCACCAACTCGGCGATCTTCAGCTCGCGATCGACCGGCACGACGGTCCCGGCCGCCTTGAGCACGCCGAAGTAGGCCATCGACCACTCGGGGCAGTTCTTGGCCCACAGCATGATCCGCGCGCCCGCCGCCACGCCGACCCCCAGGAGAAAAACGCCGACGCGCGAGGCCAGCTCCTGCAGATCGGCGTAGCTGTAGATCTCCTCGTGCTTGTCGCGCTCGATGCGAAGCGCGGTGCGCGTGGCGTGCAGCTTGGTCGTCGTGTCGAACAGCTCCAGGAGGTCGTGGTAGCTGTAGACCTGCTTCGGCTTCGAGGCGTAGGTCTCGTCCAGCTCGGGCAGCACCCAGCGCGCCAGCCCCGGGAAGTGGATGTTCATCCAGTAGTCGTGGAGATCGAGCTTCTCCGGACCCCAGGTGAGCAGCGCCTGATCCGCCGCCGGCATCCGATCGCGCAGCGCACGGATGTTGTCGGCGCGGAAGACGTAGGCGTTCTCGAAGATGAACGGACGGAAGAGCTCGATGTTCTCGGCCGCCTCGGTGGTCACCCGGTCGATCTCGTCGAACCCCTTCTTCACCCGGTCGACGACGGCGGTGAACCGCCCGGCCCCCCAGCCCGGCCGGATCTTCCCCAGCGTCTTGGAGATCGATCTGGCGGCGCGGTTGAACCGCGGCAGCGAGTACTTCTCGAAGTGCTCCTCGGTGACGGGGCGAAACTCCATCCGCGCGGCCAGCTCGTTGACGAAGCGGTTGCCGGTCTCCTTGTCGCGGAAGCGCCGCCGCTTGTAGAGCCCGGTCAGCGTGGTGACCCGGTCCATCCGCATCGGGTTCAGATCGCCGCTCGCGAGCTGAAACACCAGCTTCGGCTGCTCGACGATCGCCTGCGCCGCCACCATCAGCATCCCCGAGACGACGTGGTCGACCGGCACCACGTCGAGGATCAACTTGGGCGACACCGGCAGCATGTTCTGCCCCTTGAGGGCGAGATACACGAGCGGCGCCGAGGTCGTGAACCCCTCGTTCCAGCCTCGAAAGGGATAGGCGACGGCGCTCTCGACGATCGCCGGGCGCACGATGGCGCGCACGATGCCGGTCTCGCGCGCGACCAGCTGGTCCCCCATGCTCTTCGTGTAGGTGTAGATGTTGGGCCAGCCCCAGGCCGCGGCGCGCTCGACCCCCTGCTTGGTCATCTCGGAGCGGATCCACTCCTTGCGCGCGCGGGCGACGGCCAGCTTCAGCGCCGCCTCGTCGTCGGGATCGCGGTTCTCCTCGCGCAGCCGCTCGCGCGCCTCCTGGCGCAGCCTGGCCAGTACCTGCGCGTCGTCGGCCAGCTGGCGGATGCGCCCCGCGCCGGCCGCGCTGTCGGTGATCTCCTGCTCGACGGAGAACTTGGTCCCCGGCAGGTCCTTGTGGCGCGGGTAGTAGCCGTCCAGCTCTTCGTCCTCCCAGACGTCGCCAGAGCGGTTCCCCGCCACGAAGCAGGTGCTGGTGTGAATGAGCGCCGGCCGCCGCATCCGCTTGGCGAAGGCGATGACGTTCTTGGTCCCCTCGACGTTGGTGCGCATCGCCGACTCGAGCGGCGGGTTGAACGTCACCCGCCCCGACGAGTTGATGAGCACGTCGATGTCCTTGGCGACCTTGTCGGCCTCCTCCTCGGACAAGCCCAGGTTCGGCTCGGTGATGTCGCCGTCGACGACCACCACCTTCTTGCGCAGCAGCTTGCCGAGCCCCTCCGCGCCGCCGTATCGATCGCGCAATGGATCAAAGGCGGGTGAGGTCACCACGCTTTGCCAGAACCGCGCCTCGCTGTCGGTCCCCGACCCGCGCCGGACCATGACGTAGACCCGCCCGATCTCGGGAAACCGGTCGAGCAGCATGCTGAGCAGCACCTTCCCCACGAACCCGGTGCTCCCCAGGATGAAGAGGTTTCTGCCGCGGAAGATCTCGGAGGGGGAAAGGGCGGGGGTCTGCGCCTCGAGGGCGGTCGGAAGCTCCATACGGATTGGGGGTTTTATCCCGAGGCCCCACGCATTGCCAATGGAACCCGTGCCGGCCGACGAAGCCCGATTTCACCCCGATACAACCCCGATGTAGCCCGATGAAATGGCAGGTTGAAAATTTGCCTGATGAGCTTCATCGGGGTTTCATGATCGTCGGTGACAGCGCCCGCATTCGCTCGCAGATCCATCAGGCCACCATCGGGGTTCGAGGACCACCTCTGCCGTCGGGACGCCGCCGCCCTGCTCGGTTTCGCCAGCGAGTTCAAGGTGCGGCAACTCGAAAAGGAGGGGCGGCTGCACCCCATCCGCGGCGCCATGGGGTCGGCGTGGTACCCGCGCCGGGAGGTCGAAGCGCTCCGCCCGACGGCCACCCGGGCACCCGCCCCCGCGGCCCCGCGCCTCCGCTGGCCCGACGACGCACTCATCGCGCTCTTGCGCGAAAGGCCCCGCACGGTGGTCGACCTGGTCGTGGACGCAGGCATTCCCATCTCGCGCGCCGAGCGTGTGTACCGGTTTTGGCGCGAGCACGAAGCGGCGCACGACGCCGGTGGCAAGCCCGCCCCGGCCGACTCATCCGAACGGCGGAGCGGCGAACGGATCGAGCACGACGCGCTCGTGCGTCAGCTCCGTGACGCCGACCCGAGGGTCCGCGCCGCCGCCTTCGACAAGCTCAAGTCACAACGGCGCTGACGGGCGTAACGCCGCGCGGAATGCCGGAAAACGCCGCGGTTCTGGCCCAAATGTAACGAAACCTCATCGGGACCGATACCCGATCCCGACGGTGAGCGTTCTACAGTCTTCCCGGGAGAGGAGACTGCGACGTGATCAATTCCTTCGGTGCAGAACAGGACAACGTGGTGTTTCTGGGGCGGCGGTCGTTTCGAATGGAGCTGGCGGGAAGGCCGGGCGGCAACGACCTCGGAATCCCCAAGAGCGCCTCCGAGATCCCGACGGAGAAGATCTTCGATGCGGATCGCGAGCGGGCGGTCCGCGCGGCGGTGGCGTCGCTGCGGCCGACCGGCAAGATCTCGAACGTCACCTCGATCGCTCTCTGCTTGACGACCTTCGCGCTGGGGATCGCGGTGACGTTGACGTTCTACCGCGCCGAGCCGCGCCGACCACTCGCGTTCGCGCCGATCGCGCCCGCCCAGATCGCGCCGACGCCGCCCGCCCCACCCTTGCTCATCCAACCGATCTCGCCCCCGCCCGCCGAGGTTGCCGCGTTGTCGCTGACGCCGACGATCCGGCCAGCGCGCCGGCCGCTCGCCAAGCCGGCGGCGCGGGTCGCCCGCCCGCGTCCGGTTCGCGCGGTCCAGGTCCAATCGGCAGCTGCGGCCCAATCCGACGCGCCCACCGCCAAGCCCTGGGTCGATCCGTTCGCCGAGTAGGCGCCGGCCGACCGAACCTCTACCTGGACTCGGGCTTGTCGACGCGGCTCTCGAGCGCCCTCACGCGCGGCGAGCTTGGCCTGTTGCCTGGCGAGCAGGCGGGTGTAGCGCGCGGTGGACCGGCTCTCCCGGACGACATCGAGAATCGTCGTTTCGACAAGATCGAGCCGCTCGGACATGACGTCCAGGCGATCGGTGACGATCTCGAGGCGCTCGTTGGTGATGTCCAGGCGGCTGTTGAACGACACCTCCATCGAATCGAGGCGGGCGCTCGTCGCCCGGGTCGTCTCGCGAATCTCCTTCAGGATCTCGATCGTGATATCGGAGCCCGCCATCGACATCTCCTCTCAGTGTAGCAAATGGAGAATGCGATTTTCGGGCCAGGTGATCCTCTCGAGAATTCGGGACGTTCGCCTCCGTAGGCGGCCGCCGGCCGACTCGTCGTCTGACCTGCGGACACCGCTCGTTGCCGCCCGCTGAGCCGCCCTCGCTAGACCTCCGCTTCGGCCAGGCTGGGGACGGCGCGGACCAGGAAGGTGGTGCGGGTGTAGTGCCACCAGGTGAGGGCCAGGCAGGTCGCGTAGAAGGCGACGAAGCAGCCGAGCGCGGTGGTGGCGCTGCCGGTCGCCTTGATCGACGCGCCGAACGAGCGCGGGATGAGGTAGCCGCCGCAGGCGCCGATGGCGCTGGTGAAGCCGATGACCGCGGCGCTCAGGCGGCGGGCGCGATCGAGCATCGCGGTCTGCGGCGGCGGCCGGCAGCCCCTCCGCCTCGCGCTGCGCCTGGCGCCGGAAGATGACCGGGATCATCCGGAAGGTCGAGCCGTTGCCGACGCCGGTGGTGACGAAGAGGATCAGGAACATCGTCAGGAAGGCGCCGAACGCGTGCGCGTCCAGCGCGTAGAGGACGCCGAAGGTCGCCAGCCCCATCACCACGAAGTTCCAGAACGTGACCCGCGCGCCGCCGATCCGGTCGGCCAGCCGTCCGCCGAGCGGCCGCGCCAGCGAGCCGACCAGCGGCCCCAGAAACGCCAGGTTGGCGGTGACCACGCGGGAACTGCGTCTTGAGCAGCAGCGGGAAGGCGGCCGAGTAGCCGATGAACGAGCCGAACGTCCCGATGTAGAGCCAGGCCATGACCCAGGTGTGCTTGTGGCGGACGGCGGCCAGCTGCTCGCGGAAGGTCGAGCGCGCGGTCGAGAGGTTGTTCATGTAGAGCGCCGGCGCCGCAGGCCGCGAGCGACGATGAACGGGATCCACATGAGCCCCGCGTTCGCGAGGTAGATGGGCGGCTTGCCGTGCGGGCGTCGAGAAGCCCGAGGTTGACGAAGCTGTAGCCGATCAGGATCGGGCACGAGCAGCTGCACGGTGCTGACGCCGATGTTGCCGCCCGCGGCGTTGAGCCCGAGCGCCCACCCCTTCTCGCGGTCGGGGAAGAAGAAGGAGATGTTGGCCATGCTGGAGGCGAAGTTGCCGCCGCCGAGGCCGGCCGTCGCCGCCGCGGTCGCCATCAGCCAGAACGGCGTCTCCGGTCGCCCGACCAGCAGCGCCAGCGCCGAGGCGGGGATCAGGAGCAGCAGCGCGCTGACGATCGTCCAGTTGCGACCGCCGAAGCGCGGCACCGCGAAGGTGTAGGGGAAGCGCATCAGCGACCCGACCAGGCCCGGCACCGCCACCAGCTGGAACAGCTGGTCGGTCGTGTAGTGGAAGCCGATCTTGTTGAGGCGCGTCGCCGTCACGCTCCAGATCGAGCCAGACCGAGAAGCCGATGTTCTCGGCCACGATCGACCAGAGCAGGTTGCGGCGCGCGATGCGCCGCCCCTTCGACCGCCAGAAGGTCTCGTCCTCCGGGTTCCAGTCGCTGATCCACCGTTCCGATGTGCTCTTGTCCATGCCTCGACCGTAGAGGTCGGTCGGTCAAGGCCATGTAACGAAACGACCCGGAGTTGGTGCCCGGATTCCGAAGAACCGCCGCTACGAGCGGTCGGCCAGCGCCTGCACGTGCTTGGCGAAGAACACCGAGGCGTCGGCCTTGCTGGCCTTTCCCGCCGCCACCGCCATGCAGACTTCGTAGAGATCGTCCGGATCGGCGGCGAGCTCGTGACCGTTGAGCGCGAGAAAGGCCAGGGCGGCCGCCAGGGCAGCGCGCTTGTTGCCATCGACGAACCCGTGGGCCTGCGAGACGTGGAACAGGTAGGCTGCCGCCATCTCCGGGAGGGTGGGATGCAAAAACGTCCCCCCGAAGGTCGCCGAAGGCATCCCCAGCGCGGAGCTCAGGCCAGCCGCATCCCGAACCCCGAGCGAGCCGCCATAGCGCTCGATGCGATCCGCGTGCAGGGCCAGCAGATCGTCGAGCGTCAGGAAATCGGGATCTTTCACTTGGCCAGACGTCGAAAGACGCCGGCGTAACGCTCATCTGCTCGAGCCATCGCCTGGCGGAGCTTCTCCGCCCGCCCCTTGGCGCGCTTGGGGGTCACGACGATGACGTCACCATCGGTCGAGACGTCCAGCACCGTTTCAGCCGAGATTCCAGTCCGGTCCAAGAGCTCGCGATCGAGGACCAACGCCAGGCTGTTGCCCGTCTTGGTGAGCCGCTTCTCCATGGTACGTACAGTATGGAATTACGTACGTACGGAATCAAGGGCCCGCCGGCCCGAGGAAAACTACGGCCGGGTGCCCGCCGCTGCCCGAGGCGCCCGCGCTGCCGCCGTGCCCGCCGACGCCCGTCGTGCCCGAGCCCCCGCCGCAGCTCGCGAGCGATAGACACGCCGCTGCGACGACCGACGCGCGCGTCATGTCAGGGCCGCGTGCAGGTTCGGCGGAAGGTGTCGACGGCGACGACCGAACCGCCCCCGCCCGTTGTGTTGAAGAGGATGATCTCGTCACCGGCAACGGTGAAGCCAAAGTCGTCGGCGGGCGCGCCGTCGCTGCAATCCGTGTGATCGACAACCAGCGAGGTGCCGTTCACGTGCTCCGTGGCGTCGTAGCGGAAGTCAAGGTCCCCGCCGTCGGCGTAGAACCCCACGTCGACGCCGGCCCACTCGAGGTACGTGCCCCCTCCGAACACCCGAATCGTCCGCCGCGTGGAACCCGTTATGTTGTCCTGCCAGCGCACGAGATCGTAGTCGCCGTCCAGGATGGTGCCGCCCATCGGGATCTCGACGGCGCCGCCATCCAGGGTGATTCCGCCGGTCGTCCCCACCACCGGCTCCGGCACGATCGTGGCGCCGGTGATCGCGATGGAGTTACAGACGCCTGCGTCGGGATCGTGCGGCTCGGCGGTGATGGCGCAGGTCGGAAGGCCCCCGCTTGTGCCGCCCGTCGCGCTGGCGCCGCCAGCGCCGCTTACGCCCGCACCACCAACCTGGCCGCCGGTACCGGTCATCCCGCCACCGTGCCCGCCCGTCCCCGTCGACGGCGAGCCGCCGCCGCACCCAGCGACCATCAGCGTCGCCACCACCATCGCCGCCGCCCGCTGCATCGCTACTCCATGTCCGCCATGACGATCGGCGGGTGGTGCATCATCGTGATCTCGGGCGAGGGGCCGACGGCGCTCTTGGCCATGGCGATCGCCTCGGGGAGCGACTGTGCGCTGTCCCAGCCGAGGATCTTCGGCACGTGAGCGTTCTCGGCGCCGGCCACGATCACCTTGCCGATGTGCTCGCGGCCGTTCTCGCCCCAGTACCACATGAAGAACGGGTGCGCGCCGTGGTAGGCGTTCCCGCGCCGGTACATCTCGATGTAGCTCGGGTTCTTGGCGAACTCGTCCTCGTACTTGTGGCGCAGCTTCATCGCGTCGCGCGTCTCGGGGAGGAGGCGGTTGAAGAACTCGATGTAGCTCGGATGGTGGTCGTGATCGAACTCGTCGGTGCAGGGGTGGGTCAGGATCAGCACGCCACCCTTCTTGAGCAGCGGCTTGCCGCGATAGAAGTTGTGGAAGTAGCCGAGCCCCATCACCTGCACGAGGATCGGGTTCAGGATCGAGTTGACGTTGTAGGGCGTGACGAACGGCACCGGGCAGATGAGCACGTCGGCCTGGCCGCGCACGTGGACGCCGTACTGGTCCCAGCAGTGCTTGAGGATCCGCTCGTGCACCGGCTCGGTCTTGCCGGCGTAGCAGGCGACCATCTGGTACTGCGCCGGGATCGACTGGAACAGCTTCCGCTTCGCCGCGCGCGGCATCTTCGACAGCGTCCAGCGCATCGCCTCGAACTTCAGGCGGTCGACCTCGGTGAACTCGTCCTCGTTCTTCGACAGGAACGCCGTCTGTCCGGCGTAGATCCGGTTGTTGAGCGCTGTCTCGATGTGGAAGACGTTCATGTGCCGGTCGACCAGCGCGCCCTGGCGCTCGACCTTGGTGTTGAGCGCCGACCGCTTCGGATCCATGTAGCTGTCCGAGGCGCGGATCGTCTCCGGCTCGTGGTGCGGCCGCAGGCTCTCGTAGTCGCACAGGCCGACCGCCACCGACTTGTGGCCGCCGTCCATCGGCACGAGGTTGATGTTGACGTAGATGACCAGATCGCTCTCCACGCAGCGGCGGTTGATGTTCACCGGCTCGTGGTGGTCGGTCTTGCCCAGCGGGACGATCCCGTCGGGATCCTCGGCGTCGTGGTTGTAGTAGCGGTCGGGGTAGAACGCGTCGTAGATCTTCGCGCCGACCATCCGCTTCATCTCGCCGGCGGTCAGCCGCCGGTGCAGCGAGTTGGCGATGACGATGTGCACGTCGTCGACGCCGTTGGCGTCGAGCAGCTCGAGCACGATCTCGATGACCGTCTGCCGGATGTCGGGCGTGGTCATCGGCGGCAGCGGCAGGCTGATGTCGTCGACGGCGATCGTCACCCGCATCCCCGGCGCCAGCTGCGCGTAGAGCGGGTCGGCGTCCAGCGGGTGGTTGAGCGCGTAGCGGATCGCCGCGCCCGGGTTGGCCAGCCCCTCGATCGGCGGCTTCGGGTAGATGACGCGCGTCCCGATGGGCAGGTCCTCGAGCAGCAGATCCTCGCCCGAGAACAGCATGCGCGGCGCCGAGTCGCCGTCGATGTAGACGACCTGATCGTCTTCCTTGTTTCGCGGAACCGGGCCGCGCAGGACTTTGGGGGCTCTTTCTCTCATCACCTTAAATCCAGAATTGGCCAGTCGTGCTGCATGGCCGTGTTGCGCAGGCGAAGGTCGGGGTTGACGGCCGTCGGGTGGCCGACGACCGACAGCATCGGCAAGTCGCTCATGCTGTCGCTGTAACCATAGCAATCAGACAGATTCAGTTTCTCCCGCTCGGCGTAAATCCGCATCCAGCTGGCCTTCGTGGCCGAGGCCATCATCGGCGGCAGCAGCCGCCCGGTGGCGTAGCCGTCCACGAACTCCAGCCGGTTGGTCACATAGTCGTCGATCTTGAGGTGCCTGGCGAGCGGCCCGACCGTGAGGTCGAGGGCGCCGGTCACCAGCACCTGCCGCAGCCCGAGCTGACGCGATTTGTCGATGAGCTCGTAGGCACCCGGAAATATCGACGGGCGCAGGACAGTGTCGAACAGCTCCTCGGCCAGCGCGCGCAGCCGGTCCTCGGACTCCCCCTTGTAGCGGATGAAGAAGATGTCGTTGAACAGGCGCCGGTTGAAAAAGTCGGTGGCCATGAACAGCGGGACGCTGACCAAGGTGGCCGCCGTCTTGGTGATGCTCTTCCAGATCCCCTGCTGGTTGCGCGCGCTGAAGGCGAACGCGTGAACGAGGTTGGTGCGGACGAGCGTCCCGTCCAGATCGTAGAAAGCTGCGGCGGCCATCGAAATTCGTGCAGGCCCCGTATACCACAGGCATAATGAGCAGGCTTTCCCGATGAAAAGAGTCGTTGGCCGCGAGCTCTTGACCACGATTCTCCGGGAAGCGACGCCGGCCGATCTTCGCATCGTCGGCCGGACCCTGACCCACGCGGCGATCGTCGGTGCCGCCGCCGGGCTGATGGGCGCGGCGTTCTTCGCCACGCTCGAGCTGGTTCAGCGGCTGGTCCTGGAGGACCTGGGCGGCTACCGCCCGCTGCGGGCCAGCGGCGAGACCTTCCTGCCCGAGATCGGCCACGTCGCCCACTTCCGTCCCTGGCTGCTGGTGCTGCTGCCGGCCGTCGGCGCGCTGGCGGCCGGCATCGTCTCGCAGCTGGCGCCCGAGACCTACGGCGGCGGCGGCGACGCGATGATCGACTCCTTTCACCACCACGACGGCAAGATCCGCAAGCGCGTCTCCTGGGTCAAGGCGATCGCCTCGATCCTCACGCTGGGGACGGGCGGCTCGGGCGGCCGCGAGGGGCCGACGATGCAGATCGGCGGCGCGCTCGGCTCGCTGTGCGGGCGGCTCCTCGGCGTCGACGCCGCCGAGCGCCGCATCCTGATGGTGGCGGGCGTGGCGGCCGGTATCGCGGCGGTGTTCCGCACGCCGCTCGGCGCCGCGCTGCTCGCCGTCGAGGTGCTCTACCGCGACGACTTCGAGTCCGACGCGCTCATCCCGGCGGTCCTGGCCAGCGTGACCGCCTACTCGGTGGTCATCGCGATCTTCGGCGAGACGACGCTGTTCGCGCACCCGGGGCGCTTCCCCTTCGTCATCAAGCACCTGCCGCTCTACGGCCTGCTGGCGCTGTTCGTGTCGCTGCTGGCGGTGGCGTTCGTGAAGACCCTGCGCAGCGTGCAGCGGATAACCGCCGGTCTGACCATTCCGCTCTGGGCGCGTCCCGGCCTGGGCGGCCTGGCGGTCGGGATCTTCTGCGTCCCCATCGTCTGGTTCGTCGGCTGGCGGCTGGCGCAGCCGGGCCAGGGGCTGGGCCTCCTCGGTGGCGGGTACGGCGCCGTGCAGGTGGCGATCACCGGCGCCAGCTGGCTGCCGCTCGGCTGGGCGGGCGCGGCGCTGCTGCTGTTTCTCTGCCTGGCCAAGATCATGTCGTCGTCGCTCACCATCGGCTCGGGCGGCAGCGCGGGCGACTTCGCCCCCGCGCTGGTCATCGGGGGCCTGTTCGGCGGCGCGTTCGGCCGCGTCGCGCAGATGCTGCTGCACGATCCGCGCATCGATCCGGGCGCCTTCGCGCTGGTGGCGATGGGGACCTTCTACGGTGGCATCTCGCACACGCCGCTGTCGTCGCTGGTCTTGGTCTGCGAGCTGGCCGGCAGCTACGACCTGCTGGTGCCGCTCATGCTGGCCGAGGGGATCGCCTTCATCGCGCTCCGTAAGCAGTCCCTCTACACGGCGCAGGTGGCGACCCACCGCGACTCCCCGGTGCACCGGGCCGCCACGGTCGACGTGCTGACCACGACGCGCGTCGGGGCGATCATGCGGATGATCTCCGTCAGCGGCATTCCGATCGCCGCGCGCGAGTTCTCCGTCCGCGCCGACGCCGACCTGCGCACCGCCGCCGAGACGATGCTCTCCAAGAAGCTGCGGGAAATCCAGGTCACCGACGCCGAGGGTCACGTCGTCGGCCTGCTCGACGAGGCCGACATCTCACGCTTTTATCTCGACGCGGCTGACCGGCCGGCCACCCCCGCCCCCGCCGCCGAATAGCCCAAGGCCCAGCGACCCTGGAACCCCGGGACGTGTGTTCGGACGGATTTCGGCTTATCCTCGCGCTCGTCCCCGCCTAACCCATTAGGGAGGTTCCCTTGGACTACCGCCTCGTCGCATCCCCCAGAGCGACAGCGCTCAGGTCGTTTCTCGTTTGCTTGTCCGCCGGCGCGCTTCTGAGCTGTGCGAAGGCCAACAACACCACCGGCTCCGGCGGCAGCAACGGCTCCGGCGGCTCGCACGGCTCGGGTGGCTCGAACGGCTCCGGGGGAAGCAACAACTCCGGCGGCAACAACGGCTCCGGCGGCTCGTCGAGCTCCGGCGGCAACGGTTCCGGCGGCAACGGCTCCGGCGGATCGGTGAGCTCCGGCGGCAACACCGGCTCGGGCGGCTCGTCGAGCTCGGGTGGCAACACCGGCTCGGGCGGCTCGTCGAGCTCGGGTGGCAACACCGGCTCGGGCGGCTCGTCGAGCTCGGGCGGCAACACCGGCTCGGGCGGCTCGTCCAGTTCCGGCGGATCGAGCGGGAGCGGCGGTTCGTCGTCCAACACGGACGGCGGCGGCACCGACGCGGCCTGCCAGACCGCGGACTTCACGTGGGCGCCCCAGATCCCGACGGTGTTCGTGGTCGTCGATCAGTCGGGCAGCGAGTTCTCGAATGGCTCGATGAGCACGTTCTACACCCTTCGAACGGCGGTCCTGAACGTCATCAATAACCTCCAGACCCAGGTGCGATTCGGGTTGGGCGTGTTCACCGGTAACCAAACGGTGAGCCCCAAACAGTGCCCGATCTGGACGACTGTTCCCCCCGCACTGAACAACTACACGGCGATCAACACGGTCTACGCACCGCTGACACAGCCGCAGTTCAAGGCAGAGACGCCGGCAGTTCAGGTCCTCCCGCTCGTCCAACAGGCTCTGATGAGTGACACGGGCACGGGAGCCAAGTACATCCTGTTCGCCACCGACAGTGAAACCGACTTCTGCGACGACGCGACCGCGGACTGCGCCGCCGACGCGGTGACCTACATGCTCCAGAGCTTGTACAGCTCCACCCCGAGCATTGGGACGCTCGTCCTCGGACTCCCAGCCCAAGGCGACAACCTGGCGGCGGCGGCCCTTCAGAATTTTGCCAACGCGGGGGCCGGGAAGCCGGTCGTGTTCCCGACGGTGAACGGCGTTCAGACCCAGAACCAGCTCTATGAGACGTGTAAAGGAATGGGCACGAACGCGGGAACGGACTCGTGGGGCAGTCTGTATGCGGCGACAGGGAAGCCGGCGACAGACGCCAATGGCGCTGCGATCGCCACCTACGGGACCACCGCCGGGAATGCCACGGTCTTTTCGCCTGCCTCGACATCGGAGACCGACCTGGAGAATCAGATCAGCGCCGCGATCAACGGGGTCAAGGCCTGCACGTTCGACCTCTCCGACGTCAACGGAAAGTCGATCAAGGTCGACCAGACCCAGCTCGCCAAGGCGACAGTCACGATAGAGGGCAGCACCATCAAGCAAGATGCCACGAACGGCTGGAGCATGAGCTCGGCGACGGAGCTGGTCCTGAACGGAACCGCCTGCACCACCTGGCGCATGCCCAACACGACCCACATCATCTTCGCCTTCCCCTGCAGCAGCATCATCTTCGAGTAACCACCATGAAGACCAATCGACGACTCGGAGTGTTCGCCGCCGCGCTGCTTTTCGGGTGCACTCCCGCCGGCGTCAAAACGCAGTCAGGAAGCGGCGGCGGCTCGGGCTCCGGCTCGGGCGGCAGCAACGGCTCCGGCGGTAGCGGCAAGGGAGGGAACAACGGCAGCGGCGGCTCGAATAACTCCGGCGGGTCCAACGGCAGCGGTGGGTCTGGCGTCAGCGACGCCGGGCTCGACGGCGCGTGCGCGGCGTCGACCATCGGTGCACACCCGGTTCCGCTCGACCTCTACTTCCTGATGGACAGCTCGAAGTCGATGCTGGAGAAGACCGGCGCGGGAACGACGAAGTGGGCGGCGGTCAGCTCGGCGCTCGACATGTTCTTCGCAGATTCGGGCTCGGCGGGGCTCGGCGTGGCGCTCAAGTACTTCCCCGACGAGCAAAGCGGCGCACCGGCTACTTGCGCCAAGGACTCCGACTGCGGGAGCTACAGTCCCTGCGACTTCCGCGACACCTGCGTCTCGAGCGGCGCGACGGCAACGGCAGTCGTGCCCCTCTGCCAGACGGCCTCCGATTGTGGAAGCCAGACCTGCTCTCGCATCTATGACTGCGGCCCGGGAGCCGAAGACGACTGCTCGAACGGGCTCTGCTGCGCCGCGGGACCGACGGCGGCCTCGGGGGCCTGCGCCGCAGCGGTCGGCAATGGCGCCACGTGCACCGAGTACGCCGGCTACTGCCACCTGCGCGACATCTGCACCAGCTCCGACTACGCGACGCCCAACGTCGCGTTGCTGACGCTGCCCGACAGTTCGAACAAGCTCTCCAGCTCGCTCGGCGGCCACACGCCGGACGGCTACACGCCGACGGGGCCCGCGCTCACCGGCGCGATCAGCTGGGCGCAGCAAGACCTGACCACCAACCCCGACCACAAAGCAGCTGTCGTCCTGGTGACCGACGGGCTCCCCGGCGGGTTCCTCCCCGGCATACCACCGCCGGAGTGCGCGCCCTCGGACATCGCGGGGGTCTCGGGGATCGCGACGAGCGGTACGTCGGGATCGCCGTCCATCCCCACGTTCGTCGTCGGGATCTTCAAAGGCGGCAACGAGGCGACGGCAGCGCAAAGCAACCTCAACACGCTGGCCTCTGCCGGCGGAACGGGGACCGCCGTCATCATCGACGTCACCCAGAACAACGTCACGCAGCAGCTCCACGACGCGATCGCGACGGCGCAGACCAAGGCGATCGCTTGCTCGTACGCCATCCCTCCGTCGTCGGGCGGCACCCCAGTCGACTTCACGAAGGTTAACGTCAGCTTCACCAGCGGCTCGAACCAGACGACCACCATCGGCAACACGACCGGCTCGTCGGCATGCGACAAGGGGGGCTGGTACTACGACGTCGACCCAGCTCACGGCACGCCGACCAAGATCATCGCCTGCCCTTCGACCTGCTCGACCTTCCAGGGCGACAACAACGGCCAGGTGCAGATCGTGCTGGGCTGCCAGACGATCAAGATCGGCTAGCGCGCAAGATCGGCTAGCGCGCGTGTCCGCTAGCGACCGAGAGCCGACCAGAGGCTGGAAGCGTCGTCGGTCCAGCCCCGAGCGCCGTCGCCCGACAGCGGGTGCCAGCCGGGGTCCGCGGCGAGCGGGGCCAGGTCCTGGAGCGCGCGCGCCGCCACGACCCACTCCGATGCGGAGAGCCCTGCCGCGGCTTCGGCCTGCGTGACCCCGCCGGATCGGGTCAGCACGACGAGCCCCTCCGCGGCCGCGCCGCCGGCGACGATCGGCCTCAGCGTCAGATACTGGTTCGACAGGTGGAACGCCAGCAGGCCGCCGGGCGCCAACTTTCGCTGGTAGAGCGCGATCGCCTCGTGCGTGAGCAGGTGGGCCGGGACGGCGTCCGAGCTGAATGCGTCGAACACCAGGAGGCCGAAAGTCCCGTCCGGCGCAGCCGCCAGCGAGCGCCGCCCATCGCCCAGCACGACGTCCATCCGACCGCGCGAGTCCGCGAGGTAGCTGAAGAGGCCGGCGTCGCGCGCCAGCTCGACGACCACGGGATCGATCTCGTAGAAGGTCCAGCGCTCGCCCGGCGCCGCGTACGCCGCCAGCGTCCCGACGCCCAGCCCCACCACGCCGACCCTGGCCCGTTGCGGCCGGTTCGCGAAGGCCGTCATGACGTCGCCGATCGGGCTGCCGCGGCCGTAGTACATCAGCGGTTCGCGCCGCCTCGCGGGCGACAGATCCTGCCCGCCATGGATGGTGTTCCCGTTCTTCAGCGTCAACATCGACGGTCCGTTCCGTTCGACCTTGTGGACGGTGTAGAAGCTTCGCGCCCGCAACACGACCTCGGTGGCGCCCTGGGCGTAGAGCGCCCCGGAGGCCATCATCGCCGCCAGGCCCAGGCCGAACCGTCGGGCGCGCGCACGGAAGGCGTAGACGGCGCATCCGGCGGCCGCCAGCAGGACCGCGAGCGCCACGCCTTCGCCCCGCGCCGTCATGCCGCCTGACGTCTGTCGGAGCAACCAGATGCCGCCCGCGAGCAGCGCCGCCAGGGCGAACGGCAGTGCCAGGTCGCGACGGCGCTCGCGGCGCTCGTCCGAGGGGTCGACCACCGCGGGACGAAGCAGCGCCGCCGCCACCAGGCCGAGCGGGTACTCCACCACCGACCGAAACAGCACCGGCGCGACGAACACGTTGAAGAGTCCTCCGAGCGCCCCACCAACCGCGATCCAGAGAAGGAACTCGGTCGAACGATCGGCGCGCGGGCGGCTGGCCGCCAGGGTCTGGTGGCAACAGAGGGCGGTCACGAAGAACACGGTCAGGTGGATCGGCAGCAGGACCAGCGCGCCCCCCACGGTGGTCACGAACATCTCCGCCGCCAGCGGCACCAGGAGAAGCGGCTGCAACCACAGCATCCGGCGAGCGGGCAAACCCTGCCGCGCGCTGAAGGCCAGGATGAACGTCACCAGGTAGAGTGCCAGCGGGATCACCCAGAGGAGCGGGACGCCGACCAGGTCGGTCGTCACGTAGGTGGTGACCGAGAGCAGCAGGCTGGAGGGGACCGCCGCCAGCGCCAGCCAGCGCGCACGCGTGCGCCACCCCACTGCCCCTGCGCCGTCGCCCGGCGGCGGCGCCGCCTGCTCGCCCCCTTCAGCGCGACCGCCGCGCAGACGTGTGGCTACCGCACACGCCGCCAGGCACGCGACCGCGAGCGCCAGGCCCGCGCTCCAGAGGTGCCGCTGGCGGGCAAGGCCGACGAACGGCTCGACGGCGATCGGATAGGCCGAGAGCGCGAGCAGGCTGCCGGCGTTGCTGGCCGCGTAGAGGAAGTAGGGATCGCGCGCGCTTCGGTGACCGCTCGAGGCCAGCCACGACTGCAAGAGCGGCGCGGTCGCGGCCAGGAGCACGAACAGCGGCCCGATCGTGGCGCTCAATCGGGCAAAGAGCCAGAGCGCCTGGTGGGCCTGCGGCGCGGTCCACGCCGTCGGCGCCCGCAACGGGAACAGCCAGGCGACCGCTGCCAAGAGCGCCACGTGAAGCCAGACGTTGCGACGCGTCCCCAGCTTCCGCGCCGCGACGTGCGCGTAGAGATAGCCGGCCACCAGGGCGACCTGAAAGAAGGCCACCGCCGTGGTCCAGACGACGGCCCCGCCGCCCAGCAGCGGGAGCAGCGCCTTGACGACCAGCGGCTCGACGGCGAAGAGCAGCCCCGACGTCAGGAACAACGTCGTGGCGAAGAGCGGAACCAGCACGTCCGCCCAGGGTACTCCAGCGCGTCGCGAGACGCGCCGATCGCCGCCCAGGCGCTTGTCGCGCGGCCGACTACTTGTTCTGCTTGGCCCGATACTCGGCCATCATCACTTCGCGCGCCTGCTTGGGCACCTCGGCGTACTTCTGGAACTCCATCGTGAACTCGCCCTTGCCCTGGGTGGCCGAGCGGAGATCGGTCGAGTAGCCGAACATGTCGTTCAGCGGCACCTCGGCCATCGCCTGGACGAAGCCTTCCTGCTTCTCCGACGAGATGATGGTCCCGCGGCGCTGATTGAGCTGGCCCATGACCGCCCCCTGGAACTCCTCGGGAAACTGGACCTCGACCCGCATGATCGGCTCGAGGATGGTCGGCTTGGCGGCGCTGTAGGCCTCGCGGAAGCCCATGAGCGACGCCGTGCGGAAGGCGATTTCCGACGAATCGACCGGGTGCGAGGCGCCGTCGTTGATGACGCACTTGACGCCGACGATGGGGAATCCGATGAGCGGACCCTTCTTGACCGCCTCGCGGAAACCCTTCTCGCAGGCGGGGATGAACTCGCGCGGGATCGAGCCGCCGACGATGTCGTCCTCGAACTCGAAGCCGGTCGGGTGCTCGGCGGGCAAGGGCTCGATGTAGCCGGCCACCTTGCCGTACTGGCCGGAGCCGCCGGTCTGCTTCTTGTGCGTGTAGCTGAACTCCGAGTGCAGCCCGATCGCCTCGCGGTAGGCGACCTGCGGCTTGCCGGAGATGACCTCGCAGGCGTACTCGCGCTTCATGCGCTCGATGTAGATCTCGAGGTGAAGCTCGCCCATGCCGCTGATGATGGTCTGGGCCGACTCCTCGTCGCGGTGCACCCGGAAGGTCGGATCCTCCTTGGTGAATCGGTTGAGCGCCTTGGAGAAGTTGGTGGCGTTCCCCTTGTCCTTGGGGGCCACGGCCAGGGAGATGACCGCGTCGGGGACGTGCATCGACGTCATCGTGTAGTTGATCGACTCGTTGGTGAACGTGTCGCCCGAAGCGCACTCCACGCCGAACAGCGCCACGATGTCGCCCGCCGTAGTGGTCTCGATGTCGTTCATCTCGTTCGAGTGCATGCGCACGAGCCGCGGCACCTTGACGCGCTTCTGGTTGTTGCTGTTGTTGACGATGAAGTCGCCCTTGGTCAGCGACCCCTGGTAGACACGCATATAGGTCAGCTGACCGTAGCGGCCGTCTTCCAGCTTGAACGCCAGGCCGACGAACGGGGCCTTGGGATCGGACTGGAGGATGATCTTCTCCTCCTTCTTGTCCTGATCGAGCGCGATGTTGGTGACCTCCTTGGGGTTCGGGAGGTACATGTTGACGCCGTCGAGCAGGAGCTGGACGCCCTTGTTCTTGTAGGCCGAGCCGATGAAGACCGGCGTCATCTTGAGCGCGATGGTGACGCGCCGGATGGCCGCCCGGATCTCCTCGATGGAGGGGTCCTGTTCGGCCAGGAACTTGTCGGCGATGGCGTCGTCGTGATCGGCGATCGACGCGATCATGTCGTGGCGGGCGGTCTTCGCCTCTTCCAGGCGATCCGCCGGGATCTCTTCCTCGCGAATGTCCTCGCCGTCGTCGCCGTCGAAGTAGAACGCCTTCATGCGGATGAGATCGATGATCCCGTCGAAGTTGGCTTCCTCGCCGATCGGCAGCTGGGTGGTGATGGTGTTGTGGCGCAGCTTCTCTTTGAGCTGGTGCGTGACGCGGGCCGGGTCGGCGCCCGCGCGGTCGAGCTTGTTGATGAAGGCCAGGCGCGGGACGTTGTAGCGGCGCATCTGGCGATCGACGGTGTACGACTGCGACTGCACGCCCGAGGTGCCGCAGAGAACCAGCACGGCGCCGTCGAGGACGCGCAGCGCGCGCTCGACCTCGATGGTGAAGTCGACGTGGCCGGGGGTGTCGATGAGGTTGATGTTGTAGCCGTCCCACTCGCAGTAGGTGGCGGCCGACTGGATGGTGATCCCCTTCTCGCGCTCGAGATCCATCGAGTCCATCTTGGCCCCGACGCCCGACTTCCCGCGGACCTCTTCGATCTTATGGATCTTGCCCGTGTAGAAGAGGATGCGCTCGGAGAGCGTGGTCTTCCCCGAGTCGATGTGGGCGGAGATTCCGATGTTGCGGACCTTGTCGAGCGAGATGGAGGCCATGACCGGGGTTTTCCTTCGGGTGCGGTGGTAAGGGCGCGGAGTCTAGTCAAATCTGGCGCTTTGGCCAGCGCGAAAACCGTGTCGTTCGATGCCGTAACGCGGGCGACGGTTACTTGACGCCGACCAGCTCGACGTCGAACACGAGCGTGGCGTTCGGGGGGATTGGCCCGCCCGGCGTCCCGCGCGCCCCGTAAGCCAGCTCGGGCGGGATGGTCAGCTTGCGCTTCCCGCCGACCTTCATCCCCTCGATCCCCTGGTCCCACCCCTTGATGACCTCGCCGGCGCCGAGGTGAAACTCGATCGGCTGGCCGCGGTCGTACGAGCTGTCGAACTTGGTCCCGTCGGTGAGGCGGCCAGTGTAGTGGACCGAGACCGTCTTGCCCTTGCCGGCGGTCGCCCCCTCGCCGGCCTTCACCTCGTCGACGGCCAGGGCGCCCGGCGCGGGGGCAGTCTTCTTCGAGTCGGAGGCGGCGGAGCTCGCCTTGTGCGAGCAACCGGAAGACAGTGCCATGGCGACGGCCACCAGCGGTCCGACCAACTTCTTCATGGCGCGGGACCATAGCACGCCACCTGCGCGACCAGGCGTGGCGCCCACGAGCGCCGCAGCTACTTGATTGCTGCGGTGCGGACCAGGATCTCGGCGACCGGCCCGCGACCTGCACCCACCGAATTGATCGCCCGCCGCGCGGGAACCTTCCCGTACGCGAGCTCGGGTGCCGTGTAGAGCCGCCGGGTGTCGCTGCAGTACGAGTTCGAGAGCAGCGCGGGAACGCATTCCCGCGACAGCGCGCGCAACGTCTCGGCCAGGCGACGCTGATCCTCGGGACCGAACGCGCGCTGGGCGTAGGCGGTGAACGACGCTGTCGGCGAGATCGGCACGTAGGGAGGATCGAGGTAGACGAAGTCTCTGCCGCCCGGTCGCTGCTGGGCGAGAACCTCCCGGAAGTCGCCGCAGATGATCTCGACCCCGGTGAGAGCGCGCGCGGCGGCCTCGAGGCGCGGAACGTCACAGATGTTCGGGCTCGCGTAGCGACCGAAAGGGACATTGAACCGGCCATCGCTGTTCACGCGATAAAGGCCGTTGTAACCGCAACGATTGAGGTAGATGACGCGCGCCGCGCGCGCCGCGTTCGAGAGGCGCTTCGGGTCCCGGGCGCGAACTCTATAGTAGGCTGCTGGAGTATTCCGGTGCTTGCGTAGCTCGGCGATCACGCCGGCAACGTCGTCGCGAACGGTCTCGTAGCAGTTGACCAGCTCGGGATTCGCATCGCCGAGCAGGGCGCGCGCGAAGCGCCGCTCGCCGGCGAGCGCGAAGAAGACCGCGCCACCACCGACGAACGGCTCGTAGTAGGTCTCGATACGCGCGGGTGCGAGCGCCAGGATCCGTGGCAGCAGCTGACGCTTGCCGCCCGCCCACTTGAGGAAAGGCGCCGGCGCACCATCGTGCATGTTGTGTTTCCTGCTAGCGTGGATCGTCGGCACCGTGCAAGGAAAACACGATGGGTGGCGCGTCACTCAACTTTTACCGACTTTTCTGCTGTTTTTTGTTCCGTCGCGCGATCTTTGTCTTTAGAGTCTTCCCCCACTAACGCGGGCGAAGAGCATCGCCGCCTGCTTCGACAAGCCGGAAAAAGGAGAACGACATGGCGAAGGTTCTGACGAAGTCCCAGGTCATCCAGTCGATCGCTGACGCTCACAAGGACAAGTTGGCGCGCAAGGATGTCGCCCGCCTTCTCGAGTCTCTGACCACCGTCGGCCACAAGGAGCTGAAGAAGAACGGGATCTTCGTCCTCCCGGGGTTCGCCAAGTTCGTCGTCGTGAAGAAGCCGGCCACCAAGGAGCGCCAGGGGATCAACCCCTTCACCAAGGAGCCGATCACGATCAAGGCCAAGCCGGCCCGCAAGGTGCTGAAGGCCCGCCCGGTCAAGGCCGCCAAGGACGCGCTCGTTTAGTCGACGTCTAAGTCGCCTGCCGTGAGCTCTGCTCGCATCGCCTCCCGATGCGAGCAGGCGAGCAGGGCGTCGGTCAGCGCCGGAACGTCTCTGAAGCGAGGCGCGCGCGACCAGGGATAGAAGTCGTAGGGATCGATGAGCGCCGCGCGAATGCCGGCGGCGCTCGCTCCCTCCGCATCGGCCGAGGGAGAATCGCCGACCATGAGCGCGTCGGCGGCCGCGACACCGAGCCGGTCGAGCGCGATCTGGAAGATCCGCGGATCGGGCTTGGTGACTCCGACGACGCTGGAATCGACGACGGCGTCCAGCAGCTCTCGGAGATCGATCTCGATCAGCATCTGCTCGATCGTCCCCTCGCTGTTGGAGACGACCGCCAGCTTGAGGCCGGCGGCGCGCAGCCGCTCCAGCGCCTCGCGCACGCCGAGGCCGATCCGGCGCCAGGCGTTGCTGGCCCGGTGCTCGCGCAGGATCACCGAGGCTGCGCGATCGAGCGACTCCGGGGCGCCCGGCGTCTCGGCCAGCTCCAGGAGCCGGCGGTACATCCGCTCGTGCCAGCTGAAGCCGCCGTCGTGATGCGTTCGCATCACCACCCCTTGCGTCTCGCGCAGCTCCTCGCGCAGCGCGCGCTCGACCCGCTCCAGCGCCGCGGCGTCGGCAGCGACCCCGGCCTTGGCGGCGTAGGCGGCGATCCGCGCGCCGTCGTGAAAGGTCAGCGTGAACCCGGCGTCGAACAGGATCGCCCGGGGCATCGGTTTGAACAGCGCGGCGGCTTCGAGGTATGAGGCGGTCATGGTCAGGCTGAACCGGATCTACACCAAAGCCGGCGACGGCGGCGACACCCGTCTCGTCGGGGGGCAAAAGGTGCGCAAGGACTCGCTGCGCATCGAGGCGTACGGGACGGTCGACGAGCTCGGGGCCTGCATCGGCCTCGCCCGGACGGCGCTCGCCGCCCCGGGTGCCCCGGCCGGCGCCGAGGCGCTGGCGGCGATCCTGCTGCGCGTGCAGAACGAGCTCTTCAACCTGGGGAGCGATCTGGCGACCCTGACCGAGGACCGCCGCCTGAACCAGCCGGTGATCGAGGCGCGCCACGCCACCCTGCTGGAGCAAGAGATCGACGGCTGGAACGCGACCCTCCCCGAGCTGCGCAGCTTCGTGCTCGCCGGCGGCGGGATGGTCGCCGCGTACCTGCACCTGGCCCGCACCGTCTGCCGTCGCGCCGAGCGCCTGATCGTCACCCTCGCCGACGCCGAGCCAATCGGCGCCGCCGTGATCCCCTACGTCAACCGGCTGTCGGACGCCCTGTTCGTCATGAGCCGCCACGCCGCCCGCCTCTACGGCGAGCCCGAGCCGCTCTGGGAGCCCGAGAAAACGTAGCGCGGCGTCAGGGCGCCGGGATCGCGACCTCGACCAACACCTTGATGTCGGCGCGGTAGACGTCGAGGCCCATTGTCTCGGGGACGTCGTCGTGATCGGCGCCCCGGACCATGATGAGCTCGGTCGTCCCGACCGGCTCGTGCGCGGCCGCGAGCTGCTGCGAATACTTCGGATCGATGTAGTCGTCGGCCGTCCCATGAAACAGCAGGTACGGCGACGGGATCAGCGGCACCTTGGCCAGGCTGTCCCAGGAGCTGGCGGAGACGAACGAAGCCGGCAGGTCGACGTAGGTGGCGTCGCCGACGAACGCGGCGACCGAGGCGAAGGCCGACTCGGTGATCAGCACCGCCGGCGGATTCGTCGACGCCAGATCGATCGCCAGCCCCGACCCGAGCGACCGGCCGTAGATGACGATCTTCGTCGGATCGACGTCGGGGCGCGCGACCAGCGCCGCCAGGGTGGCGCGCTCGTCGATCTGCAACCCCGCCTCGCTCGGCGTCCCGGTCGAGAGGCCATAGCCGCGCGGATCGACGCTGGCGATGTTGTACCCGAGCGGGTAGAGGTACTCCAGCCGCGGCCAGGTGGTGCCGAGGTTGTTGCTCTGACCGTGGAAGTAGAGGACGGTGACGTCCGCGCGGCGGCCGGACGAGTGGATGAAGGCGCCGTTCAGCGTCTGCCCGTCGGGCGTGGTCACGGTCAGCGTCTCGACCGCCGTGGCCGGGATGATGGCGGTCGACAGCTGGTAGCCGCCCGCCGGCGCCGGCAGCGGATCGTAGAAGAACGGGTCCAGCGTCAAGGGGTGGCAGGCCGCGCCCGCGAGCACGGCCACGACCACCCCGATCCTCCACGGCTGCCTCATCGCACGTCTCCGATGTAGCGCGTGACGCCGACCAAGATATTCAGATAGCCGTGGTTGTCGGGCGACAGCCAGGTCGGCGCCGTTGGCCCGACGTCGTAGTTCGGGGCCAGCCACTTCGCCTCCAGGGTGAGCCCGAACCGTCCGACGCGCCATTCACCGCCGACGAGCGGCCCGAATACCGGGCGCGAGGGCGCGGTCGAGGCCAGGACGCTGTCGAGGCCGACGTAGAGGAGGTGGCGCCGCCGGATGCGCCAGGCGGCCGCCAGCGTCACCTGCGGCGCGACCAGCGTGTCCGAGAAGCTGGTCAGAAAGTGGAGGGACCCGGCGACGGTCAGCGTCGGAACCGGGCCCGCATCGCGCACCAGCGGGTGATAGGCGACGCCCGGCTCGAGGTGGAGGTCGCCGTAAACGGCCGCCGTCAGGTCGGCGTTGGCCGTGACCTCTAGATCGTCGCGCAGGCCGTAGCTGCCCTCGACGGTCAGGATCGGCGAGGCGATGTCGACGCCGGCGACCTCGACCAGGGGCCCACCGAGAGACGCGCCGACCGCGGCGTTCCCCCGCCCGAGCGGCCGCACCGCGTGCGTCGTCGAGCAGGCGGCCGCCGCCAGGAGCAAAGACAGATAGAGGCAGGACCAGAGGCGCGGCGGGGGCGACGGGCGCACGGCGCGATGATAACGGCGTATCCTGGCGACGTGCCAATCGTGATCCGCGACGGCGTCCCGCTGGCGCCCCTCACGACGCTGGAGCTGGGCGGGCCGGCGCGGCACCTCTGCGAGGCCACCGACGACGACGCGATCGTCGAGGCGCTGCGCTGGGCGGAGGCGCGGAAGCTTCCGGCGGCGATCCTGGGCGGCGGGTCGAACCTGGTCGTCGGCGACGCCGGGTTCGACGGCCTCTGCGTCCGCGTCGCGACGCGCGGGATCCGGTTCGACGCGGCGGGGGGCGAGGTGCTGCTCACCGCCGCGGCCGGCGAGCCCTGGGATCCGCTGGTGGCCGAGACGGTCGGCCGCGGCCTCGGTGGGATCGAGTGCCTCTCGGGGATCCCGGGGCTGGTCGGCGCCACGCCGATCCAGAACGTCGGCGCTTACGGGCAGGAAGTGGCCGAGACGATCCGGACGGTGCGCGTGCTCGAGCGGGGAACCTGGCAGACGCGCGAGCTCGATCCGGCCGACTGCGGGTTCGGCTACCGCGACAGCCGCTTCAAGCGCGATCCCGAGCGGTTCGTGGTCCTGGGCGTCACCTTCGGAGTCCGCCCCGGCGCGGCGCCGGCGCTGCGCTATCGGGAGCTCGCCGACGCGCTGGCGGGAAAGGCGAGCCCCGCGCTGGCCGACGCGCGGAGCGCCGTGCTGGCGCTGCGTGGGCGGAAATCGATGCTGGTCGTGCCCGGCGATCCCAACCGGCGCAGCGCCGGGTCGTTCTTCACGAACCCGATCCTCGAAGCGGCCGAGGCCGAGGCGGTCGCCGCGCGGGCCGGTGGCGCAGATGGCGACGCAGGCACGGCGATGCCGCGGTGGCCCGCGGGCAACGGGCGGGTCAAGCTGTCCGCGGGATGGCTCATCGAGCGGGCCGGCATCGCCCGGGGACTGCGGCGCGGAACGGTCGGCGTCTCCAGCGCCCACGCCCTGGCGCTCGTCCACCACGGCGGCGGAACGACGGCGGCGCTAGTCGCGCTCGCCCGCGAGGTGGTAGCGGCGGTCCAAGCACGGTTCGGCGTCACCCTGGTCCCGGAGCCGACTTTTCTCGGGACGGGGACGGCCTGGAACCCGCCCGTCGGCTGAGCATCCAAACCGCGCCGGTCCAAACGACGCTTGACAGGCAGGGCGCGAAAGTGGAAGTTATTCAAAGTATGAACCGCCGTTCAACTATTGAACGACACCCCCAGAGCCTGCGCGAGAGGTTCAAGGAAACCACCTTGCAGGCCGTGCTGAGCGCGGCCGAGGAGGTCTTCGCCGACGCCGGTCTGCACGCCGCACACATGGGCGAGATCGCCGAACGGGCCGGCGTGGCCGTCGGAACGCTCTACAACCACTTCGCCGACCGCGAGGCGCTGCTGGCAGGCCTGGCCGAGGCCCGCTTCAAGGAGATGATCGCGGACATGGACGGCGCGCTCAAGGCCAGCGCCGAGCAGCCGTTCGGCGTCCGCGCCCGGGCCCTGGTGGTCGCGATGCTGACCTACTACGAGCGCCACTGGAAGTTCATGCAGATCTTCCTGCAGGGAGAGACCGGCCGCTACCAGCGGACCTTCCCGACGCTGGTCGAGGCGATGCGCCACAAGGTGCGCGAGGTGCGCACGCGCGTCGAGAAGCTCATCGCGCAGGGGGTGCGCGAGAAGGCGATCCGCGCCGAGATCAGCGATCTGGCGTCGTTCTTCCTGATCGGGATGTTGCGGTCGCTGGTCATGCGCCGCCTCTACCAGGACCCGAGCAAGGGGCTGGTGGTGGAGGCCGATCGGCTGCTGGCCGCCTTTCTCCATGGCGTGGGGGGGCCGTCGTGAGCGCCGCCGCCGGAACCTTCGCGTACGCGCCGGCGCGCGCGCCGGTCAACAAGTGGTTGGTCACCCTCTCCGTCACCTTCGGGACGTTGATGGGCGCCATCGACACCTCGATCGTCGCGGTGGCCACGCCGCACCTGTCGGGCTCGCTCGGCGCCACCGTCGAGGAGATGACCTGGGTGACCACCGGGTTCGTCATCGCCACCGTCGTGGTCATGCCGCTGACCGCCTTCCTCGGCCGCTTCTTCGGTCAGAAGCGCGTCTATCTCTTCTCGCTCTGCCTGTTCGTGCTCGGCTCCGCGCTCTGCGGCCTGGCCCGTTCGCTGCCGATGATGGTCTTCTGTCGCGCGCTGCAGGGGCTGGGCGCGGGCGCGTTGCAACCGACCGAGCAGGCGATCCTGCGCCAGACCTTCCCGCCCGAGGAGCAGGGGATGGCGATGGCGCTGTTCGGCCTGGCGGTGGTCGTCGGGCCCGGCGGCCGGCCCGGTGCTGGGCGGCTACATCATCGACAACATGAGCTGGCCCTGGATCTTCTACATCAACCTTCCGGTCGGCCTGCTCGGCATCTTCATGGTGACGCGCTTCGTGCACGAGCCGGAGGACATCCGCCGCGCCAACCGCGACCGCGCCGCCGAGCAGCGGAAGAACCTCGACTGGCAGGGGGTCGTCCTCATGACCACCGGGCTCGCCTCGCTGCAGTACGTCCTCGAGGAGGGGAGCCGCAACGACTGGTTCTCCTCGCCCGCCATCACCATAACCACCTTCCTGGCCGCCTTCCTGCTGGCGGCCTTCGTCATCCGCGAGCTCACCGCCCCGGTGCCGGCGGTCGATCTGTCGCTGTTCAAGGATCGGGTGTTTCTCTCGGGGACGATCATCGGCTCGATCATGTTCGCCATCCTGATGTCGATCACCTTCCTGCTGCCGCTCTTCATGCAAGAGCTGCTGGGCTTCTCGGCGATCCAGGCCGGCACGGCGCTCATGCCGCGGGCGCTGGCGATGATGGTCGCCATCCCACTGGCAGGGCGGCTCTACAACTACGTGCAGCCGCGCATCATGGTGATGATCGGCGTCGTGCTGGTGGCTCTCAGCGCCTACGAGATGTCGCGCTACACGCTCGACACGAGCAGCCACTCGGTGGTCGCCGCAATCATCCTTCAAGGGTTCGGTTTCGCGTTGATCTTCGTGCCGCTCACCACGGTGGCGCTGGCCAGCATTCCGCGCTACCGCATGACCGACGCGACGGGGCTCAATTCGCTCCTCCGCCAGATCGGCGGCTCGCTGGGGTTGGCGGCGTTCGCCACGCTGCTGCCGCACTTCGTGCAGACCGCGCGCGTCGGCCTGCTTTCGCATCTGGTGGCCGGCCGCCCCGAGGTGATGCAGCGCCTGGGCGGGATCCAGGCCGGTCTGGCCTCCCGCGGGCTCGATCCGGCCACCGCCAGCGCGACGACCGCCCGCGTTCTCGACGGCATGATCAGCCGCCAGGCGATGCTGCTGGCGTTCGAGCGGATGTTCGTCCTGGCGGGCGTTGCCTTCCTGATCGTCATCCCCATTTCGTTCCTGCTCAAAGCGCCCGCCAACATGCGCGGCAAGCGCGTCGACCTTCACTAAAAAGCGAGAGAAACAGACATGGAAAGCGCCGCACAAACCACCAGTGCAACCAATGATCGCCTGCAAACCCCCGCCGCCGCGCCGGGCGCGCCCGCCGTCATCGTGGCGGCCACCGACGGCGCCCCGGCCAAGCGCAAGCGTCGGCCGTTCGTCATCCTCGGCGTCATCGCCGTTCTCGCCGCGGCCATCATCGGCATCTACACCTTGCTGACGGCAGGGCGAGAGAACACCGACGACGCCCAGATCGCCGCCGACGTCGTACCGGTCGCCACCCGAGTGGGGGGCGCGGTCGTGCGTGTCCACATCAAGGAGAATCAGCTGGTCAAGCGGGGCGACCTGCTGATCGAGATCGATCCCAGCGACTACGACGCGCGCGTGCAACAGGCCGAAGCCGAGCTCGCCACGGCGACGGCGCAAGCGGCCGGCGCCCAGGCGCAGGTGGAGATCGTCGACGCGACCTCGAAGGGGGGCCTTGCCTCGGCGAAGGCCGCGCTCTCCGGCTCGACCGCCGGCGTCCAGAGCGCCGGCGCGCAGATCGCCGCCTCGCACGCCGACCTGGCCCGCGCCGAGGCCGAGCTCCAGAAGGCGCAGATCGATCTCGATCGCGCCCGCACCCTCCGGCAAGCCAACGCCGTGCCTCAGGAGCGGCTCGACAGCGCACAGATCGCCTTCGACGCCGCCCGCGCCGCCAAGGCCCAGGCCGAGGCGCAGGTGGCGCTGGCCGAGGACGCCCGCCACAGCGCCGAGAGCCGTGTGGGCGAGGCGCGCGGCAAGGTCAGCCAGAGCGCGCCGATCGCGCCGCAGATCGCCGCGGCGCGAGCCAACGCCGATCTGGCCAACGCCCGCGTCCGCAGCGCCGGGGCGGCCCTGGCGCTGGCCAGGCTGCAGCTCGGCTACACCAAGATCTCCGCCCCCGCCGACGGCTTCGCGTCCAAGCTGACCGTGCACGAGGGGCAGCTGGTCGCCATGGGCCAACCGCTCATCCAGCTGGTCCCGAACGCGACCTACCTCGTCGCCAACTTCAAGGAGACGCAGGTCGGCCACATGCACGTCGGCCAGCCGGCCGAGATCAAGATCGACGCTCTTCCGGGTCGCTCGTTCGAAGGTAAGATCGACAGCCTTTCGGGCGGCACCGGGGCCAGCTTCTCGCTGCTCCCTGCGGACAACGCCACCGGCAACTTCGTCAAGGTCGTGCAGCGGGTCCCCGTGCGCGTCGCCTGGGTGAACCCACCCGGTGACGTCGATCTGCGCGCCGGTCTGTCGGCCGACGTCACCGTCGACGTGAGGCAGTAGCCATGACCCGCACGCTCGCGACCGCAACGCTGGCCACCCTCCTGTCCACTACCTCGCTGGTCGCGGCCAATACCTCGCTGGCCGAGTCCGCCCCCCGCGCGCTGACCATCGACGATGCGGTGGCCCTCGCCCTCAAGACCAGCCCGCGCCTCGGCGCCGCGCGGGCACGCGCCGAAGCGGGCGACGTCGGCGCCGGCTCCGTCGGCCGCCGCATGCTGCCGTCGATTCACGTCAGCGACGAGGCGCAGCTCTGGAACGCTCCGTTCATCATCCCCTTCCCCGCCAGCGGAGGCGGGACCCAGCTGTTCAAGGTGCGCAACAAGGAGACGAACACCTTCGTCGCCTCGTTCGACCAGCCGCTCCTGGGCCTGTTCCGGGCCGACGACGAGTTCACCACGTTGACCGAGCAGGCCGCCGGGGACCGCGCCCAGATCGCCGCCAGCGAGGCCGACCTGCGCGCCACCGTCGAGACGCAGTTCCTGCGCGTGTTCGAGGCGCAGGCGCTGGAGCAGATCGCCGGCGCCTCGGTCCACGAGCTCGGCGACCAGGTGACGGTCGCTCGGGCCCGCCTCGCGAGCGGCGTCATCACCAACGCCGATCTCCTGCGCATCGAGGTCGCCGTGGCGAACGCCCAGCAGCAGGCGCTGGAGGCGCACAGCCAGGGCGTGACGGCGCGCGCGCAGCTCTTCGCCGCGATCGGCCTTGGCCCCACCGACACCGCCGAGCTGACGCTGGTCGAGCCGGCGGCGCGGCTGGCGGCGGCGCGATCCCGCGCGAGGGCGCCGTCGCTGGCCTCGCTGCTCCCCCAGGCCGAGGCGCACCGGCCCGAGCTGGCCCGGCAAGCGCACCTCGTGCTGGCGGCCGAGCGCCAGGTCGGCGCCCGGACCTACGCGCTGTTCCCCGACATCGACCTCGAGGGAGCCTACATCCGCACGGACGGCCAGCTGTTCGCGCCGCCCAACTCGGCCTACGTCGGGCTGAAGGCAAACTGGGCCATCTGGGAGTGGGGGGCGAGCGACCTGCAGCGCAAGGCCGCCGCCATCCAGGCCGACGCGGCCCACCGCGACCAGGAGATGCTGGCCCGTCAGATCGAGTCCGAGCTGACGGCCAGCCTGGCGCAGGGTGAAGCGGCGCACGGCGCCGTCGACAGCGCCGACAAGGCGGTCGCCAGCGCCGAGGAGGCCTACCGGGTCACCGACGCGGCGCTCAAGGCGGGGGCCGCCACCACCACCGACCTGCTCGAGTCGCAGTCGGCGCTCACGCAGGCGCGGCTCAACCTGACGCGCGCGCAGTACGAGCTGGTCCTCTCCGACGTGGCTCTGGCGCACGCGACCGGCGCCGTCGGCGTTGCGGGTCTCGCGCCGATGTGAAAAACTGGGTGTCGCTCATGACCATGCGCACCCTCTCCAAGACCCTCCTTCTGCTCACGATCACCGTCGGCGTCCCCTCGCTGGCGCGCCCCGCCTCCGCGGCCGTCCGCGCGGCGCAGGGGCGCAAGCACCACCACCGCCACCACGAGCGCCGCCGCGAGCGGCACCACGAGGAGCACGAAAACCACGGCCGCGACGGCGAGCGCCACGGCGAGCTCTAGCTCGGGTCTAAGTCCCGCCGTCCGGACAGAAGAGCGCCGGATCGGGATGCGACGAATTCGAACAGGTCGGTATGGGCAACTCGGCGACCCAGGCGTCGATCACGGCAAGCTCGTGGCTGTTGAGCCGCGCCGCGGGCGGAGGAGGCATCTCGTTGATCGGGTCGGCGCTGTGCACGTAGGTATCAATGTCGTTGCGGTAGGTGAACGCGCCGTAGTAGCAGACGCCGCCGTCCGGGCTCACGCTCTTGTTGACGCCGAATTGGGTGTAGCAGCCGACCGGGGGGTATCCTTGCGAGGAGGCGCCGGGGGGGATGTTGATGCTTCCCCCGTTCGGACCGTTGCCGTGGCACCGCGTGCAGTGGGCGAGAAAAATCGGCCTCACATCGGTGTCGTACGCCGGATCCGACGGCGCAGAGGGATAGAGGGTGCACCCGGCCATACCCAGCGCGAGCACGGCGGCGCTGCCTGCCAGGAGAGAACGGATTGCATTCCCGATGGCCATGGTTCCCCTCATAAATAGTAGTGCAGTTGCAGCATGAAGAGCGACGCGGTCGACTCGTCGTTGGCGGCGCCGGGACCGAAGAACTGGTAGCGCGCGAGACCGACCAGCTCGAAGTGCGCCCAGGGGAAGAAGTTGACCTCGGCGTCGAGCGCGTTGCGCCCCGTCCCGGAGACCGACAGATCTTCCTGGAACCGCTCGTAGGCGAGCCCCGCCATGAGGCCTCGCGTCGGAAAGAAAGTCGCGCCCAGGTAGGAGACGAACTGGTTCTGGCCCAAGGAGCCCGCGCCGACGCTGACGACCTTGCGAATGACGTCCGCCTCGCCGAGCACCAGCAGCTTTGCCGGCTCGAGCCACAGCTTGCCGACCGCGCCCCCCTGGTAAGTCGACGCCTCGCTGCCCGTGCCGAGACGTGCTTGTAGGGCCAGCATGGCCATGCTGTTGAAGCGTTTCTCCCCATAGACGGCGAGGCCACTCGTTCGCTCGCTGCTGGGTGCGACCGACTGGAGCGCGTTCGGGAAGCTCTCCGGCGGCGGCGCGAACAGGGTCATGTGCAGCTCCCAGTCCTCCGCGACGTACCCGCCCGCCAGGTTGTAGGTCTCGTTGTAGATGTCGAACCCGGTGTAGCGCTGCACGAAGAAGATGTGCTCGACGAACCGCAGCCCGTACGTGGCGTAGAAGCGCCCCGCCCGAACGTACGGCCCCGTCGCGCTCGGTCGCCACATCAAGTAGTGGTTGTTGGAGATGAGCCGGTCGGTGACCGAGTCGATCCGGCTGTTGAGCTTCTCATCGAAGCCGACGTCGCCCCGGATTCCCCCCTGTAGGTAAAGCGACACCTGATCGCCGAAGGCGAAGCGAGCGTAGCCATCGGTTTGCATCGGAAACACGGAGACCGTCGGCGACTCGGGACCGCCCGAGGCGTTCACCAGCGGCGCCACCACCCGGACATCGGCCCCGAGCGCAAGCCAGGACGGTGGCTCCCAGAGGCCGTGGAGAAAAGCACCGTCGCCTCCCAGGCTGATGGTATCGCCCGATTCGTCGCGCCCCCAGGAGGTGATGAGCCCGCCCCCATCGGGCGAGTAGTGGCACTGGCTGCAGCGTGTGGTGCCGGAGGTGAACTGAAATTGCGGGTAGGCCTGCGCGCGCCCACCCAGCCCGACGAGAAACAGGAGGGCGGCGGCCGCGAGGAGCGTGAGTCGGCGGATGTTCATTCGGTCGGCGGCGAGGTCAGTTGTCTTTTGCCCCGTCGGAGATCCACTTTTCGATGAGCGCGATGTCCGCCTGCGGGAGCGGGTTGTCGGGCGGCATCCTGAGCGACCCAACCGCGTTGAGCCGCGTGATCAGCAGCGAGTACTGGGGGTAGTCCGGATAGACGAAGTAGGTACCGCCGTCGATCGTCCCCGCGTCGGTCATCGTTCCCACCAACATCTTGTAGCCGATCTCACTGCTCGAGAGATCGAGGCCGCTCTGCTTCGTTATGGCCGAGTGGCAGTTCACCGTCGCGCAACTCGGCTCGATAATGGTGGCCGAGATGAAAGACCATTTCTCTTTCGTCTGATCGTAGTTCGTCCCGCCACAGCCCGCGCTCGCGGCGATGGTGAGGGCGGCGAGGGCGGCGACCGCGGCGAGGCGGGGGAGCCTCGGGGAAAGCATCGGGGGATTATGCCTCAAGGCGATTCGGGCTCAACTTTGATCGAGGAGATCCATAGTGTGCCACCCGCGTCGGTGCCGGTTGAAATTCCGCGTGCCGCCCCCAGCTCGACGCGCAGCTTTCCGCCGGGGTGAGGGGCGACACCCGAAAGTGTGATCGGCGTTGCGTCGCTCGGCCAGGAAGTCTGCGCCAGATTGCTGCCGCCGGCGGAAAGATCGACCGCGGCGTGGACGGGCGGCCCGACGACCTGCTCGGCGGTCATGGAAATCCGAAAGCGCCCGGCCGGCAGATCGAGGTCGAACGCCGCCGCGGCGCGCGCCGCCGAGAGAACGAGGCCGAATCCGTCCCAGACGCCCCGCACCGGCGACGACGTCTGGCCCGGGGTCGCCTCCGCCGCCCGCACGTCGCAGAGCCGCTTGCGGCCGGCGACCTCGCAGACGCAAACGGCCCAGCGGTTGTTCTCGCGCAGCCGGTCACCGGCGGCCGTCAGGCGCGGCCAGCCGACGAAGATCGCCGCCACGGCGAGCGCCGCCACCAGCGCCTCCATCGCCACCCGGCGTCGCGCCGTTGGATGGCGGACGACGTCGCGCAGGATGCCAGCCGCGAAGGCGAGCCCCTCCCCCGCGAACGGCAGCAGGAGGACGGCGATCGCCAGGTGGTAGCGGCCCTCGGAGAAGAAGAGCGTGTAGAGCGCGGCGAGCGCCAGCGGCAGCGGCAAGAGCGTCAGCGCCGGCCAGTTCCGGCGCGCCGCCGCCCCGACGATCCCGATGGCGATGGCGGCGACGAACAGGTACCAGCTGGCGTCGACGACACGCTCGACGCCGGCGCGGTGGACCTCGAACCAGTTGCCCGGCGGCAGCACGCTCTCGCGGTAGAGCGGCCAGTAGAGCAGCGAACGCTCGACGCCCAGCAGCCGATCGGCCTTGGCGACGAGCAGGCCGAGCGCGTAGCGCGGCGAGAACACCGTCCAGTGCTTGGCGAGCGCATAGGCGGCGCGATCCGACTCGCGGTGTGGCTCCGAGAGCAGCGCGTAGCCGGTTCCCTCGGTGAAGAGACGATTGAGCGAGCGGCTGTAGCGGCCGTCGGTGTCCGGGTTGGCCCCGACGAGGGCCGTGTGGCCGCCGTGGCTGTCGGTCAGGAAGAACTCGCCGTAGCGGAAGTGGTTGCGCACGCCCCAGGGGAGCAGCACCAGGAAGGCGACCGCCGCGGCGGCGATCGTGCGGGTCAGCGCGTGCACCCACAGAGCGCCCCGCGCGCGAAAGTGCAGCGCCGCCAGTGCCACCAGCGGCAGCGCCACCGCGCGGACCCAGGCAGCAAGCCCCATGGCGAGCCCGAAGGCGACCGGCGCACCGAGCGGCCGTCGGCCGGCGCCGCGCGCGAGCAGCCAGACCGCCAGCGCCAGCAGCGCTGCCGCCGGCATGTCGGTCCCGGTCACGCTGGAGACCGCGATCCCGGCCGGCCAGAGCGCGCAAAGGAGGCCCGCCAGCGCCGCCGCCCCCCGCCCGAAGACGGCGCGCGCCGTTCCGTACACGGCGGCCGTCGCCAGTCCCCCCGCGGCCACGCCGATCATCTTGATCGCGAGCAGCCCGCCGCCGAACGCGTAGACCCCCGCCGCCAGGAAGACGTAGCCCGGCATGTAGATGAACTCGGGATCGAGCGAATGGTGCTCGCAGAGGTAGCGCGCCGACTCGAGGTACATCGCGAAGTCGCCGACGGGCCGCGTGGGGACCACCAGCACCCAGACGAGGCGCACGGCGATCGCCAGCGCGGTCAGCAACAGGCCCAAGGGGCTCTTATATCGCGCCCGGTGTCCCTCGCCCTATCAGGATCCAGCGGCCGAACCGCGCGCCACCGCGCGGCCAATCCGATAGTCGCTGGGGCCAGCCGCCCGGGCGATCGTAGCCGACCAGGTACTCGGCGCCGGTCGCGAGCAGGCTGTCGCGCGCGGTGGCCCGCGGCTCGCGCGTCACGATCAGCGTGACGTCCTCGGTCCACGGGATGCCGGCGGCGTGCGCGATGCCGATGTCGGCGTAGGCGAAGGGCTCGATCATCACCCGCTCGCCTGGCTTGCGGACGGCGCGCAAGTGAGCGGCCAACGCGCGATCCTCCGCGTCGAGCCGGGTGAGCGCTCCCATCGACTCGGCGCCGGCCCAGATCCGGTCCCGCCCGACGGTGGCGACGAGCCAGACGGCCGCGGAGAACAGCGCCGCGGAGGCGAGCGCTCCGACTCGAAAGGCGCGCCCGCGTCCGAGCGGGACCGACGCGGCCGCGAGCGGCAGCAGGAGCGCGCCGGGAACGAGCGCGAAGCGGGCCAGCGGCTCGAAGCTCTGCGCGACGAGCCCCTCGGCGAGGTAGATGGCGGGGGGGCCCAGCGCGGCGACCACCGCCACGCGCATCGCTGGCGACAGCGCCCGCGCCCCGCGCGCCAACGCGACCGCCGCCAGCAGGGCGCCAGCCGGCGTCATCGCGGCGAGAAAAGCCAGCGTCCAGACGCCGAGCTGCCGCGCCCGCCCGAGGAGCGCGCCGTAGCGCGCCGCCGCCGTCGCGGCGAGGCCGGCGTGATCGCTCGAAATGTAGTGGGCGAAGAAGAACGGATCGCCGCCCGCCGCCGCGCCCCAGGCGAGCCAGGCGGCCGGGAAGATCGCGGCCGAGAGCGCGAACACCACCAGTCCGCGCGTCGTTGCCGCGGGATCGGGCCGGCGGGCGAACCACCAGGCAGCGACGGCCACCATCGGCAGCGCCAGCCAGGCGTCGTAGCGCGTGACCGCCGCCAGTGAGGCCAGCAGTCCAGCGACGGCAAACGTACCGAGCCGGCGGGTTTCGAGCGCTGCCAGAAGGCGTTCGATCGCCGAAACCCAGAGCAGAAGGTAGAGCGCCTCGCTCGAGGCGGTCGTCGAGGCCTGCAGGTGCAGCGGAGAGACCGCCAGCGCGAACGCGGCCAGCGCCGCGCCCTTTTCACCGCAGAGCCGGCGCGCGAAGGCTAGGAACGGGAAGAAGACCGCCAGGCCGCACAGCAGCGACAGGTAGCGCGACGACCGCGGGGCCCAGCGATCGAGGGCCAGAAAGGGGCGCATCAACGTGGTGTGCAGCGGACCGAACTGACAGTAGGTGCGTGGTTGCGCCGCGCTGGCCGGATCGATGACCATCCGCTCGGCGATGAGCGCGCGCATCGGCGCGTCGCCGTGCTTGTTCTCCTCGAACGGGAACAGCCCGACGCGCAGCACGACGGCCAGCGCGAAGACTGCCAAGACGGGGAAGTCGGGCAAGACGCCGCGCGACAATTCGGCTAACCGGCGAGCGCGGCGCGGACCCGCGGCAGCGCCTCGTCGATCTCCGCCAGCGAGACGGCGCCGACCGAGATCCGGAACCAACCGCTCTCCTCGCGCAGGCCGAATGCTTGAAAAGGCACCAGCGCCAGCCCCGCGCGATCGAGCAGCAGCTTGCGCGTCTCCTCGTTCGTCCGACCCGGGAGCGCGAACCGGACCGACAGATAGATCGCCCCCTGCGGCGCGATCGCCTCGACGGGCAGGCCGTCCTTCCGCATCGCCGCGAAACCGGTGGCCAGGCGATCGAGCCGCGCGGCGACGCGCGGGCGCATCTCGGCGAGGTAGGCATCCACGGTCGCCGCATCGTCGAGCAGCGCCGCCATCGCCACCTGCTCGGGGCGCGGCGCCCAGGCGCCGACGTGCCCGAGAATGTCGGCCATCCGCTGCCGCGCCGCCGGGGGCATGACCGCCCACCCGACGCGCAGCCCGGTCGCCGCGAAGCTCTTCGACGCCGCGTCGAGGATGATGGTGTAGGGCGTGACGTCGGGGCAGACCTCGGGGGGCGTCACATGCTTGGCCCCGCCAAACACCAGCTGCCAGTAGACCTGGTCGTAACAGAGCCAGGCGGCCTTGCCGCCCGCCCGCTCGCGGCGGCGGTTCTCCTCGACGATCGCCTCGCAGATCCCCCGCAGCACCTCGGCGTCGATCGCGGTGCCGGTCGGATTGAGCGGCGAGTTGAGCAGGATGAGGCGCGCGTACGGCAGGTGCGGCCGCAGCTCCTCGACAGTAGGAAAGAAGTTCGTCTCGGCCCGCACCGGGATCTCCACGGCGCGCGCGCCGCAGAGGTAGGCGTAGTGGTTGTTGTTCCAGGACGGCACCGGGTAGACGACCACGTCGCCGGGATCGAGCACCGTGCGGTATGACCCGTAGAGGAGCGGGCGCGCGCCGCCGGTGATCAGCACCGACTCGACCGGGTACGAAAGGCCGAGCCGCTTGTCGTAGTAGCGCGCCACCGCCTCGCGCAGCTGGATGACGCCGTCCGAAGGCGGGTAGTTGGTCTGCCCGGCGGCCAGCGCGGCGCGCACCCCGTCGAGCAGCGCCGCCGGCGCCGGAAACTGCGCCGGATCGAAGTCACCGACGGTCAGGTTGCAGATTTGCGCCCCCTTGGCCTTGAGCGCCCGAATCTGCGCGGCGATGCGCAGAATCTCCGACCCGATCACGCCGCGCGCGAGATCCGACAGCGAGGCGTCGACAGCCCCGGCGTCGCCGAGCTTTCCCGTCAGATCCATGGTGGGTGAATCTTACACGATGCGATCGGGGCGATGCTCAATGGCCGCCGTCGGAAGCGTGGCCCGCCGGGCCGGCACCGGCCGTGGACCCTGCGGCCGGTGCGGGCTCGCACGTCCGGTGCTGGTTGCAGATCTCCGACGGAGCGCAGGCCGGGTTGCAGAGTGGAATGCAGCGACCGGCCTGGCAGTCGAATCCCGGCGAGCAGATCGGGGTGCAGGCGACTCCTGCGCCGTTCCCGGCTGCGCCCGGTGCGCCAGAGCCGGACTGGCCTCGCCAGGAGATGGTCCCCGCGATGTAGGTGATCCCGCCGCTGACCGACTCTGACAGGGCGTAGACGGTGTCCCCACCGAGGGCGCAGGCCTGGCGGCGCAGCTCGTCGAAGCAGGCGTCCCGACCGACCGTTCTGTCGTCGCAGTTCGCGCGGACCGAAGCCAGGTCGACCAGCGGCCCTGCGAGTGTCCCAGGAACGATCTGCACCTGACAGCCCGGTGGGCGCGCCGGCCGTTGCGGACCGATCTGTGTGACCTGCGATCCGACACACGCCGCGAACGCCGTCGCGACGGCGATGCATACCAACAGCCTCCGCATGTCGTGAGCTTAGCCGAACCTCACGGACAGGTCGCGGCCGTCAGATCGATCTCGTAGATGTGAACGTCGTTGCCGGCGAAGGCGTCCGAGAACTTCCCCGCCGCGATGTTCACCGTCCGGCTCTCGCCCACGACGGTGGCGACGCCGCCGCCGGTCATTCCCGCGACCGTGAACGAACCCGTAGCCGTCCCGGCGCGCGAGATCGCCGCGAAGACGTACAGGGTCTGACCCTTCGCCTTGACCATCAGGTCGATTGGCGCCGAGGTATTGGAGCTGCTGACGCTGACCAGATTCGGAATGTCGGCGCTGTTGAGCTCGGGCGCCAGCATCTTGATCTGCTTGTTCAGCGCGGTCACGGCGGCGGTCATCGTCGCGTCGGCGAAGATGCCGTCCTCGCGGAAGCTCGGCTGCCAGGTGTCGACGAAGTAAGCGATTCCGTTGGCGCCGTGGATGAGCGACAGCCAGACCTCGGACTTCGTCTCTTGCGGCGTGGGCGGATGCGTTCCGTCCGCGGCGATGGTCGTGCACTCGATGTCGGTCCAGGCCGTTTGCCCGCGGGTCGACCACTGGTGGATGCGATCGATCCCATACGCGTTCAACCAGAACTGCCCGCAGGTCACCTGCTCGTTCGGGTCGCCGTCACAGTTGTTGTACGGGTAGATGTCGAAGTCGACGATGTCACCCGCGGGCATGTAGCCGGACTCGGCCGGCGCGTTGCTGCCCCGCCCCTCCCAGCCGTCGTAGGCGACGCCCTGCCCGAGTCCGACGAAGATCGGTCGCGTCGGATCGCCCGCCTTCTCGCGTCTCGTACTCGCTGACCATCGCCGGCGGCGTGATCGGCGGATCGCAGCAGGTCATCTGCGGCGTCTCCTGGGCATTGTCCGGCTCGTCGGGCGACGACCACCAACCGACGATCGTCGGGTCATCGATGTTGTCGAGGCCGACCGAGTCCTGCCCGACGATGGCGTAGATCCCTTGCGCCTTCAGCGTCGCCAAATCCGCGGTGGCCAGCGAATCGGTGCCGGCGTTGTTGCCGACGTAGATGTTGATCCCCAGCTTCCCCATCTCGGTCGCGTGCCACGAGCCCTGCAACCACACGGCGATGGGGAAGAACGTCGGATCGGTGGCCGTCGGGATCCCGCGCGACCAGCCGGCGTAGGGGTTGGTCCAGGCGACCGTCGGCACCGTCGGTACGCAAGCGCTCGTCGCGCCGCCGTTGCCGGTCGCGCCGCCCGTGCCCGGTGCGCGCCGTCCCCGGTGCCGCCCGTCCCGTGCCTGCCGCTTGCTCGCGGCGCCGCCGCCCCCGGTCGTTCCGCCGGTGTGTGTCGCGCCGCCGCTGCCGGTCGCGCCGCCGGCAGTCGGTCGCGCCGCCGGTACCGGACGGCGCCGAGCCGGTCGTCGGCCGCGCCCGAGGACCGCAGCCGATCGGGCAGAAGAGACCTGCCAGGACGAGACGCGATGCGTGGTTCATGCTCGCCTCCCCACTCCATCGTACGCCCTATCGGGAGCAGAGCCGAGCGCGCCAAGCGCGCGGCGCAAGCCGAGTGGCTAAGCGCGTTCGAGGTACGTGTAGCCGGCCAGGCCCTCTTCGTACATGCGGAGCATCGAGCGGGTCTCTTCCAGGGTCATGCGGTTGGCGCGGACGGCGAGCTCGGCGAAGCGGCGCAGGCGCGCCACCAGCTCCTCGCGCGAGTAGCTGACGTACTTGAGCACGTCGGTGACGGTGTCGCCGGTGACGACGTGATCGATCTGGTAGCCGCCGCCGGCGGCCAGCGAGACGTGCACCGTGTTGGTGTTGCCGAACAGGTTGTGCAAGTCGCCCAGGATCTCTTGGTAGGCGCCGATCAGGAAGATGCCGAGGTAGTAGTCCTGGCCGTTGATCGGGTGCAGCTCCAGTACCGACTTGACGTCGCGGCGGTCGATGAAGTGATCGATCTTTCCGTCGGAGTCGCAGGTGATGTCGGCCAGGACCGCGCGCCGGGTTGGTTCTTCGCCCAGCCGGTGGATCGGCATGATCGGGAACAGCTGGTCGATCGCCCAGATGTCGGGGAGCGACTGGAACATCGAGAAGTTGCAGAAGTAGGTGTCGCTGAGGGCGCGCTCGAGCCCCTCGAGCTCCTCGGGGACCTCACGCATGTCCCGCACCTGTCTTGAGCAGCTTCTGGCAGATGGCCCAGAAGATGTCCTCGGCGACGACGCGCTCCTCGAGCGAGAGGTTGCCGAGATTGAAAAGCTGCAGCGCCTCTTCCTTGTACTCGAGAGCGTCGTGGTAGGCCTCGAGGACGTTCTTGCGCGAGACGTCCTTGTACGTCTCGAACAGGTTCTTCACCACGCGCGAGCTGTCCTTGCCGATCTTCTCGGGCGCCTTGCCGACGTCGAACTCGCCGACGCCCAGGATGTCGACCACCAGCATCGAGTGGTGCGCGACCACCGCGCGCCCGGACTCGGTCACGATCGTCGGGTGCGGCACGCCGCCCTGGTCGCAGATTTCCTGCAACGAGAAGACGATGTCGTTGGCGTACTCCTGCGTCGAGTAGTTCATCGACGAGGCGAAGTTGGTCTGCGAGCCGTCGTAGTCGACGCCCAGGCCGCCGCCGGCGTCGAAGTACTTGAGCGGCGCGCCCATCTTGCAGACCTCGACGTAGAAGCGCCCCGCCTCGCGCAGCGCGTTCTTCACCGCGCGGATGGCCGAGATCTGGCTGCCGAGGTGGAAGTGCAGCAGCTCGAAGCAGTTGAGCAGGTCGTTGGCCTTGCAGGAAATTGATCGCCTCGACCACCTCGCGCGTCGACAGGCCGAACTTCGAGCGATCGCCGCCCGAGGCCTCCCAGCGCCCCGATCCCTTGGCCGCCAGCTTGACGCGGATGCCGATGCGCGGCCGCACGCCGACCTTCTTGGCCACCTCGGCGATGAGCGTCAGCTCGGAGAACTTCTCGACCACGATGAGCACCGTGCGCCCGAGCTTGGAGGCCATCAGCGCCGTCTCGATGTACTCCTCGTCCTTGTAGCCGTTGCAGACGACCAGCGCCTCTTCGTCGTCGAGCATGGCCATGACGGCCAGCAGCTCCGGCTTCGAGCCCGGCCTCCAGGCCGTAGTGGTAGGGGCGCCCGAACTGGACGATCTCCTCGACCACGTAGCGGTGCTGGTTGACCTTGATCGGGTAGACGCCCTTGTACTCCCCCTTGTAGCCGTACTCGGCGATCGCCCGCTTGAACGTCTCGTTCAGCTCGACGATGCGGCTCTTGAGCACGTCGGAGAAGCGAATCAGCAGCGGCAGGCCGATCCCGCGCCGCGCCACCTCGTCGACCAGCTCCTTGAGATCGATGCGGCGCGCCGTCGGGGCCGGTCGGGTGCGACTGGACGTTGCCGGCGTCGTTGACCGAGAAATAGCTGTTTCCCCAGTACTTGACGCCGTACACCTCCGCCGAGTCGGCGACCGTCCATTTGCGGGGAATCCCCGCCGTGCTGCTCATGGGCCCTACGTTGAAGAACTTTGGGTGAGAGATTCCAGTGAAAATATGGTACCGGTCGGAGCGCCCCGTCAGAATTTCAGCGTCACGCCGCCCGTGAAGTAGAAGTTGCGGATCGCTCGAGCCGATGAGCGCCTGGTTGTACTGCCCCTCGAACTCCTGCCGGCGTCAAGACCTCGGTCTGTGTTGAGCGGCACGAACTCGAACTGGAAGAAGAGCGAGGTCAGCCGGTCGATGAAGCCGCCGACCGCCTCGAAGCCGACGTAGAAGCGGTGGCCGGCGAAGCTCCGCGAGGGATCCATGGGGGGCGAGCCGAACAGCATCAGCGCCTGGGTCGCGTTGCCGTTGTCCTGCGGGTAGCCGCAGTAGGCGTCGGCGCTGGCGCCGTTCTGCAGCTGCCCCGCCGGGCGGACAGAAGTGTGTCGCTCCAGAGCGAGAGCTTGCCGTAGGCTGACACGGTGGCGATGTCGGCGAAGGCCAGGGTGGCGATGACGTCGCGTCGGCGAAGAACGACCCGCGCCCGTTGACGCCGATGCCGCCCCCGAGGTCGGCCTCGGTCCCCGACGGCGAAGGGGCCCACGTTGATGATCTGGTAGCGCCCGCGCAGCGAGAAGTCGGTGATGTCGAACATCGTCTGGATGCCGATGCCGACGTCGAGGCCGCCGACGTCGTAGCCCCCGAGGTTCTTGGGGGCCAGGGCGCCGACCATCACCCGGGTCGACAGGTACCAGGGGTAGCCGAGGCCGAAGTCGACGGTGACGCCGCCCACCGGGTTGACCTTGGCGCCGAACGACGACATCTGCGTCCGCCGCTTGGCGACCTGCTCGGGCGAGGGGCCGGTCGGGATCAGCTTCAGGTCGACGGAGAAGACCTTCTCGCGGCCGCCGTCGGCCTTCATCGTCTCCTTGTGGTCGAAGTAGCCCTTGAGCCTGAACTCGACCACGTGATCGCCGGCGGAGGCGTCGTGCACGACGGGCGTGCGGCCGATGAGCTCGCCGTCGAGCCGCACCTCGGCCCCCTCGGGCGTCGAGAGGATGCGCAGCGAGCCGCTCGCCGACAGGTCGGCCACCAGCGTGACCGCCTGGTTCTCCTGCAGGACGATCTCCCGCTTGAAGTCGCTGTACCCGTCGCGGTGGACCGAGACGTAGTGCTTGCCGGGGTCGAGATCGGCGCGGTCGACCGGCGCGCGCCCCAGGCTCGAGCCGTCGAGGAAGACCTCGGCGTTGGGGATGGTCGACTGCACCTTCAGCCCGGCGTGCGGGCGATCGGGCGGCGCCACCTCCATCCGGAAGCTGACGATGGCGTTCTCGTTGCTGGCCACGCGCACCGTCTGTTCCTGCGGCTTGAACCCCTTTTTGCGCGCGCCGATGATGTGCTCGCCCGGCCGGGTGTCGTTCATCGAGATGGGCGCCTTCCCCTTGTCCTCACCGTCGACGTAGACCTCGACGTCGGGCTCGTTGGAGATGACGCGCAGGCTGCCGTTGCCGCTCGCGGCGGCGCCGAAGTTGGCCGCCACCTTGATCTGCTGCCCGGCGACCACCGTGACGGTCTGGCGCCAGGGGGCGATCCCCTCCCGGCGCACCTCCACCACGTGATCCCCGGCAGTAATCCCCGGAATGATCGCCGGCGTCACGTCCTTGCGCGCGCCGTCGATGTAGACGTCGCCGCCCGCGTCCGACGTCACCAGCAGCGTCCCCGACGGCTGCTCGGCGCGCGCGAGCGCGATGTCGCGCGTCCGGTGTTCTCCCTCAGCCAGATCGAACCAGTCGGAGAAGGGCTTGTAGCCCGGCTTGCGCACCTCGACCTGGTGGCGACCGGCCGGGATCTCGAAGACGTTGGGCGCGGTCCCCTTGTCGGCGCCGTCGATGAAGACCTCGCCGCCCGCGGCGCCTCCGTCTGCGCTGGTCTGCAGGTCGAGTCGCGCCACCGACGGCGCGCGCTCCAGCGTGAAGCTGAGGGGCTGACTTCGCCGCACGTCGATCACCTGTTCCTGGGGCTTGAAGCCCGTCATCTCGACGATGACCTTCACGGGGCCCTTGGGGACCTTGAGCGTGATGGGCGTGTAGCCCGCGATGCCGAACCCTTTCGGGTTGGGCACCGGCCCCGCGTCCCAGTAGACCGTCCCCTGCTGCGGCGAGCTGTCGACCTTGAGGCGATAGGCGCGCCCCTTGATGCGTGGCCGGAGCGCCGGGCTCTGTTGCGCGTGGGCTGCAGGCGACTCGAAGCCGGGGACGGCGCCACCGAGCGCCGCACCAAGGACCAGCAGCGCCGGGACGAACGAGGGGCGGATCATGCGCTCTCGCAGGGTAATGGCTGAGCGACCACCGCGTCAATCGAATCGCGTCCGATCTATAGTGCGGGTCACCAATCGTGTCGGCGCGCCGGTCGGTTCTTCTCGCGATCGTGGTCGCCCTGGCCGGCGGTCTCCCGCGCAGCGCGCGCGCCTACCGGCCGTTCGACCAGACCGACGCCGGAGTGGCGGAGACCGGCGACGTGGAGCTGGAGCTGGGGCCGGTGGGCTATCTGCACGACCCGACGGGGAGCACCTACATCCCCGGCTTCATCCTCAACTACGGCGTCGTCCACCGGGTCGAGCTGGTGTTCGACGCGCACCACGCCTTCGTCTTCGGCGGGTCGGACGTCGAGGCGCGCCGGCAGCAGCTCGATTCGGCGCTCCTGGCCAAGGTGGTGGTGCGGGAAGGCGTTTTGCAGGATCGCCCGGGGCCGAGCGTGGCGATCGAGGCGGGCGCCCTGCTCCCGACGGTGCCGGTCGCGGGGGGCGCGGGGATCGCAGTGACCGCCATCGCCTCCGAGCGCTGGCCGGCGCTGGCGCTACATCTCGACGCCGAGGGGGACTACACGCGCGACGGAACCTTCGCCTTCATCGGCGGGTTCATCATCGAGGGACCCGACGCCTGGACCGTCCGCCCGGTCGGTGAGTTTCTCTTCTCCGAGGAGACCAGCCTGCCGGTGACCGTCTCGGGCCTCGCGGGCGCGATCTGGCGGGCGACGCCCCACCTGGCGTTCGACGCCGCGTTTCGGCTCGCCGACGAGGAGGGAGAGCGGGAGATCGAGATCCGCGCCGGCCTCACCTGGTCATTCGGAATCTAGTCTTACGGGGGACGGCTCGCTGCCGCTCGCGCCCCCCGGACCCCCTCGCTCCGCGCGGCAAAGCCGCGCTGCGCTCGCCTGCACAGTCGTGCGCCGCCCGTTATTTAATTAGTAGATGAGCCCCGTCTAGACGTAGAGCAGGACCTCGACGGGGGCGCCCGCCTCGAGCTCTGCGACCGCGGCGGGGACGCAGACGAGGCCGTCGGCGCGGACGACGTTCGACAGCGTCGCCGAGCCGCCGCGCAGCGGATCGGCCCACAGCGCGCCGTCGCGCTCGTCGAACGCGACCCGCAGGTAGTCCTCGCGCCCGACGGCCGAGCGGTGCGGGGCGCCGAGGCGCGCGGGGCGGCGCGCCGGCCAGGGTTCGCGGCCGCTCTCACCGCCGAGGCGCCAGAGCATCGGCCGGACGAAGGCGTCGAACACGACGAGCGACGAGGTCGGAAATCCCGGCATGCCGATCACCGGTTTGACGCCGGCGCGCGCGAACAGCGTCGGCTTCCCCGGACGGATGTCGATGCCGTGAAATAGGATCCCCGGCGGCGGCAGGTCGGCGAGCGCCTCGGCCGAGAGATCCTTGCTCCCGATCGACGAGCCGCCCGAGAGGATCACGGCGTCGTGATCGGGAAGCAGGCGCTGGACCGCCGCGCGCAGGGCGTCCGCCTCGTCGCGCGCGATCCCGGCGCGCGTCACCTGGCAACCGGCGGCAGCGATCTGCGCCGCCAGCGCGATCTGGTTGGCGTCGCGCACCTGTCCCGGGCGCGGCCTCTGATCGGACGCGCAGAGCTCGTTGCCGGTCGACAGCACGGCGACGCGCGGCCGGCGGAAGACCGAAATCTCCGTCTCGCCGAACGTGGCCAGCAGCGCGAGGTCGGCCGGACGCAGTCGTCGTCCGACGGCCAGCACCGCCTCACCGCGGGTCAGATCCTCGCCCGGCTGCACGACGTTGGCACCGGGCGGGACCGCGCGCGACACCTCGATGCGCGCGCCGCCGCCGCTGCCGTCGCCGCTGCCGCCGAGCGGCGAGGTGTGCTCGACCATCACCACCGCGTCGGCGTCGGCGGGCAGGAACCCGCCGGTGGCGATGGCCACCGCCTCGCCGGAGGCCAGGCGGCCGTGAAAGACGTCGCCCATCGGCACGGCGCCGACCACGTTGAGCACGACCAGCGACAGCTCGGAGGCGGTGTGCACGTCGGCGGCGCGGACGGCGAACCCGTCCATGACGGCGCGCCGCTCGGCCGGCAGGTTGTCGGGCGCGACGAACGGGTGCGCCAGCACGCGTCCCTCGGCGGCGCCCAGCGGCACGCGCTCGTGGCCGACCGGCGGCGTCTCGGCGAGGATGCGCCGCGCCTCGTCCGCCGGGATGAGCGTCAACCAGCGCGCCGACATGGCCTCAGACCGGCAGCACCGGCCGCCGGCGCGGCAGCCCGGCGACGCTCTTGGCGCCAGCCGCGGCCAGCCGGCGCAAGAGCTCGGCGCGCAGATCGTCGCCCGGCACCACGGCGTCGACGTGCAGGTTGGCCGCCAGCTTCAGGAGATCGATGTCGGCGCGGTACTGCACGCGCAGCTCCTCGACGTAGGCGGCGCGCTCGGCCTCCGGCTTCTCGGCGATCTTGTTGGCGAACACGGCGTTGACCGCCGCCTCGGCCCCCATGACCGCGATCATCGCCTGCGGCAGCGCGATGGTGACGTCGGGATCGAACCCCGGACCGCACATGGCGTAGAGTCCGGCCCCGTACGCCTTCCGCAGGACCACGCAGATCTTCGGCACCGTCGCGTCGGCCACCGCCGAGATCATCTTGGCGCCGTGGCGGATGATCCCCTGTCGCTCGACCGCCTTGCCGATCATGAAGCCCGGGACGTCGGCCAGAAAAACCAGCGGCAGCCCGAAAGCGTCGCACAGCCAGATGAAGCGAGCCGCCTTGTCGGCCGAGTCGACGAACAGCACGCCGCCTTTCCACTTGGGCTGGCTGGCGACGATGCCGACCGCGCGCCCGCCCAACCGCGCGAACCCGGTGACGATCTCCCGTGCGTAGAGCTTCTTGAGCTCGAAGAAGCTCCCCTCGTCGACGACGGCTTCGATCACGGCCGCGATGTCGAACGCCTGGTTCTGGTTGGCGGGGAGCACGTCGTCGATCCGCTTGGCGTCCGCCCGGGGCTCCCGCGGCGCGATCTCCGGCGCCGGCTCGCCAGCCCGCTGGGGCAGGTAGGCGAGGTAGTCGCGCGCCGAAGCGATGCAGCTTTTTTCATCCTTGGCCAGCAGATCGCCGCAGCCCGAGACCTCGCAGTGCATGCGCGCGCCGCCCATCTCCTCGAGCGTCACCTTCTCGCCGATCACCATCTCCGCCATGCGCGGAGAGCCGAGATACATCGAGGCGTTCTTCTCGACCATGAACACCACGTCGCAGAACGCCGGGATGTAGGCGCCGCCCGCCGCCGACGGCCCGAACAGGAGGCAGATCTGCGGCACCGCGCCCGACAGCCGCACCTGATTGGCGAAGATCCGCCCCGCGTGGCGGCGCCCCGGGAACATGTCGATCTGATCGGTGATGCGCGCGCCGGCCGAGTCGACCAGATAGAAGAGCGGCAGCCGCAGCCGCGCGGCCGTCTCCTGGATGCGGATGATCTTCTCGACGGTGCGCGCCCCCCACGACCCGGCCTTTACCGTCGAGTCGTTGGCCATGATCGCCACCGGCCGCCCGTGCACGCGGCCGATGCCGGTGACGACGCCGTCGGCCGGCAGATCGGGCGCGGCGGCGTTGGCGAAGAGCCCGTCCTCGGCGAAGTCCTTGCCGCCGTCATCGCAGAGCAGCGCGATCCGCTCGCGACAGTGAAGCTTGCCGACGGCGGCGTTGGCCTCGTGATACTTGGGCGCCCCGCCCTTTTTGATCTTGGCGCCGAGCGATTTGAATTCGTCGCTGCGTGACATCGTCTGTCGTCCTCTACCTTCCTTTGTAGACCGGCGGCCGCTTCTCGATGAAGGCCGCCAGCCCCTCGTTGCGATCCTCGGTGACCAGCACTTCCTCGTAGCGGTCGCGCTCGATCTTCAACCCTTCAGCGAGCGGCCGCGCCAACCCCTCGTCGATCGCCCGCTTGGCCGCGCCGAGCGCCAGCGGCGCCGCGGCGCAGATCTCCGCCGCCCAGCGCGCCGCCGCTGCGGGAAGCTCCGCCGCCGGCACCACCTCGCTCACGATCCCCAGCTCGCGCGCCCGCGCCGCGCCGATGCGACGCCCGGTGAGGATCAGCTCCTTGGCGCCAGCGACGCCCGCGATGCGCGAGAGCCGCTGCGTCCCGCCCGCGCCGGGGATGATCCCGAGCCGCGTCTCAGTCAGCCCCATCTCCGCTGTGGCGGCGGCGATCCGGATGTCGCAGGCGAGGGCCAATTCCAGCCCACCCCCAAACGCGACGCCGTTGATCGCGGCGACCACCGGCCGCGGAAACCCGTCGACCGCGTTCATGAGCGCGTTGATCTCTTCGAGAAAGACGCGCGTGTCGTCGAGCGTCCAGGTTCGCCGCTCCTTCAGATCGGCCCCCGCCGAGAACGCCTTGTCCCCCGCGCCGGTGAGGACCAGCCCCCGCACGTCAGCCCCGGCCGCGATCTCGCCCGCCAGCTCGCCGAGCAGCTTCGTCAGGTCCGCCACCAGCGCCCGCGACAGCGCGTTCGCCGCAGCCGGCCGGTTCAGCGTCACGAACACCACCGAGCCTCGCCGTTCGACGAGCAGCAGCTCGGAGGTTCCGCCGGAGGGGGCGCCCATGCGCAATGACGCTACCAGATCAGACGATCTTCGTCAGACCCGACCGCCGTCTACATGCCGCCGTGCTTCTTGGTGGTCGCGTGCGGCTCCTGGCGCAGCAGCCAACCACCGACGTAGCTGCTCCGGCGACTTTTGGGAACGACGCCCAGTTCGACAGTCTCACCCGGGCGCGCGCGCGGCATGAGCGTGGTGGGCGCCCAGGTTCGCGCTTCGGGTGTGAGCCCATCGGGGCGCATCGCGCGCGGCGTGAATGCCTGAATGGAATTCGACGGGTTGAGCTCGCAGATCACCCGGTCCCCGCCCAGGAGCACGGTGGTCTTGCCGCCCGAGATGACCTTGTTCTCTTCTCCCCGGATCACCTCGTGACAAGAGGCGCCGTTCGGATCGCCGGCGATCGTGATGATGCAGCCGATGGAGTTCATGAGGCCGTTGTTCTCCGGTCGATAGATGTCAACGCGAATCATTCCGCCATCCGCCGCGGCGCCGCGCCCGGCGAACGCGAATGTCACCGAGAGCGCGACAGTCAGACGGAAGACGCGCCGTTCAGCCGACACGCTTCAAACCTTCTGGCGAGCGGCGGCGATCGCCTCGCGGAGGGCGTCGGGTCGTTTCAGATCGAGCCGGAACGACGAATCACCCGAGGGCTTGCGGTAGGTGATCCGCAGCAGTTGCCGCCCCAGGAAGCTCTGATTGTCGACGGCGATGACGTCGGCCAAGGGGACTTCGATGTCGAGCCCGGCCCAGCGGAGCAGCCGCCGCGGGAAAGCGAGATTGAACGGGAAGTGAAGCCCGGTGACGAGACGGTCCGGCAACAGCGAAACCCAGACGCAGTTGTTGGCGCCGACGACGCCGCGGCCGCCGCTGCGCCAGTTCTCCTCGAACAGGGAACCGGAGAAGACCGGCCGGAAAATGGGCAGACCGCGACTTCGCCGCCGGATCGCGGAGATCAGGAAGGCAATGGTCGTCAACCACAACCCGCCGAGCCAGACGATCAAGAAATTCTCCTGCAAACACGGGCCGAGGCGCTCGAACACGACGCTCCTCACCCCGCCGAGCGCGAGCGGGCGCCGATCGCCGCGCGGTAGTACTTGGACGGGACCTCGTGGCCGACGAAGGTCGAGGCCAGGCGGCCGCAGTCGACCAGCTTGTCGAGGTCGATGCCGGTGCGGACGCCCATCCCCTCCAGCATGTAGACCACGTCTTCTGTCGACACGTTGCCGGAGGCACCCGGCGCGTAGGGGCAGCCGCCGAGGCCCGCCCAGCGCGGCGTCGACGGTGGTGATCCCCATTTCGACCGCCACCAGGATGTTCGCCAACGCGGTGCCGCGCGTGTCGTGAAAGTGCACCGCCACCTCGGGGACCGGAATCTCGGCCAGCACGCGCCCCAGCACGTCGCGCACCTGGCGCGGGTTGGCGACGCCGATCGTGTCGCCCAGCGAAACCTGGTAGCAGCCGAGCGCCTTGAGCGCGCGGCAGAGCTCGAGCGCCTTGGCCGGATCGACGGCCCCCTCGTATGGGCAGCCGTAGACGGTCGAGACGTAGGCGCGCACGCGCAGGCCGGCCGCCAGCGCCGGGGGGACGGTCTCCTGGAACGCGGCCAGGGTCTGGGCGATCGTCTTGTTGATGTTCTTCTTGTTGTGCGTCTCCGAGGCGGACATGAAGACCGCCACCTCACGCATGCCGGCGGCCATCGCCGCGTCGAGCCCCTGGCGGTTGGGGACCAGCGCCGAGTAGACGACGCCCGGCTTGCGCACGATCCGGCGCGACACCTCGGCGCCGTCGGCCAGCTGCGGGATCCACTTCGGGTTGACGAAGCTGGTTATCTCGATCGCCGACAGGCCCGTCTCGGAGAGCGCGTCGACCAGACGGATCTTGTCCTCGGTCGGGACCATGCGCGACTCGTTCTGCAGGCCGTCGCGCGGCCCGACCTCGTACAAAGTCACCTCGGGCGGAAGGTCCTCGAACAACGCCCGATTTTACCACGCGTACCGAGTTCGGCTTCGCGCCGCCTCAGGCGATGAGGCGCGCGCAGAGCTCGTCGCCGACCTCGTCCAGCGTGTCGACGACGACGTCGGCTGCCGACAGATCGTAACCGGCGAAGTTCCCGGCCCGCACCGCGATCACCTTCAGCCCCGCCGCCCGCGCCGCCTGGATTCCGGGCGTCGCGTCCTCGAGCACGATGGCCCGACGGGCGCCGACGCCGAGCCGCGAGAGCCCCTCCAGGTACGGCTCGGGCGACGGCTTGCCGTGCGCGTAGTCCTCGGCGGCGACGATGACCGGGAACAGATCGCGCACCCCGATGCCGGTGAGCGCGTCGCGCACCTCCTTGCCGCTGGCGCCCGAGACGACGGCCAGCTTGGCGTGCCGCGCCAGCCGCCGCACCAGCGCCACGGCGCCCGGCAGCGCGCGGTGGCCGGTCTTGGCGATGAGCGCGTCCTTCTCGGCGACCGCCGCGTCGATGAGCTCGCGCATCGAGCACGGTCAGCGCGTGGTTGCGGGCGAGCATCTTGTAGATCTCGTTCCAGGAGTGGCCGATCACGAACCCGCGCTCGTCGTCGGTCATCTCGGCGCCGTAGCGCCGCAGCGCCAGCACCACCGACTCGACGTTCTCGCGCTCGCTGTCGACCAGCGTGCCGTCCAGGTCGAACAGGAAGGCCTCGGGCGAGGCGGGGCCGGCAGGATTCATCGGGCCGTAGATTAGCCGCGAACGGCAAGCGCGTGGGACCGATTGATCAGCTCGACCTACGACGGGGTTTCCATCCGGCTCCTCCGGCGCTGTCCGCATCCTCGAATTCGCGGTAGATTAACCGGGCCAGCGTGACGATCCGGACCAAAATCTGGCTGATCGCCGTCAGCGTGGCGGTCACCGTCGGCGTGGCGTCGTGGGGACGCATGTTCCTGACGCGCAACCGGATCATCAAGGACGCGCAGACGAGCGCCCAGGAGCTGGCGCACGACATCGCCGACGACCTCAAGAGCCTGCCGCCCGACGCCGACGACCGCGCGCTGGAAGAGAAGCTGCTCGGCTACCTCAACCGGCACACGCGCATCGTCCGGCTCGATCTCTACGTCTACCGCGAGGCGAACACCCCCTCGAGCCGCATCGTCGCGCCGCGCGGCGATCGCCCGGAGATCACCCGCTTCGCGCCGTTCGTGCGCCAGCCGCTCGGGCTTCAGCCGCCAGACCCCCGCCGGTGAGTCGCAGGAGGAGCCGATCGAGCTGCCGGTCGACCTGCAGGGGCCGTGGAAGGCGACGCTCGACATGCGTTGGACGCTCGGTCCCGTCGAATCGATGCTCAAGACCGAGGAGCAGATCTCGATCATCTTCGCCGTCGTGTTCGTGATCGGGCTGACGCTGGTCTCGGGGCTCATCACGCAGCGGGTGATCGGCAAGCCGCTCGAGGTGCTGGCGGCGGCGATGCGCGACGTCGAGGGGGGCGATCTTTCGCGCCGCATCCCCGTCGAGACGCTGGACGAAGTGGGACGCCTGTCGGAGGGATTCAACCGGATGCTCGAACGACTGTCGAAGGCCGACGCCCAGATCCGCGCCTTCAACCAGCGCCTCGGCGCCGAGATCGAACGGGCGACGCACGACCTCTCCGAGAAGAACCTGGCGCTCGGGCAGCTCAATCGGTTGCTCAACGACATGCGGCTCGACAACGCCTCGAAGGTGCGGCTGGCGACGCTGGGCCAGCTGGCGGCGCAGCTGGCGCACGAGATCGGCACGCCGCTGTCGTCGGTCTCGGGCCACATCCAGCTGGCGCTGCTGCAGCGCGATCTGCCGGCGGCGCTGCGCGACGGCTCGACGTCTCGGCGCGCGAGATCGAGCGCATCAGCAAGATCGTGCGCGACTACCTCGATTCGACGCGGCCGCTCGAGCCCGAGCGCCGGCCGACCGCGCTCCCCAAGCTGCTCGAGGAGGCGGTCGAGCTGGTCCAGGGCGTGGCGCCCGACAAGCGGGTGGCGGTCAGCTCGCGCGTCGACCCGGCGCTGGGGGAGCTGGTGACCGACCCGGGCCTCCTGCGGCAGATCGTGGTCAACCTCGTCTCCAACGCGCTCGACGCCGTCGACAAGAACGGGCGGATCGAGATCGCGGCGCGCCCCGTCGGCGACGACGTGCTCATCACCGTGCGCGACACCGGGCACGGCATCCCGCCCGACGATCTGCGCCGCATCTTCGAGCCGTTCTACACGACCAAGGGGCGCGGCAAGGGAACCGGCCTCGGCCTGGCCATCTGCCGGCAGCTGACCGCGGCGCTGGGCGGCGCCATCTCCGTCGAGAGCGTCCCCGGCGAAGGGCTCGACCTTCACCGTGCGCCTGCCGGTGCAGGGGCCGCCGCCCGCCTCGACGGGCAACACCGGCGAGATTCGCCTGCGCACGGCGGGAGGTCGCGCGTGACCGCCACGCCGACGCGCGTGCTGGTCGCCGAGGACGATCGCGTCGCGCGCGATCTGCTGTCCGAGATCCTGCGGGGCGAGGGCTACGAGGTCGAGGCCGTCGACGACGGCGCCGTCGCCATCGAGCGCGCGCAGGCGGGCGACGGCCGCTACGACCTGGTCGTCTCCGACGTGCGGATGGAGCGCTCGGGCGGGCTCGACGTGCTCGCCGCGTTCACCGCCGCGGCGCCGTCGACGCCGGTCATCCTCATCACCGCCTTCGGCGACGTCTCGGGGGCGATGGAGGCGATCCAGCGTGGCGCCTACGACTACGTCTCGAAGCCGTTCAACATCGAAGAGCTGCGGCTGACCGTGGCGCGCGCCCTCGAGCGCCGCCGCCTCATCGCCGAGCAGAAGACGGTCCCGAGCGAAGGGAAGCCGCCGCAGCTGCAGGACATCGTCGGCAAGAGCGCGCGTCATGCTCGACGTCTACAAGCTGGTCGCGCGCGTGGCCGGCCACGACGGCGACCGTCCTCGTCGAGGGCGAGTCCGGGACCGGCAAGGAGCTGGTGGCGCGCTCGATCCACACCCACTCGCCGCGCGCGGCGGCGCCGTTCCTGCCGGTGAACTGCACCGCGCTCACCGAGTCGCTGCTCGAGTCGGAGCTGTTCGGTCACGCGCGCGGCGCCTTCACCGGCGCCGTCGGCGCCAAGCGGGGCCTCTTCGAAGCCGCCCACGGCGGCACGCTGTTCCTCGACGAGATCGGCGACATGGGGCCCAAGATGCAGGCCCAGCTCCTGCGCACGCTGCAGGACGGCGAGGTGCGCCCGGTCGGCGGCAGCGAGTCGATTCGCGTCGACGTCCGGCTCGTCTGCGCGACGAACAAGAACCTCGACGACGAGGTGAAGGCCGGACGCTTCCGCGAGGATCTCTACTTCCGCATCAACGTCGTCACCGTCCAGCTGCCGCCGCTGCGCGACCGGCCCGAGGACATCCCCGCCCTGGTGGCGCACTTCCTCAACAAGACCGCCCGCCGCGAGCGGCGCGAGGCGGCCGCCATGTCGCCCGAGGCGCTGCGCCTGCTGACCGGCTACGGCTGGCCCGGCAACGTCCGCGAGCTGGAGAACGCCATCGAGCGCGCGGTCGCCGTCGCCAAGGGAAACGTCGTGCTGCCGTCGGACCTGCCGCCCGAAGTCGGCGGCAGCGCCGCGGTCGGCGTCCCCGGCGGCGTCAGCATCGCCGACGGCGGCATCATCGCCGACCGCCCCACCCTGGGCGAGCTCGAGCGCCGCTACATCCAGCTGGTGCTCGCCGAGTGCGCCGGCAACAAGAAGAAGGCGGCCGAGAAGCTGGGGATCGATCGCCGCACGCTCTACCGCGCGCTCGAACGGGGCGGCGACGAAGCGGCCGACGACGAAGATCGTTGATAGACCGTCGAAAGACGGCTGATAGACGGCTGACCGGGCGCGGCGCGAACGACCGGCCTCGGGTGGCGCCCGCATAACCGGGATCGCGGAGGGGGGGTCCTTTTTAGGGACGATGATTACATTCGGCCCGGTCCCGTTCCGCTCACCCCCCACTCATGGAGATCGCCATGAAGCTCGCCACCAAGCTCTACGTCCCGTTCGCGCTCGTGCTGTCGTTCGCTTGGCTGCAGCAGTCCAACCTTGCCCATGCCGATGAGCACCACGGCGAGCAACACGAAGGGCGCGAGGGGCACGAAGGCCACGACGGCCACACGGGGCCCGGGCACGATCGCCCGCCGCCGCCCCGCCCGGCGCCGCCGAAGTTCCAGCCGCACCCGCCGGGCGTCCACCCGCACGGCCCGATGGTCCGCCCGCACGCGGTGCGCGTGATGCGCCCGACCGTCGTCCGCCGCGGCCAGGTCCCCTGGCGGCATTGGGAGCACGCGGAGTTCGCGCGCCCGATCTACTACTGGGACTGGGCGGCGATCCACACCGTCACCTGCACCGCCGAGGATTCCTACGGCGATCAGTACCCGATCACCGAAGATACCTCCTCCGGATTCGGCCTCGTCAACATGACGTCTGTCGAAGACGATGCGCTCGATCGCTGCTACCAGGAGTCGGGCGGCGACCCGAGCTGCTACCTCGCCACCTGTTCGCACTACTGAGCCGAGCGGGCCGGGAAACGTCGCAGCAGGCGAGCGGTCGCCGGATCTCCCGGCCGCAAGCCGTCTCCGTACAAGCGTCGCCCGCCAGCGAGAAGCAGCGCGACAATCAAGTGACAGTGTCTGCGATCCGCGCGACATTTTCTGCACGGCGATCGCGCCGTTGCGGCGGCGCGCTGCCCGACCTCGACACGCCAAATCTGGGATAGTCTCCGCTATTCTTTGGACCCGGTCGCGGGCCCGACGTCACTGACTTAGAGACATGCGGCTCGGTCCTCGAAACTGCTTCGGTCTGTTTCTCGTCGCGTTCGTCGGCTGCACCCAGTCGTCGGGGAGCGGAACGGGCGGCCAGGGCGGGACGGGCCAGGGCGGCGCCGCCGCGACGGCCGGTTCGGCGGGGAGCGGCCCAGGCGGCGCGGCCGGGACGCCCAGCTCCGCGACCGGGGGCGTCACGGCGGCGGGCGGGAGCGCGGGCTCGGCGGGCGCCGGCGGCGCGCTCTCCTGCGCGTTCACCGCGACGTCCAGCTTCAGCACCGCGCTCCCGAACGTGGCGATCGTGACCTGGTCGACCACCCTCGCGAATCCGACCAGGGCCGAGATTGAGTTCGGTCCCGCGGCGAGCGAGACCACGATGGTGGCGCCGGTCGATCTGACGCAGGCGGGATTCCGCACGCTGCTGCTTGGGATGAAGGGGAACACCAGCTACACGTACAGGATCGTCGCCAGCACCGCCGCCGGCACCTGCACCAGCGACAGCTACACGATCATGACTGGCGCCGTGCCGGACTCGGCCCCTACGGTCACCGCGACGATCATGAACGCCTCGGCGCACGACAGGGGGTTCATCGTCACCAGCACCGGTATCTCGGGAAATACGACCTTCATCATCGATCCCGACGGAGCCGTGATCTGGACGGCCGCCGGACCGAAGATACCCAGCCGGGCGCACATGAGCTGGGACGGGACGCGGATGTACACCATGGCGCTCAACGTTCAGAACGGCGGATTGGGGAACATCCAGTCGGTGGCGATGGACGGCACGGGTACCACGACGTTTGCGGGCCTGACGGCGTCGCACCACGACCTGACCGCGATTCCGGGCGGCTTCGCCACGCTGCTCTGGAACACGTCGGTGAAGGACGCCCCCTGCTCGCTGGTCGAGCGCGCGGACGCGACGGGCGCGCTCACGACCGTGGTCGCCGACATGGGAACCGTCTACAACTCGGCCAGCTTTCACGCGAACTCGGTGCACTACTATCCGGGCGACGACAGCTACACCGTCGGCGACCGCAACCCCAGCCTCTACGTGAAGCTCACGCGCGAGGGACAGCTCATCTGGCAGTTCGGCGGAACCAACCCGAAAGACCCGAGCAAGTTTTTCACGGGCGTTCCGACCTGGGCGGTGAACCACGGCCACCAACTGCTCTCCGACGGCACCTTCGTCTTCTTCAACAACGGCTCGAACGAGGCCTGGAGCTACGCGCTCGACACTGCGACCATGACGGCCACCCGGCTCCTGGCGTACACGGCCACCGGCGCGACCAGCAACGTCCTTGGCGACGTCCAGCGCGTCCCCAACGGGAACTACCTGGTGACCTTCTCGACCTCGGGCCAGATCCACGAGATCAGCCCCACGGGCGCGCTGGTCGCCTCGTTCACCTCGACGGCGTTCGGCTATGCCGAGTTCCGCGAGTCGCTGTACGGTGCGCCACCGTACTGATTGAGCTCCCTACGCAAGCGGCGGCCGTATCCGGCATTCCTACAACCTGATGGCGGAAATAAATTCGAGGCTGGACGCACATTCTTTGGCCGAAAGCGGCGCCTCCCGTCACTGATCGAGACATGCGGTTCGTTCGATCCTGGATTGGGCTGGCCTGCGTCACGATGATCGGTTGCGCCCAGCCCTCGATCGACATCGCCGGCGCGGGTGGCGGCAGCGCGTCGGGCGGCAGCGGCGACCCCACTGGATCGGGCGGGACCAGCGCCGAAGGGGGGAGCACGGGAGCGGGCGGAGGCGCCTCCGGCGGCGCGACCGGATCGGGTGGAAGCAGCGGAACGGGTGGTAGCACCAGCTCCGGCGGGACCACCGGCTCCGGCGGGACCACCGGCTCCGGCGGCAAAGGCGGCACGACGGGCTCCGGCGGCACGACCGGCTCCGGCGGCACGACCGGCTCCGGCGGGACCACCGGCCTGGCCGGGGCGAGCGGCGCCGCCGGCAAGGCTGGCTCCGGCGGGACCACCGGCTCTGGCGGCAAAGGCGGCACGACCGGCTCCGGCGGCACGACCGGCTCCGGCGGCACAACTGGCTCTGGTGGAACGACCACCTCCTGCACCGTGACGGCGACATCGACCTTCAGCACCGCGATTCCGAACGTCGCCGCCGTGACCTGGTCGACGACGCTGTCGAGCCCGACCAAGGCCGAGATCGACTTCGCCCCGTCGGCGGGCGGGACGACGCTGGTGGCGCCCGTCGATCTGACGCTGGCAAGTTATCGGACGCTGCTGCTCGGCATGAAGCCGAGCACCGGCTACACGTACAAGATCATCGCCACCAACGCGAGCGGCTCCTGCACCAGCAGCAGCTACACGATCATGACCGGGGCGCTGTCCGGCTCCGTGCCCAAGGTGACACCGACGATCTCCAACGCTTCGGCGCACGACAAGGGGTTCATCGTCACCAGCACCGGCCTCTCGGGGAACACGACCTTCATCATCGACGCCGACGGGACGGTCGTCTGGTCGACGACGGGGCCGTCGATGCCCAGCCGCTCACACATGAGCTGGGACGGCACGCACATGTACATGATGGCGCTCAACGTGATGAACACGAACATGGGCAACATCCAGTCGGTGGCGATGGACGGCACCGGCAACACCTCGATGTCGGGCCTGACCACCTCGCACCATGATCTGACGCCGATCCCGGGCGGCTTCGCCACCATGCTCTGGAACACGTCGGGCACCGACGCCCCCTGTTCGCTCGTCGAGCGCGCCGACGCGACGGGCACCTTCACCACCGTCGTCGCCGACATGGGCGCTGTCTACACCTCGAAGACGTTCCACAGCAATTCGGTTCACTACTACGCGACCGACAACACCTACACCGTCGGCGATCGCAACCCGAGCCTCTACGTGAAGCTCAGTCGCTCGGGACAGCTGATCTGGCAGTTCGGCGGCAGCATGCCCAAGGACCAGTCCAAGTTCTTCACCGGCGTGCCGACCTGGTCGGTCAACCACGGCCACCAGTTGCTCTCCGACGGGACGTTCCTCTTCTTCAACAACGGCTCTAACGAGGGGTGGGGCTACACCCTCAACACGACGAACATGACCGCCACCAAGATCCTCGGCTACACGGCGAGCGGCGCGACCAGCAACGTCCTCGGCGACATCCAGCGCCTGCCGAACGGCAACTACCTCATCACCTTCTCGACCACCGGACAGATCCACGAGGTCAGCCCCGTCGGGGACGCTGGTCGCGAAGTTCACCTCGCCGTCGTTCGGGTACTCCGAGTTTCGCGAATCGCTCTACGGCGCACCGCCGTATTGAGCGATCGGGCGAGATGGGAACCCGGGGAGGGTTCCCAAACCCTCCCGCGATGAGCTCCGGCGAGCAAAGCTCGCCTGCGCTCACGCGATCGAGACGGGAACCCTGGGAGGGTTCCCAAACCCTCCCGCGATGAGCTCCGGCGAGCAAAGCTCGCCTGCGCTCACGCGATCGAGACCTTGGTGGGTGCCGGCGCTATTCTCCCGACATGCTCGTCCTCGTCACCGGCGCGACCTCGGGGTTCGGCGCCGCCATCTCCCGCCGCTTCGCCCGTGAGGGTCACCGTCTCATCGTCACCGGCCGGCGCGCCGACCGCCTGGACGCCCTGGCGCGCGAGCTCGGCGCGGCGGTCGGGCGGGCGCTGACCTTCGACGTGCGCGATCAGGCGGCGGTCGCGCGGGCGATCGCCGAGTTGCCGCCCGAGCTCGGGGCGATTGATCTGCTGGTCAACAACGCCGGCCTCGCGCGCGGCCTCGAGCCGGCGCAGCGCGCCTCGCTCGACGACTGGAACGAGATGGTCGACACCAACATCAAAGGGCTGATGGCGATGACCCGCGCCGTCCTTCCCGGCATGGTCGCCCGCGACCGCGGCCACGTCGTCAACATCGGCTCCACCGCCGGCCGCTGGCCCTACCCCGGCGCCAACGTCTACGGCGCGACCAAGGCGTTCGTCGACCAGTTCTCGCTCAACCTGCGCTCGGACCTGCTGGGGACCAAGGTGCGCGTCACGGTCATCGATCCCGGCATGGTCGCCGGCACCGAGTTCTCGAACGTCCGCTTCCACGGCGACGACGACGCGCGCCGCCCAGGTCTACGCGGGCGCCGACCCGCTGACTCCCGACGATGTGGCCGAGGCCGTCCACTGGGTCGCCACCCTCCCCGCCCGGGTCAACATCAACACCATCGAGCTGATGCCCGTCTGCCAGGCCTACGCCGGCCTGTCGGTGTCGCGCACCTGATTGCTCTGGCGCGAGCGCCGCCACTGGTGCTAGGTTTCGCCCTCCGAAAAAAGCGGTCGTGGCGGAATTGGTAGACGCGCCAGATTCAGGTTCTGGTACCCGCAAGGGTGTGTAAGTTCAAGTCTTATCGACCGCACAATTTCAAGCAGTTACGTGTCCGGCAGCGGATCGAATACGTGCGTCGAATCGGACCAGATGCGGAGCACGCGGTTCACCAAGTCGCGACCCGCCGCCAGCTCGTCGGCGATGTGTCCGAGCGCTTGCCGAACGAGGCGCAGCTGCTCGTCGCGTAGCAGCCCACTCTCCTCGAAGAACACCAGCCCCGCATGCACCGTGACAGCCCGCGCGAGCTTCTTGAAGTCATCGCAGTTGAAGGTGACGACGATCCGATTCTCGTCGAACGCGCGAGCGAAGACCTGGGCGTCGGTCGCTTGTAGCAGCCCGCGATCGCGAACGTGAACGACGTCGCAGCCCTCGCGGGTCAGCGTGAGGGCGATCGACGGCGACAGGTTCTCATCCAGCAGAAGCTTTGGAGGATTCACGGGGCCGGCCGACCCGAGGATAGGCGCGCACATACCGCGGAGCGAATTCGATGTCCTCGGCACTCAGATAGGGGTAGTCCTCCCGAATCGTCGCGACCTTCTCGCCGCGTTCGAGCGCTTCACCGACGCGCCTAACCGAAAGCCGCGAGTTGCGGAACACCGGCTCGCCCCCGAGGATCGCTGGATCGGAGATGACGCGAGCATCGCGCCACCGGTAGAACGGGACGAGCTGCTCGCTGACTTCTTCGGCGACAGTCCGGAGGCGCAGCTTCAACACCCCCGGAACCAGCTCGAGCTCCTCCGAGACGGCGGAGATGTGCCCGTGCATCAATGCATTGCGGATCGACTTGAGCATCCGACGTCGCCACTCGACCGGCGGCTCGAGCTCCGCGATCCGATCGAGCACCTTGAGGTACACGACCATGTCGAAATCTAGCTGCGGTGGTGAAGGGAAAAGACCGTGCTCGACCTCCTTGCGGACTCGACGCTCGGGCATTTCCAGAAGCGCCGACACCTCTGCCGGAGAGAGCGAGAGCGCAGCCAGTTCTTTGTCGGAGACGCGTGGAGTCATAAAAGATTACCTGCTTAGGTAATAGTATAGACCAGTTCGGGGACGACGCCAGCCGCCGGGTCGCACGCTCGACAGCTGCCGGTGCGGATCGCTCCATCTCGACGCGGGCCGCGGGGCTACCGGTCGGGTCCCGGCGCCTCTCACGACGAATCGGCCCTTGAGCCCGAGAATCCTGCGCCGAAGCGCCTTCTCCAGCACGCTACTAGGGTCGGTAGGTCACTTGAGGCGACTCCAGACGCGCTTCTAGCGCCACAAATGGGGTCGGCACGCGGCCTAGGCGGAGGACGACTCGCCGGTGGGTTGCGAACGGAAACTCTCCGGCGCTGTTGTATCCGCCCCAAAAATGCGCACCCCTGGCCCCCGCGCCCACGATGTCCGCCACGTAATCGTGGCGCCGGATCAGCCCGTCCTCGTCAAAGAAGAAGGTCTGGACCGTGCAATGTGTGTGGACGGCTGGCGGAAACGCCACGCTCAGCGCCCGCCTCCGGGCGTCCCACCGGCGCACCTGCGCGTCTGGCAGCGTGAACGGCACCGCGTGGTAGTGGGTCAGCGCGTACCCAAAGAAGTACAGCGCGTCCAGCGGCGACCAGCGGCGCCATTTCCGCAGCCCGCGAAACGTCGGTCGGTGTTCTTTCGGCGGCGCATCACCCAAAGCGACCAGCCCGGCGTCGAAGCGGCCGATTTGGCCCGGGCTTGGGTAGTCCAAGAACGTCGCCCGCGCGAGGGCGGGGATGACCTCAACCCGGTCGGGGAGCCTGAAGGTTCGGCCCACACCCTTCAACCACGGAAGCATCCCCCGCAGCACTGTCGGCGAAAACGACAGCTGCATCCGTTCCCACCGTGCCCGGCCGCCGTAACGGTCGATGGCCCGTACGATCATTTCACCCGCGTCCACGCGGCCCATGATGCCACCTCGATCTAACCTGAGTAAGCTGCTGAAAAGACGGCCCCAAAGGATCGACACTGGGTCGGCAGTGTGATCTGCTATGGGGCATGCGCGGGGAAGGCACGCTTCGTCGACGAGCTCCCTCGCTGTCTGATCGGCGACAAGGCCTACGACAGCAACAGGCTCGACGCCGAGCTCGCTTCCGCGCTACAAACGTCGGTGGCGAATCGAACGCGTCTTCGCTTGGCTGATGCGCTCACGCCGTCTCGTCACCAGATACGAGCACCACGCTCAGAACTTCTTGGGCTTCGTACAGCTCGCCTGCGCCGTCGTCCTCTTGAGGCGGTTATGAGACGCGTTCTAGTTCGTCGTCTTCTCCGTGGCGAACATCAGGTAGGAGTGCGGCGGCACGGCGATCTTGAAGCGGGTCCGCGCCGGCCCCGGCGGCCCGGCGCGAAAACGACGCTTGTCGGGCGGGTCGGGCGTTGCGGTCTGCTCCCTCAGCGCCTCCCCGGTCGACAGGTTCTTCACCTTCACGTTCTGTCCGACGACGGAGACCGTCACCTCCGCGTCGTCGGGGCGAAAGGACTCGACCACGAACGCACCGTTGTCGTAGGCATAGAGGGCCACCTGCGGCGGTGAATCGATGCGCACCGGGAAGTCCGCTTGCAGGTAGCTCTTGATCGCGCTCGTCACGCTAGCGGGCAAGTTGTAGAGGTCGGCGATGTTCTCCGGCACCGTCAGGACGTAGAAGGTCCCCTTCGAATAGTGGTTCATCAGCACGATGGGGAAACCCTTCGCGCCGGCCACCCCGCGCACGACCGCCCACATGTCATTGGTGAAGAATCGGATCTCCGGCAGGAGCACGGCCACGTTGTTCTGCTTCGGGTCCGTCAGGCTCTGCCCCCGCCCCGCTCCGAAACCGCTGACGAAATCGTGGATCGCCACCACGCGGCCCGTCGCCTCCGCTTCGGTGATCTCCTTGATCCCCTTGTCTTGCAGGGCCCGCAGCAATCCCGACGTCACCATGACGTTCTTGCCCGAGGCGAGCTGCTTCTTCATCTTGGCGACCAGGTCGGGATCGCGCTTGGCGCTCTCCGTGAGCAAGACGATGTCGGCGCCGGTGGGAAACTCCGGCTCGAGCTCGACTGGAATCCCGATGTTGCCGAGGTAGTTGTGGATGAAGTCCTCGCCGCTCGACTGGACGGGCTTGTAGCTCTTGATGCCGATGGGGTTGCCGAGCTTGTCCAGCGACCGATCGATCTGCTCGAGCGACCACCCCGCGACGCGCCCCCAGTTGGGCGCCGCGCTCTCACCCGCCGGCGGCCTGTACGACTTGACCATCTCGTCCCAGTTGAAGCTGGTCGGCTTCCGTTGCCATGACTCCCGCTCGCCGGGCTCGACGCTCTCGACCGCCGCCATGCCGTGCCAGCTGAACAGCGTGATCTCCGGGGCCTTGGCGAACAGCGTATCCCACAGCTGCTCGGCGTAGCGATCCGGGTAGCGCACGCTGAAGGTGTCGACCCACCCGCCGAGATTGCCGCCCGGCCGAATGTTGTCGAAGTAGCGGATGATCTCGTAGCTCTGATACTGCTGCAGCAACTGGTCGGTCATCGTGGGGTCACGCGTCTCGGTCCCCGTGTAGATGCCGTCGAAGGCGTGCGCCTGCTTCTCGAGATCGTACCCCAGCCCCTGAAAGTGTTCGTACCAGTTGGGGTACTTGATGATCATCTTGATCTTGGGATTGAGGGCGCGGGCCGGCTTGAGCACGAGATCCGTCGACACCTTGCGCATCGTCTCCAGCCTGTACTGCGTCCACGACCGCGAACCCTTGGCCGCGATGTCCGCGTCGGACTTGCTCGTGTAGAAGAAGAAATCGTCCAGGATGACGGTGTCGAAGTGCCGCGCGGCGAGCTGCACCGCCTTCTTGCATTCCTCGCGGTCGGCGCGGTTTTCGTAGTCGAAGGTGCCGAACTGCCCGCCGCCGCCACCCGCCGAGAGCGTCAGTCCTCCCTCGACGGCGACCCCGCGGTCGGTGAAGAACTTCTTGATCTTGTCGAGCGTCGCTTCGTCGGCGAACCGCCGGTCGCGATAGACCTCCAGGTACACCTTGTCGAACTTGACCCGCGCCATGACCCGCTCGAATTCCGCCTGTAACACCTTCTCGTCGGCGAACCGCCGGGTGGCGTCGACCGCGCAGTAGACGGCGACGCGGAAGTTCTTGTACTGGCCGGCGAGGACGGGGCGCGTCGAAGCGAAAGAGAGGAGACAGACGACGGAACAGGCGACGAGCGTCGAAGGACGGGTTGGTTTCATAATCTCTTACGGCGGAAGGAACCGGCCGATCCGGCCAGGCTCCGGTTCGGTGAACCAGATGGCGCCGTCCGGGCCGGTGGTGATTCCAGCGGGGGGGTACTCCACCGTGTAGCTGGTGATGACGCCGGCAGGGGTGGTCCGGTTGAGGCTGTTCGACCCCCCATCGGTGAACCAGACGTTGCCGTCGGGACCTGCGCAGATGAACTGCGGGGTAGCCCCCGAGGAGAGCGGGAACATCGTCATGTTGCCCGCATAGTCGCTTCGCACGATCGCGGGCGTGTAGGTGGCGGTGAACCAGAGATTGCCATCGGGCCCGACCGTCACGTCCGCGAGATTGACGCGGCCGGGAGCTGGGAACTCGGTGATCGTCCCGGTCGGCGTGATCCGCCAGACGTGACCGACGTTGGACCTGATGCCGCAATCCTCGGTGACCCACAGGTTGCCGTCGTTCCCTTTGGTGATTGAGCTCGGGCAACTCGCCGACGGCAGCATGATCTCGTCGATCGCCCCGGCAAGCGTTCCCTTGCCCACGTACTGGCCGTCATGTTCGATGCCCTGATACTCCGAAAACCAGATGTTGCCGTCGGGGCCTACGCAGACGCGGCTCGGACCGATACCTACCGGGGGATTCAGAGGAAGCGGATATTCCGTGACCTTGCCGGCGGGGGTGATGACGCCGAGATACCGGGTCGCATCGGCGAACCAGACATTGCCGTCCGGTCCTGCCGTCAGACCCTGGGCAACGGCTCCTTGCGTGAGTGGATACTCGGTGATCGTTCCCGACACGGTGATCTTTCCGATTTGCGTCACCTGCGAAAACCACAGGTTTCCGTCGGGACCAGCCGTGATGTACGTCGGACCGTAGACCGAGGTGGGGACCGTGAACTCGGTGATCCGACTCTTGCAGGTGCCGCCGTCGCAGTACTCCGTCGGCATGCACGCGACGGCACAGGCGACCGCGCCGCCCGCCCCACCACCGCCTGGACCACCACCCTTCGCACCCGCGCCCGATCCCGCCGCGCCGCCGGCGCTCGTTCCCCCGGCGCCCGTTCCCGCCGTTCCGCCCGTGCCGCTCGATCCTGCGGCTCCCTTTCCACCGGCGCCACCGCTCGTCCCGCCGGCAACTCCGCTGGTCCCACCGGCAACACCGCTCGTCCCAGCGGCGCCCCCGCTCGTCCCACCGGCAACACCGCTCGTCCCAGCGGCGCCACTGCTCGTCCCACGGGAGCCGCCGGCGCCGGCGTCCCGAACGACGGCCGTCGATCCGCATCCCACGGCGAGAGCAAGAGAGACGACCCACCAGTGTCGTGCTTTGGTCTTCGGACGCGCCTCCGTTCGCGGCTGCAGGGATGTCTTCGGAGACCCGTTCAGCAAGAGAACCTCGTCGAGAAGGATTAGCCGAATAAGGGCCCCAAATCGAGCCGGATCGACCGGGCGAACTCCCCGTCGCAGGTTCAGCTGTCGTGAGCGTCGAAGACCGGGCGGTCCGCTCGCCGCCCGGTGGCCCAGTCGTAGACCTCGAGTAGCTTGCGGGCCTTGAAATCCCAGGAGTAGCGGCCGAGGGCGCGCTCATGCGCGGCGCGCGACAGGCGGCGGATGAGGGGGCGGTCGGCGGCCAGCAGCTCCAACTCGCGACGGAACGACGTGACCAGCGCGGGCTTGCGGCCGAGCGGTATGCGGCGGCCGGTGTCGTCGGTGATCAGCGTGGCGGGGCCGCCGTAATTGACCGCCACCGGGACGCAGCCGCAGGCCATCGCCTCGATCACCACGCCGGCGCCGAGCTCGCGCACCGACGGGAACACGAACACGTCGGCGTCGCCCATGAGCTGGCCGACCTCTTTTTGCGGCCGTTTCCCGAGGATCTCGACCGTTCCTTCGAGCTTCTCGGCGGCCACGTAGGCCTCGAGACGTTGCCGCTCGGGGCCGTCGCCGACCACCACCAGGCGGTGGCGCCGCAGCTCGGAGCTGCCGGCGAAGGCCTCCAGCGCAACGTCGGGACACTTGTAGGGGACCAGCCGGCCCGCGTAGAGAAACGTCAGCCGCTCGCGCGCGGGGCGGTCACCTGGCCAGGAGAAGACGTCCGGGTCGATCCCCACCTCGGGGAAGTCGATGGTGCGGTCGCGCGTCGAGGCCGGCAGGTCATCGATCGTGTGTTGAAAGGCGGCCAGGATGCAGCGCGATCGCGCGTAGGTGCTGCGGTAAAATGGCAGCAGCTTGTAACCGGCGCGGACGTAGCGCAGGTATTCGCGCTCGCGGTGGAGCTCGTTCTCGAAGCCGGGCGGCCAGGCGAGGGCGCCGTTGATCGGGCCGAGGACGAAGGGCACCGGGCTCCAGCGCGCCAGCGGGCTCGGCAGAGTCGGCGACATCGGCGTGAGGCGCTGTACGACGTCGAAGGTGCCGGCGCGCAGATCATTCTTGAACAGCTTCCAGGCCTCCCACTCGAACGCCACCTGCGACGGCCACCTCATGGCGACCACCGCGGTCTGGGCGTGCTGCTCGTCGCGGCGGATGAAGGTGTTGAAGCGATGGATGGGCGCCGCGACGTACTCGGTATCGAGGTAGACGATCTTGGCCTTGCCCGCACCGCCGATTCGCTCGATTGCTGGGCGGTTCCGCACTTGCGTCACCAGCGTGACCTCGGCGTGATCGGCGAGCGCCTTGGCCTGGTTGTAGGCCACGACGGGCAGCGACGGCCATTCCGGGTTGCAGGAGTCGGCGAGGAGAAGAATTCGCAAGAGTCAATCAACCCAACGGTGAAGGCCCAGCTGCAAGCGCAAGTGCAAGGTAGGTAGCACGCCTTGACCTCCGAGAACAGGAGGTGCCATGGCCCATGTCTGTCGGATTCGGGGCGCGGTGACGCGGGGAAGCGGGTGGCAATCCGGGCGCGGGCGTTTCGTCGTAAACTCTCCTCGTGGTGGAGGCGCTCGGCGAGGTGGACGTGGGCGCCATCGAGGGCGGCCCCCGGGGGCTCCCGAAATGAAGCTCTCCCACCTGGCGCTCGGCTTGTTGGCGCTGTCGGCCGTGGCTTGCGGTGACAAGTCGGCGATCATCGTCCTGCCGTCCTTCCCACTCGCTCTGGGCGCCTACTCCCCCATCGCGCTCAGCGACGCCTGTGGTTCGTCAGGCGCTCTCTCCCCGTGCGACAGCGAGAGCCTCGTCTCCCTCGATTCCCTGACTTCCGATCAACCTGACATTGTCGAATCCGTGGCCACCTCGACCCTGTCCGCTGCTCTGCAGTTCACGACCCCCTTCGCCCTGCATGCGCTCAAGACCGGCAAAGCCACCGTGCACGCGACCGGAACCTTCAGCGATGGCTCGGTGCGGACGGCCTCGGTGGCGATCGATGTTCTCGCCATTTCCAGGGTTTTGGTTCCCAACGTCTGTTACGTGGAATCCCCCGACGCCCAATACGCTCTCTACGGAACCCCGATCGATTCCGTTGTCGGGCTCTACGCGGGCGATCAGCAATTGTCGGGCGTGCGGCTGGACGCCCTCTCCGGTGACGGGTTGGTCCTGTCTTATGACGAGCCGACGCAGACGATGTCCTTCGCCTGGCAAGCCCCCAACGGCCCGGGCCAGTTGGTGATCACCTCGCCGATCGATCCTTCGGTGCACGAGACCATCACCAGCTACGGCCCGCAAGACGTCACCGGTCTGGAGGTGGGCAGCGACTCTCCCCCTCTTTACGTGGCTGGCCCGGGCTTCATGCAGATCACGACGACGCCCCTGGTGAATGGCGGTGTCACCTGCGGGGGGTACGGGAACCTCGCTCCCATCTCACGTACCGAGACACCCGATGTTTGCACCGGCCCGAGCGGGGAGATCGAGTGGATGGGCGGCAAAGCCGCGGGCGCCCTCCCGTATCAAATACTGCAGGAAGGCGTCTGCCGCCTCAGCCTCGGCGTGGTGGGAGGGTCCTACGTCACCGAGGAAGACGAGACCGTCTTCTTCGTCCACATCGGAGCGCAGGATGAATCGATCGTCCTGGGCGACGCCTGCCCGGAGAACGGGATGGTGTCGTGCGAGTCTGACCGCGCCGTCCTGGACCAGTGCGTGAATGGCTCCTGGGCGATGGCGAGCACGTGTCCCGCCGATCAAGCGTGTGACTACGTCGCCGCGGGGTCTGCCCAGTGCCCCGGTCCAGCCGACTGCGCCGCGTGCCGCGGTTTGCGGTAGCACCCGCGCAGACGGGCCTTCCAGGCGCCGGCCGCGGCCGCGTCGACGCCTACCATCTCAGGCACCCGATGGTTGCAGGTGCCAAGCTGCTCGACGTCCCGTAGACGCCGCGGTCGAGGTTGCGACGGATCGTCAGCGCCTCGCGAATCACCTTCCAGAAGTCGGTGAGCGGATTGATGTGCGAGCGCTCGTCGTCCTTCCAGGCGACGCCGATCTCCTCGATGGCGAAACCCCGGCGGCGGGCCAGCGCGAGGATCTCGAGATCGAAGGCCCAGCCGTCGATGGTTGCGCTCCCGAACAGGTTTACCGCCGCACGTGAGGTGAACGCCTTGAAGCCGCACTGGGTGTCGAGCACGCGCGGGACGAGCCAGCGCTGGACGAACTTGTTGCACAGGCGACCCCAGACGACGCGATAGCGCGGCTGCTTCACCGTCCTGGCGCCCGGCGCGTAGCGCGACCCGATCGCGATCTCGACGCTGCCGGCCTCGATCGGCGCGAGCAGGCGAGGCAACTCCTCGGGCGGCATCGAGCAGTCGGCGTCCCACATGACGCGGATCCGCCCCCGGGCCGCCAGCATGCCGCGCCGGACGGCGGCGCCCTTGCCGCGGTTGGGCCGCTGGCGCACGAGGATGACGTTCGGGAACCTCGCCGCCGCCGCCGCGACGACCTCGCACGTCTTGTCGCGAGAGCCGTCGTCGACGACCAGGATCTCGTAGCTCATCGCCCCCGCCGAGAGGTGGGCGTGCAGGCGCTCCAGCGTCGGGAGCAGGCGCAGCTCCTCGTTGAACGCGGGGATGACCAGGCTGAGATCGACCGACGGAAGTGGATTCGACATGGCAAGACTCCTCGATGGGTGAAGGGACTCGGCTCAGGCGGGCTCCCCACATTCCGCGCCTCGCGCGAACACGAGGCGGCGCTGCGCGGGATAGGTCCAGATCGCGAACACGATCGCCGCGCAGGCGAGCTTGGCGGCCACCACGGGCAGGCCCAGGCTCGCGGTCGCGATCTTCATGGCCGCCGCCATCAAGAACGCGGCAACGACGGCGACGAAGTCGAAGCGTGCGACCTGACCGAGGCTCAGCGGCGACCGATCGCGGAACGCGACGTACTTGTTGAGCGTGAAGTTGGTCGCGGCGCCGGCGAGCGCCGCGATGAACGTCGCGAACGGGATCGGCAGGTGATGCCCGACCAGCGAGACGAGCACCCCGAGATCGACGGCAGTGCCGAGGGCGCCGGCGATTCCGGCGGTGAGCAGCTGTCGCGTCCTCTTCACGATCCCGGATTGAGCAGCCGGCGTGCCAGACGCCGAGCCCAGCCGGCGAGCGTCTTCCACACGCCAGCTGGTGAAGAGCTGACGAACTGCCGAACAAGCCCGACGATTGTTGGACAGTGGTGGTGGGCGCCACGCCCGCGCCATTGACGCAAAAGACCCCCGGGCCCTGGCCCCAACCTGGCGGAAGGACGACCGAGGCCTTACTCCAGACCGATGCGCCGCCCGCGCTCGAGCCCCGACACCACCGAGGTCCGGGCCGCCCTACGCACGGCGGCCCAACTCGCCGGCGGCATGGTGGCACTCGCGGGCCTCGCCGCCCTCGGGGGGTGGTGGCGCGACATCGGAGCGCTGACGTCCCTGTTTTCGAGCTGGCCCTCGCTCAAGCCCAACGGGGCGGCTCTCCTGGTGCTGTGCGGAACCTCGCTCGTTCTCACGGCGCGCCCGGCGCCCTCGCCCCGGGCAGTCTGGGCGTCGCGGCTTTGCGCGGCGGCGGCGCTGCTCCTGGCGGGAGCGACGCTCATCGAGTACCTCGCGACGGTCGATCTCGGGATCGATCACCTGCTGGTGCACGGCAGTCATCTCCCCGCCGGCAAGTTTGGCGCGCGCGTCTCGCCCCAGACCGCCACCTCGTCGTTGCTGGCCGCGGCGGCGCTGCTCGCCCTCAACCGGCCAGCCAACGGCGGCGCGAGCCCCGCCCAAGTCCTGGCCCTGGTCGCGGATCGATCCCCGCGGTCGCCCTGCTCGGCTACGCCTTCGACGTCCCCGAGCTCTACCGGGCCCCGCCGCACCCGTCGAGCGGCATGTCCATCCTGGCCGCGATCTACCTCCTTGTCTTGACGGTCGGGATTCTCGCCGCCCGCCCCGACATCGGTCCGGTGGCGCTGCTCACCTCGGCCCGCGCGGGCGGGACCGCGGCGCGGCGACTGCTGCTCGGCCTGCTCGCGTTCTTGCCGGTGGCCTTCCTCATCGTCCTCGGTCAGCGCCTCGGCTTCTATGAGGAGGCCGGCGTCTCGGCGCTGCTCGCGTTCTTTGCGTTCGGCGAAGGGGTCGCCGTCATCTTCCTCACCTGCTCCCGCCTCGACCTGGACGACAGGGAGCGCGGGCGCGCCGAGGAGAGACTGCGCGCCAGCGAGGCGCACACCCGCGGGCTGTTCGAACAGGCCGCCGAGGGGATCTTCATCGCCGACATGGAGGGCCGCTACACCGAGGTCAACGGCGCCGCCTGTCGTCTGCTGGACCTGCCGCGCGAACGGATCGTCGGCCAACTGATCAGCAACTTCATCGCGCCCGAAGAGGTCGACCGACTCAGGCGGACCAGGGAGGATCTCCTGGCGGGCCGCTCGGAGGTTTCGGAGTGGACGGTGAAGCGGGGCGACGGAAGCTGGATCGCCGTCGAGGCGAACACCAAGATTCTCTCCGACGGTCGCTGGCAGGCTTTCGTCAGGGACATCACCGAACGCCGGCACAACCAGACGGAGCTCGAGCGAGCGCAGGCAGCCGATCGGCGCCGCTACGCCGACGAGGCGGGCCGGCGCGCCTGGCTGATGAGCATCATCGACCAGATGCCCGAAGGGGTCATCCTGCTGAACGACAAGGGGGGCATCGAAGCGATGAACCGGGCCCTGCTCTCGCTCACTTCGAGCGACGCGAACGCCGTCGACGTCGCGGGACTTTCGGCGATGTTCGAGCTGCGGCGGCCCGACGGAAGTCTCGTCCCGACCGACGACTATCCGGTGACCCGGGCGCTCGCCCGGGGTGAGGTCACGACCGACCGGGAGATACTGGTCCGGCTCAAGGATGGACGATCCGTTCCCACCATGGGAAGCGCCGCGCCCGTGCGCGACCCGGAGGGGCGGATCACGGGCGCGGTGGCCGTCATCCGGGACGTCACCGCGCTCAAGGATCTGGAGCGCCTGCGCGAGGAGTGGGCCTCCATCATCGCGCACGATCTCCGCCAGCCCGTCGGAGCGATCACGCTGACCGCTGAGTCGCTCCTGGGATCACACGGCGCGAAGCTCTCCGCCCAGGAGCGCCGCGGCGTCGAACGTATTCGCTCGGCCTCGAAGCGGCTCGGCCGGATGATCGAGGATCTGCTCGATTTCTCGCGCATCGAAGCCCGGCGGCTGTCGGTCCGGCCGCGCGACGTCGACTTTTGCGCCATCATCGACGCGGTCGTCGAGAGCCACCGGGAGACCAACGCCATCCGTTTGGTGGGCGAGCCGGGCGCGCGCGTCTCCGTCGATCCCGATCGTGTCCACCAGGTGCTCGACAATCTGATCTCCAACGCCGTCAAGTACGGGCGCCCCGACGCGGAGATCCGGCTCGAGTGGCTCGACCGCGGCGATCGCCTGGAGGTCGTCGTCACCAACCAGGGGGCCGGCATCCCCGCCGAGGACCTGCCGAAGCTGTTCAGCCGCTTCGGCCGGACCCGCGGCGCCCACGCCCACCCGACGCCCGCCGGGATCGGCCTAGGCCTCTACATCGCGCGCGGCCTGGTCGAGGCGCATGGCGGCCGCATCTGGGCGGAGAGCGTCCCGGGCGAGTCGACCAGCTTCCATCTCACGCTGCCGACTGCTCCTGGCCACGACGGCCTCCACGTCGAAGCCGGCGAGCACGCGCCCGCGTAGCGCTCCGACGATTGGCGCTTGCCGGGCGCGGTTCGGGTCGCCATGTAGGAACCATGCAGCTCCGCCGGACACTGACCGTGACCACGGTCGGGCTTGGCCTCATCACGCTGACGGCCTGCGGCGCGCTGGTGCTGTCCACAACGCTCTTGCGACGGACCGTGGACGACTTGGACCGCGCACACGCGGTCTCCCGGCTCGCCTCGAGCCTCGCGCACCAGTCGCTCCGCTTCGAGCTCGAGACGTCGTCGATGGGCCGCTCCCTCTCCGAGGCCCAGGGGCGGATCTTCCTCGCCCGGGCGATGGGTCTGACCCGCTCGCCGGACGAGCAGCAGGCGCTCTCGAGGCTGGCCAGTCAGCTGGAGAGTCACTGGCGGTCGGCGGCCAACGGAGATGCGCGCCTCCCCCCGGACCTGGTGAGTGCCCTCATCGGCGTCGACGATCTGTTCGCGGCCCAGGCCGACGCCCAGAGCCGCCGCGCGCACACGATCGAAATGACCGCCAATGTGCTGGGCGTCGGGATGGCGGCGCTGCTCGCGGCGGGGGTGCTGTTCTTTCTCTGGACCATCAACCAGTTCGTGTTCGGCCCGGTGCAGCGATTGGCGAGAACCATCGATCGATTCGCGGCGGGCGACCTGACGGCGCGGGCCCCGGTCAGCGGCGCCGAGGAGATCCGCCGCATCGCGATCGCGCAGAACACCATGGCTGACGCCCTGGCGCGGACCCGCCAGGACCAGCTCCGCTACGTCGCGACCGTGGTCCACGACCTGCGCAACCCGCTGGCCGCCGTGCAGCTCGCGGTCGGCTACGTGACGCCCAAGCGCCCGCTGCCCCCCGAGGGGCGAATCCGAGAGATCTTCGGGATGATCGACCGGCAGCTCCGCCGGCTCAACTCGCTCGTCGGCGACGTGCTCAACGCGGTGCAGATCGACGCCGGAGAGATCGTGCTTCGCAAGACGACCTGCGATCTGGGCGAGCTGGCGGAGGCCGCGGTGTCGCTGTTTCGATCGATGTCCCCCTATCACCAGCTCGAGCTCTCCCGCAGCGGATCGACCACCCTGGTGGCCGATGCGACGCGCATCGAGCAGGTGCTCAACAACCTGATCGGCAACGCCGTCAAGTACTCGCCGCAGGGGAGCCTGGTCCGCGTCACCATCGGCGGCGACGAGGATCGCCTGTTCGTCGCCGTCAGCGACCAGGGCCCCGGTGTCTCCCCGGCGCTCCAGAGCCAGATCTTCCGCCCCTTCACCCGCGGCCCGAGCCAGCACGAGGAGGTCGAGGGGATCGGGCTCGGCCTCTACGTCTCCAAGCGGATCCTCGAAGCGCATGGGGGATCGATCGAGGTCTCCTCCGAGGGCCCGGGCGCGACCTTCGAGGCGACGCTGCCGCGCGGCCTCGGCGGCGTGGAGGCCGCGCCGGAGCCCCCGAGCCTGCCTTCCGCCTCCGGCGCAGAGTGGTCGTCGGCGTAACCGCCATGGCGAGCATCGTCCTCATCGACGACGACGACGACATGCGCGAGACGATGGCGGATCTCCTCGCGATCGAGGGGCACGAGGTACGAACCGCGCGCAACGGCGTCGAGGGCCTGCAAGCGCTCGACGATCGCCTCCCGCAGCTGGTCCTGACCGACATCGAGATGCCGGTCCTCGACGGGCGCGCGATGGTCTTCCGGATGTTCGTCGAGAACCTGGGGCGCGAAAACGTCCCCATCGTCGTCACCAGCGGCGCGCCCGATCTGGGCGCGATCGCCAGGGCGCTCGGCACTCCCTACTACCTCGCCAAGCCTTTTCCGCTCGACGTGCTCACCGCCACCGTCGACAGGGCGCTGGCCGAAGCGACCCCCGCGCGGCCGCCGGGACTCCTGGGATGACGGGGTGCTACTCTTCGCTCTGTGACCTCGGGAAAGCTCGAGCGTTTGGCAGCGCCCGATAGCGACACCGTCGTCGGCCGAACGCTGCGGAAGCCGAGCTACCCGATCAGCGCGCGGCTATCGGCCTACCTGGGGCGGTTCCGGCGCGAGCTCGAGCTGCCGGTCACCTACGCGCGGCTCGCGGACTTCCGGGAGAGCCTTCCGCTGTCGGACGCCGAGGGGCGCGAGACCTTGTGGGAGTCGGTCCTCTATTCGCCGAGCGAGATGGAGGCGCTGAAGGCCGACCTCAAGTACGTCTACGCGCTGCTGAAGGTCCACGGCGATCTCTCGGTGGTCGACCACCTCTATGTCGACCGGATCGACTTCTGCAGCTTCGGCAACTCGCTGCCGTTCCGGATCAGGATCGTCAACAGCATCAACGAGAACCCGGACTACTTTTACCTGAAGACGGCGGACGCCTCGCGCGTCTACGGCCTGGAGCTCGAGCACCTGCTGTCGCCGAACCGGCTCAACTACGTCACCTTCGGCTCGACGCTGGTCGAGGAGCACGTGGCGGGTGTGCCGGGCGACGTCTTCATCAAGCGCTGGCTCGACAACCGGGAGATCAAGCCGGTCCGCGTGGCGAAGGAGCTGGTGAAGTTCAACGAGCGTTGCTTCATCCGCCTGCTGGGCGACATGCGCAGCTACAACTTCGTCTTCGTCCTGACCCCGGATTTCGAGGGGTGGCAGGTGCGCATCCGGGCGATGGACTTCGATCAACAGTCGTACAACGGGCGCCGCTCCTTCTACTTGCCCCAGTTCTTCCGGGAGAACCTGGCGCTGGTTCAGTTCACGACCAGCTTGCTCGACATCACGACCTCCTATCAGTACCAGCGCGAGGAGCGGACGCTGCTGCTCCAGCGCGCCGACGCCGCCCAGCAACGACTCGACATCCTCCTCGACGCCATGCACGTCGACGTCATCGCCCCGAACGACAACGTGATCCGGCTGCGCCAGGACCTCGCCGAGCACTTCGACGCCGACGTGTTCCTGAAGTGCGAGTCGATGGCCGCGCTGGTGCGGGAGAACATGCGCCAGATCCGGATGGAGGAGGCGCACGCGCGGGTCAGGGTTCCCGCCGGCTGACGGGCCGACGGCCGGACGGAAATGCGCTAGCTTTGCTCCGGACCGACGGGAGGGAGGCGCGCATGATCGGGCTGGTGCTGCAGGGCGGGGGGGCGCTGGGGGCGTTCGAATTCGGCGTGATCCAGTGTCTCTACGACAGGGGGATCGTCCCCGACGTGGTCTCGGGCGTCTCGATCGGCGCGATCAACGCCGCCGTGCTGGCCGGCAGCAAGAACCCGGATCCACGGATCGAGCTACGCGCCTTGTGGAACGACCTGACGACCCCGACCTGGCCCCGGCCACTCGATGCGGCGAACGCGGAGCTGTCGCTGCTCGGCAACGCGGGCATGTACTCGGCGCGCGCCGACTACTGGAATCTTGGGGGATGGAAGAACCTCTACGACACGCGCCCGCTGTGGGAGACGCTGGCGAAGCACGTCGACTTCGGCAAGCTGCAGCCAGAGAGCCTCCAGCCCCCAGGCGGCGCGCAGGGGGCGCCCCGCCTGATCCTCACCGCGACGAACCTGGACTCCGGCGGTCTGGACAGCTTCGACAGCGGGACCATGCCGCTCTCGCCCGGGCACGTCGTCGCCAGCTGCAGTCTGCCGCCCATGTTCCCGATGACCCGCGCGCCGGCGCCAGGCGGGGGCGATGCGCCGTACTGGGACGGCGGCCTCTGCGACAACACGCCGCTCGCAGGGGTGATTCATGTGCTCCAAAAGAGCGGGGCCGCGAGGAGGACGATGTACGTGGTCAACCTGTTCCCGTCGAAGGTGCCGCTGCCGCAGAACTTTCCCGAGGTCGTCAGCCGGATGGAGACGCTGGCGTTCAGCAACCGGATGGAGAACGACCTGCACCGTGCGCATCGCTCGACCAAGATCATCCAGCTGGTGGAGGAGCTCGATCGGTTGATGGCACAGCACCCGGAGCTCGAGGCGCTGAGGATGCACCCCGGTTATCTGGCGGTGAAGGAGCGCAAGCAGATCGAGATCATCGAGATCACCAACCTCGACGTCACCGGACCACATGACTTTTCGGCGACGGCGATCGAGGACCGCCGCCGCCGCGGCTACGCCGCCGCCGAAGCCCGGCTCCATTGAGGCGCGCGTCCCGGCGCGCCGGCCAGCGAAAGAGACTCGCAACGTTTCCTGCGAAATGGCCGTCCCCGACGGAGCGTGACGCGCCGTGGCCCTGTGTGACGGTTTCGCCACGCCACGTCCGTACCTCTCGTCGGTGATTCAGGGTCGAGCGAGCGAGGAGTACTATCCGTCCCGGATGAGGAAATCTGTCGTTCGCCGCCACCACTGGTTCGCGTTCCTGTGCCTGTGGCCGTTGGCCTGTAGCAGCACATCGAACAGTCCTTCCGATGCTTCGCGGCCGGTTGATCGTCCCGTCCTGACAGACGTCGTGTTCCGGACCGACGTTTCTCTTGAGGGATCGAGCTCTCAATGCAAGTGGCCTGCGACCCCCGGTGGTGCAGGCACGTGCACCCCGTCGCGCGCGTACGTGACCTGCACGGAGCCAACCAGTTCGTCCTCGTCTCCCTCTACCGACCCGATGCTTTGTCTGGGCTGCACTGGAACCTGTCGAGACTATTGTGCCGTCAGCGAGTTCTCGCTGTTCTGCGATACTCGTCAGCCGGACGCTGCGACCTCGTCAGACCCGACCTTCGGATGCCACATTGGATTCGTCTTGCCTTCAGGCTCCGTGATCTATTGTTGCCCCTGCCAATAGGACCACAAAGGCGGTACCATTCTGCGAAGTGATGCGGGGCGTGTTCCGGGGCGCATTGATCTTGGCGGTCGCGGCGGCGGGGTGCGAGGGCGGATTGCCGACCTCGACGTCCACGTCGAACGGACCGGTCATCTACGCGGTGACCGGATGCAATGACAACACGAGCTGCGCCGGGGAGAGCGGCGTGGTGGCCATCGACATCACCCAGGGGCGGGCCGTCACGCAGGCCTCGCTGGACGGCGCGAACGCCATCGCTTATCGCAACGGGGCCCTGCTCGTTGCCGGTGGCGCGGGCACGACGCGAATATCGATCATCGATCCGGCCACGCTGACGGTCACCCGGACCCAGATTCTGCCGTGGGATCCGGCCGCGGCCGCGTTTTCCGCCGACGGAACCGTGATGTACGCGGTCCACGACAGCAGCTACCTCTCGCTGGTGACGGTCGCTGACGGCACAGTGACGGCGGAGATTCAGGTCCCGCCGCCGGACGGCGCCACGGGGCCGATCTCGATCGTCGGGCTCGCGCTCGATCCGACGGAGACGTTCCTGGGCGTGACCGGGTGGGAGGGTAACGACAGCAGCGTCGCGGCGATTCGCATCACCGGCCAGACGCTGGTCGTGGTGTCCAACTGGCTGTCACAGCCATTCCCGTCGTCAAACTGCTCGCGGGAGGCGGAAGGTCCCGCCTTCGACCGCGCGGGAACCGCGCTCGCCACCTTCGATCGCAACTGCAGCGCGTTCGACGTTTACGATCTGGCCGCCGGGACGCTCGACCCCACGGCGTCGGTGCTGTTCGAGCGCGCGGACGGTTCGAGCCTGAACGCGAACACCATCGCCGACGCGGGCGGGCGGTTCTGGGCCGGCAACGCCGGCAGCCTCTATCGAACGAGCCTCACCGATCCCAACCAGCAGAGCAGCTACGCGTTCGGGCCCACCACGGCCGGGCTGGTCACCGATTCGGGAGGCCAGACCATCTACGCCTTCACAGGCGACCCGCGGACCAACGGCGTCTTCACCATCGACCCCGCGACCGGCGTCGCCTCGCAGCTCGCCTGGAACCTCGATCTCGTTCCGCTCGGCGCAGAGATCGTGGCGCTCACCTACGCCTCCCGGTAGCGCGCCGCGCGCTCAGCCGGCGCGAAGCTCCGCGTACTCTCCCGGGTTCTTGATGATCGCGGGCTCGCCGGTGTTGAAGAGCGTCGTGTCGTCGTACTTGCCGTAGCAGGTGACCGGCTCCGTGCCGCCCTGCACCGGGAACCCGGTCGCATCTGCCTGCACGCCGATCGCGTTCATCAAGTTGCAGTAGTACTTGTTGATCGGCATCGTCGCCTGGTCGGGCGGGGTTCCAGCGTCGTCCAGGTTCGGGAGGGTCTGGCCGTTCTGGCAATCGCCATCGCTGTTGCCGGCAGTCAGATCGGTTCGGCCGCCCTCCACGTTCACCGCCCAGCCAGTCTTGAAATAGCCGCCACAGTTCCCCGCCTGCAGGATCGGCAGGTTGTTCAGGTTGGCGGCGTCGCCATCCGACATCTCCTGGAACCAGACGGTGGCCGTGTGGTCGAGCAGCGTCCCGTCGCCCTCCTGGAAGCTGTCGAGCTTGCCGACGAGGTAGGCGAACTGCTGGGCGTAGAACACGTCGATCTTGTGGAGCATGTCCATCACGCCGGCGAGGCACGCGCCGCCCATGTTGGCGCTGCCGATGCGATGGGAGAGCGATTCGGACTCGACGGTCAGGCCCAGGTTCTTGAACACGTAGTCCGGGGGCATCTTCATGAAGATGACGCGGTTGGCGTCACACAGCGCCGTGAGCACCGCCAGGTCCATCATGATGGGCGCGATCTGCGAGATGTCGCTGCCGGAGCCGTTCATGGCGGCCGCGGCGACGGAGTCGTCCGTCAGGCCGAGCGTCGCCGCGGAATCGGCGCTGCACAGCGAGTTGACGACCGTGCCCGACGTCTGGTGAAGCAGATCGACCCAGTCGGCGAGCTTCTTCTGGTCGGACGCGCTCATGTCGACCCGCTGGAGATTGGCGAGGTCGTCGCTCACGATGTCGACGATGCTCTTTCCAGCGGCGGCCTGGTAACTGTCGGGGGACGGCGAGCCGGCGCCAAAGAGGTTGGTGAGGTTACTGTAGACCTGCGCCGGCGACCCGAAGCCCGGAAAAATCTGGTTGGGTTGGTCGTACGAGATGATCGCCTGGGTGTTGCTCGAATTGCCGTAGATCCCGCCCATCTGCATGAAGAGCGGGGGGCCGCCGCTGGGGTTGACCTGCTCGGCCGCGACGTGATCGAGCGACCGCCCGGTCGGCGTGGCGGTGAACTTGCCGTCCGAGGGAGTCACCGGCTGACAGGTGAAGTACGATCCGCAGACCTGCGTGTGGGGATCGGTCGTCTGACCGAGCGTCCCCTGGAAGCTCCACTCGTTCATGGCCCGGATGCCGCGAACCATCAGCAGCTTGTCCGCGTAGGGGGCCATCGGATAGAGCGTCTGCATGGCCGCGTAGTCGGTAGTGCCGAGCGGCCCGTGAGAGAGCTTGGGGAACCACCGATCGGTCACGCAGCCGTAGTGCGTGAAGTAGACGATGAGCCGCTTGGGGGCAGCGACCGACTGCGCCTTGGTGGCGCGCTCGGCCACGGAGCTCAAGAAGGGCGCCGCCACGACGGCTCCTCCGAGGCCCCGCAACAGCCTCCTGCGGTTGAATATTCGGCTCACGGTCCGCTCCCCGTGATCCTCATGGGTGCCGAGCGCCGATACCTTTTGTCCGATCTCAGGGGTTGACCGGCTGGACCAGGGGCGGCGTGATCCGATCGGCCCGGTAGACGCCGTAGTCGGCCGGGAAGCGGAACTCCCACACCACCTGGCGGTCGTCCCTGGTCACCTCGAAGACCCGGCTCTCGACGGTGCTGCTGCGGATCCCGGCCGTGACCAGGAAGTTGCCGTTGGGCAGCCGATCGACGTCGCCCCAGAAGGGCGTGTACCAGCTGCTCGTGTACCAGGGGTCGGGCACCGTGGCGTTGCCCGGGAACTCCCAGATGAGCGTGGCGGTCTTCTGGGTCTCGTCGACCTGGTACTCGACCGCCCGGGAGTGGAACATGGTCGTCGTACCCCCGACGGCGCCGGAGGCGTAGCCGCCGTTGTCGAAGAAACAGATCGTTCCGTCGTCGTGGATCTCCGGATCGTGCGTGTCGCTGAACCCGGAGTTGCTCGGGCTGAAGCGCGGCGGGGGACCGTAGAGCGACGTTCGGAAGTCCGAGTAGCCGAAGGTCGTCCCTTTCCACGCCTGCACGACGTTGTCGGGGTAACAGGTATGGCGGGCCCGGGCGAACAGCTTCAGTCGCACCCTGGCCGAGCGAATTCCCCGGTATAGTGTGGGCCCGGACGCTTCCGAAAGGACCCCCATGCGCAGTCTTTGCCGAGCAGGTTTATTGCGCCGCACAACTGGCCTCGCGCTGACGGCGATCCTCGTCGCCTCCTGCGCCAACAGCCCGGACGTCGGCAGCGACGCCAGCGGCGGATCTCCCGGAACGGGCGGTTCGTCGAGCGGAACGGGGGGCGCGGCGAGCGGCGGCACCGGCGGCTCCACCGGCAGCGGCGGAAACGCTTCGGGAGGCGCATCGGGCAACGGGGGCAGCGGCTCGGGCGGGGTATCCGGGAGCAACGGAGCAGGCACCGGCGGTTCCGGCGGCCTGGGGGGGACGGGAGCGATCGGCGGCGGAGCAGCAGGGACCGCGGGCCGCGGATCAGGCGGAACGGGGGGACCAGGCGGCGCGGGCGGCGCGGGCGGGCGCGGCGGAGCGGCCGGCGATGCCGGAGCTGGAATGGCGGGTGCTGGTGGCAAGGCTGGCTCGGGCGGAGGCGGCGGTCTGGGCGGCGCCGCCGGCACCACCGGGGCAGCCGGGAGCACGACCTCGCCGCCGGGCAGTTTTCATTGCGTCAACTGGGCGGACCAGCGGGACAACTTCGTGAACGGTCTGCTTCAACTTTCCGGACTCGACTCGGCAACGGACACGTACGCGACCGTTCAAACAAAGTCCAACGCAATCCTTTCAGCGTTTCAGACCGACCTGCAAGCGAACGCGATACGAATTCCCATCAATGAACCGACGGTCGCGGGGTCCTGGTGGGCCGCCTACAAAGGCGCCATCGACGCCGCGATCGCCAAGGGCATGAACGTGGTGATCGCTTACTGGGCGTACCAGAACGGCAAGCCCGACAGCGTCAGCGCGTACAACGCCATGTGGAAGGTGGTCGTCGACGCCTATCAGGCCAATTCGCAGGTATTCTTCGACATTCACAACGAGCCGTACGGTTATTCATCGTCGGCCTGGCTCACTTTTGCGGAGAACTGGCTGACCACCTTTCCGGCCGTCCCGAAGAACCGCATCATCATCGCGGGAACTGGCTACGATCAAAACGTGACCCCGGTGGGGGCCGACACAAAGCTCGCGGGCACGCTCCTGTCGCTGCACGTTTACACCTTCTTCTCGAACACCATCACGACGGCTTCAGGTTGGGAGAGCAACATGAAGAGCAACCTTGGGAGCTACGCCTCGAGGACGATCGCCACCGAATGGGGCTCACCGATGACGACGGGGACCAACTACGACGTGACGACGGATGGCGACCTGTACATTTCCTACATGAACGGCGTTCCGGATCAGCTGCGCAGCTCCGGAATGGGAAGCTGTTTCTGGCCCGGCCTCCGGATCGGGGACTCGTGGTCGATCACCACGCTCAAGGGCACCGGCACGAATCTCTCGCTGTCGGTCACCAACGCCTCTGGTCTCGACCGGATTCACTGGGCCTGGGGCCAGTAGGCCGCAAAATGCTCCGCGAGTCCGGGATCCCCGCGCCGGGCTGGTGACCAGCGGGCAGGGCTTCGCCTTTTCGGTCGCCGGGAGGTGACGGCGGCGCCGCAAGGCACACGGGGCCTCCAGAAACCGGCCCGACGCCCGGCACCGCCCCGGCGCCGATCGCGCGCGTACGCCGCGTGCGCCAGATATGAGAATCCAGCCAAATATGCGAAGACGCGCGCTCGGCCGGTCCTGCAAAGTCGCCGGATGCCGAACGTTCTTGCCGTAGCGCGCGACGAACAGGGGACCGGGACCGGGACGCCGAGATCACTTTCGGGCCCACTGGGAATGATGGACCGCATGAAAACTGCGCGTCTATCGATGACCGGGGTTGGGCTGGCCCTGATTTTGGCTGGTTGCGCCGCCAACAACGGAGGCTCGACCGGCAGCGGCGGCTCGGATAGCTCCGGCGGTTCGAACGGCAGCGGCGGCTCGAACAGCTCCGGCGGTTCGAACGGCAGCGGCGGCTCGAACAGCTCCGGCGGCTCGAACGGCTCGGGCGGCTCCAACAGCTCCGGCGGCGCCACCGGCTCCGGCGGCTCGGTCAGCTCGGGCGGCTCGACGGGCAGCGGCGGCGCGAGCAGCTCGGGTGGAATCGACCGGCACCGGCGGCGCCAAGGGTGGGTCGACCGGCACCGGTGGGGCGAGCTCCGGCGGCGCGACCGGCACCGGCGGGGCGGCCGGCTCCACGGGTACCGGCGGCGCGACCAGCACCGGCGGCTCCACGGGCTCGGGCGGCTCCGCCGGCGGGGCCTCGGGTGCCGTGACGGTTCAGCTCGGCATGACGGAGCAGCTGATCGAAGGGTTCGGCATCAACGACAACTGGGCCGCGGGCTCGACGCCGGCCGCCCTCTTCCAGACCAGCGGCAGCGGTATCGGCCTCACCATCCTGCGCACCGGCATGAGCGACACCGGCGCCTTCTACAACAGCGGCGAGGCCTCGGGCGACGTCGCGACGCTCAAGGCGGGCGCCGGGTCGGACGCCAAGCTCATCGGGTCGGTCTGGAGCCCGCCCGCCAGCTGCAAGACCGCGAACACGATCAACCCATCGGATTCGGATGGCCGCGATGGCGGTCACCTGATGGTGAGCGCGAGCTGCGCCACCACGTGGGCGACGACGATCGCCAACTTCGCCGGCTCGAACGGGTTCTACGCCATGTCGATCGGGAACGAGCCTGACTTCAACTCGTGCGGCTCGAACGATCCCTGCAACGGTGCATATCCGACGACCCTCATGACGGCGGCCGAGATGACGACCTACGTGAAGATCGCGGGGCCCCTGCTGAAGGCGAAGGGCGTCAAGGTGATCGCGCCTGAAGCCTCGGAGTGGCTCCACCAGTGGTCCAACGTCTCGGCCGGGCCGGATTCATCGGGCAAAGAAAGCTCGGATCCCCTCAAATGCGGCTGCTTCCCGGACAAGAACACCAACAGCTGCGCCAGCTCCTGCAGCAACGGTGGTGGCTACGACTACGGCCACGTCATGGCCGCCGATTCGACCGCCTGGGGCGCTTTCGACATCCTCGGCGTGCACGAGTACGACTCGCAGAGCGCGGTGGCGTGGCCGACCGACGTCAACGGCGGCAAGCCCAACAAAGAGGTCTGGCAGACCGAGATGTCCGGCGTGAAGTGGTGGCCGCAACAGGGGCCGAGCTGCGACATCGCCAACGGCGTCGCGGTCGCCGGGTGGATTCACTCCGCGCTCACGGTCGGCCAGGCGTCGGCGTGGCTCTGGTGGTGGTACCAGGCGTCCGGCACCGACGACAACGAAGGCTTGTTGCTCAAGAGTGGCAGCAGCGCCAGCGGCTGCAGCGGCGGCGACACCAAGCGCCACTACACGCTCGGAAACTTCAGCAAGTTCATCCGACCGAACTACAACCGCGTCGACGTCACCGGAACCATCCCCTCGGGCGTTCAGCTCTCCGCGTACAAGGGTTCCGACGGGACGGTGGTCGTGGTTGCGATCAACAGCGGCACGTCGACGGTGAGCGTGCCGATCACCATCTCCGGTGGGACCGCGCCTGCTTCTCTCACGCCGTGGCTGACGGATGCGAGCAACAACCTCGTCTCCAAGACCGCGGTCACGGTGAGCGGCGGCTCCTTCACCGCCTCGCTCGGCGGCCCGAGCGTGACGACGTTCGTCGGCAAGTAACGCGCCCCGCGCTGGAAGAGGAACGATGAGCGGCTCGCGAGGTTCGTCGCCGGGAAATCGACTCTCCCTCGTTGCGGCGAGCATCCTGGCCGTCGGCGCGGCCTGTGGCGGCCAGACTCAGTCCGGCGGCTCCGGAGGTTCGGGCGGCTCAACCAGCGGTTCGGGTGGCTCGAACAGCGCCTCAGGCGGAAACACCGGCACCGGCGGAACCTTGAGCGGATCGGGCGGCTCGTCCAGCGGATCGGGCGGTGCCAATGCTTCGGGCGGAGCCACCGGCTCCGGCGGCGCGGTCTCTTCGGGCGGTGCCACAGGATCGGGCGGCGCGACCGGAACCGGCGGCGGCAGTGGCGGGTCCGCGGCCACCGGCGGCGCAACCGGAACCGGCGGCACCGTCGGCACGGGGGGCGCGGGCGGACGCGGCACAACGGGATCGGGAGGCTCGACCGGAACGGGCGGTGCCGCGGGCAGCAGCGGATCGGGCGGATCAGGCGGCGCGGCCGCGAGCCCCGTGACGCCGACGATGGTCTCGACGAACACCTACGGGTTCTCTTTCGGCGACGTGATCTTCCAGGTCGACGCGTCGACCGGCGGGCGCGTCTCCAAGCTCTCGCTGTCGGGCACCGACCTCATCGTCGGACCCGCCACCGACCCCACCACCTGGGGTGCGGTGTTCTGGACCAGCCCGCGCAGCAACTGGACACCGGTGACCTGGCCACCGCCCGCCGCGATCGACAACAGCGCCTACACCCCGACGATCTCGGGCAACCATCTCGTCATGACCGGTTCGACCGATCCGTCAATCAACGTGGCGATGGTCAAGGACTACACGGCCGACGCGACGTCGGGCTGGATCACGATCAACTACACGATCGACGCCACCAAGGCGATCAAGGCGGCCCCCTGGGAGGTCGCGCGCGTGCCGCGCGGCGGGCTGGTCTTCTTCCCCCTCGGGACGGCGTCGTCGCTCGCCGCCGGCCCGCTCACGGTGACGCAGTCGGGCGGCGCGGTCTGGTTCGACGACGCCTCGAAGAAAGCCACCAGCCCGAACGGCGACAAGCTGATCGCCGACGGGGCGATGGGCTGGGAAGCCTACGCCCTCGATGGCGACCTGTTCCTGAAGCGATTCACGGACACGCCGGTCAGCGCCCAGGTGCCGAGCCCCGAGGGCGAGATCTGCATCTACCCGGGCGCCACCTGGCTGGAGTTCGAGGTGCAGGGCCCCTACACCTCGATCGCCGCCAACGGCAACCTGCCGTGGAAGGTGCAGTGGAAGGTCGTGAAGATCCCCAGCTCGGTCACCGTTTCGGCAGGAAGCTCGACCCTGTTCGCCTTCGCGCAGCAACAAGCCGCCCAATAACCCTCTCTCTCATTTCTGGCGCCGCCTCTCATATGTGGCGCTGTGCGCAAACGAAGCGCGGCACCGGGAATTATGGGCTACCGTTGTTTTGTCCCCCACCCCATCTCGTAGGAGCGAAAACAATGTCTTCACGTAACAACAAGGGCCGTGTCTCGATGCTGGCTCCGCGTGTCGCGGCGGCCATGGCGCTCTCGGCGTCGCTGCTCGTCGGCGCCTCGGCGTCGGCCCAGACCCAGGTCACCGCGGATTGGACCGGGGGAACGACCGAGCCGAGCTACATCACGATGTACGAGTACGTCCCCACCAAGTTGGCGGCGAACCCGCCCATCCTGGTCGTGGTGCACTATTGCGGCGGCAACGCGTCAGGCATCTGGGGGGAAGCCAGTGGTAACGGGGGGACCTCGACCAGCATCAAGTCCGCGGTCGACGCCGAGGGCATCCTCGTTGTCTTGCCGCAGTTGAACGGCCGGAACTGCTGGGACGTGAGCAACACCGGCAGTCCGTCCGGTACTGGCAATTCGCTCATGCACGCCACCGGCACGCAGAGCGGCGGCGACACCAAGGCCATCGTCGACATGGTCAACTACGAGATCAAGACGCGCAAAGCGAACGGCAACCGCGTCTACGCCGTCGGATCCTCGTCGGGCGCCATGATGACGGAGGCCCTGCTGGCGGTCTATCCCGACGTGTTCAAGGGGGGCGCCGAGTTCGCGGGCGTTCCGGCCGGCTGCTGGTCCGACCAGTACGCCTCCTCGAACCAGTGGAGCGGCCCGTGCGCCGGCGGTCAGGACACGATGACCGCGGCGGCCTGGGGAACCCTGGTCAAGAACATGGACCCCGGCTACACCGGCACCGCCGGACTTCGCCCCCGCATCCAGCTCTGGCACGGGTCGGCGGACACGACCATCAGCCCCGTCAACCAGACAGAGGCCATCATGGAGTGGACCAACGTCATGGGGCTTCCGACGAGCCCCGATACGACGACGACCGTGACGATCGGCGGCCACTCGTACTCGCGCCAGCAATGGAAGGATCCGTCGTGCAGCTCGATCATCCAGCTCGACGCCTGGACGGAGAGCAACGGTCCCCACGGCACTGACGCGAACATGAACGGCCAGTACCCGCTCCCGTTCATGAACCTCGACTCGGGCTCGACGCCGTTCGCGGCGACCGATCCGCAGGCGGCGTGTGGGACGAGCTCGACGGGCACGGGCGGCAGCACCGGCACCGGCGGCACCACCGGTAGCGGCGGCAGCCACTGGATCCGGTGGGGCGACCGGCACCGGCGGAGCCAAGGGCGGCACCACCGGGACGGGCGGCACCACCACCGGCTCCGGCGGCAAGCACCGGCTCTGGCGGCACCACCACCACCACGGGGACCGGCGGCACCAGCCACCGGCTCCGGCGGCAACACCGGCTCTGGCGGCACCACCACCACCGGCTCCGGCGGCAACACCGGCTCCGGCGGAGCGATGGTGACGGGGTCCGGCGGCAACAGCTCTACCGGGTCCGGCGGCGACACGTCCTCCGGCTCGGGCGGCGACACGTCCTCCGGCTCGGGCGGTGACTCGTCTTCCGGCTCGGGCGGTGACTCGTCTCCGGCTCGGGCGGCGACACGGGGAGCGGCTCCGGTGGAACCGGACCTGGCGTGACCACGCCAGCGGGCTGCGCTTGCGACGTGGCCAGCACCCCAGCCCCGCTGAACGCGCTCGCGTTGCTGGCTGGACTCTTCGTCGTGATGTTCAGCCGACGACGTACGAAGCGTTCGTCGAACGCGTAACGAGCGACTCCTGCTCGCCGCCGGAATTGCACATTCCGGCGGCGATAGCTTCGGCAAACAAGCAACGAGGCTGCGCCTCCGATCGCCGGAATTACACCTTTCGGCGTTGATGGATGTAGATTGGGAGGCGCCCAATCAAGGCCAAGCGCTCGTTGTTGTTTGGTCCGTGATCGGCATTTCACTGGAGATCGGCGGTGGATTCGTGCGATGTTCCGCCGCATGAAGCTGAGCCATCGTGTAGCCGCCCTCGCAGTCGCCGCGCTGTTGTTCCCGGGGTTACGCGCGTTCGCGCAGGCGTCGTCGTCGAGCTCTGGTGACGAATTCGAACAGGACGACAGCAAACCCAAACCCAAGTCCGACAAATCAGAAGAGACGTCGGCCCAGCCCGACGCCCCTCCCGCGCCCGCGGCGGTCGGCCGCGCTGGCGGCCCCCGCGGCGCCGGAACCAGGGTCTGACAATCCCTACGTCCCCTTTGCTCCGTCCCCGGGCCCGCTGGGCATCGCGGTCCCGAACGCCAGCATCCACTTCGGCTTGCTGCTTCAGCCGGCGTTCGAGGTGGTGGGCTCGTCCACTGCCGAACTCACGACGAAGAACCTGTTCCTGCGGCGTACTCGCTTCATCGTCGGCGGAACGCTGTTCAGCGTCTTCGAGTACTTCGTCGATTTCGACTGGCCGAACCTGTTCAAGCTGGACGGTGGAGATACGATGGCGGGGACTGTAAAGAACGCTCCCGGGACTGAACATCCAGGACGCCTTCGCGACGGTCAAGGTCTGGAGCGACTTCATCGACTTCGATGCCGGGTTCATGTTGCCACCGCTTTCCCACAACAACATCGAGAGCGCAGCGAAGCTCTACGGCCCGGACTACTTCGTTAACAGCTTCCGGCGCACTTATGTCGCCGGCGACACCGACCCGTTTGCCAGCGCCGGCCAAAACCCGCAAGGCCGAGACCTGGGCATCCAGCTGCGCGGGATGGTGGCGCGGAGGCCACATCGAGTCCCGCGGCGGCCTCTTCCAGGGATTCCGCGTCTCCGAGGTGCCAGGGCCCCCGTCCATGGTCGGGGGACTACAACTTCTTCCGCGTCGCGGCGCGCGTGCAGATCAACATCCTCGACGCCGAGCCCGGATTCTTCTACAGCGGGCACCTATCTCGGCACGAAGAAGATCCTGTCCTTCGGCGGCTTCTACGACTTCCAGAAGACGTACAAGTACTTCGGCGGCGACTTTCTACTCGACCTGCCGCTCGGACCAGGGATCGTCACGGCGCAGGCGGACGTCGTGCGGTGGGACGGCGGGACCTTCATCATGCTCCCCAAACACACGGCATACATGGTCGAGGCCGGCTACCTCTTCGGGGCGCTCAGGGTGAGTCCGATTTTTCGATATGAACGCCTCGTGGGTCAGATCGCTGGCCTCCGACCCGACGATGGTCCGATCCGTCCGACCCGAACGAGAATCGCACGGGGGCGGATTGGCGTTCTGGCCTTACGGACACAACTCGACGTTCAAGGCGTTCTACTCCCGCGTACACTACGAACCGGGGACGCAGGACTTCAATCAGATCAACGCGCAGTGGCAGCTGTATTTCTTCTAGACGGGGGGCGGCTCGCTGCCGCTCACGTCCCCCGGGCCCCTCTCGCTTCGCGCGGCGGAGCCGCGCTACGCTCGCCTGCACGAGTGACGGTTGGCTTGGCGTCAGCCGTGCGGCTCTAAAGTTGCCCTGAAAGTTGCCCTTGAAGTTGCCTTCGAGGTCCCTACAGGGGGCGCACCTGGCAGGGGGGGGGGCCTCGAAGGTGGGTGAAGGCGAGGATGAAAGGAAGCCCTTCGCCAGGTCCGCTCTCGGGCGGAAAGAAGGGCCGCGGCGTCTCATAGCAAGACTTGAGATACGATTTGAAGTACGGGTCTTGAATCAGGCCGAAGGGGGGCGTGAGCACGGCCGCCACGCCGTCGCGCTCGATGCGGGAGACGATCTCCTCTCCCTTGACCGTGCCGGCCTCGACCCAGCTCGGATTCAGATCGGCCAGCTCGCCCGATACGCGCAGACCGCTCTGCAGCGCCAGGAACGAAACGATCGTTGGATCGCCGAAGATGGTTCCTTGGTGGGGCAACACCGAGTCACTGCCCACCCACCTGGCCGGGTCGAGCTGCTGCGCGCGCGACACCTGTCCGTGGAGCACGTGCGGCCAGAACGAGTACTGGCGCTCGTCCAGGCCTTCGCGATGCGAGCGCGCCGCCGCCCATCCGCCGGCCGTGAGCGCAAGGAGGCCAACGACCCCCGAGTATATCAGTCGATGATGGCGCCCCGAACGCCACCGGGCTGCCACCGCCTCGAATCCCATTGCCGCCAGGAGGGTCAGCAGGGGCGCGATCACCACGACGTAGAGGAAGACCGCCCCGCTCAACGCCAGGACGACGGCAATGTGCGCGGCCACCACCAGGAAGAGCACGCGCACGTCGCGTGACGACTGCGGCTGGTCGCCGCTCGGAACCTGTTTGCGACCGCGCGCCAGCAGAACCGCCGCCAGTCCGGCGCCCACGAACAGGTAGACGTGCTCGTAGATCCACGGCGTGAAGTCGTCCCAGAACTGGGAAGCGACGCCCTGTCCGACGCGAAAATGGAAGATGTGAATCCCGATCAGGCTCCCCCACAGATGCCGGCCCCCCATCGCCCACACGCCGCCAAAGACGATCGCGCAGACGCCGAGGGCGCCGAGGGCGAACGGAAGCGCATCTCGCGGGCGACGGGCGACGGTCAGCAGGGCCACGATGCCGCCAACCACCAGTCCGTGTTGGTCCGCCGCCAACGACAATCCAAGGAACAGCCCAGCGCGAAAGGGCTGGCCCCTCAACGAAAACAAAACACAGGCGGAGGCGGTGAGCGCCACCAGCTGAATGCCGGTGTAATGGACTCTGGCGAACACCTCCGGCGAGGTCAGGAAGAGCAACGCCGCGAGCGCCCCGGCCCGCCACGAAGCCAGGCGCCAGCCGCCCCAGAGCAGCAGCCCCGCGGTGGCGAGCTGAATTCCCACCACCAGGGCGCGGGCTGCGAGCAACGGCGAAAAGCCCAATCTCATGAGCCAGGCGAGTGGAAAGAGCACCAGCGGCGGCCGCGCGCTGTCGATGTCCCGATAGAGCACCGCGCCCTCGGTCATTCGATGCGCCACGTACAGATGGATCTGTTCGTCGGTCCACGAATAGAAGAACACCGTGTGGTGTTTCCAGATCAGCGCCACGACCGCGGCCACGAACAGCAAGGCCCAGCAGACGATCTCGCGCCGGGAGCTCTGCGGCCTCAGCTGTTCACCGGCGGACGACTCAGCCTCGCGCCCGGACTTGGGCTTTCCTTGACGGCGACGGGAGGGTCGAGCCATGGCTGTCGAAACGTACCATCTGTCGGCGGCAACGCCGCGCCGCGCGGCGCGAGCGTTGACGGCCGAGAGGGAATGAAGTACCCACGAGGTCATGCGGTCGTGGGTGGCGGGGGCTCTGTTGGGGTCGTTCGGGTTGCTGCTGAGCGCGGGCGGCGGGTGCGGCGGCTCCGGAAAGTCGTCGCCGCCCGACGCGTGCTCCGCCGGGGAAGAACGGTGCGCGTGCTATCCAAACGGCACCTGCAACGCGGGCCTGTCGTGCCTCTCGAACCTCTGCGTGCGCGAGACCGGACCCGCCGACGGCGCCGTCGATAGAGCGTCGGGAACGGGAGGCACAGGGGTCGGCGGCGGCACCGGCACCGGCACCGGCGGCTCTGGGACCGGCGGCAGCCCGAACGGCGGCGCGGGCGGCGGCGGAACCGGCACGGGCGGCGCCGGAGGCGGCGGGATCGGAGGCAGCGGGATCGCCGGTGCGGGCGCGGGCGGCACCGGCAAGGGGGGCGCGGGTGGCATCGGCGGCGCGGCCGGCGGTGCCGGGAAAGGCGGTGCGGCCGGCGGTGCGGCAAAAGGCGGTGCCAGTGGCGGCGGCGGAAAAGGCGGTGCCGCGGGCGCGGGATCCGGCGGCATCGGCACGGGTGGGACTCCGACGGGGGGCGTCGTCGGAACCGGTGGCACGGGCGCGGGCGGAGCAGCTGGCGCTGGCGGCGCCGGCGGCGATCCCGGCTGCGCCGTCGTTCAATGCCCGGCGTCGGTCCCCAATTGTTGCAAGGACTGGTTCGCGTTCGTCTTCGACCAGGGGACGGGACTCTCGCGCCCGGATCTGGTCACCTATTTCAGCGACACCAGCTCGCTGGTGCAGGCGACGTTCAACTTCGAGAACACCAACCAGTTCGGCGCGATCGGCTTCGACCTCACGCAGGAGATCGACATCTATCAGATGTCGATCGTCGAAGGGCTCTACACGCCGATGATGACCCTTCCGGACATCTCCTTCGAGACGCCGACCGGTGACGGCAGCTGCATCTATGACGTCGAGCACGGCAATGGCACCTACTTCCTGACCACCTCGCCCGTCTTCTATCCCTGCAACAACAACTTCTCGCCGGGCCGCGCCTTCAAGATCAATTTCCTGGTCGAACCCAGGTACTTCACGGTCCAACCCGGCATGGGGTTCGGGGGCGTCTCGGTATCATCGGTCGCCATGATCCCGTTCTAGCCCGCGCCGTCGCCGCGCAGGACCCGTTGCACCGTCTGGGCGAGCGCGTCCATTCCGTACGGCTTCGCCAGCCAGGTGAGGCCCTTCTTGGCCGATAGCTCCGCGCGCTCGGTCGGCGCGTGACCGCTGACGACGATCACCTTCTGCGCGGGAAAGAGGCGTTGAATCTGTTCGATGACCTGCAGACCGTCGATCGATTCGCCCAGCAGCATGTCCATGATGACCAAGTCGAACGGGCTCTGTCCCGAGGCGGCCGCGCGGCTGAAGAGCTCGTAGGCGCGCAGGCCGCTGTCCAGCACCTCGACCTCGTAGCCGAGGCGAACGAGCACCCGCCGCCCGGTGCGCAGCTGGATCGCCTCGTCGTCGACGATGAGGATGCGGGCGCTCCCGCGCGGCGCGGCCGCCTCTCCCTCCCGGCTCTCCGAACCATCGACCAGCGGAAAAAACAGGGAGATGGTCGTGCCCACGTCGGGCGTGCTGACGACGTCGATGAACCCGTCGTGCTCCTTGACGACGCCGTGGACGATGGAGAGCCCCAGACCGGACCCCGAGGTCTCCTTCGCGCGCTTCTTGCTGAAGAACGGTTCGAACACCTGGCCGAGCTCGTGCGGCTCGATGCCGCAGCCGTCGTCTGAAACCGAGAGTGTGGCGTAGTGACCAGCGGGGACGATCTCGTATCCCGCCCGCGGCTCGGGAACGTCGGCCCGCGCGCTCTTGACGACCACCTCGCCGTCTCCGCCGATCGCCTCGACCGCGTTGCGAATCAGGTTGTCGACCGCCCTGCCGAGCTGCGACTCCGAGCCTCGAACGACGAGCGGGGTGGGGCTGAGATCGGTGATCAGGCTGACGCGGGATTTGCCCTCTTCGACGAAACGCAGGGAGCTGTTCGCCCAGCCCGATTTGATGACGCGGTTGAGGTCGACGTTCTCCTTGGCCATCCTCCCCTGGCGCCCGAGCGTCAGCAGGTCCTTGATGGTCTGCGCAGCGCGGAGCGCGGCCACCTTGATCGATTCGACGTCGGCGCGCAGGTCGCGAATCGATTCCCCGCTCCCCTCCATCTCCCCCAGCTGGCCGAGGATGACGTCGGGCAGCGCGACCAGCGGTCCGAGGGCGTTGTTGAGGTCGTGCGCCACGCCGCCCGCCAGCACGCTCAGCGCCTCCATCCGCTTGGTGGCCGCTGATCGTTCCTGCATGCTGCGTTCGTGCAGCATGCTCGTCTGCACCAGCTCCTCGCGCAGCCGGATGCTCTTGAGCGCGGCCGCGATCTCGTTGCGGAACGCCGCGTAGGCGTTGATTCCGTCGGAGTAGCTGAAGGCGATGACGCCCAGCAGCTGGTTCTCGAAGGCCAGCGGAAGCACCAGGAAGGTCTCCCGCGCGGCGTCCGTCAGCGCGCCGGGCGGCAACAGCTGACTGGCGGCGTACTCCACGTTCTCGCTCTCGCGTAGCTGGCCGTCGCGCAGGGACATCACCGATCGCAGCACGCTGGGCGCCGCGCCCGGCACGCAGGCGAGATAGGCGGTTCGGACGCCCGCGCTCGGCAGACCCTTGACCAGCGCGTCCCTCAGCGACGCCAGGTCGAAGGCGATAGACGCCTGCTCGCCGACGCCCAGCAGGCGCAGGTAGTTCTCGTCCAGCAGCAGCCGGTGTTGCATCTGGCTGGTGGTGTTGGAGAGCGCGACCAGATTCAGCCCGTCGAAGAGGACACGCTCGACCTTGAGGTTCGACCACCCGAGGAGCTCGTCGCGCAGATAGCAGATGGCGCTGTGAAGCATCCGCTGGCGCTCGTTGTCGGTGCCGGCGTTGTCGAGCAGACCGACGATGGCCCGACGAAACGCCTCGTGCTGGCCGGCGATCTCGGCGCGCAGTCCGTCGAGCAGGCGCGCCGCCGCGGCGGCGCCGCTCGAAAAACCCGTACCGAGGAGACCCGCCAGCACCGGCCACAACGCCTCGAGCCGATCGACGACCGATCCTCTTTCCGCCACCACCCGAGGCGGTGGCGTGGTCTGGGAATCGCGACGGTAAGCTTCGTAGCCGCACCCGCAGGATTGACGGCGGACGAACCGGGCCGCCACCTGGCTGTTCGCCGCCACCGCGCGACCCGCCCGCTGCTCCTCGATCGCGCGCACCGCCCAGTCGGCGACCTGATCGAATGGCTGCGCGACCGTCGTCAAGGGCGGGTCGCCGAGCCGCGCCAGCATGAGATCGTCGAAGCCGGTCACCGGAACATCCTGCGGGACGCGCCGGCCGTGGCGGCGCAGCACGTCGATGACCCCGGTCGCCATCTCGTCGCTCGCCGCCACCACGGCGTCGAACGCCACGCCGCGGGCGAGGATCTCTTCCATGGCCACCTTGGCCGAGTTGGTGCGGAAGTAACCGAGCGCCGTGAGCGCCGGATCGAACGCGATCCCGTGCCTGGCCAGGACCGCGCGATAGGCCGCGAGGCGAACCTCGGCCTCCGGGTTCTTGGGGGTTCCCGCCAGGAACGCCAGCTTGCGACAGCCGTGATCGGTGACCAGGTGCTCGACCACCGCCTCCATGCCGGGCCGATTGTCGAGCACCAGGCTCGGAACACCCGGCAGCTCGATGCCGACGCTGCACATCGTGGCACGGCCGAACCGCTCGACAAGCCTGGCCACAGCGCGTGGACCACCGTAGGTCGAGAGAAGCGTGGAGACGACGATGAGGCCATCGGCCGAGTCGGGGCGGAGCAGCTCGTAGATGGCGTTGTCGGTGGCGTCCAGCGGCTGGGGGGCCTCCACCGGCCCGCCGTACACCAGCAAGAGATGATGGCCCGCCTCGCGACATTTCGCGTGAATGGCGTCGCGCAGCTGGGCCTCGTACCCGCCGCTGAAGGCGTTCAGGTGATCGAGCAGCACCGCGATGCGAAGCCGGTGCGGTGTTTTCCCCTCCTCCTCGCGCATACCCAGGAACCCGAAGGGGAGCATCGGCAGATTGCCGACGATCTTATGGGTGAGCCCTCCCGCCCGTCCCACCGCCTGTCCGCCGACGCCGACGCCGGCGCCGGACGCCGAGTGCGCCGACCAGCAGTCCCACCCAGAGAGAGCTCGTCGCCTGGAGCGGCCCCGTCGGCGGCACCGTGCACGAGCAGCCCCCGCTCTGGCCCGTCCCGGGCGGCGGCGATCCCGCCTGGCCAGAGGCGCCTGCCCGGCCGGCGCCACCGGCGGCCCCGCCCTTCCCCGTGGTCGCGCCGCCGCCGCCGAGGCCAGCCGAACCGCCGACACCACCCACACCCCGTCCGCCACCCGCGCCGCCGCCACCTGAACCGCCGCCGCCGGGCGCTCCGGCGCCGGCGCCACCACCCCCGTTGCCCGCCGCGCCCGTGCCGTTCCCCGCCGCGCCCGTACCGCCGCCTCCGCTCGCGCCGGCAGCTCCCCCCGTCCCGGCGTGCCCGCCGCCGCCGGCCCCGCCGGCACCGCCGCCGACGCCCGTTCCGCCGGCGTCGGCCAGGCCCGCGTCGCGCGCACCGCAGGCCGCCGTCACGGCCGCCAGCGCCCGGATCGACTGGACCGCACGGCCGGCTTTCGGGTCGGTGACGGTCACGCCCGTTCGTTGCAGCAGGTCCTTGATCTCGGCCGCCTTGAGGCCGGGGTTGCACTCGAGCATCAGCGCGGCGACACCGGCCGCCGCGGGCGTCGCCTGCGACGTGCCGACGAAGCTCGACAGCGCGGTGCTGCCGCCGATGAAGTCCGAGATGATGACCGCGCCGGGCGCCACGATGTCGACGCGGTCGGTGCTGTTCGAGAAACAGGTGACCTGATCGAAGGCGGTCGTCGCGTCGAGGCAGGAACCGAACGAGCTGCCGAGCTCCGCCTGGTAGGTCATCCCCGTGTCGGGCTGGGGCCCCTGGGCCGACTTGTAGGTCGCTCCGACGGCGATGACGCCGGTCAGGCAGGCCGGCGCATCGATGCCGGTCGTCGACCCGTTGTTTCCGGCGGCGGCGAACAGCACGACGCCCGCGTCCGCCAGGTTCTTGACGGCCTGACCGAGCGCCGTCTGGGCCGCGTCGCACGCCGCTTCGCTCGCGTACTGCGCGTCGGTGACGAGGCTCATGTTGATGATCCTGACCTTCAAGACCGACAGATTCTGGAAGATCCAGTCGAGACCGGCGGTCCAGTCCGAGACGAAGCCGCGGTCCTGGCTGTCGTCGATCTTGACCGCGACGATGCTGGCACCCGGCGCAAAGCCGATGCCGGCCGCGACGCCGTTCGAGGTGATGATCCCGGTCACGTTGCTGCCGTGGCCGTTGTCGTCCTCCGCGCTCGTCCCTTCGGTCGTGTTGCTGGGCGGACAGGCGTTCTGGGTGAAGCAATGTTGCGTGGGCAGGATCGAATCCTCGAGATCGACGTGAGAGGTGTTGACGCCGGTGTCGAGGACGCCGACGGTCACGCCCTTGCCAGTCACGCCGAACATCGCCTGCGCCTTGTCGGCGCCGATGGCCGGGACGGCGACCCTCAGCGCGCCGCCGCCTGGGTGATCGAGCTCGACCGAGGTGACGTTCGGATCGGCGGCCAGCCGCTCGAGCTCCCCGGCCTCCACGTACCCGGCGAGCGCCGGCAGGTGAGCGAACGAGCGCACCACCCGGAAGCCGGCGCCATGCGCCGACGCCAGCGCACCGCCCGCGCTGAGGATCGCCGCGCGGTGCACCGCCATCTGCTGCCGAACCGAGTCCGGCGCGTCGCCTTCCAGGAGGTGCGCCACGGCGGGCGCGACGCCGAGCGGGTCGTGAAAGTTGACGACGACCCGCACGGTGCCGCCCGCGCTCATCGCCGCCAGAACCTCCTCGTGGATCTTGCCGGCCTGCCCGCCGGAGGCGCCCTCTCGTTCATTGCAACCCAGACCCGCGAGCGCCGCGAAGACCAGCGCCCCCGAAACGCCCCCTCGAAACGAACCCCGCGCGCACATGGACACCCTTCTAACCATCGCCAACGGCCCGGATCCAGCCAAGGCGGCGAATCGGTCAACTCCCCTGAGTCGCGTCCCGGCCGAGGTGCAAGGCTTCACGCTTGGTGGGGGTCAAAATCGGTTATTGTCGCCGACGTGAACAATCGCTTAACGTCTGGAAGAGGGGTCGTGGCGGTGGTGGTCGCGGTCGCGCTCGTGCTCGGTGCGGCGCGGGTCTCGGCGGCCACCGACGCGCGTGAGCTGAAAGCCCGCGAGGAGTTCGCCGGCGGCCGGTTTCAGGACGCGCTCGACATCTTCGCCCGCCTCTACGCCGAGTCGCTGCACCCCAACTACCTGCGCAACATCGCCCGCTGCTACCAGAAGCTGGGGCAGCCCAATCGCGCCATCGACAGCTTCCGCGACTACCTGCAGAAGGCCAAGGACGTCACGCCCGACGAGCGGAAAGAGGTCGACGGCTACATCAAGGAGATGGAGGACCTGAAGCGCCAGCAGGCGGCGGCGCACCCAGCGGCAGCGCCGGCGGCGCTGCCGGCCGCGCCGGAGCCCGCGGCGGCCCCGGCGTCGGGCGCCTCGGTGGTCGTGGTGAACAACCCGCCCGCCTCGTCCGCGCCCGAGGAGACGCCCATTTATTCGAAGTGGTGGTTCTGGACGCTGATCGGCGGCGCCGCCATCGCGGCCGGCGTGGGAATAGCGGCCGCGGCCGGCGTTTTCACTAAGACGCAGAACGCCCCCTGCCCCCCCGCCCCCGCGGTGTGCCCATGAACCTCAGGAGTGACATGAGAATGAACATTCGTTTGCCCGCCCTCTCCGCCACGCTCGGCCTCGCGGCGCTGGCGCTCGGCGCGGCCTGCACCGAGAAAGGCGAGGGGCTGGTACTGGTGCAGCTCTCCTCGAGCCAGACGATCGTCCGCGCGAGCGTGGTGGTCGCTTCGCCCGCCGACGCATCGGTCCTGGGCGTGGGCACCGCGAACTGGCCGGTGACCCAGCCGCTGCAGCTCGGCGTCTATGTCGCCAAGAGCGTCTCCGGCAGCGTCGACGTGGTTGCCTGCGGGTTCGACGCCGCCGGCAACCTGATCGCCTCGTCGCCCGACGATCGCGGGACCTACACGACCGTCGTACAGCCGGGCGCCACCACGGCGCCCGTGCCGATCACGCTCTTGCCCGGATACAACCCCGCGCTCTGCAGCGCGCTCGCCGGCGCGGGCGGGCACGGCGGCGGCGCGGCGACCGGCGGCGCAAGCGGCGCCGCGGGGGCCGCGACGGGCGGGGCTGGCGGCGCGGCGGGCACACCGGGAACCGGCGGCACGGCGGGCGGCGGCGGCAAAGGCGGCGCGGCGGGCACGCCCGGAACCGGCGGAATGGCGGGCGCCGGCGGTGCAAAGGGCGGCGCGGGCGGCGGCGGAAGCGGCGGAAAAGGTGGGACCGGCGGTGGCACGGCCGGCGCTGCCGGCAGCGGAACCTGGCACGGTGCCGTATCGGTGGCGCAAGACGCCACCAACGGCGCGCAGTACCCGTCCGTGGCGGTCGATGGCAGCGGCAACGCCGTGGTGGTCTACGAGGACGGCGACCAGAATCTGGAGCGCTTACTACGAGGCCAGCACGGCCACCTGGAGCGCTCCTGGCCCTGTCGACTCGCGCGGCAGCGTCTACAACGCGCCGGTCGTCGCGGTCGACAAGAACGGGAAGTACCTGGCGGTCTGGGCGCTGCAGATCGACTCGGCGCTTCAGGGAATCTGGCAGAGCACCTCGACCGACGGCAAGACGTGGTCGAAACCCATCTCGATCTCCCAAAACTGGGATATGAGCCCGGTTCTGGCGATGAATGCCGACGGCGCGGCCGTCGTTGCCTGGGACCAGGAGCTCTCGGACGGCAGCAACACCGTGCAGGCGGACGCCGCCATCCGCTCGGCGACCGACGGCACCTGGTCGGCGCCGGTCGTCATGCGGGCCGGCGACACCGGCGACGACAGCGACCGCGACCCCACCGTGGCGATCGACGGAAAGGGGAACGCCTTCGTTGGGTGGATGCAAGGCGACGGCAGCGGCAGCACCAGCGCCAGCTCGAACCTCGACAGCCTCTGGATGCGGCAGTACACGGCCGGGGCGGGCTGGAACGCCGCCGGTCTCTTCGAGTCCTATAACGATCAGGGCTGCTACGACCTCAGGATCTCGGCCAACACCAGCGGCAACGCGATCGCGACCTACATCCAGGTCTCGAACTCGAATCCGGCGAAGATCCAGATCTGGGCGCGCCGCTACAGCGCGCTGTCCTCGACGTTCGACACCAACCCGTCGATGGTGACCCAGGCAAACAACATCGAGAACATCTTCGCACCCTCGGTCACGCTCGACGAGTCGAGCAACGCCACCGTCGCCTGGGCGGCGCAGACCTCGATCGGCTACAACGTCTACACGAGCCGAGCCGCCCCCTCCGACCCGGCCTGGCCGACCAGCCCGATGGCGATGGAGACCGACGACGTCGCGATGAACGACATCACGGACGACGTCATCGCCAGGGTCACCGACCCGATCGTGCGCAACGATCCCGCCGGCAACGTGACGCTCGTCTGGCGCAAGCGCTTCAGCGGCACGCGCTTCGATCTCGTGTCCCGCAGCTACAGCGCCGCCACCGGTACCTGGAGTGCGCAGGTCCTTCTGGAGAACAACACGACCAACGATGTGCTCTGGCCGACCCTCGCGGTGGGGAGCAACGGCACAGCGGTGACCGCCTGGTACTTCGACACCATCTACGAGGTCTGGGCCGCCGTCTTCAATTGAGGAAGGAACCCTCAAGGGTTCCCCGCCCCCCCCGAAGCACCTTCGCTGCGTCTGGGCCAACGTCTTCAACTAGCGCTCGCCGCGCCGGCTCGACTGCTCCGCGGTCCGTGCTAGCGTTCTGCCGGCATGGCCTCCCGGTTGATCCTCTATGGCAACGCGATGTGGAGCAGCCCCTACGTCCTGTCGTGCTTCGTCGGACTGACGGAGAAGAAGCTGCCTTTCGAAGTCCGGACGGTGGCGCTGGACCAGGGCGCGCAACACTCGTCTGACTACGTGCGGACGTCGTTCACGGCCCGCGTCCCGGCGCTGGTCGACAGCGACGTCTCCCTCTCGGAGTCGAGCGCCATCATCGAGTACCTCGACGAGAAGTGGCCAGCGCCCGAGCACCGGGCGCTGCTTCCCGGGGACCTCCGAGAACGGGCACGCGCGCGCCAGATCATGTCCTGGCTCCGGAGCGACCTGCTCCCGATCCGGGAGGAGCGCTCTTCCGAGTATGTCTTCTTTCCCCTCCAGAGCTTGCCCGCGCCCGGGCCGCTTTCGCCCGAGGCCCGGCGGGCGGTCGAGAAGTTGGTGACCTTCGCCGAGCGCGTCGTTCCCGCCGACGGCGGCGCGCTCTTCGGCGCCTGGTGCATCGCCGACACCGATCTGGCGATGATGCTGCAGCGGCTGGTCAGGACCGACGAGCCGCTCCCGCCCCGGCTGCGCGCGTTCGCCGAACGCGAATGGCAGCGCCCCTCCGTGCGGGGCTACGTCGACAACGCGGAACGGCCCGCCCAGCACCGCAGCTCGCTGACCTGAGCGGCAGGACCCTCGTGCGGGCCCGCGGGGGGCGGAAAACCTGGTAGGGTCTGCCGCCATGAGCAAGCGCAACCGACCGACCACCGCCGCCCAGGCCGCCCACCGCCAGCGCCGGCACGAGTACCGCAGCGCCTACAACTCACCCGAGGGAAAGGCCGCGCGCGGGATCGCCGCCAAGCCCGGGGGCGCGGTGAAACCGGCCGCGAAGCCGGCCGCGAAGCCGGCTGTTGCCAAGCCGGCCGTCGCCGCCGCGACGAAGCCGCCGACGCAAGGGTAAGGACGCTGGGCGGGCCTGCCGCCCGTCGCTGCCAGCGCGGGCGGCGCACCGCGTCCAGACTGTCGCCGATCGCTTATTTCGGCTATCCTTTGTGCCTCGCTTTTCCGTTTGCTCGCTTTTTCGACGCGCGCTTCCCGAGAAGCTTAGGAGGTCCCCCATGCGCCGATCCCTCGTTCGCTTTGTTCTCGGTTCGTTGTTCGCTTTCGGCTGCGCCACGCCGGCCACCACGCCGGCTCGGGCAGCGGCGGCAACGGCCAGACCTCCGGCAGCGGCGGCAACGGCCAGACCTCCGGCAGCGGCGGCAACGGCCAGACCTCCGGCAGCGGCGGCAGCGGCCAGACCTCCGGCAGCGGCGGCAGCGGCCAGAGCTCCGGCAGCGGCGGCAACAGCCAGGTCACCGGAGCGGGCGGAGGCAGCGGCACGACGGGAGCGGGCGGCAGCGGCGGATCGACCGCCAGCTGCACGGCCGATCCGACGCAGCTGATCAACAGCGCCGGCTGGAACTGCGACCTCACCTCGTCGATCGGGATCCAGGGGGCGGTCTACGGCTACACCGACGGCTCCTCCTGCGCGAGCCCCCAGCCGTCGAACATCTGCACCACCGGTTCCTGCTGCATCAGCGGCACCACCGTCGTCGATGCGACCAGCGCGAAGTGGGGCTGCGGGATCGGGATCGAGCTCGACGACTCGGGCGGCACCAGCCCGGTCAAGACCCAGTACGCGGGTCCCGTCAGCTGCTTCAACATCACGCTCACCGGATCGAGCGGCGGCAACGAGGTGCGCATCGGCTTCACCCAGAAGGCGGACAACTCGAACACCGTGGCGCCGTACGTCTCGATCGCCGCGTTCACCAATGGCTGGACGGGGAAGATCTGCTTCACCGACGCGAACTGTCCGTCGTGGGCAACCGCCACCCAGTGCAGCAAGGCGGTGGGCAGCGCGGGGACGCCGTACGACATGCAGATCCAGGTCTCGGCCGGCCAGACGACCAGCAGCGTCGGGACCTACAACGTTTGCGTCAGCAGCATCTCGCCGGTGACCAGCTCGACTGGAACCGGCGGCTCGGGCGGCGGGTCGAACAGCTGCACATCTCCCAGCGGCACCGGGAGCCCAATCAGCGCCAGTACGGGACCGGCGTCGTCGGCTGCGGCAGCAAGGAGTACATCGTCCAGAACAACGAGTGGGGCTCGGACGCCGGCCAGACGATCACCTACGGGCCGGGGGCCAACTTCAAGGTGACGGTGCAGAACGGTACCGGCGCCGGCAACAACCCGGAGGGTTTCCCGTCGGTGTTCACCGGCGCGAACTCGAATAACGACAGTGGCTCCTCGAGCATGCTCCCGCGCGCGGTCAGCTCGATCGCCAAGGGGAGCTTGATGACCAGCATGACCTGGGCCGGCAACGGCGCCACCGACAGCAACAGCAATTTCAACGCGGCTTACGACGTCTGGTTCAGCACCGGCGCGAAGGAAGCGGCCGCCTCCGCACCGAGCGGCGGCTACCTGATGGTCTGGTACCACAAGCCGACCAACGCCCAGCCTATCGGGAGCCAGATCGCCTCGACGACGCTCGACGGCCAGAACTGGAACGTCTGGTACGGCACGAACAGCAGCAGCAACAAGCCCTGCGTCTCGTACGTGGCGCAGACGAGCATCAACACGCTCACCTACAGCCTCGGCGACTTCATCCAGGATGCGGTCACGCGCGGCTACGTGCAGAACAGCTGGGCGTTGACCAACGTCTTCGGCGGCTTCGAGATCTGGAGCGGCGGCGTCGGCCTGGCGGTGACCGACTTCTCGGTCACCGTCCCGTAATCTCGGGCGCGAAGTCGGCGTCCTCGAACGCGTCGTCGAGAAACATGATCTCAGGCGCCGCGGGGACGTCGCGCAAGATCCCGATCTGGATCTGATTCGGATCGCCGTTCCACAGCGTCCGCGCGGCGCCCTGCACGACGACCGGCTGCCGATCGAACCAGACGTCGACCGAACCCGTGGCCGCGTCGGCCGACCAGCGGGCGCAGATCGCGATCTGGTGCCAGACGTTCGGTGTCGCCAGGTCTGGCGACGACCAGAGGACGTGGTCGGTGGGCAGGCGGGTCACGAAGGCGATCGCCTGGCCGCTCACCTCGACGCTCATAATCTGGCGGTAGCTCGGGTACGACTCGAAGTAGCCGATCTGGTGGCGCGCCTCGGAGAGCGCCGCCGGCAGGAAGAAGCGCCAGCCGAAACAGCTCCGCGCCCCTTCGGCGAACGTCGCCCGTGCCGGCTTATGTTGCAGCTCGACCCGGTTGAGGCCGTTCGGCCAGAGATCCGCCGCCGTGATCTCGACGCGCGCCGCGTGATGCCCCTCGGCGACCGGTGTCGCCGCCACCGACAGCCCGCGCGGATTGAGCAGGTAGCTCCACTGCGAGAGATCCCCCGTCTCGAAATCGCCGCGCCACCGGGGCCCGAGCGGGACGTTGCCGGGTCGGGGGCTCGGCGCCGCGCAACCACCCGCGACGATCACCAGGAGGGCGAGGCGGCGCGCACCGTTCACGCGGCCGATTGTATTTGATTCGCTGTCACGGCGCCGGCCGGCGGAAGAAGTGCGGTCCGGGTGTCACCAGCCAGGTGGCGGCTGGATCGCCGCCGACGTAGGTGTTGGTCCAGTCGCCGGTGGTGGAGTGGGTGGCCGACGGCACGTCCGTCTGCAAAGTCCAGTTCGCCCCGTCGAAACGCGCCACGTCGGTGCCAGCGGCCCAGAGGTCGTTGTCTGCCCGACCCCACAGCGACGCCAGGAAGACGCTGTTCATGGACACGCCCTGGATCATGACGGGCTGGGGGAAGGGCGACGTCGAGCCGAGGAAGGGAATGAGGGTTCCGTCGAACTGCGCGCCGCCGGCCAGCCAGAGCGTGCTTCCCGATCGCCAAATGTCGAAGATGTCGTAGACGCCCACGTTGAACACCGTCCAATTGCTGCCGTCGAAGTGCCGGACGTGGGCTGGATCCATGGTATTGCCGACGACGTCGCTGCCGTTCGAGACCCAGATGCTGGTGGGCGCGTCGACCCAGATGTCGTGGAAGTGAAGCGCGATGGTGGCGCTGGCAGGATAGTCCGGGCTGTCGAAGTTGTACCCGGTCCAGGCGCCGCCGGCCCAGTGCAGGACGTTCTCCCATTCGTTGAACCAGACATCCGTCGCCGACACCGCGCGCACGCGGACCAGCGTCGCCACCGCGGGTGCGTTGAACATCCGCGGCGTCAGCAAAATCTTGTCGCGCCAGCCGTTGTCGAACGCCGTCCAGGCCTGCCCCGTGCCGTGCATGATGACGTCGCCGCCGACCGCCCACAGATCGCCGGCACCGGTGCCGTGAACGCTGGCGATGCGCGCCGAGGCGTCGATCGGCATGGACAGCTCCTCGCTCCAGCAGCCGTTGCTGAAGTGAAGGATACGCAGCGCGTTTCCGCTGGCGCCGGCGGCCGTGACGCCGGCAAACAGGAGATCGTCGGCCCCGAGGGCGAATGAATCGGTGATGGTCATCCCGGCGTCGGCCGGGCGCGCGGCGATCTCGCTCCAGATCCCCGAGGTCGAGGTGAACGCGCAGGCGACGCCAGGCGCGCCGCCCATTGCGCCGCCCGCCCCCGCCCCGGCGGCGCCGGCCGTTCCAGCGCCGGCGCCGCCGGTCGTTCCGCCGCCGCCGCCCGCTGCAAGACCTCCGCTGCTCCCCGCGCTCCCGGTCGCACCCCCGCCCGCCACACCGCCGCCGCTTCCCGCGCCGCCGCCCGCCCCTCCGCCGCCGCCCGCGACGCCCGCGCCGCCCGCGCCGCCGCCGCCGCCCGCGACGCCCCGGCCGCCCACACCGCCGCCTGCCGCGCCGCCGACAGCGCGCCCGCCGCCCACACCGCCGCGACCCCCACCGGCGCCGGGCGCACCCCCGCCGCCCTGACCACCGCTCCCCGATGAGCCGCACGCCCCCGCCGCCAGCGCACCCACCAACGTGAACGCGATTCCCCGCCACCGACGCCCGCCGCCCTTCATCGTTCCCTCCAAGTCGTGGGAGAACTTGCCGACGAGGCGCGCTCTGTCAACGCCCCCGGATCGGAATGTCCGAATGTGCGGTGTAGAACCGAGAGGGGCTCAGGGTTCGCGCACGATGCAGCGGAAGCCGAGGTGGCAGGTCGACGTGTCGATCGCCTGCGCCATCCGCGCCGCCGGGCGGTAACGCCGGCAGTAGTTGGGCGCGCAGAGGAACGAGCCTCCCTTGATCACCTTGCGCGGGATCGGGAGCGACACGCAAGGATCGTAGCTGCGCTCGCGCGCCGTTTGCGGGTCGACGGCACCGCAGCAGGCATCTTCCGGTTTCGGGTGCCCGGGCGCGTACCAATCGACCGTCCACTCCCAGACGTTGCCGATCATGTCGTAGAGCCCCCACCCGTTCGGCGGGAACGTCCCGACCGGCGAGGTGGTTTCGAAACCGTCGCTGAGGAGGTTCTCGTAGGGGAACTCGCCCTGCCAGGTGTTGGCCATCGGTTTCCCGTCGGGCTCGAGCGCGTCGCCCCAGGCGAACTCCGCGTGGTCGAGGCCGCCGCGCGACGCGAACTCCCACTCGGCCTCGGTCGGCAGCTCCTTGCCGGCCCATTTCGCGTAGGCAGTGGCGTCCTCGAATCCGACGTGCACCACCGGATGATCGTCGAGCCCGGCGAGCGCGCTCCCCGGCCCCACGGGATGGCGCCAGCTCGCGCCGGGAACGAACGCCCACCAGTTCAGGAAATTCCGCAGGTCGACGCGCCCCGCCGGCTTGACGAACACCACCGATGCCGGGACCAGCAGCGCCGGGTCGGCGCCCGGATACTGGGCGGCGTCGGGCGCGATCTCCGCCTGCGTGACGTAGCCCGTCTCCTCCACGAAGCCGCGAAACTGGGCGTTCGTCACCGGCCATCGGTCGATCCAGAAGCCGTCGACGCTCGCGCGATGGGCCGGCGCCTCCTCACGGTAGTGGCGATCCGATCCCATCATGAACTCTCCGCCGGCGACCCATTCCATTCCCGGCCGGGCGGCCCGTGCGTCGGTCAGCTCGGGCGATACGGTGTTGGTTGGCATCATCTCTCCTCGAATTTGGGCGGAGTCCCGCGCGGTGAGGATGAGGAGCGCGCGCGGGAGCACAAGCATGGGCCACCCGATTAGGGCGTCGACGTACGCCGCGACACCCGGGAAATGCGCCAGCGGACTACAGCGGCCACGTCGGGGGAGTTGCCATGTTCCGGGTCGGCGATTTGGCCGGGAGGCACAACGATGAAGAGGCACCTGATGGTGATGACGGCCGTCGCGGGCGTGGCGCTCGGCGCGGGGATCTGTCCCGCCTCCGCGCTGGCCAAGTCAGCGAAGCCGGCCATCGATCCGGAGGCGATGGCGGCCCTCCACAAGATGGGCGCCTTCCTGCGCGACCAGCAGAAGTTCTCCGTGCGGGCGAATCTGACGACCGACGATCTGCTCGCCTCCGGGCAGAAGGTGCAGTTCAACGGAAGCGTCGAGCTGATGGTGCGTCGTCCGGATCGGCTGCGCATGGACATCCGGGGTGATCGTCACGACGAGCACCTCTATTACGATGGCAAGACCTTCACGATCTACGGCGAACGGGTCGGCTACTACGCCTCCTTCCAGGCGCCGCCGACGCTGGCCGAGCTGAAGGAGGTCACCGAGAAGCGCTACGGAATCGATATGCCGCTGGCCGATCTCTTTTACTGGGGAACCGAGCACGACGGCACCGCGGACGTGACCGCCGCGACGAAGGTCGGGGTCTCCACCGTCGCGGGGACCACCTGCGACCACTACGCCTTCCGGCAGAAGGACGTCGACTGGGAGGTGTGGATCGAGCAAGGGCAGCACCCGCTGCCGCGCAAGATGGTCATCACCACCACCACGGAGAAGACGCGCCCGCAGTCCAGCCAGGTCCTCGACTGGGACCTGTCACCGCAGCTTGGCGATGAGCTGTTCAAGTTCGCGCCGCCGCCCGAGGCGCACAAGATCGATTTCGACACCGCGAGCCGCGCCGGCTCGCACGGCCAGGGCCAGGGAAAGGAAGGGGGGATGCAATGACCCGAACGGTGAAGCGAATCGGCTCGCGGGGGGTGGCGCTGGCCGCGTTTCTGATGACGACGGGCGTCGCGTCGCACGGGGACGCCCGGGTGGTCGTCCGCACCGCCGTCAACTATCGCCCGGTCGCCCGGGCGGTGGTTGGCACGGCGGTGGTGGCGACTGCGGCGGTCGCCACCGCGGCGGTCGTCGGCTCGGTCGTCAACTCGCTCCCGCCTTCGTGTAGCTCGGTGATGGTGGGCAACGTTGCCTACCAGCAATGCGGCAGCGGCTGGTATCAGCCGCACTACGCGGGCTCGTCGGTCACCTACGTCGTCGTCAACCCACCGCAATAGGTGACGGGCGCCTTCCCACGCTGAAGGCGCCGCCCGGTCCCCGGCGCTACATTCCGTCGCCGCTGGGGATTGCCGTCGGCTCCGACGGCATCTGCGGCGCGCCGCTCGGCGGAATCCGAGGCGGTCGGATCGGTGTTGGGCTCGTCGGCCGTCCCCATCCCCGAGGGGCAGGTCGGCGCAGTGGTCATCGAGCCCGCGGTGGCCGTGCACCCGGTCCCGTCGGTGTTGCAGATCTGGGACGAGGTCGACGCCTCGCTCTGATTGAGGTCGGCCGGCACGCAGGTGTCGATCTTCAGCACCTGTCCGGACGGGATGTCGCCGCCGGTGGCGATCGCGTCGACCCGGACCCCCGTATTCTGCATCCAGAACAGCTTGAGCACGACGGTCTCCGGAGCCGAGGTCGCCGTCGCGGCGAGGTTGGTCTTGGTCGCCAGCCGCACGTGAATCGCGTCCGTCCCTTGCCGCCACTCGCTCACGTCGGCGGTCATTGCCGGGACAGTGCTCGGATTGGGCGTATAGCCGGAGACGCCGACGTTCAACACCTTGGTGTCGTTGTCGTGATCGTTGAACCCGATGAGCAGCTTCCCCTGACAGGTGAGTGAGCTGTCGGCCGCGGCGATGGCGCCGCAGTCGATCCCCACCACCCCCTGTCCGCGCCGGTCCGTGTCGCCGACCGTGATGAGGCCGCCGGCCACCAGCGTGAAGGCGCCGGTCGAATTCTGTGGGCGGGCCTCCAGCTTCCAGCCGTAGCGTTTGTCGGCCGACGAGAGCTGCTTGACGGTGAACTGGTAGTTGCCGCTGGCGTGATTGGCGGGCCCGAACACGACGTTGTCCGAGTTTTCCTGGGGCTTGGTCTTGATCAGATCCTTGACCGGATCGAGCGCCGCCTGCACGCCGTAGTTGATGTCGTCGGCCGCGCGGTGGGCCTTGTCGAGCAGCTCGGGCTCGACCGGGCGCGGGCCCGCGTCGGTGGTCGAGGGGGCCGCCGCGTCGGGGACGGGGGCGGCGGCGGTGGTGAGCGCGTAGACCACCGTCGAATAGCCGTACGGATCGTAGTAGGTGTCGACGCTGTAGGGATAGTAGCCGCCGTAGCTGCTGTAGAGCGGATCGACGTACGTGTAATCGTACGGATACGCCGAAGCGTAACTGGCACAGGTGTAATTGCCATAGGCGTCGGTGGCGCAGGCGGTTGTCGTCGTGCTGGTGCACGACAGGCCTCCGAGCGCGAGGCTGGCGAGGGCAAGGCAGCCGAGAGTTGTCGAGGTGCTTTTCTTCATATCGTCCAGTTGGCGACGCCGTGGCCGCTGCGCAACGAGGCCGGATACGCAATCGCGCCGGCGATTGACCGCGATTCGCGCCGCCTGCGCGCGCGGTCCACGGACGGGTTTCAGCGTTTGACTCACAGGCGCGCCGCCGCGGCCCGCGGAGCGACGACACTAGCTTTGAGCAGGGGTGTGTGAAATGACCCATCAAAGCAGTCGACAGAAGCGCGCGCTCATCGGACTTCTGACCGGCCTCGCCACGCTGGCGCTCGCGGGCGGGCGGGCGCGGGCCGAAGCGCCGAGCGGCCCTTCGACGGCGCGGCAGGTTCACGAGACCACGGTCGTCACCGCGATCGATCGCACCACGCGCAGCGTGACGCTGGAGAATTCCGACGGTGAGACGCGGACGATCGGCGTTCCGCCCGACATGAAGTCGTTCGACACGCTCAAGGTGGGCGATCACGTCGACGTCGACTATTCCGAGTCGATCGCGCTGGCGATGATGCCGCCGGGAACGAAGACGACGATGACCGAACGGACGACCGGGGGCCGCGTCCAGCCCGGCGTCGCCGCCGCGGGCCGCGAAGTGACCGCCACGGTCCAGGTCGTCAGCGTCGACGAGGCGATGAACAAGGTGACGTTCAAAGGACCGAAGGGGAACGTTCGCACGGTGACGGTCTACGACCCGGCGATTCAAAAGAAGCTGGCCAGCCTGCAGCCCGGTCAGATGCTGCAGATCAGCTACCGCGAGGCGATCGCGGCTTCCATCAGGCCGTCGCCCGCCGCGAAGTAGCGCCGATGCCGCTCACCGACGAGAACACGGCGCTCCTCGGCGAGCTGGCGAGGACTCTTCACCAGGCCACGCTCCCCGCGGACGAGCTCGAGGAGCGCCTTGCCGCGGTGGCCAGGCGCCTCGGGATCGAGGGGGAGTTCTTCACCGCAGCCCCACGCCTCGCTGGTGAGCAACACGGACGGGTTCCTGCAGGTCTTCGTGGTCGCGATCCAGCTGGGGCTCGGGCTTCTCATCGCCGACCTGCTGTTCCGTCGCCAGCACAAAGCCGCCGTGGCGGCCCGCCACCCAGAAGCCAACTGATCGCGTGGGGCGAAGGCGGCTCCGCCGCCGTAGCCCATCGCGGGGGGCGCGGGACCCTTTGAGGGTCCCGAACTAAGCCGTCCGGAAGCTGCGACGCACGGCGCGCAGCGACCAGAGCCAGGAGCCGAGTGCGCCGCCGACCGCGCCGAGCGCGAACGCCAGCAGCAGGAACTGCCAGCCGATGCTGTCGCGGACCCCCTTGGAGAACGAGGCGGCGGTGCTGCGGGTGGTCTCCTGCAGGCGCTGCTGCAAGCAGGCGGCGCGATTTGGGCCGCTGCACTCCGGCACCAGTGAGGCGAGCTCGCTCCCCACCCCGCCGACGACACCGCCGACGACGCCGCCGGCGACCGACGTCGAGACGCGCTGGCCGGCCTGCGCGAGGCTGACCGCCAGCGGTCCTGATCCGTTCTCTCCCAGCTGGGCCACCACCTCGGCGCTGGCGTCGTCGATCATGGTACGCGTCACCTGGGCGACCGCCGCGGCGATCATCCTCTGGATCCGCGCCTGCTGCTCGGGATCATCGAGGGCCTTCATGGCCCCCTCCACCGCGTGCTCCGCGGCCATTTGAGCGGGCGGCGGCCCGGTTCGGTTGGCCTGCTGCTCCCGCATGCTGTCCATCGCTCCCTCGGCGGCTTTCCTGCCGATCCGTTCGGCGCAGGCGCCAGGCATGCTGGCCAGCGCCGCGATCAAGAGGAGGCGTCGCACCACCCGCTCCCCCGTCGTACGGTCGTGCTGGGCGCGCAGGCCTCGGACCGAACGAAGCGTCATCACCTTGAAACTGCGCCCTCACGAAGGAGCCGCCATCGGACGTGGGCTGATTCCAGGAAGGAGAGACGCGGGCGGCCGAAGTTTTTTTTGTGCGGCGTCTGCGTATTCGATCTGAGCCTCCGCGCGTCCGGTACCACATTCGGGATCAGGGAGGTACGAAACCATGCGCAACAACGGCAACAAAGTGTGGCGGGGGGTGATGGGAGTCGCCCCGCTCGCCGTCTTGATCCTGGGTGGAGTGGCCACCGCGGAGCCGATGGAAGGGAAGAGTTCCGATGACACCTCAGCCGCGCCCGTCTGCAAGGAATCGGGCGTGTCGCTGACCTTCAAGACCGGGTCGTCGGAAATCGACAGGAACGCGCAAGGGGCGCTGAGCGGCGTCGCCACCTGGGTCCAGAACGGCGACCAGCGCACGGTCCGCCTGGAGGGCTTCGCCGACAAGAAGGGGAACGCGGCCGCCAACCAGCGGCTGTCCGAGAAGCGCGCGCAGGCCGCGGAGGAGTTCCTGATCAGCAAGGGGGTCGGCGCCGACAAGATCACCGTCGCGGGCCACGGCGAGCAGACCGAGGTCAGCGACATGGCCGAGGCCCGCGTGGTGAACGTCAAGACCTGCGACGTTCCCAAGAAGGTCGCCGAGGCGGCACCGCCGCCGGAGCCGGCGACACCGGAGCCCGTCGCCCCGCCGGAGCCGATCGTTCCGCCGGAGCCCGCGCCGCCGGTTGCGGTCACGCCGCCACCGGCCCCCGTCCCGCCGCCGGAGTCGATGTATGAACCGGTGCCGGCGCCCATGCCGGTGGCCCACAAGGACGTGCCGCCCTCGGTGATGGGTATCCAGGCCAGCGTCGGCGGCGGCGCCGTCGGCTTCATCGACCAAGCGGTCCGTAACAACGTCAACACCGGTGGAAGCTGGGAAGCCCGGCTGACCTTCGGGTCGCGTCTGCCGGTCGCCATCGAGGGGGCCTACATCGGGTCGTCGCAGAACATCGACGCGCTCGGTCTCTCCACCAACTCGCACCTGGTCGGGAACGGCGTCGAGGGCGATCTGCGGTTGAACTTCACGAACTACATGGTTCAACCGTACATCTTCGGCGGCGCGGGGTGGACGCACTACCAGGTTTTCAACAGCGTCACCAACACCTCGGACATCACGAACCATGACGACGTGGGGACCGTTCCCCTCGGCGCCGGGCTCTCGATCCGGCCGGCGAAGGTGTTCCTCATCGACGTGCGCGGGACCTACCGCGCGGTCTTCAACGACACGATGTTCGACCGGGTGACCACCACCAGCAACTCGATGCAGAACTGGAACGTGGCTGGTCGTATCGGGTTCGAGTTCTAGTTAGGCCTCCAGCGTCCCAGCGTCCCTCCTTTTGGGGGGACGCGTCCGGCCGAGGTCGTCAGCACCGCGCGGAAATGCTCCCTCACGCGGCGGCTCCGACCTCGGCTTTTTCCTGTCTATACCCTAAGCGGCCAGCGCCGGTGGGGCGCGTGAGGGGGCTCTGTGAAAGAAGATGATCGGGCGGCGCGGTGGGAAGGCCCCGCTCCCTTCACTGAATGCGCCGCGCACTTACAGCCCCGAGCGTTGCGAGACACGCTCCACGGATTCAGTTTGTTCGCGTGTCGACGGAACAGGAACCGGCGCCACGCGTTTTGGTGGTCGAGAACGACCCCGCAGCGCGGGCGACGTTCGATTCGCTGCTCGGGACACGCTGGGCCGTCACGCTGGCCGACCGAGGGGAAGAGGCCCGCGATCGGGCGCAAGCTTCGTCGTTCGATCTGGTGATCGCCAACGTCGAGATGCCGGGGATGAGCGGGATCGACCTGGCCCGCTCGCTGCGCGCCAATCGGGCGACGCAGGACGTGCCGTTCATCCTCATCTCGGGAGTCGCCGGACCACACGAGAAGCTCGCCGGCCTGGAAGCAGGCACTGACGACTTCTTGATCAAGCCCTTCTCGGAGCGCGAGCTCCTGGTGCGCGTGCAGACACGCCTCGAGCTCGGGGCCATGCGACGGCGCTACGCGCAGCAAGAGGAGGCGCTGGCCGGGCTCAAGCGGATGATTCACGCCCGCGACGAGTTCCTTTCAGCCGCCTCCCACGAGCTGCGCACACCGATCACGACGCTGAGCCTGCAGACCGAGGGGTTGCTCGCCGTCGCGGACTCGGCCGACGGCCACGCCGCGCCCCTCAACGACAGGCTGCGCAGGCGGCTGGGTGCCATCCGCCGTCAGGTGGTTCGTCTCAATCAGCTGGTCGATCAGCTGCTCGACGTTTCGCAGTTCATCGAGGGGCGCCTCGATCTGCATCCCGAAGAGCTCGACCTGCAGGCGCTGGTGATCGACGCGATCGATCTGATGCGCGACTCGGCGACCACCGCAGGGTCGCCGCTGCTGCTCCGCCTGCACAACGAGGTGGTGGGACACTGGGACCGCGTACGCCTCGGTCAGGTGATCACCAACCTGCTCTCCAACGCCATCAAGTTCGGCTGCGGCCGACCGATCGAGGTCGAGCTGGACGCCGACCGCACCCTGGCCCGCCTCGCCGTGCGCGATCTGGGCGAGGGGATTGCACACCAGGAACAAGAGCGGATCTTCGAACGGTTCGAGCGCGCCACCTCGGTGCATCGACACCCGGGGCTCGGGCTCGGGCTCTGGATCTGCAAGCAGATCGTCGACGCCTGCCACGGGACGATCTCGGTGGAGAGCGAGCCCGGCCGCGGATCGACCTTCAGCGTGCAGCTCCCCCGAGGCTCGTGAAGCGCGCCGTCTGATTGCCGGCGAAACCCGACGCGCGGGCGGCATCCATGATGGTCGCCGCGGCGGCGCACTGCGCGCGAACACGCTGGTCGTCGGGAGAATCAGCGATTGCCTGAGCAGACGCTCTGCGGGTCCGCCTTACCATCGGGCGGGAGGAGGAAGCGTCAGTGAGCGATCTGAAGCGGAAGCTCGACGAGGAATGTCGCACCGGAGCCAGGCCGGCTGTCGACGCGAACGGCTCCGCCCATCTGGTGAACGATGCCGCGGACGATGAAGAGTCCCAGGCCCAGCCCCTCGCGGTTTCCGATCATCGTCCCTCGTTTGAAGGGCTCGAAGATTCCCTCCTGAAGATTGGGCTCGATTCCCAGCCCCTGGTCGGTGACCGCCAGCCAGGCGATGCTGCGCTCCACGTCGGCACCGGCGCGAATGACGACCGGACGCCCCTGCCCGTACTTGACGGCGTTCGCCAGCAGATTGGAGACAACCTGATCCAGCCGGGAACGGTCCCAACGTCCAACGACGGGTCCATCCAATTCCACATTCAAGGTCGATCCTGTGTCGCGCGCCTGCATCTCCATCAGGGTACCGACGTCCCGTATGACGTCGCACAGATCGAAGGACGACAATTCGAGATCGAGCTGGCCGGCGCGGATGCGACCGAGGTCGAGGAGGTCATCGATCAAGCGCGCGATCTTGCGCTCGCCACGCGACATGATCTCCAGCATCCGGGCGGCCTGCGGCGCAAGCGTCCCGTCATGCCGCCCCAGGGTCTGGAGGCAGAAGCGAACCGAGCAGAGAGGGTTTCGAAGCTCGTGAGCCGCGATCGAAATCAGGCGTTCCCGGTCACCCAGCGCCGCGGCCATGCTCATGTGCTCGCGCGCGTTCCGAATCGCCAGGGAGAGCCGGTCGCCGAGCTCCTGGGCCAGCCCGAGATCGGCGGCATTGTGGGCCACGCCGTCATATCTGGCAAAGCTGAGAATCCCGAACCTCTCGCTTCGCATTCCAATCGGCACACTGAGACGCGAACGATCGCCATCCAGGTGGACCTCGGCGCGCGCGGTGGCGGCCAGGTCGCGGGGGGGCTCCATCCAGGCGTGAGGCGCGGTCCTCACTTCCAGAATCCGAGTTGGATGAGCGTCAACGACACGATCGATTGTGCAAACGTCACCCAGCACACCGAGCGAGCACCGACCGACGGCTTCGAGCATCGGGTCGATCTCCAAGGAAACGAAATGCCGGCTCACATTGGCCAGAAACGCAGCGTGTGTCGTTACGGTTTTCGACGACGCAGTCCCCTGATCGGTTCGCATTGTTCCTCCGTCCCCTCCGTTTCTCATTCGGCTACATGCCAGATCGCTCCGTCGATCGCTAGCCCTGAAACGCGATCGCGCGCGGCGCCGGTTCTGTTTGGGGCGATGTCTTATCGCGCGCATCTCGCGCGACGGTCGTTCCTCCAAAATGGACAACGCCCCTTCGGTTGTTGTACGATTTCAATCGTTCGGAAAGCGTCTCCCGAGTTTCACAGGGGGGGGAGGGGCGGGATAGCGGACGACGTGAAACAATTCGGAGAACCGACAAAGCGGCTTGGGCGGCCCTCGGGCCCTCTGCCCCCGACGACAGCCAACAGCGATCGCCGCGCGGGAGGCCTCCGATGACCAAGATCTTCCTCGTCGAGGATCACCCACTGTTCCGCATGGGGATTCGCCAGAGTCTGGCCGCCTACGCCGAGTTCACGGTCGTCGGCGAGGCGGGCAACGCGCGCGATGCGTTCGCCGCCATCGACGCTCACCCCCCGGACATCGTCGTGATGGACGTTTCGCTTCCCGGAATGGACGGAGTGATCGCCACCCGAGAAATTCGACGGCGCGCCCCGCGGACGCGCGTGCTTTTGCTCTCCGTCCACGATCAGATCAGCGACGTGCTCGAGGCGCTGGATGCCGGGGCCGCCGGATACGCGCTCAAGACGGAGGGTACCGACGCGCTCGTCGCCGCGCTGCGGACGATCATCAGGAACGACCGCTATGTCGCGCCGTCGCTGGCCCCGCTGCTCGGCAGCTACGAATCGCGCCGCAAGAAGCCACTCGACACGCTGTCGATTCTCTCTCTCCGGGAGCGGGAGGTGTTTCGATTGGCCGCCGACTGCCTTCTCACGCGGGAGATCGCCCACGAGCTTTGCATCTCGCGCAAAACTGTCGACACCCACCTCTATCGCATTCACCGCAAGCTGGGCCTGCGGACCTCTGCGGAGCTGGTACGGCTCGCCTGCAATCTCGGCTTGGTCAGACGCGGGGGTGCGCGGGAGGTCTTCGCCGGCGAGACACAATCGCTGGTCGCCGAAGGCGCGCGTGAGAGAGTGAGTGAGGGCCTGAGTGAGAGCGTCAGTGAGGGCCTCAGTGAGGGCGTCAGTGAGGGGATGGAGGGTGGCTAGATGCGACACGACAACGGGTTGGCCCGAAGGACCGAGATCGTCAAGCTGATCCGGCACGAGCTCAATACGCCACTCGCCACGGCGTTGCTCTACATCGGAATCGCCGAGGGCTCGGCGGCCGAGATGGCGGGGGGAACCGTGAAATCGGCTTTGCGCGTGGTTCGGGGCGAGGTCCAGCGCCTAAAGGGCCTCATTGATACGTTGACCGAGCTCGAATGTGTCGGTCGCGCAACAGTCCGGCCACGATTGGTTGACGTCGGGGAAACCGTGCGAACGACCGTTCAACGCCTGACGGCCCTCTGCGACGCGCCCAACGTTCGTGTCGTGACCCTCGGCAAGCTGCAGGGCTGGTGGGATCGCTCCATGGTCGAACAGATCGTGGGAAATCTCCTCTCGAACGCGGTGAAGTTCGGCCAGGGTCGGCCCGTTCGCGTCGAGGTACGTCCCGTCGGCGCCGGGGCGTGCCTGGTGGTCCGCGACCATGGCGTCGGTGTCGCGCCCGCGGAGCAGACCTCGATCTTCGAGCGAAACGTCCACGCGCCGGCCGACCAGGGGGGCGGACTGGGGCTCGGGCTCTGGCTGGTTCGTGAGCTCGCGGCGGCGCACGGCGGTTGGGTGTCGCTGGAGAGCCGCAAGGGACATGGCGCCACCTTCACCGTGTTCTTGCGGGCGCGCCGACCGACGGCGAACGTGGGCGGCTGGCCGATCGGCGCACCGACCGCGGGCGTCGGCCTCCGCCGCCGCTACTGGCACGACAGGGTGGTGAGATCACACACGAAGGTCCCGTTCTCGGCCCGCAACGTGACCGACGAGGCGACGCCCATCTCGACGACGATGTCGCCGTCGCTGACGGGCACTCTGAAATCGACGCGGCCGTCGAAGACGCGGAAGTCGATCGAGGCGCTGGTCGTCTGATTTCCGATCCCAATCTGACCGCTGAACTGAAACAGAAACCGGGCGTTCGAAACGCTGGTCGGCAACGGGCCGAGCAGGTAGAGGATCACCGTTCCGTCGAGCGTCGCGTTTCCGCTGAGCGCCGGGCCGCCGAAGAGCGAGAGGCCGGTCTTGCAACCGGTCGCCGTCCCCCAGACCTCGGAGTTCAGCCGACCGTTCTCCACCACGCCGGTGGCGTCGATGATGCCGTTCGTGGCGTCAACGGGCCCCGGAGGGTTGTCGAATCCCTCGCAAATACGGTGCAGGTTGACGACGGCGCTGAGGATGAAGTGGTGAGTCTCGGTCGACGCGTCGGGATCGTCGGGCAGGCCGCTCTGCTGGAGACGCTGGTTGAAACTGGAGAGCAGCTCGGAGGCAAAATTGGGCAACCAGCCGAGCTCGAGGTCGGGGAGTCTCGCGTTCACCAGGTCCAGCGTCGCCTGGACATTCGCGATGTCCACCGAACCGGTCGGCATGTCGTACTCGGCCGCGAGGGTCTGGGTCTCGGCCTGCATCGGCGGCGTCGGGATATCGAGCCTGGAGACGCAGGCTGCAAGCCCCCCAACGGTCAACGGCAGCAGGGCCCAGCGCCCGAGCCGTCTCACAGAATCACCGACAACGAAGCGTCCGGGACGAACGTCTTCTGGGGATAGGCCGAGATCGAGGCCGGGAAGGAAGTAATAGCCATAGCCGACGCCGACAATCAGGTGAACGTACTTCCACAGAAAGGCCACGCCCCCGATGCCCTCCCAGGGGTGCGGCGCCGCCGAGACGGCACGGCCATTGACGTCGGCGGTGGTGTAGGGGTCGATGGTGCCCGAGCCTTCGAACGCCAGATCTGCCGTGTAGACCTGATAGCGGCCGGTGGCGGTGAGGGAGAAGATGCGGGTCAGTCGCCATTCCAGCATCGCCCCCAGCTGCACGACCTGCGTGGCGACCTGGCCGCCCAGGTGCAGCTGGTTCAGATCGCCGGACCCGAAGGCGCGCGCGTAGACGTAGGCCCCTTCGGTATGCAACCAGATCCGGTGCTGCAGGCGAAACGAGGCGAACAGCGACAAGGGCGCCGCGATGAGCGACCCGGAGGCGTTGTCGTCGGTCTTGAGATTGGCGTAGTAGCCGGCCACCCGCGCCGTCACGGTCACCGGCGCGCGGTGGTAGATGAGGTGCTTGATGTGCAGGTTCGGAACGATGATGGGAATCGCCGCGCGGGCCGCCCAAAAGGGCGGATCGCTGCCGATCGTCAACCGATCGTTGATGCCGTAGTCGAAGGCCAGCAGGCCCAGCTTCAGGGTCCTGGCGTCGAGCAGGTAGGCGGTCCGCTCGTCGAGCAGCGGCAGATCGCCCCCCTCGGCTGCGCGCGCCGTCCCGGCCGTCGCCCCCAGCGCCGCCAGCAGCGCGGCCAACTTCAGCGACGCGCGGTTCATGGACGTCTCGCACCCCCTCACCCGCGCGAAGGCGCGCGAACCGAATTCCCTCCGAGACGATGGGCCCGCGCCGCCCTGACCGCATGTCGGTCAGCCGCTCAAACCCGCGTCGATCGACGACAATTGAGCCGAAACCCGGTGTAAGGGATTGCCTGATCTTGTCCGATTGGTACGAAAACCGCCGCCAGCTTGGATATAAACATCATCCCTTACCGCAACCTGCCCCCCTGGGAGCCCTCCGAACATGAAAATAGTCCTGGTCGACGATCACACGCTGTTTCGCGTGGGCGTGAGGCACGTGCTCGCCACGCCCCCCGGATTCGAGGTGATTGGAGAAGCGAGCACGGCGCGCGGAGCCTTCCGCATCATCGACGCGACGGTTCCCGATCTCGTGCTCATGGACATCGCGCTGCCGGGGATGGACGGCGTGCTCGCGACCCGTGAGATCGGCCGTCGGGCCCCGCGGGCGCGGGTGCTCATCGTGAGCGCCCACGATCAGGTCAACGACGTGCTCGACGCGCTGGACGCGGGCGCGGCCGGTTACGCGCTCAAGAGCGACGGGCCGGAGACGCTGGTCGAGGCGATCCACACCGTCAGCAAGGGACACCGCTACGTGGCCCCCACCCTGGCCCCGCGGCTGGCGGCGTTCGAGGCACGGCGCCGCAACGCCAACGACGTGCTGGGAATCCTCTCGCCCCGCGAGCGCGAAGTCTTCCGGCTGGCCTCCGAATGCGTGATCGCGCGCGACATGGCGCGCGAGCTCTGCATCGCGCGCAAGACGGTCGACAGCCATCTCAATCGCATCAACCGGAAGCTGGGGCTGCGAAACATGGCCGAGCTCGTGCGGCTGGCGGCCAACCTGGGGATGCTCCACACCGCGCGCACGCCGGTCCCCGCCGTGGGCCCCGCCGAAGACCTCCCCCGCGTGGAGTAGTTTCGCGGGAGACGTCACACCGGGCGCGGCGCGGTGTGAACGACGAGGCGCGGCCGGCGCCGCTCCCCGCGCTTGGTCACGAGGCCGTAAGCGGACATCGCCACGAACGCGACCAACACGTAGACGACGACCTCCGGGATGAATCGCTTCCCTTGGGGCAGCGCCGACGCCAGTGTGAGCGCCAGCGCCGGAAAACGCATGACGCTGGCGGCGGCGACCACCCCACGCGTCACCGGATCGGGCCCACCGAGCAGGTGGCCGATCACGACCGCACCCAGCGCGGCGGCGGCGGCGGCCAGCCAGCCCACGCTCCCGGCGCCGGCGAGGTCCTTCCACATCGAGAGGATCGCGAGCACGAAGATGCCCATGATCGCGGCGTTGACGATCTTGGCCAGCACCGGCGCCGCTCTGCCCGCGAAGCGCGGCAGGAAGCGGGCGATGCCGAGCCCGATCAACATCGGGATGAGCGAGCGTCCCAGGACCACCTTCGCCACCGGCACCACGCCCAGCTGCACGTCGACCCGGAACAGCGCCGCCACCAGCGCGAACGCGACCGGGACGTAAACCATGCTCAGCACCAACACTGCCAGGTTCAGGTCCAGCGCCTCGTTGGCCGCGGGATTGAGGCCAGACATCCGCTTCAGGCCGGAGACGGGGCCGATCCCCACCGCGAGCGTCGCGATCAGCAGTCCGCCACCAACCGCCGCCGGCAGCGGCGCGAGCTTGACCAGCACGACGACCCAGAGCGGCACCGCCACCATCACCGCCAGCAGCGCCCAGGCGAACGCCGCCGGGCGCCGCCAGAGCCGCTTTCGGCCCGAGGAACGGGCCCCGAGGCCGGTGTCGAACGACGCCAGCGGAATGATGACCGCCAGGAGGACCCGAAACACTTCTCCGATCAGCGCCTTCATTCCCTGGATCTGAGTCCGGTGGCGGATCCCGGCACTCGGGCGCGGGACTGATTTCGACGCCGATCGAAGTCAGTCGCGGGCGTATTCAGGCCGCGCCGAGCTTCGGACGCGCGCCCGGCTGTCTACCTTGAGCGCATGTCACTCTTGCGGCGATCGACGGCCGAGTTCGTGGGGACGTTCTGGTTGGTGCTGGGCGGCTGCGGGAGCGCCGTGCTGGCCGCCGCCTTCCCCGGCCTGGGAATCGGCTTCGCCGGTGTGGCGCTGGCGTTCGGGTTGACCGTGCTGACCATGGCGGCCGCGCTGGGCCCGATCTCGGGCGGGCACTTCAACCCGGCGGTCTCCGTCGGGCTGTGGGCGGGTGGCCGCTTCGCCGGGCGCGATCTCCCGGCCTACGTGGTGGCGCAGGTGGCGGGCGGCATCGTGGCCGGCGCCATCCTCTACCTCATCGCTTCGGGCGCCCCCGGGTTCAGCCTGCAGTCCGGTTTCGCGGCCAACGGGTACGGCGCGCACTCGCCCGGCCACTATGCGCTGCCGGCGGCGGCGGTCTGCGAGACGGTGCTGACGGCCGGTTTTCTGATCGTCATCATGGGGGCGACCGATCCGGCGCGCGCGGTGCCCGCGCTCGCGCCGCTCTTCATTGGCCTCGCGCTCACGCTCATTCACCTCATCAGCATTCCGGTCACCAACACCTCGGTGAACCCGGCCCGCAGCACCGGCGTCGCGCTCTACGCCGGCTCCTGGGCCATCGGCCAGCTCTGGCTGTTCTGGGTGGCGCCGATCCTGGGCGGGGCGCTGGGGGGGCTCGGCTACCGCGCGCTCTGCGACACCACGCGCAGCGAGCGGGCTCAGAACCTGCGCTCGAGGCCGAAGCCGACTGTCGGCCCGAACGACATCGCCGAGGGGCCGCACGGGATCGCAGCACCGTAGTTGCAGCCGGAGCTCTGGCTGACCCAGGCGGCGCCGAGGCCGGCGCTCACGAACCAGCTGCCGGCGCCGCCGTCGCCGACCAGACGGTGCCGCAGCCCCACGGTGGTGAAGGCCCAGGCCTGCAGGTTCAGCCCTCCGTCGATCTGGAGCGCCAGCCTTTCGGTGAGTGGAACGCGCAGCGTCCCCATGATGTTCGAGAATCCGACGGTGCGCTGTCCGGTGTACTGGTTGGCGGCGACGGAGTAGGCGTACTCGACCTGCAGGCTCAGCCCGTCGCGCCGGCCCAGGCGGAGCGTGGGCGCAACCGACAGGCCGTTGCGTCCGAAGCGCTGCAATTGTCCCCCCACGCCCAGGCCGACCGCCAGATAGCGGGTGGAGAACGCAGCGGTGACGCGCCCCTCGGCGAGCGCGCCGGTCCCGTCGCCGCTCGAAACCAGCGCCACCGGCGAGAGCTCGAGTCCCAGCGTGAGCGGGAAACGAAAGTCGTGCTCGAACCGCGCCTCTCCGAGGCCCCCCCAGCTGTTTCCGGTCAACCCGAGGAACGGCTGCACCTTGAGCTCGAAACGGTTCAGCGCCGGCGGGCTGGGGGCCGGCGCCGGGGCCGCCTCGCGGGCGATGTCGGCCGCGCCGTCGAGATCGGCGGCGTTCACCCCGGCCAGCGTCGAGAGCGCGAGCGCGACCGCGACCGCCGCCGTCAACCGAGCACCCGCACCGCTTCCAGCGCCTGCGCATGACGCAGCCAGGCCCGCATCCGTTCTTCCGGGCCGCGCGGATCGACGTGATGGGCCGGGACGCCGCCCGCCCGCGCCAGCGCCTCCATCTCCGGCTGGCTGGTCGGGCGGTACGGCGCGCTTCGGATCACCGAGGCCGGGATGTCGACCGGCGGCGGCAGCGTCAGGGACGAGGTCATCGTGTCGGCGCGATCGGGATCGATGCAGGCCGAAAGATCGGCGGCGGCGTCCATGCGCGGCCCCAGGCTGGCGATCCCGAAGCGCGTGGCGAGAGTCGCCAGGATGGAGACGTGATCGTAGGGGGTGGAGATGACGGCTCCCGGCTTCACCTGCGGTCCGATCACCACCGCCGGGACGCGGAAACCGATCTGGCGAAAGTCCGGGTTCGGGTCGGGGAGCGTCGGGGGGGCGACGTGATCGTAGTAGCCGCCGTGCTCGTCGAAGACGATGACCAGGAGCGCGCGCGGCCAGTGGACGCTGTTCGCCAGCGCGCGATGGATGCTGCTGAGAAACGCCTCGGCGAGGCCGAAGTCGAAGGGGGGATGGCCGTCGTTGACGCCGAAGTCGGGGTCGATGATGGAGAACGCCGGCAGCGTGCCGTTCGCCGCGTTGGTGAAGAAATGATCGATGGTCTGCGGCGCCACGGCGTCGTTCCCCGAAAAACTGTTGGCCGGGAAGGTGACGCTGTACCAGGGGACGTTCCCCGCGTAGTAGTAGCCGGCCGACACGCAGCGGTCGGCGAGCCGTTGCCAGACAGTGGGGGGCGGATCGAGCCCCATCGGCAGGTTCGTCTTGTGTCCGGCGGCGGTCGCGGCGTGAAGGTAGTAGCGGTTGGGCCAGGTGGGGCCCATCACCGAGGCGAACCAGCGGTCACAAACGGCGTACTGGTCGCAGAGGCTGTAGAGAAACGGCGCGGTGGCGCGCTGGTGAAAGCTCATCACCTCCGCCTGATTCGCGCCCGGGTTGACGAGCACGAAGCCGTCGTTGCGCCCGCCATTCCAGGCCCGATGCGACGAGTCCCAGTCGTGCTTGGGATCGAGATGGGAGGTCTCGGCTGGCGCCAGGTTGACCCCCACCGGCAGGCCGGCGGCGTCGAGGTTGGTCTCGGTGCCGATGAGGCCGTCGATCGCCCGCGCGCCGGGATAGCCGGCGTCGGTCGCCAGGCTTCCGAAGAGGTGATCGAACGAGCGGTTCTCCATCATCACGGCGACGATGGTGTCGATCCCCGACAGCAGCTTCTGCGCAGTGGCGGCCGGCGTTCCGTCCGGGGCGACGACGGCCGGGACCGGACCGGCCGGGCAGCGATCGGTCGCGGAGCCGCAGGCGTCGAGCCCGACGGCCATCGCTCCCACGCCGAGCCCGAATTTCAACGCCGCGCGGCGGGTGAGCTGATTTTGTTGCGACATCCGACTTCACCGCCCGAGCTCGAACCTCGGCTCGACGAGGCGGCGCAACATCATTCGACCCCGAAGGCCGTCTCGCAAGCTCGGCCGAGGCAGTTTCTCGACGGAGCTGTAAGGGCGCCTCGGATTCTGCGCGCGCTCGAGCTCGGCGCGCGTTGCGGGGACCGCGCGCGCCCCCAACTTCGAATCCTGTGATCGGCAGCGCCGCCTTCCTCGCGCTCTTGACGATGGAGACGGCGCCCGTGGTTCCGCTGGCCCCGTTCCCGAGCACCGGAACCGAAGAGCCGCAGGACTCCGACGACGCGCGCGTGACCGACGAGACTCAGCCGCGCCTCGCGCATCCTTACCTGCGGACGGCGGTGGAGGAGATCGCCCTGCTCGGGCTGGGGACGGCCTGGTACTGGCGGCACCCGGCGTACAGCTCCTGGGATCTGCACTTCACCTGGACCGACTGGCACGCGAAGCTGTTCACCATGCGCGAGGTCGTCTTCGACGACGATCTCTTCTCCACCAACGGCCTCGCTCACCCGATCGCGGGAACGCTCTACTACCAGGTGGCTCGCGGCAACGGCCTGTCCCCCCTCGCGTCGCTCGTCACGTCGTTCCTCGCGTCGACCGCCTGGGAGTACTTCTCCGAGTGGGACGAGAAACCTTCGACCAACGATCTCATCTTCACGCCGGCGGGCGGCGCCGTGATCGGGCGAGGCGACCTACCGCCTCGGGCGGATGTTCGCGGCGGGAAGTCCCGGAATGGGGAACTGTCTCGGCGCCCTGCTCTTCTCGCCGGTGGCGACCCTGAACCAGGCGCCGGTCTGTCGGGCGGTCACCGGCCAGCCGACCGACGCCTTCGGGTTGCCGACGCGCATGTGGCACCGCCTGGCGTTCAATCTCGGTCAGATCTACGGCTCGTTCGACGGCGGACCGATGGTCACGTCGTTGGACGTCGGTCTCGCCGCGGAGATCGTCGACCACCGCCGCTATCGGAGACCCGGCACGGGGATCACCTTCGTTTCGCCCGGCGACTGGACCACGCTCGTCTGGGATGGGATGTTCTCGCACGATGGCGTCCGCGGCCTCGAGCTCCACGCAAGCGGCGTCTGGTGGGGACGTTATCTGCGCAGCTACGCGCTCCCCGACGAGCACGCGGCGCGCCCGCTCGACGGCTGGGGGCTGCTGCTCGGGCTCGGCAGCACCTTCGACTACGACGCGCGCATGTTGCCGGGCGAGTGGGACCGGGTGGTGACGGCGGGGCTGGCCGGGCCGATGCTGGAGTACGCCGACCGCCACGGCGGCCTCACCACCCGACTCACGCTCAACGCGCAGTACGGCTTCTCGATGGTGAGCTCGCTGGCCTATCCGCAGGCCGCCGCAGCGCTCGACGACACCACCATCAAGAGCGAGCTCAAGCAGCAAGGGTACTACTACGCGCAGAGCGTGACCGGTTCGGCGTCGCTCTATCTCGAGGACGGCCCGATCGATCTCTACCTGCGGGCGCGCGTCGGGGCCTACTGGTCGTTCAACAGCGACGATCGCTACCAGGGGCAGATCACCGACAACTTCTCCCTTCACGATCAGCGTGTCTACCTGCGCGCCGCCACCAGCACACGCGTGCTGGGCGGGCCGCTCCGCCTGGCGCTGGTGTTCGACCAGATCAATCGCGACAGCCAGCTGCCGAGCTCCCAGTTCGAAGGCGTCGAGCGCCGGGTCTCCGTCCTGGCCGTCGCCTCCTTTTGAAGCGCGCGTGAACGGAGTACGATGTGACGGAGCGTTTCAGCTCCAGCTCCAGCCAGGGAGGACCGTATGCGCGCTTCGCCATCGTTGGTCTTGCCGCTGCTCGTCGCCGTGGGTTGCGGGTCGAGCTCTCAGCCCGACAAACCAGCCACCGCCAGCAACTGGGGAAACCTGAACGGCTATTGCCACGCCGGCGTCCCGACGAGCGGCCAGGCGGCCAGCGTCGCCAGTTCGACCCCGGTCGTCGGCACGGGTACCGCCGCCAGCTGCGCGTTCGACGCGCTCAACACCGCCGTCGGCAACGCGGGCATCATTACCTTCAATTGCGGCAGCGATCCGGTCACCATCCCCGTCACCGCCACCATGACCTTGTCGACCACCAAGGACACGGTCATCGACGGCGGCAACAAGGTCACGCTCGACGGCGGCCACGCCGTGCAGATCTTCAACTACAACAGCGCCAACTTTCAGGCGACCGAGACGCGGGTGACGCTGCAGCACCTCGCGCTCGTCAACGGCAAGACGAATCCCGTCGACATGATCCCCGCCGCGCCAGCCGGCGAGCCGGCCTGCTCTCAGGGTTATGACGACGGCCAGGGCGGCGCGATCTTCATGCGCGACGGCAACCTGACCGTCATCGACTGCCTGTTCGACGGCAACCAGGCGGCGCCGCTCGGCCCAGACACGGGCGGTGGCGCGATCTACATGGAAGGAAGCAAGCACGGCGCCGTGATCGTGGGAAGCACCTTCAGCAACAACAGCGGCGCCAACGCCGGCGCCATCGGCGCGCTTTTTGCCGAGCTCGACATCTACAACAGCCTGTTCGAGAACAACACGGCAACCGGCCACGACGCCAACAACGACGACACATCGATGACGATGTGCACGGTCATGAACAACGGTCAGTACGAGATCGGCTCGGGCGGCAACGGCGGCGCCATCTATGGCGACGGCAACGACTTCAACATCACGCTGTGCGGGGACGACGTTCACGCCAACGCGGCCGGCGCGAACGCATTCGGGGGCGGGCTCTTCTTCACCAGCGACAACATGGCGGGCGTCCTGACCTTCACCGACACGACGATGACCGGCAACACCGGCGGACACTGGACCAACGTCTCGACCGGCAGCGTGACCGACGCGGGAACGGCCGTGGGGACGAACGCCAAGAGCATCACCATCACCAACTCGACGCTGCAGGGGCTGTAGCGGGGCGGTGCTCTTCCCGCTGATCGGCGCCCGGCTGCACGGCTGGCTGGACGACTTGGTCGCCGCCACCTACCTCCTCGGGATCCTGCTGCTGCGCCTCGAGGACGGGCCCCGCGGCGCCGCCATCGCCGGCGCCGTCGTGCACTTCACGCTGACCCGCCTCACGAACTACCCGCAGGGGACCTTCAAGCTGATCCCCTTTCGAACCCACGCCTTCATAGAGCTCGGCGAGGGGCTCGGCATCCTCGCCGCCGCCGCGCTGCTGGCCGCGGCGCCGACCGGCGCGCGCCTCTTCTTGGGCCTCATGGGGCTCACGCAGCTGGGGGCGTTCGCGTTCTCCGACTACCGGACACCCTCCATCCGTTAGAGCGCCTGGATGTTGAACTCTTCGCTCGTCGCCATGCTGGACAGGCAGTCGTAGACTTCGATCGCCGCCCCCGCCGCCGTGCTGCTGTTTCGGACGTGCATGCAGCGTCCGGTAGTAGCCACGAGGTTGAAGCTGCCGTTCGTTGCGTTGGCCGTGATCTTCCAGCTCTGCTGCGCCGATCCGCTGCAGGCGCTGAGCATGACACCTGTGCTGTTGGTCCCCGCTCCAGCGTCGAGACACTTGCTCTGATCGCTCGTCGGCGAAATGGTCCAGTTCGATCCGTTGGGCGCCATCTTGAAGATGGACGACGGGACAGTGGCCGACTGATTCCAGAGCTGGGCTGGTGAAGTGCCGCTGTCGACGACCCTGGTGCCGCCCGTGTTGAGAGGCGAGAACGTGTACTGGTAACCGGTGTCGAACACCGGCGTGTAGTTGTTGTTCCGCCAGACGGTGATGCCGTGCTGCCAGACGCCGCCGTTGGCGATCGTGGTGAGCGCCTTGTAGCCGTCCGGACAACCGGCGGAGGGGTTGCTGTTCGATCCCGCGGGGCAGCTCCCAGGGACGCCATAGCTGAACTGCCCGACCGAGCTGCTCGCGCTCTGGCAAAGCACGCCGACACCGAAAGGATTCTTGTAGGGCGCGTTGGCTTGGTTGGCGCCGAGTCGGCCGGCGACGACACCGGCGGCGCCGGCGGGAAAGCCGGCACCGTCGCAGTAGTACGCGACCGGCGCGGTGACTGTCGGCTTGCTGATACTAGCCAGCGAGCCGGTGTCGAGGATGTCGCCGAAGAACGTCCCCTCCTGCATCGGGTAGTTCACCCGATCGACGCCCCAGCCGATCGCGGAGTCGTTCGAATCGAACCAGACCGGAACATGCACGCCGGCCGTGTTGACGTGCGCCATCAGGCAGGCGGAGATGCCCTCCACACATTGCTGGTTGCCCGAGACGCTGCCGTTCTTCCAGGCGGGGCAGAGGCCCACGCCTCCCGGGAAAGTGTAGTTGGTGCCGTTCTGGTCCGACTTGACCAGCGTATCGCCCGAGGCGAGGGCGCACTTCACGATGTAGGCGACCGTCTTTCGCCCGCCGGCCGTCGTCATGAGGCCCGTCGCGGACGACAGGCCATTGACCGAAGCGAGACCGTTCGACAGCGCCAGACCGTTGACCGAAGCGAGGCCGTTCGAGAGCGCCAAACCATTCGACAGTGCCAGACCGTTGATCGACGCGAGGCCGTTGCTCAGCGCGAGCCCCGGACTCGAGTCATCGGTCGCGCTAACGGGCACATCGGTGCACCCAGTCCCGACAATCGGCCCCGTGGCAGCCAAAACCAGCCCAAGTCCATACCGCACCGTCGCTCGCTTCATCCGGTTCCCCCCGTCCGGAATCAACCCAATACAAACGGTGTGCCTACTTACTTGTTTATTAATGTAAATATAACTATATGATATTAATGGTATTTTATACGCAATGGGAGCCAGTTTGTTGTCTAACAGACAACCATCAGGAGACTTCAGGCCACACCTGTTGTTGCGCCGACAACGGGGAGGGGGAACAAATCAAGGCGTCGGATGCGCCGCTTGCCAGGCATCGATGTCGTGGACCAGCCGGGCGGCGACGGCCTCGCGAGCGATCGCCTGGCGGGTGTCGTGGACAAGCGCCGCCGCGCGTTGGTGGTACCGCGGGGAGACCGCCCAGAGCGCGCGAGAGAGGGCAAACTTCGCCTGCGCCGCGAACAGCAGATCCTGGTCGCCGAGCAGCGCGGCCGATCTCTCGAGGGTCGAGACGGCCAATCGCTCGCGATGTTCGGCCAGCTCCAAAATCCCTTGATCGAGGAGCGCGTATCCGAAATAGAAGGTCGTGGCCTGCTGGCGCCGGAACGTCTCCATGGCGACGTCGAGGGCGGCCTGCGCCTCCGCGAACCGCCCGAGTCCGGTGAGGATCTCGGTCTCGTTTACCAGCGCGACGGCGACCACGGTGCTGTCGTTTCCCGAAAGGCGAGAAAAGAGATCGACCGCCCGACGGATCACCGGCTCGGCCTCTGCGTCACGATTGAGCGCGTGTAGCTTGAACGCGACGTTCGACGCCGAGACCGCGACGTCGAAGTGGGACGGGCCGAGAGTCCTCTCCTTGAGAGCCAGTACGTTCCGTGTCTGGCGAAGCGCCTCCTCCAGATGGCCTTCATCAAAGGCGACCTCAGCCTCGTTATCGGCCAGGTATGCCTCCAGCAGCGGGTGCCCTGGAAACCGCGCCAGGACCGCCTCTCCGTGCCGCAAAGCGTTTCGCGCCATGCGCGTGTCGTGCAGCCGGTTCGAGTAGAGCGTCGCCAGGTAAACACTCGCCTCGATCGAGACCTGATCGTGGCGCGAGGCGTCGGCGTCGAACACCGCCTCGTCGAGCTCGTTGATCGCCTTGTTGGCGTCGGTGCAGGTTTCACCAAGGCGTCCGAGCTCGAGGTGCGCCTCCGCCTCGAGCGGTAGGTAACCGATCGACTTCGCCGCGGCGACCACCGACGCGCCGGCGGCGGCCGCCTTGTCGCACTGGCCCGAGTCGCCGAGCGCCTTGACCTTGGCGACCTCATCGCGCGCCGCCGCCACCTTGGCCCGCACGGCCGGATCGTCGGGCGGCCTGATCACGGCCCGCAGCATGGCCACGTCGGCGCAGCGATCGAGCGCCGGCAGCGCGCTGGCCGCCGCGACGGCGTTGTCGACGACGCCGCTGTCGGCGGAGGTGAAGACGTCGCCGAGCGCCCGCACGCCGGAGAGCCGCTCGCCGAGACAGCCCATGCGCAGGTCGAGCACCTCGGCCGACTGGTCGCCGCGGACCGCGGTCGCCTCGCAGGTCTCCCGGTACATCCCGGTCCAGCGCGAGATGTACCCGTCGACGAGCGCCGCCGCGTTGGCGAAGGCGCGGCCGGCGTTTCGGTTGCCGGTGGCGGCGAACGCGCGCTCGATCGCCGATCGACGCTCGGGTCCCCAGACGGCCACCGCGCGCCCCGGCCCGCCCGCGCAGACCGCGCGCTGCCCGGCGCTGAAGCGGTGCATCCCCGCGGCACCGCCTGCGACGAACAGCGCCGCAGTCGCCGCCGTCAGCCAGCGCCGCCGACGCACGGCCGGGTCGTGCCCCAGCGCCGCGAGCAGCTCGGTCATCGAGCCAAAGCGCTGCTTGGGATCGGTCGAGAGACCCCGCAGCAGGATCCGCCGGATCCATGAGGGGACGCGCGCGTCGGCCGGCGGCTCGGTCACCGTCCCGGCGACGACGTTGGACATCAGCGCCAGCGCGTTGTCGCCCGCAAAGGGCCGGCGACCGTAGACACCCTCGTAGAGCGCGACGCAGAACGAGAACTGGTCGGAGCGCGCGTCGCCGCCCGTGCCGGCGAACTGTTCCGGCGCCATGTAGGCCGGCGTCCCCAGCATCGCGCCGGTCTGGGTCAGCTTCAGCCGCAGATAGCCGCCGGACGCGCTGGCCACCGCGTCGCCCGTGCCGCCGCCGGCGCCCCCACCCAATTTGGCGGTCGCGTCGGGATCGACGTCGGCGTCGAACGTGTCGGCCAGCGCGGCGGCGCGCACGCCCGCGTCGAGCGCCAGCTGCCCGGCCGGCGACGGCGCGTCGGCGGTCAGTTGCTCGCGCGCGAGGCCGAAGTCCATGACCCGGACCTGGCCCGTCCTGGTGATCATCACGTTCTCGGGCTTGAAGTCGCGGTGGACCAGCCCCGCCGCGTGCGCCGCCGCCAGCCCCCGACCGGCCGAGACGTAGACGTCGAGCACCTGGCGCCAGCTCCGGTCCGCCGCCTGCAGCCAGTAGCCGAGCGTGTGCCCCTCGACGAACTCCATCGCGATGAAGACCGACTCGCGGAAGGTGCCGACGTCGTAGACGACGACGACGTTCGGGTGAGAGAGCCGCGCGATCGCCTGCGCCTCGCGCAGCATGCGCGTCTTCCCGTCAGCGGTGGCCACCTCGCCGCCGCGCGCGCGGAGCAACTTGACGGCGATCTTGCGGTCCAACTCCGGATCGTACGCCGCGTAAACCTCCCCCATGCCGCCGCGCCCGAGCAGCCCCAGCACCACGTAGCGTCCGATCGCGGCCCCCTTGAGGAGGCCGGTCTCTTCTCCGGCGGCGGCGGCCGGGGGGCGCCTCGGTTCGGCGGGCATGGCTCAACCCCAGAAATCGGCAGACCCGGCACCGCGGTTGAGCCGACCGCCACCCGATCCGCGGCCCCGATGCCCGAAGTCGGCGTGGGTTACGCAGAATGTTTTCTGTCACAGCGACGGCGCCTGCCCCATCCGACCCGGTGAAGCCCTCGAAGCACCGAACCAGGGCAAAGGGAGCCATCATGACGATTCGTAGTATTACTTGTGCAGGCTTGGCGCTGAGCCTGGCGGCGGCCGTCTCGTGCGGTTCGAGCGCCTCCGATCCGACGAAGGATCCGGCGCGCGTCGCCGCCGGGCAGCAGACCTTCCGCTTCGAGACGTTCGGCGACGAGACGCAATGGACCGACGCCCTGCAGATGCAGACCGTCATCGCCAGCGCGGTCGACCCGACGACGGCGCTGGCGGTCGGCCTCAAGGTCGACGCGACCGCCCTGCCCGCCGCGGTCGTCCAGGGGATCCAGGACGGTACGATCAGTCTGACCAGCCCGGCCACGACCGTCGCGTTGCTCAAGCTCAATGCCGTCGTCGGCGTCCAGGGGACGGTGACGACCGGCGCCGACGGCACCGACACGCTGACCCGCGTCGGGATCACCTGCGCGCTCTGCCACTCGACGGTCGACAATTCGTTCGCGCCGGGAATCGGCGCGCGGCTCGACGGCTGGCCGAACCGCGACCTCAACCCCGGTGCGATCATCGCGCTGTCACCGGCGCTGACGGCCGATCAGAAGGCGGTCTACAATTCCTGGGGGCCGGGCAAGTACGACCCGCGCTACAACCAAGACGGGCTGAACGGGCCCACGGTCATCCCGCCCGCCTTCGGTCTCAATGGGATCCACGCCATCACCGTCACCGGCGACGGCAACGACATCGAGTACTGGAACCGTTACGTCGCGGTCACCCAGATGGGCGGGCACGGCACATTCTCGGAGGCGCGCACGGGCGTGAACGTCACCAACGGCACCGACGATCTGGTCAGCGACAAGCTGCCCGACCTGCAGACCTACCAGCTGACACTGGCCGCGCCGCTGGCCGCCAACTTCGATCCCGACGCGGCCGCCCGCGGCAAGACGGTGTTCGAGGGTCAGGGGAACTGCGCCAGCTGCCACTCCGGGGCGCTCTTCACCGACGCCAACAGCACGCTGCACGACCCCAGCGAGGTGGTCAGCGAGCCGGAGCCGAACGGCGCCCCCAGCTACGCCTCGCGCAGCGCGACCAAGAAGTACCGCACGGCGCCGCTGGCCGGCGTGTGGCAGCACGCCCCCTACTTCCACAACGGCGTCGCGGCGACGCTCGACGACGCGGTCGCCCTCTACAACAGCAAAAAATCGCTAGGGCTGACCACGGCCCAATCGGCCGATCTGGTGCAGTATCTCAAATCCCTCTAGCCACAATTCCCAAAGCCAAAGGGGCGAAGCAATCATCATGAAGATCATGCGAGGCGACGCGCAGCCGCAAGCCAACGACACCGGCGAGCGGGTGATCACCCCGAGCGACGAGCAGCTGGTCGAGCGGGTCAAGCAAGGCGACCTCTCGGCGTTCGAGCTCCTGGTCCGCCGGCACAACCAGCGGCTCTACCGCGCGGTCCGTTCGGTGCTGCGGACGGGCGAAGATGTGGAGGACGCCATGCAGGACGCCTACTTCGCGTCGCTCAAGCACATCGATCAATTCGAGGGGCGGGCCCAGTTCGGGACCTGGCTGATCAAGATCGGGATCAACGAGGCGCGCGCGCGCCTGCGCCGGCGGGTGCGTCTGGTCGCGCTCGACGATCTGCCGGCCGACAGCGAAGCCGCCGCCAGCATGGCCGAGCACGAGCCGGTGCGGACCCCCGAGCAGCAGGTGGGGAACCACGAGATCGTCGCCGTCGTCGAGGCGGCGATCGATCGGCTCCCCGACGACTACCGGCAGGTGCTGGTCCTGCGGATGGTCGACTCGCTGGACACGGCCGAGACGGCCGAGGTGCTGGGGATGGGCGAGTCGGCGGTGCGGCAACGCCTGCACCGCGCCCGCGAGATGCTGGAGAAGGACCTCGAGCGGCGGGTCGGCAGCGTGATGCAGTCGGCGTTCGGATTCCTCGGCGATCGCTGCGATCGGATCGTGGCCGAGGTGATGCGCCGCTGCTTCGCCGAGCTCGGCAACCGCGGCGCCTGAGCGCGGTGCGCGGAGTTGGGCCGCGCGCGATATCATGCGGCGGTGCGCCGACCCGAGTGGCTGACGCGGCACTACCTGACGATCGATCCCCGGAGCCTGGCCGCCGGCCGGATCGGTCTGGCGCTGGTCCTGCTGTTCGATCTCGGCCGTCGGCTGCCGGAGCTCTCGCTCTGGTACTCGAACCTGGGCCTGCTGCCGAATCACACGGTGCTCTGGCGGCCTCCGTTCCGCTACACCTTCTCGTTCTTCTTCATGGCCTCGCACCCCGGCGAGGCGGCGCTCGGCTTCGTCCTCTGCGCGATCGCGTACCTCATGCTGCTGCTGGGCAACCGGACCCGGTGGGCACACCTCGCCAGCCTCGCCGCCGTGCTGAGCCTGCACGGACGCGTGCTCTTCATCCAGAACGGCGGCGACGTCGTGCTCGTCGCGCTCACCGTCTGGACGCTGTTCTTGCCGACCGGCCGCCGCTGGTCGATCGACTCGCTGCGCGCGCGGCTGGCGGCGCACCCCGCGCTCTCCGTCGAGGACCTCGCCGCCCGCGACGCGGCGCCGCCCGACGCCGCCCCGGTCGTCTCGCTGGCGGCCCTGGCGCTCGTCGCCCAGCTGGCGGTCATCTACCTCCTGAACGCGCTCCAGAAGAGCGGCCCGACCTGGCGCGCCGAGGGGAGCGCCGTTCACTACACGCTCTTCTCCGAGGGGGTGGTCACGCGGCTGGGGCTCTGGGTGCGGGGCTGGTTGACGCCCGGGCAATCGCGGCTCCTCACCTGGTCGGCGCTCGGCATCGAAGGTGTACTGCCGCTGCTCCTCATGACCCCGGTGGCCGAGCGGCCGGCGCGGCGGCTGGCGATCGCGCTGATCGTCGCGCTGCACGGCGGGTTCGCGCTCTTCCTGAACCTGGGCGCCTTCGTCCCCTCGATGATCGCCTTCACGCCATTTCTGATCCCCGCCGCCGACTGGGACGCCGTCGGGCGCTGGCGGCGGCGACGCTCTCCGGGCGACCCCGCGCCCGGGGGACCTCACCGTCGGCTGCTGCGGGCGCTGGCGGGTCTGGAGCGCGGCGGATTGCTACGCCTCCGCGCGCCCACCCTGCCGCCGACCCCGTGGCGCGAAGCGCTGCGCGCGCGCGGGGGCGCGATGCGCGAGGGGACCGTCGCCTTCCTGATGATCTGCGCCATCGCCCGCATGCTGGTCGACAATCCCGCCGTCACCCACATCCGGACCGGCTACCCGCCGCCCATCGTCGCGCAGACGACGACCTACCTCCAGATGCTGCAGGCCTGGCTCCTGTTCGCACCCGACGCGCCGCTGACCGACACCGCCGTCGCTGTCGACGCCCTCACCGTCGACGGCCGCCACGTCGATCCGCTGAACGAGGCGCTCTCGCCCGGACACCCCTGGCTGGGCGCCAGCATCCCGCCGCGCCTCGGCCAGAGCGCGCTCGCGTCGGCGTACATGCTCCGTATCCCCTACCACCCGGAGTACTTCAGCGCGCTTGGCGACTGGATCCTGCGCTACCCTGACCGCACCGGGCGCGCCGCCGACCAGATCGTTTCGTTCGAAATTTCCGCCCTCGAACATGACAACCCGCCCCCCGGCCGCCGCCAGCCGTCGAGCACGCGAACCCAGCCGCTCTACAGATACCCGGAGTGACCGTCCGGCAGCCTGTGATAAGAGAATCGGGCGCGGGCGATGTGGGCATCGATCTTGGCCGTCGTGCTGGCGGCGGAGCTTCCACCGGCGGTGCGGGAACCGCCGCCTGAGGACCCGCCCGCCGTCGGCGTGGCGATGGGGACGGTGACGGCGATCGTGCCCCTGATCGTGGGCGGCGCGCTGATGGCGAATGATCGCTCGCCGCCGCTGCAGGAGGCGGGGATGATCGTGACCCTCTCCGGTTTCGCGCTGGCGCCGTGGATCGCGCACGGGCTCGAGGGGTCGTGGTCGCACGCGGTGGTCTACGGCGGCGTGGCGACGCTGCTCTCGGCGGCGACCTTGGTGGCGATGGAGGCGAGTGACGCGTTCAATCCGCGCGTCGGGAACAAGGCGCGGATCCCGATGAAGATCTTCCTGCCGCTGTCGCTGGCCAGCTCGGCGCTCGGTGTCGTCATGAGCTCGTTCGATCGGCGGCCGCTCCGGCCCGTCTCGCAGGTCTCGTTGTGGCTCGCGCCCACCCCCGGCGGCTTCGGCGGCGGCCTCGGCTGGAGCCGGCCGCTTTGATCGCGGCGCGCGCGCGCCGGATCGCGCGTTCGATCGCCGCCGCGCTCGCCCTCCTGTTCATCGGTGCGGCCGCGCTCGGAGCCGGCGGCTGCGCGATGGTCCCCCAGAACCGCCGCAAGCACCTGGCGGATCCGATGATGAGCCCCGACGGCGACGCGCTGCTGGGCGCCGGGCGGCGCAAGCTCTACACCTCGCGTGAATCGGCCGGTGGCGGAGATGCGGCGCCGGCCGGAGGCGGATGCGGCTGCCAGTAGGCGCGGCGGCGGCGCTGCTTCTCGCCGCCTCCGCCGTGCGCGCCGAGTCGGTGGGCGGGCCGGTTCTCGCGCCGGTTCCGCCGCCGCCCGCGCTCACCGAGCCCGCGCCGGTCCTCGCGCCCGCCTACCGGATCGAATCGGTCGCGGCCCGCTTCACCTACTTCGATCAGGACGGGCTCGGCTATCAATCGGCCGCCGGCCCCGCCACGGGCCCGGGCTCGGAGCGCGCCACGATCGCCGAGCCGCAGAGCGAGATCGTCGCCTCGATCGGCGATCGGCTGGTCGAGCGGGTGGCCGTCTCCCTCGACGTGATCACCGCGGCGTCGCCCAATCACAAGCTCTACGGTATTCCGGTCGGCACACCGGTCGACGTCATCAGCTCACCCTCGCGGATCAACGAGGCCGAGGATATCGAGGTCGACTCGACGTACGCCTGGAGCCGCACCACCAACCTCGGCCTCCACGCCATCTACCACCAGGAGGAGCCGCTCGAGTCGTGGGGGCTCGGCGCGCTCCTGACCCATTCGTTCGCCGACGACAACACCGTCGTCTCGGGCAGCGTCTATCAACTGGTCGACTGGTTCGACAACTTCACCATCGACGGCAAGCGGTTCGGACGCAACGTCCGGAGCACGACCAACGCCAACCTGGGCGTCAGCCAGCTCCTGACGCCGACGACGGTCGTCCTCGCCGACTACGGGTTCACGATCCAGGGTGGCACGCTGAGCAACACCTGGAGCAGCGTCCCGCTCGCCGACGGGACGCGCGGCGCCGAGATCGTCCCGCGCCAGCGGCTGCGCCACGCCCTCTCGGGTCGCCTCCTGCAGTGGCTCCCCTGGCAGGGGGCGCTCAAGCTCGGCTATCGCTTCTACGCCGACAGCTGGGGCTCGACGGCGAACACGGTCGACGGCGCGCTGTCGCAGCGGGCGGGGCCGCTGACCCTGGAGGTGGGCGGTCGATACCACCGTCAGTCGGCGGTCAGCTTCTTCGGCACCGTGTTCGACCCCGCCGGCACGGGATTTCGCACCTCCGACAGCGATCTCGCCGCGCTGCACGCCAGCGCCTTTTCAGCCGGCGCGCGCTGGGATCAGCCGATCGGCCACCGGGGACATCGCATTTATTTCGCGTTTACGGGCGAGCACTACGTCCGGACCAACAATCTACACGTCGACTTCGTCAGCGGCGCGCTAGGATGGGAGCAATGAAGCGCCGAGCCCCAGCCCGCGCCTTGCCCGTCGCCGTCGCGGTGCTCGCCGCGGCGCTGTCCGGGTGCGGAAGCGCGGCGCTGCGCGGGACCGGCGCGACCGCGGCCCGGCCGGCGGTCGCCGACGCCGGGTGGCAGCAGGTGCCGCTGGCCAATCTCGAGAGCCGTCCCGTCACGCTGGCCAAGCTGGTGGCCGGCCGTCCGGCGTTGGTGAACCTCTGGGCCCCCTGGTGCGAGCGCTGCAAGACCGAGCTGCCCGATCTCGACCGGCTGTCGCGCCGGCTCGAGGGGTGTGCCGTCATCGTCGGCGTCGCGGTCGGCGAGGACGCGCCCCACACGGCAGCCTTCGTGCATGAGCGCGGTCTCGGTTATCCGCAGGTCGTCGACGAGGGATTTCATCTGGCGGACACGCTCCACCAGAGCCGCGTCCCGACCACGCTGGTCATCGACGGCGAGGGGGCGATCGTTCACGTCGGGTTGGCGCTCGACGAGGCGGCGGTCGGTGCGCTCGAGGCCGTGCTCGGGCGCGCGGAGGCGGACGTCCACTGCAGGGGCAACCGTGTGGCCGGTTCAACCTAGCGACCCACGACCCATCGTGGGTGGCCAGCGGTTTTTCGTGGCCACGACGCGTCTGCCTGTGTCGATTGGACCGACGAAACGCGCAGAGCGTGCGTTTTTGTGGCTGAGTGGAATCGAGTACGCCATTTGCAAGTTGAAGGAGACATGATGAGAGGCGTGAAGGTGTTTTCGGCGACGAAGGCGAGAGATCGGGAAGCGCTCGGAGAGAACGTCACGAGATGGCTGGTGGAGAACCCCCAGCTCCGCGTGGTGGACAAGACCGTCACGCAGAGCTCGGACGCCGAGTTCCACTGCCTGACGATCACCTTGTTCTACGAAACCCCGGCGACCTAGCCGGCCGAGCTTGCTCCGCCCTCACTCCCGCCCTTACCTGGGCCGGAGCGGGTCAGGCTGGAGAACTGACCTCCGCAAGCGGCGCTCGGTCCCCGGGCATCAGACCCAGTTGTAGTTGAAGCTGATGCTGACGCGCTCGCCGCGGGTCGGGTTGGAGGCGACCTCGTGCCGCAGCCAGCTCTCGAACAGGATCACCCTGCCCGCCGCGACGTCGTAGGAGACCTGCTGGCGGTTCTCGGGGCGCGAGTCGGGACGCTTGGGCGGCGCGGCCATCAGCTTGTCGAGCCGCGGGTCCTCGAAGCGGATGCGCGAGCAGCCGCGCGGCGTGGCGACGTAGTAGGTCCCGCTGACGACGGCCAGTGGGTGGAGGTGCAGCGGATGGACCGCGTGGCGCGACATCACGTTCACCCAGCAGTCGGTCATCTCCAGCTTCCCGCTGCCGAGGTTCATCTCCAGCTGGCGCGCGAACCGGTTCACGTGGCGGCGGATCTTCGTCTCCAGCTCGATGAAGGTGGAGAACGTCTTGTGCAGGTTGGTCATCGTCCCGTACGACGTGTAGCCGGCCGGATAGTTCTTCGCGCACCAGCGCTGGCCGGCCCGATCGTGGGCGCGGATCTTGTGGCAGTCGTCGAGCAGCGCGCGCGTGAGCGCCGCCCCGCCGCGGGCGACCCCGCCACGCGCGACACCGTCACGCGCGACCAACGGCGCATCGTAGATGAAGGTCGGGAACCAGGGTTTGATCGGCATGGTCAGGAGGCGAGCGCCTTGGCGATGAGATCGGCGGGGACCTGCGCGGCCGGGACCTTGCGCCGCCCCCGCCGCGTTCCACGTTGGGGCGAAGAAAACCAGGAACGGACGTCGAGGTCCAGCCCCACCCCGTGCATGTAGTTGTAGAGCGCCTTGCGCAGCCCCTCGCCCAGAAAGTCGTGGTCGGTGCCGGTGGGGTCGACGAAGGGGAGCTCGTTGCGGGCGAAGGCCGCCGGCGCGCGCTTGACGCGGATCCCGTACTGGCGCGGGCGCGAGGCCGATCGGGCTGTGCACGGTGGCGGCGAAGCGGTGCCAGAACGCCGACTGGATGCAGCCCGCGTCGAACAGCTGGCGCACCCGCTCGAGCGCGTCGATCGTCTCCTGCTCGGTCTCCGTCGGAAACCCATACATCAGGTAGGCGTGGACCATGACGTCCGCGTCGGTGAAGGCCCGGGTCACGCGCGCCACCTGCTCGACGGTGACCCCCTTCTGCATCAGGGCGAGCAGCCGGTTGGAGGCGACCTCCAGCCCGCCGGTGACGGCGATGCAGCCGGCGCGCGCCATGAGCGCGCAGAGCGCGGGGGTGAAGGTCTTCTCGAAGCGGATGTTCCCCCACCAGGTGATGTGGACGCCGCGATCGAGGAGCCGCTGCGACAGCGCGCGCAGCATCGCCGGCGGCGCGGCCTCGTCGACGAAGTGAAAGCCGGTCTCGCCCGTCTCCTCGACGAGCGCGACGATGCGATCGACGATCAATTCGGCGGAGGCGGCCTCGTACTGCCCGATGTACGGCAGCGAGACGTCGCAGAAGGTGCACTTCTTCCAGTAGCAGCCGTGCGCCAGCGTCAGCTTGTTCCAGCGCCCGTCCGACCAGAGGCGGTGCATCGGGTTCAGCATCTCGAACAGCGAGACGTAGCGGTCGAGCGGCAGCCCCGCGTAGGTCGGTGTGCCGGTCTCCGCCGGCGGCACGTCGCGGGCGGCCGGGATCTGTCTTGAGGACCACGCGGCCGTTCTCGCGCACGAAGGTCCGGTGCAGCGGCCCGCCCGGCGCGCCGCCGGCCCCGAGGTGACGGAGCAGGTTCAAGAGCGGCCGTTCGCCGTCGTCGAGCGTCACGTAGTCGAAGCTGTCGAACACGCGCGGTTCGCCGAGATCGCGCAGCTCCGTGTTGACGTAGCCGCCGCCGAGGACCATCCGCGCGGAGGGGCGTGCCCGGCGAATCGCGCGCGCCAACCGGAACGCGCCGTAGACGTTGCCCGGAAACGGCGCGCTGATCCCGACGACGTCGGGGCGGTGGCGCGCCCCGAGCTCGGCGCCGATCGCGTCGGTCAGCTCGTCGACCAGCGTCGGCGGCCCGTCGAGCGCCGTGGCCAGCGGATCGAAGCTGGCGGCGCTCTCGGCCAGCTTCTCGGCGTAGCGCGACAGCTCGAACCGCGCGTCGATCCCGTCGCGGATCGCGTCGGCGACGTCGTCGACGTAGAGGCTGGCGAGGTGCTTGGCCCGATCGGCCAGGGAGAGCTCGCGGTAGGCGGCGGCGAGCGGCGCGTCCGCGGCGTCCCCCTCGGCGAGCGCGGCGGCGAGCGGCGCGAACCGCGGCCCTTCGGGGAGAAACTTGCGGCGCACGATCCGGGCCGCGAGGCCCGGGGCGCGCCCCTGCAGGAAGCCGACGACCGCGTCGACGGTCGCGAGGTAGCGATCCGCGTGCGCCGCGAAGGCGCCCAGCGACGCCGTGGCCGACGCTCGCCCGGCGAGCGCGGCCCGCACCCGGGCGAGCCCATCGCGCGAGAAGAGACGCAAAAATAGCTCGAGCGCCGGATCGGCCTGCGTGATCTCCAGCCCCAGCTCGGCCGCGTGGAGGCGCAGGAAGCCGGCCAGGTAGGCCGTCGCGGGATACGGCGTGTTGAGCTGCACCATCGGCGCCGTGAGCAGCAGGACCCGCATCGCGTTCAGCCCCCGCTCCTCAGTCGCACCAGCTGTGGCGCCACGCCGGCCTGCCGCAGCTTCGCCGTCACGACGAGGCCGTCGCGGACCAGGCGCGGGATCGCCACCTCGATCTCGACAGTCTCCGTCACGCGCCCAGCGTACTCGCAGTGGCGGCACCAGACGCCGCGCGGGCGGGCCACGCCGCCGCAGGTGCGGCACAGGACGGTGAGCGGCATGGCCACCACCGCCGTCCCGCCGCGCGCCGCCTCCGCCGCCGTCAACCGGAGCTCGAGCACCCCGTCGGCATCCAGAACGCGCGGCGCCAGAAGCGACCAGCTCGGCGAGCGGCCCCGACAGCCGCGCGACGAGATTGGGGATCGGCCGCTGCCAGGAGGCGTTCCACCCGACCGCCGAGACGTTCCACGACCGGCCGTCGGACGGCGCCCCACCGGGCGCGAACGCCCCCTGTGATTCGCGCGCGAACAGGTGCGCGTCGTAAGCGGTGCGCGCCGTCGGGTCCGACAGCATGTGGTAGGCCTCCGCGATCCGCGCGAACGTCTCGGCGCTGGCCGGCCCCGCGCGGTCGGGGTGGTGCTGCAGCGCCAGCCGGCGGTAGGCGCGGCGGATCTCGGCTCCGGTCGCCGCGCGCGCGACGCCGAGGACGAGGTAGAGGTCGACCTGGGAATCGACGGCCGGCGTACGCACGCGACCGATGTTAGCGCTAGGAGGCCGTTGCCGTCAGGCAACGGTGAGCGGAGCGAACCATGGCCGACGACGTGCCGCCCGGAGGCGGCCCTCGACCGCGCCCGTGGCACGCGCCCGCCGGCCGCGCCCGGCTGGCGGCTCACGGCGCGGGGCCCAGGATCCGGATCAGCCGCTCGGACGCCCGGTCGCGCTTGTGCTCGGCCGCCGCGCGCCAGGCCTCCGCGCCGTTGTGGATGTTGCCGAAGTAGTAGCGCAGGCCGAGCCCCAGCCCGACGAGGGCGGCGTCCGCGATCGCGCCGTCGGCGATCAGGAAGTAGACCGCCGTGGCGAACCCGCCGTTGACCAGCAGCGCCAGCGCGCCGTCTCCCGGATTGCCGGCGGTCGCCTGGCCCAGCCCCGGCACGATCGCCGACAGGGCTCCCCCCACGAAGCCGCGGGCGTGCACGTCGATCTCGATCGTCCGGAGGAGCTCGTCCAGCTCGCCGCGGGGCGGCCCCACGCCGCCCGGCAGTCCGGCGATGCAGGCCCGCGCCGCGGCGCCGTCGTGGGCCAGCACTTCGGCGACGCAGCGCAGGCGGGTGGCGAAGGTACGCGTCGCCTCGTCGGCGCCGAACGCCTCGACGCGCGCGAACACGTGCACCGCGTGCGGGAACGACCGCGCCCGCAACAGGACCACGCCGGTCGCCAGATCGATCTGGTCGGCGCGGTTCGGATCGGGCGTGCCGGCGGCCGCCTGCTCCAGGAACGGCACCGCCTGTTCGGGCTTGCCACCCACCGCCAGCGCCATCCCGACCCGATAGGTGGTCTCGGGCGCCAGCGCCTCGGGGCCGTTCTCCAGCAGCAGCCGGTGCGCCTCGCTCCCCGCTTCGTCACCGAGGCCGAGGCGCAGCAGATCTCCAACGAAGCGATCCTCCTTGCCCGCCTGCTTGCCCGCGGGCTCGGCGGCCAGCGAGGCGCGCCCGCCGACCAGCGCCGCCAGCGCACCGGCGAGCGCGAGGGCGCGGCGGCGGCGGCGCTCAGGGCGCCACCGGCGGTCAGGGATCCAGCCGGCGCTCATAGGCACGATCCACTTCCTGCATCAGCGCGTCCTCGGCGTCGCGTCGTTGAACGACCGCGCCGATCGCCGACCCGTAGACATTGCCGGCATAAAGCAGTCCCGCGATGCCGCCCAGGATCCAGCCGCGCACCGATCCCTGTCCCTCGGCGGAGAAACCTTGCGCGGCGAGGGCCGCCGTCGACCCGATCAGGAGAAAGCTCATCAGCCCGTCGGGCCACCGGCCGATGTAGACGCGCCCCAGGCCCGGGACGACCATCGACAGGGCGGCGGCCAGCACCGGCGACTTTCTCGGCAGCGCGTCGTAGCGGCGAACGAGCTCCCGGTCCTGCTCGCGCCAGGCGGACGGCGTCGGATCGGGCGTGGCCGGCGTCGCGGCGGGCGCGGCCAGCTCCCGGCGCGCCTCGTTCCAGTGGCGCGCCCGGATGGCGCGCATCCGCAAGGTCTCGACGCCGAGGGCGCGGAACCGATCGGGCGGCGCCCCACTCTCCAGCGAGAGACAGGCCGGCGCGCCGAGCTCCGGCAGGAAGACCTCGGCGAGGCAGATGCGCAGCCGCCCCGGCCCGTCCAGCGCCGCCCCCTCGGACGGCAAGGCCAGCATCAGGCGTCGAGCGTCGTCGTGCCGGCCCGCGAGCGACAGACAGAGCGCCGCACGCTCGAACCCGCGTGCGCGTTCGGCCGGGTGGTCGTAGCCGAACCGGAGCGCCTCCACGGCGCATTCGCTGAAGCTGCCGACTGAGCGCAACCGCTCCGCCAGCTCGAGATAGGAAGACGCCTCCGACGCGGCTTCGGGCGGACCGGCCGGCGCCGAGGTCGGCGCCAAAATCGGCGACGAGATCGGCGGCAAGATCGGCGCGGCCGTCTGCGCGCGTGCCGGCGACGCCAGGCCGACCAGGACCAGCGCCGCGAGGGCGCCGCTCCAGCACCGTCTGCCGACAGGCGCCCCGGCGCTCACTCGGACGCCGTCAGGCAGTAGCGCTCCGGATCGTCCTTCAGCAGGTGCCCCTCGGCCGCGCGCGGGTAGAACGGAATCGCCATCGGGTGATCACGCAGCAGCCGGTCGAGCGAGAGGAGCGCGCCTTGAACCAGCCCGCACCGGCCGATCACGCGCTGCGAGAACCGCGAGCACGACGGGCTGAACCCGCAGACCGGCAGATCCTGCGACGAAAGGACCAGCTGATAGGTGCCGAACAGCGCGCGCGTGACCCCGGCACCGAGCGCGCCGTCCCAGGGCACCGAAGCCGTCCGCGCGGCCTCGCCGTCGCCGGCGCCCGGCGCCCGCGGCGCCCCCAGCAGGAAGGCGACCGCCTGGTCCGGCTCCCACAGGTGCGGCGTCTCCGGCGTCTCGTCCTCCGCGGCGCAGGCGGACCGGGGCGCCGCCAGGATGACAACGACGATAAACGCGATCAGGACCCCCGCCAGCGCCGCCGCGCGCGATGAGCTCATCATGGCAGCGCCTGGATCTTCGTCTGCGGCCGGAGGTGGGCGCAGCCGATCGAGACCGGGCGCCGCGGATCGATGGGCGTCACGTCGGCGAGCGACCACTGCTCCTCCCGCTTCTGCACCCCGCCGGCCCCGAAGTAGTCGGCCACGATCGAGCGCGGCACGCTGTGCGCGCCCACGCGGATTCGATCGCCGAAGGTGAACCGCCGCTGCGGTTTGCCCGAGGGGTCGAGGAGCTCGATGGAGAGCGCGCCGGCGCGCGACTCCACCGCCCGCATCTCCCCGATCGGGTTGCCCGACGCGTCGACGGCCCGCCAGCGGGTGACGAGGTTCCCTTTATCCCGCTTCCGCTCGATCAGCTTGGACTGCGCCGGCAGGGTGCTGGCCGGATCGACGATCCCGGCCGCCAGCGCGTCCAGCATCGGGGGCGACTGGGGCGGCTCGAAGTGCGCCACGAACGCCAGGTCGCGGTCCGGGTAATAGATGACTAGCTCCCGCGGGGTCAGGTGCATCTCCTGGACGTTCGGGGTCTTGACCGCCACGCAGACCTCCCCGCCCGGCACGAAGTTGACCACCCCCGAGACGACGTCGGTCCCCTGAGCGTCGGTCGTCTTCAGCACGAAGCTGGCCGCGAGCGAGATCGACCGCGCGCCCGGGGCGGGGGCCGTGACGGACAGAATCGTCGCGACAACGGCGAACGTGGCCGCCCCGGCTCCCATCGTGGCCGCCGTTGTTACCTCAGTATGTGGTGGTTGACGGCGTGCTCTTCACGACCGCAACGATGAGGATCACGTAGATGATGACCACGACCACGACTGCGGTCCCGAGGCCCCACAGCGCCGAGTGCAGCTGCGCCGAGTGCCCGACAGATTTGTAGGTGTTGGTGTAGACGGCGAGGTATTCGGGCGACTTCCCCATCATGCGGGCCGGCGGCGGCGTCGGGTCCGCCACGGCGGCGATCACGACGCCGATGAGCCCGAGGAGGCAGCCGGCGAAGAACCAGAGCACGCCGTTGGTGTCGGCCTCCGCGTCCTGCGTCGCCTCCATGACGGCGCGGTTGGTGTCGACCGGCGGCGGCGCGTAGGCCGGCGCGCCCGCGGGCGGCGGCGCCCACTGCTGCTGCTGCGGCGGCGCCCACTGCTGTTGCGCACAGGCCGGGTGCTCAAAGATCGGGATCATGACCATCGCGGACGACACGATCGCCACCACGCTGAACCGACCGAGCCACTTCCGAACGTCGCGAGGCTTGCTCATCGTGCCGTCTCCTTCGAAACCGGTGAGTTGAGCGGGCCGCGTTGCCCCGCGCCTATTTTTTACCCGAAAACAGAGAGTTGAGTCAACATCGCGGATCACGCATCCCGCATCATGGCGGCGATTTCGTGAAGATCGAGGAGGGGCTCTACCCTCTGATGTTCGGGAATTTGCACCCCTTTCCGGCCCGTTCGCGTTCGGCCGGTCTCCCTCTTTTCGCTTCCTTTGATTGGCTTGAGGCAAACATGAACACACGTCGAGCTCTCGTTGTTTTCGTCGGCGTTGCCATGGGCGCGTGCGGCGGCAACTCTTCGTCGACGACCGGCGGATCGGGCGGAGCGTCCGCCTCGGGTGGCAGCACCGGCTCGGGTGGCAGCACCGGTTCGGGCGGCAGCACCGGTTCGGGCGGAGCGTCCGCCTCGGGTGGCAGCACCGGCTCGGGTGGCAGCACCGGCTCGGGTGGCAGCACCGGCTCGGGTGGATCGACCGGAACCGGCGGCAACACGGCCAGCGGCGGCGCGACGGGAAGCGGCGGCGTGAACGGAACGGGCGGCAGCGCCACCGGCGGCGCCTCGGGCGCGGGCGGCCGATCGGCCAGCGGCGGCGCCTCGGGAGCCGGCGGGACGTCGGCCTCTGGCGGCAGCTCCGGCAAGGGGGGAACAAGCGGAACCGGGGGGAACGCGACAGGCGGTGTCACGGGAACCGGCGGGGCCGCGGGCGCGGGAGCCAGCGGCGGCGCGACGGGCTCCGGCGGCAGCGGCGGCGCCTCCTCCGGCGTTCACGTGGTCGGAACCCAGATCTACGACGGAACCACCGCGATCCGGTTGATGGGCGTCAACCGCCCGGGCGGCGAGTACGCCTGCGTGACCAGCGCCAACCCCTGGGATCCCGGCGACGGCTCGGGGAACAACCAGGCGAGCATCACCGCGATGCTGGCCTGGAAGGTCAACGCGGTCCGGATTCCGATGAACGAGGACTGCTGGTTGAACCTGAACGGCGTGAAGCTGGGTGGCGCCACCTATCAGAACGACATCCAGACCTGGGTGAACCTGCTGCTGCAGAACAACATCTATCCGATCCTCGACCTGCACTGGACCGAGAACAACGGCGCCAAGGCGACCGGCCAGCAACCGATGCCCGACATGGCGCACGCGCCTACGTTCTGGGGCCAGGTGGCGGCGGCATACAAGAATTCCCCGAAGGTGATCTTCGATCTCTTCAACGAGCCCTACCCCGACAACAACACGGAGGCGACCGCCGCCTGGACCTGCTGGCGCGACGGCGGCACCTGCACCGGGATGTCCTACGCGGCCGCCGGCATGCAATCGATGCTCACGGCGGTGCGCAACGCGGGCGCGAACAATCTGGTACTGCTCGGCGGGGATCGAGTACTCCAACGATCTGACGCAGTGGATGACGTACAAGCCGACCGATCCGGCCGGCAACATCGCCGCCTCCTGGCACGTCTATCTGAACAGCAACTACACCAGCAGCCACACATTGATCATGGATGCCGGCGGCGTGGCCGGTATCGTGCCGATCGTGGCGACCGAGATTGGTGGCGTCCTCAGCGGCTGCACCGCCACCAGCGGAACTGACGACGGCTCGTTCATCACGATGGTGATGAGCTATCTCGACGGGCTCAGCCCGCCGCAGAGCTACGTCGGCTGGTCCTGGAGCACCGACGACACGCCGGTCCTGATCTCGAACTACGACGGGACCGCCGTCTGCAGCGGCCCGATCTACAAGGCACACCTGCTGGCGACGCCCCACTGATCGGGGATATCATCGGCCGGATGACGACCCCCGACGGGACGATCGACGCCTCGATCGACGCTTCGATCGACGCTTCTTGGGAGGCGGTCTTCGGCGGCGCTGGCACGGCTGCGCGAGCGCTGGCCGTCGAACGAGTGGACGTACGACCGGCGCCTGCGCTGCGTCGCCTCGTCGATCCCGCTCGCCAACGCGGACGCTGCGCGCGCCGTCTACGCCGAGGCGTTCCCCACCACCTGGACGACCGAGACCCTGGGCCGCGCGCCAGCAGCCGTGCAGGCGCTGGCAGAGACCTGTGGCGGCCTGCGCGCGGCGCAGCAGCTCCTCTGGGGCGGCGACGCCGACGGCCCCGGTGCGTTCGGATTGTGGTGGCCGTGGGGCGACGGCACGACCGTCACGCTGCGAATCGGTCTGCACGGGCTCGACCAGCCGAAGGTTCGCTACCCGCGCCTGCGCGACGTGTTCGGAATTCCGCAAGCGCCCGGCCCCGGCTAGGACCAAAGCACCTCAGGCGCGCGGGATGAAGCGCCGCTGACGCATCCACTTCGTCACGACCCACTTCTCGCCGCGCAGGACGGGCTGGCCGGCGTGGAGCGACTGCGGGTCGAGCTGCCCCTGCCGGTTGCACGACTCGAAATAGATCGCGTTTCCGGCCTGCGGCTGGACCGACCATCCGGCGCGCGGGAATACGGTCTCGCCCCCCTCCTCGACGCTGGCCAGATAGATCAGCAACGTACTGATGCGCTGGCCGCTGCGCGCGACGGAGGATTGATTGGCTTCATTGGTAGGTGCCACGAAATCGAAGTGAGGCGCGGTGGCGCCCCCTGGTCCGTAGCAGAGCACCTGCAGCCCCTCGCCGTTTTCGAGCGGGGAGCCGCATCAGCTCGGCGAAGCGGCGATCGAGGCGCGCGACGAGCTCGTTCTCGCCCAGACGGAAGAACATCCCCAGGCTGTTGCGGTAACCCGCCACGACGTCTTGCCCGGTCTGCGGATCGACGACCGTCGACTGGATCAGGCGCGGGCGCGCGAGCGCGATGAGCTGCGCGCATTCGTCAGGCGACATGACAGCTCCCAGCAAGGCAAGCGTCGGGCTGCCGCCGCGCGCCAGAACCGGCACCGGCCCGTCCGAGGTCGGCAGCGTGGCCCCGGCGGCGATGAGCGGCGCCTCGCGAAGGAACACCCCGGCGTCGTTCTCGACGACCAGCGTGTCCCGCGGCCCGGCCGCGCCCGCCCGGCGCGCGCTGACGAAGGCACCCACCAGCGCGTGTGCCACCGCGGGTTGCATCTGCTCGTCGATCATCGTCTGGACGAGCGCGGTCGGCGCCTCCCCGGCATCGAGGCCCGTGCGTGAGCCAGTCGGCCAGCTCCGGCTGGAAGCGGACGACGGCGCTCACGGCGCGACCGCCTGGGCGCGCCGTGGCGCCGGCCTGGCGCTGAAGTAGCTCGTTGGCGGTCCAGCCCGCTGGAGGTGAGGGTGAAGCCCTCGACCAGCTCGGCCTTGCCGTCACCCGCCAGGAGACGCGCCATTGCGGGGAATGCGTGCGCGAAGCGCGGATCGCGGGCCACGCGGGCGCGGCGACGTCGTACGTGTAGCTCACCAGGGCCGTGGGCACCGGGCCCTCTTTCTGGAGCTCCCAGCGCGTCACCTTGTCCAGCGTGACCCTCGCGAAGCAGAGGTCGGCGCGCTCGGGCGCCCGCGCGTCCTCGGGCGAGGCGGGCTGGCCGGTGTCGCGGTCCAGATAAACTCGATATCCCGCGCTGGTCAGCCGGTAGCGCCGCGCATGAAACGGCGTCGCCCCGCCATCGACCCGCTGCTCGAGATGGTCGACTTGGCCAGCCCCACCTGCTCGAGAACCGGCAACTGGACGGCGTCCGCGTCCCTTGGGCATCGTCGGGCACGTCGATGGGCCAGCGTCGGACGGCCGACGCACAGATCGCCGCGCCGGGCGAGATAGGCCTGCAGACCGCGCTCGAAGGCGGCGCGGGTCGGGTCGATCTTCGACTCGATCTTCGCCCGGCAGGCGACCGCGACGGTCAGCGCGCAGGCCAGGAGAAAGAGGCGTTTGGCGGAGGTGTTCGTCATGGTTTGTCCTGGTGTCATCTCAGTTCCACGCAGCGCCCGTCGGCCGGCGGGGTCGCGGGCGGCTGTATCCATCGGTGAGCGTCTCGAGGAAGCAGATCAAGTCCTGCACCTCGCGCTCGCCCAGCGGCGGTTTCGCGCCGCGCGCGCGGCCGTCGAGCGGCATCTGGCCGTCGATGTTCCCGCGATGCGCGGCGGGCAGGTCGTCGTACTTCTGCACGGTTCCCCCGGCGTACTGGGTCGTGATGAGGCCGTAGCTCGGGAACGATCGGTCGGGGTGTGCCTTCGGCCGGCCGCCCACCGTGGGGTACCAGAGCTCGGGTCGCGTGTCGCGCGTGGCGTAGAAGCGGACCGCCTGCTCCAGCGAGTGCATCACGCCGTTGTGGAAGAACACCTTCCGCGCCGGTGACGTTGCGGAGCGTCGGCGTCTTGAACATCCCACAGAAGGTGTTGGTGCCTGCGCTCGGAAGGTGGTCGGTGCGCGCCGGTCCGCACAGGCCGAGATCGACATGCTGGCGGGTCCTGGTTGGCGGCCAGCGTGCGGTTGCGCGGGACGCCGATCGCCTCGTACGAGTAGTCGGTGAACATGCCCGAGCTGCCGCTCAGCCCGGCCCCGTGGTAGTGGCAAGAGGCGCAGTTGCCGCGCTTGGGGTCGACGAAGACCCTGTACCCGCGGTCCTCGGCGGCCGTGAACGTCCCGCCGATCTTGTTGCCGGCGCGCAGGTCGAACTTGCTGGTGTACGGGTGGAAGCTGCGTGTCCTCGAGCTGGAAGGCCTTGCAGTGCGTTTAGCGTCGCGTCGAAGGCGCGGTCGCCGTGTCGGTCCAGGCTAGGCCGGGGAAGGCGGCGCGAAACCGGTCCGCGTAAGGCGCGGCGCGCGATCTTGCGCGACGACGTCGTCGGCGCTGGCGTTCGCCATCTCGACGGGCGAGAGCAGCGGCAGCCGGGCCTGCTCGGCGAGCGTGTTGGCGCGCCCGTCCCAGGCGAATCCTCCGCCCGGCCCCGGCGCGCTGATGCCGTCGGGGTTGTCGAGCAGGTCGGCGTAGGCCGGCGTGTACTCCTTGTAGCGCAGCGACGGTACGGCGCGCGGTCCCGTCCGTGCGCCCGTCGGGGCCGCCCGAGCTGTACCGCCAGGTCGTTGGGCGGGCCGTACGCATGGTCGGGATCGTGGCAGGTCGCGCACGACATCGCGCCCGTCGCCGAGAGCGACTTGTCGAAGAACAGCGCGCGCCGCACCTCGGCGGCGGCGCTCAGCGCGTCCGGCTGCGGCTTTGGCGGCGCAGGGCCGGCGACGCAGAGGCGCCGCGCCTCCGCCGGACTTCCGCAGGGGCCGCAGGCGGCGGTGCCCAGGGCCATCAGACCGACCAGCCAGCAGCTGTCCCTGTCGCTTCCATGGAAAAAAGCCCGCGGAGGCCGCATTAACGGCCAGCGCGGGCTCTTGATGCGTGACGGTTACGTTACTTGATGGACCAGACGTTCGTCTGCGTGGCGTCGGGACCGACCTGCTGCGTCTGGGTGTCGTCGTCGGTCGCCTTCTGCGTGTAGCCGGCCGGGATGACGTACGCGTGGTTCATCGGGCGCACCGAGTCGAAGTGCGTGTCGGCGCTGCCGGCGAACTCGGGCAGGTTCAGGATGTTCTGCGCGATGAACTTCTCGGTGTACTTCGAGCGGTTCATGTACGAGCCGTCCTTCGTCGGGTCGGACAGCAAGAACATGTCCTGCAGCGTGCGGACAAACGAGAAGTGGCTGTACGCGTCCGTGTCCTTGATTCCCTTGGGCGCGCTCGGCTGGTTGTTGAGCACGATGAAGAAGCTGCGGCCGTGCCCCTGGTTCCCAGAGCCATACTGCACGATCGAGGTGTCCTGCGAGAAGGTCGAGCCCGACTGAACGAGCGGCGCGTCGGCGGCCGTCTTCCCCGCCTTCCAGCCGCAGCAGGAGTTCAGGTTGGTCGTCGAGTTGCCCTCGTCGAACATCAGGACGATCGCCACCTTCTTCTGCTGGTTCTGCCACACCGACGACGCCTGGATCCTCTTCACCAGGGCGTCGACGTAGTTGTCGCCGCGGGCCAGGATGTTGCCGCCCGTCGCCACCGCCACGTTGTTGCCGACGCTGCTGCAGTCGCTGGCCGTGACCTGGGTCGTGCCCGGCGGCACGGTGCCCTTGACGGTGATGCCGTGCATGTCGTCGCACTGGTCGGGGATGACGAAGTTGAGCTGGCCGACGCCGCCCGAGTTCAGGTCGGTGCCGAACTGGTCGACGTTGTAGCCGGCCGGGATCGCGTAGGCCGTGCTGCTCAGGAGCGCCGCGTCCCACTGACCGCCGCCCAGGGTGCGATTGCTGTACTTGAACTCGGGCGCGCTGCGCACGTTCTGGTACGCCATGCCCGGGTGGTGCTTGGTCCTGTACAACTGCGCCGGCAGCGGCAGCACCAGGCCGGTCGTGCCGATCTGCGCCGCGTTGCCCGCGAGCGTCCCGGGAGCGTACACGTTGTCCAACGCGGTCACGGCGCTATCCCCCACGCTATCGATGCGAATGTCCTGGCCGGGGTTCATCGACTCGTTGTAGGTGCGCCAGGACATGCCCGCCGCCGTGATGGCGTTGAACAGGTTCGGCTTGCCCACGATGTTGTGGTTGGCCTTGTTGTTGATGCAGGTGGCGGTGAACGGCGAGCTGGCCAGCCCCGGCTGGGTGTTGGTCGGCAGCGGCAGGTCCTGCGGCGCGTTCGCGCCCGTCGCGTCGCAGTTCCACTGGTTGTCGTCGATGATGCCGAAGTCGTCGGCGCCACCGAGCGCGGTGTAGTTCGGCTCGCTGGGGTTACCGGTGGCGTAGTAGCTGGCCACCCAGTTGTTTGCGTGCAGGTAGGCGTTGAGCTTGGGCGCGTAGGCCGACCCCAGGAGCGCCTGCGTCGACTTGTTCTCCAGCATGACGATGAAGATGCTGTCGTAGCGCGGAATCCCCTCGACGTTGAACGCGGCCTGCTCGGCCTGGTGGAACGTGATGGGCGTGCGGGTGTCGGGCGTCGTGGCGGTCGCGGCGGTCACGCCGGCGAGGCCCGTCAGCTCGGGATCGCCGCCCGGCACGGCCAGCGCGTCCGGGTAGAGGTCCCCGCGATCGAGCTTGGTGACCGCGTAGCCGAAGCGACCGGCCAGCACGACCTCCTCGCGCAGCACTACCGTCTTGTCAGGTCCGACGATCCCGTTCGGGTCGGCGAGCACGTTGCCGGTCGCGACGCCCAGCTTGGTGGCCAGGTTTTGCTTCTCGGCCGCGTAGAGGGTGCCGTTCGCCTCCATCTGGCGAACCACCTCGGTCGACGCCGAGCTGATCACCACGTTGACGCCCTGGTCGGTCAGCTGCGCGGCCGCCGTGCGGAACACGTTGCGCGAGGGGTTGGTCGACCCGTTCGCCGTGTTGACGGCCGTCGTTCCGATGTCGGCGATGACGGGCGCCGGGCTCTGCGTCACCAGCTGGAAGTGACCCGAGGCGTCGGTGGTGGCCGACGGCTCCCCCGCCTCGCACTTGCCGTTGTCATTGAGATCGGAGCAGACCTTGGCGCCCTGGTAGTAGCCGCCCTGGACCGTCGGGTCGGTGGTGCTGCCGGGGACGAGGAGTGAGCTGGCAACGACGCCCGCCACGCCGCCCGTGCAGGTCACCTGGGTCGTCATGCTCGCCGCGCAGGCCTGGTCGCCGTCGGAGACCGTGACGGTCACCGAAGCCGCGCCCGCGGTGCCGCAGGTGAAGCTCGGGTTCTGGGCGGTGGGGTTGCTGATCGTGCCGCCCGTCGCCTGCCACTGGTACGAAAGCGGGCTGGGGCCCGAGTCAGCATCGTGAGCCGTCGCGCTGAGCGCGATCGATCCGCCGACAAGGACCTCGGCCGGGTTGGCCGAGACGCCGTCGATGTTCGGGCAGACGTTCGTGACTCCGTTGACCGAGATCGAGCCGGTGGTCGGCGCCTGATGGCAGTCCAGAGTGACCGACACGGCCGTGACCGCGCCGGCGGTGACGTTGAAAGTCCCCGAGCCGAGACAGGTGGAGTGGCCATCGGTCGCGGTGGCGTTGAGCGCGATGCTGTAGCCGTTGCCGGCCGGGATCCCGCCGATCACGGTGGAGACGGTCGTCGAGCTCGTGACGTCGATCGAACCGACCTTGGAGAACCCCGCCGGTCCGGTAATCGAATACGTAACCGTGTTGATCGTCAGGCCACCCGCGACCTGGAGCGCGATCGTCGCGCTTCCCGTCACGTCGTTCTGAATCACAGCCGAGCCGATTCCGCGCGAGCTGCAGCTGATCCCGGAGAGCGCGGTGAAGCCGCAGAACCCGAGCGCAAGCATGGTCATTTTTCCAATCGATCTTTTCATACGAAGCCTCCCAGTTGGCGCGCGGCATCCTTGCAATGCCCGTTCCGTCGCCGCGCGCCCTCTCGGGAACCTGAAATCGTCGAGGAGATTACGAAGTGTGAGACCGCCGTCGATCTCGCGTGACCGGAAACCGGAAGCGCTCCACCGGTAATCGAACGGTTGGCTCTCGCACCTGTCACTGGGATGTCGTGAAGGCGTCGCAGACGCGAGCGTCGCTCTGGAACTAACCTGCGCGGGGTGCAACGACTCACCCGGCTCACGGCGAGCGTGTGGATCGCCGGGACCGTCATGTTCACCGCGACCGAATCGTCGCGCCTGCGCGCTTCTACGCCCACCGAACAGTTGAGCCTGCCGGCGCAGGTCGGCGCGATGATCTTTGTGGACAGGTCGCTGTCTGCGTCCGGCCAGCTTGGCGTGCGCGACCTGCCACGACCCGGCACACGCGTACGGCCCGCCGAACAACCTGGCCGTCGAGCTCGGCGGGCCGAACATGTCCTTGCCGGGCACACGCGCGGTGCCTTCTCTACGCTACAAGGACTTCACGCCGCCGTACGCGGACCTGGCGGTCAATCCCGACGGCGTGAGCGCGCCCGGACCGGGCGGCGGGTTCACCTGGGACGGCCGCGCCGACACGCTCGCCGATCAGGCGCAGATTCCGCTGCTCGCCCCCAACGAGATGGCCAACGCATCCCCGGCGGACGTCGTGAACAAGTTGCAGATCTCCGCCTATGCGGACCTGTTTCGCGCCGCATTCGGCAGCGACGCCTTCAATTCGACCTCGAACGCCTTTCAACACGCGCTCGACGCTCTGCGGGCCTATCAGCTCGAGGACGACGACTTCCACCCCTACACGAGCAAGTTCGACCTCTACGCGGACAACAAGATCGGCGGCACGTTGTCCGCGTCCGAGGAGCGCGGCCGCGAGATCTTCGACGACCCGAACCGGGGCAACTGCTTTGCGTGTCACTACGCCGGAGCGGCCGCAAACGGCAGCAGCCAGCTGTTCACTGATTTCAGCTTCGAGGCCATCAGTGTGCCCCGCAACGCCGACATCCCCGCGAACGCAGACCCCACCTACTTCGACATGGGTATCTGCAGTCGGGCCGACCACCCACTGCCGGACAGCGCGCAGTTTTGCGGGATGTTCAAGACGCCGACCCTGCGCAACGTCGCCATCCGCAAGGTCTTCTTTCACAACGGCAAGATGAAGTCGCTGCACGAAGTGCTGGAGTTTTACAACACGCGCGATACCCAACCCGAGCTCTGGTACCCGACGGTCAACGGCGTCGTGCAGAAGTTCGACGACTTGCCGGCGCAGTATCAGACCAACATCGACCCCCAGCTGCCGCTCGATGGACGGGCCGCCGGTTCGCAGCCGCCGATGACGGAGCAGGACCTCGTCGATCTGGAGGCGTTTCTCGATACGCTCACGGACGCCGACGTGGCGAATCAAGTGAGCTCGACGCCGGCCGTGCCCGCGCTCGGGACGAGCGGGTCGGCGATGCGAACGCTCATGCTGATGCTCTTGACCGTGGGGCTCTTGAGCGGCAAGCGGTGGGGGTCGAGGCTCCAGGGTGCGCGACGCCTCCGAAAATCGAGCACCCCAGCCATGTGATGCGTCTCTTCGTGAGTCCCGTGGTCGAGGTCGGCGGGAGGAGGCTGGCTTGCTGGCGCCCCGGGTGTGGAGTAGCTTTCAGGCGCTCTCTGCGGCAGTTCTAGGATTTCGCCCCCCGATGCTCGGACTCGTTCTCGCCCTCGCCGTCACCGCTCCGCCGGCCATGCCGTCGGCGGCCGTGACCTGTCCGGGCTGGCCGGCCAGCTGCGACGGCGCCTGGGGGACCTTGGCCGACGGCGCCCCGGCCGACGCCGACGCTGACGCTGGCCCGCGCGAATACGCCACGCCCGTGGAGGTCGACTGCCCCACGCCGCCGGAGGTCCCCGCGATCGCCACCGGCGAGTGCAGCGAGCCGCCGTTGCTGAACCTGTGGTACCGGGTCTCGCGGTCCCCCGACAGCGAGCTGCCGCCTGGATCGCTGGTGCCGGCCCCGCGCCGCGCCCGACCGGGGCGCAGCCTCAGTGCCGGCGGTGCCCCCGACGTGGGCCATCTGTCGGCCCCCGATGTTCAACCTGCCGCGCTCTACGCGCTCCCGGGGCTCGCCCCGGTCGCCGCGCGCAACCGGACCGACGTCTCCACCTGGACGATTCCCACGCGCGCCCTGGTGCCGCCCGATCGCCCGCCTCGCGCCTGACCACGGCTCGAGGTCCTCGGTTTTGACGCGCGTGTGGGGCGTGCCGCGCCCCCGCAAGCGCCTGGTTTTTCGTCGCGCGGCGTTCTCGTTATCCCAATCTGGAGCTGATCATGAACAACAAAGCATTGACCGTAATACTGGGGTTGGTGGTGCTGGGCGGAGGCTACGGCCTCGGGCGCCTGGCGACGCGCGACAAGGACGCCTCGTCGCCGACGGCGGCCGGGCTTCCGGCGGCGCAGGGCCCGGGCGACGGCGTCGACCGTCTCCGCGTTCCGCTCGACGGCCCCATGAGGGGCCCGCTGAACGCCAAGGTGACCATCGTCGAGTTCTCCGACTTCCAGTGCCCGTTCTGCAGCCGGGTCGTCCCCACCATCGACAAGGTGATGAAGGACTACGACGGCAAGGTGCGGCTCTACTTCCGCCATAACCCGCTGCCGTTCCACCCCAAGGCGCCGCTGGCCGCCGAGGCGGCCGTCGCCGCCCAGGCGCAGGGGAAGTTCTGGGAGATGCACGACAAGATGTTCGCCAACCAGAACAACCTGGAGCGGGCCGATCTCGACAAGTACGCGCAGGAGATCGGGCTCGACATGGGCAAGTTCAAGATGGCGCTCGACACGCACGTCGGCAAAGCGAAGGTCGACTCCGACCTGGCTGCCGGTAAGCAGATCGGCGTGCAGGGGACGCCGAACTTCTACATCGACGGGCGCAACGTTCAGGGCGCGCAGCCGTACGAGGAGTTCAAGAAGGTCATCGACGACGAGCTCAAGCGCGCCGACAAGCTGATCGCCGTCGGGGACGCCGGCCAACATGGTCTACGCCACCTTCATGAAGGGCGCCAAGTCGTCGCCGTCCGCGGCGCCGCCGGGCAAGGGCCCGGGCGCCGGAGCCGAGGTCTACAAGGTCGCCGTCGGCGACGCGCCGACCCGCGGCGCCAGCCAGCCGAAGGTCACCATCGTCGAGTACTCCGACTTCCAGTGCCCCTACTGCAGCCGCGCCGAGACGACGCTCACCACGCTGCTCAAGGACTACGGCAAGGACGTCGCGATCTCCTACAAGGAGAACCCGCTGCCGTTCCACCAGAACGCGATGCCGGCGGCCCTGGCGGCCGAGGCGGCCCGCGCCCAGGGGAAGTTCTGGGAGATGCACGACAAGATGTTCGCCACCCAGCAGAACCTCGATCGCCCGAGCCTCGACAAGGACGCCCAGGAGATCGGGCTCAACATGGCCAAGTACAAAGAGGCGATGGACAACAAGCAGGGCGAGGCGCACATCAAGGCCGAGATGGCCGAGGCCGAGAAGTTCGGCGCCCGCGGCACCCCCAACTTCTTCATCAACGGGCGTAACTTCCGCGGCGCGCAGCCGCTGGAGGCGTTCAAGGGCGTCATCGACGAGGAGCTCAAGAAGGCCGACGCCAAGATCGCCGCCGGCACGCCGCGCGGCCAGGTCTACGCCGCTCTCACGCAGAACGGGCTCGAGAAGGCGGCCGCTCCGCCGCCCGCCCCGAAGGCCGCCGGCGAGCCCGACGCCAACGTCCGCTATCGCGCCGAGATCAAGGGCGCCCCGATGAAGGGGTCCAAGGACGCGCCGGTCACGATCGTGCAGTGGTCGGACTTCCAGTGCCCGTTCTGCAGCCGCGTCGAGCCGACCATCAACAAGGTGATGGACGAGTACAAGGGGAAGGTCCGCGTCGTGTGGCGCGACCTGCCGCTGCCGTTCCACCCCAACGCCATGCCCTCGGCCATCGCGGCCCGCGCCGCCGGCGAGCAGGGGAAGTTCTGGGAGATGCACGACAAGCTGTTCGCCGATCAGGCGCACGAGGATCGCCCGACGTTCGAGAAGTACGCGCAGGAGCTGGGTCTCAACATGGCCAAGTTCAAGGCGGCGCTCGACGCGCAGAAGGGCAAGGAGGCCATCGAGGCTGACTCGACTGCGGGCGGCAAGATCGGCGCGCGTGGCACGCCGGCCTTCTTCGTCAACGGCAAGTTCCTCTCGGGCGCCCAGCCGTTCGAGGCGTTCAAGGCGCGGATCGACGACGAGCTGAAGGTCGCCGATTCGATGGTCGCCAAGGGGACGCCGAAGGCGAAGGTCTACGACGCGTTGATGAAGGACGCGAAGACCGAGGTGGCCGCGGCGCCGGCCGGCGCGCAGGCGCAGGGGGCGGAGAAGACGCCCGATCAGGACACCACCGTCTACAAGGTGGCGGGCGGCAACGGCCCGTCGAAGGGGTCGAAGAACGCGCCGCTGCAGGTGGTGATCTTCTCCGACTTCCAGTGCCCGTTCTGCAAGCGGGTCGAGCCGCAGCTGTCGCAGCTGGAGAAGGAGTACGGCAGCAAGGTGCACATGACCTGGAAGAACTACCCGCTCCCCTTCCACCCGCACGCCGAGCCGGCCGCCGAGGCGGCGATGGCTGCCGGTGCGCAGGGGAAGTTCTGGCAGATGCACGACAAGCTGTTCGAGAACAACACGGCGCTCGAGCGGGCCGACTTCGAGAAGTACGCGCAGGAGCTGGGCCTCGACATGGCCAAGTTCAAGGCCGACCTCGACGCGCAGAAGTACAAGGACCAGATCCAGTCCGACACCAAGGAAGGCCAGGCGGTGGGCGTCAACGGTACGCCGGCCGTCTTCATCAACGGGCGCAAGATCAACGGCGCCTACCCGTGGGAGACGTTCAAGAAGATCGCCGACGACGAGCTCAAGAAGAAAAAAGGGTAGTCTAGCCCCCGCATGAAGCCCGCAGCCGCGTCACGCTCAGATCACAGCGTGTCGCGGCTGCGTCGGCTCACGCCGATGGTCATCACGGCGGCGGCGATCGCGTTCGTGGGGGTGCGGTTCCTGGGTGGGGTGCACGCGACGCTGGCGCGCACGCGCGACGGCGCCTGCACGGCGCTCAAACCGGATCCGCTGCCCTCCTTCCTGCAGAGCGCGACGCCTGATTTTCAGCTCCCCGACGCGGGTGGGCGCACGGTGTCGCTGTCCGGCCAGCACGGACATCCGGTGCTTCTCAATTTTTGGGCCACCTGGTGCCCTCCCTGCGTCGACGAGGTCCCGTCGCTGGAGGACCTGGCGCGCAAGCTGGACGGCACCGACCTGCGCCTCCTGGCGGTCAGCGTCGACGACGACTGGGGGACCATCCGGCGGTTCTTCCCCAAGGGGAGCGCCATCGGCGTGCTGCTCGATACCTCGCACGAGATCCCCAAGAAGTTCGGGACCGAAAAGTTTCCCGAGAGCTTTCTGATCGACGCCGCCGGCCGGGTCCGCTACTACTTCATCAACAAGCGCGACTGGTCCCGCCCCGAAGCCGTCGCCTGCCTGGAAAGCCTGCGATGAGCTCCGTCCCGATGGGCCTGCCGACACCGACAGGGGCGGCGCGCCCGCGTGGCATCCCGCCGCTGCCGCTGCTGACGCTGATCAACTTCTTCAATTACCTGGACCGGCAGGTCGTCTACGGGATGACCCCGCACATCCAGGGAACGTTCCACCTCGACAACTTCAAGGTCGCGTGGCTGGCCTCGGCGAACCTGTTCGTTTTCGCGCTGGCGTCACTCATCTCGGGCCCAATTGCCGACCGGATCGGGCCGCGCAAGGTGATCTTCGCCGGCATCTTCGTCTGGTCGATCGCCACCATTGGCTCGGCGCTCTCGACGTCGTTCCCGATGCTGCTCTTCTTCCGCGCGCTGGTCGGCGTCGGCGAGGGGGCCTACGGCCCGTCGGCCAACACGCTGCTCTGCGCGGACGCGCCGCCCGAGAAGCGCGGGCGCGCGCTCGGCATCTACAACATCGGGATGGCGCTGGGTGGAACCAGCGGGCTGGTGGTGGGGACCATGCTCGCGCCGCTCGTCGGCTGGCGGGGCGTCTTCTGGATCGCGGGCGGTCCGTCGATCCTGCTCACGCTGGCGGCGGCTTTTATCGCAGCGCCCGAGCGGATCGATCGGCCGCACGCGCTGCCGGCCCGGGCCTATCTTCTGTCCACCACCTTCATCCTGACGGTTGCGGGCGGCACGCTGGCCACCTTCGGGGCGAGCTCTCTCATCTCCTGGGTCCGCGTCCTCATCATCGAGGAGCGCCACATCTCGCTCACGTTCGGCAGCGTCTACATGGCCTTCGTCGGCCTCGTCTGCGGGGCGGGCGGCGTCATCGTGGGCGGCTACATGGGCGACGCGCTCAACCGGCGCGCGCGCGGCGGCCACGCGCTCACGATTGGCATCTCGATGCTCGTCGCTGCCCCTGTCGGCGCGGCGGCGCTGCTCGTCACCGGGAGGGCGGAGTTTCTGCTCATGACGGCGGCGGCGTCGTTTCTTCTCTCGGTATACAACGGTCCGTCGGCTGCCGTGATCGACGAGATGGGGCCCCCCCAGTACGGCGCGACGCTGCAGGCGGTGTCGATGTTCTGCCTGCATGTCTTCGGAAACTCACCGGCCCCGTCCGTCATCGGGGGGATCTCCGTTCGCTTCCACACCTCGATCGCCACCGCGTTGCAGGCGGGGATCATCGCCTTCGGCCTCTCCGGCGTGCTGTTCGTGATCGTCGCCCGTCGGCAGCGGACCAGCCCCTCCTACCACTGAGGCCATGAGCACCACCCCCACCACGCAGGCCTACTACGACCGCTTCGCCGCCGGCTACGAGGCCGAGCGGCACCACGGCTACCACCGCCTCATCGACGAGCTGGAGCTGGACCTGGTGCGCCGCTTCGGCGCCGGCAAGGACGTGTTCGAGGCCGGCTGCGGCACCGGCCTTCTGCTGCGTGAGGCGGCCCGCGTGGCCCGCACGGCCGTCGGCCTCGACCTGTCGCGCGGGATGCTCGAGCCGGCGCGCGCGCGCGGGCTCTCGGTGCTGCAGGGCTCGCTGACCGACGTGCCGCTGCCGTCGGAGACCTTCGATCTCGTCTACAGCATGAAGGTGCTGGCGCACGTACCGCCGATCGAGGCGGCGGTCGCCGAGCTGGCGCGCCTGGTCCGCCCCGGCGGCCACCTCTGCTGGAGTTCTACAACCCACTGTCGCTGCGCTACCTGGCCAAGCGCCTCGGCGGCCCTGGGAAGATCGCCGCCGATGGCACGACCGAGAAGGACGTCTACACGCGGTTCGACACCTTGTCGCGCGCGCGCCGCTACCTTCCGGCGGGCGTCGATCTGATCGCCGTGCGCGGCGTACGCGTGGTGACGCCGACCTCGGCCGTGTTTCGCTTTCCGCCGCTCGGACGCCTGTTCGGCTGGGCCGAGCGCGCCGCCGCCGACATGCCCCTGCTGCGCAACCTGGGCGGCTTCCTGATCCTCGTCGCCCAGAAGCGCGCCTGATGCCGGTGCGCCTCGACCTCCCCCCGCGCGGGGTCCTCAAGCCCAACGACGCCGACGATCCGCTGCCGTACTACTACCATCCGTGGGTCGGCTGGCTCTACCGCCACCGGCTGCAGATGGGTCTCGACTTCCTGCCCGCCGGTGGCCGGCGTGTCCTGGAGGTCGGCGTCGGCAGCGGCGTGCTGGTTCCGACGCTGACCAAGCACTACGCCGAATACACCGGCACCGATCTGACCCTGGCGCCAGGCCTCGACGCGCTGGTCGCCCCCGGCTGCCGCGCCGAGTTCCGCCGCGCCGACCTGCTGAACGACGCCGACCTGCCGGCCGCCCACTTCGACGCCATCGTCTGCTTCTCCGTCCTCGAGCACATCCGCGACGCCGACGGCGCCGCCCGCGGCCTCGCCCGCGCCCTCGCCCCGGGCGGCACGCTGGTGACCGGCTACCCGATGGTGAGCCCCCTCATGACCCGCGCCTTCGCCGCCATCGGCTACGACCGCATCGACGACCACCACGTCAGTCCCCCGGCCCGAATCGCCGCGGCGCTCGGCGCGGTGCTGACGCCCGTCCGTCGCGCAGCCTTTCCGCCAGCCGCCCCCGTCCCCGCCGCGCTCTACCAGTGCACGGCCTGGACGACGCGCTCGAACGACTAGGGCGGCGGTGAGCCGCAGCTCGCCTGGTGGGTCTTGAAGCGCGCCAGCCAGAGCGGCTGGCCGTCGCGCGTGCCGACCAGGTGGCCGGTCTTGGGGTCGACGCGCAGATCGTACTTCACGGTCGACTTGCCGTTGTCCGACTGGCCCTCGACGACGTCACGAACGGGATCCGGGTAGGTCACCACCGTGTGCGCGCCGGTGAGGACGACGTGGTTGCCGTCGCGGGTGCCGGTCAGCGTCTCGGTCTCGTCCCGCGGGGGGCGCGGCACGCCACCGGTCGCCTCGGTCCAGCGCGCCTTGCCGGTCAGCTTCTTCCCGGTCTCGGTCAGCGTGAAGTCGACGCCACCGTTCCAGCAGCGTTGCGGGATCGACAGCACCGCCTCCTTCGGCTCGGGCGCGTGGTCGCCGAAGAACCAAGCGCCGGACAGCGATGGCACGGTGCCTGCCGAGGCGCCCAGCGTGATCAGCAGGACTGCAGCCGCCGCCGCGGCGGCGCGGATCGCGCGCACGCCTCGACTATAGCGAAGCGCGGGCCTCCACGTCCAACAGTGGAGGCCCGCGGCTTCCTTGTTACGGGGCCCCCCCAGGCCCTCCCATGGATCCGCCCAGCGGCGGGCGACCACCGCGGCCGGCCGCGCCCCCGGCACCGCCGAACCCACCGCCGGCCTTGCCGGCCGCGCCGCCACCGCTGGTCCCGCCCGGACCGGCGACGCCGCCGTCGGGCGTCGGAGGCACGGTCGTCGCGGTGGTGAACGAGACGTTGGTGACGTTGAAGTTCGCCACGCAGGACGCGGTCACACCGTCGGAAGGCACCGTCAGATTCCAGCCGATCGCGTTCAGGGCCGTCGCGTCGAGCGTGGCGAGCGGGCTCCCGTTGGCGAAGCTGCTGAAGCTGACGATCGTCGTCCCGGTCCCGATGCTCGGCGAGAATGGCCCGGCGCAGTTCGCCGCCGTGCAGACGCCCTCGGGGCCGAACTGAATCGAATTGTTCTCGCTCGGCGTCAGCGTCAGCGTCAGGCCGCAGGTGCCGAGATCTCCGGTGATGGTGAACTCGACGCCCGTGTAGGCGCTGGCGTCGAGGCAAGGCGGGTTGCCGAAGCCCCAGCCGAACCCGAGGAAGCTGTTGTTCGGGTCGTTGGTCGCGCCCGGGTTGGCGGAGACCTGCAGCCCTTGCGTCGAACCGTCGGGGTTGAGCAGCGGCATGACCGTCGGCGCGGTCAGGCCGGTCGCCGCGTAGGTGAACGGCTGGCCGATCGGGCTGGCGAACGATCCCGTGATCTGCGGAGTGAACGGGGGCACTCCGTCGCAGGAGACGGGACCGGTGCCGATCACCAGCGTGGCCTCGGCCGTGGCCTGGCTCTGCGGCGCGGTCCCGCTCTCGACGACGTAGTCGACCGGGTACGACCCGATGGAGGCCATCTTGGAGGTCGTCAGGGAGACCGCCAGGTGCGCGGTCTGCCCCGGCGCGAGGGTGACCGGGCTCGGGAATGTGGACGCGGTGACCGGGACGAAGCTGTTCAGGAAGGCCTGGAACGTGTCGGCCGGGCACATGGCGTTGTCGCTGTTGGTGATCGCCAGATCGAAAGCCACCGTCGCGCCCGCGGTCTCGGCCGGCGTCGTCCCCGGCGTGAGCGCGACGACCGGCGCGCTCCGGACGCAGGCCAGCCCCTGGATCGCGGCGGCGGGGGCGGCCAGCGTGTTGAGCCAGATGTCGTCGATGGTCCCGACCATCTCGCGTCCGTTGGCGTCGTTGCCGACCAGAATCGGCCCGGCGCCGGGCGCGATGATTCCCGCGAGCTTGGCGCTGGCGGCCACGGCGCCGTTGACGTAGAGGAGCGCCTGCCTGCCGTCGTAGCTGGCGGCCACGTGGGTGAATCGCCTGGCCTTGATCGCCGCGGAGATGCCCACGTTCTTGCCGTTGGTCAGCTTGAGCGCGAAGGTCAGCTTGCCCCCGTCGATCGCCAGCAGGAACGAGCTCGTCCCGTCGAGGCGCTTGCGGAAGATGCTCTGCGTCCCGTTCAGGTTGTCCGGGTTGATCCAGGCGGCCACGGTCAGCCCTTGATTGAAAAGGAAGTCGGGCTGATCGGGCGCGTAGACGATGTCGTCCTGGCCGGCGAGGCGGATCCCTTCGTTGTCGATGCTGGCGACACAGGCGGCGCTGACCGACCGGAACGCCGGGTGGGTGATCTCGGAGGTGAACCCCGAATCGAAGAGCTGCGTCGACAGCGGGTTGCAGTCGTCGAGCATCCAGAACGTCAGCGGCGATCCGGTGCAGTCGTTGTTCGGACAGAAGCGCGGCGGCGCGGTCATCGCGGCGGGAGCCGCGGCCGTCGTCGGCGCGACCGCCGCGACGTCGCCGTCGTCCATCAGCCGCGACAATGAATCGGCGGAGACGTCGCCGCCATTGTCGCCGCACCCGAGCACGAACAGGCTTCCGCCCGCGAGCGCCAGCAACACCCCGCTTACTTCTCTTGAACCTCTGAACATGACCGCCCCTCCGTTGTTGTGGACGCCCGCAGTAGAGCAAGCACGATGCCACCCCAGTACGGGAGAGGCGGGTAGGAGTTTCTCGACCGCGTCGACTATCTTCTGGCCACGCGATCATGTCCGGGCATGCCCGGCGGCTCGCCGGTCAGGCGAGCTTCTCGATCACCACCAGTATCCGGAAGCCGATCAGGCGAAACAGGGGCTCCGGGAGCCTCGACTCGAGCGCGTGGAAAGCCGACCAGATCGGCCCGGGCAGCAGCGGGCGGCGCGAAAAACCCCCGGAGGCCGGATAGCTCGGGCCCGAGAGATGCGCGACGCTGCGGACGGCGAGCGCCGGGAACGTGTCCGAGAACGCGCGTCGGCGGCGTCCGAACAGCAGGGAGGGGACCGCCTGGTTGGAGTCGAACGGATCGCGCGCGCCGTCCGAGTCCTGCTGGGCCGGCGCCAGCGGGTCGACGCCCATCGCGAGCGGCTCGTCGTGCAGGAACTTGTACACCGGGTAGGAAAGCGGGCTCACGTACGGTTCGCACATCACGATCCGCCCGCCGGCGCGCAGTGCCCGCGTCGCCTCGGCGAAGAACCGGCGCGGGTCAGGCAGGTGATGGAGCACGTCGAAAAGGACGAGCGCGCCCAGCGCCGCGTCCCCGGAGGGCAGCGCCTCGGCGCTCGCCTCGCGGTCGTGCCAGGGGGCGCGCACGACGTCGGAGAGCTCGAGGTCGGGAATGAACTGGCGCGCGAAGCCGGGGCCGGAGCCGAGCTCGAGGCGCGGGCCGAGCGCCGCCGGCGGCAGCTCCGCGGCGACGCGGCCGTACCACTCGGCGTAAAGGGTCCGCAGCGCCGGATTCCGGTCCCAGGCGCGCCGGTGCTCCTCGAACCGCGCCAGCGTGCGCGCCCGCTGTTCGGCGGTGAGCATCACACGAACTTGATCTTGCGCGCCGCCACCGCCGACATCCGCAGCAAGAGCAGGCCGTGCTTCCAGCGCGAGATGTTGGTCTCGCCGTAGGTGCGGTCGCGGTAGCGCACCGGGATCTCGGCGATCTTCAGGTTCAAGCGGGCCGCCCCGAAGATGAGGTCGAAGTCGCCGAAGGGATCGAAGTCGCCGAAGTAGCTGCGCCCGGCGGCGATCCGCTCGTAGTCCTTGCGCCAGAGGACCTTGGTCCCGCACAGCGTGTCCTTGATCGGCTGCTGCAAGAGATAGGTGAAAAGCTCCGAGAAGGCGACGTTGCCGAGCTTGTTGAAGAAGCGCATCGCCCCCGGCTCCATCGGGTAGACCAGCCGGGTGCCTTGCACGAAGTCGGCGTGACCGCCGGTGAGCACATCGTAAAAGGTGGGCAGCTCCTCGGGTGGCACCGTCAGATCGGCGTCGAGGATCATGAGCGCGTCGCCGGTGGCGTGCGCGAAGCCGAGCCGTACGGCGTCCCCCTTCCCCTTGCCGGTCTGCTGGAACGCGCGCAGCTTGAGCGGCCCATCGTACGCCTGCACCGTCCGCTGGATGGCGGCCCAGGTGTCGTCGGTCGAGTGCCCCTCGACGAAGATGAGCTCGGTCGACGCGCCCATCACCGGCGTGCGGGCGACGGCCCCCGCGACGTTCCCCGCCTCGTTGCGCGTCGGCACGATCACGCTGACGCTCGCCTTGCGTGGAGCCGGCGCCGCCCCAAGCGCCGTACTACGATCGCGCAGCACGTAGATGCGGTAGAGCGAAGCGTGCTTCAGGGCCGGCGCGCGCACCGCGTAGCGGTTGAGCGCCGTCGAGACGACCGGCAGATCGACCGGCAGGAGCAACCGGTCCTCGTAGCGCACCACCTCGAGGCCCGTGATGTCGTAAAGGTTGCGGAAGTCGGCGTCCGACAGCCAGTTCGCCTGCGGCGCCGGTCGCTTGAGCCCAGCCAGCTCCGCCAGCCGCACCGGGACCTCCCACAGATAGCTGAAGGCGGTGAGGTAGATGCGCCCCTCGGGCGCGAGGCGCCGCTTGAGGCCAGCCAGCAGCGCCTGGACGTCGAGCACGCTGTGGCAGAGGCGATCGCAGATCACCGCGTCGGCCCGCTGCACGAGATCCGCCGGCGGCGCGCTGGCGTCGCCCACCTCGAAGGTGACCTCCGGGTGGCGTGTGCGCGCGCGCGCGATCGTCTCGGGGAGGTAGTCGATCCCCTGCCGGCGCACGTTCGGCAGCGCCGCCAGGAGGTCCCCCTCGCCGCAGCCGACCTCCAGCACCGACGCATCGGGCGGTACGAGGCGCCCGAGCGCGGTGGTCAGATCGCGGTGCAAAAAGTCGCGCGCGGCGGGGTGGCGCGGCGCCTCGCTCACCTGCTGGTAGTAGGCGCGCCAGGTCGCCTCCAGCGCTTCGGCCCGCGAGGGCGGCCGCTCGATCTCCGGGCCCGCGCCCGAGGCGCCGGCCGACGACGCCGGGGGGACGGGGTGCCGCATCACTCGTCGGTGGCGAGCGTGTAGCGCTGCTTGAAGTTCTGCCCCGGCTTCACGTTGATGCTCTCGGTCTGATCGATCTGCATGTCCGACCGCTTGAACGCCAGCTTGTGCCGGCCGCAGGGGATCTTGTAGTCGACGATCGGCGTGTGCTGGCTGGTGTTCTTGCCGTCGATCCAGACCTCGGACCAGGGGACGGAGTTGACCGTCATCGTGCAGTCGCCGCCCTTGTCGCTCTTGTCGGTGGCCTTGGCCGCCGCGGCGCTGTCGTCGTCGCTGCTCGGCGCGACGCTGCCGCTGTCGTCGAGCGCCACCTCGTGCGCCTTCTTGTGCCGCGGCGTGTGCGGAGCGGCCGGCGAAGGCGCTGCAGGTGACGGCGCTGACGGAGGCGGCGGCGCGACCACCGCTTCGTGCTGGACGGGGGGCGGCGGGGCGCGCGGCGCGGGCGGTGGAGACGGCGGCGGCGGCGGCGCGACGGCCACCTCGGCGCGCGGCGGCGTCTTCCCCGACGGCGCGCTGCCCGAGGCGGGAATCAGCATCGCGTGAACCTTCGCGATGGCGCCCGGCTCGACGTCGATGTCCTGCCGCCACGGCTTGAACCGGTTCTCGCCCTTGATCTCCAGCAGGTGGTGCCCGGGGGCGATCCGGAACGCCCGGAAGTCGGTGCGCGCCTGCTGGCCCGTGGCCCCCCTGATGGCCGCGCCGTCGAGCCAGACCAGCCCGCCCGGCGGTTCGCTGGTCAGCTCGAAGCCCGTGTCGGGCGACGGCTCCAGCGCCACGGTCAGGGGCACCGGCTCGCCCGCGTGCACCTCGATCGGCTTGTCGTAACGGACGTACCCGTCGCGCGTGACGGACACCGTGTAGTGGCCGGGGGGCCGCTCGAACGTCACCGGCGAGTGGTCACCGACCTTCGTGTTGTCGACCAGCACGGTGGCGTCGCCGGGCGTGGCGGTGACCTCGATGCGGCCCGGCTTGTTGGTGCTCGAGTAGTACCAGTAGCCGCCGCCCGCCGACGCCGGCCAGAAGGAGCACGGCCGCCACCTTCAGAAAGGCACGCCGCCACCCTTCTTCGCGCGGGACTGCGCCAGCTCGTCGGAGAAGTTACCGACCCCGAATGGGGTGGTCGCCGGTTGCCTGAAGGTCTGGCGGGGCGGCGGCATCGGCGCCGGCATCGGCGCCGCCGGCGGCGGCGGCATCTGCATGAGCGGCGGCGGCACCGGCGCCGGCGGCGCCGGGATGTGAACGGGCGGCAGGTTCAGGCCCGATCGGCGCAGCTGGGTCGGCGTCGTGCGTGGGGGCGGCGCGGGGGGCGGCGGCAGCGGCGCCAGCGGCCGCGTCGTCGACCTCGGCAGCCGTGGGCGGCACGCCGGTCAGCGTCGGCCGGCGCGGCGACGGGCGGCTTGGGGAGCGAGACCGGAGGCGGCGTCGGCCCCGGGATGTCGTCGCGCGACACCTTCACCGAAACCGGCTTCCGCTGCGGCTTGGGCGTGTCCAGCACCTCCGGCGGCCGCGCCTGCTGGAGGATGTCCGGCGGCGGCTCGTTGGCCACCGTCCGGTCGTCGTCCTCGAAGAAGAGATCGGTGGCGCTCTGCTCGACCGTCTTGTCCTCGGCGTTCTCGTCGGTCTTGTCGAAGATCTGGGTGTCGAGCTCCTCGTCGTCCCACCCCATCGCCGAGGGGTTCTTGCCCTTGCCGCTCTTGTCCTTCTTGTTGTCCTTGTCCTTGCCCTGGGCGGCCGTCGGGGGCGGCGCCGGCGGCGCGCCGACGCGCGAGCTCGCCCGCCACCGCCGCGCGGCGCGACACCTCGCTCGACGCGGCGACCGGCGGCGCGATCTGCCGGTACTGCTCGATCTTGGCGTTGTCCTCCTCGATCTCGGCGGCGAAGGTCTTCTTCATCCACCCGGCCAGATCCTTGCGCGAATAGAACTCGCCGATCGAGTAGAGAAACGACTGCAGGTCGTCGTGCAGATCGATGGCGTTGCTGTAGCGATCCTCCGGATCGCGCGCCAGCGCCTTCAGCATCAGGCGCTCCAGCTCGGCCGGGATCTTCTTGTTGTAGGACGACGGGGGGACGATCTCGACGTTGCGCACCTTCTCCAGCGTCGAGAAGTCGGTCTCGCCGACGAACAGCCGCTCGCCGGTCAGCAGCTCGTAGAGGACGATGCCGACCGCGAAGATGTCGCTGCGCTTGTCGATCGGCAGCCCGCGCACCTGCTCGGGCGACATGTAGCCGAACTTTCCCTTCAGGATCCCGGCCTGCGTCGTCGAGGCCTTGCCGGCCGCCTTGGCGATGCCGAAGTCGATCAGCTTGACCTCGCCGTCGTAGCCGATGAGCACGTTCTGCGGCGAGATGTCGCGGTGGATGAGGTGGAGCTCCCGCCCCTGCCCGTCGCGCTTGTTGTGCGCGTAGTCGAGCCCCTCGCAGATCTGCATCATCACCCAGCAGGCCATGGCGATCGGCAGCGACTCGCCCCGGCTGCGCATGCGATCGAAGATCGACCGCAGGTCGCGCCCGTTGACGTACTCGAGCGCGATGAAGTAGCTCTCATCAACCTTACCGAGGTCGAAGATCTGGGCGATGTTCGCGTGCTGCAGCTGCACGGCGATCTTCGCCTCGTCGATGAACATCGTGATGAACTCTTCATCCTCGGCGATGTTCGGGAGGATCCGCTTGACGGCCAGCAGGCGCTCGAAGCCCTCGACCCCGAAGGTCTTGGCTTTGAAGACTTCGGCCATACCTCCGACGTTGATCCGCTCGAGGAGGTAGTACTTCCCGAAGGGGACGGGCTTCTTCAAGACGCTCATAATACGGGGGATTTCACGTATTTGCAGCTACATTTCGGCCGGCTTTTTGCGTCGCCGCGTCGCTTCGCTCGCGCGCCTTGCTCAGCCTTGGCGTCGCCCTTCACCGGTAGCTTGCGCCCGACGCGACCTTGCGCGGCTTGTTCGTCGCTCCCGCTTTCTTTCCCCCGGCCGTCCCCGTCGGACTCCACGAAAGCCAGCGTCGCGCCCGCCGCCACGAACGGGCGGCGCGACGAAGAGCGCGAACGGGATCAGGTAGAGCAGCGTCGCGCCGGAGCCGAACCCGATCGTCTGCGCCGGGTGGCGCGCGAGGTAGGCCCACTTCTTGCCGAAGCTCGCGCCCCGACGGGCGAGCGGGTAGTCGAAGCCGTCGTAGGCGATGAAGAGGCCGGCCAGCGCGAGGCCGAACGATGGCGCCGATGCCGGCGGTCCAGAAGCTGAGCACGAAAAACCGCCACCGCATCGCCAGGCCGTAGAGCACCAGCTTGAGCAGCCCGTGCGCGATCGCCCGGCCGGCCGAGGCGAAGAACGGCGCCGACGGCGCCGCGCCCCGCACCTGGCGCTCGACCCGCTCGGACAGGCGATCGGAGAACACCGCCGACAGCAGCGGCTGCGCCACCAGGAAGAGGACCACGCCGCTCAGCACCGTCAGGACCCGAGAGGACGAGCCAGCCGATGACGGGGGCCTTGCATGAGCTGTTCGCCGACCCACTGCTCGCCGCGCCAGTAGCGCTGGGCGCAGGATCATCGTCGTCACGCCCAGCGCCACGTCGAGCAGCACCGGCAGCACCAGGTAGTGCCAGAGGCGTGGCGGGCGATGAAGGCGCCGCCCCGGAACGGCGCCAGGAATCCGCGGACGAGACCCACGGCGGCAGTCTACACCGCGCCGCGTGGACCGGGCGGGCGCTCGACGAAACTTCACGGATGGCGCGACCGATACCCCGGCAGGAGGATCCCATGCCCACCACCATCAGCCCCGCTTCCGACCCCGTTCCGAACGCCGCAGCGCCAGCCGGCGACTCGCGCCTCGAGATCGACGCCACCCGTGCCCGCCAGACCGAGAAGCCCGTCGGCGCCGTTCCGCGACGTGCTCGCGGGCGGCGTGTCGCTGCTCATGAGCGGCGCCGAGGTCGCCACCCACGTCATCGCCGGTCCGGTGATGGCGGCGGCGGTCCACGACGCGCGCGTCGGCGCGGTGAATTCGATCTCCGGTGCCGGCGCCGCCGCCGGTCGGGCGCGCTCGGCGTCGCCGGGCCTGCGGCGGATCGGGCCCGCCGGCGCTGGGCCCGGCGGCGATCGGCGGCGCTCGCCGCTCCGGGGGCAACCGGTCCATGACGAACATTCAGGCGATGATGCAGGACGGTCAGTCGTCGAACATGCAGATGCTGGCCCTGCAGCAGCAGATCCAGGAAGAGAGCCAGCGCTTCACGACCGTCTCCAACGTCATGCGGGCCAAGTACGACACGGCCAAGGCGGCCGTCTCGAACATCCGCGCCTGATCGTGCTAAGGTCGCGCGCGCGTGGCAGGTAAAGTCACAGGCCCGGGCGGCGGGCCTCCCGGAAACGTCCCGGTCGGCCGGGCCGGAACGACGAGAGTCGCCCCGCGGCCGGCGCCGATCGCCGCCACCGGCGCGCGCCCGGCCTTCGCCGACAAGCTGAAGTCGGCGGGCGCGCCGGCCGCGGCGACGCGGACGACCGAAAGACGCGGCCCGGCCGCCGACGCAGCGCGACCGCCGATCTGGCGGCCGATCTCAAGGCCGGCAAGATCAGCCGAAGGCGGCCGTCGAGCGGGTGATCGATCGCGTGGTCGACAAGCAGCTCGGCACCAACGCCCCGGCCGCCGTCCGCGAGAAGCTGCGCGCCGCGCTCGAGACCGCCGTCGCCGACGATCCGTTGCTGGCCGACAAGATTCGCGGGTTGTCCTAGCGGACCGGAGGGCCGCGCTTTCGGTGATCTCGCTCAAAGCCGTCGTCACGCGCCGCCGACGCACGAGCGGAGGCCGGGACGCGAGCCGGGCCGCGGCGAGGGCGTCGCGGATCTCGGGCGGCAGGAAGACGCGTCGGTGTCGAGCTGGGCCAGCGCCTCGGTCAGCGTCGCGGCGCGGTCGGCGGGCGTGACCTTGCGGTCGATGATCACGCACCACTGCCCCTTGAGCTTGCAGAGCCCGCCCGCGCCGGCGACCTCGCCGGTCATCGTCTCGTAGCGGACCTGGACGCCGAGCTGCTTGGCGGCCTGTTCGAGCGTCTCGGTGATCTGCTCCGGTTTCATGTCCCTTCTTTCTTACCGGTTTCGACGGTGCCAGGGAAGTTTTCCTGCGCCGAGCGGTCGAGGTCGATGATCTGCGCGCCGCCGACGTAGCTCTTGGTCTCGTAGCGCGTCAGGCTGCCGAGCTTGCGGACGATGGCCGCCATGCGATCGGCCTCCTCGAGAATTGTCCGCACGATCGGCAGGTGCGGGTCGCTCGCCGCCGAGCTTCCGCATCGAGCACCTGGGCGTAGCCCATGACCGAGGTGAGCGGCTGGTTCAGCTCGTGCGCGGCGGCGCCGGCCAGCTCGACCGCCACCGCCTGCTTCTCCGAGACCGCCAGCTTCTCCTGCGCGAAGGCCAGCCGCTCCTCCATCCGCAGCCGCTCGCGCTGGTCGGAGAAGATGCCGACGGTGGCGATCTCGCGCCCCTCGTCGTCGAGCACCAGCGCCGCCGAGATCGAGACCGGCACCCGCTCACCGGCGGCGGTGAGCAGATCGCGCCGCACCGGTTCGAGCCGGCCGCCGCCGCCGTGCTCGGCTGAACGGATGAGCCGCATCACCTCGTGCGCCACGCCGGGCGGGTAGAGCCGCTTGACCGACATCTTCCCGATCACGTCGGCGGCCTTGTAGCCGCAGATCCGCTCGGCGCCCTGGTTGAACAGGACAATCGTCCCCTTCAGGTTCGCGGCGATCACGCCGTCGACGACCGAGTTGAGGATGCGCTTCAGAAACTCGCTGGTCCGCCGCAACTCGCGCTCGAGATCGCGCGCCAGCGTGACGTCGCGAAAGGAGAAGATCGCCGCCTCGTGCTCGGAGAGGATGGCGATCGAGGCGACCGACACGGTGATGCGATCGCCCGAGGTGGTGATGAGATCGAGGTCGAAGTTGTCGACCGGATCGGCGGCGATGGCGCGCGCGATCCGATGTTCGAGGCCGGGTCGAAACGGCTCGGGGACGATCTGGACGATCGGCTTGCCCGACAGGCCGTCGCGCGCATAGCCGGTGACCTCCTCGGCCGCGCGGTTCAGGTAGAGGACCACGCCCGCCGCATCGACGACCACGATCCCGTCGGAGGCGCTGTCGATGAAGGCGCGGTAGCGCTCGATGGCGCGCACGCGGCGCTCCTCTCGGACGTCGGGAAGCGTGACGCGGCGGGTGCGCTCGCGCAGCGGCTCGAGCGCCTTCGCGCCCCGCAGCACGATGCCGAACAGCGAGGCGGCCACCCGCCCCGGACCGACCGAGGTCTCGGCCAGACGCGCCGCCGCGTCACCGTCGAACCGCGCGACCAGCGCGCCGGCCGGCTTGCGGCCGACGAGCACCGGGAAGACGGCGCTGGCGTCCGCCGCGCCCGCCACGCCGCCGGCGCTGGCCGCGTCGCCGCCGCCGACGATCGTCACCTCGCCGGCCTCCATCGCCCGGCGCAGGTGGGGGTGCTCGGCCGAGCGGCAAGCGCACGCGCCCGAGCTCGATCTCGCCGCTGTCGGCGACCAGGTAGGCGGCGTCGGGATTGGAGAGCACCGCCAGCAGGCTGACCGAGGTGGCGCCGAGAGCGCGCGCGATGTGTTCGGTCGCGGCGTGGAGCTGGCTCTCGCCGGTGCCGACCGCCAGCACCTGCGCCGCCTGGGCCAGACCATCGAACCCGCCCCGCCCCGGATCGTCGCTCACCGGCGGGGCCTCCGAACGCCGGCGGGCAGCAGGGTGCGCGCGGCGGCGGCGGCGGCGGCCAGCACCTCGCGGGTCGGCACGCGCGCCCGCGCCGCCAGCCGGCGGCAGTCCTCGAACTCGGGCTGCGCGCCCAGGATCTCGCCATCGAGCGCCGCCAGCTTGATCGCGCACCTTGCCGTACGCCGTGGCCACCGAGACGAACGAGCGGGCCAGCACGACCCGCTCGAGCGCGCGCCGCCTCAACCCGAGCGTGGTCGAGTTCGCGAAGAAGGCGCGCTCGACGGCCGACAGCCCCGAGGGGGGCGCGAGCGCGGAGATCTGTACCGCCGGACGCCCCTTCTTCATCAAGATGGGGGCCGACCAGACGTCGACGGCCCCGGCCGCGAAGAGCGCGTCGTAGAGCGGCCCGTAGAGCTGCGGGCTCATGTCGTCGACGTTCGCCTCGACGAGGACGACGTCGCCCGCGGGCATCGCCTCGAGGGCGCCGATCGCCTCGCCCAGCGTCACGCGCAGCACGTTGGCGCGATCGGCGAGCTCGCGCGTGCCGGCGCCGTAGCCGATCGCGCGCAGGCGCATGGGCGGCAACGGACCGAAGCGGTCGACGACCGCTGCCAGAATCGCGGCGCCGGTGGGCGTCGTCAGCTCGCCTTCTCCCTCGGCGAGCATCGGGATGTCGGCGCTGGCCAGGAGCGCAGCCGTGGCCGGCGCCGGCACCGGCACCGGGCCGTGCGCCGTGCGGACCAGGCCCGTCCCGACCACCGGCGGCAGGGATCCGATCGAGGCAGGGGCCAGGTGGGCGATCGCCGCGGCGACGCCGACCACGTCGGCGATCGAGTCGTAGGCGCCGACCTCGTGGAACGCCACCCGATCGACGCGGGTGCCGTGCAGCTCCGCCTCGACCTCGGCGATGCGCGCGAAGATGTCGGCCGCGAGTGCGCGCGCGTCGACGTCGAGCCGCGCGCGCTTGAGCAGACGCTTCACCTCGGCGTAGTCGCGGTGGTCGTGCGCGTGCGGGTGATGGCGCGAATGCGAATGATCGTGATCGACGTGGTGGTCGTGACCTTGGTGGTGCCCGGCCTTCGCCTTCGATGCGCGCGACGGGCGCGGCGGTCGCGCCTGCCCGGGCCAGCTGACGTCGAAGCTCCGCCCGACGTAGGCGCCGCGCTTTCGCCGCCCGAACGCCACCTGCAGCCCGCGGACCCCCATCGCCTCGACGGCGCCCTTGACGACTGCGGCTGGGACGCCGGCGTCGACCAGCGCCGCCACCGCCATGTCGCCCGCGATCCCCGAGGTCGGCTCGAAGTGCAGATGAAGCCCAGAGCCACTCACGGCGTGGTGGTCCGCTCGACGTTTCGGTTCGGTCGATTGAGCATGGCCGCCAGTCGTCCCGCGCCGAAGCCGTTGTCGATGTTCACCACCGCGACGCCCGAGGCGCAGGAATTGAGCATGCCCAGCAGCGCGGCGATGCCGCCGAAGCTGGCGCCGTAGCCGACGCTGGTCGGCACCGCGATCACCGGCCGCGCGTAGAGCCCGCTCACCACGCTGGGGAGCGCCCCTTCCATCCCGGCGACGACGATGACGATCTCGGCCGCGGCGATCGTCTCGCGGTGGGCGACCAGGCGGTGCAGCCCGGCCACGCCGACGTCGTAGATCCGTTCGACCCGGTTGCCGGACAGCTCGGCGGTGAGCGCCGCCTCCTCCGCCACCGGGACGTCAGAGGTTCCGGCGCTGACCACGGCGATGGCACCGCGCCCCTTGTCAGCCGCGGGCGTCTCGCCCACCACGACCGCGCGCGGGACCGGCAGATAGCGCGCCCCCGGCACGGCAGGAACGATCGTCCGCGCGGCCTCGGCCGAGACGCGGGTCGCGAACACGGGAACGCCTCCCGGGCCCTGCCCCTTGGCGAGCGCGATCAGGATCGCGCTCACCTGCTCGGGCGTCTTCCCCTCGCCCAGCACGACCTCGGGAAAGCCGGTCCGCAGGTGACGGTGGGTGTCGACGTGCGCGAACTCGAGGTCGCGGAACGGCAGCTCCGACAGCGCGCGCATCGTCTCGTCGACGGTGGCGCGGCCAGCGACCGCCGCCTCGAGCAACGCGCGCAGACGTTGGGGATCCATCGGGATCCCAACCATAACACCTGGGCCGTGGGCCGTCAGACGAGCTCGTCGGCAGCGCGGCGCGGTCCGTCGACGACGCCGTGGACCTTGGTGACGAACGCCTCGAGCGAGAAGGGCTTGCGGACGAAACCCTGCGCGCGCTCGGGCTTGGGGGCCGCGGCCGCGCTCAACACCAGCACCGGGATGTCGCAGAGCTTGGCGTCGCCGGTCATCCGCTCGAGCACCTCCCAGCCCGAGACCATCGGCATGAGCAGGTCGAGAATCACCAGATCGGCGCCCGCTGGCTCGTTGAGCGTCAGGAAATCAATCGCCTGTTTCCCGTTCGCCGCCGGAACGACGTCGAACCCCTCGTCCTCGAGGATGTCTTGCAGCGAGTCCCTGACGTCGGCGTCGTCCTCGACCAGGAGCACCGTCTTCGTCGCGCGGTCTTTCATGATCCCACTCTGGGAAAAATCTGGCGAGCCGATCTCCGGTCATCAAGTGGGTCCGGCGTGGTAATTTGAAAAGCTCGGATCTCGCCGATGAGCCTCGCCTCCCGCTACACCATCCTGCGCAAGATCACCGACGGAGGCACGGCCGAGATCTTTCTGGCCAAGCAGCACGGCGCTCAGGGGTTCGAGAAGACCGTGGTGCTCAAGCGGATCTTCACGACGTTCTACGCCGACCCGCAGTTTCGCCACATGCTGGTCGACGAAGCGCACGTGGCGATGTCGCTCAACCACAGCAACATCGTCCAGGTACTCGACCTCGGCGAGGCAGACGGGCGCTACTTCCTGGCGCTCGAGCTCGTCGACGGCTGGTCGCTCGACCGCATCCTCAAGCGTGCCAAGGCCGCCGGCGTTCCGATCCCGCCCGCGCTCGCGCTCTACGTGACCGCCGAAATCTGCCGCGCGCTCGCCTACGCGCACAACAAGAAGCGCCCCGACGGCAAGCCGCTCGGCATCGTCCACCGCGACGTCAGCCCGCACAACGTGCTCATGAGCGAGCAGGGGGAGGTGAAGCTGACGGACTTCGGCATCGCCAAGGCGCAGAACAAGACCGAGAAGAGCCTGGGCAACCTCATCAAGGGGAAGGTCGCCTTCATGTCCCCCGAGCAGGCCTCGGCCGGACCGCTCGACGCCCGTTCCGATCTCTTCTCCGTCGGCACGATGCTCTACACGATGATCACGCGCCGGCACCCGTTCGACGCGCCGACCGACTACGAGACGTTGATGCTGGTCAAGAACGGCGACTTCCTGCCGCCCGAGACGGCGCGCCCCGGCCTCAACCCGGAGCTCTATCGGGTGATCCGCAAGGCGATGGGGAAGACGCCCGAGGCGCGCTACCAGAAGGCGGAGGAGATGCTGGTCGACGTCGAGCAGGTCATGCGCGTCGCCTTCCGGCCGGTCGGCCAGACCGAGCTGCAGCGCTGGCTGGCCGATCTCAGCAGCAAGGACGGCGTACCGACGCTGACGCGCGAGGCGCCACCCGAGCCGCCGGCCGCCCGCTCGACGGTCGGCCCGCTGCGCGGCGGATCGGGCCAGGAGTCGGGGCTGGTGTTGACGCTCGACGACGCCGTGGAGGTGCGCTCGGCTGATCGACCGCCCCCGACGCCGTCAGGGACCGAGGTGATGCAGCATCCGCCGCAGTTCGCCTCCGTGGACCGCGTCTGGCACCGCAAGCCGGCCGTGCGCATCGCCGGCGCCGCCGTGGTGCTGCTGGCGGGCGCGGTCGTCTCGGCGCGCGCCCTCAGCGGCCGGCCGAAGTCGCCGACGACAACCGTCGCGACGGGCGCGTCACCGATTGTCGCGCCCGAAGCGGTGAAGGTTCTGCCGACCGCGCAGCCGCCGCGCGCCCACCCAGCCGACCGCGGTCGCCGCCGAGGCGCAGACCGCGCCGGCGATCGCATCGGCGAAGGCCGACGCCGCGGGAGCGGCCGGGGCCGGCGGCACGGGCAGCTCGATCGCAAAAGACGAAGCGCCGCCGGCAGACGACGAGGCGGCGGCAGCGGCGGCGCCAGGGGCGGAAGACGAACCGCGCCACGTCACGAAGGAGAAGGCGCCGGAGAAGGTCTCGGAGAAGCTGCCCGCCGCGCAGCTCCCCGTGGTGATCAAGAGCGACCCCGAGGGATCGCATGTCTCCACCGGACGCCATGCCTTCGGGACGACGCCGCTGACACTCAAGCTCCGTCCGGGAAATTCTTACGACCTGACCTTCACCCGGGCCGGCTACACGACCGTTACCCGTCACTACAAGTTCGACGAGCACGGGCCGCAGATCCTGCACGTCAGCCTCAAGAAGGCGCCGGAGGTGCACAAAGCCCCGACACCGGCGACGACGGCGCCCAAGCCAGCGCCGCCCCCGGCCAAGAAGAACGGCTTCTTCTCCCGCTGAAGCTTCGATCACGCGATCAAATTCGGCAACCCTGAGAGGGTTCCCGGACCCTCCCGCGATGCACCTCGCCGGGCCAAGCCCGGCTCCGTCCACGCGCTACGCGCCGTGCGGCGGCGCGTCCGGCACGAGCAGCATCCGTAACATCTCGATCGCCGTCAGCCGTCCCATGATTCGCCGCAGCTCCGCGATGTCGACGAAGCTGTGAACCTCGCCGCGCGCCGCTTCGCGCGCGCCGCCCCCGACCGCCACGGACCGCTGGTCCGCGCGCGTGCTCCCGCCGGTCTGCGTCTTGTCCATGATCGCAATCTAACTAAGGTCGGGCTCGACGGAATGGGAGCCTGCGACATTCTGGAGCGCGTGCGCGCCGATCATCTGTTCGACGAGTGCGCCGAGCGCTTCCAGATCGAGCGGCTTGCGAAGACACTCGAACCCCGCGCGCCGGCCCAGCCGACGCAGCGGAATCTCGCGCTCGGCGCGCGCCGTGACCAGCAGGACGGGAAATCCGGGCCGCGTGGCGTGCAGCGATCGGATCAGCTCGAGCCCGCTCATCCCCGGCATCTCCAGGTCGGTGATGACCAGATCGGCGTCGAACGTGTCGAGGCGCGCGAGGGCGTGCATGCCGCCGTCCGCGGTCTCGACGAGATAGCCGCGATCATCGAAGAAGTCGCGCAAGAGCTCGCGCGTCTCGTCGTCGTCGTCCACCAAAAGAATGTGCATCGAATCCATGCATCGCCTTATTGCAATCCGCGAACCGGGATGGGGGCGGCAGGCTCCGAGGCGAAAAAGCCGCTGCCGACCCGCTCGGTAACGCTTTCGTGATGGCTGGTGACGCAACGCAAGCTCGAGGTGGCGGAAATTCGGGCGGAGCGCAGCCGATCGGCTTGGCACGCCGTTTGTTAGTTCTTCGGACCAGATGGCCCGCGGGCCCGCGCCCGCTACACTTTCTCTTGGAGGGCAGGTCATGGATGTCATGGCTGAAGTCGGTGCCTGTTGCGTGGCTGAGGTGATGGGGACCGAGCTCTACACGCTGACGCCCGACACCGTGGTCGCGTCGGCGCGACGGCTCGCCTTCGACAACGGGATCGATCACCTGCTGGTGCTCGACAACGGAACCCTCACCGGGATCGTCTGCCGCGAGGATCTGCGAACCGCGCAGCGTCACGCCTTCGTCGGCGAATGCATGAGCTCGCCCGTGCTCTGCATCGGCCCCGACACCACCTTGGAAGAAGCCGCGCAGATCATGTGTGAGCAGGAGATCTCGTGCTTGCCGGTCGTGACGGGCGCTTTTCTGGTTGGCATCATCACGCGCGCGGCGCTGGCGACGGTCGGCCTGACGGCGCCCGAGTCGGGGTTCTCGCCGCGGCTCTCCTGCAGCGCCTGCGGGGCGACCGATCCGCGCGACAAGGTCCGACGCGATCCGCGTTCCGGGCGGGATTCCCCTGTGCGCCGACTGCTTCGGACGCACCTCGCCCAACGTGCTCCGCCGCATGGCGGACTAGGGAAGGCTCCGGCCGCACGTTATAAGCCCGCCTCATGGCGGTCAGCCGCGCGGGCGGAAAACTGGAAGCGGCGCTGGCGCGCTTTGGGCTCGACGCGGTCGTGCGCGGCGCGCGCGCGGTCGACGTCGGCGCATCCACGGGCGGGTTCACCGAGGCGCTGCTCGCGCACGGCGCGGCGAGCGTGCTGGCGGTCGACGTCGGGCACGGCCAGCTGCACCCCTCGCTGCGCGGCGACGCGCGCGTCACGTCGCTCGAGGGGGTCGACTGGCGCAAGCTCTCGCTCGCAGAGGCCGAGGGGCCGTTCGACTTCTTCACCGTCGACGTCAGCTTCGTCGCCGCTCGGAACATGCTGCGCGCGCTGGCTTTTCGCCTCAGCCCCGGCGCCCAGGGCGTGGTGCTGGTCAAGCCGCAGTTCGAGCTCCCCGATCGTCAGGTGAAGGAGGGCCAGGTTCGCGATCCGAACCTGCGGCGCGCGGCGCTCGAGAAGGTGCGGGCGCGCGCCGAGGCGCTCGGGTTCGCGCTGGCAGGCGAGATCGACTCGCCCGTCGCAGGGGGTGAGGGTTCGATAGAGATACTGGCGCATCTGGTCTTCTCCGGACGGCCGGCGAGCCTCCCGGCGCCGGGCGAACGGCGCCGCGACGCGAAGCCACCTCGGCCGCCGCGGGGGAAGGCGGCACGGTCGTCGCTGCGCTGGTTCGCCGTCGTGGCGCCGGGGCTCGAGGAGGCGGCGGAGAGAGAAATCGGCGCGCTGCCGAACGTCTCCGATCTCCAGCGCGAGACCGGCGGCGTCGAATGGAGCGCGCCGGCCATCGAGGGCTATCGCGCCAACCTCTGGTTACGCCTGGCGACGCGCGTCCTCGGACGGGTGGGCACTGTCGAGGCGCGCGAGTTCGGCAGGCTCCGGCGCCGGGCGGCCACGCTCGATTGGCACGCCTTCGTCGCGCCGGGCGCGTCGATCGCGCTGCGGGCGAGCACCAGCCGCTGCCGCCTCTATCACACGGGCGCCATCACCGAAACCGCCGCGGCGGCGATCGGCGACGCCGTGAAGGGGGCGCACGTGGCCGCGGACGGCGAGACGGCCGACGTGTCGATCCTGGTGCGCGGCGCCGAGGATCGCTTCACCTTCAGCGTCGACGCCTCCGGCGAGCGGCTGCACCGGCGCGGCGCGCGCGTCGAGGTCGGCGCGGCGCCGCTGCGCGAGACGCTGGCCGCGGGGCTGCTGGCGCTGGCCGGCTGGAATCCGAGCCTCCCGCTGGTCGACCCGATGTGCGGCGCGGGAACAATTGCCATCGAGGCGGCGCTGCAGGCGGTCGACCGGGCGCCGGGGATCGACCGGGCGTTCGGGGACGGATTCGCGATCGATGACTGGCCTCTCTACTCCGAGAGCGGCGCGGCGACGGAGGCGTCAGCCCTGCGCGACGAGGCCCGCGCGCGCGTCCATTCCAGCGCTCCGGCCCCCATCGTCGGCTCCGACCATGACGCCGGCGCGATCGAGAGCGCCCGCCGCAACGCCGCCCGCGCCGAGGTCGACGCGCACATCACCTTCGCGAGCCGCGACGTCGCCGACGCCCGCCCGCCAGGTGCCACGCCCGGACTGGTGATCGTCAACCCGCCGTACGGCCGCCGGCTCGCCAACCCGCGCGCGGCCGTGACCGCCTACCGCGAGCTCGGCCGCGTGCTGCGCGCGCACTTCCGCGGCTGGCGCTTCGCGATCGTCGTCCCGCGCTCGCTGCACGACGCCGCCGGCGCGCTCCGGCTGGAATTCGAGGCCCGCCACAAGCTGCGCAACGGGGGCCTTCCGATCGAGCTCTGCACGGGCGCGATCACTTGAGGCGCGGCAGCTCGAGCTGCGCCGCCAGCTCTGGCCTTTTGGCCGGCCGCGCAGTCTCGATCGGCGCCGGCAGCGCCATCGAGATGCGGCCGCCGCTCGCCCGCGTCTCCCGGTCGTCGACCTGAACGTCGCTGGGGATCGCGCCCAGCTTGAAGCCGGCGCGCGTCGCCGCCGATTCGAACAGCGCGTGGATCGCGTCCGCATAGCTCCCTTCCCCCGACCGCGCACGCCGAAGCGCGAATCGTAGAGCTTCCCGCCCCGCGTCTCTCGCACCCGGTGCAGCACGCGCTCGGCCGTCAGCGGCAGCGCCGCGCGCAGCCGCTCCTCGAACACGGTCTTCACCGAACCGGGGAGCCGCAACATGACGTGCCCCGCCGATCGCGCGCCCGCCGCGCGCGCGGCGGCCAGGATCCTGGGGATGTCCTGGTCGTTGAGGCCTGGAATGATCGGCGCGACGTTGACACCGACCGAGACGCCGGCCTTCGCCAGCGTTTCGATCACCCGCAGCCGCCGCGCCGGCGTCGGGACGTAGGGCTCGATCGCCCGCGCCCGGTCGTCATCCCAGAACGGAATGCTGACCGTCACGTGCGAGGCGGCCACGCGCCCCAGCTCGGCGAGCAGGTCGACGTCACGCTCGACCAGCGCGGACTTGGTGATGATCGCTGCCGGGTTCGCCCGCTCGACACAGACCTCGAGGCAGCCGCGGGTCAGCCGGTATGACGCCTCCAGCGGCTGGTAGCAGTCGGTGACGCCGCTGAAGACGACCGTCTCGCGCCGCCAGCTCTTCTTGGCGAACGCCGCGCGCAGCAGCGCCGGCGCGTTCGGCTTGATGACGATCTTGCGCTCGAAGTCGGTGCCGGCGCCGAAGCTCAGGTACTCGTGCGTCGGGCGCGCGTAGCAGTAGGCGCAGCCGTGAAAACAGCCACGGTAGGGGTTCACGCTCCAGGTGAAGCCGACGTCCGGGCTGTCGTTCTTGGACAGGATGTTCCGCGTCCCGTCGACGAACACCTCCAGCCGCATCTCCGGCGCGCCGCCGAGGTCCGGCAGGTACTCCACCTCGGTCGACGCCCACGGGTTGGGTGGGTTGGAGATCGGCACCGGCCGCACCCCTCATCTCTATGACTGAACGTACGTTCAGTCAAGCCGGGGCGGGTGCTCGCCTCGTGTCGGCGCAGATCGCGCCTGGGCCGCCTTCGGGCGGCACGTCGTCGGACAATGGGTTCACTTCGCTCACCGTTGCCTTCGGCAACGTCCTCCTAGCCGTCCTGGCGACGATCAAGTAGTGTCTCGCGTCCTTTTGTCATGGCTGGCCCCCCCGATAAATCCGCGAACCAGTTCGCGCGCTTGGCCGCGCTTCCCCCGTACGTCCTCGCCGCCGTCGACGAGCTGAAATCGCGCCTGCGCGCCGAAGGGCACGACGTCTTCGACTTCGGCCTCGGCAACCCCGACGGGCCGAGCCCCAGGGCCGCCATCGAGCGCCTCGTCACGGAAGCGCAGCGGCCCGGCAACCAGCGCTACATGCCATCGCGCGGGATGCCCGAGGTCCGCCGGGCGATCTGCGACTGGTACCAGCGGCGCTACGGCCAGACGTTCGATCCGGAGACCGAGGCGGTCGTGACCCTGGGCGCGAAGGAAGGGCTCGCGCATCTGCTGCTGGCGATCGTCGGCCCCGGCGACTGCGTGCTCTCGCCCGATCCCTGCTATCCGATCCACCGTTACGGCGTGATCATCGCGGGCGGCGAACCGGTGCCGGTGGCGACCCGCCCCGGGCTCGATCCCTACGCCGAGATCGAGGCGGCCCTCGGGCGGGCGCCGCGCAAGCCGAAGGGCCTCATCGTCAACTTCCCGCACAACCCGACCAGCGCCGTCGTCGAGCCGTCGTTCTTCGAGAAGGTGGTGGCGCTGGCCCGACGTGAATCGCTCTGGGTGATCTCCGATCTCGCCTACGCCGATCTGCTGCACGACGGGCGGCCGGCGCCCAGCATCTTCGCCGTCCCGGGCGCGCGCGACCTGGCGGTCGAGTTCTTCACCGTCTCGAAGAGCTACTCGATGCCGGGGTGGCGGGTCGGGTTCTGCGTCGGGAACCGCACGCTGGTCGGTGCGCTGGGGACGATCAAGGGGTACCTCGACTACGGCATGTTCGCCCCGACCCAGCTGGCGGCCGCGACCGCGCTGTCGCCCGTTTGCGACGCCGACGTCGCCGCCAACCGCGCGCTCTACAAACACCGGGCGGCGCTGCTCTGCGACGGGCTCACCGCCGCCGGCTGGCCCGTGTCGCGGCCCACCGCCTCGATGTTCGTCTGGGCGCCGCTGCCCGCGCGCGCCGCCAGCCTCGGCGCGGTCAAGTTCGCGGCCGAGCTGCTGGAGAAGGCGCGCGTCGCGGTCTCGCCCGGCGTCGGCTTCGGTCCGGGCGGCGAGGGCTTCGTCCGCTTCGCCCTGGTCGAGACCGACGAGCGCGCACGCCAGGCCTGCGCCGCGATCGGCGCCTACCTCCAGAGCCGGTAGCCCGTCGCAGAGCCGGTAGCCCGTCGCAGAGCCGGTAGCCCGTCGCAGAGCCGGTAGCCCGTCGGGGAGCGGGCCCGTTCGGGGCCAAATGCGATAAAATGACGGGGCTTGGACCCTGGCGAGCCGATCAGGATTGCCGTCATTGGCGCGGGCCACTGGGGCCCGAACCTGATTCGAACCTTCGACAATCCGCCGGCCAGCGTGCTGAAGATGGTGGTCGACCGCGACGGCGCGCGGCTCGAGCAGGTGCGGGCGCGTTTTCCTGGCGCGGCCGTCTCGCAGGACGCGGCTGACGCCTTCGGCGATCCGGCGGTCGACGCCGTCGTGATCGCCACGCCGACCAGCAGCCACCACGGGCTCTGCAAGGCGGCGCTCGAGGCGGGCAAGCACGTGCTGGTGGAGAAGCCGATCACCACCCACAGCGGCGAGGCTGCCGAGCTGGTGGCGCTGGCCAGACAGAAGGAGCGCGTGCTGGTCGTCGGGCACGTCTTCATCTTCAACCTGGCGGTCCAGCGGGTGCGCGCCTACCTCACGGCCGGCGATCTGGGGCGCATCTACTACGTGTCGATGGTGCGCACCAACCTCGGCCCGATCCGGGCCGACGTGAACGCCGCCTGGGATCTGATGTCGCACGACATCTCGATCGTGAACTACTGGCTCTCGGCCGAGCCAGAGACGGCGTCGGCCATGGGCGGGACCTGGATCAACCCCGGGCGCGACGACGCCGTGTTCGCGACGCTCCGCTACCCGGGCGGCGTGCTGGTCAACATGCACGCCTCCTGGTTGAACCCGCGCAAGTCGCGCGACGTGACCGTCACCGGCGACAAGCGGATGCTGACCTTTGACGACATGAACGTCACGGAGCCGCTGCGCATCTACGACAAACGGGTAACCGATCAGGCGACCACCGCCGAGGTGGTCGACACCTTCGCCTCTTTCCGGGCCAGCATCCGCGACGGCGACATCACCATCCCCAAGGTCTCGACGGGCGAGCCGCTGCGCAACGAGTGCGATCATTTTCTCGACTGCATCCGCACCAGCCAGACGCCGCTGGTCGGCGGCGCCGAGGGGGCGGCCGTCGTGCGCGCGCTGGAGGCGATCGATCGCTCGATGCGCGACCACGGGCGCGAGCAGGTCGTGCGGAGCTCCCCTTGAGCGGCGTCCCGCCGATCGACCTGCGGCTGCAGCACGCGGCCATCGCCGACGAGGTGGCCGCCGGATTCGCGGCGGTGCTCGACGAGACGGCGTTCATCCTGGGCCCGCAGGTCGCCGCCTTCGAGGCCGCCTACGCGGCGTTCATCGGCGCGCGCCATTGCGTCGGCGTGGCCAACGGCACCGACGCGCTGGAGCTTGCGCTGCGCGCCGCCGACGTGACGCCCGACGACGAGGTGCTGCTGCCGGCCAACACCTTCATCGCCACGGCGCTGGCGGTGGCGCGCGCCGGCGCCCGGCCGGTGCTGGTCGACTGCGATCCGGAGTTCCACCTGCTCGACGTCGCCGAGGCCGCCGCGCGCGCGACGAAGCGGACGCGCTTTCTGATCCCGGTTCATCTCTACGGCCAGATGGCGCCCGTCGAGCAGATCGAGGCGCTCGCGCGGGCGCGTGGCCTCACCGTCATCGAGGACGCGGCGCAGGCGCAGGGGGCGCGGCAGAGCGGGCGCGCGGCCGGGACGATCGGCCGCGCGGCCGGCACCAGCTTTTATCCGGGCAAGAACCTGGGGGCCTACGGCGACGCGGGAGCGGTCACCACCGACGACGATGCGCTCGCCTCGCGCGTGCGGGCGCTGCGCAACTACGGCGGCGAGGTGAAGTACCACCACCCCGAGACGGGCTTCAACTCGCGGCTCGACACGCTCCAGGCGGTGGTGCTCGGCGCCAAGCTCAAGCGCCTGGCCCGATGGAACGAGGCGCGCCGAGCGGCCGCGCGCCGCTACGACGAGCTCCTGGCCGACCTTCCCATGGTGACGCCCCCCCACACGCGCGCCGGCAACGAGCACGTCTTTCACCTCTACGTCGTGCGCGTCCCGGACCGCGACGAGGTGGCCGGCAAGCTGAACGCCGACGGAATCGGCGCCCAGATCCATTACCCTGTTCCCATCCACCTGCAGGGGGCCTTCGGGCATCTCGGCCAGGGCGCGGGGACCTTCCCGGTCGCCGAGAAGGCGGCGCGCGAGATCCTCTCGCTGCCGATCTATCCGGAGATCACCGCCGACCAGCAGACGCGCGTCGTCGATTCACTGCGCCGCGCGCTGAGATAGCCGGCGATGTACCAGGGACTCAAAGTCGTCCTCATCGCCCCCGTCCTCGATGAGGAGGTGAAGATCGGCGAGGTGGTCCGGCGTGCGCCGCGCGACATCGTCGACACCGTGCTGATCGTCGACGACGGCTCGAAGGATCGCTCACCCGAGGTGGCGCGCGCCGGCGGAGCCGAGGTGCTGCCGCTGGGGGCCACCCTGGGGGTGGGCGCCGCGCTGCGAGCCGGGTTCACCTGGGCCCGGGAACGGGGGTTCGACGTCATCGTCGTCGTCGCCGGCAACAACAAGGACGCGCCCGAGGAGATCCCGCGCCTGCTCGACCCGATCGTGGCGGGCGCCGACTTCGTGCAGGGGTCGCGCTTTCTGGCCGGTGGCCGCGCCGGCGGGATGCCGCTCTACCGGCAGGTCGCCACCCGGGTCCACCCACTGCTCTTCTCGCTCACCGCCCGCAAGTGGGTCTCCGAGTCGACCAACGGCTTCCGCGCCTTTCGCACCACGCTGCTCGACGATCCGCGCATTTGCCTCCAGCAGAGCTGGCTCGACGCGTACGAGCTCGAGCCGTATCTCTACTGGAAGACGATCCGCCTCGGCTACCGGACCGCCGAGGTGCCGGTCACCAAGATCTATCCGCCCAAGGCGATCGGCTACACGAAGATGAAGCCCATCACCGGCTGGTGGTCGATGCTGCGGCCGCTCGTCCTGCTGGGCCTCGGGTTGCGGAAATGAGCCCCAGGGTCCGAGGCGCACTCTTCGGCACCGCGCTCGGACTCTGCTGGCTATCGGCAGGCGCCCAGCCAATCATCCGGGCCCTCCTCCTGGCGCCGCAGCCGAACGACTTCACCCCCGACTTCGTCGCCGCCCACGCCTGGCTCCACGGCGGCGCGCACGGGCCGGCGGCCGCCGCCGTGCTGGACGGCCCCGCCGGGAACGCCTACGCCGCGACGATCGGCGCCCCGCCGGTGACGCTGCTCTCCGCCTACTACGTTCATCCACCGACCGCCTTCATGCTGATGATGCCGCTCTGTCCACTTGGCTACTCGGGCGCCGCGCTGGCCTGGCTGGCGCTGTCGGTGGCCCTCGTCGGCGCGCTGGCCTGGGTGCTGCGTTCGCTGACCGGGACGCCCGTATCCGTTCCGCGCTCGCCGGTCGTGCTGTTCGCCCTCCTGCTGCTCTGGCCCCCGGTGCTCTCGAACGTTCAGTACGGTTCGTGGTCCATCGTCCTCGGCACGACGATCGCCGCGGGCTATTCCGCCTGGGAGCGGAGCCAGCGCCGGCGCGGCGCCGTCTGGTTCGGCGCGGCGGTCGCGCTCAAGCTGACGCCGATCGTGCTGCTGCCGTTCGTGGCGCTTCGGGACCGGCGCGCCATGCTGACCCTCTGCGGAACCCTCGCCGCGATCGCCGGGCTGTCGCTCGCGGCCGGGCAGCTCGACGCCTGGCGCTCGCTGTTTCGCCACTCCGCCGAGAACGCGGCCGCCTGGCAAAGTTACCAGCACAACACCCTCTCGCTCGGGGGCCTCACCGCGCGCCTGCTCGCGGGCGGCGCCTTCGCGCGTCCGCTGCTGCTCCGGCCGGCGCTGGCGCGCGCGCTCGGTCTCGTGACCGGGGCGGCCCTGGCCGGCGTCTCGCTGTGGCTGACCCTCGCGCCCGACGGCCGGCCCGATCGCCTGCGCGACGGCTGCTGCTTCGCGCTCTGGAACGTCGTCGCGGTGGTGACGAATCCGCTCGCCTGGCCGCACTACGCGATTCTGCTGCTGCTCCCGATGACGCTCGTTCTGCGCGCCCTGGATCGCGCCGCGGAACGTGCGCCGCTCATGCGGCGCCTCCTCGGCGCCGCGCTTCTCCTCCTCACCATCCCCACCGAGACGCTCGATCGACTGGCCGGGCCGGCTCCTGTGGCGCCGGGCCGCGGCCTCTTCGTCTCCACCCACCTCTGCGGCGCGCTGCTGCTGTTTGCCGCGGCGGCCATCGGGACGCGCGCGACGACCGAGGCAGGCGACCGTCCGTCGGTCGGGTGACCGCCGGACGGCGCCGAGGCAGGCGGGACCTGGCGCCCTGCCGGCGGGGATCGCCTAGTAGAAGGCGCTCACGCAGCTCGACGGAACAAACACGGTGCCGTTGCCGTAGAACAGGGAGCCGCAGCTGTACGTATTGATGTCGTAGTCGCAGGTGTCGAGCCCCGCGGGGGAATCGTCGACGACGCCACCGCAGTCGAGCTGCGCCTCGGCGGCCGAGACGCAGTCGCTGAACGTGACATACCCGCAAGAGTCGACCACGCGCGGGCAAAAGTCGTTCGTGACGACCGAATCGCAGTTCGACCGGGCCGGGTTGCTGCTCCCGCAACCGGCCAACGCCAGAACACCCAGACACACAGACACGACTAGGGCACGCACCATGATGACCTCCGGTGCGTACAGTAGTCGGATAACCCAAAGTGATCAAACCTCAGCCGTGCCATCACTTCGTATGTCGCACAATGCTTGCAAAACTGCTTGCAGCGTTCAGCAATCGGCAGGCGCGCGCGATGCGCCTCCTGGCGCGTTGACAAACCCGGGCCGCTCAAGTAGAAACCGCGCTCCATGCCTGCTGCAGCCACACAACATCGCTCCACTTTTCAGGCGACAGAATCGTTTGCCCACGGATGGCACGTTGCCGACGTCGAGGGGCAGACGCTGGGGCGCGCGGCGACCAAGATCGCCGACATCCTGCGCGGCAAGCACAACCCGACCTTCACCTCGCACGTCGACGCCGGCGACTTCGTCGTCGTCGTCAACGCCGAGAAGGTCAAGCTGACCGGCAAGAAGTGGCAGGGCAAGCTCTACCGCGACCACTCGCTGTTCCCGGGCGGCCTGCGCACGTAGACGGCCGAGCAGCTGGTCAAGCGCCACCCGACCGATCTGGTCAAGCGCGCCGTCTGGGGCATGCTGCCCAAGGGTCCGCTCGGCCGCCGCATCTACAAGAAGCTGAAGGTCTACGCCGGCGCGGAGCACCCGCACGCGGCGCAGCAGCCCAAGCCCGTCAAGCTCGCCTCCGCGAAGGAGGATCACCGATGCCCGACGTTTCCAAAGCCACTTACGCCACCGGTCGCCGCAAGCACGCGGTCGCGCGCGTCTGGTTGCAGCCGGGCTCCGGCAAGATCGCCATCAACGACCGCTCGCTCGAGGACGTACTTCGGCCGCGAGACCTCGCGCATGGTCTTCCGCCAGGCGCTCGAGCTGACCGAGACCTCGGGCCAGCTACGACGTGTTCGTCAACGTGTCGGGCGGCGGCCTCTCCGGCCAGGCGGACGCCATCCGCCACGGCATCTCGCGCAGCCTGATCAAGATCGACCCGACGTTCCGCCCGGCGCTCAAGAAGGCCGGCTACCTGACGCGCGACGCGCGCAACAAAGAGCGCAAGAAGTACGGCCAGCGCGGCGCCCGCGCCCGCTTCCAGTTCAGCAAGCGCTAGTCTGCCAGCCCGGGTGACCGGGCTCGAGCTTCATCGACCCGCGCCGGACCGCGGCTCGCGTCAGCGTGGTGCGGTCGTCAGCGTGACGCGATCGTGGGCGGGTGCATCCGTCGCGTGGCGCGATCGTCGGCGTGGTGCATCCGTCAGCGTGGCGCGGTCGTCGGCGTGGTGCGTCCGTCAGCGTGGCGCGGTCGTCGGCGCAGGCAAGAGCGGGCGGCCGAGCACCGTCTGCGAGCGGACGTAGCGCTCGAGGGCGTCGACCGCCTTGGTGTACATGGCGTTCGCGTAGTAGGCGCGGCCGAGGTAGTAGAGGGCCTCGGGGCGGCGGGCGGCGAAGGTGGCGTCGTCGGCCAGCGCCTTGAGCTCGTCGATGGCGTCGCCGTAGAACTCGGCCTTGTAGTCGAGGAAGCCCGTCAGGAGCGAGAAGTCCTGGCCGAGGCCGGTCCAGATCTCCTCGGGCCACTTCTCGAGGACCTTGTAGCCGGTGGCGTAGCGGCGCGCGCGGTACTCGGCGATGACGTCGCGGTACTCGTCGTTCACCAGCGTGACGTAGTCGGGGTGCGCGGCGGCGAGCTTGGCGGGGACGACCGGTGGCGCCAGCTCCTCGCCGGGGGCGAGCGGGATCTCGGGGTCGCGGTCGAGGCGCGTCGAGACGAGGTTCAGAAGCAGCCGCGCGTGCTGCGCCTCGGGCGGATTGCCGGCGGCCTCGGCGCGGCGGCACCACAGCTCGGACTCGCGCGCCTTGCCGTGCGCGAGCAGGCTGCGCGAGAGCAGCCCCGCCTGCGCGCCGCCATCGGCGCCGTCGTACCCCTTGACGAGGCCCGTCAGCCGGCCGTAGGGCCAGAGCGGGCCGTAGACCTTGGCCAGGTAGGGATCGAACTTGGCGTAGCCGAGCAGATCGCGCGGCGCCGCGAACTCGATGCGCGCGTTGTCGTCGGTGTTGAGGACCGAGCCGGCGGTGAACGACTCGAGCTCCTCGGGGCCGAGCAGCAGATAGGCCAGCACGTCGTGGGCCGAGTTGAGCCCGCCGCGCCGCGCCTCGGCCCGCACCGACGGGATGCGGAACGCCCGCTCGAGCAGATCGATGTCCAGCGGCAAGCGGCTTCATGCTGCCGACCAGGATGGTGTCCGACGACAGGTCCTCGGCGGCGAAGACGTAGACGTAGGGGAACACCTCGCGCACGGTGCCGTAGATGGTCTTGATGTTCCAGGGCGCCATCTCGTAGAGCTGCGCCCACTGGCAGAAGATGCCGTCGGCGGCGAGGCGCGTCTTGACGCTGCGGAAGTACTCGCGCGTGAACAGGTTCGACACGCCGGTCAGCCAGGGGTTCGACGGCTCGCTGACGATGACGTCGAACTTGTCCGTCCGCTGCGTCAGGAAGTTGCGCCCGTCGCCGACGCGCGCCGTGACCTTCGGGTTCTCCAGCGGCCGGTGGTTGTCGTTGTCGAAGAAGCGCGAGGCGCGGTAGATGGCCGGCTCGAGCTCGACGACCTCGAGCGATTTGATGGGGTACTGCGTGATGGCGCCCGCGGTCACGCCCGAGCCGAAGCCGACCAGCGCCACCTTGGGCGGCGTGGCGCCGTCGTAGAAGAGCAGCGGCAGGAGGCCGACCATGATCTGCGTCGGCATGTCGGCGTCGTTCGAGGCGTCGACCTTGCCGTTGTTCTTGAGCGAGTAGGTCTTGGCGTCCCACTGGTCGACGGTGACGGTGGTGGCGATGCCGTCCTCGTAGAAGACCAGCTTGGGGTCCTTCCAGACGTGCTTGCGCAGCTTGCGACTGATGTACTTGCGCGCCACGACATCCGGAAGAACCCCGACGAGAACGTCACCAGGTTCCAGCGCGGCAGCACGAGGCCGATGAGCGCCAGCGCCACCGCCGCCGCCACGCCCGCGCGCCGGTGCTTGCGCGGCAGCGCCGGCGCGACGCCGAAGAGCACGCCCGCCAGGATCAGATCGCCCAGCACCGCCACGTAGATGCCGCGCTGCAGCCCCAGCTTGGGCAGCACGACGAACCCCGAGAGGAAGGAGCCGACGATGGCGCCGACCGTGTTGAGCGCGTAGGCGTGGCCGACGTCGCGGCCGACCGAGTCGAGCCCGCCCGCCGCGATCCGCATGGTGAGCGGGAAGACGCCGCCCATCAGGATCGTCGCCGGCAGCAGGATCATGCAGGCCATCACGAACTGGCAGATCGAGGATGGTGTCGACGCCGAAGCCGCGACGACGCAAGAGCCAGGTGAAGACGAACGGCATCTGGTCGGTGAAGAGGTAGGTCACGCCGACCGCCGCCGCCGTCCCGAGGTGCAGCATCGCCAGCCAGCGGACCGGGTGCGGGGTGCGCTGGCTGGCGCGGCCGAACAGCGCCGCCCCGACGCCGAGGCCGATGAGGAACGCCAGCAGGATGAGCGTGAACGAGAAGATCGACGACCCCAGGAGCACCGCCAGCGCGCGCGTCCAGAGCACCTGCAGCGTCATCGCCGTCGCGCCCGAGACGGCGAAGGCCAGCAGCGACGCCCGGCGCGCGCGCGCGTCGATCTCCGGCGGCGGCGGCAAGATCGGCCCCTCCAGGTTCGCCGCGGCGGCCGCCGCGTCGAGCCGCTCGTCGATGGAGATCCCCTCCTCGGCGGCTCCGGCAGATAGCGGCGCGCCAGCAGGATCGCCGCCGCGAGCATCAGGTCGAACGACGCCGCCGTCACGTTGGTCCAGCGCAGGCCGATGGTCGGCAGGAAGACGAAGCCGGCGAAGAACGTGCCCGCGACGGCGCCGAACAGGTTGACCGAGTAGAGCGTCCCGATGCGCAGGCCGATGCGCCGCAGCTCCCAGGGCCGCGTCACGAAGTGGCGCGCCAGAAACGGCAGCGTGGCGCCCATCAGCGTCGTCGGCACCAGCAGGAGCCCCGCCGAGGCGACGAAGCGCAGCACCGACAGCAGCGCGTAGCGGTCGCCGAACGCGCTCCAGAGCCCCGGTTGAGCCCCGGGTAGAGCGTCATCACCAACGGCACGAGCAGCGCGTAGACCCCGATCCCCGCCTCGGCCAGCGCGTAGGCGCGCACCGGGTTCTTGAGCCGGTCGGCGTACTTGCCGGCCAGGTACGACCCGAGGCCGAGCCCGCCCATGAACGCCGTCAGCACCGTCGAGACGGCGAGCGTCGTCGACCCGAAGACGAGCGTCAGCATCCGGGTCCAGAGCATCTCGAGGATGAGCCCCGAGGCCCCGGAGAGGAAAAAACAGGCCAAAACCACGACCCGCATGGGTCGCGCAATCTACCACCGTGTGACGCGATCGCGTGAACGGAGCCAGGCCTCAGCCTGGCGAAGCTCGTCGCGGGGGGACGGGACCCTTTGAGGGTTCCGTGATCAACGTCGGTTGCTGCCACCCGCCACCCGTGATTGTTTCGGGGCAACCGGCCCCGATCCATGTCAGTCAAACCCCCTCACACGACGATGCTCGGCGTCTCGACAGTCAGCACGATCGAGGGGCTCCTGGCCCCGGCGGCCACACGCGCCGAGGTCGACGATGCCGAGCTGTCGCGCGTCGATCAAGCGGAGCGATCCAGGGAGCCGCGAGGCGCTCTATCACCGCTACAAGCGGCGGGTCTACGGCCTGGCGCTGCGCATCGTCGGGCCGGTCGACGCCGAAGAGGTGGCCCAGGAGGCGTTCATCCGCATCTTCCGCGGGCTCCCCAAGTTCCGCGGCGACGCGGCGCTCTCGACCTGGATCTACCGGCTGGCGGTGAACGCGGCGCTGTCGCACCGGACGCGGCGCGCCGGCGCGCGGCTGCCGACGCTGCCAACGATGCCGGCCGAGCGACAGGCCATCGAGGCGCAGCCGGCCGAGGAGCCGGCGCCGCGGGACGCGGTCCTGCGCGCGCGGCTCGAGCGGGCGCTGGTGCAGCTGCCGGCGGGCTACCGCACGGTCATCGTCCTCCACGACGTCGAGGGGCTCGAGCACGAGGAGATCGCCGCGATCCTCGGCTGCCACGTCGGCACGTCGAAGTCGCAGCTGCACAAGGCGCGCGCGCGGCTGCGCGAGATCCTGGCCGCAGGACGGCATCACCGCCACCGCGCTGGAGAACGTAGGCGGCAACACGATGGCCGCCAGAAGCCCCACTGCCCGCAATCGACCGAGACGCTGTCGGCGTTCGTCGACGGCGACCTGCCGCCGGCGGAGTCGCAGGCGCTGCGCGCGCACGTGGCCGGCTGCCCGCGCTGCACCGTCTCGATCGGCGAGCTGCGGGCGATGGTGACCGCGGCACGCGCGCTCGAGCGCCCGGAGCCGCCGCCGACGCTGTGGGCCTCGGTCGAGGGGGCCCTGGCGCACCACGACCGCCCCTGGTGGCTGTCGCTGCGCCTGTTCGGCAGCGGGCGCGCTGGCGGGAGCCGCGGCCGTTTCGGTCATCGCGCTGGGGCTCGCCTCCTGGCGAACACACCGGGCGGCGACGGTCGCGGCGCCGCTCGCCCGCCGCCGGCTGGCAGCGGCCGATCCGCTGCTCGACGAGGCCGAGGCCGAGTTCGCCGACGCCGCCGCGGTCTACGAAAGATCGATCGAGAAGCTGCGGGGCCTCCTCGCGCGCGAGGAGCCGCGCTGGAGCCCGGCGGAGCGCGCGCGCTGCGCCGAGCGGCTGGCCCAGCTCGACGACGCGATCGCCACCTCGCGGGAGCTCGCGCACCGCAGCCCGGGCGACAGCGTCGGCAACGAGCAGCTGTTCGCGGCCTACCAGCAGAAGATCGCCTTCCTGGCAGAGGCGGTCCAGCGGGGCGGCACCTTCCGACAAGGGGAACCGTCGGAGCCCTCGCCATGAGGCTTCGATTGACGCTTCGGTTGGCGCTTCGATTGGCGCACCCCTGGGCGCTGGCGGCGCTGGGGGCCTTCTGGGCGCGGCGGCGCCGGCGCGCGCGGCCGACGTGAACGGCGCTCCCGAGCCGTCGACACAGCTCGTCGACCGGCGCGAGATCGTCGTTCCGGCGCGCGGCGCGGAGCTGGTTCGGATCGACAACCTGCTCGGGCGGGTCGGCATCCGCGGCACGGCGCGCCCGGGTGAGATCCACGTCGTCGCCGAGAAGCGGGCCACCAACGCCGAGGCGCTCGGCCGCCTGCGCGTCCACTACACCGCCTTCGAGAGCGGCGAGATCCGCATCGACACCCGCGTCGAGCTGGGTGGCCGCGAGCGGTCGCTGCCGCTCGCCGGCAGCGGCGTCGACCTCTGGCTGGAGGTGCCGCCCGACGTGGCGGTCGAGGCGAAGACCTTCGGCGGCGACGTCTCCGCCTCGGGGCTGCGCGCCGGGGCCAAGCTGGAGACGACCGGCGGGCGGATCGGCGTCTCGGACGTGCGCGGCGGCGTGGTCACCCACCAGCTGCGCGGCGGCCAGAAGGTGGCGGCGGTCGAGGGGGACGTCGATCTCGACGGCGTCGAGGGGGACATGGACCTCAAGGATCTGGGCGGCGGGCGCGTCGACGCGCGCCTGGTCGACGGCAGTATCCACGCCGAGGACATCCGCGACGACTTCGTCCGGCTGGTGACCACCACCGGACAGATCGTCCTCATCGGAATGATCCGCCCGGCGGCGCACTACGACCTGCGCAGCTACGCGGGGGACGTGCGCTTCCTGCCGACCGGCGATCCGGCCCCCTTCGCGCTGCGCGAGCGCTCCGCCACGCCCCTCGACAGCACGGTCCCGCTTCATGGTTCCCGGCGTGACGGCGAGTGGCTGCGGGCCGAATACCTCGGGCGCCGGCCCGCGCCGCACGTGCGGGCTGCGCTCGTCGAGCTCTCCTCGACGCTGGGTGGGGTGATCCTCCAGATCCAGCCCCGCGCCGCGGTCGGGCTGCAGTAGCCCCCCGGAGGTGTTAAGGTAGTCGTTCGGATTTCTGGATGCGGATCGGCATCTTTTCGGACACGCACGCCAACATCGAAGCCCTCGACGTAGTGCTCAAGGCGCTCGACGATGAGGCGGTCGACGAACGGATCTGCCTGGGCGACACCGTTGGCTACGGCGCCAGCCCCAACGAGTGCTGCGCGCTCATCCGCTCGCGCACCGCGCACACCATCCTTGGCAACCACGACGCCGCCGTCGCGGGCCGGATGGACTACTCGTACTACTACCACGCAGCCCGCCACGCGCTGGACATGCACGCGCGGCTGCTCACGCCCGAGAACATGCAGTGGCTGAAGAACCTCCCCTACGAGGTCCGCAAGGGTGACGTGCACTACTGCCACGGCTCGCCGCTCAACATCGAGGAGTTCGACTACATCTTCGCGCGCGATCAGGCGGCGCAGTGCCTGGAGATCTGGGAGGATCTCTCGCCACTCACGCTGATCGGACACTCGCACCTCTGCAAGTCGTTCGCGCTCTCGCCCGACGGCGTGCACGAGGTGGTGGCCGACAAGTTCGAGCTGCGCCCCGGCTGGAAGTACATCATCAGCGTCGGCTCGGTCGGCCAGCCGCGCGACTACGACCCGCGCGCCAGCTTCGTCCTCTACGACACCGAGCGGAAGCTGTTCGAGTTCCGCCGCGTCGACTACGACGTCAAGGCGTCGGCCGAGAAGATCTTCGGCTCGGACCTGGAACCAAACTTCGGCCACCGACTGTTTATCGGCGTCTGACGTGCGCCGGCAGCTCCGCGTCCTGGGGGCGGTGGCGCCGCTCGTTCTCGCCGCGGGGGGCGCGCACGCCGCGCCGCGCGCCCCCGGCTGCGTCCAGGACGATCCGGTTCCGACGCCCGCCGACTACGCCGGCTGGGAGCGCTCGCAGGAGGTGACCTGGAGCGAGATCGCCCAACGAGGCGGCATCGTCCCCGACATCGACGAGGACCCCGCCCACGCGCCCCCCGCCTGGTGGCGTTACCCGAGCCCGCTCCGCTCCGCCGACCTCCTCGCCGCCGAGGCGAAGAATCCGCGCGGCCTCTACGAGCTGGTAACGCCCGGCGATCTCAAGACGGGGGACCTCCTGGTCCGGACGCGCGGCGCCGGGCCCTGCGGTAAGATGACGATGATCGACGGGACCGTCGACGACGGCTGGGTCACCGTCGAGCCGGGGACTGGCGACACACCGGCCACGCGCCCCAACGATCCGCTCTTCTTCGAGGGCAAGGCGCTGCGGCCGGAGGTGGCCGCTTACCGAATCCGCGTCAAGCAGGACAGCTCGCTCGGCCACGTGCGCGAGCTCGAGCGCGACCTCGGGCACCTCGAGCGGACGATCTCCGAGCGCCCGCCCCTCGTCGTCAAGAAGGGGGCCGCTGCCGTCGACGAGAAGGTGCACGACCTCGTCGACGAGGCCTGGTCGCTGGGCGCCGATCCGGCATTCGGCGAGGACCGCCGCGCCCTGACCGGGCCGGGCCCTGGCGCTGGCCGCCGCGCTCGACTGGCCGGCCGCCGCCGAGGAGGCCGCCGCCGTGCTCGACGGCGTTCTGCGCAAGACGCCGTTGCGTCCGGACGCCATCCTGGCGCGCGCCGCGGTCTTCCTGCTGGCCGGCGAGGCCGAAAAGGCGGTGACGCTCACCGAGGCGGCCAAGGCGATCCCCGACGTCCCGCCGCGCGCCCACTACCTGCTGGCGCGCGCGCTCTTGGCCGAAGGGAAACAGGCCGACGGCCTGGCCGAGCTCGCGCGATACCGCGCCGCCGCCCCCAACGACGCGCTCGCCGCGCGGCTCGGCGACAGGGCGCGGGCGGCAAAATCGGTCCCACTCCCGCCCGCCCCGCCGGCCGGCGCGGGCGCCGACCCACGCTTCTCCGCGACCGAGGCACTGGCCACCCTGCGCAGCGACGCCTACGACCTCACGGTCAGCTGGCCGCTCGACTGGCGGATCGACAACCTCGCATCGTCGCCCGAGGCCGGCCTCTTGGTCGACTTCGCCACCGGCCGCGTCCTGCGCGACGACGGCGAGGCCGAGCGCGGCGCCGCGGTGGTGCTGGCGCAGCGCCCGCCGGCCGGCGAAGCCGCCGCGCTGGCCCGCAAGGGGGCGCGCAACATCTTCCCGACCGCCAAGCTCAAGCCGCTGCCCCCGCTGGTCCCCGGCAGCATGCGCGAGCAGTTCCGCGAACGCGCCCAGGGCGCCACCCACCAGGGCGAGGTCACGACCTTCAACAAGAACGGCGTCGTCACCTTCCTGGTCCTGAACGCCACCGTCGCCAGCTACCCCAAGCTCAAGGACGCCTACGCCGCCTTCGTGAAGAGCTTCGCCGCGGTGAAGGCGCCCAAGTAGACGGCGCCTCCACCGCGAGCCTCGCGCCTACTTCGCGCGCGTGAAGAGCCCGGTCAGCTTGGCGCTGGCGATCGCGTTGGCCTTGACGTTGAAGCCGACCATCGCCGGCGAGGCGCCCGCCGGGACCTCGATCTTGTCGACCTTCAGCGCGAACAGCGTGAAGTTGTAGTGGTGCTTGCCGCTGCCCGGCGGCGGACAGGGGCCGCCCCACCCCGGCTTACCGAAGTCGGTGTTCCCCTGCACCGCGCCCTTGGGGAGCGTCGCCGCCGTCGTCCCCTCCGGCAGCGACGTGGCGTCGGCCGGAATGTTGTAGACGACCCAGTGCCACCACCCCGAACCGGTCGGCGCGTCCGGATCGTGCACCATGAGCGCGAGGCTCTTGGTCCCCGCCGGCACGTTCTTCCACTCGAGCGGCGGCGACACGTTTTGCCCGGTGCACCCCATCGCGTTGAACGAGTACTTCTCCGGCACCGCCGCGTTGTTCTTGAACGCCGAGCTGGTCAGCGTGAACGCCGCCGCCTCGACCGTTTTCGGCCCCGTCAGCGATCCCACCGCCGCCCCCGCCACCACCATCGCCATCACTCCAATTTTCCAGCTGCTCCTCATCGTCCGGCTCCTTTTCCCAAGGTGCCGGAACCTTAGCAACCGAAGCTCGACCGTCAACCCATTCCGCGATCTCAGAGCCCAAATCTGAGAGCACGGACCGCCCGCCGTGCCCGGCCGGGCAAACGCATGGCGAGCGCAGCGTGGCTTCGCCACGCGGAGCAAGCCGGGGGGCGCGGGGGGCCCAAGGGCGCGCCACGGGAGCACGGACCGCCCGCCGTGCCCGGCCGGGCAAACGCATGGCGAGCGCAGCGTGGCTTCGCCACGCGGAGCAAGCCGGGGGGCGCGGGGGGCCCAAGGGCGCGCCACGGGAGCACGGACCGCCCGGGTGCCCGGCCGGGCAAACGCATGGCGAGCGCAGCGTGGCTTCGCCACGCGGAGCAAGCCGGGGGGCGCGGGGGGCCCAAGGGCGCGCAGCGCCCGACGCCCCCCGAACAAAAGGAAACGGGGGGCTCTCGGCCCCCCGTATGTGTGACGTCGACTGACTGTTTCGACTCCGTCCTATCGTTCCGAGCACCTTGTCATCGGGTCGGAATTTCCCGCTGTTCCCAAACAACCTGTCCCCAACCCCGCAGCGAGAAAGACGGGCCGCACGGTCGAATCATTCCGCCATCACAGACCGAACTTAAGGCGCGCGTCCGACGGGTCAAGGCCCGCGGGTCAGAGCCCGCGGAAGTCGGCCGCGCCGGTAGCGCGCGCCAGCGACGAGAGCGCGACGTCGAGATCGTAGACCGCCTGGAGGTAGCGCGTCCGCATTCCGAAGAACGCGACCAGCGCGTCCGACAGATCGCGCGCCTCGGCCAGCCCGACCGCGAAGTTCTGCGCCACGGCCGAGATCCAGGCCTTGCCGGCCTTCTCGCCCTTCTCCATGGTGACGACCCGCTGCTTGGCCTCGTTCACCTCGCCGTAGGCCTTCCGCACGTCGAGCATGATGCCGCTCATCGCCGCGGTCTGCTGGAAGCCGATCTGATCCGCCTCGGCCGCCAGGCGCCGGGTGCGCGCGATCTTCGGCCCGAGATCGAGCGGCATCCGCAGCCCGGCCGCGACCCCGGCCGCGGTGCTGTTGTAGTAGTGGCTGTAAAACGCGTTGTTCGGGTTGTCGACGTCCTGCGCCCGCGCGAACACCGCGCCCGCGATGATCACCAGGTCGGGGTACTCCTTACGCCGCTCGAGGTCGGCCAGCGCAAACTTGGCCTTCACCGCCGACTCGAGCATCTTCACCTCGGGGCGCCCGGCCCGCGCCAGGTCCTCGTAGTAGGTGACCGGGCGCTCGACGACGTCAGGCGGCTCGAACGGATCCTCGTCGACGTCGATGTCCGCCGGCGCGTCGGGGCCCACCAGCGCGCGCAGGCTGTCGCGCGCCAGTCCCTGCAGCTTCTTGGTCTCCAGCAAGCGCCCGTCGAGGTCGGCGTGCACCGTCTTGAGCCGCAGCTTGTCAGTGACCGTCGAGCTGCCGGTCCCCTTCGCCAGATCCTTGTCGATGCTCTTCTGGCCGTCCTCGATGTAGTGCGCGCCCTCGTCGAGCGTGTCGAGCACCTCGCGCGCCAGCTTGATGCCGAAGTAGGCCTTGCGGATGTTGAGATCGAGATCGGCGCGCGAGCCAGCCTCCTTCTGCTCCGACAGCGAGACGCCGGCCTTGGCCGCCGCGATCCCGGCGGAGATCTTCCCGAAGTCCCACACCGGCTGAATCAGCTGCACCTCCGTATGGGTGAAGACGCGGTTCCACGACAGCGTGCTCAGGTTCACCTCGGGCGAGGTGGTGCTCACGCACTGGTTTTCGCTCCGCACGCCCCAGATGTTGAAGCACTCCTGCTTGGGAGAAGGGGCCAGCAGAGAGAGCAACGTCCCCTGCGGCAGCCAGTTCAGCTTCGCCTCCAGGACCTGCGCCTTCATGGCCGTGGTCGCCGCCGCGTCGGCCTGCAGCCCCGGGTTGGCGCGGGACATCGTGATCAGCTCCTCGAGCGTGAACTTTTTCGCGGCGGCCGGCGACGCAACCAACGCCAGGATCAACGCCAGGAACGATGACAGGAACGATGACAGGAACGATGCCCGACGCAATGCGGGCAGGTTCAGCAGCGACCGTGCGGTCGACCGTGCGGCCATGGCCCCCCACTATACAGGAGCCCCGTCCGTCGGGGAGCCCTCCACCGTCGCGGTTTGACGGGGAGCACGGGCGGTGATAGCCGCTTGACGATGCCGTCCCAGCGCCGCCCGCGTCCCCCCGCCCTTGCCCGCGCCCTCACCGCGCCCCGCCCGATCGCTCTCGCCGGCCGCCGCGCGGCCCGCCCCGGAGCCCGCCACACGCCCCGGGAATCGCGCGTCGAGACAGCGCAGCTGGTCTTGCCGGGGCTGACCAACGTCCACGGGACGATCTTCGGCGGCATCATGATGCAGTGGATCGACATCGCCGCCGGAATCGCCGCCGCCCGGCACTCGGGCGGGCCGGTGGTGACCGCCTCGATGGATCGGCTGCACTTCCTGGAGCCGGTGCTGCTGGGCGAGGTGGTGGTGCTGCAGGCCCAGGTGAACTTCGCGGCCCGCACCTCGATGGAGGTCGGCGTTCGGGTCATGCGCGAGAACCAGACCACCTTCACCCAAAGCCAGGCGACGCGCGCCTACTTGACGTTCGTCGCCGTCGACGAGAACGGACGCCCGCGACCCGTCCCCGAGCTGCACCCGGAGACCGCGGTCGAGCGCCGCCGCTTCGCCGACGCCCGCCGCCGCCGGGCCGTGCGGCTGCGCGAACGGCGCGCTATGAAGAACGCCTGATGGCGATCACCACCGACGTCGAGCGCCTGGCACTGGACGCGGTCCTCGGCCCCGCGGCCGCCCCCTCGCGCGAGCTGATCGTCGCCACCGGCGCCGATCGCCTCCGTTTCCTGAACGGCCTCGTGACGGGGGACGTGGCCGGGACGGGCGTCGGACGGGGCTGCCGGGCGGCGCTCTTGACCCCCAAGGGGCAGGTGGTGAGCGACATGCGGATCCTCGTCCGCGCGGACGACGTCCGTATCGTCGTCGACGCCGGCCAGGCGGCGCCCGTCGCCACGGCGCTCGCCCGCTACGCAATCATGGACGACTTCGCGGCCGCGCCGGCGGCGGGGTTTGCGTTTTTCTCGTTGCTCGGGCCCGGGGCGGCCGCGCGGCTCGCGGCCTGCGCCGTCGAGGTGGGCGCGCTCGCCGGCGCGCCGGCGCTCTCGCACGCGGAGATCGGCCCGCTCTGGCTCGTGTGCGCGCGCGAGCTCGGTGTCGACGGATTCTGGATTGGCGGCGCTTCGGACGACCTCGCCGCGCTGCGCGCCAAGCTCGCCGCCTCGGTGCCGGAGCTCGACGCCGCCGTCGCCGAGGCGGCCCGCATCGATGCCCTCGAGCCGCGCTTCGGCGCCGAGATCACCGCCGACTACTTCCCGATGGAGGTGGGCCTCGGCGGCGCCATCGACTACGCGAAGGGCTGCTACCTGGGGCAGGAACCGATCGTCCGCGTGCGCGACCGCGGCCACATCAACTGGCGGCTCGTCGGCCTCGACGTCGTCGGCCCCGCCGATCCGCACCCGGGCGACGCGCTCACCAGCGAGGCGAAGCCGAAGGCCGGCAGGATCACCAGCGCGGCGCGCTTCCCCGACGGTCGCGCCGTCGCGCTGGCGATGGCCCACGTCTCGCTCCCCGTCGGCGCCACCGTGCACATCGGGACGATCGAGGCGCGCATCCGCGCCGAGGCCTGAGCTCAGCGCCGCGCGGGAATCAGATCGTCCAACCGGTCGTCCAATCGGACTTCGGAGTACGCGGGGTGTCCGGGGCAGGTCGGCGGGTTCATCTTGCGCAGCGCCAGCCGGATCCGGCGCGCCGCCGGAAACCGCTCGCGCAGGTTGTCCGTCATCCGGCGCGCCAGCGACTCCAGCAGATGGTGCGGCTCGCCGGTACCGATCGTGACGATCACCTCGGCGACGCGGCTGTAGTCGACGGTGTCGGCCAGCCGGTCACTCTTCTCGGCCGCCTGGACCTCGACGTCCAGCTCGACGTCGACCTCGAACTTGCGCGTCGCCCGGCGCTCGACGGCAGTCGCGCCGTGGCGCCCGTCGAACTCGATCCGCGCGAGCGCGATGGTGAGCATGCTCGTCGCGCCAGGTCAGCGGGCGGCGCGCGCTGGTTCGCGCTCGGCGGCGTCCTCGCGCTCCGCCTCCAGATCCTTGCGCAGCTTTCGCTTGATGATCTCCCGCTTGACCGGCCCGACCTGATCGATGAGCAGCTTGCCGTTCAGGTGGTCGGTCTCGTGCTGGAGCGCGCGCGCATAGAGCCCCTCCCCCTCCGCCTCGAACGTCTGTCCGTCGAGGTCCATCGCCCGCACCCGCGCGCGCATGCCGCGCTTGACCGGCACGAAGATATTGGGGAACGAGAGGCACCCCTCGTCGCCCGTCTGCGCCTCGTCGGAGATCTCGACGATCTCCGGGTTGATGAAGACCCTGGGGGGCGCGTCCTCGGCGCCACCCGCGACGTGGCCGTCGACGATGAAGAGGCGCACCGGCGCACCGACCTGGATGGCCGCCAGCCCCGCCCCCTCGGCCGCGACCATGGTCTCGGCCATGTCGGCGACCAGCTGACGCAGGCCGCCGTCGACCGCGCCGTTGATCAGGCCAACTTCGGCCGATCGCTGGCGGAGCTTGGGATCCGGGAACCGAACGATGGGAAGCGTCGCCATGTTGATGTTGACCATTAGGATGACATCCTCGAAAAAATCGCGCAACCGGGCGGAACTCTGCAGTAACGTCACGGGCCCTCGTCCATCTAACTAGGCAGATGAGCCTCATTCGATACGCAGACGCCGAGCTTCCGACCGCCCACGGGCCATTCCGCCTGGTGGTCTACCGCGACGCCGCCGACGCCCACAGTGAGTCGCCCACGGTCGAGGAGCACATGGCCATCGTGCGCGGCGACGTGGCCGGCGGCAGCCACGTCCTCTGCCGCGTCCACTCCGAGTGCTGGACCTCCGAGGTCATAGGCTCGCTCAAGTGCGACTGCCGCGAGCAGCTCGACGCCGCGCTCGAGCGGATCGCCGCCGAGGGGACCGGCCTGGTCGTCTACCTCAGGCAGGAGGGGCGCGGCATCGGCCTCGGCAACAAGGTCCGCGCCTACGCGCTGCAGAACGGCGGCGCCGACACGGTCGAGGCGAACCTCGCGCTGGGCTTCGAGGCCGACGCCCGCCGCTACGACCTGGCCGCCGCGATCCTGGATGACCTCGACGTTCGCTCGATCCGGCTCTTGACCAACAACCCGCTCAAGGTGGCGGGGCTGCGCGCCGCGGGCGTCAACGTCGCCTCGCGCCTCGCGCACTGGGTGGGCGAGAACCAGCACAACTCCGCCTACCTGGCGGTCAAGCGTCGCAAGATGGGCCACCACCCCGACCAGCCGGGGCAGCTGCGCGCCATCGGCTCGGCGCGCTCCCGCAAAGGGTAGGCCGCCTCCCAGAGAAAAGGCTAGCGGTCGGCGGTCAACGCGGGCAGTCTTCGCGCATTCCCACCGTCGAAGAAATCACCGCCGCGTTGGCCGAGGTCCAGGACCCGGCGCTCAAGACCGATCTCGTCACGGCCGGCATGATCGCCGGCGTCGAGCTCGCGGGTGACAGAGCGCAGATCGCCGTCGAGCTGACCACGCCCGCCTGCCCGTCGAAGGACGCGATCGCCAAGGCGATCCAGGACGCGGTCGGGCGCCTGCCCGGCGTCGCCGGCGCCGACGTGAAGTTCTCGTCCAAGGTGCGCGGGCGCCCGAACCGCCCCGACAACCCGCGGCTGCCCGGCGTGAAGAACATCATCGCCGTCGCGGCCGGCAAGGGGGGCGTCGGCAAGTCGACCGTCAGCACCAACCTGGCGGCCGCGCTGGCGGCGCAGGGTGCGTCGGTCGGCATCATGGACGCCGACGTCTACGGCCCGTCGATCCCGCAGATGATGGGCGACCCGGAGCGCCCGGGGCAGATCGACGCCGGCAACAAGATCATCCCCGCCATCCACCACGGCATGAAGGTCGTCTCGATAGGATTTTTCGTCGAGCGTGGCGGCGCCGTCATCTGGCGCGGGCCGATGGTGCACAAGCTCCTGCAGCAGTTCCTCGAGGACGTCCACTGGGGCGAGCTCGACTACATGGTCGTCGACCTGCCGCCCGGCACCGGCGACGCGCAGCTCTCCCTGTCGCAGCTCTTGCCGATCACGGGCGCGGTGATGGTGACGACGCCGCAGGAGGTGTCGATCATCGACGTCGAGAAGGCGCTCTCGATGTGGACGCGCGTCGAGGTCCCGGTGCTGGGCCTCATCGAGAACATGAGCGGCTTCGTCTGCCCGAGCTGCGGCCACCACGAGGAGATCTTCGCCGCGCGGCGGCGGCCGCAAGCTGGCCCAGCGCGCCGGCCTCAAGTACCTGGGCGACATCCCGCTCGAGCCCGCGGTCAGCCGCGCCGGCGACGACGGCACGCCGATCGTCGTGCGCGATCCGAAGTCGAAGGTCGGCGAGATCTTCGCCCGCATCGCCGCCGACGTCGCCTGCCAGCTCTCGGTCAAGAACTCGCCCTCGCCCGAGACCGGCAAGCGCAGCTCCAAGCTGACGCTCATTCGGTAGGCCGCCTCTCTGCTGCGCATTCTCGTAGGTGAGCCAGGATACCGGGACAATTCTACAGCTTGACGCGAGCCGTTCGACCCGACCGGATCGCAATCACCCGTCGATACGACGTCGTGACCGCGCCCGAAGGATCGCAGCGAGCAGCAGGAGGAGCGCGGAACTTCGAGGGCCACCGGAGACGCTGCAGCCGACAGGGGCCTGCGCCGGACCAGGGTCGTCGCTAACAGCCGCCGTCTTGGTCTCGGTGGAGGCGATCGGACTGGCACTGCGTGCCGTCTGGGAACGAGCTGTTCAGCGCGAGCGGGTTCACCCACGCCGCCACGGCGCTCTCCTGCGCCTCCGCAACGTCGAGGTCCGTAATCATTACGCTGTATGTGCCCGTCTGCATGCAAACCTGGTCCTGGGCCACGCACGCCGTCGACGTCGCGCCAGCAGCCAGGTCGCAGCAGAGATACTTGTTCTGAGCCTCCGCTCGTCCGCCCAAGAGTAGGACGGTGAGGACGAGTCCATATTTCATGAGGAGCCCCCTGCGTTACGACGCCGAACCGTGCGCCACGAAAATCCAGCTCCCACGAACGCGAGCAAGCCGGCGAGCAGCAGGTCGTGCGGTGGGGTCGAAGCCGGAACGCCGGGGCACGGTCCGCAATTTATAGTATCGCCGCAGTTGTCGATGTGGCTTCCGCACGAGAATCCCAGTTGCTGGCACGTCTGCTGCGTGCAGATGCATTGGTGTCCTGGTCCACAGGTATGACCGGTCAGTGTGCACGACCCGCAGTCGACGTCTCCGTCGCAGGTGCTGTCGAACGTGAGCCCGCACTGTGAGTTGAGCTGCGCGCACGTCCTCGGCGTACAGCACGCCGAGCCGCCGTTCAGGTGACCGACGATCTGGCCTGGATTGCAGCAGAAGTTCCCGGCGACACAGATCTTCCCGGGCGTCGTGCAACTCCCACAGTTGATGTTATTGCCACACGAGGTGAAGAAGCTTCCGCACAGGGTGGTTCCGCACTGGGATACGTTGGGGTCCTCCTGGCAGGAGCGTTGACTAGACAGCACAGATCCGGCGCGCAATTGCACGTCTGCGCTAAAGCCAACCCACCGGAAAGAATGAGACCGCCGACTACCAACCAAAAGACCGCGGCCTTCGTCACCTGCGTCCTCCCAGCGCCCCGAGACGCAAAAACCGAGCCTGCCCGGTCCCGCAGTTTCACAGGGCAGACACAGCTTCGAATGACGCGTTTTCGGAGACAACCGTCCGAACATCGGTCAGAGCTGGGCTCGTCGTAGACGAGCTTCCTCCAGAACCCGCCCGCTATTAAAGACCCTCTTCGAATGAGGCTACGCCGCCCGCGTCAGATTCGTCTGGCGATCGCGTCGACGAGGGCGCGGATGTCGTCCGGGGTCTGGTGCACGGTCAGGGCGATGCGCAGGCCGCCCCGCACGCGCGGGACCGCGGGGAAGACCGCGGTGTTGGGGTAGAAGCCGTCCTCCATGAGCGCGGCGGCCACCCGGTAGGTGGCGTCCTGCTCGCCGACGCCGACGAATCGGATTGGCGTAGGGTCCGGCGAGCCGAGCGGCAGGCCACGTTCGACGGCCAGCGCGTTGAAGAGGCGAATCCGCTCCAGCAGACTCGCCTGGCGCTCGCCGAGCTCGTCCGACAGGTGGAAGCGCGCCGAGGCGATGGCGGCGCCCAGCAGCGCGGGCTGGAGCGGGCCGGAGAAGATCATCGTGCTGCCGCAGGCGCGCACGAGGCGCGCCGTCTCGGCGTCCGAAAAGGCGAGGATCGCGCCGCCGGCGGCGAAGGCCTTGGCCAGCGACGCGACCACCACCGTCCGCGCCGGCAGCGGACCAGCGCCGAGCAGCGTCCCCCGCCCGCGGCTCCCGGTCCACCCGAGGCCGTGCGAGTCGTCGAGATAGAGGTGAAAGCGCTCGTTCCGCGCGGCGAGCTCACCGAGCGCTGCCAGGGGCGCCGGATCGCCGTGCATGCTGTAAATCCCGTCCGCGAGATACCAGACGCGTCGGTGGCGCGCGGCGAGCGTCTCCACCATCTCCGCCAGGCGATCGATCCGGCTGTGCCGCACGAAGCGGCAGACGGTTCCCGCGGCCTGCAGCGTCGGGAGCACCGCCTGCACGCTCGCGTGAACCAGCTGGTCACAGATGACCGCGTCCTCCCGTCCGATCAGGATCGGCAGGGCCGCGAAGTGGGCCAGCGTGGTGGTCTGCGCGATGACCAGCGGCGTCTCGAACAGGGCGGCGAGCAGGCGCTCGAGCTCGGCGTACGGCGGGCAGGAGACGTAGGCGCGTGACGAGGCGAACTGCACCCCGTAGCGCGCCACCGCGTCGCAGGCGGCCGCCTTGAGCCGCAGGTCGGTCTCGAGGCCCAGGTAGGAGCACGATCCGAAGTTCACCAGACGCCGGCCGCGCAGCGTGATGAGCCGGCCGCCGAGCTGGTCGTCCTCCGCGATCAGGTGACCGAGCCCGCGCGCGATCCCGTCGGTGATGGCGTCGTCGACCAGGCGTAGGCGCGGATTGAGCCGTCGCTCCTCCTCGATGACTGCTGCCCCGCCTGACGCCTGTCCGTTGGGGGCGAGCCTGAAACTGCGAGCTCGCAACTCGGCCAGAAGTATGGCCGGCCGGGGCGGTCGAGGCCGCAAATGTTCCTGGAAATTCGCGCGCCGAGCTCAAGCATGGGCGCAAGGAAGCTCGACGATGAACCGCGTCCCCTGACCGAGGTGGCTGTCGACCGCGATCCGCCCGCCGTGCCCTTCCACGATCATCTTCACCACGTAAAGCCCGAGGCCGAGGCCCGGGATCGGCTCCATCGACGTCGCGCGCTGGAACGGCTCGAAGATCTTCTCCGCCATGCCGGGGTCGATCCCGGGGCCGCGATCGATGACCTCCAAGTGGGCGAGGTCGCCGGCGAGCTCGTGGTTGACGCGCACCTCGATCGGCTGACCGGCGCCGTACTTGACCGCGTTCGACAGAAGGTTGCTGACGACCTGATCGAACCGCAGCGGATCGACCCGGGCGGTGAACGGTCCGTCGGCGCAGACCGCGATCCGGTGCGCGCCTCCGTTGCGCCCCTCCTCGAACCCGCTGACCACGTTGCGCACCGCCTCGACCACCTCGGTGTCGCGAACGTTGAGGGTGAGGTGGCCGCGGTGAACCTGTGCCACGTCGAGCAGGGTATGAATCAGCTCGCCCATCCGCGCGGCGGCCGTCTCGCAGCGCGCGACCTGCCGGCGGAGCGGCGAGTCGTCGGACTGCTCGCGCTCCACGCGCTCGCGGAGGAGCCGTAGGTTGAGCAGGAGCGCGGTGAGCGGCGTCTTGAGCTCGTGCGAGGCGATCGAGTTGAAGAGGTCGCGCAGCCGGATCGCCTCACGGCTGTCATCCAGCAGGGCGCGCTGGGCGTCGACCCGCTTCTGCGCCGTCAGATCGAGGAGGAAGCCGATGACCTCGTCGCTGCCTTCGTCGGTCGTCTCCTCGCCCGTGCCGTCGAGGCGCGCGATCCCGACCAGCGCGGGCACCGTCGTCCCGTCCTTGCGCCGGCAGATCCGCTCGTAGACTGCGCTCTGGCCCAGCTCGCCGAGCTCACTGTCGGACGATTGTGGCGGGGCGATGATCCTCAGATCCAGCAGGCCGGCGGCGAGATCCTGCCGCGTGTAGCCGAGCATGCAGAGAAACGTCCCGTTGGCGTCCTCGATGCGCCCCGAGAGCCGCCCGCGCACGACGCCGATGAGATCGGCGTCGAGCACCCGCTTGAGCTTCTCCTGCCCGAGCCGCTGCAACGACGCCTCCGCGTTGAGGTTCGACCGAAAGAAGAAGAACGGGACGAGAAAAGCGAGGACGAACGTCGTGGCGGCGTTGGCCGCGAAGTACCAGGACGGCGCCGCCCTGGGATGGAGGGAGAAGAACGCGACCGCGAGACCCGTCTTGCACGCGACGAGCAGGAGAGCGGGAAGCACGGCACCCAGCGCGGCCAGGAGCCTTTCCCCGGGGCCGAACAGCAGAAGCGGCAGGGCGGCCATCGCGAAGAACGGGAGGCACCCGCCCGACGCTTCCGTGAAGAGGATTGCCCCCGTGAAGACGCAGACATTCGCCGTCACCAGCAGGAACAGACGGGCGGCCCGATGGGCGCCCGCCGCCGATACCCCCAGCACCGCCAGGAAAGCAGCCATAAAGCCGAGCTCCCAGAGGACGTTGCCACCCGAGCCCGCGGTCGCCTCGGCGGCGGCCCAGGCCCCCATGATGATACCGCCGCCGAGAGCGTTGACGTTGCAGAGCCGGATCCGCTTGCGCGTGGTGACAGGGAGGCGCTCTCCTGCCCCGAGCCGGGCCACGCGATCGAGCGCGTAGCGCCCCGCCCGCAGCAGCCTCATCCGCGGAGCCGACTGGATCCATTCCGCAGCAGCGCCATCAGGCTGCGGTTGCTCCGCGTGGCTCACGATCGCCATCGAACCCTCTCCTAGCGGTAGCGCCAACCGCAGGGATGTCAAACCGAGGCGTTCGTCTTTTCCGCGGGACCTGCCGCGAAGCCCTACCCTAGCGCCACTCGCCCTCGACCCAGACCTGGCGCCCTTCGCGGCGCTCCCAGTGCCCCTCGCGCCACATGTGGCCGCGGCGCTCGTGTTCCCAGCGGCCGGGCGTCCAGATGTAGCGGCCCCCGCGCCAGAGGTGCGCGCCCGGGATCCAGACCCAGCCGGGCCGCGGCGCCGGCATCACCTCGACCTGCGGCGGCGGGGGCGGCGGTGGCTCGGCGTAGGCCGGCTGCGGCGGCGGCGGCATCGGGGCCGGCGGAGGCGGCGCGCCGCCCTCGACCCAATCGCCGCGGACCCAGAACTGGCGCCCGTCGCGCCTCTCCCAGTGGGCGGCGCGCCACATGCGGCCGCGGCGCTCGTGCTCCCAGTGGCCGGGCATCCACCGATAGCGGCGCCCGTTCCATTCGTGCTGGCCGGGGATCCAGACCCAACCCGCGCGCGGTGGTGGGGCAACCTCCGCCTGGGGAGGCGGGGGCTCGGGATAGCCGGCCTGCGCGACGACGACCGGGGCGGGAGCGACCGCCTGGCGCGAGGGCGCCGCGGTCGGGGAGAACAGGGTGGCGGAGAGCGCGAGGCTGATGGCAATCATGGCTGGATTTTACCCTCTATCGGACGCCCCCCGACGTAACCTTAGTCACCCCAAAACCCGCGCCAGGCCTCAGGGTTTCGAGAGAAATCGCGCCAGGATCGTCTTCACACCGGCGCCCGGGAACTTCATCGTGACCTTGAGATCGGCGCCCGCCCCCTGCCAGGCGCGGACCTCGCCGATGCCGAAGGAGGGGTGGCGCAGCTTGGCGCCGACCTGGAGGCCGGGGCCCGATGACGACTCGTCGGCGTCGTACTCGACGACGATCTCTCCCGGCTTGGCGCGCTCTCCCGGCTTGGCGCGCTCGCCGGGCTTGGCGTGTCCCGCCGCGAAGCGCGCCATCGCGGGACCTGGCGCCGGCGCGCGGGGACGTCCCGGCGGCAGGTGCGCGAATTCGTCGCGCCGCTGGAAGGTGGGCTCCTCGTCGCGGCTCCAGCGGCCGCCCCAGGGGCCGCGCCCGTCGCTCGATCCGTAGGGGGCGTACTCGGGCGGGCGCGCGGTGATGATCTGCTCGACCCCCTCCATCGGCAGGTCGCGCAGGAAGCGGCTGGGGATGCCCGGCAGCTCCTGCCCCGACAGACGCCGGCGGCGCACGCGCGACAAATGCAGCAGCGTCCGCGCGCGCGTGACGGCGACGTAGCAGAGGCGGCGCTCCTCCTCGACGGCGGAGTCGTCGTCGACGCTGCGGGCGTGCGGGAAGATCCGCTCCTCGAGGCCGGTGATGAAGACGACCGGGAACTCGAGCCCCTTGGCGGTGTGGACGGTCATCAGCGAGACGGCGCCCTTCTCGGGGTCGTAGCCGTCGACGTCGGAGGCGAGCGCGACGCGCTCGAGGAAGCCGTGCAGCGTCGGTGGCGGGTCCAGGGCCTCGCGCTCGTACTCGCGCATCTGCGCCACGAGCTCGAGCAGGTTCTCGCTCCGCCCCTCGGCCTCCAGCGTCGCCTCGCCGGCCAGCGCGTCGCGGTAGCCGCTCTCCTCGAGCACCTTCTCCGCCAGCGACGCCGGACCGAGGCCGGCCCCCTCCGCCCGCAGCCTGCGCATCAGCTCGACGAAGGCGGCCACCTTCTTGCGCGGTCCGGATCCCGAGCAGCTGTCTCGTCGGTCGAGACCAGCTCCAGCGTCTGCCAGGCCGACATCTTCCGCTCGTAGATGAGGTCGCCGATCTTGTCCACGGTGGTTGCCCCGATGCCGCGCGCCGGGACGTTGATGATCCGCTGCAGCGCGAGGCCGTCGTCCGGGTTGGCGATGGCGCGCAGGTAGGCGATGAGGTTCTTGATCTCGGCGCGGTCGAAGAAGCGCGTACCGCCGACGACCGCGTACGGCAGATCGCGCGCCCGCAGCGCGTCTTCCAGCACGCGCGACTGCGCGTTGGTCCGGTAGAAGACGGCGAAGTCGCGCGGCGCCAGCGTCGTCGACAGCGCCTCCTCGATCCGCGAGACGACGAACTCCGCCTCGTCGCGCTCGGTCTCCCCCTCGAAGACGATGATCGGATCGCCGTCGCCGGCCTCGGTGAAGAGGCGCTTCGGCCGCCGCTCGGTGTTCTTCTCGATGATGGCGTTGGCGGCGCGCAGGATGTTGCCGGTCGAGCGGTAGTTCTGCTCCAGCTTCACGACGCGCGCGCCCGGGTGGTCGCGCTCGAAGTCGAGGATGTTGCGGATGTCGGCGCCGCGCCAGCGGTAGATCGACTGGTCCTCGTCACCGACGACGGTGATGCTGCCGGTCCGCCGCGCGAGCAGCCGCACCAGCCGGTACTGCACGCTGTTGGTGTCCTGGAACTCGTCGACCAGCACGTGGTCGAACCGCTCGGAGATCTCCTGCGCCGCGGGGGTGCCGCCCGCGACGAGATCGAGCGTCCGCGTCAGCAGGCCGCCGAAGTCGGTGGCGTTGGCCGCCGCCAGCCGCTCCTCGTACAGCTTGTAGGCCTTGCCGACCACGTCGTCGAAGTAGTCGTCGGTGTTGAACGACGCCGCCGAGATACCGGCGTTCTTGGCCCGATCGATCGCCGACAGCACCTGCCGCACCGGGAACATCCGGTCGGGCACCTTGAGATCGGTGAGCACCCGCCCGAGCAGCCGCTTCTGGTCGTCGTCGTCGTAGATGACGAAATCCTTGCGCAGCCCGACCGCCTCGCCCCACTGGCGCAGGATGCGCGCCGAGACGGCGTGAAACGTCCCGACCCACAGCCCCCGGCTGCCGACCTTCATCCGCTCCCAGAGCAGCTTGTCGACCCGCTCGCGCAGCTCCCCCGCCGCCTTGTTGGTGAAGGTGACCGCGATGATCCGCCGCGCGTCGGCACCGGTCGCGACCAGCCGCGCCAGCCGGTAGGTGATGACCCGCGTCTTCCCCGATCCGGCCCCCGCGACCACCACCGTCGGCCCCGGCGGGGCCAGCACCGCCTCCAGCTGCCCGGCGTTCAGCTCGCGCGCCAGCACCTCGGCCGCGAACGGCTCGGGACGTTTCTCGCGCTGGGTCTCGGTCTCTGTTCCGGTCGCGGCCTCGGCTTCCACTCGGGCGCTACTCTGTCACACCCCGAGGTTTCGGAGCGCGATCATCGTGCGGCTGAGGCTCCTCGACGTCGAACAGCTCCTCGGCGCGCTCACTCAGACTGCCGTCGCCGCTCGCCCCCATTCCCACGGACCGTGGGAGGGGAACCTTGACCCGCCTCGGGCGCTGCCGCCTGCGTTTGTCGAGGTGGACCGGCCTCCGGGACATGCGTTCCTTTATATCGCATCCGGGCCTGGCGATTGCGGCGAGCGACTCGCGGTGATACGTTTACACGTACAGGTAACCGTACCGTGAGCGACATTCCCGACATGGTCCCGGTCAGTGACCTCCGCCAGACGGCCGCGGGCGTTCTTCGCCGGGTCCGGAAGAGCCGACAACCGGTGGTGATCACCCAACGCGGGCGGGCGGCCGCCGTCATGGTCGGGGTCGACGAATACCGGCGCGCCGAGCAGGAACGGGAGATGCTGAGGGCCCTCGTCAAAGGGGAGAAGGAGATCGCCGCCGGACGCGGACACGATCTCGATGACGTCCTCGCGGAAGCGGACCGACTCCTCGAAAAGTGAAGGTTCGCTTCACCCCTGCGGCCCGTCGCCAGTATCTGCAAGCGCTCGAGTACGTCCGACAGCGAGATCCCTTGGCGGCCAAGCGGCTCCATTTGCGGGCCTCGAAGGCGTTACGACGGCTCGGCCCTCACCCGCAGTCAGGCCGGAAGATCCCGGAGTTTTCCGATTTCCCGCATCGGGAGGTGGTGGTCCCACCCTGCCGCTTCTTCTATCGGAGCGAGGCCAACGTCGTCTGGATCGTCGCCGTCTGGCACGATACGCGATTGCCCAGAACGCCGAGCCTCTGACGGTACTGTTTGTTGGCTGATCAGGTGCCTGGCAACGATCCTGCATTCCACTGTAGGCGACGGATGCGTTCTCAAGTCGAAGTGTTTGGTTCCGCGGGGATTGGCCACTCGCCGCTAGGGACGGGCAGGCCGCATCGGGCAACGTCCGGACATTTTTGTCGCGCCGTCGGTCTGCTGGCGGCGGTCGGCCTCGCGGCCTGCTCGACGACGCACGATCTCGGGCGCCTGGGCGATCCGGGGACCACGGCGCGGATCGACGCGCTGGCGGCGCGGCCAGGAACGACCGCGGAGGTGGTTCCCCTCCCCGGGCCAGGCCAGCTCTCGCCGTCCTATGCGGTCACGGCCGCCGCGCCCGGCGGACTCATGGTGTCGATCGGCGGCGATCCACCCAAGCTGGTTTCTTATTCCCAGGTCCAGTCGCTGAGCAGGGTCGACAGGTTGCGCGGCGCGCGGAACGGCGCTCTCCTGGCCGTCGCACCGTCGTTCGTCGCCGGGTTCTTCCTGGACATGGCGCTGGCCGGGACCCCCACCTGCGGCACCGGCTGCACCGCGCCGGACAACAGGACGAGCGCCAGCCTGGAAGCGGGAGCGCTGTTCGCGCTGATCGGCGCCGCGGTCGGGGCCATCATCGGCGCGCAGGTCGGCGTTCAGGAGCGCTACGTCGTCGACCCGCCCTGATTCACCCCCGGCCGTCCCGCACCGGCGGCTACCGTGAGGTGATCTGGTGTTCCGCGAGCAGGGCGGCGATCTTGGCCAGCACCTCGGCCTCGGGCTCGGTGCCGGCGACGCGCAGGTCGCAAGCCTGGGTGCTGGCGCCGGAAGGGTCGACGTCGACGAGCAGCATCGGCGCGTCGGGGACCAACGCCTGGACGGCGGTCGCGTCGGCGAGGCCGATGGCGTTGGTCGTCGAGACGACGATGAGGCCCGCAGTTGAGAAGCAGGTGGACGACCTCGCCGAATCGGCGCACCAGCTCGGACTGCGCGGCGTCGACCCACAGGTCGCTGTCGACGCCGAGGAGCACGTTCTGGCCGTCGAGCATGTAGACGTTGCGGCCGGCGTCGAACAGCGACTTCTCCAGCGCGCGCGCGTAGTGGTGCTTGCCGGTGCCGGCCTTGCCGACGAACATGACCAGCGCGGCGCGGTGGCCGTGGCGCGCGGCGCGGTCGGCGGCGCTGACACCGCCCGGGACCCAGTTGAAGTCGCGCGTGCGGGCCTCGGCGCGGAGATCGCGCAGGTCGTCGGAGACGGCGGCGGTGATGATGCCGCCGCCGGCGACGTCGTAGCCGTCGACGATGACGAAGCGACCGGTCGCCTCGCAGTCGGCGGTCAGGTCGAACGCCACCGGCTGCCGCAGCTCGAGGATCACGTCGGCCACGTCGTGGCGGCCAACCTCGTTCTTCTCGAGGCGATGATCGAGCTCGCTGGCGTCGATCACCTTGTTGATCTTGGCCAGCTGCACCGGCAGCGCCGCGGTGCCGAGCTTGATCTTGTAGTCGCGACCGGCGACGAGCGGCTTCTTGCCCAGCCAGATGAGATTGGTACGGATGCGCGTCGACACCTGCGGCGGCCGTTCGACGTGGCTCATCACCTCGCCGCGGGTCACGTAGATCTCCTCGGAGAGTGAGAATCCCGTCGACCACCCCGCCTCGACCGAGGTGCGCGGCGCCGTGTTGAACCCCTCGATGGTCTTGATCGTCGAGATCTTGTTGGACGGCGAGAAGACCACCTTGTCGCCGACCGAGACCTTCCCGGCCTCGATGCGGCCGGCGAAGATGCGGCGGTCGTCGCTGTGCTCGGTGAACTTGTAGACCGCCTGCAGCGGCATGCGCAGCGGCTGGTCGACCTTGGAGGGCGCCTTGGGGAGCGCGTCGAGCAGCTCGAGCAGCGTCGGGCCGTCGTACCAGGGGGTCTCCTTGCCGCGCGTCGCCAGGTTCACGCCCGCGACGGCGGCGACCGGCACGAACTGCCGCGGGCTGACCGCGCCGATCCCCTCGAGGAACGCCCGGTATTCGGCCTCTATCCTTTTGAAATGCCCCTGGTCGTACTTGACCAGGTCCATCTTGTTCACGCAGACGACCACCTGCCGGATGCCGAGCATCGACAGGATGTAGCCGTGGCGGCGGCTGTTCTCGCGCACCCCCTCCTTGGCGTCGATGACCAGCACGGCCGCCTCGGCGCGCGCGGCGCCCGAGATCATGTTCTTGAGGAACTCGATGTGCCCGGGGGCGTCGATGATGATGTAGTCGCGCGTCTTGCTCTTGAAGAAGCAGCGCGCGGTGTCGATGGTGATCCCCTGGTCCTGCTCGTCGGAGAGCGCGTCCAGCAGGAAGGCGTACTCGAACGGCTTGCCGGTCCGCTCGCACTCGCGGCGCACCGCTTCGAGCTTGCCCTGCGGCAGGGCGCCCGTGTCGGCCAGCAGGCGCCCGACCACGGTGCTCTTGCCGTGGTCGACGTGCCCGACGATGACGACGTTGAAGGTGTCGCGCTGGAGTTCTTCGGCAGCCATGGGGCTCACATGTAGCCTTTGCGCCGCAGCTCCTCGAGGCCGTGCTTGCCGTCCTGCAAGCGGCCCGAGCGCTCGGCGATGTTTCGCAGCGAGCCGCTCTTGAGCTCGACGATGATGTCGTCGACGTTTTTGGAGGTGCTGTTGATCGGTGACTGGCAGGGACCGCAGCCGAGGCTCCGATAGCGCTTTCCGTCGCCCTGATCGTAGTAGAGCGAGACGGTCGGGATGCTCTCGCGCTTGATGTACTCCCAGATGTTCAGCTCGGTCCAGTCGAGCAACGGATGGATGCGCACGTGCGTCCCCGGCGCGAAGTCGGTCTTGAACTGGTTCCAGAACTCGGGCGGCTGATCGCCGACGTCCCAGTCGTCGTTCTTGTCGCGCGGCGAGAAGTAGCGCTCCTTGGAGCGGCTCCCCTCCTCGTCGGCGCGCGCGCCGACGATGACGCCGGTGTAGGGGGCGCGATCGGGATCGACCTCGTACTTGCCGGTCTTGAGGTTCATCCGCATCCGCTCGCCCGTGCCGTGCAGCGTGGCGGCCAGCGCGCCGCTCTTGAGCTTGCCGCAGCATTCGGTGCGCGCGGTCGCCTGCTCCTCGGCCGTCATGCCCGGATTCGCTTTGCGTTTTTCGGGGAAGGTGTCCTTGGCGGCGAGCGCGGCCTTGTTCTGGCCGACCACCATCTGCAGCTTGTACTCCAGCGCCAGACGATCGCGGTAGGCGATCATCTCCGGCAGCTTGTAGCTGGTGTCGATGTGCACGAGCGGGAATGGGATGTGGCCGAAGAAAGCTTTGCGCGCCAGCCAGAGGAGGACCGTCGAGTCCTTGCCGATCGACCACAACATGCAGAGCCGCTCGAAGTGCCGGAACGCCTCTCGAAAGATGTAGACGCTTTGCTGTTCGAGCTGCTCGAGGTGATCCATGGATGTCTACTTTACGAGACAGGACGTATACGGTGCAAGACGAACCGCTCGCCGTCGAAATCCCATCTCGACACAGTGACGGTCCGGGCTTCGACCAGCTCAATCATCATCCGTAAACCCGCGCGGTCAATTCGGCGCTGCGAGCAGCTCGCGCTCCGCCTCGCGCAGCGTCTGCTTCCAGTCGGGATCTCCGGGAACCGCCGCCACCGCCCGCCGGTAGAGCTTCACCGCGTCACCGATCCGACCGAGCCGCCGCAAGTGGTCGCCGTAGTCGACCAGCGTCTGGTGGCACCCCTCGCGATCGTGCGCCAGCGCCGCCGCGAACAGCTCCGTCGCGCGCGAGTTGTTCCCCGCGAAGCCGTGCTCCAGCGCCGCCTGGTGCAGCGCCCAGTGGTCGTCCGGCTCGAACGCCAGCGCCAGGTCGTAGGCCTCGGCCGCGTCGATGTGGCGCTCCATCTCGGCGTAGATGTCACCCCGGATGGCCGCGATGAAGAACGGATCGCCGCCGCGGCTGCCCGCCTCGCCGATCGCCTCCAGCGCCTCCAGCGTGCGTCCCTGTTCCAGCAGCACCTGCGCCAGCTTGGCGTAGCCGAGCCCGTACGTCGCGTCCATGGAGACGACCTGCCGGAAGGCGGCCTCCGCCTCCTTGAGCTTCCCGCCCTCGAGCTCGCCGTCGCCGAGCTCGCGCCAGCCGTCGACCAGCGCCGGGTTGAGCTCGATGGCGCGCTTGGCGACCGTCGCCGCGTCGGAGGCCCGCGCCGCGTTGAGCGCCTCGGCGAGAAACGCCTGCGCCGCGCCCAGCTCGGCCAGCGCCGGCATCGCGGCGACCGCCCGCGCGTCGCGCGCCGCCGCCTCGGTCCGCCCCGCCTCCAGCTCCTCGCGCGCCGTCTGCAGGCGCGCCAGCCCCTCGCGCAGCGCAGGCGTCGCTGCCTGCAGCTTCGGCAGATCGCGATCCTGCGGGTCGAGCGCCGCCACGATCCGGATCGCCAGAGCACCGACGTTCGAGATGGGACCCTCGAAGGGTCCGATGCTCCCCGGCGGACGGTCGGCGCTCTCCGACGGCTCGGCGAGCGCCGCCAGCGCCTCGCCGCGCCAGAACGCCGCCGTCGCCACCGTCGCCTCGCCCAGCAGCGCGCGCGCCGCGGCCACCGCCGCCCGGTCGCCACGGTCGGCCGCCAGCACCGTGACCAGCGCCGCGGCATCCAGCCGCGCGTCGTCGTCGCGCGCCCCGATCGGCTCCAGCGCGATCGCATCGCTGAAGGCGCGCAGCGCGCCATCGACGTCGCCCGCGCGCACGGCGCGCATCCCGATCGCCAGCATCAGCGCCGGCGTCGGCGGCGTCGCCGCCCGCAGCGCGGCGGCCAGCGTCGAATCGATCTCGGCGGCGCGCCCCTCGGGCTCGAGCAGCTCGGCGAAGTCCAGCCAGTGATCGGCCAGCCCCGGATCGCGCTGGCAGCGCGCCTCGCAGAGCGCGATCGCCGACTCGCCGGGGACCCCGATCGCCGCCAGCTCGGCGCAGAGCACGTGGAGGAAGCGCAGGAATGAGGTCCCGACCCGATCGACCCCCTGCTCGGTCACCTCGACCACCGGCCACTCGCCGTCGCCGCTCGCCTCCTCGGCGTCGAGCGCGTAGCGCCGGCCCGCCCGGTCGACGATCGGCCAAAGCCCCGCGGGCCACGCCGAGATCCCCGGCGTCCGCCGCGATCCCGACACCCTGCCCGCCGCCTCGTCCATCGTCAGAAGCCGCGTCTCGGGCCCCAGCACGCCGCCGTCGTGGGCCGCCAGAAACGCCGCCAGCCCCGGCGGCGGCGCCACGCCCATGACCGCCTGGAAGCGGGCCAATCCATCCGGCGCCGCGCCACGGAAGAGCACCGCATCCGGCAGCGCCGATACGACCCGCTCGATCTCGCCGATGAGCGTTCGTGCGGGCTCCTTCATCCGGACGGTTTAGAACGCCCCGCCGCGACAATCAAGCCCGGCGGCCAAGCCGGCGACAACAACCCACCGCGTCTCGCGCCAGGGGAGAAGCCGCTGTCCTACCGCCCCCGCAGCGTAACTCCAGGTAGCATTTTGTAGCCCATGATGCCAAAAAAAAGCTCGCTCAAATCGGATGGGCCGTGCGAAACTTGAGTGGGCTTCCACAGCGACCACCATGGGCCGAATCCTCCTTTGCGACGACGAAGAGTCTCTGTGCCGGAGCCTGGGGCGCATCCTGCGCGCCGCCGGTCATGAAGTTGTCACCCAGAACGGCGAGGCCGGTCTGGTGGCCCTGCCGGAGCGAACGGTTCGACCTCATCCTGACCGACATCCGGATGCCGGAGGTGAGCGGCTTCGACATCCTGGCCGCCGCGCGCCTGCACGCGCCGGGGACGCCGGTCATCGCGATGAGCGGCAGCGCCGAGATCCCCGACGCCGTGCGCGCCATGCACGCCGGCGCGCGCGACTTCCTGATCAAGCCGTTCGAGACGCGCACGCTGGAGGAGGCGGTCGCGGCGCTGCTGAGACCGGCGCCGCCCGAGCCGGAGCCCGACGCGACCGCCTGGCGCGACAAGCACGCCCCCTGGCTGCTGGGCAACGATCCCTCGATGCTGCCCGCGCTGGGCCTCATCGCGCAGGTCGCCGACACCGGCTGCACCGTGCTCATCACCGGCGCCTCGGGGACCGGCAAGGAGCTGGTCGCCCGCTCGCTGCATGCCGGCTCGGCCCGCAAGAACAAGCCGTTCGTGCCGGTCAACTGCGCCGCCATCCCGGCGAACCTCGTCGAGTCCGAGCTGTTCGGCCACGCCAAGGGGGCCTTCACCGGCGCCTCGAGCGCGCGCACCGGCCGGTTCGCCCAGGCCGACGGCGGCACGATCTTCCTCGACGAGATCGGCGAGATGGAGCCGGCCGTGCAGGCCAAGCTCCTGCGCCTCATCCAGGACGGCGAGCTCTACCCCGTCGGCGAGGAGACCCCGACCCGGATCGACGTCCGCATCCTGGCGGCGACCAACCGGAACCTCGAGCGCGAGGTGGCCGCCGGAAGATTCCGCGCCGACCTCTACTGGCGCCTCAACGTCATCCCCGTCGAGCTGCCCTCGCTGCGCGAGCGCCCGAACGACATCGCCCCCCTCGCCGATCACTTCCTGCGCCGCTCGAACGAGCGCCACAAGCGGAGCGTCACCGGCTTCGAGCCGAAGGCGATGGAGACCCTCGAGGCCTACCAGTGGCCCGGCAACATCCGCGAGCTCGAGAACGTCATCGAGCGGGTGGTGGTGGTGAAGGCCAAGGGGCCGATCGCCATGACCGACCTGCCGACGGCCGTCCGCACCCCGCGCGCGGTGACCCCCAGCAAGGGGAACCCGATCCCCGGCCTGCCCCAGGACGGCACCGATCTCCGCGCCATGCTGGAGGCGGTCGAGGACCGCATGATCGGCGAGGCGCTGGAGCGCACCGGCGGCAACAAGAACCGCGCCGCCGAGCTCCTGGGCCTGAACCGCACGACGCTGGTCGAGAAGCTCCGCCGCAAGCGCGTGGCGTGAGCGGGCGGTTAGCGCGTGGGCTGGCTTCGCCGAGCGCCGTTGTTCCGGCGTAGCTTGCGCCTGTGAAGGCGGGTCTCCACGGCGACCACGACGAACCCGACGAGGCAGAGCGAACCCAACGCGATCAGATGCAACTCACCGTTGTTCATGTTCGTGTTCCTCGGCTTCGATGCCGCACCAGTGTCCCAGCGCGAACGCCAGCATCGACATCAGCACAAATGCTAGCACCCAACCAGGTTGCCCGAAGACGATCACGAGGACGGCCATTTCGCGGAGAAATTCGCCGATGTGCTTGTACAGAAGCCGCCGCTTTTCCCATGGTCCCATATAGGCTCGGTATCGGCACCGCCGGATGTTGTGTTGCGGCTAAGCTAACGGCGTGACCGTTCAGCTCTATGGGACCAAGAAGTGCGCGGAGACGCGCAAGGCCGAGCGCTGGTTCAAGGAGCGCCGGGTGACCCTGCACGTCGTCGACCTCGCGCAGAAGGCGATGTCGCCGGGCGAGCTGCGCAACGTCGCCGCGCGCGTCGGCGGGTTCGAGGCGCTCATCGACCGCGAGGGAAAGCGTTATGTCGACAAGGGGCTCAAGTACGCGGCCCCGACCGGGCCGCGCATCGAGCAGGCGCTGGTCGACGATCCGCTGCTGCTGCGCACGCCGATCGCCAGGTGCGAGGGGCGCGCGACCGTGGGGTACGTACCGGAGGTCTGGGCGAGCTGGATCGGGTGAGGTTCCGGAGGGCGTGCGCGGGCGAGCGTCAGAGGCAGAACCAGGGCAGCGCCGTGATCCGGTCGTCGAGCCGCATCGGGCGCGCGCAGCGGCAGATGACGAACGCCTCGCGGGCGCGTCGGGGATTCTCCTGCAAGAACGTCCGCAGATGCCGCGCGTCGCCCGAGCTCGGGTGTTCGGTCCACTTCGCCTCGAAGGCGACCACCTCTTGCCCGCGCTCCACGATGAAGTCGACCTCCGCTCCGTCGCGGGTGCGCAGGTAGTGAAGCGTTCCGTCGCCCAGATACTGGAGGCGCTTCCAAAGTTCGATGCCGACCCATTGCTCGAAGAGAGGCCCCGGATCGGCCGCCACGACATCCGGTGACGCGCGCAGGCCGGCCGCGCCGTGCCGCACGCCGAGATCGAACAGCAAGAACTTCGGCGTGCTGAGGAGATTCTTGCGAGGGCTGCGGGTGTACGCCGGAACGTGGAACCCGACGAACATGTCCTCGAGCAGCTGGTAGTGCGCCTTGACCGTCGGCAACGACAGCCCGACCTCGCGCGAGATCGCCGCATGGTTCGTGATCCCGCCCGACTCGAGCGCCGCCATCCGCAAGAAGCGAACGAACGCCCCCCAGTCCTTCACCAGGGCCTCGCGTCGAATCTCCTCCTCGAGATGAACCAGCGAGTAAGACCGGAGGAGGTCGCTCCGATCGTCCGGCTCGGCCGTGACCACGCCGGGCAGATCACCGTACGCCAGACGGGTCATCAGATCGGCCGCGGGAAACGGATCCTTGGGCATCCCCGTACCCGTCCAGCGCAGCGGCAGAGGTGATCGCGCGTGGGCCGGCGGCGGCTCGGTCGGCGGGCGCTCCCCGAGGACGAGCGGCGTGAGGTGGTGAAGGACGCTGCGGCCCGGAAGCAGGTTCGTCCCCGCGCGGCGGAGCTTGCGGGCCGAGCTTCCGCAGAGAACGAACCGGAGGCGGGTCTTGTCCTGGTCGTAGAGGTGCTGAACGGCGTCGAACAGGGCGGGGACCGCCTGGACCTCGTCCACGAACACGGTCGTTCCCGAGGCGAGCGCCCGGCATTCGGCGACGAAGTCCCCCGGCCGCGCCAGGTACGAGGATCGCGCGGCCGGATCGGAGAGATCGACCACGAAGGCGTCCCGGGAAAGCAGCCGCCGGACCAGCGTCGATTTCCCGGTCTGACGCGCGCCGAACAGGATCTGCACGTACGGGCGGGCCAGAGAGGCCCGCAGGCGCGCGGCATACCAGCGATCGAACATGACTTTATATTTATCGCCTAAATATAAAAGTCAATTCCAGGGCGACCGTCTCCTCGATGACGATGGCTTCACGGTGAGCACCCGGCTGGGGTTGAACGGCGGGGCGGCAGCGCGCTTTAGGCGGCGTGCCGACGGTACGCGGCGGACGCCTCCCGGCGAAGCTCCGCGAAGAGCTCCGCAGAAAGACCCTCGTCTTCGGCCACGAGGATGGCCTCGAGAAGCTGTTTTGCCCGTCGCGGAGTGCCGTCGTACGCCCGAGCAAGTCGGTGCAGCTCATCGATCATCCCGGCGCGCATCCGCCGTTCGATCTCCTGGAGCGACACGCTTCCGCCCGGGCGATCCATCTCGCGCGATCGCTCGCGAAGGATCTGCGCCTCTTTTCGCGTCACCCGTCTCATAGGCTCTCCGCGGTCGTTCCAGTTTTGATGATAACCCGCAGGACTACTGCCGGATCTCCGCACGGAGAGGCTTTCGGTTCCTCGTCTCGACCTGAACGACCGGCCTCTGGTCGAACGGTCGGAGCCGGTCCAGCTCTGTAGCCGCCCGACTTGAAATTTCGATGCGATAGCGCGGCCGATCAACCACCCTCCGTGTTCGGTCGTTCCGGAGGGCGGTTGCTCATCGCTGGTTCCCGCCTCGGAGACGCTACCCGATCGTGACCAAGAGTTAACGACCTCTGGACGCAGCTTCCGTTAGTGTCCAGATCAGAAAAACGCAGCACCCGGTGGAGCCGATCGGGGAGAGCAAGTAGGTCGAGGAAGGCGAGGCTCCGCTCGGTGCGCGTTCCAAGAAATAGGCGTGGGCAATCGCACCGTCGCGGAGGCTGGGGCCGTTCCGTCCTCGCGTACGAGATCTTCTCGTCGCGGGGGACCCGAGGGTCGAGGAGGGTGCGATGCCCACGCCTTCGCTATGGGGGGGGCGTTGGTGATGTGAGCATGAGGCAATAGGACCCGGCGCCGGTCTCACATACGATGCGCGTTGTGGAGCGGGCTCCCAGGCAGTCCCGAATCAATCCCAGCGGCAACTTCGTCGTGACGGCCAGAGCGCAGCGCCTTGCTGCGATAGTGGCCGTATCTATCGTCGTCCTCGAACCGTTCCTCTTCGCGGGCTCTTTTGCTGGCGACGCGCAGGTGCACTTGGTGTTCGCCGAGAACGCGGCGCATGGGCGATTTTTCGAATTCAACCCCGGCCAGCGGGTTTCCGGCGAAACAAGTCCCGGATACATGCTTCTGGGCGCCGCCCTCTTTCGTCTTATGCCGGCGCGGTGGGTTCCCTTGGGACTCAAGGCGCTAGGACTCGGTGCATGGTATCTGCTCTGTTGGCTTGTCTACCGCGTCGCCGCCAAGCGCTTGTCGGGAGAAGCAGATGACGGCCGCCCGCTAGCCGCAGCTGCGGCCCTCACATCCGCGCTCATCCCGGGTTCCGTCTACAACGCGAATGTCGGAATGGAGAATGGGCTATTCGCAGCAGCAGTCTGGCTCTGGATCGACCTCGCCGCGAAGTGGCGCTGGTTCGAGCCATCGACCTTAGAGACCCGAACAATCCAGATCCATCGGGAAGTTGCACTCGCAAGTCTTCAAGGTATCGCATGCTGGCTCCGACCCGAGGGGTTCGTGCTGCTCGCGATCGCCCACTCTCTGCGCTGGAGGCGCGCTCACCCGACCACAGGTGTCGCTATCACCGGACTCACCATTGCGAGCATGATCGCACTCGCGAACCTCGCGTTTCAGTTCGAGTGGACAGGGGACCTCGTCGCCACGTCCGTCCTTTCTCGGCGCGTCTTAGCCATGCACAGGTCGCTGCCGCTCGGGCCACTTCAAATCGACCCGGTTTTCGCAGAGCGGCTGCTCCTCTACCTTCCTTTGACTGTGTGCGCAGCAATAGGCGCGAGGCTTAGCGCTCGCGAACAATCGGGGCTAGATACCTTTCTGCTCTCCGTTTTCGCCGCCTTTTTCATCCTCTACACGTTTGTCTCAGGCGCTGCGCAACTAGCGAGATACGCAATCTTCGTGATGCCCATCGTCGCACTCTACGCGGCGCGAGGTGCGCGAGAGGTCTGGCGTCAGCGACAGCCATATCGGCGCTCGCTCATCGCCCTAGGAGCTGCTGCCTTCGTCGTCACGACCGTAGCCGAGAGCGCGTACCGAGGGAATCACTATTATCTTCGCCTGCTGGCCAACGCCATGAACGCGCCGAATGAGCGCCGGGCGCGGACCGACGATTTGCTGCGGAGGCTGGGTCCGCACCAAGAGCTTCCGGTGGTGGTTGCGCTCGAAGCGGTTCAATTGCGGTACGAAGTCGACGATCGCATCATCGTCAGATCGCTCGACGGACGTGTCGATCGCGACCTATTCGCCTTCGTACACGACGGCGCCGTCGATCATTTCGGGTATCTGCGGGCTCTCTCGGTTGACGATCTACTGGGAACGCCGGACTACAACCGTCATGATCGCGAAGACTCGTTGGTGTCGCTCGGGAACCTTCTTCCGGATCAGTCGGTTGTCCGAGCCGGACTGGTCTTCCGACGGCTACCGTCCACGTTCGGGTTCTCGATCTCGCGACAAGTCGAGCCTGACCGCCAATAGTACTGACCTCGGTCGGACTGTTAGTGCTCGTCCGGTGCGTGATGCTTCCGTCGTATCGGAAGACTCACCTGGCGTCGGAGATGCTGAGGGCGGTTGCTCATCGCTGCTTCCCGCCCCGGCAACGCTACCCGATCGTGACCAAGAGTTAACGACCTCTGGACGCGGCTTCCGGGCCGTCCAGATCAGAAACACGCAGCACCCGGTGGGGCCATCGAGGATCGTGGATGTGGAGCAGGCGAGGCTCCGCTCGGTGCGCGTTCCAGGAAATAGGCATAGGCAGTCGCACCGTCGCGGAGGCTGGGGCCGTTCCTCCCATACGAGATCTTCTCGACACGAGGGACCCGATGGTCGAGGAGGGTGCGATTCCCACGCCTTCGCTATTACGGGGGCTCGGAGGGACCCGGTTGGGCGTGGTACTTTCGCTCCCCGTGCTCCCAAAGGTTGGCGACGATGCTCGGATCGCACCCCGTGGCATTGTCCAGGCACGCGCGCTGGAGAACGGCGCGGTCCTGGTGAACATGCACTCCGGCGGCTGCTTCGAGCTGAATCCGGTCGGATTTGAGATCTGGAAGGGGCTCGAGCAAGGGCGTTCGGTTTCTGAGATCTGCAACACGCTCGTGGGCAAGTACGGGGTCCAAGCAGACGTCGCCTCAGGCGACATCAGAAGCTTGGTCGATTCGTTGATTGAAGCGGGGTTGGTCGAAATCGTCCGTGCCTGATAGGCTTCCGGCCGAGCGAGCCAGGGTCCGCCTAGGCTGCGGTTGACTGATGATACGTAATAGGGAGGTGGTACAGATGAATTCCTCGTCGCTTCGTCCGTTCTCAGTTGGGTTGTTCCTGCTGGCACTGGGACCGCTAGCCTGTGGTGGTGGCGACAACTCGAAGGGGACCACCGATGGCGGCGCTGGCGCGACCGCCGGATCGCACGGTGGCCAGGGTGGGACCGGCGCAACCGCCGGATCCCACGGCGGCCAGGGTGGGGCCGGCGCAACCGCCGGTTCGGGAGTCGCGGGACAGGGAGGCAACTCAGTGGGAGGCGGTCAAGGCGGCGGACTAGCTGGCGCTGGTGGGGCGGCGGGCGGCGGCGGCGCCAAGACCGACGGTGGCGCACCGGACCTTTCCGGTATCACTCCGCCTGCGATGCTGACGGCGACCGTACTGGATAGGCGCGCAACGACGTTCGAGCTGGTCTGGACCGCGCCATCGAATGGCGGCGCGTCCGTATCCGGCTATCAGATCCGATACGCGAAGGTCCCGATCACCACCACGAACTTCGACGACACGACCGTCACGACCGCTTCAGCCTACTCCGGCTCGCCGAAGGCACCGCGGAGATACCGACGGTGCGATCGTGAAGGCTTACATCGAAAATGGGTACTACTTCGCCGTCACGGGAACGGACGCCGGAGGGGCGCACGTGGGGGCATTCATGGGGACGACGGCGTCGGTGACGGCGCACTTTAATACCAGCCTCCTGATGTCGCCGAGTGGGACCAATCAGAACTTCGGGGCGACGATGGACGGCTCTGGCGATGTCAACGGCGATGGAATCTCTGATCTGCTGGTTGGTACCTACAACGACACTCACGCATATCTCTTTTTCGGTGGCACCGGTTTCTCCCCGACGACTCCCGCGGTGGTCTTCACGGGGACGAATACGTTCTTTGGGACAGAGGTAAGCCAGATTGGCGATATCGATCACGACGGTATCGGAGATATCGCAATCGCGGATCTCACCGGGCTACAGGTATTCATATACAAGGGTCGTAAGTCGTGGCCCCTAACTCTCACGGATGCGCAGGCGGACTATGTTATCTCAACGGATTCTACCTATGCAAACAGCAACTTTGGCGAGTCACTTGCAGCACTGGGTGACTTCAACGGCGACGGCGTAGACGACTTCGCGATCGGCGCCCCCCTCTTTAACACTCGCGTTGGACAGTTGGTCGTCATCTATGGCCGAACTGGATTTACCAGCCTAGGGTTGCCGGACACAACGATGACCCGCGCGCTCCAGATCGGCGGGGATCCCGCTCTGAACCGGACACAGCTGGGGATAGCCGTAGAGGGCCTCGGACATTTCTATTCGGTCACAACAGGAACCACGCTTATCGTCTCGGCGACTGGCCTCGGCGCCGCGACTAGCACCAGCAATAATGAAGGGCGGATCTATGCATTTCATGGTCGTGGACCAGGAGTGGCAATCGACGCGTCTGCGGCGGACAGCGTTCAGGTCGGTCCGGCAAAGGGAGCAGAGATCGGGCAGGTCCTTTCAAACCTCGGCCCGATGGTGAATGCGCTTCCAGCAACGGGAGTCGGGAATACCATAGACACTTTCAGTGTGTCCGGTGCCTGGGGACTGGATTCATCCTTCAGGAACATCTTCGGGCGGGCCCTTCGTCAATCTATTTACACTCTATCTATCCGGCGCCACTAACGCGGGACAGATTCTTTTTGGTGGCGGATTTTCTGGCCTTGACGTCTCCGTCTCGATGATTGGCGACTCGACACCCGATATCGCCATCGGAGGGGCCGGAGCAGGCGACCTCGCTATAATCGACGGATCGAAGGTGTCCTCACTGATCAGCCCCGCGGATTCTACGGCGGTGGCCGAGGTCCGTGTCCCAATGCCCACAGGGTGGGCTGGAACGCCAGTCGGCCCACGCAACCTAATAAAGGACATAAACGGCGACAACTATCCCGATTTTGCACTTCGTGCACGTCTTCGGGACGGTTCCCGGCCGTGTCGCTGTTTTCTGGTAGAACGTCTATCAGTACCTGCGGTCGTTCGGACGAACCCGCCCTTGGCCGTCCACCGTCGGGCGGGCGGTGACTCTTTACCCTACTCGCAGGTGGCAAATCTGTGCCGGGACAGCCGCACAACAGCCGAGGCCGGCAAAGGTGAACGTCCCCTTCGCTGATGGTACAAGGTCTTGTAGCCCCTATCCTCGGCGGCCCAACCCAATAGAGCAGACTGGCCCCCGCATCGATGACTGACCCTGATGTTTTTGGTGAACGCTATACTGATCGCGAGCTACGTCAACGGCGGCGTGATTGTCGACCTCGAGACTGGCAACTACTTTCGAGTCGATAGAACCGCCGCGTGTGTGTGCGAGGTTCTGCGCGATAGCAAGGCCAACTCACCCTACCGGATGAAGTCGCCATGCGCCTCGGAGTCCAACGGGCGCACGCCGAACGTTTGGTAGCGGACACGCGTGCGGCACTCGACGCGGCTCCCATTTGGGCACACCGACCGGGCCCTATCACTTTTACCCCGAAGCGAACGGGTACGGCCTTTGGTACGCCGGCGAGCGCGTGCTCGCCGTAACGAGCGACCTTGTCATACACCTGCCGCCGGGAGAAAGAAGTCGGCAGAGCTCCTACTTGAGTCCTATGTACGCGCCCTCGCGCCGAAGATCATGTTCATTCGGGGTCTGACCGTTCTCCATGCTTCAGCGTGCGCCGCAAATGGCGCGCTCGTCGCAGCTCTCCGGACAGAGCGGCGGCCGGTAAGACCACTACGGCGCAAGCTTTCGTCCGCGCTGGCGCCCGACTGGTAAGCGAGGATCTGGTCGTGCTTAAGACTGGCTCTTTACGGCCGTCTGCCGTCGTGGGTGCCGAAGCTCTCGTACACGCTTGGGCGAGGAGAACAGCGGAGGCGCTTGCGTCGGGCGACACGACAGCTTCGTCTGACGCCCTGGCCAGAATGGCGGAGGGTGATGCCCAGAGGCTCGACGCAGTCTTCTTCTTGGACGCCGGGCGGCGTGCCGGATCTGACTTTGTCTACCGACCGCTGAACGAGCCCGACGCACTTCTCTCGCTGATGGCCAACGACTTCCTTGGCGGGGCGTCGCGAAACGAGTGGCGGCAATATTTTGCTGGGACGACAGCAATCGCCGCTGTGCTGCGGCTTATGGAAATGGATGCGCCGCTCGGACTCGAATACCTGAACTCATCTGCCGAACGTCATATCTCAAACTGGACGTCGTACTTGGTTGCCGGAGACTCCGACTTCCCGAGCCAGGCGTGACCAGACCGCGGACCCCCAGGAACCCGCAGGCCCATGTGTAGGGGTTCAGCCGCAGCACCGGCATCAAGGCTGATTTCAATCAGCGAACGACGATAACAACTTGGCTGGCCGGGCAGAACGCGATCGACCAAGGAAATTATCCTCTGAAGCTGGCGGCGCGCCCACGGGTCTCGAGTCCTTCTGGCACTGCCCAGTTCGCGAAGTCGGGTGACCAGTTGGGACGGCCCCTCGCGACGACGACCGATCTCTATCACCGGCAGGGCAGCTAGCACCCGGCCAAGCTCATTGAGATCCCTAATCACAACCCACTGGTGGATTAGGATCGCTACCTGCCGCACCAGTGCATGCTCCGAGATCGGGAAACTTACTGGCATTTCCGGCCAGAAGGTCATTCAAGTTTCCTATGAGAACCAACCTCGGCCTCTCGTAAGAGAGGGAGGCTTCTTCCACGACCGTAGACGAACCTAAGTCCTGCTGCCTATGTGACTCGCTCATAGCTCAGCTCCTCGCCCGGTGAAGAATACCGCAAAATGGTCCGAAGCCAAGCCTCCAATGTCGCGATACCCCAAACTCCCCTCACCACTTCCCAGTCCTGTTCAACCGTCGGCGCGGATAGCATCTGGTCGACGAGTCCTTTGGCCTGATCGCGATCTACGTATGCCTCAGAGAGCCACTCCCCCTGGTAAAAGAGCCGGCGCAGCGCCTCGCTCTCGCTTTTCAGGCGGCGGGCCATCGGCTGCGTGAACAGCGCCTTTGTCCGGCGATTCTGCAGACTCGGAGGAAGCAGACCTGACATAGCGCGTCTATGAATTCGAGCGTTCGCAGAAGGGCGAGGCCAGAGGTCGGTAGGGACGGCTAGGACGCCACTAACCAGATCCTGGTCAAGAAATGGATAGCGAACCTCGACACCGCGTAGGGCTGCGCCTCTATGATCAAGGTCGAGCGTCGTCCCTAGACTGGCGGAGGTCAGGTCTTTCCATCGCGCGCAACGGATTCGGTCGGGGAACTCAACATCTGATTCGCGGTACAGATCGCGGCCGAGACTGCTAGCCAGATCTCGGTGGCGGGGGAGCAACCATCGAGGCAATCCTCGTCGATATCGACGAGTACCCAAAGCTCGGCGGACTGTCAGGGGCACCAAAGACCTCAACATCAGTCGCGTTCTCAGCCTGCGCTGTGCCAAGGTCAGACCGGCCTGCCTCAGGGTCTCGAAGGCGAACGTCCACGGCGCTCTGTCTATCATGTCGTCGACCACCTCTGCGGCCGACCCCAGCTGATCCCCCCCCTGCCCGCTCAGAAGAACTCGCCCACCAGCCTTAGCAATGATCTCGATATCTTCAGTGTTGCCGGTCGTCCGGTAGGTCTTTATCCCTGGACCGCTCAGAGCGGGCTGGTCGAGGTCAGGAAAGCTGGTCGAATGGTCGACCCACGAAATCCCCTCGATGCCCGTCCAGTCGAGGACCGCCTGGATGAACGGTCCTTCATCGCAGAGCATCCCAGGAAAGCGCTCGCTCAAAGCGCGCAGATCCGGCATATCGACGCCAACCCTCCGACGGATTTGGTTCGCGACACAAACGATCGACGAAGAGTCGAGGCCCCCGCTAAGATGAGCAAACACGGGACCGTCCGCATCAAGCCGCCGTTCGACACTCTGCTTAAAGAGGGTCGCAATAAATTCCGCGACTTCCGACTGGTTCGACACATTCCCTTGAGGTCGTGCTGGAAACCAGTAACGACGGACGGCGCGATCATGGCGTGCCGCAACCAAACTATGCCCACCTGGCAAGCGACTGATGTCGGCCCAAAACGTTCTGTTGACAGAGGAGTACTGCCAAAGAAGATGTTCGACCACCAGTCGATCATCGAGAACCACGCGCGGGGGGGCGGTCTTTAAAATTAGGTCGACCTCCGACGCAACGATTAAACGATCGCCGAAATAGCGGTAAAACAAGGGCTTAACCCCTAGCGGGTCACGGAAAGCTATCGCACGTTTATTTCGCCAATCCCAAAGCATCCCCGCAAAATCGCCCGCGAGGTGGGAAGGGAGATCGGTTCCCCATCTTTCGTAACCGCGAAGCAGGATAGCGGCGTCGGTAACATGCGGCTCCAATCCAAGGGCCGAACGTAGCGCCATACGATTGTCGAGCCGACAATCGGCGACAACGGCTAGCTGAGCGTTGGTGTCAACCGCCGGTTGCCTATCATTCCGACGCGATTGGTCCGCCGAAGCCATCGAAATACCCAACGCGGCCCCAGGAGGCGCTTCAACGACGACCTTGCCTGGCCATTCGCTGAGCGCAACCGCCAAATCTGTGGGTGCGGAGGACGAAAGTGAGTCGCCCTCGAATGCAACGACGGCTACAAATTGGGACATCTATTCGCGAGCGGACTACCAAAAGACTGCGACGCGGCCGGGAACGGTCCCGAATAGGTCGCCAAGCGCGAAGTCCGGATACCCGTCGCCATTGATATCCTCAATGAGGCTTTGTTGACCGAGGGGCGTTCCCGTCCAGCCCGAAGGAAGCGGGACATGGACTGCGGCGGCTGATGTGGAGTCAACGGGGCTCACGAGAGACGATACTGTTGAGCCATCGAAGATATCGACAGTTGCTCCTGTCGACCCCGAAATCCCGATATCCGGCTTTGCGTCACCACCGATCATCGATACGACGGCATCACTCCCAGGTAGACCACCCCCAAAGAAAATTTGACCCGCGGAATTGACTGCCGACTTGTAGGTGACCAACCGATTCGCCAGCGGACCCGTCGCGACCGTCCCCGACAAAACATACCCCGTCCCGGAAGCCCCGGGAACAGTGAAGGTGTCTACTGTATTTCCGACGCCCACCGCGGTCAGGCCATTTATCACCGGTCCGAGGTTCGAAAGGCTTTGTCCAATCTCCGCCCCCTTCGCAGGCCCGATTCGAACGTTGTCTGCGGAAGACACATTAATCGGACTACCCGGCCCTCTGCCGTGGAAGGAATAGATTCTCCCCTCGTTGCTACTAGTGCTGGCGGGAGCGCCGAGACCTGTCGCGGAAGCCACCAGCGTGGTGCCCGTCGTCACTGTGTAGAAGTGTCCTATGCCTTCGACAGCGATTCCCAACTCGCTCCTGTTCAACGCCGGATCCGCGCCGATCACCAGAGCACGCGTCATCGTTGCATCGGGCAGACCGACGCTCGTGAAGCCGGTTCGCCCGTACACGACAGCGATCTGACCGGACCGAACGTTAAACAACGGGGCGCCGATGGCAAAGTCGTCGACGCCATCGCCGTCGAAATCCCCTAGGCGGGTCATCGAGTACCCGAAGTTGCTACCCGCATACGTCGAGTCTGTCGTAATAACGTAATCCGCCTGTGCATCGGTGAGCGCTATTGGCCATGTCGTCCGGCCCTTGTAGATAAATATCTGCTGCCCATCGAGGTCTGCAATGGCGACATCCGGAAGCCCGTCGTGGTCGATATCGCCAATCTGACAAACTCGGACGCCGAAGTTGGCGTTCGTGCCCGTGAACGTCACTGAAGGAACAGTGGGGGCGAAGGTCGTTCCCCCGAAGAAAAGGTACGCATGCGCATCGCCGAGCGTGCCAACCAAGAGGTCAGATAGTCCATCGCCGTTGACATCACTCGAACCATCCAATACCGCCCCAAACTGCTGATTAGTGCCGGACGGCGAATTGACGATGCGTCGTGGTTGAAGTGCGACGCGCAGCACTGCCTCCCGCAAGTGCACGATCCACCCGGCGGCGTCGCGAGAATCGGGCTCACGCTCCCCGCGACGTCCACCGCCTCGACCGCGAAGTAGTAGTTGTTCTCGATGTAGAGCGGGCTGATGCGGATCCCGTCCAGCTCGCCGGCGTCGCCGGCGTTCCCGCTGTACGGCACCGCCGTGGTGACCGTCGCATTGTTGAAGTTGGCCGACGTCGATCGGCACCTTGGCGTACCGGACCTGGTAACCGGCGACGTTGCCGCCGCCGCCGTCGCTCGGCGCGGTCCAGGTCGAGCTGCATCAGCACCTTCGGCGGTCTTCGCGGCGATCGGTGACCGACGCGTTCAGCCCCGTCGGCGCGTTGGGCGCCACCGTGTCCACCGTGACCGTCACGCTGCCGCTCCCGACGCCCGCGCCCGGGACGTTGTCCGTCGTCGCGACCAGCGTCTGCGTGCCCTCGGGAACCGTCGCCGCCGTTGAACTGGGCGTTGCCGCTCCCGTCGGTGATGGCGCCGCCGTAGGTGGTGCCGCTGGTGCTGTCGCTGAAGGTGACCGTGCTGCCGACGACCGGCGTGGTGCCGCCGTTGGTGGTCACGTGAACCGCCAGGCTCCCCTGCCAGCCGGGCGTCCGGTGTCGTTGTCGTCGATGCAGCCGGACACCGCCGAGCCCGATCGGGCAGAGCACCGCGCCCGCGGTCGGCGTCGTGAAGGTGACCACCGGCGCGGCGCCGATCGTCACGGTGCAGGTCGCCAGCACGGTCGCGTTGCCGGCCGGGTCGGTCTCGGTCGCGACCAGGTCGTTCTGGCCCAGCTTGAAGGCGACGCTGCCGAAGGTGGCGACGCCGGCGACGTAGGCCGGCGTGTCGTAGTTGGTGGTGACGCCGTTGTTGGTCACCTGGGCGACGACCAGGGCGTCGTCGGCGGTGTAGGAGACGTCCTCGGTCACCGTGGCGGACGACTGGGTGAAGCTGCCGCAGAGGCCCGGCGGCGACTGGAACGCCAGGGTCGGCGGGCACGCTGTCGACCCAGACGTCGTCGGGGAGGCTGATGCCGGTGTCGGCGCTGTTGGTGGTGCCGGTGACGCTGACCGTGAGCTCGGTCGGGGCGGCCAGGGTGCCGTCGGCGTTCTCGGTGCTCTCGGGGAGGGTGACGCCGGTGAAGTGCGCCACGAAGCCGAGAGCCGGGCGGGCAGTTGTCGGCCGGCAGCGGCGGCCACCGTGGTGATCGGCGCGCCGATCTGCGACAGGGTGGCGTCACCCTTGTGGCCGCCGAACAGAGTGGCGGTGCCGGCGGTGTCGGTGCAGGCGACGACGTCGGCCTGGGCGCCCGGCGTGGTCCCGTCCTCGTCCTTGACGCCGATGGGGGCGTTGGCGGCCAGGATGTGCTTGGTCTGGTCGGTGAAGCCGGGCGAGTCGGAGGCCGGCGAGACGATCTGGACCGACGGCAGCGACGAGACGCAGGTGACGCCGGTCAGCGTCTGCGTGGTCGGGTTGCCGGCGGCGTCGTTCAGCGTGACGGTCAGGCTGAACGGCCCGCCCCCGGGGCAGGCGAACGACACGCACGTCGGGGTGTTGACCGCGGCGACCGCGGCGCAGAGCGGCGTGGCCGACGAGCCGAGCGTGACGCAGAGGTTGTTGCTGGCGGCGCCGAGCGAGCTCGGCAGGTTGACCGCGTCGCTGGCGGCCGTCTGCGCGCAGACGCTGACCGTGCCGCCGACCAGGAACTGACCCGACGACGGGCTGTTGACCGTCAGGTCGGGCGCCGTCGTGTCGACCGTGAAGCTGCTCTTGGTCGAGGTGCCGGTGATCCCGTTCTTGTTGAGACAGGAGGCGATCACCTCGTAGGTGCCGTCGGGAACCAGCGGCAGGCCGAACGTCGCGGCGCCGCCCGACACGACGGCGGTCGGCGAACCGTCGACCGGCGTCCCGGGGGCCGCCGCGTTGTCGACCGCCAGCGTGACGGTCTGGCCGTCCTCGGCGTTGGTACTGACGACGAAGGTCGCCTGGTAGGGCGAGCCCGCCGAGCTGGTGCGGTCGCCGATGGGCGCCGCGACGCCGTTCAGAGCCGGGTGCGTCGCGCTGATCACCGGCGCGCTGATCGTGCAGGTGGGCGGCGTGTTCGGGCAGTTGACCGTCACGTTCTCCGCGACGTTGCAGGTCGTCGTGCTCGGGTACTGGATCGAGAGCTGCTGCGCCGTCCCGCCGGTCGCCAGCTGCACCGCGAACGACGCCGTACCGCCGCTGACCTGAACCGTCTTGAGCAGGGTGGCCCCGTCATAGAGGGTCACGTCGGTCCCGTCGGGCGCGCCCGAGGTGATCGTGACCGTGTACTGGAATCCATCCGCGCAGGTCTGGTTGCTGTCGTCCGCCACCGTCAACGTCGCGCCCGCCGTCGGCGCGGTGAACGCCGTGGTGTAGCAGGGGGTCGGCGGCGCTCCGCCAGCGCCGCCCGCCGACGTTCCGCCGGCGCCCGCGGCCGAGCCGCCCGAGCCTGCCGCAGATCCACCAGCGCCCGCCGCAGATCCGCCCGCACCCGCCGCAGATCCGCCAGCGCCCGCCGCAGATCCGCCGACGCCGCCCGTCGACGTTCCGCCAGCGCCCGCCGACGAGCCGCCAGCGCCTGCCGCAGATCCGCCGACGCCGCCCGTCGACGTTCCGCCGGCGCCCGCTGTCGATCCGGCGTGGCCGCCCATCGAGCCGCCGACGCCGCCGCCGCCAGCTCCGCCCACCGAGCCGCCAGCGCCCGCAGACGAGCCGCCGAGGCCACCGTCAGTCGTGCCGCCACCCGCGCCCGCAGACGAGCCGCCGAGTCCGCCGTCAGTCGTGCCTCCGCCTACGCCGCCGCTTCCTCCGCTGCTGCTTCCGCCCTGGCCCGCGATGCCCGTGGCGCCGCCGGCGCCTCCGGCGCCGTTGCCAGGCGTATTGTCGCCGCACCCGGCCGCGAGGCCGACGAGCGCGAGCAACGGAAGCGAGAGCGAAAGTGAAGATAGACGCAAGCGGGTATCCCCCATGAAGCCTCCGAATCGGCGTTTTGCTGCAGGAAATGAAGAAATTAGGGCCCGATTCTAAGGGTTTTTGTATGACGCGCCAGCATGTAGTGACGGATGGGGTGATATAATTCTTTGACACGATGAGCACGACGGCCCTGCCCCGTCTCGACGCCGGCACCCTCGGCGGCCCCCTCGGTAGCCCGCGTGCGCTGGCAGAGCTGATCGCCGCGCTGGAGGCGAACGTCGCGCGCGTGCTGCGCGGCAAGCCGGGCGTCATCCGGCACGCAGTCATCGCGCTCTGCGCGCGCGGTCACCTGCTCATCGAGGACGTCCCCGGCGTCGGCAAGACGACGCTGGCGCGGGCGCTGGCCCGCTCGATCGGCGGGACGTTCAACCGCATCCAGTTTACCAGCGACCTGCTCCCCTCGGACGTCCTCGGCGTATCCATTCTCGACCCGAAGACCGGCGACTTCGAGTTCAAGCCGGGGCCCGTGTTCGCCAACCTCGTCCTGGCGGACGAGATCAACCGGACGCCGCCGCGCACGCAGAGCGCGCTGCTCGAGGCGATGAACGACGGGCAGGTGTCGGTCGACGGGCGCACGTTCCCGCTGGAGGCGCCGTTCCTGGTGATGGCGACCCAGAACTCGGAGGAGCACTACGGCACCTATCCGCTCCCCGAGTCGCAGATGGACCGCTTCCTCTTGCGGGTGCGCATCGACTACCCGGCGCCCGAGGACGAGCGGCGCATCCTGCTCGAATCGGCTGGCCGCCCCGAGGAGGATCTGGCGCGGCTCGCGGCGGTGCTGAGCGTGGCCGAGGTGCGGCGGCTGCAGGACGCCGCCGAGCGGGTCGCCTTCACGCCCGAGCTGGCCGACTACGTGGTGGCGGTGGCGCGCGAGACGCGGCGCTCGCCGCACCTTTCGACCGGGGTCTCGCCGCGCGGCGCGCTCGCCTGGCGGAACGCCGCGCGCGCGGCGGCGCTCTGTGGGGGGCGTGACTACGTCCTCCCCGACGATCTCAAGATGATGGCGGTGCCGGTGCTGGCGCATCGGGTGATCCCCGCATCGCCGGTCGAGGCGGTGGCGCGGTCGCGGCAGGACGTCGAGCGGGTGCTCGCCGAGATCCTCGACCGGCTCCCGGCGCCGGGGTGATCGCGTGGACGTAGCCGGGCTTCGCCCGGCGCAGTCCTTCGCGGGAGGGTGCGGGAACCCTCTGAGGGTTCCCGCGTGAAGGTGAGGCGCAAACTCCCACCGACCCGCGAGGGGTGGTGGTTCCTGCTGGCGACGCTGTTCGTCGGCGCGGTGGCGATCGACGCCGGGATCAACCTCTTCTTCCTGACGTTCGGGATGATGGCCTGCCTGCTGGCGGCCAACGCGCTGCTGTCGGCGCTGGGGCTGTCGGGGCTGCGGGTGCAGCGGATCCCGCCGCCGGTGGTGCACGCCGGGACGCCGTACCTGATGGGGATCTCGCTCGAGAACCGGAAGCGCCGGCTGCCGTCGTTCTCGATCGAGGTCGAGGATCTCGTCGAGGGGCGCCCGATCGACAAGCGCTGCTACTTCCTGAAGCTGCCCGCCGGGCGGCAGCAGGAGACGTCGTACCGCCACACGATCTCCCGCCGAGGGCGGCATAGGTTGACCGGGTTCCGGCTGGCGACCAAGTTCCCGTTCGGGCTGATGGCGCGCACGCGCGAGGTGGCCGACGTGACGGAGATCGTCGTCTACCCGGCGCTGGCCGCTCTCCCCCCGGCGGTGCTGCGCGGGCTGCCGTCGCCGCCGTCGCCCGCGCGCCAAAAGGGGCCAAGCCGGCAAGGCGAGCTGGCCGGCTTGCGCGCCTTTCGTGCCGGCGACGATCCGCGCGGCATCCACTGGCGGACCAGCGCGCGGCGCGGGATGCTGCTCGTGCGCGAGCACGAGGACGACGAGGGGCGCGAGGGGACGATCCTGTTCGACAACGACGTGCAGGCCGGCGCCGGCGCGTTCGAGCTGGCGGTGTCGCGGGCGGCCGCGCTCTGCGTGGAGCTCGGCGCGCCGGGGGATGGCGGTTGGCCTCGTGACCCGCGGCGGGGAGATCCCACCGTCGGTCGGGGCGCCGCACCTGGCGCGCCTACTGACCCGGCTGGCCCTCATCGCTCCCGAGGCGGGCCCGCCCCCGCGCGCGCGCCGCCGTCCCATCGCCCGCGTCGCCGCGGACGGCACCGTCGACGTCACCAGCGCCAGAGCCAACCTCGCCACCCACACCGAGGTCCCCGCCGACGCGGGACTAAATCGATGAGGTTCCAGGCGGCGCACAAGCTGGTGACCTACCTGCTGGTGCTCTCCGCGCTGGCGGGCCTGGCCACCACCCACGCCCTGGCTCCCGGCAGCGCCATCGCCTTTCTCTGCGTCGCGGCGATCTCTTACTGGGCCGACGCGGGTCCGCGCTGGACGGCGGCGCTCGATGGGGCGGCCGGCGTCGTGCGGGTGGCGACCGGCGTGTTGCTGGTGGCGATCGTCTGGCGGATCTGGCGGCGGATGCCCGACGCCGACCTGACCTCGGCCTTCGACCTGGTTCTGGCGCTGCTCGGCTACAAGCTGCTCTACCGCCGCAACCACCGCGACTACGTCCACGTCTACGCGCTGTCGTTCCTGCTGATGCTGGTCGCCTCGACGATCACCTCGACCTTCCTGTTCGTGGCGGCGTTCGCCGTCTACGTGGTGCTGGCGACCTGGGCGCTCATTCTGTTTCACCTCAGACGCGAGATGGAGGAGAACTACCTGGTGCGCCACTCGGCGCAGGCGCCCAGCCAGAAGGTCGGCATCGGGCGGATCCTCGGTTCGCGGCGGGTGGTCGGGCGGGCGTTCTTCGCGGCGACCTTCGCGGTCGCCGCCGCCGTATTCGTCGGCGCGCTCGCCGTGTTCGCCTTCGTGCCGCGTCTCGGGGCTGGGTTCGTGCTGGGGGCGCGCGCGCAGACCAACGTGATCGGCCTCTCCGACGAGGTGTCGCTGGGGCGCTTCGGGACGGCCGGCGGCGCGCGCCAGACCGTGGTGCTGCGGGCGACGCTGCCCCGACTCTCGGCGCTGCCGGGCGAGGCCGCCCGCCGCGACGCCGCCGACCGGCTCTACTTCCGGGGCGCCGTCTACGATGCCTACGATCGCGGCCGCTGGACCCGCAGCCGGCGGCCCGAGCTGCGCACGGTGCTCGAGGAGTCGAACGGGCGCGCCTTCATCCGCGAGCTCGGCGACAGCGGGGGACCCGATCCGCTCGTCGGCGCCGAACGGCAGGAGATCGAGGCGGTCGGCATCCCGGCGGCGGTGCTGTTCGCCGCCGATCGGCCGGTGGCGATCGAGCTGCCGTCGACGCGGCTCGGGGCGGCGGGAAGCGTCGGCGTGGTGCCGCGCTGGTCGGGTGAGGCGGCGCTGCGGATCGGCGGCGGCGACGGACAGAATGGTTTCGGCGACGGCTTCGTCACGCTGGCCCACGCCCACTACATCGCCTACTCCTACATCGGCGACCCTCCAAAGGTCCACGCGACGCCGCTCGATCCGAAGGCGCGGATCGACGACCTCGCGCTGCCCGACGGGCTCACCGGGATGCGCGCGCTCGGCGCGCGGCTCGGCGCCGGGCGCGACGCCACCGGCAAGATCGCGGCGGTGGTCGACTGGCTGCGCGCCGGGCACTCGTACACCACCAAGCCGCCGCCGCGCCCGGCGGGCGTCGATCCGGTCGACGACTTCCTCTTCAGCCAGCCGGTCGGGCACTGCGAGTTCTTCGCCTCGGCGGCGGTGCTGCTGCTGCGCGCGGCCGGCGTGCCGGCCCGCTACGTGACCGGCTTCCGCGGCGGCGAGTGGAACCCCATCGGCGGCTACGTCGCCGTGCGCGGCGAGCGGGCCCACGCCTGGGCCGAGGCCTTCGTCGACGGCAGCGGATGGACGCGCGTCGACGCCACCCCGCCCGCCGACGCGCTGGCCCCCGCCGGGCCGCCTGGCCGACACCAGCGACGCGCTCGACTTCTTCTGGAGCCGCTGGGTCGTCGGCTACGACCTCGGACGGCAGCGCGATCTCGCGCACCACGCCTGGCGCGAGCTGGGACACTTCGGGCCAGCGGCGCCGGCCGGGCAGTTTCTCATCGCAACGGGGGTGGCCGCGGCGCTGGTGGCGCTCGCCCTGGCCCTCCGGCGGGCCGGGCGCCGCCGTGCGCTTGGGCTCCCGGGCAGCGCGCTGGCCGGCGCGACCCGCCTGCCGCCGCCGCGGTCGGACGGCGCCATCGATCGCCTTTACCGCCGGACGCTGGGTCGGCTCGAGCGTCTGGGCTGGCCACGCCGCGCGAGCGAGACCCCCCATGAGTACGCCGCCCGGCTGCGCGCCGGCGGACCGTTCAGCGGGCGAGCGATCGCCTTCGATCGACCTCACCGAGCCGCTACGCCGCCGCGCGGTTCGGCGGCCAGGAGCCGGCCGGACGAGGCGGTGGCGACGCTGGGCCGGACGATCCTCGACGCGCTGGAGCGGCGGCCAAGCGCCGGGTGAGCGGCCTCCCAAAACTGGCCGGTCCCCCTGACAAAATGGCAGAGTCAGGCACCAGGCCCCCGACAGACCGGCACCGATGCCCGCCCCACCCCACCTAACCCGCGGCCCGAGCAGGGCATCTTCCTTGCACAGCCACGCACAGTCGTTTCTGCGCCGGGAAGGGTCCCTCATGTTTCACCGCAAAACTCTTAGCTCTTTCGTCCTCGCGACCGTCGTCGCGGGCTGCCTCGCTGACCGCGACGGGGGGACGCGCCCAGGCCCAGCTCCTGGGAGCCGCCGGTTCGACCGGGACGATCGGAACGGGCGGCTCGACGGGCACCTCGGTGCTCCAGACCAGCGACTTCCTCGTCGCGGTGTCACAGATGCCGCCGGTCGTGCTCTCGACCTTCGAGCAGTCGCGCTTCTTCAACAAGGGCCGCTGCGACTGCTCCACGCCGATCAACATCTTCATCTCGCTGCTGGCGAGCGGCGTGGCCAAGCGCAACCAGATCACCGCAGCAGACGGGAAACGTCCAGGTCATCCTCGGCCCCGGCTGCTCCACGATCCAAAATCATGCAGATCGGGAACTGCGTTCCCGTGCCGGGGGGAACCGAGCCGGTGCTCACCTTCCTGAACCAGGGGCAGTTCATCATTCCGACCGACGCGCGCTTCCTGAGCAGCTACCTCAACGGCTCGCAGCTGATCGACGGCGGCGTCTCGATCAACGACTGCGAGGCCGGCGCCGGGATCGGCCAGTTCATGCAGAACGTGAACGTCAACTTCGACTTCAACGGCGACGGCTACGTCGACCTAAGCGTCCCCCTCACGCTGCTCATCGACCTCTCGCCCCCACCCCCGCCGATCGGCGTGACGGTCCAGGGGGGCAACGAAGCCCTGGTGTTCAACTGGACAGTCGATCGACACGGCGGTCGTTCCCGACCTGCAGGGCTATCAGATCCTCTGTAGCCGCGCCGACATGTACCAGGTGTTCAACGAGACCGCCGCCCCCGACGGCGGCCTCGGGACCGGCAGCGGCCCCTTCGGCGCGGCCTTCCTGACCTGCCCTAAAACCCGGACCGGGACGGGGGTGGAGGGGCTCGATCCGTTGTACGTCTGCTCGGGCCTGCTCTCGCCCCAGACGACCTCGGCGCGGGTGGAGATCCTGCAGAACGACATCACCTACGCGGCCGCCGTCGTCGCCGTCGACAACAGCGGAAACCCGAGCGAGCCGCTGATCAACTACGGCACGCCGATCAAGACGCTGAGCTTCTACGACGTCTACCGCAACCAGACGCCCCAGGGCGGGGCGACCGGCGGCTTCTGCGCGCTGCCGACCGCGCGGCCGCGGCTGGCGACGACCCTGGCGGCGATCGGGCTGTTCGCCTTCGGCGCGCTCGGTCTCGCGATCGCGCGCCGCCGGCGAGGACCTCGGTGAGGGGGGCGCCGGCCCGCGGCGCCCGTTGCGGCGTCACCCGGCGATCCACGCTGATCGCGCTGGCGGCGCTGGCAGCCTTGACGTCCTTTGCTGGCGCCGCGCGGGCGCAGGACTTCGCCGACGAGGCCGCCATCGTCGAGGGGGACAGGAACCTCTACAAGACGCCGCAGCGCTTCGCCTACGAGCTGACGTTCGGCCCCTACCGCCCCGACATCGACGGCGAGTTCAACGGCGTTCGCAACCCCTACACCGACTACTTCGGCAACGGCCAGCACCTGCTGACCAGGACTGAGTTCGACTACCAGTTCTGGCACCGCTACGGCTCGATCGCCGCGGGGCTGGGGATCGGTTACTTCTCCGTCACGGGGAACTCGCCGGTCGCCAACGGCACCGGCCTGCCGAGCGGCGACACCTCGCAGCTGAAGGTCGTCCCGGTCAGCCTGTCAGCCGTCTACCGGATGGACTACCTGCTCCAGACGCGCAACATCCCGCTGGTGCCGTTCGGCAAGATCGGGCTCGACTGGGCCTACTGGCAGATCACCGACGGCAACGGCAACATCGCCACCGACGGCAACGGTGGCCACGGACGCGGCGGCACCTGGGGGTGGCACGCCGCGGCCGGCGTGGCGTTGATGCTCGACTTCGTCGACCCCGACGCGGCCCGCGACTTCGATCAGGACCTCGGCGTCAACCACACCGGCCTCACCTTCGAGTACTACCACTCGGACATCTCGGGCCTCGGCCAGCCGAACCGGCTGCACGTCGGCGATAACAACTGGACGCTCGGGCTCGTGCTCGAGTTCTGAGCTTGGGCCGGCGTTTCAGGGTCGTCGTCGAGTACGACGGCACCGACTTCTCCGGCTGGCAGCGACAGCCCGGGGAGCGAACCGTGCAGGGGGTCCTCGAGGACGCCATCCGCGAGATGACCGGCGAGAGCGTGTTCGTGCGCGCCGCCGGCCGCACCGACGCCGGCGTCCACGCCGACGGGCAGGTGGCCAGCTTCGATCTCGAGCTCAACATCCCGCCGCACGGCCTGCTGCGGGGGATGAACTCGATCCTCCCGGTCGACCTGGCGCTGGTCGACGTGGCGGAGGCGCCGCCCGACTTCGACGCCCGCTTCTCGGCGCGCGGCAAGGTCTATCGCTACACGATCTGGGGGCACTTCGTCCGCTCGCCGCTGCGCGCGCGCCGCGCCTGGCACGTGCGCGAGCCGCTGGACGTCGAGGCGATCCGCACGGCGGCGGCGGCGCTGGTCGGCGACCACGACTTCCGCGCTTTTCGCGCCTCCGACTGCGACCGCCGGACGACCCGCCGGATCGTGCGCGCCATCGATGTCGACCGGCAGGGCGCGCTCCTGACCATCGACGTCGAGGCGACGGCCTTCCTCAAGAACATGGTCCGCATCCTGGTCGGGACGCTGGTCGATGTCGGTCGCGGCCGCATCGAGCCCGGCGCCGTCGCGCGCATGCTGGAGACCGGCGACCGCGCCGCTGGCGGCATGACCGCCCCCCCGCAGGGCCTCACGTTACTGCGCGTGATTTACTGAGCGGCCTTCTCCGGGGCGGGCTCCGCCGGCGCCTCGCCGAGCATCTCCGCGATTCGAGCGTGGACCAGCTTGACGAGCCGCTCGCGGTCTGACGGACCGAGCCCGGCGGTGGGGATCGGCTCACCGATCTGCAGGCGCACCTCGCCGGCGCGGATCAGCATCGACCCGCGCGGCATGAGCGCGTGCGTCCCCTCGATGGCCATCGGCACGATGGCGGCACCCGAGTCGATCGCCAGGTGGAACCCGCCCTTCTTGAACGGGCCGAGGCGCCCGTCGCGGGTGCGCGTCCCCTCGGGGTAGATCACCACCGACTGCCCCGCCTTGATCCGGCGCGCCGCCTCCTCGATGGTCCGCCGCGCCGCCACCGCGTTCTGGCGATCGATGAAGATGAAGCGGCCGGCCCCCATCGCCCAACCGAACAGCGGAATGTACGAGAGCTGCTTCTTGGCGATGAAGCGGAACGAGACCGGCAGCGCGAGGAAGACCGCCCAGATGTCGATCATCGAGGCGTGGTTGCACATGAAGACGTAGGGACGTTTGGGGTCGAGCGGGGCGCTCTGCTCGACCTTCACTCGCACGCCGGGGATCCCGAGGACCAGCCGCGACCAGAAGCGGGCGATCCTGAAGACCGTCTCGCCGGTGCGGTCGATGAGGCCGGTGAGCACCGAAACCGCCGCCAGGACGATGGTCTCGACCACAAAGGTCACCAGAGAGAAGGCGGCGCGGATCATGGGAATCCCTGAGACATGCTATCTTTTCCCCGTGGACTTCCGGAAGACCTACTACATTCTTCCGAACCTGTTCACCCTCTCGAGCGTCTTCTGCGGGTTCATCTCGATCTCGCTGTCGGCGTCGTCGGGGACGACGGGCAGTGACCTCTACCAGGCGGCGCTGGCGATCTGCTTCGGCTTCTTCTTCGACACGGCGGACGGCCGGGTCGCGCGGCTGACCAAGACGCAGACCGACCTCGGCCGGGACCTCGACTCGCTGGCCGACGCCATCACCTTCGGCGTCGCCCCGGCGATCATGGTCTACAAGTGGGGCCTGACCAGCTTCGGGCGGCTGGGGATCTTCTTCGCCGGCCTCTACGTCTGCGCCGGCGTGATGCGCCTGGCGCGCTTCAACGTGCTGTCGCGCCGCGAGTCGACGGCCGGACAGAAGGCCCCCGGCAAGTACACGCTGGGGCTGTCGATCCCGGCGGCGGCCAGCGTGCTCGTGCTGATGGTCGTCGTCGCCCACAACGTCCACCCCTACCGGATCGCCAGCGACGGCGTGGTGGCGGCCGTCGTGCTGGTGCTGTCGTACCTGATGGTCTCGCGCGTCCGCTTCCGCTCGTTCAAGGACCTGCGCCTCACCCGCCGCACGATCGAGCTGGCCGTGCTCATCGGCGCCTGCTGGATCCTGGTGGCGATGAACGGCGTCGACAAGGCGCTCATCTTCCTGGTCCTCATCATGGCCTACATCGCGCTGGGCCTGGCCGAGACCGTCCTGCTCATGCGGCGCCAGTTCATCGAACAGCGACGCGAGAAGGCCGCCGCCGCCGACGCCGTGGCCGACGACGTGCCGGGCGATGAGGAAGTCCTGCGCGAGCTCGGCGCCTACGACGAGACGACTTAGAACGGAGGCAATGCCCCGGGAGGGTTCCGCCACTGGCCGGGCTCTCGCGGTTGACCGTGCCTCCCAATTGAGGGCACTCTAGTCCAATGCGATATTGGCGATTGGCTTTGGGGAGCGTGCTCCTTTGCGCCGGTATCGGCGCCGGGGCTTCATCCTGTGGCGGCGGAACGAGCGCGGGTACCGAGTTCTGCCAGCAATGGGCGACCGATTTCTGCAACGAGCTCTACGCGTGCACGCCGGTCGCCATGCGGGGGAGTGGTTTCTTGGGGGGCACGTCGCAGGCGCAATGCACGTCGGCCTGGAGCCAGAGCTGCTCGGAGCCTCCGCCGCAGGGTGAGACGCCCCTCATCAACTGCTCGGGCGGCGTGCACGTCAACACGGCGGCGCAGGCCGCCTGCTACAACGAGCTTTCGACCATCACTTGCGACGAGTTCAACTCGCCCACCTACGTCAGCGTCTGCAACCAGGTCTGCGGATCGAACGGCAGCACAGGGTCGGGTGGGACGAGCGGCACGACGGGGTCGGGTGGCACGACAGGGCTGGGTGGCACCTCGGGGTCGGGTGGCACGACGGGGTTGGGCGGCACCTCGGGTTCGGGCGGCACGGGTGCCGGCGCGACCTGCGGGACCGTCGAGCCCTGTGGCGGCAGCCTCACCGGCACCTGGACGCTCGCCTCGGAGTGCCTGAACGTCGCGGAGCTCACGACGGCGGTCCAGCAGAGCGTCTGCGCACAGGCCTTCGTGAGCTCGGCGAGCGCCAGCGTCTCGGGCAATGCGACCTTCAACACCAATCTCAGTTACAGCATCTCGGAGAGCGTCACGGGGGTGGTCACCTATGTGATCCCCGCGACCTGCACGAACGGCCTGACCTGCGCCGGCTACGGGGCGTACCAGGCGGCGACGCTTACGCCGGGAGCAACATTCACCTGTACGGGAACGACCACCTGCGCCTGCACTCAGTCGATCCTCAGCACCACCACGGACAGCGGCACCTACTCGACGACCGGCAGCAACGTCATCGTGACGAGCGCGGTCAGCGGAACGACGACCGTGGGCGGCTACTGTGTCCAGGGGTCGACGTTGCACCTCGTCACGGTCGATCCGACGACCAGCAACGGTCCAATGGGCCAGGCGACCATCAGCAAGGACGTCACGGCCCAAAAGCAGTAGCGCCACCGCAGCAGCGCGTGCCCGGAAGCGCGATCAGCGCCCGGGCTTCGAGGCCGCCTTGCCCTTGCCCTTGGCGTCGGACGCGGCGGATGAGCCGCCGTCGTCGAGCTCGACGAAGGCACCCCAGATGGCGCCGATGAGCGGGCCGATGAGCACGGGGAGGTCGATGAGGGGGCGGTCGGGCGCGCCGAGCTTGGCGGCGAGGGCGAGGTGGGCGCCGGGCAGGATCTTGCCCAGGCCCCAGTAGAGGGCGCCGCCCACGACGGCGCCGAAGATCCCCTTGAGCACGGTGGTCCAGACGGTGTCCTGCCGCCAGGGCGGCTTGCCGCAGAGGATGCCGACCAGGCCGCCGATCACCGCGTAGGTGATGGTTCCCAGGATTCCGCCCGCGATCCCGAGCTTGAACGCGCCGGCGCCGAGAGCGGCCCCGACGACGCCGCCTTTGAGAAGCCCCAGAAGAACGCGCCCCATGGATCAACTATAGCAGGCGAAAATCGAGCCGCGGGGCCCGCGGCAACGTTAAGCTTAAGGCATCGATGCGCGTGCCCAAGCTCATCGATCGCACGAGCGGCGTGCTGCTGCACCCGTCCAGCCTCCCCGGCGGAGACCTCGGTGGCACGGCGCGGGAGCTGGTCGATTTCCTGGCGGCCGCCGGCCAGAGCTGGTGGCAGATGCTGCCGGTCGGCCCGACGGGCTACGGCAACTCGCCCTATAGCGCGCAGTCGGCCTTCGCGGGGAGCCCGGCGCTGGTCAGCACCGACCGGCTGATCGCGGACGGCCTCTTGGCCGAGGCGGAGCGCGCGCGCCCCCCCGAGGCGCGGCTGCGGGCCGCGTTCGCCGCCGCCGGGGACTCCCGCGACCGGGAGGCGTTCGCCGCCGGGGCGGGCGACTGGCTGGACGACTTCGCGCTCTACCGCGCGATCAAGGCCGCGCACGGCCACGTGCAGTGGACCCGCTGGCCGGCGCCGCTGCGCGATCGCGAGCCCGACGCGCTGGCCCGGTTCCGCGACGACCACGCGCGGGACCTCGACTTCGAACGCTTCATGCAGGCGCGCTTCTTCGGCGACTGGCTGGCGCTGCGGGCTTACGCGCATGCGCGCGGCGTCGCACTCATCGGCGACCTCCCGATCTTTCTGGCCCACGACAGCGCCGACGTCTGGCTGCAACCGCGGCCTCTTCTATCTCGACGACGCGGGCGAGCCGACGCTGGTGGCCGGTGTGCCGCCCGACTACTTCAGCGCCACCGGCCAGCGCTGGGGAAACCCGCTCTACCGCTGGGCCGAGATGCGCGCCACCGGGTACGCCTGGTGGATCGCCCGCTTCCGGTCGACGCTGGCGCTGTTCGACGCCGTCCGGCTCGACCACTTCGTCGGCTACACGCGCTACTGGGCGATCCCGGCGCGCGAGCCGACGGCGGTCAAGGGCCGCTGGCGCCCCGGCCCCGGCGCGCGCTTTTTCCGCGCAGTCGGCGCCGCGCTCGGAGAGCTGCCGCTCATCGCCGAAGATCTCGGGGCGGTCACGCCGGCCGTCGAGTCGCTGCGGGCGCGGTTCGGATTCCCCGGCATCAAGCTCCTGCAGTTCGCGTTCGGGACCGACCCGCAGGGGCCGAGCTTCCTGCCCCACAACTACCCGCGGGAGGCCGTCGCCTACACCGGCACGCACGACAACGACACCACCGTCGGCTGGTTCAGCGAGCTCGGCAGCGGCGCCCGCGGCACGGCGAGCAGGCGGCGCTCGAGCGGCGAACGGCGCTGCGCTACCTGGGCGCCCCCGACGATGACGATGCGAGAGACGACGCAAGAGAGATCCACTGGCGCATGATCCGGGCCATCATGGCGTCGGTGGCCAACGTGGCTGTCATCCCGGCGCAGGACCTCCTCGGGCCTCGGCTCCGAGGCGCGCATGAACCACCCCGGGACGGCGACCGGCAACTGGGAGTTCCGCCTCGCGCCCGGCGCGCTGGCACCCGCGATCGCCGACCGCCTGCGCGATCTCTCCGAGACCTACGGACGGCGGAGGCCGGAGGCGTGAAGCGGCACCTCATATCGCCGCCGCGACGGGCGGTGCCGCTGGGGGCGAATCCGCTCTGGTACAAGGACGCGATCATCTACGAGGTGCGCGTCCGTTCGTTCTACGACGCCAACGGCGACGGCATCGGCGACTTCCGCGGGCTCGCCGCGAAGCTCGACTACCTGCAGGACCTGGGCGTCACGGCGATCTGGCTGCTGCCGTTCTATCCGTCGCCGCTGCGCGACGACGGCTACGACATCGCCGACTACACCGACGTCCACCCCGACTGCGGCACGCTGGCCGACTTCGACCGGCTGCTCGAGGAGGCGCACCGGCGCGGGCTGCGCGTCATCACCGAGCTGGTCCTGAACCACACCTCCGACCAGCATCCCTGGTTCCAGCGCGCGCGCGCGCGCGCCGCCCGGCTCCGCCGAGCGCGATTTCTACGTCTGGAGCGACTCGCCCGAGCGCTACCGCGAGGCGCGCATCATCTTCAAGGACTTCGAGTCGTCGAACTGGACCTGGGATCCGCTGGCGCGCGCCTACTACTGGCACCGCTTCTACTCGCACCAGCCCGACCTCAACTTCGACAACCCGGCGGTGCACGAGGCGCTGCTCGAGGTGGTCGACTTCTGGTTCGGCAAGGGGGTCGACGGCCTGCGGCTCGACGCCGTGCCGTACCTCTACGAGCGCGAGGGGACGAACTGCGAGAACCTGCCCGAGACGCACGGGTTCCTCAAGAAGCTGCGCGCGCACGTCGACGCAAGTTCACAGGACCGGATGCTGCTCGCCGAGGCGAACCAGTGGCCCGAGGACGCGGCCGCCTACTTCGGCGACGGCGACGAGTGCCACATGAACTTCCACTTCCCGATCATGCCGCGGATGTTCATGGCCATTCACATGGAGGATCGCTTCCCGATCCTCGACATCCTGGCGCAGACGCCGGCAGATCCCGAGACCTGCCAGTGGGCGCTGTTCCTGCGCAACCACGACGAGCTCACGCTGGAGATGGTGACCGACGAGGAGCGCGACTACATGTACCGCGCCTACGCGCACGCCATCGGAGATGCGCATCAACCTGGGCATCCGCCGGCGGCTGGCGCCGCTGGTCGGCAACGACCGGCGCAAGATGGAGCTGCTGAACGGCCTGCTCTTCTCGCTGCCGGGGACGCCGGTGCTCTACTACGGCGACGAGATCGGCATGGGCGACAACGTCTACCTCGGCGACCGCAACGGCGTGCGCACGCCGATGCAGTGGAGCGCCGACCGCAACGCCGGCTTCTCGCGCGCCAATCCGCAGCGCCTCATCCTGCCGATCATCATCGACCCCGAGTACCACTACGAGGCGATCAACGTCGAGCTGCAGCAGAACAACCCCAACTCGCTGCTCTGGTGGACGAAACGCCTCATCGCGCTGCGCAAGCAGTTCCAGGCGTTCGGCCGCGGCACGATGGAGATCCTGACCGCCGCCAACTACCGCGTGCTGGCCTTCATGCGGCAGTTCGAGGATGAAACGATCCTGGTGGTCGCCAACCTGTCGCGCTTCCCGCAGTACGTCGAGCTCGACCTCGGCAAGTGGAAGGGGATGCGCCCGATCGAGCTGTTCGGGCACACCGAGTTTCCGCTCATCGGCGATCTCCCCTACCTGCTGACGCTGGACGGACATGCGTTTCACTGGTTCTCGATCGAGCCGCCGCCGGCGACGACCGCCGCCGACCTGGCCGCCGCCTACCAGCCGCCGACGATCGTCTGCGCCAGCGCCGAGAGCCTGCTGGTCGGCGAGGATCGCGTCCTGCTGGAGGAGGCGCTGCCGGCGTTCCTCGACACCCGGCACTGGTTCGGCGGGCGCGCCTTTCGCCTCACCGGCCTCGGCATCGAGGAGTCGGTCCCGCTGGGCGGCGCCACCCTGGTCGTGGCGCGGGTCGAGTACGCCGACAGAGACGTCGAGCGCTACCTGATCCCGCTGGCGGTCGTCCCCGCCAGCGAGGGCCGCGCCATCGCGCCGCAGGCGATGGTCGCGGCGCTGAAGCTCGGCGGCGAAGACGCGACGCTGGTCGACGCGATGGAGGACGGCGGTTCGGCCCGTGCCCTGCTGGCGGCGATCGCCGAGCGGCGGCGCGGCGCCGGGCTGGGCGGGACCGTCGAGGCGATCCCCTACCAGCCGCTCGAGGTGCCGGGGGCCGAGCCGACCAACATCAGCGCGGGACACGCCGCCGCCGCCGTCCGCTACGGCGATCGCTACCTCCTGAAGCTGTTCCGCCGGGTGGCCGACGGCGTCAGCCCGGAGCTGGAGATCCCTCGTTTCCTCGCCGCGCGCGCCCCGGGCATCGCCCCGGCGGTCGTGGGAGCGATCGAGTACCGGCGTCCGGGCGGCGAACCCGTCACGCTGGCGGTGCTGCAGTCCTTCGTGGCCAACGAAGGGACCGCCTGGGCCCACGCGCGCGAGGAGCTGCGCCGCTACTTCGAGCGGACGCTCACCCGTTACCGCCAGGATCCTCCGCCGGCGCGAACCCCGCGCGGCATGCTGGAGCTGGCGGCGGCCGAACGGCCTGCCGCCGTCGGCGAGGCGATCGGCGCCTACCTGGATCTGGCCGCGCTGCTCGGGCGCCGCACCGCCGAGATGCACGTGGCGCTGGCCTCCCGGAACGACGACCCCGCCTTCGCCCCCGAGCCCTACAGCGCGCTCGACCGCCGCTCGAAGTACCAGACGATGCGCAACCTGGTCGGCCGGACGCTGCGCCTCCTGCGCGGCAGCGTCGGGCACCTCGCCCCGGAGGCCGCCGCGCTGGCGGGGCGACTGCTCGACGGACAGACGAAGCTCCTCAAGATCTTCGAGCCTTTTCTCCACCGGCGCTGGAGCGGCCTGCGTATCCGCACCCACGGCGATCTCCACCTCGAGCAGGTGCTCTACACCGGCAAGGACCTGGTCATCATCGACTTCGAGGGTCCGCCCGCCGAAGCGCTGGCCGAGCGCCGGCGCAAACACGAGTGCCTGCGCGACGCGGCCGGGATGATCCGCTCATTTCACTACGCCGCCTTCACCGCGCTCTTCGAGACGACCGTGATTCGCCCCGAGGATCGCCCCATCGCCGAACCGTGGGCCGACGCCTGGTACCGCTGGGTCTCGGGCGCGTTCCTGCGTGCCTACCTCGACGCGACGGCGGGCCTACCGTTCGTCGCGACCGCCGAGGATCAACCGCTCATCCTCGACACCCACCTGATTCGAAGAGCGCTCCACGAGCTCAGCGACGAGATCGATCACGGCGGTACCCAGACCGCCGCCATCCCCCTCGGCGCCCTCGTCGAGCTGGCCGGGCTCTGACCCCGCCGGCGCGAGCTCTTCGCGGGGGGCGCGGGACCTTCCCAGGGTCCCGTCTAAATCAGAACCCGTAGGCGACCCCGACGTTGATGTCGAGGTTGAACGTGAAGTTCCAGAAGCCGAGCACGGCGTTCGCCTGACCGACCAGCTGCAAATTGTCGGTGAGGTCGTAGAAGATGCCGCCGCCCGGTCCGATGAGGATCGGCCCCCCCTGGATGGTGTCGACGCAGGACTGCGTCCCCATCGGCCCGCAGTTCCAGTTGGCTGGGTACATCGGGGGATTCGTCGGGTGCAGCGTCACCACGTGGCGAATGTAGCCGCCGCCTGCCGCCAGCGAGAAGAACGGGTGAAAGCTCCCCTCGTCGTTCCCCAGCTTCCAGGTCGCCTTGGCGAACGCCGCGAAGGCGTAGTCCGCCGTCTTGAATTCCTGATGCGTGAATGGGTCGTAGGCAGGCACCGTCCCGGTGATGAACTGGTAGCGCAGCTGGACCGACAGCATGAGTGAATCGGTCAGCCAGTAGCCGACCTCGGGCGCGATCTGCAGCAGCGTCGCCGGGGCGATCCCGGGCGGCTTGATGTTCGTTCCGTGGTTCGTGTCTCCGGGGCCGGTGGCCCAGCCGAAGCCGCTGCCGAGCATCAGACCGACGAAGTAGGTGTGATCGGGCTCCTCGTCCTCTTCCTCTTCACCGCCCTCGGACTTGTTGCCCGCCGCCTTGGCGCCGCCCAGGTTGATGGTGAGCGGGCCATCGACCGTCCCCTTGGTCGCCACCGCGTTCCCCTCGGCGTCGTCGGCCTCGACGTAGTAGTCGACGCTGTCGCCGCCCGTCGCGGTGGTCGGGATCTCGGCGCCGTAGCGCCCCTCGGCCACCTCCTTCATCTCCCGACCGCTGAACTCCGTCGCGCCGGCCGGCCGGTAGGCGAGCACCATCTTGTCGAACTTCAGGTCGGCCTGGACCCCGACCGTGACCGAGATGGTGCTCCCCTTCTTCGCCTCGGTGATCGGCTGGTGGACGATTCCCGACGGTGGCTCCTCGTTCCCCTCGGGCGGCGCGGCGGGCGCCGGCTCCGTGGGCGCCTCCGTCGGCTCGGGGCTCGGCGGCGGTGGCGGCGGCGGTGGCGTGGCCGGCGGCGGCGTGGCGGTGGCGGCGGCGCCCCCCTTGGCCTCGTTGAACGCCGCGGTCAGCTCGGGCGTCACGAGCGACTTGGTGAGGTTGATCGTCGCCTCGATCTCCAGCGCCTTCTTGAACTGCTTGATGCCGAGGTCGCGCTGCTTGAACCCGCTGATGAGCACGACGCCCATGTGGATGTGCGTGCGCGCCGTGATGGGGTGCTGCTGGAGGCCCGAGGCGTCCGCCAGGTCGAGCCCCTGCTTGAGCAGCTTGCGCGCGTCCTCGAATTTCTGCGCCTGGAGCGCCGCGATGGCGTCCTTGTTCATCTGGGTGATCTTGGCGACCGGGTCGTCGGCCTCCTGGGCGGCGGCTAGGGTCGAGAACGCCAAAACGAGCAGGAGCGCGACCGATCCGCGCAACGTGGCGGAGGCGCACGTCCTGGTGATCATGAAAGGCTTGCCTCTGGGGGTGAAAAAGGAAAGGCCCAAGCTGAGTTACCCTTGTAACACGGATTCCCACAATGCTTCCACCGGCCGGGCTGGGATGGGACGGGGATCGTCCCCGACGACGGCCGGCGACCGACCCCCAGGGGCCCCGCCAACCCTCGGTAAGATCCCGCATTCGGGCGGGTCCGCGATCAGGGACACTCCGCAATTTCTACGAGGTTCCTCTTGCGCCCGGGTGGGGGGTGCTTACTTGCCATATTTGCAATCCAAATGCTGTTTCCAGGAAATTCGGAGGTGACCACCATGCTGCTCGATCCAAACGACCTGCTCACGCCGAGCGACGCGGCGCGCGTGCTCGGACTCTCTGCGGACTCGGTCCGCGTGCTTTCGGACAACGGCCGGTTGCCCGGAATGCGAACCGTGGGGGGGCGACGCCTCTTCCGGCGCGCCGACGTCGACCGGCTGGCCATCGAACGCGCCGGCCACCTGGCGCACACACTCAGCGCGCGGCAGCCCAGTGCGCCGCGCGCGGAAGAGTGACCTCCCAGCCCGGGAGGTCGGTGCGTCCCGAGGAGGGGACGATGGACGACTCGACGAAAAGCCACGAACGCGACCGCCGCCTGCTGGATACGATGCCCCAGTGCATCTGGGCGGCGGACGCGGAAGGGCGGGTCAACTACTGGAACCGCGCCGGGCTGGAGTACTGCGGCCTCCGCGCGGCCCAGCTGACCGACGGATCGTTCTGGGAGGTGCTCCACGCCGACGACCGCGACGAGGCCCGCGTGCACTGGGAACGCGGCCTCCGCGGCGAACCAACGTTCGAGCGGCAGGTGCGGCTCCGGCGTGCCAGCGACGGGCAGTTTCGCTGGCACCTGGTCCGCGCCGTCGCCGAGCGTGACGACGCCGAAGCGGTGATCGGCTGGATCGCCACCGCAACCGACATCGACGACCAGAAGCGCGCCGAGGACCTCCTGCGCGAGGCGGTGATCGTGCGCGACGACTTTCTGTCGGTCGCCTCGCACGAGCTGCGGACGCCGCTCACCGCGCTCAAGCTGGAGGTCTCCAATCTGCTGCGGCTGGCGCGCCTCGACGCCGGCGCGGAGCGGGCGCGTCTCATCGCCAAGGTCGAGCGGATCGACGCCCAGGCGACCCGGCTGCGCGGCCTCATCGACGATCTGCTCGACGTCTCGCGGCTGGCGGCCGGCCAGCTCGAGCTGCACATCGAGCCGATTGACCTGGCGGCGCTGGCGGGCGAGGTGGGCGCCCGATTCGTCGACGAGGCGGCGCGCCTCGGCAGCACGCTGGTCATCGACGCGCGCGAACATGCCGTCGGCAACTGGGACCGCGAGCGGCTGGAGCAGGTGGTGAGCAATCTGGTCTCGAACGCCGTCAAGTACGGCGACGGGAAGCCGATCGACGTCAGCGTGCGCGCCGAAGGGGGCCACGCCCGGCTAATCGTCCGGGACCGCGGCCTCGGGATCGCCGCCCGCGACCACGATCGGATCTTCGGCCGGTTCGAGCGCGCCTCCTCCAGCGGAAACTTCGGCGGCATCGGGCTCGGGCTCTGGATCGTCAAGCAGATCGTCGGCGTGTTCGGCGGCGCTGTCCAGGTCGAGAGCGCGCTCGGCGCCGGGGCGGTCTTCACGGTTGAGCTCCCCTACGCGGCGCTCACCGAACGCGCTCAGCGCAATGCCAGCACCCATGCGGAGGCGATGGCCGCGAGAGCGGCGCTGCCCAGCAGCATCTGCACCGTCGTGCGCGGTGCGCGGATGTTGCCGGCCGCCGCCGCAGAATCCAATCAACGCGCCCAGCCCCAACCCGAAGAGGTGGGCATAGGTGTCGGCGCCCGGCCCGACCCCCAGCATCGCGTAGAGCCCCAGCCCGGCGCCGAGCGGCACCCAGGCATAGGCCCGCCGCATCTCGCCCCGCAGCCGCCGCACCACCTGCAGCCCGGCGCAGAGCCCCAGCGCGGCGAACGTGGCGGTCGACGCCCCCAGCGAGCTGAACGCCGTCCGGTGGACCGCCGCGGTCAGGAGATTGGCTCCGGCCGCCGCGAGAAGAATCGCCAGCGCGCCGAGGCCGCCGCCCAGCCAGCGCCCGACCGCCGAGACGAAAATCAGGCAAGCGACGACGTTCCCCGCCAGGTGGAGGATGTCGGCGTGCAACGTGAGCGCCGTGATGGCCCGCCACCACTCCCCCGCGGCGATCCGGTCGGCGACGGCCGCCCCCGCCCCCACCCAGCGCGAGTGGGCTTCGCCGGGCCCCGCGACGTAGTACATCGCGCCGAGGCCGAGCGCCGACAGGAGGCCGAGGGCACTGGCGCCGGCGTCGGGGGCCGGCGGCGCCGGCTTGACCGGCGCCTCGGCGTCGAAGGCGGCGAGCGCCGCCGCGGCGGCTGCGGTGTCGCCGGAGGCCACGCTCAGGACGAAGCGCCCCTCGCGCTCGTCGAGCCGGTACCAGATGCCCGCCGCGGCCAGGACCAGCGCCCAGTCGCCAGCCTGCGTCGGGTTGGCGGTAAGCCGCAGCACCGCTTCCGCGTCGAGGTCGGCGAGTCCGGCGAGGTCGGCGAGTCCGGCGAGTCCGGATGGACGGTCGGGGTCTGATGCGTCGTCGTTCATCGTCATCTTTGCCGGCTTGACGGTCGAGCCACGCATGATAGCTTGGTCGATCTTCGTCGCGGATGCGACGTGGAGGTGGTCCGATGATCGGGAGCGTCGATCATTTCGTGAACCGGCAGATCTTGCTCTGGCAGGAGGAGCGAAGAATCGCCGCCCGCAAGGGGATCGAGGGGAAGAACGCCCAGCAGCCGATGATCTGTCTGTCGCGCCAGTACGGCGCGCGGGGCGCGGAGATGGGGCGGATGGTGGCGGACGAGCTGGGGTTCCGGCTCTACTCGCAGGAGCTGATCCACGACGTCGCCCAGGAGGCGCACGTGCGCGATCAGCTGGTCGAGTCGCTCGACGAGCGGGTCCAGGACAGCATCTCGGCCTGGGTGTCGGGGCTCATCAAGCGCGGCGTCTTCGCCCCCAGCGACTACCTGCGGAACCTGTCGCGCGTGGTCCTGACGCTGGGGCGGCACGGCAAGGGGGTGATCGTCGGGCGCGGCGCGCACTTCCTGCTCGACCCGCAGTTGACGCTGCGGGTCCGGGTCATCTCGCCGATCGAGACGCGGGTCGCGCGCATCGCTGCCCGCGACGGCCTCGGCGAGGACGACGCGCGCGCCAAGATCCTGCGCATCGATGGCGAGCGGATCGCCTTCAACAAGCAGCACTACGGCGCGGACATCTCCGAGACCGCGCACTACGATCTGGTGGTCAACGCCGGCACCCTGGGGATCGAGGGGGCGGCCGATCTCACCGCTCGGGCCTTCCGCGCGAGGTTCGGACAGGGCTAAAACGTCGTTCATCACGACGTCGACCGAAACGCCTCCAGACGAAGGACCCTCAGAGGGTCCTTCTGATCCCCCGCGGACGAGCGCCGCCGGGCAAAGCCCGTCGTCGCTCACGCGATCTCTGACGCTGGCCTTCCGGGGCGGCACGCTCGAGCTCGGCGGGCTGCCGGCGGGCGCGCCGGCGCCGCCCGGGTGCCTGTGGGATCCGCGCACCGCCTGCTTCCGGGCCCCGGCCGAGCGCTACGCGGAGCTGCGGCGGGCGCTGGCGCGCGACGGGCGTGTCGTCGATGACCGCGCGCGCGGCTACGCGGAGCTGCCGGCCGGGGCGCTGGTCCACCGCTCGTCGCGGCCGTACCAGGACGAGGCGCTCGCCGCCTGGCGCGCGGCGAAGGGGCGCGGCGTGGTGGTCCTGCCGACGGGGGCCGGCAAGACGCACGTCGCCTGCCTGGCGATCGACGATCGGCGGCGGAGCACGCTGGTGCTGGCGCCGACGCTCGATCTCGTTCGCCAGTGGTACGACGTCCTGCGCGCGACGTTCGGGGTCCCGATCGGCGTCATCGGCGGCGGCGACTACGGCGTCGAGTCGCTGACCGTCTCGACCTACGACTCGGCCTACCTTCACATGGAGCACCTGGGCGACAAGTTCGGCCTTTTGGTGTTCGACGAGTGCCACCACCTGCCGGGGCCGGCCTACGCGCTGGCGGCGCGCGCGTCGGTGGCGCCGTTTCGCCTGGGGCTGACCGCCACGCCCGAGCGCGCCGACGGGCGGCACGCCGACTACGACGCGCTCTGCGGCCCCGTCATCTACCGCAAGGACATCGTCGATCTGTCGGGCGAGTACCTGGCGCCCTACGAGACGGTGCGCCTCACCGTCGAGCTCGGGCCCGAGGACCGCCGCGCGCACGACGAGGCGCGCGGCATCTACCGCGACTTCGTCGCGCGCAACGGCATCCGGATGTCGAGCCCCTCGGGCTGGTCGGACTTCATCATTCGCGCCGCACGCTCCGACGATGGCCGCCGGGCGCTGGCCGCCTACCACCGGCAGCGCGAGATCGCCTTTGCGGCGCCGGCCAAGCTCGACTACGTCGGCCTGCTGCTCGACCGCCACCGCGACGATCGGCTGCTGCTGTTCACGCAAGACAACGCGACGGCCTACGCGCTCTCGCGGCGGTTTCTCGTTCCCATCATCACCCACGAGACGCGGGTGCGGGAGCGGAGCGAGATCCTGGCCGGCCTCACCGACGGCTCCTACGGCGCGGTCGTCACCTCCAAGGTGCTCAACGAAGGGGTCGACATCCCGGAGGCCAACGTGGCGGTGGTCGTCTCGGGGAGCGCCTCGGTGCGCGAGCACGTCCAGCGCCTCGGGCGGATCCTCCGGGCGCGGGCCGGCAAGCACGCGCTGCTCTACGAGCTCGTCACGGCGAACACGGCCGAGACCTTCACCAGCGCACGGCGGCGCGACCACAGTGCTTACCGCTGATCTGGTCTCGGCGCGCCGCCGCGGCAGCGAGCTGCGCCTGTCGCAAAACGACGACGCCCGGCGCGCGCGCGTCGCGGTGATGGCCGAGGCGCTGACCGCGCGCGCGCGGGAGGAGCTGGGACGGCCACGCGACGACGTCGAAGAGGCGCTGCGCGAGACGGCCGCCGCGCTCGAAGAGAGGGCCGCCGAACGCCGCCTCTCGGCCGCGGTGGGGAAGCTTGTGCGCGATGGGCTGCGCTTCGAGGAGACGGCTGCCGGCGTCTCGGCCGAGCTGCGGCGCGAGCTGTTCCGGCGCGCGGCCGCCGCCCGGCGCGCCGGCGACCCGTTCGATCGCGCCGCGCTGATGGCTGCCCTCGCGGGGGAGCGGGGCATGACGGCCGACGCGCTGGAGGCGGCGCTCTACGCCGACCGGCCGGGCGCGCAGCGGCTACTGGCGGTCGAGGTTCCGGCGCCCGCCCTGATCGCCTCGCGATTCGAGATCTCCGAGGCGCAGGCGGTGCTCCTGCGGGCCGAGAAGGTCGTCGCCGAGATCGAGGCGAAGGACGCCCGGGTGCTCCGTCGTCTGTTCCGCACGCTCAAGTTCTTGCGCCTGCTCCCCGTCATCGCGCGGCTCGATCCGAAGCGGGACAGGCGCTCCGGGTTCCGGGTGGAGATGGATGGTCCGCTCAGCCTGTTCCAGGCGGCGGGACGCTACGGCCTCTCGCTGGCGCTCGCGCTGCCGGCCATCGCTGCCTGCGACGTCTGGGCGATCGACGCGGACGTGCGCTGGGGCGCCGACCGCCGCCCGCTGCGCTTCCGGCTGGGCGGCGCGGCCGCGGCGGCGTCGGCGCTGGCGTCGGCGGTCGACGCACCCGATGGCGCCGCGAGCGACGGTGGCTGGCCCGACGAGCTGGCGACGTTCGTCGCGGCGTTCGAGCGCGCCGAGACCGGCTGGCGCGTCGATCGCGAGCCCGCCGTCCTCGATCTCCCCGGCGCCGGCCTGTGCGTCCCCGACCTGGCGTTCGTGCGGGCGCGCGACGGCGCGCGCGTCTTCTTCGAGCTGCTCGGCTTCTGGAGCCGCGAGGCCGTCTTTCGCCGGATCGATCTGGTGCGCGCGGGACTGCCCGAGAAGATCCTCTTCGCCGCCAGCAAGAGCCTGCGCGTCGGCGAGGCGTTGCTCGACGACGCGCAGGGCGCGGCGCTCTACGTCTTCTCCCGCGTGCTCGGCGTCCGAGCCGTGCTCGAGCGCCTCGAGCGACTGGCGGAGGGCCAGCGCTAGCCTGTCACTGACCGTCGAAGTCGCCGGGCTGGCCGCTACCGTCGCCGGCGGTGTCGACCTTGCCGGGCGGGACCGGGTAGTCGCCCGAGTTCGGGCCGCCGGTCCCGAGCACCCCCGGCGGGATGCCGTGGTAGACGACGTCGCCGCCGTTGCCGTTGTGGACGCCGCCGTGCGCGGTCAGCTGGCCGTCGTTCTTCATCCAGTTGCAGGTGTTGCCGTGCTCGGCGTCGCAGTTGAGGAAGATGGCGATCTTCTCCTGCTCGTCGGGGAACGGCGCCACCGAGCCTGCCATGCCGTCGCTGCGCCCGCTGCCGCCCGTCGAGCCGCTGCCACCCGAGGAGACCAGCAGCCCACTGTCGGTGACCCAGAGGTTCCCTTTGCAGACCGTGACGGCGTTGTGGTTGTTGTCGGAGAGGAAGTAGATCATCCCCCCGCCGCCGCCGATGCCGCCCGGATCGGGCGCGTCGCCGCCGCTGACGTCGATCGTGCCGGAGATCGTCTCGTCGCCGTCCATGGTGAAGAACCAGACGTGGCCGCCGCCGCCCGCGGTGCCGCCGCCCGCCGACGACCCGCCGCGCACCGTGATCTTGGCGCCGGCGTTGATGGTCACCGCGCCGTCGGTGGGGACGAGCTCCATGTCGACCCGGCCGCCGTCCGCGCCGTTGCCGCTTCCCCCCTTCATGATCGACCCGCCGCTGGCGTCGATCTCGCCGCTCACCTGAACGCTGCTGCTGCCGGGATCGGTCCTGCCGCCGCCGTTGAGCAGACCACCCGCGCCGGGCGCCGACATCGAATCGCCGCCACGCAGATCGAGCTCCTTCGCGCCGGCGATGTTGACGTTGCCCGTCGCGGGCGCCGGCGTGATGGTTCCGCCAGTCCCCGCGGCGGCACCCCCGGGTCCACCGCTGGCGACCACCGGAACGAAGATGATGATCGACGTCGGCGGGGCCTTCTCACCGACGGCGATCGTGCCGGCCGCGCCGCCGGCGATCGTGCCGCCGGTGGCCGAAGCAGCGGCGACCCCGCCGCGACCGTCGATCGTCCCACCGAGCGCGACAGCGCCGTTGGCGTCGATCGCGAGCGTGGCGGCAGCGCCCCCCTGCGCGCCGCCGCCGCCCTCGCCGCTGGCGGCGCCGCCCCGGATGAGCACCGACCCGGCCAGCAGCACGTCGCCGCTGGTCTGGACGGTGATGGCACCGGCCGCCCCGCCCCCCGCCGTCCCGTCGCCGCCGGCGCTGGAGAGCGTCCCGGTGACGACCAGCTTCCCGGCAGCCAGGCGGAGCGCCCCGCCCGCCTCGCCCGATCCCGAAGCGCCGCTGGCATCGACGGCGCCGCTCACGTAGATCGTCCCGCCGACTTCCAGATCGATCCCCTGGCGCCCGGACCCCAGGTCCGCGGCCCGCAACGTGGCCGTCACGTACAGATCCCCGCTCACCGAGATCTTGCGGACCGGATCGCTCCCCCCGGTCGTGACGTTGGATCCGATCACCGCATCGCCGGTGACGGAGAGATCGGCCCCCAGCGCCGAGGCGGCGATCGCCATCGCGCTGGCCGGCGCCGCCGGGATCGTGGTCGATCCCGGCGCCATCGTCGGATCGAACGAAGTGTCTCCCTGCGAGACGAGGTGCACGGTCCCGCCGTTCTGCCCCTGACCGCTCTGCGCCAGCGCGCTTCCCCCCTGCACGCTCAGCTCGGCCGGCAGCGTGGTCCAGGGGCCCGTCATCACGCCGGCGTCCGACCCAGAGACCGAGCCGATGCCGCCCGCCGAGCCCGATTGACCACCGGTGCCGCCCGTCGCGTGGCCGCCGCCGCACGCCGGCGACAACGCCAGCGCCAGCGCCGTTCCGAGCCCCAGCCCCACCCCGTTCCACCTCCCCCGCTGCGCCCCAAGATCATTCCGCATGTGCCCGCCTTTTGCTCGTCCCGTGTTTTTCACTGCCCGCCTCCGTCGCCGCTCGCGCACCCCTCGTCGATCTCGCCGTTGCAGTTGTCATCGACACCGTTGCCGCAGATCTCCGCGCCGCCCGGATGAACGGCCGGATTGGCGTCGTCGCACTCGTCGCACCACCGGAAGCCGTCGCCATCCGCATCGGTGGCGGCCCCCGAGACGCCGCGCTCGCAATCGACGAAGGTCTGCAGATACGCGGCCCGCTGCGCGACCACGTCGCGTGCCGTCTGGGTCGCCTGGTCGATCTGGTCGGCCGTCGCCCAGGCGTGCGGATCGCTGTCGGCCGCGGCGCCGATCTGCCGCGACCAGGTGTCGATCCACCCCTGGATCTCGGTGACGTTCCACTTCGCCAGCAGGCCCGCGATCGCCTCGGCATAGCGCGCGCGCCAGCCGGCGTCGGCGAACACGATCATCCACTTGTCGCCCGGCAGCGGCGGCGGCTTGGCGCGCGCGTACCAGAAGTAGATCGGATGATCGGTCGCGCCGACCTGATCGAACAGCGCCAGCCAGTCGAACGTCGAATCGGTGTCGTTGGGGAGAAAGACGTACCCGGCGGCCCCCTGATCGTAGAGGTAGAAGTTGTGCGAGCCGCCGTAGTAGCCATCGGAGTCGTTGATCAGCGCCTCCGCCGCCCAGGTGGTCACCGAATTCGGCAGGTCGACGATCTCCGACAGGGCGCCGAGATCCTTGGCGGTCAGGAAGCTGGTGAGCCGGCCATAGTCGGGGCTCGCCTGGTTGGTCTCGGCCTCGGTCGCCCCCTTCCAGAGATCGCCCTTGGCGTTCCCCGGATAGAACTGGTCGACGACGTGATTGCCGACGCCCTCCTCGACCGAGTAGAGGCCGTAGGTAGCGCCATTGATCGCCAGGATCCCGCTCGCCGAGCACGGGGCCAGGATCCCCACCTGCCTCAGCCAGTGCTCGGAGAGGCGATCGTGCAAGAAGGTCCAATCGGACCGCGGCATGTCGAACACCAGCTTGGTGACGCCGTGAAAGGTGCCGCCCGGATGAAGCTTGTCGAATGAGACGTCGAACTGCATCTTCGCGCGGTCCCCGTCGAGGGTGACCGTCTGGTACCAGGACGAGGCGCCGTGCAACTTGATGGCCGCGTCGGCGACCGTCTCGCTGCCCAGGTGGAAGACGACGGGGTGGTAGGTGGCGAAGCTGACGCCGCTCTCCAGCGCTGCCAGATCGTGGAACTCGGCGTTCATCGACGCCCACTCGCTGTCGCTGATGTCGACCGAGTAAGTGGCCAGCGTCGTCTGATCGAAGAGATCGGCGCAGGCCGAAGGGACCGCGGCGTCTTGGGCGGCGGCGTCGGGCTTCGCCCCGGAGCCGCCGCATCCCCCGAGCACGACGCCCGAGACGGCCGCCACCCCTCCGAAAAAACCGTATCGCCCGGGCATTCTCACTCCAGCCGCGTGACAATTGAGCAAACCCGATGCCGCCCCGCGGCCCGGGATCGCCGGCTGTTCGAGGCGCGCTTCGACGAATCGGGAACCCCGATGTGGCCGTCCGGTAACCAGGCTCCCGCGATCGCCGCGCGACGGCCAGCGTGGCGGCGCACGAAAGATGGCCGGCGAGTTGCTTTGGTTCGAAAGCGATGTCTCTTCGGCGGTTGGGGTGGGTGGCGATTCGGATCGCGGGCGCGGTGGCGGCAGCAGGCCTCGCCCCCTTCGGCTGCGGCGGCAGCAGCGGTGGCAGCGGCGGCAGTGGCGGCAGCCACCCGGTGCAGGGGATGACGGTCGGTCCCGACGTCGACGGGCAGCTCTCGATCAACGAGATCATGTCGGCCAACGCCCTGACGATTCAGGACGAGAACGGCGTGGCGTCGGGCTGGTTCGAAATCTACAACCCGACCGCCGACGACATCGCGCTCGATGGCTACGCGGTCACCGACGACTTCAACAGCCCGCAGAAATCGGTGCTGGCCTCGGGCGCGGTGGCGCCGGCTCACGGGTACCTCATCCTCTGGGCCGACCAGGACCCCTCCGCGGGCGCCGCGCACACCAAGCTGTTCCTGCCCGTCGCCGGCGGGTCCATCGGGCTCGCTCGCCCCGACGGCTCGTTCATCGATCGCGTGACCTTCGGCGCGCAGGAGACAGACATGTCGGCGGCGCGCGAGCCGGATGGCTCGAACAACTGGGTGACCGCGTGGAGCGTCTCGCCGGGAAAGGCGAACCCGATGGGGATGGGACAGCCCGAGCCGGCGCAGGCCGCCAGCGATCCGCCGGAGATGATCCCGGCCGCCGGCGATCAGAGCGACAACGTGCTCGGCTACGATCTTCAGCCCCAGTTCGATCTCCAGATCTCCGAGGACGGGATCAATTCACTGCGCAGCGCGCCCCAGACCTGGGTCCAGGCGACGCTGACCTATCAGGGGCGCGCCTACGGCCCCATCGGCGTCAACCTCAAGGGCACCTCGTCGTTCCTGCCCATCGATCAGAAGCCGGCCTTCCGGGTGAACATCAACAAGTTCGCCAAGGACGCCCGGTTCTTCGGGCTCAAGGAGTTCCTGCTCAACAACATGGTGCAGGACCAGTCGATGATTCACGAGCGGCTGGCCTACTGGCTCGGACGGCAGGTCGGCGGCATTCCGACCCCGCGCTGCAACCATTCGTGGGTGACGATGAACGGGACGGCGCTCGGCCTCTACGCCACCGTCGAGGAGGCCAAGGACCAGATGATGGCCTACTCCTTCACCGACTCGTCGGGCGGCGTCTTCACCATCAACTACGCCGATTTCACCAGCACCTACGTCGCCAACTTCCAGTACCAGGACGGCAACCCCGACACGACGCTCATCACCAATACGATCAACGCGCTGACCATGACTCCGGCCGACACGGCCATCGCGGCGGCCGGCCAGTCGGTCAACCTGCACGAGTTCGCGCGCTACTGGGCGCTCATGGTGGCGACCGGCCACTGGGGGGGCTGGCCCTACGCACCCGATCCCGAGCCGGTCGGGGCGAACGCGCGCATCTACCTCGACCCGACCAGCCAGCAAATTTACTTCATCCCCGAGGGAATCAACGACGCCTTCGCGACCTCCGACTTCGACTTCATGGCGCACCTCAAATCGGTGCTGGCGACGAATTGCGGCCGCGCCTACTCCTGCTACCAGGACTTCGCGAATCAGCTGAACGAGATTCTGGCGAAGGCGCAACAGCTAGACTGGGTCAGCGAGTCGCAGCGGGTCGCCGGCCAGATCGCCAGCTTCGTCCCGATGGACACCAAGAAACCGTACAGCAACGACCAGGTGACGACGGCCCAGCAGCAGGTCGGGTTTTTCATGACCGACCGACCGACCTTCGTCAGCCAGTACCTCGCGCCGCCGTAACCCTAAGGGTGGCCGTGGGGCAACCCCGTGCGGTACTTGCCGTCGCCGTCGACGTCGAGGAACACGGGGTTGGTCAGCGCGAACGGATAGGCGGTGAACGTCTTACCGTCGCCGACGACCGGCGACATCGACTTGTCGCCGTCGACGCGCACCACGACATAGCCGTCGCGCGGCGTGCTGAGCTCGAAGCTCTCCTTGAAGCGGACCGGGTCGCTCCCCGCCGGGACGGTCCAGCGCTTGGCCTCCTGGCCGTTCAGGTAGAGCGTCACCCGGCTCACCGAGACCCAGGGCGCCGCCTGCACCGTCACCTCGCCGGTGATCTTCCCGCCGCGCGCGGGGACCAGATCGCCGATGGTGCCGCCGTTGACCAGCAGCGACACGAACGGACCGGTGGTGAGGAAGGCGTGGTGCCCCTTGATCGCGTCGGCGATCTGCTTGGGATCGATCCTCTCGGGCTGGTCCTCGCGGACCTTGACGTAGTTGCGCGGGTAGCCACCGATGTTGAAGGTCAGGTGGTGCGTGTCGGAGTTGCCGGTGGCGGTCACCAGGTGCTCGTGGTTGAGCAGCGAGAACCAGTCGTCGACGACTCGGTCGACGCTGCGCCGGACGGGGTCCTGGTAGCCGTTCATCACCTCGAGCGCGTCGAAGTCCCAGGAGAACCCGGCCCGCCCCGCCCTGTCGCTGCGCGAATCGAACTGGCCCGAGATCGAAGTAGCCGATCTCGGCGTCGATGCGCGGGTGGTGGACGTCGATGACCGCGCCAGGCGCGTCGCGCCGGACGTCCTTGAAGAAGTCGTCGGGCTTGCGGCCGTGCACCAGCACCGCGCCTTCGCCGGCCCGCTCGATGTCGCGCGGCAGCGGGAAGGCGCCGAAGTGCCCCCACCCGTTGGTGGTCAGCTCGTCGCCGATGGCGCTGGTGATGTAGCGGCCGGCGTCGAGCTCCTTGATGTAGGGCTCGTAGTCGGAGATGACGTTGTGGTCGGTGGAGGTGATCATCTGGACGTCGTCGGCGACGAACTCGTAGATGCGATCCTGCATCGGCACGCGCGAGTCGGACGAACGCGCCGCGTGGACGTGAAAGTCGGCCGACAGCCATCCCGGCGTCTCGACGACGTGAGCGAGCCGCGCCGAGATCACCGCCCCGCGTAAGGTGAGCTTCAACTTCCTGGTGGTCGAGATCTCCCACTCCGGCCCGCGGCTGACGGTCACGTCGTAGGTCCCGAGGGGGACGCGTGCGACGCCGACGCCGGTCAGCGACATCACCCGGTTGAACGCGGCGATGGCGCCCTCGCCCTCCTGCCGGGCGATGTCGACGCGCGTGAACTCCGGATCGTGCGTCCCGTCCACGCCGACGAAGGTCAGCTTGCAGGGGATCGGCTTGCCGGTCTTTGCGTCGCGCACGTCATAAGAGACGCCGGCCTCGGAGATCAGCTTGGGCGGCGGCGGCGGCGCCACCGCCGTGGCTCCCACGATGGCGCCGATCCCGAGCGCGTACCAGATGACGATGGACAGGAACCGCGTGCGGGGGCGCCTCATGCGCCGGCCATACTACGACGACTTGGGATCGTCCGAGGCGTCCGACCTTGGGCCCTCGGGCGGAGACGCGTCGGCCGGCTTGGCCGGCGGTGACTTCGGCGGCGCCGGCGCCACCCGATCGGGATCGATCGCGCTCGCGTCGGCGATCGGCCAGCCCTTGGCGTCGCGCTTGGGACCACCCTGGCCGTGCCCGCCCCCGCCGCCGGGACCAAACGCCGGGCCGCGACCACCGCCACCACCGCCGCGGCCAGGACCGCGACCCCCGCCGCCACCGCCGGGACCGCGTCCACCGCCGGGACCGCGGCCACCACCGGGGCCGCCGCCGAAGCCGCCCGGACCACGCGGCCCGCCGCCGGGGCCCCCAGGCCCGCCGCCGGGACCGGCAGCGCCGCGAAGACCGGCGCCAGGTCCACCGCCCGGGCCGCCGGGGCCGCGCGGACCACGACCGCCGCCCGGTCCACCGCCGCCCGGTCCACCGCCGCCCGGTCCACCGCCGAAGCCGCCGGGGCCGCGCGGACCACGACCGCCGCCCGGTCCGCCGCCGCCCGGTCCACCGCCGAAGCCGCCGGGGCCACGTGGACCACGGCCGCCGCCCGGAGGAGGTCCGCCGCCCGTCCGTCGATGATCGCGGCGCCCCTCGGCGGGACCGCCGGGCGCGCGCGTGACCATCCAACCGGCACCCGCCACCGGGCCTCCGCCCGGGCCGCTGTCGCGGTCTCGATCGCGGCCCGATCCGAACTCGAAGCGACCCGGTTTGTTGCCGCCGGGGCCGTGGGCTCCGCCGGGCGCGCCACTCTGAGACTTTCCGCGGCCACCGCCACCGCCGCCGCCGCCGCCGCGATCGTTCCGTCCAGGTCCGCCGCGCCCGCGATCGTTGCGCCGGGGCTCCGCGCGGGGCATCAGGTCGACGAGGTAGTAGAAGTCGCCCTGCTTCTTCGCGCCCGGCGGCGGATCCTCGCCGCTCATCACCCGGATCAGGCGGACGTTGTCGGCGCGGTCGCGGATCACGTCCAGCGCCTCCATCATGCGGGCCAGGCGCTCGTCCTTGAGCCCGAGCTTCTCCTCGATCTCGGCCGCCGCCAGCGCCGCGCCCGGATCGGGCTCCGCCGTCGCCGGTTCCGCGGGCGCCGCGGGCTCTCCCTCGGCCGGCGCCGTCTCGGGCGCGCTCTCGGCAGAAACCGCATCCGGCGCTGATTCCGCGCCGGTGGCTTCCTCGCCGGTCGCCTCCGCGCTGGCGGCTTCCTCGCTGGTCGCCTCCTCGCTGGCGACTTCCTCGCTGGCGGCTTCCGCGCTGGTCGCTTCCACGGCGGGAGCTTCCGCGCTGACGGCTTCCACGCTGGTCGCCTCCGCAGCGGGTGCTTCCGCGCTCGCTTCGCCGGCCGGGGTCTCGGCCGCCACTTCGGCTGGCGGAGTCGCTTCCGACGCATCACCGTCAGGGGCCGCGTCAGGGGGCGCGGTGGGAGCCGGCGCCTCGGTGGCGGCGGGAGGGGAGGGCCGATGCGCGCGCCGTACCTGAGCGGCCTCGCGCAGCAAAATTCCGGAGAACTCGGTGACCGTTTTCATCGTTCCTTGCTCGTGGCAGTGGCGGCCCCCGAGGGCACGCCGGGGTGTCGTCTACTTCTTGGCCTGCGCCGCCTCGAGCTTCTTGTAGTCGTCGGTGGCGTTCTTGGTGAGCTCGTAGTTGTCGAGATCCTTGTGGCAGCCGTCGCAGGTGAACTTCTGCCCGTTCGCCTTGGCGACCTTGACCATCTCCTTCATCATCTTCTTGGCTTCGGCGCGGCCGCCCTTGGCGCAGGCCTTCGCCGTGGGGCTGTCGGCCTTGGTAGCGATGGTGCACTTCCCCTCGTCCCCGCGCACGGCACCGGCGGCGCCGACGGCGAGCGCGGCGAAGAGGAACAGGGAGGCGGTGAGCTTGGTGGTGAAGCGGATCATCGGAATCTCCTCGGTGGGGAGGGCAACGGGGACCGGCGAAGGCGCAGAGCTTATAGCGCGCTCACCGCCGCTCCGACAACCTCCGACGTGTGGGGAGGAGTTGCCGCGCCTACATCGGCCCTCGATCTCCGTCGCTGCGGGCTTTTCGCATTGGGCCAAACAGGTCTATAGTTGTCCGCCATGGTACAGACCTTCCGGAGGGGATCGCGCTTCGCGCTCGCATTGATCGTCGGCGCCTGCTTGTCGTTCGCAGCGTCACGGGCCGTCGCGGAGGAGAACAGCGAGGGGATCAAGGTCGAGCTCGGCCTCACGGGCGGGTACCACTGGTTCGCCCACGACCTGGAGCTCGGAACGCCCGACAATCCCAGCTCCTCGAGCCCCAAGAGCTCCTTTGCGTTCGGCGTGCGGGCTGGCCTGGTGCTCAATCCGATGTTCGTGATCGAAGGCGAGGCGCTTCTGATGCCCACCTCCGACAATCACGCGGGCCAGAGCGTGCTCATCAGCGCCGAGCGGATCCACCTGCGCTTCAACATCGCGCCCGGGGCGATCGCGGGAGGGCGCGTTCACACCGTTCATTCTGGCCGGCATCGGCGGGTACGAGCGTTCTCTCCAGCACGCCGCCCGGCACCACCGATCTCTACATCCACAAGGGCGACACCGACGCGAACTTCTACGTCGGCGCCGGCGCCAAGTATGCGCTTTCCAACTTCGTGCACCTGCGTCTCGACGGGCGCCTGCTGGCGGCGCCCAACACGACCAATGACGGCTATCTCGCCCGACTGGGAGCTCACGGTCGGTGTCGGCATCACGCTCGGCGGCCACCCCGCGGAGGCAGCGCCCCCTCCGCCGCCGCTGGTCAAGGACACCGACGGCGACGGCATCCCGGACAGCGAGGACAACTGCCCGACCGAGGCCGGCCCGCGCGAGAACAAGGGGTGCCCCGACACGGACCGTGACGGCGACGGTATCGTCGACCGCAAGGACAAGTGCCCCGACAAGGCCGGCCCGCCCGAGCGCGACGGCTGCCCCGAGGAGGACGCCGACAAGGACGGCATCGTCGACTCGAAGGACAAGTGCCCGAACGATCCCGAGGACAAGGACGGGTTCGAGGACGCCGACGGCTGCCCCGATCCCGACAACGACAAGGACGGCATCCTCGACAAGGACGACAAGTGTCCGAACGAGCCGGAGACCAAGAACGGCTACCAGGACGAGGACGGCTGCCCCGACGAGGTGCCGGCGCAGGTCAAGCAGTTCAGCGGCGTGGTCGGCGGGATCAACTTCCGGCGCAACTCGGCCGACATCAAGGCCTCGTCGTTCCCGACGCTCAAGAAGGCGGTGTCGGTATTCAAGGACTACCCGGCGCTGCGGGTGGAGATCTCGGGCCACACCTCGAACGAGGGGAAGCGCGAGTTCAACATGAAGCTGTCGCGCAAGCGCGCCGTGGCGGTGAAGGAGTTCCTGGTCTCCGCCGGCATCGACGAGAAGAGGATCGGGACCGTCGGTTACGGGCCGGACAAGCCGATCGCCGACAACGACACCAAGGACGGGCAGGAGAAGAACCGGCGCATCGAGTTCCGGCTGCTGTCGGCCAAGGAAGAGATCCAGTCCCAGCCCGAGCCCGAGGACATCAACCCCTCGCCGGATCGCAAGCATCCCAAAGGTGCCAAGCCCGCCAAGGGTGAAAAGGCCGCCAAGCCCGCCAAGGCAAAACCCGCCAAGGCCGACGCGGACAAGCCGGCCGACACCGCGGACAAGCCCGCCAAGCCCGCCAAGAAGACGAAAAAGAAGGCCGCGGCCCCCGACGACGAGCCGATGCCGAAGTAGTACGCGCTGGATGGAGCGATCGCGTCGAGCGGGGGGTTCGGGACGCTCCCAGGGTCCCGAGCTAGACGAGAGCTAGACGGGAGCTAGATGTCGGTCTCGACCGACAGCGCGTAGTCGACCCCGGGGACCTCGAACCCGAACAGCTTGCGGAAGTCGGTGCGGAAGCCGGCATAGTCGGCGAGCGCCGGCAAGTTCTCCGTCGTGACCTCGCCCCACAGTGCAGCGACGCGCGCCTGCACGTCGGGCGCCAGCTCCAGGTCGTCGAGGCGGATGCGCCCCTCGGCGTCCGTCCGCGGCGTCCGCCCCGGCCCCAGGTGGTCGCGGTAGAGGCGCGCGATCTGCTCGGCGGTCCCCTCGTGCGTACCGGCGGCCTTCATCACCTTGTAGAGCAGGCTGATGTAGAGCGGCACGACCGGGATCGCCGCCGAGGCCTGGGTGACCAGCGCCTTGTTGACGCTGACGTGGGCGGAACCGCCCACGCGCGCCGCCAGCATCGCCGACAGCTCGGTGGTCGTCTTCTCCAGATCCTCCTTCGCCTTCCCGATCGTCCCCGAACGATAGATGGGGAAGGTCAGCGCCGGGCCGATATAGCTGTAGGCCACGGCGCGACAGCCGGGCGCCAGCAGATCCGCGTCGGCGAGCGCGCGCACCCAGGCGGCGAAGTCCTCGCCCCCCATCACCTTGCGCGTCGCCTCCACCTCGGCGTCGGTGGCGGGCGCAATCTCCACCTCGGTCACCTGCTCGTTGCCGAGGTTGACGCTCTTGCTGCGGAACGGCGCCCCGAGCGGCTTCAAGACCGAGCTCCAGGTCACGCCGTCGGCGTCCGTCCGCTTGGGCGCGGCGAGGCTGTAGATGACGTTGTCGAGCTTGCCGGGCCCTTTCCGGAGCTCGGCGATCGTCCGCTCCTTGATCTCGCGGCTGAAGGCATCGCCGTTGACGACGGCGATCTGCCGCCCCGACTCGCGTGCCCGGCGCTGCGCGGCGGCCAGGTTGTACCAGCCGGCGGAGGCCGTCTTCTCACCCTGCGGCGGGCGCTCCAGGCAGACCGCCGTGCCGCGCGCGCCGTGACCGAACACCGCGCTCACCAGGCTGGAGAGGCCGTAGCCCGTGCTGCCGCCGATGACCAGCGCGGCCCCGAGACCGGTCCCGGGCGCGTTCTTCCGGGCCACGGCGATCTCGGCGTCGACGTTGGCGGCGCACCCCGCCGGATGCGCGTTGAGGCAGATGAACCCACGGATGCGGGCGGCGATGACTTGGCTCGACATCGCGCCTTCCTGCCAGCGCCGCGCCCGAAGGTCAAGCGGCACGGCCGAGGCGCCACGGCCGAGGTTTGTCGCCGGGCGATCTGTGGATAGACTACCAGCGTGGAGCTGACGAACCTCAAACGGATCCTGGTGCCGACCGATTTCACCGATCCGTCGCACGAGGCGCTGGCGACCGCGATGGCGTTCGCCCGCATGTTCGGAGCCACGCTGGACCTGGTTCACGTGGCGGTCGAGGCCGCCTACCCGCTGCCCCCGCCGGTCGACGTCCTCACCATGCCGATCGATCTCTCGCCGGTGCTCGAGCGGGCGTCCAAGGGGCTGGCGAACGAGGAGGCGCGGGTGCGCGAGGCCGGGGTCACCTGCGAGACCGCGATGCTGATCGGCAGAGCCGATCAGGAGATCGTGACGCGCGCACGCCAAACCGGCGCCCAGCTGATCGTGATGGGGACCCATGGCCGCAGCGGCCTCGCCCACGCGCTGCTCGGGAGCAACGCCGAGCGCGTCATCCAGCACACCCCCTGTCCCGTCCTCATCGTCCCGTACCGCCCCGCCACCTGAGATCAGTGCCAGCGCGGTCGCCTGTCCACCGCCGGGGGCTATCCGAAGGCCGACCGCGCGCCGTTGCCGCCGCGCCGGCAGGCGAGCGCGCAGTCGATCGTCCAGAGCAGCTCTTCCAGGTTGATCGGCTTGGTGAGGCAGGCCACCGCGCCGTAGGCCTCCGAGTCGGTGCAGAGATCGAAGGTCTCCATCCCGGTCGTGAGGACGACCGGGACGCCGCTTTCGCTTCGTATCCGCTGCGCGAGGTCGATGCCGTGCATGCCGGGCATCCGCAGGTCGGTCAGCACCAGGTCAGGGAGCGCACGTGGCAGCTTCGCGATTGCCTCGAACCCATCCCCGGCCACCTCGACCGCGTAACCGGCCTCGACCAGGACTTGACCGATGAGCTCGCGGGCATCCTGGTCGTCATCGACGATCAAGATGCGATCCTGCCGATTTGCGCCCTCCCCGCTACTTCTCATGTGGGTATTCGTCACGAAGGTGAATTCGAGCAAGAATGAAACCACCCTCACAGCCCCGGGCGGCGATTCCGTCGCGCCCTCACGAGGCTCACGATCTGGTTACAGCGGTGTAACTCTGCGCGGCAGCGGGTTACTTGTGTACGATTGAGTCCCCACCGAGCCTCAACCGTCCCGAACCGTCCCGCGCCCGCCCCTTCGCCCTCATGTCCTCCGACGCCCTCATAGACGTTCATAGCCTGTCGAAGAGCTACCGCGTGCACAAGCGGGCGCCCGGGATCGGCGCGGCGCTGCGGTCGGTGCTCCTCCGCAAGTACGAGCTGGTCAAGGCGGTCGAGGACCTCTCCTTCCAGATCGCGGAAGGCGAGCGGGTCGGCTTCCTGGGACCGAACGGGGCGGGCAAGACCACCACGCTGAAGGTGCTGGCGGGCCTGCTGCACCCGACCTCCGGGGCGGTCCGCGTGGGGGGCTTCGTCCCGCAGGACCGCGACCCGCGCTTCCTGCAGCTCATCACGCTGGTCATGGGGCAGAAGCAGCAGCTGCTCTGGGACCTGCCGCCGTCCGAGACCTACGCGATGAACCGGGCCATCTACGACATCCCGCGCGCGCAGGCCGACGAGACGGTGCGGACGCTGGTCGAGCTCCTGGAGATCGGCGACCTCGTCAACAAGCCGACGCGGCAGCTCTCGCTCGGCGAGCGGATGAAGTGCGAGCTGGTCGCGGCGCTCTTGCACCGGCCGCGCGTGCTTTTCCTCGACGAGCCGACGATCGGCCTCGACGTCTCGATGCAGGCCAAGATGCGGGACTTCATCCGCGACTACAACGAGCGCTTCGGCGCCGCCGTGCTGCTCACCAGCCACTACATGGACGACGTGGCGGCCCTCTGCCCGCGCGTGGTGGTCATCGACCACGGCCGGCTCATCTACGACGGCGACCTGCAGGAGCTGGCGCGGCGGGTGCGCCCCGACAAGCGGCTGACCGTGCGTCTGTCGCGCGCGGTCGAGCGGAGCGAGCTCGAGCGGCTCGGCACGGTCGTGTCGGCCGAGGCGGCGCAGGCGGTCCTCTCGGTGCCGCCGGCGCGGCTGCAGGCGGTGGTGCGCGACGCGCTGGCGACGCTGCCGATCGTCGATCTCACGATCGAGGAGGCGCCGCTCGAAGAGGTGATGCGCGAGCTGTTCGGCGCCGCCAAGGGGGCGCGCGAGAGCTCGCGCGCGCACGGATGAGCGCCGCCAGCGACGCCGCGGGACCACTGCCTCCCCCCGGCCCGGCCTGGCCAGCGAGATCGCGCGCGCCGCCAAGGCCTTCCCCACCCTGATGCGCGTCGGCGTCTCGGAGGTGGTGGCCTACCGCGCCGAGTTCCTGGTCTGGATCCTCACCACCAACATGCCGCTGGTCATGCTGGCGATCTGGCACGCGGTGGCAGCCGACGGCCCGGTGGGACGCTTCGACCAGCGCGCCTTCACCGCCTACTACCTGGGAATCCTGGCGGTGCGGCTGCTCACCAGCAACTGGGCGGTCTGGCAGCTGTCGATGGAGATCCGCGACGGGACGCTGTCGGCCAAGCTGCTGCGGCCGATTCACCCGATCTTCGCCCTCGCCGCCGACCACCTCTCGGCGGTGCCGATGCGCGCGGCGGTCATCTCGCCGGTCGTCGTCATCATGCTGGTGAGCGGCTGGGATCGCCTGCTGCGCCACGATCCCGTGCTGCTGCTCATCCTGCTCGCCTCGCTGGTCGGCGCCTGGCTGCTCATCTTCTTCTCGATGGTGCTGATGGGCTCGCTGTCGTTCTTCGTCGAGAGCGCGCTGGGGATCTTCGAGCTGTGGCTGGGGGTGCACGCCATCCTCTCCGGCTACCTGGTCCCGCTCGAGGCGTTGCCGCGCTGGTTGCGCGGCGCAGCCGACGTGCTGCCCTTCCGGTTCATGCTCGGCTTCCCGGTCGAGACGCTGGTCGGCCTCCTCGACCGGCACGAGGCGCTGCGGGCCCTCGCCGCGCAGTGGGGCTACGTGGCGCTGTTCGGTGTGGCGGCGCTCTGGGTCTGGCGGGTCGGGCTGCGCCGGTTCTCGGCGTTCGGAGGATGAAGGTGCCGAGCGCGCCCATCCCCGCCCCGCCCTCCGCCTCACCGCTGGCGCTGGTGCGCCGCTACGCGGGCCTGTTCCGGGCGCAGCTCTCCATCTCGACCCTCACGGCGATGCAGTACCGCGCCGACTTCGTCGTGCGGGGCCTCCTCGCCGTCCTCTGGATGGCGGTGACCATGGCGCCGCTGCTGGTCGTCTTCGGAGTGCGCAAGACCGTCGCCGGCTGGTCGTTCCCCGAGTCGCTGCTGGTGGTCGGCTGGTTCACGCTCTTGCACGCGGTGCTGGAGGGGGCCGTCAGCCCCAGCCTCACCGCCGTGGTCGAGCACGTCCGCCACGGCACGCTCGACTTCGTGCTGCTCAAACCTGCCGACGCGCAGTTCCTGGTCTCGACGGCGAAGATCGAGCCCTGGCACGTGGTCGACGTGGGCGGCGCGCTGGTCATCTTCACCTACGCCTTCGCCAGGCTGGGCCACTGGCCGACCGCGCTGGAGGTCACCGCCGGGCTGGCGTTTCTGGTCCTGGCGGTGGTGATCCTCTATTCGTTCTGGATCCTGGTGGTCAGCGCCTCGTTCTGGGTGGTCAAGGTCGACAACCTCTCGTACCTGTTCGGCTCGCTGTTCGACGCCGCCCGCTGGCCGATCACGGTCTTCCGCGGCGCGCTGCGGATCGTCTTCACCTTCGTCTTCCCGATCGCGCTGCTCACCACCTACCCCGCGATGGCGCTGCTCGGAAAGCTCGACGCCAAGACGGCGTTCGGCGCACTGGCCGGCGGGCTCGCCTTCGCGGCGATCGCCCGCCGCGTCTGGCGGCGCGCGCTCTCGTTCTACACCTCGGCCAGCTCCTGAGCCGAGCCGCCGCGAATGGGGGCTACACCGGCACTTTGACGGGCAGGTGCGACCGGCGCTCGAGGCTGTAGGGCCACGGGCGCGGCACCGCGGCGAACATCAGGCCCGACCCCAGCAGCGCGACGTTCTTGCCGAAGTTGACCAGGTCCATCTGCCGGGTCGCCGGGTCATGGTCCGACCAGAAGGCGTGCATCATGACGGTGACCGGGACGATGAACAGCACCAGCGCCGCGATCCCGACGTCGGGGTAGATGCCGAGTATCAGGGTCAGACCGGCGACGGCCAGAAGGAGCCCCGCAACCAGCACCGCGATCTGGGGCATCGGGACCCCGACCGCCCCGGCGTACCGTGCCAGCTCGCCCAGGTGTGTGAGATGGCGGCCGGCGCTGAAGAGGTAGAAGCCGCCCACCAGGACGCGCCCGGCCAAGAAGATCTCCTCCATGATTTTCCTCCTGACAAAAGCTAACCGCCCCCTCGACGGCAACAAGCCACTTCGTTAACGTGGCGCCGATAACCCGGGGCCATGGAGATCGAAAGCGAAGCTGAACCGTCCGGGGCGACGGCCGCCACGGACGTCGACGCGGCGGCCCGGGCGCTCGCCGACCGCTGGCGCGCGGGCGACAAGAGCGATCTGGCCCTCCGGGCGGCCTGCGGCGGCGCGCTCGACGAGCTGCGCGCCACCTTCAAGCGCCGCCCCGAAGCGTTCAGCCCCGCGACTGTCACCCTGCTGCGCGAGGTCGGACGGGCCCTGTCCGTCCGACCGCTCGCCGGCCCACCGCCGCTGGAGGTCCTGCGCGACGTGTTCGGCTACCCCTCGTTTCGCGCCGGTCAACTGGAGATCATCGAGGCGCTGCTCGCCGGACGCGACTGCGTGGGGATCATGCCAACCGGCGCGGGGAAGTCGCTGACCTACCAGATCCCGGCGCGCGTGCTGGGGGGGATCACGCTGGTGGTCTCGCCGCTCATCGCGCTCATGAAGGACCAGGTCGACGCGATGACCGAGGTCGGCCTGCGCGCGACCTATCTGTCGGCGTCGCTGCCGCCGGAGGAGCGCCAGCGGCGGGTCCGGGCGCTCGCCGCCGGCGAGTACGAGCTCTGCTACGCGGCGCCCGAGGGGATCGAGGCCTCCGTGGGGCGGGTGCTGGCCGGGCTCGACCTGCGCCTCATCGCCGTCGACGAGGCCCACTGCATCAGCCAGTGGGGCCACGACTTCCGGCCCGCCTACCGCAACCTGACCGGGCTCAAACGCAAGTTTGGGGGCGTGCCGGTGCTGGCCTTGACCGCCACCGCCACGCCGGCCGTCACCGCCGACATCATCGCGCAGCTGGCGATGATCGATCCCGCCTGCTTCCGCGGCCGCTTTTTCCGGCCGAACCTGCACATCACGATGTACCGCAAGGGTGATGACGATCAGACGCGGGAACCCTCGGAGGGTTCCCACACCCTCTCGCGACGGACTCCGCTGGGCGAAGCCCAGCTTCGTCCACGCGATCGGGCGCCGTGGAAGGGCGTGCGCGCGGCGATCACCAACCTCGTGCACGCGCGCCGCGGGCAGAGCGGGATCGTCTACGCGCTCTCCCGTAAGGCCTGTGAGTCGCTGGCCGAGCACCTGCGGGACAGTGGCGTGGCCGCGGCGGCGTATCACGCCGGGCTCGACCCGGCCGAGCGCACGCGCGTCCAGGACGCCTTCGCCCGCGACGAGATCGACGTGGTGGTGGCGACGGTGGCGTTCGGGATGGGAATAGACAAGTCGAACGTCCGTTACGTCCTGCACCGGGACATGCCGCGATCGATCGAGAGCTACTACCAGGAAATCGGCCGCGCCGGCCGCGACGGGCTGCCGAGCGACTGCGTCCTGTTCTACTCCTGGGCCGACGTGCTGGCGTTCGAGAGGTTCGGCGAACGGCCGGGTGAGGAGATCGACGCCGGCGCGTTCGCCCGCCAGCGCGACCAGATCCGGGAGATGTTCTCCTTCGCCTCGGCGCGCGACTGCCGTCACCGGCTGGTGGCGCGTCACCTGGGCGAGCAGATCGACCGGTGTGGCGAATCGTGCGACAGCTGCGCCGGTCTCGATCCGCTCGGCGCCGCGCGCACCGCCCGCCGCCTCCCCAGGCGACCGGCAGCGCCGCGGGAACGGGAACGCCAAGGGACGACTGACGCGCTGACGGCCGAGCCGGGGGGCGAAACGGTGGAGCTGTTCGAACGGCTGAGGGCGCTGCGCAAGTCGCTGGCCGACGAGCGTCGCGTCCCCGCCTACGTCGTCTTCAGCGACGCGACGCTGATGCGAATCGCCGAGGAGCGGCCGAGCTCCGCGGAGGCGCTGCTGGGCATCTCGGGCATCGGCCCCAAAAAGCTCGAGTTGTACGGAGACGCCCTGCTCGCCATGGTGCGCGGCGGCACCTCTTCACCGCCGGCCGGAAATGGCCAGGTTTGATGCGGGTCGGGCGGGAAGTGAAAGTCGAGGGTGGGGGGAATGGGCGCGATGGCTGGTGCGATGAGGGACGAGGCGAGCATTCGGACGCTGATCGCGTTCTTGCGCGAGGAGCTGGCCACGGTCGTCGGCTACCGGCGCGCGCTGTCGAGGTTCAGCGACGTCTCGAGCGCCGACGAGCTACGCGCCTGTCTGGCCTCGCACGAGCGGCGCATCGCCACACTCGAGCAGCGAATTCGCTTCCTGGGCGGTGATCCGGACGCCGAGGACGGCGGCGCGATTCCAGCTCCGGCGCTGGGGGTCGGCGACGACGCGGCGATCGCCGCCCTCGAGGAGAGCGAGGATCGCGGCCTCAAGCACTACCTCGACGACGTCTGCAAGCTGGATCGCGACACCCGGAGTCTGGTGGCGCGCGAGATCCTTCCCGAGCAGGTCCGGACCTATGACTCCCTCTCCGACCTGAAACTGACCCGGCGGATTTGATTTCACGGGGGGCGGCTCGCTGCCGCTCGCGTCCCCCGGGCCCCCTCGCCTGCTTCGCTGGGCGCAGCCGGTATGAGACGCGTTCTCGTTTTGCGCGGCGCGAGATCAGGGCTGGGGCGGTGGCGGGCGGCGCTTGACGATCAGACCGTCGAGAATGACCGGGACGCAGCCGGGCCAGACGGGGATGGCGTTCAGGACCGGGAGAGAGTTCAGAAAGTTGCACCTCTCGTCGACGGTAACCGACAGGCGGATGATCGCCTCACCTTGGGCGGCCGACACCTGTTCGTTCACCGCGTCCGAAATGTCGAGCGCCGATCGCGGTGTCACGCCCGAGTAGAGGATCCCGATTCGGGTCGTCTCGAGATGAAAACCGGAAACGATCTTCATCGAATGAATGTCGAGCAGCATTCCGCTGCTGTCGCGAACGCTGCCGGACATCGAGATGGGATAGGCGGCTCCGCGCGCGGTCACGTCGACGCTGGCCCCGGCGCACCCGGCAAGCAGACCAACGAGCACGACCAGGAGACCAGCGCTTCGTCGTCGGCGGCCGATCATGAGGTCGGTTTGCACATCCCGCTCGGGACCAGGTTGGCCGTCGCGTCGAGCCGCACGTCGACCGAGGTCATGGCGAAGATGAGAGCGAAGACCCCCAGGGCGCTGGCGGTGAGCCTCGTCACGTGAACGTCGATGCGGCAGGGGTCACGGACCACCGCGGCGACCCTTCGGGCCAGGGTGGGGCGGGTCTTCTCCCAGCTGGAGTTCGTCATCCCGTATCCGCCAGCCACCATTGTGCGGGCGAGCGAACGATCCGCGATCGGCGCCAGCGCCGGGCCTGAGGTGTCAGCTGCAGCGCACCCGATACAAGCGACCGGACCGATCAAGATGGGAACCGGCGTCCCCTGGGCCGTCATGGTGGTCGCCTGGCACCCGAGACCCGGACCCACCGCCAAGCCGACCAGACAGGTGGCGATGATCACCGGGACCCGCCGGCCATCGGTCGCTCGACCCCCACGCCTCACGGATACACGATAACGGGAGCGCGTATCGGCGCAAGTTTGTGGGCCTGGCGGAGCGTGATCGGCCTCGCCCGTCGGTTCGCTCACGCGCGGAATTTGTCGATCGGGGTATGCTGGGTCGGCATGCTCGCCCCAACCGGCGCGCGCCTTCTAGCTGTCGCGATCCTGACGGCCAGCGCACGCGCCGCGATCGCGGCGCCCCCGAACACCAAACCGGACGCCACCGCGGGCATCGACGCCGTGGCCTTGGCCGACGAGGCCGCGTTCCCCGACCCCGCCTTCGGCCCCCGGTACACGATTGAAGAGGTGCGGGTCACCGGCAACCGCAAGACCAAGACGTCGCTCATCGTCGGCGAGCTGGCCGTGGTGGGGCTCGCGCCGGGCGCTGCGGTCGACGCCTCCGATCCCCGCGTCGAGGCCGCGCGATACCGGCTCTTGTCGCTCGGCTATTTTCTCGACGTCCATCTCTCGGTGGCGCGCGGCGGAAAGCGCGGGTCGGTCGTGCTGGTCGTGGAGGTCGAGGAGCGCGGGACGCTGGTCATCAACGAGCTCTTCCCCGCGACCAGCGAGGCAACACTATTCTGGGGCGGCGCCGACGTCTCGGAGACCAACTTCCTCGGCCGCGGCATCAACCTGGGCGCCGGCTTCGTCGCCTCGACCAAACCGCTGGTTCTGGATGCGCACGCGGGGCTCGGGTTGCGGCTGCACCTCGGCGTCCCGCCGCTCGGCGGCCCCAACGGCCTCGGCCTGGCCGTCACCGCCCTCTACAACGACGGCAGCGAGTTCTATCGGACGTCCGGGGCCGACAGCGATCCCGATCCGGGGCGCTTCATCGCCACGCGTGTCCGGCGCGCCGGCGGCGTTCTCACCGCGGGCAAGATGCTGCCCCACAACCTGCACGCCACCGTCGCCTTTCGCGAGGAGTGGGTCTCCGCCGCGCTGCCTCCGCCGGCGCTGCAGACGCAGACCCTCCCCGATGGGAGCTCGGTCGCGATCGATTTCATGATCAACGGTGGAATGAGCCACGTCGGGACGGCCACCGCCGGGCTCGACTACGACTCGCGCTCGGACCCGGTGCTGCCGCGATCGGGGATGCGGCTCGCCCTCTCCGTCGAGATCGGGACCTCGCTGCTCGGCTCGGACTACAGCTTCGTCAAGACCGTCGTCGACGGTGACTTCTACTTCAGGATGCCGCGCGGGGCGCTCGGCCTTCACGTGTTCGGGGGCGCCATCGGCGGGGATGCCCCCTACTTCGATCGCTTCTTCATCGGCGATCTGGATCTCTTGCTGCCGCGGCGGGCGCTGGGGATCAACTTCTCGACGCAGCCGGCGCCGAATTTCCTCGGCACCTCGATCGATGGTCATCGCTACGACGACTTCGCCGGGCGGCTCCTCGTGGAGTATGCAGTCCCGGTCTGGCGCCACCGCGGTCTCCTCTATGGTGGCGACGCCTTCGTGGCGGTGGGGCTCCTGGCGATGGGCAGCGAGGACGAGCTCACCTCCAGCTCGCCGCCCATTGGCCTGACGGGCGATCTGGGCCTGCGCCTCGACACCTACGTTGGCGTCTTCACCATCTCGATCGCCAACGTGCTCAGCCGCAGCTCGTTCTGATGCGTCTGCCAAGCGTCGCCGCCGCCGTCGTCCTCGCCAGCGCGCTGGCGAGCGCGCCGCGGACTGCCTGGGCCGCCGATCCGGTCCCCACTCGCCAGGTCGGCGTGAAGGTGGTCGCGGGGCGGGTCACGGTTTCGGTGGGGCTGCAGGATCTGTTCGGCGAGGCGGAGCGCCAGCGTCTCAAGTCGGGGTTCGCCACCCGGGTGCTCATCCGCGCGGCGCTCGAGGAGACGTCGACCGGCGATCCGATCGCGCTCGCCGTCCAGCGGGCCGAGATCGTCTACGACATCTGGGACGAGAAGTTCAGCGTTCGCACCTCCGACGGGGTGGGGATCGAGCGGCGGGCGGTGGCACCCACTGTCGATGAAGCGATCTGGCGCGCCGTCGCCCTGGTCGACTTCTCGATCGTCGAGGCGGCGCGGCTCCGTCCCGGCGAGCGCTACACGCTGGCGGTGCGGGGCGATCTCAACCCCATCTCCGAGGATCTGCTGATCGAGGTGCGCCGCTGGCTGGTGCAGCCGGCGCGCGGTCAGCGGCGGCTCGGCGCTGGCGACAGCTTCTTCGGATCGTTCGTCAGCATCTTCGTCAATCCGCGCATCGAGGACAGCGAGCGGCAGGTGCGCTTCGTCTCGCAGCCCTTCGACTTCGGCGATGCGCCCCCCCCGCCGCCGCCTGCGCCGAAGCCGCAGCCAGGGAGGATCCGCCGATGAAGCTCTTGCGCCTGCCCGGGCGGTTCGAGTGGAAGATTCTGCTCGCGCTCTTCACCGTCGCGTCGCTGCCGCTCGGCGCCGCCGCCTACCTCATGCAGGTGACGATCGGCCGCATCGAAGCGATCACCGACCAGCACCAGGAGGCGGTCCGCCAGTCACTGGGGGGCGCCGTCGAGGTCTACAAGGCCTACTTCGAGAAGAGCAAGGACACCTTCCACGAGCGGGCGGCCGAGATTGCCGCCAGCCAGTTCGCGCGCGCCGAGGAGCTGGCCGACGTCCCCGATCTGCTGCGGGCGCGGATCCTGTCGGGCACCCGTGTCGTCGACGAGTGGTCGGCGCCGCCCACCGTGATCGCGGAGGCACGCGAGGCCCCGCCCAACCTGGTGGCGCTGCCCGCCAGCGGGGGCGAGGAGCCGCGTCTGCTGGAGCTGACGTTCGGGATCCCGCGCGAGATCTACGCCAACTTTCTGGCGCTGCGCGCGGCGATGGAGGAGGAGCACGAGCTCGATCGGCTGCTGCCGGTGGTCCTGCCGCGCATCTTTCATGGTCTTGGCGTGGCGCTGGTGGTGGTGCTGCTCATCGCCGGGGCGCTGGGGCTCTTCATCGCCCGGCGCGCCACCGGGCGGGTCGCCACGCTCAGCGACGCCGCCCGCCGCGTCGGCGAGGGGGACCTGACGGTGCGGGTGGCGCCGCGCGGCTCCGACGAGCTGGACGATCTCGGACGCGCCTTCGATCGCATGGTCGCCGAGCTCGCCGAGGCGCGCTCGCGGCTCGGCTACATGCAGAAGCTGGCCGCCTGGCAGGAGGTTGCGCGCCGGCTGGCCCACGAGATCAAGAACCCACTGACGCCGATCCAGCTGGCGGTCCAGGAGCTGGCCTCCAAGTATCGGGGCGGCGATCCCGGGTACGAGCGGCTCCTCTCGACCGCGCAGGAGATCCTGACCGAGGAGGTGGGGGCCATCCGGCGGCTGGTCGACGATTTTTCGGCGTTCGCCAAGCTTCCCAAGGTCGAGCCGGTGCCGGTCGATCTCGGACAGGTGGTCGACGATTTTTCGCGCGCGCACCCGGAGTGGCAGAAGGCGCTGGAGGTCGCGCGCCCGGGCCCGATCGCCGCGCTCTGCGACCGGATGCTGATCCGGCGCGTGCTGGCCAACCTGGTCGAAAACGCGGTGCAGGCCGCCGAGGCTGTCGGGCGCCCGCCGGCAGTCCGCATCTCGCTCGCGTCCGGCGAGAGCTCGGTCTCGCTTCTCATCGACGACAACGGCCCGGGGATCGCCGCGGACGCCCGAGAGCGGATCTTCGATCCCTACATGACGACCAAGGAGCACGGGACCGGGCTGGGGCTGGCCATCGTGCGGAAGATTGTGCTCGACCACGGCGGCGATGTCCGGGTCGCCGACACGCCCTCGCCGCTGGGCGGGGCGCGCTTCGTCGTCACCTTGCCGGCAGTCGCATCGTCCGCCCCGCCACGCGCAACGCCGGGCGTCCGTCGGACGTCTCCGTGAGGAGCTCGCCGAGGGCGGCGAGGGCCGAGGTGGCGAGCCGCGCCTCGAGCCGGCCGCCGCGAACCCAGGCCCGCAGGACGCCTGCCCCGTCGACGGTCAGCGTCGCGGGATCGAGTGTCTCCTCGGCACCGTCGGAGAGCGCCAGCCAGATCGTGCCCGCCCCATCGACGCGCGCCGCCCGCGCGACGAGTGGCGTGTCGTCGACGTCGAGGTAAGCAAAACGCCGCTCGTCGAGGCGCAGGATGTAGCGCCCGTCGGGCGGCGGCAGCCGATCGAGCCAGCGGTAGAGCGCCCGGCGAAGCCCCTCGTGGGTCACCTCGGCCCCTTCGTGGATGAACCGCCCTTCGCGATCGACGCGGATCCCGGACCGGCGGAGCCGTTCGATGAAGGTGACGTGCTCGGCCGTCTCGCTCACGCGCGCCCGGCCGCCGCTATGGCGCGCGGACCGCGCCCAGGCGCTGCAGCTCGTCCTTCGTCCGCAGCTTCTCCTTCTTCAGCCTGCTCCGCTCCACCTGCTCCTCCGGGGTGAGCGACAGGTGGCGTTCCAGCTCCGCCAAGCGTCGCTCCAGCTCTCCGTGCCTCTCCTTGAGCCGCACCATTTGCACAGCCGCCGAACCCGGGTCTACGCGGATCTTCTCCATGCGCCGAGCCTCCGTCGTCTCCGATGATAGCGCCCCGGGGAGCGGCTGATCAATGCACGGCTGCTCGGTCAAACTCCGAATCTCAGCCGGCGCGTCCCGCCTCGAACGCCGCGATGTCGGCCTCCTGCGACAGCAGAAACTCCAGCTCATCCACGCCGTTCAGCAGGCAAAAACGGGCGAACGGGTCGATCGGAAATGACGCGCGGGTACCGTCGGGGAGCGTCAACGTCTTGTCCTCGACCGAGATCGTGACGCTGGCACCCGGCGCCGCCAGCAACTTGGCGTGCGACGCCTTGTCGATCACCACCGGCACGAGGCCGTTCTTCAAGGAATTGTTTCGAAAGATGTCGGCGATCGAGGTGCTGATCACGGCCCGCACGCCGTAATCGACCAGCGCCCAGGGCGCGTGCTCGCGCGACGACCCACAACCGAAGTTGTCGCCCGCGACCAGGATGGCCGCGCCGGCCGCCTCGGGGCGGTTCAAGCACGAAATCGGCCTTCGGTTTTCCTTCAGCGTCGAAGCGCCAGTCGGCGAACAACTTGGATCCCAGACCGACCTTGCTGGTCGCCTTGAGGAAGCGCGCCGGGATGATCTGATCGGTGTCGACGTTCTCACTGGGGAGGACGACGGTCTTGGAGGTCAGCGTCTTGAACGGTTCCATGGTCGTCTCCTTTAGGCCAATTCGCGCGCGTCGGTGACGCGTCCGGTGACGGCGGCGGCGGCGGCGGTCTGCGGGCTGGCCAGGAAGGTCCGGCCGCCCGCGCCCTGCCGCCCCTCGAAGTTGCGGTTGCTGGTGCTGACCGCGTACTGCCCCGGCTTGAGCTGGTCGCCGTTCATGGCGATGCACATCGAGCAGCCCGGCCTCGCGCCACTCGGCGCCCGCCTCGAGGAACACCTTGTCGAGCCCCTCGGCCTCCGCCGCCTTCTTGATCGCCTGCGAGCCCGGCACGACGAGGGCGCGCACGCCCGCGGCGACCTTGCGTCCTTTGAAGATGCCGGCCGCCGCGCGCAGGTCCGAGAGGCGCGAGTTGGTGCAGCTGCCGATGAAGACGACGTCGATCTTGTGGCCGAGCAGCCGCTTCTCGCCGGTGAGGCCCATGTAGGCCAGCGCCTTGGCGTCGCTGGCGGTGACGGCCGCCGGGATGTCGGCGCCGATGGCCATCCCCATCCCGGGGTTGGTGCCGTAGGTGATCATCGGTTCGATCTTGGCGGCGTCGAACTTCTCCTCGCGGTCGAACGTGGCGCCCGGGTCCGACGGCAGCTGCCGCCAGGCGGCGACCGCCTTGTCCCAGGCCGCGCCCTTGCGGCGCGCGCGGGCGGTCTTTCAAGAAGGCGAACGTCGTCTCGTCGGGGGCGATCATGCCGGCGCGCGCGCCCGCCTCGATCGACATGTTGCAGACGGTCATCCGCTCCTCCATCGAGAGAGCGCGGATGGCCGAGCCGCGGTACTCGATGACGTGGCCGGTGCCGCCGCCGATGCCGAGCCGCGCGATGACCGCCAGCACGACGTCCTTGGCCGTCACGCCGCGGCGGCAGCGTCCCCTCGACGGTGACCGCCAGCGTCTTGGGCGGCTGCTGCAGGAGGCTCTGGGTGGCGAGCACGTGCGAGACCTCGCTGGTGCCGATGCCGAAGGCCAGCGCGCCGAACGCGCCGTGCGTGCTGGTGTGGCTGTCGCCGCAGACGATCACCTCCCCCGGCTGCGTGACGCCCAGCTCGGGGCCGATGACGTGCACGATCCCCTGGCCCTCGCTGCCGAGCGCGAACAGCTCGACGCCGAAGTCGGCGCAGTTCTTCTCCAGCGTCGCGATCTGCAGCGGCCGCCGCGTTGTCGAGCACCGGGATCTTGCCGTCGCGCCCGCGCGGCGTGGTCGGCGTCGAGTGATCCATCGTCGCCACCGTACGCTCGGGGCGGCGCAGCTTGAGCCCGCGCTCGCGCAGCCAGGTGAAGGCCTGCGGCGAGGTCACCTCGTGCACGAGGTGCAGGTCGACGTAGAGGGTGGCCGGCGTGTCGGCGGTCGGCGGCGCGGACCAGGTGCGCCTCCCAGATCTTCTCGAACATCGTGCGCGGTTTCATGGCTCCACCTTCCCCCCGAGGCCCGGCGGCGTCTACTGACAACGGGCGGCGGCGATCGTTAAGTTATACTTAACGGTCGACCAGCATGGACGCCGCCCTCATCCCAGCCTTTCACGACGCGCTGGTGGTGGCGCAGACCGGCTCCGTCGGCGAGGCGGCGCGAAGGCTGCACAAGACCGCCTCGGCCGTCTCGCAGCAGATCCGCCGGATCGAGGCGCGGTTCGGCGTGGCGCTGTTCGAGAAGGTCGGCCGCGGCATCCGACCGAGCGCGGCCGGCGAGGCGCTGCTCGGCAGCCTGACCCGCCTGTTCGACGAGGCCGCCTCGCTGGAGACGCTGCTCGGCGAGATGACGGCCGCGCGGGTGACCACCCTGCGTGTCGCCGCCAGCGACTACCTGGGCGAGGCGCTGCTCTTGCCGATTCTCCGGCGGCTCTTCTCCGAGGGGGCGCCGCTGCGGTTCGAGATCACGACCACCAACTCGATCGAGGCGGGCGGCTGGCGTCCGCCGGCCAGGTCGACGTCGCGGTGGTCAGCACCGACCGCGCCATCACCGCCGACGAGACACAGCTCTGCACGCAGCGCTTCTTCTGGGTGGCGCCCCGCCCGGCGTCGAAACCCTCTTCCAAACGCACCGCCGCCGAACCTCTTCGCACCCGCCTCGCTCGCGGGCCGCTCCTGCGCCTGCGCGCAGGCAGCCAGGGACGCCGCGTGCTCGACGAATATCTCGGCCGCCTTCGCCTCCGCCCGTTGTCGACGATCGACCTCCCCAGCGTCTCGCTGCTGCTCTCCTACGTCCGCCAGGGGCTGGGGATGGGCCTCGTCCCCGGCCTCGCGCTCCGCCCGACGATCGCCGCCACCTCGCCGTCGAGGCGGCCGACGTCCCCTCCATCGACGTGCGCCTCGCCTGCCGCCCGACGCTCAAGCGAACCAAACCGGTGGCCCGATTCCTCGACGGCCTCGTCGAGGAGACCCGTCGCACCAGCTTTTAGGAGGGGAGCCCGACGCCGAATCCGCGGCGCCTGATCGACCTCACCCGGGCGGCAGACGCGCGCGGAATCAGCAGGTCCTCGTAGCCGGACTCGAACCAGTCGCGCAGCTCCTTGGCGCGCAGGATCGGGAACGGGTGCGTGCGAAAGACGGTCAACCAGGTCTTGTAGGCCTTGGCCAGCGTCGAGCGGTCTTCTTCCTCGTAGCTGTCGATCTGGTGGAGGAACTCGTGGCGGTCCATCTCCGCCCACAGCCGCCCGCCGCCGCCGGCCAGCTTCATGAACACGCTGACGCACGGATCGAGATCCTGCACGCAGAGCAGGCCCGCGCGGTCGGAGGTCAGCTCCGCCTTGCGGTACCAGTCGTGCAGCGCGACGACCAGCCCCTGCCCGAGCAGCGCGCCGATCCCCAGCGTCGCCTGGCCGATCGCCGAGACGATGACCGCGATGTTGCGCGCCAGCATCGTGTAGAGGACGTGCCCCGCCTTGATGTGGCCCAGCTCGTGGCCGATGGTGAACAGCAGCTCCTCGTCGCTCAGCAAATCGATGAGGCCGGAGGTGAGCACGATGAACGGCCGCTTGTGCCCGAAGGTGTAGGCGTTGGGGACCGGATCGAGGTTGACGTAGAGCTCGGGCTCCTCGACGTCGAGGATGCGACAGGCCCAGCCGAGGTAGCGGTGCAGGCGCGGCAACATCCGCTCGGTGACGCGCACGTTGTCGGCCAGGTTCTCGAGGTAGTAGATCCGCTCGAGGCCGTACTCGAGCACCTTGCTGACCACCAGGTCGAGGCCCGGCACCGACGCCAGCGCCTCGGTGGCCGCCGCGTCGTGCGGGTGCTGAAACTCCGCGGCGTCGAGCCCCGGGAAGGTCTTCAGCTGCTTTCGTTTTTTCGTCTCCGCCATGAACGCTCCTCCCGCTCAGGCGCGCCGCTTGACCGTGATGTCGGGCGGGCGACCGTAGAACGGGACCGCCGTCGCCAGGTCGGCGGCCTCGCCGCGGGACGCGCTGCAGCAGCGCGAGGACGCCGATGGAGAGCGCGGTGGGTCCGGCGACGTCGACCAGCTCGCGCGCCGGCCCGAAGGCGGCCGCGTGGCGCTCGGCGCCGTTGCCCGCGACGCGCGCGCCGGCAGCGCCAGCAGCCAGGAGACGACGGCCGCGGGCGCCAGGCGGGCGACGGGCGCCACCTCGCGCACCCGGCGCTCGGCGATCGGCCAGACGTAACCGGCGACGTAGACCTCGCCCTTGCCGGCGTCGAGGCAGGGGACGACGGTGTCGGCGTCCCGCGGCGCGCGTCGCGCCAGGATGTCGAGCGCCAGCGCCTCGCAGCGACGAGACGAGGTAGAGCGGGACGCCCGTCGGCGAGCGCCAGCCCCTTGGCCGCGGCCAGGCCGACGCGCAGCCCCGTGAAGCTGCCCGGGCCGCCGCCGCAGGCGATCCCCGCCAGCGCCGCCGGCGCGACGCCCGACCGCGCGCAGCGCCTCGGCGCAGAGCGGGAGGAGGTGCGCCGGCGTGGCGGTCGGCCGTGAACTCGCCCGAGAAGCGCTGCGCGCGCGTCGCCGTCGAAGATCGCCACGCGCGCCGTCGGCGTCGAGGTGTCGAGGCAGAGAAAGAGATCGCTCATCGTCGCGGCTTCATCTGGGCAGGAGGTACCGCACGACGTCGTTGCGCATGGCGAACAGCATCAGCGTCACGACGACGACCAGGCCGACGTAGGTGGCGATCTCCCGCGCGCGCGGCGACGGCGGCCGGCGCTTGAACAGCTCCGAGCGTGAAGAAGACCAGCAGGCCGCCGTCGAGGATGGGCACCGGCAGGAAATTGAGCAGGCCGAGGTTGATGCTGATGAGCGCCATCAGCCAGAGGTACTGATCGAACCCCTGCTCGGCGGCGACGCCGGCGACGTAGCCGATCATGATGGGCCCGCCCAGCGTCGTCAGCGGCACGCGGCCGCGCACGATCTCCACGAAGCCGTAGGTCATGGCGGCGATGATCTGGCCCGTGCGCTCGAAGGAGTGGCCGACCGCGTAGCCGAAGCGGTTCGTGATCGGCACCGGCGGCTCGGTCTTCCAGGCCGAGCCGGTTGAGCGCGCCGAAGACCAGGTGCTGCTCCTCCTGGCGGTAGGCGTCCAGCTCGTAGCGGACCTCCTGCCGGAAGGTCGCCTCGTGGTGCTCGCCGCCGGGCGAGAGCCAGCCGAGGCGGAAGGTCCGATCGGGCATGGTCGGCCAGCCGCTCGCGCAGCACGTCCCAGTGCGGCAGCGGCGCGCCGTCGAGCGTCTGGATCTGGTCGCCGCGGCGGAGGCCGATCTGGTCGGCGGGGCTGCCCGGCTCGACGGAGAAGACGAACAGCTCGGCCGAGACGATGCCGGTCTCGTAGTGGCGGTGCCCGGCGGCGTCGAACACCGGCGCCGGGATGACGATCGGCCGAGCCCGGCTCCTGCAGCTCGACGTGCGCGAACGGCACGGCCGAATAGCCGCCGCGCAGGTAGTTGAGCCGCAGCGGCGAGGCGCCCACGCGCTCGATGGCGTTGGCGAACTCGGTCCAGGTCGCCGACCGGGCACGCCGTCGACCGCCGTGACGAAGTCGAACGTCTTGAGCCCCGCCTGCGCCGCGGGCGAGGCTCGGATCGAGCACGCCGATCTCGGGCAGGTGGAAGCGCGGCGAGACGCCGATCCAGCCGACGTGCTCCGTGGTCGCAGCGGCCCGGCGCGCTCGAGTCTGCACGGGCGTCACGTCGCGCTCCTCGGCGTCGGTGCCGCGGCGGATGCCGAAGCGCATCGTCTTGCCGGCGTTCTCGGCGATGACCCGCTCGAGCTCCTCCCAGTAGCGGATGCGCTGGCCGTCGACGGTCTCGACCTTGTCGCCGGGGAGCAGCCCGGCCGAGGCCGCCGGCAGATCCGGGCAGCACCGTGCCGATCGTGGGCGGCAGCAGCGTGCGCTGCCCCGCGTAGTGGACGAAGTAGATGAGCAGCGGCAGGAGCAGGTTGAAGAGCGGCCCGGCGATGACGATCGTGTAGCGCTGCCAGAGCGGCTTCGCGGCGAGCGCGCGCGGCCGGTCGATGGGCGGGATCGGCTCGCCCGGGATCCTCGCCGAGCAGGCGCACGTAGCCGCCGAGCGGCACCAGCGACAGCTGGTACTCGGTCTCGCCGGGCGTGAAGCCGAAGAGGCGCGGCCCGAAGCCCAGCGAGAAGCGCAGCACCTTGACGTCGAAGAGCTTCGCGAAGACGAAGTGGCCGAGCTCGTGCACGAGGATGAGCACGCCGAGCAGCACCAGCGACGGCGGCCGCCCAGAGCAGCAGAGCTCACGCGCGCTGCGCCTCCGCTTCATACCTCGCCGTCGACGTCGGACCGGGCTCGCGCACGAGGCGCCCGTCGCGCCACAGCGCGTCCTCGATGGCTGCGAGCAGCGGCGTCGTCGTCGTGGCGTCCTGCGCCGAGATGCGCCACGCGGCCGGACCGGCCTCGACGCGCGCCGCGCGCAGGAGCGCGTCGCGCTCCTCCTCGGGCACGAGGTCCATCTTGTTGAGCACCAGGAGGCGCGGCGTCTCGGCGAGGCCGAGGTCGGTGAGGATCGTCTCGACGGCGCGCCGATCTGCTGCTCGCGCGCCGGGTCGGCCGGCGTCGACGACGTGCACGAGCAGGTCCGCCTCGTCGAGCTCCTCGAGCGTCGCGCGGAACGCCTGCGCCAGATCGCGCGGCAGGTCGCGGATGAAGCCGACCGTGTCGGTGATGATGATCTCGCGCTCGTAGCGGGAAGCGCAGCCGGCGCGTCGTCGGGTCGAGCGTCGCGAAGAGCTTGTCCTCGGCGAGCACGTCGCTGCCGCGTCAGCGTGTTGAGCAGCGTCGACTTGCCGGCGTTCGTGTAGCCGACGATGGCGACGATGGGCAGGCCGCGGCGCACGCGCTCGGCCTGCGCCGGCCCGCGCGCTGCTCGCCGAAGCGGTCGATCTCCTTCTCGAGCCGGTGGATGCGCTCGCGCGCGCGGCGGCGGTTCTCCTCGAGCTTCGTCTCGCCGGGGCCGCGCCCGCCGATGCCGCCGGTGAGGCGGCTCATCATCGTGTTCTTCTCGTGCAGGCGCGGCAGCCGGTACTGCAGCTGCGCGAGCTCGACCTGCAGCTTGCCGTCGCGGCTCTTCGCGCGCTGCGCGAAGATGTCGAGGATCAGCATCGTCCGGTCGATGACCTTGAGGTCGGTGAAGTCGGCGATGGCGTGCGCCTGCGCCGGGCGTCAGATCGGGATCGAAGATCAGCACGTTGGCGTCGAGCTGCATGGCGCGGATGAGGACCTCCTCGAGCTTGCCGCGCCCGACCAGGTACTTCGGGATCGGCCTCGTGGCGGCGCTGCTCGATCACGCCCATGACGCCGCACGTTCGCCGTCGCGGCACAGCTCCTGCAGCTCCGCGACGCGCGCCCCGGCTGCGTCGGCGTCGCGGCGTCGACTGCCGCGCGGGCGACCCGGGCGCCGGCTGCGGCGCACGTCGACGACGACGAGCAGCGCGCGGTCGCGCGTGTCGGTCGCGACCGCCGACGGGCGCGACGCGATCGAACTCCTCCTCGCAGCGCCTCGATCGAGCGCCGCCGCGTCGAGCGTGCTGCGGTGGAACGGCTCGGTCGGCAGGACGCGCCACGGCGGCTGCGCCCTCGATCGGCGGCAAGCAGGTGCGCGACGTGCAGGTCGGCCGGCCGCCCGTCGGGCTGGAGCCGATCGCCGCCACCAGATCGAGCCGCAGGAGCGCCAGGTCGACGAGGTCGTCGCGGGTCAGCGGCTCGTTGCGCAGGTGCGTGTGCACGAGGCGCAGGCCGCGGAAGCGCCCGCGGCCCGCGCGCAGGCGGCCGATCTCGGGCAGGTTGATGCGCGAGGCGTCGCCGACGAAGACGTGCTCGATCTCGCCGCGCCGGTCGACCAGGATCCCGACCTGCCGCTCGATCTCGCGCGAGATGTTCGCCCAGGAAGGTCGCGAGCTCGGCCGAGGCGACCTCCGACGGCTGCAGCCGCCGCCGGTAGACGCGCTCGAGCGCGTGGTTCTGGCTCGGCTTGAGGCCGGTGATGTTGCCGGTGACGGTCTTCAGGAGGCGGAGGTTAGCACGCCCCTTTGGGCCCTCATTCGGGAAGCGGGCGCGGATCGGTGTCCGCCCCGCGCAACCACTGCCGTGCGCAAATCGCCAGGAACTCGGGATCGCGCAGCAGGTAGCGTCCCGCCAGCCGGCGCGGCTCGCGGATCAGCCGGTAGGCCCACTCGAGGCCGACGGTGGAGACCCAGCGCGGCGCGCGGCGCGCGGTGCCGGCCACGAAGTCGATGCCGGCGCCGATGCCGAGCAACACGGCCGGAGCCAGGACGTCCTGGACCTCGTCGCAGAAGATCTCCTGCTTGGGGGTCCCGAGGGCGACCAACACCAGGTCGGGCCGGGTGGCGGCGATCTCGGCCGCGAGGGCCCTGCGCGCCGCCGGATCGCCGTCCATGTCGATCACCGGCGCCGACATCCCCACGATGTTGAGGTCGGGGTGGAGCTGCTCGAGCTTGGAGGCAGCCAGCGCCCCGACGCCGGGCCCGCCGCCCAGCAGGAAGACGCGCCACCCACGCGCGGCCGCGCGCTCGGCCAGTGGAACCACCAGGTCCGACCCCGACACCTTCTCGGGCAGGTTGCATCCAAGCAGCCGCGCCGCCCACAGCACCGGCGTACCGTCGACCAGTGAGAGGTAGGCGCGCGCGTAGGCGTCGCGGAAGCGACGATCCCGTTCGACCAAGACCACGTGATCGACGTTGGGGGTGAAGATCGTTCCCCCCACTCGGGCCTGAATGCGCTTCTCGATGATGGCCAGGGCGCCCGCGAAATCGATCACGTCGATCCACAGGCGCCCCATCCGGATCCGTTGCTGCATCGGAGGCCGGCACTTTACCGCAGCTTCGCGGCGCTTCTCCACTGGGTCGTCGCCTCCGATTGGGGTTATTCTTTGCCGCCGTGGGTCGCCGTTATCTGCTGGTCTCGCCCTGTCGAGACGAATCCGACTATCTTCAGATCACCATCGACACGGTTGCGGCCCAGACCGTCCCGCCGGCCAAGTGGCTGATCGTCGACGACGGATCGACCGATGCGACGCCGGAAATCCTGACGCGCGCGGCCGCCAAGTACCCATTCATCCAGGTGGTCCGGCGCGACAACCGGGGTCACCGCTCGGTCGGACCCGGCGTGATCGACGCGCTCTATCACGGCCTCGGGCAGGTCAACCTCGCCGACTACGACTACGTCTGCAAGTTCGACTGCGACCTCGAGATGCCGCCGCGCTATTTCGAGCACACGATGGAGCTGTTCGAGGCCGACCCCTGGCTGGGGACGCTGTCCGGCAAGCTCCATCTCCGCTTCGGCGATCGCGAGGTGCGCGAGCGCACCGGCGACGAGAACTCCGTCGGACCGGTCAAGTTCTACCGGGTGACCTGCTTCAACGACATCGGCGGCTTCGTGCGCGAGGTCTGCTGGGACGGCATCGACGGCCACATGTGCCGGATGCGCGGCTGGGTGGCGCGGTCGGTCGACGATCCGGAGCTGCGCATCATCCACCTGCGCCAGATGGGATCCAGCCACGTCAGCCTCTGGAACGGGCGAAAACGCTGGGGGCGCGGGAAGTACTTCATGGGGTCGACGCCGACCTACATGGCCGCGGTGGCGCTCTACCGCATGGCCGAGCGTCCCTACCTGCTGAGCGGACTCGGTATTCTCTGGGGCTACGTCGAGGCCCGCCTCAACAAGATCCCGCGCATGAAGGACCCGGCCTACCTAGAGTTCCTCCGCCGGTACGAGCTGGAGTCTCTCTTGTTCGGCAAGACGCGGACGGCCGATCGGTACCACGCCCGGATCCGGCGCGAATCGCCCGCCCGCGCCACCTGAGTCGCGGACCGTATCAGACTCCTGGCGACCTGCGTCCTAGGAGTTCACGGAGTCCCGGTAGTCGTCGCCGCCGGACGATTTCGCTCCTCCTGGCGGCGTGAACCGGTAACAATCTGTGAAGGCGGTCTCATCCACCGCCCTTCGTTTTTCCGGACCCCCAGCCGGAGGCAGTCGTAGATGCATTTCGCTTCGCTTGCTCGCTCGAGCTTCGTCCTGTCACTCTTTTCGGTCGTGGCGGCGAGCTCGATCGGTTGCATGAATTCCGCAGGCAGCGGCGGCGGCTCCGGCGGCGACACCGGCTCCGGCGGCGGCACCTCCACCGGCGGCTCGGGACCGGGGAGCGGCGGCAATGGCTCCGGCGGCAGCGCTTCCGGAGGCAACGGCGCCGGGGGCAACGCGACGGGCTCCGGCGGCAGCGTCACCAGCGGCGGGACCACCGGGTCGGGAGGCAACGCCGCCAAGGGCGGAAGCACGGGCTCGGGGGGCGCCGCGACCGGCGGCACAACCGGCGCGGGCGGCTCCGGCACCGGCGGCACCAGCGCCTCCGGCGGCACGGTTGGCACCGGCGGCTCGGCGACGGGCGGCACTGGCGCTGCCGGCTCCGGGACGGGCGGCACCGCGGCCGGTGGTTCGGGAGGCGCGGCCGGCGCGAGCGCTGGCTGCAGCCTCGATCCGCTGACGATGACCGGTACGCTGCCCGGCCGCTACGGCACCATGCTCTTCGACAGCAATTACTACTTCATGCAGGTCAACGAGTGGAACTCGTCGGCCTCGCAGGTGATGAGCTACGGCGGCGACTACCTCTTCAAGATGACGACGCAGATGGCGAGCTCCGCGACGAACGGCTCGCCGACCGGATTCCCGTCGATCTTCATCGGCGCCAACTCCAAGCACATGACGACGGGCAGCAACCTCCCCAAGGCGGTGACCGCGCTGACGACCGTCCCGGTCAACTGGAACTGGGACGACGCTGGGACACTGACGGATGATACCAACAACAGCTACAACGCCACCTACGACGTCTGGTTCAGCACCAGCTCCGCCGGCGAGCCAAGCTCCGCGGGCCCGAGCGGCGGCTACCTGATGGTCTGGTACCACAAGCCGGCCGACGCGCAGCCGATCGGCGGGTCGCCGATGAAGAAGGCGCAGACCATCGCCGGCGTCCCCGGCACCTGGGACGTCTGGATCGGCCCCAACGGCACGCGCCCCTGCATCTCGTACGTCAGCACGCAGACGATGACGTCGTTCGCGTTCGACCTGAACCTGTTCATTCAGGACGCGGTCAAGAACCAGCCCAACACCATCCAGTCGACCTGGTACCTGACCAACATCTTCACCGGCTTCGAGATCTGGCGCGGCGCCCTCAACGTCGCCACCACCTCGTTCTGCGCGAAGGTGAACTAGTTTTACGGGGGGCGGCTCGCTGCCGCTCGCGTCCCCCGGGCCTCCCTCGCTCCAACCCACCCCGCGAAGGCGGACCGTCGCGGGGGCCCCGGGGCGCGGCGAAGCCGCGCTGTGCTCGCCTGCTCCGCTGTGCTCAGCCGGTTATGAAAGGCGTTTACTCCGTAGAACAGTCAGGCTACCGCCTGCGCCCGGTCACTGGTGGGTGCACTGCGAGCGGTTGGTCGAAAGACCGCTCAGGAACATCTGCAGGTTCGACCCCGGCGGGTGCCCGTCGCGCTTGAAGATCGCGACCTCGTACGTACTGCCGAGTTGCAGCCCGAGGTTGGCGTTCCGCACGCGGCAATCGCAGGCCGGCTCGCCGGCGGCGCAGTTGCCGGTCCCCGTCTTGTTGAACGCCACCTTGGTGATCGGATCGACCGCCGCGGAGCTGCCGTCGCAGGGAACGACGTCTCCCGCCGCCGCACCCGCCGGGAGCGTCTCGCCCGGAAGATAAATCGCGCCCCCCTCCTGGATGCTCGCGACGCCGCTGCTCGCCACATGCACCTTGGCCGGGATCGGGCCGTGCGTACCGCCGAGATCGGTGACCAGCACGCCGTCGATGAAGACGAACATGTCGTCGTCCTCCCAGAACTGCAGATCGAACGCACCGTTGAAGGCGACCAGATAGCGTGCCTCCATCGAGAACCAGGAGTCGTGGTACCACCCCTGCATTCCCGTGATCCAATGGCCGCCGGGCTCGGTCGCCGCCGAGACGCTGGGCGGGAAGAGATACTGATCCGCCTTGCAGCCCGCGCCGGCGCCGAACGTCGCGCTCGAGTACCAGTACGGCCAGAGGTTGCAGGTCAGCGGCTCGCTCCAGGGCGCGGGCATCGTCGTCACCGTGCCCGGTCCAGCGGCGCTACCGCCAGTGACCAGACCCGTGGTGGCGTTGGTCGCGGTCAGCTGCGCCTGCGTGAAGTAGAGCGGGAAGATGTTGGCGGGCGGATCGAGCGGAAAGAACCCGCCGTAGACGCTGTTCGGCGCGCTGGTGAACTCGAAGAAGCCGCTCTGTCCGTCGAGCAACGTCGCCGCGAGCTCGAGCGAGCCGATCGCGTGCTTGCCGGAGGTCGTCCCGTCGCTCTCCCAGGTTCCGTCCTGCCACCACTGTCCGAAGCTGGCGGCGCTGGTCACGGCCGGCGCGCAGCCGTGGTACATCGCGTGCCCGGAGGGTGCGACGTTGGGGCTGAGGGAGTAGAGAGGGCCGTTGGCGGCCGCGCTGTAGCCCGGGACGTGGCCGCTGTTCCCGTCGTCGCTGTAGTCGGTGAGCTGGCAGTCGGCCAGCGTCGCCACGCCGTTGCAGCCGGTCCGGCCCGTGTTGAACGCCGGCCGCCCGTTGTCGTCCAGGTCCACCTGCGCGAGATCCCAGATGCGCGCCACCGAGTCGTTCTGCTTCGACGGCCCGTCCGTGTCCGGAACGCAGTATCGGTGGGTGTAGCTGATGGCCCCGGTCTGCCCCTGCACGCCCGAGATGGAGACGGCGCGCGGATCGCTCGCCGACCAGGTCGCACCCAGGTAGAGAAAGTCCGGGTGGCCGCCGCCGACGTTCTCGTTCTTGAAGTCGCGGTACTTGACCGGCAGCTCGACGCAGGTGCCGCTGTCGCCGGTCTGACCGCAAGGGATGGTATCGGTCGTCGCGACTGTCGCGCAGGAGAATCCGGTTTCGACCTGACACGTCGGCGAGCAGCCGTCACCGGCGCGCGTGTTTCCATCGTCGCACTGCTCGCCCGTCTCGATGCTTCCGTTCCCGCACACCGTGGCGCAGGCGTGCGTGGCGCCGGAACCGTTGGTGCCGCGGCAAATCGGCTCCTTGCTGCAGGTGCGCGAGCATCCGGTCCCGTCGCCGTTGAAGAGACCGTTCGGACCGGTGCAGCCGGCCGGAAACCCGACCGTCGCGTTCCCGCAGTCGCACGCCTCGCCCGCCTCGACGATGCCGTTCCCGCACAGCGGAGCCGGCGCACTCCCACCCGCACCGCCCTGCCCCGCCTGGCCACTGGCACCCGCGGTTCCGCTCGCACCAGCTGTCCCACTCGCGCCCGCGGTTCCGCTTGCACCAGCTGTCCCGGTCGCGCCCGCTGTCCCGGTCGCGCCCGCTGTTCCGCTCGCACCCGCTGTCCCACTCGCACCCGCTGTCCCACTTGCACCCGCTGTCCCACTCGCGCCCGCTGTCCCGCTTTCGCCAGCTGTCCCGCTTTCGCCAGCTGTCCCGCTCGCACCGCCAACGTTTGCCGCACCGCCACCGCCTGCGACCCCCGTTCCCGGGTTGACACAAACGTCACTGAGGCAGACGAGGCTCCCGTTGCAGGTCCCATTCGGAAAGCAGCTCTGCCGCACGCCCCCCTGTCCGCCTGAGCCACCGCCGCATCCAAGCACGCTCACCGCAAATACGATCGCAATGACTACCCAAGCTGGTCTAAGCATCGTCGCGATGTTGCCGGGAATGCCGTCAACCGACAAGATCAGAATCCGCGACGCGGCGCCGGCAGGATTTCGCCTGAGCGAGCTCAGCAACGGAGGCCCGGATGAGCTCGTCCCGAGTCATCGAACGGGGCATAGAATGTTCTTGTGCATCAGCGGGCGCTCACCACAACTGGAGCGGTCCCAGAAGATCGGCCAGCTACTGGTGAGGGTTTCGCCAGCCTCGGTCGGCTCGCCGCCGAAGGACAGCGAAGCCGGCCAGGAGCAGCAGCGCTCCCAGAGTCGCTACCGCCCCCGGGGGGATGGGGACCGCGGGCGACGACGCTCCGGCGGCGACGTCTTGAGCTGACGTGCCGAGGCGGATCTCGTCGGCGAAGAAGCCGTTTTGCACCTGCACGTTCACGATCTGGAACGGCGGCGGTGGCGGGATTGGCATCGTGAGGTCGGGTGGCGAGACCGAGGGGTTCTTGTTCACCCACAGGTCGACCTTGCTGCCGGCCCCGCTGCTGGTCACGCGAATGATGAGCAGGTCGGTCACTCCCGCGCCCGACGCGCAGCAGAAGTTCACCGGCGCGTTGCTGGCGTTCTGAAGGAAGTAGTTTCCCAGGCGGCGACCGAAGGTCACGAAGGGGAATTGCGTTACTCCGGGGTCGATGCCCATCCACACCTGATCGTTGCCCGGGGCGGCCTGGATCAAGAACGAAGCCCAGAAGACCGATTGCGAGATGGCGGCCGGCAGAGGTCGATCGATGTTGAAGTTTCCGCCGATGAGGACGCCGGTCGAAGGCAGCGCCAGCGGGTGCGTCAGGCTGGCCGCGCCCTGGACCGTGACACCCACGTCGCCGGCCCACGGGCCGCCAAAGCCTGTCCCGCCTGCGTTTCCCGGGACCGGGCCGGGCGGATAGGCAAAGCCGTCATAGGCAATCGCCGTCGCTCGCGCGGGACCGGCGACCGCGCCCACCGTCACCGCTGCCGCGATCGCCACGCCCCACCGACCTATGACGCTCGACATTTTCGCCCTCCCCCACGAGGCGCCGCCGCGACGAGCGGATTGCTCGTGCAAAGACGTACCGCTCCGCGAGAAGCGACATCCATGCCAGCGCGGAGGACCCGAGATTCCGCGCGCGCGCGGCGACGCGCCCATCGGAAATCGGAAGACGTCTCCGGTTCCCGGTAGGGTACTCTCCGGGCACAGAATGCGCTGGAACATCGGGCCCTTCGGGGTCAAAGACCTTTTTACCCTCGTGAATCTGATGGGTGGCGTCGGCGCGATCATCTTCGTCGTCGACGGGAACCTACCCGCCGCCGGGACCGCGCTGCTGCTCGGGTACCTGCTGGGCGACACGCTCGACGGTCCGATCGCCCGGATGACCAAGACGTCGAACAAGTTCGGCAGCGAGCTCGACACGGCAACCGACCACTTCGTCCAGGCGATCGCCCCGGCGGTCATCGTCTACGCCGCCTACGCGCGCGGCGGCCACAGGGTCGGCGGGGCGGTCCTCATGTCGCTGCTCGTCGCCTGCGCAACGATCCGCCAGGCACTGTTCTCGGTGGCCAAGATGGGCGACCCGCTCATGTACTGCGGCCTGCCGCGCACGGTGAGCGGCTACGGCGCCATGGCCTACGTCCTTTCGCACCTCTTCTTCGCACTGAACCCGGCCCGCTACGCGGTGGGGGCGGTGGTCATCGCCGCGTTCTCGCTGCTGAACTTGCTGCCCATCCCGTACATGACCCACCGCGGGGGGCGCCGGATGCAGATGCACGTCCAGCTGCTCGCCTTCGGCTTCCTGGTCACGCCCGTCGCCGCGTTCTTCGTCGCACCCAGCTACGTGTTCGACGTCCTGTTCTTCTGGATGCTGGGGTACACGGCCACGGCCTGGATCCCCATCTACCCGGAGGAGAAGCGGGCGTTTTATGCCCGCTACCGCGCCTGGGCCAAGGAAGTCAGCGGTTGACGCAGAACGGCCGGGGCGCCGGGGCTGCCCTCGATTGCGGCCTTGGAGAGGCTAAGTTAAAGTCCGCGACCCGATGTCGTTGACGAGCTTGCCGGTCGGCTCGCCGGGCTTGGAGCCGGCACCCAACGCAACGTTCGAGCTTCTGGCGGGCGGGACGGCCGCTTTCGCGCGGATCCTGACCCGGATCGGGGAAGCGCGTCGCAGCATCCTGGTCCGCGCCTTCGAGTGGCGGGACGACGACACCGGGCGCTCTGTCGCGCGGGCCCTGCTCGAGGCCGCCAACCGCGGTGTTGAGGTGACGATCTGGAAGGATCGAATTGGCGGGTACTACGAGCACCTGGAGGCGACCAAGCAGAGCTTCTTCCACAAGAAGATCAACCTGCACGCCCGCGTTCAGCTCTGGTTCCTCATGACTTTCTACAACCGCTGGGGCTCCCTCAAGCAGAGCCCCAGCGATCTGGCGAGCGCGCTGCTCGCGCACCCGAACGTCCGCTTCACCAGCGAGAAGCGGTTCGACCATGCCAAGCTCTACCAGTTCGACGACGAGACCGTGATCCTCGGCGGGATGGGGATCGGCGATGACTTCCGGGAGGTCAACGTCGACTTCATGGTGGAGATCTCGGGCGGCGACGCGGCCGAGCGGCTCGCCGCGCGCTACGAAGGGCGCGCCGGCTTCGACGCCGGGCGCCGGTTCGACTACCTCCTGCACTCGTTTCGCGGGCAGGCACGGACCGCCGAATCGCTCTCCGCGCAGCGCCTCGAGCTCGTCGCCGGCGTCCGCGAGCGGCTCACGATCGCCATGGCCTACCTCGGCGACCCCGAGCCGACCGAGGCGGTCATCGCGGCGGTCAAGCGCGGCGTCCAGGTTACCCTGCTCACGGCGGCACGGGCCAACGTGGGCACCGACATCAATCTGCTGACCTGCTCGCAGATCCTCCAGCGAACGGGCAACCCCCCAAATCTGCGGCTGGTCCTGCACCCGAGCATGGTGCACGCCAAGGTGCTGGTCGGCGACGGCGAGTGGGTCGACCTCGGCTCGACGAACTTCACGCGCCTTTCCCACGGGGGCTACGAGGAGGTCGACGTCTTCTGCCGTGACCGCATGTTCGCCCGCCGGGTCGAGCAGGCGATCGAGCACGAGCTCGGCGCCGGCGCACCCGCCCGGCTACCGCTCGGCTACCGGCGCTGGCGGCTGGCGTTCGAGCTGGGGGTCAGCGCCTTTCAGGGTCGGAAGAAGGCTCGCTGACTTCTGCGGCCGCGCCGAGGGCGCGCGCAGGTACTTGATCAGGCTCCGCGAGGTCTCGGTCACCGCGATCACCGCCGCGACGAGGGAGAGGTGGCTCCCCGCCTGCGGGACGACCAGCGCCGCTGCCAGCAGAGCGAGCTCGCCCCACATGCTGGCGGCCCAGGAGAAGTCGGCGACCCCCTGGTTGGCGGCGAAGTTGTCGAGCGCGCCACGCGCCATCTCGCTGGCCAAAAGGACGATGAGCGGGATGGTCGCCAGGCGGTGGGTCGCCAGCGCCGCCATCGCGACCACCGGCAGGAGCGCCCCTGCCGCGAGCCGCAACCAGTGCTGCAGCCGATGCGCGGGCGCGCGCGCGACCGCGGGGAAGCCCTGCTTGAGGTAGTCGAGCCCGCTCACCCAGGTGATGAAGACGACCGCGCCGATGAGCAGCCTCTCGGTCGCCGCGGCGCCGACGAACGACATCGCGAAAAACGGTGCCAGCACCGCCGCGCCAATCTGGAAACCGCGCAGGGTGATTCCGGAGGCGCGCCGCGAGGCGAGCACCGTGAGGGCGAGGACGAGCGGGGCGGCGAACAGGATCTGCAGCCCGCGCCCCGAGCCGATGATCGGAATCAGCATCAGAAATCCGAAGGCGATCATCTGCACCCAGGTCTTCACCTTGGCGATGCCGGTACTGGGGAGGCGCCGGCCGCCCAGCTCCAGGCTGGAGCGCAGCACCGTCACCAGCAACTCGCGCGAGAAGATGGCCGCCGCGATCCACCAGGGGATCCCACCCCGGTCGGCGAAGCAGGCGTAGCACACGACGATGAAGATCTTGTCGGCCACCGGGTCGAGCAGCGACCCCAGCACCGTCGGCCCGTGCTTGCGCGCCAGGTACCCGTCGACGGTGTCGGTCAGCCCGATGAGCGTCCCGATGGCGACGCCGATCGCCTGCGTCCGCGGGCCGCCGTAGACGAGCCAGCCCATGAACGGCATCGCGAGCAGGCGGGCCGTGGTGACCTGGTTCGCCGTGATGCGCATGGTGCCGCCGTCGACGTTAGCGGGCCGAGCGATGCCGCGTCAACCGCCGAGGCGCACGAGCAGGACGCCGTGGGCGCCCAAGTAGAACGCATCTCGCAACCGCCAGGGCGAGCTCAGCGCGGCTTTGCCGCGCTGAGCGAGGGGGGCCCGGGGGACGCGAGCGGCAGCGAGCCGCCCCCCGTGAAACTGATGCGCGAGCGGCAGCGAGCCGTCCCCCGTGAAACTAGGTCTCCAGCTTGGGCTCGTCGGACACCGGCCGCGCGGTCGCGGCGGCCGGCGCAGCGGGCGCCGGGGCGCGCTCGTCGAGCAGCGCCAGCGCCACCGCCAGCGCGCGCCGGGTCTTCTCGGCCGTCTTGTCATCGGAACGAATCCGCTGGAACGCCCGCACGATCTGATCCTCGTAGTCGGCGACCTTGGCCTCGAGCTCGGCGATCCGATCGCGCCCCTGGGCCAGCCGCACCTCGCGGTTGCCGAGCTCGGCGCGCGCCGCGTCGACGTCGGCCTCCAGGCCCGACAGCCGCCGATAGGCCTGCTCGATCTCCTGAACGCGCGCCGCCAGCTCCCCCTCGGCGCGCGCGGCGCGCCCCAGCGCCTGATCGTACTCCGCGCGGTGCTTCTCGGTGAGATCGGTCTTCTCGGTGAGGTGGCGCCGCTCGATCTCGGTCACCCGGACGTGGTGGTCTTCGTCGCGCGTGGTCAGCTCCACCCGGCGCCGGTTCTCGGCCGCCTCGAGCTCGGCGACCCGTCGCGTCTCCTGCTCGGCGATGTCGCGCTGCCGGCGCTCCTCGGCGGAGAGCGCCTCCTCCTCGTGGCGGCGGCGCATCCCCAGGATCTCGTTGCGGTGGTCGCGCTCCTTCTGCTCGGCCTGCGCCTCGTACGACTGCCGCTCGGTCGCCAGCTGCACCGCCTGCTCGTCGCGGGCCGAGGCGATCGCCTTCTCGTGCTCCTTGCGCAGCTTGGCGACCTCGTTCGTGAGCCGCTCGCCGGCCTGCGCGTTCTCCTCGGCCAGCCGCCGCTGCAGCGTCTCGACCTCGCCCTTGTGGGCGCCCTCGATCCGCGCCAGCTCCGCCTGCCGGGCGCCCTCGGCCGAGGCCATCGCCTGGCCGTGCTCGTCCGAGAGCCCGGCGACCTCGCCCCGGTGCGTCTCCTCCTGCTCGGCGAGCCGCGTCTCCATCTCGCCCCGCAGCCGGTCCGCCTCCGAGCGCGCCCGCACCTCGTCCTGCGTCGCGCGCTTCTTGATGGCGTCGATCTCGTCGTGCGACTTGCGCAGCTCGACGTGCGCGTCGTCGAGCCGCGCCTTGAGCCCCTTCTCGCGCTCGCCCGACTTCTCGCGGTCCTGCGCCAGCTCGGCGACCTTCTCGTTGGCGGCGACCAGGTTCCGCTCGAACCCGATGGTGCTCTCCTCGAGATCGCGTCGCGCCCGGTCGAGCTCGCGGATCTTGTCCTTGTGGTCGAGCATCTGGCGCTCTTTGGCGTCGAGCGCGTCGCGCAGATCGAGGATGTCTTTCTCTTTCTTGTTGATGATCTCGCGCAGGCCGAGGAACTCGCGCTCCTTGGAGAAGGTGGCTGACTGGGTGAACCGCTCGCGGGCCTCCTCGATCTCCTTGCGCAGCGTCTGCCGCTCGTTCTCCAGCGAATGGATCCGCGCCTCGAGCTCGATGTTGCGCGCCTCGGCCTCGCGCGCGCGGCCATCATCGACCGGGGCCGGCGCCCCGAAGCTCTCGGAGATGATCCGTCCGCTCGCCTCGGTCGAGACGTCCTCGAAGGCGATCTCGTCGGGTGCCGGCGGCACGTCGTGCTCGGCCGTCGTCGCCCTGTCGGCCAGCGCCGACGCGAGCAGGGCGTCCGAGACGATCGGCTCCGGCCCCAGCGTCTCGCCGGTCCGGTAGACGTCGGGATCGAGGTCGGTCGCCTGAGGGACCGCGGCGGCCGACGCGCCGGGGGTCTCGCCCGGGGGCTTCTCCCAGGCGAGGTTCGGCGGCAGATCGTCGTCGGTCCAGAGGTTCCGCAGATCGACCATGTCGTTGCCCGGTGAGGCCGTCTCGGGAGAGCCGGCCTCGAGCGCGGCGAACGCGGCCTGGGTGGCCGGATCGAACTTTTCCCCCTCGAACGGCGCGACGGGGGCGTTGTCCTCGGGCAGCACCTGCTGCTCCGAGGTGTCGCCGGCGCCCGACTCCGCCGCCACCACGCCGTAGCTGTCGGGATCGACCGCCAGCGTCGCCTCCTCCTCGTCGTTCTCGTCGGCCGCGGCGCTGCTCACGATGTCGACGTCATCGTCGTCGGCCATCACGATGTCCGAGTCGGCGTCGAGCTCGTGCACCTCGTCGTCCTCGGCCCCGGCCGCCAGATTCAGCTTCAGGAGCCCGCCGATCTTGACCAGCAGGTCCTTGCCGCTGAAGGGCTTCAGCATGTACTCGTCGGCGTGCGCCTTCAGCTTCTTGTGCTGGTCGAGCACGGCCTGCGTCTCCTCCGACGACATCAGCACCAGCGGCACCTCGCGCAGGCTCGGGCTGCGCCGCAGCTTGTTGCAGATCGCGTAACCGACCTTCTTGGGCTCCACGGAAAGGACGATCACCGCGGGCTTGTGGGAACGCCCCCACTCCATCGCGTCATCGCCGCTCGGGATGTTCTTGACCTCGAAGCCATTGGGCGCGAGCAGCCGCCGGATCTGGTCCGCGGTGGCGGCGTCGGGTTCGATGCACAGCGCGATTCGGTCGGCCATCTCGCCTCCTCTGAGACGGAGCGCTCAAGGAGCGCCCACCCTCCGCAACTCGCCGGAGGGGCCGCTATCCTATCAGAATTGGTGCGATTCCGGGCGCGTTAGTCGCGTAGAGCGTAGCGCAGCTTCGCTGCGCGTAGCTCATCGCGGGGGGCGCGGGACCCGTCTGAGGGTCCCGATCTAGTGGACGAACGCGGTCGTCACGAGACGGGTCAGCGTGTCCTCGTCGAGGTCGGCCGTCACGACGTAGCCGAGGCCCCGGTCGCGGTAAGCCGCGGTCGAGATACCGGGGCCGCTCTCCACGTAGATCTCCCGACCATTGACCACCCGGCGCTCGGCCGCGTCGATGCTCTGGTCGCGCGGGTCGAACACCAGCAGCGTCACCCGATGGCCAGTCGGATCCCGGTAGAAGAGGTAAGCTGCGGGACGCTCACCGACGTTGACCAGCCGTCCCCCCTGGCAGGTCGTCCCCTTCCCCAGCGGCGGCGCGTGCACCGGGAAGTCGACCCGACCGCGGAACCAGGAGCCGATCGAGCCGCAGTCCGAGCCGGTGATGTCCATCGGCATCTCGGCCTGGTAGCTGCGCTGCGCCTGCTCGAGCACGACGGGATGCGACTGGCGGACGGTGCTGGTGATTCCGACGATCAGCAGGAACGCCGCCGCGGCCGGGACCAGGCGCGGGTACGACAGCCAGGGCCAGCGCCGCGGCGCGATCTCCTTGGCCGAGAGCATCTCGGTGACCCGCAGCTTGAACGCCAGCGGGACCTCCGGGCGCGGCAAGTGCGCCCGTACCGCCGCCCGGAACCGCCCCTCCAGATGGACCTGACGCGCGCAGGTCGGACAGCCGACCAGATGACGCTCGATCCCCTCGCGATCGACGCCGGTCAGCTCGCGATCGACGTACGCCTGGACCGAGGCGCCGACGTCCGCGCAGGTCACGAGACGTCCCCCCCCTGCCCCTGATCGCGCCGCCGCCGGTAGGCGGCCATATCGACGGGCGCCGCGCCGTCTGACGAGGCCGCCGGCTCGGCATGGATGATTCCCTGCTCGACGGCGTAGTCGTGCAGCAGGCCCTGCAGGATCTTGCGGCCGCGGAAGAGCCGGCTCATCACCGTTCCCGCCGGGCAATCCATGATCTCGGCGATCTCCTTGTAGGAGAAATCCTCGAGGTCGGCGAGGATGACCGCCATCCGAAAATCGGAGGGGACGGCGGCCAGCGCCTTCTCGACGTCGGCGGAGACCATCCGGCCGAGCAGCGCCGTCTCCACGTCGCGCCCGTCCGTCCCCCCCCGACGAACTGCTCGAGGTTCGCGGGCGACGACTCGGCCTCGTTCATGACGACATGCTCGCGCTCGCGCTCGCGGTAGTTGTTGCAGAAGACGTTGGTCAGGATGCGGAAGAGCCAGGCCTTGCAGTTGGTCCCCGCCTGGAAGGTGTCGAAGAAGCGGTAGGCACGCAGGAGGGCGTCCTGGACGAGGTCCTCGGCGTCCTTCTCGTTGCGAGTCATACGCAGCGCGGCGGCGTAGAGGGCGCTCAAATGCGGGAGCGCCTCGCGTTCGAAATCAGCCGCAGCCGGTCGCCGTTTCATCGGTTTCGCCTATCCGTCCTCTATCCGTGTTGCAAAACCGCCGGTCCGGGCCCGTTATTCCAGGCTAGTAACATGCCGCGTTAAGGAAAACTCTGCCGCCGGCGGCCGGCGAGACGCCGACCGGGGTCGTGTAGTCGGCGTAGGTCGCCGTAAACCCGTTGACCGGCAACGCCGAGACCGTCCCGAGGATGCTGTTGATCGACGGAAAGATGACGGCGCCGGGCCGGCGATTCCCCATCTCGTCAATCCGCCAGAGCTCGACGTCGAGGGGGCGGGCCAGCAGCACGCCGTAGTCGGTGCCGAACGGCGCCAGGCCGGCAAACGGCGGCTGCAGGTTGGCCCCGCCGAAGCTGGCCGCCGGCGCGAACGGATAGGGGGCAGGCTGCGTGGACTCGCCCGCCGTGTAGACGGCCAGCCAGCCTCCCTGCGTGTCCTGCCAGACCAGACTGTACCCAGCCTGCGTCGGCGTGACCACGGCGCAATTGCCGGGATGGCCGAAGGCGAGCAACGTGGTCGAGTCGACCGAGCCGGCCTCGCTCGTCTCGGCGATGACCCAGCCCGGGGCGGTGTCAGTCTGGTTGAGGTTGACCTGATCGCTGTAGTACACGACGGTCAGGTCGTCCTTGCCGGGAGAAAAGGCGAGGCAGGAGAAGCTCGGCATCGCATTCATCGAGGTGACGACCGGCGTGCCCGTCAGCATGCCCGCCGCGTTGACCGTGGCCACCCGAACCACGCTCGTCGTACCGTTGACCTCGACCCAGGCCAGGCCGGCGTTCATCCCTTTGCGCGACGAGATCATCGCCACCGACATCGCCGCCGGGGCGCCGCCCGGAAAGGTGAGGATCGGGGTGGCCGGTGACGCGGACGCCGGGCTCCCGACGGGAACCGCGACCATGACCAGCTCGCCGTCGCCGCTGGCGGCGTCGGTCGCGAGGTAAGCGATCAGCACCGTATCGCCTGGCGTCTGGGCGCCCGCGACCGCGTAGTAGGCCTGGGTGACGGTCGGGGGGAGCGCGTACGCCTGCTCGCCGGAGAGCGCTCCGCCGGCGGACAGCGCTCCCCAGCGAACGGTGGTCGAGTCGCTGCCGAGCAGGAAGTAGCCATCACCGACCTCGTCGAGGCGGGCGTTGCCGAGCAGCGTGAGCGGCGTCCCCGCCAGCGTCACCTCCTGCGTGATCTGGCAGCCCGCATCCCCCACGTCCGCGTCGCACCCCACGAGACCGAGGGCCAGCGCGGCGGTGGCGAGCGTGACTACGTCGTGGCGACGTCGCCGTGGCATTTTTTGTATTTTTTTCCGCTTCCGCAGGGGCAGGGATCGTTCCGGCCGACCTTGGGCTCGCTGCGGCGGATCGGCTTGGCCTCGCCCGCGCCGTTTCCGCCGCCGTTGCCCATGTTGGCGTTGGCCTGGGCCTCGACGCCGCCACCCGATTCGATCGTCTTGCGCACCTTGGGGGCAGCCGCGGGCGGCATGGAGGCCGGCGGCTTCGAGGACGGTGGGGCGCTCGCGGGACCGGGCGCCTGCGCCTCGGCGCGCTGCAGCTGCATGTGGAACAGCTTCTCACAGACGTTGCGGCCGATGTTGTTCATCATCTCGCCGAAGATGACGAATCCCTCTTTCTTGTACTCCTGCTTGGGATCCTTCTGGCCGTAGCCGCGCAGGTGGATCCCTTCGCGCAGCGCCTCCATCGACTTGAGGTGCTCGATCCAGCGCTCGTCGATCTCCTCGAGGTAGAAGGTACGAGCGTAGTGCAGGATGACCGGCAGCGGGTACTCGGCCTCGCGCGCCTCGATCACCTTCTCGACGTCGGCCCAGAGCGTCTCGGCGAGGGTCTCGCGCTCCATCCCCCCTTGCTCGTCGAACGTCGGCTCGAAGTTGAAGCGCTGCTTGACGGCCCCGCTGAGCGCCTCGAGGTCCCAGTCCTCGGCGTGCGAGTTGGGCGGGCAGTGCTCCTCGATGATGAGCTGGATCATCTCCTCGCTCAGATCGAGCACCCGCTCGCGCTGCTGGATCATCGACGAGCCGACCTCCTCGGCCAGCCGATCGAGCGTCGCCGTCCGATCCTCGACGATCCCCTTGGGGTCGGGGTAGGCGCCCCACTCACGATAGATGAGCGAGCGGAGGTAGGCCGGGTTGATCGGCACGGTGGTGACGGTGAATCCACCGGGCGCGCTGGGGTCGGCCACGCGCGTCTCGGCGATGAGGTCGCACATCCTGGCGAGAATCGGTCGGGTCATCGCCGACAGGGATGTGACCGTATGCTTGCCCGACTCGGTCGGCAGCGGCTGGTCGGTCTTGGTGATGCCCCGCTCTTTCTCCTCGGCGGTCGGCTCCGGCGCGTAGCGCCCCTCCAGCACCTGCCGGCGCAGCGCATAGATCGTCTTGCGCTGCTGGTTCATGACGTCGTCGTACTCGAGCAGGTTCTTGCGGATGTCGAAGTTGTGGCCCTCGACCTTCTTCTGCGCGTTCTCGATGGCGCGGTTGATGAGGCCGTGCTCGATCGGCACGTCCTCCTCCATCCCGAGGCGCTCCATGAGCCCCGTTATTCTCTCGGCGCCGAAGATGCGCATCAGATCATCTTCCAGTGACAGATAAAACCGCGAGCTGCCGGGATCTCCCTGGCGGCCGGCGCGGCCGCGCAGCTGGTTGTCGATCCGGCGTGACTCGTGCCGCTCCGTACCGAGGATGTGGAGGCCGCCGGCGGCAAGCACCTCCAGCTTCTCGGCGTCGCACTGGGCCTTGAACCGCTTGAAGGCCTCGTCGTAGCCGGCCTGCTTTTCGGGCGCCAGCTCGTGCCCGGGCTTGCCGGCGTTCTCGGGATCGACCTCGGCGCGCGCCATGAACTCGGCGTTGCCGCCGAGGATGATGTCGGTCCCGCGGCCGGCCATGTTGGTCGAGATGGTGACCCGCCCCTTGCGGCCCGCCTGCGAGACGACGAACGCCTCCTTCTCGTGCTGCTTGGCGTTCAGGACGGAGTGCTCGATCCCCTTTTTGCGCAGGAGTGAGGCGACGACCTCGGACTTCTCGACGCTGACGGTGCCGACCAGCACGGGCTGACCGCGCTTGTAGCAGTCCTCGATCTCGTCGCAGACCGCCCGGAACTTGCCGCGCTCGTTCTTGTAGACGACGTCGTCCGAGTCCTTGCGCAGGGTCGGCTTGTTGGTCGGGACCACGGTGACGTCGAGCTTGTAGATCTTGTTGAACTCCTCCGCCTCGGTGTCGGCGGTGCCGGTCATGCCGGCCAGCTTCTCGTAGAGGCGGAAGTAGTTCTGATAGCTCACCGTCGCCATCGTCTGGTTCTCTTCCTGGATCTCGACGCCCTCCTTGGCCTCGATCGCCTGGTGGAGACCATCCGACCACCGCCGCCCCGGCATCTTGCGGCCGGTGAACTCGTCGACGATGATCACCTCGCCGTCGTCGATGAGGTAGTTGACGTCGCGCTTGTAGAGCGTGTGCGCCTTGAGCGCCTGCGAGACGTGGTGCAGCCACTGGATGTTGGCGGGCGCGTAGAGGTTCCCGACCGCCAGCCGCTGCTCGATCCGCTCGATGCCGTTGTCGGTCAGGATCGCCGAGTGCGCCTTCTCGTCGACGGTGTAGTCGATGTCCTTGCGCAGCCCAGGGATGATGCCGTCCACCTTGGTGTAAAGGTCGGCCGACTGCTCCGCGGGCCCCGAGATGATGAGCGGCGTTCGCGCCTCGTCGATCAGGATCGAGTCGACCTCGTCGACGATCGCGAAGCTGTGGTCGCGCTGGACGTAGCGCTCGATCGAATCCTTGATGTTGTCGCGCAGGTAGTCGAACCCGAACTCGGAGTTCGTCCCGTAGGCGACGTCCGAGCGGTAGCTGACCTGGCGCTCGGCGTCCGACAGGCCGTGGACGACGATCCCCACTGTCATCCCGAGGAACTTGTAGATGCGGCCCATCCACTCGGAGTCGCGACGGGCCAGGTAGTCGTTGACGGTGATGACGTGGACGCCCTTGCCGGCGAGCGCGTTCAGGTAGACCGGCAGCGTCGCCACCAGCGTCTTCCCCTCGCCGGTCTTCATCTCGGCGATGCAGCCGCGGTGCAGGACCATCCCACCGATGAGCTGCACGTCGAAGTGGCGCATCCCGAGCACGCGCTTGCCCGCCTCGCGGCAGACGGCGAACGCCTCCGGCAAGAGATCGTCCAGCGTCTCCCCTTTTTCGAGCCGGCGGCGAAACTCGGCCGTCATCTCGCGTAGGTCGGCGTCCGACTTGGCCTGCATCGTCGGCTCGAGCTGGTTGATCCGCTCGACGATCGGGCGCATCCCCTTGATGACCCGGGCGTTCTTGGTTCCGAAAATCTTCTTGGCGACGAAGCTGATCATGGGGGTTGGCCGCGAGAACGGCCCTAGACCTTATTGTGCGACCCCCCCGGGCGCAAGCGAAGACCCGGTTGGGCCCTGCGCGTCAGGCAGGGGACCGGAGCGTCAGGCAGCCGGGGCGGGATTCGGACGAACCAGCAATTGCACGAGGCTGGCCACGAACCAGGAGAGGGCGATGATCGCCGCCATGATCAGGACCAGGACGAACTGGTTCGCGATGCCGAACAGCAGCCACAGGAAGATGGCGGTGTCGCGGCGGCCGAGCGCGAACAGGAAGGTGCCGATGCCGGGCTTGCCCTGCGTGGCGGTCGATTCGCCCAGCTTCCGCCCGCCCGAGAACCACCAGACCATGTCCATGAGGTCGCCGGTCGCTTTTTGGCGCCGCATGTCCCGCATGATGATGAGGTTGGAGAGCAGCAGCATCGCGGCGCCGCCGAGCCCGACGCCGAGGGCCCAGGCGCCGGCGCCCGCGCGCCAGAGGCCGATCCCCGCCGACGCGGTGATGAGAACGTTGAGCACGTCGTCGACGAAGGTGTCGAGCCAGGCGCCGAGCTTCGACTGCTGAAACCGGACGCGCGCGAGCTCCCCGTCGCAGCCGTCGAGGACCGACTGGGTGTGCTGCAGCAGGAGGCCGAGCAGCACCGGAAAGTAGCCGCCGGTGGCCATCAGCGCGCAGCCGGCGATCCCCAGCGCGGCCGCGAACAGCGTGATCTGGTTGGGCGTGACGGGCGAGCGCACGAGGACCTGGCGTGTGAACCGGACGGAGAGCGGCTTGTTGAGGCGACGCGCCACGAAGCCGAGGTCGGCCCGGAAGAGCGCGCCGAAGACCGCGTCCTCGGCGGCCCGGCGGGATGATTCGTCGACCACCCGAGAGCCGTCGAGCTTCGCGCGATCGAGGCGGACGACGTCGGCACCGACGAGCGGTGCAGCGAGCGACCGCGCCAGCTCGTCCGCGGCCGCCCGGTCGGGTACGCTCCGAACCTGGACGTTGGCTGGCAGCGGGGTCGGAAGCGCGATCGACCCGTCGCTCGCGAGGGTGACCTCGGTCGCCGTCGCCAGCCCGAGTTGCTTGAGCGCCCGCTCGACCACCGACAGGCCTGCGATGCGCAGCCCCGCGCCTGCCGCCTCGTCGCGCGTCGCGGCCAGCACCAGCTTCGGGGGCATCATCGCCGGTTGGTCCTCGACCGCACGTTACCCTGGCAACAGCAGCCGATCGAGCACGGCGGCGACCTCGCGCGGAAACCGGGTATCGTTCCTGCGCGCGACGCGCGGGCGGGTCCAGTCCTCGTTGTCGATCAAGAGATCGGCCCGCCCCAGCGGATCGAAGGCGGCGCGATAGCGTTGCTGGGCGGGGAAGTAGCGCCGGTCGATCCGGCCGGCGATCTCCTCGGTGGTCCGCCCCTTGGACTGATCGCGCGCCACGATCCGGCGGCGCGCCTCGACCTCGCTGACCTCGAGCACGACGAGCGGCGAGCCGGCGGGGAGCGTGGCCCGCAGCGGCATCACCCCCTCGAGGACGATCGTCGCAGCGCCGGACGATCCTCCAAGGGCGACCGCCAGCTCGGCGTCGAGCGCGGCGAAATCGAAGTAGCGGTCGTAGTAGAGCGCCGCCTCGTCCGCGGGCGCGAGCCCCGCGAAGTCGAGCGGGCGCCGAAAGTCGTCGACGTGCATGAGCGACGCCGGGACGCCCGCCGCGGAGAGCGCCGACGCGAACGCCGACGCGAACCGCGACTTTCCGCTCCCATCCAGCCCGTCGACAGCGATCACCAATCCAGGCACGGACGGCCTGATCGCGTCGAGCGGAGGACGGCTTTGCCGGCCGGAGCTCATCGCGGGGGGTGCGGGACCCTTTGAGGGTCCCGAGCTAAATATTCCGAATTCTCCAGTCGGGGGTAAACAGCTGGCCGAGGGCGCCGGCCGCGCGCACCATGGCGACGATCATCATGTAGAGCAGGACGATCGGGAGCTGATCGAAGTAGGCGAGGCCAATCGCCAGAACGACCAGAAAGTCACGGCGGCCGAGCAGCATGACCGCCTTGATGGAGCTCGAGCCGGCACCGCTGACGGTCTTGAGCGGCTGCCCGTAAGCGAACCACCAGCGCAGCTTCATGACGTCGCCCTCGCCCTGGCGCACGAGCTCGCGGTACGAGACGGCGGCGTAGAACAGCGTCATCGCCGCGGCGGCGAGCGCCATCTTCATGTCCAGATAGCTTCCGCCGTGGCGCCAGAGCGCCAGGCCCACCGACAGGATCATCACCACGTTGACGAAATCGCCGACCACGGTGTCGAGCCAGGCCCCCAGCGCCGTCTGGTGCAGACGCACGCGCGAGAGCTCGCCCGCGCAGCCGTCCAGAATCAGGTAGCCCTCGAGGATCGCGAAGCCGGTCACCACGCTCTGCCAGGCGCCGCCCGCTACCAGCAACGCGCCATAGAGCCCGGCGAAACCCGCGAGCAACGTCACCAGCGCCGGTGCCAGCGGCAGGTGCACGAACAGGAGCTGGGTGAGCCGCGAGGAGATCTTCTGGTTGAGCACCCGGTCGATGATGCCCACCGTCTCGCGCTGGGCGTCCCGGAACACCAGCTCGTCGGCGGCACGCCGCGAGGCCGCGTCGACCACCTGGGTCCCCTTGTCGAAGCGCGCCGGTTGCAGCCAGACGGTGTCGGCGCGCACCACGGTCGCCTCCGCGCCGAGCTCTGCCTGCAGCAGGTCGACCGCGGCGTCGCCTTCGATCTCGCGCCGCTCCATGTTCCGCGGCAGCCGGCGCGGCAGCGGAATGCTTCCGTCGCTGGCGATGACGACGTGCGCGTCGCGGAGCCGGGCCAGGAGGCGGATGGCACGGTCGACGACGCGAAGACCGCCGACCTGCATCAGCGCGCCGGACGCTTCCCGCTCCGTCGCCCTCAAAATGATCGGGACCATCGCGCGGGTCGCGAGAGCCGGTGGCCTCGTAAGCACCGCCGCCGCCCGCGCCACCGGATTCAACTCGCCCGCACCTTCGATAGTCATCATGCGACAAATCCCCCGGCGTAAGTCCGTTCCACGGGGTTGCCTACAATGCCATTCGACCCCCGCAAACTCAAGCGTAAACCCGCCGGAAATGAGTGCCCCCGAGGGGCTTCGCTCGTCAAATTGCTGACGAGCACGCGACCTGCGCGGCGAATCTCCGCGGGATCGCGGTACGCGCTGCGGCGATTTGTTCCGGGATTGTTTCCGCTCGGCCAGCGACGATTTTATTTCGCCGGCAGCTCTTCCGGAAGGCAGGGGGCCATGACCCGGATCATGAGCGGGTGGCAGAGGCCGTTGCTGGCGACCGATCCGCGCCTCCGGAAGAGGTCCTTCTGGTTGTAGCGCATCGGGTTGCCGTCGCCGTCGCTGACCATGCAACCGGCCTCGACCAGGATCACCTCGGGCGCGCAGGTGTCCCACTCCTGTTCGGCGGGAGACAGATTGAGCACGGCGTCCAGATCTCCGCGCGCGAGCGCCATGTGCTTGACCGAGGCGCCCATGGCCACGGCGCGCGGCGCGAGGCCCGAGGCGGCGAGGCACTTGCCCAGCCCCTCGTCGGGATTGAGGCGGGAGATCCCGACGCGCAGCTCGCCCGGCACCTGACGGCTCGAGGTGTGGATCGGGGTCGAGACACCGCTGCTGTCGAGGAAGGCCCCACCGCCGCGGCGCGCGTGGTAGAGCGCCTGCCGCACCGGCTGATAGACCACGCCCAGCACCGGCTGTCCGTCGATGCAAAGACCGATGTGAACCGAGAAGTCTCCGGTCTGGGCGATGAAGTCGCGGGTACCGTCCAGCGGGTCGATGATCCAGACGCGGGTCTTGCCGAAGCGCGACGGATCGTCGGGCGATTCCTCGGTGAGGAACGCGTCGGTCGGAAACGCCGTGCGAAGGCGATCCAGGATGAGCGCGTCGGCGGCCTTGTCGGCGGCGGTGACGGGCGAGGTGTCAGCCTTGGTGTCGACCACGAGCTCGGGATTGCCGTAGAAGCTCAGGATGACCCGGCCCGCGTCGCGGGCCGCCTGGCAGGCGACTTCGTGCTCCCGATCGAGGTTGCTCACGCTGGTAGGCTAGCAGATCCCTCGGGAACCCTGGGAGGGTTCCCGTACCCTCCCGCGAAGGACTCTGCCGAGCCGAGCTCGGCTCCATCCTGGCGGTGCGGCCGAGCGGATGCGGGCTTGTGCAATCAGGCGGCGCCGTTCCCGGCCAGCAGCTCATCGTAAACGGCGACCATCTGGTCGAGCGCGTAGCTGCCGTGGGGAGCGAAGCGCGCGACGACGTGATCTCGGCCGCGCCGCCCCATCGCCGCGAGGTCGTCAGGTGACGCGCCGAGCGCCTCCTCGAGCGCGCGGCCGAGCGGCCCGCGGCGTCCGGTGGGAACCTCCCAGCCGGTCTCGCCGTGACGGACGATCTCGTCGACGTTGGCGGCGTGCGAGAGGATCGCGGGGAGCCCGGCCGCGCACCCTTCGAGCGCCGCGTTGGCCAGCCCCTCGTAAAGCGACGGCAAGAGCAGGAGATCGGACGCCCAGTAGAGCGAACGAACGTCCTCGACCGCGCCCAGGAAGCGCACCGACGGCGCGAGGCGCGGATCGCGCGCCAGCCGGCGGACCCAGGCCGTGACACCGCGATCGCGCGCCCGCCCGGCCAGCAGCAGGATCGCGTCCGCCGGCCAGCGCCCCTGGCGCTCCATCGCCCGCATCGCCCAGAGCACGCCGAGCTGGTTCTTCTGCAGGCCGATCCGCCCCGGCAGCAGAATCGCCCGGCGGCCCGCCGGGATCTCCCACCGCGCCCGCGCGGCAGCCCGCTCGGCGGCGGTCGGCGGTCGAAACTCGGCGACGTCGATCAAGTTGTACACGACGCGGATCTTGTCGGGCGGAACGTGCGCCCAGGCCGTCAGCTCGTGCTTGACGCCGATCGAGTTGGTGAGGATGAGCCGGCTCTTCTTGGACATGAACCACTCGGTGGCCAGGTAGCGCAGCTCCATCATCCGGTTGCGGCAGGAGGTGATGATGATGGGGACACGGGCGCGCGCGCCCGCCCAGCGCGCCCAGAAGTTCGCCTTGTCGCGAAACGAATGCAGGATGTCGGGCTTCTCGCGGCGGAGGATCTCGGTGAGGCGATCGAGCGCGGAGAGGTTCATTCGCCGCACGCCGAGATCGTGCGCGGGCTGGCCGGGCGGACAGCGGGCCCCCCAGAAGACGTTGTCGCTGTGGTACACGCAGAGCACCGGCTCGAACCGCGCGGGGAGCTTGTTGATGAGCTCGAGGATCTGCCCCTCGGTCCCGCCCTGCTGGAGGTTGGGGATGAAGTAGAGGATTTTCGCGCGGGCCATGCGGGTGCTCATGATGCCCCAACGCGGGCATAGTGCGCTCGAGGTTCGATTTCCAGGTCAGCCTACCGCGCGTCGACGAAGGTCTGGAACCAGAGCTCCAGCCAGAGCAGGTTCCACAGGCGCAGGCCGTGGTCGACGCGGCCCGAATCGTGCTCGTCCATCAGCCGCTCGACGGCCGGCCGCCGCAAGAGACCACGCGCGTAGACGCGCGGCGAGGAGAGCGTGTCGCGCAACATCGGGCGCAGCTCGCCGCGCAGCCAGCGGGCATGTGGAATGCCGAAACCTCGCTTGCGCCGGTAGAGAATGTCGCGCGGCAGGAGATCGCCCAGCGCCTTGCGCAGGAGCCACTTGCCCCGGAAGCCCTTCATCTTCATCTCCGAGGGGACGGTGGCCGCAAACTCGATGAGCACGTGGTCGACCAGCGGGCAACGGACCTCCAGCGAGTTGGCCATCGAGGCGATGTCGACCTTGGTGAAGATGTCGTCGACGAGATAGACCTTGGTGTCGAGCTCGAGCAGACGGGCCAGCGCGTCGGTGGCCGAGCCGCTCGCAAGCGTCTCGGCGTAGAGCGCGCGGCCCGCGTCGGCACCCGCCGCGGCGAAGTCGGGCGTGCAGAGATCGTCCAGCTGGGCGGGGGTGAAGTTGCCGAACTGGGCGAGGTAATGCGTCGTCTCGTCCATCTGGATGAGCCGCGCGTGCGTCCGCACCGTGGCGCCGACCTCCCCCCAGAAGCCGGCCCGGCGGCCGGGGAACGTCTTCTCGATGAAGCGCGCCGCCGGCATCACCAGCGCGCGCGGCAGCCGGCGGAAGAAGCGCGCCAGCTTCTCGTGCGCGTAGCGCGTGTAGCCGGCGAACGCCTCGTCGCCGCCGTCGCCCGAGAGCGCGACGGTGACGTGCTTGCGGGTCATCTCCGACAACAGGTACGACGGCAGCGCCGAGGGATCCGCGAACGGCTCGCCGTAGAAGCGAACCAGCTTGGGGAGCAGCTCGGCGGCGCGCGGCCGCAGGATCTCCTCGTGGTGTTCGGTCTCGTAGAGCCGGGCAACTTTGCGCGCGTACTCGACCTCGGAGAAATCCTTCTCCTCGAAGCCGATCGAGAAGGTCTTCACCGGCTTGGCGCCGACCTTGCTCATGATGGCGACCACCGCCGACGAATCGATGCCGCCCGAGAGGAAGGCGCCCAGCGGCACGTCGGAGACGAGACGCAGCTTGACCGCCTCGAACATCAGGTGTCGCAGCTCCTCGATGAGCTCCCCCACCGGGCGCGCGCGGGGCGCGAACTTGAGCTGCCAGTATTTGTCCTCGCGCAGCTTGCCGTTCTCGAAGACGGCGATCGCTCCGGGCTGAAGCTTCCGCACCCCTTCGATCGCGGCGTGATTCGAGGGGACGAAGCCGAGCGACAGGTAGGCGTGAAGCGCGCGGGCCTCGGGCTTTCGAGCGATGTCGGCGTCCGCGAGCAACGCGCGCATCTCCGAGGCGAACGAGAGGCCGCGGGCGCCGAGATGGAAAAACAGCGGCTTCTTGCCGAGCCGGTCGCGCCCCAGCATGAGGCGCCGGCGCGGGGCGTCCCAGATGGCGAAGGCGAACATCCCCCGCATCTTCGCGACGAAGGATGGACCGTGGAGACGGTAGAGCTCGAGCAGGACCTCGGTGTCCGACTTGGTCCGCAGCGCGACGCCCGCGGCGCGCAGCTCGCCCGCCAGATCGTGAAAGTTGTAGATCTCGCCGTTGAAGACCAGCGTGACCTGACCGTCGGCGCTCACCATCGGCTGGTTGGCGTCGGTCGAGAGATCGATGATGGAGAGCCGCGTGTGGCCGAGGACGGCCGGACCAGCCTGGTGCACCGCCGAGGCATCGGGGCCGCGATGGGCGATGGCGTCGGTCATCGCCCGCACCAGCGCCCGCGCGTCGTCGGGGGCGCGCGCCGCCCCGCCTCCCACGCCGACGTGGCCCGCTATGCCGCACATGCCGGGTTACCGCCCGGGACCCCGGGCACAGTTCAGGCGCTTGACGGCCTGCAGGTGAGCGGTGGAGGTCGTCAAATCGTCGTCGCTGATCTGCCGGAACCGGAGCGCGAGGTCGTGCTTGGCGAGACGTGACTCGAGCCTGTCCTGGCTACCGCCCACGAGGTCGAACCCGTTTTCCGCCATGACCTCCAGGTGACGGGAACAGGGCTCGCGGTTGAGCAGGTAGGCGCGCTTCCCGCGGATCACCCTCCAGATCGCTTCCGAGTACTTCCAGTGGCCGTTCCACTCACGGGCCGTGTTGTGGCAACGAAAATCAATCTCGTGCGAGAGCAGGCCGCCTGGTTTGAGCCAGAGACTCATGGCGCGGTAAGCGCCCGTCAAATCGTCGACATGTTCGAGCACCGCCTGCGAAAAGAGCAGATCGATCGAATCGCGCTCGATCGCCACCTCGTCGAACCACCGCGTGCGGTAGTCCACCATCGACCCGTGGGCGTTCTGTCGTTCCACGGCGTCGCGGATTCGAATCAAGCGCGCGTCGGCCAGCGCCTCGGCGAGCCCCTCTTCGGTCAAGATGTGCCGCGGGAAGGCGTAGCTCGCCAGGTTGGGCCGCACCTCTGGAAACTCCGCCTCGCCGGGGATGTCGGCGCGGCTCCGATACAGCGAGACGATCTCCTCCAGCACGGCCTGGTTTCGCTTCACCTGGGCGTGCTCGACGACGTCGAATGCGTGATAGGTCTCCACGCCCGAGACCAGCGCGGCCAGTCCCACGCCCAGGGAGTCGCCGGGGCCGAGCTCGGCCACTGTCTTCGGGCTCGTCCACAGTCCGCTTTCGAAGGCCGCCACGAGGTGCCTCATCCAGACCGAGTAGCAGTAGCGGGCCGACTTCGTGTCACCTCCACCGCGACCACAGATCCGAGCGACGCCGGGAATGAAGGTAGCCAACCCGTAGAGGACCTGGGTGACCTTCATGGCGTCGCCGATGGGTGTGCCAGGTAAATTGTCTCGAGTCGACGCAAATAAGTTTTGATATCGTACTCGGCCATTGCCGTCTGCCGGGCACGCTTCGGCATGTCGCGATCGTACTCGCCCCGAAAGACCCGCGCGATCGCCGCCGCCAGCGCCTTCACGTCGGCGACCTCGACCAAGAATCCGTTCTCACCGTCTTCGATGACGTCGGTGATGCCAAAGGTGCGCGCGCCGACCGCCACTCGCTCGCAGATCAGAGCCTCGACGAGCACCAGCGGCAGCCCCTCGAACAACGAAGGCATGGCCAGCAGATCCATCGTCGCGTACACGCGGAACATGTCCGAGCGAAAGCCGACAAATGAGACCCTGTCCGCAATCCCCAACTTCGCCGCCAGCCGCCGCAGGCGTCCTTTCAGTTGACCTTCTCCGACGACCAACAGGCGAAGGTTCGGGATATCGGCACGCAGAGACGCCGCTGCCTCGAAGAGATATTTGTGCCCTTTCTGCGGGGACAGTCGGCCGACGATTCCGACGACGAAGTCCCCCGCCGGCAGACCGAGCGACGCCCGCGCCGCGTCGGTCGACGGTCGGTCAGAAAATCTGCTCAGATCGATGCCGTTGCGAACAACCACCAGCTTGGTGGGCGAAATTCGCTCGTGCGTGGCGATGAAGTCCTGCACCGCATCCGATACCGCGACCACGCGCTCAGTCTGACGAGAGATGGCGGCATTGAGAGTACGCCAGAACGGCCGGGCCCTGAAATCATCGGTGTTGTGCCTCGTCGAGATCCAGCGGAGGCGCGGGTTGAGCCTCTTCAGCCAGTACCCGTAGAAGTCCGCCTCCTGGAGGTGTGTGTGGAGCAGATCGATCCTGCGCGATTGAATGAAGCGATGGATCTTCCGGAGCACGAGAGGATTGAACCGAACCCCCGCATTCGCGCACGAGTAACAAGGAAGCGCGGCGAACTGCGAATGAAGGCTTCCCTTCCGAAGCGCGATGGCGGCGTAGTCGTAGCGGGCGCCGTCGTGGAGCCGCATCTGCTCGAAGACCAGGCGCTCGGCGCCGCCGCCAACGGCGCTCGGGAAGAGCGTAAGGACCTGCGGCCGCATTGTTTTCAGAGTCTCACCGACGCGCTCGCGCCTGTGGGCAGAGTGGCGCCAGTTTACGATCAGTCGCGCGCGTAGCCGAAATCGACGCGCCCGAGCACCTCGTCGGCGTGGGCCCGTTCCTCCGGCAGATCGACCTCCAGCCAGCCGTGGCCGCTGATGTCGCGGCAGAGTGGCGGGTGGCCGCCGTCGGCCAGCCGCGCCAGCACGCGCTCGACGTGGATGGCGCGCCCCTCCTCGGCCTGCGCCGCCTCGACCGCCGCCCAGTAGCGCTCGGCCGCGGCGGCCGGCACCTTGGTCATCCCGACGTAGCCGGCGTCGAACGTGGTCAACGTCTTGGCGATCTTGTGGACTCGCCCCCGCGCGTCGCGCTCGACCTTCATGTCGTCGGTGCCCAGCTGGCGGTCGGTGTCGATGAAGGCGGTGACAAAGGTGGCGTCGGCCGCGGCCAGGGCCGCGATCGGGGCGCGGTAGATGTGGTCGACGTTCATCAGCAGGAACTCATCGGCGATGAGCGACCGCGCCGCCAGCAGCGACACCAGGTTTCCGTCGCGAAAGGCCCCGTTCTCGATCAACGTGACGGGCAGCTCGCGCCGCGCCACCTCGGCGGCGACCAGCTCGAACCCGAACCCGCCGACGACGATGATCCCGCGCGCGCCGGCCGCCTGCGCGAAGCGCACGGCGTGCACCAGGAGCGGCGCGCCCCCGACCTCGATCAGCGCCTTGGGAATCCGCTCGGTCAGCGCGCCGAGGCGGCTTCCGAGGCCCGCCGCCAGCAACACCGCCTGCATGATGAGGGTCCCTATCGCGTGGACGGAGCTCGGCTTGACCGAGCGTAGTCCGTCGCGGGGGGGTTCGGGGACCCTCCCAGGGTCCCCGACTGTGAGCCAAACAACTGGGGGAGCGCGGCGAAGCGGCGCACCACCGGGACCTGCGGGAAGCGGAGCATGAAGCGCTCGGGCGAGAAGGTCGAGGCCACCGCCACGAACGGAACCCCCTCGCGCTCGGCGATCTCGCCGTCGTGCAGTGAATCGCCGACGAACAGCATCTCCTGACGGTCGACCTCGAAGCGGCGCGACACGGCGTCGAAGTGCGGGCGCCCCTTGCGCAGCCCGCCGCCGAACCCCAGCGTCAGATCGAACGCGAAGTCCGAGGCGCGCGCGAAGGTGTCGACGTTCTCCACGCCGTTGTTCGAGGAGACGACGATTCGCACGCCCGCGGCGCGCAGGCTCTCCAGCGTCCGGCGCGTCTCGGCCGGCATCTGGATGCGGCTGCAGCGTGCCGGCTTCTGCGACTCGAACCTCTCGGAGGCGCGCGCGTTGCGCGGATCGCCCGGATAGATCTCCTCCAACTGGCCGGAGAACGGCAGGCCGCAGGTCGCGAGGTAGAGCTCGCGGGCCAGGATCCCGGGCGTCTCGTAGACCTCTTCCATCACCTCGGCGGCGATCTCGGCCAGCGTGGGCATGCTGTCGATCAGCGTCCCGTCGAGATCGCAGAGCAGCACGCGCGGCAGCGGCAGCTGGCTGAGCGCGGGACGGCGGGCGACGCCACCGGGGGCGCGGAGCGCGGCTCCGGAGGTCAGCTTGGCGAGGGCGGGGGCAGCGAAAAATCCCGAAGCGGACATGGTCCACCGGGAAGAGCAAGCCTGACGCCAGTCGCTACCCGCACGTTAACTTGCTGAAATGTAATGGATTTGTAAGATTTCAGCCCACGAACTGTTCAATTTCTGACAGCTTCGCTGACCACTTTCCAACATCCAGGGCCGCTCAGGCGCCGACGACGATGATGAACTGCCAGTTCCTGGCCTCGAGGCCGTAGCCGAAGTCGACCCCGACCAGCGGTACCGCCACCGAGCGCAGGAAGAACCGCAGCCCGACGCCCACGTCGTTGTGGATGGCGCTGCGACCGAACCCGGTCGGCATGTTGGTGGGGAACGTCCGCTGGTCCGGGGTGTCGCGCTGGATGAACGTGGCCCCGGTGGTGGGGTCCGTGACCGTGGTGCCTTGCGGCATGTCGCGGAACCAGACCGCCTGGACGTCGTAGAACCCGAGCGCGCGGAAGTCGAGCGAGCTGATGGAGAAGAGCGGAAAGTGGTACTCGAGCTTGCCGCCGAGCTGCGTGTCGCCCCGGAACTGCTGGCCGATGTAGCCGCGCAGGTTGTTGCCGCCCGCGGTGTTCTCGTTCCAGAAAGGGACGTTGTTCGAGATGACGCCGCCGAAAGAGTAGATGAGGTTGTGCGCTCGGAAGAACTTGATCCCCTGCTCCCAACCGGCCCCCGCGCGCCAGAAAGTGAAGTCGCTGCCGAAGGCCGGGGTGCCGTAGTCGATGCTGCCGGAGAGGGCCTGCCCGGTCATCACCGAGAACTCGCGGGCGCGGAAGTCGAAGCTCAAGTTCGCGCGGCCGAAGCCGGAGGTGCCGGCGGCGGTCGCCTGAACGGTCGGGTTCCCGGTCGCAGGATCGTCGGACCCGTTGTTGAAGTAGGAGAACTTCTCGAGGTGCCAGGCGACCTGGGTCTTCACCCGGCGGAGCCAGGCGATGCCGAAGGCCGGCTCGAATCCGTAGGAAAAGAGGCGCGTTTCACGGAACTCGTACGGATCGGCGAGCGTCGCCGCGCCCCCCATCGGCGTCATGCCCGAGTTCTGGTACTCCGGGATCACCTGCCGCTGCACGACCCCCGAGAGCTGCCAGTACGCCCAGCTGCCGAACAGCGAAGGATCGCGGTAGGCGACGACCGCGCCTGAGTCGATCTGCGCCACGCGAGCGCCGATGAGCAGCTGCTTGCCGCGCCCGAACAGGTTGCCGTGAACGAACAGCAGGCCGATCGACTTGTTGTTCGCGGACCAGGAGGCGGTCGGGACCGGCGCCCAGGGGAACTTGTCCTTGACCGAGATGTTGACCCGTACGCCCGAGCCTTGCGCCTCCCACCAGACATTGACGTCGGCGAAGAGGCCGGTCGTGTTCAGCCGCTCGCGTACCGTATCGAGGGTGTCGGCCTCCAGCGTATCGCCGATGGAGATGCCGGCGATCGAGCGGACGGTCGACTCTTCCGTGCGCTGGTTGTCGAGCACGCGCACGTCGGTGATCTGCTCGCCGACCGCGAACGCTCGCCCCGGCAAGATCGCAATGCCAATGGCGATCAGCGCGGCTACGAGGGATCCCCGCGCACCGGATCGAAGCGAGGCCATGCTGCAAGGATATCGGTACGGACGCGGTTCGTAAACCTCCCGGTATCCGAAGTGGTCGTAACCCACACACGTCGGCGGTCCGACGGCCGTCGAATGGCCACTGTTGATGGCCACTCGCGCGACGGTGAATTCCTGGTAACGTCGGGCACCCGATGGCGCCCCCACCGCACAGTCGGGTGAGCCGGTACCATCGCTGGCTCATCCGAAACTCCGCGAAGGTCTTGATCGCGGTCCTGCTGATCGGCGCCGGCGCGGCGGTGCTGGCCTCCAAGCTCGCGCTGCGGACCGCGTTCGTCGAGCTGCTCCCCAGCAACGATCCCGGCGTGGTGGCGCTGCAGCGCACGCAGAAGCGGATGGGGGATCTCTCGCTCCTGCTCGTCGGGATCCATTCGCCCGACTACGCGGCCAACCTGCGCTACGCCGAGGCGCTGACCAAGCGCCTGCGCGCGCTCCCGCCGAACGTCATCAACCTGGCCGCCTACGAGGTCCAGGATCTGCGCAGCTTCTTCAAGCAGAGCAAGTGGTTGTTCGCCTCCGAGGACGATCTCGGGTCGATCCGCGATCGGCTGCGCAACGAGATCAGCAAGCGGAAGAACCCGCTCTTCGTCTCGCTCGACGACGAGGAGCCGATCGACAAGATGCAGAACCGCCTCGAGCACAAGAACGGGATCGACGAGCGGTTCCCCGACGGCGTGTTCGCCAGCAAGGACGGCCAGTACGTCTGGATCGCGGCGCTGCCGCCGGGGGGCCTGTTCGTCGAGCACGCGGGAGAGGCGCTGTTCGACGCCGCCAATCGGCTCATCAAGGAAGATCCCCCCTCGCGCTACCAGCCCCAGATGCGCGCCGAGGTGGCGGGGCCGATCGCCACCGGCATCGCCAACCGTCAGGCGGTGGTCAACGATCTCATTACCGTCACCACGACCTGCGTGGTGATCGTCGTCCTCTCGATCGGTTTCTACTTCCGGCGCGTGCGGGCCGTCCCGCTCACCGGGATCCCCGCGGCGATCGGCGCCGCGCTGGCGTTCGCAGTGGCCGAGCTCTCCTTCGGCTACCTGACCGAGTCGACCGCCTTCCTGGGATCAATCATCGTCGGGAACGGGATCAACTACGCGATCGTCCTGATGTCCCGCTACGAAGAACACCGGGCCGGCGGCGACGATCCCGACCAGGCCCTCTGCCGCGCGATGGCCGGCACCTGGCGCGGAACGCTGGTGGCGTCGATCTCGGCCTCGGCGGCCTACGCCTCGCTGATGGTGACCAGCTTCCGCGGCTTCTACCAGTTCGGTGTGATGGGCGCGGCCGGGTCGCTGGCCTGCTGGATGGCGACCTACACGGTGCTCCCCGCGTTGCTCTGGCAGCTCGACGGACGCGGGCGGGGGCGGCGCGGCCGGATCCTGCGCCCACCGATCGAGTTCGGCCCGCTGGCGCGCTTCATCGGGCGCCACGCCGCCGCGGTGAGCGCCCTCTTCATCGTGCTCGGGCTCGGCTGCATGGTCGGCCTGCGCCACTTCCTGAAGGATCCGTTCGAGTACAACTTCCTCAAGCTGAGCCTCAAGACCCAGCCCAGCGAGCAGACACAGCAGTTCAATCGCAGTCTGGAGAGTCTGTTCGGCCGCTGGCCGGCGCCCACCATCGTGCTAGGCGATTCGATCGACGAGGTAGAACCGATCAAGGAGACGATCCGCAAACAGGACCGCGACTACCCGGGACCCCCTGTGATCGGCGATGTGGTCACCATCTACGACCTCCTGCCCGGGACCCCCGAGTCGCAGCGGCGGAAGCTCGATCTGATCGCGCAGATCCGCAAGCTGACCCACGACCCGGCGCTGTCGCTGCTGAACGACAAGGAGAAGGCCGACCTGGCGAAGATCGATCCGCCCGCCGGGCTACGCGTCCTGCAGCCCGGCGACCTGCCGCCGCTCGCGCGACGCCCGTTCACCGAGACCGATGGCACCGTCGGGCGCGTGGTGCTGGTCTACGCCGCCGAGCACGGGATCTCGGTCTGGAGCGGCCGCGACCTCTTGCGGATCGGGGGTGTGCTGCAGTACCTGCACCTGCCGAGCGGGAAGGTCATCGAGACCTCCGGCTCGGCGGTGGTGTTCGGGGCGATGATCCGGTCGGTCGTGCGCGACGGGCCGATCGCGACCGCCGCCTCGCTGATCGCGGTGCTGATCATCGTCATCTTCACCATCCGCCCTGCCGGGGCGGCGCTGCTGGCGCTGGGGACGCTGATCCTCGGCGTGCTTCTGATGGTCGGGACCGCGGGCTGGGCGGAGGTGCGCGTCACCTTCCTCAACTTCATCGCCTTGCCCATCACCTTCGGCATCGGGGCCGAATACGCGCTCAACGTCATCACCCGCTACCGCGAGGAGCGCGACGTGCTGCGGGCGATCGTCTCGACGGGCGCGGCGGTGGCGCTCTGCTCGTGGACCACCATCGTCGGTTACGGCTCGCTTCTGGCGGCGCGCAACCGGGCGCTGCAGGGGTTCGGGCTGATGGCGATCCTGGGCGAGGTCGCCTGCCTGTCGGCCGCCATCGTGGCCCTGCCAGCCTTCCTGACCTGGCGCCGGGCCCGCCCGCTCTACGAGCAGTCGCCGCGACACGCGGACGAACCGGCTCCGCCCGCCCCCGACGATCGCGACGCCCCCTCCACCACCCTCTAAGGGATCGGCCACCGTGAGTCCGGGCGTTCAGGCGGGGATGGCGGCGGACGGCCCGGACCGCAGCGGCTGGACGGCTAGGACTTTCGTGGGTGGGATCGCCGCCGTGCTCGCCGCCCGCCTCGTCTACCTGGCCCGCTACGGGTGGGACATCGGGTGGATGAACCTCGGCTACCTCAATCACGCGCGCGCCATCGCGCTCGGCCGCGCGCAGGTCGCCGAGGAGCAGCCGCTGGCGTTCTACGCCCTGGTGGCAGCGCGGCGGCTGGGTGTCGGCGCGCGCGCGGCGAACGAGCTCGTGTATCTGGCCGCGCACCTCCTGCTGGCGGCGGGGGCGTTGGGGATCGCGCGCTTCGTCTGGCCGGCCGCCTCGTCGCGGCGGCGGCGGGTGCTCTGCGCCACCCTGGCCGTGGTGCCGCTCCTGGCGTCGCAGTCGGGGCGCAACAACCTCGGCGTCAGCCTGGCCGCGGGGCTGACGGCGAGCGCTCTCGCGCTGGCGGTCACCGCCGCCACGTCGGCGCGCCTCCGGCCGGGGACGGTCGCCGCGCTGATGCTGGCGGCGCTCGCCTCGGCGCTGGCCAGCACCGGGCGCTACGAGGCGCTGGCGACCTGCGCCGGGGCCGCGTTCCTGCTCGCGCTGCTGGGCGGGCGAATGCCCGGGGTCCCCGGCCACCGGCGGGCGGCGCTGGCGCTGGCGGTCGGCGCCGCGGGCGGCCTGGCGGCCGTCATCGCCGTAAGGCACGCGCTGGCGGCCGGCGCCGAGCCCGACAAGACCTACGCCTTCTACACGTTCTTCGACGGGCTTCCGATCTTGATGTACCCGCACCTCCCAGGGACCGAGTACGGGCGCTACAAGGCGTCGGTCGGCTACTTCGGCGGCTTTGGCAACAACGGCGGCAGCCTGGTCCACGCGCTGCTGCATCACCCCGGCTTCGCGATTCTGCGAGTCGTCACCAAGCCGATCGATCTCCTCGCCGTGCTTCTGTGGGCCTACGGCCTCACGCCGGTAGGGGTGGCACTGGCGGCGCTGGGCCTCCGCGGACTCGATCGGCGGCCGCGCGGCGACTGGGCGCGCGGGTGGGTGCTGGCGGCCTACCTGCCGCCGCTGGCGATGCTGTTCATCCCGCAGCAGAACCCGGCCTACTACGTGAGTATCGCGGTGCCGCTCGTGCTAGCCGTCGCGCGCGGCGCCGACCGGCTGGGCGCCTGGCTGGGCCCGGCACGATCTCGGGCGATGGGCGCGGCGGCGGTGCTGGGAGCGCTGGCCCTGATCGCCGGCGCGGGGAAGCTGGGGGTGACCAACAGCCGCGCGATCAACGCGGCCGTCCCCTATCTGGAAGACCGCTGCCGAACCGGCTGCCTCACCAACGTCCTGCCGCAGTCCCTCCGGGATCAGGCCTGGGTCGTCACCGACGCGGGTGCCCCCTTGCCGCCCCGCGCGAGCCGCAGCGAGCAGGAGATCCTGGGAATGGCATTCGCGGGGCGGGCCGAGCGGTACGACTACTGCGAGCGGGTGCGCGGCGCGCGCGCCGGCGGCTTCGCGGGCCCGGTGCTCTACGTCGACGCGCGGATCCGCAGCTTCAAGGTCTTCGACCCCGACTTCGATCCGGAGGTTCGCTATCAAGGAACGATCGACCGGTCGGATCTCCTCGAGGAGCGCCGCTTTTCGAGCGGCCCCGACGAGGTGATCGTCTACCGTCTGCCCGACGATCGCCCCTGCCGTCACGCGCCGGGGTCACCGGGCGGAACAGACCCCGCCTACAGATCCTGGATGCGCGTCAGATAGCTCTGTACCTCCTCATCGCCGGAAGACCGGACGCTGCCGGATTCTCGCGCCCGGACAATGGCGCTGGCGCTGAGGCTGACCACCTTCGTCGGAGTGCGAGGCCTTGACCGATGAGCCCGGAAAGCCAGGGGCAGACGACGTCGCAGAGCGCGACGTCAACCCCCGGCTGGCCGGCGAGCACGTTCGTTGCGGGTCTGCTGGCCATCCTCGCTGCTCGCTTGCTCTACCTCGCCCGCTATGGAGGGGACGTCGGGTGGATGAACCTCAACTACCTGGCACACGCCCGTGCGATCGCGCTCGGGATTCACCAGGCCTTCGAAGAGCGGCCGATCACCTACCTGGCCCTCACTGCGGCGCGACGCCTCGGCGCCAGCGCGCGGCTGGCGAACGAGCTCACCTACCTGGTGGCGCACCTGCTCCTCGGCGCCGGCGCGCTGGGCCTCGGGCGCTTCATCTGGCCGGCGGCCTCGGCCCGCCGGCGTGCGGCGCTCTGCGCGACGGTGGCGCTCGTGCCGCTGCTCGCCACCCACTCGGGACGCGACAACCTCGGCGTCACCCTGGCGGCCGGGCTGAGCGCCAGCGCGCTGGCGCTGGCGGCCAACGCGGCGACGGCCACTTCGATGCGGCCGTCCACGATCGCAGCGCTCGCGCTCGCCGCGCTCCTCGCGACGCTGGGCACCGCCGGTCGGTACGAGGCGCTCGCCACCTGCGGCGGTGGCGCGCTGGCGCTCGCGCTCTTGGGCGTCCGGATGCCGAACCTCCCGGGCAGCCGACGCGCCGCCGCGGCACTGGCCCTGGGCACGCTCGGCGGGATCGCGGCGGCGACGGCGATCCGCGGGGCGCTCGGCGGAGGTCTCTCGAGCGATCCGACTTATGGCTTCTACACGTTCTTCGACGGCCTGCCGGCTCTCATGTCCGGACACCTCGGCGGAACCGAGTACGGGCGTTACCGGGCGTCGGTCGCTTATTTTGGTGGGTTCGCGGAGAACCAAGGCAGCCTCCTGCGCGCGCTCCTGCACCATCCCGGGTTTGCGCTCCTGCGCCTCCTCGCCAAGCCGGTCGATCTGTTGTGGGGCCTGTTCTGGTTCTACGGCCTGACGCCGGTGGGGCTCGCGCTGGCGGCGGCCGGGCTGCGTGGCATCGCGGGTGGTCACCACGCCGGCGCCGGCTGGTCGCGCGGCTGGCTGCTTGGGGCGTACCTCTTGCCGCTCGGGATGCTGTTCGTCCCGCAGCTGAACCCGAGTTACTACGTCAGCATCGCCGTGCCGCTCTGCCTGACGGTCGCGCGGGGGATTGACCGCTGGAGCGCCCGGCTCGCGCCCGCGCGCGTGCGCCGCCTCGGCGCGACGGCGGCGCTCGCGGCGCTCGGGTTCATCGTCGCGGCCGGCAAGCTCGGCGTCAGCAACAGCCGCGCGATCGACGAGGCCGCCTCCTACCTGGAAGAGCGTTGCCGGGGCGGCTGCCTCACGAACGCTCTGCCACAGGCGCTGCGCGCAGAGGCCTGGGTGACCACCGACGCAGGTGCGCCTTTTCCGCCGAACGCGCACCGCGAGGAGCGAGTCATCCTCGGTGCCGCCCGCACCGTGAGCGCGGCGCCGTATGACTTTTGCGCGCGCGTCGGCCGCTCGCGCGCCGGCGGGTTCCGGGGTCCCGTGCTCTACGTCGACGCCCGCATCGCCAGCTTCAGGGTCTTCGACCCGGACTTCGACCCCGAGGTCCGCTACCAGGGAACGGTGGATCGCACCGCGCTGGTCGAGGAGCGCCGCTTCTCCGGCGCCGGCGACCAGGTGGTCGTCTACGAGCTGCCCCCTGACCGCCCCTGCCGCCGCGCCGACCTCCGAGTGAGCGCCGACTGAGCGCTCCGGCGAGCCGTCAGTGGCGCATCCGGAGGACGCCGGCGGTCGAAACGATGAGGAAGAGTCCCATCGCCATCCAGATGAACCCGAACGTCCGGTGACGTCGGCGGGCCTTCGCCCGCTCGGGCGTGTCGTCGGCGATCTCACGCGCCTCGTCGCGGCGTCCGAGCGTCGCCACCCGCACCCCCCCGCCGACCGTCAGCAGGAGGCCGATGACGTAGAAGAACAGCGGAGGGATGACGAGGTTCATGGCTAGCTGGCGATCTCGACGGACTTGAGCTCGCGGATGACGGTAACCCGAATTTGCCCCGGAAAGCGCATCTCCTGCGAGATCTTCTGCGCGATCTCGGTCGACAGATTCACGGCCCCCAGATCGTCGATCCGGTTCTCCTCGACATAGACGCGCACCTCGCGCCCCCCCTGCACGGCGAACGCCTCAGCGACACCGCGAAACCCGCGGGTGATCCGCTCCAGATCCTCGATGCGCGTGAGATAGCTCTCGTCCGTCTGGCGCCGCGCACCCGGGCGGCCACCCGACATGGCGTCGGCGGCAGCCACCAGGTAGGCGAAGGGACTGTTGAAGGGCTCGTCGGTGTGGTGGGCGCCGATGGCGTTGGCCACCGACTCGGCCTCGCCGAGGCGCCGCGCGTAGTCGGCCCCGATGACGGCGTGCGAGCCGTCGAGCTCGTGGGTGAGCGCCTTGCCGATGTCGTGCATCAGCGCCGCCCGTCGCGCGAGCTTGGGATCGAGGCCCAGCTCGTCGGCCATCATCCCGCACAGGTAGGCGGCCTCGACGGCGTGCTTCCACTGGTTCTGCGTGTAGCTGGTTCGGTAGTTGAGGCGGCCGACCAGTCGGACGATCTCCGGGTGCGCCGGGGGGATCTCCAGCATCGTGAAAGCCCGCCGGCCGAGCTCGTTGAGCTCGGCGTCGAGCGCGGTGGAGATCTCGCGCGCGGCGCGGGTCACCGCCGCCGGATCGCGCGCCGTCCCGGGCTGCCGCTGGAGGCGGGCGAGCGTCCGGCGCGCCACCTCGCGACCGACGCCGTCGAGCCCCTCGAGCCGCAAGCTGTCGCGGTGCTCGGAGACGACGAGCGTCACGCCGGCCACGCTTTCGATGGCCCGCAGGTTGGCCTCGTCGTGCCCGATCAGCGCGGCGCCGGTCTCGCCGGGCGGCAGCGGCAGCACCGAATGGAGCCGCTCCGTCAGGTAGTGGCCGTAGAACCGCCCCACGGCGATCCCCATCACCCGCTTGGCCCGCTTGATCGCCCCCTCGGCGGCCGCCTCGGCGGCGGCCCGCTCCGAGCGCGCGGAGACGAGGCGCGCCTCCTCGATCTCCGTCTCGCGAATCGCGTCCGTGGCCTCCCGGACCGTCTCGGCCGCCGCCCGCTCCAGCGCCGCGCGTGACGCCTGCGCGATCTCGACGAGCTCGGCCCGGGCCCGCGTCGTCTCCGCGTCGTGGGCCGCCACCTGGGCACTCTCGGCATCGACCGCCGCCACCTTGTCGGCGAGGAGAGCAGCCAGGCGCACGCGCTCCGCCTCCCGCCCCTCGACCGCGCGCCGCCGCGCCTCGATCTCCGCCGTCCGCGCGCGCACCGACGCCTCGGCTGCGGCGCCCGCGGCACGGGCCTCGTCTCGCCCGTTGATCTCGGCGCTGCGCAGGATCTCCGCGCGGGCCATCTCCGCGGCGCGGGCCATCGCCGCGGTCAGCTGGCGGACGCCCTCAGAGAGCAGCGCCGCCTGCTGGTGCGCCGCGCGGCGGCCCAGCCAGATCCCCACCCCCGCGGCCACCGCGGCGGCCGCGATCAGGAGGGGGAGCATCGTGTCCAACGAGCCCTGAACTACCCTTGGCCGATGCCCAGCCCGAGGTGCTCGCGAACCTGGAAGTACTCCTCCGAGATTGACCAGAGGATGAGATCGCGAATCTTGTCCTTGGGATCGGCGACGCCGATCGAGACCGGCTCGCTCTGCACGAGCCGCGCGGCGATCTCGAGATCGTTGCAGATGAGGAAGCCGGCGCGCGTGGCCGTCATGTCGACCGCGTTCGACCACTTGGGGATGTCGGCCTCGCCCTTGCCGGCGACGAAGCGCTGGACGACGGCGCCCAGCTGCTCCAGCGCCTGCGGGGGGACCAGCTTCGGCAACACGGTGAGGTACTGGTTCACCGGCTGCTGGATGTCGGCCTTCACCTCCAGCTTCGGGTGCACGAGCTTCAGGGCGGCGATGAAAACCACCTTCAGCTCGGCCAGCGTCGGCACCACGGTCGGCCAGCGGACGAAGTGGTCCGGACGCATCAGCGTGAGCCGCTTGCCCACCACGTAGGCGAGATCTCTCTCGGGCCGGCCTTGCAACAGGGCCGACCCGACGACGAACGACGGCGTCAGCTGCGTCTTCTCGCGTGCGTTCGCCATGTCCAGCTCGCCTGGCGACTCGGGCCGCAGGTAGAGCTCCGGCTGCGGGACCCCCAGCACCTGGTTGACGTAGTTGAACACCTTGCTGAAGAGCAGCTGGTCGTTGGCGACGTCGCGCTTGTCCTTGCGCTTGAGTCCCCACTCCTTGTGCTCACGCGCCTTGGCGGCGGCGACCGCATGGCTGACGGTCGCGAAGATGTGCGAGACGAAGCGGTCCTCGTCGGCGTGGTAGATGTTCTTCCAGAGGTCCTCGGTGAGGCGCGCCTTGGCCCGGACGAAGCCCTTCGGCTTGTACTGCTCGAAGAACTGCTGCTCCTCGGCGTCGGCCTTGCGCAGGAAGACCATCGCCGCCCCGACGCACCAGGCGCGGTCGTACTGCTGCATGGCCATGTGCAGGCCGCGCAGCGTCTTCATGTAGACCGCCATCTGCCCGAAGTCCTGCGTCACCTTGATGAGGTGGCGGTACTCGGCGATCGCCTTGTCGTAGGACTCGGGCCCCGACAGCTGATAGAGCTCGGCGAGGATCTGGTGGCGTGGCGTGGCGTCCGGATCGAGCTGCACGCAGACCTCGAAGGCGGCCGTCGCCGACTTGAAGTCCTTGAGGCGTGACCGGTAGATCTCGCCCAGGCCGTGCCAGAGGGCGATCACAGTCGGCTTGCGCTCGGCGGGCGGATCCTGCCCGATGCGCTTGATCATCCGCCGGAAGTTCCGCTCCTGGTTCTTCCAGTCCTTCTTGGCGGTCATGATCTTGTCGATGCGCTCGAACGCCTTCAGATCGTCGGGATCCTCGTCGAGCGCCTGGTTGTAGATCTCGACCGCCTCGTCGGTGGAGTGCAGCTCGTAGTTGGCGATGTTGCCGGAGGCGACCAGGTAACGCGCCTTGACCTTGCCGGATTCGAGCTCCGCGAGCTTGGACAGGATCTCCATCGCCTTCTTCCACTGCTTGGTCTCGGAGAAGAGATCGAGCAGGTCGTGCAGCAGCTGGCGATCGTTCGGCTTGAAGTTGAGCGCCTCGAGATGGGCGGCGATCGCCTTCTGCGGGTTGGCCAGCTTGTCCTTGTAGATCCCGGCGATCTCCTCGGAGATCGTGAACTTCTCGTCGGGGAGGGTGGCCGCCGCGGACATCAGCGCGCGCTTCTGCTTGATGACCGCCTCGAAGTCGCCCGCGTCGGTGTAGAGGTCGATGAGCGCCTGCAGAGTCCCCCGATGTCCGGGCTGAATCTCCAGCGCCTTCTCGAACATGTTCACCGACTTGGTGCGCTCGTTGAGCTTCAGCTTGATCCGCCCGAGCCGGAAGAAGATGTCGACGATCTCGTCGTCCTTCTGCGTGTCGCGGTGGTGGACCAGGATCGTCTGGTAGATGCGGAACGCGTCGTCCCAGTGCTCCAGCTTGTAGAGCAGGCCCGCCCGATCGACCAGCGTCGGCAGGTAGGTCGAGTCGAGGTCGTACGACTGCTTGTAGTACTTGAGCGCCTTCTCGTTCTCGCCCAGCCGATCGGCCGCCTTGGCGAGGCGGTGATAGAGCTGCGTCAGCTCGCGGTTGGTCTTGCGATCCGCCTTGCGCGCCAGCATCTCGAGCAGCGGCACCAGCGGCCCCCACTCCTCGCGCTTGAAGTAGATCTGCGACAGCGGCTCGGCCGCCTCGACGTGCTCCGGATCGAGCTGCATCACGCGGGCGAACAGATCGGCCGCCTGCCCCTCGTCGCCGAGCTTCTCCTGGAAGATCTTGCCCGCCTCGTGCAGGAGGCGCGTCTTCTCCAGCGGGTTGACGGTGGCTGCCTCGGCGCGGACCATGAGCTGCGCCGCCTTCTGCCAGTCGCCGCGCCGCTTGTAGATCCCGAGCAGCGACAGCATCGACGGGACGTGCGCCGGATCCTGCGACAGCGCCTCGACCAGGTACTCCTGGGCGGGCTCCGGATCCTGCATCTGCTCGTCGAACAGCTTGCCGAGCCGGTAGTTGAGATCGACCTTCTCCTTCGGATCAGCGCTGATCCGCAGCAGGCGCCGCATCACCTCCACCGCCTCGTTCCACTGCGACGTCTCCTCGTAGAGGCGGGCGATGCCGGCCAGCGCCTCGAGGTGGTCGCCCTCGACGGAGAGGACATCGTTGTAGGCGTCGATCGCCTTGTCCAGATCGCGAAGCTCGGTCTCGTAGACCTGCCCCATCTTGGTGAAGATCTGGATGCGCTCGGTCCCGTCGCTGGTGACGCCGAGGTGCTTGCGGTAGGTCTCGACCAGCTGCTCCCACTTGCGCTCTTGCTGGTAGAGCCGCTCGAGGTCGCGGTAGGCCTTGGCGTTCTTCTCGTCGATGAGGAGGATCTTCTCCAGCACCTCCGACGCGCGATCGGGCTTGGCGAAGTTCTCCTCCCAGATCGTCGCCATCTTCTGGTAGGTGGCGACCCGGTCCTCCTCGGGGGGCGAGACCTCCAGCCGGTGCTCGAGGTTCTCGAGGTACTCCTCCATCCGCCCCGTCTTCTCGTAGAGGGCGTCGAGCGCGGTCAGCGCCGGCAGGTTGCGCGGATCGACCGAGAGGACCTCCTTGTAGGCCTCGACGGCGCGATCGTTGTCCCCCAGGCGGTCCTCCCACAGCTCGCCGACCTGGAGCTTGAGCTTGATCGCCTGGTCGGTGTCGTCGACCACCTGCGACTTCTTGGCCAGCACCTCGACCAGGCGGTCCCAGGCCTGCGTGCGGCGGTAGAGCCGCTCGAGGGCGTTGATGGCGTCGATGCAGCGCTCGTCGGTGTCGAGCGCGCGCTGGTAGGCGTTCACCGCCTGCGTGGCGTCGCCGACCTGCGACTCGTAGGTGTCGGCCAGCGCCAGCAGGATGTCGACGCGCGCCGCCGGCTCGGTCTCGCACTCGGCGTGGCGGGCCAGCACGGTGACGAGATCGCTCCAGCGCTTCTGCTTGCGGTAGAAGTCCTCCAGCGCCTGCAGCGCGCCGACGTGCGCGTTGTCGAGCTGCAGCGCCTGCTGCGCCGAGGCGATCGCGTAGTCGACGTGGCGGAGCGCCGAGTCGTACCAGCGCGCGATCTTCACCCACAGATCGGCCGCCTGCTTCGGGATCGGCGATCCCCTGGACGACCTGCGTGTAGTCGCCGATGAGCTCGTTCCACTTGTCGGCCGCCGTCGCCAGGCGTTGCAGCTCCTGCGCGACCTGGTCGTTCGAGTAGTCCTCGCGGAAGGCCGCCTGCAGCGTCACGAACGCGCTGTCGCGGTCGCCGAGCTGCTGCTCGTAGATCTCCGCCACCTGCGACGAGAAGGCCGATGCGCGCCGCCGCGTCGGCCGCGAACTCGGTGCGCGCCAGCAGCAGATCGACCAGCTTCACCCAGCTCTTGCGCTGGCGATAGAGCTGCTCGAGCTCCAGCGAGGCCGTCTGGTGCCCCGGATCGATCTGCAACACGCGCTCGTAGACCTGCGCGGCAGACCCGCCGTCGCCGATCTTATCGGCCCAGAGAGACGCCGCCTGCATGAGGACGTCGACCCGCTCCGTCGGGTTCGCCAGCGCCTCCACGCGTCGCTCGAGGATGTCGACCGCCTCCTCCCAGCGCGCCTCCTGCATGAACAGGCGCTCGAGCGCCGCCAGCGCGCGGAAGTCTGCCGGTATCGAGCTCCAGCACCTCGCGCCAGGCGTCGATCGCGTCCTGCGTCCGCATGAGGGTGTCGCCCTCGAGCTCGCCGAGCTGCGCGAACAGCTCCTTGAGCTCGTCGCTCTCGATCCCACTGCCACCGAGCTGACCGACCTGGATCAGGCGGCGCAGCGCCTGCGACAGCTCCTCCCAGGCACCAGCGCTCCGGTAGTTGGCGGCGATCGCGCGAAGCGCGTCGACGTCCTGCGGATCGATCTCCAGAACCTTCTGCCAGCTCTCGAGCGAGTTGCGCTCGCGCGACAGCTTCTCGCCCCAGATCCGACCGAGCCGCTTGTAGATCGGGATCCTCGCCTCGGCGTCGGCCGTCGCCGCCACCTGCTTCTCGAGGACCTCGGTCAGAGGGGTTCCACTCGCCGGCCATCTCGTGCAGATCGGCCAGGCCCGAGAGCGCGATGGCGTCCTCGCCCCGGATGTCGACCACCTTGCCCCACAGCTCGACCGCCTTGGCGCGATCGTCGAGCGCGTCGGCGGCCAGCTTGGCCATCCGCGCGTAGCAGTCCGCGAGGCCCATCTCGTCGCTGGTCATCCCGGCGATCTGCTCGTAGACGCCGTAGAGCTCGCTCCAGCGCTCGCCCCGGAAGTAGAGCCGCTCGAGCGCATCGAGCGCCTCGCGGGTCTGCGGCGCGTGCTCCAGCACCGCCAGGTAGCTGGCGATGGCCTGGTCTCGCTCCTCGAGCGCCTCGGCGTAGACCTTGCCGAGCCGCAAGTTGAACGTCACCAGCTCCGCGCTGTCGTCGGTGGTGGCGATCCGCTGGCGAAGCACGCCCGCCAGGTTCTCGTACATCCCCTGGCTCTCGTAGATGCGATCGAGCGAGGCGAGCGCCGCCTGATCCTTGGCGTGCTCGTCGAGGACAGCGAGCAACGCCTTCTCGGCGCGCTCGAGATCCCCGAGATCGCTCTCGAAGCTGGCGGCCGAGACGCAACAGCACGTCGCGCCGCACCTCGGGCGCCCGATCGGCCGACGCCGCCTCCGACATGGTGGTGACGTAGGCGTCCCACTGGTGGGTCGCGCGCGCCGAGCCGCAGGAGCTCGTCGAGCGCCTGCGCCGACGAGGGATCCTCCTTGACCGCCTCGGCCCACCAGCCGAAGGCGGCGACCTGGTCGACCAGCTTGTGCTCGGCGATCTCGGCCAGGCGGCGCAGGAGCGCCTGCCGCTCGGCGAGATCGGTCACGCGACCGAGCTGCACCTCGTGGATCTGGTGCAGCTTCTCCCACTCTTCGCCCGCGCGGTAGAGCGGCTCGAGGACCTCGGCGATCTCGATCTGCATGGTGCCGCCCATGAACATCCGCTCGAGCGCGGCGCGCGTCTCGGCGTGGTCGGGCGCAGCGACCAGGATCTCGCGGTAGGCCTCGACGGCCTTGGGCAGATCCATCAGCGCCAGCTCGTAGATCTGCGCCAGCCGGAAGGTGAGCGCGACCCGCTGATCGTCGGAGGGGGCGATGCCGATCTCGCGGCGCACGATCACCGCCAGCTCCTCCCACTGCTGCGCCCGCCCGTAGAGCCCGTCGAGCGCGACCAGCGCCTGCTTGTTCTCCGGATCGGCCTCCACCGCCTTGCGGTAGGTGGCGACGGCCTCCTCGGGCTGGTTGGTCTCCTCTTCGTAGACGCGACCGAGGCGCAGGAGGAGGTCGATCTGCCGGCGCGAATCGTCGATCTTGTCGAGCTCGCCGGCGAACAGGTTGGCGAGCTTGGCCCAGTGGCCAGTCTCGGCGGCCAGGCGATCGAGCTGCGCCAGCACGTCCTGGTTCGTCGGATCGACGCGCAGCGCGCGCCCGTAGATGTCGAAGGCGGCGTTCTGGTGCGACAGACGCCGCTCCTCGATCTCCGCCATCCGACCGAGCAGCTCGACCCGGCGCACCGGGTCCTCTGCCTGCGCCTGCATCACCTCGTAGACGGCGATCACGCGGTCCCACTCGCCGGCGCTCTCGTAGATCGGCTCCAGCACCTGCGCGGCGAGCACCGCGGACTCCGCCTCGCCCCCCTTCATGAGCGTCTCCAGCGCGCGCACCGTCGGCTCGTGCGCGGGGTCCATCGTCAGCACCTGGCGGTACGCCTCCACGGCGCGCGCCAGATCCTTGAGGTGCTCGCGCCACAGCTCGCCGATCCTGAAGCGCAAAGAAACGACCTCGGCGGGCGACGGCGCCATCTCGGTCTGCCGCTCGAGGACGGCGAGCAGGTCGTACCAGCGTTCGAGCTGCTGGTAGAGGCGATCGAGCGCCTGGGCGGCGTCGTAGTCCTCGGGATCGAGATCGATGATCGAGCTGTAGGTCTCGACGGCGCGCTCCGGATCGCCGAGCTCGCGGTCGTAGACCTGACCGAGCACGAAGAGCATCTGCTTCTTCTCGGCCGGCGTCTGCGCCAGCTCCGCCTTCTTGGCGTAGATGTTCTTCAGATCGTTCCAGCGCCCGAGGCGAATGTAGAGGCGCTCGAGCTGATCGAGCGCCCCCGCGTCGCCGTCGTCGACGGAGAGCACGTGCTGGAACACCTTGACCGCGCTCTCGAGATCCTCGAGGACCTCCTCGTAAAGCTGCGCGGCGCGCCCGTAGAGGGCCTTCTTCTCCGCCGGGCGCGTCGACGATCTCCGCCTTGCGCTGCAGCAGCTGCACCAGGTTCGGGTAGTCGCCGCCGCGCAGATAGAGCTGCTCGAGGGCGTTGGCCGCCTCGAGATCGCGCGGCCAGGCCTCCAGCGCCGCGCCATAGGCGGCCGCGGCCTGGCGGTCGTCGCCCAGGTCGACCTCGCAGAGACGCGCGATCTTGTGATAGAGCGCGTTCTTGCGCTCGGGATCGGAGACCCCGGAGACGAGGCGCCCGTAGCGAGCCACCAGATCGTCCAGCTTGTCGAGCGCGCGGGCGAGCCGTTCGACCGCCGTCTGCACCTCGAGGTTCTGCGGATCCTCGGCCAAGCGCGCGGCCGAGCGCCTCGTAGGCGCGCGCCGGATCGTCGAGGCCGACCTCGTAGCCGTCGGCGATCTGGCGAAGAGCGCGATCTTCTGCTCCGGATCGGCCGCGTGGCGCGCCTCCACCTCGTAGACGCCGATGAGGCGCGGCCAGTCGCCGCGGATCTTGTAGATCGGCTCGAGCAGCTGCGCGGCGTCGAGCTCGTGCTCCGGGTTGGCGGCGATCCGCTCCAGCGCGGCGATCGTCTCGCCGTGCTCGGGCTCCAGCTTCAGGATCTTGGCGTAGGTGTCGACCGCCGCGCCGATCTGATCGAGCTTCAGCTCGCGCAGCGCGCCCAGGCGCCCGAGCAGCGGACCGTTTCGCTCGGCGTCCGTCCTCGACGAGCGTCAGCTGCCGCTGCAGGTTGTCGGCGAGCTCGCGGAACTCCCCGCGGGTCAGATAGAGGCGGTCGAGCGCACGCAGCGCCGCGCACGTTGGACGGGCTCTCCTGCAGGACGACGTTCCAGGCGACGATCGCCTGCTCGGCGTTGCCCAGCATCTCCTCCCAGACGGTGGCGATGCGGATCCGGATCTCCTCGCGCTCGGCCGCGTCGGTGACCAGCTGCGCCTTCTTCAGCAGCGTATCGACCGAGATCGCTCCACCGCTCGGTGCGGGTGTAGAGCCGCTCCAGCGCCACCAGCGCCGAGGCGTCCTCGGGCTGGATGCTCTGCGCGCGCCGGAAGTACTCGACCGCGCGATCGTTGAGCCCCAGCTTCTCGTCGTAGGCGACCGCCACCACCAGCAGGAGCTCGCGCTCGAGGGCCGAGGGCAGCTTCTCTTTGCCCTTGGCCGACAGCGCCTTCTCGTACAGCGTCACGAGCGGCTGCCAGTTGTCGAGGATGTTGGCCAGGTTCTCCAGCGCCTCGCGCGCCGGCGCCGAGGCGGGGCTCTCGCCGAAGGCGCGCGTGTAGGCCTCCCAGGCCTGGTCGGCGTTCCCCAGCTGTCCTTCCAGCTTGCCGATGCGCAGGAGCAGATCGACGCGCTTGTCGGTCTTCTTCTCGTGGCCAAGCTTGATCCGCTGGACCTCGACGAGCCGCGCCAGGTCGTTGGTCGACTCGTAGATCGGCTCCAGCTCCTCGACCGCCGCCTGCTGCAGCGCCGGGTCGGCGCTCGAGAGGTAGGCCTGCAGCGCCGTACGCGCCCCGACGTGCGTCGGCTCCAGCGTGAGCGCCTCGCGGTAAGAAGCGACCGCGCCCGCGCCGTCATCCAGGTGCTGCTCGAGGATCGCGCCGCGCCGGAACTTGAGCTCCGCGACCGCGCCCATGTCGGTGCCGAGGTCGATCTCGGCGTCGATTGTCTCCGCCAGCTCCTTCCAGCGTCCGAGCTGCTGGTAGATGCGATCGAGCGCGCCGAGCGCGGGCACCTGCTTCGGATCCTGCTTGAGGATCGCCTGATAGAGCTGCACCGCCTTGTCGGGCTGCTTGATCTCGTCTTCGTAGAGACTGGCCAGCTTGAAGCGGATCGAGAGCTCCTCGTCCTTGCTCTTGGCCAGCTCCAGTTTCTTGTCGTAGATGGCGAGCAGGTCGGAGAACCGGCCCGTGGCGATGTAGAGCCGCTCGAGCGCACCGACCGCCTCCGGATTCTTGGGCGAGAGCTGGAGGATCTTCTGATTGCGCTCGATCGCCGCGTCGGGGTTCCCCAGCTCCGACTCGTAGGCCGCCGCCAGCGTCCCGAGCAGCGCCAGCAGCGCCTCCTGGTCGCCGGCCGCGCGCGGCACCGCCGCCTCGTAGGCCTGCGACCAACTCCGCCCAGCCCCGCCCCTCCTGGGCGAGGCGGCGCGAGGTCTCGATCGCCCAGCCGTCGGTCGGCGTCTCGGCGAGCGCCGTCAGCGCGACGCGCAGCGCCCCCACCTTGTCGGCCGCGCCGAGGTCGAGCAGCTCGGCGAGCCGCTTGAGACGCGCGGGCCGACGGCCCGGGTCCTGGACGTGTCCCGAGCTCGACGAACAGCACCTCGGCGAGGTGCTTGACGTCCTTCGCCTTCTCGTAAAGCGGGATGAGCGCCTCGGCGGCCTGCAGGTTCTTGCCGTCGAACGAGAGCGACCTTCTCGTAGGCCTTCTGCGCGCGATCGCCCTTCTGCAGGCGGTCGCGATAGAGCTCGCCGATCTTGTTCCAGAGGCCGACGCGCCCGGCGCCGTCCTCGGACTCGGCCTGGCGTTCGAGCACGCGCACGAGCTCGTCCCACTTCCCCTGCGCGGCGTAGAAGCCCTCCAGCGCATTCCAGTCCTTGAGCTGCAGATAGAGCTTCTTGAGCGCGTCCTGCGCGCGGCGGTTGTCGGGCTCCGCCGCCAGCAGCGCCTGCCAGGCGGTCGTCGCCTGCGCCGTCGTTCTGCACCTTCTCGGTGTAGAGCACGCCCAGCTTCACGTAGATCGCCGCCCGTCGTGTGGCGTCCGAGGCGACCGCCACCTGCCGTTCGAGCACGGCACCGAGCTCGCTCCACATCTTCTCGCGCTCGTACAGCTTCTCGAGCTCCCCGAGGGACTCGACGTTCTCCGCGTCGTCCGCCAGCACCTTCTGCCAGAGGTCGATCGAGACGGATGCCTTCTTCATCTTCTCGGAGGCGAGCTTGGCCACCTCCACCCGGCGGGCCCGGCGCACGTCGGCGTCGGTGATCTTCTCGATCTCGCGCAGGTTGACGGCGACCAGCTTCTCCCAGTCGCGCCGCTTCTCGTACATCTGCTTGACGAACGCCGAGCGCGTCGGCGTTCTCCGGATCGATCTCCAGGATCGCCTCGAAGGACTTGATCGCCTCCGCCTGGTTGGAGAACTTCTCGAGAAAGAGGTTGGCGATGCGCAGCTGCAGCGCCACCTTCTCCTCCGGCGTCTCCACCACCGACGCCTTCTTGCGCAGGAGCGAGATCAGATCCGGCCAGCGCTTCATCGTCTCGTACTGCGCCGCCAGCTCGTCTGCCGCCTCGAAGTTATTCGGCTGGATGGTGAGGATCTGGTTGAACGCGTTGACCACCATGACGTCCAACTTGAGACGATCGCGATAGACCTCGATCATCTCGCGCAGGACCGGGATCTTGTCCTCGGCGTTCGGCCACTTAACCTTGTCGATCGCCTCCTTCATCGTCTCGACGAAGTTGTTCCAGCGCTCGGCTGTCCGGTAGACGCGCGCGAGCTCTCGCCGCGGTGCCCACTCGGTCTGGTTGGCGGCGACCAGCTTCTTCCAGGCCTCGATCCCCTTGTCGACCGACTGCTTCTCGGCCTCGCGCGCCGCCTTCGCCGGACCGGCGAGCTCCGCGGGAAAATCGTCGTGCGCGCCGGAGGCGCCGTTGCCACCCGCCCCGTCCGTCGTCCTTCTTTCTCTTCCCGTGGCCCTGGCCCTGGCCCTGCTTGGACTGATGATCCACTGCGCTCCTCCAGACTCGGATCGGTGCCGGCGTGCCTGTCCGCTAAGTAGCGAAACAGACTAGAAAACAGGACGATTTTTATAGCACGATGCGCAGCCGCTCAAAACACGAAAGCGACCGAGAACACGAGGTTCCCGGTCGCTTTCTCGCGGGTGGCTGCTTTCGCCGCTCCTGGAAGCGCTAATGTGGGCGGCCGTCTCAATCGGCCTGCGATCTGCTCGGTCTACGGGCCCGACAGGGCGTAGAGCTTGTCGTTGGCCGCCTTGACGTAGTTCGGATCGGTCGTCTTGCTGCTCGTGACCCGACGAACTTCTGGAGGTACTCGCGGGCCTTGTCCTTCTGGTCGTTGCCGTGGGCCTCCTCGTACCAGTCGGAATAGGCCATCCCGCAGTTGTAGAGGGCATCGTAGAGCTCCGGATCGTCGTCGATAGCCTTCTTGAACTCGCCAGTCGCCTGCTCGTACTGCTTGAGGTTCTTGAGCGCCAAGCCGTAGCCGTTGTGGCACTCCCCGTCGTCGTCCTTGGCGGTGACGCAGCCCTGGAAGACCTGCGCGGCCTCCTTGTTGAAGTCGTAGTCGAGGTAGAGGTAACCCGAGCGCGACGTACGACTTCGAGAAGCGGGTGTTGGCCTCGATGGCATGACGGAGGGCGTCGTCGGCCTCCTTCGGACGATCGAGCAGGATGTAGATCTTCCCGAGCCGCCACCAGGCCTTGAAGAGCTTGGGGTCTGCCGCGGTTGCGGCCTTGAACGCCTTCTCGGCGTCGTCGGTCCGCTTCGACTTCAGAGTACGCCTCGCCCAGATCGTACTGGTAGTTGGCGTTGTCCGGCTTGTGCTGGACCGCTTGCTCGAAGTTCTCGATCGCCTTGTCCCACTTGCGCTGCTTCTCGAAGACCTTCCCCAGGTTGTAGTAGGCGATCTCGTACGACGGATCCGTCTGGACCGCCTGCTTGAAGATCCTTCTCGGCCGAGTCGTAGAGGTTGTTCTTGAACTCCTCGGCGCCGCGGTTGGCCAGCTCGATCGCCTTGATCCGCTCCTGGCTGCAGGTGAAGCCCTCGCAGGCGGGAATGACGCAGGCGATCGTGAGCACCACTCCTAGCGACTGGTTTCGGATGCGGTTCATCGGCTTACTCTCCTCCGCCACCGGCGGGCGTGAGAACGAACGGGTAGGAAACGATGACGATACCGCCACCGAGGGGCTTGGGGAACTCCCAACGACGAACCGCCTGGACCGTGCAGTTTTCGACGCGGGCGTTGCCCATCGTCGAGTTCTGCAGAACCGACGCGATGACCTGACCCGACGCCGCGATGGTGAACTGCACCATGATGCGGCCGCCGAGCTCTGGCTTCTTCGTCAGCTCCTGCTCGTAGCAGTACTTCACCTCGTTGATGTGGCGGCGGATGATGCGGCGGATGATCTCCTTGTCGAGCGAACCGCGAACGTTCGCCTGACCGGGGATGACGTCCGGCGCGTGGGCGCGACGGCCGCCGAGGCCGCCGGCGCCGCGGCCGTAGCCGCTGCCGTTGCCGCCGCCGCCGCCCTTGCCGATGGTCCCGAGGTTGCCGAGGCCGATGGTGCCCTCGCCGGTGCCGCCGCCGCCCGAGCCGGTGCCGACCAGGCCGAGACCGCCGACGCCGTAGGCCTCGCCGATCTGGTTGCCGACCAGGCCGCCGAGCACGTCGGCCGCGTCGTTACCGAGCGCCGAGTCGCGGCCGAAGATCGAGGCGATGTGCGACCCCTCGGTCTGCTTGAGGACGCCGAAGATGCCGGCGTTCTTGGCCTGCTCCTCGGCCAGCTTCTTGGCCAGGTGCGGGTCGGGGTTGTCCTTCGGGCCCTTGAGGCCGTAGAGACCCTCCTTGTTCTTGGAGGTCTTCTTCCCCATCTTGCCTTCTTCGCCCTTGTGGCGCTTGCCCTTGCCGCCCTGCTGCGAGTCGTCCTTCTTCTTGAGGAACTCGGGGATGTCCTCTTCCTTCTCCTCCGGCGGCTTGATGAGGAACTTCACGAAGCGGTTGTCGCTGTTGAAGAGATCGAGCGACAGCGACTTCGGGTCCGGCGGGACCGCGAAGATCATCAGCAGGAAGAGCGCCCAGCGCCACCGCCGTGCCGACGGTGTAGACCTGCTCGCTCCACTTCCAGGTGAGGAACGGAACCTCGAGCGTGCGCGGCTCGCGCGGTCCCGGTGACGACGAAGGTCGTCTCGCCGCAGTCGAGACGGACCGAGCCGCCCGGCGGAAGCGAGAAGCTGGAGCCGCGCTGCTGGATGAACTGCTGCAGCTGGTAGCTCTGCCCGTCGACGTAGACCTCGCCGCTCATGCGCGGCGTGACGTTGACGACGTAGTCGGCGCCCGTCGCGGCGACCAGCGGGTGCGACGACGACGGCACGAAGTCTGCCGAGACCGGCGCGTCGACGTCGGCGTCCGAGCCGATCACGAAGTTGGCGCTCGACTTGCCGCGACGCTTGAGGCCCATGTAGCAGAGCGCCAGACCGATGATCAGACCGCCGAACACGAGGACCGGAACAATCGGCGTGCGCTGATTCCAGAGGAACGACTTCGGCTTCCTTGCCCGCCTCCTGCCACGCCTCGTAGCGGACCTTCTCGGCGCCGTCGTTCGAGGGCGACGGAGACGAAGGCACCGAGACCGATGATGACGCCCGCGATGCCCGCGTACAGCATCGAGGTCCCCTGAGCGTGCGTCGACTTCCCCTCCGGGTTGAAGAGGTGGCGGGTACCCGTGACCACGCCACGGAAGACCGTCTGGACCTCCATCGCGCGTGAGCCGTCGTGCACCTCGACCTCGGCCCCGGCGCCGGGCGCGCCGGCGAACGACGGCGGCGCGTACGACTGCTGCGGCGCCTGATAGGCCGGCTCCGGCTGCTGGTAACTACCCTGCGGACCAGGCGGCGGCGCGTAACCGGGCGGCGGCGCGTAAGCCTGCTGCGGCGGCGGCGCATAAGCCTGCTGCGGCGGCGGCGCGTAGGCGGCCGGACGACCGCCCCAGGCCCCGGCTGCGGCGGCGGCGTCTCCTGTGCGGCCGCCTCCATGAAGTGCACGACCACGCGGCAGTCGCCGAACGTGATCTCGTCGCCCGACTGCAGGCGCGCCTTGGTGATCCGCTCACCGTTGACCGTCGTCCCGCGGGTCGACCCGAGGTCCACCACGTGGATCTCGTTCGGCCCGGTCGTCTCGATGACGGCGTGCATGCGCGACACCGTCTCGTCGTCGAGGCGAAGATGGGAAGACGCCAGCTTCCCGACCTTGATGACGTCCTGCGCGAGAACTTCCTCGCGCACCAGCTGGTCCCCTTTGTAGATCTCGAAACGGATGGGGACGTTCACATCGGCCATGGTGCTCTCTCCTGTGCGGGGCTAGGGAAGACGCGAGAAAGACCCCGATCGGCCGACGTATGGACGGTCGATCGATCTAGATGTCTTCCAGGGTCTTCAACATCTCCGGAATGAAGTCTTTGCGGATCTCGATGAGACTCGAGTGCTCGGCCTTCTTCTGCGCGCTGACCAGCTCGCCGTCCGGGCGCTGCAGATCGCCTTCCACCGTGTCGTCCTCGAAGTCGTACACGGTCTTGGCCTTGTAGGTCGTGTTGGCGTCGTCGCCACCACCGCCGGCCGCCTTGTCGGCGCCGCCAGCCGCGGGCGGCGGATCAGCGGCCAGCGCGCGGCCAGCCGCGCCCACGAACATCAGGCTCCCGATAACGGCAAAACCGATGATGAGCTTCTTCATGATTCGGTCTCCTTCAACTGCCGGGAGCACGGTGCAGGATTTCAGACAACCGAGGGCTCCGCAGGTTCCGAACAATCTACCAGATCCGACGACATTCAGCGCTGAGGTGCGTCGCGTATCGCGTCGGCCCCCAAAATGCGAAACGGCAGAGCTTTTGGGCTCTGCCGCTTGCAATCTCCTTACGTTTCTTGCTTGCGCTTCCGGAGGGAAGCCAGCGGGAGCTACTTCTTCTTTTTCTTCTTCTTGCCGCCGCCCTGATCGTCGGTGGGTGCCGCAGCGGCCGCGGCTTGGTCGGCGTCACCGGCCGGCGCGTTGGCGCCGGGAGCGGTGCCCCCGGGAGCGGTGACGCCCCGGGAGCCGTGGCGCCACGATCTTGTCGCCGCCCTTGGCGCCTGCGCCTTCCTTGGCCTTGGCAGCGGCAGCGGCCTCGTCGGCCTCCTGCTTCTTCATCTGCTCTTCCATCTGCTTCTGCTGCTCTTCGGCCTTCTTCTGCATCGCCTCGGCTTCGGCCTGCATCTTCGCGGCCTCGTCGAGGGCGACGTAGATTTCGTCGATGTCCTTGATCCGCTTCTCGGCCTCTTTCTTGTAGGACTCGGGCGTCTTGTCGTTGGTGTGGCCGAGGAACTGGCGGTAGTAGTCCTGCGCCTTGTGCAGCGACGGCTTCTGGCCGTCCTTGTAGTCCTGGTAGAGCAGGCCGAGGTTGAAGTAGCTCCAGGGGTTCGAGGGATCGAGCTTCTCGGCGGTGGAGTACTGCGCCTCCGCCTCGTCGATCTTCTTGTTCCCGCGCAGCGCGACGCCGAGGCCGATGGCGGCCTCGTAGTTCTTCGGCTGGATCTCGAGGACCTTGCGGAAGTTCTCCTCCGCGGTGTTGTAGTCGCGGTTGTTGAGCGAGAGCACCGCCAGATTGAGGCGTGCCTCGGCCAGCTTCGGGTTCATTTCCACCGCCTGTCTTGAACTGGCCTGATCGCGGGGCTGATGTTCTTCTTCTTGAGCTCGACGAGCCCGAGCGTGTTGTAGACGATCGCCAGGTTCCGCTTCATGTCGGCGGTGACGCCGGTCCCCTCCTCGCGAACGTTCACCTCCTTGGCCAGCTTGCCCCCCTCGGCATCGTCGCCGCCGCCTTCCTTACCTGCCCTGCCTTCTCCTTCTTGGCCTTCTTCCCCTTGCCCGCCTTTCCTTCGGCGGCCTCTTCGACCTTCTCCTCGGCGAACTTGCCGGTCGCGATCTCGTCGGCCTTGGCGACGGCCTGGTTGCCGACCAGCTTGGCCATCTCCAGCATGTTCATGTCGTAGTAGATGAACGCCAGCGTCGAGAAGGCCTGCGAGGTTGTTGCTGTCGAGCGCCAGCGCGGTGCGCAGCTTGCTGACCGCCTGCGAGACGTACTGCTTCTTCTCGTCAGGGCTCGAGGCGTGCCGCGCCTTGTCCCTCAGGATCTGCGCGAGGTTGTTGAGAGCCTCGACAGTGTGGAGCGGGTCGACCTGGATCGCCTTGTTGAAGTCCGACTCGGCCTCGCCGCGCTCGCCCCGCTTCCAGGCAGCGTAGCCGAGGTTGGTGATGTGCCGGCCCGGAGTTGGACATTCCGCGCCAGATCCGCTCGGCGTCCTCCCCGCGGCCGCACTCGGCGAGCACGGCCCCCTGGTTGAAGCGGGCCTCGGAGCAGGCCCGGGTTGCTGTCGGCGACCGACTTGAACGCGTCGGAGACGTTGCTGCACTCGCTGCCCGAAAGGCCACCCGACTTCTTGGCCGAGGCGTAGCGCTGCATCGCCTTCTCGAAATCGGCGCGCTGGTCCTCGGTGAGGGCGCGCTTCTTCTCCTTGGGGATGAGCTGCGCGGCGCCCGCCTTGCTGATCGTGTCGTGCTCGGTGGGCTCGCCGCCCATCGTGCCGGTCTCCTCGCTCTCGTTGCCGGCGGTGCTGCGCCTTCGGCGGCGGCGAGCTGCCGCAGCCGATATTGACGCTGGAGAAGGCGAACGTCAGCCCGAGCAGGCCGAAGAGTGCAATCGAGTTGCCGAGCGTGAAGGCGCGGCCAGTTTTGTGCTTCATTTGGATGTCGCCATGACTCGGGTCCTCACTTGTCGCTCGAATTGTTGGAGGCCGCCGCGGCCGTGGACTCACTCAGCTCGGTGATGACCGGCGTCTCCGACATCGCGTCGAAACGTAGCCGGCATCCGGCTTGATCTCCGAGGCCAACGGGTACTCCGTCGGCTTCATCTGATTGAGCTCGCGCTCGCACAGACGCGACCACTCGTTGTACCAGGAGTAGTCGGTCGCGGCCTTGAGGCAGGTCTCGAACCCCTCGACCGCCTTGTTCTCGATCGGCTCCGCCTTGTCGACCAGGGCGTCGCAGAAGATCTCGCGCGGGCGGTTCCCCCACTCGTCCTGCTCCTTGAGGTCCTTGGGGATCTCCGCGGTGTAGAGCTGACCGACGAAGTCGGCGTAGAGCTGGCCGATGCGGGCGCTGGAGGCGATGGCCCACTGCGCCTGCTTCATCTTGAAGACCTCGAGGTACTGGTCGCGGGCGTGGTCGAGGCCCTTGGCCTTCTCGTCGAGGTAGGTGGTGAACTTCTTGCCCGACTCGGCGGCCTTCTTCTTCTTGGCCTCAGCCTTCTTCTTGTTGTCGTACTGGGAGGGCTGCTGGAAGTCGAGCCCCTCGGGGAACTTGACGCGCAGGAAGTTCTCGTACTGGGTCTCGGCCAGGTAGAACGCCGAACCGGCCACCGCGTAGGCGGCCAGACCGGCGCGGGCCTCGACGTCCTTGCCGGTGATCTTCGAGGCCGCGGCCCCCTTGTTCCAGATCTTCAGCACGGCCTGGAAGTGCTCCGCCGCCTTGGCCGCCGCCGGCCTTGTTGCGGTCGAAGACGATGATCTTCGAGCTGGTCGGCGGCCCGCACTGCGTCCGCTTCGGCCTCCTTGATCTTCTTCCCCTTCTTCAGCTTCTTGTTGAGGTCGTAGAGGACCTTCTGGCGGCCGGTGGCGGCGACGCGCTTGATCTCGAGGCAAGCGCCGTCCTCCGAGGCCTTCGCGCAGGAGGCCTTCCAGGACCATCTCGCCGAGGCGGAAGTGCGCCTGCACCTGGCGGTCGGGACCGCCCTGCGGGCCCCACTTCTTGAGGTAGTTCTCGAGGTGCTTGGCCAGCGCGTCGTAGTTCTTCTCCTTCTCGTAGACATCGCCCATCTGGAAGAAGACGCCGGCGGCGTCCTGCGGCTTGCGCGAGCCGTAGAACTTCACGAACGCGTCCATGTCCCCGATCGCCTTCTCGCTCTCGCCGAGGCCGATGCGGAAGGTGGTGGCGTTGCCGAGCGCGTCGGTCGCCTTCTTCTCGCCCGGGAACTTGTTGGCGTAGTCCTCGTAGTAGTCCGAGGCCTTCGAGTAGTAGGCCAGCTGGTGGTAGCCGGCCGCCACGCGGAAGAGCGCCTTCTGCGCCAGCGGATCCTTGGGGTGCGTCTGGATGAGCGCGAGGCGCGCCTTGAGCGCCTGCCCGACGAGGTGCGCGTTCTGGAAGCACTGGCCGGCGTTCCAGAGCCGCTCGGCGTGCTTGGCGTGGTCCGGAAGAGCCTCGGCGGCGGCCAGCATCGAACGGCCGCACTCCTTGTAAGTTCTTCTCCTTCTCGTACTGCGTGCCCTTCCATGTCGTAGGTGTCGCTCTTGAGCGAAATCATCTGCTTGCCGAACTCCGGGTCCTTCATGAGCTCGGGCATCTCGAGGAACTTGTCGACCCAGCTCACGACCTCCTTGGTCTTGCCCTGCGCGTTCAAGGAGTCGAGCAGCAGGTTGGCCGAGTAGATCGACAGCTCGTGCTTGGGGTACTTCCGCACGATGTCCTCGAACAGCTTGGCGGCCTCGTCGAAGTGGTTGTACTCGTAGTAGATGCGCGCCTTGCGGTACTTGATCGTCACCAGCTCCGGCGCGTCGGGGACGTACTTGATGTAGGTGTCGAAGGCCCCGATCATCTTCTTCTGGTACTCGGGGATCTCCAGCGCCTCGATCTTCTTCTTCCCCTCGCGCTCCTTCAGCTTCTCCTGGTCGGTCTTGACCTGGTCCTCGTGCTCGTGGTCGTCGACGTTGAGCGCGTTCTTCCAGGCGAGCACGGCGGCGTAGGCGGCGTCCTTGACGTACTTGCCGTCGGGCTTCATCTCGACGACCTTGGTGTACTGCTCGGCGGCGTCCTTCCAGTTCTCCAGCGTCCAGAGAAGCTCGCCGTAGTAGTACGACATCTCGTAGGAGTCTTTGTCCTTCGGGAAGTGGTCCAGGTAGACCTTGTAGATGAACTTGTCGAGCGCGTAGGTGTCCTGGTTCTTCGTCTTCTGCGCTTCCTTGTGCCAGATGAGCGCCAGCTCCTTCGTCGTGTCGTGGAAGGTGTTGCGGCACTCCTCGAGCTGGTCCTTCTTGATCCCCTTGTTGTCGGCGACCTTGTCGTAGACCGCGCCGAGACGCTCGATCTCCTGGACCTGGTCCTTCTTGTTGCCGGCCGACAGCGTGTTGCGGACGATCTTGTTCTGCCACTCGCAGATGCGCGGTGAATCCATGTTCTGCGCGATGACCTTCTTGTAGACGCGGCTCGAGTCCTGGAACTGACCCTGCTCCCAGTAGAGCTCGGCGAGCGCTTCCATCATCTTCGGCGCGTAGTCGCCGCCGGTGCGCTGGAAGAACTCCCAGGCCTTGTCGGGACCGCCGACGTGGGCGTAAGCCTTGACGATGTCCTTCTTGGCCTCCTTCATGAGCGCCGTCGCCTGAGCAGCGGAGACGTGGACCTTCCCTTCGGTCGTCATGCGGACCACGCCGACGAAGGTCTCGAGCGCCGTCTTGTAGTCGCCCTGGTTCACGTAGCACCACCCCTTCTTGTAGACCGCGTAGGGGTAGACGCTGGACTTGGGGAACTGCTCGACCTTCTCGTAGAACTTGAGGGCGTTGTCCATCTCGCCCTTGTCGAAGTAGTACTCGGCGAACGACAGGTAGGCGTCGGGGATGTACTTGCTGGTCGGGTAGTCCTTGATCAGGCGGTGGAAGAACTCGCGCGCCTGGTCCTCCTTCTTCACCGACGTCAGCAGGTAGGCGAGGCGGAACAGCACCTCGTCCATGCGCTCGTACTTGCGGAACTTCGTGGCGGCGATGAAGGCCTTGACCGCCTCGAGCAGCCACTTCTGCTGCTCGGCCTCGTACTTCCTCTGCTCGGACTGCAGCTGGCCGCGCTGGCTCGGCTGCATCTCGTAGATCTTCTGGTCGAGGCCGCGCGCCTTGTTGAAGTTGAACTGCTGCTTCTCGGAGTAGAGCTCGCCGAGGCGAAACAGAAAGTCGGGCTTCTGCGGATCGTCGTCGCCGGTCACCTGGATGAGGCGGCGCATCTTGTCGATCTGCGCATTGACCAGCTTCATGATCCCTTCCCGGTGCCCCTCGACGAACTGGTCGACGGTCAGAACCGGGCCCGTCTCCTTCTTCGGGGGCGGTGGCGCCTCTGGCTTGGTCAGGTTGGTCTGCTTCGCCTGAACATCCACCTCTTGCTTGGTGAAGCGCCCCTTGCCGCTGTTGGCGGCATCGTCACCGGCCGCCCGCGCCACCGTCGGCGCGAGCAAGGTGACAGACAGGGCCAGGATTCCCCTCGAGAACCGGAACTGGGTCATTTTTTCTCCACTATTCGCAACTGCTTACAACCGAACGTTGAGAATCTCTTCGAGAAGCTTTTTTCAGTCCAAGGAGGCAGCGGGGCTACGGAACGTCGCCGCCGCCTCCGCCACCTGCGGGCGCGCCGCCGCCCGTGTCGCCGCCGCCCGTGTCGCCGCCCGCCGGCGCCGCCGGCGCCGCAGACTCACCCGTGGACGGCGCGCCCTCGGGCGCCTGCCCACCGCACTTGTTCAGGATCTTCACCCGGTAGTAGCCGAGCTCGTCGCGCCAGTACTCGCCGTTGAACGGCCAGATCACGTGCTCGTCGTCGGCCCGGATCTCGTCGGCGCGATGAATGCCGCCGGTGTGAATGACCACCTGCTCCTGCTTGACCTCTTCTTCCAGCTCGCCCTTCTGGCCGGCCAGAATCTCGTACTCGATCTTGATGACGCGCTTGATGAGCTGCGACAGCTCCTCGGTGAGGCGCTTGATGCGGCGGCGGGCCAGGTCACCCGCCTCGTTGACCGCCAGCGAGCGCTGCAGCGTCAGGTCGGCGAACACGTTCTGCGCGATGTTGGTCGACTTCCACGACGCGTCGGCCTTGTCGTACCGCTTGAGCTCGTTGTCGAGCTCGCGCACGTAGTCGAACCGGCGTCCGATCGTCAAGTCGCCGAGAACGCCCCGTGCCGCGCGCTCGACGGTCTCCGGCAGTCCCGAGGTCTGCTTGCGAATCTTGACCGCGATCTCGTAGAGGTCGCCGTTGTCCCCCGTCCCGGTGATCAGCTTCTTCAGCTCCTGGAAGACGTCCGGGTAGATCGCGTTGAAGTCGCTGATGGCCTCCTCGGCGCGATCGTACTGGCAGTTGTAGAAGTAGATGGTCGCCTTGACGGTCATCCCCTCAGCGACCGACTCGGGCTTGATGTACTCGTCGAAGTACGGCGCCTGGATGGTGTGGATGTTGCCGAGCGCCTTCGAGTAGCCCTTCGCCTTGAGCATGAAGTTCGCCCACGACGACTCGAACAGGCTGTTCGCCCAGTCGTAGGCGTCCTGCGAGACGCGGTCGAAGTACTTCACCGCCAGGTCGTACTGGCCGGTCGAATAGAACGTGCGCGCCAGCGACAGGTTGGCGATGTCCGCGTAGGGCTGGATGGTGGGGTTCTCGCTCTGCGCCGCGGTCCGCAGGACCTCCTTGAAGGCCTCGACGGCCGGCTTGGCCTCGTACTGGCGGACGTGCGTCGCGCCCTCGAACAGCTTGGCCTCGACGTAGGAGTCGCTGTTGGCGGGGACGGCCTGGAACAGCTCGACCGCCTCCTTGAACTGACCCTTCTGGTAGTAGTACTTGCCGAGCAGGAAGTAGAGCTCGTCGCGCACCTTCTCGAGCGCCGGCTGATCGAGCTCGGCGCGGTTGTACTTGCCGATCTTCTCGAGGATGCCCGTCGAGTCCGGCAGCTGGCGCGACAGCGACGCCAGCCACTTCAGCGTGGCATTGTAGTAGGCGTGCGACGGTCCTTTTTGAACAATCCGATCGAAGTACGACAGCGACGCCGAGTAGAACTTCAAGTTGTAGAGGGCCTTGCCCATCCAGAACTCGGCCTTCTGCTTGTTGGGCTCGGCGTCGCCCGACTCGCCCTCGATCACCTTGGAGAGCTCGATCGACGACGACCAGAAGTCCTCGCCGTCGTACAGCTTGAACGCGCGCTCGAGCACCTTCGAGGGCTGATCGCCTTGCGGCTGCTCGCCCTCAGGTTGCGCTTCGCCGCCGGCGTCCGACGTCGGCTGCTTCTTTTTCTTGGCCGAAGCGATCGACCCGGAAAGGATCAACGTTGCCGTCAACAAAATGCCGATCGCGCGCTTGGGGCTCATGCGGGGACCTCGCTGGTTGTGCTCGGAAGCACGGACACTGAGCAGAAAAGACGACAGGGATGGGCGAACTTTTTACGACAGACTCACAGCAACGGAAAGGCAGTTCAGGGGGTCGCGTTTACTTCACCCTTACATTCACCTGCACGACTCCACACGGGCGTGGACCGGCGTGGAGAAGCACACCCAAAACCGCGCCATCCTACGAAAGCCCGTTTCCACCTGTCAAGGGAATCCGGGTCGAATCCAGATCAAACAACCAATGGATTAGCTTCGCCAATTCCTGGGGTTCGGTGATGGCGGTCTGGTCGCCGCAACGGGCCACGGAGCCCCTCGAGACGGTCGATCAGGCACCTCCGAAGCACCTCCGAAGCACCTCCAACGAGCTCCGAGGGAGCAGAATGCTGACCAGCTAAACCGTGCTTGACAGACATACACATGTAAGTAACATGGCGCGGCCTTTCGGGACCTGCCTGTCCGACGGGACAGCGGGGCCGACTGCGAGTTCCCCCACGGACGTAAGGAGTCCTCAATGAGGTTCGCTTCCCGAGTCATCCCCCACGGCGCTTCGGCCCGTGGTTACGTCCTGGCGGCGGTGGCTGTGGTGGCTTTGGGGCTTGCCGCCTGCAACGATGAGCACATCGGGCGGGCCTGCAACACGAACGCGCCTGCTGATGCTGGAGCGGCGACCGGGGTGTCCATTATCTCGTCGCCCAGCCTGCAGTGCCCGAGCCGTATCTGCATCCAGCCCGAGGGCGCCCCGGCGGAGGCGTCGATGTGCACGGCCGGTTGCACCACGGACGACGACTGCAGCGATCCCGATCCGGGGACCACGTGCAAGAAGGGCTTCGTCTGTGCCTGGCCGACCACCGCCGGCCCCTTCTGCTGCCAGAAGATGTGCGTCTGCCACGACTTCATCAACGTCCCGAAGGGCGGCTTCCCGGTGCCGGCCACCTGCATGCCGCCCGGCAGCAGCCCCGATGCGCCGAGCCCGGCGACCTGCCAGAACGTTCACTAACGGGCTGCCAGCCCGGCGCAGGCCGCGTTAGTTCCCGACCTCGAAGGCGTTCGGCAGATGGACGATCTCCGGTGGACCATCGTCCTCCCGGAACGTCACCGCCACGACGTCGAATCGGTACCCCGCAGCTGACGGCGCCTCGGCGGCGAGATAGAGGCGCGCTGCCCGGATGACCCGCGCGCGCTTCTGCGCCGTGATGGTCTCCAGCGGATGCACCAGCGCCTCGCCGGTGCGGGAGCGGACCTCGACGAACACGCAGGTCCCGCGATCGTCGGCCACCAGATCCAGCTCGCCAGGCTCGGGGCCGTACTGCCGCCAGTTGCGCGCGACGATCCGGAAGCCCTGGCCCTCGAGATGGGCCGCAGCGAGGCTCTCCGCGCGCCGCCCGAGACCGGGGCGCGCAGCGAGGCGATCGGGCATGCGGGGCCTCCCGGCGCCTTGGCCGCCTAGGACGCGGACGGCGCGACGGGAGCGGCGGCGGGCTCGGGAGCAGCGACGGGGGCGGCCTCCTCGGCGGCGGGCCCCTTCTCGCCCTTGATGCGAGCCGCCTTGCCCTGCAGGCCGCGCAGGTAATTGAGGCGCGCCCGGCGGACCTGCCCCTGCGACACCACCTCGATCTTCTCGATGCGCGTGGTGTGCAGCGGGAAGATGCGCTCGACGCCGACGCCGTAGGAAATCTTGCGAACGGTGAACGTCGCGCGCGATCCGCCGCGGTGCTGGCCGATGACCACCCCCTCGAAGATCTGAACGCGCTCCTTGTCGCCTTCCTTGATGAGCGTGTGGACGCGGACGCTGTCGCCGGAGCGAAGCTCGGGCACATCTGTCCGGCGGAAGCTGCTCTCGATCTCTCGCAAAAGCGGGTTCTGGCTCATGGGAAAGCCCGCATATCTAGACGGCCCGCCCCCCCGAGTCAAGTGCCGCGGTCGGAATCTTCGTCCAGGAGCCGGCGCTCCTCGTCGGTGAGCGGATGAGCCGCGAGAAGGTCGGGGCGGCGGGCGAGCGTCGCCCGTAACGCCTCGCGGCGCCGCCAGCGGGCAATCGTCCCGTGGTCGCCGGAGAGCAGGATCTCGGGGACGGCCTCACCCCGCCAGATCGCGGGGCGGGTCCACTGCGGGTACTCGAGGCGTCCCGCAGAAAACGATTCGTCGCTGGCCGAGAGGCCGCAGCCGAGGACCCCGGGGACGAGGCGCGCGACCGCCTCGATCACCGCCGCCGCCGCCACCTCGCCGCCGGCGAGGACGAAGTCGCCGATCCGCAGCTCCTCGTCGACGAGGCTCGCTCGCCCGCTCGTCGACCCCCTCGTAGCGCCCACAAACGAGGGTCAGCGCGCGTCTCGGCCGCCAGCGCGCGGGCGCGCGCCTGGTCGAAGAGCCCGCCGCGCGGCGTGAGCAGGATGCGGCGCGAGGCGCCGCGGGCGGCGGCGATCGCCTCGAGCGCGGCGGCGATCGGTTCGACGCTCGAGGATCATCCCCGGCCCGCCGCCGTACGGCGTGTCGTCGACCTGGCGGTAGCGGCCAGGGGCGAAGTCGCGCGGGTTCGTGCAGTGAACGGCGACGACCCCGGCCTCGATGGCCCGGCCAATCACCGTCGCCGACAGAAAACCGGCCATCACCTCGGGAAAGAGCGTCACGACCTCGAAGGTCAGCGAGGGCGTCGTCTCTACGGCGGTCATGGTTCCATGTCCCAGCGGACGGTGATCTTACGGCCGACGGCGTCGACGGTCAGCACGAAGTCGGGAACCAGCGGGATGAGGTGCTCGCGCCCGTCGCGACCAGCCACCGTCACGACGTCGTGGGCGCCGTTCCAGAAGGTGCCGACCGCGATCCCCAGCGCCGCGCCCGCCTCGTCCTCGACGGCGCAGCCGGAAACATCCTCGACGTAGTACTCGCCCGGCCCGAGCAGGCGGAAGCGCCACGCGCGGCGACCCTGACCTCGGCGAGCGTCAGCGCGGCGGCCGCCTCGCGATCGGCGACCCCGTCGAAGCGCAAGAGGTAGCCCCCCTCGACAGGCCGGCAGGCGACCACCTGGCGCGCCTGGCGCCGGCCATCGCGGACCGAGCACGACCTCGGCGCAGGCCCGAGAGCGACCGGCCGCGCGGATTGTAGGGGCGCAACGCAATCTCTCCGCCGACGCCGTGCGGTCGCCCGAGGACGCCGACGGCCAGCGTCTCGGGATCGTGTAGATCGGAGAGCGGACGCTTGGGGTCCGTCGCGCTACTCGTCGCGAGTCATCGCGCTATTCGAGGATCTCGAGGATCGACGCGGCGGCGCGTCTTGGCCGACGCGGCGGCCAGGATGGTGCGCAGCGCCTTGGCGGTGCGCCCCTGCTTGCCGATCACCTTGCCGAGATCCTCCTCGCGCCACCTTCAGCTCGAACACCAGCGCGTCCGGCTCGGCGACCTCCTCGACCTCGACCTCCTCGGGACGGTCGACGAGACCACGGGCCAGGTAGTCGACGAGCTCGCGCAGCGCGGGCTCGCCCGGTTTCTGAGCGTCGTCGCTCATGAACCTGGGTGGCTACGCCGCCGGGGCCGCAGGCGCGGCCTTGCGCTGCCGGCGAAGCAGCTCGGACATCGTTTGGCTGGGGACCGCACCGACCGAGAGCCAGTGCTTGAGCCGCTCCTGGTCGACGCGGAACTCGACCGGCTCGCGCAGCGGGTCGTAGACGCCGAGCTGCTCGATGAAGCGACCATCGCGCGGGCTGCGCCGATCGGCGGCCACGACGCGATAGAAGGGAACCTTTTTTCCGCCGGCGCGGGTGAGACGAATGACTACGGCCATGGTTGGGTGGGTCCTCGAAAAACGAGCTGCGAAACCTACCGGCGAGCAAGCCGCGCTGTCAAGCAGGCGCCGCGTCGCGCATCGCGCACGGCGACCTCTCGCACCACGCGTCCGCCGTCGCGGAATTGCCAGCGCACGTCCCGATTGCCATAGTGCCGCCTCATGCGAACCCCGTTCCTCGGCGCCGGCCTGGCGCTCGTCGCCGCCGTCGCCGTGCCGTGTGGTGCGCGGCGCGCCGAACCCGCCGCCCCGGGCGAGCGCAGGTTGACCCTGTTCTACACGGGCGGCGTGCACGGGACGCTGGAGCCGTGCGGCTGCACCAGCGATCCCGCTCGGCGACGTCGCCCGCTACGCGGCGCTCGTGCGGGCGGCGGCGCGCTCGGCGCCGACGCTGCTGGTCGACGGCGGCGGGCTGTCGTTTCCCGAGAGCGCCAGCAGCCAAGGAAAAGGCGGCCAACGAGCTGCGCGCGAGGTTCCTCGGCAAGACGCTGGAGAGCCTCGGGCCGTTCGCGGCGGGGCTCGGCCGAGACCGACCTGGGGCTCGGCCGCAGGCGAGCTCGCCCCGCACCGGTTGGCGGTCAACTTTTCGAAGTTGGCGGGCGCCCCCGCTTCCTTGGCGCCGTCGGAGCTGAAGACGATCGGCGGCGTGAAGATCGGGATCTTCGGCGTCGCCGATTCCGAGCTGGCGACGCGGATCGGCGCGCGAGCGGACGAACCCGTCGCCGCGGCCAAGGCGGAGGTGGCGCGCCTGCGGGGCGCGGGGGCCGAGCTGGTGATCGCGCTCTGCCCGCTCGATCGTCCGGCGGCGCGGCGGCTGGCGCGCGCGGCGGCGCCGGACCTGATCGTCGTCGGCAAGCAGGTCGGCGCGGGACAGGCGCGCGCCGAGCAGGTGGGCTCGAGCTTCATCGTCGCGGCGGCCGAGGAGATGGCCCGCGTCGGCCGGATCGACTTCGTCCTGCGCGGCGGCGCGGGTCCGCTGGTCGACGCGGGCGGCCCCGACGCGGCGGCGATGCGGCGGGTGGAGATCGACGCCGCGGCTGCCGCGCCTCGACGAGGAGCTCAAGCGCTGGTCGGCGTCGAGCGCCGGTGTCGATCCCGCGTTCGTCGCCGCCAAGCAGCGCGAGCGCGAGCGCACTGGAGGATGAGAAGAAGGAGCTCAATCGCCCCTGGACCCCGCCCGCCGCCGGCAGCTACTTCACGAACCGGCTCATCCCCCTGCGCCGGAGCCTTCCGCGCGACGAGAAGACCGCCGCGGCGATGCGCAAGCTCGACGCCCAGGTCGCCGCGATCAACCTGCGCAACGCGCCGCCGCCGGCGCCGCGCGAGCCGGGGCGCGCCTTCTACGTCGGCGACGCCAAGTGCGGCGCCTGCCACAAGGCGGGCGCTCGCCTTCTGGAAGACGACCGTGCACGCCGGCTGCCTGGAAGACGCTGGTCGAAGGTCGGCAAGGAGAACGACTACAAGTGCACCAGCTGCCACGTCACCGGCTACGGCCAGGTCGGCGGCACCAGCCTCGGGCACACCACGGGTCTGCGCGACGTGCAGTGCGAGGTCTGCCACGGGCCGGGCTCGATCCACGTCGCCGAAAAGGGGCTCGAGGAGCCGACGTCGGTGCACACCCAGACGCCGGCCAGCACCTGCACCGGCTGCCACACCGAGCAGCACTCCGACACCTTCCAGTACGAGGCCTACCTGCGCGACATCCTGGGCCCCGGACACGGAGCGGCCGCGCGCGCCAAGCTGGGCGACGGGCCGACCGGACACGCGCTGCGCAGCGCCGCGCTGGCGCGCGCCAAGGTGGCCGGCGCCGCCGAAGCCAAGAAGCTCTAGCGCGAGCCCCCGAGCCCGGCCTAGGAAACGGCGGCGCCCGACAGCAGCTGGTCGAGCAGATCGGCCTCGATGTTGCCGCCGCTGACGACAATGACCGTTCGGCGGCCGCGAATGGCGCTGGCGTCGTCGAGCAGCGCCGCGATCGCCGGCGCCGCCGACGCCTCGCAGGGATCCCCAGCGTCCGGTAGGCGTAGACGATGGCGCTGCGGATCGAGAGCTCGCTGACGAGCGCGATCTCCGGGAAGTAGTCGCGCGCCATCGCGAACGTCCGCTCGCTGACCGCGCCCTCGAGCCCCTCGGCCAGCGTCGGTCCGCCGTCGTAGGTGGTGTAGGCGCGCCCCTCGTCGAGCGAGCGGCGCATCGCGCAGTTCGACTCGGGCGAGGCGCCCAGGATCTTGATCCCGCGCGGGACGACCTCGACGCCGATGCCGCCGGCCAGCCCGCCGCCGCCGACCGGGACGACGATCGACTGCACGTCGGGGAGCTGCGCCAGGATCTCGCGCGCGAGCAGCCCGCCGTTGCCGGCGATGACGTGGTCGTCGTCGAACGCCGAGACGAACACCGGCGCCGGTGTCGGCCGCCGCCCGTCGGCGCGCCTCGGCCTCGGCCTCGTCGTACGTCGCGCCGGCGACCTCCACCTTGGCGCCCAGCGCGGCGATCCCGGCGCGCTTGAACTCCGGCGTCTGCGCCGAGACGAGCACCGTCGCCTCGACGCCGAACGTGCGCGACGCGAGCGCGACGCCCAGGCCGTGGTTCCCCGCCGAGGCGGCGATCACCCGGCGCCGCGCGCCCGGCTCGAGGCTCAGCGCCGCCACACGGGCCGCGGCGCCGCGCAGCTTGAACGATCCCGTGCGCTGCAGGTTCTCCAGCTTCAGCCAGACGTCGGCGCCGGTCCGCCGCCCCAGCGACGGCGCCGGCACCAGCGGCGTCACGCGGGTGAGCCGGCGGACGCGGTTGGCCACCTCGCCCCCCGTCACCTCCCGCCAAATCTCCGGATCGAACATCCGCTCCATGGAATCTGGCGCCGACCCTACCACTACCATCGGGACCCTGGGAGGGTCCCGCGCCCCCCGCGACGGACTCCGCCCGGCAAAGCCGAGCTCCGTCCACGCGATGGTCGACCGCCGGCGCTTGGCGCGCTAGAAACAATCGGAGATGTCGTTCGTGGCGCGTCGACCAGCTGGTGCGGCGCGGGCACGTGCCCGAGGCGCAAGCGCCCGCGCGTCGAATGGCTGTGGGACGAGATTCGTCGCCTCAAGCGCGACAAGCGCGCCTTCATCCCGGCGCACAACTATCAGGTGCCCGAGGTGCAGGCGATCGCCGACGTCGTCGGCGACAGCTTCGAGCTGGCCGTGAAGGCGCGCGACCTGCCGCCCGAGCAGGCGGCGCTGGTCGTCTTCTGCGGCGTCCGCTTCATGGCCGAGGGGTGCCACACGCTGGCGCCCGAGCGGCCGGTCTATCTCCCCAACCTCGAGGCGCTCTGCTCGCTGGCCGAGGTCGACGCCGACGACGTGGCCGAGCGGCAGGAGTTCCTGCGCGCCGCCGGCCGCCGCTTCGCGACGATGACCTACGTCAACACCTACGCCGACGTGAAGGCGCTGTCGGACAGCTGCTGCACGAGCTCGAACGCCGCGCGCATCGCCGAGAAGCTCGGCGTCCCCGACATCCTGTTCGTGCCCGACCAGAACCTGGCCTATCAGGTGGCGCTCAAGACGAAGCGGACCTACCTGCCGCCGCCCGAGCCGCACAAGTTCCACCCGCGCGAGTACGCCGAGATGATCGAGCCGCTCATCCGCGAAGGCGAAAGGCAGGGGCTCGTCGGCAACGTCTTCGCCTGGGAAGGGGCCTGCCACGTCCACCACCAGATGAACGTCGAGGACATCGCGCGCATTCGCGCAGGACGATCCCGGCGCGACGGTGATCGTCCACGGCGAGGTCCGCCCCGAACTGCAGCGCGCGGCCGACGCCGTGCTGTCGACGTCGCAGATGGCGAAGTACGTCGACGCGCATCCCGAGCAGACGCGCTACGCGATCCTCACCGAGTGCGGCCTGGTCGTGCGCCTCGAGCTCGACCACCCCGAGAAGCAGTTCTACAAGCCGTGCCGCCTCTGCCGCTACATGAAGGCGATCGACCTCGAGAACGTCTACACCACGCTGCGCGACGAGCCCGCCGACCGGCGCATCACCGTCCCCGACGACGTCCGCGCCGGCGCCGCCCGCGCGATGCTCAAGATGATCGAGCTCGCGGCCTAGCTATAGCTAGGCCCAGCTAGGTGCCACGCGCGATCTCGACGGCCACGTTCCCCACCTCGCGCGTCGTCCGTTCAATCAACGCGAACAGATCGATCCCCTGCCCGCGATCGTCGAGCCAGGCGCCGCGCGCCCCGTCCCAGTCGAAGTGCCAGGCGCGGTCGCGAAAAGCCACCCACAGCTGCCGCGGCGACGGCTGCGGCGTCAGCATCAGGCGCTGCTTCTCGAAGAAGGAGATCGTCAGGCTCCCCTGAGAGATCGACACTTCGGCCACGTCGGGATCGACCGCCTCGAAGGCGCGGTCGACGCGCGCGAAGGTCTCGTCGAGGAGATGCCGGTACGTTTTCTCGTCCATGCTCATGAATGTCCGCCGAGATTACCGCCTTGTGAAGGCCATCCAGAAATCGAACCCCGAGCGGCGTACCAGCACGGGCACGGGATCCCCGAGCTTGTAGCCCCCCAGCGCCTGCGTCACGTCGCCGGGCGCGCGCACGCGGGTCTTCCCGATGCGCAGCACGACGTCATCGACGCGCAGGCCTGCCTGCGACGCCGCGCTGTGGTCGGTGACGCGTGAGACGGTAACGCTGGCGCCGCCCGGGTGCCCGCCCCGCGCCGGCGTCTCCTGCACGTCGAAGTCGTCGACGTTCGCCATCAGCGGCTCGGGCGTGCGCGCGCAGCTCGATGGGTGCTGGGGCGCGATCTCCCTCACCGGCGCCGCGCGCGGGACGATCTCGTGCTCGACCCGCTTGCCGTCGCGCAGGAGCGCGATCTTGATCCGCGCCCCCGGCGCGGAGAGCTGCGCGTCGATCTTGAAGTCCTCGCTGCTGGCGACGTCGGCGCCGTTCCAGGTGACGACCACGTCCCCCGGTTCCAGCCCCGCCGCCTCCGCCGGTGATCCCTTCTCGACGCTGGCGATGAGCGCCCCGCGCCCCGACGGCAGCTTGAGCGCCGCCTCCAGGGCTGGGTCAATCGGCTGCGCGTCGACGCCCAGGTAAGCCCGCCGGGCCGTCCCCGTCTCCACCAACCGTGGCAGCAGAGCCTTGGCCATGTTGATGGGGATGGCGAAGCCGATCCCCTGCGCCGGTTGCAGCGTGTGGCCCGCCCAGAACGCGGCGTTGACGCCGATGACCGCGCCCGAGGCGTCGATGAGCGGCCCGCCCGAGTTCCCCAGGTTGATCGAGGCGTCGGTCTGGATGAAGAACGAATAGAGATCTTCGGCGCCCGGCTCGTGCAAGCTGGCGCGATCGACGATCCGCTCCTTGGCCGAGACGATCCCCGCCGTCACGCTGTGGTTGAACCCGTAGGGGTTGCCGATGGCGATCACCGGCTCGCCGACGCGCACCAGGCTCGAGTCCCCCAGCGCCAGCACCGGCAACGGCCGCTTGGTCGTCACCTTGAGCAGCGCGATGTCGGTCGCCATGTCGGCCCCCACCACGCAGGCCGGCAGCTCGCGCCCGTCGAACAGCCGTACCCGCAGGTCGACCACGCCGCGCACGACGTGCTCGTTGGTCAGGATGTAGCCGTCCTTGTTGATGATGAACCCGGTGCCGATCGAGGTGTGCCCCGCGTCGGCGTCCGATTCGCCGGCCGGGCTTCCGTCGGCCGACTCGCCGCGCACGTGCACCACGGCCGCGCGAGCCCGCTCGGCCAGATCGGCGAGACCCGCCGCCCCCTTGGCGTGACGGGAGGCCACCGTCCAGATGGGGAGCTCGCGCGCCCACCCCGCGGTCGAGCCCAAACCCAGCGACACGAACCCGACGGCGAGCGCGGCGATCGGACGCATCCCGCGAAAGCTTACGCGATGGGGTTCGCAGGCGCGATCAGCGGATCAGCGAATCAGCGATCCACGCGGCGGATGAGATGGTGCAGCGCCTGACGATCGGCAGCCGAGACGCGCTCTTCGGGCGGAGCGTCGGCGGGCGCGGCCCTGTCGGCCTTCGCGGTCCTGTCTCCGTCCTTGGCGCCGTCTTTTGCTTCCCCTTTGGTCCCGTCTTTGGTCCCATCTTTGGTCCCATCCTGGAACTTGCGGCGAACGTCGTCGACCAGCGGGCCCGCGGCCTGGCGCGTCCCGTTGACCAGCTCCTGCGACTCCTTGGTCTGGCCAATGGCCCGCAGATGCTGGAACAGGGTCATGGAACCGAGCTTCACCGTCACGCCGAACCAGGCGAACGCGGCGAGCCCCACCAGGGTGATCCCCAGCTTGATGAGACGGAACAAGGGTGTTCCTCAGCGCAACGTCTGGTTGGCGACGCGGAACACGATCTGGCCCGTCGCGGGAATCGTGTCGCGCGACCGCAGCCGTCGCTGCAGACCCGCCACGGTTCCGCGCCGCGGGCCGGCCGAAACGAGCACGAACCCCTTCGGCAAAACCCGCGCGCGTCCGTCAGAAAATTCGCCCAGCATGGATCACCTAGACCCATCTTCACCGGGTCGCACCGACGGTCAAATTTTTTGCACGTCGGCCGGCCCGGCTTACGGCGACGCCAGGGCGGCGATCCGGCCGGTGGCAGCGTCGAAAATCTCCAGCGTCGCGCGGCATGGATCGGGCGGAACGAACCGGCCGCCGACGCCCTCCACCTCGACGACGGCGCGCACCGCGGTGCGGGACGTCGCGGCCGTCGCGCCGCCGTTGGTGTCGATCGGCGGCGCCGCGGGCACGGCGAAGTCGAGGAACGTCGCGGCGCCCGGCTGCAGCGTCTCCGTCGAGCGCGCGAGCACGGCGCCGTCCGCATCCAGCAGCCACAAGGTCACGCGGCACGGGCCCGGCGGGACCTCGCTCGTCGCCGGATCGAGCACGTTGACCGCGTTCAGGCGAATCGTTTGACCCGCCACCACGCCGAGCGGGCCAAACAGCTTGGGCGGATCGGGCTGCGGGTTGAACCCCACCGCGACGCCCGGATTCTGCGGTCCCGAAGTCACCAGCGTCTTGCCGGTCGCGTTGTCGAAGATCTCGATCGACGAACGGCAGGGCCCCGGCGGAAGCAGTACCACCGGCCGCACGGCGACCCGCAGCGCGGCCGGCAGGTCGACGGCTGACAGCGCGCCCGAAGAGAGCTGGTCGCCGACGAGGTCGAGGTGCGTGGAGCCGCCTCGTCGGAGCGTGAGCCTCGTCGGGGCTGTCAACGCTCGCCCGCCGGCGTCGACGAAGCCCACCTCGGCGCGGCACGGTCCCGGTGGGATGCCGACGGCGCCGGGCGCCTGCGCGTCGGAGACGTTGATGCGCAACGTCTCCCCTGCCGCGAGGCCGACCATTCCGTATCCGCTCGACGCCGCCTCCGCCCGCGCCGTCAAGAGACCCATCGCCAGAACCGGCACCACCAGCTTTCTCATCGCTCTGCCCTCCGTTCGATACGCGAGGCTAACCGAATCGCGAAAACCCGCAATCGGGCCAACGCGCCGCGCGGTTCGCTATTGACCGGTCAGTCCCCCGAGGGCACCAGGTCGGCGCCCGTCTCTTTGGCCAGCGCGGCGAGGCGCTTGCGGGCGGCGCGCTCGATCAACCAGACGAGCAAGATCGAAACGTTGAACAGACCGAAGAGCGGCGTCGACATGAGCACCTGCGACAGCACGTCCGGTCCCGGCGTGAGCACGCCGCCGACGACGAAGGCCAACACCAGGGCGTACTTGTTGAACCGCCAGAGCCCCCTGGCCGTCACCAGCCCCAGCCAGCCCATCACCGCCAGGATCACCGGCAGCTCGAACGCCACGCCGGTGCCGATCATCATCGCCAGCATGAAGCCGACGACCTCGTCCATCATGACCGCCGGCTCGATCTTGAAGTGCAGCGTGCCGGCCGGGAAGACCTCGGCGAACGACAGCATGTACGAGAGCGCCGGCTTGCAGAGGACGCCATAGCCGAAGAGCGCGCCGCCGATGAAGCAGACCGCCGTCGCCAGGGTCACGACCAGCGCCATCTTCTTCTCTTTGCGATAGAGCCCGGGCGCGACGAACTTCCACAGCTCCCAGAAGATGAAGGGGCTCGCCACCAGGAGCGCGCCGTACATCGCCAGCTTGGTGTAGACCCAGAACGGCTCGGTGGGGCTGGCGAAACGGAACACCGGCTCCTGCCCGGCCAGCGCGACGATCCAGGCGGCCCGCGCCGGGCGCGTCAGCAGGTCGAAGTAGTTCTTGACGAAGTAGAACGAGAAACCGATCGCGATGATGAAGACGATCGCCGCGTTTCGGAGCCGCGTCCGCAGCTCGACGAGGTGCTCGACAAAGCTCATGCGCGCGTGCTCGACGCCGGCACGATCTTTTTCGTCGGGGGTGGTCAAGGGGGGCTCGGGTCTCCTGGTTCGAACGCGGGCTGCGTAGTCTACCGAGAGGCTACGCCTTCTTGGGTCCAGGCAGCGGCGGCGGCTTGGCCGCGCCGGGCGGCAGGAGATCGCTCTCCGAAAGGCTCTGGGTGGCGTTGGCGCGATCGCCCGACAGGCTGGAGACCGGCGGCGTCACCCGCGGCAGGCCCATCCGGTTCGCCGGCGGCGGGTTCCTGTCGAGCCCGGGCAACGGCGGCGGCGTCGACTTCCGCGGCGCGGGAGGCACGCTGGCCAGCAGATCGGCCTCGGAGAGCGTCTGGGTGGTGTTGGCGCGATCGCCCGACAGGCTGGAGACCGGCGGCGTCACCCGTGGCGCGTTGCCGAGCGGGGTCACCGCCGAGGTGAGGATGGCGGCGCTCGGCGTCGGGCGGCGCGGCGGGGCGAACGGCGTCGGCGCCGACTCTTCGCCCGCCGGTGCCGGGACCGGGGCGTTCTCCTCGGTGGGGGCAGGCGGCACGCCATGAATGGTGCTCGCGACCGTCCCCACGGGCGGCAAGACCGGTGACAAGACCGGTGACAAGACCGGTGAAACGATCGGCGGCGGTAAGGGGCTCGGCTCGGCGGACGGGGCGGCTTCAAGGGCGTTCGGAGCCCCGGCGGCCGCCGCCGCGGCAGCCTCGGCCTCGAGCCGGGCGATGTCCGCGGCCGCGCGCTTCTTCGCCTCCTCGACCGACCGCTGGATCTCCTCGCGGCGTCGGAGCTCGTCCGGGTGCAGCGTCACGGCGTCGCGCAGATCCTCGAAAGGCTTGCGAAACGACTCGTCGAGCGTGATCTCGTTCTTGATATCCGAGGTCGCCTTGCGGATATCCCGGATGACCTTCCCCAGCTTGCTCGCCATCTCCGGCAACTGCTTGGGCCCGAGGAAGACCAGGGCGAGCACCAGAATGACGATGATCTCGCCGGCGCCGAGGTTGAACACGGTCGAAATTTAACTCCATCAACCCCGAAGAAACAATGCGCGCCGGCGTTTTTACGCTGTTGTGAACAGATCGATCTGACGGGGCGGGCCGATCCTGTAGGCGGCGATACCGCGACCGCGCAGCAGCTCGGCCAGCAAATCGTCCGGCGCGCCCACCAGCGCCACCTCGCGGGCACCGGTCGCCTCGACGTAGCGCGCGAGCTCGGCCAGGTCGGCGCCGAACGGGAACGTCAGCCCCAGGGCCCCGTCCGGCGGCGTGCGCGCCGCCGCGCCCGCCCGTGGCGACACCAGAACCGTGCGCCGCGCCGGTGCCTCGCCCCCCTGGCGCGGCGCCCGGGCGTCGGCCGGCCAGAGCAGCGCCTCGTCCGGCGCCAGCTTGCCCGCGAACCGCTGCACAGTCGGTCCCGCGCCGGCCGGTCCAATCCGTCTGAAGGTGGCCAGCGCCTCGACGATCGACCGGTGCGCCCGAAGCGCCACGCCGGCCGCTCCCAGCGCGCGCGCGATCGTCGGCGCCAGCGCCAGCGGCTCGATCAGGAAGACCGGCGCGCCGGTGCCGGTGGTGTCGCGCGCCAGCCGCAACAGCGACGCCTCGGCCTCGGCGCGGGCGGGGAAAACCGTCGCGCCGTCAGCGAAGCGGGCATCGAGGCAGAGCGCGTCGGCCGCGCGCACCTCGCCCCCGTCGCCGATCGGTCCGGCGTAGACCAGGCGCCGCCCGTCCCGTTCGCACAGCAGCGACGCCGCTCCGGGCAGAAAGCCCGATGGGAACAACTCGAGCCGCAGCTCCCCGAGCGCGAACGGGCGCCCGTACGCGGTGACCAGCGCCTGCGCCCGCAGCCGATCGCCGAAGGGCCCGAGCAGCGCCAGCGTCGCCTCCGTCGTGAGGATCTGGCGCCGGCCGCCGCCGACGCGGGGCAGCGCGCGCCGGCGACGCGCCCCCAGCACCGCCGCGTGCGACAGAAAGACCAGATCGGCGCCCGCCGCCGCGTCGCAGGCCAGCACCGTCCCGGCCAGGCGGACGCCGGCGCGGTAGACGAACGCGCGCTTGGTTTTCGGAATGCTTTCCATCTGCAGCGGCTGGCCTCGGCCGCGGGCACTATATGTTGCTCGGGGCCGAACGGGACCTGTAAGCTGCGGCAAGATGAGCGCCAGCCCCCGCTTTCGGCAGGACCTCTCCGTGTCCCCGACCGAGGCCGATGGCGTCGCCTGCGTGGACGTGCGGGACCCGAAGACGGGGACGAACTTCCGCCTCTACGACTTCGAGTACCAGCTGGCGCTGCAATTGAACGGACAGCCGGTCGATCAGGTGACCGACTGGGCGTCGCGAACTTACGGCGCCGACCTGACCGCCGACGGGATCAAGGAATTCGCGTCGCGCCTCGGCGAGCTTGGCTTCCTCGAGGCCGAGGCGCCGTCGGCATCCACCGCGGTGACGGCCGAGATCGCGGTGGCGCCGCTTCTGGCGGCGGCCGGCGAGCCGGACAGCGCGGTCGACGAATGGGCGTCGTCACAGGCGGCGAAGACCGCGACGTTCGTTCCCGACCCGGCCATGCTCGACAACGCGCCCGAGCCCACCCCCGTCGCGCCGATGAACCTGGCGGCCCTGGCGGCGCCCGACGGCGCGCCCGAGCCGATCGCGCCCGAGATCACCAGGCAAGCGATCGCGGAGCTCCCGAGCGACGCGCTCGACTCGGAGCCGGTGGCGGCACCGCCGGTTGCGCCCACTCCGCCGCCGATGCCCGGTGCACCGCCCGCGCCCGCCGCGCAGACCGCGACGTCGGCCGTGCCAAAGTCGACCTGGGCGACGGATCTCGACGGTGCGCTGCAGTCGAGCGACTCGCCGCCCGCCGTCAGGCCCCCCGTGCCGGCGAAGTCCGAGGTCGCCCTGCCGCCGCTCCCGGGGAAGGTCGCGGTCGCGCCGCCGCCGCCCGGGCTCGCGGAACGCCGCCAACCGCCAGGCCCCGAGGCGGTGGTGATGTCGGGGTTCGCCGAGGGAGCGCGGCCCAAGCCCGGACGCTCGAACCGTCCGGTGGTGATCATCGTGCTGGTCGTGCTGGCGGCCGCGGCCGCGGCCGGCTACTGGGTCTGGAGCCATCAGCACGCAGCGGCGCCGCCACAGGCGTTGCGCGTGCGGGTCATCTCCCCGGCACCGACCGCCGTCTACCGCTGGTTCTCGGGGCGCGGTCGGGTCACGGACTACGAGACGACGACGCTGGCCTTCGCCAATCCGGGCCGCCTCGCCGAGCTGCTGCCGGCCGGGACGGAGGTCGCCGCCGGCGACGTGGTCGGCAAGCTGGCGGGCGCGTCGGGTCTGGAGACCTTGCTGGCGCACGATCGGTCGCGTGTCGGGTTCTACAAGCAGCTGCGCGACAGCATGCACGCGGTGGGGAACCGCGCCGAGGAGCGACAGGCGGAGGTCCACCTGGCCGAGAAAGAGAAGCTGGTGGAGATGGCGCTCGGCGGCCTCACCAAATACACGGTCGTCGCGTCCGAACCGGGCGAGGTGGTGGAGACGCTGGCCAAGATCGGGACGCCGGTGGTGCCGGGAGCGCCGATCGCGCGAGTCAAGGGGCGCCTACTGCACGGCGCGTTCGAGCTGGACGCGGAGGAGCGCGCGGCGCTGGCCAAGATGGACTTCTGCCGCGTCGAGGTGGTCGGCCTCGGCCCGCGCGCGGCGAACGATCTGCCACGCGGCGCGGCGGCGACCACGGCCGCGGACTCCAGCCCCGCCGACGCGCAGGTGGGGCCGCGCTTGCTCGATTGCAAACCTCCGGGCGACGCCGCTGTCGCCGGGAACACCATCGAGATCCCGCTCCCGGGCGACCAGGGTCTCGTGTCGGGACAGCCGCTGCGTCTGGCGCGCCACCGTTACGACGCCGTCTTTCCCGTGCCCGCGGCCGCGGTGGTGACCGACGGGGAGCACAAGGCGGTCTGGATCGCTGACCGCGACGGAACGGCCGAGCGGCGCGCGGTGACCGTCGCCGACGTCAGCGACGACGCGCTGGTGACCGACGGGTTGCGCGTGGGCGACCAGGTCATCGTCGACCCACCCGCCGAGCTGCACGCCGGCACGCGCATCGACGCTGCCCGTTAGATCGATCGCGTCGAGCGTAGGCCGGCTTCGCCGGCCGGAGCTCATCGCGGGGGGCGCGGGACCCTTCGAGGGTCCCGGTCTGGTAGTCAGATTCCGATCCGCTGGAGCGAGAGCAGCGGATCGCCAGCACCGCGAGCGGTCAGATCGACGAGGCAGTCGAGCGACCAATCTTCATCGCCCTCGCCGTCGACCAAAACCTGCTGCGCCCGGAACTTGCCGGGGGCGAGCTCGTCGATGCGCGTGCGATCGGGTCGGCGCGCGTCGGGGGTGGTGAGCAGCGTCGCGTGCGCGGCCCAGAACGGCGCCATCGCCTCGACGAGGCGCTCGGCGGTCCAGGCGTCGCCGTCGCCCGGGGCGACGAGCCGCGCAGCCGCGGATTGATCGCGCCGGGCCAGCGCAGCCACCAGCTTGTGCAGCTCTGCGCGGATCGCCGCGACGGTGGTGCGCCGCTCGGCGGCCGGGTCGACCGGTGCCGCCGCGCGGGCCGCGGCTTTCGCCGGCCGGCGGGTCGGATCGGCCAGCGCCTCCCATTCCTCGAGCAGGCTCGAATCGACCTCCCGCAGGAGCGATCGGAAGTGGGCCATCACGTCCAGGACCTCGTCGGTGCGCGCCGCTGCCGGCACCGTCTGCTCCAGCGTCTTGAAGACCTGCGACAGGTAGCGCAGCAGCACCCCCTCGCTCCGCTCGAGGCCCAGCGACCGGACGTAGTCGTTGAAGGCGGTGAACCCCTGGTACATCTCGCGGGCGACGGACTTCGGGTGAACGTTCGTGTCGCCGACCCAGGGGTGGCGTTCGGCGAAGTCGTTGAACGTCGCGTAGATGAAGTCGCGGTTCGGCTTGGGCCACTCGAGCGCGTCGAGCTGGGCGATGCGCTCCTCGTACTCGACGCCGGCCGCCTTCATCTCGGCCATCTTCTCGGTCTTGAGCTGATCGAGCTGCTTGCGCAGGACCGCGTCGGGATTCTCGACGATCGCCTCGACCAGCGTCAGCACGTCGAGCGCGTAGACGGGCGAAGCGCGATCGAGCACCGCCAGCGCCTCGAGCAGGTAAAGCGACAGCGTCTGGTTGAGCGAGAAGTCGCGCTGCAGCTCCGGGCTCACCTCCACGAAGCGCCCGCGCACCTTCTCGCCGGGTACGAGGTCGATGAGGTGGGCGTGGCGCAGGGTGCGGAAGTAAGCCGCCGCGCGCCGACGCTCGTTCCGCTTGTCGCGCGGCCCGCCGTGCGAGCGGCCGATGATCTGCACCAGGCGCCGGTAGCCGCCGCCCGGAACCTGCGCCTGCAGGCAGTTGAGCAGCATCCCGTGCGTGACCTCGAAGCGCGAGGCGAGCGGCTCGGGCGTCCCGTTCACCAGCCGGTCGAACGTGCCCTTGTCCCAGTGAACGAAGCCTTTTTGCGGCGGCTTCTGCATCACGACCTTCTTGCCGGCCGCCTGCTTGGCCGCGAGGCGCCGGTTCTCGACGACGTGCGCGGGCGCCTGCGCGACGACGAAGCCCCGCTCGTCGAATCCCTTGCGCCCGGCGCGCCCGGAGATCTGCAGGAAGTCGCGCACGCCGAGGATGGCGGTCTTCTCGCCGTCGAACTTGCAGAGCTGCGTGAAGAGCACGCTGCGGATCGGCACGTTGACGCCAACGCCCAGCGTGTCGGTGCCGCTCACCACCTTGAGGAGCCCCTGCTGCGCGAGGCGTTCGCAGAGCAGGCGGTAGCGCGGCAGGAGGCCGGCGTGGTGGATCCCGATCCCGTGCCGCAAAAAGCGCTGGAGCTCCTTGCCGTACGGCGTGTCGAAGCTGGCGTCGGCGAGCGCGTCGCGCAGCGCCTCCTTGTCGGCCTTCGACGAGATGTCGACGCTCATCAGGTTCTGCGCCTCCTCGGCGGCGCCCCGCTGCGTGAAGTTGACCAGGTAGATGGGCGCGCGCCCGAGCGTGACCAGGTCGGCGATCGTCTCGTGCAGCGGCGACTCCCGGTACTCGAACTCGAGCGGGACCGGCCGCTCGCGCCCGCGCACGGTCGCCACCTCGCGTTTCGTGATCGCGGCCAGGCCGTCGGTGATGACGTGTAGATCGCCGAGCGTCGCCGACATGAGCAGGAAGGTCGTCTGCGGCAGGCAGAGCAACGGAATCTGCCAGGCCACGCCGCGCTCCCGGTCGGCGTAGTAGTGGAATTCGTCCATGACCACGTAGTCGGCGCGCGTGGCGGCGTCGCGCAGTGCCATATTGGCCAGGATCTCGGCGGTGCAGCAGACGATCGGCGCGTCGCGGTTGATACTGGCGTCGCCGGTGAGCATGCCGACCCGCTCGGCGCCGAACAGCCGGCAGAGATCGAAGAACTTCTCGTTCACCAGCGCCTTGACCGGCGAGGTGTAGAACGACGTTTTTCCCTCGGCCAGCCCCTTGAAGTGCAGCGCCGCAGCCACCAGCGACTTGCCCGAGCCGGTCGGCGTGTTGAGCACCACGTGCTTGCCGGACATCAGCTCCAAGAGCGCCTCCTCCTGCGCCGGGTAGAGCGTCAGGCCCGCGGCGGTCACGTAGGAGACGAACCGGGAGAGCAGATCGTCCGGATCGGCACCCGCCGACGGCAGCAGCGCGGCCAGGGGTGGCCTGACAGTGGACGGCGGCGGCGAGATCGATTCGGCGGTGGTCATGAGGCGCGCCCGGACGGCGCGGCCCTCAGTCTGCAACAGAAACGTCGCGCTGCGATCCGGCGTCGACGTTTTGGGTACAGGGCGGATTGGGCGTCCCCGGCGTCCCGAAGCTGCCGCCGGTCCCGAAGGCCGTGCCCGCCGCGCAGAACGCGTGGGTCGCCGGATCGATCACCAGCGCGTGGCCGGTGTAGCCGCCGTCGAGCGCGCCCCAGGTGATCTCGTCGAGGACCACCCCCGACGCGCAGACGCCCACACAGGCGGAGACCTGGCCGTTGGCGTTCACGAGAATCAGCTTGGTGCCGTACGCGACGGCGACGGGCGCGCCGCCATTCTTGCTCGGATCGCTCGACTGGCCGAGAAGGAGGAGCGCGCCAGGGGCGATCGTTCCGGCCGGGACCGGCACGTCGGTCGACGCGGTCGCCAGGTGCAGCTGCGACAGATCGAGCGGCTCGGCGGCCAGGTTGGTGATCTCGACCCATTCGCGACCGAGATCGTCGCCGGTCGGGTTCTCCAGCACCTCGTCGATGGCGATCTCGCCGGCGCGCGGGCTGCGCGCGACGGAGCCCCGATCGGCGGCCGCAGCGTCGGGGATGGCCTCCGCCGACGCCTCCGTGGCGGCGTCCCGGCCAGGCAGCTTGGGCATCTCGGCAGGTGGCGCATCGAGCGCGTGGCCGGCGTCCATCGCGTGGCCGGCGTCGACGCCCTGGCGACCGGCCGCGCCGCCCGTGCCCCGCGCGGCGCCCGCCGCGTCGTCCCCGACGCCCGCCGCGTCGCGCACCACCACCCGGACATCGGCGCCGGCGGTGTTCCCGGCACCCGTCATCTTGTCCTCGGAGCCCCGCGGCGTCACCTGCCCCGGCGTACAGCCGGCGGCGGCCAGCAATCCGGCGAGAGCGACCATCGCCTTCGTTCCACCATCTCGAAGCATGCGCCGGTCTTCGGCGCGGCGGGCCCAGCGGTTGCGTCAGCGGCGCAGGTGGCGCTCGAGCGTCTTGTACGACTCGGACAGCCGCTGCGACAGATCGGTCGCAGCGCGCTGCTTCTCCGTCGACCCGGCGTTGAGATCGGGGTGGTACTTGCGCATCAGGCGGCGGTACGAGCGCTTGACCGTCTCCAGATCGGAGCCGGCCGGAACCTCCAGCGCGGCGTAGGCCTTGCGGATCGCCTCGTCGCCCGCGGCCGTGCGCCGCGGCGGCGGCGACGTGCGCGGCTCGGGCCGCCGCGTGTGGCTGGTCGCCTGCTCGACCTCCTCGCGCGCCTGCCTGCGACGCTCGATCTCTTCTGCCAGCTCGGCGTCGGACATCGAGCCGTACTCCGACTCGTGGCGCCGGCGCGAACGATCGTCGTCGTCATCGTCGTGGTCGTGGTCGCCGTCCACGTGCGCCGCCTTCTCGAGCAGCGAGTTCAGCTCCGAGCGCGCCAGATCGATCAGCCGCTTGCCGATGCTCATTTCCCGGCGGCGTCTCCGTGGTCGTAGAGGCTGACGCCATCCATCTCCCGCGGCGCGGCGATCCCCATCTCTTCCAGGATGGTGGGGGCCACGTCGGCGAGCCGGCCGCCCCTTCGGAGCTTCTTGCCCGTCTGGCGCTTGCCGATGGCGATGAAGGGGATGGGGTTCATCGTGTGCGCCGTGTGCGGCTGGCCGGTCACGGGATCGATCATCGTCTCGCAGTTGCCGTGATCGGCGGTGATGTAGACCGTCGCGTCGACCTTGGCCGCCGCCTCGACGATCCGCCCCATCGCGGCGTCGACCGTCTCCACCGCGTCGATCGCCGGCTGTAGCTTGCCGGTGTGGCCGACCATGTCGGGGTTCGCGTAGTTGACGAGAATGAACGTCGGGCCGCCGGGCTTGAGCGCCTCGACGACGCCGTCGGTGACCGGCGCCGCCGACATCTCGGGCGCGAGGTCGTACGTCGCCACCTCGCGGTTCGAGGGCACCAGTTTGCGTTCCTCGCCGGGGAAGGCCTGCTCGATGCCGCCGTTGAAGAAGTAAGTCACGTGCGGGTACTTCTCGGTCTCGGCGGTGCGCAGCTGCGAGACGCCGTGTTTGGACAGGACTTCACCCAGGATCATGCTCAGGCTCTGGGGCGGGAAGGCCACCGGCACGTCGACCTTGGCGTCGTACTGGGACATCGTCGCGAACCCGGAGAGCTTGGGGCGCTTGCCGCGATCGAAGTACGGAAACTCGTCGTCGCCGGCGTGCAGCGCCAGCGTCAGCTGCCGGGCCCGGTCGGCGCGAAAGTTGTAAAAGAAGCAGGCGTCGCCGTCCTTGATCACCGCGCGCGCCTTGCCGTCCGGCCCCTTGCGCACGAGTGGCAGCTCGAACTCGTCGGTGATCTCCTTGCCGTCGGACCCCGCCGTGTAGTTCTTCTCCACCGCGGCGGCGAGGTCGTCGACCAGCGTCCCCTCACCGCGCGTGAGCATCTTCCAGGCGATCTCCAGTCGCTCCCAGCGCTTGTCGCGGTCCATCGCATAGTAGCGCCCGATCGCCGAGACAAGCTCGCCGACGCCGATCTCCGCGAGCTTCGCCGAGACCTGCCGCAAGTATCCGGCCGCCGACTTGGGCGGCGTGTCGCGCCCGTCGAGGAAGGCGTGCCAGGCGACCTTGGTGAACCCGCGCCGCTTCGCCAGCTCGCAGACGGCATAGGCGTGCTCGAGTGCGGCGTGGACGTTGCCGGGGCTGGTGAGGCCGAAGAGGTGCAGCGTCCCCCCGCTCGCCTTCACGCCGTCGACCAGCTTGGTCAGCACCGCGTTGTCGTAGAACGCGCCCGTCTCGATCGCTTTGTCGATCCGCACGACGTCCATGTAGACGATGCGGCCCGCGCCGAGGTTGAGGTGCCCGACCTCGCTGTTCCCCATCTGCCCCACCGGCAGGCCGACGTCGTTCTCGGAAGCTCCGATGAGCGTCCAGGGCCAGCTCTTGTAGATCCGGTCGAAGTTCGGGGTGCGCGCCATCCGGATGGCGTTTCCGGTCTTATCGGCGCGCTCGCCGTAGCCGTCGAGGACGACCAGGACGACGCGTGGAGGAGTGCTCATGCGGAAACTTTAACATTTGCCACCGCCTCGTGACGATCGGCCGCGCTGCGTTCCGCGCGGACGCCGCCGGGGCGCACCGATCAGTGGTGGTAGGGCTCGCCGCGGATGATCGTCAGCGCGCGGTAGATCTGCTCGCAGAGGACCAGCCGGGCCAGCCGGTGCGGCAGCGTCATCGCCGACAGCGATAGGCGCAGGTTGGCCTTGGCCGAGAGCGGGGCCGGGATGCCGTCGGCGCCGCCGATGACGAAGGTGAGACTGCGCGTGCCGCGGGTCATCCGGCGCTCGATCTGCCGGGCCAGCTCCTCGGTCGTCCAGCTCACGCCGTCCGGCTCGAGCGCGATCGTCTCGCCGCTCGGCGGCCAGCGGCGGGCGAGCGCGGCGTCGTCCTCGGGCTCGATCACCTCGACCGGCAGGTGCCGGCGCGCGCGCAAGAGGTAGTCGTCGCAGAGCGCGCTGACGTACCGGTCGCGCAGCTTGCCGACCGCCAGAACGACGATCTTCAATCGCCTACAGCGCGCCGTACAGGGCGTCGGACTGGCTGAGCGTCGCCTCGGGCGGCACGTCCAGCTTCACGCGCGGCGCCTCGATCCAGAGGCTCTCGAGGTCGTAGAACTCGCGCACCGGGTGGTAGAAGACGTGGACCACGAAGGCGCCGAAGTCGAGCAGCGTCCAGCGGCCGGTCCCCGACCCCTCCCGGCCGAGCGGGTAGATGCCGCGCGCCTTCATCGCCAGGCCGATCCCCTCGGCGATGGCGTCGACCTGCCGGTCGCTGCGGCCGCTGACCACGCCGATGAAGTCGGTGTAGCTCCCCATCGCCGAGACGTCGATGAGGACCGGAAGGAGCGCCCGCTTGTCGAGCGCCGCCTCCATCGCCGCGATCGCCAGCGCGCGCGTCTCCGCGACGTCGCTCTCGCTCCGGGCGGCGCGCGGCGACTCGGCCGGTGGGCGCGCCTTGACCTTGCTCTTGCGGGCGCCGCGCACCGGAATCCGCTCGGGCGCCGACTTGCGGCCCGCGGGCCGCTGCGCCCGCGCCTTGCTGCTCTTGCCCTTGGTCCCTTTACCTGCGCGTTGCGTTTTCTTCACCTGAGCCAAATTTACCAAAGCCGCCGCGCGGCGGCCAAAACTTTTGGTCGAACCCCTCCGGCGCAGCTATTGCCAGCGTGAGGGATCCTCCGACCGCTCGGTCTTCACCTTTTCCGCCTGTTCCTCGACCTTCCGTTCGAAAGACGGATCCTTGCGCGCCGCCTCGAGCGCCGCTTTCCAGTGTCGCTCGAACGTGCCGACCAGCCCGACGAGGTAACTCTGCCCGGCGCGCGAGAGCCGCTCCTCGACCGCGGCCGATGCGCGGTCGAGCCAGCGCGCGCCTTCGCCGTCGCCCTCCGGATCGAGATCCCCGGGATCGGCGCTGCGGCCGCCACTCTCGGCCCAGCGACGGGCGGCGCGCTCGACCCGCGCGCTCATCCAAGCCGGCGCCTCGAGCGCCGAGCGCCCCAGCACCTTGCTTCCGTCGCGAAACGCCGTCACCAGCGCCGTCCGCTCGGATTCGGCGAGCGCGCCGTGAATCGCGTAGCGCAGCATCGCCGCCTGGTGGCGGTCGATCTCGCCACCCACGTGCAGCCTGGCGCAGTAGTGGTCGAACAAGATGCCCAGCTGAAACGTCGTCGCCATGTCCTCGGCGCGGCGGCCGAGCGCGAGCAGCGCGAAGAACTTGCGCCAGGCGAGCTTGAACGCCAGAAGCGTCGCCGCGGTCAAGGTGGCGTTGCGCACCGCCGTCCCCTCGCGCGGATCGCCCAAGAGCTCCGCAGACGACTGGGCGATGTCGACCTGCCGGCGTTCGCCCAGCTTGATGAGCATCCCAGCGCGCACCCGCCCGGCGAAGTAGTCGTCGAGCACCGGAAGCGGGATGACGCCGCCCACCGCCGTCGCGAGCAGCGCGCGGCGCACGATGAGCTGCCGATTCTCCGACAGGTGGTCGAGCCGCGGCTCCCCCGCGCCCGGGCGGGAGGTGACGAGCTCGGGCGTGGTCGGCCCGCGGGATCCGTCGCCGTCGGTCATTTCTTGCCCGCGCTGCCCGTCATTTGTTGTCGCTCGTGGCTCGCGCCGGTCGCGCGATGCTCCGGCGCGGCCAGCCCCCGGAGGAGCTCGCGCGCCTCCGGCACCGTGCGCTGCCGCAGCGACAGCTCGTCGGCGGCGGGCCGCTCAATCGCAGGCGTGGCGCCCGCATCGCTCAGCGCCGCGTGAACCTCGATCGTCCCCTGCTCCGGTCCCGACTCTCCTTTCGCCTGGAACGTCGCGGTCAGGTCGAATCCCAGGAGCGCGCCGGTGGCGTCGTCGACCACCGCGCGTCCCGACAGCGTCTCGATTGCCGCCGTCCCCCGCCAGGCGCGAAGCCCGGCGAGCGGCAGGACCGGCGCCGCGGCCGCCGCTCCCGTGCCCAGCGCCAGCGCGTAGCCGGTGGCGTGCGCCCCCGCAACCGGGCCCGACGGGTCGGCCTGCAGGCGCGGCGCGCAGAGCTCGTACCCGGCCCAGGGAGCGCCTAGCCCCTCCTCGAGCAGCTTGCTCGGTTCCGGCTCCTCGGCGACGCGGCGGATCATCCTTCCATAGCGTAGCGCAACAGCCAGCTCGCGCCCGTGCAGGACCACCTCTCGCCCGCCATCGTGATCGTTCTCCTCGCGTAGACGCCAGTTCCCCGCACGGTCGAGCCAGACGTCGGTCGTGGTGGTGATCCCGAGCGGTGCGGCACCCGCGCGGCCGACCGCGTACCGCAGCGTCCCGTGGTAGTGGGCGCCGCCGAGCTTGCGCAGCGCCGCGCCGAGAAAAGCCGGGCGAACCGCCTCGCCGAGTGACGCCTGCCGCGCCGGCGGCGCCGCGCCGTGCCTGCCGCACCCCCCGGTGCCGAGCGCGACCAGCGAGACCGCCAGCGCGGCAACATTATTTCCCTTCAAGGCGTCGGGAACCTTAGCATCGACGCGCATGGGTGAGGGGCTGGCCTTTCTCTCGTCCACCTGGGCCGTCGCGGCGGCCGGGGTGTTCGGCGCCATCTGGGGAAGCTTCTTCAATGTGGCCATCGCGCGCGTGCCGGTCGGCGAATCGGTCGTCAGCCCCGGCTCGCGCTGCGGAAGCTGCGGCGCGCCCGTCCGCGCGGCCGACAACATCCCGATCCTCTCCTGGCTCTTCCTGCGCGGGCGCTGCCGCGCTTGCCGCGCGCCGTTCTCCGCGCGCTACCCGCTGGTCGAAGCGCTGGGGGCGCTGCTCGGCGCCGCGCTCTGGTGGGCGTTCGTGGCGTCCGATCCCGCAGAAACCCCCGGCGTACGGCTGGGGCGCTTCGCCTGCTACTTCGCCTTCGGTGGCGTGCTGCTCGTGCTGTCGTTCATCGATCTCGCCACCCAGCTGCTCCCCGACGTCATCACGCTGCCAGCGATCCCGATCCTCTACCTGGCGGCGTTCGGGGCGCACGGGGCCGACTGGTTGCAACGCCTGATCGGCGCGGCGGCCGGCTATCTCCTCTTCCGGCTCATCGCCGACTTCTACTTTTACGTCCTCAAGCGCGAGGGGCTCGGCCTCGGCGACGGCAAGTTGCTGGCGGTGATCGGCGCCGTGCTCGGCTGGCGCGCGCTGCCGTTCGTCGTCTTCGTCGGCGCGATCGTCGGCGCGCTCTGCAGCATCCCGATCGCTCTCGTCACCCGCCTCCGCGGCGGCGCCTCGACCGAGCCCCTCCGGAGGATGCAGATCCCGTTCGGTCCTTTTCTCGCCCTGGCCGCGCTCGCCTACCTGTTCGCCGGACCCCGCCTGCTGCAGCTCTGGCTCGGCGGCTAACGGCTCGCCTAGTGCGCGGAACGGTCGGCCGGCCCGCCGTCCCCGAAAAGCGGGCCCATCGACGTCGGCGGGACGTCGGCATCGGCGCCGCCGTCGGGGATCTGCCCCGGAAGCGGCAACCCCCACATCTCGCGCCGCTGCCGGTAGAGCGGCGCGCCGTAGAGCAGCTCCGAGAGGCAGGGGTGGTACGGGAGCGGCCAGCTCTGACCGCCGACCGCCAGCTCTGACGGTTGATCGGTCACCACCCGCTTGGCGCCCGCCTTCTCCGACCAGCGCACCTCGATCTCGATCGCGGTGGCGTTCGCGATCGGCTCGGGCAGCCGGCGCCAGTTCTCATTGAGGACGCGGCGGAGGTGCCTGAGCTGGAAGTCATTCTCGAAGGCGTAGCGTTCCATGCCGCCGTGCAGGACCTTCCCACCGCTCTGCCCCTCCATGTCCAGCGCGGTGACCACCCGCGGGGCCGGCGACGTTTTTATCTCCAGCGCATCGAAGTACTCCTGGAGGCCGCACATGTCATCGAAACCCACCTGGCCGGGTGGGATGGCCGACAGGTCGCGCTGCACGGCGATCCCGCACCCCACGCCGAGAAGAAGCAACCCGGCACCCCCCAATTGGAACCATCGTGTACGCGACATGCGGCGTCGGCAGATTAGCGGGTCAGTCCCGTATCAGCAAAAACCTGAAAGAGGGGCCTGGCGCTTCCCGGTATGCGTGCACACCTTCTCGTGCCTGATTCCGGTGGCTCGCCTGCAAGTTTTTGCCCGATCGCTCGGCTGTAGTTTGCCTGAGAGCGTCGCTGGTCCTGTCGGTGAAAGCAGGAAAGTTTCGGTTATATCACTGCAAAAAGCGACTGAAGTTTGGCTCACTTATACAAATTCTCCGAGATATTTGCGTGTAGTTCCATTGGGTTTGCAATCGCAACCCAGTTGCCTAAAGTGAACGTGCCGCAGCGAGCAAGAAATCAATGAAAATGCTTCGACATCCTCCGTCAAAGGAACTTTGGAAGTTTTGCATGGAGCGGCTGAGGGAGCTGCGCGGCCCGGATACACGAGAGAGAGACCTGGCGAACATCCTGGGTTTCGAGCATTCGCGCGCGGTTCGCTGGAAAGAGGGACAGATGTACGTCGACCGGGCCGAGTACCTGGTCCGGCTGGCGGATGCCCTCGACGTCGAGACGATGCTGCTGGTGGCGATGGCCTCGGGGACGCTGACCGTCGAGCAGGCCCAGCGCCAGATCGTCGGCGCCGGCCGGCCTGACGACGGCAAGAAGAAGAAGGGCGCCGCCCGCGCCGAACCGCTGGAGGTGGCGACGGACGCCTCGCTGTTCGCGCTCGACGGCTCGAAGTTCGAGGCGGCCGGGCGCGGGGTGGTGCTGCTGATTGCCGGAAACGGCGAGGGGCGGCTGGAGTTCGGCGAGTCGCTGGCCCGCCACTCGGACGTCAACGGCCTGGTCGCGAGCGGCCTTTCGATCGGCATATGCCTGGCCGAGCGCTACCGGCCCGAGCTGGTGTTCCTGGATCTCGGGGTGGCGAACGTTCACGCCTTCGAGGCCTGCCGCGTGCTCTCCAGCCTGACCAGCCGCGCCCAGCGCCGCTGCCGCGTGGTGGCCGGGACGGCGACCGTCACCGACGAGGTCGAGAAGCCGGCCCTCATGGCGGGCGCCGCCAACGTGACCCTGTTTCCGTTCGCCTCCAGCCTGTTCGAGTCCGAGCTCGACCGCCTGGAAGAGCGCCTCGGCCCCCGCAAAGCCGCCCGGCGATCATAATGGGAACCCTGGGAGGGTTCCCAAACCCTCCCGCGACGGGCTCGGGCCAGCCAAGCTGTCCCTCCCCCACGCGATCGTCCTCCGGCACCTAACCGAGTTTCGAAACTCCGGCGACCTGATAGGGTTGCGGCGGATGGAGCCGAACGGGCGGACCGCCGCGAGCGCGCGCGGCTTCCTGAGACGGCACGCTGCCTGGTTCCTGGTCGCGGGCGCCTATGTCGTCGTCTCGCCGTACTACGAGCGCATCAACAACCCGAACGAGAACGTCCGGGTCTGGGCGACGCGGGCCATCGTCGCGCACCACGTGCTCGACATCGACGCCGTCGTGCGCGAATGGGGGTACGTCAACGACAAGGCGAAGAACGACCGCCACATCTATTCGAGCAAGGCCCCCGGGGTCAGCTTTCTGGGCGTCCCGGTGCTGTTCGCCGAGACCAAGCTCCGCGCGCTCATGGGCTGGCCCGCGCCTGGAAAAGCCGAGACGACGTTCTGGCTGCGCCTCTTCGCCGTGAAGGTGCCCCTGCTGGCTTTCCTCTGGGCGTTCGGCCGCTACGTCGAGCGGGTGACGGGCTCGTCGTTCGGGCGCGATCTCCTGCTGGTCGCGCTGGGGCTGGGAACGATGCTCTACCCGTACGGCGGGATGTTCGTCGGGCACGCGCTGGCGGCCGCCGCGGCCTTCTCGGCGTTCATGCTGATCGACGAGCCGCGCGGCGGCGAGGCGACCGGGCAGAAGGCCGCGGTCCGGTTCGGCGCGGCCGGGTTTCTGGCCGCCTCGGCGGTCGTGCTCGAGTATCAGGCGATCCTGGTGGCGCTGGCGCTCACGGTCTACCTGCTGGCACGGCGGCGCGGCGCGCTCCCGGCGTTCGCCGTCGGTGCGCTGCCCCCGGCCGCCGCGCTGGGGGCCTACCACACGGCGCTGTTCGGGCGACCCTGGATCCTGCCGTACGCCAACATCGAGAACCCGGTGTTCGCCGCGACCGCGCACCAGGCCGGATTCCACGGACTCTCGTTCCCGCAGCTGGCGGCATTTCCCGCCTTCCTGATCTCACCGGCCTACGGTCTGTTCGCCTTCTCGCCGGTGCTGGTGCTCGGCCTCGGCGGCGCGATCTATCTCGCCGCGCGCGGCCCGCGCCGGGAAGGCGTGCTGGTGCTGGCCGTCGTCGTCATGATGTTTCTTTTCCTCGCGGGGATGAGCAACTGGCGCGCCGGCTGGTGCGTCGGCCCGCGCTATATCGCCACCGTCGCGCCCTTTCTGCTCCTGCCGCTCGTCCAGCTGTGGCCGCGACTCCGGCACGGCTGGGCCTCGGCGGTGATCGCGGGGCTGGTCGTCCCCTCGGTTGTGCTGAACGTCGTCTCGGGCGCGCTCTATCCCCACTACCCGGAGGCGTTCGACAACCCGGTCTTCGATCTGGCGTTCCCTCTGCTGGGCGCCGGCTACGCGCCGTACGGCCTCGGGTGGCTGCTGGGGCTGCGGGGGCTGGCGGCGATGGCACCGCTGGGCCTCCTGGTCCTGGCCGCGCTGGCGCTGGTGGTGGCCGGCGACGACCCGCGCCCCGGCCGGGCGGCGGCCCACCTCGGCTGGGTGGTGGCCATAGCCGGCTGCTTTCTGCTCCCGCTCTCCGCCTACGGTCGGGCTCCGCGGGCCGAGGAGGCGCGCGCGGCGGCCAACGTGCGCGCCCTCTGGTCCCCCCCGCGCGCCGCTCCTAATTCTGAAACTCGGCGCTGAGCGTGATAAACGGAAAAGGAGCGCCCGGCGCCCCCCCTCGCATGGACATCAGCGTCGTCCTTCCCATCTACAACGAGAGCGAGAACCTGCTCCCGCTCTTCGACGAGATCGCCGCCGCGCTGGCGCCGACCGGCAAGCAGTTCGAGATCATCGCGGTCGACGACGGCAGCCGCGACGGCAGCCAGGAGATCATCCGCAAGGCGGCAGCCGAGCGGGCTTATCTGAAGGCGATCTTCTTCCGCCGCAACACGGGGCAATCGGCGGCGTTCGACGCCGGATTCCAGGCAGCCAGCGGCACGCTGGTCGTCACCATGGACGCCGACCGCCAGAACGATCCGCGCGACATCCCGCGCCTCATCGCCAAGCTGGACGAGGGGTACGATCTGGTCACCGGGTGGCGCAAGGCTCGCAAGGACGGGTTCGTCTTCCGCCGCTTCCCCTCGCTCATCGCCAACTACCTCATCCGCAGGGTAACGGGCACGCAAACGCACGACCTCGGCTGCTCGCTCAAGGTCTACCGCAAGGATCTCACCGACGAGCTGCGCCTCTACGGCGAGATGCACCGGTTCATCTCGGTGCTGGCCGACGGCATGGGCGCCCGCATCGGCGAGGAGGTGGTCAACCATCGCCCGCGCGTGGCGGGGCGCTCGAAGTATGGCCTGCTGCGCACGTTCAAGGTCATGCTGGACACCACCACCGTCTGGTTCATGCGCCGCTACCAGATGAAGCCGATCTACGTCTTCGGCGGGCTGGGAGCGCTCATGATGGCGGCATCGGCGGCCATCTCGGCGTTCGTCCTGTACGAGAAGATCGTCGACGGGATCTGGGTGCACCGCAACCCGCTCTTCCTCATCGCCGTCACCAGCGCGCTCATGGGGATGCAGTCGATCGGTACCGGCATCCTGGCCGAGCTGATCGTGCGCACCAACTTCGAGTCGCAGCGCAAGACCTCCTACGCGATCGCGGCGCGCGTCGGCTTCCCCCCGGACCGCTGAGTCATGTGCGGCATCGCCGGGTATGTCGCGCGGGGGAACGATCCGGGGTCGTTGCCAGACTCGTTGCCGCGCATGTTGCGGCAGATCGCGCACCGTGGTCCCGACGGCGAGGGGAGCTGGCACGGCACCGCCGGGCCCTGGCGCGTGGCGCTCGGCCACCGGCGGCTGGCGATCATCGACCTCGAGGGGGGCGTTCAGCCGATGGAAAACGAGGACGGGCAGGTCGTCCTCACTTACAACGGCGAGGTCTACAACTTCCAGGCGCTGCGACCGGCGCTGGAACAGCAGGGGCACCGCTTCCGGACCCGCAGCGACACCGAGATGATCGTCCACCACTACGAGCAGCACGGTGAGGCGGGCGTGGCGGCGCTGGAGGGGATGTTCGCCTTCGCCATCTGGGACGCGGCGCGAGAGCGGCTGGTGCTGGCGCGCGATCGCTGCGGCATCAAGCCGCTCTACTACGCCGAGCTGCCGGCGGGCGGGCTGGTATTCGCCTCCGAGCTGACGGCGGTGCTCGCGCACGGCGGCGTCGACCGCGCACTCGGCGCCGAGGGGCTGGCCTCGTACTTTTTCTCCGACTACGTCCATCCGCCTTACACCGTCACGCGCGCGGTGAAGAAGCTGCCGCCCGGGCATACGCTGGTCTGGGAACGCGGCCAGCTGCAGACGCCGCGGCCGTTCTGGCAGGTGCCGACGGCGGGCGCGTCACCGGCCGAGAACGACGCCGCGCTCAGCGAGCGGCTCTGGCAGGGGATCGAGCGGGCGGTCGAGGCGCAGCTCATCGCCGACGTTCCGGTGGGGATCTTCCTTTCGGGCGGGATCGATTCCTCGACGGTGGCGGCGGCCGCCGCGCGGCGGGCCGGCCAGCGGATGACCGCGTTTTCGATCGGCTTCGAGGACGCGACGTTCGACGAGAGCCGCTACGCGCGGATGGTCGCCGAGAAGCTGGGGGTCGAGCACGTCACCGAGACGCTGCGCGAGGAGAACCTGCTGGACGTCGTCGACCTGGCGCTGGACAGGCTGGACGAGCCGCTGGCCGACCCCTCGTACCTGCCGACGTTTCTGCTCTCGCGCCTCGCCGCGCGTCACGTGAAGGTGGTGATCGGCGGCGACGGCGGCGACGAGCTGTGGGGCGGCTACCCGACCTACCGCGCGCACAAGCTGGCGGCGATCTGGGCCGCGATCCCCGCCTGGGTGCGGAGCGGGGTGGTCGCGCCGCTGGTCCGCAAGCTGCCGATCGACGATCGCTACCAGAGCCTCGAGTGGAAGCTGCGCCGGTTCACCGAGCGCTGGGACGACGATCGCGTCGTGCGCCACCTGCGCTGGATGTCCAGCGTCGACCTGCCGGAGCTCGGCGCCGCGGTGCCGGCCGCGCGCGAGCTGCGGCCGGCCACGCTCTCGGCGCGCTTGCCCCAGGGGGGCGACGACGACTGGCTGAACCAGATCCTGGCGCTCGACTTCACCACCTACATGTCCGGGTCGGTGCTGACCAAGGTCGATCGCGCGTCGATGGCGCACGGCCTCGAGGTGCGACCGCCGCTGCTCGACGACGCGCTGGTCGACTTCGCCTTCTCGCTGCCCGGCAAGCGGAAGCTCCCCGGCAAGCAGAGCAAGTATCTGCTCAAGCGCGCGGTGCGCGGCCAGATCCCCGACGAGGTCATCGACCGGCCGAAGAAGGGGTTCGGGATCCCGCTGGCCGCCTGGCTGCGCGGACCGCTGGCGGCGCGACTCGACGCGGTCGTCGCCGAGTCGCCGCTGTGGGAGCTCGGCCTCTGCGACCAGAAGGTGTTCGCCGCCTGGCACGCCGAGCACCGCGAGAGGAAGCGCGATCGCAGCAAGCCGCTGTGGGCGCTCTACGTCCTCGACCGCTGGCTCAGACGCGCCCAGAGCTGAGTCAGATCGCGTCGAGCGTAGGCCGGCTTCGCCGGCCGGAGCTCATCGCGGGGGGGCGGGACCCTGCCAGGGTCCCGATTAGAAGCTCGGGAAGAACGTGACCAGCACGGTGTACGTGCGTGCGCGGGCGAACGGCTGGCCCAGGCAGGTGCCGGCCGGCGGGCGCGGGTTGATCGGAATCGCCAGATCGATCGCCAACAGCTGCTGGTAGACGCCGAACGCGTCGTGCAGCACGCGGAAGCTGTAGCCGACGTCGGAGAAGACGTTCTGGCGCGAGAAGTGGTAGTCGTCGCAGCCGCTGACCGTGCCGAGGTCGCCGAACACGGTGCCGGCGAGCCCACGCACGGTCGTGAAGTGAAGCAAGTTCCAGTCGAGTCCCGAGACATAGTCGTCGCGGAGCTGCAGGCTGCCGACGGCGTTGGCCCGCCCGAGCAGCACGCCGGCAAAGTAGCCGCTGAGCCCGGTCAGCCCGCCGGCATCGGTCAACTGCACGGGAAGCCGGATGTCGCCGAATGTGGCGCCGACGTGGGCGTCGAGCGCGAGCACGTGACCCGGTGCCATCTCGAGGAGGCGGAGCGCCTCGGCGCCGACGCTCGCCTGCGACAGTCGTTCGCCGTCCTCGAGCGCCGTCAGCGTGTAGGCGATCCCGAAGCTCGCGCCAACCGCGTACCAGGGGTCGAAGAGAAAGTCCCGCGTGTCGTGGGCCAGCGTGAGGCGGCCGGAGATCTGCGTCCCCGGCTGCTGCTTCGCGCTGACGGCGAGGCCGAAGCTCGGGTTGATGCGCGACAGGTTGAGCCCGCTCAGCAAGTAGCTGGAGAGCGTGTTCTTGTCGGCCTGGCGGCCGAAGTTCCAGAAGTAGGCGGCGCCCGCGCCGATGTCGGTCTTCTCCGTGTGGTACGCGGTCAGGAGGATCGCATGGCGCAGGTCGTGTTGCGGCTTGAGGAGAAAGGCCGCCTCGAAGTTGGCGGTGAGCGCCGTGATGTTGAGCAGCGCGCCGAACCCCTCGTAGAGGAGCCGCCAACGCAAAGGGCGGCGGTTGTCGTAACGGGGATCGTCCGACGGGCGCAGCGATCCCAGCGCGCTCTCGACGAGCCGTCCGCGCGGATCGACCTCGACCGACTTGAGCCCGGCGGGCAGATCGACGACAAAGCGGTGTTCGGCGGTCGCGTCGTCCCAGCGCAGGCTCTGGGTGCCGTCCGCGCGATCGACGACGGCGACCTCCACCGGCTCGCGGACCAGTTCCCCTTCGCGGCGAACCTCGATCTCCACGTGGTCGCCGCCGGCCGCCCGGGGCGTCACGCGCACCGCCTCGAGGCGGTAGTTCACGCGCGGCAGCGGGCCCAGCCACTGCCGCCAGAACCATTCGAGGTCGGCGCCGAAGGTCTCGGTGGCGGCGCGCCGCAGCGGTACCCCCTTGTCGAGCGCCTTGTGCGCCAGCGTGGGGAAAGCCGCCCCGCCGACGAGATCGAGCAGCTTGCTGTAGACGAGGCGGGGGCTCGGCGCCGAGGGATCGGCGAACAGGCGGACGTCGTCGCGAATGCGATCCTCGTCCTGCACGTCACCGAAGTAGGTCGACGACGAGGCGAGCAGCGGCGCGTAGATCAGCTGATCGACGGCGGGGACGAAGTCGAGCGGCCGCAGCAGGTCGGCCGCGTACTCCAGCTTCTTGTACTGAATGAGCGCGTAGAACTCCGCCAGATAGGCGCCGAGGACACCGGCGGCCAGGTTGCGATCGGCCGGCGTCTCCGTGGCGCCGATGCGGGCGTCGACCACCGCGGTGAAGATGGCGCGCGCCAGCTCCTGGTGGTGGTACTTGCGCAGCGACTTGATCGGGAAGATGCGGAAGATCTGATCGGAGACGAGGATGACGTTGCCGTGCGCCTGCACCAGCTGATGACGCAGCGGCGCCTCGACCAGCGTGATCGGCAAGGTGAGCGCCGGATCGGGCGGGAGCGGCGGCAACAGGATCTTGGACCGCCCGCAGCCGACGCGGCAGAGCATGGCATCGGCGAGGCGCAGCGCGCGCTCGGCGGTCTTGAGGACCAGGCCGGTCACGTCCTCGCGCACGTAGGGGAGCGTCAGGTCCTCGCTGCCGGGCGGGCGCGGGTTGCGATGCAGGTAGCGGACGACGTGCTGGCCCGCCGTGATGGTGTCGTGCCGCAGCACGCGATCCGTGACGATGCTGGCGTAGGGTAGGTCGGCGCTCTCGACGGTGATCGGTTCTCCCGGCCCCGGCCAGACAACCGGTTCGCCGTCGACCAGCAGCCCCAGCGGCTTCGGCGTCCTCAGGGTCAGACTGGTGCGGCCCGCGCGCGCGGGCGCTGCGCGGAGGTCCCAGCCCGCATCGGTGGCGGCCGCCGGCATCGGGTAGAAGCCCCCCATCATCCGACAGCGGGGCCCGAGGCAGCCGAAGCTGCCGAACCGCCGCGGCAGCTTGGTGTCGAAGTCGACGTCGATGGTCACCGCCGCACCGGGCGCAAGCGGCGCCGGTAACGCGACGCGGGCGATCGTGCGCGCCCCGCCCGATGACTCCTCGAGCGCCAGCGCCACCGGCGCGCCGTCGGCGCGCGCCGCCGTCACCGTCATGGCGGCGGGCGAGAACCAGCCGGGGTAGAGCCAGTGGTAGCTCACATCGGTGAGCGCCCGTGAGCGGGCCGCGAGGTGGTTGGGGTAGAGCCAGAGCGGCACGTCGGCGAGCGGGCGCGCGGTGCGGTTGACGATCCGCAGCCGCGCGTGGCCCGCCACCCGCGAGGCGCCCGGATCGAGTGTCACGTCCAGCGCGACGTCCGGCTCGGGCTCGGCCGCGCGCGCGCTGATCGTCGCGAGGAGCAGGATCAGCGGCACGCCGAGGCGAATCGGCCAGCGCTGCCGATTCATGGGGCGCGCGGGCTCAGGGTCCGAGCTCCGGAGCGCCCTCGCCGCCGGGCGCGGCGATCGCCGTCGAGGTGGCGGCGTCTCCCACCGCCGGCGCGGGTCCATAGTCGACGCCCGGCTTGCGAACGAAGGCGACGATCGGCTTCTTCACCTCGCCCATGATTCGTCCCTCGAGCACGTTGACCGTCACGGGATCGCCGAGCTCATAGTAGTAGCCGCGCGTCTTGATCGCATAGTGGTAGGTCTCGCCGTCGACCTCGAACCGCTTCTTCAAATTGAGCGGCACGTTGCCGATCCGCTTGAAGGCGCGGTGGCGCAACACGAAGTCGTAGAGCCGCACGGCGCGGTTATTCACCAGCCGGTGACACCCGTGGGAGAACCGCCGCGCGATCGAGGTGTAGTCGACCGAGCCATGCGTCCGGATCTGGTTGTCGAACCCGCCGCGCTTGGGATCGACGTGGATCCCCATCACCAGACCGTACGCCGATCCGTAGCCGGGGCCCATCACGTCGGTGTTGACCACCACGACCGGCCCGACGTTACGGTCGAGCACCTTGCGCGTCAGCAGATCCTTCATCGGGGTTCCGTCGGGCGGGATCCAGACCGGCGCGGCGACGATCTCCTTCCAGACGCGCGGCCCGACGTCGGAGTTCTTGTACTTGAAGTACTCGTGCCCGTCCTCGTGCATCTCGCTGCGCCACGAGCCGATGGTGGTGCGCCACCAGCAGAGCGGGATCTTCTGCCCCTGCCAGCGCACGAACAGCGTCAGGTGCGGGTAGTGGTCGCGCCGCTGCACCACCGGCTTGCCGCGCCCGTCGAACGGCAGGTCGTACCAGACGTCGCCGCGATCGATCTCGGCGGTCAGGTCCATGTTCGTGGCCGTCACTCGCGTGAGCGCAGGCGGGCTTTGCCCGCCGGAGCTCGTCGCGGGAGGGCCTACGGGAACCCCTTGGGGGTTTCCGTTGAAGTAATACGCGGGCAGGGGCGGCGGCTTGAAGGCGACGTGCAGGCCGCTGAGGCCGGCACTGTGCGCACGCAGGAAGGCGATCGCCTGCTCGGGCGTCTGGACGCCGACAGCGGAGAGGAGCGCGTTGACGTGATCGTCGATCAGATCGGGGACCGGGTGCACCGCCCCGGCCGCGTCGCGCCAGGTGGGCGGGTTCTTCTTGCGCGCTTGATTGATCGAGCCGTCCTCGACGATCCCCGCCGCGTCGGCGACCCGTTCGGCCAGCACGCGGCGCAGGTCGTCCAGCAGCAGCGACCGCGTGGGCCCGAGCAGCATCCCCAGCGTCTCGCCCCCGAGAAGACCCCACCCGAAGATGTCGTGCTTTCGCTCCCAGGCGGCCAGCGCCTCGTGCGTCGGCAGGTCGTAGCTGCCCGGCGTGTAACGGCTCTTCGGCGAGAGCAGCCCCTCGCAGACGAGGCGCGCCTGCGCCGCCCGCACCGCCCGCACGCGCGACCTGCCGCGCAGGTAGCGGTCGACCCGCCCGCGCGCCTTGGGATCCGCGCGCAGCTGCGCAAGCACGCTGTCCGGCGCGATCGACGTCGCTGCCACGGCTGCGCGCGCAGCGGACTCCTTCTCGATCCATTCGGCGTCGTGCAGCGCCTGCTCGTAGTCGCGCTTCGACCGATCGCGATCGAGGAACCCCACGTCACCCGTGAACTGCTCGAGCCCCTCGCGATCGACGGCGTCGACGCAGGCCTCACGGGCGGGCGCCACGTCCGCCTCCACGCGCGCCGCCAGGACCGACAGCGTCGGCGGGATCCCGAACACCTCGAGGAAGTTGTCGTCCCCCGCGCTCGACGATTGCCCGTCGGCGGCGAGCTTGTCGTTGGCCAGCGCGACGAACGTCTCGCGGTAGTCGTTCGGCTTGGCCGCATCCCCCTCGCCGTCCTGCAGGATGAACGGCGCCCAGGCGTCCCCGAGGTCGACGTCCAGGAGGCCCGTGGCCCGCGCGGCCTCGATCGTCATCTTGCGGGCCACGCCCCGGTCGTACGCCCAGGTCTCCCCGGCGCCGAGCGCCGGCAGCGGCGCCAGCTTCGGGATCGGCGGCCGCTTCGGCTTGGCCGCGACGGGCGCCGCGGGGGGCGGCGCGGCAGGCCCGCCCCGGTGGCGACAGCCGGCGAGCAGGAATAGACCCGCGACGAGGCCGCGACGAACTAAACGGAGTCTCTGTCCCGTCACGGCCCCGGATTTTACCGCCCGTGTCCAGCGGCCGCTCTTTTTACCGACGCCTCATTCCGTCGCGGTCGCCTGGGCGGCCGGGAACGCCTGCGCCTGAGCTAATCGCTGCAGTAGACGGTCTGCCAGACGCCACAGGCACAGGTCATGCTCCGACCATCGCAGGAGCCGGTGCCCCAGCTCGTGCAGGCGCCGGGCGCGCTGGAACAGGGGGTGCCGGCGAGCGGTCGCGCGGCCGGGCATCCCACCGGCGCCAGCGGCGTACAGGTGAGCACGGTGAGCCCTTCCACGCACCAGCACCTTCCCTCCGGATAGTCGCAGGTGAGGCCGGGCGGCAACGACGCGCAGGCCACCTCTCCGTTCGTCGCCTGGGCGTCGGCGAACGACGATGGGCAACCGGCCGGCAAGGTGGTCGGACAGGTGGGCTGAAACGGCGCGAGCACCGACCAGGTTCCTGCGTAGCAGGTAGCGACCGTGTCGCACCCGAAGAATGGATCGTCTCCGTACTCGCAGCTCCCACCCTGCGCGGCCGCGGGGCACGGAGCGCCGTCGGTCGGAACGGTCGCCGGACAGCTCAGGGTCACCGCCCGACAGGAGACCTGATTCGGGCCGCCGAGGCCGCCGCTACAGCCGACCGCACCCACCACCGCCACGAGGAGCCCACGATACGACCCAAGGTAGGAGGCGCGCTTCACTCGGTGCACTCGATTGGCTGCCAGGTCCCGCACACGCACTTCATGCTCTCCCCGTCGCAAGTCCCCTCGCCCCAGGTCGTGCAGGGGGCAGAGCAAGCGCTCCCGACGTGCGGTCGCGTGGCGGGACAACCCGCCGCCGCGGGCGGGGTGCAGCTGAGGCTGCCCAGCGACTCGCACGAGCAGGTCCCCTCCGGGTAGCGGCAGGTGAGCTGCCCGTAGGGCGCCGAGGCGCAGTTCTGGCCGCCGGACATGGCTTCGGCGAACGATCCGGCACAACCGGACGGAAGGGTGGTCGGGCAATCCGGTTCGCTGGAGGCGACCGTGTACCAGCCGCCCTGGGAATCGCAGTACGCGACCGTGTTGCAGCCGTACCAGGGATCGTTCCCGTACTCGCAGAGGGCGGCCGACCCACGCACCGTGCAGGGCGTGCCGGGGGTCGGCAGCGTCGGCGGGCAGGCCTCGAGGACAGCCGGACAAGTGATCTCGTTCCCGCTCCGACAGCCGAGCACGGCGACCGTCACCACGAGGAACCCCCAACGATAGAACGTAAGATAAGAGTTAAGCATGAGCTCATGCTAAGCCCCGGCACCGGCCCTGGCAAACGCCCCTCGACGCCTGACGCGAGTCGCGCCGAAACGCTCCCTGCCTAGTCGCGGAAGTTCACGAACTGCAGATCCAGCGCGTAGTCCCCCTTGCGCAGGAAGGCGATCGCCGCCTGCAGGTCGTCGCGGTTCTTGCCGGTGACGCGCAGCTCGTCCCCCTGAATCGACGCCTGCACCTTGATCTTGGCGTCCTTGATCGCCTTCACCATCTTCTTGGCGGTCTCGATCTCGATCCCCTGCTTGATGAGAATGAGCTGGCGCACCGTCTGGCCGCCGGCCGCCTCGACGTCCTTGGGGTCGAGGCAGAGCTGCGACACGCCCCGCTTGGCCATCCGCTCGCGCAGCACCGTGAGCGCCGCCGCCGCGTGCGGCTCGTCCGAGGAGCGCAGCACGATCCCCTCCGGCGTACGCTCGAGGTTGGTGTTGGTTCCTCGAAAGTCGTAGCGCTGCCCGAGCTCCTTGCCGGCGGTGTTGAGGGCGTTGTCGAGCTCCATGAGATCGACTTTCGAGACCACGTCGAAGGAAGGCATGGCCGCAATCATAGGCCGAAAAGCCAACAATCAAGAGATCGCGCCGGCTGGCCGATGATCGATCGCGGAGGCCATACTCAGATATGGCGCAGGCGATCGCGAGCCAGGGTGCGGATCTTCCCGAGGGGGCGCCGCTGCTGCCGGCGGCCGCCGCCCGGTTCGTGCGCGCCGAGCACCTGCCGGCCGGCTACTCGCCCGCCCGCCACGCCGCCCGGACGCTGGCGATCGCCACCGCCATCGGTGCCGTCGGCGCGATGCTGGCCGCTCGCGCCCGCCCGCTCGACTGGGTGCTGGCGCCGATCTTCTTCGTGGTCGCGAACTTCATCGAGTGGATGATCCACCGCCACCCGATGCACCACCCGCAGCCGCCGCGATTCATGTACGCCAACCACACGCTGCTCCACCACCTGGCCTTCACCGACGGCAACATGCCGGTCACGCGCCCGGCCGAGCTGGGGCTGGTGATGATGCCCTGGTACACGATGATCGGCCTGTTCGTGCTGGCCTCGCCGATCATGCTGCTGGCCGGGTTCCTGCGCGGCCCCGGCCTGGCCGGCGTGTTCCTGCTGGCGGCCGTCGCCTACTTCCTGATGTACGAGGCGCTGCACGCCCTCTACCACCTGCCCGACGCGACGCTGGACCGGATCGGCCTCGGCCGCCGGCGGCTATTCCGGCGGATGCAGGCGCACCACGCGCATCACCACGTCCTCGGCCGGATGGCGCACGTCAACTTCAACGTGACCATCCCGCTGATGGACGTCGTCCTCGGGACGAAGGAACGGGCTGCTCGGTAGCGCGGGCGCTACTTCGCTACTTCATCGCCGGGGCGAGCTTCTTCGCCTCGGCCTTGGTGCAGACCTTCACCGACGCGTTCACGCTGACCGAGTAGCCCTTGCCCGGCATGTAGAGGCCCGTCTGGGCGGCCAGCATCGGCGCCGACTTGGGCGACTTGGCCTTCTCGGTCACGAAGACCTTGCCGACCTTCTTGTAGCCGAAGAACGGATCGTTCGGCTCCTGCAGGACCTCTTTCTGCGTCGGCGCGTAGACCTGGACGTAGGTCTCGGTCTCCTTCTCGTTCGCCACCTTGAAGACGTACTTGCAGGTGTCCTTCTCGCCGCCGTCCTCACCAAGGTAGGTCGCGTCCGACTCGCCGCAGGCCTTGTAAACCGCGTCCTTCGGCAGGTGCGCCATGATCGCCGGATCGCAGCACTTCTTGCCGTGCAGCTTGCAGGTAGGCGCCGCCGCCGCGGGCGCGGCCGCCGGCTTCGCCGCCTGGGCGTGGACCACCAGCGACGGGACGTAGGCCGCGGCGAACCCCACCGCCGCCGAGAGCGTCAGACCGAACATCATCTTCCGATGCGACATCGAGCCCCTCCTTATAGGGAAGTGCCGGACCGTACCACAGCCGTGCCGCCCCCGCGCCTCCGGTTGACACCCAAGTCGACGGCGTGTAGATCCACCGACTCGCATCACCTGGGGTGGTAGTTAAGCTTGGTTATAACGCCGGCCTGTCACGCCGGAGGCCGCGGGTTCAAGTCCCGTCCACCCCGCTGAAATCGTTTCGAATTTCGATCGTCGTTCCGAAACCGGTCTGAGCCGTACCGCCTCCGTACCGCCGGTTCCCGAAAACCGGGTGTACTTGATTCGCTAGTAATCCTTCAGAGGGAGCTAGCGTGGCCAGCATCAAGACCCGGGGACCGAAGAACGCGCGGCGGTACTACGTCGCGTTCGACGTCGGTCGTACCCCCGAGGGTCGGCGCATCCAGCGGATGCATCTCCTGAAGGGGGCCACGAACCTGGCCGACGCGCGCCAGGAGCTCGCGCGGGTCGAGCGAGAAGTCGTCGCCAGCCGGGACCCCTTCGCGCCGGTGGTGAAGGAGCAAGTGGGGCCGCTCCTGGACCGCTGGCAGGAGTCGCTGACGAATCGGAGCGCAGCCGACGACCGGTCGCGAATCAGGAACCACCTCCAGCCGAAGCTCAAGGCGATGACCATCGATGCCGTCACGCTGCCCGTCGTCATGAAGTGGGTCGACGAGCTGGCGAACACCGACCTGTCGCCGCAGTCGCAGCGCCACATGCTCAACCTGCTGTCCCGGTTCTTCTCCTGGTGCATCGAGCGCGGGATGGCGACTGTCAATCCGGTCAAGATGGTGCCGCAGGGCCGCAGGCCGGTCGCAGTGAAGACCGAAGACGCCCCGTGGCTCGATGACCCGAAGAAGGTCCAGGAGCTGATTGCTGCGCTCGGACCAGAGGTCGGGTTGATGTTCTACCTGGCCAACGGGTCGGGGATGCGGCTCGGCGAAGCGTGCGGGCTGCGAGATTGGCGACCTCGACTTCTTGGACGAGGGTGTCATCCGGGTGGCGCACAGCTACGGTGGGCCGCTGAAGGAAGACCGGCGCGGCGAAGGCAAGGTGAAATGGGTGCCGGCCCCGCTCGATGCCGAGGCGAGGGTGAAGGTGCAGTTGGCCAAGCGACAACTCCAGGGCGCTCGTGGCGATGACCTGCTCTTCCCATACGTTCCAAAGAAGCCTCAGAACCGACGTCGGACATCGCCCTGGACCGGCTATCGTAAGGAGTACGTCGAGGCGCTCTGGGACGATGCCGCCAAAGCAGTCGGTGTCGACATGACCTGGTACGCGGCCACCAGACACAGTTTTGTCAGCCGCTCGCTGAAAGCCGGCGCGTCGCTCGACGAGGTGTCGGCAGCGGTCGGCCATTCATCGCCGCTCGTTACCCGCCGGTTCTACGACCACTACGTCAGGCGGTCGTACTCGGACGTCCTGCGCGGGGCCCTGAACTAGCGCCCAATAAGCTCTGACGGTCTGAAGCGGAGCCGAGTGCCGACCTTAACGACCGGCAGCGACCCGCGGTAGGCGGCGGAGCGGACAGCAGCAGGAGTCATGCAGAGCATCCTGGCAGCGCCATCCACGTCCAACAGCTCCTCCGGCTGGTACTGGGACATCCGTGTCTTCAATTCCTCGACCTCGGCTTGCAGTCGGAGCACGGCCTCAGGGAGTGTAGCGAGGTCGGCAAGAGTGGGCGAAGCGGACATCTCGCCTGATTTCTAGCTAATCTTCCGTGCGAGGCAGGCGCTCATCGCCGCCCCCTAGGCGCCGCAATGCCAAACTGTCCGGGGCCAACCTTTGGCGAGTAAAGGGGCGCCAACGGACTGACCGGCCGGTAGTAGTGGAGGTCGTCGGCGATGAAGCGCTTGAAGGTCGAGGCCGAGACCCCGAGGTAGGCGCGGGTGTCCTCATGGCGGAGTGGGAACGGCGCGGTATCCGGGATCGCGTCCGCGCCGGAATGGCTGCCGCTCGAGACCGGGGTCAGCCGATTGGGCGACCCCGCGCTCGAGTGGACCTGCCGCGAGCACGTGCGCTCATTTCCGAGGGCAGTAGTCTCAAGAGGGTCGCCTCCAAGCTGAAGGTCGCCCGCTCGACTCTCCGCCAGGCCCTCTCCAGGGGTGGCGAAAAGGTCCTCTCAGCATCTGTGGCGTAACCCTTCGAAAGGACAAGGCCGCTATTACCGGCTAGAGGGGTGGCGGAAACTTTTACCTTCTCGCCAGGCCACCGCTGCAACGAGGGGAGGCCCCCCGGGGCACTCTAGTACTACCCGGGGATCGTTTCGGTGAACCGGAGTCCCAAATCATCCAGGCGGGGGATCCGTACGGTCGGGACGAGATACAGGCACGAGGAGAGCGCGTCCGCAGGTCTAGCGCCGTATCGACGGTCCGCCCCTACCACCTCTCCGCGAATCGGGAGCGAGAAGGTCTGCTACGTCGACATCGAGGGCCTCCGCGACCTTCCCCAACCAGCTGAGCGTTGGGGACTTTCGCCCACCCAAGACCTCCCAAAAGTGCGAACGGGCAACGTCTGCTCGATCCGGGAGGTGCGTGATCGGTATCCTCCGCTCCTTCGCCCAGTGCCGAATCCGGCTGGCGAGACGCCGGTGCAATTCGTCCACGGGCTACCCTCGGGCAGACACCCTACGGACAGTCCGTCTTTACGGAGTCCTCTATAGAGGAGTAGGATCAACCGAAGTGATGATGTCAGACCTGTTGACGGCAACTCGATCCGGTGATGAGTCCGTTGGGCAGAAGCCGAGCCTCCGAGTTGGCCGACCATGCTTCACTGCGATCCTGGTGTGCTTACTGGTCGCCTTCGAGTCCTCGAGCGTGCACGGGCAGCAACCCGGAAGTGAGGGGCGCTGGTATGTCTGCAAGGGTCGACTTGACGGAAAAACGAGGACGCTAAGATGCTGTGGCGCGAACAGTGAAGAGGCTCATTTACACGCCCACGCACACCTCGATCCTGACCAGCCACCGATGTGCGACATCACGAACGACATCTGCGTCGTCAGCGACACCGGGAATTGCAAGGAGCCGCCGGCCCGCCCGTCGGGACGGCCACAATCACCAGCGACAGGAGTTTCCGCGCCAGGAATCGCAGGAGGCTCTTCGTCCGGTTCTGGAGCAGGATGGTGGTGTGTAAGGACCCAAATGGTCTGTCGAGATGGATCGTCGGCAATACTGGACGAATCCTGCGTTCGTGAGAAAGCTGAGGCGCAATCGATGCGGGCGGCGTTCCGTGATGGTTCACATCTGGGTGGAAACTGCGCCATCGCGTCAGGTGAGATGACTCATCAACCGAAGGCGTACGTGTTCTCTTTTGTCTCCGCCGACGGGGCGAACCGAGTGAACGGCAGCATCTCGATGAACGACTGTCGCAGCACTCGTCGATCCGTCAAGCAGGCCGGAGCCAAGAAGGTCTCGAACTGCTCCCTCATCGACTGACCAACCAGCCGTTCGAGGTGACCAGTTCCATGCCGACCGCACCCAAACCTCCCGCCCGCCCGATCCCGCCTACCTAGCCGTCGCCGCCCCCCGCTCCTGCGCCGCCGACTCCTGGTTGTGACCGGGATCAGTCTTCCGTGGCCGTGGATCCTCGACGACGACCATCATTTCGTTACTGAAGCCGTTACGCAACTCCACTTGGCGCGTGCCATACTTGGAGAGGACGCACGGGAACCCTCAGGCCGGCGAGACGGACATCAAGGGCCTCTCGGTCTACCTGAACCACCGTTTCTGGGACCTCTCCAGCGCTGACGTTCGGGTCGTGGAGCTGCGTTCCGAACGCAGGACCCAGTGGCCCCAGGGCGAGGACGACCGTGACGACGCTCGTCGACCCAACCGGCGTCAGATCATGGGCGCAAAACACTACCTCTCCAACATTTCCAACCAGAACGGCAAGCTGCGGGAGACGGGCGTCGCCCTGTTGGACGGCGATCGGGTGAGCGCCGAGTGGTATCTGTGGGAAGGGGAACGTCCCGCGGTCCACTCGTACGCGAAGAAGTCGGGCTACATCGCGGTCCGGTACAAGGACGAGCTCTTCCAGCTCACGCAGAACAAAGCTCACTTCCGTTGGTTCGGGATCGTCGAGGCCAAGGTGCAGCAGAACCTCACGATCATCCTCGAGCCCCAGCATTACGACGCCACGAACGGGCGGTGGGGCGTTCACCCCGACCAAAGCCGGAATCGGTTGATATTCAGCGCCGCCAGCGACAAAGGTGTCGAGATCCCCATGCCGGAGTGGGGCCACGAATTCGCGGGGCAGATGCCCGACGCCATTCTGCAGGCCATTCGCGAGGCGCGTGGCGACGTGTCCGCTTCGATCGAGAACGAGGACTATCGGCAAGCGTCTGCAGGATCGATTCGGCAACCGTTGGACCGTCAAGACCCTGGTGCTGGGACACGGCGGTCCGAACCTTCGGTTGGTGACGGCGACGGATGACGACGTCGAGGTGCACGCGGAGCCTGATCCCAAGAAACGGCGGAGCCGAAGGAAGGGGCGGAAAACCATCAAGGTGGTCCACCGACGCGCGATCGACGGCGGCGAACAGGGTGGGATCGAGCGTGAAGCCCCGGTCGACGTGCCGCGGATTCGCTTCGTTCGCCAGGACGAGTTCGAGAAGCCATGGCACCTCGCCCTCTGGTCGCCAAACGACCCCGAAGGCCCGTCCGTGTGCATCAACCTCGACTCGCCGATTCTGCAGGAGGCGGTCGAGTACCATCAGCAGCAGTACCTCGACGTCTTCGCCGAGCAGGTGGCGGAGACGGTTCGCCAGGTCTTCGGCGAGATCGCGGCCTGCAAGGTCGCCCACTCGCAGAAGCTCGCGAGGAACGTCCCCGAGCAGGAGCTCGACCGTGACTACCGCAGCGAGCAGGCGCTCACGTTGGCGCTGATGGGGCTCATGGCGGAGGAGGCGGTCATCGCCCAGCGCCTCGTCAAGCTCGGTCGCAAGAAACAGGCCGCCTAGCCCAGACAGTTCGGCCGCCACTCACGACATTCCTCCGCGCGGCCGCCTTTACGCGTGGTGAAACGCGTCGGCTGACTTCCGCATCTTGCTTTTGAGCCAGCGCTAAACCCCCGGAAGTTGACGAGCGAACGTCACACGTACACCGCGTGTACACGTGTGCAGCCGCGAGTTATGATCCGCACACAGCGACGTATGGGTATCTGGCCCGCCCGCCGATAGCCGGCAACAGGCTCACCCGGCTCGACGACGGCCGCCTGGAGCTTCAACTCAAGCGTCCCTGGCGCGATGGCACGACCTCGTTCGTGTTCACGCCGCACGAATTGATCGAGCGCCTGGTCGCGCTCGTTCCTCGTCCGCGGGCCCATCTCAGCCGCTACTTTGGCGTCTTCGCCCCGGCATTCGCGGCCCGCGCTAGAATCGTCCCGGTGGTCGCGCCAAGCGATCCCGTCCGACCCGCAGGGTGTGACGGCGGCCTCGACCGGAGACCACCTCGGGGGCGGCGCTTTCCTTGGGCGTCGATGATCTGGCGGGTCTTTCTGAACGACGTTCTCGAGTGCGTGCGTTGCAAAGGGCGTATGGAGATCGTGGCCGCCTTGACCTCCGGGCATGCCATCGAGCGGGTGCTTGGGCATCTCGGGCTGCCCCTCGACGCGCCCGAGCTCCACCCCGCGCGCCCGCCTCCGCAGATAGAAATGTCGTTCGGCGACGATCCATCGGGTTTCAGCCCGGACCCGCCCGCTCCCGACGACTTCGCCGCGTAGGGATTCGCTCGGCGGCAGACAACGCGTGCGGCCCTCACTTTGCCGCGACGGCGGACGTGTGCCCGAAGAGTCGCGCGGTCCTTGTTTTCCCGTGAGAAATGGGCGGTCTGGGGCGCGACGCGGTTACCAGAACGCTATATCTCGGCCGATGACGCGGAGGGACTTCGGGCCGTGAGAAATGGGCGGTCTGGGGCGCGACGCGGTTACCAGAACGCTATATCTCGGCCGATGACGCGGAGGGACTTCGGGCCTTATACGCCCTGCACCCTCGGCGAAGGCGCTCTCGAACATCGCCAGCTCGAACTCCTCGACGGTCGGCAGGCCCTCCGCTGCGGCGCCGGCCAGGGCGTGGGCGATCGCCGCCTGGTGGTACTCGGCCCACGACCGGGTCGAGGTGGGGTTGAAGTGCGCGCTGTTCTCCAGCGCCAGCAGCCAGTAGTACTTCTGGTGGCTGAACCGCCAGAACCCCCGGTGCGAGAGGAACTCCTCGGGGTGCCCGAGGAAGTCGCCGCGATTGCCGTGGCGTCGCCGTACAGCCGGGCGATGACCGGGAGGTTCGCGCCGCAGACGCGATCGAGCCGGGCGGCGACACCCGGCGCGGGTGCGCCGCGGGCGCCGACCGTCGCCCGCACGTCGGCGCAGGCGCGCAGGTAGGCGGTCCGCCCGATCTCCTGGTGCTCGACGGTCGCCCAGCCGAAGGCCCGCGCCGTCAGCACGAACGGCGCCAGCGCGACCGCCCAGCCGGCGAGCCGACGGCTCCCGGCGAGCGCCTTGCCGCGGCTGGTGATGAAGTCGGTCACGGAGGGGCTCGCCTCCCCGCCGCAAGGTGGGGTCGCCGCCGGGCCCCGCCAGATGGGGCGGGGGCGTAAACGGGGCCGCCGTCGGCCCGGCCCGGTGGCGCGCCCAGGACCCGGCGCCATATTGCGCGGCAGGGAGCTGGCGACGACCACCATCCAAAACTTCCCCTGGCTGTCGGCGGCGGCCGTCGTCCTGGTGTCGATCCTCGTGGGGTTCTTCGCGCGGTGGCAGCTCCTGACCCGGCTCGGCCGGCTGGCCGAGCGGACGCCCTGGGCCGCGGATTCAGCGGTCATCGCCTCGATGCGCTGGCCGCTGCCGCTGTGGTGCCTGCTGGGCGGGGTCCACGTCGCCGCCGAGCTGGTGAGGCTGCCGCCCTTCGTGGCGCGCGCGGTGGCGAAGATCGTCCTCGCGCTCCTGATCGTCTCGATCAGCATTTGGGCGGCGAGCCTCCTGGCGCGCCTGCTCGAGCTGCGCGGCGCGCGCCGGCGCGGCCATCACGCGGCCAGCACGGGCGTGGTGCGCACGCTGGCCCGCATCGTCGTCTGGACCATCGGGGGCCTGGTCCTCCTGAGCGCGCTCGGCATCTCGGTGAAGCCGCTCCTGACCACGATGGGCCTCGGCGGTCTGGCCGTCGCGTTCGGCCTGCGCGAGACGCTGGCCAACCTGTTCGCGGGCATGAACTTCATGCTCGCCGGCAACCTCAACATCGGCGACTTCGTCAAGCTGGCCTCCGGCGAGGAGGGAACGGTCGAGGACATCCAGTGGCGGGTGACGCTGGTGCGAACGCTGTTCGACACCATGGTGGTGATCCCCAACGGCAAGCTCGCCAACAGCGTGGTGACGAACTACCACCAGCCCTCGAGCGCGGTCACCGTCACCGTTCCCATCGGTGTCCACTCGGCCAGCGACCTGGAAGAGGTGGAGCGGGTGACCCGCGCCATCGGGCGCAGGATCATGGAGACGATCCCCGGCGGCGTCCCGGAGTTCGAGCCCCTGGTCCGCTACCGCGCGTTCGGCGACTCGACGATCGAGCTGGTGGCGATTCTCCGCGTGCGCACCTACCCCGCCAGCCTGCTGGTCAAGCACGAGTTCATCAAGGCGCTCGTGCGCGCCTACGCCGAGGCGGGGATCGTCATCCCCTTCCCCGTCCGCGCCATCGACCTCCAGCAGGAGAGCGCCGCCGCCGCGGTGGCGGCGCTGGTGGCGCGCGCGACGGCGGAGCACGGCTTCGATGAACATTGAGGTCCGGGGAATCAGAACTTCCCTGCCTTGCCCGCCTGCGGGCGATCCGCAAGGCGAGGTGATGCTCGATCTGATGTTCGAGGCGCTTCGCAAGGCGTCGGAGTCGTCGTCGCAGATGCCGCTCGAGGTCTACAAGAGGTGGTCCCAGCAGATGCTCTCGGGACAGCCGCTCTTGGCCGGCGGCGCGTTCGATTGGAGCCGGACGCTCCAGCGGCGCTGGATCGAGCTGGTGGTCGAGAGCCTGCACAAGCACCGGGAGTCGCTCGACGCCACCTACCGCTCTGGCATCCAGCTCATCGAGCAGACCCTGCGCTCCTCGGAGGCCGGGTCGCCGGAGGACTACCGGCGAGCGACCGAGGAGGTCTGGCGCCGGCTGGTCGACCTCCTCAAGCAGCAGTCCGAGTCGCAGGTCCGCGACTTCCAGACCTGGGCGCAGAAGTCGCTCGAGCTCCAGCGGGCCTCGGCCTAGCGCCGATGCCCGGCACCGAGAACGAAAAAGGAGAACTGATGGACAACGGAGCTCGTCGCCGCGTCGCTGTCGCCTGCCAGGGGGGCGGTAGTCACACGGCGTTCACCGCGGGGGTGCTTGAAGGAATGATGCTTCGGCTGCCCGACGACGTCGAGATCGTGGCGCTGTCCGGGACCTCCGGCGGCGCCCTCTGCGCCACGCTGGCCTGGGATGGCCTCTTGCACGACGACCGCGCCGCGGCGGTCCGCAAGCTGCGGGCGTTCTGGGACTCGATGTCGGCCACCGACCCCTGGGACCAGATCGCCAACCAGTCGCTCATGAGCGTGATGAGCCTGCGCGACCTGATGGTGCTTCCGGAGGTGAGCCCCTACCACCTGCCCCCGTGGGGCGAGGAGCAGTTCCGCGCCATCATCGACCAGTACTTCGACTTCGAGGAGCTGCGCGAGCTGGCCCGGCGGCCCGGCGCGCCGAAGCTGAAGATCGGCGCGGTGGAGGTGCTGAGCGGCCACTTCGAGCTTTTCACGGGAGAGGAGCTCTCCGCCGAGTGCCTGCTCGCCTCGGCGGCCATCCCCGAGATGTTCCGCGCCGTCAACGTCCCCGGGCGCGGTGTCTTCTGGGACGGCCTGTTCTCGCAGAACCCGCCGATCCACAACCTGCTGGAGCACCAGATCGACGAGCTGTGGCTGATCCAGATCAACTCCAGCACCTGCGCGCGCGTCCCCACCGACACCCACGAGATCCTCGACCGCCGGAACGCGCTGTCGGGCAACCTGTCGATGGAGCAGGAGCTCGGCTTCATCGACAGCATCAACCGCGCGATCGCCGAGAAGAAGCTGGTCGACTCGAAGTACCGCCGGATCCGGGTGGCGCGCATCTGCCTCGACCGCGAGCTCAACTACCGCTCCAAGCTCGATCGCAACCCCGAGCTCCTGGGCGAGCTGCGCGACTACGGGATCATGAAGTGGCGCCGCTTCCTCAAGGAGCGCCAGGCCTGGATGGACGACACGCGCGCGCTGCGGCAAGAGATGCAGATGTCGGTCTGACGACCGCGCGACGGACCGCCGGACGACAGTCAGCTCGAGACGGGCGTGGGCGGGCCGGCGAACGGGAAGTAGGTGATCGTGTTGTCCGGGTTGACGGTGATGCTCTGGGCGTAGAACGCGCCCGTGTGCACCGCCGGCGGATTCAGCGTGGCGAGCGTGAGCGGGGCGCTGAGCGCCATGAACGTGCCCGTGAACGGACCCTCGAGCGAGACCGCCGAGGTCCCGAACACCCCCACGAACATCTTGGGCCGCCCCCCGGTCTTCTCGATGATCGAGCCCCGGTAGATCAGGCCCACCTTCACGTTGATCACGATCTGCCCGCTCCCCGAGCTGCAGGAGATCTTGGCGTTCGGCTCGACGTCCCAGTTGTTGAAGAAGTAGGTCCCGGTGCTGAGGAACAGCGTGGCGCCCGCGTTCACCGTGACGCTGTCGTAGGCCCCCGGCGAGAGCGTCAGCGTGCCGTTGGGCGGAACGTTCTTGCTCCCCTGGTTGGTCCCCGGGAAGGTGACCGAGAGGCTGAGCTTCGGGATCTGCAGGAACGCTCCGTTCTGAGTGACCAGGCCGGTCACCGAGGCGTTGGCGTCCAGCTTGAGGGTCGACATGGTCCGCACGTTGCCGTTCGCCACGCAACGGTCGCGCAGCTCGACGGCGGCCCGGCTCCAAATGTCCCCCACCTGCGCGTCGGCGCCCACGTTGGTCTGCGTCGAGCCCGCGTTGACCGAGGGCGCGAAGGTGCCGTTCTGGTTCTTGACCTTGACCCGGTCGGCGAGCACCAGACTCCCCTGCGCCCACAGGCAGGCGGCGGAGAACGCGATGGCGCTCGAGTCGACCCCCTGGTTCACGCGCGCGAGGATGCCGTCCTCGAACAGGTGCTTGGCCTTCTGCAGCGCCAAGTTGAGCGCCAGGACCACCTGCCCTTCGAGCTGGCTGTGCGCCGGCGGCAGCGCGCCGGTCAGCGTGATGTTCACCACCGACAGCGTCCCGTCTACGATTGCCGAGACCGGCCCCACGATCCCCTGGAACTGCTTGGCGGCGATGATCGGATCCTGCGCCAGGAGCAGGTTGGTGAGGTCGGTGTCCGAGCTGGCGAACCCGGGCGAGGCCGGATCGGCCTGGCCCAGGTTGGGGATCCCGGTCAGCGTGTACCCGGATGCGTCCGCCGAAGCCTTGGGCTTGGTGCCGGCGTTGGCAGCGGCCAGGACCTTCGTGCAGGCGTCTTGGATGGCGGCCTGCAGCGACGGCAGGGCCGTCGGCACCGGGGGGTAGGCAGAGGTGATGTTGACCGTCAGCGCTTCGACCATTCCGTTGGCCGAGGCGGTGACGGTGGTGTCGCTGCTCGTCGCGTTGTAGAGCGTGTTGCGGAAGCCGACCTCCTCGGTGGCCAGCTTTCGCCGGACGCTGGCGATCGACGGGATCAGGCTGTCGGCGGAGGGAAGTCCGGTGACCATGCTGGTTCTCCTCGGCTACGGAGTCGTCGGCGGTTGCGTCGGGAGTGGGGCGTCGAAGCGCAGCCCGCTCTGCGCCTCGCCGGCGCCGGCGCGCCGGCGCCGGGCCACCCAGAAGTACGATCTGCCGTCCTGGCCGCGCGCCCCGAAGGCCACCCGTTGCACCTTGGCGCCGCTGCGCGGGATCTGCTCCTGATTGACCTGGTAGGGAGGGCCGCCCTGGACGCCGAAGATGCCGACCGGCCTCAGGATCTTGCCGGCGGGCGGAACCGGGGTCGTAACCGACGGGCCGTTCGACTGCGGGACCTCGCGTTCTGCCTCCCCCTCGTTGAACACCGTGCTGGGATCGCTGCTCTCCGGCAGCAGGAACGGAATCCAGTGGATGGGGACCCTGCTTTCCAGCTGGTAACTCAAGGGGTCGACGCTCACCGGCGCAGGCGGCGGCGGCGCCGTGATGTTGACGGCGGCGTCGCGCTCGGTGCCGCGCCGCCGTTCGCCGATGCGGCTCTCGGTGACAGCCTCGATCCCCCAGACCATGTCGGCCATCTCGTCGCGCGCGAACCGCACCTCCTCCAGCACGGTCCCTTGCTGCAGGCCCGACCCGGCTGAGGGAGGCAGGACCATGAAGCCGGCCACGGTCCCGCCGGGCGAGGCGGTGCTGTACATCGTGAACCGATCGGGAACGGCAGGCGGCTGTACGGTGCGCGCGTTCTCGACCGGATCGACGACCGTCCACCCGCCGAACACGTCGAACACCAGGAGCGAGTCGATCTTGACGGCGTTCCCCACCGGCAGATCGAGCGGCAGGATGAACCAGTCGAGGCCGTAGAGCATCGCGAAGTCGATCACCAGGAGCCGCATGAGCTCGACGCGGGTGGCGTCGACGTCGGGCCAGGGGAGCTCGCCGCTCTCGAAGTCCCAGTAGCGTGGCGCCGGCATGCCCGGGAAGCGGACCGTCATCGGCGTGACCCGCGTGATCTGCGCGTCGATCGCCGCGAACGGATCACCGGAGGCGCTCTGGGTCACGTAGTCGAACGAGGTCCAGTCGACGGCGCCGTTCTCGTTCGGCTCGACGTTCATCGTGACGACGTTCGTCGCGCCGAAGTTCATCTGGATGTCGTAGTCGAGCAGCTTCGGGTTCCAGCCCTGCGGATCGGTGGCGCCGACGGCGGTGTCGATCTGGCCAAAGGTCGCCTGCACCCAGGTGACGAACGCCTTGTAGACGTTCATCACCGTCGCGGTCTGGGCGGCCGTCAGCGCGACGTCGCTGGGGATCGTCGGGTTCGGCCCCTGGGCCAGACCGTAGACCGTCACGCCGTCGATGGCCTGACCGACCATCGAGGTGAACGTGGCGGTCGCCTGATCGATCGGATCGAAGGTCGTCCCCGGGAGCGACGTCAGCGCGAGGGACGGAGCCGCCGCAAAGGCCTGCACCACCGGCGACGGCGTTCCCGGGAAGGCCTCGCCGAGAATCTCCAGGAAGGTCAGCCCCAGCTCGACCCGTGTCGCCAGGTCCGGCGCCTGCGGCTCCGGAAGCATCTGCACCTCGATCGGCTTGCTGGTGTCGATCGGAATGGTCGTCGGCGGCACCGTCCCCGAGGTGAAGGTCAGCTGCGTCAGCGGCGCCGGCTTGGAGCCGACCCGGACGAAGGCCGGCGACCCGGCGTCCTGCGCGGTCAGCTCGCCGATCCGATGCTGGCGGGAGAGCATCCAGAGGGGATCGTGAATCTCTGCCGCGATCGCGGTCGCGAAGTCGGCCGAGCGCGAGATCGGCACCAGGCGGTGCCAGCTGGTTATGGTCGAAAGTATTGCCATCACGTCACCACGATCGGCACGTCTTGCCGCGCATTGGGTCCAATGTTCGTGCTCACCACATAGTTGTTCACGTTCGAAGCGACGCAGATCGGGGGAACCAACTGGCCGAGCGCCACCAGGTCGCTGTCGACGGGACGAATCTGCGCCAGGTCGAGCGTCTCGTTGACGATCGCGGCCAGCTCGGCCTGGCTCCAGACCCCCGCCGCCTGCCCCGACTGGACCGCCAACAGAATCACCTGCGGCGCCTCCGAGTTCTGGCTGTCGTAGTGGAACGTCAGGCCCGTCTGGGTGGTGGTCCCCGGCACCAACTCGGTCCACTGGTCGAGCAGCAGACCGCGCCAGGCCACCGTGGCATCCGGGTGCGCCGTCTGCCCGTTCGCCGAGATGAACAGCAACGACGTCCGGCTGTCCGTGGGCGCGGAGCGCCCCGCCCAATCCTCACCCGAGACGAACGGAAGCTGGGCGACGGAGACGCGCGGGGATGCGGTCCCGGAGGCGCCCGAATAGAGGCTGAATCGGCGCCAGGCCGCCAGCCGCTCGTGTACCCGGGAGGCCTGTTGCAGGTACCGGCCCGGCCCCTGGTGTGGGCCGAAGAACGAGCCGGGATCGCTGATGACCAGCGTTGGATCGCTGATGTCGAGCGGTCGGTCGAGCGCGTCCAGAGATTGCCCGAGCTCGCCGTTGTTCGGCGGAACCCCGCTGGGGAGCACCACCAGCGTGTTGCGCCCGAAGATGATCCGCAGCTGATTGATGGCGGCCACCATGGTGTCGGTGCTGCTCGCGCCGTCCGCGGGCGCCGCCGCCTGAGCGTCGGTCGCGCGCCGGCCCAGCTCCCCCTTGGCGTTCATGAGCTGGATCGTGAGGTCGGCGTCGGCCCCGCTCGGATCGGGGAAGGCCTCGGCCTGGTACGCCGAGGCGGCGAGAAGCACCGTCCGCGGGTCTCCTCCGTCCAAAGACGTCAGGACCCCCTGAAGCGCCGAGAGCGCGGCGCTGGCCTGGTCCTTGTAGCCCTTGGCCGTCGTGGAGAGGCCGTCCTGGTCGACGTCATCTGGCGTGAGGACCAGATCAGTCGCTTCGATCTCCCGGGCGCCGCCCAGCACCGCCCCCAACGCGCGCGCGAGCTCCATCAACTGCGGGATGCTGCGCCCGGAGGTCGGGGTGTCGTACTTGGAGACCGCCAGGCCCGTTGCCCCGGGGACCTTCACCTTCTGCGCCGCCGCCAGCTGCCGATCGAGCGGCGATCCCTGGCCCGACGTCGACGTGCTCTGCGCGAGCGCCAGGAAGTCGAGCGGGCCGATGGTCTGCATGTCCGCCACCGAGACGGTCGCCGTCTGCGGCAAACCGTTGAGCTGGTACGTCACCGTGGCGGTCGCGCTGCTCGGGTCGCCGAGCAGGCTCCCGATCCAGGCCTCGGCGAACGAATCGACGTTCCCACGCGGAGATTGCGAGGGCCCCGTCGGCGAGACCAACGTCCAACCGGAGACCTGCGGCAGCGCCGTCCCTTCGATCAGGAGCGCGACCCGGTGGCTGACCGGGATGCCCGCCGTCGGCGAGGTCGTGACCTCGGGCTCGGGCGGGTTCGACCCGTCGGGCAGGAAGTTCATCGCCGCCTCTGCGCTGGCCACGTCACTGGCCGCGATCTGGAAGATCGCATCCGACATCTCGAGGTCGCCGATCGAGTCGACGATGTCGTTGAGGATCTGCACCTGCGCCAGAACCGCGGTCTTTGCCGTGGCGGGCACCCCGCCCGTTCCGAACGGGATCCCGGCCGTCGACGCGGCGGCCTGGCGCACGAGCTGGCCGTCGACGACGTTGGCGGCCGCGATGCTGCCGGCCGGCTGCCCGGGATCGAGCCCGGACTTGTTGGCCACCAGCGGATAGAGCAGGCGCAGTGCCTGGATGGCGACCTCCGGTTGCGCCACCCCGCTGGTCCGCAGGCCGCTCTCCAGCTGAAAGCCGAGCAGCTCGCCGAGGGGCAAGCCGTTGCGGACGCCGTCGACCAGCAACCGCGCGCGGCGCGCCCGGTCGGAGGGGAGCTCGATGGCGTACTTCGTCGGATCGCTCTTCTCCGCCATCCGTCCGCTGCGGAGGATGGCCGCCGCCGTCGCGTGCCGCGGCGAGGGCGCGTGGATGTAGCCGCCGTTGTCCCCCTGGATGTTGGCCAGGATCCCGTCGACCGTCCGGGTCTGCTGGGCGGGGGCCGGGCGGACGTTCTCCACCACGCCGTAGCCACCCATGTAGGTCTGACTGATGATCGCCGTGTCCCCGGGGAATCGAGCGTTCGACACGCGGCGGGTGGCCATCGCCGTCACGTAGGCGTCGAGCCGGTGGGCCGCGAGGTCGAGCGTCTCGGTGAATACCCGCTCGAGCTCCGCCACCGGGCGCCCCGACAGCTCGAAGAACGCATCGAACATGTTGCCGACCCGTCCCTGCAGGTCCACGGTCTTGCTGCCGGAGTCGGCGTTGGTCTGCAGCATTTGGAAGACCGTCTTGGTCGATCCGGAGTGCGGCTGCGTGAGGAACTCGGTGATGATGTCAGTCTGTCCGGTCGTCACCACGATGCCCCAGAGCTCGAAGTCGATCGGGTGGCTGTTCTTGATCACCGCCATATCGGCCGAGCTGGAGCTTCGCGCCGCATCGAGCATCTCGAGCAGCAACGAATGCCGGGCGATCAGGTAGAGGAGCGGCGTGAGCTCGTTGCCGGGGGCCGCGTTGGTCATCGACCCTTGCGTCTCGACCAGCTGGAAGGTCAGCTGCGCGGCCTGCAGATAGTAGAGGTAGTTGAAGGAGGTCGGATCATTCATGTTGAAGGTCGGGGTCACGGCCGAGACCAGCATCCCTTGTTGCGGGTGCGCCGTGACCAGCGGGCCGGCGTACTGCGAGATGTTGTTGGAGAACATGAGCTGGAAGATCCGGGCCGGCGACCAATCGGTGTGTCCCAGCGCGCCCAGCGTCGCGCTCGGGACCCCGGTCAGCGCGGTCAGGTAGGCCCCGATGTCCTGGAGCAGGAATTGATAGAGGTTCACGATCGTGTCGGGACCGATGCTGTTCCGGACGTACACCCCGTCCGAGCTCGACTTCTGGGAGAGCACCGACATCAGGTCGGTGTTTCGATCCCCGGTCGCCCCCGGCACCACCGGAACGGTGGCGGAGGCCTGGAGCCAGAACGGCACCAGCTTCTGGATGACGGCCATCGCGGCGCCGTTCTCGCCGGGTTGCGCCTGCATCCGCGAGTGCGAGATGGCTGGCAACACGCCGTACGGGACGGCGCCCACGCGAAACGCCGGGGCCGGCCCCTGCGCCGACACGTACTGCAGGAAGAACTGCTTGGCGCTGAAGATCGTCGGGTCGTCGAAGATCGGCGTCCCGCTGCCGCCGTTCAGGACGGCCGGCTGGTTCATCATCTGCTTCATGAAGTAACCGAGCGTGGCGGGCCAGACGACCGACCGCATGGTTTGGCCGGTGGCGATGTCCTGCTGCGAATCGAGCGCACCCCTCGTGAAGGTGAACGGGCCCGTTCGGAAGTCGAAGCCGAAGACGTCCGAGAGAACGCCGAAGTCGAGGCTCTCTGCGCCCTCGTTGCCGATCACGTCGGGACCGACCCGCTCGATCTGGAAGCTCCGCTCGGCCGGAGGGTCCTTCATGGTGAACGGCGTCGGCTGGCCGGGGATGTTGTTGGTGGGCGTGCCGAGCGGAACGAGGTCCAGGCCCCGCGTGTAGTGGTGAGCGTCGAACAGGTTCGAGATCTGCTGCGACGCGGACGCCGGATCCATCGAGGTCTTCACCCCGAACACCACGATCCGATCGAACCCGAGCTTCAGATCGTCCCCCGAGAGACCCGTGACGTCGATCGCCATCCCTTTGGCCAGCGCGTCGGTGTACTGCACCGTCCACAAGATGGTCGACGGCACCTGGAAGCCGTCGGCCACATCCGCCATCGTCTGGTCGTCGGCGGAGGGGTTGGCCGTCAGATCGATGGGCTCGGGGATCGGCGCGCCCGCTACGGCGAACCGCTGGTTGCCGCCCCGATACCCCAGCGCCACCCAGCGATCGGGGAGCACGGCCTCGGCGCCGCGACTGGGGACCGTCGCCCGCGGCGGCGGCTGTGACTCCTTGCTCGGGTCGGTGACGTCGACGATGTAGGCCGCCCGCGGAACGCCATAGCGCTTGGCCACCGGCCCCCACAGCTCGGCTGTCTCGGTACCGTTGTTGGGCGGGCTGTTTACCGCCATCCAATAATCGTTGCCGGCGGCCGACTCGTCGGGCGTGAGCTCGCGTTCGTGAATGTCCGAGAAGAACTCGTCGGGATAGATGCGGATGTGAAGCGTGGCGTTCGGAACGTCGAACCGGGTCTCGAGCCGGACCGGGAACAGCGCGATCGGGATGCCGACGGAGTCCAGGCGCGCGAGATCGGCGTCGACCGTGATCGGCTTCGCCGGGTTGCTGGGGTCGGACAGCCAGCCGCCGACGCCGTTGACGCCGGCGATCAACTGGTTCAGCGTGGTTCGGGCAGTCCCTTCTGTTTGGCGCGCCGTCGTCAGGTCGTTCGAGGCGCTGGTGAGCGCCGCCTGCGCCGTGGCGATGGTGCCCGCGTCGCCGAGACGCAGCGCCGCATCCAGGCTCTGCTGGGCGGTCGTCCGGGCGAACAGCTTGTTGGAGGTATCGGCGCGGGCGTCATTGAGCGCGATACGGGCCTGGGAGAACGATGAGGGTACGGGCATCTGAGACTCCTAGGAAGACGGCAGCAGCTCGCTGCCGAGGATTGCGGCGCGAATCGGCGGCTCGAAGGCGGTCTGGGCCAGGATGGCGGCCGTGGCGGGCGGACCGGCAAAGTTGCCGGGGCCGACGTTCATCGGGCCCGTCGCGGTGGGTGGAACGGGATCGGTGAACTTCGGCTCCGACGGGTGCTCCTGCAGGATGAAGTAGTAGCCGAGGTCGCCGTTGATCCCGCGCGCCTCGTCCAGGCTCAGATCGAACCCGTAGTAGGCGACGTCGCCGGTGAGGATCGCCTGGAACACCGGGTACCTCTGGTGGGTGTCATCGATCCCGATCCCGTTCTGCTGCGTGGAATCGGGGACCGCCTTGGCCGCGTAGACGATGACGTTCGGGTAGCGCTTGATGACGTCGCCCCGCACGAGCAGGACCACCTGCGCGGCCTTCGCCCGCTGGGTGTGCGTGCCGAGCGCGCTGGTGGGCCCCCACCCCCGGATGTCCGTGATGTCGAGGAAGTCCGCGTCCGTCAGATTCGCGCCCGTCCCGTCGCCGTCGGTCCACCCGCTCGGGTCCCAGAACTGCTGGAAGATCGTCCCGCGCTGATCGGTCGGGTATCCGTTCCAGATCAGCTCGCGATTGACCTCGTGGTTGAGGCCCACCATGAACGACTCGATGAACTTCTGGTTGGTCTCGAGCAGGCTGACCGAGTTGCGAGGAACGTCGCCCACGTTGGGGAGGATCCAGTCGGCGGAGATCGCCGACAGCCGCTGCCACATCGGGAACGAGACGATGGGCGGCATCAGGATCTGCTCCAGCGGATCCGCCCCCTGCCACTCGATGGTCCGCGTCTTCGTCTGGACGTGGATGAACTCCTCGTACGCCACGAACGTGACCGCCGGCGTGAGCGCGTTCAGGATGCAGGTCACCGTGCCCGGGATGTCGAGCGCCGGGATCTGCCGCCCCGGCTTGGGCGCGCCGTTGACGAAGTCGAACAGCGCGGCCGCGGCCGTCCGGAAGGCCTGCGCCGCCGCGTCGTCCGCCCCGGTCGAAGGCTGGCGTGGCTGCGGCCAGGTCGTCGGGTCGGAGAGCACCGGCTCGGGGATCTGGGGGGCGGAGATGAAGTTGCTCACCGGCGGGATCCCCAGGATGTCCGTGCCGAGCAGCGTCCCGTCGCGCAGCTTCTGCAGCACGGCCAGGTCCGTCACCCCCTGGCTGGAAGCCATCTGGATGAGATCGAGCCCCAGCCGGAGCAACCGCCGCAGCAGCCACCAGTACTTCCCCCCCTGCGTCGAGAGCAGCTTGCGCGCCACCCAGAAGACCACCACGCCCCAGTAGAGGCGCTGATCCGACGACATTGTGTTGACGACCGTCGTGACGCCCGGGTCCGGCAGGCCGCCGGGGACCGAGGGGCCCACGGTCGGGCCCGGCGTCGACGTGTTCGGTGGCGTGTTTGGCTTGGGATTGTAGCCGCCGGTGTTGATCGTGCGGATGATCGGACCGAACGGCGGCGTCCGAAACGGGCGGCGGAAGGGAATCGGAACGCCACCGGGGCCGAACGGCGAGCCGGTGATGATGGGACGGATCGTGGGGCCGGTGCCCGTGCAGGAGAGGATCTTGCCGTGCAGGAAAGCGGTGACGAGCAGGATCTCCTCGTAGATCAGAGGCGTGGTCGCCCCCTTGAGGTGACGGTTCATGAGCGAGGTGAAGACCTCGCGCCCTGTCTGCATCACCTTGCGGCGCCGGTTGACGGTGTTGACCAGCGCCGACTCCTGCTCCTGCGCCGCCGCCAGCAGCGCCTGCTGGTCACGCTGCACCACCTCGGTCCCGAGGCCCGCCGCCACCCGATAGCGCGGATCTTGATTGAGGAGCGAGAACCACGGCGGATTGGTTCCGGTGCCCCGCTTCGGGTAGTCGAGGTGATCCTGCACCCCGTACCAGCGCCCGTAGAGCGGCGGCACCAGCTGCGGTGAGGTCTGCAAGGCCGGATCGACCAGAGCGCCCAGGTCATTCAACCAGGTGGTGTCGAGCTGCGGGTCGGAGATGCCCGCCTGCTCCGGCGTCTGTAGCGCGCCCCCCATCGACATCGGCATGGCGCCGCCGGTCGCGGAGGCGGGGATGAGCCCGGGGTCCGAGACGTCCATGTCGCGCAGGCCGACCGACGACGGCAGCTGGGCGAGCGGGGCGAGCTCGGAGATGGCCTGCTGGAACGAGCTGACGTTCCCGGTCTGGAACCGCCACGAGTAGTAGACGGGGAGCTGGACCGGTCCCGGGGTCGACGCGTTGATCGGCCAGGCGGGCGAGAGGCCATCGGTGGTGCTCGTGTCCTGCCCCTGCGCCGCCAAGACGCCGGCCTCGAAGGTGGGAACCAAAAATGCCGTGTACGCCTTGTTCGACTCGAGATGCCGGGCCGATAGCAGCCGCGCGACCAGCGCGCCGGGCGGTCCGCCGATCTGTTTGGGCAGATCGGTGTCGCTCACGAATTGCTGAGCCTGCACGTGGGCCCAGGCCCAGACCTGGTCCAGCGCGGGGAGCTTGTCGCTGGTCGTCGATAGCTGCGGCAGCTTCTCGTCACCCTGGGCCGGCCGGAAGTCACTCTGCGGGTTGAAGTCGGCCCCCTCCTCGAGCACCACGAGCGTCATCCAGGGACGGAGCTGATCGGTGCTGCTCCCGATCGAACCGACGTTGGTCGCCGGCGTGTACCGCCACGGCAGGTCGACCTGGTCGAAGTCGATGTAGACGAGGAATCCAGCCTCGGCGTTGTTGTCGTTGGGCTGCGGAAACGAGCGAACGATCGTCCTCGTGTCGAGCCCGACGATGTCGCCCGGCCCCAGCAACGACAACGTGGTTCCTGCCGTCGGAGACTTTTCGCTGGCCGTCGCCTGGTAACCTAGCGTCACCGGCAACTGCACGCGCGCGATCACCCCGGGGCCTGGGTTGACGACGTCCGTCCGCGTGATCGCGAGCGCCGCACCCTGCCGTATCGATGAATAGAAGGTCAGTTGAGCGTCAGCCATGGGTCACCCGCAACCTGGAGGGGGCGATGCCGCCATTCAGTTGGGCTACGAGCAAGAGCCCGATTGATCTCGCCGCCGCATCACCAAGCACGATCTTGGTGTACACGAGGTCCCAGATCCCGGGTACTGGGGTTTTCCCTAGTACGTCTCGCCGAGGCTGCGCCTGCCAGTCGTCGGCGCAATTCGACCTCCGACGAACGTTGGGTCGATCAATCAACCGCCGCGAACGCGGACAACAGGGCGACGCCCCGTCCTGTTACGATCCTTCGCGCATCACGGACACGGCCCGTACACGATCGTCGGCCCGTCGCCCACGAGCAGATCCTGAAAGCCGTCGCCGTCGACGTCACCGATGGTCATGTCGTAGGCGGAGGTCGACAGGGGAAACGCTTTCGACGCCTGGAAGTGCCCGTCCCCCGTTCCCTGGAAGAAGGAGATCGTCGTCGTCTGGACCTGGTCGGTCAGGACCACGTCCGCGTTGCCGTCGCCGTCGAGGTCTCCGATTGCCAGCGTCGCGGGTTGCGAGCCCGTTGCGGCCACCGACCCGCTCGGTACCGTGAAGTTTCCGTGCCCGTCGCCGAGAGAGACGATCAACTGCTTGAGGACCCGGTCGGGCATCACGAAGTCGGCGTGCCCGTCGTGGTTGAGATCGCCCCCCGCGAGCCCGATGCTCGGCGTGCCGCCCGGAAGCACCGCCTGCGTGAAGGACCTGCTGCCCTGGTTGATGAGGACGTGCCCTCCTGCCTGCAGGCAGCCGAGCACGAGGTCGGGGCGGCCGTCCTCGTTGACGTCGGCGACGACGGTGCGCACGGCCTCGCCGCAAAGCTTCTGATCGGCCCGCACCGAAAAGGCCCCCTTCCCGGTCCCCCAGTAGACGCCCAGGCTGGAGTTCAAATCGTAGATCGGTACGACCATGTCGCGATACCCATCCCCGTCGAAGTCGATCAACGCGATGTCCGAGGCCTGCTTGCCGACGACCGACGGGGCTGGCCCCAGCAGCGGCGCGAACGAATATCCGGTTCCACCGCCGCTGAGCATCAGCCCGACTCTTCCGAAATTGTCCGGCATCGCGAAGTCCAGGACACCGTCCTGGTCGAGATCTGCTGCCGCCAGCCTGTTCGGAGAAAAACTCCCATACGCGGTGGTGGAGTACTGGTCCGGGTCGGCGAACACGCGTGGCGAGCTCTGCCGATAGATCATCACGTGAACGGACGTGCTATCGACCCAGCTGGAGGCGACGTCGAGTCGCCCATCGCCGTTGATGTCGACCAGAATCTGGTCATTCGACGGATGGCCGGGCTGGAATTGAAACACCGTGCACCGGCCACCGGACGCGCCACCCTGTGCGCCGCCTGCCGCGCCTCCGGCAGCCCCGCCCGCGCCGCTCGTAGCACCGCCGCCCGCGCCCCCCTTTCCGGTCCCGGCGGTACCACCGCTGCCGACGCCGGTGCCCGCCGACCCGCCGGCTCCCCCGCGCGCACCGCCGCTGGAACTGGCGTCTGTGGAGCTGCCCCCGGCCGACTCGCGTCCTGCGTCGCGGCCGCCCCGACCACCGCCACCGCCGCTGCCTGGCGAGCCGCTTCCGGTCTGTCCGCCGCATCCGGCGCCCGCGAGGAGGACGAGCGCCACGTGGATGAGCTTCGTGCCGAAGAGAGGCTTCATGCCAGTTCCGCGGACCCATTATGCACCACAGTTCGAGGGTTGCCTGTGACGACGTTCGCGCTCATTGGAATGAGCCCGCATCGACCGGCGCAACGCCAGGACAGCGGTGGGTCAGGCCGTGGGCGGATTGGGCATGTCGTAGAGGGCGGTGACCTGGACGTTCGGCGCCAGCTCGACGTGCTGGGCGCGGTAGACGTCCAGCGCGATCAGCGTGGCCGACCGCGCCGCCGGCGCCGGCGGCGCCACCGTCGGCACCGCCAGCGTCGTGCTGTCGCCGATGACGAACGTCGGCAGCCGCTCGGTGAACGACGGCGTGAACGCCCGGTTCACGAACCGCCGCGTCCCCGCCAGCGTCAGGCCCCCCTTCGCCACCGCGCTCCGCTTGTTGAACGCGGCCACCTTGGTGTCCGTCGGCTTGTACGCCGGACCGGTGATCAGGGTGTCGCTCCCGTCGCTGTTGATGACGAACGTCTGCAGCTGCGGCGTGAACGTCACGGTGCTGCCACCCTCCGCGTTCTTCCCGTCCGTTGTCGCGAACAGATAGCCCGCCTGGTACTGCTCGTACCCCGCAGACGACAGCTTCTTCCCGTCGTCCATGTCGAAGAACTGCGCCGGCGCGAACGGCTCGTTCACCGCCTGCACCGCCGTCAGCGACACCGTCTGATTCCCCGTCCCCAGCGTCGCCTGCACGCCGCTGAACGTCACCGGCGCCGGCGTCTTCGCCACCCCGAACTTCGTCAGCGGGTTCGCCGTCTCCACCGGCGCCACCTTCTGCCGCACCGTCAGCCCGCCCGCCGGGTCCACCAGCGTGTCCGTCCCCTGCGCCCGCGTCACCGAGCTCACCGTCCCAGGGATCTGCGCCCCAGACCAGTTCCCAGGGTCCGAGAACGCATCCTTCAGCCTCAGGATCGCCGGCGGCGTGCCCGGCACTGCCGTGTCGTCCTCCCACGGATCCAGCGACGGCTGCGTGACCTGCGTGTCGCCCCCGAAGGTGACGTCGAACCCAAGGCACGCGTCCCACCAGATGATGCTGACGCACACCTCTCCCTTGATGTGCCACGGCGACGGCCCGTCCAGCGTCCCCGACAGGTGCACGCTCGGACCGTAACCGTGGAACGAGATCTTCACGCTCGCGTCGATGTCCGCCTCGAACGAGAACGGCTGGAACACGAACAGCGCCTTCACGCTCACAGACGCGTCCAGCGTGATCCCGCTGCCCCCGGCGTGCAGCGACGCAGACCCGCCCACCTGCACCGTGTTCGACGTCACCGCGAAGAATCCGCTCACGCTGATCTTCGCCGGCCCGTGGCTCCCGAGGTCCAGCGTCATCGGCTGCAGCTTCGGGAAGTTTGGCGGCGGCGTGTACGCCGGGTGGAACCCGCCGATCGAGAACACGAAGTTCGGCTGATCCCCCCAGCCGACCCGCATCGCCATCTGCCCCGACACCGGGAATCCGTTGATCACCGAGTCGTGCAGCGACGCGTCCATCGAGAACAGCTTGTTCGGGAAGTCCAGCTCCCCGTCCACAGACAGGTTCAGCTTCACCAAAGCCGCGTCAGGCTTCGGCAGCAGGCACTTCACCTCCCCAAGCAGAACCACCACCGGACCAGGGATCTCCAGGATCACCCCGATCTCCCCGGTGATCAGCGTCGGCGTCCCCCACCCCAGCTTCCCCAGCGGCCCGAACACGTAGTGCCCTTGCGTCGCCGGGAACACGCTCGTCAGGTCCCGCACGATCGTCGGCGCGTCGGCGACGACGTTCTTGGGAAACAGCAACTCCTCGGATTGCCCCGCGCGAACCAGCGTCGCCAGCGCCGTCGTGTCGATGCCGCGGTTGATCCCCACCATCCCGCCGACGCCGTTCAACGTGAACCCGAACCCCAGCTGGATCGGCGTGAACTGCGCCGAGATGATGATGACGAAGGAATAGCCGGACCCGGTGGGCAGCTTCGTCTCGAGGAGCCCGAAGGCGTTCACGGCGATGTCATAGACGGACAGCTGAAGAGCACCAACGTAGCGGCTATTCGGCTTGTCGAAGGAGATGAAGCCGCCGCCGTGCACGGACCCCGCGTCGATGGCGATGCCGACGCCGTTCGGCGTCTTGAACCCGACGGAAAGGTCAAAGACACCCAAGCTGCCGCTGCCGAACCCCAGCGCGAAATCGACGCCGAGTCCCTGGATCGTCGCCGCCACCGGACCCAGCTGGCCCACGATGTCCGCGTCGGCCTCCGTCAGCAGCGCGGCCGGCTGGTTCGCAGCCGGATCCGAATTCTGGCCGCTCACGGAGACACGCAACGCCGTCACCTTGATGGGCCCGAGCTGCAGATTCGGCGCGAAAGAGATCTCGAACTTCCCGCTGCCTCCGAAGCTGATCCCGGAGAGACTCGACCACCTCAGCGTCACGTCGACCGGCACCTGGACCTGCTGCCCGCCGATCAGCCCGGAGATGAAGCCGTCGCCGTCCCCGCCAGCGATCGTGAGCTTCGCGCCCTGCGTCTCGAGGTCGACCAGAAACTCCAGCTTCTGGCCGCTGGGCGCCACGCCAACCGTCGCCTTGGCCCCCGACACCTCGAGCCGCGTGCTCGACGCGCTCCCGAGCAACACCTTCGAGGCCGGCGGGCTGAACACCAGTGAGACGCTCGCCGACGGCGCGGCCGTCCCCTGCTCGAACGGATATCGCAACGAGATGTCCGCCCCCGGTCTGACGATCAGCCCGAACGTCTGTGCGACATTCGAGGCCGCCTGGACGCTCACGTTGCCGCCCAGCGTGACGTCGATCTGCGAGGGAATCAGCGGCTGGATCACGAACCCCGGATTCGGGGCGGGCAACGCCAGCAGCTCGACACCGGCATCGACCGCCGCGCCCCCGATCACCGTCTGCACGAAATCGACGACCAGCCCCCCGCTTTGCGGCTCTGTCCCTTGTTGATCGAGGTACGCGCCGGCATTGGTCGGGTCTGGCTTCTCCAGGTGAGCGTGGAACCCGCGACTGACCAGGAACTCCATCAGGTAGTCAGCGATGAGCGAGAACAGGAAGTTCGCTTCTCCCCAGGCCACCACGCTCTTCACCAGATCGAGCGGATTGGAGAGGAAGTCGGCGATCTGGTCGTACGCCATGCTGCGCTCGACGTAGGCCGGCGTCGTCCCCTGAGCCGGATGCGAGGTCGTCTCGACCACCCCCGTCGCCCGCAACGCGCTGAACACGGTCGGGAGATTCGCCGACAGGTAGTCGGTGATCAGAAGGTCAACCAGCCGCTTTCCCGCGCCGCTGTTCACCACGCCGTCGGGTGTGGGGAACCCTGCCCCCAGCGCCTGGCCGAGGCCGAACAGCGCGCTCACCAGGCCATCGACGTCGTCGTTTTCGATGGCCTGGAGGATGGCTGTCACATCACCGACCAACGCGGTGTATTGCGGCGGTATCGCGTCGACATTGAACCCCAGCCGCACACAAAAGCTGCGGAAGGCACCGACGCTGCTCACCGCGTTCGTCACCGGCGCGAACACCCGTCCGAGATGGACGGCGATCGTCCTCAGTGTGGAATCTTCGCTCATTGGGGGTAGTTCGCCGAGTAGAGGTCGTCGATCACGCCATGGAGGGTCGGAGCCAGCTGGTCGACCAGAACGTATCGACACACGTGACACAGCTCGGTGACCAGGACCGAAAAGTTGACCCCCGCGATCTCGTCCACGGCCGGGGGCACGGTTGGGTCCGTCGCCTCTCGTCGCATCGCACAGGTGCCAGCCGCGTGAAAGACGCCGCAGCTGAAGGTCGCTCCCCCGTCATAGAGGCCGATGATGTGAGCGGCCAGCCGGGGGAGCTTGGTGATCCCCGGGATCACGCCCGTGAGGATGAGCGGACGGTCCAGCGGATTCAAGGCGCAGGCACTGCTTCCGGGGCGATTGAGCGGTCCGCCGAACGGTCCGTTACTGTCGATGGCCGTTCCAACCGCCGGGAGCAGAACGCTCTGCTCGGCACCATTGACCACGCGCGGCGCAAGCAACACGACCTTCTTGGCGGCAAAGTCGTCCGCGTTGTCGTTGATGAAGGTGACGACGCTCGGCCCGCCGGTGGCGACGATGTGGTCGTTGCTGCTGATGCTCTGAAGCACCATCGCATCGCTGATCACGGACGCGTCGTCATCGCCTGTGTTGCCCGTCTGAACCAGGGGACGCAGCCTGAATCGCAAGGTACCGTTGGCGGCGAGCTTCCCCGCGGCGAGGGCATCCGCAAAGACCTGGCCCTGCCCAGACTGAAGGACGATGGTGAATTGGTTCGGTGATCCGGAGGTCACCGTCGGCGCCACACCGACTGTCCCCGCGGCGACGATCCTCGGCCACGTCGCCCAGCGAATTCGCGAGTGCGTTATGCTCGAACTGCTGTCTTCGACATCTGCGTCAGTCACGAGATTCCAGTAGAGCTTCGTGCTGCGAATGTCGGTCGTTCGCCCGGCCGTGATGTCCTTGGCGTCGTTCGAGTATTCGTCACCGAGGCGAAAGGCGTGGTTCAGCTCGTGGAACACGGTGGCGACGGTCTTCACGGAGGCCACGGGTTGCAGCGGGGGCGAATCGGCGCCCAGGATGGCGGACGTCGCCGGACGCGAGGGCAACTCGACATTGTCGCGATCCGTGACGTTCGTCGCGATCAACAGATTCTGCGCGTCCCTCGTACGAGTTCCGCGTTCCCGGGGGCCGTTGCAGATGACGAAGACCAGATTCGCGTCTTTGCCCGCCGTGGTCCAAAGATTCCCCAACGACGCGCGATTTGCCCCCGAAAAGGCAAATACCTTGCTCAAATACTTGTCCAGATCGCTCCGCTGGGCGCGAAATGGATGCCAGGTCACCGCCAGGATATCTCCGCCGTCGGGCACCTGAGGGCGCTCGCCGGTGCTGATGCCCAGGGAGGTGTCCTTCTCCAGCAGGAGGACACGTTGGGCGCTGTCCCGCCACCTCATCCAGAGGGTGCTCGTCAGGCCATTGAGGTAGGCGGGGATCTGGCCAGGCTGGTCGCCCGCCTGCGCGTATTGCGCGGACCAGATGTTCACCTGGTCGGCGAACGTCAGGACGGTGGTCGCCGCCAAGGTCGGCTGACCGACACGGTAGGTCAGCTCGGCGAGGTTCGTGATGGTCTGTCCCAGCAACGGACGTGCGGGGACCACGTTGTAGGCCGTGTTCGGCGTGCCGCCCCGGTCATCGGGATTGTCGGACTGCGAGGTCCGTAGCTCGTTGAGCAGGTTTCCGCCCTCCTCGGCGGAGTCGAGCCAGCCCATCCAGACATTCACGACGTTGTTCTGGATCAGCTGGCTCCAGGGCACGGTGGTCCGGTAGTAGCTGAGGCGGTCGATGATGTCCGTGGCAATCGACTGAAAGTCGTCGCGGTCCGTGATGCCGTCAGGAAGCAGGAGGATGTTCGGCACGTTGTCGACCGAGTCGATCCCGGGCCCGCGGACGAAGGCGAGCGCCGCATCGTCGGGCAAATCGGCGTCCCAGCCCGGAAGGGTTTGGACCGGGGCGGACTTGGTTCGCTGGTCCACCGGGGGCAGGTTCCCGGGTGGGTACAGTGAGTCTGGAAGAGTCACCTGCACTGTGGCGTCGAGCCCGGCTTGCAGCCCCAGCATCGTTCCGCCGGGCGAGACGAGCAGCGACGACGCCGGCGAGTCCGGCGTGAGGCTCCACTGCAGATCGGGGTTCCGCGAGATGTCGCAGACCGCCGGCAAGTTCGCGGTGGTGCTCTCATCGGAGAAGGTCGCCAGCACCGTGAACCGCAGCGACGCGTTCTCTCGTACGCGTAACGACTGAGGCGTGATGGTGAAATCCGTCAGTTGGTCGTGGCGGTGAATCCGGAGGGTCACTTGCCCGCCTGCTGCCAGCGGGACGAAGACGATGAAGTTTCGTACGGGGTCCAGGCCGCCCTGAATGACGCCGCCTGAGAACGTGAGCACTCCGGCGCTGGTGACGCTCAGGCCATGCACCGCGACGGTGTAGGGGAATATCGTCTGGAACGGGGTGTTGCCGAATTGGCCGTGGTTCTGGCTCCACGGCGTGCTGTTGTCGGGAAGAAAGTAGTCCCCAAGCTGGAACTGGCGCGTCCCGCCTTGACCGAGCGTGGGTCCGACGAGATGAAGGTCGTAACCATCTGTTGCCCATTTTGCCATTCGATTCCCGCTCGCTTTCTAGGGACGGCCCGGTCCTCTGGGCTGGCCCGCGTCCGACCAGGGCCAGAACGAACCCCAGCAACTCACGGTTCCGTCATTCCCGAGCCCGCAGGCTCCCTTGGCTCCCGTGACCACCCGTCGGAAGGACCCGCCGGGCGACGCCGGCCCTGCGCCGGTACCGTCAGCGCACACCACGTCGCCGCTCGTCGTGACGCCGCACCAGTCCATGGGCCCCCGGACCGAGATTCTGGTGAAACCGGAGGCTTCCCCCGACCTGCCTCGGGGGGGCGTCCCCGGTCCAGCACCAGGCCTCTCCGCTCTCGCGCACGATGCACCCCGCATCGGGGTTGCCGTCCACGGACCGAACGTCCGCCGAGATGTCTCGCACGCGAGGCACCCGTTCACCGTCCGATGTCCAGCACACGGCGTGGCGATCGCGTCGAGCTCCACAGTGCCCCCCATGCCGGGCCAGGCTGTCGAACAGCCCTGGAGGAGACGGCTCGAGTTGGCCCCCCAACGACCAGCAGACGAGCTCGCCACCGGACCGCACGGCGCAGGTCCCGTCCACGGTCGTGGAAACATCCGCGAAGGGGCCGGCCGGACCTGTTTCGGGGCGTCGGCCCTCCGACTGACACATGACGAGGCCGTCCGTCGTTCGCGCGCAGAGCCGATTGCCGGAGCTGGCGATCTGCTCGAATGATCCTCGCAAGTCTGGCGCGACGACCCTCGAGCCCGCGCAGACCAGCCCGCGATTGTCGTCGACGGCACACATTCCGCCGTCGGGCACAGCGACGTCGCGGTAACGTCGATCCTTGGGGAGCGCGACCTTGGGGGCCGTCAAGATGTCGAAGAAGCTGCCGACCCATCCGGATCCCACGGAGCGCATACGTCCGTGGACCTCTTCTTCCTCCGTTGCATCGATCGCGCGAAGACACAGCGTCGTGCCGCCGTCTGAATCGCCCGATTCGATGACAGCTCGCAGATCCGCGGGCACCAGAGAGGCTGGCAGTTCCTTGGTGACGGCGCTGACGGCCGAACGGGACCCGATCCAGGTCCAGGTGTCGTGATGGACGCCGTCCCCGATGACGGTATCCAGGGGGCCTCTCCAGAGGGGCGCCACTGGCTTGCCGGCACCGCCCAGCCACGACATCGTGGCTCGCGACACGTTGGCGGTTGACGGCCGGCGGAGACACCCAGCGGGCGTTATCGTCGTGTCAGGCGGCAGGAGAGCCTGCAACGCGCGTCGCGCCTTCCTGCGGGGCCAGAACCAGGACGCGTTCTCGTAGGCTTGCCACGGCTCGAGCAATTGACGGATCTCTGGAAGGTCGGGACGGGGATTTCCGAACGGAAGGTCATAAAGACGCGGCCAATCGAAGTGCGCAGCCGTCTTTGGCGGATTGAGGAGACAGGGAGAACGCCTCAGGACGTCCATAACGCAGCGTTCGTACCGAGGGCCAAGAGTCTTGGTCGCAACGACCTCGACGCTCTGTCTCTCAGGAGAGAATGCGACGACAACGTCGCCGAATCGCTTCTGCTCGGCGGCCGTGCGATCGCAGTCGGCAAAGGCAACCTGGGGATAGCGCCATCCGACCCCGTCCAAGCACTCCGTCACCCACGGATTGGTCGGCCGGTACTCGGGCGTCTTCGCTCCGACCGGTCGGACCTCGACCGCCAATGGAGCAACCGCCACACACCATGGGACGACAGAGACTACGAGTCGCCGCGGACGATGGAGCATGCGATGACTATAGGCCCTATTCCCAATGAGCACCGATGTCGCGCGCAACGAACGGCCGACCCACAGCTCACGACGCGAGGGTGCGACCGGAACACGGGGCGATCGGCGCTGTCTGTGGTGCGCCCGCCCACAGCGATGCTGATTCTTCTCATCGCTGCCGCACCTCATACGTTCTGTGTACACGAGCCCGCAGGACGCGGGTACTGGGGTTTTCCCCAGTGCTGGCTCGGATGAGAGTCGCGTTCCTGGGTGGCTGAAGCCGGCGGGCGACGGGCGCTACTTCGGGTAGAGTCCGAGTGGAGGAACGATTTGCCACGCCGCCCCTCCCTTCCGCTCGCACGGTTGGTGACATTCACGGCAATCGGAGTCGTAGCAAGCCAGCCGGCCGCCGACGCCCGCCAGCCCATCGACGCTGGAGCCGCGTCTCCCCGGTCCGCGACCCCCACGATCGACTGGGCCTCCCCCCCGAAGCCGGCCCGCGAGCGCTGGCAGTCGTGGAATCCGATTCCGATCACCGCCGACGTGAGCGGATTCTGGGCCAGCGCGCCCGACGACGTCTGGGCCTGGGGCGACGACCAGGTGATGCGCTGGGATGGACGGGCGTGGACCCGCGTCCATGCGCCGGTGAAGGGATCGATAGAGGGGATCTGGGGCGCCGCGAACGACGTCCGGCTACTGGCCTCTTCTCACAGGCCGAGTTACCGCAGCAGAGACCTCTTCATCGAGGGATCGGTGGAGACGATCCTTCTCCACTGGAACGGCGAGGCCTGGACCACCGTCGAGGATCGCAGCGTGACCGAGGACGACGAGGGTCGGGTGCCGGCGGCGAGGCCGCGGTCGGCGCCTCGGCCAGAATCGGACAAGATCGTCGGTCGCGAGGAGCTGGCGACCCTGTGGACCAGCAAAGCCAGGGGACGCGCCGCGCCCTATTTCCAGGCCGGGTATCGCACCGGCGGCGGCGAGATCTGGGCGACCGCGTCCGACGGCCGGCAGCTCGCGCACTTCGACGGAGCGACCTGGACCGTGGGATCACGGCTCGCCTTCAGCGACTTCTCCGCGGTGCGGACGTTCGGCCCCGGCGACGGCTGGGCGGTGTCGCGCCGCCCTGTCAGCTACGGCCAGTTCGATCCGCACATCGGGGGGCCGACAGGCGATGCGTTGTTTCGCTGGGACGGGCAGACGTGGCGATTGTTCCAGCCTCTCACCGAACGCGTGAATGCGCTGTGGGGCGCCGTCGCGAACGACCTGTGGGCGGTCGGCGACAATAGCCTCCTCATGCACTGGGACGGCAGTAAATGGAGCCGGTGGCGACTGGCCGGAGATCTTCGTGCCGTCTGGGGCAGCGCGCGCGACGACGTCTGGATCAACGGGTGCGCCAACAATTTCTATCACTGGAATGGAGCGATCTGGAACCGCTCACCCAACCCGATTCCCGCGGACTACGTGGGCGCCTGCCTGACGCTGGGAGGCACATCGGCAGCCGACGTCTCGGCGATCGACACTTATCGATTCCTACATTGGAATGGCACCGACTGGAAGAGTGAGCCGAGCCCGGTGAAGGGGCGCCATTCCCTCGCGCCCGGCGGCCGGATCTGGGCTTTCTGGAGCGCGCCGGGTGGGGGCGACCTCTGGGCCGTCGGGGAGGAAGGTGGCCCCCTCGTGCTCCGCCGACACGCGGGCCGCTGGACCAAGCTGCCAACGCCGCGGCTCGCAGGCCACCTCCGCGCCATCTGGGGAGACCGCGACGACGACGTCTGAGCGGCCGGAACGGAGGGGCTCATCCTGCACTGGGACGGGAAGAGCTGGAGCAAGGAAGCGAGCGGCGTCACCGAGCAGCTCTCGGCGATTGACGGCTCGGGCGACACGGTCTGGATCCTTGGCGACCGTGGAACGGTGCTGTTCAAGTCAATGAGGTGACCGGCGTGCCCGCTCAGGCGGTGGGCGGATTGGGCATGTCGTAGAGGGCGGTGACCTGGACGTTCGGCGCCAGCTCGACGTGCTGGGCACGGTAGACGTCCAGCGCGATCAGCGTGGCCGACCGCACCGCCGGCGCCGGCGGCGCCACCGTCGGCACCGCCAGCGTCGTGCTGTCGCCGATGACGAACGTCGGCAGCCGCTCGGTGAACGACGGCGTGAACGCCCGGTTCACGAACCGCCGCGTCCCCGCCAGCGTCAGGCCCCCCTTCGCCACCGCGCTCCGCTTGTTGAACGCGGCCACCTTGGTGTCCGTCGGCTTGTACGCCGGACCGGTGATCAGCGTGTCACTCCCGTCGCTGTTGATGACGAACGTCTGCAGCTGCGGCGTGAACGTCACGGTGCTGCCACCCTGCGCGTTCTTCCCGTCCGCCGTCGCGAACAGATAGCCCGCCTGGTACTGCTCGTACCCCGCAGACGACAGCTTCTTCCCGTCGTCCATGTCGAAGAACTGCGCCGGCGCGAACGGCTCGTTCACCGCCTGCACCGCCGTCAGCGACACCGTCTGATTCCCCGTCCCCAGCGTCGCCTGCACGCCGCTGAACGTCACCGGCGCCGGCGTCTTCGCCACCCCGAACTTCGTCAGCGGGTTCGCCGTCTCCACCGGCGCCACCTTCTGCCGCACCGTCAGCCCGCCCGCCGGGTCCACCAGCGTGTCCGTCCCCTGCGCCCGCGTCACCGAGCTCACCGTCCCAGGGATCTGCGCCCCAGACCAGTTCCCAGGATCGGAGAACGCATCCTTCAGCCTCAGGATCGCCGGCGGCGTTCCCGGCACCGCCGTGTCGTCCTCCCACGGATCCAGCGACGGCTGCGTGACCTGCGTGTCGCCCCCGAAGGTGACGTCGAACCCAAGGCACGCGTCCCACCAGATGATGCTGACGCACACCTCTCCCTTGATGTGCCACGGCGACGGCCCGTCCAGCGTCCCCGACAGGTGCACGCTCGGACCGTAACCGTGGAACGAGATCTTCACGCTCGCGTCGATGTCCGCCTCGAACGAGAACGGCTGGAACACGAACAGCGCCTTCACGCTCACAGACGCGTCCAGCGTGATCCCGCTGCCGCCCGCGTGCAGCGACGCCGACCCACCCACCTGCACCGTATTCGACGTCACCGCGAAGAATCCGCTCACGCTGATCTTCGCCGGCCCGTGGCTCCCGAGGTCCAGCGTCATCGGCTGCAGCTTCGGGAAGTTTGGCGGCGGCGTGTACGCCGGGTGGAACCCGCCGATCGAGAACACGAAGTTCGGCTGATCCCCCCAGCCGACCCGCATCGCCATCTGCCCCGACACCGGGAATCCGTTGATCACCGAGTCGTGCAGCGACGCGTCCATCGAGAACAGCTTGTTCGGGAAGTCCAGCTCCCCGTCCACAGACAGGTTCAGCTTCACCAAAGCCGCGTCAGGCTTCGGCAGCAGGCACTTCACCTCCCCAAGCAGAACCACCACCGGACCAGGGATCTCCAGGATCACCCCGATCTCCCCGGTGATCAGCGTCGGCGTCCCCCACCCCAGCTTCCCCAGCGGCCCGAACACGTAGTGCCCCTGCGTCCCCGGGAACACCGAGGTCAGGTCGCGCACGATCGTCGGCGCGTCGGCGACGACGTTCTTGGGGAACAGCAACTCCTCGGATTGCCCCGCGCGAACCAGCGTCGCCAGCGCCGTCGTGTCGATCGCCCGGTTGATCCCCACCATCCCGCCGACGCCGTTCAGCGTGAACCCGAACCCCAGCTGGATCGGCGTGAACTGCGCCGAGATGATGATGACGAAGGAATAGCCGGACCCGGTGGGCAGCTTCGTCTCGAGGAGGCCAAATGCGCTGACGGCGATGTCGTAGACGGAAAGCTGCAGCGCTCCCACGTAGCGGCTATTCGGCTCGTCGAAGGAGATGAACCCACCACCGTGAACCGAGCCGGCGTCGACGGAGATGCCCAACCCCGTCGGAGACTTGAACCCCGCCGCCAGGTTGAAGGGCCCCGCGTTTCCCGACTCGAACGCGACGTCGAGGTGTACCCCCACCCCATCCATCGTCACGGTCAACGGACCGAGCGTCACGCCGACGCCAGCGCCCAGTTCGAGAGCCAACTCCCCGGCGCCGCTCGTCCCCGGCTTTCCGCGAATCGCGAGATCCAGGGCACCGACCGTCACCGGACCGAAGGCAACATTTCCGGGGAAGGAGATCTCAAATCCGCCGGAACCGGAAAATCCGATCCCCGTCAGACTGGACCACCGAAGACCGAAGTCGAGCGGCACTTCGATGTCTTGCCCGGAAAGCGCTTGATCGATGAAGCCGTCCCCGTCCCCGCCCTTGACGACCAGCTTGACGTTCTGAACCGAGAGCTCGAAACGCAGCTCGGGCGATCCCCCCGTCGAGGCGTGAAACTCGATCGCCGCCAACAGTCCCCCGACCTCGATCCGACTGGCGGACGGACTTCCCAACAGGACGACCGGAGGGGTGAACGTCGCCTGCAGCTTGAGCTTGGCGTCCCCCGTGAGGGCAACTGACGAACCGCTGAAGGGCTCGCGGATCGACGGCTTCTGCCCGGGTCTCACGACGAGACCGAAGGCGGAGTCGAAGTTCGTCTTCCCCTCGAGGATCAGCGATAGGCCGTTGCCCAGGTCGATGCTGTCGTGGGCGGTCGAAGGGACGAGTGGCTGGACCACCAAGCCTGGGGCAGACGTACCCTCCGCCGGGAGCGGGGCCAGGGTCAGACCAAAGGCCACCGGGACCCCGTCCACCACCCCATCCATGAAGATCACATCCACAGCCGCATCCGTATCGGTGCCGGTGATCGTCGTGTCGTCGAGGAACGCGGCCCGCTGCGCGGGCGTGCCGATCTCTCTGAGCTCTGCCCGCAGCTCGAGCGCCGACAACACCTCCAGCACGTCCTCGGCCAAGGTCAGGAACTCGAAGTCGCTCTCGCCCCATCCGTAGACGACGTTGCCGATCAGAGCAGGATTGCCCAGGATCTTCGGCAGTTGCGACCATTGCAGGTTCCGACGTATGAACGCCGGCCGTTGATCCGTCGCCGCCGAGTACTCAGACGTGATCACGCCGAGCGACATCAACAACCTGAAGACGTGGGGCGCCTCCTTCGCCAGATGATCTCCCAGCAGGAGCTCGATCAGTGATTCGGCGAGCTCGCCCGCGCCGACCCCCACCCCGGGTGGCGGTGGCAACGACTGCAGCGTGTTGTTGAGAGAAACGATCGTGTCGAATATCCCCTTGACCTCGTCCAGGCTGACGTCATCCGCCAGCTGATCGAGCAAGAGAATCGCCGAGACGACGTCCTGACCCAGCGTCAGATACTGGTTCGGGATCTGATCGACCGTCCATCCCAGACGAGCGAACAATGTTTGAAACTTCCCCTGGTCGCTGACCGCCTCGCGCAGCGGCGAGAAGATCGCCACCAGGTGCTCTCCCAGTATCGAAAACGTAGATCGTTGTCCCATGGCTACTTGAACTTCGGCTTGTACCGAGCCTTTTCGATCACCGCGTGCTGACGTGGATCCAGTTGATCGACGATGAGATATCGGCACACGAAGCAGAACCTGGTGACCGAGCGAGTCGGTGGCGTGGTGCCCGTCTGGGTGGTGTCCGTCTCTGGCGGAATGAAGCTGACCCTCCTCATGATGCAATTTCCCGACGCGTGGAAGATGCCGCACCGAAAATCTTTGCCGCCGTCGTACAGCCCCAGGAGCGAACTGCTCTGGGCGCCAGCGAGATTTGGCGGTGCATTCACCGGCGTCTGGGGCGCATCACTGGTTCCCGCCGCCGGGACGCATGTCGTGCTCAGCCGTGAGAGCGGGCCGAACGACCGCATCCGCGCGACGGTGGTCGGGTCGAGGATCAGGAGGTCATTCCCCGACGAATCCTGGGTCGGCTGGTACAGAATGTTTCCCGGCAGCGACAGGTTCTGAAATGGGAGCGCTCCGGGCACCAGCGTCAAGGTCAACACGTCGGGGTTGCTGGCGTCCTTGTTCTTGACCGTGAACAGATCTGGAGGCTGTTGGAACTTCAGGCGAAACACGGTCTGTCCAGGCGGCGTATTGGGCGGGAAGCTCGGATCCATCGGATCCAGCGCAAAGGGCAGCAACAGTTTCGGGTCGCGGTAGCGGACCAGATCGCCGACCTTGAACTGCTGCCCATAGCCCGTGAGCAAGGTCGCCTGAAAGTCCGATCCCTGCGCCTCCAGGCTCTTGTCCAGGATTCCCGCCTTCGTGGTTATCGGCCAACTCCACCGAATGCGCTCCGTCCGCAGTGCGACCGCTGGATCCGACGAGAGAAGCTCGTCGGCGAACTGAAGATTCCAGAACCCATCGACGGCGGTTCTTATGTTCTCTGGCGCGAACGTCACCTGAGACGAGTATTCGTCGCCACAGAACATTCCGTGCGCGATCTCGTGAGCGATGGTAGCGGCGTGACTCTTGGGGACCCGCACCTTCCCTCGGCGGGTCTGCTTGGGGATATCGATGTCCTCCCCATTGAAGGGCGTGATCGAGCTGGTCCCCAGGACCGCTTCGCGTCGATCCGTGAGCACGACCGCGACCTGGATCTTGTCGTCCGATGAGAAGTGCGTTCCGATGAAGCGGCCGCCGAGGCACAGGAAGCAGACCAACCCCGCGTCCTTGGACAGCGGATCGGTCCATGACTCGGCGCCGATGGGCACCAGCGTCGTGACGCCGTTTACCGTGATTCCCGCCTGGACATTGGTGAGCAGCACATCGAACGTGCTCCTCGTGTATCGCAGCGGGTGAAATTGAACGAAGTTGTCGTTCGGCCGCCGATTGGCCTGCGGCCGCGCGTCGCAGCCCGCGATTCCGAATAGCGTATCGTTGTTTGGAACGGGCCCGGAGTCTTGAAGCTCGCCCCACGACGCATAGATCGCGGTCGAGTCGACACCGGTGGCGAAGGCGACATAGCCCGGGCCGTAGAGAGCGTTCCAGGCCGTGATTTGGTCCGCGACGGTCGACGCGATCGTGTCGGTCGGGACCGGTATCCCGACCTTGTAGACGAGCTGCTGCAAGCTGTTGATCGGTCCGGTTGGTTCTTGCGGCGTGGGGGCGATCAGCCCGACCAGTCGGCTGCTCGGCGGCGTGGTGGGCAATGATTCCGCATGAGGAGATAGATCCAACAGCTCCGTGATTCCCAGGCCGTGATCGACCTCCGGCTGCACCCACAGGCTGTAGTAGTTGATGCGCTCGTTCACCAGGTTGAACGGATTGAGAACGGCGCTCGAAGACAGGTCGTCCTTCGCGATGGAGTCCGCGATCTGTTGAAAGAGGGCCTTTTGATCTTTGGTGAAGCCTTCTGGGAGAAACAGGACGTTGCGGACGTCTCGGTCGGCGCGAACCGGCGTCCCCGGACCATCGATGAAGTGCGCCAGGTACGGCTGCGGCACGTCGGTCGTGACCGGCAGCTGGTCCCAGGCTGGCAGAACATTGACCGTGCCGTCGGACGAGCTGCCTCCGAGCGTGGCAGGAAGCGTGACGGCGACGGTTCCGCTGTCGCCCGGCGTGGCGCTGTCCGCTTTGATGAAGCCGACGTCGCGGAACCCGGCCGGTGGCGGAAGCGATTGAGCGACGGTCAGCGTTCCTGCGGTGACCTGCCAGGTCAGCCCCGGGTCGTAGGTTACGTCGGCGACGCTCTTGTCCGTGAAGTCGAGGAGGACCGCGAACGCAGCCGACGTGTTTACGCGAAGGTGAAGGGGCGTCGGTGAGAGATGAATCCCGTTGACGCCGTCGTGAATCCAGACGCGGATGATGCACTTCGACGCCGTCGGGTTGGAAGGATCGGCGACGGTCGCCACGACCAGGAAGTTCCGAATCACGGCCGCCGGGGTCCCGGAGTTGACCGTGACCTTCCCATCGGCTGACGCGACGCTGAACCCGAACTGAGCGGGATTCGGGACGTTGGCCGCGAAGGTGACGGTTGCGCCGGCAGGGGCAGGCTGAAGGCCGCTATCGAACTGCAGACGAAGGTACTGCAACAGCGACACGGAGGTGATCGATCCCGTCGCTGGCCGAACCAGATGGACGTCGGTTCCTCGATAGCCGGCGTCGTTCGCCCACAGGGCCTTCTGAAAGACGGGGTCGGCCATCAGTGCGCTCCTCCAGGGGCGCCAGCAGTGGCGCGACGGTTCCAGAGCGGGTGGCCCGAACACAGGGACCGGGGAGCCGTCAGGGTGTCGGGCACGGACCCGCCCGAGCACTTGCCGTGGTCGTCCATTTCAGAACGGAGGGAAGCCTGAGTCGCGCCGTCAATCGCCGTGATGCAGACTCGATGCTTCACATCGACCAACCGCTTGAACTTCGGCGTGCCGCGGGCCTCCGTCTGCGTCGCCAGCCACTCTCGCGGGAAGAAGGTTCTCCTCACCAGATACGGTGAGCCTCCCACCGTGAGGACGTATGCCTTCGTGACGTCAGTTCCGAAGACGCCGAGTCGGGCTTCGTTGAGCCAGAAGGAATCAACGGGTCTCGCCTCGCGTGCAAGCCAGGCGTCCCCGGCCGCACCGAAGCTCCTGGTCGGGAATATGTCCAGACATCCGTCGGCGCTCAGGACGACGTCGCGCGGGAGCAAGCGAGCCAACCGGACGCGGGCTGCGCGATCCGACCCCGGGTGCGACCCGATCGCGGCCACCCAGACAGGTACCAGGGTTCGCGCGTCTGGGAGCAGAGGCCGCACCGTTCCGAGAGAGACCACGCCGCCGGTCTCCTCGACCTCGGCGAGGTGGCGCTTTAATTGAGTCGCCAATTCCGAGAGCTTCGCGGTCACGCACGCCGAGACGCGGCCCTTGAGCCCAGGAGAAGGAAGAACGCGCAGCGGCAGGTTCGATGACGGCCAGAATTCGACGATCGCGTCACCAAAGACCCCGTCTCTGTTCGCCAGGTCGTCGCAGGCGTTCAGAAGCGGCCGGACCCTCGGCCACCACTGGGTCTGGAACCGCTGGCGACGACTCTCAACCCGCGGAGAAGCGCCGTGGTCCGTCTGATTGTCCGCCCGTCCATCGGCTTGAGGAGCAACCGTGACGAGCGCGATGCCAATTACACCCCAGCGCACACTCATCATTCTTTCATGACTATAGGCGGGCGGCTCATTCAGCGGCGATGTCCGGTAAAGGTAGACCGGTCGGAAGGCGCGCCGCCGGCTCCCTCGCGCGAGGTCGCGGCAGGACCGCGACCTCGCGTTGCGCCCGCTGCGCTTCCTGATGCTGCCTTCGCTCCTCACACTCTCCGGTGTAACCGAAGTGCCGGATCGCGGGTACTGGGGTTTTCCCTAGGATCGTTGGCGACCGCAGCCATGATACCTCGACGGTGGGAGACTCTCGCGAGACATGCGAGCACTGACTGGCGTTGGCGTCCTTCTTTCGAGCGCGCTGGCCGTGGCGGCACCACACCGGCCCGCCACGTTCACTTGGTCGGCCGAGTACCGGGACAGCGCCACTGCGCGGTCGCAGGTCATCGTGACAGCGGCCGCGGTCGATTCATCGGACGCCGTGATACTGGCGGGCATGGCCGACGGACCACTCGACCTCGGCGGGGACTGCCAGATCGCGTACGGCGGGTCCAACCGCCCGTTTCTCGCCGCGGTGACGCCCGAAGGGCGTCTCACCTGGTGCCGGATGATCGGCCCGGTGGCGGCATTGTTCCGGAGCGGAGGGCGAATCCTGGCCATCGCCATTCTCGAAAGGAACGAGTTCCCCACGATCGCCTCCGTGGGCCGGAGCGGAACGTTGACACCGATCGGAGAGCTTCGGGAATCGCACCAGATCTTGTCGGTCGCCCTCGGCTCGAAGGGCGACGTCTTCTTCGGCGGTTGTGACCGAGAATGGCTTCCCACCCAGTTCCCCGGGGTGCCTTCGACGATGGTCCAGCACGACGGATTCGTCGGCCGGGCGGGGCTCGACGGCAAGATCCTGTGGCGGCGCTCGATTCGGGAGCGAACGGGCGACGGGGCGAAGCCGATCGACTTCAATTCGCCCTTCGATTGCGTGACCGGTCTCGCCCCATCCGAAGGCGACGGCGTGCTCGTCGTCGGACCATACAAGGGCTCGCTCACACTCGGACCATGGAGCAGCTCCACCAGCGAGGGGACGTTCGTGGCCCGCGTCTCCGCGACCGGCGAGCTGCTTCGGGCCCACGGCGCCGCGATCAACCTGGCGACGAGCTCATACGACGCGCGACCGAGCATCGCGATTGCGTCGCCGCAGACCGCGGTCACGACCGGCATCTTCGCCGCCGGCGCTTTGCCGCGCGGACGGTCAGGATTGGGCGCCTTCCGAGATGACGGGAGCGTCGCCTGGTCGCTGGGGATCCAGGCCGATGTTTGCTGCAAGGTCGAGGACTTCACGATCGGTGGAAACGCCGGACGGATCTGGGTGGCGGGCCGCGCCGAAGGTCGGACCCTGAGGATCGGATCGAAGGCGATCGAGATGTCTTCGAGCAACGCGTTCGTGGCCCAGATCAGCTCGTCCGGCTCGCTCCTCGGCGTGCAGCCCCTCCGGGGTCTCGTCGCGGACCTCTTCGCGGTGCTCCCCGGAAAGAGAGGAGCTTGGCTCGTGGGGAGGAATCGTCCGACAGAGAGCTCGACCGGAATGTTCGTGCAGTGGGTAGGACGGCGAGGGTCGCCGTGAACCTCTCCCCATCCCGGCGCAGACCGGCCGACCGCTCGGCCTGCCGAAGCTCCGCGCGGCCTCGTGTTGCTCTGGCCCGATCAGGGGGCCCGAATCCGGTCCCTCGCCACGGTTTCGTTGTCCAGAGATCGGGCCCGCCACACTGGGGAAAGCCCTAGGTCCGGACCACCGCCCCCATCCAGCCGCGCGTCCGCTGCTCGGGGCTACTTCTTCATCACGATCGCCAGCAGCGCGGCCCGGCTGTTGACGCCGACCTTGTCGAACAGCGCCGAGACGTGAAACTCGACGGTCCCCGGGCGGATGCCGAGCGACTCGGCGATTCCGGCGTTGCTCAGCCCGCGCGCGATCAAGCCCAGGACCTCGCGCTGCCGGGCAGTCAGGTTCCAGCCGCGCCGGGCCGGCGCGCTCTCCGCCTTCTCCGTCCGCCAGACCACCAGCGACCAGTCGCAGGCGCCGGCCCCGGCCAGCGCCCGCACCTCCCAGTGCCGGCTCGAGAGGTCCGGCGTGAGGCCGCGCCCGTCGAAGAACGCCCGCCCGGTCTGGTTGGCGCAGACCAGCTCACCGCGCCGGCCGACGACCAGCGCCGGGACCCGGAACGCGTCGAGCACCGTCTGGAGCGCCGCGCGCACGACGGCGGATGCGACCTCCGCCGGCAGGTCGGCTTCGTCCGGTTCTGCCCGAGTAGCCATGCACGTCTCCCTCCACGCCAGCGAGCCCCCCAGCCCAACTCCTCGGCGGCGTGATCATCATTCCAAACCGCGACGACGGCGGTCAAGGGGCTGTGTCAGTCGACCGGCGCCACGTCGACGGACACGCTCAGCTGGTGCTGGCCGCCGCCCAGGAGGACGCCGCGCATCGGCGTCACGTCGCCGAAGTCGCGGCCGTAGGCGACCGTGAGGTGGCGATCGGTGGGGACGACGTCGTTGGTCGGATCGAGGTCGAGCCAGCCGGACGGCCCGAGCGCGGGCGAGCGGATCGACAGCCAGGCGTGCGAGGCGTCGGCGCCGACGAGCCGGGGCTTGCCCGGAGGCGGCGTGGTGACGAGATAGCCGCTCACGTAGCGGGCCGGCAACCCGAGCGCGCGCAGGCAGGCGATCTGCACGTGGGCGAAGTCCTGGCAGACGCCCCGCCCGCCGCTCAGGACCTCGTCGACCGAGGTGGAGACGTCAGTGGCGGTCTGATCGTAGACCAGCGTCGCGTGGAGGCGTCGCATCAGGTCCTGCGCCGCCTCGACGAGGGGGCGCTCGGGCGGGAACGACGGCTCGGCGAAGGCGCGCGCGGCGGGCGACAGCTCGACGTGCGGCGAGGGGAGCACCCACTCACCCGCGGCGCGCGCCTCGGGATCGGCCGCCGCCCTCACCCAGTCGCGCGTCGCCTCCCAGGGGCCGTCCGCGCCGGCCGGCGGCGGCGGCGTCAGCTCCAGCTCGGTCTCGGCGGTGACCGTCAGGTGGGTGTGACGCTCGTGGATGGCGAGGTGGGTGACCCGGTTCCCGAACCAGTCGAAGCGATCGCGCCTCACCGCTGGCGCCGGGTCGGCCAGCAACGACTCGGTGCGGATCCGCTGCTGCGGCGACCCCCGCAGGAGGACGTGCAGCTCGTGGTGCGACGTCGAGACCGGGACGCCGTAGCCGTAGCTGGTGACGTGCTTGACCCGGTAGATCACGCGCCGATCTCCGGGGAGGCGAGCGCGCGAGAGATCGTCGCCGGCGTCAGGTAGGCGGCGAAGAGCGCGTCGGACAGGGACTGCAGCCTCCGCACCAGCCCGGCGAGCAGCAGCGCCAGCTCCGGCCGCCCCCCGCCAGCGCGCGCGCAGATCGTCTCCACGTCGAGGAGCCGGATCTCCGAGAGCACCTCGTAGGCCAGCCGCTCCTCGGCGCTGCGCCGGGCTGTCGCGGCGTCGCGCGGCAGCGAGGCGACGTGCTCCGCCAGCGCCGCCAGCTGGAAGACGATGGCGCGCGGGTTGCGGTCGTCGGCGACCAGCAGATCGACCACCGGCGCCACCTGCAGCGTCGCCCGGTAGCGCCGGCGGTAGGTCATCGCGCTGTCGGCCGCCGCCAGCAGCGCCTCTAGCAGCGGCAGCTCGTCCTCGGCGTTGGCCTGCGGCAGCGTCCGTTCGATCATGAGGGCCGTGTTGACGGCGCGCTCCAGCCTCCGCCCCATGTCCAGGAACCGCCAGGGGGCCTCGCGGGTCATGCTCTCCGAGGTCAACCCGGAGAGCCCGGCCAGGATCATGACCACCCGATCGAGCCGCGCGCCGAGGACCACGGGCCGCTCGTCCGCGCCGCCGCGCGCGGCGTCGGCCAGCTCGTGGGCCAGCGCCGACACCACCGTCCAGGTATCCATGGACAGGCGATCGCGGATGGCGCGGGCCACGCGATCGACCGCCTGGCCCGAGGCGATCAGCGAGCCCGACAGGGTCTCGTCGAACAGCACCTCGCGCATGAGCTGGTTCGACGCCGCGACCTCGGCCTGCGGCGGCAGCGCCCCGAGGTCGGTCCCTGAGAAATGGGCGGTCTGGGGCGCGACGCGGTTACCAGAACGCTATATCTCGGCCGATGACGCGGAGGGACTTCGGGCCTTATACGCCCTGCACCCAGGGAGGTGCTCGGCGGCCCGGCGGAGCGAGTCCATGATCCCGCTCCAGTGGTAGTCGGGGTCGGGCTGGTGGTACGGGTCCCACTCCGTCTCCTCGCTCCAGACGACGCGGCCGTCGATGAGCGCCGCCACCTTGCGGTCGCTGCCGCCGAGATCAAACCCGATGCGACATCCCTCGAGGTGCCCGCCGAGGTCCGCGGTGCTCGAACGCTCCGGCGGGAGCGCGGTCGTGGCGACGATCTCAATCGGGCAATCGTTGACACACTCGCCAACGATCTCGGAGTCGAAGCGTCCCGTGGTGGTGTCACGGAAGTGCCGGCGCAGCCTGTCGACCAGCTCGGGCGGCGCGTCGACGTGGATGCGGAAACCACCGCGCGCCCAGAGCGCGAGCTTGACCAGGCGCTCGAGCATCCGGAAGTTGTCGTCGGCGGCGCCCGGCTCGCCCGCGGGGAGGAGGTCGGTCGAGAAGCGGGAGATCGCGCCGTCCCGCTGCTCCAGCGCGAAGCGCGTCCGGACCGGCCGCCCGGTGTCGCGCGCGTGCTGTTCGAAGGCCCGGCAGGCCGATGCGGCCGGGCGAAAGCGCCGGTCGAGGATCGGCGCGACAGCGGGAACGGGCAACGCAAAACGCGGCTCCGGATGGTGGCTTCTCATGGTGAGAACCTGGGGTCGCGGCGCGCCCGTTCCAAGTTGTCCACGCCGCCCCGGATTGCTCGAGCGGCCCGCGCTCGAGCGGGCGGGCGCTCGACCATCCGGGGCTCTCTCGAGTGCGTGCGTTGCAAAGGGCGTATGGAGATCGTGGCCGCCTTGACCTCCGGGCATGCCATCGAGCGGGTGCTTGGGCATCTCGGGCTGCCCCTCGACGCGCCCGAGCTCCACCCCGCGCGCCCGCCTCCGCAGATAGAAATGTCGTTCGGCGACGATCCATCGGGTTTCAGCCCGGACCCGCCCGCTCCCGACGACTTCGCCGCGTAGGGATTCGCTCGGCGGCAGACAACGCGTGCGGCCCTCACTTTGCCGCGACGGCGGACGTGTGCCCGAAGAGTCGCGCGGTCCTTGTTTTCCCGTGAGAAATGGGGCGGTCTGGGGCGCGACGCGGTTACCAGAACGCTATATCTCGGCCCTTTAACGCGACGGTTGTACAGCAGTGCCGAAGTCTGATCCGGGTAGATCATCGACAGGGTGTGCCACGTGGGCGCAGTCTCTCGTCATCTCTGTGTCCACCGCGACTGCTTCGCGAGCTCAAAGAGCTGGTGTGGCGCGCGAGCCGTAGGCTGGACTGGGCGCGCGGTCCGAAAGTGGAAGGCTCAGTTCGAGAGCGCCCCGTCGTTGTGCCCCTGTACCGTCGCCTTCCATCCAGACGGCCGCTCGGCCATGCCTATGCCTCGCCAGCGAGGCGCAGAACCTCGGCACGAATCTCCGGCGCGACTCGGAATCGTAACTCCGACAACCGGTCGCGCTTGGCGCGCAGCAGGACGCCCAACGTCCCGGTGAGGCGGAGTCTGAGGAGCTTTCCGTGTTGTCTGGCCAAGGCATCATCGAGAATCGCGACCGCACCAGGCGTCTCGACGGTCAGTGCGAGGACTTGGCGTTCCCCGGCCCCGAGATCGGCAACGGTAGGAAGGAATGCAGCGATGGTGGGCGTCACTACGGTCGCCCACGCCAGGGCCGAGACGTCAGGCAGATCGTGACCAAGGGCGCGCCCCGCCTCGATCTCGCCGACCGCGGCGGTCGGGACCAGTATTCGCGCATAAAGCCTCGGCAGGAGGTCCAGCAATCGGAGCTGGTGCAGGTACTGAAGCGGTGAGGTGTTGCAAATCGCCGCGAGCGCGGCGTCAGGCATTCGCCGCTTCGTCGGCCAGATCCGCCGGGCTCTGGCGGAAGGTGTCGATCCCGTAGTCCCCCAGCTTGGCGACGAAGACCGGCTTCGGTAGACCGGCGAGCTGGGCGGCCGCACCTGCCGAGAGCCGCCCCAACTCGTAGAGTTTCATCGCCGCCGCAAGTTGAAGCTCCGCACCCATGGCGTCTGGACTCTTCTTCAGCGCCAGGAACGTCTCATCAGGAATCATGAGCTTCACTTCGGACATCGCTTCTAATTTGCCACATGTGGCCCTCAGACGGCAGCTACCCGCCCGTCTCGACCAGCATCAGGAGAGCAAGCAACTGACGTCGAAGGATGGACCGGTCGCCGGAGGCGATCCAGTCGCTCATCGCCTTCCGAAGCGCCTCCGCGACGGCGTCATCTCGACCCTCGTCGCAAGCTACAGTGCTACAGGTCGACCGCGCGAAACCGCTCTCTGGCGCGTCCGGCATCGCGGGTACGACCCGGAAGTGCCCGGAGATCGGGCCTGACCGCGCTGGACTTCGCTCTACCGCATCGGGACCGGACGCGTTCAAGTCCCGTCCACCCCGCCACCGTAAGCTCGGAAATCTCTTCGCAAAAGTCGCCCCCCTCCGACGGGGTCGAGGCCTCGGATCGGGGCGCCTGTAAGAAGGTTGTAAGAAGCTTTTGGCTAAGCGCTGCTGACGGCTGCGAACCGTTGGACAGATCGTTCGCAGGCTCGGGGTTGAAGCGCAGACGATCGATGTCACTGCGCAGGAAGTCCGCCTTCCGTTTGGGCACGCGACGGGGCCGAACGGCGTAGGGAAGGCCGTCAGGATTAGGCGAGGATTCCGGGCTCAGCCCGCGGCGCGGACGGGTGCTAGCGGACCCAGCCAGGCGCGGGCGCGCCAGCGGCGAAGTGAACGGCGAAGCTCGAACGCGGCGACGACGGCCAGCCGACCGAGAAACCCGGCCGGCGCTTCGAGGTCGACGCGCCGGCCGGCGCGCTCGATGGCGATCACGCGGCCGTAAACTTGCTCGGCGGTGACCGGGCTGTCGATCTCCAGTGCCGCGTCTCCGCACAACGTCAGCCGGGTTGTTTGGGCTGCGTCTCTTTCGATGGAGAGAACTCGATGGGCCACCGAACGCGATCGGGGCTGACAGAACACGACGTCGGCGACCTTGACGTCGGGGGCGGCGATCGGCGCAACGATCAGGACCTCTCCGTCTTCGATCGTCGGCGTCATGCTGCGACCGCCGGCGCGGAAGCGCACGCTGATCCCGTCGGCCAATAACCCCTCAACGATGGACGCAAACGTTCCTCGCTGGAGATCGGGCCTTCCAAGGCTCGATTTCACAACTCAAAACATCGGGATCTCCGTCGATAAATGAAGCCAGACGGCGCGATCGTGAATCTCGATCTCCGACGGAGACCTGACACGACGGTGTGTCATTTTTCGGACGCGCGCCGCGCGGCGTCGGAATCAGTTGCTGCGCGATCAGTTGCTACGAACGAAGGCCGGCGCGGCCGCGTCGGGGACGAAGCCAAGCTCGACCGAGCTGCAACGGACAGCGATGCGCTCCAGGGAGCCGAGCATGTCGTCCAGGCCGGCGGCGTCGTAGAACGGCGGAAAGCAGCAGGCGAACAGGCGCGCGATCGCCTCAGTCGCCGCCAGCGCGGTCATCTGGTTGCGCGGCGCGTGGCGCAGAAAGCAGATCCGATCGAGCGGCGCCCGCCCTTGGTTGGAGATGCGCCCGTCCCCATGCCAGGGCGTGCCGTACATCCAGACGACATCGCCTTCTTGCCGCAGGACGACCCGCTCGTCGCTCAGGATCTTGACGCCCGGCTCGGGGAGCCAGAGGCGGGCCATCGTTGTTTTGCCGGCGCCGGACTGCCCGGCGAAGAGCGTCCCGCGCCCGTCGGCGTCGACCACGCCGCTGCCGTGGATGGCGACACCCCGCCCGCGCGCGAGCAGGTGCACCATCACCAGCTCGTCGAGCGGATACTGCAACGGGTAGAGTGGCAGCCGCCCGGCGAAGACCTCACGGCGAACCGAGACCTCCCCCTCCGTGAAGTCCGGGTTGAACGACGCCATCTGATAGGGGAGCGTTCCGAGGGGCGCCGACGTGAACACGAACTGCAGGCCGAGGCCGCCCCGGTAGAGGCGCCAGAGCCCCTTGCCCGAATCGAACAGCAGGTCGCTCCCGGCGGGCTCGCGCGGGTCGCCCCAGCCGGCCCGAATCCGCACCTCGGGCCGCTCGGCGTCGGAGACGAACTTGGCGGCGGCCCCCGCGGCGGCGATCGGCAAATCGTCCGCCGCGGACGAGAGCGCAATCTTGATTCCGGCGATGTCGAGCGCGAACGCCCCGCTCATGAGCCGAACGTCATGCATCCCCCGAGCGCGGTGCAGTCGGACTCTGCAGGTCCCGCCACCCCCATCGTCTTGCAGTTGCCGAGCACGGCCTCTTCGGGTCGCAAGGCCACCTGAGACAGCCTCGGCTTCTCGTACGGTTTTCGTGTGGGCCCGTTGTCGGGCGGCGACTCTGAGGTCATCCGATGATCCTATGTCCCTTCCGCGGCGCCACACGCGCCGCACCCACCACTCGAGCAAGACGACGATGAAGCGGCGCTCAAGACTTTGAGAGAGCTCACCCGCGCGAGGGGCCGCAGCGCGCCAGCGCCCGCTTGGCCCGCCCGCACGCTGTCGACCGCGCGCAGGAGGCGTTCGTGGTGGGCACCGTTCTCACAGAAGGCGCAGTCGCCGTGCGCCGGCGGCGTGAAGCCGACGACGCGCGCGCGCAGGTGGGCCACCTCACAGAAGAACTCCACCGGGGCCTCTGGATCGCCATGCTCCAACTCGCTGGTGGCCGCGCAGGCGGAGCAGAGCGAACGAATGTGGCAGTCGGTGCACTTGGTCGGGCGGGTGATCGTCTTGTCGCGCACCTTGGCGAGGAAGCCCTCCCAACCCTCCTTGAAGCTGCCCTGGCGCAGATCGAACTGGTCGCTGTGCGACAGCACGCAGATACTCATCTTCCCTTCGGGATCGATGGCGAAGGAGTTGATGCCGCCGCCGCACTGGTAGACCTTGTCGCGGGTCGCGCCCACCGGGCGCGCCCGCGATGCCAGCTCGGCCCATTGCGCGCGCCGCACCGGATCGAGGACGTCGAGCTCGACCATCTCCGCGGGGGTGAGGCGTACATCGAGCGGGCTGTGCGAGCAGTCGATGCGGGCGTTGATCATCCCGTCGAACTTGAACTCCACCCCCAGCTCCTCCGCGAACTGCTGCATCGCCGGAACCTCGTGGCGATTGATGCTCACCGCGACCGTCTTGAGCCTGAGCGGCAGACCGCGATCGACGAGCAGGCGAATACCGCGCATGCAGCGATCGAACGAGCCCGGCACGCCGGTGAGGCGCTCGTAGGTCTCGCGCGTCCGTCCGTAGAGAGTGATCTCGACGGCGAACGGACGCCACTCAGTCAACATGTCGGCGAGCTCCGCCGTGAGCTGCGTGCCGTTGGTGAACAGCGTCACCAGCAGGCCGCGGCTCTTGGCGTGCTGGTAGATCTCCACGAAGTCGCGGCGGGCCAGGATTTCACCGCCGGTGAGCAGCAGCCAGAGGCAGCCCGCCTCGGCCATCTCGTCGATGATCCGGAACACCTCGGCGGTCGACAGCTCGCTCGCGCGCGCGGCCGCGTCACCGACGGGGAGGTTGTTGTAGCAGTGCGCGCAGGCGAGCGGACAGCGGTGCGTGAGCTCGATGGTGCCATTGGTGGGTAGGCGTCCGCCGCGCGCACGCTTGTAGATCTGCGCGCTGAAGTCGCCGTAGCTCCGGAGCGCGGCGTTCATGGAGAGACCTCGCTGACGAGACCCTTGGCCAGCAGCAACTCGACGAACTCCTCGACGTCGGCGGCCGCCGCGGCTTCACTGACCTCGTACTCGCGCGACAGCGCGACCGCCAGCGCCTGCTGCGAGGTGCGCCCGTCGATCAATTTCCAGATCGAGGCGCCGACCGCGTTGAGGGTGAAGATCGACTCGAGATCGCCGACGCCGCCACGGACCGGCACGATGATGACGTCATCGGCGATCGTCCGGCTGACGAAGCCCTCGGCCTTGCAAGGGAGGCGGGCAGACGAGGCGCCATCAGTGCTCAACACACACATTGTATCAGCTGTCTCTGCCCGAACCTTGAGTCGCGCGCTGACCACGCGTTCTGCAACCACCGGAACGCCGACGTCGTCCCCCCCCCACCCCCGCGGCCGCCAGGAGGACGAAGAGGCCGAGCTCGCCCGCCGGCCCCCGCCCTGGCAGGTCGCATCCGCATCCGCTGCTCGCCGGCGGCGCCAATGGAACGGGGGCAGCATCTGCGCCGGCGTCGCCGGGGCCAGCGCCGTCTCGGCCTCCGTCACCTTGACGGTGGCCTGTGTCAGGCATTCCGGCGTCCACCGCGGCCTCCGCATCGCGGCCCGCTCCTGCCTCTGACCGAGAGGCGTCCGCCGTCGCACCGTCGGCGCCGAGCCCTCCGTCGCCCACCGCAGCCGGGGTGGGCACCCCGAACAGCGTCGGGTCCCCGAACAGGATCCAGGTCCGCTGCGCGTCGACATCGGTGATCGCGCGCTTGGCGGCGATCGCCGCCTCGCCCAGGGAGGTGCGGGTCAGCCGCTCCACGAACGCCTGGTCGAGGACCCCCTGCTGGTCGAATGAGGTGAGCGTCGACGACGCCCAGACGGCGACTGCGCCGCCCTCGGGCGCCTTCATGAGCGTCTCGGCCAGGCTCTCGGTGTAGACGTCGTGAAAGAATCCGTTCAGGCAGTTCATGCTGACGTAGATGGAGAGGGGCCCGTTGGTGAGCGCCGCCGCGTCGCTGCCCGAGAAGAGGCCATCCCACACCGAGACCGAGCCGTGGCCCATGTAGTTGACCAGGAACGGCCCCGCGTCGAGCAGCGGGAGCAGGGATGCCTCGGTCGAGCTCGGTTGGCTGAGGAAAAAGTTGGCGGTCGGCATCAATCCCGCGACCGAGGCGGCGCTCGCCTGGCTGTCCTCTTCGAAGGAGAGGCCAGTCTCGTCGGCGTCCGCGATGAAGAGGCCTCCCTGCGGAAGATTGCCGGCGCCACCGTAGCCGACGATCTTCCCCACCACCGTCGACGCCTCGGCCGCCGTGCGGACCGAGATCCGTCCGATCGCGATGTCCGGGATCCCGTCCGCGTTCCAGTCGACGAACCAGTCGTCGGACGCGGTCTCCATCTGCTGTGTGTCGATGAGCTTGGTGGGGGCGAAGTCGAAGTCCCCCTGCCCCAGGAAGTTTCGCGGATCGAACGAAGCATCGCCGACCAGCAACACGAACCGCGGCGCCGGTGTCCAGCTGCCCTGAATGGCTTGCAGAAAATCGCGCACCGCGAAGGGCGTCTTGTCGCCGGCGCCGAACTCGTCGTAAACGTCCTGCAGATCGACCAGCTGCACCGACCAGCCCTGCTGACGCCGCGCCGCCACCAGCGGCGCCAGGGCGTCGATGAACAGCGCGTTCGAGAGGATCACCATCTCGCCGGCGCGCGGCTCCGTCCAGCGGGATGGCCGGCTGGCGGCGACCGACGACGGCGAGAGGACGGCGGTCGGTGCAAAGGCGTAGAGCGCGGGCCAGGAGGTGTCGCCCGGCGTGTTCACGGTGACCGTGTAGCTCGATCCCGCGGCCACCACGCTGGTCACGAGCTCGATGGGGCTCGTCGGATCGGTCACGTCCATCACCCGCACGTCGGGCGAGGGGAACCCGGCGATGGCGATCGGCGTGGCCGGTGGCGCGGTCAGGCTGAGCACGTTGCCGCCGGCCACGAAGAGGTGCGCGTAGTCGATCTCCACGCTGGCGACCAGCGACTCATCCGGAGAATCCCCCTGCCCGACCAGCAACACGTCGTTCGCCCCCTCGGCCACGCTGACCGGCGAGATCAGGCAGGTCTGCGAGGCCTGCCCGGCGAACGCGCAGGTTCCCACCGGCTGTCCGTCGACGGAGATCGCCACCTGATGACTTCCGGCGGTGACCCCTTGCAGGACGAGCTGCAGCTCGGCCGCCTGCGACGTGTCGAGGTGGCTGACGGTCACCGACTCGGTCACCCCGGTCGGCCCGATCACATCGCCGAAGAAGTTGCTGGCGTCGCCATTCTTGAGCGCCGCGAAGTAGGTCGTTCGTTGGCGAAGCGCCGCGCTCCCGGGGAAGCTCTCCGGCGGAGGCCCGCTCGCCGGATAGACAACCAGCGGCACGCGTTTGCCGACACCCCCCACGATCAGCCAATAGGTTCGCGCGCCCGTCCAGAGCGTGTCGCGTCCCTGGCCATAGAACTCGATCGCCTCTCCGCTGTCGAACACGGCGTCACCGTTGCCTGTGATCGACAGCGATTGCTCGAAGCCGTCGGCGAAGAGGCGGAGCTGGGCCGGGTCGACCCCCGGATCGAGGCCGGCCGCGACCAGGGCCGGCTGCGAGACGTGCTGCCACCCCTCGCTGGTGACCACCAGCTTCACGGCAGGCGTTGCCGCCAAATCCAGCTGGGTCGGGGCGCCCGAGCTCGCGGCAAAGGCCCCGGGCGTCACCGGCAGTCCGACCGCGCCGACGGCGCCGACCACGACAATGGACCACCGCGCCATGCGCTCCCCCTATCGGGAGTCGGCGCTCAGACTGGAGATCGGCAAGTTTCCTTCGCGAAGCGCTAAGGCCCGGAACCTGCTCGACCGATTCGCAGGGAGATGAACCGGAGGAGAGGTCTGCTCAGCGCGTCGGCGGGAGCCCTGGCGATCGCGATCGCCTGGCCGGCCGCCGTTCACGCGGCCGCCTGCGGCACCACCGCCTGCGGCTCCGCCACCAGCGTGACCTACAACGGCACCGCGCTGACCCTGGCCGGCGCCTCGACGAACGGAACGGTGCGCAGCGAGATCTGGTACCTGGTCGCCCCCCCCAGCGGCGCGCACAACGTGGTGGTCACGGCGCCCAACGCCAACGCGGTGACGGCCACCTCCATGTCGTTTACCGGCGTCAACCAGGCCGCGCCGCTCGGCAGCACGGTCTCGGCGATCGGCACCAGCACGACGCCGTCGGTCTCCACGACCAGCGCCGTCGGAGAGCCCCTGTTCGACGTCGCGGGCGCCGTCGGGACCACCGCGCCGACGGTGGCCGGCGCGACGCAGACCGTTCGCCAGACCAACACCACCGCCAGCGGTCTCGACCACGTCGTCGTCGGCTCAAGCACCGCGCCGGGCGCGGGCGCCACCTCCATCACCATGTCCTGGACCATCCCCAGCGCCGACTGGGCCGAGATCGCCGTCCCCATCCAGGCCTCGACCCCACTGACCGACGTCACGGTGAGCGCTCTGACCGCCACGCTGGAGGCCAATGACGTCCTCGTCCAGTGGAGCGACGGCTACGAGCCATCCTCGCTGGGATTTTACGTCTACCGCAGCGACGGATCCGGAGGCCGCGTCCAGCTGAACGGATCGGTCATTGCCGGCGGCGCGCTCGGCGGGGGAGCGTCGTCCTTCTCCTGGAAAGACGCGACGCCCGGGTGGGACGGAGCTGTGTCGTATTGGGTCGAAGACGTCGCGCTCGACGGGTCGACCGCCTGGTACGGACCCGTCACCCCTCGGCCAGCGGGCGCCCAGGAAGCCACTGGCGGCGGGACCGCGACGCCGTTCGGCGGAACCCCGGGCGGCAGCTGGTCGGGTGCCGGCGGACAGGCACCGGCGGAATCGCCCGCGGCGGGCGGGTGTACGGTCGCCGCCCACGATCCACGCGGCACGTTGCTGCAGCTTGTGCTCGCGCTCGGCCTCGTGGCGGGCGTACGCCGGTGGAAACGGCTCGGCGCGCTCATCGCGCTCTACGCGCTGGCGGTCGCCGCCACCGGCCTCCTCGCACCGCGGAGCGCCGCCGGGGCGGGCGGGGTCTCCATCGACGCCAGCGCCACCGGCACCGGCGCCAGCGGGTTGACCTTCTCGCACACCATGGGCGCCGGGGCGAACGGCCTGCTGGTGGTCGGCGTCGTCGTGCCCATCACCTGCGACACCACGACCACCGACGCGGGCAACTGCGGCGCCTGCGGCACCACCTGCGCGCAGGACATCGGAGCTTCGCTCAGCACCGGGCTGCTCGGCCTGTGGCGCTTCGATGAGGGGAGCGGCACCACCTCCGCCGATTCGTCCGGGAACGGCAACACGGCCACGCTCTTCAACAGCCCGAGCTGGACCACGGGCTACGCCGGCGACGCCGTCGAGGGAAACGGCACCAACAGCTACGTGCAGGCCAGCATCGGGACCTGGTTTGGCTCGAACAACACGCTGTCGGTCTCCGCCTGGACCTACGTGAACGCCAACTCCAACGGCCCGGTGGTCGGAATCAGCGGCACCAACGGCTGGAACATGCCCTTTCTGAGCGTGAGGGGATCGACGGTCTACGGTTGGTTGTGGGGCGTGCCGGGGACGGACCAGACCACCAGCCCCCTTGCGGCGACGGTCAGCCTCGACGCCTGGCACTTCTTGGCCATCACCTACGACCCCAACGGTGGCGGCGCGGGTGTCGGCCAGGAGATCTTCTACGTCGACGGCGCTGCCTCGGGCTCGGCCACCGGAACCTATTCTCCCTCGGGAACGACTGATACCTTCGGGACACTCATCGGCGGCGCCAAGCCGAACGGCGGCGTCATGAACAGCTATCTCCTCGGCAAGGTCGACGAGGTGCGCGCCTACAACCGGACGTTGAGCGCCGCAGACGTCACCGCGCTCTACGGCGGGCGGCTCACCTGCGCCGCCAGCACCTGTGCCGCCTGCTCGGCCGGCGAGACCGCCTGCGGCGGCAGCTGCACCGTCACGGCGACCGACGTCAACAACTGCGGCAGCTGCGGGCACGCCTGCAACACCGCCGGGGGCGAGACCTGCGTGGGCGGAACCTGCACCTGCACCACCGGCACCGACTGCAGCGGCGTCTGCTCGATCACCTCCACCGATCCCAACAACTGCGGTGGCTGCGGCATCGCTTGCGGGATGCCGACCGACGCCGCGCTCGACAGCGGACTCCTCGGACACTGGAAGCTCGACGAAGGGTCCGGCACGACCTCGGCCGATTCGTCGGGGGCCGGCAACACTGCGACACTCTCCGGCGCCACCTGGACCACGGGCTACTCCGGTGACGCGGTCGCGGGCAACGGCAGCTCCAGCTACGTGAGCGCCAACCTCGGCACCTACTTCGGCACCAACAGCCCGCTCAGCGCCAGCGCCTGGGTCTACGCCACCTCGACCACCAACGGTCCGATCTTCGGCGTCACCTCCATCCCGGCGGGCGGCGGCTGGAACATGCCGTTCCTCAGCATCGCCGGCCCGACCGCCTACGGTTGGTTGTGGGGGGTCCCGGGGACTGACGGTGGCTCGAGCCCGCTTGCCGCGACCGTCAGCCTCAACGCCTGGCACTTCCTGGCCATCACCTACACGCCCTCCGGAGGGTCGGGGACGGAGAGGTTCTACGTCGACGGCTCGCTGGCCGGTACGGCGAGCGGCGCCTACCAGCCCTCGGGCCTCGTCGATACCTGGTCGACCACCATCCCGGGCGCCAAGCCAAACGCCGTCACCAACAGCTTTCTCAACGGCAAGGTCGACGAAGTGCGCGCCTACAGCCGCGCGCTCAGCGCCGCCGAAATCTCCATCCTCTACAACGCCCGCCAGACCTGCTCGTCGTCGATCTGCGGCGGCTGCACGGGCGGCGAGTCGCTCTGCGGCGGCGACTGCACCGACAAGACCATCGACCCCAGCAACTGCGGGGCCTGCGGCACCAGCTGCAACACGACCGGCGGCGAGAGCTGCATCGCGAGCAGCTGCGGCTGCGCCAGCGGCACCGATTGCAGCACCGTCTGCGTCGACACCACGTCCGACCAAAACAACTGCGGCGGATGCGGCGCCCCCTGCGGCGCGGTCACCTGCGCCTCCTGCGGCAGCGGAATGTCCGGCCTCTGGCACCTCGACGAGGGCTCCGGGGCGACCTCGGCCGATTCATCCGGCAACGGCAACACCGCGACGCTCAACGGCAGCCCCACCTGGGTGACGGGCGAGTCGGGCGAGGGGCTCACCTTCAACGGCAGCACCAATTATCTGAGCGCGACCCTCGGGACCTGGTTCGGCAACAACAACACCCTGTCGGCCAGCGCCTGGGTCTATGCCACCTCCACCACCAACGGGCCAATCTTCGGCGTCACTCAAACCTTGCCGGGGACGAACTGGAACATGCCGTTCTTGAGCATCGCCGGCCCGACGGTCTTCGGCTGGCTCTGGCAGGTCAACAGCAACAACCCCCTGTCGGCAACCGTCAGTTTGAACGCCTGGCATCTGCTGACCATCACGTACGATCCCAACGGGGGCGGCGCGGGTGTCGGCAAGGAGATCTTTTACGTCGACGGCGTGGTCTCGTCGTCGGGGACCGGCACCTACTCCCCCTCGGGAGCCACCGACTACCTGACGACCCAAATCCAAGGCGCCAAACCGAGCGGCGTCAACACCTTCTTGAACGGAACCATCGATGAGCTGCGGGCCTACACCCGGGTCCTTTCGGCCGGCGAGATCGCGCTGCTCTACAACGCGCGCCAGGTGTGCACGGCCTCCAGCTGCAACGGCTGTCCGACCGGGACCACCAGCTGCGGCCCCGGCGTCTGCCAGAACACCGCCTGCGGCGCCTGCGGCACCCCCTGCACGGGCACCCAGCAGTGTGTCTCCGGCATCTGCATGTAGATCTGACTCGTCGCGCTTCAGAAGACGCGTCGCTTCGTCGATACGTCTAGAACAGATGCGCACCAATTTCAGGCTCACCAACGGTCTCGCCCTGCTGGCGATGAGTGGAATGTTTCTCGTCGCCTGCGGGGACTCGTCCCCCGGCAGCATGGCCGACGCCGCGGCCGGCGCCGGCGGCACGGCAACCGGCGGGACAGCCGGCAAGGGCTCGGGCGGTTCCGCAGCGGGCAGCCCCGGGACGGGCGGCGTCGTCGGCGGCGGCGGTGCGGCTGGCACCGGTGCGGCGGGCGGCAACGGCGGTGCGGCTGGCACCGGTGCGACGGGCGGCAGCGGCGGTGCGGCTGGCACCAGTGCGACGGGCGGCAACGGCGGTGCGGCTGGCGCCGGTGCGGCGGGCGGCAGCGGCGGTGCGGCTGGGAGCGGGACCGGCGGCGGCGTTGGCGGCTCGGCGATGGCCGGCACGGGCGGCGGAACCACGGACGCGGCGGCGCCCACCGACTCGGGCGCGGTCGACGCTGCAATCGACGTCCCGCCCCCGCCCCCTCCCCCGGCGCCAGCGACGACCATCCCCACGACACCGATCGACTTCGGATTCGATCGACTGCGGCGCGGCCGGCGGAACGCTCCCCTTCTCGTTCACCAACACCGGGACGGCGACGCTCCACTACCGCGCCTCCATCGATCTCGGCGGCAGCTTCTCGTTGCAGGGCGCCGCAGCCGACGGCTCGCTCACCGGTGACCTCGCGCCCAACTCGACCGCAAACCTGACGGTCATGGCCGGCATCATCCCGACGACCAGCGCCGCAGGCGCCGTCCTCACGGGCACATTGGCGGTCGCGACCAACGCCGCCGGCGCCGACAACACTCAGATCGCCATCGCCATGACCGCCCAGGGGGACACCTGCACGCTCACCTGCGGCGCGTTCACCAAGTGTACACCCGGCAACGCCTCTCCCTATTGCGCCAACACGGCGACCGACAACATCAACTGCGGCGCCTGCGGACACACCTGCGGCTCCGGTGAGGTCTGCACCAACGGTAGCTGCGCGCTCACCTGCGGCGCGCTCACCAAGTGCTCGCCGTCGACGGGAAGCGACTACTGCGCCAACACCACGACCGACAGCAACAACTGCGGCGCTTGCGGCAACGTCTGTGGCACCGGCCAGGTCTGCGCGGGCGGCGTCTGCACGCTCTCCTGCGGCGCGCTCACCAAGTGCTCGCCGTCGACGGGGGCTCCCTACTGCGCCAACACGACAACCGACAACGCCAACTGCGGCACTTGCGGCAACGCTTGCACGGGCGCCAACGTCTGCTCGAACGGCGTCTGTACGCTCACCTGCGGCGCGCTCACCATCTGCGCTCCCAGCAGCGGCGCCCCCTATTGTGCCAACACGCTGACCGATAACGCCAACTGCGGTAACTGCGGCACCGTCTGCACGGGCGCCAACGTCTGCACCAACGGCGTCTGCACGATCGCATGCGGATCGCTCTCGACCTGTACGCCGTCGAGCGGCGCCCCCTACTGCGCCAACCTCTCGACAGACAACGCCAACTGCGGCTCTTGCGCCAATTCCTGCAGCTCCGGCCAGGTCTGCAGCGGCGGGGCCTGCACGCTCACCTGCGGCGCGCTGTCGAAGTGCGCCCCGTCGAGCGGCTCCCCCTACTGCGCGAACTTCAACACCGACGCCGCCAACTGCGGCGCCTGCGGCAACAGCTGCGGGGCGGGCCAATCGTGTATGAGCGGCGTCTGCAAGGCGAACTGCTCGGGGAGCGAGACCGTCTGCGGCGGGCTGTGCACCAACACCTCGTTCGATCCGAGCAATTGCGGCGCTTGCGGCAACAGCTGCGCGTTCGCGCAGGGCTCGGCGGGCTGCTCGGGCGGCGGTTGCTTCCTGACAGCCTGCAACGCCGGCTACGCGGATTGCAACCACGCCCAGTCGGACGGCTGCGAGTCGAACACCAACAGCGACGCCGCCAACTGCGGCGCCTGCGGCAAGTCCTGCGCCCTGGGCGAGACCTGCGTCGCGGCCGTTTGCACCGCCAACCTGTCGCAAGGACTCATCGGCTACTGGAAGATGGACGACGCCCCCGGCTCGACCCAGGCCGCCGACAGCGGACCCAACAACCTCCCCGGGTTCGTACAGGGGAATGTCACCTTCCTTCCCACCGCTGGCAAGCAGGGCTCGGGCGCGATCTCTCTGGCGGGCGCCGGCTACATCCGCGTCCCCTTCCCCAACAACGCCCTCAACCAGGGCACCGGCATCGCCATCCCGCAAGGCAACATGACCTTCTCGATGTGGTTCAAGACCAACGCCACAGGTCCCGGCGGCCTGCAGGTCATCGAGGGGAACGCAACCTGGGGCACGGGCTACGATCGCATAGTCGGCAGCGGAACCGGCTCGACGTTGCAGTACAACGCTTGGTCCGAGGTCAACATGGTAGGGGTCGCGACCGTCAACGACGGCAACTGGCACCTCATGACCTACGTGCTCGACGAGTCGAACGGCTTCCTGACCTATATCGACGGCAACCCCGACGTCAGCTCGACGACGCCGACCAGCAATTGCGGCGAAGGGTGTAGCGGCTTCAACTGGGCCGCGGAGTACTGGATTGGCACCTCCAACAACGGCCGCTTCAACGCCGGAAACTTCAGCGGCCTCATCGACGACGTCCGCATGTACAACCACGTCCTGTCGCCGACCGCGGTGATGCAGCTCTACAACGCCACGAAGTAGCCTCTCGCATTCCGGCGACGACTCCGCCGTCCCAGGATGATGTCTCGAGCGTCACGGCGTCCTCACCGACAATGGCGTCGCCTTCACCGACAAAGCCTCCGACGGAGCACCGCTGCTCGGTTCACCCGTTCGACATGGCGTGCAGGGAGAATGGAATCGAACATCGTCTGACAAGTCGCCCCCCTCCGACGGGGGCGAGGCCTCGGATCGAGGCGCTTGTAAGCTACGTGGGACTTCGCGGAGAAGACATCCGCCATATTCGCGCGAAACTCACGGCGTGAAGCGGAGGTTGTCCAGGATCCAGCGCTGGCCGGTGGCGTTTACGTTCAACGCGAAGCTGAATGCGCAGTCGTCGAGAGGCCGCGCAAGCGTCGACAGCGTGGCCGCCGGTAGGGGGAAGCGCAGGGTCGAGTACTGGTTCTGTGGCTTGCCGGTCAGCTCGAGCTGTCCGATGTACTGATTGAACACGTTGCCGGACGGACAGCTCAAGTACATCTGCAGCGCGCCCAGGTAGAACTGGTTCGGCTGGTTCCCCGGAATGAAGAGGTCGACGCTCGCGGCGGCCTTGGTGGTGACGGCGCTGGTGGTGAACGCGCTGCCGGTTATCGGAAGGTAACCCTGGCCGCTCACGCCGAGCGCGCCGCACCCCTGCGTGAGCGGCGAGGTGACCAGGCTCAGCGTCGCCTGCGTCGACGTCCAGCGGCCCACGTCCTCGAACCCGAACAAGCGCGCCAGCGACGACTGCGCCGCGCAGGCGGTCGTCTGCGCGGTTGCGGGCGTTCCGCTCGCGTTGGCGGAGATGGTGATGGGCATCTGGGTCCCGCCCGGTCCGAGGTTGTCGAGCTCGAGCTGGCCGCTGACGTGAAACGACGCGGGCGACACGTCGACGCGCCAGGGGCTCGAGGTCGGCGCGTTGAAGAACGTGTCGACGCCGTTCATCTTGCCGAGGACCCGGAACGTGAGGCCGCCGGCCGGCACGCCCACGAACGTTCCCAGCACCGGGTCGGTGATCGTCGTGAGCGTCGCCGGCAGCACGGTCGAGAGCCGCAGGTTCGTGAGCGAGACGCCCGCGATGGTCGTGTCGGCCAGATCGGCGTGGAAGTCGTTGAGCGCGGTCGTGAGGCAGACGTCGCCGCCGCCCGGGCAAGACTGCGCCACGCTGGCCTGCCCACGCAGCGCCGTCATCGGCGCGGCGGTCACGCCGCCGCCCGTCCCCGTGGCGATGACGCCGGGGACGACGTCGTAGGCCGGCACGCTTGACCGAAACAAGCATGCAGTGGCGCCGACATTGATGGTGTCGACGCCGGCCATCTGCGACAGATCGGTGCTCGCCGGCTGGATCTGGTTGATCGCCGCCGTCTGCGTGACGTCGATGCAAAAGGTCGTGCCCGGGTCCAGCCCGTAGCGGGTGTCGTCAGGGAAGAGCGGCACAGTGTGGTCCTCGTTCGCCGAGCCGGGCCGCTGACCGTGCGAGAACCCGGTGACCAGCGCCACCGGCGTGCCGGCCGGTGCCGGCTGGCAGACCCCGTCGGGCGCGGGGAAGACGTTCACGAACGTGGCCGTGCACTGCCCGGGAGCGTTGACGTCTTTCGTGCAGAACGCGTTGCTGCAGATCGTGCTCTGATCGATCGTGGTGCTCTTGTTGACGCAGAGGGTGGGGCTGGCGAACACCTGCTGGTTGGTGAGCACGCGGCACTGGCCAGTGCTGCCGTCCATCAACTGGCACTCGTAGCGCTGCACATTGCAGTTCACGATGTTGTCCCCGCGGTAGAACGGCTGCGGCCCCTGGCAGCTCGCGGCGCCGCCGATCACGATGCCGCCCACCGCCGCGGCCGCCGCGCACACCGCGCGCCTCATCCAGATCCCCTTGCCGTCGCCCATGTCGTTCGCCCCTCTTTCTGGTCGTTGCGTCTTCAGTCGTCGGGAACGTAGCACGAGCGCGGGAGCAGTCAGCCGATTTGTGGTCCCACTTGCCGTGGTCGTTCTGCGGTAGGGTAGCAATCGTCGTGCAGGTCGAGTTGTGCCGGAAGTCTGTCGAGCGATTGGCCGCGCCGCTCGCCCTTTTGCTCTCCGAGCTGAGGGAGCGGGAGCACACGCCGGTGGTGAAGGATTGTCTCAACCGCTGCCAGAAGTGCGAGCTCGGCTTCGTGATGGCGACGGTGGACGGCACGCCGCTCGGCGCCTCCAGCGTGACGGCCCTTCTGGCCGACATCGACGCGCTGGCGGCTGAAGATGCCGACGAGTCGGACCAAGCCTAGACGCCGTGAGCTTGCCCAAACTCCAGACCCCGCCGCCGGCGCCCGTCTGGCTGGAGCCGGGCGGGGCATTTCCATCGCTCCGTTTCGACAACAGCTTCGTGCGCGAGCTCCCCGGCGAGGCCGAGACGCTGAGGGCCGTGCGCGGGGTGCGCGGTGCCTGCTTCTCGCCGATCGCGCCGGTTCCCGTGAGCGCGCCGCGGGTCGTCGCCTGGTCGCCCGAGGTCGCCCGATCGCTCGATCTGTCGGAGGCGGCCTGCGCGTCCGATACCTTCTTGCAGGTCTTCGCGGGCAACGCCCTCCTGGCGGGCATGGAGCCGTACGCCGCCTGTTACGGCGGACATCAGTTCGGCACCTGGGCCGGCCAGCTCGGCGACGGGCGGGCCATCAGCCTCGGCGAGGTTGTGAACGCCGCCGGCCAGCGCTGGGAGCTGCAGCTCAAGGGGGCCGGCGCGACGCCCTACTCCCGCACGGCCGACGGTCGCGCCGTCCTCCGCTCGTCGATCCGCGAGTTTCTCTGCAGCGAGGCGATGGCGCATCTCGGCGTTCCGACGACGCGCGCGCTCAGTTTGGTCGCAACCGGCGCAGAGGTCGTGCGCGACATGTTCTACGACGGGCACCCGCGGGCCGAGCCGGGCGCGATCGTCTGCCGGGTCGCCCCCTCGTTTCTGCGCTTCGGCAACTTCGAGCTCTTTGCCGCGCGCGGCGAGGTGGAGCTCTTGACCCGGCTCGCCGACTACACGCTCCGGCATCACTTCCCGGAGCTCGGCGCGCCTTCGCCCGCGACCTACGTCGCCTGGCTGACGGAGATCTGCCGCCGCACGGCGCTGCTCATGGCGCACTGGATGCGGGTCGGCTTCGTTCACGGCGTCATGAACACGGACAACATGTCGATCCTCGGGTTGACGATCGACTACGGGCCGTTTGGTTTCCTCGACAACTACGACCCCGACTTCACCCCCAACACCACCGACGCGGGTGAGCGCCGCTATCGATTCTCCAATCAGCCGCGCGTCGCCAAGTGGAACCTGATCAAGCTGGCGGAGGCGCTCTACCCACTCATCGGCAGCATCCCGCCGCTCGAAGAGGCGTTGGTCGTCTACACGGAGACGTACGCGGCGGAGGAGAGCCGCCTCTACGCCGCCAAGCTGGGGCTGACCACGGCCGACAAATCTCTCGTCGACGAGCTCTTCCAGGTGCTGGCGCTGGTAGAGACCGACATGACGCTCTTCTTCCGGGGTCTGGCGAACGTTCCAGTGAGTCTCGGCCCCGAGGTGTCAGGCGAAGCATCCGACGAGGCGCTGCTGGCACCGCTCGCCGACGCCTACTACGCACCCGGCGCTCTCACCGGCGACGCGCGCGCGCGGACGCTGGCTTGGCTTCGTCGCCACGGCACCTGCGTCCGCCAAGAGTGGACGGAGGGGACGCCGCCCGCACTGCGCAAGCAGCGCATGGACGCCGTCAATCCGAAGTACATCCTGCGCAACTGCCTCGCCCAGATTGCCATCGACGCCGCCGAAAAGGGCGACGCCTCGCTGGTGGTCGAGCTGCTGGATCTCCTGCGTCACCCTTACGACGAGCAGCCCGAGAGCGCGCGCTACGCCGCCAAGCGCCCGGACTGGGCCCGCCATCGCGCGGGCTGCTCGATGCTCTCCTGCAGCTCCTGACCCCTGGCGTGCCCCGCTGCACGGTCAACGGCGGGCTCACGCTGGGTGCGGGTGAGGGAAGTCAGCGATTGAACGGACCCTCGCTGATCAAGTGGAACCCGCGGCTGACGAGCAGGCTCGGCATGTCGCGGCGCTTGAGCCGCACCCGCATCTTCTCGCCGCCGATGGTCCCCTCGAGGACGACGTGCTCGGGGTCGGGCGTGGTGAAGCGCAGTTGTCCCGGCGCATGCTGGGCCGGCAGAAACGCGTTGACCATGGCGTCCACGCCGTCCTTCGGCGGCAGCTGGAAGGAGAGGCCGATGTCGCCGCCGGTACGCAGGCCGCCCCACGAGCGGTCGATGAAGCCGCTGCGGAATCGCGTCGGATCGGTCAGCAGAGGCGGCACGGTCTTCCCATCGCGGGTCTGCTCCTCGACGTCGTAGCTCCCGTAGGTCCTCGGTTTGGCGGCGTGGTCGCCATACTCCGCCAGCGCCTCGATGCTTCCGCGGACGTAGAACCCCACGAGGACCGTGAGGGCGGTCGTCTTGACGATGCGTCGAGCCCAGCGCCGCCGGGAGGTCTTCGGCACCCAGGCGAATGGCCGGGGCGTTGTCGGGCGGTGCAACACGAGCAGGTCGGCCAGCCGGCGCGCATCGGGCGCGAGTAGCGCCAGCGCCATGATGAGGAGGTGCAGCGACAGTAGCTTCACCGGCACGTCGTAGGAGAAGTTGAGCAGGACGACGTTGGTCATGACGCCCAGGACCACCAGCGCGCCGAGCGTGGTGGTGCGCCGGAACAGCAAGAGGAGGCCGCCCAGCACCTCCGCCACGCCGGAGAAGACGGTGTACGCGGTAGAGGCGCCCATGAACGTCCACAGCAGGCCCATCGGCGACGAATCGCCGTAGAGCTCCGTCAGGCGGCCGGGCTCCGGCGCGGGAAACTGCAGCTTGAAGACCTTCGCCAGCCCGTAGGACAGCATCTGAAATGCCAGCTGATAGCGAAGGACCACGCGCAGAATCTCGGCCAGCCGGTCGTAGCGAGCGCGCCGCCGATCGACGATCGACCACACCGCCGCGGCGACGGCCGCGGTGACGAGCCAGAGGACGCAGAGCAACCACTGGTAGAGCGTGTCGCCGCTTCCGGTCGGGTCGGTATGGATCTCGGCGGACAGGCGCAGGACGTGCTTGCCGATCCACGGGATCAGGGGGTGCCACAACGCTTCGAGCGTCCACCAGCCCGGGCCAAGCGCGTTGCGGATGAGCACGAAGTTGAAGAGCGCGAAGTAAGCGACCAGGACGCGGAAGCCGATGCGCGCGGCGAGCGGCCATGGTCGCGCCTCGGCCGAGGCGGCGGTTGGCGCCACGGGATCCACAAGAGAGATGGCGGGCTCGCCCATGCCTAAGAGACGGGCGATTCTCACAAAATTCCGTCGCTGAAGGCGGATATTTCGCTAGCGTCGATAGCGACGATGCCGCGACTTGGTCGGGTCGTCAGAGGTAACCAGCCGCTTGTAGCCCGAACATGCGGGCGTAGCGTTGCCCGGCCGCGACCAGCTCGGCGTGACCGCCGTCTTCCACCACCTGGCCCGCTTCCAGGACCAGGATCCGATCGGCCATCCGCACGGTCGGGAACCGGTGGGAGATCAAGATCGTGGTCCGCCCGGCGGCGAGCGCCTTGAAGCGCTGAAAGACAGCGTGCTCGGCCTCGGCGTCGAGCGCCGCCGTCGGCTCGTCGAGGATGAGGATGTCGGCCTCTTCGCGCATGAAGGCGCGCGCGAGCGCCACCTTCTGCCACTGCCCGCCCGACAGCTCGACGCCGCCGCCGAACCAGCGGCCGAGCTGCGTCTCGAGGCCGCCGGCAAGGCCCGCCACCAGCTCGTGGGCGCCGCCGCGATCGACGGCGCGCGCCACCCGAAGATCGTCGGTGAGGTGCTCGACGCTCCCGAAGGCGACGTTCTCGCGCACCGCGAGCTGGTATTCGTTGAAGTCCTGGAAGATGACGCCAATCCGCCGCCGCAGCTCCGTCTCGTCCCAGCTGCGCAGGTCCCGCCCGTCGAGCAGCACGTTCCCCTCCGTCGGCCGATACAGATTGGCGAGCAGCTTGATGAACGTGGTCTTCCCGGCACCGTTCTGGCCGACCAGGGCCAAGCTCTGCCCCTTCGGGATGAAGAGGTTCACCCCGCGCAGGGCCCAGCGCTCGCCGTCCGAGCCGACAGCCGGGTACCGGAAGCCGACCCCTTCGAAGCGAATCCCCTCTTCCGCGCGCACGGCCGCGATCGGACCCGAAACCTTCGGCGCGTCAGTGGGGATAGCGAAGTAGTCGAACAGGTTCGACATGTAGAGCGTGTCTTCGTACATCCCCCCCAGCGCGGAGAGCACCGCCTGAAAGCTCTGCTGCCCCTGGCGAAACGCCACCAGCCCCAGCGTCATGTCCCCCAGCGTCAGCCGCCCCGCCGCGGTCAGCGCGACGATCATCGCGTAGCAGCCGTAGAAAACCGCCGTACTCAACAACGACAGCGCGTATCCCCAGGAGGCGCGCTGGATCGCGATCCGTCGATCGTCGGTGAAGAACGTCTGCGCCAGCGTCCGGTACCGGTGGAGTAACAGCGGTCCCAGGCCGAACAGCTTCACCTCCTTGGCGTGCTCGTCGTTGGCAAGCACGTATTCGAGGTAGGTGAGCCGCCGCGAATCGGGCGAGCGCCAGTTGCGCAACCGGAAGGCCGCCCCGGAGAATCGCGCCTCGGCGAGAAACGCCGGGATCGTCGCCACCAGCACCGCCAGCGCCATCCACCAAGAAAACCGGACCAGAAGCGCGATGTATCCCGCCAGCGTCAGGCCGTTGCGGACCACCTGGAAGTTGCTCTGGATGAGCGACAGAGGGCGCGAGGAGGCTTCGCGTCGGGCGCGTGTCAGCTTGTCGTAGAACTCCGCGTCTTCGAAGTGCGCCAGGTCGAGCCGCAGCGCCTTCTCCAGGATTCGCACGTTGAGATCGATCCCCAGCCGCAGGCCCACCAGTTGCCGAACCAGGCCCAGCACCCGCTCGCACCCGGCCATGAGCACCACGGCTCCGAGCTCGACGCCGACCAGGCGGAGCGCGCGCGCGATGCCTGCCGCCCTCGCGATCCCGGGCGCGGCCGCGTGGGCCGCGATCACCGCGTCGATGATCATCTTGCCGACGTAGGCGACGAACGGCGGCAGCGCGGCCGCGACGATCGTGAAGAGACCGAGCGCGAGCACCCCGCCGGGCGCCGAATCCCAGACCAGCTTCAGCGCGCGCGCCGAGTGCGCCGCGCTCGCCTTGACGCGCGCGAGCAGCGGCAGGTCGGGTGGGGACGGCGTGGGGCGCGGGAGCGGATGCGGAACGACGGCCATCTGGCCGGAAGCCTAGCGCGTCGGCGCACGCCCCGCGGTCCACATACTGCATCGCGCCCCAGGCGGCGCGACGCTCAGGTCCCCGCGATCGGCGCCATCGGTCGTCCAGCTCGGCCGCGCCCGGCGGGAACACGCCGCAGTCCGGCTTGCACCGATGCGACCCACCTTCGAACCTACGACAATCCCGGCGCCCTCGGCATGCAGAACGCGACCCAGTGCGGGATCCAGGTGTTCTCGCCCACCAACATCGTGGCCACGGGGGGGATCCAGGTCTTTCAGATCGACAGCGTCGCGAAGAAGGCGACGGCCATCGGCGGCGTTTCGAACGGCGCCCTGTGGGGCGACGCATCGAACGACCTCTTCATCAACCTGGGAGCGAACGTCCAGCAGTACACCGGTAGTCCGACGTGGACGAACCTCACCACCGGCCTCAACGGCGTGGTGAACGCGCTCTCGGGGACGGCGGGCAATCGCCTCTTCGCCGCCGGCCAGAACTTCACCACCACGGCGAACCTGGAGACGGTGCTGTTCTGGAACGGCGTGGGGTGGACGGTCCAGTCGCTGCCGGCGGCCACGGCCACGCTTTACGGCATCTATGCGTCGCCCTTGCCGCAGGGACGGGTCTTCGCGGTCGGGAGCAACGGCACGATCGTGACCGGGCCGTAGTCGCCCGATCGGTGTCTACCGACCCCGGTGCGGCGCCTGGAGCAGATCGGACAGGAACACCGCCGGCGGACGCCCGCCGGAGGTCGAATGCAGCAGCTCCTCTTGCGCGGACAGGTAGAGGCACAGCGGCGTTCGATCTCGCTGCGGCATCCGCGCCACCAGCGCGGCGACTGCCGGTTCGGGCGAGTCGGCGTCGCTGGCCACGCATACGTAGTGAGAGTCCAGGTATTCGAGGATCTCTTCCTTCGCGATCGTCTTCTCCACCAGAGAGCGGGAGCCGCCGCAGGATTGTCGGCCGACGACCAACAGCAGCGTCCGCCTGGATTCACGGGCCGCGACCAGCCCCTCGGCGAGGCTGGTGTGCCAGAAAAGCGGCGAGATGAAATGCGGATGCCGGCCGGCCGCGTCGCCCATCCCACCTTCCTATCACGAGTCGATCGCTGTCGTTTGCTGCGATCGCGCTGACGCGCACCCCGGCCCGCGCTCACAGGCGCGAAGCGTAGGCGGTCGCCATCATGTCGTAGATCGACATGTCGGTCTGGGCGGTGTACGTGCTTCCAGAGCGCGTCCACAGATCGCCCGGCTGCCAGTTGAAGGTGCCGATCCCCTGCTGGTTGGGGAGATTGAAGATGACGTCGTTGGCGGCCCGCTGCGAGGTGCTGTACTCGGCGATCATGAACTTCAGACTGGGGAAGGCGGTGACGAGCGCGCTGAACGTCGCCTGCCAGTCGGACGGCTGTCCTTGCGTGTTCGTGTAGCAAGACTCGCCGAAGACGTCGAACGGGACGCCCTTGCTGTTGGCGTTCGTGATGTAGCTCTTGCTCGAGGAGAGATCGTTGCCGCGATCGAGGTGCAGCGCGATCTTGATGCCGGTGTCGACGTCCTTGACCCCTTTCGCCGCGGCGTTCAGCAGCATCCCCAGGTTGGTCCAGCCGCCCGCGGCGGGACCGCCGGCCGGGGGCGCACCACCGTCGGTGGACGAGTAGAGGTAGATGGCGCCGTTGACCGGGTTATAGCCGGCGATCCCCGCCTTGGGCAGGCCGCCGCTGTCGCAGAGGTGAATGAGGATGCCGGGCGTCTCCTCGTTTCCGATCTGCACCATGTCGGGCCGCGCGCCGCCGTTGATGAGCGCGGTGATCGATGCCGACGTGTAGTCGTGAACCTGCGTCGCGAGGGCGGCGATCGTCGTGTAGCTCTGCCAGGCGACGGGGACGCACTGCTTGCCGGGGTCGGCCCAGTTGTCGCTGTAATGAAAGTCGACCAGCAGACCCATGCCGGCGTCCTTGACCTGCTTGCCGAACGCGACCGTGTGGGTGATGTCGTCGTATCCGTTCGTCTTGTCGTAGCCGTCGGCGGCCTTGGGATCGACGAACGTCCGCAACCGGACGTAGTTGAAACCGTGTGCCTTCATCAGCGTGAGCAGGTTCGCCCGCGTGGCGGTGGGCTGCGTCTCCTGGTCCGAGATGTCCGCGCCGATGTAGTAGCTCGCGGAGAGCGTGCCGCCAGCGCCGCCCGCGGCACCTCCCGCGCCAGTTGTTCCGCTCGTGCCGCCAGCGCCGCTCGTGCCCGCCGCGGCCGTGCCGCCGTGTCCGCCTGCGCCGGCGGCCCCGCCGGTGCCCGCACCGCCCGTTCCCGAGCCCGCCCTTCCCGAGCCTCCCGCCCTCCCGGTCGTGCCGCCGCTGGCGGTTGCGCCTCCGCTTCCGGTCGTGCCTCCGCTGGCGGTTGCGCCGCCGCTTCCGGTCGCGCCGCCGCTTCCGGTCGTACCGCCGCTTCCGGTCGTGCCTCCGCTTCCGGTCGTGCCTCCGCTACCGGTCGTGCCTCCGGATCCTCCGGTGCATCCCCAGCAGGCGGCGCCAAGCAAGAGCAGGTGACGAAGCTTCAAGGGGAGTCTCCTGGCTGAAGTATATAGAAGGGGAACAGACGATCGCCCCTCGAGCTGGCAGTTGCGCGAAGGGTGCGCGATCAATCACCCTCGCGCGGCTTTCGCACTGCACCGCGGCGAACGCCGGCCCCCGTGCTCGGCGTGCGAGGGAGGCGCCGAGATCACGGAACGTTAGACCGGCGCCGCCGGCGCGCGATCAGCCCCGCGCCAACGAGCCCGGCCACGAGCGGAATGCCCGGCGACCCGGGAGCTCCGCCGAGCTCGCAGTCGCATCCACTGCTGGGCATGACCACCACTCCGTGAAAGCCGCCGTCATAGACGTTGGCCAGGGAGTCGGCGGCGTCCGGTTGCACGGTGACACCCGCTGGCCCACCGTCATGGACACTGGCCCCCGCGGTGCTCTCACCGGCGGTCACGCTCCCCGCGAGACCCGTGAGCAGGGCGAGAGCCCGCACACACATCAAATACTTCGGCTGCTCTTCGGAGGATCTCGGCATTCGTGGGACCTCCCTCGACTGCGCTCAGCAGGGGCCGTGCCACCCGACGACGAGAGCATACGCCGCCTCGACCCGGTTGGGCACCCGCCCGCTCGCCCACCCTATTTCTGTCTCACGGCGTCGCCGACGCCGACCTTGATCCCCTCGGCGAAGGCGTTGCGCACGACCTCCAGCACCGCGGGCCAGAGCGCCTCGTCGGGGTCGAGGCGCCCTTGAATCGGAATCTCGGCGCCGACCGCGCGGTTCTCGTCGCCCCCGCCCGAGAGCTGCAACGCCTTGTCGGAGACCCACGCCTTCATCCTGTCGCCGACATCCTCGCTGGTGGATTGCAGCTTCACGTCCTCGAGAACCGGTTTGACCTTTCCCGAGATCGCACCGCTACGCACCTTGAACTTGACGTAGAGACCGATGGTTCCCTGGGTCGCCTGCAGGTCGGCCTTCGCCTTCAGGATGTCGTAGAGCTCGACGACCTTCCAATCGCGGAGGCTGAACTGGCCGTCGAACTTCAAAGGCGTCGCGAAGGGATCCGCCGACAGCTTGAGCGCGAGCGCGCCGCTTCGTCCAAGCCGCCCGCTCAGCGCCAGGCTGGCGGCGCGTCCTTTTGCCAGCTCCTGCCGGGTCGCCAGGTTCTTGAGAGTCGCATCGATCCGGTTCACCCAGAGCTCCGGCGTGGTCTCGATCGTCTCGTCGCGCAGCAGGAATTCGCCGTCCACGATGTCGACCCGATCGACGCGCAGGGGGATCACCTGGCGCAGGGACTCCTCGAGCTCCGAGATTCCCGACGACTTTTTCTTCCGGGCCGCTGGTGCCTCGTCAGCCTCGGCTGGTTTCTCCTCTGCCGCCTTCGCCGGCTCTTCCCCCTTGCCGGACGCGCGCCGGACCACCGTGACCTTCGGTCGGTCCAGCGTCAGGCTGCCCGTCAGATGCGCGCGGAACAGCTCGCGCCAATCGAGACCGACGCGCGCCGTCTCGACGTAGAGGAGCGGCTCGCGCTTGCCGCCACGCTTCCCTTCTCGGAGCTTGAGGCGTCGGATCTCGTAGCCTGGCGGCGCGAGCGTGACGTGCACACGCTGGAAGTCGGCGCTGATCCCCTCGGCCTCGCTCAGCCCCTGGCGGGTGTAGTGGGTCGCGATGGGATCGACGATCACGCGGATCAAGACCGCCAGGCCGACGAGAACCGCCAGCACCACGGCTATCCGACGCAGCCATTTGTGTCGGCGGACAAGCTCTCGACCGCCGCTCAGCCTGTCACGCAGAGCCGCCCCACCCACGTCCCCCGCCCTCGTCATCCGCGCTGGTCCTCGTCCCGAATCTAATCACCCGGGCCAGCCCTTCGGGGGCCGGCGCGGGCGTGCGGCGCGAGGGGCGCGGAAACAGTGTGCGCACGGCGAGCGGCTCCGCAGTGTCAGGGATTGCCGCAATCACGACTCCGCATTTGCAGGATGCCTGGCTCGACCCATCTTCTCGCGATGCCAAGGAGGATCTTGTGAATCGAACAGAGCGGCTGCTCGGCGCGGTTTTGGTCTCCTTCTTCTGCAACGTCCTCGTTTCGCTCGTCGTTCCCACGGTCGCGCGCGCGCAGGCGCCCACCGTCGGCAACGAGGCGAAGGCGGCGCCGGCGGCCGGGTCGACGCCGGTCGAGGGCGCGCCGCCGCCGCTCGCGTCGCCCCAGCCTCCGCCCCCACCGCCGACGCCACCGCCGCCGACGCCACCGCCCGAGACACCCCCCCCCGCGCCGACGGCCGAGTCGAAGCCGCCGAACCCGACCGCCGGCTACATCCCGGGCACGGGCTTCGTCATCCAGTCGCCGGACCTGAATTACCGGCTGCGCATCGGCCTGACCGCCGCGTACAAGTTCGAGCCCGTCTATCACGACGGCGCGTGGCAGGAGCGCAACACCTTCTTCGTGCTGCGGCCGTTCGTGGGCGGGAACTTCTTTCGCGAGTGGATCCACTTCTGGACCAGCTTCGAGTTCGCGGCCAACCCGCCCTACCTGCTCGACTCGTACGTGGAGATCGCGCCTTCCAAGCTGTTCATGCTGCGCATCGGCCAGCAGTGGACGCCGTTCGACCGCCACGAATACTTCGGCCCGCAGGAGATCCTGTTCCCCGACTGGGCACCGGTGAGCGAGTACTTCTGGTCCGGCCGCGACAAGGGCATCACCGCGCTGGGGACGCTGGCCGAACAGCTCGAATACTACCTGGGGGTCTATTCAGGCACGCCGCTGCGGCAGTTCAACGCGCTGCCGGGCAACTACGTGCTGGAGGCGCGCTTCACCTGGAACCCCCTCGGTCCCACGGGCGCGACCGAGTTCCCGTACATCGTGTCCGACGGGCCCGTGCCGTTCCGCGTGTCGGCGACGCTGCAGGGCTACTACGGCAAGGTGCAGAGCGCGACGGAGAACTTCAACCCGTCGACGTTTCGCTTCGAGGCGATGGCGACCGGGGAAACGAACCGCCAGACCGCGGGGGCCGCCGACTTCTGGCTGCAGACGGCGTGGCTCTACGTCTACGTCGACGCCTTCATCCGCCGCACCGAGCCGGCCATGGCCGCGCAGTACACCTCGGTCGGCGCCTGGGGCCAGGTGGGTGTGCCGCTCGTCCCCAAGACCCTGGACATCGCGACACGCTTCAACTGGCTCGACACCGGCACCGACGTCAGCGACAACGATTTCTACTCGATCGAAGGACAGCTCGCGTACTACGTCTCGCACACGCAGGGGTTGGTGGTGAAGCTGCGCTACGCCGCCGGCCACCAGAGCTCGCCGGGCGCGGCCGCGCTCGGGGACGTGCCACTCATCGTCGGCGAGGGCTGGACCCAGCTCGGTACGCTCCAGCTCAACCTCGCGCTCTGACCGGCGCTCGGATCAGTACGAATCGAACATCCGCTGGACCTGCTTGACGTCGCTGGTCTTGGTGAGCGCGACTTCCAAGAGGACGCGCGCCTTGGGCGCGGTGAACTCGCCCGAGGCGACGAAGCCCTGCTGGTCGTCGTTGACCTCGTTGTTGCGCAGGACGAGCCCTTCGGGAAGACGCGTGCTGCGCACGACGACGACGCCGGCCTTGGCGGCCCGGCCCAGCGCGGCCAGCGCCGGCTGCGTCATGTTGCCGTCGCCCACGCCCGCGACGACCAGTCCCTTGGCGCCCCCTTTCACGGCCGCGTCGATGAGGTCGGGGCTCATGTTGGCGTGCGCATAGATGATGTCGACCCGCGGCAGCTGGGTTCGCCCCGTGACGTCGAACTCCGACTTCGTCGTGTGACGCCGATCCATCTGCTCGAACCAGGCGATGTGGCCGGTGTGCACCAGGCCGACGGGGCCGCGGTTCAGGCTCTTGAAGGTATCGACGCTGGTCGTGTCGGTCTTGGTGACGTTGCGGGCCGCATGGACCTCGTCGTTGAGCACGACCAGCACGCCGCGGCCCGTGGCGCCCGGGCTGGCCGCGACGGCCACGGCGCTGTAGAGGTTGGCCGGCCCGTCGGCGCTGACCGCCGTGGCCGGCCGCATCGAGCCGACCAGCACGACCGGCTTCTCGCTCTTGACCGTGAGGTTCAGGAAATAGGCCGTCTCCTCCATCGTGTCCGTGCCGTGCGTGATGACCACGCCGTCGACGTCGCGGCTGGCCAGGACCTCGTTCACACGCTGGGCGAGCTTGAGCCAGACGGCGTCGTTCATGTCCTGGCTGCCGATGTTCGCGACCTGCTCGCCCGTCAGATCTGGCGAGCTCCTTGAGCTGCGGCACGGCGTTGATGAGGTCCTCGACCTTGAAGGACCCGGATTTGTAACCGTAGGACTGCGCGTTCGCCTGTGCCCCGGCGATGGTCCCACCCGTCGCGAGGATCCGGATGGCGGGCTTGGCCCACGCGGCCGCGCCGAGCGACAGGGTGAGCAGAGCTGCCGTGACTGAAAGCGACCGTCTCATGGCTTGCCTCCTCCGTTGTTCTTTTTGCCGCCGTTGGTCTTGCCGCTTTGCTCCGCCTGCCACTGGCGCACGGCCGTGTCGGCGACCTCTCGCAGGTCGCGGCCGATGGACAGGTACTGGTCGCGGTCGAGGTTCGCGAGCGAGACGCGCGCTGCCCAGGGCGGCCCGGCGAAGCCGCTGCCGTTGAGCAGCACCGTCCCGCGCTTGCGTGCCAGCGCCAGCACGATGTCGAGCGGATCGTGGTGCGCACGGATGTACTCGACGAACCCCTCGCCGAACGTCTCGCGTCCCCAGGCCTCGAGATCGAGATCGGCGTAGTAGCCGACGCGCAGCGAATCGTCGACCTTCGGGACGCCGAGCCCCTCGAAAAGCGCCTCGAAACGCTCGCGGATGATCTCCCGGGAGCGCCGCAGGTAGCTGTCGTCCTCGTCGAGCAGCGAGAACAGCGAGAACAGCGTCATCTGCACCTGTTGCGGCAGGGAGAGGCCGGCGGTGTGGTTGAGCGCGACGTCGCGGCTGTCGGCCACCAGGCGATCGATGAACTTCAAGCCGTCGGGATCGACGACCATGTTGTGATAGCGCCGGTGGAGCGCCTGGCGGTCCGCCTCCGGGAGGCGCGCGATCGCCTCGTCGACGACGTTGTGCTCGTGCAGCGAGACGACGCCCAGGCGCCAGCCCGTGCAGCCGAAGTACTTCGAGTACGAGTAGACGAGGATCGTGTTGTGCGGCAGCTCGGCGGCCAGCGAGCGGAACCCCTCGACGAACGTCCCGTACACGTCGTCCGTCAGCAGGATCAGGTCGGGGCGCCTGGTGCGCACGAGCTCGGAGATCTTCCGGATCGTCTGCGGCCGCATGGCCACCGAGGCCGGGTTGCTGGGGTTGACCACGAAGAAGGCCTTCACCTTGGGATCGGCCAGCTTCTCGATCTCGGCGTCGGGGTACTGCCAGGTGTGTCGCCCATCGGCGGCCATCTCGCTCTGCGCGAGCTCGACGACCCGCAGGCCGAACTCCTCGAGCAGCGGCATCTCCAGGTAAGGCGTGAAGATGGGTGTGCCGAGCGCGATCGTGTCGCCGCGCTTGAGCACGCGGTTCGCGACCAGGCTGCCGAAGATGTAACACATGGCGGCCGTGCCGCCCTCGACGGCGAACAGGTCGAACTTCCCGGCGGGCGGCCGGCCGTCGTACATCGACTTGGCGAGGTACCTCTGCACGACCGTTTCGGCATGCACCAGCATGCGGTCGGGCACGGGGTAGTTGTCGCCCACGATTCCGTCGACGAGCTCGTGGACGAACCGGTCCGCCTCGAATCCCAGCGGGCCGATGCCGTAGTCGATCGCGCGCACGAGCAGCTCGGCGCCCTCGCCGCGCGCTCCTGCGAGGAAGGCGCGCAGGCGATCGGCGATCCCGTCGGCGCGGGGCATGCCGCCCAGATCCGGCTCATTCCACACGCGCTTCGATTCCTGCAGCGCGAACTGGCCCAGCGTGAAGAACGCCTCCCGCGGCGTGGTGGCCACCCAGTTCGGGTTCCCGCGCCCGGCGTCGAGGAACTGGTGGGTGGCCGCCTTTTGCTGGGAGAAATCGCGCGCCCACCGGATCAGCTCGTCCTTGAGCTGAAAGGGAGAAAGCGCCCCGTACTGGCTGGCGTCAGTGTTCGTTCGCTGGTCCATCGCTCGCCTCCCCCTCTAGTCCATCAACGCGAAGACGTAGGTCATGACGGTGAGCACCACGTTCGACAACGCGAACGTCACCGGGTACGACAGCGCCGGGACGTTGCTCCGAGACGCCTCCTGCGCCGCGCGCATTCCGGCGCTGTTGCAGCGCCCGCCCGCGAGCGCGCCCAGCAGCAGCGCGCCGTTCATCTTGAACGCGTACGCGCCCACCACCCAGGCGATGATCGCCGGCACGAACCCGACGACCAGGGTGCCGATGAGGATTGGCCCCACCGCGCCGGCCGAGAGCGCCTTGATGACGCCGCTGCCGGCGTTGAGGCCCATGACGACGACGAAGACGTTGAGACCCAGGTCCTCGAGCAGCTGCCGGGCCGGCTCGGGGAAAGGCCCCCCGAATGCGGGCTGGCGCGTGCGCAGAATGCTGAGCACGATGCCGACCAGCAACAGCCCGACGGCCGAGCCGACGGCCAACCTGAGCCCGCCGATCGGGATCGTGAGCGCACCCAGCAGGCTGCCGGCCGAGACGCCGAGCGCGAGCGTCACGATGTCGGTGCCGACGCTGGCCCTGACGACGCGTCCCATGTGCGCCTCCAGCGTCTTGATCCGCCACCGGCTGCCAGTGACGCGCAGGACGTCGCCGCGCCGGACGACGGTCTCCGGGCCCCACGGGATCTGGACGCCCCCACGAAACATCGCGTTCAGAAAGAGGCCGTGGCCCACGTCGCTGGCGAGCGCGAGGATCGTCTTGTCCACGGCATCGTCGCGGTGCGCGACGACGTCGACGGTCTCCGACCCGATGTCGCCCAGCTCGGGGACGTCCACCTCGGGCCCGATGACCGACGCGGCGTTCAGCAGGCGCGGCACGCGGCCGTAGAGCGCCAGCGTGTCGTGCGGCTGCAGCACGACGTCGTCCGCGGGGTCGAGGAGCTGTCCGCCGCGCAGGACGCGCTCGATCGCGACCAGCGGGTAGGTTCGGCGCAGCTCGCCGAGGCGGTGGCCCACGGCCTGGGGCTTCTCGAGCTGGTACGAGCGCCGCGCCACCGGCAGCGGCCCGCCCATGAACTCGTCGGCCGTGCCGGGCAGCGGCGCCGACGACGACCCGCGCAGGCGCTCCTCGAACTCGCGCGCCGCGCGCGCCGTGTCGCGGCCGAAGAGGTCCGGCAGCTTCGCGAACAACACGAACAGCACCGTGCTGAGGCAATAGGTGAACGCGAACGAGGTCGACAGATTGGCGAGCGTCTCCGCCGAATTCGTCGCGTGCGTCATCGCATACGCCGCCTGCGCCGCCCCCAGCCCCGGCGTGGCCGTGTTGCTGCCCGCGAGGATCCCGGGCAAGAGACCCGGCGCGAGCGGCATGAGGGCCCGCAGCGCGAGCATGAGCCCGGTGGCGCCGAGCGGCATGAACAGGCCGAAGAAGAAGTACTTGCCGGCGTCACGCTTGAGCCCCGACAGGAACTGCGGGCCCACCTTCATGCCGACCGAGAACATGAAGACGTTGAAAAAGATCGTTCCGGTCAGCTCGGGGACGGCGATCTTCGCGCCCCGCCCCATGGCCAGCATGCTGACCGCCAGCGCGATGAGCAGCGACGACGCCGTCGCGCCGAGGCCGATGCCCTTGATCTTCACACGTCCGAGGGCGATGCCGGCCGCGACGGTAAGAAACAGAAGAATGAAGGGCTGCCGCGATAGCCAGGCGAGCAAGTGCACGAGTACTCCACCCCGAAATATGGGGCGCGTCGGCGCCGGACAAATCAGCGCGCGCCTGATTCGGCGCGGGGCGGGATCGCCATCTTGGAGCGCGAGCGCGCGCGCCGCAGGTTGTTGCCATGCTGCGCGTCCCCGTCGCCGTCGAGCTGACGGCCGTCGTCATCGGCGCGCTCTCTGGCGCGTTGCACGCCGCCAACCGCAAAGTCGACGTGGTGGGCACGTTCTCGCTCGCCATGTCGACGGGCGTGGGCGGTGGCATCCTGCGCGACCTCCTCATCGGCGTCAGCCCGCCCGTCGCGCTGTCGCACGCGCTCTACCTCCCCGTCGTCGCCGTGGCCGCGCTGCTGGCCATGCTGTTCGCGAGGTGGCTGGCGCGGCTGCAATCGGCGCTCGCGCCGGTCGACGCGCTGCTGCTGGGGTTGTGGGCCGTGATCGGCACCGAGCAGGCGCTCGCGCACCACCTGCCCGTCACCTCGGCCGTGTTCGTGGGAACCGTCACCGCGGTGGGCGGCGGCGCCCTGCGGGATCTGCTGACCAACGAGACACCGAGCGTCTTCCTGCCCGGTGAGCTCTACGCGACCGCCGCCTTCGCCGGCGCGCTCGCCTACCCGCTCGTCGTGCGAGCCGCCGGCCTGCCCACGTGGGCCGGCGAGATCGCCACCGTCGGGACCGCGTGCGTCGTGCGGCTCTCCGCCATCCACTGGCATCTGCGGGCACCGACACCGGTCGATCTCCCGGCGCGCTGGAGCGACGCGCGACGCCGCCTCGACCGACTGAGCAAACGCGACTCCTGAGTGACGGGGCTGTCCTTCGGCCCTTTGCCCCTCACCCCTTCTTGATAAAGAAGAGGCTGAGCGCCAGAAGCAGGATCGCGGCCGGAATCGTCAAGGCGCTCCACTCGAGCTTGGTGAAGAGACCCCGGATGAGATCGGAGAGGGCGACGATGAGCAGGGTGGTGAGGATCGTCTCCCAGAGCAGCACCTTGAGCTGACTGATGCTCTCGAGCCGCAGCCAGGTGGGGAGCGTTGCGCTCTCCTCCGCCGTCAGGTTGACGACGAACAGCTTGGCGATCCCGAGGCCCAGCACCAGCAGCACGAGGGAGACGAAGAGGAAGTCGAGCGAATGCAAGAGCTCGACGCCCGGGCGCGTCCCCGCCGCGACGGTCTCGTCGAGCACGTGCCCGTAGGCCTTGAACGCGATCCTGGCGCCCATCACCAGGAAGGCCACCGCGTGAAGCACGGAGAGGATCACGATGGCGACGGCGAGGTATCGAAGCTTGAGGAGCTGTCGAAACATGGGCCGGTCCCTCGAATCTGGACCCTCCCTTCGCAAGCGCAACGCCACCCGGCCACGGACGAGATGGCCCCGGTCGGGGACGCCGGAGCGGCCCGTGATACCATGGCGCCTCCAGCCGTGAGACTCATCATCTGAGAGGTTTTCGGGTGAACGTCAGGATCGCACTCGCACACGCCGCGGCAGCGGCGGCCTTGGTGGTGCTCGCGCTCGGGTCGACCGACGCCTGGGCGCAAGCGCGCACGCCTACGCACGTCGCCTGCGTCGGCGACAGCATCACCTACGGGTACCTCGCGTCGTCGACCAGCAAGTCCTATCCCGCGGATCTGCAGGGACTGTTCGGCAGCGGCGTGCAGGTGAAGGACTTCGGACACAACAGCGCGACGATGCTGTCGGTCGGTGACCTGCCCTACATCAACCAGACCGAGTACACGGCCGCCACCACCTTCGTTTCCGGGGCCGGCACGAGCGCCGTCGTCGACGTCATCATCATGCTGGGGACCAACGACTCGAAGTCCTACAACTGGGCCCCGACCGCCGGCAGCACCCGGGCTGCGCAGTTCATCACCGACTGCGCGGCCATGGTCGATCACTTCACCGGCCTCGCCACCCACCCGGTGGTCTACCTGGCGCTGCCGCCGGCGATCTACAGCAACAGCTTCGGGATCGACGAGACGATCACCTCGACGCAGATCGATCCGATCATCCAGCAGGTGGCGATGCAGAAGGGGATGCCGATCATCGACATCCACACGCCGACGGCCGGCCACCCCGAAGACTTCCAGGACGGCGTTCACCCGACCGACGCGGGGTACATGCTGGTCGCGCAGCTGATGCACGACGGCCTCCTGCGGCTGCCGACGGTGGCGATCACCATGCCGACGGCGAACGCGTCGATCGCCGGGACCAGCGTCGGCATCAGCGCGGATGCGTCGGGCGGAACGGTGCCGATCACCTCGGTGCAGTTCTTCCGTGCAGCGACCTCGATCGCGACCGTCACGCAGCCGCCGTTCATGACCACCTGGACGAACGCCGCGCCGGGCTCCTACACGCTGACCGCGAAGGCGATCGACAAGACGGGGGCGGCCGCCACCTCGACGCCGGTCTCGATCACGGTCGCCAGCACAGGGAGCGGGGGCGGCGGCGCGGGCGGCGGCGGCGCGGCGGGCCGGGCGGGCGCCGGAGGCAACGGTGGCAGCGCTGGAATGTCAGGAGGGGCTGGCGGCGGCACGGGCGGTCGTGGCGGCGCGGCGGGTGGCGCCACCGGCATGGGCGGCGGCTCCGGTGGGGCGACGGGTGGTGGCACGGGAACCGGCGGCGCGACAGGCACCGGCGGCGGCTCCGGTGGGGCGACGGGCGGCGCCACGGGAACGGGCGGCGCGACGGGAACCGGCGGCGGGAGCTCCGGCGGCGCGACAGGCACCGGCGGTGGCAGCGGAGGCACCACGACGACGGGCGGCACCGGCGGCACGGGCACCGGCGGCGCGGACACGACCGGGACCGGCGGCACCACCGCGGGCGGCGGCGGAACGAGCGGCAGTGGCGGCGGTTGTAGCTGCAGCCTGGGCGCCGGACCGGGATCCGGATTCACGGCGCTCGGCTTGCTCCTGATCGCGCTCGCCCGGCGCCGGACCCGGCGTTCGTCCCACGCGTGATCCCGCGAACTCCGCGGGATCCTATTGAGCGGTGACGGTCAGCGGGCTCGCGGTCAATCCCGACGAGCTGGCCGTGATCGTGATGGTGCCGGGCGTGCCGGTGGAGCGCACGATCGCCAGCACCTTGCCGCTGAACGCCTGCCGGCCGGTCCCCTTGTACGATGTGGTGTCGACGGGGTTGCCGTTGTCGACGCCGACGAGCTGGCCGGGGCCGGAGACAGAGAAGCTGACCGAGCTCGATGCCGTCGGGACGAAGCCACCGCTGCCGTCCTGGATGTCGCCGGTCACGAAGCAGAGGTCGCGGCCGTCGGCGTTGATCGTCGTCCGGTCTGCCGCGAGCGCGATCTTCGCCGCCGCGCCCGCGGTCGTCACCTGATCGCTCGCCACGACGCTGCCGCCGACCTTGCAGTCCGCGCGAAGCGTGCCCGACGCCCAGGCCACGCTCCACTCGCCGCGCAGCGTGCTGCTCGACATCGTCTTCGATCCCTGCGACGTGTTGTTCAGGAAGAGCTCGACGCTGTCGCAGTTGTTGTAGACGTAGACGGTGACCGTCGTGCCCGCGCTCCAGTTCCAGTGCGGCAGGATGTGGACCATCGGCGCGGTCGTCCAGCGGCTCTTGTAGAAGTAGTAGACGTCCTTGGGAAACCCCGCGGTGTCGATGGCGCCGTAGTAGGAGCTCTTTGACGGCCACGAGGAGTACGGCGTCGGCTCGCCGATGTAGTCGAATCCCGACCAAATGAACGAGCCGGCGACGAACGCGCGGCTGGCGTCGTAGCTGTACGAATTCTGCGCGGTGTCGCCGAAGCCGGCCGCTTCGTTGTCGTAGGACGAGCACTGTCGGTCCGCGCTCGACTGCGAGGTCGCCTTGGTGATGGTGCTGGCCGGCGTGTGGTAGATGCCGCGGCTGCGCACCGCCGCCGAGGTCTCGGTGCCCATGAGCTTCCAGGTCGGCTGGGCCGAATGGTCGGCGTCGTAGTCGCCGGCGTAGGGCGCGTAGTTGTAGCCGGCGACGTCCAGCAGCTTCGCGACGTTGCGATCGTCCCCTTCGGAGACGTGCGGGCCACCCATCTTGTTCGACGCCCAGGTCAGCGGGCGCGTCGAGTCCACCGCCAGCACCCAGTTCTTGAGGTTCGTGGCGGTGGCCGTGGTCGACCCGCCGACCTCGTTGCCGATGCTCCAGAGAAAGACGCTCGGGTGGTTGCGATCCCGCTTCACCATCGCCTGGATGTCCTGCTGCGCCCACTCGGCGAAGTAGAGGCCGTAGTCGTTCGCTGTCTTCGTTTGGGTCCAGGTGTCGAACGCCTCGTCGAGCACCAGCATGCCCAGCCGGTCGGAGATGTCGAGCAGCTCGGGCGCGGGCGGGTTGTGCGCCGTGCGGATGGCGTTCACGCCCATGCTCTTCAGGATCTGGACCTGGCGTTCGATGGCGCGATAGTTGACCGCCGATCCCAGCGCGCCGAGGTCGTGGTGCATGTTGACGCCGCGGACCTTCATGTTCTGCCCGTTGAGCGAGAACCCCGCATTCGCGTCGAACGCGACGGTGCGGAATCCGAGCGGTGTGACGTACGTGTCGACGATCGCGCCGCCGACCTTCACGTCGACGCGCACCTGATAGAGGTTGGGCGAGGCCACCGACCACAGCTGCGGCGACGACACGGTCAGCATCTGGGTGATGGTCGAGGTCGCGTTGGCGGCGACCGCGGTGGCGGCGCTGTCGGCGGACGTCACCGTTGCGCCGCTCGCGCCGAGAATCGTCGCCGTCACGGTCGCGGATGCGCTGCTCGATCCCTGGTTCTGAACGTCGGTGGCGACCGACACTGTGGCCGACCCCGTCGAGACGGAGGGCGTCGAGACGAACACGCCATCGTACGGGACGTGAACGGGCCCGAGCTTGGTCAGCCAGACGTTGCGATAGATGCCGCTGCCCGAATAGAAGCGGCTGTTCGGCTGATTGTTGTTCACCTTGACGGCGATGACGTTGCTGCCGCCGAACGTCACGTACGGGGTCAGGTCGTACTCGAAGCTCGTGTAGCCGTAGGGGCGCGTTCCCAGCGACGTCCCGTTGATCCAGACCTGGCTGTTCATGTAGACGCCGTCGAAGTCGATCAGGATGCGCTGGCCGCTCGACGCCTGATCGACCGTGAACGTCTTGCGGTACCAGCCGATCCCGCCGTCGAGGAAGCCGTTGCCGGAGCCGCCGGGCGAGCTCTGGTCGAACGCCAGCGAGATGCTCCAGTCGTGCGGCAGATCGAGCGTGCGTCCACGACGCGTCGTTGAAGGTCGTGGCCTGCGCGTTGGTGACGTCGCCGCGGTTGAACTTCCAGCCGCTGTCGAAGCTGGCGCCGCGCTGGCCGTTGTGGGCCGGCGCCGGGGTGCTGCTGGAGGTCGTCCCGCCCGCGCCGCCGCCCGTGCCGCGTCGCTGCCGCCCGCGCCCGCCCGAGCCGCCGCCCGTGCCGCCGACACCGGTCGATCCGCCGCTGCCGCCGGTGCCCGTCGCTCCCCCTGACCCGATGTCGCCGCCGCTGCCGCCACTGCCGCTGCCACGCCGACCCCGCGGTGCCGCCGCTGCCGCCCGCGCCCGTCGCGCCACCGCTCCGCCACCCGTGCCGGTCATCGACCCGCCGCTTCCGCTGCCCGATGCGCCGCCCGAGGCCGACGATCCGCCGCTCCCGGGGCCGCCGCCCGAGCCTCCCGACCCCGTGGCGCCGCCGCTGGCGCTCGAGCCACCGGTTCCCCCGGACCCGCACGAGCCGCCGCTGCACGACGCCAAGCAGAGTCGCCGCCGCGACGCACAGGACCAGCGCGTGACGCGCTCGTCTCGCCTTCGTCATCGGCGTTGAAGTGCCATCAGGCGCTACTGAAGGGTCGGCGTTGTCCAAGTTACCCATTTCGTCAGGTCGGTGTTGTACGAGTCGCGGGCGATGTTGGTGTTCGCGCTCGACTGATTGAGGAGGAACTTGTTCACGAAGGCCTGCACCTCCGGCCCTTGAACGGACGTCGGAAACGAGCAGTGCGCGGTGGCCTGCGTCTGCGTGTAGCCGAGCCGGTCGGGAATCCCCAGCGCCTTGTACACCTCCTTCGCCGCCCGCATCGAGACGCTGTCGCCCTGCGCGCCAGAGTAGTTGATGCCGATGTTCTCGACGGCCAGAATCGCGCGCGGCGCGACCATCGCCACCAGCTCGTGTTGATCGTAGGGCGAGCTTACCAGTGGCGGCGCCCGTTCCGCCGGAGGTCGCACCTTCGCAGGCCCGGGACGAGCTCGAGCGCGACGCGATCTCGCGCGTTTTCAGGGGATCGCGCGGTCGTGGCGATGCGCTACCATGGGGCCCGCGTGAATCCCTCCGACAGTCTCATCGCCAACGCGGTCCTGGCGCTCTGGATCCCGGTGGCGATCACGCTCTTCTTCGTCATGAAGCCCGACAAGGCGGCGCGGGTCGCGATCTTCGGGGGCCTGCTGTTCCTGCCGGAGGTCGTCGGCTTCAAGATTCCATTTGGCCCGGTCCTCTCGAAGCAGAACATCCCCTACCTCGGCGCCCTGATCGGGTACGCGATCCGCGACCCGAAGCGCATCTGGCGGGCGCCGACCAGGCGCTGGGTCGCGCTGGTGGTCGGGATCTACATCGTCGGCGGGATCGGAACGGCCCTCACGAACCGAGACACCGTGACGATTGGAAAGTTGGTCCATGTCGTTTTGCCGGGCCTCACCGTCAAGGACGGACTGTTCCTGGCGATCAGCGCCCTGCTCGACACGGGGCTCCCGCTGTTCATGGGGACGGTGATGGTACGAGACGCGAAGGATCTCGAGGACCTGCTCCGGTTCCTGGTGAAGGCTGGCCTCGTCTACGCGCCGCTCGCGATTCTCGAGATCAAGTTCAGCCCGCAGCTGCACAGCTGGATCTACGGCTACCACCAGCACGAGTTCGCTCAGACCATGCGGTTCGGCGGCTGGCGTCCGATGGTCTTCATGGCGCACGGCTTGACGCTGGCGATCTTCTTCGCGGTCTGCGTGCTGGCCGCGACGACGCTGGCGCGGATACCACGCCAGCGGATCTGGGGGCTCTCCGCCCGAAATGCCGCGCTCCTGCTGGCGGTGATGCAGCTCCTCTGCAAGAGCACCGGCGCCATCATTTACGCCGCCGTGCTGGCGCCGGTGATCTGGATGGCCAGCTACCGGGCGAAACGGCGCTTGGCGGTGATCCTGGGTGTCCTGGTGCTGCTCTACCCGTCGCTGCGCGGCGCGGACCTGTTCCCCGTCGACACCGTCAAATCGCTGGCCTCGATGATCAACGCCGACCGGGAGGGGTCGATGGCGTACCGGTTCACCAACGAGGACATCTTGCTCAAGAAGGCGCGCCAGCGTCCGGTTTTCGGCTGGGGCTTCTACGATCGGAACCAGGGCTTCGACGAGTGGGGCAAGGTCGAGACGGTGACCGACGGCGAGTGGATCATCCGGCTCGGGGTGACCGGCTTCGTGGGATTCGGCATCCAGTTCGGGCTGCTGCTCTGGCCGCTGTTCGCCGCCGGGCGAAAAATGCGCAAGGTGTACGACAAGGTCGATCGAAGGCTCATCGCGGGGCTGTCGCTGATCCTGGCGATGTGCGCCGTCGACCTGCTGCCGAACAGCCTCGCCTCGAACTACCCTTACCTTCTCGCCGGCGCCTTGCTTTCGGGCGCCGCCGCGCGGGCGCAGGCGGTGCGGCAAGAATACTTGGCGCCAACCACCGCACCGGTCGCCGCCTAGGGTTGGCGCAATGAAGACTCTCGACCCATTCGCGCCGCGAAGCCCCGCGGGAAGACGCTGGCCGGAGATCGACCTCCTGCGGGCGTTGGCGGGCGCGTTGATGGTCGCCAACCACGCCGGCGTGGCGTGGCTGTCCAGCGGCAGGCCGGCGAACGACGCGATCACGTTCATCGGAAGCCTGGCGCCGGTCTTCTTCTTCACGGTGACCGGGTTGGGGCGCGGCGTGCAATCGTTCGGACGAACGCCCGGGCGCGCGCCGAAGCCCCTCGGCGATTCGCTCTGGAAGGCCTTCGTCCTGTTCCTCGCCGACGCAGCCATGTGGCTGTCGCCATCGCGGCACCTCGGTCTCGATTTCCTGGGGTTCATCGGCCTCGCGGGTCTGGTGTTGGAGCTGCTCGACCGCACCCGGCGGCCGGTAGCGACGATCTCCGCCGCCGCCGTGGCCTGCCTCGCGCTGCGCTTCGGGCTGGCGCCCCGACTGCACCTCGCCCCGGACGGCGGCGGCGCCTTGCGGCTCGCTCACTTCATCCTCGGCGATTTCAGCGTTCCCGGCGTGTCGTACCCGCTTTGCCCGTGGCTCGCCTACCCGCTGTGTGGTTGGCTGGTCGGCAGGCTCGGGGCCGCCTCGGCCGATCGAATACGCGCGGCACCGGATCGCGCGGCCGGGGTGGCCGCCTTGCTGTCGGTGGCCGGCCTGGGCTTCTGCTTGATGCTGTTCAAGCGACACCTGGTCTTCTTCCGCTGGGGAACGCTCTCCTTCGCCTACGCGATGCTGGGGTTCGCGGCGGTGTTCGCGGGGCTCGCGCTGGTGCTGGTCGCGGCCGCGCGCCTCGGACGGGCGGGCGGAGCCCTCTCGCTGCCGGGCATCGCCAGCTTCGTGCTGGTTCCGATCCACTACGCGTTGGTGGCGCTGCTGAAGCCGCCCTTGCGCGGATTTCTCGCTCGGCAGCCCGCGCTCTTCCCGCCTGCGCTGCTGGTGCTGGTCCCGGTCGTGTTCGCGGCATCGAAGCGGATCGATCGCGCGACGCGCCGGCTGGCAGAGCTCGGCGCCGGGCCCGCGCGGGTGGTGGGCGGCGGGCTCTTGCTCTCGGTGAGCGCGCTGCTGCTCCTGCAGATGACGGTCGAGCTCGGGCCGGCGCGCACCGCGACCAGCCTGATCGCGCAGCTGCTGGCGACCGGCCTGTTCGTCCTGTCGTCGGCGCCCGCGGCGGCCCGGGCGCCGTCGCCGCGCCTGCGCGCCGGCCTGCCAGGGTGACCGGTGTGGCAGCCCCTTCGTTTCGGGATAGGCTGGGCCGATGGAGCGGCTTTTGTGGGCGGCCTCCTTCCTGGTGGCGAGTGCCGCCGCCGCGGCCGTCGCTCGGGCCAGCTCTCCGTCGCCCGCGGGTGAGCTTCCCATGCGCCCGGCCGAACGCGCCGTCTGGCTGGCGATCGGCGCCATGATTCTGGGAACCGGCGTCGTGTGCTGGACGCACCTGCCGGCCAGGGTGTTCGACCTGACGGCCTCGCTCTTTCATCGCCACGGTGATCGCCTCCGCCACCTCGTCGTGCTCGCCGCCAAGCTGGCAGCGGCGCTCGTCGGGCTGCTGGGAATCGTGGCCCTGGTCATCCTGTCACGCGCGGCCGCGGTGACGCGGCTGGCGTTCGCGGTGGCGACGCTGCTGGTCGGGTCGGTCGGTCTGCGCGCCGTCTCGTTCCGGTTCCGGCTGATCTCGTCGACCGGCTGCGGTCCGTTCCTGATCCGCGATCTGATCAACGGCGCGGGTCTCATCGGAGCCACGCTGCTCGGCGCGCGCGCCGCCGGCTGGCTGACGCCGCAGCGGCGGCGGTCGTTCGTGGTGGCGATCTCCTGTCTGGTCGTTCCGCTGGCCGCGCTGGCGGCCTCGGGCGCCTCGGCCGCGGGCGCGCACCACGCCGCGCGGACCGGCGCGCGCTCGCCCGGCCTCGATCGCGCGTTCGCCGAGGGCGTGGGCGGCGGCTTCGCAGACGTCGGGCCGGTCGGCGAGTACTTCGCCACCTCCGATCTCGATGGCCGACCGGCCTTCGTGCGGCGCGACGTCCGGATCGACTTCGATTGGTCGACCGGCGAGAAGCCCGGTGGATCGACCAGCCCGGGCTTCGCCGACGTGAGCCACGATCGGTTCTCCGTTCGCTGGCAGGGGGCGGTCGTGGCCCGGTTCACCGAGCCCTACACCTTCGAGGTCGACGCCGACGAAGGGGCGCGGCTCTGGATCCGTGACGGCGAGAGCTGGCGAGCGCTCGTCGACGGCTGGCGTTCGACCGGCGTGCGGCGCTCCGCGCCCTGGCCAATGACCGCCGGGCGCAGGGTGGAGTTCAAGCTCGAGTACCGGCAGACCGGCGGCCCCGCGCACGTGCGGCTCGCCTGGTCCAGCGCCAACACGCCGCGCGAAGTGGTCGACACCCTCTCGCGCAGCGGCACCAACGTCGACGGTGTCGGCGATGCGCGGACCGCGATCTGGGCCGACGCCATGAAAGGCGGCCGCGACGTCTGGACGGTGCCGAAGGGGAGCACGCCGGTCCCGCTGGACCAGGACGGCTGGCCGCTGCAGGACGCCGAGAACATCGTCTTCGAGGGGGCGACGCAGACCCGCGGCAGCTATCGACTCAGCTTCCAAGGCCGGGCGCGCATCGAAACGTTTCCGTCGGTCGTCTTCGTGGTGGGGGGTCAGGTCGCAGGCCCGGAGCTGCCCGCGGGCGCGGGCTACGACCCGCGAACCAACGTCACCACCGCCGAGATGCGCCTGCCGTCCGACGAGAGCTTGCTCGCCATGAGGTTCCTCGACACGCGCCGCACGACGACCGACAAGACCGGCACCGGCGTCCGCGCCGTCTCGTTGATGCGTCCGATCCGGCCGGGGGCCGAACGGTCCGCGCCGCGCGCCGCGATCTTCCTCGACGACGTCAAGCGGTTCTACGCCGACGGCTTCACGACCATCCGCTGGATCCTGAACTTCGACAAGGAGGCCGAGTGGAAAGAGCGCCTCACCCCCAGCCGGGCCAAGGCCTCCCACGAAGGCGAGCCCATTCCCTGGGAGTATGTGGTGCAGCTGGCCAACGAGACAGGCCGCGACCTCTTCATCTCGACGCCCGTCAACGCGACGGAGGACTACCTGCGCAAGCTGGCTCAGCTGATTCGCCACGGCAGCGGAGCCGACGCCCTGCCCTATTCCGCCGCGCAGAAGACGCCCCGGTTCCCGCCGCTCAATTCGAACCTCCGCGTCTACCTCGAACGGAGCAACGAGATCTGGAACTGGGCCTTCAGCCAGGCGCAGGACAACCTGCGGCAAGTCCGTGAGGCGGTGGCCGCAAGTGCGCCTGACGCGCTCATCGTCAACTACGATCACAGCGTCGGCGCGGACCACGGAGGTGATCTGTGGTTGCGGTGGCACGCGCTCATGACCAAGCGGCTCGCCGATATCTTCGGCGACGTGTTCGGGCCCGGAGCTATCGGGCAACGTGTGCGCGTCCTCTACGAGTACCAGTATGACGACGCCCAGGGGACCGCGTCGGGAGGGCTGACCTTCTTGCAACGTTACTTCGACAACCTCGACGGCACGCATGTGCGCGATCCGAGGCCGGTGGCGGCGTACCTGTGGGGCGCGGGAGCCGCGACCTACTACGGCAGCGGCGACCCGACTGGAAAACAGGACGCGGTGAGGATTCCCGACGGCGGGTTCGAGAAGCCGCCCGGCGCCTCGCCCTGGACGTTTCGCGGTTCGGCCGGGGTCTATCGGGCGGACGACCGCGCCGTTCCGCCGGCGCCGATCGAGGGGAAGCAAGCGGCCTTCATCGCGGGCAAGGGCTCGATCGAAACGACGATCGACTTCGGCAAGCCCGGCGCGTACGGGATCCAGTTCGCCGCAGCGGCCAGGAAGGGCGGCGAGCCGGATCCGCTCGACCTCTATCTGGACGACCAGCGCATCACCGCCTGCGGCGGCGGGCGCGATCCGCGGGTCTGCCCCGAGCCGTTTCGGGGCGGCCGCTGGGCCTACGACGTGCACGAGCTCTTGCCGTACACCACGACCGCGGTGCACGTCGGCGGCCCCCACCACCTGCGCATCGTGGGACTGGGCGACGACAAGGACACCGTCTACCTCGACGATCTGCGGGTCGTCAGCACCGACGCATTGTTCGAGGGTGGTATTCCGGCCGCCGGGCAAGCGCTGGGACAGGTCGCGACCGGCGACTACCGGAACCAGATGAGCCTTCAGGCACGTTACCCCTCGGCGTTCGGTCTGCACACCGTCGCCTACGAAGGAGGCTGGTCGGTGGGTGGCGACTTCGGGGCCACCGCGATCCAGAGCGTCGCCAAATATCTCGACCCCCGCGCCAAGCTCGCCAACGACCAGGCGCAGGAGGCGATCGCGGCAGCCGGGTACGCGCTGAATGTCTGGGGCACCTACGATCAGTGGCCGACCGCCTTCGAGTCGCTGGAGCGCGCGTTCAGCTATCCGCTGGTCGCCAGCATTCGCGAGGGGAACAACCGCCTGTGGCCCACGGCCGGCACGGCGCAGCCCATCCCGGCCACGATCTCGCCCACCGCGGTGACGTGGGCCTGGCCGGGCCACAACCACCCGGGCGAGCTGGCTCATCCCGGTGATCTCGTCTCCTACGACCTGTTCACACCGGCCACGCGTTCGTTCGATCTGACGCTGGAGACGGTCGGCGCCGGGCAGGCCCGGTTGAACGTCGACGGCGGACTGACGTTTTCAGCCAACGGACCAGCCGGGCGGAGCCTGCAAGGCAAGGGCGTCGTGCTGACCGCCGGCCGGCACACCCTGACCGTGGAATCGCTGGACGGCGACCTGATCGTGCGCTCGCTGGCGGTCAAGGAGAGCGCCGGCCCGAGCTGAGCGGGTCGGGGTTGGTGCGGCCGCCGCGCTCAGGGCGCGCGCGGTCGCCGCAGGGTATTGCGATCCGTGTGGGCGATGACGCCACCGGCCGCCGCGCGCCACGTCGCCTCGCGGGATGGTAGCCTGCGAATCGGCTCCCGATGACCGACGAGATCGTTCGCACCACCCTCCGGGGACACCCTGTGCGCGTCGTCGCCGTGACGACGACCGACGTGACCCGCGAGGCGGCTCGACGCCACGAGGCCGGTCAGGCAGCCGCGCTCGCGCTCGGCCGCGGGCTGACGGCGGGGCTCCTCCTGGCGACGCTCACCAAGGACGAGGAGCGGGTGAGCCTCCAGGTGCTGGGCGACGGTCCGCTCGGCGGGCTCACCATCGACGCAGGCTCGGCCGGCACGGCGCGGGGCTACGTCAAGAACCCGCAGGTCCCGCTGCCGGCGACGAGCAGCGCGGCCGGCGGCCGCCCCAGCCTGGCAGCGGTCGTGGGCCGCAACGGCCTGGTGAGCACCGTCCGCGATCTCGGGTTGCGCGAGAGCTTCCGGGGCCAAACGGCGCTCGCCAGCGGTGAGATCGACGAGGACGTGGAGCGCTACCTGCTCGAGAGCGAGCAGATCGCCAGCGCGATCGTCTGCGACGCGATCGTCGGCGCGGACGGCGCGGTGGAGATCGCCGGCGGGATCCTGCTCCAGGCGTTGCCGGGGACCGACGGGGCCGCGATCGTCGCCGCCGCCGGCGAGGGGCTGCGCGCGGGCGGGCTCCTGCGCATTCTGGCCGCCGGGCCGGAGAGCGCGGACGAGATCATCGTGGCGGCGCTGGGCGAAAGATTCGGCGAGATCCAGCTCCTCGATCGCCGGCCGGTGCGCTTCCACTGTCCCTGCTCGCGCACGCGCGCGGCGACCTCGCTCGCGCTCCTGGGGAACGCCGACCTGTCCGAGATGATCCTCGAGGACGGCAGGGCCGAGGTCACCTGTAACTTCTGCCGGGCCCGCTACCAGTTCGACGACGCCGAGCTGGAGACGATTCGCCGCGAGCTCTCCAAGTCGACGGCGCCCGCCAGCTGAGACGCGCCGCCGTCAGCGGAGCGGCACCGCCGGCAGGCCGTGCTGCTCGGCGAAGCGGTTGCTCACGAACACGGTCGCCAGCGCGTCGGCGTGGACGCACCGCCAGCGCGGGTCGTGGCTCAAGATCTCCGCGGCGCGCTGGAGCGGCCCGCGCTCGATCAGGATGGCCGGGATCTCGTCGGGTCGGTCGTGATCGATCCCCAGCGCCGCCTCCCAGCTGGCGTCGTTTTGCCACAGCCGCCGGATCCCGGCCAGGTAGCGCTCGAAGGTCTCCTCGGTGTTGAGCTCCAGCCGCGGATCCATGAACTGCTTGTGCTGGGGCGCGCCGTGCGCGATGCAGACCGCCGCCTGACTGATGTTGTAAGCGACGATGCGCTCGGGCAGATCCGGCCGCGCCAGAAAGGCGCAGGCGTCGTGCGCGAACCAGTGAGGCCGCTCTCCGAGCCCCACGCGGCGACCTTCACCGGCCCAGGCGTAGAGCGCGCCCGACAGCGTCGCCAGCGCGAGTGCACCGACCGCCGCCAGTAACACGACGTTCGGCTCGGGCCAGCGGCCCGCGCTCGAGGCCCTGCGCGCGGGCGCGCGCCCACGCGGCTTCTTCGCCGCGCCGGGCCTCGTCGCAGGCCGTGCCGCCAGCGCGTCGTCGAGATTCCAGGTGGTGACCAGCACGGCGATCACGCCACCGAGACCGTTGTTGCGCGTCGCCTCCCAGGCGAGATACACGCCCGCCACGAAGATGAGGCCACGGAACAGGCGGACCTGGCCCCCTCGCCGCGCGCAGAGGACGAAGCTGCCGACGCCGAGACCGACGGAAGCGAAATAGGCCAGCAGGTAGGGGTTCCAGATGCCCGCGGCGGCGATGAAGTCGGCCGTGGTCTTGAGCTCGCCGATCGTCGCGCGGTAGACGCCGCTGCTGCCGACCTTGTGGAACTGTTCGAGCGAAAGGCCGAGCACCCTGATGCCGTACGGGTTGACGAGACAAGCCACCAGACAGAGGGCGCTCACGACGACGAAGGTGCGCGCCGGCGGGCGCTCGGCGGAAGCGGCGGACGGTCGCAGCCGCTCGACGATCCATTCGGCCGCGTATGCCGCCAGCACCAGCGGACCGAACACGAAGAACCCGTGACAGTTGACCCAGAGGATCTGGAGCGCCGGCAGCAGCCACAGTCCGCGCGGTGTGCGCGGGGCGCGCGCCAGCAGCACCAGGTAGGCGGTCAGCAATACCAGCGACACCGCTTCGGGCCGTTCCGACAGACGCCCGGAGACCATCAGCAGACCGGGCAACCAGGCCAGCGCCCACGGCCAGGCGCGGTGGTCCGGCCGGCGGCCCAGCATCGACAGCCCGACGATCCCGACGCCCGCCGCCGCCTTGAGCAGCACCAGCAGCGACGCCCCGCCCGCGCGATAAACGATCGCCAGGCCGATCTGGTAGAGCCAGTACACATCGATCCACGGCCGCCCGGCGTTCGTGTACGTGAAGAGGTCGACGCGCGGGACGGCGCCGGTCTCCAGGGTCAGCTGCCCCGTGCGCAGGTGCCACCAGACGTCGAAGTCGGCCAGCGGAGAGCAGCAGAGCAGGAGCGCCACGGCCGGCACCGAGACCAGGAGAGCCCGTCGCCAGCGCTCGGGCTCCGTGGAAACTCCTGGGGTGGCCATCGATGCCGGCGGGACTACGCCGCCGTGGAGACGAGCAGGCCGCGGCCCGCGAAGCCCACCATCCCGTCGAGGGCGGTCAGGTAGTCGTTCGCCAGACCGGGCTCGCCCCGCAGCCGCCACAGCGCCGAGCCGTTCACCCAGGCTGCGGCGCGCGCTTCCCGCACGCTCCAGTTGGCGACGACGCCGTCGACGCCGTCGAAGGCGCGGTCGAGCCTCTTCATGAGCGGCGTGAAATAGCTGGCGGCGATCTGCTGCTCGGTGGCGGCGAGCACCTCGTTCACCTTGTCGAAGTCGGTCGCCTGGGTGCTGGGCCGCGCCATGGTCTGACCGAGCCCGCTGAAGGTCGAAACCAGGCCCACGGGCAGATCGCGGTTGATGTGCGCGTTCATCCCGCAGAGCGCGAACTGCAAGGGGGCGACGTCGGTCCGATCGCGCGCCGCGAACAGAGGCGCCCAGGCGCGGGGGACGGGGGAACCCCTCTCGAGGGCGTCGAGCGCGGCGAAGTAGAGGTTGCCGAACGCGACGTCGAGCGCGCTCAGGAAAGGGACGTCCGCGAAGGTGCCGACCCGCTGCTCGGCGGCGCGCACGTTGCTGGTCACGGCCAGGTAGAGCTTGTTGAAACAGGCGACGCCGTCATCGGGTGGCAGGGCGGCGTCGATCGCGCGCTGAACGGCCAGGACGTCGTCGATGGCCGCCACCGGCGTTCCCGCGAGAATGGAAGCGAGCGCGCTCACGACTACGGAGCCGAGGCGGTCGCCTCGTCGGCGCGGCGCGCGGCTTCCATCAGCAGCAGCGTCGTCGGGGCGTTGACCTCGTCGGCGATCTCGTCGAGCGCCATCTGGGTGAAGCTGAATCGACCGCGTTCCAGCGCGAGGAGCTCGTAGACGACCGACTTGCTCGTCCTGCGAGACCCCTCGAGGCGCGCGCGCAGCACGCGGCCGCCGCGGAGCCAGAGCCGCCCCACCCTCTCGCCGGCCACGATCACCAGCTCGCCCGAGCGTCGCTCGAGATCGAGAAAGGTCAGGACGGTGGCCAGGCCGAATTGTTCCAGACGCCCGCGCAGGCCCGCCTCGGGCGATGAAGCAGCGGATGACACCGTGCAGAGTTGACCGCGCTTCGCGCCGGAGCGCAAAAAATTCGCCCGCCCCAGGTCAAGCAAGGGTTTCGCCACTTTTGAGAGCTCGCCCGCCCGATCTGAGAAGACGCGCCGCCGCGGGTGACCGAAAATTCGCGCACTTTTCCCTAATTGCGAGATTTCCAGGAGGCGGTTTCATGACGACGTCGAAGGTTCGCGCCCGTTCGAAGGCCCGGGCGTTGAGTGCTGCCGGCGCATCGCTGATGATCCTGCTCCTGCTGCCGGCGTCGGCGCGGGCGACGAACTACTACGTGTCACCGAGCGGCGGCGGAACCGACTGCACGCACGATTCGCCTTGCGCGCTCTCGTCCGGGGCGACGAATGCGCAGGCCGGGGACTACGTCGTGCTGCTCGACGGGACCTACATTAACCAGCCGCTCATCGCGGTGAACTCGGGGACGCCGGCGGCCTGGATCACCTTCGTGGCGGACACGGGCGCGGTGCCGATCCTCGACGGCACCGGCAGCGCCACGACGGTGACGGCCGACGGCAGCGCCGGCCCGACGACCGGCGTCGGCTCCGACACCTCGGTCTACGTCCAGTACATCGGGCTCGTGGCGCGCAACTGGGCCAGCGGCTTTTCCAACCAGTGGACCGGCAGCACGACCGAGTTCACCGCCAACGGGAACTGGAAGTACATCAACTGCATCGGCGACGGCAACACGCGCAACGGGTTCGCCTTCAACAGCGCCCAGGGCATCACCATCCACCAGTGCCTCTCGGCGCACAACGGCACCAGCACCAAGTCGTCCTGGTCGAGCGCCTTTCAGCTCTACGCCGTGCAGGGGACGGCGTCGGACAACGTCGTCGACGAGAACGTCGCGTTCGAGAACATGGACGCCCAGAAGCACACCGACGGCAGCGGCTTCATCGTCGACACGATGGTGACCGGCGTCGCCTTCATCAACAACATCGCCTTTCTGAACGGCGGATCCTGCATTCGCCTCACCAAGAGCACTGGCATCCAGATCATCAACAACACCTGTTACCACAACGGCCGCGACACGACCGACACCGGCCCGACCAACCCCGGCGAGATCTACTTCACCGACGGCGGCCAGACGTCGGGGCTTACCTTCCTCAACAACATCGGCGTCGCCACCGGGTCGACGCAGGATCCGACCTCGGCGTGGGTTTTCAACGGCGGCATGGGATCGATCACCGTCGCCTCGAACAACAAGACCTCCGCCACCTTCGCCGGCGCCGACGGCACCAACCCAGATTTCAACCTCGCCTCGGGCAGCCCGCTCATCAACGCCGGCACGAGCACCAGCGCCCCCGGCACCGACATCGGCTTCGATCCGAAGTGCATCACGAAGACGAAGGCGACCGACATCGCCGTTCCGTCGTGGTCCGCCTACAGCATCGACTATGCGTACATCAAGAGCCTGGGCGGCGTGGCCGGCTGCTGGAAGCCCGGCAAGCGCCCCTCCGGATCGGGAATCGACATCGGCGCCTACGAGAGCGGCGCCACGCCCGCCCCCGGCACCGGCGGCTCGGGCCCGCCCCCCGGCACCGGCGGCGGCAATGGGTCAGGCGGCGCCGGCGGAAGCGCCACGGGCGGCCACGGCGGCGCGCCGGCGAGCGGCGGCACCTCGGGCGCCTCCGGCGGTGCGTCGGGCGCGACGGGTGGTGCTTCGGGCGGATCCAGCGGTGCGTCGGGCGGTAGCTCCGGCGCCACCGGCGGGTCAGGTGCGGGCGGCGTGATTGGCGCGTCCGGTGGAAGCACGGGAAGCGGCGGCGGTGTCGGTTCGGGCGGCAGCACGGGCTCCGGCGGAAACAACGGCTCGGGCGGCAGCACGGGTTCGGGCGGAAACGGCAACTCCGGCGGGACCACGGGGACCGGCGGGCAAGGGCAGTCGTCGTCGGGCGGCGCCACGACCTCGGGATGTAGTTGCGGGGTCGCGAGCGGCGCGAACGGCAGCGCTGCCCTGATCAGCCTCCTCGTCGGCTTCGCCGGACTCCGCCTTCGCAGGCGGCGCCCAGCGCGGCGCTGAGCGCACGCTCAGGACCGAGGCGCGCCTAGCGCGTCTTCTCGTCGTCGTCGTCGCCCAGGATCTCGGTCAGCTCGCGGGGCGCGCCGCCCGCGGCCAGCGTACGCGTGGCGTCGAGGTGCTGAATGAGGAACTCGCGGTTGTCGAGCACCGAGAGGTTCTGCATCTCCAGCGCGCCCATGCGGTCCTCGGGTGAGAACAGGCTCTCCACCTTTTCCATTGAAAGCTTGTGCGGGTCATACGCCATGTGGGGCGCGGCGGTGGAAACGATCGTGTAGTCGTCGCCGCGGCGCAGCTCCAGCGTCACCTGCCCGGTGATCGACGGCGCGATCCAGTGGGCCAGCGCCTCCTTGAGCATCATCGCCTCGGGGTCGAACCACTTGCCCTCGTAGAGCAGCCGCCCGAGGCGCCGCCCCATCACGGTGTACTGATCGGTGGCGTTCTCGTTGTGGATTGCGGACAGCAGACGCTCGTAGCAGATGTGCAAGAGCGCCAGACCCGGCGCCTCGTAGATGCCGCGGCTCTTGGCATCGATGACGCGGTTCTCGATCTGGTCGCTCATGCCGAGGCCGTGGCGGCCGCCGGCGACGTTGCAGGCGGCGAACAGCTCGAAGCGCGAGGCGTAGCGCTTGCCGTTGAGGCTGACCGGCAGCCCCTGCTCGAAGGCGACGGTGATCTCCTCCGGCTCGACCCGCACCTCCGGCTTCCAGAACGCGACGCCCATGATCGGGTTGACGATGCGGATCCCCTTGTCGAGGAACTCGAGGTCCTTCGCCTCGTGCGTGGCGCCGAGGCAGTTGGCGTCGGTGCTGTAAGCCTTCTCGACCCCCATCCGGTACGGCAGCTTGATGCCGTTCAGGTATTCACTCATCTCCGTGCGTCCGCCGAACGCGCTGACGAACTCCTGATCGAGCCAGGGCTTGTAGATCGTGAGCGCCGGGTTGGTCAGCACGCCGTAACGGTAGAACCGCTGGATGTCGTTCCCCTTGTGCGTGCTGCCGTCGGAGAAGATGTCGACGCCGTCCTCCTTCATCGCGCGGACGATCGCCGTGGTGGTCACCGCGCGCCCGAGCGGCGTCGTGTTGTAGTACTTGCGCCCCGCGCTGCCGAGGTGGAAGGCGCCGCACTGGATGGCGATCAGCCCCTCGCGCACGAGCGCGTCGCGGCAGTCGACGAGCCGCGCCGCCTTGGCGCCGTGCTGCAGCGCGACCGGCGGGATGTCCGACGGCGACTCCTCGTCGGGCTGCGCCAGGTCGGCGGTGTAGGCATAGACGTCGAGCCCCTTGCGGGAAAGCCAGGCCACCGCGCAGCGCGTATCGAGCCCGCCAGAGAAGGCGATCCCGATCTTGCTGCCCTTCGGCGGCACCCTGCGATGAATGCGACTCATTTGCGAAAAGCCATACCACGAAGGCGCCGCCCGGCGGCGCCACAAAGCTGTGAACCCATGCTCTCTGACGTGCCGTAGAATGCTTCGCGTGCGCTCCGCGGGCTGGTTCGGGCTTCCGGCAAGCCTTTTGTTGTTGGGGTCGGCGCCCACGAGGGCCAGCGGCGACGCCGGCGCCACGCGCGCTTCATTCGATTGCGCCAAGGCCTCGACGCGGATCGAGAAGATGATCTGTGCCGACGGCGAGGCATCGGAGCTCGATGGGACGCTGACCGAGACCTACCGTCGCGCTCTCGCCGACCCGGCCGAGAACCCCGACGAAATTAGGATCGAACAGCACGCCTGGCTGAGCGGCAAACGCAACAAATGCGGTGACGTCACTTGCCTGCGAAAGAGGTATCAGGAACGCATTGCGGCGCTCGAGGCTCCCATGCGCCCCACTGAAGTCGAGACTCGATCGGGAACCGCTCCCGTTTGCGGGGCAGTCCGCGAGGACATGCTTCATCGCTGGGCCGCACTTCACGGCGTCGACAAAACGACGAAACTTGAGAAGATCGAGTGGGCGGCGGCCGACACCAGCTCCCTGCCGCGCGAGCTTCAGGGAGCCGAGGAGCACAGTTTCGACTTCGACAACGACGGGATTCCCGACCGCGTCTTTCAACTGGAGTTTGAGAACCACTACATGGAGGGGACGGTCCTGCTCGTTCAGAGAGGACCCAAGCTGAACGATCGGTGGTTCCTTCCCTGCCAGCTCGACGCCCGACCGATCGCGGTCGAAGACTGCCCGCCGTTCTCGCAAAAAGGCGACGAGGCCGGCTTCGCAATCCAGGGACTGACAACAAAAGAGAAGCCCTTTTTTCGCAACCGCTACGTCGAGATGACCGTGTTCCGCTTCGAGAAGAGCACGTTCGTGGCCGTCGAAGGCGGCTCGGTCGAAGGTGGCTCAGACGATACGGTCCGATATGTTGCGGTGATCAAGCCGATCGCCGGCAAGAAATTCGAGCGTACCTGCCTTCTGCGCGCGAGCGGGGCCCGCTGACGGGGTGTCTTGGTCTCCAGCTTGCAACCGGGAGCTGGTATGAGACGAAAAGACGCCATCAGAGCGCTCGCGACTGCCATGGTGCTCGGGCTTGCCTGGACGGGTTGCCACGGCGGAGCCACCCCGGCTTTCACCCAGCTCGGCGAGGCGCGCCGCCTCGCGGATGACCTGCGCGTCGAGCTGGCGAAGACGTCCAACGCGTCGGACCGGGCGGTCATGGCCGACACCGACGAGGAGTCGGTCGCCTTCGCGCGTGAGGCCGAGAAGGCGTCGGGCGCGATCGTGCTCGACGCCGCGACGCTTTCCGCGCGACTGTCGAACCTCGGCTATCCGGCCGAGTCGCATGCGCTCGAGGACTTCAACGGCCAGTTCGCCGAGTACCGAAAGGTCGACCGCGACGTGCTCGACCTGGCCGTGCAGAACACCAACCTCAAGGCGCAGCGTCTCTCGTTCGGTCCCGTGCGGGAAGCGGCCGATCAGCTCCACGACGCGCTCGCAGCCGCTACCGCAGCCGCAGCGCCGAAGGATCGCTGCCGCGTCGACGGGCTGGTGGCGCGCGCCGAGATGGCGGTCCGCGAGATCCAGATCCTGCAGGCGCCGCACATCGCGGAGGCGGACGACGTCGCGATGGCGAGGATCGAAAAGGAGATGGCCGACAGGCAGGCGACCGCGCGGGACGCGCTCAAGCTGCTCGGGTGGGGCGCGAGCCCGGCGATGACCCGACAGCTCGACGCGGCGAAGGCGGCGCAGGGCCGGTTCGACAAGCTGTCGGCCGAGCTGGTCGCGCTCTCGCGCCGCAACAGCAATGTCCGCTCGCTCGCGCTGGCGCTTCGCCGCACCCCGACGCTGGTGGCGGCCTGCGACGGAAGTCTGGCGCAGCTGCAAGACGCCCTCGCCAAAAAGGGCTTTTCGGGCACCAGATAGGGCCGGTTTCTCTTTCAATGTGCACGGCCCGCCGAGGGCTTCCGTTGTGTTCTGCAACGTGCACGACCGTCGGCGGTGGACCTGGCGGTCTGCCGGACAAGGCATGCAACTTGCGTTGTAGACGGGCTTCGCATGAGTCAACCGGAGCCTGCCTCTACACCCGTCGCTGCGCCGGCCGCGCAGCCCGACGCCCAGTCCGCGGATGGCGTCCCGCGCGAAACGTCCGTCACCTCGGAGATCTCCGGGAGCTACGAGAACGGTCGCTCGGTCGGCGTGCGCCTCAAGCGTGCGCTGTTCGGCAACCCGCGCGACATCCACGACTCGCGCGTCTTCCACCACATCTCGCTGATTCCGTTTCTGGCCTGGGTCGGCCTGGGCGCCGACGGGCTCTCCTCGTCGGCGTATGGTCCCGAGGAGGCGTTCAAGAACCTTCAGTCGCACACCTACCTGGCCGTCGCGCTGGCCGCGGTCATGGGCCTCACGGTGTTCATCATCTCGGCCGCCTACCGCGGCATCATCGAGGAGTTCCCACACGGCGGCGGCGGCTACGTCGTCGCCACCAAGCTCTTGGGGAAGGCCGCCGGCGTCACCTCCGGCTCGGCGCTGCTCGTTGACTATATCTTGACAATCACCGTCTCGATCGCCGCCGCGGGCGACGCGATCTTCAGCTTCCTTCCGCCCGGATGGATCAGCCTCAAGATGCCGATGGAGATCTTCTTCATCGGAGCGCTGACGACGCTCAACCTGCGCGGCGCCAAGGAGTCGGCCATTGCGCTGGCACCGGTCTTCATCCTCTTCTGCGTGACGCACCTGGCACTCATCGTGGGCGGCATCGTCGCGCACGTCCCCGAGCTGCCGGCCACCGCGCGGGCCGTCAGCACCGGGTTTCACGGCGGCCTGACGACGCTGGGCGTGGGCGGGATGTTGCTGCTCTTCGTGCACGCCTACTCGCTGGGTGGCGGGACGTACACCGGGATCGAAGCCGTCTCGAACGGATTACCGATCATGCGCGAGCCGCGCGTGCAGACCGCCAAACGAACGATGGTCTACATGGCGACCTCGCTGGCCTTCACCGCCTCGGGCCTGCTGGTCTGCTACCTGCTGTGGCACATCGCCCCCGTCGAGGGGAAGACGATGAACGCCGTTCTCTCCGAGCGGCTGACAGCCCACCTGCCGCTCGGGCGCGTGCTGGTCGTCGTCACCATGCTCTCCGAGGGGATCCTGCTGGTGGTCGCCGCGCAGGCCGGCTTCATCGACGGACCGCGCGTGCTGGCCAACATGGCGGTCGACTCCTGGGTGCCGCGGCGGTTCGCGGCGCTGTCGGACCGCCTGACCACCCACAACGGCATCGTGCTGATGGGCGCGACGTCGCTGGCGGCGCTGCTCTACGCCAAGGGGGACGTCGGCACGCTGGTGGTCATGTACAGCATCAACGTCTTCCTGACGTTCTCGCTGTCGATGTTCGGGATGCTCCGCCATACCTGGCAGGGGCGGCGCGCGGCGAAGCACTGGCACCGCAAGGCGCTGCTGTTCACCGTCGGTTTCCTGCTCTGCGCGACGATCCTGGTCATCACCGTGATGGAGAAGTTCAAGGAGGGTGGCTGGATCACCCTGCTCTGCACCGGCGCCGTCATCGGCCTCTGCTTCGTCATCCGCGGCCACTACCGCCGCGTACGGCTCAAGCTGGCGCAGCTCTATCAGGACGTCAAACACATCGGCGCCGCGCCCGATCTGGCCCCGCTGCCGATCACCGAGCGGCACGCGCCGACGGCCGTCATCCTGGTGCCCAGCTTCGGCGGCATCGGGATCCACACGGTGCTGAATGTGTTCCGTTCGTTCCCCTCGCACTTCAAGAACCTGGTCTTCGTCTCGGTCGGCGTGATCGACTCGGGCGGCTTCAAGGGGGCCGAGGCGGTCGAGTCGCTGGAGGCGAGCACCGAGGCGATGCTCAAGCGCTACATGGCGGTCGCCGCCGAGCTGGGCGTCCCGTCGGAGTACCGCTTCAGCGTCGGGACCGACGCGGTCGCCGAGGCCGAGAAGCTCTGCCTCGGGATCATGCGCGGCTTCTCCGTCGTCACCTTCTTCGCCGGCAAAGTCGTCTTCGAGCAGGAGCGCTGGTACCAGCGCCTGCTGCACAACGAGACGGCGCTGGCGATCCAGAAGCGCCTCTACTGGGCGGGCGCCACCATGGTGGTGATGCCCGCGCGCGTGACCGGCGCGGGCTAGACGTAGGGCTGGCGGTCCGACCGCGGGTTCGCGAGCGGACCATGCCTGATGGGCGCCGAAACCTAGCTGCGCCGCTACCGCTCGCTCGCGGCCGTGGACATCATGAGCGTCGACTCGTCGGCGGCGGTGACGAGCCTCTGAGAGGAGATCGCGCCGCATCTTCCTGAACCGTCGCACGTCGAAGCGCCTCCGCCGCAAACCGTCCCCACCGGGGCCGGGACGTGCGTTGGCACCCCGTTCGTGCAGCTGTCGATCGTGCAGTCGTTGCCGTCATTGGGCACGTCCGCGTTGTCGACGAGGCTCGTCTCCCCTCCCATTCCGTCGCAGATCAGCTGGTGGCAATCGCCCGGAACCTGTTGCAGGAGGCAGCTGCCGCCGCAGTTTCCAGATCCATCGCAGGTCGAAGCGCCGCCGCCGCAGACCGTCCCCGCCGGGGCCAGGACGTGAGACGGCACCCCGTTCGTGCAGCTGTCGATCGTGCAGTCGTTGCCGTCATTGGGCACGTCCGTGTTGTCGACGAGACTCGTCTCCCCTCCCGTCGCGTCGCAGACCAGGTTGCGGCAATCGCCGGGAAACTGGTGCTGGACCTCGGTGTTGGCCGGGGCCGGGACGCGCGCCGGCACCCCGTTCGTGCAGCTGTCGATCGTGCAGTCGTTGCCGCCCGCCGGGATGTCCGTGTTGTCGACGAGGCTCGTCTCCCCTCCTATCCCGTCGCAGACCAGGTTGCGGCAATCGCCGGGGACCTGTTGCGGGACCTCGGTGTTGGCCGGGGCCGGGACGTGCGCCGGCGTCCCATTCGAGCAGCTGTCGATCGTGCAGTCGTTGCCGTCATTGGGCACGTCCGTGTTGTCGACGAGATTCGTCTCGCCGCCCATCCCGTCGCAGACCAGATTGCGGCAATCGCCGGGGACCTGTTGCGGGACCTCGGTGTTGGCCGCCAGGGCCGTGATACCGCAGACTCCACCGACGCAGGTCGCGGCCGCGCATGGGCTGCCCGCTGCCGGACAATCGGCCGCAGCCGCGCAGGCGGCAGGACAAGAGGCGCAGCCGCCCCTGCATTTTCCTGAACCGTCGCAGGTCGAAGCGCCACCGCTGCAAACCGTGCCCGCCGAGGCCGGGACGTGCGCCGGCACTCCGTTCGTGCAGCTGTCGATCGTGCAGTCGTTGCCGTCCACGGGCACGTCCGTGTTGTCGATGAGATTCGTCTCGCCCCCCATCCCATCGCAGACCAAGTTGCGGCAATCGCCGGGAACCTGGTGCTGGACCTCCGTGCCCGCCGGGGCCGGGACCAGCGTCGGCACTCCGTTCGAGCAGCTGCTGACCGTGCAGTCGCTGCCGCCCGCCGGCACGTCGGTGTTGTCGACGAGGTTCGTCTTGCCCCCCATCCCGTCGCACACCAGGTTGCGGCAATCGCCGGGGACCTGGTGCTGGACCTCCGTGTTGGCCGGGGCAGGGACGTGCGCCGGCGTCCCGTTCGAGCAGCTGTCAATCGTGCAGTCGTTGCCGTCATCGGGCACGTCCGTGTTGTCGATGAGATTCGTCTCGCCGCCCATTCCGTCGCACACCAGGTTGCGGCAATCGCCGGGGACCTGGTGCTGGACCTCCGTGTTGGCCGGGGCGGGGACGTGCACCGCCGTTCCGTTCGAGCAACTGTCGATCGTGCAGTCGTTGCCGTCATCGGGCACGTCGGTGTTGTCGACGAGATTCGTCTCGCCGCCCATCCCGTCGCACACCAGATTGTGGCAATCGCCGGGGACCTGTTGCAGGACCTCGGTGTTGGCCGCCAGGGCCTCGACACCGCAGACTCCGCCGACGCAGGTCGGGGCCGTGCAAGCGCTGCCCCCTGCCGGACAATCGGCCGCGGTCGTGCAGGCGGCAGAACCGTTGCAGACATAGGCGGTCTCGGTGACCTCGGACCCTTCGAGGATTCCGTCCCCGTTGGTGTCGAGGCCGACGGAGATCCGCTTGCCGCCGGTCGCGCAGTTCTTGCCGGGCGGTTCGACGGACAGGCTGACCAGTGAATTCAGTCCATTCGTTCCGGTGCCGGCCGGCCCCTGAGCTCCTGTAGCGCCGGTCGCTCCCGTGGTACCGGTCGCTCCCGTGCTGCCGGTCGCTCCCGTGGCGCCGGTCGGCCCGGCTGGCCCCGTCGCTCCGGTCGGTCCCGCGGAGCCGGTCGCACCCGTCGCGCCCTTCGCTCCCGTGGCGCCGGTTGCTCCTGTTGCGCCCTTCGCTCCCGTGGCGCCGGTCGCACCGGTTGGTCCGGCCGGCCCCGTGGCGCCGGTCGCACCCGTCGCGCCCTTCACTCCCGGGGCACCGGTCGCACCCGTCGGTCCGGGCGGCCCCTGCGGACCGGGGGAGAACATGACCTGCGTCCATAGCGAATGCTCGCAGGCCCACAGGACATTGCCGACGGGCGCGTACGCGACGGATCCCGCGTTCGAGTTACCGCAAGTGAGCTGCAACCACATGCCGCTGCTCTCGCAGGTCCAGACGGTCACGGGGTTCACGGCGGTCACGGGGCTCGGCACGACGGCGGCGACCGTCCCGATGGTCGTGCCCGTACAGGAAGGAAGGCCGGTCGAAGTCGCCGCTGTCACCGTCACCGTGTAGACGTCACCTGTCGGCGGAGACGAATCGTCGGTGCTCTTCGAACAGGCAGCAGCGCCAACACCGAAGACGAAGCTCACCAGCACCAACAATCCTCGCGCGTCGTTTCGCATCTGTCCCTCCGTTAAGAGTGAGCAAACGCGTAACACAGATTGCCCGCGAGGGGGAGCCCGCCTGCCGTTCGAGGCCCACGCTGCCGACATCGACCGCTGGTTCGACAGCGCCGCCTTCCTGCCGATCTCCGACGCCCCCGCGCGCTGACCTCAACGCGCGGGAGCCGCACGCGTCACGGAGCGATGAGCTGGTTCGAGCCGCCCATCTCGGCCGGGAGATCCTTCTGCTTGGGGACGCCGTCGTCCATGTGCAGCACCGTCTCCTGGTAGTTGACGTGGACCCCGGCCTTGAACGGAAAGTCGGGGATCGTCGCCGCGTAGACGTCGATGAGACCCCACTGCGGGTGCTCCGTCATCAGATGGCCCCCGCAGCTCTTGCACCACTTGCGGTGGCTGTTGGGGTTCTTGGCGTAGCTGCCGATCTGGTCGGCCCCCTTGGTCACCTTCACGCTCTCCGGGTGCCACAGCGTGAACGCGTTGACCGGACCAGCGCTCCAGGTCCGACACGAGTTGCAGTGGCAGTAGCCCATCCCGGCCGGCTCGCCGCTGACGGCGAGCTCGACGGCGCCGCAGAAGCACTTCCCTCGATATGTCTTGTTCTGGCTCATGATTCTTGCCCTCCTTCCAGGGACGAAGAACAAGCTACGGCAAGCCGCGATTGTGGGGGCGCGGCGGATCAGACACACTCGGGTGGTGATCCGGCCAAGTGGCAAGAATCCCCCCTCCGTCATCGACGTGACTGTCGTCCTGCTCGAGCGCGCGCTCCCCTCGACCTCGGTGGCTCCGATCGAGATCTTCAGCACCGCCGGCGTCCTCTGGCAGATGATCCACGGCCAGCCGATGGTGCCGCGCTTCCGCGTGCGGACCGTTTCGCTCGACGGGCAGGCCACTCGGCACACCGTCCCCGTACAGCTCCAGCCCGAGGGAACGCTCGCCTCGATCAAGAAGACCGACCTCATCGTGGTCCCCACCGCCGAATTCGACCTCGACGCCTCCAACCAGGCCAACGCGGTGCTCATCCCCTGGCTTCGCCGCCAGTACACCCGCGGGGCGAGCATCGCCGGGATCTGCACCGGCGTGTCGCTGCTGGCCGAGGCGGGGCTGCTCGACGGCCGCCCGGCGACCACCCACTGGGCGATGGTCGGCGAGTTCCGACGGCGCTACCCGACCGTCGACTGGCAGCCGGATCGGTTCATCACCGAGTCCGGGCGCATCTTCTGCGGCGGCGGTGTCTACTCGGCCATCGATCTCAGTCTCTACCTGGTCGAGCGCTACTGCGGGCACGAACTGGCGGTCGAGACGGCCAAGGCGCTCCTGCTCGAGACACCGCGCATCTGGCAGTCGGGCTACGGCGCCGCGCCGCCGCGCTCGGCGCACGACGACGACCCGATCAAGCGCGCGCAGGATTGGTTGTTCCGCAACTTCAAGCAGCAGGTGAGCCTGGACGATCTCGCCGCGCGCGTCGGCATGAGCCCGCGCAACTTCGCGCGTCGGTTCTCGGCGGCGACGGGCGAGACGCCGCTCGGTTACCTGCACCGGCTGCGGATCGACGCCGCACGCCACCTGCTGGAGACGCGCGGCAAGAGCGTCGCCGACGTCAGCCAGGAGGTCGGTTACGAGGATCTCGGCTTCTTCCGGCGTCTGTTCAGGCGTCACACCGGCGCATCGCCGCAGGCCTACCGCGCCCGCTTCGGCCCGGGCCGCGCGCGCGCCGTCACGGCTGCGGCGCAGGGATCGGCGCGACGGGCCGCCAGCGCGGGCTAGCACTCGGTTTCGGACAGGCGACGGGTCAGCCGAGGCCGAGCGGATCGTGCGAGCGGACGCCCGCCGGGATGCCGCCGGTCACCTGGTCGGCGGCGAGGCGCCCGTTGGTCCACAAGGTCCGTTCGGTCATGATCCGGTAGACGCGCATCAACGCCTCGCCCACCGCCGGCCCTTCCAGGATCCCGAGCGCGGCTGCCACCGCCTCCAGCGTCGCCAGACGGCCCGACCGGGGCGGCGCGCGCAGACGACCGGCCGGTGCCGCGGCGTCCGGCAACGACACGCACGGCATCCGGGCCAGCGCCTTCACCCGCCCCCGCGCCCGCGCCACCTGGGGCCAGGTCCCGTCCGGGACGACCAGCAAGAGCGGCCGATCGCCCAGTGGCCGCGCCGCGAGCGGCGTCGCCGACGGGTGCGGAAACAGGAGCACGGGCTCGGCGGCGGCGAATTGCAGCGCCGCTTCCAGCGTCTCCGCCACCACCCCCTCCGGCGCGCGCCCTCGGTAGACGACGGCGCTGTTGACGAGGCAGCGGGCCACGACGATGCCGGTGTTGGTCGTCTTGACCGCCTCGAGCTGGTGCAGCAGCACCACCACCCGCGTCCGCGTGGCGATTCGCGGCAGGAGCGCGCAGATACAGAGGCTCCGGTGCATCCGACAGACACCGCAACGCAGGTGAGGTTTGGCGCGTCGGCTCATTGCAAGAGCGACACGCAGCGAATCTATGGCGCGCCGCCGACCATGCGGAGCTCGGCGACGGAGGCCCAGGGGTTGCCGTTGATCTCCGACAGCGCGACGAAGCGGACGTAGCGCGCCGTCGCACGCGTGAACATCACCCGCTCCTCGCTGGTGTCGGCGTTGAACGTCCCCGTCGCCACCGGCGTCCCCCAGCTGGTCTTGTCGGTGCTGGCGTAGAACTGCCAGGTGGCGACCATGCCGTGGTTGCTGCCGTCCTGGCGCGGGACGTACCGGAAGCCGTCGAGCCCGTACGTCGCGCCGAGATCGATCTGGATCTCGTGCGGGTAAGGCGTCTCGCCGCCCGTGTACTGCGTGTGCCAGAAGGTCGAGGTCGAACCGTCGAAGGCGTTCGTCGCCTTCCCATTCTCGGCAGACGTCTCCTGGCTGTCGGCGGAGATCAGCGACCAGCCGGTCTGCGGGATCAGCGTCTGATCATCGGACCAGTGTCCGGTCGTCACGTCCAGCTGCCAGTTGGCGTAGTCGGCGAGCGTGAGCGAGGTGCCCGAGATCTGGATCGGGATCCAGATGTACTTCGAGCTGACGAGGTCGGGATCTTGCCAGCGATCGCCGGCGAAGATGTAGGTCGTCGCCTGGCTGCCGGCGAACGGAATGACGAACGCCGACTGCGTGTCGTACGTCGTCCCGTCGCCGAGGTTGGTCAGGCCGCTCCAGGGACCAGCAATGCTGGTGGCCGACGCGTATTGCGCCTGGTTCGGATCCCAGCCGGTCGCCGCCGAGGTGATGAGGTAGTAGCGTCCGCTCTGCTTGAACATCGCGGGCGCCTCGCGCTGCTTGCCGGCGAACACGGTAACGACCTGGCTCTTGATCGACAGGTAGTCGTCGGCCAGCTGGTAGATGATCATGTCCTGGTTGTTGTTCGCCGAGGCCATGAAGTAGGCCTTGCCGTCGTCGTCCTTGAACAGAGAATCATCGCGCGCCATGTTGCTGTTCGGCTGGAAGTGGCTCACCTGCTTGTAGTCGCCGTCGACGGTGGCGCACGTGAACACACCCGCCTGCGCCGTCGCGTAGCTCATGCCGTCCCAGTGCAGCCACATCACGTACTGCTGGGTGCTGTCGTTGTAGATGATCTTCGGCCGCTCGATGATCCGATCGGCGGCGGCGAGATCGGTCGAGGTCTGGCGGGTGATGATCGCGTTGCGAAACTGCCAGTGCGCGAGGTCCTTCGACGCGTAGACGTTCACCGCGAAGAAGTTCCCCGAGTTCATCGACTTGTCCTCGCCGACCCAGTACCAGGTGTCGCCGACCTGGATGAAGCCGCCGCCATGCGCCTCGATCCGCTTGCCGCTGGTGTCGTTCCAGAAGCCGCCGTTCGAAATCGTGACCCACTCGCTCGCCGAAGTCGCGCCGCCTGCGCCGGCACCACCGCCTGCGCCACCGGAGGCCGGCCGACCAGCAGCGCCCGCGGCGCCGCCCACCCCGCCGGATGCGGAGCGCCCGCCCGCGCCAGCGGCGCCAGGCCCGGCACCGCCGCCAGCCGCCCCACCGGTCGCGGCTGCGCCTCCACCGATTCCCGCGGAGCCGGCATCACCGCCGTGTCCGCCTGCCGCGCCACCGGTCGACGCGCCACCGGTCGACGAGCCGCCGGTCGACGAGCCGCCACTGCCCGAGCCGCCGGTCCCCGAACCGCCCGTCCCCGAGCCGCCAGACCCTGAGCCGCCGGTGCCCGAGCCACCTGTCGACGAGCCGCCAGCTCCGCCTTGCGACCCGCCCGTGCTGCACGCCGCCGCGAGCGACAGCGCCAATGCCATCAGGTTCAGCCCGCGCGACCGACTGAGCATGGCCAGAGGCTGTCCCGCCGCAGGATTTACGTCAATGGCACATGAGGCGACGCCGAACTCGGGCACAATCCGCCCCCGTGCGTCGATCCGGGCTCATCGCGTTGCTCCTCGCCGGCCTCCTGGAGATCGCGGGCTGTGTCGGGAACCAGGAGCACCCGCAGCCCGCGCCACCGCCCCATCCCGACGCCCCCGCCGCGCGTGCTGACGCCAGCGCCGCGAGCAAAGCATTCTACGCGGCGGACCGCTTCTCTCGCCGGCCGGGCGTCGCCGCGATGACCGAGCTCGGACGACAGCTGTTCGCCGATCCGTCCCTCTCCATCTCGGGGCAGATGTCGTGCGCCACCTGCCACGATCCGCGCCTCGGCTATCAACCTCCGAACGCCCGTTCGACGCAGCTCGGGGGGCCCGACCTCAAGAGCGTCGGCCTGCGGGCGGCGCCAGGTCTACGCTACCTGCAGACGGTGCCGCCTTTCGCGACGCACCACTTCGACGAGGCCGTCGACGAGAGCATCGATCAGGGACCGACGGGCGGCCACGCCTGGGATGGCCGCGCCGCCACCAAGCACGATCAGGCGCGGGCGCCGCTGACGTCGCCGTTCGAGATGGCCAACCCGGACATCGACAGCGTGGTGGCGCGGCTCGGCGCCGGGCCGCTGGCCGCGCGGTTCAAGGCGGTCTTCGGCGACGACGTGTTCGCCGATCCGCTGCGGGGATCGACCGCGCTGCTGATGTGCCTGGAGGTCTTCCAGCAGAGCCCCAAGGACTTCTACCCTTACACGAGCCGCTACGACGCCTACCTGCGGCGTCAGGGGACCCTGAGCGCCAGCGAGCAGCACGGCCTGGCCCTGTTCATCGACGCGAAGAAGGGAAACTGCAACTCCTGTCACCCGAGCGGGATCCGGCACGATGGGTTCCCGAACTTCACCGACTTCGGCTACAACGCGATCGCCGTTCCCCGGAACCGGACGTTGCCGGCCAACGCCGACCCCGCCTTTCATGACCTGGGCCTGTGCGGTCCCGTGCGGACCGACCTCGGCAATCACCCGGAGTACTGCGGCCAGTTCCGCGTCCCGACGCTGCGCAACGTCGCCGTGCGGCGCGCGTTCTTCCACAACGGCATCTTCCACTCGCTCGACGACGTGCTCGCGTTCTACGTCTCGCGCGACACCAACCCGGGGAAGTGGTACGGCAAGACCGCGTGGCAAGGCCGACCGATTCGACGATCTGCCGGCCGCGTACCACAAGAACGTCAATGTCGATCCTCCGTTCGGCGGCAAGCCCGGCCGCGCGCCGGCCCTGAGCAAGCAGGAGATCGCCGACGTCATCGCGTTCCTGAAGACGTTGACCGACGCGGATCTCACAAACAAATAGCCGCCACCGTCGAGGGTGGCGGCTATCGCAGGACTGCGGAGCGTCGCTACGGGAGCGTGAGGGCGTTCGTCAGGTCGCCCATCGCCTTGCCGCCGGAGACCGCGGTGAGCGCGGCATCGCGCGCCGTGAGCCCGGGCAGCGTCGACACCCCGAAGCGCTTGGTGATGAGGCGCAGCGTCGACCCGGTGTCGTACTGCGTGTGGTCGACCGTCCCCTTCTTGGCGTAGGGCGAAATGATGATCGCCGGGATGCGCTCGCCGGGGCCGAGGAGGTCGCCCTTGGGCGCCGCCGCGTGATCCCACTGCCCGCCGTACTCGTCATAGGTGACGATGATGACCATGTGCTGCCACTGCGGGCCTGCCTGCAGCTTGGCCACCAGGTCGGCGATGTGGGCGTCGCCGTCGTCCAGGTTGGCGTAGCCCGGATGCTGGTTGACGTTCCCCGTCGGCTTGTACCAGGCGACCGGCGGCACCGTCCCGTTGGCGATGTCCTCGAGCAGGTTGTTGTAGTCCTTGAGGTGGGCGGCGCGGGCCGGTGACTTGGTCGCCGGATCGAAGGCCGCGTAGTAGTTGAACGGGTGGTGGTGCGTCTGGAAGTCGGGGCTGCTGCGCGGCCCCGACGGCGCGTAGATCACCGTGCGGGTGGCGGTGGCGGGCTGCTCGCCGTCGAAGATGGCCGCGGCCCAATCGGTCGCGTACCAGGCCCAGTCGACGCCCTTGCCGGTCAAGAGGTCGCCGATCGTCGTCTGCGTCTGCGGCGGAAGCGTCGTAGCGTTCGCCGGATCGGCGTAGCGCATGTCGGTCGCGGCCGCCGCCGGGCCGTTGCCGCTCGGCTCATACGCGGGCTGCATGGTGTTGACCGCGCGCTGGACGGTGTTGTCGTCCCCGAGGCTCGCGAAGTACCCGACCGGCGTGATGTTCCCCGTCAGGAACGCCGGGGGGCCGTCGAGCGCCGAGGCCGGCGTCGGCGTGGTCGCCGCCGCGTTGAGCGCCAGCTGCGGCACGCCCTTGCTGTTCGCCGTCCCGAGCGTGTTGACCGACATGTGATTGGCGGTGACGGTCGCCACCGGCACCGTCGGGGCGCAGGCGCAGATGAGGTACTGGTGGGTGAGGAACGAGCCACCGAACGCGCCCATGTAGAAGTTGTCCGCCAGCACGTAGTCCTGCGCGAGCTTCCAGAGCTTCGACTGGCTGTAGTCCCAGTGGCCCATGGTGATCCCGCCGCCGTCCTCCCAGGCGGCGAACATGTCGTTGGTCCCGCCGTTGAGCTCCATCTGGTTCTCGAAGAACCGGTGGGCGATGTCGCGCGTAACGTCGAGCGTGGTCAGCGCCGGCGCGCCATTGATCGACGCCCAGGTGGTCTCCAGCGCGAACGGCGCGTTCGGCACGTTGTCCGTCTGCGCCTGCGTCACCACCGTCGGGTTCCCCGACGCCGTGCCGCCGCCCCAGGTCTGCGGGAGCTTGGCGAGGACCGTCGTCCCGTCGCGATCCTTCTGCGGAATGTAGGTCGGGGCTGCTGCCCCGCCCGCCCCGCCGGCCCCTGCCGATCCCGAGGTGGTGACATTGTTGAGCCCGTTCGCGCCCGGGAAGGTGCCGAACAGACCGTCGAAGCTCCGGTTCTCGGCGAAGATGATGACGATGTTCTGAATGTCGGCCGAGAGCCCGCCGCCGGCCGCGCCGCCGGCGGAGGTGCCGCCCGCGCCCGCCTTGCCGCCGCCCGCGCCCGCCACGCCGCCGCCCGCGCCCGCCACGCCGCCGCCCGCGCCCGCCACGCCACCGCCCACGCCGGCCGCGCTGCTGCCCGCCGCGCCACCGCCCGCGCCTGCCGCGCTGCTACCCGCCGCGCCGGCCGCGCCGCCGCCCGCGCCACCCTTGCCGGCGCCTCCTGACACACCGGCGCCACCCCCTGAGCCACCGGTGCCGCCTCCGTTGTCACTCGAGCAGGCGAAACCGACCGAAACCATGGAGAGCGCGAAAAGAACCCGTCGTAAATTCAACATGCACGACGGATACCGGATCCCGGAACGCACCCGTCCAACAACAGTGTTACGGTTCGGCTTCGATTCGACGTCAGATGAACGGACCGTCAAGCGACCATGACGGCTCGTGCGAGGCGCCCACCCGCGCGCCGGTGCTCACCGTTTTCCCGGCGCCTCGGGAGACTTCAACCGATCGCTCTGACGCTTCTTGAGGCTCACGCCCGCCTTCTGCCGGTTGGCCGCCTTGCGTGTCGACTTGCGGGACGGGCGGCTCTTCGGCCCGACGGCTTCGAGCTGGTAGCCGGCGTGGTTCGCGGCGCGCGCCGCTTCGTTGTGAGAGCCCCGGGCCGCCTTCGCTGGCTTCGGGCGCGGCGCTCGCTTGGGTCCCGATCTCTCGCTGGCGCTCCGGTACCGTTCCGCCTTGGTGGCCATGTGGCCACAAGCTGGGTCGTGCGGGTCGCCTCAGCAACCACCTTCCGCCGTTCCGGAGATCCAGGAACAGTCGTGGAAGGGTCGTCGGCTGGCGCTCAGTCGAATCCGGCGCTCGAGAACCCGCCTTGCTGGAGAGGACTCTGCGGCGCCGGGCGGGAGCGAAGGAAGTGGCCGCCGCCGCCCCAGCGTCCCGCGTAGGCGAGCACCTCGCTGGCGCCCAGGACCGCGCGGCGCTCCCCGACGTTGGTCAGCCCGCCGCCCTGCCAGGTGCGCCACACCGGGTCGGCGCAGCCGTCGAGCGAACGGCAGTCGCTGGCGTGGTCGAACCAGGCCACCGACGCCTGATCGGGGTAGCTCGCGTGCGTGCCGCGCGCGGAGAGAACGATCGGGTGGTCTCCGAGGCGGCGCACGTCGGACCAGGTCCGGGGGACACCGGGGTTGTTGTTGCCGTGCTCGGAGAAGTACACGGCGCGCGGGTCTCCACCGGGCGCGAGGTCGACCGTGACGTGCTCCCAGTCCCCCTCGTGGTCGAAGAACAGCGGCGCCCGGTTGTAAGGGTAGAAAAACCAGTACTGGATGTTGATCCCACCGTCGACGCGCGGATAGACGTGGACGTAGGTCACCCAGTCGCGCGGATCGCCGCTGCCGGCGCGCACGTCGTCCGGAAAATCGGCGCCGCCGAGCTCCAGCTGCCCGGCCAGCAGCGCACGGCCGACGTCGTCCGAGGACATCCCGCTGGGGGCGATGCGGCCGAGCAGCCAGCGCGTCGACGCGGGACGGTTCTGCTCGCCGGGGGCGAGCACGACCACCGGCGCGTAATGAGCCGCCAGCGCCTCTTCCAGCGCGTCGGGGATCCCGTCGCGATCGGCATCGTCGCGGACGAGGGGACGCGGGGCCCGAACCGACATCGCGGCGCGGACGGTGCGGACGGCGGGCTCGCCGCCACCTCGACGCACGAGTCCCTTGAAACCGAAAATGAGAACCAGGACGAAACACGCACCGGCAACCCAGAAGCGCGACCGTCGGACTTCCTTGAACCTCACGCGCCGCCGCAGTGTAGTCGATGGGCAGGCTGGCGAAGGCAAAAAGGGTACTGAGCCGCACCGCTTTGTGCGTGGTCCAGGCGGTGTGAAGCTCTGCCATGAACCCGACGCGCGGGCGGCCGCGCATCCCCGGGCGCCCGCGCGTCCGCGTTCGCATTTTGCGCGCGCGGTTTGTTCGGCGCGCCGCGCCTGACGGAAAGTGCTGCCGCGCGGAGCGTGCTCGCCCGTACAATGCGCGCCCATGACGTTGCGACCTGGGGGGGGCGCAGAGTCGATGTTGCGCGTGGAGCTCGACACGATGACGCGCCTCCATGGAATGACGAGCCAGTTCGTGCGCGACGGCGACCTCCCGACGCTGTTGTCGGGCGCCATCGACGCAGCGACGGCGATCTTCGGCGCCGAGATGGGGTACCTGGCGGTTTTCGCGGCCGACACGCAGCAGCTGAAGCTGTCCGCGCACCGGGGTTTCGAGCCCGCGTTCCTCGAGGAAGGGGCGCGCCTGCCGCTCGTGCACGCGGTGCACGACGATCACCAGGCGCGCGGCCAGCGGGTCGTCGTCGAGGACCTCGGCGCGGGCCACGCGCTCGACGGGCGAGTGTGCGATCCGCTGGCGGCGACGGGAATCCGCGCGCTGCAGTCGACGCCACTGCGCGGGCACTCCGGGGAGATCGTCGGCCTGCTCTCCACCTATCACCGCCAGCCGCGCTCCCATCACGACCACGAGCTGCGACTGCTCGACCTGGTGGCCCGGCAGTGCACCGACGCGATCGAGCGCGCGCGCTGGATCGAGGCCTGCGCCGTCCAGGCCGCCCGCCTTCAAGAGGAGACGCTGCGCGAGACCCGGGAGCTCTTCCGCACCACGGTCGAGAACATGCCGGCCAACCTCATCCTCTACGATCGCGACTATCGTGTCGTCTATCTCAACCCCACCCTGGCGCGCCTCACCGCACAGATCTGCGGCCGTCGCCCCGAGGAGATCGTGGGGCTGCGGGGAGACGATGTCTGGCCGCCGGCGATCTGGACGCCGCTTTACACCCACAGCGAAAGAGCGGTCGCCACCGGCGAGCGGCAGACCTACGACCTGGCGGTCGAGCTCCCGGGGATGCCGCGGGCGGTGCGCCAGTGGACCGTCGTCCCGATTGTCGATCGCGACGGAGAGACGCGGCAGATCATGGCGATGAGCCACGACGTCACCGCCCAGCGCCGCCTCGTCGACGAGCTGCGCGAGGCCGACGAGCGGAAGGGCGCCTTCATCGCCATGCTCTCGCACGAGCTGCGCAACCCGCTGGCCGCCATCCGCACCAACCTCTACCTGCTGGAACACGGCGCACCCGGGGCCGAGACGACGGCCCGCGCGACGCGGGTGATCGACAGGCAGATCGGGCACCTGGTCGGCATGGTCGACGATCTCCTCGACGTCACCCGCATCACCCAGGACAAGGTCGAGCTGCGACGGCAGAGGCTCGACGTCAACGCGCTGGTGCGCGAGACGCTGGAGGACAATCGCTCTCACCTCGAGCGCGGCGGCGTGAGGTTCGACCTCGTCGAGGCGCAGCGGCCTCTCTACGTCCACGCGGATGGGGCGCGCATCGCGCAGGTCGTGACCAACCTCCTCACCAACGCGGCCAAGTTCACCCCGGCGGATGGAAGGGCGCGGGTGACGGTGCGCGCCGGCGAGGACCGCACCGCGATCCTCTCGGTCGCCGACTCGGGAATGGGCGTCGAACCGACGCTCTTGCCGCAGCTGTTCCAGCCGTTCATGCAGGGAGATCGCAGCCTCGATCGGACGGGCGGCGGGCTCGGACTCGGACTCGCGCTCGTCAAGGGGCTGGTCGAGCTGCATGGCGGAAGCGTCACCGCCCGCAGCGGCGGCCGGGGCGCGGGCGCCGAGTTCACGATCCGGCTCCCCCTCGCCGACGCGGAGGGGATGGGAGCCGCCGAAACCATCGTCGAGGAGATCGCCCGCCCTCAGAGGGTGCTGGTCATCGAGGACGACCTGGAGATCGCCGAAGGGCTGCAGGCCGCCTTGCAGATCGGTAAGTTCGAGGTCGCGATCGCGCGCAGCGGACAGGCGGGGCTCGACCGGGCGCGCACGTTCAAGCCCGACGCCATCCTGTGCGACATCGGCCTGCCGGGGCTCGACGGCTACGCGGTCGCGCGCGCGATCCGGGCCGACGACGCGCTGCGCTCGATCTTCCTGGTGGCGCTCAGCGGCTACGCGCAGGCCGAGGACGTCGCCAAGGCGCGCGCTTCCGGCTTCGATCGCCACCTGGCCAAGCCGGCGAGCATCGAGAAGATTCTGCGCGTCCTGGCGGTAGGCGCGGCGCGCGAGTAGCGATCTCCAGCTATCCGCGGCGGCCGTCGGTGGCCGCGTCTGAAGTTGGACCGGGGGCTCCCTCCTCGATCCACGTAGAGACGAGCCCGGTCACGCAGGCCGGCAGCGGGTACGGAAACAGCGACGTTCGCGGCATCTGCGATCCGGAGCAGGGTCTCGGGTTGGTGAGCTTCTGGTAGAGATAGCTCGCGCCCGGATTGCCGGGGACGACCAGCGTCCCGCCGCAAGCTTCGGCAGGCGGCGCCGGTTGATTCACCAGATCCTGCCAGGCCACGCCCGCGCTCAGATTCAGATCGTCGCCTCGGCTGTGGCAAGTCACGCAATCCTGATTGAAGATCGTCTGCACGATGTCGAAGGGGACGGCCGACGTCCCGGCCTCGGCACAGATCGCGGCCCGCGGATCGGCGACGGCCGGCGCGTCGCGCGCGGCGTCGCGCGCTCCCCCGCCGCTGCCGCAGCCGCCCATCGACAGCGCCGCCAGACCGAGCCCCATCAGGGACGCCAGCCAACGCGGAAGAGCGGGCCTGCTCCACGCCATGCCTCGTTGGTCCCCCCGGAGGCGATCTTCTTCAACCGTTTCGCCGGGACCGCCGCAGTCCCCGACGTGGTCAACCGCGCCGGTCGAACCGGGGGAAGTCGTCGAAGAAGGTCACCTCGCCGGTGGCGAGGTCCAGCTCGCTGCCGACGACCGCCAGCCCGCCCTCGTCGGCCAGGCGTTCGATCACCTCGGATCCGTGGCGGAGATGGGCCACCGAGGCGCGCACGTTGGCGCGCATCGCCTCGCGGGCCAGCCGTTCCGGATCGCGCGCGAGGTCCGTCGCCATCAAGCTTTCGATGCCGGGCCGGACGCGGTTAACGATCGACATCAGATTGCGCGACGCCGAGCCCTGCTCGCCGGAGATCGCCTCGATCGTGGCGGCAATGGCGCCGCAGTTGGTGTGCCCCATGACGACGACCAGTCGGGTGCCGAACCGCTCGGCGGCGAACTCGACGCTGCCGATCTGCGAGGGGGCGACGATGTTCCCGGCGACCCGGATCACGAACAGGTCGCCCAGCCCCTGATCGAACACGATCTCGGCCGGGGCGCGCGAGTCCGAGCAGCCCAGCACGATGGCGACCGGCACCTGCGGCGTCGCGTTGTCACGCTTGCTGTGGCTGAGCATCGAATCGACGCTGCGGACGTTCTGGACGTAGCGGCCGTTTCCAGCCTTTAGACGGGCCAGCGCCTCGGCCGCGGAGATGGTTGAGCGATCGGCGGACATGCCCCCGTATACCCCACCTTGGCCTGAATCCGCATCAGTCCCTGCCCCGACGACGATACCGAGGCGGTATGGGCGGCGCCGGACTGGCGCGAGCCCCGCTGAATGTCCACCTTCTTGGACATGCCGACCACACCGGAGGACGACGTTCCCGAGGAGGCCACGGTCGAGCCGCGAATCGTGACCCCGGAAGAGGACGCGCGGCGCGCCGAACGGCGGCTGGACTGGCAGGAGCGGACGCACGTCCGGCGCTGGCCGCTGGCCAACGACCGGATGCGCCAGCCAGGCGAGCTCTCACCGGCCCCCCAGAAACGACATTGAGCAAGCTCGGCCCGGATGTCGGGCCCTCTCGTTTGCGCGGTCGTTCCAAACGACGGGGTGCGTTTGACAGCCGGTTTCGAATCTGAACCGCGCCGGTTTCGAAACCGTGGCGCCCCGCCGGGCGCCTGATTGCCAACCTCGTTCGTAACGCTTGTTCGCCCCGTTCAGCGGGGTGATGATGCGTCGATGCACGGCGAGGAGGGCGAGGCATCGGCTGCGGCACGACCAGGAGGCGACGCACAGCCGGCCGTGCTGGTCGTTGATGACGAGCTGCCCGTCGCGCGCAGCACCGAGCGCATCCTGGCGAGGCGGGGCTACCGCATCACGGTGGCGGCCGGCGGTCGCGAGGCGATCGCCAAGGCAGAGGCGCATCCGTTCGACGTCATCGTCAGCGATCTCGGAATGCCCGACGTCGACGGCCGGGCGCTGCTGCGCGCCATCCGGGCCAAGGATCTGGACATCCCCTTCGTCTTCCTGACCGGCCGTCCGGATCTGGAGAGCGCGATTGACGCGATCGAGCACGGCGCCTTTCGCTATCTCGTCAAGCCGGTCGCGCCGGACGAGCTCTGCGACGTGGTGAGCCGCGCCGTCTACTGGCACCGGCTGGCGGTCGTCCGCCGGACCGTCGGCCGCGAGATCGCGGGGCGGCCCATCAGCGACCGCGCGGGGCTCGAGGCACGGTTCACCGCCGCGCTGGGCGGGCTCTGGATCGCCACGCAGCCGATCGTCTCGTGGCAGAACCGGACGGTGATCGCCTACGAGACGCTGGTTCGCACCGAGGAGCTGTCGTTGCACAACCCGTCCGACCTGTTCGACGTCGCCGAGCAGCTCGGCGCCACGCAGGAGCTGGGGCGGGCCATCCGGCGACTCATCGCCGAGCTCATGCCGACCGCGCCGGCCGAGACGTTGATGTTCGTGAACCTCCACCCGTCCGATCTCCTGGACGACGAGCTTTTCGCCGACGCCGGGGCGCTGACACCCTTCGCCCGTCAGATCGTGCTCGAGATAACCGAGCGGGCCACGCTGGACGAGATCCGCGGTCTGTCCTTGCGGATCGAGCGCCTGCGCGCGCTCGGCTTCCGGATCGCGGTCGACGATCTCGGCGCCGGGTACGCCGGCCTCTCCAACTTCGCGGCGCTGGAGCCCGACGTGGTCAAGGCGGACATGTCGCTCATCCGCGGGATCGAGACCTCGCCGCTCAAACAGAAACTGGTCGCCGCCATTGCGGCGCTGGCCGGCGATCTCAAGATCCGGCTCATCGCCGAGGGGATCGAGACGCCGGCCGAACGCGACTGCGTGACGGCGCTCGGCGCGGACGCGTTGCAGGGCTACCTGTTCGCCCGGCCCGGTCGGGGCTTTCCGACCCCGAGCTACTGAGCGCGGACGACCGCCGTCGGTCGGGGCGGCCAGCGCTCGCGCGTTACTTGGGCGAGCCGGCGCCGGCGCGGACGCGGGCGACGATGTGCTTGATCTCGTCCTCGGTGCACCCGGCCCGCACCAGCTCCACGCGCAGGGCCGCGACGGCCGCGTCGACCCCCTCTTTGAGACCGGCGTCGCGCCCGGCCAGAAACTCCGCCGTCTTGTAGGTGCGCGTCTGCCGTTCGGAGGCGCCGAGCGGCTTCATCTCGTCGAGGTGGGTCGGCTCGTCCTCGAAGGCCTCCGGTGAGTCGTCGTCGGGCGCCACGCGTTAAGGTTACCACCCCTGCGATTGTCCTGTTGACTCCAAACGCGTCAGGCGGCGCCGCCGTGATCTCCACCGGATCCGCGGCGGCGGCCTGACGGCTGTGCTCACCCCTCACCGTTGGTCTTTACCGAATGCTGGTTGCGTTGCGGGGCGCGCTGCTGCTGGCCTGATCGTGCCGGTGGCAGCGGGCGCGTCACCGCGACGGACAGGCGACGCCGCCGTCGGCACGATCGAGGGCGGCCAGGAACCGGGCGATGGTCGCGCCCGCGTCGCGCGCCTCGGCGCTCCCCGCGTCCAGCTCCGCGCGGAGCGCCTCCAGGATCGCGCGTCGCTCGGCGAGGCTCCGCTGCTCGTCGCAGACTATCGCGGCGAGGCGGGCCGGCAGATCGACGAGCGACCGGCGCATGTCCTCCGCGTGCGCGCGGGCCGCCAAACGGACGCGCAGATCGCGCGTGCCGGACAGGAAGCGCGCCTTGGCGAACCGATACGGGTCCTCGCCCGCGAGGCGCATCAGCTCGTCCGTCAGATCGAACGTACCGTTCACGCTGACGATCACCACGGCCGCCTTGAAGAAGCAGGCGTCGGGGTACCCGCAAGCCTCGCGCGGATCTGGCCGGTAGGGAGTAACCGATGGAATCGGAAGCCGCGCGCCGTAGGCGGTCGACGACGCCTCGACGGCGTCTGGCGATGGGGGCGGCGGGACCTGACCGTGGTTGCGGATGATCGCCTCCAGGCTCGGCACGCTCGTGATGGGCGCCCGCACCCCGCGCGGCCGCAGGAGGAGCGGCAACAGCGAGATCGTGAGGTGCCTGTCGTGAAAGGCGACCGATCCGTCGCGCGAGATGCGCGCGGTGAAACCCGTCGCCTCGTAGACCAGATCGCCGCCGGCCCCTCGGCGGAGCTCGAAGTCCTGCGTCGGAACGACCGTCGGCTTGGATCCGATCGGCGCCAGCAAGGATGGCCTGGGCGCAACGCCGGCGCCCGGGTCGCCGGCCGCGCCGGCCTGCGCGAGGAACAGCAGCACCTGCACCGCGCCCCGCACCCCTCGATTAGGCGCGCCGCGCCGCCCGTCTGTCCAGTGATCGGCGACAAGCAGCCAGGCGAGCTCCGCGCGGAGCGGGGGCGCCCGGGAGACGCGAGCAGCCAGGCGAGCTCCGCGCGGCTTTGCCGCGCGGAGCGAGGGGGGCCCGGGGGGCGCGAGCGGCAGCGAGCCGCCCCCCGTAAAACCGATCCGGCAGCGAGCCGCCCCCCGTAAACCTAGAGCGTGCTGATCTGGTGGTCGCGGCTCTCGCGAACGAAGAGCACGCCGATCACCACGGTGACGGCGGCGACGATCACCGGGTACCAGAGCCCGGCGTAGATGTTTCCCTTGGCCGCCACCAGCGCCGCCGCGGTCAGCGGCAGCATGCCGCCGAACCACCCGTTGCCGATGTGGTACGGCAGCGACATCGAGGTGTAACGGATGCGCGCCGGGAAGAGCTCGACCAGGAACGCGGCGATCGGACCGTAGACCATCGTCACGTAGACCAGCTGGATGAAGACCAGCAGGATCAGGACGGGCACGTTGATGTCCTCCGGCTTGGGCGCGGCCGGCGCGCCTGCCGCCTTGAGCGCGGCCGTCAGCTTTACCTCGTCGAAGCCGACGATGATCGCGTCGTTGACGTGCGTGACCGGTTGGTCGACGCCCGGCCCCTCGATCGTCTCGTAGGACAGGCTCTTCTTGGCCAGGAAGTCCTGCAGCTTGTCGCACGGGCTGTAGACGGTCTTCGGGTTGGGGAAGAGGTGCATCTGGCAGTTGCTGGCCGTCAGCGTGATCTTCGTGCGCTCGTTGAACGCCTCCAGCGCCGGGTTCGCGTAGTGGGTCATCGCCCTGTAGATCGGGAAGTAGGTCACCGCCCCCAGCAGGGCGCCGGCGATCATGATCTTCTTGCGGCCGATCCGATCGGAGAGCCAGCCGAAGAAGACGAAGAGGCCCGTCCCGAGCGCCAGCGCCACCGCGACGATCATGTAGCCGGTCTTCCAGGGGAGCTTCAGCGTCCCGGTCAGGAAGAAGAGCGCGTAAAACTGCCCCGTGTACCAGACGACACCCTGTCCCGCCGCCGCACCGAACAGCGCGATGAGCACGATCTTGAGGTTCGCCCAGTTGGTGAAGCTCTCGCGGAGCGGCGCCTTGCTCCCCTTCCCCTGTGCCTTCATCTGCAGGAAGACCGGCGATTCGTCGAGCTTGAGCCGGATGTAGACCGAAACTCCGAGCAGGACCAACGAGATGAGGAACGGGATCCGCCATCCCCAAGTCTTGAACGTCTCCTCAGCCATGTTGGCCCGGCAGGCGCCGATCACCACCAGCGAGATGAAGAATCCGAGCGTGGCCGTGGTCTGGATCCAGCTGGTGTGCAAGCCGCGCTTGTTGTCGGGCGCGTGCTCGGCGACGTAGGTCGCGGCGCCGCCGTACTCGCCGCCGAGCGCCAGCCCCTGCGCGAGGCGCAGCAGCACCAGGATGGTGGGGGACAGCATCCCCACCTTCGCGTAGGTCGGCAGCATGCCGACCGCCGCGGTCGACAGGCCCATGACCATGATGGTGACGAGGAAGGTGTACTTGCGCCCGACCAGATCCCCGATCCGCCCGAACACCAGCGCGCCGAAGGGCCGGACGAGAAACCCGGCCGCGTAGGTGGCGAAGCTGGCCAGCAGCGCCGCGGTCGCGTTCCCCTTGGGGAAGAACAACGTCGCGAAGAACGGCGCGAGCGTCGCGTAGATGTAGAAGTCGTACCACTCGAAGACGGTGCCGAGTGACGAGGCGAAGATGACCTTTCGGATCTCCGCTCCGCTGAGCGCGCCGCCCGCCGGTGCCGCTGTCGCTGCTGTCGCTGGTGCCGTCATTGCGTCCGCCCTCCTCCTGGAAAGAAATGGACCTGCCACTCTAGATTGACTTGGTTGTCGGCGTGAACGGTATTCACTCGAAGTAGCCCGTTTTGGATGGTGCTCGAGGTTCGATGCGTGGCCAAACGGCCCAGAGCGCGGGCAGCAGAGTCTCAGGAGCGCGCCGTAAAGTCTGCGCATCCGTGGCGCTTTGTTCTCATTTTTGGCGCGGATCGGGCCGGAGGCCGAAGGGTCTGGCGGAAACGGAACGATCTCGGAACTCCGCGTCGGCGTGCTAGCGTTTGCACCTGATGAGAGGGGTTCGCGCGGAGCTGGTGGCCCTGGCGGCGATCGCCGTCGCCGCGGGGTGTGGGGCGCCGCCCGGGGCCTCTGTCCACCCGGGGACCGCCGGCGCCGGCGGGACGGGCGCCGGGAGCGGCGGCACCGGCCAGGTGGACGGCGGGGCCACCATCGACGGCGGAACGCCGGGGACGATCGCCTGGGTCTGGTCGGTGACCTGCCCCGACGGCCACGACCCGACCGATCCGATCGACTACGGCCGTTGCGCCGTTGACCAGGCGCTGGCGGAGGCGCGGGCGACGCGGACCATCACCATCGCCACCATCGACGACCCGACCGCGGCCACCGTAAAGGACGCGGTCGCTCCAGTGCTCGACGCGCGCGCCGAGTCGTTCGTGATCGCGCCGATCGGAAGCGCCACCTGGATCGTCGGACGCGACGCCATCGGAGCGATGTACGGCGCGCTGGAGATCGCCGAGCGCATCCGCCTCGACGGGGCCGCCGCCGTTCCGCCGAGCGACGTCTCGCGCGGCGCGCCGACGGTGGCGTTCCGGGGGGCGAACCTCTTCTGGGTCCTGCCGGAGGCGAGCGAGACCAGCTGGTGGTTCCTCGACGAGGGGTTCTGGACCGGCTACCTCGATCTGATGGCGCACGCGCGCCTCGACGTGCTCGACATCCACGGGATGTACGATCTCGCGACCACCGTCTTCCCGAACGCGCTGCTGTACCTGGCGCAATCAGCGAGCTTCCCCGACGTCGGCGTGCCGGCCGCCGACCGCGCGCGGAATCTCACCATGTTCAACCGGGTGATCGCGATGGCCAAGGCGCGCGGCATCCGAGTGGGCCTGATGACCTATCAGGCCTCGTCCGACCTCACGGGGAACGGCAACGAGTCGCTGTCGAAGGCGGACTTGAAAACCTACGTGCGGGAGACGGCCGCCGACCTCGCCGCGCGCGCGCCCGGCCTGGCGATGCTGGGGTTCCGGATCGGCGAGAGCCTCCAGGGCACCACCTGGTACTCGGACACCTTCGTGGCCGGCGTGCAGTCGGTGGCGCCCACCATGACCATCTCCACGCGGACCTGGGGCGCGGGCAAGTCGGACATCCTGGCGCTCGCCTCGAGCATCGGCCAGAACATGCTCCTCGAGGCGAAGTACAACGGCGAGCACCTGGGCCCGCCGTACGCCATCGCCGGCGGCAGGATGACGGGCTGGACGTCCTACAGCTACCAGAACTACCTCAACCCGCCCCGCCCCTGGAGCTTCGTGTTTCAGGTGCGCGCCGGCGGAACGCACCAAATCTTCCGGCAGGCCTCGTACGCGCGGACCCAGCGCGCCATCCAGTCCCTGGCCCTCTCGCCCGCGGTCGCCGGCTTCACCCTGGAGCCGCCCACCGCCTACACCCCGCAGCGCGACTTCTACCACGCAGAGACCAGCGACCAGTTCTACCCCTGGGCCTACGCGCGCGACGATCTGATGTACCTCGAGTGGGGGCGCCTCGGGTACGACCCGACCGAGCCGGAGGCGCACTTCCGGGCAATCCTGGCGCGCGAGGCCGGCACCGACAGCCTGTGGCCCGCGGTCCAGGCGGCCAGCGACATCGTCCCGTGGGTCTTGACCGGCCACACCTGCGGCGCCGACTCGCGCAACTTCGAGCCGGAGATGGAGCTCGGCGGTGACGTCGGGCAATGGGCCAGTCTCGATAGCGGGCCGCAATCGCTCTCGTCCAAGTTGTGCGCGCAGCACGCCCCGTTCGACACCTTCGCGGTCGCCTCGCCCGCCGAGGCGGCGGCCGATCTGCTGGCCGGCACCGCCACCGCCCGCCTGCCGCCCAGCGACGTGGCGTCGCTGGTGCTCGCCGACGCCGACACCGCCGCGCAGACGGTCGGCGGGTGGTACGCGCCGAACGCGCTCGAGCGCGACATCTCCCGGGAGTGCGTGGCGGTCGCGGATCTCGGGCGGTACTTCGGCCACAAGCTGCGCGCCGCGACCGGGCTGGCGGTGTATGCCGCCAGCGGCGCCAGCAACTGGATGGACGCCTCCCGCGCCGAGGCGTCCACCGCCGACAGCGCCTGGCAGAGCCTGGTTACGGACACCGGCTACATCAAACCCTTCGAGGAGCGGCTGCGGATGCAACCGCTCGGCTACGACCCATTCCACTGGTCGTTCGAGGTGCCGGGGCTGGACGCGGACGGCACGGCGCTCGACGACGCGGCCAGCGCCGTCGCCGCCACGCCCCCGACCTGGAGCGGCGTGCTTCCCGATCCGGAGGTCTGGCTGGCGGCGAGCCGCGGCGCCGCACCGACGCTGTCGGCGCTCTCGATCGATCCGGCCGACGCAACAGCGCCGAGCTGGACCGTGCGCGTGCGCTTCGCGTCGGCCGTCGACGCCGGCGCGACCGTGCAGGTGCTCTGGAAGCCGTTCGACAGCGAAACCGACTGGACCGCCGTCGCCGCCGACCCGGACACCGACGGCACGTTCGTGGCGACCATCGCCGGCGGCGGGGCCGGCGCGCTGTTCGCCGTCGAGCTCCGGACGGCGGCGGGGGCCTGGCGCCTCCCGGATCCCGTCACCGCGATGCCTTACGTCCCCCTGGCCCCCTGACGAGCGTGAGCGACGCGCACGCGGCCCGCTGGAACGCCCGCCTGCTGGGCGCGTTTGGCCCGATCCTGATCCTGACCGGCGTCGGCGGCCTCCTGATCCCGCCGCGCCTCGCGCTCATGAGCGGCGCGGTCCCCTACGACCTGTTCCACATCGCGTTCGGAGCGCTCGGCACGGCGCTGGTGCTCGCGCGGCGTAGGCGCGGCATCGCGCTCTTCAATCTCCTGTTCGGCCTCGGCGATCTCTATCAAGCCGCCGCCGGCCTGCTCGGGCTCTTCCCGGCGGACGTCTTCCACTACAAGCCCGGGGATCACCTCGCCCACGTCGTGCTGGGGCTACTGCTGGCCGCCGTTGGTGGCTGGGGCCTGCGAAGCCCACGGCCGGCGAGCGCCCCCAGGTAGTTGCAGCCCGGCGAGGCTTTGGCACAAGATCCGGTGCGGGAGGGCCGGATGAAGAAGGCGACGATGGGCAGGTGGTCGATCTGGATGATCGCGCTCGCGGGCTGCGGGAGCTCGGGAAGCCAGGACGCGGGCAACGTGGAGGTAACCACCCTCGACGGCAGCACGCCGCTCGCCACGCTGACCGCGAGCCAGGCCGCTCAGCTGTGCACGGACGTGGTCGCGTACGAAGACCACCTCGTCTCCGCCAGCGGCGACTGCAAGATCGCCAGCATCGCGGCGGCGGCGGCGCTCCGCGCCTCCTCGAGCGGGAGCGTGATCACGGACGCCCAATATCAGGCGGCGTGCGCTTCCGACTATGGCAAGTGCGCGACCAACGGATCAGCAGTGAACGGAACCGAAGGGTGTGGCGTCGGTCAGTTTCAGTCGTGCGTCCTGACTGCCACGGTGGCTGAATACGCGGCCTGCGTGACCGACATGACCACGGGGGCGGCCCAGGTCGCCAGCGCTTTCCCGGGATGTAGCGCGCTCACGGCCGATTCGCTGCCCACGGCGCTCGCCGGCTTGAGCCAGGCGGTGGAGGCGCCGAACTGCACGACGCTCTCGACCGATTGTCCCGCTGTCGCGGTCCGCACGCCCTAGGTCGAAGAGGCGGCGTCGGGGGCGGGCGCGCACCCCCAGCCCGCCCGCCGACCCCGAAGCTACCGCGGCAGCTTGACGACGATCGTGTTGGCAGCCCTGTCGCCGAGCCGCTGACGCCGTTCGCCCAGCATGAAGACCCAGTCGACGAGGCCGAACATGCGGACGATGTTCCGCACGAACGACCGGCCGTAGCCGCACGGGCGCCCCGTGGTCTTGTCGACGACGGCAATCTTCAGCATCTTCTTTCCGAAGCTCTGCCCCTCGCCGAGGCCGTCGGAGAAGAGGAGGTAGCCGAGGAACATCACCATGGCTGGCGCCGCGCCCACCCCCAGCGACGCGCCGATGTATGAGCCGAGCGCGACGCCGCCGCAGGTCAGCGCCGAATCGAGGAAGTGTCCCGCGAACCGCTCGCCGAACGTCGCCAGCGGGAGCGCCAGCATTTGCGGCGTCCCCACGGCGAGCGCGCCGCCCGCGCGAAGGTCGTACTGGCAGTCGCACTGGATCGCGCCGTCTGGATTGGTGAGCCCGCACCTAGGACACTGCCTGACGCCCCCGAATTCCATGGCCGATCAATGATGCGCGTTGGGGGGCTCGGGCGTCAACGCCGCCGGGTCATTTCCTGAGGATCGCTTCGCGCAGCGCGTTCAGGCTGGCCGGGCTGCCGGCGAAGAGGTCGGCCGGATACTGCCGGTAGGAGAGCAGCTCGCGGTAGGTCTGCTCGCGCTGGTCGAGGTTGAGGTCGAAGCCGGCCAGGAACTGCAACCGCAAGTTGTCGTCGCGGTTGATCTCCGCGTCGGCCAGCCAGGGGTTGAGCTCGGGCTTGCGCCCCGCGTAGGTCGACAGCAGATCGATCGCCGAGTTGAATCCAATCTGGCGCAGCGACCTGGCGACCGGTTCGAACTCTGGGCGCTCGAGCAGAGCTTGAATGCGATCGACGTCGATCGGGGTCGACTCGGCGCGCCCCATCAGCACGGTATCGTAGCCGACCCCCCGGATCGGATTGCCCCAGATGGTCGCGTTGGGGAAAACCTGGAAGAAGGTGGCGACCTCGCTCTTCGACGCCGCCAGGCCCGAAAGATAAAGCTGCACGAACACCGTCACCACTCCGCCTGGGTTGAGGTGGGCCTTGGCCATCTCCCAGAACTCGGTGGTGTAGAGGTTGGCCGCGCCCTTGACCCAGGGGTCGAACGGGTCCGAGGTGATCGCGTCGAACTTCTCCTTGGTGGTGTTGAGGAAGTGGCGCGCGTCGTCAATCTCGACGTGGACCTTCGGGTTCTTCACCACGTTGAAGTTGTAGTCGCCGAAGTACTTCGCCGCGGCCTGCGGGACCAGCGGCTCGATCTCGGCGATGGTCTCCCTTTCGACGCGCGGATCGATGCTTGCCGCCCCGGCGGTGACGCCGGCGCCGCAAGCGATCACCAACACCCGCCGTGGGTTCTCGGGGATGAACGTCGTCAGGTGGCCGAGCATCCGCTGCAGCCGCATGTCCTGCGGCTGGCTCGAGGCCTGCACCTTCCCGGCGTTGTGGTAGCTGACGATCCCGTTCGGATCGCGGGTGATGACGGGCGAGGAGTTCATCCCCTCGCCGACATAGAGCACGGTCTCCTTGTTGTGGACCTCGAGCGCCGAGAGGCGCCCGTGCCCCACCAGCAGCGCCGGGACGGGAGCGACGTTGCGCGCCGCCAGGCTGGCCGCCTCGACGACGATCAGTACGAGGAGAACGTCGGTGGCCCGCAGCGGGAACCGCCCTCCCGCGCGGCCAAACGGCACGAGCGCGACCAGCGCCGCCGCGGCCGCCAGCACGATCAGGATTCGCTCGCCGTTCTGGCTGCCGACGGCCGTGATGACGAACAGGCTCATCGCCAACGCGCCGACGATCGCCCCGACGGTGTTGGCGGCGTAGAGCCGGCCGACGACGCGGCTACCGTCGTCGCTCGCGGTGGCGACCGCCGACAGCGCCAGCGGAAAGCTGGCGCCCCAGAGACAGGCAGCCGGCAGGATCGCCCACAGCCCCCGGACCAGATCGATCTGGAACTGATACCCGGGACCCGTGGCCAGCTGCGGATTGACCGGCCAGTAGGGCAAGGCCGCGGCGACGTTCCAGTGCGCCCAGGCGATGGCGCCGATGAGAAGGAGTTGCACGATGCCGAGCGCGCGGAGTGGATTGGCGCTCCGGGGCAGGACGAAGGAAGCGGCGCTGCTGCCGAGGCCGATCCCGATCAGGAACACCGCAAGGATGATCGAAAAGGTGTAGGTCGTGGCCCCGAGCAGGAGCGCGAAGAGGCGTGTCCAGATCACCTCTGCGCCGAGCGCGCTCACGCCAGAGAGTCCAATCGCCAGGTAGACCACCCAGGCGGCCGTGGGCGAGGTGGCCGACGTGCTGGCCGGTGCCTCGTCCCCGGCGCGCACGAGCGTGTGTGGCCGTCTCCGCGCCAGCGCGAGGGCACCCGCCGCCCCCACGACGTTGAGGGCGACGGCGAGAAAGGTGGCGGCCTTCACGTTGTAGACGCGCAGCAGGTAGAAGCCGGCGGCGAGACAGCCAAACACGGCGCCCGTCGTGTTGCCCGCGTAGAAGTACCCGAGCCAGGAGACTCCGCGCGGCGTCGTCTTGACCCAGCGGGCGACGGCCGGCAGGGTGGCGCCCATCATCGTGGTCGGCGGCAGCAGGCAGAGCGCGGCGAAGAGCCCGCGAAAGAGCAGGCTCCGAACGCCGTGGCCGGCCACCGAGGCGTAGATCCCCTCGACGAGCGGCATCGCCGCCAGCATCAGGATGCCCGAGACGCCGATCGCCAGCTCGAGCGTCGCGTAGACGCGCAGCGGGTGCCGGCTCTGGGGAACGAACCGGGAGAGCCCCAGGCTGCCGAGGCACATCCCGCCCATGAAGGTTCCGAGCAGCACACCGATCGAGATGGCCGACGAGCCGAGCACCAGCTGCAGCATCTGGAACCAGACGATCTCGTAAATCAGCGCCGCGCAGCCGCTGACCATGAACAGCACGAAGACGAGCGGAAACGAGCTCGCTGCGTCGGCTGACCCTGACGCTGTCGCGTCGGCCGCGCGTGCCCGCCCACCTCTGCCCGCCAGCAGGCCGCCGCCCAGGAGCATCAGGATCGCCACCGCCAGAAGCCGTTCGAACGGACCGAACACGCTGCTGGGCGGTGGGGCCTTGACCGCCGTCGTCTCGTTGGCCGGCTTTGGACCGACCGCCATCGGCGCCTCGACGACGTGCATCGCCGCCTTGATGTCTGTCGGCAGACGGCAGAACGCCGCCAGCTCCGCGATCGAGTAGTAGCCGTCTCCCTCGCCGGGCGCGACCCGCAGGTACCGGAAACGCTCGGGCACGAACGTCATCGTTCGGGTCCGCAACCCGGGCCCCTGATCGACGACGTTTGCCGCCTGGGCGATCAGCTTGAAGCTCCCTGGCGTACCGTCGAGCGAGCCAGAGACGAGGTAGAGGTCGTTGGCGTCCGCCTGAACGAAGAGGGCGCCGATCTTCGTTGGCTGGCCGAGGTCGTAGGTGAGCGATCCGGCGCGCGAGTCGATGGTAATCGCCTCGGGCGCGTCCCACTCGGCCCCCTCGGGGACGATGGATCCGTCGGTAACGAGCGCCGCGCGGCCGCGCGACTCGGCTTGCTCCTTGGGGAGCTTTCCAGCCAGGAGATTCGCGGTCCCGCAGCTGTCCGGTGCGGCGCGTTCGGCGGCGCGCACCTCCGCACCGGCGAAAAACGCCGCCAGCGCGGCGGCGCCGCAGACAATTCCAAGCAGGGAAGGACGACTCATTGTCTTCGGACGCATGAGAGCCTGCGGCCGACGGAGATCATCGACGGCTGTCCCTTTTCGCATGGAGCTCCAGGAAAGATCAACGGCGGCAGCGGGCTCCGCCAGGAGTGCGCTCGACTTCGTATGGGGCGTGGTACTCTCGCCGCCGGGTCCATGCAGTCTTCCTGGTTTTCTGCCGGCTCGTGCCCCTGATCCCAGAGGGGAGTCGAGCGGGTCCGGGACCGTGAAAGTCGCCTACCTCGTCAACCACTACCCGTCGACCAGCCACACCTTTATCCGCCGGGAGATTCAGGCGCTCGAGGGGCTGGGGTTCGAGGTGGTGCGGTTCTCGTTGCGGCCGGTGGCGAAGACCAAGCTCGTCGAGGCTGCCGATCTCGCAGAGTTGCAGCGGACCCGGGCGGTGCTGTCGGTCGGGATGGCTGGCCTTTTCGTGGCGTTCGTTCGCACGCTGCTGACCCGACCGGCACGGCTGGCGCGCGCGCTGAGCCTGACCCTGCGGACCGGGCACCGATCCGATCGCGGGCTTCGCAACCACCTCGGCTACGTCCTCGAGGCCTGCGTGCTGCTGAGGTGGCTGCAGCTGGAGAAGTGCCACCACGTTCACGCCCACTTCGGGACGAACTCCGCCGCCGTGGCCATGCTCTGTCAGGAGCTGGGGGGGCCGCCGTTCAGCTACACCATGCACCACGGCGCCAAGGAGATCCTGGGGACGGGCGGCACCGGGCCCGCCGAGAAGATCATGCGCAGCCAGTTCGTCAGCACCGTCAGCAGCTACGGCCGGAGCGAGGTGTACCACTGTGTCGCCCCCCGGTACTGGGGCAAGGCGCAGATCGTGCGCTGTGGGGTGGACGCCGAATATCTCGACGGGATCGTAACGCCGGTGCCGGACAATCCCCGGCTGGTCTGCGTCGCGCGCATCTCCGCTCAGAAGGGGCAAATCCTGCTGGTCGAAGCGGCGGCCAAGCTGGCGGCCGAAGGGATCCCGTTCGAGATCGTCTTCGTCGGCGGCGGCGAGATGCAGAGCCTGCTCGAGAAGAGCGTGGCGGACAAGGGTCTCGGCAAGCAGGTTCGAATCACCGGGTGGGCCGACGGCGCTACGGTTCGCCGCGAGATCCTCGAGGCGCGCGCCTTCGTCCTTCCCAGTTTTTCCGAGGGGCTTCCGGTGGCGATCATGGAGGCCTTCGCGCTCGGGCGGCCGGTGGTGAGCACCTACGTTGCCGGAATTCCCGAGCTGGTCGAGTCCGGTCGCTCCGGCTGGCTGGTGCCACCAGGATCGGTCGACGATCTCGTCGCTGCGCTCCGCCAGGTGCTCGCGGCCTCGCCCGCGGAGCTGGGGAAGATGGCCGACGAGGGACGCCGCCGCGTTCACGAGCTGCACGATTGCCGGAAAAACGCGGCCGTCCTTCGTGATCTGATCCGGGCGGCGCACCCCGACGCGACCTGACGCCACATGCCCGCGCTGTCGGTGGTCGTGATCGGACGAAACGAGGGGGACCGCCTCGTCGCCTGTCTCGAATCGGTTCGGCAGCTGCGCGGCGTGGAGGGTGAGATCGAGCTCATCTACGTCGACTCGGCCTCGACCGACGGGAGCCCGGCGCGGGCCGCCGCGCTCGGCGCCAAGGTCGTACCGGTCGAGGCGGCGCGCCAGACCGCGGCGCTGGCGCGCAACTGCGGCTTCGCGGCGGCGACCGCGCCCAACGTGCTCTTTCTCGACGGCGACACCGTCGTGCACCCGGATTTCGCGAGGATCGCGCTCGAGGCACTCGCCGTCGACCCGACGGTCGCGGCCGTCTGGGGACATCGCCGCGAGCTTCACCCCGAGCGCTCGCTCTTCAACCGGGTCCTCGACCTCAACTGGATGATTCCGCCGGGGTTCACCCAGTATTGCGGCGGCGACGTGGTGATGCGCCGGGAGGTCCTGACCGCCGTGCAGGGATACGATTCGACGCTGATCGCCGGCGAGGAGCCCGAGGTCTGCCGCCGGATCCGCGCCCAGGGGTTCCGGATCCTGCACGTCGACGCGCCGATGACCAAGCACGACTTCAACATGACCCGGGTCCGGCAGTACTGGCGGCGCGCGCTGCGCTCGGGGCACGCCTACGCCGAGGTCTCGAAACGTTTTCGGCAGACCGACGACCCGCTCTGGCAGCGGGCCCGCGTGCGCAATCTTCAGCGGGGGACGTTCTGGACGATCACCGCCGGGCTGGCGCTGTTGACGTCGATCGCTCGTCGCTCCCCGCTCCCCGCGCTGGCCTGGCTGGCGCTGCTCATCCTGATGGCCGTGCGCTCGGGGTGGAAGGCGCGCTGGAAGTCGCGCGACGCCGCGACGCTTTTTCTCTACGGCCTGCACTGCCATCTCGAACAGGTGCCGATCTTCTTCGGGCAGCTGCGGTTCGATCTGGACGCCTGGCGGGGAAAGCGGCGGGGGCTCATCGAGTACAAGAACGAAGGGACCGCGGCCAAGTAGAGGTCCAAGTAGAGGTCCAAGTAGAGGTCCAAGTAGAGGTCCAAGTAGAGGTCCAAGTAGAGGTCAGGGAACGCCTCGGTCATGTTACGTTTGAGCGCCTTGGATCAAAGCGATCACCCCAAGGTCTTGCTCGCGGCGACGCTGTGGTGGCCTCTCTCGGCGCGGCTGGCCGCGCGGTTCTTGCGCTACGGCTGCCAGGTCTCGGCGATCTGCTCGCCCGGGCACCTTCTTCACCATGTCCCGGGTATCCGCCGCGTTCATCACTTTCGGTCGCTCGATCCAGGCGCGTCGCTCGCGGCGGCGATCGTTGCAGAGAAGCCGGACATCGTCGTCCCCTGTGACGACAGGGCGGTCTGGCAACTCCACGAGCTACAGGCCGCGAGGCCGGACCTCCGCCCCCTCATCGAGAGCTCGCTCGGACCGGCCTCCGAGTTCGACATCGTCGCCACGCGGCTGAAGCTGCTGGAGACGGCGCGGGACCTCGGGATCCGCATCCCGGAGACGCGACCGATCGCGCGGCAGGAAGATGTGCGGACCTGGTTCGCCGCCGGACCGCGCCCCTCGGTCATGAAGGCCGACGCCACCTGGGGCGGCAGCGGCGTGAGGATGGTCGACTCCTCGGAGGAGGCGCTGGCGGCGTACGGAACGCTGCGCCGCCGCGGAGGATTGGGGGCTGCCTTGAAGCGGCTGGTCATCAACCGCGATCCCCTCGCGACCTGGACCCTGCGCAGGCAGCAGAGCGCCGCCGTCACGCTGCAGGAGCGGATCGCTGGCCGCCCCGCCAACGCCATGGTGGCCTGCTGGCGAGGCGAGGCGCTGGCGATCGTCGCCGTCGAGGTGCTGTCGTCGCAAGGAACGACCGGCGCGGGAATCGTCGTCCGCGTCGTCGACAACCGAGAGATCACGCGCGCCGGGCGCCTGCTCGCCGAGAGGCTCCGCATGTCGGGCTTCTTCGGACTCGACTTCGTCGTCGACCCCGCGACCGGCAGCGCTCATCTCATCGAGCTCAACCCGCGCTGCACCCAGCTCGGACACCTGGCCATCCTGAGCAAGGGTGATCTGGCGGGCTTTCTCTACGCCAAGCTCGCCGGCAGGGCGTGCAGCGACCCGCCGACGCCGATCGGCAACGACGTCATCGCCTTCTTTCCCCAGGCGCTGCAGGCCGATCCGGCGAGCGGCTTCGCAGCAGGCGCTCACGTCGACATTCCCTGGGAGCACCCGTCACTGGTGCGCGAGCTCCTGTTGCCGCTCTGGCCGGAGCGCCAGTGGCTGTCGCGGCTCTATCACCGCTACCGGCCCGGGCGGCCCGCGCCGACGGTCGACCACGGCCAGGGGCAGGCGCGCGCCCTCGCCGAGCGCGCCGGCTGACGCGGCCGCCGGCGCAGCCGCGGGAAAAAAGACCGGCCGCCCGATCAGACGCTGGCGCCGGCGAGGTGCTTCGAGAGCCGCCGCGCCGTGAACTTGGCGCCGCACACGAACCGGGTCACCGGCCCGAACTGATAGGCGGAGATCGTCCCGATGAAGTAGAGCCCCGGCACCGAGGACTCGAACGACCGGCTGAGAATGGGCGTGTCTTCGAGCGCGCCGATCTGGGGGAGCAGATCGGGGCCCAGGAACTTGAGCCGCTTGAGCGACATCTTGTAGCCGGTCCCGGCAATCACGTGCTGGGCGGCGATCTCGCGCGAGTCCCCGTTCTGCCCGATCTTGAGGCGAACCTCGCCGCCGCGCACCTCGGCGGACTCGACGGCGGCGCCGAGGTGCTCCTGGACCCGCCCTTCGACCATTTCCTTCACGAACCATCCGGCGGCCGGGCCGAGGTGGGTGCGCACCACCCGCATGCGAAAGTCCTGCGGCATCGAGTAGAAGACCTGCGGTCCCTGCTCGCAGAGGATCGAGCGCCAACCGGTCCCCAGCGTCGAGCGAGGGTTCGAGAGGCGGTCCTTCAAGCTGCGCCGGTGAATCGGCGGCGCGTGGTACTCGAGCTTGTTTCGTCGCGCCACGATCTGGACCTGGGCGCCCGCCGCCTGCAGCAGCGCCGCCACGTCGATGGCCGACGAGCCGGCGCCGACGACGATCACCTTGCGCCCGCGAAACTGACCGAGGTCGCCGTACTTCGAGCTGTGGCTGACGAACTCGGCGGGGAGATCCGAAAGCGGGGGCGGAATGTACCCGAAGTGCGTGATGCCCGAGGCGACAACCACCCGCTTGGCGGGGACGATCTCGCCCGCCTCGGTGGTCAGCTCGAACCCGTCGGGTCCGCGCTTGAGCCCGGCGATGTTGACCTTCTCGACGCTGGGGACGAGGCGCTGCTGAAACTCCATCCCGTAGGCGGCGAAGGTCTCCAGCGAAACGGGAAGGCCGACGGGCGCGTAGGGCTGGCGCGTCTCCCGGCAGTACTGCTCGAGCGTGAAGGAGTCATCCGCGTCGTAGAGGTCCGAGGCGAATCCCTCCGACTTCAGGTGCATCCCCTTCGGCATCATGTTCTTCCAGCTGTGCATCGGCTGGCCGAAGATGCGGTAGGGGACGCCGTACTTGTTCAGGTGCGCCGCCACCGAGAGGCCGTACGGCCCTGGGCCGATGATGGCGACATCGATCGCTGAGGAGCTCACGGCCGCGTAAGCTATCACAATCGTGGGGGCGGTCTCGACAGTCAGCTTTTCACAGTCAGCTTTTCTGGCCTTGCGGAACGGCTAAACTGCGCGCGATGATCTCCCCCTCCCCGCCTTTGGCGCCGTCGTCATCGGGCGCAACGAGGGGGAGCGCCTGCGGGTCTGTCTGCAGTCGGTCCTTCGTTCGGCGTCGCGGGTCATCTACGTCGATTCCGGATCTACGGATGGGAGCGAAGCGCTGGCGCGGAGCTTGGGAGTCGAGGTCATCCCGCTGGATCTGTCGATCCCCTTCACGGCGGCGCGGGCCCGCAACGCCGGATACCGGCGGCTGATGGAGCTCGCGCCCGACCTGACACTGGTCCAGTTCGTCGACGGCGACTGCGAGGTGGTCGCGGGCTGGACCGACGCCGCCGTCGCCCGGATGGCCGAACGCCCCGAGCTGGCGGTCGTCTGCGGCCGCCGTCGCGAGCGCCATCCGGAGGCGTCCATCTACAACCAGCTCTGCGACATCGAGTGGAACACGCCGGTGGGAGACGCCGTCATGTGCGGGGGCGACGCCATGATGCGGCTCGCGGCGCTGCAGGCCGTCGGGGGCTTCGACGCCAGCCTCATCGCCGGCGAGGAGCCGGAGCTTTGCCTGCGCCTCTCCGCGCAGGGCTACCGCATCGAGCGGCTCGACGCGGAGATGACCCTGCACGACGCCGCCATGACCCGTTTCGGACAGTGGTGGCGCCGGAACGTGCGCGCCGGTCACGCCTACGCCGAGGGAGCGGCCCTGCACGGCCAGCCCATCGATCGCCGCGGCGTGCGGAGCATCGTTCTGTGGGCCGGGGTGGTCCCGGCGATGGCGCTCGCGGGCGCGGTTCCGACCGGAGGCGCCAGCCTGCTGCTGCTGGGTGGGTACGTCGTCCAGGCGGCTCGCATCTATCGCGGCGTGCGGCGCGACGGCTGGCCGGCGCGCGCCGCCGCCCCGGCCGCCGCCTTCATGGTCCTCGGGAAGTTTCCGGGGCTTCAAGGCATCGCCAAGTACCGCTGGTCGCGCGCGCGCGGCCGGCGCTCGGCGCTGATCGAGTACAAGCGGCCGGTGGGAGGGGCCGGACCCGCCGCGGCCGCCCAACCGCTCAGTGGTGCAGGTGAAGGTGCAGCCGGACCGGCGGAAGGAGATGGGCCAGGCCTCGCCCCGCCGCGAACGCGATGACGAAGATCGCGATCGGGACCAGCTCCCGGCGCAACTTGAAGATTCCCAGCCGACGCGCCTCCGGCCAGATGGCGAATCCGGCCGGCAATTCGGCCGCGACGGTGGCCCAGATGACGCCGGTGGCGCCCCAGAAGCGCCAGCCGATCGGTATGAGGATGATGTTGGCGAACAGACGAGCGGTGCTGCGCCAGAAGCTGTATCGGGTCAATCCGTGGGCGATGAGGCCCCATTCGGGCGGCGTGATGAGGCAGTTGAGGGCCTGCCGCACGCAGAGGATCTGAATGATCCACGCGGCGTTCTCGTATCGGGTGTCCCACAGCGCGTGGACCACCCACGCCCCGATGCCGGCCAGAAACCCAGTCGATAACATCGACATCAGATCGAGCCGCAGGCGCAGACGGCTGTAGAACTTCGGGAAGTCCCGGGTCGGATCGCGCGCGACCTGGCTCAAGGCGGGGTAAAGGACGCCGGTCGTCACGCGGAAAGCCAGCGCCCCTATTGCGTCCGTCAGGTTCAGGGCGATGCCGTAAACGCCGAGCCAGGCGGCGCCCAGGAAGCGGCCGAGCAGGATGCGATCGCTCTGAGCGCCGAGGAAGGCGGCGGCGCTGCTCCCCACCACCCAGCGGCCGAAAGTGGCCAGCTCACGCGCGGCCTCCTTGTCCCACTTGAATCGGTTTCGATAGCCGACCGGCAGGAGGTGCGTCGCGACGCCGTAGCAGAAGGTCCCCACGACTCCCCCCACCACCAGCGACGCGGGGACCGGGCGATAGCTCGCGAAGAGCAGCATCACCGCGATGCCGACGGCCTGCTGGAGGAGATCGAGGACGTTGTTCCATCCAAACCTCAGGTGCCGCCGCAGCGACATCACCGACGTCGCGTGAAAGCCGTTGAACAGCAGCTGAAGCGAGCCGATGTAGATGAGGTTCTCGAGCTGGGGCTCGTGATAGAACCAGGCCGTCGGCTTGGCCATGGCGACCATGAGCCCGGCGAGCGCCATTCCGCGGATCACGTGGATGGTGAAGACGGTGTTGAGAAAGTCGGGCTCGTCCCCACGCTTGCTCTGAATCACGCAGGGCCCGAACCCGGTCTCGGCGATCAGCGCCAGTCCCGCGATGAGCGTATAGACGATGGTGGTGAGGCCGAACGCCGCCGGAAAGAGGAGCCGGGTCAGGATGAGGTTGCTCCCCAGCCTGATGATTTGCTGCACTCCGTAGCCGCCGATCTCGAAGATCGAGCCCCGCAACAAACGCTCGCGAAGGCGGCCCTTCTTCGGCGGTGGGGGCACCTCGGCCGCGGTCACGCTCATCCGGGCGTCCCCATCGGTGAATTCATGGCTCGCTCGGGCCGGGCATCCTAGCCTTCGCGCGAACACTCAAGCAAGCGGTTCGGCGGCGGCCCGTCGCCGACCTCGACTGCTAGTAGGCGTTCTCGTTCGCCTTGCGCCCGAAGATCGTGAGCAGGACGATCTTGATGTCCCACAGCACCGTCCAGCGCCGGATGTACTCGAGATCGAACTCGACGCGCTTCTTCATCCAGCTCACGTCCGGCGTCTCGCCCCGCCAGCCGTTGACCTGAGCCCAGCCCGTGACGCCCGGCTTCACCTTGTGACGGAGCATGTAGCCGGGGATCAGCACCCGGTACATCTCGTTGTGGGCCACGGCGTGCGGCCGGGGACCGACGACCGACATCTGGCCCGCAAGAACCTGCAGGAACTGCGGCAGCTCATCCAGTGACGTGCGCCGGAGAACGGCGCCCAGCTTGGTGACCCGCTTGTCGTTCTTTTGCGCCTGCTGGACCTGGGCACCGTCCTCGGAGACCGTCATCGTCCTGAACTTGAGGACCCGGATCTCCTTGCCGTTCAGACCGTACCTTCGCTGCACGAAGAAGATCGGCCCGCGCGAGGTGAGCTTGAGCAGGATGGCGATGACCACCATGGGGGCGGCGATCACCGCCATGATGACCGACCCGAGCATGATGTCCTCGATCCGCTTGAGCCACAGGTTCATCCCGTCGAACGGGGTGGCGTGCAGGCTGATGAGCGGCACCCGGCCGATCGAGCTGAACTGCGAGCCGGTCAGCTGGTACTGGAAGAAGTCGGCGATGAGGTGAACGCTGGCCGTCGTGTCGGCCAGATCGCGCGCCACCTGCGCGATGCGCGGCTCCGCCCGCAGCGGCAGAGCGACGTAGACGACGTCGATCTCGCCGGCGCGGCAGGCTGCCACCAGATCGGCGAGGCCGCCCACGAACGTGCAGCCGAGGTCGGAGAGATCGGTCCGGCGATCCGCCGCGCGGTCGTCGTAGACCCCCTTGACCCGAAATCCCATCCACAGACGGGCGGAGATCTCCTCGCACAGACTTCGGGCCCCGTCGGTCGCGCCGAGGATGGCGACCGTACGGGTGTTGAGACCGCTGGCCCGCAACCCGCGCAGAATGGACCGGGCTAAAAGCCGCCAGGCCGAGAGCACCACGGGCACCAGCGCGAACCAGCCGAACGAAACGACGCGCGAGAAGGACCCCGAGGTCTTGCTGGCGAAGCCGATCAGCACGAGCGCGCCCACTGTGAGCGCCCAGGAGAGAAACACCGTCCGGATCTCGACCCGGAAGCGCTCGATGCGCCAGGGCCGATAGAGGCTGCAGAGCTCGGACGCCATCGTGAACGCCAGCACCGCGACGAGAACCAGTGTGCTGGACGAAGAGGTCAGCGTCTGACCGTAGATCAAGTTGACGATCGGATAGACACAAGCAACGAGAAGAATGTCGGCGAGCCGCTGAACCGTATGGATCGCGTGCTCGTGATTGCGCAGTGACCCCAACTTCAACTGAAATCCTCCACTTCGATCATCGAGCGGCCCCGCGAGGAGCCGCTCCCCCTATCGACGCCAGTGTGCCCGTTCGTATTGCATGCTCATCTTAAGAAGAACTCTGTCAGGCCTGTGTAAAAAATTGGGTGAGAAAGTCCGTTCGCCCACCCATGAAACGCAACCATGCGTCTCACATTCCCGGACGAGGGTCTTTGCGATCTCGCCGCCCGTCTCCGAGCAGCGCCCACCCGAGTGAATGGCGCGCTGCGTCGTCCGCTTGCTCGCTCGGTTTGGAAAATCGAACGCCCGGTCGTCACCTCCGCGTGACCTCATCATGGAAACGTCGGGTGTCGCGGATGGTGCGCCCATCGTCGCCGCGAGTATAATCACCTGTTGTGGAAAAGGCGTCGCCGCCGCTTGCTCTCGTGCCGAGCTCGCCCGAGCCGGCAGCGCCGTCGGATGACGCCGAGGTCGTTCGCCGGTGGGCCGCCGAACCGGCGAAGCGACCGACGAAGACAGTGACCATTCAGGGCTCGAGCGTCCCCTGGCGCGTCGCCCCCACTGGCTCGAGGGAGGTGTCGGGTTCGCCGACGGGAACGCTCAGCGGCGTCGCGCGGGATCACGATCCGGTCGGATCCGAGACGCGCGGCGGCGCAGGGGTGCCAGCCGCCATGACGCCGGAGGCTCCGCGCGAGGGCGCCCCCGCGACAGCCAACCCCGTCCCGACGGCCGGCCTCCCCTTCCGTGTCGGCCGATACGAGGTGGCCACCCGGATCGCACGCGGCGCGATGGGCTCCGTCTACGTCTGTCGGGACACGACGCGGCCGGATCCCAGACGGTTGCTGACTCTGAAAGTGGTGCGTCAGCACGCGGTGAAAGAGGAGCTGGCGCTCGCCTCCTTCGACCACGAGGGGCTGATCGGCTCGCTCTACCGTCACCCCAACGCCCAGACGGTCATCGACCGCGGCGTCTTCGAGGGGCAGCCCTACCTGGTGCTCGACTACGTCGACGGAGCGTGCCTCGCCGACCTCGTCACCGACGAGACTCGCCCGCCCCCCGCGGTCGTCGTGACCATCGTGCTCGACATCCTGGCCGCGCTGGGCGCGCTGCACCGGACCGCCGACAGCGCGGGGAAGCTCCTCGGGCTCATCCACTGCGACGTCTCGCCGGAGAACGTCCTGGTCGGCGCCGACGGCGTCGCCCGTCTGGGCGATTTCGGTAGCGCCCGGTTCTACGCCGAGGCGGACCGGCCGCAACCATTCTCGCTCTCCAAGCCGCCCTGGATGCCGCCGGAGCAGTTCACGGGCGACCGGCTCGATTCCAGCTCGGACGTCTATTCGGCCGGGGTTCTCCTCTGGACCGCGCTGACGGGCCACCAGCCCTTCGCCGGGGAGGGGTACGACCAGACCGTCATGAACGTGATGAACAAGAAGATTCCGCCGCCGAGCACGATGGGCGCGCCGGCCTGCCTGGACGGGGTCTGCATGCAGGCCATGAGCCGGTTTCGCGATCGGCGCTTCCTGCTCGCCGACGCGATGGCGGCGGCGTTGCGGGCGACCGCCATGGGCGAGAATCTCGTCGCCTCGCGCGAGATGGTCAGCAGCTGGGTTCAGCGCGCCGCCGGGGATGATCTGGCCCAGCGCCGGCGGTTGATCGCCTCCGTCTTCGGTGCCGGCGAAGCCACGCGCGCCCCGCAGGCGCTCGGTGACCCTGGGACGTCGCGCCGCGACGGCGCACGTCCCGTCACGCCCGCCGGCGCGGAGAAGGTGCTCTCGACGCGAACGATCTTCATGCCGGCGGTGGATGTCACCGACGCGGACACCGGGCCCATCGCCAGCGCCGCCCCATCACCGCAGCAGAAGCGGTTGATCGCCGTCATCGTGGTCACGGTCGCGATGACGGTCACGTTCGGGCTCGCGCTCGCCCTGAAGTCCTGGGCCGGACGGCGCGCCCAGGCGAAGCGAGATCAAGCCGCCTGGACGGTCACGCCGGCCGCGACGACGATCCCGAAGCCGACCGTCGAGCCCTCGCTGGTGAACGACCGCGGCGCTCCGGCTCAGGCGCCGAACGGACCCTGAGAATCCCGGAAACCCCGGAGACGGTCGATGGACCGCGACAGGCCACCGTGTTAGTCTCCGCGGGTTCCACATGGCTGGCCATCCGTCGGACAAGGTTGGTGTCGGAGGCGGCCCGGACTCCGGTCTCGACGCGAGACTCGATCGCGCCGTGCCGACGATTGGTGCCGAGGCGTTCCTGCTGGGCGTCGGCGGCGACCACGACGGGCGGGTCTACCCGATCTGGCACAACACCGCTCTCATCGGGCGCTCCGACGACGCCGACGTGCTGGTCCTCGATGCCTCGGTCTCGGCCCGTCACGCCCAGCTGATCAACGGCAGCCAGGGCTTCGAGATCGAAGACCTCGGCTCGACGAACGGCACCCAGGTCGAGGGACGCCCCGTCACGCGCTCCGTCCTGCAGACCGGCCAGCTCATCACCATCGGGCAGGTCGAGTTCAAGTTCCTGCTGCACCGCCGGATGGACGCCACCTTGGCGGTCATCCCGAAGCCGATCCAGCCGAGCGCGAACCCCGGCTCGCTGGTTCGGCAGGAGCCTCCGAAACCCAATGACCGCCCGCTCTATCGCCCGCCCACCCCCTCGCGCGCCCTGAGCGAGGACGAGGAAGAGGGTCCCTCACTCGAGGAGATCGTCGAAAAGGTCGCGGTCGGATACCAGTACCTGCGCAAGAACGCCCTCCTGCTGGGCGCGTTCGTGGCGATCTGCGCGTTCCTCGGCCTCGTTTCGACCGTCATCATCCCGCCCGCCCGCCAGGCGGAGTGTCTCCTCAAGCTGCAGCCGATGGTGATGGCCAACCCCGTCGATCCGTCGGCTCACACGGGGCGCCCGGAGGATCAGGAGGTCAAATTCTTCGATAACCCCGAGACCTTTTTCGTCGAGCCACGGCTGGTCGGGGGAACGCTGGAGAAGATGCTGGGCCACCCGCTCCCGGAGGCGACCGCGGCCTCGATCGCCGACCGGCTGAAACTCGAGCCGATCGCGGACAACATATACCGTGTCTCGTACCGCGAGAAGTTGATGGGGTCGCTGCCGCTCGGACCGGCGGAGCTCCTGAGCGCGCATCTCGACAACTACCTTCACACCGAGATCGCGCGCGCGATTCGCGTCTTCGCCGCGCAGGCCGACTTCCTTCGCGATCAGCTCACGTCCGCCGAGGCGGACATGAACAAGATCAGCGATCAGAAGATGCAGTTCAGCCAGAACAACTCCGATCGCCTCCCCGACACGGCGACCGGGACCCTGACCAGCCGAATGGATCTCGAAAAGCGGCGCGCCGATCTCTCGGCGCAGATCCGTGGCCTACAAGGGCAGCTGGACGCCGAGCGGCACGCGCTGGTCGCCGAAGGCCCGCTGGCGCAATCGCGCTTTCATGCCTCGGAGACCTACCGGACCTCGCTGGCGGAGGTCAATCGGAAGCTGAGCGAGGCCTACTCCCACGGCCTGGCCGACGGGCACCCGGAGGTGCGCGCGATCAAGGAAGAGAAGCAGCGGCTGGAGGCGCTCATCTCGAAGGAGATGGCGACGCAGACCGATTCTCTCGATCGCGCCTCCAATGCCGGATTTCAGGATCTGCAGAACCGGGTCGCGCTGCTGCAGGCGCAGCTGGCGGCGGCGCGCAGCGACCTCGGGGACACGGAGCGGGATCTGAAGCACGTCCAGAACGTGGTCGGCGACCTGCCGCGCGTACAGGCGGGGGTCCAGCACCTGACCCACATGCAGGAGGCGACGACCCAGCTCCATGGACAGCTGTTCGAGCAGCTCAAGAGAGCCGAGCTGCAGCTCAAGCTCGAACGCGTCTCCGCGGAGTCCCGCTACGAGGTCGTCAAGCCGCCGCACCTCATCGCCACGGGAAAGGGCAAGACTGCCGCGCTCCGGCTGACGATGGGCGCCGCCATCGGCCTCCTGCTCGGTCTCGCCACCCTGGGGGTCGGGAAGCTGCGGGTGCTGTTCCGCCAGGCGCTCTCCAACATCAACACGGCGCGGGCGGGAACTCGCTGACGACCGTGCGTTCAGGTAGACATCGGTTCAAATGAGAATCCGCCTCCTTGCCTGCCTCCTGGCAGCGCTCGCTGCGATCGGGTGTGCGACCGAGCAGCCGTTCGTCTGGGTCTCCAGCGTCCCGGCCCCGGATATGAAGCCGGACGGGGTGATCCGCCCGCGCGACTCCATCGTCGTGGTGGTGCGCGACCATGGCGATCTGTCGGGCGAGTTCGTCGTCCGCGACGACGGCGGCATCCTCTACCCGAACCTGCCCACCAATCCGGGGAGCGGGCCCGCCCTCTCGACGATCAGCGACATCCGTGTCGGCGGCCTGACGACCGAGGCCGCCACCAGCGAGCTGCGCGCCCGCGCTTCCAGCCTGGTGGTCAACCCGGTCGTGACGGTCGGGATTTCGCGCCTGGCTCCCATCAAGGTGAATGTCGTCGGCGAGGTCAAAACGCCCGCCGCCTACGAGCTGACCCGCGATCGAACCGTGGCGGCCGCGCTGGCGGCAGCTGGCTGGTTGACCGAGTACGCGGACCGCGAACGGATCTTCGTCGTCCGCCACGAGGGCGGCACGCGGATCCGATTTCGGGCAAGCGAGATCACGTCGCCCGATCCAGCAGTCGCCCGTTTCCGTTTGAGTGACGGGGACGTGGTCGTCGCCGAGTAGCGGCTCATGATCGGGCTCGTGCTTGCCGCAGCCGCGGTTGGCGCCGTCGCGGGCCAGCCCCCCGTCCCGGGCCAGCTCGAGGTGATCCCCTCCGTGACCGTCGAGAGCCAGGCCGGCGAAGCGCCCCTCACGTACGGGGATGCTCCCAAGGCGAGCCTCGTCGAGATCCTGACCCCGGGGGTGGCGCTCAACTACGTCGGCCGGCGGCTCGAGCTGCGGGCGAGCTACGACCTCCGCATATTCTGGAGGCTCACGAGCGGCGTCTCGGTGCCGGCGCCCCTCTATCTCAACACGGTGAACCTGGCGCTGACGGCCCGGCCGGCGCGGCGAACGACCGTCAAGCTCACCGCCTCGGTCTACGAGGGGGAGGCCGACTACACCTATCTCCCTTCCATCTATGGCGCGAACCAGGCCGCGCTGGTGGTGGTCCCCACCATCTTCTCCGCCAACGTCTCGGGGAGTGCCGAGCTGCGCGCCACCCAACGGGTCACGGCGGCGATCGCCCTGCTGGCGGTCGAGACCCAACCGGTCGGCGCGGCCCCGACGATCACTTCGGCTGCCGGGACCACCACCGTCTTCACGCTCCCCCGCTTCAGCTCGATCGCCGCGACCCCGGGCGCCAACATTCTTCTGTCGCGCCTGGACACCCTCGAGCCGGCGCTTTCGTTCGAGTACCAGCAGGTCTCCAACCTCACGGTGATGACCGCCAGCGGTGTGGAGCAAGGCTCGCTCTCCGCGTTCGTGGTCACGCCGACGCTCGGAATGCGCCGGCTCCTGTCTCGACGTTCGGAGCTCACGCTCAAGGTGGGCGTGGGCGTGGCCCATCTCAGCGGCGAGGTGATAGGTAACCCGAACCCCATCGGACCGGTCGGCAGCGCCACACTCGACGCCCGGGTGCTGAACCTCCGCCAGGCCGTCCTGCGCGCGAAGGGGACGTCGACCCTCGACTACTACATCGACCCGGTGCTGGGAACCGCGGCGACACGCTTCACCAACATCGGTGGCCTGTACCTGGGATTGCCCAAGAGCTGGACCATCGGCATCGACGGATCGTTCGTGACCTCCCTGGCCAAACACCCGTACCCGGGCGCGCTAAACACGTATCCGGACGAGGTCGGGGCCTCGTTGGAACTTCCGGTCCGTCACCTCCTCTCGAACGACCTGATGATGGAGTTCGGCGGTCGCTGGTCCGACCGCTCCCCATTCTTCACGGCTCCCAACTATGGGTTTCACCAGCGGCAGCTCTGGCTGTACGTCCAGCTGACGGGAACGACCCGTCCGACCTGGTCGCTACAGCGGGGCGTTGCGCCGAACCCATGAGACACACGCCTCTAGCGTTGACTTCGGCGTCGGTTTCTCGAAACTAGCGCTCGATGAACGTGTTGGTGACCGGAGGGGCGGGCTTCATCGGCTCGTCGTACGTCCGCATGATCCGGCGGAGGAATCCGGCGGATCTCGTGGTGAACGTCGACGCCCTGACCTACGCCGGGAACCTGGAGAACCTGCGCGACCTCGAAGGCGACGCGAAGCACCTCTTCGTTCGCGCCGACATCCGGGACGGTGCGGAGATGGCGAACCTCATCCGGCAGCACCGGGTCGACGCGGTGGTCAACTTCGCCGCCGAGAGCCACGTCGATCGCTGGATCGTCGACGCCGATGCCGTTTTTGCGCGACCAACGTCGTCGGCACGCTGTGCCTGCTCGACGCGGCGCGCGGCGGCGGGCGTGCGCCGGTTCCTGCAGGTCTCGACCGACGAGGTCTACGGGACGCTCGGGGCCGACCGGGCGCCTTCACGGAGACGACCCCCTCTCGCCGCGCAGCCCCTACTCCGCCAGCAAGGCGGCGGCCGACCTACTTCGTGCTGGCCTTTCACCACACCCACGGGATGGACGTGGTCATCACCCGCTGCTCGAACAACTACGGGCCGTACCAGTTCCCCGAGAAGCTGATCCCGCTGCTCGATCACTCAACGCCTTCGACGGACATCCCGCTGCCCGTCTACGGCGACGGCCTGCAGGTCCGCGACTGGATTCACGTCGAGGACCACTGCGAGGCGATCGACGCTCTGCCTCGAGCGACGGTCGTCGCGGGCGAGGTCTACAACATCGGCGCCGAGAACGAGCGCCCGAACCTGGACGTGATCCGCGCGATCCTGCGCCTCACGCGGACGCGACGAATCGCTGATCCGCCAGGTCCCCGACCGGCCTGGACACGACCGCCGCTACGCCATGAACGCGCGCAAGATCCGCGAGACGCTCGGCTGGAAGCCGCGCCACGACTTCGACCAGGGCCTGGCGGAGACGGTCGCCTGGTACCGGGCGAACACCGCCTGGGCCGACCGGGTCCGCAGCGGCGCCTACCGCGCCTACTACGATCAACAATATGCCGCGCGCCTCGCACGCGGCGTTCAGGCGGGGGGCGCAACATGAGCGACAACGAGCTTCGAGGCGTGGTGCTGGCGGGCGGGACCGGGTCCCGCCTGTTTCCGCTGACCAAGGTCACGAACAAGCACCTCCTGCCCGTCGGTCGGGAGCCGATGATCTTCCACCCGGTCAAGAAGCTGGTCGAGGCCGGGATCGCCGAGATCCTGATCGTCACCGGGACCGACCACATGGGCGACGTCGTCGCGCTCCTCGGCAGCGGCAAGGAGTTCGGCTGCGAGTTCACCTACCGCGTGCAGGACGAGGCCGGCGGCATCGCGCAGGCGCTGGGGTTGGCGCGCCGCTTCGGCCGCGGCGGCCGTCTGGCCGTCGATCCTGGGCGACAACATCTTCGAGAGCTCGATCGCCGACTTCGCGGCGGCCTTCCGCCGGCAGCCGAGCGGCGCGAAGATCCTGCTGCAAGAGGTCCCCGACCCCGGCCGCTACGGGGTGGCGGTCACCGAGGGGGACCGCGTCGTGAAGATCATCGAGAAGCCCAAGGATCCACCCAGCAGCCTGGCGGTCACCGGAATCTACTTCTACGACGAGAGCGTCTACGAGGTCATCGCGGCGCTCAAGCCGTCGCGCCGCGGCGAGCTGGAGATCACCGACGTCAACAACGCCTTCATCGCCCGCGGCGACCTGACCTTCGACGTCCTGCCCGGCTGGTGGACCGACGCCGGAACCTTCGAGTCGCTCAAACACGCCAGCGATCTCGCCGACGGCCTCAAGACCGGCTGACCGCTCGAGGACCTATTCCGTGCGAAGCTATTCCGGCAGAACGTCGGCCGGGATCTCCGCGAGCAGCGGGTTCTGGCGATCGCGATCCGAGACGATCACCTCGGTGATCCCCCAGTCGATCCCCAGCGCCGGATCGTTCCAGCGGACGCCCCGCTCGTCGCTGTTGTCGTAGTACTCGTCGACGAGGTAGGTCATCATCGTCTCGGTCAGCGTGCAGAATCCGTGGGCGACCCCCTTGGGGATGTAGAGCCCGAACGGGTTCCCGTCACCGAGATCGATCGTCTCCGATTTCCCGCGCGTCGGCGAGGAGGTCCGCAGGTCGTAGAGCGCCGCCCGCACGAGGCCCGACGGGACGAGCCAGAAGTCGGCCTGCTTGAGGTGATAGTGCAGCCCGCGCAGGACGCCCTTCTTCGAGAACGAGACGTTCCCCTGCACCATCTCGCGCACGCCCGGGACCCAGCTCTTTCGAAAGCTCTCGAAGAAGTAGCCGCGATCGTCGGCGAACGATCGGAGCGGAACGACGTGCACACCGGCGATGAGCTTCGATTCGCGCGCGGGACTGGATGACGTCATGGCGGCGCTATGCTAGCTGCGTTTCCTCGGCGACGAAAGCGGCGAGTGCGCCTTCCCAGGTCGAAAGCGTGTCGAGGCCGCGCGCGCGCAGTGCCCGATTGTCGAGCACCGCCCGACGGGGTCGCGGAGCCTTCAGCCGAAGCGCCGACGACGGGACGCCCTCGACCCGGCCCTCCGGCAGCCCGAGCAGACGGGCGGCGTGAAGAGCGTAGTTGGCCCAGCTGGTCTCGCCCTGCGACGTACAGTGATAAAGGCCGTAGAAATCGGTCTCGGCCAGGGCGGCCGAGGCGCGCGCCACCTCCTTCACCCAGGTCGGCGTGCCGATCCGCTCACCGTCCGCCCGTACGATCTCGCCCGCGCGCAGCCGCCGGACGATCGTCGAGGGAAAATTCCGGCCGCCGCGCCCGTAGAGACAACCGACGCGCACGATGAAATGGCGTGGCGCCGCCGCCGCCACGGCCGCGTCGCCCGCGACCTTCGACCGGGCGTAAGCCCCCTGGGGCGACGGCGGATCGCGCTCGTCGTAGGGGCGCTCGAGCTCGCCGTCGAAAACGAAGTCCGTCGAGTAGTGGACCACGGCCGCCCCGACCGCCGCGGCCGCGCGCGCCACGACCGCCGCGCCGTCCGCGTTCACCGCCTGCGCGAGCTCGGGCTCCGCCTCGGCGCGATCGACATCGGTGTACGCCGCGGCGTTGAAGACGACGCTCGGGTTCACCCTATCGACGAGAGCACCGACCGCCGCCGCGTCGCGAATGTCGCACTCTCCGTGCCCGACCCCCGCCACCGACCGGCCGAGGCGCTCCATCTCCTGGCAGAGAGCGACGCCCAGGGTGCCGCGCGCGCCGAGCACCAGCGCGCCTCGATCTCGCGTGGCCATGGCCGCTAGGTGCCGACCGCTCGGGCCGACGACCCGACTCTGGCCACCCTCACGTCCCCCTTCTTTCCACGCGCGGCGCCGACACGCTCCTCGAACCGCTTGCTGAGGGTCAGCAAGTTGGGACGCCCCGTCCGATAGGACATCGCCATGAACGACTGCATGATGTGCAATCCCAGCCCCGACTCCGGCAGCGCCTCGATCACCGGCGGCCGCACGGTGGACGGGTCGAATCCCGGTCCCCAGTCGCGCAGCTCGATCCGGATCTGGCCGCGTCGGGTCCGGATCCGCAAGTCGACGCTCCCGTCCTTGCGCTCCACCTTCCCGTGCAGCACCACATTGTTGAATCCCTCGCCGACCGCGGAGAGCACCTGGCTACGAAACCTGGTCCAGGCCGGGCCCCGCGGCTCCAGCGTGACCAGCTTGCACGCCTCCGCGACCGCCTCCAGGGCGACGTTCCGATCCTCGAGTCGACCACCGAGCTGCAGTCGAATCGTACTGGGGTTTGTCTTCACGGCGTCACGGCGTGATTTCGACCTTTCCAACACACCCCCCTCCGGCCCCTGAGTATCCTATTTCGTGGTGTGGGTCCACGACAATGTAGTCAAACGTATGAATGTGGCGCCACCCAGATAAACAACAGTCATTTCAATTAATTATCGCTTTGCCCCGAAGGTCACCCCCCGGTTTTCCAGCCAGCCAGGCGTTGATATCGCCGACCCCTCTTTCGTGACCGGCCAGCTTCCGATAGGTCTCGCGCGCTCGCTCACCTTCCCGTCCACGAACGCCAGAACGGAGTCTTCGTCGAAGCACTCCACGCCGCGGCAGACTGTTCGATCGACCGAGCTTTGGACCGAGAAACCAGCGTGATAGCGTCTTTCGCAGATGGAGTGCGGTCCCCTCGTCGCGGCGTTTCGGGCGAAGGTACTCCAGAGGTCCGGCCTGCTCCCCACCTCGGTGCCCGATGCTGCAAACGCGCGGCTCGAGTCCGAGCTGGCCGCCACCTGCGCGCGCGGTCATGCCGCCTTTGCGCAGCTCCCGCTCGACGACATGACCTTCGTCCAGCACCTCGGCAGCATCGTCGGCATCGGCGAGACTGGTGTGGAGCCCGTGGACGGGCTGGCGATCGAGGATCTCTATCTCGCCTGCGCCTGTCTCGCCGGATTGAGTGGAGCAGTCCCCGCGTTCGAGACGAGGCACGGCGCGACGATCCGGGGCGCCATCGCGCGGATGGTGGCGGCATCGGACGTCGACGAGGCTCGGCAACAATTGATGCAGTCGTTGCTGGTCGGCTCGGCGACATCGGCCCCCAAGATCGGTACCTACGCCGGGAAGGCGCCACTCGATCGGTGGCTCGGGGTGTCGGCTCAGCGCGCCGCCCTGATGTGGCTCCGCGAGAACAGGGCCGAGACACGGGCCCGCGACGCGGCCGCCAACGAAGCCGCCATCCACGCCGAAGCTCATCCAGAGACCGCCTACATCAAAGAGAAGTATCGGGGCGAATTCGAGGTCGCGCTCGGCGAAGCGCTGGAGCGCCTGCCCGACCGTGACCGCGTCCTCCTCCGCCTCCACCTGGTGAACGGCGTCAGCGTCGAGAAGATCGGGAAGATGTACTCGGTGAGCCAGCCGACCGCCTCGCGCTGGCTGGCCGCCGCCCGCCTCACGCTGCTCGACGACATCAAGCAGGCGCTTGGCGTCCGACTTGGAACGTCGTCCGCCGAGCTGGCGTCGCTCGCGGGCATGGTCGCCAGCCGCCTCGATCTCAGCCTCTCGATGCTCCTCAAGGCGCGCTAAGCGCCGGCTTTTAGCCGAGCACCGAGGCCTCTCCTGCGCCCGGCAGGACGCTTTGCGTCTGAAAGTGTGTATGCCCAGGAAGGTGGATGCATCTGCTGTGTGAAGCCAACAGAGCCCCCCACACACAGGAGACACCCATGAAGATCCAGCTCAAGACCACGGTCCTCGCGCTCGCCCTCGCCGGGCTTACGATCGCCGCCTCCGCCAGGCCCGCCATGGCCGGCCTGAACGCCACCAACGGCCTCAGCATCAGCAACGGCCTCCTGGTGGAGAACGGCCTCGGCACCGCCAACGGCCTCAGCACCAGCAACGGCCTCAACTCCAGCAACGGCCTCAACTCCATCAACGGCCTCAACACCGCCAACGGCCTCAGCATCAGCAACGGCCTCAACTCCATCAACGGCCTGAACGCCACCAACGGCCTCAACTCCATCAACGGCCTCACCACCGGGGTTCCGCACGCGATCGTCGGGATCTGGGCCGCGAGCGGCATCAGTCCGGCGCGTCCGCTCGCGCAGTCGCTCTCGGCCCGCGCGGGGAAGTAGTCGCCTCTGCCTTACCGGGAACACGCCCATGAACACTCCCTCGCGCTTCGTCGCCCTGGTGCTCGGCTCTGCCGCGGCGCTCGCCGCGTTGGACGCGAGGGCAGTCCAGGTCGTGGATCCCGCGCCGCACGCGTCGCAAGAACCAGCGCTCACGCCTCAACAGGCGATGCTCTGGAAGTACACCGCGCGCTGCGCGCTGCGCCCGAATCAGGAGCTGGAGACGCCGCCCGGCGCGGACGGCAAGACGTTGCGGTTCAAGGGGGCGCTCGGTCTGGCGCCCGAGTGGCGGGAAGGGAAGTGCGACGTCGCTTGTCAGGAGAAGGTGTCGTCCTGCCTGGCGGCCTTGACCAACCAGACCGGCGACCACGTGAATGTCAGCCTGATGAGCGCCGCACCGTCGCTTGTCCACGCGATGGGCGCCAACGAGAACGATCTCGTCTATCCGTTTCAGGAAGGGGCGTTCTTCGGAAACGTCTTCGCGGGGGAGGCGTTCGTCTGTCGCGGGCGCGATGCCGACAAGGGGGCCCAGCTCAAGCGGTTCTGCGCGCTCACGCCGTCCCTCTGCAGCGGCATCGCCATCTTCGCCGACGCCGGATCGTGCGCCGAGAGCTGCCGGATGTCCTGCACCACCCTCTCCGACGGAACACGCCGTTGCGCGGCGGTCAGCTGTCGGGATCCGAAAGGCCGGGTGTGGGAGAACCCGATCACGACCTACCTCCGAAGCCGCATCGAAGCGGGAAACGCCGACGCGCTCGTGCGCGCGGTCTCACGCGACTCCGGGTTGGAGGAGATCCAGGATGGCGGGGAAGCGGTCTATCGTCACGTCGACTTCGGACCACCATCGAGGGGAGCCCGTGCGATCGTGGCGAACATTGCGGCCCCCATCGGCGGTGGCCAGATCGAGGTCTGGCTCGCCGGCGGGAAGCGCCTTGGCGTGCTGACCGTGCAGAGCACCGGGCGCGCGACGCGCGATCTCACGGCCCCGCTTCGGACCTCGGGGGTCTCCGGCCAGCAAGACGTGGTCCTTCGCTTCAAGGGCCTCGGCGCGGGCGTTCGCCTGACGGACATCAGTCTGCGCTGACTCTGTTCGCGGGTCGTCGCTTCGCCCGGCGGAACGTCTGATAATATCTAGCGCGACCCCCCGAAGGAGCGTCACGCGCAAATGATCAATCGATTGGATCTCGAAAGCCTGCGCCAGAAGTTTCGCAGCGCACAGCCGTTTCCGCACGTCACGATCGACAACTTCCTCATCCCCGGCGCCGCCGAGGAGGTGACCGCCGCCTATCCGTCGTTCGAGAAGGCGACCGAGATGGGCTTCGGTGTCCACATCGTCAACGAGCAGCGGAAGATTCAGGTCACCGACGCGGCAAAGTTTCCGGAGCCTGTCCGTCGCCTGAACGACGCGCTCGCCTCCGCGAAGTTCATGGCGGACGTCGAGCTCATCACCGGCATTCCCGCGCTGCTCTCGGACGAGCTGCTCGAGGGAGGGGGCATGCACCTGACCGGCCCCGGCGGGCGTCTCGACGTTCACGTCGACTTCAACGTCCTCGAAAAACGAAAGCTCTTCCGCCGCCTGAACATTCTCGTCTACCTGAATCCGACCTGGCATGACGAGTGGGGCGGACAGATTGAGCTGTGGGACAAGGACGTCAAGGTTTGCCACCTCCGGTCCCAGCCGATCATCAACAAGTGCCTGATCTTCGAAACGAGCAACGTGAGCTATCACGGCGTCGTGCCGCTCAAGACGCCGGCGGACGTCATCCGGCGCTCGTTCGCCGCCTACTACTACACGAAGGAACCGCCGCCGAACTGGGACGGCCAGGCGCACTCGACCGTCTTCAAGACGCGGCCTGACGAGACCATGCGCCGCCTGGTCCACCTGCCGCTGGAGCAGATGCGGATGAAGGCCGGGCGCGGGCTTCGGTGGGTCAAGTCGCGCATCAAGGCCCATCTCCCCTCCTGACAGACGCCTGACGCGGGACGCAGCGCGGCGAGCCAAGCTCGTACGCGGGCCACCTTTTCTGACAAGATCACCGCCCGGCAACAAGTATCATTTGGGTAGTTCGTGAGTCATCTGCGTCTACTGCCGTCGCCCCCGCCTCAACTGAGCGCTGACGAGGCCTGCCTGGAGGCCTTCCAGCGGGAGCTCGACTACGTCCACCGGACGCTTCGCCGGCTGGGTACGACGCCGTCCGAGGTCGATGATCTGGCGCAGGAGGTGTTCCTGGCGCTCCACCGGTGCTGGAGCGAATACGATTCCGCCCGGCCGCTGCGCCCGTACCTGTTCGGGATCGCCTTCCGCATCTCGGCGGCCCATCACCGCAAGCGGCGGCGCGAGGTGACCTTCGAGATCGTCGAGGTCAGCGACGCGGGTCCCGGCCCCGATGACGCGCTCGCGACCAAGCAGGCGCGCGCGCTGGTGCTGGCGGCGCTCGAGCGGATCCCGCTTCCGCGGCGGGGCGTCCTGGTCATGCACGACATCGACGATATCCCGGTCGAGGACGTGGCCAGGGTGCTCGGGATCCCGAGGTTCACGGTCTATTCGCGGCTGCGAAAGGCCCGCCGCGAGCTGGAGGCCGCCGTGCGGCGACTGACGGTAGAGGCGAGGAAGCAATGAGCACCCGGCCGCCTCTGTCCTCCGAGACCCGCGCGCTCCTCGAGCGCGAGCGCGCAATTCAGCCTCTTCCTGCGGCGCAACGGGCGCGCGCGATGGCCCGTGCGCGGGCAGCGCTGGCGGCCGGGCGTGCGCCGACGACTGCCCCGGCCAGCGGGCGTTCGCGCACCCGCTGGGCGGTGGCGGCGGCCGCGGCCTTGATCGCCAGCGCCGCGGTCGGCGCCGCCGCCTACGAGATCCGCGTGCGGCTGGCGCGCGCCCCGCAGATTGCGCCCGCCGCGCGCGCGCTGCCGGTCGCCGCCGCTGCTCCGGCCGCTCGCCCCGCCACCGAGGCCGACGAACAACCTGTCGCGCCCGAGTCGCCGGTCCCCGCGCCCGGGTTGTCGCCGGCGGAGGCGGCCCGCGCCGAGCTGCATCTTCTGCGCGAGGCGCGCGCCGCCGTCGCGCGGGGGGATTTCTCGGCGGCCTTGACCCCGATCGCCGAGCACACGCGGCGCTTCAAGAATGGGCGGCTGGCAGAGGAACGGGAGGCGCTTCGGGTGAAGGCGCTGGCAGGCCTCGGCCGAACCGGCGAGGCGCGACGCGCCGCCGCCGCCTTCCGTGCGCGCTTTCCCCGCAGCGTTCTTCTGCCAGCGGTCAGCCGGATGCCGACCTCGGCCCCGTAGCGGCCGCCCCGCAGGACCGTCTGCCCCGGATGCATGACGTCGGCGTGAACCGCTTCCCAGGCGTCTGCGTGGTTTTTCTGACAAGCCCGGATCGGTCGAGACAAACGGGGAACAGGACCCGTGAGTCATCTGCGCCTCGTTCCCCAGCCCGCGCCGCGGGTGATGATCGACGAAGTGAAGGCGGCGCTTCGCCGCCTTCCTGGGGGAGGTGGCGGCTGATGTTCCGGTTGCGTGAAGCCCTGTCGCCCAGCGCGCGCGCTTTGCTGGCCCGCGAGCGGGTCGTGACGCCCGTCCCCGCGACCACGCGGGCGCGGGCGCTCGGACGAGCCCGCGCCGCTGTTTCCGAACGGCTGGCGGCGCTGCCGCTCCCCTCGAGAGGCCTGCTCACGATTCGCACGGCGGCGTGTCTGCTCTGCCTGGCGACCGTGGCGGGAGGCGCAGCCGCCTACGAGGTCGGCCTTCGGGCTCAACCGACCCCGGCGCACGCCGACGCCGCGCCGCTGCCAGCGCCGGCGCACGAAGAGTCCGTCTTCGGCCGCGGCGCGGACCGCCCGGTCGAGCTGCCCGACGTGCCTGCGACCGCTCGGTCATCCTCGAGATCCGCCCCCGCGCGCGAGGAGATGCGTCTTCTCGAGAGAGCGAGCGCCGCGGCGGCGCGAGAGGATTACGCGGCGGCGATGCCACCGCTCGACGAGCACGCGCGTCGCTTCCGGGAAGGGTGGCTGGCCGAGGAGCGAGAGGCGTTGCGGGTGAAGGCGCTAGCCGGTCTCGGCCGGACCTCGGAGGCGCGCCGCGCTGCCTCGTCCTTCGAGGCCCGTTTTCCCCGCAGCCCCCTCTTGCCCGCGGTCAGTCAGATCAGCGCGCCGACCCACTGAGACTGCGATCGGCCCCTTTGATGGGAGGCGACGGCCCTGTAACACGCATCGCCCGTGGGGGGAGTACCTGCAGGAGCTCCTCGGCGATCTCGGCGCGCGCCCGCTTCCAGGCGTGCTGGACCATCCAGGAGAGCGAGCGATCGAGGCGAACGGCTTCCGCCCCGATCTCGGCCAGGATGTGCGCGGGAAAGTAGATGCTGTGCTTCCGGACGGAACCCGGGTTGACCGTCGTGAACTTGGAACGACGGCGGCTGCGCGGGCGGGTGGCCATATCTAGTCGATCTTTCCGATCTTGAAGGTGTCCCAAGCCGGCGTGTGGTTGCTGGTCGTCTGGTCCTGGTTCCAGAGATAGACTGCCGGGTAGGTGGCGACGGGGCCGGCCTCGGGCTTCACGACGGCCGTCATGTAGAGCTGGCCGCGCGTCGGCGAGACGTCGTAGCGGTACGACGAGAAGATGAGCCAGTAGTATTTCGTTCCGTTCGTGGTGGCGACCTCGGGTGACCACTTGGCCCAAGAGTTGTCCCAGCCGTTCTTGTTTGGATAGACCCTGGTGTTGGGGGTGACGGCCGGCGTGCAGGCCGGCGGATCGTTCGCGGCGAGACGGATCGCCGAGCCGCCGGCGCTGGGGACGACCCACACCTCGGCTGCGGGGTTGAAGTACATCCCGCCGTCATACGGCTCGCCGGTCGGCGTGACGTTGGCGTCGGCCTGCGAGAGCCGATTGAAGGCGATCAGCGAATCGTCCGGCGAGAACGACGGGTAGTACTCCGCGTAGCTCGCATCGGAGGCGCCGGCGACCGGCGTCGCCTCGCCGCCCGCGCGATCGCCGAAGGGGACCGTGTAGAGATCGGCGGTGCCGACGCCCAGGCGGCCGTCTTGGTTGGCGTTCGTCGAGGTGTAGACGACACGCGTGCCGTCGTGGCTGAAGCTCGGCGCGGCGGCGCCAGCCGGATCTCCCTGGCGCGCAAGGACCCCGGTGGCGCCGGAGTCGAGCTCCATCCAGATGAGCGCCGCGTTCGGATCGACCGCCTGCGTGCTGAGCGTGGTGATCCCGACGTGATCGCCCGCGCCCCAGTGCCCCGCCGAGAAGGTGATGATGCCGTGCCAGTAGGTCGAGAGGGTCTCGCCCCCCGCGGCGCCGAGAAAGTCCGGCATCGCCCCCATCGAACCCGATTCGACGGAGGCCAGCGCGTTCGGCCAGGGATAATTTCCGGTGAACCCGACGAAGCTCCCGTCGGGCGTCGCGGTGTGGCAGCCGATGCAACCCATCTGCACGCCGTTGCTCGTCTCCTGGACCTGCGGGACCGTCAAGACGGAGGCGACGCTCTCGTCACCGACGGAGAAACCGTAGAGCTGGGTGTTGCTGGTGTCGGAGGCGTCGAACCCGCGCAGCGCCCAGTAGACCATCTGTCCCGCGGCCCCCACAGGCGCGATTGAGAAGGTCGCGGTGCTCGCCGCCGAGAGCCCCGCGGGACCCTGGGTCCGAACGGTAACGGTGATCGGCTGGTCGACGACGTGGGCCGCCAGGTTCAACCAGGTGCTCTTGTCCATCGCCCAGTTGTCGTCCGCCGTGTAAACGACCAGATCGCTCGACTCCATCGCGGTGTGAAAACGGATCTCGAGCAGGCTGACGCCGGGCGCGGTGACCTTCACGCGCGGGCGAAGCCAGTTGTTCGGAAACAGCGTCCCGTCCTCCGGTTCGGTGATGCAGGGCGGGCCCGCGCTGCCGGTCCCGCCGAACATCGAGGCCGCGTTCCCTGCCGCCCCGCCCGCCAGCACGGGCGTCGCGGGAAAGTCGGAGCAGGTCGCCGTACCGCAGGACTTGATCGTCACAGGCGGCGTCGTGCCGGAGGGCGACTGGCCCTGCGGCTTGGAAGGAGAAAAACCACATGACCCGAGCAGGGCGAAACCGAGCGACGCGCCGACGAGAGGTGAACGCAAGGCACCGTGCCTCACTCGGACCACAAGGCCCCGATGCCGCCGATGCCGCCCGCGCCCCCCTCGCCGCCGCAGCAGCTGCAGCCGCAGATCCCGTTGTCGCAGAAGAGCGGCAGGCAGGTCCCGTTGTTGCAGGTCTCCCCGCAAGCGCAGGTCGGCGTGCAGGTCTTCGTCGGGCACATGCCGTTCGTGCACTTGCCGCCGCCGGTGCAGCCGCACATGCCGCCGCACCCGTCGCCGCCGCCGCAGGTCCCGTCCTTCGGGCAGCTCGGCGTACAGCAGCTTCCACCGTAGAGCACGGAGCCGCTCGCGCAACCGCAGGTCTTGCCGCACCCGTCCGACATCCCCGCGCGGCTGCCGTTCGCCGGGCAGTTCGGCGTGCAGCAGGCGCCCATGTACACCATCGCGCCCGCCGAGCAGGCGCACATGCCGCCGCAGCCGTCGGACTTGCCGGCCGCGCTGCCGTCCTTGGGGCAGCTCGGCGTGCAGCAGCTGCCGCCGTAGAGGATCGCCCCGCTCGGGCAGCCACAGGTCTTGCCGCACCCGTCGGCCATCCCCGCGAGGCTGCCGTCGGTCGGACAGTTCGGCGCGCAGCAGGCGCCCATGTACATCATCGAGCCCGTCGGGCAGGTGCACTTGCCGCCGCACCCGTCGGCCATGCCGGCGGCGCTGCCGTCCGCCGGGCAGGCGGGCGTGCAGCAACTGCCGCCGTAGAGAACCGCGCCGCTCGGGCACCCGCAGCTCTTGCCGCACCCGTCCGACTCGCCGCCACGGCTGCCGTCCGCCGGGCAATTGGGCGTACAGCACGAACCCATGTACGACGCGGAGCCCGCCGGGCAGGGGCAGGTTCCGCCGCAGCTGTCGGACTTGCCGGCCTCGCTGCCGTCCTTCGGGCAGCTCGGCGTGCAGCAGCTACCGCCGTAGACCACCGTGCCGCTCGGGCAGGTGCAGCTCTTGCCGCAGCCGTCCGACTGGCCCGCGCGGCTGCCGTCGGCGGGGCAATTGGGCGTGCAGACGCAGGCCCCGCCGACGCACTTGCCGACCGCGCAGCCGTTCGCGCCGCAGTTGCAGGTGTCGACGCAAGTGCCGTTGCTGCAGACGCTCCCCGCGTCGCAGACGACGCCGGCGCAGAGGTTCTTGACGCAGGTGCCGCCGCTGCAGCCCTCGCCGCTGGCGCAGGTCACGCCGGCACATGGGTTCGCCATCGAGCACCCGAGGTTGCAGGCCTGACCCGAACCGCAGGTTCCGCTGCACGCCTTGAGCGCGGTGCACTTCCCCGTGCCCGCGTCGCAAAACTGACCGGAGGTGCAGCTGACGCCCGCGCACGGCGAGGCGAAGCAACCGGCGACGCACTTGCCACCGACGCAGGTCTGCGCGCTGACGCAGGTGACGCCCGCGCACGGATCGGTCACCGACACGCAGGTCGCCGCGCAGGTCGTCCCGCCGCCGCAGGCCATCCCCTTCGCGCCGGTGCAGGGATCGGGCTGACAGATCCCGCCCAGGCAGACGTCGCCGGCGGCACAGGTAGAGGCGCATCCGCCGGAGCTGCCGCCCGATCCCGACGATGACCCGCCGGATCCCGACGACGCGCCGCCGCCGCTCGACCCTCCTGTGCCGGAGGTTCCGACGCCCGCAGCAGCCCCGCCCGCGCCGGAGAGCTTCGACGACGACCCCACGCCGCCGGTTCCGCTCGTCGACTGCGAGCCGGAGAATCCGCAGCCCCACACCAGCACGGCGCAGGCCAGAGCGGCGAGCCCGGTCCGCAGTCGATCGCGGTCCTGGTTTCTCACGTCCCCGATCGAAGACTGGCGGCGCTCGGTCGTCATGATCCCTCCAATGGTCAGTGGCGCTCTCGCAGGCGGCGGTTAGGAAAAAAGCACTGGGTGACGAGCCCGCGTCGCACACGCCGTTGTCGAGCGAGGAGTATGATGAAGACGATGTTCGCTTCCGTGGTGGCGGCGGCGCTTCTGCTGCTCCAGGGCCAGGCGCTCGATCGGATCGTCGTGACCACCGCGCCGCCGCTCGACACGCAGCGGCTCGCGGACGCGCTGCGCGTCTACCTGAACGAGTTCGGCATCACCGTCGACGTCGCCCCACCCGACCAGACCGACGATCTGCGGCAGCGGATCGCCGACGCGCGGCGGCTGGGCCAGAGCGTGCGCGCCGTGGCCGTCATCCGTGTGGAGCCGGGGACGCCGGACGAGGTCGGGATCGAGCTGACCGATCTGGCCACCGACAAGACGCTGATCGCGACCATGCCCAAGGCGGCACGCGACGAGGATCTCTACCGAACACTCGCGCTCAAGATCCAGGCGATCCTGCGGGCGACGCTTTCCGAGGCGCGGGGCACTCTCGATCCGAGTTCGGCGGTCGGGCGACTGGTCTCGGAGAGCCCACCCCGGATCACGTCGCCGCCTACCGCGGCGTCGCCGTCACCACCGGGGTTGTCCTTGCAGGCCGGGTACGAGGCGTTGTCGCTCTCCGCGTCGGGCATCGTGCTCCAGGGCGCGGCCCTGACGGCGACCTACAGCCTGCGCACACGGCTGGACCTGTTTCTCGGAACCGCGCTGCTCGCGTCCACCCACCTGTCGAGCGGCGGCGTCGACGCCGGCGCCATCGCCAGCGTGCTTCCGGTGCTGTTCGGCGTCCGCGTGCGTTGGACGAAGCAGCGGGTGGAGCTGGCGGTGGGACCGGTCGCCGAGGTCGGGGTCACCAGCGTGACAGCCTTCAACTCGACCGTTCCGCTCCGTTCGAGCCGCGACATTCTTCTGGCGCTGGGCGGTGAGGGGGAGCTGCGCCTGCGGATCACCGGGCCGGCCTGGGGTTACCTGCGCGCCGGGGCGCTCGGCGTCCTCGACGGACCGCGCTACGCCATCGAGGGGGTGCCGGTTCTGGACACGTCGCGGCTTCAGATGTCGCTGAGCGCGGGCGTGGGGCTGCGATTTCCGTGAATTCGCAGCTAACCCGGCCGGTCGATTCCGCCACAATAGAATACGTGCGGCCCGTGTCTGATCCGTCATCTCCGATCGCTCGCGCCGAGTCGGCCGCCGACATCTCAGCGCTGGTCGACCGGGCGCGGCGACAGGACCCCGCGGCTTTCCGCGAGCTGTTCCAGCGCCACGTCCGCGCCGTCCATCGTGTTTGCACCCGGATCTACGGGCCGAGCCCTGACGTCGAGGACATCGTCCAGACGGCGTTCGTCGAGGCGTTCCGGTCGCTCGGCGATTTTCGCGGCGACGCGCTCTTCTCCACCTGGCTGACTCGCATCGCGGTGCGGGTGGCGTTTCGCGCGGCGCGGAAGCGACCGGTGAATTCGGTTTCGCTGGACCAGGTGTTCGAGCGCGCGATCGACGCGCCGGGCCCCGAGCGCCTGGCGGCCGCGCGCGAGGGGATCGACGTCCTCGACCGGCTACTCGGCGAGCTGCGGCCCAAGCGTCGGGCGGCGTTCGTTCTCACGGTCCTCGAGGGCTATTCGGTGGAGGAGGCGGCGGCGATCCTCGGCGCGTCGACGACGGCCGTGAAGGTCCGCGTCCACGACGCCCGCCGCCAGTTCGAAAAGCGGCTCAAGCACCAGCCCGAGCTGCTGGCGGCGCTGACCGCGGAAGGGGCGGAGTCGTGAGCGCCTGGGGCTGCCGCGAGGTCGAAGCCCGCCTGGTCGAGGCCGCCGACGGGCGGCTCGATGCCGCGGCCAGCGTACGCCTGCACGCCCACATCGAATCGTGCACCGCCTGCCGCGAGCGCGCCGCTCTCTGGCGCGACCTCACGCCGGCGCTGCGCGCGCTGGAGCCGACGCCACCAGCGGCGATGGCGACGCGCCGGATGCAGATCGAGATCGAGCGGCAGCTCGCGCGTGCGGTCGTCTCGCCGCGCCGCCGCTGGCGCTGGATCTGGGCGCCGGCCGCGCTTGGCCTGGCCGGCGCCGCCGCGGCCGCCGCTGCTCTGGTTTCGCCCTGGGCATCCACGCGGTCCGGCTGCTGACGGATTCGCCACCGTGACGCGATTGACCGGCACGGTGACCATCGAGGCGCGCGCTGTCGGGCCCGCGGCGACCGTTCCTGTCGGATCCACGCTGGCCCTCGGTGACGGCGGCGAGGCCGATCTGGCAATGGCGCGCGGAACGGTGGTTCACCTCGCCGGACCGGCGCATGTCGCGCTCGCGGGGACCGCTGCCGCCGTGACGATCCGGCTCGAAGACGGCGCGCTGACGGCGGCGGTGGCGCATCGCCTGGCAGGCGAGACCTTCGCCGTCGTGACGGCGGACGTGCGCGTCGAGGTCAGAGGAACGCGATTTTCGGTGATGAAGCGGGCCGAGGGATCGACCGTCCGCGTGGACGAAGGACGGGTGTTCGTTCAGGTTCGTCGACGGGCGGACGCGCTTCGTCTCCGCCGGTGAGAGCGCCGCCTCGTACGAGCCGACCCTGCAGCCTCCGGTTCCCGCCACCGAAGCGCCGCCGCCCGAGCCGGCGACTCTACTCGAGGTACCGGCGGCACGCGCGCCGACCTGCGCCGGCGCGATGCGCGCCTGCCGCGAGTCGACGGGCGCCGTCCGCGCCAGCATGCGCGAGGGCGATCCCGGCCGCGCGCTTCGAATTCTCTCCGAGCGTGGGCGGACGACCTCCGAGCTCGAGGCACGCTGCGGCGGCGACGAGCTCGACGCCTGCCAGGACGAGCTGCGCTATCTCCGCGCCGAGGCGCTCAATCAGGCGGGGCGGCTCGACGAGGCGATCGGCGCCTACCACGCGCTCGATCGGCGGAGCGCGCCACCCGCGATGCGCCAGAACGCGCTTTACGCCGCCGCGCAGATCGAACGGCGGCGCGGACACGACGGTGCCGCGCGCGCCGACTACGAGCGCGCGCTCGACGCCGCCCCGCGCGGCGCCCTCCGCGAGGAGACGCTCATCGGCGCGATGGAGACCGCGCAGGCGTCCGGCGATCCCCGACGCGCGAGCGCGCTCGCGCGCCGCTACCTCGGCGAGTTCCCGAGCGGGATCGGCGCACCGACCGCGCGCCGGTTGGCGAGCTCGCCCCGTTGAGCCCCTTCCCGCGATCCGCCGGGCGGTCTGCGCTCGCGGGCGCGGTGCTCGCGCTGCTGCTCGGCTGCCGGAACGACGTCGAGCTGACCACGCCGCGCCCCCTTCTCTCGGCGGCGTGCGCGGCGAACGGCGCCGCCTGCACGGCGGCCGCCGACTGCTGCTCCGGAAGCTGCGCCGCCGGGACCTGCGCCGCGCCGATCTGCCTGCCGGAAGGGACCGCCTGCGCGCTGGCCGCCGACTGCTGTTCGTTCCTGTGCGGCGCTTCTCCCGCCGGCGGCCCCGGCACGGTCTGTCTCACCTCCCTCGGCTGCTCCTCCGAACAGCAGCCGTGCGCGCGCGCGGGAGGCTGTTGTGGGCTCGACTGCACGAACGGCGCCTGCGGCGGACCGGCGTGCGCCGTTGCCGGCAGCCCATGCGCGGTCGCCGCCGATTGCTGCGATGGCAACTGCATGGGCGGTGCTTGCGTGGCGCCGGCGATGCCCGGCTGCCGCCCCGCGGGCGAGGCCTGCGCGACCGGCGCGGATTGCTGCGGCAACGTCTGTAGCGAGACCACCGAAGGCGGCCCGATGGCCTGTGCGCTCCTCTCCGGCTGCCGCGTCGCGGGCGAAACCTGCACCTCGCCGACCGACTGTTGCACCGGCCAGTGCAACGCCGGTCCGGGCGGCAACGGAACTTGTCAGCCGCTGCCCGACTGCCACCCCGCGCTCGAGCTCTGCAAGACCGACATGGACTGCTGCTCCGGGCGATGCGATCCAACGCCCGATGGAGCGTCGCGCTGCGCGTGGGCCCCCGGCTGCCGCCCCGCGCACGAACGGTGCGCCTCGAGCGCCGAGTGCTGCGCCGGCACCTGCAAGCTGGGTCCGCCGGGCGTCGGCCGCTGCACCGACATGCCCGGTCCGATGATGATGATGAGCCACTGCCTCGCCGTCGGCGAGGTCTGCAAGAAAGCAACGGACTGCTGCGCAGGCGAAAGCTGCGACCCCGACGCCGCCGGGCGCAGGCGTTGCGTCCCCTCGGGCAGAAGCTGCGTGGCCGATGGCTATCCCTGCACGCTCGGCGACGAATGCTGCGGCGCCCGCTGCCTGCCGGACAGCAGTGGCGTCCTCTCTTGCCGCAGCGTCTGCGCGCCGAGCGGCGCCCCCTGCGGCGCAAGCGACGACTGTTGCAGCGGCCAAAGCTGCGTCGGCGACCCGGGGAGCCTCATCTGCGCCCCGCTCGATCCGTCCGCGCCCGGTGCGGCGACCTGCACCAGCGCCGGCGACGCCTGCGACGCGGTCAACCCCGTCTGCTGCGGCGGGACCGTCTGCGCCCACGCCGCCGGAGCGATCGCCTGCGCCCCGGTCAGCGCGAGCGCCGGTCCGTAGATCCTAAGCCGGGCTCGGCTCCCACGAGCTCAACAGAACTCGAACGAACATCGCCGCCCGAATCATCGGATCGATGAACTCGAGTCCCATCCCTGCCGGCTTCGCCCGATCGGCGGCGACGTGACGGCACCAGCAGACCTGCGCCTCGATCTCGACGGGCTCCACGCCGTCCAGGATCGAGAGTCGCACCAGCACGCGCGCACCGACCGGAAGCGACCGCGGCGTCGCCACGAACATCCCACCGATGCAGAGGTTCTGCGTCACGCCGAGGAGGCACCCCTCGTCGTCGTTCCACAGGTGCACCGGAACCTTGAGATCGACGCGTCCCAACCGGCTCCGCTCTACCGCTTCGTGGCTGAACGCCGTGTCGTCCGTGCTCGCCAAAGCCATCGAAGTCCCTCCGAAAGCTACGGTGGCAGCGGCGCCCGCCCCGGTTAGGCCTGAATTTTTTTCCTAACCATCGCGGCCCGACCGCCCACCGTAGTCGACGGAGGTCCAGGAATGCTCAAAAGACAGGTCGGCCGGTTGCTCGTGGTGATCGGCGTCGGCGGCGTGGCCGCCGTCGGCTGCGGTGGACAGGGCTCGGCGGGCCCGGGCATGGGCGGCCACACCGGCACGATGACGCCGGGCACGGCGGGTGCGCCGGGCGGCGGTCCCACCGGTCCGGGCGCAGGCGGAATGGGGATGGGGATGGGGATGATGAAACCCGGATCGGGATCGACGGGCGCCGCCGGCGCGAGCACGACGTGCACGGCCGGGGTCGAGCAGACCGTGATCGTCGACTGCGGCTATCCGTACACCAGCAGCAACGACATCCTCACCAGCGTCACGTTCAACGAGAGCGACGTGCTGCGGGCCATCGAACCGTCCGGCTCGGCCTCCTCGGGCGTGGTGCGGATGTTCTACAACGATGAGCACGCGATGACGCTCGGCGTGCGCAGCGTCGTCGTCACCTCCGCCTCGGGAACGACGACCACGAACTATACGGTCTCGCCCCTTTCGGCCGATCCGGGCAGCGTGACCTCTCCCCAGACCGGCACCAACATCCTGGCGGGCGATCAGAACGGGCTCGATCAGGTGCTGCGGCCGATGTGGCCGTCGCTGTTCATCACCGACGTGTCGTCCGATCCAACGAGCCGCGCCGGCGACTGGCAGCAGGGCGGCCGGCCGACGGGACCGAACTCCGTGTACGGCACCTGGAAGGCCGCGGTGCGCACCGTCGACACGACGGTCTCGCCCAACACGGTCACGATCACGCCCGACGCCGATCCGGCGAAGAACGGCTGGACCCTCGGGGGACCCGACAGCGCGCCGCAGGGCCTGAACAGCGAAGGCTACGGCGCCGAGGTCGTCTGGAACGTTCCCTTCACCGCCGGCCACTCGTATCGAGTTCAGGTCCTCGTCCACGACGGTGATCAGAACCAGTCCGGCGGCGACTCGGGCGAGGCGTGCGTCCTGTTCTGCTCGGGTGGCGGCGGCTGCACCGGTTCCGAGTGCAGCTCGACCGGTACGGGAGGCTCCGGCGGCGGACCGAGCTGCCCTTCGGGGACGACCGCCTGCCAAAGCGGCGGTCCGGACGGTCCCGTCTGCCCGTCAGGCACCGTCTGCGCCAACGGCTGTTGCCTGCCGAGCATTCCGATCAGCTGAGGACGCCGGCGTTCGACCGCCGGTTTCTAGTCCCAGCTCGGCTTGTACAAGCGCAGGAGGACGCGCACGAAGATCGCGGCGTGAACCATCGGGGCGACGAACTGCAAGCCCAGGCCGGCCGGCGTCGCGTCGTTGCCGTCGCGACGGGCCCAGCAGACCCGCGCCTCGATCTCGTCCGGTTCCGCCCCGTCGAGAATCGACAGCCGGACGACGACAGGCGCCCCGATCGGCAATGATCGCGGCGTCGCCAGGAACATCCCGCCGATGCAAAGGTTCCGCATCGCCCCGAGCACCCACCCCTCGTCGTGACTCCAGAGGTGCATGGGGACATTGAGGTCGACGCGCCCCAACCGGCGCCCGTTCTCTGTTTCTTCGTCGACGAATGTCCGTTCGTTCCTGATCGCAACGCCCATGAGAGCCCTCCGTGCGTACGGTGCCCGGAGGGGGCCTTCCGGTTTCATTCTTCAGGTCGTTCCCACCACCCGAGGCGCCGCCGCCCGCACCGCCGCGCGCATGGGCGTGTCGATGAACCGCAGTCCCAGGCCGGCCGGGCGGTCGTCGAGCTCGTCAAAAGGCCGCAACCAGCGGACTTCTCCCAGAACTTCGAGCGCCTCGCGATCTCCAGGAAACGTAAGCCTCACGACTACGCGCGCGCCGATCGGCAGACACCTGAGCGTCGCCACGAAGAGGCCCCCTGAACAGATGTTCTTGGTGACCCCGCTTCCCCAGCCGCTCCGGCTTCGGAAACTGACCGGCACCTCGAGATCCGCGCGGCCGGCGCGCCTGGGAGGTCCGTACCGCGGCACCCGCTCTCTGCTCGGGACGTCCATCGAATGCTTTCCCGAACGTACGGGGGCGCTTCGCCCCCTGGCGGTTAGGCCTTTTCTGCGCCTAACCGCCTCGACGGGCCGCGCCCCTAAGCGAGGATGGAGAACCGTTCGTCCCGTGTCGAGCGGCGCCGCGTGCTCGGCGCGGTCGTGTTGATCTCGTTCGGCATGTCGGCTGGATCGGCGCGCGCGACAGAGGTCGGCTATCAGCGCCAATACGGGGTCGGCGTGATGCTGGGCGATCCCACCGGTCTGTCGGGGAAGGCCTGGCTGTCACGCACGAACGCGATCGACGTGGGCCTCGGCGCCTACGCCTGGGGCCCTCCCGGGGACTGCGTTCGCGGGGGCCCGGCCCCGGCCGTCTGCTCCCATGGCTGGGCCGAGAGCACCATCAGCGTCCACGCCGACTATCTGTGGGAGTCGAAGATCCTCGAGGGGCGCATCGCCCAGCTCGACTGGCACATCGGTGGCGGCGCGCGCGCCCTCTTCGTCTCGGGCGCCTGTGTCGGCGACTGCTGGGATCTCGGCGCCCGCGCCCCGGTCGGCCTGGACCTCACCTTCCAGCAGCCGACGTTTCTCGAGGTGTTCCTCGAGATGGCGCCCGCGTTCTACGTCGTGCCGGTCGCCTTCCTCTCCTTCGAAGGCGCGCTCGGCGTCCGCGGGTACTTCTGAGCGGGCCACCACGGACGCGGCACAGGATTGGCACAGCTGGTGGGCGTCCAGCTCATAGACGTGGTCGGCCGGGAGCAGATGCTGATCGCAACGACCTAGCCGCCGCCACACGAGTTCGAACTGCAGGTCCATACCCCCGCCGCGAGCGAATAGAGGCAGGGGCCCCCGCCAGGGCAGTCGGTATTGTCGAAACACTGGTCGGCGGAGGTGTGGCAGTAGTAACCCGTGAGGCCGCAGTGGCTCGGCGTGGGCGAGCAGAACCCGCCTGGGCCACAGTCGGAGTCAACCTGGCACTGAGACTGTATGCATTCGTTCGCCAACATCGTGTTCGAAAACCCAGGCGCGTTGCACACGCACACCGCGTTGGGACCGCAGTCCTGATCGCTGGTGCATTCGTCACAGATGCACCAGGGACCACGCAGGTATTGAGGTGCGCTGATGCAGCGATCGCGTTGCCCGTTTTGACAGGGTGGGCAGTCGCTGTCCGACGCACAGTCGATGAGCCCGCCGTCCTGCGCGACGGGGCCAGGGGAACTGCCGTCGAAGATTGAGGTAGGTACGCCCGCTTCGGCCAACGCTGCCGAACAGGCCATCGCGGTCGCGCGATGGATCTGCGGGACCCGCCCGGTCAGGGAGCTGCCTCCGCCGCCCATCGGGGCGAGGCCGCCCGCACCCCCAGTCCCCGTCAAGGCGAGGCCGCCCACGCCCCCGAATCCCTTCGGGCCGAGGGCGCCGGCGCCCCCGGTTCCCGTGCCACTGCTGGGCAGGCTGCTCGAGCAGCCCGCGATCGCCAGCGCAGCGGCCATTCCGACAACTCCCAACGTCGCCCGATAAGCTCCCATTTAAGCCTCCCTATGCTCGAGCTTGTATCACCCCTCAATCCGAACGCCCAGGCCCGCGCCGCGCTTTACCCACCGCCGCAGGTGCCGGTCGTGCACGCCCGCCAGCGGGATACAGCGGTGTCGCCCCGCGAGGAGGTGCGGGCTGGCATCTCCAGGGTGATCTCGTTGGCCGGCCTCAATCGAGATCGACCATCGAAAAGTGGAGACCAGGTGGCCGAGGCGAAGTCTGCGTAGGCCGCAACCGTCTGCAGTTCTCAGGAAATCTTCGTGCGCGTTGCAGGGATTGAACCTGCGGCTTCCACCGTGTGAATGTAAAAATGACGCGTTACCACCCGTAGCGGCCGAATAACATCAACGACTTGACCGCGTTGGTTCGCAACCTGGACGTCCGGGCCGTTACGGGTGGGTGGTATGGAAGGTGGTATGGCTTTGGATGAATCTCGGAGAACGGTTTTCTATCTGGGCGAGTGGCACTCCCTCGACAGGCGCCCACTGTTCCTGGCGATTAGCGTACTCGGGGAGGAGTTCAGTATGCCCAGTTGAACGAGGCCTCGAAGTACGAGCCCGGGGGAAAGGGATCGACCGCGACGCTCGCCGTCTGCCCGGGCGCCCAGGTCCACGACCCGTCGAAGGGCGGGAAGACGCAGCTGGCGGGATCGCAGGAGCCACAGACCTTCAGGAGCGCGCCCCGGCAGATCCGAGGCCCAGCCTAAACGTCGCCGAGGGCGGCGCCGGAAGCGGCAGGAACCACTGGGAGGACGTGTTGGGGCGGACAGGAAGAAGCCGTCGAAACCGGCGAACGGCGCCGGGTTGGTGGCCCCGGCGCAGGTCGGCGTGACCAGCGACGAGAGCGACCCGTCGAGCGTCATCGTCCCCGCGGTGCCGTCGGTGGCGACGAAATACGCGCCGGTCGGCAGCTCGTACAGATCGAGCAGATCGAGCAGACCCGGCGGGCCCCACTGCGGGTAGAGCGCCGTCTGGTCTCACGTTTCGATCTGGACGCCGGCCCCCGTCGACGTGACGGCCACGAGAGAGTGCCTTGCCGGGAGACCTTCCCGATCGGCCGCTGTGATGCTGCTCACCGTCGTTTTCTTGTTAGTTGCGGTGATATTACACCAAACGTTTTGTAACGTCGCGAACATGATGGCAGCCAGATGTTGTGCACCGCCGTCATCAACGTTCGCAATTCGAGGACAAGAACGTTGCGCTTTACCTTTTCGCCAACCAGGTCTCCGGGTGTACAGTCGAGCCCGTTAGAGCAGAGCGGTGGCCTGGAGCGCCGGAAAGGGGGGTGCGATGGGCCCAGAATACGCAACCAGCGACAGATCCGGAGGTGGTGATCATGACCCGACACGCGAGATGGAGTGGAGTTCTTGGGCTTGCTGCAGTCCTCGTTGCGTTACCCGCGACCGCGGCGCAAACGATGGCGCCGAATACGCAAGCGCCAACGACCGGCGGTATCTCCTACTACGGTGGACCGATCATGGCAGGGCGCGTGAACGTCTACGTGATCTGGTACGGCTCCTTTCCTTCGTGGTCTTCGACCCATTCCTTGGTCGACTACTTCATTTCAAACTGGGGCGCGTCCCACAGTTATGCCGTGGTACGTAACTACACGGACAACACTGGAGCTCGGGTCGCGCCGGAGCTCTCTTTCGCCGAGGAATTCATCGACAGCACCGCGTCGGCCGGGACCAACCTGGGGTCAGCCGAAATTACGACCTACATCAGCAATTTGATAAACAGGCCGAGCCCGGCCTTTCCATTCGATCCGAACGGCATCTATCTGTTCATCTTCGGACAGCACATTTCTGTCTCGGGCTTCTGCGGCGACTGCGCTTATCATGGCACGGCGACCGTCTATGGCCGATCGCCAAACATCAAGTATGGGGTCATTGGGGCGGGTAATTGCGGCGGCTGCGGCGTACCCTCCTCACCCAACGGCAATTCCTACGCCGACGCAACCGTGAACGCGATCGCGCACGAGGTTGCCGAAACCGTTACCGACCCGTACGACAATGCCTGGGGCACCGGTCAAAACGAGATCGGAGACAAGTGCAACTTCGTCTTCGACGAGCAGCACAAAACGCCGAACGGCGGCTCGGCCACGGCTCAAGTCGGTGCGAACTACTACATGATCCAGAAGCTCTGGACGAATACCAGCGGCGGCGGTTGTTACTCCGGCTATTCGCCTCCGGCGGCCATCATCTGGCAACTGGGGGCCGGGGGCGTGCTGGCCGCTTGGAAGATGCAGGACGAAAATACGGTCAGCTCGTACATCGGCTACAACATCTCGGGACAGAACGTTGTGGCCGTCGGCGACTTCCAAAATGGCATCGATCCGCAGGTATTGACGATCACCGCGAATACGCCCACGAACACCGCCCTGACGATGACCACTCTTCATTCCGACGGGACCAGCGCATCGTCACCGCTGTTCGCGGCGAATTTCGACAGCACCGCGTGGACTCTGGCGACGGGTGATTTCAATGGGGATGGGTTCTCGGACATCCTGTTCTCGAACCCCAGCTCAGGCGACGTGTGGGTCTACTTCATGCAGGGAACGACGATTCTGAACACGCAATACGTGGGCAACTACCTGCCCTGGATTCCTCAAGGCGTGGCGGACTTCAACGGCGATGGGCTGGCGGACATATTCTGGGTCGATTCCCCTGCCAACGTTTACAGCGTGTGGACCTCTTATGCGCCTGCGAGTGGTCCCAGTGTTTCGTTCACCATCTGGGGCGCGGTGTCTCTGGCGCGCACCCCAATTCTTGCAGCTGCTGATTTGAATGGTGACTCACGGGCAGATGTCATCTACTATCCCAACGACCCCTTCACCTTGTTTACCGACGAGGTAAATTTCCTGAGCAACTATGGTCTGTCGAGCACCACCATTTTGCCCGGGTACGCCGGCGCGACTGCGCCGCCGTGGGCGGGCCTGGTTGATGCCAACCGAGACGGAACCGCAGATGTTTACGTCCAGACATCGTCCGGACTCGTGATCTCTCCATTCGCAACCTGGAAGACTCTTTACGATCTGCCCATATTCGGCATTGCGCTCAATGACAATGGACGAGCCAACAGCGACGCCGGCGGGTGGAAGGTGGTCGCAACCGGGGGCTTCAAGGAGAACTAGTCCCTTGGCCCGGGCGTGACGATCAGACTTGCGCTGTTGATCAGGGAGTGATCTGCGGATAGGACTACGGCCTCATCGCGGGAAGCCTGGCGGCGATCACCGACCGAGTCGTCTACTCCGACGACTCGGCGTGGGACCGGGAGCTGCGGACGGTCTTGCGCGCGGAGTTCGCCGGCGCCTATCGGCCGGCCGCGACCGAGGCGGGCTGGTCGCTCGATTTCATGTACGGCGCGGGCGATAACGCTCGGCTGTTTTCGACCAGCTTGAAGCCCCAGTGATCACGTCCACCCTTGTCGCCGCCGTCGTCGCTCGCTTGTGATCTCCCACGAGGACGTCCCTGCGTGGCAGACTGTGCGCGCCCAGCGGGGATTGAGGTCGCCTACCTTTGTACAAAAGCCGTCGGACGGGATTGGCTGTGGGCGCCGCGGCGTGGATGGTTTTGACCGCGGCGCGGCCCGCGGCTGCCGCCGATTCGATTGGTGACGATCAACCGCCTCCGGTAGCACCGATCGCGGGCGCGCTGACGGCGCTCCTGCCGCTGGCTGTCGGCGGAGCGTTTTGGAGCCAGGACGATCAGCCCGCCCGCCAGCGGCTCGGAACGGAGCTGATCCTGGCCGGTTTCGCGGCCGCCCCCTGGATCGCGCACCTCGGCAGCGGGCACCCGCGTCGCGCGGTTCTCTTCGGCCTGACCTCCCTGACGACCTCGGCGGCCACCTTCGTCGCCATGGAAGCCAGGGATCCGTTCGATCCCACGCTCGCCGACCACCAGCGGCTCGCGTTCGGGACGCTGTTCACCGCCAGCTTATTCGCCGCCGCGATCGGGGTTATCGACGCCTTCTGGGTGGCGTCCCAGCGGGACGGGGCGCCGTGAGGAGCCTCCTCGGGCTGGTCGTCCTCGTCTTGGGCTTGCTGGCCGGCGGCTGCGCCACGGTCCCGCAGAACCAGCGCAAACACCTGGCCGATCCGATGATGAACTTCGAGGTCGACTCTCTCGACGCGGCGAAGCGGCAGAAATTCTACGACACGCGCGAGGGCGCGGCCGGCGGCGACGGCCTCCCGGCCGGCGGAGGCTGCGGCTGCCAGTGATCCTGCTCGTCGGCGCACTGCTGGCCGTCACCCCCGCGTCCCCGACGCTGCCTCCGCCGCCGGATCCATCACTAACGCCGGCTCCACCTCCGTTCCAGCTCGAGTCGTTCCGCGTCCGCTTTTCGTACTTCGATCAGAACGGCCTCGGCTATCAGTCCGCCGCCGGCCCGGCCGGCGGGCCCGGTTCGGAACGCACCACCGTCGAGCAGCCGCAGGCGGAGGTGGTGGCCACCCTCGGCGACCGCGTGACCCAGCGGCTGTGGGTCCCGATCGACGTGATCACCGCGGCCTCGCCGGATCATTCGCGTTACGGCAAGCCTATCGACGCGCCCGACGCCATCACGACCGCCTCGGCGATCAACGAGGCGGGGACGCTCGAGACCCAGACAGACTATCGCTGGCGGCGCGATCGCGACGTCTTCTTCCTCGCCGGCTTCCACAAGGAGGAGCCGTTCGAGTCCTGGTCTATCGGAGCCGGCGTCACCGGGACGTTCCTCGACGACAACGTCATGCTCGGCGCGAACGTCAACCAGATCATCGACTGGTTCGATCGCTTCGATCTCGAGGGGCACCGTCACGGTCGCGCCAGCCGCTCGACCAGTAACGCGAACGTCACCTACTCGCAGGTGCTCTCGACGACCACGGTGGCCGTCCTCTCGTACGGGGCCACGCTGCAGCTCGGGACGCTGGGCAATACCTGGCAGAGCGTGTTGCAGAGCGACGGGACGCGGGGCGTGGAGATCCTCCCCCGCCGCCGTCAGCGACACGCGGTGACGGCTCGGCTCGCCCACTGGCTCCCTTGGAACGGCGCGCTCAAGCTCTATCTACGCGACTACCTGGACGATTGGGGGATCGAGGCGCTCAGCGGGCAGGCCGATCTGGCTCAGCGGCTGACGCCCTCGATCTACGTCCAGGCCAGTTACCGGATCCACCGCCAGACGGGGGCCAGCTTCTTCACGATCGACGCCGATCCAAACACCACCACCCTGCGCACCTCCGACAGCGACCTGGCCGCGTTCTACGCCCAGACCATTGGTGGGCTGGTCGCGGTCGATCTGCCGGGGGCGGCGTGGCCCCGGTTCCTGTCGGGGGCCACCGACGTGCATGTCGACCTCGGCTATGAGCGATACTCCCGCTCCAACGATCTGTGGGTCAACATCGGGACGTGCGGCTTCGGTTTTCAATTTTGACGGCGCTGCTGGCGCTTGCGGCGTTCGACCTCGGCTGCGCAGCCCGAGCGGGCGCCGCAGCCACCGCCGCCGGTCCGCCCGCCGACTTTCACCAGGTCGCAGTAGCCGGTCTGGGCGGCGAGCCTCACCGGCTCCCGGACCTCGTCGGTGCGCGGCCGGCGCTCGTCGCGCTGTGGGCGCCCTGGTGCGCTCCCTGTGTCAAGGAGTTGCCCGACCTCCAGCGTCTCGCCGAGGCGGTCGCGCCCTGCCAAGCTGCGGTGCTGGGCGTTGCGGTGGGAGAGTCACCGGCCAGCGTCGCGGAATTCGTCCGCGCTCGCCACCTGACCTACCCTCAATTCACCGACGAGCAGTTCCACTTCGCCGACGCTCTCGGCCAGCACCGGGTCCCAGCCGTGATCGTGCTCGATGCGGCGCAGCGGGTCGTCTATACCGGCAGCGCGTTCGACCAGCGTGCGCGCGCGGCCCTGAACACCGCGCTGGCGGGCGCTGGACCGGTCGTCCCCTGCCCGTCCCGATGAGCAACCGACGGCAGTGAACCTCTCGCGAGCGTGTCGCACGTTCACTCACGTACTATCCCGACAGCAGCGTTGTTGAGCGATCAGGTTCGAAGCACCTTCTCCATGCGGAGAACGGGTACCCAAACACCGGCCGCGAGCAACCGCTCTGGGCTCTGACTCCCACTGGCCGGTTCCGCTTAGCTTTTCTGGTGGGCGTTGCAGGGATTGAACCTGCGGCTTCCACCGTGTGAAGACGATCGAGGGGTCTAATCTCCGTCGGAGAACTGAGCGAGATCAGGGGCTTACCGTCACAGGGCGTGTCGGGCCGTCACCCCTGGTCTCGCTCAAGTGGTTACGGAAGTGGTTACGCTCGGGCAGGGCGTAGCTCGGCCGACGTGCCACCGAAACCGGGTGTTCCATCCACTGCCCATCTCCTCGACCCACTCAAGATCCCGGTTTCACAGCTCCGCCTTGCAGGTGCAGGTCGGCTAGCCGAGCCATCTCCTCGGCTGTAGACTTGTTGACGTGAAGCTGGCACTCACCCTCCCGCCCGAGCTCGAAACGCGTGTGGCCGCCCTTGCGGCCGAGACGCACCGCGAGCCACAGGCCGTGCTGGTTGAGCTGGTTGGCGAGGCGCTCGAACGCGAAGAGCAACGCGAGGCGAAGCTCGCGGCGCTACGGTCGGCCATCGACGAGGGCGACGCAAGCGGCGTTGCCGAGGACGGCGTTTTCAACCGTGTCCGGGAACGAGCTGGCTTACCCGCGCGGTCCCGTTAGCGCGTGTCCAAGGTCCGTTTTTCGCGCCGCGCCGAGGCGGACTTCGACGACATCACCGCCTACACCGTGCGCACCTGGGACTCGGCTCAGGCCGACCGGTATCTCACCCTACTTGACGACTACTGCCAGCGCCTCGCCGACACGCCCGTAATGGGTCGAGCCTGCGATGACATCCGTCCCGGATTGCTGCGTGCCGAGCAGGCCGGCCACGTCGTTTTCTTCCGCCGCGAGCCGATCGGCATCCTGGTGTGCCGTGTCCTGCACAAGCGTATGTTGCCAGGCGCTCAGCCCATCGACGACGGGGATGAGTAGCGCGCGCCGCGCCATAGTCTGCCGTCCGGACCGGTCACTGCCGAGACCGACGCGCCGAACGGGACAAACCTGCGTGCAGGGGCGTACAAGGCCCGAAGTCCCGGCGCATCACGGCACTGGCCGAGATTGGGGCGCTCCGTCAACCCGTCCCCCGGCCTTTTCTGGGCCCTACGGGCCCTGCCGGGACGACAGCCTCAGAGGCCGCGACGATCTGCGCTTCAACGGCCTCACGCCGGCGAAGCGGCTGCGCCTACGTCATCGCAACCCGTAGAGCGTAGAGATCTCCGATTGGGTGAGCGCGCGCCGGTAGATCCGGAAGTCGTCGATCAATCCTGTGAAGTACACCATGCTCGTGGTCAAGACCGCTCGCCCGATGTAGTTCGCCGTGGTCGCGCCCACGTCCGACGCGTGGAGCCCCATCGTGCCGTTGGTCGCTACCGCCACAGCGTCAAGGTAGATGGTGCTCGTGTAAATCGAGTAGGGTCCGAGAACCACCGCCAGGTGGTGCCAGGTGTTCGTCGAGATCGCGGCCGTGCTCTGAATTCTCTGGGTCGACAGTACGGGGGCGACGATCTGAAAGCTGGTGGTCATCCGGGTGAGGTCGACGGTCATCGAGAGGTAGTGCGACGAGTCGCTCGAGAAGCTGAAAATGTCCGGCGCGGACGTCGACTTGGGCGGCGGCATATTGACCCACGCGGCGAGCGTGACCGTGTCCGGCGCCAGGGACTCGAGGCTCGGAATCGCCACGAAACCACCGTTGGCCGCGTCGCCCATCAACTGCAGGGCGTGCGTTCCGACCTGATGCGTGGCGGAAAACGTCGCGGTGCCGGTTCCGACCGTCATCAATGTCCCATTCCTCGGGCCGCCCGCGAACCCCGATGTATCGGCGGCCGTCGATCCACTCGCTTCGTCGAAGGTGTAAAGGAGGACCAGATCGGGATCCATGGCCAGGTTGCCTCCGCTCCCGGTGCCGCCGGAACCGAGGCCACCGAGCCCTCCCGCCCCGACGGCACCGGCGGCTCCGGAGCCAGCGACGCCACCACGGCCGCCGATGCCACCACCGCCGACACCGCCGGCACCGCCGCCGACACCGCCGGCACCAGCGCCGTCACCGCCTGCACCGGCGCCGACACCGCCCGTTCCGATCGCTCCTGCCGAGCCCGATACGCCCCCGCCGCCGTCGACGCCGCCGCCCTTCGACGGCCCGCAGCCCGACATGACGAAACCGATCGCCACCAGCGGGCCGAACTTCATGCCGGGCCGCCCAGGGATCCGTCCGGCGCCCTTCATCCGCCACCGCAAGTGCACAAGCCCGCGAGTGTAGCGCACCTATCCGCCCCACTCGGGTCCGCGCGCATGACGGGCGCGAGAACCTCGGCGCCCGTTCCGTTCATCCTGAGCTTCTCTCCGGGCGGCTCGCACAAGACGATGGAACGCACCCACGCGTCGATGCCCTGCGTCCGGATCAAATACCGCGCAAACAGCCCGCCTTGGTCGTACGCGTACTGTCTCTCCCCATGACGACCGCCTCCTCCCAGGACGGCCGACGCCGACCTGCAGTCCTTCGCATCCGATCGCCTGGGCGGCTCCCTCGACGACGAACGGCACCGGGTTGGCCCCCGGCGCGACGAGCTCCGTGTACGCGTGCATCAGCTCGTGTTGGTCCGGCACGAGATTGGTCGCGATCTGCAGCGTGCCGGTCACCTCGCAGCCGCCGACCTTCTCCAGGCAGCCGGCGTTGATCTGGTCACTGGTCAGCAGGTGGTAGTCGATCTTCCGCTCGCCCACGGGCACCGCCGCCACCCGCACGTCGTCCGTCACGCGTGCAGGGCGTATAAAGCCCGAAGTCCCCGCGCGTTAAAGGGCCGAGATGAACCCTTCCGTTAACAGCGCCGGACGTCCGTTTCCGGGGGCCTTCGGCCCACCTGCTGGGTTGTCCGCCTCCCCAAAGGCCGCAGCTATTCGTCGGCCGTTTCCGCCAGTGCAACTACCTCGCCGGGCGAGGGCGCGATCAACGCCACCTGACGAAGATTCGACAGTGTCGGTTCCGGACGGCGGCTGCCGCGGGGGTGGAAGGCCGCGATGTCGGTCCGCTCTTCCTGGCCTGCTGATTGCTTTGGTCTGCGCTTCATGATGCAGAGGAGAGTCCTTTCAGTCCTTCCCGGCACATTGATGCTGTTGGCGAGCATCTCGTCCGCCCGGGCCCAGAGCGCTGCTGCGGCGACGCCTCAGCCGCATATGATTCACTTGCCGCGCAGCGGGCTCGTTACGGCGGGTGGCGTTGTGTTCGGGATCAGCTACGGAGTGGCGTTTCTGGCCGGACTATACGCCTTGGGTTCCCCTGCACCGACCAACTCCGTTTCGAGTGATATGGCGTGCGACAATACGTGCAAGAGTCAGGGCGGCGCTGCGTTGATTCCGGTCGCGGGCCCCTTGCTCGCGACCGATCTCGGGTCGCACAACGCCACGGGCACTGCGGTGGCTCTCGCGTGGAGCGGCATCCAGGCTGCGGGCCTTGCCATGCTCATCGTGGGACTGATCGGCCATGACGTCCCGCAGGAACCGATCCCGACCGGTCTTGGCGCCAAAGTCAGCGTTGTTCCATTCGTGACCCCGGAGGGAGGGATGATCGCGCTCCGGACACCATGGTGAGGTGATTTCTCCCGCCGTACGAGCCCCCAGCGGAGCGAATATCTCTACGCGATCGGCGAGGCCGTCTGGGGTTCCCTCCGCGGGTGTCATCCATCGCCACGTCATTCGCGTCGTTCCTACCCTCGGTTCGTCCGCCAGCGAGGTCGTGGTTCTGTCAGAAATAGCCCCACCCGAAACCGATCACCAAGCTGCGCTGATTGAGCGGCGTGAGTACGCCGGGTCCGAGAGTGGTGACCGTGAGTCGCCAGGTCAGGAGGTCGAGTCCGATCTCCGGTCCCCACTCCGCCCGGTTGCCGTCCGATGACCACGGCCGCATGTAGCGACCATTGAGCTCGATCCCGAGGACGGGCCTGGCTGCCCGGACTGGAATGACAACGATCCCCGCTGCCACGGACGCCGCGTTGATGCCAGCGGCGTAACCGTTCACGGGGCGGCCATTGGCGAGGCCTGTGGATGACGAGCTAAGAATTCGATCAAATCGATCACTTGCGCGAAAGGCGCAAAACGACGATCGACACGGAGGTCAGGACGTGATCTCTGATGGTTGTGCAGGACGAGCGGGATCTGCGGATCGCGAGGCTCGAAGCGCAAGTCGAAGCGCTGCTGGCCGCGAACGCCCAGCTTCGTGCCAGTGTCGAAGAGCTGGAGGCGCGCCTCGCCCAGAACTCCTCGAATTCGAATCGGCCGCCGTCCGGAGATGCTCCTGCGGATCGGCCGACATGAGCCGCGGCCGCGCGCTGGATTATTGGCACTAGCGTGGAAATGAAGTGTTTGTCGCTGAGGATGACGGAGATGTGCTCGGAACGTACTACATTCGTCCGAATCAGCCCGGGGGCGGTGCCCACGTGTGTAACTGCGGTTACGTGACGTTGCCGGCTGCGTCGGGTCGCGGCGTAGCGCGCGCGATGTTGGAGCATTCGCTAGCACACGCGCGGTCCCGCGGCTTCGCGGCCATGCAGTACAACTTCGTGGTGTCGACCAACGACCGCGCCGTTCGCCTGTGGCAGAAGTACGGCTTTGAAATCGTCGGACGCTTACCTGCTGCGTTCGCGCATCCACGACTAGGTTTCGTCGATGCGTTCGTGATGTATCGTCGCCTCTAAGTCCGCGGCGACACACGCAGCGCTGGCCATCTCCTGCCGTCCGCGACGATTCGCCGCCGAGCGATGAACGGAGTCCGGCACGGGGGCGCATCGGCTACGCCTTCCACGAACCGCACGTGGCGCCCCGTAGAGAACAGTCCTCTCATGACTTCCCGCCCAGCCACGCGCTCACGCCCAGGCCCGGTCGGGGGCCTTCGCCGTCGAGAAATCCGGTCCGCTGACCAAACGTTGACAAACCGAGACGAGATACGACGAAGGCGCGTCAAAAATCCGCCTCCGCCGGCGAGGCTGGAATCCGCCTTCGCGGGCGAGGCTGGGCGACGGCCTATGCTCGTCTCGCGTCGACAGGCGCGCGGCGCGCGTGTTACGAAGCGTCGATGAAATTCACTGTAGTCGGGTATGGCACGCGCGGCGACGTACAGCCCTATCTGTGCCTCGGGTGGGAGCTGGCCCGGCGCGGACACGACGTCACGATCTGCTCACCGGAGAACATGCGCGGCTTCGTGGAGCGGTCCGGCCTCGCCTATGCGCCCTTGCCGATCGACGTGCGCGCGCTGCTCAACGCGCCCGAGGCGCAGCAGATGCTCGCCAATGGGCGCTTCAGCGCCTTCATGAAGTGGCGCGGCACCGAGGTCGCGAAGTTCCGCACCGGCGTCCTCGCGGGACTGCTGGCCGCTTGCCAGGGCGCCGACACGATCGTCGGGCATCCCTTGGTCGAGGAGTACCTCGCGGTGTTGGCCGAGCAGTCCGGGGCACGGCTCGTTCCGCTCTACCTCTATCCGATCTGGCCGACGCGGCGGCACGCTTCGATTTTCCTTACGACCAAGAACCTGGGACCGCTCAACCCACTATCTTTCAAGCTGCTGCAGAGAATCATGTGGAAGGGGGCACGGACGGGCGTGGCGGAGCAGCGCCACGGTCTCGGCATGCCGCCCGGGGGCGCGCCGCTCTTCGAGAGGGTGAGGGACGAGCGACGAAGGGCCGTAATCGCCTACAGCAAGCAGCTCCTGGCCCGCCCGGACGATTGGCCGTCGCACGTCGTAAGCTGCGGCGGGATCGATTTTCCGGACGCCTTGAAAGAGAGGCTCGGCGAGAAAGGGCTGGCGCCGGATCTCGAGGCCTGGCTGGCGAAAGGCCCTCCACCCATCTACATCGGCTTCGGCAGCATGCCGGTGCTGGACGCGTCGGACACGTTGGCTATGACACGCCGGGTGCTCGCTCAGTTGGGGGCTCGCGCGGTCATCGCCGCCGGTTGGAGTGGTCTCGGGGAGGCTTCGGACGACAGCGTTCGCATCGTCGGGGAGATGGATCATGCGGCTCTCTTCGCTCGCTGCGAGGCGGCCGTGCACCACGGCGGCGCGGGCACCACCCACGCGGCGCTTCGCGCAGGGCTCCCCACGCTCATTTGTTCCGTGTTCGCCGATCAGCCCTTCTGGGGGCATCGGATCGCGAAGCTGGGGGTGGGCGCCACCTTCCCGTTTCAGAAGCTGAGCGAGTCGCGGCTCCTCGAGGGAGTGCGGTATCTGCGCCGTGACGAGGTGCGCGAGCGCGCTCGACGGCTCGGCTCCGCCTTGCAACAGGAGCGCGGTCTCGAGGAAGTGGCCGACGCGCTCGCCGCCTGACGGCCGCGGCAGCTCGGCCTCCTCGCTCTCTGCCGCGCATCGCATGGTTAAGTCGAGCCACCGCAATGGGCCCGGACGAGGAACCCGTAGTGTCCGGAAAGTCGTCGCCGAAATTGTGTCACGGTGGCGCGGCGTTTGGGAGCTTGAAGGGCGACTGCTCTCAGGGCAGGGTGGCCGTGTAGATGATGCTTCCGTTGCCGATCCAATTCTTGGTCGCGACGATCGCGGCGGCGATTAACGAGCGGATGGCGCGGCAACTCGAGTACGCGCGAGAGGAGGTCCGGACGCTAAAGGAGACCCTGGCGGCGGCCACCGGCACGGAGCGGATCAGGTTCACGGAGGCGCAGCCGCGGCGGCTGGCCCTGTTGGGCAAGGCTCTGGCGCCTCGGGAGCGGACGGCGTGCTGCCAGATCGTGCGGCCCCAGACGATCTTGGCGTGGTTCCGGCGACTGGGGGCCGCGAAGTACGACAGCTCGCAGGTGCGGAGGGTGGGGCGGCCGCGAAAGGGCAGGGACGTCCGCAGGCTGGTCGTCAAGCTGGCTCAGGAGAACCCGCGGTGGGGATACACGAAGATCCGGGACGCGCTTCGCGGGCTCGGAATCGAGATCGGTCGGACGGCGGTGGCGGATATCTTGGGCGAGGTCGGTATCGAACCAGCACCGGAGCGAGGGCGGCGACGGACCTGGAAGGCGTTCATCGGGAGCCACATCGAGACGCTGTACGCGTGTGACTTCTTCGCGGTCGAGACGCTGGGGGCGTTCGGGGCCGTGCGACGCTTGGTCTACGTGGTCATCGAGCTCAAGTCGCGAGCGGTGGAAATCGCCGGGGTGGCGGTCAATCCCGACGGGAAGTGGATGGAGCAGGTGGCGCGGGGCCTTCTGGATCCGGTGGACGGATTTCTTCGGAGAGCGACGCACGTGATCCATGACCGAGACCCGCTCTACACAGCGGCCTGGAAGACCCTGCTGGCGTCGCGGGGAGTGAAGAGCGTGCCGATTCCAGCGAAGAGCCCCAACTGCAACGCGGTGGCGGAGCGGTTCATCCGCACGGTCCGTGAGGAATGCCTGGATCACTTCGTGATCGTGGGCGAGCGCCATCTGCGCCGCCTGCTGCGCGAATTCGTTGTTCACTACCACGGCGAGCGTTATCACCAGGGACTCGACGGTCGGATCATCCGCCCGGTGGTTGGAGCGGCGAACGACAACGGCGCCGGCAAGATCGCGCGCCGGGCCCGACTCGGGGGCCTGCTCAACTACTATCATCGGCGCGCTGCGTGACGATGACTTTCCGGACACTACGGGTACAGCAGCGTCGGCGGTGAAGAGGTGCGGGAGGGCCTGGCCAAGGTGATCTCATTGGCCGGCCTCATCCGCGATCGACCATCGAAAAGTGGGGACCAGGGTGGGGACGAGGTGGCCTCGGTGGCCGAGGCGAAGTCTGCGTAGGTCGTAACCGTCTGCAGTCCTTAGGGAATCTTGTGGGCGTTGTAGGGATTGAACCTACGGCTTCCACCGTGTGAAGGTGGCACTCTTCCGCTGAGTTAAACGCCCGAGCGATCCTAAATAGCGCGGCGGACCAGCAGCGTCAACCGCGCCCGCGTCTCGAGCGCCCCGGCTGCGGCCTAGCGATGGTGGCCGCCGCCGAAGCCGCCGAAGTGACCGCCGCCCGAGCCGCCGAAGTGACTGCCGCCCGAGCCGCCGAAGTGACTGCCGCCACCGAAGCTGCCGCCCCCGAAGTGGCTGCCGCCCGACGGTGGCGCGTAGGAAGGAGCGAACGGTCGCGGGGCTGCCCCGTAGGACGGCGCCGGATGGTACGCGGGCGCCGGACGGTACGCGGGCGCCGGACGGTAGGCGGGCGCCGGGGTGCCGTAGGCGGGCCGGCCGTAACCGCCCGTGGCGCCGAAGGTCGGGCGGGCCTGCGGCGCCGTCCAGCCGCCGCCGGAGGGGTGGCCGTAATTGCCGGTGTTGCCGTACGCCTGCGCCGGGTGCCAGGTGGTGGCGGGCGCGCGGAAGCCGGGACGAGACGACGGAGCGGTGCCGAGCGCGGGCGCCCGACCCTCCGTCCGACTCTCCGTGCGCTGCGGCACTGCCGGGCCGCCGGCGTGCCACCCGTGCGTCAGACTATCGGCGCGCGCCGCTTCCGCGCGGACCCACGGCCGCTCGCTCAGCGACAGTCCCGCCCTCGGGTAGACGGCGAGGCGCGGCAGGACGCCGGGCGCCGCGCGCGAGAGCGAAACCGGGCGCGCGTTGATCCCGCGGGTCGGTCCGGCGTTCACGTGGACGCGGTAGCCGCCGCCGCGCGTGAGCAGGCGATCGGTCGACACCACGGTCGTGCGGGCGAACATTCCCGGCAGGTAGCGCCCGGAGACGAACGCGGGGCGCGCAGCACCGAGGTTCGCGGCCTGGGTGAACCGCCACGGAGATCCGACGCCGCCGCCGAAGACGCGAACGCCGCGCGGCGGAAGCGGCGACCAGCCGACGTAACCACCACCGGAGCGCCAGGAGACCCACGCCGGACCCCACATCGTCCCCGGCACCCAGCTCCAGCGACCGGCGCGCGTGATCCAGCGACCGTAGTGAAACGGCGCCCAGCCCCAGCTCCAGTCGGAGGCCCAGGTCCAGCCGTACTCGCTGAAGATCCAGTGGCCGCTGCTGGCGTAGGGAGAGAAGGCGGCGCCCACGATCGACGCGGCCGGCGTCCAGATGTAGCCGTAGCCCGCGTCGTAGTCCCACCCGCCGAACGGCGCGAGCGCGGACTGAAACTGCGTGTACGCCTGGGCGTCGTAGCCGTCGTCGTAGGTCTGCGCGATCTCGTTGTCGGGGCCGAGATCCGTGGGCGGGTAATTTGGCGCCGCATTCGGCCAGTTTGGATCGTACGGCGGCTGCTCCCCCGGCGCTGCCACCTGCTCGCCGGTCGGGAGCGCAAGCTCACCCTCGGGCTGACCGTCGGGCGCCGGCGCCGCAAACTCGGCCGGCTCCTGCTCGACCGGCGGGACCTGCTGAACCTGGGGCGGGGGCGCATAGGCCGGCGGGAACTGCTGCTGAGCGACCTGAGCCTGCGCGCCCGCCGGGAGACCGAGAAGGGCCGCCGCGCCGAACAACGAGACGACAATCAGGGGCTTCATGGTCTCAAACTCTTTCTAGCGCATCCGGGCGCCCGCGCCATTGTCGCGCACGCCACCAGCGCTGAGCTTTGCTTGTGCATCTTTCGCGCCGAAGCCAGCGCCGCATTCCACCGAATGGACCCGCAGGCGAATCGCCGGGTTACGCTGAGGCCGTCCACGAGGCCGCGAAAAAGTGCCGCGATCCGGTGTGCGCACCGAGCCTTCGCGCCACGCCCCGTGCCGGCCCGCCGCGCCGCGCTGTGCGATATTTGGCGGGATGGAGGACTTCGCCGCGCTCGGTCAGGGGCTGGGCCTACGTCCCCCTTTCTATGAAGCCGCCGCGGACGGTACCGCCCCCGTCGACTGGTGGGAGGTGATCAGCGAGAACTTCATGGTGGAAGGGGGCAATCCCCGGCGCGTGCTGCGCGCCGCGCGGGCCCACCGTCCGATCGTGCTCCACGGTGTGTCGATGTCGCTCGGGTCGACCGATCCGCTCGACGACCGTTACCTCGATCGGCTGGCGGCGCTGGCGGCGGAGATCGAGCCGGCCTGGATCTCGGATCATCTGTGCTGGTCGAGCGTTGGCGGCCACCGCGCGCACGATCTCTGGCCGCTGCCGCTCACCGAGGAAGCGCTGGCGCATGTTGCCGCGCGCGTGGCCCGCGTACAGGAACGGCTCGGTCGCCGCATCCTGGTCGAGAACGTCTCGAGCTACCTGACCTACCGGCACTCGACGATGAGCGAGCCCGAGTTTCTGACGGCGCTCGCCGCACGCGCCGACTGCGGCCTCCTGCTCGACGTCAACAACGTCTTCGTCAGCGCGACCAACCACCGGTTCGATCCCGTGGCCTTCCTCGACGCTGTGCCGCGCGCGCGCGTCGGCCAGTTTCACCTGGCGGGGCACACCCGGCTGCCGACCCACCTGCTCGACACGCACGACCACCCAGTGAGCGAGGAGGTCTGGGACCTCTACCGTCGCGCGGTCGTTCGGTTCGGAGACGTCGCGACGCTGCTCGAGCGCGACGATCGCATCCCGCCGCTCGAGGAGCTCTGCGCCGAATCGCGACGAGCCGCGGAGATCGCGCGGCAGGCGCTCGGCGGAGGCGCGACATGAAGCTCGCCGACGCGCAGGCCTGGTTCTCCCAGCTGGTGACGGCGCGGGAGAGCGTGGCGGTCACCATCGCGGCGCGTGGCTCCGAAGGGCAGCGCGCCCTCGACGAGATGATCGACGGCGACGCGCGCCTGCCCGCGGCGGCGCGGCTGGAGATCTACGCCGACATGTACTTCGCCCGCCTCCGCGACGTGCTCCGCGACGAGTATCCGAAGTGCGTGGCGCTGCTGGGCGCCGCGGCGTTTTACGACGTCTTGGCCGACTATCTTCTCGCCTGCCCGCCCGACCACCCGTCGCTGCGCGAGCTTGGCGCGCGGCTCCCCGCGTTTCTCGCCGAGCATCGCCTCGCGACCGATCGACCGTGGGCGGCGGAGCTGGCCCGGCTCGAGCGGACGCGCCTCGAGCTCTTCGACGGCCCCGACGCCGAGACGTTGACGATCGAATCGCTGCGCGCCCGCCCGCCCGAGCGATTCGCGCCCCTGCGCCTCGGCCTCGTCCCCTGTCACGCGTTGCTCGCGCCTCGCTTCGACGTCGCAGCGCTCTGGAGGGCCGACGATACGGCCGCCGTCGTCCCCCGACCGGCGAGCGCCGCGCTGCTGGTCTGGCGCCGCGAGCTCGAGGTCCTTCACCGCGCCGCCGACGGCGAGGAGGCGGCCTGGCTGCGGCGGCTCGCGGCTGGCGACGTCACCTTCGAGGCGCTCTGCGCCGGCCTCGCGACGAGCCGCAGCGACGAGCAAGCCGCCGCGCGCGCGTTCGAGCTCGTCGGCCGCTGGGCGACAGACGGCCTGCTCCGCGCTGACTGACGCCTAGTTCTGGGTGACGACCAGGTTGTCGAAGCAGACCATCGATCCGCTCGTGCTCGACGTCGACACCAGGAACGCCACGCCGGCCTGCGGATCGGCGGCGGTGAGCGAGAACATGTGCGTGAACGTCTGCGTGCCCGATCCCGGGCTGTCGTTTCCGAGATCCTTGTCGAGAGTGAAGCTTCCCACGGCCTGCCCGATGTGGACGTCGACGGTGGCGCCGTTCGACGCGCGGGCCTGGTAGCTCACCGTATAGTTGACGTTCGCCATCAGGTTCAGGGAGGTCGTCGAACCTCCCCATCCGAGAATGATCTGACCCTGAGCCATCGTGATCATCATGCAGTACTCGCCGTTGTTGACGCCCGAGCTGCTCGGTGAGCCGGTGAGGTTCCAGTTGGTCATTCCCTGCGAGAAGTCACCGTTGGTGACGAGGTTGCTGGCCGTGCTGCCGCCGCTCCCGGTATTGCCGCCCGTCGCGGCACCGCCGGTGCCCGGGCTGCCTGCCGCGCCGCCGCCCGTCCCGCTGTTGCCGCCCGTCGCCGCACCGCCGGTGCCCGTCCCGCCCGCCGCGCTGCCGCCCGTCCCGGTGTTGCCGCCCATCGCCGCGCCGCCCGTGCCGGTGTTGCCGCCGCTCGAGACCGCGCCGCCCGAGCCGCCGGTGCCGGGGCTGCCACCGCTCCCCGACGAGGTCGTCACGCACGCCATCTGTCCGCCGCCGACGTCGGCCGCGCAGAAGAGGCCGTCGTTGCAAGAGGTGCCGTTGCACGGGCAGCCGAGCGTTCCGGGAGTGCAGTCACCGGAACCGCCGCTCCCGTTGCTCCCGCCCGAGCCGGTTCCGGTCCCGCCACCGCCCGGGTGACTGCACGAGGCGACCGCCAGTACCAGTCCCGCGAGGCAACCAAAAGAAATCTTCCAATAATTCAAGGTGCTTCTCCTGGGGGGAGTTGAGAAGCGCATCTTCTCAGAGCGCGCCCGGCGCCGCAACGGTCGGCTCGCGAGCTCCGGTCGAGCTCTACGGGGCCAGGTCAGACGGCGGGCGCGGGCGCGTTGGTGGTCAACGTGCGCAGGTCGTACCGGCGCGACTTCCAGATGACGCCGTCCAGGTAGTAGTGCCCCAGCGTGAAGCCCGTCCAGAAGGTGAGCGCGATGTCCGTGAACGGCTGGTGGACGAAGAACGACACGCCGAACGCGAAGGTGTAAACGGCCGCGGCGCAGAGACCGATGAGCGCCATGTACGCAAGCGGGCGACCGCGCTGCGAGACCCACGACACGAGACGGGCGTTGGGATCGACGCCACCCCGATAGCGACGATCGTTGAAGAGCCAGACGATGGCCATGTACTGCACCGCGTGCCAGAGCGCCGCCGCCCCGAACGCGCTGTTGCCGTCGCGGATCACCAGGAAGGGCATGGCGAAGCCGAGGAAGTTGAACCCCAGGTACGCCGGCCGCAGCCACTCGTAGGCAGGGCGCGTCCTGCCCGAGGTGAACCAAACGTAGAGGTAGCCGACTGCCAGCGCGACGATCAGCGCGCCCAGCGCGTTGACCAGCAGCGCGGGCGGGCGGATGTGAATCACCTCGACGCCGAACAGCGTCCAGGGTCCGGTGAAGAGACGGTGCAGCGCGCAGAAAAAAGCCGGGAGAAAGATCAGCGCCTTCTCGAGCCGCGCCTCGAGCCGCTCCGCAGCGCCGTGCTTGCGCTGGTAGATGCGCATCACCCCCCAGCTCTGCGCGACGAAGTGCCAGGTCGCCCAGTAGAAGATCGTCGAGCGCGCCAGGCGCAACCAGAGGTCGCCCCTGACGTCGGCGGTGATGGCGAACGCCATCGCCAACCCGGGGATGACCCAGTAGCGAACGGGGCGCTTGAACCGCTCCCCCGGCAGGAGGTAGACGCGCGTCCAGGTCGAGATCAGGTGCGGGCCGTTGGCGACCCCCACGCCCAGGATCACGTACCAGCCCGGGTAGTGAAGGACGTCGGAGACGACCCAGGGGATCAACGTCAGCAGCGTGACCCCCAGGAACAGGACCAGATCGATCCCGGGCGCGATCATCCAGGGGCGCTCCGCGGCGCGCGCCGCCGGGGGCGCGAGCATCGCGGGAGCGGCCGGCGCCAAGCTGAGGTTGCCCATGTCGTTCACGGCGCACCAATATAACAAGCCCTGCGGCGCAGGGAGGCCTACGTCATTTTCGTAGGGTCCCGAGCGCCACGGCCCAGCGCGCAAGCTCGTCGAGCATGGGGCCGACGGACTTCTCCTGCATCTCACCCGCGACGAACCGACCATCGGTGATCAGCTTCGAGAAGAAAGGGACCGAGACCCCCTCGGGCAGCGGCATGATCTTCACCGAGGTCAACATGATCTTCGTCATCTGGGCTGACCGCGCGCCGCCGGCGGGCCCGCCGTAGCTGACGATCGACGCCGGCTTGCAAGCCCACTCTTGAGAGAGATAGTCGATGGCGTTCAGGAGCGCGGGGGGCATCCCGTAGTTGTATTCCGGGGTCACGAAGACGAAGGCGTCCGCCGCGTCGACGGTGGCGCTCCAGGCCTTGGTGTGGTCGTGCTCGTACTGGCGAAAGCGCGGGTGTTTCGGCTCGTCGAACATCGGGAGGTTGACCTCCCGCAGATCGATCAGCTGCGGCTCGAACTTGCCGTGCGCCCGCGCGCGCTCGACGACCCACTCGGCGATCGGGAACCCCTGGCGTCCCTCGCGCGTGCTCGCAAAGATGACCTGCAGCTTCACGACGACTCCCTCAGTTGGTGATAGGAGGTCGTTTCTATCACTTGCGCGGACGTTTGGGCGGCGCCATCCTTTCGCGCTTCCCTGATGCAGGCCGCCGCCGTCGAGACAGTCAACCTGGCGAAGACCTACCCGAAGGTGGAGGCGCTGCGCGGCCTCTCGCTGCGCATCGAGCCGGGCGAGATCTTCGCGCTGCTCGGGCCCAACGGCGCCGGCAAGACCACCTGGATCTCGATCGTCTGCGGCCTCTCGCGGGCAACGGGCGGCACGGCGACGGTGCTGGGGCACGACGTGGTCCGCGAGGCGCTGGCAGCACGCCGGCAGGTCGGCCTCGTGCCGCAGGAGGTGAACTTCGATCCATTCTTCACGCCGCGGGAGGTGCTGCGCTTCCAGATGGGCTACTACGGCGTCCCGCCGGACGACCGGCGCATCGACGAGGTGCTCGGCGCGCTGGATCTGTCGGAGAAGGCCGACACCAACACGCGCGCCCTGTCTGGGGGGATGAAGCGGCGCCTGCTCATCGCCAAGGCGCTGGTGCACCGGCCGCGCGTCGCGTTCCTCGACGAGCCGACCGCGGGCGTCGACGTGGCGCTGCGGCACGATCTGTGGGCCTACGTCCGCACGCTGCGCGCCGCGGGGACGACGATCGTGCTCACCACGCACTACCTCGAGGAGGCGGAGGCGCTGGCCGATCGCGTGGCCGTGATCGACAAGGGCGCGCTGGTGGGGCTCGACACGCCGGCGGCGCTCGTCCGGCAGCTCGGCCGCAAGCAGGTCCGCTTCCGGCTGGCGTCCCCCTGGACCGCGGGTGAGGGCGCGCTCCCCGAGCCGCTGCGACGCCGCGGCGCGACCCTCGATCCGACGGCCACCACCGTGATCTGCCCCGTCGACGGCGGGCCGATCGGCGAGCTGCTCGCGCTGGCGGGCTCGCTCGCCCGCCCGTCGCCGACGTGGAGATCGTCCAGCCGTCGCTGGAGGACGTGTTCCTTCAGCTGACCAAACGCCCCGACGCCGGCAGGTTCGCGCGAAGGTCGCCGTGAACGGCATCGGCTTCCGCACGCTGCTCGGCAAGGAGACGCGCCGGTTCCTGAAGGTGCCTGGACAGACGCTGGCCCAGCCGGTGGTGACGACGACGCTCTACTTCCTGGTGTTCGGCTACGCGCTCGGCGGCCGCGTGCGTGAGGTCGACGGCGTCTCCTACGTGCGCTTCATCATCCCCGGCCTCGTCCTGCTGACGCTGACGCAGAACGCATTCCTCAACACCTCGTCGTCGATGTTCATCGCCAAGATGCAGGGGACGATCGTCGATCTGCTGATCGCGCCGCTCGGCGTGTTCGATCTGCTGGCGGCGTTCATCACCGCGGCGGTCGTGCGCGGCTTCCTGACCGGCGGTCTCGTCTGGCTGATCTCGGGCCTCTTCTGCGGATTCTCCGTGGCGCACCCGCTCTGGGTGCTGCTCTACGCGCTCCTCATCGCCGTGGCGTTCGCGGCCATCGGCCTCGCGGTGGCGATCTGGAGCGACAAGTTCGAGCAGCTCAACGTCGTGCCGACGTTCGTGCTGACGCCGCTCACCTTCCTGGGCGGCGTCTTCTACAGCGCGCGGATGCTGCCGCATCCCTGGGACACGCTCACCCGGATGAACCCCGTTCTCTATATGGTCGAGGGGCTGCGGTTCGGCTTCCTCGGGGCGTCGTCGAGCTCGCCGTTGACCGGCCTGGCCGTCACCACCGCTGTCGCCGCCGTCGCCACGATCTTGACGGTCTGGATGCTCGCCACCGGCTACAAACTGCGCAGCTGACCGGGCATCCGGGGTATTCTGGAGGGGGGATGCCCTTCGACCACCGGCGATTCCTCACGCTGACATCGGCCCTAGTGCTGGCCGTCGCGCCTGCTGCCGCCGCGAGCAAGCACGCCGCCGCGCACGCCAAGCCGAAGGCGAAGCCGGTGGCCGCCAAGGTCTGTCCCGCCCCCAAGGAGGAGCCACCCATCGTCGTGGCCGGGTCGAAGGTCGCCCTGCTGTCGTTCACCGGCGACGACGCCGAGCCGGTGCGCCGCCAGGTGATGCACCTCCTGAAGTCCAAGGGAATGAAGATCGTGACCAACCTGCGGCCCGTCGACAGCGCCGAGCAGTACCGCGAGATGTCGTTCACGCTGAATCTGGTCGCCTACATCGACGGCGAGGTGACGGTGGAGGGGAACGACGCCAGCGCGACGGTCTTCGTCCGCAACGGCGCCTCGGGGATGCGCACCGCCTCGGCGACTTTCGCCGCCGACCGCCACCAGCTGACGACCGGGCCCGGGCTAGAGAAGGCACTGTGGGACAGGCTGGGCCCCGCGCTTGGTCAGGCCTGCACCGACGCGAGCAAACCGCGCAAGGGAGCCCGCGAACCGATGCGCATCAACGCCGGCACGCCGCTGACCGACGCCGACACCGCCGAAGCTGCCGAGTAGCTACGGCCGATCACGCGGCCGCGGGTGCGCGGCCCGAACTTATTGCGCCGGGGGGTAACCCGCGGGCGGCGGATAGCCGGCCGGGGGCGGCTGAGGCTGCTGCTGCTGCGGATAGGCACCCTGCGGCGGAGGCTGCTGTGGGTAGGCACCCTGCGGCGGAGGCGGGTTCCAGCCGGGAGGTGCGGGCGGCGCGCCGGCAGAGGGCTGCAGCTGATACATGTGCATGGGCGCGTACCCCATGATCCAGAGGAACGGAACCAGCAGGAAGATGCCGCCGATGAGCGCCATCGGATCGAGCGCCTCGCTCCGCGAGATCATCGTGTTGACCGGATCGTAACCGGGGTACTCGAGCCGGACCTGCACCGTCGAACCGCTCATGTTCGTATCGGTCATGGTGTAGGGCGTGGTTCCCACCGGCCCGCCGTTGAGGAAGACGCGCGCGCCGGGCGGCTGACTTTGAATCACCGTCGTGCTCGCGCAGCCCGCGACGGCGGCGACCACGATGATGGCGACGATGGGAAACAGCTGCCCAAACCGGAACCGGATCAAGCTCATGCGGCCGACTTTAGGCGGAAGTCGCCCCGTTCGCAAAGCGATCGATGTCTCAGCGCGCGGCGCTGTGACGGAGGATCACGTGGCTCTGGCCGAACACGCCGGTCGCCGCGGAGAGCGACAGCCGGCCGCGCAGATCGCCCCCCTCCGTCGGGTGGAGCACGACGCGGGCGTCGAACGTCTGATTCGCGGGGCACTGGCAGGCGAGCGTGTATTCGCCCGGGCGCTCGGCCCGTCCGACGAGACGATAGCTCCGTCCAGCGGTCGCGTTCGACAGCCAGGCGCTCACCCCGCCGCCTTCAACCTGCAAGTAGAGCCGGCCGCTCTGGTGGTGCTCGGCGTCTTCCCACGGTCCCTCCCAGGTGCCGGAGAAATCCGGGGTCGCCGCCGCGGTCGTCTTCTCGGACGGTGACGGCGCGGTCGCGGCACCCGACACGGACGCAGAAGCGGAGGCGACCTCGACGCCGCGGTGATGGCCCTTCTTCTTCGCGGCGGCCGCCTCCCTGAAAGCAACCGACGGCGACGACGGCGACGACGGAACGAGCGGAGAGGTGGGGGCTGACGCCGCCGTCGGAATGGCCGCGGCCGCGGGCGCCGCGGCCGCGGGCGCGCGCGGCGGGCGAAGGCGTCGCCGCGGGAGCCACTCGCTCGGCGTGCGGTGTGCGCAGGCGGGTGACCGCGATGCCACCCGCGCCGAGGCCGAGCACGGCCGCCACCACCAACGTCATCGCCCCGCGCTTGCGCGGCGGCGCCGCGCCGTCGACCATCTCCGCCGCCGAATCGCCGAACGTCGTCTTCGCCTTGGTTGGCGGCCGTTCCGCGACAGGCCCGCGCGCCGGCGCGTCGGGGACGGTGGTGAGTCCGCCCAGGAACGCGGTCAGCCGGTCGGCGACCGCGCGCATCCCGGCCGGCCGCTCGCCCGGATTCTTGCGCAAGAGATCGGCGACCAGCTGCGCGAGCGCCGGCGGCACGGAGGGGTTCTCGGCCCGCGCATCCCGGGGCGACTCGGTGAGGTGCGCGACCACCAGATCGCCGAGGTTCGCGTGGGTAGAACGGCGGGTGCCCGGTCAGCATCTCGAAGAGCACGCAGCCGAGCGAGTAGAGGTCGGTGCGGCTGTCGAGGTTCGCGGAGTCGCGGCACTGCTCGGGCGACATGTAGAGCGGCGTGCCCATCAGCGCGCCGCTGCGGGTCTGGTGCACCTGCCCGGCGCGAAAGTCGCCCGCCAGCTTGGCGATCCCGAAGTCGACCAGCTTGATCGAGTCGGGCGGCTGCGACTGGACGAAGATGTTCTCGGGCTTGAGGTCGCGGTGGACGATCCCCTTGGCGTGCGCGGCCTCCAGCGCCTCGGCCATCCCGCGCCCGAGGCGCGCGGCGGTGAGCGCGGGGAGCGGGCCCCGCCGCGCCAGCACCGCGGCCAGCGTCTCGCCCCTCGAGGAACTCCATCACGATGTAGGGGCGCCCCGTGGCGTCGACCTCGCAGTCGAACACCTGCACGATCCCCGGGTGCGCGATGGCCGACGTGGCGCGCGCCTCGAGAAAAAACCGCTCGAGCAGATCCGGCCGCCCGACCAGCTCCGGCGCCAGCAGCTTCACCGCTGCCTTGCGCTTCAGGTGGCGGTGCTCGGCCAGGTAGACCTCGCCCATCGCGCCCGATCCGAGCTGCTTCAAGACCTGGTAGCTGCCGATGGTTTCGCCGATGGCGGGCACGATGAAGCCTAGCGCGCGGAGAGACCGCGCCCCACGATCTCCTGCCATTCTCGCGTCGGGGTCAAGCCCGGGCGGTCACGGGGCGGCAACTTCGGAACCCTCGAAGGGTTCCGAACCTCCCGCGATGGGCTCGGGCCGGCAAAGCCGTCCCTCCCCCACGCGATCACCCTCGCCGCTCAGCTGCAGCCGAGGACGCGCAGGATCTTGATGGACGTGCCGTTGCTGCCCGGCGCCGGGTAGCCGCCGACGAGGTCGATGAGCCGGAGGGCGGCTTCCCGGCTCGTGGCGTCGAGCACCTGGATATACATCTGGCGGTTCTTGTCGTTCTGCGAGAAGTCGCCCGTCGCGGTCGACTCTTCCCAGGCGGCCAACATCATCCCCGACCCGTACGCCGCCAGATGAGGCGCACGATCGTTCTCGGCGTCACTCACCAGTGTGATGTCCTGACCCGGCGTCGGCGCGCTGGTGCTGGCGACTTGCAAGAGGTGCACGTCGGCCAGGCCGTTGGCATTGGGCGTCTGCCCGGTGCGGATGTCGCTGGAGATGATCCAGTAGCCGCCGCCTGCCGCCAGCATCACGTTGCCGAGGTCGGAGTAATTGAGGTCGACTGGGTAGATCGTCGTCGTGTTGGGCGCGAAGGCCAGGCGCCCCGATTTGCCGCCCGTGGGCGCGTCATTCTTGCAGACGTCGACGAACTTCTGCGTCGCCGGATCATAGACGATTCGCTCATAGCCGCTGTGGCTGCAGCCGATGCCAAACCCGGGCGTCTTCTGCAACGCGCCCGAGCTGCTCACGACCTTCATCTGATCGCCCTGGTGGATGTTGATGCCGGTGGTCATCGCGCTCGACCCGACGCACGTTTGACTGACGGAGATCGCGATGCCGTAGTAGCCGGCGTAGTTCGCGCCGTCGAAGGCGATGCGGCCGTTGTGCGCGTACTCCGACCAGATGAAGGTGATGTCGCCGGCCTGCGTGGAGCTGGTCATGTACGCCGGCTGTGTCGCCGTCGTGTCGGTCAGCTTGGTGGCCCAAGTCTCGGACGAGCCGTCGAAGCGGACCATGTACATGTCGAGCAGGAGGCTGCCGTCGGATAGTTGGCGACGAGGCCGCAGAGATTGTTGATGTTGCCGCAGTTGTTGTTGTCGGTGGAGCCCATCGCGTTCCGGCTGATGAGCAGCGTGCCCCCGTTCGCGTCGGCGTAGATATCCTGGAAGTCGTAGCCCGGCAGAGTGACGGGCGAGCCGGTCATCTGGTCGTTCGCATCGAGCGTGACGATGTGGATGGTGCTCGCCCCTTTCTCCAAAAAGGCCAGCCGCGAGCCACCGCCGGGGATGGGCGAGAGCGCCAGCGGCGTCAGCCCGAGCGCGGCGCCGTTGTTGTCGACCTCGTTGTAGGCGTAGCTCGCGCCGACGTCGACCTCGGTGATCCGAACGCGGTCGGAGAGCGCCGAGGAGCAGCCGCTCGAGGCGGAGCCGCCGGTCCCGCTGCTGCCGCCCGACACACCGCTGCCGGTCCCCGACTTATCCGAAGACGAGCCGCAGCCCAGCAGGAGGAGACCGACCGAACCCAGGCCGATGACCGACGCGCCGTATCGACGAGCATTCATGAGACAGTCACCTCGACTGCGAAAAGTGACGCCCCTGCGCGGACACGGCTCAACTATCTAATGGTGCGAACCGGCCCGCTGTGAGGCACAATAGGCCCTGATCATGCGACCGCGGCCGAATCCGTTCGAGAAAAGAAAAAAAGAGCTGGCCCGCAAGGAAAAGCAGAAGAAGAAGGCTGAGCGGCGTGACGAACGCGAGCGCTCGAAGGCCGACCGGCCGGCGGGCGAGACCGCGGAGGATCCGGATATCGCGGGGATCGTCCCGGGGCCGCAGCCCCCGCTCGAAGTCGAGTGAGCCGGGCGGGCGCCACCCGCCACCGCCGCTGAACCGATTTCCGTCCCGGCGGACACCTCCCACCAGGCGCATCTCATGGCGACTGGAGGGTGGACCCGTGTGCGAGCGGCGGTGCTCGCGATTGCCGTGCTCGACGCCTGCGCCGCGCTGACAACGGGGTGCGGCGGCGGCTCTCTCGGCAAGACGCCGCCTGACGGCGGTGCTCGAGACATGCGCGGCGCCAGTACCGGCGGAACGACCGGCTCTGGCGGAACGACCGGCTCCGGCGGCCGCGCCGACGCCGCCGCCGACGCGGCGAAAGAGAGCCGCCCCACGGGCACGCTACCCATCGGGCACTCCTGCACCGCCGCAACCGATTGCGTCTCCGGGTCCTGTGCCGACGGGTTCTGCTGCTCCACCGACTGCTCGGGGCCCTGTCAGACCTGCGCAGCGCTCGGGGCCATCGGCACCTGCATCCCGGCCGACGTCAACACCGACCCGCGCAACGACTGCCAGGACATGGGCGCCTCCTCCTGCGGCACCAACGGTTTCTGTGACGGAACCGGCGCCTGCCAGAAGTACGTGGCCGGCGTCGCCTGTCAGACCGCCGGATGCACCGGGTCGTTGCTGACCTTCGCCGGACGTTGCGACGGCAACGGGAGCTGTACCGGCACGCCCGCCCAGTCGTGCGCGCCGTTCGTGTGCGGCGCGACCGGGCAATGCAAGCAGAGCTGCACCACCAGCACCGACTGCACCGCCGGGGCGACCTGCATGAACGGCAGCTGCGGCAAGAAGCCGATCGGCGCAGGCTGCTCGGCCGACGCCGATTGCAACTCCGGCATCTGCGCCGAGGGGACCTGCTGCATGACCACTTGCGACGGGCTCTGCAAATCGTGCGCGCTCAGCGGGAGCGCGGGCGTCTGCACCAACGTCCCCGCCGGCGTCGATCCGCTACAGCAGTGCGCCGACGCCGCCGCCGGGACCTGCGGCACCGACGGCCTGTGCGACGGAAACGGTGGCTGCCAGAGCTATCCGTCGACGACCTCGTGTGGAACGGACAGCTGCGTGGGCGGCAGCGAGACGCCGGGAGCGCGCTGCGACGGCGTCGGCGACTGCGTCCCCGGCACGCCGCAGAGCTGCGGCGCCTACGTCTGCGGGACCAACGGCGACTGCAAGACCAGCTGCGCGACCAGCGCCGATTGCGCCTCCGGCTACAGCTGCACCGGGACGATCTGCTGCACGCCGGGCCACTGCGCGGGTGGCGCGCTCGGCACGACCTGCACGGGAGCGGGCGACTGCGCGTCGGGATTCTGCCAGCAGGGGGTCTGCTGCGGGTCGAGCTGCACGGGAAACTGCCAGTCGTGCGCGATCGCCGGAAGCGCCGGCACCTGTACCTCCGTCCCTGCCGGCCAGGATCCGCTCAACCAGTGCGCCGACACGGGCGCCACCGGCTGCGGCACCGACGGCTCCTGCGACGGAGCCGGCAAGTGCCGGCTCTACGTGGCCGGCACGGCCTGCGCGCCGGGCAGCTGCACCAGCGGATCGGCCGCGGCGGCGCGGACCTGCGACGGAGCCGGCACCTGCAAGACCGCCACGCCGGCCAGCTGCGCCCCCTACGCCTGCAACACGGCGGGCACCGCCTGCAACACCACCTGCGCCGGCAACACCGACTGCGCCTCCGCCGCCACCTGCAACACCACGACGAAGAGCTGCGGTCTGGCGTCCAACGGGACCTCGTGCACGACGGGCAGCACCTGCAACTCGGGCTTCTGCGCGCAGGGGATCTGCTGCGCGACCGCCTGCACCGCGACCTGCAGCGCGTGCAACCTCGCCGGTTCGGTCGGAACCTGCGTCGCCGTGCAGGCCGGCGCCGATCCGCTGAACCAGTGCAACGACGCCGGCGCCACGACCTGCGGGACGAACGGCGCCTGCAACGGCAGCGGTGCCTGCCAGAGGTACGCCGCCGGCACCGCGTGCGCCGCCGCCAAGTGCAGCGGATCGACCTTCACGCCCGCCGCCGGGTGCGACGGCAACGGAACCTGCGCGACGCCGACCACCAGTTCCTGCGCCCCCTACGTCTGCGGCGCCGGCGCCTGCAAGACGACCTGCGCCAGCAACGCCGACTGCGTCACGCCGAACACCTGCACCGTCGGCATCTGCGCGGCCGGCTGCCCCGGCGTCTACTGCGACAACTTCGAGTCCGACACCGTCGGCGCGATAGCGACCGGCTGGACGCGCGAGGGAGGGAGCACCGGCGACTGGGTGGTGATCACCGACGGCACGAAGGCGTTCGCGCAAAACCACGCGTCGAGTGCGACCTTCCGCCTCGTCTACCCCTCGAGCGCGACCGGCGCCCCCTGGAGCGGCGCCACCACCATCACCGCCAGCGTGAAGGTGCTTGGCGTCGGCACCTCGGGAACGACGACGGCGTTCGTCTGTCTCCGCTACACGGGCGGCGCCTCGGGCGACTACGCCTGCCTGGCCATCGAGCCCGGCACCGGCGCCCAGATCGCGATGCGCAACGCGGGAACCGTCACGAACGGCCCGCTCTGGAAGCCGACCCTGGCGGTGGGCACCTACTACACCGTCGTCCTCTCCGCCAACGCCGCTGGCGTACTGAGCGCGTCGATCAACGGCACCGCGCTCGGGACCTACACGCCGACAACCGCGGTGACGAGCGGCTACGTCGCCATCGCGACCCAGAGCGCCGAAGCCGCCTTCGACAACATCGTCGTCACCCAGCCCTGACGGTCAGTAAAACAACATCGGCCACCAGTTTGGCATCGGGCTGCCGTCGACACTGACGGTGGCCTGGTTCTGGTAGCCGGGCATGCTCTGCCGCCAGTAGATCTGCCAGCCGGCCATGCACGGGGAGGTTCCCGTGTACATCGCGTCGTAGTTGGTGATCGTCTGGTCGGCGGTGTAGGGCTCGTACTGATCGCCGTTCGGTCCGCCCAGACCGAAGCCCGCACAGCGCGAATCGACCTTGTTGGTGGCGTTGTCGAAGTCGTAGTACTGGCTGGCGTTCGGCGGGAACAAGACGTTTCCGCACCCCTGTCGGAAATTCGGGACGTCGAACGTGAAGGGAGCCGCCGAGGCGCTGAGTACGTGCTCCTGGCCTTGATAGCTGAGGCACGGCGAAGCAGGGCCACAGATCTCCGGCCACCCCGCGCCCGGGAGGCCGAACGTGGTGTTGAAGTCGTGATTCAGGAATGCGTAGGCGTCGGCCGCGAGAGCGGTGGGCAGCGCGGTCCACATCCCTTCGATCCCCCAGCCCCGCACCATGACGTCGCAGCCTTTCCCACCGCTACCGGAGGGATCGAGGTGCGCGAGGCGGACGGTGACACTGCACGGAACGTTCAACGTCGAGACCGCGTCAGTCCCCCCCGTAGCGCCGATGAAACCGCCGATGGTCTGCGCGAAGCCGCCCTGGATCTTGGCCCCGTTGTCCTTGTACTGCTGCTTTCGCTCGGCATAGAGCGGGGCTCGTGGCGTCGTGCTGTCGTCGCCGCCGTCCTCGATCCAGACCTCGTTCACCTTCCCCGCTTTGAACGCGTCGCAGAGAGAGAGAAAGCCGCCGTTTCCGTCGTCGTATCCGTAGTGCTGCGCGAAGGTGGTGCCGTCGAACAGCGGGGTATCGTTGAACAGCGCGGTTGGGTCGAACTTCACCGTCCCGGGCACCACCGGCGTGTACGCGCTCACCGTCCCCGGAGTCATCGAATCGGTCAGCTGGACAACCTTGGTTATCGTGTACTTGAGGAATGGGACGGGCGCCGACGAACCCAGGTAGGCGTGGTAGGCCGACCCCGCGCCCAGCGCGTCCGCCACCGACTGGGCGTAGGTCATGGCATCGGTGCTCATCTGACCGTTGTCGAAGTTCAGAACCAGCACGCTTGGGGACATCGAGGTGATCACCTGATTGTGCGTGACGAGCCAAGGATCCGAGTTCGCCTTGTGGTCGGCCGTCGGCCAGGTTGTCGGCTGGCAATCAGGATCCTGCGACTGCTGCGTGCAAACCATCCCCGGCCCGCTCGCGGTGACGGCATCAAAGACGCGCGTGCAGGCCGCCGATGCGAGCGCGACCGCGCAGAGGCCAAGCAGGCGCGCGCCGCTCATATCCGGCCCCCCATCGAGGCGCCGATACAGAACAGCGGGCGACCCGCGCGCTGCACCTCCTGGTCGTCGATGCGCACCTCGGTGGCCGTGGCCAACAGCAGAACGCGCGCGTCCATCGCGATCGTAAACCGAGAGATGCGGATCGCCGCGCCGACGCCGCCGCCTCCGACGGCAGACCAGAGCCGGCCGCCGTGCCCGTTGTCGAGGGATCCAGCCGCGGGCGTGCCGTCTATCGACAGTCGCGCAGCCCCCGCGCTCAGACTGGCAGTGGTTTCGAAGTGGCTGCCGAACGGTTGACGCGCGGCCAGCTCGGCGAGCGCGAGCCCGTAAGCGACCCGCGCCGACCCCGCCGGTTGTGTCAGCTCGGTCGACGACCCGAGCCCGGTCGCGACGAGCCGCGCCCCGACGTGCCCTGAGAAGGCCGACACCGCCAGGAGCGGCGCCCAGGTGCTGACGCTGCCGGCGCCGATCCAGCTCGCGCCCGCCGCCAGATCGACGCCGCGGCCGAGCGGTTCCGACGGCCGCTCCTCCGGCTCGGGCTCGAATCGCCGTTCGACCGCCGCGGGAGCCACCGGGCGCTCCTTCTCGCTCACCTCCGCGCGCGGCGGAGGTGGAGGCGGCGGCGAAGGTTCCGGTGGCGGACTGGGCGCGGGCGCCGCCGCGGCTGGTTCCGGCGCCGGGCGCGGGGGCGGCGGAGACACAGCTGTCGCGCTGGGCGTGGGCGGCGCGGCGACCCACACTTCCGCCAGCGTCGCCTTCAAGAGGTCGACCGCCTTGACCGCCAGCACCGTGGCGCGACGCTCGGGCGTCGCAGCCCCGAGCGGCAGCGTCTGCACGACCGAGCGGCCCGAGATGGCGTCGCTCACCCAGATCTCGGCGGCGCCGGAGGCGAAAAAGATCCCGAACGCGACGCGGGCGTCGGCCTTCCGAAGCGCCCGCTCGACGGTTCCACGCCGGTCGCCGTTGTTGCCGACCACCTCGCTCTCGACCTCGAACCGCGCCGCCTGGAGCTCGCCGCGCACGCGCGTCAGCACCTCGGTGGCCAGCGTCCCCGAGGCCTCGGGCACGACCAGCACCACCCGCCGCGCCGACTCGCCGCGGGCCGTCGCGCCGAGCGCCAGCGACACGAGCAGCACGCCCGCGCCCGCGCCACGGCAGCCTCGCCCGAAAAGGCGAAGCGCGGCGGGCGCCAGGTTCATTGCTTCAGTATGAGCCTGGCCGCGTCCGCGTACGAGCCCGACGGGAACCGGTGCAAATATTCTTCGGCGTCGATCCCCGCCGCCGTGGATCCCCGCCGGCTCTCGATCAACATCTTCCGGCCCAGCGCCTGCGCCGCGTAAGTTCCGGCGGCGTCCTCGCGCAGGTACCGGCCGTACCAGGAGACGGCCCCCGAACGGTCGCCGCCGTCCTCGGCCAGGTTGCCGAGAAAGAAGGCCGCTTCGCGCCCCTCGGCCGTCTCCGAGAAGCGATCGCGCTCGGCGTTGAGCGCGCGTCCCGCCAGCCGATTGCGGCGCGTGTAGCGAGCGGCGTCCGCCAGCGCCCCGAGCTCCGTGCGCGAGCCGTGCGCCAAGACCGATTCGATTCCGCGGCGCTCCGCCGCCTCGACCACCGCCTCGAAATCGCCGCGCGCCATGCGCCGGCTCCACGACTTGGCCACCGGGTGCGAGACACGCGCCGGGATGTGCGCGGGCGCGGCCTCGACCGCCTCTTCCGCCTTGGGACGATCAGGGGCGCCCGCCACGGCGCTGGCGGCGGGCTCCGCTCCGGCGGCCGGTTCGACGGGCGCAGGCTCGGCGGCGGGGGGCGCAGGCTCGGTCGCGTCGGCACGCTGATCGTCGAGAAGGATCTTGTTGTCCTTCACCCGCGTCCGCAGGTGCTGACCGTGGGTCATGGCGATGCCGTCGCCGATCAAAGGGCCGTTGACCCGCACGGAGCCCTTCTGCAACCAGACGTCGAACGCCTGGCTGTCGTCGGACCACTGGACATCGAAGATGGTGCCGGTTACCTGCACCACGTAGGGGCCGGCCGCCACCTGCCAGCGCGCCTCCGGCTTGTGCACGAAGAAGGTGTGCGCCCGGCCGCTCGAGAGCACGATGCGCGCCCCGACGCGCGTGACGTCGCTGACCTGCGCGTGCGCGTCGCGGTCGAGCGCGATCTCCGACCCGTCAGAGAAACGGATTCGCGTGCCGGCCTGGGCCGGCAGGATTTCGCCTGCCGCGCCGACCGTCCCGTTGATCACCTCGAAGGTGAGCGGCCCCGGGCGGCGCACCGCGAACCAGGCCGCCGGCGCCGCCACCATGAGGAGCGCCGCGAACCCGATCGCCGAGGTCGCCTGCCAGCGCAGGTGCCCCCGTGAACGCTTGCCTGCCTCGATCCGCCGCAGGCCGCTCTCGTCGGCCGGCCAGTGATACCGGGTCGCCTCGTCGCTCAGCGTCCCGCGTGTCAGCTCGACCAGGCGCTGGAGCGCCGCATCCTCGGGCCGCGCCACCGCCGGCTTCAAATCATCCCGCGTCCCCCGCATGTTACGCCTCTCCCTCGATCTGATTCTCGAACATCGGCAAAAGATCGCCCAGCGCCGCATCGTTGCGGACCAGAACCGCCAGCCGCTTCCAGGTCCGCGCCAGCCGCCGCTTGGTGGTGGCGAGCGACATGTCCATCGCCACCGCCACCTCCCGCAGCTCCATCTCCTCGACGAAACGGAGCGTGAACGCGGTCCGGTCGGTCGCGTTCACGCGATCAAGCACCTTGAAGAACCGGTCGAGCGCCTCGCGCGCCTCGGCGTTAGGCTGGAACGTCCGCAGGTCGAGCTTCTCGATCTGCCCCGGCAACACCAGCCAGCGGCGCAGCCAGCGCCAGCGTAGGTGGTGGCGGACCTTGAACGCCGTGATCGACATGATGAACGCCGTCAGCGTCCGCGGATCGCGGATCGTCTTCACGCGATCGAAGAAGGTGATGAACACCTCCTGCGACAGATCCTCGAGCTCGCTCTCGGGCCCCAGCGTGCGCAGCAGGATGCGCCGGACCATCGGCCCGAACCGCCGCCAAGCTTCGCGCGTCGCGCGCGGGTCGCCGTCCAGGAGGCCCCGCACGAGCGTGGTGTCGTCGGCGTCCGCCAGCGTGGCGCTCGGCAGATATGAGATCTGCGCGGCTCGATCGGGGCGCGGCGCCTTCATCGGGGTCTTCAACATTGTACGCTCTATGACCAGTTCGGGGCGGGAAAGGCCGCGGCGGGTCACGAAGGAAGTTCCACCTGAGTGGCGCAACGGCTCAGCGCAAAAGTGACGCCCTCCGTATGTGGGCGCGTTGCGGCAAAGCCCCGAACAATCCAAAGCCCGGCCGGCGGGAGAGACCCGCGGGCCGGGCGTTCGGTCTGCCAGACGCGGTTAGGAGCAGGTCGCGTCGATGCAGGATTGCCCGCTGCCGCACTGCGTTTCGAGCTGACACTGAGGCGTCACCTCGCCAGGCGTCTCGCAGTAGCCGCCCGGACCGCAGACGGTCGCCGAGGTGCAGGTGCAGCAATCGGCGCTGCTGTGGCAGCTCGCCCGGCAGGCCCCGTCGACACAGCTCTGACCGCCCGAACAGTCGCCGTTCGAGGCGCAGCTCGGGCGTGGGCGACCGTCCGGCTCGCAGAGGCCGTCGTCGCACATGTCGTGCGCCGGGCAATCGGCATCCTTCGCACAGGCGTCGTGACAGAAGCCGTTCACGCAGGTGTCGCCCGGCTTGCAGTCACCGTTGAGGATGCATTGGCCGCCACCCACGCTGCTCGGCTGGCAGACGCCGCCTGTGCAGGCATCGCCGGTTCCACAGTCCGCGGCTCCGCTGCACCCCGGCTGACACACGCCGTTGTCGCAGCGCCCACCGACGCCGCACTCGCTGCTGAAGTGGCAGAGCGGCGACGCCGTCGGCAAAGGCTCGCACATTCCTGACATGCAGCAGGCTCCCGGACCGCAGTCGCTGGTCGTGGTGCATGAAGCCGTGGTCGAACCGCCCGCGCCCGCGGAGCCAGGGCCGCCACCGGTGCCGCTCTTGCCCGCGCCGCCGCTGGCGCCGCCCGCGCTGCCGGATCCGCCAAGGCTTCCCGCGCCGCCGGCACCGCCCGAACCGCTCGACACACCGCCGGTTCCGCCGCTGTAGCCGCCTTCTCCGGTCTCGCCGGAAGCGCCCGCCGTGGCGCCGCCGGAAGCGCCCGCCGTCCCGGCGCCACCCGTTCCGATATGCGTCGCGCCGCCCGCGCCCGCATAGCCGTGAGCGCCCGCGCCGCCCGTGGCGTGTCCGCCTTGACCGCCCTTCGAGGTCGGTGCAACGACGCACTCGTCGTATGCGTTACAGATGGAGCCCGAGGGGCAATCTGCATCGCAGTAGCAATAGATGTACGACGACCCGTTCCCTCCGCTGTAGTTCGGATCGGAAACGGGAACGCAACCCGCGCCCGCGAGGGCGCTGATCGAGATCACGGCGAAACCGGCGAGAAGAAAATGAACGCGTTTCATGAAGTGCTCCTTTTGCCGCCCACACATCGCAAGCCACGGGCCATCGCGGTTGCGGCATTCGCAGATCCCGAACGATCGTTTTAGTGCCGCGATCGCAGACATCAAGGCGGAGATCGCCCCAAAGGACTCGGTGAGTCACCACCACGGCGCGCCCGGACGTGACGCCGATTCACGCCCTGATCTGTGATGCGCGCGCGCAACCAAAATCACACGCGCCGGCGGTGCGCGGGGCTCGTGACAGCGTTCACGGAACCCGCGCGAATCGTCGACCGATTCTTGCCGCCGCCGTTGCGCTCGGTTGCTCCAACGCAGGTTCGAGCTCCGACAACGACGCGACCGGCTCCAGCGGCAACGCCGCGACGGGCGGCGCCGCGGGCACCGCGGCGGGCGGAAAGCTCGAGCGCGGAGCAGAGCGGCATGGGCGGCGCTGCAGGCGGCGCGACGGGCACGGGCGGTTTGTTCGACAGGGGCACCGCGCTCGCGGGATGGGCGCTGACCTGGTCCGACGAATTCAACGGCGCCGATGGCACCGCGGTCGACGCCTCGAAGTGGGTCAACGAGACCGGCGGAAACGGTTGGGAAACAACGAGCTCGGGGGGAGCTTCCCCGGCTCGCCGAACTCGAGCACGGCGTTTCCTCAGACGATGAAGGTCGACTGGGTGCGCGTCTACGCGCCGTCTGATGGCGGCTGAGCTCGCCGTGCCACCTCGACGGCCCGGATCCGTTACTAGATTCACCGTAGGGGATCGCCGGGTTCGCCCGGATCGTGGCCGAGCCAGGGCCCCCGGGGAGGGCTCCATGACCACACGGATCTTCAACGCGCTCATCGGCGTCTGGCTGTTCGCCACCGCCTTCATGTGGCCCCACAGCCAGCCGGAGATGACGGTCACCATCGTGGCGGCGATCCTCACCTTCGCGCTGGCGCTCCTGGCGATCTACACCGGGACGGCGCGCTACCTGAACGCGGTCGTGGCCGTGCTGCTGTTTCTATCGGCGCTGACGATACCCTCGCTCGCCAAGGCGACGCAGTGGAACAACACGATCGTGGCGGTGGCCATCTTCGTCGCGGCGCTGGTCGACAACGGCCCGGAGGCGGTGCGGCACGAACGCGAGCTTTACGGCCACATGTAGCCGGCCTCAGTCGCCCTTCAGCCACCCTTCGTTGGTGAGGTAGTCGCGCAGCTCGACGTTGTCGCGCTCGAGCGGCGGCAACCACGCACCCAGCCGAGTGCGCTCCCACCAGACCTTCCCCCCGAGCGGCGCCAGCGTGTAGCGGTAGAGATCGACCCGGAGGTGGCGCGGCGGACGGCCGGCAAACGGATCGTCTGCGATTAGCCCGAGCGCTCCCGGCTCGGCGGCCAGCAGCTGCCAGACGAGGTGCACCGCCCATGGATAGTCACGCGGGCTCCCCATCGCCGCGAACCAGAGCAGCCAGTCTAGCCGGTAGTGATAAGGGCTCATCCAGCAGGGTCGCCGCGCCGGATCGCCAGGCTGGCATTTGAACCCGTAGGCCAGCCACTTCGTCTCGGGCGTGATCGTCTCGTCCATGGTCCCCTCGAAGACCAGCTGCCCACGCTCGCGTCCGACGCTCCCGAAGGCGCCATAGGTGTTGACGATCGGCAGACGGGTGAACGCGGTGTTCATGATCTGCGTGCCGGACAGCATGTTGATGACCGGCGGCACGCTGAGCGCGGCGATCCCGACGGTCAGCGCCGCCACCGCCAGGCCGTGAGCGCGCGACGGGACCGCGGCCGCCGACGCCGCGTCGGCACGCGCCACGAGCGCCCTCGGCAGGAGGCGCCGCCAGGCGCCGTCGTCGAAGCAGGCGAGGATCGGCACCAACGTCAGCCAGTTGAGAAACGACAGGTTGCCGCTGGCAATCAGGATGATCTGCAGCGCGACCATCAGCGCGCCGCCGACGTGCCGCACGCGGCGCGGTCCGAGCACCAGGAACGGCGCGCCGAGCTCGACGAGGTGGTTGAAGATGACGCCGACCGCGTGCGCTCCGTGCGGCAGCGCGTGAAAGTACGGCGAAAGCGGGCTCGGCACCGGCTGCGTCTCGAAATGGAAGTCGAGGCAGGTGAGATCTCGCCAGCAGGAATCGCCGCGCAGCTTGATGAGCCCCGCGCCCCACATGATCCGCATCGCCAGCCAGCGCAAGAGCCAGATCACCGCGCGCGGCGGCGGCCGTCGGGGGAACGGCCGTGGGTCAATGAGCGGACAGAGAAGGATGCAGAGGAATCCCGTCTCGACGAGCTGCAGCTCCCAGCCAAATCCGTAGAACGTTTGGCCGACGTTGCTGATCGAGATCTGCAACGCGCAGACGAGCGCGAGCGCGAGCGCGTTGGTGTAGCCCGCCAGCATCGCCGCCGAAAGCGCGACGCCGACGAGGCCGGCGGCACGCAACCCGCCGTCGCTCGCGCCCAGCCAGAACAGCGACGGCAGCTGCCAGAATCCCGCCGCCCGCGACCCGGCCTCGGCCGCCACGTCGGCGAGGTAGCTGTCGATCGGCAGGAGACCGCGCGGCCCCAACAACGCCGGCCCCTGCCAAACCAACGTGAGGAAGGCCATCAAATAAACCAGCCCCAAAAGCCGCAACAGGATCAGCCGGCCCAGCCAATTCCCGTGAGGACTCGCGTCGTTGCGCGCGAATCGATTGGCCAATCCGTTTAGCGGCGCAAGCCACTCGCCCAGCGTCGGCACCGCGCGATTGTAGCCATTTCGCGTGGGCACTCTGCGGGACTTGAGCTTCCCGGATCGTGTTATCGTCGCGCCCATGCTCGACCACATCAGCCTCCGCGTGCAGGACCACTCGCGGGCCGTGGCCTTTTATCGGGCTGCGCTCGCTCCCCTCGGCTACCAGGTCATGATGGAGTATCCGGGCGCAACCGGCCTCGGCGCCGGCATGCCCGACTTCTGGCTCATGGCCACGGAGCAGCCGCTCAACCCGACGCACCTGGCGTTCTCCGCCACGCGCGACCTCGTCGACGCGTTCCACGCCGCGGCGCTGGCTGCCGGCGCAACCGACAACGGCCCACCCGGCCTGCGCCTCGACTACCACCCGCACTACTACTCCGCCTTCGTGCGCGACCCCGAGGGGAACAACATCGAGGTCGTCTGCCACGCCGATCCGAACGCCAAGCCGACGCCCGTGAAGACGGCCGCCCGCAAGAGCGCCCGAAAGACAGTCAAGGCGAAGCCGAAGGCCAAGGCCAAGGCCAAGGCCAAGCCGAAGGCCAAGGCGCGCAAGGCGCCCGCCAAGAAGAAGCGCCGCTAGCAGGGTGCTGAAAAACCCGGCGTAGGGGATCGACAGATCGATCGGGGCATGATCTTCTGGGGTCATGCGGGGCGACGACACGAAGCAGGGGACGATGCTGAGTCTGGTTACGCCGGAGAAGCGCGTGCCGGCCGACCATCCCCTGAGGCAGATCAAGGCACTGGCGGAAGAAGCCTTGCGGACGCTGTCGCCGGTGTTCGACGAGATGTACAGCTCGGTGGGCCGGCCGTCGATTCCACCCGAGCGGTTGTTGAAGGCGACGCTGCTGATGGCGCTGTACACGGTGCGGAGCGAGCGGATGCTCTGCGAGCAGATCCAATACAACCTGCTTTTTCGGTGGTTTCTCGACATGAACATGGACGAAGAGACCTTCGACCCGACGACGTTCACGAAGAATCGGCAGCGTCTTCTCGAGCACGACGTCGCTCGCCGTTTCTTCGAGGCGGTGGTCGCGCAGGCGGACAAGGCGGGGCTGATGAGCCGAGAACACTTCACCGTCGACGGGACGTTGATCGAAGCGTGGGCGTCGTTGAAGAGCTTTCGGCGGAAGGGCGAGAAGCCCGGCGATCGACCGCCGCCTGACGATCCCGGAAACCCGACGGTGAACTTCCACGGCGAAAAGCGCAGCAACGTCACGCACGAGTCGACGACAGATCCCGAGGCGAGGCTGGCTCGCAAGAAAGGCAAGGAGTCGAAGATGTCGTACTCGCAGCACGTACTGATGGAGAATCGGAACGGGCTGATCGTCGACGTGCGAATCGATGAAGCGATGGGAAAGGCCGAAGTGACGAACGCGCTACAGATGCTCGCCCAGCTGCCTGGGCGAGCTGGCCGCCGCACGATCGCCGGTGACAAGGGCTTCGATACGAAGGAGTTTGTCGCATGGACGCGCGCGATGAACGTCACGCCGCACGTCGCCCAGAACGAATATCCAGGACGGTCCTCGGCCGTCGACGACAGGACGACGAGGCATCCCGGCTATGACATCAGTCAGCGGATTCGGAAACGCGTCGAGGAGATCTTCGGGTGGACCAAGACCGTCGGGAACTTCAGGCGCACGCGGTACAAGGGCCAGGCGAGGACCGAACTCGCGTCACTCTTCGTTGGAGCCGCCTACAACCTGCTCCGAATGTCGCGCCTGACAGCGATGGCAGCTTGATACAGCGACCCTTGGGCCGCTCGGGTGGGGCCGACGGCGCGACGGACAACGCCGGACCGGCTCGCGCCGACCCTCTGGCGTCGCTCAGACCGATTTCTTCAGCACCCTGCTAGGAGGGCGTTGCCGCAAGGCAACGGTGAGCGCAGCGAACCATGCCCGACGACGTGCCGCCCGGAGGCGGCCTAAGCGGGCCTAAGCGGCGCTGGCGTCACTGCAGCGCGCGCAGCGCCGCGACCTCTTGATCGTAGTAGGTCGGTAGCGCACCCCACTGATTGGGCGCCGTGCCGTCGGTGGTGAAGACCCAGCCCGCGCCGAGACGAATCGCCCGCGAAAGCACGCTTGCGGCGTCGGTGTCGGGGACTTCACTCACGAAGTGACAGAATCGCCCGGGCGAGTTGGCTGGCATCCAGGACGGTGAGGCGTAGCTCTGATACATCGAGTACGTCTCGGCGAACTCGACCATCAGATCGGTGAAGGTGATGAAGGTCGGGCAGTAGCGCGTCCCGATCGCCAGATACGCTTTGGGGTCGTGCGACAGCGCGAGCGCCGTGAGGCGCTGGTAGAGCGGCTGCAGCGTGTCGCAGTCGTTCTCCATCGGCCCCTCGGCGAAGTAGATCCCCGAGGGTGAGTAGAGGCTGTAATAGCCGTTCACGTCGGCGTCGATGTCGGCCTCCGCGCGCTGGCCGTACTGAGTCGACACGTAGCCGAGCACGCGGATCCCCTTCGCCTGCGCCTGCGCGATCACTGGCGGGTAAGCCGGATTGGTCGCCGCGCCCGGGCCGTTCTGCGGGTTGAAGATGATCATGCCGACGGTCGGCGCATCCGCGATGATCCGTTGCCACTGTGAGTCGGGATCCCAGTAGGCGGGGACGATCATCTGGACCGTCCCGGGCGTCACCGCTCCGGCGTCGAGCATGAGCGCCGGACCGTCGGTCGGACCGCCCGCACCGCCGCCGCTTCCGGTCGTGCTGGCAGTGCCGCCGAGACCTCCGCTTCCCCCGCCGGTCCCGCCGTGCGAGCCCTGGCCGCCGTTCACGCTGCACGCCGCCAGCGCCACGCAGAAAAGCGCAGCGATCCGCCCTCCCAGTCCGATCTCTCCCATCCGCTTGAGCCCCTCCCGGTCCCAGAAGAACTAAGCATCCGACCGACGAGCGTCCAGAGCCGCGCGGGCGCGCAACCTGAACGGCGAACGGCCGAAGAGACGTGACCCACGCCATGCGCCCCGACGCCGACCCGCACAGCGAGACTGCCTCATTGCGCCCGTACGTCGCCGGTGTGCCTGCCGTGCTCCGCAAGATCGACCGGTATGAGGTGCGGGAGCTGATCGGGTGCGGCGGGATGGGGGCGGTCTATCGCGCCGTCGACACCAAGCTCGGTCGCACGGTCGCGCTCAAGACCGCCACCGGCAAGCGCGCGGGGGCGCGCCTCACCGATCGGGTGCGGCAGCGATTCCTACGCGAGGCGATGGCGCTGTCGAAGGTCGAGCACCGCAACGTCGTTCAGGTGCTCGACTTCGGGTTCGCCGACGACGGTGCGCCGTTCCTGGTGATGGAGCACCTGCGCGGCCAGGACCTCGGCGCCCGGCTCGCCGAGGCGAAGGCGCCGCTGCCGGTGACCGAGGCGGTCGACATCATGCTCGGGGTCTGTGCGGCGCTGCGCGCCTGTCATCGCGTCGGGATCATTCATCGCGACCTCAAGCCGGGAAACATCTTCCTGGCCGAGACCGACACCGGACTGGAGGTGAAGGTCCTCGACTTCGGCGTCTCGAAGGCGCCGGCCGACGACGATCTCACGCGGGAGGGGCAGATTCTCGGGACCCCGCAGTACCTCGCGCCCGAGCAGATCGACGGCAAGGTCGGGCCCGCGAGCGACCAGTACGCCCTGGGCGTGCTGCTCTACGTCTGCCTGACGCTGCGGCTGCCCTACGAGGACCACGAGAACCGCGCGCTCCTCCGGGCGATCGAAACTGGCAAGTTCGAGGCGCCCCGCAAGCACAGGCCCGAGCTGCCGGCGGAGCTGGAAGCCATCCTGCTGCGGGCCATGCACGTGACTCCCTCCGAGCGCTTCGAGTCGGTCTACGCGCTCGGACAGCGGCTGTGGGATCTCGCCAGCCGGCGCGCGCAGGAGGAGTGGCGTGGCTACTACCTCCCTCAGACGCGCGGCCCGCGCACCCCCGCGGCGGCGGTGCTGGCCAGGACCCAGATCCTGGATGACTCATCCGGCGGCGCTGCGGAGGAAGCGGAACAGGGTGGCGCTCTGCTTCAGCTCGCCACCCGTGGCGCGCCGTCGGAGCCGTCGCGCCCCGTCGCCACGCCGGACGATCCGTGGGAGCCCGGTGAATTGGCGGATGAGGTCGCCTCTTCCCGGTCACGACGACGGCTCGCCGTCGCGGCGATCGCGATCGCGCTCGGCAGCATTCTCGTCTTCGCGGCGCGAGCCAAGCGGCACCCCGCACCGGCCCGCGCGGGGACGGCGCCGGCGACTTTCCCGGCGCCCGCCCCCCCTTCTATCGTCGCACCACCCTCAGTTTCCGGCCCGGCGCTGCCCGCCGCAACGAGGTCGATCTCAGCTTCCGCGCCGACGCCGGTCGACCGCGCGCCCGAGCCCGAACCCGTGGTCCGCCCCACCTCGCGGCGGCGCCGCCCCGGTCCCTCGCGCCACCGGCAAGCACCTTTTACGGCGGTGCTGCCGAACATCGACCAGTTCGGAATCGGAATTCCGACCGACTGAAGGGATCTCTCGATGAACAACCTCCGCGCCTTCGCCGCCATCTTTTCGCTCGTGGTCTTCGGGCTCGTCGGAACGGCTTCTGCCCGTGGTTCTGACCGGGAGCCTGACGCCCTCATCATGCGCGGTCTCGAGCTGCGTCGGGCGGGGAGGTCGGAGGAGGCCCTGCAGCTGTTCCGTCGCGCCAACGAATCGGCGCCGTCGCCCCGGACGCTCGGCCAGATGGGTCTGGTCGAGTCTTCGTTGCAGCTGTGGACCGACGCCGACGCGCACCTGACGGCCGCGATGGCCACACCAGACGACGGCTGGGTCCACAAAAACCGGCAGTTTCTCGACCAGGCGATCGATCGAACCCGGGAGCACGTCGGCGAGCTGGTGATCACCGGACCGCCCGGCGCCAGGATCGCTTTGGGGGGCAAAGCGATCGGCCCACTGCCGCTGCGCGCCCCGATCCGGATCGCCGAAGGAGACGTGGCTGTCAGCGCCACGTGCGACGGATCGAAACCCTACTCGGTCGATGTGTCCATCAAGGGGGGCGGCCGGGCCGCCATCTCGATCGTCCTCGATCCCATCGATCTCGCGCTTCCGAATCCGCCGGCTGAAGCACAGCCGCTCGTCGCCACGCGATCTCCGAGAAAGGCGCGCCTTCGTCTCGGCGCGTCGCTCGCGGTCGCCGGTGCCGCGGCGCTGGTCTGGGGCATCGTCTGGATCGCGATGAACGGACGGCAGAGCTGTGGGGGGTGCGCGACCTCTTACGACACGCGGACGCCGGGACTCCTGCTGGTGGGCGGTGGGAGCGCACTGGCGTTGGCGGGCGGTGCGCTCATCTTCTCGGCCATCCATCTTGGTGGTCCAACGAACGGAACGATCGGACTTTCGAACCGGTCGGTCCAATTCGAAGCCCGATTCTGAGGCAAAGCGCCGGGACGGGCGCAGGGGCGCCGGTCCACGGAAATCGGGTGTTGGCGCGCGGGCCAGAAATACGGAAGATACGTGCCGAACGTATGGTTCCGAGCAGGCCCGATTCGTTGAAACGTCGCCGCATCGATCGTTACGAGCTTCACGAGCTCATCGGCGAAGGCGGCATGGGCGCCGTGTACCGCGCGGTCGACAGCCGGCTGGGTCGGACCGTGGCGGTCAAGACTGTCGTCGCCCATCGCTCGGAGGCGGGTCTGGCCAACGAGCTTCGTCAGCGCTTCATGCGGGAGGCGCTGGCGGCTTCCCGTGTTGCCCATCGCAATGTCGTCCAGGTCATCGACTTCGGCGTCACCGAAGACGGGACGCCCTATCTGGTGATGGAGTATCTGCGCGGACGCGACCTCGGCGTGGTGCTCCAGAAGTCGAAGGAACCGATGGCCATCGAATACGTGGCCGACATCATGTTGTGCGTGTGCGCGGCGCTGCGCGCCTGCCACGAGCAAGGCGTGGTTCATCGCGATCTCAAGCCGAGCAACATCTTCCTGGCCGACACCGACACGGGTCCCGAGGTCAAGGTTCTAGACTTCGGGGTCTCGAAGGCGCCGATCGCCGGCGATCTGACGCAGGAGGGGCAGATCCTGGGGACGCCGCAGTACCTGTCGCCCGAGCAGGTGAACGGCAAGGTGGGACCCGGCAGCGATCAGTATGCGCTCGGCGTGTTGCTCTACGTCTGTCTCACCAAGAAGCTTCCGTTCGAGGAGCACCAGAACCTCAGTCTCCTGCGGGCCATCGAGATCGGGCGATTTCGGGGTCCCCGCGCCCACCGCCCCGAGATTCCCGCCGAGCTGGAGGCGATCATCCTTCGCGCGATGCACGCCGACCCGTCGCGCCGGTTCGAATCGGTGCACGCGCTCGGTCAGGCGCTGTGGAAGTTCGCCAGCGCGCGCGGACAGGTCGAGTGGAAGAACTATTACTTTCAGACGCCGCCGGCGGCCGCCGACGGAGGGACGGCGAAAGGCATCCCCGTCGCGCCGGCCGGTGAAAGCGACGGCATCCCCGTCGCGAGACCGATCGAACCGACGGCCCTCTTGCACGAAGCCGCCGAGGCTGGCGCCGGGGCAACCGGATCAGCCAGTCCCCAGCTCTTCATCTCGACGAAGCTCGCCAAGCCGACACCGAGCGCCCGGGAAACGCCGCTGCCCCCACCCGCCGCGAGGGGTCGCCGCTGGGCCGGGGTTGTTGTCGCCGTCTGCCTTCTCGCCGGCGGGGGCGGCCTAGCCTATTGGCGACTGGGCCCGTCGTCCGCGCCCACCTTGCCCCCGCCGACCTCGCCTCCCGCACCGGCCGTCGTTTCGAAGGTCACCCCGCCGACGGCGCCATCGGCCGCGCCGGCGCCGATTCCGGCACCGGCGAGGCCGGAGCCCGAGCCAGCCCCGGTCGCTTCGCCCCCTCCTAACGTCGCGGCGCGCGAGCCCAAGAAAAGCCATCCGGCGCGAAAAAATCGCGCACCCGAACCGAACAAGTCGTCGAAGATGACCGGCATCGACAAGAACGGAATTGGCATCCCCTCGAACTGACGCTCTCCAGAGATCACCATGAACCGCTCCGCCGTCCTTGGTACGCTCCTCGCGTCTCTGCTGATCGCGTCGCGTGCGTCTGCCGCCGAGAGCAGCCCGGACAAGCTGATCGAAGAGGGGCTCCATCTGCGACGCGACGGCCGACCGGCCGAGGCGCTCGAGCTGTTCCGCCAGGCACACGCGATCGCGCCCTCCCCACGGACGTTCGGACAGATGGGGTTGGTCGAGACCTCACTTCGCCAGTGGGTGGCGGGGGAGAATCACCTGTCGGTCTCGCTGGCCAATCCCGACGATCCCTGGGTCCTCAAGAACCGGGCGTTCCTCGACGAGGCGCTGTCGTCGTGCCGGCAGCACGTCGGCGATCTGGTCGTCGGCGGTGCGGCCGGGGTCGAAGTGTTCGTCGGCGGTAAATCGGTGGGCACGCTTCCGGCAGTCCCGGCCCTCCGTCTGCCGGAGGGGCCAGTGACGGTCGCCGCCAGCGCGCCTGGCTTCCAGCCGTTCGAGCGCTCGCTGACGATCCAGGCCGGAGTGAGAACGCCGCTCGCGATCTCGCTCGTTCCGATCGCCCCGGCGCTGACACCGCGCGCGGTGGCACCGACGCCGGCACCCGTCCCCACACCGGTCGGCGCTCCACCCCCGGCCGTGCTGGCGGCTCCCCCGACTCCCACCGAGCAGCCCAGGTCGAGCAGCTGGCACACGTGGGCCGGCCTGGGCATCGCCGCCGTCGGTGCCGCGGCGATCGGTTGGGGCATCACCTGGATCGCGATCGACGGGGACTGCCCCTCTGGCGGCACTTGCATGGGGGACTCGGGTACGTACAGGACGCGCACGCCGGGGTGGATCGTTGCCGGCGTCGGCGCGGCTACGCTGGCCGGCGGCATCGCCGTTCTTCTGACCGGCCGTACGGCCAGCGGATCGAACGTCGCCCTCGACCTGACGCCGACCTCGCTGTTACTTCAGGGCAGGTTCTGACGGAATCGGCTCTCGGCCGCGCAACGACCGGAGCCGATTCCCTCGAACCAGGGTTACGCCTTAGCCTTTTCGCTAGCCGATTTGGTCGCCACCCCGATCGCGATCTTCTTGGGCTGGACCTCCGGCTTCTTCGGTACGCTCAGCGTGAGCACGCCGTTCTTCAGATCCGCGCTCACGTTGTCGCCGTCGACGCCTTCGGGCAGCGTGAACGAACGGGTAAAGCTCCCGTAAGCGCGCTCGCTCGCGTAGAAGGTGTCGGACTGCTCGTGCTTCTCCTGCTCGCGGTGGCCGGAGATCGCCAGACGCGTGCCGGTCAACGAGATCTCCAGATCCTTCTCCTGCACGCCCGGCAGATCCGCCCGAAACAGGTAGGCGTCCTTCGTCTCGGTCACCTCGAACGTCGGCGCGAAACCGCGCACGTCGCCGGGGCCCAGCACCGCTTCGACTTCGCGGAACGGATCCCAGCGGAGCATGTCGCGCATGAGGCGGACCGGATCCCATGCGGCGCCAGCTTGGGCGATTTCATTTGCCGGATACTTCCTGATGAGGTTTGCCATCGTCGTCGTTCCTCCTTGCGGTGACTTGGATAATCACCACCCGCACAACGACAAGCGCCGCCACCGGCGCGCGCAGCCCCTAGGGTTCGAGCCCGAGCGCGCGCAGCTCGGATTCGAGGCGCGCCACCTCGCGCTCGACCATCGCGGGGGCGGGACCTCCCGGCAGCGCCCGCGCGGCGACGGCGCGCGTGGCGTCGAGCGCCTGCATCACGTCGGGCGACAGCGCGGCGTCGACGCCGCGAAGATCGTCAGCGTCGAGCAGGTGCAGCGGAACCCGTTTCTCCTCCGCGCGCCGAACCAGCCGGCCGATCGCCTCGTGCGCGCTCCGGAACGGCATCCCGCGCCGGACCAGCTCCTCGGCTAGATCGGTCGCACCCAGCGCCGGATCGGCCGCCGCCGCGCGCATCCGCTCGACGTCGAACTCGAGCGCCGCGACGAGACCGGGCAGCACGGCCAGCGACTGCTGCGCCGTCTCGACGGCGTCGTAGAGCGGCTCCTGCGTCTCCTGCAGATCCTTGTTGTAGGCCAGCGTCAGCCCCTTGCTGATGGTCAGCAACGCCACCAGGTCGCCGACCGCGCGCCCCGACTTGCCGCGCAGCAATTCGGCGACGTCAGGGTTTCGCTTCTGCGGCATGAGCGAGCTGCCCGAGCAGTAGCCCTCACCGAGCCGCACGAACCCGAACTCGGTCGTCGACCAGAGCACTAGCTCCTCGCCGAGGCGCGACAGGTGCACCGCCAGCAGCGCCGCGGCGAAGGCGATCTCGGCCGCGAAGTCGCGATCGGAGACGGCATCCAGACTGTTATGCGTCGGTCCGCCCGCGAACCCCAGCGCGGCGGCGGTGTGCGCGCGATCGATCGGCAGGCCGGTCCCGGCCAGCGCACCCGAGCCGAGCGGCGACTCACCGGCGCGCCGCTCGGCGTCCGTGAACCGTCCGCGATCGCGCCCCAACATCTCGGCGTATGCCAGCAGATGGTGCCCAAGCGTAACCACCTGCGCGCGCTGCAGGTGTGTGTACCCGGGAAGCAGCGTCGCCGCGTGGGCGCGCGCCTGCCGGCAGAGCGCCAGCCGCGCCCGATCGATCGCCGCCACGATGTCGATCGCGGAGCGCCGCGCGTAGAGCCGCAGGTCGGTCGCCACCTGATCGTTGCGGCTGCGCGCCGTGTGCAGGCGCCGGGCCGGCTCGCCGATGATCTCGATGAGGCGGCTCTCCACGTTCATGTGGATGTCTTCCAGCGCCGGATCGAGCGCCCGTTTCCCCGACGCGATCTCCTCGGCCACCTGATCCAGCCCGGCGACGATCGCTTCCGCGTCGGCCGCCGAGATGAGGTTCGCCGCCGCCAGCATCCGGGCGTGTGCCTGGCTGCCGCGCACGTCGTCGCGCAGCAGGCGCCGATCGAAGTGAACCGACGCGTTGAGCGCCGCAGCCGCCGGGTCCATCGCCCCCGCGAAGCGCGCCCCGCGACCGCCGCTCGGTTTACCGCCGGACATTTTCCCCTCTCATATCACGTCATCAACTGGCGAAATCGATCCGTAAACGCTAACATCATGGAAGGGTCCGCGAACGACTGGCCCACAAAGGAGGAGAAGAACGCATGAGTAAACGCACCCACCAGAACGGTACGCTCTCTCTACGCCATCTTCACCGGCTCGGACTTAAGGAGGCCGACCGGAAGTAGACCCTCCTCGAGTTTTCCTCTCTCTCACGTTCGGCGTCCTGAGCACTTGCGGACGCAGACCAGGATTCTTCGGCGAGGCTCACGCCGACGAAACCCACGAACTGGGCGGCGCCCCGCGGCGTCAGCCTTCGACCAGTCAAGTAGCGGACTGAGACGCGCCGGCGGGACCGCCCGACCGGCGCGTTTCCTTTGCCCGCGGGACCCTCAAAGGGTCCCACACCCCCCGCGCGACGAGCTCCACGCGGCAAAGCCGCGCTCCGCTCACGCGATCCTGCCGATCCCACGTCCGATCTCGCAAAAGCGAGCCGAGGTGGACCGCTGGAGGCGGCGGGGAGTGGGTGTCGCTTCGGCCCGTGCTAAGTCGGCCGCATCTGTCGTTTGCGGCCGACGCTTCCAAGCCCTCGGCTGCGCGGGACGAGGCGATACCCGCTCCCCGCCGCCCCCAAAGTGAAGACGATCGGGCGGGCGCAGCGCAGCGCAGAGAGGCGAAGCCCGAAGCCGTTAGCTCGCGCGCTTGACGCGGAGGCCGTTCAGCTCGTCCAGGAACTTGCCGGTGGTCTCGATGCTGTTCTCCAGCGACTCGATCACCAAGTTCAGGAGCGCGTCGTTCTCGGTTCGCAGCGCCTCGTAGTACCGCTGGCGCTCGATCGAGTGGATGACCGCCGGCAGGTAGCCATGCTTGATGAGGATGAAGTTCATCAACAGACGCGCCACCTTGCCCGAGTTCTTCGTCCACGGGTACGCCGACAGAAGCCGGAAGTGGACCTTGGCGGAGCGGGTGATCGGGTGGAGCTCGGTGAACTCGTCCGACTCCATCCACTCCCCGAGCTTCCTCATCTTGTAGGTGATCTTCTCGGGCGGCGCGATCTCGTGATAGTAGAGCCGGTGAAGCGGGTTCTCCTTGCGATAGGGGTACCCCTTGGCGGCTTCCTCGGGCGTCAAGATGGCGTAGAGCTTGCGGATCAGCTCGAGGTCGACGGTGGGCGGCTTCTTGGCGACGCTTGCTTCGCGAACGAAGTCCACCGCCGTCTTCTGGTTACGGACCTCTTCGTACATCGGGATCAGCGTGACGTCGCTGATGATGCGTTGATCGATCGCCGCCTTCAGCTCGGAGTACGAAAGGACAACCCCCTCGAGCGCGTTGTCGTGAAAAATCCACGACACGTCCAGACGGTCCTGGTAGTCCTTCAGGAGCTTCGCCGGGAACCTGCCCGTCCGGGCGCGAAGAGCCTCCATCTTGGTATCCATCTCGAAAAACTTCGCGTCCATCCCCGTCTCCTGCATGAGTCCTGAGCTCCTCCGCCGTTGAAACCCGGCGAGCACTATAATCCAAAGAACCCTTTAGTCAAGCGTAGTTAGCTCTGGTCGCCCTTCCGGTGGCCATTCCTGGGTACCTGTGGGGAGGCGGAAATGGTCCAGTTACCACCTCGCCCCCGGGCGGAAACACCGCGTCGCAAGCACAAGCTATCTCATTGAAATTACGTAAGTTATCTCGCAACAAAACTTGACACGCGGGCGCTCCGGTCAAGAATGAAGCGGACATGGCGCCCGGGCTGTCCAACGGCGATGACATATCGCAGCAAAACCGTCCCGCGCACCTCCCGGTCCTGCTGGAAGAGGTCCTCACCTGGCTCGCCCCGAGACCCTCGGGGCTGTACTGCGATGCCACCCTGGGGCTCGGCGGACATGCGCGATCGGTCCTCGAGCGGTCGGCGCCGGACGGCCGATTGGTCGGAATCGACCGCGACCCGGCCGCGCTGGAGGCCGCCCGCGCCGCACTTCAACCGTTCGGTGACCGCGTCACCCTGGTGCACGCGCGGTTCTCGCAGGCGCGTGAGGTTCTGGAGCGGCTCGGGATGGTGCCGATCGACGGCTTTCTGATCGACCTCGGCGTCTCGTCGCCCCAGCTGGATCGCCCCGAGCGCGGGTTCTCGTTCCGGAACGACGGACCGCTCGACATGCGGATGGACCCGACGACCGGTGAGACGGCCGCCGACCTGCTGCGGCGGGTCGACGAGGAGGAGCTCTGCGGCATCATCCGGGACTACGGCGAGGAGCGGCACGCGGCCCGGGTCGCCCGGGCGATCGTCGACGCGCGCCGCGCCGGCGACCTGGACACGACCGGCAAGCTGGCGGCGCTGGTCGCCCGGGCGATTCCCCGCCACGAGTACGGAAAGAACCCGGCGACGCGGACATTCCAGGCGCTGCGAATCGCCGTCAACCAGGAGTTGGACGAGCTGGAGCGGTTCTTGTCGGTGGCGGCCGATTGCCTTCGCCCGGGCGGACGGCTCTGCGTGATCGCCTTCCACTCTCTGGAGGACCGGATCGTCAAGCGGCGCTTCCGGGCGCTGGCCGGGCGCGACGGCGCCGCCGGACCGGCCGTGCTGCGCATCCTTACCAAGCACGTCGTGCCGGCAAGCGGCGCGGAGCGGGCCCGGAACCCGCGCGCCCGCTCCGCCCACCTCCGCGCCGCGGAGCGGGTGTGATGATCGTGGTCCCGGACGTGGCGACGGATGCGGGGCGGTCGCGCGCCTCGCGGGCCAGCCGGAGTCGGGAGGGGAGCCTGACCGCGGTCCCGCGGCTGGACGTCGGCAACCGGCGCGGCGTCGGCGTCTGGGCCTTCTCGCTGGCGCTGCTGACCGCGGGGGCGCTGGCCCACGTGGCGGTCCGGATGCACGGGATCCAGATCGCCTACGACCTCGGTCGCGAGAAACGGGCCAACAACGAGCTTCTGGAACGCCGGCGCAGCCTCACCATCGAGATCGGCATGCTGAAGGATCCCGGCCGGATCATCGAGCTTTCGCACGGCAAGCTGCAGATGGGGCCGCCGGCGCCGGCGAACGTCGTCAAGCTGTTGCCGGGCGTCGTGCTGCCATGAGCCGGCGACGGGAGATCCGATGCTGATCCCCGCCAGCCGGTGGGCGCGCGTCCGCATCGCCGTCTGCGGCGTCGTGCTGACGTCGCTGTTCGTCGCGGTCGGCAAGCGGGCCTTCAACTTGCAAGTTCGCGAGGCAGATCGCCTGCGAGCCATGGCCGAAGAACAATACCTGCGCGAGATCGAGCTGCCGCCGCGGCGGGGGCGCATCCTGGACCGGAACGGCGCCGACCTGGCGTCGACCGCCGACGTCGATTCTATATATTGCAACCCACGTCAGCTCCCTGACCCGGCCGAGGCGGCGCGCAAGCTGGCGCGCATCCTCGGGATGGACCGCGCCGAGCTGCAGAAGAAGCTGGAGCAGCGCCGGTTCTTCGCCTGGGTGAAGCGCAAGGTGACTCCCGACGAAGCGGCGGCGGTGAAAGCCTTGCGGCTGCCAGGAATGGCGTTCACGCGCGAGCCCCGTCGCTTCTACCCGAACCGAGGCCTGGCGGCGACCGTCATGGGGCGATCGGGCGCGGACGGCAACGGCCTCGACGGGGTCGAGCTGGCGCTGGACAAGCAGCTCCGCGGGACCAGCTCGTCGGTGCAGGGGGTGCGCGACGCGCTCGGCCGCGACATCGCCGTCGAGGGGACGGTCGACGGTCCCAGCACCAGCGGCAGCGACGCCGTTCTGACGATCGACCGCTACCTTACATTCATCACCGAAAGGGCGCTGGCGGCCGGCGCCGCCGAGCACCACGCCAAGGGCGCCGTCGCCATCATGATGGACCCGCGCACGGGCGAAGTGCTGGCGATGGCCTCCGTCCCGACCTTCAACCCGAACGAGCCGGGGTCGGCGGCCGACGCCGAGGCGCGCAACCGAGCCATCACCGACACCTACGAACCCGGCTCGACCATGAAGACGTTCACCATCGCCTCGGCGCTGGAGGCCGGGGTGGTTAAGCCCGACGACCGCTTCGATTGTCTGATGGGGCGGATGATGGTCGGCAAGTACTCGATCCACGACACGCACGGCCACGGCGTGCTGACCGTCGCCGAGGTGTTCAAGTTTTCGAGCAACATCGGCGCCACCAAGATCGCGCGGCGGCTGGGGCGCGACGCCTTCGCCGACGCGCTGGGGCGGTTCGGGTTCGGCCACCCGACGGGGATCGGCCTGCCGGGCGAGCGCGCCGGCGTCGTCCGGCCGGTCGAGAAGTGGGGCGACATCGGGTTCGCCAACATCTCGTTCGGACAGGGAATCGCAGTGACGCCGCTGCAGATGGTCGCGGGCGTCAGCGCCATCGCCGGCGGCGGCATCTACCACCAGCCGCACATCGTGGCGCGGGTCGTCGCGCCCGACGGAACGATCGACCCGCCCGCCGTGGCGCCCGACCGCCGGGTGATGTCGGCGGCCGCGGCGCGGACCATGCTTGAGATCATGAAGGGCGTCGTCGAGAAGGGCGGAACGGCACCCCAGGCCGCCATCGAAGGCTACGCCGTGGGCGGCAAGACCGGAACGGCGCAGAAGGTCGCCAACGGTCACTACGATCCGACCAAGTGGGTCTCATCGTTCATCGGTGTCGTGCCGGCCGACGATCCGCGCCTGGCGATCATCGTGGTCGTCGACGAGCCGCAGGGGAGCCACCTCGGCGGCGCAGTGGCAGCGCCCATCTTCAAGGAGATCGCCGTCGATGCGCTCCGTTACCTGCACGTTCCGCCGAAGTCGGAGCCGGTGGCGAGCGGCAAGGTGGGCGCCACGAAGGAGACTGTCGCCGCTAGGGGGACGGTCGCGGCGAAGGCGCCGGCCGCCGACGCCGACGAGGCTTCCTCCAACGACGCGCCGGCGACCGACCTGCCCCTCGATGACGACGCGCTGGGAGAGGATCCGGCGCTGGCCGAGAAGTGGGACGAGGTCGCGGGCACGGAAGCGGGACGGGCCAGCGACGCGAAGGCCGCGCCGATCGAGATCCCCGACTTCACCGGAATGACCCTGGGCCAGGCGATTCACGCCGCGCGCCGCAGCGGGGTCGAGCTGGCATTCGACGATCCCGAGGGACGCGCGACCGGCGTGGCGCTGCGACAACGGCCGGCCCCCGGGCCGGCGCCGCGCGGTATGGTCTGCCGCGTCGCTTTTGGACGCAGGGCGGACTAGGCGATGACGTCGGGGAGCGCGGGCGGGCCGGCCCTGCTGCAACTGGGCGGCCTCCTCCGCGGCGTCGAGGGGGCGCGCAGCGTTGACCCATCGTTCGCGTCGCGAACGGTGACGGAGGTCCGCGACGACTCGCGGCGGGTGGAGCGCGGCAATCTCTTCGTCGCGGTCCCCGGGACGGCGGCCGACGGGCGCCAGTTCATCGCCGACGCCGCCGCGCGTGGCGCCGCGGTGCTGGTGGTCCAAGGGGCGGCGCCGCCGGCGGCCGATTTCCCCGGCGTCGTGGTGAGCGTGCCCGACGCGCGGCACGCGCTGGGAATCATCGCCGCCAACCGCTTCGGGGCCGCTGCGGCGCTCACCTTGCTGGCCGTGACGGGTACGAACGGGAAGACCACGACCAGTTACCTGGTCGAGGAGATGCTGCGCGCCAGCGGCCGCGCGGCCGGAATGTTCGGCACCATCACCTACCGTGCGCCCGGGCTGGCGGGTGGCGGGCGGGTCGCGCCCCTGACGACGCCCGGAGCGCTCATGCTGCACGGCCTCCTCGCGGAGATGCGCGCGGTCGGGACCACCGACGTCGTCTTGGAAGCGACCTCGCATGCGCTCACGCAGGGGCGCCTCGACGGGTGCCTGTTCCAGGTGGCGGCGCTGACCAACCTGACGCAGGACCACCTCGACTATCACGGCACGATGGAATCGTACGAGAACGCCAAGGCGATCCTGTTCGAACGGCTCATCGACGGCGCCCGCGGCGTCGCGGTGACCTTCGCCGACGACGAGGCCGGGCGCCGGATGCGGGCGCGGGCGAAGGCGAGCGCCACCTTGACAGTTGCCCGCGCGCCGGGGGCAAAGGCGCGCGGCGCCGACGTCGTCGTCGAGAGCCACCTCTTCGAGCCGCGCGGCACGCGGGCCACCTTCGCCACGCCGGCCGGCAAGCTGGAGATCGCGACGCCGCTGGTGGGTGGCTACAACCTCGACAACCTGGCGCTGGCCGTGGGGATGGCGATCGCGCGCGGCCTCGCGCCCGACGCGATCGTCGCGGGGGCGGCGCAGCTGCCCGGCGTGCCGGGGCGACTCGAGCGGGTGGCGAACGCGCGCGGCGTGCTTTGTCTCGTCGACTACGCCCACACGCCGGACGCGCTGGCGCGGGCGATCGCCGCCGTCCGGCCGCTGGTGACGGCGAATGGCGCGAGACCTGGGCGCCTCATCGTGGTGTTCGGCTGCGGTGGCGATCGCGACCGCGGCAAGCGTCCGCTGATGGGGGAGATCGCCGTGCGTGATGCCGAGCTGGCGATCGTCACTTCGGACAACCCGCGCACCGAGGATCCGGCCAGCATCGTGGCGGCGATCGTCGAGGGGGTCAGGCGCGCCGGGGGTGTTGCGGTGGACGCGGCCGAGCTACCCGCCGCCGCGCGCGGCTATCTCGTCGAGGTGGATCGGCGCGCGGCCATCAGAGCCGCGGCGGCGGCGGCCGGACCGGGCGACGTGCTGCTGGTCGCCGGGAAGGGGCACGAGGACTATCAGATCGTCGGCACCACCCGGCTGCACTTCGACGATCGCGAGGAGGCCGCGGCGGCGCTGGCCGGGCCGGGAGCCGCGTGAGCGCCGCGCGCCACACGATCGACTTCGCCGTCCAGGCGATGAAAGGCACCGTCGCGCAGACCGCCGCGCGCCCTTGGTTCGCCGGCGCCGCGGCCGACAGCCGCGCCGTCCAGCCCGAGCAGCTCTTCTTCGCCCTGCCCGGCGAGCGCGTCGACGGGTTTGATTTCGTCGCGCAGGCCGTCGCCTCGGGCGCGGCGGGCGTCGTCGTGGTGCGCGGCCGCGATCTGCCGGCTGGCTGCGCGAGCGCCACGGTGGTCGCCGTCGACGACCCACGCAAGGCGCTCGGCGATCTGGCCCGCGCGGTCCGCACGCAGTTTCGCGGCCGCGTCGTCGCCGTCACCGGGTCGAACGGCAAGACCACGACCAAGGAGCTCGTCGCGGCGGCGCTGCGGCCGCTCGGCGAGGTGCTGCGCACGCCCGGCAACTTCAACACCGACGTCGGGCTGCCGCTGACGATCCTCTCGGCCAGCGGCGACGAAGCGGCCTGGGTGCTGGAGATGGCGATGCGCGCGCCCGGCGAGATCGCCACCCTGACCGAGATAGCGCAGCCCGAGATCGGAATCATCACCAACGTCGCGGCGGCGCACCTCGAGACGCTCGGCTCGATCGAAGGGGTGGCGCGCGCCAAGGGGGAGCTCTTCGCCGGGCTTGGAAAGGCGGCGACGGCGGTGCTCCCCGTCGACGATCCGCTCATCGCCGCGCAGGCGACGCCGGTCGCGCCCGAGCGCCGCCTGACCTTCGGCGGACGCAGCACCGGCGATGTTCGCGTGCTCGACTGCATCCCCGCGGGGGCGGGCGGATCGGTGGTGCGCTACGCCGTACGCGGCACGCCGATCGTCGTGCGGCTGCCGCTCGGGGGCGCCCACAACGCGCGCAACGGCGCGGCCGCGCTGGCCGCGGCGCTGGCGGCCGGCGTAGCACCGGTCGACGCGGCCCACGGCCTCGAGGCGGTCACCCTGCCACCTCATCGCTCGGCGCCCGTCGCGGCCGGCGGGCGGACCATCCTCGATGACTGCTACAACGCGAACCCGGCCTCGATGAGCGCGGCGCTGGCGGCGCTGGCCGCGGCCGCCGGTGCCGGGCACCGGTTCGCGATCCTGGGAGACATGCTGGAGCTCGGCCCGGGCGCCGAGGCGGCGCACCGCGCGCTCGGCCGCGCGGCGGGCGAGGGACTGGCGGGGCTGGCCGCCGTCGGCGCGCTGGCGCCCATCGTCGTCGCGGAAGCGCGCGGCGCCGGCCTTTCGGCCGAGCGGGCCGTCATCGCGGTCTCGCCCGAAGCGGCCGCCGCGGCGCTGGCCCCCTGGACCGCGGCCGGCGACTGGATCCTGGTGAAGGCGTCGCGCGGCCTGCGCCTCGAGCGGGCCGTCGAGGCGCTGCGGGCGGCGCTCGGACCCAGCACCGAAAGGGGAACCTGATCCCATGCTCTTCCATCTCTTTCATCTCCTCGCGCAGCACGACCGGGTGCCGGGCGCGAACGTCTTCCGCTATGTCTCGACGCGGGTCGGGTTGGCGACGCTCACCTCGCTGCTCATCACCTTCATGGTCGCCCCCTGGTTCATCCGCCGCGCGCGCGAGCGGCAGCTGGGAGAGGTGATCCGCGAGGACGGGCCGGCGGCGCACGCCTCCAAGCGTGGCACGCCGACGATGGGGGGCGCCCTCATCATCATGGCCCTCACCGCCGCGACCATCCTCTGGTGCGATCTGCGCAGCACGCTGGTCTGGCTGGCGCTGCTGGTGACCGTCGGTTACGGCGCGATCGGGTTCCTCGACGACTACCTCAAGCTCTCGCGCAAGAACAAGAAGGGGCTGCCGGGGAAGGCCAAGCTGGCCGGCCAGCTGGTGATCGGCGCCGTCGCGACGATCTGGCTCTATCAGGGGGACGGCCTGCCCGAGGCGATCCGCCTGCGGATGGCGCTGCCGCTGGTCAACTTCCACCACTTCTCGCTCGCGCTGCCGCTGGCCGGCTACGTCGCCTTCGCCGTGTTCGTGCTGATGGCCGAGTCGAACTCCGTGAATCTCACCGACGGGCTCGACGGACTGGCGATAGGTCCCGTGATCATCTGTTCGTTCACGCTCCTGCTGCTCTCGTACGCCGCCGGAACGACGCTGCGCGACTTCAACATCGCCCAGTACCTGGGGATGCCGCATGTCCCGGGCGCGGGCGAGCTGGCGGTCTTCTGCGGCGCGATGGGCGGGGCCGGCATCGGGTTCCTCTGGTTCAACACCCACCCGGCGCAGGTCTTCATGGGTGACGTCGGCGCGCTGGCGCTGGGCGGCGCGATCGGGTTCGTGGGCCTGGCCACCAAGACCGAGCTGTCGTTGCCGCTCATCGGCGGCGTGTTCGTCGTCGAGGCGCTGTCGGACATCATCCAGGTCGGCTACTACAAGAGGACCAAGAAGCGCATCTTCCTGATGGCGCCGATCCACCACCACTTCGAGAAGCTCGGCTGGCCGGAATCCCGGATCGTGGTGCGTTTTTGGATCGTCTCCTTCGCTTGCGCGATTCTAGGTCTCATCACCACGCTCAAGGTCAGGTAGGACCCCTCTTGCCGAGGCTCGCGGACAAACGCGTGCTGGTCGTCGGTCTCGGACGCTCCGGGATCGCGGCGGCGGCGCTCTGCGCGGCGCGCGGCGCGCGGGTCACCGTGACCGACAGGCGGCCAGCGTCAGAGCTGACGGCCGATCTGACGACGGCGCGCGCCAAGCTTCCGGCGACGGTGGCGCAGGAGCTCGGCGGGCACCGGCGCGAGACGTTTCTGGGCGCCGATCTGATCGTTCTTTCGCCGGGCGTCCCCGAGATCCCGGAGCTGGCGGCGGCGCGGGCCGCGGGCGTTGAGATCACCGGCGAGCTGGAGCTGGCCTCCTGCTTCGTCGCGGGGACGATCGTCGGTATCACCGGGACCAACGGCAAGTCGACGACCACCACGCTGGTCGGCGAGATGCTGCGGGCGACCGGGCACCCCACCTTCGTGGGCGGCAACCTGGGCGAGCCGCTCTGCGAGGCAGTCGGAACGCCGGCGGCCGAGGCGGGGGGCTTCTGCGTCGTCGAGGTCTCTAGCTTCCAGCTGGAGACGGTGGCGACGTTCCACCCGCGCGTCGCCGTGCTGCTCAACATCACCCCCGATCACCTCGATCGGTACGACGGAATGGACGGCTACGCCGCCGCCAAGGCGCGGATCTTCGCCTCCCAGGCCCCTGACGACTTCGCGGTCGTCAACTTCGACGATTCGCTCGCCGTCCGGGCCAGCGACGGCGCGCGCGCCCGCCGCGAGGGTTTCTCGATCCTCGAGACGCTGGCCACCGGCGCCTGGCTGGGCGGCCCACTCATGGTCAAGCTGCCGGGCCAGCCGCCCGAGTCGTACCCGGCCGATCTCCCCTGGCTGCTCGGGCAGCGCCACAACCAGGCCAACGCGCTGGCGGCTCTCCTCGCCGCGCGGCTCGCCGGGGCCTCGCCCGCCGAGGCGCACGCCGGCCTGCTCGCCTTCCGCGCGCTCGCTCACCGGATGGAGCTGGTGGCCGAAGTCGACGGCGTCGCCTACTACGACGACTCGAAGGGGACCAACGTCGGCGCCGTCGTGGCGGCGCTCGACGGCTTCCCCCGGCCGGTGATCCTCATTGCCGGCGGGCGCGACAAGGGGGGCGACTACGCGCCGCTCGCCGAGGTGTTCGGCCGCGTCGGCCGCGCGGCGATCCTCATCGGCGAGGCCGCCGAGAAGATGCAGGCGGCGTTCCGCGGCAACCTGCCGGTCGAGCGCGCGCCCACGCTGGAGGCAGCGGTCGACGCCGCCCGCCGGCTGGCCCGCCCCGGCGACGCGGTCGTGCTGTCGCCGGCGTGCTCGAGCTTCGACATGTTCCGCGACTATGCCCACCGGGCCGAGGTCTTCCGTAGAGCCGTCGCCCGTGTGAGCGGTCAGGAGGTCGCGCCGTGAGCCGGCCGGCCCGCAAGACGTCGCCCAGCCGGACCGGCGTCCGGATCGAGCGCCCGGCCGCGCCGGCGGAGCCTACCGCGACGGCGCGGGCGCTGGCGGGCGCGCGCGATCTCTGGGTGGCGCTGCAGTCGCGCATCGACAGGTTGCTCCGCGCCGACCCGCCCGGCACGACGATGGTCCGCCCCAGCGAGGTCGGCGTCGATCGCATCCTGGTCGGCGCGGTCCTGATGCTGCTCGCGTTCGGGATGGTGATGGTCTTCTCGTCCGGCGCGGTATTCGCGGCCAAGAAGTACGGCGATTCGGCCTACTTCCTCAAGCGCGAGATCGTCTACGCGCTGCTCGGCCTCGGCGCGATGTCGCTGGCGGTGAAGATCGACTACTCGGTCTACCGCCGCTACGCCTATCCGCTGCTGTTCGTGAGCATCATGTTCCTGGCGGCCGTGCTCAAGATCGGCTCGCGCGCCGGCGGCGCCATCCGCTGGTTCCGCCTCGGCCCGCTGTCGTTTCAACCGAGCGAGCTGGCCAAGCTCGCGCTCTGCGTCTACCTGGCCTCGCTGCTCGCCCGCAAGGCGGAGAAGGTGCGTGTCTTCTCCGTCGGGTTCCTGCCGCCGCTGCTGGTCACCGGGCTCATGATGGGGCTCCTGCTCAAGCAGCCCGATCTCGGCACCGCCGTCATCTTCGGCTGCGTGGCGCTCGGGCTGCTCTTCATCGCCGGCACCCGTTCGAGCTATCTCATCCTGGCCGTGCTGGTCGCGGCGCCGGCCGGCTGGAAGTTCATCGTCTCGACGCCCTTCCGCATGCGCCGCATGCTGGCGTTTCTCGACCCCTGGGCCTTCCGGCGCGACGTCGGGTACCAGATCACCGAGTCGCTCATCAGCGTCGGCTCGGGTGGTCTCACCGGCCTCGGCCTCGGTGACGGCCGCCAGAAGTTGTTCTTTCTCCCCGAGGCGCACACCGACTTCATCCTCTCCATCGTGGGCGAGGAGCTGGGGCTCCTGGGCGTCCTGTTCGTGATAGCCGCCTTCGCGGTTCTCGTCTGGCGCGGGCTGCGCGCGGCCGTCCGCGCGCGCGACGTGTTCGGCGCCTACCTGGCGTTCGGCATCACCGCGATGTTCGGGCTGCAGGCGCTGGTGAACATCGGCGTGGTGCTCGGATCGCTGCCGACCAAGGGGTTGCCGCTGCCGTTCATCAGCTACGGCGGCACCTCGCTGGTGATGAGCCTCTTCATGGCGGGCGTCCTGGCCAACATCTCGGCGCGCCATCCCGAGCCGCACGAGTGGCAGCCGGGCACCGCGCGCACCGGGAAGGGGGCCAACCGCCGCCTCGACGCAGGCCCGCGTCTCATCGTCGAGGTGGGTCCGAAACGCCCCCGCCCGCCGTCCGACCCGGCCGAAGCGCCGCCACAGACATGAGCGATCCGCGGCCGCTGCGCGTGGTGATCGCGGGCGGTGGAACCGGCGGCCACCTCTATCCCGGGATCGCCGTCGCGCAGGAGATCGCCGCGACCGGTGGCGAGGTGATCTTCGTCGGAACGGAACGCGGCCTCGAGACGCGCCTGGTCCCGAAGGCCGGCTTTCAGCTGGAGCTGATCAAGGTGAGCGGGCTCAAGCGCATGGGCCTCGCGGGGACGCTGCGGGGGCTGGGACGCCTGCCAGCCGCGTTCCTCGCGGCGCGCCGGATCCTGCGCCGCCTGCGCCCCGACGTGGTGATGGGGGTGGGCGGCTATGCCTCGGGGCCGCTGGTCCTCGCGGCGGCGCTCGGCGGCTACCCGACGGCGGTGCAGGAACAGAACAGCGTTCCCGGCTTCACCAACCGGATGCTGGGGCGGTTCGTCCGGCGCGTGTTCGTGGCCTTCGAAGAAGCCGCACCCGCCTTCGCGCGCCGCAAGGTCCGCCAGACCGGTAACCCGGTCCGGCGCGCGCTCGTCGAGCGCGCCGCCGCCTTCGCGGGCCGCGACGCCACCAGCGCCAAATCGATCCTGATCCTGGGCGGCAGCCAGGGCTCGCACGCCGTGAACGAGCTCGCCTCGGCGATGGTGCGGGTGCTCGACGCGCGCGGACGGCTCCCGCCGATCGTGCACCAGACGGGGCCCGACGAGCACGAGCGGATGCAGGTTCACTACGCGGCGCTCGGCTACGAGGGGCGCGTCGACGTGCGGGCTTTCATCGACGACATGCCGGCAGCGCTGGCCGACGCGCAGCTGGTGGTGGCGCGCGCCGGCGCGCTGACGCTCGCCGAGCTGGCCATCATGCGGCGCCCCGCAATCCTCATCCCCCTCCCCACGGCCGCCGACGACCACCAGACGATCAACGCTTTCGCCTTCCAGCGCGCGGGCGCCGCGTTCGTGTTGCCGCAAGCCGAGGCGTCGGCGACGCGCCTCGGTGACATCGTTGACGGGATCCTCCAGGACCCCGCCCGCCACGCCGCCATGGCCGAGGCCATGGGGACGCTGGCCCGACCTCGCGCGACCGAAGAGGTCGTCGCCGAGCTTCGAGCGATTGCGGGCAGGGTCTGACGTCCACGCGATCGCCGACTCCCCGCAGGTGTTAAAACCCCGCTGATGTTCCGCAAGCGAAACGTCGCCATTCACTTCGTGGGGATCGGCGGGATCGGCATGTCCGGCATCGCCGAGGTGCTGCTGAACCTCGGCTATCCGGTGTCGGGATCGGATCTCCGCGACAGCGAGGTAACCAGACGCCTCGGCACGCTGGGGGCCCACCTCTCAACCGGCCACCGACCGGAGAACGTCGCGGCGGCCGACGTGGTGGTCATCTCCAGCGCCGTGCGCGCCGACAACCCGGAGGTCGCCGCCGCGCGGGCGCGCGGCATCCCGGTCATCCCACGCGCCGAGATGCTGGGCGAGCTGATGCGCGTCAAGGACGGCGTGGCCGTCGCCGGCAGCCACGGCAAGACGACGACCACCACGATGATCGCCGTCATCCTGGCCGAGGCGGGGCTCGACCCGACGGCGGTCATCGGCGGCAAGGCGCGCGCCTTCGGCTCGAACGCGCGCCTCGGGCAGGGCGAGATCCTGGTCGCCGAGGCCGACGAGTCGGACGGGTCGTTCCGTCACCTCTTCCCGCTGGTCGCCGTCATCACCAACATCGACCGCGAGCACCTCGACCACTTCGGGTCGATGGAGGTGCTCGAGGACGCGTTTTTAGACTTCGCCGAGAAGGTGCCGTTCTATGGATTGGTCGTGATCGGCGCCGACAACCCGGCCGCGGCGCGTCTGCCCGCGCGCCTGACCAAACGCCACCTGACCTATGGGCTCGGCGCGGGCGACTGGCGCGGCGAGATCCTCGACGCGGGGCCGACCGGGACCCGCTTCCGCGTCCGCGTCCGCGATCGCCTGCACGGCGAGGCGCACATCCGGATGCCGGGGATTCACTACGCAGAGAACGCGCTGGCGGCGCTCTGCGTGGCCGACTTCCTGGGCGTTCCGTTCACCGACGCCGGTGCCGCACTGGCCGCGTTCCAGGGGGTCGACCGGCGCTTCTCGTTGCGGGGCGAGGCCGGCGGCGTGCTGGTGGTCGACGACTACGGCCATCATCCGACCGAGCTGGCGGCGACGATCGCGGCCGCGCGCCTGCACGGCCGGCGCCTCCTGGTCGCCTTCCAGCCGCACCGCTATACGCGGACGCGCGATCTGCTCGCCGACTTCGCCCCGGCGCTGGCCGGCGCCGACCAGGTCTTCCTGACCGACGTCTACCCGGCCGGCGAGACGCCGATCGCCGGCGCCGACGCGCGCGCGCTGCTGGCGACATTCCCGGCAGGTGCCCCGGTGCGGCACGTCGCGCGCACGGCGCTGGCGGCCGATCTGGCGCGCGCGGCGCGGCCGGGCGATCTGGTGCTCTGCCTCGGCGCCGGAGACATCACCGCCGTGCCGGCCCAGCTGCTGGCCGCGCTCGCCGCGGCGAAAGGGCAGGCGTGAGGGGCACCGCCACGACGAGCGAGCCCGCCGAGCGCGGGATCATCGTGGAGCACCCGCCGGCCAAGCGGCGGCTCTGGCGGCGGCGCAGCAACCGGCGGATCACCGTCTCGGGCCCCTCGGTCCTGGCCTGGCTGGCGGACGCGATGCGGACGATCGCCGGCAAGCTGGCGCTGGTCGGCAAGGCGCTGGTGGTGGTCGCCTTCGTCGCCGGTGCGGTCTGGGCCGGACGCCGGGTGGTCCGGCATGTGATCGCCTCGCCCCGCTTCGCCGTGCACGACGTGGCGGTCGGCCCATCGACGCGGGTCTCGGCCGACGAGATCCGCGCGCTGGCCGGCGTCCAGATCGGCGATCACCTGCTGGCGGTCGATCCGGACGCGGTCGCCGCGCGCCTGGCGACCCACCCCTGGATCCTGGCGGCCCGCGTCCGGCGCGAGCTCCCCTCGACGCTGGCGATCGAGGTGACCGAGCGGCGCGCGGTGGCGAGCGCGCTCCTGGGCGCGCTCTACCTGCTGGACGCCGACGGCCGCCCGTTCAAGCGGGCCACGTTCGCCGAGGCTGACGGGCTACCGGTCGTCACGGGCGTGACGCGCGATCAGTACGCCGCCGTCCGTTCGACCAGCGAGGCGGTCTTCCGCCAGGCGCTCGAGCTCTTCGCCACCTACGGCGACGGCCACCCGGAGCGCCCCAAGCTCTCCGAGGTGCACGTCGACACACGCGCCGGATTTTCGCTGGTGCTGTTCGACGGGAGCGGCGAGATCCGCCTCGGGCGAGGGGACTTCGAGGCCAAGCTGGCGAGGCTGGACCGGATCTTCGGCGCGCTGGGAGACCGGGGACCGGCGGCGCTGGCGACGGTCTACCTCGACGGCCCGCTCTCCGATCGCGTGACCGTGCGGATGGCGGGCAGCCCGAAGGACGACGACCCGGCGCCTCCCCGCCCGACGGTCGCCAGCGAAAAGTCGCGGCCCACCGCCAGGCACCCCGCTCCTTCGCCCGAGCCCGCTCCGCCGGCCCGCGACGGGGACCAAACCGAGGACTGAGCCGCGGAATGAGCCGCGGACTTGACCGATGACGGTCGGCTACGCGGGGACGCCGCTGCCCAGGAAGCTGGGAATCAAGCCCGGCGCGCGCCTGGGCCTCATTCGACCCCCGGCCGATTTCACCCGGACGCTGGGCGAGCTGCCCGAAGGCGTCGCTCCGAAGCCCGTCGGGCGCGGCGGCGAATTCGAGGTGATCGTCTGCTTCTGCCGCAGCTCGAGGGAGCTGGCGCGCGATCTGCCGGGCCTGGCGGCACGGCTCGCCCCGGCCGGTGGCCTCTGGCTCGCCTGGCCCAAGAAAACCTCGGGCCTCCCGACCGATCTCACGGAAGCCGAAGTGCGCGCGCGGGGGCTCGGTACGGGCCTCGTGGACAACAAGGTTTGTGCCATCGACGAGACCTGGTCTGGCCTGCGCTTCGTGGTCAGGCTCGCCGACCGGGCCCGCTCGAAAAAGTAAAAAATTTCGACGGCGCGGCAATCCCGGTGAAGATTGGGACCGCATGCCCAGGAGATCCTCGGACATCATCGTCGGGCTCGACATCGGCACGACCAAGATCGCCTGCGTGGTTGGTGAGATCGGCCCCGACGGCCTCGACATCATCGGCGTCGGCACCCACCCGTCGCGCGGCCTCAAGAAGGGGGTCATCGTCAACATCGACTCGACGGTGGCGTCGATCAAGCAGGCGGTGCTGGAAGCCGAGAGCATGTCGGGCTGCGAGATCTCGCAGGTCTACGTCGGCATCGCGGGCGGCCACATCAAGGGCGTCAACTCGACGGGGACGGTGGCGATCAAGGACAAGGAGGTCCGCCCCACCGACGTACAGAAGGTGCTGGAGCTGGCGCGCGCCATCGCGCTGCCCGTCGACCGCCACATCGTCCACGTGCTGCCGCAGGAGTACAAGATCGACGGCCAGGACGGCGTGCGCGAGCCGCTGGGCATGTGTGGCGTCCGCCTCGAGGCGCGCGTCCACATCGTGACCGCGGCGGCCGCCGCCGCGCAGAACATCATCAAGTGCTGCACCCGCTGCGACCTCGAGGTGCTGGAGATCGTGCTCGAGCCGCTCGCCTCGGGTGAAGCCGTGCTGGAGGAGGACGAGCAGGGACTGGGCGTCGCACTGGTCGACATCGGCGGCGGCACCACCGACATCGCCATCTTCACCGACGGCGCGGTGGCCCACACCAGCGTGATTCCGATCGGCGGCCACCAGCTGACGAGCGACATCGCCTTCGGCCTGCGCACGCCGCCCCACGAAGCGGAGAAGATCAAGATTCGCTCCGGCTGCGCGCTGTCGTCGATGGTCGGCGAGGACGAGACGCTGGAGGTCGCCTCCGTCGGAGGCCGCGCGCCGCGCGTGCTCTCGCGCCACACCCTCTGCCGCGACATCATCCAGCCGCGCATCGAGGAGATCCTCTCGTTCGTGAAGGCGGAGATCGTCCGCCTGGGCTGCGAAGACATGCTGGCCTCCGGCGCCGTGTTCACCGGTGGAACGACCCAGCTCCCCGGCATGACCGAGCTCGGCGAGGAGATCCTGGGCATCCCCGTGCGCCGGGGCGTCCCCAAGGGGGTCGGCGGCCTCGCCGAGGTGGTGCACAACGCGACCTTCTCGACGGCGGTCGGCCTCGTGCAGTACGGCGTCTCCCGCCAGGGCGCCGGCCGCGTCACCGACACCCCCCAGAAACGCGGCCTCTTCTCGCGCCTCCGCCGCACGCTCTCGAGCGCGTTCTAACTTCGCCGATCAGGTTGGGGCGACGGCCGACCCAGTTGCGGGACCCGCTGATGTGCCGTCATACGCCATCGCCTTGAGCGCCGCGATCCGATCGGCGACCGGCGGGTGGGTCGCCACGAGGTCGGCCCAGAAACCGTGTTCCGCGTTGGCCGATCGTCCCAGCGGGTCGGTGATGCAGAGATGCGCCACGCCCCCCCGGATGCTGGTGGTTGGCCCGTCGGCCGATTCGATCTTGTCGAGCGCGGTCGCCAGCGCCGTCGGGTTTCGGGTGAACTGCGCGCTCATCGCATCGGCCAGCAGCTCCCGATCGCGGCTGACACCGAGCGCGATGAGCCGCGTGACCAGCGGCCCGAGGAGCCAGGTCAGAATCCAGACCGGGAACAAGATCATCAAGAGCCCGCGAAGCGCTAATCCCTCACCCTGCTTGTCATCGTCGTCGCGGCGGAGGCCGAAGCCGAACACGATCTGGGTGATTCCGTCCGACATGAGGGCGACCGCGCCAATCAGGGCTGAAAGCAGGGTCATGAGGCGAACATCGAGGTTCTTGATGTGCCCCATCTCGTGCGCCACCACCGCCTGCAGCTCGTCGCGCGTGCAGATCCGGAGCAACCCCCGGGTGACGACGATGCGCGCGTCGGCTTCGTCGCGGCCGGTGGCGAAGGCATTCGGATCGTCATCCTCGATGATGTAGACCAGCGGCCGCTGGATCCCCGCGGCGATCGCCATCTCGTCGACCACGTCGAGAAGCTGCTTTTCGGCGGGGTTCCGCGCCTTGGTCAGAGGCCAAGCCCGGGTGGCCCAAAGCACCTTCCGCGCGCCGGTGTGCGAGGCATAGAGCGCGATGGCGACCCCGACCAACAGCATGGCCACCGTGAGCCATGGAAAGAAATAGTGGTACCCGCCGAAGCGTCCGCCGCGCGTCACCTCGCGCAGGATGAAGTCGCCCCCGAAACCGAGCCACCCGAAGAACCAGACGAAGAACGCGACCAGCCAGCGCGAACGCTTCCGGTTGATCTCCTGCTGCTCGAACAGATCGGGCGCGTCGGCGCTCACCGCGCGCCGAGAGCGAGGTTGACCTTGGGCGCCTCACGCTCGGCCGCATCCGCAATCGCCCACAGCTCCGCCGGCGCTGCGCCGGCCGTCCCCGCCACCATGTTGGTCGGAAACTCCTGCTGGACGGTGTTGTAGGCCGTCGCCTGATCGTTGTAGAGCTGCCGCGCGAAGGTGATCTTGTTCTCGGTCGACGTGATCTCCTCCTGCAGCGCGGAGACGTTGGCGATCGCCTTCAGCTGCGGGTAGGCCTCCACGACCGCCAGTAGTCGTCCGAGCGCGCCGGTCAACGCACCCTCGGCGGCAGCGGTCTGGCGGACGACGTCCGCGCTTGGCGGGCTGGCGGCCCCGGCGGGTGGCGCCGCCGCGACAGCCTGGCCGCGCGCCGCGATGACCGCCGTCAGCGTCTCGCGCTCGAAATTCATCGCCCCCTTCACCGTCTCCACGAGGTTGGGAATCAGGTCGTGGCGCCGCTTGAGCTGGACGTCGATCTGATTCCACGCGTTGGCCACCTGATTCCGCAGCCCGACGATCCTGTTGTACGCCCCGACGAAATACAGCCCGAAAACGGCGACAACCGCGACACCGACGACAATGGGGGTCATGCGTCCTCCGTGCGTTGGTCCGTAAGCACCGCCCCGGGGCGGACCAGACGATTGTATACCGGTCCGATACGGCGCGGACGTTCAGGCCCGATGGCCCGCCACGCTGAGAAACGGCCCGACACGGCGCAGGCGTTCAGGTCCGCCACGCCGTCGGCCACCACCGACGGAAAAAACAGGTGAAAAATTAGCGTCGTCGGCGAAGGCATGGGATCGATCTTCTATGCTCGAATTCGACGAGGAATCTCAAGGTCCCGGACGTCCCGTCATCAAGGTGATCGGCGTGGGCGGCGGTGGCGGCAACGCGCTCAACACGATGATCGAAGCCGGCGTCGAGGGCGTCGACTTCATCGTGGCCAACACCGACGGCCAGGTGCTGGAGGCGAGCCTGGCGGGCGTCAAGGTCCACCTCGGACGCAACCTGACCAAGGGGCTCGGCGCCGGCGCCAACCCGGAGATCGGGCGCGCGGCCGCGCTGGAGGACGCCTCGCGCGTCGCCGAGGCGCTCACCGGCGCCGACATGGTGTTCGTGACCGCCGGGATGGGCGGCGGCACCGGCACCGGCGCCGCGCCGGTCATCGCGCAGATCGCGCGCGACTGCGGCGCGCTCACCGTTGGCGTCGTGACCAAGCCGTTCGCCTTCGAGGGATCGCAGCGCAAGAAGAAGGCCTCCTCCGGCATCAACGAGCTCAGCAAGGCCGTCGACGCGCTGATCGTCATCCCCAACGATCGCCTGGTCTCGCTTGCCGGCATGAAGATGACGCTGAAGGATGCCTTCGCGATGGTCGACAACGTCTGCGTGAACGCAGTGCGCGGCATCAGCGACCTGGTCATCGCGCCCGGCCTCATCAACGTCGACTTCGCCGACGTCCGCACCATCATGACCGGCATGGGCCGCGCGCTCATGGGGACCGGCATCGGCAGCGGCGACAAGCGCGCCATCGAGGCGGCGCAGATGGCGATCAGCTCCCCGCTGCTCGAGGACGTCTCGATCAACGGCGCCACCGGGATCCTGCTCAACATCACGGGCGGGCCCGACCTGACGCTGGCCGAGATGAACGAGGCCTGCAGCCTGATCGCCGAGGCGGCCGATCCCGACGCCAACATCATCTTCGGCTCGGTCATCGACGCCAACGCGGGTGATCAAGTCCGCATCACGGTCATCGCCACCGGGTTCCAGTCGCACGTGCAGGAGCACCCGACGCCGAGCGCCGGTCGCGGCTCCGCGCGCGGCCGTGAGAATCAGATGGCGCTGCCGATGCAACCCACGACGCAGGCCGCGACCGTGGGGGCGATGCCGGCGGCCCCCTGGCCGCCCGCGCAGACGTCCACCAACCGCGGCGGCTACGCGGCGCCGGCCACCGAGACGATCAACACCGACGACTTTTACCTGAACATGGAGCAGGTCCCCCCCGCGGCTCCCCCGGCGGGGTCGGAGTGGACGCCGCCCGAGCGCCCCATCATCAGGCCGCAGAGCGCGGGGACAGCGCCGCTGCAGCGCCGCGCCTCGGGCCAGGTTCCGGCCCAGCGCCCGGCCGACGAGCTGGGGGTCGAGGAGTCGGAGTTCGACAAGCCGACCTACCTCCGCCGCGGCCTCTACGCGCCCGAGTAGCAACCGCCGCGCGGGCGCCCCGATAAGGGGCGCATGTCCTTTCAGGCGCTGCTCGGCGCATCGCTGGCGACCCTCTGGCCGGCGGCCTGCGCCGCCTGCGATCGGCCGATCCCCGACGAGGCGCTTTTCTGCGCGCCCTGCAACCTTTCCATCAACCCGCTCTGTGGGGCCTGCGCGGGCTGCGCGCTGCCGCTCCAAGACCTCTTCGCCGGCATCGACGGCAAGACCCGCTGCCGCACCTGTCGCCGCGTGCCGTTTCCGTTCGCGCGCGCGACGGCGGGGTTCGAATATGGTGAGGCGCTGGCGGAGGCGCTCGTGCGGATGAAGCACGGCGGGCGGCGCCATCTCGCGCGGCGGCTGGCCCGCCTGCTCGTCCAGCCGCTCGGAGAAATGTTATCGCGCGGAGACTTTCGGCCGACCGACGCCGTCGTTCCCGTGCCGCTGCACGCGCACAAGCTGCGCGCGCGCGGATTCAACCAGGCGCTGGAGCTGGCGCGCTGGGCCCTGATCGGCCTCGCGCGCACACCCGCCCTCGCGCCGCCGGACGGTTTGCCGCGCCTCGAGCGCCACCTTCTCCACCGCGTTCGGGTGACGCGCGAGCTCGGCCACGCGGGGCCGGCGGCACGCTTCGCGGAGGTGGCGGGAGCTTTTCTCGTCAGCGACACCGCGCGCGTCCGCGACCGTCGGGTGCTCGTCGTCGACGACGTCTTCACGACGGGCGCGACGTTCAACGAGTGCGCCGACGCGCTGCTGCGCGCGGGCGCCGCCCGCGTCGATGTCCTCGCGCTGGCCCGCGCCGTTTAGTCTTACGGGGCCCGGCTCGCTGCCGCTCGCGCCCCCCGGTCCCCCTCGCTTCGCGCGGCAGAGCCGCGCTGCGCTCGCCCTCTTCGTCTGGTCTAGAACCCGATCCCGGCGGAGATGACGAAGCCCTGGCTATAGTGGATCGGAGTATCGGTCGTGAGGACGCCGGTGCCGGTGGTGGTGATCGGCTCGTGCTCGCCGAAGGTGTTGATGAAGTACCCGACCTCGGCGCGGATCTGCACCGAGGAGAGCCGCCCCAGCAGGATGCCGAACGTCGGCTGCAGCGTGAGCCCGCTCGCCCCCTGCCCACCCAGCGTCATCTCGGCCCAGCGGATCTGGGCCCCGGCGTAAGGGGTGAAGTCCTCGCGCAGGAAGGGATAGTAGGCGCCGAGCGCGGCGTCCATGAAGAACCGGCCTTCGGCGCCGCCGCCGATGTCGACGCCGATGTCGGCCATCCACGAGCGGGCGTCGTAGAGCCAGAACAGTCCGCCGGCCGTCACCGGCTGGAAGTTGACCCCTGCCGAGTTGAAGGGCAGAAGCTCCGTGAGGCGGATGCCGAACGACTTGTTCGCCTCACGCTTGTTGAGCGCCATCGTCTCCTTGTCGGTGACCGTCTCCAGCTCGGCGCTCTCCCGCACCGGCTTGCCGGTCAGCATGCCGTGCACGAGCCGCTGGATCGCCACGTCCAGCTCGTCGGGCCCGCCGGCGATCAGAATGCTGTCCCAGTACACGACCTGCGCCGTCCCGGTCGAGTAGGCGGTCAGGCGGAGCCGCGCCGAGCTTCCGAAGTGCGTCAGCCGAAGAACGATCGAGAGCTCCGCCCCGACAGAGGCACCAAGGCGAGCGGCCTCGGCCGCGGTCGGCTCCTCGCTGAAGGCCGGCGGCATCGCGCCGGGCGCCGACCCGGCGGGCGCCGGGACGACCGGCTCGAAGACGGTGTACGTTCCGGTCCGCGACAGGTGGTCCTTCAGGATGTCGCGCGCGGCCCGCAGCAGCCCCGGGTCGATGTTGTCGCCGGTCGGCGGAAGCAACGCCACCGGCTGAACGCGCGGCGGGGGCTCAGCGGAGGCCATCGACGCAATCGCGGTCACGACGAAGAACGCCGCGGCGACAGCGGCGGAGCGGACCAAACGGGGGACGGTGTGCATGGTGGGTTCCTTGTCGGAGGGATCGCGACGGCTTTGGCGCAAACAGAAGTGCAAACGGGGGACCATCGTAAACCGATTCGAGATCGGGGCACGTCGAGCAACGCGATGATGAATTTCGGACATAAATGTCAGCCCCTTGATAGCGCGCTGCGCCAGGCGCGTCATTTCGCCGGGCTCCCGCCGTTCCAGCCGGGAGAGGCCCCGGGAGAAGGTGGCGGCGCTGCCGGCGGGGGAAGTGTCGGCAATGGAGCGACCGCCGGGTGCGGGAGCCACGGATCGTACGGGACCGGGGGCGCGAAGTACGGCGACGGCGCCAGCGTCGGGGTCGGGGGCGTGCGGAGCATCAGCTGCGTCTCGGCGTCGCGGCACTCGCCGGTCTTCTTGTAGCCGTAGGCCGCCGAGGCCCCGAGGAGCGCCGCGCCCGCCGCGAACGTGATGAGGTCGGCCTTGCTCGAGCCGGTGGCGGTGGTGCCGGATCCGTCCGTCCCCGCGGCGACCGCGTCGAGGAGCGACAGCGCGCTGACCACGAGATCCAGGGTCGGAATCGTGTTGCTGGAGGTGCAGTCGAAGAACCGAAGCTGGCGGTGATTCGGGGGCGGGCCGTTGACGAACGCGAACGAGCAGCCGCCGGTGGCGGACGTCAGGATCAGGGTTGCGACGAGGGCGAGTCGATTTTGCGGGGGCATGAGGGTCGGCGTCCTCTATCGGGAGCAATCGCGGTGCCAATCGTCATCAATCGTCATCGGCGGTGCGACATTGTAGTCTTCGCGGCCATGGTCAAGCCGTCGCCCGCCGACGCGGTGAAGGTGCTCGCGCGGAACAAGAGGGCCCGCCACGAGTACCACGTCGACGAGACACTGGAGGCCGGCATCGTGCTGGCCGGCTCGGAGGTGAAGTCGATCCGCGCCGGGAAGGTGACGCTGGTCGACGCCTTTGCCGACATCGATCGCGGCGAGGCCTGGCTGCACCAGATGGATATCGGTGTGTACACCTTTGCACACCAGCGCAATCACGATCCCCGCCGCAAGCGCAAGCTGCTGCTGCACCGGCGCGAGATCGAGCGGCTGGCCGGGAAGATCCGCGAGAAAGGGAGCACGCTGGTCCCGCTGTCGCTGTATGAAAAGAAGGGACGCGTGAAGGCCGAGCTGGCCCTGGTCCACGGAAAGCAGAGCTGGGACAAACGTGAAGATTCCAAAAAAAGGGAGAGCCAACGTGAGATCGACCGGGCGATGGCCAGTCGCCGCCGCTAGCGCGTGGACGGAGCCGGGCTCGGCCCGGCGGAGTCCGTCGCGGGAGGGTTTGGGAACCCTCCCAGGGTTCCCAATTCTAGTGGTCCTGGCGCTGATCGGCGCCTGCGCCAGCGACAACCACGCCGTGACGCCGCCGCCGACCGACGCCGCGATCGAAGTCCCGGAGATCATCGACGGGTCCGTCGACGGTGCCCAGTGCACGACGACGATCGAGCTGCACGCCGACGAGGGGGCGACGCACATCCCCTGCACCACCAGCTTCGACTACATGACCGAGCCGCCGTCGTCGGGAAATCACTACGCCTGCTGGGCCGCCTACCAGACCTATACGTCACCCATCCCCTGGGGAAATCTGGTGCACTCCCTCGAGCACGGCGCGATCGTCATCGTCTACAACTGCCCGGACGGCTGCGCCGCCGACGTGGCCAACATCCAGGCCTTCATCGACGGGCTGCCGCTGGACACCGACTGCGCGCCGTCCCTGGGAAAGAACCGGATCATCCTGATGCCCGATCCCGATCCGGGCCTGGGCGTCCGCTTCGCCGCCTCGGCGTGGGACTGGACCCTGCGCGCCGACTGCTTCGACCCGGTCGCCTTCCGGCAGTTCTTCGACGATCACTACGACCACGGGCGCGAGGTGATCTGCAGCGACGGGTGGACCGGTGACGGCCTCTGCGCCACCTGTCCGAACTAGCCGCCGAAGAGGCGTTCCCGGCTGGCCGCCGAAGAGGCGTTCCCGGCTAGCCGCAGCTAGCCGCCGAAGAGGCGTTCGAGAAAGGTGTGCAGCTCGGCCGGTGGCGCGTCGACGAAGCTGCGCCCGATCTGCGCGGCCAGCCGGGCGAGCGCGGGACCCGAGTCGGCGACGTGTTCGAGCTCGCGGCGGGCGGCGGCGCGCTCGGCGGCCGGAGCGGCTGAGCGCTGGGCGAGATCGACCAGCGCCTCGAGCGCGACGAACCGCCGCACGCTGTCGGCGTCCGCGGTGACGAGCGCGTGGCCCAGCGCGCGCGCGTCCATCTGCTGCGACCAGACCGCGGCCAGCGCCGGCAGCGCCGCGCTCCGCACGTCGTAGGCCGGATCGCGCACCGCGCGCTCGAGCACCGGCGCCACGCGGGCCGGCGCGAGCGCCGCCAGGCGGCCGAAGGCGCGCGCCGCCGCCGTCCGCAGCGACTCGCTGCGCGAGGCCATCGCCTCGTCGAGCAGCCGAAATCCGGCCTCGCCCGGATCGGGAAGCGCGCCGATCCCGGCCACGGCGGCCTCACGCGCGGCGCGATCGCCGCCGTGGAGCATCGCCTCGAACGTCGGCAGCACGTCGCGCGACCCGCTGCCGGCGACGCCCGCGAGCAAGCGCATCGCCTCGGCCCGGACGGTCTCCGAGCGATCGTCGACCGCGCCGCGCACGATCTCGAGCCGCGGCGAGGCCGGCCCCGCGGCCTCCCGCACGGGAGCGCCCGCGCCGGCGGCGCGCACTGCCTCGAGCCGCACCGTCTCGTCTCCGTCGCGCGCCGCCTGCTTCATGAGGCCCCAGAGCTCCGCCCTGGCGGCGGCCGCGACGATCGCCTGCCGCTCGGCGACGTCGCCTTGAACGAGCGCCCCCTCGAGCGCGCGCTCGGCTTCGCCCCGCCGCTTGGCCGACGCCGCCGCGGCGCCCCCTCCCGACGCGAGCAGCGGCCCGGCCACGCCGGTGAAGGTTCCCTCGGCCGCGGCGCGCACCTCCCGGTTCGGATCGCCGACCAGCTTGAGCAGCGCAGGAAAGGCCAGCTCCGCGGCGGCGCCCCCCACCCCACCCAGCGCCTCGGCGACCGCGATGCGGACCGCCGGCTGATCCGACTCGGTCAGCTCGGCGGCCATCCGCGCCGCGCCCTTGGGATCGGCCGCCGCCACGTCTCCCAGGCAGGCGGCGGCGGCGGTTCGCACCTCGTCATGATCGTCGCGGGCGGCGATCCGCAGGTAGGGAGAGGCCGCGGCGCCGCTCTTCTTGGCCAGCGCGCAGAAGCCATTGGTGGCGGCCAGGCGGGTGGCGACGTCGCTGTCCTTGATGGCATGCGCCAACGGGGGCAGCGCGGCGGCCGGCCGGTTCTCGCCGAGACGCGCCAGCGCCTCGACCAGGCTGCGGCGCACCGCGGGGCGGACCGTCTTGACCGCACGCCCCAGCATGTCGGCCACCTGGACCGAGTACTGGGCCGACAGCGTCAGCGCAGACTCGATCGCCGCGCGCTCGACCTCCGGGCTCGGATCCTTGAGCGCCTTCTCGGTCAGGTCCAGCCCGTCGCGGCGCAGGAAACCGAACGCCCGCGCCGCCTCGATACGCGTCTCGGTCGCCGGATCGTAGAGCATCGACTTGAGCGGTTTCTCGGCGTCGTCGGGGTGGTTGACCGCGACCGCGCCCCAGACCGCCGCGCTGGCCGCGCGCGCAGCCGGCGGTCCCTTCATCTCCGTGCGCGCCAGCTCCTCCGCCTCGTCCGATGTGATGAGCCGCGCGTAGAGCGGCAGGGCCGCCGCGCGCAGCCGGGGAGATGCCTCCGGGCGGATCGCCTTCTCGAGAATCGGCTTAAGCGCCGGCGACGGCGACCCCGCCCGGCGCAGGATGAGCAGCGCCGCCACACGGACCTCGTCGGGGACCTTCTCGTTGATCACGACGCGCGCCAGGGCCGCGACGCTCTGCGTGGGGGCCTTGGCGGCGATCGTCTCGAACAGCGTCAGCGCCGAGCGGCGGGCCCCCGCGTCCGGGCTCTGCAACACGTCCACCAGCGCATCGACCATGATCGATGGGGCGCGCTCGGCCAGCGCGCTGCTCTCCGCCTCGGCCCGCCGGCGCAGCGTCGGATCGGGATCACGGAGCGCCAGCGTCAAGATGCCGGCCGCCTCGAGCGGCGGAAGCGTCGGGGCCTCCTGCAAGACCGCCGCGCGCACGTCGGCGGATCGATCGGCCAGCGCCGCGCGCAGGATCGCCGCGTGCGCCCCCGGCGCCCGGTCGTTCTGAGCCACCTGGCGTCCGTTGAGCGTCTCGCCCGCCTGGCGGCCGTCCGTCTTCTCGCCCGCCTGACGGCGGTCTATGGCCGCCGCGACCTCGACGCCGCGCCGACGGATCTCGGGCGCGTGGTCGGCCAGCGCGTCGGCCAGGATCTCGTCCTCGCCGGCGCCGCCGCGGCCAATCACCGCCAGCGTCGACAGGATCTCGCTGCGAGCCGATGGATCGGCGAACGCCTGCTTGAGCGCCGCCACGCCGTCGGGATCGCCGAGCAACGCCTTGGCGATCCCGCGCGGCACGGGTCGCAGGCCGTTCAGCACCTCGCGCAGCCAGCCGGGGACGTGGGCGCGGCCGCTCGGCCCCGGTGGCGCGGGGTCGAGCGTGCCGGTGGCGCCCCCGCCGGCGATCCGGACGACCGTCTCGCGCGAGAGACCAGCGGCCGTGTAGCCCGTGTCCGCCAGGATCGAGCCCAGGGGCGGATGGTTGGGAATGAAGTTGAGCAGCGAGAGCCGGCGGCGCCCCAGCCGGACGACGATACGTGCAGCGCCACCCCCGTCGGGCGGATCGAGCGCCAGCGTGTAGGCGCGCCGCGAATCGGCGAACAGCGCCGCCACCACCAGCGCCACCAGCGCGACGCAGAGGCCGAACCGCAGCGCCACCCCGCCCACGCTGCGGAACACCGCCCGCCGCTCCTCGTCGGTGAGCGCGCCGCGCAGGTTGCGACTGATGGCGTAGAGCTCGCCGATCCGCAGCCGTTCATTGGCGGCGCGGCGGCGCAGGAGGACCCGCCGGGCCCCCTCGGCCCGTGCCCGGTCGGAGATCGCCGAGGTCAGCACCAGATCGCCGAGCGCGGGGTGGGCGAGGGTGAAGATCTCCTGCCGCCCGCGCGTCTGGGCTGCCAGGAGGCCTCGCGCCCGCAGGGCCGTGAGCGCCTCGGCGCCCAGATCGCGCCCGTTGCGCGCGCGCGCCTCCAGCTCGTCGGGCGCCACACTCCCGGCGGTCGCCGCGGTGACGAGCGCGCGCCGCGCGATCGCGCCGCCGGATTCGGCCGCCACCCGGTCGAACCAGATCGAGGGGAGCACGGCGGCGCCGCCGCTCCGCCGGTAACGGCGCAGCGATCCGAGCCGGAGATCGGCGATGGCGCGCGCCACGATCTGTAAATCGATCGCCCGGCAGGGGCCGTTCCGGCAGAGATCACCGGCCACGGCGGCGGCCAGCCCCTTCTCGAACGGCGTCCCCGACTGCACCGCGCTCCGCTCGAGGATCGCCTCGACCTTCGCCTCGGGAATGCGCGGCAACGTGGTCGAGGCGCGCGCGCCGATCTTCAATCGCAGCGCCATTCGGAGCGGCTCGAGGCGCGCGAAGGCCGCCTCCTCGATCGACAGCACCAGGCGCAAGAGCGGTCCCCCTTCGTCGACCACCTGCGACGCCAGCGCGATGACGTCGGCCCCCTCGTCCCTCTTGGGGCCGAGCGCCTCCTCGAGGTGATCGAGGATCAGCACGAGGCCCCCCTTCGCCTCGCGCGCCACGCCGCCGAGGTAGTCAGCAGGGTCCTGGCCGGGGACGGGGGGCGCGATGCCGAGCCGGCTCGTCTCGCGGACCAGCTCCCGCTCGAGGTCCCGGTAGCTACCCAGCGTCACCGCGGCGACGCCCCGGTGGGCGAGCGCCGGCGTCAGCCCCGCGCGCAGCAGCGACGTCTTGCCGACGCCCGAGGCCCCGATGAAGGTGACGACGCGCGCCTCGCCGGCGAGCAACTGATCGAGCAGCGCGGTCTCGTCGCCGCGGCCGAAGAAGGTCTCGGCGCCTCGCTCGTCAAACGGCACGAACGCGCCGAACAGACCGCCGGAGGGGGCACCGGCCTCGGTCATCTTCGCCTGGGCCTAGCTCTGACGGATGTCCGACTCCAGCATCTCGGGCTCTTCGTCATAGTCGGAGATGATGATCTCTCGATTGTGGGCGTCCGTCGAGGACGGCGTGAAAAAACCCTCCACCAGGTCCGCCACCTCCTCGTGCGAGGTTCCGCGCTTGACGGTGGAAAGCGCGTAGACGACGTGGCCGTCATCGACGACCGACAGGAACCCGATGCGCCGCCCGTCCTCGACCGACCAGAGATCCCACGACTCGCCCGCCTGGGTGCGGGTCACCCGCGTCGCGTAGAACGTACGCGGCTCGTGGCGGGTGATAGGGGTGATTTTCGGATCGCGCGGCAACGGTCAATCTCCGTCGGAAACGGTGAGGATAACGAGCAACCGCGGTCGCGGCAAGCGTCGCGCACAAATCAGGTCGTGCGGATATCCATCCAGAAAATGGCGCCCGCGCCGGGCGCGCTGTCGACGCCAATCACGCCGCCGTGCTGTTCGACGATGGCACGGCAGAGGTAGAGGCCGAGACCGAGGCCGCTCGTCCCCTCGGAGGCCGCGCCGCGCACGAAACGGTCGAAGATCCGCGCCTGCTCCTCGACGGAGAGCCCGGGCCCGCGATCGCAGACCTCGATCCGCGCGCCGCCAGACGCCGGTTGGTGCAGGCGGACGGTGACGTCCGAGCCCGGGGGTGAATAGCGGGTGGCGTTCTCGAGCAGGTTGACGATCACCTGCTGCATCCGCCCGCCGTCGACGGAGGCGGTGACGGGCGTCGCTGGCAGCTCGACCACGATGGGGGCCGGCTTGCCGCGCCGGAAGGTCTCCACCGCCTCGGCGACGACGGCGCCGAGATCGAGGGGCCGCGGGTGAAACGCCAGCTGGCCGAGATCGGCGCGCGTCTGATCGAGCAGGTCCTCGACCAGCGCGCTGAGCCGCCGCACCTGCGCGCGCGCGAAGGCCAGGTCGGCGGGCAGGACCGGCTGTCCTGCTTGCGCCTTCCGCTCGGCGAGCTGCAGCGTCATGGCCAGCGGGCCGAGCGCGTTCTTGATCTCGTGCGCCGCCGCGGCCAGCGCCAGATTGGCGTCCGCGTCGGCATCGAGAGAAGCGGGGTCGGTTTTCATGCGCGTTCGAAGAGGGCGGCGATCCCCTGCCCGACGCCGATACACATCGTGGCCAGGCCGAAGTTGGCGCGGCGGCGGCCGAGCTCGTGCACGAGCGTCGCCACCAACCGCGCCCCCGAGGCGCCGAGCGGGTGGCCGAGGGCAATGGCGCCGCCGTTCACGTTCACCACCGCCGGATCAAGACCGAGCTCCCGGACGCAGGGGATCGCCTGCGCGGCGAACGCCTCGTTCAGCTCGACGAGGTCGACATCGCGGACGGAGATCCCCGCGCGCGCGAGCGCCTTCTTCGTGGCGGGGATCGGCCCGAGGCCCATGTGCTTGGGGACGACGCCGGCGACCGCCGAGGCGGCGAAGCGCGCCAGCGCCGGCCGCCCGAGACGCTTGAGGCCCGCCTCGGAGGCGAGCAGCAGCGCGGCGGCCCCGTCGTTGATCCCCGACGCGTTCCCGGCGGTCACGGTCCCACCGGACTTGCGAAACACCGGCAGGAGCCCGGCCAGGTCAGCGGCGGTCGTCTCCGGACGCGGGTGCTCGTCGACCTCGAACAGCCTTCGCGCCGCCCCCTTCTTGCCCGGCAGCTCGACGGCGCAGAGCTCGTCGACGAAGCGGCCGGCCGCGTGCGCGGCGGCCCAGCGCCGCTGGCTATCGAGGGCGAACGCGTCCTGCTCCTCGCGGGTCACTTCATAGAGCTCCGCCACCAGCTCCGCCGTCTCACCGAGTGGGTGCGTCCCGTAGAGTGCCTCCATCCGCGGGTTGACGAACCGCCAGCCGAGCGTGCTGTCGTAGGCGGTGACGTCGCCGCGCGCAAACGCCTCGCGCGCCTTGGGCATCACCAGCGGCGCGCGTGACATCGACTCGACGCCGCCGGCGACGATCAAGTCGGCGTCACCGACGGCGATCGCCCGCGCGCCGTCGACCACCGCCTCCAGCCCCGAGCCGCACAGCCGGTTGACCGTGGCGCCGGGTACCGAAGGCGGCAACCCGGCGAGCAGCGCGCTCATCCGTGCCACGTTGCGGTTGTCCTCGCCTGCCTGGTTGGCGCAGCCGAGCTGGACGTCGTCGATCGCCGCCGGATCGGCGCCCGTTCGCTTGATGAGGTCGGCAATGACCACCGCGCCCAGATCGTCCGGGCGGATCTCCGCCAGCGCCCCGCGGTGCCGGCCAATCGGCGTCCGCACCGCGTCCACGACGAAGACCTCGCGCAACCGCTCGGGCATCGCGAGGAGTCTACTAAAAGGAGCCCATCGCCGCGAACGCGGGGATCATCGCCCCCGTCGCGTCGCGCATCGGGGCCACGGTGGCGATCGGCAGCGAAGCCCCGCTGGTTGCGTCAGGCGGCGCGCCGTCATCGGCGCCCCGGGTGACGGCCAAGCCACTCACGAGCCCGATCGCCCCGCCGAGCAGGGCCGAGCCCGCCACGATGGCGCGATCCCGATCGCTGGGATTCTGGTTGAGGCAACTTGGATTTGCGACACAGCCGATCGTCGCGCCGGCAACGCCGCCCGCGAGCGTGGCGGCGTCGACGAGTAGGACGCGCTGCCAGGATGGCCCGTATTTCGACTGATCCGGTAGGTAGGCGCCGAGCAACCCGGCGGCGAGGCCGACGTTCAATCCGATGAGAGTCCCAGGCATCAGATCGAGGACACTGCGCTCCGTCAGGGCGCAGCTCACCTGGTACGCGGGCGCCGGGAGGCCGGAAGGGCAGCTAACATTGGGCGCCGCCCACCCAGAGTTGGTGTCGGTGGAGTTCACGATCCGGACGGTGTACGCCCAGCCAGGCCCGTACGGTTGCCACCGCAACGCAAGCTGCGTGAGCGCCCCCGAGATCGCGCCGCCGAGCGCAGCGCTCTGGATGATCGCCACCCGGCCGTACGTCGGGGCGTGCCGGCGCGCGAGGATGCTCCCGGTCAGCCCCAGCGCCAGCCCGGGCGCGCTGCCGATGAACCCGGCGCGCAGCTGGTCTCCGAGCGTGCCGCGGCACGGTCCCGGGCCCGGGCAGGGGTCCTCGCGCGTGCCGTTGCTGGTGATGACTTGCTGAACGACGACGCCTGCGGCCGCGCCGTCGGCGAGGCCGATCCACATCCCGCCCAGGATGAACAGCGCCTGGTTGTCGGGGATGTAGCTGGGGACGATCGGCGAGGCGACGAGCCAGCCGACGATGCCGCCCGACACGGCGCCGCCGGTCGCCAGCAAGACCGACGACACGTTCGGGTCCTGGAACGAGCCGCCGATGGCGGCGACGACCGCGCCCGCGCCGAACAGACCGCCGACGACCGCCGACGCGCCAAGCAGCTCCGGGCGCCCCGAGCGCTGCTTGTAAGACAACCGGAACCGATCGCCGCCGACCAGCGCGCGGTGCTCGCCGGGCGTCAGCGTCAGATCGATCGAACGCGATTCGAAATTGGGCGCCTCGGCGAAGATCTCGACCGGCCCGGGCACGATGTCCTGCCGGTACGGGTTGCGAGCGCGGTTGCCGTTGACGTACAGCGTGGCGCCGAGCGGGTTGGTCTCGATCTCCAGCCGTGCCGGGATCGGTTCCAGCTTGAAGAAGAGCGCCTTGGTCTCGGCGATGTCGATCTCGACGATCCGCGTCTGCCCCTGATATTTCGGCTTGGTCACGTCGATGCGGTAGCGACCGCGCGGCACCGCGAAGTTGTTCGGCGCCTGGCCGTTGGCCGCCACCTCGCCCAGCATCCCCACGCGTGAGATCTGCACCGTCACGTCGTCGGGGACTGTGTTGATGACGAACGTGCTCTTGCGCTTGTCGATGCTCTCGATCCGATCGTGCGCCAGCCCGGCGAACTCACCGTCGGGCACCTCGGTGACGTACGCCTGGTAGTGCCCGCGCGCGTCCTTGAGCCGACCGAGCAGGTACTCGCACTGGGCCATCATGAACACCGCCGCCGGGCGCGGCTTGATCTCGTTGGCCTTGCCGAACTCGATCAGCGCCTGCTCGTGCTCGCGGGCGTCGAAGAGCTGGATCCCGGTCTCGTAGTGCTGACGCGCTTCGGCGGTGCCGTCATCGGCGCGCGCCGGACCGGCGGCTGCCGCGAACAAGGTCACCGCCAGCAGGGTGAGGGCGCGCGCGCGGCGGATCACTTGTCCGGGTAGCCCTCTCTCGATGCGGGCGGGAGCACGCCGCGTTTGACCGCGTCGTTCGTCTCCGCGTTGGCCGGCGCGGCGGCAGCTGGCTTGTTCGGGTGCCGCTCGACGCGCACGTGCGCCTTGCGCGCCGGCGGCGCGGGCGCTGCGACGGGTGGCGCAGGCGAGGCGGCCGGCGGCGCCGGTGCGGCCGGCGGCCCGGCGGTCGTCAGTGGCGCGACCGGGCGTGGCGTGGCGACGGGCGAAACGGCCACCGCCGGACGCCGTAGCGCCACCGACACGCCGCCCGCCAGCACGACGAGGCCGAGAAGGACCAGCGGCCACCGCTTCGGCGCGGCCCGGGGAGCTGGGCGGTTCCCCGTGTCCGGCGGCATGCCGACGTTCTGATCTCCCGCCAGCAGCCGCTCGAGATCGCGCTCGAGCTCGGCCATCGTCTGGTAGCGGCGCGCGCGGTCCTTCTCCATGGCGCGCATCACCACCGCGTCGACGGCGTCGGGGATCCCCAGCTCGGGCCGCAGCCGCGACGGGGACGCCGGCTCGTGCGTCAGAACCTGCGAGATGATCTGGAGATAGTTGTTCGCCCGAAAAGGCACCTCGCCGGTGAGGCACTCGTAGAGCAGCACCCCCAGCGCCCAGATGTCGGCGCGGTGGTCGAGATCCTCGTCGCCCCGCGCCTGCTCGGGCGACATGTAGAGCGGCGTCCCCAGCAGAAGCCCGGTGTGCGTCAGGCGGTAGGCCTCGGCCCCCTCGTCGCCGCCCGGCTTGACCGCCTTGGAGATCCCGAAGTCGACGACCTTCACGAAGTCGGCGTCGCCGCGCCGGACGAGGTAGAGGTTCTCAGGCTTCACGTCGCGGTGAAAGATCCCCTTGGCGTGCGCCGCGCCGAGCGCGCTCGCCGCCTGGCGGGCAATGCGCAGGCTGCGCTCGATCGGCAGCGGCGCCTCCCGGCGCTCGAGGTCCGCCAGCGATTCTCCGTCGAGGAACTCCATCACGACGAACGATCGCCCGTCGTCGGTGGTCCCGAAGTCGGTGACGTCGACGATGTTCTCGTGGCCGATCGAGCTGGCGAGCCGCGCCTCTTGCAGCAGGCGGGCGACGAAGTCGCTCTTGGCGTGGAACTTCTCCAGCAGCACCTTCACCGCCACCCGCTTGCCGATCAGCGTGTGCTTGGCCTCGTAGACCGCGCCCATCCCCCCCTCGCCGATCCGGCGCAGCACCTCGTAGCGCCCGGCCAGCACGACGCCGATGAGCGAATCGAACTGCTGTTCGGCCTCGCGGGCGGCCGGCGCCGTGGCCGCGGCCGCTGCGCTCGGCGCCTCGGGATCGCGTTGAGGGCGCGCGGCTTCGCCGAGCGCCCTCGTCACGGGAGGGGTTGGGACCCCTCCCGGCGTTCCCATCTCTTGCGTCGGAGCACTCCCCAGCTTGACGCGATTCGCCTCATCCGAGCCACCGCGCGACAGCGCCGCGCCGTCGCGCGGGCAGACCTCCGTCCCGGGGGGATAGTCGGTTTTGCAGGTGGGACAGACGGACACGCGCGGATCTCAGTTTACAACCGTCGACGGAGCTTGACATGTTGGGCCGGTTTTTCTCAGAGTTCATCGACAAAAAATGGAAAGTCCGGCGCGCGCATTCATCTTCGACCTCGACGGCACTTTGGCGGACACGATGCCGGCCCACTTCGTGGCCTGGACGAAGGTGGCGGATCGCCACGGCCTGACGTTTCCGGAGGCGCGGTTTTATTCACTGGGGGGCGTCCCGACCGACAAGATCGCGGGGATGCTGATCACGGAGGCCGGGCTGGTGCTCGATCCCAGGGCGATCGCCCTCGAGAAGGAACAGACCTACTACGACGGCCTCGGCTCCGGGGGCATCCGCGGCATCGACCCGATCCTGGCGCTCGCCCGCAACCACCGGGAACGCAACGAGGGGCCGCTGGCGGTCGCCTCCGGGAGCGTGCGGCGGCTCGTCACGCGCACGCTGGCGGCGCTGGGGATCTCCGACTGGTTCGCCGCGGTGGTCGCCGCCGAGGACACCACCCGCCACAAACCCGAGCCCGACGTCTTCCTCGAGGCGGCCCGGCGCCTGGGGGCCGATCCCGTCACCTGCACCGTCTACGAGGACACCGACATCGGCCTCGAGGCCGCCCGCCGCGCCGGCATGCAGCCGGTCGACGTCCGCCCCCTGATCGCCGCCGCCGCTACGACGCCCGCTGTTTGATGATCGCGTGGGCGAGGGCGAGCTCGGCTCGTCATCGCCCTTGGCGGGGGGCGCGGGACCCTCCCAGGGTCCCGATTCCGAAGAACGAGGCGATCTTCGTCATCAGCTGATTTTTCTGCGCGGCGGTCGGAGCGGCAGCCAGGGCGGGTGCCTCGCCGAGCGCGACCTGACGCTGGGCCAGGATGTCGCCGATGACGCCGGCCAGCTCCGGCTTCTCGCGCACGATCTCCTGGAAGGCTTCCTTGTCGACGATGTAGCACTCGGCGTCGGTCTTGGCGACCACGGTGGCCGCGCGCATTGCGCCGGTCATGAGCGACATCTCGCCGAAGAACTGCCCCTCGGTGAGGGTGGCGACCTCCTTGAACGCGCCGAGCACGCCGATCTGCACCGCCACCCGCCCGCTGCGCACAACGTAGAGCGAGTCGCCGGGATCCCCCTGGCGCAGGATCGTCTCGCCCGGACCGAAGATCACCATGCGCAGCCTCCGCGTGAGGCGATCGATCTTCTCGCCGTCGAGCGCGCGGAAAACGTCGACGCGCGACAGGGCGTCCACCCGGCGCGCGTACTCCTCGTCGTCCTTGCGGCGCGCGCGCTCCTCGTTCAGCTCGGTCAGGTTCACGTTGCGCGAGGGGAAGGGGATCTCCATCCCGGCGCGGTGGAGCGCGTACCAGATGGCGCTGCGCACGGCGCTGTCCATCGTGTCGTCACGCTGCACGTCGTCCATCCAGTAGCGCGCCGAGTAGATCGAGGCGTCGTCCTTGAACTCGTGCAGGATGCAGTCGGCGGGCGGATCGGCACGCACGAAGGCCAGGGCCCGCACCGCCTCGATGATCACCTCGCGCACGCGCGCCGGCGGGTGGCGGAAGTGGACCCGCACGCTGATCCACTGCCGGTGGGCGGTGGTCGGCCGGCTGTAGTTGACGATGGTGGCGCGCGTGATCGCCGAGTTGGGGATCATCATCAGGTCGCCGTTCTTGCTGACGATGGTGGTGGCGCGCCAGCGAACCTCGCGGATGCGCCCCGCGATGCGATCGTCGAGGCTGATCCAGTCGCCGATCTCGAAGTCGCGCTCGAGCTGGAGCGCCAGGCCGGCCATCACGTTCCCCAGCGTCTCCTGCAGCGCGAGGCCGATGACCGCCGTGGTGAGGACCGAGGCGGCGAAGACCTTGGTGACGTCGACCTCCGCGCGCGTCAGCACCAGCGCCGCCGTGATGAGATAGGCGACCGCCTGCAAGAGGTCGCGCAGGATGCGCGGGATCTCGCGACGGACCAGGACCACGTCGAACAGCAGCAGGCCGGCGACGATGACCGCGGAGAACGAAAACAGCAGCACCGGCAAGAGGCGCAGCCAGTCGTGGTGGGCGGCGGCCGGAACGGGCGGCTGGAACACCGCCAGGGCGAGCAGCGAGATCAGGTAGGTCCCGGTGAAGAAGATCCCGGCCTTGACGCGACCGCGCTCGGTCGTGGGGACGATGAACCGCAGCAGGAAGAGAATGGTCAGCAGGGCGACCGCGATGACCGGAAGCGATCCCTGCGCCGACCACTCGTGCGCAAAACGCGAGGGCAAGTCCCCTCACCTTATCATGGCTGGCCCCGACGGGGGCGGCACCGACGCGGCACCTGACCCGCAGCGCTACGCTCGCGCTGGCGGATCCGGAAAGACGACGGTGGTGTCTGCGTTGACGCGGACGCCGTCCTCGTTGGCAACGCCATTTTGAATCGAGAGCGCGACGCCGCGGGTGGCGTGGTCGAGAGGCGCGTTGTTGGGCGAGCGGTGTCGAGTCAGGCGGATGAGCGGGTGGCGGCCGTTGGGGCCGCAGACGAAGAGACGGAGGCGGCCTTTTTCGGGCAGGGGATCACTGACGACGCGGTGGAGGGCGCGGGGGGCGACCGGTTCGGCGCTGAGGACGAGGTAGCTGAAATCGACGCGGGGCTTGGATGGGACAGGCGCGGCGTCGTGGCACCAGTCGCGGTCGCGGGCGAGGGCGGGACAGGGGCCGGTCCAGAAGCAGGGAGCCACGACGTGGAGGCCGTCCGACAGCAGATGATCGCGAAGGGCCAACAGCTCCCGGGAGGTCTGACGGAGCGCAGGCTCGATCAGGATCAAGAGGCCGCGCGGCGCGAGCAAGACGTTCGCCCAGGCCCGGACTCGCAGCGCGCGAAGCCTGATGCGCTCGGCGGGCGCGCGATCGACGAAGAGCTCGTTCAGGAGGTGCGCGGCCACGACCAGATCGAACTTGCCGTCGAGGGCGGGCACCTCGACGGCGAGGTTCGCGCGGACAACGCCGGGACCCGCCGTGCGATCGACCTCTGCCAGCTCGAGCGCGCCGCCGAACCGCGCACGCAGGACCCGCCCGACGGCGCCCGTCCCGGCGCCGAGATCGATGGCGCGCGCCGCCGGTGCCGCACCGGGCCCGCCGTAGACCTCGTCCAGCACCCGCCCCAGCGCCGCCTCGGTCCGTGGCGCGATGTCGCGCGCGTATTGGCCGCGCAGCCCCGCGTCGGCCAGGTACGGCGTTCCGACCAGTTTGCGCGCGCCGACGAGACCTTGGTGAACGGCCGAGCCGCGAAGGCCGCGCCGCCCGGGCCCGCCCATGACGCTAGCCCTTTCCGAAGATGTCCTTGAAGGTCACGACCAGAAACACGCCCACCAGCAGAACGATCCCGGCGGTGTGAACGGCCGCCTCGATACGCGGGTTGACGCGCTTGTGGCTGATTGACTCGATCGCCAGGAACATCGCGCGCCCGCCGTCGAGCGCGGGCACCGGCAGGAGGTTGAAGAGGCCCAGGTAGACCGACAGCATGATCAGGATCCCCAGGAAATCCACGGCGCCGCGCGAGGCCGCCTTGGCGATCTGTTTGGTGATCCCGACCGGCCCGGACAGGTCCCCGTGGATCTTGCCGCGGATCATCCCGTAGAGGTTCTCGATGATCCCGATCGACGCGTAGTAGGGGTAGACGACCGACTCCTTGAGCGCGCTCCCGAACCCGATCGGTGTCCGCTCGTCGATCGCGCCGATCTCGATCCCGACCTGGTACACACCCGCCTTGTTGTCGGCGGCGACGTCGAAGCTCATCGGCTGGCGGTCGCGCAACACCTTGATGGTAACCGGCTTGCCGGCAGCCCCCTGGATGACGTCGGAGATCGGATGCTCGGCGTCGACCGCCTGTCCGTTGGCCGACACCAGGATGTCGCCCGCCTTCATCCCCGCCGCCGCGGCTGGACGCCCCGCCTTCGGCTCGACGATCTTCTGGGTCTTCGACGGCATGCCGAAGGCCAAGAGCACGAACATCATCAGCACGAACGCCGTCAGGTAATTGGCCGCTGGCCCCGCCAGGATGGTCGCCATCCGCATCCAGCGCGGGCGGTTCGGATAGACCATCGGATCGTTGTGGTCGAATTCCTCGTGCGGGTTCATCCCGGTGATCTGGACGAAGCCGCCCAGCGGAATCGGCGCGATCTGGAAGGTCGTCCCCTTGTGCTCGAATCCCAGCAGCGTCGGCCCGAAGCCGATCGAGAAGCGTTCGACCCGCATGCCGCACAGCCTGGCCACCAGGAAGTGCCCCCCTTCGTGCAAGACGATGAGGAGACAGAGCGCGACGATTGCGAGCAGGATCGACAACATCACTGCAAGACTAGCACGGGTGCGGCAGTTCAATCGGGACCCTCAACAGGTCCCGCGCCCCCCGCGATGAGCTACGCCCGGCAAGGCCGCCCTTCGCTCACGCGCGGCAATTCAATCGGGACCCTCACAGGGTCCCGCGCCCCCCGCGATGAGCTACGCCCGGCAAAGCCGCCCTTCGCTCACGCGCGGCAATTCAATCGGGACCCTCACAGGGTCCCGCGCCCCCCGCGATGAGCTACGCCCGGCAAAGCCGCCCTTCGCTCACGCGATCGCCGCTAGGCTGCCAGGAAGCGGAGAACCGGGCGCAGGAGGAGCGGCATCGGGCGGCGCGGGCGCGAGCCGACGACGTCGATCCCCAGCTCTTGCGCGCGCCGCTCGAACACGGCCTCGAACAGCAGGCCCGGGCTGCTGGCGCGGACGATCACGGGGAGAGCAGCCAGCCGGCGAGCGACCACGTAACGACCGCGCAGCACCACGGCGTCGCGCCCGGACGAAAGCCGACTGAGCGCCCAGCCGAGCGGCGCCAGGGAAGCGGTCTTCCCTGCGTCGAGCAGCACGACCACATCGCCACGCGCCTCCGACGACCCGCGCAGGAACGGGCGCCCGGCGCTCTCGCGTCCCAGCACCCGCAGCTCCGGAATCGAGCCGGCGAGGATGTTCGCGATCGACAAGCTGTTGTCCGACGATCCGTTGTTGACCGCCAGGATCTCGAACGGGCGGCCGCCACGGCCGAGGTGCGCCGCCACGGAGCGAATCTCGTGACCGATCGAGTCCTCGTGGTTGCCGATCGCAATGACCACGGAGATCTCGGGCACGCGCTGCGACACAGGGGCACTTCGCATTGGTGGCTGGAATGAGCATGGAACATGCCGGCCAGCCCGCCGCTGTAATTTCAGCATCTTAGATCTTCGGATCCGTCTCCGGTGCGAACCCGACTTCGCACGTCATGGGTCTGACATGCGTATTCTGTTACACGCCGCTGACACGCCCGTTACAGACGAGCGATGGCTTCTGCGAGCGTCGCGAGATCGCTCGTGGCGACGACCGGAATGCCGACCGCCCGGGCCTCGCGCGCCGCGATCGGCGCGCCTTCGGTGCGCCCGCTCGGAAGCCGGATCGACGGGTGGGCGAAGAGATCCGCGGCGCGCAACCACTCGGCGACCTCGGCTCGGGCGACCGCGCCCGTGAGGCGCAGCGGAACCTCGAGCGCGCCCGCGAGCCGCACCAGCCGCATCCGTTCCGGGCCGTCGCCGAGGATGACCACCTCCGGTTTTCGCACCGCCGCGGACCGGGCGCGCGCGCGGGCACAAGCGTGAAGCAGAGCCGCGTGCCCCTTGATCGGCACCAGCCGCCCCACGGCCAACACCGTGGGCGCCGCGAGGCCGAGGCGGCGGCGCAGGGCCGCGTTCGGACCCGCGCGCCGCGAGAACAGCGAGGGCGGCACCGCGAGCGCCTCGACCGTGCCGACCGTGGCGCGGCCGGCGAGACGCGCGAAGCGCGCCTGCAGATCGGCGCTGACGAATCGGAGGTCGGTGCCGTCACCCGCAAGCCTGCGCGCGATGGCGCTTCCCAGCGGAATCCGCTCGAGCAGCGCGACGTCGCCCGAGTGCGCGAAGGCGCGGCGGGGGAGGCGCGGCGCCGACGCCGACGCAGCGAGCGCCGAGGGGACGAGCCAGTGCGACTCGACCGCGTCCCAGGACGCCGCGCGAGCGCGCGCAGCCGCCGCCAGCGCCGCCAGGAACCGGGCCGCCGTCAGCCAGACCGCCCCACCGCGCTCGAGCGCCTCGGGCGCCCCCTCGCCGTAGAAGAGCGAACCGGCGGGAACGCGCCGGACGGTCAGCGCGCCGTCGACGACGACGTCCAAGCCATCGCCCGCGGCGAGCACCTCGACCGCGTGTCCGTCGTCGAGCAGGCGTTGCGCGCGATCGCCGACGAAGCTGCCGGCGTAGTCGCCCGCCTGGCGCGGGAACGAGGTGGTCAGGAGGCCAATTCGCACGACACCTCCTCGGCCAGCGATACCGCCACGCTGGCGCGCAACCGCCGGCGCGCCGTCGCGCGCAACGCCATCGCGCGCAGCAGGATGCGGGCGATCGGCAGCGCGACCCGCGCCGGGCTGCAAACCGGAACGCCAGGCCGGCCCGTAGATGGGTCGCACCGGCACGTCGACGACGCGCGCCCCGACCGCGCCGAGACGCGCCAGCAGATCGTTGGGATAGCCGTAGCGCGCGAACATCCGCTCGGGACCGATCGCCCGCAGCGCCCGCCGCGAGGCCACCGTATAGCCGCACTGCGAATCGTTGAGGCGCCAGTAGCCGGAGGCGAGCCGCGTCAGCCACGACAGCACCAGGTTGCCGACCATCCGGACCGGCGGCATCGTCCGCCACCCGCCCGGCCAGGCGAAACGGTTCCCCTTGGCGTAGTCGGCCGCGCCGTCGACGACTGGCCCGAGCAGGCGCGGCAGGTCGGCCGGATCCATCTGCCCGTCACCCGCCATCACCGCGGTCGCGTCTGCGCCAAGCTCCAGCGCGCGCGCATACCCGGTGGCGATCGCCGCCCCGACGCCGCGGTTGCCGGGATGAACGATCACCTCCACGCGACGACCGCCTCGCCCGGCCGCGCGCCGGGCCACCCGCCGCGCGACCGCCGCCGTCGCGTCGCCGCTACCGTCGTCGACGACGATGACGTGGTCGACGAACCCCGGCACCGATCGGATCGCCGCGGCGATCTTGTCCCCCTCGTTGAACGCCGGGACGACGACGGCGACGACCCGTTGTCGGAACATGCGCTAGCATTTCTCCCGCCGGTACCAATCGTCAACCGCGAAGATGCCGCGGCTACTCGTTCTCGTTGGGCGTCGTGTCAGCGCTGTCGTCGGGCTTGGCGGCCGGCTTGTGGTGGTGGTGCGGCTTGCTGGCCGGGGCGGGGATCGCGGCCGCCGGGTTGGGCGCGGCGCCGGCGTCGACGGGGGCCG
>CAVSAG010000006.1:205000-483193 GCA_963725905.1 uncultured Pseudomonadota bacterium | reverse complement strand
GAATGCTCCTTTGCCAGAACCACGAACGAAAGACTGACACCTCAGTAAAAACTAGACTGACACTTCAGTCTTTGAATCGGGCTCACTTTAGTCACCCCGGCCGGGAAGATCAAGCTCCGCGGGCCGGTGGCCCCGGCCGGTCAGACGATCCCGGCAGCTTTGGGGGCTATTCGCAGGATCTGGCCGTAGACGTCGCCGGTCGCCGGGTCGACCCGGGGGTCCACGAAGATCCGGGTCACAGCCAGCAGATTCATCGCCGCGATGCCCTCTTCCGAGACCAGCTCCTTGGAGGCGACGCCGATCGGCTGGAGGTCCAGCTCGGTCCCGACCGCGGCGGCAAAATCAACCGCGGCCTGGCTGGAGGTGAAGAAGAAGCCATGGGGGCGCCGGCACCACATGTCCCGCCCGCTCTGGGTCAGGTACCAGATGCGGTCGGGCAGCAGGGAGACGAAGTCAGGGATCTCGGGCTGGGCCATGGCGGGAGGGTTTTGGAGAACCTACCAGGGTTCCCAGGTCAAATGACACCCGACGCGCGCGCCAGAGCTTCGAGCGCGGCGGCGAAGAACGGGCCGGCGACCGCCAGGGGCTCCTCGCCCCCAAGCTCGAGGACGAAGTAGTCGTTGGGGATGACGTCTCCGTATCCCATGACCTGGAGGACCCGCACGGTGGCCGAAGCGACGGGCGCGCGCGCGCCCTCGGCCGGCGCGAGGCCGGGCCACTCGAGGACGGCGCGCTGGTCGTCGGTGGCCGGCGGCGGCATCTTCGCGGCCAGCGGCCGGCCGTAGCGCCGAAAGATCGCCAGCACGGCGTCGGGCGGCATGGCAGCGACCCGCGCGAAAGTGCCAGGAAGGGCGTCTTCGCGTTGACGGAGCTGGGCTTTGCCCAGCGAAGTCGTCGCGGGAGGCTCCGGGAACCCTCCCGGGGGTCCCGGCTTGTCAGGAACCGTCAACGAGGCAGCCCTTGAGCGTGAAAGCGATCATCTCGCGTCCGATCTGCGTCATCTCGATCGGCGGGGGGTCCTGTTCGACGAACGCCCACTGCACGACCTCCTTGATGCTCCCGAGCACACAGCGCGCGACCACCTGGGCGTCGCACGGCCGCACCACGCCCAGCTGCCGCCCCGTGTTGAGCGCGCCCATGATCATCGCCTCGATGCGGCCGTAGAACTCGGAGAGCTTGCGGTCGAAGTCGACGTCGATCCCCACCGCCTCGCGCAGCAGAATGCGCGCCATCTCGCGGTTGTCGTGCAGCGTCTTCAGCACCCGGTCCACCGTGGCGTTCATCTGATCGACCGGCGGCGGCGCATCCCGACCGACTTCGATCCGTTTGACCTGCGCCTGCAGCGTCGTCACCAGGCCATCCAGGAGCTCGTCGAAGATGGCGCGCTTGGATTCGAAGTAGAGATAGAACGTCCCCCGGGCGATCTCGGCCTCTTCGATGATCTGGTTGATGCTGGTGGCGTGATAACCCTTCTGGGAGAAGATTCGCCGCGCCACCGTCAACACGGCGGCGCGCCGCGACTCGCGCAGGCGCTGCGCGCGCGACACCCGGCCGTCGATTTTCGGCTCCGGCGTCACGTCCCGCCGCTCGCCGTTCGCAACCGGTCGGGCCACGCCGCGGCGTCGGCCAGGTGGCGCCCGCCCGGTAGAATCGTCTCGTAGCGCGCCAAGGTCTGGGTCGCGGCGGGGAGCGAGGTCCGCGCCTCGAGCTTCGCCGCGCCGAGCAGCGCGCTGAAGTAGGCGTCGTCGACCACGTCGGTCTCGAGCACGCCCGCCGTCTCGTCGAGCGCGATCGCCGCCTCGAGATCCTTCACTGCCTCGGGATAGCGCTCGAGCCAGGCGTAGGCGCTGGCCCGTTCGACCAGCGGCGCGGGATCTTCCTCGTCACGCGCCACGGCGCGCGTGGCCTCCTCGATCGCCTCGGCGTACTTTCCCTCCTGGATCATCTTCGCCGCAAAGCTCATTCCGTAGCGTCCGGCCATGCCGCGCGTGCCTCCCGAGGGATCGACGGTATCACGAGCGGACGGCGTGACGTCGGCGCGAAGTCATCAGGCGAGACCAGGAGCCTCCCCCCTGAGGGTCCGGCCGCGGTCAGAAAACTGCCTCTCACGATTCGGCACATCTTCGGCGGGACCAACATCCGCGCAATCAAGGTCGAACCGTCCGCGCACCGACGCGCCGAACCCATCGGCGTCCCGGCGCCGACGACGGCACCTCCGCGGAATCAAGTCACGCGACCGGCGCGTCGCAGCGGAATCAAGTCGCGCGGTCGCCGCGGCGATTCGGCCGCCCACCACGCAACCCGCCGCCGCCTGCGCCGACAACGGGACATGCGCGGAATCAAGACGGTGCGACGGCGTCAGCTCCACTTGCCCCTCGCGGCGCCACGCACCTGGGGTGGCGCTCGCAAGGGCGCCGGGCGGAAACCGCGCGGCCGTCCCTCGATGCCCCACGACACGCGCCCGAAGGTCGATCCGCGATACCCGGTGCAGGTCACGATTCGCGCGACGCCGGGGCTGCCGTCGCTCCGCTCGCCCCGGCTGTTCAGGGCGCTCCGGCGCGCCATCGCGCGGGCGTCGGTCGACCGGTTCCGGGTCATTCATTTCTCGATCCAGCAGGACCACGGCCACTTCATCGTCGAGGGGGACGAAGCCCGGCGCGCCCGCGGGGGTATGCACGGGCTGGCAATCCGCCTGGCGCTGGCAGTCAACCGCGCCCTCGGGCGCAAAGGGCAGGTCGTCGCCGACCGCTACCACGCGCGGCCGCTGACCACGCCGCGCCAGACGCGGGCCAGCATGGTTTACGTGCTGCTCAACTTCCGCAAGCACCTCCGGGCGCCCGCGTGCATCGACCCGCGCAGCTCGGGGCCACAGTTTTCGGGGTGGCGGCGCGCGCCCGCGAGCGCCGACGCGATCACCCCCGCGATCACCGACGCGATCGCCGGCGCTCCTTCGGCGACGGCGTCGCCTGCCACCTGGATGGCGCGCGTCGGATGGAGGCGCGCGGGTGGTCCGTTGCGGGTCGAGGAGCACCCCGCCTCGGCGCCACGCGCGCACCCGACTTGATTCCGCGGATGTCGCCCTGCGCGGGCGGCAGCCACTCGAATCTGCGGATGTTCACGGCCCGGGAAGGTGGCCAATCGTGAGAGGAAACTGCCTAGACGGGATTCATGAAGACCGTACAGCTCACCGCGATCATCGAACGAGAGCGCGACGGATCCAGCCAGGGAGCCTCCATCGACGAGGCGCGGACGAACCTGGTGGAAGCTCTGGAGCTTGCCGGCAGAAGAAGTGAGGTGGCGAAGGAGGCGTTCTTCGCGCGGAAATCGCAACCCGCTTGAGGGTTCGGCCGCGCCCGGTTCATGGGCGAGGGCAGCGCTAGGGCGAAGGACAGCTGACGGGTACGGTCGTCTTGTCGTTGTGGTACGCGCCGTCGCTGGTCTCGTAGAGCGGCCCGAAACCCTGGTCGCCGCCGTAGCCGACGGCAATCACGCCGGTGGCGGCGTAAGCGGCCGCGTAGGGGTTCACGGCGTTTCCCCAGCGCCACATGGTGCCGTCGCCGCGCAGAGCGGTGAACGCCCCATATCCCGGCTCGAGATCGACGACGTTGTCGATCGCCGCACCGTTCTTGTCGACCACCGGCGACGGACTGGCGACGGCGCTGGCGGAGCTGTTGACTCCCGCCGCGCCCAGAACATTGGAGCCCCAGCATCGAATGTTCGCGCCATCCATCGCGCAAACAGTCGCGTCGTTGTAGTTCGTCGTGCCCGTGCTCCCGATCGGCGCGAGGGCGAGCGAGGTAGGATTCGTCAGCCCGCCCACCTTCACCGGATACTGATGGTTGGTCGTGTCTCCCTGTCCGAGCTCGTCCGCGCCTGCGTAGCCCCAGCACCAGACCTCCTTCGCGGACGTCCCCTCGCGCAGAACGCAGGCCTGACGATTTCCCAGCACTGCCTGATCGACACCGGTCAGCGCGTTCGTTCCATCGGCCGTGATGAGCTGCGCCGATCCCGTGTGCATGGTCGTACCGTTGTTGACCATCCAGCTCACGTCGCCCCAGCAATAGAGCTGGCCGGTGGTCGTGACAGCGCAGATCGCGGTGCCGTAGTCGCCATGAGCCATCGCGCGAACATTCGCGAGCGGCGTGCCTCCGGTCGCGACCACCGGCGTCGCGCGAAAGGTCACACTGCTGGCTGCTGTCGTACCGTTGCCGAGCTGGCCCACCGCGGCCATGGTGGTCATCGTGAGCCAACACTTCACTGTCCCGTCGGAGAGCGCCGCGCAACCAGCTCCTTGGTAGTCGTTGTCCTGAAGGCTGACCACACCGGTCAGCGGCATCCCGGTCGCGTCGTCGAGCACGACCTTCGAGCCAGTGAAGTAAACCAGCGAACCGTCGGTCCGTTGCAGGTAGCCGCTCCAGAGCTTCTCGATACAACTGGTGGCCGCGCCACCCTGTCCACCCGACCCCGCGGCGCCATTCCCGGCGACACCCGTCGCACCGCCTCCGCCGCCCTTGCCCGCGGCTCCTCCGGTGCCTGCCGCTCCCGATGTCCCTGCGGAGGCCCCCGCAGCACCGCCACCTGCTCCCGCTCGCCCTCCAGATCCGGCCGCGCCCGCCGCTCCGGCCGCGTCGCCACCTGCTCCTCCGGGAGCATGTCCGCCGGCTCCCGCGATTCCGGCCCCGGCCGCGCCCGCGGTTCCCTTACCGCCCCCACCGCCGACACCACCGGATGCCGTTGCCCCCGCCTTCCCCGATCCGGCGTCCGGGCTGGAGCTCGAACCACCCCCGCAACCGATCGCGACGATCCCGACGACCGCCGCCCCCAACACCATCCCGGCCCGAACCGAGGCGGCACCTCCCGGTGCGACGCGCGTCTTCATCCGTCCTGACCCCTTCCCGCTGTTCGCTGCGTACTCCGATCGTCGCGAGCGTGTCAAGAACGGCGCGGTGACAACTCGCTCCGAGCACCATCAGGTGTAGCGCCGGCGCCAGCGGGCCGAGACTCATCGTCGCGGGCGAGCGCGTTTGGCTGTCGCGTTCATCGCCCCTCGGACGGTTTGTCACCGTTCTGTTTGTTCCAACCGTGAAAGGGGGAAAGGTCGCCCGAGTCCCAGGCTTTGCGGAGACCAGGAGCGGCGAGGTCCCAATCGGGTCGGATCTCGCTGCTGACGATACGGAGATCGTGCCAGAGGTCGACCACGGACGGGCGGCCCCAGAACCAGTAGCCGTTGTAGACGCTGTGGATCACCAGGCGCGGCTTGAGCACGAGCGTGTGAGGGATCATCGGGTTGTGCTCGGGGTCGGTGTACTCCTGGATCTCGAGGTCCTTTTGGACCTTTCGCTCCGGGTCGGAGAGGAAGGTCCACTGCGCGCCGACCGCGGCACGGAACTCCTGCAGTGTGTGGTGGTCGTCGGTGGAGATGGTGACGACCTGGGTGTAGGCGACGGCGATCTTGGGATAGAACGCGGCCAGCTCTTGGTGCTGCTGGTGTTCCTTCGGGCAGTAGTGCCCGCGCGCCAGGGTGACAATGAGGGGATCCTCACCCTGCAGCTCACTCAGCTTGCGCGGCGCGCCGGTGTGATCGGGCAGCTCGTAGTCGGGAAAGGTTCCACCGGGAACGATGTCAAAGCGCATCCTTGAACTCCTTTCAATCGAGGCAAGTTAGTCAGTCGAGGACGCGAGGCCAGAGCGCGGCGCGCGCATCGCCTCGCCGAGGGCTTGTTTCGCCGCTCTTCGGCCGCTGGCGATGGCGCCGTGGACGGTCCCGTTCTGGCCGTCGGATTCCGTCGCCTCGCCCGCGAAGAACAGGGTCCCGTCGATCGGAACGGCGAGCTCGGTCCCCGCCTCGCTGCCGCCCACGCCCGCATAACTGTAGGCGCCGCGCGCGAACGGATCCGCGAGCCAGTTGTGACTGAACCCGCCGCGCAGATCCTGGCGCAGCCGGCCCGCGTCGGCGCCCAGGGCCGCCGCCAGCGCGGCGACCGCCGCCTCCACCCGCGCGGCGCTATCCAGCTGGCTTAGCGCCCGCGCGTTCCGGCCGCCGGACCAGGCGGTGACGGTGGTGGCCCAGACGGAGGCCTTTCTGGTCATCCCGCCCGACCATCGCAACACCGTCCGCGTCCGCCTGGTGATGGACGCCGTGACCGCGCTGTTCGAACGCGAGCGCGCCCTTCTCGCCGGCTGCGCCTGAAGCACCCTACGGCGGAATCAGGTGACCGAGGTGGGTCCACTCCGAGAACCAAATGCTGCCGTCGGGGGCGGTCGTGATCCACGAAGGGGCAGAGTTGGAGGCGAGCGGGAACTCGCTGACCGATCCGTCGAGGGCCAGGCGCCCGATGCGGTCGTTCGCCCACTCCGTGAACCAGATGTCGCCGTCTGCTCCCACCGTGAGGTCGGCCGGACCATCGCTGCCTGACGGCACGGTGAATTCAGTGACGATCCCGCGCGACGTCATGCGGGCGATCTTTCCATCCGGCGCGCCGCCGCTGCTGTGCTCCGTGAGCCAGAGGTCGCCGTCGGGTGCGGCCGCAATCTGATCCGCTATCGCGGCCGAGAGCGGAAACTCGGTCAGCACCCCCGCGGAATCGAGTCGGCCGACCTTGCTTCCCGCTGCAGAGTAGACGGTGAACCAGATCGCGCCGTCCGCGCCGGCGACGATGCCGCCGCCAACCTCCCCGGCGGGGAGTGAGGTCTCCGTGAGCGCACCGTCCGGCGTGATGCTTCCGATCTGCCCGGTGGATTCCGTGATCCACTCGTTGCCGTCGGGCCCGGGCGCGATCCCGGAGGCGTAGTGTCCGGACGGAAGGGCGAACTGTTCGATGGTTCCCGCCGGGGTCAAACGCCCGACGAAGCCCATTCCGTTGTTCGCCTCGGTGAACCAGAGGTTGCCACCCGCACCCTGGGCGATCATGTCCTCAGTCATCGACAAATGGGGCGAGGCGAGCGGGACCGGGAGCTCGGTGATCGGGCCGCTCGATGTGACACACCCGATCGCTCCCGCGGTCACCATGAACCAGACGTTGCCGTCCGGTGTTACGGTGATCTCTTCGGCAGCGGGACCAACCCCCGGGTCGGCGGGAAACGACAGCTCGTTGACGCGATCCACGCAGGCTCCCGCGACGCATCGCTCTGTGATGGGGCACGCGCAGGAACCGCCGAGCGAGGGAGGAGCGCCGCAGGCCCCCACCAGCAACGCCGCCGATCCGAGCAAGATCGACCAGCCACCACCACGCCTCACGTTTGCCATTTTATACGATGCGCACAATCCGTGCATCCGCGAGCTCGGGAGCCTACCCGCGACGTTTACCGTGCAGGTTCTTGCCGGCTGTGTGCCGTCAGGTGCGCAGCGCCCATTGGTCGAGTCGTGATTTCACGCCCGCTTGTCGCGGCACGGCGCGTGCACACCGCCAGAGCATGAACATTGGACGAAGCAGGACGGTGGTAGCGCGGTGGCTGGCATCGATGACGGTGGTCGGCGTCGTCGCGTCGTGCGCGGACCAGGCGTCGCCGGTGCAGGGGCCGACGGCGCCTCCGCCCGGTGACGTCTATTCGATCTCGGTCGTGGCGAGCACGGCGAGCGCACTTTCGTTGAGCTGTACGCCGGCCGGAACGACGGCCTACGTGCAGTCCCCGGTGGGCCTTTTCACCTGTCAGGCCGGGAAGTGGTTACCGCTCCCATGCCTGACAGCCGGCGCCGGCGCGGTTGCCTACGCGAGCGTGAGCAAGACGCTCCTCGCCTGCGTGCAAGGTCAGTGGACGCCGATCGCTTTGCCCACAGGGGCCACGGGCGCAACGGGACCAGCGGGCGCGGCGGGACCGGCGGGCGCGGCGGGACCGAAAGGCGCAACCGGAGCCACCGGGGCAACGGGTGCCACCGGGGCAACGGGTGCCACCGGGGCAGCGGGGCCGATGGGCGCAACGGGGCCGCAGGGGGCGGCGGGCGACGGACTCAATTCACTCGTTGCGGTTACGGCCGTATCACCCGGCGCCAGCCAGTGCCCCGCGGGTGGCGAACAGATTGCGGTGGGAGAGGACCTGAACCGCGACGGCAGCCTGGAAGCTGGAGAGGTTCAGCAGACGACCTACGTTTGCAACGGCAGCGCGGCGGCCGGCTCTTGCACGACCGACGCCGACTGCGACGACAAACAACCTTGCACCATCGACTTCTGCGCGGAGGGAGCCTGTTCCCACAGCCTCGCGTCTCCGACCACGCTCTGCCGTCCGTCGACCGGCGCATGCAGCGCGACCGCCATGTGCGACGGCGTGACACCCGTTTGCCCCGAGCCTGTTCCCGCTTCGAAGGGAACCACGTGCAGCGGCACCGGAACCGACCCCGGCTGTATTGCCGGCACCTCCACTTGCGATGGCGTCAACCTGACGTGCCCCTCTGTCAGTTCCTGCGCCCTCGCCGATGGTCAGCCGTGCACGGTCGGGCAGCCACCGGCTTGCCAGTCCGGCATCTGTTCCGGATCGCCGTCGGTGTGCCAATCGGCGCCGTCGTGCATTGACGGCAAGAAGAACGGAGCCGAGACCGATACCGATTGCGGCGGTCCAGTCTGCCCCAGGTGCGGTGCCCACCAAGCCTGCGCGGTTGATTCAGACTGCACGAGCGGCGCCTGCAGCGGCAACACCTGTTCCGATTGAACGCGGTCGAATGACGGAAATCGAACCTTCCCGGGTGAGCGCCGGCTTGCGCTTCCGCCTCCCGCGCCCACGTTGTCTTGGGCAGACGTCGGAGGCGGTGGATGCGGTGGTTGGCGGTCAGCGCGTGTCTCGCGGCCGTTACGTTCTGGGGCTGCGGGGCGAACCTGACGGCACCCGTGGATGCCGCCGGCAGACTCGGGGTTGGCGGACCCGGCGGGCACGCCGGCACGCCGCGCGGGACCGAGGACGCGGCCTGGGACGCTTCTGAGAGGGACGGTGACGCCGGCAGCGCGGTCGGCCCGACGGGTCGACCCGCCGCGGGCGCTGACGGGGCGACGGCCCGGCACGACGCTGGCGCAACCGGCGGCACCGGCGGAGTTGCAGGCAATGGCAATGCCGGCCGCGCTGGCTCGGGCGGCGGTGTCCCCAGCGGCGACCAGGCCGCGGACGGGGGCGCCATCTGCCCGGCCTCCGCTACGCCTGGCGACGCCGGTGTGATCGATTCCGGTACGGCGATCGCGCGGCCGCCAGCCTCGTGGGGCGACCCGACGCCCGTTCCGTTCTCCTGCACGCCCCTACCCAGCGACTTTCTTCTTCCCACGGCCCGGCACCGAGGTTCCGGGGATCTACGCACGGTGCGCGAGCTTCTCGAACACCGGGACGACCGCCTTGGCCGTCAGTCCCGACGGAACCCGCGTCGCGCTGATCGAAGCCGACGGTATCGCCCGAATCATCGACGTGGCCTCGCACATGGTGGTCGGGGTCCTGGCGCCGCCCCGCGAGAGCATCGACACGGCGGCGTTCTCGCCCGACGGCACCACCATCCTGACCTTCGCGAAAGGCGAGCTGGTGGTCACCGCCTGGCGTGCCGACACGTTTGCCGCCGATCTGGAGCACGACCTTGCCGGGGCAGACGTATTTCTCTGACACCGGAGCAACCGCGTTCTCGCCCGACGGCACCACCGTGCTGGTCTCGCCCGGCAACGATCTCTTCCTGCTCGACGCCGCGACCGGAGCGATCCGCGCGACTCGGAGCTCCGGACGGGCGACGTGGTGCTCGCGGCGGGGTACGGCCTGGGCGGGCAGCGGATCGCAATGGAAGAGTCGCCGCTGACCGAGCGCCGGGACCACCTGCGGGGTTCACCCCACCGGTGGAACGGCTCACCATCCTCGACCCGGCGAACCTCACGCCGATCGGGGCGCCCATAGACTTGACGCCCCCTGGCCAGATGCCGTTCTTCGCGCCAGGCCAACTCCTGATTGCGGCCGACGCCGACCTGATGCTGATCGGTTGGCTCGCTCGATCCCGGAGGCATTTCGGATCAGCGACGGGGGCGCGTTGCCGGCGCCGGGTCTCACCGGCGTTCCGTTGCTGGTGACGCCCGACGGGACGGCAGGCCTGGTGGCGAGCAACGGCACGCTCCAGCTTCAGCGGGTGACCGACGGCTCCGTCGTGACCAGCGTCGCCGCCACGCCGACCACCGTGGCCATCTCGGCCGACGGCTCGACCATCGCGGCCGGCGCGTCGGGACTGGACCTCCTGTCCGTCTGGAGGCCGTCGATGGGTTTGTTCGCCCAGACCTGCTTCGCGGACCCGCGGCAAACCGGGAGCGACAGAGCTGTCCGCCGACGGGCGGACAATCGCGGTGACCGCAGGGAGCCAGCTTCGGATGCAGCGCCGCACCGACGGAGCGCTGCTCTCGACGATCGGCCTCGGGTCTGATTACCAGATCGAGCGCGTACAGCTGTCGCCCGACGGTGCACACGCGATCGTCAACTTCTACGACGCGAGCGCGATCGGCAACGAGCCATTGTTTCCGCTGGTGCTCTTCCAGTCGAACGGCAACTCACCCTCGATCGACCTCCTCAAAGAAGCTCCGGCCGGCTCTTCATGGGTGCCAACGTTCGCCTTTCAGCCGGATGGACAGACAATGCTCGGGTTGCTGATGCCGAAGGGGACCGGCGGCGCGACGATCATGTCGATTCAGCTCTCGACCGGCGCGCTGTCGCCCGAGCTGACCTTTCACGGCTACACCGGCCTCGACGGCGTGTCGGCGGGTTGCCCGATCGTCAACTCGACCGCCACGTTCAGCGGCGCGTGGCGTGCCTGTGGATCCTGCAACGGACCCACGTTCGCCCCCGGCACCGCACAGGGAATCGTCTCGCTCGACGGTCAGCGTCTACTTCAGTGAACAACCCGACGAGGCGGACCTGTGGCAGATCCTGCCGTCCCCGTCGCTCATCCGACAGTACCCGGCCCGTCCGGACGCAGCGACCTGGGGCCTCGCCGAGTGTCCCATCGCCCTCTCGGGCTCGGCAGACGCCGTCATCACCGACGCCTGCGCGCACGCCCCCTGCACCGTCGCGCCGGGATTTACCTCTCGCGTTCACGACGTTGCCACGGACCAGATCATCGACGAGCTGCCACCCGGCATCACCTCCGCCAGCGCCGACCTGAGTGTCTTGGCCCGCGGCCCCGTCCTGTGGTGCGTGCGCTAGCGGGTGGGCGATCCAGCGGGCGCTACAGCTCCTTCGCTTCGATGCGGCGGTTCTTCTGGCGGCCCTCGTCGCTGTCGTTGGGCGCGATGGGGTGCTCGTCGCCGAAGCCGACGGCGTCCAGCCGCTTCTTGTCGATCCCCTTCGACACGATGTAGTTGCGGCACGCTTGCGCGCGCTTTTCCGACAGCGTCTTGTTGGCCTGGGCGTTCCCCACGTTGTCGGTGTGGCCCGAGATCTCGACGCGCGCGTCCTTGTTGTGGACCATGAAGTCGACCACCTCGTCGAGGCGCGCGAACGACTCGGGGCGGATCGTCGCCTTGGCGGTGTCGAAGTTGACCCCGGACAAGATGAAAGGCCTCTGTCTCTCGCGCTTGTAGCGCAGGGTCAGCTTCACGGATTGACTCGGTTCGTCCGCCACGGGAACCGTCGCCGCGATTCTCGTGCCGGCCGAGACTGAGATAGGTGATGTCGTAGGTCTTGCCGACCGGCACCAGCACCTCCGCGTACCCCGCGCTGTCCGTCGGCTCGGCGTAGTACTTCGTCTTGTCCGGCCCGGTGAGAAAGATGACGACCCCCTTCACCGGCCCCTTGTCCTTGTCGACGACGAACAGCTTCATCGCCGCCTCGGTCCTCGTCGGCCGGATCTTCGAGGCCGTGGCGCCGTGCGCGTCCTTGGCGGTGTGCGTGTCCTGCAGCTGGAATTCGCTCTTCTCGTTGGAGGCAGGAGGGGCCGGCGACTCGGCGTACGCGGCGGTCGTGGCGGCTGCGGCTAGGACCATCGCGACGATTGTCGTGTTCGAACGGTGATTCATGGGAGCCTCCGTCGGCAGAATCTGCGTACTCGACGGTAACACGATGGCGGACTCCCAAATGCGTGCGCCCTGCCCGGCCACGGCTACACTTGGCGACGCCGGTGTGATCGATTCCTGCTCGGTGAGCGCCGACCGCATAGCCCGAATCATCGACGTGGCCTCGCACTTGGTGGTCGGGGTCCTGGCGCCGCCCCTCGAGGCGCTGAGTCGCCGTGAGCCGCGTGCGCTTCATTTCGCCTTTGGTTGCACCCGCCTCCAAACGGCGTCCCACCGGTCCTTGAAACCGGCGCTGACGGCTTCAGCACGGCATTTCTCGACGAACGTGCGGGCCTCCGCGTTCGCGCCGCGCGCCGCAGCCAGCTCCGCGAGACGGAGGTTGAGCCAGGGCAGATAGAAGGAAGGAATGTCGGACCGCCCTCGCTGCTGGCGAAGGATCTGCTCGGCCTCGGTGTTCTTCTTCAGCTCTTCGAGGGCCGCTCCCAGCCAGTAGCGATTGACACCGGCGTCGGGCATCGCGCGCAGGAGCGCCAGCTCGGCCTCTCCACCGGTCGGGCTCCGGAAGGCGCGTGCGAAGAGACCTTGAGCGGATCCGTCGTCCGGGTTGAACGGCGCGAAGGTAAACCGGCCGGATTCTGGCGGTGGCGCGGGTTCGGTGTCCGACACGTACGCCGTTGACAGATCGGACAGCGGCGGGGGCGTCCAATCGCCGCACTTAAAGGTGGCGGACGACGCCGAGCCGCCGAAGAAGCGAATCCGACTCATCGGAATCGACGGTCCGCCGGCGAGCGCCTTCCCCCGGTGGGCGCTCCAGTGGATGTGCTTGGACCCAGGGCCGCCGCTGTTCCCTTCGATGCCAATCGGCTGACCGCGCCTGACCGACTGACCCCGGTCGACCAGGATCGCCGACAGGTGCAGGTACTGGGTATAGAGATCGGGCGTGTGCTGGATCCGCACGTAGTTTCCATTTCCGCCGTTGCAGAGCGACGCCCCCGCGCGGTCGGTCAGGCTCCAGCTGGGGCATCCCCCCCAGAAGTAAGCGACGCCGTCCGCGCTCGCCACCACGACGTGCGGTGCCGAGAACGCCGACGAGGCCAGGGAGAACCCGAACCGCTCCTCGGGCGCGCAGGCGTTGTTCCTGCGGAGGCGCGGGTGGCGGAAGTCGTCGTTGACGCAGAAGACACGCTCGTCCTTGGCGACGGGGAGCGAAAGGTCGATCTCCGTCGCGGCAGGAAGGGGTTCACACTGCCCGCGCTCGGGACAGTCTTCCGCGGTTCCAGCGGCCGTGCACATCTGTCCCGCCGGGCAGTCCTGCGCAGCCGTCGAACAGTCGGCCAGAAGGAGCATCAGCCAGAGGCCCGACCCCAGCATGGGTGCATCGTAGCAGGGCTCCAGGCCCTCGCTCACCGCGACAGACGGGCCCACCCCTTGTCGGCTGGACCAGCGGCCCGGCGACGGCGCGGTTCTCTCCCGCGCCGTCGTCCGGCCCTACTCGGCGGTCAGCTGGCCTTGTTCGTGGCCAGGTCGAAACCGCCGGTCACGGTGCCTCCGCCGCTCGAGGAGCTGCTCGCGGCGTCGAGCTCGACCTTCGAGAAGGTGAACGTCACCTGCTCGAGGGGAAGGTCGCCCGCCGCCCCGGTCACGCCCTGCTGGATGGAGGTGATGGCGGCATTGCTGAACTTGAGCGTCTCCAGCGTATCCGAGCCCTGCGGCGCGACGGTCACGACGATCGTCGAGAGGTGCTCGTTGGTCGCCTCGGCGACGAACAGCTTGGGCGTCGCGCTGTCGACCACCTTGGTGAACGTGAACTGGCCGAGCTGCACCTTCCCCGCCGCCTGGCCCGTCGCCTGATCGGTCGGCGTCTGCAGCCCCGACCACTGATAGGAGAGGATGGCGATCGTCCCGTCGGAGGGGATCTGCCCCTGCACCGCGGCGGTCACGACGACCGACCCGTTGTTCTGCTTGTTGGGAGCGCCCGGGCCGCCGCTGCCGGCGGGACCCGCAGGACCGGCCACGCCCTGCGCACCGGAGGGACCCGTCGTGCCGGATGGACCGGCCGCGCCTGGGGCGCCCGTCGCCCCCGCGGGACCCACGGCGCCGGTGGCGCCTGTCGCTCCCGGCAAACCCTGTGGGCCGACGGCGCCTTGCGAACCGGCAGGACCGGCCGCGCCCGTCGGACCCTGCTGGTTCCAGGTCACGAGCGTCTCGTCGCCATGGCAGCGCTCGGCGTTGGGATCGATGATCCGAACGCCGCCGTGATGGTCGACGCAGGCGGAGATGACGGCGTTGCCGCCACCCAGCGCGGCGTACGCCGCCGCGCCGGCGCCAGCCATGACCAACGCCCCCGCGGTGAGACCGAGCGTCAGACGCGCGCGCTTCGATTGCGGAACGAGCTTCAAGAAGACCTTTCCCATGTCGAACCTCCCTGTTGGGCCGCGACACTACCCAAAGGTCGGTCCGGTTCCAAATGCCCCGAGCCCCGAAGCCTGGGTGACGGCGAGCGCCGCTGCGCGGGGTACCATGCGACAGATGTCTGCGCGGCGGCGGCTCATGTTGAAGTCAGCGGGATCGGTATCGGTGCGTGCGCTGGTCCTTTCTTTGGCCTGCTGTCTCGCCGGATGCGGCGGCGACGCGAATACGGTCATCGTCAAGGAGAAGACGATCGCCCAGTTGCAGGCCGACCTTTCATCCAAGAAGGTGACTTCCGTCCAGCTGGTGGATGCGTATCTGGATCGAATCACCAGGCTGGATCAGTCGGATCCCGGGGTGCACGCCGTGCTGGCCCTCAATCCGGATGCGCGCGACGACGCGGCTGCGCTCGATGCCGAACGGGCATCGGCGGGCGCTCGAGGACCTCTGCACGGCATTCCAATTCTCATCAAAGACAACATCGAGACTGCCGATCCGACCCCCACCACGGCGGGGTCGCTGGCCCTCAAGGACAACATCACCCTACGAGATGCGCCGATCGTGGCCGCGATGCGCGCGGCCGGCGCCATCATCCTCGGCAAGACCAATCTCAGCGAGTGGGCGGGGATTCGCTCGAGCGGGACCATCAGCGGCTGGAGCGCCGTCGGGGGGTTTACCCACAATCCGTATTCGCTGGACCGCAGCCCTTGTGGCTCGAGCGCGGGCAGCGCCGCAGCCGTCACAGCGAGCATGGCCGCGGCCGCCGTTGGCACCGAAACCAACGGTTCGATCGTGTGCCCTTCCAACGTGAACGGCGTGGTCGGGTTGAAGCCGACCGTCGGTCTTCTTTCCCGCACGAACATCGTCCCGATCTCCCAGAGCCAGGACACCGCCGGACCCATCGGGCGGACGGTGGCGGACGTCGCCGCTCTGTTGTCGTCGATGGCGGGCACGGACCCGGCCGATCCGGCAACCGCGACCGCCGATCAACACAAGCAGGACTACGTCGCCGCGTTGAGGCCTGACGCGTTGACCGGAAAGCGGCTCGGCGTATTGACCCCGTTCCTCACCGGGCTCGGCGCCGATCTCCAGGCGGCGTTTGCAAACGCGTGCACGGCATTGACCGCCGCAGGCGCGGAGCTGGTCGACATTGATACGCTGCCGTCGTTCGACGTCATCGATGCGGCCGAGCTCAACGTATTGCTGACCGAGCTGCGCGTGGACCTGAACGCGTACCTAGCGACGACGCCAGGCGCGGTGACGTCTCGTACGCTGGCCGACCTGATTGCGTTCAATCTCGCGAATCCGGGCACCGAGATGCCGTATTTTCAGCAGGACCTGTTCGTCCAGGCAGACGCGACCGCCGGCCTGGACGACCCCGACTACCTGAGCGGCCTGGCCCAGATCAAGGCCGCGGCTGGCCCGTCCGGGATCGACGCCCTGCTCAGCCAAAACAACATCGACGCCCTGATTACCCCAACCGGTGATCCGGCCTGGGTCGTCGATACGGGCTCGCCCGACCCAAACGTGTACGGCGATTCGACGCTCGCCGCCGTTGCCGGTTATCCGCATCTCACCGTGCCCATGGCGCTGATCGGTGGGCTTCCGGTCGGATTGTCGTTCGTGGGCGCCGCCTGGTCCGAGGCCGATCTCCTGGCGTTCGGGTATGCGTTCGAACAGCAGACCCAGGCGCGCCAGCCTCCGCCGGAGTGAGCCCGGGAAGCCCGACCGCCGGAACTGAGCACGCCGCCGGCGGATCGCACTGGCAACCCTGTTTGAAATCCCAGACGGCTGCAGGAAGCGGTTCACACTGCCCACGCTCGGGACGGTTGTCCGCGGTTCCAGCGGCCGTGCACATCGGTGTCCCGCCGGCGGGACAAAACGGACCGCGCGATGCAGGCTCGGCGTGCCGTTGCCGAGCCGAAATCGGCTACGGCAACGTCATGCGCGCGATCTTGTTGGCGAAGATCTCGGTGAACCAAAGGCTGCCGTCCGGCCCGGTCGTGATGTCCCAGGGTCCAGCGCCTTTGGTGGGGAGGACGACCTCGGTCACCGTTCCATCGGGCGTGACGCGGCCGATCCTGGACGTGGACGTGGTGGTGGTCGCCGACTCGGTGAACCAGATATTGCCGTCGGGGCCGGCCGTGATGCCGTAGGGACCGCTGCCGGCGGTGGGAACGGCGAACTCGGTGATCGTCCCGGACGGTGTGATGCGGCCGATCTTCGAGCCGTTCGTTTCGGTGAACCAGAGGTTGCCGTCGGGGCCGGCCGTGATGCCCTGGGGAGCGCTGTTGGCGGTGGGAATCGAGAACTCGACCAGCGTCCCGGTCGTGGTCATGCGGCCAATCCTGTTCCCGTTGTTCCCTGCCGACTCGGTGAACCAGAGATTGCCGTCGGGGCCGGCCGCGATGCCATAGGGAGAGCTGCCCGCGGTCGGAAGGGTGAATTCGGTGATCGTTCCGGACGTCGTGATGCGGCCGATCTTGCTGGACGTCGATTCGGTGAACCAGAGGTTCCCGTCGGGGCCAGCGGCGATGTCCTCGGGACCGCTGGGCGAGGTCGGAATCCCGAACATCGTGATCGTTCCGGTGGTCGTGATGCGGCCGACCTGCCCGTAGTAGGCATCCGCCCACCAGAGATTGCCGTCCGGACCCGCCGCGATCCCGCGCGGCGTGTTTTCACCTTGGTTCAGATTCGTGAACTCCGTGACGACGCCCGCGGTCGTGATGCGCCCGACCTTCCCCTTATCCGACACGAATTCGGTGAACCAAAGGTTGCCGTCCGGACCGGCCGTGATCCCGTAAGGATTGCCGATCGTGAAAGGACCCGTGAATTCGGTGGTGCCGGGCGCCTCGCGGCCGCCCGAGCCAGCGCTGCCGCGACCTGCGGCGCCGGTGATGCCGCCCGCGCCGGTGATGCCGCCCGCGCCGGTGATGCCGCCAGTTCCAGCGCCGCCGCCCGAGCCGGCCGCACCGCGGGTGCCCGCGCCACCTCCGCCGGAGCCCGAGACACCTCCAATCCCTGCCGTCCCTCCAGATCCGCCGTTACCGCCATCCGTTCCTGCCGCACCTCGAGCGCCTGCCGCGCCCGACGTCGCGCCACCGGTGCCGGAAGGTGACGCCGAGCCTCCGGCGCCCGGGCCCGCGCCCGCCGCCCCGCCAGCGCCCCCGCGCTGCGAGCCACCCGCGCCGCCCAAGTCCGTCGATCCCAACCCGCCCAGGTCGTGGCTACAGGCGGCACCCCAACAGACCAACCACCCGAAACACGCGAGGGAGAGTCCCCTCGACCTGAGTGATGACATACTGAGATGGAAAATATCACGCCGCGCGTGAACTCTTCCGCATGGAGGACGACACGATGGCTCTTGCAGGCGCTCATCTGAGGCCCCGATGACGAATCGCCACTACCACGGCACCCGCGCCGAGCTCACGCTCGGCGACCTCATTGCTCCCGCCGCCCCGTCGGTCGCCGACGGGGGCGACCTGGCGAGCGCCCACGTCCTTCTGACCCCGAATCTCGACGAGGCCATTTGGTCCGCCGAGCTCGCTTCCGGCGACGCCCCACCCAAAGTCTACGTCGTTGAACCGCTCGGCCCCATCGCACGCGTCTCTCAAGACCCGCACTTCCGACCAGCAGGCCATCCCTGCATGTCCTGGTACTCCCGCGAGCCACTGCGCGTGACAGGCACGGTTACCGAATGGCTGCATTACCACGGCACACGCGCCGACCTCCAACCCGGCGACCTGATTGGGCCGGGCCACGTTTCAAACTTCGGCGCCACCGGTAGAACGGCGAACCACATCTACTTCACGCGCACGCTCGACGCCGCTGCGTGGGGCGCGGAGCTTGCGGCTGGCGAAGGACGTGGTCGGATCTACCTCGTGGAGCCGACCGCACCTGCCGAAGACGACCCCAACCTCACCAACAGAAAGTTCCGGGGGAATCCCACCAAATCGTTTCGTTCACGCGAGCCGCTGCGGATCACAGGCGAGATCGTGGATTGGCAGGGCCACTCGCCGGAGGCGATCCAGGCCATGAAAGCCGGCCTGGAACGGCTCAAGCAGCTCGGCAACGCGACGATCGACGACTGATCGAACCCGCCCGCCCTCGACGACTCGCGACGCGTGGAACGCGGTGCCAAGAAGTAATCATTGCAGATTATTGACTCTATCGTCATTATCTTGCAGTCATGATTGGGACGCCGAACGAGGCCATAGAGGCCTTCCATCTGACCTTCCTCGCACACCTGTCGAAGGACCCGAACAAGGCCGTCGTCAAAGGGGGGCAGAACCTCAGGCTCTTCTTCGAGAGCGTCAGGCACTCGGACGACCTCGACATGGACGTGTCCGTCACGTCGAAGGAGCCGCTCAAGAAGAAGGTCGACAAGCTCCTGGCCTCGCCGCGCTTCAGGAAGGCGCTCCTGCTCTTCGGGATCGAGATCGAGCAGGTTTCGACGCCCAAACAGACCGACACCACACAGCGTTGGAAGATGACTCTGAAAGTGAAGCGACTGAGCGAGCCCGTTCACACGAGGATCGAGTTCTCACGCCGAGAGTCCAACGCCAAGTCCGTGCTGGGTCCGGTGGCCAAGCCGATCGCCGACGCCTACGGTTCCAGCCCCTTCTCGGCAGCACACTACGGGCTCGCCGAAAGCATCGCCCAGAAGGTCTCGGCGATGGCGGGTCGGCAGAGGACGCGCGATCTCTTCGACCTGGCCATGCTGCTCGAGCGTTACGCAAAGGACGTCGGGTCGGTGACCGCCCTGCGCCCGCCGCGCAAACAGGCGCGCGCCGCCCTCGGCAGAGCGTCGGAGATGACCTTCGACGCGTACAGGGCCGAGGTGTTGCCGTACCTCGAAAAGCCCAAGCGGAAGGAACATGGCAGCCGTCGGAGCTGGGAAGAGAAGCAGGCGGTCGTCGTCCAGGCGCTGGAGATCTTCAGCCGATGAGCGCCGTCGACCTCACGCTCTTGCTGAAGGACTTCCCTGCCCCCGTGGTGACGACGTCCGAGGTCGCGGCCCTCATGCGAGGACGCGTGGACTCAGCGAACAAGATGCTCGGCAGGCTGGCGACCAAAGGCGTCGTCAAGCCGCTCGCCAGGGGCTTGTGGGCGCTCCACCGCGACCTCGATCCGAAGGTGCTGTCGCGCTACGTCGCCGCGCCCTCCCCCAGCTACATCTCTCTCCTGTCGGCGCTGAGGTTTCACGGGATGATCTCGCAGATCCCGCGCTCGACGTACGTCGTGACGCTCGGAAGGCCCCGGGAGGTCGAGACGTCGTTGGGCGACTTCTCTATCCACACCGTGGCGCCCGAGGTCTTCGGAGGATTCGTGGCGACCCCCGAGGGTGCGCTCATCGCCTCGCCGGAGAAGGCCCTCTTCGACGTGTTCTACCTGTCCGGCACGAAGCCGCGCACCTTCTCCTCGCTGCCGGAGGTTGCGCTGCCCGACGACTTCGACTTCGGGAAGGTGAGGAGCTGGACGCGCACGGTGCCGTCGAAGAGGCTCCAGACGATCGTGGAGCGCAGGACGTCAGAACTGGAATCGGCCCAATAGCCTCACGCGGGGCAGCCGGACAGGCCCGACTCAGGCAAGCCGTTCCGACTCGACCACCAGGTCCCTGATCGCCGTCTGATACTCGGCGTGCGTCTGGTGTTCCGTCGAGCGCCACGACCGTCCTTCCTGCTGCTTGAGGTAGGCGTGGTAGTCGGGCGCCCCAGGAAACCTGACGTTGTCGGCCACGACGATCGAGCCCGGGTGTAGCCAGCCCTCGGCCTCGATCCGCTGCAGATCGGGCAGGTAGGCCTCCTTGGCGTGATCGACGAAGACGAAGTCGACGTTGCCCGGCCGAAACCCGTGCTGATCCCGCAACGCCGCGAGGGTGGCGCCGCCGTCGCCCAGCGTCCCGACGATGACCGTGACGCGCGAAGCGACGCCGGCGTGGGCGAAGATGCGGCGCGCGATGTCCGCGTTGGCCGGGTTGAACTCGATCGAGAAGATGTGCGCTTCCGGCGCGGTCAGGGCCATTCTCAGCGCGCTGTAGCCGCAGTAGGTCCCGAGCTCCAGGATCCGCTTCGGCCGGGCGCGCCGCACGGCGCGGTCGAGGATCTCGCCCTTCTCGTCGCCGACGTTGATGAGGAAGGCCTTGTTGTAGGCGAACCTGTCGATCGCGCGGATCGCGTCGGCGAGATCGCCCGGTCGCGCGTTGGCCAGCACGTACTGGGCGGCCTTCTCCTCGCGACCGTCGCCCGCCTGCCAGTGGACGAGCAGCTGCCGCTTCATCGTCACGGCCATTCTGAGGAAGGACCAGCGCAGGAACGGCACTTTGCGCTTCCAGCCTGGGGTGCGGGCGGCCTCGTCGGTCATCGCGGTTTCCATGGTGAGTCTTCTTGGTCTGGGTTCAAGCGGCTGATCGATCTGCGCGCGGCGTCGGATGCGCGCTACCAACCAAGCCCCATTCCGCTGTTGAAGACGTTAACGACCTGCTTCTCGCCGAGATACCAGTCCGCCTGAACGCGAGCGTAATCCAGGTCGAAGTAGAGACCGCCGGTCAGGTGGTAGACGACCCCCACGTCGATACCCACCTGGTTCTTGATCAAGCTGTAGAGGTCGATTTCACTCTGGCTGGTCGTGTCGGTCGGCTCCTGCATTCGCTGATTGTCCGAGGCGGTCGGAAAGACCCTGGCGATGCTGGCGCCCCCAAAAACGTCGAACCGGCCGAGCACCACCTCGCCCCGGACAGAGTAGCCGTCGAGAGCGCGCAGGTTCCCTAGCTGGTCCACCTCGGCGTCGACGACCTCCGGCAGGTAGTCGGGCTCGATACCAACGCTTCGATGACCGGCGAAGGCCAGATGCACCCGTCCGATCTCCAGGCGCCCTCCGTAGCCCACAGCGGCGAGGGTCCCGTCGCATGGCGACGGCGACGCGGGGCTCTCCGGAGGGCAGTACCCGTCCCTGTACACCTTCTGCACCAATGCATTGGCGAACAGAAGGACTCTGCTCCTGGAACCGAACCAATGTTCAAAGACGAGCTCGCCTTCAAGGCTCGCGTACTTGCTCCGGGTGATGCCGATGATCCCCGGAACGATGGGATCGAATGCGCCGATCGACAGCGTCAGACCCCGGATCGGCGTCGGCGGGGTCGAATAGATGAAGCCAGCCGCAAACCATTCCGCGGGGGTCGGGAATGAGACGCCGGGCGGCGTGTATCCGACGCCCCAGCGATAACCATAGTCCAACTGGATTTCTGCCGCGGCCCGGGAAAATAGAGGGCGCGTGCGTCCGGCCAGTAGACTGCCCCAGGGGCCCTGGATCTCCGCGAATCCTTGACGAACGTCGGGTGAGTTGATCCGATCGCCGACCTGATCGACGGTCTCGGTGTAAGCCCACAATTGGAAGTAGCCGACGACCCGCGTCGTCGGGCTGAGTTGGTTCCGGAGGCCGATTCCAAACACGAGGCCTGCGTAGCCACTCCTGATTCGAAGCTGGTTGACCTTGCCCTGACTGAAAATGGTCTGCTGGGGAAACGCCGGATCACCGAGCTGCTGCTTCTCGGAGGGCCAACTCCATCCACCCCCGGTCACCTGCTGGACGATCGTGGCGCCATTGGGTGCCAACCTGTAGCTCGGCTGTGGCAGACCGTCGCCAAGGGCCCAGCTGGCGAACGCGCCCACCCTGCCATCGGTGAAGATCTGCCACGCCTCGTCGCGCAGCAACAACGTCTCGGCGTCCGCGGGCCGGGGATACGCCAGCACCGCGAGCAGTAGGTAAGCACGATACGTCACGGATTCCAGAGCGATGAGAGCCGTATCGACGGGCATGGGCCGGGGCCGAGGTTACCGAGGTCGGCCTCAAAGATCTCGGGTGACGCTCGTCACGCTGAATCGGGCGCCGATGTGTGGTCGTCCCCTGACCGGAATCAGAGCTGCAGCGGCCCCCCGCGCGCCAACATGAGCGATGGATCGTTCTTCCAGTCCACGCCCGGAACGTCGATGTAGAGCTCGACCTCGTTCCCGTCCGGATCGAGCAAATAGAGGGAGTGCGTGACGATATGATCGGTGGCGCCGACGATCGTAGCGCCGGCCGCGCTGACACTGTCACGCACGGCGCGAAGCTCGTCGTCGGAGTCCCCGACCTTGAGCGCGAAGTGGTACATGCCGACCCGGCGGCCCCTTGGGATCGGCTGTGCGTCAGGTCCCACGCCTATGAGCATGAGCTCGTGGTGCGTGCGACCGCTCGAAAACCCGGCCACCGCCCACGGTACGACAAAGACCTCATTGAAGCCGAGTACGTCCCGGTAGAAGACACGCGAGCGCTCGAGGTCTCGCACGTACAGGACAACGTGGCCGAGCTCCTTGATCGCCATGCGACGAATCTACTTCGAGCGGCTCTGGCCGGCTGGCCATGATTGCAGAAAATCTGCGATCGCGAACGGAGATCTCAGCAGCCTGCCGGCAGGCCGAGGAGAGGGCCGAGGTCGCGCTCGACGTTCCCGGTTGCTCAGGCACGACAAGATCACCTGGCACATAGGACGGAGACGGACGCCGTGGCTCCGGCGCAGGCGCTGCCCGGAGTCGCGTTGCCGACGAATGAGAGGACAACCCAGCTGCCGTCGATCGTGAGCGAGCTGGCCGTCACAAGTACCTGGCTCATGTTGCCACTGTCCGGGCTGGGATCGACGGAGGGGCAGAAGATCTGCATCGTCTCGTTCGAGGTGGCCGGGACTGCGGCGCCTTCGGTCCTGGCAGTGAACTGCAGGGACCCTCCGACGAATAGATCGTCCGCATACGCCGCCGTGAGCACACCACCCGCCTCCGTGATCGTCAGGGTGCCCGTGCCGCCGCCCCCAGATTCGAGGCCCTCCGGGGCTGCCCGGTAGAGCTGGTCCGAGTCGTGGCACGAGTAGACTCCGACGAAGCCGCTCGCTGACGCCCCTTCGCTCGAACCGGCGTCGATCTCTGCTCCTGGCAGCCCCCCTGAGTCGTCGCTGCATGTAACGACGATGGTAGCCAGACCGCCCGCATTCGAGCAGCCGCTCCCCGCGTCGACGGCCTCCGCGGTGCCCTCGACCGAGAGGAACACCGTCCCTGCGTTGTACGTGAGCGAGCCGGACGCGAGCTGTCCGACGGTGTCAGTGAACTCGGAAGGCGCGCACGGAACATCGATGTTTGTCGCCCCTTGGCTCGGGAGCAGAATCGCCGACGTGCCGGAGGTAGGGGAAAACCGAAGGGATGCGGCGGGGACAATGCGGTTGCCGCCCACGCCACCAAAGTTGGCAGTCAGAACCGAACCGGATTGGCCAAGGGTCATGCCTCCGCCTTGATAGTTGATCCCTCCGCCCCCTGGCACCTGAAGGAGCGTTGTGAAAAAGCAGTTGTTGTAAGCGTACGTGAGACCGTCGGTGCCGCCGTCGGACGCACCGACCGGGGGCCCGTCAACGGAACCATCGTGATTCGACGTACTCGCGAGCTTGCCGCTGCCGCAGCCCAGTAGACTGGCAATGAGAAGCAACGTTACAAGCATTCGGGCATCGGTCATGCGCGAGAGCTCCTGCACAGTCCGCGCCAGATGGACGTGGACTCCCATTGCCGAGACTCTACCCATCGGCCCAGAGCTTCATCCAGATGAGGGCGCCAGGACCAGCGAATAGCTCGTGCTCCGAGCGCCCGCCGGGTTCTTGGCCGGGAACCGCGCGACAGAAGTTCGTCGATGTCTCGCAGGGCCGTGTCCTGCGAGCACTTCGCGAGCTTCGCCCACGATCGTTGGTCATATTCACTGCACATGTTGCAGTGATTAGGGGCCCTATCCTCCGCGCCGCCCCGGCTTCATTTTCCGATGGTCCATTTCTAGACCCGGCCTATACTTAGACCATGCTCGACAGAAGCGCAACGCGGTCCGGCAGCTGGATCGAGCGCTCGTCCGGACGCGATCGAGGCGGTCTTAGCACCCCGTCTCGGTCTTCGTCCGAAGACGATCCACATGAAGCTGCCGGTCGTCTTTTGGACGTCAGATCAGGGCAACGAACCCGTGCGCGAATGGCTCAGGAAGATGGACGCCGAGACCCGCAAGGCCATCGGCGACGACGTCCGCTACGTCCAGGAGAAGTGGACGGATGGCGTGGGGAAACCCTACGTCGACGGTTTCGGCGACGGGCTCTACGAGGTCAGGACCAAACACGACAGGAAGCAGTACGGGTCCTCTTCTGCATCGAGGACGACACGATGGTTCTCTTGCACGGGCTCGTCAAGAAGACGAAGAAGACCCCGCCGGCCGACATCACCCTCGCGCGGCGCCGACAGAAGGAGTGACGACGATGGCCAAGAAGCACCTCGGATCGACCCTCGACTCGCTGTTCGAGGAGCTCGGCGAGCTGGACGAGATGAACGAGCGGCTCGCGAAGCGGATCTACGCCGCCCGGCTGATGGAGGTCATGCGGCGCCGCAAGATCTCGCTCTCGGAGTTCGCGCGCAGGATGAGGACCAGCCGCACCTCCGCCAAGCGCCTGCTCGACCACACCGTCCCCGGCGTCACCCTCGACTCCCTCGGCCGCGCCGCGCGCGCGGTAGGGATGGCCTTCGACCCCGGGCTCGTCGAGGTCTCGAAGCAGGCCACCTACCTCAAGAAGTACGGCCCGAGCCTGTGCCGGCGCGAGGTGGCGAAGGACGCGCTTTACGCGCGGAAATAGCCCTCCACTGAGAACCTTCTCCGGCAGGCGGGGCTGCGCTCTTCTGACTCTCGGCGAAGGTAGGGTAGAGCGTCGAAAACCCTCTGCTCCATCATGGACAGGTAGACGTTCCACGCTTGGACCTTTGCCGGGTCCAGAGTCTGGACCATTGTCGCCTCGACCTTCCCCGTCGCCTTGTTTACGTCCGAGAAGTTCAAGAGGCGCGGCTGGCTCTCCTGGCTCTTCCAGGATCGCAACGCTCGCACCGAGCGTCGCCATCGCGAACCTAGTGTAACGGGTGTAACGAGGCGCTCAATGCCGCTAGAGCTGCGCTGGAGGCCGCGCGGCGCCTAGCACTCTGCGCCGAGAACGCGCTGTTCAATGGCGACCAGCGACGCGCGCTGACCGCCCTTCCGGACCTCTGTCGTGCGACGAGTCGAGGGCCCCTGGACGCATTTGGGGCGCCGGTGACATCGATTAAGGTGGCTCTCCCAATCTCAGGGAGCAGCCGTGGCGTGAATCCGTGAACGCCAGGGAAGACAAGTGAACGTGGTACCATGTCGCGTGACAGCGGGGAGACGAACGGCCGTGCGAGTCGGGGGCGTCATCGCAGTCGTGGCGGCGGCCCTGGTCGGTTGCTCGAGCGGCCAAGGGGTCGGCGGGCAGGGTGGCGGGGGCGTGGGCGGAAGCGCGGCCACCGGGCCGGCCCTTGGCGGAGCCGGCGGCGGTACGGGCGGAACAGCGTCGCCCGGCGGGAATGCCGGCGGCGGCTCTGCTGGAACGGGCGGTCTGGACGCGGCTGCAATAGACGCCCCCTCGACGACAGTCGTTCTCGACGGATGCGAAGGCCTCACCGCCGCACCGTTCGTTCCGCCGGCGGGAAACTATGGCCATCCCTTTGGGATCGAAGCCGCGGGGGACAACACGTGCGCGCAGCTCTCGAGCGGAGCGGTGGCCTGCTGGGGCGCTGACGAAGCAGGACAGCTCGGCGACTGTTCGACCAAGGCGCGCCCGTCACCGGGGATGATCGCCGGGATATCCGACGGGACCAACCTGTTGATGTCGATGTCCGCGCATCGAGCTTGCGCGGTGCCGAACCCGGACAACGCGCACGGCCAGGTCTTTTGTTGGGGCCCCGGTCCTCCCACGATCATCGCCGGAATGCCTCCGTCGAACGGCGTGGTCGTCTCGGACGACCATGTCTGCGCATCGAAGACCGCGAGCGCCAGCCTCTACTGCTGGGGCGACAACACGTACGGCCAGCTCGGGGATGGGACGACAAACTCTTCGACCACCGCCGTCGCCGTCCTCGGGCTGACTTATGTCTGGGAGAACATTGGCTCCGATGTGACGTGCGCCTGGGATTTCAAGACCACCTCCTGGTGCTGGGGAAGGAACACGGAGGGTCAGCTGGGTGATGGCACGACGACGTCGAGGAGCATGCCTGTCCTGATTCTCCCCCAACCCTCCATCAACCCGTTCCCGGTGGGGCGACACATCTTCTCGTTCGACAGCAACAGCAATCTCTATTGCTCGGGAACTGGCGCCTGCGGCGACGGAGGCGGGCCGAGCTCCGTTCGCTTGAAGCCGACCGCCATCTCGATGTCGAGCTGGGCGAGGACGCACCCGGTGGGCAGCGATCAGACGTCGTGTCTGGTCCTCGGGGATTATTCGGTCGCGTGTTGGGGTTCAAACAGTCACGGTCAGCTGGGCGACGGGACGATGGTCGATCGCTTCACGCCGGCTGCCGTGATCCTTCCCAGCGGTGTCCAAGGCCAGTCCATCGTCGCCACGACCGACGGCTCCAGCTTCTTCCTGATGACGTCGGACTACGCCCTCTACTCCTGGGGACGAAACGACCGAGGGCAGCTCGGCGACGGCACCACCACCGATCGAAGCACGCCGGTGCTCGTGATGGGCAGCGGGACTTCGTACGAGGTGGGAGCCGGCACGTCTCACGCCTGTTCGATCAGCGCGGACTGGGTCGTCCAGTGTTGGGGCGGGAACAACGCCGGCCAAATCGGCGACGGCACGTTCGTCGATCGGCCCACGCCCGTGACCCTCGCTTTCTGATACCGAGTGCCCCGCCTTTGCTCCGGGCACTGGAGCGCAGCGCAGCTCGGCGGTGCGGTCCGCCCTCGGGAGGCGAGAAGATATTGTTTCGTCGCCGGTGCCGCCTCCGTTCGTTCTCCTTGCGGTGTCGTGGCGCCACCTCGGCCGGCTCCCGATGGTCTGCCTCGAATAGCCCGACCGGGCACTGATCACGGGGCAGGTCGTGACCCCATCGGCCGGTAGCCGGAACTTCACAGGCCTGGGGAGGCCGGAGCCGGCGCCTCGTCGATCTCACGCCGGCAACTTGTCAAATCCGCAGCCTCGATCGATGATATTGAAATGACCGACGTCAAGGGCGTGGCTCGGATGGCGCTCTCGATCGGGCTCCTGTTCGGAGCGGGCGGGTGCGGGAGCAGCGACGACAGCGCCGCGGCGGCGCGCGAGGCCTGTTACCCGGCCTGCGTGGTCAACGCGATGGCGCCGTGTCCGCTGGTTTCGACCTGTATGGTGGAAATCGAAAGCAACAATCCCAATATCTCGGACCCGAACGAAAACAACGGCGTCGGCGTCTGCTACGCCTCGAGCGAGAAGACGTGGGACACCTCGGACGCGGCCGGCAATGACGTCATCTACGTCGAAGCCTCCGACGGCAAGTTGTGCTACCAGGTCGTCGTGACCGGCCTCGCTACGACCTACACGATGTACGTCAACGACCAGCCGGTCGCGGTCTTCAACTACGATTCCGGCAGCAACGTGACGACGGCCGTCTGCCCAGACGGAACGTCCAAGGTCGTCCCAGCCGGGCTCCCCTGCCAGCGACTCCCCTGGATCAACGTCGCCAGCTGCGACCAAGGGGCCTGCTCGTTCGGCGCGCTTCCGCCCGGCGCCGACACCAGCCTCTGAGTTTTCAGGCCTGCGTGGTGGCGCTCGTCTAAATCGCGTCATTTCGGGCAACAGCGCGGCAACGAGAAGGAGGCTGATCGGAATCTCCCGCGAGATTCCACGACTTTTGCTGTGACCCCATCGGGAATCGAAACGGGTCGAAACGTCGCCGGAGGCCGCGCGGTGACGGTCAGTCCGTCGGAACCCGGCGCTATGGAGCGGCATGCGGTGTTCCGAGGGCCCCCGCCCCGCCCCCGGCGCCCGCACCCGCCACGCCGCCGCTGCCGGGCAGGCCTCCGGTTCCCACGCCGCCGCTGCCGCCGCCCGCGCCCGGCCCGCCGGCTTGCCCCCCGTCGCCCCCGCCCACCGGCGGGCGCGTCACCGTGATCACGGCGTCGGCGACCTCGTTCGCGACCACCTGCGCGGTCGCCCGCCCCGAACCCGCCGTCGGATGCGAGGCGGTGACGGCGTAGCCCACGGCAGGTACCTTCGGGAAGAAAACGGTGCCCAGCGCGTCGGTCACCAGGGATTGCGTCGCCGGGTCCGTGGTGACCTCCGCGTCGGCCACCGGCGACATGGACTTGTCCAGAACTGTGACGTACAAACTTCCTGTGGGTTGGTTGCTGCCGCCGCAGGCCGGCAAGGTCGCGAGCGAGAGCGCCGCGCCCAGAATCGCCACACCCGGTGCCAGACGGTGGGCCGCGCTGGCCCGCTCTCCCTTTAACCGCTGCTTCATCATGGCGCTCATGGTACTTCCACTGGCCGTTCAACGCCCAGCGACCGCCGACCCCGCGGTCTGGTGGTTCGTTGACGCAACCGACGCCGCCGGGCTTCATTCGGCCCACGGTTACGACGTGAGGAGCGCGACCGAGCCGCAAGAAGCGTCCGGTGGCGTCGCGGCCGGGGACTTCGACAACGACGGGTTGATCGATCTTTACGTACTGGCCGGACCGGTCGGCCGCAATTTTCTGTTTCGTAACCAAGGTGACGGAACGTTCGCGGACGTGGCCGATGCGGCCGGCGTCGGGCTGACGGGAGTCTCGAGCAGCGGACCGCTGTTCTTCGACTACGATGGCGATGGCTGGCTGGACCTGTTCGTCGGCGCGGTGAACGGTGATCCGCCCAAGCTGTTCCACAACCAGGGCGACGGCACGTTCCAGGACGTCACGGACGGGAGCGGCCTGTCATTTCCGTCAGAGACCCTGTCGGCGACCGCCGGCGACTACGACGGCGACGGCTGGCTGGATCTGTTCCTGTCGCATTGGGGTTCACCGGCCGGCGGTTGCCACCTGTGGCACAACGACGCCGGCCGCGGATTCTCTTGCGCGGACGCGACTGCCGGTCTGGGAGATCTGGTGCGCGATCTCACCGATCGGACGTTCACCGCTAACTTCGTCGACCTGGACGCCGATGGCCGCCCGGATCTGGTCGTCACCGCGGACTTTGGCCAGTCGACGGTGTGGATGAACCAAGGGAGCGGACAGTTCAGCAACGCGACCAGCGCGGTCATTTCGGACCAGAACGGGATGGGCAGCGCGGTGGGCGATTATGACGGCGATGGCGACTTCGACTGGTTCGTCTCGTCGATCCGGGACAGCGACGGCGTCACCGAGGGAAACTGGGGGACCACCGGCAATCGCCTGTATCGCAATCGGGGCGACGGCACGTTCGAGGACGCCACCGACGAGGCCGGCGTGCGCGACGGAGATTGGGGCTGGGGTGCCAGCTTCGCCGACTTCAACAACGACGGCCAGCTGGACCTGGTGCACGTCAACGGCTGGCCGCAAGGATCGCCGCAATTTCGGGGCACCCGCGCGCGCCTCTTCATGGCCGGGCCGGACGGCCGCTTCGAGGATCAGGCCGCGGTGCGGGGTCTGGAAGAACGGGTCGGGGGCCGCGGCGTGGTCTGCTTCGACTTCGACGGCGATGGCGATCTGGACCTCTTCGTCGCCAACAACAACGGCCCCCACCACCTGTGGCGCAACGACGGCGGGCGCGCCGGCGGGCACTTCCTGGACGTGCGCGTGCTGGGCACGCCGCCCAATACGTTCGCCATCGGCGCCACGATCACCGTCCAGGCGGCGGGGCGCAAGCAGGTGCGGGACGTGCACGCCGGGTCCAACTACGTCTCGCAGAACCCGGTCGAGGCGCACTTCGGCCTGGGGACTGCGGCACGGGTCGACCAGGTAACGGTGGTCTGGCCCGACGGCCACCAGCTCACGCTGGGCGGGATGGACGCGGATCAGACGCTGGTCGTCCGGCACGATCAGGTGGCGGCATCGGGCGGCGGCTGTTCGCTGTGACCCCGACCGCCCATCACGGACAGGCGCTGCCCAGGACGTAATCGGCCGCGCACAGACACGCGCACCCGGCCGGATCGGCGGCCGTATCGCAGGTCGGAACCACCGTCGCCGACGCCGACGCCTGGCGTCCGGCCAGGTCCTCGACCTCGACGTCCAGGCGGAAGGACTCACCGTCGATCATCTGGCCCAGGCCGACGATCGGGCAGGCGGGGAGGTTCGCGAAGTTCGCCAGCCCCGTCGGATCCTTGGGCTCCAGCCAGCCGTCGCTGGCCGGCTGCAGCGTCACCGGCCGCCGCTCGAAGCTGGCGATCACGCCGCTCCCCGGCACGACCAGCGAGCTGGAGATCGTCAGCGGGCAGCCATCGATGTTCAGCGCGCGCACCCCGACCACCAGCACCTCCCCGCCCTGCGGCGGAACGACCAGCGGGGCGGCGCTGCCGTCCTCGACCGGCGTCAGCGCGCCCGCCGGCGTCTGGTAGACCAGCGTGATCACCGGCGCCGCCGTCGCGTCCCCCGTGAAGCAGCCGCTTTTCGGCGCCGGCGCGGGTGGCCCGCCCCCGCACGCGGCGATCACCACCGCGCCGACGATCGGGGAGAGCCGAAGTGGGTGAGCCTTCAGTTGCAAAAGACGTCGGTCGATCCCTTGGGGTAGTAGTAGACGAACGCGTTGCAGTGCTCGCCCAGATCGGTGGTGCCGCCGAACACATAGCAACAATCGTTTGCCTGCTCGGGGTCCTTCGCGTTCACGGCGTCGCAACCGCCCATGGGCGGGCTCCACTGGTACGAGCAGTCCCACCAGACGCCGCCGCCGTCAGGCACCGCCCGGTCGATGCCGGTGGCCATCACAGGGTCGTTCCACGACCGGCTCTCATAAAACTGGTCCGTGCTGGGCGGGTGGTCCGTGCTGGTCCCATCCCACACGTACATCGAGAAATCGCGCCCCCGCGAGTGGAAGTGACCGTTGGCGGCGGTGATGGTCACCGCGCCTGGAAGTCGGCAGGTGCCCGAGAAAGTCGGCGTCGGGTTGCTCTCGCAGATCCGGATGCTCTGCTGCGTCCCGAACATCGTCCCCAGCTCGATCGGCGTGGCGTCGGCCGATCGGTAGAAGTTGATCCCGACCTCGGCGTCGACCGGCGTCGGTTGGATCGAGCTGTTCACGTAGTGCGCCTGGACCATCAGCATCTCGCCCGGCGAGAAGCGAAACGCGACCCCGTCCGGCAGCACCCAGTCGGTGTACGGCCCCCCGTCGACGGGGCTCTGCGTGTTGGCGACCAGCGGCCAGTCGGCCCAGTTGGCGCTTCCCCAGCACGGGTTGTTCGCGTAGTCGTCCCCCCCGTCAACCAGCGTCCCGTCATACGGTCCGATCTTCACGGGTACGCCGGCCGCGGGATCCAGGTCGACGATGGTGCGGACGCGAAACACGCTCAGGTGGTGGGTTCCGGTGCTGGTCGCGAAGCGTACGTGGTCGATCCAGAAGTCTTGTCCGTCGGCCAGGTCCGGAACCTGGACGAAGAAGCAACGCTGGTCTTCGCTGTCGACCGGGACCTCGAAGTCCGGCAGTCGCAGCTGAAACCCTTGGTCGCCCGTCGGAACGTCCAGCACCCACGGCGGGGCGGCGGCATGCGATCCCCCGCATCCGACCAAGCCCGTCAACAGACCCGGGACGACGACCAGCGCCACCGCGGCACGCCGGGCGACCACCGCGACTCCGTGCGCGCTGCGGCCAGCCCGTGCCAACGCACGCAGGCGCCGGGAACCGGGGGCCGCGCCAGCCATCACGTCGAGGACTATATCGGACCGTTCCACGAGGTAAACACTCGGAAGTAGCGCCGGCGGCGCCTATTGCAGGGAGGCGAGGTAGATGCGGCTGGACGTCGTGTCGTAGAGGTACAGCGTGGTGCCGTCGGCGCTCATCGCCATCGTGCTGGTGGACAGCGGCGTTATGCGCTTTGCCGCGAAGGTCGTTCCGTCGAAGATGTGACCGGAGCTGACGGCGAGCGATCCGTCGTTGTTGATGGCCAGGATCGGCTCCGAGAACGTGCCGAGGACCGTCATCAAGTTCTTGGCGAGCAGCTTCTGGGTCGACGCAAAGACGTACTGCCCGTCGCCCGACGCGATCACGGGCGAGGCCCCGGCCGACTGCGAGCCGTCGACAGACTGGAGCATGTTGTTCACGATGTTGAACCGGGTCAGGTTGTTCAACCCATCGGTTCCGCCCGCGTAGACGATGGTCCCGTCGGGGCTGGCGGCCAGGGCGGGCGCGTAAATCGAGCCGGCGTAGCTCAGCGAGGTTCCCGTGGTCGCGTCGACCAGCTTCACGTCTTGCCACTGATCATTGCTGGTGTAGACCAGCGTGTCGCCGGCGGTGCACACCAGGCGATAGGGGTTGCCGCTCCAGGTACCGACTGTCGTGTCCACGAAGATCGAACCGGCCAGGGCCTGTGTCGTGAGGTCGACCATCGCGATCTCTGTGCTGCCGAAGTTGGCCACGTAAAGGGTCGTCCCCTCGAGGTTGATGTCCAGATCGACGGGCGTCGAGCCGACGTAGATGGTCTTGTCCACCGTGTTGGTGTTGAGGTCGATGAAGTGCAGTGAGTTGTTGACCTTGTCGACGCCGTAGAGATAGGGGCGCTTTGGATCGATCTTCATCCGCTCGATCTGCGAGCCGACGTCGATGTACACCCCCGCGACGATGGTCTGCGTGTTGCTCAGGACTTCGGCTCCGCCGGCGGTGACCCCACCGATCTGGTAGCTGTACGAGGTCCCGAGCGTGATGGTCTGGTCGCTGTACTTCACCGCCGTGCCGTCTTGCAGGATGTTGATCACCGTGCTGTTACGGTGGATCCGGTAGGTTGCAAACGCGTTCGCTGGCGCGGCCGTCCAGCTCAGGTTGACGCCGCTCAGATCCTTCGTGGGCGTGTTGAGGATCAGCGAACCGCTGGCGCCCCCCGCCCCGGCTGCGCCGCCGGTCCCGGCGCCGCCGGTCCCGGCGCCGCCCGTTCCAAGATGACCCGCCATACCGCCCGCCGTGCCGCCGGTCGCCGAGCCGCCCGAGCCGCCATGGCCAGCCATGCCGCCCGTGCCGGTGGACCCGCCGAGCCCAGCCGCGCCGCCGGTCGCCGAGCCGCCCTGGCCAGCCATGCCGCCCGTGCCGGTGGACCCGCCGAGCCCAGCCGCGCCGCTGCCTCCGCCCTGGCCCGCAACGCCGCCCGTTCCCGTCGTCGGCACCGTGACCCCGGGGGTCAGCGTGATCGTGAGGCGCGCGACGTCGTTCGCGGTCACCTCCCCGGCCACACGCCCCGACCCAGCCGTCGGGTGAACGGCCGTGACCGCGTAGCCACCGGCCGCTATCTTGGAGAAGAAGACGGTCCCTAGCGCATCGGTCGTCATCGACTGCGTCGCCGGCATCGTGCTGACGGTCGCGCCCGCGACCGGGCCGCTGGCGTCGCTCACCGTGACGAACAGACCGCCCGTGGACGTGGTGCCACCGCCGCCACAAGCGGCAGCGGCCGCCATCGCCAGGAACAGGATGGCCCTGACAGGACCCTGGCCTCGCATGCGAAACATTTAGTTCAACCCGTAGATGTAGATGCGGCTGGTCGCCGTGTCGTAGAGGTACAACGTCTTGTCGTCGGGGCTCACCGCCATCGTGCTGGTGGAAATTGGCGTCGTGCGCGTGACCGCGAAGGTGGTTCCGTTGAACACGTGGTTGGCTCCGATGGCCAGCGACCCATCGCTGTTGATGGCGTAGATCGCTTCCGAGAACGTGCCCAGCACCGACTTCAGGTTCTTGGCCAGGAACTTCATCCCCGAATAGAAGACGTAGAGGCCGTTCTTGCTCATCAGGGTGGTCGACGACGTGAACCCGGGAAGGCCCGCCGACGTGTCTGTTTGCGTCAGCGCGCCGCTCACCAGGTCGAAGCGATAAAGGGTCTCGGTCGAGATCCCGCTCTCACCGGCGTAGACGCTGTTGCCGTCGGGGCTGGCCACCAAGTCAGGCTCGTAGATGCTCCCCGTGACGCTCATCGTGGCGCCTGTGAGGGCGTTGACGAGGGTGACGTCGTTCCACTGGTCCATGCTGGTGAACACCAGCGTGTCGCCGGCGGTGCAGGCCACCTTATAGGGATTGCCTGACCAGGTCCCCGCCGACGTGTTGACCAGGATCGTCCCGGCCAGCGTCTGCGAGGCGAGATCGACCATCGCGATCTCGGTGCTGCCGAAGTTGGCGACGTAAAGCGTCGTCCCCTCGAGGTTGATGTCGCAGTCGACGGGCGACGACCCGACGTAGATGGTCTTGTCGACGGTGCCGGTGTTGACGTTGATGAAGTGCAGCGAGTTGTTGACCTTGTCGATGCCGTAGAGATAGGGGCGCGTCGGGTCGACCATCAGCTTCTGGATCTGCGAGGCCACGTCGATGTAGACGCCGGTCTCGATCATCTGCGTGTTGCTCCGGACCTCGACGCCGCCGGCGGTGACCCCGCCGACCTGGTAGGTGTAGGTCACGCCCAGCTGGACGGAGTCGTCGCGGTACGTCACCGAGGTTCCGTCCTGCAGGATGTTGACCACCAGGCTGTTCCGATAAATGCGGTAGGTCGCGAACCCGTCGGACGGCGTCGCCGTCCAGTTGAGGGTGACGGCGTTGGTGTCCTTGGTCAGCGCGGCGAGGACCACCTTCGCCGTCGAGCCGGCCGCGCCGCCAAGCCCGGACGACCCGGCCAGGCCGCCTGTCCCTCCGGTGCCGGCGCCGGCCGTGCCGCCCGTGCCTTGTGTCCCGGCGGCGCCTGCCGCTCCGCCGGTCCCGGTGACGCCTCCCGCGCCCGCCTTGCCTCCTGCTCCGGCGCCACCCGACGTTCCGGCTTGCCCGCCGGTCCCCCCGATTTGCCCGCCCGTCCCACCGACTTGGCCGCCTGTCCCACCGACCCCGCCGGTCCCCCCGATTTGCCCGCCCGTCCCACCGACTTGGCCGCCTGTCCCACCGACCCCGCCGGTCCCTCCGGTGCCGGCGCCGCCAGTCCCGGCGATCCCGTTCAACATGACCGTCGCGTTGCTGACCGCGCCCGCCCTCACCTGCTGCGCGATCCCTCCCGATCCCTTGGTCGGGTGGATCGCCGTGATCGTGTAGCCGCCCACCGGGACCTTGGCAAAGAACACGCTCCCCAGCGCGTCGGTCATCAGCGACTGCGTCGCTGGCGTCGTCTTGACCGTCGCGTCCGACACGGGGGCGTTGGAGTTGTCCACCACCACGACGTACAAGCTTCCGGTGGCAGGGTTGCCGCCACCGCAGGCTGGAATGGCTGCGAAAAAGGCGGCGGCTCCGAGGATCGCCCAACACGCTGCGAACCGCTGGATCAAGCGAGGACGGCCACCAACGCGCGGACTCATTGTGGCGTGATGCTACTGCCCCTTTGCACCCGTCGACAAGCCCGATTTGGGGCCGGTGTCCTGCTGGTTCGTCAGCGTGGCGTTCCAGGTCGCGGTCGCGAATTGGGGATGTTGATGCCGCCGTCGCTACAGCCACCTCGCGCCCGAGCAGCACCGGCTGTTCCTGGACCTGATCGGCTCCGCAGAGTTGCAAACCAGTCGCAACCGTCGCCGACGAGACGGCGCCAACGAAGAAACCGGCGCGCATCAACCAGTTACGCCGTGACCCCATCGGGAATCGAACCAGGCCTCGAAGATCGCAAAAACCACAAGCGCCACGCCGATTTGCACAGCGATCTTCGAGTCTTGCATTCATCACGATGGGGTCACTTGAGAGCGGTTGAAACCCGCTCGGGTCGTTAGGAATTCGTTCAAATGGGCCCCCAGTGGGCCCGAGGAAGGACCGCTCAGAGCCTGCTCAGCGAGCACGCGCTGGGCCGCGCCCGCCGAGGGGGTAACTCCTGTACCCTGAGGAGGACACCATGGCGAAGATTCTGGTCTGTTTGGTCGGGTGTTTGCTCGTCGCGGCCACGGCGCACGCGGAGGAGGAGGAGCCGAGGCAGCTCAACACGACGGAGGCGTTTCGCCAGTGCTCGCTAGCCCAAAAGGCAGATCCCCGCACGCTCACCGATGCTGGCAAGCAGGCCGCGAGATCGTGCGTGAAGCTGGGGATAGCGTACGAGCATGGGAACCACGTGGACGAATCGGGGAAGCCTATCCCTGTCAGCTACACCCTCGCCGCTCGTTACTACGAGATCGGCTGCAAGCTCACCGTGGCATTCGGGTGCATGGCGATGGGCCACATGATCGAGGGCGGACTCACGACGGTCGGCAAGGGAAAAGACCCGCGCGCGGTCGCCCTCGGCTGGTACAGCCAGGGGTGTTTCGCCAAGGACCAGGACACTCGATCCGTAGCCCTGTCGTGCAGTTCGGGCGGCGGCATGGCCTTGGCGTTGGGTCTTGAGAAGAAGAACCCACACATGATGGACAAGTGGGTTAAGGCGGGGGTCGCACTATGCGAACGAGGGTGCCAGTTGGGGGATGACACCGCCTGCCGCGAGCTGGTGAAACTTGAGCAATCGCTTTCGGAACTCAAGTAGGTCGTTAGGCAGATTGGCATGAGCATCGCTGGACCGCTTCTCGGAGTTGTAATCGGCTCGTTTCTCACGTGGTTCCTCACGACACGTGCAAGGCGAGAGGATCGCTGGCGTGACGCCTGGGCTGCCTGGGCCGGGCGCGCCTATCAGCTGGTAACCATTCGGCGGCAGCTCGTGGAGAACTCGTGGGCGTTGACTCCGGAGGGAGCACCTAGTGGAACCTTCGCCGGACTCGCTGCCGCAGCTATCAACGATAACGTCGGCCGCGATCCGGAGATCCGATCTGCTCTTGCGCGCGTCCTCTTGGCCGACCCTTCGGCGATCCGACGAGAGCAAGCAATCGCATTTACGGACCTGCTTGCCGAGGTGCTTGATGGGGCCGACGACTCCGCCCGCAAGACCCTCGAGTCCCATCACCACTACTTGTGGGTGCTACAGGTGACCTTGGATCATCTGCTCGGGATGTTTGCTGAGACTGACGCTCCTATGCAGGTACTCAAATGGTTTAAGGCAAAGTACGAAGAGCTGGGGCCGCAGGAAGGTAAGTCGGAGCCCGGGGAGGCTGTCGAACCGGGCGTTCCAGCGAACCCGGCTGGGGCCGGCCGCTGAACCCGCCATGGCGGCCTGGAAGCCAGGCTAAAGTGGCAATTTAGTATGTAGTGTCTACTTTCATATGAAAGTAGCAACAGGACTCGAAAGTTGCTACCTTAGTCCTGATGGGGTCTTCCAGGCGAGATGCCGCTCAGGCCGCGCCAAAATCGCGGTTGGCCCCATCCCCGGGCTCTGCCGAGGGCGCCCTGGCTGTTCGCCGGGCCAACAGGCGGATGCGAACGGAATCGGTACACCACACGGCCTACCCCGATCGGATGTTCGTCTTCAGCTCCCAGGGAGCGCGCGATCTCCACGCAGCACTCCTTCAACTCGCCCTGACGGTCGAGGAGACGAAGAAGCGAAAGGCCCTCTGGATCTACATCCCCAAGATGACGATCGGTCGGATTCAATTCGAATGGCGCCGCTTCCTGCGCGTGATCGACCGGCAGATCCCCGCCTTGATCTCGATGGTCGCGCTCACGAACGACGGATTTTGGGCCAGCTCGAGCGAAGGCAACGGCGATCTCGAAAAGGAGGCGCGCCGGCTACTACCGACGATGGCGCGACCGGCGTCCGCGCCGCAGTGGACGACCATCTCGCCCAAGTTCTTCGAGGTCTGGAAGGTTCTTCTTGGCGCCTGGCTCACGAGAGAGGGGCCGCTCACGGCCCTTGAACTGAGCCGACGTTCGGCGGCCAGCATCCCCACTGTCGCTGTCGCGCTCCGCCACCTTCGCCGACGCCGCGAGATCGCCGACACCAGGAACCAACCGATCGAGCTGCTCGGCTTTCCGCGCGCGACGCTGCGCGAAGTTCTAGCGTTGTCCGACAGTCTTCGTCGGCCGGTGCACTACCACGACGCATCCGGACGGCCGCCAGATCCAGCCGGCCTGCTCCGCCATCTCAGGGGCGCCCCCCCTCAGGGTCTGGCCATCGGCGGCGTCGTCGCCGCCAAGCATTACGACCCGGACTTCGACCTGAACGGACTGCCTCGCTTGGATGTCGTGGTCGACGACAACGTGCCATCCGATTGGGTCCGGAAGCTCGATCCGGCGATGCGTGTCGTCCCACCGACCGGCCCCTCCCCTGTTCTGGTCGTCCACCCGGTGAAATCCCTCCGCGCGATAGACCCCAGCAAAGGGACGCTCCGGATGGCCGATCCAGTCGAGACGCTGCTCGACCTTTACGAGATGCGGCTGACCGACCAAGCCGAGCATATGATCGCCCACCTTCGCAGCGACAAGGCCGATCGGTGAGCGAGAACATCGACCCCAAGATCCTGTTCGATCTGATCGCTCATCACCTCCCTACCGAACTGCACCAGCACGTCCTCATCGCCGGCAGCCTGGCCGCGGCGTATCACCATCGCGATCGCCTGATCGGCGGCGTCATCAACACCAAGGACGCGGATGTCGTCATTCAGCCCGCCGGTGCCGTCTCCGAGTGCGAGCGAGTCGCGAAGCTGCTGCTCGCGCGGGGTTGGCGGCGCACCAACATCTGTTTCGGGCGCGCCACGGCGAAACCCACCGACGGCAGCCCACCTGACGACTGGCTCCGCGCTATCCGGCTCCTCCCCAAGGACTCCGACGCGTACTTCCTCGAGTTGCTTTCGTTCCCTGCAACCGACCAACGCGAGATCAAGCGCTGGGAACCGTGCCGACTGGACGATGGATGGTACGGACTGCCCTGCTTCCGGTACATGGGGCTGACGGCGACCGATCGCCGGGTATCCGAGTCCGGGATCAGCTACGCATCACCGGCGATGATGGCGCTGGCCAACCTGCTCTCGCATCCGACCCTCCGAGCCGCCGGCGTCATCCAGAAGCCCGAGGAGGGGCGAACGATCCTGCGAGCAGCCAAGGACCTGGGACGCGTCCTCGCGCTCGCATGGCTCGCGCCGACCGACGAGCTTCGGGAATGGGTCAACCTCTGGGAGCCAGCGCTGCGCGAGCGCTTTCCGTCCGAGCATCGCGCACTCGCGCGCCGGGCAGGTGAAGGCCTTAGGGCGCTTCTGGCCGACCGCGACGCGCTCGATCAGGCCCACCATTCGGTGGATACAGGGTTGCTTCGCGGCCACGCCGTGGATACCGGCAGGTTGCGGGCCGTGGGCGAGCAACTTCTCGTCTTCGCGCTCGAACCTTTGGCCTCTCCGGCTTGAGACGCCAGGTCGCCCTCCGTCCGTGACCCCATCGGGAATCGAACCCGAGATTGTGCCGTGAGAGGGCACCGTCCTAACCGCTAGACCATGGGGCCGCTATTCAGTTTTTCGTGTCGTTCGGGGACAAGGATTCGAACCTTGATAGCCAGATCCAGAGTCTGGCGTCCTGCCATTAGACGATCCCCGATCGGCCCGGCCGCCCAGGACGGCAGGACGGGACGCACATATCTAGAGAGGGCGAGCCCGGCTGTCAAGCACCTGAAATCTGACGGCGTTTGGGGTTTGGCGCCCGTCGGGTTTTCGTGATAGCGATCGAAGGTTCGGGAGACCCGTGCATGGAGCTATCCTTCTGGGCTGCCACCGACGTTGGTAAGAAGCGCGAGGCGAACGAGGACAATTTCCTCGTCGACAAGAAACTCTCGCTCTTCGTCGTGGCGGACGGCATGGGCGGCCATGCGTCAGGCGAGGTCGCCTCGCAGCTGGCGGTGCATGAGTTCCGGAATGCCGCCGAGGCCGGCAAGGACCTGGTCGAGCACTACGCCAAGGGGGACGGGAAGGTCACCCCGCCCGAGATCCTCTCCATGCTCGAGGCCGGCATCCAGACCGCCGGGCAGACCATCTATCAGAAGGGGGTCGCCGAGCCCGAGAAGCGGGGGATGGGGACCACCTGCTCGGCCATGCTCATCGCGGGGGATCGCGCGTTCATCGCCCACGTCGGCGACAGCCGCATCTACATGTTGCGCGCCGGCCAGGTGGTTCAGCTGACCGAGGACCACTCGCTGGTCAACGAGCTCATCAAGCGTGGCCGCGTCACCAAGGAGGGGTTCGAGACCTCCCCGTACAAGGCCTACAAGAACGCGGTCACCCGCGCGGTCGGCGTCTACGAGACGGTGCAGCCCGACTCGCTCGATCTGGAAATCCTGCCCGGCGACCAGTTTTTGCTCTGCTCGGATGGGCTGCACGCCTACCTCACCGACCAGAAGATCGCCGACAACCTCAAGGGCGACGACGTCAAGCTGCTGCCCAAGAAGTTCATCGACCTCGCGAACGCAGGCGGAGGGCACGACAACATCACGGCGATCGTCATCCGCGTCGAGGGGCTTCCGGCGGCCGTCGCCGGTGCCGCGCCGACCGAGGATCGGGCGGCGGAGCTGGCGCGCAAGGTCGACGTCCTGCGGAAGATGCCGCTCTTCAAGCACCTCATCTACAAGGAGATCCTGCGCGTCCTCAACGTCACGCAGGTCCGCGAGTACACGGCCGGCGAGGAGATCCTGAAAGAGGGGACCACCGGCGACGAAATGTTCGTGCTCCTGCGCGGCAAGATCCGGCTGCACAAGAACGACGCCTTCATCACCCACCTCGAGCCCGGCTCGCACATCGGCGAGATGGCGCTCATCGATCGCCGCCAGCCGCGCTCGGCCAGCGCCACCGCCGAGGAGCGCTCGCGCGTGCTATCCCTGTCACGACAGGCGTTTTACGAAATCATTCGCAAGGAGCCGCAGCTGTCGACCAAGCTGCTCTGGGCGTTTACCCAGGTTCTGGCAGACAGGTTGCGGAAGACGACGGCGGAGTTGTCGGGGGCGCGCCTCGAGGCGGGGGCCGAGGATCTAACCGCCGACGTCCTGTTCGAGGAGTAACCGATGTCGCAAGAGACCCGCACCGAAACCGACTCGCTCGGTAACGTCGAGGTTCCGTCCTCCGCGCTCTACGGCGCGCAGACCCAGCGCGCCTCGCAGAACTTCCCGGTCAGCGGGCTGCGCCTCCCCCGCCACGTGATTCGCGCGCTGGCGCTGATCAAGAAGGCGGCCGCCGAGGTGAACCGCGACAGCGGCAAGCTCGACGCCAAGCTGGCGGGCGCCATCATCCAGGCGGCGCACGAGGTGGCCGCCGGGCAGCACGACGACAACTTCGTGGTCGACATCTTCCAGACCGGGTCGGGCACCTCCAGCAACATGAACACCAACGAGGTGATCTCGAACCGCGCCATCCAGATCCTGGGCGGCGTCGTCGGCAGCAAGAAGCCGGTCCACCCCAACGACCACGTCAACATGGGGCAGTCGTCGAACGACGTCTTCCCGACGGCGGTCCACATCGCCGCCGCCGAGGCGATGGAGCGCGATCTCGTCCCGTCGCTGCAGGCGCTGGAGGCGTCGCTGGGCGCCAAGGCGAAGGCGTTCGACCACATCGTCAAGATCGGGCGCACCCACCTGATGGACGCGGTGCCGATCCGCCTCGGGCAGGAATTCGCCGGCTACACGCAGATGCTGACCAACACCGTCCGGCGGGTCCGCGCCGCCTGCGACTCCGTCTCCGAGCTGGCGCTGGGCGGCACCGCCGTCGGCACCGGCCTCGGGTCCGACCCGGCCTTCGCCCCCAAAGTGATCCGCATCATCTCGCACGAGATCGGCATCCCACTGCGCCAGGCCCCGAACCTGTGCGAGGCGCTGTCGGCGCGCGATGGCCTCGTCGAGGCGTCGGGCGCCCTCCGCTCGGCGGCGGTCAGCCTGACCAAGGTCGCCAACGACGTCCGCTGGCTGGCCTCGGGGCCGCGCTGCGGGATCGGGGAGATTCACCTGCCCGATCTCCAGCCGGGCAGCTCGATCATGCCCGGCAAGGTGAACCCAGTCATGTCCGAGATGCTACTGATGATCTGTGCGCAGGTCATCGGGAACGACGCCACCGTCGGATGGGGGGGCGCAGCCGGCAACTTCGAGCTGAATGTCATGATCCCCGTCATCGCCTACAACTTGCTGCACTCCGTCGGAATCCTGGCCAACGGCTGCCGGCTGTTCGCCTCGCGCTGTGTCGAGGGGATCGAGCCGAACGAGGCGCGATGCAACGAGCTCATCGAACAGAGCCTGGCCATGGTGACGGCGCTCAACCCCCGCATCGGGTATGACGCGGCGGCGGCCATCGCCAAGGAGTCGGTCAAGACCGGAAAGACCGTCCGCGAGCTATGCTTGGAGAAAAAAGTGCTCCCCCCCGACGAGCTGGCGCGACTTCTCGATGCGCGCTCCATGACCGGCCACTAAATGACTGAGCACTAATCGAAGAAGATCCTCGTCCGAGCCTCCCATAGAAAGGTCACCCCCATGCAGCGCATATTCCGCCGCAGTGTTCCGGGTTGGTGTGGGCTGGTGGGCGCCGTGAGCGCACTGGTTGCAACGACGATGCTGTCGGGGTGCCCCGGCACGCTCGATCCCGAGATCGTCAAGATGCTCGGGTCGGGAGGCGGCAGCGGCAGCGGCAGCGGGGGATCGACCGGCAGCGGCGGGAGCGGCAGCGGGGGAACCAACCCCTCCTCGGGCGGAACGGGCGGCGGCACCGCCGACTGCACCGGCAGCAATGACGTCAATTACATCATCATGGGGACCGGATCGTCCGACTGCCCGGGGGTCAAGTGCGTGGCCTGCGCCCAGTCCGGATGCCACGTCCCTGGCGCGCTGAGCGCCGACGTCAGCGGCGGCCTCGATCTGACGCTCGACTCCAACATCGGCTCGCGCCTCATCGACGTCATGTCGATGGGCTCCCAAACCACCAACGGCTCCCTATGTGCGGGCAAGACATCAGAGCCCTACCTGGCGTCCACCTCGAACCCGCCGACCGGCCTGCTGCTCGACAAGCTCACCAACAAGAAACCCTGCGGCGATCAGATGCCCTGGCCAGGGCCCCCGGGGGCCATCGCGCTGACCTCGCAGCAGATCGCTTGCGTGTCAGCCTGGGCCGAGAGTCTCATCATGGCGGCCCCATGAGTCCCATGATGAGTCCAATGATGAGTCCATCACGCATGTCGTACCGGGCGCTGGGCGCCGTGAGCGCGCTCGGCGCCGCGGCGGCATTGTCGGGTTGTCCCGGTACGCTCGATCCGCAGATCGCCGCCATGGTGAGCCAGTCGGGCAACGCCACCGGCGGATCGGGCGGGAGCGGCGGCACGAGCGGGACGGGCGGGAGCCCGGACTGCACCGGCAACAACGACGTCAATTACGTCATCATGGGAACCGGGGACTCCAAGTGCCCGGGGCTCAACTGCACGGCCTGCGCACAGGTCGGCTGCCACGTCCCTGGCGCGTTGAGCGCTGACGTCAGCGGCAGCCTCGATCTGACCCTCGACTCCAACATCGGCTCGCGCCTCATCGACGTCATGTCGATGGGCTCCCCCACCACCAACGGTTCCTTCTGTGGAGGCAACACCTCCGAGCCCTACCTCAAGGGGGACTCGAACCCGCCGACCGGCCTGCTGATCGACAAGGTCGTCAACAATCCACCCTGCGGCAAGCAGATGCCCTGGCCAGGGCCCCCGACGGGCATCGCGCTCACGTCGCAGCAGGTCGCTTGCCTGAAGAACTGGGCCGAGGCACTAATCATGGCGGCCCAATGAGGACTCCACACATGCAGCGCGCACATCGAGCGACCGCCCAATGAGGGGGACAGCGGCGCGGGTTTCACTGGCACTGGTTGGCGTCTTCGGTTTCTTGCTTTCGTCGGCAGCCGCCGAGGCGGCGGGCAAGCGGATCGGCGTCCCCAAGTTCGAGGGAGGGCAGGAGGCGCTGGTCCGCAAGAAGGTGATGGCCTCGCTCAAGGCGCACGGCTTCGAGGTGGTCGGCTCGCGTGAGATGGCGGACGCGATCAGCAGCAGCGGCGCCAGCCTCGACGCCGACGACGGCATCGTGACGCTGGCCAAGGAGCTGGCGCTGTCGGCGATCATCACCGGCGAGGTCGGGGCCAAGCGGGCGAAGGTCGTCGTCCACGACGGCGGCGAGGGCTCGATCCTGGGCGACGCCTCCTTCACCGGCGCCAACCCCGCCAAGCTGGCGACCGAGGTCGGGCTGTCGTTCTGGAAGAAGGTCGGCCCCGACGTCGGGCGCGGGCACGTTCCGTCGGGCGCCAAGAAGGCGAAGGCCCCCGCCGCGGACGAGACCGCCGCCGGCGGCGAGGCGGAGGCCGGCGCGGCCGAGGGCGAGGCGCCGCCCAAACCGAAGGAAGAGGCGGCCGAAGAGGCGCCGCCCCCCAAGAAGCGCAAGCCGAAGATGGAGGAGGCGCCGCCGGCAGAGGCCGCGGCCCCCGCGGCGCCGTCGGGGCTCCCCTGGCTCGACTTCGAGGTCGGCGTCGGTGGGATGAACCGCAGCCTCACCTTCAACCAGGCCGTCACGCTGAACGGCAGCCTGCCGCTGCTCCCCTACACGCTCCCTGTCGGACCAATCGCCATCGCCAACGTGGTCGCCTATCCGCTCGATCCGTTGCTGGGCGGCGCGATCGGAAACCTCGGGGCAGAGATCGAGATCCAGCAGGGGTTCGCCATCGCCTCGACGCTCTCGACCGGCACCAGCTACGGCAACGTGGTCCACGACTACGCCGGCGGCGCGCGCTATCGCCTTCCGTTCGCGGGAGCCGACGACATCTACCTCTCCGTGACCGGGGGCGAGGACGCCTTCACCTTCACCGGCGGAACGACGCAGAACCCGCGCTCGTCGCTCCACATCCCCGACACGATCTATCACTACGTGCGGCCCGGCCTGGGGATGCACCTGCTGCTGGGCAACGCGATCACCGTGGCGCTCAGCGGCGGCTACCGCGTCGTCCTCAACAGCGGCGGCCCGCAGCTCTCCGACCCCAGCACCGGACTCTTCCCGCACCTGACGGTGGGGGGCGCCGACGCGCAGGTGGTCGGCGGATACCGGCTGAGCGAGATGTTCGAGGTCCGTGCCGGCGTCGAGTGGCGGCGCTACTGGTTCAACATGCACTCGCAGCCGATGGACCGGGCCATCGCCGGCGGGATGGTCGATCAGTCGTTCGCCTTCACGGCCCGCATCGCGCTCCTCATCGGCGCCAGCAGCGTCCCCAGGTCCGAAGGGGGGACCGCTGAAGAGCCGCCACCGCCTCCCCCGCCGAACCCGAAGGGCCGTGGCCGGCACGGCACCGACGACGAGAACGGCGAGGACTCGGGAGAGCCGCCCGCGGTCAAGAGCGGTGGCGACGCGGAATGACGGCGACGAGCCGGCGGCCCGAGAGTCGGACGCCCCGCGCGCCCTGATTCATCTCGACATGGACGCCTTCTACGCGTCCGTCGAGCAGCGCGATGACCCCAAGCTGCGCGGCCGCCCCGTCATCGTCGGCGGCAGCGCCCGGCGCGGCGTCGTGCTGGCGGCGTCGTACGAGGTCCGGCCGTTCGGCGTGCGGAGCGCGATGCCGATGGCGCGCGCGCTGCGCCTCGCGCCCGACGCCATCGTCGTGCCGCCGCGTTTCTCCGCCTACACCGAGGCGAGCGAGCGGGTGTTCGACATCCTGCAGACGGTGACGCCGCTCTACGAGCCGCTCTCGCTCGACGAGGCGTTCATGGACGTGACCGCCTCGCGCAAGCTGTTCGGCGCGCCGGCCGAGATCGCCCGCGGGCTGCGGCGCCGCATCGCCGACGAGCTCGGCCTGCCGTCGTCGGCCGGCATCGCGGCGGTCAAGCTGGTGGCGAAGATCGCGTCGGATCTGGCCAAGCCGAACGGCCAGCTGGAGGTCCCGCCCGAGGGGGCGGCGGCGTTTCTCGCGCCGCTGCCGGTGGCGCGGCTGCCCGGCATCGGCCCCAAGAGCGCGAAGATCTTCGACGCCATGGGGATCGCCACCGTCGGCGAGCTGGCGGCCAGGGGGTTGGCGTTCCTCGAGCAGCGCTTCGGTCCGGGCGGCCGCGATCTGTGGGAGCGCGCGCGCGGCATCGACCCGCGCCCGGTCGTCGCCGATCGCGACGCCAAGAGCGTGGGCGCCGAGGAGACCTTCGACGAAGATCTCCGCGGCCCCGAGGCGCTGCGCCCGCGCGTCCACGCCCAGGCGCTGCGGGTCGCGCACCGCCTGCGGCGCGCCGGCGTCCGCGCGCGCACCGTACAGCTCAAGCTCAAGCGCGCAGACTTCACCATCGTCACCCGGCGCGTGACGCTCGACGAGCCGACCGATGACGGCCAGACAATCTACCGCGAGGCCGCCCGCCTGCTCGAGCGCGAGCCGCCCCGCCCCACCCGCCTGACGGGGGTCTCCGCCCAGAACCTGGTCGCGGCCGCGCCGCCGCAGATGGGCCTCTTCGCCCCGCCGCCCCGCCCCACCGACGCCTTGAACCGCGCGCTCGACGAGATCACCTCCCGCTTCGGCGCCGCCGCCATCACCACCGGCGACGTCGCCGCCACCGGCCACGACGACCCCGACCAGCGCGCCCCCCCGCCAAGCGAGCTCGGACGCTCCAAACGATAGCCTCGCGCGGTCAGTCCCAGGTCGTGCGCATCGCGAAGCGGTCGACGGCGAACGGGGCCAGGTCGATGGGGGCGTGACCGGTGGCGACCAGCTCGGCGATCGCCTGGGCGGTGATGGGCGCGAGGAGGATGCCATTGCGGAAGTGGCCAGTGGCGAGGACCAGGCCGCGCACGCCGGTCGCGCCCAGCACCGGCAGGTGATCCTCGGTGAACGGCCGGAAGTTGGACCAGGATCCGGTGACGGGCGCGTCGGCCAGCGCGGGGATGACCGCCTTCGCCAGCGTCAGGATGGAGGCCAGGCCGCCGACGGTGACCTCCTTGCGAAAGCCGGCCATCTCGACGGTGCTGCCGGCCAGGACCGTTCCGTCGCGGCGCGGGACCAGATAGCCGCCGGGGGCGGCGACGACGTGGCGGAAGAGCGGCGGGCGGGTCTCGATCGAGACCAGCTGGCCGCGCGCGGGGCGGACCACGGCGGCGGGCACCCCGGCCCCCTCGACCAGGCCCGACCAGCTGCCGGCGGCGACGACCACCACGCCGGCCGGGAGCGTCTCGCCGTCGAGCTCGACGCCGACGGCGGCCCCGTCCTTGATGATCACGCGACGCACGTAGCGTCCGGTCAGGAAGCGCGCGCCGGCCACGGCGGCGGCTTGCGAGAAGGCGCGCGCCAGGTCGCGGGCGACGACCTGCGCGTCGTCGGTGAAGGCGAGCGCGGCGCGCACCGCGGGGCTGAGCGCCGGCTCGCGCGCGCGGGCGGCCTCGCCCGAGAGGATGTCGACGCGCAGGCCGCGGGCGAGCTGCCAGGCGCGCCGCGACGACAGCGCCGCCTCGCCCCCCTCGTCGAACGCCACCATGAGGACGCCCGAGCGATCGTAACCGACGTCGATGCCGGTCAGATCGCGCAGCTCGGCGGCCAGCGCCGGGTAGAGCGCGCGGCTCTTGAGCCCCAGCTCCAGCAGCGGCCCCGGCCCGTCGGCCTCCATCTGCGGCCCCAGGATGCCGGCCGCCGCGCTCGACGCCTCGGCGCCCGGGATGCCGCGCTCGATGACCGTCACGGCGATCCCGCGCTGGGCGAGGCGCAGCGCCACCGCCGAGCCCATGATGCCGCCGCCGATGACGGCGACGTCGGCCGCTGGTTGGGCCATCAGATTCCATCCGTTGGGGCGGCCGTCCGCTGCAACTTCCCCTCCAGCGACTTCGAGACCCAGACCTTGTTGTGCGCGTCGACGATCAGCGTCGCGCAGTCGGGGTAGGAATCGACCAGCGCCATCCCCTTCGTCGGCCCCAGGATGAAGACCGCGTCGTCGAGCGCGTCTGCAAGAAAAGCATTGGGGGCGAAGATCGTGACCTCGCGCGACGCCGTCGCCGGATAGCCGGTCTTGGGATCGATGATGTGGTGGTAACGGCGGCCGGCCTGCACGAAGCCGCGCTCGTAGTCGCCCGCCGTCGAGAAGGCGTGGTCCTGGATCGGCATGCGGGCGATGATGTCGCGCGGGCCGCCGCGCGGATCGCGCACGCCGACCATCCAGTTCACGCTGCCCTTGCGCCCCGACACGTAGAGATCGCCGCCCGCCTGCACCATGAAGTCCTTGAGGCCGGACGAGCGCAACACCGCCGAGCAGCGGTCGACCGCGTAGCCCTTGGCGATGCCGCCCAAGCCCATGCGCATCCCCGGCCGCCGCAGCTTCACCGTCCCCGGCTTGATGTTGACGATGACGTCGCGCCAGTTGATCAACTTCCGCCGCTTCTCGATCTCCTCCGGCGCGGGGATCGAATGGTCCATGTCCTCGTCGAACTTCCAGAGGCCGTGCATCGCCGCGAAGGTGATGTCGAACGCGCCCTCGGAGCGCCTGGACATCTCCAGCGACTTCTCGATCACCTCGATCGTCTCCGGGTCGACCTTGACCGCCTTCTTGCCGGCCGCCTTGTTGATCCTGACGATGTCGCTCTCCGGCTCGCCGGGGCGCTCCCAGTCGGTCATCAGCTTCTCGACCCGGCGGATCTCGTCGTAGGCGGAAGCGAAGGCATGCTCGGCCTTGTCGGGCTCGTCGGTGTAGGCCGAGAAGGTCACCTCGGTCCCCATGACCGGAAAGGTGCGGGCCACGACCTTGGCGACCGCGGGTGCGGCGGGCGTTGGCGCCGCCTGCCCGAAGAGCGAGCCCAGCGCCACAACCGAGATGATTCCCTGGATCACGGGCGAGACCATAGCACCCGGCAAGCGCGCCGCCCGCGCGCGAATGCGGCGCTACTTCGCGGCCAGCGCCTTGGCCACGCTGACCACGTGCGCCGCGGTGATCCCTAGCTCCTTCATGACCTCCGCGCTGGGCGCCGACAGCCCGAAGCGGTCAATCCCGACGGTGGCGCCGTCGAGGCCCACGTAGGGCGCCCAGGTGGAGGTGACGGTCGCCTCGATGGCGACGCGGCGTCGGCAGGCCGGGGGGAGCACCTCCTCGCGGTACGCCGCCGGCTGGCGGTCGAAGCGCGCGAACGACGGCATGCTGACGACGCGGGTGCCCGGTCCGAGGCTCTCCGCCGCCGCCAGCGCGTGCTGGAGCTCGCTGCCGGCCGACAGCAGGATCAGGTCCAGCGGCGCGCTCTCCTTCTTCGCGATGTAGCCCCCCTTGAGCGCGCCCTCCCGGCGCGCCTTGACGGGGATCCCGTCGAGCAGCGGGACCGCCTGCCGCGTCAGCGCCAGCAGCGTCGGACCGTCGGTTCGATCGAGCGCGGCGACGAAGGCGCCCGCGGTCTCCTCGGGATCGGCCGGGCGAATGACGTCCAGGTTGGGGATCACGCGCAGCCCCGGGATCGTCTCGACCGGCTCGTGGGTGGGGCCATCCTCGCCGACGCCGACGCTGTCGTGGGTGAAGACGTAGATGACCGGCAGGTGGCTGAGCGCCGCCAGGCGGATGGAGCCGCGGCAGTAGTCGGCGAAGACCAGGAAGGTCGCGCCGCTCGGGCGGAAGATCCCGTGCAACGCAATACCGTTCAGGATGGCGCACATCCCATGCTCGCGGATCCCGAACCGGATGTTGCGCCCGTTGCGCCGGGTCGGATTGAAGTCGTCGTTGCCGGTCTTGAGATCTCCGATGTAGTTCAGCGTCGAGCCGTAGAGATCCGCGCTTCCGCCGATGAGCAACGGAACCTTGGCGGCGAGCGGCTGCAACACGTCCTGGCCGGCCTTGCGGGTTGCGATCTTGGTCGCCGCCGGGAACTCGGGCACCGCCGCCAGCAGCTCCGCCGGGGCGGGCGTCCGCTTGGCCGTCCCCTCCGGCAGGTTACGGACCTCGGCCTGCGAGCTTGCCAGCTCCGCGGCCAGCGTCGGACTCTTCGCCTTCCAAGCCTCGAAGACCTTGGTCCAGGCGGTGTAGGCCGCGGCGAGGTCCTTTTCCCGGGCCGAGAAGAACGCGCGTACCTCCGGCGAGACGAAGTACGGTTCCTTCGGCAACCCCAGGCCCTTGCGCGCCGCCTCGGCGAACTTCGCCCCGCCCTCGCCGTGCCCCTTCTGCGTCCCCTCGACCTCGGGGATCCCCTTGGCGATCAGCGTCTTGGCGATGATGAGCTGCGGCTTGCCGCTGCCCGCCTTCTTGGCGCGCGTGAAGGCGGTGAAGAAGGCCTCCATCTCGTGACCGTCGACGGTCTGAACGTCGAACCCCAGCGCCTCGAACCGCTTGGCGGTGTCCTCGCTCTGCGTCTCCTTGGCCATCGCGTCGAGCGTGACGGCGTTCGAGTCGTAGATGAGGATCAGGTTGTCGAGCTTCTGGTGGCCCGCGAAGGCGAGCGCCTCCATCGCGACGCCCTCCTGCATGCATCCATCGCCCGCGAGACAAACGATGTGGTGATCGAAGATCGTATGCTCGGCGGTGTTGAAGCGGGCCTCCGCCATCTTGGCGCCGACCGCCATGCCGACCGCGTTGCCGATCCCCTGGCCGAGCGGACCGGTCGTCGCCTCGACGCCGTTCGGCGGGTGGATCCGCTCCGGATGACCGGGCGTCTTCGAGTGGAGCTGCCGGAAGCGCTTGATCTCGTCGAGCGTTATGTCGCGATAGCCCGAGAGGTGCAGCCACGCGTAGAGGAACATCGAGCCATGCCCCGCCGACAGCACGAACCGGTCGCGGTTCTGCCATCCGGGGTGCGCCGGATCGTGGCTCAGCGCGTGACCGTAGAGCACGGCGCCGACCTCGGCGCAGCCGAGCGGCAGACCGAGGTGTCCGCTCTGACTCGCGACGACGGCGTCAATTGCCAGCCCCCGCGCCGTGGTGGCCGCCTGGGAGAGAATCGATTCGGGAAGCTCGCTCATTTGGGCGCGCAGTTTAGCCGCACGACGCCCCATCCGAAAGTGACGATGCTGCGGATTTCCGTTCTTCCTCTCTTCCGTTGCGTGGGGTTTCGGCGTGAGCCTTAAAGCGCGAGCCGCGCAACTAACGTCTCGGCCCGAGCACCCGAAGGTCGAAATGTCAGCGACCGCCCGCCCTCGGCCGCGACCTCGATCTCGATGGTCAACCGCTCGCGCGGCGCAGCGTCGGGAAATCGGTCGAGCCATTCGATCGCCACCGCAGCGCGATCGAAAGCGTCGGCCAGCCCCAGCTCGTCGAGCTCGCGGGGATCGTTGATCCGGTAGAGATCGGCGTGCACCAGCGGGACGCGCCCCGGGTGCTCGTTGACCAGCGCGAAGGTGGGGCTGGCGACGTGGCGGTCGGCAGGGACCGCCAACCCGCGCGCCACGCCCTGGACGAACGTCGTCTTGCCGGCGCCGAGCGGACCGACGAGCGCCAGAACGTCGCCGACAGCCAGCGCCCGCCCCAAGCGCTCGCCGATCGCTTGCAGATCGGCGGCGGTGGTCGCGGTGAGCGTCAGCTCGTCCGGCATCGGGGGTTGGCCGTCAGGTGGCGGGTCAGATCTTGATCTTCTCGAAGTGGACCAGATCCGCGAAGGCGGCGAAGCGCTCGCGGATCTGGGCGAGGTCGAGTCGCTTGAAGCGATCGAGGCTGAAGTCCTCGACGGAGAACGAGGCCAGCACGGAGCCGAGGATCATCGCCGTCCGGATGGTCGCCGGGCTGGTGTCGCCTTCGCGCGCGATCCACCCCATGAAGCCGCCGCCGAACGAGTCGCCGGCGCCGGTCGGGTCGACGACGTTCTCGATCGGAAAGGCCGGGGCGGCAAACACCCCGCCCTCGTGAAACAGCAGCGCGCCCGCGTCGCCGCGCTTGATGACCACCGAGCGCGGGCCGAGCGCGCGGATGGCGCGCGCCGCCGCCGGCAGGTTCGCCTCGCCCGAGAGCTGCCGCGCCTCCTCGTCGTTGAGCAGCAACATGTCGACCCGCGTGAGCAGCTTGAGCAGGTCGGCGCGCTTCCCCTCGATCCAGAAGTTCATCGTGTCGCAGGCGACGAACTTCGGCTTCTTGCCGGCCTTCTCCGTTTGTTCCAGCACGGAGAGCTGCAGCACCGGATCGATGTTGGCCAGGAAGACATACGGCGAGTCGGTCCAGGCCGCCGGCAGCTTGGGGCGGAAGTCGGAGAAGACGTTCAGCTGCGTGTCGAGCGTCGTGCGCGTCGAGAAGTCGTTGGCGTAGACGCCCGACCAGCGGAAGGTCTTGCCCGGCACGCGCTCGAGCCCCGCCAGGTCGACGGCGTGCGCGCCGAAGAGCTGCGTGTGCGCTTCCGGAAAGTCGGTCCCCACGATGCCGGTCAACCGCACCGGCGCCAGGAACGAGGCTGCCACCGAGAAGTACGAGGCGGCGCCGCCCAGCACGTCGGTGCGCTTTCCCGCGCGCGTCTCGACCGTATCGAGGCCGACCGATCCCACGACCAAAAGAGGCGATGCAGAGGACGACATGTTCAGATCTCTCTCCCGTGAAGTGCCCGCAGGCGTTGGCGCGCCTCGGGCGTGATCGCCCCCGGCGCGGTGACAATGGCGGCAGCGGCGGCCTTCGCGCAACCGCAGTCTGCCGCGAAACCGGCGTGCGCAGTGTGGGCTGGCAAGCGGCGCACGATCTCCTTGGCGCCGGCGACGTTGGCGTTCAGCACGGCAATGACCGCCTGGGCGGTCACCGCCTCCTCCTCGTCGTGCCAGCAGTCGTAGTCGGTGACCAGGGCCAGCGCCGCGAAACAGAGCTCCGCCTCGCGGCAGAGCTTCGCCTCGGTTACCGCCGTCATGCCGATGAGATCCGCGCCCCAGCTCCGGTGGAGGAGCGACTCGGCGCGCGTCGAGAACTGCGGACCTTCCATGCAGACGTAGGTGCCCCCCCGGTGAAGTCGCTTGCCGCTCCCGCGCGGCTGGGGGGCCAGGCGCGCCGCCGGCGGCGCCTCCACGAAGCCGGTCTCCGCCGCGGCGGCCGCCACCCGGGCGCTGAACGCCGCGCAGGTCGGCTCGGCGAAGCTGACGTGCCCGACCACCCCGTCGCCGAAGAAGGTGGACGCCCGCCGGTGGGTCTTGTCGATGAACTGGTCGACCAGGACGAGATCGCCCGGCGGCATCCCCTCGCGCAGCGAGCCGACCGCGGAGACTGACAGCACCTGCGTCGCCCCCGCCGCCTTGAGCGCGAAGACGTTGGCGCGGTAGTTGATCTCCGACGGGGAGAACCGGTGCCCCGCCCCGTGCCGGGGGAGAAACAGCAGGCGCGCGTCGCCGACCCGCCCGCCGAGGAGCGGCCCCGACGGCGCTCCGAACGGGGTCGACACCTCGGCCGACCGCGCGTCGGCGAGACCGTCGATGTCGTAGAGCCCGCTGCCGCCGAGAATGCCGAGAATCATGGATTGCCTTCGCAGAGCCGATGCTTCTAACACGCGCCGGCAAGCTGTGGGAGCATGGCAGGCGGCCATGGCGGACGGCGACTTCGTCGACTATCTGGTCGCACACGGCGCCTACGCCGAGGCGGCCCGCGTCGCCGCCGAGCGCGGCGAGCTTGCCCGGGCGATCGCCCTTTACGAGCGGGTCTGGCGGTTCGCCGACGCCTGGCCACTGGCGCTGGAGCTGGGCGACCGCCCGCTGGCGGTGCGCCTGGCGCTGGACGCCAACCTCCCCGCGCGCGCCGCCGAGATCGCGGAGGCGACGCCCCCCGGGGAGCTGCCGGCCGTCGCCGAGGCGTTCGCGGCACGCGGGCGGCCGTTCGAGGCGGCGCGGACCGCCGAGCGGGCGGGCGCCTGGCCACGCGCGGCCGCCTGGTACCGGCGCGCAGGCGCGCCGCTCGACGAGGCGCGGGCGCAGGTCCAGGCCGGCGCCCTTCGCGAGGCGGGCCTCATCTATGAGCGCCTCATCGCCGAGGGGGTCGGCGACGAAGCGGCCGCCGCGCGGCTGGCGCTCGGGCGCCTGCTGGCGCGCCTCGGGCGGCCGGAGGAGGCGGTCCGTCACATGCAGGCAGCCGCGCGCGTCCCGGCACTGCAGACGGCCGCCTGGCGCGGGCTGTGCGGCCCGCTGCTCGCGCTCGGGCTCCCCGGCGCCGCGGCGGAGCTGGCGGCGCGGCTGCACCACGCCAATCCCACCCTGCCGCGCGTCGCCGCTGAGGTCGCCTTGCTCGAGGAGGCGGTGGCCGAGACCGGGCGCGAAGGCGCGGCGAGCGGTGACGTCGGACGCCGCTACCACCTGCGCCGCCTGCTCGGCGCGGGGGCGATCGGCCGCGTCTACGAGGCGTTCGATTCGCTGCTGGGGGCGCCCGTCGCGCTCAAGCTCCTGGCCGTGGGCGGCGGCGCGGGAGGCGATCCGGAGCGGCAGGCCTACCTGCGCTTCGCCCGTGAGGCCGAGGCGGCGGGGCGTCTGCGCCATCCGAACATCGTCGCGCTCTGCGACGCGCAGCCGGGCGCGGGGCTGTTTGTGTTCGAGCTTCTAGCCGGGGGCACGCTGGCCGAGCGGCTCGCGGCGAGTGGCCCGCTGCCGGTCGCAACCGCGCGACGGCTGGCGCTCGATCTGCTGGCGGCGCTGGGCGCCGCTCACGAGAGGGGCATCATCCACCGCGACGTCAAACCGCCCAACGTCCTTTTCGACGCCGCGGGCAACGCCAAGCTGGGGGATTTTGGCAGCGCGCACCTGGCCGACTTCGGACAGACGCAGACCGGCGGCTTCTTCGGAACGGTCGCGTACATGTCGCCCGAGCAGATCACCGGCGCGCCGATCGGTTACTCGGCCGATCTCTACGCGCTGGGCGCGACGCTGGTCGAGGCGCTGACGGGCGAGCCGCCGTTCCTCGGGCCCGACCTCGTCGCGCAGCACCTCGGCGACCCGCCACCCCGCCCCTCGACGCGCCGTCCGGGCCTCTCGCCGCTGCACGACGAGGTGCTCGCGCGCGCCCTGGCCAAGGCGCCCGGCGACAGATTCGCCTCGGCGCTGGAGATGGCCGAGGCCGTCGCCGCCTGGCCCACCGAGGGCGCGCCCGCCGCTGTCACCCGCGCGCCGGCAGCGCCCGCCGCCACCCCGCCGCCGGCGCCGCCCGAGCGTGAGCTGGGGCGAACGGCGGAGGGCCGCCTCGTCCTGCGCCACGACCCGCGCAGCGCGAGAGAGATCCTCGTCGAGGAGCGGACCGCGCCAATCGAAGGACCGGCGCTCGACGAGCTGCGCGCCGTGGCCGCCGCCGGCGGGCCGCAGGTCCAGCGCGTCCTCCGCCTCTCCGACGATCGGCGCGCCGTCTGGTACGAAGCCGTCGCCGGGGACCCGCAGCCGGAAGGCGCGCTCACGCCCTCCGAGCGCGCCGCGCTCGCCGACACCATCACCCGTCTCCCGGCCGCCCGCGCGCGCCGCTTCGTCCGCACGCCCGCCGGCCCTGTCATCGTCGTCGCGCCGCCGTTCGACTCTCCCTGAGGCCAGCCATTCGTGTGAACGCGTCGAGCCCGACCTAGCTCCGACCTCTCACGATTCGTCACGTCTCCGGCGGCACCAACATCCGCGCAATCAAGTTCGAGCCCTCCGCGCGCCGACGCGCCGAACCCATCGGCCCCCCGGCGCCGCCGACCGCACCTCCGCCGAATCAAGTCACGAGAGCGCCGCGGTCCCAACGGAATCAAGTCGCCGCGGCGGTCGGCCTCACACCACGCAACCCGCCGCGGTCCGCGACCGACAACGGGACATGCGCGGAATCAAGACGGTGCGACGGCGTCAGCTCAACTTGCCCCTCGGGGCACCACGCACCTGGGGTGGCGCTCGCAAGGGCGCCGGGCGGAAACCGCGCGGCCGTCCCTCGATGCCCCACGACACGCGGCCGAAGGTCAATCCGAGATACCCGGTGCAGGTCACGATTCGCGCGACGCCGGGGCTGCCGTCGCTCCGCTCCCCCCGGCTGTTCGGGGCGCTAAGGCGCGCCATCGCACGGGCGTCGGTCGACCGGTTCCGGGTGATTCACTTCTCGATCCAGCAGGACCACGGCCACTTCATCGTCGAGGGGGACGAAGCCCGGCGCGCCCGCGGGGGTATGCACGGCCTGGCGATCCGGTTCGCGCTGGCGGTCAACCGCGCCCTCGGGCGCAAGGGGCAGGTCGTCGGCGACCGCTACCACGCGCGCCCGCTGACCACGCCGCGCCAGATGCGGACCAGCATGGTTTACGTGCTGCTCAACTTCCGCAAGCACCTCCGGGCGCCCGCGTGCATCGACCCGCGCAGCTCAGGGGCGCACTTTTCGGGGTGGCAGCGCGCGCCCGCGATCACCGACGCGAGCACCGGCGCGATCATCGGCGCTCCTTCGGCGACGGCGTCGCCTGTCACCTGGATGGCGCGCGTCGGATGGAGGCGCGCGGGCGGTCCGTTGCGGGTCGACGAGCACCCCGCCTCGGCGCCGCGCGCGCACCCAGCTTGAATCCGCGCATGTTGCCGGCGCGGGCCGCAGCTACTTGAATCCGCGGATGTTTGCGGCCCGAAGATGTGACGAATCGTGAGAGCCCGACCTAGCTCGACAAGAGCTGGGTGACGATGAGCGGCCGCGTCCCGCTCGCCTCGGGACCGAACACCACGCCGACGCCGATCCGGCGCGCGCGCGGATCGAGGAGGTTGCCCCGGTGACCGGGGCTGCCGAGGAACCCGCTCTCGGCCGAATCGGGGCTGTAGGCGCGCCCCACGTTCTCGAACAGGATCTCGGGAGAGAGCCCGGCGCGGTGCGCGCGATCGGCGGCGTTCCCGGTGCGCTGCGAGACGTGCCCCACGAAGCCGTGGTCGACCATGTCCTGGCAGTGCGCGCGCGCGACGGCGGTCAGACGCGCGTCCACGGAGACCGGGGCGACGCCGGCCCGCGCGCGGTCACGGTTGACCAGCTCGACGATCCGCTGCTCGGCGGCTTTCGGATCGGCGGGTCCCTGGTTCATCCCCGCGTCGCCCCGGAAGACCGCGGGGGGCGAAAGGCCGCAATAAAGCGGAAAGTTCGCCAGGACCGTCGGCCCGACCGCACCGGTGGCGACGATCTCCAGCTGGTAGGCACCGTCGATGCCGCAGACGAACTGCACCGCCAGGTCGGGCGGATGGATGGTGCGCTCCTCGTGGGTACCCCCGTCGGGCGCGGTCACCACCAGCTCGGGCTCGTGGTAGGCACCGACGATCCGCGCCTCGATGCGCAGGCGCGCGCCCGCCTGCAGCTGGCGCGGGATCGCCGCGACCAGCGCGACCGCTGTCTCCTGAAAGCCGGCCACCACGCGCACCTCGGGGCCGCTCCGGTCGATGCCGACGCCGATGCGGCCCACCGAGCCGGCGCGCAGGGCGACCGCGAGCTCTTCACGGGCGCGCGCCCGGACCTCCGCCTCCGCGCCGGGCGTGAGGCGCGCGATGAAGAAGTGCGGCGAGGGCTCGGGGAGGCCGTAGTGGGCGAGCAGGAACGCCGTCACTTCGACCGAGGGGATCTCGCTGCCGCGCAGGTGGCGCGCGAGATCGGTCATCGCCCAGTCGAGCCGGGTGTCGTGCGTCGGCGCAGGACGCCCCGCCTGCCGCGCAACCACCCGCGCATCAGCGAGGATCGCGTCGCGCAGCGGATCGCGCGCCGGCCCCCCCTTGGTCGCGGCCGCGGCCGCGTAGCTGCGGGCCCCGGGACCGGCGGGGACGAGCGGCGCGTCGGACGCGGGACCGGTCCGCGCGGGAAGAGCGGCCGCGAGGAGGCAGGCGAGCGCCACCCCGGCCGCGACGGTCCAGCGACGGACGGCGCGCGCGGCGCTACTTCTTGTCGTGGACGTCGCCGCTCTTCGACGCCGCGGGCGTCTTGCGATCGGGGCCCGCCGCCTCTACCGGCCCCGCCTTGGCCGCGGCCCCGAGCTTCTTCGCCAGCGCCGGGGCGGCCGAGACCGGCTGCGGCGGCGGCACCTTCCCGTCGGCGTCGGCGAACACCAGCTCGCCGAACCGGCTGAGCGCGTGGAAGTCGCCGATCATCGGCGGCGACCACCCGGCCGCCTGCTGCGGCCTCCCCTTGGGCAGATCCATCCGGTACATGTTGAAGCGCCAGACGTCGCCCGGCTCGGGCGGCAGCCGCACGCCCGACCTGTCGTCGAGGCCCTTGACGTCCTCGAGCGGCAGCGCCGCCTCGACGGTCCAGCCCTTGTCCTTGTCGTCGCGCTTGTTCAGCGTCCCGTCGACGTGGACCTTGGCCACCATCTTCGAGTTCCAGGAGAACGGCTTCATCTTTGGATCGACCGTGTCCTCGTACTTGCGCGGCGACGGCAGGTAGGTGTCGAAGATGTTCCCGTTGGGCGCGATCTGCAGCTCGACGTAGGTGCGGCCGTTGCCGTCGGCGTCGATCATCAGCTCGTCGGCCTCCTCGGTCCAGAGCTTGTCGTCGCGCTTGCCGAGGTCGGTCCAGACGTCGTCGTCGCTGTTCTCGAACCCGATGTAGAGGTTCTTCTTGTCCCACAGAAGCTTGGCCTCGGTGTGCATCTCGGGTCCGACCGGCGCGCCGGTCAGCGTGTTGACGAACGGGCCGGTCGACGGCGCCGCCGTCCAGACCGCGTCGTCGAGCTTGCCGTCCAGCTTGGGGGCCTTCTGCACCAGGCGCGCGACGTACCGCTTGCGCGGCTCCGCGGTGGGCGAGGCGTGCACCGGAATCGACGCCGCCAGCACGCGACCCTCCGTGTCGTGGTTTCCCGTTTTCACCGGCATCCGCGTGGTGCCACGCCAGAGGCCGACGTAGACCTCGACCACCGGATACGGCCAGCTGTCGGGGAGCTTGACGGTGTGCACGTCGCGGATGATGTCGCCCGCCTTCCAGGACGGAACGGGATACTTCCCGTCGATCGGGACGTGGTCGCCGTTGATGTAGCTCTGCTTGTTCGGCCCCTCGACGTGGGTGAACGTCTTCCAGCCGTCGCCCGGAGGCGCCACGACCTTGAAGTACTGGGTGAGCCGAAGGTCTTTCCCTGCTTCGGCCGGCGACGGATCGACGTCCATCCCGAGGAAGGTCACCTTGCCGTCCAGGTCGGCGTTCACCGGATAGCGCGGCGCGGGCGGCTCCTTCAGCAGGTTCGCCTTGGCCGCCGCCAGATCATCGGCGGATGCCTTGTCCTGATCCTGCTCGACGCAGGCTGCGAACGAGAGCAGCGCCGACACGACGGCCAGCCTGAGGACGAGGTTTCGCATGCCGGCGTTTCTAACCAAGGGGGGCGCGGTTTGCAATCGGCGCCCCTCCGGACCGATGGGCTCAGCCGGCCGGCGCCGGGGGAATGCGCCCGGTGGGGAGCCCGCGAACGCCTCGCAGCGCCACCTCGACGATCACCTCGGCGCGGGCGGTCGTCTCGCGCACGAAGGTGAAGACCCGGTCGAGCGCCGGGCGGCCGGGCTCGCGGGCCGGGACCCCGATCGCCCCCAGCCCGGCGTGCCTCGCCAGGTAGAGGGCCCGCGGCAGATGGTAAGCCTGCGACACGACCAGCAGGGCCTCCTCGCCGCGCGCGGCGGCGTCAGCCATGCTGGCGGCCGTCCGGTAACCGCCGCGGTCGATCACCAGGTCGGCCGGGGCCACGCCCCGCCTCTCGAGCCAGCTGGCCATGGCGTCGGGCTCGTCGTACCCGGGGCGGACGGCCCCCGATACGATGATCCGGCGCGCCAGTCCGGCGCGGTAGAGCTGCCGCCCCGTCTCGAGCCGCTCCGCCAGCTCGCGCGTCGGGATCCCTCCGGGGAAGACGTGGCTGCCGAGCACCATCGCGTAGGGACGCGGCGGCGTCGCGGCGAAGTCGGACACGATGGCGTCGCGGCCGGCCGCGACGAGGTAAAGGTTCGCGGCGGCGACCAGCGCGGCGAGGAGAACCGCCAGCGCCCCGAGCCGCTTCGCCCACCGGAACCGGCGCGGCGCACCGGGGTCAGCCGCCATCGCGGTAGACCTTGGCCGCGCTGGTGTGCCCGAGGCGATGCCAGCGGACGTACTGGCGCGAGAGGTGAAACAGGATCTCCTCGCGGCGCATCCCCTGTCCGGCGGCGCGCTCGACCCATTCGACGACGACGTCGCGAGCGTCGGGCGGGTGAAACAGGAAGGTGCGGCCGAAAATCGCCCGCTCGGCCGCGCCGCCCTCGCCCGCCGCGTCCCAGATGAGACGCGCCTCGAACACGTCGCCGGGCGCCACGCCGGCGGTGTTGCGCCGCTCGACCACCGAGAAGCGCGCCCCGCCGACGAGATCGTCGATCTCCAGCACGCGATCGGCCGAGGCGGCCAGCTGGAAGACGCTGCGGTGGCTCGACGCCAGGTGCGCCAGCGTGCGGCGCTCGGCGGCCGGGGCCCTGGCTGCCGCTTCGAGGGCATGCGCGATCGGGGCCTTTCCGGCCAGACCGGCGGAGGGGCGCTCCAGCACGTACCACTCGAGGAACGAGGCCATCCGCCCCTCGAACAGCTCGGCGTCGTCGTCGAATACCTTCCCCGCGCGGTCGAAGTACTCCTCGCGGGCGCGCATCGCCTCCAGCCGATGCTCGTTCTCGCTGTAGCGTTCCGTCAGTCGGTCGAGCAGCGCGTAGATCATCGCTCAGCGACGGCGGCGTTCTTCCATCGAGACGCGGAACCGCTCGAACAGATAGTTCGAATCGTTGGGCCCCGGCGAGGCCTCCGGGTGGTACTGCACGCTGAAGACCGGCAGCTCGCCGTGCCGCATCCCCTCGACCGTCTTGTCGTTGAGGCTGACGTGCGAGAGCACCGCCTTGCCCGCCATCGAGTCGACGTCGACCGCGAAACCGTGGTTCTGCGAGGTGATCTCCACCTTGCGCGTGCCGAGATCCATGACCGGGTGATTGGCGCCGTGGTGCCCGAACTTGAGCTTGTACGTCTTGCCGCCCAGCGCGAGCCCCAGGATTTGATGGCCGAGGCAGATGCCGAACACCGGCAGCTTCGACACACAGAGCTCGCGCGCCGCCTCGACCGCGTAGTCGACGGCCGCGGGATCGCCGGGGCCGTTGGAGAGAAACACGCCGTCGGGCTTCATCGCCAGCGCCTCGCGCGCCGGGGTCGTGGCGGGCACCACCGTCACCTTGCACCCCGACGAGCGCAGGTGTCGCAAGATGCCGCGCTTGATGCCGAAGTCGTAGGCGACGACGTGGTGGCGCGCGGGGGGCGTCTCCACCGGGCCGCGGCTCGGCGCCCGCGGCCCCTGCCAGAGCGGCTCGTCCCAGTCGTACGGCGCGGCCGAGGTCACCTCGCGCACGAGGTCGCGCCCCTCGAGCGAGGGATGGTTGCGCGCGCGCGCCACCGCGGCGGCCGGATCGGCCACGTTGCGGGTGATCACCGCCCGCTGCGCGCCCGACAGACGGATCCGCCGCGTGACCGCGCGCGTGTCGATCCCGGTGATTCCGGCGACGCCGTTTTGCGCCAGGAGCTCGTGCAGCGATCCCGAGGCCCGCCAGTTCGAGACCAGCGGCGACAGCTCGCGCACCACGAAGCCCGCGCACCAGGGGCGCGCCGACTCGAAGTCGACCGGGTTGATGCCGACGTTGCCGATCTCGGGCGCCGTCATGGTGACGATCTGGCCGCGGTACGACGGATCGGTCAGCACCTCCTGGTAGCCGGTGATCGCCGTGTTGAAGACGATCTCCCCGGCGCCGCTGACCGCGCCGCCGTCGGCCGCACCGAAACCGAAGCCGCGGTAGACGGTGCCATCCTCCATCGCCAGCAGCGCCGGCGGCAGTGCAGGCGAGTCTTGTGTCGGCGGCTGTTGCCTCTCTTGGCTCACGCTCTCTCTCCCGAGTAGACGATAGCACCGCCGACGACCGTCAACACCGCCCGTCCGCGCAGCGCCCGCCCGGCGAAGGGGGTGTTGTGCGAGCGCGACCGCAGCGTCCGCGGCTCACAGGTCCAGGCCACCTCCGGGTCGATGACAGTGACGTCGCCCGGCGTGCCGGCCGCGAGCGTCCCGCCCGGCAGCCCGAACAGCGCGGCGGGACCGGCCGAGAGGCGCTCGACGAATGCCGACGGGCTCAGCACCCCGCTGCGCACCAGCTCCAGCACCAGCGGCACGGCCGTCTCGAGGCCGATGATCCCGAAGGCCGCCTGCTCGAACTCGACCTCTTTTTCGACCGGCGAGTGGGGCGCATGATCGGTGGCCACCGCGTCGATCGTCCCGTCGGCGAGCCCCGCGCGCAGCGCCTCGACGTCGGCCGCGCCCCGCAGCGGCGGGTTGCACTTGGCGTGCGTGTCGTAGTGCGCGCAAGCGTCGTCGGTCAGCGTCAGGTGGTGCGGCGTCACCTCGCAGCTGACCGGCAGACCGCGCCGCTTGGCCTCGCGGACCAGGCGCACCGACTCGGCGCTGCTGACGTGGGCGACATGGTAGCGCGCGCCGGTCAGCGCGCAGAGCTCGAGATCGCGCGCCACCATCGCCGACTCGGCGGAGGCCGGTTGGGCGCGGATCCCGGCGCGCGTGGCGACCGGCCCCTCGTTCATCGCGCCGCCCGCCGACAGCGTCAGGTCCTCGCAGTGCTGCACGATCGTAAGCCCGAACGTGCGCGCGTACTCCATCGCCCGCCGCATCAGCTCGGCGTTCATCACTGGCCGCCCGTCGTCGGAGACGGCCACGCAGCCGGCCTCCTTGAGCTCCCCCATCTCGGCCAGCGACTCGCCGGCGAGGCCCTTGGTGATGGCGCCGACCGGGTAGACGCGCACCGCGCCCGCCTCGCGCGCGCGACGGACGATGAGCTCCGTCACCGCGCGGGTGTCGTTGGGAGGCGTCGTGTTCGGCATCGCGCACACCGCCGTGAACCCGCCCGCCGCCGCCGCGCGCGTCCCGGTCACGATGTCCTCTTTGTACTCCTGCCCCGGCTCGCGCAGGTGCGTGTGCAGGTCGATGAGACCCGGCACCACCCACTTGCCGCGCACGTCGACGATCCGCACCCCCTCGCCCACGCCTTCGGCGATCCCTGGGCCGACCAGGCCGACGGCGCCGTCCTTCAGCAGCACGTCCGCCTCGGCGTCGATACCGCGCCGAGGATCGATCACCCGGCCGCCGCGCAGACAGAGATCCATTCGCCGGGTCCCCTTGATAGGGGGTTCCCGCCCCCCAGTCAATTGGTTTTGCTCCTAGCTGGGGCCCCTGCCACCCGATCCACGAATACACGCAGTTTCTTGAACCAGAGCAGCTTGTGCTCGAAGCCTGGAAAGCTGGCGTTGAGGCCGCTGGGGTTCGGAACCACGAATACGCGCGCGCCGGCGATCGTCTCCCGCTTTGGCCCGGGCCCGGGCCCCTCGGCGGCGCTGAAGTACATCCGGTACAAGGTGACGCCGACGAAGGCCACGACGGCCGGCCGCCAAGCGGCAATCTTGCCGGCGAGCGCCGCGTGCCCGCGACCAATCTCCGCGCGCGTCAACTCCGCCGCCGTCCGTGTCGTGCGCGGGCAGAGGTTGGTGAGCGCGATCCCGAGCTCCGCGAGCCGCTCGTCCTCGCTGTAGTGAAGCAGCACCGGCGTCAGCCGCGCCGCGTGGAGCAGCCGCCAGAACGGGTTGCCGTTCCCCGCGAAGTGATGCCCCACCGCCCCCGAATTGAGCCCCGGATTGATCCCGACCAACAAAAGCCGGGGCCGGTCGACGGCGACGTCCTTGAGCCGACCCACGTCGAGTGTCCGGCCGCGGCCCTACTCCGACGGCCCGCCGTCGCCGCCGGCCAGCAGATAGAGCACGGCCATCCGGACGGCCACGCCGCGGGAGACCTGGTCGAGGATGACGGCGCGCGGACCGTCGGCGACCGAGGGGTCGATCTCGATGCCGCGGTTGATCGGGCCGGGGTGCATGACGATGGCGTCGGGCTTGGCCAGCGCCAGGCGGCGCGCGTTGAGGCCGAAGTAGCGCGAGTACTCGCGCGTGTTGGGGAACAGCGCGCCGCCGATGCGCTCCTTCTGGATGCGCAACATCATGACCACGTCGGCCCCCTCGAGCGCCGGCTCGATCCGCTCGTGGATGGTGACGGTGCCGGGCGGGCCCATCGACTCGAGCCCAGGCGCGAGAAGCGTGCGCGGCGCCGCGATCCGGACGCGCGCCCCCAGCTTGGTGAGCGCCCAGATGTCCGAGCGAGCGACGCGGCTGTGGCGGATGTCCCCGCAGATGACGACGTCGAGCCCCTCGAGCCGTCCCTTGTGCGCGCGGATCGTCGAGCAGTCGAGCAACGCCTGGGTCGGATGCTCGTGCGCGCCGTCGCCCGCGTTGACCACCCCGGCGCGCAGCCGCCCCGCCAGCATCTCGGCGGCGCCGGCCTGCGCGTGGCGCACCACCACCACGTCGGGCGCCATGGCGTCGAGGTTGCGGGCCGTATCGAGCAGCGTCTCGCCCTTCACGGTCGAGGAGGACGACCCCGAGATGTTGACCGCATCGGCCGACAGCCGCTTGGCGGCGATCTCGAACGAGGTGCGGGTGCGGGTCGACGCCTCGAGGAAAAGGTTGATGACCGTCTTGCCGCGCAGGGTCGGCACTTTCTTGATCGGCCGCTCGTTGATCTCCAGGAACCTGTCGCCGAGATCGAGCAGCGTGCCGATCTCCGCGGCGCTCAACGACTCGATGCCCAGCAGGTGCCGATGGGCGAAGCCGGTCACCCGCGCCGCTCCCGCAGGACGACCCGGTCGACCTCGCCCCGTTCGGCGAGCATCACGCGCACCGACTCGCGCGCCGTGGTCTCGAGAGCGACACCGACGACGTCGGGCTGGATCGGCAGCTCGCGCCGCCCCCGGTCGACCAGCGCCGCCAGCTTCACCGCCTGCGGGCGCCCGTAGTCGGCCAGCACGTCCATCGCCGCGCGGATGGTGCGCCCCGTGAAGAGCACGTCGTCGACCAGCACCACCGTGCGTCCGTCGATCGGTTCGGGGAGCTCGGTCGGGCCGATCTCCGGCTTGGGGAGGCCGCGAAACACGTCGTCGCGATAGAGCGAGATGTCGACCGCCCCCAAAAGCGGCTTCGCTTCGCCCGCCTCGGCCAAGAGGCCCGAGAGGCGGTGGGCGAGGTAGGCGCCGCCGGTACGGACACCGACCAGATAGATCGGCCGCCCTTCCTGGGGGATCCGCTCGGCGATCTCCAGCGCCATGCGGCGCAGGGTCCGGCCGAGACCGGCGGCGTCGAGGATCTCCCGGCGCTCGGTGAGATCGTTGTCGGGCGGGGGAAGCCGCGGCGTCATGGCGAAAACACGCTCCTCGTCACAAGTAATACCGCACGTAGAGCGTGGAGAGCGCGTCCCAGATGCTGCCGGCGCCGATCACGCCGACCGACCAGAGGTGCGCGTTCGGCGCGCGCTCGTAGTTCAGCGCCGCCCCGGCGAGGAGGCCAATCGACAGGGCCGGAACGCCGAGGAATCCGAAGTGTAGCTCCCCTTCCAGCGCGGCGGTCATGCCGACGAGCAGCGTGCTCGGGGCGTCGCCGCCGGCGGGGCGAAACCAGATCACCGTCAGCTCCGGGCTGGCGCCGATCGACAGGTGGCGCCAGTTGCCGAGCAACAAGGTCGCGCCCACGACCGGCCCGACGCCCAGGTAGGTATCGAGATCCTGGCCGCCCAGCGAGCCGCCCCCGCTGCCGATCGCGAGGTAGCCGTTGAGCGCCAGATTGCGCGTCATCCAGTAGCGGGCGCCCACGGCCCCCAGCGTCACCGCGCAGGGGATGCTCATGTCGGTGGGGCACCCTTGCCCGGGGCGCAGCGACAGGGGCAGTGGTCCCGGATCGAGGCGGCGCGCCGCGATCCCGACGTGCCCGACGACGGCGTCGTGATCCGAGGCGGCCGGCGTCGCGTCGCTGGTCGGGATCGGGCCCGGCTCGGCCACCGGCGCGGCGGCCGGCGCGCCAGCGGGAGCGGGCGCGGCGGTGGCGGCGGCCGTCGGCTCGGGCTCGGGCGCGGGCGCGATCACCGGGGCGGCGGGCGCCGCCGGTGCGGGCGGCGGGAGCGGCGGTGTCTGGGCGGCCGCGGGCGAGGCGCCTAAAACCAGCGCCACCAGCGCAATCAGCGACCTCCGCCCCGTCCGCGCTCCTGCGTTCGTGGCGCGCACGCCGGCTACGTTCCGCCCTGCCCGAGGCAGATGTTCGCCGTCAGGCCGGGCGACGGCGCGGAACAGAAGTAACCCGCGCTGGCGCGGAGACACATCTGGGCGCCAGCGTCGCTCCCGAGCTGGCAGCCGTCGTAGCAGGCGTAGAGCGGGGCATCCGGACCGCCGCGCTGCACGCAGACGCTGCCGGCGCCCGGACAGAGGTCGGCGCTGGGCGTGCTGCCGGTCGGGGTCGGCGCGCAGCCGTACAGCTGGCAGTAGCCGCCCGGGAACAGATGCGGCTCCATCGAGCAGACGCCGCCGATCATGCAGCCCGCCTCGCTCGTGCAGGCCGAGCCGGGGACCGCGGACTTGTTGTAGCAAAACCCGCGGGCCGCGTCGCAGGTGTCCGAGCCGTTGGCGAGATTGAGGCAGAAGTTGTCCGAATCGCACCCCGTCGCGCCGTTGGGGATGAACAGCGACTGGCAGACGCCCCCCACGACGTCGTCGGTCGGGTCGGCCGGCGTGCCGTTGTTGTTCTGGACGATCCGCGCGCAAACCTGATCGAGACCGCAGTCGCTGTTGAAGGTGCAGACCGAGGAACAGAAGGTTCGGTTGTTGCCGCCAGCGACCTTGAAGTCGCGGTCGTAGCAGGCGCCGCTCAGGCACTGCGCGGCGTCCGTGCAGGACGTCCCGACAGGCAGCGTACCGCCCGTCGACCTACAGACCGTCAGCGAGGTCCGCGTCCCGTCGGCGACGCACCCCTGCCCGGTGGGGCAGGTGCTCTCGTGCGTGCAGGGAGGGGCGGCGATCTTCGACGCCGGCGTGCACATCCCCACGTGCGCCACAGAACCGTCGGGCGCTTGCACCGTCGGGTACTCTAGGCAGCTGGACGAGGTCGGGCAGTCGGCGTCGTTGCGGCACATCGTGGCGCAGAAGAACTGGGTGGGGAAGTCGACGCTGGCGATGCAGAGCGAGTCGTTCGCGCAGCGCATCCCCGCCGACGGACTGGGCGAGCACGGCGCCCCGAAGGCGAGCGCGCCCGCCGTCGGCGCCACGCAGGTCAGCTGGAACGCGTTGCCAGTCGCGACCGGCGCGCCGACCACGCAGACGTGCCCGCCGTTGCAGATCGAATCGGCCCCCGACTGACCGTACCCGGGCGGGTTGGCGAGCAGCGCGTTCACCGTCTGCAGCGTGCCGCAGAAGTTGATCGGGCAGACGCCGCCGCCCATCGCGTCGGCCGGGCAATAGTAATCCTTGGGCTGCGCGTCGATCTTCGTCGTCGGCACGTCCGTTCCGGCGTCGTGTGGCCGGGTCCCGGAGGCGGGGCTGGAACAACCGGCGAACGCCGCCGTGACGGCCAAGAAAGGGACCAAGGAGAGGGTAAGGGAAGGCACCCGAAGCAAGTTGTTCTTCATCAAGGTCGCGCGGCGATTATGCCAGCTTCCCGTGCAATGATGAAGACGCCGTGCTGGCCGACCCCACCGCCGCGATCCTGGTCATCGGGAACGAGATCCTCTCGGGGAAGGTCGACGACCAGAATGCGCGCTATCTGATCGGCGAGCTGCGGCAGCTGGGCGTCTCGCTGCGGCGGATCGAGGTCGTCCCCGACGTGACGGCCGAGATCGCCGCCCGCGTCCGCGCGCTCGCCGCCACCGTCGACCACCTCTTCACCTCGGGCGGCGTCGGCCCGACCCACGACGACGTGACGCTGCGTGCGGTGGCGGAGGCCTTCGACCTGCCGATCACGCGTCACCCGGAGCTGGAGGCGTTGCTGCGCGATCGCTACGGGGCGCGCCTGCACGAGCGCGATCTGCGGATGGCCGACCTGCCGGCCGGGGCGCGGCTCGAGCACGGCCCGGGTGGCCCCGGCACCACCTGGCCGGTCGTGGTCGTCCGCAACGTCTGGATCCTCCCCGGCGTGCCGTCGATCTTCCGCGCCAAGTTCGAGGCGGTGCGCGAGCTCTTCCGCGCGCCGCCGATCCACGGCCGCGCCCTCTACTCGCGGGCCGGCGAGGGGGAGATCGCGGGTGTGCTCGACGAGACCGTGGCCGCCTTCCCCGGTGTCGACGTCGGCTCCTACCCCCACCTCGAGGCGCGCGACTACCGCGTCAAGATCACCCTCGACGGCCGCGACCGCGCCTCGGTCGACGCCGCCCTCGCCTTTCTGGCCGGCCGCCTCGGCGAGGCGGTGGTCCGGACCGAGTAAGCGCGTGGTAAAAGCCGCGCATGGCTGACGGTTCGGCTAAACCCGGGGACCCTCAAAGGGTCCCCGCGCCCCCCCGCGACGAGCTTCGCCGGGCAGAGCCCGGCTCCGCTCAGACGCCCCCCGGCGTGAAGGGGATGAACGACGCCCTGCCGCCAGACATCGCGAAGTGGCAGTACGTCGAGGAGAAGGCGCGCGGCGTCCTGGAGGCGTTCGCCTACCGCGAGCTGCGGACGCCGGTGCTGGAGTACACACCGCTCTTCGTCCGCTCCGTCGGCGAGGTGACCGACGTCGTCGAGAAGCAGATGTACACCTTCGACGACCGCGACGGCCGCTCGGTCAGCCTGCGCCCCGAGGGGACCGCCTCGGCCGTGCGCGCCTACATCGAGAACGCGCAGTGGAACAAGGAGCCGGTCACCCGCTGGTTCTACCTGGGGCCGATGTTCCGGCACGAGCGCGCGCAGCGCGGACGGCTGCGCCAGTTCCACCAGATCGGCGCCGAGTGGTTCGGCGTCAACGAGCCGTCGGCCGACGCCGAGACGATCGCCATGCTCACGCTGATGCTCGAGGAGATCGGCATCCCCAGGGACGCGCTGGAGGTGAGCCTCAACTCGCTCGGCGAGCCCGAGGAGCGCGCCGCCTACCGGGACGCGCTGGTGGCCTTCTACTCTACCCACCGAGACAAGCTCGATGAGGACTCCCTCCGGCGGCTCGAGACGAACCCGCTGCGCATCCTCGACTCGAAGAACCCGGAGATCGTCGCCCTCAATGCGAACGCCCCGGTCCTGCTCGAGACGCTGAGCGCGGCGTCGCAGACGCGCTTCGCGACCGTGCGCAAGCTGCTCGACGACCTCGGCGTGCGCCACACGCTCGACGCGCGCCTCGTGCGCGGCCTCGACTACTACACGGCCACGATCTTCGAGATCAAGACGACCGCCGGCGAGCTCGGCGCCCAGAACACCATCTGTGGCGGCGGACGTTACGACGGCCTGGTCGCCTCGCTGGGCGGCCCCAAGACCCCCGCCATCGGCTTCGCGCTGGGCGTCGAGCGCATGCTGCTCGCCCTCACCCAGCCGCCCGAAAGCTACGAGCGCCCGGTGAACGCCTTCTTCGCCCCGATGGACGCGGCCGCCCTCGCCTACGCGCTGCCCATCGCCCAGCGGCTGCGCGCCGCCGGCATCAGCGTCGAGATCGAGCACCGCGGCGGCAACAGTCGAAGTCGCAGCTCAAGCGCGCCGACAAGCTCCGTGCCCGCGTCGCCGTCATCATCGGCGGCAACGAGATCGCCTCCGGCAAGCTGACCGTCAAGGACCTCGCCCACGGGACCCAGTCCGAGGTCCCGGTCGACGACCTCGAATCCAAGATCCGTCAGCTCCTCGACTGAATCGCGCTAGAGCATTACGGCTTCACGATCGATGGGTCCAGGGGTCCGAGGAAAGTCGGCGCGGGCGGAGGACCGTGCTCGAAGGTCGGAAACTCGACCCGCCGGTTGTGGCTCCGGCACTCCTCGTCGTGGCCCGCGCACAGGGGACTCTCGGTGCCGTAGCCGTGCGTGCGAAGCCGCGCCGGCGAGACGCCGAGTTTGACGAGGGCATTCCGGACCGCCACGGCGCGCGCCGTGGTCAGCCGGATGGGATCACGCTCCTCGTCGGACGCGTACCCCACGACCCCGACGACGGCGAGCTCCGGGTGCGCCTTGAGCGCCGCCGCGATGGCTTCGATCAGGGGCGTCGTCTGGGGAATGGGCGTGCGACTGCCGGACGCGAAGTAGATCTTGTCGTAGATCGCGAGCGGCACGTGGACCCCGACACTTCCGTGATCGAGGCAGCCGTCCGAGTCCTGGAAGCCGTTGTAGGTCTCGGGCTCGTCGGGGCATTTGTCCTGCGAATCCGGGATCCGATCATGGTCGCGATCGGGCTCGCCACGCGCGGGCTCCGGCTCGGGCTGTACGAACTCGGTGATCGGGAGATCCGGCGGCCGCCCGGTCGGTTTGGGCCGATCTACGGCCCCTCGGCCGTGCACGTCGGGCGGCGATGCCGGCGGTGGCCCGCCCGTCGCGCAACCGGCGACGATCAGCCCGAGAATGAACGCCCGACCGACCACGCGGGCTGATGCTAGCAGGCACGTTCTTCGCCCGAACAAGGAAGTACCCTCTCGTCGGGGCGCCGCTCAGAGCTTCGAGAAATCGGGCGGACGCTTCTCCAGCACCGCGGTCATCGCCTCGCGCGCCTCGGCCGAATAGAGCTGGCGCTCGAACGCCTCGAGCTCGCGCCGAATCGCCTCGTCCACTGCCGCGGCGAACGGCCTGCGCAGCAGCGCGCGGGTCGCCATCAGAGCCTGGCGCGGGCGTTGGGCGACGAGGCGCGCCTGCGCGACCGCGCGCTCCTGCACCTTGTCGTCGTCGACGGCCTCGGTGACCACGCCGAGCCGCGCCGCCTCCTCCCCCGAAAGCTTCTCTCCGAAGTAGAGCAGCCGCGTCGCCCGAGGAAGGCCGATGACAGCGGGAAGCAGCACCGTCGATCCGGCCTCGGGAACCACCGCCAGGTTCAAGAACGGAAACGAGAGGCTCGCGCTCCGGCCCACGTAGGTCAGATCGCAGTGAAGCAGCATCGTGGCGCCGACGCCGACAGCCAGGCCGCTCACCGCCGCGACCATCGGTTTCGTCGCCCGCGCGAGCGCCCTGATGAACGCCGCCGCGGGCGACAAGTCCCGATCGGCGGCCAGAAAATCGCCGAGGTCGTTCCCCGCGCTGAACGTCTCCGGCCCGCCGGTAAACAGGACCACGCGCACGGCCGGATCTGCCTCCGCGTCCGCCAGCTCCGCCGCGAGCGTCGTGTACATCGCGCGGGTGAGCGCATTCTTCTTGGCTGGCCGGTTGAAGGTGATGCGCAGCACCCCCTCATCCCTGGCCACATCGATTTCACCATTCATGGATAGAGATTATCTCCGTGTGAGCCGTTTTCCCCACCAACGGACCTCTGTGAAGGAGAATGGCCCGCTTGCCCCAGAAGAGACAGCTCGCCGGCCGGCTGGCGCTGGTCCCGGCGGCGTCGCCTGAGGCGCGCGGCCCCGGAGCGGCCGGGCCGCCCACCTTCGAGCAGGCGTACGAGCTGCACGCGGGTTACGTGGCGGGCCTGGCGGGGCGGATCCTGGGCCGTAACGACGACGTCCCCGACGTCGTCCAGGAGGTCTTCCTGATCGCGCACCGGCGTCTCTCGGACGTCCGCGAGGCCGGGGCGCTCCGCACCTGGCTCGGCCGGATCACCGTGCGGGAAGCCTCACGGCGGTTGCGCTGGCGGCGCCTGCGGTACTTTCTCCAGCCGGCGCACCTCGAGGTCGACCTGGTCGCCGACGAGGCGGCGGCCGAGCTGCGCCCGCTGGTCGCGCTGCTCTATGCCGCCCTCGACCGACTGCCGGCCCGCGAGCGGAGCGCCTGGGTCCTCCGGAACCTCCAGGACGAGCCGCTCGATCGCGTGGCCGAGCTCTGTGGCTGCTCGCTGGCAACCGCGAAGCGGCGGATCGCCGCCGCCGACACCTTCCTGAAACCGCTCCTCGCCACACGCGTGGAGAACGAGGAGGACCAATGAGCAATCCGATGGCCCGCCGCATTGCCTCGGCGATCAGCGTCCGCTGGACACCAGCACTGGCCGGGCGCGTGGGGCGGCGAATCGAGCATCGGCTGGCGCGCCGCCGGCACCGCCGGCGCGTCGCGCTCGTCGCGCTGGCGCTGCTCGGCACGGCGGGCGTCGCTTTCGCCTTCGCGCGCCCGTGGACCCATTTGCGAGCAGGCGCCTCGTCCCCGCCTCCGGCCGCGCATGCGTCCGCTTCACCGGCCGCGCAGCCCGCATCGCCCGAGCTGTCCCCGGTGCCCGCGGCGGAAGCGCCCGCGGCCACCGTCTCCCCTCCCCGCGCAAAACCGGCGGGTCGCCTGGCGTCCGCCGCCCGGCACGCCGTTCCGGAGGAGACCGTCGCCGCGCTCTTCGACGCCGCCGACGCCGCGCGGCTGGCCGGGCATCCCGCCGACGCCGTGGCGCCCCTGACCGCCATTTTCTCCCGTCATCCCGGCGATCCACGCGCCGCCGTGGCCGCCTATCAGCTGGGCCGGGTGCTGGCGCTGGACCTTCACGATCGCGCTGGCGCGGCCGCCGCGTTCGCCCGAGCGCACGATCTCGACCCCGGCGGCCCGCTGGCCGCCGATGCGGCCGCGCACGCCGCGGAAGCGCGCGCGGCGGTGGAGATGGCGAAATGATCGCGACGGCGCTGGCCTGGATTTGGGCCCTGGCGGCGACGGGCGCGCCGCTGCCTGAGTCGCCTCCCCACGCCGTGCGCCTCGCACCCGTGCGGTGCGCGGACCTGCCCGACGCGACGGTGCGTGGGCCTCTGCGCGTCGAGATCGGACAGCGGTTGTTGGACGACCGCGCCTCGGACGGGCCCGACGTGTTGCTGGTCTCGATCGCCTGCAACGGGCCCGACGCCACGGTCCTCGCGGTCCGCCAGAACGAGGGCGGAGCAGCGGTGCGCCGGCTGGTCCCCTTCGGCGCCGTCGCGCCGGCGGCCCGCGCGCGCGAGCTGGCGCTGGCAGCCGCCGAGCTGATCCACGTCGCCGACGTCCGCGACTCCCCGCCCACCATCTTGGCCACCGCGCCCTCCCCGCCCCCGCCCCCCTCCTGGGTGCTCGCGCTCGACCCTTCGCTCCTGTACTGGGGCGGCTACCTCTCGAACAATTTCTTCTCCACGAGCGGCGTCTCCCTGCGCATCGGCGTCGAGCACGGACCCCAGTGGCCCGCGTCGCCGAGCTGGCAATGGGGGGTCACCAGCGAGCTGTCCGTCTTCGGCGGCCCCTATCAAACGGCCTACATGGCCGGGCTCTCGGCTCTCCTTCAGCGCCGCGGCCCTCTCTTCGTGTCCGAGCTCGGCCTCGGGGCCCGCGCTGGCGCGGTCAGCGACTACCCGACCGGCGCGACGACCACGAAAGCCGCCGGCGGTCCCGTCGCCTCCATCGGCGTCAGCCTCCGCTTCCTGCCAGGACTGTCATCGGACCTCGTCGCCGAAGGTGGCTACGACTTCGCCGGCCCGGGCGCCTGGTTCCTCCCCCGCTTCGGCTTCACCCTCCGCTTCTGGTAGACCGCGACCGACCTCAAGAAGTACTTGAAGTCTCGCCCCTTCGCCGCGCCCCAAAATGACAAAGGCCCCTTCAGGGCCCTGGTTGATCGAAGGCGGGCTTTGCCCGCCGGAGACTTACTTGCCGGGCCAGATCCGGCCCCGGCTCTCGTCGCATTCCGCGGGGTGGGCCCGCGGGAGGGGCCCGCCCCTCCCGCGCGGCGGAGGGCGAAGCCCGGAGCCAAAAAACGGGACCGGCGCCCCCGGTTACCCGGGGGCGCCGTCCACCCCAACACGACCGAGGAACCACCCTCGTGTCGCGTGGCCCCCGCCGGGTTTGTGAGCCCGGCGGGCACCATCTTTCTAAAGCGATGGCCCCGGCTGTCCGGGGCCCGTCTCTGTCAGCCCCGACTAGGTCGCGCGGGCTCGGAACCGACCGCCCGCGCCGTCGAGCCCTGCGCGTCATCGGAGAGCGCGAAGCCGTGCGACGAGCCGACCAGCTCCGGGTAGGCGCCGCCGCCGTGCTCGTGCAGGTCGAGCCCTTCGAGCTCGCCCTCCTTCGAGACGCGGAGACCGACCGTGATCTTGACGAAGTACATCATGATCAGCGAACCGACCAGGGTCGCGCCGCCGATGCAGACACTGCCGATCGCCTGTCCGATCAGCTGGTTGACGCCACCGCCGTAGAAGAGGCCGGTGACGACCGAGGCCGCCGAGTTGTCGGCGCCCGTCGGCGTCGGCGCGCCGTACTGACCGGTCGCGAAGAGGCCGAGCGAGAGCGTTCCCCAGATGCCCGCGGCGCCGTGAACGGCGACCGCACCAACCGGATCGTCGATCCGCAGGTACTCCATCAGGTCGACGCAGAGCGCGCAGACCGGGCCGGCGATGGCGCCCAGGCAGATGGCGCCGAAGGGCGACACCCAGTAGCAGGGGCAGGTGATGGCCACCAGGCCGGCGAGGAAGCCGTTGATGGTCATGCCGCAGTCCCAGACCTTGTTCTTCGGGTACATCCAGAACATGGCGCCGAGACCGCCGGCGCAGGCCGCCAGCGTGGTGTTGGCGGCGACGCGCCCGATGCCGGCCGCGTCCATGGCCGACAGCGTGCTGCCCGGGTTGAACCCGTACCAGCCGAACCAGAGGATGACGCCGCCGACGGCCGCGATGGTCATGTCGTGGCCGGGCATCGCCCCGCCGCCGTCACGCTTGAACTTGCGTCCGATGCGCGGCCCCAGGACGATGGCGCCCGCGAGCGACACCATGCCGCCGATCGTGTGGACGACCGTCGAGCCGGCGAAGTCGTGGAAGGCCGCCGGGTGGATGGTGTTCAGCCAGCCGTCCGGACCCCAGGCCCAGTGGCCGAAGATCGGGTAGATGAAGCCCGAGACGAAGAACGAGTAGACGAGATCGCCCACGAACCCGGTGCGGCCGATCATGGCGCCCGAGGTGATGGTCGAGCAGGTGTCGGCGAAGGCGTACTGGAACAGGAAGAACGTCAGGATCGAGACCCCGGTGCTTCCGTAGGTTTCAGGTGCGCCGTGCAGGAAGAAGAACTGGTGGCCGATGAAGCCGTTCCCCGCGCCGAACATGAACGCGAAGCCCCAGGCCCAGAACAGAATGCCGCAGAGGCAGGTGTCGACGATCCCCTCGAGGAGGACGTTCACCGTCTCGCGCGTCCGGGCGAACCCGGCCTCGAGGAACATGAACCCGGCCTGCATGAAGAACACGAGGAACGCCGTGATGAGCGTCCACATGTTGTTGATCGGGTTGACGTACGCCGGCGGCGGCGCAGCAGCGTCATCCGCGAAGGCCTTGTGCCCGAAGTAGTGCGGGACGCCCCAGATGATGAGCATGAGGAGCCCGAGCCCCAGTGCCTTGCCGCCGAGGAGCGCGTAGAACACGCGCCTCCGCTCTGCGGTTTTCATTCCTTCCATGAACCTTTTGATCACGATGCTCCCTCCTGGTTTTTGCGACGCCATCTGGGCGCCTGGGGAACATCATGCCGCTCTTGCATTTCGCAATTATTTCGAGACGTACCTAGTTACGTAACTACAGCAACTTACGACGGCGCACCTTCTTAAGAGGCTTGATACGGCGCATTTCGCGGGCACGACTCCGCAAAGTGCAAGCGGCTCCCCCGCGAATTGCAAGGGGCGGGCAGGCGCCCGATCAGGCCTTGTCGAGGCCGAAGCCGTCGTGGAGCGCGCGCACGGCGAGCTCGGCGTACTTCGCGTCGATCACGCAGGAGATCTTGATCTCGGAGGTCGAAATCAGCTGCACCGCGATGTTCTCCTTGGCCAGGATATCGAACATCTTGAGCGCCACGCCGGCGTGCGACCGCATCCCGACGCCGACCACCGATACCTTCGAGAGGTTCGACTCGCTCTCGATCTGCTCGGGGGGGCAGAGGTGGCCGCACTGCTTGATGAGCAGGTCCTTGGCGCGCTCCAGATCGGCGGCCGGCAGCGTGAAGGTGAAGTTGGTACGCCCGTTCTGGACGTAGGCCTGGACGATCACGTCGACCACGATCCCGGCGACGGCCAGCGGGCGGAGCACCATCGCCTGGATGCCGGCCTGGTCGGAGATCCCGTGCATGGTGATCTTGGCTTCGTCCCTGGTGGCGGTGACGCCCGAAACCATGATCGATTCCATCGCTTTTTCTTCCGGCACGACCCACGTCCCTTCGTTGTCGTTGAAGCTCGATCGGACGTGAATCGGGACACCGAACTTCATCCCGAACTCGACCGAGCGGATCTGCAGAACCTTGGCCCCGAGCGAAGCCAGCTCCAGCATCTCTTCGTAGCTGATGCGGGCGACCTTGCGCGCCGTGGGAACGACGTTCGGATCGGCGGTGTAGACGCCGTCGACGTCGGTGTAGATCTCGCAGGCGTCGGCCTTCAGCGCGGCGGCGATGGCGACGCCCGAGGTGTCCGACCCGCCCCGCCCCAGCGTCGTGATGTTGCCGTCCTCGTCGACCCCCTGGAAGCCGGCGATGACCGCGATCTTCCCCTCCTTGAGCGCATCGGTGATCGCGTGGGCGTCGATCTCCTTGATGCGCGCGCGGGCGAACGCGCTGTCGGTCAGCACCCGGACCTGGTGGCCGAGCAGCGACATCGCCTTGCCCCCCTCGGCGTGGATGGCCAGCGCGACCAGACCGACGCTCACCTGCTCGCCGGTCGAGGCGATGACGTCCAGCTCGCGCTCGTCGGGGATGCTGGTGATCTGCCTGGCCAGGCCGAGCAGCCGGTTCGTCTCGCCCGACATCGCCGAGACGATGACCACCACGTCGTGCCCCTGGCGCTGCACGGCCAGGCAGCGGCGCGCGACGTTGCGGATCCGCTCGATGTTGCCGACCGAGGTCCCGCCGTATTTCTGCACGATGAGCAAGGCGCGACAATTTCCTCTTCCGAAGCGTCGGCGTCAAGACGGAGCCGACCCGCAGGCACGCCGGCGTGGTAAACCTCTTCCGTGGCCGACGCGCTGGAGGTTCACGTCACGATGCCGGACGTCGACAACGCCCAGTCGCTGGCCCGAGCGCTGGTCGACGAAGAGCTGGCCGCCTGCGTGACGATGCTGCCGGGCGCGCGATCGATCTACCGATACGAGGGGCAGATCCACGAGGACGAGGAGGTCGTCTGCTTCATCAAGACCCACCCCGCCCTGTTCGAGCGCCTGCGCGACCGGATCCTGGCGCTGCACCCCTACGACGTGCCGGAGATCCTGGCCTTCAAGGTTCACGACGGCAGCAAGGCGTACATCGACTGGCTGCACGGCAGCGTGCAGGTCACGGAAAGGGGGTCGGAATGAGGGCCCCCGTCCGGTCGGCGGGCGGCAGCGCGAGCGCCGGCCGGGCCCAGACGTCGTAGGCGTCATCCCGGTAGACGCGGACCAATCCGGTGGCGTCGGGCAGCGCGGCGTCGAGCGGCTCGTTTTGTTCCGTCAGCACCGCGTCCGGCGCGTAGCGGGCGAGCACCTCGCGCCAGCCGGGCCACGCCCGGTGCAGCGTGCGGTCCTCGCGGAGCACCTCAGGCAGGTAGGCGACCGCGTAGCGGCCGTCGAAGCTGACGCGCGCCGCGGGGTGGAGCTTCCAGATGACGAACCCGCCATTCACAAAGGAGGTGACCAGCTTGCCCTGGAAGCCGTGGTCGGCGAGGTAGGCGACCGCGCCCGCCGGATAGACGACCGCCGCGACGCCGAGAATCGCTCCCCTGCGCCGGGAGCCGCAACCGGAACGGATGCCGCGGCAGCACCACCATGACCAGCGCCAGCCCCAGTGCGCCCGTGACGACAACCAGCGCCCGGGCCGCGCGGCGGCCTGCCACCGCCCCCTCGAGCAGCTCGCCGAGCGGCGTGGCGGCGAGGTAGCCGGGCGCCGCGCAGAACCAGGCAAGCGCGAACAGAGCCACTTGCCGCTCGTGCCGCAGCGCCTCCCAGACCGCGACGCCGACGAACGCCAGCCCGGACAGCGCGCGCGGCCCCCGACGGGCGAGCGCGTAGAGGAGAAACAGCAACGCCATCCCGAACGCCGCCAGACCGATCACGTACGAGCTGTGGTAGAGCGGCGCCCATTCGCCGATCTCGCCGGGGGGAAAGGTGATGGTGTGCCACCAGCCGAGGTAGTAGCCGCGACCGTACGGCGTGAGCGCCATCAGCAGTGGGGTCGCTGCCAGCGCCGCGACGAGGTGCCGGATCGGGCGGCGGCGAAGACGCTGCTCGAAGGCATACAGCGCCACCGCGCCGACGCCGACGATCCAGCCGCCGTGCAGGTTGACCCAGAGCGTGACGACCGGGAGGTAGATCGCCAGGAACCGCGCGGCGCGCGGTTCGTCGCGGTCGCGATCGATCGCCGCCAGCAACAGCGCGAGAAACAGCATCGTGTAGAGGCCTGCCCGGATGGTGGTGAAGCCGACCTGACCGAGCACGATGGCAATCGGCGCGCAGAAGGCGACGACCACGGGAGGCGCGCGCCGGAGCGCGGTCCGCGTGGCCACCACGGCCACCACGCCGCACAGGAGCCAGCGCCACAGCATGATCCCGGGTGCGCCCAGCCCCTCGGCGAGGCCGTAGAGGAGCGCGCCGGCGCCCCACTCGTGGTTCACGGTGGGAAAGATCGTGGGCGTGAAGGCGAAGGTGTCGTGGAGCGGCAGCGTCCCGGTCCGCAGCCATTCGCGAAACAGAGCCATCTCATGGAAGCCGTCCGGATCGAAAGCGGTCAGGATGCTCAACCGTTCGAAGAAGAACGCACCGAAAAACCAGGCGAGCGCCAGCGAGACCGCGCGCCCGCCCGGCCCGCCGCCGCCGGCCCGCGGAGGAGCTACCTCCGTCACGGCTTGCGAGCCCCGAGCGCCGCGGTCGCCGCGCGCGCCGCCGCGGTCACCATCGGCTCGGTGTCCTTGTGCGCGGCCTCAACGAGCGCCGCCGCGACCCGGTGGTCCTCGGCCGCTCCCAGACCCCTGGCCGCGATCTTGGCCAGCGACCGCGCCGCCTCGGCGCGCACGGGCACGTAGGCGTCGTGCCGCAGGTTCTCGATCAGGGGACCGATGGCGGCCGGGTCGCCGAGATCCCCGAGCGCCTCCACCATCTCGCGTCGATTTTGCACCTCCGGGAGGTGCTGGAGCAGGATCGGGACGGCCCGCCTGTCGCCGAGCCCGCCGAGCGTCACGATGACCAGCCGGCAGAGCAGGATGTCGTCGCGGCGATCGAGCGCCTCGGCCAGCACCGGGAGCCCACCGCCGTCGCCGGTGGCCGCCAACGCCAGCGCCGCCCGCACGCGCAGCCCAGGCTCGGTCCTCGCATCTGCGGCCAGCGCCGCCACACGCGCGTGGCGCGCGGTATCGCCGAGGCGGAGCGACCCGACCCGTGCCCAGTCGGCGAGCGCGCCGTCGGGATCGTCTGCCGCGCGCGCCAGCGCCTGGGCGGTCGCGGGCTGTGGAGGCAGGCCGATCAGCAGCGCCGCCGCCTCGCGCCGCTCCGCCAGCGGCGCCGTGCCGCCAAGCAGCGCCGCGAGCTCGGGGGCGGCGCCGAGATCGCCGAGCCGTCCGCGCTCGATCGCCCTCGGAACGGGCGCGCCCGACGCCGCCGCTCCCGCGGCCGTCACCGGCTCGAACGTCAGATGCGCGTCGAGCCAGTTGTCGAGCAGCCCGTGCAGATAGGCCACCCGTGCCGGGCGCTCCTCGGCCAGGTTGCGGCGTTCGTGGGGATCGGCCGTCAGGTCGTAGGTGGCGCACAGGCCGAGTCGCAGGTCGCAGATCAGCTTCTCGCCGCCGAGCGACACCATCCGCTTGTCTTCCAGCTCGGCGAACGCGGGCGGCAGCCGCTCGGCGGGCGCGGGCGGCGTGGCCAGCCAGGGGCCGAGGTCGGTCCCCCGCATCCGCACCGGCACCGAGATGTCGAGCAGCCCCAGCACCGTCGGCGTCACGTCGAAGAGCTCCACCTGCCCACCGACAACATGCGGCGGCACGCCCGGGATCGAGACGATGAAAGGGATGCGCAGCTGTTCTTCATACAAGGATGAGCCGTGATAGCGGCCGCCGTGCTCCTCGAACTCCTCGCCGTGATCGGCCGCCAGGATGATGATCGTCTCGGGGCGCCGCGCGCGCACCTCGCCGACGAGCCGCCCCACGGCGGCGTCGGTGTAGGCGATCTCGCTGTCGTAGCGATCGATGTCGCCGGCGCCGAACTCGAACCCCGGATGCGCCACGTAGGGCTCGTGGGGCTCGAAGAAGTGGACCCAGACGAACGATCGTGTCGGCTTCACCTGGTCGTAGTAGGCGAGCAGCTGATCGACCCGGCGCTGGGCGTCGATGAACTCGAATTTCACGTATTCGAAGTCGAAGTTGGTCTCCGCGAAGGTCTTCAGCTTGTCGGAGTCGATGTAGAAGACCGCCGGCGGGTAGAACGCCGCCGTCTTCCAGCCGTAGTTGCGCAGCACGGAGGCCAGCGTGTCGTGCCGCTCGCCCGGCGCGAGCCGCGCCATGGTCGGGAAGTACTTGGAGGTCAACATCGACGACACCGAGAACGAGGTATGCGGCGCCTGCGAGTAGGCGCGCGAAAAGCGTGTCCCCTCGGCCGCCAGCCGGTCGATGTTGGGGGTGGTCCGGCGGGCATAGCCGTAGGCGCCGACGTGATCGGCGCGCAGCGCATCGACGGTGATGAGCAGGACGTCGGCCTCCGGGCGGCGTGGGCCGGCGGGGAGCGGCGGCAGCGCGGTGCCCGCCGCGCGTTCGCCGCCCGTGGCGACGCCGCGCACCGCACCCGGTGACGGCAGCGCGCGCAGCGCGAAGGCGGTCAACGTCGTCCGCTCGTACGCGGCGTAGCGCAACCCCTGGCTGGCGCCGAGCGCGGCCAGCGAGGCCACGCTGCCAGCCACGGCCGCCGCCACGAGGAGACCGACCCGCGCACCTCGCCACCCGCGCGCGCGAACGCGCAGCGCCAGCACGAACGCCAGCAACGTCGCCACCGCCAGCGTGAGGTGAAACCACTGGTAGAGCCGGGGGAGCACCAGCCGGTTGGCGAGCTGGCAGCCGGCCCCGACGAGGAACAGCACCAGCACCGGCACCGGGGACCCCGCCCGCCCTTCCCCCGCGCGCAGCCGGCGCGCGTAACGCCGCGCCGCCCAGCCGACGGCGGCGAGCGCGGCGGCCCCGAGCCCGAGCGAGATCGCCTGGTGGCCGGGCACCGATGCTGCCCGATGCCCCGCGAACAGCGCGCCGGCGTCGTAAGCGACGAGCGGCGCCGCCGCCAGCGCCGCGAGCAACGCCACCGTCCGCTCCGGCGCCTTGGTCCGACGCCCGAGCCAGCCGCCCAGGGCCGCGAGCGCGCCGACGAGGCCGCCGGCCGCCGCCACCAGGCTGGCCGCGAGCGCGATCAGACGAACCGCCTTCCCGGCAGAGAGGCCGCCGATCCCACCGACGATCGAGGAGGTGGCGTCGAACAGCCCAGCCACCGCGCCCCCCAGAATGCCGGCCGCAACCCAGGCGAGGGCCGAGGCGCCCGCGCGGGGCTCGATCGCCGCGCCGGCCGCCCTCATCATCCTCATCCTGCCTCGCCGCCGAACAGCGTCGCGCTGCGGGCGCGCGCCGCCCGCCCGAGCGGCACGTTCGCCGCCTGGCAAAGCAGCGGATCGGCGGCCAGCAGCGCCTCCGCCTCGCCGCGCGCCAGCGCGGTCAGCCGGCCGAGCGCGGCGAGGTCGGCGAGCCCTCGGGGTCCGAGCCCGGAATCGCCCTCCCCTTCGCCGGCCTGCTCCGTCCCCCAGAGCGCGCCGAAGCCTCGCTCGGTCAGATCCGCCTCGGCCAGTCGGTAGCCGTCGTCGAGCGCGGCCAGCAGCGCCAGTCGCCGCCGCGCCGGCGCATCGGCCGGCAGCCCCTCGGCGGCGAGCAGGAAGCAGATGCCGGGGCGCGCGCCGCGCCCCACCCGCCCGCGCAGCTGATGCAGCTGCGCGAGGCCAAGCCGCTCGGCCTCCTCGACGATCATCACCGTCGCGTTCGGGACATCGATCCCCAGCTCGACGACGGTGGTCGCCACCAGCACGTCGCTCCGTCCGTCGGCGAAAGCCCGCAGCGCCGCCTCCTTCTCCGCCGCACCGAGGGCGCCGTGCAGGAGGCCCACCCGCGCGGGAGCGAGCGTACGGCGGAGCCGCGCGTGCTCCGCGATGGCGGTGACCGCACCCGGGCGGCGCGCCGCTTCCCGCACGGGACAGACGACGAACGCCTGCGCGCCATCCGCGAGCGCGTCGCGGAGCCGCGCATACGCGGCGTCGCGCCCCCGCGCGCCCTCGCAGACGATCGCCGCCGCGGGCCGCCGACCGCCCGGCCGCCCGGTCAGGAACGAGGCGTCGAGATCGCCGTGCAGCGCCAGCGCCAGGCTGCGCGGGATGGGCGTGGCCGACATCGACAGAAGGTGCGGCGCGGCGCCATCCGCGCGGGTAACCGCGAGGGCGCCGCGCTGGGCGACGCCGAACCGGTGCTGCTCGTCGACGATCACCAGCCCGAGACGCGCGATCTCTTTGGCGGCGCCGACCAGGGCCTGGGTTCCGATCAGTAGCTGCACCCTTCCCTGACGGCAGTCCTCGAGGATCGCTTCACGCCCGGCGGGCGGCTGGGAGCCGGTCAGCAACGCGAGGCGCAGGCCGAGCCGGGCAGCGAGCGGCGCCAGCGCGCGGCTCTGCTGCTCGGCCAGCACCTCGGTGGGGACCATCATCAACGTCTGGCCGCCGGCCGCCGCCACCAGCGCGGCCGCCGCGAAGGCCACCGCGGTCTTGCCGCTGCCGACGTCGCCGATGAGCAGGCGCCGCATCGGCCGCCCGCGCGAAAGATCGACCGCCACCTCGTCGAGCGCCTGCGCCTGCGTTGCGGTCAGCGTGAAGGGAAGCTCAGCCTCGAGCCGCGCGCGGGCCGGCGCGCAGATCGCCGCGCCGACCACGAGGGCCGTCTCCCCCTCGACCGCTCGGCGCAGGAGAAACGCCGTCTGCGCCACCAGCGCGGCCTCGAGCGCCAGCCGGTCGCGCGCGGGTGCCAGCGCCTCGGGCGAGAGGGCCGCCGCGTCCGACGGCGCGTGCAGGCGAGCCAGCGCCTCGGCCAGCGACGGCAGCCCGAGCCGCGCGCGTGCGGCCGCCGAGAGTAGATCCCCGGCCCCCTCCGCCGGCGCGCCGAGCCGCGCGAGCGCCGCCCCGCGCATCTTCTCGAGCGTCCGCCCCTTCACCCCCTGGACCAGGCCGTAGCGCGGGCGCAGGCCGAGCCCGCCGTCTCCCCGCGCCGCCAGCGCCGCGGTCACCACCGACGGCGACACGAGCTCGCGCGTCCCGTCGGCCGCCGTCCGCAGCGCGCCCGCCAGCGCGATCTCGCTGCCTTTGGGAAAGGATTTGGCCATCGCCCCGGGGACGCGGAACCAACGCGCGCGCAACACCTGTCCCCCCCGTCCTCGAGGAAGACGTCGAGAAGACGGCGCGGGAAGACGTGCACCCGCTTGACCGTCCCTCGCACGAGCACCACCGTCCCGTCGCCGACGCCGGGCAGCGCCGCGAGGGGCGTCGCCGTCCGCAGATCGTCGTACCCGCGCGGCAGCCGCATCAAGAGATCGCGCACCGTACGCACGCCTCGCTCCGCGAGCCGCCCCGCCGTCACCGGCCCGGCCCCCGGCAGCGAGCCGACCGGTGCCTCGAACGGATCGTCGCCCGCGCTATCTCTTGAAGGTGAAGCGGAGCTCGTAGTCGCAGAGGTGGAAGATGTCCCCCTCTTCGATGCGCTTGTTGTCGATGCGCATCCCTTTGAAATCGATCCCGTTGGTCGAGCCGAGGTCCTTGATGAAATACGTTCCATTCCGTCGGATGACCGCCGCATGTTTGCGCGAGATGTTGCCGTCCTTGATCGGCAGATCGGACGACTTGGTCCCGCGGCCAATGATGAACTGGTCCTTGTCGATCCGGTATTTTTGATTGTCGAACACCAGGTAGACGGGGATGGCGGGCTGGACCCCGGGGGTCCCGTCGACCCCCGAGCCGAAGGCGGCGGCGTGCGGGTGCGGTGCCGGCGTCGACGGCACGTCGAACATGGAGACGCCGCCCGGCTGGGGGACCCGCGGCGCGAACCGGGACCGCGCCGGCGCCGGCGCCGGCGGAGGCAGGGGTGGCGGCGCCGGGAGGTGCGCCGGCGCCGCAGCCCGCTGTTGCTGGCGCGCGGCGAAAGGCGGCGGCGTCAGCTGACTCTCAGCCTCCAGCGCGTTGATGCCGGTCTGATAACCGGAGAGCTGGGCGTACGCCTCGAGCGCGTCGGCGATGATGTCGTCGACCTCTTTCTCCTGGTCCTCGGCCATGCGGCGGAAGGTGACCCAGAGGGTGTCATTGCACTGGAACTGCCGCAGGCTCTTGCGTCCGGGAAGCGCCATCAGGATTTCTTCTTCACGATCTCCGCGGCCGCCGCGGCCTCCTTGCCGACCGTGTCCCCCGCGGGGAAGCCTTTGACCGGCGAACTGTCGCCCGCAATCTTCACCAGCGCCGGCGCGTCGGGCGCCTTGCCGATCTGCCCGAGCGCCATCGCGGCCGTCATCCGCGCGAGCGGCACGCGCGAGCCCAGCGCCTGCACCAGCGCCGGCCGCGCCGGCTGACCGATCTTCTCGATCAGCTTGACCAGGAGATCGTCGACGTCGACCTTCTTGTAGCTGGCGCTGGCCGGGAACGCCTCCAGCGCCGGAACGATCCCCTCGGCCTTCTGCGCCGCCAGCACCGACTCGAAGGCGCGGTAGCGGACGATCTCCTCCTTGTCGGACGAGATGATGGAAAGGAGCCCTTTTTCCGCCTCCAGCCCGCCGATCGCCTCGACGACGCCGAACATCTCGTCTCGCACCGCCTTGTCGGCCTTCGGATCGGCGGCGATCTTGAGCGCGAACGACAGCACGGTCGGATCACGTCGCTCGCCGAGCGCGCGCGTCGCCCGCAGCGCCTCTTCTCCCTTGCTGCTGGTGGCCTCCGCCTCCAGGTACTTGACCGCCGTCGGTCCCCCCAGCGTCCCCAGCGCCTTGTAGAAGAGATCCGGATGGTCCTTCTCCTTGGCCTTGATCTTCGGGGCCCGGGCGATGAGCGCCGCCGCGCCGCGATCGCGCGCCGCCTCGTCGCCCACCTTGGCCAGCAGATCGGCCGACTGGACGTACGGCTGATCGGGCGCGCCGAGCACGCGCACCAGCATGGCGGCCGACTCGGGACCGATGGCTGTCAGCATCTTGTCGAGCGAATGCTCGCCCTGTCGCACCTTGCCTGCCTCGAGGCTGGCCTCCAGCACCGGCAGCAGCGCGGCGTCGATCCGCTTCTGGTCGTCGGCCGGCGCCACCTGCCGCAGCGAGAAGAGCGCGTCCCGGTAGGCGAGCGCCTTCTCGGGCGCCGGGTCCTTCATGGCGACTTCGTAGGCCGGCTCCAGCGACTTGGAGATCTCGGCGCGATCGTCGGCGCTGGCCGCGCTCAGGATCTGATCGACCTCGCCGCCCCGGTTGATGTCCACCAGCGCGACGGCCGCCTCGGCGCGCAGCTTGGCCGGAACCGAGTGGTCCGCGAGCGCGTCGTGCAGCCGCTCGGGCCCCTTCTCCGTCGTCTTCCAGAGCGCGATGTTCTCCGACGAGACGCGCGCCGAGCAGCCTAGGCTCAGCGCCGCCAGCAGCCACAGCGATTGACGAGATCGCGGCGGAAGTCGGCGACCCAGCCGCGTCGGCGTACGGGCCATAGGACGGATGTAACTACGGCGATCGTGGACCGTCAAGGCATTGCCGAGGCATTGCCGCCGCCAGGGCCTTCGGATAACGTCGCGTCACTTCATGTATTTCGGGATGCGGCCCCGGCGAAACAACGCTCGGGCGCTCGCGGGGATTGTCGCCCTGACGCTGCTCGCGCTCTGCCGGACCGCCGCGGCTTCACCGATCGATGATCCGTTCGTCGGCGGGATGTCGTTCAGCGGACCGACCGCGGGCGATCTCGGCGCGATCTACTGGAACCCGGCCGCGCTCGGCCTCATGCGCGGGTTCCAGGTCATGGTGGCGGGGACGGCGCGCTGGTCGTCGATCGGCGTTTCGCGCGCGCCGATCGACCCGACGACAGGCTTGCCGGCGATGACGGGCGCGCCAGGAGGGTCGCTGCCGACCGGCTCGGCGACGGCCACCGATTTCCGCCAGCCGTTCCAGTGGCCGCCCGGCCCGGGCGCCTACGCGGCGCTCGGCTACGGCAGCGACCGGTTCACGCTGGCCGTCGCCACGTACATGCCGTATCTGGAAAAGCTCACCTTCCCGACGTCCGCGACCGGCAACGAGCCGACGCGCTATCAGGTGTTGAGCATGGACCTCCGCAATTTGGCGCTGGTCCCGGCCCTGGCGATCCGGTTCGGCAACGATCTCCGCGTCGGTCTTTCGGCCGGGTTCCTGTTCTCGACCGGCAGCCTCAGCTTCGCCGAGGACACGGCGCTCGATGGCGGAAAGGCGGGGCTGGCCGCCGACTGCGGCGGCGGCCAGCCTTGCAACGCCGAGAACCCGGCGGCCGCCGCGCGCTACAACATCAACTCGGGCCAGGGGCTCGGCGGCGCGTCGTTTTCGTACACCCTCGGCGGCGGCCTCTACTACCGACACCGGAGCATCGAGGTGGGGCTCTCGTACCAGAGCCGACCGATCGGCAGTCAGGTGACCGGCGTCGAGGTGGCGGCCGACAACACGACGGTCACCCTGCCCCCGCGGCTCGGCGGAGGCGTCGTCACCTGCCCCGGGGGACAGTCGAACCGCTGCGTGTTCGGCGACATCACCTATCGGCTGCCGGACGTCTTCATCGGGGGCGTGACCTGGCACCTCCGACCGGGGCTGGAGCTCGACGTCATGGCGCGCTGGCTGTGGACCCACCTGCACGACAAGATCGACGTGCGCCTGGTCGGCCCGACGCTAGAGGCCACCGGGCTGCCGGAGCACATCGTCCTTTACCGGGGATTTCACGACACCGTCGACACCCGGGCCCGCATCGCCTACTGGTGGCGCGAGCGGCTGCGCATCGGCGCCGAGCTGCGCGTCGAGAACGGCGCCGTCGACGGCAACGCGGTGAACGCCTCATCCGTCGACGCATTTCAGCTCGAGCCGGTCATTCTGGCCGAGCTGCGCCTCAGCCGGAGATTCTGGCTCGGCGCCGGCTACGGAATTACCATCATGCCCAGCGTGAACGTCTCCAATTCCATTTTCGACCCGATGGCGGCCACCGCCTGCGCGGACGCCAACGGCGATCTGACGAACCCCAAGTCGGGCTGCCAGGCCCGTCTCGACGGAACGGCCCGGCCAACCGCCAACGGGACCTACACCAACCTGACGCAAGACTTCGGGCTGACCTTCACCGCCCGGCTCTGAGACGCGATGCTGAACCCGGGACAGACGGCGGCGATCTCGGTGCTGGCGCTGCTCGGCTGCGCTGCCGCCTCCACCCGGCGTGGCGCGGCGGCGGTGGGGAGCGGCGGGGGCGCCGCCGGGGCCGGACCGATCGAGATCGCGCGCGCGCCGATGGGCGCGCTGACGGTGAGCAAGTGGCGGCTCGGCAACGGGCTCGAGATCGTGCTGCTCCCCGATCCGCGGGCGACCGCGGTCAGCTACATGACCTGGTTCCGCGTCGGCTCGCGCAACGAGGACGAGGCGACCGGCGAGACGGGCCTGGCCCATCTGTTCGAGCACCTGATGTTCACGCAGACGAAGGGCTCGGAGGCCAACGCCTTCGACAGCAAGATGGATTCCGTCGGCGGCAGCAACAACGCGATGACCTATTACGACTTCACCGCCTACGTCGACGACGTGCCGCCCGGCGAGCTGGGGGTGGCCATCGCGCTGGAGGCCGATCGGATGGTGAACCTCGACCTGCACAAGAAACAGGTCGAGACCGAGCGCGACGTGGTGGCCGAGGAGCGCCTCTCGTCGGTCGAGGACAACGTCGACGGGATCCTCGACGAGCTGATGTACAAGCAGGCGTTCAAAAACCACCCCTACCGCTGGCCGGTGATCGGCTCGATGAAGGACATCAAGGCGATCACCCAGGAGAAGGCGGTCGCCTTCTACAAGAAGTACTACGCCCCGAACAACGCGGTCCTGGTGGTGGCGGGGAAGATCGAGGAGGCGCCCACGCTGGCGGCGATCGCCGCCGCCTACGGCGCCATCCCACCGTCGAAGAAGCTCCCCCCGGACACCGCCAAGCCGGAGCGCGCGCCCGCCAGCGAGGTTCGCACCACCGTCGATCGCCCGGTCCCGGCCGATCGGATCGTCATCGGGTTCCCGGCGCCCGCGCTGGGCGCCCCTGACAGGGCCGCCTACGAGGTGCTGAACGAGCTCCTCGCCGGGGGGCCCTCGTCGCGTCTCAACCGCGCGCTGGTCGTCGACCGGCAGTGGGCCTCGTCGGTCCACGGCGACATCGCGCCGACGCGCGATCCTGGCCTCTACGCGATCTGGATCCAGATGATGAAGGGGCACACCGCCGAGGAGGCCGAGCGGCTGGTGGTGGCAGCGGCGGCCGAGCTGGCGGCGCACCCCGTTGGCGCGGCGGAGCTGGGGAAGGCGGCGGCGCGGATGGAGACCGAGTTCTGGAAGCAGCTCGGTTCGAGCCACGGGCGCGCCGACACCGTGGGGGCGTTCGAGATCGCCGCCGGCGACTTTCGGGCGCTGCTGGCACGCGGCGCCGAGTACGCGCGCGTCTCCGCGACTGATGTCCAGCAGGCGGCGGCAACCTACCTCGCGACCGGCGCGCGCTCGGTGGTGATCGCGCGCCCGGCGAAGGGGGCGCCATGACCGGCGTCGGCGCGCTCGTGTCGGCGGCGCTGGTGGTGGGCGCGACGCGTCCGGCGCCGCCGGCGACGGTGACACCGGCCGGCGTCACGCGGAGGGCCGGGCCTGCGGGGTCGCTGCTCATCGTCGAGGACGACCACAGCGTGCCGCTCGTGCACGTCATCGTCGCCTCGCGCTCCGGGTCGGCGGCCGATCCGCGCCACCGCGAGGGGCTCACCAACCTCGCCGCCGAGTGGGCTCGCCACGGCGCCGGCGGCCGCTCGCGCAGCCAGATCGACGAGGCGCTCGACGCGCTTGGCGGCACGCTGGAGGTGCGCACCGAGCAGGACGTCACCCGGTTCGAGGGCGAGGTGCTGGCGCGCAACCTCGACGCCTACCTCGCTATCATCAGCGACATCCTGATCCGCCCCACCTTCGCGCCGGCCGAGCTCGCCCACACGCGCCAGGAGGTCGAAGGGCAGATCGACGAGGCCCGCAACGACGATCGCCTGCTGTGCGGGCGCTTCTTCATGCGCAACGTCTACGGCGACCACCCCTACGGGCACCCGGTCGACGGCTTACCGGCGTCGCTCGACGCGGCGACCGCCGCCGAGACGGCCGCGCACTTCCGCCACCACTTCGGCGGGCGCAACCTCATCTTCGCCTTCGCCGGCGACGTCGATCCGGAGGCGCTCTCGACCAGCCTCGAGCGAGCTTTTCACGGCCTGCCGGCGCTCCCCGCGCCGCCCCCCAACGCGCTCGAGCTGCGGACGCCCGTGTCGCTCAAGGGGTGGCGCATCCAGCTGGTCGACAAACCGGATCGCCAGCAGACGCAGTTGATGTTCGGCCACCCGACGCTGCGCGCCTCGGACCCGGACTATGTTCCGCTTCAGATCGCGTTGGCGGCGTTCGGCGGTCGCGCGATGAGCTCCACGCTGATGGACGAGGTCCGCCGCAAGCGCGGCCTCGCCTACGGCGCCTACCTGCTGCTCGAGGAGCGACGCGGCTCCGCCGCCACGATGGGGTGGGCCTTCTCAGGCACCGACAAGACGGTCGCCATGCTGAAGCTGGTACTCAAGCTCTACGTCACCTTCATGGAAAAGGGGCTGTCGCCCGCCGACGTCACCTTCTTCCAGCGTTTCCTGGCGGGCTCCCACGGCTCCGAGATGGACGTCCCCGAGCAGCGCCTGGCGGCGCGCATCTCCGCCGAGATCGCCGGGCTCCCCGCCGACTTCGTCGACACCTTCGCCGCCCGCGTGGCGGCCGTCTCGCCCGCCGAGGTCAACGCCGCGATCAAGCGCAACGTGCACGCGCGCGATCTGGCGATCACGATGGTGGCCACCGCGCAGGTCATGAAGAAGCTGCTCACCGAGGCCAAGATCCAGGAGAGCGCGATCGACGTCGTCCCCTATGACGGCTACTGATGTCCCGGCCCGCGCCGTTCGCTGCTCTGGCCGTTCTCCTCGCGCTCGCCCCTGCCGCCTGCCAGGGGCCACCGGCCGCCCGGATCGACGGCTCGGCGCCGCCCCCCGACGGCGGCGCCGGCGCCGCGCGGCTGACGCCGCTCTTCGTGACCCCGCCCCTGCCGGCCTGCGAGATGTCCGGACCGCTGGCGATCACCTCGCAGGGCGCGCCCGAGATCCTGCTCGTCACCGCTGACGGAGTCTTCACCGCGGTCGATCCGCTGACCGGTGCCGCGGTCTGGCGGGTGGCCCTCGCCGCCGGGGACGGCCTGCTCGCCAACCTGGCCGCGCCGCCGGCGGTCGTCGGCCACCGGCTGGTGTTCGCCTGGCAGGAGGTGATGCCCGACTGGACGCGCGTCGCCCATCACGTCGGCGTGCTCGATCTCGACGCGCGCGCGCTCGATCCGCAGTTCCCGGCGCTGACCCTGGCCGCCAGCCTGCCGGCCCACGACGGTGCCGGGCCGATCGTTTTTCGCCCCGACCATGCGTTTTCGCGCGCGGCCGTCGTCCACGCCGACGTCCCCGACCGGACGCTCGGGCTCGCCTACGTCTCGTTCGGCAACGTCCGCGATCTGCAACCCTGGCACGGCTGGCTATTCGAGATCGATCTCGACGTCTGGCAAGCTGACGGCGGCCCGGGCGCCGTGACCGGCACGCTGGTGACCACCGGCGCCACCAGCGACTGCGGCAACGATGACGACGACGGCGCGCGCGAGATGGTCTGCGGCGGCGGCGTCTGGGCGGCGCGCGGCCCCGAGGTGATCCCCGATCCCGCCTCTCCCGACGGGTTCGCGCTTCTGGTCGCCACCGGCAACGGCCTCCTCGATCCGACCCGCGGCAGCTACGCGAACGCCGTCCTGCGGGTCGGCCGCGGCCTCGCCTTCGCGCCCGGCTGCGACGCCACGCTGTGCGACGGGTTCGATCCGTCGGCGCCCACCGACGCCTGCGCCGCCTCCTGCGACCACCTCTTCATTCCGCGCCTGCCGGCCGGTCAGGAGGTCCCGCGCGGCGCCAACGACGCCTGCGTCGGCCTGACACTGTTCCAGTGCTACGCCGCGCTCGACTGGGATCTGGGCGCCGAGCGCGCCCGCCTACGTCGCGCTCCCCGGCGGGCCCGAGGTGATCGTGCAGCCCGGCAAGGACGGCGCCGTCTACCTGATCGACGCCGATCACCTGGGGACGCTCTACGATCGCGCGCCGATCATGCCGGGCTGTGGCGAGGGGGGCGGCACCTGCGCCGCGACCTGGGCGGGGACGATCGTGACCAAGCCGGCCGATCGCCACCGTCGACGGCGCGTCCTGGCGCTGGTCCCGACCTTCGTCGACGACGACACGCATCCCGCGGGTCTGCAGGCGCTGGCGATCGACACCGACGGGACCGGCGCCCCGGTGGCAGCCGCGCTGGCAGGCGCCGGTGGCCGGCGATCCCGCCGCGCTGAGCGGTTTCCGTCAGCCGCCCGGCGGCGTCAGCGTCGTCGAGGTGAACGGCGAGCAGCTACGCCGCGCTGGCCGACACCGGCTCGCCGTCGGGGGCGCTCTACTGGATTCGCTTGCGGGACGGGGCGATCGTCCAGCGGCTCGCGCTCGCGGGAGGTGGGCAGCGGTTCGCCGCTCCGCTCGCCGCCAATGGCGTCCTCTACGTCCCGTCTTGCCAGCACACCGGCACGCCGACGTTCGAGGAGGGTCCGTCGGTGCTCGAGGCGTTCACGATCGCGGCCCCCTGACGATCGATGCTAGGCTCGCGCCGTGAGCGAGCAGGCGAAACGACCGCGCGCCGAGACGGAGCCGCGTGTGCTGGGACACGGCCGCTACCTGACGCTGCTGGACGACGGCGGCTGGGAGTACGTCACCCGGCCCAACGTCACGGGGATCGTCGTCATCGTCGCGATCACCGGCGACGGCAAGCTGCTGCTCGTCGAGCAGTGGCGGCCGGCGGTGCGCAACCGGGTGATCGAGCTGCCGGCCGGCCTCGTCGGTGACGTCGACGCCCACGAGCCGCTGCACGTCGCGGCGAGCCGCGAGCTCGTCGAGGAGACCGGGTTCGCGGCGCGCGAGGTGGTGCCGATCGGCGCAGGTCCCATCGCAGTCGGCGTCAGCGACGAGACGATTTCGTTCTTCGAGGCGCGCGATCTGACCCGGGTCGGCCCGGGCGGCGGCGATGCGACCGAGGAGATCACGGTTCACGAGGTGCCGCTCGGCGAGCTCCGATCCTTTCTGTCCGCGCGCGCGGCGGAAGGGCTGGCCGTCGACCCGAAGATCTACGCGGGGCTGTTCCTGGTCGGCGGGGTCGGCGTGCAGCCGATCGAGAAGGGCTCGCCGTGACGCCGCTGCCGCCCGCTGGAACGCCCGTCGGTCCGCTGGGGTTCGTCCAGCGCGCGTCCGCCCCGGGAACCGCGACCTGGACGTACGAGGTCAAGCGCGAGCACTTCAACCCCAACGGCGTCCTGCACGGCGGCGTGGTGATGGCGCTGCTCGACACGGCGATGGGGCACGCGGTCGCCGCGCTGGTCGCTCCCGACGGCGCCTTCAACGCCGCCGCGCAGATGAGCGTCCACTTCCTCGAGCCGATCCGCGCGGGGACGATCACCGCGCGCGCCGAGGTCAAGAAGTGCGGGAAGCGGCTGGCGGTGGTCGAAGCCGAGGCGACCGACGAGGTGGGCACGAGCCTGGCGATCGCCACGGCGACACACGCGGTCCTCAAGCGGAAGCCAGCACCGCCCGCGTCCGAGCCGGATCATTCGTGATGACGCCGTCGACGCCCATCTGGCGGCAGGCGGCCAGCTCCGCCGGATCGTCGACGGTCCAGACGTTCACCAGGTAGCCGCGCCGCCGCCAGGCGGCCACCCGGGCGGGCGTGCAGAGCACCAGCTCCGGGTGCAACGCTGCCGGCCGCAGCCAGCGGGCCAGCCATGCGCGGCGCAAGGGGAGCATCGACGCCCGCTCGAACAGCAGCGCGGCGCGCACCGCCGGCGCGCGCCGCATCCAGAGACGCACGGCCCATGGGTTGAAGGACGAGACGAGGACGCGCGCGCCGCTGGCCGTCCCCTCGACGACGCCGGCCACCGCCTCCACCAGCGCCGCGATCGGCCCGTGGTCGAGCTGGTTGGCCTTGAGCTCGATGTTGACCAGCAGGTCCGGCCCGCACGCCTCCAGGGCCTCCTCCAGCGTCGGGATGGTGGTCCCGCCCGGCAGTCGGATCTCGCGCAAGGCCTGAAACGGCAGGTCGCCGACCCGCTCCGGCCGCCCGGCGAGGCGGGCCAGATCGTCGTCGTGGAACACCATCACCTCGCCGGTGGCCGCGAGGAGAACATCCAGCTCCACGCCGTCCGCACCGTCGGCGCGCGCGCGGCGGAAGGCCGCTGCCGTGTTCTCGGTCTCTCGCGCGCTCGCCCCGCGATGCCCGATGACCAGCGGCATCTCCCCCGGCCGTCGCAACCGCCACACACGAAAAGCGTACCACCGGCGAAGCGGCGCATTAAACTAGAGATAATGTCGACACGTCTACCTCGGTCCCTGGCCGGGGCTCTTGCGTTGCTCTGTGGGCTCGGGGGCGTGGGTGGGGCCGTGGGAATCGGCGCGGTCGTGGCGCGCGGCCGTGGGGATGGCGGGCTGCGCGCACAAGGCCCCCCCCGCACCGGTCGGCCCGGGGCGCGCGCTGGCCGGCGAGGCCTCCCGCATCGGGCCCATCGCCTACGAGGACGACTTCCTCGAAGCCCGGCTGGTCTTCCAGGCGCTGCCGACGGGCGCGCCCGAGCGCCTCGCGCTGCGCGGCAAGCTGCTCCATTACCTGCTCGACCCGGTGCTGGCGCTCAAGGCCGACGACGTGCGGCGCCAGACGCGGGAGCTCGAGAGCGACGACCTCTACGACACCGTCTTTTCTTCGTTCCGCGACGCGCTCGGGCTCTTCGATCCGACGGAGCTGTGGGCCACGCCGGCGCGCGTGACCCCCGACGAGATGCGCCTCCTGCGCCCGGCGGCGGATCTGACGCTTGCCCTCTTTTCGCCGCGCGGGGGCGATCAGCAGGCGGTGCTGGCACTGGTCGCGCAGGCGACGCTGGCCCCGCGCGAGCCCGAATGGCAGCAGCGCCTCGATCAGGTCGCGCTGTGGACCGACGAGGCCGGCGCCTTCGACGAGGGGGGCGGCATGCACAGGGCGGGAACCGCCATCGACGCGTTCGAGAGCGCGCTCGGCGACTGGCCAGCCCCGGTGGTCGTCTCGCGGCTCGACCAGCTGTACGTGGCGCGGCAGAAGCGCTTCGCCTCGGCGCTGCACCACCCGCCGGCGGGCGATTCCGCGCGCCGGGCGCTCGGAGAGCTCCTGCTCGCGCACGGCGACGAGCTCCAGCGGGCGGTCACCAGCATGGCCGGCGCCTACCTGCGCGCCGGCCGGATCGTCGAGGCGGCGGCGCGAACCTCCCGGATGGCGGGCGAGGACGGCGACGATCCCGAGCTGCGCGCCCTGCTGGCCGCGGCGGCGAAGCCCGAGGCGACGGCCGCCGACGATCTGGCGCTGGCGCGCCGGTTCCTGCCGCGGGTCGACTTCCTCGGCGGGACCGCCAGCGACGCGCCCGATCCAGTCGTCGCCTACCGGGTGCTCGAGGCCGGGCTCGCGGCGCACCCCGCGGATCCCGAGCTCCTCATCCTCTCCGGGAATGTGGCGCGCCTCCTGTCGTCCTATTTTCTCGCCATCCGGCGCCTCGAGGAGGCCGAGGCGGTGCTCGACACCAACCCGGCCGCGCGCGAGCTCGAAGGGAAGATCTCCGCCCAGCTGATCGAGCTCTACTTCGTCCGGCTGCGGTTGCGGCTCGACCCCGAGCGCGACGCGCCGGCCTACGCCGAGGCCGACGATCTCAAGCGCCGCTTCGCCGAGGCCCACCGCCGCTTCGCCGGCACCGAGATGAAGGTGCGCGACGCCGACATCGACTTCGAGCTGGCGCGCAGCTACGTAAACGCCGGGCTCATCGACCGCGCCGAGCCGCTCTTCTTGCGCGCGCGAGACGAGGGCGAGCCGACCGCCGAGGTGACCGTGGAGCTGGCCAACCTGGCGCTCAAGCGGGGTGATCCGGCAGCGGCCACCCGCATCGTGCGCGAGGGGATCGACGCCCTGCGGAGCAAGGGGGCCTCGCAGGACACCATCGGCTCCGTCGAGGGGCGCGCGCGGCTCGACCGCCTCCTGGGGGACACCTTCGACGCCGCCGGCGATCGCGACGGCGCGGCGGCGGCCTGGCGCGGTTCACTCATCGGCTGGGAGCGGCTCATGATCGAGCACCTGCGCCGCAAGAACGTCAGCGAGGCGGCCGAGGCGACCGTCGAGGTCGGTCGGCTGCTCTACCTGCTCGGACGCCGGAGCGAGGCGCTGCAGCGATTCGACGACGCCCTCGAGGCCGACGACGATCGCGACCAGTCCTACATCGACATCGTCGCCTTCCTCGTGCAGGCGGGCGAGACCGACGCCGCGCTCGGCGTCTATCACCGCGCGCTGGCCCGCCCCGGCCGGGCCGTCTCGGAGTACGTCAAGATCTACACCTCGCTCTGGGTGCTCGATCTGACGCGGCGGACGTCGAAGGTGGGCGACGCCAAGGCCGAGGCCTACCTACGAACGCTCGACGAGCGCCACCCGGAGTTGCGCCCGCACCGCGGCGCCGCCTGGTCCCGCCTGCTGGGACGCTTCGCGGTCGGAAAGGTCGGCTACGACCAGGCCCTGGCCGCCGCCGACACGACCGGCAAGCGCGCCGAGATCTACTTCTACCAGGCGATGCGCCTGCTCGAAGAGGGGAAGTCCGACGACGCGCATCAGCTCTGGCAGAAGGTGGTCGAGACGCGCATGTTCTCGTTCTTCGAGTTCGACATGGCGTCGCACTACCTGCGCACCGGCGCCCCCACCGCGCCCGCCCTGGGCACGAGCGGCACCAAGGCCGCCGAAGCGATTTAGTCCTACGGGCGCAGCTCCCAGCGGCGCACGAGGGCCGCCGGGTCGCCGTTCGCCGCGCCGAAGTCGTCGAGGAGATCGTCCGCGGGCGAGCGCCCCGCCTCGGCGTAGGCCAGCAGCGGATCGAGCAACACCCGATCCTGCGCGCCGCCCGGCAGCCGCGCGAGCCCGGCAGCGGAGATCCGGCAGAGCTCCAGGGCGAGCGAGCGGACGGAGCGGCCGCCGAAGGTCGCTCCCAGCCCGACGCGTGGCACCTCGCGCCGCAGCGCCTCGCGCGCCTCGAAGGGGCGATCCGCGACCAGGGCGTACGCGGCCGCGCGTGCTTCCGGGTCGTCGAGGATGCCGCGCCAGAGCGCGCCGAGGCCGCGCGCCATCGGCATCGGTCCCGCGTCGGCACCGCGGACCTCGATGTAGCGCTTGAGGCGCACCTCGGGGAACACCGTCGACAGATGCACCTCCCAGTCGGCGATCGTCGCGGGCCGCCCCTCCCACCCTTCGGCCATGAAGCGGCGGAAGGTGAGCCGGGACGCGGGGCGGTAGTCGCCCTCGCGCACGACGAAGAACATCGGGACGTCGAGCGCCCATTCCACGTAGTCGCGGAAGCAGAAATCAGGCTTGAAGACGAACGGAAGCAGGCCGCAGCGATCCGCGTCGGTCTCCAGCCAGATGGCGGCGCGGTAGGTCTTGAAGCCGCTCGGCCGGCCGAACACGATCGGCGACGCCGCGTAGAGCGCGGTGACGATCGAGGTGACGCCGTAGGCGGTGCGGATCTTGTCGGCCGCCTCGGCCTCGTCCGCATAGTCGAAGTTCGCCTGGACCGTGGCGGTCAGCTTCATCATCTGGTGTGCCAGGCGGCTCTCCCGCCCCTGGCGCGGGAAGTAGTCGCGCATGACGACGTAGCGGCGCTTGGGGAGCCAGGCGACGTCGTCGAGCGCCCCGAACGGCCGGACCCCGGTGCCGATGAACTGGATCCCCAGCGGCCGCGCCGCCTCGGCCACCTCGCGCACGTGGGCGTCCAGCGCCGTCGCGCACTCGACCGACGTGGGGAGCGCGCCACCCGACAGCTCCAGCTGCCCGCCCGGCTCCATGGTGATCCGATCGCCCCCGCGCCCGAGAGCGATGAGGTGGCCGTCCTCGCGCGTTCCGCTGAATTCCCGCGCCTCGAGCCGCTTCAGCACCTCCGCCAGGCCCCCCGTTCCTTCGTAGGGGACGGGGCGGCCGTCGGCCAGCACGGCGATTTTCTCTTGCTCGATGCCGATCTTGAACCCCCCGCGCACCTTTGCCCCCGAACGGAAGTAGGCCACCAGATCCTCTACAGACAGGGGCGCCGCGGCCCGGGGACCGGTGTTGGGGGGTGGGGACTCGAGCATGAGCTAGGCGGCTCCTGGGTGAGACGGTGGAGAGCCGCCGAAGGTGTTTGGGGTGTCGAAGGTGTCGAAAACGGCGAGACTGAACGCCGAAGGTGCGAAAGAAGGTGCGAAAGAAGGTGCGAAAGAAGGTGCGAAAGTGGACCGAAGGCTAGCCAGCCCCCCCTCGGTCGTCAAATCCGATTCCTCTTCTCGTGCAAAAGGACTCGTCGCCCCGCGCGGCAGCAGATAAAATTGATCCCGGTGGCGCATCGCGGGCACTTATTCGATGACCTAACTTCGAGCCGCGGTTCCTGATTTTGGGAGGCATACCCTTCCAGCCGTATACTGGGACCCCGCGCCCCTCCCAACTTCCATGAGTCAGCCGTCCAGCCTCCTCGTCGTCGACGCCGACGCCCGCAGCCTCGAGACTTTGACGTTCGGGTTCGAACGCGAGGGGTGCAAGGTGACGGGGACGACGGATCTGAAGCGCGCGCCGCTGCTGGTCCGGGGCACCCCCCACGACGTGGCGGTCGTCGCGCTGCGCGAGCCCGAGCAGTCGTCGCTGGAGGTGATCGCGGCCGTCCGGCAGGTGGCGCGGGATCTGCCCATCGTCGTGCTCGGACCGCAAGGGCTGAAGCCGGAGGCGATGCGGGCGGGCGCGGCCGACTTCTTGACGCTGCCGACATTCCTGCGCGACGTGATCGGCGTCGGGCGTCTGACCGCGCTCGGCTCCAAGAACGCGGCGGGCGCCGGGGACAGCGAGATCCAGACGCGGCTCTCGGAGCACTACGGGCTGTTTTACCTTCTGCGCGCGATGGCCTCCTCGGAGCGCTCGGGGATCATCACCCTGACCCGCGGCAGCCGCCGCGCCGAGCTGCGCATCCACGAGGGGGCGGTCGTCTCGGCCAGCGTCGGTGCGATGCAGGGGCTCCCGGCGCTGCATCACATGCTGCTGTGGGAGGAGGCGGCGCTCTCGCTGGCGAACCGGGCGATTCCCAAGCGAAGCCAGCTGCACCTCTCGGCGCAGGAGATCCTCGACGAATGCGAGCGCTTCCTGCGCGACTTCGCCCACGCGGCGAAGGATCTGGGGGCGCCGCGGACGCTCTACGTCACGGTCGGCGAAGCCGCCCCCGCGATGCGGGGCCTCCAGCCAAGTCAGGTGACGCCGCTTCTGCGCCTGTTCGACGGGCGTCGAGTCCTGGCCGACGTCATCGAGGAGAGCCCGTTCCGGATCTTCGATACCGTCCGGATGATCCGGCGGCTGCGCGACGGCGGGGCCCTGGTGGCCAAGCCCGACGAGCCTGCGCACGATCGCGGCGAGCGCCGTGACGCGCGCACCGGTGCCCCGCCCGACGACGGCCAAAACGGCGCCGCAAAGTCATCGATGCTGGCCGAGTGGGCGATGGTCCCCGATCAGCGCGGCGTGGTCGGCGATCGGCGGACCACCAGCCGACGGCTCCGCCCGCTCGAGCCGCCGGGGCCGGCGCCGGCACCGGCCCCGATCCCGCTGACGGCCAAAAAGGGCGAGAAGGGAGCCGCGGCGTCCGGCGAGCTCGCCGTGGGCCAGCGGAAACCGACCCCTGCCGCGGCGGCCGCCAGCCTGCTCGCCGTCGCGCCGACGGTCCAGGTTCAGCTCGACGCCGCCGGTGTCCCGCTCGGGGAGCCGCTGGCCCCCTCGGATCCCAACTCGTTCTCGCAACAGCCGACGCCACCTCCGGTGCGCGCACGCGGCGGCAGCGGTCGCCACGCTCGAATCGACGATGCGCCGCCGGCGCGCGAGGACGCGCCGCCGCTCGCACGGGGCGAGCGAACGCCGGCACCGATCCGGGGGCGCGGCGGCAGCGGTCGCCATGCCCCGGTCCGTTCCCCGGGAGAGGAAGCGCCGGCGCCCCGACCGGAACGTGCCGAGAAGACTCCCCGGCCCCGCCGGATCAGCGGAGACAACGCCCCCATCAGCGGGGACGAGTTCGACGCGGTCGAGGCCGACTTCTTCGCCCGCGAAGCCGATCTCTACAAGCGCGAGGCGATCGAGACCTTCGACGATCTCGAGCCCGTCGCCGGCCTACCCGGCCGCCCGCGAAAGAAGTAGCGCGGCGCCGAGGCTGTCTGGCTTCCAGCCGAGGCCGTCAGGTCTTCCAGATGAGGTCGATGCGGCCGATGGGGCTGGCAATCCGCAGCGTCAGCGAGCCCGACTTCACCCCCACGAAGTCCGCCCCGGGCGCGGGAATGTTGAAGCGGACGCTGTAGCTCTTGGTAAACGGACCCTTGGCGGGGAAGAACTCCCGTTCATAGGCGTCGGGGAGCTTCTGGACGCGCACCCGCTCGGACGGCAGCTCGTGGCCGAGCGCATCCACCAGCGTCAGGCGCCAGGGGGTGGTCCCTTTCTCGAGATCGTTCCAGTCCCAGCTGGCGCTCTGGGCGATGACGTGGAACTCGTAGACCGCGTGGTAGAGGTCGCGCTCCCCCTGCCGTAGCTTGGTTCGCTCGGCGTCCGGGAGGCTGTAGATCGACGCGTACTTCTCGACGTAGGCCTCGCGGAAGTCCCAGCTCTTGAAGGTCGCCCACACCTCCAACGCCTTTTCGACATGCTCGAACTCGGCATAGTCGTGCCGCGTCCAGCGCTCGTAGACGCTCGAGTAGTCGTTCGGAAGGTAGTCGCGCGGCGTCTCGGAAAAATCGACGGGGAACTGCTTCTGCGAAGCGCACGAAGCCCCGGCCAGGGCCGTGGCGACCAGCAGGAGACCGAGGCCACCCCGACGCCACCCGCCGGTCATCGCACGAAATCTTGCCGGCGGTAGAGACTGACGAGGGGCGCCTCTTTCTCCAGGACCTCACGCCCCCCCTCGTCGCGGTCGACGAGGCCGAGAATGATCGCCACCTTGAGCCCGTGCTCGCGCACCCGCGCGATCGCCTTCAGCGCCGAGCCGCCCGTCGTGACCACGTCTTCAAGAATCGCCACCGGCATCCCCGGACGCAGCGACTTGGTCCCCTCGATCCAGGCCGCCGTGCCGTGCCCCTTCGCCTCCTTGCGCACGTAGAAGGCGGGGAGCGGGCGCCCGGCGACATAGCTCAGCGTGGAGACAGCCGAGGCCAGCGGGTCGGCCCCCATCGTGACGCCGCCGATCGCCTCCACCTCCGGCGCCTGCGTGGCGAGAATGCGTCCGAACAGGCTGGCGACCAGGTAGTGCCCCTCGGCGGTCAGCACCGTCTGCTTGCAGTCGATGTAGAAGTTGCTCTTCGCGCCCGAGGCGAGCGTCACCTCGCGCTCCTCGTACGAGAGGCGCGTCAGGAGCGCGAGGAGCCGCTTCCGGTTCTCCTCGAAGAGATCCGCGCCGATCGACATCGCGGGGCGGCTCTCAGAGCCCTTCGAGCGGGTTGTCGCTGATCTCGTGCTTCTGCACGTTCTTGATCTTGGTTGGCGTCGGCGTGTCCGACTTCGACGTCGCGTGCGACGGCTTGGCGTGCGACTGCTGCGCCTGCGCCTGGGCCCGCGCCAGGGCGGCGTCGGCCCGGATCCTGGACCGCTCTTCCTCGCTCTTGGCGCTGGCGAGCTTGTCGTTCATGTCCTTCTGGATGCCGGCGAGGCGCCCCTCGAGCTCGGCCTGCGTCCGCTTGGCCTCGGCGCGCGCCGCCTCGAGCTGCGCCTGCGCGGCGGCCTGATCGGCCTGGTTCTGCGTGTACATCTTGTAGCCGAGCCCGCCCGCGGCGGCGATGAGGATCACGGCCACGGTCACCACTGCCTTGACCGGCGAGTTGTGCTTCTTGTGCTGGATCTCGAGCCGCATCCGCTCTTCGTTGATGCGCATCTCGCCTTCGACGCGCGCGCGGCGCTCGGCCTCCTGGAGGCGCATGCTGATCCTCGCGGTTCTTGGCCGCGTGCTCCTCCTCGCTGCGACGGATCCGCTCGGCCTCCTCGCGCTGCCGGCGATCCTCGGCCTCGCGCGTGGCGCGGTCGGCGGCCTCCTTGGCGGCGCGCTCCGCGTCGCGGCGGGAGGCCAGCTCGTCCTGTTCCAGACGGACGCGGTCGTCCTCGATCCGACGCAGCTCCTTCAGCGAAAACAGAACCGAATTCTCACGTCGATCGGACATTGGCCCTTTCCTGCTAACACGATTTGGCGCCCACTTCAACGCGCGCCGGGCGTTCGGCGCCGGCGGAAGTCCTACTTGAACGAAGCCAGAAGCTTGTCGATCGCGGCGTTGTCGCGCGACGACTTCGGCGCGGCCTTCTTGTCGTCGCCCTTGGCTGCCACCGCCGCCCCTTTGCCCTTGGCTGACGAGCTGCCCGCCTTGCCGCCACCGTGGTGGTGCGCGTGGTGGTGATCGGAATCATCGGCCACGGCTGCCTTCTTGGCAGCGGCCGCGTCGTCGGCCTTCTGCTTGGCCGCCAGCTTCGCCGCCTCGAGCTTCGCCTTCTCGGCGGCCTCCTTGGCGGCGGCCACCGCCACGCGCGCCTTGGCCGCCTCGACGGCCGCGTTCGCCTCGGCGACCCGCGCTTCGATGAGGGCGTCGCGCCGCTGCTCGGCGGCCAGCTGCGCCGCGCGCCGCTTCCAGATCGCGCCGCCCAGGATCAGCATCGAGAGCACCAGCACAGCGCCGACGATGGCCACGGCCTTGATCGCGGGGTGCGTACTCTCCGTCGGGAGATCGAATTTCGGAAGCACCACTTTCTCGCTCATCGCAATCCGCTCCTTTGGGGCCTTCCTCGGACCGCGGGCCAGCGCGTTTCCGAGACGGTTGATTCTAAGTGCTGGAAAAATCACATGCAACGATTATGGGCGGCCGAGCTTGACCGGGGCCGATGGGCCCAAGTTCCCCACATTCGCCCATTGCCACGCTCCCCGCGGTCCGACGCTCCGGCACGCCCGGAAAGAGGCTCCCGGAACGCGAGACGCTTTGCGGGTGGGCGGCGTCGCGCTATGTTCGCCGCCACTTAAGACCTACCGGTGCGCGGAGCGCCGGCCCGATGGCCCACTACGTCGACCTCCACGCGCACTACCTTCCCGCCCTCGACGACGGCGCGACGGATCGACAGATGTCGCTGCAGATGGTGCGGGCGATCGCCGCGCTCGGCTTCTCCGACCTCTATGCCACGCCGCACCAACGGGCGGGGATGTTCATGCCGGCGCGCGAGGCGATCGACGGGGCGTTCGCGGCCGTGAGCGAGGACGCGCGCGCCGCCGGGGTCACGGCGACCCTGGGTCTCGGCGCGGAGAACTTCTGGGACACGGTCCTGCACGAGCGGCTGCGCCAGCACACCGTCCCCTCCTACGGTGGCGGCGCCGCGTTCCTGTTCGAGGTCGGGACGCAAATGATGCCGGCCGGAATCGAGAACGAGCTGTTTCAACTGCGCACCGGCGGCTTGCTGCCGGTGATGGCCCACCCCGAACGCTACCTGCCGGTGCAGCGCGATCTGGACCTCGCCGAGCGACTCGCCCGCCACGCGGTCTTGATGGTCGACCTCGGCGCGCTCGACGGCGCGCACGGCAAGCAGGAGATGAAGACCGCGCGCAAGCTGGTGCTGGAAGGACTTGCGGCGGCGGCTGCCTCCGACATCCACCGCCCGGAGGACCAGACCTCCGTCGCCGCCGGGATGGCCTGGATCCGCAAGCAGCTCGGCGACGGCGCGCTCGCCCTCATGCTGGACGAGAACCCGCGGCGCATGCTGGCCGGCGAGCTCCCCGAGACGCCGCTCTCCCGATGAAGAATCGCCGACTCGTCGTCCAGGGTGTGCTGTCGCTGGTGGTGGGGACCGTCTGCGTCGTCTACGCCGTGCACGGCATGGACCGGCAGGCGGTGCTGCGGGCGCTGCGCGCGCTCGCTCCGGCGACGATCGGGATCTACCTCCTGATGATGACGGTGACCCACCTGTTCCGGACGCTGCGCTGGGAGTACCTCCTGCGCGCGCTCGGCACCTCGCTGCCGTTCAGGCGCCTCTTGCCGATCTCCTCGGTCGGCTTCATGGCCATCATCGCGCTGCCGGTCCGTCTCGGCGAGTTCGTGCGCCCGTATCTCGTCGCCCGCGAGCGCAAGGTCAGCATGAGCGCCATGGTCGGCGCCGTCGCCGTCGAGCGGATCGTCGACGGGCTCCTGATCTCCGTCCTCTTCTTCGGCGCCTATCTCGCCTCGGCCGGCGATCTCTTCTCGCCCCAGTTGCGCGCCGCCGCCTGGCTGTCACTGTGTGGGTTCGTCGGCCTCACGCTCTTTCTCGTGGCGGCGCAGATCTGGACCGACCGGGCGATTGCCATCGCACTGCGGCTGACGCTCATCACCTGGCTGGCGCCGCATCGGGCGCAGCAGGCCGGTGAGAAGATCCGCGGGCTCATCTCGGGGTTCAGGGCGCTGGCCGATCGCCGGAACTTCTCGATCTTCCTGGTCCAGTCGATCATCTACTGGGGCTCGACCGGACTCGGGATGTGGTTCCTGGCGCGCCACATGAACCTGCAGATCTCACTGGGCGCCGCCCTGGTCATCATGTCGTTCACCGGCGTCGTGCTCTCGCTGCCCAACTCGCCCGGGCTGGTGGGTCAGTACCACGCGGCGATCAAGATGGGCCTCTCCGCGTACGTGCCTTTGGCGGTCGTCAACTCGGACGGCATGGCCTACGCGATCGTGCTGCACGGCCTGCAGATTCTCTGGTACATCGGCGCCGGCGTGCTGTCGCTGCCGGCGGTGTCGCGCCACGGGGCACACGTCTCGCTCACCGAAGCCGTTCGTGAGTCGACCCACGCCGCCGAGGCCGAAGAGGCCGGCGAGCCCAGCGCCTAGGGTTCCGAGAGCTTATCGCGTCGAGCGGGAGGTTCGGAACCCTCTCAGGGTTCCGACAGTTCAACGAGAGGCGCCCCTTCCTCGATGGGGGTGCCTTCCTTGGCGAGGATCGCCAAGACCGTGCCCGCGGCGGGCGACTCGACCGGCATCTCCATCTTCATCGACTCGAGGATGGCGACGGTCTCCCCCTCGGCGACGGTGTCGCCGACCTTGACGTTGATCTTCCAGACCGTTCCGGTGATGTGCGCGTTCACGGTGATCGCCATGGGGCCCGAGGGTAGAAACCGGGCGGCGCGCCGTCAAGGCGTGAGCGCCGTCACGGGCGCCCGGGCATCGAGGCGCGCATATGGAAGGCGAGCTCCGCGTCGCGGTAGCGATGCTCCGGGCCGCGCACGCAGGCGATGCGCGCGGCGCACGACAGGTGGCAGGGTTCGGCGACGAGGCGCCGCGCGTGGCAAGCGGCGACCTCGAAGCCCGCGCGGGTGACGGCGCGCGCCGGGCAGGCGTCGACGCAGGGGGCGTGGCATCCGGCGCAACCGTCGCCGGGCGGCGGCGCGGTTGGCAGCGGGCGATCGAGCACGATGAGGGCCCGGTAGGCCCACCAGGGTCCGAAGCGCGGATGAATCTGGAGCCCCAGCGGCCCCGGTCCCCCCAGCCCCGCGGCGCGCCCGATGCGCTGAAAGGGAATGAGCGGCCGGGCGTCGAACGGGAACCCGACGGCGTGCCCGACGGCCAGCGGCGCGAGCGCCGCGTCCGCCGCGTGGGCGACGACGCGGGCCGTGTAGCGATCGAGCGGGTTGGGCGCGCCGTCCGCCGCCTCCGGTGTCCGAATCGAAGAGATCGAAGAAAGCCGGGCCGCCCGATCCGACGATCAACGCGCCGCCTGCCCCGGGCAGCAGCTCATCGAGGCTCAGCGGCGCCGCCGCGGCGTCGAACGCCGCGCGCGGCAGCGGCAGCAGGACGTTCAGCCCGAGCGCGCCGAGCGGCAGCGCCAGCGCCGCGAGCGGTTCGGCAGACGCAGCCCCGACCGACGTGAAGCCCTCGCCTACTTGAGCTGGAAGGGGTACGGCGTCGTCAGGCCTTCCGAGGGCGGGAAGGCGGCGGACTTGACCGCCTTCTCGACGCAGGCGCCGGTCGGCGTCCCGGCGAACTTGCCGGTCACCGTCGCCGACGTGACCTTGCCGCTCTTGCCGATGACGACGTTGACCATCGCCATCCCCGGCACCTTGAACTCGCTGTAGCAGGCGCCGACCTTCCCCTTGACGGAGTTCATGCCGGCCACGACGGCGCCCTTCGCCAGCGGTCCGGCCGACGGAGCCGGCTTGGCGTCGTCGTCGGAGCCCTTCGCGTGCCCCGAGCCGCCCCGCGTCGGGTTGGCTTCGTCAAGCAGAGCCTCGATCGAGCCCTTCTTGGGCTTCGGCACGAGCGGCTCAGACGAGGCCGCAGCGGCTGCGGCGACCGTCTTCTTGTCGTCGCCTTTTCTTGCCGCTCTCATGCCCCTTGCCGCCGTGGTGATGCTCGTGCTCGTGCTCGCCCTTCTCGCCCGCCTTGGCCTCGGGGCTCCCTGCGCGCGGCGGCAGGTTCTCCTCGGCGATCGTGCTCGGCTTCTTCACCGCCGGCTCCGCCGGAGCGGCCGGCGTAGCCGCCTTGGGCTGCTCGGGCGCCGGAATCTGCTGAACCTGCTCGACCAGCACCGGGGCCTTCGTGCCCAAGACCTTGACCGCCATGAAGATGATCCCGCCGACCAGCGCCACCATGATCAGGATGAGGGGATAGATCCACTTCGGCGGACCGCTGTTCGACGGCAGCGGCAGCAGCACGGGCGCCGCCGGCGAGAACGAGCCGAAAGCGGGGAGATCGTCGACCGAGGCCGAACCACCGCCACCGCCGCCGCCCCCGAAGATGTTGCTCTCCTTGCCGCGCCATGCCGAGCGTGCTGGCAGCCATCGCGCGGATGTCGATGAGGCCCGAGCCCTTCGGGGACCGGAGCGCCCGCGCTCGGCGAGGCGGCCGGCTTGGCCGCCGGCATCGCCAGCGACTGCAGGTTCGAGAGCGAGAAGAGGACCGAGTTCTCGTGCCGCTGGCCGGTCAGGCTCTCGACCCGACCGCCGTCATGCCCGGCCGCCGCGGCGCCGGTCGAAGGCCAGCTCGAGCCCTCGCCCGCCGTCGCGGCCGCCGACCCGAACAGATCGCCGCCGCCCGCGCGCGCGGTCGCCGCCGGGGCGCCGCGAACACGTCGCTCGCGCCGCCACCGCCGCCGAACAGCGAGCGCCCCGCGCCCGACGCACGGCGGGCGCGATCGGCGCCGTTGGCCGGGGCAGCCGCCACCGCGCCGGCGGTGAACGAGATCGCCGCCCGCGGAACCGCGCCGCCCACGTCCTCGGCGACCAGCGCCGCGAACTCCGGGACAGCCGAGAGCTTCACCCAGTCGGCGAACCCTTCCTTCCAGGTGTACGTGTCCCCCTTGACCTCGCCGCGTTCGATCTTCGTGCGGACGTCGGCGTCGGAGATGGGGCCGACCTGCTCGCCGTCGATCGACCAGGTGCCAGCCGCCGTCAGCCGCGGGCGCCGCGGCCGCCTCGGGTCCGCCCGATCTCGCCGCCGCGCACCACGATGATGTGGCTGCACTTCTTGCAGCGGATCTTGAAGACCTTGCCCCGAACCTTGTCGTCGGCAATCGAGTACTTGGTCCCGCACGAGTCACAAACGATCTTCATCAACGCCTCGATTCAGGGGGATCAGGCCGCAAGCTCGCAAGTTGGGCAAGATCGGGTAGGAGCACCTGGAAAAGGGCACCATTATATTGAGTCCCGTGACCGCGCGCAAGCCAAGCCGCGCCGGTTTCCCAGCGAAATCCGAAGGCATTAAGCACGCAAATTTCGCGGCTAGGCTGGCTCCAGGCTGCGCGCTCAGGCTGGTCGAACGGATTGCGGCTCACACGGTCTGGGAGCGGCCTGCCCCCCAGGAGGTCGCCCAGACCGGAATGCCCACCAGCGCGCTGACCCGGTCGACGAAGCGGGCGGCGGCGGCGGGAACGGCCGTCCCGGCTCGAGCCGGAGGCGACCTCCGGCCAGCCGTCGAGCTCCTCGAACATCGGCTCGGCCGCGGCGAGATCGTCGAGGTCGACCGGCATCTCATCCAGCGTCCGCCCGCCGAGCCGGTAGCCGACGCAGAGCTTGACCCGGTCGAGCCCGGCCAGGACGTCGAGCTTGGTGAGCGCGAGCGACTCGATGCCCGACAGGCGCACCGCCAGTCGGACCGCCGGGATGTCGAGCCAGCCGCAGCGGCGCGGGCGGCCGGTCACCGAGCCGAACTCGTGGCCGCGCTTGCGCAGGAGCTCGCCCGTCGCCTCGGTCAGCTCGGTCGGGAACGGGCCGTCGCCCGACGCGGGTGGCGTATCCCTTGGCGACGCCGAGACGGTGTCGATCTTCGTCGGCCCGATGCCGAGGCCCGCGCAGGCCCCGCCGGCCGTCGTCGACGACGAGGTGACGAACGGGTAGGTGCCGTGGTCGAGGTCGAGCAGCACGCCCTGCGCCCCCTCGAAGAGGACGTTGTCGCCGCGCACGACGGCGCCGTGCACGGTGCGCGAGGCGTCGCCCACGAACGGCCGGATTTCCTCGGCGAGCGTCAGGTACCTGGCGGTGATCTCCGCCGGCGTTCGGCGCCGAGACGCCCAGCCCGCGCAGAGTAGGGGGTGATGACGGCCAGGTGGCGGTCGAGCCGCGCGCGAAAGCGCTCCGGCCGCAGGAGATCGCCGACGCGCAGGCCGATGCGCGCCGCCTTGCTCTCGTAGGTCGGGCCGATCCCCTTCTTGGTCGTCCCGATGCCGCCCGGGCCGTCCTCGCGAAGACGATCGATCTCCAGGTGATGCGGCAGCGTCAGATGCGCGCGCTCGGCGACCACCAGATCGCCGGCGCCAGTGATGCAGCCGTGGCCGCGGAAGGTGCGGATCTCGTCGACCAGCACCGCCGGATCGATGACCATCCCCTCCCCCAGCACGCAGGTGACGCCGTCGCGCAGGATCGCCCGAGGGGATGAGCCGGGTGACGTACTTCTTGCCGTCGACGACCAAGGTATGGCCCGCGTTGGCGCCGCCGGCCCAGCGGACGACGAAGCGCGCCTTCTCGGTCAGGAGGTCGACGATCTTGCCCTTGCCCTCGTCGCCCCACTGAACGCCGACGACGATTACGACTGCCATGATTGTTTGGTCCTCGCTGAAGGTGAAACCTGGGCCTCGAGCGCGCCGGCCACCGCCTCGACGTCGACGGCGAAGCCGACCGCCGGGCTCTCCCGGCCGTAGCGCGCCGAGCAGATCGTCGTAACGGCCGCCGCGCAGGACGGCGTCGGGCGCGCCGGCGACGAAGGCCTGGAAGCGCACGCCGGTGTAGTAGTCGAACCCGCGCACCTCGCCGAGGTCGACGTGCAGCCGGGCGTCGACGCCGCCGCTTCTCGACGGCGGCGACGATGGCCGGAGAGCTCGGTGATGGCGCGCTTGATGCCGGCGGTGGGCGCCTGCTTGGCGGCCGGCGCCAGCAAGGACGGCGCTCCCGACAGCTCCGGGAGCCGGCGGGCGAACGCGAGCGCGGGCCGCGCGCCGCGGGCCGCGCCGAGCACGACGTCCAGCCCCGCGCCGTCGCGCTTGGCGATGCAGCGCCGCGCCTCCTCCAGCGCCGGCTCGGGGAGCGCCAGCGAGGCGAGCACCTCGCGCGCCAGCCCCAGGTGGCCGAGATCGATCGTCGGGCGCGGCAGGCCGACGGCGGCCAGCGCCTCCACCGCGAGCGCGATCACCTCGGCGTCGCCGTCCGGGCCAGCCAGCCCGGCCAGCTCGACGCCCGCCTGCGACAGCTCCCGCTGCCCACGCGCCGCGCGATCGAGCCGCACCACCGTCCCCTCGTAGCAGAGGCGCACCGGACCCTTGTGGTCGCGGAACCGCGTGGCGATGAGGCGCGCGATCTGCGGCGTGATGTCGGGGCGCAGCGCGACGACTTGCCCCGAGCTCGGTTCGACGAAGCGGACGGTAACCGCGCGCGCCGCCGCGCCGAGCCCGAGCGCCAGCACCTCTTCGTACTCGAACGCGGGCGTGATGACCCGCTCGAACCCGGCGCGGTCGAACTCGCCGAGCAGCGTCTCGATGACGCGCAGCCGCGCCGCCGCTGCGCGCGGCGCGTGATCGCGCATCCCCGTCGGGAGCCTGAGCGTTGGGAGCGCGCGGGGCCTCGGCGGATTTGGTCCCGCGCGCCGGCACTACTTGACCGCGTTGCGGACGATTCCGTCCTTGAGGAAGCCGACGAACACCTCGGCCAGCTCGATCGCCACCTTCTCCTGCGCTTCCTTGGTCGATGCCCCCAGGTGCGGGACGGCGATCAGGTTCTCCTCGGCGAACAGCGGTGACGGCTCCGGCGGCTCCTTGGCGAAGACGTCCAGCGCCGCGCCGCCGAGCTGTCCCGACTTGAGCGCCTGCAGCACCGCGTCCTCGTCGACGATGCCGCCGCGCGCGCAGTTGATGAGGCAGGCGCCCTTCTTCATCTTGGCGATGGTCGCCGCGCCGAAGAGGCCCTTGGTCTCGGCCGTCGCCGGCACGTGCAGCGTGATGTAGTCGGACTCGGCGATGAGCTCGTCGAGCGTGACCTGCTTGACGCCGGCCGGGAGCGACTTCGGCGGAAATGGGTCGTAGCCGATCACGTTCATCTTGAGCCCGACGCCGCGCTCGGCCGCCTGGCGGCCGATGTTGCCGAGGCCGATCACGCCCAGCGTCTTGCCGGCGATCTCGCTCCCCATGTACTTCTTCTTCTCCCAGATCCCCTGCTTCATGCTGGCCGCCGCCTGCGGGATCTTCCGCGCCAGCGAGAACATGAGGCCGATGGCCAGCTCGGCCGCGGCCGCCGCGTTCCCCTGCGGCGTGTTGATGACCAGCACGCCCTTCTCGGTGGCGGCCTTGACGTCGATGTTGTCGACGCCGACGCCGGCGCGGCCGATGATCTTGAGCTTGCCGGGATTGCCCAGCGTGGCGGCGGTGATCTTGCTGGCCGAGCGGATGCCGATGCCGTGGTACTCGCCGATCACGGCAGCCAGCTCTTCCGGCTTCATGCCGGTCTTCACGTCGACGGTGAACCCCGCCTTGCTCAGGATCTCGACCGCCTTCTTGGACATTTCGTCGGCGATGAGGACTTTGATCGGCTCGGCCATGGCTTGCTCCTCTTTAGAGACGTGCTGCTGCAGTGTGGCAGTGTGGCAGTGTCGGATTGAAAGATAATCAGTCGCGCCGGGTCTCTGCGAACGTCGCCTGCGCGGCGGCCACGCCCGCCCCCGGCCGGATGTTGAAGCCGAGATCGGAGAGCGTCATCTCGAGGCCCGAGATGGCGGTGATGATGTCGAACTGGCTGTAGTAGCCGACGTGCGCGATGCGGATGATCTTCCCCTTCAGGTGATCCTGGCCGCCGGCGATGGTGATCCCGTAGCGCGACCGCATCTGGATGATGATCGCCGTGCCGTCGATCCCCTGGGGCACCCGGAACGCGGTGACCGAGTTGACCGGCGACGAGGAGAAGAGGTCGAGCCCCAGCCCGCCCGACGCCGCGCGCGTCGCCTTGGCCAGCCGCTCGTGCCGGTTGAACACGCCCTCGAGCGTCTCTTCCTTCAACATGCGCAGCGCCTCGCGTAGGCCGACGATCAGCGAGATGGCCGGCGTAAAAGCGGTCTCCCCCTTCTCCTGCGCCTTCTGCTCGCGCCGCAGATCCAGGTAGAAGCGCGGCAGCCTGGCACGCTCGTTGGCTTTCCAGGCTTTCTCCGACACGGAGATGGCCGCCAGACCGGGCGGCAGCATGAGCGCCTTCTGCGATCCGACCGCGACCACGTCGAGCCCCCACTTGTCGACCGGAACGTCGTAGACGCCGATCGCGGTGATGGCGTCGACACACAGGATGATGTCGTCGTGCTGGCGCACCACCTTGGCGATCGCCTCGATGTCGTGCTTGGTGGCGGTCGAGGTCTCGCAAGCCGTGGCGTAGACCGCGCGCACGCCCGGGTTGGCGTCGATCGCCGCCGCCACCGCCTTGGCGTCGACGCTCTTCCCCCACTCGACGTCGACGAAGACGCACTGGACGCCGTAGGCCTCGCAGATCTTCCCCCAGCGCTCGCCGAACTTGCCGCCGCGGATGACCACCGCCTTGTCGCCGGCCGAGAGGAAGTTGCAGACCGCCGCGTCCATCGCGATCGTCCCCGACCCGGTGAGGACCAGCGGCTGCTGCTTGGTCTGCATCAGCCACTTGAGCCCCTCCTGCACCTCGCGCAGGCACTCGGTGAACGCCGGCGCCCGGTGGTAGAGCATCGGCCGCGCCATGGCCAGCAGGACCCGCTCGGGAACGGGGGTCGGGCCGGCGGTGAGCAGATACTCCTTCATGGTGGCTTCCGGTGCCTTTTGGGGCTGTGGCAGCGGCCCGAGTTCTAATACAACTTCACCAGCAGATCCACCGATGTCCCTCGCGCAATTCGCCGACGCCAGCTTCGCCTACCCGGGCAACGACATCCTCGTCGGCGCCTCGCTCCTGATCCGTCCGGGCGACCGCCTGGCGCTCCTGGGACCGAACGGCACCGGCAAGTCGACGGCGCTGCGCTTGCTCTCCGGAGATCTCGCAGCCCGACAGCGGCGACGTACGGGTGCTCGGCCGCGCGTCGGTCGCCTACCTGCGCCAGTCGCAGGAGCTCTCGGGCGGCGGCACGCTGCTGGAGGCGTTGCTGGAGCCGTTCGCCGATCTGCAGCGGCTGCACGACGAGATGACGGCGCTCGAGCCGCGCCTCGGCGACGGGAAGCCCGACGACCTCGCCCGCTACGGCGAGCTTCAAGAAAGTTACCAGCGCGGCGGCGGTTACGATCTCGAGGCGCGCGTCAAGCGCCTCACCCACGACGTCGGCTTCTCCGACAGCGATCTCGCGCGCACCGTCGACACGCTCTCGGGCGGCGAGCGCGGGCGGCTCGAGCTGGCCAAGGTCCTCGTGCGCCAGCCGGACCTGCTGCTGCTCGACGAGCCGACCAACCACCTCGACCTCGCCGCCATCGAACGGCTCGAGGCCTATCTCGCGGAATACCAGGGGGCGTTCCTGCTGGTCTCGCACGATCGCACCTTCATCCGCGCCGTCTGCACCGAGATCGTCGAGCTCGAGAACGGCAAGCTGACCAAGTACCCGTTCCGCTACGACAAGTACGTCGTCGAGCGCGCCGCGCGGATCGAGCGCGCGCAGGCCGAGTACGAGCGGCAGAAGGAGCACGTCGACAAGACCGAGGACTTCATTCGCAGGAACCTGGCCGGCCAGAAGACCAAGCAGGCGCAGAGCCGCCGCAAGATGCTGGAGAAGCTGGAGCGCCTCGAGCGGCCCGACGATCAGTGGCAGCACGCCGGCAAGATCGCGCTCAACTTCCAGACCGGCGGCGACCTCGGCGGTAAGGAGATCATCCGAGCGCCCAGGCTGACCGTCGGTTACCCCGACGCGAAGATTCTCGACGACGTCACGGTCAACGTCTACCGCGGCGACAAGGTCGGCATCGTCGGCCCCAACGGCAGCGGCAAGTCGACGCTGCTGAGGACGCTGATCGGCGAGCTCGCCCCGCTCGCCGGCAAGGTGGAGATCGGCACCGGCGTCCGCATCGGCTACTTCGACCAGAAGCTGGGGACGCTCAGCGAGGACCTGACGCTGACCGACGAGATCCGCTCGGTGCGCGCCGACCTCTCACCCGAGGTCGTGCGCCAGTACCTGGCCAAGTTCCGCTTCTTCGGCGACGACCCGTTCCGCCTCGTGCGCGGCCTCTCCGGCGGCGAGCGCAGCCGGCTGGCGATGGCGAAGATCATGCTCTTCCCGCGCAACGTGCTGGTGCTCGACGAGCCGACCAACCACCTCGACATCCCGGCGCGAGAGACGCTCGAGGACGCGCTCGGCGCCTACGACGGGACGCTCATCACCGTCAGCCACGACCGCTACTTTCTCGACCGGATCTGCACGCGCCTCTTCGTGATCGACGGGACGCACGTCGAAGCGCACACCGGCAACTACAGCGACTGGCGGACGCGCCTCAAAGAAAAGGCCGCCGCGCCTGCGCCCGTGCCAAAGGCCGAACCGGCGCCCAAGCCCGCCTCCGAGTCGGCGGCCGCCAGGGGCGCTGGCAAGCAACGCGAACGCGAGCAGCGGCGGGTGGCGCGTCGCGTGGAGACACTGGAGGCGGATGTGAGCAAGCTGGAAGCGGAGCTCCGCGCCGTGCGCGCCGATCTTGTCGCGGATCACGCCGGCGACTGGCAGAAGCTGCACACCCTGGCGGAGCGCGAACGCGAGCTCGACGCCCTGCTCGCCCGCCGGATGGCGGAATGGGAGGCCGCCAGCGCCGCGGCTCTCAATCCCGATCCGACTTCCTCCGATTGACAGTCTAGAAACAGTGCCGCGCGGGCGATTGCGCCGTTGCAGCATTGCTTCGCTCTGCCAGGGTCCTAATTTGATCGTGTAAACTTGGGGTGTCTCTCCGGGAGGTATCCGGATGCGGTTCGCTGGCTTGGTCGTCTGTTCGTTCGCGGTCGCCACCGGCGGCTGCGCGACACGTTCGACGCCGGCGGCCAGGGTCCCGGTCACCGCCACGCCGACAGAGCTATCGGGAATCTGGGACACGCTCTCGCGGACGACGATCGCCGAGGGGATCGGCGCGGGCGACACGCGCATCGAGAAGCAGGAGTGGCACCTGTCGCAGGCCGGCAGCGCGATCAGCGGCTACTACATCGCGGCGCTGACGTTCGTTTCAGGCGACGGCCGGCCTTACGTCTGCAACCGCCTCCCCCGGTTCTCCGCCACGCAGAGGTTCAACGTCGCAGGGCGCGTTCGCGACGGCAAGATCGAGATCGAGGAGAAAGAGCAACACGCAGCCGGGGACGGGAACCGCTGCGACCCGGGGCAGAAGCAGCTGGCGCGCTATAGCGGCCGGGTCGAGGGCGACGTCCTGACGCTGACCAACGGCCCGCGCCACCAGACCCTGTATCGCATCCGCCACCCGGCGCGAGTCCGAGATGCTGGTCGCCGACGCGGCCGACACACGCGAGCCGATGTCCGAGGAACCGGGCGTCCCAGGTCGCTCGCCCGATCGCCCGCAGGCGCCGACCACGGCGGTCGCCTCGCTGCCGCCCGCCGACGTCTCCGGGATGTGGATCTGGGAGCACGCGGGCGTCGTTCCCGGCGGCGACGAGAAGCAGGAGCGCGAGGAGTGGCACGTCATCCAGGACGGCTCGAAGCTCACCGGCTACTACGATCGCGTCGTCCACCAGGTCTCGACCGACGGCCAGGCCTACCGCTGCAGCATGGCGCTCGATTTTCAGATCGTCACCCGCTACCAGTTCCGCGGCGAGGTCCAGGGGAGCAAGGTGATGATCTTCGAGAGCTCGTTCGAGGTGCTGAACCCGAACGCCTGCGACAACGGCAAGCGGCGCCTCGACGCCTACGAGGGGCAGGCCGCCGCGGACGAGCTGCGCCTGGTCTGGGGCGTCGGCGGCCAGGTGCTCCGCCGCCCGCGGCCAGACGTCCCGACGCAGCGGTTCTAGCGCCGCTCGGTCCGGTCCTTGCTCTTGCCCGGGACTGATGCCGCGAAACCGCCCCTTGCGCCGGCGATCCGCGACATCGCTGTCCTGTTCGATCGTCCTGTTCGGGCTCCTGACGACGACGACGACGACGATTCTCTGGCCCATCGCCGGGATCTCGTACTTCTACGCGTTCCGCCCGTGACTCATCGCCGCAGCTCGAACACGTCGAGATCGGGCTCGCGACAGGTGAGCTCGCAGCTCTCCTTTCGTGGTTGAACGTGTCGAACGGTTCAACCCGAGGGCGTGACTCCACGAGGCACATTGTTCCGCCGCGCAAGTACGCGTGCGGACAGCGCTGTTACGTCCGGACCCGGAAGGCGGGCTCAGCCCTTGTTGGCCTTCAGCTCTTTGTCGATCGCGGCCTTGAACGACTCGAGCGGCTGCGCGCCGACGAGCCGGGTGCCGTTGATGAAGAAGGTCGGGGTGCCGGTGACGCCGAAGGCGGCGCCCTCCTTGTCCTCGGCGTCGACCTTGTCCTTGAACTTGCCCGAGTCGAGCGCGGCCTTGAACTTACCCATGTCGAGCCCCAGCTCCGCCGCGTACTTCTCGAGCGACGGGCGGTCGAGCGCCTGCTGGTTGGCGAACATCTTGTCGTGCATCTGCCAGAACTTCCCCTGCTCGTTGGCGGCCAGCGCCGCCTCGGCCGCCAGGTGGGCCTTGTCGTGGAACGGCAGCGGGAACTGCTTGAAGGCGATGCGGATCTTTCCTTTGTAAGCGTCCTCGAGCTGCCGCACCGTCGGGATCGCGCGGCCGCAGAACGGGCACTGGAAGTCGCTCCAGGTCACCAGCGTGATCGGCGCCGAGGCCGGACCCTTGACCGGCGCGTCGCCGACCTTGACGTCGAACTTGCCGCCCTGATCGTCGGGCGCGCCGGCCGGCGCGGGCGGGGGCGTCAACGCCGCGGTCTCGATCCGCTTGGTGTAGACGTCCTTGAGCGGCGTCCCCTTCTTGATGAGCGCGTCGGCCTCCTTGATCTCGTCGTCGATGATCTTCTGGAAGGCGTCGGCGGGCTGCGCGCCGACCAGCTGGCGTCCGTTGATGAAGAACGTGGGCGTCCCGCTGGCGCCGGCGGCGGTGCCGGCCTTCGAATCCTCGGAGACCTCGTCCTTGATCTTCGGGTCGTCCCAGTCCTTCTTCCACTTGGCCACGTTCAGCCCGACGTCGCCCGCGTACTTCTCGATGTCGGCGCGGGTGAGCGCGGTGTTGTTCTCGTACATCTTGTCGTGCAGCTTCCAGGCCTTGTCGGCCCCCTGTCGCCCGGCCGCCTGGAACGCCGTCGCGGCGTCCATCGCGTGCTCGTGGAACGGCAGCGGCTGGTTCATCCAGACCAGCGCCAGATCCTTGCCGTACTTGTCGAGCACGCTCTTCACCGTCGGCTCGGCCCGCTTGCAGAACGGGCACTGGAAGTCGCTGAACTCGACCATCGTCACCTTGGTCGCCTTGCCGCCCCGGCGCAGATCGTGCGCATAGGGGACGACCTTCTTCGAGCCGCCCTCGGGGGCGTTCCCTCCGCTCGGAGCGCTGCCGCCGGTCGGCTTCTGCTTGTCGTCGATGGCGGCGAGAATCTCGCCCATCCCCTTCCCCTGCTTGGCCATGTCGATCGCCACCCGGGCCAGGTTGGGGCTTCTGGGACAGTTGGGATCCTTCTTGAGGCACCCCGCGATCTTCCCCATCCCGCAGCCGCACTCGCAGTCGCGCTCGTTGAGCGCCTGCATGACCGTCACCTTCTGCTTGTCGGTGAGGCCCGCGAAGCTGACGCCGGTCACCGACGCGAGGTCGGCCGACTTGGTCCACCCCTCGGGGAACTCGCTCTCGGAGCGGTAGATCTTGGCGGGCATCTTGGTGCCGGCCGGGACCGCGTCGCCGGTCTTCTCGACCGCGGCGGTCTCGGTCGCGCCTCCGCCGTGCCCTCTCGCCTGCCCGAACAGATAACCGGCCATGAACCCAACCGCGAGCCCGGTGGCAAGCGGCCACAACCAGCTCGGCGGTCCAGACGAATCGTTCTCGTGCGCCATGGCCGGCGCTTATAGCATCACTTCTATTCGTCGTCGTCGTTCGCGGCGGCGCGCTTGCCGCCGCCTTCGAAGTCGAGCTCGCCGGCGAACATGTTGTCCATCATGTCTTCGACGGACTCGAAGTAGCCGTCGCGGCGAAGCTCCTCGCGCTCGAACTCCTCGAAGGTCTGGTAGGTCCTCTGGTCGACGTAGCGGCTCATGGGCGTCTCCTTTTTGGGGGGTCGACGGCTCTGCAACCGACATGTAGGTATAGAGAATACCCGCCCGTACATGCCGTCAAATTTTCGGGCCAAATTTGCGGTCTTGGCCGATGGACCCCTAGCGTGGTTATCTACGGAGGCGCTCCGGCCGCATCATCATGGGAAGGGTCATTGCCGTTGCGAACCAAAAGGGGGGCGTGGGGAAGACCACCACGGCGGTGAACCTTGCTGCCTCCCTGGCGGCGGCCGAAAAGCGGGTCCTGCTGGTCGACATCGACCCCCAGGGGAACGCCAGCTCGGGGCTGGGCCACCCGCAAAGTGAGTCGACCGAGACCGGCTTGCCGAGCGTCTACGACCTCCTGGTCGCGCACCCGGACATGGGCGAGGTGATCCGCAAGACCGACCTCGCCCACCTCGATCTGATCCCCGCGAACGGTGACCTGGCGGGCGCGGAGATCGAGCTGGTCCCGGTGACCGACCGCGAGCTGCAGCTGCGCGGTCCCCTGCGCGCCGTGGCCGACCAGTACGACTACGTCCTCATCGATACGCCGCCGTCGCTGGGCCTGCTGACGCTGAACGCGCTCTGCGCGGCCGACGCCGTGCTGGTGCCGCTGCAGTGCGAGTACTACGCGCTCGAGGGGCTGTCGGCGCTGCAGCGGACGATCGGCCTCGTCGCCGCGAAGCTGAACCCGGGGCTCGACATCGAGGGGATCGTCCTCTGCATGGTCGACCCCCGGCAGAACCTGACCGAGCAGGTGGCCAGCGAGGTGCGCGCCCACTTCGAGGGGAAGGTCTTCGCCACCACAATCCCGCGCAACGTGCGCCTCTCGGAGGCGCCGTCGTTCGGCAAGCCGATCCTGCTCTACGACGTCGCCTCGAAGGGGGCGAAGAGCTACCTCGATCTGGCGCGCGAGCTGCTCGCCCGCGACGGGGCGGGCAAGCGCGCCGACCGGAAGCCGGCCCTGGCGACGGCGGCCACCCGATGAGCGCGCCGAAGCGACGGGCGCTCGGGCGCGGTCTGGCGGCGCTGATTCCGGGAGCGCCCGCGCCGGGCGGGCCCGCCCTCGTCGCGCGCCGGCCGGCCGACAGCGTGCGTGACGGCACGCGGACGATCGCCGTCGAGGAAATCCACCCCTCGCCCGGTCAGCCCCGGACGACGTTCGATGATGCCCGCCTCGACGAGCTGGCGGCATCGATCAAGACGCAAGGGATCATCCAGCCGCTCATCGTTCGCGCGCGCGCCGGCGGCGACGGCTACGAGCTCATCGCGGGCGAGCGGCGCTGGCGCGCCGCGCAGCGGGCCGGCCTCTTCGAGGTGCCCGCCGTCGTGCGCGACGTGGCGCCGACGCAGGCCTTCGAGATGGCGCTGGTCGAGAACCTCCAGCGCGAGGATCTGAACCCGCTCGAGGAGGCCGCCGGCTATCAGCGCCTCGTCGAGGAGTTCGGCTACACGCAGGAGCAGCTCTCCGAGCGGGTCGGCAAGGACCGCAGCACGGTGGCCAACGCGCTCCGCCTCCTGCGGCTGCCAGAGAGCGTACGCACGCTCGTCGCCGAGGGGCGGCTCTCGATGGGTCACGCGCGCGCGCTGCTCGGCCTCGAGGCGGCGGCCGCGATGGAGAAGCTGGCGCGCAAGATTGTCGCCGCCGAGCTCTCCGTGCGCCGGGTCGAGGAGCTGGTGCGCCGCGCGCGCAGCGACGCCAAGCCTTCGGCCGCGGCCGCGCCGGCGGCGGCCCGGCGCCCGTCGACCAGCGCGCGCGATCTGTCGATGCGCCTCACCCGCGCGCTCGGCACGCGGGTCGAGGTGGTCGAGGTCGGGCCAGGAGCGCGGCCAGATCGCCATCCACTATCACTCGCTCGATCAGCTCGACGCCTTGCTCGAAAGGCTGCTCCCCGCGTGAGCCCCGCGGCGTCGCTGGAGCTGACCTACCGCTCGGACGCCGCGCTCCTCGTTGCCTACGCCACCCACCTCGTCGCGCGGGCACCTGGTGATCGACACCGCCGAACGGCTCCCGAACGGCGCCAACGTTCAGCTGAAGCTGGTGGCGCCCGCGGCGTCGATCGCGCTCACCGGCGTGGTGGTGCGCGCGCGGCGGTGAGACGAACGGCTCCGGCCATCCGCTGGAGACCGCGCTGACGATGACGTCGCGGCCAGAGACGTTCGGCGAGGCCGTCGACAAGTTGGCCTTCGGGTTCAGGGGCCTGAAGACGCTGGTGGCCGCCTCGCAGGCCGCGCCGCGCGCGCTCCTCATCCGCTACCTGCGCTCGATCGTCACCTGCGAGGTGATCGAGATCGATCAGCGGCGGCTGGCGGAGCCGGGCGCGATCTGCAACGTCGATCTCGGCGTCGTCGACCTCGATTCGACCGGCGCCGCCGGCTACGAGCTCTACGCGCGACTGCGCGAGCACCGGCGAGGCCGGCTCGGCGCCGGTGCTGGCGGTCGCGCAGCTCGAGCGCGATCGCGCCCGCGCCGCGTCGCTCGGCTTCGACGAGGCGCTGACCAACCCGCCGGCCTTCGCCGATCTGCAGGCGGCCGTGCTGCGCGCCCTCGGCAAGCCGCTCGCGATCCGGGTCGTCTAGCCGCCCGAGCGCTCAGCCGACACGGCGCTGGGCGGCCGTCACGGTGTTCGCCAGCAGCATGGCGATCGTCATCGGGCCGACGCCGCCGGGGACCGGCGTGATTGCGGAGGCGCGCTCGGCCGCCGCCGCGAACTCGACGTCGCCGAGCAGCTTGCCGTCGTCGCGCCGGTTGATGCCCGACGTCGATCACCACCGCGCCCGGCTTGATCCAGGCGCCGCGGACCATCTCCGGGCGCCCCACCGCGGCCACCACCAGATCGGCGCCGCCACGACCGCGCCGAGATCGCGCGTCTTCGAGTGACAGAGCGTCACGGTGGCGTTGGCGTTGGTCAGCAGCGCCGCCATCGGCTTGCCGACCATGTTCGAACGGCCGACCACCACGGCGTTGGTCCCCGCCAGCGACAAGACCGCTCTCCTCGATGAGCTTCATGATCCCGAACGGCGTGCAGGCGACGAAGCGTGGCTCGCCCATCACCAGGTGGCCGAGGTTGTCGGGGTGGATGCCGTCGACGTCCTTGCGCGGATCGACGGCCGGGAGGATCTCGCGCGCGTCGAGCCCGGCCGGCAGCGGCAGCTGGATCAGGATGCCGTCGACGGCCGGATCGGCGTTCAATCTCTGTCACCAGCGCGAGCAGCTCGGCCTGCGAGGTGGTGGCCGGCAGCCGGTGATCGAAGGTCCGGATCCCGGCCTGCGCGCAGGAGGCGGTCTTGTTGCGCACGTAGATCTGCGAGGCCGGGTCCTCACCGACCAGCACGACCGCCAGCCCGGGCGCGACGCCGCGGGCCCGGAGCGCGGTCACCGTCGGGCCCAGCTCGCCTTTGATCCGCGCGGCGAGCACCTTGCCGTCCAGAATCTTCGCCGACATCGCCGCTCGTATAACACGCGCCCACCGCCGTCGGATCGCCCGGAGTCGCGCAACCGGACGGACCGTTCGGACGAAGACGTCCTCGCATGAACGCTCCGCCCATCTCGCGAACGCCCCTCCTCGCGCCCGTCGTCGCGCTCGTGGCGACGCTGGCCGCCGGCACACCGCGCGTCGCCGCGGCAGGCGAGCTCGGCTGGTCAATGACCGGCCGACCCGTCGATCGCATCGCGGGCGGCGAGGAGAAGGGCGAGGCGAGAATCTTCGTGCTCGGCGGTGGCGAGGTCCTGACCTTCGACGGCGAAGGGCGGCGCCGTCGCGCGCTGCGCCGGGTTCACCGCCGCCACCACGCGCCGCGCGTCGTCCGCTGCTGGGCGCGCCAGACGCCGACGAGGTGCTCCGCGCCGCCGGGCTCCCCGATGACGACAGCACGTCGGAGGCCGAGGACGCGCTGGAAGACGAAGGGCTCGGCCACCGGCGGCGCGCGGCGCGGTCCGACGACGCCGGGATCGTGCCCGCGCGTCCCTGGCGGCGGGAACGAGCCGGCGTCTGGATCGCGACCTCCTCCGGCGTCTTCCGCGGCGACGAGCACGGGATGCCGGCCGGCCGGGCTCGACGGCCGCGACCTCCTGCTCGTCGCGGCCTCCGGCGGCGGCCTGGTGACCGCGACGGAGGACCTGCTGTTCCGGCGCGCGGACCGCGCTCACGACCACGCTGACGACACCGACGGCGCGGCCGACGACGGCGACACCTTCACGGTGTCGGCCGGGCTGGCCGAGCGGCCGCGCGCGCTGGCGCTGGACGCCGCGGGCGCGGCGCTGGTGGCCGACGACGACGGCGTCCTGCTCGTCGGAGGCGATGGAACGGTCGAGCGAATCCTCGACCGTCCGACCGATGCGCTGGCCGTCTGCGGCGGGCAAGCCGTCGCGCTCTCCGACGACGGCGTCTACCGCTGGTCGCCCGGCGTCACGCCGGTCCGCACCGGCGATCGTCCGCCCGTCCGCGGAGTCGGCTGCGGGCCAACGCCCGAGCATCCGCTGGGTCGCAACCGGGCTCGGCGTCTGGACGTCGTCCGACGGCGGCCACCTGGACCGAACGAACCGAGACGCTCGGCCGCCGAGTCGCCGGCGCGGCGACCGTCGGCGATCGGACCTGGCTGGCGATCGACGACCGGCTCTCCGCCCTCGACCTGACCACGGCCGAGGACGTGCGGCCGTGGGGGCGGACCGCCGCGCGCGTTCGCCGCGGGCGCTGGGCCGGCGCCGATCTCGAACCGCCGGCTCGCTCGCCCCCACCCTCCCCTGGCCCTGGGTCACCGCGCTCTTCGGCGCGGAGCGGCGCACGCCCGACCGGCGCGGGTGGGAGGTCATGCTGCTGCTGACGTTTCCGCTCGGCCGGGGCGCAAGTCGGCAAGGCGACCCGAGCGCGCTCGCCGCCGAACGAATTCGACGCGACGAGGCCCTCGCGCGCGAGGAGACCGATCTCGCGACCGATCCCGCCGGCGACGTCGAGACCGACGCCCGCCTGGAGGCGCTCCATCAAGAAAGAGAGGCCCTGCGATGATTCCTTCGCTCGGCGCGAGCCTGCTCGCGCTCCTCTGCGCCCAGGCGCTGCCGCCGCCCGAAAGTCACTCCCACGAGTCGACCGAGGCAGCACGCCCGCGCCCCCTCCCCTTGCCGATGCCCGAGGGCCCGAGCCCCGACGATCGCCAGCCCGGTCCCGACGGGGCTCCCCGCCGCGCGCGCCGTGCGCGGCCGCTCGATCCGGCGGTGCTGCGCGCCCTGGCCGCCGAGGATCCGCCGATCGCGGCGCTGCGCGCGGCGGCGACGGCGCTGGTGCTCGCCGAGCCAGAGCGGGCCCACTCTCTGGTCGAGCGCGCCCGCTTCGCCGGCTGGCTCCCCGAGCTGCGAATCATGGTCGACCGGCGGTTCGCGCGGAGCGAGTCGGTCGACCTCGGAACGCCGAGCGACGGCGCCGCTCTGGCGCCCGTCGGCATCGACAGCAACAACGACGTGCGTTACCAGGCCCGCGCCACCTGGGACCTTTCTAAGATCATCTTCAATCCGGACGAAGTGACCGCCCAGTTCCAGGCCCTGCGCACCGCCGACACGCGTCGGGAAATCGAGTCGCTGGTCATCCGCCTCTACTTCGAACGGCGCCGCCTCAAGGCCGAGTCGGCGACTGCCGATGACCTGGACGTGCTTCCAGGTTCCAAACGGGAGCTGCGCATCGCGGAGGTCGAGGCCGAGCTCGACGCGCTGACCGGGGGTGCCTTCACGCGTCTTGCGCGCCACCGCCCGATCGAGGGAGAGTCTCGCTCGGAGCCATGACGGAAGCCGCCCGACCCTCACGCCGCCAACATCAGCGCTACAACGTCGACGTGCAGGTCTCCGTCTCGGTGCAGAGCGAGAAGCACGAAGCCCGGACCCGCGACATGTCGCGCGCCGGCCTCTGCCTGGTGGCGGCGCAGCCGATCGCGCGCGAGACCCAGGTGTCCCTCGAGCTCGTGTTGACGTTCGGCGAGGACGGCGTCTCCGAGCCGCTCAGGATCGACGGGCGGGTCGCCTGGTGCACGGCGCTCTTCGGCGCCTACCAGATCGGCGTCAAGTTCGTGAAGATCGACGACGAACGGGCCAAGTACCTGGACATGTTCGTCGGTTTCCTCGACGGAACGCTGGCGCCGGGCGGAATGCTCGGCGACGCCGACGGGATCGGCTACCCGCCGCTTACCCGGCTGGGCGATCCCGACGATCCGTTCGCGTACTAAAGATTCATGCAACACGCCAAGCAGCCCCAGAGCCAGAGCCGCCGCCAACACCAGCGCATCGATCTGCGGATGTCGGCGGAGGTCCGCACCTCCGAGACCGCCTTCACCGCAACGACGCGCGATCTCTCCGAGGGGGGGGCCGGGCTCAGCTCGGATCGCCCGCTCGAAGAGGGACAGGAAGTCGTCATCGGCCTTTTTCTGGTCGTCGACGACGTCGAAAGCGACACGCCGCCGTTGTGGGTCAAGGCGCGGGTCGCCTGGTGCGCCGAGACCGACGACAGCCGCTACAACGCTGGTGTCCGCTTCGAGGTGATCACCAACGACCAGCGGGCCTGGCTGCGCCAGGTTCTCGCCACCATCTAGACGGGGGGCGGCTCGCTGCCGCTCGTTTTACGGGGGACGGCTCGCTGCCGCTCGCGTCCCCCGGGCCCCCCTCGCGCCGCGCGGCGAAGCCGCGCTGCGCTCGCCAGCACCGTTGCGCTCAACCAGTTGTGTTGATGCGTTCTAGGCTCCGGCGAGGATGCGGTCGGCGACGCGGACGCCGTCGAGCGCGGCGCTCACGATCCCGCCGGCGTAGCCCGCCCCTTCGCCGCAGGGGTACAGACCGCCGACCGACGGCGAGACCAGCGTCGCCGGATCGCGCAGGAGACGCACCGGGGCGCTGGTGCGCGTCTCGGCGGCGATGAGCAGCGCCTCGGGCAGCAGGAAGGCCGGCAAGCGCGATCCGATCTGGCGCAATCCGGTCCGCAGCGCCTCCGCGACGAATGCCGGCAGGATCGCGCCGAGGTCGGCCGGCGCCAGGCCGGGGCGGTAACTCGTCGGGCCCAGCGACGAGCTCGGTCGTCCAGCCAGGAAGTCGCCCAGCCGCTGGGCCGGCGCGCGGAATCGGCCGCCGCCGGCGTGAAACGTCGCCCGCTCGATCGCGCGCTGGAACTCGATCCCCGCCAGCGGCCCCGCGGCGTCCGGGCCGAAGTCCTCGGCGGCGACGGAGACGACCAGCCCGGCGTTGGCGAACGGCGAGTCGCGGCGCGAGAGGCTCATCCCGTTGACCACCACGCCGTCAGGCTCGGTCGCCGCCGGGACGATCCAGCCGCCCGGGCACATGCAGAAGCTGTAGACGCCGCGCTCGCCCGCGCCGGCCGTCAGCTCGTAGAACGCCGGCGGCAGCTTGGGGTGGCCGGCGGCGGCGCCGTACTGGATGCGATCGATGAGCGGCTGCGGGTGCTCGATGCGGACGCCGACCGCGATCGGCTTGCGCGCGATGGCGACGCCGGAGGCCGCGGCCCAGGTGTAGACGGCGCGCGCCGAGTGGCCCACCGCCAGGACGACGACGTCGGCGGGGATCTCGCCGCCGTCGACGCGCACCGCGCGCACGCGCCCCGCCGCGACGTCGAGGCCAGTCGCCGCCGTCTCGAACCGGTGCACGACGCCCAGCGTGCCGAGGTGGTCGCGCAGCGCAGCCAGCACGCGCGGCAGCCGATTCGAGCCAACGTGCGGACGCGCCTCCGCCTCGATCTCCGCCGGGCGCGCCGAACCGGATCAGATCGGCGATCACCTCGGCGACACCGTCGCGATCCTTGGCCCGCGCGTAGAGCTTCCCGTCGGAGTAGGTCCCCGCGCCACCTTCGCCGAAGCAGTAGTTCGAGCTCGGGGCAAGCTCGCCGCGCGTGATGAGCGCCAGGTCGCGGCGCCGCGGTTGCACCGGCTTGCCCTGCTCGAGGATCGTCGCCGGAACGCCGGCCTCGGCGAGCCGCAGCGCCGCCCAGGTCCCGGCCGGGCCCGAGCCGATCACCACCACGCGCGGCGGCGGTCGCCCCATGGGCCAGCGCCGCGGCGACCGCACCGGCGCCGTCGAGCGCGAGCGCCTCCCCCCGGCGCGCGACGACGATGCGCAGCCGCTGCCCGAGCGGTCGCCCCTTCCGCGCGTCGAGCGAGCGTCGCACGACGCGTAGCTCGCCGACGTTCTCGGCGCTCCAACCGAGCGCGCGAGCCACCTGCGGCGGCAGCGGCGCGTCGAGATCGCCGAGCGGCACGAACAGATCGATCGTCTCGGGCATGGGGCCGTCGCCGACCTACGCCGCGCCCACCGAGAGCCCGACTCGCCGGCGCGCCTCCAGGCAGTGCCGCCCGTTGGCAGCGAACTCGCGGCACGGTTTGGGCCGGTTGTCGTAGATGGTGCAGGCGTAGCGCGGCGTCGCGTCGGGCGCCGCGACCCGAAGCGCCGCGCAGCGCTCGCCATTTTCACCCTGGCGTCGAATCTCGAAGCGGTGCCCGCTGCGGACGATCAGCTCGGGCTCCTGCCAGACGACCGGATCGCGCACCGACACGGTGACGGAGTGATAGGCCTCGCGACAGCAGGCGCCGCAGGCCTGACAGTCGACCGGCGGCTCCCAGCGCGCGCACGCGCGCAGCGTCTTCTCGGTTCGCGCGCCCTCTCCGACGGGGCGTGCGGTCTGCCGGCAGCGCGCGACGGGCGCCCCGCGGCCGCCGACGTAGAGCCAGGCGCAGCCGCCGCAGGTCTCGCCGCCCGGCCCCCAGTCGAAGCCCAGCGGGTGGCGCGCTTCCACAATCGCGGCCGTCCGTGCGAGCGCCGTCTCGATGGCGAGACGCCAGCTGGAGGCATCGAACCGGACGCGCGTCGTCTCGGCGATCGCGACCGCGGGATCGCCGTCGGGCGCCAGCGGATCCTCGGCGAGCGCGTCGTAGTAGCCGCGGTAGTCGGTCGTCGGCGCCATCAGCGCGCGCAGGCCGAACCGTCCCGCCAGATGCGCGGCGAAGCGCAGGCAGGCGTGCTCGCGCACGACGTGCGCCGCGATGTTGTCGAACCCCCAGTCGGGCAAGGAGAGCGCCGTGTCCCCTTCGGTGATCGCGTGACAGAGCTCGTGAAACACGAGCTGCGCAAACGCGTCGTCGCGTCGAGCGTCTCGTCAGCGCCGACAGCGATCGTCCCGCGCCCATCGCTGGTGGCGTAGGCATCGGGCGTTCGCGTGATCGAAAATCCGATCTCCGCGGCCGCCGCGTGCCAGATCTCCGCGATCGCCGACGTGGCGAGCGGGCTTGGCCGAGAACGTGTGGAAGCGCGCGACATTCGGCCGCTAGTGTGACCCGCATGCTCCCAAATCGCGACAAGGAGGCGACAAAGACGTGACTCCTTTTTGCAATCTACATTACGTCTTACGCCGCACGGGGACGACGATTTTTTTGACAAGCCTCTTGCCTTGTCGGTTGAGCGGATCAAACCTTTGCACCCACACCGCGGGCAATCCGCGACGGCCCCAATACCCGGATCGTCGACCGAGCGTCGGCACCGTTTCAACGAAAGGGGAGAAGCCGTGTTCGCCGATTTGCGAAAGCTATCTTTGTCTTTTGGTACCGCCACCGCTTTGGCCAGCTTGGCACCCTCTTTCGCGCACGCCGCGTCTGCCCCGGAGGCGGCCGCCCTGTCCGCCCCCGACAGCGAAGCCGACCCCGGCGGCGAAGTGCACGCCAGCGCCTGCCTCGCGCAGACGATCTGCGCGGTGAAAGAGAGAATTCGCTGGCAGACACCCGCCTGGACGCCGTCGCAGTGCGGGCGAATCGCCGACGCGGTCGCCACCTCGGCGAAGCGCCACGATCTGTCGCCCACGTTGATGCTCGCGATCATGGTCAACGAGAGCGACATGAACGAAAAGTCCGCGCGCATCTACACGCGCGACGGAAAGGTCTACGCCAAGGACGGCGGCTTGATGGCGATCCGCTGCCTGCTGGACGACCACGATCGTTGCACCAACGGCAACGTGCGCGGCGTCCCCTGGAAAGAGCTGATGGATCCAGTGACCAACATCGAGCTCGGCGCACGCGAGCTCGCGCACTGGCGCGACGGCGGCGGCGTCATGTCGAAGACGATCGTCAAGCTCGACGCCTCCGGCCACCGGCAGCAGGTCACCAAGGAAGTCGCCTGCGACCACAAGACGCACGGCTGGTGGGCGCACTACAACCACGGCCCGCGCTACATCGACAAGGGATATCCGCGGCACTATCCGCATCGGATCGCCGTGCTCGATCACGCCTTCGCGACGGTGATGAACACGCCGGCGCCCGAGCTGACGGCCGGACGGATCACCATCCACGATCCGGGCAAGCGCGAGCGCACCGTCGACCGTCCGCTCGAGCCGCGCTACAAGAAGCTCTACTCGCAGATCCTCTCCGGCGGGACCTGCGCTGCCGTTGCCCTGAACTAGCGGGTTGCGCCGGCGACGGCGGCGGCGGGGGTTTCGGCGGCGGTGGAGACCCGCAGGTTGAGCGCGGTCGTCAGTCCGAGCACCGCCAGCGCCAGACCAACCACGGCGGCCAGGTGCGATCCGCTGGGGCGAAACCGCCAGATTCCGCGACGAAAACCGAGCTCCTTCAGCGTCGGCGCGGCATCACTGTCGGGCGGGGCTGCCGGCGAGGGCTTCTCGCCGGGAGGTCGGGGCGCTGGGCCCCGTTCGCCCGGAAGCGGCCGTGCCAGCGGTGAAATGGCCTCGATCTGCCGGACGAAGGCGGCCACCTCCTCGAGGTGCAACTTCGACCCGACCACGAAGTCATCGAGCGCGCGGGCCATCTCGGCGGCGGTAGCGAACCGTTGCCGCCGATCGCGCTCGAGGGCGCGCATCACGATTCGCTCCAGCTCCTCGGGGACGTCGGTGCGATGGGCGCGCAGGCGGGGAATCTTCATCTCCATGATCTTCTTCGCCGTCTGCAAGTCACTGTCCCCGGTGAAGAGGTGCTGCAAGGAGAGCATCTCGTGCATCACGATGCCGAGAGCGAACAGATCGACGCGTCCGTCGATCGGCTTGCCCTGCAGCTGCTCGGGCGCGAGGTAAGCCGGCTTCCCCTTGACCGTCCCCTCGCGCGTCGAGCGCACGGCGCTGGCGAACTTGGCGACGCCGAAGTCGAGCAGCTTTACGCCGCCCCAGGGAGTGACGATCACGTTCGAGGGGGTCACGTCGCGGTGAACCACGTCGAGCCGGGCGCCCGTCTCGTCTTCCAGCCGGTGCACGCAGTCGAGGGCGCGGCAGATCTCGCGCGCGATGTAGGCGGCGACCGCCGGCGGCATCCGCCGATTGGCGGCCCGCAACGCCCGCAAGATGCGCGACAGCGACGGGCCATCGACGTACTCGAGCGCCAGGAAGAGGGTTCCGTCGTCCTCTCCGAACTCCAGCGCCTGGACGACGTTGGGGTGATTGACCAGCCCCAGGATCCGCGCCTCGTCCGCGAACATGCGGACGAAGTCCTCGTCACGGCCGTAGGCGGGAAGGATCCGCTTGATCACCACCTCGCGTTCGAACCCGCCCGGTCCAACGGCGCGCGCCTTGAACACCTCGGCCATCCCGCCGGCGCCCAGCGGATGCAGAAGCTCGTAGTGGCCGAGCTTCGTCGCCCCCTCCACGTGCCGCCGCATGCGCGCGAGCCATGGCGTCCGTCCCAGCAATTTGTCCAGCAGCACGACTGTCTCCCGTCCGGGTTTCGAGCCTCTACCCCCCAACATCCGTCTCAAGCGCCGTGCCAGTGATCGGCGGGCGCGAGGCCGCGCCTTTTGGGCGCCGGGCGGGGGCGCTCACCTCTGAGCCGTAACGGCCGCCTCCGACGGGTTACGCCGTCGTGACGATGGCAATCGGCGCTGCTGCGCGCGATCTGGGCCTTAGCTTCAAGAGCAAATGGACGGCGAAAAGAAGAAGGCGAGGTTCTCGATCGGGTACCTCATCGTTGCATTCTGGGCGGTGCTGCTGCTGCAACAGGTGTTCAGCGCCTATCTTCAGCCTACGAGAACGTCGTACAGCGACTTCAAAGCCTCCGTCGACAGCGGTCGCGTGACCGACGTGGCGATCGGACACACGATCATTCGCGGCCATCTGAAGGCGGAGGCCCAGCCTGCAGCCGGCCAGCCGCCCGGCAAACCGCCCCGCAACGGTGCGTTCGAAACGGTGCGTGTCGAAGACGCCGATCTGATGCGCACGCTCGCCGCGCGCGGCGTGAAGGTGACGGGTGTCGTCGAGACCAGCTTCTGGCACGACGCCGCCGGCTGGCTGATCCCGCTCGTCGTCCTCGGGATCCTCTGGGTCGTGGTCCTGCGGCGAATCGGCCAGGTCGGTCAGAACGGCTTCCTCGCCGTGGGCCGCAGCAAGGCCAAGGTCTACATGGAGAAGGACGTGCACGTCCGCTTCACCGACGTGGCCGGCGTCGACGAGGCCAAGGAGGAGCTCTGCGAGGTGATCGACTTCCTGAAGACGCCGGCCCGGTTCGGGCGTCTCGGCGCCAAGCTCCCCAAGGGCGTCCTGCTGATCGGACCGCCCGGCACCGGCAAGACGCTGCTGGCGCGCGCGGTGGCCGGCGAAGCGGGCGTCCCCTTCTTCTCGATCAGCGGCTCCGACTTCGTCGAGATGTTCGTGGGCGTCGGCGCCGCGCGGGTGCGCGATCTCTTCGAGCAGGCGAAGGCGAAGGCTCCCTGCATCATCTTCGTCGACGAGCTCGACGCCCTGGGCAAGGCGCGCGGCATCGGGCCGGTGACGCACGAGGAGCGCGAGCAGACGCTCAACCAGCTCCTGGTCGAGCTCGACGGCTTCGACACCCGCGTCGGCGTCATTCTGATGGCCGCCACCAACCGACCGGAGATCCTCGATCCGGCGCTGCTCCGGGCGGGCCGATTCGATCGACAGGTTCTTGTGGACAGGCCCGATCGCAAGGCCCGCCTCGAGATCCTCAATCTGCACGCCCAGAAGGTCCCCGTGGACTCGCCGCACGACCTGGAGGTCATCGCCGGGATGACCGCCGGCTTCGTGGGCGCCGATCTGGCGAACATCATCAACGAAGCGGCGCTGCTCGGCGTGCGCCGCGACCGCGATCGGGTCGGGATGCCCGAGCTGCAGGAGGCCGTCGAGCGCATCGTCGCGGGCCTCGAGAAGAAGAACCGAGTCCTGTCACCCGACGAGAAGAAGCGGGTCGCGCACCACGAGCTCGGTCACGCGCTGGTCGCCCTCTCGCTGCCTCGCGGCGAAGGGGTGCACAAGATCTCGATCATCCCGCGCGGGATCGCGGCGCTCGGCTACACGCTGCAGGCGCCGACCGAGGATCGCTTCCTAATGACCGAGAGCGAGCTGAAAGACAAGATCGCGACGCTGCTCGGGGGCCGCGCGGCCGAGGAGCTGATCTACGACGAGGTCTCCACCGGCGCGCACGACGATCTGAGCAAGGCGACCGACATCGCGCGCAGCATGGTCAAGACTTTCGGGATGAGCGCGCGCGTCGGTCAGGTGAGCTTCGAGAAGGACCGCCGGGCGCTGATGCTCCAGACGCCGGGAGATCCGCCGCTGCGGGGCGAGTACAGCGACCAGACGGCACGCGCCATCGATGACGAGGTCCGCCGCCTCATCGACGAGCAGCGTGACCGGGCCACCGAGATCCTCGCGCAGCTGCACGAGGTGCTGCTGCGCGCAGCGCAGGTCCTCCTGGCCAAGGAGACCATCACCGGCCAGGAGCTGCGTGACCTGCTCGCCGCGCACACGCCGCCGGAGGCCGAGGCAGAGCCCACGGCCTCCGACGTTCACGCGATGTAGGCAGCCTGACTAGCCGGCGCCAGCCGCGCCCGTGTCGCCCGCAGCGCCGCCGAACCGGCCAGCCCCGCCGCCGAACCGGCCAGCGCCACCGGTCGTCCCGGCTCCGCCGCCGAACCGGCCAGCGCCACCGGTCGTCCCGGCGCCACCGCCGAACCGGCCAGCCCCACCGGTCGTCCCGGCTCCGCCGCCGAACCGGCCAGCCCCACCGGTCGTCCCAGCGCCGCCGCCGAACCGGCCAGCTCCACCGGTCGTGCCAGCGCCACCGCCGAACCGGCCAGCCCCACCGGTCGTCCCGGCGCCACCGCCGAACCGACCAGCGCCACCGGTCGTGCCAGCGCCGCCGCCGAACCGGCCAGCCCCACCGGTCGTCCCGGCGCCACCGCCGAACCGGCCAGCCCCACCGGTCGTCCCAGCTTCACCACCGCCGGTTCCAGTGTCGCCGCCGGTCCCGTTGAGACCACCGGTCCCGTTGGCCCCGCCGGTTTCCGCGCCGCCCGTTCCGGTCGACCCTCCCTCACTGCCGGTGTCGCCGCCGGTCCCCCCGGAGTCCGAGCTACCGCAGCCCGGAGTCAGCAGAGCAAGAGCCAGCGCGGCCGAGCCGCCGACAGTGAGCAGGAACTTTCTGGAGCCGAGAAAGCGCGTCATTGGATATCCCCCCGAGGGTGAGAGTTAACTGGTGGGATATGTGTGGGGACCGGGGCGGCATTATCAAAAAAAGATCAGGGGCTCATCGGATTACGTCGGTCGTGACCGAAGTCACAGGTTTCTCGCCCCTGGATGACGCGCCGCTCGACAGCCGTCGGCGCCCGAAACCGGCCGGTCGATCCGCGACCTGGCGGGCGGAACGACCGCGCCCCAGAGCAATCCGACGACCACGGCCACGCCCCAGCGCAGGAAAAACGATCGCATGCGGCCTCCCTCTCCTGGGGCCGTTATGCAGGTCGGGCGCCACCCGGCGGCACACGCCCACTTCGCGATTTCGCCAGCTTGGGGCGGGGTCGCAGCGGTGCCCGTTTCCCGCCGGTGACGTCGGCCGTCCTCGGGGTTACACCGGCCGGACCAGACCGACAGGTTCGGGGAAGCCTCCGTCTTGTTTCGTGCCCGCGCGACCTTAAAAAGACTCTGGGGAATCGGCGTGAACGCAGAACAATCTTCGCGCGCGGCTGTGGAGTCATTCGCGGTCGAACCGGGTGGGCTGAACGTGCTCCTGGTCGACGACGAGCCCGACATCGGTCTGGCGGCCGGGCGAAGCGTTGCGCGACGCGGGCCACCGGGTCAGCGTCGCCACCAGCGGCGCAGAGGCGCTGGACCTGGTCGGAAAGACGCTGTTCGACGTGATGATCTGCGATGTTCGGCTCCCGGGGATCGACGGGCTGACGCTGTTCCGGCGCACCCGGCAGGAGTCGCCGGAGACGGCCGTCATCCTGATGACCGCCTTCGCCGCGGTGCAGGACGCGGTGGCTGCCGTCAAGGAAGGCGCCCACGACTACCTGACCAAGCCGTTCGACATCGACGAGATCACGCTGCGCGTGCGGCGCATCGCCGAGCATCGCGCGCTCCTGCGGGAGCTCGACGAGGCGCGGGCGCAGCTGGCCGAGCACAAGGCCAACGAGACGGTGATCGGCCGTTCGCACGCAGATGCTGCGCCTCATGGATCGGGTCAACACCATCGCCACCAGCCACGCGCCGGTGCTGATCCGCGGCGAGAGCGGCACCGGGAAGGAGCTGGTCGCCCGCGCGCTGCACGAGCGCGGTGCGCGGCGCGGCAACGCCTTCGTGGCGGTCAACTGCGCGGCGTTCCCCGACACCCTGCTGGAAGCGGAGCTGTTCGGCCACGAGCGCGGCGCCTTCACGGGCGCGGTCCGGCGGCGCGACGGGCGGTTCCGGGCGGCGCACGGCGGCACGCTGCTGCTCGACGAGGTGGCGGAGATGTCGCTGCCGGCGCAGGCCAAGCTGCTGCGCGTGCTGCAGGAGGGGACCATCGAGCCGCTCGGGACCAACGACTCGCTGCGGGTCGACGTCCGGGTCATCTCGGCGACCCACCGCGATCTGAAAGAGCGGATCGCCGACGGCCGCTTCCGCGAGGACCTCTACTACCGGCTCAACGTCCTCGACGTCGACATCCCGCCGCTGCGCGACCGGCGCGGCGACCTCCCCTTGCTGGTCCAGTACTTCCTCAAGAAGTTCACCCGCCCCGGGCGCGCCCTGCCGAGCCTCTCGGCCTCCGCCTGGGCCGCGCTGTCGCAGTTCCCCTTCCCGGGCAACGTCCGCGAGCTGGGGCACGCCATCGAGCACGCCGCCGTGCTGGCCGACGGCGCCGACATCGACGTCCGCCACCTTCCGCGCGACATCGCGCGCGTCGGCGAGATCTCCGAGGAGACGTCGGCACCGCCCCGCCCGCTCGGCACCGCGCTCAAGGAGTTCGAGCGCGAGTACCTGCAGCGCGCGCTGGCCCAGGCCGACGGCAAGCGCACCGTCGCCGCCGAGATCCTGGGCATCTCCCGCAAGAACCTCTGGGAGAAGCTCCGGATGCACGGCTTCAACGATTGAAGAGCGGGAACGCCTCCGAGGGTCGCCGGCGCGAGTCGCAGCCGCATCCGCGGACCTACGGTGCCGGGGCCCGGCCGCTGCATCTCGGACGGAACCGACCCGGTCGGGAGCGACATCGGGTTGCGGGTCAGCAGATCGCCGAACACGCCGACCATCATCACCACCGTGAACACCAGCGAGACCGAGAAGACCAGCCGATTGGCGCCCGGCGCCTCGGTCATGTGCATGAAGAAGAGCACGACCAGCGAGGCCTTGACGATGGCGATCACCAGCGCGAGGTAGATGTTCGGGTGGTAGTGCCCCGTGTAGACGGTGAGCGCCGTGCAGGCACAGAGGAGGAGCCAGACGATCCAATAGCGTCCCGCCCCGTGCGCGTGGTGCTCGGCTTTTCCGGCTTCGGTGTGGGCTGGTTCGTGGGCCACGGTTGATTCTCCGGTACGCTAAATCAGGTAGAGCAGCGGGAAAAGGAAGATCCAGACCAGGTCGACGAGGTGCCAGTAGAGGCCGCCCAGCTCGACCGGCACGTAGTGGTTCGACGAGAACTCCCCCTTGAGCACGCGCGCCAGGACCCAGATGAGGACCGACATCCCGATGATGACGTGGAACGCGTGGAGCCCGGTCGCCAGGAAGTAGACCGTGTAGTAGAGGTTCGCGCCCGGCGCCGTGACCTCCTCGAAGTGATAGAAGACGCCCGGCAGCGCCCCCTCCTGGAACTTGTGGTGGTACTCGATCGCCTTGATGCACAAGAAGGCGAGCGCGCACACGATGGTGAAGATCAGCAGGGCCGCGCACTGCTTGGTCTTGTTCTGCTTGATGGCGTGGTAGGCGAGCGCGACGCTCAAGCTGCTGGTGATGAGGACGATCGTGTTGGTCGTGCCCGCCCAGAGGTCGAGGTGGCGCGAGGCCTCGTGGAACGCCTCGTAGTAGAAGTGGCGGTAGACCGCGTAGCCGAGGAACAGGCCGGCGAAGAGCAGCACCTCCGTTCCGAGGAACAGCCACATCCCCAGGCGGACGGCGTAGTCCTGCTTCTCGATCGTGTCGAAGTGGTGCGCCAGGCGCGGACCGGGGTGGGCGGCGTGGGTGCCGTCAGATGACGACATGCTCGACCTCCTCTCCCGGCTCTTGGTACGAGTGCGAGTCCTGAGTGATCACGGGCGTCACGTCGAAGTTGTGCTTGGGGGGCGGCGAGGTGGTCATCCACTCGTAGCCGCGCGAATCCCAGGGGTTGTCCGGGGCGCGCTCGCCGCGGACCAGCGCGTAAATGAGATAGATGAGGATGATGACGAACCCGAACGCCAGCAGCGAGGCACCCGCCGTCGACGCCACGTTGAGCGACTGGAACCGCTCCGGGTAGATGTAGTAGCGACGCGGCATCCCGCCGTTCCCCATCAGGAACTGCGGGATGAAGGTGGCGTTGAATCCCAGCACGATGAGTCCGGCGGCGACCATTGCCCACCCCTCGTGGTACATGCGGCCGAACATCTTGGGGAACCAGTAGTGCAGCGCGATGAGAAAAGCCATGATCACCGCGCCGACCATGATGAAGTGGAAGTGGGCGATGACGAAGTAGGTGTCGTGCCAGTGCACGTCGAGCGACACGGTCGCCACCGCGATCCCCGTCATCCCGCCGAACACGACGAAGAAGAGAAACCCGCAGATGTAGATCATGGGCGCCGAGATCACGATGGCGCCCCTGTAGAGCGTGGCCACCCAGTTGAACACCTTGATGGCGGTGAAGACGCCGACCAGCATGGAGACCACCGCGAAGGCGCCGTTGTCGGTCGGGGACTGTCCCGAGACGAACATGTGGTGTCCCCAGGCGAAGAATCCGACGAAGGCGATCCCCAGCGACGAGTAGGCGATCGCCTTGTAGCCGAAGATGTTCTTTCGCGAATAGGCGGAGATGGCGTCGGAGACGACCGCCATCGACGGCAGCACCATGATGTAGACCGCCGGGTGCGAGTAGAACCAGAACATGTGCTGGAACAGCACCGGGTCTCCGCCGCGGGCCGGATCGAAGAAGCCAAAGTGGCCGACCTTCTCGATCCCCACCAGCATGACCGTGAGGCCGATGACCGGCGTGGCGAGCACCTGGATGATGCTGGTGGCGTAGATACCCCACACGAACAGCTGCAGCCGCATCCACCCCATGCCCGGCGCGCGAAGGGTGTGGATGGTGACGATGAAGTTGAGGCCGGTCAGGATCGAGGAGAAGCCGAGGACGAAGATGCCCAGCACGATCGGGAACACTGTCATCGGCGTGGTCGTGCTGTAGGGGGCGTAGAGCGTCCACCCGGTATCGGTGCCGCCCATGATCATCCCGCAGAGCGCCAGCAGGGCCCCCGTCCAGTAGAGGTAAATCGACAGCAGGTTCAGTTTCGGGAAGGCAACGTCCTTGGCACCCAACATGAGCGGCAGCATGAAGTTGCCGAACACGCCGGGGATGGCGGGAATCATGAAGAGGAACACCATGGTCACGCCATGGAGCGTGAACATCCGGTTGTAAGTGTTCGCGCTCATGATGGTCGGGCCGGGCGTGAGCAACTCGAGCCGCAGCGCCATCGCGAAAATTCCGCCCAGCAGGAAGGTGATCAGCACCGAGACCAGGTACATGACGCCGATCCGTTTGTGATCGATGGTGGTGAGCCACGACCAGACGCCCCGATCGGCGTTCAGGTAGTTCACGGCCGGAGGCGCCGGATTATCGGTGAGCTGGTTTGGCTGGCTCATAGATCGCTTCCTTCGAGGGGACGGCCTCGATACCCGGCGTGCGCAAAGATTTGATGAACTCGACCAGCGCCGCGGCGTCGGGCGCGGCCAGCCGTCCCTTGTAGGTCGGCATCACGGGCTTGAAGCCCTTCACGATCCTGCCGCGCGGGTCGATCATCGAATCGGTGAGATAACCCTCGTCGGCGACGATCGTCGAGCCGTCCTCGAGGATCTCCTTCTTGTTGTAGAGGTCGAGCCAGGTGGGGCCGATGTGCGGCTCGCCGTCGAGCGAGTGGCACTTCACGCACCCCTGAGCCATGGCGACCCTCTTGCCGTACTCGACGATCGAGCCGTGGAACGACGGGCCGTCGTCGCCTCCCGAGTCGACGCGCGCCGAGAGCAGCCCGCGTTTCTGGTCGAGCATCCATTGATCGAACTCCGTCCCATCCATGACCACCACCTCGCCCCACATCTGCGAGTGCCAGGTGCCGCAGTATTGCGTGCAGAGGACCTGGTAGCGCCCCGGCTTGGTCGCCTCGAACCAGGTCTCGGTGTAGCGTCCCGGGATGACGTCCTGCTTGATACGGAAGTCGGGGACGAAGAACGAGTGGATGACGTCGCGGCTGGTCATGAGCAGCCGCACCGGCCGGTTGGCCGGGACGTGCAGCGTGCCGATCGCGTTCGGCCCCTCGCTGCCGTAAGAGAACTTCCACATCCACTTCTTGGCCACCACGTACACGTCCATCGCGTCCTCGGGCGGCGTCGTGTACCAGACGTAGTCCTGGTAGCCCTGCACGAACCAGAGCAGGAAGAAGAAGAGCGGCACCCCGATGACCAGGATCTCGAACTTCACGCTCGGAACGACGACCGGCGTCGACTGGTTCTTGCGGCGCTCGCGGTACTTGAAGAGGAAGACGACCGCCAGGAGGCCCGTGATGAGCGAGGCGATCATCGTCACCGTGATGACGAAGAAGTGGAGGTGATCGATCCGCGGGGCAAAGGTCGAGCTCTGCTCCGGGAGCCAGAGGATTCGCCGCAGCAAATCCTCGAAGTACCAGTTGCCGTTCACGCCGTCCTCCCAGTCGTTGCGGCTGGGGCCGTGGCGGCGCGCGCAGAACGCCTTTTCATTTCCAGCTCCTTCCGCCAGAGCACGGTCAGGAGACCAGCCAGGGCGAAGAACACCAGCCCCGCTCCGATGCGCATGAATCCCATCACGAACGGCGCGTAGCGCCGCTTGGCGGGATCGTACCGGTAGCAGGAGAGGATCACCTTGTCGAGCGAGGTCCCGACCTTGCCGCCGCTGGCCTCGACGAGCGCCATGCGGAAGTCACGCGCGGGGTAGTCGACCCCGTAGAGGTAGCGGGAGATCACGCCTTCGGGCGTGAGCACGAAGGCGACCGCGTCGTGGGCGAACTGCTTCGACGTCGGGTCGTACTTGTAGCGGAAGCCGACCGCGTCGGCGAGCTGCCGTGCCGCCGCGCCGCCGTCAGCCGACGACAGCCAGAACGGCCAGGCGTCACGGGTCAGCGGCTTTCCGTCTGCCCCTGCGCCTGCCAGCGCGAGGACCCGGTGCTGGTTCTGCTGCAAGAGCTTGGTGTCCTCGCCGGGGTCGATGCTGATGTCGACGGCGCTCCAGTCCTTGCCGAGCGTCAGGCCCATCGTGCGCGCCGCCTTGGCCAGGCCGTCGAGCACCAGGCCGCACAGCATCGGGCAGCGGTGATAGCCGAGCGTCACGACGACGGGGCGCCCCTGGCCGAGCAGACTCTCGATCGACTTGGGCGCGCCGGTCACGTCGGTGAACGTCAGGGCGCTGGGAATGCGCTCGCCGAGGTGCTCGATGACGTCGATGTCCTGCAGCGCGGCCAGCGGCGTCTCGCTCCCCTGCGGGAAGACGACCTGCGGCTCGGCGTGCGCGACGGCCGCGCCCAGCAGCATCGGACCGAGCGCCAGGGCCAGGAGTCCTCGCCTCCTTCTTGGCCGCGTCATTTGGGCGCTCCGTCAGGGAGCATGCCGCTCGCCGCCTCGTCGAGCGCGCGCTCGATCGGGATGTGAACGATCCCCTTGCTGCGATCGACCCACCCGTAGCCGTTGAGGCGGGCGGCGCGCTCGGCGCGCCAGGTCGCCAGGCGGTGGTCCCCCTCGAACAGGACCTGGTCGACGATGCCGATCTCGGCCTTGCCGAGGTCCGGCGTGCGCGGCACGCCGGTGGTGGCGTGCGCCTTCGCCGTCTCGTGGCGGAGGATCTTGACGGCCCAGACCGTGCCCAACGCGAAGAGGACCAGGGAGACGACCCCGACCCCGATCACCTTCGTGTAGTCGATCGCGTCCTCGGACGCGTGTCCGGGGGGATGCTCGTTCTGTGTGCCGTGGCTGCTCATCACTGTGGCTGCCTGTACCGAATCGACTCGGCGAGGTAGGGGTCCTTGACGGGTACTGGAAGCTTGCCGCGCATGCGGGTGACGCCGTAGGCGATCCCGACCAAGCCGACGCCGAAGAAGGCCGTCACATCGGTCCAGCGGAGCGAAAAGCCCTCGGGATCGCGGCTCGGCATCACCAGCCAGTAGATGTCGACGAAGTGGATGAAGAGGATCCACCCGGCCACGATGGCCAGCTGCTTGGGGTTGCGCTTGAGTGACCGCGAGAGGAGCGCGCCGAACGGGATGAAGAAGTGGCCGACGATGAGGAGGATCCCGATCGGGGTCCAGCCGCGGTTGAAGCGGGTGATGTAGAACGGCGTCTCATCGGGCAGGCCCGCGATCCAGATCAGCATCAGCTGCGAGAAGGCGATGTAGGTCCAGAAGCAGACGAACGCCAGCATCAGCTTGCCGATGTTGTGCGTGTGCTCGTCGTTCATGTTGCCGCCGAAGACGCCCCGCTCGCGCGCGCGCTTGGTGATGATCGCCAGCAGCGAGAGCGCCGCGACGAGGCTGCCGCCGAAGTAGTAGACGCCGAACACCGTCGAGAACCAGGTCGGGTTCAGGCTCATCAGCCAGTCGAACGCCGCGAAGGTGATCGCCATGGCGATGAACGGCAGCCCGCCCGCGCCGAGGTTGCGCTGCTTCTGTAGCAGCATCACGTCGCCGGTCTTGTCCTGCTTCTGCGACCAGCTGGCCAGGAGCCAGGCGACGATGATGGCGAGGAAGAAGTAGACGACCGACCGGCCGATGAATCCCCCGACGTTCAAGTATGCGGCCTTGCCGTGAATCAGCTTGAGCGCCTCGCGTCCGAGGCTCTCCGGCGGGTCGACCCAGACGTAGACGTGCTTCATCCCGATTGCGAGCGGGATGAAGAGCACCAGGAAGATCCCGACCGACGAGGACATCGCCTCGATCGGGCGGCGCAGCACCGTCACCCAGCGGGCGTGCGTCGCGTGCAGCATCATCAGCAGGATGACCGACGCGAAGGCGATCCCCGCCCAGTAGGCGAAGGCCATCAGGTACGAGTACCAGCCCGCCGGGTTCGACATGGCGCCGACCAGCGTGGCAATGATCAGCACCAGGCCCAGCAGGCCTCCGCCCATGACCCAGCTGCCGCCACCCTTGAAGGGGGCGAAATCCAGCGTCCGGTTGGCGGGCGCTTGTGCGTGCGACGTTACGACGCTCACCGCTTCTCCTCTTCATGCTGCTCGTGCGGCGGCGCCACGGGCGCGGGTGACTCCATGTCGGCCGGTAGCGCCTCGAGCTGCTGCCGGATGTCGGGCGGCAGCGCGCCGGCCGACGTCGTCTGGCTGAGCTGCAACGCGCGCAGGTAGGCGACGACCGCCCAGCGCTCCTCCACCGTCAGCTCGGCGGCGTAGGAGGCCATCAGGCCGAACCCCTTGCTGGCCACCTCGAAGATGTACCCGGCCGGCTTGGCGACGTACTTCGCATCGATGAGCGACGGCGGCGGGCGCAGCGCCATCTGCGAGCCCACGATGCTCTTTCCGTCGGCGAGCGGCCCGTGGCAGGTGGCGCAGGTGATGTCGAACCGCTTGCGTCCGAGCTCGAGCAGCTTGCGGGAGATCGGCACCGGCACCGTGGCCACGTAGTTGGGCAGCGGCTCCGCGTTCGGCTGCATCGGCCCGTCCGGCTCGCGTCCGGTCGAGAGGCGCGGGTTCAAGGTGATCCGCTCGCGCGGCACGGTCCCCTCGGGCGCGGCGCGCATCGACAGGCCGTCGGCGTAGAATTCGCTTTCCTTGTAGCGGGTCGACTTCTGCTGTCGATCGGCCATCGGATCGAGGACGTTCTCGTCACAGCCGGCCAGCGCCGTCAACGCGACCAGGAGCGAGAACGCCTGGACCACGGCGAGCGTGTGGAGGCGCGCCGTCATCGCTCTGACTCCGTGACCAGCTCCGCAGAGAGCGCGCCCGCCGCCTGTGCGGCGGCGAAGGCCGTGTCCGGATCGGCGTCGGGCGGCAGCTCGATGGAGAGGAAGTAGGCGTCCACCGCGGCCCGGGCAAAGTCTTCCGACTCGAACACCGGGTGGTAGGGTTTGGGCAACCCCGCCAGCGTGAAGAAGCCGAAGAACGACGAGCAGCCGGCCAGCAGCACGGCGAGCTCGAAGGTGATCGGGATGTTCGCCGGCGGCCCGTGCATCGGCCGGTTCGCCGACGTTGATCGGGAAGTCGATCACGTTGCAGAAGTAGATCATCGAGTAGGCGATGAACGCCCCGGCGATGGCGCCGCACAGCACGATGGTCGGGATCTTCGGCCGCCCCAGCCCCAGCGCCTCATCGAGGCCGTGCAGCGGCATCGGCGTGTGGGTGTCGAGGTTCTTGTAGCCGCCCTCGCGCACCTTGCGCGTCCCCGCCAGGAGCCCCTCGGGCGTGGCGAACTCCGCCAGCACGAACCGGCGCGCGACGAAGCCGGAGTCCTCGTGACCCGGCTGACATCAGTGCGTCTCCCCCACCGGCTCTGCGGTCGGGTCATGCGCCAGCTCGTGGCGCAGCTCCTTGATCTCGGTGACGGCGACGGCCGGCACGAACTTGAGGAACAGCAGGAACAGCGTGGAGAAGAGGCCGATCGTCCCGATGAACAGGCTGATGTCGACCCAGGTCGGCGAGTAGTTCTCCCAGCTGCGAGGGGATGAAGTCGCGGTGGAGCGAGGTGATGACGATGGTGAAGCGCTCGCACCACATGCCGACGTTGATCAAGATCGAGGCGAACCAGAGCACCAGGACGTTCGTGCGCGCCCGCTTCGACCAGAAGATCTGCGGCACCACGCAGTTGCAGAACATCATCAGCCAGTAGATCGGCGCCATCGGGCCGTGCTGGCGGACGCGGAAGAACTCCGAGTACTCGTAGGGGTTGCCGCTGTACCAGGCGATGAAGTGCTCCATCGCGTAGCCGTAGGTCACCATCATGCCCGTGACGAGCATGACCTTGGCCATGTTCTCGAGGTGCTTGAGGGTGACGACGTGCTTGAGCCCGAGGAACTCGCGGGCCGGGAGCATCCAGGTCATGACCATCGCGAAGCCGGAGAAGACGGCGCCGGCGACGAAGTACGGCGGGAAGATCGTGGTGTGCCAGCCGGGGATGCACCGACACGGCGAAGTCGAAGGACACGATGGTGTGGACCGAGAGCACGAGCGGCGTCGACAGGCCCGCCAGCAGCAGGTAGGCCCACTTGTACTCGCGACCAGTGCCGACCCGAGCCGCGCCAGCCGATGGCGAAGAGGCCGTAGATCATCCGCTTGGTCTTGCTCTTCGACGAATCGCGCAGCGCCGCCAGGTCGGGGACCAGGCCCAGGAACCAGAACAGCAGCGAGATCGTGAAGTAGGTCGAGACCGCGAAGACGTCCCAGATGAGCGGGCTCTTGAACTGCGGCCAGATCCGCTGCACCGACGGGTACGGCATCAGCCAGTAGGCGGCGAACCAGGGGCGCCCGGTGTGGAGCAGCGGGAAGAGCAGCGCGCAGATGACCGCGAACAGCGTCATCGCCTCGGCGAAGCGGTTGATCGACGTGCGCCACTTCTGCTGGAACAGGAGAAGAATGGCGGAGATCAGCGTCCCGGCGTGGCCGATACCGATCCACCAGACGAAGTTGATGATGCCGAACGCCCAGCCGACCGGGATGTTGTTCCCCCAGACGCCGATCCCCTTGTAGAGCGTCCAGCAGATGGCGATGCCGAGCAGGCCGAGCGCCGAGAGCGCGCAGGCCGAACAGCGCCCACCAGCCCTTTGCCTGCGCCACGCCAGACGTGGTCGAGGAGGCTGTCGTTGATGGTCCTGTCGGTGTGCGTCCCTTCGAGCAGCGGAAGCGGCTCGAGCGGATCGCGCGATAGATTTGGAGCGGCCATCGCCTAGTCCACCTTCACCAGATCGGGGTTGGGGTTGCGCACGCGCGCCAGGTAGGCGGTGCGCGGCCGGGTGCCGAGCTCGTGCAGTAGATCGTAGCGACGCGCGTCGGCGTGCAGCTGGGAGACCTTGGAGGTCGGATCGTTGAGCGACCCGAAGGTGATCGCCTGCGTCGGGCACCCCTGCTGGCAGGCGGTCTCGAGCTCGCCGTCGGCGATGGCGCGCCCCTCGATGCGGGTGGCGATCCGCTTGCGCTCGATGCGCTGCACGCAGTAGGTGCACTTCTCCATGACGCCGCGCGCGCGGACGGTCACGTCGGGGTTCATCCCCAGCTCGCGCGCCGGGCTGATGTCGCCGCGTGTAGTCGAGGAAGTTGAAGCGCCGGACCTTGTACGGGCAGTTGTTGCTGCAGTAGCGGGTGCCGATGCAGCGGTTGTAGACCATCTCGTTCAACCCCTCGTCGCTGTGGACGGTGGCGTTGACCGGGCAGACGTACTCGCAGGGTGCGGTCTCGCACTGCACGCAGCCGAGCGGCTGGTTGACCATCTCGCGGCTCGTCGACCGGGCCGCTGAAGTAGCGGTCGATGCGGATCCAGTGCATCTCGCGGCCGCGCCAGACGTTGTCCTTGCCGACGACCGGGATGTTGTTCTCCGACTGGCAGGCGACGACGCAGGCGTTGCAGCCCGTGCACTTGTTGAGGTCGATCGCCATCCCCCACTTGTACTGCTCCTTGCTGTAGTCCCAGGGCTCGTGGACGGTGGGCTGCGGGCCGCGCCGCTCTTCCAGCTCCTCGTGGAACATGGAGCCGGTGTTGAGCACCTCGGCGATCGGCGCGTCGACGGCCGGCGGCGGGATGTCGCGCCCGTCGGGCGACATCGTCCAGTGATCCTGGGTGATGGCCAGCCGGTGGTGGCGCCCGGTGTCGGCGACGGCGGCGCCGCGATCGAACCAGGGGGCGTCGCTGGTCCGCAGCGCGCCGGCGTCGAAGCCGACCGCGCGGCCGATGTGACCGGTGTTGAGCGCGCCCGTAGCCGAGCGGCAGCGTGATGGCGTCGTCGGCGTGGCCGGGGACGATCATCGCCACCGCCCTCGATCGTCCGATCGCGGCTGGTGATCTCCACGACGTCACCCGTCTCGATGCCGAGCCGATCGGCCGTCCCCTGCGAGAGCATGGCCGCGTTGTCCCAGGTCAGCTTGGTGATCGGGTGCGGCAGCTCCTGCAGCCAGGCGTTGTTGGCGAAGCGGCCGTCGAAGATCTTCGGATCGGGGGCGAAGCGCGATCTCGATTCCGCTCGCCGGCCGCGGCGCGTGCCAGCAGCGGCGCGGCCGCCTGGGCCAGCGCCTGCCCGTTGATGGTCAGCCCCGGCTCCGGCCCGGCGCCCGTGTCGGGGACGATGCCGTCGGCCAGCCAGCGCTCCCAGACGCCGTCGAACGACCCCGTCAGATTGCCGGGCAGCTTGGCCATGGTGCTCCAGTACTTCTGGAGCAGGGCGTGCGTGCCGACCTCGCCGTCACCGACGAACGCCGCCAGCACCTCGGCCTCGGTCCGGCCGCCCCAGAGCGGCGCGACCAGCGGCTGCACGATCGTGACCACACCGTCGGTGGCGCGGCCGTCGCCCCAGGACTCGAGCGGGTGCGCCGCGGGAACGAAATAGTTGCAGCTCTGCGCCGTCTCGTCCTCGTAGAGGGAGTGGTAGACGACGTTGGGGACGCGCTTCAGAAGCTGCCCCATCTTGAAGTCGACCGGCGCGCTGTAGGCCGGGTTCTCGGCGGTCACCACCAGCGTGTCGACCGAGTCGCCCGCGATCTCGTCGATCAGGCCGCGCAGCGCCTCCGGTCCGGAGCTGGCGTCGGTGGTGATCGGAACACCGTATTCGACGGTGGCGCCGACGTTGCCGAGCGCCGCGTTGAGCGCCGCGGCCAGCGCGTGGACCGCCGCCGGCTGCCGCCGCCCCGCGATCACCAGCGAGCGCCCGCGGTTCTTCTCGAGATCGGCGGCCAGCGCGACCAACCACTTGGAGTCCCAGATCCCGGCGCCGTGCCCGAGCGCGCCGACCGGACCGAGCGCCGACAGGCCCCGCCCCGACAGCATCGCGCAGAGGCTGGCGGCGAAGGCCGCGACGTCGCCGCCGCGCAGCCGCATCCGGTGATCGGCCATCGCGCCCGTCACCGTCATGGAGGGCTCGACGACGTAGAGACGATTCATGTCGCGGGAGGGCTCGCGGCGCGCGGCGAACTCGCGCGCGAGACGCGTCTGCTCGGGGCCGTCGTTCAGAAAGTCGGCGTCGAGCGAGACGATCACCGCGGCCGGCCCGAGGTGGTGGCGCGGCAGCAGCGGCCGGCCGTAAGCCAGCTTGGCGCCCTCGATCGCGCCGTCGGCGGCGACCGAGGAGTAGCTGACGAACTTGGCGCGCGGGAACTTTTCCAGGATGCGCCGCCGAAGATCGGCCAAGAGCGGCGAGCTCGTCGGCCCGGTCAGGAAGCGCAGCCCGGCGCCGCCGTTCGCCGCCAGCGTAGCCGCCCGCGCCCTCACCTCGCCGAGAAAGGTCGGCCAGGCGATCGGCGTCCTGCCGCGGCGGAGCTGCTTGGCGCGGTCGTCGTCATAGAGCCCAAGAATCAACGCCTGCTCGGCGACGGTGGTCGCCCCCAGCGTCTCGGGGTGGGCCGGGTTCCCCTCGACCTTCGTCGGGTGCCCCTCGTGGCTCTCCACCAGGAGGCCGCTCGTGTAGCCCTCGGCGGCGTAGCCGGTCGCGAAGTGGAGCGCGTTACCGGGGGTCAGCTCCTCGGGGCGGCGGACGAAGGGGATGATCTTCTCGTTCGGCTTGCGGCAGGCGGCGGCGCCGGCGGCGACCGCCGTCGAGACGCCGAGCATCTGCATGAACCCGCGCCGCGACACGCCGGAGAGCTCGGACGCGCCGCCCGGGAACTCGTTGGCGGCGCCCGGCGTCGTGACCAGGTCCCGCTCCTCGATCGATCGCCACTGCAGGCGCGACGAAGCGGCACGGGCGGTGCCCCGCTCGGACCCAGTGCCAGAGCTGACGATCGGCAGCGACTTCCGTCGCGCACGATCCTTGTCGCGCGCTTCGTGGTTGTCGTCGCAGCTCATAAAGTGGTCCTCATCGGTGGCAGGTGGTGCAGCTGGTGCGCGTGTGGACGTCGTTCTGCGCCGCGAGAAGCTTCCCGGACTCCGCCGGATCGCCCTCCGGCTTCCAGTCCATGTTGGTGACCTCGGAGACCGGCCGCAGGTTCGCCTCCGGGTGGCGGTGGCAGCCGAGGCAGAAGCCCATCGTCAGCGTCGTGTCCTTCTCGACTGCCGCCATCTTGTCGACGCGGCCGTGGCAGCTGACGCAGCCGACGCCCTTGTTCACGTGGATCGAGTGGTTGAAGTAGACGAACTCGGGAACCTTGTAGACGCGGCGCCACTCGATCGGCTTGTTCTGGAAGAAGCTCTCCCGCACCGGCTCCAGCAGCGGGCTCTTGTTCCAGATCTGCGAGTGGCAGTTGAGACAGAGCTGCGTCGGCGGAATGCTGGCCGACGGCGACTTGTCGACCGTGTTGTGGCAGTAACGACAGTCGATCCCCTCGTCACGCGTGTGGTGGCGGTGGTCGAACTGAATCGGTTGCTCGATCGGCTCCTGCATCCCACGCGCGTATGGCGTCTGGGCGTAGAGCATCAGACCTCCCGGAACCCCCACCGCTCCCGCCGCCACCACGAACAGAGAGATCTGCGCGAGCGTGTTGTGCTTGGGTCGAAAGAGAGGACTCATCCTCGTCGCGGAGCATTTATGCCGAGCTTGGGGGGGACGTCAAGTGAAGTATTTGCCGATCGTCACAGTCGTCGTGACCTGTTTCGTGGAACGCCGGGCGCGGCGGAAAACGCGGGGACGCGATCTCGCGACCGTCCAGCCTCAGAAACCGATCCGGCGCATCACGAAACGGGGCAAAAACCGGATCACCAGCATGATGAGCCCCCAGATCCCGGGTGCGTAGACGACCGGACGCCCCTTCGAGATCGCCTCCGTCACCCGTGTGGCGACGGCGTCGGGCTCGCCCGCGAACGGCGGCACCTTGAGCCCCTCCGTCATGCTGGTGCGGACGAACCCCGGCTTCACACAGATCGTCCGCAGGCCGGCAGCGCGGAACTTGTGATCGAGCCCCTCGAGGTAGCGCGAGAGGCCCGCCTTGGCGGCGCCGTAGAGGATGACCGGCTTCCGCCCGCGCTCACCAGCAACGGAGCTGAAGACGCAGAGAGTTCCACCGCCGCGCGCGAGCAGCCGCTTGCGCGCCGCCTCGCAGAAGACGACCGTGTTCGCGAAGTCGACCGTCAAGAGACGCCTCGCCAGCTCGCCGTCGGCTTCCAGCTCGTCCTGCGTGGCGAAGAGGCCCGCGGTGACCACCACGGTGTCGAAGCCGGAGAGCGCCGCCTCGGCGGCGTCGAGCGCGGTCCCGAACTCTGCCGGACGCTCGAGATCGCAGGGCGCGACGCCGATCGATCCCGGCGGCCTACCAGCGCGTGTCTCCAGATCCCGCGCGCTGCGCGCCAGATCCTCGGCGTTGCGCCCGAGAAGAAAAAGCTCGGCGCCGCGCGCGGCGAGCTGGCGGGCCATGGATCGCCCCATCCCCTTCGTGGCGCCCAGGATCACCGCCTTCATGCCGGCGGATCTATATCACCCGGGAGCGGGTCGATTGGAAGGTGGCGCCTCTCAGCCGGACGAGCGGACGGCGGCCAGGCTGCGGCGGCGCAGCTTCTCGACCAGCGTTGTGCGGCCGAGGCCCAGCAACTTCGCGGCCTCCTTCTTGTTGCTGTGCGTCTGCTGGAGCGCCGCCTGGATATAGGCGTCCTCCAGCTGGCGCAGCAGCACGGGAAGGTCGACCGGCAGGGTCACAGCAGGTGCCGGCGTGGTCGGTTCGGCCGCCAGATCGGCGGCGTCATCGGCTGGATCCGGGGCCCAGGCTACGTTCGCCGCGCCGTCACGAGAGGTCATGCGCCCCACATCGACCAGTCGAGCTTTCATCTTTAGCGGGCGATCAGAACTGTCGAAAGCCTGGGCAAGGGGGAACGTCGGATGTCCGACCGCCAATCGCGTGGGGCACGCCTTTCACGCCTGTCGTCGGCCGCGCCACGCGCGGCGGTCCGCGTGCGGATGCTCTCGACCGGGCGCTGGCGCCCGCCGCTCGGGCCCACGCCGCTGGTCGGCCGCAGCGCCCCGCGCGTCATCGCGGTCGGCGCCGCCCTGCCCGGGACGGGAAAGAGCGTCGTGGCCTCCAACCTGGCGGTCGCGATCGGCGGGCTCGGGCGGCAGGTGGCGCTGGTCGACCTGGATCTGGCGGCGCCGCGACAACACCTCCTGTTCGGCGTGCAGCCAGCCGCCAGCTTCGAGCGGCCGACCGGCGTCCGCAACGTCAAGCTCTGGCCGGCGGCCAGCTTGTCCGGGCGTGCCGGCGACGACGAGGCCCGCGGCGCCGCGATCGAGGGGCTCAATCGGCTCGATGCCGACGTGGTGATCGTCGATCTCCCCCACCTCCACCGGGACGATCTCTGGAACTTCTTCTCGACCGGCGCCGAGCGCCTGCTGGTGTCGACGGGGGATCGCCCGGCGCTGGAGGCGACCTTCGCCTTCCTGCGAGAGGCCGCCCTGCGCGCCGAGAGGAGACACGGACCGGCCGCGCGCGCCATGCTCGAGCGATTCAGCGGGGGCCTCGTCGGAAACGGCGCCGCCACCGGCGAAGAGGCGGAGCTGTTTCACGCCTTCGCCCGTCTCGTGCGCGGGGAGCTCGGGATTCCGCTCACCGCCCTTGGCTGTCTGCGGCGGAGCGCGCGGCTCGCGCAGGCGGTCGCGGCCGGCAAGCCGCTTTGCGCGCGTCGCGGGATCGACGACGAGGTCCGCGCCTTTCATCACCTGGCGGAGTCGATCATGACCGAGCGCCCGGGAGAGCCCGCGGTCTGCGCCCTCGACGGCGAGCGGCCGGTCGTCGCGGCGGCAGGCATGCCCGTCGACCTGGGGCGCTACCAGCGTCGGCATCCCCGGGTGGCTGTCGACTGGGCAGCCACCCTCGAGCTCGCCGGCGAGCCCAACGCCGTCCGCGTCTGCGACGTCTCCGAGAGCGGCGTGGCGATCGAGACGATGCTGCCGCTGCGGGTCGGCGACAGCGGCTTGCTGCACTTCTATCAGCTCGACGATCAGCTCTCGGTCGAGGTGGCAGTGAAGAACGTCGTTCCCAGCCTCAACCGTGTCGGCCTCGGGTTCGTGCGCGCTGGCTCGGCGCCCGCGCGGATCGTCCATGAGGCCCGCGCGCGCCTCGTCGCGTCTTGACCGGGGGACCCCGGCGCGGGAGGCTCACCCGACCGTGGTTGGCCGCCCGTTCGTCCGCAGCGCCGCCCTCGCCGGCCTTCTCCTGGCGGCACCCGTCGCCTGCCACCAGCGCGTCTACACGCCGCCCCCTGCCGACGCCGGCGGCGGCAGCGACGGAGGCGGCGACGCCCCCCCGATGCCACCGTCGCTTCGAATCTCGGTGACTGGCTGCGAGGCCTTCGACGTCGTCAGCATGGTCTGCAGCGGATCCGCCCCTCTCTCGGTCTCCTTCGCGCCGGTGGGATCCCCGACCTTCACCAACTTCCTCTGGTCGTTCGGTGACGGGACGCCGCCCTCGACGGAGCGGGCGCCGATGCACACCTTCACGCTGCCCGGGCCCTACGAGGTCGGCGTGACGGGTCAGCTGGGAGACACGGGGGGCACGGTGCCCAGCCTCGACTGCCTGGTCTCTGTCGCTCCGCTCACGGCGGGGGCAGCGTGCGACGTCGACAAGCAGTGCGGCGCCGGGTTGCAGTGCCTCTGTCAGGTCGGCTCGGGTTGCGGGCCGGCCTTCTCGCGTGGGATTTGCTCGACGACGTGTGCGACCGGCTTCTGCGGCACCGGCGCCGTCTGCGCGGACATCGCGCTCGGCCCGACGGGCGCCGACAGCGGCGCGGCGGCGCCCCTCTGCCTGGCCGACTGCTCGAGCAGCGCGACCTGCGGGCCTGGCTACGTCTGCCAGCAGATTCCCGGCGGGCCGAACGCCGACGCCTGGGTTCACGCCTGCCTGCCGCTCGGCGCCGCGAATGACTTCGGGCTCTCCTGCCGCGACGCGAACGGCGTGCTGCAAGACGGCGCCTGCACGACAGGCCTCTGCGCCGACGTCGGGACGCTCGGGATGTGCACCGCCTCCTGCGACGCCGCCCACCCCTGCCCCACCGGCGCGGCCTGCGCCGCCCTGTCCGGAGGGAGGCAGCTGTGCTTGCCCGCCTGTTCCACGACGACCCCCTGCACCAGTGACCCGGGGCTCGCCTGCACCACCGCGAGCGACGCCGGGGTCGACGGGGGGCTCACGATCACCGGCGGCAACGCCGGCGTCACTTACTGCGCGCCTCGATAGCTTCAGCAGCGGCTCGCGGGTCGGCCTCGGCGGCCGCACCGGCGCCCTCCGTCGTCATTCGTCGTCGGCTTCTTCGTCGATCGACTTGCGAACCTTGCGTTCGACCTCGTCGAGCTTGCCGTGCGCGGCGCCCGCGGCGCGCTCTGCGGCCCCCTTGGCCTCCAGTTCCTTGTTTCCACTGAGCGCGCCGATCGCTTCCTTCACGCGCCCCTTGAGGTTGTCCACCTTGTCCTTGATCTCACGCTTGAGGTCGTCCTTCATCTGAAGCCTCCCCCCGGAAAGCTGGCCATCGGGCCCAGGGGGTCAATCCCGCGCTCCGGTCCGGCTGGCGTAACCGTTCGCGGTCGGGCAGTTACTGCGCCACACCAGTTGGCCGGCAAACCCGCGGGGCGGCGGCCTGCCCACGCCCGGCACGCGGGTTGAATGGTTGGGGGACGACAACGAAGCGAGCTTAGCGAAGGAGCACACGGGACTTTCCGCGGGCGTGGAGGGGCGGCCGGGAGGCGGAGACGCGCGCGGGGAGAGCATGGCGACGGCGGCGGGCGCGCGTCCGGGAGGGGGACGGCCGGGGGCGAGACGGGAAGTCCCGTGTGCGACTGGGTTCCGCGTGAGCGTAGCCGGGCCCTGCCCGGCGGAGCTCGTCGCGGGAGGGTTCGGGAACCCGGCCCAGGGTTCCCGAAATGATCGGCGGTGGTGCTAAGGTCGAGACCCGCATGTCGGAGCCGATCTCACCGTCGGGCCGGGCGGTCATTCCGGTCGGCCACGGACAGCTGGAAGCGATCCTGCGCGAGCCGGCGGCGGCGCCGATTGCCGCGGCGGTGGTCTGCCACCCGCACCCGCGCGGCGGCGGAACGATGAACAACAACGTCGTCTACCGCCTCGCCAAGGCGCTGGTCGACGGCGGCGTGGCGGCGCTGCGGTTCAACTTCCGCGGCGTCGGCGCCTCGAGCGGAAGCTACGCCGAGGGGGTCGGCGAGGAGGACGACGCGCGCGACGCGCTCGACTTCCTGGCCGCCCGGCATGAGGCGCTGCCGATCTGGATGGCGGGGTTCTCCTTCGGCGCGCGCGTCGGGCTGTCGGTCGGCGCGCGCGACGCGCGGGTCACGAAGCTCCTCGGCGTGGGCCTCGCGCTCGAGATGTTCGACTACGGCTTCCTCGGCGCCTGCCCGAAGCCGAAGGCGATCATCCAGGCATCGGACGACGAGTACGGCGCGCGGGCGGCGATCGAGTCCGCGGTGAGCGGCATGGCCGACCCCAAGCGCCTCTGGATCGTCGAGGGAGCGACGCACCTCTTCCCCGGGCAGCTCGATCCGTTCGAGGCCGCCGCCCGCGAGGCCGTCGGCTTCCTCGCCGATCAGTAATCTAGATCTAGAACGCTTTGGATAACCGGCTGAGCACAGCCGAGCAGGCGAGCTCCGTGCGGCTTCGCCGCGCGGAGCGAGGGGGGCCCGGGGGACGCGAGCGGCAGCGAGCCGTCCCCCGTAAAACTAGTATCCGAGGTGTGACTGGCGCGGCTTGCCCGATTTGTCGGGCAGGAACTGGGGCGCGTGCTTGTCGCCGCCGACGCGGAGGGCCAGACCGTGCAGGCCGCCCACGGCGACGGAGACGTGCTCGACCGTCGGCTTGGTGGCGGCCTCGTGCCAGATCTCGAGGTCGTAGTCGCCGGGCGGCACCCCCTTGATGGCGAACGCGCCGGCCGCGTCGCTCTGCGCGTAATAGGGACTGTCGACGACGACCACGAATCCCAGCATCGACGCGTGGATGTTGCAGAGCAGCTGCACCGCGCCGGGATGCCGGAACGTCTGGGTGTAGGACGCGCCTTGCTTGTAGAGCCCGGTGTCGAACTCGTTGGGCTTCGAGAGCGAGAAGATGTTGTGGAAGATCGGATCGTCGTTGCGGAAGGTGACCTTGCTACCGACGGGCACCACCAGGACGCGCGGCACGAAGGTCTTCCCCTGCTGAGTGATCACCTTGCCGTGCGCGGGCGACGGATGTGGCGTCCCGCCCCCCGCGCGCTTCAGCCAGATGACGGCGCCGCCCGGGCCCAGCGCGCCGCCGCCGGAGACCGTCCCGCTGACGGTGACGGTGGAGTTGGCCACCGGCCCCGGCGCGGCGGCCACGGGGGGCGGCGTGGACGGTGGCGACAGCGGCGCCGACTCGGGCGTCGCGGCGGCGACCGGGGCGGCGGGCTGCCCGCCGACGCGGGCCCGCGCCTCGTGGGCCAGCGGGCGGATCGTCTTTTCGAGCTCGGGATCGAGCGGGTGGAGCTTGAGCAGCGCCTCCCACTTCGTCGCGGCCGTGGCGAAGTCGCCCGCGTCCCAGGCCAGCTTGCCGCCGGCGAGCAGATTGAAGATGAGGTACTGCCGCTCGGCCGCCGCCTTCACCGCCAGGTCCTGCGGCGTGCGCACCGCGAGCGGCAGCGGCAGCTCCTCGCCCAGCCAGCCGCGCGCCTCGGGCGCGGCCGCGCGTGCGGGCGGCGAAGCGGCCACGCTGGCGCCGGCGCCGGCCAAGACTGCGCACAGGATCGCTCTCCCCCGCATCGTCACCAGCTATACACCAGCGAGGAGGTGAACACGTTGTTGGCCACCGTCGGCGCGCCGGCCAGCTCGCGGTTGTCGAGATACTCGGCTTTCAAGATGATCGCCTCCCAAAGATCCAACCGTAGGCCGCCGGTCAGGCGGTCGACCGTGATCGGCGTGAAGCCCTCGAACCAGGCGTGCCGACGGTCGTAGCGCCCGTAGACCGTCAGCTTGTGCAGCGCCCCGACGGAGAACGGCAGCGCGTAGGCGAGCTGCACGTAGCCACCGCGCGCGCTGAAGGTCGACGAGATGGGGAAGTTGCCGAGCGAGGTCGTCTTGGGGCCGCCTTGCGCCTCGTCGACGTGGACGTACTCGGCGTTGAGGTAGACGCCCGCGACGGCGATGCGCGCGTCGAAGCCGTAGGCCTTCTGGTGCGCCGCCTGCTCGGGCTGGTCGTTGCGCGGCCCGATCATCCCCGAGGCGCCCAGCTTGGCCTGGAGGCCGCGCGTGTTGAGCTCGTAGCCGAGCCGCCCGGAGCCGACCGGCTCGCCCGTCAGGCTGGCGTCGGGCGGCTGCAGCGCCTCGACGAAGTTGCCGCTGTTGGTGGCGGCGACGTTCAGGCTGACCGCCGACTGCAGCGGCTCGATCTGGATCCGGTAGAAGAGCTTGGCGCCGATCGACTGGCCGGTCGTGTAGCGCGAGACCAGCGAGGGCGTGACGCCGGTGCGGATGTTCGCCTGGTTGTCGAGGTACTCGATCCCGAACACCGAGTCGAACTTGCCGGCGCTGAGCGCGAACTCCTGACTCTCGAACGGGACCAGCCGCCCGAAGGCCTGCTCGACGTAGACCCGCGTGTCGTCCCCCGATCCGGTGAAGCGCGGCAGGAACTGCACGCGCGAAAAGACCATCAGCGGCGCGGCGGCCGGCGCGTACTTGAGATCGACGTCGAGCGTGTTGAGCAGGAACGAGGCATTGCCGCCGATCCCCACGGAGCGCGGGAGAAACCCGTTCACGAACCGCCCGTTCGAGTTGGTCGAGGCCACCTCGCCGCGCGAGTTCACCGCCGGCGCGAAGGTGTCGACGCCGTAGTCGGCCGGGACACTCTGGTCGCCCGGCGCGAAGCTGGTGCCGTCACCCTGCGCCTTGGCGAACCCGACGTCGATGTAGCCGTTGATCGAGAACGCCGGCGCCGCGTCGGAGGGCGGCGTGTAGCCGTCGCTGTCGTTGATCGGCTCCGGCTCCTCGAGCGGCGGCGTCTGGGCGAAGGCGCGGGCGCCCCCGAGCAGGATCGCGATTGTCGCCCCGACCAGCGTCCCCGCCCTCACAGGGGCACCGCCGGGGTGTTTTTCACCGTGACCACCGGGCAGGTCACCGTGATGCCGGTCGTCACCACGGTCGACAGATCGATGTACGTCTCCAGCGCCGCCTGCGAGTCGAGCCAGGTGCAGGTCGACGTGCTCGAATCGTCGTGCTCGAGCAGGGTCGGATCGTCGAAGCAACCCGGGAGCCCCGCGCTCGGATCGCCGGCGTTCACCGCCACGCGCCCGATGTAAGGCGCGAAGTAGTCGGGCGACGTGGCCGCGATCGCCGCCGTGTACGTGCCCGGCGAGCGGCCAATCGCCATCAGGTCGGCCTCCGCCTGGCTTCCCGGCGGGGCGAAGACGCGGGCGAACGGCGGCACCGTCGCCACATAGAGCCGCCAGTAGGCGGAGTAGCGGGCGACGTTGGCGACTTTGAGCGGCGCGACCGGGGCGGTGCCCGGCGGTGACGTCCCGAGCACCGTCGGCATGCTGGAGAGGACGTGCGGCGCGCCGTCGGCGCCGAGGAGGCTCAGATAGTAGATGGGCACCTCGCCCACCACGTTCGTCTCGTTCCAGGTGAAGGTGTCGGTGCCGAAGTTGAGGAATGAGACGGCCGCGCCGTCGAGCCAGCCGCTGCCCGGCTTCCCGCCGCCGGTGGTCATGTCGGGCACGAGCGGCATCGTCTGCCCCTGGCTGGGGGTGAGCAGGTAGCCGCTCTCGAGAATCTGCCGCGCCGAGGTGAAGGTGTCGGTGGTCGTCCCGGCCGGGACGGTGACGTAGACGATCTGCCAGAACGGGCTGTAAAAGCCGCTCGCTTGCCCGACGCTGAAGATCGGATGCCAGGCCCCCAGCCCGTCGACGACCTTCTGGGGAACCCCGTCCGCCCACCCTGTGATCGGAACGTACGCCGGCTGCATCCAGACCTCGGCGTAGTTCGACCAGACCTCGGTCGTGCCGTACGTGACGGAGTAGCCCTCGGCCAGACCGTTGCGGATGGTCAGGACCGGGCCGGCTGGCGGAACCGCCGGCCCGGTGGTGATGTTTCCGAGCGGCACGCCGCCCGGCAGCCCGTCGGCGGGCGCGAGCGCCTTCGTCGTGGGCGCGCCGCCCGCATAGAGCGCCTGGACGTCGAACAGCGTCCACAGCTTCGCGGCCGCCGGTGACGGCGCCTGCGAGCAAGCCCCCAGCGCCACCAGGACAGCGCAGGCCGAGGCGCGCGAGAGCAATCTCACCGAGGCAGCATAAGCGCCCACCTCGGATCTACGCAAAAACCCTTGATTCGGATCGAATCAGGAACCCTGGGAGGGTTCCCGAACCCTCCCCGCGACGCGCGATCCGCGGGAGGGTATCCGACCGTCGCGTGTGACTACGCCGGCTTGCCGAGGGTCTTCGCGCCGGGCTTCCACTCGACCGGGCAGCGCTCGCCGGTCTGCAGGGCCTGAACGAGGCGCAGCGCCTCGGAAACCGAGCGGCCGAGCAGATCGGCGTTGTACGAGGCGTGCTGGACGACGCCGCTCGGGTCGATGATGAACGTGGCGCGCAACGCCATCCCGTTCTCCTCCATCAGGGCCCCGTAGTCGCGCGCGATCGTCTTGTTGAAATCGGCCAGGAGCGGGTGATTGAGCTTCCCGAGGCCCCCCTTAATCCAAGCCTTGTGGGAGTGCTTGGAGTCGGTCGACGCGCCGAGCACCTCGCAGTTGGCGCCGCGGAACTCCTCGTAGCGCCGCGAGAACTCCTGGATCTCGGTCGGGCAGATGAAGGTGAAGTCCGCCGGGTAGAAAAACAGCACGACGTACTTCCCTTTGTAGTCCGAGAGCGAAACCTTCTTGAAGTCGCCGTCTCCGACGACCGCGTCGACCGTGAACTCCGGGGCCTTCTTTGTGACCAAACTCATCGCTATCTCCTTTGATGTGCCGCGAAACACTAGCACAGGATTTGCGTCGAATAGTTCACACACGGGCGATTGCGTTCGCCGTGGCTTGGACCGAAGATCACGCTCTATGAAACTTCGCTTGGCGGCGTGCCGACCTGCCCTCCTGTCTGTGCTTCTGACCACCGCGTTTGCCTGCGGAAGCAACGGCGGCGGCATCAGCAGCCCCCCACTGATGACATCCGGGATGCTGGGCGAGCCATCGACCGCGGTCATCGCCGGCAACCTCATCTACGTGAACGCCTCGATGAACGGGATGGATGAGACGCCCGGCCCCTTCGGCATGCTGATCGACAGTGGATCGCCGGTCGTCCTGATCGACCCCACCCTGTTCAACACGTCGCCGCCCACGACCGACGCGCAGATCCCGACGAAGGTGGATCTCGGCCTGCTCGACGCCAGCGGAAAGCCGGTCGTCGTCATCGAGCAGGCCCCGGTGCTGCAGGTCTCGACCACCATGATGACCGGCCTCGGGATCGGCGGAGTCCTCGGCGGCGACGTGATGCGCCAGTTCTCCGTGCAGCTCGACTACTCGGCGCCGATGATGGAGGGGTTCTGCCTCGGCTGCGTGGCCGGCGGCGCAAACCCCAACGTCCAGCCGGGTGCCGTCGTGCCGTTCACCCTCGAGGGGGGCGGGACCTCGCCGGTGACGCTGGGAACCGACGCGAACAACCAACCGATCAACAGCCCCACCATCGCCATTCCCGCCACGCGGATCCCGGTGACGGTCGCCATCGACGGGATCAACTACCCGTGCATCGTCGACACCGGAGCGACCGTGGTCTCCCTGCGGTCCACCGTCTTCAGCACGCTGGTCTCCGACGGACGCTCCCAGATGGTGGGCGGCATCGCGATCATGACCGTCGACGGGGTCTCGAACGCCTCGATCACGCGCGCCAAGACGATCGCGCTCGGGACCGCGATCGTCTCCGCTCCGCCGGTGATGAGCATCGTGAGCAGCGATCCCAAGCATCCGGATCCGCTGCTGGACAGCATCAGCCGCGAGGTTAGAACGCAGATCGACTGCCTGCTGGGTGGCACCTTCCTGCGCAACTTCCTGGTGACCATCGACTACCCGAACAGCCAGCTGCACCTCGATCCCTACCTGACCCCGCCGATCCCCGATGAGTTCCGCCGCGTCGGGATCAGCATCGGGCTCGACTCGACCGCCAGGTACTTCGTCGTGGCCTCGGTCTACCCAAACACCGACGCAGCCAACCAGGGGATCATGGTGGGCGACCAGGTCGTCTCCATCGACGGCACCATCCTGATGGGCTACGTCGCGACCGCCGACCAGCTGCTCGACGGCACGGTGGGGACGACGAAGATGATCCAGTTCGGCACGACCAAGAATCCGGCCAATACCAACCAGACCCTCGCCGTGAAGGTCGAAGACCTCCTGCCAAACCCCTGAGCGGGCGCGCGCGGCTACTCGAGCCAGCCGCGCAGCGTCTTCACGTCGATCCCCAGCCTCTCGGCGGCGCGGGCGCGGTGGCCGCCCGTCTGGGTGAGCGCCCAGGCGGCATAGCGGCGCTGCAGCTCGCGGATCGGCAGGATCTCGCCACGAAACTCCAGCGGATCGGCGGCGGCCGGATCGCGCACCGCCGGCGGCAGATCGGCGACGGCGATCTCCGCGCGCTGCCCGAGCAGCACGATCCGCTCGAGCACGTGCGAAAGCTCCCGGACGTTCCCGGGCCAGGGGTGGCGGCCCATGACCGCCAGCGCCTCCGCCCCCACCCGCTCGACGGGCGAGGTCGGGTAACGGCCGCGCAGCTCGGCGATGAGGTGGACCGCCAGCTGCGGCAGATCCTCGCGGCGATCACGCAGCGCCGGCAGCGTCATCGCCACCACGTCCAGCCGGTAGAGGAGATCCTCGCGAAACCTCCCCTCCCGGACGGCGGCCGCCAGGTTCCGGTTGGTGGCGGCGACGATCCGGGCGTCGACCGCCACCTCCCGCGTGCCGCCCACCGGGCGGACGCTCGACGCCTCGATGACGTGCAGCAGCTTGGCCTGCAGCGCCGGCGACATCTCGCCGATCTCGTCGAGGAACAGCGTCCCGCCCGAGGCCTCGGCGAAGAGGCCCGCGCGGTCGTGCGCCGCGCCGGTGAAGGCCCCGCGTACGTAGCCGAAGAGCTCACTCTCGAGGAGGCCCTCGGGGATCGCCGCGCAGTTCACCGCCACGAACGGCTTGCCAGCCCGGGCGCCCTCACCGTGGATCGCGCGGGCCACCAGCCCCTTGCCGGTGCCGGTCTCGCCCTGGATCAGGATCGGCACGGGCGCATCGGCGACGCGCGACACGAGCTCGCGCAGGGCGCGGATGGACGGGCTGTCGCCGACGATCGCCTTCGCCACCAGCCGGCCGCCGAGCTCCCGCTTGAGCGCGGCAGTCTCGCGCCGCAGCCGGACCTCCTCGAGCGCACGGCCGAGGAAGATGAGTAGCTCCTCCTGCTTGAAGGGCTTGGTGAGGTAGTGGTTGGCGCCGCGCCGGATCGACTCGACCGCGCTATCGATCGCGGAGAACGCCGTCATGATGATCACCGGCCGCCCGGGATCGAGCCGCCGCGATCCCTCCAGCACCGCCAGCCCGTCGACGTTGGGCATCCGCAGGTCGGTGACCACCGCGCCGATGCCACCGGCCTCGAGCCGCGCGAGCGCCTCGGCGCCCGAGCTGACGGCGATCCCCTGATAGCCGTGATCGTCCAGCCCCTCGGCGAGCGCGCGGGCCATCTCGAGGTTGTCGTCGACCACCAGGACGCGAACGCGCTCAGCCAAGGTTCCCCTTCCCGGACGCGGCAGCCGCGCCAGCCACGGCCGCCGCTGCCGCCGGCAGCCAGATCGTCACCACGGTCCCACCGTCGGGCCCGAGCCCGACCGTCAACCCGCCGCGGTGGCTGCTGGCGATCTCGCGCGCCAGCGCCAGGCCGAGCCCGGTCCCCTCGCCCACCGGCTTGGTGGTGAACAGCGGCTCGCCGACGCGCTCGAGATCGGCCTTGGAGATCCCGCTGCCGGTGTCGGCGACGGTGAAGACGACCTGGCGGTCGGGCGGCTCCTGGCGCGCCACCGCCCGCACAGTGACCGCGCCGCCGCCGCGGCAGGCGTCGCAGGCGTTAAGCAGCAGGTTGCAGAGCGCGTGCTCGATGAGGCGCCCATCGCCGCTCACGAGCGGCAGCTCCGGCGCCACCTCGCGCGAAAGCGGCACGCCCGCCTTGGCGAAGCGGTGCGCGCACAGGCCGATCGCGGCATCGACCGCCGCCACCGGTGAGACGCCGTCGCTCGCCGGCGCGTCCCCGCGCGCGAGGCCCAGGAGCCCCCGCACCACCTCGTCGATGCGCTTCACCTGATCGAGGATGGCGGCGAGGCCGCGACGGGTCCGCTCGTCGTCGGCGCGCGGGCCGAGCTGCTCGGCGCGCGCCGCGATCACGCCGAGCGGCGTGGCGATCTCGTGCGCGACGCCGATCGCCAGCGTCCCGAGCGCCGCCATGCGACCGGCGCGCCGCAGCCGCTCGTCCCCCCGCTCCTGCAGCGCCGCCACCGCCAGCTCGCGCTCGAGCAGCAGCTCCTTGCGCTGTTGTCGGAGCGCGAAGCCGCCGAACACCAGCACCAGCACCGCGGCGCCCGCGACGCTGCCGACGAGGCGGCGCGACGCCGCGCGATCGCGATCGCGCAGCCGCTGGGCGCTGGCAACCACGGCGATCTCCCAGCGGCCGGCCGCGCCCGCGTCGACGCGGGCCAGCCCCGCCCAGGCTGTCCGCATCGGCAGCCCGACCGCGGCCGCCTCCGGCCGGCCGAGGCTGGTCACCGCGTCGCCGCGCGCGAAGGCCTCGGCCACCGGCGGCGCGGCGAGGGAGCGCCCGCCCGGGCCCAAGAATTTCTCGGCGCCAGCGCGCCGGACCAGGACCACCGTATCGCTCGGGCGCGGGACCGCCTCCGTCGCAGCGAGCACCTGGCGCGGCTCGGCCTGCCCGGAGGCCACCCCCACCGCGCCCAGAGCGCGCGCCAGCGTCGCCTGCTCGGCGCCGAACTCGGCCAGCGCGCGCGCCGCCTCGCGATCCGCGTCCCACGACGCCAGCACCGCGACGGCGGCGACCGCGAAGATCATCGCCGCCGCCAGACTGGTTCTCTTCAAGATGGTCATGGGTCGAGCAATGTTCGCGCCGGTCCGTGCGTGTCTCTCCGTGCGCCCTCTTCATGCCATGGCGGCGCCAAAGCGGGAATTCTACCCACTTGGCCGGGAATAATTCCCGCGTGGTCGCATCGGGAACTGCGGTGCTAAACTCCCGCGCATGGCCATGAGAACAGCGTTCCGGACGTCGAATCCCGCCCTCTCCTCGAAGTCGTTCGGCGGCTTCGTCGGCGTCGATCCCCGCACCGCCTCGTCCCACGCGGAGACGCGCGCGATGACGATCCAGGGGACGGTCGACAAGACGGCCATCCTGCTGGCGGTGACCATCTTCACGGCGATCTGGCCCTGGAAGATGCTGTTCGACACACGCGACCCGGCGGCGGTCATCCCGTTGCTGATGATCGGATCGCTGGGCGGGTTCGTCGTGGCGCTGGCGACGATCTTCAAGAAGAGCTGGGCGCCGGTGACCGCGCCGCTCTACGCCGCCTGCGAGGGTCTGGCGCTCGGCAGCATCTCGGCGCTGTTCGAGATCCGTTACCACGGCATCGCGTTCCAGGCGATGGCCCTGACGTTCGGCGTCCTGGCGGTCATGCTGGTCGCTTACAAGACCAAGGCGATCCGGGCGACCGAGGGGTTCAAGCTGGGCGTCATCGCCGCGACGGGCGCGATCGCGCTGGTCTACATGCTCTCGATGGTGCTCGGCATGTTCGGCATCCACATGGGCTTCATGTACTCGTCGGGGCCGCTCGGGATCGGCATCAGCCTGGTGGTCGTGGTGATCGCGGCGCTCAACCTGGTGCTCGACTTCGACGTCGTCGAGCAGGGGGTGCGGGCGGGTGCGCCGAAGTACATGGAGTGGTACGGCGCATTCGGCATCCTCGTGACGCTGGTCTGGCTCTACCTCGAGATCCTGCGGTTGCTCGCCAAGCTGAACGACCGCCGCTGATCAGCTGCTTTGACCGGCGGCGGCCGGTGCTTAGCCTTCTGGGGAGATGGCTTTCGTCAGAACCGCCGAGCCACGCCCGCGCTTCTTCTCCAGCTACCTGCGCACGGCCCTGCTGATGAGCGGCCTCATCGCGCTGCTGGCGATCGGCGGCCGCGCGCTCGGCGGGACGCAGGGGATGCTGCTGTTCGGCGCGTTCGGTCTGGTGATGAACTTCGGGATGTACTGGTTCTCGGACCGGATCGCGCTCGCGGCCCATCGTGCGCAGCCGGTCGGCCGGGCCGAGGCGCCGACGATCTACGCCATCGTCGAGCGGCTGACCCAGCGGGCCGGCATTCCGATGCCGCGCGTCTATCTGATCCCGTCGGGAGCGGCGAACGCCTTCGCGACCGGCCGCAACCCCAGCCACGCGGCGGTCGCGGTCACCGAGGGAATTTTGGGGATCTTGAGCGAGCCGCAGCTCGAGGCGGTGCTGGCGCACGAGCTCTCTCACGTGAAGAATCGCGACATCTTGATTGCCACCATTGCAGCGGCCGTGGCCGGGCTGGTCTCGACCATCGGACACGTGATGCAATGGGGGCTCATGCTCGGTGGACTGGGCGGACGCGGTGACGATCGGCGGGGCGGCGGCCTGGCCGCGCTGGCCTGGATCATCGTCGCGCCGATCATGGCCTTGCTGATCCAGCTGGCGATCAGCCGGTCGCGCGAGCTCGGGGCGGACGCCTCGGGCGCGTCGCTCTGCGGCCATCCGGAGCACCTCGCGGGGGCGCTGGCGCGGCTCGAGCAGGCGCAAGAGGTGCGTCCCTACGAGTTCGCCGGACCCGCCACCGCGCACCTCTTCATCGTGAACCCGCTGCACGGGGCGGCGGCGACGTTCATGAACCTGCTGTCGACCCACCCCCCGATTGAAGAGCGCATCCGGCGGCTCCAGGCGATGGCGGTTTGAGCCCGAGCCCACCCCGGACGTTGGTCATCTCGGCCTTCGAGCCGGAGATCGCGCCTTTGCGCCCCGTCGTGCGCGGGTCCCGTCGCACGACGCTGGCGGCGGCTGGCATCGGCGCGGTCGACGCCGCGGTCGGCGCCGCGCGCGCCATCGAAGTGACGCGCCCGACCCGCGTCATCTTCGTCGGGACGGCCGGCGCGTACGGCGGCGCGCGGCGGGCGGACCTGGAAATCGGAAGCGCGGCCGTGGTGGGCGAGATCGCCTTCGTGTCGACGGCGGCGCTGCGGGGAGAGGCCTACTTCCCGGCGCCGACCGCGGTCCGGGCCGAGACGACCCTCCGCCTGCGCGCGGCGCTGGCGGCGGCCGCCGGGGACGCCCACGCGCCCCGCCCCGTGGCCTGTCCGCTGGCGATCACCCGCTCGGCCGCCCTCGGCCGGCGGATTGCGACCGCGACCGGCGCCGATCTGGAGAACCTGGAAGCCTTCGCCGTCGCGCGGGCGGCGGCGGCGGCCGGCGTCGAGTTCGCGGCCGTCCTGGGCGTCGCCAACCGCGTCGGGCCGACGGGGCACGCCGAGTGGCGGCGGCACCACCACGCCGCCTCGCGCGCCGCCTGCGCTCTCGTCACCAGATTTCTCGGGCTGTCGCCGTCTGCCTGAACACCGAAATCAGTTCCTGCGAAATTAGTTCCTGAAGATCGGGGGCTGCGCGACGTTCTATCGGCATGAACGTGCGACCTCGCTGCGATCGTGCTTTTCACAAAACATCCACTCGAATGACACAGCGTCTTGACCGGTTTTGGACTATGTTCCGCCGGGAAAAGGAGACGCTACTTGTTGCAGGCATCGGAGGGTGGGGCTTTCTCGGTTGGGAAGCGAAAGTTCAAAATCAAAGAGAGCGTGACGCCGCGGCCGCTTCTGACGCCGCCCTCGTCCGCCTCGCTTGAGGGGATCCCGGTAGCGATGCCGGCCAACCTCAACCAGCGCACGGATCGAATCTCGCGCGTCTCGCCGCTGCGACTGTCGATGCTGGCGCCCGCCACCGACAAGATGGTGGTGTCGAAGAGCGCCCTCATCGGCTTCTGCCTGACCTCGTTCGCGGGCGGCATCGCGATGACGCTGGCGGTGGATCGCATGCACGCCCGCGCGGCCGAGGCGCCACGCGATCCCGAGCCCGTGGTGCTGAGGACGACGGCGCTCGAGCCCGGGCTCGATTCGTCCCGTACGGGCGCGCCTCGCGCGGTGGCGTCCGCGGCGTCAGCACCGGCGGCGACCGCCCCCCCGGCGTCTGCCGCAACCGCCCCCGCGGCGATCGCGGCGCGGGCCACCGCCTCCAACGCGACCGCACCCGAGGCGCCCGCCGCGAACGCCTCCCCGACGCCCATCGTCCCAACGCCCGTGGTGGCGCCCGTGCCGGCCGCCGCCGAGGCGCTGGTCGTCCAGCTGTCGCCGCCCGTCGAGAAGCCAAAGAAGGCGCCCCTCCCGCGATCTGCGCCGGTGGCCCACACCGCTCGCAAGATCGCTGAAGCCGCGCCCGTCCATCCAATCGCGCCCATCCATTCAATCGCGCCCGTCCATTCGATCGCGCCCGTCCACCCGGTCACGCCGCACAAACACGCGGCGCCGGCGGCGGAGAGCAATCCGACCGAGGCCGCGCCAGCCGACGATCCGGTGTTTCCCGCGAGCACGAAGAAAAAGTGGGCCGACCCGTTCGCCCAGTAACCCGGGGCCAGTAGCCCGGGGCCAGTAGCCCGGGGCCAGTAGCCCGGGCCCCCAAGCCCGGGTTAGGGCGCCCAGTCGATCGGCGCCGATGCCGCGAGCAGGCCGGCGGCGCGCGCCTCCGCGAACAGGACATCCACCGCGCGCCGCGCGTCGTCCGCGATCGCGGCGGTATCATCGTTGGCGTAAAGGTTTAAGTAATGGTCGATAAGAGACCTGTCTGACAACGCTTTGTCTCCCCTGTCCTCGGCGGAGATGATCGCGATCATCTCCTCGCGATGGGCGAGCGCCCAGGCGATGCTGGCCCGCAGGACCCCTGAGACGCGCGCCACCAGCGGCGCACCCAGCCCGCGCCGGATGACGTTGACGCCGAGCGGGAGCGGCAATCCCGTCTTCTCCAGCCAATGGACGCCGAGGTCGGTCACCAGTTGAAGGCCTCGCCCCGGGTAGAGCAGGCGCCCCTCGTGAATCAGCAACGCGGCGTCGACCTCGCCCGCCGCGAGCGCGTCGAAGATGCGATTGAAAGGCGCGATCGGGATCTCGACGCCGATCGCGCCCGGCGCGATCAACCGCAGCACAAGCCAGGCGGTGGTGGTCGCGCCCGGGATTCCGACCCGCAGCCCGGCGAGATCGGCGAGGCCGAGCGGGCGCGGCGCCACGACGACGGGCCCGTAGCCGCGCCCCACGGATGCGCCGTGCGGCAACAGCTGATAGCGGTCGGCGATCGCGGGGTAGACGCCCAGCGACACGGCCACCACGTCCGCCGCCTCTTCCAGCGCCAGCTGGTTGAGCGCCGCGGTGTGGTCGCGCCGGTGCGTGAATCCGAGCCCGGCCGCGTCGATCGCGCCGGCGCGCAGCGCGTGAAACATGAACGCGTCGTCGGCGTCGACCGAATAGGCAAGCGAGATCGAGGACGTCGAGGGGGACGACGTGGACGACGTGGACGTGAACGAACCGATGGATGACATGTCGGCGCGCGCATCATACAGGCAGACGCGAACGTGACCGTTGACGTTCGAGCCGGCGTTGGGCGATGCTGAACGGGCGGTGCGTCTGCCCTCCCCCGCTCACGCGCTCCGAACATCCCTGACGCTGCTCGGAGCGATGCTGGCTCTCGCGGCTCCGGGCGCGGCGCCGGCCCGTGCCGCCCGCGAGGTGAAGATCGAGGACGTCGAGGAGTCGCTGGCCCGCGACTCCTCGTTCAAGGTCCGGATCGAGGCGGCGCTCATCCTGGGCCGGTTGCACCAGGTTCGCTCGGTTCCGGCGCTGGTCGGCGCGCTGCGGGACCCGGAGCAGGGCGTGCGGGCTGCCGCCGCCGAATCACTGGGCGAGATCGGATCGCCCCTGCCGCGGGACGCGCTGGTGACGGCGCTCGGCGATTCCGAGGCTGCGGTCCGGCGCGCGGCCCGCACCGCGCTGCGACGCCTCGGCAGCGACGAGGGCCCCCCCGAGCCGGGTCAGCCCGACATCCGCCGCCATCCCGGCCCGACCACCTCGTTCGAGGTCAAGGCGATCGGCGATCCGGGACACCACGCCGGACCGGTCCTGCAGAGCCACATGCGCGATTTCCTGATCGACCAGCTTCGCCCGTTCGGCGACGTCGAGCCCGGGGACCGGCGCGGAATGTTCGCGGTCGACGGCGTCATCAAGTCGCTCTCGCTCGAGACGACGGGCCGCGACGTCGAGGTGAGCTGTGCGGTCCAGCTGGTGGTCAGCAAGCAACCCGCGGGCGGCGTCTTCCTGCTGACCAGCGGCCAGGCGACGGTGCAGAAGCCGAAGCGGCAGTTCCGCCCCCAGCTCCGCCCCAGCATGGAGATGGAGGCCCTGGAGGCCGCGGTGCGCGGCGCCAGCGAGGATCTGGTGGCCAAGCTGGCCCGGCGATAGTCCGCGCGCGCGCCACTTTTCTTAGTAACGTTGCGGGCGATGGAAGGCGCGACCCCGACGCGAGGGAAGGTTCGCGTGCTGCCGGCCGCGCTGGCCGACCAGATCGCCGCCGGTGAGGTCGTCGAGCGGCCCGCCTCCATCGTCAAGGAGCTGGCGGAGAACGCCATCGACGCGGGGGCCCGGCGCGTCGACGTCGAGATCGAGGCGGGCGGCCGGCGCCTCGTGCGGGTGGTCGACGACGGTTGCGGGATGGTGCCCGAAGACGCGCGGCTGGCGCTGCGGCGGCACGCGACGTCGAAGATCGCGTCGGCCGACGACCTCTGGGGCCTGCCGACCTTCGGGTTCCGGGGTGAGGCGCTGCCCTCCATCGCGGCCGTCTCGCGGCTGACGCTGGCGACGCGCCCGCCCGAGGCCGAGGTGGGGTTCGAGCTCGCCGTCGAGGCGGGCGCGGAGACCGCCGCGCGCGAAATCGGGATGCCGCCCGGGACGCAGGTCACCGTCCGGGATCTCTTCTTCAACACGCCGGCGCGGGCCAAGTTCCTCAAGTCGGAGGCGACCGAGACGGCCAACATCTCGGAGGCGATGCTGCGGCTCGGGATCGCGCACCCGGGGGTGCACCTGCGGTTGCGGGTAGCGGGGCGGGTGGCGCTCGATCTGCCGGTTCACAGGGACCTCGGGGAGCGGGTCCGCGCGGCGCTGGCACGGCGCGGGGCCAGCGTGCTGCACGAGGCGGCCGGCGACGAGAACGGCGCCCGCGTGCGCGCGTTTCTGGCCGGCCCGGAGGAGGTGTCGACGACGGCGCGCTCGACGTTCCTGTTCGTGGGCGGACGGTTCGTGCGCGACCGATCGCTGCTGCACGCGCTGGCGCTCGGTTACGGCCCGCTGCTGGAAAAGGGGCGTTACCCGCTGGCCGCGCTCTTCCTCGATCTGCCGGGGCGCGAGGTGGACGTCAACGTCCACCCGCAGAAGATGGAGGTCCGATTCGCGCGCGCGCAGGAGGTCTACGCCGCCGTCCGCCACGTCGTCGGCGCGGCGATCGCGCGGGCGCCCTGGCTGCGCGCGGGGGATGCGGTTCGAACCTTCACAGAACCGCCCAATTACCGCGTGCCGGCGGCGATCGTGGAACGGATGAACGACCGTCAGGCGACGGCGCTGGCCTTCCAGGGCGCTGGGCAGAGCTCGCTCTCGCTGCCACTTCGAACGCGCGATGCGGCCGACGGCGCGCCCGCGACGACGTCTCCCGGGCCGCAGTTCTTCGGAGAGCTCAATTACATCGGGCAGATTCATCGGACCTACCTGGTCTGCGAGGCGGCCGACGCGCTGGTGCTCATCGATCAGCACGCCGCGCACGAGCGCGTGGTCTACGGGCGGCTCAAGGCGGCGCACGCCACCCGGCAGATCCCGCGCCAGCGGCTGCTGTTCCCGATCCCGATCGAGGTCGGCGAGACGGCGGCCGCGGCCGCGGCGAACGAGCTCCTGGAAGGGCTCGGCTTCGAGGTCGCGCCCCACGCGCCCGGCGTGGTCATGCTGTACGCCATGCCGGAGCCGCTCAAGGACGCCGATCCGAAGCCGCTCCTCCGCGAGGTGCTGGCCGAGCTCGCCGAGGGGACGCCGCTTTCGGGCGGCGATCTCGAGCGGGTCGACCACCTGCTGGCCACCGTCGCTTGCCACAGCGTCGTCCGCGCGGGCGATCCGGTCGGGCGGCCGGCCGCGCTGGCGCTCCTGGCCCAGCTCGACGAGGTCGACCTTCGCTCGCACTGTCCGCATGGGCGGCCGGTGATGCTGCGGATGCCGCTCGGCGAGATCGAGAGGCGGTTCGGCCGTGTCTAGCGAAGCGACCGCCATCGTCTCGATCCTGGGTCCGACGGCGTCGGGGAAGAGCGCACTGGGGCTTGCGCTGGCGGAGCGCCTCGGCGGCGAGATCGTCGCCTGCGATTCGCAACAGGTCTACATCGGCATGGACATCGGCACCGCCAAGCCGACGCGTGAGGAGCGGCGCCGCGTCCCGCACCATGGCCTCGATCTCTGCCACCCCGACGAACCGTTTCACGCCGCCCGCTGGGCGGCGCTGGCGCGCGCCGCGATCAAGAGCATCGCCGCGCGCGGCCGGCTGCCGATCGTCGTCGGCGGGACCGGCCTTTACTATCGGGCGCTGACGGCCGGCCTCTTCGAGGCCCCCCCGCCCGATCCGGCCGTTCGCGCGCGCCACCGCGAGGTCTACGAACGCGAGGGGAACGAGCCGCTGCGGGCCCGCCTCCTGGCCGTCGATCCCGAGGCGGCGGCCGGGATCGGGCCGAACGACTTCGTCCGCACCAGCCGCGCGCTCGAGGTCTACGAGCAGACGGGAATCGCCATCACCACGCTCCGCCGGCAGGCGGCGCGCCCGCGCGATCTGGCGCCGACCACGCTGGTGCTCGATCCCCCCGTCGCCGAGCTGCGGGTCCGGATCGAGGCCCGCGTGGTGGAGATGCTGGCGACCGGATTCCTCGAGGAGGTGCGCGCGCTGCGCGCAGCGGGCTACGGCACGGAGCTCAAAGCGATGCAGGCGCTCGGTTACCGACAGCTGGGCGCCGTGCTCGATGGGACGGCGGCGCTCGCCGACGCCGCCGCCGAGACGGCGCGCGCGACGCTCGGCTACGCCCGCCGCCAGCGGACCTGGTTCAAGAAGGAGCCGGCAGCGGCCCGCTTCGCCGCTGCGCCCTCGCTCGAGGCCGCGCTGGCGGTCATCGCCGGTGGCCCGCCGCCGGCCGTCGCCCACGAGGAGTCGGCCGGGTGAGCGACGATGCCTGTCTCTTCTGCGAGATCGTCGACGGCACGCGCCCGGCGGCAATCGTCGCCAGCGACGACGCCGCGGTCGCCTTCCTCGACGCGCGCCCGGTCTTCAAGGGGCACGTGCTGGTGGTCCCGCGCGCGCACGTCCCGACGCTGACCGACCTGCCAGCCGCCGCGCTCACCCCCTACTTCGCCGCGGTCCAGCGTCTGGCGCGCGCCGTCGAGGTCGGCCTCGGCGCCGACGGGACTTTCGTGGCGATGAACAACAAGGTCTCGCAGAGCGTCGCCCACCTGCACACCCACGTCGTCCCGCGCCGCCGCAAGGACGGCCTGCGCGGCTTCTTCTGGCCGCGCGTCCCCTACGCCAGCGACGGCGAGCGGGACGAGTTCGCCGCCCGGATCCGCGCGGCGATCTGAGATCTAGACGTGCCCGAGCTCCCCGAGGTCGAGGTCGCCGCCCGCAACTTGCGGCGCTGGGCCGCGGGCAAGACGATCCGCGCCGTGCGGACCGACCCTCGCGGCGCGCGCCTCTTCCGCCCCGGAAGCGCGAAAGCGCCGCGGGCGCTAGCCGGCGCGCGGCTCCGCGAGATCCGCCGCGTGGGCAAGAACCTGCTGCTGACCTTCGCCAGCGGAGGGAAACCCGTCGGCGTCTGGTCGCACCTCGGGATGACCGGGAAGTGGCTGCGGCGCGCGGCCGGGGAACCGGCCCCGCCCGCCACCCGCGTCGAGCTCGACCTCACGGACGGCGCGCGCCTCTGCTACGTCGACCGCCGGATGTTCGGACGGTTCCGCGTCGTTCCTGGCGCCCGCTTCGAGACCTTGCCGGAGATCGCGGCGCTCGGCCCCGATCCGCTGGTCGACGGGATCGACGTCGCCGCGCTCGCCGCGCGCCTCGCGCGGCTCAAGCTGCCGATCAAGGTGGCGCTCCTCGATCAGACGCTGCTGGCGGGCGTGGGGAACATCCAGGCCAGTGAGGCGCTGTTTCGCGCGGGGATCGATCCGCGGCGGCCGGCGCGCACGCTCGCCGCCGCCGAGGTCCGGCGCCTCGCTGCCGGCATTCGCCGGTCGATCGACTTCACGCTGCAGACGTTCGCCGCCGCGGGCGCCGACGGCGGGGGCGCCGACGTCGGCTACGTCGAGGAGGGCCAGGCGCCGAACCCGTTCCTGGTCTACGACCGCGCGGGCGAGCGGTGCCCACGCTGCAAGCGAGGCGGCAAGAGGAGCGGCCGGGGAACCATCGTCCGCATCGTCCAGGCCGGCCGCGCCACCTTCTACTGCCCGCACTGCCAGTCATAGAAACGGCGCCCGGATCGGATAGAGTTCGGCGCATGACGACGGGGAGGGCCGCGCGCGGCGCGGCCTTGGCGCTGGCGGCGCTGGCGCTCGGGTGCGGCGGCGGCGGCTCCGCGGCCCCGACCAGCCACGTGATCGAGATCGACATCGACGACCACGGCCTGGCCGGGCTCTGGATGGCGAACGCCCCCAACATCAAGGGGCTCATCGCTCGCGGGACGCTGGCCTTCACGCGCGTGGTCGTCCCGACCCACAGCAACCAGAACAACATGTCGCTGCTCACGGGGCAGTATCCCGACGGCAACGACGTTCCGGCGAACGACTGGCTGTCGCGGAGCGGCGGGTTCGTGTCACCGGTCTCGGTCGGTGGCGAGCTCTCGGTCGGAGATTACGCGCTGTGGGACCAGAACCCCTTGCGGGTGCGCGGCGACAGCGTCTATGCCGCCACCCACGCGGCCGGGGGGCGGTCCGCCTACGTCGGCGAGCTGCCACCGTTCGAGGCGGGCGCCGACGACGTCCACCTCTCGATCGTCGGCACCGTGTTCGACACGCCGCTCGGGGCGTTGACCGTGGACGAGACGACCGCCAAGAACATCCTCACGACGTCGTTCAACTACCCGCAGAATGTCGCCGACGGCTATAGCTACGACGGGCCGCCGGGCAGCGGCGAGACGCAGACCCGGTTCACGCTGCGCGACGCCGCCGACTACGTCCGCAACCACGGGCTGCCGGCCTTCATGTTCGTCTGGGACTTCGTCGCGCTCGACGATGATCCGACCAGCATGTACGGCGCCGACGGCCCGCAGATAGCGCAGATCATCGGGGACTACGACGGCGGCCTCGGCGAGCTGCTCGACGCGATCGACGCCAAGGGATTGACCGCCAGCACCAACATTCTGTTCACGCTCGACCACGGCAAGGTCGACACGCACAACCAGGTCGCGCTCGGCACGCACGGCGGGGCGAACGCCGACGGCCAGATGGCGGCCCTGGTGACCGCGCAGGGGGCGGCGATGGGCCTCGACACCTCGAGCTACGCGCTCCTCAACGAGGACGGCGACGCGCAGATCTACGCGGTCGTCGACGGCGCCGGCACCGCCGCGGGCGCCGCCGCGCAGGCGGACGCGACCGGCAAGCTGCTGGCGCTGATCCAGTCGGGGGCGATCACAGGGCTCGACACGACACGCACGCTGACCGCCGACGGCGCGCTCGGCACGCGCAGCTTCCACGACTTCCGCGCCGCCAGCCCCAACCAGCCGGACATCGTCGTCTTCCCGAAGGACGACTGGACGCTGAACAAGGTCGACGCCACCAACACGGCGCCCGGCCCCTTTCAAGAGCATACGCAGTACCCCTACGGCCGACACGGTGGCTTCTCGGCGGACGAGCTCTACGTTCCGCTCATCATGGCCGGGCCGGCGTTCAAGAGCGGCGTCATGTTGCCCCACCCGGTGCTGCACCCTGACGTCGCGCCCACCGCGCTGGCCACGCTCGGCAGCAAGGCGGCGCTCACGACCGCCGCGCGCGGCCCGATCCGCGCGGCGCTGGTGGGCGATCCGGGCGAGACGATCGCGGTGCCGGCCGATCCGACCACCGCCCGCGACGTCGTCCTCGCGGGCAGCGGGTTCGAGGGGACGCCCGTGCCGGGGGCCGCCAGCGCGGCCAGCGTCGTCATCTTGGACGTGGCCGGTCTCTACGAGGACGAGCTCTTCGACGACAGCACCACCGCGACCGCGGCCGCCGGCTTCCGAGCGCTGGCCGCCCAGGGGACGCGGTTCGAGGCCTGCTGGACCGAGAGCCGCGACTGGCCGGTGACCGAGTACCAGATGCTGGCCGGCGGCTACCCGGTCGCCCCGTTCGTGGCGGCCGCCGAGGACGATCCGACGATCACCTTCCCGCCCGGCCAGGGGCTCCTGTTGATGCCGCCGGCCGCGAACCGCATCGCCGATCCGGACGGCTACGCCGCCTGGCGCGCGCCGTCGGTGTTCGCGGGCGGCAGCCTCTTCGACGCGGTGGCCGCCCTGGGCTTCCGGGCGGCGTTCATCGGCACCGACGACTTCCACCTCCTGCACGTGAGCCCCCCGGCGACGACGACCGACGCTGCCCCGACGGGGGGCCTGGGCGCCCAGCTCGCGTCGCTCGCGGCGCCGAGCCCCGGCAGGCTGGTGGCCGTGCTCGCGATCGGCGGCGCGCGGACCGCCGACCGGCACAGCTCGCCGGCGCAGAAGGAGCTCCAGGCCCTCGGCGCCGCCGTCGCCGACGCCGCGCAGGGACTCCCGAACGCGCTCGTGATCATCACGAGCCGCGGGGCCACGACCATCGATGATCCGGGATCGGACTTTTACGGGCCCGGGTCGTCCCGTCACGTGCCGCTGATTCTGATCGGGCCAGGGGTACGAGCCGGCGTTGTCACCGGTCAGCCCGCGACGCCCGCCGATCTGGCGGCCACCGCCCTCTATGCGCTCGGCCTGCGCACGACGACCGACGTCGCGCTGGGAACCTACGCCAGCGGGACGTCGGTGGGCGGGGTGCCGCAGCCGACCCCCGCTGCCGCGACGCAGGGACACGCGCTCTTGCGCGCCTTTCTCGATTAGAGGAATAAATAGCCGATGGCAGAGCCCGCAACAGCCCCCCCGGTCCGTGTTGGCGATGGTCCGACGCTCGACTTCGAGCGCCCGGTGGTCGAGCTGGAACGAAAGATCGAAGAGCTCATCCGTGTGAGCGGCGGCGCCTCCGAGCTGCGCCCGCAGATCTCGCTGCTCGAGCGGCGCGCGCGCGAGCTGCAGCAGAAGATCTTCGCCGAGCTCTCCCCCTGGCAGAAGGTCCAGCTCTCGCGCCACCCGACGCGCCCCTACACGCTCGACTACCTCGAGCGTCTCGTTCCCGACTTCATCGAGCTGCACGGCGACCGCCGCTTCGCCGACGATCCGGCCGTCGTCGGCGGCTTCGGCACCTTCGACGGGATGCCCGTCCTGGTGCTCGGCCACCAGAAGGGGCGCAGCACCAAGGAGAAGGTGCGCCGCAATTTCGGCCAGCCGAAACCGGAGGGGTACCGCAAGGCGCTGCGCCTGATGGATCTCGCGGCCCGCATGGGGCGGCCGATCCTCTGCCTCATCGACACGCAGGGCGCCTACCCGGGCCTCGACGCCGAGGAGCGCGGCCAGGCCGAGGCGATCGCGAAGAATCTGGAGGTGATGGCCGGCCTCCCGGTGCCGATCGTCTGCGCCGTCATCGGCGAGGGCGGATCCGGCGGCGCGCTGGCGCTGGGCGTGGGCAACCGGATCCTGATGCTGGAGTACGCCACCTACTCGGTCATCTCCCCCGAAGGGTGCGCGTCGATCCTCTGGCGCGACGACAACCGCAAGCCCGACGCCGCGGCGGCGATGAAGATGACCGCCACCGATCTGCAGCGGCTGGGGATCGTCGACGAGGTGATCCCCGAGGCACCCGGCGGCGCCCACCGCGATCACGACATGACGGCGCGCAACTTGGGCGAGGCGCTGCGGCGCCACCTGGCCGAGCTGCTCCCGATGGGGCCCGAGGCGCTGCGGGCGGATCGCTACGCCAAGTTCCGCCACATGGGCGCGTTCGTCGAATCGGGCGACAAGGGGAACGCGCCGACGCCGTGAGGGAGACCGCGCTCGTCGACGAGGCCTTGCGGCTCAACGCGCGCTACGTGGAGGAGGTGGTGATCGGCTGGGGCCTCTGCCCCTGGGCCGCGCAGGCCTGGCGCGAGGGGGCGGTCGCGCGCCGCGTGCTGACCGACGCCACGCCCGATCCGACCGCGGCGCTCGCCTTCGTCGACGAGATCGCCCCGCGCCCGGGGACGTCGATCGGCCTCCTCATCTTCCCGCGGGTCACGCTGGACGAAGCGGCCTTCGGGGCGTTCGCCGAGCGGGTGCGCCGTGCCGACCGCGCACGACGGCCGCCGGGCGACGGCGCGCCCTTCCTGCTGGCCGCCTTCCACCCGGTCTCCGAGGCGAGCGCAAGCGCGACGAACGCCGCCAGCCCGGCCGCGCTGATCTCGTACCTCCGCCGCACACCGGATCCCATGCTGCAGCTGGTGCGCGCCAGCTTGCTCGAGAACCTCTCCCCGGGAAACCGCGACCTGTCGGGTGAGATCGCACGCGCCAACTTCGCGACGGTCGCCGACCGCGCGCCGGCGGCGCTCGACGCCGCGATCCTCGACATTCGGCGCGACCGGGACTCCGCCTACGCTCGCCTCTGCCCCGGAGTGGTCTAGAATGACGGACGCGCGCATGTCGATCCTGATCGTCGGAGGGGCCGGGTACATCGGCAGCCAGACCGCCAAGCTGGTCGCGGCTGCCGGACACCGGCCCGTGGTGTTCGACAATCTGGTCTACGGCCACCGCTGGGCGGTGAAGTGGGGGCCGCTGGTCGAGGGCGATCTCGCCGATCCGGCGGCGATTCGGCGGGCGATCGAGGAGCACGCGGTGAAGGCGGTGATCCACTTCGCCGCCTACACCTACGTCGGCGAGTCGATGACCGACCCCGGCAAGTACTTTCGCAACAACGTCGCCGGGACGATCAACCTGCTCGACGCGATGGTCGCGGCGGGCGTGCGCGACGTCGTCTTCTCCTCGACCGCCGCCACCTACGGCGTGCCCCAGCAGGTGCTTATCACCGAGGATCACCCGCTGCGTCCGGTGAACCCGTACGGCGAGTCGAAGCTGGCGGTCGAGCGCATGCTGCACTGGTACGGGCAGGCGCACGGGCTCCGCCACGCGGCGCTGCGCTACTTCAACGCCGCGGGCGCCGATCCCGACGGCGAGCTCGGCGAGGACCACGCCCCGGAGTCGCACCTCATCCCGCTGGCGATCGCCGCGGCCCAGGGGCGCGGCGGGCCGCTCTCGCTCTTCGGCACCGACTACCCGACCCCCGACGGCACCGCCGTGCGCGACTACATTCACGTCGCCGATCTGGCCCAGGCGCACATCCTGGCGCTGGCCGCGCTCGACAAGGGGACGCCCGAGCTGCGCCTCAACCTCGGTACCGGACGCGGCAGCTCGGTGCGCGAGGTGATCCGCGCAGTCGAGCGGGCGAGCGGCCGCCCGGTCCCCGTGCGCGAGGCCGGTCGCCGCGCCGGCGATCCGCCCGTGCTGGTGGCCGACGCACGCCGCGCCGGCGAGCTGCTCGGCTGGAAGCCCCGCTACCCGGACCTCGACACGATTGTCGCGCACGCCGTGCGCTGGCACAGCCGAGCCGCCTGACCCGCGGCGGCGCAGCCCCGGAGTCGCGCGACCCCGAGTCCCACGAACCTGGCGGACCTCGGCGATAAAAAGTCGCACACACAATCAGGTGAAGCCTTATTGAATTATGGGCTGCGCGCACACGCCGTGCGTTCCCATGAACAAAGATCCAAGTTCATCGAAGCCAGACGAGCTCTCGGCCCGCGTACTTTCGGGCGGCGGCGAGGCCGGGGCCCTCGCCCGGGCCGTCGACTGGTCGGCGACACCGCTCGGACCGGTCGCGGGCTGGTCGCAAGCGCTGCGGTCGACCGCGGCGCTGGTGCTCCACAACGACTCGGGGATGTTGCTCTGGTGGGGCCCGGACCTGATCCAGATCTACAACGACGCCTACCGGCCCGTGCTCGGCGACAAGCACCCGCGCGCGATGGGCCAGCCCTTCCGCGAATGCTGGGCCGAGGTGTTCCACATCGTGGGTCCGATGGCCGAGCAACCGCTGCGCGGGGGACCCGCTTCGACCAGTGACGATCTGCCGTTGCTCATCAACAGGAAGGTGCACCGCGAGGAGACGCACTTCCGCCTCGCCTATAGCCCCGTGCCCGACGAGACCGTCCATCCCACCGGTGTCGGCGGCGTGCTGGCGACGGTGACGGAGATAACCGAGGAGGTGTACGGCACCCGCCAGCTCCGCACGCTTCGCGACCTCGGCACGCGAGCGGCCGCCGAGGGGCAGACGACCGACCAGGCCTGCCAGGTAGCGGCCGCGACGCTCGGCGAGAACGCCTCGGACGTCCCCTTCGCCCTCCTCTATCTCCTCGAGGACGACGGTCATGCGCGGCTCGCCGCCAGCGCCCGGTTCGACGACCAGGCGCTCCTGGCGCAGACGGACAGCACAGTCGATCTCGAAGCGGCGCCCGAGGCCCCGCCCTGGCGCTGGCCACTCGCGGAGGCGATCCGCGAACGCCGAATCGTGACCGTCGAGGATCTGTCGGCCTGCCCGTTCGAGCTGCCGCCGAGCCCCTGGTCGGACCGCCCGAAGAGCGCGATCATCCTGCCGCTCGCGTCGCCGGAGCGCCCGAGCGCTTACGGTGCGCTCGTCTGCGGCGTCAGCCCCCACCGCCTGCTCGACGCCGGCTACCGCGCCTTCTTCGAGCTGGCGGCCGGCCAGGTGGTCACGGCGATCCGCAACGCGCGCGCGCTCGAAGAGGAGCGCCAGCGGGCCCGTGCGCTGGCCGAGCTCGATCAGGCCAAGACCGCCTTCTTCTCCAACGTGAGTCACGAATTCCGCACGCCGCTGACCCTCATGCTGGGGCCACTGCAGGACGCGCTCGGGTCGGCGGAGGGGACGCTTGGGGGAGACACCCTCCGCGCTGTCCATCGCAACACGGTACGCCTCCTCAAGCTGGTGAACGCGCTGCTCGAGTTTTCGCGCGCCGAGGCCGGGCGGGTCCAGGCCTCGATGCAGCCGACCGAGCTCGGCGCGCTCACCCGCGACCTGGCCAGCACCTTTCGCTCGACCATCGAGAGCGCCGGCCTTCGGTTCGAGGTCGACTGCCCGCCCCTGCCCGAGCCAGTCCAGGTCGATCGCGACATGTGGGAACGAATCGTCCTCAATCTCCTCTCGAACGCCCTCAAGTTCACCTTCAGCGGATCGATCCGGGTCGCCCAGCGGCTCGACGGCCGCGACGTCCTGCTAGAGGTGAGCGACACCGGCATCGGCATTCCCGACGCGGAGCTCCCCCGGCTGTTCGAGCGCTTTCACCGGATCGCGGGAACCGAGGCGCGCACGCACGAGGGGTCGGGGATTGGCCTCGCGCTGGTGCGCGACACCGTCGCGCTGCACGGGGGAAAGGTCGCGGTGGCGAGCCGGACCGGGGAAGGGACGACCTTCACCGTCACCTTGCCGCTGGGCGCGCCGGCAGCGGCCGGCGATCGAATCGAGACGGACGCCCTCGCGGCATCTCCCCGGGGTGCCGAGCCCTTCGTCCTCGAGGCCGCGCGCTGGCTTCCGGAGATGCCGGAGACGGGCCAGGCGGTCGACGCCCCGGGCGCCACGACCGGCGCGCGGGTGCTCGTCGCCGACGACAACGCCGACATGCGCGATTACCTGGTGCGCCTTCTCCGCCCACACTGGCAGGTCGAGGCGATGGCCGACGGCGCCGCTGCGCTGGCCCGCGCGCGGGAGGCGAGGCCCGATCTGATCGTGACCGACGTGATGATGCCGAAGCTCGACGGGTTCGGGCTCCTGCAGGCGATCCGGAACGATCCCCAGCTGGCAGCCATCCCGGTCGTCATGCTCTCGGCGCGCGCCGGCGACGAGGCGCACGTCGACGGGCTGCGAGCGGGCGCCGACGACTACCTGGTCAAGCCATTCTCCGCGCGGGAGCTGGTGGCGCGCGTTCGCGTTCACCTCGAAGGCGCGCGCGCGACCCGCAAGATCGAGGACCAGGCGCGGCAGCTGCGGGAAGCAACCGTGGAGGCCGAGCGGGCGCGGGCGCTGGCCGAGTCGGCCAACCGCTCGAAGGACGAATTTCTGGCCATGCTGGGCCACGAGCTCCGCAACCCGCTCTCCCCCATCCTCACGGCGCTGCAGGTGATGCGAATGCGGGGCGCCAACAGCCGCGAGCAGTCGCTGATCGAACGGCAGATGGGGCACGTCATGCGGCTGGTCGACGATCTACTCGACATCTCGCGAATCACGCGCGGCAAGATCGAGCTGCGCAGGTCACGGGCAGAGCTCTCCCAGATCGTCGTGCACGGCCTGGAGATCGCGAGCCCGCTGCTCGAACAACGCCGCCAGAAGGTCGACCTGGACGTCGACGGCGATGGGTTCCCGCTCGACGCCGATCCGGACCGGCTGGCCCAGGTCGTCGCCAACCTCCTCACCAACGCCGCCAAGTACAGCGAGCGCGGGACGACGGTCCACCTGACCGCCGAACGCCGAGGAGAGCGGGTGCGCCTGCGGGTCCGCGACGAGGGGATCGGCATCGCCCCCGAGATGCTGGGGCGGGTGTTCGACGTCTTCTACCAACAGCCACAGTCGCTCGACCGCTCCAAGGGAGGGCTCGGCCTGGGCCTGGCGATCGTGCGCAGCATCGTCGAGCTTCACCGCGGATCGGTGTCGGCCCGAAGCGACGGCCCAGGCATGGGGAGCGAGTTCGTCGTCGAGCTGCCGCTCGCGCCCGCCGCAGAACCGCTTCTGCCCGTCACCTCCGGGAAGACCGTGGCGCCCGTTCCCGTGCGGGAACAGTCGCTCCAGCAGCGGCAAGCGCATCCTCATCGTCGACGACAACGAGGACGCCGCCGAGAGCATCGCCGACCTCCTGCGGGATCTGGGGAACGAGATCGAGACGGCGTACGACGGACCGGCGGCGCTCCGCATCGCCAAGGAGTTCAAGCCGGAGGTCTGCCTGGTCGACATCGGCCTGCCGGCGATGGACGGCTACGAGCTCGCCCGGCGCCTGCGCGAGTCGCGGGACCTGGCCAGCGGCGCGCGCATCATCGCCGTGACCGGCTACGGTCAGGACGCCGACCGCGAGCGCTCCCGCCAGGCCGGCTTCGACTCGCACCTCGTCAAGCCAGTGAACCTCGACGTGCTCAACAGCGCCGTCGTCAACTGACGGGAGATCTTCGAACCCGGTCGATGTTAACCTTCCGGCCGTGGACGGCCATCGCGCGCCTTGCGATGATTTCAGCGCGTGCCCCTGTCGTTGACCTACGTCTGTGCAGGGCTCGGGGTTCTTCTGGCTGTGACGACGGCAGGGGCCGCCGAGGCACCGGCCGTCGAGCCTTCCGGCGTCGAGCCGGGCGTCGATCCCAAGTACGAGACGACCGTCGTCGCCGCGACACCGTTGCACGGTTCGTTGTTGCCGAGCGATCGCGTCGCGGCGAACGTCCAAACGGCGAGCGGGAAAGCGATCGACGGCAGCCACGATCTCGACATCACCCAGTTCATGAACGAGTCGTTGGGAAGCGTCACCGTCAATCACGTCCAGGAAAACCCCCTGCAACCTGATTTTCAATATCGGGGCTTCGTGGCCTCGCCCGTCCTCGGGGCCTCGGAGGGGGTGTCGGTATTCCTGAACGGCGTCCGCCTGAACGAGCCGTTCGGCGACATCGTGAACTGGGATCTCATTCCGCCGGGCGCGATCCGCTCGCTCAACCTGATGCCTGGCTCGAACCCGCTGTTCGGCCTCAACACCCTGGGCGGTGCGCTCTCGATGGAGACCAAGACCGGCTTTTCCGACCCCGGCGCGGAGGCCGAGGTCTGGGGTGGCTCATTCGGTCGCGCCGTCCTCGAGGTCCAGGCCGGCGGTCACCGCGAGCACTGGGGGTACTTCGGCGCGGGGCGCTTCTTCACGGAGGACGGCTGGCGGGAGCACTCGCCTTCGCAGGCGCTGAACGGATTCTTGTCGGCGACCTATCAGAACGGCGGCTCGACGCTCGACCTCTCGCTCATGGGCGCCAGCACGTCGATGGCGGGGATCGGCGCCACGCCGGTCGAGCTCCTGGCGCAGGATCGCAACGCGGTCTTCACCTACCCCGACGAGACCCACAACCGGATGCTGATGGCGATGCTGCGCGGAGACCAGTCGCTGTCGCTGACCAGTCGTCTCTCGGCGACCGCCTACTTCCGGATCAGTCGCACGCTGACCGCCAACGGCGATCAGGGCGACTGGAATCAGTGCACGACGCCTGGCTACACGGCGAACGTCTGCGCCGACGACGGCACGACGGTCATCCTCGATCCGAGCGGGAATCCCGTCCCCTTCGATCCCAACAATCTCTACGACGGGTCGGACAACACCACCTACACGCGTCAGATCGGGTTCGGCGGAAGCGCGCAGGGGAGCTTCGAGGCGCCGATCGCCAGCCACGAAAATCATCTCTTCGTCGGGAGCCAGCGTCGACGAAGGAGAGATCCGGTTCAGGTCGCAGACCGTCCTGGCACCGTTGAACGACTCCCGGGGGACGGTCGACACCGACTTCGTCGATCCGACCTCCCTGGTGGCGGTCGACGGAACCGTGACGACGCTCGGCGTCTTCGCCAGCGACACGTTCGCCTTGCTGCCGGATCTGTTCCTGACGGTATCGGGACGGTTCAACTATTCGGCGCAGTCGCTTCAAGATCAGCTGGGCGGTGATCTGAGCGGCGACAATCACTACCAGCGGCTGAATCCCGCCGTCGGCCTCTCGTACCAGCCGCGCCCAGAGATCGGCGTCTACGGCAGCTACAGCGAGTCGGCGCGCGCACCGACGCCGATGGAGCTGACCTGCGCCAGCCCCACCGATCCCTGCCGGCTGCCGAACGAGTTCGTGGCCGACCCGCCGCTCGCCCAGGTGGTGGCCCGCACCTTCGAGGCCGGCGTGCGCGGCCGGGTGGCACGGGGGCGCGCGGTCGTCGACTACGCCGTCTCTGCGTTCCGCACCGCCAACAGCAACGACATCCTGTTCATCAGCTCGGGCCCGCTCACCAACGAGGGCTATTTCTCGAACGTCGGCGACACCCTTCGGCAGGGAATCGAGGCGCGCCTTCATGGCCGCGTCCGCCTCGGCCCTCGCGGCGGGCGCCTGGAATGGTCGGCCAACTACACCTACCTCGACGCCACCTTTCAGACGCCGTTCACCGTCGCCGAGCGCCAACAACCCGCTGGCGACAGCTACGGTCAGATCCCCGTCGCCGCCGGCGCGCACCTCCCCTCGATCCCGGCGCAGGTCGGCAAGGCCTCGGTCACCTGGATCGCGCCGTTCGGGCTGGCGCTCGGCGCCATCGTCATCGGGAACAGCGGGCAATACTATCGGGGCGACGAGGCGAACCTGCTGCCGCAGATCCCGGGTTACGTGGTGGTGAACCTGCGCGCCGACTATGTCTTCGCCCGCTGGATCTCGGGATTCGTGCGGGTCGACAACGCCTTCGACGCCGACTATGCGAGTTTCGGCGTCCTCGGCGATCCGACCGCCATCTTCCCCTCCTTCACCGACCCGCGGTTCCAAGGACCAGGCCAGCCCCGCGCCTTCTGGGCGGGCGTCAACCTTCACTATTAGGGGACGTCACCCAACCGAGATGCGCGCGATCGGCCGGATCTGCGCCTCGGGCGCCAGCTCCTGGAAGGAGAGCACCGCCAGGTTGGGGTGCTCGGTCTCGACCAGGCGGCGGACGTAGCGGCGGATCTCGGCGCCGGTGAGCAGGACGGCGCCGGCCGTGCCCGGGCCGACGGCGCGGCCGATGGCGGCGACGATGTCGCTCGACAGCTGCGGCTCCAGCGCCAGGTAGCTGCCGGTGGGCGTCTTCTGCACCGACTCGCGGATGGCGTCCTCGATCATCGGATCGAGCAGGTAGGCGGCCAGCGCACCGCTGTCGCCGGCGTAGCGGTGGGTGATGACGCGCCGGAGCGCCGCGCGCACGTGCTCGGTGAGCGCCACCGGATCGCGCTCGTACGGCGCCCACTCGGCCAGCGCGCCCAGGATGTCCTTCAGGTTGCGCAGCGAGATCCCCTCCTCGACCAGGCGGCGGGCGATGTCGGTGAAGAGCACGGGCGAGACCAGCTTGGGGATCACCTCGCGCACCAGGGTCGGGTGCGTCCGCTCGAGCGCGTCGAGCAGCGCCTGCGCTTCCTCGAGGCCGAACAGCTCGTGCCCGTAGCGACGCAGGAGCGCCAGCACCGCGTCGCCGATCTCCTCGGCGGCGGCGTCCCATCGGTCCCGCGCGATCTCGCCGCGCACGAGCGGCACCTCGTTGAGCCGGATGACGAACCGCCCCCCGTCGAGCCCCGGCGTTCCCGGGCGCAGGCGCACCGCCGGCAGCGGCAGCCCCAGCTCGGCGAACAGCCGCTCGCGCAGGCGCGGGACCAGCTCGGTCGCGAACCCGGGGAGACGCGCGCCCAACTCGGCGGAGACCTCGACGGCGACGGGCGTCAGCAGCGGCGACAGCGTGTCGTCGTCGGCCGCGGCTGCGCCCGCGGCGCGGGGTGCGGCGGCAGGGAGGGTCCCCGCGCCGACAGCCACCGAGGCGCCGGCCACACCCGCCGCCGGCGTGCGCAACAGCTTCCAGGCGACCGTCCCCAGGATCGCCCCCAGCGTGAGGAACGGGATGACCGGCAGCCCCGGAACGATCGCCAGCAGCAGCAGCAGCCCCGCCGCGATCGCGAGCGCCTTCGGCTGGGCGATGATCTGCAGCCCGATGTCACGCCCGAGGTGGCCGCCCTCCTCCTCCGACGCCACGCGCGTCACGATGATGCCGGCCGCCGTCGAGATCACCAGCGCCGGGATCTGCGAGACCAGCCCCTCGCCGATGGTGAGCACGGTGTACGTGCGCGCCGCGGTCGAGGCGTCGAGGCCCCGCTGCACGATGCCGATCACGAGGCCGCCGACGATGTTCACCGCCAGGACGACGATGCCGGCGATGGCGTCCCCCTTGACGAACTTCATCGCGCCGTCCATCGAGCCGAACAGTTGCGACTCGCGCGCCAGCGCCGCGCGCCGCCGCCGCGCCTCGTTGTGGTCGATGTGGCCGGCACGCAGCTCGGCGTCGATCGACATCTGCTTGCCCGGCATGGCGTCGAGCGTGAAGCGCGCCGCCACCTCCGCCACCCGCTCCGACCCCTTGGAGATGACGATGAACTGGATCATCGTCAGGATGAGGAAGATGACCGCGCCGACCACCAGGTTGCCGGCGACGACGAAGTTGCCGAACGCGTGGATCACCTCCCCGGCGTCGGCGCGCAGCAGGATGAGGCGGGTCGCCGACACCTCCAGCGCCAGCCTGAACAGCGTGGTGAGCAGCAGCAGCGTCGGGAAGGTGGCGATCTTGAGCGCGTCGCTGACGTAGATCGCCACCAGAAGCAGCGTGACCGCCGCCGCGATGTTCACCGAGATGAGCAGGTCGAGCAGCGGCGTCGGCAGCGGAACGATCATCATCCCGACGATCGAGACCACCAGCCCCGCCAGCGCCAGATCGGCGTAGCGCGACAGGAGACCCCGCACGTCCCCCGCACGCAGCATGGTCATCGCCTCGGCCGTCCGCTTCGCCGCCACGGTTACGGCATAGAACGCACACGGGTACGGGTCAAGCGCCTCGGAGAGCGCCGGAATGGCGTGCCCCCGGGCGGCGGACGTGCGCGACGATGCCGGGGCGCGCCGCCCGAGCGGAGCGTCGCGGGCGATCAGGCGTGGCGGCGTCGACGGAGGACGATCGCGACGAACGCCAGGGCCAGCCCCCAGGCTGAGGTCGGGGCGCCGCCCGTTTCGCAGCCACACCCACCGCCGCCCGTTCCCGTCGTGCCGGCTGCGCCCAGCCCGCCGCTCGCACCGGCGGTGCCCGCCTTGCCCGCGGCGCCACCCGCGCCCGCGGTTTCGCTCGCGCCCGCCGTTCCTGGCGCGCCTGCCCCGCCGCCGGCACCGGCCGCGCCGGTGCTGTCGCCGGCGCCGCCGATTCCAGCCGCGCCGCTCGCGCCTGCCGCACCGGCCGCGCCGGCGGTTCCGCTCGCGCTCGCCGGACCGCCGGCCGCGCCGCTGGCGCCCGCCGCGCCGCCCGCGCCCGCGCTCCCAGCCGCGCCGCCCGCGCCCGCGCGCCCCGCCGCGCCTCCGGGGTCGTACTCGTAGGCGCCCATGTCGAACGCGGCGCCGTTGACGCCATCGCCGTCCAGCGGCCTGGTCGTTCCGTCGTGGTCGCGAACGGGCGCGCCGATCGTAGTCCCCGAGTCGATGCACGCGCTCCCGACCTGCAGGTGATAATCGCTGGTCCCCACGAACTGCGGATTGGCCGAAATGTTGGTGGTTCCCGTCTCCGGGCCCGCGTAGTCGGTGCCGTTGTTCCAGACGTCGGAGTAGGTCGCGACGAGCTGCAACGCCATTGGGGCGTCGACGCCGGTTTGAGCGTGATTGGTCACGATCGAGTTTCGCAGCGTCACCCTCGGATCCGGGCCGGTCACATACACACCGTGGAACCCGCCGTCCAGGGTGGAGCTCGAGATGTCCACCCCGACGTTGCCGGGCCCGGCCAGGACGTTGAACGCGCAGCCGGCGATGACCGTGTTCCCTACACTCACCTCGTTGAGGGCCGGCAAGCCGTTCGTCAGCAGCAGGCCATAGGTCGGGTTGTTGCTGCCGCCGGCCACGCCGATGGTCAACGCGTCCAGCATCGCCCCACCAGCGTAGACGTAGACGCCAGCGTCGACGGCGTTCTGGATGCTGGTCTGACTGACGACCAGGGGCGCGCCGATCATCTCGCTGGTGATCGCGTAGATCGTGCCGCTGATCGACGCGTTCTCGATCACCGCCGCGACGGCACCGGCGCCGATCACGATGCCGTACCAGCTGCCGCTCTGCCCCGCCTGCAGCTCGAAGGTCACCGGGTGCGCGGCTGTCCCGAACACGACCAGCTCCCCGTTCACCGTCACCTCGATCCGGCTGGTGTCGCCGCCAGAGGCCTGCGTGTCGCCGGCCAGGAACTGCACGTCGGTCCCGGACTGGATCATCAGCGTCGCGCCGGCTTGCACGGTGATGTCGCCGCTGACGACGTACGGGTTGCCGGCCGGCGTCCAGGTCTGGTTCCCCAGGTTGCCACCCGCGACGATGGTCGCCGCGCCCGCGCGCGGAACGAGCGCGGCGACGAGCAGGATAAGGGCGGTGACCGAGAAACGGACGGCGCGCTGGCTCATGGGCTCTCGACAGCGATCAATTTACAGAGAGCCGAAGCGCCGCTCAATTGGGGCGCCTCGGCGCCGGGTCAAGCGCGCCGGCGGATCCGCCGACCTTTCTTTACAAAACGTGGTCCGGGGCGAAGATCGGGGGCAAATGAAGCGAGCGCTGGCGCTGGGACTGTTGGCCGTTTCGGGATGGGCCGCGGGCTGCAGCGGCAGCTCCTCCGGGCAGACCTGCGGCGGGGTCGACCCCTGCGGCGGCGAGGTGGTCGGAAGCTGGTCGATCGTCGACTCCTGCCTCTCGGCGAGCGGGATGTTCTCGACCGACAAGCAGGCCTTGTTCGCCCAGTTCTGCGTGAGCAGCGGCGGCGGGGTCAGCGACGACGCGGCCAACGCCGCCTGGGCTGGCGCCTGGTCGTTCGACGCGGCGATGAGCTATTCGATTGGAATTCTCGAGACCGTGCACGAGTCGTTCACCTGCAGCGACGGCGAGACCTGCAGCGCGCTCGACACCGAGATCAAGGCGGCGCAGGCGACCACCCCGACGATCCAGTCGGCGGGCTGCCAGCAGGTTGGAATGGCCTGCAAGTGCACCGTCGACTGGGCGACGTTCAACGACGAGTCCGGCACCTACTCCGCGGTGGGGAATGCTAACGCTCTCACCCTGGCGCCGTCCTCCGGTCTTCCGACCGCCCCGATCGGGTACTGCGTGAAGGGAAACACGATGCACTGGATCCCGACCGACAGCGCCCAGTCCGGGCCACCGTTTCCCGATCTCGTCGCCGAGCGCCAGTAGCTCACGGGCGGCGCAACGCGCAGCCCAGCACCCCGGCGGCGACGATGACCAGCGGCTCGGGGAGCTTCTTCCACCTCGTGAAGCAGAGCCAGGTCGCCGCGGCGATGACCACCGTCGTGACGTCGACCAGCGCGCGCCGGCCGAGCACGAACGCCGCGCCCGCGATCGCCCCGGTCGCCGCCGCGGTCACGCCGTCGACGAAGGCGCGCACGCGCGGGTTGTCGGCGAAGCGCCGGAAATACGGCGCCGGCACGACGACGAAAAGATAGCTCGGCAGGAAGACGCCCACCGCCGCCGCCGTCGCGCCGAGCGGCCCGGCCACCAGATAGCCGATGAAGGCGACGGTGATGACCACCGGCCCGGGCGTGATCATCGCGACCGCGACCGCGTCCAGGAACTGCCGCTCGGAGAGCCAGTGGTGCTGATTGACGACGCCCCCGTGCAGGAACGGGACGATCGCCAGACCGCTGCCGAACACCAGCGTTCCCGCCTCGGCGAAGTAGAGCGCGATCTTCACCAGCAAGGGCCAGCTGACGGCGGCGCCGGTCGTGACCGCGGCGCCGAGCGCCAACCAGACGCCCGGCGGAACCAGCGCGGCCGCGGGGACGGCCGGCCAGCGCCGGGCACGCACCAGCAGCACGACCACGCCCGATGCGAGAAAAAGCCAGACGATCTCCGACTCCGTCCAGGCGGTGCTGACGGCGCTGACCGCGAACAAGAGCCAGAGCAACCGATCTTTTCCCAGGGTGAGCTTGACGAGCTTGACGGCGCTGCGGCCGATGATGGCGATGACCGCGGCGCCGATTCCGTAGAAGGCGCTCTGCATCCACGACAACCCGCCGAACCGGACGTAGAGCGCCGAGAGCGCCAGCACCATGAAGAACGACGGCAGGATGAAGGCGGCCGCCGCCCCGCTGGCGCCTGCCACGCCCCCCTTGGCCCACCCGAGGTAGATGGCCAGCTGCGCCGCCAGCGGCCCGGGCGCCAGCTGCGCCAGCGCCAGCCCGTCGACGTAGTCCTTCTTGGCGACGAGCTTGCGGCGCTCGACGAGATCGCGCTGCATGTACCCCGCCAGCGCGATCGGGCCGCCAAACCCGAACGTCCCGAGGTAGAGCAGGTAGCTTAGAACCTCGCGCAGACCGCGCGACGGCTCGGGGGCGGCCGCGACCGGGGCCTCAGGGGGCGCCGTCACTCTTCGTCTCTTTGAGCGCCGCCACCACACCGCCCGCCAGATCGGCTGCCTTGCCGATGCCCCAGTAGTGCAGGAAGAGCACGCGCGGCTGCTCGCCCGTCATGTGTTGATGGATGGCGACGACGTTGATGCCGCTCTTGCGCAGCGACCGCAGAACCGGCTGCAGCTCGGGCTCGAGCATGGCGAAGTCGCCGTCGATGACCGCCTGGTCGTCCGAGCCCGCCAGCGCCGACCAGGTGTTGACCCCCATCGCCTTCCCCATCTGGTGACCGCCCATCTTGGTGGCGCGACCGATGACCACCTTGTAGACGCCGTCCTTGTAGTCGCCCGGGGCGCCGCGGCCGGCGAACACGGCGTCGAGCTTCTTCGGATCGAGCGTGCTCCTGGCGGGATCGATGTCCCCCTTGGGGACCTCCCCCTTGCCCCCGCTCGTCTCGCGGATCTTGGCGAAGACCGCCCCGACCGCCGCGGCCAGCTTCTCCTCGTCGCCCATGCCGCCGACGTGCATGAACATCACCTTCGGCGTGTCCCAGAAAAAGTGATTGTGCAAGGCGGTCACATCGAGCCCGTTGTCGAGGGCGACGCTCATGACCGGGTTCACCTGATCCTCCGTGAGCACGATGTCGCCCATCACCGCGGTGTGCGCACCCGAGCGGGTGAACGCCGCCCACGACGTCAGCCCCATGGGGGGCGTCAGGTGAACGCCAGAGGAGACGATCTTGAGATCGGAGCGCGGGACGCTGACCTTGAACACGCTCGCCTTCTCGTCGAGCTTCCCCTTCGCGCCGGTGAGCTGCTCGATCTTCGCGGTGTCGAGCTGCGTGTCCGACGTCTTGGCCACCGAGACGCCGCCGGCTGCCATCATCGCAGGCGCGAAAGAGAGGGCGAGCGTGAGCCTCGACTGACGGCGCGTCATGGTCTCCTCCTGGTGGGCCGACGACCGCCCGGACTCTACACCCGACTTGGCGGATGGTCCCTGGCTACCAGCCGAGCCGGACGACGACCCAGAGCAGGGCGAGCAACCCCGCCGCGACCAGCACGTTCGCCAGCACGCCGGGGACGAAGTAGGGATAGACCAGCATCGCGACGCCCACCACGATCTGGGGCAACCGGGCGAACTTGCGGCCGTAGTTCAGCAGGATGAACCCGATCGACGAGACGATCAGCGAGGCGACGATCCAGCCGGGGCTCAGGTTCACCCCTCGAGTATAGGCCTTCTTGACGCTCCCGTCGGCTGGCTTCAACCTAGGGCCGTGCATGCGCTCGCGCTCTACGGGAGCGATGATGTTTCCTGGCTCGAAAAACCCGACGCGGAGGTCGAGACTACCTGGGTCGAGCGAAAGGAATGGAAAGATGCCTCAGGCCTCGCAAGACAGATATCTGGGTTCGCAAACGGCGAACCGCCTGGAGGGCTAGTCGTCCTTGGGGTGACGCAAGCGGGCGACATAGTAGGGGTGGAGGACCGGTCGCCAGACAAACTCTTGGCCGAATTCCCCGGTCACCTCGAGGGACAAGCCGAGCGAGACTGGAAGATCCGCAATGTCGAGGCGCGCGGACACCGCCTGCTGTTTATCTACGTACCCTTCAGCGAAACCCGCGTGCTGTGTCTCTCCGATGGTACGGCCTACCGACGAATCGGCAACAACACTGTCAAGCTCACCGCGGACGAGATAGCCGAACTTCGCGACGCCAGGGGCGAACGTTCCTTCGAGGTCACACCCGTCGCGCCTTACGCTGAAGGTCTTCTTGACCCCGAGATCGCCCGCAGATTCCTCGATGGCATCGTCAACAAGAACGGCCTGACACTTCCACTTACGCTCAGCCAAGCGCTTGAGAACAAGAGGCTGGTCGTTCGATCGTCCCAAGGGCCGCGACTGACGGTTGCGGGTGCTCTGGCGCTCTCGAACACTCCTACTGACTGGATTCCCGGAGCCCGTCTACGATTTCTGCGATTCGAAGGTGTTGTTGAAAAATTTGGCACGGAAAGAAACGTGATTCGCGATGGGTGGTTCGATGGACCCATCCCCCAAATTGTCGAGCGGATCCGCGATTTCATAGCCACCCAAGTGCGGGAGTTCGACCGCCTTGGACCTGCGGGAAAGTTCGTACGAGAACCCGAGTACCCGCAAGACGCCTGGATAGAGGCGATCACGAATGCTCTTGTTCATCGTTCGTACAATCTTCAGAGCGCTACCGTGTTCGTTAGGATGTTTGACGACCGTCTGGAAGTAGAGAGCCCGGGCGGCTTTCCGAAAGGAAACCGTCCCGATCCGGAGGGGATCATTCAGCTCCATCTCCCCCGCAACCGAGAACTCGCGCAGGCGCTGGACTACCTCGGCCTCGTCCGATTGGCGAGAGAGGGGACTCGTCGAATGCACGACGAGATGAAGAAAATGAGTCTGCCGGTTCCAGAATATCGCGACGATGGCGGCACAAAAGTCATCGTCACGCTCCGAAACGATATCGCTCGGCGGCGCACCGGGGCAGGGGCCGACTTTAGCCCTCAGTGGAGCGAGATCGAGCGACAGCTCGGCGATAACTACGCGATCGTCCGAAGTCGCGGCTTGCAGGTGTGGCGACGACTGATCTCCCAGGGGACTACGCCTCCAGTATCCTTGGTCCGGCTAGCGCTCGAAAACCTCCGTCGTGCCGAGGCTGAGATTGGGGTCCAACAGAAGCGTGAACTAGTTGATTTGCTCGCGCAGGCACCCGATGAGATTCTTCGGGCTCCGGTTACAGAGTTCGCGCGTCTGATGGTTCCATACGGAGCCGACCTAGGATCACCCGAGGTCAGTGCTCAGATGTCGCTTCTCTTCTCACGCTTTGACGAAGTGGTGGAATTCGTCCTCCAGTTCGTGGAACAAAAAGCACTCGACCTCGTCGAAGCGAGTCTCTTCCTAGAGTCTGGAGTGGAGAACTTGCTTCAGGTTCTCTATTCCAGGCTCCATCGCGATCCTTTTCCGCCAAAGGAGTGGCTCGACCGGGTTGTCGCGATAAGCAGACGCAGTCGCGCTCCCACCGCTAACGTACTATTCCAGATGATAACGGGGAGAGCGGCTAAGGGCAGCTAGGACATCCAGCCCGGGAAGTGGGAGCGAAAGCGGGCGTCCAGCCCGAGCGCCCGCCCCGGCGGCGCGAGGATGAACACGACGAAGATCGCGCCCATGAGGAGCGCGTTCCCGGGCGGCACCAGCCCCTGGCCGGCGCCGAAGGCGAACGAGAAGAGCATGAGCGCGCCCAGGAACGCGCCGAGACGGGTGAGCAGGCCGAGCAGCATCGACAGACCGATCGAGAGCTCGCCCCCCGTCACCAGCGCGCCGAAGATCTTGGGGTGCGCGCGCGCGGTCCGGGCGATCGGCAGGAAGAATCCATAGGTCTTCCCGGCCTCGGCCCAACCGTCGAGCGTGGTGAGGAGCGGCGTGCCGTGCAGCCAGCCGTGCTGCAGCTTCCCCCACCCTTCCAGGATCAGGATCAGGCCGCACAGGATTCGCAACGGAACCAGAACCCCGAGCGGGATGCGCTCACCCATCCGCTCACCTTAGCGTGGTGGGCGCCGCCTGCAAGTATGCGCAGCGGGCGGCGCAGGTGATAACGTTCGCCCGTGACAGAGACCAGACGACCGACCAGCCCGGAGGCCGAGGAGATCCTCGGCCTCTACTTCCCCGTCCTCGATCACGGCTTTGTGTCGCTGGTCGACTACATGGGGACCGACGAGAGCGTCGAGCGCGCGGCCCGCGTCAGTTACGGTTACGGCACGCGCCAGCGCAGCGCCACGCGGGGCCTCTTGCGCTATCTGCGGCGCCACAAGCACACGACCCCCAGCGAGATGGTGGAGCTGAAATTCCACTGCTGCATGCCGATGTTCATCGCGCGCCAGTGGATCCGCCACCGCACCGCGAACGTCAACGAGTACTCCGGGCGTTACTCGCTGATGCCGATGCTGTTCTACACGCCGGACGCGGCGCAGCTGCAGACGCAGAGCCGCCAGAACAACCAGGGGCGCAGCGGCCAGGCGGTCGGCACGGACGTGCACGCCGAGGCGATCCGCCGCTGGGAGACGATCCGCCGCGAGAGCACCGACGCCTACTCCTGGCTGACCGGGAACGAAGTCGCGCGAGAGCTGGCCCGCATCGACCTCCCCTTGTCGACGTACACGCAGTGGTACTGGAAGATCGATCTGCACAACCTCTTGCACTTCCTGACGTTGCGCGTGGATGGCCACGCGCAGTGGGAGATCCAGGAGTACGGCCGGGTGATGGCCGGGATGCTCAAGCGCGTCGCGCCGCTGTCGTACGAGGCCTGGATCGACTACGACGTCTGCGGGACGCATCTTTCGCGCGGCGAGCTCGAGTCGCTGCGCGCGCTGGTCCGCGTCGACAACGACGGCCTGGCGTCGACGGCCGGCCGCCTCGATCGCGCGGCGCTCGCGGAACGAAACCTGTCGAAGCGCGAGATCGAAGAGCTCTTCAACAAGCTGGCGCCGACGCCAGCGATCCCCGACTTCAACCTCGACCCGGCGCAAGCGCGTCCGGCCGAGCACTTCGCCGAGCGCTTCGCGAAGGCCGTCCCCGCCTCCGAGCGCGCCCCGACGGAGTAGCGCCTAGGCGCCTCTACGCGCGGCCCCACCGAGCGCGGCGCCGGCGGTGGCGCGCCGGTGCATCCTGACGGCCGCCATTGCGGCCACGATGGCGACCGAGACCCACTGGGCCGTCGACAGACCGAGCGCCAGGCCGCGATCCTGATCGCCGCGCAGAAACTCGATCGCGAACCGGCCGACGGCGTACGTCGCGAGAAACGTCGCGAACGCGCGGCCGTCGCGCCGGCCGCGCAGCACCGGAATGGCCGACAGCGCGGCGGCGACGAGGCCAACGGCGACCTCGTACAGCTCGGTCGGGTGGACGGGCAGGCTGGCCGCGCCGTGCGGGACGAAGCCGCGCCGCGCGTGATCGAGGGCGGCCAGGCTCGCGGGCGGAAACCGGACCCCCCAGGCGTGCGCGGTTGGCAGGCCGTAGTCGCAGCCGGCCAGGAGACAGCCCGTCCGCACCAGGGCGAAGGTGAGGCCGACGCCGATCGCGACCCGGTCGAAGAACGGCGCCAGCGGCTCGTTCGCGCGTCGCAGGTAGATCGTCGCAGCGGCGATCGCGAGCAGCAGGCCGCCGTATGCCGCTCGCCCCGAATGTACGATCGGGCGCCACGACCCGACGCTTACCGCCGCCGGCACCTCGCGGAGCGCCTCGAACAGGTATCCGCCGACCAGCGCCCCGACGTAAGCGCAGGCGATGGCGTAGGCGGTGTGGCGGCGCGAGGCCCCGTCGCGCTCCGCCAGATGGAGCGCCAGCACGGAGCCGACCACCGTCGCCAGCGCGGCGAGCTGGAAATACTCCGGCGCCAGCCAGACCGGCAGGCCGCGCCGGACGAGCCAGGCGACGAGCAGCGGTCTCATCGCCGCCTCCCGACCAGGAAGCCGAGCGGCGCCAGCACCCAGACGAGCGTTGACGGACGCGAGCGCTCGCGCCCGGGCGCGACCCGGCAGGAAGAGCCGTCATCGGGCGGCGCGCTGCAGGCGTCGGCCGATCCGTCGTCGGTGCTGCCGCCACACGAGCTGTCGGATCCGTCGTCGGTGCTGTCGCACGAATTGTCGTCCGAGCCGGTGTCGCAGCTGTCGCTGGCGTCGCCGGTGGCGGCGCAGGCATCCCAGAAGCTCGGTTCATTGGACGGCGGTGGTGGTGGAGGCGGAGGTGGCGGAGGTGGCGGCGTGTATGTCCCTGCGTCGCCGCCGAGCGGGTAGGAGACGGCCGCGACCGGCGTCGCCGCAGCCGCCACCGAGGCATTCGGGTCCGTGGCCGCGGAGCCAGCTCCCGGCGCCGCCGCGTCGCCGCCGTCCACCTCGCTTTCGGCCGGCGCCTGCGCAACCAACCACGCGGCATCGACGTAGATGGTGTCCCCGATGGCGACGGCGCCGACCGGCCAGCCGACGACCCGCGCGAAACGCGAGGCGCGCGAGCTGGCGAGCAGCCCACGAAGCGGTCCCGCCGCTGCGCCCGCCAGTCCCCGCGCCTCGAGTGCCGCCGTGTCGGTGGCCACGAGCCCTTCGAGCGGCGGCAACGGTGGCTGGTCGGTCGCCGCCGCGTCGGCCGCGACTGGCCGCCCCACTCCGTCGGCGATTGCCCCCACGATCAGAGCGTCGGCCGAACGGCGTTCCCGCGCCTCGTCGAGCCCCGCAACCATCATGCTGGGCGCCGCCCCCTCGGCGAAGTCCGCCCCGCTGTCGCCCGTACGGGCCGCTTCGAGGCGTGCCGCCAGCCGCTCGCGTGCCGACGCCGGGAGACCGGCGACGACCGCCGGCTCGGCGCGCAGGGCGTCCCGCAACGGCAGCTCGTCGAGCGGGGGCGCGTCACCGCAGCCAACCGCCAACGCGAGCAACCCCACCACAAGTGACGCCCGCCGCGCTTCGACCATTGCGGCTCTACCACTCGCAAGCCCGGTGCCAGCCCAATTCCGCGGTCTTCTGTACGCAGAGATCACCACCGTGACGCCCGGACGACACCAGCCGGGGCCCGTGACGCCGGGGCCGCTCAGATAGCGACGAGCTCGCGGATCACGAAGGCGCCGTCCTTGTCGACGCCCAGGCGGCCGGCCTGGTTGTCGCGGTCGTGGCCCCAGACGAGCAGCCAGTCCTCGGCCAGCGCGCGCGTGAAGAGGCCCCGCTTGGTCTCGACGGTCCGCGCCGGCTCGAGGTCGTAGCTCATGACCCACGGCAGCTTGACGTGCACTGCCGTCGGAACGACGTCGCCCAGGAAAAGGGCCTTGGGGCCGTCGGTCGGGCCGACCAGCACCGACTGATGGCCGGCGGTGTGGCCCGGGGTCGGCACGACGCGGACACCGGGCGCGATCTCCGTCTCGCCGTCGACGAGCTCCAGAAGCCCGGCTTCACCGAGGGGGCCGACATTTTCCTGGAGGTAACTGGCGCGGTTGCGCTCGTGCGGGTGCGTGGCGTCCTCCCACTCGCGCCGCTGCACGACGTGGCGCGCGCGGCGAAACACCGGTTCCACCGCGCCCGACGCCGTCCGGCGCGTCGTGCCGCCGCTGTGGTCGAAGTGCAGGTGGGTCATCACCACCGTGTCGATGTCGTCCGGCGAGAGGCCGACCTCCTTGAGCGCCGCGCCGATCGCGCGGTCGTGGTCGATGCCGTAGATCTCCTTCAGCTTGGGCGGGAACTTGTCGCCGTTGCCGGTCTCGACCAGCACGCGCCGGCCGCCCGTCTCGATCAGCAGACAGCGGGTGCTGTACTGACAGCGGTTGAGCGCGTCGCACGACACCAGCTTCGACCAGAGCGTCTTCGGCACCACCCCGTGCATGGCGCCACCGTCGAGGCGGAAGCTGCCGCCATCGAGCAAGGTCAGGCGCGCGTCACCGATCGTCAGCACCCGGCGATCGTACCGCTTCCCGCCTACGAATGCCCGCCGGTCCCTGATCGTGGTAGTCGTACTGGCGGTTGGGGAGGTCATGCAGCAAGCGCCCATTCCGGCGGACGAAGCGAAACGGCTCGCGCTGCTCGCGGCCTGCAAGATCATCTACACACCCGCCGAGCAGGCGTTCGACGACGTGGCGCGGCTGGCGGCGGAGCTCTGCGGGACCGAGATCGCGCTCATCACGCTGGTCGACTCCGACTACCAGTGGTTCAAGGCGCGCGTCGGCGTCGAGCTGACGGGCACGGCGCGCGATCTGTCGTTCTGCGGCCACTGCATCAACGGTCACCACCCGCTGATCGTCGAGGACACGCTGCGCGACCCGCGCTTCGCCGACAACCCGCTGGTCACCGGCGATCCGCAGATCCGGTTCTACGCCGGCGTCCCGCTGGAGATCGAACCGGGCTCGGCGGTCGGCGCGCTGTCGGTCGCCGATCGATCGCCGCGCGCGCTGACCGAGCGGCAGCTCGAGTCGCTGCGCCGCCTGGCCAAGCAGATCGCGCGCGAGCTCCGCCTGCGCCGCGATCTCGAGAAGGCCGGCGCCGCCACCCCCCTGCCCGACACGCTGATCGTACCGGGCACGATGGTCGGCGGCCGCTGGCGAATCGGGCGCGAGCTCGGCCGCGGCGCCGTGGGTGTCGTCTACGAGGCGCACGATCCGCGACGGCGTGCGCGCGGCCGTGAAGTTCCTGCTCCCCGAGTGGCGCGCGCGCGAGGAGGTGCTCGACCGCTTCGCGCGCGAGGCGCGCGTGCTGATGCGCCTCGACACGCCGCACGTCGGACGCCTCCTCGACGTCGGCAACCTGGACGCCGCGCCTCGGCGGCGTCCCCTACCTGGTGCTCGAGTACCTGCAGGGGAAGGATCTCGGCGACGTCATCCGCGACGTCGGCCGCGTGCCCTCCCGCGCAGGCGTTCCGCTGGTGCGCCGACGCCTGCGACGGGGCTGCGCAGGCCCACGAGGTCGGCGTCGTTCACCGCGACATCAAGCCGTCGAACGTCTTCCTGGCCGACACCGGCGGCCGCGAGGCGGTGGTCAAGGTCGTCGACTTCGGGCTGGCCGCCGGCGATCCGTCGCCCGAGAACAGCGCCAGGCTGACGGGCGAGTACGTGATCGGCTCGCCGGCCTACATGGCGCCCGAGCAGATGATCGCCGTCGAGCAACGTCGACGCGCGCACCGACATCTGGTCGATGGGCGTCGTCCTCTACGAGCTCATCTCCGGGCAGCTGCCGTTCGCCGGGAGCACGCCGCTCGAGATGTTCGCCGCCGTCATGACCCGGCCACCGACGCCGCTCGCCGCGCACTTCGACAGGCGATCTGCCCGATCCCGTCGACGCCGTCGTTGGCCGGTGCCTGCAGAAGGATCGCGAGCGGCGCTACCCGTCGATGCGCGCGCTGGCCGCGGTGCTCCGCGCCCATCGCGCCTGCGGGCGCCTGAGCGCGCTACGGCGTGGCGACCTTCCGCCGGTGTCTCCTCCGGGGAGGGCGCGGCTCGGGCAGCGGCGGCGGCGCGGCGACGTCGACCGGCAACGGCGCCGGCGGCGTGCTGGGCGCGGCGGCGATCGGCTCCTGTCTCGCCTCCTGGGCCGAGCGCGGGATGACGGGAACGGGCAGCGCCGCCGGGCCGTCGGGCACCGCCGCCTTCGCGGCCTTCGCGGCTGGCGCGGGCGCGGGCGTGGACGTGGCCAGCAGCTTCTGCGGGTGGGCGACGATCCAGTCGGCGACGCGCGCCACGTCGCCGAAGCGGGTCATCTTCCCGTCGTCGCCCAGGAAGGCCATGTAGTAGGTCCGCCCGTCGATCTTGGTCGCCACCACCAGGCAGTAGCGAGCCTCGTCGTTGTAGCCGGTCTTGCCGCCCAGCACCTGCACGTTGCCGCGCGCGGCCGGGTGGTTGGTGTTGTTGTAGTGAATGGGCGGCTTGCCGACCGGGTGGGCGTCGTACTCGGCGCGACGCGTGATCGGCGCCAGCGTGGCGTTGGCCATCACCGCCTTGAGCATGGTGATGATCTCGCGCGGGGTCGAGACGTTGCCGGTCGAGAGACCCGTCGGCTCGTGGAAGCGCGTGTTCTTGAGCCCCAGCGTCGCGCGCCTTGGCGTTCATCGCCGCCGTCAGCTGCGCCGGCGTCAGCTTCACCGCCCGCCCGAGCGCGGGGATCGCGCGGTTGTCCGAGCCCATCAGCGCCGAGTGGAGCAGGTCGCGGTTCGACAGCGTCATCCCTTCGAGCAGCCGCGAGCGCGCCCCGCCCTTGGCGATCTCCGTGTCGTTCTTGCTGATGGTCGACAACCCCTCGAGCTCGACCCCCTTCTCGGCCACCACCAGCGTCGCCGCCAGCTTGGAGATCGAGGCGATCGGCCGCTCCTTGTCGGCGTTCTTGGCGAACACCGTGCGCCCGCGCCTCGTCGATCACCACCGCCCCCTGCGCCTGGACGTTGGGGAGCCCGCCGCGCGTCGCCGCCACCGGCCGCTCGCGCGCGACGGCGTGCTTGTGGCGTCGGGCAGCGGGCCTGGCGAAGACGTGCCCGCTGCACGCTCGCGGCCACCAGAGCGCTGCGACGACGCATCGCCGCGGGCCGGTGAGAAGCGCCCCATCACCTCCACAGTTATAGAGGACCGAGCGGCGCGGGCAAGTTCCCTGCTGGTTTTGGGAGACCTGATTCTTGCGGCGGGGCCAGCCGTGCCAGTACCTGAGCCGCAGCTTGGCCAGCCCCGCCATGGCCGCCGTCATGAGCACGAGCCCGACCGTGGCCCAGGTGATGCTCAGCCGGTGGTGCAGCCGTCTGAACAGCAGGCCGTAGACCAGCTCGACGTGGACCCAGTAGACCAGCAGCGACGTCTGGCCGAAGAGCCGCATCAGCGAGAACCAGCCCTTGGGCGTGAATCGCGTGACCAGGTAGCCCGCCAGCGCCAGCGGACCGATCTGCCCCAGCCGGTAGAAGAAGGTCCCCGGCCCCATCTGCTGCACCAGGTCCGACGGGTAGCGGATGATGTACGGATTCCAGGCGCGGACCATCCCGACCGCGCGCATCATCAGCCAGCCGACCACGCCGGTGACGACGAAGGCGATCGCCTGCTTGCGCGCGTCGGTGCTGCTGCGCACCCAGTAATGGCCGATCGAGCACGCCGACGAGCGGCCAGGCCAGCGAGGGGAACAGCGGGAACCAGGCCATCGGCCGCTCGCCGCCCAGGTACGAGGTGAGCGGCCGCGGCAGGTACGACGGGAAATGGTGCGGCCCGATGATCGGCCCCAGCGCCACCACCGCCGCCGTCGCCAGCGCCGTCGTCAGATAGGCCGGCTTGCCGCGCCATGGGCGCGGTGATGACCGACGCCACCACCATCGACGCGCCGATGCAGTTCAGAATGTCGACGCGGTAGAGGTCGTGCCAGTCCCAGCAGCCGCCGAGCACGTACTCCTGCAGCCTGAACAGATACCCGAGCAGGATGACCTCCAGGCCCCGCTTGGCCGATCGGCCGCACCATCGTCGCCGCGGTCGACCTTGGCGGCGAGCTGGCTCTCGAAGCGGATGGCCATCGAGACGCCGACCAGCAGCAGGAACAGCCGGGAGGGGATCCCCCCGATCGAAGCGGGTCCAGGCGTAGACCGCCGTCGCCTTCGCCGCCTTGTTGCACCACGAGTCGTAGAGGTGCGTCTGGATCATCAGCAGGACGGCCAGACCCCGCAGCCAGTCGACCGCCTCGAGCGCCGGCGTGCCTTGGGGGCGGGGCGGGCGCCGCGCGGGCACGGCTGATACCGGATTCACCGTATCCAAGACCGCCTCAATTCCTGCCGGACGGTGTACGGTTGTCAATGGCTTTTCGAGTTCAAGGAGACCCAAGGGGACAAAACAGGCCTGCGTTGACATCGCCGCCCCGGGGGACTATAAACCGCCGCTCGCCATGTCGCTCAAGATGGGCCTTCTGGGCCGTAAGATCGGGATGACCCAAGTCTTTCACGACGATGGGTCCGCCCTGGGTGTCACCGCTGTCTCCGTCGGCCCCTGCGTCGTGGTCGCCAAGCGCACCGTCGAGAAGCACGGCTACTCCGCGGTTCAGCTCGGGTTCGAAGAGTCGCCACAACCCGAACACCAGCTCGCGCGGCTGCCGGCCCCCGAGCGCGGCTACTTCAAGAAGGCCAACATCGAGAAGCCGCTGCGCCACCTGCGCGAGGTGCGGCTGCCGCCGAGGAGCTCGACAAGTACGAGGTCGGCAAGGTCATCCGCGCCGCCGAGGTGTTCAAGCCGGGCGACGTCATCGACGTGGTCGGCACCACCAAGGGCAAGGGTTACCAGGGCGTCATGAAGAAGCACAAGATGGCCGGCGACTCCATGACGCACGGAACGCACGAGTTCTTCCGCCACGGCGGCTCGATCGGCTGCCGCCTCACCCCCGGCCGCGTCCACAAGGGGAAGCGGATGTCGGGGCTCATGGGGAACGTCAAGTGCACCTGCCTCCGACCTGGTCGTCGTCAAGGTGCTCGACGACAAGAATCTCGTGCTCATCAAGGGCGCGGTCCCCGGACCGGCCAACGGCGTCGTCCTCGTCAAGGGGAGCGTCAAGGACGTCAAGAAGTACATCGTCCCGCGCCAGATCAAAGAGGTCGAGTCGAAGAACCCGATGAAGGCCTCCAAGAAGGGCGCGCCCGCCGCCGGCCGCGCGCCAAGAAGAAGTAGCGCGGCGCCGCGCCGCGTCACAGGCGAGGCGGCCTCGGTTTGTGGGCAAGCTCGGCGATCCGCGCCAGCGTCACGACGCCTTCTTCAAGAAGGCGCGCGGCGCTGGCTTCGCGGCGCGCTCCGTCTACAAGCTCGAGGAGATCGACCGCAAGCTGCGCCTCCTGCGCGCCGGCGACCGGGTGCTCGATCTCGGCTGCCGGCCGGGATCGTGGCTGCAGTACGCGCTCAAGGTCGTCGGCCCGCACGGCGCGGTCGTGGGGATCGACCGCGACCCCCTGCCCCACCCGATCGCGGGCGCGCGCGTCCTCTGCGCCGATCTCCTCACCGTCACCGACGGCGAGCTTCTGGGGGAACTCGCAGGCGTTCGACGTTGTCCTATCGGACATGGCGCCCAACACGACCGGCATCCGGGCGACCGATCAAGCGCGCTCGGCGGCGCTGGTCGAGGAAGCCCTCGCGCGCGCTGAGCGCCTCCTGGCACCCGGCGGCGCCTTCGTGGCCAAGATCTTCCAGGGGCCCGACGTCGAGGTGATCCGCAAGCGGATGGCGGCGCGCTTCTCGGACGTGCGAACGCTGAAACCCGAGGGATCGCGCGCGCAGAGCATCGAGATTTACCTCGCCGGCAAGGGTTTCGCGTAAGCTTTCCCGCGGACGCCGATGAGGCATCGCCGCGTTCGTCCTCGCCGCCTCGTCGCTCCGGCGCCGGGCGAGGCCTCCCGGCAGCACCGCCGCGCCTTCGCCCGCACCGACGCAGAAGATCACCATCGACGCGCGCGGACCGCTGGCGCTGGTCGAGGTGACGCGGACGGTGACGCCGGAGCCGCGCCGAGCGAGTGGCGACGGGACGCGAGGCGCTGCTCGACCTCGCGCTCCCCGAGGCGAGCGCGCTCGTCTCGCTCGAGGTCCGCGACGGCGGGCGCTGGCGCGTCGTCGATCCTGCCTATCCGGGTGGCGCGGGTGGCGCGCGCGCGGACGAGCTCTACCGCGCCGAGAGCGCCGCGCGCGGGGTGACGCCGGCCAGCGAGCCGTACGACGAGAGCGCCACCCACCGCCTGCGCGTGCTGCGCAGCGCCGGCCACGGCGCCGACCCCTTCACCGTGCGCTTCCGCTTCGCCGTCCTGCCGAGGCGTCCGGCGGGCGGCTGCGCCTCCGCTTTCCCGCCGCGCACCGAGCGGCTGCCTGTTCCGGCCGAGGTGGTCCTGCAGGCGCGGCGACGCGGCCGACGCCGACATCGCCGGGGTGCGCGTCCCCGTCGGCTGCGCATGCGGCCACCGTCGGGCACGCCTCGACGCGCGGGGCCTGGGAGATTTCCTGGACGCCGCGCGACGTCCGCTCGCCGGTGGCGCCGCTCGAGGCGCGCGTCGCGGTCGCCGTGGTCTCTCCCGGCGCAGGCGGCGCTGGCTTTCCTGGCGCGGCGCCCGCTCGGCCCCGAGGCCGCGCCGCCCGGGAGCGTGCTGTTCCTGGTCGATCGCTCACGCAGCGTCGGGCTGCCGGGGCTGTCGGCCGAGCGCGATCTGGTGCGCGCGGTGATCGAGACGCTTCCCCCCAGCACGCGGTTCGACGCGCTCTTCTTCGATCGCGGCACGAAGCGCCTCTTTCCGATGAGCCGTCCCGCGACCCGCGAAGCGATCGAGGCCTTCGAGCAGGAGATGGTCCCCGAACGCCTGCAGAACGGGACCGACCTGCCGGCGGCGCTGCACGAGGCGGGCGACGCTGCTGCGGGCGCGAGGCGCAGAGCTTCGGTCCGCACGCGCTCCTGGTTCTGGTCACCGACGGTGCGCTGGGCGACGACGTCGACGGCGCCGCGCTCGATCGCGCGCTGGGGCCGGCGCCCGCGGGACTCGACCTGGCAGTCGCGGCGCTGACCGTGCGTCCGATCGACGACGAGCCGGCCGGTCCGCGCGCGCGCGACGCTCTGCGCGCGCTGGCGGCCGCGCGCGGCGGCGTGGCGCGCGAGCTGCGCGGCAGCGAGATCGCCGACGCCGTCCCCGCCGCCCTGGCGGATCTCGCGCGCGGCGGCGATCTGGGCGCCATCCGGTTGATCGTCGACGGCACCGAGCGGCGCGTCTCGGAGAGCCTGCCCCCCGGCGAGCTTCTCGCCGGCGTCGTGCCCTGGAAAGTGCGCCCAGGGCGCCCGCCCGGGGCGGTGCGAATCGAGGCGGTGGCGCACGGGCGGCGGATCTCCGTCGCGCCCTCCCCGACCCACCCCGCCGCCGACTGGCTGCGCCCCTGGGTCGCGCCGGGCGGCAACCCCACGCGCCTGCTGAGCGCAACGTCGCTGGTGGCGATGGTCGAGCCGGTCGCCCGCGCCGGCGCCGCCTCCAGCGAGACGGCGCCCAAAGGCTCGATGGACCGGATGGTGGTGCGCAACGTGCTGTCGCTGGCGTACATGCCGCGCGCGCGCGCCTGCTACCTCAACCGCACGGCGGCGACGCCGGCCTTGCGCGATCTCAGCGGCAAGGTTCGGCTGGCCATCGATCTGGTGCGCGGCGAGGTCGATCGGGCGACGATCGAATCGTCGACGCTCGGCAACGCCGACGTCGAGCGATGCCTCAAAGACAGCGCGTTCGAGATCGAGGTCCCACGCGCCGCCCGCAGCGACGCGCCGGTGACCGCGGTCTTGAACATGGTCTTCCGACCGCGGACCTCCGACACGAAGGCCGACGTCGACCTGGGCGCGGTGGGCGCCGAGATCGATCTGGTCATCGAGGAGATGCACCGACGCGAGACGGGTCCGGCCCCCGCGCCCTGACCCGGCTGTCAGAGCCGGACGCGGACGCCGGCCGCCAGCGTCGGGAGCATCTTGAGCTCGAGGACGTGATCGCCGGTGCGCAGACCCGCCTCGGCGAAAAGCGCCCAGGCGCGCGACAGCGCCAGATCGCCGCGCACCATGAGGCGAAGGCCGGGGCTGGTCGTTTGCAGGGCGGCGTCATCGCAGCAGACGGCCGCCGTCTGGCGGAACACGGTCTCGAAGCCTCCCTGCGCCTCGAACGCACTCCCGCCCGCCGACTCGAGATGGACGACCAGCCCGACGTCGGGAACCTGCGCGTAGCGGCTCCCCCGCCAACCGGCGTCGTCCATTCCCAGGTACTCGATCTGATACCCGGCCCTCCCCCCGAAGAACCGGCGGGCGGTCCCCGTGAACGGAACTGCCACCCCCACGCCGCCGAACTCGAACCCCTCGGCAAAGTAGGCCTGCGCGCCTCCGTCGATCCGCACGCGCTCTCCCGGCAGCCATCCCTCGACGCCGACGCCGCTGCCAAGGCCGGCGAACGCCCGCACGTCGACCGTCTGGGCGCCGGCGGCGCGCGTGGCGCCGGCCAGCACCAGCACAAGCGCCAGGGCCCAGAACCGGGAGCGCATCATGCGTCAGTCAATGCAGCCCCGGTGCCAGCCCATCGACACCCCGACGGGGCACAGATCCGGGCGCCGGGGCCTCTGCCGTCGGCGAAGCTTGGTCAAAGCGTCGAAGATTCAACGTCCCGACCCGAAGGGATCTAGAATTGCGACGCCCATGGAGAAGATAGAGACAGAGGGGGCGTTCGACCCCAACCGCCGCCTCTGCCCCGACGGCAGCTGCGTCGGCCTGCTTGGTTCCGACGGCCTCTGCAGCGTCTGCCCGCGGCCCGAAGGGGCGGCAGCGGTAGCCGATCGAGACGACGAGCCGCCGCCGCAGTGCGGAGGCCGTCGACGGACTTCGACCCCGGGCGGCGGCTCTGCGACGACGGGAGCTGCGTCGGTGTCATCGGCGCGGACGGCCCTGCGGCACCTGCGGCCGGAAGGCGGACTAGCGTGCCCAGCGTCGCCGTCGTCGGGGCCTCGAGCGCGCCGCACAAGTACGGCAACAAGGCGGTCCGCGCCTACCTGCGGCGCGGCTGGACCGTCTATCCGGTCAACCCGACGGAGAAGACGATCGAGGGGCTGCCCGGTCACCGCGCGCGATCGAGGATCTGCCGGCCGGTGATCGAGCGCTTCACCATCTACGTTCCGCCGGCGGTCGGCGTCACGCTGCTGGAGGCGATCAAGGCCAAGCAGCCGAAGGAAGTCTATCCTCAACCCCGGCGCCGAGAGCGACGAGCTGGTCGCGCGCGCCGAGGCGCTGGGCCTGGAGCCGATCCTCGCCTGCTCGATCGTCGAGATCGGCGAGCGGCCCTAGGTTCGCCGATGGTGTAAGCTCCCGGCCGCGATGCCCGCGTACGCCGTCAACAGCATGCTCGATCTCATCGGCGGGACGCCTCTGGTGAGGCTGCGCCACCTCGTCGACGCCGACGATGGCCGACGTGTTCTGCAAGTGCGAGCAGTTCAACCCGGGCGGCTCGCTCAAGGACCGCGTCGCGCTCTCGATGATCGAGGCGGCCGAGCGCGACGGGAAGATCAAGCCGGGCGAGTCGGTGATCATCGAGCCGACCAGCGGCAACACCGGCGTCGGGCTGGCGCTCGTCTCGGCGGCCAAGCGCTACCGGCTCATCCTCACGATGCCGGACAACATGTCGCTCGAGCGGCGCGCGCTGCTCAAGGCGTACGGCGCCGAGCTGCACCTGACGCCGGCGGCGGCGGTCATGCGCGGCGCTGTCGAGCGCGCGCAGGAGCTGGCCCGCGACAACCCGCACGCCTTCATGCCGCAGCAGTTCAACAACCCGGCCAACGTCGCCGCCCACTACCGGACGACCGGGCCCGGAGATCGTCGCCCAGCTCGGGAACCGCAGCCCCGACGCCTTCGTGCACGGCGTCGGCACCGGCGGCACCATCACCGGCGTCGGGACGCGTGCTGCGCGAGCTCCGCCCCGACGTCCGCATCGTCGCGGTCGAGCCGGAGAAGAGCGCCGTCCTCTCGGGCGGCCCGCCCGGCGAGCACCGCATCGACGGCATCGGCGCCGGGTTCGTGCCGGCGATCCTCGACCGCTCGGTGCTGTCCGAGGTGCGCCAGATCTCCGAGGCCGACGCGCAGCGGACCAAGCTGGCGCTGGCGCGGCGCGAGGGGCTGCTGGTCGGCATCTCGGCCGGCGCCTCGGTGAAGATCGCGCTCGACATCGCGCGCGAGCTCGGCCCCGGCAAGACCGTGGTCACCATCCTCTGCGACACCGGCGAGCGGTACTTCTCGTCGGACGCCTACTTCGAATAGGCGACGCGCGAATGAGCTCGGCCCGAACGACCGCCGGCAGCGTCCTGATCCTCGGCGCCGGCGGGCTCGGCTGTCCGGCCGCGCTGGCGATGGTCGCGGCCGGCGTCAGCCGGATCGGCGTCGTCGACGACGACCGCGTCGACGCGACCAACCTGCACCGGCAGGTCCTGTTCGCCGACGCCGACGTCGGCCACCCCAAGGCGACGGCCTTCGCGCGCGCCATCGCCCGGCAGTTTCCGGCCGTCGAGGTGACGCCGCACGCCGTCCGGTTCGAGGTCGGCAACGCGCTCGGCCTGATCGGCGCCTACGACGTGATCGTCGACGGGACCGACAACTTCGCCGCCAAGTTCCTGGCCAACGACGCGGCCGTCCTGGCCGGCAAACCGCTGGTCCACGGCGCCGCGGTCGGGCTGGGCGGGCAACTCCTAACAGTCCCCGCGCGCGGTAGACCCTGCTACCGGTGCCTGTTCGAGGAGCCACCACCGGCCGGCGTCGGCCCGTCCTGCGCGGAGGCGGGCGTCCTGGGTCCGGTGCCCGGCGTCATCGGCGCCCTCCTGGGAGCGGAGGCGGCCCGGCTGGCCAAAGGCGAAACTCCCGCTTTCGTTGGGCGTTTGGTCCAGTATGATTCCCGTTCCATGTCGGTCAGGACCGTCAAATTCAACCCCAACCCCCTGTGCGCCGTGTGCGCGCCGGAGGCGCGGATTCGCGCGCTCTCGGCCGCCGACTACGGCGCGGCTGACTGTGTCGCACCATGAGCACCGCCCCCGCCATGAACCAACCCTCGTACGTCCTGGGACTCTCCTGCCGTGAGTGCGGCACCGTCTACGACAAGGCGCCCATTCACGTTTGCGAGAACTGCTTCGGCCCGCTGGAGGTCTCCTACGACTACGCGCGCATCGGCAAGGTGCTGACGCGCGCCGACGATCGAGTCGCGACCGAAGTCGATGTGGCGCTACGCCGAGCTCTTGCCGCTCGACGGCCCGCCCGCCGTCGGCCAGGCCAGCGGGATGACGCCGCTCCTGCGCGCCGACCGACTCGCGAAGCGACTCGGGCTCAAGGAGGTTTGGGTCAAGAACGACGCGGTCAGCTTCCCGACGCTGTCGTTCAAGGACCGCGTCGTGTCGGTCGCTGTCTCGAAGGCGATCGAGTTCGGCATCGGCACCATCGCCTGCGCCTCGACGGGAAACCTGGCCAACGCGACCGCCGCCCAGGCGGCCGCCGCCGGGCTCCCGGCCGTCATCCTGATCCCCTTCGACCTCGAGGCGGCCAAGATCCTCGGCACCAGCATCTACGGCGCGCGCGTCGTCGGCGTCAAAGGGACGTACGACGACGTCAACCGCCTCTGCTCGGAGATCGCCGGCAAGTACGGCTGGGGGTTCGTCAACGTCAACCTGCGGCCGTTCTACGCCGAGGGGTCGAAGAGCTACGCTTACGAGATCGCCGAGCAGCTCGGCTGGCGACTGCCGTCGCACGTGGTGGTCCCGATGGCGGGCGGCTCGCTGGTCACCAAGATCGGCAAGGCGTTCGGCGAATTCGAGAAGCTGGGTCTGGTGCCCGCGCCTGCGCGCAAGACGCGCATCCACGGCGCCCAGGGCGACGGCTGCGCGCCGATCATCGACATGGTGCTGGAGAACCGCGACTTCGTGAAGCCGGTCAAGAAGCCGACCGGCATCGCCAAGTCGCTGGCCATCGGCAACCCGGCCGACGGCTTCTACGCGCGCCAGACGATCATCGGCTCGGGCGGCTGGGCCGCCAAGCCGAACGACGACGAGATCGTCGCCGCCATGCGCCTGCTTGGCCGAGACCGAGGGGATCTTCACCGAGACCGCCGGCGGCGTCACGCTGGGGGCGGCGCTGAAACTGATCGCCGGCGGCCAGATCGGCAAGGACGACGGTCCGGTCGTCATCTGCATCACGGGCAACGGGATGAAGACGCAGGATCCGCTGGTCGGCAAGCTGGCCGAGCCGGCGCTGATCGGCCCGCGTCTCGGCGACTTCGACGAGCTGCAAGCGACCTGGACCTAAAGGAGAGGACCCGATGGCCACCATCCGCATTCCGACGCCACTTCGCAAGCTGACGCAGGGGAAGGAAGAAGTCACCGCGACCGGCAGCACCATCGGCGCGCTGATCGCCAGCCTGGAGACGCAGTACCCGGGCATCAAGGAGCGGATCTGCGACGACAGCGGCCAGGTCCGCCGCTTCGTCAACATCTTCGCCAACGACGAGGACATCCGCTTCCTCAAGAACCTCGACACGGCCGTCAAGGATAGCGACGAGATCTCGATCGTTCCGGCCATCGCGGGCGGATGAACGTCGACGAGGTCCAGCGTTACGCGCGCCAGATCGCGCTTCCCGAAGTCGGTCCCGAAGGACAGAGCCGTCTCCTCGGCGCGCGCGTGCTGATCGTGGGCGACGGCGCGGCCGCCGAGACGGCGGCGACCTACCTCCGCGCGGCCGGCGTCGGTGAGGTGATCGCGCGACAGGTCGCGCCGGCCGACGGCGCAGCCTGGCTGGCGGCGCTGGCGGGGATCGATCTCGTCGTGCGCGTCGGGTTCGACGACGACGCGATGCTGGGCGCGGCCAAGCGCCTCGGCCTCCCGGTCGTCGTGGCGCGTGCGACGCCGGCCCAGGTCGACCTGCTGTCGTTTCCACGGCGCGCGCCCGCGCCCGAAGCCTCGCTCGAGATCCCCGCGCAGACGGCCGCGCCGTCGGTGCCCGGCGCGGCCGACGTCGTCGTGGGGACGCTGGCCGCCGCCGAGGCGCTGGTCCGCATCGCCGCCATCGACGGCGACATCGGGCGGGTCCGTCACCTGCGGCTGCCGCTCGGCGGCAGCGAGCCGGTGGCGCAAGAGATCGGCGTCGCGTGAACCAGCAACTCGACGTCGTCAAGCGCGCGCGCCTGCGCGTCGCCGAGCGAATCACCGACCTCATCGGCGACACGCCGATCGTGCGGCTGCACAAGTTCGAGCGCGACACGCCCGGCGTCGAGCTGTGGGCCAAATGCGAGTTCCTGAACCCGGGCGGGTCGGTCAAGGATCGCGCCGCCTACCAGATGATCCGCGACGCCATCCGGGCCGGCGCGCTCAAGCCGGGGCAGACGATCATCGACTCGACCAGCGGCAACACCGGGGTCGCCTACGCGCTGATCGGCGGCGCGCTCGGCTTCCCCGTCACGCTGGTGATGCCGGGCAACGTCTCGTGGGCGCGGCGCAAGATCACCGAGGCGTTCGGCACGACGCTGGTCTTCTCCGACCCAATGGAAGGCTCCGACGGCGCGATTCTCCTCTGCCGCAAGATGGTCGACGAGAACCCCGGCCGCTACTTCTATCCCGACCAGTACTCGAACCCGTCGAACCCGCTCGGCCACTACAACACCACCGGGCGCGAGATCTGGGAGCAGACCGAGGGGCGCGTCACCCACTTCGTGACCGGCATCGGCACCACGGGAACGGTGATGGGGACCGGGCGGCGGCTCAAGGAGTATCGGCGCGACATCGAGGTCTGGGCGGTCGAGCCGTCGGACGCGCTGCACGGCCTCGAGGGGCTCAAGCACATGGAGAGCTCGCTCGTCCCCGGCATCTATCACCCGGAAGAGCTCAACGGCGTGCTGGCGATGGACACCGACGAGGCCTGGGACGTCTCCGAGCGGCTGGCCAAGGAAGAGGGTCTGCTGGTCGGCCACTCGTCGGGCGCGTCGCTGGCGGGCGGGCTGCGCATCGCCAAGCAGCTGGTGGCGGCCGGCAAATCGGGCGTGATCGTCACGCTCTTTCCCGACAGAGCCGAGCGCTACTTCGAGGCGCCGGTCGTCCCCAAGACCGAGAAGGCCGAGAAGACCGAGAAGGCGGCGCCGTGAGCGCCCCGGGCGAGATGCCGCCGCCCCACCCCACCCTCGGCGCCGAGGCGCTGGCGGCGATGTACGCGCACGCCCGCCGCGACTACCCGAACGAGTGCTGCGGCATCGTCTACGGCCCCAAGGGGACGGCCGCCGCCGATCGCGCCGTCGCCTGCGTCAACACGCAGAACGATCTGCACGCCCAGGACCCGGCGACGCACGCGCGCGACGCCCGCACCGCGTACAACCTGGGCGCGGGCGATCTCTTCAAGCTGGGCAAGAGCCTGCGCGGCGACGCGCCCGCCAAGATCATCTACCACTCGCACGTCGACGTCGGCGCCTACTTCAGCGACACCGATCAAGCCGCCGCCGTGATGGACGGCGAGCCGTCGTACCCCGTCGAGTACGTGGTCATCGACGTCCAGAAGGACCGCGTCGGCGGCGCCGCGCAGTTCGCCTGGGACGCGGCCGCGCGCCGCTACGTCGAGATCGCCCGCTACCCGGGCGCCTGAACCGCCCGGGCGCCCTCCCAGAACGCTCCCCGTCCAGAAAAGGACTAGGATCGGTCCGCTTTGCGGATCTCCAAGGGCATCCTGACCGCCCTTCTGGCCTTGTGGCTGATCATGGGCCTGTCCATGTCGAGCGCCACGGTCGACCAGGAGCGACTGCTGTCCGAGTTCACCTCCGAGGTCCGGCAGCAGGTCCGCGCCTCCGCGGACGCGCTCTTCAAGCTCGACTCCGTCCATCAGGACATGCGGATGCTCGCCGACCTCGTCGACAGGTCCCGTCAATCGCCCAGCCGGGACCCGGCGACGGAGCTCCGGGTCTGGGAGAGCGCGTTCCGCGCACTTGCCGTGGTGGTCGTGCACTACCGTGTCATCGCGCTGGTGAACGCCGATCGGTCTGTCGTCGTGCAGGCCGTCGATCCCACGGAGGAGCGCGCGACGGCCGACACCCTCTTGCCGCGCGTCGAGGCCCTCGGCGCCGAGACAGCCGTCAACAAGAGGGACAGGCTTGGCGCCGCCGAACGTATCGGATCGCGATCGTTTCTCCTCTACGCCACCCCCGTTTCGGGCGGTGGGGCGATCGTCGTCGCCAGCGACGCGGCGCTGCTGTTGCGCACGGTGGCCTGGCCTCAGGTGCCGTTCGGCCGGCTGTTCGTGACCGATCCCGCCGGCGTGACCTGGTCGGGGTGCGAAACGAAGCTCGGCTGCCAGGTGGCGGCGCCCCAGGTCGTGCAGATCCCCGCCGCGCTCTCGACCCGGTCGCCGGTGCGAATCGACGCCAGGCAGGCCGCGCGGTTGGGCCTTTTTCCTGCCGACGCGATCTGGCTCTCCGAGAAGGTGGGACGCCCGGCCGGCGCCTGGTCGGTGACCTGGGTCACGTCCACGCAACCGATCATCGCCCGCGAGCGGAGCGAGATCTCACGCGCCGTGACCACTGCGATCGCCGCGGTGATCGTGGTCGCGCTGGTGGGGACGGTCCTGCTTCGGCAGCAGCATCGCGCCGACCAACTGGCCAACCAGCTCCGCTACGCCACCGCCCTGGCCAAGGCCCACGAGCTGGAGAACCAGCTGGTCCGCGCCGATCGACTGGTGACGGTCGGCGTCATGGCCACCGAGATCGCGCACGAGATCGGAACGCCCCTCAGCGTCGTCCGGGGGCGGGCCGAACAGGTCATCCCTGTCGTCATGGGCACGCGGGGGGTGGACGACCTTCGGGTGGTCATCAGCCAGGTTGACCACATCGCAGCCACCATCCGGCAGCTGCTCGATTTCTCGCGTCGTTCCCCGTTCAAGCCGCGGTCGGTGTCGCTCGCGACGATCGTCGAACGGACGCGTGAGCTTCTTCGGCTGAAGCTCGAGGCACGAGGTTTGCAATTCGATATCGGACGAATGGACGATCTCCCGCCCCTCACCGCGGACCCCGACCAGCTCCAACAGGTCCTCGTCAATCTCCTGGTGAATGCGTGCGACGCCTCGCAGGCCCGCGACACGCTTTCGATCACCGCGCGCCGCGCGCCCCAAGCGATGGTGCTCATCGAGGTATCGGATCACGGTTCCGGAATCGAGGCTGAGCACCTCGAATGCGTCTTCGATCCCTTCTTCACGACCAAGCCACGCGGCCAGGGCACCGGGCTGGGGCTTCCGATTGCGGCCGGGATCGTCCGCAACCACGGAGGTCAGATCAGCATCAAGAGCACGCGCGCGGAGGGTACGACGGTGAGTGTGCTCTGGCCTGCCAGCGGAGAGACGGGCCATGGCTAAGCTGCGAGCGCTCATCGTGGACGACGTCGTCGAGATGGCCCAGACGATCGCCGGTGAGCTCGAGAAGGCGGGGTTCGAGTCCGAGATCGCTCGCGACGGGACGACCGCGCTGGAGAGATTCCTCGAGGAACCGACCGACGTGGTGGTCACCGACCTCCGGATGAAGGGGAGCGACGGACTCGACCTCCTGACCGGCATCAAGCAAGCGGAGCCCTCCACCCCCGTGATCATCATGACCGCCTTCGGCGAGGTCGAGACCGCCGTCGAGGCGATGCGTCGCGGCGCCTATCACTTCGTCGCGAAGCCATTCGCGCCGGAAACGCTGCGCGTGCTCGTCGAGCGGGCTTGCCGCGAGCGGAACCTCTCGCGAGAGAACGCGCTTTTGCGTCGGACGCTGCGTTCGAACATCTCGTCGCGGCAGCTGCTTGGAAACAGCCTGCCCATGCGCCAGCTCCGAGCCCTCATCGCGCAGATCTCAGACGCCACCTCGTCGGTGCTGATCTCCGGCGAGACGGGCACGGGGAAGGAGCTCGCCGCGCTGGCAATCCACACCAGCGGACCGCGCGTGGATCGAGCGTTCGTGGCGGTCAACTGCGCCGCCCTGCCGGAGCACCTCCTCGAGAGCGAGCTGTTCGGTCACGCGCGCGGCGCCTTCACGGGCGCTGCGACGAGCCGACGCGGGCTCTTCGTCGAGGCCGAGGGGGGCACGATCTTTCTCGACGAGATCGGTGACCTGCCGGCCACGCTCCAGGGGAAGCTCCTGCGCGTGCTTCAATCGGGGGAGGTCCGGCCGGTCGGGTCGGAGACGACCCGCACCGTCGACGTCCGCTGCGTGGCGGCCACGCACAAGGATCTCTCTCTGCTCGTCGAGAAGGGCGAGTTCCGCGAAGATCTGTTCTTCAGGCTCGACGTCCTTCGCGTGCGCGTCCCGCCGCTTCGCGAACGGAGCGAGGACATCCCGATGCTCATCGACCACTTCCTCCGGCGCAGCCTGGAGAAGGCATCACGCTCGGTGCTCGCGGGGTTCGAGCCGGACGCGCTCGAGTTCCTCGCCACCTGCGACTGGCCAGGCAACATCCGCCAGCTCGAGAACCTGGTCGAGCGTCTCGTCGTGACCGCCTCGCAGTCGTTCGTTCGACTGGAGGACGTGAAGCGCGCGCTCGGGCCCGCCTGGACATCCGATCCGATCCCGCGCCTGCTGCAGAACCCGATGACGCTCCACGAGCTGGAGGACCGTTACATCGCCGGCATCTTGAAGTCGACCGGGGGCAACAAGTTCAAGGCAGCCGCGCTGCTCGGCGTGGATCCGTCCACCGTCTACCGGCGCAACAAGCGGAACTGAATCCCGCGCATAAGCGGGACTGAGATCACACCGCGGCCCGCGCAATGAGCGGAACTGAGATCACACTGCGGCCGCCGTCACCTAGGCATCGTGCGAAATCGCTATGGCGACCTGCCCAATCAAATGGTCCGAGGCATGGCCTCCGCGTTTCCTGGTTATTTCCAGCCCACGTTCTCCGCGTGACCGAGTCTGGCGCCCGCAACACAAGCGCCTGAAACCATGACCGGCCGCCAGGGTGGCGCGTGGGTCGGCATCGCCCTTGCTCATACATCGGCGACATGTGGGAGCACTACAAGAAGACGTTCAAGTCCATGCAGGCCGCGATCGCGATCGCCACGGTCGTCATCTACTTCGGCCTCCACCGCATGCCGGCCGTCACCGCGGTGTTCTTTCTCATGATGCAGCTGGGCGCCGTCGTCGGCGCAGCGTGGGCGCAGCGGCTGCGCCACAAGATGACGCAGTCCTGATCGCTCGACGCCCGTTGAGGGTCTCACCTGTTCGCCAACTAACAACCGAGGGGAAAACGCATGCTCAGGAATGTTCGACATCATCGCCAGCGCCGCTGGCTCGGGGCCATGGTCTTGGCCGTGGCACTAGCCGGCATGTCTGCCAGCGCCTTCGCCGACGATCCGGTGCCTGACAGGACAGGCGCTTTCCAGACGACGCCGTCAGCCTACTCGGTCCCGGGCTACACCAAGCCTGATCCGGCGAAGGCGACGTCGAAGGACCTCGCGGTGGCGGTCGACGCCGTCGCGCAGTCCGCGTCGCACGGACTCTACTCGGTCAACTTCGTCTGGACGTTGATCGCCGGCTTCCTGGTCATGTTCATGCAGGCCGGGTTCGCGCTCGTCGAGACCGGCCTCATCCGGGGGAAGAACGCTGCCCACACCATGTCGATGAACTTCATGGTCTACGGAATCGGCATGCTGGGGTTCTGGGTCTGTGGGTTCGCCTTCATGTGCGGGGGCGCGAACGGGACGGCCATCGGCGGGCCCGCGACGCTGGGGGGGACGCCGACGCTGCACTCGATGCTCACGGTCGGCTCCGCGATTAACGGCGACCACGGCTGGGGCCTCCTCGGCACGAGCGGATTCTTCCTGGCCGGCAACGGTTACGACGCGGCGGCGGTCGTCTGGTTCCTCTTCATGATGGTCTTCATGGACACCACGGCCACCATCGTCACCGGCGCCTGCGCCGAGCGCTGGAGCTTCAAGAGCTTCTGCCTCTTCAGCGTCGCCGTGGGCGCGTTCATCTACCCGGTGTTCGGCGGCTGGGTCTGGGGGGGAGGCTGGTTAGCCCAGCTCGGCTATCGGGCAGGCCTCGGCCACGGGGCGGTCGACTACGCTGGCTCCGGCGTCGTCCACTTGCAGGGCGGCGCGCTCGCCTTCATCACGGCGCTCATGATCGGCCCACGCATCGGCAAATATGGCGCCGACGGCAAGGTCAACCCGATCAAGGCGCACAACGTCCCGATGGTCATGCTGGGGACGTTCATCCTTGCCTTCGGCTGGTTCGGGTTCAACGCCGGCAGCTCGCTGGCCGGGGCCGACGGCCGCATCGGCATCATTGCCACCAACACCATGCTGGCCAGCGCGGCCGGCGCCGTGATGGCCATGCTCTATGTCTGGTTCACGACCGGCAAGCCTGACCCCACGATGATGTGCAACGGCATGCTCGCAGGTCTGGTGGCCATCACCTCACCGTGCGCGTTCATCGCCCCCTGGGCCGCGGTCGTCACGGGCTTGGTCTCCGGCGTGCTCGTCGTCATCAGCTGCAACTTCTTCGACAAGGTCAAGATCGACGATCCGGTCGGCGCCATCAGCGTCCACGGCACCAACGGCGCGTGGGGTCTCATCTCGGTGGGACTCTTCTCCGACGGGACCTATGGGCAGGGGTGGAGCGGCGTCGGCGCGACCGACTACATGGGGCACTCGGGCCTGGGGGTCGTCGGGCTGTTCTACGGCGACTCGAAGCAGCTCGTCGTCCAGTGCATCGAGGTGGTCGTGTGCATCGCCTGGAACGTGGCGGTCGGGGGCCTGATCTTCTACATCGTCGGCAAGTTGGTCGGGAACCGCGTCCCGGCGGAGGTCGAGATCGCCGGCCTCGACGTGCCGGAGATGGGCATCCCGGGCTACCCGGAGTACATCCCGCTCACTTTGCCGAGCGACGTGCCGGCTGGCGAGATAGCCGAGGCCAAGAAGGCCATCCCCGCCATCGCCGGTATCTGACGGGACCAATGGCCCCGCGCCGCCTGCGGGGTAACAGCAAACGAAAACGAGCGGCTGGGCTTCGAGGCGACATCCTCCGAAGCCCAGCCCTCGTTCCACGGCGGGCGACATGCTGAAGGAACTCCTCGTCTGTCTCGAAGGGTCACCGAGCACGGAAGTGGCGACCACCCTGGCGATCGATGCCGCGCGGGTCTGCGACGCCAGCCTCATCGGGCTGGCGATCATCGACGAGCCAGACATCCGGGCGGGGACCGCGACCAGCATCGGGGGCGCGAGCTTCAAGCGAGATCGCGACGAGACCCTCATCGCCGACGCGCAGAAGCAAGCCGCTGACTGGGTCGCGCTGTTCGAACGGCGCTGCCGCGCGGCGGGGGTCGAGTTCCGGTCACTGGAGGTCGTCGGCCGCCCGGCGGAGAGCATCCTCGAGGAGATGGAAAGGCACGATCTCACCGTGCTCGGCCGGGAGGCCAACTTTCGCTTCGAGACGGAGGCGGACGACGCCAAGACCCGCGACGCCATCCTGCGCGGCGCCGATCGGCCCGTCCTTCTGGTCCCCGAGACCGCGGCGCCCGTCCTCGGCCCCACGGTGCTCATCGCCTACGACGGCAGCGGCGCCGCCAAGCGCGCGCTGATGAGCTTCGCGACGAGTGGTCTTGCGCGCTCGCGTCGCGTGCACGTCGCGACCGTCGACGACAACGGTCACGTCGCGCGAGAGATGTCCGAGCGGGCCGCGGCGATGCTGGACGCGCTCCACGTCCCGGCCAAGCCGCACAACATCGTCTCCGCGCTCTCCAACACCGATGCGCTGTTCAAGCTGGCGGGCGAGCTCCAGGCCGGCCTGGTGGTGATGGGGACCTTCACCCGTTCGAGGCTGCGCGAGCTCTTCTCGGGATCGGTCACGCGCGGCCTGGTCGAGAAAACCCAGATCCCCCTCTTCCTGCAGCACTGATGACCTCCTCCACCCCCAAATGGGCCGTCGCGCCCTTCGTTTGCTACCTGGTAATGATCGCCGTCCTCCCGCTCTTCTTCGGCGGCTTCTGGGAGCGAAACCGCAACAAGCTCATCGTCGCGGGGTTGGTCTCGCTGCCCGTCCTCGTCTACCTGGCCGGCCTGGGGGCCGGCGGCGGGCGGGCGTTGCTGCACACCGCCTCCGACTACGTGTCGTTCATCGCGCTCCTGGGCGCGCTGTTCACGATCTCGGGCGGCATCTGCCTCTCGGGATCCTTGGTGGGCAGGCCCCTGGTCAACACGGCGTTCCTGGCCGCCGGATCCTTGCTGGGCAGCCTGGTGGGGACGACCGGCGCCTCGGTCCTCCTCATCCGGCCTCTCTTGCGCGCCAACGCGCGGCGGGCCTACGCGACCCACGTGGTCGTCTTCTTCATCTTCATCGTCTCGAACGGCGCGGGTCTCTTGACGCCGCTGGGCGATCCCCCGCTGTTCCTCGGCTTCCTGCGTGGCGTTCCCTTCACCTGGACCTTGCGGCTCGCCCCGGCCTGGGCGCTGGTCAACGGTGTCCTGCTCACCGTCTTCTCGATCATCGACCAGGTTCTCTGGAGACGCGAGCGCCGACGGCCCCGCAAGGTGCCGTCCGCCCCCGAAACGAACGAGCCGCTTCGCCTGGAGGGCGGAATCAACTTCTTCTGGTTGCTGGGGATCGTCACCGTCGTGTTCGTCATGGGGAGCTACGGGACGCGCCTCTTCGGCGACTCCTACCTGCGCTCGTCCATCCAGGTGCTGGGGATGCTCGGATGCGGCGCGCTCTCGCTCTTGTCGACCGATCGACAGGTCCACGAGCAGAACCGGTTCAGCTGGGCGCCGATCCTCGAGGTCGCCGCGGTGTTCGCGGGGGTGTTCGTCACCATGATCCCGGCGCTCTCCTTCCTCGGCGAGCGCGGAGCGTCGCTGGGGATCACGCAACCGTGGCAGTTCTTCTGGGCCTCGGGCGCGCTCTCCAGCGTCCTCGACAACGCGCCGACCTACCTGACCTTTGCCTCGCTGGCGGTCGGCGTGGCCAACGGGCCGCACGGCGGGCTCTCCATCGACGACCTCGGCGCGCTGGCGGTCCATCCGTCCGGCCAGCAGCTCCTGGCGGCGGTCTCCTGCGGCGCGGTGCTCATGGGAGCGATCACCTACATCGGCAACGGTCCGAATTTCATCGTCAAGGCGATCGCCGAGCAACACCGCGTGAGGATGCCCAGCTTCTTCGGCTACACGCTCTGGTCGCTGGCCATCCTGGTCCCGCTCTTCTTGGTGGTCTCGCGGATGTTCTTCTGATGGGTCGCCAGATCCAGAGCCCGCGTCCGGCACTCGCCGCGCACTACCCGCGTGTCGGCGAGCCGATCGTTCCGCTGCTCCTTCAGTCGCTCATCTTCGATCGCCATCCCTCCCCGGATCCAGGCGCTGACGCCATTCACCGCGTGACCCAGGCCGGCGCCAAAGCCTGGCGGATCCTCCCCGCGGAGATCTGCCGGCGCGTCGCCATGAAGGTCGTCGATCGTGTCCAATCACGCCTGCCGCAGCTGCCGGCGTCCGCCTTGGCCACGCCCTTGCCCGATCCTGTAACAGCGCTCGGCTACGACCTCGAACGCCGCACCATCAACATCCTCAACCACACGTTGGCGTCGCACGACGTGGAGGGATCCTGGACGCTTGGCCGGTACCTGGCACTCCCGAGATTCGGCGCGCGGGCCATCGTCGATCTGCTCGCCGCGATCGAGGCCCACGAGGGCCACCTGGCCCGGCGCGCCAGCTCGCTGACGACACGCCAACTCGAGGAGGAGGTCGCCTTCGTTCTCCGCCACCTCCCGATCTCCGAGGCCCGTGTCCGGGCGTCTCTGCACGATGCGGCGCCCTCCGGCGGTACGAAGATCGATCTGCCGCGGTTGGCGCGGGCCTGGGTGCAAAGGGGCAATTCCGTCCCCTTCCGTGTGGCGACGCTCGGGGGTGCACGCATCGCCGTTCGTCCTGATCAGGTCACGGCGGCGCGCGTGGCTTACCGGACCGCGCTGCGCGCCATCGCCTTCGGGGGCAGCGCCTCGATCTCGGAGATCACAACCCAGTTGGCGGGCCTGCCGAGCGGGAGGGTCGACGCGACCTTCGCCGAGCGCCTGTTCTCCAACTTGGTGACCTTCCGCTGGATCGACCGCGCGGCCGGTGTGTTCTGGTTCGCAGGTGCGGCGTTCCCGACGTCGACCCCCGCGCACCCCGCGGTCTCGCGGGGCGGAGCGTCGACGCGCGCAAGGGCAGGTCGTTCAGCCGTGTGAGACGGGCGCGGCCCGGCGGCCGGCCTCGCTTGACTGTGCGCGATTGACAGGACCTCGGCCGACGCCGAGACTGACCCTTTCTTCGAGGAGGCTCCGATGCGCGTCCCCCGCGTCCTCGTTTCGCTTTTCGCCGCCGCGTCGCTCGCCTGGATCGTTCTTCCGGGTTGCGACAGCGGCTCCAAGTGTTGCGACCCTCAGCCGTCGGGCGAGGGTGGCACCAGCGCCACGGGCGGCAACAACGCGACCGGCGGTGCGAGCGCCACGGGTGGCAGCAGCGCGACCGGCGGAAACGGCACGGGAGGCGATGGTGCCACGGGCGGCAGCGGGCCCACGGGCGGCAGCGGCGGAGCGACCGCGACGGGCGGAGCGGCTGGGAGCAGCGCCAAGGGCGGCGCCGGCGGTTCCGCGGGCGCGCCTGCGACGGGCGGCAACGGCGGCGCCAGCTCAACCGGCGGCGCGGCGGGAGGTAGCGCCAAAGGGGGTGCCGGGGGCGGCGCCGGCGGCGGTGCGAAAGGCGGCGCCGGCGGTGCGTCCGCCACCGGCGGTACCGGCGGCAAGGGCAACGCGGGCAGCAGTGGCAACGCCGGCACCAGTGGCACCGCCGGCAACTCGGGCACAGCCGGAGGGCCGCCCCAGCAGATCACCACGGCGGGCGGCACCTGGAACCTCGCCTGGTCCGACGAGTTCAACGGCAGCGGCGCCCCCGATTCGTCGAACTGGGGCTACGAGAAGGGCTTCGTCCGCAACCAGGAGCTGCAGTGGTACCAGCCCGACAACGCCACGGTGGCGAACGGCCTGCTCACCATCGCCGCGCAGCAGGTGCACATCCTGAACCCGAACTACGTCGCCGGCAGCACCGACTGGAAGAAGAGCCGCCAGTACTACGACTACACGTCGACCTCGATGACGACGTCGGGCAAGCACTCGTTCCAGTTCGGCCGGTTCGAGATGCGCGCCAAGATCGACATCCGCCAGGGCAGCTGGCCCGCGTTCTGGATCCTCGGCGACGGCACCGGCTGGCCGCAGTCGGGCGAGGTCGACATCATGGAGTACTACGCGAACAAGGTGCTGGCCAACGTCTGCACGCCGAACGGCAGCAACTGCACCTGGGACAGCACCAACCAGTCGCCCGCCTCGCTGGGGAGCACCTGGGCCGACAACTTCCACGTCTGGGCGATGGAGTGGGACGCCACGAACATCAACCTGTTCCTCGACGACAAGATGGTGAACACGTACACCGTCTCGACCGCCAACTCGACCAACCCCAACCCGTACGCCACCAAGAAGTTCTACGTCCTGGTCAACCTCGCCATCGGCGCCAACGGCGGCGACCCCAGCGGCACGACGTTCCCGATCACCTACCAGGTCGACTACGTGCGGGTGTACCAGAAGGCGAATTGAGGTCCGGTCTCGATGCTCGAGCTCCAGACCGTACGCCGTCCGGTCGCGGCCATCGCTGCGATTGTCGCCCTAACGCTCACAGGTTCCACCAGAGTTGGTCGGGCTTCAGTCCGCAGGAAAACCGAAACGGCCATCGGAACAATCCAAATTGGAATGGTTCTTCCCGCGCAGTTTCGCTGTCCCGGCGCTGAAAGATCGGACATCGAAACGGACCACAAGTTCTGGGCTGCCGGGCAGGGAGTGGACGGTAGGGACGCTCTCTTCGCCATTGCGACGGCCTGTCCGAAGGCGAGCTGTGCGACCGACGAAGAACGGACGGTCGTAGCCGTTCACCTCAACGGTTCGCCTGCCGGCAAGCACCTGGAGACAGACTGCGTGGCCGCTCCCGACCTGTCGCTGTCGACCGGACGCGGACTTCGGCTCGGCGACCCCTTGTCACGCGTCAAGGAGCTCTATGGAGACCCCGACAAGGAGCATCGATCCGCAAACCCCGACAAGGCGGCGGGTTTCCGCAGGCTCAACTACGACGGCCGCGCGTCGCGGGCGTCTGTCGATCCCAGGAAGGGAACGATCCCGTATGGGTTCTCGGTGTTCCTGACGGCGGGCCGGGTCGACAACATTTCATTCGGCAGCGGCGAGGGCGAGTCGGACTGAGTCGATCGCGAATCCTGCGCGATTGACAGCCTCGCCGGCCGCCGCCAGACTGTGGTTTCCGGATCGCCGGAAAGGAGGAGCCCATGCGCTTCAGTCGGGTGCTCGTTCCGTTGGTCGTCGTTGCTTTCGCTTCGCTCGCCACGGCTGGGTGTGCCAGCAACAACACCGGCACGTCGTCGGGAACTGGCGGAGGCACGTCACCCGGCACTGGCGGCGCGAACAGCGGTACCGGCGGCAACCCATCTGGTGGCGGCACGACCGGCAGCGGCGGAGTCTCCGCGACGGGCGGTGCGACCGGCACCGGCGGGAAGGTGTCGACTGGCGGCACGACCGGCACCGGCGGAGCCTCCGCGACGGGCGGCGCCACAGCCACCGGCGGGAGCGGCGCGATGACCAGCGGCTGCGGCGTGACGCCGCCTGCCCTGGGACCGTCGAACCCGCAGATGATCAACGTGACCGACAGCAAGGGGACGGTCACCGCGCGGCAGTTCTTCGTGACGCTCCCGAGCGACTACGACCCGACGAAGCCGTATCGCACCATCTTCGCCTGGCACTACGCGGGCGGGTCGGCCGCGACGCTGGCGGGGACTGGTTACAGCGGCGGCTACTACGGCGTTCAGCCGAAGCTCCCCGAGGCGATCTACGTCGCCGCCCAGGGGCTCGAGAGCACGCCGGGCGACGCCACCACCACCGGCTGGCCCAACACCAACGGCGGCGACATCGCCTTCTTGAACGCGATGCTGACCTGGCTGGAGTCGAACCTCTGCGTCGACACCACACGCATCATGGCGACCGGCATGAGCTACGGCGGGATCATGTCCGACACGATCGGCTGCCAGATGCCCGACGTCTTCCGCGCCGTCGCTGTCATGTCGGGCTCGCTCTTCAGCACGGGCCGTGGCTCGACTTGCAAGAGCCACGACGTCGCCGCCTGGATCACCCACGGCACCGCCGACACCACCGTCGACATCTCGGGCGACGAGACCGCGCGCGATCAGTTCCTCGCCGACAACCACTGCGGCACCACCAGCACCGCCGTCGATCCCTCGCCCTGCATGTCTTACGACGGCTGCGACAGCGGCTACCCGGTCGTCTGGTGCCCGGTCGACGGCGAAGGGCACACCATCCCCAGCTTCGCCGCCGGCGCGATTGCGACGTTCCTCGGCCAGTTCTAGTGGCCGGTTGGCGACGCTTCGCCTGGATCTGGAAGTTGGGACTCGCGCTGCTCGTCCTGCTGGTGCTCGTGGGGGCGGCCTACCTCGAGCTCGTTAAGTTTGCGATGGGCGGCTAAGCCTCCCGGCGCCCACGATCCCAATTTCTCCGGTCAAAGGGCCTGCCTCGGCTAAAGTACGGCCCGTGACGGCCCCCCTGTTCCTCCGTGCCTGCCGTGGCGAGACGACCGAACGCGCGCCGCTGTGGATGATGCGGCAGGCGGGGCGCTATCTGCCCGAGTACCGGCAGGTGCGCGCGGGGGTCAGCTTTCTCGAGCTCTGCAAGTCGCCGAAGCTGGCGGCGGAGGTGACACTGCAGCCGATCCGGCGATTCGGGTTCGACGCCGCCATCCTGTTCTCGGATCTGCTGGTGCCTCTGGAAGCGATGGGGCTGGACGTCGAGTTCACCGACGAGGGGCCGCGGCTGCCCCACCCTGTGCGCACCGCCGCCGATCTCGGGCGGGTGGCGCCGTTCGATCCGGCGGCGCGCACGCCATTCGTGATGGAGACGATCGCGCTCGCCAACGCGGGGCTCGACGGGACGCCGCTCATCGGGTTCGCGGGCGCGCCGTTCACTGTCGCCACCTACGCCGTCGAGGGGAAGACCTCGAAGACCTTCGGCGAGACCAAGCGCCTCTTCTACGAGCGCCCCGACGACGCGCACCGGCTGCTGGGGCTCATCGCCGAGGCGACGCGCGCGTACCTGCTGGCGCAGATCGACGCCGGCGCGGCCGCCGTCCAGCTGTTCGATTCGTGGGTCGGCGTGCTGTCGGCGGAGGACTTCGAGACCTTCGCGCTGCCGCCGACGAAGGCGCTGGTGGAGGCGCTGCGGGCGACGGGTGTTCCGGTCATCTACTTCGCCAACGGCGCGGCGGCGATCCTCGATCGCGTGGCGCGCGTCGGCGCCGACGTCTACGGCCTCGACTGGCGGCTGCCGATCGACGAGGGGCGCGCGCGGCTCGGCGGGGCGCGCGCCGTGCAGGGGAACCTCGACCCGGCGGTGCTGCTGGGCCCACCGGCCGAGATCGAGCGCCGCGCGCGCGACATCGTCCGGCGCGGCGGCAAGCGCGGCCACGTCTTCAATCTCGGGCACGGCATCACGCCCGACGTGCCGCTCGAGTCGGTCGCGGCGCTGGTGGCCGCCGTCCGGGGCGCCTGATGGACGCGCCGGCGCCGAGCGTCGGGGCGCCCGCCGCGGTGCGCGCCCCGCTCGGCCTCATCGCGCTCAACCTGGGCGGCCCCGGATCGCTGGACGACGTGCGCCCCTTCTTGCAGCGCCTGTTCGCCGATCCCGACGTCATCCAGCTCGGCTGGCTGAGCCCGCTGCAGAAGCTGGTCGCCTGGTCGATCGCCCGCTCGCGCGCGCCGTTTTCGCGCGACGCCTACGCGCAGATCGGCGGGCGCTCGCCGATCCTCGAGGAGACGACCGCGCAGGTGCGGGCGGTGACCGACCTGCTGGCGGCGCGGGGGATCGCCACCGTCCCGGTGGTGGCGATGGCCGCCTGGCACCCGCTGGCCGAGGAGGCGCTCGTCGCGCTCGCCGCGCGCGGCGTCGCGCGGGCGATCGCGCTGCCGCTCTACCCGCAGGAGTCGCGCACCACCACCTGGTCGTCGCTCAACCAGATCGAGGAGGCGCGCCAGAGGCATCCCGGATTGGAGGTCGCGGCGGTCAAGCGTTACCCGGACGCGGGCGGCTACCTCGATGCGGTCGTCGAGCGGATCGAGGACGCGGTGCGGACGCTGCCGCCCGAGCACGCCGCCACGGCGCCGGTGCTCTTCTCGGCGCACGGGCTCCCCGAGGACTACATCCGAGACGGCGATCCGTATCTCGACGACATCCGCGTCACCGTCGAGGCGGTGTCGCGCCGGATGCGCCTGGGCGCGCGCACGCGACTCTGCTTCCAGAGCCGGGTGGGACCGAAGCGCTGGCTCGGCCCGACGACCGACGCGACGATTGACGAGCTCGGGGCCGCCGGCACGCCCGCCGTCGTCGTCGTCCCGATCGCCTTCACCGGCGAGCACATCGAGACGCTGCAGGAGATCGACATCCTCTACCGCGGGCGCGCCGAGAAGGCCGGCATCACCCACTTCGCGCGCGCCCGCACCGTCGGCACCCACCCCGCGTTCATCGGCGCGCTGGCCGACCTCGCCGAGAGCGCCGCCCGCGCGCGCGGGTGGCTCTGACCGCTACTGCGTCGGCGGTTGGTAAGGATAGATGTTCGCCTCCGGCACCCCGAGATCCGCCGCCAGGCGGCTCCAGAAGTCGGGACTGGTGGCAGTCCAGAAGTGGTAGACGTTCTGGCCGTCGCTGCTGATCTGGCCCTGCTGGCAGCCGGCCGGGTCGAGGTTGGCAAGCATGACGGTCTCGCCTCCACCGTTCGGATCGCCACCCGTGAAGACCAGAAAGTAGGACACACCGAAATCTGCCGGGCAGTTGTAGGTACCCGGCGGCATCGTTGGGAGAGCCAAGATTGCGCTGGCCACGTCCGCGGCGGCCGGATCTGGGACGGTCACCACGACATCGGGCGCGGGATTCGAGGAGATGGTGGTCGTTGCCTGGAAACGCAGGGCCGATACGCTCGTCAGCTGCGAACGCAGGTCGGACTGAACTGAATCCTCCGATTGACTGCAGCCGGCCACGAACAGCCACGCCAACGCCTGCCCAATCCCCACCCACATTCTCAAACGATAAGAAAACATAGTGTTATGAACAATGAATAGCACCGGGGCGGTGGCTGCGCAATCAGCGGCGCTGCTTCCGACGGGCAGAGAACGCTAGAATCGGGCATGCGCATCGCGGTCATCGGCGGCGGCATCTCCGGACTGACCGTTGCGCACGGACTCGTCGGGCGCGGACACGACGTCGTACTGATCGACGACGCGGCAGAGCCGGGAGGGCTCATCGCCAGCACCCGCGACGGCGGATTCCTCTACGAGCAAGGACCGCAGGCGGTGCTCGACGGGCCGGACGACGTCCGCGCGCTCGTCGCCGGCGCCGGCCTCGAAGGGCGCATCGTGCGCGCCCTCCCCGCCTCGCGACGGCGGTCGATCTACGTGGGCGGCGCGCTGCGGCCGTTCCCCGCCAACCCACCGGCGCTGATCAAGACCAGTCTGCTGAGCGCGCGCGGCAAGCTGCGTCTCCTGCGCGAGCCGTTCGTCCGGCGCGGCGGCGGCGAGGGCGCCGATGACGAGTCGGTGCTGGACTTCGTGGCGCGCCGGTTCGGCCCGGAGGCGGCCGCGCGCGTGGCGGGGCCGGCGCTCATCGGCGTCTACGCAGGCGACGCGGCGGGCCTCTCGGTCGCCGCGGCATTCCCGCGGCTCGTCGCGCTCGAGCGTGCGCACGGCAGCGTTCTGCGCGGCATGTTTCGCACGCGTGGCGCGAGCCGGATGGGGCGTCCGGTCACCTTTCCAGATGGCCTCGCCGAGCTGCCACGCGCGCTCGCCGGCAAGCTGGGGGCCCGCCGCCGCACCGCCCGGGCCCGGGCGCTCGAACCGCGCGCCGGCGGCTGGCGGATCGCCCTCGACGGCGAGACGCTCGACGCCGAGCGGGTGGTCCTGGCGACGCCCGCCGCGGCGACGTCCGCGCTGCTCGCCCCGCACGCCCCCGCGGCGGCCGAGGCGCTGCGCGCGATCCCGCACGCGCCGGTCGCGGTCGTCTGCCTCGGGTTTCGCGCCCCCGCGACCGGCAGCCCCGACCTCGGGATGGACCTCGACGGCTACGGCTTCGTCGTGGCGCGCGGCGAGGGGATCAAGCTGCTGGGCTGTCAGTATGAATCGTCGGTGTTCCCAGGGCGCGCGCCCGAGGGGGGCGTACTGCTGCGCGCGCTGGTCGGCGGGACGTTCGATCCCGCGCTGGTCGACGCCGACGACGGCGCGCTCGCCGCCCAGGCGACGGGCGATCTGCGCCGCGTGGCCGGCCTGCGCCGCGATCCCGACGTCGTCCGGATCCTCCGCGCCCGGCCCGGCATCCCGCAATACGACCGCGCCCACCTGCCGCGCGTGCGCGCCGTCGACGACGCCCTGGCGCGGCTGCCAGGCCTCTCCGTGATCGGCCACGCCCTGCGCGGCGTCGGCCTCGGCGCTTGCATCCAGGCGGCCACCTCAGCCGCCCGTGATATCGGCGCTTGATTCTCGGGCCGCCCGGTCCGATTCTGGGGCCGAGGAGGTGAGCCATGCGCGCCCTTAGAAATCTTTTCGCACTCGCGATCATCATCGTCGTCCTGGGCGGTGGAGCGCTGGCGGCGTTCCGCGTCGCTCGCACGCGCCCCTCCAACCCAGAGGAGATCAAACCGGGCATCATCTCCGTCAGCTCGGCCGGCGCCTACCTCTACGCGGCGCGCGTCGGCCAGCACGTGGTGTTCTTCGACACCGGCGCCGATCCGGGGGGCAGCCCCACCGACACGGCGCTCAGCGCGCTGCACGCGGGGCGCACTGACGTCTCCGACGTCTTTCTGACCCACGGCCACGGTGACCACGTCGCGGCGGCGGGCGGATTCGGCAGCGCGCACCTCCACCTCGGCGAGGGCGACGTCCCCTTCGTCGAGGGGCGGGCCCCCTGGGACAACCTGCTCCTGCGCGTGATGTCCAAGGGCATGGGCGTCCCGTCGGTCAACGTGTCGAGCCCGCTCAACGGCGTCCAGACGATCGACCTCGGCGGCGGCAAGACGGTCAAGGCGATCCCGGTGCCGGGACACACACCCGGCTCGTACGTCTTCCTGTACGACGAGGTGCTGTTCACCGGGGACACCGCTGTGTTCAAGCAGGGGCGGCTCGATCGCGGCCCGGGGCTCTTCGACAGCAACGGCGATCAGGTGAAGGCCTCGGTGACCGCGCTCAAGCAGCAGCTGGCCGGGGCGGAGGTCGCCGCCGTCTGCACGGGTCACGGCGGCTGCACACCGCTCGGCCTCGGTCGCACGCTGCTCGACGACTTCATCGGACGGGTGGGCGGCTAGGCGTGCATCTGCTTCCGATCGCCGCTGCGCTGCTGGCGCTGGCGGCATCGCCCGGGCGGGCGCCGACGCCCGACGAGGTCCGACTTTACGACGAGGGAACGCACGCCCTCGCCGGCGGCGACGCGCGCGGCGCCGAGAAGGCCTGGCGCGCCGGGTACGCGATCGGCCACGACCCTGCTTTTCTGGTGCACATTGGCGAGGCCGAGGAGAAGGCAGGCGCCCCCGCCGAGGCGGCCGAAAGCTACCGCCAGTACCTGCGCGAGGCGCCCGACGCCTCCGATCGCGCCGATATCGAGCAGCGGCTGTCGCGCCTCGCCCCGGCGGCACCGGCGCCGACACCGGCCGTGGAGGCGCCCGGCGAATTCGGCGGGACGCCGCCCAGGCCGGCGGCTGCCGCCCAGGCACCCGGCGCCGCGCCACCCGCGCCGCGCGCCGGGCATGCCGACGACGACCAGCCTCCCGTCCGCGAGGAAGAGGACTCGGGCTGGAACCGCTACAACGCCACGGCGGTGATCGCTTCGGGTGTCACGTTGATCTTGCTGGGAACGGCGGCCATCTACGGCGCCGAGGCGAGCTCGAAGGAGAGCGACGTGAACCGGCTCATCAACTACCGCTTCCCCCCCACGCAGTACTCGGCCGTGCAGGCGGAGTACACGAGCGCGATGACCGACGGGGCCCGCGACGCGCACAACGCGCGCGTCGTGCTGGTCGCGGCCGCGGCGACCGGCGTCGTGGCGGCGGCCGGCTTCGTGCTCGACGCCATCCTCAACCCGGCCGTCTTGGAGACCGCGCCGGCGACGGGCCCCGCCATCTCGCTCGCGCCGCTGCCGGGCGGGCGCGGAGCCTTCGGAGCCTGGTCGTGGCGGTTCTGACATCCCGGAGGCGGGTTCGCGGGCGCGCGGCTCGGTTGGCGCTGCTGCTGGCGGCCGCGCTGGCCCCCCTCGCCATCGCCTCCTGCTTCAACCCCGCGCAACCCGGGTGCGCCTTCTCCTGCGCCGGCGACGGCCTGTGCCCGTCCGGGTACACCTGCGGTGGCGACCTCCTCTGCCACCGGAACGACGGCCAGGGGGTCTGCGCGATCCAGACCGACGCCGCCCAGACCGACGCCGCACCGACCGACGCCACAGCGATCGACGCCGCACCGACCGACGCCGCACCGACCGACGCCGCTGGGCAGTAGAGACGCGGCGACTCTTTTCGCATGGAGCCGGCCAGTCTCCGCGTATAGACTCCGCGCGGAAACGACATGGGCCTTCTTGATCTGTTTTCGAAGGAGAAGACGCGGGAGCGCAACGCGGGCCGCGTCATCAACAAATACGCCCAGTCGCCCGATCGGCTGAAGGCGATGCAGACGCTGCTGGCCGAGGGCTCGCCCGAGGCGCTCTACGCCGTCATGCGTCGCTTCGGGATGATGTACGACAAAACCATCGAGGACGAGCAGGAGAAGGACTACCTGTTCGAGAGCCTCGTCGAAAAGGGCGGCACGGCGCTACAGCCACTCAAGAAGTACCTGCTGGCAGCGGACTCCATCTCCTGGCCGCTGCGCGTGCTCGACAAGATCGTGGCCACGAAGGACGAGGTCATCTCGGTCCTGGCCGAGGTGATGCAGCGCCACGAGCCGGGCTACGAGCGCGACCCCACCAAGAAGATGCAGCTCCTCACCCACCTGGCCGGGATCAAGAACCCGCGCGTGCCGGCGCTGGTGGTCCCCTACCTCGCCGACATGGACGCCGGCGTGCGCTACACGGCCGCCGAGGCGCTGCTCAAGCAGGACGACGAGGCGGCGGCGTGCGAGCCGCTGCTGGCCATCTTCGTCTCCGACCAGGAGGAGAGCCTGCGCCTGCGGATCCGCATCGCCGACGGATTCGCCGAGCTCGGCTGGCCGCTCGGCGACAAGCGGGCCGAGGTCGAGAAGCGCCTCCCCGACGCGTTCACCATCGAAGCGCGCGGCAAGGAGCCGGCGCGCATCAAGAAGAAGGCAGTCAAGGAATAACGTGCCGAAGCGAACCGACATCAAGACCGTCATGCTGATCGGATCGGGCCCGATCGTGATCGGGCAGGCCTGCGAGTTCGACTACTCGGGGACCCAGGGGGTCAAGGCGCTCAAGGAAGAGGGCTACCGCGTCGTGCTGGTGAACTCCAACCCGGCGACGATCATGACCGACCCGGAGATCGCCGACCGCACCTACGTCGAGCCGCTGACCGTCGAGGTGCTCACCAGTGTCATCGAGCGCGAGCGCCCGGACGCGCTCTTGCCGACGCTGGGCGGGCAGACGGCGCTCAATCTGGCGCTCGAGCTGCACAAGGCCGGCGTGCTCGCCGCCTACGGCGTGAAGCTGATCGGCGCGCAGGTCGAGGCGATCGAGAAGGCCGAGGATCGCCAGCTCTTCAAGGAGGCGATGGCCAAGATCGGCCTCGACGTGCCGCTCTCCGGCTACGCGCACAGCCTCGAGGAGGCGCGGACCATCCAGGCGCAGATGGCGGCCGAGACCGGCGTCGGCTACCCGGTCCTGCTGCGGCCGTCGTTCACGCTGGGCGGGTCGGGCGCGGCGATCGTCTGGAACGCGGAGGAGTTCGACACCAAGGTCGCCTGGGGCCTCTCGCAGAGCCCGCGCGGCGAGGTGCTGGTCGAGCAGTCGGTGCTCGGCTGGAAGGAATACGAGCTGGAGGTGATGCGCGACAAGAAAGACAACGCCGTCATCATCTGCTCGATCGAGAACTTCGATCCGATGGGCGTCCACACCGGCGACTCGATCACCATCGCGCCGGCGATGACCCTCACCGACAAGGAGTACCAGATCATGCGGGACGCGGCGCTGGCCGTGATCCGCGAGATCGGCGTGGAGACCGGCGGTTCGAACATCCAGTTCGCCATCAACCCCGAGAACGGGCGGATGATCGTGATCGAGATGAACCCGCGCGTCTCGCGGTCGAGCGCGCTTGCCTCGAAGGCGACCGGGTTCCCCATCGCGAAGATCGCCACCAAGCTGGCCATCGGCTATACGCTCGACGAGGTCCCCAACGACATCACGCGCGAGACGCCGGCCTGCTTCGAGCCGACCATCGACTATGTCGTCACCAAGATCCCCCGCTTCGCCTTCGAGAAGTTCCCCGGAGCCGACGACGAGCTCGGCCCCCAGATGAAGTCGGTGGGCGAGGTGATGGCCATCGGCCGCACCTTCAAGGAGAGCTTCGGCAAGGCGCTGCGCTCGATGGAGATCGGCCGCGCCGGGTTCGACCTCGAGAACCCGCCGGCGCTCGACGAGCTGCGCCGCCGCGTCGTCCGCCCGGGCCCCGATCGCCTCTGGCACCTGGCCGAGGCGATGCGCGCCGGCCTCGGTGAGGCCGAGGCGTTCCAGCTGACCAAGATCGATCCCTGGTTCCTGCGCAACCTGCGCCAGATGGTCGACGCCGACGAGGGGGCGCGCATCGCGGGTGCCACCAAGGGCGCGGCGCTGCTCGACGACGCGGCCGGCCTCCTGCGTCTCAAGCAGCTCGGCATCTCCGATCGCCGCCTGATGAAACTCGCCGGCGTCTCGGAGGAGGACGTCCGCCAGGCGCGCATCAAGCACGGCGTGCGCCCCGTCTTCAAGCGGGTCGACACCTGCGCCGCCGAGTTCGAGGCGCAGACGCCCTACCTCTACTCGACGTACGAGAACAGCTTCGAGGAGCACGTGGGCGGTGCAGCGGCAGTTGAAAATGAAGGTCGCCCGACGACGAAGAAGAAGATCGTCATCCTGGGCGGCGGCCCCAACCGGATCGGCCAGGGGATCGAGTTCGACTACTGCTGCGTCCACGCCGTGCAGGCGCTGCGCGAGGACGGCTACGAGACCATCATGGTCAACTGCAACCCCGAGACCGTCTCGACCGACTACGACACCTCCGACCGGCTGTTCTTCGAGCCGCTGACTCGAGAAGATGTGCTGGAGATCGTCGACGCCGAGAAGCCTGACGGCGTGATCGTCCAGTTCGGCGGGCAGACGCCGCTGCGGCTGGCGGTCCCGCTCATGAACGCGGGCGTGAAGCTGCTCGGCACCAGCGCCGACGCCATCGACCGCGCCGAAGATCGCCAGCGCTTCGGCGAGCTCATCAAGAAGCTCGGCTTGCGCGTCCCCGCCTGGAAGACGGCCCACGGCCTCGCCGAGGCCTACGAGGCCGCGCGAGAGATCGGCTACCCGGTGATGGTCCGCCCCTCGTACGTCCTCGGCGGCCGGGCGATGGAGATCGTCCACGACGAATCGGGCCTCGAGAAATTCGTCCTCACGGCGATGGAGGCCTCGCGCCGCGAGAGCCTCAAGTCGCGCGCCGACGAGAAAGAGGCGCCGATCCTGATCGACCAGTTCCTCCCCGACGCCATCGAGGTCGACGTCGACGTGGTCGCCGACGGCACCGACGTGGTGGTCGGCGGCGTGATGGAGCACATCGAAGAGGCCGGCATCCACTCGGGCGACTCGGCCTGCTGCCTGCCGCCCCACTCGCTCGCCGCCGAGACGGTCGAGGCGATCAAGACACAGGCCCGGGCCCTCGCCCGCGAGCTCGGCGTGCGCGGCCTCATGAACGTCCAGTTCGCCGTCCCACGCGACGGGCGCGGCATCTTCATTCTCGAGGTGAACCCGCGCGCCTCGCGCACGGTCCCCTTCGTCTCCAAGGTGACCGGCGTGGCGCTGGCCAAGGTGGCCGCCCGCATCGCCGTCGGCCGTACCCTCAAGGAGATGGGGATCCGCGAGGTGACCCCCAAGCACATCGCGGTCAAGGAGGCGGTGTTCCCCTTCGCCAAGTTCGCCGGCGTCGACACGCTGCTCGGCCCCGAGATGCGCTCGACCGGCGAGGTGATGGGGATCGACACCAGCTTCGCGGCGGCCTTCGGCAAGAGCCAGATCGGCGCCGGGACCCGACTGCCGATGCGCGGCACCGCTTTCATCTCGGTGCAGGACAGCGACAAGACGAACGCCGTCGCCGTCGCCAAGGGGCTCGTCGACCTGGGCTTCGAGGTGCTGGCCACCCGCGGCACGCACGACTTTCTCAAGGCGCAGGGGATCACCGTCGAGCGGATCAACAAGGTCCGCGAGGGGCGCCCCCACTGCGTCGACCGTATTCTCGACGGCGGCATCCACCTGGTCATCAACACGACCTCCGGCGCCGCCGCGATCAAGGACTCCTTCCCCATCCGCCGCAACGCCCTCCTCAAGGGGATCCCCTACTACACGACGATGTCCGCCGCGCGCGCCGCGGTGGGCGCGATCGCCGAGCTGCGCGCCGGCAAGATGCGCGTGCGGTCGCTCCAGGAATACCAGGGAGGTTCGTAGCATGGCCAAGTTCCCGATGACACCGAGCGGACAAAAGGCCCTCAGGGAGGAGCTCAAGCGGCTGCGCGAGGTCGAGCGACCGAAGAACGTGCTCGACATCGAGGAGGCCCGCGCCCACGGCGACCTCAAGGAGAACGCCGAGTACCACGCCGCCAAGGAGCGCCAGGGGTTCATCGAGGGACGCTCGCGCGACATCGAGTCGATCCTCGCGCAGGCCGAGGTGATCGATCCGAGCAAGCTCTCCGGCAGCAAGGTCGTCTTCGGCGCGACCGTGAAGCTGACCGACACCGACAGCGGCGAAGAGGTGACCTACACCGTCGTCGGCGACCACGAGGCCGACATCAAGGCCGGCCGCATCGCCATCTCGGCCCCGCTTGCGCGCGCCATGATCGGCCGCGAGCAGGGAGAGTCGGTCTCGCTCAAGACCGGCAAGGGAGTGCGCGAGTACGAGATCTCGAAGGTCCGCTTCGGTTAGATCGGGGGGCGTCGGGCGCTTCGATTAGATCGGGGGCGTCGGGCGCTTCGCGCCCTTTGGCCCCCCGCGCCCCCGGCTCGCTTCGGGCTGGCAAAGCCACCCTCCGCTCGGTTTCCCGATTGGAACGATTGGTCGACCCGACTGGATCTGGTCGGTCTTCGACTGAATTAGTGGTCGGTCGCGGAATCTGCCTGGGCGTCGGCTGATGAGCCGCCGTGGCCGCCGGCGGCGTCGATCGACGGGGCCGCGTCGTGCCCGCCGGCGCCGTCCGACGAGACGGCGTCGGCCGATGACCGGTCGCCGGCGGCGTCGTGGCTCATGAGATCGGTCGCCGCGTCGCGCGCGTCGCTGCCGCTGTCGACCGGCGTTCCGGAGTCGACCCTCACGACCACCGTGGTGTCGGAGACGCAGACCCCGCCCATGGGACCCGGGCTCTGGCAGTGGGCGCCGCTCTGACAGTCGCTGTCCTGCACGCAGCGTCCACCGATTCCCGGGGCGCAACCAAGCGCGCCGAACAGCGAAAACAAGATCCCGACGACGGCGAAGTGAGGACCACGCATGGAAGGCCGCTCAGTTACCACGCCACCCACGCAACTGTCTATGCCCGATACCTTGAGGTACGGTTGCCGCATGCGTGCTTCGATTCGGTGGACCTTGTTCCTGGTTGCCTGCGTCGGCGGTGCGCTGGTGGCGGGCGCGGCCGGTCCGTCCGCCCGCGCGGCCGCTCACCGGTCGACGCCGGCCGAGAAGGAGGCCGAGGCGTTCCTGACCACCGTCACCAGCCTGCTCGGCCCCGTCGCCGTCAGCGCCAACCTGGCCGACTGGACGTCGCTCACCGACGTGACGCCCGAGCATACCGGGCAGCGGACGGGTGCCGACAAGGCGATGGCGGCGCTGGCCGGATCGAAGCTCATCATCGAGAAGACGAAGGCGCTGCTCAAGAACCGCAAGCAGCTCGACGAGATCACGGCCCGCCAGCTCGACAAGCTGCTGCTCAACGCCGCCGAGAGCCCCGGGACCATCCCCGAGGTGGTGGCCGCCCGGGTCGAGGCCGAGGCCCGCCAGTCGGGCATCATGGACGGCTACGGCTTCTGCGCGGTGCTTCCCACGCCGGGCAGCGCGACCAGGAAACCGGGCCCCTGCCCGCGCCCGATAACCGCCAACGAGATCGACGACGTCCTCCGCAAGTCGCGCGACCTCCCCGAGCGGCTGCGCCTCTGGACGGCTTCGAAGGAGATCGGCCGCCCGCTCAAGCCGGGCCTCGTCGAGCTGGTCAAGCTGCGCAACCAGGTGGCGCGCGAGATGGGCTACCACTCGTACTTCGCGCTGCAGGTGGCCGACTACGGAATGACGGTCGACGAGATGATGAAGCTGCTCGACGACGCGCTGGAGACGACGAAACCGCTCTACGACCAGCTGCACTGCTTCGCCAAGCACGAGCTGGCCGCGCGCTACAAGCGGCCGCCGCCCCGCCTCATCCCGGCCCACTGGATCGGCAACCGCTGGGCGCAGAGCTGGCCGGGCCTCGTCGAGGCCGCCAACCTCGATCCCCTCTTCAAGGGGGCGCCGGCCGAGGGCATCGTCAAGAGCGCCGAGAATTTCTACGTCTCGCTCGGTTTCCCCAAGCTCCCGCCGTCGTTCTGGGAGCGCTCGGACCTCTACCCGGTCCCGGCGGGCGTCGCGCGCAAGAAGAACGCGCACGCCTCCGCCTGGGACATCGACCGCCGGGGCGACGTCCGGTCGCTCATGAGCGTCGAGCCGAACGAGGAGTGGTTCGGCACCGCCCACCACGAGCTGGGGCACATCTACTACTTCATGTCGTACGACCGGCCGGAGATCCCTTACCTCCTGCGCGACGGCGCCAACCGCGCCTTTCACGAAGCGATCGGCGAGCTGGCCAAGCTGGCCAGTCAGGAAACGCCCTACCTGGTCAAGGTCGGCGTGATGCCCGAGGGCAAGCAGCCGGACGCCACCGGCTGGCTGCTGCAGTCGGCGATGGAATCGATCGTGTTTCTCCCCTGGTCGGCCGGCACGATGAGCCACTTCGAGCACGATCTCTACGAGGACGAGCTGCCTCCCGACGAGTGGCAGCAACGCTGGTGGGACGACGTGGCGAATTTCCAGGGCGTGGTCGCGCCCGGCAGCCGCGAGGGCGATCTCTGCGACGCCTGCACCAAGACCCACATCAACGACGACCCCGCGCAGTACTACGACTACGCGCTGGCCACGATGATCAAGTTCCAGCTGCACGACCACATCTGCAGCAAGATCCTCAAGCAGGACGTCCGCGCCTGCGACTACTCGGGCAGCAAGGAGGTGGGCGACTTTCTGAGGGGGATCCTGTCCTTGGGCGCGACGCGCGACTGGCGCGCGGTCATCAAGGAGGCGACCGGCGAGCCGATCTCGCCGCGCGCGATGATGGCCTTCTACGCGCCGCTGGTCGAGGTGCTGGCCAAGCGCAACGAAGGCCGGGACTGCACGCGGTGATCGCCCCGCGCGCAGCGGCGGCGCTGACCCTGGCCCTTGCCGCGCTCGGCGGCCCCACGCCGCCACCTCATGTGCCGGGCACCGCGCGGCTGCCGCCGATCGCCATCCCGCCGCCGCCAGCGCCGCCCGCGGAGCGCGAGCGCGGTGTGGCGCTCGGTCTCTTCGCCGAGGACGTCAGCTTCTCGTACGCCACCCTGCTGGCGGAGATCGTCGCGGTGGGCGCCACGCACGTCGCGCTGGTGGTGCCGCTCTACCAGACCGACGGTGCGAGCACCGAGCTGACGCTCGACACGCGCTTCTCCCCCACGCTCGACATGGTGGCGGAGACGGCGCGCGCCGCCAAGCGCGACGGGCTCGAGGTGATGATCTTCCCCATCGTGCGCCTCTCCGCGCCGCGCGCCGGCGAGTGGCGCGGCACGCTGGCGCCGCGCGATCGCGACGCCTGGTTCCAAAGCTACGGCGACAAGCTGGGCGATCTCGCCGGGGTCGCGGCGATGACCGGCGCCAAGCGCCTCGTGGTCGGCAGCGAGCTGTCGACGCTGGACGACGATCTCGGCCACTGGCGGCCGCTCGTCGAGAAGGTGCGGGCGGTGTTCGGGGGCAAGCTGGTCTACTCGGCCAACTGGGACCACTACCAGAAGGCGGCGCTCTACGACCTCGTCGACGAGGAAGGGATCTCCGGCTACTTCAACCTGCGGGACGCCAAGGCTCCCGACGACGACGCCACCGCGGAGGCCGGCTGGCGTCGGCTGCGACGGGAGCTCGAGGCCTGGCGCGCCGGGCGCAGCTCGCCGTTCATCTTCACGGAGCTCGGCTACCGCTCGCGCGCCGGCGCCACCGCCGCCCCCTGGAACGAGGGGCCGGGCGGCACGCCCGATGCCGACGAGCAGCGCCGCGGCTTCGCCGCCTTTCGCCACGCCTGGGCCGGATCCGACGCGCTGGACGGCGTCTACGTCTGGAACTGGTACGGCTATGGCGGCCCCGCCACGACGGGATACACGCCGCGTGGCAAGCCGGCCGAGTCCGAGGTCCGCGCCCTTCTCGAAGGACTATGACGGCGTCATCGCGCCGGCGGCGAGGAGCGCGCCGATCGAGGTGAAGGCCGCCAGCGGGAGCGTCAGGTCCATCGTGAACACCTTGCCGGCGCCGTCGCCTCCGGAGGTGAAGACCAGCGGGATCGGCCCGGTCCCGGCGCGCGCCGCCGCGGAGAGATGGGCGTTGCCGGCCGCCTCCCCGACCAGCCCGAGGGCCGGCGCCAAATCGAAGTAGTAGAACCCGTCACGACCCTTCGCCGAGGCCTCGGCCTCCTTGAAGGCAGCGTCCTTGAGAGGGGCGCTCTTCTTGCCGGCTGCGATGGCGCCGAGCCGCGCGCGGGCGTCGCGCCCGAACGTCGCCACCACGCGCGTCCCCGACACCGCCTGGTAGAAATCGAACCCCGACCCGAACCACTTGCGGACCACTTCGCTGTCGAGGGCGCTGTCCTTCTTGAGCGTCACCTTGAAGTGCAGCGCCTTGGCCTTGCCGACGCTCTCCCGCTTGGCGGTCCAGTCGAGCATCGCGGCAGAGCTGCCGAGCTGCGCCCGGAAGAATGCCGACATCGCCGCGCCGTCCATCTTGCCGAGCGCCGCGGCCGTCTTCGCCGCCGTCGCCGCGTCCCTGAGCGGCGTCGAGAACACCCCGGTGAGATAGGGGCGCTCCTTGACGACCGAGATGACGCCGGTCTGCACGCCGGACAGACCGCCCAGAAACAGGTCGTAGTACGCGAGCGCCGCGGCGACCCCCTTGCCCTGGTCCGCCGCCAGCCGCGCGCGGTACTGCGCGAGGATCTGATGCCAGACCAATCCGATCCCCATCGCGCCGATCATCACCGGCGAGCCCGGGCCCGCCGTGACCGCCGGATCGATCTCGAAGGGATGGACGTCGCGCGCGGCCGCCTCCAGCTGGGTCCCGGGACGCGGGATCATGCGCGCACGCAAGATGAGCCCCCGCGCCGGATCGGCCAGCAGACCGACCTCGATCCGATCGGCGTCGCCGACCAGGCCCAGCATCGTCCCGAACGTCTCGTAGATCGCGCTGTCCGGAGGGACCATCGGGTTCCTCGAAGCCTGCGTCTGGCGCATCTGCTCGAGGAACGCGGCAATGGCAGTCTTGACGTCCGTCCCGTGCGCGCGCGCGATCGCCTCCGGGAAGAGTGTCACTGTCGCGTCGTCGGCGCTCGCGCGCCGCGCTTCGAGCGCCAGCATCGTGCCGCGCGCCATCCCGTCGACCTCGTCGCCCAGGACCACCACGTTCCCCGCGCGGTAGACCCACCCCTGCGACTTGCCGCCGGCGTTGGCCAGCATCGTGAGCGGGCCGCTGGTCATCACCGGCTTGCCCAGCGCCGCGATCAGCTTGTCCGCCTCGGCCGGCCCGCGCGCCGGGATGGCCAGGACGACGCCGCTTTTGCCCTTCTCGTCGAGTGCGACCACCGCCGCGCCGCTGGGGCTCGCGAGGTCCAGATTGGCCGCCACCTCGGGGGCGAGGCCCATCTCTGAGAGCAGCATGTCGCGCACACCGCCGGGGGTCATCGGGATGGGGACCGCCATGCCGACCAGCTTGGCGCCGTTCACCAGCAGTCGGTCGATCGATCCGGCCGAGACGGTGGCCATCTGGTACGGGCGGGCCGTGGCCGCCGGCATCAGCGTCACCGGCGGGCCGACGGTCGGGGCCAGGGCCTTGGCGATCGCCGTGGCAGAGGGCGGCGCGGCCGGGGCGGTGGCCGCGGTCTTCGGCGGCGGCGTCGATTGGGCGCAGGCGACCGCCAGCAAACTCGCCAGAACCAACCTCCCTCGCACGCGCTCCAGCATGGCCGGACCATACCGGGAGACAGGTCGCCTCCCTAGCATTTTCGCGGCCACGAGTTGCGGCGGCGCGCCTCGCTTGCTACCGTCGGGCCGAGATGGCGCGAACGGCGCGAGCCCGACTGGTCTGCGGCGCAACCGCAGTGCTGCTGGGCGGCGCGCTGGCCGGCGGCTGCGGCAGCTCGCCGCCCACGGACAGGAACTTCGGAACCAACCTGGGCGCCGACTTTCGGGCGCCCAACATCGACGCCAGCAGTGGAGACACGAACGTGACACCCGAAGCCGGGGGCGGCGCCGCGGGCGCCGCGGGAACCTCCGGCGCCGCGGGTGCCGCGGGAACCTCCGGCGCCGCGGGCGCCGCGGGAACCTCCGGCGCCGCGGGTGCCGGTGGCGGCGCCGGCGATGCCGGCAGTGTCGCTGACGCCGGCGGCGCCCAAGGTGGATGAACGGCGGATGATCACCATGGACATCGGACCCGATTTGTCCGAAAAAAGCTCTCTCGACCCTTCGCGCTTCGCGAGGGGGGAATAGGTCCCGAGGTCACAGAGATGCAGGTCCTTTGCAGCACGTGCCAGCTCAGCTTCGACGCGCCCGAGGGAGCGACGGGCCTCGTCTGTCCGATCTGCCGCGGTCCCTTGCGCCCGCAGGCGGCCCCGGGCGCCGAGGGCGCCGCGGCGGCGAAGGCCAGCGGTGAGTGGACCGGCGGCGATCTCGACGACCTCATCGCCATCCTCAGCGCACCCGCGGTCTCGGCCCGCGTCGAGGTGCTGGGCGCGACCGGCGACGCCGTCATCGGCGAGGTTCACCTGCTGGCCGGTGGCGTCTCGGATTCGATCTACGCCGGCAAGGCGACCGACGACGCGCTCGATCGGCTGCGCGCCGACAAGCCGACCCGCTTCCGCGTCGAGCAGCGACTCCCCAACCCCACGGACGGCAACCTCAGCGAGGCGGGGCCCGAGACGGGCACGCTGGACGGCCGCGCGCTCGCGCACCTCATGCGCTACTGCGAGGACTACGTCATCAGCTGCGCCATCGACGTGTGGCGCGGCAACGAGACGGCGCGCGTGGAGTACAAGCGCGGCGAGATCAGCGGCGTCACGGTGGGCGGCATCGACGCGCCCGAGCGGCTGGCCGAGGTGATGCAATGGTCGTCGGGCAACTACCGCCTGGTGGTTCCCGAGTTCAAGCTGCCGGCCACCGCGCCCAAGCGCGAGAAGCCCTCGACCGCCGCCCCCGCGCCGGTTCCCGCGCCCGCCGCCTCGGCGCAGGCGGCCCGCCAGGCGAGCTCCACCAAGACCATCTTCGGGATGCCGGTCGCCGAGATCGCCAAGGCGCGCGCCGCCGCCGAAGCCGCCAAGGCCGCGGCGGAGGCGGCCAAGCCGGCAGCCCCGCGGGTGGCGACGCCGGCGCCCGTCGTCACGGCGACGCCCGTCGCGCCCCGCCTCACGCCGCCCGGCGTGGCCCCGAGCGCGGTCCCGGCGCCGGTCACCGCCTCGAGCTCCGGCGCCACCAAGACGATCTTCGGCGTTCCGGCCCCGAGAGCGCCCGAAGGATTCCTGCCCGGGCAGCGCACGTCGCAACCGGGCGCGCCCGCGGTGACGGCCGACGCCGACTCCAACCGCACGGAGACCGCCAAGGTCGACCGGAAGACGGGCGCCCGCAAGGTCGACGTTCCGGCGCCGGCCGTGGTGCCGCCCGAGACGGTCGCCCCGCCCCGCGCGGCGGCCGCGCCGATCGCGACGCCGACGGCCGAGAGCGAGCGGCAGCCAACGACGCAGCCTGGCTACGACGAGCGCGCCGCCGCGCGCAAGCGCCCCGATGCCACGGCCCCGGCGCCCGCGGAAAAGCCGCGCAAGCCTCGCCGCGAGACGCCCGTCTGGACCTACGTCGGCCTCGGTTTCGCCTTCGGTCTGGTCCTGCTTGGCATCTACCAGCTCTACGGCCTCCTGGCACATTGAGGAGACCAACAACGTGCTGAGCGCCGTCGTCGACGCCTACCGACGGACGCGGAAGCCGAAGGACATCCTCTGGAACAAGTTCGTCGCCCGGCCGCTGGCGGCGGCGGTGATTGTCCCGCTCGCGCGGACGAGGGTGACCCCGAACCAGATCACGCTGGTGACGCTGCCGGTGTTTCTGGCCGGCGCCGCGCTCATCGCATTTCGCCCCAGCTGGGGCGCGCTCTGCGCGGGCGTCGCCATCCTCGAATTCTCCTACGTGCTCGACTGCGCGGACGGGCAGCTGGCGCGCCTCAAGGGGACCTCCTCGCCCGTCGGCGCGCACCTCGATTTCCTGATGGACGAGCTCAAGGCTTTCACGCTCGTCGCAGCGGTCGCCGTGCGGCTCTGGATGCCCGCCCACGAGGCGCGCTGGTTGCTCGAGGGCCTCGGCGCGCTGGTGGCCGTCGCGGGGGCGATCAGCCTGACGACCTTCATGCGACGCGCGGAGTACGCCGCCGCCACGGGCGCGGCCGTCGCCAAGGGCGCCGGTGACTACGGCGAGGGGTTCGCCGCCGCGGCGCCCGCCCGGCGTTCGCCGCTGGCCCTCGTCGAGGCGGTCGGGCGCTTCATCGTCCACTACCCGAGCTACATTGTCTTCGTGGCGATCGCCAATCGGATCGACCTGTTTCTGCACGCCTACCTGGCGATGAACGCCGCCTACGCGGCCCGCGCGCTGCTCACGATCGGCCGCGCCCTCGGCAGGACCAACGCCCCCGGAGAAAAATGAAAGCGATCATCGTGGCGGCGGGGCGCGGGCGGCGGCTCGGCTCGGAGACCGAGGAGATCCCCAAGTGCATGGTGAAGGTCGCCGGGCGGGCGATCCTGCACCGGCAGCTGGACGCGCTGGCCGCGGCGGGCGTCGACGACGTCGTGGTCGTGCGCGGCTACCGCGGTGACAAGATCGCGCCGCCGGCCGGCGGCCCGCCGCTGCGCTTCGTCGAGAACCCCGACTGGGCCGCCAACAACATTTTCACCTCGCTCTTCTACGCCGAGCGCGAGATGAAGGACGGGTTCCTCTTCTCCTACTCGGACATCGTGTTCGCGCCCGAGCACGCGCGCCGGCTGGCGGAAGCGCCGGGGCCGGTGGCGCTGGTGATCGATCGCCGCTGGCGCGACGCTTACGACGGCCGCACGCTCCACCCGGTCAGCGAGGCCGAGCTGGCGCGCGTCGACGGCGCGGGCGCCGCCGCGGTGGTCACCCGCGTCGGCAAGCGGCTGGTCTCCGAGGACGAGGCGGCGGGCGAGTTCATTGGGCTGGCGCGCTTCTCGGCCGAGGGAGCCGCCGCGCTCGCCGACGTCTGGCGCGAGGCGAACGCCCGCGGCAGCGGCGCGCCCTTCGGCGCCGCCGCCACGCTGAACCAGGCCTACCTCAGCGACGGGCTGAACGCGCTCGTCGCCCGCGGCGTGGGGCTGCGCCCGCTGTTCATCGATGGTCTCTGGCGCGAGATCGACACCGAAGAAGATCTGGCGCGCGCCGAGAAAACTATCCCGACCTGGACCTAGGCCGGGCTTAAATTGGATCCGCGATGCCCGGCTCCGATCCCACCCACTGGCTGCACCGGCTGACCACCGAGGAGTGGCTGGCGGCCGCGGCGACCGAGATCGCGCACGCCGAGGAGGCGCTCGGGCGCCGGGCCCCCCGCCCCGGCGTCACCCACGCGCGCCGCGCCGCCGGAATGGCCTGGAACGCCGTCCTCACCCGACACCCCGACGAGCGCGCGGGGCGCAGCTACATGGAGCACGTCGTCGCCCTCTCCGGTGATCCAACGATCCCCGAGGAGGTCCGTGCCGCCGCCCAGCGCCTGCGCGACACCGCGCCACGTCCGCCCGAGTTGGTCACGCTCGGCAAACCCGACCTCGGCCCCGCCCAGGACGCCCGAACGATCCTGGAGCACGCCCGCTTGGTCGTTTCGCCCAACTAGAGCGTGCCGACGTTCTCGATGATCTGAGTCCGCAACACCCGCCGCAGTGCGGCCCGCGGCGTCAGACGAAGCATTCTCTCTCTGATCCAAACCGCGAGCGCGGACTCCCAGGTGCATGCGCGCCCGAACTCCCAGCTCTGCTCGACGATGCGACGAGTACGGGGCAGTCGCTCGCGTTCATAGCGCGCGAGCGCGTGCGGCACGTCCGCCTCATCGCGTAACGCGCGGGCCAACGCGATAGCATCGTCGATCGCCATGTTGGCGCCTTGTCCGAGGTTGGGCGTGGTCGGATGCGCAGCGTCCCCGAGCAAGACAACGCGGCCACGCGCATACCTCCGCGCCGGCTCGCGGTCGACCAAATCGTTCTGCAGGATTGCGTCGCTCGGTGTTGCCGAGATGGCCTGCTCGAGCGTGGACGGCCAGCCGCGGTAGCGTTGTAGCAGGTGCTCTCGGCGCGCTTGCTGTTCGACGACGGACCCCATCGGTGCGTTGTAGGCCACCCACCAATACGCGGTCTCGGAGTCGATCGGGCACACGGCTCCACGCTGACCGCGGCCTTGGATTTCGCCCAGAGCGCGCTCCTCGACCCGCAAGCGCGCGACGCCGCGAAAACAGGTTTGCCCTGAGTAGCGAATGTCGTCGTTTCCCACGACGCTCGTCCGAGCGACAGAGTGCAGGCCATCGGCTCCGATCACGAGCTCGCCCGATTCGACGCGGTCGTCTTCGAGGTACACGCTGGCGTGTTCAACGTGCGACTTCACGCCGAGAGCACGGCGTCCGGCGTGGATGCTCGATGCGGGAACGCGTGCGGCCAACGCGGCGAGCAGACGAGGACGCAAAACGACGAAACAAGCGGCCGATGCGAACTCCGGACCAAGCGTATCGAGATCGCACCGTGAGAGCCTCTCACCGCGCGAATTGGCCGCCGTCATGATGCGCAACGGTGTCGAGCCGCTCCGTAAAGCTTCGCCGACGCCGAGCTCGTCCAGACTGGACATCGCATTCGACCAGAGTCCGACGCCCGCGCCCACCTCACGCAGCTCCGTCGACTGCTCGAATAGCTCAACGTCGAAGCCGACACGTCGTAGCGCGATCGCCGCGCTGAGACCGCCAATCCCGCAGCCCACAATCAAGATCCGACCTGTGCGTGCCATGGTGACTCCTAAGCCTTGCCGCGCGGAGCGAGGGGGGACCGGGGGGCGCGAGCGGTAGCGAACCGCCCCCCGTCACGTCAACGAGAACGGATAGGAGACGATCTGACTGCCGCTCGACGGCGGGAACCGCAGCCCACTCACGACCCCGCGGACGCAGCCGGTGAGCCCGCCCTTCTGCAAGATCGCCGGCGCCTCGACCCGCACGCCGCGCACGTTCCCGGTGCGCTGGATGCGGAACTTCACCGTCACCCGGCCGGGGACGTAGGTCTCCTCGTCCGGGCGGGCGTGCGCGATGCAATCGAGGATGGCATCTTCCTTGGCCCGAAACCGCAGGTCGATGTCGTCCTGATTGAGCTCGCGCGAGCCGCTGTCGTCCGTGGCGTCGCCCAGGTGGACGACGTCGGGCCGCGACAGGTCGTCCCCCTGGCTCACGAGCTTGAGATCGGAGGGCGACAGCTTGACCGGCTCGGGTTCGTTCTCGATGGGCGGTGGCGGGGGCGCCACCCGCGGCGGCCCCCCCGACACCACCGGCGCGGCGGGCGCCGACCCCTCGGCCCGCGCCACCCGCATGGCGCCGCGCCGCCGGTGCTTCTTGCGCTCGTGCGCCTCCTTGGCAGGGGCGCTTCCGTCCGTCCCCGGATGGACCGCCGCGGTCGGGTGGCGGTTCAAGTCCTTCCAATATGTGTAGCCGCCGTACGCGGCCACCGCGACCAGCAGGCCGAGGAAAAACCCTTTCATCCCCGTCGACCGTACACTACCTCGGTCGGGGCCGGGGAGCGCCCTCGGCCGGGGCTGGGGAGCACCCTCCGGGGGCGCCTTGACCTTGCCGAAGTGAAGGAACTATCTTTACCGGGTTTCGAGCTGCGCAAGGTTCGCGGTCCGGTCCAAAAACAACCCAGGAGAATACGAAGCTCATGAAGAAGGCAGATTTGGTCGACGTCGTGGCGCAGCAGAAGAACCTGCAGAGGCAGCAAGTGGAGATCACCGTCGACGCGCTCATCGATGCCATCGCCGATGGTCTGGCCAAGGGCGAGCGGATCGATCTGCGCGGATTCGGCGCCTTCGCGGTCCGCGAGTCGGCGGCCCGCACCGGGCGTAACCCCCAGACGGGCGCCCCCATCGAGATCGCGGCCCGCCGCGTACCCACCTTCAAAGCCGGCAAGGAGCTGCGGGACAAGGTCAACAACCGCCCAGCCTGAACGCGAAGCCCCACGGCCCACGCACCACGGCACGCAAGCACGTAGGCACGACAAGAGATGGGTACCCGACTTTTTATCGGCAATCTTTCGTACAACGTCACCGAGCAGGAGCTGCGGGAGGCGTTCACGGGCGACGGGATCGAGCTGCGGAGTGTCCGCGTCGCGCTCGATCGCGAGACCGGGCGACCGCGCGGGTTCGCTTTCGTCGAGACCGCCACCGACGACGGCGCCAAGCAGTCAATCGAGAAGCTCTCCGGGCGCATCCTGCAGGGGCGCCCGATCATCGTCGAGGAGGCGCAGGCCAAGCCAGCTGGACCGCGACCCGGCGGCCCAGGCGGGCCACCGCGTCCAGGCGGCTACGGCGGCCCGCCGCGCCCCGGTGGCCCGGGTGGCCCGGGTGGGCCTCCGCGCGGTCCTGGCGGCCCAGGCGGCTACGGCGGCCCGCCGCGCGGTCCGGGCGGTCCCGGTGGCCCCCCGCGTGACTTCGGCCCGCCCCGCGGCCCCGGCGGCTTCCGCCCGGGCGGCTTCGCCGGCGGTCCAGGCGGGGGCCCCCCCCCGCGGGGTGATGCCCCGCCGCGCCGCGAGCGCCCCGAAAAGAAGAAATCGACCCGCCCCAAGCCCGAGGAGCGCGAGCGGGGCAACTGGCGCTGGGATCGGAACCCCGACGACGAATAAGAGCCGCAGCGCGCCTAGGCGCCGGCCGCGCGAGCGGAACGAGGTCCGCGCGAGTCGCAACAGGCGCGGCCCGAAAAAAAGTGCAATAATCCGCCGAGGGCGCGCACGTGACGCCGGGGCGGATTTTGGTCGTCGACGATGATCCTTGGATTCAGCGGATCATTGCGCGCGCGCTCGGCCAGCGGGGCCACCAGGTCAGCCTGGCAGGCGACGCCCCGGGGGCGTTCGTCGTCGGGTCGAAGATCAAGCCCGACCTGATCCTCACGGCGGTTTCGCTCCCGGCAATCGAGGGGTGGGCCTGGTGGGAGCGGCTACGGACCCTCCCCGCGTGCGCCGACGCGCCGATCATCTTCCTGGCCTCGGATCTGGACGGCTCCACCGCGATTCCGGGGGCCGGGCCGCGGGATCAGCGGCTGCGCAAGCCGGTTCGCCTGGAAGATCTCGAGCGGGCCGTCGTTACTGCTCTCGGGAGCGGCTCTGTGCACACGCTCGTTGGTCAACCCACGGCGCCGGGCGGCGCCTCGGAGGCGCGGCCCTCGGCGGGCCATCGGCCGCTGTCGGCGCTGCGAGGCGCGCTGGATCAGGTGAGCCTGGCCAGCGTGCTGACCGTCCTGGAGATGGAGCGGAAGACCGGCATCCTGCTGTGCGAGCGCGACACGGGCGTGGCCCGGCTGTTCGTGCGCAAGGGGCACGTCGTCCGCGCCGACTGCGACCAGCCCCGCCTGACCGGCGCCGCGGCCGTCTACGAGACGCTCACCTGGCGGACGGGATCGTTCGACTTCCTGATCGGCGACATCGGCGGCGTCGACGAGATCCAGTCGTCCACGACCTTCCTGCTGCTCGAGGGCGCCCGCCGGATCGACGAGGCCAACGAGGATCGTCGCTCCAGCACGGTCGACAGCAAGATTTGAAACGCGGGTAACATAGCCCCGTGCTGCCCCGTACGACGGAGTCCGGCGATCCGGACATCATCGAGCTCGACATCGTCGTGCCGGTGGAGTGCGGCGGCTGGCGGCTCGACCACTTCCTCAAGCGGCGGATCGGGCGCCTGTCGCGCACGCGCATCCAGTCGATCCTCCGCGAGCAGATCTTCTTCTCCGACGGGCGGGCCGTGCGACCGGCGGCGTCCGTGCGTGCCGGCGAGACGATCCTGCTGCGGCGGCCGGCGCCGATCGAGCCGGAGGTGCCGCGCCGCTTCGACGTCCTCTACGAGGACGCCTCGGTGCTGGTCATCGACAAACCGGCCGGCCTGCCGATGCACACCACGGCCAAGTTCTGGCGCAACACGCTGACCGCCCTCCTGCGCGAGCGCTACCCGAACGAATCGATGGAGGTCGCTCACCGCATCGACCGTGAGACCTCGGGCGTGCTGGTCATCGCGCGCGGACACGCGGTGGCCAGCTTCCTGACGCAGGCCTTCGCCCGCCGCGTCGTCGACAAGACGTACCTGGCGCTGGTCAAAGGACAGCCGCCCGACACAGGGCGCATCGACCAGCCGATCAAGCTGCTCGACACGCCGACGCACGTGATGATGGGGCCGGCGGCGGACGGGCTGCCCGCGGTCACCAGCTTCCGCGTCCTGCGCCGCTACGCCGACCACGCGCTGTGCGAGGCGAAGCCGGAGACCGGGCGCCAGCACCAGATTCGCGTCCACTTCCAGGGCCTCGGCCACCCGATCGTGGGCGACAAGCTCTACGGCGCGGGCGAGGCGCTGTTCATGCGCGCCTGCGACGAAGGGGTCACGCCCGAGCTGCTCGCTGCGTTCGACGGCCTCCCCCGCCACGCGCTCCACGCCCACCGGCTGACCTTCCCTCACCCCGAGAGCCGGCAACCGCTGACGGTCGAAAGCCCCCTCCCCGCCGACCTCTGCGACTACATCGCCGGGCTGGAATAAGAGCGGGACCCTGAGAGGGTCCCACCCCCCCCGCGATGAGCTCCACGCACCCCAGGCGGGCAGACCCGCCCGGGGACCCCGCGACCGGCGCAGCCGGTCTCCGCTCGACGCGATCGCTCTCGTCGCTATTCGCCGTTCGGCGTGTCGAGCACCCGCGAGATGCTGAGATCGAGGCGGGAGAGCAGCAGGCCGGCCAGCGAGCGGAACTCGCCCGGCGGCATGCGCAGCGCCGCGCACACCCTGCGCTCGGTCTCCTCCAGCACCGACTCGCGTGCCCGCGCGATCCAGCGGGTGATTGTCGATTGGTTGACCGCATAGATGTTGGCCAGCTGCTCGTGCGACAGGCCGCTCACGATCGTGAGCTTGAGCAGCAGCCGATCTCGATCGGCCAGGCCCCCCAGCGCCTCCCGCACGGCGGTCTCGAACTCCGCCTTGTACCGGGTACGCAGATAGTCGATCTCGGGGTGCTCGCTGGCGGGAAGGATCTGGTCGGCCAGCGGATCACTCCCCGCGGTCCGCGCCGCCGATCGGCGAAGGTCGAGCGCCACCCGCTGGGCCGCCACCGCGACCCACGCCACCAGCGGGCCGCGCCCCGCGTACGATTGGATGCGCGGCGCCTCCGCGGCCGTGCCGACAAAGATTCGCTGCCAGAGGATCTGGCGAACCTCGTCGCGCAGATCGAGGCTGCTATCGACGCGCGCGACGGCGGCGGCGATCGCGCCCGCGCACAGGCGATCGCATTGCCCGAGCGCGTTCGGGAGCCCATCGGCGCAGGCGAGCGCCAGCGCCAGATCCTCGACGTAGAGATCCGCGAGGCCCTCCAGGTCGTCGCCGACCGCCCGGGCGATGGTCTCGATGAGCCGGGCGGGGTCGATCGGCAAGTCGGGCCAGGCGCTCTCGACGCGGGTGACGACCGCCACGAGGCGCTCCCCGAGATCGGCCGGCAGGCGCGCCGTGGGGCGCGCCCCCGCGAAAACTCGGGCCAAATCCCCCTCCCGCGCCGCCGCCATGGGTTCCCCGTAAGTTACCAGAGAGACGAGGAATGGGCGCAGCTTCTCGCATCCCCCCGGCTCTGGGGCGATAATCGCGCGCTACGGCATGGATTGTCTCGACGAGGAGACCGTGGTTGCCTTCGTCAACGGCGCCCTCCGCGGACCCGCGCTTGCGGCGGTCGAGCGCCACCTCGTCGCCTGCGCCGCCTGCGCGACGCTGGTCGCCGTCGCCACGCCCGACGCTGGCGGGCGGGGTCGCCTGGCGCCGGAGCTCTCTGTCGGGCGCTACCGGCTGCTGCACCTAGTCGGCCGCGGCGGCATGGGCGAGGTCTACGCCGCGCACGATCCGGAGCTGAATCGCAAGGTGGCGATCAAGATCCTGCGCGCCGACGCGCGCCCCGACGACATCGAGGCGGCGCGGCTGGCGCGCGAGGCGCAGTCGGTCGCCCGGCTCTCGCACCCGAACGTCGTGGCCATCTACGACGTCGGGACCTCGGGCGGCCGGATGTTCCTGGCGATGGAGCTGGTCGAGGGAGAGACCCTGGCGATCTGGCTCGCCCGTCAGATCCGCACGACCAGCGAGGTGGTCAACATGTTCCTCATGGCGGGGCGAGGGCTCGCGGCCGCGCACGAAGCGGGCATCGTCCACCGCGACTTCAAGCCGCAGAACGTGATGGTCGCGCGCGACGGCAGTGCGCGCGTGATGGACTTCGGCCTGGCGGCCGCCGGCGGTCCCGGGACCACGCAGCAGGTTCGCCTCACCAAGGTCGGTGCGATCCTCGGGACCCCGCTCTACATGTCGCCCGAGCAGATGGTCGGCCAGCCGGTCGATCCGCGCGCCGACCAGTTCAGCTTCTGCGTCGCGCTCTGGGAGGCCCTGCACGGGGCGCGCCCGTTCGAGGGCTCGACGCTGCTCGAGCTGCGCGGCGACGTGCTGGCGGGGCGCCCCCGCCCAGGCCCGCTCAAGGGGCGCGTTCCCCGCCGCATTCAAGCCGCGCTGCTGCGCGGCCTCGCGGTCGACCGGGCGCGCCGCTTCCCGGACATGAACACGCTGCTCCAGGAGATCTCTGCGGCGCCGGAGTACACGTCGGCCCGCACCGCCACGATCGGCCTGACCGTTGGGCTGGCGCTCGCCGGGCTGGTGGGCGTGGCGGGGATCTGGCGCGTGCGCGCCCGCCACGCCGCCTCCTGCGATCCGGCGCCCAAGCTGGCGGGCGTCTGGGAGACGGCGCCCGAGGGTCACCCGCGGCGGGAGACGCGCGCGGCGTTCCTGGCGGTCGCCGGCGACGTTCCTGACGCTCCCGAGCGGTTCGCCCGCGTCGCCCAGATCCTCGACGGCTACGCGGCCGGCTGGTCCGCCGCCTCGCGCGAGGCCTGCGAGAGCGCCCCCGGCGCCCCCGGCGCCGCCACCACCCTGCGCGCCGCCTGCCTCGAGCGCCGGCGCGGCGAGCTCGGCGCGATGACCGACGTGCTGGCGCACGCCGACGCCAAGGTGGTCCGCCGCGCGATCGCGGCCGTCGTTTCCCTCAGCCGCGTCGACGCCTGCGCCGACGTGGTGGCGCTGGGTGCCGCGCCCGCGCCGCCCGCCGATCCGTCGCTGCGCGCGCGGGTCGACCAGCTCACCGGCCGACTGCTCGCCCTGCGGGCCGGCGCGGCCGCCGGGCACGACTGGCAATCCCTGGAACCGATCGGCGCGCTCGTCGAGGACGTCCGCGCGGCGGGGTACGATCCGCTGGTGGCGGAGGCGCTGCTGGTCGACGCCCGCATCCGCTCCCCGTTCGACCCCGAAAGCGCGATCCCGCTCTACGAGGAGGCCTACCGGCGCGCGTCGGCGCTGCGCCTCGACGACCTGGCGGCCGAGGCGGCCATCCAGCTCACGGCGATCGTGGGAACGTTCCAGCACAAGTTTTCCGACGGCGACCGGTGGGCAGGGCTCGCCGAGGTGGCGCTGGGACACGCCGCGGATCACGAGCGTCTGCGGGGCTGGTTCTTCAACGTCCGCGGCGCGCTCGAGGCGAGCGAGGGCGAGTGGCGGAGGGCCGACACCGACTTCACCGCCGCGGCCTCGGTGCGCGAGCAGGCGCTCGGCCCCGCCCATCCCGACCTGGCCGCCGCGCTGGTCAACCGCTCGAAGGCGGCGCTGATGCTCGACCAGGCCGACCCCGCGCTCGACGCCGCCGGGCGCGCGCTCAAGATCGCAGGCGCCGTTTTCCCCGCCGACGCCTACGAGGTCAACGCCGCGCTCCTCGCGCGCGCGCACGCGCTGGTCGCGCTCAAACGGGCGGCCGACGCGCGCGCCGACGTCACGTCCGTGGAGACGGCGTTCGAGAAGACGCTGGGTCGCGACCACCCGTTCCTGGCCGATCCGATGACCGTCCTCGGCGAGGTGGCGCTGCTCGAGGGGCGGCCGCTCGACGCGCGTGGCGTGCTCGAGCGCGCCTGGGAGATCAGGTCGACTCACGTCACCGACGCCGGGGCGCGCGAGGAGACGGCCTTCGCGCTGGCGCGCGCGATCTGGGGATCGGCCGAGGCCGACCGCACGCACGCGATGGAGCTCGCCAAAGAGGCGCGCGACGGATATGCGGCGATCCCCGATCTCGCCTCGCGGCTGGCGGCGGTCGACCAGTGGATCGAGGAGCGCGCCGAGGCGCACGCCAGGCGTTAGTGATCGGGACCCTCAAAGGGTCCCGCGCCCCCCGCGACGAGCTCCACGCCACCCCAGGCGGGCGGACCCGCCTGGGGACCCCGCGGCCGGCGAAGCCGGCCTACGCTCACGCGATCTGCGCCGCGATCAGCTCTTCGGCGGGGCCAGCTCCTCGTCGACCATCCGCTTGACCGCCGAGGGATCGAGCTTCCCCTTGTTCGCCTTCATGATCTCGCCGACGACCCGGCCGGCGGCCTTGGGATCCGAGACGCCGAGGCGCACGACCGCCTCGCGGACGATCGCGCGCGTCTCGTCGTCGGAGGCGGCCTTGGGAAGAAACCGCGCACAGAACCCGATCTCGAAGTCGATCTGCGGGATGGCCTCGGCGCCGCGCGCCCCGATCGCCACGTACTCCTCGCGCGATTTTCGCAGCTGCTTCTGGTAGGCGGTGATCACGTCCAGCCACAGCGTGTCGTCGAGGGGCCCCTTGAACCCGGCCGCGGTGCGGCGCTCCATGTGCTTGGTCTTGATCATCCGGATGCAGTCGGCGGCGCGGCTGTCCTTGGCGCGCATCGCCTCCTTGAGTAGGTCATTGAGCTCGACGTCAATCGGCATGACGCTGGAACCTAGGCTGAAATCGATAGCCCCGCAACCGCACAGCCTGTGCAACAGCCTGTGAACGTCCGGCACGCTCCCGCCCCACCTGCCCTTCGCAGTGCTATATTCATGGGGTCTTGGCGCTGCTTGCGGTGGGCGCGCCACTTGCTTACTTCGAGGGTGGTCATGCGTCTCAAGAGCTCACTGTCCGCACTCGCTGGAATGGTCGGCCTCGGGATTGTGGGGGCCGGGAACGTCTACGCCCAGGCGGAGCAGGCCCCTCCCCCACCCCCGGTGCCGGCCCAGGAGGCCGTTCCACCCGCCGATCAAATGGCGCAGATGCCGATGCAGGCCGCGCCGGCCGCGGCGCCCGAACAGGGCCCACCGCAGCAGGACTACCCGATCCCCCCCGGCGTGCAATCGTCCGCGATCCCGGTTCAGGGAGGCGGCTACTGCTTTGGCGGACCGCACCCGGCGCCGGGCGGCGGGTGGGAAGCGACGCCGAACCCGCACGTCCACAACTACGCGCCGTTCGACCTGCGGCTCTTCTCGTACCACAACGGCTGCTACTACTTCATCGGCGACCCGCGTGACTTCGGCTACACCGGGCAGTCTTACAGCTACTACGGCGCGCACCCGATCGCCGACGAGTACGGCGGCGGCTGGTGCTTCATGGTCGGCCCGCACTACCACTGGTGGCGGCCGTGGTCGCCCTACTTCACCACCGTCGGCTCCTGGTACTACTGGCAGGGCCCGTACGACCCGTTCTTCTGGGCCTACTGGCCGTTCTATTCGTTCTACTACCGCAGCTACTACCCGTCGTACTACGCGGGTGGGCGGTACTACCGCGGCGGCTTCCGCCCGGCGCCTCCCATCGCGCGGGTCCCGGCGGCCGTTGGCGGCGGCTGGCACGGCGGCCCAGCGTACCGCGGCGGCGTGGCCGGCGGCGGCTGGCATGGCGCGCCCGCGGCGGGCGGCTGGCACGGCGCGCCGGCGTACGGCGGCGGCTACCACGCCGCGCCCGTCCCCTACTCAGCCCCACGCGTCGGCGGCGGCGGCACGTTCCATGGCGGTGGCGGCAGCTTCCACGGCGGTGGCGGCTTCCACATGCACGGCCGCTGACGGCAGCTCGCGCCCGTTTCCGAAGTCGAACGGGTTGGCGGCGCGACCGTGGGGTCGCCGTATCCGCGCGTCCGACGAGCGCAATCGTGCGGGCGGTGGCGGTGGTGCGGGCCTCGGCGTTCGAGCCCGCACGAAATCTGGGCCGACGTCCGTCGGCGCCCGGTCTGGCAGCGGATAACCGAGGCTAACGCGCGGTGAGGAGGTTGCGGCTCGAACGACCCGAACCGCCGCTGGTTAGCGCTCGTCGGACGCGCGGATACGGCGACCCCGCGGTCTGACCTTTCGTCGCATCGATCACCTCGACGTGAAAGCGCGCTAGTTGTTCCCGTGGGGAAAGAAGCTGTCGTCGTAGGAGAACTGCGTGTAGCGGTCGAAGCCGATCGCCAGGAGTAGGTTGATCGCGAAGGCGACGACGACGAGCGCGCGGAAGCGCCTGGTGAGCGGCCGGTTGCCGACGGCCAGCAGCACCATGAAGTAGATCATGAAGTCGAGGCTGAAGCGGAAGCCCCACTGGACGTAGCCCGAGTTCTGGTAGAGCAGATCGGGGAGCGCGGTCGCCAGGATGGTGAACCAGAGCGCCTTGGTGAGCGGGCTCTTCTCTTGCGGCAGGACGGTGTACGCGAGGTTGGGCGACGTCACGAGCAGGCTCATGCCGTGCTGGCTCACCTTCACGTACGGGTAGTGGTCCATGATGCGCGGCAGGAGCACCAGCGCGGCGGCCAGGTTGCGCGAGAGAAAGTGGTAGTTGAAGAGGCCGAAGCGGAACATGCGGTCCTGCCACTGGACCGGCATGTACTTGTGGCCGAACTCGAAGGGGTTCTGAAAGCGGGCGTAGTTGTAGGCGGCGAGCGCCAGGCCCCCGATGGCGATCGGCGCGGCGAACCGGATCAGAGAGACGACCAGCGTGCGGCGCGCCTTCGGATCGCGCAGCGCCTCGCGGCCGCCGACGGTGCGGACGGCCTCGAAGAGAAACAGCGGCAGCACGGCCCAGGGCGGCCGTGTGGCGAAGCCGAGCGCGACGCAGATCCCGGCCAGCACCGGACGGCGCGCCTCCAGCGAGCCCCAGACGTAGCCGAGCGACAGCGTGACGCCGATGATCTCGGCGGTGAACCAGACCTCGCCGACGACGGAGCAGAAGTAGTAGACCGACCCTACGCCGAACATGGCGGTGAGCCAGAGGTCGTCGACCTCGCTGCGGCGTGAGTAGCCGCGGGCGCGCAGCGCGCGCAGGAGGAGAAAGAGGAGCGTCGGGTTGGCCGCCGCCCACAGCGCGGTGAACAGCACGTCGTTGTACTGGAGCCCCCAGATGGCGACCAACGGCAGCATCACCACCGCCGGGAACGGCGGGAACGAGACCAGTCTGACGGTCGAGCGCGAGGCGATCTGCGCCGCCGGCACGATGAATGAATCGCCGCGCATCGGGTAGAAGCGGTCGGAGGCGCCGCCGCCGCCGACCCGGCCGCCGTAGATGCCGCGCAGCTCGCGACCGTCCTTGAGCTTGAGGACGTCGACCTTGGCCCAGTCGTTCTCGTTGGGCGGCGGGCCGGCCAGCGCGAGGCGCCCGTGCAGCCAGCCGTCGGCCAGGTAGACGTAGTGGTTGTACTGCGAGTGCGTCCGCAGCCGGCCGCCCGAGGCGCCGAGGTAGGCGGCCAGGAATACCAGGTAGACGACCGCGACGCCGCGCCAGCCTCCGAGAAAGCGCGACAGCCGCGACGCCGCCGCGGGTGCGTCGGCGTCGGGTGGAGGCGCGCTCAACGGACGCCCCGGCGGTAAAGGGTCACCATCGGGACGCCTTCGCGCGCCCGCACCTCGAGCGGCTTGGTCGTTCCGTAGTACTGCCAGAACCAGGCCTCGTACTTGGCCCAATGTTTTTCGTAGAAGAGAATTCCCATCTCCGAGCGCGCGATTCCCTCTTCACCGAAGCCGGTGTTTCCGACGTCGGCCGAGAGGCGACCATCCCGTTTGTACATTGAGATCGCGTCGGAGAGAACGTCGTGCCAGAAAAACATGCGGTTCTCCGGGACCCGGCGGTCGAGATCGGGGAGCATCGGGAGCACCGAGTAGCCCCAGAACTGGCGGTTCATGCCGAGCGACGCCCCGCCGGCGAACCCGCCGGCGAGGAGGTTGTAGTGGCCGAGCCCGTCGGGGTGCGAGCGGCGCGTCTCCACCAGCGCGGGCAGGCAGACCAACGCCGCCAGCGCGACAGGCGCGGCGCGACGGGCGCGGGCGCGCGCCGCGGGGAGCATCTCGGCGGCAGCGCGGATCAGCCAGTGGAGGCCGATCCCCGCCAGGAGCGCCAGATACGGCATGGCCGTCAGGAAGTGCTTCACCCCGCCGAAGATCGGCGTCGAGGGGACCGCCAGGACCGTCAGCGGACCGAGCGTCTGGGCCAGCACGAACGCCCCCGGCGCGCGATCGACGTCGGCCCCGGGACGCAGCCAGCTCGGGCGATCGGCCGACGGCGCTTCGGCCTCGGCGCTCTCCGGCGCGACCGGAGCGCCGCGCCGCCGTCGCGCGAGGAGACCCGCGCCCAGCGCCGCAAGCGCCAGCGTCGTCACCGGAACGGTGAGGCCGGTCTCGACGAAGGGCGCGGTGGCGCGGATCCACTTCATCTTCGTGGTGGTCGGCGGCTGGTTGAAGTTGAAGCCGAGGTACTCGAAGTTGTAGTGCTCGTGGTCGAGGTGGCGCTCGACGTAGGCCCGCGTGCGCGCCAGGGGCGAGACCCAGAGCCAGGGCCAGTGCAGCAGGAAGATCGGCGGGCCCAGCACCAGCATGGCCACGAAGGCGAGCGGCACGCGCGTCAGCCGCCGCGCGCGCAGGTCCCCCCGCCGCATCCAGAGGTAGTGCGCTGCTAGAAAAAACGGCATCAGCCAGGCGTTGTGTTTCACCCCCAGCGAGATCCCGAACAGCACGCCGGTGGCGAGCCCCCAGCGCCAGTCGCGCAGCGATTTCCAGTACGCCATCCCCACGGCGAAGGCCATTGTCGCGATCGGAGCGTCGAAGCAGGAGATCTGCGCGTGGAAGAAGTAGTGCGGCTGCGCCAGCGTCAGCACGCCCGCGACGACCGACGGTCCTCGCGGCAGCCAGCCACGCGCGAACCGGTAGACCATCCCCACCAGCAGCGCGGCGAACAGGATGGCGGGAAAGCGAAAGGCGGTCGACTCGCGCGCGAACAGCGGCAGCGTCCGGTGGCGCGCGCGGATCGGGACCGGGTGGTAGCCACGCGCGGCGCCGGTGCAGTGGCAAGAGTGAAACGCGCGCCAGGAGACCCCGTAGAGGACCTTCATGACCACCGGGTGATCCGGCGCGTTGTCGCTCCAGTAGTGATCGATGTCGGAGGCGGTGAACGACCGCCCCGGATGCCCGGCGGCGAGGTTGTCGCCAAGCTCGCTGAACCAGCCCCAGTAACGTTCCCCGGCGCGGAAGTACTGCGCCTCGTCGCGCCCGATCCCCTGCCGCCCCTCGACGGAGAGCAGCCAGACGACGGCCCCCAGCGCGAGAACCGCGGTGATCAGGGCCTCGAGGCGCCGGGGCGTGAGCCGGAGACGGGTCATCGGCGCGCCTCGGCGGCGAAGGCGAAGAAGCGATCGAAGGGGCTGGCCGAGGTGATCTCCAGGCGGACCGGCAGGGTCTGGCCGGCCCGCGCCGAGGTGTCGATCCGGGTGCGCGTCCAGCCGGTGTCGTCGTCGGTGACCGGGAGCTCGGTTGTCTGGTCACCGACGGTCACGCGGGCCGCTACCATGCCGCGCGCGGCCTTGCGCATCCAGGTGTCGTGAAGGCCCGTGCCGATCACCAGCGCGCGGCCGAGTGGCACGGCGGCCCACTCGATGACCACGGCGGCGTTGGCCAGCGGCTCGGTCAGCAGCGCCTCGCGGAGCTTCTGGTCGACCTCGACGACCTGGCGGTGAAACAGAATACTGCCGGCGCCGGCGCAGTTGACGCGATCGCCGGAAGGCGTGCAGGCGGCGGGGCCGCCACGAGCATCGCGGCGCGTGACGCGGGCGTCGGCGCCGTGCGCGACAAAGTCGTAGCTCACCACTTCGGCCGGGCGCTCGAGCAGCCGAACGCGGAGGCGGCCGAAGCGTTCGTCGAGCGCGACGGTTGCGGTCGCCCCGTGGGCCGCCGGCGCCCGCGCGCCGCGCTGGCTCACCTCCCAGACGCGCGCGAAGCGGTCGTCGTCCATCCGCGCCGCCACCTCGGGTGGGATCAGATCGCCGAGGTGCACACGGAGAATCGGATCGGCCCACCCCGGCGCGGCGACGATGAGATCGCCCGGGCGGAAGCCGGCCCGCACCGCGGCGGCAGCGGCGCTCCAGTCGGCGTCGGTCGGCGCCAGCGACGGCGCCACCAGCGCGACCGTCGTCTCGACGACGGCGAGCGAGACGACCACCACGATCGCGCAGAGGGTCAACTGGCGGCGGCTCGGGCGAATCGTCACGGGCGCACCGTAAGCTGCAGCAGGCGCAGCCGATCGCGCGCGTCGGCGAGCGCGGGTGGCGTCACCGGCAGCCGCTCTCCCGCGTGGTACGCGCCGACGTAGAGCGTGTAGAGCCCCGGCGGCGTGCCGGCGGGGAGCGCGATCTTGAAGCGATCGCGGATCTGCTGGCCCGGGCGCCAGCGCTCGAGCGGCATCAGCCCCTCGACCGGCTCGTGGTCGAGGTTGCGCGTGCCGCCGAACGGACCCTCGAGGTGGAAGAACATCCGCCACCCCTTGCCCAGCCGCCGCTGTACGGCGAAGTACGCGACCACCTCGATCGTGTCGCCCGGGCGCGCCTCCGCCGCCGACAGGTCGTAGCCCCGCACGGCGATCGCCTCGCCAAGGCGGGCGTCGAGGGGATGCGACGGCGCGGGCGCCGGCCGTCCGGGCGGCGTCACGTCGGCGGCCATCTTGGCGGCGGCACCCGGCGGAAACGCCAGCCCGGCGACCATCCGCTTGAGATCGCGCGCCAGACCGACACAGAGCGGATCGCCCGCCACGTCCCAGATGTCGCGCGCCTCCGCCGGATCGCGCGTCCGGTCGTAGCACTCCGTCGTGTCGCTGGGGGTCTCGTTCCAGATGAGGTGGCGGCGCGTGGTCACGAAGGCGCGCTTCTTCCCCCGCTCGGAGGTCACCTCCTGGAAGACCGCGCGCGTGTCGGTATCGGCGGCCGGCGGCCCGACGAGGTCGGGGACCAGCGAGCGGCCGATGAAGCTCGGCTCGGCCTGCCCGCGCCCCAGGTTCACCAGCGTCGGGGCGATGTCGACGTGACCCGCGGGCGCGGCCACCCGCCGTGGCGCCAGCCCCGGCACGCGCACGATGAACGGCACGCGCGTCTGCGCCGTGTAGAGGTCGAACCCGTGCTCGGTGACGCCGTGCTCGCCGAACCCCTCGCCGTGGTCGCCGGTGACGATGATCGCCGTCCTGTCCCAGAGACCCACGGCGCGCAGGTGCTCGAGCAGCCGCCCGAAGTGAAGATCGGTGAAGCGGATCTCGCCGTCGTAGAGATCGACGCGGGCGCTCCCGAACGACGGCACCTCGGCGTGCGGCTCGTACGACAGGTGGGGGTCGTAGTAGTGCAGCCAGAGGAAGAACTTTCGATCGCGGTGCGCGTCGACGAAGGCGATGGCGTCGTCGGTCATCTCGCGCGACGACGACCCGCGCGACTCCATCGGCCCGTTGACCGCCACGTGCAGGACCGCGCGGTCGGAGCGGTAGAGGTCCATCCCCCGTTCGAAGCCGCGGTGGTCGGCGATGGCGAAGTAGTTGAAGCTGAACATGCCGGCCGTGAAGTAGCCGTCGTCGTGCAGCGCCTCGGCGGTGGTGCGCATGTTACGCCCGAGGCGCGGCCACCAGATTGACTCGTCCCAGGTGATCGCCGACGGCCAGCGCCCCGTGGCAATGGCCGGCATCGAGTAGCGCGTCGACGGCGCGTGCGCCCAGCCGTTCTCGAACAGCGTCCCCGCGGCGGCCAGGGCGTCGATGGCCGGCGAGGTCGGGCGGCCGTAGCCGTAGCACCCGAGGTGGTCGGCCCGCAGCGTGTCGATGGTGACCAGCAGGAGGTTGAGATCGCGCGGAACCGAGGCGGGGAGCTCGGCCATCGTCGCGGGCGGCGGCAGCGCGTCGGTGGCGTCCTGGCCGTCGCAGTCGGCGTCGATCCCGTCGCCGGGGATGTCGACGGCGCCGGGGTGAACGTCGGGGTCCGAATCGTCGCAGTCGCCGCCCCCGAGCGCCCGCGCGTAGCCGTCACCGTCGAAGTCGAGCAGCGCCCGCCCCGCTTCCAGCGCCGGGCCGACCAGCGCCGCCCGCGCGCTCCCCGCCTTGCGCGCGGGCTCGGACTCCGCGGCGCGAAACAGGACCACCAGGGCGACCACGCCGACCGCCGCGGCCAGGCCAGCCGTGACGCCCCGCCCGCGCGGCAGCCGCACGCGAAGAAGCAACGCCGCGACCAAGCCGGTGACCGCGATCGCCGCGCCGCCGAGGATGTCAGTCCAGGGGGCGAAGCGAAGGTTGTCGCCCCAGGAGAGCGCGAGCGCGAGGAGTGCCACGCCACCGTAGACGCCGCCGGCCAGGAGACCGACCGCGCGCCATCGGATCGGCAACCGGAGCGAGGCGGCCCACGCGAAGCCGAGCGGGAGCAGGAACGAGGCGCCCGCCGACCAGACGCTGCGCTCGATGAGCGCGTCCCCCCGTAGCGGCGCGCGTGTCCGGGCCAGCGCCAGGAAAACGACCGCGCCCACCGCGGCGACCAGCAGCGGTCCCAGCAGCGCCAGCGCCAGCGCCGGCTCCGGTACCCGCGGCGCGACCGGGGTGCTCCGCCGTGCGCCTGCGAGCCGCGCCACCGCCGGCGCCAGGAGCGCGCCGAGGCTCGCCGCGGCGACGCCCGCCAGCGCCGTCAGCCCGGCGGCCAGGAAGCGGTTGCGCCGCAACGCCGTCGCCGACACCACCGCGGCAGCAGCGGCCGCCGCGACGGCCCCGGCCGCGACGAGGGCGAGCACGCGCGCCCAGGTCGGCGGCCGCGCGAGCCGGCCCCAGGCAGCGAGGCGCCAGACCAACTCCACCGCGGCCCCCGCGCAGAGCCCCACCAGCGTGTCGACCGACGCCGCCAGCAACGCCGTCCCGATGACAACGCGCGCCGCACCGCCGACCAGCAGCGCGGCCCGAACGCCGTCGGCGATTCCCACCCCCGCTCCGGCCAGCGCACCCGCGAGCGCGCCCAGGCCTAGGTTCGAGCGGGGGTGGTCAGCCATCCCGCGCAGCAAGCTACCACGATGCGCGCGGCCGCGACGGTGGCGGCCGTCTCAGCCGGCGCAGAGTCTCAACGGGCGCTTGATCGCCTGGACGGAGCGCGGCCCGGGGTCCCCGCGCAGGTCCGCCTGCGCGGGGTGGATTTTTGCCGCGCGGAGTCCGTCGCGCGGGGGTTCGGGGACCCTCTCAGGGTCCCCGGCACAGCGAAAGCGTCAGCTTGAACCCGACCGGGACGCCATGGTGCGTGGCCATCCCGACAATGGCGCCGTGGCTGTTGATGCCGTTCGCCTGCTGGAGCTGCCACCCCTGCGACGGATCGACGAAGTCGTCGAGCGCGCGCAAACCGCCGACGCCGGCCCCGTAGACGATCGCCTGGTTGGTGTGCGCGTCCTTGGCCACCCACCCGACGACGTCGCCCGCGCCATCGACCGCCCAGCCGACGCTGGCGCCGCTCCCCAGCGTGCCCAGATCGTCGATCGCGCCGGTCGCGAGGCTCATCCGGAAGGCGCGGCTCTGGCCGTCGTGCAGGCCGTAGCCGACGACGAACTTGTCGCTGACGTCGTTGGCGCCGCGCAGGACCCAGCCCGCCGTCCGCGCGCGCGCGTTCAGATCCTCGAGCACCGGGTGCGCGGCGTGCGAGTCGTAGAGGAACGCGTGACCGACATCGTCCGTCGCCGAGCCGGGGAGCTGCGCGTTGCCGACCACCAGCCCCGACTCGCTGATCCCGCTGGCCGAGCTGCGCCCGCCGCCCAGCGTCCCGAGCGGGTGGAGGCCGGCGCCCGGCGACCAGACGAACGCCTGCCAGGTCGTCGTGTCGCGGCCGGTGAGGAGCCCGACCGCCTGTCCCGCGCCGTTCAGATCCCAGATCGAGCAGCCCGCCTGACAGATCTCGGTCCGCCCGCCCCCCGCCGTGTAGCGGTAACCGAACAAGGTGCCGGTGCCGTCGCCGTGGTCGGAGTGTCCGGCGATCGCGCCGTCGGGAGCGATCGCCGCGGCGTAGCTCTGCGCCCCGAATCCGGTGAGCGCGCCGAGGTCCTGCACGCCGCCCGGGTCGGTGAAACGAAACGCGTGGTAGCCGCCGCCCGACACCTCGGCCGAGCCGACGGCGACGCCGTCGTCGTTGATGTCCTGCACGAACACCAGGCCGCCGCCCAGCGGCGGGATCTCGACGATCGCCGCGTAGGGCTCGGCCGGCGGAACCAGGCCGGTCGTGCAATGCGCGCGCAGCTCGCCGTTGGCGGCGGCCCGCGCGGCGCTGCCGGGCTGGGCCGCAGCCGGCTCGTGCGCGTGGTCGTCGACGCACGCGCCGCAACCGACCGACGTCGCGACGAGCGTCATCGACAGCGCCGCCGGAAACCTGAGTCTAAAGGAGCTGAATCGCATCGCGCGCACGGTTACCCGTGCGCAATTACCCTACACCCAAGCTCATCTTTGCGACGAGGCCAATGTACGCCGCGACCCGGTTTTTGCCACGCGCCGCGCGATCTCCCAGCCCTCCGCGCGCCAGATCTGTGGCGTCAAACTCGCGACGCCGCGGCCCGCCGCTACTTCTTGGCGGCAGCGGGGTACTGCGCCTGCGCGTCGGCCGGCTGGGCGACCAGATTCGGACCGGTCCGCTTGAGGACCACCACTGTCTGCAGCGACTGAACCTCGTTCGACTCGCGCGCGAACACCTGCACCAGGTTGCTGCCGGGGTTCAGCGGGACCTCCGCGTCGAAGTCCATCTTGGTGCGATCGCCGGTCACCCGGTTCGGCTGATAGAAGGCCTTCTTAACCGGAATCTTGGCGTTGCGGTTCCAGACCCGGATGTAGACGTCGCGCACCAGCCGCTCGTCGCTGGCGTGACCCTTGATGTGGACCGTGTCGCCCGCGGCGACGGTCGGCGCGGTGACCGTCAGCAGCGGCGGCGTCACCTCCCAGTCGGGCTTGAAGGTGCCGTGCACCGTTCCGCCCGACTTGAGATCGGCGGTGGCGACGAAGGCCGACCGGGTCGCGTCGACCTCGACGCGGGTGAACGCGCCCAGCTTGCCGGTCACCTTGAATCCCGTCCCCTTCGGCGCATGCCCCACCACCAGCGATCCCTCGGCGGGCGTCTCGCGCAGCGGCACCTCGTCGCGCACGATGGTCGCCGTTCCGGTCTGCGTCTCGGGCGCCGGTCCGGTGGGCGCGATCTTGACCTTGATCTTGTCGGTCACCGATTCGCCCAGTGTCGTGTCGCCGACCGACAGCTCGAGCTGGTAGTCGTCCCCCTTGTAGTCGGGCCGGACCTCGTAGACGAACGAAAAGGTCTTCGATTCACCGGGGCCGAGATCCTTCGCCTCGAACCGGCCGGCGCTGATCAAGATCCCCTCCTGGCTGGTGCCGTTTCGCAGCACCGCCTCGGTGTGCAACGCCTTTCCCTGCCCGATGTTCTTCACCGTCACCAGCGTGCGAACCTGCTCGCCGCGCTGCACGAGCCCGTCCTTGTTGGCCCCCTTCTGGTCGTCGATGGTCTGGTAGCTGTAGGCGAACATCGGGCGCTGCTTCCCCTCGATGTTGACCAGGAGGTCGGCGGCGCCGGCCTTGGTCACCCCGCGCTGCGTGTAAATCGTCGCCTTGATCTCGTCGGTGCGGGTGAAGGTCGAGGTCGGCACCTTGACCGACAGCTCGTAGCTCTTCGACTCACCCGGGGCGATCTTGCCGAACACCATCTCGTTCTCGTCGAACAGCGGGTTGTCGCTGTCGAACACGGCGCGCACCCGGTAGGCGGGTGCGTGGCCCACGTTCTTCACCACGCCCTTGAGGTGCGCGGTGGTCCCCGCCTCGATCTTCCCGTCGGCAGACGGCTGCACCGCCTGCAACGTCAGCTGCAGCTCGGGATCGGCGCCCGAGGCCGGACCCGCGGTCCAGTCGACCCCCAGCTTCTCGAGGGCCTGCGAGACCTTCTTGTCCTCGGCCGCCCGCACCTTGTCGAGGAACCCCTTCGCCTGCTGCACCAGATCACGCCGCTTGCTGCTCTTGGCCTGGACCAGGAGATCGCGCGCGAAGTCCATCAGGAAGTCGGTCTTCTGACTCTCGTCGTCCGCGTCGCTCTGCTCGTCGTCGGCGTCCTCATCCATCTCGTCGTCGTCGTGGGCCTTTGCCTTCTCGCTCGGCTTCGGCTGAAACAGGTAGGTCACCGTCTCTTCCGGCTTCTCGCCATGCCGCGCGCTCGGGTGCTCGAGGTGCCACTCGTAGTCGGACTCGCGCCGCTTGTGGACGGAGGGCTGCAGGCGAATCCAGGACCTGTCGCCCTCCTTCTGGACCAGCAGCGCGTCGGTCTCGATGTCGGGGACCACGCCCACACCCTGGATCGAGATGTCGCCCGGCGTGAGGTACTGCGCCGTGGTCAGCTTGAGCCCCAGCTTGTCGTCGTCGGAACCGTCGCCAAACGAGATCGGCGAGGGGATGTCGAACAGCACCTGGACCGAGCCCTTGCCGAAGGTCTCCTCGCCGACGACCACGCCGCGGTCTAGGTTCTTCATGGCGCCGGCCACGATCTCCGAGGCGCTGGCCGAATTCTGGTTCACCAGCACCGCCAGCGGCACCGTCGGCTCATGTCCACTGTCGGTCGCCGTCTCGTCCTTGCGCTGCGCGCCGCCGACCCCGACCATGGAGACGAGCGTCCCCGACTTGACGAAGGCGTCGGCCACCTTCTGCGCCTGCTCGTAGAGCCCGCCCGGATCGCTGCGCAGGTCCATGATGATCCCCTTGACGTGCTCGCGATCGAACAGCGTCAGCGCGTCGGCCAGATCGCCGGCGCTGTTCGCCGAGAAATGCTGCATGTGGAAGTAGCCGACCTTGGCCGGCAGCTGGCCGGGGCCGGCCGGGACCGCCAGGATGCGGGCCGGCGGATCGATCGACGGCGGGCGGATGAAGGCGCGGGTGATGGTGAACTTCTTCACCCCGGCCACGCTGTCGCGCTCGACGTACACGTCGACGTTGGTGTCGACGTCGCCGCGCAGCCGATCGACCGCCTCGGTCAGCGTCATGTTCATCGTCGACTCGTTGTTGATGCGGACGATGTGATCCTTCGGCTTCATGCCGACCCGGATGGCGGGCGTGTCGGGCATCGGGCGCTTGACCGTGATGCGGTTCTTCTTGTCCATCTCGATCACGATCCCCAGACCGCCGAACTTCCCCTGGGTCTGCGTCCGCATGTCCTTGTAGGTCTCGACGTCGAGCAGCACCGAGTGCGGGTCGAGCGTGTAGAGCATGCCGTTCGTCGCCGCCATCTCGATCTCGACCAGGCGGCGCGCCTCCTCCTTCTCGGGGACCGGCTGCAGGTTCGGCTGCACGAAGCGGAAGATCTCCTGCAACGTGGTGCGCAGGCTCCAGGGGGCGTCGACGCGCTCGATCGAGAAGCTGCGCTGCTGACCATTCACCTTCACGGTCACCTGCTTGGGATCGTGCTCGGGCCAGCGGTCGATCAGGATCTCGGGGACGTCGCGCTGAACGAAGTCGAGCGCGCCGACCAGCATCCGCTTGGGATCGAGGCGATTCTTGTCGAAGTAATTCTCGCGGACGTAGAAAAGCGTCTTCGAGAAGATCGGGAGCTGCGACAGATCGTACTTCCCGACCGCGGTGCGGGTGGCGGCGCGCAGCTGGCTGTCGGCGCCCACGCGAATCCCGTCGCCACCGTGGCGGATCGTCAGAATGAGCGCCGCGCTGCAGGCGGCGGAGAACGCGAGAACCTTGCTGAACCGCCGCATGCGCGACTCCGGGGGCAATGAGGAGGGGGAGACGACGAGGAATCCGAGGACGGACCGTCGATGAGATCCATGAACTGTTTTGGAATGATAACCAGCCCACCATCGGGCTGCACGCGGAGATCGCGTTATACTCACATTCTCTCATGGTCGGACCGTGAACGGGCCTGGCACGCTGGCGGTCGTGGCCACACCGCTCGGCGACGTGCGCGATCTGTCACCGCGCGCGGCTGAGGCCCTGCGCACGGCCGATCTGATCGTCGCCGAGGACACGCGCAGCGCGCGGCGGCTGCTGGCGGAGATCCGCGCCGAGAAAAAGACGATCCTCTCCTGCTTTGACGCCAACGAAGCGGCGCGCGCGGCCGAGGTGGCCGAGCGCCTGAGGGCCGGCGACACGGTCGCGCTCGTCTCCGAAGCCGGCACGCCGCTCATCTCCGATCCCGGCTACAGGATCGTGACGGCGGCCATCGCCGTCGGCGCGCGAATCGTCCCCATCCCCGGCCCCTCGGCGCTTCTCGCCGCGCTGGTCGGCGCCGGGCTGCCGACCGATCGGTTTGTCTTCCTGGGCTTCCCGCCCCGCAAGCCAGGCGCCCGGCGGCGCCTGTTCGGCAGCGTGCGGTCCCTCCCCTACACGATCGTGCTGTACGAATCTCCCCTGCGCGTGGGAGCCACGCTGGCCGATCTCGCGGCCGCGCTCGGCGACTCCCGCCGGGGCTGCGTGGCCCGCGAGCTGACCAAGCCGTACGAGGAGCTGGTCCGTGACACCCTCGCCGCGCTCGCCGCCCGCTACGCGATCGATCGTCCCCTCGGCGAGGTGACGCTGGTCGTGGAGGGAGCGGCCGATGGCGCGCCCGCCGAGGAGCTCGACGACGCTGAAATTCTGGCCCGCGCAGCCGAGCTCACCGCCACCGGTCAGTCGACGGGCGATGCGGCGCGCGCGCTGGCCGAGCTCACCGGCCGGCCGCGGCGCGAGATCTACAACCTGATCTCGAAGGGCTGATCGAACGGAGCCGCGCCGGCGCGGCTAGAACATCAACGAGCCTTCGACCACCAGCCGCCAGTCCTTGCTCTCCTCGACCCGAAAGCGGCGGCCGGGGATGTCGACCGACTCGCGATAGACCGGGTTCGCTTCCTTGGGGTCGGTCGAGTCGACCTTGCCGTCGCCGTTGCGGTCGACCCCTGCGCTGGCGTTGGTGATGAAGTGGGGTGCGTCGACGGTCAGCCCGAACAGGCTCCGGAAGCGGATGTACTTGCCAACCTGGATGTTGAGCCCCAGGTCGCCACCGAACGAGCCGTAGGCGTCGATGTCGCTGACGCCCGGGTAGGCCGCCGACTGCTGTCCCATCGAGTTGGTAATCACGTCGAGGCTGTCGCGGCACAGCGGTTCACCCGGGATAGGAGTCGGGCTGTTGGCCACCTGGCAGCCGGGGTGGCCAGACAAAGGCTCCCACAGCTCGCTCATCCCACGGCCGGCGAAGTGCTCCTGCATGTGAGCGTCGGCCTCGACGGTTACCCGCTGGTCACCGTTGGGGCTCTCCCAGGCGATCTGCTCGACGCCGATGACGACGGTGGCGACCGACTGCGGGTTCACCAGCGTCTGCCCGCCGCCCAGATCCTGGTAGATGCTGCCGTTGGTCCGGATGGGCGCCATGTACGAGGCGCCGAAGTACGGATCGAAGTAGTGGAAGCGCTTCGAGACCCAGGTCGACCAGATGAGCTGGTGGTAGCCGAGCCCGACCGCGGTGTTGCCGTTGGGGTTCGCGGGATCGAACCGGGCGTCCTTGAAGACGTCGAGGTCGGCGTCGAAATTCAGCGTCCAGGTCGGCTTGGTGTCGTCGCGCCGCTGGTTGAACGCCGCCCACTTGATCCCCAGCCCGAGGTACTGGAGCCCGCTGCGCGTGGGGCTCTGGAAGACCGTCGAAGAGGTCGGGGTAGGGAAGATGCCGTCCTGGGCGAAGATCGGCGTGGTGGCGTTGACCCCCGAATCAAATGTCAGGTTGTTCGAGTCGTGAAGGACGATCGGCAGGTCGACGTGCAGCCCGACGTCCCACAGGATGCCGAAGTCGGCGCGCAGGTCGAGCGTGTCGGTGGTGCGCGCGTACTTCAGGTCGGGGGCGACCTCGATGCCGCCGGCCGTGTTGGTGGCCTCGTACTCGCGGTAGATCCTGGCGCTGCGGGCGTCGTGGAACCAGGTGGCCGCGAGGTTGAAGTCGAAGGTGTCGTTCTGGTCCAGCGCCGTGACGACCCGGGTGACCTCGGCCGCGCGCGCGGCACCGGCCACGAGCGTCAGCGCTCCGAGGACCGCCCAGGCTCTCTTCGCGATGGTGGAGGCGCTCACGGACGCGGCGACGATAACACAACCGCTATTTTTCGCGCAGGCCGAGCTCCTTCATCTTGGTCTGGAGGCTCTTGCGGGAGATCTTGAGCTTGCGGGCCGCCTGGGTGACGTTCCCGGCGGTCGCATCGAGCGCCCGCTGGATGAGCTCGCGCTCGACCCGCTCGGTCTCGGCGCGGACCGCCTCCTTGAGCGACTCGGGGGCCGGGCGGGCGGCCTCTTCGCCCCCCGGCACCGCCCCGGGCGCTGCCGCCCCCGCAGCGGCCGCGGAGACCGGCGCCCCGGCCACCTCGGGCGGCAGGTCGGAGACCCGGATCTCGGGCCCCTCGCAGAACAGCATGGTCCGTTCCATCAGGTTCTCGAGCTCCCGGATGTTGCCGGGCCACTGGTAGGCGACCAGCCGCTCGATGGCCTCCGGCGTGACGGCGGTGATCTCCTTCTTCAAGCGATCGTTGAACTTCGCGATGAAATGCTCGGCCAGCAGCGGGATATCCTCGTGCCGCTCGCGCAGCGGCGGAATGTGAATCGGCACCACGTTCAGGCGGTAGAAGAGGTCCTCGCGGAACGCCCCGGCCCCCACCTCCGCCAGCAGATCGCGGTTGGTGGCGGTGACCAGGCGGACGTCGACCTTGATCGTCTTGATCCCGCCCACCCGCTCGAACTCCGATTCCTGTAGCACGCGCAGCAGCTTCACCTGCATCTCGACGGGGATCTCGCCGATCTCGTCGAGGAACAGCGTGCCGCCGTGGGCCAGCTCGAACCGCCCGGGCTTGGCGCCGACGGCCCCGGTGAAGGCCCCCTTGTCGTAGCCGAACAGCTCCGACTCCATCAGCGTCTTGGGGATCGCCGCGCAGTTGATCTTGATGAACGGCCCCGCGTGCCGCGAGGAGTTCTCGTGCAGGGCGCGCGCGATCAGCTCCTTGCCGGTCCCCGACTCGCCGCTGATGAGCACGGTCGACGGCGTGTTGGCCACCTTCTCGACGACGGCGTAGATCTGCCGGATGGCGGGCGACTGGCCGACCAACCTGAAGCGTCCGTGCAGCGACGACGGCTCCTCGGGCCGCGCGTCGCGCCGCGCCAGCGCGTAAGTGTTGATCGCCTTGGCGACCACCTGGCGGATCTGCTCCTGTTCGAACGGCTTTTCGAGGTAGTCGAAGGCCCCCAGCTTCACCGCCTCGACCGCGCTCTCGACCGAGCCGTGCGCGGTGATCATGACCACCGGCACGTCGGGGTAGTCAGCGGAGAGGCGTTTGAGCAGCCCCATCCCGTCGAGCCCCGGCATCTTGAGATCGGTGATCACCGTGTGCACGCCGCCCTTGCTCTTTTCCATGCCCCCCAGCGCCTCGACGCCGTTGGCGGCGGTGATGACGTCGTACCCCTCGCGGCGGAGCATCGCCTCCAGCACGCGGCGCATGTTGAGCTCGTCGTCGGCGACGAGGACCCGTTTGACGTCGGAAGCGGCTGCGGTCACGGCGGGGCGAGCTTACCGCGTTCGCGCCGAAGCGGTGGAAGAGGAAGCGGAGCTCTGCCCGGTTGTCTCTTTCGCCGACCCGTGCGGGGCCGCCTCCCGGGTGGCTGCCGCGTCGATGGGGATACTCTGGGGACGCCGGGGCGGTGTCGGTGGCGGCAGCGGCGGCGGCAGGCGTGCGCCGGGCGGGGGTGGCGGCGTCGCCGGCGTCCGACGCGGGACCTCGCGCGTCGCCTCGAGATAGGCGGCGTAGGCGTCGGCCTCGATCGGCAGGAGGACCGTGAAGGTCGCCCCCTCCCCCGGCTGCGAGCGGACCTCGATGGTGCCGCCGTGGTTCTCGATGATGCGCTGGCTGATCGGCAGGCCGAGGCCGGTCCCCTTGTCCTTGGTGGTGAAGAACGGGATGAAGAGGTTCTTGAGGTCGCCGGCCGGGATGCCGACGCCGGTGTCGCGGAAGCGGATCTCGAGGAAGGCGGCCGCTGCCCCGCGCCGGGTGGCGCGCCGGAGCGCTGTCGAGATGAGCACCTTGCCGGAACCGCCGCCGGCCGGAATCGCCTGCACCGCGTTGAGCGACAGGTTGAGGAAGACCTGCAGGAGCTGCTCGGCGTCGGCGCGCACGGGAGGCATCTTCTCGGCGAAGCTGGTGACGATCTCGACCGCGCCGGTCTCCTGAGGCTCCTTGGGCAAGAGCGAGAGTGTCTTCTTGAGCACGTCAGACACGTCGAGCGGCCGCTGCTCGCCGCGGTAGGGTCGGGCATAGTCGAGGAACTGCGAGACGATCTTGTTGAGGCGGTTCACCTCCTCGACGATGATGCCGAGGAACTCGCTCTGCCCCTCTCGGCTCGTCTCGCGCCGACTGTCCCTGCCGTCCTTGCCGTCTTTGAACTCTTGGCTGTCCCGGCCGTCCCGGCTATCCGATTTGGCTGGCTGCAGGAATTGCGCGGCCCCCTTGATCGATCCGAGCGGGTTGCGGATCTCGTGGGCGAGGCCGGCCGCCATCTGTCCGAGCGCCGCCAGACGGTCGCGCTCCTTCATCCGCTCGTAGACCTGCGAGTTCTGCAGCGTGATGCCGATGCTGGTGGCGACGCCGCGGAAGATCTCGATCTCGTCGGTCGAGTAGGCCTCGCGCAGGCGGTCGTCGCGGATGACCAGCACGCCAAGCAGCTGGTCTTCGCTCGAAAAGCCCAGGGCCACCGATCCGTACATCTGCTCGAGCGTGCGCAGCATGAGCTGCAGCCCCTCCTGCTCCTCGGCGGTGACGGGGCGGCGGGCGGCGAGCTCGCGCTCGATCCCCTCCAGCGTCACGACGCCGGTGCGGCGCAGCCGCTCGAAGAAGACGCGGTGGGCGATGGCGTCGAAGCGCCCCTCGGGCTTGGGCCCGACGTGACCGGTCAGCTCGAACCCCGAGCCGTCGGGATCGGCCAGGTAGACCGAGGCGTGCGTGATCCGGCGCGAGTCCTCGAGCGCGCCCAGCACGCGCGGAACGAGCACGCGCATGTCGATCACGTTGGCGAGCTCGCCGCGCAAGGCCTCGATCCGCCGCGACAACTCGAACTTCTCCTGGAACATCCAGCGGCTGATCCCCCCCTCGACGCGGCTGCGCAAGGGTTCGATCAGGATCACGATTGTTGCTGACGCGAGCAGCGTGTTGAAGAAGAACAGCCCCGGCTCGTCGGTCCCGACCCAGCGGACCAATACCCCGTAGATAAAAGCCAGGATGAAGACCAGCGTCCCGAGGACGACCATCCGGCCCAAAAGCTCGTTGAGATCGAGCAGCCGGTAGCGGACCAGGTTCTGCGACAGGAAGTAGAGGTAGACGATGATGAAGATGTTCCCGAAGCTCGGCCCGTGCGGCAGCGCCTCGGCCAGCGAGGCGGTGACGGTTGCGAAGCCGCCGACCAGCAGGTAGAGCAGACGCTTCTTCTCCACCCGCGACGGCGTCGCGCGGTAGCGCCGGTACAGATAGAAGACCGAGAGATAGAGCCCGGCGAACACGTAGCTCATGAAGGCGACCTTGAAGGCCACCGCCGTGTGCACCGGCTCGATGAAGCGCGAGAAGAGCAGGATGCTGTAGAAGACGATCGCGCCGAAGACGGTCGAGCGACTGAGAGGCGGCGGCCCTGCTTCATCGCCGAGGAACGCCTGGAAGAACCGCTGCGCGGTCGCCGGCAGCGAGACCGCCGCCAGCAACGACGCCCAGTCCCACAGCGGCGACTCGAACCGCTTGGCGACGAATGACAGCGAGCAATAAACGGCGATGTTGAAGGCGAACGTCGCGTACAGGACGTGCGCGCCGCGGCGCGGCTCGCGCAGGAGGACCGAACACCCGATCGCGAAGGTGACGATGGCCGCGACCAGCGCGGAGACGGGCTGAATGCTCAAAGCCCCGGGATTTTAGCCCAGAAACAGGCCAGGACGTGGATCGCGTGGGTTCCCACGCGCCATCGACACCCAACCGTCGTTTTGCCGTGCCCGATGCAGCCTGCTATCTTCGGAGGGTGACCAACGCCGCGGTCCTGGTGCTCAATCGGCACTACCAGCCGATTCACGTCACCAACGTCCGGCGCGCGTTCTCGCTGCTCTACCTGGGCGTCGCGCGCGTCGTCGATCCGGAGTTCAAGACCTTCGACTTCGCCAGCTGGGCGGAGCTCTCTGCGGGCGTCCACGACGGCGACGTGATCCGCACCGTGAACCGCGCCATCCGGATCCCGCGCGTCATCGTGTTGCAGCTCTACGACCGCATCCCCAAGACCAAGGTGCGGTTCTCGCGCCACAACATCTACATGCGCGACGCCAACACCTGCCAGTACTGCGGGGAGGAGCTGCCGCGCGCCGAGCTGAACCTCGACCACGTTGTTCCGCGCGCGCAGGGCGGGCGCACCACCTGGGAGAACGTCGTCTGCTGCTGCATCGACTGCAACCTTTCGAAGGGGGCGCGCACGCCTGAGCAGGCGGGGTTGAAGCTGCTCAAGACGCCGCTCCGGCCGCGCTGGACGCCGACCTTCCGCACCAACGGCGGCAAGGTCCGCTACCGCGAGTGGCTCCCCTTCCTGGGCCTCGCCGACGCGTCGTACTGGAACGTCGAGCTCGAAGACTAGCCCCATGGCCGGCGAGGACGACGAGACCGTCGACATCGAGGAGACGGCGCCGACCGACGACGGGATCGAGGCGGTCGAGGCGGATGCCGCGCCTGGGTCGAACGAGCCCAGTGAGTCGAGCGACCCGAGCGATCCGATTTCGGCGCCCGCCGAGCCGAGCGAGCCGGTCTCCGAGCCGAGCGAGCCGGCCCTGTCGCGCTCGCGCGTGCGTCTCGTCGCCTTCGCCTCCGGGCGCGGCGGGACCGGACGTTCCCTGCTGGCCGCCAACGTCGCCGTCTACCTGGCGCAGGCGGCGAAGAAGGTCGTCGCCATCGACGCCGATCCCGCCGGCGGCCCGCTGCACAAGCTCCTCGGGGCGGCGCGCCCGCCGCGCGGGTTCGGGGAGTTCCTGCGCGGCAAGACGACCAGCCTCAACGAGCTGATCGTGGACACGCCCATCGCCGGCGTCGGCCTCATCGGCGGCGAGGGGAGCACCTTCGGCGCCTCGCGCCCCAAGCAGACCGCCAAGGGGACGCTGGCCGCCATCGCCGCGCTGGACGTCGACTACGTCATCGTCGACCTGGGGCCGGCCGATTCGACCCTGACCATCGACGTGTGGCTGGGGGCCGACATCCCGGTGCTGGTGACGCTCCCCGATCCGGCGTCCATCGACGCCATGTACCGCTTCGCCAAGAGCGCGTTCGTCCGCCGCCTGCGCACGGTGCGCGGCCTCGATCGCCTGGTCGGCAATCCGATCGGGCCGCCGCCCGCGGCGCTGGATCTCTACCGCACGGTCCGCCAGGCGGGCGCGCCGACGGAGAAGCTGGAGCAGGAGATCCGCCGCTACCGGCCCACCTTCGTGGTCAACCAGACGCGCACCGTCCAGGACCTCAAGCTCGGCAACTCGATCTCCTCGGCGGCGCGGCGGCGGCTGGGGCACGCCTTCGACTACCTCGGCCACGTCGAATCGGACGAGACGGTCTGGCTGGCGGCGCGCCGCCACCGCTCGCTGGTCGCCGAATACCCCGAGGGGAAAGCGTCGAAGAACATCGAGCGCCTCGGACGGCGCCTCCTGTCGCTGGAGAACGAGCGCGAGCGGCCCGTCCAGACGCCCGCTCCGCCTCGAGGAGGAGCAGACCTACTACGAGATCCTGGAGACCGAGCCCGGCGTGAGCGACGAGGAGGTGCGCCGCGCCTACCGGGCGATCAAGGACATCTACGCGTCGGGCTCGCTCGTCATTTCGGGCCTCTATGAGGAGCACGAGCTCGGCGACCTGCACGCGCGAGTCAACGCCGCGCACGACACGCTGTTCGCGCCCGATCGGCGGCGGCTCTACGACCTGGCGCTGCCCGAGGCCGATCTGGCGCGCGCGGTCCGTGCAGCGGCCAGCGCCGGCCGGAGAACCCCTGCCCCGCTGGGCGGCGCCGCCGAGGAGCGGATCGAAACCTCGGAGATCGTGATCGATCCCGACGCCGAGGTGACGGGCGAGCTTCTGCGCAAGGTGCGGCAGACCCGGGGAATCGAGCTCGGCGACATCTCGCAGCGCACGAAGATCAGCGAACGCTACCTGCGCGCCATCGAGGAGGAGCGCTTCTCCGACATGCCCGCCGCCGTCTACGTGCGCGGCTACGTGATGGAGTTTGCGCGCGCGCTGCGCATGGACCCGCACCGCGTGACCGAGAGCTACCTCGCCCGCTACCGCAAGGGGACGGCCGCGCCGGCGCCCGCGGCGCCGGTGACCTAGCGACGCCCGTCAGTTCGCCTTGCTGAAGATGCTGACCTCGGTTTGACCGTCCTTGCTCTGAATGAGCATGAAGAGCGTGCCGGTCGTGCTCGAGGCGACGCTGTAGCTGGCGCTGCCGCCCGTGTCGCCGCCGGCGTCGGCCGCCGGGCAGGTCGGCGTGAACGTCGCCGCCGTGCCCGAGAAGGTCAGCGCTCCGTGCGACCGGTTGAAGGCGGTCCCCGATGTCGAGACCTGATCGAGCGTCGCCGAGCTCGACGTCACGTTCGAGAAGACCAGCGTCTGGCGGAGGTCCCGCGTGTTGCCATGCGCGGCGTCGGCCGGACCATACGTCACGTCGGAGATCAGGTCGTAGGTGCCCGCCACGATCGTTCCCCCCATCGGGGTCGGTCCACTGCCGACGGAGATGAACATCGGAGTCACACAGGGCCCGTTGGCTTCGGTGGCGTTGCACCCGTCCCCGTGGCCCTGACCGGTGTCGTCACCGCACACCAGCCCGGCGTCGCCCGGCGCGCCGCCCGCGCCCGCGCTGCCCCCGCCCGCGCCAGCGTTCCCTGTCGTACCGGCGCCGCCGGTCGTTCCCGCGGCGCCGCCCGCGCCGCCAGCACCCGCCCCACCGGTCGTCCCGGCACCACCGCTCGTGCCCGCGCCACCGCCTGTACCCGCCGCGCCACCGGCGCCAGCCTTGCCGCCCACGCCCGCGCTTCCGCCGCCGGCACCCGCGCTGCCGCCGCCTGCGCCGGCGTTTCCACCCGCACCCGCGCTGCCGCCCGCGTTCCCACCCGCGCCCGCGCTGCCGCCTGCGCCCGCGTTCCCGCTCGCGCCCGCGCTTCCGCCGCCGGCGCCGCCCTTCCCGCTCACGCCAGCGCTGCCGCCGGTCCCCGAGGCTCCGCCCTTGGCGCCAGCCCCTCCAGCGCCACCCTTTCCTGTCGTCCCGGCCGCCCCCCCAGTCCCGCCAGTTCCACCGTCACCAGAAGATCCGCAACCGCTCAGAATCAGAACCAGGACCGAGGAGCAGAGACCAAGTCGACGCATGAACCCTCCGTTGGAAAGCGACCCGCGCCTCAACCCGAGGCGCGGCCGCCCGCATTGTAAATGGGTTCCCCCGACGACGCCAAGCTGTCGCTAGAGCACGCTAGAGCACGCTAGAGCACATTGGAGGCGAGCTCGGCGAGCGGCGAGCGCTCCCCCTTGGAGAGCGTCACGTGCCCGGCCATCGGCTCCCCCTTGAACTTCTCGACCACGGTGGTGAGGCCGTTCGAGGTCGCGTCGACGTAGGGGTTGTCGATCTGGTACGGATCGCCGGTCAGCACGACCTTGGTCGCCTCGCCGACGCGCGTGATGATCGTCTTCACCTCGTGCGGCGTCAGGTTCTGCGCCTCGTCGACGATGATGTACTGGTTCGGGATCGATCGCCCGCGGATGTAGGTGAGCGGCTCGATCTCGATGTAGCCGATGTCGATCAGCTCCTGGTAGCTGCGCCCGTTCTTGCGTTCGGTCTTCGAGAGGCCCATCAGGAACTCGACGTTGTCGTAGATCGGCTGCATCCAGGGGTTCAGCTTCTGCTCGATGTCGCCCGGGAGGTAGCCGACGTCGCGGCCGAGCGGGAAAGATCGGGCGCGACACGAGCAGCTTCGAATAGAGCTGCTCCTCGACCACCTTCTGCAGGCCCGTCGCCAGCGCCAGCATCGTCTTGCCGGTGCCGGCCTTGCCGATCAGCGTGACCAGCTTGATGTCGTCGCAGAGGAGCAGAGTCGAGCGCGCAGTGCTGCTCCTTGTTGCGCGGGCGGATCCCCCAGACGCCCTCGCGCAGCTTCTTCAGCGGCACCAGCTTCTTGCCCGCGGCGTCGAAGCGGCCGAGCGCGCTGTGCGACGGGTTGTCGCGGTCGCGCAGGATGACGTACTGGTTCGACTTGTAGCTCGCCTCGGGGAGCGCCAGCGTGTTCTGCGCGTAGAAGGTGTCGACGTCGGCGGCGGTGGTGAGGAGCTCCGTCATGCCCGAGTAGAGCTCGTCGATGTCGATCTGCTCGCCCTCGAAGTCCATCGAGGTGAGGCCGAGCGAGTCGGCGCGGATGCGGAGGTTGACGTCCTTGGTGACGAAGATCGTCGGCTCGCCCTTGTTGTAGTCGCGCACGTCGAGCGCGACCATCAGGATCAGATGGTCGGCGATCTGGCTCTCGCGCAGCGTGGTCGGGACGGCGCGCGCCGCCGAGGCGACGCGCAGCCGGCCGCCCGACGGCAGCGGCGCCCCGTCCGAGAGGCGCGCGCCCTCGGCCCGCAGGGCGTCGAGCATGCGCGCCACCTCGCGCGCGTTCCGCCCGCGCTCCGAGGCCTCCTTCTTGAACTGGTCGATCTCCTCGATGACGAAGATCGGGACGACGACCTCGTTGTCGGCGAAGGCCAGAATCGCGCGCGGATCGTGGATCAGGACGTTCGTGTCGAGCACGAAGTGTTTCATCTGTCGTCGGGGGACGTCGGGCGCTTCGCGCCTTTGGTCCCCCGCTCCCCCGGCTCGCTTCGGGCTGGCGAAGCCACCCTCGCTCGCCTGCGCGTAACACTTCGCCTTCGCCTTCTTGCCTCGCGAGATGGTGACCTTCTTCATCACGACGTCGGTGGTCGGCTTGTCGCGCGGGCCGCGCTCGACGCCGGTGATCTTGGTGACCAGCGAGAGCGGATCGCACTGGCCGAAGATGGTGTGGCGGCCGGTGAGGTGCGCCGGCGTCCCCTCGGTGATGAAGAACTGCGAGCCGTTGGTGCCTGGCCCGGCGTTGGCCATCGCCAGCAGGCCCGGCTTGTCGAACTTCAGATCGGGCGAGAACTCGTCCTCGAAGCGGTAGCCGGGATTGCCCGTGCCGGTCCCCAGCGGATCGCCGCCCTGGATCATGAAGCCGGGGATGACCCGGTGGAAGATGAGCCCGTCGTAGAGCGGCTTCTTCACCCACTTGCCGCTCTTGGGGTCCTTCCAGGGGCGCAGGCCGCGGGCCAGGCCGACGAAGTTGGCCACCGTGATCGGCGCCTGCTTGTCGAAGAGCTCGCAGGTGAACGTCCCCTGCGTGGTCTCGATCTTGGCGGTCAGCGGTCCGGAGCCGGAGAGCCCCTTGGTCGCCTCCTCGAGGGTGAAGTTGCCCCTTGGCCGGATCGTCGTCGTCGGCGCGCGCGACGGCGGTGCCCAGCAGTGAAAGCGCCAGAGCAGAGAGAGCGAAATCTTCGAACGCATGAGCCGTCTCCTTGTCGGTTTTGACGCCGGTACTATTACCACGGCTGCCCGCCGTCCAGCGGTTCGCGCGTTGCCTACCGTTGGCGCGCCTGCGCCCGCTCGAGCGCCGCGGCGAGATCGATCCCCGGCGCCTCGCGAAGGCCGGCCCACAGATCGCCCACCTCGGCCAGACGTGCGGGGAGCGTCTTGATGGTGAAGGCCCGCGGATCGAGCCCGTCGCCGAGCTCATCCCAGGTGAGCGGCGTCGAGGCGCCGGCGTAGTCGCTGGCGCGCGCGCTGTAGGCGCAGGCCAGCGTCTTGCCCGAGATGTTCTGCAGGCAATCGATGTAGACCGTCTTGGGATCGCGCTTGCTGACGGTCCGCTCGACCGTCGCCGCCTCGGGGTGCTGGTGGACCACGAACGAGGCGACGATCTGGCAGAACAGCATCCCCGACTCGTACGAGGTGCCGGGGCGCAGCGGCAGGAAGATGTGCAGCCCGCGCGACCCCGAGGTCTTGAGCCAGCCCGGGACGCCCAGCGCGTCCAGCTCGTCCTTGACCCAGCGGGCGACGTCGCGGACACGGGGGAACGGCGCCTCGGCCATCGGGTCGAGATCGATCGCCGCGAAGTCCATCTCGAACGGCGACTGCGCGCGCGAGAACCAGGGGTCCTGGGAGATCACCGCCAGCTGCACCATGTGGAGCAGCGTCGCCAGATCGCCGCCCACGAGGCGCGCCGGCACGTCGTCGCCGATGTCGACCCGCTCGCTGCGCACGCCGCGCGGCACCGGCTCGGGCGCGCGCTGCTGATAGAAGGTCGAGCCGGCGATTCCGTCGGGGAACCGCTTCATGACCAGCGGCCGATCGCGCACCACCGGCAGGAGGTACGGCGCGACGGCCAGGTAGTAGCGAAACAGATCCCCCTTCGTGAGGCCGAGCTCCGGCCAGAGCGGCTTGCCGAGGTTGCCGAGATCGAGCACCGCGCCCGGGACCTCGAGCTTGCCGCTGCCGCGCGGAACGAGCGCCTCGAACGCCGCCGAGATCTTCCGCATCTCGGCCGCGCCAAGCGCTTTTGGCGCCGGCGTGGTCGCGACGGGCGGCGCGGCCGGCGGCTTGACCTCGACGTTCAGCGCCGACGGCACGAGATCGTCGCGCAGCCCGAGGTAGACCGGCTGCCGCAGCATAGCCCTCGCTCGTCCACTCGGCGAACTGCACCTCGGCGACCAGCTCGGGGCGGACGAAGTGCGGCTTGCCGCCCCCGGCCGGCAGCGGCCCGTCGAACGGCGAGGTGGCGGCCTTGCGCGCCGCGAGCAGCCGTACTGACGTGCGCCAGCTCCTTCTCCGTGAAGCCGCCGCCGACGTGCCCGGCGAAGCGGAGCTTGCCGCCGTCGGTCGGCAGCCCGACCAGCAGCGCGCCGAAGTGCGAGCGCGTCCCCTTCGCCTCGGTGAAGCCGCCGATCACCAGCTCCTGCCGCTTGACCAGCTTCAGCTTTCGCCAGTCGAGCGTTCGCCGCCCCGCCTTGTAGGTCGACCGCGCGTCCTTGGCGACGATCCCCTCCCAGCCCGCGCGCTTTGCGCCTCCGCGCATGAGCGCCGTGCCGTCGCCGCGCTCCTGGCGCGCCATCCGCAGCGTGCTGTCGAGCCCGCCGGCGAGCGCCGCCTCCAGCCGGGCGCGCCGCTGCCGGCAGCGGCAGGCCGGCCAGATCGTCGGCGCCGTCGCGCAGCAGATCGAACGCCACGAACGCGACCGGCCGCTCGCCGGCGCAGGCGCGCCACCTCGCGCGGCGAGCTCTGGTGGATCCGCTCCTGCAGCCGCTCGAACCCGATCGGGTCGCCCTGGTCGTCGAGCGCGACGATCTCGCCGTCGAGCAGCGCCGGCTGCTTGCCGCCGCTTCCCCCAGCGCGCGAGCGCCTCCACCACCTCGGGGAACTGCTGGCTCTTGTCGTTCCCTCTGCGCGAAGCGATGGACACCTCCCCGACCCCTGGTCGACGCTTCGTCGGGACGACCGAGACAGCGCCCGGATGCCGTCGTACTTCGGCTCGTAGACCAGGTTCGGATCGACGAGCGGCGCTTCCGCCAGGGTCGCCAGCATCGGCTCCATGCGCCCTCGATTCTAAGGCTTCGTTCGCCCTGCGCGGGCGTGCTCACGGCTCGGGGACGTTCTGGAACTCGACCGGCTCGCCCGCGCTTGATGCCGAGCCGCGCCGAGAGCCCGCCGCTGATCTCCAGCACGTACTGCGACGGCGCGCCGACCATCCGCTCGGTCTCCGTCTCGGGAGCGCGTCCTCCACGATGCCCACGATCTTCCGATCCTTGCCGATGAAGATCATGTCCAGCGGGATGAGCGTGTTCTTCATCCAGAAGCGCTGCACCGACGGCTCCTCGAACACGAAGATCATCCCCGCGTCGGTCGCCAGCTGCGACCGGTACATGAGCCCGCGCGCGTGCTCCTCGGGCGTCACCGCCACCTCGACCCGGAAGGACACCTTGCGGCCGCCGGTGTCGATGGCGACGCTGGCGATCGTGGCGGGCGCGGACGTCGTCCCGCCTTCTGGCCGCCGCTCTTGCAAGCCGGCAGCGCGGCCAGCGCCGCGGCGAGGAGCAGAGCTGCGAGCGATCCCGCGCTCACGCCGCCACGGTATCATCGAACGGTGCCAGGAACCGAGCCAGGAACCGAGCCAGCAGGCGCCCTGCCGCTCGCGGGTGGCGTGTGCTCGTCACCCGGCCGACCGATCAGGCCGGGCCCCTCCTGGCGAGCGCTGCGCGAGGCGGGCGCGATCCCCGTCGACCTACCCGACCGTCGAGGTGATCCCGCCGCCCGACTGGTCGCCGTTCGACGCGCCTTCGCCGCGGCGCCGCGCGGCGACTGGGTGGTCTTCACCAGCCCCTCGGCGGTGCGGCTGGCGGCGACGCGCCTGCGGGAGACGGGCCGGTTCGACCGGTGCTCGACGCCGCGCGTATCGCGGCGGTCGGGCCCGGGAACGGCGCGCGCGCTCGCGGCCGAGGGGCTGCGCGCCGCGATCGTCCCGCCGACTCACGAGCAGCGACAGGAGGGGCTGGTCGACGCGCTGGCGGCGGCCGCAGCCTGCCCCGGCGGGACAGCCGCCGCGTTCGCTGCTTTTCCCGCGCGCGCTCGACGGCCGGGACCATCTGCGCGACGGCGCTGCGCGGCGCGTGGCATCGACGTCGAGGTGCTGCCCGTCTCGCAGACCGTTCGCGCTGGCGGCCGCTGCCGCCCCTTCCCGCCTTCGACGCCGCGCTCTTCGCCAGCCCATCCGCGCTGCGGGCGTTCGTCGAGCGCTGGACCGCGGCGGCGCTCGCCCAGGCCACCGTCGCGGTCATCGGCCCGACCACCGCGCGTCAGGCGGCGCCGAGAGCGGCGTCAGCGTCGCTGCGGTCGCCGAGAGTCCCACCCCCGAGGCGCTCGTCGCGGCGCTGGTCGCGAGCCCGACGGCGGCTCAGGGTCGGGCGGCTGAGCCGGCGCCGGGCGCTGTCGGCCGGCGCGCCGCCGGCAGCGGAGTCTGCGACGCCGCGGCCAGCGCCCGCTTGCTCGAGCGGTCGTAGAGCTTGCTCATGTCCGAGACGAGGCCCGAGCAGCGACGGCTCGCGTGTCGCGGTCGCCGTCAGCATGTCCTGCGTCGGCCGACTGCGCCTTCGGCGACTGTGACCCAGAAATCGCGGTCGAACGACGCACCCCGCTCGTTGGCCAGACGGCCGAAGATCGTCGCCTCTTTCTTGAGCGCGACCACGTTTTCGCCCGCCTCGACCGCCGAGAGCCGGGCGGCGTCGATCCCCGCCGAGGCCGCGGCGGCCGACGATCCGCTGGTCGAGCTCGCGAAAGTCGGCCGTCAGCTCGGCGCCGTAGCGACGCGTCTGGCGGCCGTCGCGCCGCCGGCCTCGGCCAGCTCGCCCAGCTGGACCTGCCGCTGCGCCGCGTGATGCAAGCCGCGATAGCAGCGCCACCGGCGCCGTCACCTGCGCCGCCCCAGGGCGCCGCCTTCCGCGCCGTGCCGGATCCGCCGCGCGTGCCGCGGCGACTCCCACCCCGATACCGGACGCCGTGAACACCACGGCCGCTCCGAGTCTTCCGCCGCCGCATGTCCCCTCCTTGGCGCCGCGGCCCAGTCGCCGAGGCGCCTCCCGCCCTCAAATTAGTAACGTCCCGACTAGAGACAAGGTTCCCTGCCCCTCCCAGCCCCTCCCGATGACGGGCAAGCTGGGCTAGGCTCTCGCGCGATGTCGTTCCCCGAGACCCGACCGCGCCGCCTCCGCCGCACGCCGGCGCTTCGCCGGCTCGTCCGCGAGACGACGCTGGCGGCCGACAACTTCATCTACCCGCTCTTCGTCTGTCCGGGCAAAGGGGTGCGGCGCGAGATCTCCTCGCTGCCGGGTCAGTTTCACTTCTCGGTCGACGAGCTCGCGCGCGAGGCCGAGGAGATCGCCAAGCTGGGCATCCCGGGCGTCATCCTGTTCGGCCTGCCCGAGAAGAAAGACGAGGTCGGCAGCGAGGCCTGGCATCCGGAAGGCGTCGTGCAGCGGGCGATCCGCGCCATCAAAAAAGCGACGCCCGAGCTGATGGTCTCCGTCGACGCGTGCTTCTGCGAGTACACCACGCACGGCCACTGCGGCGTGGTGATGAACGGCGAGATCGACAACGACGCCACGCTGGACAACCTGGGCCGCGCGGCGCTGTCGTACGCGCGCGCGGGGGCCGATCTGGTGGCGCCGTCGGGCATGATGGACGGCT
>CAVSAG010000006.1:0-200000 GCA_963725905.1 uncultured Pseudomonadota bacterium | reverse complement strand
TAAGGTAGCGAAATTCCTTGTCGGGTAAGTTCCGACCTGCACGAATGGCATAACGACTTCCCCACTGTCTCGGGATGGGACTCAGCGAAGTAGCACTAGGGGTGAAGATACCCTTTACGCGCGGCAAGACGGAAAGACCCCGTGAACCTTTACTGCAACTTGACACTGATTTTCGGGCTTAATTGCGTAGGATAGGTGGGAGGCTTTGAACCGGGGCTTTTGGGCTCTGGGGAGCCAATGGTGAAATACCACCCTGTTGATTCTGGAAATCTAACCTACGCCCGTTAACCGGGCGGGGAACAATGTCTGGTGGGCAGTTTGACTGGGGCGGTCGCCTCCAAAAGAGTAACGGAGGCGCGCGAAGGTTCCCTCAGGCTGATTGGAAACCAGCCGTAGAGTGTAATGGCACAAGGGAGCTTGACTGCGAGACTGACGGGTCGAGCAGGTACGAAAGTAGGTCATAGTGATCCGGTGGTTCCGAATGGAAGGGCCATCGCTCAACGGATAAAAGGTACTCTGGGGATAACAGGCTGATCACGCCCAAGAGTTCACATCGACGGCGTGGTTTGGCACCTCGATGTCGGCTCATCGCATCCTGGGGCTGAAGTAGGTCCCAAGGGTTTGGCTGTTCGCCAATTAAAGCGGTACGCGAGCTGGGTTCAGAACGTCGTGAGACAGTTCGGTCCCTATCTGCCGTGTGCGCAGGATTCTTGCGAGGACCTGCCCGTAGTACGAGAGGACCGGGGTGGACGGACCGCTGGTGTTCCGGTTGTCATGCCAATGGCATCGCCGGGTAGCTATGTCCGGAACAGATAACCGCTGAAAGCATCTAAGCGGGAAGCTGACCTCCAGATTAGGAATCCCGAGGCGTAAGCCTCCTAAAGACCCCTCGTAGACGACGAGGTTGATAGGCCGGGTGTGGAAACGCTGTAAGGCGTGGAGCTAACCGGTACTAATCGGTCGTGCGGCTTGGTCACCATTATTTTCTCTTTAGTCGCGATTCACCGTTTATGAGGTCGAGTCGCTTGATTGCGAAGCTCAAGACACCTCGAAAGATTTGTCGTCAATCGCTGTTGACGACGCCAGCTTTCCGGCGGTCATACCGGAGGGGCCACACCCGATCCCATCTCGAACTCGGAAGTTAAGACCTCCAGGGCCGATGGTACTGCAGGGGGAACTCTGTGGGAGAGTAGGTCGCCGCCGGGAATTATTCTTAAAGGCCCGAGCCAAGCAATTGGCTCGGGCCTTTTCTATTTAACGGAACCCTGGAAGGGTTCCGCGCCTCCCGCGAGGGTCCCGCTCCCCCTACCCTTCCCGTTTGGCGCGGGGGCGCGGGGTCGAGGCGGGCCAGGTGGCGGCCGAAGCGGTCGGCGATGACGTGCTCGACGCAGTAGTTGGCCCCCTCGATCCGCTTGCGGGTACAGCCGACCTTGCGACAGTCGAGCTTTCGCTCGCGCAGCGGCCCGAAGTGCTCCTCGAGGCGCGCCAGGCAGTAAGCGCGCAGCGTGGCGGCGCGGTCGATGTCCTTGAGGCGTCGCGCCGACGTCGGCTCGGGGCTGCAGAGGATCATTCCCCCCTCGACCTCCTCGGGCCAGGCGGCCAGCCAGAGGCGGCCGCAGCCGGGCACTGGCGCAGCTCTTCCCACTCGGCGAGCTCGACGACCGGCCACTGCATGACGCTGTCGTCATCGATGCGCGCCCAGGCCGGGCGGGTGCGACAGGGACAGGGCGGGAGCGGCGGTTCCACGTGGGCGCTCAATCTTGCCCGTCGCCGGCGCCGCCGTCGAGCCGGCGCCTGATCTCTTCGGTCAGATCGCGCGCGATCACCTGACCGCCGCGCATGCGACCGCAGTCGGATGAACCGCAGATCGGGGAAGCGGGCCAGCGCCTCGTCGAGGTCCGGCTCGTCGCCCCGGCGGGCGAGCCCCACGACGCGCGCGTCGCCGAACGCGTAGGCGCCGCTGGGGGGCAGCGGCGGCGCGGCGAGCAGGATCGAGGCCGCTGGCGCGAAGCGCGGCGGGACGATGGCGAACGAGGCGGGAACGTCGCTGAGCACGAGCACCTCGCCCGCCTCGATCGTGGGATCCTCCTTCACGGCGAGGTCGAGGTCCTTGATCCCGCCGTCGACGTGGAAGACGTGGTGCCCGGCGCGAAGCCGGCGGCGACCGCACGGCGTGCGGCCGCCACCCGCCGATCGTACGAAATGACGTCCGCCGCGCGCGACCGCCTGCACGGCGCCGACCAGCAGCAGCGCCGCCCCGAGAACGATCCGCGCGGGCGGGCCACGTCGGCCAGCGCCTCGGCGACGGCCCAGCAGAGTCCCGACCGACGGCAGATAGTAGTAGCGCGCCCCGACCGCCCAGCCGGCGGCGAACAGCGGGGCCGCGGCCGCGGCGGCGAAGGCGAACGGCGCCCAGCGAGCCGCCCCCCTCCCCCGCCGCGCGATCGCGAAGACGATCAGCGCGAGGATCGTCGTCCCGACGCGCGAACGCCAGCGGCGCGGGGAGGACGTCGCGCCCGGTGAAGGTCTGAGCGAACCCGCCGTAGATCTGCAGGATCGTCCCGGCGAGCCCCGCGCGCGCGTCGCCGCTGCCGCCCCAGCCGTGGAGGACGCCCGCCGGACGGCCAGGACGCGCGGCGAGGAGAGCCACCTGGGGAGCGAGCTCAAGCCACGGATGCGCGGCGCGCGGACGCCTCCCGGGTCGCCGCCCGTCGAGCCAGAGTATCAGCGCCGACAGCGACGGCAGGACGAACGCCGACTCCTTGGAGAGGAAGGCCGCCAGCGCGGCGGCCGCGGCGACGACGCGGCGGCCGCGCACGAGCGCCAGCAGCGAGGCGAGGACCAGCACCGTCGCCAGGAGATCCGTCGTCGCCGAGAACCAGAGCGCGGCCGCCAGGTTCTGCGGCGCCAGGAACATCAGCGCGCGGCGCCCAGCGGCGACGCGTGCTCGGGCGCCCGAGCGCCCGCAGGAGGAGACCGAGCAGGACGGCAGCCGCGGCGTGCAGCGCGAGCGCCGCGGCGCGCGAACAGCGGCCACGCTTGCCTGCGCGGCCGAGCGGCCACCAGAAGAGCATCCAGAGCGGCCGGTAGTACTCGCCGCCGTGCAGATCGCGGACGAACGGCAACAAGGGATTGCCGACGTGGCGCGCGAAGGCCAGGAAGAGGTGATCGTCGCCGAAGAAGGTCGTCGCCGTGAAGAACGGCGACGGCGGCGACGATCGCGGCGCCGCCAGCCCGAGCGCGGGGCAGCCGCGCGCGCCCGCCGTCGCCTCACGGCGCGCGGCGCGCGATCTCTTCGGCGCGGCGAAGGTCGTCGGGCGTGTTGAGGTTGACGAAGCTCAGAGCCCGTCGGGATCGAGCGGCGCCAGCATCGCCGTCCGTGAGCCAGACGGTGGCGCATCTCCTCGAGCAGCTCGTGGAGCGCGAGGCGCCCGCCCGCCAGGCGCGCCTCGACCTCGGCGCGCAGGCGCGGTCGCGTAGCGCGCGCACAGAGGCTCGGCGCGCCCGCCTGGACGGGGCGCCAGCGCCGCGGCGCCTCGGCGACCAGTCGCGCAGCGCGGTCAGCAGCGCCGGTGCGAGAAACGGCAGATCGCCCGCCACGCAGACGACGGCCTCGGCGTCCCCGGCCGCCGCCAGCGCCGCGGCGAGGCCAGCCAGCGGGCCGGCGCCGCGACGCGATCGGCGACCACCTCGACGCCGCGCGCTCTGCCCAGGGTGCGGGGTCGTTCGCCACCGCGAACACGCGCCGAAAAGCGGCCGCAGCACCGCCAGCTGCCGGTCGGCGACGGCCTGACCGCCGATCTCGATGCAGCGGCTTGACCGCGCCGCCCAGCCGCCGGGCCGGACCGCCGGCGATGATCGCGGCCGCCACCTTCCGCATCGCTAAGGCCAGGGGGTGTTCGTCCGCCGCGAGACGCTCTGCAGAATCCCGATCATCTGCTCGTGCAGCGGCCCGTTGCTGGCCAGCACGCGGCCCGTCTCGCCGTCGAACGGCGTCCCGTCGAGCTCGGTCGCCTTGCCGCCCGCGCCGATGACGATGGCGGCGCCCGCCACCAGATCCCAGGGGTGCAGCGCCCGCTCCCAGTAGCCGTCGAGCCAGCCGGCGGCGACGAAGCAGAGATCGAGCGCCGCCGAGCCGAGCCGCCGCGTCCCCTGCGCCGCCTCGGTGAACGCCGTCCACTCGGGCAGGTTGGTCTGCACCGGGTTGCGCGTGTAGGGGAAGCCCGGTCACGAGCAGCGCGCCCCCGAGCCGCTCGGTCGCCGACGGCGCGATCGGCTTGCCGTTCAGCGTCGAGCCGCCGCCGGTCGTCGTGCCGGCGAACGACCAGCCGAGCGCGGGCGCCTCGACGACGCCGAGCAAGGGCCGCTTGCCGTCCACGAGGCCGATCGACACCGAGAAGATCGGCAGCCCGTGCGCGAAGTTCGTCGTCCCGTCGAGCGGGTCGACGTACCAGACGCGCTCGGCCCCCGGATCGCCGGCGGCGGTCGTCCCCTCCTCGGCGACGATGCGATCGGCGGGGAACGCCGCGGCCAGCCGCTCGACGATCAGCGCCTCCGAGCGCTTGTCGTACTCGGTGACGAGGTTGATGTCCTCGGACTTGTAGCCGACGGTCGGGCGCGTCCCCAGCCCCTGCATCAGGATCTTGCCCGGCCTCGCGCGCGATCTCGGCGGCGGTGGCGCGCGCCCCGGACATGGGATCGTGGCCGACTGCCTGCGGCCATCGTCGCTAGAGGTCCTTTCGCATCCAGGTCGCGTTCTTCGAGCGCGCCAGCGCGTACTCGGCGGTGGCGGCGATCTCGGGCGCGACGTCCTTGCGATCGACCACCCGGAAGCCGAGCTTCTCGCCGAAGTAGCCCTGCGCGCCGTCGGTGACCAGGTAGAGCTGGCGCACGCCGAAGGTGCGCGCGCGCTCCGTGGCCGCCTCGACGAGCACGAAGCCGAGCCCCTCGCCGCGGCGCTCGGGCGCGACCGCCAGCATGCGCAGCAGCGCCACGTCGCCGGACAGCTCGATCGCCACGCAGCCGACCAGCGGCGCGTCCGCGTCCTCGCCCGGGATCACGAGGTAGCTGGCCAGAACTGCTCCAGCACCGGGTGCGCGATCCCGACCCGATCGAGCAGGTTGCCGATCCGGACCTTGTGCTCGAGACGCGCCGGCATGACCGGATCGCCGAGCGCCTGGAGCAGCTGATCGTGCAGGTTGCCGTAGTCGCCCGAGGACATCACCAGCACGGTGTCGCCCGGCGAGGCCCGCTCGGCGAGGTGCGCGACCGTCTCCTCGACAGTCGCAATGACGCGCGCCGGGACGTCCTCGCGCCGCAGGTCGGCCGCCACCTTCTCGACGTCGAGGCGCTCCCCGTCCGGCACCTTCTCCGGCGCGTAGAGCGGGGCGAGCACCACCTCGTCGGCGACCGAGAGCGCGTCGGCGAAGTCGTTCTGGAACACGTTGCGCCGGCTGGTGGCCGAGCGCGGCTCGAACGCCGCGATCAGCTTGCCGGGCCCGAAGCGGCCCTTGAGCGCCAGGATCGTCTCGCGGATCGCCGTCGGGTGGTGCGCGAAGTCGTCGACGACGGTCACGCCGCGCGCGACGCCGCGCACCTCCTGCCGACGCCGCACGCCGAGAAAGCGCCGCACGCCGCGCGCGATCGATCGGCAGCTCGATCCCCAGGTGCGAGGCGACCGGCCATGACGCCGATCAGGTTCTCGTGGTTGTAGATGCCGGGGAGGTTCGTCTCGACGACGCCGACCCGCTCGCCCCGGCGCGCCAGCGCCAGCGTGGTGCGCCCGCCGATGACGCGGGCGGCGACCTCGAACGTCCAGTCGGCGCCCGAGCCGGGGCGCCCGTAGGTGACCACCTGGCAGCGGGCGCCGCGCGCCACCTCCATCGCGCCCGGCGACGCCGCGCAGGCGACCAGCAGGCCGTCCTCGGGGATGAGCGCCACGAACTTGCGGAACGCGGCGTGCACCGCCTCCTCGTCCCGGAAGATGTCGGCGTGGTCGAACTCGACCGACGTCAGGAGCGCGATGCGCGGCCGGTAGTGCAGGAACTTCGATCCCTTGTCGAAGAAGGCGGTGTCGTACTCGTCGCCCTCGACGACGAACTCGTCGCCCTCGCCGAGCCGCCACGACTGCCGGAAGTTCAGCGGCACGCCGCCGATGAGGAACGACGGGTCGCGCCCGGCGTCGTGCAGCACGTGCGCCAGCAGCGACGAGGTCGTCGTCTTGCCGTGCGTCCCCGCGACGACCAGCGAGCTGCTTGCCGCTGTCGAGGAACAGCTTCCCGAACAGCGAGGGGAACGACTCGAGCGGGATCTTCCGCTCCTGCGCCGCCAGCACCTCGACGTGGTCCTTGCGGCAGACGTTGCCGACGACGACCGCCTCCGGCCCCCAGTCGAGGTTCGCCGGGCCGAACCCCTCGAACACCGGGATCTGCTGCTCCGCGAGCTGCGTCGACATCGGCGGGTAGACGTGCTCGTCGGAGCCGCGCACGTCGTGCCCGGCCGCCTTGAGCAGACCGGCCAGCGATCCCATCCCCGTCCCGCGCGATCCCGATCAGATGCACCTTCACTTCGGCACGCACTCCGTCGCGCCGGGGTGGAACTGCGTCGCGAACCGCTTCACCTCCATGGTGAAGCGACACCTGAAGTCGCGGAACAGGCCGAGCTCGCGATCGCCCGTGCCGCCCGAGGTGTCCCAGCGCAGGTGCGAGATCACCGTCGAGCCGCACGGATCGATCCGGCCGCGCTTGCGCGTCTTGGCCTCGGCGCTCCAGGCGTCGGCCGCGTCGCGGTTGCAGCGGTCGCCCGGGCCGCCGTCGCAGCGCACCGACAGGATGTCGTACCACCACGGCCCCTTCGGCCCGTACTCGGCGAGATCGAGCTCGGGCGCCACGCCCCCTCCTTGGTCGCGGCGCGCGCGGTGAAGGTCACCTCCTGCGTCGTCCCCGGCAGCACGTCGATGTAGTAGCAGGTCTCGTCGGCTCCCGCCGCGAAGTGGCCGAGCGTCGGCGAGTCGAGCGTCGCGCCGCCGCCCGCGCGCGCGAGGCGGATCTCGAACCGCTTGTGGTCGGCGTCGGGCGGCTGCGTCTCGGCGACGTCGCCGTTCTTCTGCCGGCAGGCGCAGGGCGCGCTGGCCGGCCCGCCCGGGCAGCGGGCGCCGGCCAGATGGGCGTCGCGCGCGCCCGGCGTTCCTCGACCGCAGCCGGCGTACCCGGCTCGCCGGCCGCCGCGGCCCCGCCGCGGCGGACGCGCCGGCGCACGCCCGCGCAGGCGAGCAACGCCGCGGCGAGGCCCGGAGTCCAACGGCGCCAACGACCAGACGAGGACCCTCCGCAAAGTAAGGCGACCGTGGAGGTGACGGTGGTGGACGCCGACACGCCGCTTACGTACCATATTTCCTTCATGTCACCTCGCTTTCGACAGCTCTTGTCTGCTCGCGCTGCTCGTCAGCTCGCCCTCGGCGTCGGGTCTTGGCTGCGCCGAGTCGGACGACGACACGCGCCCCGTCACCTACTCTCTCACCGCCAAGCAAAATTACGAGAAGGGGATGGCGGAGCTGAAGGACGAGAACTACGGCGAGGCGAAGAAGTACTTTCAGTTCGTCAAGCAGAAGTTCCCGTTCTCGAAGTACGCCGTCATGGCCGAGCTGGCGCTGGCCGACGCGCAGTTCGCGCAGGGGAACTACACCGAGGCGAACGAGAGCTACAAGAGCTTCGCGCGCCTGCACCCGACGCACGAGAAGGTGGAGGACGGCTACGTCGCGTTCCGGATCTGCGAGGGCTACTTCAAGGACATGCCCGAGGACATCTGGATCATGCCCCCCTCGTACGAGAAGGATCAGTCGGCGGTGAACGACGCCGCGCGCGAGCTGCTCGACTTCCGCAAGAGGTTCCCCGACTCGCCCTACGACAAGAAGGTCGACGAGATGCGCAAGGAGGTCCTGCAGCGCCTGGTCGACCACGAGGTCTACGTGGCGCGCTTCTACCTGAAGAACGACCACCCCAAGGCGGCGGCGATGCGGATCGAGGGGGCGATCAAGCGCTACCCGGGATCGGGGCGCGAGCCCGAGCTGCTCTACTCGCTCGGCGAGACCTACCTGCACATGGACGATCCGCTGCGCGCCAAGGAGACCTTCACCCGCGTCGTCACCGAGTACGGAACCGCCCCGCAGGCCCGCCGCTCGGAGCTCTACCTCGAGTACATCGCCAAGCGCTTCGGGCCCACCCCGGCGCCGAAGCCTTCCGCCGATCGGCGCGGCGACCGCCCATGGCTGAGGCGGACGCCGCGAACCTGCGCGCGCTGGTGGCGCGCGGGCGCGCCCACTACGCAGCCGGCGAGTACGACCAGGCGAGTCGCCTGCCTGACCGAGGTGCTGCGCGGCAAGGCCGCCTACGCCGACGTCTACGATATGCTGGGCGTCATCTACCACCAGGAGGGGCGGCTGGCCGAGGCCGAGGAGATGTTCCGGCAGGCGCTGCGCCTCAACCCGGCCTACACCGAGGCCGCGCTGAACCTGGTCGTCACCTGCAACGACCTCGGCAAGTACAGCGAGGCCAAGGCGATCTACGAGCGCGCGATGGCCGCGGTCCAGCAGGCGCCGCGCGAGCTCGATCCTTTCGTCAAGGGCAAGATCGCCAACATGCACGCGGAGATCGGCGGCACCTACCGCGCCGTCGGCGTGTTCGACGAGGCGGTGCGCGAGTACCGGCGCGCGCTCGAGCTCTGCCCGACGTTCGCCGACCTGCGGACCGAGCTCGGCAAGACGCTGCGCGAGATGGGCGACCTGCCCGCCTCCATCCGCGAGCTCGAGCTGGTGAGCGCCGAGCACCCCCGTTACCCACCGGGGCGGATTCACCTGGGGCTCAGCTACCACGCGGCCGGCCGGCGCGACGACGCGGCGGCGCAGTGGAAGGCGGTCCTGGAGGGCGATCCCGACAACCGCTCCGCCAAGATGTACCTGGCGATGCTCGAGGGGACGCCTGCCGCCGGCGCCGCGGCCCCAGAGTCCCCCAAGTAGCCGCGGCGCGCGCCGGTGCTGACTTTCGTTCCTTCACCCGAGACGTTCACCGTCGAGGAGATCCCGGCCTATCCACCGAGCGGCGAGGGGACGCACCTCTTCCTCTGGATCGAGAAGCGGGGCCTCACGACCTTCGACGCCATCGCCCGGATCGCGCGCGCCTTCGGCGTGGTGCCGCGCGACGTCGGCTACGCCGGGCTCAAGGACCGACACGCGGTCACACGCCAGCAGCTGAGTGTGCCGGGGAGCGATGCGGCGCGCGCGCTGGAGATCGCCGCGCCCGATCTCCGCGTCCTCACGGCCACGCTCCACCCCCACAAGTTGCGCCTCGGCCACCTCGACGGAAACCGGTTCGAGGTGACGCTCACCGGCGAGGCCGGGGCCGGCGAGCGCGAGGCGCTGGGGGCGCGGTTCGCCGTCGCGATCGGCGCCGGCGTCCCCAACCGGTTCGGCGCGCAGCGCTTCGGCCACGGCGGCGACAACGCGGCCGCCGGCCTCGCCATCCTGCGCGGCGAGCGGCGCGAGCGCGACAAGCGGAAGCGGCGCCTGCTCCTCTCGGCGCTGCAGTCGGCGGTCTTCAACCGCGCACTCGAGCTGCGGGCGGCGGCGGGGCCGCTCGCCGAGGTGCGGGGCGGCGACGTGCTGCAGAAGACCGACAGCGGCGGCCTCTTCGTCACCACCGATCTCGCGATCGATCAGGCCCGCGTCGACCGCGGCGAGGTGATTCCAACCGGCCCACTCCCCGGCGGGCGCGAGATCGAGCCGCCGCCCGACACGCCCGCCCGCGCCCTCGACGACGCGGCGATCGCCGCCGTCGGCGCCACCCGCGAGGACTTCTCGCGTGCCGGCCGAGAGCTGCCGGGCGCGCGCCGTGCCGTGCTCCTCAAGCCGACCGACGCGGCGATCGAGATCCCGCCCGGCCCCGAGGGTCCGATCCGCCTCCGCTTCACGCTCCCCCCCGGCGCCTACGCCACCGTCTTCATCGACGCGCTGATTGCTCCGGTGTGATAGCGTTTTTTGTCGGCGAGACGGAGCGCATGCATCTGACCCAACGAATCCTCGGCTTCACGCTGCTCGGCTCGGAGTGGGTCCTCTGGGTGCTGATCGCGCTCTCGGTGCTGTCGGTCGCGGTGATGGTCGAGCGCGCCATCGCCTTCGCCGGCACGCGGGGTGACGTCGAGGCGCTCGGCCGAGAGCTCGTCGAGCGTCTCCTGGCCGCCGACCTCTCCGGGGCGCGCCGGCTGCTCGAAGGGCGGCGCGCTCCCGCGGCCGCCGTCGCCGCCGCAGGGCTCGAGCACTTCGATCGCGGCGCCGACGCCGTCTCGGAGACGATGGCCGCCGTCAAGGCCCGCCTGCGCCTCGAGCTCGAACGCCACCTCGGGATCCTCGGGACGCTCGGCAACAACGCCCCCTTCATCGGCCTCTTCGGCACCGTCCTCGGCATCATCAAGGCGTTCGCCGATCTCTCCCACAACCAGGCGAGCGGCAGCGCCGCGGTGATGTCCGGCATCTCCGAGGCGCTGGTGGCGACCGCCATCGGCCTCCTGGTGGCGATCCCCGCCGTCGTCGCCTTCAACATCTTCCAGGGGCGGGTCCGCCGGGCGATGGCCGAGATCGACGGCATGGCCCACCGGGTCCTGTCGACGATCCCCGCAGCCGCGGCGCCGGCCGGCAAGCTCTAGAGTCAATCCTGTGGCGCGCGCCAACAACTTCGGCAGCGGCGACGACGAGCCGGGACCGATGATCGTCAACGTCAACGTCACGCCGCTGGTCGACATCACGCTGGTCCTGCTCATCATCTTCATGGTGACGGCGTCCTACATCGTCAGCCCCGCCATCCGCGTCGATCTCCCCAAGGCGGCCTCGGGGGTCGAGGTGCAGCGGACGGCCCTGGGGCTCACGCTCACCAAGGCCGGCGCGCTCTATTTGAACGGCGCGCCGAGCGACGACGAGGCCGTCAAGGGCTTCATCGGCGGGGAGCTGCCGCGAAATCCGGACCTCCAGGCGGTCATCTCCGCCGACCGCGCCGTCCCCCACGGCGACGTCGTACATGTCATCGACCTCTGTCGGCGCGCGGGGGTCCGCCGGTTCGCCATCAACGTCGACGCGGTTCGTGGACTTTGAGAGCCGTTCGGCGATATGCTCTCCCGCGGGACCTCCTGTGAATGAACCGACAGACTAGGTCGCGCCCGCCCCGCGCGGCCCTCACCCTCTTCTGCCTTTGCCTCGGCTTGGTCCTGCTCGCGCCGGCGCGGTCCGCGCGCGCCCAGAGCAGCACGGCCCCGCACGACACCAGCATCGACACGCAGCTGTTCCAGCCGGCGATCGGTCCGCAGAATTACCTGACGGTCGAAGGGGCGGACGTCCCCGACCACAAGCGTCTCAGCTTCGGCCTGGAGCTCAACTACCAGCAGCGCCCCTACTCCGTTTTCACGCAGGGATCGGGCGTCCCGACCGAGACCCATCTGGTCGACGACCAGCTCACCAGCGAGCTCGACGCCGCCATCGGGCTCTTCGGCCGCTACCAGGTCGGCATCGGGATCCCCTTCACCTTCTTCCTCGACGGCGACCAGGTGGACGCGATGGGGGCTCCCGCCAACCTCCACCTGCGGCAGACCGGCATCGGCGACATCCGGATCGAGGGCAAGGCGCACCTGGCCACGCTCGGCCGCGACGACCAGTACGACCTCGGGCTCTCGGCCGGTCTCACCCTGCCGACGGGACACACCGGCGGCCGCGCCTATCTCGGCGATGCCACGGTGACCGGGCGAATCAAGGCGATCGGGACGATCGACTTCGGGCCCCTGCGCGCCGCCGGCAACCTGGGGATTCTGATCCGCGAGACCTCCAACGCCTTCGCCACCGACCTCGGGCCGCAGCTGCTCTACGGCGCCGCCGCCGACTACACGTTCGATCGGAAGACCGACGTCATCCTGGAGATCGCGGGGCGCAGCGGCCTGAACCAGTTCATCCAGTTCTATAGCGACGTCAACCCGTTCGAGGTCGACCTGGCCGGGCGACGGGCCATCAACGGGATGTGGTCGCTGACCGGCGGCCTCGGGCGGGGGATCGGCAACGGCATCGGCTCGCCGGACATCCGGTTCTTCCTGATGGCCGCCTTCAACCCCGACTTCCGCGACCGCGACCACGACGGCATCTACGACACCGACGACAAGTGTCCCGATCAGCCCGAGGATCGCGACGGCTTCCAGGACGAGGACGGCTGCCCCGATCCCGACAACGACGGCGACGGCATCCCCGACGTCAAGGACAAGTGCCCCAACGAGCCCGAGGACGTCGACGACTTCCAGGACGCCGACGGCTGCCCCGACCTCGACAACGACAACGACGGCATCCCCGACCTCAACGACGCCTGCCCGAACGCGCCCGAGGACCACAAGGGGAAGAAGCCCAACGACGGCTGCCCCTCATCCACCGAGGATAGCGACGGCGACGGCATCCCCGACAACGTCGACAAGTGCCCCGATGAGCCCGAGGACAAGGACGGGTTCGAGGACGCCGACGGCTGCCCCGATCCCGACAACGACGCCGACGGCATCCCCGACAACTTCGACAACTGCCCGAACGAGCCCGAGGACGCCGACGGCTTCCAGGACGAGGACGGCTGCCCCGACCCCGACAACGACAAGGACGGCATCCCCGACACGGTCGACAAGTGCCCGATGCAGCCCGAGACCTTGAACGGCTACAAGGACGACGACGGCTGCCCGGATCCGGGCCCCGAGTGGGTGCGGCTCGCCGAGGGGAAGATCGAGGTCGACGAGAAGCTCGGCTTCACCAGCCACGGCGGCAAGGCCGTGCTGCGCGACTCGTCGGCCAAGGTCGTCAACGACGTCGCCCTGGTGATGAAGGGGCACCCGGAGATCCTCAAGCTGCGGATCGAGGTCTACGCCCCCGGCGTCCCGAAGACGGAGACGCAGAAGCGAGCCGATGCCCTGCGCGACTTCCTGGTCGGCAAGGGGGTCGACGCCGCGCGGATCGAGGCGGTCGGCATGGGGGCCGGCGCGACCCGCATCGACTTCAACACCACGATCGGCGAGCCGCCCAAGCCGGGCGCCGCCGCCAAGGCCGCATCGCCCACCGGCGCAGGCCCGGCCCCCGCCGGGGCGTCCGCGACGCCCGCCGCCGGAGCCGCCCCGGGCCCCGCGGCCAAGCCGCCCGCCGCGCCCGTCGCCAAGCCCACGGCGGCACCGGCGTTGCCGCCGACGCCGCCCGCGACACCCCCGCCCGCGCCTGGAGCGACGGTCCCCGGCAAGCCCTGATGCGGATCACCGGCTGGGGCGCCTCCGATGTGGGCCGCAAGCGCGCCCACAACGAGGACAGTTTCCTCTGCAACGACGAGCTTCGCCTGTACGCGGTGGCGGACGGGATGGGCGGCCACCTCGGCGGCGAGCGCGCCAGCCGCATGGCGGTCGAGATCCTCGAGCGCGAGATCGGCAACGTCCACAAGTCGGGCCTCCTGACCACCGCCCCCGCGCCGGCGACGACCGGCTCCACCCACCCGGTCAACGCGCTCTTGCGGCAGGCGGTGGTGGAGGCCGACCGCCACATCTACGAGGCGGCGATGTCAGACCCGGAGCTCTCGGGGATGGGGACGACGCTGACCGCCCTGCTCTTCTCGGATGGCTATGTCCACCTCTCCCACGTCGGCGACTCGCGCGCCTACCTCTACCGTGACGGGCGTGCGCGCCAGCTGACCGAAGACCACTCCTGGATTCAGGAGCAGGTGCGCGCCGGCCTCATCTCGCCCGAGGAGGCCAAGGAGTCGCGCTTCCGCAACATCATCACGCGTTCGGTCGGCTTCGAGCCGAGCGTCGAGCCCGATCTGGCCGGCATCGCCGTCCAGGCGGGCGACTGCTTCGTCCTCTGCTCCGACGGTCTTTCGAACTACCTGACGCTCGACGAGCTCGGACAGGTGCTGACGGGACACTTCTACCGCGACGTGGCCAAGGTCTTCGTCGACCTGGCCAACGGGCGCGGCGGCGACGACAACGTCACCTGCCTGGTCATCTACGCCGGCAACGGATGTTCGACTTCGGGACCCTCAAAGGGTCCCGCGCCTGGACCCTCAGGCCAGCCGCTGCTTGTCGAGGCGCTCGCGGATGATCGCCTCGGCCAGCTCGGGCACCACCTCCCAGACCACCTGCTCGATGATCTCGCGCGAGAGCTTGGCGATCGCAGCGTACTCTGGGCCCTTGGCGCTGATGGCCGCCAGCTTCTGATCGACCGACTGCGAGAGGGCCGCGGAGACCATGGAGGCCGCAGGCGGCGCGGCCCCGGGGGTCACGAACGAGGGCGGCGGCGTGGGGGTCTTGTCGCGCAGCCGCGGCGGCGGGGTCACCATCGGGGGCGTCATCGCGCGCGGACGCGGGGCCGCGGCGGGCGGCGGGGCGAACGACATGACCGGAGCCCCGAGCGGCGCCACCGGGGCGGTCGGGGAGCGCATGGCCGGGGCCATCGGCGCCGCGGGGCGCTGGGCGCCCGGCATCGGCACGCCGGCGGCCGGCAGGCCGATCATCGTCCGGCCGACGGGCGGCGCCGAGGGACGCGGCGGCATCGAGGCACCGGGCGTGGGCGCGGCCGGGCCGCCGAGCGGGCGAACCGGCGCCGTCCCGGGGCGCGCCGGGGGCATCGCGCCTGGGCGCATGCCGGGGATGAGCGACGGGCGCATGGCGGGCACTCCAGGCTGGCCGCCGGGCGATCCACCAACCACGGGCATCGACGCGCTGGTGGCGCGGGGCGCCGCGGCCGTCGCAGGTGCGCCGGTCGTGATCGGCAGCGGCGTGACCGGCCCCGACGACTCGATGCTGATCTCGCCGTAGTCCTCCTCCTCCATCGCCGACGCGGGGAGGGATGCTGCCGTCACGCGCGCGGGCGCCGCGGGCTGCGCGGAGGTGCCCCCCGCCGCCGCGTAGACCTTGTCCATCAGCGCGGCCGTGTCCCACGGCTTCATGAAGTACCCGTCGGCGCCGGCCCCGTGGCCACGCGCCTCGTCGTAGGGCTGCTGGCTCGAGGCGAGGATGTAGACCGGCACGCCCCGCAGGGCCGCGTCGGCGCGCACCTGGGCGCAGAGGTCGTACCCGGTCCGGCCGGGCATGGCCCCATCGGCCACGATCAGGTCTGGACGGGCCTGACGCGCCTGCGCCAAACCATCGTCGGCCGAGCGCGCTGCCGTCACGATCACGTCCTCGCCCGCGAACGTCATGGCGAAGGCCTTCTGGATCGTCACGCTGTCGTCGGCGATCAAGAGACGTTTCGCCATGTTCATCAGGAAATATCATCAACGCCAGAGGTGGTCAATGCGGGCGCCGGTTGGTCTCTAGGGGCGCGAGCGCGGGAATGAGGGCATGATGCGCCCGTCGTGAGCGCCGGGGAGATACGGCTGGTCGTGAACGCCGACGATTTCGGCATGTCGCCCGCCATTTCGCGGGGGATCCTGCGGGCCCACCGCGAGGGGATCGTCACCAGCACCTCGCTTCTGGGAACCACGCCCGACCTGCCGGGGGCCCGGGCGATGCTGGCCGAGGCCCCGACCCTGGGGGTCGGCGTCCACCTGGCGCTGTGCGGCGGCCGGCCCGTCGCCCACCCCGACAGCATCCCGTCGCTGCTCACGCCAGAGGGGAAGCTACCGGCGCGCGGCCAGGAGTTCATCGCTGCCTGGGCCAAGGGGCGAATCATCCCGGCCGAGGTCGAGCGGGAGCTGGACGCCCAGGTGGCGCGGGTACGGGCCGCCGGCATCGCCATCGACCATCTCGACACTCACCATCACCTCGGCTTCCTGCCGGTCGTGGGGCGCGCGGTGGAGGCGGTTGCGCGGCGCCACGGCATCGCCGGAATCCGCAGCGCCGTCGAGCGTCCCACGCTGGCGTGGGTGACCGACCCACGGCGCGGGCTGGAGGCGGGGGTCATCACGCTGTCGGCCTGGCTGACCCGGCGGCAGCTGGGGGCGCGACGGCACGGCCCCGCAGAGCTGGGGCTACGTCGAGTCGGGCCACCTGGACGACATCCGGATCCTCGAGATCATCGGGCGCCTGGGGCCAGGGCCGCACGAGCTCATTTGCCACCCCGGCGAGGCCCCGGCCGCGGCGGACGGCGAGTCGCCCGAGACGTCCACGCGCTACCAGCGGACGGCCGAGCTGGCGTCGCTGACCTCGGCCAAGGTGCGGCGCGCGCTCGAGCAGCGCAGCGTCGGCCTCTGCCGCTGGGGAGACCTGTTTTGAGCGAGTCCCCGGCGCCGGCAACAGGCGACGCCGCCCTGCCGGCCCCGTACGTCGCAGCCGAGGCGAGCATGGCCGAGCTGTCGGCGCGCGCCATCGTGCTGGGGATGCTCTTCGGCGTCATCTTCGGCGCGTCGACGGTCTACCTGGCGCTCAAGGCCGGGCTGACGGTGTCGGCGTCGATCCCGATCGCGGTGCTGGCGATCTCGGTCTTCAAGCGGCTCGGCTCGTCGACGATCCTGGAGAACAACATCGTTCAGACGATCGGGTCGGCCGGCGAGTCGATCGCGGCGGGCGTCGTGTTCACGCTGCCGGGTTTTCTCTTCCTCAGCCGCGACGCCGCGACCGGCGTCAGCGTCGGCGAGCCCTACTTCTCCTACTGGACGATCCTGACGCTGGCGCTCATCGGCGGCGTGCTGGGCGTGCTGATGATGATCCCGCTGCGGCGCTCGTTGATCGTCAAGGAGCACGCCACCCTCCCCTACCCCGAGGGGACCGCCTGCGCGTCGGTGCTGATCGCCGGCGAGCGCGGCGGGGACCTGGCGCGCACGGCCTACCAGGGGCTCGGCTTCGCGTTCGTCTACGCGATTCTACAAAAGGTCGTCCGCTTCGTCGCCGAGACCCCGACGCTGGCGCTGCGCGCGACCAACCGCTACCTGCCGGCCGCGGTGCTGAGCGGCGACATCACGCCCGAGTACCTGGGCGTCGGCTACATCATCGGCCCGCGCATCGCCGGCGTGCTGGTGGCTGGCGGCGTGCTCGCCTGGCTGGGGCTCATCCCGCTCCTGGCTGTCGTCACGCCGCCCGACACGATCGCAGCGCAGCTGGTGAAGCTCGGGTATCTGCCCGCGCTCAGCGCCGTCGGTGGGCCCGGCGGCTGGAACCCCGCCACCCACGCCTTCGCCGACACGGCCGCCGCCATCTACCGCGCCTACGTCCGCCAGATCGGCGCCGGCGCGGTCGCCGCTGGCGGCTTCATCACGCTGCTCAAGACGCTGCCGACCATCGTCTCCTCGTTCCGGGAGAGCATCTTGGCGCTCCGCCACCGCCACACCGCGACCGCGGCGCGTACCGAGCGCGATCTGCCGATCACCGTCGTGCTGGTCGGCTCGGTGATCCTCGTGCTGATCCTGGCCTTTCTCCCCTTTGTTCCGGGCGCGGGCGTCGGCAGCAAGCTCTTGCTCGGCGTCCTCATCGTCGTGTTCGGCTTCTTCTTCGTCACCGTCGCCAGCCGCATCGTCGGCCTCATCGGCTCGTCGTCGAACCCGGTCTCGGGGATGACGATCGCCACGCTGATGGGGACCTGTCTGGTGTTCGTCGGCCTGCACTGGACGGCCGACATCTACCAGCCGATGGCGCTTTGCGTGGGGGCGATGGTCTGCATCGCCGCCGCCAACGCGGGCGGCACGTCGCAGGACCTCAAGACCGGCTTCCTGGTCGGCGCCACGCCGCGCGCGCAGCAGATTGGCCTGCTCATCGGGGTCGTCACGGCGACGATCGTCGTCGGCTTCACCATCCGCGTCCTCGACCGGCCGCCGCACCACCTCATCGGCACCGACCTCTATCCGGCGCCGCAGGCGACGCTGATGGCGACGCTCATCAAGGGTCTCCTGGCGCGCAACCTCGACTGGCAGTACGTGATGGTCGGCGCGGCGCTGGCCGCGACCGTCGAGCTCTGCGGCGTCGGCGCGCTGTCGTTCGCCGTCGGCGCCTACCTGCCGCTCTCCACGACGACGCCCATCTTCGTCGGCGGTCTCGTCCGTGCGCTGGCCGACCGCGCCGCCCGCAAGCGGGGCGAGTCGGCGGCCGAATCCGAGCTCGGCCCCGGCAACCTGTTCGCCACCGGCCTCGTCGCCGGAGGCGCCGTGGCGGGCGTCGCCATCGCCTTCGTCACCGTCACCGACGGCGGCGCGCGCGCCGTCGCCACCCTGTCGATCGAAAACCGCCTTGGCGGCGCGCTCGGGGCGGGCGGTTACCAGATCCTGGGGCTCGCCTGCTTCGGCGCCATGGCGGCCACGCTCTGGCGGGTGGCGGGCAAGCGCGCCGACGCCAAGTAGCGCCGCGCAGATCCCGATCGGTGACGAAAGTCCCTGGGGCGAGTAGAGTCTCCGACGATGAACCATCCGGGCTGCAAGGGAAAGGCGACCTCACACTGGGAGCAAGCTCTCGACGCGTTGAAGGACGGTCCGGAAGACGTCAGGAAGGCCGTGAGCAACGCGTTCAGGTTCATGACGGACACCATCGAGTCGCACCCGAACCTCAGTTGTCCTTACTGCTCTGACCCGCTCTCGGTCGCCGCCGTCGCCATCACCGCGGGGATCGCTGCCGCGACCGATCGCTCCGACCACTCCGACCCCAAGTGACGCGGGCCTGAGCGGCGCGCCGCAACACGCGCCATCCGAGCCCGGCGCGGCCCATGCCGCGCCGGGGCCGTGCCGGCTAGGGCTGAATGCGACCGATCTTGTTGCCCGTCTGTTCGGTGAACCAGATCCCGCCGTCCGCTCCCACCGCAATGCCGAAAGGCGTGGATCCCGGCGTCGGAACTCCGAACTCGGTCATCACGCCTGCGGGGGTGATGCGCCCGACGGCGCCGACACCTTCCGTGAACCAGAGATTGCCGTCAGGACCGGCCGTGATCTCATTCGGCTGTGCGCTGGCCGTGGGCGTGCTGAACTCGACGATGCTCCCTCCGGGCGTGGCGCGTCCGATCCGGCTTGCGTTGTTCTCCGTGAACCAGAGATTGGAGTCCGGACCGGTCACGATCCCGATCGGGGCCGCAAAGGTCGAAGGGAGTGAGAACTCGGCGATGTTGCCCGAGGTCGTGAGGCGGCCGATTTTGTTCCCGTCTTGCTCGGTGAACCAGATGTTGTTGTCGGGGCCGACGGTGATTCCGGTCGGGAGCGAGCTGGCGGTTGGCACCCCGAATTGCGTCACGGCTCCGCCGGTCGTCATCCGGTCGATCTTGTTTCCGATAAACTCGGTGAGCCAGAGTGCCCCGTCCCGTCCCGTCGTGATCGAGATCGGACCGACGCTGAACGGATCGCTGGCTTGGGGCAAGTCGAAAAAGGCCACCACACCACTGGTCGTGATCCGCCCGACCCGAGCGTTGTCGATGTCCGTGAACCAGAGGTTTCCGTCGGGACCGCTGGTGATTCCGTTCGGAAAGGCGTCGCCGGAGGTGAAGAGGGGGAACTCCGTGACCGATCCGGCGGTCGTGATGCGTCCTACTTGCTCGAGGCCCTGGTCGCTGAACCAGAGATTGCCATCCGTGCCCGAGACGATATCGACGAGAAAGCTGAACTGCGAGCCCGTCGAAAACTCGGTGATCGCGTTGGGCGGGTTCGGAAAGTTGCTGACCGCCGTGAGCTCGCCGCCTCCACTCACCAGCTGCAGCGCGAAATTCACCGTCACGGGGGTGCCCGCCGTGAGCGTGACCGGCACGGCGGCCGCGGTCCAGGTCGCGGCGGTCGTCGCGGTGACCGCCGAGCAGGCAACCGTGTAGGCGTTCTCCGAAACGGTCACGTCCCCCGTAGGCAAATTGTCGAGCTCGAATACCGCCGTCTGCTGTGGCTGCAGCGTGAATTGTTGCGTCACCACGGCACCCATCGCCGGCGTCACCGTCACGACCAGGCACCGCGCATCTGTCGGCGCGTTGGTCACCGAGAGGATGACCTCGGCGGTCGTCTTGTCGCCGCCTGCGGGCGCACCTTCATTCGTCCCGCAGCCAGGCGCTACCAGCAGAGCACCAGCGAGCCCCACGAACCACGTCGTCGTTCCGCGCATCTCCATCCTCCTTGCACAACCGCCCCGACCGGCAGGCCGACCATCGGACCACGCAACCCAGGGGCCCTTCGGGCCCGGAGCCTACTGCACGAGGAGCGGGCAGGCTCGCGCGACCAGCACGCGCGACCGTCGTCACGCTCAACCCGACCGATTCCGCTGTGCGGCTGGGCCGTCGCCATCACCGCGGCGGTCGCCGCCGTAACCGATCGTTCCGACCGCTCCGACCCCAAGTAACGCGGACCTGGGCGCGCGCCCAAAGTTGGCGGCGCCTAGGTCGCCTTGCGCGGCTTCTTCGTCGCCACGACGGCGTCCGGCACTTGGTCGAGGTGAAGTGGGCAGATGCCCTTGACCTCGATCATGTCGATGACCGATCGGAACACCCCGTGCACCGGTGCCACGATGGACACCGGCGCGTCCTTGAGTTGTCGCACGGTCGCTCTCCAGGTCTTCATGAGCGTTGCCTTGCACTGGGAGTGCTTCTTCGCTGCCATCGGTGAGTCTCCTTTGAGTTTGGGGGCCGTGAGCTCACACCGTGCCTGTTCGAGCCTGAAATCGCGCTAGGGGAGATCGGAGACATCGGGAGTATTTACCCCTAGGGCACCTCCGTGGGCACCCTCACCTGGCGCGCCGCGCCCCTGGTCGAATTTCTGTCGCGCTCTCCTCACATGCAGCAACGGAAGCCGGTCGAGTAGTCCCAGTACGTCGTGTCGTGGGCGGTGGTGACGTAGAGGCAGGCGTCGCCGTTCAGGGTCGTATCGGCGTAGTCCCCGCCCCGCATCGTTCCCGCGGGATTGGCGGTCCACTCCTGGAGGTTGCCCATCATGTCGAATGCGCCCTCGGCGGTCACGCAGCCGGAGTACGCGCCGGTCCGCGCCAGTGAGCCCGGCTGCTGGTCGATGCAGGCGTTCCCGACCATCGAGAAGACCGATGGGTCGCTCGAGCCGAAGTACGCCACGGCGGGGTTCACGGCGCGGGCGTCGTTGCACACGCCCGGCATGCGCGTGTCGCCATACGGGTAGGTCCTTCCCTGGGGACCCTGGCAGACGCGCAGCCACTCGCCGTCGGTGCAGAGCCGTTTGCCGGCGGCCGCGCAAGCCGCCGCCGCCTGCGTGCCGCTGATGTTCGACTGCGGCACGGCGCCGGCGAGCGAAACGGCGCTCACGGGCGTCGTCCCCGGGTTGAGGTACGGCGACCAGGGAGACAGATCGCTCCGGCGCACGAGCGCGGCCTCGTAGCGATCGATGCAGAACAGCGTCGGTCCCGAGATCGCGATCATCCCCCCGAGGCACCCTTCGGTGGTGATCGCCTCGGTGAGACCCGCATTCGGTTGAGGCATCGCGTCCGGGTTGCAGGCGGCATCCGTGGCGGCGGCCGGGCGGTCGGCCAGACCGTCGGCCGCGCCGTCCGCGTGGGAGCCGGTGCCGGCGTCGACGGAGCGGCCCGCGTCGACGGTCCCGTCGGCCGCCGTGTCGCGCGCGGGGCCTCGATCGATCGGGAGACCATCGGCGGCGGCGTCCCGGGTGCTGGCCTTCTGACCGCCTCCGCAGGCCCCGACGAGGAGGGCGATACAGCCGAGCCGAACCGCGCGACGCCCGGGCACCCTTCCGATCCTACGTCGCCCGGATCGCCTCGATCAAGGGCGCCTGGTTGCGGGGTGCGGCTGGCAAGATTCGAACTTGCTACCCCCGGCTTCGTAGGCCGGTGCTCTATCCAGATGAGCTACAGCCGCAGACAAACTTGAAGGCGACACGTATGCCGTGCGACGGCGCTTCCGTCAAGTGCCGTCGCGCCCGACAGCACAGCCGTCGGCCGGGCCATCAGGTCACTTGCGCGGGCGGGGACCTTCCTCTATGGTGCCCGGTGCCGTGTCACTACGGCACTGGAGAGGTGGCCGAGAGGCCGAAGGCGGCGGTTTGCTAAACCGTTATACGGCCCAAAAGCTGTATCGAGGGTTCGAATCCCTCCCTCTCCGCGGCGCGGCACTCTGACTCTCGTGTGGAGGTTTGCATGAAGAGGACGTTGTTCGGCGGCGCGCTGATCATGCTCGCCGTGGCAGGGTGCGGCGGCGGGGGTGGTGGCGGCCCGAGCGGAACCACCTACACGCTGGCGTCGGCCGCGGGAGTCGACGTCACCGCCGGCGGCTGCGCCCTCGCCTGGGGTCCCGAGGACGTCGGAGGCGGCACGATGTTCTACGACATCACCGACAATCCACCCGGGATGGACGTCATCGAAGCGGTGATCATCCCCGATTCGTTTTATCTGCAATACGGCTGCGGCTTCGACGCCAACACCCAGGCGCTGGTGGACGACAACGCCACGGGCTCGCGTCAGGGGCAAGGTCCGATGGTCGCCGACAGCTATGACTTCGTCGTCCTCTGCCACAACGCAACCGGCGACTGCCAGTTCACCCTGACCTGGACCGCGACGTACTGAGCGAACGCTTGGGGGAGCGCAACATGAGCTCAATCGGTCGAGGGTCGCGGCAGGCAACGTTGGTCGTGATGGTGCTGGGGGCGATCGGCTGCGGCGGTTCGCTCGGCAGCGGGGGAGCGGGCCCAGGCGGAGGATTCGGGAAGGGCACCGGCAGGGGCGGCGCGGCGGGACCGGGCGGCAGGAGCGGCGGCGGCGCCGTTGGGGGGAGCGTCGGCATCGGCGGCGCCGACGGCCCGGGCGGCGCGTTCGGCACCGGCGCCGGCGGACTGGGGGGCGCGTTCGGACCCGGTGTCGGCGGCGGCCCCGGTCGCCCGTCCGGTGGCGCCGCTGGTACGAGGCCCGGAACCGGAGGTGTCATCGGCACGGGAGGGTCGGACCCGTCGGGGTGCATGCACTCCGCCGCGGGCGAGGTGCCGAGCGAGCACCGCGCGACGCCCCAAAGCTGCGCCCCCAACGCGCCCGTTCCGCTTCCGAGCGGAGGCGTCCCGGGCTGCGTGTTGAGCGCGGACTGCACCTCCCACGGATACGGCTCCTGCACGGCGGGGCTGTGCGTGAGCGACTTCTGCCTGGCGGACGGCGACTGCCAGAAAGGCTACGTCTGCGCCTGCGGCGGCATAACGACCACCGTGAGCCCGCCGCCCGGCGAGACCGACGCTGCATCGCAGGCCTACGCCATCAACATCTGCGTGCCCGCCACCTGCCGAATGGACAGCGACTGCGGTCCGGAGGGCTATTGCTCGCCGAGCTACAACGGCTGCGGCAACCTCGAGGGGTACTACTGCCACGGCCCGGCGGACACCTGCGCAGATCCGGCGAAGGATTGCTGCGGCAGTCAGTACTGCATCTGGTCGGCGGCGGCCGGGGCCTTCAGCTGCGCCTATCAGACCTGCATCGCCCCGTGAAGCGCGAGGCCGGCACGTTGAGGAGGAGGAGGGATTCGAACCCCCGGAGCTTTCGCCCTACAGTTTTCAAGACTGTCGCCTTCGACCACTCGGCCACTCCTCCGAAGGTAACGAACATCGGTACTTACGACCTCTGCGGCCTGGTCGTCAACCGTGCCAGTGGCTGTTTCCTGGCCAAGTGTACCGCGACGGTCGGCGAGCGCGATCACCGCCCCGCCCTCGCGCGATCAACTCGGTCTGCGTCGCGCTATGCACAATCCTGCTTTCAGCTGCCACATCGCACCTCGTTCGTCCGCACCGTCGGAGAAGAGATCCGGGCTGGGCGACGGGGTGCGAAGCGCCGCCCCCGCAGCGGGGATCAGCCGCCGCGGTGCCCGGTACGGCCCAGGTTACTTCGAGCCGATACGCGCGACCTTCTTCTCGGGCCGAGTGAGCGCGAGATCGTGGGCGGACTGCAGGTTCGTCCAAAACTCCGGCGTCGTCCCGAACGCCCCGGCGAAGAGCCAAGCCGTCTCGGGCGTGATACCGCGCTTCCCGTTGACGATCTCGTTGATCCGCTGCACCGAGATGTCGAGCTTGTCGGCGAGCGCGGTCTGCGGCACGCCGAGCGGCTCGAGGAACTCCTCACGGAGGATCTCCCCCGGGTGCGTCGGAATTCGGTTTTCGGGAATCATCTGTTGCCTCCTGTTCTCAGATCAGATCGATCGAAACTAGTGGTAGTCGTCGAGCTTCACCTCGTGCGCGGCGCCGTCTTTCCACTTGAAGACGATGCGCCACTGTTGGTTGACGCGGATGCTGTGATAACCGGCCAGGTTGCCCTTGAGCGCTTCCAGCCGGTTGCCGGGCGGAGCCTTCAAGTCGTCGAGCTTCGCGGCAGCGTTGATCATGTCGAGCTTGCGAGGGCCGACCTTCTTGACCTCCTGCGGCAGCTTTTTGACCCGGGCTGTGTCGAGCCCATGGAAGAGGTCGGCCGTCGCGTTGTCGGCGAAGGTGGCGATCACGTAGTAAATATAACGCTTACACGGATACCGTGCAAGCGGGTAACGGATCCGTCTCTTACTCAGCGTGCCATTCGAGCCCCGGCCGCATCTCTTCGATCGCCCGGATGACCAGATCGCCGACGGCGGTGAGCATCACCGGGTGCTCCGTCCAGGGCCCGATAGTCACACCCGGCTCTCTCCTACGTGAACGCACCCCAGCGACTCGAGCGCCGCCAGCGCTACGCGATCCGCCAGGTAGCTTTTATCTAGGAGAACCTCATCCTTCAGTCCGTCCCCATCCCAGTGGTCAGTCGCGTTGAGCCGAAGGGCGTTCCCGCTGATCAACGCGAAAACGTTTGATAGCTGCGCTGTCACCTCAGGAAGCGGTTTTCGGGGGAGCCTTTTTCGTCCTTCGTCGATTCGAACGAGGAGTTCGACGTCCCCAGGCATCATCCGCTCGATCGCCATGTCCACTCGATCGCGCTCGTCATCGGGGAGCTTGCTGAACTGGAGGCCATACAGCGCTGACGCTAGGAACGCGCGCCGGCGCTGCGAGCCTGCTTTCTTGAGTTCGCCGAGGAGGCGATGTGCCCGGGCGGGGAAAGTCGGGTCTCCGGTCGCGGACGCGATGAACGCGTCAACGTCGTCCGAGGATGGGTCGCGGCCGAGGGCCTGGGCCACGAACTCCCGACAAACGGCGAACGTCACCTGAAGCATGTCCTGGTGGACCTGCTCGACCGACGTTCGCAGCCGCTCCTCGAGCCAACCCGGCCGTTCGATCTCGCGGAGGACGCCCATCAGCTTTCGCCCGGTTTCGATCGCCTTGATCACCAGTCCCAGTTCCGTGGCCATTTACTGTCCAAGCGTACCCGTTTGGTTCAGTTTTCTTAAGGTGAACCAAACTCGGCACGCGCCCGCATAAATGGGCCTAGACCGACCGGTCGACAGGAGGTGATCGGCGTCTTTCGAGACTGTCGCCTTCGACCACTCGGCCACTCCTCCGGGAGGCGAGATTCTACTACACTGGCCTGGTGACGGCGGCGTTGCTCCTGGCGGCCCTGGCGGCGATCGAGGTGGGTGAGCCGGCGCCCCCGCTCCAGGGTGTCCCCGGCGACCTCACGGGGCAGGTGACGCTGGTCGTGTTCTTCGCGACCTGGTGCGGGCCGTGTCACCGCGCGTTCCCGGAGCTGGCGGGCATCGACCAGGCGCTCGGCGGGCGCGTGCGGATGGTGCTGGTCGAGGCGGGCGAGACGCCCGACGAGGTGCGCCTGTTTCTGGCGGCAAATCCGCCGCCGCCCGGTGCGACCATCGGGACCGACGTCTCCGGGCAGGCCCGCCACGGCTGGGGCGTCCATTCGTTCCCCAGCTTCTTCATGATTGACCGCGACGGGATCGTCCGGCGCGCGCACCACGGGTGGGGCGATCGATCGGCGGCGATCTTCGTGCGCTGGCTGCACGAGCTCCTGGGAGACGCCCTGCCCGGCCGCGCCGGGCGGCGCCAAGGGCCCCAGGGACCGCCGGTGGCGCAAAGCCCGCCCCGCCCCCCCGCGCGCGAGGTGGTCAAAGGGGTCGAGATCCTGCGCGGGCCGTAGCGCTCGCGCAGGGCTGATCGCGTGAGGTCGCGGGGGCACGGGACCCTCCCAGGGTCCCGATCTACTTGATCTCTTCGAGCCCGAGATCGAGGGCGCGGTGGGCGTTCGTGTCGGGACTCGAGCCGGGGTTCTCCGGCGTCTGTCCCGGTGGGGTCTCGCCCGCGGGCGGGTCGTCGATAGCCGAGGACGGCGGCACGGCGCTGGCGACCGGCATCCGGGAGGGCTCGTCGCGCCGCTCGCGGTCGCGGCGGTCGTCGCGTCGCTCTTGCGGCTGGCGCCAGTCGACCGGCACCGACGGCGAGGTCAGGAAGTTGGCCGGATCCGGCAGCACCAGGGCGGCACGCAGGACCTCGTCCATGTGGTCGACCGGGATGACCTTCAACGTCTTCAAGACGCGCTTGGGGATGTCGCGCAGGTCCTTGGCGTTCTCCTTCGGCATGATCACCGTGGTGATCCCCGAGCGGTGCGCGGCCAGGATCTTCTCCTTGAGGCCGCCGATCGCCAGCACGCGGCCACGCAGCGTGATCTCGCCGGTCATCGCCAGATCGCGCCGGACCGGCACGCGCAGGAGCGCCGAGACGAGACCGGTGCACATCGTGATGCCGGCCGAGGGTCCGTCCTTGGGGATCGCACCCTCCGGCAGGTGGACGTGGATGTCGGCGCGGTTGTAGAAGTCGCGGTCGAGGCCAAGTGACGGCGCGCGCGCGCGCACGTAGCTGATCGCCGCCTGGGCCGACTCCTGCATGACGTCGCCCAGCTTGCCCGTCAGGACCATCTTCCCCTTGCCCGAGACGATCGACACCTCGGTGGCCAGTAGCTCGCCACCGTGCATGGTGACCGCCAGGCCCATCACCAGGCCGATCTCGTCCTGACCTTCCTGCCGTCCGTAGCGGAACCGGTGGGGACCGAGGTAGCGGGTCAGGCGTTTGGGCGTGATCCGCCAGCCGACGCTCGGACCATCGTCGAGCATGTGCACCGGGGCCTTCTTGGCCACCACGGCGCGCGCGATCTTGCGGCAGACGGTGGCGATCTCACGCTCCAGGTTCCGGACCCCGGCCTCTTTCGTGTAGTAGTGGATGACGTCGCGGACCGTCTCCTCGGGGAAGTCGACCGGCACCTCGGCGATGCCGTTGTCGCGCTTCTGCTTGGGGATGAGGTAGCGTTCGGCGATGGAGACCTTCTCGAACTCGGTGTAGCCGGGGAGCTGGATGATCTCCATGCGGTCCTGCAGCGGGATCGGGATCCCGTGCAGGTAGTTGGCCGTCGTGATGAACATGACGTCCGACAGGTCGTAGTCGAGATCGAGGTAGTGGTCGTTGAAGGTGCTGTTCTGCTCGGGGTCGAGGACCTCCAGCAGCGCCGCCGACGGGTCGCCGCGGAAGTCGGTCGACATCTTGTCGATCTCGTCGAGGAGAAAGACCGGATTCTGCGTCCCGGCCTTCTTGAGCGACTGGATGATCTTGCCGGGGAGCGCGCCGATGTAGGTCCGGCGGTGGCCGCGGATCTCCGCCTCGTCGCGGACGCCGCCCAGCGACAGCCGCACGAAGTTGCGCCCCGTCGCCTTGGCGATCGAGCGGGCCAGCGAGGTCTTGCCGACGCCGGGCGGACCGACCAGGCAGAGGATCGGGCCCTTGAGCTTCTGGACCAGCGCCTGCACGGCGAGGTACTCGAGGATCCGCTCCTTGACCTTCTTGAGGCCATAGTGGTCCTCGTCGAGGATTCGCTCGGCGTCGACGACGTCGAGCTTCTCCTCGGTCTTCTCGCCCCAGGGGAGCCCGAGGACCCAGTCGACGTAGTTACGGACGACGGCCGCCTCGGCCGACATCGGCGCCATCATCCGGAGCTTCTTGAGCTCCTTCTTGACCTTCCCCTGCGCCTCTTTCGAGAGGTTCTTCTGCTTGGCGCGCTCTTCCAGCTCGGTCAGCTCGTTCTTGAACTCGTCGCGGTCGCCCAGCTCCTTCTGGATCGCCTGCATCTGCTCGTTGAGGTAGTACTCCTTCTGCGTCTTCTCCATCTGCTTCTTGACGCGCGTCCGGATCTTCCGCTCAACTTGCAGGATCTCGATCTCGGCCTTGATCAGCTCGTAGAGCCGCGACAGGCGCTTCGACGGCGAGTCGATCTCCAGGATCGCCTGCTTGTCGGCCAGTTTGAGCTGCAGCTGCCCGACCATCGTGTCGGCCAGCTGGCCGGGATCTTCGATCGTCTGCACGGAGATCAAGATCTCCGGCGCGATCCGCTTGTTCAATTTGACGTAGGTCTCGAACGTCGCGTGGACCTCGCGCACCAGCGCGTCCAGCTCCACCGACCGCTCGTGCACCTCGGGGATCTCGTCGACCTCCACGGTGAAGAAGTTGTCGGTCTGCACGAAGCGCCGGATGGCGGCGCGCCGCTTCCCTTCGACGAGCACCTTCACCGTCCCGTCGGGGAGGCGCAGGAGCTGGATGATCGTCCCGATCGTCCCGATGGTGAAGATGTCCTCGGGGATCGGCTCGTTGGTCTTCGCCTTGCGCTGAGCGGAGAGGAAGATCTCCTTGCCCCCCACTCCGGCACCTGGCGATCCACCTCGGGCCATCGCCTCTTCGAGCGCGCCGATCGATTTTTCGCGCCCCACGAAGAGTGGGACCACCATGTGCGGGAAGACAACGATGTCCCGCAACGGCAGCAGTGGTACGCGACGGGGCCCCTTTTTCTCGTCGTGGCGATCCGACATGCGACGGCCCAATCGTAGCTCCGCCCGCCGGCGGAAGCCAAATTCAACCTCTGGCCGAGCTAAACGATTTTTTGCCTCTACCGGAGGTCTGTGCCTCCGGTGGGGCGCCTGCCTCGCTCGAGGCTAGTTGCTGCTGCCGGGAAGACGGCCGGTGCCGTCGTCGTCGCTGCTGTCGACGGCGTCGACGGGCGGCACGGCGCCCGCGTTGTCGTTGACGTCCTCGGGCTCCGCCGACTCTTCCAGGTGAACGACGATAGGCTCGACCAGGGCGTGCCCCGAGACCGGTTCAACGGCCGAGGGGGCGAAATCAGCCGACGTCTCGACCTCGCTGGTGATGGTGCTGGCCGCCATCAGGGAGAGCCCGCCCAGCCCGAGCGCCACGCTCCAGTAGAGAAAGGCCGCCACGAACAGGAGCGGCATCCAGGCGATCCAGCGCGTGGACGACGGGGCGGAAACACGCTCAGAACGTTCGCACACTGGATCGAACATGCGAATCCCTCCTTGCTGCGGCCTCAGGGTCACGACGCGGATCTCTCTCCGGCGGCCGCCCCCTTCTGGTACATGAAGAGCGGCTGCTGGCCTTTCTGAATCGTCTCCTCGTTGATCACGACCTCGCGGACCGGGGTTCCGTTGGTCGGGACCTCGAACATGATGTCGAGCATCGCCTGCTCGAGGATCGCCCGCAGGCCGCGCGCGCCCGACTTGTGCTTCTGGGCGTCCGAGGCGACCGCCTGCAGCGCCCCCTTGGTGAAGCGCAGCTTGACGCCGTCCATCTCGAACAGCTTCTGGTACTGGCGCACCAGCGCGTTCTTCGGCTTGGTCAGGATGTCGATGAGCGCGCTCTCGTCCAGCTCGTGCAGCGGCGCGATGACCGGCAGGCGTCCCACGAACTCCGGGATCATGCCGTACTTCAGCAGGTCCTCCGGCTGCACCTCGCGCAGCAAATCCCACACCCGCCGCTCCTTCTTGGACTGGATCTTGGCGCCGAAGCCGATCTGCCGCTGCCCCACCCGCTGCTCGATGATGTCCTCGAGCCCGACGAAGGCGCCGCCGCAGATGAAGAGGATGTGCGTCGTGTCGACCTGCAGGAACTCCTGCTGCGGGTGCTTGCGCCCCCCCTTGGGCGGCACGTTGCACACGGTCCCTTCCAGAATCTTGAGCAGCGCCTGCTGGACGCCCTCACCCGAGACGTCGCGGGTGATGCTGGGGTTCTCCCCCTTGCGCGCGATCTTGTCGATCTCGTCGATGTAGACGATACCCCGCTGCGCCTTCTCGATGTCGTGGTCGGCGTTCTGCAGCAGGTTGACGATGATGTTCTCGACGTCCTCGCCGACGTAGCCGGCCTCGGTCAGGTTCGTGGCGTCGGCGATGGCGAACGGGACGTTCAGGATCTTGGCCAGCGTCTGGGCCAAGAGCGTCTTGCCACAGCCGGTGGGCCCGAGCAAGAGGATGTTCGACTTGCCGAGCTCGACGTCCTCGGCGCCGACCTTGGCGTCGATCCGCTTGTAGTGGTTGTGGATGGCGACGGCCAGGATCTTCTTGGCCCGCTCCTGCCCGATCACGTAGTCGTCGAGGACGGTCTTGATCTCGGCCGGCTTCGGGACCGGCGCCAGGCCGAAGGTCTCCGACTCCTTCTCGATCTCCTCGGCGATGATGTCGTTGCAGAGGCCGATGCACTCGTCGCAGATGTAGACGGTCGGCCCCGCGATGAGCTTTTTGACCTCTTTCTGGCTCTTCCCGCAGAAGGAGCAAGAGAGGTTCCCATGATCGTCTCGCTTACGCTCGGGCGGCACCTAGACAAAGGTAGCACAAGCCCTGCCCGCCAGGCACGCGATCAGGTCTCGTAGTCGACCAGCAGACGTTCGGCGCGTGCCTCTAGAATGAAGGGCATGACCGCCTTGTGCTCCGGGTGGGACTGGTAGGCGTCCAGCGCCGCGCGCGACTCGAATTCGGAGTAGAGCGCCAGGTCGCAGGAGGCGTCGGTCCGGCTGAAGTCGAGGCCGACCTCGATCCTGAGCATCCCCGGGATCCGACCCCGCAGCCCCTCGAGCTTCTCCTTGATGGCCCGCGCGTTGTTCGCGGCGGGGCGGCCGTGCGCCTCCGGCTTCAGCTTCCAAAAAACGATGTGTTTGACGACAGTCAAATCGGGAACCCTGGGAGGGTTCCCGAACCCTCCCGCGAAGGACTCCGCTGGGCGAAGCCCAGCTCCGTCCACGCGATCATCAGCCGATCACTTGCCGAGGGCGGTCGGCTTCTGAATGAGCACGTCGTCGACGATGCCGTACTCCTTGGCCTCGATCGCCGTCATGTAGTAGTCGCGCTCGGTGTCGCGCTTGATCCGCTCCATCGGCTGGCCGGTGTGCTTGACCAGCAGCTCGTTCAGCTTGTCGCGCGTCTTCAGGATCTCGCGGGCGTGGATGTCGATGTCGGTCGCCTGGCCGGAGAATCCGCCCAGCGGCTGGTGGATGAGGACGCTCGAGTGCGGGAGCGAGTACCGCTTCCCCTTGGTCCCGGCGGCCAGCAGGAACGATCCCATCGAGGCCGCCTGCCCCATGCAGAAGGTCGCCACGTCGGGGCGCACGTACTGCATGGTGTCGTAGATCGCCAGCCCCGCCGTCACCATCCCGCCCGGCGAGTTGATGTAGAGCATGATGTCCTTGTCCGGGTCCTCGCTCTCGAGGAACAGGAACTGGGCGATGATGATGTTCGCCACCTGATCGTCGACCGCGGTGCCGAGGAAGATGATCCGGTCCTTGAGCAGGCGCGAGAAGATGTCCCAGCCGCGCTCGCCCCGGTGGGTCTGCTCGATGACCGTCGGGATGATGAAGTTCTTGATGGCGGGCGGAACGTCGTCGAACTGACTCATGGGGTCGGTCCCTTCGGCTTTTTGGCCTTGGCTTTTCCGCCAGCGGCGGCTGCTGCTTGCTCTTGGCGGGCCTGCTCCGGCGTCACGATCAACGAAGAGGCCGGCTCGCCGTCGGTGATCTTAGCCTGCGAGATCAGCAGATCAAGCGTCTTCTGTTCGCGGATCTGCGTCTCGATCTGGTGGATGCGATGGTCCTTCTCCAGCTCGGCGCGCAGCTGCTTGGGGGTCTCGCTCCGCCCCTGCGCCAGCTCCGCGACGCGCTTCTGAACGTCGGCGTCGGTGGCGGTGATCCCCTCGCGCTCGCCGATCGCCTGCAGCAGGATGGCGCCCCGCGCCTCCTCCTCGGCCTCGGTCTTCACCTCGGCGCGCATCCGCCCGTCGTCGACCGACTCGACGTCGACGCCCATCATCATGAGCTGGCTCTTGGCGCGGTTGACGATCGCCTGGGCGTAGCGGTCGACCAGCGCGGGCGCGATCGGGAACTCGTTGCGCTTGACCAGCTCCTTGATGAGCGCCCGCTCCATCTCGCGCTTGATGCGCGTCTTGTCGGTGTCGGCCAGCCTCTCGCGAACTTTGGTCCGGAGGCCCTCGAGCGTCTCGGCCTCGCCGGTGTCCTTGGCCATCTCGTCGTCGAGCGCCGGGACCTGCTTTTCGCGCACCTCCTTGATGCTGACGCTCAGGTGAACGTGGCGCCCGGCCATCTCGGCGGGGACCCCCTCCTCCGGCAGCGTGTAGTCGACCTCGATTGGCGTCTCGCCGATCGGCTTGCCGCGCAGCCGGCTGGCAAGGCCTGGCAGCGGGCCGTGCGCGTCGTCTTCCAGGTCGACCAGCAGCTCGCGCTTCTTGATCTTGTGCTCGCCGACTTTGCCGTGAATCTCGGTGCGCAGAAGGTCGGCGTCGCCGGTCTCCTTGCGAGCGCCGACATCGATCGGCTTGAACTGCGTGAGGCGGCGTCGATACCCCTCGAGCGCCTCGACGATCTGCTCGTCCTTGACCTCGGGCGGCCGGCGGTTGAGCGCGATGCCCGAGTAGTCCTTGGGCGTGACCTGCGAGCGGACCTCGACCCGGGCCGAGAACTTGAACGGCTCGCCGGTCTTGATCTCGATCTCCGCCACGGCGGGGGGCGCGACCGGCTGGATCTGGTTCTCCTGGATGGCCTGCCCGAGCGATCGCTCGACCAGCTCCCGCGCCACCTCGTCCTCGACCTGGCGACGGTACATCCGTTCGAGCAGCGCCCGCGGCACCTTGCCGGGGCGGAAGCCGGGCAACTTCACGCCACGGCGCAGGGAGTCGTAAGCCTTGTCGAGCTTCGGCGCGACGTCGGCCCAGGGGAGCTCGAACTCGACCTTCTTCTCGACCGGGGACAGGTCTTCAATCGTGATCTGCATAGAAAGGGGCTTTGTCTACCCTTCACGCCCCTCCCGCGCAAGCCGAGACGGCCTCGATACGGGGCTGTCACGCGATTCGCCTTGCACGCCCTCGGGGGTTTCGGTCAGCATAGGCCCCTTCTCATGGGCCTCGCCGGTTTCACCCTCGCCGACCGCCTCGGCGCCAAGTCTTCCCCCTGCTCCGTCGCCGGTTGCACGCGCACCTGGATCTCGATCGCCGGCGGCAAGGGCGCCAAGCTCGGCGGGCGCGGCGCGGCCGATCCGAACGATCCCGCCTCGTCGATGTGCGACCCCTGCCGCGAGAAGTTCGCGCGGGTGAAGGACGCCGAGCGCCCCTGCGACCGCCCCGGCTGCGACGGCACCTGGACCTGGCCCGCGAAGGCGCAGCTCGAGGCGTTCGCCACCAACAAGCAACCGCCGCGCGGGATGTGCGCCGCCTGCGAGGGGAAGCTGGCCAGCCTCGAGGACAAGCCGCTCCCCTGCATCGTCCCCGGCTGCACGCGGCAAGCGGTCTTCACGCGGCGGGCGCAGCTCCTGGCCGGCGCCCCCGAGACGACGCTCGAGGCCCCGGCCCTCCGCTGCGTCCAGTGTGAGAGCGTCTACCGCAAGCTCAAGGACCGCCAGGTCGGCTGCGGCATCAACGGCTGCAAGCAGAAGTGGACCTGGAGCGCGGACGAGCAGATCCAGGCCTACGCGCAGGGGCTGTCCAACGATCCACCGCGCCGGATGTGCGAGAGCTGCAAGGCCGCCTTCGGGGCGATCGCCGATCGAGAGATCCGCTGCCGGACCTCGGGCTGCAAGAACACCTGGACCTGGGCCCGCGGCGATCAGCTCGACGCCTGCCTGGCCGGCAAGCCCACGCCGAAGGCACCGCACCGGATGTGCGAGCGTTGCATCGGCCTCTACCAGTCGATCAAGGACGTGGAGCGCCCCTGCCGTCGCAGCGGCTGCAAGCGGACCTGGACCGACAAGCGCGGCGGCCAGCTGGCGCGGGCCGTGCGCGGCAAGACCGGCGATCCCTATCCGCAGTACTGCGAGATCTGCGCGAAGGAGATGGGCGATCTCGAGGACCGGCAGGTCCCGTGCAAGAACGAGAACTGCGAAGGGACCTGGACCTGGAGCAAGCAGGCCCAGCTCGCCGCCGGCGTGCGGCCCGAGCCCAGGGTCGAGAGATCATCCCGAAGCCAAGACCGACGCGGCGCCGGCGCCCGTCGAGCCCGCAGCGGAAGGGTCGGCGACCGCGCCCGAGACGTCGGAAGTCACCGCCGAGGCGGCGCCCAGCGCAGCCGTCAGCGCCACCGCTGACAAGTCGCGGGGCGACAAGTCGGGCGGCAAGCGGGGGCGGAACAAAAAGAAACGGCGCCGCGAGATCCGTCCGCCCGAGCGCAGCTGCCAGTCTTGCAACGACTTCCTCAAGGACAAGAAGACGATCGAGATCCCGTGCAAGACCTGCAAGACGCCCATCTACTGGCCGCCCGAGAGCCAGCTGCAGACCCACCTCGGCGCCTGGACCGCGCCGTCGATCTGCGGCGCCTGCAAGCGCGACGCGATCGAGGCCGCCCGCGCGATCGAGCGCGAGGCGCTGCGCGCCGCGGTCACCGCCGCCCAGCCCGGCGCCGCGGCGTCGAGCGAGCCCGCTCCCGCCCCCGACGCGCCCGCTTCCGAGCCTTCGCCCGAAGCCAACTGAAACCGCGGCGCCGGTCCGATTGCGCGGGCCCGGCGCGATGCGCGACAATCGGTCGCAAGGCGGGTGATGCGGCGAGGCTACTACCTGTCGCTGTTCGCAGTGCTGGCCGGAGGTGTGGTGCACGCCGACGAGCCGTCGAAAGGCCACTACGACCTTTCGGCGGAGATTGAGTGGGCCCGCAAGCGCTGGCCCGACGACTTCAAGGGGCTGCACTTCTATTCGCCACTCGCCAAGCTGCTTGCCTGGGTGCCACCCGGCCGAACGGTGCCCGCCTTCCTGTTCACGAACCGCGAGTTCAGTGACACGCACGCCTGCCGTCGGGTCGAGCTGTCGCGTGGAGTCACCGAGAGCGGAGAGCTTCTCCCCTCGCTGGAGGCCAAGATCAACGACCGGGCGACGATCGAGGAGAGATCAAAGACCCGCACCTTCACGATCCTCAGGGTTGGCAGGTGGCTGGTCCAGCCGGAGTACGGAGCAACCTACAGCGAGAGCCTCGACGCGCGGGGAAGGTGGCAACCCGAGAGCAGCGGCAGTGGGTTCAACCGCGTCATTTACGGCGCTCTCTCGTACGTCGATGACCGCGTGGCCCGGTTCGACGGAGAGCCGCAGGAGATGCATGCGTATTGCGGTGGGCCCGAGGAATGGCTCTCCTGCCCGACAGGCGGCGAGCGGCCGTGTGAGCGCTGCGAGATGGTCGGCATGATGTTCACCGAGGTCGACGCGGGCTGGGGCCACGGGCGGGGCGACGATGGGCGTGCCATCACCTGCCACGATCGATGCCCTCGCTACCCCGAGACGCCCGACCTGAAGCGCCTCGGCGAGCTCGACGCCCACGTCAATCTCTGGCGCCCGCGTAAAGATTCGCTGGCGGTCGTGCCGAGCCTCTACAAATCCCGGGACGACTGCCTGCGAGAGCACTACCATGGAGGCGATGGCGCTACCGGAGCTCGAAACTGAAACCTTCAGCGTGCGCTACCAGCTGACGGTCGCCGACGCACGCATCATCCTCTGGTGTTTCGTCATCGAATGGGTTCCGGTGCTGGTGGGGCTGGCGCTGTTGGTGCTGCTGACGGCGACCACCTCGGTGTTCGGCGTCGCCGGGCGCTGGACCACCGTCGTCGTTCCAGGCCTCGTGGCCTGGCGGCTGCTGGATACTTACAACCGCACCAAGCGCGCCATCGATCCCGCCAAGGAGATCACCACGACCTTCGACGCGACAGGCGTTCGTCACGAAACAACGCTCACGGCTCAAGCGGTTCGCTGGGCTGGCTTCCGCCGGCTCACGCGCTTCAAGGGTGGGTGGATCTTCACTGCCCGCGCTGGTGGCCGGTTCTTCGTCCCCGCGCGCGCGATCCCGACCGAGGCTCGGGCGCCGATCGCCCGCTGGGCGTCGGCCGCCAAGGTTCGCCTCTCCTGACCTTGCGGCGATCAGCGCATCCGCCGGACGACCGCGACAGCGGTGCCATGATCCCGGCGCGGGACCAATGTTTCCGTTGCTCAAACTCCCGAAGTTGAGCGGGTGGAACCTGGTATGAGCTTTGCCTCTTACCGGGCCGTGTTTCGTGCTCTCGCCTCGCTCGCGCTCACGGCCGCGGTTCTGACCCTCGGATGGGCGACAGCCGGTCGTGCCGTCGCGGCGCAGGCCTCCTGTTCGAGCCTGGCGAGTGGGTCCGCCTGTACCGGCAGCGAGGTCGGCAAGGTCTGTGCGGGGACCAGCGACATCTGCACTGCGTACGACTGCAGCGACGACGGCGGCGCGACGACCGTCTACCGCTGCACCTCCTCGGACGCCTTCTTCGGGAGCGGCTGCGGGTGCGGGGTGTCGCCGGATCGACCGACGCCCCTCGGTGGCGCGCTCGCTCTCGCGATCGGCGGCGCCTCGTGGCTGGGCACTCGCCGTCACCGTCGAAGTGCACGGCGCTGATCGTATTCCGGGCCGGTCAGCCGCCGGCGGCAAGCGCGCGCGCGAGCGGGTAGTCGGCGGGCAGGAGATCGAGCTCCGGCAGCCGCGTCGCCTCGACCCAGGCGACCTCGGCGACCTCCACCGCCCGCGGCGTGCCGGCAGTGAGCGTCGCCGCGTAGACCAGCATGTAGAGGTCGAACTCGTCGTAAACATGAAAGACGACCTCGAAGATCCGCCCCACGTCGATCTCGCAGCCGAGCTCTTCGCGTACCTCGCGGGCGAGCGCTTCGGTGGGCGATTCGCCGGGCTCGACCTTGCCGCCGGGGAATTCCCAGAGGCCCGGCATCGGCTGATCGGCACGGCGGCGCGACACGAGGACGCGCGTCCCCTCGCGCACCAGCGCGGCGACCACCAGCTTGCGGGTGCCCACGGCGGTCAGCTCACCCGCGAGTCGGAACGGCCAGGACCGGGCGGCGCGGGCGAGCCGGCGCCGCGGGCGGTGCGGTCGATGAGCGCCATCATGTCCTCCAGCCGGAACGGCTTCTGGATGACCGAGGCGACCGACTCCTCGAGGAACTTGCGGGCGTCGCTGGAGAAGGCGCCGCCGGTCACGAAGATGAAGCGATCGGCGAGGGCCGGGTAGCGCTCGCGGACCGCGGCGTAGACCTCCATCCCCGACATCTCCGGCATCTGCAGATCGCACAGCACGACGTCGAACGCCGTGTCGCGCTCGAGCAGGCGCAGCGCCTCGATGCCGCCCAGCGCCGAGGTCAGCTCGTGCGCGTCGCCCAGCATGCGGCGGTAGGCCTTGAGCAGGAGCGCCTCGTCGTCGATCGCCAGCAGACGCCGCCGCGGGTAGCCGCGCGCGGGCACCGGCGCCGGCGTCGAGGTCCGGGCCGGCGTGCTGCTCTCGTCGGCGGGGAGGCGCACCCGAAAGGTCGCCCCCGCGCCCGGCCGGCTGTCGACGATGATCTCGCCCCCCAGCGTGCGGACGATCCCCAGCGAGATCGGCAGCCCGAGGCCGGTCCCCATCCCGCGCGGCTTGGTGGTGAAGAACGACTCGAAGATGCGCGGCAGCGTCTCGGCGGCGATGCCGGGGCCGTTGTCGGCGATCTCGACCACCACCTCGGGGCCGTCGTCGTAGCTGCGCACGGTGACGACGTTGCGCTTGGCCTCGGCCTCGTCGAGCGCCTGCGCGGCGTTCAGGATCAGGTTCAGGAAGACCTGGCCGAGGCGCGGCGCGCTGGCGCGCACGAGGCGCTTGGCGGAGAGGGCGCGCTCGACACGCGCGCGGTACTTGAGCTCGTTGCGCAGCATCCCCAGGGCCGAATCGATCGCCAGGTTGACGTTCATCGGCGCGTTCGTCTCGTCGTCGGCGTGCGAGAACGAGCCGAGATCGCGCACGATCCGGTGGATGCGCGCCATCCCCTCCTTCGACTCCTGCAGGATGACGTTCGCCTCGAAAAGGAGATCGGAGAGCCCGCGGCTGGCGGCGTCGCTCCCCGGCTCGCGCAGCCGGTCCTCGAGGAGGCGCAGGTGGCCGGTCAGGGCCTCGATGTTGGCCAGCACGAAGGCGGCCGGGTTGTTGATCTCGTGCGCGACGCCGGCCGCCAGGAGCCCGATCGACGCCAGCTTCTCGGCCTGCAACCGCCCGATCTCGCGCTCGCGCTCGTCGGTGGCATCGCGGACGTAGAGCACCGCACCCCGCCCCGCCAGCGGATAGGCGCGCACCGCGAACGCGCGCCCCTCGAGCGACAGGCCGCGGTCGGCCGTTGCGCCGTTGGCGATCGCCTCGCGCGCCGCCCCCTGGAGATCCTCCCGCAGCCCGCCGCCGTAGAGGCGCGCGCCGGTCGCGTTGGCGACTTCCAGCGTGCCGTCGGGGGCGACCAGACAGACACCGTCCTCGAAGACCTCGAAGGTTTCGCGCAGGACGTCGCTGCCGGCGCGCGGGGCGCTGACCACCGCCGCCAGCCGCTGCGGGTGGAGGAGGACGAGGTCATAGGCCTGCTGGGAGACGCGCGCCGCGGCCTCGGCCGCCGACGCCACGGTGTCGATCTGATGCTGTTGCTTCCCGCGTCCGAGCCCCAGCGCCTCCGTCGCGGCCAGCGCGGCGCCCGGGGGATCATCGACGAGGAGTATGCGCGCCATGTGGTCTGTCGGATCTCGGCAGGTCGGGTGGCGGCCCGGCGGGGGGCGCCGCGCGCCCGGTGATCGTCTCATTCGCCGCGCCACGACGCAAGAGCCGCTCGACGACGGCGATGAGCTCGTTCGGCTGCACCGGCTTCGAGAGATAGGCATCGCACCCCGCAGCCAGGATCCGCTCACGATCGCCCTTCATCGCCTGGGCCGTGAGGGCGACGATCGGGATCTGGGCGCCGCCCGGCAGCGCTCGAATCGCGCCGGTCGCCTGCAGCCCCGTCATCCCCGGCATCTGCACGTCCATGATGATGAGATCCGGCGCCTGCTGACGGCAGCGCTCGATCGCCTGCCTTCCGTTGTGCGCAGTCACGATCTCCAGCGGCCGCCGCGCCAGGATCTGACGGAGCGTGAACAGGTTGTCCTCGTTGTCCTCGACCACCAGCACGGTGGCCGGGAGTGCCGCGCCCGGCTCCGGCGGCGGGACCTCCGGAAGGGCGGGCGACGGACCTAGCGCCGCGGCCTCCGCTCCCGCCGCGCGCGGCAGGGTCAGCGAGAACCGCGAGCCCCGGCGGAGGACGCTGCCGACGGTGATGTCCCCGCCCATGAGCCGCGCCAGCCGCCGCGCGATGGCCAGGCCGAGCCCCGTCCCCCCTGCCTCCGGACCAGCGTCTGATCGACCTGGTAGAACTCCTGGAAGATCTTCTCCCGCATTCCGTCGGGAATCCCGACCCCGGTGTCGGTGACCACCACCGCGACCGAGTCGGGCTGGGGCTCGGCGCCGACCAGGACCTGACCGCCGTCGTCGGTGAACTTGATGGCGTTGCCGATCAAGTTGGTGAGGATCTGGCGGAACCGATCGGGATCGACACGCGCCGCGGGCAGCGACGGCGGCAACTTCACCCCGAGGTCGAGGTTCTTGGCCGCCGCCAGCGGCGCGAGCGCCGCGGCGACCGCCTCGACGTGCGGCGCGAGATCGAGGTCCTGCGCGTCCATCTCCACGTGCCCGGCCTCGATGCGTGACAGATCGAGCACGTCGTTGATGAGATGGAGCAGCGACTGTCCGTTCCGCTCGATGACCTGGAGGTATTTGCGCTGGTCGACGGTGAGCGGCCCGGCGACGCCTTCGCGCAGGAGCTGAGTCAGCGCCAGCACCGAGTTGAGCGGCGTCCGGATCTCGTGACTCATGTTGGCGATGAAGGCGTTCTTGAGCCGGTCGACCTCCTCGCTGTGGCGCGACCGCTCCTCCAGCTCGGTGCGCGCCGCCTCGAGCTCGCGCGTCCGTTCGGCGACCCGGGATTCGAGCTCCGCCGCGGTGGGCGGGGGGAGCGGCGTCTGGTGCCGAACCCGCATGTCTCCTCCCTACGTCGAGCTCGCGGCGGGGGCCGTCTGCCCGCTCGGCCCCTTGGCCAGGAGCTCCCCCAGCGCCTCCCGCAGGAGCGGGTGTCGGAAGGCGTACCCGGTCTCCAGCGTCCGCACCGGCATCGCCCGCTGGCTCGCCAACAGGAGCTCGTCGGTCATCGCGCCGAAGGCCAGCCGCAGCGCGAACGCCGGCGCGGTCAGCACCGTCGGGCGCCCCAGCGTCTCGCCGAGCGCGCGCACGAACTCGCCATTGGTGACCGGCTCGGGCGCCACCAGGTTGAGCGGCCCCTTGACCGCCTCGTGCTCCATCGCGTGGCGGATGAGACCGATCTCGTCGTCGAGGTGAATCCAGGGCATCCACTGCGTGCCGCCGCCGATCTTGCCGCCCAGGCCCAGCCGAAAAGGCGGCAGGATCTTTCGCAGGATCCCCCCGTTCTTCGCCAGCACGAGGCCGCTGCGCAGGATCACGACGCGCATCCCAATCTCGGCCGCCTTGCCCGCCTCGGCCTCCCAGTCCCGCCCGAGCTCGGCGGTGAACCCGGTCCCGCCCGCGGAGGCCTCGGTGAGGATCTCGTCGCCGCGATCGCCGTAGAAGCCGACGCCCGAGGCGGAGATCAGCAGGCGGGGTCGCGCCGGCAGGCCGCGCAGCACGTCGACCAGCGCGCGCGTCGCGACGACACGGCTGTCGCGCAGCCGCTTCCGGCGCGCCTCGCTCCAGCGGCCGCTGGAGACCGACTCGCCGATCAAGTTCACGACGACGTCCACCCCCTCGAACGCCGCCTCGGGCGGCGGGCCGCCCGTCGCGTCCCAGGCGTGCAGCGTCGCTGACGGCAGCCGCTCGGCCGCGCGGACGGTGTCACGCACGAGCGCCGAGACCCGCAGGCCGTCCCGCGCGCAGGCCTCCGCCAGCGCCGTCCCGATGAGCCCGGTGGCTCCGGTGATCGCGATGCCGCCCGTGGTCATCAGGAGACGATCGCGTCCAGCCTGGACGCCAGGATGAAGTCGTTTTCGGTGAGCCCGCGCGCGGCGTGCGTCCAGAGCGTCACGTCGACGCGACTATAGTGGACGCAGAAGTCGGGGTGGTGCCCCTCCCGCTCGGCCAGCGCCGCCATCCTGTCGACGAAGGCCATCGCCCCCAGGAAATCGGCGAACTCGTACCGCTTGCTGATCTTGGTTGGCGGCGCGGTCGGCTGCCCGGCCGCCTGCCCGGGCTCTCCCTCGAGCTTCCAGCCCCGGACCTCGTCGAGCAGCAGCTTGGTCGTGCGCCCGTCGAGTGGCGGGGTCCCGCCTTCACAGGGAACGCAATGCTTTTCGTTGAGCTGCATGTCACCTCCGCGCGGCGGCCCTTGTACCCATCGTCCGATTTTGGCACGGTTGTCGCGCAAACGTCGATGTCGTCCACGCTGACACGAGGAATTCTGGTCACGGTTCGCTGTGAGTACATCCCCGAGCGCTCGTCCGTGAACGCGCGCCAGTACGCCTTTGCCTATACCGTGAATATCGCGAACCAGGGGTCGGTGACGGCCGAGCTCAAGAGCCGGCACTGGATCATCACCGACTCGTTCGGCGCCGTGCAGGAGGTGCGCGGCGAGGGGGTGGTCGGCGCGCAGCCGGTCCTGCGTCCCGGCGAGGAGTTCGGGTACACCAGCTGGTGCGTCATCTCCACGCCGAGCGGCACGATGCGCGGGAGCTACCAGATGGTCACCCGCGACGGCGAGCGGTTCGACGCCGAGATCGCGCCGTTCGCCCTGACGCCGCCGCAGCTGCTCAATTGACGCATTCGCCCCGCCCGATGGCGCGCGGCCCGATCGGGTGGCATCTTAGACGGGGGAGGCCCGGCGCATGGAGAGCCTGATCGAGCGCGACAAAGTGGTCGCGAAGAAGAAGGGGACGTTCGCGGCGGCGGCCTGGGGCGGAACGGTGCTCCTGGGCGTCGCGGGCGCCAGCACGTTCCTGATCCTGCCGGCCGCGGCCGGCGCCGGCTACCTCACCTGGAAGTGGTTCCACTACCGCGCCAAGCGCGGCATGCGCTTCTGACGCCGCGGCCGCGCGCCTAGGCGCGGGCCGCGACGGCGAATTTTCGCGAGGTCTTACTGGCAGGCGGCAACGCCGAACGAGACCCCTTCAGCGAGGATGGTCTGGCATTCGGTGGCCGTGCTCGCCATGGCCGCGCCTGCAGCGTTGCACGAGGCAGTGGAGAACGTGCACAGCGAGGCGGGGATTCCCTTGGACTCCGCGGCGACACAGCAGGTCTGCGCCTTGTCGCACATCGAGCAGTCGGCGGCGGCGCCTGCGCCGCCCGCGCCGGTCGCGCCCGCCGCACCGCTCGCACCCGCACCGCCGCCCTTGCCCGCCGAGCCGTTCGTGCCGGCCGCGCCGTTGGTGCCGCCCGCGCCGGTTTGGCACTTGGGCACGGCGGCCAGGCAGTCTTTGAAGGCGGTGCAGTCGGTCATCGAGAAGCAGTTGCTGTACGCGGACGCCATCGCGCTTTCGTTGGTGCACTTCGTCCCTTGACCGCTCGATCCCGCGGCGCCCTGGGCGCAACTGGCGCTACACAGCGCGTTCGCCGAGGTCGTGCTGGCGTCTGCCTCGCACATCAACCCCTTTACGCAGGTCTCCATGCACGACGGCGTCGACGAGCCCGACGACCCGCAGCCCTGAACGGCGCCGAGCATGAAGCCCGCCACCAAAAGGGACCTAACCACCGTACGTACCAGGGTGCTCGTCATCACTCTCGCTCCTTTGGGGGCAGGGTTGAAAGGCCGGCACCGTATCACGGACTTCCGGGCGGCCGGCAATTCTGGTTTGTGACCGATCGCGCACCGTTTCTTCGACAAATGCGCCGCGGTGGATCTGGAATCCGCGCTTCTTCAGTCGAACTTCGCTCGTGTGATAGCTTCCATCGCAATATGTCATCTCTTAGATCGAGGGGACTCTCGCTCCTCTCGTCTCGCCACTCCGCCCGGCTGGCGGTGGCGGGGTTGCTCCTCTGTTGGGGTGCCGCTTGTAGCCACGACCTCGGCGCCCTGGGGTCGATGGACCTGGGTGGCGCCGGTGGCTCGCAGCGTGGGGGCGGTGGTGGAGCAGCCGGATCGGGCGCAGCAGCCGGCGCCGGAGGCTCGACGGCAGGTTCCGGGACCGGCGGCGGAGCGTCTGGCACGCCCGGCGGCGGAGGTGCGCCAGGAACGGGCGGCGGCAACAGCGGATCGGGTGGAACCGCGGGGGCTGCGGGTGTCTCGGGCTCCGGCGGAAGTGGCGCGGGCGGTGTCACCGGCGCAGGTGGCTTCGCTGGAACCGGCGGCGTCCCCGGCACGGGCGGCCACGCAGGCGCGGGTGGCGTTACGGGAGCCGGCGGCCGCGCAGGCGCGGGTGGCGTCACGGGAACCGGCGGCGTCACGGGCGCGGGTGGCCGCGCAGGCGCGGGCGGAGCCACGGGAACCGGCGGTGCCGCAGGCGCGAGCGGCGGCGCCGGAGCCGGCGGTCACGGAGGCGCGGGCGGCGGCGAGGCGCCTGGCTTCACCGAATTCACGGGTCCTTTCACGAGCGGCTCTCCGTACGGAATCACGGCCGGGCCAGACGGCAATCTCTGGTTCACCGAATTCGTGCAGGGCTCGGACAAGGGGAAAATCGGGCGCATCACGACCGCGGGCGTCGTCACGGAGTTCGCGAATCTGAACCAGGGCGAAAACACGCCGCACGGGATCGCGGCGGGTCCGGACGGCAATCTCTGGTACGTGGACACCTACTACGGTCAGGTCGGCCGGATCACGACCACTGGATCGTTCACGATGTTCGGGATTCCGACCTCCTCCAGCAATCCGCAGGACATCGCCGCCGGCCCCGACGGCAACCTCTGGTTCCCCGAGGGAGCGTCCGGCAAGATCGGACGCATCACGACGTCGGGAACGATCACCGAATTCACCCTTCCGACCGCCGGCAGCTCTCCCTACGGGATCGCGGCCGGCCCCGACGGCAATCTCTGGTTCACGGAGGCAGCCGGGAACAATGGGAACAAGATTGGCCGCATGACCACGGTGGGGGCGCTGGTCGAGTTCCCGATTCCCACCGCCAACAGCGTTCCCGAGGGCATCACCGCCGGCCCCGACGGCAACCTCTGGTTCACCGAATCGAGCGCCTCGCAGATCGGCCGCATCACACCGTCCGGGACGATCACCGAGTTCCCCGTTCCAACCACCCGCAGCGGTCCCTACCGCATCACGGCTGGCCCCGACGGCAATGTCTGGTTCACCGAGGCGACCACCACCGCCACGACCATGTCCAGGATCGGCCGCGTCACCCCCGATGGAACGGTCACCGAGGTCGTCGTACCCACCCAAGGCGCCGGACCCTGGGACATCACGACCGGGCCGGATGGCAGCCTCTGGTTCACCGAGCTCTTCGCCAACAAGATCGGGCGTTACAAGTTGCCCTGACCAGCTCGCTGCGACGAGGGCGCGCGGCGGACCTGATCGCTAGGTGGGGAGCGGCAACCGCCGGAGGCGGCGCTCCAGCGCGAACATCACCGTGGCTTCCGTCTTCTGCTGGTGGTCGTGGCCGAACAAATGGCAGAGGCCGTGAATCGCCAGCCGTTCCAGCTCGGCGCCGAGGCGGCGGCCGTGAGCGCGCCGCCGGGCGGTCTCGATGGAGATGACGATGTCGCCGAGCGCGATGCCGTCGCCGGCGGGATCCCCCTCCCCCGCCAGTTCTTGAAGATGAAAGCTGAGGACGTCGGTCGCGCGATCGTGTTTGCGGTAGTCGCGGTTGAGGGCGCGGATCTCCTCGTCGTCGGTGAAGACCAGCGTCGCCGACGACCGCGCCCGCCCCAGCGCCCGCAGCGCCACCCGCACCCGGGCCGCCACGCGCCTCCGGCCCACGGCATCGAGCGCGCCGCGGGCCCGGCCACGCACGAGGGTCGTCACCGGCACGGTCAGATGACCTTCTTGTAGACCTCGGCCTCGACGAAGACTCGAAACAGCGCCGGGTCGCACTTGCCGGCCTTGACCTCGGACTCGAGGATGCCGAGCGCGCGGTCGATCGGGACCGCCTTCTTGTACGGGCGATCGGAGGCGGTCAGCGCGTCGAAGATGTCGGCGATGGTCATGATGCGCGACTCGATCGGGATGTCGCCCGAGCCGATGTGGTTCGGATATCCCGTGCCGTTCAAGTACTCGTGGTGGGCGGCCGCGATGCGCGGCACGTCGGCGTAGCGCTTCCCCCAGGGGATGGTGCGCAGGAAGTTGTAGGTGTGGACGACGTGGTGCTCGATCTCCACCCGCTCGACGTCGGTCAGGCTGCCGCGGCGGACTTGCAGCGCGGCGACCTCGTCGCGCTCGAGATAGGGGCGCAGCTCGCCGTCGGGGGCCAGGTAGACGAGCCGGGAGATCTCGACCAGCCGCTCGAAGCCCCCCTGATCGAGCACGGTCGGCTCGTTGGCGCGGTTGACGAAGGACCAGGCCTCGTCGACCTCGTCCATCCGGCGCCCGAGCTCGGCGTCGATCTCGGCGACCCGCACCGGGAGCTCCTCCTTGCCGAGCTCCAGCGCCACGCGCAGCTTCCGCTCGGCGTGCTCGACCTCGAGCGCCTTCTTGATATAGGCGAAGCGCAGCTGGACGGCGCGGCGGTCCTCCTCGTAGAGCTTCTTGGCCTTGACGAGCACCCGCTCACGCACGCCGACCTTGCCGAAGTCGTGCAGCACGGCGGCGTACTTGATCTGCTGGAGCTGGGTTTCGCTGAACGTCACCGCCGAGAACGGCCCATCCGAGATCCCGTCGACCTTCTTGGCCAGATCGACGGAGAGCGTCGCCACCCGCTGCGAGTGTCCGGAGGTGGTCGGATCGCGCGACTCGATGGCGATCACCGAGGCGTTGACGAACCCGTCGAACATCTCCCGGATCTCCTCGTAGAGGAGCGCGTTTTCGAGCGCGATCCCGGCCTGCGCCGCCCAGGCGGAGGCGAGCTCCTCGGCCCGCTGGTCGAACGGAATCACCTCGCCGTCGACGCCGCCGCCGGTGAGCGGGCGGGTCGCGTCGCGCTTCTTGTTGATCAGCTGGATCACGCCGATCACCTCGCCCATCGCCGAGTGCATCGGCACCGACAGCATCGAGCGGGCGCGATAGCCGGTCTTGTCGTCGAAGCTGCGGTTGTGGCTGTAGGTCGGCGTCTTCCCCGCCTCGGGCGCGCGCGCGAGGTCGGCGATGTTGATCGCCTGTCCCGAGAGCGCCGCCTGGCCGACGATCGACTTATTGTCGATGGGGAGCGTGAACTCCTTGAGGTCGATCTTGATCGAGTCGTTCTGCGACAGCATGAAGCGGAGCCGCTTCTTGACCACCTGGGGGTCGGGATCGGCGTCCTCGATGACGTAGACGCTGCCGGCGTCGGCGCCGGTCACCTGCCGGCAGCTCTCCAGGATCACCGCCAGGAGCTTCTTGATGTCGCGCTCGGAGGCGAGCGCCCGGGAGGTCGCCACCAGCTGCGAGAGCTCGTAGCGCGACCGATCGGCAGCGGCCTGTTGCTCCGCCTGCTCTTCCGAGACGCTCACCCGTGCAGATTACAACAGTTCGGGGCACCGAAAGTTATCGGGAAGGTTACTGGCGAAATCACTTGCCGCGCGCGGGGCCGGCCGCCTCGTAGGCCTTGATGATCTGCTGGACCAGCGGGTGGCGCACGACGTCGACCTCGGTGAAGTAGCGGAAGGCGATCCCGGGGATGTCGGAGAGCAGCCCGATCGCCTCGTTCAGCCCCGAGCGTCGGTTGTCGGGCAGATCGATCTGGGTGACGTCGCCGGTGATGACCGCCTTCGACTCGAACCCCAGACGCGTCAGGAACATCTTCATCTGCTCGGCGGTGGTGTTCTGCGCCTCGTCGAGGATGACGAAGGCGTCGTTCAGCGTCCGGCCGCGCATGAAGGCGATCGGCGCCACCTCGATGAGGCCGCGCGCGACCAGCTGGTCGGCCTTCTCGAAGTCCATCATGTCGTGGAGCGCGTCGTAAAGCGGCCGCAGATAAGGCGAGACCTTCTCTTCCATGCTGCCGGGGAGAAACCCCAGCCGCTCGCCCGCCTCGACCGCCGGCCGGGTCAGCACGATCCGTTTGACCTGCTTCTCCAGCAGCGCGCGCACGGCCAGCGCCATCGCCAGGTAGGTCTTGCCTGTTCCTGCAGGCCCGATGCCGAACACGATGTCGTGCTCGCGGATGGCGTCGACGTAGCGCTTCTGCGCCAGCCCCTTGGGCGCGATCGGGCGCGCGCGCCCGGCGACCAGGATCGTGTCGTGGAAGACGTCGCGCAGGTTGACGCCCGCGTCCGCCCGCAGCGCGATCGCCGCGCGGCCGATGTCTTCCGGGCTGATCGTGGCGCCGCCGCGGGCCATCCCGTAGAGCTGCTCGACGAGGCTGCGGGCCACCGCCACGTCGTCGCCGGGACCGACGATCGTCAGGTCGTTGCCGCGCGTGTGAAGCTGGGCGCCGGTCTCGCGCTCGATCAGCTTCAGGTTGGCGTTCCGCTCGCCGAAGAGCGCCAGGGCGACGCGGTTGTCTTCCAGAGTCAGCCGCTCGGTGACCGAATCGCTCAACTCATTGCAGATAGCATGCGTCGGGGCGGCCTTCAACCGACCTTGCGACCTCGCGACCCCTCTGGCGAGCGCCTTTCACGGCCCTATTGCGGCGCGAAGGAGCAGCTTCCAAGATTGCTCCCGCACGTTCCGTTGACGCAGTAGCCGCAGTCGCAATCGCCGTCCATCGTGCACGAAAGTGCCGTGCACCCGTGGCTGGCGTCCCGCCGCCCTGCCCCGTCCGTACCTGGAGGCTGTTCGGCGACCCGCAGGCTGTCATCAGCGACGCCGCCACCAAGACAGCCACGAAAGGCACCCCGCGCATGGGCTCCTCATCGTAGCAACGCTTGCGCCACGAAGGAGATCGCTCGCTTGCGGCTCCGCGCTCGTCGCCGCACTGACATCTCGATCATCCAGCGAGAGGCCGGTTTCAACAATCTGATGCGCCGTTCAACGCGGTATTCTCCGGGCGTGCCAACCGACAAGCTCCCCGATCTGACGCCGCTCCCCGGGAAACAGACCGGCGCCGAGGTGACCAAGCTGGTGGGCCTCATGCAACGCCTGCTGGCGCCAGATGGCTGCCCCTGGGATCGCGAGCAGACGCTGGAGACGCTGGTCCCGTACCTGGTGGAAGAAACGTACGAGGTGGTCGACGCGCTGGCGTCCGGCGACGCCGACGATCACCGCGAGGAGCTGGGCGACCTCCTGCTGCAGATAGCTTTCCAGTCCGAGCTCCGCTTCGCCGAGGGGAAGTTCGGCATCGACGACGTCGCACGCGGCATCGTCGCCAAGCTGGTCCACCGCCACCCGCACGTCTTTGGCGACGTGGTGGCGAAGGACACCGACGCCGTGCTGTCCAACTGGGCCAAGCTGAAGGCGGTCGAAAAGGCCAAGAAGGGCAAACACGGCGCGCTCGACGGCGTGCCCAAGAGTGCCCCCGCCTTGCTGCGCGCCACGCGCACCGGCGAGAAGGCGGGCGCGGTCGGGTTCGACTGGCAGGACGCCGAGGGACCGCGCGCCAAGATCGACGAGGAGCTGCGCGAATTCGACGAGGCCCGCGGCGGCGGCGACCGGCGGCGCATGCAGGAGGAGCTCGGCGATCTGCTGTTCGCGACGGTGAATCTGGCCCGCAAGCTGGGGCTGGACGCCGAGCAGGCGCTGCGCGACGCGACCGACCGATTCGCGCGCCGCTTCGGCCACCTCGAACGGACGCTGGCGGCCGCCGGGCGCGCCGTCGCGGACGCCCCGCCCGACGAGCAGGACCGCCTCTGGGAAGCGGCGAAACGCGCCCTGGCCACGGAGACGGAGTAGAGTAGCCGCCATGTCGAAGCCGACCGCGCAGTCACACCCTTTCGACTGGATGGAGCCGCGACGGAATCCGAACCGCCCGCCGATCGAGGCGGCGGGACGCGCGGCGATGTACCGGACGGAGATCGAGGAGCGGGCCGCGCTGCTCGGCCGCCTCGGTCACGGCCGCGATCAGGCGCGCGTGCGCCTGCTGGCGAATCTCAACTGGGATTTCCCGACCGCGGCGCGCCCGCTCACCGACAAGGACGTCGACGGGATTCTCGACCGCGTCTTCGGTCAAAACGGGGGCAAGCCCGCCCCCCGCGCCAAAGGAGGTCCCAGATGAAGCAAATCCCTCTCGCGATCGCTTTCTGCACCCTCTCGCTGGCGCTCGGCGCCGTCGGTTGTGGCGTCAACGAGGATCTCTACAACTCGACGGTCAAGGACCGCGACGCGCAGAAGAAGAAGCTGTCCGACACGCAGACCGAGCTCGATCAGGAGCGCGCCGCGCACAAGAAGGACGTCGCGTCCCGCGACGCGCGGGTGGCGGTGCTCTCCGACAAGCTGACGGCTCTGGGGCAGGACGTCTCGCGCCTGGAGACCGAGACCGGGACCAAGAGCGGCGAGCTCGTAGAGGCGCAGAAGCGTATCGAGGAGCTGAACAAGGCCAAGGCGCAGGCCGAGCAGCGCGCCTCGCAGTTCCGCAAGCTGGTGACGCAGTTCAAGGCGCTCACCGACGCGGGCAAGCTGCAGGTCGAGATCCGCGAGAACCGGATGATCGTGCGGCTGGGCGACAAGATCCTGTTCGACCCGGGCAAGACCGACCTCAAGCCCGAGGGAAAAGACGCGCTCACGCAGGTGACGGCGGTGCTGAAGTCGCTGCCGAACCGCAACTTCCAGGTCGCCGGCCACACCGACAACGTGCCGATCAAGTCCAAGAAGTTCCGTTCGAACTGGGATCTGTCGACGGCGCGCGCCGTGGAGGTCACCAACTTCATGATCGGCGCCGGCATGGAGCCGAAGCGCCTCTCGGCCGCCGGTTACGCCGACCAGTCGCCGGTCGGCCCCAACGACACGCCCGAGAACATGGCCAAGAACCGGCGCATCGAGATCACGCTGGTGCCGAACCTCGACGATCTGCCGCCGATCGACGAGGCGCTCAAGGGCGACGCCCCGGCGGCCCCGTCGGTGGCGGCGCCGCCGGCGTCCCCGCCGTCGTAGCGCGTGCCCATGCTGCTCGCGCGCGCGGTGGCGCTCGCCACGCGGACCGCGCGCGGAAAGCGCCTGCTCTGGCGGACCTGGTACCAGTTCCTGGCGGCCCGCTATCGCGATCCACGCTGGACCTTCATGAACTACGGCTACCGGTCGCCGGACGGCGACGCCGGACCGCCGCTGCGCCTCGACGCCGGCGACGAGGACGATCGCTCGTTCATCCAGCTCTACGACGCGGTCGCGCGAGGCGCGCCGATCGCAGGCCGCGAGGTGCTGGAGATCGGCTGCGGCCGGGGCGGCGGCGCCGCCTATGTCGCGCGCGCTCTCGATCCGCGGCGCGTGGTGGCGGTCGACCTGTCGCCGCGGGCCGTCGCGCTCTGCCGCGAACGCTTCGCGGACCCGCGCCTCGCCTTCCAGGTGGGTGACGCCGAGCAGTTGCCGTTCGACGACGGATCATTCGACGTCGTCCTCAACGTCGAGTCGTCGCACTGCTACGGCCACTTCGAGGCCTTCCTGGGCGAGGTGCACCGCGTGCTGCGCCCCGACGGACATTTCCTCTACGCCGATTTCCGCCCGCACGCGGAGGTCGCCACCTGGCGGGCCGCGCTGCACGCCGCCGGCTTCGCGATCACGGGCGAGCGCGACCTCCGCCCGGGCGTGGTCGCCGCGCTCGACGCCGACGAGAGCCACAAGCGCGGCTTCATTTCGCGGATTGTCGACCGTCCGCTGACCAGCATCTTCGGCGAGTTCGCCGCCCTGGCGGGCAGCGAGATGAACGCCGCCCTCCGCAACGGCGACCTCGACTACCGCGCGTTCGTCTTGAAAAGGGACTCTCTCACGCCGGCTCGCCCAGCATCCGGCGGACCTCCGGCGTGAAGCCGCCATCGGGGCCGTGCACGACCAGCGGCTCCTCGATGACGCCGATTGCGTCGGCGCCACCCCGCCGCGCCTCCACGAGGATCCGCGATGCCCGCTCGCCCTCGTGCGGTTGAACGGGGCGTGTACGCACGGGTGGTAGTCCATTCGTGCCGAGCGCGCGCAGCAGCTCCTTTGCTCGCTCCGCCGGCAGGATCGCGGCGACGCGACCGCCCGGTCGGACGGCGCGCGCCGCGATCTCCACCCACTCGGCGAGGCGCAGCGCTATCTCGTTGAAGGCGAGCGCCCGCTCCGGATTGGGCGAAGGCGGGCTCGATTCCACCGTCCGATACGGCGGGTTGGTGATGACGAGATCGAACGAACCCGCGCCGAGCCGCCCACCGAGCCCGCGCACGTCACCGTCGACGATCTCGAGCCGCGCGCCCCAGTCGTTCTCGTCCCGGCCGCGCGCCGCCAGCGCCGCCAACCTCGGCTGGATCTCGACGCCAACCCCGGTCGCGGCCGGGTCGCGCGCCAGCAGCAGAAATGAAATCGCTCCGGCACCGCAGCCGATGTCGAGAAACCGGCCGTAGGGCGGCGCCACGAAGCCGGCCAGCAGCACCGGGTCGAGGCTCATGCGGGCGCCGCGCGCCGGCTGAAAGATGCGCACGCGTCCGCGCAGGAGGGTGTCGGCGGTGACGCCGTCGTCGGCCACGCTCACCCGCCCGCGGACCTACTTCGGCGCCGGACCGTCGAGGCCGTACATCAGGAGGCCGGTCGCCAGCTTGGGCTGGAAGTAGGTCGACTTCTGCGGCAGCACGAACCCCGCCTCGCAGGCCGCCAGCACCTCCTCGACCTTGGTGGCGTTCATGAAGAACGCCGCCTGCGCCTCGCCCGCCGCGACCCGCGCCATCGCCTCGGCGGTGACGTGCGTGTAGCCGAGGTACGACTGGCTCTCCATCGCCGCCGCGTCGATGCCCAGGAGCGGCGCCAGGATGACGCCGTGAAGGACCGTGACGTCCAGCTTGCGCAGCGCCGGCGGGCCCAGCGCCGACAGGTCGACGATCGACTTCAACGTGAACCAGACAGTATGGTCGCGCCCCGGCACGCGCACGGCGAACACGACGCCCGCCGTCCCCTCACGTCCGAGGCGCTCCTCGATCGCCTCGGACGTCGATTCGTCGCCGTCGACGATGTCGAAGGCCGCGGACGCCGACGCGCGAAGCGTCGCGAAGTCGAAGTCGGGGAGGTTCCGGACCAACCGGTGCGTCGGCAGGACCAGCAGCCCCGGATCCTCCGCGCGCGCCAGGAACATCATCGCGAAGTCGGCCGCGGCCCCCCCCGCCGGATAGTCGAGCGCCCGCAGCTCGGGCCCGAGCCCCACCAGCGTCTCGTAGCGGTGGTGGCCGTCGGCGATCAGGATCTGTTTGTCGCCGAGCAGCCGCACGAGATTGGCGATCGCCGCCGGATCGCCGAGCCGCCACAGTCGATGGCGTACGCGGTCCGACGTCGTCGCGTCGAGCGCCGGCACGAGCGCCGCCGCGGCGTCGACGATCTCGCGCGCGCTGCCGTCGGCGTCGCGGTAGAGGCCGAAGATGGGCGAGATCTGCGTGCGCGTGGCCCGCATCAGCTTGAGGCGGTCCTCCTTGGGGCCCGCCAGCGTCTTCTCGTGCGGCAGCACCACGCGCCGCGCGAACGGCTCGAGGCGCACGGCCGCGAAGAACCCGCGCCGCGTGTAGATCCGCCCCGGCGCCTGCGGCAACGTGAACTGCTGCTCGTAGACGTAGAACGCCGGCTTGGCGTCTGCGCGCAGAACCCCTTCCGCCTTCCAGGCGCCGAGGAGGCGCGCCGCCTCGACGTAGCGGGCGTCCCCCTCGCCGCGCGGCAGCTCGATCCGCACGACGTTGTGCGAATCGCGCGCCTCCAGCTCGGCCCGCTCGGCCTCGCCGATCACGTCGTACGGCGGCGCCAGGACGCGCGACATGTCGCCCGCGCGCTCGGCGTCGTAGCGGATCCCCAGGAACGGAACGATGTCTGCCACGGCGCGCGATTATCTCACGATCCCGAAAAAGGAGTCGCCAGCGCGCGCCCTCCCCCGACCCGCGCTTTCTGCCACGGTCCCGGGAATCCGCCCGACAGCGGCTTCTATTGCGATCCCATAACGGGTGTACAAGCCATCGGCGCGGCCCAAGGGCTGACGGATTTTGGAAGCTAGTCCCGGCGATCGACGCGAGGCAAGGCCGGCACCAAAGGCGCGACATACCACGTCTTTCCGGTGCTCCCACCACGCGGCTCGATTTCTGGACCACGCAACGCACGCGGTGTGACTTCTCACACGCATGGACAAAACCCCGACTTCGTTAGCGTGGCTCACGGCGGCGGCGTTGATCGCGGCCCTCGGCTGCGCAAACAGCGAGACTTCGACGACCACCGGCTCGGGCGGATCGAGCGCCACCGGTGGGTCCAGCGGGACCGGAGGCAACAGCGCCACCGGAGGGTCGACGGCAACCGGTGGCAACACCTCCAGCGGCGGCTCGACCGGAACCGGCGGCGCGACCAGCACCGGCGGCGCGACGGGGACCGGCGGCACCGCCGCCACGGGCGGCTCGACCGGCAGCGGCGGCAACACCGCTACCGGCGGTACGACCGGCACGGGCGGCACCACGGGCTCCGGCGGCGCCAGCACGGGCGGCGCCACAGGCTCCGGCGGCGCGAGCACTGGCGGCGCGACCGGCACTGGCGGCGCGACGAGCACCGGCGGCAGTTCGGGAACTTGCGACATGGGAACGACGACCACGACCTGGGCGTCGGGTTGCGCCACCGCGGCCACCGCGGCCTGCGTGAGTGGCACCTGGACCGATCCCGGCTCCACGACCAACGATCCGCTCGTCTGCGAGTCGGCGCACTTCGCCGTTCACTCGCCGGCGGGGACCATCACCATGGCCCAGTGCACGGCCGCCACCGACCAACTGGAAAATGTGGTCTGGCCGCTCTACTTCGGCAGCCCGATGTTTCTCCCCGAGCCGTTCTGCAAGACTGCCACCAAGTCCAAGGTCAGCGTCGTCATCCACAGCGACTACGGCCTGACCGGCGGCTGCTGGGGGAACGGCCTCCCGGGGTTCTGGATTGGCCCGGGCGCGACCGCCGACCACTGGGGTCTGGCGCACGAGTTCATGCACTCCGTGCAGTGCAGCGTCGGCACCGGTCTCGCCTGCAACCAATCGAACACCTGCGGCTGGATCTACGAGAGCCACGCCAACTGGGCGGCGCAGCAGCAGCCCGAGTACCACACCTCGAACGTCCACTGCTCCGAGCTGTCGGCGAACGCGCCGCACCTTTATGCGGGCTCGACGCGCGTTCGCTACTGCGACTGGCAGATCATGGAGTACTTGAAGGACAAGTACTGCTACTCGGCGGTCAACAGCATCTGGCTCAGCTCGCCCGCCGGCAACGATCCGTTCACCAACATCATGACCTCGCGCGGCTGGAACATCAGCCAGCTGAACGACTTCTTCGGCGAGTTCGCGATGCACAACGTGACCTGGGACTACCAGGACCCGGCGCCCGAGACGACCGCGGGCGGCAACCAGGGGGCCCTCTTCCGCAAGAATTACGGCCTCATCACCGACACCTCGCACACCGATCGCCGCATCCGCGTAACCACACTCGATCCGCTGGACACGAGCACCGCGACGAACCGCCGCTTCGTCGTCCCCGACGGGTGGGCGCCGCAGCGCTGGGGCTACAACATCGTGCAGCTCGTCCCCGACTCGGGCGCCACCACCGTCACCGTCACCTTCCGCGGCGTCACCCAGACCGACGCCGACTTCCGCTGGGGGCTGGTCGCCACCGACTCCGGAATCTCCAAGCCTCGCTATAGCGGGATTCAGAAGGGCACCGACGGCGCCCTCACCTTCTGCGTGAACGCGGGCGAGTCGCTGTTCCTGGTCGTCGTCGCCACGCCGGCGAAGCAGAAGCAGATCGTGTGGGATCAGCTCTACAACACGGTCCCGCGCTATCCGTATATGGTCCAGCTCGCCAACGCCTGGCCGCAGGGCTGGCAGGGCGGGACACAGGCGGCCTGCCCGTCGGGCCTCGTGCGCGTGGCGAACGGCGGCGGCTGCGGTCCGTCGGGCCTGGCGTCGACGGTCTTCGTGGGCCCGTACGCGACGGTCCTGTCGACCGCCACCGTGAGCGGCAACGCGCACATTCAGGACCACGCGACGATCGTGAAGGGGACGGTCTCGGGCGGGACCGTCGGCGCGCTCAGCCTGGTCGGGCTCACCACGACCCCGGCCAACGCCTTCAACATCAGCGGCTCGGCGACGGTGAAGACGACGTTCATGCCGCTCGGCTTCTTCGAGAGCGGCCAGTCGCTGAGCGGCAGCGCCTCCCTGATCGGCGACATCGAGTTCCGCGGCGTCGGCTTCACCGAAACGGCCGGGACCTTCTACGGCTTCGTCGACAACACCATCACCGCGGCGACCAACACCACCGACGTGACGATGGCCGGCCCGTATACCTGGCGGAATTAGGATCTCGCCCGGTCCCGTCGCCGCCCGTCAGGGCTTCGGGATCCGGAGCGTCTTGCTGATCATGCCGCTGCCGTGGAGCACGTAGAGGAGGCTCCAGGGGTGCAGGCGGAAGCCGAACGAGCTCACCCCGAACGGGAGGCGCTCCTGCCAGTGGCCGACGGCAGCCAAGATTGCCAGCGCCGTGACCTGGACGAGACTGGTCGGGATCGGGAGCCCCTCGAAGTGCGTCACCTTGCCCCCTGGGCCGGCGAGGTCGGCGGCGGTGACGTTGAAACGCGCCAGCCGGCTGATGCCGCAGCCGACGAAGAAGACCAGGCAGACGGCGTCCCAACCGCCGCGCATCCCCGCCGCGAAGGCCATCGCCGCCGGCGCGACACCAAACGAGACGACGTCGGCCAGCGAGTCGAGATCCTTGCCGAGCACTGAGCCCTTGCCGCTCCTGCGCGCGATCCGTCCGTCGAGCGCGTCCATCACGAACGCGACCGGCAGGAGGCCCGTCCCCAGCCAGAAGAATCCCTTCTCCCGGTCGAAGCAGAACCGCATGAAGGCGAGCAGCGCGCCCGCCCCGCAGAACCCATTCATCAGCGTGACCAGGTCGGCCGGCCGGAAGGTCCGCAGCATCGAGAAGTGGGCCGGCCGCGTCGCGCTCATCCGATCAATTGTGGGCCCGATATCGACGTTCTGGCAGGGCCGCGATCGGTCAGGCCTCGATTCGCGCTCACCCCCCTGGCCCCAGATCGATCGCGCCTGCGCGCAAGACCTCGATCTCGGTACCTCGCACCCGGACCAGCGTGCTGGGGGCGCCGCCCGCAGTCGCGCCACCGTCGAGCACATGACAGGCGCTTCCCAGCGCCACGGTGACCGCAGCGGCGGTCGTGGCCGGTGGCTCGCCGGCACGGTTGGCGCTGGTGGTCGTCACCGGGCCGCCGAAACGGGTGACGAGGGCGCGCGCGAGCGGGTGCGGCGACTGTCGAACCGCCACGCAGCCGTCGGAGACCAGCGCCGCGGGCAACCCGTCGCGCGCCGGCAACGCGATTGTCAGGGCGCCCGGCCAGTAGCGGCGCATGAGCTCGACCGCGCGCGCCGGGACTTCGACGCAGAGGCGCCCCAGCATCGCCTCGCCTTCGATCAACATCGAGATCGCCTTCTCGCCGCGCCCCTTGACCGCCCGCAGGCGCTCCAGTGCCTGCGCGTCGAAGGCGTCGACGCCGAGGCCGTAGAACGTCTCCGTCGGGTAGGCCACCACCTCACCGCGGCGGAGGGCGGCAACCGCCGCGTCGATGTCGGCGTCCGTGGTCAGAGTCAGCCCTTGGTTTCGGCGCGGACCTCGGCGTCGCTCTCGAGCACCTTCTTCTTGCGCGCGGCCCGCTCCTCCTCGACCTTCGACGCCAGCGCCGGGTCGGCCAGCGCCGCGATCTGCGCGGCCAGGAGGCCGGCGTTCTCTGCGCCGTTCACGGCGACCGTCGCCACCGGCATCCCCGGCGGCATCTGCACCGTCGAGAGCAGCGAGTCGAACCCGCTGAGCGCGCCGTTGGCGATCGGCACGCCGATCACCGGGCGGGTCGTGTGGGCGGCGACGGCACCCGCCAGGTGGGCGGCTCCGCCAGCGCCGCAGATGAAGGCCTTCACGCCGCGCTTGACGGCATCCTTGACGAACGCGGCCGTCTCCTCGGGCGTGCGGTGCGCCGACAGGACGCGCACCTCCACGGCCAGGCCCAGCTTCTGGCAGATCTTGGCGGCTGGCTTCATCGTCTCGAGATCCGACTTCGATCCCATCATCACTGCCACGTCGAGTTTATCGCTCATGCGCTCTTGCTCCCCCGTAGGCCGATGTCTCGGCGAAAGTGCATTCCGTCGAAGTGAATCTTTTCGATCGCGCCGTACGCGCGGGCGCGCGCGGCCGCCAGGTCGGCGCCGTAAGCCGTTACGCCCAGGACGCGGCCGCCGGCGGTGACCAGCCGATCGCCTTCACGGCGAGTCCCGGCGTGAAAGACGCGCAGATCGTCCGTCGGCGCCGGAAGGCCGGTGATGGCGTCGCCCAGCCTCGGCGATTCGGGGTAGCCCGACGACGCGAGCACCACGCAGGTCGCCACGCCTGGCCGCGCGCGCGGGGTCCCGATCGGCATCGACCCCGCGGCGGCCGCCGCCAGCCAGGGGAGCAGATCGTCCTCGAGGCGCATCAGCACCGACTGCGTCTCCGGATCGCCCAGACGGCAGTTCCACTCGATCACCATCGGCCCGCGATCGGGCGTCAACATGAGGCCGCCGTAAAGCACGCCGCAAAATGGCCGCCCGGCGTCGCTCAACGCGCGCAGCGTGGGGGCGAACAGCGTTCCCAGGATCCGCTGCGCGGCTGCGCCGTCGACCAGCGTCGACGGCGAGCAGGTTCCCATGCCGCCGGTGTTCGGCCCCTGGTCGCCGTCACCGACGGTCTTGTGATCCTCCGAGGACGGCAACAGCGCCAGCCGCACACCGTCGGTGATCGCCATGATCGACACCTCGCGGCCGGTGAGCCGCTCTTCGATCACCACGCGCGCGCCCGCCGCTCCGAATGCGCGGTCGCCGAGCATGCGGCGAACGGCCGCCTTGGCCTCCTGCTTGTCGGCCGCCACCACCACCCCCTTGCCGGCGGCGAGCCCATCGGCCTTGACCACCACGTTGCCGCGCTGCGCGTCGATGAAGGCCTCGGCGGCGCCGATGTCGTCGAAGACACCGAAGGCGGCGGTCGGGACCCCGGCCTTCGACATCAGGCGCTTGGCGAAGGCCTTCGACCCCTCGATCTCGGCGGCGCCTTTCGACGGCCCGAAGAAGGACAGCCCGGCCGCCCGCATCGCGTCGCCCAGGCCCGCGCAGAGCGCGACCTCTGGCCCACAGACCACCAGATCGGCGCGCTCGGCGACGGCCGCCGCCGTCAGCTCGCCGATGGCGTCGGCGGCGATCGGGATGCAGGTGACCTTTGGCTCGCGGGCGATCCCCGGGTTGCCCGGGGCGACCACCAGCCGCTCGCAGAGAGGGCTGGCGGCGATTTTCCAAGCCAGCGCGTGCTCGCGCCCGCCCGAGCCGATCAGGAAGACGCGCATGCGTTAGTGCCTGAAGTGCCTCTCGCCGATCATCACCATCGCCATGCCGTGCTCGTCGGCGGCGGCGATCGACTCGGCGTCGCGCATCGAGCCGCCCGGCTGGATGACCGACGAGCGCGCCCGCCTTGGCCGCCTCGTCGACGCCGTCGCGGAACGGGAAGAAGGCGTCGGAGGCGACCGCCGAACCGGCCAGCGGCGCGCGCGCCTTGCGAGACGGCGATCCGCACCGAGTCGACGCGCGACATCTGGCCGGCGCCGATCGCCCAGCGTGCGACCGTCGGCGGCGAACACGATGGCGTTCGACTTGACGTGCTTGCAGACGCGCCAGGCGAAATCGCAGATCGCGCAGCTCGGCGGCCGTGGGCGCGCGCTTGGTGACGACCTTGGCGTCGGCCGCCGCCGCCGTGTCGCGATCGCGCGTCTGGACCAGGAAGCCGCCCGCCACGCTGCGCAGCTCGACGGCGCCCGGCGCGTCGCCGGCCGATCTCGCCGTGAGCAGGCGGAGGTTCTTCTTGGCCGCCAGCAGCACCAGCGCCTCCGGCGAGAACGACGGCGCGATGACGCACTCGAGGAACGTCTCGGAGAGCTCCCGACCGAGCTCTCCGTCGACCGGGCGATTCACCGCCACGATGCCGCCGAAGGCCGAGACCGGATCGGTCTCCCGCGCCCGGCGATACGCCTCGGCGACGCCCGCCTGCGAGATGGCGGCGCCGCAGGGCGTGTTGTGCTTGATGATGGCGGCGGCCGGTTCGCTGAACTCGGCGCAGAGGCGCAGCGCCGCGTCGAGGTCCAGAAGGTTGTTGTAGGAGAGCTCCTTGCCCTGAAGCACCTCGGCGCGCGCCAGCGATGGACCCGCCGCCTCGAGCGGCGTAGAAGGCCGCCTTCTGGTGCGGGTTCTCGCCGTAGCGCAGGGCGCGCGCCAGCGTCCCCGAGATGACCAGCGCCTCGGGGAAGTCGGCAAGCGGCGCCTCCGGCGTCGACAGCCGCCCGAGGTGCGAGGCGATCGCTCCGTCGTAGGCGGCCGTGTGCGCGAACGCCTTGCGCGCCAGCCGAAAGCGCGTGTTGAGCGGAGACCTCGCCGACGGCGTCGATCTCCTCGAGCACCGCGCGCGTAGTCGGCCGGATCGACGATCACCGCGACGCGCTCGTGGTTCTTGGCGGCCGAGCGAATCATCGCCGGGCCGCCGATGTCGATGTTCTCGATCACCTCGTCGAACGGCGCGCCGCGCGCCACCGTCTCGCGGAACGGGTAGAGGTTCACGACGACGAGATCGATGGGGACCAGCCCCGCCTTCTGCATCTCGGCCCGGTGCGCCGGCGTCGGGCGTCCCAGGATGCCGCCGTGGACGCGCGGGTGCAGCGTCTTGACCCGACCGTCGAGGATCTCCGGCGCGCCGGTGAAGTCGCTCACCTCGCGCACCGGGACGCCCGCCTCGCCCAGCGCGCGCGCCGTGCCGCCCGTCGACAGGATCTCGAGCCCGTAGCCCGAGAGCCGGCGGCCGAAGTCGACCACGCCGGTCTTGTCCGAAACCGAAATCAGCGCCCGGGAGATCTTGGCCAGCTTCGTGTTCGCCACGAGCGGCGTTCTATCACCCGTTGTCGCGACAACGACGGCTATTTTTCGAGCCCTGCGCGCTTTCGCAGATCGGCGATCTCGGACTTCGTCAGATCGCGCCATTCGCCCATCTTGAGCCCCTCGAACGAGAGGCCGCCCAGGCGCACGCGGGAGACCTTGAGCAGCGAATGCCGGATCACGTCGCCGGCCGCCTTGAGCGCGCGGGGACGCGTCTCGCCGACCACCATCTCGACCCAGCTGTTCTTCTCGGTGACCGCCAGCTGCCCGACCGTTGTGGGCTTCACGAACCGCCCCTCCCAACGCCAGCCACGAGCCAGGCGCTCGACGTCGTTGTCGCCGACCAGGCCCTGAAGCTTGAGGTGGTAGGTCATGGGCACCCGACCGCCGCGCGAGCGCCTGCGCGAGCGGCCCGTCGCTGGTCACCAGCACGACCCCCTCGGCGGGGAAGTCGAGCGGCGCCGCCACCTGCCAGCCCGGCTCGGCGTCGCGAAGGTAGCGGGCCAGCGTCGGTCGCGTGCTGCTCTTCGCCAGCGTGGCCAGGCAGGTGCGCGGCTTGAGCACGAGCCGGTAGATCGGCGCGTCGGCGGTCACGCGGCGCCCGTCGACCTCGACCTTATCCTTCCCGTCGACATTGCTGCCGAGCGCGCTCACCACCACGCCGTTGACGCGCACCGCGCCGCTGGCGATGAGCGCCTCGGCGCGGCGGCGCGACGACACCCCCGCCTGGGCCAGAAACTTCTGAAGGCGCACCGGAGCTATCCGACCGTCTTTTCGTCGCTCGGGCCGGCGTCTCCGGCCTGGTCGGCGGCCTGCTCGGCCTCCGGCGGGGGCGCGGTCGCCTTCGCCGCGGCGGCGTTCGCCTGATCGAGCGCGGTCAGAAGCTCGTCCTCCTCGTCGGGATCGGGCTCGCGGATCGCCGGGCGCGGCGCCGGCGCCTCCGCTGCGCCCGGGGACGCCGCCGGCGTGACGGCGTCGACCTTTGCCTTTTCGGCCTCGCCGAGCTCGTGGAACTCGCGCAGCGTCGGCAATTCGTTCAGATCCCGCAGGCTGAAGGTGCGCAAAAACTCAGGCGTCGTGCCGTAGAGAATCGGCCGGCCGACCTCCTCCTTCTTGCCGATCATCCGTACCAACCCACGCTCGAGCAGCGTCTTCAGGACCGGGCCGCAGTCGACGCCGCGGATCTCGTCGATCTCGGGCCGGGTGATCGGCTGCCGGTAGGCGACGATGGCCAGCGCCTCCAGCATGGCGCGCGACAGCCGCGGCGGTTTGCCGGCCAGGATGCGCGACACCCAGGCGACGTTCTCGGGGTGGGTGCGCAGGTGCCAGCCGCCGGCGACCTGGACCACCTGGACACCGCTCTCCGCGCGCCGCGCGCGCAGCTCCTCGAGCGCTCCCGTGAGCTTCGCGCCGTCGCGCTCGCCGACGTGCCGCTTGAGCTCGGCCAGCGTCAGCGGGCGATCACTTGCGAAGAGCAGGCTCTCGATGATGTTGCCGAGCCTGCCGGGGGCGACCTCGGGCGGCGCTTCGGGCGCGGCCTCGCCGGCTTCCGCCTCCCCGGATGGGGCGTCGGCCGCCGGATGCTCGCCGTGGTTGATCGAAGCGGCGGCCAGCTCGGCCATCTCGTCCTCGGTCCCGACGTTGGTCGGACCGTCCCAGCTGTCATCTGTGAGCCGCGTCTGCTCGCCCACCTGCGCTTGCTCACCAGGGCCCCGGCCCGACCTGGGTGTCGGGCTCGGGCCCGCCGAACGGCACCTCGTCGGGCGGTCCCCCGAGATCCGGGCTCGTCAGATCTGCCTCGACCGGGACGCTCACCACCCCGCCCGCGTCGTGCTCGGTCGTCTTCTTGCGTTTCTTGCTCATTCTTTTCTTTCGCCCTGTCCCTCTTCGTGACCTTCTTCGTGTCCCTTTTCGATCGGAGCCTCTTTCGCCTCGACCGAGGTGCTCGCGGCCGCCTCGCGCGCTGCCTCGATCGTCACGCCGGTCGCCTGGGTGATGAACAGCGTCTCGCCGTCGGGCGACTGCAGCACGCGCACGACCTTGAGCCGCGCCATCTCCAGGATCGCCATCAGCGTGACCACCACCTGGCTCCGTAGCTCCGGCTCGGGGAGCGAAAGGTCGAAGCAGCTCTCGAACTGGAACGATCCGCTGCCGGCCTCGATCCGGTCGATGAGCTGGCTCATCCGGTCGCTGATCGAGACGCGATCGAGCGCCACCTCGTGGACCGCCTTCGTCCCGCCCGCCTTCTCCAGGATCCGGCCGAAGGCCTCGATCAGCTTCCAGACGGAGTGCTCGGAGAAGGGGGCATCGGGTGCGTCGTTGGCGAGCTCGCCGCCCCGCCCGAACACGGTGCGCCCCTCGATCGGTCGCCCGCCCAGCTTCTCGGCGGCGTCCTTGTACTTCTGGTACTCGAGCAGGCGCCGGATCAGCTCCTCGCGCGGGTCGAGGACCTCGCCCTCCTCGTCGCCCGCGACGTCCAGAGGCTCGGGCGTGGGGACGAGCTCGCGCGACTTGAGGTAGGCCAGCGTCGCCGCCATCACCAGGTAGTCGGCCGCCACGTCGAAGGGCATCGACTGCATGACGTCCAGGTACTCCAGATACTTCTCGGTGATGAAGGCGATCGGGATGTGGACGATGTCGATCTCGTGCGTCTTGCAGAGGTGCAGGAGGAGATCGAGCGGCCCCTCGAACTCAGGGAGCGCGACACGGTAGGCGCCGCCAGCGTCGGCGCTCATACCGCCCCGCCGCGCAATCGCGCTTCCGTCCGGAGGTCCATCGGCGCCAGACTACCCGAAGAAGCGCCCCGATTCACCGGCGATCCACGATCCTCGCGCGGGTCACGCCTTCATCGTCGCAGGACCGGCGTCGTCCGCGCGGGCCGCCATCAGCTGGGCACGAACGCGATCGGTCACCAGCGGCGCCTTCTGCTCCGCCAGGGTCAGCGCCTCCTCGAACAGCGGAATCGCCTCCTGACGTCGTCCGGCCCGCAGCGCGGCCAAACCCTTCCACTCGATGAGCTCCACGATGTCTTGTGGTTGCAGCGCGAGCTCGTGCCCGCGCGCGATGAGCGCGTCGAACTGGGCGGCCGAGCCGCCGCCGAGCGCGACGCCCACCTGGTCGAGCAGCAGTCGCTCGCTGCCGGTCAGGATCGCCTCGCTGCGATCCGGCCGCCTCGGCGGCCGCCTGCTGGGCGCTCACCTTCTCGAAGATCTCGCGGGCGACTGCGACCTCGCCGTTCCACCACTTGAGTCTGGCGAGCTGCAGCTCGATGAACACCGCGAGCGCCGCCCCTTCGCCGATTGACTTCGCGTACATGGCGCGCGCACGCAGGATGTAGCGCTCCCCCTCCGTCGCCCTGCCGAGCGAGAGATAGATCTCGCCGAGATTGCGCACACAGAGCACCTCCAGCATGCCCATCCCGTACTCGCGGCAGAGGCTGACCCCGCGCTCGAGCTCGTCCACCAGCCGATCGAACTTGGCGGTCAGGAACCAGAGCGTCCCGCGGTTGATGAGCGTGATGCAGATGCCGAAGATGTCGCCGTGCTCCTCGTAGACCTTGAGCACGCGGTTGGTCCAGGATTCGGCGAGCTCGAATTTCCCCACCCCGCCGGCGACGTATCCCCCCAGGGACATGCTCGTCGTGTAGGCGTCGTAGGCCTCTTCCCCGAGCGGCTCGGCGACCTCGATGGCGCGGGCGAACGTCTCGAGTGCCTCCGCCTGCTTGTCGGCCCGCATGAAGCTGCGCCCCCGCGACATGAGCAGCCGCGCCTGGACCGCCGGGGTGGCCGACGCCTCGTCCGCCGCGATGAGCGCGGCGGCCTCTTCGGTGGCCGCCTCCGCCCGCGGCCACTCGTGCATCAAATCGAGGACGATCCCCACGTCGAGGAGGCCGCTGATCTGGGCCGCCTTCGAGCCGGCCTGGCGAGCGAGCTCCAGCGCCGCGTCGAAGTCCTTGACCGCGTCCTCGTTGCGGCCGAGTCGATAACGCATCTGAGCCCGCCCTTGCGTGGCGGTGACGCGGGGCAGGCGCTCCTCCTCCGGCAGATTCTCGAGCGCGTTCTTGTACAGCAGCTCGGCGTCGAGGTAGCTGTGGCGCGCCCCGGCCCGCGCCGCCAGGTCGAGGTAGAGGCGTCCCGCCTCCCCCGTGAGGCCGCTGCGCGCGGCGTGGAACGCCATCGGCGGCAACCGGGCGCCGTCGGGGAGCCGATCCTGCCGGCGGTAGTAGTCGTAGGCGGCGCGGTGGATCGACTCGCGCTGCGGGACCGCCACCGACTGATAGACGGTGTCCCGCAAGAGGGCGTGGCGGAACCCGACCCGTCCGCCGCGATGACGGGAGAGGATTCCGCTCTCGACCAGCCGGCGAAGACCGATCCCCGCGTCGAGCTGGGTCTCGGCGGCCAGGCCCCCGCGCTCCAGCTCCTGCAACACGCCCTCGACCTCGTCGCTGCTGAACTCGGCGCCCAGCACCGAGGCCAGCTTGGCGTGGGCCATCAGGTCTGGTGGCAACGACTCGGTCTCGCGGCTGGCCAGCCACTGCACGAGCGGAAGGTCGGGGAGACGATCGAGCTCGTCGGTGGCCAGCGTCCAGCTCTGCCCCTTCCCGCTCTTGCGCACGAGGCCGTCGCGCTTGAGCCCGCGGACCAGCTCGACGAGCAGGAGCGGGATCCCCTCGGTGCGCGAGGCCAGGAGCGCGAGCGCCGTCGCCGGCACGTTCTCCGCCGGGAGCAGGAGGCGGCGGGCCAGGTCGGCGGCGGCGGCCGGCTCCAGCGGGGGGAGCGTGATCTCCCGGCGCGCGGCGGCGCGGCCCGCCCAGTCGGTGCGCCCGCGTCCGAAGCTCGGGCGGCCGACGACGCAGATCCAGATCGGACAGCCGGCCTCGGCGAGCGTCGCGTACTCGAGCGCGTCGAGCGCCGTCTCGTCGACGAAGTGCGCGTCCTCGACCACCACCGCCAGCGCGCCGCTTGCGCGACTTGCCGCGCAGCCCCTCGCCGGCGGCGCGCGCCGCGGCCGAGCGGATGGCGCCCGGCGCGGCGGTGAGCGCGCGCAGTTCGGGGTGCTCGGGCGGCGCCCATCCCATGGCCACCGCCACGCCGGCCCAGACTTCCTTGGCGGTTTCGGCGCCGAGCCGCTCGGCGAGCAGCGCGCGCCCGAGAGTCGGCCGGCGCCGTGTCGGGAAGCGAGAGCGTCGAGCGCAGGAGCTCGCGCGTGGTCAGCTCCTCGACGCCGCCCAGCACCTCCTTGGCGCGGATGAACAGCAGCGTGAAGCTCGGGACCACCTCGAGGTGCTGCACGAGCATCTGCGCCAGGTGCGTCTTGCCGTAGCCGGCCGCGCCCAGCAGCGTGACGATGGTGGGGGTCGAGCCGCCCGCCGCGCGCGCGCGCCGACTCGAGCAGCGTGCGCAGCAGATCGTCGCGCCCGACGAGCGGCGCCACGCCCATCCGGGTGGTGGTGCGCTCCGCGATCTGCGTCGCCTTCTGCAGCCGCATCATCCCCGGCCGCCCCGGCACCGGCTCGACCGAGAGATCGGGCAGCACCTCCAGCGGCCGCCGACGACAGCAGAATCCCGTCGGGGTCGGCCTCGCCGGGGTACTGCTCCTTCTTGGCGAACAGCGGGCTCTGGTAGCGGCGCGTGCCGTCGGGGCGCGCCTGGATCGACACCGAGCGCCAGATCGACCAGCGCCCGCTTGGAGAGGCCGCGCGCGACGATCATCTCGCCGGCGTTGGCGGCGCCGCGCGTGGGGTTGTCGCCGACCTCGTGACCGAAGGCGAGCACGTACTGCGCGCCCGCGGTGTGGGCCAGCTGGGCGCCCACGCTGGTCATCGCCTCGCGCACGGCGGCCACGTTGCTCTTTGTCTCGAAGAAGAGCAGCGCGACCGCGCGCCGCTCGCGCGCCGGCGCCGCGGGCTTCTGCGCCCGCCTTGGCGTCCGCCGGCCCGGCGCCGGACGCCGCGGCCGGGGGCTGCGCGGCGTCGCGCGCGCGACGCTCGGCGGCGATCCCTGCCTGCAGCGCCCGGCGGAGATCGGCGATGCTGGCCGGGCGGCGATCGGGATCCTTGGCCAGGCAGCGCATGATCGCCTCCTCGAGCGCCACGGCCATCTCCACCCGCCGCGACAGCGCCGGCGGCCGGCGGCTGCGGTGGCTCTGCTGCACCTCGGCCGAGTTTCCCCAGAACGGCGGCGCGCCCGAGAGCATCTCGTAGAAGATGGCGCCCAGCGCGTAGATGTCGCTGCGGGCGTCGATCTCCGTCCGCCCCTCGCACTGCTCGGGCGACATGTACTCGGGCGTGCCGGCGGGCGCCTCTTCCTTGGTCGACTCGACCCGGTCGCCGCCCGCGCCGACGCTGCGCACGAGACCGAAGTCGAACAGCTTGACGCCGGACTCGTCGACGAAGAGGTTCTCCGGCTTCAGATCGCAGTGGACGAAGCCGCGTCCGTGCGCCGTCTCGACCGCGGCCAGGATTGCCGGCGCGTCGCGCGCGAACTCGTCGAGCGGCATCGGCCCCTCCAGCGTCGTCAACCGCTCGGCCAGCAGCGGCGCCTGAACGAACTCCAGCACCACGTAGACCGAGCCGTCGTCGAGCACGCCGCGCTCGTAGACCGCCGGCACGTGCGGGATGCCGATGGCCGACAGCGCCTGCGCCTCGCGCATCAGGCTCTCGCCAGCGGCGATGTTGTCGGCGCGCGCGACCTTGATGGCGACGAGCTGCCCGTCGGAGATCCGCTCGGCCAGGAAGACGGCGCCGAAGCCCCCCTGCCCCAGCGTGCGCCGCACGCGGAAGACCGGCAGATCGGGCGTCGGGACGACGAACGGCGTCGTCTCGTCTGGCTGCTCGACAGCAGGCGGCGGGGGGCCGTGTGTCGCGCAGACGGGCGCGGCGTCGCGCAGGCGGCGGCCGCACCTCGGACAGCGAATCATCGCAAGCCTCGTCTTACCGCCAACGTCACCCCTTTAACCACCTCGTCGCAGGTTGTGCGAGGGTTGTCCTCTCCACAGTGGCATCTTCATCGACGGTCCGAGGCCCTGGCTTGACGCCGCTCCCCATCGACGCGGCCATTCCCGACATCGTGGCCGCCGTCGAGGCCGACGGCGCCGTCGTGGTCGAGGCGCCACCCGGCGCCGGAAAGACGACCCGCGTCCCGCGCGGCGCTGCTCGAGGCGCGCCTCGGCGGCCCGGGTGAAATCTGGGTCCTCGAGCCGCGCCGGTTGCCGGCGCGCCTGGCCGCCGCGCGCGTGGCGGCCGAGCGGGGCGAGCGGGTCGGCGAGACGGTCGGCTACAGCGTGCGCTTCGACGAGGCGGGCGGCCCGCGCACGCGGCTGCGCTTCGTGACCGAGGGGCTGTTCGTGCGGCGGCTGCTGGGCGACCCGCAGCTCCGCAGCGTCTCGGCCGTCGTGCTCGACGAGCTCCACGAGCGGCACGTGTCGACCGATCTGGCGCTCGCCTGGCTGCGTCGGCTGCGCGAGGGCTCCCGTGGCCGATCTAGCGGTGGTGGCGATGTCGGCGACGCTGGAGGCCGAGCCGGTGCGCGCCTTTCTGGCCGGCGAGCGGCGGCGCGCCACGACCGTGCGCAGCGAGGGGCGGCGGTTCGAGGTGCAGATCGAGCACCTGCCCGTCGCAGAAGCGGCTGACGATCGTCCGCTCGAACGGCGGGTCGCGGCGGCGGTGCGGCAGCTCCTGCGCGAGGAGCCCGACGGCGACCTCCTCGTCTTTCTTCCGGGCGCCGCCGAGATCCGTCGCGCGCAGGCCGCGCTCGCCGAGCTCCCGCAGGCGGCAACACTCGCCCTTCTACCGCTGCACGGCGAGATGTCGCTCGACGAGCAGGCGCGCGCCGTGGGCCCCGCCCCGGGCCGCCGCAAGGTGGTGCTGGCGACCAACGTCGCGGAGTCGTCGGTGACCATCGACGGCGTCGTCGCGGTCGTCGATACGGGCCTCGCGCGCGTCGCCGCGCACTCCCCCTGGACCGGGCTGCCGACGCTGGCGCTCGCCAAGGTGAGCCGCGCCTCGGCCGATCAGCGCGCCGGCCGCGCCGGCCGGACGCGCCCCGGGCGCGCGCTGCGGCTCTACACCCAGCACGACTACGATCAGCGGCCGGCCTACGATCCGCCCGAGATCGCGCGGACCGATCTGACCGACACGGCGATGACGCTGGCCGCGCTCGGCGTGGCCGACGCCGACGCGCTGGCCTGGCTCGAGGCGCCGCCGGCGGCCGCCTGGGGGACCGCCCGCGATCTGCTCCGCCGCCTCGGCGCGATCGGCGCGTCCGGCGCGCTGACCGAAGTCGGCCGGCGGATGCTGCGCTTCCCGGTCCATCCGCGGCTCGCGCGGCTGGTGGTCGAGGGCGAGGCGCGCGGCGACGGCGACGGCGCCGCGCTCTGCGCCGCGCTCATCGGCGAGCGCGACATCCGTGCGACGGCGCGCGCGTCGTTCGCTCCCGGGCCCGGCGGAGCGCGTCCCGATCGCGGCGCCGACCTCGGCGATCTGGTCGATCTCTTTCGCGAGGCCGAGGCGGCGCGCTTTCGCCCCGACGCGCTTCGCCGGCTGGAGCTCGACGGCCGTGCGGTCGAGGAGGTCGGCCGCGTACGCCGCCAGCTGGCGTCGGCGATGGAGGCGCGGGGGCGAAGGCGGGCGCCGACCCCGAGGGACGCGCGCTCCGGCTGGCGATCCTGGCCGCCTTCCCCGATCGCGTCGCGCGCCGACGCGAGCCGGGCGCCGCGACGGCGCTGCTCGCCGGCGGCGGGAGCGCCGAGCTGGGGATCGCGCAGACGGGCGACTGGCTGGTGGCGGTCGACGTCGTCGAGAATCGCGAACATCGGCGAGACGGCCGCGGCGGCATCGGCGGCCGCGCGCCGACGATGCGGCTCTCCGCGCGCATCGAGCCCGAGTGGCTGGTCGATCTCTTCGCCGACCGCATCACCGAGATCGATCGCCGGGCCTTCGACCCCCGCACCGAACGGGTCGAGCGGACGACCGGCCTGGGATTCGGCGCGCTGACGCTCGACGCGCGCACCGACCCGGCGCCTCCCGACGAGGAGACGGCGCGGTTGCTCGCGGAGGCGGCGCTCGCGCGGGGCATCGAGCGTCTCCCCGGAGGTGACGCGATCCCGGACCTGCTGCGGCGGATCGCCTTCGCCCAGAAGGCCGCGCCCGAGGCGCCGCTCCCCGCGCTCGGCGCCGACGCGGTGGCCGATCTGGTGCGGCTCGCCTGCGTGGGGCGGAACAGCTTCGCCGAGCTCGGCACGCCCGGCGCCGACCTCGGCGCCGCAGTTCTGGCAGCCCTCCCCCACGAGGCGCGCCGTGCGCTCGACATGCTGGCGCCCGAGCGGGTCACGCTCGCCGGCGGCCGCACCGTCCCGATCCACTACGACGACGCCGCGCCCCCCTGGATCGAGTCGCGCCTCCAGGACTTCTTCGGCACGCGGGAGGCGCCGGCGATCGGCGCGGGGCGGGTGCCGCTCACGGTGCACCTCTTGGCGCCGAACGGCCGCGCCGTCCAGGTGACGCGCGATCTCGCCGGCTTCTGGACAGAGCACTACCCGGCGCTGCGCCGCGAGCTCGGGCGGCGCTATCCGAGACACGCCTGGCCGGAGGATGGCGCCACCGCCCGCCCGCCCGCGCCCGGACCGGCTCGGCGCCGCTGACGGTATACTGACCAACCATGACGCCCGGCGATTCCGATCCGCAGCGCCGCGCCTGCGAGGCGCGACGCGCGCGGCTCGCCAAGCTGCTCGGCAACCGGCCGGCGCTGGTGGCGGCCGGTCTGCCCCGCCCTCGCAACTACGCCGCGAATCTCTACCCCTACCGGGCCAGCAGCCACTTTCTCTATCTGTTCGGGCAGCAACTGCGCGGCGCGATCGCCGTCTACGACGGGGCGGCGTTCACGCTCTATCTGCCGGAACCGCAACCCGAGCAGACGCTCTGGGAGGGCGCGCCGCGCTCGTTCGAGCAGATCGCCGAGACGACCGGCTGTCCGGTGCGCCCGCTCGCCCGCCTGGCCGCCAGCGTGCGCGGGCGCGCCGTCGCCACGCTGGCCGCGCCCGACGTCGAGACCTGCCTCGAGCAGAGTCGGCTTCTGAACCGCGAGATCCGCCCCGGCGTGCTCGACGTCCTCGACGCGCCGCTGGCCGACGCGATGATCGCGCTGCGGCTCGAGCACGACGAGGCGGCGGTCGCCGAGCTCCGACGCGCCGCCGCGGCGACCGCCGAGGCGCACCGCGCCGGAATGGGCGCCACGCGCGCCGGGCGCACGGCGGCCGCGGTGCGGGCGGCGATGGAGGCGGCGCTGATCGCGCGCGGGATGAGCTGCGCCTACCCGTCGATCGTCACCCCGCACGGCGAGGTCCTGCACAGCGAGCGCTACGACCTGATGCTCGCCGACGGCGATCTGCTGCTCTGCGACGTGGGCGCCGAGACCGAGGGCGGCTGGGCCGGCGACGTGACGCGGACCTGGCCAGTCTCCGGCCGCTACTCGGCTCCGCAGCGGGATCTCTACCAGGTGGTGCTCGAGGCGCAGCGGCGCGCCATCGCCGCCGTCGGACCGGGCACGCGCTACCGCAACGTGCACGTGATGGCCTGCCAGACGCTGGCGGCGGGCCTCGTCGACCTGGGCATCCTGCGCGGCGATCCGATCGCGCTGGCGGCCGACGGCGTGGTCGCGCTGCTGTTTCCGCACGGCATCGGGCACCTGCTGGGGCTCGACGTGCACGACATGGAAGACCTTGGCGATCGGGCCGGCTACGGGCCGGGGCGCCAGCGTGCCAAGGAGTTCGGGCTGCGCGCGCTGAGGCTCGACCGCGATCTCGTCCCCGGGATGGTTGTGACCATCGAGCCGGGGCTCTACCAGGTCCCCTCCATCCTGGATGACGCCGCGCTGACGCGCGTGGCGGGCGACCGACTCGATCGCAAGAAGCTTGCCGCCTTCGCGGATGTGCGGGGCATCCGGATCGAGGACGACGTGCTCGTGACCGAGACAGGCCGCGAGGTCCTCACCGAGGCGATCCCCAAGTCGATCGACGCGGTCGAGGCCGCCATCGGCGCCGCCGGCTGATCCGCCTCACTGAAACTGAGGCGACATCGGCTGCGCCGGGGTCGCCGGCGGTCCCTGGGGCACGTCGGAGGGAGGCAGGTTGCTCGGCGGCGCGACGTTGACCGGCGCGGCCGGATTCTGCGGTGGGGCCTGCACCGGGGGCTGGCCGACCGACGGCGCCGCCGGCTGGGCCGGCGCGCTGGCCTGGCCGTAAGAGTCGACCCCCACGACGGCCGATCGCCGGCCGCTTCCCGGGGCCTCGGGCGCCTCGGCGGCGGCCGCTGGCGCGCCCGCGGGCACCGGCGCCGTGGCCGGTTGCGGGGGCCCGGCTGGCTCGGGCGTCGTGGCGGGCTCGGGCGGCGTCGCCGGCTCCGGCGGGGTTGCCGGCTCGGGTGGTAGCGTGATCACCGGCGCCAAGATAGTCGTCGGCGCCGCTGCCGCCGGGGCGGGAGCGGCGACAGGTGTCTCGGACGCCGGGGGAGCCGCGAGCGGCGCCGGCGCGGACGATGGCTCGGCCGGCGGGAGCGCGGGGCTTGCCGTCACCGGGTGCGCGACCGTGGAGGTGGCGCTGCTCGGCCGGGTGGATGTCTCGGGCGCGAACGGCGGCGTGGCCGTCGAAGGGACCGGGATCGCCGGCTTGGCCGGACCGAGATTGAGCTGGGAAGTCATGACCTTCGACGACCCCGGGGGAACTGCCGGCGGCGAGTCGGCCGTGGGCGCGGCCTCCTGCGCCACCCGCCGCGTCGCCTCGGCGCGCTTGCGGGCGCTGACTGCTTGCACGCTTTTTGGATCGAACTGAGGCGGATCGGTTCTCCTCCTCACGTAGTCGGCGGAGGGTGACGATTGGTCTGGACCGGTTGGGGTGGGAAGTGCTGAAATCGAATTTGGCGAGTCGTCGCTCTGCGCGTGCGCGGGCGCCGGACCAAAGATTGCGCCTCCGCAAATCGCGCTGAAGAGAATTGTTCGTTTCAGGCACAAACGGATCGCTCGACTCGGCATCTAACCCTCCAACTGGAAACTGGTCCCTGGGTTTCGCGAACGCTCGCCTCAGCTGAACGTCGCTTCGTTTCGCTTCGTTTTCTTGCCCGACACGCTCCTACCTTTGGAATGTAGGACCTAGGAAAGCAGGGGGTGAGCCCCTTGCGGTCCGAGGCCTCGTTGGCAAGTTTCAGGAGGTCCCCGTGGAGAAGTTGCAACCGCCGAAGTTGCCCGGCCTCATCCGCGATCTGCGGGCCGAGCTGCGGCGCCCGGATCGACGGCCGCGCGCGCAGCTCTACGAGCTCGCACGGCGGCGGATCGAGGCACCGCACGAGATCCTCGACTGGGCCATGCGCGACCGCCGCTGGTCGTTCACGCTGGCAGAGATCATGACGGGATCGCTGTCACGTCCACGCGATCTCGCGACCGGCTTGGTCGTCGCCATCGCCGACGAGCTGGAAGAGGAACGCGAGATGCTCGATGACGATTCGGAAACATGGAGCACGGCGCCGATCGAGTAACGATTGCGTCAAGACGCAGTTTTTTTGCTCCGGCCCGAAGGCGGCTCTATATGATCGATTCCATGAAGATGATCGGGCGGAAGACAGTCAAAGGGGAGAAGACTTCGGCACCCAAGGCCGTGAAGGCGGGCAGCGTGGGTGGGAAGACGAAGGCAACGAGCGCAGCCAAGCCGGCGCCGAGCTACGACGATATCGCCAAGCGTTCGTACGAGCTCTACCTCGAGCGCGGCGGCGAGCACGGCCACGACGCCGAGGACTGGGCGCGGGCCGAAGCCGAGCTGCTCGGCCGAAACGCGTAGAGCGCGGACAGCGCGCAGAGCGAGAGACCCGGAACCCTTCCCGGGTTCCGGTCTGTCGCCTGCTCAGGCCACGCGGCTCAGGACGAGACAGGCGTTGGTGCCGCCGAATCCGAAGCTGTTGGTGAGCACGTGCTCCACCCGCGCCTCGCGCGCGGTGTTCGGCACGTAGTCGAGGTCGCAGGCCGGATCGGGCGTCGTGTAGTTGATGGTCGGCAGGATCACCCCGCGCGCCAGCGTCAGCGCGCAGATGGCCGCCTCGACGCCGCCGGTGGCACCCAGCATGTGACCGGTCATCGACTTGGTCGAGCTGATCATCAGCTTACGGGCGTGATCGCCGAACACTTTCTTGATAGCCAGCGTCTCGGTGGCGTCGTTGATCTCCGTCGACGTCCCGTGCGCGTTGATGTAGCCGATGTCCGACGGCTGCAGCTTGGCGTCCTTGAGCGCGAGCCGCATGCAGCGCTGCGCCCCCTCGCCCTCCGGCGCCGGCGAGGTGATGTGGTGCGCGTCGGCGTTCGCGGCGTAGCCGGTCAGCTCGGCGTAGATCTTGGCGCCGCGCTTCTTGGCGTGCTCCATCTCCTCGATGACCAGGATGCCGGACCCTTCGGCCATCACGAACCCGTCGCGATCCTTGTCGAACGGACGCGACGCCTGCTGGGGGGCGTCGTTGCGGGTCGAGAGCGCGCGCATGGCATTGAAGCCGCCCACGCCCAGCGGCGTGATGGTGGCCTCGGTGCCGCCGCAGATCATGGCGTCGGCATCGCCGCGCTCGATGACGCGCGCAGCGTCGCCGATGGCGTGGGTGCCGGTCGAGCAGGCCGAGACCTGCGAGAGGTTCGGTCCCTTGGCGCCAAAGCGAATCGACAGGTTTCCCGACGCCAGGTTGACGATGATCATCGGAACGAAGAAGGGGGAGAAGCCGTGCCGCGGCCCCTTCTCCCAGAGCGTCTTGCAGGTCGCCTCGATCGTGGTGACGCCGCCGAGACCCGCGCCGACGTAGCAGCCGACGCGCTCGGCGAATTCCCCCTTGATCTCGAGACCGGAGTCGGCGACCGCCAGCGATCCGGCCGCCACCGCGTAGCGAATGAACGGGTCGAGCGTCTTCACCTCGCGCGCCGTCATCCAGCGGGAGGCGTCGAAGTCCTTCACCTCGCCCGCGAAGTGGGTGGCGAAGGCGGTGTGATCGAAGTGCGTGATCGGGCCGATTCCGGACTTCCCGGCGAGTAGGCCCTGCCACGTCTCTTCGGTGCCAACGGCGACCGGCGTGACGAGTCCGATCCCGGTGACGACGACCCTGCGTGCCATGTTCGTTCGCTTCTCCCGCGGAGGCGGCGGCAGCCGCGTTATTTGGCGTGCGACTTGATGTAGTTGATGGCGTCCCCGACGGTCTTGATCTTCTCGGTGTCCTCGTCAGGGATCTCGAGCTTGAACTGTTCCTCGAGCGCCAGCACCAGCTCGACGACCGCCAGCGAGTCGGCCTTCAAGTCCTCGGCGAACGAGGCCTCGGGCTTCACCTTGTCGGGCGCCACCTCGAGTTGCTCGATGATGATCTTCTTGACGCGATCTGCGATGTCGTCTGCCATGTTGTTTCTTGTCCTCTCGGTGACCTGTTTCTGATTCTGGAAGGCGCGTACCTTACATTAAAAGTCCGCCATTGACTCGTAAGACTTGCCCCGTGACGTAGGCGCCGCCGGGCCCGGCCAGATAGGCCACCGCGGCCGCCACGTCCTCCGGCTTGCCCACCCGGCCGAGCGGGATCGTCTTCATGAGCTCCTCGCGGCGCGCGGGCGGCAGCTCGCTGGCGGTCATGTCGGTGTCGATGTAGCCGGGCGACACCGCGTTGGCCGTGATACCCCGCGAGGCGTACTCCTTGGCCAGCGTCTTGGTGAGGCCGATGACGCCGGCCTTGGCGGCCACGTAGGGCGCCTGTCCGGCCGAGCCCCCCTCGCCGGTGATCGACGTGATGTTGATGATGCGGCCGGCCTCGCGCGCCTTCATGAGCGCGCGCAGCGCCGCGCGGCAACAGTAGTAGGTGCCGGTCAGGTTCACCTCGAGGGCGCGCTTCCAGTCGGCGTCCTTGCCGCCGAGCACCAGCCCGTTCACCGCGATGCCCGCGTTGTTGACCAGGATGTGCAGGCCGCCTTCCGCGGCGACAATTTCCTTGAACGCCGCGTCGACCGCCGCGGCATCGGCGACGTCGAACCGCCTCGCGACAGCGGTCCCCCCGGCGGCGGCGACGGCGGCGACAGCCTCGCCGGCGGCGACCTCGTTGGCGGTGTAGTTGACGACCACCTTGGCGCCCGCGCGGCCGAGCGCGACGGCGATGGCGCGCCCGATGCCGCGCGACCCGCCGGTCACGACCGCGATCTTTCCGTCGAGCTCACGCATTGGGCCGATCCTCCCCCGCATTCGTCGCCAGCGCCACAATGGCCTCCGGATCGCCCGCCGGCGCGACTGTCAGCGCGGGCGCGATCCGGCGCACCAGCCCGGCGAGCACGTTCCCCGCGCCCAGCTCGACCGCCCGTGTGACACCCATGGCGACGAGGCGCTCGACCGACTCCTCCCAGCGGACCGGCGCCGTCACCTGCCGCGTGAGCAGCTCGGGCACCCGGGCCGGATCCTGGTTGGGCGCCGCCTCGACGTTGGTCACCACCGGCACCTCGGGCGCCGTAACCTCGACGCGCCCGAGCTCGGCCGCCAGCTTGTCGGCCGCCGGCTGCATGAGCGCGCAATGGAAGGGGGCGCTCACCGCCAGCGGGACCGCGCGCTTGGCGCCGCGCGCCTTGGCCGCCGCGCAGGCGCGCTCGACCGCCCCCTTGTGGCCGGCGATCACCACCTGACCTCCGCCGTTCAGGTTGGCGGGGCTCACCACCTCGTCGCCGGCCGCCTCGCGACAGGCGGCGGCCACCTCGTCGGCGGGCAGGCCCAGGATGGCGGCCATCGCCCCCACGCCCGGCGATACGGCCTCCTGCATGAACTTGCCGCGCAGGTGCACGAGGCGGACGGCGTCCGCGAACTCGAGGGCGCCCGCGGCGACGAGCGCGCTGTACTCGCCGAGCGAGTGGCCCGCCACGGCGCTCGGCGCGAGGTCTGTGCGGGCACGCAGCACCCGGAGCGCGGCGATGCTGACAGTCAGGATCGCCGGCTGGGCGTTCGCGGTCAGCGTGAGCTCGGCCTCGGGTCCCTCGAAGCAGAGCTTCGACAGCGAAAACCCGAGCGCGTCGTCGGCCTCGGCGAAGACGGCCCGGGCCTCGCCGCCAGCATCGTAGAGCGCGCGCCCCATGCCGACCTTCTGCGAGCCCTGGCCGGGGAAGAGAAAAGCGAGGAACGAGAGCGGAGACGCCACGCTCACCACCTGACCGCCGCCGAGGCCCAGGCGAGACCGCCACCCAGCGCCGCGAAGAGGAGCAGATCGCCCGACCGCAGCTTCCCCTGCTCGACCGCCTCGTCGAGCGCCGTCGGCACCGAGGCCGACGAGGTGTTGCCGTAGCGATCGACGTTGGTGAAGAAGCGCGACATCGGGATGTTCACCCGCTCGGAGACGCCTTCGAGAATGCGGAGGTTCGCCTGGTGAGCGATCACCCAGGCCACGTCGTCCGGGCCGAACCCGTTGCTCTCGAGCGCCGTGCGCGCGCAGGCAGCCATGTTGCGCACGGCGTGCTTGTAGACCTCGCGTCCGTTCATCTGGACGTATTGCCGCCGGGCGGCGAGGGTCTCCGGCGTGGCCGGCTCGCGGCTGCCGCCGACCGGCTGCCAGAGGATCTCCGTCAGCCCGCCGTCGGCGAAGAGGTGCGTCGACAGCACGCGGCCGGGGGCCGCCGCGCCGTCCGCGCGGGTCATGAGGACCGCGCCCGCCGCGTCGCCGAACAGGACGCAGGTGGAGCGATCGGTCCAGTCGATGATGCGCGAGAGCACCTCGACGCCGACGACCAGGACGTTCTTGAATTGCCTGGCCCGGATGAAGGCGTCGGCGATCGACATCCCGTAGAGGAAGCCCGCGCAGGCCGCCGAGAGGTCGAACGCGCAGCCGCCGGCCGGCGCCCCCAGCTTCTTCTGCACGAAGGTCGCGGTGGCGGGGAACGGACAGTCGCCGGTGACGGTGCCGACGATGATGCAGTCGACCGCCGACGGATCGACGCCCGCCTTGCGGCAGGCCTGGCGCCCCGCCTCGGCCGCCAGATCGCTGGCCGCCTGCGAGGGGTCGAGGATGTGCCGCTCGCGGATCCCGGTCCGCTCGACGATCCAGGCGTCCGAGGTGTCGACCATGCGCGAGAGATCCTCGTTGGTCAGCACCTTGGGGGGGACCGCACGGCCGGTGCCGATGATGCGGCTCCCGGTGGTTCTGTCGGTCGCGCCGTCGGTCGCGCCTTCGATCATGGGATCGCCTCCGCACCCGGCGCCGACGCGGGCGCCCCTTCCACGACGAACGCGTGGCGGGCAACCGCGGCCCCGAGCTCCTTGCCGAGCCCGATCTGCGCGAAGCGATCGGCGACGTAGACGGCGTTCTGCAAGGCGGTGGCGCTCGATCCGCCGTGGCAGATGAGCGCCACGCCCTCGACGCCGAGCAGCGGCGCGCCGCCGTGTTCCGCGTAGTCGATCCGCTTGCGCAGCCGCTTGAGCGCGCTGGTCATCAGCGCGGCGCCGACCTTGGCGACGATCCCCGAGCGCGAGACCTCTTCCTTCACCATCCCGAGCATCGTCTCCGCCGCTCCCTCGACGCACTTGAGCAGCACGTTGCCGGTGAACCCATCGGTAACCACGACGTCGACCTGCCCCTCGAAGATGTCCCGCCCCTCGACGTATCCGACGTAGCTGAAGTCGGCGTCTCCCTCGGGGACACGGGCCAGGATCTGATGCGCCTCGCGCGTCAGCGGCGTCCCCTTGTGCTCCTCCGACCCGTTGGAGAGAAGGCCCACCCTGGGGCGCGCCTTGCCGTGCAGGAGGCGCGCGTAGACCGATCCGAGTACGCCGAACTGCGCCAGCACCGAGGGCTTCGGGTCGACGTTGGCCCCCATGTCGAGCAGCGCGCACTCGCCGGCCCGTGTGGGAAAGGTGGTGACGATGGCCGGGCGCTCGACACCCGGCAGCCGCCCCAGCACCAGCAGGCCGCAGGCCATCATCGCGCCCGAGTTCCCGGCCGAGACGACCGCGTCGGCCTCGCCAGCCTTGACCAGATCGAAGCAGACGCGCATCGACGACTTCTTCTTCTGCTTGACGGCCATCGACGGCGAGTCGTCCATGGTGATGACCTCGGGCGCGTGCCGCACCGAGATGCGTGGCCCCTCGGCGCCCAGCGTCTTGAGCTCGGCGCGCAGTCGGTCCTCGTCGCCGACCAGCAGCACGTCGATCCCACGCCGCGCGCGCACGGCGGCCACGACGCCCTCGACCTCGACCCGAGGCGCGGCGTCGGAGCCCATGGCGTCGACAGCAATGCGCGGCATGTTCAGCGGCCTTTCGCGGCGGAGACGACGGGGGTCCCGTCGCTCCGGGACGTCAGGCCTGCTCTTCTTCCTTCGGCTCGATGACCAGACGGTCGCGGTAGTAGCCGCAACCCGCGCACATCCGGTGCGTGCGCTTCGGCTCGCCGCAACGCGGACAGGGGACGAAGTTCGGCACGGGCTTCTTCATCACCTGCGCGCGCCGGATCGCGGAGCGCGATTTGGACTGTCTTCTCTTCGGAACGGCCATTGGTCGAACCCTTTCTTAGTGCGCCTATTGGGAGTTGGAAAGTTTCACCTTGCCGAGCGCGGCGAACGCGCCGGCCGGCACCGTGTCGGCCTTGCAGCCGCAGGCGGTGAGGTTGAGGTTGCCCCCGCAGACCGGGCAGAGCCCGCGGCAAGACTCCTTGCACACGGGATTGATCGGCAGCGCCAGCAGGATCTCGTCGCGCACCTCGTCGCCGACGTCGATCTCGCTCCCCAGGAAGGCGATGACGTCCGGGTCCTCGTCGTCGTCGGTCTTGTTCGCCTCGGTGGAGACGAAGGTGACCGCCAGCGGGACGTTCACCGGCACCTGCGCCTGCTCGAGGCAGCGCGCGCAGGTGCTCTCGATCTCGCCGCGCAGGTTGGCGCGCAGGAGGTAGTCGTCGCCCATCTTCTCGAGGCGCCCGACGAGCGCGAGTCCCCTCGGACCGGGGCGCGCGCCGAGATCGGGGCAAGCGGCAGCCACCCAGTCGGCCGTCACGGCCACGTTCAGTGCGAGCCCTTCGGCTCCGATCTCGTTGATTTTAAACCGCATTTGGACGACCCGCGGAACACGCGACCGGTCGAAAAGGTGAGTTACTATAGGAGGGAGGCCCCCGGAGTCAAGCAGCGCGCGCGCTGCGGTCGAGCCCGCCGTCAGCGGCAAAACACCGGGAAGCGCCTTCGCGCCTTACTTGGACGCCGCGCCCGCGGCGGCGCCCCCGCCCACGAGCAGCAGCGACTTCAGATCCTCGTCGTTGAACCGCAGCCCCAATCCGAGGAACCAGTCGAACCCGCCGCCGGCGCCGGCCTCGCCGCGAACGTTGTAGTTGAGGAGGTCGTCCGCCCCGCCGACCACGTAGAGGGTTCGGTTCCAGACCTCGTAGCCGAGGCTCACCTTGACGCGCGGGTTCTGCCCGACCGTCGACTGGGCGAACCCGAACACGTCGGCCGAGAGGCTGAGCCGGTCGTCGAACAGGTAGAGGTCGGCGCCGACGCCGCCGGTCGACTCCTTGATCCCGAACCTCCCCGCCACCGTGGCGCCGCCGAAGCCGATCCGCTTGCCGAACATCAAGGAGAACCGGAGGGCGTCCGAGGTCGTGGTGGTGATGTTGGTGACAAACGCGTTCATCGAGCTGTGCGACGCGGTGAGGACGGTGTTCGAGTAGCCGCGCGGATCCTCGATTAGCTCGATGAGATAGAACTTGTCCGGCCTGGGCATGATCTGCACCGAGAGGTAGTTCTTGAGCGTGTTGGAGAGGAAGTTGTACTCGCTGCGCAGCCCGACGATCGTCTGCAGCTTGGTCACGCCGCGGATGAAGCCGCTGGCGTTCTCGGTGATGTCCTCGACGTTGCGGGCGATGGTGTCGTCGTTGAGGACGTGACCGACCGTCCCCTCGCCCTTGTCGACCCGATCGGTGATCTCCTCGATGTTCTTCATCGACTTGTCGAGGTTGTCGATCGTCGTCTGCAGGCGGTCGATCGAGGTCTGCACCTTCTGGCTGGTGGCGGTCACCGGCCCCTGAGTGCCCATCAGGGTCTTGATCGACTCGGTGATCTCGCGGACGTTCTTGATCGACTCCTTGACGTCCCCCGCCTCCGCGCTGGTCACCTCGTCGACGTGCCCCGCGATGTTGTCGACCCGATCGAGCAGCCGGGAGAGCGTGTCGGAGTTGCTCTCGATCAGCTTGTTCACGTTCTCGGCGATGTCGGTGATGGTCCCCGCGGTCAGCGTGCGTACCTGCTCGAGGATGTCGTGCAGGATCGGCAGCAGCGTGCCGACGTTGTCCATGATGTCGCCCATGGCCGTCGGCTCGCGGATGTTCACGATCTGGTCGCCGTCCTTGAGCGGACGCATCGGGTGGCGTTCCCCCTTGACGATGCCGATCGGCGTCCCCGGATCGATCTCCAGGTAGTACTCGCCGAGCAGCGAGGCCGACTTCTTCGACACCACCGCGTTCTCGTAGAGCGTGACGCCGGGAAGCATCCGGATGGTGATCCTGGCCTTCGGAACGTTCGGATCGAGCTCGCGCTTGCCGATCTCGCCCACCGAGATACCGGCGGTCTGCACGCGCGACTTCTCGAACAGCCCGGAGGCGTCACGAAACAGCCCCCAGACGGCGATCCCTTTCGAGCCGGAGTTGTGCTCTGAGGTCGAGCGGATCAAGACGTAGCTGATCACGCCGACGATGATCACCAGGAGGCCGACCGTCAGGGACGCCCAGCTCCGCCTCACGCCAGCGCTCCCGACCCGGGCGCGACGAGGCCCGACATCTCGACGAACTCACGCAAGGGCGGCAGCTGGCTCCGCAGCACCTCCTCGGGCGTGCCGCTCACGATGATCTTGCCGCCGGCGAGCATCGAGATCCGATCGCCGATCCGGAAAGTCGAGGCCATGTCGTGCGAGATGACCACCGAGGTCACGCCGAACTCGTCCGCGGTGCGGCGGATCATTTCGTCGACATTCTTGGTGGCCACCGGATCGAGGCCGGTCGTCGGCTCGTCGTAGAGCAGAATCTCCGGTCGATCGATGAGCGCCCGCGCCAGGCCGACCCGCTTTCGCTGCCCGCCCGACAGCTCGGGGGGGAACTTCTGCTCGATTCCGCCGACGTTCTCCAGATCGAGGCGCTTCAAGAGGTCGCGGACACGCTCCATTACCTCGGACTTGGGCAGGCTGTAGCGCTCCAACAACGGGAAGGCGATGTTCTCGACGACGTTCATCGAGTCGAACAGCGCCGCGTACTGGAACACCATCCCGTACTTCCGCCGCAGCTTCCCCATCTCCTGGTCCCCGAACGGCACCACGTCGACGCCGTCGACCCAGATCTGCCCGGAATCGGGCTTGAGCAACCCCATGAGGTGCTTCATCAGGACCGACTTCCCCTGCCCCGAGCCGCCGATGATGATGTTCGTCTTGCCGCGCTCGATGTCGAGATCGACGCCACGGAGGACGTGCTGCGGGGGAAACGTCTTGTTCAGCCCCCGCACGCGGATCTGCCAGCGGTCGTCCCGTCGCGCCAGGGCGCCACCGCCCCCCGAAGGGTCCACGACCGACGGGTCGACGACGGCCGGCTGTGGGGCGCTCTGCGGGGTCAAGATTGATAGGGCCAAAGAATGTGGAAGATATCGATGAGGAAATAGTCGGACACCAGAACCGAGACCGAGCCTGCAACCACCGCCCGCGTCGTGGCAAGCCCCACCTCCTTGGCGCCGCCCCGCACGTGGAACCCCTGATAGCACGCCGCCACCGAGAGCGTGACCCCGAAGACCGCCGCCTTGGTCGCGCCGATGATGTAGTCCTTGGGGTCGGTCCAGTAGGTGAACTGCTGGAGGAACTGACCGAGATCGATGTGCTCGAAGTAGATCGAGTAGGCGTAGGCGCCCAGCAGGCCGAGGATGTTGAAGACCATCGTCATGACCGGCATCATCAAGACCGTCGCCACGATTCGCGGCGTGACGAGGTACTGAATCGGATCGACAGCGAAGGTGGAGAGCGCGTCGATCTGCTCGGTGATGCGCATCGAGCCGAGCTCGGTGGCCATGCCCGATCCGGCGCGCGCGGTGATCATGAGCGCGGTGAACACAGGCGCCAGCTCCTGCGCGAGCGAGATCCCCACGGTGGCGCCGACGAACCGTTCCTGGTTGAAGATGCGAAGCGCCGCGATCGCCTGCTGCGCCGAGACGGCGCCCGAGAAGAGACCGACCAGACAGATGATCGGGAGCGACCCGACGCCGACGAAGTCCATCTGCTCGAGAAAGAGCCGCAGCCGGAACGGCTTGCGAAAGAGGCCCGCCATCGCCGCCGAGAGCAGGAGCGTCCTCTCGCCCGCGTAGGTCAGGATGCCGCGGATCGGCGTCACAGCCGCGTCGAGCAAGGAGGCGGCGATGCCGGGACGAGGCTCTGCTCGCCCGCCGGGCGCGCCGTCGACCGAGGAGGGAGCCGTCATCGTGCGCCCGTCGGCGCCGACGCCCGGCCGGTGGGCGTCCGGCCGGTGGGCGGGTGAGCGCCGCGTCCCGCAAGACGCGCGGCACGCGCTTGGAAATGCCGCACAGGATCTCGTAGCTGATCGTCCCCGCCCAGCCCGCCAGGTCGTCGACGGTGATCTCCTCGGCCCCGTCGCGCCCGATCAGCGTGACCGGCCCCTCGAGCGCACGGGCGGGCAGATCGGTCACGTCGATCATCAGCATGTCCATGCAGACCGCCCCGATGATGGCGACGCGGCGCCCCCCGAGCAAGACGGAAGCGCCCCGCACGTGGCGCGGGTAGCCGTCGGCGTATCCGATGGGAAGCGTCGCCACCCGCGTCGGCCGCGCCGCCCGCCAGGTTCCCCCGTAGCTGACCCCCGTCCCCGGCGGGACGTCGCGCACCGCCATCACGCGCGTGCGGAGAGCCAGCGTCCTTTCCAGCCCCGCCAGGGCCACCAGCGCCGAGGGCATCGCGCCGTAGATCGCCAGCCCGGGGCGGACGGCGTCGAGCCGCGCCGCCGGAAACCGCACCGCCGCCGCGCTGTTGGCCGCGTGATTGATCAGGTTCCGAAAGCCGAGCTCGGCGGCGCGCGCGATCCCCGCGCGGAGCTGTGCGAGCGCCTCCTCGGTCGGCGCGGGGTCGGCCAGATCCGCCGAAGCGAAGTGCGTGCAAAGCCCGGCCAAGCGGAGCGATGGCCGCTCGGCGATCCGCGCCAGCGCCGCCTCCAGCTCACCGGAGGAGATCCCGAGGCGGCTCATCCCGGTGTCGATCTTGACGTGGATCTCCGCGGGGCGATTCACCCGGGAGGCCGCGTCGGCGAACCGGTCGAGATCGGCGGGGTCGTAGACCACGGGGGTCAGCCGTTCGGCGAGGACGTCGTCATGGTGGCGGTTGTAGTAGGCGCCGAGAACGAGGATGGGGGCACGGATCCCCGCCGCGCGCAGCTCGAGCCCCTCTTCGACCAGGGAGACCGCCAGCGCGTTGCAAAGTGGCTCGAGCGCCCGGGCCATCGGCACCGCGCCGTGCCCGTAGGCGTCGGCCTTGACCACGCCGTAGATGCGAACGCCCGGTCCGATGGCCTGCCGGACCCGCCCCAGGTTCCGCTGAGCCGCCCCGAGATCGATCTCGGCCACCGTGGGGCGGATGGAGGTTCGCATGTCGACTTCGGCAAAGGAGACGCGAATCCCCTCTGCCGCCGTCCCACCGACTTTGGGCTGGCTGGCCAAACCCTGCAAAGTTTCACCCGCGCCCGACGCAGCGTCAATTCCTGGCGTGCGTTTCCGAATCTCGGCCACTGGCCGAAAGCGGCTCTGCTCGCGCGGTCCGCCTACGCGGCGTTCTCGACGAGCTGCTTGCTGACCAGCAGGGAGCGACCGCGCGGCGTGAGCAGCCCCTGCCGGACCAGCTCCGACACCGTGCGCGACACCGTCTCGCGGCAGGCGCCGATCTGGTTGGCCAGCTCCTGCTGCGTGGGACGGTTGCGGATCAAGAGACCGTCGGGTCCCGCCATCCCGTCCTGCCGGCCGATGGCGACCAGCCGGGAGACGACCCGTTCCTGCACGCCGGCCAGCGCCAGACCGGTCGCCAGCTGCTTCGAGCGCTCCAGCCGGGCGACCAGTTCGGCCCCGAGCGCCAGCGCGAGGTCGGGCGTGGCGCGCAGGCAGGCCAGCATCGCCTCCCGGGGAATGAAGACGAGCGTCGACGCCTCGACCGCCTCCCAGTCGTGCGCGAGCGGGGTCTCCGGCGCCAGCGCACCGTCGGCGATGAGGTCGCCCGCGCGGAAGATCTCCATCGAGATCTCACGGCCGTTGACCGCCCGGCAGACGGCGCGGATCTTCCCGCGCGCCACGACGATCGCGGCGTCGAGCCTCCCCCCTTGCGGGGCGACGTTCGCGCCCCGGCCGACGGCCCGCAGGGTGGCATCCTTCGCCAGCACGCGGAATGCCTCCGCGGGCGCGCGACCGAGCTGCGGGCACGCCTTGAGCGCGTCCAGGATCGGAGCGTCGGCCGGAATGGCCGGCCTCATCAACTTACCGAAGGAATCGAAATCGAGCGTAGCGGGTGCGATGGCCATTGCGCGCCTCCTTAGGCTTCGGCCGCTTCTCCATCGCAACGCCGATGCCAACCAAAGACCACCGGAATTATTGAAGTTTTTCGAAATGCACGGCGCCGGCGGCCGGCGTGACGTGGCGCGTACGCCACACCGGCCGTGAAAAGCGGGCGCTCCCGGGCCGATCTGGACCCGGCCTCGGCCGCCCGACTAGGCGGCTTTCTTGGCCTTGGCCTTGGCCTTCTGGACGCGCCGCTGCTCGCGGTACTTCTTGATGTCGGCCTTCGGAAGGTCCTTGTGCTTCGCGCAGACCATCCCGAAGACCGGCGCCGCGCGGTTCGAGCAACCGGGCACCGGGCAGAGCTGGATCGGACCCTTGCGCCGCTTCCGGGCGCCGAGGGAGCCGGCCCGGAACTGCAGGCCGGCCGGCGCGCGGCCACCGAACGCGGAGAGCACGGCGTCGCGCGCGCGCGACATCGTCTCCTCTTCGATCAACGATGACAATCTATCGACGAACTGCTCAACGAGACTCTGAACATCGGACTTTCTCGGCATCTTTTCTCCCCCTAGTTGAGCGCGGCAGACTAGCCGCGAAGAATCGACGATGCAAACGTAAAAGGCTTGATTCGGCGACTGTCCGTGGCAGAACAACGGCCGGTGAGTCGATTCTTTGTCTTCATTGCCGTTGCTCTCGGATTGCTGGGCGGCATTCATTACTACCTTTGGGCCCGATTGGTCCGCGATCCCCGCTGGACCGCCCCGTGGGGGACGGTGGGTGGCACGCTTCTCGCGTTGCTCTTGGTGAGTGTTCCGGTCTCGCTGTTCCTCGGTCGGGGCCACGGCGAGCTTCGTCGCAGCCTCGCGTGGGCGGGCTATGTCTGGCTCGGCGTCATGTTTCTACTCCTCACGGTTCTCGTTTCGACCGATCTGCTACGTCTCGTTGCGGCGATCGGACGGCGCGTTGCGGCGATGCCGGCTTTCGACCCCCAGCGGAGGACGACCCTGGCCCGCCTCACCGCCGCAGCGACGGGCCTGCTGGTCGGCGGTCTGGCCGCCGTCGCGCTCCGTTCCGTGCGGCAGCCGGTCGAAGTGCGTCGCGTGCGGGTCGTGCTCGATCGACTCCCCGCTGAACAGGACGGGTTCAGGATCGTGCAACTGACCGACGTCCACGTCGGCCCCACGATCGGCCGCGCGTTCGTGGAGCAGATCGTGGCGCGCGCCAACGCCCTCGAGCCGGACCTGATTGCGATCACCGGAGATCTCGTTGACGGCGCTGTCCCCGATCTCGCCTCCGCCATTGAACCGTTCGGCGGATTGCGCGCGCGTCACGGGGTCTACTTCGTGACCGGGAATCACGAATATTTCTCGGGAGCGGATGCCTGGCTGAACGAGCTCAATCGACTTGGAATCCGCGCGTTGCGCAACGAACGTGTTCCGATTGGCAATGCAGCCGGCGGCTTCGATCTGGCGGGGGTGGACGATCGCTCCGCGGTTCGCTTTGGGGGCCTCGCGCCAGAAGCGGCGCTGGCCCGGGCGCTCGCCGATCGCGATCCGCGGCGCGAGGTGGTGCTGCTGGCGCACCAGCCGCGCACGCTGCTCGACGCCGAGCCGTTCGACGTCGGGCTGCAGATTTCCGGACACACTCACGGCGGGCAGATGTGGCCGTTCAACTTCGTGGTCCAGCTGCAGCAGCCCTTCGTGGCCGGGTTGCACCGGCGTGGCCGGGCGCAGATCTACGTCAGCCGCGGCACGGGCTACTGGGGGCCGCCCATGCGTCTGGGGGCGCCGGCCGAGATCACCGAGATCCGCCTGGAATGCGCGCCCGGCGCGGCCGGCCAAACGCCCCCGGCCTGATTCAGGGGGAAGAGGCGTCTGCCGGCCGCGCGGCGGCCGGCAGGTCCCCGATCGACAGCCGAGCCACGTGGTCGTTGCCGTGGCGAACGTAGCCGATCGCGACCGGCGCCCCGATCTCCTTGCGGCAGATGAGCTCGAGGAGGTCGGCGGGGGCCGGAACGTCGCGATCGTCGACCGAGGTGATGAGGTCCCCCGCGCGCAGGCCCGCGCGCGCCGCGGGGGCACCCGGCACGACGTGACTGACCAGCGCCCCTCGCGACGGCGCCGGACCGAGCGCCCGGCGCTCGTCGGGCGCGAGATCCCGCGGATCGCGAACCCCGACCCCGATGAACGGATGCGCGGCGTGCCCGTCGCGAATGAGCGCCACCGCCGTCCGGCGCACCCGGTTGATGGGGATCGCGTACCCGTAGCTGCCGCCGGGACCGGCGCTGATCGCGGTCGTCAACCCGATCACCTCCCCCTCGAGATCGACCAGGGGGCCGCCGGACTCGCCCGGATTGACGCTGGCGTCGGTCAGCAGATACCGGTGTGGCGAAGGTTCGTCGGCGGCGTCGAGATCGGGGCGGCTGCTGATGATGCCGGCCGTGACTGTCTGGTCGAGGCCGAGAGGGCTCCCCACCACCATGACCCAGGCGCCGACCGCGGCGCCGTCGGAGTCCCCGAATCGCGCCGCCGTGAGATCCCCCGGCGGCGCCAGCATCCGCACCACCGCGACCTCGCTCGCGCCATCGAGGCCGACGAGCTCCGCGCCGAGCCGCCGGCCGTCCCCGAGCACCACGGCGATGGTCCCGGCGCTCTCCGCGGCCGCCGGCGCGGCGGGCCGTACCCAACCATCGAAGGCGTGGCTGGTGGTGACGACGTTACCGCGCGTGTCGAGGACGATGCCCGAGGCCGAGGCCGCGTCGTCCGCGCCGGTCACCTCCAGGCGAACGACAGCCGGCGCGATCGAGCGGGCCACGGTCGAGAAGGCCCGGGAGAGCGCGCCGACCTCGACGGGCTCCGCGGCCCGCGCGACCTGCCGGCCCAGCGGCGCCGCCAGCGTCTCACAGAGAACCATCCCGGCCGCGCACAACCACGAAGCTTGCATCGCCGATCCCTGCGGTCAGGCGAAAGCATCGGGCGTGCCCTGGTTCGAAACACCGGCGTGCCCTGGTCGGGCGGGCGGTTCGGCGGCACAAGCGGCCGGGCGCGCTGGCCGCCGTTACCCGCGGCGGCCAGCGCCCGCCGCGGGCGTCACTTGACGGTGACGAAGCGGGTGCCGTTCGGACCGCGCACACGCAAGAGGTGACCGCCGGCCCGCGGCGCGCCGTGGAGCGCCGCCACCGCGTCGTCGGCCGAGGCGACCGGCCGCCGATCGATCTCCACGATCACGTCGCCCGGGCGCAGGCCCGCCTGCTCCGCCGGACTCCCCGTCGCGACGTCGGTGATCACCGCGCCCTTGGTGCCGCGGTCGATCCCCAGCGAGGCTGCCACGTCCGGGGTCAGCGTCTGCAGCGCCAGGCCGATCTTCCCCTGCCCCTGCACGTCCCCCTGCCGGGCGTCCTCGTCGGGCAGCTCGCCGAGCGCGACCTGCGTCTGCGCCGGCCGGCCGTCGCGCATGTAGTGCAGCAGCACCCGCGCGCCGATCGGCTGGTTCGAGACGAAATCGACGACGTCGCCCGCGCCCCCGATCTTCTGGCTGTTGACCTCGGTGATGACGTCGCCGGGGCGCATCCCAGCCTTGCCAGCCGGGCCGCCGGGGGTTGTTTCCGCCACGAACGCGCCGGTGGGCGGGACCGCCTTGCCGAGCTTCGCCTTCTGCGCGTCGTCGAGATCCTTGACGTCGGTGAGCATCAGGCCGAGGTAGGCGTAACGGACACGCCCATCCTTGACCAGCGACTGCGCCACCCGCCGCACCTCGTTGACCGGAATCGCGAAGCCGTAAGCGCCCCCCGCGCCGACCTGGATGAGCGTGTTGACGCCAACCACCTCCCCCTCGAGGTTCACCAGCGGCCCGCCCGAGTTGCCGGGGTTGATCTTGGCGTCGGTCTGGATGTAGCCGCGCACGCGCCGCCCCGACATCTGAACGTGACGCCCCGGGCGCCCCTTGCCGCTGACGATCCCGGCGGTCACCGTCTGCTCGAGGCCGAGCGGGCTGCCGACGGCCACGACCCACTCACCGACCTCGAGCTTCTCGGAGTCGCCGAGCCGCGCCACCACCAGGTTTGACGGCGGGTGGTCGAGCCGCACCACCGCCACGTCGGTCTGCGCGTCCTTGCCGACGACGTGGGCGCTGTACTCCTTGTCGTCGTTCATCGTGACCGTCACCTTGGTCGCCCCCTGCACGACGTGCCGGTTGGTCACGACGTCACCGTTCGTATCGATGATGAAGCCGGACCCGACCCCATGCTGGGGTCCAGGTTGCGGCATGCCACCACCGCCGCCGGGGCCAAAGAAATGCCGAAAGAAGGGGGGCACCTCGTCGTCGCCGCCGCCCTCGTCGCCCTCGTCGGGCATCCCGCCGTGGCCGTGCGGACCCATGGCGCCGCGCCCGGGTCCGATCTCGACCTCGATCCGGACCACCGACGGCCCGAGCGCCTTGGCCACGTTGGAGAAGGCGTGCGACAGCGCGCGGGCCTCGTTGGGCGCCTCGGTCTTCGGCGTGACGGCCGGGCCGGCCGCCTGGGCGGTGGCCGGGGCGAAGACCGAGGTCGGCGTGCGGGCGCCGAAGCCGACCGCGGCGCCCACCAGGGCCAGACAAAAGACGAGGCGCAAGCGTGTCCGGGTCATACGGTTCCTTTGTATCGAGTTGGATGAGCTGTCAAGCCGCGGGGGATGCCCGCGCGGGCGCTCATTTTTGCGATTTGGCGCAACAGCCTGGATAACCGAGCGCGCCCGGTGAAAAATTCCAGGACCAGCATTCAGATCGTGTTGATGTGAGCCCCTCATGAACTGGTTCCGCCGCCTGCGCGATGCGCCCGTCACCAGCGCGCTCATCGCCGCCAACGTGCTCGTCTACGCCGTCATGGCCCTGGCGTCGCGCCAACTCTCGTCGTTCGACGGAGAGACGCTGATCGCCGCCGGCGCATCGGTCTCGGGAGGCGGCGTCGAGGTCTCGCACTGGCGCTGGCTCACGGCGGCCTTCATCCACGCCAATTTTCTGCACATCGCGATGAACCTCTGGGTGCTGGGACAGATCGGCGCTCTGTCGGAGAAGGCGCTCGGCCGGGGGCTCATCGCCGCGACGTACCTCGTCACCGGCGTCATCGGGAACGTCCTCTCGACCCTGCACGCCGCGGCGAACGCCGGGCCGAGCGCCTCGGTCGGCGCGTCGGGGGCGATCATGGGGCTCATCGGGATGGCGGTGACCTTCGCCTGGCGGACCGGACAACGCGGCGCCGCCAAGGCACTGGCGATGAACGTGCTCTTCATCCTGGGCGTGGGGCTGTCGCTCTCCTGGCGGGGAATCGGTCTCGTCGACAACGCGGCGCACATCGGCGGCCTGGTTGCGGGCGCGGCGATCGGGCTCGGCCGTGCGGCGTTCCCGCGCCCCGCGCCGCGCTGGCTCGACGCCACGGCGATCGTCGCCTCGTTCGCGCTGGCGGCGATCGCCTTTGCGATCGTTCGCTTCTCCGGAGGCTGACCTCGTCCGGGAGCGGCTCGGCCGCCCGGAGGTGCATTACATTACGAGAATGCCGATCGAAAGCGTCAATCCCGCCACCGGCGAGCAATTGCGAGCGTTCGAGCCCGAGGGCGCGTCGGCGGTCGAGGCCAAGCTCGCGCGCGCCGGCGCCGCCTTTCGAAGCTGGAGCCGCCGCCCGGTCGGCGAGCGGGCGGCCGTCGTGGCGCGTGCGGGCGAGATTCTCGAGGCCGAGAGGCAGACCTTCGGTCGGCTGATGACACTGGAGATGGGGAAGCTCGCCGGCGCGGCCGCCGACGAGGCCGCCAAGTGCGCGACGGCGTGCCGTTACTACGCCGAGCACGGCGAAGCGTTCCTGCGGCCGGAGATCGTCGCCGAACCGGCGGGGGCCGAGGGCGCGATCCACTTCCAGCCGCTCGGTGCCGTCCTCGCGGTGATGCCCTGGAATTTCCCCTTCTGGCAGGTCATTCGCTTCGCCGCCCCGGCGCTGGTGGCGGGCAATGTCGGCCTGCTCAAGCACGCCTCGAACGTCCCGCAGTGCGCGCTCGCGCTCGAGGATCTCTTCCGCCGTGCCGGCGCGCCTGAGGGGGTGTTCCAGACGTTGCTCGTCGGATCCGATACGGCCCTGGCGCTCATCGCCGACGACCGCGTCGCCGCCGTGACCGTGACCGGCAGCGAGGCCGCCGGGCGGGCAATCGGCGCCGCCGCGGGAAAACACTTGAAGAAGGCCGTCCTCGAGCTGGGGGGCAGCGATCCGTTCCTGGTCCTGGCGAGCGCCGACGTCGACCTCGCGGTCGCCACCGCGGTCAAGGCGCGGATGGTGAACAGCGGCCAGTCCTGCATCGCCGCGAAGCGCTTCATCGTGGCCGACGCTGTCTACGATCGGTTCGCGGCGGCCTTCGCGGCGGCGATGGGTGCGCTGGTGGTCGGCGACCCAGCGGACGGGCGCACGCAGGTCGGGCCGCTGGCGACCGCCGCCATTCGCGACGGCGTGGCCGATCAGGTCGCGCGCTCGCTGGCGACCGGGGCGCGCCTGCTGGCCGGCGGGCGCGCGCTCGACCGCGCCGGCTTCTTCTACGCGCCGACCGTGCTGGCCGAAGTCCCCACCGACGCGGCCGCGGCCAGCGAGGAGGTCTTCGGGCCGGTGGCGGCGCTGTTCCGCGTGGCCGGGATCGACGAGGCGATCGCGCTCGCCAACGCCACGCCGTTCGGGCTGGGCGCCGCCGCCTTCACGCGCGATCGCGCGGAGGCCGGGCGGCTCGGCCGCGAGCTCGAGGCGGGCGGCGTCTTCATCAACCAGATGGTCGTCTCCGACGCCCGCTTCCCGTTCGGCGGCGTCAAGCGCTCCGGCCACGGGCGCGAGCTCTCCCGCTACGGGCTGCTCGAGTTCGTGAACATCAAGACGGTCCGCAGCACCGCGCTCTGAAGCCCCGCGCGTCTCAGCCGGGTGTCTGCTCTTCCAGTCGATCGAGGTTGGCCAGCGCCGGCACCCGCCAGCCGGTGACGAGCGTGACGACCACGGTGATGACGCCACCCAGGACGACCGACGACACCGTCCCGAGCAGCTTGGCCGCCACGCCCGACTCGAAGGCGCCGATCTCGTTCGACGAGCCGATGAAGATCTGATTGACGGCCGAGATCCGCCCCAGCATTCCCGACGGCGCCAGCACCTGGATCAACGTGCCGCGGAAATAGACGCTCAGCATGTCGGCCGCGCCGCTGGCGGCGAGGAGCAGCATCGACAGCCAGAACCAGCGTGACAGCGCGAAGCCGATCGTGAAGACGCCGAACAGCGCGACAGCCGAGAGAAACAGCCGCCCGGCCCGCCGCGGCGGCGGCCGCAGCGCCAGCAGCACCGACATCAGCACCGCGCCGACCGCCGGCGCCGCGCGCAGCGCGCCGAGCCCCTGCGGTCCGACGTGAAGGATCTCGTCGGCGAACAGCGGCAGGATGGCGACCGCCCCGCCGAACAGCACCGCCAGCAGATCGAGCGTCAGCGCGCCGAGGAAGATGGGGCGGGCGAAGAGAAACGAGAGCCCCGCGCGCACGCTCTGCCCCAGCGACTCGGCGCGCGCCACGGGCGGGCGGGCCGGCGCCTGGATCCGCGCCACCGTGAAGAGCGCGATCGCCATCAACGCCGCGGCGATGCCGTACGACGAGGTCGCGCCCACCCAGGCGTAGAGCAGGCCGCCCATCGCCGGGCCGGTGACCGCCGCGACCTGCCAGATCCCGGTTCGCCAGGCGACCGCGCTCGGGTAGAGCGGCCGCGGGACCAGGTCGGCCCCCAGCGCGTTGCGCGCCGGCAAGAGAAAGCTGCGCGCCCCGCCGCAGACGACGATGACCGCGTAGATGGTCCAGCGGATCCAGCTGCCGGTTCGCCCGCGGGCCAGAAAAAACGCGCTCGCCGCGGCCAGCGCCACCGCGCAGGCGAACAGGACGACCAGCGCCACGAGCGCGATCCGCTTGCGGTCGCGGACGTCGGCCACGTGGCCGGCGGGCAGGGCGAAGGCGATGAAGGGCGCCGCCTCGGCGAGCCCGACCATCCCCAGCGCCAGCGGATCGTGCGTGACCGCGTACATCTGCCAGGCCACGACCACCCCCTGGATCTGCGCCCCCATCGCCATGGCCAGAATGCTGGCCACGAACCAGCGGAAATTCGCGATGCGGAGGGGGGCGTAGGGATCGTGCGGCAGCGGCAGAACAGGCGCTTGAGACATCCGTCCCTAGATTACGGTACAAAGGCGTCTCCTCCACCCAAGAGCCAGACCCGCGTGACGCTCGGAAAAGACTTTCGCCTCCCGACGGAGGTCAAACCCAAGACCTACGACGCCGATCTGCGCCTCGACCTCGGCGCGGGGCAGTTCGAGGGCCGGCTCGACATCGCGCTGCTCCTGGCCAGCCCCCGCCGCGAAATCGTCGTCCACGGCGTCGACCTCGACGTGGTGACCGCCGACGCCGAGCTCCCCGACGGGCGGCGCCTGGCGGCGACGGTGACCGCCGACGCCACCAGCGAGACCATCAGCTTCGCGTTCCCGGAGATTCTCGCCGCCGGCGCGGTCCGTCTGGCGCTCGCCTACCGCGGCGGCTTCAGCCCCGGGCTGCGCGGCCTCTACCGCGCAGGTCCCCTGGCCGTCACCCAGTTCGAGGCCGCCGACGCGCGGCGGCTCTTCCCCTGCTTCGACGAGCCGGCGTTCAAGGCGGTCTGGAAGCATCGTCGTCTCGGGCGTCCCCGACGACGCGGTGGCGCTGTCGAACGGCGTCGCCACGCGCGACGAGAGCGACGGCCGCGGCGGACGGCGCATCACCTTCGCGCCGACGCCACCGCTGTCGTCGTACCTCATCGCGCTCATCGTCGGCCCGATCGTGCCGAGCGCGGTGGCCCGCGTCCGCGACGTCCCGATCTGTACCTGGACGACGGCGGAGAAGCGCCACCTCACGTCGTTCGCCCAGGAGACCGCGGCCGGGCGGTGCTGTCGCGCCTCGAGGACTACTTCGGCCTCCCCTACCCGTTCGGCAAGCTCGATCAGATCGGCGTCCCGGACTTCGAGGCCGGCGCGATGGAGAACGCCGGCGCGATCACCTTCCGCGAGGTGGCGCTGCTGGCCGATCCGGCGACCGCGCCGCTGGCCGTGCAGAAGCGGGTCGCCGAGGTGATCACGCACGAGCTGGCCCACCAGTGGTTCGGCAACCTGGTGACGATGGCCTGGTGGGACGACCTGTGGCTCAACGAGGCGTTCGCCACCTGGATGGCCTACAAGATCGTCGACGACTGGCGGCCGTCGTGGCGCATCTGGATGGACTTCGAGGCGGGCAAGGGGGCCGCGCTGGCGCTCGACGCGCTCGTCTCCGCGCACCCGATCCGCGCCGAGATCAAGAACGCCGAGGAGGCCGGCGAGTCGTTCGACGCCATCACCTACGAGAAGGGGGGCGCCGTCCTGCGCATGCTGGAGGGGTTCCTGGGCGCCGACCGCTTTCGCGACGGCATCCGCCTCTACATGCGCCGCCACCGCGAGGCGAACGCCACCGCCGACAATCTCTGGGGCGCGCTCGGCGAGGCCTCGGGGCAGCCGATCCTCGAGATGGCCAACGGCTGGATCCGACAGACCGGCTATCCGCTGGTGAGCCTGTCGCTCACGCGCGGCGCCGACGGGCAAACGTTCGTCGAGCTCGCGCAGCGGCGCTTCTTCGCCGAGCCGGGGGCCGCCGCGCGCGGCTCGGCGACGCGCTGGCTGGTCCCCATCGTGCTGCGCTTCCGCGACGCGGTCGGGATCAAGGAGCAGCCGGTGCTGCTCACCGAGTCGGCGGCGCGCGTGCCGCTGCCGGCCGAGGGGGAGGTGGCCTGGTGCCTCGGTAACGCCGAGTCGCGCGGGTTCTACCGGACGGCTTACAGCGTCGAGGCGCGGGCGCGCCTGCTCCCCGCCATGGGCGAGCTCCGCCCGGCCGAGCGGGTGGCGCTGCTGTCCGACTCGTGGGCGCTGGTGCGCGCGGGCGAAGCGACGATCGAGGGCTTCCTCGAGCTCGTCGCCAGTCTCCGCGCCGAGACCGATCACGTCGTGCTCGACGAGCTGGTGGGAAAGCTCTCGATCATCGAGCACCGTTTTGTGGCCGAGGGTGACCGGGAGAGCTTCGGCGCGTTCGTGGCCGACCTCTTCGGCGCGCAGGCGGCGGCGCTCGGCTGGGGGCCCGCGCCGGGCGCCATCGAGGACGACGAGACCCGCCTGCGCCGCGCCGTCCTGCTGCGGGCGCTCGTCCTGCTGGCGCGCGCGCCGGCCGCCGTCGCCGAGGCCCAGAGCCGACTCCCCCCGACGCCGCTCGATCCGAATCTGCTCGACACCGTGGTGACGGCCGCGGCGCGCGTGGCCGACGAGGCGCGTTTCGAAGACCTGCGGGCGCGCGCGCGGGCGGACGCCGACCCGGCGGCCAAGCGGCGCTACCTGCACGCGCTGGCCCGGGTCGAGTCTCCGGCGCTGGCGGCGCGCGCGGTGGAGCTGGCGCTCGCGCCCGACATCCCGATGCAGGACTTCTCGTCGTACGTCGGCGTGCTGCTGGGCAACCGCGCCACGCGCGAGGCCGCCTTCCGGCTGCTGCGCGATCGCTGGACGGAGACCCGCGCCAAGGCCGACTCGCCGATGATCTTGCGGCGGCTGGTCGAATCGTTGGCCACCCTGCCGGAACGGAGGCACTTCGTCGAGGTGCAAGCCTTTCTCGAGGCACATCCGATCGACGGGACCAAGCAGGCGACGGCACAGACGCTGGAACGGATGCAGATGGACGCCGATCTCCGCGATCGCATCATCGTTCCCGTCGGCGCCTGGCTGCGCGGGCGCAGCGCGCGCGATCCGCAAGCGGGCATGGGCCGGCCGGGCGGCCTCTTCGTCGCGGCCGTGACCGCCGCCGTCGTCTTCTTCGCCGGCCAGCAGCTGTTTCCGCTGCGGCCCCACGAGCCGCCGCCGCCGCCCGTCGCCCCTGCGACTCCGCCAGCGCCGCCCCCGGCTCCGCCGCCTCCTCCCGCGCCGGCCGCCGACGCCGCGGCACGCACCGACGGTCCGGTGGCCGTCGCCGGTGACGCCGCCGCGCACGACGCACCCGCGGGGGTTGCGCCTCCCGCGCACGACGCACCCGCGGGGGTTGCGCCGCCCGCGCACGACGCCCAGGCGGGCAAGCCGGACGCGCCCGCGACGGCCGACGTCGCCGCGACGCCGCACGTTCAGCGCAAGCCCGCGTCCGTCGAAGAGGAGAAGCAGTCCGACAAGGATCTCGCGCGCGAGGCCTGGCGACGGAACCTCCCCGACCTCAGCGTCGACGGGCCGCGCGCCGCGCTGCTCATCCCGCTCAAGGGGTCGAGCCAGGGGGCGACCTTCCACCTCACCAACAAGCCGCGCGCCGTGGTCATCAAGCTGCCCCAGGCTGCCTCGATGATCACCATGCGCCTCTACAAGATCGATCGGGAGGGATTCCGCCTGGTCCGGATCAACCAGGCCGAGAAGGACGCCAACCCCGAGGACGGCAGCGAGCTCAAGATCAGCCTCAGCGATCTCGGCCCGCCCGAGGTCGAGATCAAGGACGACTTCGTCCGGATCACCGTGCGCCGCCCGAGCGCCCCGCTGCCGGGCGCCGCGGCCAGCCCCCCCGACGCCGGCAGCGACTAGCCAGAACGCATCTACGCATCTCGTGACCGGCTGAGCACACCGGCGCAGGCGAGCTCAGCGCGGCTTTGCCGCGCTGAGCGAGGGCGCCCGGGGGACGCGAGCGGCAGCGAGCCGTCCCCCGGAAAATGAGCCCGCGCGCGGCAGCGAGCCGTCCCCGGAAAATGAGCCCGCGAGCGGCACCGAGCCGTCCCCCGTGAAACTAGCTCGCGCCGTGCACGTGCAGCCAGGTGTCGACCTCGGCGAGCTTGGTCTTCACCGCCGCTTTGGCGTAGCTCTCGCGCGCGTCCTCGGCCAGCGCGCGCGCCCGCCCCCGATCGCGGCCCGACTCCCAGAGGGCCCGGGCGAGCGCGAACCGCGTCTCGGCGCGCCGGGAGGGGTCGGTCTCCTGCTTCTCGCGGATCTTGAAGGCGCGTTCGAGCGGGACGAGCGCGCTCAGGGGATCGCCCTCCACAAGGTAGCTGACGCCGATCCCGGTCAGCGCGTAGGCCAGGTTGCGGTTGTCGAGGCCGAGCTCGCGCTCCCAGATGATGCGGGCCTTCTCGAACGAGGCGCGCGCGTCGCGCGATCGCCCGAGCGTGTTCAGGATCTCGCCGCGGTTGTTGAGCTGCGTGGCCAGGTCGGGGTGGCCGGCGCCGAGGCCGTTCTCCAGGATCTCGATCGATCGGTCGACGTGCTCGAGCGCCTCCTGGTTGCGCCCGAGCGCCTCGAGGGCGACGGCCAGGTTCCCCTCCGAGATCCCCACGTCGGGATGGTCGCGCCCGAGCGCGCGCTCCTTGAGCGCCAGCCCCTGCTGCTGCGCGCGCAGCGACCCCTCCCGGTCGCCCTGGAGATCGTAAACGCAGCCGAGGTTGTTGAGCAGCCACGCCTGCTGCAGCTCGTGCCCGCCCAGGCGCCGCAGGATCGCCTCCGCGTACTTGGCCCACCGCTGGGCGTCGGCGTAGCGCCCCTGCTGGTAGCCGACCACCCAGACGAGAGCGGTGGCATCCTCGGCGCGCACCTCGTCGTGCCGGGAGGCGTCGGCCGCCAGGTACGAATCGACCAGCAGCTTCTCGGCGGTCCGAGAGTCGTTCTCCTTGTGGTACATCGTCCCCATGAGGCCGAGCGCCTCGGCGAGCACCGGCTGATAGTCGAGCGCGCGCGCCTCGTCGATGAGGCGCGGGGCGTCCCTGAGTCCCTCGCGGTACCGTCCCGCGTCGAAGAGCGCCTTGACCTCCGCCAATCGGTGGCGCAGCGCGTCGACGCGCGCGCGCGTCGCCGAATCCTCGGGCGGGCGGACGACCGACCGCAAGAGCGGCACGTCGGCGCAGCGATCGAGCGAGCCCAGGTTGTTGGCCGCGCTGACGGCGTTCTCGACGACCTCGCCGTTGGCCTCCTTGAACACGTCGGTGAGCGCGCGCAGACCGCCCAGGCGCTCCTGCAGGCAGGTCATGCGCAGATCGAGCACCTCCGACGACTGCTCGCCGCGCTCCGAGCCCCTCGCACGTCTCGCGGTACATCCTCGCCCATCGCTGCGAATACCCGGTGAGGACACGGTTCACCGTCGCGAAGACCTCACTGGCGTAGCTCTTGCCCGTGTGGAGAAACGCGGTGTGGATCTCCGCCTGCCGCGCCGACTCCGCCTCGCCCGGCGCCCGCAGATCCCAGACGCCGGCCAGCCAGGTCGGCCCGGCGCTACAGATCGACTTGTGGTTCGCCAGGCTCTGATGGACGCCGACGGTGAGCGCCACGGGCACCAGCGCGGCGGCCGCCGCCGCGACGAATCGCCGGCGGGCGGCGTTCGGGTTCCTGCCGAGCGCCTCGATCAGCTCCTGCATCGACGGGTAACGATCGGCGGCCTGCGGCCGCAGACCGCGCAGCAGGACCTTGCGCACCCAGAGCGGCACCTTCGAGCTTGCGGGCGCCTCCTTCACCTGCCCCTGCACGACCGCGGTGGTCAGCGCGAACATCGTGTGCCCCGAGAACGGCCGTTCGCCGTAGAGCGCCTCGTAGAGTGCCACGCAGAAGCTGAACTGATCGGTGCGGGCGTCCGTGGCCGTGCCCAGGAACTGCTCGGGCGCCATGTACGCGGGCGTCCCCATCATCGCCCCCGTGCGCGTCAGCTGCACCTCGAACATCCCGGCCGCCGGCGCGTCGGTCCCCGTCGCAGGCGTCGCGGGGCCGGTGGACGGCCCGTTGAGCAACACCGTCTCCATCGGATCGGAGACGGCGGCGGCGCTGTGATCGCCGATCACCACCGGAGACCGCTTGGCCGGCGACGTCTGTTCGGCAGGTTTGTCGGCGACCTGACGGGCCAGGCCGAAGTCCATGACCCGGACCTCGCCGTCACGGCCGACCATGACGTTGTCGGGCTTGAAGTCCCGGTGGACCAGCCCCTTTTCGTGCGCGGCCACCAGGCCCCGTCCCGCGGCCCGGAACACCCGCAGCACCTCCTGCCAGCTGCGGGGCTGGGCCGCCAGCCAGTAGGTCGCCGTGTTCCCGTCGACGAACTCCATCGCGATGAAGACCTGGTCGCGGAAGGTGCCGACGTCGTAGACGACGACGACGTTGGGGTGCGAGAGGCGCGCGATCGCTTGCGCCTCGCGCAGCGTCCGCTGCCGGCCTTCCGTCAAGGAAACCCCGTTGCCCGGCTTGACCCGCAGCAGCTTGACCGCGACCTTGCGATCCAGCTCCGGATCGTACGCGGCGTAGACCTCGCCCATCCCCCCGCGCCCGACCAGCCCCAGCACGACGTAGCGGCCGATGGTCGCACCACGGACCAGGGGCGACGGGGCCTGCTCGGACGGCGTATGGGGCGGCGATCCCTGGGGCATTCTGGTCCTGCGGGCCTTTTACATCGACGGATGGGGCCCCCGATTTGAGCCAAGATTTGAGCGCCGGCCCGGACAGTGCGAGGCTACGGCTCGCCAAGGGCCCCGCTTGATGTTAGTGAAAGGTATCCGTCCGTGACGCCGTTGCACCTCGATCTGGACCTCACGGTCTCGCCTGCGATCGTCTCGCCGACACGTCGGCTGCTCGAGACCAAGCTGGCGCCGGTCCTGGATGACGAGGACGCGGTGTTCCGCGTGGCGATGACCGCCCACGAGCTCCTGGAAAACGCGGCGAAGTACGCCTCGGACGGCAAGGCCCGACTGGAGGTCGACGTCTCCCCGCGCGGCGAGGACGCCGTGGTGCGGGTGGTCGTCACGAACAGCTCCTCCCGCGAGCACATCGATCATCTCAACACCTGCTACGCGGAGATGAACGCCGAGCGGGACGCCATGGCCCACTACTTCAGCCTGATGCGCCGCAACGCCCGGGTCGGCGCGGTCTCGCGCCTCGGACTCGCCCGCGTCCGGGCCGAGGGGGAGATGGACATCGCGGTCGACATCGACGGGCAGAACGTCAAAGTTGTGGCGTCCGGTATCGTCGTTCGCCCCTGAGGGCCGCTGAGTTTCCGCGGCGCAAGTCCGCGCGGCGATGGCCGAGCCGAATCGACAACGAGCGGCAACTACATCCACCCACGTTGACCTCCAAGCTCGGTCAACGTCGCATTTGGTCGGATGAAGTCGGTGAAAATGCGCGTTAGCCGCTTGTCAAATAACTACAGCAGCAGATAATAGAGGCTCTTCTCCCCCCACCCCCCACGTGGAGGTCGTTCTCGATGCGGTCCAGGTTGTTTCTTTGCGCCGCGCTAGCGGGCACCTGTCTCTTCGGTTCGTGGTCTTCGATCGCGCACGCGGCCGATCCAAAGGGCAAGAAGGCGAAGACCAGCGACAGCGATGACAAGGTCATCAACAAGCAAATGCAGTGGGAAGACTCGGTGATGGGGCCCGACGACGGCAAGCGGGCCGAGCTGGACAAGATCGCGCGCGCACAGGCCATCAACAAGGCCGCCTCCGAGAAGGCCGCGAAGGAGAAGGAAAAGGCCGACGCGCAGGCCGCGCGGGAGAAGGAAAAGGCCGACGCCGCGCCCAAGACGACCAAGCGCGGTGGCGAAGTCGCGCTGCCGACGCTGCCCGACGAGGATTCGGGCAAGGGGAAGAACGGGAAGACGAGCGAGATCTCGCCCAAGCTCGAGAGCGCGTCGGCCGCTGCGCCCCCGCCGCCGGTGAAGCACGGCGACGACAAGTTCATCGACGGGCTGCTCAAGGACGACGGCGGCAAGAAGAAGCACAAGGCCTCCGCGTCGGACGACAAGGCGCTGGACGATCTGCTGGCGGTCGAGAAGCCGAAGGCCGCTCCGGCCAAGGGGAAGAAGAAGGGTGACGACGTCGACAGCCTACTGTCGTCGGCCGACAAGGCTCCGCCCATGCCGGAGACCCACATCAAGCACGAGACCCCCGAGTGGGCGAAGCCCGAGATCTCGTCGACGCGCGTGGAGGCACCGGTGATGCCGGTCCGCCCGCAGCCGAAGCGGGACGACGGCATCATCCACGTCACCCAGGGAGCGGCGACCGCGTCGCCGCCGCCGGCCCGCCGGACCGCGGCCGCTGCGCCCCCGCCGCCGCCCGTGCGACCCTCGACGGTCGCGACCCGCAACGCCAGCGGTCGTCGTCAGGGCGCTCCCGCCGCCGGCAACTGGAACGATCCGTTCACCCCCCCGAGCGCGCCAAAGAAGACGGTCGCCGCGCGTGAGACCCACGGCGACAGCGGCGCCGACGACCTGGACAATTTGACGCCCGTGAACCGGCGCCGGCCGCCCTCTCCCGCGAGGAGCGACGACGACGATTCGTTCACGAACGCCAAGGCGACCGCCGGCACCCGCCGGGCCGCCCCTGCGGCCAAGCCCAAGTGGAAGGACCCCTTCACGTCGAGCGCGGCCCCCGAGCCCGCCCCGGCCCGCGCGAAGGTCGCGGCCCGAAGCGCGGCTCCCACGCCCGCCGCGGCCCGCACGACGGTCGCCTCCCGCGAGCCCCAGAAGGGCGAGTCGTCCAAGTGGGATGTCGCCGCCCACCATGGCGCGGCGGCCACCGCGGAGAGCACCCCGCGCGCCCAGAGCGGCCGCTGGGGTGTGCTCAAGAAGCACGCTCACTAAGCCGCCACAGCGTGCTTCGGCGCACGGGCTAGGCGCTTTCGAGCCCAGCCGTTTTCAGCTAGAGTTGCCGGCGTCCCCTCACTGGAGATGCCCTTGTCGAAGCGTCCGTTGAGCCCCGCCTTCGAGCGGGTTGCCCGGCTTCCCCTTATTCTGCTGTTGCTCGTCTCGGCGCCCAGCCGCGCCGACGACGCGAAGGCGCATTACCAGAAGGCGACGGCGCACTTCGCGGTCGGCGAGTACCACGACGCCGCGCTCGAGTACGAGGAGGCCTTCAAGCTCAAACAGGATCCGGCCATCCTGTTCAACGCCGCGCAGTCGTTTCGCCTGGCGGGCGAGAGCCAGAAGGCGCTGCTGCTCTACAACAACATCATCAAGCTCTACCCAGGGAGCCAGTACGCCAAGGACTCGAAGGAGCGCATCGAGAAGCTGGCGGAGAACGGCACCAGCCCACCCGCGGCGACGCCGCCCGCCGAGCCACCGCCGGTCGCTTCGCCGCCCGTCGCCGCAATCGCGCCTGCGCCCGCGCCGGCCGCGGTGGCGCCCCTGCCCGCGGCTGCGCCCTCCGGCGGACCGGCGGTGGTCGTCTCGTCCGCGCCGCCCACCCCCGCCGAAGATCATCCGATCTACACCCGCTGGTGGTTCTGGACCGGGGTAGGCGTGGTGGTCGTCGGCGCCGTCGTCGCGGGCATCGCGCTCTCATCGGGCGGGACCACCTCCAGCCCCTGGAACAATCTTCCCCCGGTCCAGGGGTTGCGCTGATGCAGCCCGGCGCGAACCAACGGAGCGGCGTCTGGGGTGCGCTGGCCCTCGCCGCTCTCTCGGTGCTCGGCTGCAGCAAGAGCTCGTCGCCACTGCCGCCCCCCACCAGTTTCGGCGTGAACATCACCGTCGACGCCAGCAAGCTGACGGCGACGCAGCGGTCGACGGTCAAGCTCGGGTCGCTGCTGGTGAGCGGCGCCGAGTCGCTGTCCAAGCAGCTGATGGTCTCCCCGGAGATCTCGACCGGCCAGCTCACGTTCCAGTACCTCCCCGCCCCCACGGTCACGAGCGGAACGGAGAGCTTCCAGTTCGACGTGACCGATTTGGCGGGCGAGCTCTACGGGACCGGCACCGGCGGACCGGTCATGCTGGTCGCGGGAACGGCGGTGTCGGTGAAGATCACGTTGACACCACAGCCCGGGACGTCGAAGGCGATCGGCGCAAAGTGTAACGCGGCCTCGGACTGCGGCAGCGGCTTCTGCACCGACAACTACTGCTGCCAGGAGGCGTGCCACGACCCCTGCGTCTCCTGCGCGCTCTCCACCACCCTCGGGCTCTGCACCGCCTACGCGGCGAACACCGATCCCGAGAAGGAGTGCGGCGGCTTCTCGCTGGCGACGGGCGCGGGCGGCGCCGGTGGCAAGGGGGGCGCGGCGGGCGCCGGCGGCGCGAAGACGGACGCCTCGGTGCCAATGGACGCCTCCGCGAGCGACGCGGAGGCGATCAATCCGCCGGACGGCGGCATCGTGGCGATGGCCGCCAGCTGCGGCGGCACCTGCAGCGGCACGAGGTCCTGCGCCTTCGCCTCGCCGGGGAGCTCCTGCGGCCCGCCGTTCTGCAACACCCGCAAGGATCTGGCCAACCTGATCTGCGACGGCAAGGGGAGCTGCGGTGTCGGCCTCACCGACTGCACGGGGGGCTATGCCTGCGACTTTCTGGGGAAGCCGATGGCGGCCTGTCGAACGACCTGCAGCGCCAACCTCGATTGCCTGAACGGCTACTACTGCAACGGCAACAACATCTGCGCCCCGACCAAGGGCGACGGGATCACGTGCACCACCGGCGCCGAGTGCACCAGCAACCACTGCGCCGGCGCAGGCACCGGCGTGAACGGCGTCTGCTGCAACACCGCCTGCGACATGCCCGGGACCAGCTGCAACAACCAGGGCTCGGCCGGCAAGTGCCAGTGCCAGGGCGTCATGTGCGACGGCGGTGCGTGCCAGATCTTCTATCAGGACGCCGACGGAGACGGATACGGCAACAAGAGTGGGACGATCAGCGCCGGGACGGCCAAGGCCGGTTGCGCCGGTGCACCACCCAAGGGCTTCGTCGAGGACAACACCGACTGCGACGACGGCGACATCAACGTTCACCCCGGACAGACGGGATGGTTCGGCACGAGGAGCCTGGGGATCGGAACCTTCGACTACGACTGTGACGGGACGCAGGAGATGTACTACCACCAGTATCCGGGCGCGACCTGCAAGTTCTGCCCCGACGCCTGCTCGGCCGGGTGCAGCGCGACACCCGCTTCGACCTGCGCCGCGGCGGGCGCCACCGGCTCCCTCGCCTGCAACTCGACGGGGATCTGTCTCGGTACCATCCTGAGCGCGGGCGAAGTGCAGCTCACCTCGGCGAGCACCGGGGTGTCGGTGCCGCCGATTACGAAGGTCAACAACGGCTGCTGTGGCTGCAACGATCACGGCGGGTACACGCAGTCAGCGTCCGTGATGTGCGGCCAGACGGCGAGCTACACCACCTGCAGTGCGTGCACCCTCTTGAACCCCAACGCCGTGAGCACGACCTCGAACGTCCAGCAGCTCTGCCACTGAGCGCGAACGCCCGGCTCAATTCGTGATGGGTGTCGAGGGCTCCGAGAACGAGAGACTCGAGATCGTCGTCGTGCAGGTGCCCATCGGGGCCGACATCTGGGTGGTCTGATCGATGCTGACCTGGCGGAGGGTCACGTTCGAAAGAAGCCCGGCGATTGTCCCGGTGCCGGTGGTGCCACTGGCGACGGACGTCAGGGCGAGCGTTCCGCCGGTGGCGAGGTAAGTGGCATCGGCGGCGATGGTGCCGGTGTTGTTGTCGACGGCATTGATGTAGACCAGGATGCAGATCGAGCAGGTGGTGTACTGCGCGTCGGTGGAATCGAGCGTGTAGGTTCCGGTCATGATGCCGCTCGGAAAGTGCCCCCCTCCGGATCCGAGCGCGACGACCAGGTAGTTGGCCCCGATCGTCGACGTGATGTTCCCTTCGACTTGCTCGACGTACCCCGCGCCGACGGTTGACTCCCCCTGCCCGTTGTAAAGCGTGGCTTGCGCGTACGTGGCGGGCGCCAGACAAGCCGCACCCGCGGCGCCCGTCGAACCAGCCGCGCCAGTCGAACCGGCTGCGCCCGTCGTTCCCGCCGCGCCCGTCGAACCCGCCGCGCCCGTCGTCCCGGCTGCGCCCGTCGTCCCAGCCGCGCCCGTCGTCCCAGCCGCGCCCGTCGTCCCGGCCGCGCCCGTCGTCCCAGCCGCGCCCGTCGTTCCCGCCGCGCCCGTCGTCCCAGCCGCGCCCGAGCCAGCCCCGCCCGAGCCGGCCACGCCTGTCGTCCCAGCCGCGCCCGAGCCAGCCCCGCCCGAGCCGGCCGCGCCCGAACCGGCCGCGCCCGTCGTTCCAGCCGCGCCCGTCGTTCCGGCCCCGCCTGTCGTCCCCGCCGCGCCCGAGCCGGCCGCGCCTGGCGTTCCAGCGTTGCCACTCGCGCCTCCGCTGCCGCCCGCGGCACCACCGGATCCGTTGCTCACGCAGACCTCGCTGATGCACGAGAGGCCGGTGTTGCAGCTGTGGTTCGCATAGCAACTCTGCCGCAGTCCACCCTGGCCGCCCGAGCTCCCGCCGCAGCCGAGCGGCACGAAGGCGGCGATCCCGATGACGCCGGCAATGGTCCCGAACAAGCGAAGAATCATGCGCATGGGCGCGATGTTTGCCGTCAACGCCCCGACTTGGCAAGCACATCCACGGGCGCCAGCAGAAACGCGGCGCCTGGCGGAACCACGAGCACGCCGCGCTCCGCGCGCGGCACCGACAGGCCTGGAATGGTCGCCAGCGCGACGCTCCAGCCGTCACCGCGCGCCGGCAGCTGGATCGCCGCGGGCGCGTCGCCGTAGTTGGCGGCGGTGAACGTCGCCGCGCCGGCGGGGTCGCCCCGCTCGATGGTGAGCCAGCGCCCCGCCTCGTCAAAGGCGACGCGCGCGAGGTCCTTGCATCCGTTGTGCAGCGGCGGAAGCCGCCGACGCAACGCGATCAGCGCGCGGTAAAACGCCAGCATCTCGGCGTGCGGCGCGCGGACAATCGACGCCCAGCGGAGCTTCGCCCGTGCGAAGGTCTCTTCGGCCTGGGGGTCGGCCCAGGTGGCGACGTCGGCCCCCTCCTCCAGCAGGTGTTCGTACTCCTGGTGGCGCCCCTGGCGGACCGCCTCTGCCAGCGCCGGATCGCCGTGGCTGGTGAAGTAGTCGAACGGGGCCTCCTCGCCGTACTCCTCGCCCTGGAACAGCAACGGCAGCGCCGGCGTCGAGAAGAGCACCAGCGCGGCGACCTTCTGGCGTTCCGGCCCCACGATCTGACCGAGCCGCCGGCCCAGGCAGGCGTTGGCGACTTGATCGTGGTTCTGGTTGAAGGCGACGAAGCGCTCGCCACCGTCACGCACCGAGGGCGCGCCGTGCCGGCGCCGCCGAAAGGCCGACCGCTGCCCGTCGTAGACGAACCCGTCGGAGATCGCCTTGGCGAGATCGCCGGTCCGTCCGAAGTCGACAAAGTAGCCGCGCCGATTGCCGGTCAGGAGTGCGTGCTGCGCGTGGTGAAAGTCGTCGCTCCACTGCGCGTCGAGCCCCAGGCCTCCGCTGGCCGCCGGCCGGATGACGCGCGGATCGTTGAGATCACTCTCCGCGACCAGCCAGGCCCGGCGCCCGAGCCGGGCCGACTCGGCGGCGAACGCCTCCGCGATCTCGGCGAGGACGTGCCGGGCACCGAAGTCGAAGATGCCGTGAATGGCGTCGAGGCGCAGCCCGTCGACGTGGTACTCCGTCAACCAATAGAGCGCGTTGTCGACGAAGAAGCGGCGCACCTCGTCGCTGTCGGCCCCGTCGAAGTTGAGCGCGGCGCCCCAGGGGGTCCGGTAGCGGTCGGTGAAGTACGGACCGAAGTCGTGGAGGTAGTTCCCCTCCGGCCCGAGGTGGTTGTAGACCACGTCCAGGAACAGCGCCATCCCGTGCGCGTGGCAGGCGTCGACCAGGCGCCGCAGCTCCTCGGGGCCGCCGTAGGCCTCGTGCGGCGCGAACAGCGATGCACCGTCATAGCCCCAGTTGCGCGCGCCGGGAAAGGCCGCCACGGGCATCAGCTCGAGCGCGGTGACGCCCAGCTCGCGCAGGTAGGGGAGCTTGGCGGCAGCGGCGGCGAAGGTCCCCTCGGGCGTGAAGGTGCCGACGTGGAGCTCGTAAAAGATGAGCTCGGCGAGCGGCAGCCCGCGCCAGCCGGCGTCGCTCCAGCGAAACGCGGCGGGCGCGACCACCCGTGACGGTCCATGCACGCCGGCCGGCTGGTGGCGCGACACCGGATCGGGCCTCTGGCCGACCTCGGGCAGCAGATAGACGTAGTCGCTGCCGACCAGGGCGGCCGCCGCGTCGGCGCGCGCCGTGAAGACGCCATCCGCCCCGCGCGCCATCGGCAGCTCGAGCCGCACGCCGCCGTCCGGTCCAAGCAGCCGCACAGTGAGCGCCTCCGCGCGGGGCGCCCAGACCGAGAAGGTCACGCCACCGTCGGGCTCGACGCGCGCGCCCCGGCCCAGTTGCCAGCTCATCCTGGCAAGATAATGCCAGCTCGCCGATTCACATGGTCGGCGAACCAGCGTCGGGAAGCGACCCCGGCGAGCCGGTCCCGGCCTCAGGGACGCCCGTCCCGGCGTCGGGGACGCCCCCGTCGGTGGCCGGGCAGCCGTCGTCGACCAGGCCGTTGCAGTCGTCGTCGACGCCGTTGCCGCAGATCTCGGCCGCGCCCGGGTGAACCGCGGCGTTGGCGTCGTTGCAGTCGTTGCACCAGGGCGTCCCGTCGCCGTCGGCGTCGGTCACGTCGCCCGTACCGTCCTGGCATCCGAGGAATCTGCCGACGAAGGCCGCCCGGTCACTCACCTCCTGGCGCATCCCCGCGATCGCCTCGACGTGGTCCTCCACGCTGACCGCCTTGTGCGGATCGGCGGCCACGTCGGTCGCGATCTGCGTCGACCAGGCGTCGACCAAGGACTGGATCTTGGCCACGTCCCAGCGCGGGAGCATGGCGCGGATCTCCGCGACGTAGTTGGCCCGCCAGGTCGGATCGTTCATGACGATGAGGTAGTGCTGACCTGGCTTCTGCATCGTGGTCCGCGTGATCCACCAGTAGATCGGGTTGGCGTCGCTCTGGTCCAGCCAGTCGAAGGTCGAGTCGGCGTCGGAGAGCAGCCAGCGGTATCCCTTGCCGGGGTAATCGTAGAGATAGAAGTTGTGGCCGCCGCCGTAGTAACCGTCGGCGTCGTTGAGGAACATCTCGGCCGACCATTCGGCGAGCGCCTCGTTCATGTCGACCACGGCGGACATCGAGGCGACGTCCTGCGCGGCCCAGAACATGTCGAGCCGGGGCCAGTCCGGAGCGAGCGTGTTCGTCTCGGGCGTGTAGCCTCCCTTGAAGAGATCGCCGCCGGAGTACCCCGGATAGATCCGTTTGAGGTAGCCGTGGTTGATCTTCTCCTCGTTGCTGTAGAGACCGTAGACCGCCCCGTTGAAGGAGATGGTTCCGTTGTTGGCGCAGGGGGCGGGCTGCCCCAGCATCGGCAGTACGTTGAAGGCCAGGCGCTCTTGCAGGAAGGTCTCGTCGTCGCGGGGCATGTCGAGGACGATCTTGCTGACGCCATGAAACTTGGCGTCGGTGTTCACCTGGTCGAACGCGATTACGAACTGCATCTTGGCGTCGGCCCCGTCGAGCGCGACCGTATGCCGCCACGACGACTGGCCCTTGAGGCGAATCATCGCGTCGCTGACCGTCTCGCTGCCGTAGTGGAAGACGATCGGATGGTAGGTCTTGTCCGGCTGGCCGGCCGCCACCAGGGCCGCATAGTTGAAGAATTCGTTCGACATCGCCGCCCAGTCGTCGGGCGTCATCTCCACCTCGTAGCGGGTCACGGCCGTCGGATCGAACAGGTCGGAGCAGGCGAGCGAGCCGCCGTCGGATGTGGACGTGGGCGCGGCCCCCCCAACGTCCGCGGCACCCCCGTCGGTGCCGCGCCGCGGGAGGAGGCCACCATCGGCCTGCCGGGCCGCCTGTGTATTGTCTCCACATCCGGCTGCCAGCATTGCCAGCCCGATGCCTGCCCAATCCTTCCACCCCGCCCTGTGCATGAGGTACCTCGCGACCAAGAACGTCGTCCCGGGTCGATTACAGCAACCGCCACGCCAACCGACGCGCCCGTCGCACGGCATGGCAGATCACGTTTCCGTAACGTCACTCTTCGAGCGGTGACGAATGGCCAGCGTTCGAAAATCGAAAAAGGGCTCCATCTCGGATGGAATCACCCGGCACGATCCTTGATGGGCTCTCACCGTCATGTTGGTTGGACGTCGCCCGCTTCTCTGCCTGCTGTCGATGGCATCGGCCGGATCATTGGCCCTCGGGTGTCGCAGCGATCCAGGAAACGGGATGTCCGGAGCGTTGACTCCCAACACGGACGGGGGCGTTCCCGACGGCGGGCCGCTGCCGCCGCTGGTGGACAACGCCAGCGTCTACAATCCGGGCGACTTCGATCTGGTCACCGTCAACCTCACGGTCCCCGACGCCGCAACGCTGGCGACCATCGAGAGCACGATGTCCAACAACGACACTCCGGTGGTGTTCGGGGCCCCCGACTACCCCTCCGACGGCGCAACGCCGAACGGAATGCTCCAGCTTCACGGCAGCACCAGCCGCACAGCGATCCAGAAGTCCTTCCAGATCCATCTGGCCAAGACCGGCGCCCCCTGGCGCGGCTCGCACACGGTCAACTTGCTCAAGCACCCGTTCGATCTGACGCGCGTGCGCAGCAGCATCAGCTTCGACGAGTTCCGCACCGTCTCCGACTTCACCAGCCTGCGACAGGGATGGGTGCACCTCACCATCAATGGCGCCGACCAGGGGCTCTATCAGTGGCTGGAGGAGCCGGACACCGATTTTCTCGTCGCGCACGGGCTCGATCCGAACGGCACGCTCTACAAGTCCGAGACCTTCTCGTTTCAGCCAATATCAGACGCGGTGGCGGCCGATCCGAACCAGTTCTCGATGCTGGTGGACCCGAAGGGGACGCCGGCCGTCGCCAAGCTTCAGCAAATGGCCGCGGCGGTCAACGACACGACCCAGAACATCAACGACGTGATCGCCAAATACTTCAACCGGGCCAACTACGTGACCTGGCTGGCGGTCAACATGCTGATGACCAACTACGACACCAACACGCAGAACTTCATCCTCTACAGCCCCGCCGGTTACCCGGGGTGGTACTTCCTGCCCTGGGACTACGACGGCGCCTGGGATTGGTACAGCCAGCCGGGTGAGTTCACGCTGCCGCGCTACCGCCAGGGACTCTCCAACTGGTGGTCCGTCGTGCTGCACGCCCGCTTCCTCTCCGATCCGAACAACCTCGCGGAGCTGGACGCGCGCATCAGGACGCTCGCCGCCACGATCAGCGACGCCGCCACCGCGGGCCTGACGGCCGGCTACCACGATCTCGTGCAGTCGTTCATCAGCGCCGAGCCCGATCTCGACAACCTCCCCTGCGCGGACGGCGGAACGGCGCAGGCGGTGGTCGACTGGCAGACGGAGTACACCCGGATCGGCAGCGCCGCCAGCGCTGCCTTCGCCACCTACCAGGCGACGCTCGACCGGCCGATGCCGTTCTATCTCTACACGCCCGCGTTCGACGACCCGAGCAACCCCGACGCCGTGACCCTCTCCTGGGGCGCATCGGCCCAGCTCCACCAGGCTTCCTTCAGCTACGACCTCGACGTCAACAGCATGCCGACGTTCGACCCGAGCGGCGCCGTCCTGTCGCAGACCGGGCTCAGCATGCCACTGGTGACGATCACGACGCTGCCGTCGGGGAGCTACTACTGGCGGGTCACGGCGCGCGCGGCGACCGATCCGGACGACGACTGGCAATCCGACTACACGGATCAGACCCTCACCATCCCCTAGCAATCGTCAGCGCTCTTCGACCGACTGGACGCCGCCGCGCAGGTCGGCGAAGCTCGGTTGCATGGGACACCGCCCGAAAGGGTTCCCGCGCCACGTCCCGCGCCAGTCCCACGCCCGTCTCATCGCGGCGGGCGCCGTCGGGATCGCCGTGGCGTTCCTCCTGCCCGCGCGCTTCGGGCTGGCGTCGCAACTGCTCGTCGGCTGGGACCTCGCCGCGCTGGTGCTGTCGACGTTCGCCTGGTCGATCATCCTGGCGAGCGGCGCGGACGAGACGCAACGACACGCCGGCGCGCACGATCCGGGACGGCGCGCCGTCGGTCTGCTGGTGATCTTGACCAGCGCCGTCTCGCTGCTCGCGACCGCGGTCATCCTTCGCCAGGCACGCAGCTGTCCGCCGGCCGTTCGCGAGCTGTTCGTCGCGCTCTGCATCCTCGCCGTGGCCAGCGCCTGGGTCCTGACCCACTCCGCCTACGCGCTCCGCTACGCCCACCTCTATTACCGCGACGACGAAGAGGGCGTCGGCGGCCTCTCGCTGCCGGGCGACGCCGCGCCCTCCTACCTCGACTTCGCCTACTTCGCCTTCACGATCGGCATGTGCTTTCAGGTCTCGGACATCGCCGTCTCGAGCCCGCAGATCCGCCGCGCGGTCCTGGGACACAGCGTGCTGTCGTTTCTTTACAACACGGCGATCCTGGCCACCGCCATCAACCTGGCGGTCGGTGTGTTCAATTGAATTCGGACCCCTGAGAGGGTTCCGAACCTCCCGCGATGTCAGCGGAGCTCGACGACGCTGACGCCGTCGCCCCCCTGCCGGGCGCTCCCCGGCGCCCAGCGGGCGACGTAGGGGGACTCGTCGAGATAGCCGCGGACGCGTTTGCGGAGCGCCCCCGTCCCGTGACCGTGCACGACCATGACGTGGCTCTGGCCGGCGAGCGCCGCGCGATCGAGCGCCGCCTCGACGGCGGCAAGCGCCTCGTCGCCGGTCTGACCGCGCAGATCGACGGTCGGCGAGCTCCCTTGTGAAACCAGCGCCAGCGCGTCCTCCGTCGAAGTCGGCGCGCGCGTCACCGCGGCCGCCGCCGCGCGTGTGGCCTGCCGGTTGGGCGGCGCGACGGGCACCAGCTCGTCGGCGCCGACCTCCAGGGTCATCTTGCCGACGGTGACCTTGGCGCGCCCGCGCGCGTCGGGGAGCTGCGCGACGACGCCTTCGGCCGAAAGCCGCGCCACGCGGACCCGCGCGCCAATCTCGAGGACCGGCGCCGCGACGGCCGCCTTGCGCGTCGGGACGTGGCAGCTTCTCCAGCGCCGCCGCCGCGACGCGCGCCAGCTCCTCGCGCCCCGCCTCGGCCGCGCGACCGGTGCCGGCCTCCTGGGCGCGGCGCACCACCCCGCGGATCTCGGCGCGCGCCTCGGCGACCGCCGCCTCGACGGCCTCGCGCGCCTTGTGCCCGAGCTCCCGCTCGCGCCGGGCGAGCGCCTCGGCGGCGGACCGCTGCGCCTCCGCCGTCGCGCTGGCCGCCGCTTCGGCCTCGGCGAGCCGCTCGCCCTGCCGCGCCGACGACGCCTCGCGCGCCTCGAGCCGCGCGATCGCCGACTCGAGCCCCACGCTCGATCCGCCCGCCAGCACCCGCGCCCGCTCGAGCAGCGGCGCCGGCAGCCCCATGCGGGCGGCGATGTCGAAGGCGTAGGCCCGCCCCGGCGCGCCGATCGCGAGCCGGAAGGTCGGCCGCAGCCGTTCGAGGTCGTACTCCATCCCCGCGTTGGCGAACCGCGCGTCGCTCTCGCCCAGCGCCTTGAGGCTGTCGTAGTGGGTGGTGATCACCGCCAGCACCGGCCGCTCCGCCAGCGTCTCCGCCGTCGCGCGGGCCAGCGCTGCCCCCTGCTCTGGGTTGGTGCCGGCCATCAGCTCGTCGAGCAGCACCAGCGCCGGACCGGCGGCGGGCGCGTTCAGGATCTCGCCGATGTTCGCCAGGTGACCGGAGAAGGTCGACAGATCGCCGAGCACCGATTGCCGATCGCCGATGTCGGCCCGCACGGCGTCGAAGAACCCGATCCGACTCCCCGGCGCCGCCGCCACCAGCAGCCCAGCGCGCGCCATCAGCGCCGCCAGCCCGACCGCCTTCATGAGCACCGTCTTGCCGCCCGCGTTGGGCCCGCTGACGATCAGGATCCGCGGCCCGGCTCCGCCCAGCGCGACGTCGTTGGCGACGACCGCGCGGGCGCCGCCGGCGTGGGCCAGCGCCAGCAACGGGTGGCGCGCCTGCCTGAGATCGACAACAGGCGCCTCGGTGATCTCGATCGCCGCGCCGCCATAGCCGATCCCCAGGCGGGCCGACGCGGCCAGCGCGTCGAGCGCGGCGAGCACGGCGGCGCTCGCGCGCAACGCCGACGCCGCCACCGCGACGTCGGCCGTCAGCGCTTCGAGGATTCGGCGCGACTCGCGCCGGATGTCGAGCTCGACCACCTTGAGCCGGTTGTTGGCGGCGACCAGCGCCGTCGGCTCGACGAACACGGTCTCGCCGGTGCGCGAGGTGTCGTGCACGATGCCGAGGCCGAGCGACTTGGCGCTCGCCTTGAGCGGCAGCACGAACCGCTCGGCGCGGACCGTGAAGAACTGATCCTGCAGCACGGGCTCGTACTCCTCCGATCGCATGAGCCGCTCGATCGCCCCCCGCGCGTTCTCCGCCAGCCCCTTGCGCTCCTCGCGCAGGCGCGCGAGCTCCGGCGACGCCGCGTCGCTGATCTCGCCCGAGGCGTCGAAGGTGGCGCCGATCGTCCGGGCCAGCCCGCGCGGCGGATCGAGCCCCGCCGCCAGCGCCGCGATCTCGGGGATTGCCGGCCGGCTCCCGCGCGGCCCCAGCAGCGCGCGCCGCGCCCCCTCGGCCAGATCGCTCAGCACGGCGACCGGGCGCAGCTCGTCGGCCCCGAGGACGATCGCCTTCTCCGCGGCGGCCACCGCCGCCTCGATCTCGGGCGCCGCCAGCGACGGCAGCGGCTCGCCGGCCTCGAGCATCCCCCCGAGCTCCGCCACCGCCGCCATCCGCCGCGCGGCCTCCGCCGCGTCGCTCGCCAGCGTGAGATCGAGACAGAGCGCCCGCCCCGCCGCCGACTGCGCCTCGGCGCCGAGCCGCTTGCAAAGCTCACCCCAGTCGAGGACCTCCAGGAAACGGGAATTCATCGCGGCTCGCCGAGGAGACTAGCGCGCCCCGAACCCGGCGGCGTTACGGCTTGTCGACGATGATGATGATGTCGCAGGGGAACTCGAGGTTGATGCTCGCCGCCGCGCTCGGATCCTGGAAGGTCGTACACGCCGAGCCGAACAGCTCCAGCTGGGTGTCGCTGATCATGTCCCAGCCGTTCATGTTGTTCGGGTCGAGCTGGACCGGCGTCCCGTTCAAGAAGACGCCGCCCTCGCTCAATTTGGTGCGATCGACCTTGATTGGGTGCGCGAGGGTCGACAGGTCGAAGGTGCAGCTCCGCGGAACGCTGTTGATGGCCGCCTTCAGCTGCGTGATCAACGAATTCGTGTCGGTCCCGGCCGGCGAGAAGACCTTGGCCGTTCCCGCCGTCGTCCATAGGTCGCGATCGTCGTGAGGTCCGCTGCCGCGTGACCGGCTGCCGTGTACAGGCTCGGTCCACGAGTTGGAACCCGCGGCCGTCCCCTGCCCGTTGCAGGCGTAGTAGACCTGCATCGGCGTGGTGCTGCCGTGCCCTGTCGGCACCAACGTGGTCCCCTGCCCGGCCCGGCGTTGGCGAGGTTCTGCAGCACGCTGGTGTTGAAGGCCATCGCGGGGGCCGCCGATATCGAAGGGCAATGCCCATGATCAGCGTTCCGAAGCCAGACTTGTAGAGATCCTGAACCTGCCAGGTGATGGCGTCCGCCGGACAGTCGGGATTGCCGTCGTCGCAGAAGTCGGTCTGGCCGTCGGTGGCGAACAGCATGAACTTTGGTCCCGAGACGACGAGCCGTTCTGCCTGCAAGAGCGACTTCACCATCGGAATCGCCTCGACGGCGGGCGTGTCGGCCTTGCAGTTTCCGTTCGACGCCATCGGGACCTGGCCCAGCGAGTCGTACTTGGCGTTGATCGCAGTCCGAGTTGTTGAGGGCGATCGGCACCGTGTCCCAATCCAGCGCGCAGGTTCCCGTCGAATGGTCGCCGACGAAGACGCCGAGACCGAACCGGAACTGCGCCTGAAGGTCGCTGACGACCGACTCGACGGCGCTCTTGAGCGTGAAGTAGGGCCCGGTCGTCACGTTGGGGCAGCCGTTGTCGAACTCGCTCCCGGAGCGATCGACCAAGATGAAGACGGTCGGCTGCGTCGGCGTGTACGTCAGCTGGTCCATCATGCAGCCGCCGTCGGGGCTGATCATTCCGCCGGTGCCCATGGAGACGTCGCCGCCGCCGCCGCCGGAGCCGGTGATGACCACGCGGCCGCCGGTGCCGCTGCCGCCAGTCGCGCCCGAGCCGCCCTGGCCGCTGCCGCTGCCGCCGCTTCCGGTGACGCTCATCTTGACGCCGGCCTGGCAACCGAAGGCGGCCACCGCGGCCAGCGCGAGCGCACCCGCGGTCAGAAAGGACGCGGCGCCGCGTCGGGGATAAGCCAGGTGATTCACGGAGATCCTCCTCGAAAAGCCCTAACATTATCACGGTCGCGCCGTCCAGCGCGCCACCCACTTGTGCACGCCGGCATGAGGCGCGGGCCCCGCACGGCGGCTCGGCCGGAGCCTTGACGCGCCAGGTTGGTGGTGGCGCGTACGCTTTGGCTCGTGCTAATTTGGCCCTTCCACAAAAACGGGGTGGCGGTCGCCGGAGCCTAATTATGAAGTCGTCTCTTACCATTGCGACCGCGCTGCTCTTCGCCGGGTTCCTCGTCGGCTGCGGCGGGGGGAGCCCGACGCCCCACCCCGACGGCGGCGCCGGGCACGGCGGGCACGGCGGACAGGGCGGCAAGGGTGGCAAGGGCGGCGCCGCCGGCACGGCCGTCATCACCGACGGTGGCACCCCCGACGGCGACGCCGGACCGGCCAACACCTGCGGCATGAACGGCGCGACCCAGGGTCAGGGCGATAACTGCAGCTGCGACAACGAATGCAAGACCGGCTACTGCGTCGAAGGCGTCTGCTGCGATAAACCCTGCACCGAAGGCTGCCAGACCTGCACCGCGCCGGACGCTGGCGGGACTTGCCTGCAGCGCCCGGCAGGCGCGAATCCGCGGAAACCGTCCGACTGCACCAAGGACTCGCAGATTTCCTGCGGGCAGGACGGGCTCTGCGACGGCGCGGGCAAGTGTCGAAACTACGGCGCCACGGTGACCTGCCAGGGGGGAACCTGCAACGGCGACTCGGTGGTCGGCGCCTACGCCTGCGACGGGCAGGGGTCGTGCAAGCCGGGCGTGACGTTGATGTTCTGTCTCCCCTATCGGTGCGATTCGACGTCGGGCACCTGCTTCGAGGATTGCACCGACCAGAGCCAGTGCGACTCGCAGCACTCGTGCGACTTCTCCAAATCGAGCTGCGGGCAGGCCGGCCCCGGCGAACCGTGCAAGGACGACAGCGGCTGCATCTCCGGCCACTGCGCCGACAAGGTCTGCTGCAACATCGCCTGCCAGGGGGCCTGCGTCGCCTGCAACCTCCCCGGCCGCCTCGGCACCTGCATGCCGGTCGACACGGGCAAGCCCGACCCGCGCGCCGTTTGCACGGACCAGGGGTCCGCGAGCTGCGGCCACAACGGCACCTGCGACGGCGTCGGCGGCTGCGCGAACTACGCGCGCGACACGCAGTGCCTCCAGCCGTCCTGCACCGGCAACCGTCTCAACACGGCGGGCACCTGCGACGGGCTCGGAACCTGCCGCCCGCCGGGCGTCCGGGACTGCCACCCCTTCCGCTGCGCCGACGGCGAGTGCACGAAGTCGTGCCAGAGCGACGGCGACTGCGACACGAACAACGTCTGCAACAACGGCTCCTGCGGCCCGAAGCCCGTCGGCGCCGTCTGCGCCTCGGCCGCGGAGTGCGCGTCCAACTTCTGCGTCGACGGCGTCTGCTGCATGACCGCCTGTGCCGGCGCCTGCCAGTCCTGCGCCTTGCCGACCTCGCCGGGCAGCTGCATGCCGGTCGGGGCCGACAACGATGATCCGCACGGCATCTGCCAGAACAAGGGCCCCTCTTCGTGCGGGACGAACGGCAAGTGCGACGGCGCCGGTGGCTGCGAGACCTACGCCGCCGGGACGAAGTGCGCCGAAGAGACCTGCGCGAGCGGCATCTTCACCGGCCAATCGACCTGCAACACGACCGGCCAGTGCGTCGCGCCCGACTCGCTCCCCTGTGCGCCGTACGTCTGCAACGGCTCGGAGTGCTTCAACGTCTGCGCGACCAGCGACCAGTGCAAGTCGCCCAACACCTGCAATTCGAACTCGTGCGGCCTCAAGGGCCAGGGCGCCGTGTGCAACACCGGCAATACCAACGAGTGCCAGAGCGGCCTCACCTGCGCCCAGGGCTACTGCTGCAACGCCGCCTGCGGGGGCGCCTGCCAGTCGTGCGCGCTGCCGAACGCGCTCGGGACTTGCACGAATGTGCCGGTGACCCAGGTCGATCCGGCCGGCATCTGCCAGGACAAGGGGTCGACCTCCTGCCAGACGAACGGCAAGTGCGACGGCAACGGCGGCTGCCAGCTGTACGTGGCGGGGATCCAGTGCATCGGGTCGAGCTGTCCCAGCGGGACGTCGACCTTCACGGGGACGTCGACCTGCGACGGGACCGGCAACTGCGTCACGCCGAACCCCTCCCCGTGCTTCCCCTACGCCTGCGGCAACGCCATCTGCAAGAACTCCTGCACCGCGGACGGTGACTGCGCCTCTCCGGCGGTCTGCATCAGCGGCTCGTGCGGCCTCAAGGGTCCCGGCCAGGCCTGCGTCACCTCGGTCGAGTGCATGACCGGCTTGACCTGCGCCCAGGGCTACTGCTGCACCTCGGCCTGCACCGGCGCCTGCCAGTCGTGCGCGCTCTCGAACGCCATCGGCACCTGCACCAACGTGCCGGACGGGGTCTCCGACCCGCAGGGGACCTGCCGCGATCAGGGGCAGTCGACCTGCGGCCAGGACGGGTTCTGCGACGGCAGCGGCGCCTGCCGGAAGTACGCGGGCGGCACCTCTTGCCAGCCCCCCTCCTGCCCGGGCACGGGCTCGACGCTGACCACCGGCCGCACCTGCGATGGCAACGGCAACTGCCAGCAGCCGACGACGCTCAGCTGTGCGCCGTTCGTCTGCAACGGAACCAACAACACCTGCAAGGCGGCCTGCTCGGTGGACGCCGACTGCTTGCCGCCCGACATCTGCGACCCGCTCACCAACCTCTGTGGCAACAAGAAGCGGCTTGGTCAGTCCTGCACCATGACCAGCGACTGCCTGACCGGCAACAGCTGTGTCGACGGCGTCTGCTGCAGCGCCAGCTCCTGCTCCACCTGCCAGGCCTGCAACCTGGCCAGCAGCCCCGGGAACTGCGCCAACGTGCCGGCCAGCAGCCTCGAGCCGCACGGGTTGTGCGCGACCAGCCCGCCCTGCGGGAACACCGGCGCCTGCGACGGCGCGGGACACTGTCAGCTCGGCGGGACCAGCGTCCCGTGCGGCACGGCGACCTGCAGCGGCTCGACCTTCACCCCGAGCTCGCACTGCAACGGATCCGGCGGCTGCGCCGCGCCCACCTCCTCCGGCTGCTCCCCCTACGTCTGCGGGACCAACGCCTGCAAGACGACGTGCACGGCCGACAGTGACTGCGTCGCCCCTTTCACCTGCCAGGGGTCGAGCTCGACCAAGAGCTGCGCCCTCAAGCCGAACAGCCAGGTCTGCTCCAGCGCCAGCCAGTGCATCAGCGGCTTCTGCACCGACGGCGTCTGCTGCGGCTCCGGCCCCTGCGGCACCTGCAAGGCCTGCAACGTCAACGGCCTGGGCAGCTGCGCGGCCATCGCGGCCGACACGCCCGCGCCCTCGGGTCAGTGCGGCGCCAACGGCACCTGCGGCAACACCGGCACCTGCAACGGCGGCGGCGCCTGCACGCAGGCCTCCACGAGCGTCAGCTGTGCCGCCGCGACCTGCTCCGGGACCACCTTCACGCCGATGGCGTTCTGCACAGGGGGTGGCGCCTGCGCGACCGTCTCCAACTCCAGCTGCGCGCCCTATCGCTGCGCCACCGCCATCTGCAGCGGCTCGTGCAGCGTCGACACCGACTGTGTTCCGGCGGGCGGCAAGAACAGCTACTGCACGGGGACCGGCGGCGCCTGCCTGTCGGTCAAGGCCACCGGCGTCGCCTGCCTCTCCAACCACGAGTGCAGCAGCGGCGCCTGCGTCGACGGCGTCTGCTGTGGCAGCGCCAGCTGTCCGACCTGCCAGGCCTGCAACGTCTCCGGCAGCGTCGGCAGCTGCGCCAACGTCCCCGACACCGCCACCGAGCCGCACAGCCGCTGCGGCGTCAACGGAACCTGCGGCAACACCGGGACCTGCACCGGCGGCGCCTGCACCCAGGCCGCACCCAGCGTCAGCTGCGCCCCGGCGTCGTGCAGCGGCAGCACCTTCACCCCGACGGCCTTCTGCTCGGGGATCGGCACCTGCACGACCCCGTCGACGGCCAGCTGCGCCCCCTACGTCTGCAACGGCACGAGCTGCAGCCCGACCTGCGCCAACGACGGCCAGTGCATACCGATGGGTGGCGTCAACACTTACTGCACCGGCACCAATGGAAGCTGCCTGCCGGTCAAGGCGACGGGCCTCGCCTGCGGGTCCAACCACGAGTGCGGCACCGGCTTCTGCGTCGACGGCGTCTGCTGCTCGGCCTCCGCCTGCGGCACCTGCCTGGCCTGCAATGTCTCGGGAAGCCTGGGCAACTGCGCCAACGTGCCGGTCAACGTCACCGATCCGCACACCCGCTGTGGGCCGAACGGGGTCTGCGGCAACACGGGAGCCTGCACCGGAGGCGGCGCCTGCCAGCAGCAGCCGACCAGCGTCATGTGCGTCAGTCCCTCGTGCAGCACGGGGCTCGAGACGCACGTCTCGTTCTGCTCCGGCGCGGGGACCTGCCCGGCCCCCGTGACCGCCCTGTGCGGCGACTACCTCTGCGGCTCGACCGCTTGCAAGAAGACCTGCAGCGCGGACACCGACTGCATCAGCTCCGACTTCTGCTCGGGCGGCATATGCACGACGAAGAACGACGCCGGCCTCGCCTGCGGCGGCGGAAACGAGTGCAAGGCCGGCTTGTTCTGCACCGACGGCGTCTGCTGCACGACCGGCAGCTGCACCACGACCTGCCAGGCCTGCAACGTCAACGGACACGGCACCTGCTCGGCGATCCTGCTGGGTCAGCCGGCCCCGAGCGGCCAGTGCGCGACCGGCACGACCTGCGGAAACACCGGTCTCTGCAACGGCGCCAGCGCCTGCCAGCAGGTGGCGAACGGCGTCGCCTGCTCCCCCGCCGCCTCCTGCGCGACCCGCTCGCCGCAGTTCCAGCCGGGCGCGGCCTGCAACGGTGGAGGGAGCTGCGTGACACCGTCGCCCATCACCTGCGGCAACGGCCTCGCCTGCACGTCCAGCGGTTGCACGCTGCTCACGTGCGCGCAGGACACCGACTGCGTCGCCGGCGATTACTGCAGCGGGGGAACCTGCGTGCAGCAGCAGACCTCCGGTGCCTGCACCAGCAACAATCAGTGCGCGAGCGGTCTGTTCTGCACCGACGGCTTCTGTTGCAACGTGGCGAGCTGCCTCTTCTCCTGCCTGAGCTGCGGCGTGCCGGGCCAACAGGGGACCTGCAACCACGTCCAGCCCGGCGGCGCCGACCCGACCGGCACCTGCACCGCCATGAAGCAGAACGACCCCACGACCTGCGGCTTCGACGGCCTCTGCGACGGCGGTGGCAATTGCGAGCACTACTCCACTTCGACGATGTGCGGCTCACCGACCTGCGCCGCCGGGACCTCCGAGGTCACCGCGCTTTTCTGCGACGGCGCCGGGAACTGCAACACCACCGGAAACCTTCAGAGCTGCAGCCCCCTCATGTGCGACGGGATGTCGAGCTGCCTGCTCTCCTGCGCTCAGGACAGCGACTGCGTCTCGGGCAGCACCTGCGACACCGGCAGCGGAACCTGCAACTAAGTTACTTCGCCAGGTTGCGAAGCAAGAGGCGCAGGTTCGAGAGGTCGATCGGCTTTTCGACGCGTGCGTTCTGGACCCGTTCGAGGAACTCGCGCGCGCGGGGCGTGAAGGCCCCGCCGCTCACGAAGACCATCCGGGCCGCCTGATCGGGCGCGAGGCGCTCGAGCTCCGCGAAGAGATCCATCCCGGTCATCTCGGGCATCATGAGATCGCAGAGAATCAGCTCGTAGCGCTCGCCCGCCCGCAGCCGATCGAGCGCCTTGCGCCCGTCGCCGACGCAGGTGACGTTGTACTCCCCCGAGAGGGAGCGCCGCAGCGCCCCCAGGATCATCGGCTCGTCGTCGATCACCAGCAGCTTCCCGCCCTGGGCGACCGCCTCCGGTGCGGGCGGGTTCACGAGATCGGCGGGCGTCTCCATGATCGCCGGCGGCAGCGTCACCCGGAACGTGCTGCCGCGGCCGATCTCGCTGTCGACCCGCACCTCGCCCCCGAGCGCCGTCAGGATGCCGCTGCAGATCCAGAGCCCGAGACCGGTCCCCTCGCTGGCCGGCTTGGTGGTGAAGAACGGATCGAAGATCCGCTCCCGGATCTCCTGCGGGATCCCCATCCCGCTGTCGCGCACCTCGATCACCGCGCGCCCGTTGGGGTCGGTCCGGGTGCTGACGCGGATCTCGTTCCGCTCCGTCTCCCCCTCGGGGATGGCGTGGGCGGCGTTGAGAAGGAGGTTCAGGAAGACCTGGCCCAGGCGCGATTCGTTCCCCTCGACCATCGGCGTGTCGCCGTAGTCCTTCACCAGCCGCGCGCGGTGGCGGATCTCGTTCCAGGCGATGTTGATCGACGAGTCGAGCACGCGACGGATGGCGACGGGCCCGCTCAGATCTTCGTCGCCGCGCGCGAAGACGCGCAGGTCGCGCACGATGTTGCGGACCCGCTCGGCCCCCTGCCGCGCCTCGGTCAGCGCCTCGCCCGTCTCGTCGAGGACGTGGGCCGGCCCGCCGCCCGCCGCGCTGCGCGACAGGCGCGACGCCACGGTGGTGAGCTGGTGGCGGGCGAAGTCGATGTTCGCCACGATGTAGGCGAGCGGGTTGTTGATCTCGTGTGCCACCCCCGCCGCCAGCGTCCCGACGGCCGCCATCCGCCCCGCGAAGATCAGCTGGTTCTCCATTCGCTTGCGATCCGAAAGATCGCGGATGAAGAAGTAGTGTCCCTTTCCGACCGGGCGGCCCGGGTTCGGCTCCAGAACCGGAACGATCGAGAGCTGCATCTCGAACGTCGCGCCGTCCGCGCGCACGCCCCGGACCTCGCGCTCGACCTTCTCGGTGCCGCCGCGGAGATCGGCGCGCAGCGTCTCCCGGTCGTCGGGGTGGACCAAGGCCTCCCAGCTGCCGCCGGTCGATTGTTCGGCAGAAGCACCCAGGAGCCGGGTGAAGGCGCGGTTCACGGTGACGACGCGGCCGTCGAGATCGATGCGGCAGATCCCCTCGGCGGCGTCTTCCAGCGCCGCGCGCAGCTCGCGCACCTGCTCCTCGAGGCGCGCCACCACCACGTCGGATGTCCTCACCGTCGCCAACAAGCCCTCCCTGCGGCGCGTCTGAGCTCCCTCACGGGTGGCAGAATATCAGTCGCCAATAAGGCAAGGAAAGTTACTTTTCTCAGGTCCAGTACAGGTCCCTTACGGGGCGTCTTACCAGACTTGGCCCCCGCGAGGACCCTCCAAGTTACCGTTTGAAAAGGCTCGAGCTTGCTTGCCTGCTGCCGCCCCAGGTCCGGCCGCCCCCCTCCAGCAGCTCCGCTGCGCGCTGGCGGACCTTGGGGTTCTGGTCACGACGGGCGGCCTCCTTGATGAAGGGGGTCCCCGCCCCGCCGAGCCCCCGCAGGAACGCCTGCGACTTCTCGTAGCCGCGATCGTTCGACAGCGAGCGGATGGCTCCACGGATCAGGTCCCCGTCGGTCTTGAGCGCCGGGTTCAACCGAATCGCGGCCTGCGCCGCCGCCAGCGCCTCGGACCAGCGGTGCTGGTCGAAGTAGATCGTCGCCAGCATGTAGGGGGCGTCTGCGTCGGCGGGATTGTCCGCGCGGAGCTGCTCCAGAACCTCGAGCGCCTTCGGCGTCTGGCCAGCCGCCACCAGCTGGCGCGCCTCCTCGATGTGCGGGCTCTCGACTGTCGGCGGCGCGGCGGGGGATGGGCCGGTCGCGCGCGCCGCCGCCGTGAGAGCCGCGCGCGGCGAGGCGGCTGGCACGGCGGGCGGCGCGCCGGCGCCGATGCCATGCCGCCCGCGGGCGGCTGCGATCCCACATCGCCGACCTTGCGCCCGAGTCCCCGCCCGATGGAGAGGGCCACCAGCACCACGCAGCACGAAACCACCCAGGATCATCCACGCGGTGCGCCGCTGGGCTGGCGCGGCGGGCGGCTGGCTCGGCGGGCGCGTCCGCCCCGAGCCGCCGCCGGACGGCCGACACGGTGTCGACCGTGGTCCTGGCGGGCGCCGGCCGGGCGGGAGCCGGCTTGGCGGGCGGCCGCGCGTTCCCCTGCGCGTCGGGCGTCGCCGCCAGCGCGGCCGCGAAGTCGGCGGCCGACTGAAAACGATCCTCGGGAAACTTGGAGAGCGCCTTGCCGATCGCCGCCTCCAGCGCCGGCCGAGTAGCCCGCCGCCGGCGCGGCCTCGCGCAGCAGCGGCGGCGGCGACTCGCGGTGCATGAAGATCAGCTCGCCGACGTTCTCCGACAGGAACGGCTTGCGGCCGGCCAGGATCTCGAACAGCAGCACGCCCACCGCGTAGAGGTCGGTGCGCGCGTCGATCGTGCCGGCGCCCCCCGACTGCTCGGGCGACATGTAGCTCGGCGTCCCGACCGCGAACCCGGCCGTCATCGCCGGCCCGTCGCGCAGCTTGGCCAGGCCGAAGTCGAGGATGCGCAGGTGCTCCTCGAGCCCCGCCTCGCCGCTCAGGATCAGGTTCTCCGGCTTGAGATCGCGGTGGACGATCCCCTGCGCGTGCGCGTGCGCCAGGCCCGCCAGGAGCTGCTGCGCGATCTTGAACACCCGCGCCGGCGCGAGGCGCCCGCCTGCATCGCCTCGCGCAGCGTGCTGGCCGGTGACGAAGTCCATCACCAGGTAGGGCGTCCCCTCGACGCCGAAGTCGATCACCGAGACGCAGTTCGGGTGCGCGAGGCGGCTCATCGCCTTGGCCTCGTTCTCGAACCGCGAGAGGAACGCCTTCTGCGCGGCGATCCAGGGGTGCAGGAACTTCACCGCCACCGGCCGCCCGAGCTGCACGCGCTCCCCCTGGTAGACGACGCCCATCGCGCCGGAGGCGAGCTTCGAGAGGATGCGGTACCGACCCTGCAGCAGGTGGCCGATGCGCGGATCGGGCGGCGAAGGTGCTTCGGCGTCCACCGCCACCGAGCGTATCACGGACCACCGACGCCGCGGGTTGCTCGACGACGCTGCCATCCACGCTGCCACGCTGCCACGCTGCCGCGCTACTGCAAGAGCTCGGATTCGCCCTTGTGGATGACCTGGTGCTTGATCAGGAAGTCGCGGACGGCGCGGTTGACCATCAAGACGTCGGCGCCGTCGAACTGGCCATGTTTTCCGCCGTGCAGCGGGAAGAGCTGGTTGGGGACGGCGGCGCGGTCGAGCGCCTCGTGCAGCCGGCGCGCCTGCGCGAACGGCACCACTGGATCGGCGTCGCCGTGGGCGGTGAAGATCGGCGGCGCCGACGCCCCTTTGGCGACGTAGGTGATCGGCGAGACCCGCCGCGCCAGCGCCGCGCGGTCGGGCGGGTTGCCGATCCAGCCGACCGCGAAGTCGCGCGCGTCCTTCGGGCCCCAGGAGGTCACCGACGTCGATGACGCCGAAGAAGTTGATCACCGCCGCGACCTTGAGCGGCTCGTCGCCCGGACAGAGCCCGTCGAACCCGGCCGACGCCGGCGCCAGCGCCGCCATCAGCGCCAGGTGCGCCCCCGCCGAGCTGCCGACCAGGATCACGCGATCGGTGTCGAGCCCGTACTGCTTGGCGTGGCGGACGACCCAGCGGAGCGCGCAGCGGCTGTCCTCGACGGCGGCCGGTGCCGTCGCCACGCGCGCCAGCCGGTAGTCGACGTTCGCCACCGCGAACCCCATCTCGAGATACGGGAGCACGTCGAGCGCGATCTCGTCCTTGCTGCCGCTCTGCCACCCGCCGCCGTGAAAGAGCAGCGCCACCGGCATCGGGTCGCGCGGCCGGCGCGGCAGGTAGAGATCGAGCCGTCCGTTCCACCCCCCCACCGACAGGTAGAGAAGATTGGGCTCGACGCGGTAGTGGGTGGCGATCAGCACCGCGGTGTCGAGCGGGCCCGAAGGCCGCGAAGGCCGTGGCTCCGCGCGCGCCGGCCAGCCGCCCATGACACTGGCGGCGGCGGCCATCGCAACGGCGGCGAAAGCCGCGGGCAAGCCTCGCATCGACCTGGACAATGTTTAGTTTATCCAAACCGTTTGACAAGCCGGTCTCCACCCTCGGAAACTGCCCGCGTGGCAAAGGAAGGTCCTTGCGGCGGGATCCTGGTCGTCGACGACGACCCCGACATCCGCGACTCGCTGCGCGAAGTGCTGGAGGACGAGGGCTACGACGTCTCCTGCGTCGGCAACGGGCGCGAGGCGCTCGATCACCTCAAGGCCGCCTCGCCGCGCCCCTGCGTGATCCTGCTCGACCTCATGATGCCGGTCATGGACGGCTGGCAGTTCCGGAAAGAGCAGAAGCTGGACCCGGAGATCGCCGACATCCCCCTGGTGGTCATCACCGCCACCGGGAAGCGCCCCGTCCTCGTCGACGCCGCCGAGCTGGTGATGAAGCCGCTCGATCTGAGCCGGCTGTTCGAGGCGGTCGAGCGCTACTGCCGTTAGTCCGCCGGCTACATGCCGGCGATGAACTTCCACTCGTCTCCCTCTTTATTGAGGAGGAAGCGGTGGTAGTCGTTCACGCGGCGGTAGCGATCGCCGGCCTCGGGCGCGGCGATCTCGAACGACCCATCGAGGAAGACCTCGACCTCCGCCTGGTCGCCGGTGACGCGGATGTTGCGGTACTCGATGTCGTAGCGCAGCGACTTGACCCGCGGCAGCTGGGTCTCGAGCACCTTCTTGAGGCCGTCGAACCCGTAGTCGTCGTCGGAGCGCGGCGTCCCCGAGTCTTCGAAGTAGCGCGGCGAGGCCAGCGCCAGCAGACCCCACGACGTTCCGTTGCATGAGCCGCTGCCGGTACTCCTCGACGATCTCGATGATCTTCCGGTTCTCCTCGCTCTTCTCGATCGTCGTGTGGGGGAAGTATTCGTGGTGGGCGCAGCCGGCCCCGGCCCACGCGCAAAGGGCGAGCGTCAGAGCGACGAACATGGAGCTGAAACCAGGCACCCTTCGGCAGGTCATTGGAGCTGCCTGGGACGTTGCACGAAATGTTCCAGGACCGTGGTCGCGGCCAGCCGCGCCAGTCGGCCATGCCGCGCTGCCGCTTCGTCGCTTCCCCCGCCCGGAGCGTGCCAGTTTGGCAAGCGGCCGAACGTGGCCTTTGACCCCAACCGGGATCTGCGATAGTGACGGGACACGGCCATGGGTGATCTCCCCGAGCACGCACGCGAGTTTCCCCGGTTCGAGGTCAACGCTTACGTCGACTACACCGGGAACGAAGTGCTGCTGTTCCACCGCATCCAGAACATCTCGCTGGGGGGGGTCTGCATCCAGACCTCCGGCGTCGAGGAGGTCGGCACGATGGTCGACCTGGTCCTGAACTTCCCCGATCTCGACGCCTCCATCGCCGTCACCGGCGAGGTCGTCTGGGCCAACCGCGAGCCCCCGATGGACATGGGGATCCGCTATGTCGACCTGGACGAGGAGCGCAAGGACACGCTCCGCAAGTACATCAACATGGTTCGCAAGTAGGGTCGTCGGGCCGCTCCTCCGCTAGAGCCCCAGGAGGCCGTCGGCGACGAGGAGGTGACCCTGGACGCTCGCCAGACGGGCGAGGTAGCGCTGGTAGCGCTTGCCAGGTGCGGCGCCGGCGCCCTGCCTGAGGTGGACGTCGGTGATGCGGGTGACGGCGAAGCGGCAGGCGGCGAAGCGCAGCTCGGCCCCGAAGGCGGCCCGCTCCGCCGGCGCCGGCGGCCGGACGGCGGCGTAGGCGTCGATGCAGAGCGCGCGTGACGTCGGGCCGAAAGTCGTCGCGGCCGAAACCGAACGCCAGCACGGTCACCGCCAGGTCGTAGGCCAGCCGACCCCACGACGCCTGCTCGAAGTCGAGCAACGCGGCCAGGTGGTCGCCGGCGAAGAGGACGTTGTCGACGAAGAGATCGCCGTGAATGAGGCCGGCGGGCAGGCCAACGGCACGCTCGCCGGCCAGGGTCCCGAGCTCCGAGGTCAGGATGGCCTGGGCCGGCATGAGCTCCGGGCGGCCGAGCCCCGCCACGTGCGCCAGGCGCCGATCGATCTCGTCGGGCTCGTAGCGGCCGGCGCGGCGATCGGCGAAGTCGGCGCCCGCCAGGTGGAGGCGGGCCAGCGCCGCACCGGCGGCCGCCCCGTGCGCTGCCGTCAGCTCCGCGCGCTCCAGCGTCCGCCCAGCGACCCACGGGAACAGCGAGACGATCTGGTCTTTCCAGAGCACGAAGGGCTGACCGGACGTCGCCACACGCTGGACGGGGGTGGGGACGCCGCGCGCGGCCAGGTGGGCGACGATCGCCGCCTCGCGGCCGACGTCGTCGAGCGACTTCCCTTCGTTGACCCGCAAGAACAGCGTCCCGTCGTCGGTCTCGACCCGGACGTTGGTGTTGATCGTGCCGACCGCGATCGGGTGGTGCGACCGGTAGCCAGCGACGCCGAAGTCACGCAGGATCGCGTGGACGTCGGCCTCGGCGAGCTTGCGCCACTCAGCCATGCGCGCCGGCCGGCGCCCCGGCGACCACCTCTTCGATCGCGCCCAGGAACCTGGCGAAGAGCGCCTCCTCGGCCGCCAGCAGCGGCTCGAGGCGGCGCCGCCAGTCGGGCAGCTGCGCCGTGAGGCCGCCGGCCATCTCGTCGAGGTGGCGATCCTCGTCCTTGCTGATGGCGGCGACGGAGAACCCGGCGTCGTGCGCCTTGAGCGTCCGGTCGTAGAGCGGGTAGAAGACCTGGGCGCGGACCTCCACCGCGGCGCTGGTCAGGAGATAGTTGGCCTCGGCGCGGTCGCCGTCGGGGAGATCGCCGAGCGCCTCCTCGGCGCGGTGGTCGAGCGCCTGCAAGTAGTTCTCGGCCGCGTCGCCGGCCAGGGTCGCGCTGGCGGCGAACGTCGCCACGTCGACCCCGGTCGCGCTCCCCAGCGCCGCCGCCGCCTTCTTGAGGCGCAGCGCGTGCACCGCCTCGTCGAGGATGTGCTGGATGCCGTCGAGATCGAGCCGCTCGGCGCGCCGGCTCTTCAGGATCTTGCGGACGCCGACGTATTCGAGCCGGGCCAGCGTGTTGACGAACCGGGCGTGCAGCCTGGGGTCGGGGACGATCCGATCGAGAAGACGCTGCGTGCGCGCGACGTTCTGATGGGCTGCGGATGCTTCGACGTACCTGCGCATCGACGGGCGAAGACTATGGTGCTTGACGTCACGGCGCAACCCTTGGTCTAGTCGCCGGGGATGGCGGCGTCCGACGTCAATCAGCTGGTCGAGAAGCACCTTTCGCTGGTGCAGGCGATCGCGCGCAAGGTGAAGAAGACGCTGAACGCGTCGATCGACGTCGACGATCTGATCGGCTACGGATCGAAGGGGCTGGTCGAGGCGGCCGAGCGCTTCGACGCCCGCCACGGCGTGGCGTTCACGACGTTCGCCTACTACCGGATCCGCGGCGCGATGTACGACGGGCTGCGCGCGATGGGCTGGTACTCGCGCGCCGACTACGCCCGCTACCGCGCCGAGGAGCGGGCCAACGAGTATATGCGCAACCGCGCCGACCGCGAGGGGGCGGCCGAGGCGCAGGCCGGTGCGGCGGCAGGCAGAGCAAGCCGGGCGAGGCGGCCGACGCGGACGCCCGGCTCGCCGAGGTGAACGAGATCCTCTCGGGCATCGCCACGGTCCACATCACCTCGCTGGAGGCGGCCTCGACCGTCCCCGACGAGAGCCTGCCGGCCCCCGACGTCGCCGTCGAGAGCCGCCGGATGTCGCGCCGCGTGCGCGAGGCCGTGGCCGCGCTGCCCGAGAAGGAGCGGCGCCTGATGGAGCTCTACTACTTCGCCGACAAGAACCTGGAAGAGGCGGGCGCCGAGCTGGGGTTGTCGAAGTCCTGGGCCTGCCGTCTGCACGCGCGGGCGGTCGACCTGCTGCGCGAGGCGATGGGGGACGCGGCAACGCCCTAGCAACCGAAGCGCCGGCGCCGCCGATGACCCGCCATGCGCATCGCTCCCGCGTCACCCGCCCGCCCCGCCCTCTCCCCGCCGGCCACGCCCCTCCCGGCCGGGACCGGCAAGCCGTTCTCGGCGGTCCTCGTCGAGGGAGCGGCCCTCGGCCCGCAGGCCGCCAAGCCCGTCGCCGCCGGCCGGCCCGCCGCGGTCCCGGCGCACCCGGTGGTGCCGGGACCGTCGGCGGGCCCGGTGCGTGCGATGTTCGAGCGGGCCCTGGGGGCCGAGAAGAAGGTCGACGCACTCTTGGAGGCGGCCGCCCGTGGGAAGACGTTCAGCCCGGCGCAGCTCCTGGCGATGCAGGCGACCGTCGCGCGTTACTCGCAGACCGTCGAGGTCGTCTCGCGGGTCGCCGATCGGCTGGTCGGCGCCATCAAGCAGACGATGGGGACGCAGGTCTGACCGGCCGCGGGGATGCCGTTTTGTGTTATGACGCCGCCATGAATGGGCGGGGAAAGCGACGGGGAATCGGGGCGGCCTTCGCGCTGGCCGCGATGATGGCGGTCGCGGCCGGCTGCTCGCGAACATCCTGCACGGGATCGACGAGCGGGCGGCGAACGACGCGACCGCGGCGCTCGAGCGCGCCGGGATCGGCGCCGAAAAGACGGCGGACGAGGGGGCGTCAGGGAGCGGCGCCAGCTACACGATCCGCGTCGCGCACGGGGACGGAACGCGCGCGCTCGATCTGCTGCGCGCGCTGGGGTTGCCACGCGAGAAGCGACGCGGCTTCACGGAGACCTACGGCCAGCCGAGCCTCATCCCGACGCCGTCGGAGGAGCGGGCGCGCTACCTCGACGCGACGGCGGGGGAGATCGAGCGGACGCTGGAGACCGTTGACGGCGTGGTGAGCGCCCGTGTCCATCTGGTCCTCGAGGAGTCAGACCCTCTGGCCGTCGACACCAAGCCGAAGAGCGCGGCGCGCGCCGCGGTCTTGCTCAAGGCGCGCCCGGGCGCCGCGCCGATCGCCGTCGGCGACGTGCAGAAGCTGGTCGCCGGCAGCGTGGCCGGGCTCGACGCCGCCGCCGTCGGCGTGGTGATCACCGCCGCCGCCGATCCGGGCGAGGTCGCGGCGGCCACGCTCGCGCCGCTTGGTCCGCTGCGGGTCACGCCGGGCACGCGCCCCTTGCTGGTCGGCGCGCTGGCCGTCGTCCTCTTGCTACTGGCGTTGCTGGCCGTGTTGCTGCTGGTGACCGCGCGCCGCCTCGCCGCGCTCGAGCGCGCGGCCGCCGAGGAAGGTGTCCGCCTACCGGGACCGGCGGCGCCGCAACCCTAGGAGGGCGTTGCCGTAAGGCAACGGTGAGCGAAGCGAACGTCCCCGAATGCTTTGGCCCGACTGGAAGCGCCTAGGCCGCCTGGCCGAGGCGGCTAGTTGTCGTCGTCGTCGTCCTCGTCGGAGGCGCCGGCGTGATGCACGTGCACCCGACCGTCGTCGGCCGGCGCGGCCTCCGCCGCCGGCTTCTTGGCGGCCGGCGCCTCTTCGGGCGCTGCCGGCTTGTCGCTCGCGGCGGCGGCCGGGGCGACGGCCGGGGCGGCGGCCGCGGTCAAGTGCCCGCTCGGCGAGCGCGCCAGCTTGATGGGGCGCGCCGGAACCTTTGCCTTGGGCTCGGCCCCGGGGACGGGGACCGTCGGCTGCGGCGCGGGGGCCGCCAGCGGCTCGATCTGGGGCCCCGACCCTTCAGCAGCGGGCGCGGGCGCCGGAGCCGGGGCTGGCGCCGCGATCACGGGGGCTGCCGCGACGCCGGGCGCCGACGCCGCGCGACGATCGCCGAGGAGGCCGGTCTTGGCGGCGAACAGCAGCCCCGCCGACCCGACGGCCAGCACGCTCAGGAAGCCGAGAAGCCCCCAGAACCAACCCGGCGCCGTGCTCTTGTGCAGCACGACGCGCGCGGTCTCGTGGCGCGCCCCCGATTGCGAACCGGCGGGCGCGGACTGCCGATCGGCCATTGTCGGCGGAGCCTACCACAGGGCCAGCGGCCGTTGCTTCACTTGCCGAGCTTGCGCTTCAGCTCGGCCAGGGCATCGTCGACGGCCGCGTCGCCGGCCATCTGATCGAGGCGCCGCTCGACCGCGATGGTCGCGGTCTTCCGGTTGCCGAGCTCCTCGTCCAGGCTGGCTTCGGCCTCGGTGGCGTCGATGCGGCTCGACATCCGCTCGAAGTCGCCGAACGCCGAGGTCTTGTCGCCCATCGTCCCGTCGCGATTGGCGCGCGCCTTGGCCTTGAGCGTCCCCTGGCGGAGCTTCACGTCCTTGAGGCGGGCCTCGAGCGCCTTGAGCGCGGACGTCAGCTGATCGGCGTAGACCCCCTGCTCCTGCAGCGCCTTCTTGGTCTCGCCGCGCTCGGCCTCCTTGTCCCCCTGGCGGTTGAGCGCCTCCTTGGCCAGCGCGTCGTCTCCCGCGCGAACCGCCATCTCGGCCTTCTTCTGCCAGTCGGCGATCTCCCCCTCGATCGTCTGCAGCCGGCGCTCGAGCAGCCGCTCGTCGGCGATGCTGCGCCCGACCTCGGCGCGCGCCTGCCGCGCGTAGTCCTCCATGTCGCGGACCATCTGGTCGATCTCCTTGCCGGGGTCCTGCATGGAGTCGATCGCGTCGTTGACGTTCGACTTGATGAGCGTGGAGAGCTTGCCAAGAATGCCCATGACGGTGCCAAGGTTACCGTTACCGCCAGGGCGTGTCGACCTCGGCCGCGGCAAGCAGCGCGCGGGCGGGACTGACGCGCCGCCTGTGTTAGGTTTCGGGCCGTGCGGCTCGGCGATCTCATCGGCCAGGACCTGGCGCGCGCGGCGGTCGAGCGCGCGATCGCGGCCGGCCGGCTGGCGCACGCCTACGTCTTCGAGGGGCCGCCCGGCGTGGGCAAACGGAGCGCGGCGCTGGGGCTGGCGATGGCGCTCGACTGCCCCAGGGCACCCGGCTCCGGCTGCGGCGCCTGCGAGATCTGCCGCCGCATCGAAGCGGGCCTCCACCCGGACGTGCCGACGTTCGGCCCCTCGGGCCCCGGCGGCCAGATCGTCGTCGACGACGTCCGCGCGATCCTCGCGCTGGCCCGGACGCGGCCCCACGAGGCGCCCGCCCGGGTGATCGTCGTCGACGACGCCGACGCCATGAACCCCAGCTCGGCCAACGGCCTGCTCAAGACGCTGGAGGAGCCGCTGCCAGGGAACCACCTGGTTCTCTGCACGGCGGCGCCCGATCGGCTTCTGCCCACAGTCCGCTCGCGCGCGCAGCGGATTCGGTTTCGCGCGCTGGGCGCAACCGCGCTCGCGGAAATCGCGCGCGCCCGCGGCCTTCCGGAGGCGCGCGCCGAGATCGCGGCGGCGCTGGCCGACGGGTCGGCGGCACGGATGCTGGAGGCGGCCGCCGCCGAAGGGGCCGAGACCGGGCTGGAGGAGGCGCTGGGCGCGCTGCGCACCGCCGTGGCGACCCGCGGCGCGGGCCAGCTCTTCGACACGGCGGTGGCGCTCACGGGCGAGAAAGAAGGAAAGGCCGACCTGCCCCGTCTGCTGGCGCTTCTCGGAGGTCTCTACCGCGACGCGATGGCGGTGGCGGCCGGCGCCCCGGAGCTGGCGACGCTGGCCCGCGCGGGCGATCCGGAGGCGCTCGCCTCGTCAGGGATAGACCGGCTGGGGCGCGCCGTGACCTCCATCGTCGACGTTCAGCTGGCGCTGCAGGTCAACGTCAACCCGACGCTGGCGCTCGAGCGGCTGCTCATCGCGCTCAAGCACCAGGAGGTCCGGGCGTGAGCGAGCCATCGGTGTCGATGATCAACGTCGCCGGCGTGAAGCTGGATCCGCGCGGCCGGGTGCTCGCCTGTGACGCCGGCGAGCTGGAGCTGCGCGCCGGCGAGCGGATCGTCGTCGACGACGGCCGCGAGAGCGAGGTCGGCACGGTGGCGGTCGCCTCGGCGCGGCGCCCCCCGGGCCCGGCCGCCGCCCCCTTGCCCCGCATCGTCCGCCGCGCCGACGCGCGCGATCTCGATCGCCTGCGCGTCGCCGCCGAGCGCGCCGCCGAGGCCAAGGCGTTCGCGCGCGAGCGCGCCGCGGCCCAAAAACTGGGCATCAAGATCTTCCGCGTCGAGTTCCAGCGCGGCGGCAAGGCGCTCTTCTACTTCGCCTCCGAGACGCGCATCGACTTCCGCGATCTGGTGCGTGACCTGGCCGCCCGCTACCACACGCGGATCGAGCTGCGCCAGGTCGGCGTGCGCGACGAGGCCAAGATCGTCGGCGGCATCGGGTCGTGCGGGCGCGAGCTCTGCTGCTCGACCTTCCTGCCCAAGTTCGCGCCCGTCTCGATCAAGATGGCCAAGCACCAGAACCTGGCGATGGCGCCGAGCAAGGTGTCGGGACAGTGCGGGCGGCTCAAGTGCTGCCTCGTCTACGAGGACGCCACCTACCTGGAAGCCGCCAAGGCGCTCCCCAAGATCGGCAAGCGCGTCGGGACGCCCGACGGCGTCGGCCGCGTCGGCGATCTCGACGTCTTGCGCGGCCGCGTCCGCGTCTACTTCGACGGCGGCCCCCCCAAGACCTTCCGCGCCGACGAGCTGCAGCCGGCGCCCAATCCGCCCCCCGGCACAGAGGCCTGACCATGTCCCGCTTCTACATCACGACGCCGATCTATTACGTCAACGCCCTCCCCCACCTCGGCACGTTCTACACGACCGTGGTCGCCGACGCGCTGGCCCGCTATCAACGCGCGCGAGCGCGGTCGCGCGGCGAAGACCCGAAGGAGAGCGTCTTCTTCCTGACCGGCCTCGACGAGCACGGCCAGAAGATCGAGCGCATCGCGCGCGAGCGCGGGATGAACGAGCAGGCCTACTGCGACGAGATCGCGGCCGAGTTCCAGGAGACCTGGAAACAGATCGGGATCTCCAACGACGACTTCATCCGCACGACGCAGCCCCGGCACGAGGCGGCCGTCGCCGAGATGTGGGCGCGACTGCGGCCGACGAGGACATCTACGAGGCGGAGTACGACGGCATGTACTGCGTCGGCTGCGAGGAGGCGAAGAGCGAGGACGACGTCATCGCCGACGGCGACCGCAAGCTCTGCAAGATCCACCTGACGCCCGTCGAGAACGTGAAGGAGAAGAACTACTTCTTCCGGCTGTCGGCGTACGCCGACAAGCTGCTCGCCTGGTACGACACCGACCCGGTGCGCCCCGAGTCGCGCCTCAACGAGGTCCGCTCGTTCGTCAAAGGCGGTCTGCGCGACCTCTCGATCTCGCGCACGACCGTCAAGTGGGGACTCCCCGTCCCCGACGATCCGAAGCACACGGTCTACGTCTGGATCGACGCCCTCACGAACTACCTACGGTCGCTGGGCGGTCCCGAGGCGGTCGCGCGAGGCGCAGGGCAAGGGCGCGCTTCTGGGCCGGCGTCGCACCACCTCATCGCCAAGGACATCCTCCGCTTCCACGCCGTCTACTGGCCGGCGATGCTGATGAGCGCCGGGCTGCCAGCCGCCCGAAGCAGATCTTCTGCCACGGCTACCTGACCGTGAAGGGCCAGAAGATCTCGAAGTCGATGCCGGCCACGCGCGTCGACCCCACGCCATCGCCGCGGAACTCGGGCGTCGATCCGCTGCGCTACTTCGTGCTGCGCGAGTACACCTTCGGCGACGACGGCGACTTCACGCTACGAGGCGCTGTTCCAGCGCCACCAGTCCGACCTCGGCAACGACCTCGGCAACCTGCTGAACCGCACGGTCTCCATGGTGCACCGATACGGTCGCGTCGACTCTCTGCGCAGTACCGACCGCCGACCGACGGTGTTGGACTCCCCTTCAGAGGGAGAGATCCAGGCGATCGAAACCCCCTGGGACCAATTTCAACCGGCCGTGGCTCTCGGTAGCACTTGGAACCTCCTACGAGAAGCCAACTTGCTCATCGATACGTCGAAGCCGTGGCTATTGGCCAAGGAGCCCGACCTCGCAGGTCTCGATGGAGTCCTGGCCTCGTGCTGTGAAACGCTTCGCTGGGTAGCTCTGATGGTTGCGCCAGCGATGCCTACGGCAGCGCGTGAGATCCTGCGGCAACTTGGACGCGAACAGGACGAGGGAACTTGGCCGACGGAGTTCAGGTGGCCGGGCGCGACGCTCGCCGAACCGAAGCCGATCTTTCCGCGCATCGACCCCGAACGACAGTCGGCGTTGATCGCCAAATGGGTGCCGCCCGAGGCGGCGCCGATTGCCTCAGCGGCGCCGGCATCGGCGCCCACCCCCGCGAGCGCACCGCCGGTCGACGTCTCGATCGACGACTTCGCGAAGATCGAGCTGCGCGCGGCGAAGGTGCTCACGGCCGAGCGTGTGCCCAAGGCGGACAAACTGCTCAAGCTGACGCTCGACGTCGGCGCCGCCGGGCCGCGCACCGGTCGTTTCCGGAATCGCGCCCGCATACACGCCCGAAACAATGGTCGGCAAGACGGTCATCTACTTCGCGAACCTGGCGCCCCGAAAGATCCGCGGCGTCGTCTCGCAGGGGATGATCCTGGCCGCCGGCGACGCCGAGGTTCTGGGCCTCTCTGCGCTCGATCGGGACGTCCCTCCCGGCACGCAAGATTCGCTGACCAGGCTCGGCTTGACGTAAAGACATCCTGTCTTTACAGTTGAGGTCATGCGGTTGCTGAACGTGCGCCTGGACGACAAAGACAGTCGATTGGTCCAACAGCTCAAGGAGCGCGGCGTCTCGATTTCCGAGCTCGTCCGTGGGGCGATCCGCGCGGAGGCGCGGCGGGCGCCCAAGACTGAGCCGCTCGATGTCGACGCGCTCGTGGCGGAAATTCAGAGGCAGTACCCCACCCCGCCAGGAGCGAAAAAGCGCCGCCGGATCGACACCACGAACCGGCGAGAGGTAGCGGAGTTCATTCGTGGCAAGATTCGGAGGCGCGCCTGATCCTGGTGGATGCCAACGTGCTCGTAGCACTGGCGGATGACGAAGATGATCTTCACGTCCGGGCAATCCGCGATCTGAAGCGTCTCGGCCGTGGACCATTCGGATCGACCGTCCCGGTGCTCTCGGAGAGTTTTTACCTTCTCCCCGAGGGGCATCTGCGTCTGAGGCTGCGTTCTTACTTGCAGCACCTCCGGGTCGCGATCCTCGAAACACAAGCGGACGCGTGGGAAGCGATCTTTGACTGGATGGAGCAGTACGAAGAACACGAACCCGCCCTGGCCGATGCCCAGCTCGTCGCCCTCTCGGCAATGGACGCCTCGTTCCGGGTCTGGAGCTATGACGAGGAGTTTGTCGCGGTCTGGCGGCGCGCGGACGGCACGCGCGTTCCCACCGCAGTCCGATAGCCAGCGCAGGAAGCGAGAGATGCAAAGCGATCAAGTTGGCGAACAGCTACGACGAAGAACAGGTCCGACGCGGCCCCTCGACCGTCGACCAGGTTCGGACCGTGGAGGTCGAGGCGCTGTGATCAGCACCCGCGCCACGATGTTGGTCCTTCCGGAGGACGTCGTCTCGCGGCTCGGACTGGAGTCGCAGGGCCACCGCAAGGTTCGATACTCCGACGGCCGTATCGCGACGCTCCCCTGGGTTAGCGGGATCCGGATCACCGTCCTCGGGCGCGACGCCATAGTGAACGCGCTGGTCGACGCCGCCGGGACGACACCGGTGATCGGGCATGTCCCTCTCACGGCGCTCGATCTCCATGTCGACCCGGAATCGGGGGACCTGCGGCCGGATCCGGCTTCCCCGAACGAGCCGCTGTTCGACGCGCTCTCGGCTGCCTGACCGATTCGGAAAGCACGCGCGCGCCAACCGCGCGCGCCAACGGTGAAAATCGGGCGGCGGAGCGCACTTTTTCTCTTGCGCTGATGGCCCCCGGTCGGGGCTAATCGGCGCCAGCCATGCCCAGCGCGAAGCCAGTCATTCCGTCCGGTGCCGATCCGATTACCGTCCACCAGGACGGGCGCCTCGAGGTCCCCGATCACCCGATCATTCCGTTCATCGAAGGCGACGGAACCGGGCCCGACATCTGGCGCGCCAGCGTGCGCGTGCTCGACGCGGCCGTCGCCAAGGAGTTCGGCGGGAAGAAGAAGATCGCCTGGGCCGAGGTCTACGCCGGCGAGAAGGCGAAGAACCTGTTCGACAGCTGGCTGCCCGACGAGACGCTCGAGGCCTTCAAGAACTACCTCGTCGGCATCAAGGGGCCGCTGACGACGCCGGTCGGCGGCGGCATCCGGTCGCTCAACGTCGCCCTCCGCCAGATGCTCGACCTCTACGTCTGCCTGCGGCCGGTGCGCTACTTCAAGGGCGTGCCGTCGCCGGTCAAGGCGCCCGAGAAGGTCGACATGGTGATCTTCCGCGAGAACACCGAGGACATCTACGCCGGCATCGAGTGGCAGGCGGAGACGCCCGAGGCGAAGAAGGTGATCGCGTTCCTCCAGAACGAGATGGGCGTGAAGAAGATCCGCTTCCCCGCGACCTCGGGGATCGGCATCAAGCCGGTCTCGCGCGAAGGATCCGAGCGGCTCATTCGCGCTGCGATCGAGTACGCGATCCGCCACAAGCGCAAGAGCGTCACGCTGGTCCACAAGGGGAACATCATGAAGTTCACCGAGGGGGCCTTCCGCGACTGGGGCTACGCGCTCACCAAGAGCGAGTTCGCCGGCAAGGCGATCGGGTGGGACGACTGCGGCGGCAAGCCGCCCGCGGGCCAGGTGCTGGTGAAGGATTCGATCGCCGACATCACGCTGCAGCAGGTGCTCACGCGCCCCGACGAGTTCGACGTCATCGCCACGCTGAACCTGAACGGCGACTACCTCTCGGACGCGCTCGCGGCGCAGGTCGGCGGCATCGGCATCGCGCCGGGCGGCAACATCAACTACGTCTCCGGGCACGCGGTGTTCGAGGCGACGCACGGCACGGCGCCGAAGTACGCCAACCTCGACAAGGTGAACCCAGGGTCGGTGATCCTGTCGGGCGTCATGCTGCTCGAGCACCTCGGGTGGACCGGCGCCGCGGACCGCACCGTCGCGGCGCTGGAGAAGACCATCGCCCAGAAGACCGTGACCTACGATTTCGCGCGTCTGATGGAAGGGGCCAGCGAGGTCAGCTGCTCCGCCTTTGGCGACGCCATCATCCGAAATATCTAGCCCCGAAATTTAGCCCGCTGGCGGCCCGGGCGAGCTAAGCTCCCGCCCGCTTTCGGCGCACCACGCAAGGAGATCCATCATGCCCGGTCGGAGAAAGATCGCCCTCATCGGTTCCGGCAACATCGGCGGCGAGCTCGCCTCGCTGGCCGCCCGCAACGAGCTCGGCGACGTCGTGCTGTTCGACATCCCCGAGAAGGAAGGCCTCGCCAAGGGGAAGGCGCTCGACCTCGAGCAGAACGGCGCGGTTCTCGGCAACGACGCCAAGATCAGCGGCAGCTCGAACTGGGCCGATTGCGCCGGCGCCGACGTCGTCATCATCACCGCCGGCGTGCCGCGCAAGCCGGGGATGTCGCGCGACGATCTGCTGTCGGTGAACCTGAAGATCATCCGCAACGTCGGCGAAAATCTGAAGAAGCATTGCCCCGACGCCTTCGTGATCGTGGTGTCGAACCCGCTCGACGTCATGGTCTACGAGCTCAAGCGCGTGACCGGTTTTTCGGCCAAGAAGGTGGTCGGGATGGCGGGAATCCTCGACTCCGGGCGCTTCCAGCTGTTTCTCGCCCAGGAGGCGGGCGTCTCCGTGAAGGATGTCCGCGCCATGGTGCTCGGCGGGCACGGCGACACGATGGTGCCGATCCTCAGCGCGACCACCATCAACGGTATCCCCGTGAAGCAGCTGGTCGCCGCGGACAAGCTCGGGGCCATCGTCGACCGCACCCGCAACGGCGGCGGCGAGATCGTCAAGCTGATGGGGACCAGCGCTTTCGCGGCGCCCGCCTCGTCGGCGATCGCGATGGCGACCGCCTACCTCAAGGACCAGAAGCGGCTCCTGGCCTGCGCGGCGTTCCTCGACGGTGAGTACGGCCACAAGGACCTCTACCTGGGCGTGCCGATCGTCATCGGCGCCGGCGGCGTCGAGAAGATCGTCAACATCGAGCTTTCCGCCGAGGAGAAGGCGATGCTCGACAAATCGGCCGCCGCCGTGCGCGAAGTGCTCGAAGCCTCGCGCAAGCTGTAATAAGAAAGGCCCGTGACGCCGTGAAGATCCACGAGTATCAGGCGAAAGAGATCCTGAAGAAGTTCGGCGTGCCAATCCCCAAGGGTCGGCCGGTGTTCAGCATCGACGAGGCCGAAGCGGCCGCGAAGGCGCTGATCGCCGAGACCGACAACGAGTTCGTGGTCGTCAAGGCGCAGATCCACGCCGGCGGGCGCGGCAAGGGCGGCGGCGTGAAGGTGGTCAAGGGGGCGGCGGCTGCGCGCGAGACGGCGCAGAAGATCCTGGGCATGAACCTGGTCACCCACCAGACCGGACCGGGCGGAAAAATCGTCAAGCGGCTGCTCGTCGAGCAGGCGGTCGACATCGCGCGCGAGCTCTACCTCGGCGTGGTCGTCGACCGCGGCTTCGGCCGCGTGGTCGTGATGGCGTCATCGGAAGGCGGGATGGAGATCGAGGAGGTCGCCGCCAGCCACCCGGAGAAGATCATCAAGGAGGTCGTCGACCCGACCGTGGGCCTGGCGGCCTATCAGGCGCGCAACCTGGCCTATGGGCTCGGACTCCACGGCGCGGCCGCCAAGAACGCCGCGGAGCTGATCCTCCTGGTTTACAACGCGTTCGCCGCAACCGATGCGTCGATGATCGAGATCAACCCGCTGGTCGTGCTCACCGACGGCAAGGCGCTGGCGCTCGACGCCAAGGTCACCTTCGACGACAACGCGCTCTACCGCCAGAAGGACCTGGAGGTGCTGCGCGATCTCGACGAGGAGGACCCGGCGGAGACCGAGGCCAAGCGGCACGATCTGTCGTTCATCAAGCTCGACGGCAACATCGGCTGCATGGTCAACGGCGCCGGCCTGGCGATGGCGACGATGGACACCATCAAGCACTTCGGCGGCCAGCCGGCGAACTTCCTCGACGTCGGCGGCAGCGCGACCGAAGAGCGCGTGACGGCGGCGTTCAAGATCATCACCGCCGACCCCGGCGTGCGCGGCATCTTCGTCAACATCTTCGGCGGCATCATGAAGTGCGACACCATCGCCGCCGGCGTCATCGCCGCGGTCAAGCAGGTCGGCCTCAAGGTGCCGCTGGTCGTGCGGCTCGAAGGGACCAACGTCGACCTCGGGAAAAAGATGCTGGCCGAGTCTGGGCTGGCCCTGACGACCGCCGGCGACATGGCCGATGGCGCGAAGCAGGTCGTCGCCCTCGCCAAGGGGAGCAAGTAGCCATGTCGGTCCTCGTCGGGAAAGACACCAAGCTCATCGTCCAGGGGATCACCGGCTCGGCCGGGACGTTCCACGCCAAGCAGATGCGCGAGTACGGCACCAACGTCGTCGGCGGTGTCACGCCCGGCAAGGGCGGGCTCAACCACGAAGGCTTCGCCGTGTTCGACACGGTCGCCGACGCGGTCAAGAAGACGGGCGCCAACGCGACCGTCATCTACGTCCCGCCGCCCGGGGCGGCCGACGCGATCCTCGAGGCCGCGCAGGCCGGCATCGCCGTCATCGTCTGCATCACGGAGGGGATCCCGACCCTCGACATGGTGAAGGCGAAACGGGCGCTCGGCGCCTACCCGAGCTCGACGCTCATCGGTCCCAACTGCCCTGGCGTCATCACGCCGGGCGCGTGCAAGATCGGGATCATGCCCGGCTACATCCACAAGCCGGGCAAGGTCGGTGTCGTGTCGCGCTCGGGCACCTTGACCTATGAAGCTGCGCATCAGTTGACTGCGCTCGGTCTCGGCCAGTCGACCGCCATCGGCATCGGCGGCGATCCGGTCAAGGGGATCGACTTCGTCGACTGCCTGGCGATGTTCGAGCGGGACCCGCAGACCGAGGCGGTGCTCATGATCGGCGAGATCGGCGGGACCTCCGAGGAGGAGGCCGCGCGCTTCGTCAAAGCCAACATGAAGAAGCCGGTGGCGGCCTTCATCGCCGGCCAGACAGCGCCGCCCGGCAAGAGGATGGGGCACGCGGGCGCCATCATCAGCGGCGGCAAGGGGACGGCGGCCGAGAAGATCGCCGCCCTACGCGAAGCCAACATCGCCATCGCCGCGACGCCGGCCGAGCTCGGCAAGACCGTCGCCAGTTTCATCAAATAGTCAGCCGTCACATCGTCAGGCAGGAGACCCATGTCCATCGAACGCACTTTCGGAATCGTGAAGCCCGACGCCGTCGGCAAGAGCGCCGTCGGCGGTGTCATCGAGATGATCGAGAAGGCCGGCCTCAAGATCGTCGGCCTGCGCCTGGTCCACCTCTCGGAAGCCCAGGCGCGCGCCTTCTACGCTGTCCACAAGGAGCGGGCGTTCTACAACGACCTCGTCCGCTTCATGACCTCCGGCCCCGCCGTCGTCATGGCGATCGAGGGGGAGAACGCCGTCGCCCGCTACCGCGAGGTGATGGGCCCGACCGATTCCAAGAAGGCCCCTGCCGGAACCATCCGTCAGAAGTACGGCACCGACATCGAGAGGAACGCCGTCCACGGCAGCGACGGTCCCGACACGGCGCGTGGCGAGCTGGCTTTCTTCTTCGCCGGTCAGGACTTGGCCTAGTCGACGGGCGGACCTGGCTGGGCTGGCTCGTTCAGCTTCGGCGCGACCGTGCCGCGCAGTGTTCAACTGAAAGTATTTATCCTTACCCCCTATTGGGCTATAGTGGACGCGCAACAAGATGAGTCAGGGGCGGTCGGTTAGCTTGGTTAAAAGCGGTCTCCTTCTCGTGGCCGTTTCGGTGGCGGCGACGGGCTGCCGGGATCATCTCTATCCATTCCTGACGATCGCCCAGGGCGACGCCGGGATCATCGATGCGCGCGCGCGGCGCGACGCTGTCGGCCTCCCGGATCTCCGACCTGGCGCCGGCGGCACCGTCGGACGGGACGGCGGCGTCGGCGGAAAGGCAGGCGCCAGCGGCACCGGCGGCGTCGGCGGCGGCTTCCAGACCTGCAACGCGAACTCGCCCGATCTGCAGGTCGACACGGCGAACTGCGGCGCCTGCTTCCATCAGTGCAGCACCGCGAACGCGACACCATCGTGCGTGAAGGGTGTCTGTCAGGTCACCTGCCAGCCCGGCTTCTTCGACGCCGACAAGGATCCGTCGAACGGCTGCGAGTGCACCAAGACCAACAACGGCGTCGAGATCTGCGACGGCCTCGACAACGACTGCAACGGAACCACTGACGACGGCTTCGATCTCATGACCGACGTCAACAACTGCGGCGCCTGCAACCACCAGTGCGCGTTCCCGTTCGCCAACGCCAGCTGCGACAACGGCGTCTGCAAGCAGGGGACCTGCCTGGCGAACTTCTACGACCGCGACCCGAACACGCCGGGCTGCGAGACCGAGTGCATCAAGACCAACGGCGGCGTCGAGATCTGCGACGGCCTCGACAACGACTGCGATGGCGTCGTCGACAACAACCTCGCCGCCCCCACGATCAGCTGCCTCACGAAGGGTGTCTGCGCCGGCACCCAGCCGACCTGCTCGGGCCAGAACGGCTGGGTCTGCAACTACCCGTCGACCTATCAGATCATCGAGGACGCCTCGAAGGGCTGCGACACGCTCGACAACGACTGCAACGGCCTGACCGACGAGCCGTTCCAGATCGGCAAGTCCTGCATCTTCGGCACGGGGCCCTGCGCGGGCACCGGCACCTGGGTCTGCGACAACACGATGGCGGGCGACCACCGCTGCATGGGGACGCTGAAGCAGCCGGGCGTCGAGGTCTGCGACGGCATCGACAATGACTGCGACGGCCTGGTCGACGAGCTCGACTCGGCGTCGAACCGGACCACCGACGACGCGCTGGTCTACATCCAGTCCTCGAACGTCACCATGTACGCCTACGAGGCGAGCCGCTACGACGCCACAGCGACGAGCGCCGGGTTCGATTCGACCCGACGCGGCTGCACCGTCCCCGGCAAGATGCCCTGGACCAACGTGACGATGGGCGAGGCCGAGAAGGCCTGCGAGCTGCTCGGCCCGAGCTGGCGCCTCTGCACCGCCGCCGACTGGCAGGCCGCCTGCGAGGGAATGCCCAAGACGATCTTCCCCTACGGCGCCAGCTACGTGGCCGCCGACTGCAACGGAAACGACTACGAGACGGCGATGAGCAAGACCCCGGCGCCGATCGCGACGGGCGCCGCCGGCAACTGCGTCTCGGTGATCTCCACCAACCCCAGCCTCAAGCTGTTCGACATGAGCGGCAACGTCAAGGAGTGGACCGCCACCGACCTGACGACCAAGATGCCGCCCAGCAACCCCACCTGCACGACGCCCCCCTGCCTGTTCGAGCTGCGCGGCGGGGCCTACGACATCGACAGCTTCGTCGACAACACCAAGTCTCCCGCCGTGACGATCGCGCCCGGCCTGCAGTGCGACGCCTCGATCCCCGCGCCCTTCGCCACCATCCCGGTCGACGGGGGGACCAAGACCCAAGGGATCGACGTCCGTCTCCCCTCGGTCGGTTTCCGCTGCTGCTTGCCCGGACAGTTGCCGCCATGACCAGGACGCGAACCATGCATGTGAAACGATCCGTGGCGGCGCCGAGGCGCCTGGGCTTCCTGCTGGGAGCTTCGCTGGTGATGCTGCTGGGGGCTTCGGGCGCTGCCCGGGCCCAGGCGATCCGTCCGAACATCCTGATCCTGTTCGATACGTCGGGATCGATGCTCTACAACCAGGCCAACGACGGCTCCCCGCTCTGCGCCGGCGGCCAGCAGGCGAACGGACAGACCAGCCGCATCTACAACATGAAGCACGCGCTGCGCGACGCGCTGGCCGAGGTCGGCACCGACGAGGCCAACTTCGGCCTCATGCGCTTCCCGCAGAGCTTCAGCACGACCCAGGGCGATCCCTGCCCCAACTCCTTCTGGACCAACGCCGGGACCGCAGTGAGCGGCACGCTCGGCTGTCGCATGACGACCCAGATGGACAACCCGAACTCCGAGACCACCTACGGCAACTGGTTCGACATGGGCATCTCCCAGTCGCTCCTGATCCCCGTGACGCGCGCGGCGGCGGGGCTCAAGCCGGGCGCCTCGACCGACTTCGACCCGCTGGGGGCGAACATCACCAGCATCTACAGCTGGGTCGATCAGACGGAGAGCACGGACCCGACCAAATACACCGACCCCGAGCTGCGCATCCCGCCCAACAACAACACGCCGCTCGGCCGTTCGATCTTCTACGCCCGGATGTACTTCGAGAACTACGTCTATCCGAACGACAACCCCATCTGGCGGGACTGCCGCCAGAACATCGTCATCATCGCGACCGACGGCGCCGAGACTTGTGACACGAAGACCGGGACGAGCCTCGACGTCAAGACCTGCGCCCAGACGCCGGCCGGGAGCTACGGCGCGTTCGAGCCCGAAGTGACCGCCTGCGCGCTCAACCACTCGGCGGTCATCCCCAAGGGCGTTCAGACCTACATCCTGACCGACAGCGGCCTCACCAACGCCGAGAAGACGGCCGCCAACAAGATCGCCGCCGCCGGCGGCACCAACCAGGCCATCTTCGTCACGCTCACCAACACGGCGGCCGTCAAGTCGGCGCTGGTCGGGATCATCGCCCAGAACGTTCCCCCCGGGGAGACCTGCAACGGCAAGGACGACAACTGCAACGGTCGCATCGACGAGGGGGTCTCGAACGCCTGCAGTCAATGCGTCCCCGGAAACACCATCGCCAATTGCGGCGGCTTCGTCATCAACCCCGACGACAAGAACGACCCCGACAACAAGGTCGGGCAAAGCGGCGGCACCCCCCACCACTGCCAGATCGAAACCTGCAACTGCCTCGACGACAACTGCAACGGCCAGGTCGACGAGGGGCTGCCGCTGAACGCCTGCGGCGGGCCCTGCGGCTGCGCGGTCCCGGCCGAGAAGTGCAACGGCCTCGACGACAACTGCGACGGTGTCATCGACAACGCCTCCTGGCCCACCGGCCCGATCGGCACGAAGTGCAACAACGGTCTCATCGGCGCCTGCAACCGTGACGGCATCCTGGTCTGCAACGCCGCCGGGACCGACACGACCTGCAATGCGCCGACCGGGACGCCGCAGCAGGAGATCTGCAACGGCATCGACGACAACTGCGACGGGCAGACGGACAACCCGCCGGCCGGAGGAATGCTCCCGGGCGTCGGCGAGGCCTGTGGCAACGGCCTCGGCGCCTGCCAGTCGGGCACCATCATCTGCAAGGACGGCAAGCTGCAGTGCAACGTCACCAGCACGCCGCAACCCGAGGTCTGCGACGGGATCGACAACGACTGCGACGGCATCGTCGACGACGGCAACTTCCCGCAGACCGGCCAGCCCTGCCTCTGCCCGGGCCTGACCCAGCCCGAGGTCGACTCGGGCGGCATCTGCAAGGCAGGGCACCTGCAGTGCATGGGCGCGCTCGGCTTCGTCTGCGCCGGTTGCGTGCTGCCGACGGCGGGCGAGGTCTGCAACGGCAAGGACAACAACTGCGACGGCAAACCGGACACCACCGGCACCTGCCCGAACGGCTACGCGTGCAAGGACGGCGCCTGCGCGCTGCAGTGCGGGACCGGCGAGTTCCCCTGTCCGCTCGGCTACAAGTGCGCCGCCAACTACTGCATCCCGCAGCGCTGCGCCGGCCTCCCCCCCTGCCCCGGCGGCCAGCACTGCGATGAATCGAGCGGCTCCTGCATCGACGACTGTACCGGCGTCACCTGCACCGGCCCGCACCAGACCTGCGTCGCGGGGTCGTGCGTGAACTGCTACGACCCCGGCTTCGAATGCAAGACCGGCCAGCTCTGCCTGGACGGCCAGTGCGGGGACGATCCCTGCAAGGGGATCACCTGCGGTGGCGACCAGTACTGTGCGAACGGCGCGTGCGTCCACCTCTGCGATCAGTCGATGTGTGCCGCCAACCAGCACTGCGTCGGCGGCCAGTGCGTGCCCAATTCCTGCGCCCAGGTCTATTGCCCCTCGGGACAGTTCTGCGACCCGGCGACGACTGCCTGCGCCCCGGACCGCTGCCTCGCCATCCAGTGCCCCACCGGCGAAGCCTGCGTCTCGACCACCGCTGTCAGCGACCCGACCATGGCTTGCATCGCCGATCCCTGCGCCACCATCAACTGCCCGAGCACCTGCTGGACCTGCGGCGTCAACCCCGACGGCACGGCGGCCTGCATGCTGAACAATACTTGCGCGTCGGTCGTCACCAACGTCGGTCAGCGCGGCGGCGGCGAGTCGGGCTGCGGCTGCGCCGTGGGTGGCCAGGGGAGCGGCGGTGTCGCGACCTGGCTGGGCTTGCTGCTCGGCCTCGGTCTGATGGTCGGGCGCAGCAGGCGGCGGCGATAGCCTCCGCGCGCGCTGGCCAGGTCACGCCGCGGGCGTTATCCTCCGCGCCGTGACCGCCTCAGCACCATCCTTGGGAACCCTCGAAGGGTTCCCAAACCCTCCCGCGACGGACTCCGCCGGCCCTAGCCCGGCTTCGTCCACGCGCCCACCCGCGCCCACGCCCGGGGCGGCCCTGCGTGGGCTCCGGCCGGCCGAGCTCGGCGCCTGGGTCGCCGGCGCGGGCGCCCCCGCGTACCGCGTGGAGCAGCTCTTCCGCTGGCTGCACGGGCAGGCGGTCGACAGCCTCGACCAGATGGTCAACGTCCCCCTGGCACTGCGGGAGGCCCTGGGGGCCGCGCATCCGCTGCGGCCGCTGGCCCTCGACGTCGTCCAGACCGCCCGCGACGGCACGCGCAAGCTGCGCTGGCGCACGCACGACGGCCGGGCCATCGAGTCGGTGCTCATCCCGGACGAGGATGGGGAGCGCGACCGTCTGACCCTCTGCGTGTCGTCGCAGGTCGGCTGCGCGATCGACTGCCGGTTCTGCGCCACCGCCACGCTGGGGTTCGGCCGCCACCTCGGCGCCGACGAGATCGTCGAGCAGATCTACCGCGCCGCCGCGCTGGCGGGGCGCCGGCCGACCAACCTGGTCTTCATGGGGATGGGCGAGCCGCTGCACAACTTCGACAACCTGACCCGCGCGCTCGAGCTGCTGACGCACCCCTGGGGCGCCGGGTTTTCGCCCCGGCGGATCACCGTGTCGACGGCCGGGCTCGTCTCGGGGATCGAGAAGCTGGCCGCCTTCCACCGCGAGGGAGAGACCTCGGCGCCGAACCTGGCCATCTCGCTCAACGCAACCACCGACGATGTCCGCGACCGGATCATGCCGATCAACAAGCGCTGGCCGATCGCGGCGCTGCTCGAGGCGGCGCGGCGCTGGCCGCTGTCGCACGGCCGACGGGTCACCTTCGAGTACGTGATGCTCGACGGCGTCAACGACAGCGATGCCGACGCCGACCGCTTGCCCGGCCTCCTGCGCGGGATCCCGGCCAAGCTGAACCTCATCCCCTGGAACGGGTTCGACGGACCCGAGTTCGCGCGCCCGTCTGCGGAGCGGATCCGCACTTTTCAAGAACGCCTCCGCGCCGCCGGCGTCGCCGTCTACATACGCTCCCCGCGTGGCGACGACATCGACGCCGCTTGCGGGCAGCTGGCGGCACGGCCGGCCGTCGAGCTGGCGACTATCCGGACCGCCTGAGGGCATGGCCACCGACGACGATCTGACCGTGGCGCGCGATCTGGCGATCGACGCCTGCGGCCGGATCGCCGAGTTCTGGGGCTTCACGCGGACGATGGGGCGCGCGTTCGGGCTGCTCTACCTGTCACGCCAGCCGCTGGCCCAGAGCGAGCTCCAGGAACGGCTGGGCATCTCTGCGGGGAGCGCCTCGATGACGCTGGCGGCGCTCGGCCGCTGGGGCGTCGTCCACAAGGTCTGGGTGCGCGGGCAGCGGCGCGAGCACTACCAGGCCGAGACCGACTTCTGGAAGATGATCTCCGGCGTGCTCAACGAGCGCGAGCGGCGGGAGATTGGCGCGGCCGTCGAGGTGGTCGGGCGCGCCGAGAAGGCCGCGCGCGCCGCGCAGGCGGCGCACGGCGCGGCGGCGGCGCCCCGGCGCGGCAAGGCCGAGGCCGACTTCGTCGTCGAGCGTGTCGCCCGGCTCGGCGAGATCTGCCGGCTCGGCGAGACGATGCTCGACATGCTGCTCGGCCAGCTCACGCTCGACGTGGGGCGCTTCCGGGACGCCTTCAAGGTCCCCCCCACCAGCCTCGAGCCTCCGGCACCGCGGGAATCCGCCACCCCGCCCCCCGCCCGGGCTCAGCGCCGGCGGCGTTAGGACTCGGACCCCGACCTACTCTTCCGCCCAGTCGCGGCGCGCGCAGATCGCCGCCAGCGACTCGGCTTCGGGGCTGCCGGGCTCGGGCGCGTTCGCGTAGGCCCACCGCACCTCGGGTGGCAGCGACATCAGGATCGACTCCACGCGACCGTCGGTGCGCAGGCCGAACACCGTGCCGCGATCGTAGAGCAGGTTGAACTCGACGTAGCGCCCGCGCCGCAGGAGCTGCCAGTTGCGCTCGCGCTCGCCCCAGGGGTCGTTCCGGCGCCTCTCTATGATAGGCAGGTAGGCGGCCAGGATCGCCTCGCCGACGTCGCGCACGAAGGCGAACATCGCCTCGGCGTCGTCCTCGCGCGCCGAAGACGAATCGGGCGCCGGCTCGACCGCTGGCTGCCCCGCGGTCATCTCGGCGCCGGCCCCCAGGTAGTCGAAGAAGAGCCCGCCGACCCCACGCGGCTCGTTCCTGTGCGGCAGGAAGAAGTAGTCGTCGCACCAGCGCTTGAAGCGTCGGTAGAAGCCCGGATCGTGGCGCGCGCAGCAGTCGCGCAGGGTCCGGTGGAACGACGCCGCATCCTCGGGCACCACGTAGTACGGCGTCAGATCGGTGCCGCCGCCGAACCACGACCGCGCGCCGCGCTGGATGTGCCGCACGTTGGCGTGCACCGTCGGCAGGCGCGGACTTCTCGGGTGGAAGATGAGCGACAGCCCGGCGGCGCGGAAGTCGAGCCCCTCGCCGGGAAGCGACTTCGCCATCTCCGGGCGTAGCGAGCCGTGCACGTCGGAGAATCCGACGCCCGCCTTCTCGAACAGCGCACCGCCCGCCAGCACCCGTGTGCGGCCGCCGCCCCCCCCCGGACGCGACCAGGCGTCCTCGCGGAACTGCCCGCCGCCGTCGGCCGCCTCGATCGCGGCGGTGATGCGGTCCTGAAGCCCCAGGAAGAAGTCGCGCGCCCGATCGCCGAGGGGTTCCATCGCCGCTAGGTTCTCACGCCGCTCGGCGTCTTGAGCGTCACGATCCGCTTCTTCACGTCCCGGAAGCCGGGATCGCGCTTGCCGACGTTCTCGAAGAAGTAGAGCGCCTCGCGAACGTCGCCCAGCTGCTCGAACACGGCCCCCAGCAGGTAATACAGCTCGACCGACTCCTGCGCGGTCGCCTGCGGCAGGTTGAGCGCCTCCTTGTAACGCTTCACCGCCTCGCCGAGCTCCCCCTTCGCCTCGACGCACTCGCCGATCATCGTGTAGGCGAAGACCGCCCGCGATTTGTCGCTGGCCAGCTTCTTGAACTCCGCAATCGCCGCGTCGTGAAGCCCCATCTGCTTGTAGGCGATCCCCAGATCGCCGTGCGTCGTCGGATCGGCGTTCTCCGACGGGGAGAGCTTGGCGACGGGCCCGCTGGGCGCCGCCGGCGCCCCACCGCCCGGGATGGCGCCCTGTTCCCCCGCCGCGCCGAACGCGCGGCGCCGCTCGGCCAAGAGCGGGTGCCCCGGGAACCGTTGTTCGAGATCGACCAGAACGGCGCGCGCCTCGTCGTGCAGCGACTGCTGCGCGAAGAAGTCGAGTTGCTCGAGCTCCGTCGTCAGATCGTCGCTGGCGGCGGCCGGCGGCGGCGCCGGGGTCGCGGCCCGCCGCCCGAGGATCCGCGCCGCCTCGGTGCAGGCGGGATCGAGCGCCAGCGCCTGCTCGGCCACCGCCGGCGCGTCGCCGTCGCCGTCAGCCTTGAGCTGCGCGGCCAGCGTCGCCAGCTCGGCGGCCGCCTCGCGCTTGCGCCCGATCTGGCCCAGCGCCGCGGCCAGCCGCTCGCGCGCCTCGCGGTGCTGCGGCTCCAGCGTGAAGATCCGGCGCAGGTGGTCGACCGCCCGCTCGGTCAGCCCGTACTTCACGAACACGTCCGCCTCCGACAGGATGCGCGCGACGTCGCCGAGCGCGGGCGTCAGCCCCGAGGTCCCCGGGCGTGACATCCCGGAGCGCATCCCCGACCGCATCTCCGACCGATCTTGGGGTGCGAACTCCGGCGGCACGACCTGGACGCTGGTCACCACCGACTCGATGGTTCCCGTGACCGGTCGCGGGTGCGGCAGGCGTGCCCGGGCCGCCGCCGCGTCGATCGCGTGGACGGAGCTGGGCTCAGCCCCGCCCGGGGTGGAGCGAAGTCCGTCGCGGGGGGGCTCGGGCACCCTCCGAGGGTCCCCGCGTCCAACCGAGATCCCCCAGCGCGCCGCCAGCTCCCGCGTCTCCCCGTCGGTGGAATCGAGCGCCAGCGCCGCGCGCACGGCGGCGTCGCGCGCCTCCTCCCGGTGCGCCTCGGCGTGAATCTCGGAGAGCTCCCGCCAGACCGAGATCGCCTTGCGCCCATCCAGCTGCGCCAGCGCCTCGGCCAGCAGCGTGACGTTCTCCGGATCGCGCGGGGCCGCCTTGAGCGCACCCTGCAACTTGGAGAGCGCCAGCCGCGGGTTCTTTCGTGCGATGTAGGCGGCCGCCAGATCGCGCGCGACGGCGAAATTGTCCGGCTTGTGAAACAGGAGGCGCTCGGCGACGCGCACGAGCTCGTCGGCGCGCCCCTCCACTTTCAGCTGGTCGCAGGCCTTGCCGAACTCGTGCACCGCCTCGTCGGTCCGTCCCGCCTGCGACGCCGCCTCGGCCAGCCGGATGCGCGAGACGACGTTTTCGGGGTGGAGCTCCACCATCTTCCGGAGCGCCGGCAGCGCGTCGGCGGGACGGCTCGAGTGCTGCAACTCGGCCACCGCCAGCTCCAGCTCGTGCAGCGCGTCCGCCACCATCCCCAGGCGCCGGTACACCTCGCCGAGCTGGATGCGCACGTGCGGCAGCCCGGGCGTCAGCTTGAGGACGCTGCGATAGACGGTCACCGCCTTCGGCAAGAATCCCTGCGAGATGTAGATCTCCGCGGTGCGCAGGTAGATGTCCCGCGCCTCGGCCAGCGCGCCGTGACGCACGTGGATCTCGGCCATCTTCAGCCAGGTGCGGGTGTCGGCCGGATCCTCGTGCACGACGCGCGCGAACTCCTCGAGAGCGCGCGCGTCGTGCCCCCGCTCCAAGAACTTCTGTGCCGCGGCGAGATGCTTGTCTTTCTTCGTCAGCACCGGCCGTTTGAGTTTACATCCGCTCGACCAGGTGCGTATCCATCTTGCCGGCCACGTAGTCCGAATTGGCCAGGAGCCGCCGGAAGAAGTCGAGGTTGGTCTTGCACCCCTCGACCACGAATTCGGCCAGCGCCCGCCGCATCCGGGCCAGGGCCGCCGGCCGGTTCTCCGCCCGGACGATCAGCTTGGCCAGCAGGGAGTCGTAGAACGGGGGAACCAGATACTGGTTGTAGATGTGGGTGTCGACCCGGACGCCCAGCCCCCCCGGCAGGTTGAGCGCGGTGATGCGCCCCGGCGAGGGGGCGAAGGTCACCGGGTCCTCGGCGTTGATCCGGAACTCGATGGCGTGGCCGCGCGGGCGGATGTCCTGCGGCAGCTTGAGCGCGTCGCCGGCCGCCAGCTTCATCTGCTCGCGCACCAGATCGACGCCGAACACCTCCTCGGTGACGGTGTGCTCGACCTGGATTCGCGTGTTCATCTCCATGAAGTAGTAGCGCTTGTCCTCGTCGAGCAGGAACTCCAGCGTGCCGACGGTGTGATACCCGATGCTCTCGGTCGCCTTGCGCGCGATCCCCAACAGCTTGCCGCGCCGCTCGTCATCGAGCGCGACGCTGGGAGCCTCCTCGACCAGCTTCTGGTGGCGGCGCTGGATCGAGCACTCCCGCTCGCCGAGCGCCACCGCCCGTTTGCCGTCGCTCAGGACCTGCACCTCGACGTGGCGGGGCCGACCGACGTAGCGCTCCAGGTAGACGTTCGGATTTCCGAATCCGGCCTGCGCCTCGCTGCGCGCCGCCGCCAGCTGCGCCGACAGGCGCGCCTTGTTCTCCACCACCTTCATGCCGCGGCCTCCGCCGCCGGCCGAGGCCTTGATGATCACCGGCAGCCCGATCCGCTCGACCGCCTCCTCCGCCTCGGCGTCGGTCTCGATGACGCCGGTCCCGGGCAGGATCGGAACGCCCGACTTCTCCATCGCGGCCCGCGCAGACACCTTGTCGCCCATGAGGCGCATCACGTCGGGGTTCGGCCCGATCCACTGCAGCCCGCACTTCTTCACCACCTCGGCGAAGTGGGCGTTCTCGGCGAGGAAGCCGTAGCCGGGATGAACCGCGTCGGCCCGTGAGACCTCGGCGGCGCTGATGATCGCCGGGATGTTGAGGTAGCTCTGGCGCGCCGGCGGCGGACCGATGCAGACCTTCTCGTCGGCGAAACGGACGTGCAGCGCGTCGGTGTCGGCGGTGGAGTGGACGGCGACCGAGCGGATCCCCATCTCCCGACAGGCACGAATCACCCGCAGCGCGATCTCGCCGCGATTGGCTATGAGTACCTTTTTAAACACGCGCGATCAGGACTTCGAAACGCGGATGAGGTGCTGGCCGTACTCGACGTGCTCGCCGTTCTTCACCAGGATCTCGGCGACCTTGCCGTCCGATTCGGCCTCGATCTCGTTCATCAGCTTCATCGCTTCCACGATGCAAACCACCTGCCCCTTGCGCACGGTCTGGCCGACCTCGACGAAGGACGGCGCCTCGGGCGAGGGGGCGCGGTAGAAGGTCCCGACGAAGGGCGAGCTGACGAAGGTTCCGGCCCCCTCGGCCGGCTTGGCCTCCACGGGCGGCGTCAGCGCGATCGGGCGCGCCATCGGCGCCGACGTCGCGGCCGCTTCGCGCACGGCGCCGCCGCGCCGAACGCGCAGGTGGCCGGCAGCGCCGACTTCGATCTCTTCCAGGTCGAACTCGGTCGCGATGCGGGCCAGCGCGCGCACGGCCTCGAAGTCGAAGCCGTTCCCGCTGTCGCCGTTCCCCGACGGCCCGACCACCTTGAGCGCGCGGGCCGATCCCTTCTCTTTGCTCTCTTTTTTGGCCATGAACGTGGGCGTCCTTTAGAGGTCGGCGCGCAGGCCGGGTGCGGTGAGGCGCATGAGATAGCGCGCGCGCCCCAGGCTGGCCGCGGGGAGGATGGCGCAGGCCAGGAAGTACTCGGGCGTCAGGAGCCGCACCACCAGCGTCAGCTTGTCGGTGCGGAGGGTGAACTCCTCCAGCGTCCCGGCGTCGACCGAGTCGAGCGTCCGGCGCGCCTGCGCAATGAGGTGGGCGAACTCCATCGAGAGTGTCTGGATGTCGGGGCTATCGTCCGCCTTTGGGTCGACGTCCGGGCGTGAATATGTGTCGACGGTGATGCCGTCGAACCCCATCAGCACGCAGGCTACGCCGCCGTCGATGCTGTCCAGCAGCTTCACGATGCTTTCGCGAAAAGGACTCGCCATGGTCGCCTTGGGCTTGTACTCGCTCAGGATTCGGGGGTCAAGCTTCCGGGGCACCCAGCCCCGCCGCGATCTCCCGCGGAGTCAAGTCCCGCAGCACCGTCTTGCCCGGCTCCGGGCAGAGAACGAAGCGGATCGTGCTCCCGCGCCGCTTCTTGTCGACGGTGATCCGCGGCCAGACGTCGGCGCCGAGGCGCCGCGCCAGATCGACGGGGAGCGCGAGCCGCGCCAGCAGTGCCACCGCCCGCTCCGCGAGCGCGCGCGGGTTGACCCCCAGCGCCGCGCCCAGCTCCAGCGCGGCGACCATTCCCAGCGCCACCGCCTCGCCGTGCAGGAGGCCGTAGCCCGAGGCCGCCTCCAGCGCGTGACCGACGGTGTGGCCGAAGTTCAGGATGGCGCGGCGGCCGGACTCGGTCTCGTCCTCCGCCACCACCTCGGCCTTGACCCGCACCGCGCGCGCCACGAGCTCGTGCACCAGGGGCGCCGGCAGCGTCGGGCCGCTTCGGTCGAGCAGCTCCAGGATCTCGGGATCGGCGATGAAGCCGCACTTGACCACTTCGGCCAGCCCCGCCGCCAGCTCGCGCACCGGCAACGAGTCGAGAAACCCGAGGTCGGCCACGACCGCGCGCGGCTGATGGAACGCCCCCACCAGGTTCTTCCCCGCCGCGAGATCGACGCCCGTCTTGCCGCCCACCGAAGCATCGACCATCGCCAGCAGCGTCGTCGGGAGCGTGGCGAACGGGATCCCGCGCAGATAGACCGCCGCCGCGAACCCGGCGTGATCGGTCGTCGCCCCCCCGCCGATGCCGACGATCGCGGCCCCGCGATCGTAGCCATGCGCGGCCAGCCACTCGGCCGTCCGCTCGATCTCCGTCAGGTTCTTGCAGGCCTCGCCGGCCGGCAGGTCGAGACGCCCCACGTTCGGAAACCGCGCGCCCAGCGCCGCGGCCAGCGCCGCCACCCGCGGGTGCGCCGCGAGCCCGCGGTCGGCCAGCAGGGCCACCCCCGTCGTCGACGGTCCGAACGCCGCGGCCAGCGTCTCCGCGACGGCCTCGGGCGCGAACGTCCCGATCTGGACCTCGTAGCGGCGCGCACCCAGCTCGACGGGGACGACGGTCGTGCTCACGCTTGCTCCCTCGCCCGCGCCGGGGCGACCTCGAGACCGAGCCCCGCGACGATCGCGCCCGCCGCCTCCTCGGGCGTCCGCCCGGCGGTGTCGACGCGCAGGTGCGCGCGCGCGTAGAAGGGCTGGCGCTTCTCCAAGAGCTGCGCCGCCGCCGCCAGCGGATTGGCGCTGCCGTCGAGGAGCGGACGACCCGAGCGGCTGCCGGTCCGGCGCACCGCCTCGGCCGCCGACACCTCCAGCGCGACGACCCGGCCCGAAGCGAGCATCAACGCGAGATTTTCCTCGCGGCAGGCGGCGCCGCCGCCCGTGGCGACCACGGTCCCCTGCCCGGCGGCGACCGCGCGAACCGCCTCCGTCTCGCGCCGCCGGAACCCGGCCTCCCCCTCGCGGGCGAAGATCTCCGCGACGGTGGCACCCGCGGCCCGCACGATGAGGTCGTCCAGATCGGCGAACGAGCGGCCCAGCCGCCCCGCCAGCAACCCACCCACCGTCGTCTTTCCCGAGCCCATGAAGCCAATCAAGAAAATGGGCGCCTCGGGGGCGTAGGCAAGCGGCATGGGCGACCGAATCTTAACCTACCAGCGACGGCGCCGGGAGATGATTGCCGCAGCGCGTAGCCGGGTCGAAACGAGCAAATTTTTTGCGCCCTTGCGCGTGCGGCGTTCTACTCGATGCATGAGCGTTGAAGTCGAACGCGCGACGTTGCCGTGCGGCGTCTGCGGGGCGGCCGTGACCGAATTGCGCCGGGGGCGCTGCTGGGGATGCTACACGCGCTGGGCGGAGTCGCGACCGGTCGGGCGTGGCGCCGCGTGCACCGTCTGCGGCGAGAAACGGCGCGCCCAGCTCAAGCTGGTCGAGCTGCAAGGACGGACCCTGCCGTTCTGCCACGGCTGCGCGGCGCAGGTGATGCGATTGCCCGAGCTCCCCGCCACGGTCGAGGAGCTGCGCCAGGCGCTCCGGCGCGACCGCCGAGACGACGACCGACGCGGCGGCAAGATCGACCACCGCATCTTCCCGCGCGAGCGGCGGGTGGGCGAGCGGCGCGGCCCGATGCAGCGCGACGCCTTCGCCGACACCGATCCCCGCATCAAGATGGACAGTCTTCAGCTCGACGACGCGATCATCGAGCTTGGGGACGCCGATCTCGTCGAGGGGGACCAGACACAGGTTCGTCCGTCCCCTCCGCCCCGCTCGTCAGACAACGCGTAGAGCGGGGGGCGCGGGACCCTTTGAGGGTCCCGATTTAACGGAGGGGTAGCTCCACCCTCCAGCTTCTCCCCTCGCGAACGGCGTGGATCGGCTGCCGTTCTCCGGTCGCCGAAAAGACCTCGACGTCCGCCTCGTCCCCCTCGCGGTGAATGACGCGCGTCCCGGTCGGCTCCCAGGCCGGCGGCAGCCAGCCGACCGCCACCAGATCGGCGGGCGCCAGCATGCGCGCGCCGCCGGTGCGGTGGGTGGCGGCCAGCAGGGCGTCGATGTGCGCGCGCGTGCGCGGACCGAGCCGATCGTAGACCGCCGCGCGATCGCCGGCGCGCGCCGCGGCGATGAGCGATCTGACCGCCGCCTCCGGGCTCGAGCCGTCCTCGCGCCCGCCGCAACCCGGCGCCGCCACCGCCACCCAGGCGGCGATCGCCAGCGCCGCCGCCCGCATCGTCATGCGCTGGCCGCGCGCAGCCCGAGACGCTCGCGGACCCGCTTCATGGTGGCGGCGGCGACCTGGCGGGCATCGGCGGCGCCGCGCGCCAGGATCGCGTCGACCCGCGCCGGATCCGCCCGCAGCACTTCGGCGCGCGCGCGGATCTGGCCGAGCTCGGCCTTCACCCCTTCGAACAGCATCTTCTTGCAGTCGATGCAGCCGATGCCGGCGGAGGTGCAGCCCGCGTGCACCGTCGCCTGGCGCTCGGCGTCCGAGAAGAACCTGTGCAGCGTGTAGATGTTGCACTTCTCGGGCGTCCCCGGATCGCTCCGCTTGACGCGCGCCGGATCCGTGGCCGCCGCCCGCAGCTTGTCCCACACAGCCGCCTCCGGCTCGGCCAGCGCGATCGTGTTGCCCAGGCTCTTCGACATCTTGGCCTGCCCGTCGAGCCCCAGGATCTTGGGCGTCGTCGAGAAGAGGGGCAACGGCTCGGCGAAGGTGTCGCCGAAGCGCGCGTTGAATCGGCGGACGATCTCGCGCGCGAGCTCGAGGTGTTGCCGCTGGTCCTCGCCGACCGGCACCCGCGTCGCGCCGTAGAGCAGGATGTCGGCCGCCTGCAGCACTGGATAGGAAAAGATCCCCGCGTTGATGTTGTGCGGCTCCCGCAGCGCCTTGTCCTTGAACTGCGTCATCCGCTCCAGCTCACCGTGCGGCGTCACCGATGCCAGCACCCAGCAGAGCTCGGTGTGCTCGGGGACCTCCGACTGGATGAACAGCGTGGACTTGTCGGGATCGATGCCGCAGGCCAGCAGCTCGACCGCCATCTCACGCGCGCGGGCCGGCATGGCCGCCGGGTCGTACGACTGCGTGATCGCGTGGTAGTCGACGATGCAATAGAAGCAGCGGAACTGGTCCTGAAGCGACACCCAGTTCCGGACCGCCCCGAGATAATTGCCAAGGTGCAGCTCGCCGGAGGGCTGAATCCCGGAGAAAACGGTCTCCATGGTCTCGCGTTGTTTAGACGCCACACCGGGCGGGGTCAAGAACATCCACGCCCGCGCCGATGGGGGGGATTGGGCGGCACCACCCTTGCTTGAGAGAGGATCGTGGCTTAGGTGAACTCTGTAGGCCACGGACCTATTAGGAGAAAACCAATGAATCGAGGCCTTTGGTTGGTATGCAGTTTGTCGCTGGGTACGGCCATGGCCGCGTCGGGCTGCTACGTCGGACCCCAGCCTCCGCCCCCCGCTTACGTGGACCCGGCGCCTGCGCCGGTGGCGGCTGACGACGGGACCGTCTATCCGGCCACGCCGCCGCCCGATCCGATCCCCGAGTACCAGCCCCCGGCGCCCGCCTACGGGTACGCCTGGGTCGGCGGATACTGGGACTGGACCGGCTTCGAGTGGAGCTGGGACGCCGGTTACTGGGCGCCCGCCGACGCCGCCTACCTGTTCGTCGGGCCTCGCTTCCTCTTCGTCGACGGACGCGCGGTCTTCTACCGTCCGTACTGGCAGGGACCGGGGGGCTACCGCGCCTTCGGCTACGGCTACCGCGGCCGGGCGCCGGTGGGTGCCTGGCGGGCCCGGCCGTCGGTCGAGCCGAGGGCCTGGCGCTCGGCGCCTGGCCACAACGAGGGGTGGCACCGGACGCCCGGCGCCGCCGCCTGGCACGGCGCGCCGGCGCGCGGAGGGGCCCCGATGCGCGCGGGCGAGGGCTTCCGCGGCGGACCGGCCGCCCGGGGTCCGGCGCCCGCATTTCACCCCGCGTCGGCGCCCGCGTATCACCCCGCACCGGCGGCGCGCGCGCCCTCCCGCGGCGGCGGCGGCCGCGTCCGGCATTAGCTCACCACCTAGGTCGGGCCGGGGCGCTCAGAGAATGTACTGAGAGAGATCCTCGTCCTTGAGGATCCCGTCGAGGCGCTCGCGCACGTAGGCGGCGGTGATCGGAATCGTCGTCGCACCGAGGGCGGGCGCCTCGAACGCCAGATCGTCCAGGACGCGCTCCATGATGGTGTGCAGCCGCCGGGCGCCGATATTCTCCATCCGGGCGTTGACCGAGGTGGCGATGCGGGCGATCTCGGCGACGGCGTCGTCGTGGATCTCGAGCGTCACCTTCTCGGTGGCCAGGAGCGCGATGTACTGCTTGGTGAGCGCGTTCTCCGGCTCGGTAAGGATGCGGACGAAGTCCTGATCCGTCAGCGACTCGAGCTCGACGCGGATCGGGAACCGCCCCTGCAGCTCGGGGATCAGGTCCTTGGGCTTCGAGACGTGAAAAGCGCCCGCGGCGATGAACAACACGTGGTCGGTCTTGAGCGGCCCGTACTTGGTCGAGACGGTCGACCCCTCGACGATCGGGAGCAGGTCGCGCTGAACGCCCTCGCGCGAGACGTCGGGGCCGCCCCCGCCGCCGCCCTCGCGCCCGGCGACCTTGTCGATCTCGTCGATGAAGATGATCCCCGACTGCTCGGCGCGGCGGATGGCGTCCTTCTGCAGCCGCTCGACGTCGATCAGCTTGTTCGCCTCCTCCTCGGTGAGGACCTCCAGCGCCTCCGGAAGCGGCAGCCGGCGCCGCTTGGTCTTGCGCGATCCCTGCGGCAGCATGTCGCGCAGGTTCAGCACCATCTCTTCCATGCCGGTGCCCGAGAAGACGTCGACGAAGGAAGCCGGCGAGTCGGCGGTGTCGATCTCGACCATCTTGTCGTCGAGCTTTCCTTCGCGCATGAGCTTGCGCAGGCTCTCGCGCGTGGCGTTGTCGGCCGGCGGCTCGGGAGGCGGCGGCAGCGTCGTCGAGGCGGCGCCCGGCGTGGGCCGCGGACGCGGCGCCGGCGGCAAGAGCACGTCGAGCAGACGCTCCTCGGCGTTTTCTCGCGCGCGCGGGCGGACACGCTCGCGCTCCTCGTCGCGCAGCATCGACACCGCGGTCTCGGCCAGATCTCGCACCATCGAGTCGACGTCGCGCCCGACGTAGCCGACCTCGGTGAACTTCGAGGCCTCCACCTTGACGAACGGCGCGCCGGCCAGCCGCGCGAGCCGCCGCGCGATCTCGGTCTTGCCGACGCCCGTCGGGCCGATCAGCATGATGTTCTTGGGCGCGATTTCGTCGCGCATCGGCGGCGGCACTTGCTGCCGGCGCCAGCGGTTACGCAGCGCCACCGCCACCGCCCGCTTGGCCGCCTTCTGACCGACGATGTAGCGATCCAGCTCCTCGACGATCGCCCGCGGCGTCAGATCCTGGGGCCGCTTGAGCGCCGTCGGCACGAGGGATTGACCGCTGTGGTTGGTCGGCGCGTGCGACATCGCTAGAGCTCCTCGAACGTGCGCGAGCCGTTGGTGTAGATGCAGATGTCGCCGGCGATGGTCAGGGCGCGTTCGGCGATCTCGCGCGCCGAGAGCGTCGTCGCGCCCAGGAGAGCGCGCGCCGCCGCCAGCGCGAAGGAGCCGCCCGACCCGATCGCCGCCGCGTCGCCGTCGGGCTCGATCACGTCGCCGGTCCCCGAAAGCAGGAGGGTCCTCTCGTGGTCGGCGACCAGCAAGAGCGCCTCGAGGCGGCGAAGCACGCGATCGGTGCGCCAATCCTTGGCCAGCTCGACGGCCCCGCGCAGGAGGTTGCCGTTGTACTCCTTGAGCCGCGCCTCGAGCTTTTCGAACAGCGTGATGCCGTCGGCCGCGGAACCGGCGAACCCGGCGATGATCTTGCCGTCGTGGAGGCGCCGGATCTTGCGCGCCGACGCCTTGACGACCGTGTTCCCCATCGTCACCTGGCCGTCGCCGCCCAGCACGACGTGGCCGTCGCGGCGCACGGCCAGCACCGTGGTCGAACGAATGCGGGGGCGTTTCATGAACGGGTTCTCGCGCGCGGATGGCTCTTGTCGTAGACGGCCATCAGGTGATCGATGTCGACGTGGGCGTACCGCTGCGTCGTCCGGAGGCTCGAGTGGCCCAGCATCTCCTGGATTGCGCGCAGGTCGGCCCCCTCGCCCAGCAGGTGCGTGGCGAAGCTGTGACGGAGCGCGTGGGGCGAGACGCGCGGCGTCCCCGAGGCAAGCTCGCGCCGCGCGAGCAGCCGCCGCACGGCACGCGGGCCGAGCCGCCCGCCGCGCGCGGAGAGAAACAGCGCCTGGCCGTCTTGCGGCCGGTGACCGGGCGAGAGGCGATCGGCGCGTCGCTCGAGGTAGGCCGCATGGGCCTGCCGCGCCTTCGACCCGAGCGGAACGATCCGGTCCTTGCGCCCCTTGCCCTGCCGGACGCGCACCATCGCGCCCTGACCGTCGACCTCCAGGTCGCCGAGGTCGAGGTTGCAGGCCTCCGAGACGCGCAGGCCGGCGCCGTAGATCACCTCGAACAGGGCGACCTCCAGAGAGCGCGCGCAGGCGTCGGCGCCGAGCTCCTCGTCGCGCGTGCCGCCGTCGAGCAGCCGGCCGACGTCGTCCTTGCCGAGGAATGACGGCAACCGCTTGGCCCGCTTGGGGGCGCGCAGCGCGCTGACCGGGCTCGACTTGCAGAGGCGCCGTCGCACGGCCAGGCGAAAGAACGCGCGCAGCGAGGAGAGCTTGCGGCCGATCGTCACGGCGTCGTTCTTTCCATGGAGCGACGCAAGGTAGGAGCGGCACAGGATGACGTCAAGCTCGTCGAGGGCTGGGGGGCGCCCGAGCAGCGTCTCGGCGTAAGCCCGCAGCTCGTCGAGGTCGTGCAGGTAGGCGCGCACGGTGTGCTCCGACGCCCGCTTCTCGGCGGCGAGGTATTGGCGAAACGCCGCCAGGGCCTGTTCCATCGTGGTCGATCGTAGCGCAGCCACGGCCGCCGCGCGAATCGACACGCGAATCGCGTACTCTCCTGCCGTGCCCGCCGCCCCCCAATGCCCGCTCTTCGGCCGCTGCGGCGGCTGTCAGCTGCAGGACCTTTCGTACGAAGAGCAGCTGGCGCGCAAGACCGAGGAGATCCGCGCGCTGTTCCCTGAAACGCCGGTCGCGTCCTGCCTGCCGTCGCCGCGCGAATACGGGTATCGCAGCAAGCTGACGCCGCACTTCCAGCGCCCGCGCCCCGATCGCCCGCTGGCGATTGGCTTCCTCGAAGTGGGCCTGCCGCGCCGGACGATCGACGTCCCCGCCTGCCCGATCGCCACGCCGGCCGTCAACGCCCGCCTCGCCGAGCTGCGCGCCGAGGTCGACGCGCAGCGGGAGAGCTACAAGCGCGGTGCGAGCCTGCTGGTGCGCGAGGCCGCCTCGGGCGTCACCGTCGATCCGCGCGCGATCATCACCGAACGGGTCGGCGATCTGGAGTTGCAATTTCTCGCGGGCGACTTCTTCCAGAACAACCCGTTCCTGCTCCCGCGGCTCGCCGCGTACGTGGCCGCCGAGGCGAGAGCGCACGGCGCGCGGTTTCTCGTCGACGCCTACTGTGGCAGCGGCCTGCTCGCGCTCGCGGCCGCGCCCGCCTTCGAGCGCGTCCTGGGCGTCGAGGTCAGCCCGAGCGCCGTACGCTGGGCGGGCGCCAACGCCGCCCACAACGGCCGCACCAACTGCGAATTTCTCGCCGCCGACGCGGCCGCCGTGTTCGCCGCGGTCCCCTTCCCCGCAGCCGACGCGGCCGTTATCGTCGATCCGCCGCGCAAGGGGTGCGGTCCCGACTTCCTGCGCCAGCTCGCCGCCTTCGCCCCGCGCACCATCGTCTACGTCTCGTGCAACCCCGAGACGCAGGCCCCCGACGTGGCCGCCCTGCGCGCGGCCGGCTATCAAGCCCGGCGCGTCCAGCCGTTCGACATGTTCCCGCAGACGCGCCACGTCGAGTCGGTGGCCACACTGTCGCGGCACGGATGACCGCGGGCAACGCCCATCAGGAGCAGGCGCCGCTGGTCGCCAGCAACGCGCAGGTCCCGGTTGTCGCCTCGCAGCTGCCGCCCAGGCAGGGAGCACCGTTCGGGTCGCAACGCTGCCCCACGGCCGGCTCCTCGACGCAGACATCGGTCGTTGGATCGCAAAACGCATAGCTCACGCAGCCACCGGTCGAGGGATCGCACGCCCCGCCGAGGCCAATGGTGGGGACGCAGACGTTACTGGCGACGTCACACGTGTCGAGTGGGTTCTGACAGCGGATCTCGCCAGGCGACGGAATCGGAGAGCCCGGGGCGCACGTCTCCCCGGTCTGGGGCAGCTGCTGACAGGTCTGCGTCATCTGCGAGCAATAAAGCGGTGCCGCGCAGCTGTTGATGCCGGCGCACGAGGCGCCGACGGTCGCACGGGTAGCCACGCAGGTCCCGCTGTTGTCGCAGACGGTCCCTGGTGCGCAGGCGCCGCCGCTCGAGCAGCTGCCGCCCGCCGGCACCACGACCGGTGTCGCGGCGCACGTCCCCGCGCAGCACTGGGTGACGGAATCGCAGCTCGCGCCCGAGGTGAAGCCACAGCCCACACCACCGGCACATTCTTCGGGGAAATAGCAGGCTCCGCCGGCGGCCACCGTGCCGGTGAAGATGCCGGTACAGGGAACGGCCATCTCGAGCACGACGTTGGTGAAGCCGCCTGGACAAGATGAGACGGCGTTCAGAGCGTCGATGCAGCTTCGGGCCTTTGCGCCGTCGTAGAGGACCTTGCCCGACGCGATGTCGGCGGCGATCGTGTCGTAGTAGTGAGGCTGCGCCTGCTGCGACGACACGCAGCTGGCCTGATCGGGAAAGTCGCTGCACAGGACCTTGATGCGACAATCCGCCGCGACCGCGTTCGGCTCGAGCGCGGAGAAGGGAACCTCGCCGCCGCCGCCGCCGCAGCCCGCCACCGGCAACACGGCCAGCGTCCCCGCCAGCATCGCCACCGCCGTCGCCCGTCGGCCCATGACGGGACGATATCGCGCCAGCGACGTGCCGTCAGCTTCAAGCGCGACCTGAGCCCGTCCGCGCCGCTCAGGAACAGGCGCCGGCGGTGGGCATCAGCATGCAGGTGCCGCTGGTCGCGTCGCAGGTCCCACCGAGACAGCTCGGCCCATTCACCGGGTCGCAGCTGGCGCCGACCAGCGGGAGCTCCACGCAGGTGCTGGTCGTGGCGTCGCAGGCCGCGTAGGTGACGCAGCCGCCGCTGGTGGGATCGCACGCGGTGCCCACCGGTAGCAGCGGCGTGCAGACGGACGTCGTGGCGTCGCAACGGTCGTTGGTGCCGCCGCAGTCTTGCGACCCGAAGCACGCCCCACCCGTTGCGACGGGGGCCTTGCAGATCCAGCTCACGGGATCGCAGTAGAGCCGAGGGCCACAGGGGATGTCACCCGAGCAGGACGCACCGAGCCCCACGGTGTCCTGACAGGTCGCCGTCCCGCTCGGACCGATGACGCAGACATCGGAGGCACAGGTGGCGGGAGATTGCGGGCAGGGTTCGCCCGAGGCGGTCGGCGGCGGGACGGCCACGCAGGTGCCCGGGCAGCACTGGGCCGAGGACTCGCAGCTCGTGTCGGTGAACTCGCAGAGACCGCCCCCGGCGCACTCTTGCCTGAAGAAGCAGGCACCGCCGGCGGCGACCGTCCCCGAGAAGATGCCGGTGCAGTTGGGGTCGGAGCTGAGGGTCGAAGGACCGATCCGGCTGCAATACGAGAGCGAGCTCAACAGGTCCACGCAGGCCCGGGCCTTGCCGCCGTCGTACACCACCGTCCCGGCGTCGACGTCCTCGCCGAGCGTGTCGTAGTAGTGGGGTGCGTCCTGGCGTGACGTCAGACAGGTCGCCTGATCGGGAAAGTCGCCGCACAGCACGTCGACGCGGCAGGCCGCCTGATCGATCGAGGCCGCGAGCTGCGCGAACGGAATCGGATCGGTGCCGTCGCAGGCGGTCATCGCCGCCAGCATCAGCGCCCCCATCGACCCCACGGCGAGTTTCGAGCGTCTGCGATCCATGGTCTCAGCTCTTTTCTGGCGTATCCGGGCAGCGGTGTCATATCGGGCACGTCCGGGCGCCGCGGCATCCGTTTGCATGTTCCGCGCCGGCTCCAACGACCAGGGCAACACCTGGAGTGAACCGAGCGGCGCGGGGTGTTAGCGATCGCGCCCCTCGACCCTGCGGAGAAACGCCGCGCCGCCCTGTGCGCGCACGACCTTCGCGCCACGCGCGCGGACCGGTCCGCCGGGGCACGCTTGCGACATGGCCACGCAGGTGACAGCCCCTCCGGTCGGGGTCAACGCGCAGACGGTTGTCAGACCGCTTCGGGGGCGCCGCTCGATGCAGGCGGCGGCGGGGGCGCCTCGGAATCCGGGCTCTCGGCGTCGGCGGTGTAGCCGCAGTCTTCCTTCAGGCAGCGGATGCGCGTGCCGGCCTTGGAGACCTTCTGGACGACGAACTTGGCGCCGCACTTGGGGCAGGGCTGCGGCAGCGGGCGATCCCACGACACGAAGTCGCACTGGGTCTTCGAGTAGTTCGAGCAGCCGAAGAAGATCTTGCCGCGGCGGGAGCGCTTCTCGGTGAGATACCCGCCGCACGCCTTCGGGCAGTCGACGCCCAGCGAGAGTGGGCTGGTCGTCTTGCACTCGGGGTAGCGCGAGCAGGCGAGGAACTCGCCGAACCGCCCGCGCCTGATCACCATCGGCGAGCCGCAGGTCGGGCAGATCTGGTCCGACGGGCGCGTGGTGGAGACGATGGTCAGGCTTCCGTCGGCGTTCTGGGTGAACTCCTTGGTGTTACGGCAGTCGGGATAGCCGGAGCAGGCGAGAAAATGACCGTTGCGGCCCCACTTGATCACCATCGGCTTGCCGCACTTCTCGCAGACCTGGTCGGTCGCCTTCTCTTCGCGCTTGATGTCGCGCATCTCGACCTTGGCCTTCTCGAGATCGAGCTTGAACGGCTTGTAGAAACCCTCGAGCAGCTTGACCCAGTCGGCGGTGCCGTCCTCGACCTGATCGAGCTGCTCCTCCATCTGCGCCGTGAAGTCGGTGCTGACGATGTCTGGGAAGGACTTGACCAAGAGGCCGTTGACCATCACCCCGAGCTCCGTCGGGTGGAGGCGCCCCTCCTTCTTCTCGACGTAGCCGCGGTCCTGCACCGTCGAGAGGATCGCCGCGTAGGTCGACGGGCGTCCGATCCCCTTCTCTTCCAGCTCCTTGACCAGCGTCGCCTCCGAGAAGCGCGGCGGCGGCTGGGTGAAGTGTTGCTCGGGCTTGGTCTCGATGAGGCGGATCGCCTCCCCTTCGTGCAGGTCGGGGAGCGCGGCGCCCGTCTCGTCCTCGTTGGCTGCGTCCTCGACCGTCTCGGCGTAGACCGAGAGGAAGCCGGGGAACTTCATGACCTGGCCGCTGGCGCGCAGCTCGACGCGGCCCGCGGCGATGTCGATCGACGTCTGGTCGAAGACGGCCGCCACCATCTGGCAGGCGACGAAGCGGTTCCAGATGAGGGTGTAGAGCCGCAAGAGATCGTCGCTCTCGCGCTCGTCGCGCCCGCCCCCCTTGCCGCCCGCCCAGGCCACGCGCACGGTCTCCGGGTCGTACTTGAGCGAGGTCGGGCGGATCGCCTCGTGCGCATCCTGCGCGCCCTTCTTGCTCTTGTAGACGACCGGCTCGGCCGGCAGGAAGTTTGCGCCGTAGCGCTCGCCGATGAAGGCGCGCGTCTCGCCGACGGCGTCGTCGGAGATTCGCGTGGAGTCGGTACGCATGTAGGTGATGAGGCCGACCAGGCCGTCGTCGCCGACCTCGACGCCTTCGTAGAGCCGCTGCGCGAGGCCCATGGTCCGCTTGGGCGAGAAGCGCAGCTTGCTCGAGGCTTCCTGCTGCAGCTTGGAGGTGATGAACGGCGGCGGCGCGTTCTTGCGCCGCTCCTTGCGCTCGACGCTGGAGACCTTCAGCGACGCGCTCTTGATGATGTCGACGACCTCGCGCGCGCCGCCCTCGTTGGTCAGCTCGACCTTCTTGCCGTCGAGCTTGGAGACCTTCGTGGTGAACGGCGGCGGCGACTCCCCTTCGACCAGCGCCTCGACCGTCCAGTACTCCTCCGGCCTGAACGCCGTGATCTCCTGCTCGCGCTCGACGACCAGCCGCACGGCGACCGACTGCACGCGCCCCGCCGAGAGCCCACGCCGGACCTTGGTCCAGAGCACGGGGCTGATCTGATAGCCGACCAGGCGGTCGAGCACGCGCCGCGCCTGCTGCGACTCGAACTTCTTCACGTCGAGCGCCATCGGCTTGCCGATCGCCTCGTTGATCGCCTTCTTGGTGATCTCGTTGAAGAGGACCCGCTGAATGTTCGGGTTCGCCGGGCGCACCTCCTCGGCGATGTGCCAGGCGATCGCCTCCCCCTCGCGATCGGGGTCGGGCGCCAGCAGCACGCGGTCGGCGTGGCGCGCCGCCTCCAGGATCTCCGCCAACACCTTCTTCTTGCCGTCGATGACCACGTACTCGGGCTGGAAGCCGTGCTCGATGTCGATCCCCATCTTCTTCTTGGGGAGATCCTTCACGTGGCCGACCGAGGCCTTCACCGTGTAGCCGGCGCCGAGGTACTTCTTGATCGTCTTCGCCTTGGCGGGCGACTCGACGATGACCAGCGCGTCGGTACGGCGCGCCCGCGTCGGACGCGCGGCGGCGACCTCGACGTCCGCGGCCGGCGGGGCCTTGGTGCTCACCTTCGTCTTGCGCGCCGGGGCGACCGCGGCCTGCTTCCTGGCTGCTGGCTTCGCGGCCGCTGGCTTGGCGACCTTGGCGGAAGTTTTGGCCGTGGCGGCCGGCTTGGCGGCCTTGATCTTGGTCGACTCGGCCGGCTCTGCGGCTGCGCTGGTCTTCTTCTTAGTTGGCACGCGTGACCTCAGTAGATGTAAAGACGCCGCCGGCCCCCCTCAGGATCCAACCCCCGAGCTCAGCCTCCGATAAAAGCGCCAGCGCCGCGGGGATCGGCAGCGCCAGCCGGCGCGCCACCTCGACCGCGGTCGCGCCGCCCGCCAGAGCCGCGATCAACGAACGAAGCTCCTCCGGGACCAACCGGGCCACCGGCGGTTCGCCGGCCAGCGCAGCGAGGAGCTCGGCGGCGTCCCGCACCTCGCGCGCCTTGCCGGACGCGAGCAGGCGATCGGTACCGGCGCTGCCCGGAACGGCGTAGAGCGGCCGGCCGATCTCCATCGCCAGCCGCGCCGTCACGAGCGCGCCCGACGCCTCGCGTGCCTCGACCACCAGCACCGCCTCGGCCAGCGCGGCGACGATCCGGTTGCGCGACGGGAACTGCTTGCCGCGCGGGGGCGTCCCCGGGGAAAACTCCGAGAGCAGGCCGCCCGTGGCGGCGATCGCCGTGAACAGCGCGGCGTGCCGATCCGGGTAGACGACGTCGACGCCGCACCCGAGTACGGCAAACGTCGGCGCCCCCGCTTCGAGCGCGCCCTCATGCGCCGCCGCGTCGATCCCCAGCGCGCCGCCCGACACAATCGTGAACCCGCGCCGCGCCGCCATCGCCGCCCACTCTTGTGTGCGCCGGCAGCCGGCACGGCTCGCCGCCCGCGCGCCGACGATCGCCAGGGCCGGCCGCGCGGCGTCGGGCAGCCGCCCGCGCACCCAGAGCGCCGCGACCGCGGGTTTCGCCCGGCGCAGAACATCGGGGAAGTCGGCGTCGAACGCCGTCACGCGCCGCGCTTCGGTCGGGTGAAGGAGCGAGGTCAACGACGGCTTTGTCGGCTCTAAAGCCCACCGGTTGTGCCTCGAAAGACCCAGCATGAGAGCCGTTGCAGATAGCTCTGCTCGGCGGCGCGGTCAAGCAACGCCGACGGAGATTATGTAATTACGCATACTTACATGAACCCTGTTCGGGCCGCGCGGCCAGAGGGCCCTCCCCGTCCGGGGTGCGAGACGCGCTGGAAGCCTCCCTCGGCATGACCGGACGGAGCCTCGCCGGCTTCCCATCGCCGCCCCCGGGCCCCCGTGCCGATGGCAACTCGTCGGACGTCCGTCCGATGCTAACGTCATGGGCGTTCCGATGCGACTGCACCACCACTCCTTCAAGGACTACCTGGCGGTCGAGGAATCGAACCCCGTCCGCCACGAGTTCCTGGACGGGGACATCTACGCGATGGCCGGCGGATCGATGCTTCACGCAGCGATCGCCGCTGCGATCGTGGGGTCGCTCGACAACCAGATGGCGGGGCGTTGTCGCGTCTTCACGTCCGACCTTCGTATTCGCGTGCTAGCGACCGGGTTCGCGGGCTATCCCGACGTGACCGTCGTCTGTGGCGGCGCGAAGACGGATCCCGAGAGCAAGGAGACCGTCACCAATCCGACCGTTGTCATCGAGGTCCTCTCGCCCGCGACGATCGACTACGACCTGGGCGAAAAGTTCGAAAACTACCGCCAGATCCCGTCGTTGAGCGCCGTCGTCTATGTCTGGCAGGACCGCCGACAGATCGAGGTCCGCGCGCGGGCGGGAGACGCGTGGCGAACCGAGACCTTCGGAGCGGGCGGCCTGGCGGCGATCGAAGCTCTCGCCTGTACGCTCGACGTGAGCGCGCTCTACGACCGCGCGGGCGGCTAGTTCACGGTCCCGTCGGGATCGCCACGCGCGGCAGCGGAATGTAGCCGCGGTGAACGAAGCGCCACTCGAGGGGGACGTTGTCGCGCAGGCCGAGCGCGGCGAAGGTCGCGTCCGACAGATCGATGCCCGAGCGGTTCGTCGGCGTGCGGAAGCTGCCGCGACCGCGCTCGGAGGCCGGCCGGCGGCCGGTGGTCCAGTAGTCGTCGTCGACGTTCCAGGGGCCGACGTCGAGCACGGGAACGACCATCGTCCGGCCGCCGTAGCGGAGCTCGACGTTCTTGCGCAGCGCCGCCGGATGCGGGAGCGCCACGAACAGCGCGCCCGGTTTGATGATCTCACCGCAGGCGAGCCGCCGCCCAGTCAGCCCCTCGCGCGTGGCCAGCACCTCCTGCCAAGGACCGGGCTGGGCGGCCTCGTAGATCGCCCAGCTCGCCACGGCCACGAACGCGCAGCCGAGCCCCACCATCCGGACCCGTCGTCGGGCCCGCCGGCCGAAGCGTGCGCGCATCCCTCCAGTTAACCGCGCTCCCGAAGCCAGGCAAGAATCCGACATGCTTCCCCGGGCGAGCGGAGTCTCGCATTCGGGATCGGGTGGGGCCTTTCTGACGACCGTGTTTGACGGTACCTTCATCGCATGCATACCAAATTGCGCCATGGCCTCGGACTGGTCACGCTGCTGCTCGGGGTCTGGAGTGCAGGCTGCGGGATGTTCGCCTCGAAACCGGTGGCCACGCCGGCCGACTTCGACCGGCTCGGAACCCGGCACTACTCCGACCGCGGACACGACGAGGTCAGCGCCGCCGCGGTGACGGCGCTCAAGCTGCTCGGCTATGAGGTCGTCACCACCGACCCGCGCATCCGGACGGCCCCCAAGGACGTCGCGACGACGGCCAGCGGGACGTACACCGAGACCTCCGGGACGGCGCATTCGTACACCGAAGCCGTCGCCTGGGACATCGACATCCAACCGGAGGGGAGCGGGACGATGTTGCGCGCCACGCCGCGCGCCACCGTGAACGGCGAACCGATGCCGCAGGTCTACGAGGACTGGGCGGAGCGGAACTTCGGCCAGCTGATGAAGGAGATCGACGGCAACCTGCCCGCCAAGAAGTGACCGGCCGACCGGGCGCGCGTCAGCTGGCGAGCGCCTTCTCGGTCTGTTCCTTGCCGTCGAAGCGGAACATCTTCTGCTTGCCCTCGACGACGGTGAGCAGGTTCACCGGGCGACGCCAGATGCGGCCGAGCGAGGCGAGCGTCGAGCGGGCCTGATCGATCTGGAGGTCCGTTCCCTCGTGGCGGTGGCGGATGAGCAGCTCGCCGCGGTTGTCGTGGTTGGCGTCCTCGACGAGGACGAAGGGGTCGCCGAAGTTGGTCAGCGAGAAGAGCATCTTGTGTTTGATCTTCTCGAACTCGCGCGAGTCGATCTCGTAGTTGCCGCTGCGATCGTTCACCGAGAAGGAGAAGAACTTGTTCCGCTCGCAGAAGTCGGCGGTGAAGAACTCGTCGATGAAGGTGACGTCGTTGTAGAGCTTGCGCACCTCGAAGATCTTCTTGCGCCCGAGGCCGAGCCGCTTGTCCCAGACGCGCCGCTCGTCGAGGCTCTGGCACTCGTTCCACTCGCGCCCGAAGCGCCCCTTGTCCCAGCGCTCCTCGACGTCGCGCAGGAGCTCGATGCCGATCTTGTAGGGGTTGAACTGCCCGGGCGCCGTCGCCAGCACGCCGGCGTTGTGGTCGGCGTAGTCGATGATCTCGCAGACCTTGAGCGCCTTCTCGGTCATGATCTTGCTGTGCCAGTAGGCGGCCCAGCCCTCGTTGAGGATCTTGGTCTGGCGCTGCGGCGCGAAGTAGTAGGCCTCGTCGCGCACGATCTCCAGGATGTCGCGCTCCCAGCCCGTCGAGCGGCGCGTTCTGCAGCAGAAACAGCAGCACGTCGCGCTCCGGCTCGGACGGGTTCTTCTTTGGCCGCTCGCGCTCGCGCTCGATCTTCCGCCGCTGCTCGTCGATGTACTCGGGCGGGTTGATGAACTTGTCCATGTAGGACTTGGCCCGGATGCGCGGCAGCTCCGGCGTCTCCTTCTGCTCTTGGCGCTCCTTCTCCCGCTCGGGCGACGCCTTCCTGACAATGAAGGGCGACATCGGGTCGATCAGGTTCTCGATGCAGAGGCAGGCGTCGATGAAGGTCTCGACCTTCTCGATCCCCAGACGCTCCATGTGGCGCCGCACGCGCGTCGCGTGGTTGGCCATCCCGTCGATCATCCGGCGGTTGGTCTTGGAGAAGAAGTAGTTGTTCTTGAAGAAGTCGACGTGCCCCAGCACGTGGGCGATGACCATCTTCTGGTCGACCAGCGAGTTCCCCTCGAGCAGGTACGCGTAGGCCGGGTTGTTGTTGATGACCATCTCGTAGATCTTCGAGAAGCCGTAGACGTGGCTCTTGGTCAGGTGCTCGAACTCCATCCCGAAGCGCCAGTGCGGGTAGCGGACGGGGAAGCCGCCGAAGGCCGCCACCTCCTGCATCTGCTTGTAGTCGAGGATCTCGAACTCGACGTCCCAGAAGTCGAGCCCGTACCCGCGCCCGTAGCCTTCGATCTCGCGCTGGATGTCGTGCAGGTAGGGGGGGAGTGCCGCCATGGTCGCGCCGTCTTCCTCTACTTCCCTTTGCCCAGGAAGTCGCGGATCGACTCCATGATCGCGTCCTTGCCCTTGATCTCGGAGACGACCAGGTTGTCGTCCTCGTCGAAGTGCTCGTTCAGGTCCTTGATGAACTGACCCGAGCCGTAGGGGCTCTCGACCTGGCCGTAGCAGAACAGGTTCACCTTGGGGAGGATGTGCGTCTTCAACAGCTCGACGCACTGGACGGTGTCGTCGACCGACCAGTTGTCGCCGTCGGAGAAGTGAAACGGGTAGATGTTCCACTCCGAGGGCGGGAAGTCGTCCTCGATCATCTTGGCGCACAGCTTGTACGCGCTGGAGATCATCGTGCCGCCCGACTCGCGCGTGCGGAAGAAGGTGTCGCGGTCGACCTCCTTGGCCACGGCGTCGTGGATGATGTAGCGCGACTCGAGCCCCTTGTACTGGCTGCGCAGCCAGGCGTCGATCCAGAAGGACTCGATGCGGACGATCTCCTTCTGCTCGTCGCCCATCGACCCCGAGACGTCCATGATGAAGAGCATCACCGCGTTCGACTGCGGCAGGGGCGTCGTCCGCCAGGACCGGTAGCGGCGGTCCTCGCGCACCGGGACGATCACCGGCCGCTCCGGGTTGTAGGTGCCGGTCATGATCTGCCGCCGCAGCGCCTGGCGGAACGTCCGCTTGAAGTGGCGCAGCGACTCGGGGCCGGCGCGCCGGATCCCGACGTAGCGGTCCTTCTGGGCGATGATCCGCTGCTTGCCCTTGGGCTCGATGCGCGGCAGCTGCAGCTCCTCGCCCATGATCTGCGCCAGCTCCTCCAGCGAGAGCTCGACCTCCAGCGCGTGCTCGCCCGCCTGGTCGCCGGCCTTGCCGCTGCCGTCGGCGTTGGGGTCCCCCTTGCCGAGGCTGTCGCCCACCTCGCCCTCGCCCTGCCCCACGCCGCCGCGGTCCTTGCTGCCGAACCGGAAGCGCGGGACGTTGATCTGCGGCAGCGGGATCGAGACCAGGTCCTTCCCCTTGCGGCCGATCAGCTCGCCCTGCGAGATGTACTTGCGCAGGTCCTGCTTGATCTTCCCGCGCACGATGTCGCGGAAGCGGCGGTGGTCGGGGTCGATGCGAAGAGCCATAGTCGCCCATCAGATCACCAGGTCCACGAAGCGCCCCGACGCCGGGTCATAGACGCCGAGCCGGTGCCCCTTGGCCTTGGCCGACAGCGCCTGCTCCAGCATCCCCAGCGCCCGCGTGAGCACCGCCAGCGGCTGGTCGGTCTGGAGGTCGCCCATCAGCTTCACGAGCAATGCCGCGGCCTGGCCGTTGACCTCGACGTTCACCGCGGGAAGCGCCTCGAGCGTGGAGCGGTCCATGTGTGTCGCGACGCCTCCGTCTAGTCTTTGACGTCGCCCGCGCGCGAAGATGCTGGCCACGAAGTTGAGCACGTCCGTGGAGCAGATCTCGCAGTAGCCGTAGTTGCGGATCATCCGGTTCTTGACCACGTCGATCTTCTCCTGCGTGTCGCGGTCGACGACCGCGCGACACCAGGCTCGTCAGCTTGATGCTGTCCTTCTGGTCCTCGAACAGCTTCAGCTCGAGCGCCTTCTGCAGCCGCTCGTTGGTGCGGAAGTCGAACTGCCGCCCCTCGATGGCCAGCGCGCCGATGTAGTTCATGATCTCGCGCCGGAAGTCGTCCTTGCGCGAATCCGGGATGTCGATCTTCTCCTCGATCGACCGCATGAGCCGCTCGTCCGGCTCCTCGTCCTGGCCGGTGTACTTGTTCTTCACCCGCTCCTTCTGGGTGTAGGCCTTGATGTTGTCGATGTAGTTCGCGCAGAGCTTGGCGATGGCCTCCTCGTCGGCGCTGATCGCCCGCTGGACCTCGTTCTTGACGATGTCCTCGTACTCCTGCTTGACCAGGCCGAGCAGCACGCCGAAGTGCCGCCGCTGCTCGTCGTTGGTGATGAGCGAGTGGTGCCGCAGCCCCGACTCGAGCTCGTTCATGACCATGAAGGGGTTGACGCACCCCTCGCCCCGGTCGGTGACCAGCGCGTTCGAGATCTTGTCCTGGATGTAGCGCGGGCTGATGCCGTCCATCCCCTCGCGCATCGCCTCCTTGCGCAGCTCCTTGATGTTGTCCTGGGTGAAGCCGGGCAGCGTCTTGCCGTCGTAGAGCTTCATCTTCTGCACCAGCGTCAGCTGGTGCTTCTTGGGGTCCTCGAGCCGCGTGAGCACCGCCCACATGGCCGCCATCTCCAGCGTGTGCGGCGCGATGTGCTTCCCGCGGATCTGCCCGGCGTTGTAGTCCTTGTCGTAGATCCGCTGCTCCTCGGAGACGCGCGTGATGTACGGGATGTCGATCTTGACCGTCCGGTCGCGCAGCGCCTCCATGAACTCGTTCGAGAGGAGCTTCTTGTACTCGGCCTCGTTGGTGTGGCCGAGGATCACCTCGTCGATGTCGGTCTGCGCGAACTTCTTCGGCTTGATCTTGTGCTCCTGCGACGCGCCGAGCAGGTCGTAGAGGAACGCCACGTCCAGCTTGAGCACCTCGATGAACTCGATGATGCCGCGGTTGGCGATGTTGAACTCGCCGTCGAAGTTGAAGGCGCGCGGATCGCTGTCCGACCCGTACTCGGCGATCTTCCGGTAGTTGATGTCGCCCGTCAGCTCGGTCGAGTCCTGGTTCTTTTCGTCCTTGGGCTGGAACGTCCCGACGCCGACGCGGTCCTGCTCGGACAGAATCAGGCGCCGCACGCGCACGTGCTTGATCACCTCCGCCCAGTCGCCCTTGTACTCGGCCATCAGCTCGCGGAAGATGAGGCGGCAGGCCGGGATCGAGATCGCCCTCGATGTGCACCGGCGGCTTGCCCGGCTGGTTGATGCCCAGCTCGACGAGCGCCTTGTCGCGCCACTCGGGCGGGATCAGGCGCAGCGGCTCCTCGTGCATCGGGCACTTGAAGGTCGTCTGACCGGCCGTGATGTGGGTCAGCTTCTCGGGCAGAACCCAGTCGTAGGTGTAGAGCGCCCCCTCCGGCGTGCGCGAGTACTCCTCCAGACCGCGCTTGATGAGGCGGGCGATGGTCGACTTCGAGCTGCCGACCGGGCCGTGCAGCAGGATCACGCGCCGCTCGGTGCCGTAGCGCTGCGCCGCGCTCTGCAGCACGCTCACGAGCCGCATGAGCGGGATGTCGAGGCCGAAGATGGCGTCGCGCCCGCCGTGCTGCTCGTCCTTGAAGAAGTTGTAGCGGATGAGCCGCTTCTTGTTGTCGATGTACTCTTCCTGCCCGTACGACAGGATCATGTCGTAGACGCGCTGGAAGGCGCTGCGCGTGACGGCGGGGTTCTTCCGGATCAGCGCCAGGTAGTCCTCGAAGCTGCCGCTCCAGTTGAGCTCGGCGAACTCCTTGAGGTTCTGTAGCGCGGCGACCTTGGCGATCAGCGCGGGCGTATCGCCCGCTTTCCCGGTCGATTCGGAAACGGCCATCGGGACGATCTCCTTTGCGGGCGGGGAACTCGGACGCGGCGACTGACGGCAGTCACACCGTGCCGGACCGCAGGCACGCGCGACAAAAGACGTCGATTACGTCTCATTGTCATGCATCGACGCGTGCAGCGCGCACGCCGCGCGACCGAGCGATCTCAGTAGTGCGAGAGCGAGCCGTCGACGCGGGCGCGGCGGAGGGCGAAGGCGAACATGGCGGCGCCGACGGGGGCGAGGAGGCCGGCGAAGACGAGCAGCGCCAGCAACGACGCGCGCAGCGCGCCCAGGCCGGAGCCGATCAGGAGCGCGCCGCGCAGGACGACGAGCGCGTGCGTGAGCGGCAGGAGGCGGCCGACGGCGCGCAGCCAGGCGGGCAGCACGGTGACCGGGTACATGACGCCCGACAGGAAGAACGACAGCGAGCCGATCACCATCGCGACCGGGTTGAGGCGGCGGACCAGCATCGTGGTCGCCGGCGGCCAGCAGGCCGAGCCCGAAGAACGCCGCGAGGACGAGCGGCACGGCGACGAGCAGTGAGGCCCAGTTGGCGTGCGAGAGATCGAGCCCGAGGAGCAGCTTGGCGCCCAGCAGGTAGGCGGCCGAGCGGAGCGCCGCGATGGCGAACTCGTAGACCGGCGGCGCGCCGAGGACCATCCAGGGGGGCGCGGGCGTCGCGACCTCGGCCTCGAGCGTTCCCATCACCTGCGCCATCCGGATCCGCTGCGCGAGCACCGAGACGCCGACCTGCTGGAACTCGGTCCCCAGGAAACCGATGCGCCGCGAAGCCGAGATAGTTGCCGTCGTAGAGCCGCCAGGTGCGGGTTGGCCGCGGCGCCGACGAAGCGCGAGAAGAAGAGCAGCGAGCCGACGGCGAACCCGAAGCCGAAGATGCGGATGACGAACGCCGCGCGGTAGCCCCCCAGCGCCGCCAGCTCGCGGCGCACGAAGGCCAGCGAGCATGCGCACGAACCAGGACGAGCGAAGCGGCGGAGAGGCTCACAGCCCCAGCTCCGCCTCGATCCGGTCGGGCGCCGCCTCGGCGTGCAGCCGGCCGCCCTCGAGGAACAGCACGCGGTCGGCCATCGCGCGCGCCTCGGTCGGGTCGTTGCTGCAGACGATGGCCGTGCGGCCGGCGCCGCGGATGATCTCGTCGCGCAGGAAGGCGCGCAGATCGCGCGCCCCCTTGGGGTCGAGCCCCAGCGTCGGCTCGTCGAGCAGCAGCACCTTCGGATCGCCGAGCAGGCCGCGCGCGATCGCCAGGCGCTGGCGCATGCCGCGCGAGTACTCGCGGTAGCGCCGGTCGGCGGCCTCCGCCAGGCCGACCCGCTCGAGCAGCTCGTCGGCGCGCCGCCGGGCCACCGCCGGCGTCAGGCCGTGCAGCGCCGCGAAGTAGTGCAGGTTCCCGCGCCCCGAGACGCGGAAGTGGAAGCTGCGCTCGTCGCCGACGACGAAGGAGACCCGCTGCCGGAACTCGGAGCGTCCCCGCCCCGGCGTCGATCCCGGCCACCCGCGCCCGCCCCGACGACGGCAGCAAGCAGGCCGCCCAGGATGCGGACCAGCGTCGACTTGCCGGCCCCGTTCGGCCCCATCACGCAGACGATCTCGCCCGGCCGAACCGTGAAGGACACGTCGCTGAGCGCCGTGACGGGCCGGCCGAAGAGCCGTCCGCGCAGCATCTCGCGTAGCCCGCCCGGCGATTGAAAGACCTTGCCCAGCCCCTCGACCGAGATCGCGGGCGCGTCGGTCATTGTGCCAACGGCTTGCCGCCGCGCTGGTACTTCACGACCGCGGCGTTGTGCTCGGCGACCGTCTTCGAGAAGTAGTGGGTGCCGTCGTTCTTGGACACGAAGTAGAGGTAGGCGGTGTGGTCGGGCGCCATCACCGCCTCCAGCGCGGCGCGCCCCGGGTTGGAGATCGGCCCCGGCGGCAGCCCCTCGTGCGTGTACGTGTTGTAGGGGTTCTCGCGATCGTCGAGCTGGATGCGGCGGATGCGCCCGTCCCACTTGAGGCAGGCGGTCGAGCGCGGCGTCGCCACCGTGCACCCGTAGATGATCGTCGGATCGGTCTGCAGCAGCTTGGGAACGAAGGTCGGCAAGTGCAACCGGTTGATGAACACCTGCGCGATGCGCGGCCGCTCCTCCGCGCGGCCGGTCTCCTTCTCGACGATCGACGCCAGCGTGACGATCTTCGCATCGTCGAACGACGAGCGTCTTCTTCAGCTCGGCGACCGTCTTGGCGTGCGCGGCCTTGAGCTCGGCGAAGACCTGTCGGTGACGCCGCACCATCGGGATGAGCGCGCGCACGGGGGGCGTGTGCGGCCGCAGCCGGTAGGTGTCGGGGAAGAGGTAGCCCTCGAGCGTGGTCCCCGGCAGGCCCAGCTCCGCGGCGAAGGCCGGATCGGTCGCCTTGCCGACCAGCGCGGCCTTGCTGGCGACGCCGGCGGCGTCGAGGATCTCGGCCACCTCGACCAGGTTCTTCCCCTCGGGGATGACCACCGTGACCAGCTCGTCGGCGGCGCCCTTGACCAGCGTGTCGAGGATCTGCCGCGGCGTCGCCGGCGCCGCGATCTCGTAGCGCCCGGCCTTGAACCGCCCGGCGACCCCGCGCTGGCCGGCGTAGAGCCGGAAGATCGCCGGGTTCCCGATGAGGCCGGCCTTGGCCAGGCGTTCGGCGACGTCGTCGGCGCCGGCGCCGTTCGGGATCTCGATCTCCACCTTTCCCTGCGCCGTCCCGCCCGGGCGATCGCCGTAGCGCCAGGCCGTGCGGACGCACGACCGCCAGCGCGATGGCCCCCAGCGCGCTCGTGACGACGAAGACGATCAAGGCGCGTTTCATCGCCCGCTTCATGCGGTTGCCCCCCGCCGCCTGCGCGTCCAGCCAGCGCCGCAGGATGATCGCCGCCGCCAGCTTGTCGACCACCTCGCGGCGTCGCGCGCGCGACAGGTCGGCGGCCAGCAGAACCTCCTCGGCCTCGACGGTGCTGAAGCTCTCGTCGCAGAGCTCGACCGGAACGTCCAACGCCGCGCGCAGCCGCTCGGCGAACGCCTCGACGCTCTTGGCGGCGCGCCCGCGCTCCCCCTCGGGCGAGAGCGGCAGCCCCAGCACGACGCGCGCCGCGCCGTGCGCGCGCACCAGATCCCGGATGGCGTCGAGATCGCGCTGGCCGCCGCGCCGCGCGATGGTGGCGTGCGGTTGCGCGGTCATCCCCAGCGCGTCGGTCAGCGCCACGCCGATCCGGCGCGCGCCGAGATCGATGCCGATGACCCGCGGAGGCACGGTGGACATCTTAGCCCGGTGCAATCGCCCCGTTGTATACCGTACCCATGGCCGACAATCCGAAAGCTCCGAGCGACCCCGGCGTCCCGCAGATGCAGATCGACGTGGACGAGGTGATCGCGCAGGGAGCGTACTCGAACCTGGTCCTCATCAACCACAACGACAACGAGTTCGTCCTCGACTTCGCCTACATACAGCCGGCGGCGCCGCGCGCCCGCGTCCGCGCCCGCATCATCTCGTCGCCCCGTCACACCAAGCGCCTCCTGCGCGCCCTCGAGCACAACCTCCGCCGCTACGAAGAGCGCTTCGGCAAGATCGAGGAGCCCGAGCCGACGCCGACGCAGAGCCCGCCGGGGTCTCTCATCAGCTGACCGCCTCAGCTCACCGCGCCTTCCAGCGTCACCAGGGTGCCGGCGGGCGTGTCGAGCTCGCAGAGCGCGCCGTAGGGGAGCGCGACGTTGCGGGTGCCGTGGCCGAACGCGCCGCCGCGCACGACCGGGATCGGGAGGCGGCCGAGCCGTTCGAGCAGGACCTCGTCGGCGGTGGGCGACTCGGCGCGGGTCGGCTCCGGCTCGCGACAGGTCGAGAAGTCGCCCAGCACCACCGCCGAGACGGCGCCGAACACGCCGGCCAGATCGAGGTGGGTGATCAGCCGATCGATCCGGTAGGGCCGCTCGCCCAGATCCTCGAAGAAGAGGATGGCGCCCGACAGATCGGGCAGGAACGGCGTGCCGACGAGGCGCGAGAACAGCTCGAGGTTGCCGCCGAGCAGCGGGCCGCGAACGCGCCCGGGGATGATCTCGTCGAGCCCGTCGAGGAGCGCCGCCGGCCCCGGCGTCTCCAGCCGGGCGAAGAGCGCCTCGCGATCGCTGGCCGACACGTTGCCGAGCTGGGTCACCACCGGTCCGTGGATCGAGACCACGCCGGCGCGCGCCGCGGCGGCCAGCAGCGCCGTGCCGTCGGAGAAGCCGACGAGCGCGCGCGGGCGCCGGGTGAAGAGCTCGGGCTCGAGGAACGGGAGCAGCCGCAGCAGACCGTACCCGCCGCGCGCCATGATCACCGCCTCGACGTCGGGCTCCTCGTACGCGGCACGAAGCGCGGCGAGGCGTTGCTCGTCGGGCCCGGCCAGAAAGCCGTCGCGCGCGAAGATCGCCGCCTCGTCGACCCGGACGTCGTAGCGCGCGCGCAGCGGAGCGAGGCCGGCCGCGAACCCGTCGCGCGGCACCGGACCGGAAGGTGCGACGATCCGGACGACGCTGCCCGGACGAAGGCGGGGCGGGCGGATCACCTGCGGCGGCGCCGACGCTTGCCGCCGCCACCCTGCCCCGCGTCGCCCTCTGCCTGCTCGGCGGTCGCGGGAGCGGAGATCTCGCCGGAAACGGCCGAAGAAGTGCTGCTCGAGACCTCCACGGGCGCGGCCTCGGCGACGACGGCGGGCGGCGGCGCCACAGGCGCAGCCTCGGCGACCACGGGCGGCGAGGCGACCGACGCGGCCTCGCCGACGACGGCGGGCGGCGGCGCCACAGGCGCGGGCGCGGCGGCAGCGGCTGCGGCAGCTGGTGCCGCGCTCGGAGCGGCGGCTTTGGCAGGGGCCGCCGCAGACCTCGGCGACGGGCGCACCGCGCGGGCGACGTCGACGAACGTCACCTGCATCCCGGCGACGGCCGGATCGGCCGACTCGATCACCTGGACGACGCGCGCCGGCTGCTCGACACCGTCCCCTTTGAGCACCAACGGCGTTCCGGTCGGGAGCGGCTCGGCGAAGCCGATGAACGCGCCGGCGTCGCCCCAGTCGCGCACCTTCGTGGAGCGTCCCACCACGACGCCCGCGTATCGAACCTCGATGACGTTCTCCACGTCGCCATATTACCACCGCGCACGCGGGGCGCGACCCGCTGTAGCATCCTGGCCGATGCGGCCGCGAAGACCGACGGTGACCGCCCTGGTGCCGCTGGCCGTCTTGACCTTTTGGGCCGTCTTCGCCGGGCCGACCGGGTCGGCGCGCGCCCAGACCGCCGACGCTGACCCCTGGTGGGGACGCGACAAGCTGCTTCACTTCTCGGCGTCGGCGTCGCTGGCGATCGTCGGGTACGCGGGGACCTCGATGGGGACCGAGAACCGCGCGGCGCGTGCCGCCGGCGGCGCGGCCCTGGCAGTTGGTGCGGGCGCCGCCAAGGAGCTCTGGGATCTCGACGGACATGGCGACGCCTCCTGGCGCGACCTGACCTGGGATCTCATCGGGGCGGCCACCGGCGTGCTCGTTTCGCTCGCCGTCGACTGGTCGATTCACCGATTGTTTCGCCCTCCGCTGAATGCGCCCGCTGAACGCGTCCGCTGAGCGCGTGCGCCGGACCTCTTGAACTTGAGGGACCTGCGGCTTAAGGTCGGGTGGCAGATCCGTCGACGAAGCAGGGCAATCGGACCCCAAAGGACCAACAGGAGCAGCGTCAGATGACCCGTTTGAAACGAACCTGGGGAGTGGTGGCGATCGGACTCGGGCTCGTGGGGTCGGTCGGTGGCGTGGCGCGCGCAGGCGAGGAGGACGACCTGCAGCGCCAGATCGACACCCAGAAGTCGTCGGTCGCCGATCTGGAACGGCTCGACGAGCTGAAGGCCGTCACCGACGAGATCGCGCGGCTCAAGTCCTGGCTCGACGAGGCCTGGGGATTGCGGGCCAAGCACGAATACGATCAAGTGCGCGAAGTACTCGATCGGTCCCTCAAACAAGAGGACCTGATTCGCAACGAGATCACCGTCTCCAAGCTGCGCGCGCAGGAACAGAAGCGCGAGGCTTCGCTCAAGGACCTGAAGGCCAAGATCGCGCGCACGCGCAAGTCCCTGCAAGAGACGAGCGACAAGAAGAAGGCGCTCGAGAAGGCCGCCCAGTGAAGCGAGCCCCTCTGAAGATCGCGGCCCTGGTGCTCGCCGCCGCTGCCGCGGGTTGTGCGACGCCGCCCAAGCCGCCCGAGCTGCAGGCCCTGGAGACCTTGCGCGCCACCAACCAGGCCAAGCTGCCCGACGTCGCCAAGCGAGCGCCCGATCTGATGGCCGAGGCCGACCGGCGCGGCGCCGCCGCCCACGACAACTGGCAGTCGAACGACCTGCCCGAATCGCGCAGCAACGCGCTGATGGCGCAGGTGAAGCTGAAGACCGCCATCGCGCTCTACGATCAGGATCAGTTGAAGGCGCAGATCCAGACGCTCTCCGGCCAGCAGGCCCAGGCCGAGGAGGAGTACGCCAGCCTGGCCAAGGACCTGACCAGCGAGCAGGAAAAGGTCGCGCTGTTACAGAAGATCGTCGAGGGGCACAAGAGCGCCGAGGCCGACAAGCAGCGGTTGTCGCAGGAGATGTCGAGCGAGCAACAGAAGGCCAAGGTCGAGCAGGAGCGCCTGTCGCAACAGCTGGCCTCCCAGCAAAAGATCGCGGCGGCGCAGCTGGCGCTCCGCACGGCCGACACGGTCGACGCCATGCACTACGCCCAGCAGGACTACACGGCGGCCGGGGATCTCCTGGCCAGGGCCGAGGCGGCGCTCAAGCAGTCCGACTATGCCGGCGCCGAGGCCGCCGCGGACAACGCCAAGAAGAGCGCCGACCAGGCCGCCGCCACGGCCAAGCCCCTTTACGAGCAGGCCGAGGAGTCGAACGCCAACAAGTCGCGCAACGATGCGCTGGCCCGCGACGCGCCCACCATCCCGGGGGTCAAGGTCCGGATCGACCCGCGCGGCGACCTGCAGCGCCTGGTCATCGTCGTCCCGGAGATGTTCACCAAGCGCGAGCCGAACATCGCCCCCGGCCACGACGGAACGCTCGACGCCATCGCCACCCTGCTCAAGAAGTACCCCAGCTACCCGGTCCAGGTGGTCGGCTTCACCGACAACCGCGGCAAGTCGACCGAGCTGATGGCCATCTCGGCCGCCCGGGCGCAGGCAGTCTACTCTGCGCTGGCGGAGCGGGGCGTCGAGACCAAGCGGCTCATGGTCAGCGGTCTCGGCGGCGAGGACCCGTTCGTGGACAACAAGTCGGCATCCGGTCGGGCCAAGAACAACCGGGTCGAGATCGTCTTCCTTTATCACTAGACGGGGGCCCTGAAGGGGTCCCCCACCCCCCGCGATGAGCTCCGACCGGCAGAGCCGGTCTTCCTGCACGCGATCCGCCCCATGGCGTGGGCGATCGGGTATCGTCTGCGGGTGGCGGGAAGCCCCGAATATTTGAGCCTGCGGCGCGTTGATGAGGTGGTGACCCGCCCGACGCGCCCACGCCACCTGTTCGCGGCCTTCGTGATGGCCGCCCTGGCAGCCGCGCTCGCGGTCGCCGGCTGCCACAGCCATGGTGGCGGCACGCCGAAACCCGATGCCGGGCGCGACGGCGCCGCCTGCAGCGGCGACGGCGGCGCGCACAAGTCCAACGGCGCGGCTTGCGCCTGTGCGGCCGACTGCGCCAGCGGCTTCTGCGTCGACGGGCTCTGCTGCAACAGCGCTTGCGGCGAGACCTGCAAATCGTGCAACACGCCCGCGGCGCCCGGCGTCTGCTCGTTCGTCCCCGCCGGCGGGACACCGAGCTCGGCCGACAGCTGTCCGCAGAGCTCGGTCTCGACCTGCGGCCTCGACGGGAAATGCGACGGCAAGGGGAGCTGCCGCAGCTACGAGGCCGGCACCGTCTGCCTGACGGGAAGCTGTGACGGCGCCGCGATCGGCGGCGTCCGCGTGTGCGACGGGAACGGCAGCTGCACCTCGGGGGCGTCGATCGTCTGCGCGCCCTTCAACTGCGACTCGAAGACCAACAGCTGCGTCGAGACCTGCGCCGCCGACGCCGACTGCGCCGGGAACGTCAAATGCGTGGCCGGGAGCTGCGGCCTCAAGCCTCCGGGCGCGCTCTGCACCGCCTCCGCCCAGTGTGCGTCCAACTTCTGCGCCGACGGCGTCTGCTGCAACACCGCCTGCAGCGGCCCCTGCGTCAGCTGCAACCAGAGCGGGCGGATCGGGACCTGCGGCCCCACGCCGCGCGGAGCGCTCGATCCGCACAAGGTCTGCGCAACGACCGACAAGTCGACCTGCGGGCAGACCGGCAGCTGCGACGGCGTCGGCGGCTGCGCCAAGTACGCCGCCGAGACGGTCTGCGTCCCGCCGACCTGCAGCGGTAACCGGGTGAACACCGCCGGAACCTGCAACGGGCTCGGCACCTGCCGCATGCCCGGGGTCCAGGAGTGCGGCACGTATCAGTGCTCGGGCGGCGCCTGCATCAACCACTGCGCCGGCGACAACGACTGCGTCGACGGCCACAGCTGCGTGAATGGCAGCTGCGGCCCCAAGTCGAACGGGCAGCCCTGCTCGGCGGGGAGCGAGTGCGCCTCCACCTATTGCGTCGACGGCGTCTGCTGCAACTCGTCCTGTGGCGCCGCCTGCCACAGCTGCGCGCTGTCGACGTCGCTCGGCACCTGCGCACCGAGCCCCGCCGCGGCCTCGGATCCGCACGGGATGTGCAGCGACCACGGCCCCGGGGCCTGCGGCACGGACGGCACCTGCGACGGCGCCGGCAGCTGCCACAAGTACCCCGTCGGGACCACCTGCGCCGCGGAGAGCTGCAGCGCCGGGATCTACACACCGAGCTCGGCCTGTGACGCCAACGGCAACTGCGCCGCCCCCGACGCGATCGTCTGCGCGCCCTACGTCTGCGACGGAACCACCAGGTGTTTTCAGGCCTGCACCGCCAACAGCAGCTGCTCGACCGGCAACGTCTGCACCAACAGCTCGTGCGGCAAAAAACCGATCGGCGCCTTCTGCGGCGCCGACATGGAGTGCGGGTCGGGGAACTGCGAGCAGGGGGTCTGCTGCACGACCGCCTGCACCGGAACCTGCCAGTCGTGCGCCATCCCGGGATCGATGGGCATGTGCACGGCCGTCGCCTCGGGCCCCGATCCGGCGAGCACCTGCGTCGACCACGGCGCGCCCGGCTGCGGGACCGACGGCAAGTGCCTGGCGGGCTCCTGCGAGAAATACCAGCAGGGAATCGCCTGCGCAGGCGCGACCTGCCCCGGCAGCGGAACCACCTTCACGCCGGGATCGACCTGCGACGGCGCCGGGACCTGCGTGACCCCGGCGTCGACCTCCTGCTCGCCGTTCGCTTGCGGTACCAACGCCTGCAAGGCGACCTGCGCGATCGACGCCGACTGCGCGCCCGGCAGGTTCTGCAACAGCGGCTCGTGCGGGCTCAAGTCCAACGGCGCGGTTTGCTCGGGCGGCCCCGAGTGTGCAAGCGGCATCTGCGCCCAGGGTGTCTGCTGCGCGACGAGCTGCACCGGCACCTGCATGTCGTGCGCGCTCTCCTCGACCGGCGCCGCCGGAATCTGCACGCCGGTCGCCGCCGGAGGCACCGATCCGGCGGGCCACTGCAGCGACCAGGGCACGGCCAGCTGCGGCCAGACTGGTTTCTGCGACGGCAACGGGAGCTGCGCCCTCTACCCCGCCAGCACCCAGTGCGCCGGCCCCACCTGCCCGAGCGGATCGGTGACCAGCAGCCTGGCCCGCAGCTGCGACGGCAACGGGACCTGCAAGGCGGCGGCGACGCAGTCCTGCGCGCCCTTCGCCTGCAACGCCGCGACCGGCACCACCTGCGTGGCCGTGTGCGCCAGCAACGCCGACTGCGCCCCCAACAAGTTCTGCAACGCCGGCGCTTGCGGCCTGAAGCGGCTCGGCCAGCTCTGCGCCGCGGGCAGCGAGTGCGACAGCGGGAACTGCGTCGACGGCGTCTGCTGCTCGAGCGCCAGCTGCGGCAACTGCCAGGTCTGCAACCTCGGCGGCAGCCCGGGGTCCTGCCAGCCGGTCGCGGCGGGGAACATGGAGCCGCACGGCGGCTGCGCGGCCAGCAACCCACCCTGCGGCAACAACGGGACCTGTGACGGCAACGGGCAGTGCGCCAACGCGGCCGTCGGCATCACCTGCGGCACCGCGACTTGCACCGACTCGACCGATATCCTCCCGGTCGGCGCCTGCGACGGCAACGGCACCTGCCTGCAGCAATCGATGAATTGTGGCGCCTACGTCTGCGGCAGCGGCGCCTGCCTCACGATGTGCGGCGGCACCAGTGACTGCATCCCGGGCGACATCTGCCAGAGCGGATCGTGCACGAGCCCCCTGCCGCTCGGCGCTCACTGCGCGGCTGGGGCCGACTGCGGCAGCGGCCACTGCACCGATGGCGTTTGTTGCTCGAGCGGCCCGTGCGGCAGTTGCAAGTCATGCGCGGTCGTCGCGGGCGGCAACTGCACGCCCACCGCCGCGGGCCCCGACCCGGCCGGCGTCTGCGCCGATCAGGGATCCGGGAGCTGCGGCACGACCGGCCTCTGCGACGGCTCCGGCAACTGCGCGCACTACCCGGTGGGATCCGGCTGCGCCGCCGCCGGCTGCACCGGTCAGACGCTGCTCGGGGCGTCTACCTGCAACGCGCTCGGCAACTGCACCCCCCTGTCGATGACCGACTGCACGCCCTACGCCTGCGGTGGCGGCGCCTGCAACACCGGCTGCGCACAGTCGAGCGACTGTGCGACCGGCTACATCTGCACGTCGAACCCCGACGGCGGACCCGGTGCGTGTACCCCATCGCCCTGACTCGATCTGCAGGCCCCGGGCGGCAGGGTTCGCCCGTGTGCGGCACGAGCCCACAAACGCTTTTAAAAATCGGCCGGTTGGCCGTCATTCCCCCCCTTTTCCACCGCTTGGTTTCGACTTCCCACCCGTGCTAGGGTGTCCGCCTGCTCAAGGCCGCCGGCCCGTCGCGTAGCCGTAGTCCCGTCGCTTCGCAGTAAGTAGGGAACTCGCGCATGCCCACCGTCCGCGAATACGAAGCCGCCCTGCAAAGGAATCCTGCCGATACCGAAGCGTTCGTCGCGCTGCGGAAGGCCTATCGTCAGGCTCAAAAGCACGATCGGCTGGTGACGCTCTACGAGACGCGCGCGCAGGCGATCGAGGACAACGCCAAGGCGGGCGAGCTCTTCTATCTGGCGGCCGAGCTGCGGATCGACCAGCTGGGCGACGCCGAGGGGGCGGAGGCCGACCTGGTCAACGCGGTCGACCGCGACCCCGGTCACATTCGCGCCGCCGCGCGCCTCAAGGACATCTACCGCGAGCAGGGGCGGACCGCCGACTACATGACGATGCTGGAGATGGAGGCGGCCGCCGTCGCGCGCACCCGCGATCCCGCCCGCATCGCCGAGCTGGAAGCGGAGATGGGGCAGCTCTTCCTCAACCACTTCGCCAAGCTCGAGCGCGCGGTCCGCAACCCGCAGCGGCAGGGGAAGCTGGCGGCGGAGCACCTCAAGTCGATCGAGTCGGCGCGAAAGATCTACCGCGCGCTGGGGGACTACCGGGCGGTCGTGCGGCTCTACGAGCTGGAGCTGGAGGGGACGACCGACGCGCGGCGCCGCGCCGACCTCCTGGTCGGCCTCGGGCGGGTGCTCTCCGAGAAGCTGGAGGAGCTGGACGCAGCGGCGCAGCGGCTCTCCGAGGCGGTGCGCATCCGCCCGCGCGACGAGAAGACGCTGGAGCACCTGGCCGCCGTCTACGCCAACCCCAACTGGATCGGCGCCGACGGGATCGAGCGGGCGGCGGCGATCTACTTCCAGGTCGGGCGCCGCCGCCAGGAGGCGGGCGACACCGAGAACGCGATCGCCTCGTTGCGCAAGGCGCTGGCCGCCGTCCCTGGGCACACCGAGTCGTCCGAGCTGCTCGAACGCGTCTACTACGACGCGCGCCGGTTCCAGGAGCTCGATCGCTACTACCGCGAGCGGGTCTCGGCGGCGGCCGCCGAAGGGGAACGGGTCGACTTCCTCTATAAGCGGGCGCAGCTGGCCGAGGGGGAGCTCGACGATCGGGCCGAGGCGCAGCGGATCTACAACGAGATCTCGCTCATCGAGCCGCCCGGCGGACCGGCCTCCGAGAAGCTGGTCGAGCTCTACCTTCAGGGGCACGACTACGCCAAGCTGGCGGAGCTGCGCGAGCGGCAGCTGGGGGCGGTCGCGGACCCGGGGACGCGCGCGCGCATCATGCTGGAGCTGGCGGCGCTCTACCGCGACCGGCTGGGCGACGCGGATCAGGCGGCCGTCTACCTGCACGCGGTGCTGGAGATCGAGCCGGAGAACCAGCTCGCGCTCGGCGCCTACGCCGAACACTTCCGCGAGAAGGGGGACTGGGCGGCGCTGGCCGACCTGCTGGAGTTCTCCTACGAGCGGGCGCGCGTGGCCGGGGCCACCACCGAGGAGCTGCTGCCGCGGCTCGAGGAGATCGCGGCGGTCACCGAGAAGCAGCTCGGCGATCCCGAGCGCGCCTTGCTCGCCTGGCAGCGCGCCGAGGAGATCGCCCCGACCTACGGCCGCGCGCGCGAGGCGCAACGCCGCATCCTCCTCAAGGCCAAGAGCTGGGACCGACTGGCGGCGCTGCTCGAACGCGAGGCGGCGGCGCAGGGCGATCCGGCCGCGCGGATGGACATCCTGCGCCGGGTGGCCCAGCTGCATCGAGAAAAACTGGGGAACGCCAAGCGGGCCATCGATGTCTACCGGGAGATCCTGCGCGGCGATCCCGCACGACGCCGTGTCGATGCGCGCGCTGGTCGAGATCTACGAGCGCGAGGGTGACTTCGCCGGCCTCGCGAACGCGCTGCGCGAACAGATCGAGCTGACGACGTCCAAGCAGGAGCGCGTGGGCCTCCTGCGCCGGGTGCTGGTCATCTACGACGAGCGGACCGGCGATCTGGTGCAGGGGCAGTGGGCGGCCGGCGAGATCCTGCAGGCGGTCCCGGGGGATCGCGACACGCTGACCCGCCTCGAACGAATCCTGGAGCGGGCCGGGCAGCCGGCCGACCTGGTCCGGGTGCTCGAGCTGCACGCCAAGCACGCCGCCAACCCCGACGAGAAGCTGCAGCTTTACCGCCGCATCGCGGAGATCCTCTACAGCAAGCTGCAGGATCCGACGGGCGCGGCGGCGCGGCTCGAGGAGGTGGTCCGGCTCGATCCCGACGACGCCAAGGCGCTGGCGGGGCTGGAGCAGATCTACACGGCGCTGGGGCGGCACGAGGATCTGGCCCGCGTCCTCGACATGGAGGTCGAACGCGTCGTCGCCGACGCGGCGGCGCAGGCCGAGTACCTGCGCCACCTGGCGCGGCTGGTCGAGGGATCGCTGCAGGACATCGCGCGCGCGCGCAAGGCCTGGGAGCAGCTGTCGGACCTGCTGCCGACCGACGCCGAGGCGCTCGAGGCGCTGGCCCGGCTCTACGGCACCGAGCAGGACTGGCCGATGCTGGTCCGCATCCTCGACCGGCAGGCGCCGCTGGCGACCGAGCCGGGGCGCGCCGTGGAGCTGGCGCTGCAGCGCGCGCAGATCTTCGACGAGAGGCTGCGCGACGTCGATTCGGCTGCCGAGGCGCTCGAGCGCCTCATCGCGGAGATCGATCCCCGCAACGTCGAGGCCCATACCCGGCTGCGCCACTACTACGAGCAGGACGAGGACTGGCCCAAGGTGGTGAAGATCGCCGAGCGGCAGCTGGGGCTGACCGACGACCGGGCCGAGCGGGCGCGACGCTCGATGGAGCTCGGGGCCCTCATCCGCGATCGGCTGGGCGACGACCGCAAGGCGATCGCCATCTACGAGCGGGTGCTGGAGATGGACCCCGAGGATCTGACCGCCCTGCAGGCGGTCTCCGGTCTCTACGGCAAGACCGGCAACCACCAGCGGCTGGCCTACGCCGACGAGAAGCTGCTCGAACGGACCCAGGAGCCCGAGGCGCGGCGGAGGCTGCTGCTGGAGATCGCCGACCTCTACGAGACCAAGCTCGACGAACCGGCGCGCGGTTTCGAGTGGTACCGCCGCGCCTATCTCGAGAGCCCGTCGGCGGACAGCCTGCAGCTGGTCGATCAAGCGGCCGAGCGGCACGGCCTCTTCGACGAGCTGATCCAGATCTACGAAGGCGCGCGCGAGCGCGCCGGGGAGCCGTTCGAGCAGCTGGCGGCATCGCTCAAGATCGCGCTCATCTGCGAGGAGAAGCTGGCCGATCCGGCGCGCGCCTTCCAGACGCTGGTCGACGCGCTGCCCACCGATCCGGCCGGCGACGAGCTCCTGCACAACCTCGAGCGGTTGGCCGAGGCGACCGGCGACTGGAAGCGCCTGCTGGACGTCTACGCGCAGGTCGCGCGCGCGCGCACGGAGACCGAGGAGCGGGTCGAGCTCTTGCGCCTGCGCGCCGAGGTGCGCGAGAAGCGGATGGGCAATCCGTCGGCGGCGCTCGACGAGACCCTGCGCAGCTTCGCCATCGAGCCCCGCAACGCCAAGACTCAGGAGGAGGTCCTGCGTCTCGCCCGGGTGACCGGCCGCTGGGAAGAGGCGATCAAGGTTCAGGGGCAGCTGTTCGCGCTGGCCGACGAGCTGCCCGAGAAGCTGGCCGTCGCGCGCGGCGCGGCACACCTGGTCGAGCACGAGGTCAAGGATCTGGTACGCGCCTTTCGCGCGTACTTGAACGCCTTTCGCCTGGCGCCCGACGACGAGGAGATCGTCGAGCATCTGTGGCGGCTGGCGACCCGCATCGGTCGCTACCACGACAAGGAGCTGCCCGCGCCGACCGACGCCGAGCTGGCCGAGGCCGACAGCGCGAACGGCGTCTCGGAGGCCGACTCGGCGATGGCCGACGGCGAGGAGAGTGAGGAGAGCGAGGAGAGCGACGCCAGCTCTCTCGATGTCGTCTCCGAGGAGGTCGACGTCGACGTCGATCTCGACACCGCCGAGGGAGAGGCGGAGGCAGAGGACGAGGAGCCGAGTCCGTTCGGGGACGGCGAGCCGATCGCGGCGTCGGCCGCCGAGGACGAGGCGGCCAACCTCGCCACCCCGCCACCGGTCGTCGCCGGCAGCGCGGAGATCGCCGACGACGAGGAGATCGAGGAGATCGGCGACGACGAGCTTCTGGAAGAAGAGGCAATCGACGAGGAGCTGGTCGCCCGTCCCCCCTCGCTTCCGCCGGCCGCGGCCGATGACGACGACCAGCCCTACGACACGCCCTGGGAGGAGCTGGCCGCCGCCTACGAATCGCTGCCCGCCGAGGACGCCGACGATCGCTGGGTCTACCTGCGCAAGATCGCCGAGGTCTGGGAGAAGGGGCAGCACGACGTCGATCGTGCGCTCGAGGCGCTCGAGCGCGCTTTCCGGCTGGACATCACCGACGTCGAGGTCCGCGCGGAGCTCGAGCGCATCGGCGAGGAGTACGGCAAGTGGGAGCGCGTCGCGGAGATCTATCTCGCCGCGCTCGACGAGTTCGGTCCGATCGAGACGGCGGTGACGCTGCACCACGACGCGGCCCGGGTGCGCGAGCGCCTCGGGCAGATCGACCGGGCCGAGGAACTCTATCGCGCGATCCTACGCCTGCGCTCCGACGATCCGGTGGCGGTCAAGCGGGTCGAGGAGATCTGCCGCGACCAGCAGCGCTGGGAGGATCTCTCCAACATCCTCGAGCAGCGGACGGCCGGCGCGACGGAGTCGCTGCCGAACGGTCCCGAACGCCGCGCGCGGCTGCGCGAGCTCGCCGGCCTCTACGAGGAGCGCCTGGAGCGCCCGTACGAGGCGATCGACACCCTCGAGCGCCTTCTGCGCGAGTCGTCGGACGAGGAGCGAGGCACTGTCGATGCACCGCCGGTCGAGGAGACGCTGGGGGCGCACGAGGCGCTGGCCCGGCTCTACTCGCGGGTCGGCCTCTGGAACAAGGTGGTCGAGACCCTCAAGGCCCGCGCCGATCTGATCGGTGACAAGGCGAAGGCGCGCGCGCTGCGCCTCGAGGTGGCGGGTGTTTACGAGAAGGAGCTGGCCCTCCCCGACCGCGCCGTCGAGGCCTACGAGTCGGTGCTGGCCGAGATCCCCGATGACGCCCAGGCGCTGGAATCGCTCGATCGCCTCCTCGAGGCGGGCGGCCGCTTCGACGACCTGCAGGAGATCCTGCAGCGGCGTTCTGCGATCGCCACGGGATCGGAAAAGATCGAGCTGGTCCGCCGTCGGGTAAAGATCCTGCAGGATCGCCTCAACAACCCGGAGGCGGCTGCCGGAGCGCTGCGCGATCTCGGCCCGGAGGCCATCGCCGACGACGATCTGCTGGCGGTGCTGCTGCGGAACCTGCGGCGCGCGGGCCTGGCGCACGAGGCGTCGCGCGTGCTCACGCAACGGATCGATCTGGAGAAGGCGCGCAAGGGCCGCGGCGGTCCGAACATGGCCCGCATCTCCGAGCTGAACCTGGAGCTGTCGCTGCTCAAGCTCGACGACCTCAACGATCCGGTGGCGGCGCGCAAGGAAGTCGAGGCGGCGCTGCAGGCGGCGCCCGACAACCCCGCCGCGCTGGGCGCCCTCGCCCGCCTGCACCTCAAGGCCAACGACTTCGCCGCCTACTCGGCGGTCCGCGTGCGCGAGGCCAAGGCCCTCGCCGGCAAGCCGGAGGCGGTCGAGGCACTGCTCGACGCCGGCCGCGTCTACCGCGAGCAGCTCTCCGATCCCGCCAAGGCGCGCGACGCCTTCGAGGCCGCCCTGCTCGAGGACCCGGACAACGCCGAGGCGCTGCACGCGCTGGCGGCGGTCCTCTCCGCCGAGGCGAACTGGGACGAGGCGCGCCGCGTGCTGGCCCGCCAGCTGGAGATCACCACCGATTCGCACGCGCGCGCCGCGGTACTGAGCGATCTCGCGCGCGTCGCCTGGGAGGGAACGGGCGACGCCGCCGTAGCGCAGCGGCACCTCGACGAGGCGCTGACGCTGGTCCCCGACCACCTGCCGGCCATCCTCGAGATCGCCGACATCTATTACAAGGAAGGCCAGTGGGAGCAGGCCGAGAAGCGCCTCACCGAGGCGGTGCGGAGGCTGCGCAACCAGCCGCAGCAGGCGGCCAAGCTGTTCCAGCGCCTCGCCGAGGTGCACGAGAAGACCGGCAAGCTCGACGAGGCCTACCGCCAGCTGATCGAGGCCGACAAGATGGGCCCCGGGCAGCTGCTCACCAAGCTGTCGATGGGCGAGAACCGCTTCCGCGCCGGCAAGTGGCGCGAGGCGGCCATGCACCTCGGCGCGCTCGGCCGACCACCCCGACGCCGCCACCTACCCCGACGAGGTGGCCGACGCGCTGGCGCACGCCGCACAGGCGGAGATCAAGCTGCGCCGCCCCGAGCGCGCCATCGAGCTCTACGAGGCGGCGATCGGGCTGCGCGGCGGCCACCGCGCCTCGCTGCGGGCGCTGGCCGATCTGGCCCTCGAGCGCGGCGAGCGCGACAAGGCGGCCAGCTACCTGCGCCGCCTGGCCGACGAGTCGTCCGACCGCGCCGAGCGCGCGCAGACGCTGGAGCAGCTCGGCAATCTCTACGTCGAGCTCGACGACGAGGCGCAGGCGCTCAAGGCCTACAACGACGCGCACAAGGCCTCGGCCGCGCCCTCCGAGGAGCAGGTGGGCCTGCTCGAGAAGACGCTCAAGCTGCAGCGCGCGCGCGGCGACTCCGAGGCGGCCGCGCACACCTCGGCGCTGCTCATCGACCTGGTCAAGGATCCCAAGGAGCGCGCCGAGCGCCGGCGCGACGCCGCCCTCCTGCTCGCCGAGCAGGGTGAGGTCAAGGAGGCGGCCGCGCTGCTCGATCAGGCGCTCAGCGAAGATCCGCACGACGAGGCGGCGCTGTCGGCTGCTCTGCGACCTGGGCGATCGGCTCCCCCTGCTTCGGCCTCGGCGAGAGGCTGGCGCGCGCGCTGGCGGAGCTGCCCGAGCCGTCCGACCAGGCGGCGGCGCGGGCCCGCCGGGCGCGCCTGTGGCAGCGGCGCGGCGAGATGGTGCGCGCGCGCAATCCGCAGGGGGCCATCGCCGCCTTCGAGCAGGTGGTGGCGCTCACCCCCGACCAGCTGCCCGGCGCGCGAGGCGCTGGCCGCGCTCTACGGCGACGACGCCGGAGCACGAAGAGGCGGCGATCGAGAACCACAAGCAGCTCCTCAACGCCGACATCACGCGCTCGGCGTCGCTGCGCGCGCTCGGCGTCATCTACGCGCGCCGCGGGCCTCGCCAATCGGGCCCGCTGCTGCCACGAGCTCCTGGCGCTGCTCGGAACCGCGACGCCGGCGGAGCTGGCCTTACCTCCGCGACTGCCACCCACCCCCGAGCTGAAGCCCGACAATCCCTACGCCGCGCCGCTCGACGACAAGGACCGCGAGCAGCACCTGGCGCACGACGAGGCGACGCTCATGTCGAATCTTCTCCTGCCTGTGGGCGGGGGCCCCGGGCCTCATCGGCCAGCGGCTGGAGGACTTCGGCGTCTCGGCGCGCGACAAGGTCTCGCCGATGGCCGAGCTCGACCTGGGCAAGATCTACGGCCAGGTGGCCAAGGCGCTGGGGAACAAGAAGACCGCGCTCTACGTCCGCGCCGAGGGGCACGCCGCACGACGTCGACATCGTCGTCCAGGCGCCGCCCGCGCTGGTGGTCGGCCCGGCGCTGGCCGGCGAAGCGGCCACGCCGGCGGAGGTCCGCTTCCAGATCGCGCGCGGCCTCGAGCTGATCTCGCCCGGAGTACATCCTGGCCGCCGGCGTCGCGCGCCAAGCAGTTCACGGCGCTCGTTCGCCAGCGTGCTCAAGGCGTTCCACCCGCGCCACGCCAAGCGCCGCGCCACCACCGGGGAGCCGCCGCCGAGCAGGCCGCCAAGCTGAAGAAGAACGTCCCCTACAAGGTCGTCCAAGCAGCTGGTCGAGCTCTTCCAGGGGCTCGGGCACCACCTCCTGGAGCTCGCTGCGCTGGCGCTCGGTCGTCCACCAATCGGCAACCGCACCGGCCTCGCTCCTCTGCGGCGATCTGGCGACCGCACGCGGATCGTCATGCGCGAGGCCGGCGCAGCGCCAACGCGCTCCCCCTGCCACCACGAGGACCTCCGGCGCATCGCCGTGACGAACGAGCCGCTGCGCGAGCTCCTCCGCTTCGCGGTCAGCGACGACTACTTCGCCCTGCGCGAGAAGCTGGGCACCGCGATCGCCAAGGCGGCGGCGGCCTAGCTCGCGTCGAGCGAGGCCGGCTCCGCCGGCTGGAGTAGTGGGGAGGTTCGGCAGCGCCCGCAGGCGCTCGGTCCAGGCCGCCGAATCGGGCGGCCAGGGGCTGGTGAACGACAGCGGCGCGCCCGTCGCCGGGTGGGCGAACCCGAGCGTCGTGGCGTGCAGCGCCATCCGCGGCGCGGGCGCCTCGCGAAACGGCGTCCCGTAGCGATCGTCACCGATGACCGGGTGGCCGACAGCGAGCACGTGCAGCCGAATCTGGTGCGTGCGCCCGGTCTCGAGGCGACAGTCGAGCATCGTGGCGCGGGCGCCGAACCGCTCGCGGACGCCGACGTGCGTGATCGCCGGACGTCCGCCGACCGGCTTGTCGATGCGGGTCAACCCGTCGGGGAATGCGCCGGCCACCACGGCCAAGTAGGCGCGCTCGAGATCGTGCGTCCGGAACCGCTCGGAGAGGACGCGGTTGGCGTGCGGCGACTTGGCGAGCACCATGAGGCCGCTCGTCTCCAGGTCGATCCGGTGGACGACCAGGATGCGGGGGCCGCTCACGGCGCGGCGCTCGAGCAGCGAGACCAAGTTGTTGCGATCGCTCTCCGGCGTCGGCGCCGCCAGCAAGCCGGCCGGCTTGTCGACGACGACAATCTCCTCGTCCTCGAACACGATGGCGTAGGGTGGCAACTTGCGCTCGTCCTCGGCGCGCGCCGCCCTGCCCGGCTTCCCCGTCGCCCGCGCCAGCGCGCCGCCGACCACGGCGACGACCTTCTCGCCGGCGCGCGCCGGCCGCCCGGCCACCTTGACCCGCCGCCCGTCGACGAATACGCCGCCGATGTCCAGCAGCACGCGCGCCTGTCGCCGCGAGAGCCCCGGCACGCGCGCCGCCAGCACCTGGTCGAGCCGCCGCCCGGCGTCGTCGTCCCCGACGGTGAAGGTCACCTTCTCAGGCCCTGGCATGCGGCCAGAACCTAACACCCGAGGTTCGGCGAACCTAAGGTAGTCTGCGGCTGAGGACGCCAATGGACCGCAAGCAGCGACTGTTCGTCTACCTGGCCGGCATCTTCGTGGCGGCGCTGCTGGTCAGCGACCTCATCGGCGGCAAGTTCTTCCGGGTCGCGGGGCTCGACTTCTCGGTCGGGATGATCCCCTTCCCGCTGACGTTTCTCCTCACCGACATCGTCAACGAGTTCTACGGCACCGAAGGGGCCCGCCGGCTGACCTACGTCGGCCTGGTCACCGCCCTCTTCGTCTTCGTGGTCATCAACATCGCCATCGCCCTGCCGACCAGCCCCGAATCGCCGCTGGCCGGCGACGTGTTCGAGAGCGTCATCGGCTCGGCGGTTCGGCTCTACATCGCCTCGCTGATCGCCTACCTGGTCGGCCAGTTGCTCGACATCTCAATCTTCTTCCTCGTCCGGAGGGTGACGGGCGAGCGGTACCTCTGGCTCCGGTCGACCGGCTCGACCATCGTCTCGCAGGCGGTCGATTCGCTCACCGTCGGCTTCGTGTTCCTCTCGGGCTCGAAGTCGGTGGTCTACATCCTGCAGACGGCGCGCAACGGCTACCTGGTCAAGCTGGCGCTCGCCATCGGCCTGACGCCGGTCATCTACCTCGGACACGGCGTCCTCCACCGCTACCTCCACGTGCGGGAGGTGCTGGTGCACGACCCCGTACCGCCCGAGCCGGCGCCCGACGAACCGGCGACGACCTAGAGGTGACCTATAGCGGACACCTAGCGGTTGCCGGTCACGCCGCCGGCGGCGGGGCGGGTGTCGGCAGCACGGGCGCCGACGACATGACGCCGAGCTTGGGCATCTCGGTCAGCACCAGCGGCAGGAGCTCGTCCATGCGCTTGACGAAGAGGATCTCGATCTCGTTCCTCGGCTGCTCGGGGATGTCGACGACGTCCTTGCGGTTGCGCTCCGGCAGGATGACCCGCTTGATCCCCGCGCGGTGAGCGGCCAGGAACTTTTCCTTGATGCCGCCGACCGGCAGCACCAGGCCGCGCAGCGTGATCTCGCCGGTCATCGCGACGTCGTTGCGGATCGGCTTGTTGGTCAGGAGCGACGCCATCGCGACGAACATCGTGACGCCCGCCGAGGGGCCGTCCTTGGGGATGGCGCCGGCCGGGACGTGGACGTGGATGTCGGTCTTCTCCAGGAAGTTCTCCTCGAGGCCGAGCCAGCGGGCGCGCGAGCGGATGAACGACAGCGCCGCCTGCGCCGACTCCTTCATCACGTCGCCCAGCTGGCCGGTCAGCACGAGCTGCCCTTGCCGTTCATCTTGGTCGCCTCGATGAAGAGGATGTCGCCGCCGACCGGCGTCCAGGCCAGGCCCGTCGCGACGCCCGGCTCGGCGTCCGTCGCGACCTCGGGATGTACTTGTCGGCCCGAGCAGATCGCCGATCGCGGCCGAAGCTGACGCTGTCTCCTCGGCCTGCGCCTTCGCCCTCGGCGACGCAGCACGGCGATGCGCGCGGACGACGTTCGCCGATCTCGCGCTCGAGGTTGCGCACGCCGGCCTCGCGCGTGTAGCTGTCGATGATCTCCGCAGCGCCGCGTCCTCGAAGACCACCTTCTCCTCCGAGAGCCCGTGCTCCTCGAGCTGCTTGGGGATCAGGAACTGCTTCGCGATGTCGAGCTTCTCCTCCCGCGTGTAGCCGGGCAGCTCGAGCACCTCCATGCGGTCGCGCAGCGGCGGCGGGATCGGGTCCATGCATGTTGGCCGTCGCGACGAACATGCACCTTCGACAGGTCGAACGGCACGTCGAGGTAGTGGTCGGTGAACGTGTGGTTCTGCTGCCGGGTCGAGCACCTCGAGCAGCGCCGCCGACGGATCGCCGCGGAAGTCGTGCCCGAGCTTGTCGATCTCGTCGAGCATGAACACCGGGTTGTTCGTGCCCGCCTTGCTTGCATGCCCTGGATGATGCGGCCCGGCAGCGAGCCGACGTAGGTGCGGCGGTGGCCGCGGATCTCGGCCTCGTCGCGCACGCCGCCCAGCGCGACGCGGATGAACTTCGCCCCAGCGGCCTGCGGCGATCGATCGGCCGAGCGACGTCTTGCCGACGCCGGGCGGCCCGACGAAGCACAGGATCGGCCCTTTCTTGTCGGTCTTGAGCTTGCGCACCGCCAGGTACTCGAGGATGCGCTCCTTGACCTTCTCGAGGTCGTAGTGGTCCTCGTCGAGGATGTTCCGCGCCGCCTGCAGGTCGAGCTTGTCTCGGTGGCATCGCCCACGGCAGGCATCGACGAGCCACTCGAGGTAGGTGCGACGACCGTGTACTCCGCCGACGACCGGCTGCATGACCTTGAGCCGCTCGAGCTGCTTCTCGGCGACCTTCTCGGTCTCCGGCGGCATCTTGAGCGCCGCGATCTTCTCGCGGAAGTCGTCGAGGTCGCCGCCGCTCTCGTCGATCTCGCCCAGCTCTTCCTTGATGGCCTTGAGCTGCTGGCGCAGCACGTACTCGCGCTGGTTGCGGCCCATCTCCTCCTGGACCTGGCTGTTGATCTTCTCGCGGACCTTCAGCACCTCGTGCTGGCGCGAGAGGAACTGCAGGACCTTGCGCAGACGCGTCTTGAGGTCGAACGTCTCGAGCACGTCCTGCTTCTCGTCGACCTGCACGTCGAGGTTCGACGTGATGAGGTCGGCGAGCTGCCCGGCTCGGTGACGCTGTCGACGAGCGCGCTGGCCTCCTTGGGCAGCTCGGGCATGAGCTTGATGACGCGCTTGGCGACGTCCTTCAGGTTCATGACCGAGCGCGTCGAGCTCGACGTCCGTCACGGGCGGGTCGGGCAGCGGCTGCACGCGCGCCGTCATGAACGGCTCCTGGTTGTTGACGTCGACGAGCCGGATGCGCGAGACGCCCTGCAGGATGACCGAGAAGTTGTCCTTGGCCAGCTTGATGACCTTGAGGATGCGCGCCGCGCACCCGACCATGTACAGGTCCGTCGGACCAGGATCCTCGGTGCGGGCGTCGCGCTGGGTCACGATCCCGATGACCGGCCGCTCCTTCGAGATGGCCTCCTCGACGAGCTTCACCGATTTTTTGCGGCCGACGTCTATGGGGATGATCGGACCCCGGGAACAAGACCGAATTCCGTAGGGGCAGGACTGAAATCGTGTCGGGGACCTCGATGGGTCCCTCGGGGGCAGGCTTCTTGGAGGCCATGGTGGGATCGTATACGCGACGCGCCTCTTCCGCCAGTCAAGCGGAGACGGCGAACTTCCGAGGCTGCCGCGGATTCCTGGACCGGCCAGCAACCCAACGCCGGGCCGTAGTCGGCGTGGTAAAATCTGGCCTTTCCCGCAGGAGCCAGCCCTCATGCGCCTAGCTTCAGTTCTGGTACTGACCGCCGTCGCCGCTGCGCCGTCCGCGGCCCACGGCCAATCGGCTCCCTCGACCGACCGTCAGACTGCCCACGAACAGCAAGCGGTCGGCGTCCGCCACCTGGTCCATCCGCTGCGCGACGGAACGACCGTCGAGGACTGACCTGTCGCGCAACCCGGGCCGAGCTTGCTCGATAACCAGGTGTGTGTAGACTTTTACACATGGCGACCAACCTGGCCATCGACGACCGCCTCTTGAACGAGGCCTTGCGAATCGGGGGCCTGCGGACGAAGAAAGACACGGTCACGCAGGCGCTCCGCGAGTACGTCGAGCGCCGGAAGCAGGCTCGCATCCTCGACCTCTTCGGCAAGGTCGAGTTCGATTGGGATACGACCACAAGCGGCAACGTCGCCGCTCGTGAACGTCGTCGTCGATACCTCCGTCTGGTCGTTGGCGTTGCGCCGGCGGCGCCTGGTCTCCGAGCCGGAGGCCTCCGAGCTGGGCGAGCTCATCCGAGAGGGACGCGTGGCTCTCCTCGGGCCGGTCAGACGGGGATACTTGTCGGGAATCTCCAGCGAACGGCAGTATGCCCTCCTCCGCGATCATCTGCGGGCCTTTCCCGACCTCGATCTCGCGGAAGAGGACCACGAGGAAGCGGCCCTGTTCTTCAACCGCTGCCGCGCGCGGGGCGTCCAGGGTTCGAACACCGACTTTCTCATCTGTGCGGCGGCCGCCCGGAGAAAGCTCGGATAGCGACGGACGGCGACTTCCGCCTCTACGCCAAGATGCTCCCCGTTCACCTGCACCAGCCACGCCGCTCGCTGTCAGGTACCTAGACGTCAACGGTCGCCGAGAACCGATGGGGCGATGGCAGGTCCCGCCGTCACCCGCTCGGGGTCCCAGGTCTTCGCCGTGCGCCGGGACGCGCGGCGCTTCCAGGTGTCGGCGCCGTAGGTGACGCGCAAGGTGTGCGCGTCGACGGAGTTGATGCCGGGTCCATGTCGACCACCCCGTCAATCGGATCGCCCCACTGCCAGCGGCTGCCCCCTTCTTCCGGTGGATCCTCGGCGGGCGGCGGGACCGGCGGCCGCCCGAGGTCGTAGAGCGCGTCCTTTACGGCATCGAGGAGCTGCACTCGGAACCTCCCGGCGCCGAACGCCTGGTCCGCGCGGTACTCGCCAATCGCGGCGACGAATCGACCATCCGGCCCGGGCACGACCGCGAAGGCGATCCAGTGGCCATCGGCGGTCACCCGCGACCGCGACATCGCCCCCGTCGCCTCGTCGAGGTATTCGAGGTCGTCGAGCGGCAGCCAGCCGCCAGTTCTCGAACTGACCGCCGAGCAGAAACGCGCGCTTCGCCGCGACGTAGGCCAATACCCGCCAGCTCCCTGCGAGCTTCTTCGTCAGGATTGGTTGCCCACCGGCCACTGCCTGCACCTCGAGCCGCGCAGCCCCGTACGAGCCGTCGTGCATAGCGAGCTCTGTCGCCTGAACCCGAGCCCGCGCGGTCGTCCCCACCGTCCAGGGAGCATCCTCCGAGGGCTGCAGCTCGAGGCCATGCATGCGAGAGCCGACGTTCAGGTCGAGATCGGGCCCACCCGCGTCGCGCACGACTGTCGCGTCGCGCGGTCGCTCAGCGGTCGGTGCGGTGGCATCACGACGCCCGCACGCGAGCATGGCA
>CAVSAG010000005.1:0-210798 GCA_963725905.1 uncultured Pseudomonadota bacterium | reverse complement strand
GCCGGTGAATCTTCGGACGAAGCGGTCGCGATCGGCATCGACGTCGGCTCGACGACCGTGAAGGCCGTCGTCGTCGACCCGGCGACGAAGGAGATCCTCTGGAGCGACTACCAGCGCCACCAGACGAAGCAGCCCGAGAAGGTGCTCGAGCTGCTCGAGCGCATCGCGGCGGCCTTCCCGAACATCGCCGAACGACCAGATGGCGCATGTTCCTCACCGGCTCGGGCGGCGCGCCGCTCGCGCCCGCACTCGGCGGCAAGTTCGTGCAGGAGGTGAACGCCGTCACGCTGGCCGTCGAGACGCTGCACCCCGACGTCGGCAGCGTGATCGAGCTCGGCGGGCAGGACGCGAAGATCATCATGTTCAAGGAGGACGAGGAGACCGGCGACAAGACCGCCATCACCTCGATGAACGACAAGTGCGCGTCGGGCACCGGCGCCACGATCGACAAGTGCTTGCATCAAGGTCGGCGTGCCGCGCGAGGAGGTCGTGACAGATCGCGCTTCGACGACTCGAAGCTCCACCACGTCGCGGCCAAGTGCGGCGTGTTCGCCGAGACCGACATCGTCAACCTCGTCAAGAGCGGCATCCCGCGCACCGAGGTCCTGTACTCGCTCGCCGACGCGATCGTCCTGCAGAACCTCGTCGGTGCTCACGCGCGGCAACACGCTCAAGCACAAGGTGCTCCTGCTCGGCGGCCCGAACACGTACCTGCCGTTCCTGCAGGAGTGCTGGCGCCTGCGCATCCCGGAGACGTGGGACGAGCGCGGCTACGACTACCCGAAGGACGTGCCGATCGAGGAGCTGATCTTCGTCCCGGAGAACGCGCAGTACTACGCGGCGCTCGGCGCGGTGCTGTACGGCCTCCACGAGGCCGCCGACGTCGGCGTCTTCAAGGGCGTCGACGGCGCTCGAGCGAGTACATCACGCAACGGCCGCAAGGCGCGCCTCGGCGAGACGCGCGGGCCCGCCGCTCGTCGAAGACGCACGAGCGAGCTCGACGACGTTCCGAGAAGCTCTACACGATCCCGAAGTTCGACGCCGACGACGCTCGAGCCGGGCAAGACGTGTCGCGGCGTCATCGGCCTCGACGGCGGCTCGACGTCGTCGCAAGGCCGTCCTCGTCGACGAGAGACGGCGAGCATCCTCAAGAAGGCCTACCAGCTCTCGAAGGGCAACCCGATCCAGGACACGAAGGAGCTCCTCGCGCAGCTGCGGAAGTGCGTCGACCGACCAGGGCGCGAAGCTCGAGGTCATCGGCTTCGGCGCCACCGGCTACGCGGCCGACGTGCTCGAGGAGTGCGTCGACGCCGACGTGAACATCGTCGAGACCGTCGCGCACATGATGAGCGCGTGCACTTCTTCGGCGACGTCGACGTCATCTGCGACATCGGCGGGCAGGACATCAAGGTCCTGTTCATGAAGAACGGCGACATCGAGAACTTCCGCCTCTCGAACTCGTGCTCGGCCGGCAACGGCATGCTGCTGCAGGCGATGGCCGATCAGTTCGGCGTGCCGGTCACCGAGTACGCCGACGTCGCGTTCAAGGCGCGAGCTCGCGCCGAAGTTCAGCTACGGCTGCGCCGTCTTCCTCGACACCGATCGCGTGAACTTCCAGAAGGAGGGCTTCTCGAAGGAGGAGCTGCTCGCCGGCCTCGCGCAGGTGCTGCCGAAGAACGTCTGGCAGTACGTCGTGCAGATCCCGCGCATGGCGGCGCTCGGGCACGAAGTTCGTGCTCCAGGGCGGCACGCAGTACAACCTCGCGGCCGTCAAGGCGCAGGTCGACTACATCAAGGAGCGCGTGCCCGACGCCGAGGTGTTCGTGCACCCGCACACGGGCGAAGCCGGCGCGATCGGCGCGGCGATGGAGACGCTGCGCGTCGTCAAGCGCCGCGGCACGATCGACCTTCATCGGCATCGATGCGGCGATCGACCTCGAGTACACGTCGAAGAACGACGAAGAGACGCGTCTGCCACTTCTGCCCGAACAACTGCAAGCGCACGTTCATCGACACCAAGACGCCCGACGGCCGGACCGCCGCTACATCTCGGGCTTCTCGTGCGAGAAGGGCACCGTCGAGAGCGAGGAGGCGATGCTCGCGCTCAGCGAGGAGCGCAAGAAGATGCCGAAGCAGTTCCCGAACATCGTCGACTACGAGGCGAAGCAGGCGTTCAGGCACTTCTACGAGCCGGCGCCGATGCCCGAGCGACGGCGCGCCGGTCGACGACGTCGAGGTCGAGCGAAGCGCTTCTTCGGCGCGGTCCGTCGCGAAGACGGCGATCAGCGCCCGTTCCAGCGCGCGTCGCCGGAGTGCTGGGCAAGCGCGCGCCGACGTGCGCGTCGGCATCCCGCGCGTGCTCAACATCTACTCGACGGCGCCGTTCTTCCGCACGTACTTCGAGGCGCTCGGCGTCGCAGAAGCAGAACGTCGTCTTCTGCGACGAGACGACCGAAGAGATGTGGGTCGAGGGCGGCAAGTACGGCTCGATCGATCCGTGCTACCCGACGCAAGGTCGCGCAGGCGCACATCCACAACCTGCTCTTCCACCAGCACACCGAGAGAGCAAGCCGCTCAAGTACATCTTCTTCCCCGATCCTCACGCACGTGCCGAACTTCGTCGACGACATGATGGACAACGCGACGCTGCCCGATCGTCGCCGGCGCGCCGGACGTCATGAAGGCGGCGTTCACGAAGGAGGTCGACTTCTTCGCCGAGCGCGGCATCGAGTACCTCGATCCGGCGCTGTCGTTCGACGAGCCGACGCTGCATGGCGCAGCGCATGTTCGAGACGCTGGGGCCCGCGCCTCGGCATCACCGAGGACGAGAACGACCTCGCCTGTCGGCGAGGCGCTGGAAGGCGCTCGACATCGTTCGACGACGACCTGCAGGAGAAGGGCCGCGCGATCCTCGAGACGGTCGAGGCCGAGAACCGCGTCGCGATCCTCATGATCGGCCGCCCGTACCACTCCGACCCGGGCCTCAACCACGGCATCCCGGAGGAGTTCCAGGTGCTCGGCTACCCGATCCTCTCGATGCGCTCGATCCCGCAAGGATCCGACGCTAGCTCGATCGCTACTTCGACGAGGACATCGAGGCGGGGCGGATCGAGACGCCGCTCGAGATCAACGACGTGTGGCCGGAGAACTACTCGGTCAACAGCGCGCAGAAGGTGTGGGCGGCGAAGTTCGCGGCGCACCACCCGAACGTCGTCGTGCTCGATCTGTCGAGCTTCAAGTGCGGCCACGACGCGCCGACCTACGGCCTCATCGACTCGATCATCGAGACGTCGGCAAGACGCCGTACGCGGCGCTCCACGACATCGACGCGAACAAGCCGGGCGGCTCGATCAAGATCCGCGTCAAGACCTACGCGCACACGCTCAAGCTCCACGAGGAGCGGCTCGAGGACACGGCGCAAGAGCAGCGACGAGCTCGACGTTCCGCATCGACGAGAAGCGCCTCGAGCTGCTCGAGCTCAAGCGGCAGCAGCTCGCGGCGCGCAAGCAGCAGGACCCGGCGCTCGAGAAGATGATCGACGAGACCGAAGCGAAGGTCGCCGCGTATTCGAAGCGGGTCGAGGCCGACCGAGCCGTGAACCCGGCGGCTCGAGGCGGCCGAAGAAGCCGGCCTGATTCGGATGGGCATCAAGAAGCTCGGCAACGATCAACGAAGCTGTCGCGCGCGTTTAACTCGGACGGAGGACTCACAGTGGAAACCATCGACAACGACCAGACCGACACCCGCAAGACGACTCCCCGTTCGCGGCGCCAAGGCGAACGTCGACATCGACGTCGAGGCCGAGCTCAAGAAGTTCGAGGCGAGCAGAGGCAGCGCTCGGCCTCGAGCCGGCAAGGAGCACTGGGCGACGACATGCCGACCACCTTCACCGGCGGCGAAGCGCGCGCACACCACGCTCCTCATCGGCGGCCTCACGATGGCGCACGACCTCTTCCTCCAGGGCGCGCTCCGCGGCATCGGCTACAACGTCCAGGCGATCGACGTGCCCGACAACGACGGCGCTCCAGTTCGGCAAGGAGTTCGGCAACCGCGGCCAGTGCAACCCGACGTACTTCACCGTCGGCAACCTGGTGAAGTACCTGCACCGCTGCGCGACAAGCAGGGGATGCCGGCCGAGGAGATCGTCAAGAACTACGTCTTCCTCACGGCCGGCGCGTGCGGCCCGTGCCGCTTCGGCATGTACGTCACCGAGTACCGCAAGGCGCTCCGCGACGCCGGCTTCGACGGCTTCCGCGTCATGCTCTTCCAGCAGACGGGCGGCCTCAAGCAGGCGACCGGCGAGGAGCGTCGGCCTCGAGATGAACCCGACGTTCTTCTGGGCGCATCCTGAAGGCGATCCTGATCGGCGACGTGCTCAACGCGCTCGGCTACCGCATCCGCCCGTACGAGGTCGATGCCGGGCGACGACCGACCGCGCGCTCGAGGCCGCGAAGAAGCATCATCTACGACGCGCTCGAGAACCAACGAGCAAGTCGCTGCTCTGGGCGCTGCTGCAGGCGCGCCGCAAGCTCGATGACGGTCAAGGTCGACCGCACGATCGTCGAAGCCGAAGGTCTGCATCATCGGCGAGTTCTGGGCGATGACGACCGAGGGCGACGGCAACTACGAGCTGCAGCGCTTCCTCGAGAGCGAGGGCGCCGAGGCCGACATCCAGCTCGTCACCGCGTGGCTCCTCTACATGATCTGGGAGGGACGCTCGACACGAAGCAGCGCGTGGTCCTGCGCGGCGACGACAAGGCGCGCAAGTACGGCCTCGGCGGCGGCGTTCGACGTCGCGCAAGAAGCTCGCGATGCTCTGGCTGGCCGAGCAGGCCATCCGCGGCGTCTTCCAGACGTTCGCGCACGCGATGGGCCTCTACGGCTACCACCTGCCCGACATGGACAAGGTCGCCGAGGTCGCGCACGAGTACTACAACAACGACCTCCGCGGCGGCGAAGGCCACATGGAGGTCGGCAAGCTCATCCTCAACGTCGTCAAGGCCAAGGCGAACATGACGCTGACGGTGAAGCCGTTCGGCTGCATGCCGTCGGCGGGCGTCTCCGACGGCGTGCAGTCGCTCATCACCGAGAAGTACCCGCGGCGCATCTTCTGCCCGATCGAGACCAGCGGCGACGGCGCGGTCAACGTCTACTCGCGCGTGCAGATGTTGCTGTTCAAGGCGCGCCTGGCGGCCCAGGCCGAGTACCAGGCGGAGCTGGAGAAGAACGGCCTGACCGTCGCCGAGCTGCGCGCGTATCTGCAGGACAAGAACTGGCGCGGCTCGTCGCTCTTCTACCCGCGCCACGGCTCGGTCGCCAGCATGGCGGCCAACCTGGTGCAGCACGTGGTCGACGACGTCAAGAAGACCCGCACCGCCAAGGTCATCGACTTCACCAAGCGGCTCCTGCAGCGTGGAGCCGCCAAGGCCAAGGCCAACGCGACCGTCGCCTCCAGCGACGTCCGCGCCGCTGCCGCCAACTAGCGTCGCCGCGACCTCATGAACGGCAACATGCTGAGCGGATTGACAGGCAAGCTGCGCTCGCTGGCCCACCAGCAGCTGGAGGCCCGCGAGGCCGACAGCCCGCTGGTGCGGCGGCTGCGCGACGTGGTGAGCACCTTCAACGATCTGCTCGGCAAGCCGATCAGGCCGGACGCCGTCGTCGTGGATCCGGCGACCTCCGCTGGACCGGTGATCGTAACGGCGGCCGTTCGCGAGCAGGCGCCGGTGATCGTCTACTTCGACGGCAAGGACCAGCGGACGAGGATCAAGGTCGAAGAGCTGCTCAACGCGCGCGAGATCAAGTTCCGCATCCTCGACGTCACCAACGACGAAGCGGAGCGCTCCTGGGTCATCACCGCCGCCAAGAGCGAGGAGTTCCCCATCGTGGTCATCGCCGGCACGCCGGTGGGCGGCTTCCACGAGCTCATGCAGCTCGACGTCACGGGAGACCTCAAGAAGCGCGTCTTCGGCTCCTAGGACTGACCTCGCGCGGGAGGAGCGGCGGCGAAGGCGTATGCCGCGGCAAGAAGAATCGCGATCGCCGGAACCGCGATCGAGCGGGCACCCCAGGCTGGCGTCGCGATCGCCCCCAGCATTCCGCCAGCGGTGAACGTCAACGCGATGGTCAGCAGGAGAAGCGATCGCGTCGGGGTGGGGCGTGCGGCCGGGTTGCGCCCGGGGCTGGCAATCCGGCCACCGAATCGCTTCGACCACGTCCAGCGAGCCCAGCGGGCGATCTCGATGCCGAGGTCCGTGACGACGCCCGTCAGGTGGGTCGTTCGAACCACGGAACCCGAAAGACGGGTGACGAGGCTATTCTGCATCCCCATGGCGAACGAGAGGAGGCTCGCCGCGTCCGTCACGACGAACGCGGATAGCAGCCCCCCTTGGACCAGCAACGCCGCGCCGTAGGCGCTCGAGGTCCGGCGGAAGACGTTCGTCTCGACGAGAAGGCTTGCCGTCACGGCTCCAAGAAGAAAGACCGCGACAAGCACGCCAGCCTGCGCCGCTCCCTTGATGTCTCCCCGGGCCACGCTCGCGCTCACCCGGGCCACGTTGCCCGTCACGTGCGATGTGAAGGCGCCGAAGAGGACCAGGCCGGAGGCGTTGGCGAAGCCAGCGATGAACGCCAGGTAGCCGGCGAGGACGCTGTTGCTTCTGGCGTTTCGCGCTGGCCCCTCGTGGCTGAACATCGACGGTCGCTAGTTTGCCCCACCAGATGGAAAGGTGAGGTCCCATTCTCGAGCGAAGGTCAGGTGTATGGTGCGCTCATGAAAATCCTCGTCGTCGGCGCCTCGCGGGGAACCGGCGCCCTCTGCGTCAAGGCAGCGCTCGCGAAGGGTCATTCGGTGAGCGCGTTCTCGCGCACGCCCGCAAAGCTCGACGTCACACACCCCGCGCTGACGAAGATCGCCGGCGACTTCCACGACGCGGCCTCGGTGCAGAGCGCGGTGGCCGGACACGACGCCGTGATCATTTGCGCCTCGCCGGGCACGCTGGGCGCGATCAAGGAGACGCCCGACTATTTCTCGCGTGGCACGAGGTACTGCATCGACGCGATGAAGGAGCACGGCGGCAAGCGCCTGGTTGTCCTCACCGCGCACGGCGTCGGGGAGAGCAAGCCCGCGGCGAGCTGGTTCCAGAGGACGTTCCTCATCGACCGTCTCCTGAAGGGCTTCTTCCGCGATCACGAGGTTCAGGAGCGCATGACCGAGACAAGCGGCCTCGACTTCGTCATCGCGCGCCCCATGCGGCTCACGAACGGCAAGGCGAAGGGGAAGTACCTGCGCACGCCCGAGTTGACCAGCATGCCGGCCACGATCTCCCGCGCCGACCTCGCCGACTTTCTGGTCGAGGCGTGCGAGTCGACGACGTTGGTGGGCAAGCGCGTGCATCTCGGGGGGTGACCGACAAGGAATCAGTCCGTCAGCGCCGTGACGAGGTCGAGCAAAACGCGGGGGTGATAGGCGGGGCGCAGTCCGCGTGCGCCGAGCACGACCGCCTGCCAGTCGCTCGGGATCGCGTGCTTCCCGAAGTGCGCCCCCAGCAACGCGCCTGCGACGGCCCCATTGGTGTCTGCGTCGCCGCCGCGATTGACGACGTCTATCAGCGCCTCCTCGAACGACGGCGCGTGCAGAAGCTCCCAGAACGCGAGCCGGAAGGCGACCCTGACGAACCCGGCTTGCCCCAGGATATCGAGCCCACCGTCTTCGGTGATCCTTTCGAGCATGGGATCATCCCCCTGCGCCAGGCGAAGGTCCTGTAACACGTCCGTCGTTCCACCACGTATCGCCTCCCGGACGCCGGGATCGTCTTCGGGCTGCGAACGCGCTGCTGCAATGAGGTCGCTCTCGGCGGCGTCGCGCATCTGCGGTCGCGTCTCCCCGCGAATGCCCGCCGCGACGGCCGCGTTGAACGCCACGCAGGCGAGCAGGCAGCGTGGGTCGAAGTGCGTCAGTGACGAGTCGAGCCAGCTCGCCGCGATACGCGCCCGGGCGATGCCCTCATCGGTATCCATGAAGCAGACGCCAATGGGTGCCGCGCGCATCAGGCTTCCATTGCCCGCCGGTTTGACGCCCGACCGCCGTTCCCACACGATCCGGCCCCCGCGCAGCGGATCCTTCCGCGCGTGCTCGAGCGCGGCGGAGGTCTGCACCCCGACGTCGAACGCGGCCTCGCGCCACGCGATGTAGCGCTGCACGACGTCCCCGGCCTCGAACGCCGATCTTTCGCGCAGCGAGGCGGCCAGGCAGCAAGCCATCTGGGTATCGTCGGTCACCTCCCCGGGCGCGAGACGAAACGGTCCGCCACCGGTGATGGTGCGATGTGGGCCAGTCAGCCGCGCCGGGAAGGGCGGCACGGCCGGCGCCGTGAACTCGAGCGTCGTTCCGAGCGCGTCGCCGGTGGCGAGGCCCAACAGTGCACCACCCGCTCGATTGGCCTCTTCTTCGTTCATGGGGCGCGGCAAGGATGGCATTCCGCGCGTCCTCGGTTCAACTGGGCCTGGCCGGGGCGCCTCTTTCTTGAGCCCTCCGTGGGGGAGGAGGGGACATTAGCTGTGGTGGTGTCTGCATCTGACCCCCCAGGGAGCGACCGATGACCTCATCTTGGACCCGGCTGTGCGACGTCATGCTGGTAGGAACGCTGGCGCTCGCGGGCGCCTGCAGCACGTCGGCAGGCACGGGCGGGAAGGGGGGCGGGAACGGCGCGTCGGGGGGCACGACCGGGAGTGGCGGCTCCACCGGATCGGGGGGCGCGACCGGGTCCGGGGGCGCGACGGGCTCCGGGGGCGCGACAGCCTCCGGGGGCGCGACGGGCTCCGGCGGCACCCCCGCGACTGGCGGCGCGACGGGCTCCGGGGGCGCGACAGCTTCCGGGGGCGCGACGGGCTCGGGGGGGGCGACAGCCTCTGGCGGCGTGAAGGGCTCTGGCGGCACCCCCGCGACGGGCGGCACGACGGGCTCCGGGGGCACCCCCGCGACGGGCGGCGCGACGGGCTCCGGGGGCGCCACGGCTTCCGGGGGGGCGACCGGATTGGGCGGCACCGCCGGCTCGGGGGCGACCGGCGTGGGCGGCGCGGTCGGAAATTGTCCAGGGACGTGCCCCGCCGCCACGGTGGGGTCGTGCTCGGCGCCGCAGGTCCGCGTCACCTCGGTCAACGTCGGCGGCGCTGTCGCCTACTCGACGGACGAGACCTACGCGGTGCCGCTGGCGATCGCGGCGGAGCCGGGCGGTGGCACGCGCGTCGCCTGGGTGACCGGCTACGCCCTCTACGGCAGCAGCACCACCGGCGTGGTCCACGTCGGCGAGCTGAATTGCAGCGACCAGCTGACCGGGACTCCGTGGACGTTCGCGGGGCACGACTTCCAGGACCTGGCTGCCGACGCCAACGGCGGCGTCGTCGTGCTGACCCGCGACGGGATGGGCGGCCCCGATGCGCAACACTGCGGCGACGTGAACAACCTTTGCAGTCTGCCGTCCGACCGTCCCGGCTGCTACGACACGTACATGATGCGGTACGACTGCTCCGGCCAGGAGCAGTGGGCGACGAAGCTGACCAACTCGACCGCCGCCAACCCGGGCTATGCCAATCCTGCGGGCAGCAACGGCTCGACCGAGTTCGACTGGTGGTACCAGCACCACGGTCGCGTCGCTTCCGACGGCACCAACTACGCCGCCTACTTCTGCGACGCCATCACGGTCACCAACAGCACCAGCTCGTGCGCGGGCGGCGCGGGCAAGATCGACATCCACGAGGGCGATCGGATGCAGGTGGTCGGTCCCACGGGGTCGCTGCTGACCGGCCACGACACGTTCGGGATCGGGTGCAGCCACAGCTGGACGACGCGCATGGTCTGGGATCCGCGGACCAGCCACTTCGTGATGGTCTGTGCGACCGACAACAACTGCCGGATCGCGCAGCCCAACGGCTATCACACGGTGGCGACGGGAACCTGCGATGGGACGCTGTTCGGCGGCGACATCGTGCTCGCCGGCACCACCGGGTACTGGACGGCGTGGAGCCAGGGCGGGACGATCCGCCTCGAGCACTTCAGCGGAACCAACCCGTCCGACCAGACCGTCATGGCGGCGAGCTCACAACACCCGCACCTCGTTTCGTACGGGACGGGAAAGATGCTGCTCACCTGGGGCTCGGGCTCAGGGATGGCGGCGCAGATTTACGATTCCAGCACCGGTGCGGCGATTGGCTCGCAGTTCACCATCGCGGCGCCCGATCACCCCTGGCAGTCGTGGAAGGCCTTCCCCGACGGCAGCGTGGCCTGGGCAGGCGTCGCCTCCGCCTCCAGCACGATCCAGGTGGCCCGCGTCATGCCCTGCAACTGAGCTGCTGCATTCGCCCATCTGTATCTTACCCAGGGAGCAACCGATGACCTCATCTTGGACCCGGCTGTGGAACGTCATGCTGGTAGGAACCCTGGCACTCGCGAACGCGTGCGGCGGGTCGGCAAGCACGGGCGGGAAGGGGGGCGGGAGCGGCGCGTCGGCGGGCACGACCGGGAGCGGTGGCACCCCCGCGACGGGCGGCACGACCGGCTCCGGGGGCGCGACGGCTTCTGGGGGAGCGATCGGGTCGGGCGGCACCACCGGATCGGGCGGCGCTGGCGTGGGTGGTGCGGTCGGCAATTGTCCGGGGACTTGCGCCGCCGCCACGGTGGGCTCGTGCTCGGCGCCGCAGGTCCGCGTCACGTCGGTCAATATCGGCAGCGCGCTCGCCTACTCGACGGACGAGACCTTGGCCGTGCCGCTGGCGATCGCGGCCGAGCCGGGCGGCGGCTCGCGAATCGCCTGGGTGACGAACTACGCCAAGTACGGCAGCAGCACGACCAGCGTGGTGCATGTCGGCGAGCTCGACTGCAACGACCAGCTGACCGGCACGCCGTTCACGTTCCCGGGGCACGACTTCCAGGACGTGGCCGCCGACGCCAACGGCGGCGTGGTCGTGCTGACCCGCGACGGTGCGAGCACCGTCGACGCGCAACACTGCGGCGACGTGAACAACCTTTGTAGCCTGCCGTCCGACCGCCCGGGTTGCTACGACACCTACATGGTCCGGTATGACTGCGCGGGCACGGAGCAATGGGCGACGGAGCTGACCAACTCGAGCGCCACCTCTCCAGGCTACGCCAATCCTTCCGGCGCCAACGGCTCGACGGAGTTCGTCTGGTGGTATCAGCACCACGGTCGGCTCGGTTATGACGGAACCAACTACGCCGCCTACTTCTGCGACTCCATCACCGTCACCAACAGCACCAGCTCGTGCGCGGGCGGCGCCGGCAAGATCGACATTCACGAAGGCGATCGGATGGAGGTTGTCGGTCCGACGGGGTCGCTGCTCACCGGGCACGACAGCTTCGGGATCGGGTGCAGCCACAGCTGGACGACGCGCATGGTCTGGGATCCGCGCACCAGCCACTTCGTGATGACCTGCGCGACCGACAACAACTGCCGGATCGCCCAGCCGAGCGGCTATCACACGGTGGCCACCGGAACCTGCGACGGGACGCTGTTCAACGGCGACATCGTGCTCTCCGGCAACACCGGCTACTGGAACGCCTGGAGCCAGGGCATGGTGATCAAGCTCGAGCACTTCAGCGGCACGAGCGCATCCGACCAGACCGTCGTCACGGCCGGGAACACCGAAAACCCGCACCTCGTCTCGTTGGGGAGCGGCAAGATGCTCCTGACCTGGGGCTCGGGAAAGGGCCTGGCGGCGCAGATCTACGATTCCACCACCGGCGCGACGGTCGGTTCGCAGTTCACCATCGCGGTGCCCGATCACCCCTGGCAGTCGTGGAAGGCCTTCCCCGACGGCAGCGTGGCCTGGGCCGGCGTCGCCTCTTCGTCCAGCACGATCCAGGTGGCCCGCGTCATGCCCTGCAACTAAGACGGGGAGGGCGTCGGGGCCGGAGGGTCGGTGAAGATCTCGCAGCTCCCCTCGATCCAACCCGCGGTGGACAGCCCGCGGGGTTCCAGGTTGATGCTCGTGATGACGAGAGCGTCGCACCCGTGCCGGCCCGCGGTCGTCCGGAGCCGGACGACCAGCTGCTCGACTGTCGTGGCGTAGCTGTACGCCCGCACCATCCCGATATCGAGGTGCGCGCGCGCCGGCGGCGTGACCAGGAACGTTGCGACCTCGGCTGCACCGCGCACCTGAAGCTGCCGTGGCGGCGGGATCACCGGGATGTAGTCGGGTGGATACAGAGCACACCCGGCGGCCAGAACCGCGAGCATCGCTGCCGACCAACAGCTCCCACGCCTCATCTGCGACCTCATGTCTTTGAGGTGCAGCAACCGCCGTGCCCCGAAAGGACGCAGGCGACGTCGGGAAGCCGCGGTCAGGCGCTGCCTCCCTGGGAGGCAAAACGCCCCTTGGGGCATTTGGCCCCCTTCAGGTAGGTCAGCGGGGACGGCTGGACGCGCGTCGCAGCGCGGCCCGTGCTTCGGCTTTGTGCCAGCCGCGCGGCGCGATCTCCAGATAGCGTTGGTAGGCGGCGCGGGCTTCGTCGTCACGTCCGTTCTCGGCGTCGGCGCGCGCGATGATGACGTAGGCCTCCGCGGCGTTCGGATCGAGCGCGAGCGCGCGCCTGGCCCACTGGGCGGCTTCATCGAGGCGCGCGTGCGCGTGCTCGGCCTGCGCGACCGCCAGGGCCAGGGAAGCATTCTTCGGATCCGCCGCGAACGCGCGCGCGCACGCCTCCGGCGACCGTCGCCAGAGCCCGCTTCGGGTGGAGGTGTCGCACCCTTCGGCGGGGACGCCGCCGTCGGTCACCTTCGCCCGCGCGGCAACCGGTGCGGCCTCGTGCACCACGGCTGCGGCCAGCTTCGGTATGGCAGGTGCGGCGGCGATCGCCGGAGGCGCGACGTGCGCCATCGCGGCCGGCGCCGCAGGTTCAGGTGCGATGGTCCCAATCCGCGTGGGCGTCGCCGGCGAGGTTGGCGCCGGCTGCGCGGTCTTCGCGCGCGACTGCCGCCAGTGCGCCAGCCGTGGCCTCAAGGTGCCGGCGCCCAGCGCGACAGCGCCCACCAGCAGCGCGAACAAGATCCGCGCCTGAAGAGTCTGCCGCTGTGCGCGCCGCTGCGCGCTCTCCTGGGCCACGCGCACCGCCGCCAGTGACGCGCGCGTCTCCTCCGAGAGCGCGACCTTGAGCGACACGATCGCGACGGCGCGACCTTCCCCCGTCTCCGACTGTTCGAGCATCAGGCAATTTGGCCACCGTCCGTGCCCGACCGCAAAAAAGTGCTCTCTTACCCGTTCACTGCCCGCAAGAAGGAACGGACCACGGCCGCCAGGCGCTCGGGCTGGTCGAACGGAACGCCGTGGCCGGCGCCTTCGATCTGTTCGACGCGGAAGCGCGGGTTCAGGTCCTGCAGCTGCCGGGCCGTCTCGAGGGACACCACGGGCGTATCGCCGATGACCAGCAGGGTCGGGACGTCGATCGTGCGCGCCAGCTGGCGGTAGTCGGGATTGGGCGGCGTGAGGACGTCGAACGCGCTCATTCTGGTTTGGAGTCTGGCCGCCGCCAGGAGCTCCACCATTTCGGACGACCGGCGCGCGTGTCGGGCCCGCAGCTCGGCCACGAGCTCGGCCCTCGTTCAGGCCGAGCAGCCGGCGGTGTTGCTCGGCGACGTCGCTGTCGCAGACCTCGCGCTGGCGCTCCGGGCTCAAGAAGGTCGGGTCCACCAGGACGACGCCGCGAATGAGCCCGGCGGCCCGGCTCGCCACCACGGCCGCCGTCATTCCCCCCATCGAGTGCCCCAGGACGATCGGAGAGGCCGAGCCCGAGCGATCGGATGAGCCCGATGACGTCGCTCGCCTGATCGTCGTAGCGATACCCATGGAGAGGCGCGCTGGATTTCCCGTGTCCCCGGGCGTCCGGCATCACCAGGTCGTATTCGTCCTCGAGCGCCCGAGCCACGGGCGTCCAGCAGGCCCCGTTCCCGATCAATCCATGGAGCAGAATCAGGGGCGGCTTGGCGCCTCCGGTTCGCAGGTAGTGGAGTTCGATGCCGTTTGTTTCACAGCGTCCAGTGATCCAGCTCATCTCGGGAGATCCGGATCGAGGGTAGTTCATTCCTGGTCCGCACGACCTGTGCGAACATCCGGACGATGCGGATTCGTGGGGTATTGGGGTTGTCGCTGGTCGCTGTCGGGTGCTTGCTCGGGTGCCTGGGTGCGCCCCAGCCCCGTATCGCCGGCCCCGGCAGCGTTCAGTATCCGGTCAGGAGCTACGACGACGCCTCCGGGGTTCGGGTCGTCCTCGAGGAGAGCCCGGACTACGGCGTGGCCACCGTCGTCCTCTCCATCTCGGCGGGGTCGGCGGAAGAGACGCCGGCCAAGGCAGGCCTGGCGCACCTCGCCGAGCACCTGGTGTTCCAGGGCTCCCATGCGGGGACCAACCTCTGGAACCGCATCACCGAGCTCGGTGGTTTCACCATCAACGGGGCGACCGACTGGGACGCGACCCGGTTCTGGGCCACGGTCCCCACCCCCAGCGCCTCCAAGCTGGTGGCCCTGTTCGGCGAGATTCTTCGAGAGCCCTTGAAGGACGTCGATCAGCAGGCGTTCGAGGCCGAGCTGAAGATCGTGCGCGAGGAGCTCCAGCTGCGGTCGGAGAACGGGGCACCGGGGCAGGCGGCCGCGTGGTTGTTCCCCGTGCTGTTCTCCCCGGGGCACCCGTACGCGCATCCGATCGCCGGCACGTCGCAGTCTCTCGACCATCTCTCGCTGGCCGACGTGCAGTCGTTCGTGGCCGAGCACTACAGAATCGACCTGGCGACGATCGCGATCTCGGCCCCCGAAACGACCGAGAGAGAGTCGGCGTGGGTGGGAGGCGGTTTCGGGGGCGCCCCCGGCGTGCCGCACCGACAACCTGCTTCTGGCCCCTCGAGCGACGCCGCCTACGTTCGGGCCCCCGCGGTCGTCCAGCGTCACGAAGCGCCCATCGCGGCGCCCACGCTCTGGATCGGGTGGCCGGTCCCGCGTGAGCAGGTGCCGGGTGGCGAGGTGCTCCCGCTCTTGCCCAGCCTGCTGCAGGGCGCATTCGCCGCCGAGCGCAGGGCCTTCGACGCCCGGGTGGTCCGGATCGAACCCGCCTTCTTCACGGGGCGGCAGGGCGCCGTCCTCTACGTCAAGTTGTCACTGCGGGACGCCGATTCGGCCGAGGCGGCCCAGTCGCTGACGAGCACGTTCGTCAATCAGTTGCGGGCCGCCCTGACGAACCTGATCTACACGCAGGGCTGGTTCGACTACGCGAGGCAGAGCAGCGCGCTCGAGAGCACCTACCAGGAGGAGAACATCCTCACGCGGACGTTGAGCCTCGCCCACTCGACCGCTTTGACCGACGATCCGCTGTTCGCCCGGAAGGAGGACGCGCGCCTCCGCGGCGTGACCGCCGAGGCGGCCTCGGGCTACATCGGACAGTACCTGCGGGAAGAGACCGCGCGGGCGGTGCTGGTGATCCCCATGACCGCGGCCCGGTCTGCCGGTTTCACCGCGGCGGCCGCATCCGCGCCACGGCCCGGGACCGTCCCCTCGGCGCCGCACCGGTTGACCATCGATCCGGCGGAAGCGACCCGCTGGATCCACGAGCCCGCGCGCGTCGCGCGCACCACGCTCGGCAGTGGCCTGGAGATCTGGGCCGTCAGGCAGCCCCGGTCGCCGTTCCACGCGGCCGTGCTTGAGTTCCGCGGCGGACGGGAGCTCGGGAACAAACCCGGGGTGTCGGTCGCGGTCCCCTGGTCCCGCCTCCCGCGGGGCCCGACCGCGGCCGACAGCGGGCTCCTCGGCCGGTTCGAGATCCGGACCGAGGAGACCCGTTTCGCGTACCGCGGCGTCGGAAGCGATGTCGAGAATACGCTGCGGCATCTGCGGCGGGAGCTCGACGCATCGGTCAGCTGGCCCCCGCGACAATTCACGGACCAGGTCGAGCTCTACAAGAAAGAAGAGAAGCAGCCGCTGGTGCGGATGCGCGTCGAGCACTTCGCGACGCTGTTCGGGGATCACGTCTACGGGCGGTCTGCCACCGTCGAGCAGATCCAGGCTGTCTCTTCGAACGATATCCACGGGTGGTTCGAGGAGGTCATCCGCCCGGAGAACGGCGTGCTCATCGTCGTCGGTGACGTCGATCCCGCCGCGGTCTTTCAGCTCGCCGCGTCCGTGTTCGACGACTTCGTCGACCTGGGCGCTCGCCGGCCACCGGTCCCACCACCAGCGCCGCCCGCCGGCGCACCGACCGGTGGCATCCGGGTGGAGGCGCATCATCAGCCAGATCCGACCGTCTCCCGCCTTCTGTTCTCCTGCCTGGTTCCCGTGACCGGCGGCGACGACTACCCGCCGGTCAGGGTCTACCAGCAATTGCTGCACGACAGGCTCCGCTACGAGCTCCGGGATCGCGCGCGCGCTTCCTATTCGATCTCGCTCGACCTCGTCCCCGAGCGCGCGCGAACAGCCCTCCTCACGATGTCCGCCGACGTCGACAACGCCGCGCTGGATTCGCTGGTCGCCCTGATGAAGCAGAAGTTCGCGGCCGGCGCCCCGTCGCTGGTGAACGATCGAGAGCTGGACCTCGCGAAGGTCGGCCTCATCAGCGATCAAATGTGGCAGACCGCCAGCACCTCCCAGCTCGCGGAGCGACTTGTTCTCGCCTGGAACCTCGGTTGGCCCGCCGAGTCCGTGCTGGACGTCGCGCGGCGATCGATCGGCGCGCGCGAGGGGCAGGTGCAGGGGGTCGAACGGGCGTGTCGAGCCACCGCCGTTCTCAGCTCTCTGGGTCAGTGACCGGGCTCGAACGCCGGTCAGCTCTGGCCACGTTCGCTGATGGTGCCCGCCGTCAGGGGCCGGTGACCTTGCGGAAGAAGCGCGGTCCCGGCGTCGCGAGCCAGACCGAGCCGGGGTCGCCGGTCACGAGCGCGTGGTTGATGTCGGACGCGTCGCTCGCGGCGGCCGGGACATCGGAGGCCACCGACCAGCCCTGACCGTCGAAGTGAGCGACGAGTGTCCCGCCGGCCCACACGTCGTTGGCGCCGTGCCCGAACAGGCTCGTCAAGAGCGGCATCGGCTGCATGGGGTCGAGGCCGGCGAGGAGGGCGACCGGCGCGTTGGCGCCGTCGAACGCGCGCAGGACTGGGGCCACGGTCTGCCCGTCGACGAGCGCGCGCGTTGGCTCCGCCAGCCAGAGCACGTCGCCAGCGCGCCAGATCGCGTAGATGGTTCCCACCCCGACACCGATGTGTGTCCAGTTGGCGCCGTCGAAGTGGTGGACCTCTCCGGCCTCCATTGTGTTGCCGATCTCCTTGAGGGGGCCGACGACCCACACGCTGCTGGACGAATCGATCCAGAGGTCGTTGAAGCCGAAGCCGGAGACTGCCTCGGCGGTGGGAAACCCGGGGTCGTCGAAGTTGTACGACGTCCAGGCGGTGCCGCTCCAGTGCAAGATGTTGCTGGGCGCCAGGATCCAGACGTCGTTGGCCGCGGCGGGGCGCACGCGGCGCAATTCGAAATCCCCGAAGAATGACGACGTCTGGATCACCATGCTGCGCCAGCTGTCGTCGGTGAAGGGCGTCCACCCCTGGGCGTCGCGGTGGTAGATGAGATCCCCGGCCGTGGCCCAGATGTCGTCGGGGCCGGTGCCGTGAACGCTGGGCGTCCGGGGCACGGTCGCCGAGGCGGGGAACGTCAGCTCGACCGTCCAGCAGCCTCGCGTCCAGCGCACCAGCCGCGCGGTGGCCGTCGTGCCGGTCGGATCAACGGTGCTGCCCGCGAACAGGAGGTCGTTGGTGCCGACGGCAAAGGCGTCGGTCACGTGGAAACCACTCAGATCGGTCGGCGCCTGGACCTCGACCCAGGCGTCCGCCGGCCCGGCGGGGAGTGGGCAGCTGGTTTGCCCCTGGCCGCCCGCGCCCGCAGCGCCGCCGGCCGGCGCGCCCGCAGCGCCGCTGGCCGGAGCGCCCGCCGCGCCGTTGGCCGGCGCGCCCGCGACGCCGCCCGTGCCGGCGCTTCCGGCCGAGCCGCCGATCGAACCACCGACCGAACTGCCGGCGGGACCGGCGCCGCCACCGGATCCAGGCGAATTGCCCGGTGAATTGCCGGAACAACCGGCGGCGAACGCGAATACCGCCGCGCACGCCACCGCGACCACGGAGACCGACCTCCCGGACCCGTCCCGCTCCATCACCGACCACCGCCCTTCGTGGCGAAGGTGGGGCTCGCACGGGCGCGGTCAAACGCCTCCTCGCAAAAGCGGGAACATCCCCCACGGGAACCTGACCCGAGGCTGGTGGGATGAGCCATCGAGGCGGGGTCCGGCCACCTTCAGATGATGAGACGCTCGACTCGGAGGGAGACGTATCGGTCGAGGCGGGACCACGTGGCGCGCGCGGCGCTCGCCTGCGCCTTGGGCGCGCTGGCGTTGGCCGGATGCGGCGGCAAGGGCAACGGCGCGCCGTCAGGTACGGGCGCGGCGGGTGGCGCCGCGGGAACCGACGCGGGAACGGGCGGCGGAACCGACGCGGGCGCCGACGCGGCCAAGGACGCCCCGGTCATGCCGACCACGACGCTCTATCTGGTGGGCGACTCGACGGTAGCGGCCTTCAACGATCCCTACTACTACCCGCGCTACGGGTACGGGACCCAGATCGGGAAATACCTGGACGCGACGGTGGCGGTCGACAACCTCGCGCTCTCGGGACGCAGCTCGAAGAGCTTCATCGACCCGGCCGACAACGCCAACTACGCGACCTTCACGAGCTCGCTCAAGGCCGGCGACTATGTGCTGATCGGGTTCGGCCACAACGACGAGAAGGCCGATCCGACGCTCTACACGAATCCGAACACGGACGTCACCGATCCCACCTCGTTTCAGTACTACCTCTACACCTACTACGTGAAGGTCGCCCAGGACGCCGGCGCGATTCCGATCCTCACCACGCCCGTCGTCAGACGCGACTCCGCCGGCGCTTATACGGGCGCCAAGGTCCACGTGACCACCGACGTCGTCTCCGGCGGTGTCACCTATCCGGGCGGCGACTACCCGCAGGCCATCCGCGCGCTCGGCGCCGCGACCGGCGTCACCGTCATCGACAACACGGTCTCGACGCTGGCGCTCGGCAAGCAGATCTTCGCCGCCTCGGGCGCGGCCGGCACCGCCCAGCTGCAGGCCTGGGTCAGCAACGCGGTGACCAGCGCCGACGACACCCACACCAACATCTACGGCGGCTCGTACTACGCGTATCTGGTGGCGACCGGCCTCGTCGCGTCCACCTCGACGCTGAAGGACCACGTCCTGCCGGGGATCGTTCCGCCGGACATCGCCATCCTGGTCCCCAACCCGAACTGGACGCCGATCGTCTACAGCCCGCCGACGAAGAGCGCCAACTGGACCACCACCGATCCCTGGATGGGGTCGGTCTTCGGCGACGTCGGCGGAACGAGCAAGATCACGGGTGGCAGCTTCGCCATCACAGAAACTTCAACCGCGCCGCTTGTCGTGTCGCTGACCTCGGGGAGCCCGACGGTCTCGGCGGGAAAGATCGCGGCGGCGACCGACGGCATCGCCTTCTACTTTCAGCAGGTGCCGATCGCCAAGGACTTCGTCCTCTCCGCCACCGCGACGGTCACCTCGGTCACCTTCAGCAACAGTCAGGTCGGCTTCGGGCTGATGGTGCGCGACGCGGCCTGGACCGACGTCTCCGACGCCTCGCTGCTCAGCTCCTACGTCGCCGTGGGGCCGCTCAAGGGGAACGCGCCCGCCTCGGCGTGGCAGTCCTTCACCCGGGACACCAGCGCCCCCACCCAGCTGACCGGAACGGTCGTCAGCGCGGCGGCGGACGTCCCGACGACGGGCTCGGTGCTCGACCTGTCGATCGCCAAGTCGGGGTCGACCTACACCTGCACCTACGGGACGGAGGCCCCCACGGTCTACACGATCGACCTCAGCGCGATCGACGGCGACTATGTCTACGCGGGCCTGTTCACGGCCCGGCAGGCCCAGATCTCGTTTTCGAACATCAGCTTGACCGTCACGAACTGACCGGGAGATCGCGCTCAGTGGAAGGCGGCGGCGCCGTGGCCGAGCGCCGGCTCGTTGAGCGCGCGCTTTTGTGACGCGCTCTCGATGATGCGCGCGCTCAGGATCAGCGCCAGGTGCGAGAACGCCTGGGGGAAATTTCCGATCTGGCGCTGCAGCTTGGGATCGTACTCCTCGGAGAGCAGTCCCAGGTGGTTGCGGAGGCCGAGCAGGCGTTCGAACATCGCCTCCGCTTCGGCGATTCGCCCGGCGAAGGCGTAGTTGTCGGCCAGCCAGAAGCTGCAGGCGAGAAAGGCGCCCTCCGAGCCGGGCAACCCGTCGGTGCCGTGCTCGGTGCCGTAGCGGACCACGAACCCGTCCCGCAGCAGCTCCTTCTCGATCGCGGCGACGGTTCCCTGCACGCGGGGATCGGTGCCGGGGAGAAAGCCATAGTGCGGAATCACCAGCACGCTCGCGTCCAGCGCCTCGGCACCGTACGACTGGGTGAAGGCCCCGACCCGCGGATTGAACCCGCGGTCGCAGACCTCCGCGTGGATTCGCTCCCGCACGGCGCCGAGGTGCGCCAGCATCTTCTGCCCCTCGTCGCCGCCGAATCGGAACTCCTGAATGGATTTCACCACCCGATCGAAGGCGACCCAGGCCATGACCTTGGAGTGGGTGAAGTGCCGCCGTCCGCCGCGCACCTCCCAGATGCCGTCGTCGGGCCGCTGCCAGGCGTTCTCGAGGAAGGCCAACAAGTCCTTCGTGGCACGCCAGCCGGCCTCCGTTCCCTGGAGGCCGAGCCGCTGGGCGGCGTAGATCGACGCCATGACCTCGCCGTAGACGTCGAGCTGGAACTGGCCCGAGGCCGCATTGCCGACCCGCACCGGCTTCGAGCCTTCGTAGCCGGGCAGCCAATCGAGCTCGAACTCGGTGAGGCGGCGCCCGCCGTCGATGTTGTACATGATCTGCATGTCGACCGGATCGCCCGCCACGGCCCGCAGCAGCCAGTCGCGAAACGCGCGTGCCTCGTCGACGTAGCCGCCGATCATGAACGCGCTCAAGGTCAGGCTGGCGTCCCGCAACCAGCAGAAGCGATAGTCCCAGTTGCGGACGCCGCCGATGCACTCCGGCAGTGAGCTGGTCGGTGCTGCGACGATTCCGCCGGTCGGCGCGTAGGTCATCGCCTTGAGCGTGATCAGCGAGCGCAGCACGGCGTCGCGCCAGCGCCCCTCGTAGGTGCAGCGCGCCGCCCAGGCGCGCCAGTAGGACTCGGTCGACGCCAGCGTCTTGTCGACGTCGAGGCCCGGAGGCGGGCTCTCGTGCGACGGGAACCAGGTGAGCTGAAACGGGATGCGGTCCCCCCTCTTCACGTTCAGGTAGGCCGAGACGCGGTTCCCCTCCACCTGGAGGGGCGTCGGGCCGCGCAAGACGAGCGCATCGGGCCCCGCCATGAAGCAGGTCCCGTCGGCCGTCTTCTCGATGAGGGGCGCGTCGGCCCCGTAGCCGAAGCGGACGTCGAGCAGCATCTCGAGCGGCACCTCACCGTCGAGCCCCTCGACGATCCGCACGACATCCGAGCGGCCTTCGACCGGCATGAAGTCGACGATGCGGGCGCTGCCGCCGTCGCAAACGAACTCGGTCTCGAGGACCAGGGTGTCCTCCCGATAGCGCTGCCGCGTCTGCCGGATTGGCACCGTCGGCTGGATCCCCCAGCGGCCATGCTCGTCGTAACCGACGAGCGCCGCGAAACAGGCGTCCGAGTCGAAGCGCGGCGCGCACAGCCAGTCGATCGAGCCGCTGCGCGACACGAGCGCGGTGGTCAGCGTGTTCCCGATCAGCCCGTAGTCCTCGATCTTTGATGCCACGTTCCCCTCCTCGCGCGACCCGCTCGACAACCTAAGTAACTCGCCGGGCGGTGCAATGACGCCCGGGCGCGTTCTTCTCTAGCCCCCGAGCTTGGCTTCGCGCAGTCATCGCGGTTGACCGAACGGCAGGGAGCCTCGCACCCAAATCCGGCGCTTCGCCCCTTTCCCTGATGGGAGTGTCCTCATGAAGCGCAAGTCCCTTGGCCCCGCGTTCGCCCTGTTCAGCGTCGTCGCCTTCGCCGCCTGCAGCTCGGGGAGCGCTGGGGGCGGAGATGGGGGCGGGAGCGGGGCTGGCCCCGCGGGGGCGGCCGGGAGCGGATCGGGTGGCGCGAGCGGCGCCGCTGGTTCCGGCGTGGCGGGCGGCTCGGGTGCCGGTGGCAACAGTGCCACGGGCGGTAACGGTAGCGGCGGTAACGGTAGCGGTGGCAACGGTAGCGGCGGCGCGCCCTCGGGCGGTAGCGGCGGCAGCGGCACCGGCGGCGCGCCCTCGGGCGGCAGCGGTGGTCAGGCGACCGGCGGCCAGGGCGGCGCGTCGGGCGGCGCCGGCGGCCGCGGAACCGGCGGCGCCGCGGGCGGCCGGGGCGGGAGCAGCGGTGGCGGCGCGTCGGGGCAGGGGGGTGCGTCCCGTCAGGGCGGCGCGTCCGGTCAGGGAGGAGCGGGCGCTGGCGCGGGTGGCGCCGGCGGCGCGGGCGCGTCGGCCAACATCACGGTCTGGATCGCGGGGGACTCAACGGTGGCCAACGGCAGCGCGCCCTGTCCCATCGGGTGGGGCGGGCAATTCATGCCCCTCTTCAACAACAAGGTGACCGTCAGCAACCGGGCGATCGCGGGCAGGAGCGTGCAGACCTGGCTCTATGACGTGAGCTCGACGCTGGGCACCAACGGGGAATGCGACCTGAACTCGACGACCTTTCTCGCGGACTGGACCGCGATGCTGAACGGAATGAAGGCGGGCGACTATCTTTTCATCCAATTCGGCATCAACGACACCGACAGCACCTGTCCGCGCCACGTGGGCACGGCTCTCTTCAAGACGTACTACGGGATGATGGCCCAGGCGGCCAAGGATCGCGGCGCCAATCCCATCTTCGTGACGCCGGTGAGCTCGATCTCCTGCAGCGGCAGCAAGGCGGTCCCCACGCGCGGCACTTTCACAACCGCGACGACGCAGGCGGGCACGCAGGACGACGTGCCGGTCATCGATCTCGAGCAGCTGAGCGTGGCCCTCTACACCTCGCTGGGATTCTGCCCTTTGCCCGGCCCGGACACGGCGACCACCTTCGAGTCCGGCGCGGTCGGCGACTTCTTCTGCGAGGATCACACCCACTTCGAGCAAGCGGGGGCCGTCCAGATCGCCGACCTCGTCGCCAAGGCGCTCACCGATCAGGGGATCGGCCTTGGCGCCTACCTGAAGTGATCTCTGGAGGGGCGGGCCTTGACCTACCTACGGGGTCGCGGGATTCCAAAGTGGGCGATCCTGCGCACCAGCGTCCGTCTCGCGATGCCGAGAGCTTCAGCGGCGCGGCTCTGGTTTCCCGCGCTGGCGGTCAGGGCGCGCTCGATCCGCTCCCGTTCGGTGGCGAGGCCCGTGACTTCCTGAGGATCGGCGCCTTTGGAAGTTGGAGCCGCGGTCGTCATTTCCCTGCGGGCCTCCACCGACCTCGGTAGGTCGAGGGTCATCGGCTCGATGACCTCGCCGGTGGCCAGCAGCGCGGCGCGCTCTATTACATGTTTCAGCTCGCGGACGTTGCCTGGCCAGGGGTGAGCCTCGAGGGCGTCGATCGCGCCGGGGCCGAAGCGGAGCGACGGCAGGTCGAATCGGGTCCGGGCGTTTGCCAGGAAGAGGCACGCAAGCGGCTCGATCTCCGAGCGCCGCTCACGCAGCGGCGGCACGGCCACCGTCACCGTGTTGAGACGAAAGTAGAGGTCCTGCCGGAATCGGCCCGCGGCGACCTCGGCCTCGAGATTGCGGTTGGTCGCGGCCACGAATCGGACGTCGATTCGCCGTGGGACCAGCCCGCCGAGGCGAGTCACCTCGCAGGACTCGATCACGCGAAGCAATTTGGCCTGCAGCGACGGTGGGAGATCCCCGATCTCGTCCAAGAAGACGGTTCCCCCCTCGGCCGTCTCGAGCAAGCCCGGCTTCGCCGCGGCCGCGCCGGTGAAGGCCCCTCGTTCATGACCGAACAGCTCGCTCTCGAGCAATGCATCGGGCAAGGCGGCGCAGTTGAGCCCCACGAAACGCTTTGCCGCGCGCGGCGACAGCTCGTGCAGCAACGAGGCGACGACGTCCTTGCCGGCGCCCGTTTCGCCCAGGAGCAGGACGTTCACGGCGGCGGGCGCCACGCGCATGAGGGTACGCTTGAGCGCCACCATGGACGGAGCCTTGAAGATGACCTTGCCCCTGTTCAACGCCAGAGGGACTTCGGTCGCGAACAGGAGGCGTGGATCGGTCGAGGCCTTGGCGAGGTCTTCGTCGGGTATGACCGACACATCGACATCGGCGTCGAGGCCCCAGCTGGCGAGTCGCTGCAGGATCGTGCGCTCGAGGGGCGGCCCTCCGGCGTCGCTCTCCGTTTCGATCCCCAACCAGACCTCGTTGGCGGTGGAGCGCATCAACCAGTCGTGATCGGAGACGACCAACTCGCCGAGAATCGACTCCGCGCTGCTGGCACGTCCCGCCCGGAGCCCCTGGACGCGGACGAGCGCGATGCGCCCGCCCCGATGACCGGACGAGCCCATGATCGCCGCGCGTCGTGCCAAGATCTCTTCCCAGGTTGCGGCCCTTCGCGCGCAGGTGCGCCCGAGGGCGGTGGCGCGGACCACCAGCGTGGAATCCCCGATGGAGAAGGGCTCGCCGAGGGCCAGGGGCGTCGGCTGATGCGGCGGCAGGCGCCGGCGCCCGAGAAAAGTGCCGTTGGCGCTTTCCAGGTCGGTCAGCGTGATCGTCTCGCCGAGGTGGAGCGCCACGTGCTCGCGGGAGACTCGAGGATCGTCGACGACGATCGTACACGCTCCGTCTCGCCCGACCGATGCCAACCCTTCGGGCAGGATGTGGCGCGCACCTCCATTCGGTCCCGTGACGTGAAGCGCGTGCGCGGTCTTCTCCTCCGGCGGGCGCTCATCGGTCGCGGTCAGGGTCTCAGCCGCACCGCCGACAGCCGCGTCTGTCCCCGCGCTCGCCCCAGAGCTCATCCCCCGCAAATTGAGCACGGGGGGTTTCAACGGGTCAAGCCGGACTCGCCGAGGGGCTGGCGCGGCGGCCTTCGGCTGCCGTGCCACCACCGATAGAGCACCACGGCCGCACCGGTGGCACACGCCGTCCCGACAGCGAGAAGGACGTTGGTGGCGGTCGCGTACGCCTCGCGCCGTTGCAGATCCATCTGCATCTGCTCTCGGTTGTCACCGGCCAACGACTCGGTCGCGAACGCTCCGGTGACCGCGGCCGCCGAGAGTGCGACGACCGCGCCCGCGGCGGCCCCCAATCCCAGGTACGGCAGCAGTGACTCACGGCGGCTGGGGGGCAGATCCTCGTCGCGTTGCGGGGAGAGGGGAGATGTTTTTGGGGCCGTTACCGGAGGTGCGACGACCTCGAGTGGCGCCGGGATGGGCGCGAAGAGCCGATCGATGCCCTCGCGGAGGGCGGAGATTAGTCGGGCTTGCTCGGCGGGGACCGTCTCCGAAGAGCGTGCCTCCACCGTCGCTGTGCGCAGGTCGAGGAGCGTGAGGTCGACGAGGAAGGAGCCGTCGCGCTGTCGGACGTCTCCAACAATGGCCCGCTCGGCCTGCGTCGTGGTGGCGAGGGCCGCCCGGCAGGTAGGTTCGGCGACGCAGGCGGCGAGCCCCCCCGCGGGGAGGATCGCCGCCAGCGGACCGCGCAGCTCGTGCCCACCGACCAGCTCCCAATCGCCCCGCTTGGCCAGGTGCGAGATCGCCACCTCGGAGAGGTTGTCGGCGAGCGCACCGTCGTCCGCGACGACCAGGACCGCCAAGCGCGGGCGCGCGGTCGCCGTGGAGGGGGCGAGGCCCAGAAACAGGAACAGCGCCGGGGCGAACAGAGTCGGCGCGACGGTTCTCAGGAGCACAGTCCAGATCCAGACGTCGAACTGGTCAGGCACAGGCCACTCTCGCATTCGTCGTCGCGATCGCAGGGGTCGCCGGTCGGGCCGCTCGCGCGGCAGACAGCGTCCTCGCAAAAGCCACCCAGCCGAATGAGGGGGTTGTTGCGGCAATCATCGTCGGTGACGCAGGTGGTGGTGCAGATGCTCGGGCTGTCGATGACCGTGCGTGGGTCGGGAGAGACAGCCAGGCAGGTGAGCGCCGACAAGCACTCCGACGATTGCGTACACGGCATGGAGAATTCTCCCGGAAAGCAACCTCCCGCGCCCCCGTCGAGGCAGACGTGCGGCACCCCGCCAAGGGGGGCGCAGGTCAGGTCGGCGGCGCAGGGAACCCGGCATTCCCCGTGGCCCCCGGGTACCCCGGAGGGGCTGTACCCGAAGCATTGCCTTCCACTCGCGCAATCGGCGTCGGTGAGGCAGTTCGAGCCGTGGAAGGCCGTCACTCCGACGCAGCCACTGGTCCCGCAGGCGAACGTCTCGTGCGGGGCGTCGAGGATTGCGCAATCCAGGTCCGTGGTGCAGGAAGACGCAAGAATGCACTCGTTGAATCCGGCACCGGTGTCGAGGCAATCTCCCCAGATGCAGTCCTCCTCCTGGTTACAACGCCCGCCCGGAACGCCCGGGATGCAAACTGCGGGCGACCCGGGCGCGGCGGGGCTTCTGGCACAGGCGTAATTGGGCGGACACTCTTCGTCACCGAGACAGTTCGGAAGGCAGATGTCGGGCACGCCGCTCCCCGTGGAGTAGTAGTCGGCCGAGCAACTCTCCCCGACCTGGCAGGCGGATCCGCTGGTCGTGCAGGTGGGCTGGATGCACTCGAGGTGATCGGTCATGACCAACGGCTCGAGCTCGTGCACGAGCTCGGCGACGCACTTTGGACGCCGGCTGTCAGTACAATCGCTGTCGACGGCGCAGACCTGCATCATGAGGCAGACGCCCTGGTTCGACCCGATGTCCGTTCGGTAACAGTTGAGCCCCGCCGGGCAGCCGTTTGGCATCTCCGCCGGGGGATCAGGCATACAGCTTTTGAGCAACGCGCCTGAGCCGAGGCAGATGTACCCCGGTTCGACCGCGCCTGCGTCCGGATCGCACGCTTCGGTACAGAAATCGGACCCGCCTCCCTGCTGGCTGCCGGCGTAACAGACCATCGGCTTGCCCGATTTCGTGGTTCCACACTGATTGGCCGCCGTGGCGATCGAGCAGGGAAAGACCTTGTCGTAGAAGGAGTTGTCGTCGACCTGGCAGCCGGCGACCGCGCCGAAGGCGAGCACGAGCTCCGTCCAGCGGAGGGCCTTCACCGAGCCTCCTCGAGGATCGCGCGGATGAAGCTGGCGTCCGGCGCCTCGGGAGCCAGCTCCAAGTAACGTCGGAACGCTGTCCCGGCAGCCTCGCGTTCACCGCGGCGCATGCGGCAGCGTCCGAGGAATTGCCAGGCCGGGGCCCAATCCGGGTGGGCTCCGGCGGCCGCTTGACCGAGGGCGCACGCCTCCGCGATCTGACCCGCGCCGAGTCGCTCCTCGGCGATGGCAACCATCTCCTCGGGCGAGTCGCGTCTGGGCGTCTCGCCGCTCGTTTGAGGGCGCGGCGTGTGACGCGCGGGACGGGCCTCGGCGACCCTCGCGGACCGAGGCAATGGAGGTGAGGCCCCCGGAGGCACCGGCGGCAGCACTGCCGGCGGCTCTGACGAAGGCGACAATTGCGGAGCCGAGTGGGGGAGGGGGGGCGGTTCGGCGGCCGTGTTGGCGAGCGCGGTTGTCCGGGTGGTCCAGGCGTGGAGCCGCCAACCTCCGAAGGTCGTGACCGCCAGCGCCAGACCGACCAGGCCAGGCCCCGTCAGGCGCGGGAACCGCACTTTCGCCCCCGGCAGCGTCGGCGACGGCTCAGCCTTGGGGGCCTTCGTCCGCCGGGCGCGGCGCGCGTGATCGCGGGCGATCTGGAGCAGGTCGGCCCGAAACACCGCCGCTGAGCTCGGCCGCTCGGCCCGGTCCTTGGAGAGCGCGCGCAGGATGAGATTCTCGAGCGGTGGGTAGATCGCGAGGTCGGGCCGAAGCTCGCTCGGGCGTGGGGCCCTCGCCGTCAGTTGCAGGCTCACGACCGCCAGCGGGGAGCGCGCCTGGAACGGCGGACGCCCGACCAGCGCCTGATACAGCAGGATGGCGACCGAATAGAGATCGGCCCGGCCGTCGAGGATCTCGCCACGCGCCTGTTCGGGCGCCATGTACTCCGGCGTCCCGCAGATCTCTCCACCGGTGGTGGAGAGCGAGACGAGCTCGGCCAACTGCCGATTCAAATCGTCCTGGCTCGCCGGCTCCGCCACGATCGCTTTGGCCAGTCCGAAGTCGCAGACCTTGACGAAGTCGCGATCTCCATCGCGCTCGATCAGCATCACGTTGGCGGGCTTCAGGTCGCGGTGAACGATCTGGGTGGCGTGAGCGGCGCCGACGGCGTCCAGCACCTGTCGCTGCGATCTTCATCGCGTCCTGTTGCGCGACCGGACCCGTCTCGCGCAGCCGGCGGGCGAGCGTCGTGCCGACAAGCCGCTCCATCACCAGGTAGACGCGCCCGTCGCGATCGTCGCCGTGGGCCAGCACCTCGACGCAATGAGGGTGCCGCAGCGTGCCCGCCAGCTCCACTTCCCGCAGGAACCGTCGCCGCGTCACCTCCGACGTCAGGAGATGCCCGTGCAGAATCTTGATCGCGACCGCGCGTCCCGCCTCCTGGTCCCAGGCATCCCACACCGTCCCCGTCGCGCCCCGGCCGACTTCCTCGCCGAGCTCGTACCGACCAGCGACGAGCGGACGCTCCTCCCTCCCTCTGGGTGTGACCATCTGAACCCCGTCGCCGACACTACCCCATCATTCGCCTCGGTCAATGGCCCAAGTTGGGCCACGGCTGGCCCAGTCTGCCCCCCCGCTGTCTCAGCATGCGCCATCCGTCATGTCACGGCGTCGTCGCTGTCGGGTCCTGTTGTCTCTCACCGACCTGTTTCCGTCGCATATCCGCCCAAATGTTCATTCTTGGGAAAGTATCGACTGAGCCCCCTAAATCTCTCCCAGGTTCGGTGCGCAGATTGCAGGGGTCCAGCGGGAACTCGGGTAGCGACCCGAGACATATGGGTCACGTGTGGATCGAAACAGTGACGGTGCTGTTCACAATTGGAGGAGGATGAAAATGAGGTCATCGGCGTTGGTAGGCATGGGCGTCTTGTGTGCCTTTGTGCTGACCGTGCATGATGTCGTCGCGCAAACAAGTACCGGCCTTCCGACCGGCTTTACATGCGGACTAGGCTATCTCAGCTATGAGCATGGAACGTGTGAGTTGGTGAGCACCGGATACTGCGAGGCATTTGGTAACCCGGCAGCAGATTCTGTGTCCCGAGGTGCGACTTGTAGCGCTATTCCGGGAGCTGGATCTGGATTCAGTAACTCATTTGACGGCGATCAAACTGAACCCTCTGGATTGGGCTACTATCATCAGACCTGGACCGGTTCGAACGGTACGGCTTCTGATCAATATCTCTTGCCGAGTGGTACCGCCTGCGGTTTCAAAGAGAAGTGTCACGACGGCGGCGAGAAGTGCATGAACCACGACCCTGCCGCTGCTGTGAGCCCGTGCCCTTGGGGATGGGTGCAGAAATTGGCATATGACATCGGGGCGCCGTCGGGCTGCAACTTCTACTGGTGCGAGTACCAGGATCCGAAGCACCTTTGCACCACCAGCGCATGCTACGATTCGGAGCAACCCAGCGGCCTTGTCTGTGGGATTTCTGACAACCGCAGGACGGGAAGCGCGGCCGGACAATGTATGGGCCAAGTACCTTCGTTAAGCACTTGCAACGCGCTCGGCTACGGCTTTTTCCCCTTTGAGGATGATGGGGCGCCGTCTGGCGAAGGCCTTGGATTCTGTATGAAAGGGCCGTAGTGCCGTCTGAGGATCCACGGCACGCATGGACGTAGGACGAACTCTATCAAAGGACCGGGTCGCGGCCGTCACGATCCGTCATCGGCCTGTCGGATAATTACTCGGCTACTTCAGCTTGCACTCCGATCACTGACGCTCGTGTAACTCTCGCACGAGTAATATTACTCGTTGCATGACATTGATCACGCGGCGATCCGTTAGATCCGAATCGCGACCCGACTCCTCCGCGAGGTGAATCAGGCGCAAGGCGGTCCGCAAGGATGAACCGTATCGCGCGGTTGCAAATGTGGATTGACGAAATCCGGAAACCTCCGGTAAAACCGCCGAGCTTTTGCGAGGCGAACATTGAATAGCGTCGGATCTCTCGAAGGGAGATTTCCGGTGGAGGGGGCCATGTCACCGCGCCAACGATCCGTCGTCGTCCTGGTGTTGATTGTCGCCGTTTCACTCACGGCCGCCAGCCATAGGCGCCATCGGCCGCAGCCGCCGGAGGAGGCGCCGGTGTCGGCAGAGACACAGGCGATTCTTTCCGTACTTCGGGGGCGTCCGGCTTCGCCATTGGTGACCGGGTTGGCCGAGGGTTTTCGCGAGTCCTCCAGCGGCCTGAGGCCGCATTTTGCGGCCTCGACGGTGGGAGACCTGGCGCGTGTCGTCTTGCCAGCACAATCCACGGGCTCCGTGCACATCGAGGACGCTGCGAGCGGCGCTGGTGTCGAGGTCTCGCTCAAGGGGGCACGCCAAGTCGCCGCACAGGCTGCAGACGGCTATGTCGCATACCCTCACGTGCTCGATTCGGGCGCGACGATTCTGCATTGCGCGTTGCCGACGGGCACCGAGGACTTCGTGAGCTTCGAGACCCGGCCGGCCACTCCCGAGATCGCGTACGGGATCAACCTTGGATCGCGCGTGAGCGGTCTGCGGCTCGTCGCCGGTAGTCTCGAGATGGTCGACGCGGACGGCACGCCTCGGTTGCGCGTATCCCCTCCGTACGTCGTGGGCGCCGACGGTGCTCGGACCGACGCGACACTGGCGGTCGAAGGGTGCGCGGTCGACGAGAGTCCGGCTGCTCCTTGGGGCAAGTCGCCAACCGCGCCTGGGTCGAAGACCTGTACGCTGCGCGTCAGCTGGAACGACGAGACGGTCGCATATCCCGCGGTGCTCGACCCGCGGTGGACGACGACCAGCGCGATGATTGCGGCCCGGCAGGATCACACCGCGACGCTCCTTTCGACCGGTAAGGTGCTGGTGGCCGGGGGACGGGCAACGAACAGCGCGACGGCCGCGATCGCCAGCGCCGAGCTCTTCGACCCGACGACCGCCACCTGGGCGGCGACTTCGGCGGGCACGATCGCACGCTTCTCGGCGAGTGCGACGCGGCTGAACACCTCCTCGAATTCCACGACGAGCGGCATGGTCTTGGTCGCCGGCGGGATCAACAACTCGGTCAGCGTGACCACGGCGCAGCTCTACTCGGCCACCACCGGCCTGTGGACGACGGCGGCGAACCTGAACGTCGCCCGCCACCTGCACACGGCGACGCTGATGCCGAATGGCAACGTGCTCGTGGTGGGAGGAATGACGAACACGGCCGTACTTAACAATGCGGCGATCTACAACCCGGCGACGGGCACGGGGACCTGGACCGCGGTGTCGACCAACATGTCGTCGGCGCGCCGGTCGCACTCGGCGACCTTGCTCAGCAGCAGCAACAGCAACTTCAACAACAAGGTGCTGATCGCCGGGGGAAACTCGGGTGGGACGACCAGCCTCACGACTGTGCAACTCTTCGACACGACGGCGTTGACCTGGTCGACGACGACAGCGCTGTCGCCCGCGCGCGAGGGGCATACAGGGACCAAGCTCGCCAACGGCAACGTGCTCATCACGGGCGGGAAGAACGTCTCGACGTTTCTCGGCACGGCCCAGGTCTTTACGATCCCCGCCTCGGGGACAGCGGCGACCTGGGCGTCGGCGGGGACGATGAACTCGCTGCGCTGGGGGCACACGGCGACGCTGCTCTCAACGAGCATTCTCGATAGTGGTTCCGTGTTGGTGGTGGGGGGCTCGAACGGCACGGCGCCAGTCATGTCTGCGGACCTCTGGAGCGGTACCTCGACCTGGACGGCGACGACGGCCCTCACGACCGCGGTCCAGGCCCACACGTCGACACTGCTCACGAGTGGCAAGGTGTTGGTTGCGGGCGGCAGCAACAACGGCACCGCGTCGGTCGCCGCGGGCGTCGTCTACGACCCGTCATCCGGGCTCTCGTGCACGACGAACAGTCAGTGCGCGACCGGGTTCTGCATGAGCGGCGTTTGTTGCGATACGGCGTGCAATGGCGGATGTGGCGCCTGCAACCTGACGGGCAAGGTCGGGACCTGTTCGGCGGTGGCCAATGGCACCGTCTGTCGCGCTTCGACCGGCACTTGTGACGTCGCGGAGACGTGCAACGGCACGGTCCTCACCTGTCCGGCGGATGGCAAGGCCGCGAATGGAACGACGTGCAACGACAGCAATGCCTGCACGAGCGGCGATACGTGTCAGAGCGGCGTGTGCGGCGGCGCCACCGTCACCTGCACGGGCGCCGACCAGTGCCACACAGTCGGGGCCTGCGTGCCGGCGACCGGCTGCCCGGGGCCGGTTGCAAAGGCGAATGGAACGACGTGCAACGACAGCAATGCCTGCACGAGCGGCGATACGTGTCAGAGCGGCGTGTGCGGCGGCACCACCGTCACCTGCACGGGCGCCGACCAGTGCCACACAGTCGGAGCCTGCGTGCCGGCGACCGGCTGCCCAGGGCCGGTTGCAAAGGCGAACGGAACAACGTGCAACGACAGCAATGCCTGCACGAGCGGCGATACGTGTCAGAGCGGTGTGTGCGGCGGCACCACCGTCACCTGCACGGGCGCCGACCAGTGCCACACAGTCGGAGCCTGCGTGCCGGCGACCGGCTGCCCGGGGCCGGTTGCAAAGGCGAACGGAACGACCTGCAACGACAGCAACGCATGCACGCGGACCGACACCTGCCAGTCGGGGACCTGCACGGGCGGCAACCCGGTGACGTGCACGGCCGAGGACCAGTGCCACATCCCAGGGATTTGCAGCCAGACGACGGGGGTCTGTTCGAACCCCACGGCAGCGAACGGGGCCGTTTGCAACGACGGCAACAGCTGCACCCAGGGCGAGACCTGTCAGTCCGGCACCTGTCAGGCCAACGGCAATGTTCCAGTCGTTACAGGTCTGCAGGTCGATGATCTCGGCAACGTCGGGGGAGGGTTCGCAGAGGCGGAGGCGGTCAATGCCGCGAATCAGGTCGTCGGCGTGAGCTCCACCGCCACAGGCAACTCCCACGCCTTCATCTGGAACGGGGCCCCGCCGATGATCGATCTGGGCGGGCTGAGCGGATGGCCCGCGCAGACCAACGCCACCGCAATCAGCGGCAGCGGAGCCCTCGCGGGAAGCGCCACGCAGCCTGACGGCTCCTCACACGTCTTCAGAGACATCGACGGGTTCGTCGACCTTGGTTCGGGCGGCGACAACTCCGTCGTCGTCGATATCTTCAATTACCAAGGGGGGTACGCCTACGGCATCGACGATGCCTGGGACGTCGCCGGTGTCACGACCATCGGGGGCGCCTTCCACGGATTCCTGTACCAATCCGGCTCGGGTTTCCAGGACATCGGGTCGCTCGGCGGGTCCTGGACCTGGGCGAACGGGATCAGCCCGACCGGGACGGTCGTCGGCTCGTCCCAGCTACGAGGGTCGCCGACGACCGGATACCTCCGGTTCGGCCACGCCGTCAGCTACACCACGACCGGCGACATCCAGGACCTCAACACGTTCGTCGCCCCGTCCGAGGGGATCACCCTCGTCACGGCGAACGCGGCCAACAACTTCCGCGTCGTGGGCGGCGCGCAGAAGACGGGGCCGACCATCCCCTATCGCCTCGACACGAACACGGGCGAGCTCGATCAGATGTCGGGAGGCTGGCTGGGCGATACGGTCGCCTATGGCGTGAATGACGTCGGCGACACCGTGGGGTTCGGCTACCTCGACGCCGCCGATACGCAGCAGGCCGCCTTCATCTACACCGACCAGCTCGATTTCAAGAACCTCAACGACATGATCGATCCCACGAGCGGCTGGACGCTCGAATCGGCGGGCGGGATCAACGCCTCCGGCGACGTCGTCGGATGGGGCTACCACAACGGGCAGTTCAGCGCCTATCACCTTCGCGTGTCGCCCGCGACGGTCGCTGGGGCGGAGGCAAACAGCTGCGGGAACAAGGCGGGGTCACTTTACCTATGGTCGGACGGCGTCGTGGACCAAGGGAACGGCACCTACGTCGCCGTGTTCGGCTTCAACAACAGCGGTACGGCCGCCATCACACCGACCACGAACCAGGAGCTGATCAACGGGAGTGTCGTCAGCCCGCCGAATCCCACCCCGCCGGAGGTGCTGCCGCCCGGAAGCCATCCCGGCGCCTTCCTTCCGAGGTTTCAACTGGGACAGACGGTCAGCTGGACGGTCAATGGGCAAACCATCACAGCGTCAGCGGCGGCAGGATCGCGCGTCCTGCCGATCACTCCGGTCGGCAACAGTGGGACCGAAGTGAACGTAGAGGGTACCGAGGTCGCGATCACCCCTGACACCAGCCAGTACGGAGCCACCCCCCCCAGCCAGCCGGTCGGTCCGCCACCTCAGCTCGGGAGTCAATACTTCGGGACGCTGCAGGGGAAGGTGGGGGTCAGTCCGTCCGGCGCGGCCACGTACACAGTCCCTCTCATGGTGCCGCCTGGTGTCGCCGGGATGGCCCCCAACCTGAGCCTCTCTTACAACAGCCAGGCTGGCGACGGGATCGCTGGACAGGGGTGGTCGCTCGGTGGCCTGTCGATCATTAATCGCTGCGCCAAGACCGCGGTTACGAATAGCCAACCAGTTCCCATCCAGATGAACGCCAGCGACGGTGTGTGCTTGGACGGGAAGCGCCTCTTCAACGTCCCGGGCTCGACTACGGCATACCAACTCGAGACCGCGGATTTCAGCGCGATCACCGCTTCCAACAACCAGAGTACGTTCAAAATCATCACGAAGACCGGGGAGGTGCGCTACTACGGCCTCCGCCCGGAGTCCCGCGTCATCCTTCCGCCGAACGGGAATGATGTGCCCGGCCAGATCGTCATCTGGGCGCTCGATCGGGTCGAGGACCGATGGGGCAACTACTACGACATTCACTATAACACCAGCAATCAGTCATTCGGCGGAGATGGGCTGTTGGTCACGTCGATTCAGTACACAGGGCACCACGCCGCGAGCGGTGACTGCAGTAGCCCTCCGAACACCTGCCCGGCGAACACGATCAGCTTCGGCTACGACCCCGCCGGCCGGGTCGACCCGCGGCAGAGCCACTATCACTATTCCACCCTGTTCATGAGCCAGCGGCTCAAGACGATCGGCACCTACGTCACAACGAGTAGCAGTGGTACTTCGGTTGGTTATTACACGCTCAATTACCTTGCCGATGATCCGATGCTGCCGAGCCGGCTGGGCAGCATCAGCTATCAGGGCCTCCCAAACACGACGACTCCCCCGCCTCTTCTCACGTTGACTTTTACGTGGGACGCAGGCAACTATGGCTGGGCACCGAATAGCGGCTACGCGCTGCCGGTACCGCTCAATTTGAAAGCCCCGGATGGGGGCAACGGCGATCCGTCCGGCGTGCAATTCGTCGATCTCGACGGCGACGGACGCGTCGACTTGGTCCAAAGTCGCGATGCGTCCAAAGACGGCGCTTACGCCGCGGTGTCGAAGGCCTGGCACAACAACGGTCACGGTTGGGATGAGATCGACAACTGGGCTCCCCCATTCTTAGTCGGGAGCGACGCCAAGCCTCGGGCATTCTTGGTGGATCTTGATGGCGACGGAATCCTCGACGTCCTCACGACGTCGACCGACGGTACCGGTAGCCCGGTGGGAATTTACAATCGGATCCGAGACAACCCGAACTGTGCCGAAGCGACGCCGTCGCCCTGCTGGCGAGGGGATATGGGTAAGTTGGAGGCCACGTACCCACCGTTGTGGGGCCCACTATCGTTCCAGGGCAGCAATGGCCACATCGACACGGTCATCGACATCAACGGCGATGGTGTCGCCGACATTGTCCGCCGTAGCACGGCGGAGGGGATCTTCTCGCCAAACTTCAATGTCTCGACAAACGTCGATGTCCTGATCGGAGAGCCGTTCATAAACGGCGCGAGCTCTGGCTGGGGAGAGGACCCGGTCGACTATATGGCGCTTAACCCGGATGGCACGCAATTCGACACCACCCTTTATGCCTTCGAGGACTTGAACCGGGACGGGCTTCCCGATCTGATCGGCCAGCCGAACACGTCGGCGTCCACGTCAGTGCTTCTCAACGTCGGGGGGGGCCACGTATCCAGCAATGGCAGTTCTTGGAATCTGCTGAGCCAGAACGACGCTTACGGGGCGGTACTGCCCAGCTACGTTTCCAACGCCATGCACATCGGCGATGTCGATGGAGACGGACTCGACGACATCGTCGAGGACTTCATGGATCCCTCGTTCAATCGACAGATTGCCGTCGTCTTCGGTACCGGCAGCACCTACACGAGCGCTTGGGCAGGGGGCTACAGCGCAGCTCTGTCCCCCTCTGCCTATGGCCTCCCGCCAAATTCGACGCCCATTCCGGGCTACATGACGATGGCCGACATCAACGGCGACGGTCTCGTCGACGCCCTCATGCCACCGGCCGCATGTCAGCTCTCATGTACTCCTGGTCCTTCTGGCTGTCCTCCAAATTTTGGCGATGGCGGTCCGATCGGCAGTCAGCTCCTGATCAACACCGGCGGCAGCTGGGTGGATCCAAGTGGCCATACCTGGCTGGACAATTGTACCAACACTGACGCGCTGCCCATCGTGGTCGCTCCGGATGTCACCTACTGGGGGAACCAGTTCGTGGATCTCGACGGCGACGGCTTGGTCGACATCGTTCAGGCGTCGGACAGCTCCGGTTCCCTCGTGAGCCAGGCGTGGCTCAACACCTTCCATCGCCCGGTCATCACTGGATTTCCGAATGCGCAGGCCTCACCCACGATCGTGGATTACGCGGTGATCACGACCGGTGCTGCTCAGGGAGCCAACTCGGTCTATGACGACAACGCGGCAATCACGCGCGGCTTGTTGGAGAACCCGGACGGGTCAGTGGCGCCCATCCTGCGGGAAATGACGAGCCCGCTGCGGGTGGTGTCCGACATCAAGGTCGACGCGGGACTCGGACTGCACGGTCCGCGGGCGCTCACATCGTACCACTATAGCAGCCTGCGAGGGACCGCCAAGCGGGGAGTAGAGGGGTTCGCCTCAATCAGCACGACCGACCCTCTGGGAACCGTCACGACGACCACCTACTCGCAGAACTACCCATTCACCGGTCTGCCGACCTCGGTCACCAAGAACTACAACGTGGGCGACGGCGGATCCACGGTGCAGAACGCCGTTACCAACACGACCTACTGCGCCTTTCAGATGAATCAGCCAGGTTCGTCGCCCGGGACGGTTACCAACTGCCAATTTGCATCCATCGCAGATTTGCCCAACACGAGCTGGTTCGTATACCCAACTCAAATCGTCGACACGACCACCCTTGAGTCGGGCACGGCGGCCGATCGCACGGCGAGCAACCCGTTCACCACGGTGACGACGACCTATACGTACGACGACAAAGGAAATCCGACGCTCACGACCGTCGATACGACGCTGACGACGCCGCAGCCCAAAAATCAGGCGTCGCTGGTCGAGGAGTGGAAGAAGACGATTCAAGACTACTTCGGGGCAGAGAACGGCGACAACCAGGTGCTCGGAAAGCCGGTGACGACGACCGTGACGACGACTGAGGTGCAGCCCGCTTCGCCCCGAAAACCCACCTGAACAGTTTCTCGTATACGTCGACCGCAACCTCCATGGATGAAATCGCCGGTGCGCCCGTGACCGGAATCGCGCTCAATAAGGTCGAAACGGAGAAGGGCGCAGGATATCCCATCGAGCTCTTCACCACCTACGGCTATGACATCTTCGGCAACGTCACCACCACCACCGCTTGCGACAATGGCGAAGGGGGCTGCCGCACCAGCAGCGCCAGCTACGACCCGGCTGCTTTCGTCGCGCCATCCGGCAGCGGGCTCAAGACCTCGATCGGCTATCAGGCCGGTCTTTTCCCCGCGTCGAAGACGAACGCGATGAATCAGGTCGAGTACCTCGTCTACGATCCGAACTTTGGCGGGCTGCTGCAGGATACAGATCCCAACGGAATCACCACCTGTTACACGTACGATGCCTTCGGACACAAGGCGTCCGAGACGGATCGGTGCGGATCAAGCGGCCCAATCGAGACCCTCTACGCGTCTTACTTATCGGCCGATCCAGCGGCCCCGTACGCGGCGGGGTCGGTGAGCGTTACGTACCCCCCTGACGGCAAGACGAGCTGGACGTATGTGGATACACTCGGTCGAGAAATCGAGACACTCACCCAAAACTTTGGCGGTACTCTGACCGAGACTCTGACTATCTTCAACGCGCTCGGTCAGGTGTCTGAGAATACGCAACCGTTCTTTGTCAACGACCAGATCTATTACGTCCAGTATCACTATGACGGGCTAAACCGGGTGACGCAGGTGACGCAGGACATTGGTGACATCGGCAACGGTCAGCATTCGGTCGCGGTCAAGGGGACCACTTACCAGGGGGCCAGTGTAACGACGACGGAGTCCGTCAACCAGAATAGCGAGAGCCGGAAAGTGACCAAGAACGCCATCGGCAAGGTGTCGACCACGCTTGACGCGGCTGGCGGTGGCGGAAGGAAGCTACTCCTACGATAGCGACGGCAATCTCTTGACCTACACCGACAACAGCACGGGGCAGACGCTGGTCACGAACCAGTTCGACAACCGGGGGCGCCGGAGCTCGGTGGTCGACTTGGACATGGGCAGCTGGATCTACAATTACGATGGATTCGGCGACATCATGGTCCAGTCTGACAGCCTCGCTCAAGTGACGACGATGAACTACGACGCTCTCGGCCGGATGACGTCGCGAACGGACCCAACTGGAACGGCCAAGTGGGTCTACGACTACGACGCGAATGCCCCCGGCAGTGCTACCAAAGGAAAGCTCGTGTCGATGATTGGCGCGCCCGACGAGAGACTGTTGGGGTTCTGCACGATTCCCAACATCGACCCCGGCGTAATGACGGGAAACCGCGCGGGGAAGTACTACACCTACGACTCGTTCGGGGAGCTTGAGGGCGTATCCGAGTGCGTCGATGGGGAGACGCTCACCACCTCCTATCAATACGACGCCCTCGGACGGCAGAGCTACATCACTTATCCGCAGGTCGATACCACTCCGGTGACCGTTGGGTACACGTACACGGCTAACGGCTTCCTACAGTATGTGACCGATGCGTCAAACGCGTCAGTTCTGTGGGCGGCGACCGCGACGAACGCCTTGGGACAGGTCACGAACGAGTACACGGCCAACGGCGTCGAGACGATGAAGAGCCGGAATCCTTCGACGGGATGGCTGATGAGTTCGAACAGCAATGCGCAGGCCAACAACGACCAGCTGATCCAAAACTGGAGCTACCAGTACGACGAGGCTGGAGACCTCTTGGTCCGGGATCGCGCGGATTCGCTCAACACCAACACGTCGCACGAGACCTTCGGATATGACCTGGACAATCGTCTTCAGCTCGCGACGACGCTGGTGGGAGGTCAGTCCGGGTCCGAGTCGTATGTCTACGACCTGACCGGCAACATAAGTGTGAAGGACGGGTTCACGTACCAGTACGGTAGTTCTTGCCCCGACGGGGTGGGAGCCGGACCTCACGCTGTCTGCGGAGTCAGTGACGGATCGGCGTTCGGTTATGACGGTGACGGGAACATGATCTCGGGACGGAACCGAATCATCAACTACAATGCCCAGAACAAGGTCTCGCACGTCGAGAGCGATCCGGCGGTTCCTCAGGGCAACAACAGCGGCAGTGCCGATTTCATGTACGGCGCAGACGGAAATCGTGTGGTCCAGAGCTCGGTGACGACCAATGGACAGACCACCGCCGCGCGGACCCTCTATTTTGGGCTCGGCGGTACCGGCCACAGCCTGTTCGAAAGCACCACCACCTCGAGCTCCACGCAGCACATTTACTACCTCTATGCGGGCTCTGCCCACGGCGGGAGCCCGTTCGCGATGCGGGTGATCACCGGCACCAATCCCGCTTCCACGAGCACGGTGGAGACCAGGTACTACCACTATGATCACCTCGGCTCGGTCACCGCGATGAGCGACGAGTCCGGGCAAGTGGTCACCTCCCCCTGGGGCGGCGCCGACGCCACGCAGCTCGGATATGACGCCTGGGGTGCCCGCCGAAATCCGGACGAGACACCCGCCACGTCCGCCAACTTCGATCTCCAGCCGGGCCACCGCGAGTTCACGGGCCAGGAGACGATTCCCTTCGTCAGCCTCGTGAACATGAATGGCCGCGTCTACGACCCCACTTTGGGCCGGTTCCTGACGCCTGACGCGAATGTGCAGTTCATCGTCGACCCACAAAGTTTCAACCGATACAGCTACGTCCTGAACAACCCGCTCAGATATACCGACCCGACAGGCTACTTTTCCTTCGACCAATGGTGGGACGAGCATGGCGAAACGATCGTAAATATTGGTATGGACATAGTGAGTGGCGTCGTCATTGTAGGCGGGTGCTTTGGAACCGGCGGCCTCGGCTGTGCGCCAGCGATAATCGGTGTCGGGATCATAGATAGCTCCGCGATGCACGCTGAGGGCGCATCCTGGTCACAGGCCGTCACGGCCACGGCGATCGGAGAAGCTTCCGTACTGGCTGGTGCTGGACTGAGTTACGGCGTGATGCCGCTGGACCTCACGCAATCGAGCTTCGTGCAATCGGTGGAACAAGGCGCGATTGGAGGCGCGGGCAGCGCTTGGGTCAATACCTTGGCGACCGGGCAGCTTGGGTGGAACACACTCGAAACGATAGCGGTGGGAATGGTCACGAACGGCTTTTTCTGGGGTGTAGATAATGCGGGGGCCATAAACGACGGGACCGCGAATTGGGGGTTTGGAGTCGGAAAGAGTGCCCTCCCGCAGAGTGTCTTGTTTACGATAGCTGGCGATTCGACGGGCGAGCCAACCGAGCAGATGGTGGACTGGGAAGACCCGGCGGACCTCCCAGCGCCCGAACCGCCTATTCCGGACTATTCGCGGAACTTGGGCTGGATGAGATATCCCCCCCTACCGACGGTCCCGGGGCCAGGCGGGCAATCGTTCGACCCCCCAAATGCTCCTTCAGAACAAGCGTCAATGCTCCCCCAGAGTATGGGTGTCGTGATCCAAGATGACATCCTGCGGCAGGGAATAGGTGCCCTGGTTCCCGGAGGCTTCATCTATCCGCCTAACATGTCGCCCGGTGTAGCTCCGCAGAACCAATCGGGAGCCAATGCAACGAGCGGCGTGTGCTCGACAGAAATACCGGGCGTGTTTGCCGCCGGCCGGTCGTCACTGGCTGATGGTTTCGCCACACCCAATGATCTCGCGAGCTCGCCTCACTGAGATGTTGACGGCGGAATGATCTCAGCGTCGTTAGTGGCCGACGTTCACTTGACCTGACCCCTACCTCTGGTCCGCTTAGGCCGCGAGTCCGACCGTTGATAAATACTCCTGGCCGTCACAAAAGAGTGATGCTGGCGCATCGGCGACTGGCCGCTCTGCTGCCCCACCCAGGAGAAGTGGACGCTGGTTAGTAGTGAGGCGGCTTCTCGCTCGTCGCCGGCGCGCCGAGCTGCGCGATCTCGGCCTTGGTGGCGCTGAGCTGTCGGAGGAGGGCGTCGATGGCCCGTTGTTGTTCGAAGACCACGTCGCTGAGATCGGCGACCTGGCGCTCGAGGTGGGTGTAACGGACCTCCAGGTCCACGAGTCGCGATTCCATGGTGGCGGACGCTACCACCGCTGGCGCGGCCCGCAGCAGCGTCAATCGCGCGTTCGGAACCACCCCGCGATGCTCCAGCGCTCGCGGCTGGCCTTCTTCGCTTCGTGCGGCGTCTCGTCGCTCATGAAGAGCACGAGGGTTCCGCCTTCTGGGGCCAGCGTCAGTCGGGGGAGATCGTGGGCGTCGTAGATGACGAGCTCGCCACCCGCGTCTGCCGGCCAATCCGCGTTCAGATAGATGACCGCCGAGACGACCCGCGCGTTGGAGTGGCGGTGGCGATCGACGTGGGTCCCGTAGGAGGCCCCGATCGGGGCGTGGGCATAGTGGGCCTCGAACGAGTCGAGCCCGAGGAAGAGCTCGCGGTTGAGGGCGACCCGCAGCCCGTCCATCCAGCGCATGAAGGTCTGTCCGACGGGCATGCTCGCGTCGAGCCAGCAGACTGAGCCTCCCCGAACCACGCTCTCCCGGAGCGAGCCGTCACCCTCACCGCGACCGACGCGGGCCGGGGAGAAGGCCTCGGCCGCGAACAGGTGCTCGGCTTCGCCCCGCAGGCTCTGCCAGCCATCCTCGGGGATCGCCCCCGGTAACACGACGTACCCGCGCTCGGTCAACGCGGAAGCGGCCGGCCCCCAATCGCTCTCCTCGTCCTTCCACACCGGCTCGGAGCATAGTACGAGGCGAACGCAGCGCCGCCGCTTGCTCGAGCCCGCGAAGCCGTCGTGCAGAGCCGCCAGGCCGAGGCGCCGAAAAGTAATCACGTTTCATACAAACACCTAGCCGCAGAGCGGGGGGAGACCTAGATTCGTTTGCCAACCTCCCCTCGAGGGCCCGCCGATGGCAGCCGACAACGATGATAGGAAAGCGGCGACCGGGATCGCCGGCCTGGACGACGTCCTGCGGGGCGGATTTCCGGTAAACCGCGTCTATCTGATCCAGGGCGATCCGGGATCCGGGAAGACCACGCTCGGGCTTCAGTTCCTGCTCGAGGGACGCCGGATGGGCGAGGCCGGGATGTACGTCAGCCTGTCCGAGACGCGCCACGAGATCACCGCGGTGGCGCGTTCGCACAACTGGTCGCTCGACAGCATCCATCTTTTCGAGATGCAGGAGGTCGCCCCTCAACTGTCCGAGGAGGCTGAGAACACGCTGTTCGAGCCCTCGGAGGTCGAGCTGCGGGAGCTCATGCAGCGCCTCATCGGCGAGATCGAGCAAACGAAGGTCAGCCGCCTGGTGTTCGATTCGCTCTCCGAGCTGCGCCTCCTGGCGCAGCACCCGCTGCGCTACCGCCGTCAGATCATGATGCTCAAGCAGTTCTTCGTCGGACGGCAGTGCACCGTGCTCTTCCTCGACGATCGGACCGCGCCGGAGGACGACCGCCAGCTGCAGAGCATCGCCCACGGCGTCCTGCTGCTCGAGCAGCACGCCCCGGACTACGGTAACGAACGCCGCCGGCTGCGGGTGGTCAAGGTTCGCGGCCTCCAGCCGCGCGGCGGCTATCACGAGATGACGATCGCCAAGGGCGGGCTGCGGGTCTTCCCACGACTGGTGGCGTCCGACCAGCCGACCAAGTTCGATCAGACGATCCTCCCGAGCGGCGTCCCCGGTCTGGACGCGCTGCTGGGCGGCGGCGTCGATCGGGGAACCGCCACGTTGATCATCGGACCTGCTGGATCTGGCAAGTCGACGCTGGCGCTGCGCTACGCGCTGTCGGCGGTCGCGCGCGGCGAGCACGTCGCGCTGTTCGCTTTCGACGAGCGGATCCAGACGCTCTACCTGAGGGCGCGCGGCTTGGGGCTCGACCTCGAGGGCGCCGTCGGCAGCGGCCGCCTCGTCATCAAGCAGATCGATCCCGCGGACATGGGGCCGGGCGAGTTCGTCGCCTCGGTCAACGCCGCCGCGCTCGAGGACAAGACCCGGGTCATCATCATCGACAGCCTGAACGGCTACTTGAACGCGATGCCTGAGGAGCGCTCGCTCGCGCTGCAGCTGCACGAGCTGCTCACGGTCCTCGGCCAGCGCGGGGTGTCGACCTTCCTGCTCATGGCTCAGCACGGGCTGCTTGGACCGGCGATGGTGAGCCCGATCGACGTCAGCTATCTGGCCGACACGGTCGTCATGCTGCGCTACTTCGAGGCCGACGGCGCGATCCGGAAGGCGATCTCGGTGGTCAAGAAACGCAGCGGAATGCACGAGGAGACGATCCGCGAATACCGGATGGGACCGCCCCACGGCGTGAGCGTCGGGAAGCCGCTGACTGATTTTCGCGGGGTTCTGACCGGCGTTCCGAGCTACGTGGGCAACGCCAAGACGCTCATCGCCGGCAAGGCTGGGGCGGGTGAAAAGGGATGAGCTCGCCTCGGCCAAGCTCTCTGGCCATCGCGCTCTATGCACCCATCGGGCGTGACGCGACGCTGGCCGCCCAGCTGCTTTCACGCGCGGAGATCGAGCCGCTGCCCTGCGCGACGTTCGAGCAGCTCGCGGGCGAGATCACCGCCGGAATTGGCGCCGTCCTCATCACCGAGGAAGAGCTGACGGCCGCCCGCGTCGCCAAGCTCGGCGAGCTCGTGCGCGCGCAGCCTGCCTGGTCGGATCTTCCGATCGTCGTGTTCAGCTCGATGCCGGGGGAGCTACGGCTGCAGGTGCTCGACCGGCTTCAGGCCGTCGGCAACGTCTCTTTCGTCGATCGCCCGGTGCAGCGGCGGACATTCTTGGCCACGGTGCGCGCGGCGCTGCGCGCGCGGGCGCGACAATATGAATCCCGGCGGGCCATCGAATCCCGCGATCAGTTCTTGGCGATGCTGGGGCACGAGCTGCGCAATCCGCTCTCGGCGGTGCAGTTCGCCACCGAGCTCATCATGCGGCGCAGCGTGAAGGACCCCTGGATCGCGAAGCACACCGACACGATCGAGCGGCAGACCGCCCACTTGAACCGTCTGGTCGATGATCTTCTCGATGTGTCGCGGGTGACCTCGGGGAAGGTTCTGTTGCGCAAAGGGCCGGTCGAGCTGGGGACGCTGGTCCAGCGCTGCGTCGAGTCGCTGCAGACGATGGCCGACGCGCACGGCGTCGCGCTCAATCGACGTTCAGTGGCGGAGGCGGTTCGGGTCGATGGGGACGTCGTGCGGCTCGAGCAGGTGGTGAGCAACCTCATCACCAACGCCGTCAAATACACGCCGCGCGGTGGTCGGATCGACATCGAGGTGCAACCCGAACCAGGCGAGGGGCAGGCGCTCCTCGTCGTTCGCGACACGGGCGTGGGGATTCCGCCGGAGCACCTCGAGTCGATCTTCGACGTGTTCAGCCAGGCGCCGACCGGGCTCGATCGCGCCAAGGGAGGGCTCGGGTTGGGGCTCACCCTGGTCCGCGCTCTGGTCGGCATGCACGGCGGTGAGGTCGAGGCGCGCAGCGAAGGGGTGGGGCGAGGGAGTGAATTCCGCGTGCGGCTTCCCTTGGGACCCGCGGTCGCCGACGCCGTGGTCCGAGCGAGCGCACCGGCGGCGGTCCCCGTGGAGGAGAGCGTGCGCATCGTCCTCGTCGAGGACAACGTCGACATCCGCGAGACGTTGACTGAGCTGCTCGAGCTCGACGGCTATCGGGTGGAAGGGGCGGCCGACGGCCCGCAAGGCCTGACGCGCATCTTGTCCGAGGTTCCCCAGGTCGCCCTGATCGACGTGGGGCTCCCCGGCTTCGATGGTTACGAGCTGGCGCGACGCGCGCGCCGCCACCTCGGCGACGCGCCCGTCTTGATCGCCATGACCGGATACGGGCAGCCGGACGATCGCGCCCGCGCGTTCGAGGCCGGTTTTGACGATCACGTCGTCAAGCCCGTCAGCGTCGAAGATCTGTCGACGGCCATCGAACGCACCCGATTCAAGAAGACCGCCGGGGCGGCGAAGAGGCCCCAGGGCGGTGCGCTCAAGCTTGCCGCCGAAGTCTGAACGCCACGCAGCGACCCTGAATCAGTGGGGCGCGCGGGCCACCTCACACCTCACTTGGCCTCGTAGTCGATCTGCAGTGCGTCCTTCGCGACCTCGACCGCAGAGCTCTCCTGGCTCAATCTGAGCGCGGTGGCCCAGTAGAAGATGCCGAGCGCGAAGGCGATCACCACGCCGACATCGACCCAGCCCGGCAGGATGTTCCGGCCGCCGCCATAGCGCCCGAGCCACCCGAGCAGCACGTGGCCGCCCAGCCAGGGCCCCACCCAGATGGCGTTTCGGAGCGCGCGCAGCGCGCCGGTGCGCATCCGCCAGGCGCCGATCGCGAACAGCGCGAGACCGAGCGAGCATGGCGCAGGGCGAGCTTCCAGTTGGTGTCGAACCCGCCCCAGTACATGATCAGATTGGCCGAGCAGAAGGCCGCCGGCAGCACCAGCCTCGGCATCGGCGCGCGGTACGACCGCCGCCGGTCGCCGTCGACCTTGTGCAGCGCCGCCAGCGACAGCGGAGCGAACGCGTACATGATGGCGGTGGCTGCGGTCACCACGCTGACGAGCGCGTTCCAGCTCTTGAACGGTCCGAACGCCGCCAGGCCAACGACAGCAGCCGTGACGATGGAAACCACCGGCACGCCCTTCCGTTGGTCGTGGCCAGCGCGGTCGGCATCTCGCGCTCCTCGCCGAGGGCGTACGAGAGCCGGGCCGTGGTCGCCACGTACACGACACCCGTGCCCGCGGGTGAAATGACGGCATCGAGAAGAAGCACCTTGGCGAGCCATCCCGCGCCGAGCGCGAGCGCCAGCGTGTACCAGACACCGTAGTCGGACGGGTCGGTGCCGAGCGGCCGGGACCAGCCCTTGGCGATGTGCGCGGGGTCGAGGGCGCCAATCATCACGATCTGCAGCGACATGTAGAGCACGGCGCCGATCGCCATCGCGACGAGAATCGCGCGAGACAGATCCCGCTTCGGGTTGCGCGCCTCGCCGCCGAGATGGACCGCCTGCTCGAAGCCTTGTAGCGCGAACACGACGCCGCCGGTCAGGGCGGCGAAGACGCCGTGAAAGCCGAACGGCATGAAGCCGCCGCCGGCGTGGAAGTTCGACGGATTGAACCGCGTCGCGGCCACGACGCCGACCGCCAGCACGGGCACGGCCGTCTTCCAGATGACGACGACCACGTTGCTGTCGGAGACGAACTTGCCGCCCGCCAGATTCATCGCGGTGAACAGCACCATCAGGACCAGCGCGACGGCGAGCCCGGTGCTGTTCAGCAGGCCGGCGTTCGCGCCGACCTTGTGAATCATGTTGAAGTGCTGATGGACCCACCCGACGCTATTGACGTAGGTGATCGCCGCCAGCACCTCGAGCGGTGCGATGAACACGGCCTGCAGCCACGACGCCCATCCCGCCGTGAATCCGGCGATCGGGCCGTGTGAGTAGTACGGAAACCTCGCGGCTCCGCCGGCCACCGGATAGGTCGCGCCGAGCTCCGCGTACGACCAGGGCCAGCAGCGACAGCATTCCCGCGGCCAGGATCCACGACAGAACCGAGGCCGGTCCGGCCCGCTCCGCCGCGTTGAGCGCGCCCAGCAGCCAGCCGGATCCGATGATCGATCCGAGCGAGACCATCATCAGCCCGTAGAAGCCGACGGATCGTGGCAGTCGGCCCGCCTGTGCGGGTGGTGGCTCGTCCTTCGTTGCGCTCATCACTTCGCGACGATCATGTCGACGACGTCGGTCAGTCGATGACCGGGACGCCGCTCTTGCTCGCCGGTTTCTCGGGCGCGGCGGCGGGTGCGGCGGGCTTGGCCGCGGGTGCCGGCGACGCCGCCTTGGGATGGTGGTGCGCGCGGGCGTGAGCCTCGGGCGCCGAGGCTGCCGCCTTGGCGGGGGCGGGGACGGGATCGAGGCTCAAGCGCCGATCCGGGGGAGAGTCGATGAAGGTGACCACCGCGTCGCGGTACCCGGGCGCGCGGCCGACCAGCTGGTGCTCGCGTCCGTCGACGGAAAAATCACGCCGCAGCGTCCGGGCGCCGGTCGCGACGCCGTCGAGCTCCAACGTCGCCGCCGCCGGATCGGCGTCGACCTCCACACGGTAGGTCTTGCGCGGCGACGGTGGCGCGGGTGCTGCTGGCTCGGCGACGACGGCAACCGGTGGCGGCGCGGCGACCGGTGGCGCGGCCGGTCGCAACAGCTTCGCGCCCACGAGGAGGAGCGCCGCTGCCGCGACGACGCCTCCCACGACGGTGCCCAGGCGCGAGCGCCGCGGCGGCGTCGTGTCCAGCTGATGTCCGGTGGCGCTCCCCAGCGTGGTCCCTTTGGTCGTCGGCCAGCTCTGGCTGGCGAGCGGTCCCTGGCCGGGCAGGGGCGTGGCCGTCGCGGCCCAGGCCATGCCGCCGGTGACCGGGGGCGCGCTGGCGGCCGGCGCAACCGCTGGCGGCGGACCCTCGCCGGTGGCGAAGGTCTCGCCCCAGACCACGCGCGCCTTGTCGCTGGCGAAGGCGAGCAGCGCCGACGCCAGATGGCGCACGGTCGGGAATCGGTTGGCCGGCTCGAGCTGCATGGCGCGCACGATCACCGCCTCGACCTCGGTCGGCAGCCCCGGCTTGACCGTCCGGGGGGGCGGATACTCGCCCGCGCCGATGGCGTGCAGCATCGAGTAGATGTTATCCCCCTCGAACGGGCGCCGGCCGGTCAGACATTCGTAGAGCACGACCCCCAGCGCATAGACGTCGCTGCGCTGATCGGCCTGACGCGCGCCGCGGACCTGCTCGGGCGGCATGTAGTACGGCGTCCCGAAGGTGGCCAGAGTGCCCGTCATCGCCACGGCGTCGCGGCCGGTCAGCTTGGAGATCCCGAAATCGAGCACCTTGGGCTCGACGCCGCCGTGGCGCTGCCGGACCAGGAAGATGTTCTCGGGTTTGAGGTCGCGGTGAACGACCCCCTCGTCGTGCGCGACCGCCAGCCCAGCGCAGACCGGAAGGAGGAGGTCGGCGATCTCGAGGGGCGACATCACCCGTTGGCGCAGCAGCCGATGCGCCAGGTCCTCGCCTTCGAGGAGCTCCATGACCAGATAGTTGAGGTACCCCTCGGTGCCCACGTCCGTCACATCGACGACGTTCGGGTGCTGGATGCGCGAGGCCGCTTCGCCCTCGCGCAAGAACCGCTGCCTGACCTCCTCTCCCGCGATCGCCGTCGAGAGCACCTTGATGGCGACCCGCTTCTTCAGATCGCGGTGGACGGCCTCGTAGACGGCGCCCATCCCACCGCGTCCGAGGAGGCGCCCGATCTCGTAACGGCCCAGGGAGAATCCGGGGGGCAGTGTGTCGTCGCTCTGTCCTGGTGCTGTCATATGGGGCGGGTTCGCTGAAAGCGTAGGCGACCCGAGTTTGTCATAAACCGTCGCTCTCGGACAGAGAGCGACCACCTCAGCCGGTCGGGCCTCCGTACGGGATGGCCGCCGTTACCGTCGAGGATCCCTTTTGCGGTGCGTGCAACTTCCTCGGGACAGACCTGCGTCTCTTGCTGATCGCCTCAGCAGTCCGCGGCTGGCATCTCCCTTGCGATCGCTGACCCGGAGGAGGTCACGAGATGACGAAACGAACTCTTGCGTACTGCTTCGCGGTGCTCATGTCAGCCGGGCTCTACACCGGTTGCAATGACACCGTCACGGCCAAGGACTGCAGCGCGAGTTGTCAGGACATCGACAGCGCCTGCGTCAAGAAATGCAACGACGATCAATGTAAGACCCAATGCCAGGCGGACCTCGACAACTGCGCCGCCTCTTGCGGAAGCATCACTGTGTCGCCGTCCAACAAGGATGGCGGCTAACCGCCGGGCCCGGACCCTGCGCGCATATTCAGGTACGGGATCAGGACCCAAAGATTAGATCCTGATCCCAATGAGCTTCACGGGGTCCTGGGGATGAAGTATCGCCTTACACAGAAGATCGGCAGCGGGGGAATGGCGGAGGTCTTCCGCGCCACGGGCGAAGGTCCCGAGGGATTCGAGCGGACCTTCGTGGTCAAACGGATCCTGCCGCGGCTCTTGGACGCGCCCGAATTCGTCGGCATGTTCGTCGACGAGGCGAAGATCTCGGCGAGGCTCCTCCACCCGAACATCGTCCAGGTGTTCGAATTCGCGTACCAGGACGGCGGCTATTACATCGTGATGGAGCCGGTCGACGGGGTGGACATGGGCCGTCTCCTGCGCCAGCTCGAGCGGAGGGGCGCGGCGGCGCCGGCGGCGTTCGCGGCGGAGGTCGGGCGGCAGGCCTGCCGCGGGCTCGGCTTCGCCCACGGCCTCGGCAGCCCCGAAGGAAAACCGTACGGGATCGTCCACCGCGACGTGACGCCAGGAAACATCATGGTGGCCTGGAACGGGGCGGTGAAGATCCTCGACTTCGGCATCGCGCGCGCGGTGCAGGAGCTGCGCACCAGCCAGACCGACGCCGGCATCGTGAAGGGAAAGATGTCGTACGTCGCGCCGGAGTTGCTGCAGGGCCAGCTGGCCGACGCGCGCTGCGACCTGTTCTCGCTGGGCGTGGTGCTGCACGAGATGCTCTCGGGGCGGCGATTGTTCCTGGGGGAGAATGATCTCGAGACGCTGAAGCTGGTGAGCGAGATGCCGGTGCCGCGCCCCTCGGCGCGCAACCCGGAAGTCAAGCCGGCGCTCGACGAGGTGATCCTGCGTGCGCTGGCGCGCGACCCGGCCAAACGGTACCAGAGCGCTGACGAGATGGGCCAGGATCTGGAGCGCCTGGTCCTGCGGAAGCGCTATGCGGCGAGCTCGTTCGTCAAGCAGGTGCGGGCGCTCGTGCCCGAGACGGAGGCGACGCCCGCCATCGAGGTGGGCGCGCCCGTCGAGATCGTCTTCGGGCGGCGCGACACCTCGGCGGTCGTCTCCGAGGGCACGTCGCGCGTGCCGTCGCCACCCCCGCGCGAAACGGTGGCCATCGCCGCGCGGCCCGGGATGGAAGCGCAGCCCGGAGCCCGCGGCGGCGCGCGAACGACCTGGCTACAGTCGCTGCTCCCCACCACCGCGACCCTGGCGCTGATGGTGATTGTGCTCCGGAACGCCGGACCCGCGCCGCGGGCACCGGCCACGCCGCCGCCGCCGGCCCGAACGCCAGCGCTGGCGCCGGATCCCGTCTCCTGCTCGGCTCCGCCGACCGTGGAGATGGCGATCGATTCACGGCCGCAGGGTGCGCTGGTCACGACGACCGCCACGGCGATCGCGCGCGCGCAACCGCTGGGCGAGACGCCCTTCGTGCTCCGGCTGCCGCGCGGCGAGACGTCCGTGACGTTGGTGGTGCGCAAGCCTGGGTTCGCGCCGGTGTCTCTCAAGGTCATGCCAGACCACGACAAGGACGTCGCCGTACGACTCGAGCGTGGGAGCTACCGCCCGGCGCTGGCGGCGTCCGCCCGGCCCCACGAGCTGAGCGCGAATCTACCGCTGCATCCAGCCAGCGCGCCACCGCCGGCGCGAGCGGCACGCTGGGCGCCTCGCTGAGCCACCGCGCGCCCCCGCGGTCGAAAAGCAGAAAGGCGACGCCAATCCCGGACGTCCCACTTTCAGGAACCAGCTTATTGGAACCAGGTTCAAGGTGCCCAGATTGGACCCCGAGGTGGCGAATGTCGGGGCGGTGGACTGTGGTGGTCGCGGGGGTTTGTGGCATCGGGCTCGGCTGCCGGGAGGCAAGCCACGATCAGGGGCCGCTCGGCCATCAGGATTCGCCCGACGCGGGCGGCGTGACGGCGGGCGGCAGCGCTGGCGCGGGGGGCGGCCTGGCGACGGGGCTCGGCGGCGCGGGGGGCGCCTCGATGACCAGCTCCCGTTCGGCGTTGGTGCCGCCCGCGACCGCCTTCGCGCCCGGCAGCGTGTGCGAAGCGAACGGCGACTGCTGGTACGCGCCGTTGCCGACCGGTGATTTTTGGGAGGCGGTGGCCAGCGCAGGACGCACCGATCTCTGGATCGGCGGCCAAAGCAGCAACGTCCTGCATCTCGGCGGCGGACACTGGAGCGCCGTGCCGACGCCGCTCATCGAGACGGTCGCCATCTGGGGAGCGGCGGCCGACGACGTCTGGTTCGGCGGACGCTTCGGACCTTCGTCGATCGCGGCGCTCGCACACTGGGACGGCCAGGCGATCACCGTGACGACGCAGTTCCCGTCCGACTTCGAGATCGCCGACATCTGGGGGACGGACGCCAACAACGTCTACGCGGTCGGCTTCGGGACTGGCGTCCACTGGGACGGACGGAGCTGGACGCCGGTCGCCGGCCTCCTGGGATCGAGCGTCTCCGGCAGTGGTCCGGACGACGTCTGGGCCGGCGCCGACGACGGGATCCGGCACTTCGACGGCTCGGCCTGGACCCAGGTTCCGCAGTTCATCGGCGCCTTCGTCCAGGATCTCGTGGTGGCGGGCCGCAACGACGTCTGGGCCGAGGTGTCGAGCAACGGCATCACCGACATCGAGCACTTCGACGGTCAGTCGTGGACGGTCAGCTTCGAGGTCAATCTGGTAGGTGTGGGCGGCGTCGCGCTGACGACCATCGGGGCCAGCGGTCCGGGCGACGTCTGGGTCGGCGGCACGCGCTTCGACCCGACCAATCAGCGCGGCTATCTCGCCCACTTCGACGGCACGGGCTGGACGGTCGCGCCCGAGGCGCCCGAGCCGATCCAGCGGGTGGAGTCGGCGCCCGCGTTCGGCGTTCTCGCGGTGGGCCAGCAGGGGGGCTTCGTCCAGCTCGACGCCACGCCCACGCTCGGCTTCACCGACGAGCGCGGGGGGCCGTCGCAGAACCTGACCGGCGTCTGGGGGAGCTCGCCGGCGGACATGTGGGCGGTGGGGCGCGCGGGGTCGGTGCTGCACTTCGACGGCACCGCGGTCGCTGCAATGTCGAGCGGCGTCACCGAGGATCTGGTCGATGTCTGGGGGACCGCGCCCGACGACGTCTGGATCGTCGGTGACGCGGGGACGGCGCTGCACTTCGACGGAGCGGCGCTCACCAAGGTCGCGACCGGCACGACGGCGAATCTGCTCGCCGTGTTCACCGGCGCGCGCGGCGACGTCTGGATGGGCGGCCAGGCGTCGACGTTGCTGCACGTCGAGGGTGGGGCGGTGACGCCGGTGGCGCTCGGCCAGACGCCCGGTTCTCCGCTCGCGGTCCTCGATCTCCACGGCCTGTCGTCGAGCGACGTCTGGTTGTCTGGCGGAGGTGATTCCGACGCCGGCTTCGGCTTCCAGCCGCCCGGCTTCACCGCGCACTTCGACGGCAGCGCCTGGTCGCCAGTCGAGCTCCAGCCAACCTCGGGCTTCCCGTTTCACCGCATCTGGGAGCTCGCGCCCAACGACGTCTGGGTCGTCACCCAGCTCATCTTCCGCGACATCGTCGACTACTGGCACTTCGACGGCACCAGCTGGCAGGAGGAGCAGATGTCCCCCTCGGCGGCGACCTTCATGTTCCCCGAGCCCGAGACCGCGCTCGGCAGCTTCGTGTTCGGCCCGCACGATCGCTGGACCGTCGGCGTGCTCGGCGCCTGGGAGCGCAACACCCAGTGACGCGCGGGTCCGATGCCGCGGGCTTCGCGGTCCGGCGGTCCCTGGTCAGGGGCCGGCCGCGGCGCTAGCTTCTCGGCCATGAAGACGCGCGCGGCGGTGGCTTATCAGGCGGGCAAGCCCCTGGTGATCGAGGACGTGGAGCTCGAGGGGCCCAAGGCGGGCGAGGTGCTGGTCGAGATCAAGGCGACCGGCGTCTGCCACACCGACGAGTTCACGCGCTCGGGCGCCGACCCGGAGGGGCTGTTCCCGGTGATCTTCGGGCACGAAGGGGCGGGGATCGTGGTCGACGTCGGCGCCGGCGTCACCAGCCTGCAGAAGGGGGACCACGTCATCCCGCTCTACACCCCCGAGTGTCGGGCCTGCAAGTCGTGCTTGTCGCGCAAGACCAACCTCTGCACGGCGATCCGCGCGACGCAGGGCAAGGGCGTCATGCCCGACGGCACCAGCCGGTTCTCGCTCGGCGGCAAGCCGGTGCACCACTACATGGGCTGCTCGACCTTCGCCAACCACACCGTGCTGCCGGAGATCGCGCTCGCGAAGATCCGGCCGGACGCACCCTTTGACAAGGTCTGTTACATCGGCTGCGGCGTCACGACCGGCCTGGGCGCCGTGTTCTGGACCGCCAAGGTCACGCCCGGCGCGAACGTGGTCGTGTTCGGCCTGGGCGGGATCGGCCTCAACGTCGTGCAGGGGGCGCGCATCGCCGGCGCCGACAAGATCATCGGCGTCGACACCAACCCGGGCCGCGAGGCGCTCGCGCGCCGCTTCGGCCTCACCCACTTCGTGAACCCCAAGGACGTCGGCGGCGATCTCGTCGCCCACCTGGTGGAGCTGACCGGCGGCGGGGCCGACTTCAGCTTCGAGTGCGTCGGCAACGTCGACCTGATGCGCCAGGCGCTCGAGTGCTGCCACCGCGGGTGGGGCGAGTCGATCATCATCGGCGTGGCCGGCTCGGGGCAGGAGATCCGTACGCGTCCCTTCCAGCTGGTCACCGGGCGGGTCTGGCGGGGGACGGCCTTCGGCGGCGCGCGCGGCCGGACCGACGTCCCGCGGATCGTCGACTGGTACATGAACGGGAAGATCGACATCGACAGCCTCATCACGCACAAGCTGCCGCTCGCGCGCATCAACGAGGCCTTCGACCTGATGCACGCCGGGACGTCGATCCGTACGGTCGTCGAGTTCTGATGGCCGGCGCCGCACTGGAGACGCTGTCCGAGCGGCGCTGCTTCGGCGGCGTGCAGGGCTTTTATCGGCACGCCTCGGCGGCTACAGGCGAGCCGATGCGCATCGGCGTCTTCGTGCCGGAGGCGGCGTCGCGCGCGCCGAGGCCGGCGCTCTACTTCCTGGCCGGCCTGACCTGCAGCGAGGAGACCTTCGCGATGAAGGCCGGCGCGCAGCGGGCGGCGGCGGCCCTGGGCCTGGTGCTCGTCACCTGCGACACGAGCCCCCGGGCGGCACGCTATCCTGGCGACGACGCTGCCGACGACTTCGGCCTCGGCGCCGGCTTCTACCTGGACGCCACGGAAGAGCCGTGGCGGCGGAGCTACCAAATGGAGAGCTACGTGACCCGCGATCTGCCCGTCGCGATCGAGGCGAGCTTTCCGGTGGTCGCCGGGCGGCGCGGGATCTTCGGTCACTCGATGGGCGGGCACGGGGCGCTGGTGCTGGCGCTGCGCAACCCGGGCCTCTATCAGAGCGTCTCGGCGTTCGCCCCGGTGGTGGCGCCGTCGCAGGTCCCCTGGGGGCAGAAGGCGTTCACCGGTTACCTCGGCCCCGATCGCGCGGCCTGGGCGGCCTACGACGCCTGCGCGCTGGTGCGCGCGCGGCCGCTGCCGGTCCCGGTGCTCGTCGACGTGGGGACGGCCGACAAGTTTCTCGACCTGCAGCTCAGACCGGAGCTGTTCGAAGCCGCCGCCGCCGAGGCGGGGCAGAGCCTGCGCCTCCGCCGCCACGACGGGTACGACCACAGCTACTACTTCATCGCCAGCTTCGTCGACGAGCACCTCGCGCACCACGCGCGCGCCCTCGACGCCTGAGTCAGGCCGGTAGCGCCCCGGAGGCCTTGGCCACCGCGGTGGCGACCGCGTCCATCAGGGGTGGTGACAGACAGTCGTAGGGCGGCAGGCCCAGCTCTGTGAGGCGCGCGCGGATCGCCCCCATCTTGTCGGGCGCCGTTCCGGCTTCGATGATCGAGGATACGAAGGCTGCGAATCCGGGCGGCGCCCAGCCCGGCTCGCTCGACAGCTCGGGATGGATGAACACCAGCCCGTTGAAGGCGTGCCTCGGGCGCTCGACCGGCCCGTGCAAGTGAACCCCGCATCCCGTGCAGGCGTGGCGCAGGATCAGCGCGCTCGGCGCGACCACCCGCAACTTGTCGCGGTTCTTCGTGACGTCGACCGCCGCGCGCGGCACGACCCCGACCTGCGAGAAGAGGGCGCCCTCGGGTTTCCAGCACTGCGTGCAGCCGCAGACGTGGTTGTGCAGGACCTGCGTGCTGATCACGACCTCGACCGGCTTGTCCGCGCAGCGGCAGCGCAACGTGCCGCCCGCGAAGCCCTTGCCGGCCGTTTTCAATCCGCCGTCGACCGCCGGGTGAATCAGGATTTGGGCCATGTGCGCACGCTGGGTCCGCCCCGGTCCCCCGGCAAGGGGTCTCCGGCGTTTTTCGCCGCCACCGCTCGGCGTTATTGCAGGCGGCCGTAAACGTCGAGCTCCGTCTGCGTCCCCACGTACACGTGCCCGTTGGCGACGGTGAGGACGAACTGACGAGGGACATCGTCTGCATGGCCGGATCGATGACCGGAGTTCCCGTAATGCCGGCGCCCGGAACCAGATCGCCGCAGTCGTCGAGGTCCGAGCACGACAGGGATGTCCCGAGGTGGTGTGCCAAAGGCCCGGCCCGGCCGCGTCGGCGTCGAACGCGTAGACGCTGTTGCTCTCGGTGACGACGAAGACGACATCGTGAGTTTGGCTGCCGATCGTCAGCCCGGGCACAAATAGAGGCTGCGCGTACACGTCGCCATCGACGGATTGAACGAACGTCCTTCCGGATCTCGCGCTCCGACCCAGCCCATCGGTGATGAGCGTCACGTCGGAGCGTCGCGCCCGTATTGCGGGTGCACGTGTGGACCGCCGAACTCGCCGAACAATCGTGGCCGCAACCAAGGTGGCAACCAAGTTGCGATAGTGAGACGAACGGGTGGCAGAACACACTGAAGCATCGTTTGGGCGTCGCTCCCAACCTTCGTGCTTGTCATTCACGAACGCGGTCTCTATGGTACGCGCTCGAGGGGGTGTCGATGTCGAGACGTGTAGGGGCCGGACTGGCGTGTGTTGTGTCCCTGGCGGCGGCTTGTGGTAGCTCGCGTGGGCCAACGGAGCAGGGAGCAGTGGTCATTGCTGCCGCAGCGCCGGCGCAGCCAATACACCTCACTGCCACCATCACCACGCCCCACCTGGTGTCACCGCTGACGGTGGTCTTGGGGGCCAACGGAAGCCTGGCCATCGATGACGCCGCCAAGGTGAACGGCGGCGGGACGACCGTCAGCCTCGCCACGAACATGGGAACGGCAGGCGTCGCCGTGCAGCCTGACGCCGTGATGGGCACGATCGAGAGCACGTCGCCCGTGACCCTCGCCGATCGGGACCACCTCCTCGGCAAGGTCGTGGCGGCCAAGACGACAGAGGGGAACAGCGTTCACGTCGATGGCGGCCTCGACACAACCACCGTGCTCACCCCGGCGACGATCACGACCTGGGCGGTGACCTACCCGGCGGCAGTCGTCACGAGCGTGTCCGTCCCCGTCAACGGGACCAGCACCGCCGCGCCGGGACGGTACGGCACACTCCAGGTCTTCACCGGTGGAAAGCTGAACCTGTCAGCCGGGACTTATTTCATCGACAGCCTGGATCTCGAGCCCAGCGCCAAGCTGATCCTCAATCAGGACGCGGGCCCGGTGATCCTCTACGTTCGGACGTCGGTCATCTACCGGGGCTCGATCACCACGACCTCGGGTGTGTCGCCCGATCTGCTGTTTGGATACTTTGGAACGGCCGACCTGTCGATCCAGGCTTCCTTCGTGGGGACGATCGTGGCTCCCACGGCCAAGATCGTTCTTGCCACGGTCACCGCCGGACATACGGGGGCGTTCTTCGGCGCGAACATCGAAGTCTCCGCCAACACGACGGTCAACTATCGCCCCGGGAACGTGATCCTGACGGTTCAACCGGGTGGCGCGATCGACACCTGCGCCCAGGCCGTTCAGCCGAACCACGCGCTCACGGGCAACGCGCTGGAGCTCCAGTTTCAGGGCGATATTCTCCGGTACTGCACCGGCACGCACATCACCTCCTGCGAGCGGACGATCCGCGCCCGGATGAACGTCGACTTCTTCATCGCGGCATCCAGCATTCTCTCCAGCCACATGACGACCGGTCAGTACCAGCAGATCGTGAAGGATCGCGACAGCAAGCTGGCGAGCTTCCGGCAGAACCCGACCCTGGCCTGCGACGTGGCGGCGCACGACGTGGACGGCGACTACGTGCCGGATGACAAGGACGCCTGCAACAACACGCCGCCCTTGACCCCCGTCCTCGCCAACGGCTGCACGAACACGCAAGTGCCCACCGGGCCGGATATCACCGCGGTTCAGAACGTCGTCCAGCGGATCGGCATCAACGTCGATCCGCGTTGCGTGGGCGCGCCGCGGCCTGCCATCCCCACGCCGCTGGGCGCCTTCCGCTCCACGACCGACCCCACGCTCGGCAAGGCGATCTGGGTCTCGCGCGATTCGGGAACGACGGCCTGCCCGCTCTACTATCAGATCGACGCCCGCCTCACCGACGGATCGCCCCCTCGCGCGATGCTGTTCCAGGCCAGCGAGGACACGACCCTGTCCTGGATCGCGCGTCCATCGGGCGCGGTCCAGTTCAACCTCCACACCACCGACGGTGGCAACCGTGGCGCCTGGGCGGACTACTCGGTCTTCACGGTCACGTTCCGCGTCCGGGCGCTCAACTTGGCTGGCGGGGTCTCGGAGTGGTCCGACTTCTTCGAGTTCGACAACGTCGACTGCGTGGCGGGCGCGCCCTGCCAGGACAAGTGACCGTGATGCGTTCTTTGATGGCCCGAATGGAGGGGGTGATGGTGACGCAAAAGCATCGACAAGGGCGGCGATGGGCCACCTGGATGGCCGCAGCGATCGGGCTCTGCTCGGTCTTCGTCTCGGGGCGAGCGTATGCCTGGAAGGGACCGGAGCACATCCGATTCCCCGATCAGGCCTACCAGGTCCTGAACATCATCCGCCGGAACGCCGCCGCGGTGTACGCGTCCGAGACCGGCAGCACGCCGCTCACGACCTGTCCGGCGGACGTCTGCACGCCGGCGCTGTGCCCCTCCGGATGCAGCAGCGGGAACAGCACTTGCGCCATCTGCACCCAGTGGAACCGGTTCATCACGCAGGCGACCGCGGCGCCGCCCAAGCTGGACAACATCCGGACCGACCTCTTCGATTTCAAGCTGCAGGCGCCGGACTGCGACGGTCTCTTCCCGAAGATGCAGCCGGGGCAGCTGGCGCAGTGCCGCGCGGGAGACATCTGGTTCTCGCCGCGGCGCGGGTGGGGCGGCGACGGCAGCGACAACGACTGCTTCCTGCGCCCCGGCTACGTGCCGGGGGGCGCCGACCAGCACGCTTCCAAGGAGTCCACGATCCACCCGTTCTTTCAGGATGTCCCGACGAACTTCACCGGCGCCGTCCTGGGGGAATGGGCCACCGGTCCCGATGACTACAACCCCGACATGGAGCTGTGGCTTCGGCCGACCAGCGCGCTGTTCGGCAGCGAGATGACCGCTCTGGCCCAGGACGCCGTCGATGTCGGTCTGACGATCATCATCGCGCCGGTCTTCTGCCTCGCGGATCTGCTCTTCGGAGGGGGCGACTGCATCGACGCCGCAGAGAACTTCTCGCACAATGCTGATCCGGTTACCTACATAGACGAAGGGGCTGGCCTTCTGGAGCTCGAGACCGTTGGCCAGGTAACGATCGATTCCGGCGATTGGCCCCTGAAGGGGCTGGCATCCTTGCCCGCGTTGTTCCACTTCGCCGCCGTCGACAACGCCGGGTCGTTCAATCACATCCCCGGCTATCAGGCGACCAACTCTGGCATCTTCACTTTCAACGGTCCGCCCGTCTGGTCGGTGCTGGACACGGCGATCGTCGCCGCCGGCGATCTCACGGGGTTGACGGTGCAACCGTTGGTGTCCGACGGCGTCAACAACTACAGTCCGTATGCCGACGGCCCAGAGACGCGCCTGCTGGACGACTGGATCATTTCGCCCGTGGGTCACACCGAGATGGAGCCGGTCTACAACCTCGGCAAGTGGGGCTGGGACTCATTCGCCAAGGGTCAGCTCGGAGCCAGAGGGATCGGCTGGGTGCTGCATGCGATCGGCGACTCGGACATGCCCCACCACACGGCCGGTACCTGCGGATACGGGCATCAGCCGTTCGAACAGTTCGCTCTGCTCAACTGGCAGAGGACGTTCCACGAAGATGATGTGGCGACGCACTATAAGCACCTCCAGGTCATAACGGAGGACGCGTTCCACTGGTGGAAGTTCCTCGATGACACGCAGGCCTCGCAAAAGACGACGCTGCTTCCGGTCCGCGAGTTTCTTCGCTCTCTCGCGATCGAAACCCGCGACCTGCCGGTCACCACCTGGGGGCGCGCCTTCCAGTTGGTGAATACCTTCGACACGCCCAGCCCGGACGACTCCGACATCTTGGCGACGTACGGACAGGACGCCCAGTCGGGCGAATCGTCAGACATGCAGGACCTCATGGAGCGAACCATCGGGGCGTCGATGGGCTTTTTGACCAAGGCCTCGGATTACGTCCCGACCGTCCCGCAAAGCACCCAGAGCGACCCTTGTTTCTGCCCGGCCCCCTCGTCGCGATTCGGTCAGGACTCGGCGGGCGACTTCATCCCGGCCGCCAGCGGCGCGTGCACCCAATGCGGAATGGGTACCTTCCAGAACCTGCCGCTCTGGGTGGACGGCGAGTGCGTGGCGGCTTGCCCGGGCGACAAGCCAACCGTCGTCAATGGCGTCTGCACTGTGCTGGGCGCCTGCCCGGCGGCGACGCCTTTCTCTCAGAACGGGACCTGCGTGACCTTGGCCACGTGCGTCGCCGCCGGTTCGGTGGTGGTCAACACCTACATTTGCCAAGCGGGCCCGTGTCCCGCGGGCACGCACCCGAACCCCGATAATGCGAGCTTCTGCGATCCGAACCAGCCGACGCCGTCGCCGGCCGTGTGCGGGACCGTCAACGGCGATGGGACGACGAGCAGCTGCTGCGGTCCGGATCATGGGCTCTGCGGGACCAACAACGATTGCTGCTCCCACGGGTGCCGCGACGACGGGATTTGCCTGGCGGGAGCCGGGAACAGCTGCGACAGCAACAACGATTGCCTATCAAACAGCTGCGTCAACGGGTTCTGCGGTCAAGGGCACCCCGGCTCGTTCTGCGGTGCGCCCAGCGACTGCCTGTCGGGGCAATGCCCGACCACTCCCCCCTTCGTTTGCCCCCCGGGAGCGGTGGGGACCAATTGTTCGGCGCCGACGGATTGCGTCTCCGGCGTCTGCGGATCGAGCGGCGTCTGCCTGGGGGCGACCGGAGATCCCTGCGGCACCCAGAACTCGCTCTGCATTTACGGCTTTTGCCACAATGGTACTTGCACGGGCGGCCCCGGAGATTCCTGCAACGACCAATCCTGCGGTACCGGCGAGCAATGCAACTTTACGACCCTCACGTGCTGCGGCGGCTCCGGGGCCGTGTGCAAGACGAAGGAGGACTGCTGCACCAGCTCTTGCAACAACACCTTTAACCCCACCATCCCGGGAACGTGCAATATCGGCGGACCAAGCTAGCGCGCCCGCGTCGAAGGCGCGTCGACGCCTGGGGGGCGTTGGCCGTCGCGTCGACACTTGTCGTGCTGGCGCCGGTCGCCTCCTGTGGAAAGAAGCAGGCCCCTGCGCCCGCCCTGGCGCCGGCGGGGAGCCTCCCCTCGGGTTGCGTCGTGGCGGCCGAGCTCGATCGGCGCGCGCTCGGTCAACTCGGCAGTCTGGCAGATTCCCTGTTCGCGGCGCCGGGCGGCACGCTGATTCCCGACGGGCTCGACTTTCGCCGCGAGGTGGAGCACATCCGACTCTGCCGGTTCGCCCCCGATCCGTCGGTGGGAGACACGACGGTGCTCTTCATGACCGGTCCCATTCCGGGCGACGTCTTGGACCGTATCGCGCCGCTGCGCGCGGATCTCGGGCGTGAGACCGTGGCCGGTGTCCCGGCGCTGGGCGGCGGCCATCTCTGGATGGCGCACCGAGGACCTCCGAACAGCGCTGGCGAGCTGGTCGTCACCACAGGACGCGACCAGCTTCGACGGGCCCTCACCGAGCGGCCGGCCACCTACGCCCTCAATCCCGCGGCGTCGTGCTCGATCGTCCTCGCGCCGAGCGAGCTCAGCCGTCTGTTGGTGCCGCGACGCAAAGGAGAGGAAGCATCGCCCTTGAACGCCGTGCAGGAGGTGCGCGCCGGCCTGTCGCCGAGCGGCACGGTCCTCGACGTTCGACTGGTGGTCGGCAACGACGACGTCTCGCGCCGACTCGTTTACAGTCTGCAGTCGGCCGTGGGCACCATGCTTGGAAAAGCGCGTCCAGAGCAGGAGAACATCCCGTCGATCGATTTACACGTCGAGGCCGGGGACGTGGTCGGCCGCGTGGAGTTCCCCTCCGAAGGTCTGACCGCGATGACGACCAAGCTGGCCGCCGTCTGGGCGAAACAGCCGCGGGCGCCTCGATGAGCGCGCGTGGTCGACGATGTTTGGCGCTGCTTGCCGTTGTGACGCTCGCGGCGTGCTCCTCGAACGGAGCGTCGCTGGGCCCCGACGGGGGACGGGCCGATGCCGGTGGAAGGGGAGGTGCGGGAGGTGCGGGCGGCGCCGTGGGCCACGATGCCGCAGCGGACGGCGGCGTCAGCGAGACGATGACGTCCGCTTGCGTGGAAACACTCCAGGCTCAATGCGAGCGACAGGCCATCTGCGAAGGGGGCGACCTCGGCGGCTGCCTGGCCTATACGGCGCTCTGTCCCGATTACTACTTCAACGCCGACTCGGCCCGCACGGTGGCCGGCCTCGTCAGCTGCCTTCCAGCCATGAAGGCGCGGACCTGCACCGACGTCGTGATGGGGATCTTCCCTGCCTGCTACGTGTACGGCCGGCGGCCGAGCGGCGCGGGCTGCGCCTACCCCAGCCAGTGTGAGAGCGGCCTTTGCGGCCAGCCGGCCGCCTGCGCCACCTGCGGAACCGGAGGACTGTCGAACGGATCGACCTGCACGACGACCAGCCAGTGTCAGACGGGGAGCTACTGCCAGGGCGGAAAGTGCGCCGACGCGGGCGCGATCATGCACGCGTCCGAAGGGCAACCCTGCGACTTGAACGGGACACCGGCGGTCGGGTGTGTCGGCGATCTCATCTGCCACGCGACGTCGCCGCCCAGCACGGCCGGGATTTGCACCGCTCCACCCGGAGCTGGGCAACCCTGCGCGCTGGCTGGCTTCAGCGGGAACGTCTGCTCCGCCGGCAACACCTGTTCGAATGTCACGGGCGGAACGTGCTTAACCTCCGTCGACGCGGGGACCTCGCCGCCGCCTCAGCCCGGCACCGCTTGCAGCACCCAGAATACGTGCCAGACTCCCTTGTTGTGCAAGTCGGGTGCTTGCGAACCGCTCGGCTCCGCCAGCTGTCCCGCAAACGCCCCGGACGGCGGCACCACCTGACGGTGAATCTGGCCGTGCTGCTGATCGCCGCCGCCGCGCTCGGCTGCGACTCCAGCAAGACCGTGTGCGGGGGGATCGCGACCTGTTACGCCGCCGAAGGGTCACAGTGCCTTCCGGGCTGCACGGCAACGCCTGGGTGCATGACGAACCCCTCCTACGGCGAGGATTGCGCAATAGCCGCCACCCAGGACGACTGTATCGCGAATATCACGGCCACGGCCTGCAAGTGGTCCAGCGGGGCTTGCAGCGGTCCCTGCGTCCAACCGCTGGACTTGGCCAGCTGTCAAAGCAGTCCGACTTGTAGATGGTCGACTTGCAGTGGCACGCCGAAACCCTGCAGCGCCTATTCCGCCGCTTCCTGCCCCGCCTCTGCTCTCGGTGGCTGCTCCGTCATAGTCGAACAGAACGGAAGGCTCTTCGAATAAGCCATGAGGCTGGCCGTGCTGGTGATCGTCGCGGTCGCGATCGGCTGCACCTCCAAGATATGCGCCGGAGTCGCGTCCTGTTATGGCGATCGGGCGTCACAGTGCCAGAGCATCCCGGGCTGCGCGCCGACGCCTGGGTGCATGGTGAATCCTGTCCTCGGCGAGGATTGCGCGGCGGCCACCACGCAGAATGCCTGTCTGGTGGACGTTCTGGCCGTAAGTTGCACCTGGGCGAACGGTACGTGCAGCGGTTTCTGCAACGCTGCAACCGACATGGCGACCTGCCAGAGCATCCCGGAGTGCAGCTGGTCTGTATGCACGGGAACGCCGAGATCTTGCGACGCGTATTCCGCCGATTCCTGCCCCACCTCTCCCATCGGCTGCTACGTCACGACCAACAATTAGAGAGATAAACCGCCGGCGATCAGCTCGATGCGTTGCCGAAAGGAGCGTCGACGCAACGGAGGGGCCCCGCGCAGCTCCGTCATTCGATCGAGAAGGTGTCGACCAGAAGCGTCACCGGCCCCGCAGGACTTTGCCTTTCCGGCGAGGGGCTATTTTGCTCTCTCGGCCAGCCAGGCGTCGATCTCGCTGACCTCGGCGGTGTGCTCGGGGAGGTTGCGGTAGGCGTCACGCGCCGCGGTCGCGAGCGTCCGCGTCTCCGTGCGATCTTCCCCGGATTCCCAGCGTGCCCGGGCGAGGGCGAACCGCGTCTCGGCGAGGAGCTCCGCGTTGGGCTCGGACCTCTCGCGGATGCGGAGGGCTTGGCCCAGCACCGAAGTCGCCGCGCGCCAGCGGCCCTCACCGATCAGGGTCTTCCCGAGCGCGGTCAAAGGGTAGGCGATCCAGGGATGGTCGGCGCCAACCCAGGCGGCCGAGAGATCGACTGACCGACGAAGGTCACGCTCGGATTCGGCGTAGCGGCCGAGGAGGCCGAGAGTCTCGCCGCGGATGCCGAGCGGATTGCCGACCAGGGGGCTCTCGGCCCCGTAGGCCTTCTGAAAGATCTCGACCGCCTTGTCCGCCGCGACGAGAGCGGCCTGGTGGTCGCCGATCGCGTTACGCACGTTCGCGACAGTGAACAGCGTGTCGGCGATGTCCGGATGATCTGCCGGGAGGACTTTTCTTTTCAGCGACAGCGCCAGGTCCAGGTCGTTCAGGGCCGCCTGATAGTCGCCCTTTCGCTGCCGGGCGACGGCGCGGTCCTGATAGAACCACGAGGCGGCTCGGTCGTGTCCGGGGCCGAGGCGCTGGAGCAGCGCTTCGCCCACCTCGGCCCAGCGGTCCGCGTCGTCGGAGCGGCCCAGGTAGTAACCCTTGATGCCGAGGAGGACCGCCGCCGACTCGGCCGCGATGTCATCTCGATGGACCGCGATCGCCGACCAGACCGTCTTCTGATAGATCCGCGCCGCTTCCGTGGGGGCGCCCGACTTGACCTCGAGCCAACCGCTGGTCGCCAGCGCCTCGACCAAGAGGGGAGGGTAGCCGGCGGCCTCCGCGGCGGCGACGAGAGGCCCGGCCCGGCGGCGCGCCGCGGGCCACTGCCCGGTATCCGTCAGGGCTTTCAGCTCTGCCAGGTCCTTTCGCAGGGCCGCGACCCGCGCGCGCGTGGCCGCATCCGCCGGAGGAGGCACGGCCGCCTGCAGCGCCGGAACGTCCGAGCAGCGATCCAGCGGCGGCAGCGCCTGGGCGGCGTTGACCGCCTCGACGAGCACCGACGGATCCGCGGTGGAGAGCGCCTCGGTCAGCGCCTTGAAGGCGCCGCGTGGTCCTTCGAGGCAGGCCATGCGCAGGTCCAGCACCTCGACCGACTGGTCACCGCGGACGTGGGTGGCCTCGCAGGCGTCGGTGTACATCGACGTCCACCGGCGATCGTAGTCGTCGAGCAGCGCGGAGACGCGGCTCCAGGTGTCTTCCGCGAAGCCTCGTCCCGTGCCGAGGAACGCCCGGTGGATGGCGCTCCGCCGTTCGCCGCCGGCGTCGAGCTCCCAGATTCCCGCCAGCTTCTCCCCGCCGCCGCGGCAGATCCGGAGCCCGCGCGACGTGAGGCGCTGCCCGCCCACCAGCGCCGCCACGGCGATCGCCGCCGCCGCGGCGCCGATGCCGAGGTTTCGCCGTCGGCGGACGGGATCGTATCGAAGCGCCTCGAGCAGCGCCTTCATCGACGGAAACCGTGCGCCGGGCTCGGCAGAGAGGCCCCGGAGGAGAAGCTTGCGCAAGAACGAGGGGACGCGGCCCTTTTGAGCCGGCTCGCGCACGCGCCCCGCCACGACCGCCTCGAACAGGGTCGAGAGCGAGCCCGACGGGAACGGGCGCTCGCCGTACAGCGCCTCGTGCAGCGAGACGCAGAAGCTGAACTGGTCGGTGCGCGCGTCGGTGGGGCGCCGCAGGAACTGCTCCGGCGCCATGTAGAGCGGCGTTCCCAGCAGCACCCCGGTTCGCGTCAGCGCCAGCGTGCGGGCCGTCGGTTCGGATCCCGCGCCCGTGGAATCGAACGAGGCACCGTCGTCGCGGTCGGTCTCGGAGTTGTCGGTGGCGAGCCCGAAGTCCATGACGCGCGCCGATCCGTCCGGTCCGACCATGACGTTTTGGGGCTTGAAGTCGCGGTGCACGAGGCCGGCATCGTGGGCCGCCGCCAGGCCGGCACCGCAGGCGACGAACACTTCCCGAATCTCTCGCCACGACCGCGGCCGAGAGCGCAGCCAGTCCGCCAGCGTCTGGCCCTCCACGAACTCCATGGTCAGGAAGAGCCGCTCGCCGAAGTCGCCCGCGTCGTAGATGGCGACCACGTTTGGATGCGACAGGCGGGCGATCGCCTGGGCCTCGCGTGAGAATCGCTCCGTCGCCCGCGGTGAGGTGGTGCGTTCGTTCAGAAGCTTGAGCGCGACGCGGCGGTCCAGCTTAGGATCGTAAGCGGAGTAAACCTCACCCATTCCACCCCGGCCGACGAGGTCCAAGATCAGATACCGTCCGATCGCCGCGCCCTTCGAGAGCAGGGGGTTCGCCGGTCGGCCCGACTGCTCTTCGCCAACCGATTCGCTCCGAACCGCCGCGCCCACGAGCGCAAAACAGGCCTCGCAAGAATCGAGGTGTACCGCCACCTCCGAGCGCTCGGCCTCGGAGAGTCGACCGTCGACAAAGGCCACGATCGTGTTCGCGTCGGGACAGCTCATCGGCGATTCGGAGTCCATCCGTCGCGTAGGTGATCTCGACTGAGCCGGAGCACTTGTCTCTGTCCCGGGGGGATGGATGCCGCCGGTCGGGCATTGTAGCGTGGGCGGCGAAAATGTCGCCGCCGTCGTTGTCGCGATCTCGCCGGAGATTCTTTGCGCCGGAGGTGATTCAGACCTCGGCGCAGGACTGCGGGCCGGCGGCCCTCAAGAGCCTGCTGGAAGGGTTCGGCGTCAGCGTCAGCTACGGCCGGCTGCGCGAGGCCTGCCAGACCGCCGTCGACGGAACGTCGATCGACACACTCGAGACGCTGGCGGTCAGCCTGGGACTCGACGCCGAGCAGGTGATGGTGCCGGTCGACCATCTGCTGCTCGAGGAGGCGGACGCGCTTCCGGCGATCGTCGTGGTGCGGTTGCCGTCGGGGCTGGTTCACTTCGTCGTCGTGTGGCGCGTGGTGGGCGGCTTCGTGCAGGTCATGGACCCGGCGCGCGGGCGGCGGTGGGCGCCGCGCGAGGCGTTTCTGCGCGACGTCTACGTGCACAGCATGCCGATTCCAGCCGAGGCGTTCCGCGAGTTCGCGGCCGGCGAGGGGTTCACCGGCCCGCTCGCCCGCCACCTGCGCTGGCTGGGCGCGACCGACGGCGAGGCGCAGATCGCCCGCGCGCTCGAAGATTCCGGCTGGTCGGCGATCGCGGCGCTCGACGGCGCGGCGCGGACGACCGCCGCGCTGGTGGCGTCGGGGGCCGTGGCGCGCGGACCGGAGGCGGCGCGCCTCGTCGCCACGCTGGCCGGCGCCCCGCGGGACGGCGCCGGATCATCGGGGCCGCCCCAGATCTATTCGACCGCCTCGGCGGCGCCACCGGCCGAGGACGGATCGCCGCAGGTCTCCATCCGCGGCGCGGTGCTGCTGCGCGTGTCGGGGGCGGCACCGCTCGACGACGCGCAGCGGGGTGCGTTGCCGCTCGAGCTGCGCGCCGCGGTCGATGAGCCGCGCGACCGCCCGGCCGCCGCTCTGTGGCGCCTCCTGGCCGAGGACGGGCGCGCGCGATGGGCGGCGCTCGCCGTCGGGGTCACCTTCGCCGCGCTGGGTGCGGTGGCGGAGGCGCTGCTGTTTCGGGGGCTGGTCGATCTCGGGGCCGGGCGCGGCGGTGGCAGCGTCGGCAGGCTCGGATGGTTGGCGCGGGTCGCGGCGCGCCTCTCGGGCGGCGCCGCGCTCGGCGGCAGGGGGCTCTTCGCCGTCATCGGGACGTTGCTGGTCGCGCTGCTGGCGCTGGAGCTGCCGCTGGCTGGCGGGCTGCGGCGCGCCGGGGCGCGGCTGGAGGAGCGCCTGCGCGCGCGCTATCTGCGCAAGATCCCGCGCCTGCCGGACCGCTACTTCCAGAGCCGGCCGATCTCCGACATGACCGAGCGCGCGCACCTCTTGCACCGGTTGCGGGCGCTGCCGACGCTGGGTGGAGAGATCGCCCGCACCGCGATCGAGATCGCCGTGGTCACCGCGGGTCTCCTCTGGCTCGACCGCGCTGGCGCGTCGCTGGCGCTCGCGCTTGGCCTGGCGACGTTGCTGATCCCGTTCGCCGCCGAGCCGGCGGTGGCCGATCGCGATCTGCGGATGCGCAACCACGCCGGAGCGCTGACGCGCTTCTACCTCAGCGGGCTGCTCGGGCTGGTGGCGGTGCGGACGCACGGCGCGGAGCCGGCGCTGGCGCGTGAGCACCGCGAGCGCCTCTTTGCCTGGGTCTCCGCCGCGCGTCGGGCGCTCGCCGCGGCGTTGACGGCGGAGGCCGCGCAGACGGTGATCGGCTTCGCGCTGGCGCTCCGCCTGCTGGCGGGATTCTTCGCGCGCGGGAGCGCCGGCGGCGCGCGCGATCCGGGCACGGCGTTGCTGGTGGTCTACTGGGCGCTGTCGCTGCCGGCGCTGGGGCAGGAGCTGACCGGGCTGGTCCAGCAGATCCCGGCGCAGCGCAACCTGACGCTGCGTTTGCTCGAGCCGCTCGGCGCGCCCGAGGACGACGCCACGGGCGCGCCGGTCGCCGCCCTGCGCGCGGACACCCGCGCCGACGGCGTCCGCGTCGAGCTCGAGGGCGTGCGCGTGGTGGCCGGCGGTCATCAGATCTTGCAGGTCGACAGGCTCGGGGTCGCGCCCGGCGAAGAGGTCGCCATCCTCGGCGCCTCGGGTGCCGGCAAGTCGAGCCTGGTCGGCTTGCTGCTCGGCTGGCACCGACCGGCGACCGGCGCCGTCCGCGTCGACGGCGCGCTCCTCGACGGCGCCGGGATCGTGGCGCTGCGGCGGCGCACCGTTTGGGTCGATCCGGCGGTCTACCTCTGGAACCGCTCGCTGGCTGACAACCTGGCGTTCGGTCTGGTGGCCACGCCCGACGGGCTGGCGGCGGCGCTCGACGAGGCGGAGCTCGGCGAGGTGATACGCCGTCTGCCGCAGGGCCTGGCGACGCCGCTCGGCGAAGCGGGCGGGCTGGTCTCGGGCGGCGAGGGGCAGCGGGTGCGCTTCGGCCGGGGCCTCCTGCGCGAGCGCCCCCGCCTGGTGATCCTCGACGAGCCGTTCCGCGGCCTCTCCCGCGATCAGCGCCGCGCGTTGCTCGATCGCGCGCGCCGCCGCTGGGCCTCGGCGACGCTCCTCTGTGTGACCCACGACATCGAGGAGACGGCGGCCTTCCCGCGCGTGCTGGTGGTCGCCGACGGGCAGGTCGTCGAGGACGGCGAACCGTCGGCGCTGCTGGCGCAGGCGGGCTCTCGCTACGCGGCCCTGGCCGAGGCGGAGCGGCGCGTGCGCGCGGGCGCCTGGTCGGGCGAGCGGTGGCGGCGTTGGCGGCTCGAAGACGGTCGCCTGGTCGAGGTCCCGCGGTGAGCGCCGAGCTCGCCGATTGCCTGTGGCCGCTCGAGCGCCGGGACGAGCTGACGGCGGCGCTGGCGGCAGCGGCCGGGATCGCCCAGCCGGGCCCGGCCAGTCGCTTCGAGCTCAGCTACGCCGACGTGGCGCCGACGTTGTCGTCGCGCGCGCGCCGGGAGACGCCCGCCATGCTGCGGGTCGGCGGCGGCGCGGGGGCGCTCCTCGGCATCGTCGGCTATGCAGGGACGCGCGCGCGCCTGGTCGTTCCGGGCGGCGCGACGGTCGAGCGCGAGGCGGCGGCGCTGTCGGCGTTGCTCCGCGCGCCGGTCGAGGCGGTGGTGGGGGCCGGCGTCGACGCGGCGGTCGCGCAGGCCGGGTTCGCGGGGGCCCGCGGCGAGCCGGTTCGGTCGGCGTTGCTGGCCGCGACGCTCGCCGGTGAACGGCTGGCGGAGGGGACCCGCCTCGGTCCGGCGCAACCATCGATCGGCGCGGCTTTGCGCGCCGCCGGCGTCGGGCGCCGGCTGGCGGCGGCGCTCGGCGGCTACCTCGGACAGCTCGCTCTCTTGGTCGCGCTCTGGGGAACGGTCGGCGCGCGCGCGGTCGCGGCCGTCGACGTCGGCGGCGGGTGGAGCTGGATCGTCCTCGTCGGGCTCTTGGCCGGCGTCCGCCTCGCGTCGTCCTACGCCGCCGGGCGGCTGGCGATCGACGCCGGCGCGGTGCTGCGCGAGCGCATCCTGCACGGCCTGCTGCGCCTCGACACCGAGCCGCTGCGCGCCGCCGGGATCGGCCAGCTCATGGGACGGGTCGCCGATGTCGAGGCGGTCGAGTCGCTGGCGCTCGGCGGCGGCCTCAGCGCGGCGGTGGGGATGTTCGAGCTCGCCACCGGCCTCTGCGTGCTGGCGCTCGGCGCGGCACCGGGCGGACAGCTGGCGTTCGCCGCCGGCTGGGGCCTGGTCGGCGTGGCTCTCGCCGTCCGCGTGCGGCGCGCGCTCGCCGCCTGGTCAGCGGAGCGGCTCGGGCTCACCCACGATCTCGTCGAGCGGATGGTCGGGCAGCGGACGCTGGTCGCGCAGCAGCCGCCCGAGCTCTGGCACGGCGACGAGGCGCGCGCGCTCGCCGTCTACGCCAGCCGCGGGCGGGCGCTCGATCGGGCCGTGGCGCTGTTGACCGTCGTGGTGCCGCGGGGCTGGCTCATCGGCGCGCTCGCGCTCCTGGCCCCGCGGTTCGGCGATGCGACCGCCCGCCCGGGCGCGCTGGCCGCCAGCTTGGGCGGGGTCCTGTTCGTCGCGAGCGCGCTCCGCAAGCTGGTCCAGGCGTTTCCCGCGCTCGGCGCCGCGGCGATCGCCTGGCGGAACCTCGGCGCGCTGGTGGCAGGCGACCCGCCGGCCGCGCGCACCACGCCCGTCGCCGATCGCGCGGCGCCCGCTGTCGATCGCGCGGCGCCCGCTGTCGATCGCGCGGCGCCCGTTGTCGATCGCGCGGCGCCCGTTGTCGATCGCGCGGCGCCCGTTGTCGATCGCGCCGCGCTCATCGCGGCGGAAGGCCTCGGCTTCCGCTACCCGGGGCGGCGCGAGCCGGTGCTCGACGGCTGCGGCTTCGAGATTCGGCGGGGCGATCGCCTCCTCCTGGAAGGACCCTCCGGCGGCGGCAAATCGACGCTGGCGGCGCTCCTCTGCGGGCTGCGGGCGCCGACGTCGGGCAGCTTGCGCCTCGACGGGGTGGAGGCGAGCGCGCTCGGCGCCGAGCGCTGGCGGGCGCGCGTCGGCGCCGCCCCGCAGTTTCACGAGAACCACGTCTTTTCCGCCAGCCTGCTCTTCAACCTGCTGCTCGGCCGCGCCTGGCCTCCCCGCCGCGAGGACGTGGCGCTCGCCGAAGAGATCTGCCGCGAGCTCGGCCTCGGGCCGCTGCTCGGGCGGATGCCGTCAGGGCTCGAGCAGCTGGTGGGCGAAGGTGGCTGGCAGCTCTCGCACGGCGAGCGCGGTCGTCTCTACATTGCGCGTTCGCTGTTGCAGCCGCTCGACGCCCGGGTCCTCGACGAGAGCTTCGCCGCGCTCGATCCCGAGACGCTCGAGCTGGCGCTCGCCTGCGTTCTCGCCCGCGCGGAGACGCTGGTCGTCATCGCGCACCCATAGGCGGTGCTGCATCGACGAGGACGTAGCGGTCCTCCTGCTCCCGGACCGTGACGTTTAGGAGCCGCGCCATGGCGTCCCCGGGCAGCGTCTCCCCGCGCAACCGCGGCAGCGTGTTCAGATCGGTCCGAGTGACCCTCGGACGCGCGGCTCGCCCCAGCAGGTCGTTGATGTTTGCCTGAAGTTGGGTGACCGTTTCCTGCGCCCGCTTCTCGATCGCCAGGATCTCGAGAAAGGCAGGAGCCCAGGGGCTGTCGTCGCGCCCCTCGGGGAGGCGCACCGCGATCTCCTCGGGCGGCGTCGCCAGAGTGAGGCGCGGTGGCGGTGAACCGGGCGCGGCGCTCGCCCCGAGCACCAGCGTCCGTTCGAGGTAGGCGGCGCACGCTTCGCTGCAGCGCGCGGCGCCGCCGGGAGGGATGGGAGAGACGTCCAGGAACCGGCGAAGCAGAGTCAGATCGCCCGTCGGTTGCCCATCCAGCACCCGCTCGACGACCGCCTGGGTAGAGGCCCGGTAGGAGAGCCGCGCCGCCTCCAGTCTCACCACGGCGAGCGCGTAGTCGAGCATGCGATCGAGATCGCCGAGCGCTTCGAGCGGAGCCCCGGCGCCGTCCAGCGCTTCTTGCCCGGTGAAGACCTGCAACGCCCTCTCCACCATCGCTGGCGGCCCCGCGCAGACGCCGGTCGGGGACATGAAGAGGAGCGCCTCCTCCGACGCCCGGAGGAGCTCGGCGGCATCGGGCTGCCGGCGCGCCGCCTCGTTGAAGGGGAGCTCGCGCGAGAAGAACAGGAGCTGACGCACGGGAAGTCCGATGCCCGCCGCGGTCTTCTGGAGGCTGGTGAGCCAGGCGGGGAGCGCCCCGTTTCGGACGGGCTCGCCCGGGCGCACCAGAACCCAGGCACCCAGCATGAAGAACACGTCGCTCAGGATTGCCAGGAAGGTGAGATCGGCGGGCGAGCTCGCGGCGCGGACCAGCAGACGGGTCCGGATCGCGGCCATGGCGTGGAGCAGAGGCTCGAAGTGATGCCGCACTTGCCGCATCGCCGAGACGTTCATCGGCCGCTCCTCTTCGAAGCGGCTGCCCGAGAAGCGGCACCTCGCCCACTCGGTCGGAACCGAATCCGCGAGAAACGGCGCAAACAAAGCCAGGGTGTTCTCGCCCTGCCGCCCTTGCTCGTCGGTGGCGGCCATGCCGACCAACGCGGCACCCAGCGTCGCCTCGAGCCGCGCCGGGTCGACCTCCTGCTGAAGGTGGGCCGACACCACCGCGCACAGCTCCTCGACGGTGCGCCAGCGCGGCTCCGGCAGGGGGCCGTCCGGGTCCGTCCCGGCCGTGAAGGGCAAGGGCGCGGGCGGCGAGGTCGCGGAGGGCTCTTCGTTCTCTCGCTCGAGCACACCCTCTTCGAGCAACGTGCCGAGCAGCTCGCAAACGTCGTCCCATGGCAGCGGTGCACCGTCGCTCCACCCCATCGCCTCGCCCGCCTTGAAGCGCTCCTGCTGGATCAGTCGCCGTCCGAAGGCGATCGTGTCCGGCAGGTCGAACGTGATGTCCTTGTCGCGGTAGAAGACCCGGAGCGCTTCAATGCCTTCAGGGGTCCGCTCGTTGCGGGAGAGGATCCGCCGTCGGCGCAGGATCAGGACGTCGTCCGGCCGCAGCTCGGCCATGGCTACGCGGCCGCGAGCAGCCCCAGATCGATGAGCTGGACCAAGAGGTCCCGGATCTCCGGCCACGAATCGCCGAGGCGCTCGTGCGAGGGCCAGCCGAGGACGTCCTTCGCGACGAACGCCTCGGTCGACGCCAGCCGGGAAAGGAGCGGGCGAGCCTCGGGCCCCAGGGCGAATACCCGAGCCTGAGTCACCACCTCGAGGTCATCGCCGTTGTCGCTGGCGAGCCCGAAGCGAAATGGGTGTATCACCCGCACCATCGTGCCGCGGGTCAAGGACGTTCGCGACCGGCTCTCGGGCTGGTCGCTCTCGACCTCGACCGGCGTCGCGCGGTCGACCGAAAGCTGGGCCTCGAGCCGCTCCGCGAGGGTGAACGTGGATTCGCGCGTGGGTTCGAGCGCGCGCCGAGGACCACCTCGCCCAGATGTGCGCGGTGGTTTCGCGCGCGGCGGCCCGCGCCAATCGTCATCGCGAAGCAGGACGGAGACCAGTTGGTCCGCCAGAACCCGCGCGCGCGACGGATGGTGAAAGTTGAAGGTGATGGACAGTGACGGCTCGTTGGCCGAGGCTTCGTGCCACGTTCCCGGGGGCATGTAGAGAAGATCTCCGGGAGCGAGGGTGCACGCCCGAAGGGCCCTCGGGCGGGGCGCCTGCGGCTGGAACCAGGGGTTCGCCTCGCGCAAGGACGCGAGATCCTCGACCTTCGCGCCGAACGGAGGAGACGCGATCGCGGGTGTGGCGGCACAGCGCCAGTCCTTCGTCCCCTCGAGCTGGATATTGAAAACCTCGCGGTCGTCGAAGTGCACCCCGTAGCCGCTGTGGGGCGAGGAGAAGAAGATGTTCGCGGTGATCATCCCGACGAACCCGAGCTCCTCGCGAAGCGCGCGAATGACCGCCGCAACCGGCGGATGCGCCCGTTGGAACCCCTGTGCCTGGACGGTCATCCCCGACCAGACCAGCTCGTCAATCTGCGCCGCGGTGATGGCAAATTCCTGGCCGGCTCCGTCGGAAGATTGGGCGTACGCGCGCAGCATGCCGGGGGCCAGCGCGCGCGCGGACCGCTTGAAGGAGTCGACGTCGAGCGCGAAGGCCGCCCGCAGCCGCGAGCTGACGCACGCGACACCGTGGTAGGTCGCGTGCCCCCAATATTCGTCGAGGAAGCGCGCTCGGTTGCCGGCGCCGACGAGCGACGTCAGGCAGGAGCGCGGCAAACGGGCCGCGGACGTCTCGCCTTTGGGCACGCCGCAATCTATCACGCCGGTCGTGAGCCTCCGGACCGCCGCGCCGACGAGCGCAAAGCAGGCCTCGCAAGAATCGAAGTGCGCCGCCACCGACTCAGCCGGAGCAGTTGGTGGGCGCCAGCCGCCAGGCATTTGTTAGCATGAGGGGTGGCCTCGGATGACCGGCTGGAAGCGGTGTTCCTGGCAGAGGTCTCTCCCCAGGAGCGCCACCGATTCGGAGACCAGCTGAAGGCAGACCTTGCGGCCGCTTGCGCGCGGGGCAGGGAGGCCTTCGCCGAGATTCCCCTGGACGACGAGATCTTTGCGCGCCATCTGGCGCGCGCGGCGATGCGGATGTCGGATGGAGCGGCGCTCTCGGCGCTGGTGGCCGAAGACCTCTACCTTGCGTGCGCCTGCCTGGTGGGGGTTCCGGGTGCGGCAAACGCCCTGATGACGCAGCACCGGTCGGTGATTCGGCGTGCGATCGAGTGCAGCGCTCCCAAACCGAACGCCGACGAGATCGAGCAGGGGATGCTCGCGGACCTGCTCGTCGGCTCCCCCGGCCGGCCGCCGGAGATAGGCGCCTACGCCGGACGAGCGCCGCTCGCCCGATGGGTGGAGGTCGTCGCTCAGCGCGCCGCGCTCGTCTGGCTGCGGAGCGAGCGCTCACGGGCCACGGTCGCTGCCCGCGCTGGCTCCGAGCCGCAGCTGGGGGGCGACACGCCGATGGAGGCCGCCTTCTTCCGGGAGCGGTATCTGGATGCCTTCGAGCAGTCGTTGAAGGAGGCGCTCGGACGAGCCCCCGAACAGGATCGGGCGGTCCTGCGGCTGCACATGGTGAACAATGTGAGCGTCGAGAAGATCGGCAAAATGCTGGGCGTCGCCCAGTCGACCGCTTCCCGCTGGTTGGCCAAGGCGCGCGAGAGCGTCCTGGCCGACCTCAAGTCCACGCTCCAGCAGCGCCTGGGGATCGCCTCGGCGGAGATCGAGTCTCTGGCCGACCTGCTCGCGAGCCGGCTGGACCTCTCGATGTCACAGCTTCTGAAGCCAGGGAGCAGGTAGGCCGACGCAGCGCGTCTGAATGTGTGGATGACATGTGGGGCTCTCGCACCCTGATCACAGAGAGCGGGCCACACCGGAGCCGCTCGCGAAACCAACCGCGAGGGAGAGCCACATGAACACCACCAAGACGAAGAGCCGCCTGAAGGTTCGGTCCACCGTGAAGGCCGGCGGACTGAAGACCTGCAACCACAGCCGCGCCGTTCTCAGCTAAGTCGTCCGAGTCTGAACCTCGGGCGTCGGCCGGCGAGTAGCCCAGCCGACGCCCGTGCTGTCCCTCGAACCGGCCCCTGGGCTACTCTGGCCGTCGAACGATGAGCGCCGCCGCCCTCGAGCACGATCTAGATCTGAGCCTCTTCGCCCCTCTGGCTCCCGAGCAGATCTTTTACTTCGTGGCGTTCGACCAGGAGGAGATCAACAGCGGGGAGTCGGGAACGCGGAGCGCCCGCGCGGGTCGACTGGAGCGGCTGCGGTTTTACCTCGCCAGCCACTGTCCCGACCGGCCGGTGCCCGAGGCCGATGACCTCCGGCGCATCGCGCGCGGTGTCGCCAAGATGGGCTGGCCCCCGACGTCCAAGTACAGCCTGTGGGCCCAGCTTTTCCCCGACAGCTGGTGGACGTTCATGAACTTCGGCTACGACGACATCGACCTTCGAGCGCCTCCCCCGCTGGTCGGTTCCGAGCGCTACTGGAAGTGGGCCGTGCAGCTCTACGACAAGGTCGTGGAGGGGAGCGAGCTCCGGGGCAAGGACGTTCTGGAGGTCTCGAGCGGCCGCGGCGGCGGCGCAAACTACCTGGCCAGGCGATGCGCGCCCCGTTCGTACGTCGCCCTGGACGCGACGCGCTCCAACGTGATCTTCAGCCGGGCCACGCACCGGCGCCCGAACCTGCGTTTCCTGCATGCCTTCGCGGAGAAGATCCCCTTGCCCGAGCGCTCGGTCGACGTCGTCATCAACGTCGAGTCCTGCACCTACTACAAGCCGCTGCGTGACTTCGCGGCCGGCGTGCACCGCGTGCTGCGGCCGGGCGGGCGCTTCCTGACGACCTTCTACGAAGAGCCGCGGAAGATTCTGAAAATGCGCGACACGTTCGTGCGTCAGGGCCTCCGGCTCGTCCACGCCGAGGACATCTCCTCGGGCGTTCGCTCGGCGATCGCGCGATTCATGGGCGGGGACTGCGAGACGGTGATCAGAGGAAACAAGACCGTCCTCCGCAAGAAGCTCTACCTGGAGATGATGCGTTTCTTCTTCTGGACCCCCACGCTGATCGACGGGCAGGCGCCGTACGTGCTCCTGGAGTTCGAGAAGCGTTAGCGGCTTCAGCCCAGCCCGACGAGCGGTGGCTGCCGCCGCGCTCTCCGATAGTCCCACCACAAGATGGTGGCGCCCGCGAGCTCGCCGATCAGGGTGATGGGGTGCAGGATCGTGCCCAGGTGCTGGGAGAAGCTGGTGAACGGGTAGGCCGGGAAGTGCCACCCGAAGAGGGGCCACAGCAGGGCCCGCCAGCTCAGCGACAAGCCGACGACGTCGAGGACGAGGTGGGTCGCCACCCCGATGGCCAGCGCCCGCAACGGCCGCGCGCGCGTGACCAGCGCGGCGGCGCCGAGGACGAGCAGGAAGAGCCCCGTGTGCGCGAAGAGATGCGTGCCCGACAGGATCCCCGCCGCGGCGCCCCGCCTCCCGGTCAGCCAGGCCGGCACGTAGTAGAGCGGTTTGTCGATCAGATCGGGGAGCAGCGCGCCGACGAAGAACACGCGCTTGTCGAGCCGCGAGAAGTGTCGGTACGGGCGTGCCGCGAGCTTCTTCGCGATGCCGAGATGCCCGAGCACGAACATCGTCAATCCTTCCTGCGAACGCGCCCGCGCACGCGCTTCGGTCCGCCAGGCGTCAGGGTCGGCGTCTCGCCGGCCTCGCGGCCGGGCCCACTTTGGCGGCCGGCGCCCGTTTCCCCTCGTAGCGCGGTGTGCGTGGGTGGCGTTTATAGAGCAGGAGCACGCGACCGACGAACTGGACGATGTTGATGCCTGGCTCGCCGCCCAGCCGATCGGCGACCGCGTGGCGATCGATCGGGCACTCCCCCCCGATCTTGACCTTGATGAGCTCGTGGTCGGCCAGGGCCTGGTGGATCTGCTTGATGACCGCCTCGGTCACGCCCGACTTGCCGATCTGGACGAGGGGGGACATGGGATGGCCGTGTCCGCGCAAGGCGCGTCGCAGGTCACCGGCCGGCATCAAGGTCATCGCCTCCAACTACCACAATCGTCGGCAGGTCGTCTCGGCGCTAGACTGCGCCACACCGATGAGCGACCAGCGCCAGCCCCCGCCGCCTCCCAAGGTAGATGAAGACTTCGCCGCCATGTTCGCGGCGTCAGAACGAGACGGCAAGCAGGCGCGTCGTCCCACGCTGGCGATTGGCGATCGCGTGCGCGGGAAGGTGGTCTCGATCGGGCAGGAGGTCACAGTGGTCGACCTCGGGGGCGGGGGCGAGGGGACCCTCGAGACGCTGGAGCTGCGCGATCCGAGCGGACAGCTGACCGTCGCCGTCGGAGACAACGTCGAGGCGCGGGTCGTCGCGCACGGCGACCGGCCGGGGTTCGTGTCGTTGCGGCGGGGCCCGGGCCACGGCGCCCACGGGCGCACCAGCCTGGCGGAGGCGGTCGCCACCGGGCTGCCGGTCGAGGGGGTGATCACCGCGGTCAACAAGGGCGGCGTGGAGGTCGACGTCGCCGGCACGCGCGCCTTCTGTCCGCTGTCACAGCTCGACCTGCGGCCGGTCGTCGATGCGAGCGCCCTGATCGGCCAGCGCCTCGAGTTTCGCGTGACCCGCTACGAGGACGATCGGCGCGGCGCCAACGTGGTGCTATCGCGGCGCGCGCTGCTGGAAGAGGCGATGCAGTCGCGCGCCGTCGAGACGCGCGCCAAGCTGGTGGTCGGCGCGGTGCTGCCGGGCGTGGTCACGGCGCTCAAGGAGTTCGGCGCCTTCGTCGACGTCGGCGGGATCGAGGGTCTCTTGCCCGCCTCCGAGATCGGTTTCCAGCGCAACACCCGCCCGGCGGATGTGCTCTCGGTGGGGCAGCCGGTCACGGTGGCGGTGATGCGCGTCGAGAAGCGCGACGATCCGCGGCGGCCCGAGCAGGTCTCGTTCTCGCTCAAGTCGCTGGAGCGCGATCCCTGGCAGGACGCCGCGGCCGAGCTTCCCGCGGGAACGCTGACGCGCGGTCAGGTCACCCGGGTGGAGCCGTTCGGGGCGTTCGTCGAGGTGCGGCCTGGCGTCGAGGGGTTGCTGCACGTGAGCGAGCTCGGCGGCGGAAAGCAGCTGCGCCATGCGCGCGACGCCGCCAAGCCGGGCGACGTCCTCGAGGTCACCGTGCTGTCGATCGATCTCGAGAAGCGGCGCATCTCGCTGGGTCTGGGCGCGCGCGAGGAGGGCGTCGACGACGAGGGGCGGGCTGCAGCGGCGCGCCTCTCGGGCAAGGGCGGGGGAATGGGCACGCTCGGGGATCTGCTCAAGGGCAAGCTCGGAGAGCGCTGACCTCCCGCGCGGGAGATCGACGCGCGTCGTGTCGTGCGACGTGTCAGCGGGCGTTGTAGATGGTCGTGATCTGAGTGGCGGCGAGCGCGCTGTTGTAGACGCGCAGGTCGTCGATCTCGCCATCGAACGCCGGATCGACGGTGAACTGCGAGCGGCCGAGCCAGTTGTTGGTGGTCGCTCCCAGGTCGGCTGGCCGCAGCGCCAGCGCGGCGTTGGTGGCGACGACGGCGCCGTTGATGTAAAGCGTCCCGCCGCCCGCCCCGAGCACGATCGCCACGTGCGTCCAGGTCCCGAGCGGCAGGACCGCCGTCGCGTCGAGGCGCTGTTCGTTGCCGTTGCCGCTGGTGGTGATCGCGAACCGCGCGACGTTGTTACCGCCCGCGTGCGGGGAGAGAAACATGTAGACGTTCTGACTGCTGCCGAAATCGAAGATGCGCTGCCAGGTGTGGTCGGTGCGAACGTTGACCCAAAGGGCGATGGTCACGTTCGTCACCGTCTGGAGGAGAGCGCTCGGCAGCGCGACGTAGTCGCCGGTGACCCCGGGCAGAGAGATTCCGTTGCCGATCACGCCGGCCGGGAACGTGGCCGTGCCCGCGAGGGTCCCGTTGTGACCGTTGCCGGACGCGTCGGTGATCGTGGGACCGGCGGTCTGATCGAAGGGGTAGTAGGCGAAGGGCGACGGAAGGGCCTGGCCACCAGCGCCGCCGGTGCTCGCGCCGCCGGCGCCGCCCGTGCTCCCCCCACCACTGCCGCCAGGGCTCGCGCCGCCAGCGCCGCCGCCCGTACCCGGGCTGCCAGCGCCCCCGGCGTTCGCTTGACCGCCGGCGCCGCCGGCGCCACTCGATTGACCGCCGCTGCCACCGATGCTGGCTCCGCCGCTGCCGCCCGAACTCGTGGCGGCGCCACCGCTACCACCCGTGCTCGCCCCACCGTTGCCGCCCGGATTCCCGCCGCCGGCGCCACCGTTATTCGCGCCGCCGGCGCCGTTGCCGGCGTTCCCCCCACCGCGCCCGCCGCCCGCGTTGGCGCCACCCGCGCCGGCCGCCCCGCCGGATCCGCCCGCCGCGGCGATCCCGCCCGCCCCGCCGGAGGCCGCTGGACCATCCTCGCCGGCGTCAGTGTCGATCGTCCCCCCGTTCCCGCCGACCCCCACCACATCTGACGGGACCTCCATACCCCGGTTGGCGCACGCCAGCGCCCCCGCGAAGGGTAGGCAGGCCGCCAGCGCCAGGAATGGACGAACCGAGAGCACATCCCTTCATCGGCGCCCCACGGCCGACCTTTAAGCCGCGGCGAGTCGAGGACGCTCTACGCGGCCAGGAGCGCCGGGACCGACACGGTCCGGCGACCGTTCGCCACGTTGTTGCACGTCTGGATCGCCGGGCGACCCCCCTGGTCGCCCGGCACGCCGAGCTCTCGCTCTCCTCACGGGCGAGGCTCAGAACTCGTAGCCGACCATGCCGCCCAGGTCCCAGTTCGTGAGTGCGCTGCTCGTCTGGTTGACGAAGATCGACTGGTCGTAGGTCGGGCGGTAGGTGTAGCGGACGTCGGCCATGAACCCGCGATAGCCGAGCGCGAAGCCGAGGCCCATCGGGATCGACACCGTATTGTCGGTCGAGGCGCTCACGCTGGCCGTGTTGGAGGTGACGTTGGCCAGTCGATAGGCGTTCCATCCGACGCCCACGATCGCGTACGGCTCGAACAGCGTGTCGAACGAGTAGAGCGGGGCGTTGATTCGCACCGCCCCCTCGAGCCCATTGCGGACCAGCGTCGTGTTGCCGCCGCCGAGGCCGGTCAGCGTGTTGGCGCCGCCGACGTAAGAGGCATCGAACCCGATGATGCTGCGGGTCGCGATCGCCATCCGCGCCGTCCAGGCGCCGCCGGTGCTGGTCTCGTTGCGGGTCGTCCCGCCGGTGAAGTCGGTCACGCCGCCGCCGACCATCAGCGCCAGCCCCATTCCGCTCCTCGGCCTCCAGCGGGCGTATGGCTGCGGCAGGAGGACGTCGGAGCCGCGGTCCGGGTAGGGCGGGACGACCATCGGAGCCGGCGCCACCGGGGCGGGCTCGGCGACCGGCGGCGTCGCCTCCGGCGGTGTCGGCTCCGGCACGTTCCCCATCTGCGTCTCGGACGGCGTTGGTGGCGTCGCGGTATCGCTCCCCTGAGCGAAGGCCCGTCGCGCGCTCCCCGTCGCGACGGTGATCGTTGCAGCCAAGGTTGCGACGGTCGCGAAGACCGCTCGGTTGAGTTTCATTGCGCTCTCCTTTTTCCTGTTCCTTGATGTCAAGGTGAGGCTGGTTGCTCGGCAGCGCAGACCTTGACGGCCCGGACGAGCCGCGGCGCGCGGCGGCTTGCCTCCGGGCGCCGGGCGGCCAGATTCGAGGGTGAGAGCAACGCGGAATGCCGGCGCGGCTCTGCCGTCGTGGCTCCGCGCCCGGGCGTTCGCGTTCTCCAAATGGAAGGACGTGCGCCATGAGAAGAACAGCGACGAACAGGCTGTCGGGGTTGGTGCTGGGCGGGTTGCTGGTGGCCGCGCCGGCGGTGGCCCGCGCGGATGCGGACGCGCCGATGTCCGCTCAGGAGGCGGACCAGATGGCGCAGGCGGCCGAGCAGGAGGCCGCTCAAGCGAAGCTGCAAGGCGGCGTGGGCTACAAGACCGGCGCGGTTCAGCACGCCGAGGCGGACGCGACGCGCTACTCGTCGATGGCTTCCGACGCCCAGGCGCCGGCGCCGGTCACGTCGCCAGAAGCGCAGCACTACGCCGAGCTGGCCGCGCAGTACAAGCTGATGGGTGGCGTCGGCTACAAGACGGGGCTGGTCCAGCGTGCCGAGGCCGATCAGCGGCGGGCCCAGGCGCATGCCGAGCAGGCGGCGGCGCAGCCGACGACGGCGCCACCCGCGGGTCGCCAGACCTACCCGGGCGCCTGCAACGCCGACGATCCCTGGATGGAGCCGTCCGACTGCTGGAAGTAGGCCCGTGAGCGCCCGCCCGCCGTCGCCCGCGCGCCACAGCGGCGCCGGGGGCGGCCCGGCACGCCCGAAGTGCGTGAGCTTCGCGCTGGCATGGAAGCTGAAATGACACCCGGGCGATGGCCAACGAATCTCGACGGAGCGTGCGCCCACCCACCCGCTGGAGCGGCGTCAGCCTCGTGACGCTGGCGGCCTTCCTGCCGCTGGCGGTCGGGTGCACGTCGAACGAGTACGTCATTCCGCACGAGGAGCTGGCCCGCCTGGCGGCGACACCGCCGCCACAACGCGGGGCACGCGTGCGGGTGGTGCAGGGGCTCGGCGACCGGCGAGGCGATCCCGTCCCGGCGGCGCCCGCGGCGCCCGCGCAACCAAGCGGCGTCGCGGTCGCGGAGGAGGCCGGCGGTGACGCTGACTTCGCACCGGAAGTCGACGCTGACGCCAGCCTCGACGTTCAGATCGACCTCGGCGGTTCGGAGGCGCGGCAGCGACGCCGCCGCAGCTCGGGCAACGGCGGCAACGGTCCCGGGTCGTCGGGCGGGCGGTCCACTGTGGGGTCGGGCCGTGCGGCGCCGCCGCGGGGCGGGCCGTCGGGCGGCGGCCACGGCAGCTCCGGTGGCCACGTGAACCTGGGCGGCGGGGGTGGGGGTGGCGGCAACGGCGACGCGATCCTGGTGGCGGTCATCGTGATCGTGGCGGTCGTCGTCGCGATCGGGCTGGTGTCGAGCGAGGGGGTCCGGTTCGACGGCTACGTCGCCATGTCGCCCGCGCAGCCGATCCACCTCAAGAACGCGAGCGGCCAGCAGGCGACGATCCCGATCGCCGACCTTTCGCCCAGCCTCGTCGCGGGGACCGTCGAGGCGAAGGTGATGGACGACGAGGGATTCGGAATCGAGCGCCTCGATCGGGTGCCGCTCGATCGGCGCGGCGGGACCTTCAAGCTCGATTCGGGGACCATCGCCTTCGACGTCGCCGGTGCGGCGGTCGTGGGGCCGGCGATGAACATTCAGGCCGGCTACTTCTTCACCCGCCGGGTGGGCCTCTTGGCCAACATCGGCCTCGGGGGCGGCGGCGTCCCGCAGGGGCTCGTCCCCCGCCACGCACTCGGCCTCGAGCTGCAGGCCTTCCCGCTCGACCTGGGGCCGGTTCACTTCGGGGCGTTCGGCAACGGCGGCATGGCGATCACCGAAGTGCTCGTCGGCGCGACGCCGACCTACGTGAGCGGGCCGTCGGTCGGCGGCGGGGCGCTCGCGGAGCTGGATCTCACCTCGCGCCTCGCGCTCACACTGCGCGCGGGGGCCAGCCTCTCCAAGCTCGACCAGACCTGGTCGTCGGCTGGGATGCTGACCGGCGGCGTCGCGGTCTATTGAGAAAAGGACCCTGGGAGGGTCCTTTAAATCCCCCGCGACGAGCTCGGCTGGTCAAAGCCCACCTACGCTCACGCGATCCACCGCAGCTACGGCGTCAGCTTGAAGCCGAATGATTTGGCGAGCAGCAGCGCCGACTCGGTCGGGATTGCGGCGCCGCGGACCTGGTTGGTGGCCGGATCGAGCAGCAGGTCGTGCGATCCGGCGAAGCTGGCCTTGCGCAGGTCGCACCGTTCGAACTTGGCGCCGGCCAGCTGACAGTCCTCGAATCGCGCCTCGGCCAGATCCGCCTCGATGAAGCTCGCCTCGACCAGTAGGCAGCGGACGAACGGGATCTTGCGCGCGCGCAGCGCAACGAACGAGCAGTAGCTGAGGTTGCAGTCGGCGAAGCTGAAGTCCGGGAAGGTGCCGACGTTCGTCCAGTCGACCCCCATCGCCTTGCAGCGGCTGAACTGCACGCCCCGCAACGCCAGCCCGGCCGGCAGGAAACCCGTGAGGTCGCAGCCGTCGAACGCGCAGTCCTCGAGCCGCGCACCTTCCCACCGGCTCTGGCCCAGCCGGCAATTCCGAAAGGTGCTGTTGCCGAATACCTTGCCGCCGAGATCGCCGCCGGCGAGATCGAGCGCGTCGAACGTCTCGTCGTCGAACGAGTCCCCGGCCCGGAGCGCGTCAGCCGTCGTCGTCACGGTGCGAGCAGCCTAGCGGTGGTCGGGTGCTTCGGCCAGCGGCAGGTTCATCGTGAACGTCGAGCCTTGGCCGGGCCGTGTGCGAAGAGCGATCGTTCCGCCGCTCGCCTGCGCCACCCGCTTGACGATCGACAGGCCCAGCCCGGTGCCTGGCAGATCCTGCGTCGCGGGCGCACGGTAAAAAGGGTCGAAGGCCCGTGCGGCGTCCTCTTCCGACATGCCCCGTCCGTTGTCCGAGACGCTGAGATCGTAGCCGCGGCCGGCCGCCTTTCCGCGGATCTCGACCTCGGGCGCCACCTCGAGGCGCCGATACTTGAGGGCGTTCTCCAGCAGGTTCGTGAGGACCTGCCGCAGAAGGCCCGCGGCGCACGGGATCTGGGCGGGAGCGACCGAAACGCGCAGCGTTCCCCGGTGGGCCGCGAGGCGCGGACTGAACTCATTCTCGACCTCCGCCATCAACGCCGCCAGATTGCAACGGCCGCCGACCCGCGCGTCGAGCGTCGACAGCGTCAGGAGATCCTCCACCAGCGCCTCCATTTGCACGAGCCCCCGCTGCAGGATCTCTAGCGGCCGCCTCTCTTGGAGGGTGTGCGCCAGGATCCGATCCGTCGCCAGGGTCATGCTGGTCAGCGGCCCGCGGAGATCGTGCGCCACGCGTGCCGCAAAGGCGTCCAGCTCGCGGTTGCGGGCCTCGAGCGTCTGCCGCTCGCGCAGCGTCTCCTCCTCGCCGCGCGCGACCTGGCGAGCCGCCCAGCGGCCCAGCAGCAAGGTCCCGAGCAACGCGCCGAGGCCGGTTCCGATGAGCGTCAGCACGAGGCGGAGCCGGATCATCGAGAAGCGGGCGAGGGTAGCGCCGGCCGCGCGATCGTTGATGGAGATCAGCTGGTCGCAGTCGTGGCCGACCGCGGCGAACTGCTCGCTCACGAGCTGCATCTCGCGGCGCGCGTCGGCGTCACGGTTCTGCCGCGACAGCGCCAGCGCCCGGGCGATCGGCCAGTCGAGCACCGTCAAATCCGCCCGGGTGCGGTTCCAGGTGGCTCGCTCGTTCGGGAGGTTGGCCCACGGATCGTAGGCACGGCTGGTGGCAACGATCTGTGCGTCGACCGTCGCCAGCTGCGCCTCCAGGCTCGCCCGCTCTGCCGAATCCGACGCGAAGATGTGATCGTCGACCAGGATCCGGCGTCGCTCGAGCAACATCCCGAGCTGTCCGACGAGGCGGACGCTGGCCAGCATGTTCCGGACGATGTCGCGCGCGGTCGTCTGCAGCGCGCGCACCTGCACCAGCGTCGAGATAGTAACGATCACGACGCCCACGGCGACGAGCCAGAAGGCGCCTGTCACCAGTCGGCGTCCGGGCGTCGAGACCATCCTGCAGCGCGGGCCGCGTCTGCCCGCGGGATGGTCGGCGTTCGTCATCGGTCGGTCGCATTCTAGGCAGAACAACGGCGGCAGCACTGTGCCGTAGCTCTCGCTCCTGTCGTCGAACGTGGCCGAGAAGAGCGCTCGCTGGTCGGTCAATGACCTGAACCGGCGCTCGCCCGATGTTTCTTGATGACCTCGGCAGTCCGGTGGCGGCGCGCGGCGTCCGGGGACGAGCCGCCCGTGTTACAAGTCGCGGAGATGAGAGCCTGCGCCGCGGTCCTGTGCCTGGGCGTCGCGCTGTCGGCGCGGGCGGAGGAGCCGCCGCCGTCGCCGGGCGCGCACGCGGCAGGTCCGCGGTTGGCGGCGAGGGGTGGACGCACGCGGCTCGAGGTGGGGGGGCGGGCGTTCTTCGCGCGCGGCGGGGAACTGGCGAACTCCAGCGCGGCGAGCCTCGCCGACCTGACGGTCGCGCTCGCCAAGCTGCCGCGGCTCGGTCTCAACACGGTCCTCGTGCCCGTTTCCTGGGAGCTCATCGAGCCGGAGGAGGGGAGTTTCGACTTTGCGCTGGTGGGCGGCGCGATCCGCGAGGCGCGACGGAACCGGCTGCACGTCGTGCTGCTCTGGTTCGGGAGCTGGAAGAACGGGATGTCGAGCTACGTCCCCGCCTGGGTCAAGCGCGACGAAAAGCGGTTCCCGCGCGCCGAGGTCGCCGGCGGGCACGGCGTCGAGGCGCTGTCGGCCTTCTCGACGGCGAACCGCGACGCCGACGCGCGCGCGTTCGCGGCGTTGCTGCGTTTCGTCCGCACGCTCGACGCGCACACTGGCACCGTGGTGATGGTCCAGGTCGAGAACGAGGTCGCGATGATCGGCGAGGCCGCGCGATCGCAGCGCCGCCGCAACCGCCGCCTTCCAGGCGCCGGTGCCGGTCGAGGTGGAACGCGCGATGGGGATCAAGACCCTCGACCTTCCTGCTGCAGGATGATCTCTGGGAACGCGTCTTCGACAAGGGTCCGGCGACGGAGGAGCGGTTCCAGGCCTGGGCGTTCGCCCGCTACGTCGATGCGGTCGCGCGCGCCGGCAAGGCGGAGTACGCGCTGCCGATGTTCGTGAACGCGGCCCTCAACGCGCCGGGCGCGCCGCCGGGGAAGTACCCGAGCGCGGGGCCGCTGCCGCACCTCTTCGACGTCTGGAAGGCGGGGGCGCCGACGGTCGATCTGATGGTGCCCGACATCTACACGCCTGCCTTCGCCGGCTGGTGCGAGCGCTACCGGCGGAGCGACAACCCGCTCTTCATCCCCGAGGCGAAGAACGGCGAGGAGGTGGGCGTGCACGCCCTCTACGCCGCCGGCCAGCAGGCGCTCGGCTTCTCGCCGTTCGCAATCGATGAGATCGCCGACGCGCCGGCGAAGGCGCTCACGCGGGCCTACGCGCTCGTCGCCGCGCTCGAGCCGCTCTTGTTGGCGGCCGGCCCAAATCGCACGGCCGGCGTGCTGCTCGACAAGGAGACGGCGCCCGCCAGGGTGACTCTGGGCGGGTTCACGCTGAGCTTCGCTCACGATTACACCTTCCCCTGGGCTTCGCCGGCGCGCGAGAGCGCCGTCTGGCCGCGCGCGGGCGGCCTGGTCATCGCGCTCGGCGACGACGAATTCCTGGTGGCCGGCAACGGGCTCATCGTCACCTTCGCCCCCGCGACGCCGGGCGATCCGGGCGGTCCGACGGCGGGCATCGAGCGAGTCGACGAGGGACACGTCGAGAACGGCCGCTTCGTCGTCACGCGCCGGCTCAACGGCGACGAGACGCACCAGGGCCGCCAGCTGCGGCTGCCGATGGGGACCTTCGGCCTGCAGCGGGTGAAGCTCTACCGCTACCGCTGAGCGCCCGAGCAGTTCCCGCGCGGTAACGATCGGGGCCGTTCGATCGCTGCGCGCGGCGGCACCCGGATTGCTGCTTGTGAGCTGCGAGGTTCAGGATGAAGTACAGGGCGCAGAGATCTTGGCGCGCCGCGGTCGCGGCGGGGGTGGTCACGGCGACGCTGACGGCGGCCATCGGAGGGTGCGGCGGCTCCAAGGGGGCGGCACCCGACGGCGGGGCTGCAGCCAGCGGGAAGGGCGGCGGGGGTGGCGCGACCGGGGGCGGGAGCGGCGCGACGACCTCCGTCGGGACGGGTGGTGGCGGCGGCGTGCATCCGACCGCCACCGGCGTCGACGCCTCCACGCCGGTGGGCGGCGGCCCGGCCTGCTCCGATCTGTTCGACCAGGACATGGTCCGGACCTACTCGCTCGACATCGATGCGGCCACCTGGAGCAGCATCATGAGCGAGTTCAACAACCTCAGCCAGCTGCTCGCCAGCGGGAACGACTTCGTCGTCCGTCATGCCGTCACGTTTCACATGGGCAGCGAGACCGTCAGCGGCGCAACGCTGAAGCTGCACGGCCAGTCCTCGTGGGCGCAGACGGCGATGCTCGACGGCGCGCGCGCCAAGATCCAGTTCGACATCTCGTTTCACCAGAGTGATCCGAACGGGAAGTTCCACGGTATCGAGAAGCTGGTGTTCGACATGCCCCGCAGCGACTGGACCTTCATGCACGATCGGCTGTCGCACGCCTGGCTGCGGCAGGTCGGCATCGCGTCCGGCTGCGCAGCCAACGCCCGCGTCGAGATCAACGGCAGCTACTACGGCCTCTACGTCGCCGAGGAGAACACCAACAAGCGTGTCGTCGCCGAGTTCTTTCCCAACAACACGGGCGGGTTGTGGAAGGGCGGGGTCCAGCCGGAGACTCAGCTGACGCTGCAGGCGGCGAGCCAGGCACGCCAGATGACCTTCACGCAGGCGGTGCAGGCCGCCGATTTCGCGAGCATCTCGGCGATCGTCGATCTGCCGTCGTCGGTGGTCGAGTTCGCCAGCGAGGCGATCCTCAACAACGCCGACGGCACCTACGGCGGGACCCACAACTACTACATCTACGACCAGGGGTCGGCGGGGTACGTCTACCTGCCCGACGACACCGACTCGACGTTCGACTGGATGGCGATCTTCGACGTGACGCCGGCCAATGACCATCCGATTTACTACTGGGCGAACCGGGCCGCGCCCAAGCCGATGGTGGGCGCCGTCTACCTCGCGGCGATGAACGATCCCGCCACCCGCAAGAAGTACGTCGACGCGATCGCCACCCAGCTTTCGAAGTGGAACGTCACCCAGGTCCAGGGGTGGATCGACAGCTGGTCGCAGCAGATCGCCGCCGACGTGACCGCCGATCCGCACACCTGGGCCACGCCCGACCAGTTCCAGATGGCCGTCAGCACCGCGCGCGGCATCGTCGCCCAGCGCGCGCAGTTCCTGCAGAGCTTCGTCGACTGCGAGCGGAACGGTACCGGCGCCGACCAGGACGGCGACGGCGTCCGCTGGTGCGAGGACTGCGACGACAGCAACGCAGCCGTGCATCCGGGAGCGGCGGAGATCTGCGGCAACGGCGTCGACGACAACTGCAACGGCTACGTCGACGAAGGCTGCCACTAAAGGGCGCGGCGGCGGCCGCGTACGGCAGCTCCCTCAAGTGGGCGGGTCCGCTTCCCAGGCCCCCTGGCCACCCCACGATGTAGGCCGTGCCGTTGCTCGCGCCCGCGCTCTGTCTCCTGTGGCTGGCCGGCGCGCCTGCGGAACCGCCCGCGTCGCCCGCCAACGCCGGTCCCGATGAGGGCGAGCCCGCCGGGGAGCCCGAAGGCGGCGCCGGCGTCAGCCCGGTCGAGCTGATCCCGCGGCTCGAGCTCAGGCAGGTCTACTCGAAGCTCACCGGCGGCGTGTCGGTGCACGACACGATCCTCGAAACCGACATCGAGTTCCTGCGCCGGCTCCTGCTCCGCTACCAGGTCCCGGCGCGCCTCATGGAGACGCCGGCGGGTCAGGTGTCGGGCATCGGGGATGTCCAGCTCGGCCTGGTCGGAATCCTGGGGTCGACGCCGCGTTTCGTGGCGGCCCTCCTGGTCGGCGCCGAGCTCGACACCGCCACCCAGCCGCAGCTCGGGGCCGGCAAGCAGCAGCTGATCCTGGGCGCAGGCGCTGCGCTCAAACCGTATCGCTGGTGGCTGGCCTACGGCGTCGTCCAGCAGCAGTTCTCCGTCGGTGGCGTCAGCAGCCGCCCCGACGTCAACCAGCTCCAGACTGACCTCGGAAGCATCCTGTTCGGGCGCCAGTACAACTGGTTGAAGTTCGATCTCGATGACCACCGTCGATTTCACGGGCGCCACCGGCGGACGGCTCTACGGCACCGGCGAGGCGGGCAGCCTGGTGGCGGGGCGGGTCGGGCTGTTCGTCCGCACCGGCACCCAGCTCGCCGGCGCCCGGCTCGTCGAGTACAACGTGGCGGCGGGCGTCCGCTATCTGTTCCGGCTCGAGAAGGGAAAGCCCCGGTGAATCATTCCGGCGCGCGCGCGAGGGCGGCGTCGAGCCAGGTCGCCTCGAGCCAGTCGAGCGAGACCGGAGCCTGGCGCAAGGTGCGGTCGAGCGCTGTCACCAGCGGGTCAGCCCCGCCCCCGCGGTCGCCGTAGGCACGGGCGTAGAGGATCCAGTTCGAGAGCTGGTAGTGGTGCAAGAGCGGCGCGAACCGGTGGCCGGCGAAGCCCTGCAGCGCCGCCTGCGCGGAGATCGCCGTGGGACAGGCGAGGAGCGCGCCCGCGGCGTCGTAGAGCAGCGCCCGCAGATCCTCGAACGCCCGCTCCGGCTCGCGCGCGACGTCCTCGATCAGCGCGGCGAACGCCGCCTCGGGCAGGCCGGCCGCCTCGGCGCACTCCGCCATCTGCGGCACCTGGGTGGTGATGAAGTCGCAGTCGGGCCGCGACAGCAAGCGGCCGACCAGATAGAGATCGAACGCGCTGGCGATCGATTCGGCGAAGAAGAGCGCTGACCCGCTGGGCGGCGCGCCGGACGCCTGGCGGCCGAGCTCCCCGGTCACGAGCTCGTGCCAGCCGACGTGCGCCACCACATCCGCGGGGATGTGGTCGTCGGGGAGAACGTCCGCGCCGGCCTCGGCGTTCCAGTAGGTGAGGTTGAGGAAGAGCGCGCGATCCCAGGCGATCTCCGCGCCCGCGGCCGGGATCAGGAAACGGTGCCCCGACCGACGCACGAACGCCTCCAGACGCCCGTAGATCGCCACCCCCGCCATCGCGGCGCGATCGTCGATCACGATGTCGTCGAGCGTCACCTGGCGCAACCCGCCTGAAGGCGCCGTCGGCATGACGCGTGACCCTAGCACGCCCCGGGACGGCGGGACGCCGTCCGACAGTCGGGAAAGTGCGGGGAGTTGCGGGAATCGGTGAAGCGTGGCCGGCATCTCGGCAACAAAATTCGCCGGAGCCTTGCACGACGCGCCCGCACCGTGAATAACCAGATCGTGGGCTTCCGCGAGGTCAGCGCGCCGATCTTCAGCGAGAGCACCGTCCATCGCGTGGAGCGGGTGCCGGAGTGGCGCGCCTCGGCGACAGGGCCGCAGTGGCGGGCGCTCTGCGGCGTCCACATCGGAGAGACGCGCAGCGGGGGGCTGTTCGAGTTCGAAGTTCCGGTGGCGCTCGATCCGGAGTCCTGGCGACTGGCGGCCAACTGCCAGGCCTGCCTGGCGGCGACGCTGCGGCGCGAGCTCGGCGCGCTCCCCTGAGCCTGCTTTCGCCCGCTCCGGCGCGAGCCTGACCCGTGCGATAGTGGCGGCGACGCCCACCGCGGAGTCGCCCATGGCCGCCGATCCCGAAATCCTCACCGACGTCCCGCTGTTCCAGCTGCTCGATGCCGACGAGCGCGCCGCGCTGGCGGCCAAGGTCGAACAGGTGAGCGCGCCGGCGGGGAAGACCCTCTTCAGCTACGGCGATCCGGGCGACTCGCTCTACATCGTCCGCGAAGGGGAGGTGGAGATCTTCTTCAAGAACGACACGGGCGACAAGATCGTGCTCGAGCGCTCGGGCCCGGGCGACTTCTTCGGCGAGCTGTCGCTCATCGACGCGGGCCCGCGCACGGCGACGGCGCTGGTGACCAAGGATCTGCAGGCGGTGATGGTCGACCGCGAGGACATCGAGGCGCTGCTCAAGCAGCACCCGGCGGCGGCGATGGATCTGCTGACCGCGACGGGGCGCCGACTGCGCGACGCCAACAAGCTGCTGCGCCACACCGCCTCGCGCGACATCAACGAAGAGGTGGAGGACAAGCGGACCACGGTCATGAAGATGGCCGACTGGATCTCGGAGTTCAGCGGCAGCCTCCCGTTCCTCTTCATCCACTGCGGCCTGTTCGCGCTCTGGATCGTGCTCAACACCGGCCCGCTCGCGCACTCCTCCCTCGGCGGCTGGGATCCGTTCCCCTACGGATTCCTCACCATGTGCGTGTCGCTGGAGGCGATCATCCTCTCGGTGTTCGTGCTGCTCAGTCAGAACCGCCAGGTGGCGCGCGAACGGACGCGCAACGACATCGAGTACCGGGTCAACCTGAAGGCGGAGCTGGAGATCGCCCACCTGCACGAGAAGTTCGACGAGATGAACGCCGAGTTGCTCGAGCGCCTCAAGCTGCTCGAACGGAAGCACGTGCGCTGACCCTCGACTGGATCGGGCGGAAGCGCGCGCCGCGGCGGCGCGCGGTCAGCGCAGGTACTGCGCGACGCCGATGTTCTGCGACTTGAGGGCGGCCTCGACGAAGCCGGCGATCTTCGAGGCGCCGGCCGCGTTGGTGTGGGTCATGTCGCTGCCGAGCGCGTGGTACTGCTGCCAGCCGTTCGAGCCGAGCTGGTTGTACCAGGTGGTGGTGATCGAGGTGAGGTCGACGAAGGCGACGTTCTGCGCGGTCGCTACCGCCTGCATGTCGGCGCCGTGCAGGCTCGACTGGTCGGAGATCGTTCCGCCGCTGAAGGTGGCGCGCGCCGGCGGCGAGAAGAGCACCGGCGTCGCCCCTTTCGCCTTGGCGTCTTTCACCATCTGGGTGATGTTGGCCTGGAAGTCGGCCGAGGTGGTCGTCTTGTCGTTGTGGCCGAACTGGATGAAGACCCAGTCGCCCGCCGCCATCAGGTTCTTGACCGTTCCCCATTCGGCGCCGCTGCCGAGGAAGCTGGCCGAGCTCTCGCCGCTGTCGGCGTAGTTGGCGACGTCGGCGGGCGGCGCGAAGTACTGCGGGATCATCTCGGCCCAGCCCGCGTAGTCGGTGTCGGTCTGGTCGCAGACCGTCGAGTCGCCCGCGACGTAGATCATCACCGGCTTGGTCGTCGCGCTCACCAGCGCGTACCCGATGTCGGGGACTTCGATCCCCGCGGCGGTGGGACCCGAGAAGAAAAGGTCGAGCCCCGGGTAGCCGGCGGCGACGTTCTCCGTCGGCTGCCCTTCCCTGGCGCGGACGTTGACCGCGAACGCGTAGCTCGCCGATTGCCCGGCGCCCGTCGAGGTCAGTCCGAGGAGCACGCGGTTCGCCTCGGCGTGAATCTCCGTCTGCCCCGCGGCGCTGCCGCCGAGCTGGACGGTGACCGCGTAGTTGCCCGCCTCCGACGTTCCCTGTGAGGTCGCCACGTCGGTCGTGGTGTACGTGCTGCCGCCGAAGAGGCACTCGATGCAGGCCGGCCCGACGCCGCCGCCCGGGCAGACCAGGTCGCCGTTCGCCGAGGTGGTCTGGGCCACCGACATGCAGATCGCGCGGTTCGCCGTCGTGGGCGTCGGATAGCCCGGAGGGAGGTTGCCGGACGTCGCGCCGCCGCTGCCGCCCGCGCCTCCACCGGCGCTGCCGCCGGTTCCGCCCGCGTGACCGCCTGCCGCCCCCGCGCTGCCGCCCGTTCCAGCGCGCCCGCCTGCCGCGCCCGCCGCCCCGCCGGCGCCGCCCTTGCTGCCGCCCGCGCCGCCGGTCGACGTCGCACCGCCGGTGCCGGTCGTGCCGCCCGCGCCGCCCTTGCCGCCGGCCGCGCCTGCCGCGCCGCCGCCCGATCCACCGCTGCCCCCGCCGGTCGACGTCGCGCCGCCGGTGCCGATCGTGCCGCCGGTCGCCGTCGTGCCGCCGGTGCCGCCGCCCGTTCCGGTCGAGCCCCCGGTCGATCCGCCGCCCGATCCCTGGCTGCCGCCGGATCCGGTTGAACCGCCCGTCGCCGTGTCGCCCCCGGTTCCCTGCCCGGCGTCCGTGCTGTCCGTTCCGCCGGTGCTGCAGGCCGTGCCGAGGGCCAGGGCGGCCGCGAAAAATACCGCGGGTGTGCCGCGGCGCGAGAAAGGCTTATGCTTGGGGCTTCGCATCACTTGAAGGAAGGGGAGGCGGCCTGCAAACTGCTGCCGCCGCCGCCCGGTTTACAAGGAGGCGATCATGCCGAATGACGAGGGGACGAAGGTCGTGGCCCGCAGGCGCTCAGCGGCTGCCACCGTCGGGGTAACCGCCACGGCGACCGCGCTGTTTGCGATGGCGATTTTTCTGGGGGCCCGGCACGCCGGGGACGCGGGTCCGCCCGTCGGAGCGGCGCCGTCCCCCGCGGTCGAGAAGGTCGCGGCGGCCGAGAAGGTCGCGGCGCCCGCCGTCGCGCCCGAGAAGGTCGCGGTGCCGGCCGGCCCCAACCGGCCGCCACGCCGGCTCGAGCGGACCAACCGCCACGAGTTGGAGACGACCTTGCCCAAAGGAGCGCCCGTCGACGTCACCGCAACCGACGGCGATCCCGAGGCGTTCCGACTGGCCCAGGAGATACACGCCTTTCTGCTGGCCAAGGGCTACCAGGTCGCCGAGGTGACCCGGAGCGTCTCGACGCCTCCCGCCAGGGGCGTCGGGCTCGAGCCGCTCCCCGGTGGGCGTTGGCGGGTCATCGTCGGCGGCGCCGACGAATGAGGAGCTAGACGGGCCTGCGCTCGGCGGAAAGTGAGAAAACGACCAGCGGGCGGGGGCTCGACGACGCCAGCGCGAGGCGCTCCGGCGGCCCGCGAAGAGCCGACTCGCTGGGATCGAGGATCGTCCGTTTGCTCCCGAGGACCATCACGGGATCGCCGTCGCGCAGCGTGTGAATGTGCCAGCCCGACGGCGTGGCGCCCGGCGGGACGCCGAGGTCGGAGTAGAGATGACGCAGCTGGTGGCTGTCGAGGACCAGGTTCATCGCGCCGAACAGGCGCCCGTCGGCGGCGTGGATGAAGATCGTCCGCCCGTTCTCGTCGATCAGATCGAAGTCGTGCAGCGACTCGAACATGCCGGGGTAGTGGTGCTGGCAGGGGAGGGCCACGCCGATGGCCGGCTCGCCGCCGATCGGTTTGTCGAAGCGCTGGCGACCCCGCACCCAGCCGACCACCGACGCGACGGTGTCGTTGGGCTCCTCGCCGAGCTTCGTCCAGTCGTCGGCCGCCACCTCGGCGGCGTTGTGGCGAAGGAGTTGCTCGATTCGCTCGCTGCGCGCCCGCAGGATCGCGCGACGGACCGCGCGGAAGGTGGCCAGCCCGACGGCGACGATGATGGCGATCGAGAAGCGAAGCCCGTAGAGGAAAAGGAAGGCCAGGGAGCGCCAGAGAAACAGCCACCCCACGAACGCCGCGATCCAGAAGGCCACCCAGTACAGGAAGACCATCGTCTCGACCCGCGTCTTTTCCGCGGGCGATAGCCAGGCCACCGCCGGCTCGTCGCGGATGGGCGTCATGCGGTGCAGCGGACGCACCGGGTCCGGCCCAAACATCCCCACCGGACGATGATACCCGAGTTAGCCGGCGGAGTGGGGGCGCAGTCCCCTGGCGAAGAGGCCCAGACCGCCCGCGATGAGGCCGAACATCACGATCGTCACCCAGAGGCTGGTGGGCTGGAAGTAGATGTCCAGGTTCATCAGCACGCCCATCAGGATCAGGGCGACGCCGCCGACGGCGAGCAGCCAGCCGAAGAACGACCTGCCGTTCCACGACAGGAACCCGATGCCGGCGAGCAGCGGCAGCAACGTGACGCCGAAGCTCTGCTGCGGGCCGCCGAAGAAACGCCAGAACGAGGTGTGAACGGTGACCCGGTCGAACACCATGTAGACGCCGACCGCCATCATCACCAGCCCCGCGAAGAACGATCCGGCGCCGCCCGGCGTTCCGCCCGGCTGGAACTTCGCCTTTCCGCCGAAGCTTCCCCCTGTGTCTCCCATGCGAGGCGATTGTATCCTGGTCGCGGCCACCATGGACTCGACGACGACGGGCTGGGGCATCTGTCGAATCGCGGTCGCGGCGCTGGCGCTGCCGCTGATGACGTGCCGGACGCGCTCCCAGCCGACGCCCAGCCCGCCGACGCCCAGCCCGCCGACGCCCAGCCCGCCGGCGCCCAGCCCGCTGGCGTCCAGCCCGCCGGCGTCCGCGGGGCCACAAGCGCCCGTGCCGAAGCGGGTGGGTCGCGTCATCTTCGATGAGGCGCTGGCGCGCGAGCGCTGGGCCGGGCTCTTGCCCGACAAGAAGGCGAAGTTCTGGACGCCGTCGACGGCGGACGTGCTGGCGCTGGAGGGGCAGCTGCCGGATTTTCTGCTGAGTCAGCCGGAGGACTCCGAGGCCAGGAAGTACGACCTCTGGTTCAAGGCGCCGCGCTACCCGCGCCAGTACGTCGGGATCACGCGAAAGGGGCGACGGATCGTCTACGCCAACTTTTTTTGCTTCCGGTCGAAGAGCGACCCGGACTGGCACGTCTGGCCCGTCGACGTGGACGACGGCGGCGCCTGTTATTTCCAGGTCGAATACGACGTCGAGAGCGGCCAGTTCTCGAGGTTGAGCGTGAACGGCTCCTCGTGACGGCCGCTCACCGCACGCAGCGGACCCAGGCGCCGGTGAAGTAGTTCCATTCGGGGCCGCCGTTCTTGCCGGTGGCGCTACCGGAGTTGTAGCCCGTGAAGCCGTCGTCGAAGTTGATCGCCCAGCCATAGGCGCTGGTGCCGTAGGTGGTGCTGGCCCAGTACCAGTTGTTCGAGTACGAGCCGTACTTGGTGTTGGGGAATATCGTCTTGTTGATCGCGGGCCCGACGTGCGCCTCGTCGACCAGCGTCGCCAGCTCGTTGATGCTGGGGACGCGCCAGGTGTGACTGTTCAAGCCCAGGTTCGCGCAGTAGCCGGCGGCGCCGGACCAGGGGACGACCGCCGCGCCCGACGACGCCGCCGAGTCGGCCTGCTGCCAGATGAGCCCGGTGTAGTTGTCGGTCACCTCGCCGCTGCCGGCGGTGTACTGGCTGGGCGGCGGGGTGGCGAAGACGCTCTGCGCCTCGCCGCTGCCGTTGCCGCGCACGCAACGCACGTAGGCCATGCTGGTCGCCTTCGCGTAGGCGTTGCTGGTGAACCCGCTGCTCATCCCGTAAATCCAGGAGAAGCCGCTGGTGTTCTGGCCGGTGATCGTCTCGTACCAGTCGGAGTCGGTGCGGTAGTAGCCCGACGGCTCCTTGGGGAAGGCGGTCGTGTCGATGGCGTCGCCGGTGCGCGCGAAGTCGACGATCGACGCCATCTCGACGCGCGTCGGGAGGCGCCAGTCGGAGAAGCCGGCGTAGCTCGAGCTGGCCAGGCTGGTGCAGTGGTCCGAGTTGTCCTGCCAGTAGCCCTGCGTCGTGCCGGGCGCCTTCTCCCAGTCGAGGCAGGTGACGTTGTCGCGCACGGCGCCGTTGCCGAGATCGGTGTAGCTGGCCGGGTTGGGGAGCCCGGTCGCGGAGGCCGGGTTCGGCATGTGCCAGCAAGGCCACTTGTGCGTGCCGCAGGTGGCGGCGACGCAGGCGCCCGATGTGCCGCCGGTGCCGCTTGCACCGCCAGTCGCTGCGCCGCCGGTGCCGGTCGCGCCTCCGGTCCCCTTCGCACCGCCCGCGCCCGCGGCGCCGCCGGTGCCGGTTGTCGCGCCGCCCGTGCCGGGCGCGCCGCCCGTCCCTTTGGCACCGCCGGCGGCGGTCGTGCCGCCGCTGCCGGTCGCACCGCCGGTGGCTGTCGAACCGCCGCTGCCGGTCGCACCGCCGGAGCCGATGGCGCCGCCGCTGCCGGTCGAACCGCCGGAGCCGATGCCGCCGCCGGTCGACGTCACGCCGCCCGTGCCGAGGCCGCCTCCCGCGCCCGTGCTGCCGCCGGAGCCGGTGTCGCCGCCCGTCGCAGAGGCGCCGCCGGATGCGCTGCTGCCGCCGCTGGCGCCATTCGATCCCCCCTCGCCGGTCGTGGCGGTCGAGCCGCCGCATCCGATGACCGCCAGCGCGACGCCGAGGAGAGAGAGACAGAGCGGGAGCCGTTTCATGATGCGAACCTCTTCGAGGGCCGTCGAGATGATGGCATTCTTGCGCACATCTCCATGTGCAAAGGGCGGGGTGTGGCGATTTTGGTGCTGGGCCTCGTGGCTGCGGCGGGGTGCGCGACCGGCGGCGGGCGTTCGGCGGCCCCTGCGCCCGGTGCGGCGCGTTCGGTTCCGCCGCTCGACGGCACCTGGGAGGGGGTGCTGGAGGTCGACGCCGCCACCCACGCGCGCGCGGTCCTCCACCTCGTCTACGCGGCGCCCGGATGGACGGCGACGTTCGACAGCCCAGATCAGAACAGCTTCGGTGTCCCTGCCAAGAACGTGGTTGTGGCCGGCGACCACGTTCACGCCGAGCTGCCCGACGTTCCTTTCAGCTACGACGCGTCCCGCCACGGGGATCGCCTCGTCGGAACGCTGAACTGGAAAGGACGTCCCTTGGCGCTCAACCTCCTACGACGGGCCGCCGCGACGGCGACCTCGGCCCCGTCGCCCGCTGCGCCGCCCGCCGTCGAGGGGATCTGGACCGGCGCGCTGGAGATAAACGGCATCCGGTTGCGGCTGGTCGTCAAGATTCGCCACGCGGCGACCGGGTGGGTGGCGGCGGTCGACAGCGTCGACCAACACGTTCACGACATCCCGGTCGAAACCGTGACCGTCGCGGGGGACGATCTGAAGCTCACGCTTCCCCGGATCAACGGCAGCTACGCCGGTCGGATCGCAGGTGCCAAGATGGACGGGGAGCTGGACGCAGAACGGTCAGTCCTGGCCGCTCGATCTGACGAAGACCGACCACCCGCCGGTCACCGCCGTGCGACCGCAGGAGCCGAAGCGGCCGCTGCCGTACCGCGAGATCGATCTGCTGGTCGAGAACCGAGCCGCCGGCGCCACGCTCGCCTGCACGCTGACTGAACCGCCGGGCGACGGGCCGTTCGGCGCGGTCGTGATGGCGACCGGCTCGGGTCCGCAGGACCGCGACGAGGCGCTGTTCGGGCACCGGCCCTTCTTCGTCCTGTCGGACGCCATCACCCGCGCGGGCACCGCGGTCCTTCGCTGTGACGACCGCGGCGTCGCGAAGTCGACGGGAACGTACGGCACCGCGACCACGCTCGACTTCGTCGACGACGCGCTGGCCGAGGTGGCGGCGCTGCGGACCCGTCCGGAGATCGCGCGCGCACATGTCGGGATCGTCGGGCACTCCGAGGGGGGCGAGATCGCCGCCATCGCGGCCGCGAAATCGAAGGACGTCGCCTTCATCGTCATGCTGGCCGGACCGGCGGTGCCGGGCGACGTGACGCTCGATCTGCAGCGCGGCTGGGCCGAGCGGGCGGCCGGCGCCACAGACCAGGCCGTCGCCGACAGCAAGGCGCACTGGGACCAGGCGTTCGTCATCCTCAAGTCCAACAAGGAGACTGGCGTCGCCGAGCGTGAGCTGCGCGCGCTCTACAACGGACTGCCGGCTGACGATCGCGCCCAGCTGGAGAAGGCGGGCGGTTTCGCCCCCCTGGCGCGGCAGCTCCTGTCTCCGTGGATGCGCGGTTTCATCGCGCTCGATCCGCGCCCCTATCTGGCGCGCGTGAAGGTGCCGGTGCTGGCGCTCAACGGCGAGCTCGATCGGCAGGTGCTGCCGCGCGAGAACCTCCCCGAGATGAAAAAGGCACTGCGACACGATACCGACGTGACCGTGCGCGAGATGCCCGGCCTGAACCACCTGTTCCAGACGGCCAAGACCGGCGCGGTCGCCGAGTACGCCCAGATCGACGAGACGATGTCGCCCGGGGTACTCACGCTGGTGAGCGACTGGATCGGCCACCACGCGAAGTGAATCGCGGGTAGCTACCCCTTCACGCAGAGGACCTGTTTGAGCTCGGCGACGATCTCGACGAGGTCGGACTGTTCGGCCATCACCTTGTCGATGTTCTTGTAGGCCCTGGGCGCCTCGTCGATGACGCCGGGGTCCTTGCGGCACTCGACCCCCTCGGTCTGCTCGCGCAGGTCGCGCAGCTTGAAGCGTTTGCGCGCCTCGGTGCGGCTCATGCGCCGGCCGGCGCCGTGCGACGCCGACTGGAACGACTGCGCGCTCCCCTTGCCGCGCACGATGTACGACTTGGTCCCCATCGAGCCGGGGATGATGCCGAGCTCGCCGGCGCCGGCGCGGATGGCTCCCTTGCGCGTCACCAGCAGCTCCTCGTCGAAGTGGACCTCCTCGGCGACGTAGTTGTGGTGGCAGGAGATCGCCGGCTTGAAGTCGATCTCGGGCCAGTGGCGGCGCAAGACCTCGCGCAAGAGGCCCAGCATCACCTCGCGGTTGTAGCGGGCGTAGTCCTGCGCCCAGTAGAGGTCGCGCCGGTAGCGTTCGAACGGGGCCGTGCCGGCGAGAAAAACAGCCAGGTCGCGATCTTCCAGCGCCTCGTTGTGGCCGAGGCGGCGGGCGATCTCGATGTGGTGCTGGGCCAGCGCGGCGCCGATGCGGCGGCTCCCGGAGTGGAGCATCACCCAGACGCCGCCGTCGGTGTCGAGGCAGACCTCGATGAAGTGGTTGCCGCCGCCGAGCGTCCCGATCTGGCAGGAGGCGCGCCCGGCGAGACCGCCGACCTTGCCGTCGAGCTCGCCGAACCGCTCCATGAGGTCGGCGCCGACGGCGCGCAGGTCGTCGGGCATCGCCTCCCAGGCCGGTTCGTCGTGGGCGGTCATCCCGACCGGGATCGCCGTCTCGATCTCGCCCCGCAGCGCCCGGAGGTTGTCGGGGAGCTGCCTGGCGGAGAGCGAGGTCTGGACCGCGGCCATCCCGCAGCCGATGTCGACGCCGACCGCCGCCGGCGCCACGGCGTCGCGCATGGCGATCACCGAGCCGACGGTTGCGCCGCGCCCCGCGTGGACGTCAGGCATGACCGCCACGTGGTGCGCGACCCAGGGGAGGGCGGCGACGTTCTTGAGTTGCGCGATCACGCGCGAGTCGACTTCCTCGAGCGGCGCCCAGATCTGAATGGGGACGTTGCGTCCCTTGATGGTGGTGTAAGGCACGTTCATTGCTCCTGGAGATCTTGATTGCCAAGCTGTCGACTGACGTCGTCGCGTCGAAAGCGTACCTCGGGCGTTCGTTTGAGGCCCAGGCTCTCCGCCAGTCGGCCGCGCAGGAATGGCGCGACACGGTCGAGCGCCGGTTCGACGTCGCGCGCGTCGCCGCCGGTCGCGTACCAGATGCGCGCGCACGATCCGTCGGGTGACAGATCGACGAACGTGACGCGCAGATCCTGCAAACGTGCGTCCCCTATTTCGTTGTCGAACATGAATGTGACCTCCTCGCGTATCAGCTCCTGCAAACGGGCGGATCTCGCCCCCATGCCCTGCTCCTGCGTCTCCTCGAAAACCCTGCGTTTCCTGCCAGCCCTGCTCATTGCGTACACGTCTCCCGTCGAGATTGTTCCGGGAGGTGGACGCGCGCCGTCAGTCTGGCGAGGCGGCCGCCACCCGGCCCGCGTTGCTCAGCGCGATCGTTCGACCGGTAGACCGGGAACGACTATCGCGCGAGCGGCGCGGAGATGACCGATTGGTGATTGGCTTGCTTTACCGACATCGTCATCTCCTTTCTCGTTTGCGGCGCGCTCAATGAGCGCAGTCGCGATTCAAATGAATGACAGAGCGTCGTTGATGAGTCAAGCCCCAACCATGTCGGCCGGCGCAAGTCCTCGTTCTAGGGACGCGGATCGTCGGGCCGCAGGTCGATGGCCTCGCTCCGTGGCGCGATGACCAGATTCACCCGGGCCGTCTCCTCACCGGGCAGCGCCACGAGATCGAGCGTCCAGGTCAGCGTCAGCAGCGTGCCGCGGAAGCTGTACGGCGCGGCGGGGAGGGTGAGGACGAACGGGCGACGTTCGGCGGCACCCGGGGCGGGGAGCGGGATCGTCTCGGCCAGATGCAGGTCGCGGCCGGCTTTCCCCCGCAGCGTCCAGGCGAGGCGCAGCTCCATCCCGCGGGGCGGCGCCGGCGCCGCCCAGACCGCGACGCCGCCCAGGCGTGCCCCCGGTTCGAAGCCGGTCCGCCCGTGCTCCAGTGTCAGCTCGAGGGTCATCGACGACGGGCTCAGGGGCGCACCGACGGGAGGACCAGGAGGGGAAACTCGTTTCGCCAGACGAGCGTCGCCTGGTGGGCCGCCTCCACGACGATCGCCCAGACGATCTCGTTGAGCCGGCCGGCGACGGTGGGAACGGTGGCGTGGGGGACCACCACCTGGCCGCGCCCGTCGGCGGCGCGCGCGCGGCGCTCGGGCATTCGGCGATCGATCGGCAACGTCAGGAACGGGCGGGCCTCGGTGACGATCGAGATCCCGGTGCGCGCGCTGATGCGCTGGCGCGCGACCTCGCTCCCCACCAGCGCCACGTCGATGTTGGTGATCTCTCGCCTGCCGAAATCGAGCCGCCAGGCGACCGCCAGCTCGGCGCCCAGCCGCACCTCCGGCGGGGCGATCACCTGGGCGCGGAACGACGGCCGTCCCAGCACGCCGCGCAGCCACCCGCCGAGACCGTCTGTCGTTGCCGGCCTGAGCGCGCGCGGCGCGGGCGAGGAGGGCGGGGTGGTCATTCGGCGGCGCGGGCCGGGGCAGCTGCGGTGTGACTGTCCGAGGTGCTGGCCGTTCCTGAGACGCGGTGGCGCGCGGCCGCCAGCTCCTCGGCCGCCGAGACGGGCGTGGCGCCGGAGCCGAGCACCCGCACCAGCACCCCGACGGCCGCCACGATCGCCAAAGCTCCCAAGGCGGCGACGGTCCGGCGCTCGGCAAAGGTCGACGCGCGTGGCGGTCCCCCCTCGAGCGGGTCGATCGGATCGATCTGATCGCGGCTTTTGGTGCCCATGCGGGCCGCATGACACCTGTCCGTCACCGATCCGTCAAGCGCATCGCGCGGGGGCGTGATGGAGCTGACAGATTGGTGGATTCTCGGACAATCGCCGCCGAGGGAGACCAACATGCGAAAGACGATCGGATCGGTAGGGGCGCTTCTGGTCATCATCTCGATCTCGCCCTTCGCTGGCTGTCATTCGGGCGGCGGGCAGGGCGTGACCGTGGAACAGACGCGCGCCGCGCTCAAGGTCGACTACCTGGGCGGCAGCGACGTCGTCGGCTTCCAGTTCGCCGCCACGCCGGTCCCCTGCGCCCCGGGCGAGAGCGCGACCGGCGCCTCGACGACGGCGTTCGTCAACCTGCAGGACAACCTGCTCTCCGGGGCCGCGTCGTCGGCCATGACCGGCCTCGCGACGACCTCGGGGCACGTCTTCGCCAGCATCTTCCTCACGCTCACCCCTGGTTGCTACAACGTGACCGCGACGCCGGCCAGCGCGATCGATCCGGTGGCGCAGACCTTCACCCCCTCATCCGATTGCGCCGTGGCCGCTGCCGCCGGGGTCGACGTCAAGCCGGGACAGACGACCGACGTCTCGCTCATCAGCCAGTGCAACACGCCCGGCAACGGCGGTACCAACATCAACGTCGCCCTCAACCACGCCCCCACGGTGGTGGTGAAGATCCCCGACACCGTCGGCTTCCAGTGCCAGCTCTTGCAGGTCTGCGCGGACGTCGCCGACTCCGACAACGATCCGATGCAGGTCAACTGGGCGGAGACCGACGGTCTGACGCCGGCCGCGTCGCTCACCGCCGGTACGCTGACCTCGCTCGGGACCTCGGGCGGCATCAACCGCTACAGCGAGTGCGCCAACGTCGCCTTCCCCGACTTCACGACGCGCACCTTCCAGGTGACGGTCTACGACCTCCTGCAGAACGGCATGACGATCGAGAGCGTCCTGCCGGCCGGACAGACCTCGCACGGCTCGCTCACCTTCTCGCTGCAGGACCTGCCCGGGTTCGGCCCCCAGTGCGTCGACGCCGACGGCAACATCGTTCCGATCGCGTCGGACTTCTCGATCGCGCGCGCCCCGGGCTGCAGCTTCGAGACCGCCGACCAGTTCTATTGCTCGGCCTCGGACGCGGCGCTGGCCGGGTTTACGCTGGCCAGCACCTGCCCGAACGGGACGTTCTCGCCCACGGCAGCCTTCCCGACCTGCGGGGCCGTGAGCTCGGGGACGGCCCCCGACAGCGACGGCGACGGTGTCCCTGACGCGCTCGACGCCTGTCCAGGGACGGCCCCCGGGAGCGCCGTCAACGGCGCCGGCTGCGCGCTGTCGCAGACGACGGCCAAGGTCAACCCGGCCTTTCCGCCGTACGGACTGACGTTCACGGAGAGCGGCACCTCCGGCCGCGCCGGGGGCCTGACCTGGAACTACAGCGGCATCGACTTCTCGTCGGGCGGCGGCAAGTTCGCCATCTACTGGGTGGCGATGGACGATCCGGCCTTCGGACCCTACGGGATCTCGCTCGACGGTGGGGTCACCTCCGGGGCCGCGGTCGCGCTCTCGAACGCCGACTCGAACCTGGCGGGGGGCGTGGCGGTGTTCGAGGGAACGACGTCGATCGAGCTTCTGACCGGGACGGTGGCGGTGCAGACGCGGATCGTCCTGACCGCCGTCGACAAGGCGTCGAACCCGATCGCCTGGCAGACGACCGCCGCGCTGGGGATCACCGCCGACCTCGGGACGCTCGCGCTCCAGATCCCGGACGTCGCCAGCAGCGGCTTCACCGTGAATGCCCAGTCGCAGGTCTGGAACGGCAGCGCCTGGCAGGCGTACCTCGACTTCTACGACGCGGCCTCGAAGGCGTTCAGCAATGAAGCCTTCATCTCGTTTGGCGGGTCGTTCTACGATCGATGAGGCATGAGGCGGGGCGCATGAGGGGTCGTCTTCGCGCCGCTCGCCCCGAGCCCGAACGACAAGTAGTGGCCCGCAAGTAGCGTTCCGCCGCGGCGCTCACCCGAAGGTGTCGCCGTTCCAGCCCCAGAGGTAGCCGACGGCGTCGGCGAACTCGACGTAGATGCGATCGCGCGCCACGCCGAGGGCGGGCCCGAGTCGGTCGCAGAGCTCGCGCGACAGCGTTGCCGTGTCGTCGGCGGTCATCTTGCCGACGTTCTTCACCGCCACGAACGCCGCGGGCGCCGGCGTGCCGCCGAAGGTCATCGCCACGTTCGGCTGCAGACTGGTCATCACCCAGCGTTCCGGTTTGCCGAACCGCGCCGCCAGCAGCTTGGAGAGATCGCCGAGCAGCGCCTTGCCCGCCTCGGCGGCCGGCGCCGACGCGGAGGTGAAGACCTGAACGAGCGGCATGCGCCCTTCCTATCGCGGGGCGGCAGACCGCGCAACCCGCCGCGGCCCCATCGGCGCGAGGCGCTGTTGTCCGGGGCGTTCCTGTGTTACGAGGGGCCATGAAAAACTGGAAGACCCTGGCGGTGGCCTCCGTGGCCGTGCTCACGGCGATGTCGATGACCGGCTGCAAGCGGTTCGGCGGCGGCGGAAAGACGCCGTCGACCGAGGACGAGAAGACGCTCTACACGCTCGGCATGCTGCTGGGCCGGAACCTCGGGACGTTCAACCTGACGCCCGACGAGCTGGAGTTCGTCAAGTCCGGGCTCTCCGACATGGTCTTGAAGAAGGAGCACAAGGTCGACCTCGACAAGTACGGGCCGAAGGTCGACGCGCTCGCCCGCAAGCGCGGGCAGGAGCGGGTGGCGGTCGAGAAGGAGCAAGCCAAGACCTTTCTCGACCAGGCCGGGCGCGAGTCAGGCGCGGTCGTCACGCCGTCGGGGATGGTCTACCGGATGACCAGCCCGGGCACCGGCGAGATGCCGAAGCCGACCGACCGGGTCAGCGTGCAGTACGAGGGGCGCCTCACCGATGGGACGGTCTTCGACAGCACCAAGAAGCGCGGCGGCGTGGCGGCGACCTTCCCGCTCAACGGCGTCATCAAGTGCTGGACCGAGGGGGTGGGGCGCATGAAGGTCGGAGAGAAGGCGAAGCTGACCTGCCCGTCGGCGATCGCCTACGGCGACAGCGGCCGCCCTCCGACGATCCCGGGCGGCGCGGCGCTGATCTTCGACGTCGAGCTGGTGAGCATCCTGCCGCCGAACGCCACGCCCCCGATGGGAATGTCGATGCCGGGCGGACCGGGTGGACCGGGCGGGGCGGGCAAGCCCGGGATGCCGCAGCAGCTACACATGATGGGGGGCCCGGGTGGCCCACAGAAGCTGACCTTGCCGCCGCCGCAGGCGCTTCAGAAGCCGGCCGCGAAGCCCTAAGAAGGGGGCGCCGCCAGGTAGCGGGCCACCAGCAGCGTCACGTCGTCGTCGAGCTTCTCGGCGAAGGCGTCGAGGGCCGTGAGGATCGCGTCGCGCACCGCAGTCGGGGGCGACGCGCCGTGCTTTTCGCAGAGCTCGGCGAGCCGGTCGGTGCCGAAGCGCTCGCGTCCGTCGCGCCCCATGGCCTCGATGAGACCGTCGGTGTAGAGCACCAGCAGATCGCCCGGGAGGAGCTGCGCGGTGCTTTCGACGGTGCCGGCCTCGATGTCCCGCTTGGCGCCGACCCAGGGGCCGGGCGTCTCGAGCCGCTCGCAGCGTCCGGTGGCGGCGCGCCGGATCAAGATCTCCTCGTGCGCGCCCGCGAAGGCGAGCCGCCCGTCCTGCCGGTACCGCAGCAGCGTCAGCGTCGCGTGTTCCCGCTGGCCGAGCCGCATCCGGACGTTGTCGACCAGCATCGCGTTGAGCGCCAGCAAGAGCTCGCGGGGTGAGGCGTCGGGCAGCTTGCGGCAGAGGACGCCGATCCCGCTCTGCATCATCAGCATGACGAGACCGGTGCCGAGGCCGTGGCCCGCCACGTCTCCGATCCCCATCCAGCAGCCGTCGTCGACGGGGATGACGTCGTAGTAGTCGCCGCCGACCTCGGTCGCGGTCCGCATGGTGGCGGCGATCTCCAGCCCGGAGACGGTCACGTCGCGCGGCAGGATCGAGGTCTGGATCCGGGTGGCGATCTCCATCTCCTTCTCGAGGCGCTCGCGCTCCGCCACCTGGCGCCGGGTCGCCTCCTCGACCAGGCGGGCGACGAGGCGCGCCCCCTCGAGCGCGCTCGAGACCTGCTCGGCCAGCGACTCGTAGACGATCCCCTCGCGCGGCCCCATCTCCAGAAGCAGGCAGCCGAGCGTCCGGTCGTGGAAGTAGAGCGGCTCCACGATGATTGACGTCCGGCGCGCCAGAGGCTCGATCACCGCCGGCAGGAGCGCCGCCGCGCCGAGGCGGGTTCCAGGCGCCGGCTCGCCGCCGCCGGGCGCCCGCTCCGCGTCGTGCGCCAGCACCACCTCCATCTCGGTCGAGGCGGCGGCCGACCCCGAGCCGCGATCGGTGAGCGTCATCCAGGCGCCGGGGATGCCGAGATGGGGAAGCTGCTTGCCGAACGCGCCCGTCAGCGCCGTCACCTGCTGGGTCGCCAGCAGCGCGGCGCCGCTGACCGTGAGCGCGTGCGCGAGCCGCTCGGTGTGCAGCCGGTGCTGCGCCTGCGCCCGCTCGGCCAGCTCGCCGATCAGGATCCGCGCCTCGTGCCAGAGATCCTCGGCCTGCACCCAGCGGAGCGGCTCGCTCGGCAGCGACGGGAGCAGGAGCTTTCGCAGCGCGGAGATCATCCGCTGCCAGGCGGCCACGTCGTCCCCCGACGCCACGACGTTGGAGAGCAGGCGATCGAGCGTCGCGGTGAAGAGACCGGCGCCGGCCCCCCGCAGCTCGGCCTCGAAGGCGTCGAGGAGCTGGCGATCCCAGCCGGCCGGCAGCGAGGTGTCCGAGCCGTGCACGGCGCGCGCGATCTCGCGCTCGAGGTCGGCGCCGTGCTCGGCCAGCAGGCTGTCGACCGGCGTTTCGGTCATGGTGACCGGCCCGGCGCGGCCAGGGCGCGCCAGCCCCGAGAAGCAGCCGCACGACTGCCGCACCACCAGCTCGGTGGGCGCGCTGGCGCGCAGCTCGACCTTCCGTCCCTCGAGCTGCGCCAGCACCAGATCGAGCGCCGCCTCGCCCTGCTGGTAGAGCGGCTGGCGGACGGTCGTCAGAGGCGGGGTCGAGAACCGGGCGTCCTCGATGTCGTCGAAGCCGATCACCGCGACGTCCGAGGGGACCTGCAGTCCGTGCTCTTCGAGCGCGCCCATCGCCGCCAGCGCCATATAGTCGTTGCAGGCGACCAGCGCATCGAACGGAACCTTGCGCTCGTCGACGAGCAGCTCGACCGCCGCCTCGCCGGAGCTCTTCTCGAACGTCCCCTCACAGATGAGCGCCGGGTCAATCGGCAGGCCGCGTTCGGTGAGCACGGCCCGGTAGATCGCGTAACGGCGCTCGGCCTCGGCGTTGACCGCCGGCCCGCGGATGAACGCGATCCGCCGGCAGCCGTGCCGTAGCAGGAGATGCTCGAGCGCCTGCCGCATCCCCGGCTCCTCGTCGAGCGTCAAGCAGGGGACGTTCGGCGGCCCCAGCGCGAGGCTGGCCATCGGCAGCGGCGCCAGGCGCGCGCAGATCGCCTCCACCGACGACGGGCCGAGCGCGTTGCCGAGCGCCCCTCCCAGGATCACCGCGCCGTCGATGGAGTTGTCGTCGGCGAGGTCGAACACGAAGTTGCGGTGAAGCCCCTCGCTGCCGGGCGCGCCGAGGACGCCACCGGCGAAGACCGCCAGGTTGACCTCGCGCCGGCGGGCGGTATCGGCCAGGCCGGTCAGCACCGTGTTTTGATAGCCACCGCGCACGGTATCGATGAGGACGCCGATGACCGGACGTCGGTCCTTCCCCTTACCGCCGCGCGCGCGCGTCCCCTCGGCTGGGGCCGCCCGCGTCGAACCTGTCTGATCGCGCCAGCGCATCAACGCCGCCGTGCCCGGCCCCGCATCCACCCATTGGTATCACGAGGAGAGGGGGCCTCTCAAAGCCGGCGCTGGCGCGGGCGGCACGGAGGCGTATTCTAGCGGCGTGAAGCGGTTCGCGGTCCCCCGTCCGCAGTCGCGGCGGGCGATGCTGATCTGGAGCGCGACGCTGATCGCGATCGTCCTGGCGACGGGCGGCATGATCGCCCAGCGCACGCGGCGCGAGATCCGGAGCGAGGAGCTGGAGATCCTGCAGGGGGTGCGCAAGGTCTGCAAGCTGTCGACGGTGGAGCTGTCGCTGGCCGACTACGCCAAGAAGACCGTGCCGAAGACGATCGACATCCCGTTCACCAAGGAGCCGACGGCCTACCTCTTCTATTCAGGCGTGGTGTCGGCGGGGTTCGACGTCTGCGACGGGGCGGCGGAGATCAGCGTCAACCACGCCAAGCGCGAGGTGCACGTGACGCTGCCGCCGCCGCGCATCCTGTCGATCGACGTCCAGAGATTCGAGACCATCAACGAGGATTCCGGTTTCCTCAATGCCATCGAGCCCGCCGATCGCAACCGCTGGTACACGGAGGCGCGGGCGGCCCTCGAGCGCGGGGCGCGGGCGGGCGGCGCCCTCGAACGCGCCGACGCCCATGCGCGCGAGCTGTTCGCGGGCTTCGTCGAGCGGCGGGGCTACAGCCTCAAATTCGCTTCGGCGGTGGACGCCGAGCGATGACCGCGAACCGAGCCGCGCTGGCGGCGACCCTCGTGCTGGTGCTCGCCGGCACGAACGCCGAGGCGCGCGCCAAAAAAGCGTCGGCGGCGTCGTCGTCGGCGGCAACGTCGGGCTGCGCCGACAGCGCCGACAAGGCACTCTGGTGGTCGCCGCGCGCGCCCGCGGCCGGTGCGACGATCGCGCTGCTCGCGGTCGGCGACGAGGAGGGCGGCGGCGAGCTGACCGCGATCGATCCGGCCGGCGCGCGCCACCCGCTGGCGGGGACGCGCCACCCGGGCGTCCCGGGGAGCCTGTCGGCCGAGCTCGGCGCGCCGCACCCCGGCGCCTACCGCGTGACCTGGACCCGCGGCGACAAGACCCTCGCGTGCCGAACGATCGAGGTCGCGGCGCGGGCGCCCAAGCCCGACACCACCGTCGCCAAGGTCGTCTGGCCGGCGGTGCACGGCTGGGACCGCCGCTACGAGAACTTCTTCTCCGCCTGGATCGACGTCCTGTTCGACGCGCCGCCGGAGGCGTCGGTCGACTTCCGGCCGCTGCACCAGGCGCTGCGCGATCCCAAGCGCAACTTCCTGATGAACTTTCTCGGCTTGCGCGAAGACGACGCGAAGAACCGAGCCGCCATCGCCGCCACGCCCGACTGCGCCGATCTGCCGTACTTCCTGCGCGCCTACTTCTCCTGGAAGCTCGGCCTGCCGTTCGGCTTCCGCGACTGCGATCGCGGGACCGACACGCGCCCGCCGCGCTGCTCGAGCTACTTCACCAACGAAGATCCGCCGTCGGGCAAGGAGACGCTGGCGGTCATCCGGGCGTTCCTGCGGCAGATGGGGAACCACGTCCAGTCGGGGAGCGCGCGGACGGCGCTAGACGACGACGCCACCGACTACTACCCGGTGGCGCTCGAGCGCAAGGCGCTGCGGCCGGGGACCATCTACGCCGACCCCTACGGTCACGTGATGATGGTCGTCAAATGGGTCGCGCAGACGCCGGCGAAAGGTGGCCTCCTGCTGGCCGTCGACGGGCAGCCCGACACCTCGATCGGGCGCAAGCGTTTCTGGGAGGGGACGTTCCTCTTCGCGAACGACGTCAAGAGCGCGGGTCCCGGCTTCAAGGCCTTCCGGCCGGTCGCGCGCGGCGACGACGGCAAGCTGGCCGCGGTGCCCAACAAGGCGATCGGCGGCGCCGGAGATCCCGCACACGCGCCGTTCTCCGACGAGCAGGCCAAGCTGTCAGCCGACGCCTTCTACGCGCGCCTGGGGAAGCTCATCAACCCGCAGGGGCTGGAGGCCGACGCCGCCTACCGTGAGACGCTCGACGCGCTTGCCGAGCAGCTCACGGTGCGGGTTGGCTCCGTCGACAACGGCGAGAAGTTCCAGAAGGAGAAGCCGACCGTCATCCCGATGCCCGACGGCGCCAAGATCTTCGAGACCACCGGGCCGTGGGAGGACTACGCGACGCCGTCGCGCGACATGCGCCTGCTCATCGCCATGAACGTGCTGCTCGGCCTGCCCGGACAGGATCGTCAAGCACCCGGACCTGTTCAAGCTCGGCGGCCGCAAGCCCGAGGCGGTGCGGGCGGAGATCGCCAAGCTGCACGGCAGCCTGATCACGACCAAGGGGATCACCTACACGCGCAGCGACGGCTCGCCGCAGAAGCTGACCGTCGCCGACCTGCTGGCACGCCGCGCGGCGCTGGAGATCGCCTACAACCCCAACGACTGCGTCGAGATCCGCTGGGGGGCCTCCGCCGGGACACCCGAGGCCGCCGCCTGCCAGCGCCACGCGCCGCCCGACCAGCAGGCCAAGATGGCCGAGGTCCGCGTCTGGTTCCACGAAGCACGTCGGCCGTCGCGGTAGTCCCGAGTCGTCCGAACCCCAGTCATGCGAAGCTGACCGGCTGGCCGGTTGCCTCGAGGACCGACATCCACAGGTCCTCGCCGAGGTCGACCTGCTTGCGATAGCGGGTGGCGAGCGGCATCGGGACGTGGACGAAGCGGCCGTGCCACTGGCCGATGATCATCTCGGTGTTGCCAGCCATCGCGGCGTGGACGGCGTTGCGGGCCATGTTCCAGCAGAAGACGCTGTCGCCGGCCGAGGCCGCGACGCTGCGTATCTGATAGCTGGGATCGATGTACTTGAGCGTGACGCCGATGTCGCGCTCGGCGAAGTGGCCGGTGATCCGGTCGCGCAGGACGAGGCCGATGTCCTTGAGGCGGGCGTTGCCGCTGGCGTCGGTCGTCCGCTCGCCCTGCGCCTGCCCGGCGCACAGCTCCTGTCCGGCCCCTTCTGCCACCACGATCACCGCGTGGTGGCGCTCGGCGAGGCGGTGCTCGAGCGCGGCCAGAAAGCCGGCGGGACCTTCGAGGCCCAGGGGGACCTCGGGGATGAGCACGAAGTTCGTGTCGGTGGAGGCCAGCGCCGCGTGGCAGGCGATGAACCCCGAATGGCGGCCCATCAACTTGACCAGGCCGATTCCATTCTTGGCGCCGGTCGCTTCGACGTGGGCGCCGCGGATCGCCTCGACCGCGGCGGCGAACGCCGACTCGAAGCCGAAGCTGCGGTCGATGAAGTGGATGTCGTTGTCGATCGTCTTGGGAATCCCGATGACGGCGATGGAGAGCTTGCGGCGCTCTATCTCGGCGACGATCTTGGCGGCGCCGCGCAGCGAGCCGTCACCCCCGATCACGAACAGCGCACCGATCCCCATCTTCTCGAGGCGGTCGACCATCTCGGCCGGATCCTGGCCTCCGCGCGAGGTGCCGAGGACGGTTCCCCCTTGTCGGTGAATGTCACTGACCTCGGCCGGACCGAGCAGCATCGGCGCGTGGCCGAAGCGGGCCACCAGCCCCTCGAACCCGTAACGAAAGCCCACGATCCGCTTCACCCCGTAGGCAAAGGTCAGCTCGTGGACCAGCCCCCGGATCACGTTGTTGATGCCCGGGCAGAGGCCGCCGCAGGTGACGATCCCGCAGCGCAGCTCGGCCGGATCGAAGTAGACGAGATCGCGCGGCCCGGCCACCTCGAAGGTGGGGATGCGCACCTCGGCTTCGCGCGGAACGCCGAAGGTCGACCAGCGATCATCGAGCAGGACCCGCTCGGCCCGACCGACCCGGTGGAGCGCCCCGGCGCCGAGCCGCGCGGCGATCGGCGACTCGAACCGGCAGGGACCGAGCGCCTTGATCTCCAGATCGGTCGCCTCGACCCGCTGGGCCCGCTGGGGCACCGTCAGGTTCTCGGAGCGTGGCTCTCCCACGAACGACAGGAGCGATGCGCTGGTGCTCAGGACGACCTCGTGACCAAGAAGATACTCCGGGCCTCGTTTCCGCCAGGTGTCGTCCGTTCCAACGCCGTGTAAAAGCTCGACGGTACCCGGTAGCAATCGGCACCGTCGGCGTTGTACGCTGCCGGGCCATGAAGGTGGGTATCCCGAAGGAGATCTATCCTCACGAGTCGCGCGTGGCGGCCGTGCCCGACACGGTCCACAAAATCCGCAAGCTCGGATTCGACGTGGTCGTCGAGGCGGGGGCGGGCGACGCCTCCGCGTTCGCCGACGCGGTCTACGTGGAGGCGGGGGCGACGCTCGCGCCCACCGCCGCGGCGCTCTACGCGGAGGCGGACGTCGTGCTCAAGGTGCGGCAGCCGATCGCCACCGCCAGCGGTCACGAGGTCGACCTGCTCAAGGCGGGTGCGACGCTCATCAGCTTCATCTGGCCGGCGCAGAACAAGGAGCTGCTCGAGCGGCTGGCGGCGCGCAAGGTGACGGTGCTGGCGATGGACGCCGTCCCGCGCATCACCCGCGCGCAGCGGATGGACGCGCTGTCGGCGATGGCCAACATCGCCGGCTACCGCGCGGTCGTCGAGGCGGCGTCGCACTTCGGGCGCTTCTTCCCGGGCCAGGTGACGGCGGCCGGACGGGTCAAGCCGGCGCAGGTTTTCATCGTCGGGGCCGGCGTCGCGGGGCTGGCGGCGATCGCGGCGGCGCGGGCGATGGGCGCGCAGGTCAAGGCCTTCGACACGCGTCCCGCGGTGCGCGAGCAGGTGGAGAGCCTCGGCGGCACGTTCGTCGAGTTCAAGTTCGAGGCGGAGACCGGCGAAGGCGCGGGCGGCTACGCCAAGGAGGTCAGCGACGCCTACCTGGCCGCCGAGCAGGCGATGATCGCCCAGCACGCCAAGCAGTCGGACATCGTGATCTCGACGGCGCTCATCCCCGGGAAGCCGGCGCCGCAGCTCATCACCTCGGGCGCCGTGGTGGCGATGACCCACGGATCGGTGCTGGTCGACATGGCGGCGGAGCAGGGGGGGAACTGCGCGCTCACCGAGCGCGACAAGGTGGTCCAGAAGTTCGGCGTCACCATCATCGGGCTCACCGATCTGCCGAGCCGAATGGCGCGCCAGTCGAGCGAGCTCTACGCGACCACGGTGTTCAACCTGCTCAAGGAGCTCGCGCCCGAGGGGAAGATCGCCCTCAAGCTGGAGGACGAAGTCCAGCGGGGTGTCCTGGTCCTGCAGGACGGCGCGCTCATGTGGCCGCCGCCCAAGCCGCCGCCGCAGCGGGCGGGCGGGCCGACCGGCAAGCACAAGGTGCTCGATCCCAAGGCGACGCCCCATCCGACGCCGGCGGCGGTCGGCGGCGGCGCCGGGAAGTGGCTGGGCGGGCTGGCGGCGATCGCCTTCGGCGCCGCGGCGATCTTCGGGCCCCCCTCCTTCACCCAGCACCTGACGGTGTTCCTGCTCGCCTGCGTGGTCGGCTGGCACCTCGTCTGGAACGTCACGCCCGCGCTGCACACGCCGCTCATGAGCGTCACCAATGCCATCAGCGGCATCATCCTGATCGGCGGCATGCTGGCGCTGTTCGGCGGCGGCTCGGGCGCGCTGGCGCTGGGCGGGGTCGCCATCCTGGTGGCCGCGATCAACGTGGCGGGCGGCTTCCTGGTCACGCAGCGGATGCTGCGGATGTTTCGAAAGTAGTCGCGAAAGCAGCCATGGTCATCACCATCCGTTCGGTCGCCTACCTCGCCGCCAGCCTGCTCTTCATCCTCAGCCTGCGCGGCCTCTCGACCCAGGAGAGCGCGCCCCAGGGGAACAGGCTCGGCCTCGTCGGAATGATCGTCGCCGTGGTCATGACGGCGCTGGCGCTGCTAATCCCGGGCGACGGTGCGGGCGTGGCCGCGCCCGACACCACCGTGATCGGCGTGCTGGCCGGCGCGCTGGGCGTGGGCTGCCTGATCGGCGCGCTGCTCGCCACCCGTGTGGCGATGACCTCGATGCCGGAGCTGGTGGCGATCCTGCACAGCTTCGTCGGTGCGGCCGCGGTGCTGGTCGGCATCGCCACCTACCTGCAGGCGGCGGGCGATCCGGCCGACCGCAGCGCGCACCTCGGCGAGATCTACGTCGGCATCCTGATCGGCGCCGTCACCTTCAGCGGCTCGCTGATCGCCTTCGGCAAGCTGCGCGGCAAGATTGGCAGCAAGCCGCTCCTGCTCCCCGGACGCCACCTCCTGAACGCGCTCATCATCATGCTCTGCGTGGCGCTGGGGACGATCTTCATGCGCGCCGACGTCCCCTGGCCCGATCCGGGGATGAGCCTCTTCGACGCGGGGATGCCGGCCCTGCTGATCATGACCGGGCTGGCCCTGCTGCTGGGCATGCACCTCGTGCTGGCGATCGGCGGCGGCGACATGCCGGTCGTCGTCTCGCTGCTCAACAGCTACTCCGGGTGGGCCGCCGCGGCGGCCGGCTTCATGCTCTCGAACGATCTGCTGATCATCACCGGCGCGCTGGTCGGCAGCTCGGGCGCCATCCTCAGCTACATCATGTGCAAGGCGATGAACCGGTCGATCTGGAACGTCGTCCTGGGCGGCTTTGGCGCGGAGAGCGGGGCCAAGCCGGCGGCGAGTGGCGCCGCCGCGCCGGCCGGCAAGGTCAACGAGACGACGGTCGGGGAGGTCGCCGAGATGCTGCTCGGCGCCCGCAGCGTGATCATCGTGCCCGGTTACGGAATGGCCGTCGCCCAGGCGCAGCACCCGGTCAAGGAGATCTCCTCGCTGCTGATCGAGAAGGGGATCAAGTGCCGCTACGCGATCCACCCGGTCGCCGGCCGCCTCCCCGGGCACATGAACGTGCTTTTGGCCGAGGCGTCGGTCTCTTACGACATCGTCAAGGAGATGGACGAGATCAACGAGGACTTCGGGTCGACCGACGTGGTGATGGTCATCGGCGCGAACGACATCGTCAATCCCTCCGCCGAGGAAGATCCGGGAAGCCCCATCTACGGGATGCCGGTGCTTCAGGTCTGGAAGGCGGCACGGGTGGTGATGCTCAAGCGCGGCATGGCCGCGGGCTACGCCGGCGTCGACAACCCGCTCGTCTACAACGACAACACGCTGATGCTGTTCGGCGACGCCAAGCAGAGCGTGAACAAGCTGCTCACCGCCCTGCGCGGCGGCTGACCGGGGTCAGAACCGCAGCGACAGCAAGGGGACGCCGACGGCGACCGGGGCGCGGGCCGTGACGGAGCGCGGCTGGAGCTCAGACCAGGCGGCGGCCCCCGCGGGAGGTGGTGGTGGCGGAGCGAGCGTGAGGTCATCAAGCAGCGCATCGCGCCTCTCCTTCGAGGCCTGCCACCCGATCGTGGCGCCGACCGCGGTCCCGACCACGACGCCCAGCGCCGCGCCGAGCACGGCGCCGACCCCTAGATCGTGGCCGCCGTCGGAGCTGGCGGGCGAAAACGCGGCGGCACCGACGAACCACATCGGGATGCCAAGCAGGAGCGCCCCTAAATAGCCACCCAGGATCGTCGGCGCGCAACCCCCCTTGTACTCCTGGCTGGACCGTCCGAGCGCGCAAACGATGCGGCCGCCGACGGCCGGCGTCACGCCGATGCCCACGAAGGCGACAGGCGCCGAGTCGGCTGCGACAGCCGCTAACGCCACCACCACCTCGGTCGCCAGCGTGCCCAAGGTGCCGAGGACGAGCTGCGCCACGCCGATGCTCACCTCGGAGGACACCTCACCGCCGCCCTGGGGCGGAGGAGCGGTGCGCGCGGTCTGCTGCGCCACCGCCGGGCGGGCGAGCAGCAGCAAGAGGAGAGCGAACGGGAGGAGGCGCCTCGTCGTCACCGCCGGCCATTATCGCTCAGGCCGCGAGGCTTGGGAATCGACCTCTCATCGACCGAGACGCTCGATCTCCGCCCGGGCACGTGCCGCGGCGGCGTGGTTCGGCGCCAGCGCCACGAACGCGCGGAACGCGGCGACGGCCTCGTCCTTGCGCCCCAGCGCCTCGAGCACGAAGGCCAGCGCCAAGCGTGCTTCAGGCTGATTCGGATCAGCGGTCAGCGCCGCGGTCAGATCGGCCTCCGCCTCCGCGGGCCGGCCCAGCGACATGAGCGCCAGTCCCCGATTGGCCCGGGCCCGTGGGGCGGTCACCCCGGCGTACGCGTCGACCGCCGCGTGCGCGTCGCCGTTCTTGAGCGCCAGATCGCCGCGCGCGATGGCGGCCGCGGCGCGCGTCGTGGAGAGACAGTCCGGCGCGCTGGCGCCGGCGTAGGCCTTCGCCGCGGCGTTCTCGTCGCCCAGCTCGAACGCGACGTCGCCCAGGCGCTTCTGCCAGTCGCAGACCGACACCGGCGAGGCCGCGGGTCTGGAGCCGAGCGCCTGCACGGTGACGCCGGCGGCGCGGCTGAAGGCGAAGGTCATCGGGATCTCGTCACGGGCGATGAGCGCGCTGAACGGCGGCCGCCGCGCCGCGAACACCAGCGCCTCACCGTCGCGGTAGACCAGCGCCCAGCGCGCCGGGTCGAACAGTGCCGCGCGCGGGTTGACATCGGGGTAGGTCACCAGCGCGGTGGTGACGCCGAAGCGGGCCAGCAAGGCCGCCCACTCGGCGCGCGACAGATCGTCGCGACGGAGGGCGGCGTGAAACTCGGGCGGATAGCTGTTGATGCGTGGGTCCTGGAAGACGCGGTGCCGGTCGGCCCAGTGCCAGGTCAGGTACGAGCCGACCTCGAGATCGTTGTACATCCGGTCGGCGAGCCCATTGTCGTCGACGAACCGGATCGCGGCGGCTGGAACGAGGTCGGGCTCGAGGCCGAGGTCGATGAAGCGCTCGCCGAGGCGCACGGCATGAACGCGCGGCACCAGCGTCATGCCGGCCAGGGCCGCCGTGACCGCGATCGTCGCGTAGCGCCCGGCGGGCACGCGGCCCGCCAGGGCCGCCACGCGGCGGGCGAGCTCCGTGAGCGCGACCGCGAGGATCGGGCCAGCGCAGATCGCGAACTCCGCGACGAAGCGGATCCGGCGGGCGCCGAGGAGCCCGAGCGCCAGCGCCGGCAGCAGCAGCCGCCACCGGCGTCCTGGGAGCGCCGCGGCCAGCGCCACGCCGGCGGCGACGAAAAAGAAGGGACCGTCGAGTGGCCAGCTCGCCGTCCGGTACTCCTGCAGCGGCCGTAGCGCGGGCATCCGCCAGTGGTTGGCGATGTAGGTCAGCGCGGCGGCGCCCGACGGCGTCGCGAAGATGAACGGCAGCAGCAGGGCGGCCACGATCGCGGCGCTTCGGGCGTCGGGCGCGCGGTGGTCCAGCGCCGCCCCGACGGCATGGAGGCCAAGCAGCGCGGGTGCCAGAAAGAAGCAGGAGTTCGCGTTCGCCCAGACGAGCGCCAGCGGGACGAGCGCATGCAGCGCGCGCGGCCGTCCCGCCTCGGCGCGCTCGAGCGCCAGCAGCAGGTAACCGAGCCCGAGGAAGGTGACGAGGTGCGGGCGCTCGACGAAGCGCGGCTCCGCCGCCCAGGCCGCGAGCGCCAGCGCGGCGGCCGCGGCGGCCGGGTGCGCGCCCCGTCGCAGCGCCACCCGAAAGAGCAGCGCCCAGGTGCCGAGCACGAACGCCGTCTTCATGACGACCGTCCCGGCGATGCCGCCGGCGCGATAGACGAGCGCTAGCAGGATCTGAAAAAGCCAGGCCAGGTTGAGGTCGCGCGCGTCGGGCCAGGTGAAGGAGAGCAGGTTCGTGCGCGGCACGACGTGGTGCGCGAGGACGAGATCGCCGAGCCGCAGGTTGAAGAAGAGATCGGTCTCGTCCATCGGCACGAGGCAGCGGCCGGCGACGAACAGCAAGAGCGCCGCCAGCGCCGCCAGCTCCTGGTTCCGTCGCGGGCGGTCGGTCATGGCGCGATCCCGTAAACGCGCGCCCCTGGCGAGGCGTAGCGGAGGTGGAACAACGCCGGGTGGGCGTCGGCCCAGGCGCGCTCGATCGGAAATCCGTCGCCGTCGGTCGTCACGCTGCGCGCGACGATCTCGTCCAGCGCCGCCACGAAAAGCACGGCGGCGCGCGCGGTCCGCAGGTTGCGCAGCCAGACGTCGAAGCTGGCCCCGTCGCGGTAGGGCGCCGGCTCCGGCGTGGCCGCGCGGCCCCCCGCCGGCGCGCGCGCGGCGAAGTCGTGCAGGCGGTCGTCGGGCGCGCCGGCCACGTTCACGTAGGCCACCCGGTTGCCGAGATCGCGGCCGGCGAGGGGGAACGCCAGGTTTGTTCCGGCGTAGGCGACGCTGGTCCCGCGGACGTTGGCGCGAAACCAGACCCAGGCGTCGTCGAGATCGCCACCGACGGCGTAGCCGGGCTCGCGCGCGCGATAGTGGCCGAGGCCGACGACGAGCGCGAGCGTGCCGCCGACCAGCAGCGCAGCCAGGCCGCCGATCAGCAGCGGCCGGCGCCGGCGCTCGGGGAGGCAGCGCCAGGCGAGGGCCGCGCCGCCGCCAGCGAGGCCAGCGGGCACGATCAACCAGCGCTCGAGCGTCGGAAATTCGACCAGGCCGGCGAGCAACAACGTACCGGCGCGCCAGTCGAGCCCACCGGTTGGACCCGCGGCGGCGCGCCCGACCGCTACCGCCGCCACCCCGAGCGCGGCGAACAGGAAACGGCTCTCCTGATAGGGGACCCAGAGCCAGAAGATCGCCAGCAGCGCCGTCAGGAGCCAGATCTCGGGCCGGGGGCGCCGTGCGATCAGCACCAGCATCGCGACGAGCCCGAAGCCGACGCCTGCAGCGACGAGCATGCCGCCGAGCGCCGCGACGTCCTGGACCGGCAGGTGGTAGTCCCAGGCGCGCATCGCCGCGCGATCGTAGAGGCCCGGCAGGCCCAGCGTGGCCACCGGGTAGAAGGGGTTCCCGGTCACGACGAGGTTGCGCAGGAGCCAGAAGCCGCCCGTCGCCAGCAGGACGGCCACGGCGGCCGCCACCTCGGTCGGTCGGGCCCGGCCGCGGGCCGCGAGCCCGAGGGCGAGCGCGAAAGGTGCCGCGAGGGGCAGCGCGACGTACTTCGTCCCTATCGCCAGCCCCAACGCGGCGGCCGCCGTCAGGAGGTCGCCGCTGGCGGCGTCTCGCTGCAACCGGAAGACGAACGGCAGCGCGGCCAGCAGCAGCGCCGCCATTCCCAGATCGGTCATCGCCGTCCGCGCCTGCTGCCAGATCTCGGGGACGAGCAAGAAGGCGAGGGCGGCCGCCAGCGCGGCGGTTCGCCGCCCGCCCGCCTCGCGCACGGCGCCGATGACGGCCAGCGCCGCCAGCGCGGCGAATGGAAGCTGACCCGACCCGGCGAGGTAGTCCGAGCGGAGGGGCGCCATCAGGAAGGCGAACCAGAGCTCGAGGTTCGCGGGCGCGTACGCCGACGACGGATCGCCGAACACCGCGGGGACGATCTCCAGCCGGTGATCGGCGAGCCAGGTCGCCGGCACGTGCAGGTGATACGACAGCGTGTCGTAGAGGAAGGTCGTCTTGTGCACGCCGGACCAGCCCCGCAGGAGGAGCGCGGCGCCGAGCGCCGTCAGATAGGTGACGTCGAGCGCGGTCAGCGGCGCGCGTGCGGCGAGCGTGCGGCCGCGCGCACGCCCGCGCGTTGCGAGCAGCACGGCGGCGGCGACGACCGCCAGGGTGGCGAGCGTCGCGCGCGGCTCGAGGTGTCCCGCGGCACCGAGCGCCGCTTCGACCGCCACCAAAATCGCGAACGCCCAGACGGCGACGCGGAGCGCGCGGGTGGCCCGCGATTCGTCCGCCGCCGCTGCCGCCGTGACGCGGGCGAGCCGAACGCCGACGGCCACCAGCAGCGCCAGCGATGCGCCGAGGACGATCACGCCGGCACGTCGTGTCGCCCGAGAGACAGCGCCGCGCCGACGGCGGCCGCGATCAGCGCCAGGCCCGCCAGCGCCGCCCATCCGGCGAAGGGCTGGGGCACCGCCAGCGCCGCCCAGGCGATCGCGCCGACAACCGCCGGTCCACGTGGCACGCGTCCCTCAATGTGAAGGGCGGCGCCGAGCGGCGCGAGCGGCAAGGCGAGCACCAGTCCCATCACCCAGCCGGCCGGCGACGTGACGACACAGGTGACGGCCGCTGCCCAGAAGAGGAGCGCCTCGCGGTCCGCGTCGTTGGCTCGGCGAAGGCGTCGCGCGATCACCGTCAAGACCCCGATGCCGACGACGAATGGGAGGCGCGCACGCGCCGGCGTGGGGCCCTCCGGCGCGAGCAGACGCGGAACACTGGCCGCTGCCGGCGCGTCGCCGATCGACGTCCGATAGGTCCGGCCGCCGACGTGCATGCTGCCGTCGTCGTCGGCGGCCGGAAGGCGCGCGGCCGGCAGCAACATCTCCTCGGTCCCGCCCTCTCCGTAGAGGGCGGCCCGCGGGAGAACCTCGGTGACGTATTCGCGGAGGCGCCCCGGTCCATCGACGACCGCGGTCAGCCCCACCAGCCCGGCACCGACCGCCAGTGCGGCGAGGGTGGTTCGCGCGCGTCCGCTTGCCCAGACGACCGGCCACAGCCCGACGAAGGCCGGCTTGAACGCCACGCTCGCCGCCAGCGCCGCCCCCGCGATCCACGGTCGCCCGCGCGTACGCCAGGCGATCGCCAGCAGCAGCAGGATGAAGAGGTCGATCTGCCCGCGCTCGAGGTGGCGGTAAAACGGAAAAAACAGCGCACCTGCGGCGAAGAAGATGGTTCGCCCGCGGCGATCGTCCGCCAGCGCGACCCCCGCGCCGATCCAGGCCGTTAGCATCGCCGCCGTGAAGAGACTCTTCGCCGCGAGAAAGGGGACGGCGAGCAGCGGCCGGAAGAGATCGGCTATCAGCGGAGGATAGAGGAACCGGCTGTGGCGGAAGATCGCCACACCATCCCAGGGGAGCGCCAGATCATCGCTTTGCCCGGCATAGTTCAAGTAAGGGTCGAGGTTCCAGATCCGCGCCAGCGCCGCCGTTAGATAAGCCGCGAAGTCCTGCTGGTACGACCGCCACGCGAACCAGGCTCCCGCGGCCGCGGCCGCCGCCACTGCCGCGAGCGCCGCGGGCAATCGCCTCACGGCCCTCAGCGGGTGCGGCCGAACGTGCCGAGCGCCGCCTGATCGTTGTGCTCGAACGCCGCCTCGGCGTCGAGGCTGACCTGATCGCGTCCCAGCGTGGCGACCGCCAGCGTCTCCGCACCGCGCCGGTAGGCGAGGGTGGCGTCGCGCTTGCCGAGATCGCCGGCGATGTCGATCCGGTCCCAGCTCTCGGCATGTCCGACGTAGTTGATCGTCACGTCGAACTGCGTGCTCCAGAAGAACGGTGGCGAGGCGAAGGCCAGGTCGCGCCCCAGGATGTTGAGCGCCGCGATGCGCCCCATCCGCTGCGCCACCGCCCAGTGCTCGATGCGGACCGATTCGCCGGTGGGCGCGTAGGGGAAGCGGGCGATGTCGCCGGCGGCCCAGACGCCGGGGGCGCTGGTCCGCAGCCGGTCGTCGACCACCACGCCGCGGTCGATGGTGAGGCCGGCCCCCTGGGCCAGCTCGATCGCCGGTTTGACGCCGACGCCGAGCACGACCAGGTCGGCGCCGATCCGTTCGCCGTTCGCCAGCACCACGCCGTTCGCCTCGATGTGCGCGGCCGTCGTCCCGAGGTGGAAGCGGACGCCGTGCTCCTCGTGGACGGCGCGCAAGAGGCTGCCGAGCTCGGGGCCGAGTGACTTGGAAAACGGGACCTCTTCAGGCGCCACCACCTCGACCGTCAGATCGCGTGCCCGCAGCGAGGCCGCCACCTCCATCCCGATGAAGCTGGCGCCGATGACGACCGCGCGCTTGGCGCGGGTGGCGGCGGCCACGATGGCCCGGCTGTCGGCCAGGCTGCGAAGCGTGTGGACGTGCGGCAGGTCGGCGCCCGGCAGCGGCGGGCGGATCGGCGCCGCGCCGGTCGCCAGGAGCAGCGCGTCCCAGGCGACCTCTCGCCCGTCCTCCAGCGCGAGGCGCTTGGCCGCGGGATCGACGGCCGTCACGCGGGCCCCGAGCGCCAGAGCGATCTTCTGCTCGCCGAAGAACGATGGCGGGCGCAGCGGCATCCACTCCTCGGGCGCCGTGCCGGCCAGGTAGTCCTTGGAGAGGTTGGGGCGGTCGACGGGCGGCGACTCCTCGGCGCCGAACAGCAGGATCTCGCCGTCGTACCCCTCGCGGCGCAGCGTCTCGGCGGCCGATTCGCCCGCCGCGCCGGCGCCGACGATGGCGATGGTCCGCAGCGACGACTCGCGCCGCAGCGTGATCGGATCGCCACGGCGGCCGGCGACGCGGATCTTGCCCCCCGATCGCTCGACGTCGTAGCAGGGGAGCGGGTTCAGGGCCGGCGCGCGCAGCACGGCGCCGGTGCGCAGGTCGAAGCAGGCGTGGTGCCAGGGGCACCGAATGGTCCCGTCGACGACCCGCCCCTCGGCGAGGGGCCCGCTGTAGTGGGTGCAGGTCGCCCCGACCGCGAAGATCTCCTCCCCGTTGCGAACCAGCAGGACCGATTCGCCGTTGGCCTGGCCCAGGAGGGGCCCTTCCGCAGGAACCTCGTTCTCCGAAATGCCGGCCGCGAGATCAGGACCCGAGAGCTTGGTTTCTCCACCCATGGCGCTTGATAGGTAGAGTTGCAGGGACCGGCCGAGGTGACAAGACCCCCCGGCCGTTCGGTCGATTTATTGTCGCAGCGTTCGGCGGTTGGAAGAGCCCGACTCCCGCCGGCTGCTTCCCGTCTCCGACCGGCGCGAGGGCGACGGACTCTCCGAATCGTCGCTGGCCACGCCTGCGGTCGCCAGCTCCGCCTCCGCCTGCAGCCAGTCGTCGGTCTCGTGACCAGGGACCGACCCTCTTTGTAGGTAAAGCTCGTAGGCCCGTCGTGCGATCTCGTCCTGCCCCGGCTGCGGGCCGATGCCCGCTCGATTGGACTTCGCCATGGAATCCTCCAGGCGCGAAAGCTAAGCACCTCGTGTTCCGCCGCAAGAGCGCTCGCGTCGCGCCGGGGGCCGCCGCCGGGTCACTTCCCGACATCCAGGACTACCAACTCCGACGGGCTTGTGTAAGATGCGCCCATGTCGCCCCGCCGAAACGGGACCCGCCGGTCCCAAGTCGGAGTTGGCCTGGCGCTCTTCGCCGCCACCCTCCTGGTCGTCGTCGGAACTCCCTGGTCCTCGGCCCGCGCGGCCGAGGACGACGAAGCGCCGAAGGCAGCCGCTCCGGAAGCGGCGCAGGCCGAGGACACCGATCGGCCGCACGACAAGTCGCTGCTGTCCAAGCAGCCGGCCGACGCCGCCGTCGCGCAGAAGGGACAGGCCGACCAGGCCGCCTTCTACGAGAAGTGGCAGTTCTGGGCGGTCACGGGCGGCATCGCTGTCGGCGCCGTCGCGCTCTTCTTTGGCGGCAGGGCGCTCTACCACTCGATCAACGGCGGCGACATACGTCCGTGCAACGCGGACTTCATCGGCTGCTACGGACAGGGGGAGTGAAGCTGATGCGCGCCTATCGTTTCGCACACAAGGTAATTCTGGGGGCGCTGATGCTCGGCGCGTCGCTCGCGACCGGTTGCAAGTCGTATCACTACTACGACGTCGACGTGAAGTTCGCGTCGGGGTTCACGCTCGAGCAGGCGGGGATGATCCAGTTCTGCACCCTCACCGTGACCGGCGCCGACAGCGGGTCGTTCAATTTCCCCGACAACAACAGCGACGGGCCGATCTGTCCGGTTCAGAAGAACTACCCTGACCTGGGGACGTTCGAGTACTCGACGTTCGAGGACTCGGGCACGCTGCACTTCGTGGTGAGCGCCTACAACACGACCTCGGCGAACTCGAGCAATTGCTTCGCGGCCGGCAACCTGGACGCCACAGCCTCCGGCGAGATCACGACGACCTTCGCGTCGGGCAACGGCATCTCGCTCTCGATGACCACCTCGGGCTGCGAGCAGTAACGAACGACAAATCAGGAACCCTGGAGGGTTCCTGCGACCTCCCGCGACGAGGTCGGTCGAGCCGAGCTCGCCCGACCTCAACGCGAACGACAAATCAGGAACCCTGGAGGGTTCCTGCGACCTCCCGCGACGAGGTCGGTCGAGCCGAGCTCGCCCGACCTCAACGCGATCAGGACGGTCAATCGAGGGCGTCGTCGATCTGGACGCCGTCGCCCAGCTCGGCCATCAGATACTGGCGCAGCCGCTTCTTGAGCCGCTCCTCGATCTGACGGACGCGCTCGCGGGTGACGCCGAATCGCTCGGCGATCTGGACCAGCGTCGCCGGCTCGTCGTTGAGCAGGCGGTCGCGGAAGATCTCCAGGTCGCGATCGCGCAGCGTTGCGCCGAAGGCGTGCAGCTTGTCGCGCAGAATCGCGCCGAACTCGCCCGCCTCGACCTGCAGGTCGGGGCGTGACGTCGGGGCGGCCCGCACGAAGTCCCCCTGTGTGCGGTCTCCCTGCTCGTCGGAGCGCATCGGCGCGTCGAGGGAGGTCTCGGAGGCATTGAGCCGCCGCTCCATCTCGATCACCTCTTGCTCGGTGACGTCCAGCGCCGCCGCCAGGTGCTTGGCCTCCACCTCGAACCCTTGCTTCTCCAGCTTCTCGCGCTCCTTGCGCAGGTTGAAGAAGAGCTTCCGCTGGGCCTGCGTCGTCCCGACCTTCACCAGGCGCCAGTTGGCCAGGATGAACTTCAGGATGTAGGCGCGGATCCACCAGGAGGCATACGACGACAGCTTCACGCCCCGATAGGGGTCGTACTTCTGCACGGCGTGAATGAGGCCGATGTTCCCCTCCTGGATCAGATCCAGAATGTTGCGGTGGGCACGGCGATACTCCTGCGCGATCTTCACGACCAGGCGGAGGTTCGCCGTGACCAGCCGGGCCGCCAGCCGCTGCTGGGCGGTCTTCGAGTACTCCACCGCGACCTCGTGCTCCTCCTCGCGGGTCATGAGCGGGTAGCGCCGCAGCTCGTGGAGGTAGGCGCCGATCGTCGAATAGTCGGTCGGCGCCGATTCCAGCCCCGCCGCCGCTGCCGGCGCGGCGCGCGTGCTTGCCTCGCTCTCGTGGCCCACCTCGATCGGGAGGCCCGCGACGTCCAGCGGCGCCGCGGTGCCGGCGCCCATCTCGATCTCGGGTTCGGCGCCCTCGGATTCGGCCTCATCGCCGTCGACCGACTTGAGGTGGCGGGCTTTCTCGGCGGCGTCGGCCGAGGGCTCGTTCTCTTCGACCTGGGTGCCGCGCCGCTTACGGGCCGCGCCATGCTTCGATGATGAGGTTGCGATGCTGAGCATGCCGCTCTTCATCGCAAGGCCCATGCCAGGTCCTCGAAGCGCTATGCCAACAATTGCCGCCGGTTAGGGATGCCCTGGACCATCGCTGTTACGATCCGGTAGCGTTCCCCCCTGGGCCCTTGATCCTTACGTAACCACTTCGACCCGCGGCGTCCAGACCTTACGTACCGTCAGGGAGCTTCGTCGTAGCGCTCGGCGCGGCCGAAGATGTCGTCGCGGTAGCGAATGAAATGATAGAGGGAAACGACGCCCAGGACGGCGGCGGTCACGAACGAGACGTTGGCCGCCGTGGCGAAGTGACGCTTCTGTTCCAGATCGTCGGCGGTCTGCTGGCGGGTCGAGCCGTTCGGCTGGAGCTGGGAGAGCTGACCCAGGAAACCCCCGGCGGCCAGCGCGGCGCCCGCGGCGATGGCGGTCGCATACGCCACCGTGGGCGGCCAGCTGCGCCGGCGGGGGAGGTTCTCGCGGGTCAGCTTGATCTGCAGCTCCTGGCCGGGCAGGACCTCGACCCGTGATGCCCACGGAAAGTGGCCGTCGGCCTCCACCCGGACCGCGTGCTTCCCCGCCAGCAGCGTCCCCGAGATGAGCGGCGTTACGCCGAGGTAGGCGTTGTCGATGGCGACCCGCGCGCCGTCGGGCTCGGTCGAGATCTGGATCTTGCCCGGCTCGAGGTGGGGGCGGAACAGCTCGCCCGAGGCCTCCTGAACGGCGTGGATGAGGTCCTCGACGCCGCCGTCGACCAGACGGAAGACGCGGCTCTCGACCTTCCCTTGCTCGACGTTGTCGAGGTTCAGATTGAAGAGGAACTGCTTGCCACGCGTGCCGACGCTGCCGGCGACGATGCGCCGGACGCCCAGCGACACGCCCGCGCGCCCGAGGCAGGAGATGTCGTCCAGGCAATCCTGGGCCCGCCGCTCGTTCTCCACGCCGAGCCGCGCGCGAAACTCCTCCTTGCCCGCGATCTCGAACCCGCCGTGCTGGGCGACGTAGGCGATCAGCACCTCGGTGAGGTTGTCGGCCAGCTCCGCTTCCTTCTCCGAGGTCCCGAGCACGAGCACGGCGATCTTCTCGCCCGCGCGCGCACCGCGGGCAGGCGCCAGCACGGCCAGCACCGCCAGCGGGAGCGCGATCGCCAGCTTGCGTGCCGCGATCAAGGGGTTGGCTCCGCACAGCTGCCGGCGACCCCGGCGTCGGGGACCTGGCAGTTCTTCGACTGGCACTGGCTGTCCTTGGTGCAGGCCTTGCCGCCGGCCTGCAACGGGGCGCAGAGGCCGGAGGGATAGCAGAACGACTGGCCGGCGCTCCAGCGGTCGGCGTTGCAGTCGTCGTCGATCTGGCAGAGCGCCGTACAGATCGTGGTCGAGGGGTCCCTGGGGTCGACCTGCCGACACTTCAGATCGCCGACGCAGTTGGTGTTGCTCTGGCAGGGGAGCCCGAAGGAACCTGGGAAGCAGGCCGCGGTTTGGACCGGTGCCGAGCCCGGATCGGTGACCGTGAGGAATTGGAGGCACGTCTGGCCGATACCCGCGCGTGGCGCGCAGTCGGGCGGCGTCCCCGTGCAGGGGCGGAGGCAGGTCCCGAGATCGGTCGATTTCTCGGGCGGCGTCTGGAAGACGCAGATGGTGTTTTCGTCGCGCGTGCAGTCGGCCGTCGTACGGCAGGCGTTGCCGCGATACGAGTAGGGGCTCTCGCAGTGGCCCTGCGGCTGGCCCGCGCTGTCGGTGCGGGGTGTGCAGGCAAACGTCCCTTGATCGCTGTCGTAGATGGCGCAGTCAGCGTCGCTGTTGCACACGATCGTGCAGAGCTTGAGCCCGTTCGTCGCGTCGGGATCGCCGTCGGAGAGGCACTTTCCGACGAGGCAGTTGATGTCCGTCTCGCAGATGAACCCGAGCAACCCCGGGATGCAGATGGCCGGGTTGGCCGGTCCCGAGATCTTCTGGAAGCAGACGTGGTTGGGCGGGCAGTTCTGTTGCGAATCGCAGTTGGGGACGCAGATGTCGGGCGCGTGCGCCGCCGCCGGCACAAGCAGGGGCAGGCAGGACTGGCCCGGCGAGCAGGAGGAGGCGCCGCTCTGGCAGTTCTTCTGCAAGCAGTAGAGGTTGTTGGCCGCGAGCGTCGTGTCCTGCGCGTAGAGCTGGGAAAGGAAGGTCGTCGCGCAGGTGGAACGGACCGGGTCCTTGCAGTCGGTGTCGGCGGTGCAGGGGATCAGCGTCGTGCAGATTCCCTCGTTGGTGGTGACGTCGGTGCGCAGGCAACCGAGCGCGCTCTGCCCACAGCTGTCCACCACCGTCGGATCGCAGGAGGTCAGCTCGGCGCCACCTTCGACGCACTGGTTTCCGTCGGGGAGCGACATCGGCAGGCCGTCGCAGCCCGGGGCGCAGAAGTCGGTGCCGTCGAGCAGGCTTCCCGGGTAGCAGACCATCGGCTTGCCGTTCGCGTCGCTGCCGCAGCCGGGATCGTTGGCCGAGGGATCGCAGGCGAAGATGCGGTCGTCGAACGCCCGCTGATCGACCTTGCAGCCGCCAGCGAGGACGATCACCGCGAGCCCCACCCCGCCGAGTATGCGCCGCCCGCTCACTTGATCATGCTCTTGACGAACGGGGCGTCGGGGGCGTTCGGGGCCAGCTCGAGGTACTTCTTGTAGTTGTCGTTGGCCTGCTGCGCGTGGCCCGCCCGCATGTAGCACTTGCCCAGAAACTTGTAGACCGACGGCAGGCGGGGGCTCAAGCGCTTGGCCTCCTCGCCGCGTCCGCAGGCCTCGCCGACCTCGCCCTGGCCGAGCAGCTTGTCGGCCTCGCCCAGCACCTCGCTCGCGCCGCGTGGCGCGGGAGCCGGCGGGGCGGGCGGTGGCACGGGGGCCGCTGCCGGAGCGGGCACCAGGGCCGCGGTGGCCACCGCGGTCGGCCTGGCAGCGGACGCCGGGCCGTGGTGGTGCTTGCCGTGCTCGCGCGGGGACGGCTCCTTCGCCGCGGCCGGCTCCGGCCCGGGCGCCGCCTCGGCGGCGGGCGGCAGCGTGGGCGCGGGCGGCGCCGGCTCGGGGCGAGGCGCCGGCCTGACCGCGGGCGCGGGGGGCGGTAACGGCGTGGACCGGGCGGCCTCGATCGCCGCCTGGTTCGCCTGCTCGGCGCGGTGCATCTCCGTCTGCGCTCGGAAGGTGTAGACAGCCCCGGCGATGGAGACGGCGAGCACGGCGATCCCGCCGACGACGATCACCGGTTTCCCGCGCGGCCTTCCGGTCAGGTTGGTCGTCGTCCCGAACTTGTGGGCCGATGACTGCGCGGGGACCGTCCCGGTGCCCGGAGGTGCCGCCAGATCGTGTCCCGAGATGTCGCGCACCGTCGGCAGCGCCGCGCGCACGCTGGGTGCCACCGGCGTGGCCGGCCCGCTGGTCGCGCCGAGGACGCCCTCGAGCACCTCGCGGAAGGCGGCCGCGGTCGGGTAGCGCATCTCGCGCTCCTTCTCGAGGCCGCGCATCACGACGTCGTCGACGATCTTGGGGAGCCGCAGGTCGGGCCGCCGTTTGCTGGGGTGAACCGGCGTCTCGACCAGGTGCCGGCTGACGATCGCCATCGGCGAATCGGCGCGGAACGGGATGTCGCCCGTGACCATCTGGTAGAGGATCACGGCGGCGGCGTAGAGATCGGCGCGCCCGTCGAGCGGCTCGGCGCGCGCCTGCTCCGGGGCCATGTACTCGGGCGTGCCGCAGACCAGCCCCTGGATGGTGAGCATCGCCGCGCGATCGTCCCCCTCGCTGAGCGTCGCCTTGGCGATGCCGAAGTCGCACACCTTGACGAAGTCCTTCTCGTCGCGGCGCTGGATCAGCATGATGTTGCTCGGCTTCAGGTCGCGGTGGATCACGCCCTGGGCGTGCGCCTCTTCGAGAGCGGAGAGGACCTGCGACAGGATCCGCACCACGCGCGGCAAGGGGAGGGGGAAGTCTTCGCGGATCACCTGCGCCAGATCGCGCCCGGTCAGGAGCTCCATCGCGATGTAGAGCGTCCCGTCTCGGTCCTGCCCCGAGTCGATGATCTGGATCGAGTTCGGGTGGTTCAGCAGCGACGCGCTCTTCGCCTCGCGCTTGAACCGCCCGACCAGCTTTTCGTCCCCCATGAGGTGGGGGTGCAGCACCTTGACGGCGACCTGCTTGCCGAGCGAGAGCTGCTCCGCCTTGTAGACGTTCCCCATCGCGCCGCTGCCGATGAGGGCATCAATCCGGAAGTTCCCGGCTATCACCCGCCCCGGCAACGGGTCGAGACGCTGCGGGGCCGGATGCTGCTCCTCGGGTGGGGTCATGGGTCGACAGGTGCGACCGCGCGATGATACCCCAGCCCGCGCTTTTGTGAACAGACGGGGATCTAGTCGCCGAGGCAGATCCCCAGATCGCGCGCCGTCTGGACGGTGTCGGAGTCGAGCGGCACGGTCTTCATGACCGCAATCGCTTCTTCCATCTTCACCGGCACCATGTGCGGCGGCTGGTACGCCACGATGTGGCCGAACTTCCCCTGTTCGACCATGCGAACCGCGGCGGCGCCGAAGCGCAAGGCCAGCAAGCGGTCGCGATGGGTGGGGCTGCCGCCGCGCTGGAGGTGTCCCAGCACCAGCGAGCGCGACTCGAAGCCGGTCTTCTCCCCCAGGTAGTGGCCGATCTTTTCGGCCAGGCCGCCGAGGCGCACCTCGCGCCCGAGCTCGGTGCCGATGGTGCTGAGCTCGCCCCCCTTGGGGATGGCCCCCTCGGCCACGACGACGATGCAGTAGCGTCGCCCCGAGGCGTAGCGCTTCTTGATCCGGTCGATGACGCGGTCGATATCGTACGGGATCTCGGGGAACAGGATGACGTGCGCGTTGCCGGCCACGCCGGCGTGCATGGCGATCCAGCCGGCGTAACGCCCCATCACCTCGACGACCATGATCCGCTCGTGCGACTCCGCGGTGCTGTGCAGCCGATCGATCGCCTCGGTCGCCACCGTGACGGCGGTGTCGAATCCGAACGTCGCCTGCGTGCAGGAGAGGTCGTTGTCGATCGTCTTGGGGACGCCGACGATCGGCATCCCCATGGCGATGAAACGGGTGGCGATCCGGAACGCGCCGTCGCCGCCGATGGCGATCACCGCGTCGGCGCCGATCTCCCGGTAGCGGCGCATGATCTCTTCGGAGACGTCGATGGTCACCTTCTTGCCGTCCCGCTCGGTGATGAACTCGAACGGGTGCCCCTTGTTGACGGTTCCGAGGATCGTCCCCCCGAGGTGCGCGATGCCGCGGACCTTGTCCCGGGTCAGGTCGATCAGGCCGTCCTGCGGGGGCTCGAGCAGGCCGTGGTAGCCCCGGCGGATGCCGGTGACCTTCCAGCCGCGGCGGAGCGCCGACAGGGTGACGGCGCGAATGACGGCGTTGAGCCCCGGGGCGTCGCCACCCCCGGTGTTGACCAGGATATGCATGTCCTAGAGGCCATATCCTGGCTTGCGCCCGATGGCAACTCCGATGCGACCCCGTCAGGGCCCCCGCGACTACTGGGTTTCAGTCGAGCGGAGCGTCGAGCGGAGTGTCTCGAGCTCCGTCGCCAGCTCGACCGCGGCGGTCACCGCCGAGGTGGCCTTCCCCTCCAGCTGCCGCTGGACGCGGTTGGCGACGCGCAGCTGTCGGAGCTGCCAGTCGACCCGCGCCTGGGAATCGTCCGACAGGGAGAGCTCGGGGCGCTCGTAGAAGGGGTTGTCGCAGGTTTCGCCGCGCACGATCGCGATGGGGTGGTTGCGCAGCACGTCCTGGACCCGATGGGGCGGGATGGTCGTCCGCGGGTACCGGCAGAGCCCGACGAACGGCAGGCGGGAGAAATGCTCGTTCACCTGCGCCTCGTACCAGACGATCTGACGCCAGAGGTCCTCGGAGGAGACCTCGATGAGCTCGCCGGTTGCGCACAGACCCGTGAACCCGTCGGCGAGGGCCTCGGTGATGAACCGCTCGATGCGCCCGAGAACGACGTTCGCGTCGAAGGCGCCGTTCTCGAGATAGGCCTCCTCGCGCGTCATGAAGAGCAGTGCCCCGCGTGACTCCGCCCGGAGCGAGCAGATGCCCTTCTCTTCGAGCTCCAGTCCCAGGCGCTCGTACTCGGCACGCGTGCCGACAAAGAGGCAGCGCCTTCCGCGCGCGAGCCCCTCGTGGACCAGAGAGAGGACGGCGCTCTCTTTCTCGGTCTCGGTCTCGTAAGGGAGGCAGATATGTTTCCCGCGCAGGTTCGCGGCCTGGGCGGCATGCACGGATTGGCTCATGGTTGCTGGGATGTTCTGTTTAAGTGGCACGAGTCTACACGTTCACGCAAATTGCTGTGTAAGTTTGTGCTTCCCGCTCATCACTAATTGGTGCCCGATGAGCGAATTTTGGTGCCCGATGAGCGAATTGTCATCGGCGAATCGGTTCCAGAACAGCGACCGGGAGCAGGGGAAGTATTCCCGCAAGTGGCAGCTCGGATCGCCGATCGGACGGGGTTCGCACGATGGCGTCAGTGAGGACCTCGCGGTAGCCGTCGGCGGCAAGCTCGTCCGGCAGACGCAGCCAGGTGTCCTGCCAGACTGACGTCCCGGACGCGCGGCCAGTTGCCTCGAGCGCGGCGAAGAAGCGCCCGACGATCGTCAGCGAAGCACGGCCGTCAGGGGCGACGCGGGCGAAGCCGATGACGTGGCGCGCCCGGGGACCCTCCACCGACAGCGGCAGGTAGGCGCCCGTCTCGTAGAGCTCGCGGTGGCGCCGCCGGTGCCCGAGGGCCCGGGCCGCGACCAGGAGCTTGAGCGCGCCGTCTGCGGGGCACTCGCGGGCAGCCCCGATGCGCGCCCGCAGCGCGTCACCCTCGAGGCCGCGGAGCTCGTCGAGCAGGGCGCGGCGGGCGGGGTAGTCGACGGGCCGGCGGTTGTCCGGATCGACCAGCGTGAAGTCCCAGAGCTCCGTCCCCTGATAGACGTCGGGGACGCCGGGGACGGTGACCTTGAGGATCAGCTGGGAGAGCGCGTTCCAGAGGCCCGCCGTCGCAATACCCGCCACGAAACGGCCGAGGTCGGCCAGGAAGGGATTCGTCGCCGGCTCGCGCCCGAGGAGGCGACGGAGGAACTGGTCGCAGCCCCGTTCGTACGGCTCGTTGACGTTGATCCAGCTGGTGTGCACCTTCGCCTCCCGCAGCGCTTTCAACAGGTAGGCAGAAAAACGCTCAACAAGAGTGTCGTGGGCCTCGGCCGGCAGCTCACCCTCGAGCGGCCAGAGACCGATCAGCGTCTGATAGATGAGGTATTCCTCGTTGGCGCCAGGGACGCGCGCCTCGTCGACGAGGGGCTTCGACCGGCGGTTCATCCGCTGCCAGCGCTTGACCGCCTCCAGAAACTCGCGCGGGATCTCCGAGAGGACGTCGAGCCGCGCGCGCATGTCCTCGCCGCGCTTGGTGTCGTGGGTGGCGGTGGCCGACAGGCCATGCGGCCAGCGCTCTGCCCGGCGCGCGCAGAAGACGTGAAAGCGATCGATCTCCATCACCGCGGTGCTGGGACGTCCGCCGACCTCGTTCAGCGAGGCGAGCGGGAAGTAGCGGTAGAAGACGGTGTCCTCGAGCCCCTTGGCCATCACCGGACCGGTCAGCTGCTGAAGCCGCATCACCAGCTCCCGGCGATCGGCCCGGTCGGACTCCGAGATCCCCTCCGGATCGCGCAGCAGGAGCAGGTCACAGAGAAAATCGAAGATCGACTCGGAGGTCGACCGGTTGCGCCGCTTGGCCTCGCGGACGGCGCGCAGGACGTTCAGGCGGTCCCCGTCGCTGATCGTCACCGTGTCGGCCCGGACGTAGGTCCGGTAGACCGGGAAGCAGGCGATCACCTCGCCGAGCGCCAGGTGCAGGCTGCTGGCGGTGAAGTCGCGCGACCAGCGGTGCTGCTCCGAGATGCGATCGAGCCGGCGCGCCAGCACGTGCAGCTCGCTCGACATGGCGGTCCGCAGGATCAGCTTCTTGGCCCGGTAGAGGAGATCGTCGAAGGTCCCGGTGCCCTCGCGCAGGCGGCGGTAGCCGCGCTCGATGGCCCGCAGGCCCGCCGGCTCGACGAAGAGGCCGTTGACCGCGTTCAAGAGCTCGTAGCCGGTGGTGCCCTGCACGGGCCACTCGGGCGGCAGCTCCTCGGCGCCGGTCAGGATCTTCTCGACGACGACGTAGCCATGGCGGGCGGGCGCGCCGTCGGCCTCGACTTCCCCTTCTCCGCGGCGCGGGCGCTGCAGCTCCTCCAGGTAGCGGTGCGGGTCCCAGAGGCCGTCGACGTGGTCGATGCGCAGCCCGGTGACCTTCCCCTCGCGCAGGAGCTCGAACGCCTTCTCGTGCACCGCCTCCAGCACCTTGGGCTCCTCGATGCGGATGGCCGCCAGGTCGTTGATGTCGAAGAAGCGGCGGTAGTTGATCTCCTCGGCCGCCACCCCCCAGTAGGAGAGGCGGTAGGCCTGCTCGCCGAGCAGCGCCTCGAGCGCGTCGAAGCTGCGGGCCTTTCCCTGCTCGCCGTTGATGGCGGCAAGGCTCCGCTCGAGCGCGTCGCGGACGGCGGCGCTCGCCGACACCAGCGCGTCGAGGCGGCGCTTGACGATCTCCTTTTCCCGCTGGCGCTCGCGGATCTTCTCCGGGTCGGTCTCCCAGCGGGTGGGGAGGTTCTTGGTGGCGGTGACGATGCTCTCGATCTCGAGCACGTCGGGGTGGTCGTCGGGGTGGGTGCGCCGCAGGTCGGCGACGATCGGTTCGAGCAGCGGCAGGATCGTTCGCGGCCCGATCGGGAAGACCGCCTCGCCGTAGTGGGCCTGGAAGGCGCCCGCCGCGTAGCCGATCTTGATCTCGCTCCCTTCGAGCACGCGGCCGTACTGTCGGCCGAGGACCGGCAGGAGGATCTTCTCGTCGAGCTCCGACTTGGGCGGGTGCCAGTCGATGTCGAAGAACGGCGCGTAGGGGGAGCTGCGGCCGTTCTCCAGCACGTCGTTCCACCAGTGGTTGGCGGGGCTGGCGATGCACATGTGGTTGGGGACCACATCGAGCAGGAGGCCCATCCCGCGGGCGCCGAGCGCGGCGGCGAGAGCGTCGAGGTCGCTCTCGGTCCCGAGATCCGGGTTGAGCCGGCCGTGGTCGATGACGTCGTAGCCGTGCGTGCTCCCCGGGCGGGCGGTCAGCAGGGGCGAGGCGTAGACGTCGCTCACCCCCAGCGCCTCCAAATAGTCGAGCAGCCCTGCGGCGTCGCGGAAGTTAAAGTCTTTGTTGAGCTGTAGACGATAAGTGCAAATGGGAATTCGCGACGTCATCGTGAGCGCGGTCCCAAGCTAGTCGCATGCTCGGCGAACGCAAGCGGCGTCGCGGCGATCTCAGAAGGAGGGGGGCATCGGTTGATCCGACGGGTCTCGGGTGCGGGGCGCCGGGCCGGGGGCCGGCGCGGGCGTCGGCCCCGGCGCGGGCGCTGGGCCGGGCGCGGGAACAATCTTGGGCCCCGGCGCGGGCGCCGGCTCCGCCTCGGGGAGCGGCGGCGGCGCGAGATCGCGCGACGGCGAATCGGTCGTGGGGGCGGGCGGCGGGATCGCGAACTCGTCGGGCAGCTTGTCGGGCGGCCTGTTGGGCGACACAGAGGGCGCCGGGCCAGGCGGCTGGGCGAAGGGGTTCTCCGGCGGCAGAGGGTCGAGCGACGGGAGCGGTTTCGATGGCGCGAGGTAGACGCTCCCCGGCCGCTTGATGATCCGCGGCTCGTCGTCGGGGCGGTGGCGCTGCCGTGGGCGGGGAGACTCCGCGGGGCGGCTCTCTGTCGCGACCGGCTTCGGTTTGGCGGGTACGGCGGCCTTCTCCGACGGCGCGGTGGGCGCGGTCGCCGCGGCTGGCGCGGGCGGTGGCGCCGGCTCGGCGGAGGCCGGCGTCGCGGGCGCCGCGACCGGGGGCACCTGCGCTCCTGCCGCCGGCACGGGCGCGGTGACCGGCGCGCGGTGCACGAGGCCCAGCTCTCGCCGGGCCGACCCGATGATCCGGTGGTAGAGGCCGGTGACGCCGAGGACGGCCGCGATGGCAAGCAGCCCCAGCGCGGCCAGCGCCACGCGGTGATGGGTGACCGGCAGCTCGTCGCGCACGTAACGCTCGTCGTCGGTCACCTCGAAGTCGACGGGGGCCTCGAAGGTGACGGGGGTGCGCGTCTGGGGGTCGCGCGTCTGGGGGGAACGCCCCTGCTTGGGTCGGAGCCGCAACGGCTCGGGCGGCGGCGTGCGGACCGGCGGCGGGCTCTCGTCGATCTCCGTTGCCACCTCGGTCGCCACCTCCGGCCCCACGGGCGCGGCCCCGCGCGCCGGGCGCAGCGGCGGGGGCGGCGGCGCGGCGATCAACGTCGCGCCTGTCCCCCGATCGACCGGATCGTGCGAGAGGGTCTGCTCCGAGGCGGCCTCGAAGGCGCGCGCCATCTCCATCATCCCGGACCATCGCTGGTCGGGATCCTTGGCCAGCGCGCGATCGAGCACCGCCTGCAGCGCGCGCGTGTCCCACCAGGCCGGCAGGTAGTGCGCCAGCGGCGGCGGCGCCTCGTGCACCACCTGGTAGAGCAGCGAGGCGATGTCGTCCCCCTGGAACGGCTCCCAGCCGGTCAGCATGCGATAGGTGATGGCGCCCAGCGCGAACTGATCGCTGCGACCGTCGACCTCGTCGGCGGCGCCGCGCGCCTGCTCGGGCGACATGTAAGCCGGCGAGCCGATCATGTCGGTCGGCGTCGAGAGCAGCGTGCCGGCGGCGCGGATCTTGGAGATGCCGAAGTCGAGCACCTTGACCAGCTCGTCCATCTGGCCGTCGATGGTGACCAGGAAGATGTTGGCCGGCTTGAGATCGCGATGGACGATGCCGTGCGCGTGCGCGGTGGCCAGCGCCGAGGCGACCGACTCCACGACGCGCACCGCGCCGGGCAGCGGCGTGGGCCCCGCATGCGCCAGCCGGGCCTCGAGATCGCGCCCCTCGAGCAGCTCCATCACGAAGTAAGGGCGGCCGTCGGGGGTGGTGTTGAAGTCGTAGATCTGCACCACGTTCGGGTGGCGCAGCTCCGACATCACCTCTGCCTCGCGGCAGAATCGTCCAAACGCCTCGCGGTTCCCCATGAGCTCCGGGCGCAGGACCTTGACGGCGTAGCGGCCGGGGAGGCGCGCGTGGGTCGCCTCGAACACCTCGCCCATCCCGCCGCTGCTGATGCGCCGGCCCATCAAGTAGGTCTCGCCCAGAACGACGCCGCCCGCCCAGGAGCCTGGATGGTTCGAAAGCGAGCTCACTCTTCCAAGCTAAGGCTGCGGTCGCGCGCCTGGAAGAAGAGCGAGGGCGAAGGGACCGCGGGCTTCCGGCTCAGCCGAACACGATGACCGGCTTGACGTCGGCAGGACCGCGTACCAGCGCGTCTTGCCAGCGCTCGAGCGGCACGCGGCGCGAGACCAATCGCTCGAGCCAGCGCCGCTCGGCGCGCGCCAGCGCGGCGACGGCGGCCCGGTAGTGGCGGAGGTTGGCGTTCACCGCGCCGAACACGACGTTGTTCTCAAGCACCATCTGCTTGTTGAGGGCGGTCAGGTTGATCGGGATCGCGCGCGCTCCCGAGGAGACACCGGTCAGGCAGACGATGCCGTCGGGGCCGACATTCTCCAGCACGTCGAACACCAGGTCACCGACGCCGGTGCACTCCAGCACCACGTCGGCCACCGGGACGTCCTTGACTCGCCCGCTGTGGTAGGTGGCGCCGAGGGCGGCCACCAGCGCTGGCTTGGGCCCGTCGGTGACGCGGTCGAGGACGTGCACCTCCAGCCCGCGTTGCCGCCCGAGCAGCGCGGCCAAGAGGCCAATCGGCCCCGCGCCGGTCACCAGCACGCGCGCCGGCGTCCAGACGGCCCGCGCGCCGATCCGTTCGATCTGCTCCCAGGCCTTGGCGAGGATGGTGGTCGGCTCGACCAGCACCGCCAGATCGCCGAGCGTCGTCGGGACCGGCACGGCGTAGGCCGTCTCGAGCAGGTAGCGCTCGGAGGCGTAGCCGTCGCGTCCGCTGATGCCGCGCTCGGTGAAGCCGCCGTTCTTGCACATGTCCCATTCGCCCGCCGCGCAGCTCGCGCAGGGGACGGGATCGGGACGGCGCACGACGCCGACCACCAGATCGCCGGGCGAAAAGCCGCTCCCCGGCGGTGCGATCCGGACGCGCCCGAGGTTCTCGTGGCCGATCACCAGCCGCGCGCGCCCGGGGGGCGGCTGGCCGTAGGCGCCGCTCAGGATCTCGAGATCGGTGCCGCAGACGCCGATCGCGACCGCGTCGCAGAGCAGCGTGTCGGGTCCGGCGGCCGGCTCGGGAATCTCCTCGAGCCGGGCGCTGTCGGCCACGCCGGGCTGGGTGGTGATGGCGCGCATCGGGTGCGATCTTTACAACTTCCCGGGGGCCTTGCGCAGAGCATCGGCCGGTCGCTAAATAACGCCATGCAGACCGCCGCCCGAAGGCTACTCTCCGTCGCCGGCGCGCTCGCGCTGGCGGCGCTCTCGGGGACTGCCGGCTGCGACCGGTTGAAGGCGCGGCTGGCCGCGAACGGCGGCGAGACGACCCCGGGGGCGCCGTCGCCGCCGCCGGCGCCCGCCGCGAACGAGCCTTCTGCCGCGGCCCCGCTACAGCCGAGCGGGCCGGTCACCCCCCGGACCGAGGCGCCCAATGAGGCGCGCGTCCTGTCGTCGGCCTTCTCCGCGGTGGCGCGGGCGCTCCGACCGTCGGTGGTCCGGATCGACGTCGAGATCGCGCCACGGGTCGCGCAGAACGGCGGCGGGGCGGAGGGGGACGAGGACGAGCAGATGGCCCCCTTCCTGCGCCGCTTCTTCCAGTTCGGCCCGGGGATGCCGGAGCCGTCGCCCGGGCCGCAGCGGGGGACCGGATCGGGCGTGGTGATGGACGCGCGCGGCGACATCATCACCAACCGGCACGTCGTCTCCGGCGCGACCAAGGTCAGCGTGACATTCAGCGACGGGCGCGAGTTCGCCGCCAAGACCCTGGGGACGGACGCCGAGACCGACGTCGCCGTCATCCGCCTGGCCGAGCCGCCGCGCGATCTGGTCGCGGCGCGCATCGGCGACTCCGAGAAGCTGGAGGTCGGCGAGTGGGTGCTGGCGATCGGCAGCCCGCTCGGCCTCGATCAGACGGTCACCGCCGGCATCGTCAGCGGCAAGGGGAAGGTCGGGCGGCACGTTCAGATGTCGGGGGGCCGCGTCCGCCACTACATCCAGACGGACGCCAAGATCAACCCCGGGAACTCGGGTGGGCCGCTGGTGAACCTGTCATCCGAGGTGGTGGGCATCAACACGCTCATCAACACCGGGCCGGGCGGCGCCTACGGGTTCGCCATCCCGATCAACCAGGTGCGGCGGGTCGCCGAGTCGCTGATGAAAGAGGGGCGCGTCCGGTACGCCTATCTCGGCGTGGTCGTCGGCGAGGTCAGCGAGATGGACGCGGCGGCGGCCAGGGCGGCGCCGCCCGGGACCGCGGCATTGGTGAGCGAGGTGACCCCGGGCGGTCCGGCGGCGAAGGCAGGGCTGCGCGGGGGCGATTTCATCATCGACCTCGACGGCAAGAAGATGGACGGGGCGGGGGACGTCATCGACTACGTCTCGACCCGCGGGATCGGCGCGCACGTCGCGGTCGGCGTCTGGCGCGACGGCAAGCGGCAGGCCGTCGACGTCGTTCTCGGCGAGCTTCCATCACAGGACGGCGGCGGCGCACAGCCCAAGCTGGGGCTGGCGTTGCAAACGCTGACGCCGCGGCTGGCGGAGTCGTTGGGCCTCGATCCACGGACGCGCGGCGCGGTGGTGGCGGAGATCGCCCGCGGCGGGCAGGCGGCCGCGGCGGGTGTCCGCGAGGGGGACGTCATCCTGGAGATCGATCGCCAGCGCGTGGCGACGGCCGAGGAGGCAGTGGCGGCGCTGGGGGCGCCCCGCAAGGGCGGGCACCTGGTGCGGCTGGCGACGGCGGGGGGCCTCCGCTACATCACGCTCGGCGGGCAGTGAACGCGGCGCTCGGCGCGGTGGCGGCGCTGCTGGCCTACGCGCACCCGCCGTTGCCGATGGCGCCGGACGGGCCGCTCGTCGCCGAGAAGTTCGTCTCGCCGGCAACTGCGATGAAGGCGTTCCTCGGGAACGCGACGGGCGTCGTCGCGTTCGGCGAGCTGCACCAGACCGTGAAGACCGCGGGCGTCCGTTCGTCGATCGCGCGCTTCACCGACGAGATCCTGCCGGCCATCGCGCCGCGCGCGTCCCACCTCATCGTCGAGACCTGGGTCTCGAGCGGCGCCTGCGGCGAGACCGAGAAGCAGGTGACCGAGGACGTCGCGCGCACGACCGAGCGCCCGGCCGAAACGGAGAACGAGATCGTGCGCCTCCTGCGCCGCGCCAAGGAGCTGGGCGTCGCGCCGCACGTGCTGGACGTCGACTGCCACGAATATCAGGTGCTGGTCGGGGAGGGCGGCGCCGTCGACTACGACCGGCTGCTGACGCTGACCGGCCAGCACCTCGGCCGCGCGATCGGGCAGGCGCTGGCGTTGCCGCGTCCGGCCGATCGTCCGCTGGTGCTCGTCTACGGCGGCGCGCTTCACAACGATCTCGCGCCGAACCCGGAGCTCGCGAACTACAGCTTCGGCCCTGCGATCGACGCGCTCACGCACGGCGACTACCGCGAGGTCGATCTCTTCGTTCCCGAGCTGGTCGACATCTACCCCGCGCTGCGCGTCGAGCGCTGGTACCCCGTCTGGCTGAGAGCGCGCACCGCGCCCGGGACGACGCTCATTCGCCGCCAGGCGCGCTCGGCCGTGCTGGTGTTCGAGGACCAGGCGACCCGTCGCCAGAAATAAGGTCGCCCGGGCTACGCGGCCAGCTGGTGCTCGAGTCGCCGCACGCGCCGGAGCGCGCGGATCGAGGTCACCAGCGACGCGCCGAGGAGCGCCATCGGAACCAGCGGGATCAACGGGAAGAATCGGAACACCATCCCGACCGTTCTCAATCGCCAGTGGCTTCTTCTCATCGTCGCCTCCGATCTCGAATCTTCCCATCGCGTTCGAGCTGGCAAGCAGAGCCCGGCCAGGGGGGATGCTGGAGAGGTCAGCGGTAGACGACCTTGGCGATGGTCAGCTCGCGCAGGCCGGCGTGCCAGCGGGCGATGACGGTCTCCCCCTTGGCCTTGCCGAGCAGCGCGCGGCCGACCGGCGACTTCCAGGAGATGTCGCCCACGGCGCCGTCGGTCTCGTCGACGCCGACGATCCGGTAGGTTGCGGCCTCGCCCTCCTCGTCCTCGACGGTGACGGTGGCGCCGAAGAAGACGCGGTTGCGGCGCGGCTGCGTGGCGGGGTCGACGATCTGCACGTCGTCGAGCCGCTTGGAGAGGAAGCGCAGCCGCTTGTCGATCTCTCGCAGCTGCTTCTTGCGGTAGATGTACTCCGCGTTCTCCGAGCGATCCCCCTCGGCGGCGGCGTCCCCCAGCGCGCCGACCACTTCGGGGCGCTTCTTGCTGCGTAGGAAGGTCAGCTCGTCCGCCAGCCGCTTGAACCCGGCGGGCGTGATGTAGTTGATCTCGGTCGGCTTCTTCTCGGGCAAGACAGCAGCCTAACGCGGACGTGGCGGGGACGCGATGCGGACGCGCGACCGACATCCGGCCGGCCCCGCCTCGCGTGGCCGCGGAGTTTCGTGGTCCAGCTTGGCCCGAAAATCGCAATCGAGGATTGCAAACCGGTTCTGTTAACCTGAAGGAGCGATGTCGATGGCTGGCGGCGATCTGACGATCGAGATTCTCAAGAACATCCGCGACGAGATCCGGGGCGTCCGGGCGGAGCAAGTGACCACGAATCAGCGACTCGACGCGAGGATCGCGCGGCTGGACGTGACCAACGATCGCCTCGACGTGACGATCGCGCGTCTCGACGTGACCAACGAGCGGCTCGACACGGTCGAGTCGACGTTGCTCGATCTCGCGGAGCATCAGCGCCTCGTGGAGCGTCACACGCGGGCGCTCGCCGAACGGGACGTCGGCCTGGAACGCCGCGTGGACGAGCTCGAGATCCGCGTCGAAAAGCTGGAAACAGAGTAGCTCGGCCGGGACCGGGGACCGCGATCCCGTGGTATACGGGAACTCTCGAAGATGTCTCAACGAAAGATCGCGGTTTTAACCAGTGGTGGGGACGCGCCCGGAATGAACGCCGCCATTCGCGCGGTGGTCCGCACCGGAATCGACAAGGGCTGGGAGGTGTTCGGGGTTCGCAACGGCTACGCGGGGCTGTGCGACGGGCAGATCGAGCCGCTCGGCGCGCGCGACGTCGGTAACATCCTTCAGCGCGGCGGAACCGTCCTGGGGAGCGCGCGGCTGCCGGAGTTCAAGGACGAGTCGGTGCGCGCGCGCGGGCTCGCGCAGCTGTCGGCGCGCGGGATCGACGGGCTGGTCGTCATCGGCGGCAACGGGACGCAGACGGGCGCGCTGGCGCTGTCGAAGGCGGGGCTGCCGGTCGTCGGTGTGGCGTCGACCATCGACAACGATCTCGCTGGATCGGAGATGACCATCGGCGTCGACACCGCGCTCAACATCGCGCTCGAAGCGATTGACCGGCTGCGGGTGACGGCCTCGTCTCACAAGCGGGCATTTCTCGTCGAAGTGATGGGGCGCAACTGCGGCTACCTGGCGCTGATGGCCGGCATCGCCGGCGGCGCCGATTCGGTGGTCATCCCCGAGGCCGACGTCGAGCCCGAGCAGATCGCCAAGAACCTGCAGGCGGCCTGGGAGCGCGGCAAGCAGCACGCGATGGTGGTGGTGGCCGAGGGGGCCAAGCACAACGCCGTCAAGCTGGCGCAGCACTTCGAGCGCGAGAAGGGGCGGCTGGGATTCGACCTGCGCGTGACGACGCTGGGCCACGTGCAGCGCGGCGGCGAGCCGGGGGCGTTCGATCGCCTGCTGGCCACTCGGCTGTCGGCGGCGGCCACCGACTGCCTCGAACGCGGCGAGCACGGTTGCTTGGTCGGCCTCATGCGCGGCGAGGTGCGGACCACGCCCCTCGCCGACGTGGTCGGCGCCGGCAAGGCCATCGATCTCAAGCTGCTCCAGCTACAAAAGGTGCTGGCCCAGTGATACTCAGTTAGCGGTGACGGCCCTGGATCGGCTCAGCGAGCGCCAGATGGCGCTGCTCGTGATCCTGTTCGGGCTTCTGCTCTACATTCCGTTCGCCGGCAGCTACGGGCTTTGGGATCCCTGGGAGACGCACTACGGGGAGGTGGCGCGGCAGATGACCCACCGGGGCGACTACATCAGCCTCTGGTGGCCCGGGTCGCCGCGCGATCCCGACGTCTTCTGGTCCAAGCCGGTGCTGTCGTTCTGGCTCATGAGCCTGGCGATGCACCTCGCCGGCATCGGGCTGCCGGGCGGTCCGGCCGGCGAGATGGCGCTCGGGCACCGCGCCGAGTGGGCGGCGCGCGTCCCGTTCTGCCTCACCGGCGTGCTGGGGATCTACGCCGTCTATCTGGTCACCGCCCGCTTCGTCTCGCGGCGCGCGGGTGTGCTGGCGGCGATCGTGGTGGCGACGGCGCCGATGTACAGCCTGGTCGCGCGCCAGGCGATGACCGACATGGCCTTCGTCGGCCCGATGGCGATGGCGATGGCGCTGGCGGCGTTCGCGCTGTTCGACAACCCGGGGACCCTGGGAGGGTCCCCGCGCCCCCCCGCGACGGCCTCGGACGAGCAGGCTCGTCCTCCCCCACGCGAGGAACCGACCGCCGATCTCCCGCGGCGCGGGCGGGGGTGGCGGAGCTGGCCGCACGACGGGCTCTTCTACGGGACGCTGGCGCTGTTCGTGTTGACGGTGATCCCGCAGCTGGTGGTCAACTCGGTCCAGCTCAAGGTGGAGATCCCCTGGGGGGAGAAGATCTTCGTCGTCTACGGCGCGGTGGCGATGATTCCGTACTACCTCGGCTTCGCCCTGTTCGTGTTTCTGGCCGCGCGCGCGCGCACTCGGGCGCCGCTCTACCTGGCGCTCAGCGCCATCCTCTGCGCGCTCGCCGTGCTGGCCAAGGGGCTGGCGGGGCTGGGGTTACCGCTCATCATCCTGCTCTGCTACCTGGGCTTCACCAGGAGCTGGTGGCGCCTCCGCCGCCCGCAGATGCTGTTCGGCCTGCTCATCGCGGTGATCGCCTTCGCGGTCGTCGCCGTCCCCTGGCACCACGCGATGCTCATTCGCCACGGATCGCCGTTCTGGAACGAGCTGTTCGGCGACAACCACTGGCGCCGGATGGTGATCGGCCGGCACGGCGATCGCGGATCGTTCGAGTATTTCCTGCGCGAGCTCGGCTATGGGATGTGGCCCTGGGTCGTGGTGGCGCCGGCGGCGCTCGGCTGGGCCGTGCTGCGCCGCCCCCGGGCGGCGTCATCGGCCCGAGGGGACGACGCCGAGGATCGCAAGCAGCAGCTGCTCTGGCTGGGGGCGATCTGGTTCGTGTCGTCGTACGCCATCGTCTCGCTGTCGATGACCAAGTTTCACCACTACGTGCTGCCGGCGATCCCGGGGCTGGCCATCGTGGTCGGCGCCTTTCTCGACGACATCGTCCAGCGAAAGGCCTTCCGGACTGGCGCCGCCGCGCTGGTGGTGGGGCTGCCGCTGCTCTTGCTGGTGACGCTCGATCTGACCGGCGCCAAGCACGCTTCCGAGCGGCTCCTCTGGCTCTTCTCCTACGACTACGTACAGAGCCCGAACGGACGCGCCTGGCCGTCCTCGCTGGACTTCTCGCCGGCGCTCATCGTGTTCGCCATCCTGTTCGCCGTCGCCTCCGCGCTGCTGGTCTGGCCCAAGGCGCGACGCGTCGCCGTGTGGGCGCTCCCCGTGGCCGCGATCGCCTTCACCTTCTACGTGCTCGACGACTTCATGCCGGCCGTCGCGCCGTTCTGGTCGCAGAAGGGGCCGATCGCCACCTACTACCGGCTGCGCCGATCGCCCGACGAGCGCCTCTGCGCCTACATGCTCTACTGGCGCGGAGAGACGTTCTACACCTCGAACGAGATCTACGATGGGCCGAGCGAGGAGCGGACGGTGTTCGATCAGGACGGCGCCGACGATCGGCTCAAGGCCTGGGCGGCAAAGCACCGCGGTAGGCGCGCTTTCTTCATCTTCGAGCGCTATCAGCAGGCGCGGGTGACGGAGGATCTGCCGCCCGAGACCCGGGCGTCGTTCAAGATCGTCGACGACAGCAACAACAAGTTTTCGCTCGCGCAGGCAGATTTGTGAGCTGAGGCGCCGGACATGTCGGAAAGCTCGGAGGCGCGGCGGGGACGGTTCGGCGAGCTGGGCGGCGTCGTGCCGGAGGGGGAGGGGAGCTCGTTGCTCGAGGCAATCCTCGCGAGCGGCGAGTTTCTCCCCGAGCTTCTGCTGGCCGACGTTCGCGCGCTGCAGGCGCTGGCGGCCGATCCGTTTTTGCGACACCCCAAGCCCTCCGAGGTGATCGGGCAGGAGGTGCGGGGGGCGGCGGCCGGCGCGCGCGATCTGCCGGATCTGCAGCGCAGGCTGCGCCTCGTACGCCGCTACGAGATGTTGCGTCTCGGTGTTCGCGAGCTCGGCTGGGGGACGACCGAGGAGGTGGCGCGCGAGCTGTCGGCGTTCGCCGACGTCTGCCTCGACGTGGCGGTCGCCCTTTGCGACGCGGCGCTGACCCGCGAGCTCGGGGCGCCGCGCGCCGAGAGCGGCGGCGAGGCGCGCTTCGTGGTGATGGCGATGGGGAAGCTGGGCGGCGAGGAGCTGAACTTCTCGTCGGACATCGACGTCTGCTACTTCTACTCGACCGACGCGGGCGCCGCCGGCGACAAGACGCTGCACCACTACTACGCGGAGCTGTCGCGTCGGGTCACCGCGGCGATCGAGGAGCCGACCGCCGCGGGGATGATCTTCCGGGTCGACCTGCGGCTGCGCCCGGAGGGGCGCAGCGGACCGATCTGCAACGCGCTGCCGGCGGCCGAGCGCTACTACGAGACGTTCGGGCGGACCTGGGAGCGGCAGGCCTGGCTGCGCGCCCGACCGGCGGCGGGAGACCGCGCGCTCGGCGACGAGCTCCTGGCGGCGCTCGATCCGTTCATCTACCCGCGCCACGTCGAGCCCCGGATGGTCGAGGAGGTGCGGGGGCTGCGCGCGCTCTTCCGCGATCCAGCGGACGCCTCGGGGGAGCTCGGGGAAACCGGCTTCGACGTCAAGCTCGGCTCGGGCGGCATCCGCGACGTCGAGATGGTGGTGCAGGCGCTGCAGCTCCTGCACGCCGGCAAGCGGCCCGATCTGCGCGAGCGGAACACGCCCCGCGCGCTCCCGCGCCTGGTGGTGGCGGGGCTGCTCGGAGCGCGCGAGGCGGAGACGCTGCTCGCCGCCTATCGCTTTTGGCGGCGGCTCGAGCACCGCGTGCAGGTGGCGACGGGCGCGCAGCGCCACCGGCTGCCGGCCGGCGACCCCGAGCGTGGCGCCTTCGCGCGGGGGTTGGGGTTTGCCGATCTGGCCGCCTTCGATGCCGAGGTCGCCGCGACGCGGGCGGCGGTCGAGGCGATCGCGGCGACGCTCGGCGAGCCGCCGCCCGAGGCACACCTGGCGGCGGCGCGGCTACTCGATCCGATGCGCGACCGCGACGAGCTGGAGCGGCGGGCCGGCGCGGCCGGCTTCCGCGACGCGGAGGCGGCGGCCGACACCCTGGAGCTGGTCGGGGCGCGCATGCCGGTGGCGTTCCTCGAGGAGGCGATCGCCTCCCCGGATCCCGATCGCGCGCTGGGGCATTTCCGCGATCTCGCGCTGCGCGGCTCGGTGGGCTTGATGGCCCTCTTGCGCGATCAGCCGCGGCTGGTCCGCATGCTGGGGACGCTGTTCGGCACCAGCGACCGGCTGGCCGAGCTGCTGGTGCGCCACCCCGAGATGTGGGAGCCGTTCGTCGACGGCCTGGGGGCGCGCGTCCGTTCGGCGCGCGAGCTCGCGCAACGGCTCGAGGGGCGTCTCGGGGAGGTCGGCGACGACGAGGAGACGGCGCTGCGGGAGATCCGGAGCTTCCAGGCCGAGGAGATCCTGCGCATCGGCCTGCACGACGTGGCCGGCAGCCTGCAGCCGGCCGAGGTCTGCGGACAGCTCAGCGATCTGGCGGAGGTCTGCCTGGCGTCAGGGATCGCGGCGGCGCTGCCCGCGCTCACGGCCCGGATGGGAAAGCCGCGGACGGGGCTAACCGTATTGGGGCTCGGCAGCCTGGGCGCGCGCGAGATGCGCTACGGGTCGGACCTCGATCTGGTCTTTCTCTATGGCGCCGACGGCGAGAGCGACACCGGCGTCGACCACCGCGAGTGGTTCGCGCGCGCCTCGCAACGGTTCATCGCCACGATGGAGACGATGCTCGAGGAGGGCCGCCTCTATCAGGTCGACACGCGGCTGCGCCCCTCGGGGGAGCAGGGTCTGCTGGTGACGTCGTGGGCGTCGTTCGAGCGCTACCACCGCGAGGAGGCGGCCGCCTGGGAGCGGGTGGCGCTCTTGCGCGCGCGCGTCGTCTGGAGCGACGAGGAACCCGCGGCGCGCGCCGGGCGCGAGAGCGCGCTCGCCGCGCTGGCGTTCGATCTGCCGCTCGACGACGCCGGCTTCCGCGCCGATCTGCGCCGCGTGCGCGGGCGGGTCGAGCGCGAGCGCGGCAAGGTGCCGGCCGGCTCCCGCCACCTCCACTTCGATCCCGGGGGGATCATGGACGTCGAGCTCCTGGTCGCGCTCGGGCAGCTCCGACACGCGCAGGATCCCGAGGTCCGCACCACCTCGACGGCCGAGGTGCTCGAGCGGCTCGTCGCGCTCGCCTGGCCGGCGGCGCTGCGCGATGACTACCTGGTGCTGCGGCGGGCGGCCCTCCGCCTGCGTCTCCTCCTCGATCGCCCGCAAGCCGTCATTTCACCGCGCGACTTGCCGGTCCTGGCTCGCAGCCTGGGGACGATGCCGGCGGCGCTGGGCGCCGACCTCGACGCCCGCATGGCCCGCGTGCGCGCCATCTTCGAAAAGTCGTTTTAATTTTACGGGGGACGGCTCGCTGCCGCTCGCGTCCCCCGGTCCCCCTCGCTCCAATCCACCCCGCGAAGGCGGACCTTCGCGGGGGCCCCGGGGCGCGGCGAAGCCGCGCTGCGCTCGCCTGACGGTTGCGAGATCCGTTCTAGCCTACTCTTCGGCCTCGATCTCGGAGGCGATGCCGTGCAGGCGCAGCTTCTCCCAGAGGTTCTTGCGCGAGATGCCGAGGATCTCGGCCGCCTTCATCTTCTTGCCGTTGGCCTGGGCGAGCGCCCGCATCAGGTACTCGTGCTCGAACTCCTTGAGCGCGGCCGACAGTGAGCGCAGCGATCCCGCGGGCGTGCTCGCGGCGCCGTCCAGCGCTCCCGTGATTCCGCCGGGGAGGTGCTCGACCTCGATCTCGTCGCCGCCCGCCAGCACGACGGCGTGCTCGATGGCGTGGGCGAACTCGCGAACGTTGCCGGGGAAGTGGTACTGGGAGAGCACCGCCCAGGCGCGTGGCGAGATCGTCGACGGCGGCTTGCCTGGCTGGGTGAACTTGCTCAGGAAGTACTGGAGCAGCAGCGGCAGGTCGCCGCGCCGCTCGCGCAGCGGCGGGATCTCGATGTCGAGGACGTTGAGGCGGTAGTAGAGGTCCTCGCGGAAGCGACCCTCCTTGATCCGCTCCCGGAGGTTGCGGTGCGTCGCCGAGATGATCCGGACGTCGACGCGCGTCGATTCGTTGGTGCCGAGCGGCTCGACCGTCCCCTCCTGCAGCACGCGCAGGAGCTTGGCCTGCGCCGGTAGCGGCACCTCGGCGATCTCGTCCAGCAGCAGCGTCCCGCCGTCGGCCGCCTTGAACCGCCCGTCGCGCCGCTTGACCGCGCCGGTGAACGCCCCCCGCTCATGTCCGAACAGCTCGGCTTCCAGCAGCGTCTCGGGAAAGGCGGCGCAGTTGACCGCGATGAACGGCTTCGGGCGCCGGGTGCTACGCTCGTGCAGCGTCCGTGCCACCAGCTCCTTGCCGGTGCCGCTCTCGCCGGTGATCAGGACCGGCGCGTCGCTCTGGGCGATCGTCTCGATCCGATCGAGCAACCGCAGCATCGGGGGGCTGCGCCCGATGATGGCGCCGGCGCCCTGGCCGACGCCGTTCGACTTGCGCTGCGAGAGCTCAGCGCGCGCCTGCTCCAGCTCCCGCTTGAGCGCGCGCTGGGTGGCGATCCGCTGCAGCTGCAGCACGATCTCGTCGAGGTCGAACGGCTTGGTCAGGTAGTCGTAGGCCCCTTCCTTGAGGGCTGCGACCGCATCGTTGATCGCCGCGTGGGCGGTGATGAGGATGACGTCGGTCCCCGGCGATTCCTGCCGGACCCGCCGGAACAGCGTCAGCCCGTCGACCTTGGGGAGCCGGATGTCGCAGATCATGACGTCGAAGACGTTCGACGAGATCTGGGTCAGCCCTTCGGCGCCGTTCGCGGCCAGACTGACCCGATGGCCGGCGTCGCGGAGGGCGTCACCCACCAGCACCCGAAAGTCGGGCTCATCATCGACCAGGAGGATGTCGAGCATCGTTCGCTTCGGACTCTACAGCGGATTAACTGGAGCTGTCCGGGGTTGTCGTCAAGGCGGCGACTGCCGGAATGTAGCCGACCTGCGGTCCGCAGGCGACGTGTGCGTTCCCGCGTCAGCGCGCGGCGGGGCGGCGAGGGCCCGGTCCCGCCCCGCGCTCTTGGCGGCATAGAGCGCCGCGTCGGCGGCGGCGTGCAGCGCGACGAAGGTCGGGAGCGTGACGTCGTCGAGATCGGCGACGCCGATCGAGACGGTGACGCCCGAAGCAGAGGCAGAGACGGGCGCGCCCGCGGGGGGCTTCTCCCGCTCCGCAGCCGCCACGCCGAGGCGCCGGACCGTCGCGCAGACGCGGTGGGCGAGGGCGAGCGCCTCGCTGGCGGTGGTGTTCACGGCGAGCACCAGGAACTCGTCGCCGCCGGTGCGCGCGGCGAGGTCGGTGGCGCGACAGCTCCCGCGCAGCCCCTCGGCGACGAGCTGCAGCGCGCGGTCCCCCTGCGCGTGGCCGCGCCGATCATTGATCTCCTTGAGGCGATCGAGATCGATCACCAGCAGCGCTAGCGGCGTGCCGTAACGGGCGCTGCGGTTCAGCTCGTCGGCGAACGCGCCGAGCAGGCGCCGCCGGTTGGCGAGGCCGGTCAGCGGATCGGTGACAGACAGCGCCTCCAGCAGATCCTCCTTGCGCCCCACCACCCAGGCGAGCGGCGTCGTGATCGCCAGCGTGGCCACCAGGAGATAGGCGTAGACCAGCGGCTGCCGGCGGAGCTCGTCGGCGATGTGCCAGGGGACCGGCGCGCGGTGTCCCAGCCAGGCCTGAAGCGCCAGGAGTCCCAGCACCAGGGCGACGGAGAGCAGGACCCCGATCGTCGGATAGACGAGGCGCCGGGGGCGGCGCGCGCGGCTAGGCATGGCGGTCGCCGCCGATCTCGGGCGGCTCGGCGGTGGTCGCCAGCGCGCGGTCCAGCGCGCGCAGGAGCTCGTCGGCGGTGCCGGCCCCCTTGCGGACGACGCTGGCCACCGCGGGTCCGAGGACGGCCCGCTCGCTGCGGGTGATGTAGAGCGCCGACAGGACGACGAAGGGGAGATGGGCCAGACGCTCGTCGGTGCGGGCGGCGCGCAGCACCTCGAGTCCGGAGAGCCCGGGCATGACCAGATCCAGCACCACGGCGTGGAACCGTCCGCCCCGAAGAAGGTTGAGGGCCTCGCCTCCAGAGGCCGCCGGCGTCACCGCGTAGCCAACCTCCTCGAGGCGGGCCGTGACCGAGAGTCGCTCCGCGGCGTCGTCGTCGACCAGCAGGACGCGCATCCCGGTTGCGCGCCGCGCGGGCCCCCCCTCGGGCGTCGTGACGGCGTCCGTCGCCGCCAGCGGGACCGACAGCTCGAGGCCGAGCCCCTCGTCGGCGCCGGTCCGCACGGCGATCGGCGTCCCGAGCCGGCGTCCGAGCCGGGCCGCGAGGAGGATCGGCAGCGGCGCGGCGCCCGCCCCACCCGCGCCGTCGCCCGCGCCGCCGACCGTACCGTCCTGGTCGAACCCGTGGCGGGCCGCCTCGGAGAGCCCGTCGCGCGTGTTGCGGACCCGGATGAGGGCGTTGCCGTCGGTCTCCTCGACGGCGATCTCGACGTAGCCGTGCTCGGTCACCGCCAGCAGGTGCTCGACCATCCTCTCGAGCAGGTGGCGGATCCGGCGCTCGTCGATCGAGACAGGGAGGGGCTCGCGGGGGAGGCCGACCTGGATCGGGATGCCGCGCTCTCGGCCGAGCGGGTCGTAGCTCTCGGCGAGGCCGCGCACGAGCGCCGCCAGGTCGGCGGGCGCGATCTCCGGGTCGGCGCGGCTCGACTCGAGCGCCACCAGATCCAGGATGTCGTCGACCAGGGAGAGCACCGATTGCCCGCTCCGTCGGATCACCTCGACGTACTGGCGCTGCTTCATCGACAGCGGCCCGGCATCCCCCTCGGCGAGGAGCTGGCAGAGGGTCACCAGTGAACCGAGCGGCCCGCGGAGGTCGTGGCTCATCCGCAAGAGGAGCAGGTCCGACGACAGCTCGGCGCCGTTGCCGGAGCCGGGTTCGGCCGCCGCGCCGTCGCCGTCCGTCGCCGAGATCGGCGCGGCCGCCCTGCGCGCTTCGCTCTCGCGCGCGCCGGCCGAGCGCTTCACCAGCACCAGAACGATGACGGCGGTTCCGGGAAGCAGCGCGGCGATCCAGATGGCGGCCAAAGCGGAGGCAGACATAAATAGGGGTCCGCGGTTGGCGGAGTCCTCCTGCTCATGTGGGCACGGCAACGGCCTCCGTCAACCGCTGCCACCGTCGGGAAACGTGTCAGTGAAAGTCGTGCGACACGTCGATCGCGGCCGAGCGCCCGGAGAGCGGCTCGAAGCGATCGGCCTTGATCGAAACGACGCCGTCCTGGTTCTGGACCCGGCCTTCGATCACCAGCGCACTCACCCCGAGGATGATCTGGCGGTGTCGTTCGAACAGGGTGGGGGTGACGATGGCGTTGGCGAATCCGGTCTCGTCCTCGAGCGTGATGAAGACGAACCCCTTGGCGGTCCCCGGGCGCTGGCGGACGATCACCACGCCGGCCACGCGCGCGCGGCGCCCTTGCGGCAGGGTGCCGAGATCGGCGGCGCGCGTGATCCCCTGGCGATCGAGCGCGGCGCGCGCGAAGGCGACCGGGTGCGGGCCGATCGTCAGGCTGGTCCCGGCGTAATCGGCGGAGAGCTCCTCCTCGGCGGTCATCTCGGGCAGCGGCGACGCCGGGGGAGCTCCGCCTCGGTGCGGGGGGCGCTGCGAAACAGCGCACCCGAGCGGCCGAGCGCCTCGACCTGCCAGAGCGCCGCCCGGCGCGTGCCGCCGAGCGCGGCGAGCGCCCCGATCTCGGCCAGGCGCGACAGCGTCGCGTCGTCGGCGCCGGAACGATGGGCGAAGTCAGCCAGCGACGCAAACGGCGCCGCGCGCCGCGCCGCCTCGATGCGCCGGCCGGTCTCCTCGTGGTGGCCGCTCACCGCGCGCAGGCCGAGCCGCACCGCGCGTCCGCGATCCTCGAGATCGCAGAGCCACCCCGAGCAGGTCACGTCGATCGGCCGGACGACGACGCCGTGGCGGACGGCGTCACTCACCAGCGTCGACGGATGATAGAAGCCGAGCGGCCAGTTGTTGAGCATCGCCGCCAGAAACGCCGCCGGGTGGTGCGCCTTGAGGTAGGCCGAGGCGTAGGCGATGAGCGCGAACGACGCCGCGTGCGATTCGGGGAACCCGTAGAGGGCGAACGATTTCACCCCCTGGACGATCTCCTCCTGCGCCGCGCCGGTGATTCCGTTCTTGGTCATCCCGGCGCGCAGATCCGTTTCGATCGCGTTCATGCGCTCCAGCGAGCGCTTGAACCCCATCGCGCGGCGCAGCTCGTCGGCCTGCCCGCCCGAGAAGCCGGCCGCCACCATCGCCATCCGGATGAGCTGCTCCTGAAACAGCGGGATCCCCAGCGTCCGTTTCAGGATCGGCTCCAGCGAGGGGTGCGGGTAGGTGACCAGCGCGCGTCCGTTTCGTCGCTCGAGATACGGATTCAGCATCTTCCCCACAATCGGGCCAGGTCGAATGATGGCCACCTCGACGACCAAGTCGTAGAACCGCTCCGGCTTCATGCGCGGCAGCGTCGCCATCTGCGCGCGCGACTCGACCTGGAACACGCCGACGGTGTCGGCGGCGCGCAGCATGGCGTAGACGGTCGGATCGTCGGGCGGCAACCGCGCGCAGTCGAGGTCGACCCCCTCGTGGCGCGCGACCAGCGGGAAGGCCTCGGCCAGCACCGCCATCATGCCGAGGCCGAGCAGGTCGACCTTGACCAGGCCCATGTCGGCGCAGTCGTCCTTGTCCCACTGGACGACCACCCGGTTCGGCATCGCCGCCGGCTCGAGCGGCACCACCTCGTCGAGCGGGCCGCCCGAGAGGATCATCCCGCCCGAGTGCTGGCCGAGGTGGCGCGGCAAATTGAGCAACGCGGTGGCGGCGCGCGCGGCGAGGCGCGTCCGTCGATCGCGCGACGAGAACCCCGCCATCTCGAAGTAGTCGACCAAGGTCCGTCCCTCGTCGGCCGTCCAGCCGGGAAGAAACTTGGAGATGCGTGACAGCTGCTCCTCGGAGAACCCCATCGCGCGGCCGGCGTCGCGCACCGCCATGCGCGGGCGGTAGGTGATCACGTTGGCGGTCATGGCGGCGCCGCGGCGGCCGTACCTGGCGTAGACGTGCTGGATCATCTGCTCGCGCGCGTCGCCCGACGGCAGATCGAGATCGATGTCGGGCAGCCGGTCGGCCATGTTGCCGGCGTTCGCCACCCGCTCCTCGGAGAGAAAACGTTCGAACAGCAGCTCCATCTTCACCGGATCGACGGCGGTGATGCCGAGGACGAAGCAGGCCGCCGAGTTGGCCGCCGACCCGCGCCCCTGGATCATGATGTTCTTCTGCTCGGCCACCTGGACGATGTCCCAGACCAGCAGGAAGTAGCCGGCCAGCCCGAGGCGCCCGATGATGCCGACCTCGCGCGCGAGCTGCGCGCGGACCCTCGGGAGCAGCGGATCGGTCGCCTGATAGCGGCGGCCGACGCCGGCGTCGCAGAGCTTCTCGAGATAGCTCTGCTCCGTCTCGCCGGCGGGGACGTCGTAGACGGGGAAGCTGTAGCCGAGCTCGGCGAGCGAGAATCGGCAGCGCTCGGCGATGACGCGCGTCGCGGAGAGGGCGTCGGGGCGATCGTTGAACAGCGCCGCCATGTCGCGCGGCGGCTTGAGCCAGCGCTCGCCGTTCGGCAAGAGGCGTCGTCCGATCTCGTCGACGGTGCGCTTTTCGCGCGCGCAGGTGAGGACGTCGTGCACGAGCCGCTGCCGCGGCGTCGCATAGCGGACGTCGTTGGTCGCCACCACGCCGACGCCGAAGGCAGCCGCCTGCGCGGTGACCGCCCGTTCGCAGAAGGCCTCGCGCGCGTCGAAGTGGCGGTGCAGCTCGAGGTAGACGTTGCCCCGTCCGAACGCCGTGCAAATCTCCGCCAGATCCTCCCGCGGCGCCGCGCCGCCGAGCGCGATCAGCCCGCCCGCGTGCTCGGCCAGCAGCGCCTGCGTCACGCGCGGCGGATCGGCCTTGGCGAGCCCATCGCGCGCGCGTGTGAGCAGCCGGCAGAGGTTCCGGTAGCCGGCCGCATTCTCGACCAGCAAGAGCAGCGGCGGCCCCTCCGCCAGCGTAACGTCGGCGCCGAAGATCGGTCGCACCCCCGCGCCGCGCGCCGCCGCCGCGAACCGGGGCGCCCCGTAGACGCCGTCACGATCGGCGAGCGCCAGCGCGTCCATGTCGTTCCGCGCCGCCGCCGCGATCAGATCCTCCGGCAACGACGCGCCTTCGAGAAAGCTGAACGCCGACCGGCAGCGCAGCTCGACGTAGTCCGCGGACGAGGGCATGACCGTTCAGACTGAACATATGTTCAGGCCATGTCAACGGCAAGCTGAACGCCGGCGCCGCGCGCCCTTACGGCGCCCTACTTGATGTCGATCTCGTCGACGAAGATCGTGCCGGTGTAGCCGGAGGCGGAGAAGGCCTCGATGGCCAGCGCGTTCGTCGCGGCGGCGCCTGCGACGGTCGCCAGCGAGGCCGAGGCGGTCGTGAAGTTGGAGGTGACGGTGTTGACGCTGACGGCGGTGGGAGAGCCCGTGGTCGTAAAGAGGAGGATCTTGAAGCGCAGGTCCTCGCCGCAGGCGGCCGGGCTGGCGGAAACGTGCACGGTGAGTGTCTTCGCGGCCAGGTTCGCGGTGCCGCCGTCGACGCCGAGCGGGATGTCGACCTCTCCCCTGGTGGTGGCGCCGGTCGTGCCGCTGAAGGTGGCGGCGATGGCCAGCGCGCCGGAGCCGCAGTAGGTGTGAGGCGGCGTCGCCTGCGTGACGGTGGTGAAGGCCTGGCTGCCGGCGGCCAGGGTGGCCCCCTCGATGCCGCTCTCGAAGTTGAACATCGCGCCGCAGGTGGTGGTCGAGTGATCGAACAGGGCGTCGGTCACCAGGCTGCAGCTGGCGTCGACTTTCGAACCTCCGCTGCCGCCCCCCTTGCCGGTGGCGCCGGCCATCCCGCCGGCCCCCGCGGTGCCGCCGCCCACCCCGCCGGTGGAGACGTTGCCGCCCGCGCCGGCCTCACCAGTCGCGCCGCCGCTGCCGGTCAGCTCGGACGGCGCGACCATGCCGCGGTTGGCGCAGCTGGCGCCGAACGCGAGGGCCAGGGCGCTCGTCACGACGAGACGCGCAATGAGAGGGCGCATCAAAGGAATCCAAAAATCATAATCGAAAAGGCGCAGTCAAAGTCGAAAATGCTCAGTCGTAGTAGCCGTCGAGATAAAAACGGCCGGTGCGGCCGTCGCGGTGCAGGCGGTAGACGGCGCCGTCGGAGGCGTGAACATCCCAGTACTCGCGCGCCCAGCTCCCGGTCCCGGTCGGATCCTCGGGCCCTCGCCACCACTCGCCCGACAGGCGGTACGGGCCGGCGGCGACCAGCACGCGCGCCGTCGTCTCGGCGCCACGCAGGGCGGACGGCCCGTCGCGGTTCATCAGCACCTCGATCTCCTCGGGCGGCCGCCGGTGCCGCAGGGCGAGGCGTAGCTCTTCCGTCGTCTGCCCCGCCGCGGCGCCGGGCGCGCCGCTGCCGGGCGCGCTCAAGGGATAAGTTGTCACGGCGATCGCCTCCGCGCGCCAGCTGTCGACGGCGGCCGGCGTGCCGACGTTCTCCGGTCCCACCAGCGCGGCGAGTCGCGCCAGCGTGGCGCCGAGCCGGTTGGGGGCCGGCCCCGCCGGACGCAGGATGTCGAGCTGGGTCGCCCGCACGCGCGCCGGCAGCGCGATCAGATGAACGCCGACCACGGCGGCCTCGGGCGGGCGGCGCGCCAGATCCAGCCGCACCAGCTCGAGCAGCGTCTTCGCCTCGCGCGTCGGCGCCGCCAGCGGGACCTCGCGGACGTCGAGGCCGCGCGGCTCGAGTGAGAGCCGCAGCGTCAGCCCGGCGCAGGCGAGGCTGCGTCCCGCGAGGCGCTCGAGCGCGCGATCGCAGAGCCCGCGCAGCACGAAGGCGAGCGGCTCGATCTCGAACACCGGGTAGTCGAGCTCGATCGCCTCTTCCAGCGCGTCGGCCGGCAGACGCGGCAGGAACGCCTCGTCGTCCTCCGCGCGCGAAAGCAGCGCCACCGCCGCGCCGGCCGGCCCGAGACGCAGCGCCACCGCGCTCGGCGGCAGCGCGGCGACAGCGCCGGCGGTGCGCGTCCCCCAGCGCCGGAACGCCGCGCAGAGCTCGGCGTCGTCGGTGAAATGGGAGACCGGCAGCGGCGCCAGAAAGGCGCGCGCGTTGTCGCGATCGGCCGGGACGACCGCCAGCTCGTGCGCGCGCGTCGCCACTCGCGCGCTCCCTTTGCTCGAAGCGATCGCCACCCGCGCGCCGAACCCGAGCCGCGCCGCGTGCGCCTGCACCGCCTGCGCGATCGCCCTTTCGCCTTGGGGATACAGCCGCCCGAGATCGTCGGCGGCAAAATAGATCCGCTCGCCGGCGCGCTCCACGCGCGGCGCGAAGGCGTAGCCGACGTCGGCCAGCGCCGCCGCGCCCGCCTCGGCGTCGGCCGCCGTCGCGGTGAAGAGCCGCAGGGTGGGGCAGGCCGCCTGTGCCTGCGCGCCCGTCATCCCCGGGCGAACGCCCGCCGCGCGCGCATCTTCATTGAGTTGGGCGATCCGCGTGGACGGAGCTCGGCTTCGCCGAGCGGAGTCCGTCGCGGGGGGGGCGGGGACCCTCCCAGGGTCCCCGCAGTCAATAGCGCCGACGGCGACTCGCGCGCTTCGGGCGAGCGTCGCAGGGCGGCCTGCAACGCTAGCTGCGGGACGTAAACACAAGCGAGACGCATGGCGGCTGGTTCTGGGGCGTGGGCGCGTCGGACGCGCGGCCATTACGGACACGGTTGGCGCGGACCTCGAGTCCGGTGAAGAGGGGCGGGCCGTCGGTGGCGAACGCCGGCGCGCCGCCGAGATCGATCGCCGCCGCCGCGAACGCCCCCAGCCGGCGCGCGCCGGTCGCCACCAGCACCGTCGTCCCCTGCGCGCGCGCCGCGTGGCGCAGCCGCACCCAGGCGGCGTCGGGGATCTTCAGCCGCGCGTCGCAGAGATCGAGCGCCACTGTCCCGAACCCGCCCGCCGCCACCACCAGATCGACCGCCTTGAGCGCCTCGGCCGCGCGACAGCGGATCCAGAGCAGGGCGGGGCCAAGCGCCGGCCCGGAGCCGGCCGGCGCGGCGCGCGCGTCGAGCGTCCCGCCGACGTCGACCAGCGCCGCCGTCTCGCCAGCGGCGATCGCCGCCTCCAGCGCCGCCCGCACGACCGCCGTCCGCCCCGACGATCGCCGTCCGGAGATCTCACTCAGCGCCGCGCGCGGCCAGCCGCCGCCGAGCAGCCCGTCGAGCGCCACGATCCCGGTCGCGCGCCGCCCGAGCGGCTCGCCGAGCCGCTCGAGCGAGACGAGATGCGCGGAGATCTCCCGGGCCATCTCCGGATCGCGAACCAGATCGAGCGCGCGAACAGGCACACGACCGACGTTACCTGAACGCACGTTCAGGTTCAAGCACAGCCGCGGGGAAGTTAGCGTGACCGCGGGAGTTGATGATCGCGTGAGCGGAGCTCGGCTTTGCCGAGCGGAGCTCATCGCGGGGGGCCTGGGACCCTCTCAGGGTCCCAGACTCAAAGACAGACGCCGTAAATGGTCTGGCCGCTGACCGCGTGGCAGGTCGTGCCGGTGGTCGGGCAGTCGTTGGCGGCGGTGCAGGCCCCGTTCTGGGCGTCGCAGCGGCAGACGGCGCGGCAGGTCTGCTCGCACAGGAATCCCGGCGCGCACTGCGTGGGGGAGTTGCAGGCCGTGTTCTCTTTTCCAGTGCGCGTCGCCTCGGGGCAGGTGCAGTCGACGTGGTCCATGCTCGACGGAATCACGCATGCGAGGCCGGCGGGACAGCCGGTCGCGGCCGCCGTCGCGGCTGCCGCGGTCGGATCGCAGCTGAACGAGCAGGTGTGATAGGCGGTGGTGACGCCGCCGCAGATCACCGGGTCGCGGCAGAAGCTGCCCGGACCGACGACGCTGCTGCTCGACGCGCAGTCGTTGTCGGTGTTGCAGTAGCGCAGACAGAGCTGCACGCCGGTGCAGCCGAGCCCGCCGTAGCCGAAGCACTGCGATCCGGCGGCGCAGCCGGCGTCGACGCGGCACGCGCCGCCGGTGGGGACGGTGCCTGCCGCCGTGCAGATATTGTTGCGGTCCTGGCAGTTGATGGCGCAGGTCTGGGTCGCCAGGCAGGAGGTCGCCGCCGCCGCCAGATCGCAGCCCGGGAAGCTGGTACCGGGGGCGAGATCGGGCGCGCCCGCGTCGCCGGTGCACTTCGCCGTCTCGGGGGCGAGCGGAACGATCGCCTCGTTGATCGCCCCCTTGCGGATCGTCACGAGCGCGGTTCCCGAGCCGATTTCGCAGTGCGTGTCGTAGGCGGTGATGACGAACGTGGCGTCGCCGGTCTGGTTGCCGGAGAAGCTGATCGACAGCGTTCCCTGGCTGACGTCCGCGTCGGCTATCAGGCTGAGGTTGCCAGCGGGGTAGTTGAGCGTCTGCGTCTCGGCCGTTCCTAACGTGACGACCACGGTGAGGTGATCGACGTTCACGATCGGCTGCGCGCTCGACTCGAGCACCAGCACGACGAACGACTGAGGACTCGAACAGCTCGCCAGGCCTGCGATCAGTGCGGCCGCGAGGCCGACCCAAGTGGCGTAAGCGCGTCGGGCGAAGGCGGCTTTGCCGCCGCAGCCCATCGCGGGAGGTTCGGAACCCTCCCAGGGTTCCGAATTTTCAGAACGCATGCATGTTCCCCAGCGCCGTCGAGGGGGGGCTCGGGCCCGACGACCCGGACGCCGCGATGATGATCGCCGTCGACAGCACGACGAGGCCCACCGTCCCCCAGAACCACTCCTTGCGGTAGAACGGGACGGGGCGTTCAGAGGCGGCCTGCTGCGTCCGCCGGTCGAGCTCGAGCGGCGGCGGCGGGGGGGGCGCCGGTGCCAGCGTGAGGGGCGGGGCCGGCGCGGGGGGCGGCGAGACGTTCTGCGGCTCGCCCGGTGGCGGCGTCGCCGTGGGCGCCTGCGCGGGGGGCGGCGGGGCGGCCGGCGCGGGGGGCGGCGCGGGCGGGTTGGCCACCGAGGGGGGCGCCGCGGGCGGGTTGGCCGCCGAGGGGGGCGCCTGCGCGGGCGGCGTGTCGGTCGCCGGGGGCGTCGCCGGAGGCGGCGGCGTCTCGGCGCGGGCGACGCCACACCAGAGCACCGTCGCCGCCAGCAAGAGCGGCACCCCGGGAGAGACGCGACGTCGCCGCCTGCGCGACTCGTTGGTCATCGGGCGCATTGTCGCGCCGGAGAGGCTACCGCGTCCAGCTTTGGTCATCGCGTTCCGCCTGCCGCCGGCTGGCCGACGGCGCCGTTGCGCTGGGCCGCCGCCCAGTCGACGCGCGCGCGCATGTCGAGCGCTCGCAGCCGGTCGGCCTCGGTGGCGTCGGTCGCCAGGCGCGCCAGCGCGGCCCGGGCGTGGACGAAGTCGCCGACCCGGTAGGCGGCGTCGGCGATCATGCGGCGACACTCGCGCTCGAACTCGGGGGCCAGGGTCGACCGTGCGCCCGCGTCGGCTGGGCTGTTCGTCGCCGCACGCGCGGCTCAAGAGCGGCAGCGCGCGCGCGGCGTCGCGGCCGATGAGCTGCCGTCCGAGCAGGTAGGGTCCCAGGCGATCGGCCGGGTGGAGTCGGGCGTACTCGCCGAACAGGAAGAAGATCAGCACCTGGTCGACGTCGGGCTCGACGGTGTCGGCGAAGAGCGCACGGCCGAGCGTGGCGCGCGCGGCGGGGCTGGCGAGGCCCGCTAGCTTGGCCAGCGCCTGCCGCCGGTCGGCGTCGGTCGCCGCCAGATCGAGCGCGCGCCGCTGGTGTGTCTCGGCGTTGGCGTAGTCGCGCGCGGCGAAGTCGATGGCCGCCGTCAGCGACTCCGCCTCGGCGCGCAGCGGGACGGTCAGCGTGCCGTCGAGCGCCAGGTGGGCGAGCTCGGTCCGCGCCGCCGACTCGGCCCCGGCCGCCACCTCGGCGCGCGCCAGCGCCAGCCGGTAGAGCGGCTCGTTCGGATCGTCGTGGCAGGTCGATCGCAGGAGCTCCACCGCGCGCGCCGGATCGCTCCCCACGAGGCCACGCGCCTCGGCGACCCGCGCCGCGAGCTCGCGCGCGCAGACGCGGCCGAAGATGGCGCCCCGGCGGAACTCCTCGGTGGCGTGGGCGCGCTGCTGCGGTGGTGAGCGGCTGCGCGGCCAGGAAATGCCGCCACTCGCGCTCGAGATCGGCGAGCGGAATCCGGTAGACGTCGCTGAAGTTCCCCGCCGAGCGGTAGAGCGCGCGCAGCTTGTCGGCGCCGCGCGTGCTCAGCAGGAAGGCGGAGAACGAGCCGGCCAGCGTATAGGCGCGCGCGCCGGCCAGCGTGCTGAAGCCCGCCCCGACCACGTCGGCGAGCGGCGGCGCGAGGCCCGCCGCGATCATCGCCGCCGCCTCCTGGTGGATGGTGGCGTCGCCCCAGGGATCGTCAGCGTCGGCCGCCTCGGCGATCCCCTCGACGAGGCCCATCGCCAGCGCCGGGTGCGGCAGCGGCGTCCAGCGCCAGCTGAGCGCCACGCCGAAGAACGGATCGCCGAACGCCCCGGCGAAGACGTGCGCCATCTCGTGTCGCAGCCGCTTCGACGGGAAGCGCTCCTGCACGAACATCTCGCGCGTCCAGGGCTTGGCGTAGAGCGTGTCGCCCGCGCCGACCAGCGCCTTCTTGACCTCGGCGTCCGGGAAGTCCCACACGGTGATGGGGAGCTTCGGCTCGACGCCGAACGTCTGGCGAGCTGCTGGTAGCGAAACTCGAGATCCTCGGCCTCCAGCGCCACGTCGGTGCGGCTCTTGCTGCCGGGGACGTAGTGAACGACGAAGTGCTCGGTCGTCTCGCTGCGAGCGAGCACGCGCGCCAGATCGCGCGCGCGCGATGTGGAAGCCGAGCCGTCCGCCCGTCGCGTAGAGGACGACGGAGGCGGCGACGAGCGGCAAGGCCGCCGCGAGCGACTGCGCGGGCGCCAGCGGCGCGGATCGCGGCCATTCGCGGTGAACCGCGAGCGCGAGCACGATCGCCGTGGCGGCCCACACGAGGTTGGCGACGCGGAAGAGCAGCAGCGTGAGCGGCGGGCGCAGCGCCTCGTCGTAGATCGGCCCGGGGAAGTAGCCGCCGAACGGATCGAACGCGAACACCGGCGGATCGCGGTAGAGCCGCAGCAGCGTCCAGAGGATCGAGGCGGCCGGGAGCGCGAAGGCGAGCAGGCGCCCGCGGCGCCGGCGGGCGTCGCCAGGCCCGCCAGCACGCCGGCGGTGGCGGCGAAGAGGGCGCTCGGCAGCGGCAGCAGCGCGAAGAACGCCGAGCCCGGCCGCCAGGCTGCAGTTTCGAACGCGCAGCGGCGTTGGCGAGCCGAGAACGAGCGGCAGAGACAGCGTCGCCGCCGACAGCGCCGCCGCCCGTGCCGAAGACGCGGGCGAGCTCGCCACCCGCCGGCGTCCGTCCGAGCGCGGCGCGCGCGCGCGCCGCCTGGCCGTGCCCGATGTCGACGCCGGCCGAGCGCGGCGCCGAGGCCGAGCGCGAACGCGAAGTCGTACCCGAGCAGGTCGTAGAGCGGCACGAAGTCGAGGACCAGCCGCCACCACCGCCAGCAGGATCCCCCCCAGACGAGCGGGCGCAGACCGACCTTTTCGCGGGCAAGACCGGGCGCGAATTGACGGTTTTTCGCACGGAGGCTTAACATGGGCGACACGCTCGCGACGACCGAGGGTTGCGTCCGGGGAGATGCGATCATGACGCGACGAAGAACGACGCCGCGAAGCACGCGCTCCCATCGAGCTCAAGGTGGAGTACAAGCGGCTCAACACCTTCTTCTACGACTACACGAAGAACATCTCCAAGGGGGGGACGTTCATCAAGACCGAGAAGCCCCTCGACATCGGCACCATCTTCCTCTTCAAGCTGATGGTCCCCTCGCGCGACGACGCCGCTCGCGCTGCGCGGTGAGGTCCGCTGGGTCGATCAAGGAGGGCGTCACCGCGCCCCGCCAGACGTCCCGGCCGACCACGAGCCGGGGATGGGCATCCGCTTCGTCTACGACGGAAGCCGACCAGCGCCAGGCGCTCGAGGAGCTGGTCGAGAAGATGATGGTCGACAGCCTCGGCCCGCTCATCTACTCGCGCCTGGTCAAGAAGCCGAAGAGCTCAAGCCGACCTGATTGCGCCGCCGCACCGGTCGCGCGTCAGCCGATGATCATCTCCTCGCGATCGGCCGCCGGCGGGCGCGCCGCCGGGGCCGAAGCGGTCGGCGCGCCAGGCGGTGAAGAGCGGGTGCGGCGTCTCGCCGCCGAGGTAGGCGCGCGTAGTGGCGCGCCACGACGGGCGCCATCATGAAGCCGTGGCCGCCGAAGCCGCAGACGACGTAGAAGCCGGGCACGCCGGGCAGCTCGCCGACGATCGGGTTGCCGTCGGGGCTGACGTCGTACGGCCCGGCCCACTGCCGCACGACCTTCACGTGCCCGAGCCGCGGCATCAGCGTCGACGAGCCCGCGCGCCATGGTGGTCAGGAACGCGAGCCGCGAGCCGAGGCGGACCTCGCCGTCGGGGTTCGCGTTCCTCGGGCATCGAGACGCCGCCCACCAGCTCGCCGCGCAGCGACTGCGAGAAGTAGAGGCCGCTCTCGATCACCGAGACCATCGGCTTCAAGAACGGCTTGAGCGGCTCGGTCGAGAGGATCTCGTGGCGCACGGGGCGGTCGGGCAGCGCGACGCCCGCCAGGCGCGCGACCTCGCGGCGACCAGGCGCCCGCGGCGCAGACGACGCGCCCGGCGGTGCAGCGCCCCCGCCGGCGTGGTGCAGCACGAAGTCGTCGCCGCGCCGGTCGATCGCCGTCACGGGCGTGCCGGTCCGGATGGTGACCCCGCGCCGCTCGGCCGCGCGCGCGTAGCCCCAGAGGAACGGCCAGGGGAAGACGATGCCGTCGGTCGGGTTGTAGCAGGCGGCCACGAAGCCGCTCGGCCGAGCCGTCGAGCTCGGGCACGAGCTCGCGCGCGTCGTCGAGCGAGATCATGCGCGTCGGCACGTCGCAGCGGTTCTGCAGCGCGACGTTCGTCTCCAGGCGCTCGGCGCGCCGCCTTCGTGCGGGCGAGGAAGAGATAGCCGCCGCGGCGCATCCAGACGTTGATCCCCATCTCCTCGGCGAAGTGGGCGCAGATCTCGATCGACTCCTGCATGAGGCGGACGTTCATCTCGGTCGACCACTGCTGGCGCACGCCGCCGCCGTTTCGCCCGGAGGCGCCCCAGGCCAGGTAGTGCGCGTCGAGCACGACGATCCGGTGGCGGCCGCGCGCAGCCAGGTTGTAGGCGATCGCCAGCCCCATCACGCCGGCGCCGATGACCGCCACGTCGGCGCGGGCGGGGAGGGCGGCGGTCATTTCCTTCCCGTCACTTCTGGCCTGTCACTTCTCGCCTGCCGCGGCCAGGACGCCGAGCTCGGTCGGCACCAGCGGCGGGCGCGCGGTGAACGGCGCCAGCGCCGCCGGGGCGACCCCCGCCGCGTCGGCCACCGCGCGCGCCACCTCGCGCAGGCACTCCTTGCCCTGGCAGGGCCCCGTGCCGAAGCCGGTGTAGCGCTTCACCTCCTCGAGGTCGGCGCGCCCCAGCTTCACCGCGTGCTGGACGTCGGCCAGCGTGACGTCCTCGCAGCGGCAGAGGATCACCTTGCGTGACATGCTGCGTTCCCTCTCGCGCGCTACGGGGCGCCGGCGGCCGGCGGCTCGAACATCTTGTCGTCCATCGGCTCGTCGAACTTGACCTCGTTGACGGTGGTGAGGATGATGACCGGCCCGGCCTGCGTCTCGAGTGCGTACGGCATCTTCAGCCCGCCGACGCGCGCCAGTCGCTGATGCGTGACCGTGAAAGGGACGTTGCCCTGTGGGGTTGCGTGCGATTCCCTCCTGTGTCACTTGAAGGTGCGTCTGGCGGTCGTAGCAGCTGCGGATGGGCGGCCCGCTCCGCGGCGTCAGCGACAGGCACTCGAGCCCCGCCGGCGCGTCCGGCGTCGTCTCGATCTTCGTGAACAGCGCGCGCGCCTGCGAGCTCGGACGTTCCAGGCGTCCTCGATGCGCGCCTGCTCGGCCTCGGCGCCCTCCAGAAAGCGCAGCCCGTTGAACGGATCCTGCGCCCAGAAGACCTTCCCGTTCGATCCCCTCGCGCACGAGGCCGATGCCGGGGAAGGTCGACACGGTCAGCGACTTGTCGGCGCTGGTCTGGTAGTGGTCGACCGGCCCGCCCATCGCCATCCCCTGGAACGCCATGTTCATCTTGACGTGGATCGTCTTGTGCGCCGTACCAGGCGGCGGCGCCGCCCGTCGCCTGGACGGAGTCGGCCAGGATGGCGTCGGGCGTGCGCAGGCCGGGAGCCGCCGGTGCGGCCGCGGACGCCGTGGCGGGCGCGGGCGGCGGCTGGGCGGCGCAACCGAGCGCCAGGCAGAGGGCCGACGCCGGGGGAGAAACAGACGGGTCGTCTTCATGGGGAGGCTCCTGTCGCAGATCCTGTTGGGGCTGGTCGCGAGGCTCGGACGGCGACGAGGGCGGCGTCAAGGACCGGGTCGCGCCCGGTGCGCAGGGCCGCCCGCGTCTCGATGCACCCGCTTGTCGGGCTGGACGCCGCGCCCCTCGAGCAGGATGCCCTTGGGCGTTTTGAAGTCGGCCACCACGTACTGCATGATCGCGCCGCCCGGCAGCGCCTCGACCACCGACGGCAGCACGGCGCCGAGCGAGGCGTCGCCCACCACCACGGCGCGCTTGGCCTCCTGCAGCCCGGCCGCCAGCATCTCCGAGGTCGAGGCGGTCCCCTCGTCGGTGAGGATGGCCAGCGGGCCCGAGGAACGGCGTCGACGCCCAGCTCCGGCCTGGCGGTGAAGGTCTGGTCGAAGTCGCGGAACTTGAGCGTCCCCAGCACCAGCGGGTGGTCGACGAACAGCGAGGCGACCGGGATCGACATCGCGCCCTCGCCGCCCGGGTTGCCGCGCAGATCGAGCACGATGCCCGCGCACGTGATGCTGCTGGAAGCGGGCGACCGCCTTCTTGAGCTCGGCCAGCACCGGCTCGATGAAGAAGATGTTGAACGCGATGACGCCGACGTCGTTCGTCTCGTACGCGTGCACCTCCGGGTAGATCGGCGGGAGGTAGCCGATCTGCACCGGCTTGCCGCTGGGCGGATCGCGCGTCAGCACCGCCTTGCCGGGGCGATCGCCGTTGTCGAGGTAGCTGACGGTGACCCGCGTGCCCGGCGGGCCCGCCAGCCGGCGCGTCGCCGCCCGGCGAATGGCGAACCGCTCCTCGACGGGGCGGAGCGCGCGCGACGAGTCGTGCGGCGCCTCGATCGGGCGCCCGCCGATCTGCGTGACCACGAAGCCGGGCTGGAGGCCCGCCCGCTCGGCGGCCGAGCCGGCGCGCACGCGGGTGATGGTCGGGCGCCCCTCGACCACGCGCACGGTGAGCCCGGGATCGCCGATCCCGACCCCGGCGGGCGATCTGGTGTCCGGCGGCCGGGCGCCGCCCGGCGCGTCGCCCGGCTGCGCGGTCTCCTCGGCGGCGACCTCGTCCTCGTCGCCGGGGCCGGTGATCATCATGTGCGACTGGCCGAGCTCGCCGATCATCTGGTTGAGCACGCGGTAGAAGGCGGCCTCGGACGGCGCGGCGAGCGCGAGCGGCTCGTACCTGGCGCGCACGGCGTTCCAGTCGAGGCCGCCCAGCGTCTTGTCGTAGTGCTTGTCGCGCACGGTCCGCCAGGCGGCGTCGAGGATCGACCGACGCGTCCGCGTCGTCGGCGCTCTCGGCGCCCGCCGGCGTGGCGCGGGGGCCCGGCGCGCTGAACGGCGGCGGCTCGACGACGGGGGCCGGTCCGGCGGCGGCGGGCGCGGTCGGCGCGCCGGCGCGGCGGCGGCGTGGGCGCGGCGCAGCCCGCCGGGAGCGCCAGCGCGGCGAGGAGGGCGATCGCCGCGCCCAGCGTCGCCGCCAGCGCGCGCCCGACCCGCGCCCCCGCGCGCGCGGCCGCCTCGGGGCCGAGCGTAGCCGGTGACGTCGCCGCAGGCGAAGACGCCGCGGCGGTCGTCGCGCCGTGCGCGTCGACGACGGCGGCGAACCCGCCGCGCGCGGGGTCGAACCGCACGGCGGCGCCGTGCTGGCGCGGCAGCTCGGAGGCGGGCGCGGGGAGCGTCGCCACCGCCACCAGGTCGCCGTCGACCTTCCGGACCGTCCGCCCGGGCCCGCGACGTCGAGGCCGCGCACGCGCCTGGTCCCGCGCGCCGCGAGCACGGTCTCGCGCGCGAGATCGACGCGCTCGCGTGACGACGCCGGCGGCGTGCGAGCGCCCGCGCGAGCGGCGCCGCGGTCGGCGCGCCGTCGAGGACGATCACCTTGCGCCCTGGCGGCACCGGGCGCACGCCCCAGTGAAACGCCAGCCGCCCGCAGGCGCGCGCCGCGATCACGCCGGGCCGATCGTTGTCGACGAACGGCAGGTTCTGGTCGTAGCCGCCGGTCGCGTAGAGATAGCGCCGCGCGCGCACGCGCAGCAGCCGCTCGCCGGCGCACCACCGCCAGCAGGCCCGGCCCGCCGCCCGGCGCTTCGTCCTCGGGATAAAAGGCGATGGCCGTCGCGCGCGCGGCGAGCGCGACGCCGGCCGCGCGCGCCGCCTCGGCCAGCGCGCGCCGCGCGCGCCGCGCCGCCCGCCTCCGCGAGCAGCGAGCCGCCGGGCGCCGCCTGCTCGTCGTAGAGCGCGACGCGCGCGCCGGGCGCCGCCTCGGCGATCGCGCGCGCCGCCGACAGCCCGGCCGGCCCGCCGCCCACGACGCAGACGTCGAGCGCCTCGTCGCGCGGCGCCAGCCGGATCGCCGCCGGCGCGTCGGGCAGCGTCCCCGCGCCGCCCATCTCGCGCACGAGCTTGAGGAACAGCGCGTTGCCGGCGCGGCTGCCGGTCATCATCGTGTGGTGATCCATGCCCTCGGGGAACAGCCAGTCGGCCGCGGCGAGCACGTCGACGTCGGCGCTGGGGAAGGCGTTCTGGCGCGCGCAGCCGAGCTCGGCGCGCGCCGGCGTCAGGCAGGCGCGCTGGTTGGGGCGGCCGTCGATGCGCAGGAGGCAGGCCGCGCAGTGGCCGTCGAGACAGAAGAAGCCGCGCGGCCGGTGGTACTTCGACGAGCGCGCCAGCGTCTGGATCCCGGCGGCGTGCAGGGCGACGGCGACCGGCTCGCCCTCGAAGGCGGCGACGCGCTCGCCCTCGAAGTCGATGGTGACGGGGAGGCCGCGCGGGGCGCCGGGAAGGAGAGGTCGCGCAGATCGGGGGACACGTGCTTAATCTACCAGCCGACAACCACACGGCGCCGGTATATGCGGCCCAGAGGAGACCCGAATGACCAATCGATTCTTACGCACCGTCGCTGCCGGCACGATGCTCACCGTCGGCACCAGCCCATCGGCTGCGGCTACATCCTTCACCCCGAGCGGCGCGGGATCCAGGCCGGCACGATCGACACCGCCACCATGGTCATGGACTTCCTCTGGCTGCTGGCCGGGATCGTGCCCGGCGTGGTGGCGCTGGTCGTCGACTTCTCGAGCGGCGGCATCTACGCCAGCGGCCGCCGCGCCGAGCTGCGCCTCGCGCCCGAGGGGCACCTGGCGTTTCAGGTGCCGCACGCCGCGCGCCCAGGGCGCGTCGAGCTGCGCCTGGTGACCGCCTCGCACGAGGTGCTGGCGCGCCGGACGGCGCTGGTCGGCCCGGGGCACGGCCGGGCGAGACGATCGATCTCGCGCTCGCGGCGCCCGCGCGGGAGCCGCTGACCCTCGAGATCGTGACCGACGACGGCCGGATCGCCCGCGCTACGGTCGCACCGGCGACGGCGCTGTAGCCCCGTTCAGAGCCCGGCCACGCCCAGCGCGAGCGTGACGAGCCCGGAGACGATCACCGTCGCGCCCGCGACGCGCGCGCGCCGCAGCTTCGAAGGATCCTGCGCCCGCGCCACGCCGACCGCGGCGCGCAGGTAGGTGAGCCCGCCCCACAGCACCAGCGCCAGCTCTGCGGCGGCGGTCAGGAGCGGCCAGCGCCAGAGCCCGAAGCCGACGTGCGGCGCGTCCGCGGGCGCGCCCGGAAGAAGCGGCATGTCGTGACGATGCACGATCAGATCGAGAATCCAGTGCGAGAAGACGACGGCCCCCAGAATGACGGCCGCGCGCCGCCCCCAGCGCAAGCCCGCCGGGATCGCGAAGACGATCGCCAGCGCGATCGCGCCGACCAGCGAGTGCGTGTAGTCGGCATGGATGATCCCGTTGCCGTAGCCGGGCGCGCCGCCGCCGATGACGTCGATCGTCTCCACCTTGGCGACGAACAGCGGCACGAACACGACGTCGAGCCACTGCGTCGCCAGCATCAGCGCCCACAGCGGCACCGCCGGCTCGCGCGCCTTGACGCCCGCGGCAAGGCCGAAGTGTCCGGCGATCACCGCTGCACCTCCGGCCGCCGCTCCGCCCGCGCGCGCGGCCAGGGGAGCTTTGCGTCGATGATTCCGGCCACGACGACGAACAGCAGCAGTCCGAGGAAGAACGACATGCGCGAAGGATAGATCGGTCGCGCGGGCAAGCTACTCTTGGAACAACTCGTCGATATAGGCGCCTTCGACGAGGAAGTGCCGCTCCGGATCCGGACGCAACGCCAGCAGGACGGACGTGAGCTCGCCGTCGTTGTCGGTCATAGTGGCCTCGACCAGGGTGTGATCCTTCGCCAACCGCCTGGCAACAGCGCGGTACCGGGCCAGGTGCCTCGACAGCCGACCAGCCTTCACGACCCTGACCGTTCCGGAGACGTGGTCGTCGTTGTTCCGCGGGGCCTGGGGCCAGGTCCCGTCGGCGTTCGCGCGCGGGATGTCGTCGCGAAGGAACATGTCCGCCAATGGGCACTGGAGATCGCGGTCGACGTCCTCCGCGCTCGCGATCGTCACTTTGAGACCGTCGACGGCGTGAAACGATCGCACCCCGGCGATTCCGTCGGACCGCGGGGTTCCCTTGCAAGCTTCCCGCCCCGACCCCGATTCCAAGTTGAAACCTTCGATCGCCAGGGGATACGCCGAGACCGCGCGGATTGTCGACACGTCCGCCCAGCGGATGGCGTCCAGCCAGATCAGGGCGACTTCTTCCGGCGTCTCCCCGGCGGTCGGGATGGCGTTCCATTGATGGGAAGCGTCGGCGCGTACGCCGTCTGAAGTGAAGACGAACGGAAACGACACTTCGACGGGATGTGCGGGGGCGGGGGAGAACTGAAGCTGCCTCAGCACGCCACGCGCACAAGCCGTGAATGCAGGATCGCCAATTTCGTTCGCTTCCCAGTGGAGATCCGTGACCTTGCCCGCGACGTCGATGGTCCAGACCGCGCCGAGCTTCCCCTGGAGCGCGAGATGGCGGTGGAGCGATTGTTCGTAGCAACGCTGGAGCGACCCGATCTGGCCCTTCACAGCCGCGGCCACAATCTCGGGAGTCAACGTGCCGGTCGAATCCGCGCCCGAATCGGCGTCGGCAACGCCCGCCGCCGCGTGCTCCGAGACCACGATCGCCAGGAACAATGGCGCGGCGAGGCACATGGTCGCCACTGTCCGGCGCGGAATGGAGACGGCGTGGCCTCTCATTGACCGCCGTGCGCGACGGGTTCCATCTCAGCTTTGAAGCGCTCCATTGACCGTCCGGCGCATGCTAATACCTCCCGGCGCGGTCATGGAACCGATCATCTCGATTAAGGGGCTCCAGAAGACCTACGCCTCGGGGTTCGTCGCGCTCAAGACGATCGATCTCGAGATCGGGCGCGGCGAAATCTTCGCGCTGCTCGGGCCGAACGGCGCCGGGAAGACGACGCTCATCAGCATCGTCTGCGGCATCGTCACGCCGTCGGGCGGGACGGTGACGGCGGACGGGCACGACATCGTGCGCGACTACCGCGCGGCGCGGTTCAAGATCGGCCTCGTGCCGCAGGAGCTGACGACCGACGCGTTCGAGTCGGTGTGGGCGACGGTGACGTTTTCCCGCGGCCTGTTCGGCCGGCCGGTCAACCCGGCCCACGTCGAGAAGGTGCTGCGGGACCTGGCGCTGTGGGAGAAACGGACAAGACCGGATCATGACGCTGTCGGGGGGGATGAAGCGGCGGGTGATGATCGCCAAGGCGCTGGCGCACGAGCCGGAGATCCTCTTTCTCGACGAGCCGACGGCCGGCGTCGACGTCGAGCTGCGGCGCGACATGTGGGCGCTGGTGCGGCGCCTGCGCGAAGGCGGCGTCACCATCATCCTCACCACGCACTACATCGACGAAGCGGAGGAGATGGCCGATCGGATCGGCATCATCAACAAGGGCGCGCTGATCGTCGTCGAGGAGAAGGCCAAGCTGATGCAGAAGCTGGGCAAGCGGCAGCTCACGCTGAACTTGCAGGAGCCGATGACGGCGCTCCCGGCGGCTCTGGCCGGCTGGCCGCTGGCGCTCAAGGCGAGCGGCAACCAGCTGGAGTACACCTTCGACGCGCGCGACGGCGCGGCGGGCGCGCTCCGCGGCGCGCCGACGAAGGCCCGCGCGACATCCCGACGCTGCTGCGCCGGCTCGGCGAGCTGGGGATCGCCTTCAAGGACCTCTCCGACGCACCAGAGCTCGCTGGAGGAGATCTTCGTCAGCCTGGTCAGCGAGACGAGGCGCGGCCGGGAGCGCCCGCGGTCGTGAGCGCCATCGGTTTCAACCGCACCGGCGTCTGGGCCATCTACCGGTTCGAGATGGCGCGCTTCGTGCGCACGCTTGCTCCAGAGCGTGGTCACGCCGGTCATCAGCACCTCGCTCTACTTCGTCGTCTTCGGCTCGGCGATCGGCTCGCGCATGTCGCGCGTGGGCGGCGTCCCCTACGGGGCCTTCATCGTGCCGGGCCTCATCATGCTCTCGATCCTCACCGCCAGCATCTCCAACGCCTCGTTCGGGATCTACTTCCCCAAGTTCACCGGCACGATCTACGAGCTGCTCTCGGCGCCGATCTCGTTCCTGGAGATGATCATCGGCTACGTCGGCGCCGCGGCGACGAAGTCGATCGCGCTCGGCCTCATCATCCTGGCGACGTCGACCGTCTTCGTCCCGGTCAGGTCCACCACCCGCTGGCGATGATCGCCTTCCTGCTGCTCACCGCGACTACCTTCAGCCTGTTCGGCTTCGTCATCGGCGTCTGGGCGGGCGGCTTCGAGCAGCTGCAGCTGATCCCGATGCTGGTCGTCACGCCGCTGACCTTCCTCGGCGGCGCCTTCTACTCGATCGACATGCTGCCGCCGCGCTGGCGCACGATCGCGCTCTTCAACCCGGTCGTCTACCTGGTCAGCGGCTTCCGCTGGAGCTTCTACGACACCGCCGACGTCGCGGTCGGCGTCAGCCTGGCCGCGGTCGCCGGCTTCCTGGTCGTGTTGCTGCTTCGTCGTCGGCTGGATCTTCAAGACCGGCTACCGCCTCAAGAAGTAGCCGGCCCCGCTGCCGCGTCGTGGACGGCCGCTACTGCGGCGCCGGCGCGTTCGGTGACGAGACGTCGAAGCGCAGCATGTCCTGGACCTCGACGACGCCCGGCGTGCCGCGCGCGGACTCGACCGCCTCGCGCTTGGCGGTGACGTTCGGGACCGACCCGACCAGCGTCACCACGCCCTTCTCGGACGTCGCCACGGTGATCACCGCCCCCTTGAGCAGCTTGTCGCCCTCCAGCACCGCCCGCACGTTGGTGGTCACCGTGTCGGTGAGCCCCGCGCTCGGCGTGTTTCCGTTCGTGTAAGCGCCCGTCGTCCGCGCCCCCGGCTCTGCCGCGAAGACCGGCCCGGCCAGCACTCCCACCAGAACCATCCCCGTCAACCAGCTCCTCATGCGCACCACCCTTCACCTTCAATCTGGGAACTGGGCGCGCGTCGGCAACCTGGGCCGCGCATGCGGTCGAGCCGGACGCCAGGACGAGATGCAATCAGATCGATCAGAACGTCAGGGAGAGGCTGACGCCCGCGGCGCCGCCGTCGGGGTCCTGGTCAGCGAGCGTGGCGGTCAGCGTGCCGTGCGCCTTGTAGATGAGGGAGCCCAAGGTCCCGGTTCCCGCGTCCGGCTCGGCGGTGAGCGAAGTGAGCGTCACCGTCCAGGTTCCGGTGGGGGTGGTCGAATCGCCCTGGCAGTCCGAAGCTGCGAGGGCGGCGTAGATGACCTGCGGCGCGATCGGCGTGCAGGGCTGGTCCGGTCCGAACGACGCGCAGCCGTCGGGACAGTTGAAGCCCCCGGCGTCGGCTGCGCAGATGCTGGGATCGGGGGCGGGGAGATTAGCGACGAGCTCGGCGCTGCCGCAGGTGACGTCCTGGGTGTAGGTCCCGGTGGCGGCGGCCGAGATGCCGATGTCGACCTGCAGCTCACCACCGGTGACGTTGGCTCCATCCTGAAAGCGGATGCGCGCTGCGGGGTCGCCGGCGCCGACGGCGGCGATCAAGAGCTCGACCTCGGGTGCACCACCGTCCTCTGCGGGCGTGCTCTGGACGTGGGCGAACGTGCCGCCGGCGCAGACGGCGCCGGCCACGGCGCCGGAGAACGTGCCGCTGGCGGCGCTCATGTTCGGGTCCGTCTGTTGGCTGCCGTTGTCGGTGCAGGCGCCGCCGTCGAACGGGCCGAGCGCGTCGGCGAACGCTCCGGCGTCGCTGAGCGGTCCACCGACGCCGCCGGCGCTGGAGGCGCCGCCCGTCCCGCCGCTGGTCGTCCCGCCGCTTCCGCCGCCTCCGATCGTGATGCCTCCGCTGCCGCCGTTACCACCGGTGCCGGGCCGGGAGCCCGCGTTCGTCGGGCCGCCGCAGGCGGGCGCGAGCGCCAGGAGCCCGAGCGTGCAAATCAATCTCCACGGTCGTTGCGACCTCGACCTCGGGCTCGCTCCCAGCAGCATCGGTCTCGGCATCGGGCCTCCTCTCGTCTGGAAACGAGCGTCCCTGATCTTGGTTCGTGACGGGCTCCTGGCAAGGGCGAATGTGATGGAGCGGGGCGCTGCCCGAATTCATGCAGATCCGACCACGGCGTTTGTCACGCTCCCATGTGCGATTTCGACGCGGCGAAGCGCTGATGTGGTGCCAGATTGAGCGCATGGACCAGTCCGCCGCCGACGTCGAGGGGCCGGTCGTCGTGCCGCCGCCGACGGAGAAAGCGCTCGCCTATCACCGGAGCGGCACCGTCATCTGGGTGGTGGAGCACGTGCTGGGGCTGGCGTTGCCGGCGGCGATCCTGCTGACGGGGGTGTCGGCGCGCCTCCGGACGGTCGCCGACGGCCTGACGCACGGGCGGTTCTTCCCGACACTGGTGGTCTACCTGGCGCTGCTCTCGGCGATGATGTTCGTCATCCAGCTGCCGCTCGCGTACTACGTCGGCTACGCGCGTGAGCACGCCTATGGCCTTTCGACGCAGCGGCTCGGCAAGTGGATCGGCGACGAGCTCAAGGGGCTGGTGGTCGGCCTCTTGCTCGGGGCGGCGGTGCTCTGGGTGCCGTACCTCTTGCTGCGCGCCAGCCCGGAGCACTGGTGGCTCTGGACGGGCGCGCTGGCACTGCCGTTCTTCGCGCTCATCTTGCTGGTGACGCCGGTCTTCATCGCGCCGCTGTTCAACAAGTTCGGCCCGATGCGCGACCAGGCGCTGGAGGCCGAGGTGCTGACGGTCGCCGCGCAGGCCGGCGTCGAGGGGGCGCGCGTCTTCGAGGTCGAAAAGAGCGTCGACACCAAGAAGGTCAACGCCTACGTGACCGGCGTCGGGAACACCAAGCGCATCGTCCTGTGGGACACGCTGCTCGCCCGGCTGACGCCGCGCCAGACCCGCTTCGTCGTCGGCCACGAGCTCGGGCACTACGTGCTGGGCCACGTCCGGTTGAACATCCTCGTTTCGTCGGCGCTGACGGTGGCGGGGCTCTGGGGCGTGCATCTCACCGCCGACCTGGCGCTGGGGCGCTTCGGCGCGCGGTTCGGTTTCGATCGCATCTCGGACCTGGCCTCGATGCCGCTGCTCATGCTGCTGCTGTCGCTCTTCTCGATGGCGATCACGCCGGCCATGCTGGCGCTCTCGCGCCACCACGAGCGGGCCGCCGATCGCTTCGGGCTCGATCTGACGCGCGACAACCACGCCGCCGCCACCGCCTTCGTGGCGCTGCAGGAGCAGAACCTGGCGGTCCCGCGCCCGGGGCGCCTGTACAAGATCTTTCGCGCCAGCCACCCGCCGATCGGGGAGCGGGTCGACTTCATCAACACCTACCGGACGGACCGCCCCCCGGAAAACCGGTTCGGTCGCGCCGGATAGCGAGTACACTCGCCGCATGCGTTCGATGTCGCGTCTGGCGAGTACGGCGCTGGTGGGCGCCGTGTTGATGGTGGGCTGCTCGAGCAGCAGCGACAGCAAGGACGGTTCGACGTCGAGCGGGCCGCCGCCGACGACGAAGCTGGTCGATCTCTCGACGGCCGATCTCCACCAGCTCTGTCTTCAGGAGTCGCCGAACGGAACCGGCGCCGTCTCCTGCGCCGACGCTGGGCCAGTCACCACCGCGATCGGTGTCTGCTTCACGATCCAGCCCGATTGCTCGGCGACGGTGGCCACCTCGCAGGCCTGCGCCGCGAAACTGACCGCGGACGCCTGCAACGACGCGGCCCATACCGCCGACCTGAGCTCGCCCGAATGCCTGGTCATGCTCGAGTGCACGGCGAGCCTCTGCACCAACGCGATGTTCCTCTGCTCCACGAACGACAAGCTCACCACCGCCCTCACTACCTGCAAGACCCTCACGAAGGGCCTCACCACCGACTGCGCCGCCTGCATCGGCGGCGTCTTCACGGGTGGGCCGACCTGCCCGGACTTCACGATGCTGCAGTCGCCGTACGACCAGTGCCCGACGACCTGCGCGGCCTCCGTCGCGCACGGGGGGTGAGCGACCCGCGCGCTACCCGTCGAGGTGGGCGCGCGCGCGAAACTCCTCGGTCGTGTTGCTGACCGGGAAGGGCTCGCTGGGGACGGAGACGCCCAGTGCGGCGCAGAGCGGACCCCAGCCGTCCTGAACGCGCCACTCGACGAGGCGGTTCTTCGGTGCGCGCCGGCGGACGTCGGCGGTGTGGCGGTCGAACGCCGCCTTGGCGGCCGCCTCGTCGAGGAAGTCCGGCGTGAAGGTCTTGGTGAAGAGGGCGCCGACCATCGCCCCGAACGCCGCGTTGTCGGGCGGGCCGTTGGTCGGGGTCTCGGCCGGCTTCTCGGTCGACGGGCGGTCGCGGCGGCGGAGGCCCTCGAAGATCGTGCGCGTGGCGCTCTTCCACCAGCCGTCGGCGTCGCGGTTCGAAAGGAGGATGACGGCGTCGGGGAACGCCTCGGCGATCTCCCACCAGAACGCCGCGGACGGCCAGTCGACCGTCGCCGCGAAGCCGTCGAACAGCTTGTGCCAGTCGGGCAGCTCGCCGCCCGCCGCCGCGCGCCAGGCCTCCATGTCGGCAGGGCGTTTGAACACCTCCACCATGTGGTAGCAGGGGCCGCCGAGCAGCCGCTCGAGCGCGATCTTCAAGGAATGGGTTCCGGTCCGGCCGAGGCCGGCCCCGACGACGCGCAGCTGAGACATGTGGCGCAGTGTAACAGGTGGCGGCGGCGCCACGATTCCGACGCTCGTCGGCGACCGTGCGAAACCTGAGCCCTCCCGCGGGAGGGCCGGCACCTCCGACTCAAAGGAGCCCCCATTGCTACACTTGCGCCTCCCAGGACGCCTGTCGCAGCTCGCACGACTCGCGTTGCCGATCTTCCTCATTTCTTCGTGCGCCAACAGCGACGGCAACGTCAGCGGCAGCGGCGGCGGCAGTGCCGAGGGTGGATCGACGGGCTCGGGGGGCAGCGGCAGCGGCGGCTCGTCGACCGGCGGCAACGGCTCGGGCGGCAGCGGCAGCGGCGGCTCGTCCAGCGGCGGCGCGGTCGGGACCGGCGGCGGCGTCGGGCGGCGTCACGGGCAAGGGCGGTTCGGGCGGCAGCGGGTCGGGCGGCGTGACCGGGACCGGCGGCGGGTCGGCGGGCGCGACGGGCAAGGGTGGGTCGGGCGGTGCGACGGGGACCGGCGGCGCGGCTGGCGCGACTGGCAAGGGCGGCGCGACCGGGACCGGCGGCGCGGCTGGCGCGACCGGCAAGGGCGGCGCGAGCGGCGCGACCGGCGGCGCGGGCGCCGGCGGCGCGACGCAGACCGGGACGCTTCCGGGCGACATCGCGGCGACCGCCGGGACGCCGATGGTCGCTGCACACTCGGTGATGCGGGCGATGTTCGCCGCCTACAGTGGCAAGCTGTTTCAGGCGCGACGCGCCTCGGACGGCACGACCTCCGACATCAACGCGGCGGGGGCGGGCGGCCTCTGCGATCTGAACGCGCTCAACACGTTCTGCTCGGGAACGACCTGCACGGTGTCGAAGCTCTACGACCAGGCGGGCAACGGCAACGACATGACGCAGGCGGCGACCGCCAGCCAACCGACGGTCGGCTTCTGGACGGGCGCCAACGGGACGAAGTACCCGATGGTGGTCTCGGTCGGATATCAATGGCTGCGGAATCGGACCGCGGTTAAGAAGATCCCGACCGGCTCCAGCCCACAGACGGAGTACTTCGTGGTCCACGGCGCCAACGCCGGCGCCGCCGTCGGCACCAACGGCTGCTGCTACGACTACGGCAACATGGAGAACCACATCGGCGACGACGGCCCAGGAACGATGTCGGCGCTCTACTTCGGCAAGGCCACCGACTGGACGCGCGGCGCGGGCAGCGGGCCCTGGGTGATGCTGGACATGGAGAACGGCGTCTTCGCGGGCGGCGGATCGATCGCCATCCTGAACGCGGGCAACGCCAGCGTGAACTCCAGCGATCCGAGTCTGTCGTACGCGAGCCCGAACATCGTCACCGGGCTGGCCAAGACCGACGGGACGAAGAACTTCGAGATCAAGTACGGCAACGCCTCGACGGGCGCGCTGAGCATCGCCTGGAACGGGTCGCTTCCCACCAACACCAACCCCACCTCGTACATCCCGCTGCACCAGCAGGGCGGCATCTCGCTGGGCGAGGGGGGCGACGGCTCGGCGATGGGGACCGGCGCGTTTTCCGAGGGTGCGATCATCGCCGCGCAGACCTCCGACGCGACCGACGACGCGATCCAGGCGAACCTGACCACGCTCTACAAGTAACCAGCCCGCAAGTAGCAGGCCCGCGTCTCAGGGCGCCTGCGGTAAGACCTTCAGGAGAAACGCGAGCGGGAACGCCTGGCGGTACATGTCGGCCAGGAGCATCTGCGCGACGGTGCGCGCCCCTTTTTCCTGCAGGTGCGTGTTGTCGGTGTTGCCGTTCGGGTAGTTGGGGAACTGGCCGACCGCCAGGTCCATGAACAGCGCCGTGGTGGCCGTCTGCCCGATCTTCTGGAAGTAGGTCTTGGTCAACGCGGTGGCGTCGACCAGCGCGACCTGCCTGGCGGTGGCGAGCTGCCGCATCGCCACCGGATAGTTCCCGTGCGTGTCCTGGAGCGTGCCGTTGCTCCAGTCGTTGCGGTTGATCGACGTGGCGAGGATCGGCGTCGCCCCCTTGGCGAGCGTGTCGTCGATGTAGTTCGTCAGGTACTGTTCGTAGGTGGTGAAGGGGTCGGTGTAGAGCGTCGGATCGTCGGACTTTTCGTCGTTGTGCCCGAACTGGATGATCACCGCGTCGCCGGCGCGCAGGGCGGCGCGGATCGGCGTCCAGTCCCCCTCGTCGTAGAAGCTCTTCGAGCTGCGCCCCGAAAGTGCCTTGTCCTCGACCGTCGCGCAGGCCGGCGCGAAGTAGTCCTGGAGCGGCTGCGCCCAGCCCATGCGCGGGTAGAGATCGCTCGCGTAGATCGAGGCGGTCGAATCGCCGATCACCCAGATCGTCGGCGTCTTGGCGGTCGCCGCGCCGCTGGTGTTGCAGGTCATCGCCGCTGCGCCGCCGGTGCCGCCGGCGGCGCCCGCGTGGCCGCCCGCGCCGCCCGAACCCGCGTCGCCGCCCGCGCCGCCCGCGCCAGCAGTGCCCGCGTCACCGCCGCCGCCCGCGTGTCCACCGGTCGCCGTCGCGCCCGCCGCGCCGCCGGCCGCGCCGCCCGTCGCGTGCCCACCGGCGCCACCGGTCGCGGATGCGCCGCCGGCGCCGCCCATCGCGATCGAGGTCGCGCCGCCCGCGCCGCCCGAACCGGTCGTGCCGCCGGAGCTCGTCGCGCCGCCCGAACCGGTCGCGCCGCCGGAGCCCGTCGCGCCGCCCGTCTCCGCCGCGCCGCCGGAACCGGTCGTGCCGCCCGTCTCCGATGTGGTCCCGGGCTCCGAGCCAACGCCGCAGGCCCCGAGCGCGGCCAGGGCCGCGAGCGCGACGGCGCGCGCAATCATCCTTCGAAGTGAGCTCCGCGAAAGACGCATGTCCATGCGACGTCATGTCCTGGCGCGCTCGCGCCGATCACGTTTTCCCGACCGAGCGGCGCGTTTCGAAATGTCTGATCGATTCGCGCCCGCGCCGACATTGACCATCATGAGAACCCTCGTTCGCCTCACACTGGTCGCCGGTCTCCTCGCCTCGGGCTGCGGCAGCGGCGCAGGGAGCGACAACTCGGGCGAGGGTGGCGGGACAGGCGGGTCGTCGTCGACGGGTGGCGCAACGGGTTCCGGTGGCGCGACGAACACGGGCGGCGTGACGGGTTCCGGTGGCGCGACGGGTTCCGGTGGCGCGACGGGTTCCGGTGGCGCGACGGGCTCTGGTGGCGCGACGAGCACCGGCGGCGCGACGGGCTCTGGTGGCGCGACGAGCACCGGCGGCGCGACCGCGGGGACCTCCGGCGCGGGCGGGGCGGGCGGTAAGGTCGGCACGGGTGGCGCGACGGGTGTCGCCGGCGCGACGGGGCAGGCGGGAGCGTCGGGCTCGGCCGGGGCGGCCGGTAGGATCGGCAGCGGCGGTGCCTCGGGCGCGGGCGGCGCGGCGGCGGGCGCCGGTGGACACGCGGGCGCGACGAGCGCCGGCGGCGCGACGGGCACGGGCGGCGCGGCGGGCGCCACCTGCACGGCGCCGCCGGCGGCGGGACCACTGCTCGGCTGGGCGTCGCAGCCGGGCGCCGGCTACAACGGCACGTCCGTGGCGACGACCACCGGCGGCGGCAACGCCACGCCGGTCACCGTCACCACGCTGGCCGCGCTGAACAGCGCCGCCGGCGGGACGACCGCCGCGGTCATCTACGTCAAAGGGGTCCTGGCTGCGGGCTCGGTGAAGGTCGGCTCGAACAAGACCATCGCCGGGATCTGCGGCGCCGAGCTGCACGGCCACGTCGACATGAGCGGCTCGGTCAACGTCATCTTCCGCAACCTGAAGGTCGTCGGCTACAACTGCAGCGACAGCCCGACCGAATGCAAGAGCGGGGCGGACGCCATCACCGTCGTCAGCAGCGCGCACCACATCTGGTTCGACCACGACGACATCTCCGACGGCTCGGACGGCAACCTCGACATCACCAACGGCTCCGACTTCGTGACGGTGTCGTGGACCAAGTTCTGGTACTCGACGATGCGCACCGATCCGGTCACCGGCACCACGGGGCACCGCTTCTCCAACCTGATCGGCGCCGCCGACGGGCTGGCCGAGGACGCCGGCCACCTGAACGTCACCTGGCACCACAACTGGTGGGCCGACAACGTCGCCGAGCGGATGCCGCGCTCGCGCGACGGGAAGATCCACGTCGTCAACAATCTGTTCACCGCCGCCGGCAACCACTACTGCACGAACTCCGGCAACCTCTCGTCGTTGCTGGTCGAGGACAACGTCTACATCGGCGTCGCCAACCCGCTGCAGGAAGACGCCGACGGCAACATGCTCTCCCGCAACAACGTCTTCACCAGCACGACCGGCAGCAAGACCTCCGGCGGCACCGGGTTCTCGCCGCCGTACACGCTGACGCCCGACGCGACGACCAACCTGGAGGCGACGATCCGGGCGCAGGCGGGGCCGCAATAGTCCGCCGACGGTCTTGGCTGGTCACCCGCTCTAGTAGACGACGATGCTGGTGACGCTGGCGGCCGGGACGTCGAGACTGACTGGCGCCGCCGACGGGACCGTGAGGGTGTAGGCGGGCACGGCCTCGGGCGCGGGGCCTCCGGCCGCGACGCCGTTGCTGACGCCGTTGAGGGTGACGGCGGGCCCCTCGAGGGTGGGGCCGCTCAGGATCCAAACATTCGCGTTGCGCGACGGCGACGCGCCAGCGATCGACACCGTCAGCGAGCGGCTGGTGGTGTCCTCGTTCACGACCACGAGGCCGACGCCGCCGCCCGTGAAGGTGCTGGCCCAGACGCTGACCTTCGGATCGGTGCTGGTCGCCGCCACCAGGCGGTCGCCGAAGTTGCGCGAGAAGAAATAGAAGTCGTAGTAGGTCGGCCGCGGCGTCAGGTCGGGGACACCGGGCTGACCCGACGAAAGGAATCCCTGATCGCCCGCCCCGTACGTGCCGGGTGCATCGTAACCGTTCAGCACGTCCCACAGCGACGCCGCCGCCCAGCCGGAGCCGGCGATCTCGCCCAGCACCTTGGCGATGAACAGCCCCGACGCCAGCGAGATCTGCAGCGCGTTCGTCGGCCCGGGAACGTTGTACTCGCCGAGATAGTAGGGGAGGTTGTCCGGCGTGCGCGTCGTGTTGGCGGTGACCAGCCCGTCGAGCGTGGTCTTCAGCGCCGCCACCTGGCTCGCCTGCGGGAGCAGGCTGGCCGCCGTCACCGCTGCCGCCGACGAGAACTGGGCGAAGTAGGTGTGGGCGATCAAGAAGTCGGCGCGCGCCGCCGTCCCCGGGTTCGAGAGCACGGTGCGGGTCCAGGTCGCGTTGGTCGGGTCGACGACCAGGCCGATCGCAATCGTCGGGTCGACGGCCTTCATCGCGTCGGCGATGGCGTTGAAGTTGCGGGCGTAGGTGCCGCCGACGGGATCGTAGCCGGTCTCCCAGCTGCCGAAGACCTCGTTCCCGATCTCCCAGTAGGGGACCGCGAACGGCTCGGGCGCGCCGTCGGTCGCTCGCTGCGCGGCCCAGTCGGTGCCGCCGTTCGGGTTGCTTCCGTCGTTCGGGGCGTTGCAGTACTCGACCCAGTCGGCCGCCAGCTGCGCGGCGTTCGCCACGTTCCCGTCGGTGGCGGTGGTGTCGTACGACGCGTAGCCGTAATTCGCCGTGATGAGCGGGATCGCGCCCAGGCGGTGGACCAGCTGCATGTACTCCGCCGTGTCGAGGGCCCACGACTGCCCCCAGCTGTCCCAGCCCTGGGCCTGGGCGTAGGGCGGGTACTGGCCGTTCCAGAAGTAGCCGTCCGACGTGCTGCCGCCGGGAAAGCGCACGATCGAGACGCCGGCGGTGCCGAGCCGCTGGACGGCGGTGCCGGAGAGGAGCGTGTCGCCGTTCCAGACCGCCACGTTGTTGCCGTAGAGCGTGCGCGGCAGCGTGCGGATGACCTGGCTCGTGTCGACGGTGACGGAGACCGCCGCGCCCGGGTCGGCGGGCGGCGCGCCACCGTCGCCGACGAAGGGGGGAGCCGCGCGCCCGGCGAAGTCGCGCAGGAACGGCGGACCGCCGGGCGGAGGCTGAAATACGACGTCGATCGCGCCGGCATCCACGGGCGGCGGGCCGTCGGTCCCGCCTGGCTTGGCGGTGCTGACGCAGGCGGCCCCGACGATCGCCGTCAGCCAGGCGGCCAGGCAGAGTCGTCGACCAAGGTGTGGCTCTGGCCGGCGCACCGGCCCACCACTGTACAGTCATTCGGCCGGCCCGGCGCGCCCATTGGCAAACCGAAGGCGCGGCCCACTGACCCGCTATGCCAGGTGGCGGACCTTGTCGGGGTTGCGGACGGCGTAGACGGCGACGACGCCGCCGTTCGCCACCTCGAGGGCCAGCGTCTCGGTCCCCTCGGCGGTGTGGAACACGAACCCGGGAAGCCCGTTGAGGGTCACGGCCTCCATGCTGTGCGCGGCGAAGGCGCCGCCCCCCTTGGCGCGGCATCCCGTCGTAGTAACGCATGATCCGTCTCCTTGCCGACGATCGGGCTTCAGCGCCGTGCGCCGCTTGCCGCCGCCGTCGGCGTAGAAGACCGCGTCGTCCGCCAGGAGGCGCGCGAAGGTGGCCACGTCGCCCGACGCCGCGGCGATCACGAAAGCGTCGGCGAGCTTGCGCGCGTCGGCGTCGCCCGTGGGGTAGCGCGGCCGATCCTGCTGCACGTGCGCGCGGGCGCGCGCGGCGAGCTGGCGGCAGGCCGCCTCGCTGTGGTCGATCGCCGCGCCGACAGCCGCGTAGTCCAGGTCGAACACGTCGTGCAATAGAAACGCCGCCCGCTCGAGCGGCGACAGGCGCTCCAGCGCCAGGAGCAGCGCCACCGACAGGTCGTCGGCCAGGGTCTGCGCCGGCTCGGCGACCACCGGCTCGGGCAGCCACATTCCGACGTACTGCTCGCGGCGGTGGCTGGCCGACTTCATGCGATCCAGGCAGAGGCGCGAGACGACGCGCGCCAGGTACGCGCGCGGCTCCGCGACGGCCGCGCGGTCGATCTCGCGCCACCGCAGAAAAGCATCCTGCACGACGTCCTCCGCCTCCGCGACGGAGCCGAGCATCCGGTACGCCAGGCCGCGCAGGAACGCCCGGTGGGGCTCGAAGTCGGTCGCGCTGTCCACCGCGCCGTCCGCCACGCCGGTCGTCGCCGCGGTCGTCACGCCGGTCGTGCGCTCATCCCCCTCGGTCCCGGGCGCCATGGTCTCTCCTCGACCGTACGACGAGACGACCGGCGGCGGTGTGACATGCCGGCGCCCATTTTTCGATTTTGCGACTCGGCCGCGTGGTACAGAATCGAGCGGTGACGGGGTCGCGGATGCGCTCGGTGGTGTGGCTGGCGGCGGCCGCGCTCGCGCTTGTCTCCACCGCCTGTCACCCGGGCATCGCCCCGGGCGGCTACCCGCTCTACCCGAAGCTGGGCGACGGCCCCGGGCGCGACAAGGTCTCCTTCCTGCGGGGGCAGGTCGCTCTCGTCGACGGCAACGGCGTCGCCGACAAGGGGACCTCGTTCGAGCTGCTCCCCGGCTGTCACGTGGTGCAGCTCGCGCGCAGCGTCGGCGAAAACGTGGGCGACAGCGGGTGGACGGCGCACCTGCGCCGGTTCGTCTTCGCCTTCGAGATGAAGGCGGCGCACACGTACACGATCGACCTCCGCTTCGAGGGGACGAGCAGCATGTACGGTCGCGTCTTCGTCGTCGCCCGCGAACACGCCCCGGACGGCTCCGTCGTCCGCGTGCCGGTCGCGCGCGGCACCGACATCGACGATTGCAGGAACTGGGCGAAGTCCCAGGGGCTGTGAGATGAGCCGACCGGCCAGACGGGGAATTGGCTGGCTCGCCGCCGCGCTCTGCGCCGCGGGTTGCGCGGTCTACACCTCGAGCGTTCGCTCCGATGCGAACGTCGATGCCGGGTCCGCCTATCTCTACGGGCGATTCTTCATGAACGCGCTGCCCGACGAGAGCGGGGGCAAGCAATCGATGGGCCTGGTGCTCCGCTGCCAGAGCGGCTCCACGTACACGCTTGGATCGCGCGACAAGCGCGACGTCCAGGTGCTGGAGATCAAGCCGTCGCGGTGCTGGGTCGCCGAGTTGGTCCTGGCCGATCAAAACGGCATGGTTCGCAAGCAGGTCAAGGCAGAGCCGGCGATGCAACAACGACAGCTCGACTTCACGGCCGGGCGCGCGCACTACATCGGCGACTATTTCGCGAAGGGGGACTACTCGGTCGAGCGCGCCGGGTGGACGACCGAAAATCACTGGGAATGGGCGATGAGCCCGGCCGCCGGCGATCGCTACCAGGAGACGACCACGGAGATGAAGCAAAGGTTCCCGAACCTCGCGTCGCTTCCGACCGACGACCTGCGCCTCATCCCCGAGGCCGAGCGCAAGCGCGGCAACGGCATCGGCCCCTCGCCGGGCGAGCCCCCGCTGTCGCCCCCGCTGGTCGCCGGGCTTGCGCCCTTCATCAGACGCACCTATTCAACGCCCGCCCAGTGCGAGGCCGCCTGCCCGACGGGACAATGCCTCCCCTACAGGGGCGCGTCGGGCCCCGCGATGGCCTGCGTGATCCATTGCAACCGGAACAGTGACTGTCCGACCGATCTCGCGTGTAACTGCCCAAACAGCGAGACCGGGGCGGGGCCGGACTGTCACCCGATTGTGGGGACGCCCAAGCACCCGATGGGTCGGATTTGTCTCACGCCCGCGACGGCCGGCCAGCCGTAGGCCGCTCCCGACGGAAGCGGCACGCCTTGCGCCGTCAGATCGGGGATCGTCGCCGGTCGAGAGTACCGCGATTCTGGTCAGTGGTTTCCTGTTGCCCGGCGCCTTGCGGGGGGGCCACACTTTCGCGCTCCAGTGCGTGCTTCGTCCGCTTTCCGTACGGCCATCGCCTTGCTCGCGTCGTCGTCGGCCGCCTGCCTCCCGGTCGTGAGCCCCGCCGCGTACCCGCTCTACCCCAAGATCGACGCCGGCCCGGGACCGGGCAAGGTCGCCCTCTTGCGTGGTCCGATCGCGATCGTCGATGGGGAACGGGTCGCCGGCAAGGGGCCCGCGTTCGAGCTTCTGCCCGGCTGCCACCTGGTCGCGCTGGAGGCCGGCGCGGACGCCAAGGCCCCGCAGCTCATCTTCGCGTTCGAGATGCGGCCCGGGTACGTGTACACCGTCGAACCCGGCGCCGAAACTGCGCGGGAGCACGCCCCCGACGGCTCGATCATCCCGCGTGCGACGGGCCCGCGCCTCCGACGTCACAGCCTGCCGGAGCTGGGCGAAGGCGCAGCGCTACTAACCAGCGTCGGGCCCCGGCGACTCTACCAGTGCATCAACACTGAAAGCCCCTCAGCCTGTGGGGTCACCAAGGGCAGGAACGTGAGGTTCCGGCCCTGTGGCGTGGGCGGTGCGGGGACGTCGTGCCCGACGAGCCCGACGATCAGGACTGTCAGTCCAACCGCTTCGACCCCAGCGAGAGCAACGAGGGGCGCTATCTGGCGCCCGCAATCGTCGATGCACCCGTTGCCCACCAGCAGCGCTAAGGCCGCAAGAGACAACCCGGGCCCCATTATGATCAGTCCCCCGACGACAAGGCCCCAGCGCGGTTCGTAAATCATCTCCGGCTCAGACAGGGACGGAGCCTGTCGCTTTGCTCTGGCAGGGGGAGACTCGGGGTCGACGACTTGCCGAAGTGAATCGGGCCCCACCGGCTTCAGCTCGGGTTTCGGTGTGGGCTTCGGGACAGACACCTGCGGTTCCTCGGACGAGGACGGGACAGACACCTGCGGTTCGTCGGACGAGGACGGGAGATCCGCAGCGCCCGCTTGTGCATGTGCGGCAGACGCATTCAACACGAGCGCAGCGATGACTGCCGCGACCGGTACCCTTGTCCTCGCGCACATGCGCCACCGAAGAGCATCAGCCGGGCCATGCGAACCGCCCCCGCAATTCCGCGTTTGCAGACTCTGATTCGAACACCTCACGTCAGGATTTCAACACCGAGCGCGCATCACTCAAGAAGATCTACCCCGACAGAGACCGCTTCTCCGCGTCACTGCTTCGTGTACGTCGCGTCGTCCAGGATCGTTGCCTGGCCCATGGGTCCCATGTTGGTCGTCGTGTCGACGTCCAGGATGTGCAGCGTGTTCCCTTGCACGCAATAGCTCTGGTCGAGGCTGTAGCCGTCCGAGCTCCTCACCAGCGTGATCACCGTGCCGGCGACGCTGTAGGTGCCGGTCTCGGTGTCGGTCCTGGCGAACGAGCTGTGGCAGTTGCACGAGCTGCTGCTGCCCGTACAGGTCACCGTCCCGAGGGACAGCGCCGACTCCGCCGCCCCCAGGGCCTCACACGACATCCCGGTCGGATTGCACGACGCGGGGTTGGCGGCGTCATAGGTGAGCTGGCCCGTGACGGCAATCGAGTAGGTCAGGTCGGCGTTGAACACGTAGCTGCCGGATTGCGCGGCGGTCTCCCCGGAGATGGTCGCCGCCGGACAACTGCCCTGGAGGTCCATCACGAAGCTGGCGCTGGCACAGGCGGCCGCTGCCTTCCAGGTGCCCACGACGGGGCCGTTGCAGGGCTCGACCTGGCCGCAGGTTCCGTTCCCGCTGGTCCCGCCGGCTCCGCCGGTGCCACCGGTGCCGCCGGTTCCGCCGTTCCCGCCGGTGCCACCGGTGCTGCCGGTGCCGCTACCACACGACGACATCACCGTCGCCGCCAAGAGACCAATCATCAAGATTCGCATTGCAGCAGGATCGAATACTTCCGGTCCGCACACAAGATTGGTGACCGTGCGGGTCGCCACATCTGGCTCCCTGTTTACGAAACGTCACAAAGGCTATCCTGGGGTTCAAACGCCAATGAAGAATTTGCGAAGGATGGAGTGGCTGGGGCTGGGTGCGGCGGCATTGTCGATCTTCGGCGCGGCTGCCTGTTCGAGCGGGGGAAGCGGCGGTGTCGACGCGTCCGGCAGCGGCGGATCCGCCCAGGCCGGCGGCGGCGGCGGCGGCGGCGCGGCGCGCGGCGGCACCGGCGGTCTCGGAGGCCACGGGGGCGGCGGAGCGGCCGGTGGAGCAGCGGCCGGTGGTCAGAGCGGCTCTCAAGGGGGCGGCGGCGCCGCCGGCGGCGGTGGCTCGGGAGAGCCGACCGGCTGCAACGTCGTCTACGACTGCCCGACGGGCCAGACCTGTTTGAGCCACAAGGGCACAAATTTCACCTGCGTCCCCTCTGGACCGGAAAAAGTGGGCGACCCGTGCGACGTGAGCGCCGACGCCGGGATCGCTTGCGGCGACCAGCTCATCTGCGCGCAGACGAGTGCCGCCGGTGCCTTCTGCATCCAGTTGTGCGACGCCGGCCATGTGTGCCCCACCGGCAAGACCTGCACACCCACCGTCTCGGAAGCTGATCAGCCCCTCGGCGTCTGTCTGTGAGCGCGAGCCCCACTTCGAGCTGGTCTACTGGAACGCTACGCCGAAGGCGTAACCGGTGGTCGGAGAGCCCTGATGGCTCTCCGTCACGATGGTGAGCCCGTCGACCACGGTGGCCGCATCGAGCTCGGAGCCCAGCGCCGCAGAAAGTGGGATGGTCGCGGACATCGCCTTCAGGGCGGGGAGGAGTGCCTGGGGAACGACGCCGGAGCCAGAGGCTCCCTCGAACGAGCAGAGGACCGTCAGCTCGACGTCACCGCCTGACGGGACGCCACCGTAGATCTCGAAGAAGATGTGCCCGATCGAGATCGGCACCCAGGTGACCGACAGGTCCTGGGAGGTATCGATGATCACGGCGCTGCCGTCTGTCGTGACGGGCGACGTGAGGAGAGGGAGGCCTGGAATGGTGGCCGCGACGTCGAAGGTCGGGACGCTGGCCCCATCTCCCCCATGAAACTTCATGATGCCGCCGGTCCCGAGCGCGACCGACGCGGGGAAGTAGACCGTCGGGTATGCAAACCCGTTGTACGTGAGCGGCACTGTCGTCGTGCCCACAGTAGCGAACACCGGGCCGAAATCGTCGTACCCCATCACGGGGTCGCCGACGCCGCCAAGTTGGCAAGAGGTCAGCCGGCACGCGCCGGCATTCACCGGGGCGGCGCACGTCGACTGCGGCCCGGCACCTGGTTCGTTGAAGAACACCTCGGCCAGTACGCTTCCCGCAGGTCCACCGACGGCGACCAGCTCGATCGGGCCCGCGTCGACTCCGGTGGTCGGGGCGCCCCCAGGTTTGTCTGCCCCGCACGACGCAAAGGCTAGCGCCGCAAAGGAGAGCGCCCCAAAAGCGAGCACGGCACCTCGAACCCCGAACGCTCGACGGCCGCCCGTCGCGCTCATTTGCCCGTGTAACAGAGGATGGGGAGGTTCATCGGGACGCAGACCAGGGGAGACGAATCGCCCGACAGCAGCAGCGTCCCGCTGGTGTGCGAGCAGTCGCCGTCGTCGGCGCACGGCTGCCCGGACTCGCTCGCCGCCGCCGCGGGGCACGCGCCGCCGAGGGCGATGCGGGTGGTGCAAACGCTGGTGTCGGGCGAACAGTAGTGGGTAGGCAGGCACCCGCTGGAATCGGTACAGGGGCTCCCCGTCCCGCCGAGCGCCTCGCAGACGCCGGTGGCGCAACTGGCCGTGGGCCCGCATTCGACGACGTATTCACAGTTGGTTCCCACCGGCGTGAACGCGGTGCACTGGTTGTGGCACCAGGTGTTGTCCACGCAGTCGGCGTCGAGCTCGCATCGGCCTCCGACGGCGATCTTCGGCCCGCAGGTGCCGTTGCCCCCGTAGGGCCCGGTGTTGCACGCCAGCCCGGGCGCGCACTGGCCGGTGTCGCTGCAGAGCCCGCCCGACGCGACATTCGCGATGGGGACGCCGCAGATCTCGTTGTCGCAGGTCGGCCCCTGACCGGGCGGCGACGCGCAGTCCGCCGAGGTCGCGCAGGGCCCCCCCTGCGGCGACGCCCCCGTCGTGAACACCAGGCCGCAGTCGGGCGTGGGTGATGTCGCGAACGTGGTCGCCGGACAGGTGGCCACGACCGCCTTCACCTCGGCGAGGCAGGTGTCGCGTGCGTTGGCGTCGAGGTGCGGAAGCGGCGACCCCGGAAAGTAAGCGATCGCCAGCTCATCTGCGGCGAGCTGGCGCGCGGCGGTCACGCAGACGTCCTGATGGAAGGGCCAGAAATGACAGCAGGCCGCGAGACCATCACACCACGCGTGCGCGTAGGCGTCCTCGAAGGCGGAAAGATCCGACGCCAGCTGCGGCGGCAGCGAGCTGGTTCCGGTGGCGCCGCCGCCACATCCTGCGAGCGCCACAACCGAAGCGACGCCCCAAGCCATCCGCCGCCAGCGCATGGCGCATTGTATCCGGGGCGCGGGGGGCGACCAACTCGGGCTGGTGCTCCGTCCGGTGCGGTTCAGGTCCCGCAGAACGGGAACGCCAGGTAGCTCACGTTGACCGTGACCTGCTGTTGGCCGCCGGCATCGGCGCCGGCGTCGTCGGCCCCGCCGTCGGCGTCGACCCGCACGCACGACTGGACCTCGACGTGCGCACTCGCCTGGTTCATGGCCGCCTCCATGCACAGGGTGTCGCAGCTGCCCATGTTCGCGCAGGCCAGCGACGCGGAGGTCGACACCACGGCGGTGAAGGTGTCGTGATGCGACACGCCCGGCGGACACGGGCCCGGTCCACAGCCGCCCAGCAGCAGCACGGCCAGCAGAAGCCCGCGCTCCGCCCTCGCCCTGATCATCACGCTACTTTACCTTCATCCCCGTCGCCATAGATCACACGTCGAGCCGCAGCCCAAGACCTCTTGTGATCGGAACCTCTCGGACGCAGTACTAGAATGCCCGTTTGGACCTCAACGTCATCACTGTGCTTGCCAGTGTCCTGGTGTTGCTGGTCATGAGGGAGGGCATAAACCGCTTCGTCACGGACGCCCGCACGCGGAAGCGACGAGCCCTTTCCGCGCTGCCGAGCGCCCGCATCGGCGAGGCGCACGGCACCGTGCGGGTCAGCGGTCGGATCCGGCAAGGCGATCAGTCGTTGAAAGCGCCGCTGAGCGGCCGACGTTGTGTCGGATACGAACTGGTCATCTACATTTCGGGCGCAGTCACCGGCGGGACCGGCAACATGTACCAACCGCCGGCCTGGCGGCGGTTGGTCGATATGCAGAAGGCGTGTCCCTTCTTGGTCGCCGATGAGAGCGGCGAAGCTCGGGTCGACACCTCCGGCCCGTTTTCTCTGATCCTGGTCGACGACCGCACGGGCACGACGAAGGGTCCCCATCCGGGAGAGCACCGCGAGCTGGCCCGGTTCCTGAAGTCCAAGGGAATCGACGCCACGACCTGGCTCGGTAACTGGAGAGCGTTCAAATACGGAGAGGGCATCCTCCGGGAGGGCGACCGGGTCACGATCGGCGGCGACACCGCCGAGGAGATCGATCCGAGAGGCGAGCGCACGGGCTTGCGGTCGCCTCCCGAAAAGCTGGTCCTGCGCGGCACGGAAGCGCGGCCCCTCCTCATCGCGAAACCCTAGGCCGAGCGTCGCCCCGGCGTACACTAGAGAACATGTCGATCGTCTTGAACTGGAACGGCGAGACACTTCCCGACGATGTCCGGGGACAGATGCCGGAGGAGCTGCAGCACCTTCCAGCAGGACGCTATGTGATCGAGCCGATCGATGATGTGCCCGAGCTGACGGACGAGGAAGAAGCCGGAGTACAGGCGGCCATCGAGTCGGTTCGCCAGGGCAAGGGCGTGAGCGTGGAAGCCGCGAAGGAGCGGATCGATCGAATCCTGGGCCGGTGAAGATCGTTCTCGCGCCTGAGGCGGCCGACGATCTGGCCGCCGCAATCGAGTACCTACGACTACTTCGGGGCGATGGGGCGACCGCCAAGCTGTTGGACCATCGCCAAGTCGTCTCGGATCGCCCACCGCTCGGCGATGCGGCCGTTCTCCAGGCGGTAGGCGAACGCCGTCTCGCGCCTGAAGGTGCCGGGTGGGAAATCGTAACCCCGGAACGGGCCGCCCGGCCACTCCTGCTCGCGAACGCCGAACACCACCACGAAGTCGTCACTCGAAGCGACGACGTGCGACTCGACCCACCGAGCCGGGTACTTGTTACGTTGGGCCTTGCGAAGGAAGTTGCGGGTCCCCTCGAGGCCGGGCGCCGCGCTGGCGGCGAGCGCGTGATTGACCATGTCCGGCGTGCATAGCTCGTCCAGGGTCTCGGGATCGCCGGTGCCGTTCCCGAGCTCGTCGAAGCGGGCCACCACTGCCTTGTTCCGTTCCTCGTTCATCGCGGCACGATACCGCAGGTTGTGCGTTGCCCAAACGCTGGATGGCCCTGCTCGACGGTCGCGGCTACGGCATCGTCATGACGGGCTAAGGCGAGGCGTTACGCTCAAATCTGATGACAGGAAACGGTGACGAATCCTCCGTCATCGTGGCAGGCGCACTCCGTGTGGCAGATGACGCCCTGATTGCAAAGGCAGGCACACGTCGGAGTCGCCGCGCAAACACCGAGGCCGGCCGGCACGGACGCGCCGTCGACCACGACGGACAGCGTGGCGCACCGATACTCCGGGGTGGCACCAGCAACCTTGTCCAACGATTCGACTGAGCAGTAGGACTGACCGACCACGCAGCTCACCGGCGGCGAGGCGCCCGCGTCCGAGGAGAGCGGCACGACGCCGCCGTCTGCGTTCTTCGCGAATCCACCCGTGCACGGGTACGACACCTGCGACACCGAGCCGTCCGCTATTGAGCCAGCCGCGCCGCCGGTGCCGGACGTTCCACCTTTCCCGCCCGCGCTGCCGCCAACCCCACCGGCACCCCCGATTCCGCCTCCGATTCCGGGTGAACCGGCATTCCCACCCGCGCCACCGGAGCCCTTTCCGGACGCAGGAGAGCTTCCGCATCCGCTGATGAAGAGAAGCGCCACGACAGCGACCACCCTTCCGCCTCGAACGCGTCGACTACCCGCCGCAATTCCGTCGATAGGCTCCCAAGCGCTCATTTGCAGACTGTACAGCAAGGAGACCGCCGGAATCGGTGATGGCCCCGTATGGGCACCAGCCCCCGCCAGCGCTTCGGCGCCGCGCGGGGCGCTAGCCTACGCCGCTGTCGAATTGAACGACGAGCCCCAGGAAGTGGCCGGGCGGCCCGGCCGGAAAGAGCGTGCACACCCTTCGTTTCCACCGCAGGTCCACCAGGCCGGCCCGCCTCCACGGAAACATCGGGAGGGCCTCGCACAGGACGCCGAACTGGTCCACCGGATTGGTCACCTCGGCCAGGACAACAAACGCACCGTCGGGATTCATGGACCGCGCCTCCGCGAACCCAGCCTGAATCAGGTCGGCGCGGCCGACGCGTGCGTCTCCCTCGCAAGTGACGACGGCTTGCCTTCGACCTGCTGTCGCAGGCGCCTCGTCTCGGTGCTGGCATACCGGCAGTGTCGGCAGCCCACGGATCGCCTCGGCAAAATCTTCAGGCTTTGGGCCGCCGACCACGCAGCCTTGCACGCCCCCAAAGAGAAGCGCCGCAAACGCAAACACAGCGCCTCGCCGTCTCACGCTTCTAGCTTATCCGGTCGTCGTGGCGACGCCAGTGACCGGAACCACGATCGCGGTGAAGTAGACGATAGGGACTACGCCTTCGACGAAGGACTAAAACGCATACCCTAAGCCGACTCCGAAGTACGGCAGGTTGAAACTGTCACCGCTGGCGAAGCCATGGCCGTACCCCGCGAAAAGGCGCATGGCGAATCCGCTCGGCCACCAGTGCTCGTAGCCGATCTCGAAGTTGCTCCAGATGACGTAGCGGGTTGGGTAAGTGGTAGCGCAGGGATCTTCAGCGCAGAGGGAAAGCCAGCCGGCTCCATATTGGCCGCCCGATACTCCTGCTCCCATCGTGAAGGCCCGGGCGTCGTCCCCGAACCGGAAGCGAGGCATGAACGCCCACTGAAATGCGTGCCCGAGTCCAGCGTGAGGCGCCGAACCTGCGGCTGCCGCGCCGAACCCGAATCCGGTGGCGATCTCAAAGTGCGATCCGAACCTCTGAACGCCTTCCACTCCGATGATTCCCACCGGCGATCCAGGGCCCCATATTCCGTAAATTGCGCCAGACGGACGTTACCGCCGCAGGCAGCGCGGCGGGCGCGGCTGGCGGCGGAGGTCAGGCGGCTGTTTGAGTCCTATGACGGCAAGCGCGGCTCCCCGATGATCACAGCTGACCTGCAGGATGCGGGGTGGCGGGTGAGCAAGAACACCGTCGCCGCGCTGATGGCAGAGCAGCACCTGGCGGCCCGGCCCAAGCGCCGGCGCAAGTCCACCACCCGGCCCGGCCGGGGCCGCTGGCGCGCCCCGGACCTGGTCAAGCGGCAGTTCCCCGCTACCCGGCTGAACCAGAAATGGTATGGCGACGGGACCGAGATACCCACCGGTGAGGGCAAGCTTCACCTGGTCTCGGTGATGGACGCCGCGTCCCGCAGGATCGTCGGGTTCACCCTGTCGGAGCACCATGACGCCGCCGCGGCCTACGGCGCGCTGGCCATGGCCGTCACCATGCGCGGCGGGCAGGTGCCCGGGGTGATCATGCACACCGACCAGGGCAGCGAATACACCGCCCGGGCGTTCCAGGCTGCCTGCCAGCGGCTTTCCATCTCCCAGTCGATGGGGCGCCCCGGGTCGGCGCTGGACAACGCGGTCATCGAATCGTGGCACTCCACCTTGGAGTTCGAGCTGCGCAGGGCAGAACACTTCGCCACCAAGACCGCTGCCCGGGCCAAGGTAGCGGCCTGGATCGAGGACTACAACACCCGGCGGCGCCACTCGTTCTGCCAGAAGATGCCGCCAGCAGCCTACGAGCAGCTTCTGGCAGCGCGGGAGGAGGCAGCCTGACCATGACCCTGCTTCTCCCGCCTGCCAGTATCGGCCGGTGCTCGGCGGCATCCAGGTCGTTCCTCCTCGGGCCTGACGGCCCTGCGGGGCCTCCACCTGGACACCGCCTGCGCTCCGGCGCTTTCATAGGTCAAGGAGAAGACGGCGAAACAAGATCCGCCTTAATAAAGTCTCCACACTTTCAGGGGAACCCCGCAACCTCACCGCCCGTAAGGAGACGGCGCGGCTGCTGGCCGATGCGCTAGGCCTGGCGGGGCCGCAGCGTGCCCAGTTCGAGGCGGTGGCACGTGGGCGCGTCCCGGCGGAAAAGCCGGCGGCGGGGGATGGCTTGCTGGGCGGCTCAGCGGCGGCCGCGACCCGGACGCTGCCGCGTGACATCGCCAGCTTCACTGGCCGGGCCGACGAGCTGGAGCAGCTGATGGCCGAGCTGGCTGATGTGGCGCCCGGCGGCGTGGTGGGGATTCATGCGATCGGCGGGATGGCTGGGATCGGCAAGACCACGCTGGCGGTGCACGCGGCGCACCGGCTGGCCGGGCGGTTCCCCGATGGGCAGGTGTTCCTCCCCCTGCACGCGCACACGCCGGGGCAGCGGCCGGTGGATCCGGCGGACGCGCTGACCAGCTTGCTGCTGGCGGCCGGGATCGACGCCCGGGCGATCCCGGCGGGGCTGGATGCGCGGGCGGGATGCTGGCGGGACTTCCTGGCGGGCAAGAACGTGCTGCTGGTGCTCGATGACGCCACCGGGCATGAGCAGGTGCGGCCGCTGCTACCGGGCACCGCCGGGAGCCTGGTGCTGATCACCAGCCGACGGCGGCTGGCGGCGCTGGAAGATGCTGCGGTGATCAGCCTGGACACGCTGCCACCGGGGGAGGCCGCGGCGCTGCTGGCCCGTCTCGCTGGCCGCCCAGACCTCGGGCCCGCGGATGCCGGGGTGGGTCAGATCACCCGGCTGTGCGGGTACCTGCCGCTGGCGATCGGGATGCTCGCCCGCCAGCTGCACCATCATCCCGCCTGGACCACTGCGGGCCTGGCGGCGGAGCTTGCTGCGGCGAGGGATCGGCTGCAGCTGATGCACGCCGAGAACCTGTCGGTGGCCGCCGCGTTCGGCTTGTCCTACCGGGACCTGACCGCGGGGCAGCGGCGGCTGTTCCGCCGGCTGGGCCTGCACCCGGGTCCCGATATTGACGCCTACGCTGCGGCGGCGCTGGCGGGGACCAGCCTTTCCACCGCCCGCCGCCAGCTGGAGGCCCTGTATGACCAGCACCTGATCACCGAACCCGCCCCCGGTCGTTACCGGCTGCATGACCTGCTCCGCGAACACGCCCGGTCGCTGGCCGCCGCCGATGACCCCGCTGCCGGTGAGGCCGCCACCGGCCGGCTGCTGGATTACTACCTGCACACCGCGCTGGCCGCCAGCACGCACTTTCCCGGGTGGACCGCCGCCGAAGACAGCCCGCCGCCTGGCTGCCCGCCCGCCTGCGCGCCGCCGGTACCCACCCCCAAGCAGGCGGCCGCCTGGCTGGAGGACGAACGCGCCAACCTGCACGCCGCCGCCGGTTACGCCGCCGCTTCGGCATTCCCCCGACATGCTGTCGCCATCCCTGCCGCCCTCGCGAACTTCCTGGACCTTCGTGGTCACTGGGATCAGGCCCTCGCACTGCACCAGACCGCGCTGGCCGCGGCCCGCCAGACCGGGGACCGGCCAGGCCAGGCTAGGGCTCTGATGCTGCTGAGCACTATGCAAGGCCAGACCGGGGACTACTCCGCCGCCACCGCGAGCGCGACCCGGGCGCGGGAGCTGTACCGCGATCTCGGCGACCGGGTCGGCCAGGGCGATGCCCTCAACGGCCTAGGCCTGCTGCACAGGGTGATCGGGGATTACCCTGCCGCCGCCGCCTACTATCGGCAGGCGCTGGGACTGTTCCGCGACGCCGCCAATCTCGCAGGTCAGGCTGGAGTCCTCAACGAACTGGGCGACCTGCAGACGCTGACCGGGGACTATCCTGCTGCCGCCGCCAGCGCCCGGCAGGCGCTGGAGCTGTTGCGCGGCCTGGATCACCGGCTCGGCCAGGGCGATGCGCTTCTGGGCCTAGGGACCATTTACCGGCTGACCGGTGACTATGCCGCCGCCACCACCGCCTTGCAGCAGGCCATGGCGCTGTACCGCGAGCTTGGGGACCGCTACAAACAGGCCTTCACCCTCATCGAGCTCGGAGCGGTGCAGCGGCTGACTGCCGACTACCCGGCCGCCGCCGCTAGCCACCAGCAAGCCCTCGCGCAGTTCCGCGACCTCGGCGAGCGTGGCGGCCAGGCCGGAGCACTCAACGAACTCGGCCTCCTGCAGCAACTGACCGGGGACTACCCGGCCGCCGCCGGCAGCCACGACCAAGCCCTGAGACTGTTCCGCGACCTCGGCGAATGGCACTGCCAGGCCGAGGTGCTCAACAGCCTCGGCGAGCTGTCGTCCCGAACCCAGGCCAGCCAGCAGGCCCGCAACCACCATAGCCACGCGCTGGCCATCGCCCGCGACATCGGCGCGCCCCTGGAAGAAGCACGCGCCCTGGAAGGAATCGGCCGATCCCACCTCCAGGACCACATCGGCGAAGGCACCGCCCACCTGCGGCAGGCACTGACCATCTACCAGCGCATCGGCAGCCCCGGCGCCCAGCGAGTCCAGGAAACCCTCCGCGACCATCGCGGCAAGAATGACGGCCTGACCCCAGCCCAAAGCGGTGAAAGCCGCCACGCTTCCGCGCCGACACTGTGAGGCCGCGCCAGATGCTCGAAGCCTCCGCTTCCGGCGTGATGAGGCGCCAGGCCGTCACGGAACATGGCCGACCCACCTATAGCAGATCGCGCGCCTACCCGCCGTTACGGGCGGCTAGCCTGGTCGGCAGCGCGGCTGCGTGTGCCGCGCCTAAACGAGGATCTGCGCGGGCTGGCTGGCTGTGAGAGTGGGGTGAGCACTGGCCGGCCTGGCCGGTGAGCTGTCTGGTGTCAAGATCACTCTGTGGGGGGCGCTGGGCTGCTTGCTGGCTGCCGGTTTGGGTGTGCATGGCCTGGCAATGGTTGGCTCATGAGCGCGCGTGGTACTGTCGCCGCCGGCCGGCGGGTGGTCATCGCTGGCGGGGGGTTTGCTGGCTTTCACGCCGCCCGCAGGCTGGGGCGGCTGGCTAGGGGGAGCCTGGAGGTGGTGCTGGTTAACCCGACCGACTACTTTCTTTATCTGCCGTTGCTGCCGGAGGTGGCGGCTGGGATCTTGGATCCGCGCACGGTGGCGGCGCCGCTCGCTGCCATCGGCCGCCGGGTGCGGCACGTCCTGGGCGCTGTCACCGATATCGATACCGGCGGCCGGCAACTGGCCATCTCCGACCCGGAAGGCCAGCGGCGGACGGTTGGCTACGACCAGCTGGTGATCGCGCTGGGCAGCGTCAACAAGCTGCTGCCCATCCCTGGTGTGGCCGACTACGCGCACGGGTTCCGGAGCCTGGCCGAAGCGATGTACCTGCGGGATCACCTGCTCCGTCAGATCGAGCTGGCCGACCTTTCCGATGATCGGGCCGAACGGGACGCGCGCTGCACCTTCGTGGTGGTGGGCGCCGGCTACACCGGCACTGAGGTGGCGGCCCAGTTGCAGCTGCTCACCCGGATCGCGGCGCGCCGCCGGACCGGCCTGGCCGGCCAGAGACTGCGCTGGATGCTGCTTGATATCGCGCCACGGATCATGCCCGAGCTTGACTCCCGGCTGTCGGCCATCGCCGCCAAGGTGCTGTCGGCGCGCGGGATCGAGATCCGCACCGGCACCAGCGTCGAGCACGCCACCGTGGATGGAGTGAAGCTGTCCGACGGCGAGTTCGTGCCCACCAGATCGCTGATCTGGTGCGTCGGTGTGCGCCCCGACCCGATGGTGGCCCGGCTCGGGCTGCCGATGCAGCGGGGCCGGCTCACGGTGGATGAATACCTGACGGTGCCCGGTCACCCCGAGATTCACGCCTGCGGCGATGCGGCCGCGGTACCCGATCTCACCCGCCCCGGCTCGGTGACCGCGATGACCGCCCAGCACGCGCAGCGCCAGGGCAAGCTCGTCGCCGACAACATCGCCGCCTCCTACGGCCTGGGCGGCGGCAGGACACGGCGCCACCCGTACCGGCATCATGATCTCGGCTTCGTCGTGGACCTTGGCGGGCTCAAGGCCGCCGCGGATCCGCTGGGAGTGCGGCTTTCCGGTCTCCCCGCCAAAGCGGTCACCCGCGGGTACCACCTGCTGGCCATGCCGGCTAACCGGGCACGCATCGCCACCGACTGGGCGCTCGACACCGTCCTTTCCCGGCAGCTCGTGCAGCTGGGGCTGGTGCGGTCCGGGGCGGTACCGCTGATGGCAGGCACGCCTGAACACCCGCGCCTGCCCACCGCGGCCGCGCCCCAAACCCCGAACTCATCGGGCTAAAAGCCCGGCCGGCCCCGCCGTCAGTTAGTGACGCACGCAGCCACAGCCTGACACGCCCTAAATCTGCCCTGGGTTTCCCCTCGTAGCGTGGAGACATCGCCTTAAAGGAGGCAGGCGATGGGTGAGACACGCAGGAAGTTCGATCACGATTTCCGTGAGGGCGCGGTGCGGCTGGTCCGGGAGACGGGCAAGCCGATCGCGCAGGTGGCCCGGGACCTGGGCATCAACGAGGGCACGCTGGGGAACTGGGTCAACGCTGATAAGCGCCGCCGCGGCGAGGGCGACGGGGCGCTGAGTGAGGACGAGCGGGCCGAGCTGGCGCGGCTGCGCAGGGAGAACGCTGAGCTGGCGATGGAGCGTGATGTCCTCAAGCGCAGCGTGGCCCTCTGGGTGAAGGACGCGATGGGCAGGTAGCGGTGGCTGCCTTCATCGCCGCCCAGAGGGACAGGCACCGCATCCCGCACGCGGTCGGCTGCCGGGCGCTGGGGATCTCCCAGTCCTGGTATTACAAGTGGGCCAGCCATGCCAGGGCCGGGACGTTACCGCCGCGGGCAGCGCGGCGGGCCCGGCTGGCGGCCGAGGTCAGGCGGCTGTTCGAGGCCTATGAGGGCAAGCGCGGCTCCCCGATGATCACCGCCGACCTGCAGGACGCGGGGTGGCGGGTGAGCAAGAACACCGTCGCCGCGCTGATGGCAGAGCAGCACCTGGCGGCCCGGCCCAAGCGCCGGCGCAAGTCCACCACCCGGCCGGGCCGCGGCCGCTGGCGCGCCCCGGACCTGGTCAAGCGCCAGTTCCCCGCCGCCAGGCTGAACCACAAGTGGTACGGCGACGGGACCGAGATCCCCACCGGTGAGGGCAAGCTTCACCTGGTCTCGGTGATGGACGCGGCCTCGCGCAGGATCCTCGGGTTCACCCTGTCCGAGCGCCACGACGCCGCCGCGGCCTACGGCGCGCTGGCCATGGCCATCACCGTGCGCGGCGGCCAGGTGCCCGGGGTGATCATGCACACCGACCAGGGCAGCGAATACACCGCCCGGGCGTTCCAGGCCGCCTGCCAGCGGCTGGGCATCGCCCAGTCGATGGGGCGCCCCGGCTCCGCCCTGGACAACGCGGTCATCGAATCGTGGCACTCCACCGTGGAGTTCGAGCTGCGCAGGATGCGAGCACTTCGCCACCCGGGCAGCAGCCCGGGCCAAGGTGGCGGCCTGGATCGAGGACTACAACACCCGGCGGCGGCACTCGGCCTGCCAGAAGATGCCGCCAGCGGCTTACGAGCAGCTGCTGGCAGCCAGGGAGGAGGCAGCCTGACCATGACCCCGCCTCTCCCGCCCGCCAGTATCCGCCGGTGCTCGGCGCAATCCAGGTCGTTCCTCCTCGGGCCTGACGGCCCTGCGGGGGCTCCACCTGGACAGCGCCTGCGCTCCGGCGCTCTTATAGGGCTACGGGAGAACCGGGAGCAGAAACAAGATCCGTATTACAAAGTCTCCACGGTTCGAGGGGAACCCCGGCCCAATTGAGCGGCTGGGGTGTCTCGGACGTCTGTGGCGAGATCGGCGCAGCCTCGGGACTGGGATAGACCGCCTTGGCTGGGTGGGGTGGTTCCGTTTGTGTAGGCCCCGCGGCTCCTTGGGAGGTTTGGCCGCGCGGCTTCTCGTTGCTAGCTCATGTGTGTACTGGGCGAAAGTTGGGCCGACCATTCGATGATCAGCTGTCAGCTGCGCGGGTTTGGTTGTCATCAGGGATGGGTGGGTGCTGGGGCGGGGGGATTTGAGGTGGCGGGTCGCCGGGTGGGTTGTCTTCGCGTAGGTGGAGTTGGATGCTGGCTTCCTTATCTCCCGCCAAGTCCAGGTCGCGACGGAGTCTAGCCAGGACGCGCCGGTAGGTGTCTTCGTACAGCTCAGGGTCTGTTTCCGTCAGCTTCCGGTAGGTTTCCACTGCCTCTCGATCCGCGGTGAAGGCGTCTTGGTGGCGGCCCAGCTTACGCAGGTCGAGACCGAGATTGGTGAGCGCGTTGGCCAGGTTGGGCTGGCGGGCGGGGTTGGCGGCGGCCAGCTGCCGGTAGAGGCTGACGGCTTCTTCGGTCGCGGTCAGGGCGTCTTGATAGCGGCCCAGCTCACGCAGCTCGCCGCCGAGGTTGTTGAGCACTCTGGCCAGGTTGGGCTGGTGGGCGGGGTTGGCGGCGGCCAGCTGCCGGTGCATGCTGAGGGCTTCTTCGGTCGCGGTTAGGGCGTCTTGGTGGCGGCCCAGGTCACGCAAGTCGACGCCGAGGTTGTTGAGCGCATTGGCCAGGTTGGGCTGGTGGGCGGGGTTGGCGGCGGCCAGCTGCCGGTAGAGGCTGACGGCTTCTTCGGTCGCGGTCAGGGCGTCTTGATAGTTGGCCAGGTCACGCAGGTCGGCGCCGAGGTTGGTGAGCGCGTTGGCCAGGTTGGGCTGGCGGGCGGGGTTGGCGGCGGCCAGCTCCCGGTACATGCGGACGGCTTCTTCAGCCACGGCTAGGGCGTCTTGGTAGCGGCCCAGGTCATGCAGATCGAAGCCGAGGTTGTTGAGCGCGTTGGCCACGTTGGGCTGGCGGGCGGGGTTGGCGGCGGCCAGCTGCCGGTAGAGGCTGAGGGCTTCTTCGGTCGCGGTCAGGGCGTCTTGGTAGCGGCCCAGGTCACGCAGGTCGATGCCGAGGTTGGTGAGCGTGTTGGCCAGTTTGAGGCGCAGGGCGGGGTTGGCGGCGGCCAGCTCCCGGTGAAGGCTGAGGGCTTCTTCGGTCGCGGTCAGGGCGTCTTGATAGCGGCCCAGGTCACTTAGGTCGATGCCGAGGTTGGTGAGCGTGTTGGCCAGCCCGGGCCGCAGGGCGGGGTTGGCGGCGGCCAGCTCCCGGTACGTACTGAGGGCTTCTTCATCTGCGGCTAGGGCGTCTTGATAGCGGCCCAGGTCACGCAGGTCGATACCGAGGCTCTTGAGCGTGTTGGCCAGCTCGGGCCGCAGGGCGGGGTTGGCGGCGGCCAGCTCCCGGTACGTACTGAGGGCTTCTTCGGTCGCGGCTAGGGCGTCTTGGTGGTGGCCCAGTTCACGCAGGGCGGTGCCCAAGCCATTAAGCGAGCTGGCCAGTTCTGCGGGCGTGCCTGATGCGCGTAGGTGCCCGGTGCGGGCGACAGCCATGGCGGCCTGTGTATTTGGCAGCAGCCCACTTGGCAGTTGGTGGCCGAGTCCAGTGAACGTTTCGGCTGTCCAGCTGGCCTGGGCGATTAGCGAAGCGAGGGCGCGGTCAAGCAGCGGCTGGCCTTGGCTGGCGGTGAGGGCAGCGGCGATCCCGGCTGGGAGCAGGCTGGTGACGTCGGCGGCGATGACCTGGGCGAACAGTGGTGCGGCGGCGGACAGGTTGTCGCTGGCGTGAGCGAGTGGCACGAGCAGGGCTTGCGCGCGGGCGGGTGCTTGGTGGGTGAGGTTGTGGGTGAGCTGGGGGCTGGTAGTGAGCTGGGTGACTATGAACCATTCGGCGAGCATGGCGGGCTGGATGCGGAGCGGCCAGGGGGGGTCGCTGGGGTAGAGGTGGGTGGCCCAGCGGGTGATGTTGGCGAGCCGTTCGGCGGGCGCGTCTATAAGGTCGGGGACTTGGCGTAGCGCAGCGCTGGCCTGGTCTCGGTCGCTTGCGGTGGTCAGGGTTAGGGCGGCGATGGCGCGTTCTTGGACGGGCGGGGTTAGTTCGGTAATGCCCCAGTGGGGTTGTTGGGCTGCTTGCTGCCAGCGTCGTTGTTCGTGGTTGAACAGGGCTTGAGCGACTTGGTCGAAGGGCAGGGTCTGGAGTTTGGCGGCCAGGGGGCGTTGGCTTTCGGTTTCAAGCACGGCGAGCAGTGCCTGGGCGTGCACGGTCAGGATGGGCTCGTTCGGGGTGTGTGTTGTGGAGCGGCTGGTCGGGGCAGGCAGGTTGGGTGGAGGGGTGTGGCGCGCAGCGGCGTAGGCGCGGGCGGCTTCAGCGAACCACCGGGCGTGGTCGTCGCTGCTGCCGAAATACCCGACCCGGCGTACCAGCGCGTTGGCCGCTATCCACTGGTGCCGGTCGCTGAGGTGACTGCCGATCTGGGGGCAAGGGTCGGCGGCCCGGCTAATCAGCACCACGCGCACAGGAGGGCCGCCTGCGTGGGGGGCGAGGTCTTCCAGCAGTGCGATGAGGTCAGGCTGGTCGTCGGCGTCATCGACCAGGATCAGCGTGGGGTCGCCGCAGGCCCGGACCGCGGTGAGGGCTTGGCTGCCACGTCCGGGGCGCAGCCATCCGGCGACCCAGGAGGCGGGCCGCTGGGTAGCGAACTCGGTGGCCAGCCGGGTTTTGCCGGTTCCGGCGGGGCCGGTGATGACTGCGACGGGGTGGGCTTTGCGGTCGTCACACCAGTGGTCAAGCCAGGCCAGGTCGGCGGTACGGCCCCGGAACGGCGCGATGGCACGGGTGGCTAGCAGCACACCGAACACGCTGTCGTCGTGACCGGGATCGGTGGTAACTGGGTCAAGCGCGCTGGCGCGCTGCTCCCGGGCCGCCCGGCGCTCGACTGACCGGTCGATCCAGACGGCGGCTCCGAGCCCGATCATCCCACCGATCGCGCCGCCGGCCGTTCTGGCCCACCAAGCACTGGTCGCGAGCGCTGCAGTGATACCTGCACCAGCCCCGGCCAGTGTCAGAGCGGCACCGAGCACCAGCCGCTTGGGCATGCCCCGCTGACGCCTCTTACCCCCCATGCCTCCGGCCCCACCTCATCCTGCTGATGGCTGTGGAGTTGTTGATCTCACCCTGTGGGATTCCTGTCAAGACCTGAGCTGCAGGACGAGCCGATAGTGGGAGGATTGCGTAGCTTTGTCGGCTAGCGATGATGGGTCAGGGCTGTACGGCGAGGACCACCGACCGCTGGAGCGGGTACATGGGAGTCTCAGGGGATGGGTGTAGTCTTCCGCCGGCCGACGCTGCCTAAATTGGGCGCCCGGTAGTCGTGCCCTAACATCTTGGCAAGCTGATATTGCTGTCCCCTTGGCAAGAGCGCTTGAGCTGCGGAACCGCTGTCAGAGTTGTGCTGTCGACCCGACGATGAGGCATCTGGCTTGGTCGCCGGGGTCGGGGTTGTCAGATTCTCTGCGTGCCCCTCTGCTGATATAGGGAGGGGCAATGCCAGTCAACGAGGAGTCCCCGGGCTGGCACAATTCCAGGCGCCAGCATGACGGTTCTGGCCGGTGGCTAGGCTCCCGGCCGTGTGGGATTGTTGCTGTCATGGCGGCGGGGGATGCGGGCAAGGGGTGGGATTTTTTCATCTCCTACACCCAGGCGGACAAGGCGTGGGCGGAATGGATCGCCTGGGTGCTGGAAGAAGATGGCCACCGGGTGCTGATCCAGGCGTGGGACTTGTGCCCGGGAGCAACTGGATCCAGCGTATGCATGCTGGGCACCGAGCAGGCCACCCGGACGATCGCCGTCTTGTCCGCCGGCTACCTGTCATCGGTGCTACGGCAGCGCCGAATGGCAGGCCGCCTGGGCCAGCGACCCGGACGGGGCTGGCCGCAAGCTGCTGGTGGTGCGAGTGGCCGATTGCGACCGGCCGGGGCTGCTGGCCGGGGTGGTCGGGGGTGGACCTGTTCGGGCTCAGCGAGCACCACCGCCCGGGCCGGCTGCGGGACATGGTGGCCGCCGCGCTGTCCGGGCCGGGCCAAACCCGCCACGGGCCCGCCTTTCCTGGTGCGGCCCGGGCCATCACCCACGCAGCCCGCGTTTCCCCGGGCGCGCTGCCGGGCAGATATGGAACGTGCCTGCGCGTAACCCGAACTTCACTGGGCGGGCGGCCGAGACTGGGCAAGGCCGCCCGCGGCCTGGCCGCCGAGTCGCGGGTGACGGTGCAGTCGGTGCACGGGATGGGCGGAGTCGGCAAGTCCCAGCTGGCCACCGAATACGCCCACGCCCACGCCAGGGACTATGACCTGGTGTGGTGGATCGCGGCCGAAGAAGCCGCCTCCATCCCCGACCAGTTCACCGCCCTGGCCACCCAGCTCGGCCTGGAACCCGCTGCCGACCCCGACGCCCTCCAGGCCCAGGTCCACGACCGGCTGCGCAGCGTGCCGCGCTGGCTGCTGATCTTCGACAACGCCGACACCACCGGCAGACATCCGGCCGTGGCTGCCTGCCGGGCCGACTGCCAGCCGGGGTCGCTGGGCATGTAATGGTCACCACCCGCCGGGGCGGCTTCGCCGCCCTGGGCCAGGTCGTGGACCTGGACGTGATCCCCCCAGCGGACGCGGTACGGCTGCTGCGCACCCGCGTCCCCAAGCTGGACCAGCACACCGGCAAGCAGATCGCCGACGAACTGGGGCGGCTGCCGCTGGCGCTGGAGCAGGCCGCTGCCTACCTGGACCTCTCCCAGATGCCCGGCCGCCGAATACCTGCAACTGCTGCGCAGCCGCGCCGCCGACCTGTCACACGCGCGGGCAGGTCGCCAGCCGCGACGACACCATCGCCACCTTGTGGGATCATCAGCCTGGAACGGCTCAATGGCGAAAACCCCGCCGCGGTTCAACTGCTCGCCGTCTGCGCCTACCTGGCCCCCGAACCCATCCCGCTGGACCTGTTCACCACCCACCCCGACCTGCTGCCCGAGCCGCTGTCGACGGCCGCCGCCGACCAGGTCGCCTTCACCGACACCGTCACTGCCCTGGCCGACTACTCCCTCGCCAAGCGAACCCCCGCCGGGCTGCAGGTCCACCGGCTCGTCCAGGCCGCCCTGCGCGCCCGCCACCCAGCAAACGACAACCCCGTCCCAGAGGACCGCCCTGATGCCACCTCAGGCGCCCGGGCCAGCCGACGTGGCACGGCGGGTGGCCCGCTGGCGGTGGCGCTGGCGCTGCTGCGCGCCGACGTCCCCGGACAGGATCATGGGCGCGCCGGAGGCCTGGCCAAGATGGGCAGTGCTGCTGCCGCACGTGCTGGCGGCCACCGGCCACCTCGACCACACCGCAGCCACCAGGTGCCGCATGTGATGGCCGAGGCCTCATGGCTGCTCGACCGGGCCGGGGCCTACCTGCTGGTGCACGCGCGGCCTAGCCGACGCCAAAGCCGCTGCTGGAACGGGCGCTGGCCATCGACGAGGCCGCCTACGGACCCGACCACCCCGCCGTCGCCATCCGCCTGAACAACCTCGCCCAGATCCTGCGGGACCTGGGCCAGCCCGGGCAGGCCCGGCCGCTGCAAGAACGCGCCCTGGCCATCGACGAGGCCACCTACGGGCCCGACCACCCCACCGTCGCCACCCGCCTGAACAACCTCGCCCAGATCCTGCAGGACCTGGGCCAGCCCGGGGCGGCCCGGCCGCTGCAGGAACGCGCGCTGGCCATCGACGAGGCCACCTACGGGCCCGACCACCCCGCCGTCGCCGCGCGACCTGAACAACCTCGCCCTGATCCTGCGGGACCTGGGGCAGCGCGCGGTCGGCCCGGCCGCTGCAGGAACGTGCCCTGGCCATCGACGAGGCCACCTACGGGCCCGACCACCCCGACGTCGCCACGCGACCTGAACAACCTCGCCCTGATCCTGCGGGACCTGGGGCAGCCTGCGGCGGCCCGGCCGCTGCAGGAACGTGCCCTGGCCATCGACGAGGCCGCCTACGGGCCCGACCACCCCACCGTCGCCACCGACCTGAACAACCTCGCCCTGATCCTGCGGGCCCTGGGGCAATCCGGGGCGGCCCGGCCGCTGCAGGAACGCGCCCTGGCCATCGACGAGGCCGCCTACGGGCCCGACCACCCCGCCGTCGCCACGCGACCTGAACAACCTTGCCCAGATCCTGCGGGACCTGGGCCAGCCTGCAGCAGCCCGGCCGCTGCAAGAACGCGCCCTGGCCATCGACGAGGCCACCTACGGGTCCAGCCATCCCGCCGTCGGCCGCGACCTCAACAATCTCGCCTTGATCTTGTCTGACCTCGGGCAATCTGCGGAGGCGCGGCCTTTGCAGGAACGAGCCCTGGCCATCGACGAGGCCGCCTATGGGCCCGACCACCCCGACGTCGCCATACGCTTGAACAATCTCGCCAGGATCTTGCGAGACCTAGGGCAGCTTGAGCAGGCCCGGTCCCTGCAGGAACGTGCTCTAAGCATCACCGAGACCACAAGATCCGCTGAATCCGGAGTGCCGAGCGAGGAGCAAGACGTATGACTGCGGCCCGTGGCGGCTGGCGAAGCCCATGATCTTGCCATAGCTCGGCCGTCCACTCGATGACCGGTTTGCGGTCGACGCTGGGCGGCTGTTCGGATTCTCTCTGCATCCCCCAGGCGTGCATGTCCTGGCACGAGGTGGGCGAGGCCCTGGTCGTGGCCGAGCTAGCACAGGCACGGGCCCAGCCTGGCCGAGGCGGCGTGCGAGTACGCGGCCGGGCAGTCGGCCTACCTCAGCGGGCAGCCGGCATGTTCCGGTGGACCTGCCCCGACAGCGGCGAGGTTGTAGCGACCAGGGCCCGAGTGGGCGCAGCCCCGCCGAGGACGAGCAAGGGTACGCCGGGGGCTGCCAGCGGCTCGCGGCCGCCCTAGCCGAGTGGCTCGCCCAAGCCGACTGACCCACTCCCGCTCGCACCACGCCGCCAAAGACCACCCGGCCCCGCCCTGCGACCGTCAACCTCTGCCAGGGCCACCTCACCTGTCTGCCCTTCTCACGCCTGCTTTCCTCTCCTCCGACACCATGATCCCCTGCACGAATCCATCTTCCTCATCACCCTTGATTTTGGTCGCCGCCCAAAGGCCTTGCACCTAGGCACTAAGTGATCATGGTCAGTTCTGGCGGCGCCCGGAGCGCGGCGGAGGCGGAAAGGAGGGTGGTGGCCCGTGGCGATGACGGTGAGAGTCAAGGGCGGATATGACCCTGGCTATTACTTCCGGCAGATGGGCGGCAAAGACGCCGAGGTCGGCGGCGGCCGCGGGCCGGATTACTACTTGTCGGCCGCCGGGCAGGGCGGCGAGCCGGAGGGCCACTGGGTCGGCGAGGGCCTTGCTGAGCTGGGCCTCCATGGCGGCGACGAGGTGGACCGGGACACGTTCGTGTCCGTGTATGGCGAGTTCACCGACCCGCGGACCGGGGGCCACCTGGGCGCCCCGCCCCGCGACCCTGCCCGGGTCCAGCGCCGGTTCGCGGAGAAGAAGGCCGGGCGCACGGGCCTGACCAGGGACGAGGAACGGCAGCTGTGGGCCGAGGCCCGGGCCGAGGCCTCCGCCCCCGTCATGTACTGGGACAGCGTGTTCAGCGCGGACAAGACCGTCAGCCTGGCCCATGCCACCGCCTTGGCCGAGGCGGCGGCGGCCCGCCGGGCCGGGGCCGAACGGGACGCCGCAGCGTGGCAGGCGCGGGCCGATGCGATCGAGGAGGAGTTCTCCGCCGCGGTCAGGACCGCAATCGGCTGGATGCAGCATGAGCTGGCCTTTGTCCGCCGCGGCTCGCATGCCCGCCGGGTGGAGGGTGTGGAGTCGGGGCGGTTCGAGGACGCCCAGCAGCCGCCGGTGGCGACGTTCTTGCAGCACACTTCGCGTGATGGGGATCCGCAGCTGCATATGCACGTGACGTGGCTCAACAGGCTCCAGGCCGCCGATGACGGGGCGTGGCTGGGCCTGGACTCGCGGGCCCTGCACCGGATCCGCGGCGCCGCGTCCGCTATCGCGGCCCTGGCGATGGAGTCGCGGCTGGCCGGGCGGGTGGGGCTGGACGATTGGGCGTTCCGGCCGGCCAGCAAGGGCCGCGTCCTGGCGTCGGTGCCCGATGCCGTGATCGGCGCGTTCTCCTCGCGCCGGCGCGAAATCGATCACGTGACGGCGGCCCTGGTCGCGCAGTACCGCGCCGAGCGCGGCCACGACCCGACGCGCCGCGCACTGACGAGCATGCGCCAGCACGCCGCTCAGCTGACGCGCACAGGCAAGCCCGAAGGCGCGCTCGATTACGTGCAGGCGCTGCGCGACTGGGAGCGCGTCTCGCGCACCACCGAGCTGGGCACGCTGCGCACACTGGCGCGGCAGATATGGCACCGGGACGGGGACGCGCCGGAGCCGGAGCCGCTGACGGCCGACCAGGTGCGGGCGGCGACGGCGGCCGCGCTCGCCACCCTGTCAGCCGAGCAGGCGACGTTCACCCGGGCGGACATGCTGCGGGCGATCGCCATGCAGCTCCCCGACCACGCCCGGGCCGCCGACTCGGTGGCCACGCTGGAGGACCTGGCGGACCGGGCGCTCGCCGGCGAGGCTGGGGAGGAGGTGGTCTGCCTGATCCCGGCGTGGCCGCCGGTGCCGCAGGGCCTGACCCGCGAATCCGACGGCGGCAGCATCTACCGCCCGCACGGCGCCGAGAAGTACGCCACCGCGTCGCAGCTGTCGGCGGAGGAGCGCATGGTGCGCCAGGCGCAGGCGCAGGGCGCGCCCAGGCTGGACCGCGCCCAGGCCGCCCGCCTGCTCGGCGCCGACGCCGACGCGCTGGAGGCCTATATCAGCGCAGGCTGCCCGGCCTCGCGCGAGCGCACGGCCGCGGGCCTGCGCATGGACCAGGCCGTGGCCGGCTATCTGGCGCTGGTCAGCGGGGATCGGGTGGACCTGATGGTGGGCCCGGCGGGGACGGGCAAGACGCATGTCCTGGCCGCGCTCGCCGGCGCGTGGCGCGCGGCGGGCATGGGCCGTGTGATCGGCCTGACCACCGCCTCGGCGGCCCGGGAGAACCTGGCGGGCGCCTCTCCGCATATCGAGGGGTACAACCTGGCCCAGTTTCTGGGCCATGACCTCGAGCTCGGCCGCCAGGCCCGCGGCACGGTGGCGATCGGCCCCGATGCCCTGATCTTGCTGGATGAGGCCACGACCGCATCCCAGCCGGACATGGCGGCCGCCATCTTGGCCGCACAGGGCCAGGGCGCCAGGTGGTCATGACCGGCGACAGCGGTCAGCAGGAGGCCGTGGAGGCCGGCGGTGCGTTCGCCATGCTCACCCGGTGCAAGGCCCACGCCCAGCTGACCGAGGCCCAGCGCCTGATCCACGCGGGCGAGCTGGAGGCCGAATGGAGGCGGACGCGAGCATGGCGCTGCGCGGCGGTGGCCACGGCGCCGATGGGGCGCTGCGGATCTACGACGACCACGGCAGGCTCCGCGGCGGCACGTACGAACAGATGGCCGAGGCTGCGGCGCAGCACTACCTGGCCGAGCTGCTGGCCGGCAAGGACGTCATCCTGACCGCCCACCAGAACGCCGAATGCCGGGACCTGGGCCGCCGCGTCCAGGAGCAGCTGCGCAAGTGGGGCAAGATCGACCCCAGCCGCTCTGTCGCTCCTGCAGGAGGGCGAGCGCGCCCATACGGGCGACCGATCATTGCCCGCGAGAACACGGCCATACCCGCGGCGGCCCGGGCGCAGGCCCGCTGCGAATGGGGATGTGCTGCTGCTGGTTGAGATCCCCGCTGAGGGCGAGGACGTCACGGTCCGCCGGTTTAACCGCGACGAGAACGACCGACCTGCTGGCTTGAGCGAGCCGTTCGCTGTGCCCCGCGCCTATCTCGCCGAACGCGCCGACCTGGCCTATGCCCGGACCTGGTTTGCGGTCCAGGGCAAGACCATTAACGTCGGCATCACTCTCGCCAGCGAGGGCCGCGAGCTGACCGGCGTCTACCCGTCGATGACCCGCGGCCGCCAGGCTAACTACGCGTACGCCTACCTGGCCCAGGGCGAACCCGGCGAGATGACCCGCCGCAGGGCGATCCCGAGGCCGAACGGCACCGGCGCCTCCAGGCCGAGGCCAGCGAGGGCGCCCACCTGGTGGGCGTCGATGAGGTGGACCCGCTGGCGGTCCTGTCCCAGGTGGTGCACCGCAACATGCCCGAGCTATCGGCGAGCGAGACCCGGGACCGGGCCGAGTCCCGCCGCCGACCATCTGGGCGTCCTGCACTCGGTGTGGCTCGATCAGGTCCGCCGGGAAGCGGGGCGCCGGTTCTGGGCAGCCGCGCAGGAGATCCTGCCCGCCGGTGGACAGGCGGAGGCGGTGCTCGCAGACGGCCCGGACGACCTGTGGCGGGCGATGCGCGCCGCCGAACTAGCGGGCCTGGACGGGCCCACCGTCCTGCGGGAAGCGCTCGCGCAGGGCCCGCTGACCGGCGCCCGGTCCGTCCCCGCCGTGCTCACCGCCCGGATCCGGGCCCGCAGTGAGCAACCTGCCGCCGGCAACGCCCAGACACCTGGCGGGACCGGGCGCCCGTCACCGGCGATCCCGAGCTGGACAAATGGTTCCGCGAC
>CAVSAG010000004.1:0-725572 GCA_963725905.1 uncultured Pseudomonadota bacterium | reverse complement strand
TCCGGATCTCCTCTACTACACCGACGGTCAGGAGTTCATCCGCTACCACGTCAGCACCTCCCCGCGGATCGCCTGCACGACTTTGGCGCCCTCTGCGGCTCGTCGACGCCGACCAACGGCGACGATCCGATGTTCACCTCGTGGGACAGCCATCGCCTCGGCCTCACCTGCGGGCAGAAGATGTTCATCTACGACTGGTCGAGCGACACGGTGTTCGGTCCCGTGGCCGTGACCGGGACGCCGCCGGCGCAGGTCGCGCCCGGCGGGGCGCTCGCCTACCTCGAGGCCGGCACCGGCCAGGTGCTCGACTTCAACCTCAACCTGGTCCGCTCGCTGACGTTGCAAGCCCCCGACAACCACGCGTCGCTCGGGCGGCTGGCGAACGGCCACGACACCTGGAACGGCACCGTCTACGACGACGGCAACGACGACGCCAAGAGCAACGTCGGCAGTCTCGTCACCTGGGATCTCACCGACGGATCCGGCGGCGCCGTCATCGGCCCGAAGACCGGGCTGTCCCTATCCGCCCGACGGGCACGTCTCGGCGATGGCCTACCGGCAGCCGGGCTGGATCTTCGTGTCGACGTTCTGGACCAGCGGCTTCGACGGCACCGGCACGCCGCCCACGCCCGGGTTGCTCGACCTCGAGAACCTCGTCGCCGACACCAACACCGGCGCCGTCTGCCGCGTCGGCCGGCACCGCAGCTGGGGGAAGGCCAACACCGTGCTCGGCTACTGGGCCGAGGCGCACACCGTCCCCAGCCCGAGCGGAACGCGCGCGGTGTTCGCCAGCGACTGGGGCGGCGGCAGCTCGGTCGACAGCTACGTCCTCGAGCTGCCGAGCTACCGGCCGTGACGTCCCGCGATCACCGCGCGCGGTGACGGCCTATCTGGAGGGATCCGGGTTTCGCGCCATCGCGCGATCGAGACCCTCGCCGTTGAGCCCCGGGACGACGCCGTATCCGTCGAACAGCATCATGAGGCGCACCGACAGCCTCTCGAACTCGTCGCTGCGACGGAGCTCGTCCAGCTTGGCGCGCTCGCCGAAGAGCAGCAGCATCCCGTTCGTGCTGCCGCAGTGGGGGGTGAGCGCGATCCGCTCCATCCGCTCGAAGAACCCCTGCTTACCGAACTTGGCCATGGTCTCGGCCCCTTCACCCATCAGGTACTTCCACGCTTCCTGCTCTCGCCCCGCCGTCGGCCGATTCCATCCCATGAACAACACCGCTGTCGCCATCTCACGCCTCCTTGCGCCCCGGACATTGCCGGGCGCGGAGCGGAGGCTAACGCACCTGGCGGGTCGAGGCGATGCTCAATGTGGGCTTGTTGTTCAACGTCTGGAACACGACGCAATACCGTTCGGTCAGCTTGAGGAGCGCGTCGAGCTTCTCCTGCGGCGCGTCGGTGTCGAGATCGAATCGTCAGGCGGATCGCGCGGAAGCCGACCGGCGCGGCCCGATCGACGCCCAGCGTTCCACGAAAGTCGAGATCCCCTTCGGCGCGGACGACGGCGTCGCGCAGCGGCACCTCCAGCGCGGTGGCGACCGCCTTCAGCGTCACGCCGGCGCAGGCGACCAGCGCCTCGAGCAGCATGTCGCCCGAGCAGAGCTCGGCGCCGGTGCCGCCGGTCGCGGGGTGGAGGCCCGCGATCGCGAGCGCGCGCCCCGTCTCGACCTTGCAGGCGATCTTGGCGTCGTCGACGTGCCCCTCGGCCTTGAGCGTGATGAGCGCGGCGGCGGGGTCTTGCTTGTAGCGCTCCTTGAGCGGCGCCTGGAGGGCGCGCAGATCGTTGGCATCCATGATGCCCGCAGACTACGTCACTGGCAGGTCATCGGGAACTGCACGCCGACGCTGCCGCCGCTCGACGAGGGGATCGTCCCCGTCACCACGTGCCCGACGGTGTCGGTGAGCGTCACCGACATCCCGCCGACCGCGGTTCCGAAGTCCCAGTAGCCGAACGCCTGCGTGGCGGTGTGCCCGCCGGCGACCGCCTTGGCCACCGGGAAGGTGACGTTCTGGAAGTAGATCTGCTGCGACGATCCGTTGAACACGCCGACGATGTTGCCGGTCACCGGGCAGTCGACCGCCTTCCAGGTCACGCCGGTCTTGGGATCGCCGCTGTTCATCCCCTGGCCGAGGCCGAGCGCGACCGCGGCCGACAGGCTCAGATCGATGTGCGGGCGGTCGTGCAGGTCCCACATTCATCGACGATTGTTGCGGTGATCGTCTTGCCCATCCAGGTGACGTCGACGCACATGCCGCAGTAGGTCCCCTGGCCGAAGCTTCCGACCGGGAAGGCGGCGAAGTACTGCGTGCCGGTGTTGGGGACCGTGTCGGTGATCCCCGTCGGGCAGGTGCCGCCGTTGTTGCTGCCGGTCTCCGCCCCGCAATAGCCGCAGTAGGTCTTGTTGCCGCTCGTGCAGCCGGTGCCGGCCTTGGTCCCCTGGCCGAACCAGTAGCAGGTGATCTCGCCGCTCGACGACGACGGTCCGCCGCTCCAGGTGCAGGGTCCCGTGCTGGTTGCGCCGCAGCTGCCGTTGGCGGTGCTGCAGGTCTGGCCGCTGCCGCAGGGGCCGCAGGTGGCGCCGCCGGAGCCGCAGAGGTTGTTCGGTCTCGCTGGCGTAGGTGAGGCAGGCGTTGCCGTTGCAGCAGCCGCTGCCGCAGGAGCTGGCGTTGCAGACGCACTTCCCCGACGCGCAGGTGGTGCCCGTCCCGCAGACGGCGCAGGCGGCGCCGCCGGTGCCGCAGGTCGGGTTGCTCGACGTCTGGCACTTGCCGCTCGAGTCACAGCAGCCGTTCGGGCAGGAGGTGGCGTTGCAGACGCACTTGCCCGAGGAGCAGGTCTGACCGCTCGCGCACGGCCCGCAGGTGGCGCCGCTGGTGCCGCAGGTCCCCATGCTCTGCGCGGTCGTCATGACGCAGCTCGTGCCGCTGCAGCAGCCGCCGCTGCAGGAGCCGGCGTTGCAGACGCACTGACCGCCGTTACAGGTCTGACCGGTGGCGCAGCCGACGCAGGTGACGCCGCCGGTGCCGCAGGTCGTGGTACCCGACGTCTGGCACTGGCCGTTCTTGTCGCAGCAACCGTTCGGGCAGGAGGCCGCGTCGCAGACACACTGGCCCTGCGCGCTGCACTCCTGCTGGCTGCCGCAGGTGGCGCAGGTCCCGCCGTTCATGCCGCAGCTGTCGTGTCCGGACGTCACGCACGCGCCGTTCGAGCAGCAGCCGCCGCAGCTCATGCCCCCGCAGCTGCAGGCGCCCGCGCTGCAAGCCTGTCCCGACGCGCACGTTCCGCAGCTGGCGCCCTTCGATCCGCAGGCGCCGGTGTTCTGCGCCGAGGTGGCGATGCACTTGCCGGTCGCGTCGCAGCAGCCGCCCGAGCACGACGAGGGCGTGCAGCCGCAGACGCCCGAGGTGCCACAGGCCTGGCCGCTCGCCGCAGGGGCCGCAAGTCGCCGCCGCTCGTCCCGCAGCTCCCCTCGACTGCGCCGCGTAGCGGACGCACTTTCCAGTCGTGTCGCAGCAGCCGGTCGCGCAGGAGCCGGCGTTGCAGACGCAAACGCCAGTCGCGTCACAGGTCTGGCCGTCGCCGCAGGGGGCGCAGGCCGCGCCGCCCTTCCCGCAGGCGGTCGTCGTCGGCGTCTCGCACTGGCCGCTCGAATCGCAACAGCCGTTCGGACACGAGCTGGCGTTGCAGACGCACGCACCGCCGCTGCAGCCCTGGCCGTCGGCGCAGGTCGCGCAGACGCCGCCGTTCTTTCCGCACGCCGACGTCGACGGCGTGGTGACGCAGCCGCCGTTCTAGTCGCAGCAACCGCTCGAACACGAGGTGGCGTCGCAGGCGCTGCGTCCCCGCGCCGCCGGTCCCGCTGCCGCCGCCGCCCGAGCCGTTGCGCCGCCGAGGCCGTTCGCGCCGCCGGTGCCGTTCGCGCCGCCGGTGACGTTGGCGCCGCCTGAGCCGTTCGATCCGCCGCGCCCGGCGCCCCGGTGGCGCCGCCGACCATTCCCACCGGTGCCGTTGGTACCGCCCGTGGCGCTGCGCCCCCGCTTCCGCCTGCGACGGGTCCTGCACCGGCTTGAGACAGGCGCTGGCGACGGTCGCGCCACGCAGAGCCAACAGCGAAAGCAAAAGCGAACGAGGACGCATTCGAGATCCTGCCTGCCTGAAAAGCACAGCATATCGGGTAAGAGGCGCGCCAGGCTGCGATTTCGTCGTCCTTTCGTTGCCTGGAGATTTCGCACCGGTAAACAGTTCGCCAAACCGCCCCGAGGTGTTCCGCCGCGAAAAGCGGGCGTAGAGTTATCTTCAGCGAGGACGACGAAGATGGAGGAGGCAGGGCTCGAGGACGGCGCGAAGCGCGCCATCGACGGCGAGTGGCGGGTTCACTACGGAGGCTACTGGGTCAAGGCGTACGACGCGCCGGCCGACAGCCTGCTCGCCAAGAAGAGCCTCATCCAGGCGCTCACGCGCCGGCTCTTCAACCACGTCGAGCACGGGCTCAACATTCCGGGTCAACGTCTCGAAGAGGCGCGCCTGGCCTTCGAAACGGAGCGCGATCCGCCGCGCCGGCGCGTCAAGGGGGCGATGCTGGCCGGCGCGCTGTTCAATCGCGCCGCCGATCTCCTGACCAAGGCGGTCGAGCTGCAGGCGCTGGGGATCGAGGTCGGGCCCGACGACGCGCTCTGCTGCGCCAGTGCGGCGATCACCTGCAGGAGGCGCTGTCGCTCGGGCGCCTGGTGCTTCACCGCAGCGGCGACGAGGGAATCGACGAGCTGTGGGGCGAGCCGCTGAAGGCGTTCGCCTTCCCCATCGAGGACTTCTACCGGAGCCGCTACCTCAAGATCGCCGCCACGATGCGCGACATCGATCGGATCGCCGACGCGCTGGCGACGACGTTCGGAAGCGTCCCGGGCTTCGCCGGGGCTGTTGTCGGCCATCGCGGCTTTCGCGCGCGCGGCCAAGGTGAAGTGCGAGACGCTGCAGACCGATCCGTCGATCTTCGATGCCTGGTCGGCGTTCGTCACCGCGGGCGAGCGGCTGATGGCGTTCGAGCCGGTCGGATCCCAGCGCGCGTCGATCGACGAGCGCCTCCGGATCTCGCAAGGGCTGGCGCTGATCGTGGCGGGCGCCGATCTGGTGCGGCACGTGACGCGCGCGCGGGTGCCGATGCCGAAGAGCACCCGCGAGTACCTCGAGCGGGCTCGAGCGCTATCGCGTGGCCTGGACGCCGCGAGTCCCCGGGAGCCTGGGCGTCCAGCCGGCGGCTTCGCTGGTCGTCGGCGGCGCGCACCCCGACGAGGAGGCCGCCCTGGGCGCTCTGACAGGTCAGGGGTGCGCGGTCGGCGGGGGCGTGCGCGGCACGCTGCGCGGCTTGTGCGCCGCGGCCTTGGGATCGGTCTGGCCGTCGGCCAGCACCTCCTCCATCGTCGTGCGCAGGTCGCCGCCGCGTGTCGTCGGCCTTGACGCCGGCGGGGCGCTCCCAGGGGACGTCGACGAGCGGCTGGCCGGCGGTCACCTCGGTCATGTAGCGGGCGAACATCGGGACGGTCAGCATGAAGGCGGCGTCCTTCTGCCCGAGCGGCCGCTCGCGCAGGTCGTCGCCGATCCAGGTCGACGTCATCCAGCGCGAAGTGTAGCCGATGAACCAGGTGTCCATCGTCGCGCTCGACGTCCCGGTCTTGCCTGCGGCGAGCAGGTTGGCGGTCCGGATCGCCGGCGCGTGGCCGCGCGTGACGACGTGGCGGAGCAGCGTCGAGGTGAGCCAGGCGGTCCGCGGCGGGATGGCCGGCTTGGGGGCCGCGGTCGCCGCCAGCGCGACGAGGCGATCGAGCCGCTCCGACGGTGTGCCGAACGGATCGCCGATGGCGGTGTGGTCCTCGACGACGGCGCCCAGACGGTTGCGGACGCGGCGGACGTAGATCGGGTCGATCGACCTCGCCCTCCCTGGCGAAGGCGGAGAACGCGCGGGTCAGCTCGTCGATGCGCGTGCACGACGCGCCCAGCGCCAGCGCCTGGTCGGGGATGATGGGGGTCGTGATGCCGAGTCGCCGCGCCCAGGCCTCGACGTCCTTGCCCCCCATCAGCTTGAACAGCTGCACAGAGGGGACGTTCTTCGACCAGATGAGCGCGTACTCCAGCGTCACCTGATAGTCGACGGTGTTGTTGAGATTGGTCGGCGTCCAGACCTCGCCGGTGACCGGATCGACCTCGGCGCGCGGCACGTCGTTGAGCAGCGAGGCGAAGCCGTAGCCGCGATCGAGCGCCAGCGAGTAGTACATGGGCTTGTAGACGGACCCGGGCTGGCGGCAGGCCTGCGAGACGCGGTTGAACTCCGAGCGGTCATAGTCGTCGCCGCCCACCATCGCCAGCACGTAGCCCGAGCCGTGGTCGTAGCTGAAGATCGTCCCCTGCACCCGCGGCGTCTGCTCGAGCAGCAGCTCCAGGGGCGGCGGGCGCTTCGGCGTCTTGGCGCGCGTTTCGTCGTATGCCGGCAGCCACTGGACCTCGCTCTTGCCGTCGTACGTCCAGTCGGAGAAGCGGGCACGCTTCGACTGGTGCGCGTTTTTCACCCAGACGACGTCGCCGGTGCGCAGGACGCCGACCGTCGAGTCGAGCTTCTTGTCGTTGGCGGTCTCCTTGGCGCTCCAGGGGACGGCCCACGACATGCTGTCCCCGGGAAGCGGGTAAACGGTGCGACCGACGCGCACGCGGTAGTTGCCTTCGCCGGACGCCCCCTCGACGAGCCCCAGGTAGAGGCGTCCCTCGGCGGGCGGGTCGCCGCCGTAGCGGGCGGCGGTACGACGGCGAAACTCGTCGGCGGCGGGGCCCACGAGGTGCGCGAGCGGGCCGCGCCACCCCTGGCGCTTGTCGAGCTTGCGCAGCGAGAAGTCGACGTTCTCCTGCCCGGCGACGTCGATCCAGGGGAGGTCGGAGGTCTCGATGTCGAGGCCCCCCTCGTAGAGCTTCTTCTCGCCGTAGCGGCGGATGATGTCGCGGCGGACGTGCTCGGCGAAGTAGGGGGCGACGGTGTGGAAAAAGTCGGGGCGCTGGCGGATGATCACCGGGCGCGCGCGCCAGCGGTTCGCTTCCTCGTCGGTGAGGTAGCCGGAGGCGACCATCGCCGCCAGCACCTGATCGCGGCGCGTGCGGCCCGCGTCGAGGCTGGCCAGCGGCGAGAAGCGCGAGGGGGCGCGAACCAGACCCGCGAGCAGCGCCATCTCGCCGACGTCGAGGTCGCCGATCGCCTTGTCGAAGTAGGTGCGGGCGCCCGCCGCCACGCCGTAGGCGCCGTGCCCCAGGAAGACCTGGTTGAGGTAGAGCGTTAGGATCTCCTGCTTCGAGTAACGACGCTCGAGCCGGCGCGCCAGGATCGCCTCGCGGATCTTGCGCTGGATCGTCCGCTCCGAGGAGAGGAACGACTTCGCGACCTGCTGGGTGATGGTCGAGCCGCCCTGCGCCACCTCGCCCGCGCGCAGGTTGGCGCCGAGAGCGCGCGCGATGCCGCGGTAGTCGAGCCCCTGATGCTCGTAGAAGCGGCGGTCCTCGGCGGCCAGAAAGGCGTGGACCAGCTGCGGCGGGATCTCGTCGAACGGCAGGATCTCGCGTCGCTCGGTCGCCAGCTCGGCGAGCGGCGTCCCGTCCCAGCCGCGCATCACCGTGGTGGTGGCCGCGACCTGGTGGTAGGTGGCGAGGTCCGGGATCGGCGGCAGCGTCGCAGCGAAGTAGAAGTAGACGCCGATGCCGGCGAGAAACGCCAGCCCCAGCGCGCAGCAGAGACCGAAGGCGTAGAAGCGCAGCAGCCAGTAGAAGAAGCCGCCGTCGGAGGGGTTGGCCACCTCGACGTCGCGCGCACCCGCATCGGGCTCATCCGGCGGCGGTGGCGGCGCCGGAGGTGGTGACGGTGGTGGCGCCGAGGGCGGCGGTGGCGGCGGCCGAATGGCGTCTGGCGGTAGAGGCGGCGGCAGCGCCATTGGTCGACAAAACTAGCACGCCGAGCGTTGAACCCGACATCCGGTCGTGGTCCCATTGCGCCGTGGATCTGTTCGATCGCCCGCGCGGCGGCTCGGCCGCGCGCGCAGGCCAAGGCCAAGGCGAGGAGGAGACGCTGCTCGGCACGGTCGAGCGGGTCGTCTACTCGGGCGGCGACGGCGCGTTCACCGTCGCGCGGCTCAAGCTCGAGAGCATTCAACCGGGACCCCTGGGAGGGTTCCCGGACCCTCCCGCGAAGGACTCCGCTCGGGCGAAGCCCGAGCTCCGTCCACGCGAAGGCGAGGTGGTGACGGTCGTCGGCACGCTGGCGGGCGTGCCGGCTGGCGCGTCGCTGCGCCTCGTCGGACGGTTCGAGACCAACGCACGCTTCGGGCCGCAGTTCAAGATCACGCACTACACCGAGGTGGCGCCGGCGACGCTCGAGGGGCTGCGCCGGTATCTCGGGTCGGGGCTCATCAAGGGGATCGGCCCCGAGCTCGCCTCGCGCATCGTCGACCGCTTCGGGATCGAGACGCTGGAGGTGCTCGACCGGGAGCCGGCGCGCATCGGCGAGGTCCCCGGCATCGGTCAGTCGCGCGCCCGCGCCGTCCGCGATGCCTGGAGCGCGCAGCGGGCGGTGCGCGAGGTGATGGTCTTCCTGCAGGGGTACGGCGTCTCGCCGGCGTTCGCGGCGCGCATCTACAAACGCTACGGCGCCGCCTCGATCGCGCGCGTGCGCGAGAACCCGTATCGGCTGGCGTTCGACGTCTGGGGGATCGGCTTTCTCTCGGCCGACAAGCTGGCGGCGGCGCTGGGCGTGGCGCCCGAGTCGCCGGCGCGGCTCGAGGCGGGCGTGCGCCACGTGCTCGACGACGAATCGGGGAACGGGCACGTCTTCGTGCCGCGCGCGCGCCTCGTGCAGAAGGCGGCCGCGCTGCTCGATCAGCCCGAGGACGACGTCGGGACGGCGATCGATCGCCTGGCCCGTGCCGGCGAGGTGGCGCTCGACGCCACCATCGTCGATGACCCGCACGATCCCGCCGTCTACGTCACGATGCTCTACCGCGCGGAGACGGCCCTGGCAGCCGGGCTGCGGCGTCTCCTCGACGGCCCGGCGCCGGCCGTGGCGGCTGACCCCGAGGCAGCGATCGTGGGGTACGAGCGGGAGGCGGGGATCGCGCTCGCGCGCCAGCAGGCGGCGGCGGTGCGGCTGGCGCTCGCGTCGAAGGTCGCGGTCGTCACCGGCGGGCCGGGCGTCGGCAAGACCACCATCGTGCGGGGGATCGTCTCCATCTTGAAGCGCGCTGGACTCTCGATCGCGCTCGCGGCGCCGACCGGGCGCGCGGCCAAGCGCCTCGCCGACGCGACCGGCGCGCCTGCCTCGACGCTGCACCGCTTGCTCGAGTGGCGTCCGGCCAGCGCGACGTTCGCCCGCTGCGCCGGCAATCCGCTCGAGGCCGACGTCTTGATCGTCGACGAGGCCTCCATGGTCGATGTGCGCCTCGGCGCCGATCTGGTGGCGGCGCTGGCGCCCACGGCCCGCCTCGTGCTGGTCGGCGACGTCGATCAGCTCCCCTCGGTCGGTCCGGGGACAGTGCTCGCCGACGTCATCGCCAGCGGCGCCGTGCCGACGGTGCGGCTGACCGAGATCTTCCGCCAGGCCGCCGAGAGCCTCATCGTCGTCAACGCGCACCGGATCCTCGAGGGTGCGGCGCCGGAGGTCGGCGCCGCGCCGGCGGACCGCGGGTCAGACCGGCGCGACTTCTTCTTCCTGGAAGAGGACGACCCGGCCGCTGCAGCCGCGCTGATCCGCGATCTGGTCGCCGTGCGGCTGCCGCGCCGCTACGGCCTCGCGCCGCAGGAGATCCAGGTGCTCTCGCCGATGCACCGCGGGGAGCTGGGCGCCGGGAACCTGAACCTGCTGCTTCAAGAGGCGCTCACCGCGGGCGCGCCCGAGATCGCGCGCGGGCAGCGGACGTTGCGAGTCGGCGACAAGGTGATGCAGATGCGCAACGACTACGACAAGGAGGTCTGGAACGGCGACAGCGGCTCGGTCGAGGGGATGGGGTCGGAGTCGCTGGCGGTCCGGTTCGACGATCGCCTCGTCGAGTATTCACTCGACGAGATGGACGCGCTGGTGCTCTCTTACGCCGCCACCGTTCACAAGTCGCAAGGTTCGGAGTACGCGGCGGTCGTCATCCCGGTCCACACGCAGCACTACGTGATGCTGCAGCGGAACCTGCTCTACACCGCGGTCACGCGCGGGAAAAGACTCTGCGTCCTGGTCGGCACGAAGAAGGCGCTCGCCCTCGCGGTGCGCAACGCGGACGTCGCCGCCCGCGCCTCGGGCCTCGGGGCCCGGCTCAGAGCCAGCCGCCGATGACGAAGTCGAGCCCGTACTCGGTGTAGGTGCCGCCGTGGAACCCGTAGCCGAGGAACGGGCCCACCCCCAGGAAGAAGTGATCCGCCGGGTGGTAGAGAAAAGGCGCGTAGACCTCCGCCGCAGCGGTCGTGCTCGAGTTGCCGTTGCTCTCGAAGAAAGAGCCATAGACACCGGCGGTCGGCCAGAAGCTGATCTTCTTGGCGATGCTCTGGTTGAAACCGGCGCGCGCGCCGAAGTTGACGGTGCTCGAGCCTGAATAGGTGTAGCCGACCGCGCCGCCCACCGAGATGCCGCCGGCGATGAAGTAGTCGAGCGCCGGCTCGATCGTGAGCGTCGTGGTGCCGCCACTCACCTTGTCGAAGAAGAACGACGCCGAGGAGCTGCCGGCGTTGTGGCTCTGCACGCTGAGGACCCAGGTCCCGGCGGCGCCGAAGGTCGTGGAAGCGTTCGTCGGAGCGCCGAGGCTCTCCGACGGTGCGCTGGCGGAGGCGCCCGGCGGAGCCAGCTCCTGCGCGCGGGCGACACGCGGCAGTGCGGCGAGCGCGCCGGCGGCCAGACCGCCGAGGATCAAAAGACGGAGGGACGTCGCGGGCGTGGTCTTTTGCATGGGTCCTGGATCCCATGTTCGCGCACGGGGATCAACTTCCCCGCCCGCGCCCGACCACGCGCGCTCGGTCCACTGATGGGCCTCTACTGGCCCTTGGCGGTCCCGGCCGGCTGCCCGAGCCTGGCGGCGGTCTTGGCCGCTTCCTCGACCGCGCGCGCAATGACCGACCGGATGCGGCCGTCCTCCATGATGAGGAGACCGGCGATGGTGCTGCCCGCGGGCGTGGTGACCTGATCCTTCAGCGCCGCGGGGTGCATCCCCGTCTGCAGGACCATCCGCGCGGCGCCCTGGAACATCTGCGCGGCGATCTGCATGGCGGTGTCGCGCCGCAGCCCCATGCGCACGCCCCCGTCGGTGAGCGCCTCGAGGATGATGTAGGCGAACGCCGGCCCGCTGCCGTTCAAGCTGGTGACGGCGTCCATCACCTTGTCCTCGGCCTCGAGGCAGCCGCCGACCGAGCGGAAGATCTCCAGAACGGTCGCCGCCTGCGCGTCGGTCACGCCGGGCCCGCGCGCGATGACGGTCATCCCCTCGCCGATGAGGCAGGGGGTGTTGGGCATCGCCCGGACGACCCCGCTTTGCGGCAGCCAGCCGGCGAGCTGTTCGAGGCGGACGCCCGCCGCGATGCTGACCACCAGCTTGCCGGCCAAGAGCGGGGCCAGCGCCGCGTCGGAGAGCAGCGGCTCGACCTCGTGTGGCTTGACGCACACCAGGATCACCGCGGCGGCCTTGCACGCCTCGCGGTTGTCGCTGCCGGTCCGCACGCCGTGCTTCTCCTTGAGCGCACGCGTGACCTCGGCGCGGCGATCGGTCGCGAAGATCTGCGCCGGTTCCAGCTTCCCAGATAGCAGAATCCCCCGGACGATCGCCTCGCCCATCGTGCCGCAGCCGAGCACCGCCAGCGTTTCCGTCTTGCCGAGCATCGCCTGGTGACTATCGCACAAGAGCCGCCGCGGGGCGGTACCTTCGTCGGTGTTGAATCCCCCGGCGCCGGCCGGCATCCAACCGGCCCACCACGAAATTCGAGGAGACCATAGATGGCAGCCCAGACCTGGCAGATCGACAAAGCCCACTCCGACATTCACTTCACCGTTCGCCACATGGTCATCACCAAGGTTCGCGGCCGGTTCCTCAAGTGGGACGGCACGTTGACACTGGATGAGCAGGACCTCTCGAAGTCGAGCATCGACGTCGCCATCGACGCGGCCAGCATCTCGACCAACGACGAGAAGCGCGACGGGCATCTCAAGTCGGCCGACTTCCTCGACGTCGAGAAGTTCCCCAAGCTGACGTTCAAGAGCACCAAGGTCGAGGCCGGAAAAGGCGACAAGCTGTCCGTGACGGGCAACCTGACCATCCGCGACGTGACCAAGGCGGTCACCATCGAGGTCGAGAAGCTGGGGAAGGCCAAGGACCCCTGGGGCAACAACAAGATCGCCTTCAACGGCAAGGTCGCCATCGAGCGCGAGGAGTTCGGCGCCAAGTGGAACCAGGCGCTGGAGACCGGCGGCGTCCTGGTCGGCAAGCAGGTGGATATCGACCTGGAATTGCAAGCGGTAGCGCCCCCGGCGTAAAGGCGCGGTCCGATGTAAATTCAGGGGCTCGACCATGAGCCCCGCCCGCCAACAGCTCGCCGATGCGCACCGCATCGTCGTCAAGCTCGGCACGCACGTCGTCATGCACGACGGTGAGCTGGCGCGCGAGCGGCTGGGCGAGCTGCTCGACGGCCTCGGCCGCCTCCACAGGGCGGGGCGGGAGATCCTGCTCGTGTCGAGCGGCGCCGTCGGGATGGGGATGCGCGTGCTCGGGCTCAAGGAGCGCCCGCGCTCGCTCGGCGATCGGCAGGCCTGCGCCGCCGTCGGGCAGGGGCACCTCATGGGGGTCTACACGCAGATGCTGGCCGCGCGCGGGTTGACCGCCGCGCAGGTGCTCCTGACCCAGGAAGACCTGGCCGATCGCGATCGCGCGATCTGCCTGCGCACGACGCTGTTGCGGCTGCTGGAGCTGGGCGCCGTTCCGGTGCTGAACGAGAACGACAGCGTCAGCGTCGCCGAGCTCATCGAGTTCAGGCGGACGCAGGGTGCGGCGCCCGCGTCCACCGCGTTTGGCGACAACGACGGGCTGTCGGCGCGCGTGGCGGTGGCGCTCGACGCCGATCTGCTGGTCATGCTCACCAACGTCGGCGGGTTCTTCACCGCCAACCCCAAGGCCGATCCGGGCGCCACGCGCATCCCCGAGCTCGACGGTATCGACGAGGCGACGATCGCGCGCGCGGCCGGCGGCTCGGCGGGCGGGACGGGGGGGATGTCGAGCAAGCTGGCGGCGGCCGCGCTGGCCTCGGCGGAGGGGACGGCGGTGCTGATCGCCGGCGGCGGTGAGGCGCGCGTCCTCGAGCGGGCGCTCGCCGGTGAGGACCTGGGGACGCTGGTGACCGTCGCCGCGCGCCGCCCCGCACGCCTGCGCCACATCGCGGTCGGCGCGCGCCGCCGCGGGGCGCTGGTGGTCAACGAGGGGGCGCTGGCGGCGCTCACCGGCGGGCGGAAGGCGTCGCTCTTGCCGATCGGCGTGGTCGCCGTCGAGGGGAGCTTCGAGCAGGGGGACGTCGTCGAGATCCGCGACGGCAGCGGCCGCGTCCACGGGCGGGGGCTGGTGAACTACACCTCCGACGCCTGCCGGAAGCTCGCGGGGCGGCACAGCGACGACATCGATGTCATCCTCGGGTGGCGCGGGTACGATGCCCTCATCACGCGCGACAACCTGGTCATGGGAGCAGTCTGATGAGCGACAAGGCGGAAACGATCCGGGCGACGGCGCTGGCCGCCAAGACCGCTGGCGGCGAGCTGGCGCGTCTCGGACCCGAGCGGCGGTCGGCGCTGCTGCGGGCACTGGCCCTGGCGCTGCGCGCGCCGGACGCGCGCGAGAAGATCTTCGCCATCAACGCCGACGAGCTCGCGCGCGCCAAGGCCGAGGGCGTCGCGAGCCCGCTGGTCAAGCGGCTCGGCCTCGACGCGGGGAAGCTCGATGGGGTCTGCGACGGGCTCGACCAGCTCGCGGCGATGCCCAACCTCGTCGGCGAGGTGACGCTGCGCCGCCAGCTCGACGACGGCCTCGTCCTCGAGCGGGTCTCGGCGCCGCTGGGCCTGCTCGGCGTGGTGTTCGAGTCGCGCCCCGACGCGCTCGTGCAGATCGTTGGTCTGGCCTGGAAGAGCGGCAACGCCGTCCTGCTCAAAGGTGGCCGCGAGGCGCTGGCGACCAACCGCGCGCTCACCGAGATCGTCCACCGCGTCCTCGGCGAGGCGGGGATCGATCCGCGCGCCGCCGTCCTGCTCGAGGGGCGCGAGGACGTGGCGGCCGTGCTGGGTCTCCACGGCATCGTCGAGGTGATCGTCGCCCGCGGCTCGTCGGAGTTCGTGCGCCAGATCCAGAATTCCAGCGACATCCCGGTCATGGGACACGCCGCCGGCGTCTGCCACCTCTACGTCCACGCGGCCGCCGATCCGGCGATGGCCGCCAGGCTGGCCGTCGATGGCAAGACCACCTACCCAGCCGCCTGCAACGCGACGGAGACCCTGCTCTGGGACGCGTCGGCCGGCGCCGCGCTCGACGCCTGCGTGGCGGCGCTGCAGAAGGCGGGCGTCGAGATCCGCGGCGACGCGGCGACGCAGAAGCGCGCGCCCGGGATCAAGTCGGCCGCCGACGGCGACTTCGGCTTCGAGTTCGGCGCGAACGTCATCGCCGTCAAGCAGGTCGACGGGATTGAAGCTGCGCTGGCCCACATCGCCGCGCACGGCTCGAAGCACACCGAGGCGATCGTCACCGCCGACGCCGCCGCCGCCGACAAGTTCTTCGCAGAGGTCGACGCTGCCGGTGTGTTCCACAACGCCAGCACGCGTTTTTCCGACGGCTTCCGCTACGGCCTCGGCGCCGAGGTCGGCATCAGCACCGACAAGCTGCACGCGCGTGGCCCCGTGGGCGTCGACGGCCTCCTCACCTACCGGTGGTTGCTGCGGGGCCACGGCCAGGAGACGGCCAGCTACGGCCCCGGCAAGCGCGCCTTCAAGTTCCGCGACCTGAAAGAGACCTAGCTCGCGGTCGCCGCAGTCATGGCGGATTCCGGAGTCATCGCTGCGTGCCGATTGGCTGTGTTTCTGTGTTTGGTCTTGGCGAGGTCGGCTCCGGCCAGCGCCGGGGAACCCGCCGAGGCGCAGCCTCCGCGCTCGACCCGCTTGCCGGGCTGGGATCCCGACGAACCGGACCGCAGTTGGTCGGCCCTCTATTTCGTCCTTGGGATCGCGACGCCAGTCGGAGAGGTGGGCCTGGAAGTTGTTACCCACGTCGGTGAGCGCGCCGAGGTTTCGGCCGGCGTGGGCATCGGGTCAGGTGGCGCGCAGTGGGCGTTGATGCCGCGGCTGCGGTGGGGTGACGATTCGTTCGCCGTGACCGCCGGGCTCGGAGCGTCGGTCGGCAAATACGCTCAGCTGCAGATCGAATGTGAAAGCCCGGCGGACTGCCTGTCGCCCGCGTCCTATGCGCTTTGGGGAAATGCGGAGGTTGGCCTCGAGCGTTGGAGCGGGCGCCTGGCTCTGCGAGGCGCGCTTGGGCTCGGCATCGGCTGCTACCTGGCGAATTGCGTCTTCGACAGGCAGCTCGTTCTTCCCTACCTGGCTTTCGGCGTCGGTTTCGTACTCTGACGTCGCCGCTGGCTTGCCGGAACGCAACGCTGGCCGATCAGGTGGAAACGGGCAGGTGCAGGCCGCATTCCTTGTTGTCGGGGTCTTCCCACCACCAGCGGCCGGCGCGCGGGTGCTCGCCCGGACTGATGGCGCGGGTACAAGGGGCGCAGCCGATCGACGGATAGCCGCGGTCGTGCATCGGGTGGACCGGGACGTTGTGCTCCTTGGCGTAGGCGCGGACCTGCTCCATCGTCCAGCGCACGAGCGGGCTCACCTTCACGATGTTGCCGTGGGCGCGATCGATCTCGACCTCGCCCGTGTCGGTGCGGGTCACCGACTGCTCACTGCGCAGGCCGGTCATCCAGGCGTCGCGGCCGGCGAGCGCCCGCGCCAGCGGCTCGACCTTGCGGATGCCGCAGCACTCGTGCCGGTCGTCGAGCGAATCGCGGAAGCTGTAGAGTCCCTTCAATCGAATCAGCTGCTCGACCGCGGCGCGCTCGGGGAAGAACCAGGCGATCTCGATGCCGTACTTCATCCGCACGCGCTCGGCGGTCAGGTAGGTCTCGTCGGGCAGGCGGCCGGTGTCGAGCGAGAAGACGCGCACGTCGGCGGGGGCCGCCTTCATGGCCATGTCGATGACGACGCAGTCCTCGACCGAGAAGCTGGAGGCGATCGAGAGGCGGTTGCCAAACTGTTGCATGGCCCAGGCGATGATTTCGCGTGGGGGTGCGTCGCGCAGGCGGCGGGCGGACGCGTCGATCGCGGCGACGTTGGCGGACATGGTCCGCGCAGCATAGCGGAGAATCCGGCTCCGCGTAATGTTCATCAAAACAGTCAAGAATTGACCCGCCGCGCTTGACCCTGGTGCCGCCGCCGAGTAGCCTCTCTCCTCTGACTCTCGGGAAAACAAGCCATCTGGGGCGCAACGGCTGTTCTTAATCAAAAGTGTCAACAATTACTCTGTTTCCGCTCTTTCTGAAGCTCGCCGGCCGCAAGGTGCTGGTCGTGGGCGGCGGACCGGTCGCGCTCGGCAAGGTTCAAGCGCTGCTCGACGCAGGGGCCGTGGTCTCGGTCGTCGCACCAGACGTCGTGCCCGAGCTGGGGGCGCTGGCGGACCAGGGGAATATCTCGCTCGACCGCCGTTCTTTCGAGACGAGAGACCTCGGGGGGACTTGGTTGGCGGTGGCGGCGGCGCCCCCCGAGGTCAATCAGTCGGTGGCGGCGGCGGCGGCGTCCCTGCGTCTGTTCGTGCTCGCGGTCGACGATACATCGGCCGCGAGCGCGTACGGCGCCGGGACTTTACGGCGCGGCGGCGTAACGGTCGCCGTGTCGACGAACGGGCGAGCGCCGGCGCTGGCTGGCCTGCTTCGCGAGGGGCTGGAGGCGGTTCTTCCCGAGGACCTGGAGGGTTGGACCGCGGAGGCGGAGCGTCAGCGGGCCGCCTGGCACGCGGCGCGCGTCCCCATGACCGAGCGCCGTCCGCTGCTGCTGGAGGCGCTCAATCGCCTCTATGAGGAGCGCCGGGGAGGCGTTAAGGTCCGCCCGTGAGCGCCTCCGGAAATTCCCCGCCGCCCGCCATGGGCCGCAAGACCGGTCTCGAGACAGGCCGCGTCTGCCTGATCGGCGCTGGTCCCGGCAGCGCCAATCTCATCACCGTGCGCGGCGCGCGCCGGCTGGCCGAGGCCGACCTGGTCCTCTACGACGCGCTCGCCCCAGACGAGAAAGAGATGCGCGTCTACGCGCCCAACGCGCGCTGGTTCTTCGTCGGCAAGCGCGCCTGCCGCCAGTCGATCGCCCAAGACGTGCTCAACCGGCTGCTCATCAAGTACGCGCGACGCGGCCTGACGGTGGCGCGGCTCAAGTGCGGCGACCCGTTCGTGTTCGGGCGCGGCGGCGAGGAGGCGCTGGCGCTGGCCCGCGCCGGCGTTCCGTTCGAGATCGTTCCCGGTGTGTCGACGGCCGTGGCCGCGCCGGCGCTGGCCGGCATCCCGGTCACTCACCGCGGGCTGGCCTCGAGTTTCCTGGTCGTGACCGGTCACCACGAGGAGACCTACGCGCCAATCCTCGACGGGCTGCCGCCGGGCAGCGCGACCGTGGTCGCGATGATGGGGCTCCGCCAGCGGGCGCCGATCGCGGCGCGCTTGCTCGCCCGGGGCTGGTCGGCCGGGACCCCGGCGGCGATCGTCGTCGGCGCGGCGACGACGCAGAGCTGGCGATGGCTGGGCACGCTCGCCGAGCTCGCCGCCGCGGAGATTCCGGCCGCCTCCACGGGAGCGCCCGGCATGTTGGTCATCGGTCAGGTCGTCGGTCTGGCGAACGAGCTCGTATCCGAGCTTTCGTCCAACGCTTCGTCCAATGCTTCGTCCGACGCTTCGGCCGCTTCAGCGGGAACAAACCAAGGGGAATTGGCATGAGCGCGAATCCAGTCGTTGATTTCGTTCCTGACGGCGTGGGCCGTCCCGGTTTTGCCGAGCGAGAGGACATCGACGCCTTCGTCGACATGCTCGAGCGGTTCGAGCAGGGCGACATCTCCCCCGACGAGTGGCGCGCCTTCCGGCTCATCAACGGCACCTACGGTCAGCGCCAGGAGGGCGTCTACATGATCCGGGTGAAGCTTCCCTACGGCTTGGCCAACGCCAAGCAGCTGGAGGTGTTCGCCGAGGTCGCCGAGAAGTGGGCCGGCAGCGGCGTCGGCCACGTGACCACGCGCCAGAACATCCAGGTCCACTTCGTCAAGGAGGCGGACGCGGAGAAAGCCCTGGCCCTGATGGCGGAGGTCGGCCTCACCACGCGCGAGGCCTGCGGCAACGCGGTCCGCAACATCACCGGCTGCCCGTTCGCCGGCGTCGCGGAGCACGAGCTCTTCGACGTCTCGCCGTACGCGGACGCGGTCACGCGCCACCTCCTGCGCGGGCCGTTCTCTTCGGCGCTGCCGCGCAAGTTCAAGATCGCGTTCGGCGGTTGCTGCGGCTTCGACGACATCCAGGCGCAGATCAACGATCTCGGTTTCCTGACGACGGTCGACGCCAACGGGAACCACGGCTTCAAGGTCTACATGGGCGGCGGTCTGTCGACGCTGCGCAAGGCTGGCATCCTGGTGCACGAGTTCTTGCCGGTCACCGAGGTCCTGGAGGTCTCGGAGGCCGTGGTGCGGACCTTCCACCGGCTCGGCAACCGCAAGGACAAGCACAAGGCGCGGATCAAGTGGGTGGTCCAGAAGCTCGGCACCGCCGCGTTCATCGAGGAGTACAAGAAGGACCTGGCGGCGGTGCGCGCCGAGGGGGGCCGGCCGCTGGCGGTGGCGCCGGCGCCCAAGCCGCGCGCGGTCCCGCAAGCGGATGACGGCGCGGTGGTCGAGCCGCTGCCCGAGCTCGCGGCGTTCGAGAAGACCAACGTTCGTGCCCAGAAGCAGGCGGGCTTCTCGGCGGTGATCGTCCGCTTGCCCAAGGGGGACATCTCGCCGGCCCAGTTCCGCGCGCTGGCGGCGCTCTCGGCCAAGTTCGGCGAGGGGGAGATCCGGACCAGCAACGAGCAGAATCTGGTGATGCGCTTCGTGCCGACCTGGCGCGTGGCGGAGCTGCACCGCGAGCTGACGGCGATCGGTCTCGGACAGGCGGGCGCGATGACGATGGCCGACGTGCTGTCGTGCCCGGGGGCGTCCAGCTGCAAGATCGCCGTCACCAACTCGAAGGCGATCGGCGCCATGCTGACCGACCACCTGGACGCGCGGCCCGATCTCGTCGCGCAGGTGCCGGGGCTCGACATCAAGATCTCGGGCTGCCCGAACGGCTGCGGCCAGCACTACAGCTCGGTCATCGGGCTGCAGGGGGGGATGCGGAAGATCGACGGCAAGCCGGTGCCCCAGTACTTCGTCTACATCGGCGGCGGCTTCGCCGCGGACGGCCCGAAGTTCGGGCGCATCGCCGGCAAGGTTCCGGCGCGGCGCGTGCCGCAGGCGCTCGAGCGCCTCGTCGAGATGTACAGCGCCGAGAAGCAGCCGGGCGAGACGCCGCTGGCGTTCTTCTCGCGCATCGAGCCGGCCAAGGTGACGGCGAAGATCAAGGACCTGACCGAGATGGACGCCACGACCGCGAAGCCCGAGGACTTCATGGACCTCGGCGACAGCAAGGCGTTCGAGCTGGTCGAGATGGAAGGCGAGTGCGCGGCCTAGCGGAGGATCGCCTGGCCCACGCATGAGCCTCACCGTCAAAGGTCTCACCAAGCGCTTCACGGCCACCGGCACGCCGGCGGTGGCCGACGTCTCGTTCGTCGCGCCCGCGGGCGGTATCACCACGCTGCTCGGGCCGTCGGGGTCGGGGAAGTCGACGGTGCTGCGCATGGTCGCCGGGCTCGAGCAGCCCGACCGGGGTCAGGTGCTGTTCGGCGACGCCGACGTCACCAACCTCCCCGCCCAGAAACGCGGCCTCGGCTTTGTGTTCCAGAGCTACGCGCTGTTCAAGCACATGACCGTCGAGGCGAACGTCGCGTTCGGGCTCGGCGTGCGCAGGGTTCCCCGCGACGAGCGGCGCCGCAAGGTCGCCGAGCTGATGTCGCTGGTCCAGCTCGACGGTCTCGGCGAGCGCTACCCGGCGGAGCTCTCCGGGGGACAGCGCCAGCGGGTGGCGTTCGCGCGCGCGCTGGCGATCGAGCCGAAGGTGCTGCTGCTCGACGAGCCGTTCGGCGCGCTCGACGCGCAGGTGCGGCTCGAGCTGCGCGACTGGCTGCGCCGCCTGCACGCGGAGCGCCAGGTGACGACGCTGCTCGTGACGCACGATCAGGCCGAGGCGATGGAGGTCTCCGATCAGGTCGTCGTCATGCACGAGGGTCGGGTGGCGCAGACCGGCGGCGTGCGCGAGGTCTACGACCGCCCCGCGACGCCCTTCGTAGCGGCGTTCGTCGGCGGGTCGAACGTGCTGCGCGGGCAGATGGTCGGCGGGCGGGTCAGCCTGGGAGCGCTCGACGTCGCGATTGCGGGTGGCGCTGGCGTTCCCGACGGAGCGGCGGTGAACGCCTACGTGCGGCCGCACGATGTGGCCCTGACCAAGGCCGCGGCCGGCGCGGCGGAGATCGCCGTGGCGCGCGTCGAGCGGATGGCCTGGCTGGGCGGCACGGTGAAGCTCTCGCTCAAGCTCTCGGACGGAGCGCCTTTGACCGTCGAAATGCCGAAGGCGGAGGCGCAGGCGCTCTCCATCGCCGAGGGCGATCTGGTGATGGCCAACCCGCGCGAGGCCAAGGTCTTCGTCGCGGACTACCAGATCTAGCCCATGCGCGTCACCACCCGCACCCGCTACGCGATCCGCGCGCTCTACGACCTGGCGTTTCACCGCCAGGGCGAGGCGACGCAGGCCAAGGAGATCGCCCTGGCGCAGAAGATCCCGCTGCGGTTTCTCGAGCAGATCCTGCAGGATCTCCGGCGCGCCGGGCTGGTCGAAGCGCGGCGCGGGCCGCGCGGCGGTTACGCGCTGGCGCGCGCGCCGGCCGAGATCTCGCTGGCCGATGTGCTGCGGGCAGTCCGCGGCCCGCTGGAAGACCTGCTGGGCGTCGGCAGCGTCGGACAGAACGGCAAGCGCGGCGGCCACGAGACGGCACCCGCGGACGATGTCCCCGCGCTGGTCTGGGGCGAGGTCGGCGCGCGGCTCATCGACGTGCTGGAGCACGCGACGCTGGCCGAGTTCGTCGCGCGCGCCGAGGCGACCGGCGTCCGCCGTACCGCCGGGCTGCCGACGATGTACTTCATCTGACGTTGCGCCCGCGCGCGCACGCGGCGCGCCTGACTCGCAGCGTCCAAGCGCGATTGCGCAATTGGACTGGGGCTGGACGCGCGCGCGGCGGGCGCTCATCATGGTGTCGATGGCGCGGGGATGCGGGGCGGTGCTGGTGGCGGCGGCGACGGTGGCGATTGCTTCCGCCGTCGGGTGCAGCGGCGAGTCGCTCGGTGGCCGTTCTCCGACAGGGACGGGCGGCAGCCCCGTGATGGCCACCGGTGGTTCGACCGGCACGGGGACCGGGGGCGCCTTCGGCATCGGCAGCGCGCCGTCCTGTGGCGAGGTCCAGGAGTTTACCGCCGCGGCGCCCGTGCGGCCCGACATCCTGATCCTGATGGATTCGATTCGAGCTCCCTCCTCGACGACGGCACCGGGATGTCGTGCGCCGGCGGGTGCGGAACGAGCTCGAAGTGGGCGCTGCTGACGGCGGCGGTCGACAGGCTGGTCACCACTATCGGCTCGGTGAACTGGGGGCTGATGTTCTTCGGGACGGACGATGCGTGCGGCGTGAGCTCCGCCCCCGCGGTTCAGGTGACGGACAGCGCCGCCGCCGGCATGATGGTCGTCGGCGCGCTGCAGTCGACGACGCCGGGCGGGGACGCGCCGACAACCGCGGCGCTCTCGGCCGCCGCCCAGTATCTCGGATCGCTGTCGGACGGGAGCCCCAAGTACGTCCTCCTGGTGACGGACGGCAAGTCTGGCTGCTCGTCGGATCTTGCGGCGGCGAATTTCTCCGTCCCCACCTTCGTGCTGGCCGCGGTCGCGCCCTCCGACACGACGGCCATCGCCGCGCTGAACCAGCTGGCCGTCATCGGCGGAGAGCCGCAGGTCGGGGGCGCCAACGCTTTCTACACGACGGCGGACGACCTCAGCACCGCGCTCGATCCAATCACGACGAGCCTCGCTACCTCCTGCGTGATCCCGCTGGCCGCGCCGCTTCTAGCTGGCATGACTCTGGGTATCACCAGCCTGGTCAGCGACGGCAACGGGGTGGCGATCCCGCAGGATCCGACGAACGGCTGGGAGTTCTGGGACCCGAGTCAAACCAGCATCGTCCTCAACGGGACGACCTGCCAGAATTTGCAGAACGGCAGCTACAGCCAGATCACCATCATCTATCAGTGCGACGAACCGGAATGGCTCGGTCACGGCCATGCCCCCGGCCACTGACACGGGCGTCCCCATGCGATCTCCGGTGGCTCGGTTGCGTGCGGTGGTGGTGGCGGTGGTGGTGGTCGTGGCGGGTTTCGCCGATCTCGGCTGCGGTGGCGAATCGCTCGGGGGCGCCGGCACGCCGGGCGCGGGCGGGACCTCCGGCAGCTCCGGCCCGAGCGGCGGCGGTGGCGCGGGGGGCGACTTTCCGCCCCTGCTCGGCCCGGGTGACTCGGCGTGCGGCGCGGAAACCATCGGCCTCAAGCGGTCGTCTGCGGACGTTCTGATCTTGATGGACCGTTCGAGCACGATGAACGACGACGGCAACGGCACGACCTGCGCCGGCGGCTGCGGCGCCACCTCAAAGTGGTCGCTGCTCTCGGCCGCGGTCGAGAACCTGATGGCGCAGAACCCGCAGGTCGACTGGGGACTGGTCCTGTACCCCAGTGACAACGCCTGCGACACCGGCAGCGGCGCCGTCGTCGGCGTCGGCCCGGGCAATGCTGCCGCCATCACCGCGGCGCTGGCCGCGACGACGCCGGGCGGGGAGGCCCCGACCGGGGACGCCATAACCAACGCGGTCGCCGACCTGCAGGAGATGTACGACGGTCTCAACAAGTACATCCTCCTGGTGGCCGACGGGCACTCGGGATGTGGGGTGGACGAGACGACGGCCACCACCGAGGCTGCGAGCGAGATTGGCCTCGCCCTAACCCAGTCCCGGATGCAGACGTTGGTTCTCGGCCCCGATCCCGGGTTGGACACGATCGCGAACTTCGCCCTCGACCAGTGGGCCGCCAGCGGCGGCCAGCCCTCGCCGGCGGATGCCCGTAGCTACTACACGCCCACCGACGTCGGCACCGGTTTCGCGTCCGTCATCTCGACCGGAAGTTGCGTGGTGCCCTTGCCCGACCCGCCGGTGACCATGATCAACCTCGGCGTCAGCTTGACGCTGAACGACGGGAGTACCGTGAAGGTCCCGCAAGACCAGATGAACGGCTGGGCGTACACCGACGCGAGCGAGACCGCGATCGTTCTGTCGGGGACGTACTGCGCCGACTTGGCGGACGGAACCGCCACCGGGGCGACGTTCTCCTACGCGTGCGTCGGGCCGCCGCCGGTCATCGACCGGACGGCCGACGGTCACAGCCGCCCGGTCGCGAGCAGCCCGATCAGCACCAGCCCCAGCCCGATCCGGTAAACGACGAACGGGATCGTGCTGCGGGCGCGCAGGAAGCGCAGCAGCCAGGCGATGCTGGCGTAGCCGGCGACGGCCGCCGCGAGAAGGCCGAGCGCCAGCGTGCTTCCGCCCAGAGCGTGCGCGTGGATCGCCTTCACCACCTTGGGCATCTCGAACACGCCCGCGGCGGCGACGATCGGGACGCTCAGAAGAAAGGAAAAGCGCGCCGCCGCCTCGCGCTTGAAGCCGAGCGCCATCGCCGCCATCAGCGTGCTGCCCGAGCGCGACACGCCCGGGATCACCGCGAACGCCTGCGCGCAGCCGATGATGAGCGCGTCGCGCAGCGTGATCTCGTCGAAGGCGCGGACGTGCGACGCCTTCTTCTCGACCACCGCCAGCAGCAGCGCGACGGCGATCATCGCGACGGCGATCACCCACAGCGAGCGAAACGACCCCTCGATGGCGTGCTTGAACGCGAAACCCGCGACGCCGGCCGGAAGCGTGCCGACGAACAGATACCCCAGCTCCCGTGCCGGGCGCGACGGCGGCTGCGACCGGTCGGTGAGCGCCTTGGCCGCCGCGCCGAGCATCTTCATCAGCTCGGGCAGGAAGTAGCCGATCACGGCGACCAGCGACCCGAGCTGCAGCACTGCCGTGTACGCGGCGCCCGGATCGTCCCAGTGGAGCAGCGCCGGCACGATGCGAAGATGTGCCGTCGACGAGATGGGCAGGAATTCGGTGACGCCCTGGACGACGCCCAGGACCAGGGACTCGAAATTGGTCATTTAGGAAAGCTCTCCGGAGATCACGCGGTGAATCTGCCCTGTCTCGTCACGCAAACGCAAGGCGCCATCCGCGTCGACGCCCAGCGCGACCCCTTCGAGGCGGTCGCCCGGCTGCCCGAGCGCGGTCACCCGGCAGCGCGCCGGGAACGCCGCGTACGCCTCGAAGGCGGCCACCGCGGCGGATGGGCCGCGCCGCTCGAAGTCCTCATAGAGCGGCTCCAGCGCGTCGAGCAGCGCGGCCAGCAGCCCGACGCGATCGACCTTCTGCCCGAGCGCCCGCCGCAGCGACGTCGCGCGCTCGACGATCTCGGGCGGGAACTCGAGGCCGTTGACGTTGAGCCCGATGCCGACCACCACGTGCAGCGCGTTTGCCCCCGCGCTCGCCATCTCGGTGAGAATGCCCGCGACCTTCCGCCGCCGTCCGGTCTCGTCGACCAGCTCGACGTCGTTCGGCCATTTGAGGCGCGGCGCGAGCCCGAGGCCCGCCAGCGCGCCGGCCACCGCCGCGCCGATGAGTAGCGTGAGCGGCGGGATCTCCGCGGGCGCGCGGGTCGGCCGCAGCAGGATCGAGAGGTAGAGGTTGTCGTCCGCCGGCGAATGCCAGGTTCGCCCCAGCCGTCCGCGCCCGGCGGTCTGCGCGTCGGCGGCGACCACCAGCCCCGCCGCCGCGCCCGCCCGCGCCCGTTCAGCCGCGACATCGTTGGTCGAGACGCACGCGGCGTGCCACTCGAACGCTCGCCCCAGCCAGCGCGTCCCGAGCCGCGCGCGTAGTTGGTCGCCGTCCATCGGGCGTGAGCTTACACGCGCCCTGCCGCCCAGCGCGCCCTGCGAACACTGCTGAAGATGAATTCGAGCTGACTGCGCCGGTAGACCGTCTCTATGGCGCGACGAACGTTGCGCCGATACCGCTGCACAGGCTCTGTATGTCTGCGGAGGTCTGGCCACCGTCGCCGTAGTCCCCTCGACCGGGTGAATCTCGAACGAGTAGTTGATCGCGCGGGCGGAGTGGGTGAGGGCGCCGACGGAGATGACGTCGACGCCGGTCTTGCTGATGTCGCGTATGCGGTCGAGGGTGACGCCGCCCGAGACCTCGATGACGGTCTGGGGGCGACGGTCGCGGACGCGTTTGACGGCGTCGGCCATGTCGCGCGTCTGGAAGTTGTCGAGCAGGATCCCCTCGGCTCCCGCCTCGATCGCCTCGTCGAGCTGGGCCAGCGTGTCGACCTCGACCTCGACCACGACGTGTCAGCGCGGTAAAATAACCAACATGTCCGGTGCTGCGAAAAAGGTCTTGGAGTCCGCTCTGAGCCTGCCTCCCGAGGACCGCGAGCACATCGCCGACGAGCTGTGGGACAGCCTCGAGCACGGTGATGACGAAACCTCCGTCGAGAAGGCGTGGGAAGAGGAGATCGCTCGCCGCTCGAAGGAGATCGATGAAGGCCGCGCCAAGTTCGTTTCGTGGGAAGAGGTCAAGGCCAAGATCGCCAAGCGCCTCGGTGAGCGATAGACCTCTCGGCGGACTCCGGGACAAGCTCGAGGTCCGATTCCTCGAGTCGGCCGAACGGGAGCTCTACGGCAGCGCCGATCGCTACAACGAGCAACGTTCTGGTCGCGGCGATGATTTTCTTCGGGAGGTCCGCGCCGCGATCGAGGACATCGCTGAGTATCCGATCCGCTGGCCTGGATCGAAGCTGTCGCACCGTCGCGTGCTGACCAAGTTTCCTTTCACCATCCACTATCACTTCGATACGAAGGAACTGGTCGTCCTGGCTGTCGCCCACCACAAACGCAGACCCGGTTACTGGGCGCGCCGCCGCTGACCGCTTACGGCTCGCGCGCTTGCGATCCCTCGATCGGGTGGATCTCGAACGAGTAGTTGATCGCGCGGGCCGAATGCGTGAGGGCGCCGACGGAGATGACGTCGACGCCGGTCTTGCTGATGTCGTGGATGCGGTCGAGCGTGACGCCGCCCGACACCTCGACGACCGTCTGCGGACGGCGGTCGCGGATGCGCTTGACGGCGTCGGCCATGTCGCGCGTCTGGAAGTTGTCGAGCAGGATCCCCTCGGCGCCGGCCTCGATCGCCTCGTCGAGCTGCGCCAGCGTGTCGACCTCGACCACCACGCGCAGGGTGTGGGGCGCGTGGGCGCGCGCGCGCCGGACCGCCTCGCGCACCGATCCCGCCAGCGCGACGTGGTTGTCCTTGATCAGGATTCCCGGACGCCAGGTCGGACCGGTGGTTCGAGCCGCCGCCCGCCCGCACGGCGTACTTCTCGAGCGCGCGCAGCCCGGGGGTCGTCTTGCGGGTGTCGGTCACGCGCAGCTTGGCCCCCTCGGTCGCCGCCACGTAGGCCTGGGTGACGGTCGCGATCCCCGACAGGTGCTGCAGGAAGTTCAGCGCGGTCCGCTCGCCGGCCAGGAGCGCCGCGGCCGGGCCGCGCACCGTGGCGACGACAGCGTCCGGCTGGACCGGATCGCCGTCGGACACCTTCATCCGGAGGCGCGTGCGCCAGTCGAACCGGGTGAAGACCGCCTCGACGACGCCCAGGCCGCAGACGACGGCGCGCTCGCGCACGATGATCTCCGCCTCCGCCTCCTGCGTCTCGTCGATCACGGCCGCGGTCGTGGCGTCGCCGCGGCCGACGTCCTCCTCCAGCGCCAGGTCCAGGATCCGTTGGACGGCGGGCGTGTACCAGGGGGCGGAGTAGACGCTCACGCGGGGAGCTCCGGGCTGGCCGGCGGCGCGGCGGGGGGCTCAGCCTGCCGCCAGTCCTGGACCGGCCAGCCACGCCGCTTGGCGGTGCGCTTGAGGCGCGGGTCGGGGTTGACCACCACCTGGTTGCCGACCCGCTCCAGCATCGGCAGGTCGGTGTAGGAGTCGGTGTAGAACCAGCTCTCTGCGAGCTCGATCTGCCGGCGCGTGCCCAGGTCCTCCGCCCAGTGGACCTTGCCGGGGCCGACGCAGGCCGGTCCGACCAGACGCCCGGTGAAGAGCCCCTCCGTGACCTCGAACCGGGTCGAGATCACCTCCTCGATCCCCAGCGCCTCGCCGATCGGCCGGGTCACGTAGGTCGGCGACGACGACAGGATAGCCAGCACGTGCCCGTCGGCGCGGTGGCGCGCGATCCGGCCGTGTGCCCCCGGAACTATCAGCGGCAGGACGTCGTTCTCGACCCAGCGGCGGCAGCGCTCCTCGAAGTCGCGCTCGACCCAGCCGGCCATCTGCGAGGCGACCCGCGCCGCGACCCACTGCAGGTCGATCAGGGAGAGGTGATACTTGGCCATCCAGCCGAGCGCGCGCAGGGCCCGGAAGAACGAAATCTCCCCGCGCCGCCTCAGGTCACGCAGGAACAACCTGCCGGTATTACAGGAGACCAAGGTCCTATCGACGTCGAAGAAGGCGCAAACACGCGACATGTCGGCCCCCGATTGTATCGCATTGGAGCGCGCCCAGATGTCCCAAGGTGCCGGGTTTCTGCGGTTTTCGACGGGATGCGGCTCGGTCAATGCCTGAGCTGCGACGCATCAGGACGTGATCCGGAACGCGCGGCTAATTGATCTCGGCGGGCAGTCGCGGTAGGAAGGGGTCGCACATGCGTCTCACCGGCGGCCTTGATCGTGGCCGGCGCCTCATTGTTCCACGTGGTTCTCGAACGCGTCCGACCGCTTCGAGGGTCCGCGAGGCCCTGTTCAACATCCTGGGGCCACCGCCGGGGCCGGTGCTGGATCTCTACGCCGGCAGCGGCGCTCTCGGCCTGGAGGCGCTGTCACGCGGCGCCCCCTCGGCCGTCTTCGTCGAGCGCGACGGCGTCGCGCTGTCGGCCCTGCGCCGGAACGTGCGCGAGGCGGGGGCCGAGGACCGCGCGACCGTGATCGGCGCCGACGTCCGGGGCGCCCTGCGCAAGCTCTCCCACGGCAGCCAGCAATTCTCCTGGGTCTTCCTGGATCCTCCCTACATCAAGGAGACGGACGGCGTCCTCGCCGAGCTCTCGGGTGGGGACATGCTGACCGCCTGCGCCGTCGTTATCGTCGAGCACGACCGGCGGCACCCGTCGCCCGCGTCGGTCGGCTGCCTGTTCCTGACCGACCGCCGCCAGTACGGCGACACCGAGCTATCGTTCTATCGGTGCTCCGGGTCGTAGCCCGTGAGCCTGGCGGTCTACCCCGGGACGTTCGACCCGATCACCAACGGGCACGTCGACATCCTTCGGCGGTCGCTCAAGATCTTCGACCGGGTGGTGGTGGCGCTGGCCGACAACGTCCGCAAGACGCCGCTCTTCTCGCTGACGCAGCGCCAGACGCTGATCACCGAGGCGCTGGGGAGTGACACCCGGCTGGAGATCGACGCTTTTCAGGGCCTGCTGGCCGACTACTGCCGCAAGCGCGGCGCGACCGTGGTGATCCGCGGGCTGCGCGCGCTGGCCGACTTCGAGTACGAGTTCCAGTCGGCGCACATGAACCGGCGCCTGGCGCCGGACGTCGAAACGCTGTTTCTGATGACCGGCGAGGAGAGCTTTTATGTATCCTCCTCGCTCGTCAAAGAGGTCGCATTGATGGGCGGCGACGTCTCGCGGATGGTTCCGCCGGGCGTGGCCGCCGCGCTCACCGAGAAACGCCAACAAGGAGTCCGCCCGTGAAGCTCGCCCGCAGGTTGTCCGTCGTCGAACCGTCCCCCACGCTCGCCGTCTCGGCCAAGGCGGCCAAGCTGAAGGCCGAGGGGATCGACGTGGTCAGCTTCGGCGCCGGCGAGCCCGACTTCGACACGCCGGTGCACATCAAGGAGGCGGCCAAGAAGGCGCTGGACGCCGGCGCCACCAAGTACACGCTGGTCGAGGGGACGGTCCCGCTGCGGAAGGCAGTCGCCAAGTGGATCGGCGACGCGCACGGCTTCGCGGTCGAGCCGAACCAGGTGATCGTCAGCTCGGGCGCCAAGCAGTCGATCTTCAACGCGGTGTTCGCGCTGATCGACGAGGGCGACGAGGTGATCATCCCGACGCCGGCCTGGGTCAGCTACAACGACATCGTCAAGCTGGCGGGCGGGCGTCCGGTCAACGTGCCGACCAAGGCGGAAGAGAACTTCCAGGTGCGGGTGGAGGACGTCGCCAAGGCGATCACGCCGCGCACGAAGATGATCCTGGTCTGCTCGCCGTCGAACCCGACGGGGGCGATCTACGACGAGGCGACGCTGACGGGGTTGGCGCGGCTGGCGGTCGAGAAGAACGTCTGGCTGATGACCGACGACATCTACCGGACGCTGGTCTACGGCGACGGCAAGTTCTTCCAGCCGGCGACGCTGGGCGCGGACGTTCGCTCCCACATGATCATCATCGACGGCGTCTCGAAGGCGTTCGCGATGACCGGCTGGCGCGTCGGCTTCACGGTGGCGCCGAAGCACGTCGTCGAGGCGATGGCCACGATCCAGGGCCAGTCGACCACGCACGCGGCGTCGGTGGCCCAGGCGGCGGCGCTGGCCGCGATCGAGGGCCCGACCGACGAGCTCGAGAAGATGCGCGTCGAGTTCGACAAGCGCCGCAAGGTGATGGTCGCGCGGCTGCGGGAGATCCCGGGCGTCACGTGCGTCGAGCCGAAGGGCGCGTTCTACGCCTTCCCGAACCTGTCTGCGTTCATCGGGCGGAAGACGCCCGAGGGGAAGAAGATCGAGAACGACGTGCAGCTCTGCGAGTGGCTGATCGAAGCCGCGCGGGTTGCCGTCGTCATGGGCTCGGCGTTCCACGCGCCGGGGTTCGTCCGGCTGTCGTACGCGACCTCGATGAAGAACGTCGAGGAGGGTGTGCGCCGGATGGCGGAGGCGTTGCCGAAACTGACGTAGGATCGCGGGCCGCAGGGGAGTGCTATCCTCAGGGTATGCAGCCCGCTAAGACGACGGTCAGGGCCCTTTTGGAGAAGCTCCCCGACGACTGCAGCCTAGAGGACGTGCTCTACCACCTCTACGTCATCCAGAAGATCGAGTCTGGGCTGGCCGATGCAGAAGCGGGCAAGCTGATCCCACACGAGCAGGTCGCTGAGGAGCTTCGCCGCAAGTGGGTGACGGGCGCCGCGTAGTCTTCTGGACTCCCTCCGCGCGCGATTCGCTCGACGAGATTCTCGCTTTCATCGCGATCGACTCGCCGTCGGCGGCAGCCAAGATCGCTGAGGTCGTGCTTGCTCGCCGAATATTTCTGGCGGCGAGAGACTGCTGGTGAGTACAAAGTTAGCCACACGGAGCGAGATGATGGGAGTGGACAAGAGATCGGAGGGTCTGCCGGAGGTCGCCTTCTACTATCCGGGACCGATTTTTCGAAGCACTGGTGGTTCCGGGGCTACCTGAGTGAGGTCTTGGATCGCGCGAGAGCTGAGGTAACCGGCTAACCGCGCCGAACGTGGATCGCTATCCAGACGCGCGGACCCGGCGCGTCGGTCCAGTCGGAATCGGAATTCCCACCGGCATCTCATCCCAGGTCCGGCCGTCCAGCTCGCGGCCCGTTCGGTGTTTCCACCGGCCGCCCCACTGCTTGAAGAAGAACGGAACCTCCGCTCGGAGGCACTGTTCGCGAATCTCGCGGACCCACTCCGGATCCATCGCGCGTGCGTGCGGGCCGCTCTCGCCGCCGACGATGACCCAGTCGATTCGGTGGAGGTCGAGCCGTCCGAGCGACGCCAGAAGCGGCTCGATGCTCAAGAAGCGCACGCGCGCGTCGACCTGTCGGAGGCAGTCGATTCGCCAGTGGTATGCCGCGCTCTCGACGCTGACGCCCAGCCACACGTTGGGCGGTACCGTTCGAGATCCCGCGAACTCGAGAAGTCGGTCGGCCCGTTTCGTCAGCACTTGAAACTGGTGCTGAGCGGCCTTCGCCATCACCTGGAAAACCCGTCCAACGAACTCGGTCGGCACGTCCTCGTGGAACAGGTCGGACATGCTGTTGACGAAGACCAGACGTCCGTCGCGCCACTTGATCGGTAGGTCGAGCGCTGACGGGATCAAGCGAAGGTCGAAACCCTGCTCGAATGGGTGGCCTGGCGTTCCGCGGAACCGCTCGGAGAATCGCTCCGCGTAGCAGTGCTTGCAGCCGGGCGAGACCTTGGTGCAGCCCCGAACGGGGTTCCACGTCGCGTGAGTCCATTCGATTTGGCTGCCGTCACTCACGTGCTTTGGCTCCTGAACGGATGTATAGTATCATCTCTGTCAAGTTCGGCGGGTAGGACGATCGGAGGATAGCCGTGGCGCCATCGGGTTTGAAGTTCGATCAGATCGGGTACTGGTCGCAGCTCAAGCTGGACATCGTGAAGGACTATGCGACGGCGTACTCCACCATCCTCGCCAAGCAGCCGAAGATCCGCCACGTCTACATCGATGCCTTCGCAGGCGCCGGCGTTCACCAGCTGAAAGCGACGGGTGAGCTGGTCCCTGGCAGCCCGCTCAACGCGCTCGCTGTCGTGCCGCCGTTCAAGGAGCTTCACCTGGTGGATCTTGACGGGACGAAGGTCGAAAACCTCAAACAGCTCAGCGCGGGCAGAGATGACGTCTTCATCCATCAAGGGGACTCGAACGAGGTGCTGCTACGCGACGTCTTCCCTCGCGTCCGATACGAGCACTACAAACGTGGTCTTTGCCTTCTCGACCCGTACGGGCTCACGCTCAATTGGGAAGTCATCGCCGCCGCTGCTGCGACGAGAGCGATCGAAATCTTTCTGAACTTTCCGATCATGGACATGAACAGGAATGCCCTGTGGTCCAACCCGGCGGGTGTCGCCGAAGACGATCGTCGACGTATGACCGCCTTCTGGGGAGATGAATCGTGGCAAAAGGTCGTCTACCGCGAGCAGGGGACGCTGTTCGGCGGCGACGACCTCATCAAGGCTGGAGGGAATGCCGACGTCGTCAAGGCGTTTAGGGAGCGGCTTCGAGCCGTGGCAGGGTTCGAGGAGGTGCCCGAGCCAATACCGATGCGAAACAGCAAAAACGCCACCGTGTACTATCTCTTTCCGGGTGATCTCGGCGACCGCGTCGCCGGCGACCAGGCGGGCGTTCCAGTCAACCTTGTCGATCGTCGAGGAGAACACCACCTTCGGCGTATCCCGCCAGTTCCGCGCGAACGCGATCTGCGCCGGAGTGGCGCCCGGCTGCTGGTCGCCGGTCGGCCAGTAGGAGCTCATGGTCTCCCACAGCTTGCGCCCGTAGAGCAACAGGTCGATCGTCAGCTCCTCGTCGAGCCACCACTGGAACAGCTCGTCGCTCGGCCCGCTCCAGCCGAGGTCGTCACCGGGCGCGGCGATGTAGCCGTCCAGGGTCAGGTTCATGCCGTAGATCAGTTTCCGCATGGCGCCATGCCTTTCGGTCAATCGGTCTCGGGAGTCTAGACCGGGTCAGCGCAGGAAACTGATCGATGCCTTCGACCTGTCCGAAGCGATTCACCACTGTCACCAAGAGCCGGCGCGCGAGCTTTTCTCGAAGTACGGACGTTCAGATGTGGAGTTGGTGGGCGGACGAGCGACGCGTCAGCAGTGCTCGCCTCGTGTGGTATCTTCAGAGCATGGGTTCGAGCGGGTTGAAGCAGAAGATCGTCGAGACGGTCGAGCACCTGCCCGACGATGCCACGGTCGAGGATGCGATGGAGCGTCTGTACTTTCTCGCTAAGATCGAGCGCGGCCTCGCGGAATCCGAATCGGGCCGATAGCAAGAGCCCGCGTCCGCCCGCCGCGAAGCCCGCGCGAGGTGCGAAGAGGCCATCGGCGCGATACCTTTAAGAGCGGACCAACGCTGAACCGATGTCTCTCGGGGAGATCCAGAACTTCGTCCAGGTCGGTGACATGATCGCCACCGGTGGACAACCGTCCGAATCGCAGCTGAAGGACGTCGCCGCGGCGGGCTATCAGGTCGTCATCAACCTTGGGCTCTTGGACCCGAAGTACTGCTTGCGGGACGAAGCAGGTCTGGTGGCGGAGCTCGGAATCGAGTACCACCACATCCCTGTGGTCTTCACGGACCCGAAGCCACGCGACTTTGTACGCTTTCGGGACGTCATGGCGTCTCACGGAACCCATAAGATCTTCGTCCACTGTGCGCTGAATTGGCGTGTGTCTGCCTTTGTCGCGCTGTACGGCGAGCTCCGCCTCGGGTGGCCACGGCCCAGGGCGGACGCCCATATGAGGATCTTCTGGGAACCGAACGAAGTGTGGACCGACTTCGTTCACGATTGCCGGGCGATGGACTTCGAGACCGGCTAATCAACCAGGCCAATCCGGGTACGTCCTGACGGTGTCGACGACGGTTCCACAGTTTCTGCGGCGGGTCTACCTGCGGCCGGGCGCCAATCTCGCCGAGGGTGAGTTTCCCTGCACGCTGCCGTTCGTCCGGAACTTCGACCTTCAATTCGAGCGCCCGGTCACGATCCTGGTCGGAGAGAACGGATCCGGGAAGTCGACGGTCATCGAAGCGATCGCGGATCTGAGCGGACTCCCCGTGGGCGGAGGTGGCCGCAACGAGATTGCGGATCTGAAGGCGCCTCACAGCCGGAGCGAGCTGGCACCCTTCCTTCGGGCGGCGTTCCAGAAGAAACCGAAGAACGGATACTTCTTCCGGGCGGAGTTTCAGGCGCACTTCGCGACCCTTTTGGAGGAACGAAAGGCGGATCCCGATTTCTGGGGAGACCCCTACGCCCGCTACGGCGGTCGTTCCCTGCACACGCGGTCCCATGGCGAAGCGTTTCTGTCGGTGCTTTCATCGTGGATGGCGCCTGGCCTCATCGTCATGGACGAGCCGGAGGCGGCTCTTTCGCCGCAACGGCAGCTGTCGCTGCTGGCGCAGATGGTGAGGCTCGTTCGCGACGGCGGCGCGCAGTTCGTGATCGCGACCCACTCGCCGATCCTGATGACCTACCCGGACGCCGCGCTGATGTCGTTCGACGGTGGAACCCTCGCGCCGACCCGCCTCGAGGACACCTCCCACTTTCAGATCACGAAGGGAATTCTCGACAGCCCATGTCGGTACTGGAAACACTTGCTGACCGAAGACGAGTCCGGCTGATCATGCCATCGCGATGGCCCGGCACGACCAAGGTCAGTCGGCCTCGGTTGCTCTCCTCGCCGCAAGTGCTGCCTCGAGCAGCGGGATCTGCGCCAGATCCTTCATTCGCCCCGCGGCTCGCTTGCTCGCGATGACGCGCTCGAGCGGCAGCACGCGCACCCGCACGCCGTCGAGATCGTAGTCTCGCCCTCCGCCATATTCTTCCTCGAAGGGCTGCAGGCCAGAGGCGTTCAACACGAGATCGACGCGATCGAGCCCTTCCCCTCCGACGGACGGTGGCTGCATTCCGAAGCCAGAGGTGTAAAGCCCGCCCGCCCGCCGGGCCGCCTCGCGCAGGCTCGTCTCGTCGATTCGACCGAACCAGAGATCGAGATCCTGCGTCGTTCCGTGAGCACCTTCAATGAGGGCGGCTCCCATCCCGACAATCAGGTACGGCGTCCCGAGCGCATTCAGCGCCTCGAGAAGGGCCCGCTCAGCGGCGGTGAGGACGTATTCGGACACGCGTCAGGCCCCGGCGAAGGCGCTCGTTCGGCGGAAGTTCCAGGGTGCGGAGAGCGTGGTACACGTCGCCGACATCGAGGCCCGGGTTACTGCTGGTGATCGCATGAGCTTTGCTCCACAGCTCCTCGCTGTGACGAAACCAGGCAGGCTGCCCCTCGGGAATCCCGCCTCCGTCCGCGCCGTTCACGGGTTCGATTATGCCACGAGACCCACCTTGGGCACACTGAGCGCATTCGCGCGATCTGTCGCCTAGTTCGCGGATCGCAAAGCGGTAGCCCCCAGCCTCCGACGGAGCGCATGATGGCGGGCGGGTAGGACCACTGGTGAGAAAGGGGAGCCAATGCACGCACTCATAGGGCAGGTGAAAATCAAGGCGGGCCGGGCGGACGAAGTGCTTGCGATGGTCCGGAAGGGCGGCGTCGCGATGCTGCAAGGAATGGCCGGTTCGGAGCGCGGGTATTGGGCCCGGACGCTCGAGGGCGACATCGTCCAGCATTCGTTCTGGCTCCTCGATACGGAGGAGCACGCACGCGTGGCTGAGGCGAACTTCAAGCGACTCCGCGAGATGCCCGACGCGCCGGCGACGTTCGTCAGCGTCGAGGTCTGTGAGGTCATCGGGCAGACCTAGCGTGACTTCGCGTCCTGAGGAGTTACAAGCGGCCCTGCCGGCGATCTCCAGGTCCGAGCTCGCCCGCCTTCGCCGCGGCGAGCTGGACACGAACGCCTTCGCTGCCATGGTGGAGCGGACCGTGGGGCTCGCTGCCCCTGCCGCACCGGCGGAGGGAGATCTCCTCCCCACCCAATCCGGCTGGCTTCTCGGAGCCGGCCAACCTTCGAAAATGAAGCCGGGCAAGGTTTCGAAGCGCGGGCAGTGGTTGGTGATGCTGTCCTACTTGCCCTACCTTGTTGGAACCGAGCTCGTTCACTCGCATTTGACAGGCCTGTTCTTGCTCGCGCCGGTGGTCGTCGCGGTCGGTACTTTGGTCGCTTCTGCAACGTTCCCTCGGGCGCGCCTGAAACGACAGCTCGAGCTCGCCGGGCGGATGGTCAGCCTCGCCGACGTCCCCGATGGGACGCTCGTTCGTGTCTCCGGGACGATCCTGCCGCAAGCCACCGTGCCCACCCTGTTCCGCGGTGTCCCCGCCGTCCTCTTCCGCAACCGAATGGGTCCGTCCGACGAAACTCGGGGCCTCGACTTCTTTGTCGGGTTGGACAAGGGCGAGCAGGCCAAGGTCGCCGTGCGTGGAAGTTTCTTGCTCGACCGGCCAGCGCGCACCCGCGAGCCACCCGTCTGCGGCCCGGTTACCCTGGAAGCCGTGGGCGACGCCTACGCCCTACGTTCCGACATGCTCGCGTTCCGACCTTCGCTCATCGCCCGCCTGCTCCGTCGATACGAGTCGTCCGTCGGTCCGGGCGACCGCATCGAGGTGTGTGGCGTCGTTCGCCACGTTCGCGCCCCCGAGCTCCGGTCTCTCCGCGAGGTCCCCACCCGGGCCGTACTCGGAGCCAGCGAAGATACGCCACTGCTCGTGCGTCACGCCGTCGGTGGCTGAAGGCTGGTGTCCCTCGCCCGACGGCATTATGGTTCGGGAGCAGTGGGCCTCTTCTCCAAGATCTTCAGTCGTAAGGAATCTCGCGACGACGCCAGCGCCGGCAACGTCGTGCCGGTGCACGCGGGGTGGGCCTTCATCGAGGGGCTGTTCGCGGAGCTCTATCCGGGCCAGACGCCGAAGCACGCCGCGACTCCGATCGCGCCGCGGCCCGACCTCCGCCTCGGCCGCGCGTCGGTCGAGGGGTCGCACGTCTACGATGCCGGGCAGGCCTGGCACTACGTCACGCTGGGGCTGACGGACCTCTACGACCAGTCGGACGCCAGCGTCGGGCCGGACGGTATCCGGTGCGAGTTGTCGATGCGGGTGGCCAAGCGCGAATCGGGCGAGCCGCCGCTCTGGCCGGTCGCCTTTCTCGCGAAGATCGCCGCGCACATCAGCCAGGGCGCGGTGCTGGCGCATGGGGTCTCCTTCCGAACCGGGCAGATCGCCGGGGCGCCCGCGGGCGCCAGTCTCGAAGGGGCGGTGGCGCTTCTCGATCCGGCGATCGCGCCGCGGCCCGGTCCCTTCGGCAAGGTGGGCGTCATTCTCCTGGTCGGTCTCACCGGTCGCCAGCTCGACGAGATCAAGCAGGATGGCAGCGGGAAGGCCATCGCCGACATCGCAGCGGATCCGCCAAAGCAGATCACCTGAGGCGAAGACAGGAACGCCTCAGCGCTAGACCTCCTTGCGGTTGCCGACCTTCACGATGATCACGGTCTTCGCGGAGTCGTCGATCTCATAGAAGATGCGGTAGTCGCCTTGGCGAACGCGGTACTTCTCGGCGCCGCTGAGCTTCTCGCAGCCCTGCGGGCGCGATGCAGCGCCGGCTCCAAGTACACCGTGGCTCGCTTGGCCTGGGCCATGCTGAAACTCTGACGCTATAACGTCATGACGTCGGATGCCGCCGACCTGCACCGTGCCGCCCCGAGACGTCGGGTCAGCTGCCCGCGGGCGGGCGCCGGTAGGGGAGGCGGTGTCCGTCGTAGTCGTAGAGCGGGATCGATCTCGAGTGGGCGCGCTGGGTCTCGATGATCTGGTAGTAGCCGCCCGCCGGCTGGAGCGTGAGGCCGACGGAGTTGAGCGCGTTCAGGACCAGGCGGTACGCCTCCGCGGGCGTGACCTGGGCGGGGACGACGAAGGTGACGTTGCGGTTGTGCTCGGTCAGGGCGCCCGAATAGACGAACGCCTTGCAGGTCACCGACGACAGCCAAACGATGAGGTGGTCGACGTCGGTGTCGGGCTTCAGGTGCACGGGCACCACGGGCTTGCCTTGCGGAAGCTTGTGGCAGGCGTTGAAGTCCGCGTCGGTGAAGGCCGGTGCCGCCGGATCGGCGGGCGTGCGGGTGGCGGCGGTGGGCGTCGTCGTCGTCGTCGTCGGTGGCGCTGGAGACGGGTTCTTGCGCACCGTCGGGGACCAGCGCTTCGCCGGCAGGGCCAGGACGCGCCCGGGGTCTGCGCGCGTCGTGCCGCCGGACAGACAGAGCATGACGGCGGCGAGCACTGGCGCCGCCCAGGTGGGTCTCGCGATCATTGAACCTGGAAGGGGAGCTCAATTCTCGCCACGCGCTCCCCATTTTGAGCGCCCTCGAGGTCGCCGCGCAAGGTGAGGCGTCGTTCGCGCCGGGTTGCGTTCTCGAAGTAGAGGAATCCGGAGATCTCGCCTCCGTCGGCCAGCACCCCTTCGGGCAAACCCAGGCGCCGGATCGCGCGCGTCGGCAGGTCGCGCCCCCAGAGCTGGTATCGCTCGGCGGAGGCGTCACCGTCGCGGTCGAGCGGCTGGGTCCAGGCGGCCAGCGTCGGGTAGACGTCGTGGAAGCGCGGCGCGACGTAGAACTTCGACGCCGCGTAGACCGGCTCGATGGCTGCGACAGCGCCGGACCCCTCCGCGTGCTCGAGCGGGACAGGCGGAATCGCGTGGTAGACGCGGCCGCGCGCGCCGACGAGCGTGAACTGGCGATACTCGAGCAGCACGGGAGAGCCGCTGTGGTTGATGATGCGGACCTTCACGGGGGTCAACCGTTCCGATAGGTCGGCGGGGGAGGCCGCCCAGTCGTCTCCATCGGCTGAGACCCGTATTCCCTCAAGCTCCGCGGTGGCTGTCTCGGGGGCGCCAGGGATGACGTGGGCCGACGCCGCGGGGAGCATCTTTCCTTCGGCGCAGGAGAGGCCGCCCAGCGCGAGTGCAGTTGCCAGCGCAAGCGTTCGGGAGCGCATGATCTTCCGTGCAAGAGCGGAGCAAGAGCCGATCCAAGCCACGGCAGCGATCTCGCCGCGCCGCGCGGGAAGCCGCCTCGAAAGGATCTTACCGGCGGCGCGCGACGTGACTGTTCTTTTGACAGTAGTCGGCGGGCAGGGTCAGCGCGCGCGCAGGCGTGACTCGATCCGACGGTCGGGGACCAGCCACATGAGTGCGACGAAGATGTAGATCCCGAGCGCGAGCCAGCAGTTGACGAAGGAGAGCGGGATGGCGACGACGTAGAGCACCGGCGAAACCCGGCCCTTCACGTCGCGGCCGACCGCGGCGGCGAGCTCGGACGACGCGCCCTCTTCGGCCAGGATGGCGCGCACCAGGATGTAGTAGGCGATGGCGGCCAGCAGCAGCACGACGCCGTAGATGGCGGTCGGGAGCGGGCGGAATCCGTTCTCGCCCATCCAGCCGGTCACGAACGGGATCAGCGACAGCCAGAAGAGCAGGTGCAGGTTGGCCCACAGCACCCGGCCGTTGACCCGCTTGGTCGCGTGCAAGCAGGTGGTGGTGGTTGTTCCAGTAGATGCCGAGGAAGACGAAGCTCAGCACGTAGGTGAGAAAGACCGGGAGGATCGGGCGCAGGGCGGCCAGGTCGGCGCCGTGGGGGACCTTCAGCTCGAGGACCATGATCGTGATCAGGATGGCGATCACGCCGTCGCTGAAGGCCTCGAGTCGTCCCGTGCTCATGCCGTGGCGATGATGCCCCGCGGGGGCGCCGCGGAGCTAGCGCGTTCGCGCGCGGCGCCGCCGGCCCGCGATGAGGCCGAGGCCCGAGAACAGGACCAGCGTCGCGCCCGGGTGCGACGTCTCGCCAACGGCGCACTTGCACCCGCCGCCGTCGCCCGTCCCGCCGCCGCTGGAGCCACCGCTTCCGGTGCCGGTCGTCCCGCCGGTTTCGTTCTTCGTCCCGCCGGTGCCGGTCGTCCCGCCGGTGCCGGTCGTTCCGCCGGTGCCGGTCGTTCCGCCAGTGCCGGTCGTCCCGCCAGTGCCGGTCGTTCCGCCGGTGCCGGTCGTCCCGCCAGTGCCGGTCGCCCCACCGGTGCCGGTCGTCCCACCGGTGCCGGTCGTCCCGCCGGTGCCGGTCGCCCCGGCGGTGCCGCGCGCCCCGGCGGCGCCGCTCGCCCCGGCGGCACCGCCCGCCCCGCCGCTGCCGTTCGTCCCCGCGGCACCGGTCGTCCCGGCGGCACCGCCCGTCCCCGCGGTTCCGCTTGTCCCGCCGGCGGCGAAGGGCGCCCAGCCGATGTCACGCATCGCCGCCGCCTCCATGCGGATGTCGTGGCTGATGATGAAGGAGTCGTTCGGCTCCTCCATGAGGTTGGGGCGCGCCAGCGGATCCCAGTGCGACACCGTCGAGCCGTCGACGATCGGATTGGTGGCGTACATGTACATGCGCCCCTGCGTGTCGGCGCCGACCAGCTCGCCGCTGATGGAGTCGAGCGTGACGTTCTTGCCGTTCGTCAGCAGCGCGGCGTCCTCGTCGGTCACACCGATGACGGGGATGCTGACCGGGAACATCGCCAGCTGGGTGGGGGCCGCCTCGATGCTCGACGGCGGCGCAATGCCGCCCGGATCGGAGACCAAGAGCGCCAGGGCGCCCGTCGACTGGATCGCGTTGGCGATGCTCACCGCCGAGCAGACACCCCCCTGGAAGAGGACGATCTTGTTCGAGAAGGTGCCGGCGCCGCCCGCGCAGAACTGGGTGGCGTTACCCACGGTGATGGTCCCCTGCACGGTGCCCGCCGAGAGCAGCGGGCCGAACGTCGCTTCGGAGAGAGCGCCCGAAAAACCGGCGATGGCGGGGGAGGGGGTCGTGCGCGGCGGACCCTTGGCCAGGACCATCGGCGCCATCGCGGCGACGTTGGTTCCCTGCCAGACCAGGTGGCGGACGTTCTGGGTGGAGGTCGCGCGCTGGGCCGACGTCATGGCGGACCAGAGCATGTTGGTCTGGTTGTCGTAGAGGTGGGCGGTGAAGACGTCGACGGCGCCGCCCAGCAGATTGCCGCTGTCGTCGACCTCGGCCACGAATCCGAGGCCGTGGCCGAACTCGTGCAGCAGCGTCGAGAGCAGGTCGAGATCGTTCCCCGGCGGCTTGCCGTCGAACCCGTAGTACCAGTCCGATTGCCCCCCGCTGCACTGCGAGAGCGCGCCGTTGAACTCGGCGTCGATGTCTTCCAGCCCCGGATTGAGGTCGTGACCGGCCAGGCGGTCGGCGAGCGCCTCGGGGACGAGCAGGCCGGGGGGAGAGCCGGGCTGGTCCATCTCCACGTTCGAGGTGCTTGCCTGGCCGAGCGTGATGTTGCCGCCACTGCAGTCGAGCGCGTCGAAGTTGGCCTTGATGACGATCGGAACGGCGCTGTCGATCATCATCCCCCAGAGGAGGCCCGCCTGCTTGAAGGTGTTGAGGCGCTGCTGGCCGAGGGTGGTGCCCGTGTTTCCGCCGACCGCCGCCACCGGCGTCGTGTCGTTGAACCCCTGCCCCGGGGGGTCGGCGTTCTGGATCGTGAACGTCGCCGTGGCGCGGGCGCGCGCCGGGCAGAGGATTGTCGCGGCGGCGAGCGCGAGCGTCGTGGCGCGCACCGTTCGGGAGGCGAGCCGGGTCATCGGCCGCTCCTGGAAGCGAGGGCCCGGGCGGGGCCGCGGCAGAACTGGCGCCAGGTCCCGTCGGGCTGCCGCTCGAGCGTGTGGACGTGATCGGGGCGGCCGCGCAGATCGATGCGGCGGCCGCCGGTGGCGGTCTCTTGCGGCGCCGGCCAGACGACCGGCGTCGCGGCGGCGGCCTCGGCGGCCGCCCGCTGGCGGGTCTGTGCGCTGACGGCCAGCACGCTGGCGGCGAACGCGGCGCCTTCACCCGACGGAGGGGAGGTCGCCGCGGCGGCAGTCGGCGTCTCGCCGGGACGCTCGCCGCAACCGAGCAACAGGGCGCCCAGGGTGGCGCCGACCAACAAACCTCGCGCCCGAACGAACGGGCGCCCTCGTTTAAGGAAGGCCAGGGGCATTGGCGAAGTCTCTCACAAATTGTTCGGAGGGGTGAGCGCCCTCGATCAACGTACGGTCGGCCGGCAAATTTCCGCCGGGTCCGGTGTTTTTACGGCCGGACGGCCAGGCGGCCTCCGGGGACGACTGCCCCGATGTGGATCGATTGCCCCGGGCAGGCGTAATAAAACTGGAAGTTCGTGTAGGTGCCGTTCTTGAGGTTGTCGCAGGACGTCCCGTTGAGGTTCACGCTCTGCATGTTCGGACCGTACGACCAGCCGTTGGTCGGGTCGGCGGGAATCTCGATCGGGTTGCCGCCGGCGTCGGCCGAGATGGCGACGTTGGTGAATCCCGTCGGCGCATTGGCGAGTGAGATCGTGCACGAGGCGACCACGCCGATGATCGCGTTGAGGGCGGTCTCCAGCGCGGTCGGATCGGTGGCGGCGTAGTAGCTGGTCGCGCCGCCGGTCTGCGGTACGCCGCCGTTGGTGGCCAGCTGGTTGAGCGTCGCCTGCGCGGTGGAGACGTTCCCGATCCCGATGACGAACGTCTTGAACCCCTGCTGCGCCGCCGCCATTACCGCCATCTCCGCCGCCATGTCCTCGCTGGGGTTGTCGGTGTTGGTGCACGACTTCGGGAGGTTGCTGGTCATGCCGGCGCAACCGACCGGACAGTTGGGCAGGCCGTCGGTCGCCAGGAGGAGGTACTTCGGGTTGGTGTCGGTCAGCGTGGCCAGGTAGGCGGCGCCGCTGGTGATTGCGTCGCGGGTCGGCGTGTTGCCCCCGGTTTTGGTCATCGAGATGGCGCTGGCAACGGCCGCGCCGTTCCCCGCGGCGACGGTCACGGCCGGCGCCGCGCTGGCGCCGCAGGCGCCGTCGTCGGAGAAGAACTTGATCCCCCAGTTGATCGTGGTGTCGGTGTTGGTCACCACCTGGGTCAGCGCGGCCGAGACCTCCGACCACTTCGACTTGCTGCCGCAGCTCCCCTTGCAGGTGGCGCCGCTGTCGTTTTCATCCATCGATCCGGACTTGTCCTGAACGACCAGGATGTCCGGCGGCAGCGGCATGACGCCGACGTTCATCTGCCCGCACGATTGCGTCCCGGCGCTGCCGCTGAGGCCGACGTCGCCGCCGCTCCCCGTGCCCGAGCTGTTCCCGGTCCCCGAGACGGCGCTGGCGCCCGCTCCGCCGCTTCCCGTCGCGTGGGAGCCAGCCGAGCCGCCGGCGCCCGAGGTTTCTTCGTTGGGGAACCCGGGGGTGAAGTTGCAGCCGCCGAGGAGGAGACAGAGGACGCCCGCCGCCAGATGGGTCTTGGACATGAAGAGTTGCGCTCCGTGTGCCGTAGGGGATCGGATGTGAAACTGGTGCTGTTCGAATCAATCGGCTGGTCAGAAAAAAACTGCACCGTCGTGAGCCGGAGTCCGACGGCCCTGGCCTGGCGAGGCATTGCAGGTAGTTGCCGCCTGACGCGTCGTGCACCCGTTTCGGTCGCCGCCGCTCGACCGTGCGGCCGAACCGGGACTAACCGCGGACGGGCGCGCTACTCACTGGCAGATCACGCTGGTGCTGCACTTGCCGGCCACGCATTGCATGCCGTTCGTGCAGCAGGTGGAGTTGTCCGCGGCGTGCACGCAGCCGGTCGACGAGCTGCAGCTGTCCGTCGTGCAGGGGTTGCCGTCGTTGCAGTTGAGCGCCGCGCCGCCGACGCACTTCCCTCCCGAGCAGGCGTCGCCCGTGGTGCAGGCGTTGCCGTCGTCGCAGGCGAGCGCGTTATTGCCGTGGAGGCAGCCGGACTTCGCGTTGCACGAGTCGTCGGTGCAGGGATTTCCGTCGTCGCAGCTGACCGGCGTGCCGCCGCAGGTTCCGTTCGTGCACGTGTCGTTGGTCGTGCAGGCGTTGCCGTCGTCGCACGATCCGGTGATCACCATGTGCAAGCAGATGCCCGTCGCGCTGTTGCAGGAGTCCTTCGTGCAGGGGTTGCCGTCGTCGCACGAGCCGCAGCCGACCACGCCGCCGGCGCCGGTCACGCCCGCCGCGCCGCCGCCGTTTCCACCACGCGCGCCGCCGCGCCGGTCACGCCCGCCGCGCCGCCGCCGTTTCCGCCGCGCGCGCCGGCCGCGCCGCCCGCGCCCGTCGTGCCGCCCTTGGCGCCGCTCACGCCGCCGCCCGCGGTTCCGGCCGCGCCGCTTCCCGTTCCCGCCGCGCCGCCGCTGGCCGTGCTCCCCGCGCTGCCGCTGACGACGACTCCACCGTTCCCGCCACTCGCCGCGCCGCCGCCACGGCCGCCGCTCGCCGAGGCGCCCCCGGTCCCGCCGCCTTTGCCGGCCGCCCCGGAGATCCCGCCGGCGGCCTCGCCTCCCATGCCCGTCTCTCCGCCATCCGGGGTGGTCGCGGTGATGCCGCCGCAACCGACCACGCAGCCCATGACGATCGCCAGCCAGCCGACCAGACCGTATCCAGTGCGCATGAGGACGACCCTCCCGATGGGCCCAGAGCGACCCACGCCCATTTTAGGCGCTTTCGAGGTTCGAGGATAGCGGTCCGCCTAGCGCGCCGCCAGGATCGAGGCGACGGGCGCGGCGGGCGTCGGGCGGGCTTGCAGCTGCGACTCGGCGAAGGCGAGCGTCGTCTTGAGCGACTCCTTCGCCAGGTAGCGGGTCGAGCGCTCGAGCGGCGTCGGCAGTGCCAGCCCCACGGCGTCGATGCCCGCCTGGCGCGCCAGATAGATCGAGCGTGCCGCGTTCACCGACTGCGTGCAGATGATCGCGTCGCCGACGCCGTAGGTCGCGACGGCGCGGTTCATCGTCTCCCGCGTGCGGGTGCCGCCGCCGTCGGACCAGAGGTCGGCCCCGGAGACGCCGCGGGCGCGCAGCCAGGCGCGCATCACCGTCGCCTCGGGGGCAGCTTCCGTCTCCTGGCCGGAAACCAGGATCGCCTTGACCCGTCCGGCGCGGTAGAGACCGAGCGCGGCCTCGAGGCGCGCCCGCAGGACGGGCCCCGGCCGGTCGCGCGACACCGGCGAGCCAGGCACGATGGCGAACGTACGCGCCGGAACCGCCGCCGCGCTCGGGTAGGTGAAAGCGCGGGTGCTGCGCGCGATCCAGGCGTTCGGGCCGATCCAGGTGGCCGCGGCCAAGAGGACGAGCGTCGCGGCCGCTCTCGCCCCGTGCGTGCGTGCGCGCGACCGTGACATCCAGCTGAGAAAATCGGGAGACCGCGCGCCGTCCTTGAGCGCCGTGCCGTCAGTTGCCGGGCGACTTCTTCGCGTGTCCCTTGGGCGGCTCGCCCCAGCGGAGCACCGCCTTGTCGCCCTTGCTGCGGAAGAGCGCGTAGCTGCGCAGCTCCTCGAACTTGCGCTTGCTGGCCTTCAAGATGCCGCCGCCTCGGGCGATCTCCGGTCCGAGCAGCACGCCGCCCACCGCCACACCGACGAGCAGGCACACGACCACAAAGAGCAGAAAGCTCCCCCGTCGCCGCGCCACCAATGCTTGTTCGGCTGAGCCGCGCCGAACCTTGAGGGTTGCGCGCCGGGCCGATAGAGTATCCGGATGACTTACGCCCCCGCGTGTCGCTTTGCTATTGGTGTATGCACGCTGTCGCTTGTCGTCGCCGGCTGCGCCGGCGGGTCGAGCTCCACCGGGACCGGCGGTGCCAGCGGCGGCAACAGCGCCAGCGGCGGCAACAGCGCCAGCGGCGGCAACAGCGCCAGCGGCGGCAACAGCGCGACCGGCGGGAACGGCAGCGGTGGCAACAGCGCCAGCGGCGGCAACGGCAGCGGCGGCAGCAGCTCCGGCGGCAGCGTCGGGACGGGCGGGAACGTCTCCTCCGGCGGCAGCGGCGGCGGTCAGGCGACCGGCGGCACGTCGGGGACCGGCGGCGTGACCGGCAGCGGCGGCAGTGCGAGCGGAGGCGCGACCGGCACGGGCGGCACGACCGGCACGGGCGGGTCGACGGGCGGCACGGGCGGCGGCACCGCGGGCGCGACCGGCAGCGGAGGCGTGGGCGGCGTGGGCGGCGCGCCGTTCTTCACCGACGACTTCGAGTCCGACATGATGGGGAAGCAGCCGGCCGGCTTCGACAACCTGATCGCCTACAACTTCAACGCGACGAACCCGCAAGGCGACATCTCCACGCCGACGAGCAGCGGATCGGGAGCGGTCGCCGACAACACGCACACGCACAACGGCAGCAAGATGGCGGTGCACTTCCACGGGTCGTCGAATCCGGCCTTCCTCGAGCTGAAGCTGGCGAGCGGCACCAACCACCTCTATTCGCGGGTCTGGGTCTACTCGTCGGTGCAGCTGGGGAACGGACCGTCGAGCGACAACCACGAGACCCTGATCGGCATCACCGGCGATCCGACGGGCGTGGGCAACCAGGTCCGCTTCGGGATGATCAAGGGCGCCATCGGAACCAATCAGTCCGCGACCGATGACATCTCTCCGCTGCAGGCCAAGTGGTACATGCCGCCGACGATCACGGCCAACGCCTGGCACTGCATCGAGCTCGAGCTCGACGGCACCGCCGCGTACAACGTGCTCAATGCCTATTCGGATGGCACGCTGGTCCACTCGATCACCGCCGGCACCGATTGGCAGAACGGCGCCCTCAAGAACACCGCCAACTGGATGAGCGGAATATTCACCGACTTCATGTTCGGCTACCAGAGCTTCAGCAGCACGACCGCCGATGTCTGGATGGACGATCTGGCCCTGAGTACGAAGGGCCGCATCGGCTGCAACTAGGCCGTTGCGCCGACGATCTCGGCGACGGCGGCGGGAGCCTCGATCGGCAAGAGGTGACCGGCCGCTGGAACGGTCACGACGTCGCCGCGGCGGCCGTCGCGCAGCGCGGGCGGGACGAACGCGTCGTCGGCGCCGTCGAGCCAGGTGATGGGGCAGGTGAGATCGGCCATTCGCGCGCCGAGGTCGGTGTCGCGAACGATCTCGAAGTCGGCGGCGGCGATCTCGGTCGCGGTCGGCGCCGTCGCTGCGAGAAAAGCCTGCCGGAGGGCCGGCTTGCCGCGGGGGGAGAGGGCGTGGTCGGCCAGCCAGGGGACGAAGGCGTGCGGGTCGTGGCGCAGCAGGCGGAAGACCTCGGGGTCGACGGTCATCTTCGGCGCGGCCGCGCAGAGGACGAGCGCGCGGACCTTGTCGGGCCAGGCGAGCGCCGCGGCGATCGCCACCAGTGCGCCGAGCGAGTGGCCAACCAGGATCGACGGGCCGAGGCAGAGCGTCCCCGCCAGGCCGCCGACGGCGTCGCGGTAGCGCTCGAGGGTGAGCGGACCCACGCCGACCTCGCTCGGGCCGTGGCCGGGCAGATCGATCGCCACGGCGTGGGTGTGGCGGGCGACGCGGGCGAGCACCATCGACCAGAGCGCCGCGCCCGCGCCGGCGCCGTGGATGAAGAGCGCCGACGGGCGGGCGTCCGCGCGCTGGGCGCGCTCGCCGCGCTCGGCGTAGTGGACGCGGCCGGAGGCGAGCGGGACGTACGGCATCCGGACGTGCGGGTCAGCCGCCCGCTTTGAGCTTCTTGACCGCCGCGGTCAGCGGCGGGATCGCCTTCTCCCAGGTGTCGACCAGGCCGTAGTCGGCGACCTGGAAGATCGGGGCCTCGGGATCCTTGTTGATCGCGACGATCACCTTCGACCCCTTCATGCCGGCCAGGTGCTGGATGGCGCCGGAGATGGCGACCGCGATGTAGAGCTGCGGCGCGACCACCTTGCCGGTCTGGCCGACCTGCAGATCGTTGGGGACCATGCCGGCGTCGCAGGCGGCGCGGCTGGCGCCGAGCGCGCCGCCCAGGATGTCGGTCAGCTCTTCGAGCACCTTGAAGTTGGCCCCCTCGCGCATGCCGCGGCCACCGGAGACGACCACCTTGGCGTCGCTGAGATCGGGCCGCGCGCTCACCGTCGCGTGCAGGCCGACGAGCTCGGCGCCCAGCGCGTCGATGCTGCCGACCGAGACGTTCTCGACGGTGCCCGCGGCGCCGGCGGCCGCCGGCGGGAACGCGGTCTGGCGGACGCTGGCGACCACCACCGGGCCGGCGACCGTCACCTCTTCGAGCGCGTTGCCGGCGTAGGCGGGGCGGCGAAATCGATTGGCCGCCAGCACGGCGGTGATGTCCGACGCCATGCCGGCGCCGAGCAGCGCGGAGGCGCGCGGCAGGAGATCCTTGCCGGTCGACGTCGCGGTGCCGAGCAGCGCGCCCGCGCCCGCGCGCTTGACCGCGTCGGCAAGCTGCGGCGCCCAGGTTTCGGCCAGCGGCGCGGCGAGTCCGGCGCCGTCGTAGGCCAGCACCCGCGCCGCATATTTGGCCGCGTCGGCCGCCGCGGCCGCGACGCCCGTGCCGATCACGACGGCGACCACGTCGCCGCCCTGTTGCTTGGCCAGCTCCGCGCCGGCGGTCAGCGCCGGCAGCGACGCCGAGCGGATCCCTTTTTCATCCGATTCGCAGAAGACGACGACGGCGGGCATCAGAATCACCTTCGCTTCGTTGTGGAGCTTGGCCACCAGCTCGTCGACCGAGGCGACCTTGGCGCCCGCCTTGCGCACCGGCGGCGCCTCGTAGGCGTTGACCGTCATGGCCGGCTTGGCGTCGGCCCCCAGCTCGGCCACCGTCACCTCTTTGATCTCCTTCTTCTTGGCCGCCATGATCCCCTTCAGCGAGGCGTAGCGCTGCGTCTCCTCCCACTCGGCGTCGGGCCCGGCCAGCGCCTCGTTGCGCACCGCCTTCTTGCCGATGATGCGCAGGTCGACGGTGACGACCGCCGGCAGCCGCACGCGCTTCTCCTCGACGCCGGCGTCGACCTCGCGCGTGACCGTCGCGCTATTGCCGTCGGCCGCGAGCTTGATGCTGGCCAGGAACGTCGCCTGCGGCCAGCCCAGCAAGCCCGCCAGGATCTGCCCGACCTGATTCGAATCGCCGTCGACTGTCTGCTTGCCCAGCACCACCAGGTCCGGGTTCTCCTTGGCCACCACCGCGGCCAGCACGCGCGCCGTTGCCAGCGCGTCGAGCGCGGCGTCCTCGGCCCCGACCAAGATCGCGCGGTCGGCGCCCATCGCCAGCACGCCGCGCAGCTGCTGCCCGACGTCCTTGGGGCCGATGCTCACCGCGACCACCTCGCCCGAGCGCTGGCCGCCCTTGCCCTTCTCGGTCAGCCGCAGGGCGGTCTCGACGGCGTATTCATCGAACGTGTTGAGCTGCCAGCTCGCGGCCGCGAGGTCGAGCTTGCCGCCGGCGATCTTCAGTTTGTGCTCCGGGTTGGGTACCCGCTTGCACGTGACGAGAATTTTCACGATCAGCGACCTCCGTGGAGCCGAGCGGCTCCGCTGACGAACGGCCCTTCAATTGCCAACCTCACCAAGCTTCGTGGCCAAGCTGCGTGCCAGGCTTCGATGCCCAAGCTCCGTGCCAAGCCGTCGGCACTCCGGGCGCTGAACCTTAGCCCACGGCGAGACGGAGCGCCTCTTCGAGGCACATCAAGATCTCGTCGTCGATGTCGACCAGGTAGACCGTCGACGGCTTCGGCTGCCGGTGCGCCCGCAGCTCGTCGACCATCGCGCGCGCCGCGTCCGACGGATCGACGCCGCCGAGGCCGGTCCCCATTCCAGGAATCGCGATGAGCTCGATGTTGTTGCGTGCAGCCGCCAGCAGCGCCGCGCGCGTCGCGCGCCGAACGTTCTCGACGCCGATCTTCATCCCAGGCTGTTCCATCGTCGGCGCGTGAATCACCTGCTTGGCGAACAGCGTGCCGCCGTTGGTGATCACCGCGGCGCCGACGGCTATCGGCGCCAGCGACATCGCCTCTTTCTGGATGGTGGGGCCGCCCTTCCGGGACAGCGCAGCAGAGACACCCCCACCCATGATACCGAGTGAATTCGCGGGGTTGACCACCGCATCAACGGCCATGAGAGTGATGTCGGACTTGGCGAGGTGTATCTGCATGGAGGGCAGACCGAGGGGCGCGCCCTACCTTAACATTCCAGCGCCCCCACGCGCAAAAATGGGGTTGGCGCCGCCCGCCCGACGTCTAGGCGAACATCAGATCGAGCTCTTGCTCGACCTTGTGGGTGTCGGCGGCGCGCGCCACGGAGAGCTCCTGCACGATGAGGCCCCGCGCGGTGTCCAGCATCCGGCGCTCGCCGAACGACAGCGGCTTCATCCCCTTGAGCCGGTAGAGATCGCGGAAGACCTCCGCCACCTCGAACAGCGAGCCCGACTTGATCTTCTCCATGAAGCCGCGGTAGCGCCGGTTCCAGGTCTGCCGGTCGATGTGGATCTCCTTGTCGCGCAGGATCTCCATGACCTCGGCGATCTCCTCGTGGCCGGCGATCCGGCGCAACCCGACCTGATCCGCCTTGTCCGTCGGGACCAGGATGCGCAGGCCGGTCTCGATCCCCTGCAGAACGTAGAAGCTCTGGATCTTGCCATGCACTTCCTTGGCTTCGATCCCGATCACTTCGGCGACGCCCTGCGACGGGTAGACCGCTTTGTCACCAATCGAGAATTCGGTTCTCACGGCGTGGACCTCCTTTGGGCTCCTAATTTCGGAATCACTCCACGGGCGCCTCGGCTTCTCACCGTCCAGCCTCACCGGTATCAGGCGCGCTTACCTACACTTACAACGTAACGGGACCGCCGACACGGTGTCAAGAGGTGGTAAAAAGCGGTATGTTGCGGCGCGGATGGCGCGTTACGCATTCGAGGACCCCATGGCCGCCGCTCAGCCCCGCTCCGGTGGAGGCTGGAAGCAGCTCTTCTGGTTCGCGGTCGCGTTCACCGGGCTCGGTTTCGCGGGCTATGTCTACCTGATCCCCTACCAGAAGATGCAGCACGCGGTCGGCTCGCATCAGGCCGAGCTCCAGAGCGAGCGGAACGCGGCCGAGGCGGCGACGGCCGAGCGCGACAAGCTGAAGGCTGATCTCGAGCGGTACACCGGCGCCGACAAGGAGAAGGGGGCTGCCGAGTCGAAGCGCAAGGCGGCGGCGGACGCGCTGTCGCTGGCGCTCAAGACCGGGCTCGAGGAGCTGGGCGCGAGCGTCACCGCCGACGGCGCCAAGCTGTCGGTCAGCTTCCCGGTCGCCAAGGTGATCGACGCCAACGGGATGGACGTCTCCGACGCGGGGCAGGCCGCCATCAAGATCCTGGCCGGCGCCGCCAAGAAGGAGGACGCGAAGGTGCGGGTGGTCGCGCGCACGTCGTCGGCCGCGCCGCCGAAGGAGCTGCGCAGCCTGTTCCACACCGCGGGCGAGATGCGCACGGTGCGCGCCGCGCGCGTCATGTCGGCGCTGGAGGAGGCGGGGTTGCCGGCCGCGCAGGTCGGGATCGTCGGCGAGGCCGACAAGCCGGCGCCGCGTGCGCGCGGCAAGAAGGCCGCCGCCGCGCAGTCGGGCGATCACCTCGAGCTGCAGGTCGAGCCGGAGTAACGACAGGTTCTCGAGTCGTGCGAAACGCGTGGACGGAGCCGGGCTCGGCCCGGCCCGGGGTCCCCGGGTGGGTCCGCCCGCCTGGGGTGGCGAGGAGTCCTTCGCGGGAGGGTGCGGGAACCCTCCCAGGGTTCCCGTGTTTGATCGTTTTGGTCGTGTTTGGCGCCGCGGCGCCCGCCCAGGCGTATGACTTTTCCGTCGACGTTCGCACGATCGGGCAGGGGTACCAGGTGCGCGGCTTCGCGCCCGACGGGAGCAACGAGCTCCTGTCGCGGCGGCGGCTCACGCAGTACCTCGATCTCAACGTCTACGACATCGCCCCCGACGCCTGGCACGGCGACGACGGCGGCCGCAACATTTTCTACTTTGACTCCTCGTTTCGTTTCGACGCCGACTTCGGCGGCTATCTCCTCGGCGCCCCGACGGGGCAGAACGCCATCGCCGAGCTGAAGCAGGACGAGATCGACATCCTCTACGCCTACCTCGGCGGGCGGAACGTCGGCGGCCACCTCGACTTCCAGATCGGTCGCCAGATCCACTTCGATCTGATCGACTTCTATGCCTTCGACGGCGCCGATCTGCTCTATCACGCGACCCGGCTCTTCGGCGTCGAGGCGTTCGCCGGCACGGAGGTGCGCGGGTCGATGCCGTTCGCGTCGCCGATCTACGAGCTGGACGGGACCAGCGCCGGCTCGCGCGATCCGGCCACACGGCCGGCCCAGAACTCCGAGATCGCGCCACTGGCGGGCGCGGCCCTGGTGGCCGGGGCGCCGACCGGCTCGTGGTCGGCGCGGCTTTCGTTCCGCGAGATCTGGTCGGCCACCGCCGATCGCCTGCCGGGCGAGCCGGACAGCGGCATCAACGAGGAGGTCGTGTCGCTGACGGCGATGGCGGCCTGGCGCAACCGGATCTTCCTCTCGGGGGGCGTTCGCTACAACTTCCTGTTCGACGAGCTGGACGACGAACAGCTGGCGCTCCGCTTCAAGCTCACCCAGCGCCAGTGGCTGACGCTGGAACACGATTTTCTGGCGCCGACCTTCGACGGCGATTCGATCTGGAACGTCTTCTCGACCGGCGCCTACCGCGACCTGCGCGCCAGTTACGAGATCGGCCTGCCGGGCGGCGTGAAGGCCTACGCGCGCGGCTTCGCCCGCTTCTTCCTGGCGACCCCCGACGAGGTCAACGGCGCCTACGCCGGGCAAGAGAGCGGCGCTGGCGACGACCGTTTCGCGGCCGGCGGTAGCCTGGGCGCAGCCTGGCGGAACGCGCGCGGCATGTTCCGCGCCGACGGCTACTGGGATGGCGGCTACGGCGGCCGCAAGATCGGCGTCGACGCGACGACGCGGGTCAAGGTGCGACCGGCGATCGAGCTCGAGGGGCGGTTGACCGGCTACGGCTGGCGCAACGATCTCCCCTCGGCGACCCCCAGCGGCGTCGTTTTTGGCGCGCAGGCGGGCGGGCGGATCCAGCTGGGGAGGGGGACGCGCGCGCACCTCTTGCTCGAGGACAACGTCGGCACCTACTACGAGAGCCAGTTCCGCGGGCTGGCGATGCTGGAGCTGGACACCGGCCCATGAGCCGCTGGCGGACATCGATCGTCACGGGCGCCGCCGTCGCCGCGGCCGCCGCGGCCGGCGTGCTCGCCGGGCTGACGACAGCCTCCGCCTCGCCGGCGACGACGCAGGCGTCGCCGGTGGCGCCGGTGGTCCCGGCCGGGCCATCGCCGCTCATCTATCCGGCGGAGACGATCCCGATCAAGTTCGACCACGCGGCCCACGCCCGCCTCGGCGCCACCTGCGAGGGGTGTCACAACACCGCCGCCGCCTCGACGCTCGCGGGCGACAACCTGATCCCCGGCGAGATCTCCTGCCGCGGCTGCCACAAGATCGACCACGCCCAGCCGGCGAAGACAGTCGGCAAGGGCGAAGGCGCAGCGCGATGCGACGCCTGCCACGTCGACGCCGCGGGCAACGGCTGGATGCCGGTGAACGCCATCTCCCAGCCGCCGCGCGTGGTGCTGTCGCGCCCGAACATCAAGTTCAACCACCGGATGCACGCCACGCGCGGGATCGGCTGCGAGCTCTGCCACGCGACCGCCTCGACGGCGGCGATGGTCACGCGCGCCGACCTGCCGATGATGGCGAGCTGTCTCGGGTGCCACAACGGCAAGCACGAGGGGCTGCAGGCGAGCGCCCGCTGCGGCGGCTGCCACCCGACCCAGGCGGACGGCCGGCTGCAGGTTGCGCTGGCCACACCGGCGACGATCGCGGCCGGGGGCACCGGCCTGCTCGAGCCGTCGGGGTCGCTGCGCGGGTTCGACGCGCACGGGCCGACCTTCCGGCGCGACCACGCGCAGGCCGGCCGCGACGAGAGCTACTGCCTCACCTGCCACCGCCGCAACGAGTGCGTCGACTGCCACGGGGGCGTCGTCAAGCCGCCCGACATCCACCCGTCCGACTACGTCACGCTGCACGTCCCCGACGCGCGCCGCAACGTCCCCGACTGCTCGTCGTGCCACAGGCTGCAGACGTTCTGCATCGGGTGCCACCAGCGGACCGGCGTCGCGTCGGACCCCTCGGGCGGCCAGCCGGGGGTAAAGCCGAACAATCCGTTCGGCACCGGCACCGGGGTCAAGCAGTTCCACCCCCCCGGGTGGGCCCGCGACGCCGCCGGGGTCGTCATCTCCACGCCGCGGCCCCAGAGCCACGCGGTGCAGGCCAAGCGGAACATCCGGACCTGCGTCTCCTGCCACCGCGAGGAGAGCTGCCTTTCGTGCCATTCGACCGACCCGACGCGTGGCCCCAACTTCTCGCCCCACGGGCCCAACTTCGGAAAGACCTCCCGCTGCCGTTTTCTGGCAGCCCGCAACCAGCGTGCCTGTCTCAAGTGCCACGCCGTCGGCGCGGCTGAGCTCGACTGCGAATAGCCGCGACCGGGAATAGCGCAGAGATTCCGCTGAATTCTTGGCCCCAGCGGCGGGCGCACTATACTTGAGGCGTGATCGTTCTATTGGCTTGCCTGGCGATGCCTGTCGACCAGGTAGCTGAAATTCCGCCGGATCATCTGTTCGATCCGGTGACGGCCCGCGGCGAGCACCTGTCGCCCGGGGAGCCGCGCGTGCTTTCCAGGAAAGAGGAATGGCTGCGCGAGAAGGCGCTGCGTCCCGACGTGCACGTCTCGGACGCCGATCTCGCGCGCTGGTCGACCCCCAGCCGCGCCGCGCGCGCGCACCGCCTGGCGGGCCGCCCCAACGCGCCCGAGAGCGATCCCGAGCTCTGGCCCGGCGAGCGAATCGAGCCGGTCACCACGCTCTACAACATCTGGACGCACGAGGCGCTGCCGATCCTTCCCGGCCAGGGGCACGAGATCGACAACCGCTTCCGCGTCTTCCTGCGCGACCACTTCACCAACCAGGCCACGCACATGGACATCCGCCTCATCGACGTGCTCAAGCGCGTGGCGGGAAAGTTCTCGGCGCGGCGGATCGAGGTCGTCTCCGGCTACCGCTCGCCGAAGTACAACCTGATGCTGCGCAAGAAGGGGCACCAGGTCGCGCGCCACAGCCAGCACATGGAAGGTCACGCCGTCGACTTCCGCGTCCGCGGCGTCGAGACGCGCCAGGTGCTGCACTACGTCCGGTCGCTGCACATGGGCGGCGTCGGCTTCTACCCGCACTCGCAGTTCGTGCACAGCGACACCGGCCCCGTCCGCTACTGGACCGGGTCGTAGCGCTCAGCGAGAAGCTGACAGCGTCAGGCGCTGCCCGGCATGGGCATCAGCTCGGTGACCTCGATCCAGCCGTCGGGCATCATGAAGTGTGGGTGCCCCTTCAGCGTCTCGGCGACCGCCTCCTTGGACTCTCCCTGCAGGATCGAATAGCCGCCGACATCGTTCTTCGTTTGCGACGCACCTGCCGGCGTGACCTTCACGGTCTGCCCCAGCGGCGCCCCCATGTCGACGATCGACGCCGCCGCCTTCTTGCCCCAGACCATCCAGGCGTCCATGCCGGCCTTCTGCTGCTCCGGCGTGCTTTTCATCATCTGCTCGAACGCGGACAACGGCGCCTTGTAGAGAACCATGAACTTTTTCATCGCGGCCCCTTTCTCTCAGAGAGACAACCTCACCCGCCCCTTCCCTAACCCATGCAGGGGGATCTGCAAGCCTCAACTTCGTGCCACTACTTCTTGGGCCTGCTTTTCGGCGTCGGCTCGGACGGCTTCGGCTTCTCGGCCTCCGCGGTGAGCTTCCCCTTGGCGATCGCCTTGGGCGCCAGCGACGGCGTCAGCAGGATCTCGATGCGGCGGTTCTTGGCGCGGCCGGCCGACGTCTTGTTGTTGGCGATCGGGTGGTACTCGCTGTAGCCGCTGGCGACCAGGCGCTGCGGCGGCACGCTCGCCTTCTCCGACAGGAAGCGCACGACGTTGATCGCGCGCGCCGTCGACAGCTCCCAGTTGGTGGGGAACTGGGGGGCCAGTTTTTCTGAGATCGGCGTGCGGTCGGTGTGGCCCGAGACCTGGATCTGCTTGTCGTCGATGGTGGCCAGCACCGCGCCCACGCGCGCCAGCACCTCCTCGCCACGCTTGGAGATGGCCGCCTCGCCGGAATCGAAGAGGATCTTGTCGACCAGCCCGACGCGCAGGCGGCCGCCGTCTTGCGACAGCGAGATGTCCCCGCGAGCGATCTCGTCTTTCATCTGCGATTCGAGCTTGTCGTAGGTCCCCTTGAGCTGCTCGAGCTCGCCCGACTTGGCCTCCACCTCCTTCGACAGCTCCTCCTTCGCGTTGGCGAGCTCCGCTTTCTCGCCTTCCAGCTTCTCGACCCTGTCGGTCAGCTCTTTCTGCGCGGCGGTCGCGGCGGCGACGTCGGTGGCCGCCTTGTCGGTCGCCGCGCGCGCCTCGCCCTTGGTCTTCTGCAGCTCCTGGTAGAAGCGGAGGCCGGCAAAGCCCCCGGCTGCCAGCATCAAGCCGACCAGCATCCACGGTGCCTTCGAGGGGGGCCTGAGCGCGCGGGCAACGTCGGTGTCGTAACCCATGGCCGCAGTGTACCGCCGGGCGCCGGCGCGGGCGATTCGTTGAAAAGGTCAGGAGAGTCTCAGCTTTTTGATGCGTTTACCGCCCGTGAGGTACGATTTGCTGCGGGGCGGGTTGGCCCGCCGGTTGCTCTCTCACGGCTCCATGAGCACTCTTCGTTATCTTCTTGGGGTTGGTCTGGCGCTCACCCTCGGCGCCGGCTGCGGCGCCATCACCGGCGAGCCGCTCGGTGGAACCGGGGGACGCGGCGCAGGCGGGAATGGAAGCGGTGGCGCGGCCACCGGCGGGAAGGGCGCGGGGGGGACGGGGGGTGGCGGGAATAGCGCGGGGGGGACGGGGGGTGGCTGCGTCTGCAACGCTATTTATGCGCCGGTGTGCGGGGTCGATGGCGTGACGTATCCCAGCGCTTGTGCTGCCAGCTGTTTCGGCGGCGTGGCCGTCGCCTATCAGGGCGTCTGCGTGGATGGCGGCGTGGATGGCGGCGCCGGCACGTGCAACAGCGACAGCGACTGCGTCTTCGAGTCCTCCGGCTGCTGCGACCAGACCTGTGTGTCGCGAACCCCCACCCCGCCTGCCAATCCGATCATCTGCAACGTCGCTTGTCCGATCCAAGTTGCCGAGACCTGCGGGTGCGTGAACCACCAGTGCGTCACGCAGTCGGGAACCGGGGGCCAGGGCGGCGGTGGCGGAACCGGCGGGACGGGCGGCGCGAGCTGCAGCGCTCTCGCCAACCAGTACGCCGCGGCGCTTCCGAAAGCCCAGATGTGCGACGTCAACGCCAGCGGCCAGTGCCTGCAGGCGGTGATCTCTGCGCTGTCGCCGTGCGGAGGCTGCGCAACGTACGTGGACGACGCGTCCGCGCTGAACGCCATCCAGGCGAGCTGGCAGCAGCAGGGGTGCAACAACGTGTTGGCCGTCGTGTGCCCTGCCATCGTCTGCCCGCAGCCCGGGCCCGGGGTATGCGTCGCGGGCGACGGCGGCAGCGGTCGTTGCCAAACGATGCCCGGCGGGCTCACCGACTGACGGCGGCCCGGACGGTCGTCACTTGGCCTGCGCCCCGCGCCCGTGCCATCCTCAGGGCGCGGTCCTCTTTTCCAGGAGAGTGAAAATGCGCAAGGGCGTGGGAACGATCTCGGTCGTGGCAGTTGCGATGTTGGTGGGATGCGGAAGCGGGAGCGGAAGCGGCGGGAGTGGCGGCGGAGGGGGAAGCTCCGGCGGCGGCAAGGGCGGCGGGAGCGGCAACAGCAGCGGCACGTTCACCACCAGCGTCCCCGGCAGCACCCCGCTGACGGGGCTCTCGGGACCGCAGGCGACGCAGCTCTGCAACGACTTCGGGACGTACGCGGAGGCGACGCTCACACCGGAGCTGTGCAAGGTCGAGGGCCTGTTGCTCGCGGCACTTTCGGGCGGCACCACCGACGCCATGCTGCGGACCGCCTGCGCCAGCGGTTATCAGAGTTGCCTGGCGTCGGACGCCGGCGCGACCGTCACCTGCAATCTGACCGCGGCGCCGTCGACCTGCACCGCGACGGTGGGCGATCTGACCGCTTGCTTGAATCAATCGTCGACCGCGACCGATCAGATTCCGAGCTGTTCCACCCTCACGGCGGCGATGCTGGCGACCTTCCTGGCCGACGGCGGATCGTCGTCGTCCGCGGCGACGCCGGCCGTCTGTGCGCCGTTCGAGCAGGGCGGCGCCTGCGCCAGCGCCGTCTCGATGCCCGGCTCGAGCGCCGGCACGCCCTGACGTTCGCGGCCTGCCTCGCCGGGGCGCCGGCTCAATGGAAATTTCGACGGAGGCAAGGGGCGGAGCCCCAGCCGTAGCGCCGCCACAGATCCTCGTCGCTCAGGCCGGCCAGCTCGACGGCGGAGAGCGAGGGAAGCGGTTTTCCGGGCAGGCAGGCGGGCCAGCGATCGGCGAACAGATAGAAGGCGACGTCCCACCGCCGATCCTCGGGGAGGCTTTCGGAGAAGGAGGGCATGGCCGTGCCGGCACCGCCGTACGTGACGCGGTTGAAGAGCTCGTAGGGGGTGAGGACCGACTCGGTGGGGCGCGTCGGCGGTGGCACCATCTGAGCCGCCGTGGGCGGCGGTGGGCCGCGCGGGGAACCGTGGCAGGGGACGCAGGCGAGCACGTAGGTCGCCGCGCCGCGCGCGAGATCGGGGCGTGCGATCGGCCAGTGGAGCGGCGCGCGCCTCTCGGCCAGCGTGCCCAGCAGGCGAGCACTGGCCTTGGCCACGACCCGCGGGGCGTCGTGGCGAAACAGGCCGGCGCGGAGCCCGGTGAGCCCGTCGGCGAGCGCGCGGGTTCGATCGTCGGGCGCGCCCAGTCCGGCGCGCGCGCCGTCGAGCACCGCCAGCAGCGCCGGCACGCCGCGGAAGTCGCCGTTCTCGACCAGCTCGGGGTACTCGTCCCGGACGAGCTCGAGCGCGAAGGCGGCGCGATCCCAGTCGGGCCGCGGGCCTCGGCGACAGCCACAGACGGCGGTGATCGCCGCGACGACCATGGCCGCAACCCGATGGTTCGACGGTGACGCCACCTCTGACGATCTAAGGCGGCGCGCCGGCGAGCGAAGCCCCCGGGGGCGATTGCCCTACCGGGGCCGCAGCGCGATCAGCTTGTTGAGCGAGCCGGAGGAGAAGCCGGCGAGATCGAGCGCCACGAAGGTGAAGCCCTGCGCGCGGCCGAGGTTGACGATCGCCTCGCGGGTCGCCGGTTCGAGCGCGCGCGGCATCTCGTGAAGGTCGATCTCCAGCCGCGCCACGTCGCCGTGGTAGCGGACCCGCAGCTGGCGGAAACCGAGCGCGCGCAGGCCGTCCTCGAAGGCGTCGACGCGGCGGAGACGCTCGGGGGTGATCTCGGTGCCGTAAGGGAACCGCGACGACAGGCAGGCGAGCTGCGGTTTGTCCCAGGTCGGCAGCCCCAGCTCGCGCGACAGCGCGCGGACGTCGGGCTTGGTGAAGCCCGCGTCGACGAGCGGGTGGCGCGCCCCCCGCTCATCGGCGGCCGCCAGGCCCGGGCGGTGATCGCCCAGATCATCGAGGTTGGTGCCGAGCAGGACCTCGCGCAGGCCGAGCGCGTCGGCGCGCGGGCGGGCGATCTCGAGCAGCTCGGCCTTGCAGTGATAGCAGCGGTTGGTCGGGTTCTCGGCGAAGCCGGCGCGCTCGAGCTCGTGCGATTCGACGATCTCGAGGGGCGCGCCGATGCGCGCGGCCAGATCCTTCGCCGCCTGCCGCTCGCTTTGGGCCATGGTGACGGAGACGGTGGTCAGCGCCGTGCAGCGCGCGCCGAGGACGTCGTGCGCCACGCGCAGCAGCAGGGTGGAGTCGACGCCACCCGAGAAGCAGACCAGCGCCGAGCCGTAACCGCCGAGCACCTCGCGCAGGCGGGCGTGTTTCTCGGCGAGAGTGGCGGCGCGGTTCGAAGGGGAGACGGCGTGCTGCATCGGCGAATCCACAATCATAGTCGAATCAGGCGACCTGCACCCGTTCGCTGCCGGCGACGGCGGCGGCCACCTCGGCGGCGAGATCCAGCTTGGCCTCGGCCTTGACGGCGTCCTCGACGCGGGCGCGCGTGGCGGGGTGGGCCGGCACGAACAGCGAGCAGCAGTCGTCGAACGGCAGGATCGACGTCTCGAAGGTGCCGATGCGCTGGGCGAGCGCGATGGTGTCGACCTTGTCGTAGGTGACGAGCGGCCGCAGCACCACGCGGCGGGCGGCATCCTCGATGGTGGTCAGGTTCTCGATCGTCTGGCTGGCCACCTGGCCGAGGTTCTCGCCGGTCACCAGCGCGGTGGCGCCCAGCCGGTCGGCGACGGCGTCGGCGATGCGCATCATCATGCGGCGGTAGAGCACGACCGCCAGCTCGCCGGGGCCGGCTTCGCGCAGCCGCTTCTGGACGTCGGTGAACGGCACCACGGTCACCGAGCGGAGCGCCTGCCAGCGCGCCATCTTGCGCGCCAGCGTGAACACCTTGTCGCGCGACTTCTCGCCGACGTACGGCGGCGAGTGGAAATAGACAGCGTCGAGCGCCAGGCCGCGCTTGGCCGCCAGCCAGCCGGCGACCGGCGAGTCGATGCCGCCGGAGAGCAGCAAGAGCGCGCTGCCCGAGGCGCCGACCGGCAACCCGCCGGGCGCGGCGCGCGTGCCGGCGTAGACGAAGGCGTGGCCGGTCGCGACCTCGATGCCGATGGTGAGCGCCGGCGTGTGGACGTCGACGGCGAGGCCCGTCTCGGCCTGGACGCGCCCGCCGATCCGTTTGGAGATCTCCAGCGAGTTGAGCGGGAAGCGCTTGTCCGAGCGGCGCGACTCGATCTTGAACGAGGTCGGGCGATCGCGCGCGATCGCGGCTTTCGCCTCGCCGACGGCGGCCTCGCCGATCGCCGCCAGCTCGGCGTCGGCCGCGACGCGGCGGGCGACGGAGAACGAGACCAGGCCGAACACGCGCGCGAGCCGCGAGGCGGCGTCCTCCACCACGCTCGGGTGGACGCGCACCAGCGTCCGGCCGTGCGTGGCGGTCACCTGGGACTCCGGCAGGTCGGCGACCGCAGCCCTGATGTTGTCGTGGAGGACGCGCTCGAACCGCCGCCGGTTGCCGCTCTTCAAGAACAGCTCGCCGTAGCGGCAGAGGATGACGGCCCCTTCTTGCCTGGACTCCATGCGGGGCGTCTTCTACCCGCGCGCCGGGCGCTTGGCGAGGGAAGACGCCCCTGGACCGGCTGCCACCTCGCGCGCCGCGTCTGCCAGCGCCGCCACCGCGGCGTCGACGTCGGCGGCGGTCGTCTCGCGCGACAGGGAGAAGCGCAGGACGCCGGTTCGGTCGTCGACGCCGATCGCCTTCAAGGTCGCGCTCGGACCGGCGGTTCTCGACGCGCAGGCCGACCCGGCCGAGGCGAGCACGCCGCGCGCCTCGAGCGCGTGCAGGAGCGGCTCGGCGGGCAGCCCGGGAAACGCCAGCGAGGCGATGTGCGGGGCCCGCAGCGCACCGGTCACCGTCGGGCGCGCGTCCGCCACAGCCGCCAGCGCGGCCGCCTCCAGCCGATCGCGCAGCGCCGCCACGGCCACGTCGGCCCCGGCGTCGAGCGCCCGGCGCCCGAGTGCCGCCGCGCGCCCGAACCCCACCAGCGCCGGTAGGTTCTCGGTGCCGCCGCGCCGACCGCGCTCCTGGCCGCCGCCGACCCAGAGCGGATCGAGCCGCGCGCCCGGCCGCACCCAGAGCGCGCCCGCGCCGCGGGGTCCGTGCAGCTTGTGGGCGGAGAGCGCGATTGTATCGGCCCCCAGTGCGCCTGGCCGCAGGCGCAGAAGGCCGAACGCCTGGACGGCGTCGACGTGGAGGTGCGGGCGGCGCCGGGACGCGGGGCCGAGAGCGCGCGCGATCTCGGCGATCGGCTGGACGGTGCCGATCTCGTTCTGCACCAGCATCACGGCGACGACGGCGGTGTCGGGGCGGACGGCGGCGGCGACCGATTCGGGGCGCACCAGGCCGTTCGGCTCGGGCGCGACGACGTCCAGCACGTACCCGGCCGCCACCAGCGCCTCGGCGGCGCGCATCACCGCGGGATGCTCGAGCGCGCTCACCACGAGGTGGCGGCCGCGGGCCGCGCGCGCGGCACCCAGCATCCCCAGCGCGTCGGCCTCGGTACCGCCGCTGGTGAAGACGAGCTCCTCCGGCTCGACCTCCAGTGACGCGGCGACCTCGCCACGCGCCACCTCGAGGGCGCGCGCCGCCGCCGCCCCCGCCGCGTGGGCCGAGGCGGGGTTGGCGAAGTGCCCGCGGGCCGCCTCGGCCATCGCCGCGACCACCTCGTCGGCCGGACGCGTCGAAGCGGCGTTGTCCAGGTAGATCACGGGAAGCGACTATAGACCCGACCCTTGGCCGAGGCCGGTTCGATGAGGTAAATGAGGTGGGTGGATATTGGCGGTCGGGCCAAGAAGATCCTGCACGCCGTGGTCTCGGAGTATTTGGCCACCGGCGAGGCCGTGGGATCGCACACCGTCACCCGCCGGTACGGGCTCGACGTGTCGGCGGCGACGGTCCGCACGGTCATGGGGGACCTCGAGGAGGTGGGGCTCTTGCGCCACGCGCACACCTCGGGCGGAAGGCTGCCGACCGAGCGGGGGCTGCGCTACTACGTCGACACGTTGCTGCGCGTCCGCAACCTGACCTCGGGCGAGAAGGACGAGATTCGCGAGCGGCTGGCGCCGGCCGGCGGCGACGTGCCCGAGGTGATGCAGCGGACGAGCCGGATGCTGCGCGAGCTCAGCCACCTGACGGTGGTGGTGCAGGCGCCGCGTCCCGAGAGCGACGTGGTCGAGCACCTGGAGTTCGTTCACCTGCGCGACGGACAGCTCCTGGCGGTCATCGCCGCGCAGAGCGGCCAGATTCAGAACAAGGTGGTCCCCATCGATGCGCCGATGTCGCCGGGCGACCTCGACCGGATCAACAACTTCTTGAACGGGCTGGTCAGCGGGCTGACGCTCGACCAGGCGCGCGCGCGCCTGATGTCCGAGATCGCGGGCGAGCGCGCCCAGCACGACGAGCTGACCGCGCGCGCCCTGCGCCTCGCGCAGGCGGCCGTCCCGGTGGTGCCGATCGACGCTGCGGCCGACGTGCTGGTCGACGGGCAGTCGAACCTGCTGGCCGGCAAGGCCGACCTCGAGCGCGCCAAGCTCTTGCTGCGGACGCTCGAGGAGAAGGACCTCTTGGTCCGGCTGCTCGAGCGGACCCTGAGCGCGCCCGGGATCTGCGTCTTCATCGGCGCCGAGGCGAACCTGGCCGACTTGACCGACGTTTCGGTGGTGGCGGCGCCGTACGTGGCCGATGGCCGTCCGCTGGGGACCATCGGGATCATCGGGCCGGCGCGCATGAACTACTCGCGTGTGATACCGCTGGTTGATTTCACGGCCGAGATGATCGGCGAGGCGCTGGGGAAGACCTAGCGGCCATCCTACATTCGAGAACAAAGCGAGAACGAGCCCAGATGAGCGAAGAGTCGAAGACGAACGGCAAGGGGAACGGCAACGGGAATGGGTCTGACGGCGGAGGCCTCGATCCCGAGCGTGAGCTGCCGCCCGCGACGCCCGAGGACCGCGCGGCCGCGCTGGCGGCGGAGCGCGACGAGATGAAGGACCGGATGCTGCGCGTCGCCGCCGAGTTCGAGAACTGGAAGAAACGCGCGCGCAAGGAGAAGGACGATGCGGTCGCCTCGGCGCGCGAGTCGGTTCTGCGTGACGTGCTGGAGATCGCGGACAACCTCGAGCGCGCCGCCCACGCCCAGGGCAAGGGGGCGACGGCGTCGTCGACGGCGGGGCGGTCCTGAAGGGGGTGAGCCTGGTGCTGCGCCTCTTCCAGCAGAAGCTCGAGCGTTACGAGGTGAAGCCCTTCGAGGTCGCCGGCCAGCCGTTCGATCCGCGGGTGCACGAGGCGGTGTCGCGCGTCGAGAGCGCGGACGTTCCGTCGGGCTCGGTGGTGACCGAGCTGCAGAAGGGCTACAAGGTCGGCGAGCGCCTGCTGCGCCCGGCGCTGGTCTCGGTGTCGACGGGGCCGAAGCCGAAATCAGAACCCTCCGAGGCGTAGGCTGGCTTCGGACTACTACCAGACGCTGGGGGTCGACCGCGGCGCGTCCGAGGTCGAGATCAAGGCGGCTTACCGGCGGCTCGCCCTGCGCTGGCACCCCGATCGCAATCCGGGCGACGCGGGGGCCGAGGAGAAGTTCAAGGAGCTCTCCATCGCCTACGCCGTGCTCTCCGACGAGGAGAAGCGCGGCCATTACGATCGCTTCGGCGCCGTCGACGGCGCGGGCCCGCTGGGCGGCGCCGACATCGCCTCGGCGACGGAGTTCTTCGACGCGCTCTTCGGCGATCTGTTCGGCCTGGCGCGCCGGCGCAAGACCGCGGGGCGCGACATGCGCTACACGCTGGAGGTCGACTTCGAGGAGGCGGCGCTCGGGTGCGAGAAGACGATCACCTTCGAGCGGCCGGAGGACTGCCGGGCCTGCCTCGGCACCGGCGCCGAGGGGGCCAGCGCGGGGCTGGCCACCTGCGATCGCTGCGGCGGCGAGGGGATCGTCCGCAAGAAGGCGGGTTTTCTCACCACCCGACGCGAGTGCATGGGGTGCGGCGGAACCGGCCAGGTGCCGCGCGTCCGCTGCGCCGCCTGCGAGGGGGCGGGGCTGGTCGACCGCGAACGGAGCTACACCGTCCGCGTTCCACCGGGATCGATCGGCGGCTCGACGCAGCGGCTGCCGCGCGAGGGGGCGCCCGGGCGGCGCGGCGGCCAGGCGGGCGACCTGCACGTCCTGGTGCGCGTCCGCCCGCACCCGTTCTACGGCCGCGAGTCGACCCGCGAAGGCGAGGTGCTGACCGTCGAGCTGCCGCTCACCTTCGTCGAGGCGACGCTGGGGGCGGAGGTCGACGTGCCGGTGCTCGACGCGCGCGTCCAGATGCGCGTACCGCCGGGGACCCAGGCCGGCGCCACCTTTCGGATGCGCGGCAAGGGGTTCCCACGCGCGGGCGGGCGCGGCGACGCGCACGTGCGGATCGCCGTCGAGACGCCGACCGCGCTCTCCGCCGAGGCGCGCGAGCTCCTGACCCGGCTCGGTGGGGCGCTCGAGGGGGCCGAGCTGCCCCGGCGGGCCCTCTTCCGCGCGACGCTCGAGCGCGCGGCGGCCGGCGGCGCGGCCCCCGCCCCCGCACCGGAGCGCGCCGCCGCCGACAGTGGGAGCGAGCGATGAACGGCGCCGCCGAAGCACCGCCCCGGCCCAAGCGGTTCCTGCTGCACGCCGGCCTCTTCCTGGCCACCTTCATCACCACCACCGCCGCGGGCGCGATCCTGATGCACAGCCGGACCGGCGTCGAAGGCTGGGACGCGGTGTTTCCCATCGCCGACGGGCTGTCGTATTCGCTGCCCCTCATGCTGATCCTGCTGTCGCACGAGCTGGGGCACTTCATCGTGGCGCGTCTGCACGGTGTCGACGCCTCGCTCCCCTACTTCATTCCGCTGCCGCCCACCTTTGGCCTCGGGACGATGGGCGCCGTGATCGGCATGCGCAACGTGACCTCCGATCGCCGGAAGCTGATCGACATCGGGGCCGCGGGGCCGCTGGCCGGGCTCATCGTCGCCGTGCCGGTCATCCTCTACGGCCTTCACCACTCGCAGGTCGCGCCGCTGGTGGCGGGCGGCATGCAGGAGGGGAACTCGCTCCTCTACGCGCTGCTCAAGCACACCGCGACGGGAGCCTGGCTCCCCGATGGAAAGCACGACGTGTTTCTGAATCCGACCGCCTGGGCGGGCTGGGTGGGCCTGCTGGTCACGATGATCAACCTGATTCCGATCGGGCAGCTCGACGGCGGGCACATCGCGACGGCCTACTTCGGCAACAGCTACGGCCGATTCGCGATGCGCCTCCATCGCCTGTTGCCGTTCGGCGCCGCGGCGGTCTTTTTCTGGGTGCGGCACGCCACGCGGATGGAGGCGGGGGAGCACTGGAACGAGGGAATGGGCCGGACGATCGCGCTCGTCGCCGCGCTCCCCTGGCTCATCTGGTACATGATGATCCGGATCCTGCGGGCGGCGTCGGGCGGCGTGAATCACCCGCCGGTCGAGGAGACGCCGCTCCCGCGCAGCCGCAAGCTGGTCTTCTGGCTGATGGTCGCGGTGTTCGTGGGCGTGTTCATGCCGGTGCCGTTTCGCGCCAGCTTCGTGGGGGGCGACGCGCCCGCGCCGACGGCGGCGGCCGCCACCACGGCAAGTCGCTAGCGATGAAGGTCCCGCCGTTCGAGATGCCAGTCGAGGAGATCCGCGCGAGCCTCCAGAAGCTGCGCCGTCCGCTCAGCGTGGCGATCCTGCGCGCTCGCAACCCCTTCAACGTCGGCGCCATCATCCGCGTCGCCCACTCCTTCCTGGTGCGCGAGATCGTCCTGGTCGGCGACGAGCGTTACTACGAGCGCGGCGCGATGGGGATGGATCGCTACGAGAACATCGTCCTCGTGCCGACCGAGGACGACTTCCTGGCGCAGGTGCGGGCCGCGGGCCGCAAGCTGCTGGTGTTCGAGAAGGACGCCGCCCGCGTCGACCTCTGGCACGCCGAGCTCCCCGACGACTGCGTGATGCTGTTCGGCAGCGAGACCGCCGGCGTCTCGCAGGCGATCCTCGACGCCGCTGACCAGATCGTCGGCATCCCGATGTACGGCATCAACCACTCATTCCCCGTCACCGTCGCCGCCGGTATCGCCATGGCCGAGTGGACGCGCCGCCACTACGCGAGCTAACGGTGAGCTCGCGCGATTCGTGCCATCTCCGTGCCGCAAACATCCGCGGATTCAAGTGGCTGCGCCCCGCGCCGGGCAACATCCGCGGATTCGAGTGGCTGCCGCCCCGCGCCGGGCAACATCCGCGGATTCAAGTCGGGTGCGCGCGCGGCGCCGAGGCGGGGTGCTCCTCGACCCGCAACGGACCACCCGCGCGCCTCCACCCGACGCGCGCCATCCAGGTGGCCGGCGACGCCGTCGCCGAAGGAGCGCCGGTGATCGCGGCGGCGATCGTGGGCGGGCGCTGCCATCCCGAAAAGTACGGCCCCGAGCTGCGCGGGTCGACGCACGCGGGCGCCCGGAGGTGCTTTCGGAAGTTGAGCAGCACGTAGACCATGCTGGCCCGCATCTGGCGCGGCGTGGTCAGCGGCCGCACGTGGTAGCGATCGCCGACGTCCTGTCCTTTGCGCCCGAGAGCGCGGTTGACCGCCAGCGCCAAGCGGATCGCCAGGCCGTGCATCCCGCCGCGGGCGCGCCGGGCCTCGTCCCCCTCGACGATGAAGTGGCCGTGGTCCTGCTGGATCGAGAAGTGAATCACCCGGAACCGGTCGACCGACGCCCGCGCGATGGCGCGCCGGAGCGCTCCGAACAGCCGGGGCGAGCGGAGCGACGGCAGCCCCGGCGTCGCGCGAATGGTGATCTGCACCGGGTATCGCGGATCGACCTTCGGCCGCGTGTCGTGGGGGCATCGAGGGACGGCCGCGCGGTTTCCGCCCGGCGCCCTTGCGAGCGCCACCCCAGGTGCGTGGTACTCCGAGGGGCAAGTTGAGCTGACGCCGTCGTACCGTCTTGATTCCGCGCATGTCCCGTTGTCGGGCGCGGACCGTGGCGGGTTGCGTGGTGTGAGGCCGGACGACCGCTGCGACCGCGACGCTCGGTGACTTGATTCGGCGAAGGTGCGGTCGGCGGCGCCGGGACGCCGATGGTTTGGGCGCGGTGGCGCGCGGACGGCTCGACCTTGATTGCGCGGATGTTGGTGCCGCCGAAGATGTGACGAATCGTGAGAGCGGTAAGCGAGCTAGCGCTGCCAGAGGTCGCGGCAGGCGGCGGCGAACTCTGCCTCGGTGCCGTACTTCAACGTCACGTGCGCCGTGCCGGCGTCGACCGTCGAGGTGACGCGGCGGATCTCGCCGCGCGGGGTGAAGGCCTCGGTGAATGAGTTGTCGGGGCTCTCCAGCTCCAGCGCCGGCCCGTTCCAGATCCCGCGGAACGCGACCACCCACCCGGACTGCAACCGGGTCGGCGTCCCGCCGGTCAGATCGATCCGCGTGCGCGCGCCGTCGGTGCGCAGCCACGCCTTGACGTTGCCGGTCAGCTTGAAGGTGTGGGTCACGCCGTACGCGGTGCAGAGCTGGGCGGTGCCGTGGAGGGTGTCGCAGCCGCCGATGGCGCCGCAGCTCTTGCGCCCGTGGTCGTCGTGGGTTCCGCCCCGCAGATGGGTGAAGAGGAGGTACTTGCCGCCGTTGCTCGCCCGCACCTCTCCGTACCCGTCCCACTGCTCGAGCGGCGTCGATCGGCCGCCGATGTGTAGGGCCCAGGGCGTCAGGCCCACGTAGACGACGAGGATCGCTGCCACCGTCAGGAGGAGCATCGCGCCGCAGCCGAGCGGACCTCGCCGCCGGGATCCCGGGGACCGGTCCTGCCCGCGCCCATCCATCATGCTCTCCTTTCGACAATGGCCAGCGCCTCGACGTGCGGCGTGTGCGGGAGCATGTCGAACGGCGTGACGGTGTCGCAGCGGTAGCCGCGAGCGGCCAGCAGGGCCAGATCGCGGGCCAGCGTGTCGGGATCGCACGACAGGTAGGCGATCACCCGCGGCGCCAGGCGGACGACCTGGGCCAGGACCGACGGCGCGCACCCTTTGCGGGGTGGGTTGAGGACGATGACGTCTGCATGGTCGATCCCGGTCAGGAGCGCAGCGGCATCGCCGGCGACGAAGCGGGCGTTGGAGATCCCGTTCAACACCGCGGATGCGGTCGCGTCGGAGACAGCGCCCTGGTGCGATTCGATGCCGATGACCTCGGCGGCGCTCGGCGCCAGCGCGAGCGCGATGCCGCCGACGCCCGAGTACGCATCGACAATCCGATCGGCCGGACGCACGTCGAGCCCGCGCGCGATCGCGGCATAGGCCAGCGCGGCAACGGCGCGGTTCGCCTGAAAGAACGCCCCAGGCGAAAGCCGCAGGCGAAGGGCGCGGCCGTCGACCTCGATCCGATCTTCGATCGTCCCGACGCCGTCGAGGATTCGGTCGCTGTCGCCGGCTTCCGAGAAGATCGCATTACCGCGCGTCCGGTTCTCGTGCTCGACCACGCCCAGGACCTCCGGGCGGGCGGCGCGAAAACGACCCGCCAGCGCGGCCCCCTCGACGATCGTCCGGGCGGCGATCCAGACGGCCAGCACACGGCCGGCATGGTTGGAACGGAGGACGACGTGGCGCAGGTTGCCGGTCAGCGTTTGCTCGTCGTACGGAAGCACCCCCGCCTCGTCGAGGATTGCCCGCAGCGCCGCCGCCGTCTCGTCGAGCGGCGGTTCGGCGATCCGGCAACCGCCGAGATCGACGACCTCGTGTGAGCGAGAGACGTAGGCCCCGAGCACCAGCCCGCGGCCGTCTCCGATGTTCGCGGCGACCAGCTTCGACTTGTTCCGGTATCCGAGCGGCTTGGGCGAAGGAACACAGGCGTCAACCGTGACACTGGCCAGCGCGGAGCCGGCGAAGGCGTCGGCGACGCGTCGCCGTTTCCAGTCGAGCTGCGCGTCGTAGGCGAGGTGCTGGAGGACGCAACCGCCGCAGGCACCGAACGCGCGGCAGGCCGCCGGTCGCCGCTCGGGTGAGGGCGTCGCGATCGACGCCAGACGCCCCCAGGCCGTCGCCGACTGGCGCGAGACGTGTTCGACGATGGCCGAGACCCGTTCGCCGGGGAGCGCGCCCGCGACGTGGACGCGCCGGCCGTCGATCTCCCCCACGCCGGCGCCGTTGTCGTCGAGGTCGGTGCAGGTGATCTCCAGCCGCGCGCCGATCTCCACGGCGGACCTCAGCGGATCGGCGGCGCGCCGATGGCGGCCGCCAGTTTTGGGAGCGAGACGTCGTAGCGGTACGCCGTCCCGCGGTGGCCGTCGTCGAACTCCTGGTGTTCGGCGGCGATTCCAAGCGCGCGTAACCGGGCGACGAAGATCCGCGCGCCCAGATCCAGGTTGTGCTCGTCGCGTGTCCCCGCGTCCAGGTAGAGGAGCGCGAGCCCGCGCAGCGGCTCGGCGTGCGCGGCCAGCATCTCGATCGGATCGCACGCCATCCAGCGCTTCCAGACCGCCGCGTCGATCTCGCCGGTCTCGAGGTCGAACGGCAGCGCGACGCCGCCCGGCCGGGCGGCCTCCGGCGAATACGCCCCCGCCTGCGCCAGGACCATCATGGTGGTGAAGTCGTCGCCCGATTTCTTTTCGCGCGCCTCGAACGCCGCGAGAAAAGCCTCGACGCCGCCGTGGCGCCACAGGGTGCGGGCCGCGACCGGCAGATCCTTGAGCGCCGACAGCTCGAACGCCATGTCCCCTGCGTGGCTGGCGACGGCGGCGAACAGACCGGGGTGGCGCATCGCCAGCACCAGCGCGCCGTAGCCGCCCGACGACTTGCCGCCGATGGCGCGCCCCGCGCGTGTGGCCACCGTCCGATATCGCTGATCAATCGTCGGGATCACCTCGGCTATGAGGTGCGTCTCGTAGTTTCCGATCGCCGGCGAGTCGAGGTACTGCGCGCCTCCCCAGCGGGTGAAGCAGTCCGGCGCCACGACGATCACCTCGCCCATCGCGCCGGCGCCGACCAGCCGATCGAGCCGCTCGCCGAGGCCCGGCTGCCAGGCATTCCCCGAAAACAGCATCTCGCCCGTGCCGGCGTAGCCGGCGAGCCAGTGGATGACGGGATAGCGTCGGGCCGGCTCGCGCGCGTACGACGGCGGCAGCCACACCGCGATCCGCCGCGTCGTCGAATCAGCGAGGGGATTTCCGACGAGCGCGCGGCTCTCGACGGCTTCGATCACCACCGACATCGCGCGGCCAGTGTGTCATAGTCCGGCCCGCCGTGAGCCGACTTCGAATCGACATCGCGCGCCGCAGACTCGCGTTGGCGCTGGCCGGGATCGTGTTCGCACTCGGCGCCGATGCCCGCGCCGCCAAGCCGGCCAAGGCCGCGCCGGCCACCCCGTCGTCGGTCGCCGCGCCCAATCTGGACGTCAAGAGCTGGAGACTGGGCAACGGCCTCGAGGTGCTATTCCTCGCCGACCACAAGGCGCCCATCGCGACAGTGCAGGTCTTTTATCACGTCGGATCCAAGGACGAGCACGTCGGCATCCGCGGCGTCGCGCACATGTTCGAGCACATGATGTTCAAGGGCTCCGCCCACGTGCCGCCCGAGGAGCACGCGCGGCTGCTCAAAGAGGTCGGCGGCCAGGTCAACGCCTTCACCACCGAGGACCTGACCGCCTACCACGACACGGTGCCGCCGTCGTACGTCGGCTTCGCGCTGGAGCTCGAAGCGGAGCGGATGCGGAACCTCAAGCTCTTCCCGGCGACGGTCGACTCCGAGCGCCACGTGGTCGAGGAGGAGAAGCGCCTCCGCGTCGACAACGATCCGATCGGAAAGGCGATCGAGAAGTTCCGCGCGCTGGCCTACACCAAGCACCCCTACAACTGGACGGCGATCGGCACCATCGAGGATCTCGAGAGAGTGACCCCCGCCGACTGCCAGCGCTTCTACGACACCTACTATCAGCCGAACAACGCGACGCTGATCGTGGTCGGCGATCTCGACGAGCCGGCGGTGCGCAAGCTCGTCGACCAGCACTTCGGGGCGATTCCCCACGGGCCGGTCCCGCCGCGCGCGAACATCACGGAGCCGCCGCAAACGGCCACCCGGACCGCGACGCTGCAGATCGAGGTTCAAATTCCGGTGGTGGTCGGTGGCTACCACATCCCGCGCGCCGCCGATCCCGACCTGCCCGCGCTGGAGGTGCTGGCCGCCGTGCTGTCGGCCGGCGAGTCGTCGCGCCTGGTGGAGCGCCTGGTCCGTCACGACCACCTGGCGATCGCGGCCGGTGGCGTGACGGAGTCGATGGAGGATCCGGGGCTCTTCATCGTCTACGCCGCCTACCTGCCGAACAAGGACGGGGCCAAGGTCGAGACGGCGCTGTCCGAGGAGATCGCCCGCGTGCGCGACAAGCCCATAGAGCCGACCGAGCTGGACAAGGCGAAGAACCAGCTGGCGGCGGCGTTCGTGTTCGGCCTCGAAACGGTCGACGGTGTCGCCACCCGGCTCGGCGAGGCGCAGTACGTCGAGGGGGACTGGCGCCGCTTCATCGAGGGCGCGACGCGCTACCTGGCGGTCACCGCCGCCGACGTGCAGCGGGTCGCGCGCAAGTACCTCATCGACACCAACCTCACGCGGGTGACGCTGGTCCCGGGGGGGAAGCCGTGAGCCGGGCGCGCGCGTTCACGGTGGTGCTGCTGCTGACCGGGGCGGGGTGCGCGTCGAACGCGCCCCCCAAGGCGGCGGCGCCGCAGAGCGCGATCGACGTGCAGTACGAGGCGGTCCCCAAGGCCGCGCCGAAGCCGTCAGCGGCCAGCTTCTGGACGGGGCGCGCGGATCTCATCCAGGCGCCGCCGCCGCCCAAGCCGGAAGCGCTGACGCTCCCCAAGATCGACCGCTTCACGCTGCCGAACGGGATGCAGGTGATCGTCGTCGGGCGCAAGGGCCTGCCGGTCGTCAGCTTCGGGCTGGCCGTCGAGGCGGGAGGCTACGACGAGGACCGCGACAACCTGGGCGTGTCCGACTTCGTGGCGGCGATGCTGCGCAAAGGAACAAAGAACGGGACGAAGACCCGGAGCGCCGACGACATCTCTCGCGCCATCGACTTCGTGGGTGGCTCGCTTGACGCGCAGGCCTCGAACGAGGGGACCACCGTCTCCTGCTCGGCCCTGTCGAAGGATGGCGCGCTCTGCCTCGACCTTCTGACCGACGTGCTCCTCCACCCGTCGTTCCCCGAGGCGGAGATGGGCGACGTCCGCGACCAGATGCAGGCGGCGGTCGCCTCCCGCTTCGACAGTCCCTATGAGCTCGCCAGCGCGCACTTCGACAACCAGTTGTTCGGCGACAAGCACCCCAACGGCTGGGTGCTGACAGCCGAGGACGTCCGCAAGATCGATCGCGCGCGGCTGGAGAAGTTCTGGAAGACCTTCTATCACCCGAACCACTCCATCCTGGCGGTGGCTGGCGACGTCGACCTCGCGCGGCTGCGACCGCAGATCGAGAAGGCCTTCCGCGGCTGGGCGCGCGCGCAGAGCCCGGCGCGGCCTGGCTGGACCGTTCCTCTGATGACCGGGACCCGGATGCTGCTGGTCGATCGCCCGGATCTCACGCAGGCGACGGTGGTCCTGGGCCACGGCGGCATCAAGCACGCCGACCCCCACTGGTATGCGGTCACGCTGATGAACTACGTTCTCGGCGGCTCGGACTTCTCGTCGCGCCTCATGACCGAGGTGCGGGCCAAGCGCGGGCTGACCTACGGGATCGGATCGTCGTTCGGCGCGTCGCTCTATGAGGGGTCTTTCCGGGTCAGCGCGGCGACCAAGAACGAGACCGTGTGGGACGCGTTGCTCGCCTCGGTGAACGAGATCCGCCGCATGCAGACCGACGGGCCGACGGTGCCGGAGCTGGACAAGGCCAAGGGGTTCTATGCCGGCAGCTACCCGTTCAGCCTGCAGTCGACCGCCGGGATCGCGGGCGCGCTGGTCACCGCCGAGGAGCACGGCCTGGGAATCGGCTACGTGCGCGATCTGCCGCTGCGGCTGGCGGCCGTCGACGAGGCGCAGGCCAAGGCTGCCGCCAAGGCGTTCCTGCACCCCGACACGCTGCTGGTGGTCATCGTCGGCAAGGGCGACGCCATCGCGCCGCAGCTCGCGCAAAGCGGCGTTCAGTTCGAGCGGATCAACTTCAAGGCCCCGATCAACGCGGGCGCTCGCGCCGCGGCCCCAAAGCAGGCGCCCGCGTCCGCTCCGCCGCCGGCCCCCGCGAAGCAGTAGACGGAAGTCGTAGAAGCGTCCTACCGCGCCCGTGGGCGAGGAGGTCTCCGGCGTCGGACCAGGAGGCCCGCCGCGAACAAGAGGACGATGGTCCGCGGGGCGCCAGGCGCCGCTTGGTCGCCGAGGCTGCACGAACATCCCGAGGTGCCCTGCGTCTCGGGCGATCCCGACTGGCCTCCGGAGCCGGTCATCGCTCCCCCGGTGCCGACGGAGCCGCCGGAGCTGCTCGTGCCGGTCCCGCCGGAGCCACCGGACCCAGTGGCTCCTCCGGACCCGGTGGTGCCGCCGCTTCCAGCGACGATCGCGCCGCCGGAGCCCGTGGCGCCGCCGGACGCGGTGGTGCCGCCGGACCCGGTCGTGCCGCCGGTGGTGACGATCGCGCCGCCGGAGCCCGTGGTGCCGCCGGACGCGGTGGTGCCGCCGGACCCGGTGGTGACGATCGCGCCGCCGGAGCCCGTGGCGCCGCCGGACGCGGTGGTGCCGCCGGACCCGGTGGCGCCGCCGCTGCCGGAACTGCCGGAGCTGCCGCCCGTGCTCGTCGGACAGGCGGGCGTGGCGACGGTCGAGCCCGTCGTGCCGGCCAGCGTGAAGTAGATACCGTACCGGTCCAGGTAGCGCTGGTAGTGCGGCGTGAAGGTCAGCGTGCTGTTCGAGTCGGTGTTCTTGAGCGTGAACTGGAGGCTGCCGGCTGAGGTCTGAACAAGATTGGTCTTGATGCTGGCGAGCCAGGTATTGATGGTGGTGCCGCTGTTGATGGTGATGGTGTCCTGGATGCCGGAGGAGGGCTTGGTGGCGGCGATCGTCAGCGCGTGCGCGGTGGTGGTCATCGCGGCGGTCCCGAGACCGGCGCTGAGGACGATCGGCCCATAGGTGAACGCCACCACGTTCTGGTTGTCCGGCAGGCGCGAGGCGGCGACCTCCATCGGGAGCGTCAGCGTGACCGTGTCACCCGCCTGCCAGACGCGGCTGACGCCCAGGAAGCCGCCCGACGAGATCGGCGTGACCGGCTGGCCGTTGACGGCGACGGTCGGCGACTGGCACGCGGCGAGCCAGTACGGGCTCCGGAACTTGATGTTGACCGCGCTCGAGGGGGCGGTCTTGATGGTGAAGGTCGACGTGTTCGCGGCGGGGATCGTCGTCGCCTGGGTGAGGGAGAGGCCCCGGTCGCTCCAGTTCAGCGTCGAGCTGACATACCCGACGACGTAGAGGTCCGTGGCGTCGTGGAAGTAGAGGCTGTCGCCCAGCTTGGCGTAGTTCTCGAGGCCGGTTCCGTTGCAGCACCAGAAGGTCGAATCGACCGTGCCGTACGCCTTGAAGTACCCGGTCCCCATCGGCTTGAAGTAGGTCGTCATCCCCGTCGACGGGTTCATGGCCGACAACACCTCGTTGATCTGCGTCCGCTCGTAGTCGTCCGCGTACTTGACGTCGCCGGTGACCAGGAACAACCCGCGGGCCAGCTTCGACATGTTGTAGGCGTTACAGGACTCGTTGTTCAGGTTGTCGCGGATGGCGTTCAGCTGGCCCGGCGCGTGGAAGTGCTCGTCCTCGCCGTGTCCGCCGGTGACGAAGGTGTGATCCTTGAGGACGATGGTCAAAAACTCGTCCGCCGCGGTGAAGTAGCTCTGCTCCGTCGTCCCCAGCGTTCGGTAGCGGTTGAGGGCGCCGATGAACTTCGGAATCGTCATGTTGGCGTGCACGCCGTTCAGCGTGTCGTTGCCGGCCGCGATCGGCGTGAACAGCGTCGTCTCGTCGAAGATGTGCGCCGCCGTCAGGTGGTTGGCGCTGTTCGTGTACTTGTAGAGCTCGTAGAGGCAGTCGTTCATTCCGCCGTACTCGATTGCGAGGACCGTCGTTCGCGTCGCGGCGCTCCAGCCGGAGGCGCGGTTGTACGTCCAGTCGCCCAGCTTGCTGGCGATGGTCAGCGCGGTGGCGTTCCCCTCGAGCTTGTAGACGTCGACCAGGCCGGCGATGATCTTGTGCATCGTGTACCAGGGGACCCAGCTGTTGCCGGTCACCTTCCCCTCGACGACGTCGAACTGGGTGGTTGGCGAGCCGAACAGATACCCCGTCGAGCTCTTGTCCTGAAACGACTTGAGCTGCGTGATGATGTAATCGATCTTGGTCTGGATCTGGGTGGCCAGCGTCGCGTCGGTCCCCTTGGCCTGCTGGTACGCGTGCGCCAGCGCGGAGAGGTAGTGGCCCGTGGTATGGCCCCGCAGGAGGCTCGAGGCCGCTTCCCAGCCGCCGTACAGATTGAGACCCGAAACGGTTCCCGGGTCCTGTCCCTGCGAGACCGTCTTGAACGGCAGCAAGAGCCGGTCGACGTCCACCGTCGACATCATGTACGTGATGTCCTTGTTAAACAGGTTCTGGTAGTACGAGTCGGTGACCTGAACCTGATCCAGGGTGAACTCTTGGAGCTTTTCGACGGGGGTGGTGGCCGAGCCCGCCTTGGGCACCAGGAGGCGACCGAGCGGCGAGCCCGCCAGCAACGCGAGAATGAAGACGTAAAGGCTCTTTCGCGGCCGTCGGTTCATGGATCGCCCCTCCTCGTCGAAGTCGTAATCAGGCTACTTCTATAGGGGCGGCTTGTCGGAGCCGACGTCTGTTTGGTACGGAATAGCGGCTTCTACGCCGAAAAACGAACCAAACCCGGAACGTCAGACCGCCGGCAGCCGCTTCGACCCGATCGACGACAGCGCGAACGCGCGTCCCAGGAACGCCAGCGTGTAGCCGCTGAGGACGTCGGCGATGAAGTGCTGCTTGGTCGTGAGCGTCGAGAGCGCCAGCAGCGTCGCCATTACCAGCGCCACGCGACCGAGCCGCGGCCGGTCGCGCAGAAGCAGGAACGCCAGCATCGAGGTGTGCGCCACGTGCAGCGAGGGGAAGACGTTGCCGGGGGGATCGATGTGCTGCACCCAGGCCATGAAGGCGTACGAGAAGTTGGGGTAGGGGGGATGGAGCACCGGGCGCGGGTACTCGGCGCCGACGAACAGGTGGCCGAGCGCGCCCAGGCACATCACCATCACCACCGCCACCGCTGTTCGATTGAAGAGGCGCTTGTGCCGGAAGCCGCCGATCGCGATGAGGAACGTCCCGGCATAGAACGGCAGATAGCACCAGGCGGTCCAGGGCCAAAATGGAATGGCGTCGTCGAGCCGCGTGCGCAGCAGCTCGGTCGAGCGGGTCAGGTGGGCGTGACCGATCCCGAAGTAGACCGCCGATTGCAGCAGCGCCAGGCCCAGCCCCAGCGACCAGCGGTAGGCGGGCGACGCCAGCGGCCCGCCGGGATCGGCGGCCGCGGTTGGGGCCAGCACTTCGCTCTGTGTGGCGGGGGCGGTGGTCGACACGGGCGTCACAGATTCACTACCGCAAATTTGAGGTAATCGCCTTCGGGAAATTGCGGCACGACCGGGTGGTCGAGCGCGGCGCCGCGCATCTCGGCGATCTCGGCGCGGCGACCTGCTTCTCTCGCGCCGTCGCGTATCGTGGCCACGAAAGCCTCCCGCCCGACATGGCTCGAGCAGGAGGCGGCGCAGAGGATGCCGCCCGGTGCCGTGACCGCGGCGCAGAGGCGGTGCAGCCGCCGGTAGGCGCGAAGGCCGGTCTCGAGCGCACGGTGGCTGGAGGCGAAGCTCGGCGGGTCGGAGATGACCAGGTCGAATCGTTCCCCCGCCGCCGCGGCGCGATCGAGGAAGACGAAGGCGTCTTCCGCTGCGAAGCGCGCCTGCTCGCCGTCGACGGCGCGGTCGCCGACGCCGGCGTCGGAGATCGCCAGGCGGTTTCGCTCGAAGTTGCGCCGCGCCGCCGCGACGGCCGGCGCCGCCACGTCGACCGTGGTGGTCTCGCGCGCGCCGCCGGCGGCGGCGTAGATCGAGAAGCCGCCCGTGTAGCCGAACAGATTCAGCACGCGCCGATCGCGTGCCAGCTCCCGCACCCGCGCCCGATTGTCGCGCTGGTCCAGAAACAAGCCCCCCTTCTGGCCGTGCCGCAAGTCGGCGCCGAACAAGAGGCCGTTTTCGCGGATTTCGATCTCGCCGTCGGGGAGCACGCCGAGGACAGCCGTCGCGCCTTCGTCGCCGCCACTTTTCCCGCGCGGCCGGCGCTCGACGATGGTGTCGATCCCCAGACCGGCGGCGCGGGCCGCCGCGCGCAGGCGGTCGGGCAGGTCACGGTAGAAGGCCCGCGCACCGGCGCCGTCGCAGCGAAAGCTCAGCGCGCGGCCGTAGACGTCGGCATGGACGCCCGGGAGCAGGTCGGCCTCGCCGTGAATCCAGCGGAAGGCGCTGGTCTTCGCTCGGTCGAGCGTGCCGAGCCGCCGCCCCAGCGCCGCCGCGATCCGCCGGTCGAGCTCGCCGCCGACGTCGAGCTCGGCCGCGCCGGAGAGGACGCGCACCGCGATCGGCGAGCGCGCGTCCCAGAACCCGCGCGCGAGCGGCCGCGCGTCGGCGTCCGCCACCAGCACCAGCGCCCCATCGGCGAGCCGTGGCGCGCCGGCCAGCGCGTCCCGATAGATCCAGGGGTGTCCGCCCCGAATGGCCCGCGCCAGGCGCTTCCGCAGGGTGACCCGCGGCAGCCCCAGCGATCGCGTGAGGGAGCGCGAGCTTTGAGCCACCCCACTCGCGCGGACGCGCGTGGGGACCCCGGGCTCGCGCGAGCTCATCGCGGGGGGCGCGGGACCCTTTGAGGGTCCCGATTCATTTGGCGGGCGGCCGATCGGCTACTGGGACCGCGACCGCGACGGGGCGGGCGAGGCTGGAGGCGATCTTGGCGGCGGCCAGGATCCGTGCCCCGCCCGGGAAGACGACGTCGATCTTTCCCGAGCCGGGCGAGCCGGCCACGATGCCGAGGCCGAACTGCGGGTGCGTGATCCGCTCGCCGGCCGCGTAGGCGGCGCCGGCCGCGTAGGGACGGGTCGGCTTCGACGGGTCGAAGGCCGGGACGGGCACCGGCTGGGGGGTCTTCGAGGCACGCGATCTCCCGCTCGTGAAGCTGCGCGTGCGGGAGCGGGGGGCCTCGGTCTCGGGGCCCTCGTTCTCATTTCGGTAACGGTGGTGGCCGCCGCAGCGCTTGCAAACCACCTTGGCGATCCGCTCGCCCATCTTGGCCATCACCACGTGCCAGACCTGGCCGCACCGGCCGCAGAGCGCTTCGATGTCCTGTCCCACTCCCGGCGTCGACATGGCCGGTAACTTAGCGCGCTTACACCTCCGCGGGGTCGCGATATTCGCCAAAAACTTCGCGAAAGATTCGGCAGATCTCTCCCAAGGTCGCGTCGCGACGAGCGGCCTCGAGCACGGAATCCATGAGGTTGCCGTCACCGCGCGCGGCGGCCCGCACGCCCTCCAGCGCCGCTTGCGCGGCCGCGGCGTCGCGCCGCGCGCGCAGCTCGGCCACCGCCGCCCGCTGAGCCCGCTCCGGGGCGTCATCGATCTTCAGGGTGGGGATGGCGGCGGCGACGCCGGCGCCGGTGTGGCGGTTGACGCCGACCACCGACCGCTCGCCGCTGTCGATCTGGCGCTGCGCCCGGTAGGCCGAGCGGGCGATCTCGCGCTGGGGCCAGCCTGTCTCCACCGCGCGCACGATCCCGCCCATCTCATCGATGGTGCGCAGGATGGCGTTCGCTTCGGCTTCGATCCGATCGGTCAGCGCCTCGACGTAGTAGCTGCCGCCGAGCGGATCGGCGACCGCCGCCACGCCGGTCTCCTCGGCCAGGATCTGCTGCGTACGCAGCGCGAGCGTGGCCGACTCTTCCGTCGGAAGCGCGTAGGTCTCGTCGTACGAATTGGTGTGCAGCGACTGCGTTCCGCCCAGCACGGCCGCCATCGCCTGGTAGGCCGTGCGCACCACGTTGTTGAGCGGCTGCTGCGCCACCAGGGAGACGCCGGCCGTCTGCGCATGCGCCCGCAGCAACCAGGAGCGTGGGTTCTTGGCGCCGAATCGCTCGCGCACAACGCGCGCCCACATCCGGCGCGCCGCGCGCAGCTTGGCGATCTCCTCGAAGAAATCGTTGTGGATGTCCCAGAAGAACGACAGCCGCGGCGCGAAGTCGTCGATGTCCAGCCCCGCCTCGCGCCCCAGCTCCAGGTACCCGATCCCATCGGCCAGCGTGAAGCCGAGCTCCTGCACGGCGGTCGCCCCCGCCTCGCGGATGTGGTAGCCGCTCACGCTGATGGTGTTCCAGCGCGGCATGCGCCGCGTGCAGTGGACCAGCATGTCGCGCATGATCCGCAGGTGCGGCCGCACGCCGCTGATCCACTCTTTCTGGGCGATGAACTCCTTGAGCATGTCGTTCTGGATCGTCCCTGCCAGCCGGTCGGGCGCGATCCCGCGCCGCTCGGCCGCCACGACGTAGAACGCCAGCAGCGCCACCGCCGGCGCGTTGATGGTCATCGAGGTGGTCACCGCGTCGACCGGGATGCCGGCGAAGAGGCGCTCCATGTCGGCGGTCGAGGCGACCGAGACCCCCTCGCGCCCCACCTCGCCGAGCGCGCGCGGATCGTCGGGGTCGAACCCCATCAGGGTCGGCATGTCGAACGCCGTCGACAGCCCCGTCTGCCCGTGCGCCAGGAGAAAAGCAAACCGCCGGTTGGTGTCTTCGGGCGTGCCGAACCCGGAGAACATCCGCATCGTCCAGAGCTTCCCGCGGTACATGCTGGCGTGCGGTCCGCGCGTGAACGGGTACTGGCCCGGATCTCCCAGCTGCGCGTCGTAGCGCCAGCCTGTGCCTAGGTCGGCCGGACCGTAGGAGGGCGCGAGGGGAATCCCCGACAGCGTCTCGAATTTCTGGTCGTCGTCCGCCACCCGTCGGAGTCTAGCGGAGGCGGTCGACCAGCGCGGCGACGTTCGCCACCCCGTCGATCGACTCGGGATCGAATCCTCCCGGGGCGAAGTCGAGGCCGAACTTGTCCTCCAGGAAGACCACCATCTCGACCCCGTCGATCGACTGTAACCGTCCCGTCGAGAACAGCCCCTCGTCATCGGTGAAAGGCTCGAGGTCTCCGTTGCGCGCCAGCAGCTCGCGGAACATCTGGCGAATGAGACCCAGGTCGGCCATCAGGCGGGGATCCCCAGCAGGCGGGCGAAGAACTGGAGATGAACGCGCAACGGGAACGCGAATTCCTCGTCGACGAAGGCGAACATCAGGCAGTACGAGATGACCACGGTGGCGAGCGGCAGGGCGCGCGCGCGCAGCCACCCCTTCCCCTGGGGCCCGGTCCGGCGCGCCTGCGAGACGGAGATCGCCACCGCCAACAGAATGCACTGAACCGCATAAACGTCCATCGCCCGAAGCGCCTCGAAGAAGCCGAGCTTCTCGATCCAGCGGGCCTCGCGCACGAAATGGTAGTAGAGGTTCCCGAAGCAGGCGGTGGCGAAGACGGCGAAGACTCGCCGCAACCTCGGCCGCCCTTTGAAGTAGCGCAAGAAGGTCGGGTAGTAGAAGAACTCGACCGCCAGCTCCTTGAAGTAATAGTTGTAGCGGTTCCAGAAGTCGGCGACGTTGCGCGCCTCGAACGGACGGTGCGTGTTGCGCAGCGCCGCGAAGCCCGCCATGCGGCAGCAGGCGATGATCACGTGACCGCCGATGGTGATCTCGAACAGCCGCTCCAGGAAGTTGCAGAGGATGACCGCCCAGCTCGCCCCCGTTCCCAGCGGCGCGCCCCGCGCCAGCGCCAGGAGAGCGTCGTTCATCGGAAGCACGCCAAACCCCTGGTGGACGACGCTCTCGAACGCGATGAACCCCACCATCAACAAACCCGCCCAGAGGAGCAGCTTGAACCCTTTGAGCTGGCTGACCGCCAGCGCCTCCGGCGTGCGTGCCTCGATCCGTCTCCAGTTGGCGGCTCCCTTGGGAAACGGCACTGCCGTGCTCCCCCAGAAAGGGGCGAAGGTGCCGACCTGTTTCCAGGCGGGCTCGGCAGGTTTCGCCAGCCGGTCGAGCAACGCGTATCCGATGAACCACTGATACTGGCAGATCGCGTGGCCCACCGACCACGCCAGGCCCCCCGCCGGGAAGAGGCCGGGGCGGGCACCGACGACCATCAGGTAGCAGGCGGCGAGTACCAGCAAGACCAGCACCGGGCGGGCAAACAGGGGGGAGCGCGGGAGCTGCCGCGACGCCAGGTACATGCCTGCCCCGAATAGAAAAACCACCCCCGGTCCCACAATCGCGTTCAGGCCGCCGCCGGCCTGGAGCGGCCACACGAAGGCCCACACGAGGGTACCGGCTGCCACGAGCGTCCGTCGGTGGGCGGAGGGAACGAAGGCGGCCAGCGCGAGGAACGGCGTGACGAGCAGCCAGGTCGGAGAGAGGCGTGAGAGCAGCACGGTGAATCCGGCCAGCAGCAGGACCTTGCCGGGCGGCGTCTGCGCGAGGGCGACCGCCCTGGGATACGTCTCGAGCGGCGGGATGAGACGGAAGCCGCGAAGGCTCACGCCGGGGTACGCTCCAGCCCCGCCAGCAGCGCCTTCCGATCGATCTTGCCGTTCGCGGTGAGCGGCAGGGCCTCGACGATGTGCAGCGCGGTGGGGACCATGTGCGGCGGAAGCCGCGCGCGGAGAGCGTGGCGCAGCTCCGCCACCCGATCGTCGAGATCCCCGGCCAGGAACGCCACCAGGCCGTCGGCCGAGCCGTCGCGCACCGGCCAGGCGACCACGGCCACCGCCTCGACGCCAGAGACCGCGCGGAGGTGCGCCTCGACCTCCTCCAGCTCGACGCGGTGGCCACGGATCTTCACCTGGTTGTCCAGGCGACCCAGGTAGAAGAAACGTCCCTCGCTGTCGCTCATGGCCTGATCGCCCGTGAGGTACCAGCGGTCGCCATCGAGGCTCACGAACTTTCGGGCGGTTTGCTTGCCGTCGGCGTAGTAACCGAGCGCGAGCTGGGCGCCGGCGATCGCCAGCTCTCCCGCCACCCCCGCCGGCAGAGGGCGCCGCTCCGGGTCGAAGATTGCCAGGCGCGTCCCGGCAAAGGGCAATCCGATCGAAACGAAGCCGCGCGCCGCGGGTGTCGCTCCCCCGGCCAGGAAGCGCTCATGCGAGCAGGAGACCGTTGCCTCGGTGGGGCCATAGAAGTTCTCGACCACGCTGTCGGGCGCCGCGGCGGTCCAGGCCTCTGCCAGCGCGACCGGGAGTGGCTCGCCAGAAAAGATCGACAGGCGGACCTTTGGCAACACGCCCGGCTGCAGCAGCCTCAGGCGCTTCAGGATCGCGACCATCGACGGGACGGAGAACAGCACCGTGATCGCCTGTTCTCGCAGGTAGGCGAGCGGCGCCATGGTCTGCGACGCCGGTGCGACGTGAAGCGCGGCCCCGCGGTCCCAGGTGAAGAACATGTCGAACACCGAGATGTCGAAGCTGATCTCCGCCAGGCCCGCGGTGCGATCCGACGGCCCGATCTCGAAAAGGTCACGGCTCGCGGCAATAAAGCTCGCGACGGCGCGAGCGGGGATCATCACGCCTTTCGGGACGCCGGTCGTGCCCGAGGTGAAGGTGATGTACGCCGGGTGGTCAGGCGGCACCGGGCGCGGCGCGTCCGCGGCTCCGTTGGCCAGGCCGAGGTCGAGCGCGGGGGCGATGACGAGCGCCGCGCCCCGGAGGCGCGGGGTCAGAAGCGGCAGATGCCGGCGGTCGACGACGATCGCGTCTGGCTGAATCGTGTCGAGCATCTGCGCCAGCCGTGCCTCGGGCAGCGTCGGGTTGAGGGGCACGTAGGTGCCGCTCGCCCAGCAGGTCCCCAGAATCCCCAGATAGGTCTCGAGGCTGCGGCGCGCGAAGATGGCCACCCGCGCGGGCGCCCCTGTCGACGTCCGGGCCAGCAGGGCTCCCATCTGCTGCGCGCCGGCCCGCAGCTCGGCGTAGGTGATCGTCCGTTCCTCGACGTGCAGCGCGACTGCGTGTGGATGGCGCTCGGCCGCCCGGTGAACCGACCAGGCGAGGTTCCACGAGGAGTCGGGCCGCGCGCTGCTCTGGGCCTGCTGCCGAGCCTCCGTCACGCCCCTCCAGGGTACCACGAGCCCCGAGTGCGGAGGCCCACCCGCAACTTGGAGCGCCGACGCGACCCGTGGCTGTCCCCTGGGCGCCCGCCGCACACCCACCCGCGCGCGCGCCCACTTTGGCGCGAGTCGGTGGCTGTGGCGCTGGCGCTACTGCCGATTTCAGGCGCGCGCGGTGATTTCTGCGCCCGTCGTGGCCGGGCCGTCCGGTCCGGGGACCACGACCGGAACCGTCTCCAGCGTGAGCTCCAGCGCCTCGTCGATCTTCTTGACGAAGACGATGTCCAGCTCGGCCCGCACGGTCTCGGGGATGTCGACGATGTCCTTGCGGCACCGCTCGGGGAGCACGACCCGCTTGATGCCCGAGCGGTGGGCCGCCAGCACCTTCTCCTTGATGCCGCCGACCGGGAGCACCGTGCCGCGCAGGGTGATCTCGCCGGTCATCGCCACGTCGCCGCGCACGCGCCGCCCCGTCAGGAGCGACACCAGCGCGACGGTGATGGCCACGCCCGCCGACGGACCGTCCTTGGACACGGCGCCTTGCGGGACGTGCAGGTGGATGTCCGTCTTCTCGAAGTCGGTCGTGATCCCCAGCTCCTCGACGTGGGTGCGGACCCACGAGAGGGCTGCGCGCGCCGACTCTTTCATGACGTCGCCGAGCTGCCCGGTGAGGATCAGGCTCCCCTTGCCAGGCATCGCGGAGACCTCGATGAAGAGGATGTCGCCGCCGGTCGGCGTCCAGGCGAGCCCCGTCGAGACGCCCGGGATCTCCGTGCGCTCCGCCGCCTCCGAGTAGAACTGCTGCGGCCCCAGGATGTCGGCGATGGTCGCCGGCACCAGGTTGGGATCGTAGGGCTGGTTCTCCGCCACCTTGACGGCGATGTTGCGGATGACGCTGGCGATCTCGCGCTCCAGGTTGCGCACCCCCGCCTCGCGCGTGTACTGCTCGATGACGGTGTTGAGCGCCTCGTCCGAGAGCTTGATCCGCTGCTCGTCGAGCCCGTGCTCGGCGACCTGCTTCGGCACGAGGTGCCGCTTGGCGATCTCCAGCTTCTCCTCGCGGGTGTAGCCGGGGATCTCCAGCACCTCCATGCGGTCGAGCAGCGCCGGCGGGATCGGGTCGAGCATGTTCGCGGTGGCGATGAAGATGACGTCCGAGAGGTCGAAGTTGACCTCCAGGTAGTGGTCCGAGAACGTCGAGTTCTGCTCCGGGTCCAGCACCTCGAGCAGCGCGGCCGACGGGTCGCCGCGGAAGTCGGCCCCCAGCTTGTCGATCTCGTCGAGCATGAAGACCGGATTGCGCGTTCCCACCCGGCGCATCCCCTGGATGATTCGTCCGGGGAGCGCGCCGATGTAGGTCCGCCGGTGGCCGCGCACCTCGGCCTCGTCGCGCACGCCGCCCAGCGAGACGCGGATGAACTCGCGTCCGAGCGAACGGGCGATCGACTTGCCGAGCGATGTCTTGCCGACGCCCGGCGGCCCCGCCAGGCAGAGGATCGGCCCTTTTTTCCCCGGCGCGAGCTTGCGCACGGCCAGGTACTCGAGGATGCGCTTCTTCACCTTCTTGAGGTCGTAGTGATCGGTGTCGAGGATCTCGCGCGCCTGGTCCAGATCGAGCCGGTCCTCGGTCCGCTTGGACCAGGGCAGCTCGACGAGCCACTCGAGGTAGGTGCGCTGGACGGTGTACTCGGCCGAGGACTGCGCCATCTGCTTCAGTCGATCGAGCTGCTTGCGGGCGGTCTTCTCGACCTCCGCCGGCATCTCGGACGCCTTGATCTTCTCGTCGAACGCGTCGAGGTCGCTGGCGTCCTCGCCCTCGCCGAGCTCGTCCTGAATCGCCTTCAGCTTCTGGCGAAGGACCGCCTCACGCTGGTGCTTGGAGAACTCCTCGCGCACCTGCGAGTCGATCTTCTGCTTGACCTTGATGAGCTCCACCTTGCGCTGGAGCAGGACGAGCAGCCGGCGCAGCCGCTCGGCCACGTCGACCTCGACGAGCAACGAGGCGCGCTCCTCGGGCGACAGATCCACCGTCGCGGCGACGATGTCGCCGAGGCGCCCTGGATCCTTGTGCTGGTCGAGCACCTGCGCCGTCTCGTCCGGAATGTCCGGCGAGATGGCGATGAGCTGCTTGGCCACGTCGTAGACGGCCATGCCGAGCCCGTCGATTTCGATGGGATCCTTGCGGATCTCGACCAGGGGCTCGAACGACGCCAGCAGGTAGGGCTTCTCTTGCACGAAGCCCGTCACGCGGCGTCGCTCGGTGCCGCGAAGCACGGCGGTGACGCGGTTCTCGGCCGCCTTGACGATGCGGACGACCTCGCCTTCGACGCAGATCGTGTAGAGGTCGGCGCCGGCGGGCTCTTCGATGTCGGCGTCCTTCTGGGTGCCGACGAGGACGCGTGCGCCCTTGCCGCCAAGCGCCTCGATGAGGCGCAGCGAGCTGGCGCGGCCGATCTCCACCGGCATCACCGCGCCGGGGAACAGCACCAGGTTGCGGAGGGAGAGGAGCGGGAGGGTCTTCGGGGTATCGCTCATGGGTGTGGTTGACCTCTGCTTTAGGATGCCGCAGCGCTGAAAAAGGTATAACAGATTTGCTTACAAGAACCCGGACCGGGAGGCGAGAGTCGAGACGTCAAAATCGGCGTACCTCTCCCGAGGCGGTCCGTCGGGTGAATTCCTCGATCAACTTTCGCGCCTCCTGGTCGTCGGGCTTTATCTTGGGCGCCACGATCTCGACGCGGCAGAGTTGATCGCCGCGCGTTCCGTCGGCGTTCTTGACCCCGCGCCCGCGCAACCGCAGCCGCGCGCCGCTGGAGGTTCCCGGCGGGACCGTGACGGTGACGCGCCCTTCCACGGTCGGGACCTCGATCCGTGCCCCCAGCACTGCCTCCGCGAACGTCACCGGCACGTCGAGCTCGATGTCGGATCCCTGACGCCGCAGGTACGGATCGGGGCGGATCGTGATCTCCAGGTAGAGATCGCCGGGCGTCCCGCCACGTGCCGGCGCCGGCGCCCCCTGGCCGGGGAGGCGCAAGCGGCCGCCGTTCTCGACGCCGGGTGGAATGCTCACCTCCACGGTCGCGCCGCTGCCAGTACGGACCGAGCGCTTGCCGCCCAGCGCCGCCTCGACGAAGGTCACCTCCAGCCTTCCGCTCATGTCGCTGCCGCGCACCGGGCGCGGGCGTCCCCGCCGCGGATCGAAGCCGGCCGGCGCGCCGCCGCCCCCGAAGAGCGAGGAGAATATGTCGCCGATGTCGAAGTCGCCCCCCACCTCGACGCCGCCCGCGCCGGCGCGCGAGCGGCCGAACGTCTGGGCGAACGTGTCGGCGTCGAATCCCTCCGGCATGCCGTCGGGGCGGACGGGCGCGTGCTTGAGGCGATCGTACTCCCTGCGCTTCTTGGCATCCCCGAGGACGTCGTACGCCTCGTTGATCTCCTTGAAACGTTCGGTCTTCTTCTTGTCGTCGCCGGTGATGTCCGGATGGAACTCTTTCGCCAGCTTGCGATAGGCCTTCTTGACCGCAGCTTCGTCGGCGTTCTCCGCGACCCCCAGCATCTTGTAGAGATCTTTCATGCGCGGTTGATCACTCCATCATGACATGACCGCGATGCGCTGCTGCGGTTTGCGCGTGAATGTCAGCTCGCCGTCGTTGCCTCGGCCCACCAGCACCGTGTCGCCCGGGTGTAGGTCGCCGGCCAGGAGCTGACGGGCCAGAGGATCCTGGACGTGGCGGACCAGCGCCCGCTTGAGCGGCCGCGCCCCGTACTGCGGGTCGTACCCCTGATCGGCCAGGAAGGTGCGGGCCTCGGGGGAGAGCTCGATGTCGAGATCGCGATCGCGAAGCAGCTTGCGCAGACGTCCGAGCTGCAGGTCGACGATGGTGTCGATCTCGTTCCGTCCGAGCGGGTGGAAGATGACGATGTCGTCGACCCGGTTGAGGAACTCCGGGCGGAAGGTGCGACGCAGCTCTTCCATCACCCGGTCCCTGGCCTGGAGGTTGGTCCAGTCTTGCAGGTGCTGGCTGCCGACGTTGGAGGTCATGATGATGACCGTGTTGCGGAAGTCGACCGTGCGTCCCTGACCGTCGGTGAGCCGCCCGTCGTCGAGCAGCTGCAGGAGCGTGTTGAACACGTCGGGATGTGCCTTCTCGATCTCGTCGAAGAGGATCACGGAGTAGGGGCGCCGGCGGACCGCCTCGGTCAGCTGGCCGCCCTGGTCGTAGCCGACGTAGCCGGGTGGGGCGCCGATGAGGCGCGACACGGCATGCTTCTCCATGTACTCCGACATGTCGATCCGGACCATGTGCGTCTCGTCGTCGAACAGGAACTCGGCCAGCGCGCGCGCCAGCTCCGTTTTCCCCACGCCGGTCGGCCCCAGGAAGATGAACGACCCGATCGGCCGGTTGGGATCCTGCAGGCCGGCGCGGGCACGCCGGACGGCGTTCGACACCGCCGTGACCGCCTCGTCCTGGCCGATGACCCGGAGGTGGAGGCGCTGTTCGAGGAGCAGGAGGCGCGCCTGCTCGCCCTCCAGCATCTTGTCGACGGGGATCCCGGTCCACTTGGAGACGACGGCGGCCACGTCCTCTTCCGTCACCTCCTCGCGCAGGAACGAACCGTGCTTCTGGGCCTCCTTGAGCTCGTCGCTCTTGGCCAGGAGCTGCTTGTCGAGCTCGGGGACGCGGCCGAAGCGCAGCTCGGCGGCCCTGTTCAGATCGCCGCGGCGCTGGGCCAGCTCCGCCTCGGTCTTGGCGGCCTCGGCCTCCTCCTTCAGCTTTCGCAGCGAGCCGATCAAGCTCTTCTCGTGCTGCCAGACGGTCTTCATCTGATCGGCGCGCTCGCGCAGCTCGGCGATCTCGGTGGCGACCGCCGCGAGCCGCTTGAGCGAGACGTCGTCCTTCTCCTTGCCGAGCGCCTGCTCCTCGATCGCCAGCGAGGTCAGCCGCCGCTCGATCTGATCGATCGGGTCGGGGCGCGAGTCGATCTGCATCTTGAGCCGGCTGGCCGCCTCGTCGACGAGATCGATGGCCTTGTCGGGAAGCTGCCGTCCCTGGATGTACCGGTGTGACAGGCGCGCCGCCGCGACCAGCGCGGCGTCACGGATGCGGATCCCGTGGTGGACCTCGTAGCGCTCCTTGAGGCCGCGCAGGATCGCCACCGTGTCCTCGAGCGATGGCTCGCCCACGTAGACCGGCTGGAAACGGCGCTCGAGCGCCTTGTCCTTCTCGATGTACTTCCGGTACTCGTCGAGCGTCGTGGCGCCGATGCAGCGCAGATCGCCGCGTGCCAGCGCCGGCTTGAGCATGTTGGCCGCGTCGACCGCGCCCTCGGCCCCGCCCGCGCCGACCAGCGTGTGCAGCTCGTCGATGAACAGGATGACGCCGCCCGCGGCGGCCTCGATCTCCTTGAGGACGGCCTTGAGGCGATCTTCGAACTCGCCGCGGAACTTGGTCCCGGCGATGAGCGCGCCCAGGTCGAGCGCCAGGATCTTCTTGTCCTTCAGTGACTCGGGGACGTCGCCCGCGGCGATGCGCTGCGCGATCCCCTCGACGATGGCGGTCTTCCCGACGCCCGGGTCGCCGATCAGCACCGGGTTGTTCTTGGTGCGGCGCGAAAGCACCTGCATCGCGCGCCGGACCTCCTCGTCGCGGCCGATGACCGGGTCGAGCTTGCCGTTGCGGGCCAGCTCCGTCAGGTCGCGGGTGTACTTGGCCAGCGACTGGTACTTCCCCTCGGCCTCGGGATCGGTCACCCGCTGGGTGCCGCGCACCTCGGCCAGCGCCTTCAGGAGCGCGTCCCTGCGAACGCCGGCGTCCTTCAGCGCGCGGCTGGCGATGCCGAAGTCCTTGGCGACCAGCGCCAGCAGGAGGTGCTCGCTCGAGACGTACTCGTCCTTGAACTCCTTCGACTGCTTGGTCGCCTCCTCGAACAGATCGGTCAGCCGGCGGCCCACGTAGATGTCGGCACTGGAGCCGCGGACCTGGGGCTGACCGTCGAGCGCGCCCTGGGCGGCCTGGCGGACCTGCGACGGGTCGACGCCAACCTTGCGCAAGAGTGCGCCGGTGACGCCGTCCTGCTGGTCGAGCAGCGCCAGGAGCAGGTGCTCCGGCGTCAATTCCTGGTGCCCGCGGCTTCCGGCCAGCTCATGCGCGGCCTGGATTGCCTCTCGGGCTTTGATGGTCAGCTTCTCGAGCCTCATGGACGGCTAAACTGGTAAGCACCGCGGCAGGCCCGACAAGCGGGAGCAAACGAGCCGATCGCTGGGCGGGTTCCCATCCTCAGAGGTGGTAGATTCCGTCCGTGTCGTACCTGGTTCTGGCCCGGAAGTACCGGCCGCAGCGGTTCTCGGAGCTGATCGGGCAGGAGCACGTCGCCCGCACGCTGACGAACGCCATCGCGGCGAACCGGGTCCACCACGCCTTCCTTTTCACAGGTGCCCGTGGGGTCGGCAAGACCAGCGCGGCGCGCATCCTGGCCAAGGCCCTGTCGTGCGAGAAGGGTCCGACGGCCGAGCCGTGCGGCGTCTGCGAGATCTGCCAGGAGATCGCCGGTGGCCGGGCGGTCGACGTCATCGAGATCGACGCCGCCTCGAACACCAAGGTCGAGGAGACCAAGTCGGTGCTCGAGGGGGTGCGCTACCTGCCGGCGCGGGCGCGGCGCAAGGTCTACATCATCGACGAGGTCCACATGCTGTCGGCGCATTCGTGGAATGCGCTGCTCAAGACGCTGGAGGAGCCGCCGCCGCACGTGGTGTTCGTGTTCGCCACGACCGAGGTGCACAAGATCCCGGCGACGATCCTGTCGCGCTGCCAGCGCTTCGACTTCAAGCTGATCTCGACGGCGCGGCTGACCACGCACCTCACCGAGATCCTGAAGGCCGAGAAGATCGACGCCACCCCCGAAGCGGTGCGCCTGGTGGCCCGGCAGGCGGCCGGTTCCGTGCGCGACGGGCTGTCGCTGCTTGACCAGACGATCGCCTACGTCGGCAGCGAGAAGCTGACGGCGGAGATCACCGCCGACGTCCTGGGCGTCGCCGACCGGCAGCTGCTGGTGGGGCTGGCCACCTCGGCGCTCGATCGCGATCCGGGGAACGCGCTCCGCCTCATCGCGCGGGCGGCCGATCGGGGCGTCGACCTGGGGCAGCTCGGGCGGTCGTTCCTGGGATTCCTGCGGGACCTGGAGGTCGTCGCCTCGGTGAAGCCGGTGGCGGGTGTCGAGCTCGGCGACCTCATCGACGCGACACCCGAGGAGATCGACGAGGTCCGGGGGCTGGCGGAGCGGGCCGGCTCCGGGCTGGTCACGGTTCTGTTCGATCGCTGGGCGCGCGCCGTCGACGAGGCGTCGCGGCTGCCGGTGCCGCGGCTGCTCTACGAGATGGCGGCGATCGATCTGTGCGCCGCCGAGCCGCTGGTCCCGCTCGGCGATCTCCTGCAGCGGCTTGACGAGCTCGAGGGGCGGCTGCGCGGCACGCGCCCGGCGCCCGCCACGGGCACGACGGGCGGCGGCCCCGCGCCCGCGCCGGGATCTGCGGCGCCGAAGGCGAAGCCGGCGCCTGCCGGGCCCCGCGCCTGGGGAGCGCCGTCGGCCCCTGCTTCGGCCGCGCCGGCAGCGCCCGCGAAGGCCGCGGCGCCCGCCACGGCCGCTGCGCCCGCGCTGGCCACGGCCGCGGCGCCCGCGCCCCAGATCGCGCCCGCACCGCCGGCCAGCTCCGACGAGGCCTGGCGGCGGGTGCTGGCGATCTTCGAGAAGAAGAGCATGTCGCTGGGGGCGATGCTGGCCCACGCCGATGTGGTCTCCTTTGCCCCTGGGGCGCTGACGCTCTCCTTCGCGCAGAAGCGCGACGCCGACAAGGCCGAGCGCGAGGCGGCGGAGATCGAGACGGTGGCGTCGTCCGTGTTCGGCAAATCGACCAAGCTGACCGTCGTGGTCGGGGCTCCCGTCAATGGAACCTTGGGGACCTCGGGGACCTCGGTTCGCTCGCAGATCGGGCAGCAGAACGAGGCAGCAGCGGCCGATCGTCTGGCACGGGAGGCGGAGGCACGGCAGCACCCGCTCATTCGCAGCGCGCAGGACGTCTTCGGCACCGCGCTCAAGGAGATCAAGACCTGATGTCGATTCCCGACCTCAAGGGGCTGCTCGAGACGGCCCAGCGAATCCAGAGCGAGGTGGCGCGCGTCCGCGAGGAGCTGGCGCGCAAGACCGTCGTCGGCGAGACCGGCGGCGGGCTTTGCCGCTGCACCGCCAACGGCAAGGGGGAGATCCTCTCGCTCACCATCGACGAGGCCATCGTCGGCGACAAGAAGATGATCGAGGACCTGGCGGCCGGCGCCGTCAACATCGCGCTCCAGCGGGCGCGCGAGCTGGCCGAGGCGGACCTGGCGCAGGTGACGGGCGGGCTCCCCATTCCCCCCGGGATGTTCGGGGGCTAGCCGGCCGTGTTCGCCTCGCCGATCGCGCGGCTCATCCAGCAGCTCGCCAAGCTGCCCGGGGTGGGGGAGAAGACGGCGGCGCGGCTGGCTTTCCATATTTTGCGCGCCTCGCCCGAGGACGCGACGGCGCTGGCGGCCGCCATCGGCGAGGTCCGGCAGAAGATCCGTTTCTGCTCCATCTGCTGCGATCTGACCGAGGCCGATCCCTGCGCCATCTGCCGCGACCAGCGGCGCGACGGGGCCATGGTCTGCGTGGTGGCGCAGCCTCAGGACCTCATCGCCATCGAGCGGGCGGGCGGCTACCGCGGCCGTTACCACGTCCTGCACGGCCTGCTCTCCCCCCTGGACGGGATCGGACCGGACGACCTGCGCGTGGCTGAGCTGGTCCGGCGCTGCGGCGACGGGACGGTCCGGGAGGCGATCCTGGCGACGAGCCCCAGCGTCGAGGGGGAGGCCACCGCGGTCTATCTGGCCAAGCTGCTGCGGCCGCTGGGCGTGCGGGCCACCCGGATCGCCACCGGCGTTCCGATGGGCGGCGAGCTCGAGTACGCCGATCAGGCGACGCTGGCCCGGGCGATCGACGGCCGGCGCGAGATGTAGGACGCGCGCGTAGAACATCGAAGCCGGCGCGACGCCGCCGTTTCACCGACGACGCAAGCTGGGGTACAATGCTTGAAACCCGGTTTCGCGAATGATATTCGTGAGCCTTCCGGACTGGCGAGGAGCGCGATGAGTGGCCCCGATGTGATGTTCCCCGAAGAGCAGCAGCAGATGGCACTCGTCTGCGCGCGGCTCGCTCGGGACGCCAACGCGAAAGCGGTGCTGCTCATCGGCCGCGACGGCCAGCCGATCGCCGACGCGGGCGACGTCGACGAGCTCGACGTGACGTCGCTGTCGTCGCTGACGGCCGGCAACGTCGCCGCCACCGGCGGCATCGCCAAGATCCTCCGCGAGAAGGACTTCTCGAGTCAGTTCCACGAGGGCGAGAAGACCAACATCCACATCACGCTGGTGGGGCGCGCGCGATCCTGGTCGTGCTGTTCGACGAGCGGTCGTCGCTCGGTCTGGTCCGCCTGCGCGTGCGCAAGTCGTCCGACGAGATGGTCCGCCTCTTCGATCAGGTTGCGAAGAAGGCCGCCTCCAAGAGCCAGCCGTCGATCCTGACGGAGATCACCGACAGCGACATCGACAACCTCTTCAACGATTGAAGCGGCGATCACCCCGCGCAGTGAGGGTCGATGAGCTTCATCAACTACTCATCGCGCGAGATCAACTGCAAGATCGTCTACTACGGGCCGGGCCTGTGCGGGAAGACCACCAACCTGCAGTACATCTACAACAAGACCAACCCCGACGCGAAGGGCAAGATGATCTCGCTCGCGACCGAGACCGAGCGCACGCTGTTCTTCGACTTCCTGCCGCTGTCGCTCGGTGAGATCCGCGGCTTCAAGACCCGCTTCCACCTCTACACGGTGCCCGGGCCAGGTCTTCTACGACGCCAGCCGCAAGCTGATCCTGAAGGGCGTCGACGGCGTCGTGTTCGTCGCCGACTCGCAGATCGAGCGCATGGAAGCGAACATCGAGTCGCTCGACAACCTGCGCCTCAACCTGACCGAGCAGGGCTACAACCTCGACAAGCTGCCGTACGTCGTCCAGTACAACAAGCGCGACCTGCCGAACGCCGCGCCGATCGATCAGCTGCGCGAGGTGCTGAACCCGACCAAGGTGCCCGAGTTCGAGGCCTGCGCCACCAGCGGCGTCGGCGTGTTCGACACGCTCAAGGCCGTCGCCAAGTCCGTGCTGACCGAGCTGCGCCGCGGGCAGTAGTTGCGCGGGCGGGCGGCCCCGCGTCGTCGTCACCACATTCGCCAAATTGTTCGGGAGGACCTAGCCTATGAAATCGCGAAAGCTGATCGCCGGAGCCCTCGTTTGGACTGCCGCCTCGGTCGCGGCCTGCTCGTCGAGTGAGTCGCCAGGCAGCGCCACCGGCGGGAGCGGCGGTTCGAGCGCCACCGGCGGTTCGAGCGCCACCGGTGGGTCGAGCGCCACGGGCGGCTCGGGCGGCGCCGGGGTTATCGCGCTCCCCCAGCTCACCGTGAGCGGCAACAAGCTCCAGGACCCGAGCGGCAAGACCATCGTGCTGCGCGGCTCGTCGCTCATCGACATCGGCTTTCTCACCTTCAATCTGGAAGGCGTCAACGCCCGTCTCGACGCGATCGCGGCCGCAGGGGTGCAGGGGCACGTCGTGCGGATGCCCGTGTACCCCAAGATTTGCTACAACGGCAAGAGCCCCTCCTGCTCCCCCCTCCCGTATCCGGTCGGTACCGGTCCCAGCGCCAGCTGTACGCCGCAGAGCCCGCTCACGGCGGCGGACTACGTCAGCAAGGTCCTCAAGCCGGCCGTCGACTACGCCACCAGCAAGAACCTCTACGTCATCGTCGACTACCACCAGATCGACAACGCCACCACCGGGACGTCGGCGGCCGACGCCAACACCTTCTGGACCGACGTCGCGCCCCAGTTCGCCAGCTACACCAACGTCTTCTACGAGATCTTCAACGAGCCGATCGACACGAGCGCCCCCTGGTCGACGCTGAAGCCGGTGGTGCAGGGGCTCATCAACACCGTCCGCGCGGCCGCTCCCAACAACATCATCGTCGTCCCCTCGGGTACCTGGAACCAGAAGACGGGAGACGCCGCCAGTGATCCGCCGACTGGCGGCAACCTGATGTTCACGGCCCACATCTACGCCAGCAACTGGAACTTCGTCGTTCCAGACCGAGGTCGCGACCGCGGCGGCCAAGGTGCCGGTCTTCGTGACGGAGTGGGGCTACAACCCCACGGATTCGGCCAGCTTCGGCCCCGGCCTGCAGACGACCCTCAACGGCGACGGCGCCAGCTGGACGGCCTGGGTGACCGACAACGCCTGGGCACCCCCCATGTTCAGCGACACCTCGATCACGACGCTGACGACCTTTGGAACGCAGGTGAAGAGCTGGCTGTCCGCCACCGCCACCAGCGACTGGGTTCAGTAAGAACCGCCGGCCCCGGTTGGCGACGGCGCCAACCGGGTTGACGGCTTGGTCGCGCAAGCCCGCGGTTTCCGGCCGTGACCGTGTGCACGGAACTTGCTCCACTGGCGCGTGACAGATGGTGAGCTTGCGACGGCGCGGATGGTGGTTCCTCGGCATGGTGGCCGGCCTCGGGGCCTGCTCGTCGCCGCTCCCGTCGGGCATCTGCGCCACGTCGATCACCTACACGACCACCTACACGACCGCGGTCAACAATGACCTGGATCTCGTGTTTGTGATCGACGACGGCGCGGCGATGGCGGGCTGGCAGGCGCAGTTAGCCACACAGCTTCCAACGTTCATGGCGGTCCTGCAGTCCCTACCAATGCCGATGGGACTCCACGTCGGTGTCGTTTCGTCGGACCTGGGCGTGGGGGCGGCCACGAACGTCGGCATCCCGGACTGCACGGCGTCCGGGGACGGCGGCAACCTTCGCAGTCAGCCGGAAGCGACGTGCACCGACACGACCCTCGACCCGGCGGCGACCTTCATCTCCGATATCGGCAGCGCCCGCAATTTCACGGCGACGGACGACGCGAACGAGTCGGGCCTGGCCAAGGTGTTCCAGTGCATTGCCCAGCTGGGCGACAGTGGCTGCGGGTTCGGGCAGCCGCTGGCGGCGCTCGATCGCGCGCTCGGCGCCGACGGCCAGCCGCCGCCGGCCGCGAACGCCGGATTTCTGCGTCCCGACGCCTATCTCGGAATCGTGATCATCTCGAACCGGGACGACTGCTCCGTCCCCGCTGGAAGCACGCTCTTCTCCGACGATCCGGCCCAGGGATCGCTGACGCACTACCGATGTAACCACGCGGGGCACGTCTGCTCCGACGCAAACGGCAACCAGGTCGCTCCACCGATCGATCCGCCGGCGGACGCCGTATCCATCGATGGGGTGTCGACAGTCTCGCTGACGAACTGCGCGTCGAACGAAACGGGCAGCGAGCTGACGCCGATCTCGAAGATCGTCGCCGACATCAAGTCGCTCAAGCCCGATCCCGACAATCAGATCCTCGTCTCTGCTCTCATCGGTCCTCCGACGCCCTACGCGGTCGAGTGGGCGGCCAACGCCGCGTCGGGCGGTGCCGCGGGGCCCAGGGTTGCCGCCTCGTGCGGAACCGAGGGCGCGGATGGCAGCGGCGCTTTCGGCGAACCAGCCGTCAGGATCACCCAGTTCATGAATTCATTCCAGGACAGCGTCGTGGGCTCTATCTGCGACGCGAATTACGCCGAAGTCCTAACCTCGATAGCAACGCCGCTCGCCGATGATCTCGCGCCTCCGTGCCTGCCGGCCGACATCCAGAGCTGGACCGACAGCGCGGGGAACACCTACCCCGACTGCGTGGTCACCGAGCACCTGACGACGTCCGACAGCGTGCAGCACATACCGATTCCGGCCTGCGCGGCGGCCCAGGCGGGATCCACCTGCTGGTCGCTGCAGTGGCCGGGTAACCCGGGTTGTTCCGGGCCGACGCTCATGGTCACGAACGAGCAGGTTGGGTCGGATCCCGCCCATTTCGCGGCCAACTTCACGATCTCCTGCCAGGAGGCGCTCCCCAGCGACGCCGGCGCGACCTGCCCCCGCTGAGGCTGCGACGGGCAGAGTCCAGCTCGTCAAGTCACAGCCGGTGACTTGACGAGTGCGGCCTGTTTGGTTAAATCGATGGCATGGCCCATCCGCATCTGAAGGCCCCTCTCGACGAGTTCACGGCCGTCGTTCACCGGACGAAGAACCGGCTGGTTGCGATTCCCGCCGAGGTTCAGAAGAAGCTCGGCCTCGGGAAGCGAGTCGACAACCATCTGGTGCTCGTTTCGATTCGTGAGCACGGAGCGGGTCGGTGGAATCACAACTATTTCAAGCTCACGTACGACAATGAGTTCGCGATTCCGAGCAACATTCCAAGCCTGAAACCGGGACAGATGGTCGACGTGCGTATCCACCGGGTCATCGCCGACGTGCCAGCCGCGAACGCGGTCAAGCCTCCACATGGGGCCAGGTTGCTGCTCTCGCTCGCCAAGCGACCTCGCAAGGGATGGCGCAGCGACGGGTCGGAACGGATCGACGAATATCTCCGAGACGGCTCTTGAAGCAGGCGGTGTACGTCGATACCGCCTGGCTGGTCGCGCTCATCGACGTTCGCGATCAGCACCACGAGGAGGCGGTGGCGCTCGCGGAGAAGCTGGCCGCCGAGGATGCGCCTCTGGTGTCGACAGACGCGGTGGTCGTCGAGCTCTGCAACTATTTCGCGCGGAGTCCTCTGCGGACGGAAGCCATCGCCTGGGCTCTCGAGGTCCGCGAGGACTCAGGCTGGGAGATCGCCTCGGTCGACCGCCGACTGCTGTCTGCAGCCGAGCGGCGCTATCAAGCCCATGAGGACAAGACGTGGAGCCTCACCGATTGCATCGGCATGGAGCTCATGCGGTCCAGGAAGTTGGAGCGCGCCGCCACGACCGACGTCGGGTTTCAGCAGGCCGGGTTCCGCGTCCTCATGGGTCGCGGCGCCAGGTAGACCCGCTCAGGCCTTGCGCAGGCTGACAGCCGCGAACAGGCCGGCGATGGCGGCCTGGCCGAGCAGCCAGGCGGGCTCGAGCGCGTCGGGGATGAAGCGGAGGTCGACGGTGTGGGCGATCGCCGCGAAGAGCAGGGCGCCCGCCACGCCGAAGCCGAACCCGGCCAGCGCCGGGCGCAGGCGGCGCACGCCGTAGAACAAGAGCGTGAGCAGCACCGGTACGGCGGCGCTGTAGACCAGCGTCGCGCTCAGCGACCCGGACGCGAGATCCGTGTACCCGGTCGAAAGCACGCTCGCCACGGCGTGCGCGTGCGTCCAGGAGGCCGGGACGGCCCAGGTCAGATCGAGGCCCGACCCGCCGACGAAGAAAGCCGCCAGGGCGCCGAGGCCCAGCTTGCCGACGGCGATCCCGCGGCGGCGCACGAGCGCCAGGCCGAGCAGGGCGGCCGCGAGGCCGAGGCCCAGCTCTTCGCCGTTGCGGCCGCCGCGCGCCTTGCGCAGCGCCGCCGCCGCGTCGACGATGCCGGCGCCGTAGTGGTCGTCGACGCGCCCGTTTGCGCCGGCGTCGCGCCCCTTGGGCTTGGCGGCGGTCCCGAGCAGGATCTGCTCGACGGCGTCGGGCTTCTTGACGCCCGCGCCGACCACCAGCGCGGCCACGCCCGCGACGTGCGGCGCGGCCATCGACGTCCCCATGAAGTAGAGGTAGTCGGTGCGGCTGGTGTCGCCCGGGACGACCGTGTGCTGCAGGACGCCGCCGTTCGCGTTGCCGCGCGTGTTGCCGCCCGGCGCGGCGATGTCGATCTCGGGACCCCAGTTCGAGTAGAAGGTCGTGGCGCCGTCGTCTTGCGTGGCCGCGACGGCGATGACGCCCGGGTAGCGCGCAGGGTAGCTGACGCGGCCGCGGCCGTCGTTGCCAGCCGCCGCCACGACGACGACCCCCTTGCCGTGCGCGTACTTCACCGCGCTGGCCAGCGTGCCCGCGGCCATGGGACCGCCCAGGCTCATGTTGATGACGTTGGCGCCGTGGTCGGCGGCCCAGCGGATCGCCTGCGCGATGCCGCCCAGCGACCCCGAGCCGCGCGCCGAGAGCACCTTGAGCGGCATGATCGACGCGCCGTAGGCGACGCCCGCCACGCCGATGCCGTTGTTGGTCGACTCGGCGATGGTCCCGGCGACGTGCGTGCCGTGGCCGTGGTCGTCAGCCGCGTCGGCGTTGTTGGTGACGAAGTTGTAGCCGGGGACGAATTTGGTGTCGGCGAGATCGCCGACCTTGGTGACGCCCGTGTCTATGACGGCGACGATCGCCCCCTTGCCGTTCCCCTGCTTCCAGGCGCCGGGCATCCCGATCTGCCGCAGGTGCCACTGGTACTTGAAGCAGGTGTCGTTGGGGAAGCCCTTGCCGCCGTCGGCGCTCTTGACGTTGCACTCGGCCTCGAGCGAGCTGCCGGCCGTCTTTGCCTCTCTGGCCTCGGCGGCCTCGGCGCCGACCTCCTGCAACTCCTCGTCGGGGAAGATGGTGGCGACCGCGTCGTAGTCGACGCTCTCGACGTCGGGGCTCTCGGCCAGCTTGGCGCGCGCCGCGGCGGCCGCGTCGGCGGTCGGGAAGTCGATGGTGTAGAGGCCGTCGACCTTCGAGTAGTCGCTGAACGGGATCTCCTCGTACCCGGTGGCCCGGAGCGCCTCCGGCGAGATGCCGTCACGGAAGTCGACCAGGAGGCGGGTCGGGTTCACCCCGGCCTCCTCGGCGAGCGCCTCGTCCGATGCCGCCGGCTTGTCGGTCAGGTGGGGGGCCGAGGTCCCGTTCCAGAGCAGCCCGGCGCCCCCCAGCGCCGCCGCGAATAGACCCCAAGGCGCCCAGGCAGAAAGCAGGCTCGACTTCCGCATACTGGAATTATACGGCCGTGCCGCGCACTTCGCAGGCCCCGACGGTCATTTAATGGGAAGCCCGGGGCGTGATACATTGGCCGCTGCCTTCCGACGAGGCTCCTCGGGTTCTAGGCCCCGCGAAAACCACCGAAACTGTTTTGGGAAAATCCCCCTTCACGCTCCGCATCGTCGTCCCGCTCGCCGGCCTCGCGCTGCTGGCCGCCGCCGCGCCCGCGCGCGCCGACGACGACTCGGCCGCGGTCGAGAAGATCACCAAGCTCAACAAGAAGGCGGTCGACGAGTTCGAGAACCTGAACTTTGACCAGGCGCGCAAGATCCTGAAGGACGCGCTCGACGCCTGTTCGCGGGCCGGGCTCGACCAGAGCCAGGTCGCGGCCCGCACCCATGTCCACCTGGGCGTCGTGCTGTTCGCCGGCTTCAAGCAGAAGGATGAGGCGGTGGTGGAGTTCAAGAAGGCGCTGGAGATGGCGCCCGACGTGAAGCTGGACAAGCTGCTGGCGACCCCTGAGATCCAGGAGGTCTTCGACCAGGCGGTCTCGGAGCAGAAGGGCGAGGCAGGTGGCGGCGGCGAGAAGGCGGCGTCCGCCGCGGCCGACGCCATCACGCACGAGCCGGTGACCCGGTCGGCGCAAGGTAAGTCGATCCAGATCAGCATGACGCTCGATTCGTCGGTCAAGGCGAAGAAGGTCATGCTGTCGTTCAGCGCCGACGGCTCCGAGGATTTCGGCGAGCGCGAGATGCAGGAGCAGTCGCCCGGCAACTGGATGGGCGAGATCCCTTCCTCGGCGACCCAGGGGGCCAAGGTCTCGTACTACATCGAGGTCGACGGGGACGAAGACCAGGTGGTCGCCAAGAAGGGGTCGGCCGCCGAACCATTGGTGGTCGAGCTGCGTGGTCCGGGCGGGGCGGCGCTGGGGCCCAAGAAGAAGGCGCCGCCGCCACCCAAGGAGAAACCGTCCGAAGGGCCGACTTGGTACGTCGGGCTCGGTGTCGGCAGCGGCTTCGGGTGGACCACCGGGACGGGCGAGATCAACCCCGCCGACAAGGTGAAGCCGGCCGGGTTCGCGCCCGCCAAGCTCGGTCAGGTCTCGCCGGAGTTCGGCTACTTCCTGAATCCAGACCTCGTGCTCTCGCTGCAGGTTCGCTTCCAGCTGGTGAGCGGCACGACGACGTTCACCGGCGGCGCCTCGCCGCCGTCGACGGCGATCGCCGGGTTCGCGCGCGCGCGCTGGCTGTTCGACGCCGGTGACGTGCACCCGTTCGCGGGCGCCCTCATCGGGGGTGGAACGATCCGGCACGTCGCCGGGTTCAACACCGTGCCGACCTGCGGGTCGAGCGGGAACCAGACCTGCGTCGACAGCATGAAGGCCGGTCCGATCTTCGTCGGCGGCACCGGCGGCGTCATCTACAACGTGACGCCGAGCTTCGGGCTGACGGGCGAGACGAACCTGGCGCTCGGCTTCACCAACTTCACGTTCAACGTCGACATCAACGTTGGCGTCGCCCTCGAGTTTTAGCCGGCCTTCGCGATCTCGGTCGCGAACAGGCGGGCGTGGGCGTAGATGGAGACCTGCGGGTTGACGCCCAGGCTGGTCGGGAAGACCGACCCGTCGGCGATCCACAGATTCTCAATCTGGTGGTGGCGGCCACGCGAGTCGACGACCGAGCGCGCGGGGTCCTCGCCCATCGCCGCCCCCCCCATCTGGTGAGCCGTGAACATCGTGTGGCGGTTGGGGCCGAACGGTGCGGCGGCGATGGCGTCGAGATCGGCCTCGCGCTTGATGACGAGCGGCGTCTCATGCAACGTCACCACTTCGCGCGCGCCTGCGGCCAGGTGCAGCCGCGCCATGTCGGCGATCGCGGCGACGGCTGCCTCCCGCACCGAGGCGGCGAGCGGATAATCTATCTTGATGCGCCCGTCGCGGCCGACGGTCACGGTCCCCCCTTCGTCGTCGTGGTGGCCGTCGATGAGGAGCGCGATCGTCGCCTGCACGTACGGCAGCCGCTCCATCATCTTGCGGTGGGTGTCGCCAAAGCCCGGCAGGGCGATCGCCGCCAGCATCGGGTGAACGGGCGGGGTCTCGAAGAAGTAGCCAACGCGGTCGCCGCGATCGGCGAAGTGGTGGACCGCCACCGACTGGGGTGCGCCGTAATACCCTTCGATCGGCTGGTCGTAGAAAGCGACCAGCGGCAAGGTTGGGTGAAGGAACGTGCGGCGGCCGACCTGGCCGCTGTCCGTGCCAGCCTTCGACCGCAGGAGCAGCGCCGGCGTGTTGATCGCGCCAGCGGCCAGGACGACCCCGCGCCGCGCGTAGGCGACGAAGCGGCTGCGCGGCCGATCGCTCGCCCGGTCGAGCACCTCGCTAACGACGGCGCGTGCCCGGCCGCGATCGGTCTCCACCAGCGTGGCGCGGCAGTCGGCGTAGACGTTGGCACCGGCGGCGACCGCGTCGGCCAGATAGGTCGTGCGCGAGGTACGCTTGGCGTCGAGTGGGCAGCCGAGGTGGCAGTAGCCGAGGCGGGCGCACCCCTTCACGCTCCGGTGGATGAGCTTGGGCCCCCAACCGAGCTTGGCGGCACCCTCTAGCAGCTTGCGGTTGTTGCCGTTGACGTCGTCTGGGTCGCCGTGGCCGACGTCGATCCGCTTCTCGACCGCCTCGAAGTGCGGCGCCAGAGTGGCCGCATCGAGCCCGCGCACGCCATGCCGCGACGCCCAGAGGTCCAACGTCTGCTCGGGCGTCCGGAACGACGACGTCCAGTTCACGGTCGTTCCGCCGCCCACGTTTCGCCCCTGCAAGATCATGATCGAGAGGTCCTCGGTGGCCCGGTTGCCGTGCTCCTGGTACAGCGCCGGGTAGGCCCACGACTCCTGCATGTTGAAGTCGCGGCGGGTGTAGTGTCCCCCCTCCTCGAGCACGGCGACCCGGGCGCCGGCCGCGGTCAGGACCGCGGCGGCCGCGCTGCCGCCCGGGCCGCTTCCGACGACGACGAAGTCGACCTCGACCGACGGGAGGTCGGCGATCTCGGAGCCGGCGAAGATGCGCCCGGGGGTCATCGCTGGCTCACGGCCCACCGGCAGGGGGTTGCGGGACCTCGGGCGGCCCCGGATAGCCGACCAGGGGGTAGATCTCCGGTGATGAATAATAGGCGGCGTCGGAGAGCCGCTTGAGCGCCTGGTAGCCGCTGCGCAGGAGCGCGAAGCGCGACCGCCGCCAGGCCTCGAGGCGCGCGTCCTGATCGGCGGGGAGGGCGCGCGTGAACGGCCCCGGCGAGCCGGCGACCAGCAGGCCGACGAAGCCGCTCTCGCACAGGCGCAGCAGGCGGCGAAAGTCGTGGCCGACGTCGGGATGCACGCTGGCCATCAGCGCGTCGACCTTGCCGGCGCAGTCGAGCGCGTCGGCGCGCGGCCAGCGGGCGTCGGCGCCGTCGCCGGGGACGATCCGCGCGGCCACCGCCGCGAGCACCGCGTGCTCGTCGGCGGAGAGCAGCTTGAGCGGCGCGCGCGGCGAGCTTCCCCGGCGCGTCGTCCTAAAGACGAACGGCAAGCTGCCGGCCAGCATCAGCAGCGCCCCGCCGAAAAGGCCCCGGCGGAGAAACCGGCGGCGGTCCGGCGCGACAGGCTGCTCGGACGGGGGCACGGTGAGAGACTAGCGCGTTCTTCAGGCCGCGCGCGAGGCCGGCGCCGCCGCCGGCTTGCCGCCCGGCCGTTGCCGGATCGGATCGCGATCGGCGGTGCCGCTCGGCAGCGTCGCCCGCAGCGCGCCGCGCCCGAACACCCAGAGTGATCCGGGCGTTCCCTGGTGCCAGACCTCGTCGCGGGTGAGCGGTTCGGTCGAGACGACCGCCACCCGGTCTCTCTCGGTGGTGACGGCCGAAAAATCGATCGCCAGCTCGGCGTCGCGCAAGGTGGCGCGCCCGAACGGCGCCTTCCGGATGATGTAGCAGAGCTTGGTCCCACAGCGCGCGTAGAGGCGGCGCCCGTCGGCGAGCAGGAAGTTGAACTTTCCCTCGGCGCCGAGCTCGCCTCCCAGCGCCGCGATCAGCTTCCAGAGCCGCCGCTCGTCCTTGGGATAGCCGCCGGGGAAGGCGGCGCGGATCCGCTCGAGCATCCAGCAGAAGGCGTGCTCGCTGTCGGTCTCGCCGACCGGCTCCTCGAGGACGAGCTCGCGCTTCTTGATGTGCGGGAGCGTGCCGTTGTGCGCGAAGACCCAGTGCCGCCCCCACAGGACGCGCTTGAACGGGTGCGTGTTCTCCAGGCTCGCCTTGCCGCGCGTCTTCTTGCGGACATGGGCGATCGCCAGCAGCGTCTTGATGGCGTTCTGCCGGATGTAGTCGGCCATCGCGCTCTCGCAGGCCGGCTTCGGCTCGAGGAAGCTGCGCGCGAACTTCCCCTCGTAGAGCGCCAAACCCCATCCGTCCGCGTGCGGTCCGGTCTTGCCGCCGCGGAGGGCGAACCCGGTGAAGGAGAAGGTGATGTCGGTGGGGACGTTGCATTCCATCCCCAGCAGCTCACACATGCGCCGATTGTACTAAAATCGGGGCCACTCATGCGCGGCCGTTCAACCGCGTCGCCGGCGTCTCCGGCGCTCCCCTGGTGGGCGACGCCGCGTGGGGCGGCCGTCATCGTGGCGCTGGTGGCGATCGTGGCGTTCGCCCGCGCGCTCGGGAACGGGTTCACCTACGACGAGGGGATGGTCCTCCTCGGCGCGCAGCGGTTCCTCCAGTCGGGCGCGTTCGGCAGGCTGGTCTCGAAGAGCTACTTCGCCGCCAGCCTCGAGGGGACCTGGCGGCCGTTCTGCACGCTCACCTACATGCTCGACGCGATGGTGTCTTTTCATGCCGCGGTGTTCAAGGCCGACAGCCTGCTCTGGCACATCGTGGCGGCCCTCCTGCTGATGGCCTTCACCCGCCGCCTCTTGCCGGAGGCGCGGCGGCCGTGGGCCATCGTCGCGGGCCTCCTGTTCGTGCTGCACCCGATCACCGCCGAGACCGTCGACAACGCCTCGTTCCGCGAAGATTCGCTGGTGACCGCCTTCACGCTGGCGACCTTGATCCTGGCGCTGGATCGGCGGCCGGCGCTGGCGCTCGTCACCTACGGGCTCGGCCTTCTGTCCAAGGAGTCGGCGGTGATGGCGCCGGCGCTGCTGGCGCTCCTGCGGCTCGGCCGGTTCGATCGGGAGATCCCCCGCGCCTACGGGGCGCCCGAGCCGGCGGCCCCGCGGACGCCCGCCGCGCGGCTCCGGCGGGTGGTCGCCGAGCTGATTCCCTATGGCGTGGTCACGGCGATCTACCTCGCCATCCGGTTCGGGCCGATGAAGACGCCGGTCGCCTACGCCAGCTACCCGGGCGGGACGTTCGGCGACACGCTGCTCGGGCTGCCGGCGATCTGGGCGCACGATCTGCGCCTCGTCGTCTGGCCCTGGCCGCTCTGCGCCGATTACACCGGCTACTTCCGGTTCGGCCCGCAGCCGTGGGGGCCGGTGTTGCTGGCGTCGACGATTGTCGCCGGTTACCTCGCTTTCGGGGCGCTGGTTTTCCGCCGCGGCGCGCGGGTGGCCGCGCTCGGGCTCGGCTGGTTCCTGCTGGCGCTGCTCCCCGTTTCGAACCTGCTCCCGATGCCCATCCCGGCCGCCGAGCGGTTCCTCTACCTGCCGCTCTGTGGGATCGCGATTGCCGCGGCGGCGGTCGTCGGGGGGTACGCCGAGCGCCATCGGGCGACGGTCCCGCGGTGGGCGGGGCTGGGCGGCGCCGCCGTGCTGGCGGCGCTGGCGGTCGTCCTGAACCTGCGCCACGGCGACTGGCGCGACGACCAGACGCTCTGGCAGGCGACCGTGGCGGTGAACCCGCGTTCCTGCGGCGCCCAGAGCGCCGTGGGCGGCAGCCTGCTGTCGCGCGGGATGGCCAGCGGCGACCCCGAGACCCTGCGCGCCTCGGCGGCGCGGGAGGAGCTGGCCTTGAGCCTCTGCAGCGACGACAGCGATCCTTTTCGGGCGGCGTTCATCTACACCCGCCTCGGGGCGGCGCGCGCCCTGCTGGACGACCGGGCGGGGGCGCGGGCAGCGCTGGAACGGGCAGCTGTCCTCCACCCGCGCTACGCGCTGCCCTTCGCCTGGCTTGGATACCTCGCCTACCAGGAAGGGGACCCGGCCGCGTCGGCGATGATGCTCAAGAAGGCGATCATCGATCTCGGGCCGCCCGACGCGACCGTGGCCGCCGTCGCGCAGATCTACGTGGACAAGATCTGACCGATTACGGGCGTCGTTCGTAGAGGTCGCGCGGACGGGCGAGCCAGCCGGTCCTTGGCCAGAAGACCGCGGGCTGCCCGACGAACAACGGCTGGGTACGGACGTACGCGGCATCGAGGGCGGGCTGCAACCAGTCCTGGTCGACATCCAGGACCACCGCCGCGAACTCGCGCGCCCGCAGGCGGCGCTGGACGTCGGCACCGAGCGCGTCGGCCACGCGCCGCGGCTGGCCGCGCATGACGTCGACCAGCGCCATCTGCTGGGCGTAGGTCGTCTTGCCGGCGAGGCGCGCCAGGTGGGGATGGCAAGGGATGAAGACGGGTCCCGGGATGGCGGCGAGCCGGGCGACGAGCGCCGCGCCCGCCGCCTGGTCGGCGGCCGTCGGAACTTGCCGCCACGCCGGGAACCAGAGCAGCGCCAGCTGAACCAGCCAAGCCCACCCGGCCAGCCGCTGCGTCCGCGACGCAGGCGCCGGCCGGTTCAACCAGCCCAGCGCCACCCCGGTCTGCCAGGCGAGGCAGGCATAGGCGGGCATGAGCACGTTCGTGAACCCGAACCGGTGGAGAAGCGAGATCCACGATTCCAGCAGGGACCCCAGCACAGCCGCGCCCTCGACCAGCGAAACAGCGGGGACTCCCGCTCGGCCCGCCAGCCGGAGCACCAGCGCGGCCACCGCGATGGGCACGACCGTGCAGAGGTCGTGGGTCCAAAAGCGGAGCCAGAGGTTGGGTATCCACGGATGGGAGGCAGGCAGCGAAAAGAGGTAGTAAGTCGACCACCCCTGCGTGCGCAGGTGCAGCGCCACGGTGCCGGCCGCCGCCAGCGCGACGAAGGAACCGAGGCACAGGAGGCGGCGCGGCCCGCGCAGGCTAAAGGTCCGGGCCAGCACCACCGGCAGGGCGACCAGCAGCATGGTTTGCTTGGTGAAGAAGGCGGCCGCGAGCAGCACGCCCGCGGCGACGTCACGCCGCTCGCGCGCGAGCAGCAGCCAGATCGCGAGCAACAAGAAGAACAGCGCCAGCGAGTCGGCGCGTGCCAGGTCGAAGAAGGCGCCCGCGCGCTCGAACAGGGCCGCGAAGAGCCCAGCCGCCACCAGCGCGCCGAGCCGGCTGCGCGTGCGCGCATGGGTCAGCGCCGCGATCAGCCCCAGAACGCCGACCGAGGCGAGCAGCGAGACCATCCGCAGGGCCAAGAGGCGCAGCCCGAACAGCTTCGCGAACAGGGCCGCCACGTAGTAGTAGAGCGGCGCATAGATGTAGGGCGTGAATTCGGCAGACGGCGGCACGTAGAGAGGCTGGCCGCCGAGGACGCGGGCGACGTGCTCGAGCATCCCGCCCTCCATCCACTCGAGGTCGTAGGGGTAGGCGACGCGCGCCAGGGCAACGACCAGGTACGATCCCAGGTACCAGATCGCGGCCCCCACCAGCAGCGCTTCCAGGACGCGCCGCCGGGGAGGAGCGATCGCCGAGTCGGCCAGTGTCCGCACCGCTGGTCACAATAGCGCCATCGCGGGTCGCCCGGTGCGACCGAGCCCCCGCCGGCGCTGTTGACAGGCTCGCTCGTTTCTCTTAGTTTCGCGGCGGCTTAGCCACCCATGCCGCTCGAGTTTTCAGCGCAATCGAAGGAGCGGGTCGCAAGGCTCCTGTCACGGTATCCCACCAAGCAGGCGGCCCTCTTGCCGGTGCTCCACGTCGCCCAGGAGGAGTTCGGCCACCTGCCCGACGACGTCATCGAGCTGGTGTCGCGCACGCTCGACCTGGCGCCGGCCCACATCTACGGCGTCGTCACCTTCTACACGATGTTCCATCGTGAAAAGAAGGGGCGGAACGAGCTGATGGTCTGCACGAACATCTCCTGCATGCTCAAGGGGGGCTACGGCATCCTCAAGCACATCGAGGGGCGGCTGGGGATCAAGGCCGGCGAAACGACGGCCGACGGGGCGTTCTCCATTGTCGAGGAGGAGTGCCTGGCTGCCTGCGCGAACGCGCCGATGATGATCTGCGGCGACGACTACTTCCTCGACCTGACCCCCGAGAAGGTCGACGCGGTGCTGGACGGCCTGCGCAAGCGCACCCGCGAGCAGCAGCAGGGCGTGCCACTCGACCGGACGATGTTGGGCGTCGGGCCCGGCGGGGTGAAGGTCTAGTCATGGCGGCGACCTGGCAGGAGTCGAAGGGCGTCAAGATCGTCACCAAGAACTTTGGTGTGGCCGACAGCCACAAGCTGTCGGTCTACCAGCAGAGGGGCGGCTACGAGGGGCTGCGGCGGGCGCTCACGCTGCAGCCGGCCGCGCTCGTCGACGAGGTCAAAAAGTCGAACCTGCGAGGACGTGGGGGAGCCGGGTTCCCGACCGGGATGAAGTGGTCGTTCATCCCCAAGGACGCCAAGCTGGTCTACCTGGTCGTCAACGCCGACGAGTCGGAGCCGGGGACCTGCAAGGACCGCGAGCTGCTCGCCTTCGATCCGCACATGCTGCTCGAGGGGATGCTGATCGCCTCGTACGCGCTCGGCTGCAAGCACGCGTACATCTACATCCGCGGCGAGATGATGCGCGAGGCGAAGATCGTCCAGGCGGCGATCGACGAGGCCTACGCGGCGGGGTGGCTCGGCAAGGAGCTCCCGGCGGTCGGCGGCGGCGGCGCCTTCAAGCTGGACATCACGCTCCACCGCGGCGCGGGCGCCTACATCTGCGGCGAGGAGACCGGCCTCCTCAACTCGCTGGAGGGCAAGCGCGGCTGGCCGCGCCTCAAGCCGCCGTTCCCGGCGATCAAGGGCCTCTTCAACGCGCCGACGGTCGTCAACAACGTCGAGACGATCATGAACGTCCCCGAGATCGTCATGAAGGGCGGGGACTGGTTCAATGGGCTCGGGATCGGCAAGTCGGGCGGCACGCGCATCGTCTGCGTCTCGGGCCACGTGGCGAAGCCGGGCGTCTACGAGCTGCCGATGGGGATCCCGTTCCGCGATCTCATCTACGACGTCTGCGGCGGCATCCCCAACGGGCGCCAGCTCAAGGGGATCATCCCGGGCGGCAGCTCGATGCCGCCGCTCGACGCCAGCGAGATCGACGTCGCCTGCGAGTTCGACGCGCTCATGACCGACGCGCGCATCAAGGACGTCGAGGTGCGGCCGGGCGTCCCGTTCGACCTCGGCGGCGGCCGCAAGCTCAAGACGATGGCCGGCTCGGGCGGCATCGTCGTGTTCGACGACAGCACCGACGTCGTCGCGCTCTGCGCGCGCATCATGCAGTTCTACGCCCACGAGTCGTGCGGCCAGTGCACCCCCTGCCGCGAGGGCTCGGGCTGGCTGTCGCGCGTCTGCAAGCGCCTCGCGCGCGGCGAGGGCGAGGCGGGGGACGTCGAGCTGCTGGCCAACATCGCCAACGGCATCGGCGGCAACACGATCTGCGCGCTGGGCGACGCGGCGGCCTGGCCCATGCTGGGATTCCTCACCAAGTTCCGCGCCGACTTCGAGGCGCGCATCAAGCCCAAAACGATCGGGATCCCCGCGGCGGCCAAGGGAGAGGCGGCGTGAGCTCCTTCGCTCCCGACGGCGTCTCGCCCGGCGACGTGGTCGTCTTCTGGATCCTGGCCGCGATGATCGTGGGGTTCGCGCTCTTCACCATCACCCGCAAGAACCCGGTCACGGCGGTCATGTCGCTGGTGGCCACCTTCTTCGGGCTGGCCGCCATGTACGCCACCCTGTCGGCGCACTTCCTGGCCGTGCTCCAGGTGCTGGTCTACGCGGGCGCCATCATGGTGCTCTTCATCTTCGTGGTCATGATCCTGAACCGCGAGGAGGTGACCCCGCTTTCGTTCAGCCTGACGCGCGTGCTGGGCGTCCTGGCCGGCGTCTACCTGTTCGTGAAGTTCGTCGACGTCGCCGTGGCGATGCCGATTTCGCCGCCTCCCGCCCTGTCGGAGACCTTCGGCACCGTCGGCGCGGTCGGCGACCTGCTGTTCCGCGACTTTCTCTACCCGTTCGAGGCGATCTCGGTCCTGTTGCTGGTCGCCATCGTCGGCGGCGTGGTGATTTCACGCTCGCACCAGAAAGAGGTCGCCGCCACCCGCGCCGCCGCGTACCGCAAGCAGGTCCACGAGCTGTCCAGCCACGACTACCCGGGCGTCCCAGAGGCCCCTGCTCCCGAAGGGCACCACTAGCCGCCATGCCGACCATCCACTACCTGGTCCTGTCGTTCGCCCTGTTCCTGATCGGAACGACGGGCGTGCTGCTGCGCAGGAACGCCCTCATCGTGCTCATGGGGATCGAGCTGCAGCTGAACGGCGGCAACCTGGCGCTGATCGCTTTCGCGCGCGAGCTCAACGATCTCAAGGGGCACGTGCTCGCCTTCCTGATCATCGCGCTGGCAGCGGCCGAGGCGGCCGTCGGCCTGGCCATCCTGGTGGGCCTCTTCCGCGGCCGGCAGACGGTCAACCTCGACGAAATCACTCTGATGAAACGCTAGAAGCGCTGAGGGAGACACAGAGTGACCTTCAACCTTCGCCTCATCCCGCTTTTGCCCTTCCTGGGGGCCGCGATCCTCATGCTGTTCGGGCGCAAGTGGTCGCGCGACACGGTGGTCGCGGTCGCCGCCGGCGTGATCGCCGGCGCCTGCCTGGTCGCGCTCGATGCCTACTTCACGGCGCTTCCCGAGGCGGGGCAGGCCGGGCTGCACGACACCGTCGGCACCTGGATCGCCGCCGGTCCGCTCAAGATCGATCTGGCGTTCCGGCTCGACGGTCTGTCGGGGCTGCTCTGCCTGATCATCACCTTCATCGGCTTCCTGATTCACATCTACTCCGCGGGGTACATGGCGCATGACCCCGACTACCCGCGCTTCTTCGCCTACCTGAACCTTTTCTGCGGGTCGATGCTGGTGCTGGTCCTCGGCGACAGCCTGCCGGTGATGTTCATCGGCTGGGAGGGCGTCGGCCTCTGCAGCTACCTGCTGATTGGCTTCTGGTACAAGGACACCGCCAACGCCAGCGCGGGGAAGAAGGCGTTCATCACCAACCGGATCGGGGACCTCGGGTTCCTGATCGGGATGTTCCTGATCTTCCAGTACACGGGGACGCTGAACTTCCCCGAGATCACACAGTCGGCCACGGCGGCGGTGGGCGGCGGCGCGGGGCTGATGCAGCCGCTCTGGCTCGGCGCGCCGGTGGCGTTCTGGGCGGCGCTGTTCCTGTTCATCGGCGCGACCGGCAAGTCGGCGCAGATCCCGCTCTACGTCTGGCTGCCCGACGCGATGGCCGGCCCGACGCCGGTCTCGGCCCTCATCCACGCCGCGACGATGGTGACCGCGGGCGTCTACATGGTCGCCCGCATGCACGCCCTCTACCTGCTGACGCCGGGCGCGATGGCGATCGTGACCGCCGTCGGCGCGTTGACCGCGCTCTTCGCCGCGATCATCGGGTTCGCGCAGAACGACTTCAAGAAGGTGCTGGCCTACTCGACGGTCAGCCAGCTCGGCTTCATGTTCGTCGGCGTCGGCACCGGCAACTTCGAGGGGGGCATCTTCCACCTCTACACCCACGCCTTCTTCAAGGCGGGGCTGTTCCTCTGCGCGGGCTCGGTGATGCACGCCATGAGCGGCGCGGGCGACATCACGATCATGGGCGGGCTGCGCAAGAAGCTCCCCTGGACGCACGCCGTCTTCTTCGTCTGCTGGTTCGCGATCTGCGGCGTCGTGTTCTTCTCCGGATTCTTCTCCAAGGACGCGATCATCTCCGGCGCCCTGACGACCGAGGCCCTGGGCGAAGACCTGGCCTGGGTTGGGCACGCGGCCGGCTACGTGCTCAGTCTCGCCGCGCTGGGGACGGCGTTCTACATGTCGCGCCTCTACTTCCTGGTCTTCTCGGGCAAGGAGACGCGCGCCTCGCACGAGATCCAGCACCACATCCACGAGTCGCCGATCAGCATGGTCGGTCCGCTGGTGGTGCTGGCCCTCGGCGCCTTGCTGGGCGGTTACATCGGCCTGCCCGGCGGCTCGTTCCAGCACGCCGACTTGAACCTCCTCGATCGCGAGCTGGCGCCGGTGCTGGGCCCGGAGATGGACGTTCCACAGACCATCGAAATCGGCGTGATGGTCGGCGCGAGCATCCTGGCGCTGCTCGGCATCGGCCTCGCTTACGTCTTCTACGGCGGCGGCTACCGCGAGCCGTCGCGCAAGTTCGCGGCCGCCGTCCCCAAGCTGGTGAAGTTGGTACAGGACAAGTTCCGCATCGACGAGCTCTACCAGTTCCTCATCATCCGCCCGCTCAAGCGGGTTTCGCAGGCCCTCTACTTCGTCGTCGATCGCATCCTGATCGACAAGATCGCCGTCGAGGGCTCGGCTGCGATCGTCGACCGGGTGGGGCGCCTGGCGCGCTGGATCCAGGCGGGCGACGGGCAGCGCTACATGGCGGTGTTCGCGCTCGGCGTCGGGGTATTCGTCTACGCGAGCACGCGGCCCGCCGCGCCTGACGCCCTCAAGGTGACCGTCAGCGGGATGGCGATCGACGTCGACGCACGCGGGGGGCCGAGGGCGTCGCAGCACCCGCTCGAGTACAGCTTCGACTTCGGCGACGACCAGAAGGTCGCGGCGCCCGGCGCGGCGGCGGCGGCGCACCACACCTACGCGCGCCCCGGCGAGTACACCGTGCGCGTCGACGTCAAGGACCCGCTCTGGGGGACCAGCAGCTCGGTCAAGCAGAAGGTGGCGGTGCGCTGATGGGCCTGCTCGGTTGGATCACGCTGCTGCCGCTCGGCGGCGCCATCCTGGTGATGCTGGTGCCGCGCGAGGAGGAGGCGATCCACCGCGGCCTGGGCCTGCTGACCGCCATCGTCACCTTCGCGCTCTCGCTGCCGATGCTGCTCGGCTTCGACGCCGGTCAGGCCGGCTTCCAGATGGAGGTCGACCAGTCCTGGATCGCGCCGCTCGGCATCCACTTCCACCTGGGCGTCGACGGGATCTCGCTCTGGCTGGTCATGCTGACCACCTTTCTGATGCCGCTCACGCTGCTCTCGCCGCAGGCGATCGGCATCCGCAACATCCGGGTCCGCGAGTTCACCGCCGCGATGCTGATCCTGGAGACCGGCATGATCGGCGCGTTTCTCGCGCTCGACCTCTTCGTCTTCTACGTCTTCTGGGAGCTGATGCTGATCCCGATGTACTTCATCATCGGGATCTGGGGCGGCGAGCGGCGGCTCTACGCCTCGATCAAGTTCGTGCTCTACACGCTGGTCGGGTCGCTGCTCATGCTGGTGGCGATCCTCTTCCTCTACGCCCAGTGGCACGCGGCGACCGGGACGTCGACCTTCGACTACACGCAGCTTTCGCACCTGACGCTGCCGGCCTCGGCGCAGATGTTCTGCTTCGTCGCCTTCGCGCTGGCCTTCGCCATCAAGGTGCCGATCTTCCCGCTGCACACCTGGCTGCCGGATGCGCACGTCGAGGCGCCGACGGGCGGCTCGGTCATCCTGGCGGGTGTCCTGCTCAAGTTCGGGACCTATGGTTTCCTGCGCTTCGCGCTGCCGCTGTTCCCGCTGGCGGCCGCCCAGGCCGCGCCGGTCATCGTGATCCTGGCGGTCATCGGCATCGTCTACGGCGCGCTGATGGCCTACGTGCAAGACGACGCCAAGAAGCTGGTGGCCTACTCGTCGGTCTCGCACCTGGGGTTCGTGGTGCTGGGGATCTTCACGCTGAACCCGACGGGCATCCAGGGGGGCATCTACCAGATGCTGGCGCACGGGATCTCGACGGGCGGCCTCTTCTTCGCCGTCGGTCTGCTCTACGACCGCCGGCACACGCGCAAGCTGAGCGACTTCGGGGGCCTGTGGGCCAAGACGCCGGTCTTCGCGGCGCTGTTTCTGGCGATCCTCCTGGCCTCGGTCGGGCTGCCGGGCCTGTGCGGCTTCGTGGGCGAGTTCCTGGTCCTCATCGGCACCTTCACCGCCAACAAGACCTGGGCGGCCGAGCACATGATCGGCTTCTTCCCGGCGCCCAAGCTGATGGGCGCCATCGCGGCCACCGCGGTCATCCTCTCGGCGATGTACCTGCTGACCATGTATCAGAAGCTGATGTTCGGGCCGCTCGACAAGCCGGAGAACAAGTCGGTGCGCGACATCCATGGCCGTGAGACCTGGGTGTTCGCCATCGTGGTCGCCGCGGCGCTGGTGATGGGGCTGGCGCCGCAGCCGATCCTCGACCGCTCGGCGAAGTCCGTCGACGCCTTCGTGGCCAACTACCGCGATCGGCTGCAGGAGTCGCGGCGCGCGCCCGACGCCCCGGCGCACGTCTACCCGTCGCTCACCGCTCCGGCCGCGCCGCCGCCCGCGCCGGCGCCCCCGCCACCTCTGCCGCCCCCACCACCCGCGCCAGAGGCGCCCGAGGGAGTCGCGCCATGACCTTCGACAGCAGCCAGCTGCTCGCCTACGCGCCGATGCTGATCCTGATCGGCATGGGGTGCGTGATCCTGCTGGCCGAGACCTTCATCCAGGGCAAGTCGCGCTCCGGGCTGGCCTGGCTGGGGGTCGCGGGCTGCGTCGCGGCGCTGGTGGCGATCGTCGTCGGCTGGGACGGCGCGGCCACGCCGTCGTCGCACTTCGACGGGATGCTGACCGTCGACCGGATGGCGCTCTATCTCGACGCCTCCTTCATCGTCGCCGCGCTGCTGACGCTGCTCTTCGCGCCCCCCTACCTGCGCGAGCAGGGGTTCGAGTTCGGCGAGTTCTACGCCCTGGTCCTGTTCGCCACCTCCGGGATGGTGATGGTCGCGCACGCGACGGGTCTGGTGTCGCTGCTGATCGGCATCGAGACGATGTCGCTGGCCGCCTACGTCCTCACCGGCTGCGCGCGCCGCAGCCTGCGCAGCGCCGAGGGGGCGATGAAGTACTTCCTCATGGGCGCGTTCGCGACCGGCTTCCTGGTCTACGGCATCGCGCTGGTCTACGGCGCGACCGGCGGCGAGCTGTTGTATTCGGGGATCGCGGCGAAGACAGCCGAGGCCAGCGGCAAGCCGATCTTCTACCTGGGCGAGTACTTCATCCTGATCGCGCTGGTCTTCAAGGTCGCCGCCGTCCCCTTCCACATGTGGGCCCCCGACGCCTACGAGGGTGCGCCCACGCCGGTCACCGGCTTCATGGCCGCCGGCGTGAAGGCCGCCGCCTTCGGCGCCCTCATCCGCATCCTGGGCACCGCCTTCGCGAGCCCGGTGATGGTCTTCGACTCCACCGGCTGGGCCTCGGCGCTCTCGGTGCTGGCGGCGCTGACCATGACGCTGGGAAACCTGGCGGCGCTCCGCCAGGACAACATCAAGCGAATGCTGGCCTACTCGTCGATCGCGCACGCCGGCTACCTGCTGATCGGCGTGGTGGCGGCAGGCGTGGGCGTCGCCGACGCCAGGCCCGCGGTGCTGTTCTACCTGCTGGCCTACACCTTCACGACCCTGGGCGTGTTCGGTGTCGTCGCCTGGATCGGCAACCGCAGCGACGAGCGCCTCTACATCGACGACTGGGCCGGCATCGGCGCCGCCCGCCCGGCCGTGGCGCTGGCGATGACCCTCTTCCTGCTGTCACTCGGCGGAGTGCCCCCGCTGGGCGGCTTCTTCGCCAAGTTCTACCTCTTCCGCGCCGCCATGCAGACGCCGCACCTCTACTGGCTGGTCGTCGTCGGCGTCCTCAACAGCCTGGTGAGCGTCTACTACTACCTCCGCATCATCGTCGCCATGTACTTCCGCGACGGCAGCGCCCGCGCCTTCAGCCCCACCGACGGCACCTCGATGCGCGCCGGGTTGCTGCTGGCGGTGGTGGCGGTGGTGCTGCTGGGGATCTTCCCGAGCACATTCGTGGATTGGGCCGGGGCCGTCGGGATTAAGTAGGTCGGGTCTGGGGCTTGATTCCGGCCGCGCGCCAGAATGTGGCCGTGGCCGCCTCTACGTCGAAGGTTCTGCCCCAGATGCGGCGACCGCGGTCCCGAAGGAATTGCTCGACGTTGCGACGAAACTGAAACTGCGCCGTCGAGGCAGGACTGGCTCGGAGCGCTCGCCCCCAGGTGGCGGTAGCCCTGGCGGCTGGTACCCGCTGCCGCCGGAAGACCTCGGCGACGTCGCGCAGATCGGACTCCAAGCTTCGCGTCAGCTTGCCGATGGACCAGTTGGCGGGGTGAAGCATCCTGAGCTCCAGTTGGCCGAAGGTCCGATAGTGGCGCGACGTGCGCTTGTAGTCGAGCAAGGTGATCATTCCCCACCGATCGATGTCCTCGGCGATGCTCACCGCGACTCCCGTGAGGCGAGTCGTTCTCTCGACCGCGCGCTCCACGAGCTCCCAACTGGCCCGTGATTTGTGCTTGGGCTCGAGCCCGAGATCAACATCGTAGCTCGGCCGAACGCGACCCCAGAGCGCCGCCGCGGCCGCACCGGTCAGATAAGCGCGCGCCGGAATGCCCAGCTCTGCGGCCAGGGTGGCCATGAATCGTTCGATCTGACGCGGTGTCATGATCGTGGAATCTTCTCGAGAACGCGGTTGACGAGGCTGGCTACCACTGCCGGTTCTTCGGCGCTTCGGAGTCGAAAGTACGCGCGATCGCTTTGCCTCCCGCCGTTGCCCGATCGAGTGGCCCGACTTCCCCTGAGGCGTCCGGCGAGCGTTGCGGTGAGCCACTGGGAAAGCGCCGACTCGCGGGGATCGATCAGCGTCGCACCGCTGACCGTGGCGTCGGCGATCCGCTCCATTTGGGCGCGGGTCAGAGGCGGCGCGCCCTCGTGTGGCGTCTCGCCGTCCACGAGGGCACCGGGGCGAACATCGAGCGCGAGGGCGAGCGCGCGCAGCGTTCGAAGGGTGACCTCTCGATCGCCACGCTCGATCGCGGAGAGGTTTGGACGCGGAACGCCGGCTGCGTCGGCCAATTGGGCCTGGGTCATCCCGCGCGTCAGTCTCCAGATCAGCACTGTTTCCCCAAAGGGCCGCATGAATATGAATGTAGCAAATATACAACATTCAGCAACAGTGAAGGTCGGGCGCATGGTACGGAAGCTCGCGGTCCCACACTTCCAGCCAGGCCGGAGCTAGCGACTGCGCACGCCGAGGACGTTGGGGATCGCCCACTGCAGGCGCTCCCCTTCGCCGGGCCCGTCGTAGCGGCCGTTGAGGTCGATGTTCACGCCGCCCGCGTGAATCGAGAGGCTCGCCTCCGGGCCACCCTCGGCGTGCATCGCAGTGTCGAGGTCCAGCGGGAGGGCGAGCAGGACCTCGGTGAGGTCCTTCATCGTGTGCGGGGTGCGGCTGAAGATGAAGAGGACGCGCCCCTGCTTGTCGACGCCGATGGCGGCCTCGCTCCAGGCTCGATCCTGCTTCTCCCACACGCTCCGCCCGGCGCGGATCAGGCGGAGGTCCTGAATGACGGTGCCGTAGTCGGCGAGGCGCGCCTTGTCGCCCGGATTGTCGAGATCGGCCATCAAGATCGGCGGGGCGCCGTGCTTGGTGGGACCGAAGCCCAGGGCCGCCCGGTACTTCGTCCAGTAGTTGTTGTTCACGTAGCCGGGGCTGCGCGCGTAGCCGGTGTTGGTCCGGACATCCTGCTCGTACATGCCCATGTTGATGGCGACCGCCAGCTTGTGCTCGCGGCACCACGCACCCGCGGGGCGCGGCTTGCCGTCGCCGGCGCCTGCCATGACGGCCTCCAACAGTCGGCTCTGAGGATCGATCCGCACCAGGTGAATGCGCCCGTCGAGCGGCAGCGTCGACGCGCCGGGCGGCTCGACGGTGGCGTACTCGATCCCCGGCTCCAAAGCCTTCCACTGGATTTGGGGCGCGGCCAGCGCTCCCGATGCCACCAGTGCCGGAAGCCCGGCCAGGATCAGAAGCCCGGCTGGAAAGCGCATGCGCGCCAAGTCTACCGCCCGCCGCGCAGGCATAAAAAAACCGGCGTCCCGCGCGAGGCGAGACGCCGGTTGAAGTGCGGACTCGGTGTTACTGGACGATGATCGAGTCGATGTGGAGCTTCGGCGAGATCTCAGCGCCGAAGACGCCACCGTCCGGCTTGCTGCCCGTGCCGATCTGGACGCCGACCTGGATGATCTGGGTCGGGTCGTAGCCCGTCGTTACGGATCCGCCTGGCGCGTTGGCATTGACGTCAGATCGGTCCAGGTGCCCGCGGTGAGGCCCGTTCCCGCTGTGCCCCCGTAGAGGTATCCGTTGCTCTGGACGAAGAGCTGGATGTAGCCACCGGGGATCGTGATCGTTCCGCCATCCGACGTCGTCGAGCCTGACCTTGGCGTGGATCGTCTTGCCCTGAGGTCGGCCGTGGGCTGCGACGTTCGACGTGACGGTATACCACTGGTCGTAGTTGCTGAACGGGAGCGTCACGTCGACGGAGCCGGCGTTCGGGTTGCCGGTCGTGGAGTCGAACGTCAGCGTCGGGGACGGCGCCGCCGTCGGGATGCGTGTTTGCCCCGTCGCGGAGAAGCCCTGCACGCTGTGATCGAACGTGGCGTTGGGCGGGGTCGGCGCCGGCGGGGTCCCGCCGTCGCTGATCGTGTCGAAGTGGAAGGTGCAGTGCTCGGGGCCCGGGAACGTGCCCGAGTCACGGCTTGCGCCGGTGGTGAACTTGATGCTGACCTGGATGATCTGAGCTGGCGTCGAACGGCGAGGCCGGCGCGCTGAGATCGGGAGGGTGACCTGCTTCCACTGGCCCGGCGTCAGACGTAGCCTAGCGCTGGTGGCGCTGTGGTAGCTGGTGCGTGGTGTTCGACCTGCATCTGAGCGTACGCCGGTGAAGGCATCGCCGCCGTCGACCGGCGTCCACCATGACCCAGACCGAAATCGTCTTGCCGGTCGCGTCGATGAGCGGCGTGATGTTCAGCGTCGAGAGGACGAACTGGCTGTAGTCCGTGAAGGTCGCGTCGACCTTCGCCGAGCCCGCGTGCGGGGCTGCCAACGGTGTTGTCCCAGGTCAGGGTCGGCTTGGTGCCGCCGTCCAGGTTCACCAGGTTGCCGGCGCCGCTGTAGGTATCGAGCGCGAAACCCTGGAGTGTCCGAGGCGAACGTGTAGGCGAACGCCGCCTGCTGCGTGCCGCCGTCGGTGTTCGCGCCGCCCGCGCCGCCGGTCGCCGCCCGCGCCGCCTGCGCCGCCCTTGGCGCCGCCGCCGCCACCAGCCGTGCCGCCGGTGCCGGCGCCCGCGGTGCCGCCGGTGCTCGCCGCCGCCGGTGCCGCTGCCGCCGCTGCCGCCGGTGCCGCTGCCGCCGGAGCCGTTCCGCCCGTCGCGCTGCCGCCGGTGCCGCTGCCGCCCTTGCCGCCGGTGGCTGCTGCCGCCGGATGCCGCTGCCGCCCTTTCCGCCCGTCGAGGTGGTGCCGCCGCTGCCTTTCCACCGGTCCCGCCGCTGCTGCCGCCGCCGCAGTTAACGTTCAGCAAGAGGCCCGCCGTGCCGGCGAGGCCCGCCACCATCAAGAAACGAGATCGGAAACTGTTCATGTTGATTCTCCCAAAAAAGAAATGGCGCACCAGGCCGTCCTGGGACCGCGGGCGCAAAGTAACACAACTTTGACATCCAGGAATCGCAATCCCGGATATGGCGAAGGGCGGGAAAACCGCCTGAAATCAGCTCATCCGTGGCGGCCCTGACTCTCCCGACCCGGGCGGCCCGACCCCGCGACGCTCGCGTCCCATCTCTGTACGTAAAGTCCGTGCCCGGACCTGTCGAAATGCTGGGTGGGATCCGCGGAGAGCCGCGCGCCCAGGGATCATGCCGACCGACGGAAATCCGACTGGCGAGCGTCCTGCGGTGCGGGCGCGCATCCTGATCGTGGAGGACGACGCCCTCAACCGGCTGCTGCTGCACGACCTGCTCGAGCTGCGGGGGCACGAGGTGGTCGAGGCGGCGACCGTCGAGGAGGCCCGCCGGACGCTGGAGGCGGGCGGGCTGGATCTCCTGGTGCTCGACGTCCAGATCCCGGGGGGTGGCGCCGAGGCGGTGATCCGCCACGCGCGCGCCCGCGCCGACTACGCCGACATCCCGATCGTCGCCGTCACCTCGCTGGCCATGCCGGGAGACCGCGAGCGGCTGCTCGGCAGCGGGTTTCAGGGGTACCTGTCGAAGCCGATCGACACCCGCACCTTCGGTGCGGTCGTCGAGTCGTTTCTCAAGACCGCCCCGGCGGCGGAGGAGTCGCGTGCCGATCGGCGTGGCTGAGGGGCCCCGGGCCGCCACCCTGCTGGTGGTGGACGACAACCTCCAGAACCGCGAGGTGGCGGAGGGGCATCTGGTGGGGGCCGGGTATAGCGTGGTGCAAGCGGAAGGAGGCGCCGAGGCGCTGGCGCAGATCCCGGTGCTGCGGCCCGACCTGGTGCTGCTGGACGTACTCATGCCGGGGATGGACGGCTACGAGACCTGCCGGCGGATCCGGGCGCTGCCGGAGCACGGCGACGTCCCGGTTCTTTTCCTGACCGCGCTGGGCGATCTCGAGACCCACAAGGCGGCGCTGGAATCGGGGGCGGACGATTTTCTCACCAAGCCGATCAACCGGACCGAGCTCCTCATTCGCGTGCGCTCGTTGCTGCGGATCAAGCAGCTCTCCGACCAGCTGCGGGCGAACGTCCAGCTCGTCGCCAGCCAGCGTGACGCGCTCCTGGCGGCGCAACGCCAGAAGGACGAGCTGACCGCCCTCATCGTGCACGATCTCAAGAACCCGCTCTCCAGCATCCTGTCGAACGTGCAGTTCGTGCAGGCGCGGGCGGTGCTGCCGGTCGACGAGCGCGAGTCGCTGGAAGACGTCGAGCGCGCTTCGCAGGCGATGGTGCGGCTGGTGATGAACCTGCTCGACGTGAGCCGCAGCGACGACGGCGCGCTCGCCCCGCACGTCACCGAGTTCGACCTGCCGGCGCTCGTCGCCGAGGTCTGCTCGGAGATGGGGCGGCGGATCGAGGACAAGGAACAGCGGCTGGCGCTGGCGGTGGCGGCGGGCGTGCGGACGATGCGCGGCGATCGCGACCTCGTGCGGCGGATCATCGAGAACCTGATCGACAACGCCTACAAGTACGGCCCCCGCCAGGCGACCATCTCTCTCGAAGTCGTGTCAACGACGATGGACGCGCGGTCCCCGCCCGCAAACGACGGGGCCGAGGCGGCCGTCGAAATCCGCGTGCGCGACGAGGGGGCGGGGATCCCGGCCGCCTACCGGCAGATCGTGTTCGAGAAGTACGGGCGCGCTGGCGGCCTCGGCGGCCGGGAAGCGCGCTCCAGCCACGGCCTCGGGCTGGTGTTCTGCCGCCGCGCGGTCAACCTTCACGGCGGCGCCATCTGGATCGACGACCAGCAGGTCCGCGGCAGCTGCTTCTGCGTTCGCCTGCCCGTCGCGCGCCTGGCGCTGAGCGCGCGGGCTGCGACCGGGGCGCCCGGACGCGGCCGGCGGGGTCAGCGGTGGGCGCGCGTGAAGCTGGAGGACGAGGCCCCGGGAACGCGGCGGCTCTACGCCGAGTACCAGCAGGAGATCTGGGAGCGGACCGACCGGATGTTCTTCTGGTTGCTGGTGGCCCAGTGGCTTGGGGGGATCGCCACCGCGCTCTGGACGACGCCGCTCGTCGGGACGGGCGCGCTGCCGCACCTGCCCCTCGCCTGGAAGGCTTTCTTTCTGGGTGGGGTGTTCAGCGCGCTGCCGGTCTACATGGCGGTCCGCCACCCGGGATCGGCGCTCACCCGACGTGAGATCGCCGTCGGGCAGGGGCTGCTGACGGCGCTGCTCATTTATCTTTCGGGCAGCCGCCCCGAGATGCGCGCCGTCCCCTTCGTCGCGCTCGCTTTTCTCGCCATGTACCGCGACCCGACGGTGCTGCTGATCGCCAGCCTGGTGACCGCCATCGGTTTTTCGACCTACGGCATCGCGCACCTCGGACGCTGGGTCTGGTTCATGGACACGGCCTTCGTGGGGATCGAGGACCTGTTGCTCATCCTGGCGATCGGCAAGAGCCAGGGCGACCTCCTGGGCTCGGCGCGCAAGCAGGCGATGATCGACTCGAGCCGCGCGGCGCTCGAGCGCGAGGTGGCCGAGCGCCAGCGAACCGAGCGGCTGCTCTCGCTGCAGTACGTGATCACGCGCGTGCTGGCCGGGTCGGCCAGCCTGCGCGAGGCGGCGCCGCTGGTCCTCCGGATCATGGGCGAGAATCAGGAGTGGCAGGTGGGCGAGCTGTGGGAGGTCGAAGAGGGGCGCCAGCACCTCACCTGCATCGACCTCTGGCACGCCGAGAGCTACGCGCAGAACGACTTTCTGGCCGCGCGGCGCGCCGCGCGCGTGGCGCCCGACGAGGGGCTGCCGGGGCGGGTCTGGCAGCGCCACCTGCCGCTCTGGGTCCACGACCTCGCGGAGGAGCCGGCCATGCCGATGGCGGGATTCTCGGCCGCCTCGGGGCTGCACGGCGCGTTCGCCATCCCCCTGCGCAACGGGCCCGAGGTGATCGGCGTGATGGCCTTCTACAGCGTGCAGATCCGCCACGCCAACGACGACCACCTGTCGATGCTGAGCGCGCTGGGGGGGCAGATCGGCCAGTTCATGGAGCGCAAGCGCGTGGAGCAGGGGCTGCGCGACAGCGAGCAGCGCTACCGCTCGGTGATCGCGGCGCTCGACGAGGGGCTGATCCTGGTCGACAGCGGCGGCAACGTGCTGGCCACCAATGCCAGCTGCGAGCGCATCCTGGCGCGGTCGTCGGCGGAGATGGCCTGGCGCCCGTCGGCCGAGACGTTCGCCGCCGTCGTCGACGAGGAGGGAGAGCCGGTGTCCAGCAGCGAGCTGCCGTTTCTGGCCACGCTGCGCACCGGCGAGCCGCGGCAGAACGTCGTGCTGGGCATGACCCGCGCCGACGGTGACAAGGTCTGGATCTCGATGAACTCGCAGCCGCTGGTCCGCTACGGCGAGAGCATCCCCTACGCGGCGATGGGGTCGTTCTCCGACATCACGGCGCGCAAGGCGGCCGAAAGCGGGCTGCGCGCGATCATGTCCGAGCTCGAGGTGCGGGTCGACAAGCGCACCAGCCAGCTGTCGGAGGCGAACGCGCGCCTACAGGACGAGGTGGGCGAGCGCGAGCGCGCCCAGCGCGAGATGCGGGAGGCCAAGGAGGCGGCCGACACCGCCAACCAGGCCAAGAGCGCTTTCCTTGCAAACATGAGCCACGAGCTGCGCACGCCGCTCAACGCGGTCATCGGGTTCTCCGAGCTGCTCGAGCAGCAAATCTTCGGCGCGCTCAACGACAAGCAGCGCACCTACGTCGGCAACGTGCTGGTGTCGGGGCGGCACCTCCTGCAGCTGGTGAACGACGTGCTCGACATCTCCAAGGTGGAGGCGGGGCGGATGGATCTCGTCTACGAGCGGACGCCGATCGGCAGCATCGTCGACGTCGTGCGCGGCGTGATCGGCGCGGTGGCCGCCAAGCGCGGGATCCGGCTGGAGGTGACGCTGCCGCCCGGCCTCCCCGACGTGTTCATCGATCCCGGGCGCATCAAGCAGGTGCTCTACAACCTCATCTCCAACGCCATCAAGTTCACGCCGAAGGGCGGCCTCGTGCGGCTCGGCGCGCGCGCCGACGCCCGCAGCCTGGTGGTCTCCGTCAGCGACACCGGTATCGGCATCGCGCGTGGCGATCTCCCGCGCCTCTTCCGCGAGTTCGAGCAGCTCGCGCAGCCGAACGGCACCCGCCCCGAGGGGACCGGCCTCGGTCTCGCGCTCTCGCGCCGCCTCGTCGAGCTGCACGGCGGCCGCGTCGAGGTGGAGAGCGAGCTCGGCAAGGGCTCGACCTTCTCCGTCCACCTTCCTTTGAAATCACCCGACGAGACGACCGGCATCCGCGTCCCCGGCCTCGTCGCGTAGCCCTATCCGATCGGGGTGCGCGCCACCGACCAGGCGGCGGCGACGATCGGTTTCGCCCACTCAGGCACGCTGTCGAGATCGGCCAGCGCCACGATGTTCCGATCGACCATGTGAAGGAGAAGCACCGGACATGGAGCCGCGCCGGTCGAAGGGTCGGCGTCGGCGCTGTTGTCGAAGACGCGGAGCTCGGCGAGGTGCGGGAGCAGGCGAATCAGGTTGAGGCGCCCGGAGTGGAAGCGGCGTCGGATGGTTCCCTCTGGAATGTCGTGTCCACCCTTGCGAACCCGAGCCCGCACGCGCTCGACGTGCAGCTCCGGCGTGGCGAGGCCCGCGTACCAGATGCGAACCGGGACACCTGATTTGGCCGCGCGCTCGAGCAGTCCGGGGATCGTGTCTCCTCCCAGCGTCGTCTCGAAGGCGAAGGTCTGATGTTCCGCGATCGCTCGCTCGAGAAGGCGGCGCCCTTCCGTCCAGGCTCGCGCGTTGGCTTCCGCTTGAGAGAGGCCCGGATCGAGCTCCCGGATGCGGCGCGCGGCCTCGTCCGGATTGTAGTAGGTCGCTCCCTCCGCTCGAAAAGCGGCGCCCCCGACGCTGCTCTTTCCGGCGCCGTTGGTCCCGCCGAGGACGTAGATGTCGCCGCCGGGGGCTTCAGGAGCCACGGCGCGCGCTCGCCACCGCCGCCTTGCCCAGCTCGTCTGGGGCGGCCGCGAAGGCGCGCTTCATCGCCTGACGAGCCTCCGCGGACTGCATCTCGGCCAGCATGAGATCGAACTCGCGCCGGAGACCCTCGAGCTTCTGCTCGGCGGATCGGGCGAGGCTTTGATATCGCTCCAGCGAGATAAGAACCGCCCGGGGAGCGTCATGCTTGGTGATGTAGACGACGTCGCCCCGGCCGGTCATCTCCAGAAGCCGGGCGAAGTCCCTCTTGGCGGTCGTCGCCGAGACGGAAGACTCTCCGCCCTGGGGGAGCTCGTCGGTCGTCCGGGCAGTGTCCTTCATGGGGCTCACCTAATATCTATTTTAACCATAATGACCAAAATAGACAATATGGGTGTTTGTTATGCAACATATTGTAATTTCAGACGAAGCTCGCGTGGTACCCGGCGTCCTCGACGGCGAGGGCGGCGGCGGTGGCGTGCAGGGGGGCGAAGGTGTCGAGCATGACGGCCAGCTCGTCGGTGGCGCGGGCGCCGATGCTCCCCTCGTAGGCGCCCGGGTGCGGGCCGTGGATGATGCCGGACGGGTGGTGCGAGAGGCTGCCCGGGCCGACCCCCTTGCGCGAGGTGAAGTTGCCGGCGGCGTAGAAGATGATCTCGTCGCAGTCGACCGACGAGTGCGGGTAGGGGCAGGGGATCGCCTGCGGGTGAAAATCGAGCGGGCGGGGGACGAAGCTGCAGATGAGCCCGCCCCGCGTGGAGAAGGTCCCGTGCACGGGCGGCGGCAGGTGGGTGAGGCCGACGCGCGGCTGGAAGTTCAGGATGGGGAACGCCCAGGGATAGACCGTCCCGTCCCAGCCGACGACGTCGAGCGGCGGGTGCGGCGCCTGGAACCCGTGGAAGGCGCCCGCGCGCTTGACCAGGAGATCGCGCAGCCCCTCGTCGCACGGACCGGTGAAGGTCGGGCGGCGGAAGTCGCGGTGGCTGTAGGGGGCGTCCATGCGGAGCTGGCCGACGGCGTTGCGCCACTGCGGCAAGAGGCCGAAGCCGGCGGTGCACTCGATCGACAGCCAGTCCTGCTGCCCCTCGTCGGGGATGAAGCGGTGCGGGAGCCCCTTGGGGACGAAGAGGTAGTCGTTGGCGGCGAAGCGGAGATCGCCGAGCGCCGAGCGCAGCAGGCCGCCGCCCGCGAGGATGAAGTAGAGATCGTCGCCGTCGCCGTTCGAGAAGTAGACCGGATCGGGCTCGTCGGGGTTGACGATCGAGAGGACGACGTCGCCGTTCCAGAGCAGCGGCACGCGCGCGTCGACCGCCGGCCCCCCGCGCCGGGCCAGCTCCTGCGAGCGGTAGTGCCGCCGCGCGAGCGGGCGCGGCTCGCGGTCGGCGTCGCCCGGGATCTCCCAGCCGTGGGTGGCCGCCACCGGCTGCGCCAGGTGCGGGCGCCCGAGGTGGTAGAGGATGGTGAACGGGCCGTCGAAGCCCTCGCGGGTCAGACACTCCTCGTGGCGCAGCCGCCCGGCCCCGTCGCGCAGGGCGGTGTGCGGCTTGTCGGGAACCACGCCGGCAACCATGCGATCCAGCATCGTCTTGTCACTCCTTCGCTCAGGGGTCGCTCACATGCGCGGGACGGCGGCGCCGGCGCGCCCGCCGCCGCGCGCCTGCTCGCGCTCGATCGCCTCGAACAGCGCGCGGAAGTTCCCGGCGCCGAAACCCTGGTCGCCCTTGCGCTGGATGATCTCGAAGAAGAACGGCCCCGCCTCGGGATCGTGGTAGCGGCCGGCCGCCTCCTTGAGAAAGATCTGCAGGAGGTACTGCCGCGGCTTGGCGCCGTCGACCAGGATCTCGAGCTCGCGCAGGACGTCGAGGCTCTCGTCGATCGTGCCGACGCCGATCGCCTGCAGGCGTTCGGGGAGCACGTCGTAGTAGCTGCCCGGCGTCGGCATGAACTCGACGCCCGCGGCGCGCAGCCCACGCACGGCGCCGACGATCTCGCCGACCGACAGGGCCGAGTGCTGGATGCCGTCGCCGCGGTTGTCCTCGGCGAAGAGGTTGATCTGCGACTCCTTGAAGAAGGGCCGGAACGGCTCGTTGTTGGCGAACTTCACGCCCGACGCCGGATCCCACATCACGATCGACTTGAGCCCCGAGCCGTGCTCGCGTTTCGTTGGAGGCGGGGACCCTGATAGGGTCCCCGTGCCCTCCCGCGACGGACTCCGCTCGGCAGAGCCGAGCTCCGTCCACGCGTCCGCTGGCACGTCCTGCGTGTGGAACGCGACCTCCCAGAGCTGCTCGAGCCCCAGCACGTGCTCCATCCAGAGCAGCGCCGGCTTCATGGTCTGGAAGTTGGCGGTCAGGTGGTCGATCTTCTCGAAGCCGAACCGGTTGCCGGCGCCGGCGCCCGTGGCCGGGTTCGCGGCCGGGACGAAGCCCGGGACGAAACCAGGGAAGAGGCGCGTGTAGCCCCGCCGCTCGACGAACCGGAACGTCGTGTCGCCGAACGGCGTGGTGACGGAGAACATCGCCAGCGTGCCGCCCTCATCGCTGAAGCGCTGCACATCCGTGATGAACGTCCCGCCGCGCTCGTCGAGCAGCTTGAAGGTCCGGTCGATCTCCTCGACGTCCAGCACGACCGTGCCCACCCCCTCGGGGTGCTTGCGCAGGTAGCGCCAGGCGCGGCCCCCTTCGCCTACCGGCTGGTGGATGACGTAGAGGGCCTCGCCCGCGCGGAAGGCCGCCGAACGTTGCCGCCCCTCGCGCTCCAGATCCGGGCCGCTCGACCCGATCTCCACGAAGTCGAGCTTGTCGACGAAGAACCGACGCGTCCGCTCGAGATCGCGAACGTAGTAGTGCAGCGCCTCGATCCGCTGGATCCCGAGCGACGGGCGGCCCATTGACCAGATCTTACCGCGACCGGCGCCCTCCTGCCGCTCTTGCCCGCCTCACCGCGTGACGTGGACCAGCCTCGGCTGCAGGGCCGCCACGACCGCCACCCCCAGGAAGGCGACCGCGAACATGAAGTTCAACCAGCTGGCCCAGGCCGGCTGGCCCGACGACATGCCGACGACCCAGAGCACGGCCAACCCCAGCCCCAGGACCACCGGACCGGCGAGGCGGCCGGGGTTGTGCTCGGGCTCGGAGACGAGCGCCGCGGTGCCGAAGGCGACCACCGCCGCCACCGCGTCGAACCAGAGCACGGTCGCCCCCTGGTTCTCGCTGAGGCCGATCCACCAAAAGACGCCGAGGGCGATCCCGAGAATGAAGCAGCTCTTCCGGACCATGGCGTACCCTCCTTACCCTTGAAGGTGGCCACGATGGTCGGGGCGAGCGAGCGGGGCCGCGCGGCGCCGGCCCAACCGGCCCGGCCGTGCGGTCGGTTGGCTACGGAGACGCGCACATGGTGGCGACGGGGACGACGCAGCTCCCCGTCGTGCCGCCCCCGTCGGCGCCACCCGTGACCACGCAGCGCGCCGGGTACATGCAGCCGGGCCCGACGGCGGTGTCGCAGGGATCGCCGTCGCCCGCGAACGGCCTGCACGTCCCCTGGTCGCTGCCGGTGGCGACGCCGGTCGCCGTGTAGCAGTTGCCCGACACGCAGCCGACGCGCGAGCCGTCGGCGAGCAGGCCGCAGGGGCTCCCGGTCGCCGTGGTCGGCGCGGTGCCAGCGTCGGAGCCGCCGTCGCTGCCGGTCGCCACGCCGCCGTCCGCGCCGGCGGTGACGCTGCCGTTGTAGCCTGGGTAGATCACGCGCATGCAGGTCTTCGCGCCGGTCGGGCCGCCGCAGTAGAGCCCGCGCGTGCCGTCGCAGCCGGGCATCGTGCCGCCGCAGGGCGAGCCGATCCCGGTGGCGGCCGGCCCGCAGCTGCCGGCGGTCATCGTCTTGGTGTTCTCGCCGATGCAGGAGAAGCCGCGATCGCAGGGGTGGCCCGTGTCGCAGGTGCCGCCCGAGGCGACGATCGGCTGGCAGGTGGTGGTCGCGCCGACGCAGCGCTCGCCGTCGGCGCAGGTCGAGTCGGAGCAGTCGGTCCCCGTGGCGGGCGCGGCGCCGCAGGTGCCGCAGACGCTGGTCTTGGTTCCGTTGCACTGGCCAGTCAGGCACTGCCCGTTGAAGGTGCAGGGGGCGCCGGCGGCGCGCGGGCCGGTCGGCTGGCAGGGCAGGGGCGGCTGGTTGTCGAAGAACTGCGTGCAGCTGAAGGCCGGGAACGCGGCGACGCACATCTCGATCTGCGCGGGCGTGTTGCCGTTGTCGGGCGCGTTGAGCGCGTTCGTGCAGTTGAGCGTCTGGCGGGCGACGCAGGTCTCCTTGCTGCCGTAGTTCTCGAGGACGTTGAATCCGGTCCCGGTTTCGCCGTCGGCCAGGCTGCAGATCGACGCCTGGTCGCAGCGGGCGCTGGCGATGTCCGCGCAGGCCGAGGCGATGCTGACGCCGGAGGCGGAGCTGCTGCTGCAGCCGGCCGCGACGCCGAGGCCGGTTCCGAGGACCAACATGACGAGGACTGCTCTCGTTCCCGCTCCGGTTTTCGCCGCCAGGTTCATGGGGCGGGATGTTCGTTGGGCGGGCCAGCCGAGTCAAACGATCGCGATCACACCGGCGTCACGATATGTCACGTTTAGGCGAGCGCCGCCTGCACGCGGCGTTGCCGCTGCCGCTGCTGGTCTACCCGCTGCCGGCCGCGCGCCGGCGAGGGGCGGCGGGCTGACATGGCCCGCCCGGCCGCCGCAGGTATAGTGCGCCGGCGATGAAACCGTATCGGGTGGTGGCGCAGGAGCATCCGTGGGGCGGCGGCGCGGCCTGCGTCGCCTCGATTCTCGGCGTCGGCTACCGCGAGATCGCCGCCAAGCTGGTCGGGCGCAAGCCCCCGTCGGTGACCGCGCTGCGCGCCCTGCTCAACCGGGCGCTCGCCGACAGCGGTCTCGCCTACGAGCTCGATCGCCCGTTCATCGGCGACCCCGATGGCCTCGAGACGGGATCGATCGTGGCGCTCGCCGAGGGGCGCACGCTGATGCGGGCGGCGAACGGCTGGATGGATCCGGCGACCGGGCGCATCCGCCCGCGCCTGCCGGGCCCGGTGCGCCAGGCGCTGGTGATGACGCCGGGTCGAGGTGAGCCGATCGCGCGTCGGCGAAAGACGGCGCGACGGTGAGCCTGGCCGGCCGTGCCCGGCTCTGGCTGGGCACGACCGCGCTGGGCGCGCTGCTCTTCACGACGGCCGGCGGGTCGGCCGGCTGCTCCTGGGTCCTCACCCAGCCGCTGCCGGACAAGTGGGACCGGAGCGGGACGCCCGTCTGCTCGAACAGCCTGGTCCCGCCGGTGGTCGACAGCCTGTTCTTCCTGACCTACTCGGGCGTGGCGATCTACGTCGCCACTCAGGACGTCAACTACAAGGCGCTCGCGGTCACCAGTGGGCTGGTCCAGGCGTCGCTCTGGTTCGCGTCGGCCATCTACGGCTACAGCAAGACCAGCGCCTGCCAGGCCGCGCTCAGCGATTACACGCATGGCTATCACCCGCCGGCGTTCGGGACCGGCGGCGAGGTCTTCACGCCCCAGCCACCGCCGCCGCCCCCCTCACCCCCGCCGCCGAAGCCCGACGTGCCCCGGTCGGGCGACTGATCGATTATCGTCGGGCGATCATGATGACGCTCTATCATTCGCCGGCGACGGCGGCGATGGTCGTTCACTGGCTGCTGATCGAGCTGGAGATTCCGCACCGGCTGCACCCGCTCGACCTCGACAAGGGCGAGCAGAAGGCGCCCGACTACCTGAAGGTGAACCCGGCCGGGGTGGTCCCGACGCTGGTGACCGCCGACGGGCGCGTGCTGCGCGAGGCCGCCGCGATCGCGCTCCACCTCGGCGATCTCTGTCCGGCGCGCGAGCTCTGCCCGGCGCCGGGGACACCCGACAGCGCGCTGCACTACCAGTGGATGTTCTTCATCGCCAACACGCTGCAGCCGGCCTACCGCGCCTGGTTCTACCCGACCGAGCCGGCCGGCGCGGAGAACGTCGAGGCGACCCGGCGGGCGGCGCGCGCGCGGATCGAGGAGGGCTGGGGGCAGGTCGCCGCGCACCTCGAGGTGACGGGCGGGCCGTACCTGCTCGGCCCCAGGCTGGCCATCGTCGACTTCATGACCACCATGCTGATGCGCTGGTCGCGCAACATGCCGAAGCCGGTCGACCGCTGGCCGGTGCTGCACGCCTACGCGCAGCGGATGAAGGCGTTCCCCTCGTGGAAAGAGATGTACCGCCGCGAAGGGCTGACCGAGTGGGCCTGACCGAACGGGCTTGACCGGCTGGCCGAAGCGCGGCTGTCAGCCGGCCGGGGCGCTTGACAGCGATAGCATGCGCGACTATACATATGCATGTAAATGCATATCGACGCCTTCCAGACCCTGGCCGACCCGGTGCGCCGGAGCATCGTCGAGCTGCTGCTCGACGGCGAGCAGGCGGTGAACGACCTCGTCGGGCGGCTCGACATCCACCAGTCGGGGGTGTCGCGCCACCTGCGGATCCTCGACGAGGCCGGGTTCGTGCAAATGCGCCCCGACGGCGCGCGGCGGCTCTACTCGCTGCGGGCCGAGCCGTTCCAGGAGATCGACGCCTGGGTCGCCCGCTACCGGCGGCTGTGGGAGGGGCGGCTCGACCGGTTCGCCGCCGAGCTGGCGCGGCGCCAGAAAACCCGCAAGCGGAGGTTCTCGTGAACGAGACGACGGGGCAGGAGACGAAGCCGAAGACGATCACGTTCGAGCGGACGTTCGACGCGCCGATCGAAGACGTGTGGGAGCTCTGGACCACCAAGGACGGCGTCGAGTCCTGGTGGGGGCCGGAGGGGTTCCGGGTCGAGGTGCACGCGATCGATCCGCGTCCCGGCGGCGAAATGCGTTACGCCATGATCGCCAGTGCGCCCGACGTCATCGATTGGATGAACCGCGCCGGGATGCCGCTCGTCACCGAGGCGAAGCTCACCTACCGCGAGCTCGCGCCGCGACGACGCCTTGCCTACCTCCACGCCGTCGACTTCGTGCCCGGCGTCGCCGCTTACGACGTCGAGACGGTCGTGGAGCTCTTTACCGGCGTGGCCGGCGTGCGGATGGTGGTGACGATCGACGCCATGCACGACGCGCCCTGGACCGAGAGGACGGCCCAGGGATGGCAGAGCCAGCTCGACAAGGCGGTACGCCTGCTGGCCGCGCGCAAGACCTGATTTGCCAACGACGAAGCGAACGACAAAACGCCACGACGAGGAGAACGTCATGAGCAAGCCAGTACCGTTCCTGTGGTTCGACAACGACGCCGAGGAGGCAGTGAACTTCTACTTCTCGATCTTCCCCAACTCGAAGCTCCTCTCGACCACCCGCTACGGCGCGGGCGGGCCCGGGCCGGCGGGGACGGTCATGACCGTGCAGTTCCAACTCGACGGTCAGGAATTCGTCGCGCTCAACGGCGGCCCCAGGTTCAAGTTCACCGAGGCGGTCTCCTTCGTCATCAACTGCGAGACGCAGGCCGAGGTCGATCGCTTCTGGGACAAGCTGACCTCCGGCGGCGGGGAGCCCGGCCCGTGCGGCTGGTTGAAGGACAAGCACGGCCTCTCCTGGCAGGTCGTCCCCACGATCATCCCCAAGCTGCTCTCCGATAAGGATTCCGCCAAGGCCGGCCGGGCGATGGCCGCGATGCTGAAGATGAGCAAGCTCGACGGCGACGCGCTGAAGCGCGCCTACGACGGTGTCTGAATGGGTGTTTGAGCGGGTGTCTGACTCTGGCGCGTGACGACGGTCAGGGAGCGCCCGCGTCGGAGGGCGGGCAGCTGACGATCCCGTCGGCGGTGCAGGTGCACGCGACGATCGACTTGCAGAGCGCGCTCGGGACCTGGCCGGCCTCGAGCGCTACCCCGCCCCCCAACCCGCCGCCGGTGCAGCCGAACTCGCCTTCCGTTTCGTCCGTCGACATCTGGATGCCGATCTCCGCGCCCGTCGCGTCGAAGAACGTCCGCTGCGGGCCGCCCGCCGTGGACCAGGTGGAACCCACGAGGCCGCAGAAGGAGCTCCAGGTCAGGAGGGTCCCGCCGCACTGTATCGGACCGGAGGAGACGGGGGGCGCGCGGCCGGCGTAGTAGTGCCAGTAGCAGTCCCAGCTCATTCGAGTGACGCGATCGGCGCCGATCGTGCAATCACACGCCGACGCGTCGAAGGCCGTTGCGTCCGCCGCCGCATCGAAGCGCGCCGCGTCCACCTTTGCGTCGGGCGGGGTGTCCGGGCGGGCATCGGCCGGCCGCGCCGCCCCGTCCCCGAGCGGACCGCTCGCGTCCGTCGCGGGCGCGAGCGACTTCGAGCCACAGCCAAGCGCACCGACGACGATCGCGAACGCCAGGAACGACCGCAAGCTAAGCAAGATCATGACCGCGATGATATCAGCCGGGCCCCCCTCACGGACGGAAGTAGAGCTGGGGAGAGAACCCCAAAAATTCCGCGTAACGTTCGGCCGCCTCGGCAATGGCGGCGCGGGCGCGCGGGTCGGGCTTTTCGAACGGGGCGAGCGCAATCGTCACCGTGCCGCGCCGTTCGAACGTGCGGCGCCAGATGCCCACGACGCGCCCGCCGACGACGATCGTGGGGGCCAGCAGGCCGCCCCCCGCGTTGATGCGGCGAACGTGCTCGGCGGCCAGGACCGCGCTGCGATCCCGGTAGGCGACCAGATACTCGTCGAACGCCGGCAGTAGCGTGGCGCGCGCGATCGCCGCGTCGGGCAGGCGCGCCGCGCTTTTCGAGGCCCAGTGGACAGCACCGCCGACGGCCTCCGAGGTGAGCTTCGACTGGACATCCGCCAGCGCCGCGCGCGCCTCGGCCGGCGCCAGGCCCGACCACCAGGTGAAGTCGGCCGCCGTCGCCGGCCCGCGGCTCTCGAAGTAGCGGAGCGCCAGCGCGGCCACCGCCTCGTCGCGCGCCCGCGGCGCCCCGCCGCCCGGTGCGCGCGCGCCGATCGGCGCGTAGGTCGGCTGCTTGCCGCGCGGCGCGCCGCTGCAGATGAGGCCGGAGAGCTCCGCGTGACCCAGCAGGTGCGACAGCCGCCCCGCCTCGGTGGTGAGGCCGGCGGCCCGCAACGCGGCGCCCAGCTCGGCGCGCGTTCGGTGTTCGCCGTCGCGGAGAACGCGCGCGATCGCGGCGTGCGCGCGGCGGAACGTCGTGGCGTCGAGCGCCAGCTCCCGGTGGCGGCGCGCCGCCCGCGCCATGAGCCGCGTCGTCACCAGCGGCAGCATCCAGGGGAGATCGGCCGGGGTCACCAGCTGCCAGGTCCAGCGAAACAGGTGCGTGCGGAGGACACTGCCGTCGGCGAGCGCGCGGTCGATTGTCGACTCGCGCGCCGCGCGCTCGCCAAGGCGCAGCCCGACGGCCCACTTCGCGCCGAGGAGGTCCTGCGCCTGGACCGCGCCCAGATGGGCGACCAGCTCCCCCGGCGTCTTGAACGTGGCGCGCGCAATCTGCTGCGCCGCCAGCCGGCGCGCCCCGATCTCGGCCGCGATTCCGATCGGCATGGTGAGCTGATTTGTATACCGGGCCGCCGCGCGGCGGACGCGAATTTGCCGTCGCCGTTGCGGGATTGCGAAACCGGCTTAAGGTTTCTTCATGAGGGGCGTCGGCGCGTGGCGGTGGACGGGGCTGGCGGCCCTCGGGTTCGCGCTGGCGGCGGCGCCCGCGCGCGCGGCGCCGCGCCGCTACACGCTCGATCCGACGCAGAGCCGCGTCGAGATCCACGTCGGCAAGACCGGCCTCTTCGGTTTCGCCGGCCACGAGCACGACGTCGTCGCCGGAACGTTCCGCGGCAGCGCCACGTTCGATCCCGACCGCGTCACCGCCTCGACGGTCGACCTGACCATCGACGCGGCCGGGCTGCGCGTGACCGGTCAGGGGGAGCCGGCCGACGACGTGCCGAAGGTGCAGGCGGCGATGGTCGGTCCGGACTGCCTCGACGCCGGCCGCTTCCCGACGATCCGCTTCGTCACCACCTCCATCGCGGAGGTGGGCGCCGCCGGCCCCAAGGGCCGCGACCTCACGCTGCGCGGCGATCTGACCCTGCACGGGGTGACGCGCCCGCAGGCCATGCGCGTCCACCTCGAAAGCACGGGCGACGCTCTGGAGGCGACCGGGCGGACGACGCTGCGCCAGACCGACTTCGGGATCACGCCCATCTCCAAGGCCGGCGTGGTCAAGGTGAAGGACGAGCTCACCATCGTCTGGCGGATCCGCGGCGCCGCGCGCTGACCCGGGGCCCGACGAAATCGCGCGCGGGCGCGGCGCGCCGTGCCAAGCTAGTTCCCATGCCGCGGACCTTCAGGTCGGGTCGCCAGACGCCGATGAGCAGGCGGTGGTGCGGGCCACGGCGAGTCAGGGGGTCGGGGTGAGCGGGGCTCCGCCGCTGCCGAGCGGCGCGCGCGGGCCGCTCATCCACGTGGCGACCCGCTGCGAGTCGCTGGACGACTTCATCGAGAAGTTTGCCGGCCTCGCCTCGGAGGGGGCGCTGGTTCTGCCGGCCTCCGGCGAGCTGCCGATCGGGACCGAGGGGCGGTTCGCCATCCGGCTCAAGGACCAGTCGGTGGCCATGCGCGGGCGCTGTCGGGTGACCGACGCGCGTCCGGCGCCGCCCGCACCCGCGGGGGTGGCGGCCCGCCCGACGTTGCTGCGGGTGGCGCTGCTCGACATGGAGGAGTCGAGCGCCTCCGTTCACCGCCGTCTCCTGGCGCGGCGGAGGGCCACCGCCGCGGTGCCGGTCCCCGTCCTTCCCGAGCCCTCCGATCCGACCGAGGTGTCGCCGCCCAGGTCGGAGGCGCCCGCGCCGGGGCGTCCGGCCCCGCCGCCGGTCTCGGCGCTGGCCGCCACGATGATTGGCGTGGCGCCGCCGCCGCGTGCCCGCGCCGCGACCAGCCCGCTGGGCGTCGCGCGGGCGCCGGTGCTGGCCGAGCCGCGCGCGCCGGGGACGCCGTTCACGCTGCCGCCCAACCCGCTGTCGGCGCGGGCGGGGGAGACGCGCGTGCCGGGCGCGCCGTTCACGCTGCCGGCCAATCCGCTCTCCGAGATGAACGCGACCCAGCTGGCGTCGTTCATCGACAGCACGCTGTTCGAGTCCGACGATGAGGACGCGACCCTCGAGCGGGTGGCCAAGCCGCCGACCGACCTCGAGCAGACGGTCCAGCGCCCGCCGCCCGACCCGGCCGTCGATCCGGAGCGGACGGTGCAGAGCCCGCCTCGGGAGCCGACCGTCGAGTTCGCCGCCGAGCGCGTCGAGCCGACCGAACGGACCGCCTACGCGTCGTCGCCGGGTGCGGCGGGAACGCCCGTCACCGGGGCGCGCGATCCGCGCCGGATCGCGCTGCGCGCGCTCCCCTACGTCCTCTGCGTCGTGGCTGGCGTCGCGATCGGCCACGCGCTCCGGCGCGCGCCCGTGGTGGTGGTTGCGCCGCCGCCGGAGGCGGCAACGCCCGCGCCGGCGCCCGTCGCCGAGGCCGCCAAGCCCGAGCCCGCGCCGGCGCCGGTCGTCTCGAAGGCGGTGGCGCCGGCCGCGCCGGCCGAGGCCAAGCCCGCGCCGCTGCCCGCGGCGGCCACCGCACCGACCGAGGCGCCCGCCCCGCCGGTCCGCGAGCGTCACGCGCCGGCCGCCCACGCCGCGCGCGCCTCCGACGAGGCGGGCGGCTGCCAGGTCAACGTCGTCACCGAGCCGCCCGACGCCAAGATCGCCTGGCGGGGGAAGCCGCTCGGCGCCACCCCGCTCGCCGAGGCGGCGATCCCCTGCGGCGAAGGGACGCTCACCATCACGCACGAGCGGTACGAGACGGTCACCAAGACGCTGACCGCCGAGACCGGGGTGCCGGTCGCCATCGACGAGCGCCTGCACCGGCCGCCCGCCACGCTGGTCGTCAGCTCGTCACCGCCCGGCGCGGCGATCAGCCTCAACGGCCACCCGATCGGCACCGCGCCCCGCCGGGTGCCGACGCTGCGTTACGAGCACCTCACGATCAAGGCGTCGCTCCCCGGCTACGCGCCCTGGACCAAGAAGATCTACCTCACCGCCGAGACGCTGCAGGTGAGCGCGACGCTCGCCGGCGGCGGCCACAAGCGCTGAGGCGCCGCCGCCAGGGCACCGCCTGGAGCACCGCTCTCACGATTCGTCACATCTTCGGGACGCAAACATCCGCAGACTCAAGTAGCTGCGGCCCGCGCCGGCAACATCCGCGGATTCAAGTTGGGTGCGCGCGCGGCGCCGAGGCGGGGTGCTCGTCGACCCGCAACGGACCGCCCGCGCGCCTCCATCCGACGCGCGCCATCCAGGTGGCCGGCGGCGCCGTTGCCGAAGGAGCGCGGATGATCGCGTCGGCGATCGCGGGCCCGCGCCGCCACCCCGAAAAGTGCGGCCCCGAGCTGCGCGGGTCGATGCACGCGGGCGCCCGGAGGTGCTTGCGGAAGTTGAGCAGCACGTAGACCATGCTGGTCCGCATCTGGCGCGGCGTGGTCAGCGGGCGCGCGTGATATCGGTCGCCGACGACCTGCCCCTTGCGTCCGAGGGCGCGGTTGACGGCCAGCGCCAACCGGATCGCCAGCCCGTGCATACCCCCGCGGGCGCGCCGGGCTTCGTCCCCCTCGACGATGAAGTGGCCGTGGTCCTGCTGGATCGAGAAGTGAATCACCCGGAACCGGTCGACCGACGCCCGTGCGATGGCGCGCCGGAGCGCCCCGAACAGCCGGGGCGAGCGGAGCGACGGCAGCCCCGGCGTCGCGCGAATGGTGACCTGCACCGGGTATCGCGGATCGACCTTCGGCCGCGTCTCGTGGGGCATCGAGGGACGGCCGCGCGGTTTCCGCCCGGCGCCCTTGCGAGCGCCACCCCAGGTGCGTGGCGCCCCGAGGGGCAAGTTGAGCTGACGCCGTCGCACCGTCTTGATTCCGCGCATGTCCCGTTGTCGGTCGCGGACCGCGGCGGGTTGCGTGGCGTGCGGCCGACCGCCGCGGCGACCGCGGCGACTTGATTCCGCTGCGACCGCGGCGCTCGCGTGACTTGGTCGGCTGCTGCGCGGAACTCGCGTGACTTGATTCGGCGGGGGTGCGGTCGGCGGCGCCGGGGGGCCGATGGGTTCGGCGCGTCGGCGCGCGGAGGGCTCGAACTCGATTGCGCGGATGTTGGTCCCGCCGAAGATGTGCCGAATCGTGAGAGGCGAGCGCTAGGCGGGTTTGATGATCAAGCGATGATCCTTGCTGATGCTGAGGACGATGAGGACGCTCAGGATGGCGGCAAAGAAGCACCACACCGACGTCAGGGCCTGTCGCTGGATCAAGAACGTGGCCAGCAACGACACGGCCAGAACGGTCCCCATGAGCTTGGCCCTGCTGATCGTGGAGATGAAGAACGGCACCACCGTCGGCAGGACATAGCCGGGCAGGTACAGCGCCAGCACGAGCGCGGGTCCCCGCTCGACGTAGCTGTAGGCGATGCTGTGCCCCGCGACGTGCGCGGTCGGTCGCCCGCGAAGCAGAAGAGCGGTCGCGTACACGCCCACCGCGGCGCCCATCCAGGAGAGGACCGCGAGGGCCTTTCTACGGCGGGGATTCCTCTCGGCGACGAAGAGCGAGATCGGAACCCAGATCGGCCAGGCGACCAGGGCGAAGCCGAGGAACAGATCGACGGCGACCTCCTGCAGCGTGGCCGCGGTCGCGTGGCCGATCGTCATCCAGACGACGCCCTCGGCCACCTGCTGGGCCGCGAAGAGCAGCGGGACCAGCGCCAGCATCCTGTGTGACGGCGGCTTGGCCTGGTTGATCGCGACGGCGCCGATGCCCGCGATGACGGTTGCGACGCCGAAGCTGCCGGTGGCCGAGAAACACATCGTGCGTCGCCATGATGGGCTCTTTCGTGGAACAAGGAAGAGCGTCGGCCCGGTTATCTAGGCTGTCGTCGCAAAACCGGGACGAATGGCCGGGCCCGCCGCGCGAGCGATTGAACGAACGCAGGCGCGACCTAACATCAAGCTGGTCGGAGCCGTTGCACACCAACCAGGGAGGTGGGGTCGTGGGGTTACTCAGCAAGGCGAAGGAGAAGGCGCTCGAGCTCGCGGACGGCAGCGAGCTGGCCAACCTGGGCGTCGCGAAGCTGCGCGAGGTCCTCGCCCTGCTCAACGCGGCGATGCCGCTCCTGGAGGAGGCCGGCTGCAGGCCGTCGGAGGTCGAGATCGAGGTCGGGCTGCCGCCGAAGGTCGTGGCCAAATTCGTGACCAGCGAAGTGTCCGAAGAGGCGATCGCCCGCATCACGGCCGCCAACCCGGACAAGAAGTTGGCCTGCGTCATCCTCAAGGCGCTGGCGAAGGGCGCCCGGCTGCAGAGGGGCGCGGAGGTCGGCCGCCTGCACGCCTCCACCCTGGACGTCGAGATCGGCCTCTCCCCCGTCCTCAAGCTGACCTACGTCAGAGAGGAACCCGAAGCATCAGCGGTGCCCGTCTAGGCGGTGCCCGTGTAGACGTCGGCGCGCCGATTGACGGCACACCCCACTCCGCGAAATGATGAGAGTCGCGGTGTCGAAACCAACGATCGTCTTGAGCCTCTTGGTGTTGACGACGTTCCCGCTCGCCGCCGGCTGCACGAGCTCGAGCTGCCAACCGATCCCCGACGGGGTCTACACCGCCATCGGCCCGGACGGCGAGACCCTCTTCATGGCCGCCTATGCAGCGCCACTGATTGCCGCCGATACCGACGGCGCCACCGACGCGTCCGCCGACGCCGCCACCCGCCCCGACGCCGCCACCCGCCCCGACGCCGCCACCCGCCCCGACGCCGCCCCCGCCCCGACGCCGCCACCCCCCCGACGGCGCCAGCGACGCGTCTCGCGACGCCGCGATCCGCCCCGACGCCGGGGTTCACCTCGACGCCGCGACCCCGTCCGACGGCGCGACCCAGCTCGACGCCGCGACTCCGTCCGACGCCGCGATCGCGGTCGACGCCGGCGTCGACGCCGCGACCGAAGTCCCGATCACCTACATCTTCCACGGCGGGCTGCCGGCGCCCTACGACACCTGGAGCTGCACCAAACCGACGGCGAGTTGCGAGATGACGTACGTCTGCAAGCAGGGGAACGAGCAGGTCGCCGTCACCACCGCCTACGCCGCCGGCACGCCGGGCTCGCTCTCCTTCACCGCCACGCCCCCCGGCACAGTCGTCCGGCTCCGGCTACACTGAGTCGCAGCACTCGACTTTCCGTGACAACTGCCGCCGCGACGGGGCAATCATTTACAATGTCGGCTGTAGTCTTGCGCGGATTGGGCACATTGCGTCAGGCGCTTCCAGCCGACCGACCACCCCGCCGTTCGTAGCTCGTCGACTGCTTACGTCCTCTTAAAGGAGCACCGACCATGAGATCAAAGGTTCTCTTCTCGACTGTCGCGATGTGCCTGGCCCTCGCAGGTTGCACGGGCACCATCGACTCCGGGGCAACGACCGGCTCGGGCGGGACGGGCTCGGGGGGAACGACCGGCTCGGGCGGGACGGGCTCGGGGGGAACGACCGGCTCGGGCGGCTTGACCGGCTCGGGCGGCTTGACCGGCTCGGGCGGCTTGACCGGCTCAGGCGGCTTGACCGGCTCAGGCGGCTTGACCGCCTCGGGGGGGACGACCGGCGTCGCCGGGACGACTGGCACCGGCGGCGCTGCCGGGCGCGGCGCCGGCGGCACGACGGGCGCGGCGGGGCGCGGCGCTGCCGGAACGACTGGCACCGGCGGCACGACCGGCTCCGGCGGCTCCAGCGTCGACGGCGGCGCGACGGTCGATTGCACCGCCACCTTCCCGACCGGCGGGAACACGTACACCGGAACCAATATCAACGGCACGGCCGACGGCCTCAATTACGGCATCTGGACGAACGGGAGCGGCGGGAGCATCACCGTCTTTCCAAACGCGCATGCGTTCTCCACGTCGTGGAACAACAGCATGGATTTCCTGGCCCACCTCGGCCTGGATTTCAACACCCCCAAGGCCTACACCGCCTACGGAACCATCACGGCGGACTTCTCCGAAACAAAGACGGGAACCATCAACAGCTTTTCGTCGATCGGAATGTACGGGTGGATGCACAGCCCGTGCGTCGAGTGGTACATCAACGAAGACTCGTTCAGCGGCTTCGTACCGAAGGGCAGCACCTCGGTCATGATTGACGGGGCGCTGTACTACATCAGCACGAGCACGACGACCGGAACCGGTGGCGCCAATGCTTGCGAATCCGGTCATACGGGCGGTTGGACCAACATGACCAGCACCCGGGCAACGCCGCGCCAGTGCGGAACGGTCACGGTCAGCGACCACTTCGCGGCGTGGGCGGCGCAGGGCTGGAGCCTGGGGAGCCTGGCGTCGGTCCACATCAACGTCGAGGTCGGCGGCGGCATGGGAAGTATTCAGTTCCCGGTGGCGAACGTGACGACCACCAGCAAGTAGTCGTCCCGTTCAGTCGTCGTCTGGACCGCAGGGGGTCTTGGGAGGCTCGCCCGTCGTCTTGTCGACGACGAACACCTTCAGCTCGTCGTCCTTGACCGTCGCCTTCAACCCGTAGCGGTGGCCGCCGCGCGCCTTCAGGCAGACCGTGCGCAGGCCCGACTTGTGGATCACCGTCTGGTAGACTTGCCATTCGCTCGCCTGCGCCGTCACCTGGAATTCGTGCCCGCCCGGCTTGATCTCGATCGATCCGGTCTCCGGCTTCGGCAGCCGCTTGTTGTCGACGCGGTAGATCACACCGTCGCCAGCGTCCAGGATGGCGATGTCGTCGCTGACATGCGCGCAGGCCCCGGCGAGACAGGGGACGGCAAGCGCCAAGAGCCCGATCGAACGGTCGAACATCACGCGTCCTTGCGCCGGCGCCGGCGACAGACGACGAAGGCGAGGATCGCCAGCAAGGACTGCCAGCTTGGCCACGCTGCGCCGGCGGGTGCGCCGCTCGCGCGACAGCTGCAACCGCTGGCGGACGCCGGCGCGGAGGTGTCGCGCGCGGCGTCGACACCGGTTGTGCGCGGTCCGTCGCCGGAGGCCGCGTCCCGGCCCGCCACGACGGGAGCATCGTTCGCGGCGTCGGCCGGGCCGTGATCGCCCGTTCCCGCGTCGCTGCGATGTCCGGCGCCGTCGACCCGAGAGGCCGCGTCCGGCCGCCAGGCAGCGTCCGGCCGCGCGGCCGCGTCGCGAGCGCCGCCGTCGGTGCGATCCCCGCCGTCGCTGCGGCCCCCGGCGTCGGTGATGCCGCCGTCTGTGGAGGTGACGCTCGCGACACAGGGGGCGGGGGCGGCCGGACAGGTCACCCCGAGCTCCCAGGTCTCATGGAGGTACTCGAGCGAAGAGCCGCCGAACGTGACGGCGACGCCGCGCGCGCTGTCGAACGCGATGCCCGGCCAGGAGGCCTGCTTCGCCTTCGTGCCCGAAACCGGATCGGCCGCGATCGAGATCGCCGTCCAGTGGCCGGCGACGCCGTCCCACTCCCAGGCCGTGTCGATCGGCAGCGTGGTCACGTTGCTGTAGGTCCCGCCCAGCAACACCACCCGGGAGCGGAGCGTGTCGTCGTAGGCGGCGACGTAGGCGTGGCCGGCCGGCATGCTGCCCGCGGGCGCGCGCGCCGCCCACGAGCCGTCGGCCGGGTTCCATTCCCAGGTGTCATCCAGGAATGTGGGGCTGTTCGCCGGGTAACCGCCGAACGCGACCAGGCGGTCGCGCGCCGCATCGAAGGCGACGCGCGGGCTGGAGCGCGACGACGGCTTCGTCCCTGTCGCCGTCTGCCAGGTCCAGGTGCCCGCGGTCCCGTCCCACTCCACGACGGTGTCGCCGCCGCCGTAGAGGTAGATCTTGCCGCGTTTGGAATCGTAGACGAGTGTCCCGTAGCGCCCGCCCGGCACGTTGGCCGACGGCGTGCGGGAGGTCCAGGTCCCCGCGACCGCGTTCAGCTCCCACGTGTCGTACCAATACGACAGGCCGCTGCCGCAGCAGAGAACCAGCGTCCCCCGCCCTTCGTCAGCCGCCATGGCCGCGTAATAGCGCGAGGGGGGCGGCCCGGCGAGGTCGCGCCGCGACCAGGTCTGGTCCGCGCCGTTCCACGCCCAGAGATCGTCCGGGTATGACGTCGCGGCCGCGTACCCGCTGAACATCATGACCCGGCCGCTGGCGGGATCGTAGGCCATCGCGGGCGAGTCACGGCCCGACGGCGGACGGCGATCGTCCCACGCACCGGCCGTGTCGTCCCACTCCATGACGTCCTTCCACACCTCGCCGTTCGTGTTCCGGTCACCTTGACCGCCGAAGATGACCAGCCGGCCGCGCGCGCCGTCGTAGGTCAGCGAATAGAGCGGCCCGCCGGCGGGCTCGGGCGATCCGGATGGCAAGGTGTGCTGGATCCAGGCCCCGGCCGTTCCGTCCCATTCCCAGAGATCCGCGAGCCCGGTCTTGCTGTCGTACGCCCAGTTGGCGTCTTGTCCGCCGAACACGAAGACGTGGCCGCGACCGGAGTGATAGGCCGCGAGCGCTGCCTCCCGGGCGCTCGGCGCCGGTCCCGTCGTCGGGCGAGACGCCCAGGTGCCCGTCGCCGGGTTCCACTCCCAGACGTCGCCGATGTAGGAATACGTGTAGTCCGGCGCGATCGGATCCGTGAACCCGCCGAACATCACCAGCCGGCGCCGGCCGGCGTCATACGCCATCGCCGCGCCGGTGCGCGTGGGCGTGGGCTGCGGGCCGGTCTGCGCCGTCTCGGTCAGCGTGCCCGTCGCCGGATCCCACTCCCAGATGCGGTCGGGCGGCTGCGCGTTGTCGCGTGCGACGATCAGGAACCGGGCCAGATCGGGGTCGTAGATCATCTGCGTGGCGTAGGTGAGCGCGGGCTGCGGGCCACCCCGCAGCGTCCAGGCTCCCGTGTCGCCGTTCCGTTCCCAGAATCCTTCCGTCGGCGACAGCAGCACCGTCAGGTTACGAGTCGTGTCGTACGCCGCCGGAGGGGTCAGGTTCGCCGACATCGGGAGCGTGCTGGGTGTCGAAAGCTGGGCCCACGTCCCCTTCGTTCCGTTCCACTCCCAGTTCGGGTACATGAACACGCGCTGTCGGCGGGCGTCGTAAACGACGGGGTTCCCGTACGAGGTCGGCCACGGGAATACCGAGTGCCAGGTGTAGGCCGCCGTCGCCGACGACGCCGGCGCGCGCGTCAGACCGACCGCCGCCACGACGATGGCGAGCGCCAGGCGCCGCGCACGAAGGTTCGACGCCAACACGCACGCTTGCATGGCCCGAGTTTCGCTGTTCCCGACGCAGGGGACAAGGGCGGGGCCGCCGACGATCGAGCTACGAATCGTTGTCAGTACTCACGCTTGACGACGAAGAACGATCCGCGGATGGTGCCGGCCAGCTTCGACTTCTGCCTCGCAAACTTGAAGCGGGGCGCGAGCTCGGCGGGAATTTCCATCCCGTCGGAGAGCTTGAACCCGACCGCCCGTTTCTTGTCGCCATCAATCGTGTACATCACGTTGATCGAGAGGCCGCTCTCGTAAAACACGTACGCCATCCGGATGTTCTCGACCTGAAACGCGGTCGCCTCGAGGGGGCGCGACTGGATGACCAGGTCGCGCTCCTCTTTCAGGATGCGGTGGACCCAATCGATCGTCTTTGCGGCCTTGCTCGCCGGCTCGACCGCGAAGACGTGGCTGTACTTGTTCTTGAAATACCGGGCCTCGTTGGCGCGCAACCCCGCCAGCGCGCTCGCCACCGGCGACGACTCCAACCCGATCGTCGACACCTTCTCGAAGTCCACTTCGTAGGCCATGACGCTCCTCTCGGTACCAGTCTACAGGCAGACCATGACCTGGAGGGCCGCGCAGCCGGTTCCCACGCAGCACGCGGACGTCGACTGACAGGTGCCGCCAGACGGACAGGAGGAGACGCCGCCGTCGACGGAGCACAGGCGCTCGCAGACGTCGCCGGTGATGCAGCGCAGCCCCTGATCGCAGGCGCCGCCGGTGCAGCAGGTGATCCCCTGCTTGCCGCACTCGGAGCCGCCCTGTCCGTTGTTGGCGGGGCCGCAATTGCCGTTCGCGCCGGAGCGACCGGAGAGCCCACCGGCGCCGCCGCTCCCCCCCACACCCCCGCCAGCAGCCCCGCCCACACCTCCGCCGACACCGCCGGAACCAACGTTCCCGCCGACCCCGCCGCCGCCGCCGGAACCAACGTTCCCACCGATCCCACCTCCACCTCCGGAACCAACGCTCCCGCCGGATGAACCTCCGCTGCCGGCGGGGCTAACGGGGCACCCGGATATTGCCGATCCCTGAACTTCGTTTCCGGCGCATACCCAGTTCCCCGTGCTCTCGTCGCAGACGTACGGCCGGGTCAGTGGGTCCTGTGTAGCTGGCAAGCAGCAAATGGTCGCTGTTGGATAAGTGCTCTGTGCGCACGCGCTCGAGCCGCCGCCGCCGCTTCCGATCGCGCCGCCGTTCCCCGTCGCACCGCCGTTCCCCGTCGCACCGCCGTTCCCGCCCGTTCCCCCTATCGAGGAGCTTCCGCACCCGACGACGAAGAGAAGGGCGACGAAATGGACCAGCGATCGGCGGCTGGCGAGCTGGCGTCGGTTTTCCATGCCCGATTCTGAAGCAACAACTGGACCCCACACAAGGTTGCGAAATTTCAGGACTCCGCACGAAACACCCGATCCGACGACCAGGAAACAGCGACAATGCTGTCGCGATGCCGAAGGCGACCTCGGCCCCGGGCCGTGCACCGCGCGAATCACCTACGGCAGCGGTGTCACCGCCGTCCACCACATTCAGTACACGGCTGTGTCCGGCGGCTGCGGCTGCTACCTGGCCCCGACGTTCCCCGTGGATAAAATGGACGCCGGCGGCGACTCGACAGGTGACTGACGGCGTGCGCCGGGTCGGCGCGCGCTACTTCGATTCGAGCTCGGCGACCCGGCTCTCGAGCGCGATCACGCGCGGCTCGAGGCGGGACTCGCGCTGCGCGGTCGCCCGGTTGGAACGCACGAGAAACCGATGTTGCTCGGCGAGATCGAGCAAGGCCGTCTCTACGACCCCGAAGCGCTCGGCCGTCTCGGTTCGAAATGCGTGAATCTCGTCGCGGACCTCGTCGAACCGCCCGTTGGTGTCGACCCGAAGCTCCTGAACCTCGCCACGAACATTTCGGATCTCGTCGCGGATCTCCTTCAGAATCTCGACCGTGATATCGCCGCCTGCCATCGACATCTCCTCTCCAGTGTAGCAGAGCCCAATGCGACATTCGGGCCAGGAGAAGCCCAGAGATCACGGGGTTCGGCGGGGGTTCTCGACCGGCACTCGGTCTGCCGTCCGCCAACCGGTCGTGTGGTCGGCTCGTTCGACATGGTATTCGCGGAGGCAACGGACGCCGCTTCCCCCGACGGCAGCGCCGACGAGGGCGTCACCCACTTCACGGGAACCTTCACCGCCCCCTGGTGCACCCGCCCCGAGGGCGGGACCTGCCCTTAGGGATCCCTCGGTCGCCGCGTCACTTCTACTGGTGCGCGTCGCCGACGACCAGGGGGAACTCGCGCTCGACGAACGCACGGAGCGCCTCGGGGTCGGGCCGCCCAACGGGCCCGATCACCAGGTCGGCAGGCAACGTCTCGCCATCCTCGGGCCGGGGAAACCGCAGGACGGCCAGCGGGTACGCGCCGTGCCCAACGAACACCGTGACGGCGGTGTTGGTGCGTGTGGCGGAGACCGGAATCAAATAGACGCCGTCGGATCTGAATTGCCCGAACACCTCCCCGAGGCGCGGGTCGGCAATGAGGCTCTTGTGTGTTCCGACCTCGATCAGTCTCGCGGTCTTCGCGTCACTCCGAATCTCCACCCGATCGATCGGGAGCTCGCTCGGGTCGTGAGACACCACGGTCACCAGCAGCACGGCGTAGGCCCCCACCGCGTCGAGCTCACGCTGCGAGGACGGATAGGCGACGTCCGCCATTGCGATCCGCGGCGCGTAAGAGTGTGCGGGAATCTCGCGCAACGTTTCTTCGAGCCGACCCACAATCACGGCGTCCGTGGTGGGCTGCCGCGCGGACCCTCCAGGGAGCGCGACTTGGAGCGCGGCGTCCGAGCGTCGATGTTGGCTCGCTGACGTAGGCTGGGTTCCAGCACCGGGTTTGGTCGCTCCGTCTCCCGTCGCATATGCCAGCGCCAGAACCACGGCCAGGAGCCCGATCTTCATATCTCGCGCATCTTACAATGCACGCAGTCGGCCGACGCTTGCCCTGAGGCGAGCGCCGAAACGTTGACACCGTCTCCCCAGGCCGCGATAGAGTTGCCCCCATGAGCCGGTGTTTCCTTGTGACTCTGCTCTTGAGCGCGCTCTCGGCGGCTTGCGGCAGCAGCTCGCCCTCTCAGGGCGGGGTTGGACAGGCTTGTTTTCCGAACGGAACCTGCAACGCAGGGCTCGCTTGCCTGAGTAACCTCTGCGTCAACGCGACCGGAGCTGGGGGCGCCGCGGGCACTAGCGGTGCGGCAGGCACGGGCGTTGCCGGCAAGGGAGGCGCGGGCGGTACGTCAAATATAGGCGGCGCCTCGGGCGTGGGCGGCGGTGCCGGCTCCGGTGGCGGTGCAGCGGGGACCAGCGGCTCCGCTGGAACGGCCGGCGGTGCGGGTGCGGGATGTCCGTCGCCCAGCCAGCTCCACCCCGCGCCTTCCGGGACGACGGTGACCCTCTCCTGTCCCTTCAGCGGCGTCGATGGAGGCGCAGCCGTCTCCTGCCAGCCCGAATCGCAGCACTGTTGCCAGTCCGGCAGTACGGGCGGCTGCCAGCCGCTTGCGACCGCCTGCGCGAGCAGCGCCGTCGATTGGCAGTGCGCAGACCCTGCGGCCGATTGTCAGGGTGGAATACCCTGCTGCGGGACCGGGACGCTGGTCCTCGGTGCGAGCGCTCAATGCGCGAACATCGCGTCTGGCTTCAAGGGCACTCATTGTGCGGCGGCGTGCACGGCGGGCGAGATCGTCATGTGCACCTCCAGCAGCGAATGTCCCACCGGCATGACGTGCATTCCTTTCCTGACGCACGGAAATCAAGTCGGCGGGTGCATGTGATCGTCTGATGCCAAGTGGCTCAGGTCGCGCGACGCCTCGTCTGTCGCTGAAGACGAAGCTGCGGCGGAGGGCCTGACCGAGCTGCTTCGGCTGAACCATCGCCACGACCAGGTTAGGGATGGCCTTCGACCCTAGCCAGTTGTGCTGCGAGGGTTTGGTCATCGGCGAGAAGGTGGCGCGCGACGGAGCCTTCTCACCGGTGATGTCCAGCGCAGACTCGAGCTCGACATAGACGAGGTCGCTGGCCTTCCGAGCGCCAGCTCGCTGCTGGCGCCGACCTCCTTGCGCAGCAGCGCGCGCCCCGCGTCGACCGCCTCCTGCCCGAACCCCGCGGTATCCCGGCTCGACCCGGCGAGTATCTTCAACAGCGCGTTGCCCAGCACGGTGTCGGAATCGCCGTCCGGAATCGTCCGGAGCGTGTCCTTCAAGATCAGCTCGTGGACGCGGACCGCGCCGTCCGGGGAGACTTTACCGGAGGCGTCCCGCACCGGCAGCCTCGCGCGGAGACGGGAGGTGAGGACGATCGCGCCCGCGATACGGTAGGCCGCGGCGTGGAGGCGCGGCGGCGCAGCCTCCTCGGTCCGCACCGCGCTCACCTTGTCGAGCAGTGCGCGCTCGACGAGCCAATCGAGGGTGGCGTACGGGCGAGGTACGAGCTCGAGGGCGCTCGCGTGGAGGATGTCGGAGAGGGTGACGGTCAGGGTGGGCATTGTGACGCCTCCTGCGGGTGACGTCCGCTGAAGATATCCGAGTTCTCCTTTGTGCCGGCTATCGCGCCGTTCCCGTCGCTAGGAGTTCCGCAGGTGCAACCAACAATCGCTCAGCGGGATTGCCAGTAGCCGGGCCGCCGAGAGGTGTGAGCGACCGCCGCCACGCGCACAAACGTGTCGCTTGCCAGGTAGAAGACGACGAACGGAAATCGACGCAAACGGTGCTGCCGATAGGGGCGGTCTCGCCGCCAGAGCGGCCACCGCTCGGGAGCTTCGCGGATCTGCGCGAACGCGAGGTCGACCTCCTCGATAAACGCGACCTCGAGCCCGGCGTGCTTGCCGCGATACCAATCGACAGCGCGGGCGATGTCCGCTTCTGCGGACGGACGGACGAAGAAGCGGCGTTCAGCCGCCACGTCGGGTTGCGCCGGTCAGGATTCGCGCACGAACGATCGACCAGTCTTCATCGGCGCCGGGCTCTCCCGACTCGGCCGTCTCGCGCCGATCCAACTCGGCGAGCCAGGCGGTCTCCCAATCTGGATCCGGAGGCCCGTCCAACCGAGCCAACACCTCGGCCACGATGTCCAGTCGCTCTCCCTCGGGCAACTCCAGCACATCCTGGAGCAGCTCTTGCGCGGCCCTGGTCACGCTTTGAGTCTGGCAGGAACAGCGGCGAAGGACAACCAAGGGAGCTGCCGCCCATCGCTGCCAGCCGGTAACCGTCTATCATCGGCCTGATGCCCCCTACCCCAGGCGAGAGCGCCGCGCGCGTCGGCGCGGCGTGGAAGCGGATCGACGAGCTGCTCCGCGCACGCGCTCCGAGGTTGCTGGCCACGCTGCGACCGAAGGTGGGCTCGCGCGCACCAGTGCAGGGGCGTCTAGGCGTACGCGCTCGCCGACCGCGGTCAGCGGCGACGTCGGCGGGACAGGACCAGGCAAGCGATAAATAGCGCGCCGAACCCGGACGCCGGCGCACCGTCTCCGATCGCGCAACTACACCCGCTGCCGCCTCCGCCCGTCGTCGCGCCGGCGCCGCCATCAGGGGCGGACCCGCCAGCGCCGCCCGCTTGGGACGCGCCGCCCTGGCCGCCGTTCGCGGTCCCGTTCCCGGCCGCGCCGCTCGTACCACCCGAGCCGCCGCCGGCCCCACCGCGGCCTCCACCCGCACCACCGCCACCCGCACCGCCGGCCCCCGGATTCGCCCCGCCGCCTCCGCCGCCCGCCCCCGCCGTCCCACCGCCGCCACCGTTGCCACTCTTGCCACCGCCGCCGCTGCTACCAGCAACGCCACCATCCGTCCCCGCCCCCAGCGTCACCGCCCGCAAGAACAACCGCTGTACGTCGACGCCCGGGCTCGTATCCACCCGCAGATACGACAGCACGCCGCCCCCCGTCGTCCACGACAACGCCGGCTCCTGCACCTCGCCGCTCCCGACCACCCCGCCATCCACCGCCGCAGTCAGCATGTCCGCGTTCCCGCTCGACGTTGACGGACTGGCTCCCGGGCACGCAGTGCAAGTCCGCCCCGAGCAGGCAGCCGTCGAAGGTCAGCGTGCCGCCGCTCCCCTCGGTCCAGACCACCGCGTAGGCGCTCCCGGTCCAGGCGACCGCCGGGGCGCCCAGCGTCGTCGGGGGTGAGGCCTGCGCGATCACCACGTCGGTCGCGTCGAGCCGCGCCAGCGTCGCGTCGACGCGCGCGGCGACGATACTCGACGCGGCTGCCCCCCGGTCGCGCCAGACCACCAGCGCGCTGGTGCCGTCGGTCGCCGCGACCGGGGCGTCCTGCACGTCGGGGCCCGTGGCGATGGGGACCACCCTGGTGGTGGCGGGGGTTGCGTCGGCGTTCACGACCAACCCGACCACGTCGAAGTTGGCGCCGATTCCGGTTCCGGTGGAAATTTCCGGCCCCTGCGCGCCGACCAGCAGGTATTTGTCGCCCAGGGCGACCCCTTGGAGGCTGGTCATCACCCACGATCCCAGCTCGACTTGGGGTCCGGGAGACCTGCCTGTGGAGGGATCGAGCAACACGCCGGCCGGCGAGACGCGGAAGTAGCTGATCGCCTCGCCGCCCCCGTCGCGGACCACGGTGGCGACCAGGAGGTTCTGTCCGTTCCAGAGCGTGACTGCGGGGGCCCCGGTGTAATAGACGCCCAGCGGGCCGATCTTACTGCCGACCGTCGCGCCGCTCGCGCCGGCGAGTTGCACGTAATCCCCCGCGGTCGTCGAGTCCGGGTTGGTCGCGTAGAACAGCATCAGCTGGCTGCCGGTCCAGCTGACGGACGGATCGTACGCGGGGTAGGCGGTGACGGAGAGCGGCGTCAGCGTCTTGGTGAGCGCGCCGCCGGACACCGTCACGAACGCCCCGTAGACGTCCTGGTTGTAGTTCCCCTGCATGGTCAGGATGCCGCGCCGGCGATCGTCCGTGTAGATGACGTAGACGCCGTTCGGCGTCGCCGCCGCGCGCGGCGTGCTCTGCTGGTTCGGCTGGCGCGTCACCGACGCGGCATCCGTCCCCAGCGGTTTCAGGTCGGGGCCCAGCATCCGCAGCAGCACACCGTCCGGGTTGTTGCCGTAGTTGTCGTCGACCCTGGCGTCGATCGTGCGCGTCATCGCCACCGCGTAGTCGCTCCCCGTCCAGGCGAGCTGCGCCGATTGGACCGCCGTGGTGGAGAGAGTCGTCGGCCCGACGTTCGTGCCGACGAGCGGCGTCCCGCTTTGCGCCACCGGCTGGGACACGAGACGCGCGCTCGCGTCGGTCCAGGAACAGACGTAGCGGGTCCCGTCCCACAGGGCGGCGAGCTGTGACACACTGGCGCCGGCCGCCCGGATCTGGAACGGCGCAGAATCGCTCCAGGTGAGGGCGTTGGCGTCCATGCGCCGTCCGTAGATCGTGACCGGCTGACCGCTGGCCGACTCCTCGCCCCAGCAGAGGAACGCCCCGTCGCTGCCATTCCAGGCGAGCGCTTCCACCGGGGCGAGGGTCGTTCCCGTCGAGCCCGCGGCGCTCGACAGCGGCACCAGCGTCGCGCCGTTGCCGTCGACCTTCATCACCTTGAGCCCTCCGCCGGCCTCTCCGACGATGACGAGGACGCCGTCCTTCACGGCCGCCTCGCCTTCCACGTAGCGCGCGATACCGTCCGCGGGCAGCGCGACCGGCACGCCGGTCGTGCTCGAGACCGAACCGTCGGCCCCCACCCGGTTGCAGTACGCCGAGCCGTCGATCTTCGACCAGAAGGCCATGAAGCCGTCGCCGAACGGCACGATGGAGAGGCCGTAGACGTACTCGTTGATTCCCCCGATCTCGACGACGATCCCGCCGGGCAGGGTCGCCGTGCCCGGATCGAGGACGATGCCGTCCTTGGTGATGCGCGAGCCATGCACCTCGGTGCCGCCCGTGCTGGTCAAGATCGCCACCGGCCAGAGCACCAGCGCCTGATTGCCGTTCCAGGCGGCCACAGGCGCCGAGGAGTCGGCGAGGTCCGTCGGCGTCCCGATCGTCACGGGCACCGGATCGAGAAGGTTCCCCTGGGGATCGATCCGCGCGAAGTTGATCGAGAGCGGTGACACCGCGAATCCCGGGAGGGGATCGTTTTTCCAGACGATGAGCGCGCCCGGGCCGCCGCCCGCGATGAAGGGGCTCGTCTGCTGGCCGGTCTCTTGCGTATAGACCACGTCGTCGATCGGCAGCTCGGCGCCGACCAGCGGCGCCGAGCTGAGCGCGCCGTGCACGGTCTCGGTCGCCGGGCGCGCCGGACTGCAGGCGCCCGCCAGCAGCGCCGCCGCTACCGCGATCCACCGGACCCGGTCACCCGCCCGCAGCATCGGGCCCATGGTACCGCTTTTTCGCGGCACCGTTTCAATCCGGCGCGCTCAGCCGCAGGTTGCGCCGAGCGGGATCTCGCAGGTCCCGTCGCTGCCGTCCGCGCCGGTCAACACGCACCGGGCGGGCGTCACGCACCCCGGGCCGAGAACGATGTCGCAGGCTGTTCCGTCCGCCGTGTCCGCCTTGCAGGTCCCCGTTTGGCCCGAGCCGGCCGGCCCGGTGCTGGTGTAGCAGCCGCCCGCGGTGCACTCGGCGTGCGAGGTGGTCGACAGATCGCCGCAGGGCGCGCCGTCGCCGACGTAGGTGATCGCCATGCAGGTCTTCGCGCCGGCCGCGCCGCCGCAGAAGAGGCCATTGGTCCCGTCGCAGCCGGGCATCGTGCCGCCGCCGCACGCCGTGCCCGCGGTCTCCGCCGCCGTCAGGCAGGTCCCCGGTGTCGAAGACGACGCGACGGCGCCGACGCAGGTCAGGCCGTAACCGCAGGGGTCGTTGGCGTCGCAGGACCCGTTCAGCGCGCCGAAGGCCGCGCACATCATCGTGGCCTGCACGCAGGCCTGGTCGTGGCCGCAGGCCGTGCCGTCGCACGAGGCGCCGGGCGACGGCGACGGTTGACAGGTTCCGCAGGCGGCATTCTTGGTCTCGGCGCAGTAGCCGCTGCCGCACTGGCCATTGAACGCACACGCGGCGCCCGTCGCGCGCGGCCCGGTCGCGGCGCAAGGCGCCGGCGGGTTGTTGTTGAAGAAGTCGGCGCAGGAGTAGGTCCCGAAGGCCGCCACGCACTGCTCGACCAGCGCGGGGCTGTTCCCGGTCTGCGGCGCGCCGAGGCCGTTCGTGCAGGCCACCATCTCGCGCGCGACGCAGTTCTCCATCGTCCCGAACGCGTGCGTGATGCTGGCGCCCCCCGAGCAGCTCATGCGCTTGGCGCACTGGGCCTGGGCGATGTCGCTGCAAGCTTGCTGAATCGTGGTGCTGGGCGCTGTGTCCTGACCGCCATCTTTCGACTTCGCGGTGGTGCTGCCGCACCCCGCGAGGGCGATCAGCGCCACCGCCCCGAGGGCTTTCGAAACAGATGATGTGCGCAAGATCGATCTCCTCTCGTCGCGGGTCCGGGTCGAGCTATCGGTCCCGTTGTTTTTCGACTTGAGCGCAGCGGGTCCGAGCGTGACAGGGGGCACTGAAAGCCGTTGCGCGATCGTCGATCACCGTCCGAGCGCCGAGCTGCTCACCCGATCTCGTCGGAGTGCTACGATACCGCGTGAGGTTCATGCTCGAGACCCTCGGCCGTCGCGCGGCGATCCTCCCCGTCCTGGCGCTGGCCGCCGCCGGTTGCATCCAAGAGCTCCCGCCCCGTGCGACGCCGGGCCCGGTGGTGCCGCCGCCTGCGACCGTCCCGCTGGCTCCCGGGCTCGGCCGCATCTACGTCGACGTGGTGGACGGACCCACCGAGGTTCGCGCGGTGAAGCGGGTCACGGTCACCGAACAGGTGAATGATGAGCAGGTCGAAACGGAGGAGCTCGAAAATCAGGCGTTCTGCACGTCGCCTTGTATTTTGGATCTGCCGCCGGGCCGGCACCTGCTCGCCTTTCCCCTGCGCGGCGCGGGCGGCGTCGACCTCGTCAGCGTGTTTGCGTCCCCGCGTCCGACCCTCTACCGCCGCGCGCTCGGCTGGCGCCAGTCGGGCGGGGCCGGCTTCGTCCTGGGCGTCCTGGGCGCGACCTTCGGCGGCGCTTCGTTTGTTACCGGCGCCGCCCTGCTGCCCACCGGCCTCGCGAAGGACAACCACGGCGTGACGCTCGCCGGCGAGATCACGCTGGGTGTCGGCGCACTTCTCACCGCCGCCGGGATATTGGCCATCATGAACAACCCCCTGGCGGAGCAGGCGGGTGCGGGGGCGCAATATGGGCTGCCGGACGGCGACGAGGCGCACTGACGCCGGAACGTTGTTGTCTTCCGCGAACGCCATCGATAAATTGCTCCGATGAACTTCGCTCGCCTCGCCTTCGCTCGCCTCTCCTTCGCTGCCGCCCTTCTGCTGGTCGTTGCGCTCGCGCCGCGCGGGGCGGTCGCCAGCACCGTCCTCACCGGCGGGAACCTGGGCACCCAGACCTGGACACCGGCGGGGAGCCCGTACGTCGTCGAAGGGGACATCACCGTCCAGGCGAGCGCGACGCTGACCATCCAGGCGGGGACCGACGTCCAGTTCGTGAACGGCGACATGCAGGCCTCCGGCGTCGACACCACGCGGACGGAGCTCACCGTCAACGGGGCGTTGAACATCGCGGGGACGACCGCGAGCCCGGTGACCTTCGAGATGCAGTCGGGGCAGACCGGGAACTGGTACGGGATCGTGATCGCCTCGGGCGCGACCGCGGCGACGATCACCGGCGCCTCGATCGCGGGCTTTCACTCGGCCGCGATCGCCAGCTCGATGACCGGTGCGACTCTGAGCATCACGCGCACCGACATCCGGGGTAACTCAAACGACGGCGTCCTGATCTACGTCGGGGCCGCGACGCTGGACTCGCTCACCGTCATGCCGGCGACCGGCGCGGCGGGCATGAGCGTCGGGATCGAGCTCGGCGTTCAAGCGGGCGCGACGCCATACCAGATCAACGTGACGAACGCGCTGATGGTCGACTGCTCTTACGGCGTCTATGTCGGCACCGGCAACGTCAAGGCGAACATGTCGAGCTTGACGATCGACCACAGCACGTACGGTGTCTACGTCACCGGGTCGAGCCCGCTGGCGACGGTCGAGAACACCATCATCACGAACACCTCCGCGGGTGTCACCGCGACGACGTCCGGGACGACCACCGTGAGTTACTCGGACCTCTGGAGCGCCCCGGTGTCCACGCTGGTAACCACGGGAGCGGGGATGATCTCGGCCAACCCGCAATACGTGGGGTCGGGCGAGTACTATCGCTTGCAAGCGTCGAGCGTCTGCATCGACGCGGGCGGCACGGCCGGCGCACCCGATCACGATATCGACGGGACGCCCCGGCCGCTCGACGGCGACGGACTCAACGGCGCCGCGTACGACATGGGCGCCTACGAGTACAACCCTGGAGGCGGAACCGGCGGTGCGGGGGGAGCGAGCGCCAGCGGCGCGGCCGGCGCGGCTGGAACGGCGGGCGCAGCAGGCGGGGCCGCGGGGGCGAGCGGAGCTGGTGGAACCGCGGGAGCAACGGGCTCCGCCGGAACCACGGGCTCCGCGGGAACCACGGGCTCCGCGGGAGCAACGGGCTCTGCGGGAGCAACGGGCTCCGCGGGAGTTACGGGCTCTGCGGGAGCAACGGGCTCCGCGGGAGCAACGGGCTCCGCGGGAGTTACGGGCTCTGCCGGAGCAGGCGCAGGGGGCAGCGGCGGCGAGGTCGGAACAAGCGGAATCGGCGGCGCGGCAAGCGGCGGGTCCAGCGGCGGCGGTGCGGGGGCGAGCGGCTCGACCGGCGCCGCAGGTACCCTGGGCGGCGGAGGGGCGATGGCAGGTGCGGGTGTCGGCGCGGCCGGCGCGGGCGGCCAGCCAGGGGCTGCCGGGGCAAACGGCGGGCTCGCGGGCGCGGCCGGCGGGGCAAACGGCGGGCTTACCGGCGCGGCCGGCGAAGCGAACAGCGGCAGCTCGGGCGGCGGCTGCGGCTGTGAGACCGGCGGACGTCCCGCTTCGGCGTGGGGCCTCGTGCTGGTCGGCGCCGGACTCCTGTTCCGGCGGCGCCGGCGCGGCAGCCGCACCTAAATCAGAACCGCAACCCGAGCTGGCGTGACGCGCGTGCTGTGTTCGATCGTAGCGATCTCAGCCCTCGCGTCGGCGCTTCCCGCGCGGGCCGACGACCCTCCGCCGGGGCCCGACCTCTGTCCCCAAGGAGAAGTGGGGTGTTACGAACGATGCCTCCTGGCGGACACGACGGAGACACCGTCGCCCTTCTTTCTCGAAAAGCTCGGTTCCATCGCCCCGACCAAACATCACATCGACACGGTCTACGGAGCGCAGCACGCGACGCGTCTCCCCGGGCTCGGGATCGTGAACGTTGGCGGTGTTTCGCCGGAAGCCGCCGCGCGCTGGAGTCAGAATCGCCGCTACGCGGGTCCCTGCACGAAGCTGGTCGCCGTGTTTCATTCCAAGGCGGTCGAGAACGCGGACGACAAGAACGTCGTCGATCTCTACGAGCTCCGCTACCCGGACGCCGAGGCCGCGCGGCGAATTCAGACCTTGCTGACCTTCCCCGCGCGCGGGAACTGGGACTGGAACTACCACCCGTTCTCGGCGGCGTACCACGACCGGAGCGTGTTCGTGATCGAGGGGCGCTGGCGAGCCTGGTCGGCGTTCAGGGCGGTCGCCGCCCACTTCGGCGCGCCGATCATCAACAAGCATCGCCCCGCCGTGTTGCCGCCGTGCGGTCCGACCCCGGAGGGGAAACCGCTGCTGGCGATCGCAGGGCATGACGGGAACCCGGCGCTGTCGGTGTTCGCGCTCGGGTTCTCGCCGACCGGGCGGCTCGCCTGGCTGGAGCAGCGGGTCCGCCCGGGCGACCGCGACGTGGAGTGGTCGATCCAGGTTGTCGATCTCATCAACGATCGGGCGCTGCCCGGGAAGAGCTTTCACGTCGCGCGTGGGGTGAACGCGATGTGCGCGCAGCACGGCGCGGAGGTGGGAGACCTGCTGCAGGAGTCCGCGATTTCCGCTTCTGTCGACCTGGCGCTCGAGCAACCGACACCAGGCAAGGACCCGACCGGCGTGGCGCTGCGCCCGGCCCCGGCCGGCGGCGGCACCAGCCTTGGCGCGATCGACGTCGTGCTGCGCGGCCTCCCGGGTGAAAAGAAGATCGGCGTGCTCCCGCAGCCCGGCGGTGGAACAGCCCCGACCGTGATCGGTTTCCTGCGCAGCCCGTTCGAACCGCGGGTCGCCGTCGCGGTCGTTCAGCCGCGCGACGCCGATCGGCGCGGCCCCGCGATACGCTTCTTCGGCTGCCGGCTCGACAAGCGGTGGACGCCGCCCCCCGCGAGCTCACAACCGGGCGCCGCGCGCCAGCCCGCCGCCGGCCAGCGATAGCGACGTCAGCCGCGCCGGCACGCGCCCGCCGTGCGGCGGGAGATCGGCCGAGCCGCGTCGCGACCGGACCCAATCAGTGGCCGATTGACCACCGCCGGCACATGCGCGACCGTATTGCGCGTGAAGGCACATCGGTCATCGCTGTTGGGGATGTTGGGGCTGGTCGGCGTGGGCGTCGCTGCCGGGTGCGGAGGCGGTGCCTCGAGCCCCGCAGCTGACTTCTGCCAAAGCTGGGCGACCGCGTTCTGCAAGGAGCTCGCCGCCTGCGACCCAGGTCAATTGGGGGGCTCGCAATCGCAGTGTGCGTCGGCGTTTGCGCAGACCTGTTCGCAGGGCGCGCCGGCGGGGACCACCTTCGACGTCAACTGTTCGGGCGGCGCGCACATCGATCCGACGGAGAAGGCCGCCTGCCTCAACGAGCTGGCGACGATCAGTTGCGACGAGTTCAACTCGCCGACCTACGTGAGCGTCTGCGATCAGGTCTGCGGCGGCAGTGCTGGCTCCGGCACGGGCGGCACCGGCGCGGGTGGCGGTGGTCAGGCTGGCGCGAGCGGCGCCGCCGGGGCCGGCGGGGGAATCGGAACCGGCGCGGGCGGAGCCGCGGCCAGCGGAGGTTCGGGCACGGCTGGCGGCGTCGGCGGTGCGGGCGGCGCCACGACAGGCGCCGGCGGAAGTCTGGTGGGCGCGGGCGGCAATGGACAGGCCGGCAGCGCGGGCGGCGGGGCCGCGGGCGCCGGTGGCTTCGCGGGTGCGGGCGGCGGCTTTGCGGGCGCCGGCGGCGGCAACGCGGGCGCCGGCGGCAAAGGCGGTGGTGCAGCCGGCGGTGCGGGCGGAGCGGCGGGCTTGCCGCCGCCGAACCTGATCGTCAACGGCGACTTCTCGAACGGCGTCACCGACTGGAAGATCACGCTCGACGCCGGCAGCCTCATGAACAGCGGCGTCCTCAACGGACAGCTCTGCGTGACGTTCGGCGCCTACACCACCGTCACGCTCGGCTGGCCCAGCGACACGACGACGGTCTTCGCGCTGCAGGCGGGCACGCCCTACCGGCTGTCGTATCAGGCCGACACGACGATCGGCCTCGCGGGATTCGAGGTCCAGGTCGGGCAGGGCGTCGACCCGTACACGCAGCTCGACTACATGACCCAGGCCGACGTTCCCGGTAGCCAGCTCGCGATCTTCACCCACACGTTCACACCGACGGTCGCCGAGCCACAGGGAGGCTTTGCCTTCAACATCGTGTCGGGCGCTTCCAGCGGAATGGTCGTTTGCGTCGACAACGTGTCCCTCACCGTCGCCAATTGATCGAGGCGCTCGAGCAGAAGTACGGCGCTGAAGTGGCTATCTCCTCGACGGGTGCGAGGCCGCTGTCACCTCGCAGTACTATCCCGACGCGGGCACCTGCGCCCCCACTGACGCCGGGCTCACCTTCTAAATGAGGTCAACAATCATGATTGGACGTCGCGCAGGATCAATTGGAACGTTCGCAACGTTGATTGCAGTGGCGGCGCTAGCGGTCGCCGGCTGCGGCAGCAAGTCGTTGACGCCGACAGACGGCGGGAAGGACCACCAGGTCGCCGACGCCGCGGGCTGCATGTGCCAGGCGGACAGCCAGACGCTGACGATCTCCTGGGACTGCTACTGCCAGCTGAACAACTGCAACGGGGTGGAGACGATCTCGAACTGCGCGGAGACCCTCGGCGTCTGGACGCACGGCTGCGGGTTCGACGAGTACACGCAGGATACGGTCGGTGGCACGGAGATCTGGGTCTACGATCAGACCGGGAAGCTGGTCGGCGCGCAGCTCGCGACCGACGACAGCGTGTTCGCCTGTCCCGACAATCAGGGGTTGCAACGCTTCCTGCTTCGGGCCGGCCAGTTCCGGCCGGATACCTGCGAGAGCGTCACCACCTGCAACTGCGCCGACACCGACGCCAGCGTCTCCGCCATTTGCGTCGTCGACGGGGGATTCCGCTCGCTCTAGCGGTGCTCTCTCACGATCCGTCACATCTCCGGCGGCACCAACATCCGCGCAATCAAGTCGACCCCTCCGCGCGCCGACGCGCCGAACCCATCGGCGTCCCGGCGCCGCCGACCGCAGCTCGGCGGAATCAAGTCACGAGAGCTCCGCGGTCCCGACGGAATCAAGTTGCGCAGTCGCCGCGACGATTCGGCCGCCCACCACGCAACCCGCCGCGGTCGGCGCCCGACAACGGGACATGCGCGGAATCAAGACGGTACGACGGCGTCAGCTCAACTTGCCCCTCGGGGCACCACGCACCTGGGGTGGCGCTCGCAAGGGCGCCGGGCGGAAACCGCGCGGCCGTCCCTCGATGCCCCACGACACGCGGCCGAAGGTCGATCCGAGATACCCGGTGCAGGTCACGATTCGCGCGACGCCGGGGCTGCCGTCGCTGCGCTCGCCCCGGCTGTTCGGGGCGCTCCGGCGCGCCATCGCACGGGCGTCGGTCGACCGGTTCCGGGTGATTCACTTCTCGATCCAGCAGGACCACGGCCACTTCATCGTCGAGGGGGACGAAGCCCGGCGCGCCCGCGGGGGTATGCACGGCCTGGCGATCCGGCTGGCGCTGGCGGTCAACCGCGCCCTCGGGCGCAAAGGGCAGGTCGTCGGCGACCGCTACCACGCGCGCCCGCTGACCACGCCGCGCCAGATGCGGACCAGCATGGTCTACGTGCTGCTCAACTTCCGAAAGCACCTCCGGGCGCCCGCGTGCATCGACCCGCGCAGCTCAGGGCCGCACTTTTCGGGATGGAGATGCCCGCCCGCGAGCGCCGAGGCGAGCACCGGCGCTCCTTCGGCGACGGCGTCGCCAGCCACCTGGATGGCGCGCGTCGGATGGAGGCGCGCGGGTGGTCCGTTGCGGGTCGAGGAGCACCCCGCCTCGGCGCCGCGCGCGCACCCAACTTGAATCCGCGGATGTTGCCCTGCGCGGGCCGCAGCCACTTGAATCTGCGAATGTTTGCGTCCCGAAGATGTGACGAATCGTGAGAGCGCTCGTCTAGCGCCGTCGCCGGGGGCGGCCGACGGTTCAGCGGGCGGGCTTCGTCTTGCCGGCGGCGGTCTTCTTGGTTGTTCCCGATGGCGCCGCGGCGCCATCGACCTTGGCCAGCTCGGCGGCGGCGATCGCCTGGAAGGTCTCCAGCGGGAAGGCGCCGTCGATCCTGCGGCCGTTGATAAAGGTGGCGGGCGTGCCGTTGACGCCGAGGTCGAGCCCCTCGGCGGTGTCGGCCGCGATCCGGGCCTTGTAGCGCTCGGCGTCGAGGTCGGCCCTGAAGCGGGCCATGTCGAGCCCCAGCCTGGCGGCGTACGTCTCCAGATTGGCGCGGTCGAGCGCCGTGTTGTTCTCGAACAGGAGGTCGTGCATCGGCCAGAACTTCCCCTGCGCATCGGCCGCCATCGCCGCCTCGGCGGCGGGCGCGGCGTTGGCGTGAAACGGCAGCGGGTAGTTCTTCCAGACCACGCGCAGCTTGCCGCCGTACTGCTTCTCCAGCGCCGCCAGCGTCGGCTCGACCCGCTTGCAGAAGGGGCACTGGAAGTCGGAGAAGACGACCATCACCAGCGGTGCGTCGGCCGGCCCCTTCGACGGCGCGTCGCCCGGCTTGACCGCGTAGACCTTCGTGTCGTCCTCGGGGCGCGCGGGCCCGTCGTCGTCGTTGTCGGCGGCGGCGTGGGCGTCGTCGGTCCTGTCGGGTGGGCGCACCGGCAGCGCGTCCTTCATCAGCTCGGCGTAGACCTTCGCGCGCGGCGTGCCCCTGGCGATCATCGCCTCGGCGTTCTTCAACTCGGCGTCGACCAGCGGCTTGAAGGCTTCGTAGGGCTGCGCTCCCACCAGGCGCTTGCCGTTGACGTAGAAGGTGGGGGTTCCGTTGGCCCCGGCCTTGGCGCCGGCCAGCGCGTCGGCGTCGATCCCGGCCTTGCCAGCCTCGGCGTCGAGCGCCGCGCGGAAACGGCCGACGTCGAGCCCCAGCGCGGCGGCGTCCTTTTCGTAGCGCTCGCGCCCCAGCGTCCCGGGCGGCGCGGCGTAGAGGCGGTCGTGCATCGCCCAGAACTTCCCCTGCGTGGCCGCCGCGCGCGCCGCGACGGCGGCCGGTCGCGCCTCCGGGTGAAACGGAAGCGGCAGGTCGCGCCAGACGAACCGGATCTGATCGGGGTAGTCGTGGCGCAGGTTCTCGAGCGTCTCCTCGGCGCGGACGCAGAACGGGCACTGGAAGTCGGCGAACTCGACGATGGTGACCGGCGCGTCGGCGGGGCCGCGCGCCGGCGCCCCGGCGACGTCGACCCGGATGCGGCGGTTGGCGTCGGGATCGGGCTTGGCGGGCGGCGGGGCAGGGCGGTCCTCCTTTTCGAGGCCGTTCTTGGTGAGCGCGGCGTAGAGCGCGGCGCGCGGCGTGCCGGCCGCCAGCAGCGCGTTCGCCTTGCGGAGCTCCTCGTCGATGATCTGCTTGAACGCCTCGATCGGCTGCGCGCCGCGGAACGATCGGCCGTTGATGAAGAACTGTGGCGTGCCGCCCACGCTGAAGCGGGCCTCGTCGGCGACGTCGCGGTCGATGCGCGCCTTTCCTGCTTCGCCGTCGAGGGCGGCGTTGAAGCGGTCGACGTCGAGGCCGATCTCGCGCGCGTAGCCGGTCAGCGCGTCGCGTCCCAGCGCCTGCTGGTTGGCGAACAGCTTGTCGTGCATCTCCCAGAACTTCCCCTGCGCGCGCGCCGCCTCCGCCGCCTCGGCTGCCAGCTGCGCGTTGGCGTGGAACGACAGCGGGTTGTGCCGGTAGACGAGCGCCAGGTCGGCACCGTACGTCTGGAGCAGGGCGTCGAGCGTCGGCTTCACCCGCCCGGTGAACGGGCACTGGAAGTCGCCGAACTCGATGATGGTGACCTTCGGCTGGGCGCCGCCGCGCACCGGCGCGTCGAGCGTCGGCACCCGGTAGACGGTCGAGCCCGCGCCCGGCAGCCCGCGGTCGCGCATCGACGGACTGGCCCCGAGCAAGAATGTCGCGTAGAGCCTGCCGCGCGGCACCCCGCGCGCGAGCAGCCGATCGGCGCGCGCGAGCTCGTCGTCGATGACCCGCTTGAACTCGGCGAAGGGTTGCGCCCCCATCACCGTGCGTCCGTCGACGAAGAAGGTGGGCGTCCCGTGCACGCCGAGCTTCTGGCCCAGCGCGAGATCGGCGTCGACGCGCGCCTTGGCGGCGTGCGCATCGAGCGCCTGGCGAAACGCGGGGAGATCGAGCCCCAGCTCGGCGGCGCGCGCCTCCAGCCCCGCGCGGTCGAGATCTCGCTGGTTGGCGAACAGCCTGTCGTGCATCTCCCAGAACTTCCCCTGCCACTCGGCCGCCACCGCCGCCTCGGCGGCCAGCGCCGCGTTGTTGTGAAACGGAAGCGGGTCGTGGCGGAAGACGATTCGCACGTCGTTGGGGTAGCTCGCCCGGATCAGGTCCAGCGTCGGGTTGACCCGCGCGCAGAACGGGCACTGGAAGTCGGAGAACTCGACGATGGTGACCTTGGCAGTCGCCGGGCCGCGCGACGGTCCGTCGGACGGCACCGCGACCCGCTCCGCCGGCGGGCCGTCGTCGGTGAGCGGTGCCGCCCCGGGCGCGGCCGGCGCGGCGCTCGCCGGGGTCGCGGACGCCGGCCTGGCGGGCGGGGGCGCGGTGGCCGGGGCGCAGGCGAGCCCGCCCCCCGCGACGAGGATGAGCCCCAGGAAGGAAGAACGGCGTTGCACGGCCGCACGATACCGCAACGAACGGCGCGCCGATCCGACAACCCCCCCGATGCTCTTCGACGTGGAATGGACGAGCGAAGCGTGGACGGAAGTGCGGGCGCTCTCGGCGAACCAGCGCCACCCCGTGATGGCGGCGGTCGCAGCGCTCGCCCGTCGCGCCGATGCGGGGACGCGCGACCGCAAGCCCCTCGCGGGACGGTGGGGCCTGGCACCCGATCCGATCTGGGTGTGGCGCGTTCGCCGCCGAGATCTGCTGCTCTACTGCGTGACGGGGTCGACCGGCGAGGACGGCCGGCGTTGCGCCCGCATCCTGCGTGCCGTCATTGGATCTCCGCCCGGCCCGCCCGTCTTCACGGCGGGCGAGGCGCGCGAGCTCGAGCGGCGCCGCCGGACGCTCCGGAAGCTCGGGGGCGGTATCGCGCACGAGGTCGTCCGCCGGGCCTGGCTGGCCGAGCTGGCGCGCGATCTCTCCTGAGGTGCCGGGGCGGCCCTGGGGGAACGGGAGCGGTTCGCCTCGCGGCGCCGCCGGCTGGTGTACGATCGCGCCGTGCGGGGACGCGTACTGGCGGCGATCTTGATGGGCGCGCTCGGCTGCGGCCGCAGCGGGTCCAGCAATGGCGGGTGGCAGGCGTATCCGGTCCCGGGGGCGATGGGGGTGACGGCGGTCTGGTCGTTCGCGCCCGATGACGTCTGGGCCGGGAGCCAGATCGTGCTCCACTTCGACGGCAGCGCCTGGACCGAGGTGGCGACGCCGGTGTCGACACTGGGCTTCGTGGCCGACTTCTGGGGCTTCGCGCCCGACGATCTGTACGCCGTCACCGGCGTAACCTTGCTGCGCTGGGACGGGACCGCCTGGTCGACGGTCGACTTCGGCGGCGCGATCGTCCCGACCGACCTGCAGGCGATCTGGGGGACCTCCGACGACGATCTATGGCTGGGCGACATGCTCAACAGCCGGGTGTTCCACTGGAACGGTACGGCCTGGTCGACGACGGTCGCCCAAACCACCGACGTCGAGGATCTCTGGGGCGTCGCCGGCGCGCCGGGCGGGCCCCTGTTCGCGTCGGGGACGTTCGGGATCTCGCGCTGGAATGGCAGCGCCTGGAGCGCCGCCTCCGGCGCGGCGATCATGGGCGGTGCCAGCGGCCTGTGGGGCTTCGGCGCCGGCGACGTCTGGTCGGTGGGCGACTTCGGCACGCTCGCGCACTGGACCGGCGCCGCCTGGACCGACACCACGCCGGATGACCCAAACTTTCTCCCGGGGGGCGAGGCGGTGTGGGGCGCGGCGCCCGACGACGTCTGGGTGGTGGGAGATCTGGGGACGATCGATCACTGGGACGGCAAGGGCTGGACGCAGACCCTGGTGGGCGCGTTTCCCTACTACCCGCAGCTCGACAAGGTGCACGGCTCGTCGGCGGACGACGTCTGGGTGGTCGGCCTCGGCACCGACGGCAAGAACGACGGCGTCATCTTGCACCACACGCCGTAGCGCTGCGCGCGCGCCACGCCGGCCGCTCGGCCGGGCGCGGAAGCGTCAGGGGGCGCGCAGGGCGAGCTGAACGGTGACGCGCGTCTGGGCCGGCAGTCCGTCGGGGGCGGCGCCGCCCGCCGCGTGGGTGGCGAGGCAGCGATCGCGGGGCGTGGCGCCCGAATCGACCGCCGCCACCCGCAGCGCGCCGCGCCCGTCGGTCTCGAAGCTGAACAGCGGTGGCGTCGTGCCCGCCTCGCCCCGGCAGGCCGTCACCCAGGAGCTGGCGCCCACGGCGACGAAGGGGACGAACGCCTCCTCGTGGCCGGGCGGCTCGGTGAGGAGCGCGCCGTGCGCGACCGCCGCGTTGCCCGGGAGCTCGAACCCGACGCCGGCCCGCGCCGGCTCGTCGTGCGTCGCGCGGGTGCGACAGCCGCTTCCCGCGGCGATGAGGCCGGCGAGGGCGAGAAGGATCGGAGACAGTCTTCGTGTGCGCATAAAAAAAGGGCAGGGTCGACGCGTGCGCCGACCCTGCCCATGAAAGAAAAAACTACGGCGCCGCCGTCTCGGCGCAGTTGAGCGTGCTGCCAGCGACCTTGCAAACGAAGACCTTGCGGAGGGCGCCGAACAGGAACATGTCGTTCCGCGTGATCACGATCGTGCCGTCGGGAGCAGCCGCCACACCACCGTAGGCGCAGCCACCCACCACGGCGCCGGTGCCACCGAGCGCTGCAACCAACAGAGCAACCGCCGAGAACCGCTTCCAGATCGAGGTCGATTTCATCTCATCTCCTTTGGGCTAAACTGCGTCGAGGGACGGTTTCAAATATCCCAGAACGCGCAAAAGAGCAATTGGGGGAGGGGTCGCGAAATCGGAGATGCAACCGCGCTGCAAATTTTTGCTGATGTTTTCAGTCGTTGCGGCAGGTGGTCGCTCGATGGGGAAGATCCTTCTCGTCTCGGCGTTCACCCTCATCGTTCTCGGCGCGGGCTGTCAGAGCCGCAGCTTGCCGCCGCCTCCCGAGGACGAGCCGAAGCACGACACGACGCCGTCCTGCGGCCAGGTTTTCCAGGATCCCAAGGTGCACGGCGGGGCGGGCTGCTGCTACGACCAGAGCGCCGGGCTGCTCAAGAGCGCCGACGTCGTCGCGGCCTGCGGCGCGCCGGCGGCCGGATATCTCGGGCAGACGCGTGACGGGAGCGCCTGCCGGCTTCATTTTCAAAAAGCCGGCGCGGATCCGGCAGAGACCTTCGTGATGGTGAGCCACCCCGCCGTTCCCGCGGGGGCGCCGGCGCCGACGGCGCCCGATCCGATGCTGGTCTGGACCTGGAAGAAGATCCCGCTGCGCGACGCGCTCGGATACGAGGCGATGGCGACCGGCCACGAGGCGGGGCTGCTCGATCGGCAGATCATTTTGTGGGCAGGGCGCGGCCGGCGCATCGTCGGGCTGCACGTCTCGAAGCAGCTCTGCGACGAGGCGGGCGCCAAGGCGCTCCTGCAAGAGGCAATCGACGCGGTCCCCTGAGCGGCGCCGTCCGACTCAGAGGACGCGGACCATGAAGCAGATCCACTGCGCGAGCAGAACGAAGTTCCCCACCGCGAAGACGGCCAGGCGGACGATCACCCGGTTGGAGGTGAGGTGGACGAGCGAGTGCAGGAGCCGGAGACCGACGTAGACCCAGGCCAGCACGACAATCGCCGGGGTGACCTGCCGCGTGACGTAGAAAGCGATGCACACGACGTAGAAGAGGATCGGCATCTCGAGAAGGTTCATCAGGTTGCGGTTCCAGACCTTCAGGTCGTCCGGGACCTCCGCGCTCTCACCGTACCGAAAGGCCCCCTGGCGCAGCTGCCGGGCGCGCACGGCGCCCACGCGCCGGAAGCCGGTCAGAAAAAGCACCGCGCTCGTCCAGAGGGCGAGAACGCTGACCGGTCCGAAGATAGCCTCGGCGCGCACTGCCGAACTCTAGCGCTACTGGACCATCGACTTCCAGAGCCGGGAGAACGGCGCGCTCTCCCAGCGGGCGATCATCGCCTCGCGTCCCGCCGATCCGATCCGCTGAGCGTGCAGCGGATCGTCCAGCAGCCGCTCGATCGCCGAGGCGAGACCGTCGATTCCGAACTCGTAGAGCTCGGCGGAGATCCCCTTCTCCACCAGCTCGGCGATGCCGGCGTCGGCCGGCACCAGCACGGGGATTCCGCTCGACATCGCCTCCATGTTGACGAGGCCCAGAGTGTCGACACGGCTCGCGAACACGAACAGGTCGGCCGAGGCGTAGAGCCGCTTGAGCGTCTGATCGCGCTGGACCCCCACGAAGTGCACGAAGCGCCTGGCGCCGCACAGATCCTCCAGGTCCCGGCGGCCGGGTCCGTCCCCGACGATCACCAGCAGCGGCGGGTTCTCGCGCCGCTGCAACTTCTCGACGGCGCTGATGATGAGCGGCAGGTTCTTCTCCTTGGAGAGCCTCCCGACGCTCAGGATCACCGGCCGGTCGCTCGCGGCGACGTTCAGCTGATCGAAGACGTCGTTGGAGCGGTGGGAGGGGGAGAACTCGCCCGGGTCGACCGTCTGCGGAACGAGGTGAATCCGCTCCGGGGGAAGCCGCAGTCCCCGCAACGTCTCGCGCGACGTCGACGAGAAGCAGAACACGCGGTCGACCTGGCCATAGAACCAGCCGAGATAGCTGCGCCCCACCCGTTCGAGAAAAGGCGAGCCGCCCAGCAGGTTGATCAGAGCCGGGACCTCGGTGTGATAGCTGGCCGTCACCGGGAGCTGGAACACCTTGGCCATCATCAGGCCGACGAGGCCCATCGGACCGGGCGTGGCCAGCTCGACGTGGGTGATCTTTTCGCTCCAGGCCCAGATGAGCGTGTCGATGAGCGAGGGGATGTAGAACCGCAGTTGATCGTAGAAGGGGAACGAGAACGAGGTGATCGCCGGCAGCCGGTGCCGGAGCGCCCCGGCGCCGAGGTTGTGCAGCGGCTGGCCGCAGTGCGGGACCAGGACCTCCTGCTGCTCCGCGCGCGCGCGATCGACGAAGCGCGAGCACCAGGTCGAGACTCCGTCGACGTGCTCGACGGAGTCGCTGAACACCGCCAGCCGGTCGGGGCGTCGCGGGAGATCGAACGCCTCCCAGCTCTCCCACAGGCGGCGCACCTGCTTCTCCTGGCGCCCGAAGTGGTGCGCGGCGAAGAAGACCGGCGCCGCCGTGACCAGCGCGCCGGCCAGGTCCCGAAAGGAGCCGAACAGGCGGTAGAGATCGAAGTCGTTGACCCCGTCGATCAATCCATCGATCGCTCGCTCGATCACCTTGTTCGAGAGCTGCGCGATGCACCCGATGATGCGTGCGTCGTCTTCCTCGGTCGGTCGCGCGGGGACCTCCAGGATGTCGAACCGCTTGCCGGCCTCGATCTCCGCGCTGCGGAGACCGGCGAACAGGCTGGCCACGAAGCCCTCGACGGGGTTGGCCGGTTTTCCCTGGGCGTCGCAGGGGTCGCGCCCGGCGATGAGATCCATCATCTCGACGAACGGGTTGCGGAAGTCCTCGCGCTCCGCGCCCCGCTCCTTGAGGTGATGGTAGGTGGTGTGCTTGATACAGACCGCCATCGTGTTGAGGTGCGCCTGCTCGCCGACCAGCTGGGCGTCGCCCGCCATGCACGAGGTCAGAAATGAAGCCGGGGCGTGCTGGCCGGCAATCTCGGAGTAGACCGAGCCGCAGCGACGATGAACGTGGTCGTCCGACCCGGCGGCCAGCGCCTTGCGGGCGGGGGCGGCGCCGACGGCGGCGATCCCGTGCTTGCGCGACAGCGCGGCGATCGTCTCGGGCGTCAGCCGATCGAGGATGGTGAACAGATCCGGTTCCAGGCGCCGGTCGACGAGACCGTTGATCCCCTCGAACGTCGGGAACAGCAGGATCGACTTCTCGAACAGCTCGGCGTCGAGCTGCCAGTTGGGGGAGAGGAGCGGGTGGGCCAGACCATGCGCGATGTTCTCGCGGTTGAGGTAGTCGCAGAGCTGGTAGATGTTCCCGCGGGCCGCCTGGATCTCGTCGTGCTGCGCCTGGTTGATGTTCCAGGTGAGCACGTGCATCACGCACCCGTTCTCCGGGAAGATCGCGGTGACCTCCTCGGAGATGAAGAAATCTGGCCGATCGATCAGCGTCAGCGCGCCGGCGATGGTGTCGTGATCGGTCAACGTCACCAGCGACATCCCGCGCGCCTTGCAGAGCTCGTACTGACGCACGGGCTCGGCGTAGCTCTCCGGGCAGCCGAAGACGCGTGTGTACCACTCGTCATTGCCGACCGAGGCTGCCGAGTGGACGTGCAGATCGCAGCGTGTCGTGTTCATGAACCCGGGGGCGGGAGAACGGCAAACCCTACAGGGAATCTCGCTTCTGTCCAGTCAAACGGTGCCTGCAAAGCTCGACCGCATCCCGGAAGTGGCTGGAACGAAAGCGCGGCCGCGAGGCTCGGAAAGAACATGGCCTGTCGAGCGTTGGTGCCCGCTCAGCGCTGTTCCTTCGGGGTCGAAAACCCGAAGAAAATCGCCCGGAGAGGTGACTAACCGCCGATGAAGAGCTTGTCCTCAACGGCCGGGCCAGCGCCGGTACATCGCTCGCCAACGGCCGAGACGTGAGCCTCGCGCTCGGGGTGGCCCTCGTCGCCTGGACGTTGGGTCGGGGGGAGCCGGCGCGCTCCGAAAGGCCGACCCCACCTTCCGGCAGCCCGATGACGCAGCTGGAGCAATCGACCGACCTGTTGCAGGCCTCCCTGCGCCGATCCTTTCCCGCCTGGTCGCCGGAGGCGGAGGTGCAGCGAAGTCTGGTCAAGCGACTGGTCGGCGGTTCGATGGACTACGGCGAGATCAGTCGACGGGCTCTGGGAGGCACCTGGGGGAAGCTCTCGGATCAAGATCGGTCCGAGTTCGTCGCCAGCCTGGGGAAATTGATCGAGAGCCGCTACCGGGTGCGTGAGGCCTATCTGGGGCCCGACTTCCGAATTCGCTTCGAGAGGGAGACCGTCTCCGCGCACGGGACCGCGAGCGTGTTCGCCACGCTCTCCGGGCGGGCGCGGGGCAAGCCGCTGCAGATGGCGATCGAGTATCGATTGCTCCGGAAGAGCGATCGGTGGGTCGTCTACGATCTCGTGACCGACGGGGACAGCCTGCTCGAGAGCTATCGCGACTCGTTTGACCGCATCATCGGCCGCGAGTCGTTCGGCGGGCTCCTGCGCAGAATCAAGCGACAGGCGGACGCCCAAAATCGGGAGGACAATCGCGAGGAGTGACGCTCAGGCGTAGAGGTCGAGGAACATCGCCGCCCAGATCATGCCCTGATCCGCATAGTAGAGGAGGGCGCGCCCGCGGTACGGCCTGGCCTCGGTCGTGTAGAGCTCGAGGTAGTTGCGATCGCGTTCGATGAGGGCGGCCATGTTCGCGCGCTCGCGCTCCATCCGCCGGCGGTCGACCTCGGCGACGAGGCGGAGGTAGGCGGGGCCGAGCTGAGTCCAGCTCGGATCGCCCTGGTAGTTCGGGGTGAAGAACCGTGGGACGGGCAGCTCGGCCTCTGGGAGGCGCCGCTCGAAGTAGCGCAGCGGCACCGGGTGGGTGAATCCGCGCGCGACGAGCATGGCGAGCGAGCGCCGCTGCATCTCCCGGTCGGTGACGATCCCGAAGAAGTAGGGCCAGACGTTGGCGTCGCCCGACGGCAGGTCCCGGCAGAGCGAGTCGCGGAAGTAGTCCCCGGTCCAGTGGTGGCGGACGATGAGGCTCGCCATGTCGTGGCCGGCGAGCGGGTTCGGCAACCGCGTGTCGACGTCGAGCAGCTTGATGAGCAGGGCGATCATCGTGTTGGCGAACACCGTCGAGCGGCCGGTCATGCAGTCGCGCGGGCCCGAGAAGTAACCGGTCGTGCGGGCCATCCCCAGCTCGGGATCGAAGACGGTGTCCAGGTAGCGCTGGATCTCCCGCGTCAAGAGCGCGCGGTGGCGATCGATGAGGTGGGTGGCGTCGGCCGCGCGCAGGGCGAAGAGCAGCATCGGCAGCGAATCGCTCCCGTAGGCGTAGACGTCGCGCGGGAACCGCCGGTTGAAGATGGTCGTCGTGATGCGCCCGGCGCGCTCGAACCGCTCGAGCCCCCAGGCGAGCGACTGAACCACCTTGTCGCGCAGGCCGAGACGGCAGAGCGCGGGGGTGCACATCGCGAGATCGCGCATCCAGAACTGCTTGAAGTGTCCGTTCGAGCCGGCGAAGAACTCGCCGGTCCAGCAGTCGTCGACCACCTGGCGGCAGATCTCGGGCGCGTCGCCGGGGTAGCGCTTCCAGCCGAAGAACCGCCGGAAGAACGAGCGCACCGCCACGTTGATTCCGGCGCCCCAGAGCACCAGGTCGATCGGCAGCGGCGCGGCCTCGTCGGGCTTCGCCGGCGGGAGCGTCAGCCGCTCCTCGGCGTGCGCGGGGTGAGCCGGCGCTCCACCGGACCCCGAACCCTCGGTCAAAGTCCCCGAAGTGCGCACGGCCTCCCTCAAGCGTAGGCAGGTTCTGGTCGCGTGCAAGCCGCGGCGCGCGAATACCGTACGCCTCGGTAGATCCGGGCGAGCCGCGGCTCGTCAGAGCGGGGGGGAGGCCGCCGCCGGCGGTTGCGGTTTCGCCCCGAGGTAGCTGGTGTAGCTCTCGGGACGCATGCGCGCGGTGAGGCGGGTGAGCGTGCGGCGGATGGCCCGCCGCTGCCCGGGACGCCGCATGTCGGCGGGATGAACCGCGAGGCGCGTGTCGACGCCGGTCCTGGCGCTCTGCAGATCGGCGTAAAGTGCGGTGGCGGCCGCCTCGATGGCGCCCAGGGAACCCCACCCGATGACCCGCCGCGCGTGACGCTCACCTCCGTGAAAGATCCCGCCGAAGAGCTCGTAAAAGTCGAACCCCCGTTCGGCGACGACCGCACGCGCGGCGGCGGAGACCAGCCAGGCCGGCGGGACGAAGGCGCGCGTCGCTTCCTCCAGACCGGCGCGGCGCAGGATGGCCGTCCCCTCGTCCAGCCGGCGGGAGGTCTCGGCGGCGTCGCAGTTGTGCAGCTCCCCTTCGCCGCGCGCGAACACGTGCGCGCGAAAGAACCCCGCCGGCGTCCAGGCTCGCCCGGTCATCCGGTGGGTGAGACCGTGCATCACCAGGCGCGCCCCGCCGTCGGCGAGGGTGCGGAGAAACCGCACCGTCGGAGGATCGCGATCGATGGGGATCTTCCCTTCGTGGTGGGGGATGACCAGAACCGTCAACACGGATGGCGAGACACCCAGCTCGCCCAGCATGACGATCGCCTCCTGGCACTCGGAGAGCGTGAGCGGAGAGACGTCGTGCAACGAAACGAGGAGCGAGGCGGCGGCATGGGGCGAGCTCATCGGTCGGCCGTCGGGTTCTTGGTCCTGGTGCTCTCGGCGCTCGTCGCGCCGCGCGCGCGCGCGGCGCCGGCGCCGGCACCCGGCCGCTGTCCGCCGATCGCGGGGGGCGCCCCGGTGCTGCAGGAGATCGACCCCGCGCTTCGGATCCACTGGATCGACGACCACCTCGCCCGCACCGCCCACCGGGCGCGCCTGTGGACCTGGGGCTGGGGAACCGGCCTGGTCGTTGCCACGGTGGCGAACCTAGCACCGCTGGCCTTCGTTGCCCCGGACCAACGCATCGACTGGTACGTGGGCGCGGGGACGACGGTCATCGGCATCGTGCCGCTGGTCATCGCCCCGCTCGACGTGATCGATGATTCGGCGGCGCTTCGCGCGAAAGTGACAGCGGCGGATCCGGCCGGTGATCTCTGCCCGCTGCTGGCCGACGCGGAACGGACGCTCGCGCGCGATGCCCAGAACCAGGCCGACGGCCGGCGCTGGTGGATGCACGTGGCGAACGTCGCCCTCAACGTGGGCGTCGGTCTGTTCCTCGGCCTCGGCTATCACCACTGGCTGGCGGGTGGTTTCAACGCCGTCTCGGGCACGGCGATCGGCGAGGCGATCATCTTCACCCAGCCGACCTCGAGCATCGACGACTTCGCCGCCTATCGGACCGGGGCGTTCGGCGAGACGCCGGGCATCGCACGCGGCGTCGCCCGACCGGTGGGGGTCGTCCTGGGGACGACCTTCTGACCCCCTACCGTCGGTGGGGGGATCCCCGAGGCCTCGGAAAAATGCGACATCGGCGGCGCGATCCCTCAAAAAATAGAAGGGGCCCGGGCCCGCCCCCGGCGATTTCCCCGGCAATCGGGCGCCCCTCCTTTGCGGCCCTCCCCTTGCAAGAAGACGTCGCGGTATCGTGGTGGACCAGATGAGAGTCGGGGCAGGTCTGCTCGTCGGTTGGGGCCTCACGGCCTCGCTGGGCTGCGACCTGCCGCCCGCGACCGCCGATCGGGCGCCCGCCAATTCGACGCTCGCCTACCTGAATGCTCCGGCGTTCGCGCGTGCGGAGCTGACCGCGTCGCTGGTGAACCCCGACAACGGTTACTCGGCGTTGCGGCTCGCCCATTACGCGACCGGCGACGCGGCCGATTGGGATCGCCTGCCCGAGTGGAACCCGCCCGCGGAGCCGATCGCGGCGGGCGAGCTCGACGCGCCCGGAGGGGCCTCGCCGGAGGCGCTGTCGTCGTCGGTGGCCCCGCTTGCGCTGCCGACGTCGGTGTCGTCGCCCGATGATCCGGCGCTGCTCGCGCTCGGCAAGGCCGCGTTCGAACATTACCCCGCCCAGCTCGCCCCCTATCTGAAGGTCGCCTTGACCTCGCGCGACGCCGCGGCCCGGTACGGTCTCTGGGTCGACCCCGGCCGTGGGGTCGGTGGCTTGGCGCGGGCGCGCATGGGCGACGGGTCGGTGGCGCTGGCCGTGACCTGCTCGACCTGTCACGCGGTCGGCGGCACCGACGGCGCGATCGTGCCGGGGGCTCCCAACGCCGCGCTCGATCTCGGCGCCGCGATCCTGGCGGCGCAGGGGATCCCGGCGGCGCTGTCACTGGATCCCCACGCCGCGTGGGGGCCGGGGCGCCTCGACGTCACGACGACGGCGGGGACCGAGCCGGCGCGGATTCCGGATCTGCGGCCGGTTCAATTCCTCACCTACCTGCAGCAGGACGCCACCGTCCGCGCGCGCGATCTGACGACGCTGGCGATCCGGATCGAGACGCTGCTCATCACCGGCTGGGGCGAGGCGGTCCGTCCGCCGCGCGTCCTGGCGCTGGCGCTCGCCGCTTACGTCCAGTCGCTGGCCGCTTCATTGCCGCCGGCTGCCGACGCCGCCGGCGCCTCGCCGAACGGCGCGGCGCTGTTCGAGACGAATTGCGCCGCCTGTCACGTGCCCCCCGCCTTCACCGGCGAGCCGGTCGCGCTGGCGGTCATCGGGACCGATCCACTGTTGGGGCTCTCCGCCGATCGCGGGACGGGGACCTACCGCGTCCCCTCGCTTCACGGCGTCGGGACGCGTGGACCGCTGCTGCACGACGGGACGCTGCCGTCGGTCGATGCGATGTTCGATCCGGCGCGCCTCACGGCGGCGTTCGGGAAGAAGCTTCACGGCGCGGGCGCCGTGCCGGGGCACATGTTCGGGCTTGGACTGTCCGACGGAGATCGACAGGATCTGGTCACCTATCTTCAGGCTCTTTAAAAACGACCGAGGTGCACTCATGAAATCCATCGAAAGAAGCATTCCGTTGTTCGTCGTCGCCATGGTCGCTGTCCTCGCGCCGGGGGCCATCGGTTGCGGCGGCGCGCTCAACGGGCCGACAACCGGTACCGGCGGGAGCCCCGGTGCCGCAGGCACCACGGGTGACGACGGGAGCGCCGTGCCAGGCGGCACCACGGGCACCGGCGGCGTCAGCGGACCGGGAGGCGCGGGTGGCGCGCCGGCCGTTTGCACCCCGCCGCACGGCGGTGAGGTCCCGAGCGAGCATCGCGCTACGGCCCCGGCCTGTGCGGCGAGCACGCCGCCTCCGCTGCCGGACGGAGGGATCCCGCCGGCGTGCACGACCAACGCTGATTGCACGGCGACCAGCCGGGGCGATTTCTATCAGACGTGCTTCCACGGCCAGTGCTCGTACGACGGCTGCCTCACCGACACGGATTGCGGCTCGACCGGCGTCTGCGCATGCTCGAGCGACTACTACGGCGGGAACGGCGGCTATCACCCCAACGTCTGTGTGCCCGCGAACTGCCGCCTCGACAGCGACTGCGGCGCGGGCGGTTACTGCTCGCCCAGCCGCGGTTACTGCGGGACGTTTCAGGGCTTCTACTGTCACACGCCGGCGGACAGCTGCGTCAACCCCACCGTCGACTGCGCGACCTGCGGCCAGAACGCCTGCACCTATTCCCCCGCCACGGCGGCCTTCACCTGCGGTAGTTCGGTCTGCGCCGGCTGAGGCGAGGCCGTCAGCCGATTCCCTCTACGGCGGCCACGCCACTGGCGACCGCTGCAGCGATGAAAAGTTTGTCGTTGAGCGGCCTGCCGCGCTCACGACATGTTTGGCGATGCGACATCGCGAGCGCCTCGTGCGCGTCTCGCCGCGGTCATCGCCGCGGCGGCGCTCGTCCTGCCCGCGGCGGCCCGCGCCCAAGGAGATCCGAGCTCGGAGCCGAAGTCGGAGTCAGATCCGGAGCTGGAGGCCATGGCCGAGGTTCCGACCAGCGCCGAGCCCCCGAAGCCGCCGCCTTCTTACCTGCACACCGCGGTGGAAGAGCTGGGCTTCCTCGCCGTGCAAACCGCCTGGTACTGGGGGCACGACTGGAACGGCGATCAGAAGTTCAGCTGGCAAAACTGGAAGACGCGCTTCACCGACTACCACGACATGGTCCTCGACGACGATCGGTTCCGTACCGGCGGCGTGGGGCACCCGGTCGCCGGGACCGGGTATTACCTCATCGCCCGCGGCAACGGCTTCGGCGTCGTCGGCTCCGGGGTGGTCACGGTGCTCGCTTCGGGGGTATGGCAGTTCTTCAGCGAGTGGAACGAGAAGCCGGCGACCAATGATTTGCTGGTGACGCCGGCCGCGGGCTGGGTCATCGGCGAGGCTGCCTACCAGCTTGGTCAGTATTTTTCCGACCGCGGCCCGGGCGTCGTCGACTGCGTCGGCGCGGCGCTCTTCTCGCCCGTGGCGACCATGAACGACGCGCGCCCTTGCCGGTTCGGCAGCCGTCAGGAGACGGCGACCGGGATGACCCGCCGCTGGCATCGTTTCGACCTCGACCTCGGGACCGCGCGCGGCACCTTCGACACCGGCCAGGTCGTCGATCAACTATGGCTGGGCGGCGAGGCGCAGGTCACGACCCACCGGCTTTATCAGCGGGAGGGCGAGGGGAGCAGCAACGCTGGGCCCGGGCAATGGACCTCGCTCGAGGCCCACTGGCTGGTCGGCACGGGCGCGGTCGGCGGCAGCTCGTTCCACGCCAGCACGATCGCCTGGGGGAACTACTGGCGGCGCTATGACGGGGCGGGGCCGCGGTCCGACGGCTGGGGCCGGCTGTTCGCCGTGGGGAGCTCGTTCGACTACGACTCGCGGCTGCTTCCCGTCGGGTGGGATCGGGTGATGTCGGCCGGGTTGGTCGGGCCGATGTTCGAGCTCACCGCCAGCCGGCAGCCGTTCGAGCTGCGGGCGCGGGCCTCGGTCTACTACGGGTTCTCGCAGGTGACCTCGCTCGAGTACCCGGCGCTCGCATCGACGCTCGACAACCAGTTCATCCGAACGGTGTTGAGCGAGCACAGCTACTACTACGCGCAGGCGCTGCTCCCGGCCGCGGAGGTCGACGCGCGGTACGGGCAGCTCCGGCTGACGTTGAGGGGCCGGGGCGGCGAGTTCTGGTCCATCAACCACGACGACAACCATCAGGGGCAGCTCACCGACAGGTTCGCGTTGCGCGACGCGCGGCTGGTCACCTCCGCCAGCGTGGCCCTCCAACCGTACTGTGGCCCCCTGCGGCTGGGGATCGATTTCGCCAGCGCCTTCTGGGAGAGCGGCCTTTTGGGGGAGTCGCTCACGGTTCGCGAGGAGACCGTCGGCGCGTCGATCTCCGTCGGGTTGTGAGCGGCGGGCGCTCAGGCGCCGAGGCTGGTCGTCGTGGCGTTGGCCGCCGCCAGCGCCGCCCCGGGCGTGGCGCGCCAGCCGGCGTCGCGCAGGATCGTCTCCAGCGCGGCGAGCAGCAGCGTGACGTTGCGGCGGGTGCTGGAGGCGCCCATGAGGCCGATGCGCCAGGCCTTCCCCTTGAACGGGCCGAGGCCCGCCGCCGATCTCGATGCCGAACTCGTCGAGCAGGCGCGCCCGCACGCGCGCGTCGTCGACGCCGTCGGGGACGCGCACCGCGTTCAGCGAGGCGAGGCTCGCCTTCGGGATGTAGGCGAGGCCCATCGCCTCCAGGCCCGCCGCGCAGCGCGAGGTGGTTCTGCCGGTGGCGCGCGATGCGGGCCTCGAGCCCCTCCTCGAGCACCGCCCGCAACGCTTCGTGGAGCGCGTAGGTCATGTTGACCGGCGCGGTGTGGTGGTAGGCGCGGTCGGCGCTCCAGTAGTTGCGGATGAGCGACATGTCGAGGTACCAGCTGCGGCACTTCGACTTGCGGCGGTCCATCGCCTCCAGCGCCGCCGCGCTGAAGGTCACCGGCGCCAGCCCGGGCGGACAGGAGAGGCACTTCTGAGTGCCGCTGTAGCAGGCGTCGATGCGCCAGTCGTCGACGCGCAGCTCGTGGCCGCCGAGCGAGGTGACGGCGTCGACCAGCAACAGCGCGCCCGCCGTCGTGGACGACGTCGCGAGATCTCCTCGAGCGGCTGGTGCGCGCCGGTCGACGTCTCGGCGTGGACGATCCCCACCCACTTGGCGCGCGGGCGCGCTGTCGAGCGCCGCCGCGACGGCGCCGGCGTCGACGGTCTCGCCCCACTCGACGTTCACCGGGTGGACGGAGCGCGCCGTGCCGCTCGGCCATGTCGGCCATCCGAGCGCCGAACGCGCCGGCGACGCAGACGATCACGTCGTCGCCCGGCTCGGTCAGGTTGGCCACGCAGGCCTCCATGCCGGCGCTGCCGGTCCCCGACACCGCGAGCGTCAGCCGGTTCTCGGTCCGGAACACCTCCTGCAGAAGCCCGCGCGTCTCGTCCATGATGCGCAGGTAGGCGGGGTCGAGGTGGCCCAGCGTCGGCGCGGCCAGCGCCGCCAGCACGCGCGGCGGGACCGCGCTCGGCCCCGGGCCGAGCAGGATGCGCTCGGGGAACGTTCAATGGATCCTCACCTTCTGGCGCAGGAGCTCGGCCTGCAGATGCCCGACGTCGAGCTCGCGCAGGCTGACGCCGTCCTTGATCGAGACCGCCGCCGCGACGCCGGCGCCCTGGCCGGTCACCGTGCAGCACATCATGCTGCGCACGGCGGCGTGCGAGATCTCGTCGCCCGCGATGCAGCGCCCGGCGACCAGCAGGTTCTCCACCTTGCTGGGGCAGGAGCGACGCCGTAGGGGATCTCGAAGTAGCGGCCGGTCGTCGGCAGCACCAGCACGCCGTAGCCGTCGATGAACTCGGGGAAGATGCCGATCGAGTCGTCGAAGCGCGCCTCGTTGCGCACGTCGTGCTCGGTGAGGTCGTAGCGCCCCTCGATCTTGCGCGTGTCGCGGACGCCGATCGTCATCCCGAACGTCCGCAGCTTGGCCTTCTCGAACCCGGGCGCGAAGTGGTTCATCGCCTTGATCGCCTGCAGCGCCTGCGCGCGCCCCTCGATCTCGCCGCTGGTCAGGTCCCAGACGTCGGTGCCGTCGTAGCCGGTGAGGTGAATCATGTTGAGGTAGGTCGCCTCGCCCGCGTCGGTGATCGTGCTCCAGGTGCCGCCGATGCTCTTGAGCCCGGGCGGGATGACGCCGGCGGCGCGCGCCTGCGCGAACGGCTTCTCGAGGTACGGGCTGAAGAGATCGTCCTCCTTGCCGCCCTTCTGCACGTCCCAGTTGAGGCCCCAGTCCTTGTAGGTCGTCGGGTTCTGCGGCCACGTGGTCGAGGAAGCGCTTCTTGTCGACGCCGCTCACCGAGAACATCACCGTCACCGGCAGCATCCGCTCCTTGGCGGTCATGCGGTACGGCGCGCCCGCGTAGTGCGCGACGTCGGCGTCGCCCGAGGCGTCGACGATCCGCTTGGCCAGGATGGCGCCGCGCCCCGACTTGCTGTGGACGATGATCCCGCTGCAGCGCGTCCCCCTCCATGACCGTGTCGATGGCCACCGCGTGCAGGAGCGGCCGCACGCCCGCCTCGGCGACGACGCGGTCGGCGACCACCTTGAACATGTCGGCGTTGATCGCCTCGCTCTGCGACTGCACCTCGGGCGTGGTGGCGCCCATCGCCTTGGCGCGCTGCTCGAGCTCGACGCCGATCCCCTCGCTGTCGACGGTCTTCTCGCGGCGGTACCAGGCCAGGCTCTCGACGCCGACGACGGTGATGTTGCCGCCCAGGCAGCCGAAGCGCTCGACGACCATCGTGTCGACGCCGGCGCGCGCGGCGCCCAGCGCGGCGCCCAGTCCCCCGGGACCGCTGCCGACCACCAGCACGTCGACCTCCGCGATCACGGGTACGTCACGGGCGCTCTCGCGGACCGTCTTCATCGGGCCGACCGATCGTACAGGAGCCGCGCCGCCGCCGCGCCGGCGTCAGACCATTGTTCGCAAAGCTGTCACCTTCGCCGCCAGGCGGGCGACAGGGCGACTCAGCGATAGCGGGAAGCGGGCGTGGTCGAGCGAGCGTTGGCCATCGCCGCCCGCTCCGCCTCGGCGATCTTTTGCAGCGGCGACGCGTCCTCCATTCCCGGGAACGCAGACCACCTCGCCGAGGCGCAGGCCGGCCAGCGACGGCGCGCGCCACGTCGTCGGCGGTCATGCGCGGCAGCTTGCTCAGATCCATGCCCTGCACCTGGTGGAACTCGGTCGCCACGATGCCGGGCAGGCAGACCTGCGCGCGGACGCCGGTATCGGCGAGCTCGTTCGCCAGGATCTCCGTGAAGGTCACCAGGAACGCCTTCGCCCCTGCGTAGACGGCGCGCGCCGGGAAGAAGGCCTCCGTCACAGTACCGGAGTAGGCCAGCAGCGAGGCGACGTTGATGACGCCGCCCCGCTTGCGTTCGACCATCCCCGGCAGCGCGGCGCGGCTCACCTGCACGACCGCCCGGATGTGCACGGTGAGGAGCTCGTCGGCGACCTTGGGGTCGAGATCGACGAAGCGCCGATAGCCGCCGAAGCCGGCGTTGTTGATCAGCAGATCGAGCGGCGCCGCCGCCGCGCGCGCGGCCACCGCGTCGACGCCGGCCCGCGTGGCCAGGTCGGCGACCAGGATCTCGACCTTCGCCTGGTGGGCTGCGCCAAGCCGCGCGGCCAGCGTTTCCAGGCGCTCGCGCCGGCGCGCGACGATGATCAGATCGTGGCCCGCATGCGCGAGCTCGACGGCGAACGACTGTCCGATGCCCGCCGAGGCGCCGGTGACGAGAGCGAGGGGTCGCGACATGGCCGGAGGCTACGCCGCTTCGACGTCCGGCACCATGGTGACTCCCCGGTCAAGGGACCGTTTCGCGGGGGAAAAATTTCAGTAAACGTTCGCGTTCGCCGCTGACGGAACGGCCGGTCGGGAGCAGGATCGGGCTCTGTCACAGGAGGAGGTGCGGAGATGAGAATGACGCCATTGGAACCAATTTCTTCCGGCGACGCGCGGGCGGCCATCCTGTCGAGCAACGAGGAGCTCCGTGAGCTGGCGGCGGAGACAATCCACGTCGCCGACGTGATCACGAGGTCCGCGCACGGCTTCGAGCCATTGCGCGCGCAGGCCAAGGATCTGTGTGCCGCCGTCGCCGAGCACATGGACTTCGAGGAGCAGATCCTGGCCACGGCGCTGGGCGACGTCATCGGGTGGGGCTCGGCGCTGCGGGCCCAGATCGAGGAGGATCACGAGCGCCAGCGCGCCACCGTCGCCCTGGCGATGGCCGCGCTCGAGCCGGACAGCCTCTCGACCGACCGGCTCATCGAGCGGATCCGCGCCTTCGCTGACGCGCTCGTCGTCGATCTCGAAAGCGAGGAGCGCTACCTGCTGACGGCGGACGTCGACGCCCTCTCGATCGATAGCCAGGGCGGGTGACCAGTCGTCCGTCCCTCAGGGCGGCTACGGGTGGTACCGCATGATGTTGGTGATCTCGCTCAGGTAGAAGTTTCCGTCGGAGCCCACGGCGAGGTCGCCGGTGAGGCGGTCGGTCGTCTCGATCGGAAATTCAGTGACCGTGCCGAGCGCGGCGGTGATCTGGCCGATGGCCTGGTTGCCAACGTCGATGAACCACATGTTGCCGTCAGGCCCCGCGATGATGCTGCCGAGACCGCCCGACTGGGCGGCGGCCACGGTGAACTCGACGATGCTTCCGGTCGTCGAGATGCGGCCGATCTTGCTGGGCGAGTCCTCGATGAACCAGAGGTTTCCATCCGGCCCGGCGGCGATCGCGTCCGGTATGGCGTTGGCGGTCGGCGTCGAGAACTCGACCAGCGACCCGGTCTTCGACATCCGGCCGATGCGGCTGGGGCTCTGCTCCGTAAACCAGATGTTCCCGTCCGGCCCGGCCGCGATCGTGCCGAGGCCGCTGCTCCCCGTGGTGATGGGGAACATCGTCATCGTCCCGTTGACGGTGGTTCGGCCAATCTCATTCTGGAAGACGTCGGTGAACCAGAGGTTTCCGTCGGATCCCGCCGTGATCCCCCGCGGCAGCGCAAAGGTGGTGGTCGTCGGCAGCACCGGTACCGAGAAGAGGGCGAAGCCGCCCGTCGGCGTCACGCGGCCGATCGCGCCGCTGCCTTCGAAGACGGCCGTGTACCAGAGGTTGCCGTCGGGGCCGGCGGTCATCCCAAATTGAGGGGTCTCGCCGAACCCCGAGGTGAAGGTGCTGATGAATCCACTCGTCGCGATCCGGAAGACGCTGAACGTCGAGGGGTCGCCCTTCCTGCCCGTGCCGACGTTGGCGTCGAACCAGACCGCGCCGTCCGGGCCTGGCGCCATTCCCCGCATGTCGACCCTGTTTCCGGGCGAGACCGTGAACTCGCTGAAGGTCGGCATCGGCGTGACGAAGGTGTTCTGGATGCTGACCTGACCGCCGCTGGCGTTCGGGACCAGCGTGAGCGCCAGCGTGACCGGCTCGCCAGGGTCGATGGAGACCGTCTCCGCCTGGGAGATCCAGCCCGGCGTCGCGCCGGTGGTCGCGTTGCAGGCCACCGTGAAGACCTGCTCGGCGATGCTGACCGTCCCGATCGGCAGGTTGTTCAGGGTGAACACCGACTGCGCCTCGGGGGTGAGCGTGAACGACTGGGTGACGACCGTCCCCGTCGGCTGTGGCGCCACCGTGATGACCGCGCAGCGGGCGTTGGTCGGCGCCAGCGACATGTCGAGAACGATCGAGCCAGCGTTCGGCGTCGAGCCGCCCGTCGAACCGCCGTTGCCGCAGCCGTTCGAGGCGCACGCGGCCAATCCCAACAGCATCATTGAACCTCGCCCAATCGTTCTCATGAAGGATCCTCCGTTCGCGCCAACTGCTCGCGCCATACTGCGGCGCCCCGGCTGAATACGACGAGCGCCAGAAAATTGCAATCAACCAGGGTGCAACTTTTGGCCCACTTGTTCGGCTGTAGTCCGCTCATCGTTCGGGCGCATTTGGCCAGCGGAAAACCCGAATTGCGAGTATCTTCCGCCGCAGTGAAGCCGACCTCCATGCGCCTCCTGTTCGCCGCCCTTCTGGTGGCCGCGGTCAGCTGTGGCCAGCCACCCGATGAGGAGAGCGCGACCGAGGTCGCCGCCGAGGCGCTGACCGCGCAGGACGTGATGGGGTTCGAGTCGTTGTCGGCCTGGACGCCCTCGTCGGGGACCGAGGCGCTCACCAGCATGCACACGCAGGGGGTCTCGGCGTACGCGCTGGCCGTGCCGGTGAACTTCACCAACATCGTCAGCGCCGCGATCGACAACACCGCGCCGAACCTGCAAGGGATCGCCAGCACCGGCTCGAGCCTGGCGCTGGACATGGTCATCCCGACCCAGCAGCCGAATCCCTCGTTCCTGGGATCGGTGCAGCTCCTGGTCAGCGTCCCCTCGCGCAACGTCTTCAATCTGTTCCTGGCGCAGGTCGACCTGACCGGTTTGCCGCTGGGGACGTTCCAGACGCTGCACTTCGCGGTCCCAGATTCGCTGCGGACCAGCCTGCGCGGCGCGACGTTCAGCGATCTTTCGTTCACCGTCGCGCTCAACGCGCCGTCCGGCGCGACCGGAACGTACATCTTCGACAACCTGCGGGTGCTCGCCACCAACAACGCCGACTTCTCGCTGACGCCGAATCCGACCAGCGTGACGGTCGTGGCGGGGGCGACCGCGACGTCGACCATCGCCATCGGGCGCGCGGGCGGGTTCAGCGCGGGCGTGGTCCTCAGCGCCAGCGGGTTGCCGTCGGGCGTGACGGCAACCTTCAACCCGGCGACGGCGACCGGCGCGAGCAGCGTCGTCACCTTCACCGCCGCCAGCAACGCGGCCGTCGGTCCGGCGACCGTCACCCTCACCGGTACGGGCGGCGGGTTGTCACGCACCGGGACGGTCAGCTTGACCGTCGCGCCCGCGCCGAACTTCACCCTCTCGGCGGTCCCGGCCAGCGTGAGCGTCCTGCAGGGCGCGACCGCCCAGAGCACGGTGTCGATCGTGCGCCAGAACGGCTTCGCCTCGGCGGTGGCGTTCTCGGCGAGCGGACTTCCGTCCGGGGTGTCCGCGACGTTCAATCCGGCCTCGACCACCGGCGGTAGCAGCGTCGTCACCTTCACCGCCGGGGCGACCGCCGCGGTCGGGACGTCGACGGTCACGATCACCGGCACCGGCGGCGGGCTCTCCCGCACCACGCCGATCGCGCTCACGGTGACGGCGGCGCCGACGTTCACGCTCTCGGCGAGTCCGGCCAGCGTCAGCGTCGTCCAGGGTTCGACGGCGCAAAGCACGGTGTCGATCGCGCGCCAGAACGGTTTCGCCTCGGCGGTGGCGCTGTCGGCGAGCGGGCTTCCGACGGGCGTGACGGCGGCGTTCAACCCGGCGTCCACCACCGGCGGCAGCAGCGTCGTCACCTTCACCGCCGGTTCGACCGCCGTCGTCGGCACGTCGACGGTCACGATCACCGGTACCGGCGGCGGGCTCTCCCGCACGACGTCCATCGCGCTGACCGTCGTGGCGGCGCCTGACTTCGCGCTCGGGGCGAACCCGACCAGCGTGACCGTCATCGCCGGCTCGACCGCGCAGAGCACGGTGACCATCGCGCCCCTCAACGGTTTCAATGCTGCCGTCTCGTTCACCGCCAGCGGGCTGCCCGCGGGCGTGACCGCCACCTTCGCTCCGCCGACGACGTCCGGACCGAGCACGGTCGTGACGTTCGTGGCGTCTGCGGGCGCAACGCTCGGACCGGCGACGGTGACGATCACCGGGACGGCTGGCAGCCTGGTGCGCACGACGCAGATCGCCCTGACCGTCGCGCCAGCGCCCGACTTCACCCTCGTCACCGTGCCGGGCAGCGTGACGGTGGCCATCGAGGCGACCGCCACCGCCGTCGTCACGGTGACGCCGCAGAACGGTTTCGCTGGCAACGTATCGTTTGGCGCCACCGGTCTGCCGGCCGGCGTGGCCGCCACCTTCAACCCGCCGGCGGCGGGGGATTCCGCGACGGTCACCTTCAGCGCGTCGGCGTCGGCGGGGCTGGGGACCACCAGCGTCACCATCACCGGCACGAACGGCAGCCTGACCCACACCACCGTCATCGCGCTGACCGTCGCCTCGCCGTCGGGCGACTATTCGCTCACCACCGGCGCGAGCGGCGTCGCCCTCACCCAGGGGGATGCGGTGAACGTGGCGATCGGGATCGCGCGCGTCGACGGCTTCCCGAGCACGATCTTCTTGACCGCCGCCGGTCTCCCGAGCGGTGTCACGGCGACCTTCACGCCGGCCTCGACCACCGGTGACGGTGTCACGCTGACGCTGAGCGCGACCGCGCTGGCGCTCACGGGCTCCGCCACCGTCACCGTGACCGGGAGCGGCGGCGGCCTGGTCCGCACGGTCACCATCGACCTGGTGGTGAATCCCGCGCCGACCGGCGACTTCTCGCTGTCGGCGAACCCCGCCGGCGTGGCGATCACCCAGGGCGATTCCGGGACGACCACGGTCGCGATCGCGCGCACCGACGGGTTCGCGGACGCGGTCGCGTTCTCGGTCGCGGGGCTGCCAGCGGGCGTCAGCGCGACCTTCACGCCGTCCGCAACCTCCGGCGACAGCGCGACGCTCACGCTATCTGCCGCCGCCAACGCGGCCGCCGGTTCCGTCACCATCACGGTCACCGGGACGGGCGGGGGCCTCACCCGCACGGCGACCGTCGATCTGACCATCAACCAGGCGGCGGCCGGCGACTTCGAGCTCGCCGCCAGTCCCGACGGGTTCGCGCTCGTGCAGGGTGATTCGGCCTCGGGCCAGGTCCTCGTGACGACGCTCGGCGGTTTCGCGGGAACGATCGTCTTTTCCGCCGCGGGGCTCCCGGCGGGGGTCACCGTCACCTTCTCGCCGCCGACCAGCACGGGGAATTCGGTGCAGGTCACCTTCACGGCGGCGCCGAACGCCGTCACCGGCCCCGCCAACGTCGTCATCACCGGAAGCGCGGGGGCGCTCTCGCACGACGCGCCGGTCAGCCTGCTCGTCAATCCGGCGGTCGCGGGCGACTTCGATCTGGTGGCCAGCCCCTCCGGCTTCGGCCTGAACGCCGGCGATCAAATCTCCGGCCTCATCACCGTCGAGCGCTTCGGCCTCACCGCCGACGTCGCGTTCTCCGTGAGCGGTCTCCCTGCCGGGGTGACCGCCAACTTCAGCCCCCCCACGACGTCCGACGACCAGACGATCCTCACGCTGACGGTCGCGCCCGACGCGCCGTCCAGCTTCTCGACCATCACCGTCACGGGCGCGGCCCAGCCGGGCGGGAACCCGGTGCGCACGGTCGATCTGACGCTGCTGGTGAACGGCTCCTGACGCCGCGCGATCGGCGGCCGCCCGCTAAAGGCCGTACTTCGCCTTGAGGTAGCCCTCGAGGCTGGCGAGATCGCCCGACGCGCTCGCCCCCTTGACCACCACCACCTCCGCGACGTCGACCGAGCTCGCGCCAGCCTCGGTGGCGCCCGCGCCGCCCCCGACCCGTCCGGAGGCGAGGTCGCCCAGCGACGGCGCGCCGTCCGGCGTCATCCCGTCGACGAAACCGTCGAGGCGCAGCTCCAGGATGGCGGAGCCACCAGCTCCGGTCCGTTGCACGCCGACCAGATAGGGGACACCGTTTCCGAACGGCGCGTTCGTGCTGGCGACCGTGAGGGTGCCGTTGCTGGTCTCCGTCACGGTGGCGTGCCCGACCGTGTCCCCGCCAACCTCCAGCGATGAAAGGCCGCTCGCGGTCTCGAAGACCGCCGGCATGCGCGCGCCCGACTTGACCACCACCTCGATCAGGAAGGGTCCGGTCCCGAACGCCAGATCGGCCGTTCCGTTCGCCATCTGGATCCCGAGCGGCGCCGCCGACGCGCCGAACTCGATCGCCGGCAGGCCGTTGATCGATCCCGGAACCTGGTTGGGCTCGGTGCTGGTCGCTACCGCGTCGTTCCCCTTGCCTGACTGGTCGGACCAGCGCGAGACGCCCGCGCCGCCGTCGGCCGCGCTGACCCCCTGCGAGGCCTCCAGCCAGAGCGACAGCCCCGGCAACGACAGCACGCTGAAGGTGGCGGCGTCGGCCGCGCCGCCGCCCGCGCCCGCCACGCCGGTATGCCCCGCCGCGCCCGCGGCGCCACCCGCGTCGCCGCCGCGCCCGCCCGCGGCACCCGCGCACCCGGCCGCGCCCGCCGCTTCCCCCACCGCCCGTCTGGCCGGCGGCGCCATCCGGATTGGTGTCGACGCACAGATTGCTGAAGCAGGAGAGCGCGGTGTTGCAGGTCCCGTTCGGATAGCAGTGCTGGCCGACGCCCCCCTGTTGGGCGGCGGGGCTGGTGGTGCACCCAATCGCCAAGATCGGGACGACGACCACGACGACGATCGCGCCGACGACCACGGACCCAAGCGCGAGCACCCCGTGCTTCATCGCGGCTACCTTAACGTGTCGCCGGGGGGCTTCCAAACGGCAATCAGTCGGAGCGCGGTGCCCGCAATCCACCGCAATAGAGGAAGCATCCGATCGCGGACCGGTGTAGATAGCCATCCGAATGCCGCTTGCTGACAACGGACGGCCGGGCACGGCGGTTCGTGGCGCTCCCCCGCGCGGAGGGACTGGCGCCGCATCGGACGCCGGCGGCTGGTTCCCGCTGGCCGCGATCGCCGCGTTCGTCGCCGCGCTCTTTGCCGCGCGCATTCCCCTCATCTTCGTTCGGGCCATCGACAACGACGAGTTCGAGCACGCCCACGCCGCCTGGAGCGTGTGGAGCGGGCTCGTCCCCTACAAGGACTTCTTCGAGCACCACACCCCCTGGTACTACTTCACGCTCGCGCCCTTCTTTCGCTGGTTCCCGGTGGCCGAGTCGTTCGACGCCGCCCGGCACTTCCTGATCTTCGGTCGGCTGTTGTCGCTCGCGCTGACCGCGCTCTCGGCCGTCCTGGTCTTCCTCGTCGGACGGCTCGGCGCCAGCCGCCGGGTGGGCCTCCTGGCGGCGCTGTTCTTCGTGGGGCAGCCGGCGCTGATTCACAAGACCCTGGAGATCCGTCCCGATGTGCCCGCGCTGACGTTCTTCATCATGGCGCTCTGGTGTCTGCGGCATGCGCTCCTGGCCCAGGAGGCCCTGCCCGCCAGACAGCTTCGGTGGTTTCTGGGCGGCGGGCTCTGCCTGGGGGCCGCCGTGATGTGCACGCAGAAGCTGCTGTTCGCCCTTCCGGGCGCGTTCACGGGCCTCGGCCTCTGGGTGCTCGCCGGAGGCCCGCGCAGCGGCCGTCGTAACTTTCGTTTCTTTCGCATCTCGGGCTCCCGCGCGGTCGCGGTGCTCGTCTTGCTCCTGGGCGTCGCTGCGCCGACGGTGGTCACCTGGCTCGGCTTCGCCCTCCGCGGCGGCGGCGGTCAATTCATCTACGACAACTTCGTGCTCAACGCGCACTGGCGGTGGCGCACCGGCCGCCATCTGCTGGTCATCCTCCGGGCGAGCTGGCCCATCCTGCTCCTCTCCCTCCTCGGAGCGTGGGCCGCGCTGTTCCGCCGCGGCCCTGCCCGAGAGCGCGACCCGGGCGACGTGCTGCTGCTCTGCATTCTCGGCGGTCTCTGCGCAGGACTCGTGGTGGTGCCGGCCGCGTACGAGCAATATTTCCTGCCGCCCCTGACCATCACCTGCCTGTTCGCGGCCCGGGGCCTTTGCCTCCTCCTGGACGCGAGCCGCCACCGCTCGCGTAGGTGGTTGGTCGTCTCGGCGACCGTTCCCCTCCTGATCTTGCCGGTCGTCGATCTGGTGAGGGCGTTCCACCGACGGCAGGGCGCCGAGATGGCGCGGTTGCAATTCGTCTACGCGCACACCGGCCCCACCGATGAGGTGCTGGACGGCTGGCTCGGCACCGACGTCTTTCGCCCGCATCCGCTCTACTACTTCTTCATGCACCGGGAGCTGCAGGTCTCCCTCTCGGAGAGCGAGAAGGACGCCTACCTCGACGCCCTCACGAGCGGCAGGGTCAGGCCGGCGCTCATCGCCCTGGACGACGAGCTCCGCGCCCTCGGCCCGCGGTTCCTCGAGTTCGTGCGGCGCGACTACGTGAGCGACGACGGATTGTTCTACTTCCCGTCGGAGCGGCCTCGCTGAGGGCAGAGGTTCACCCCGCTCGGCTCTGCCTGATCGAGCGCGAAGACGATGCCCGGGCGCTCGAAGCTCGTTCGGTCGTCGGGCAGGTCGAACCTCGCGTAACGATCGTTCTCCACCGCCTGCTGCACATCCCGGCGCGCGAGCGGAAGCCAGCAGCCGCGGCCGCTCCGCTCGATCACCTGCGCGACGTCGCGCCTCAGCCAGAGCCTGGTCCCGCCCGCGAACGCGGGCGCGTAGCGGGCGCGGAAGCCCGGCTGCTCGTACAGCCTTCCCACCGTGGCCCACTTCCAGTGCGCCTCGATCAGCTCCGGTGATTCGGCGTCCAGCACCTCGCCGATCGCGGTCGGTCCCCTCCGGGCGAGCGTCCGGTTGGAGAGAAAGGCGAGGTCCACGATCTTGAATTCGTCACAACAGAGGGCGAGACCCCCGACGTCCGAGGTGAGGATGACCGGACGCTCGAGGCCCGCGGCGGCGGCGAAGCGCCGAAACACCTGGCCCGACTCGGCGTAGGTGTGCGGGGTGACGTCGAACGCGCCCCCCTGGGAGGCGATCTGCAGCCAGTGAGAGGGAAACGCGACCTTCGCCAGAACGACCGCCGCGGCCAGCGAGCCGGCGGCGAGCACCAGCCGAAACCTGCTCCTGCCGGTATCGACCCAATCGGAGAAGAGCAGCGACAGCAGCAGCAACGCCGGCGGAAACGCGAAGTAGGGCATGCGTCCGCGATAGCCCATGTGCCTTCCGGTCAGGACGCCCATCATCACGGCACCCAAGATCGGAGCGGCGAGAATCGCCAGAGCGCGCCGGCGGGTCCGGAGCGCGCCCGCGAGGCTGAGGCCAGATAGCCCCGCGATGCCGAGCGCGACCAGGGGCACCACGAAGAACCGCAGGAGCTCCACGGCGCCCGCCAGCCGATCCCCGAAGCCGAGCTCCGCGTAGGGTGGCCATCGCTTCGCCCAGAACGTGTTCGGCAGGACGTCCGAGAAAGTCACGAGTCGCCAAACCGAAAGCAGCGCGACGGTTCCGAGGCCGGCGACGACGAGCGCCCGGAACGCCCGCCGGCCGGGGACCGAGAAGACCGCGAGGCCGAGCAACCCGACGTAGAGGACCGCCTCGAAGCGCGTCGTGACGGCCAGGACGACGCCCGCGCCGAGGAGAACGAGGCGCGGCTCCGGCGAGAGCAGCTCGTTGATGATCAGGAGGCACGCGGCGGCGAGGAGGCCCATCTCCATTCCGTTGCCGGCTTCGGCGAACGAGCAGCCCCAGGCGGCGAAGGCGATCACCGTCAGCGTCGAGAACAGCCTGTCCATTCGCAGCAGAGCGCAGGTCCGGGCCAGCAACACCGTGCACGCGCCGATGGAGAGAACGGAAAGGATCTGAGAAATCAGGATCGCCGCGCGGTACGAGGGGCGGGCGAGCGCGACCAGCGAATTGAGCAGGAACCACGAGACGGAGGAGAACCCTTCGACGACCTCGGACCCGGACGTGAGCGCCACCCGGCCATGTCGCGCGAAGGTCCTGGCGAAGGCGAGGGTGATGGCGCCGTCATCCCAGCCGTTGTCGCCGATGAGCAGGCAGACCGACAGCAGCGCCGCACCTTGCAGCAGCACGACGACCGCGAGCCTGGTCCGCGACACGGGCGGCAGGTTATCGCAGCCGGTTTTCCCGCGCACGGTGTCGAGTACACTGCCGCCGTGAACGAGCCCCCGCCGCCGGCGGCCGCCGCCGCGAACGCATCGCGTACCTCGCCTGCCCTGGTCGAGCTCCTGGAAGGTTTCTCGGACGCCCGGCTCGTCGCGCTCACCGCGGCCGTGCTGTTCGCGCTCTCCGCCTGGCCGCTCTTGCTGGTCCCGCTGCCGCCCTTTCAAGACCTGCCCAACCACGTGGCGACCGCGCACATCATCGCGCACCCGGACCTTTATCCGGAGTTCGGGTTCAACGGCCTCTTCAAGTCGAACGCGCTCTTGACGCTCTGGTTCTGCGCGCTCGGTCGTTTCGGTCTCTTCGGCGCCGCCCGCGCCTTCGTGGCCCTGGTGCTGGCCGCCAACGCCCTCGCGCTTCCGCTCTTCGTGCTTCGCTTCGCCGGCCGCCGCGCCGTGCCCGTCGCCGCGCTCCTTGGCTGGCCCCTCGTCCACAGCTTCGCCGTCTCGATGGGGTTCCTGAATTTCGCGTTCGCCTTCGCCCTCTCGCTGATCCTGGCGGCGGTGGTCGATCGGCAGCGGGAACGGCCGACGCCAGGCCGCGCCCTCGGGATCGGCGCCCTCTCGGTGGCGGTCTGGTACGCCCATCCGTTCCCGCTCGCCGTCGTCGGCATCCTGGTCGCCGCGCACGCCGTCTCCCGGCCGACGGCGCGGGAGCGAATCGCGGCGGGTTGGAGGCTGCTCCTGCCGCTCGTCCCCGCGGGGCTCATGGCGGTCGGCTCGGCGCAGCACCACCTCGTCAAGTCCGAGCACTCGACGGCGGCCGCCGCGACGTTTTTCTATCTCAACCCCTGGGAGATCCTGCAGCACGGCTGGCTCGATGTCTCCGGCGCGCTCACCTGGTGGGGCTCGGGGACCATCCTGCCGGCCGTGCTTCTGCCGATCCTCGCCTGGCGCGGGCGACGGCTGCCGCGTGTGTTCTTCTCCTGGCCGGCGATGGTCGGTCTCTTCGCTGTCTATGTGGCGTTGCCGGAGATGCTCAGCAACTGGAATTACCTCAACTGCAGGTTGGTCCCCTATCTGTGGGCAGGCTTCCTGTTGCGGGTTCCGGATCGGCTGCCGCGGTCCTTGACGCTCGCGCTCGCGCTCGCGGCGCTGTCGTTCTCGACGGCGCTGGGGGTCGACTACCTGAGGCTGGACCACGACCGGGTCGAGTTCACGGCGGGGATCGACGTCGTTCCCGAGCGGGCGACCCTGCTTCCGCTCGAGTTCGTTCGCACCAAGACCGGGAAGTTCACCTCCAGCCTGACGCACGCCTGGGGTTACTACACGGTCGCCAAGGACACCTCCGCGCCGCTGGTGTTCGGCGTCGAGCGCTCGTATCCCATCACCTATCGGGAGTTTCCGCCGGGTGATCTCATCCCGCCGGCGCTCGATCGATTCCCGGAGCGCAACGGGACCGGGGCCGACATCTGCAAGCGCCTCGGCCGCCCGCCGAGCCCCGCCTGCGCGGCGTTCCTGCGCGACATCTGGGCCGGCTTCTGGCGCGAAGCCGAGCCGCGATTCACGCATCTGCTCACCTGGGCCATGCCGGCCGAGGTGCGGGCGACGATTCCGGAGCGCTACCGTCGCGTGTTCTCGTCGGGCGAGCTCGAGATCTACGCACGCTCGACCGTATCCGACTGACGCTGTCCGGCACGCCGAGCATCAGAGGTCGCGGCGCGCGTTCTCATTTTTCGCGTGGGCTTGTCATTTTCGGCGCGCGTCAGGATTTTCCGCGAAATGGGGGCGATCTGCGCGATTGCGAGGCTTGACCTGAACCGAGCGGCTAAGATAAGGCCCGTCAGGTCCCATGAGCGTGCTCCGTGTCGGTCTTGTAGCCGAGAGCTACTACCCCACTCTGGGAGGCGTCCAGGAGCACGTCCGTCACCTGCGGAACCTTCTCGATCGCCAGGGCGTGGAGGTCACCATCCTCACCGGTCGCCCGAACATCGCGGGCGCTCCCGGACCCGAGGACGCCGAACGGCACGTGGTCCGCGTCGGTCGCGCCCGCATCTTTCGCAGCGGCGGCACCTTCACCCAGGCGACGATCGGTCCGCTCTCCGCGTACAAATTTTACCGCGAGCTTCGCAAAGGGCAGTTCGACCTGCTCAACATTCACGGGCCCTGTGATCCCGGGCTGGCGTTCTGCGCCCTCTCGATGTTTCCGGGGCCCAAGGTGCTGACGCTGCACAACGCCGTTTTCCCCGACGCGGCCTGGCGGCACCGGATCGCGGCCTACTATCGCTGGGTCTTTCGTCGCGCCACCGCCGTCATCGCCGTCTCGGAGGCGACCTCGCAGGCCTGGCGCCGGTACGCCGATTTCGAGCCGACCATCGTCCCGAACGGCGTCGACGTCGGTTACTGGCGCGCGGCGCGCAGCGGTCGATATCTGCGGCCGGGGACGCGAAACATCGTCTTTCTCGGTCGGCTCGAATCGCGCAACGGGCCCGAGGTGGCGATCGAGGCGTTCAACAGGATCGGGCCCGGGTTGCCTGACGTCCGCCTCCTCGTGGCCGGCGACGGGCCGATGCGCGCCGGCCTCGAGGCGCGCGTCGCGCCGGAGCTCCGCGATCGCGTGGAGTTCCTGGGCGCCGTCTTCGACCAGCGGCCAGAGCTGCTCGCCTCGGCGTCGGCGTTTCTGCTGCCGGCCCGGGCGGTCGGTTTCTCGATCATGGTGCTGGAGGCGTTCGCCGCCGGCCTGCCGGTGGTGGCGCTGCCGGGCCTCGGCACCGGCAACGCGGGCGAGCACTGGTCGAACGTGGTCATGGCCAAGGAGGACGACGTCGCCGCCTTCGCCGCCGCCGTCAGCGAGACGTTGCAGCGGGATCAGCGCGAGCGCATCGCGCGCGGGCGCGTCATCGCCGACGCGTTCGACTGGGACAAGGTCGGCGGGCGGATCCTCGACGTCTTCCAGCGCGTCGCCCAGAAGCCGGCCGAGCGCTCCCGCTGGCGCTCGAACGCCGCCGCCTGACCATGCAAGCCAAGACGCCGGCCAAGACCCGCGCGCGGGTGGGCATGGTCCTGCGCCTGATTCCGCTCTGCCTTCTCGCGGGGGTGCTCTGGCGCGAGAAGCCGTGGGCGGTCCGCGTCTCGCCGAACGCACCCTGGGCGGTGACGTTCACCATCCTCATCAATCTCGCTGTCTTCCTGCCGATCAAGGCGGCGCGCTGGCGCCTGGCCTTGATCGCGCCGCCGCCGTTTCGCCAGGTGCTGGCCGCCACCGTCGAGGGGCTCCTGGCCAACGCCGCCATCGGGTTCGGCAGCGGCGATCTGGTACGCGCGTCGCGCTTGCGCCGGCAGCAGGGGCAGCTCGCGGTCGACTACGCCTGCACCTGGGCCGAGCGCGGCGCCGAGGCGCTCGCCTTCGCGATCCTCATCTTCGTCGCCGCGCTCACGACCAAGCTGGGAACGGTGGCGATGGGCGTCTCCGGGGTGGCGGTCGCCGCCTACGGGGCCCTGCTCGCCACCGGCCGGGTCCTGGTGCCGCGCCTCGGCCGGTGGCCGCGCGTGCAGCACGCGCTGGCGGCAGGGCTCGCGGCTTCCACGCCGCGCCGGGTGGCGGCCATGGCCGCGCTGTCGCTGGTCGGATGGGCGAGCGAGCTCGTGATGCTGGTGCTGTTCCAGAATGCGTTCCATCTGACGCCGAGCTTCGCCACCGCCTTGCTGACGCTGATCGGGATCAACGCCGCCATCGCGATCCCGACGCTGCCGGGAAACTTCGGAACCTTCGAGGCCGGCGCGGTGATGGCGCTGGTCATGAGCGGCGCCCCGCGCGATGTCGCGGTCTCCTACGCGCTCGCCTACCACCTCACGCACGTCATTCCGGTCGCGGTCGTCGCGACCGGCGTCTACCTGGTTCGCTCTTCCCGCGCGGCGGGACCTGCGGCGCCCGTTTGAGTCGGCGTCCGGCGCGCGACGGCCGTCAGGGCAGTCGGCGGTAGAGGACCACGCCGCCGTCGACCGCGACCGGCCTGTAGTGGCTGTCGACGTAGCCGCGCAGCCGGGGATACCGCGCGAGGGGGTACTTGCCGTAGCCGTCCCAGCCGGCGGCCGCGGCGTCGACGAGGAGCGCGGGGCGGCGCCGCTCGAGATCCTCGAACAGCATGTGCCAGCGGACCGGATCCTGGTTGAGGTCGGCGTTTCGGGCGCCGGTCTCCGTCGGCGTTCCCGGGCTCTCGCCGGTCACGAAGTTGGCCGACGAGAATCGCGCGCCCATCGGCCGGCGGGCGAGGACGTAGAGCTGCGGCGAATTCCCCCAGACGAAGATCCGCTCGTCGGCGGCGGTGAGGCGGTCGATGCGGGCGGCGACCACGCCGTACGCCGGCTCGCCTTCGTCGAGCCGGGCGGCGAGTGGCCGCGCGAAGGTGCCGAGCGCGAAAAAGAGCGAGGCGGGGAGGGCGCACAGCGCGATGAGCCCGATCCGGCGCGTACGTCCTCCTTGCCACAGGCGCACGAACCGGGGCGCCGCCAGCAGGCAGAGCGGCGGCAGGATCAGGTGGAAGTAGTGGCCGAAGAAGCGCCCGCCGGCGGAGAGCGCGACGGTGGAGGTCGCCAGCCAGAGGAAGCCCAGCACCGCCCGCGGGGCGGGCGCCTCCGTGTCATTCGGCGCGGCGCCGGTCCGGTGGCCGAGGCCGCGCGCGATCTCCCGCGCGGCCGTGACCGCGCCCCGAAGCCCGAGCGCGTAGGGGACCAGCGCGGCGCCGCCGACGAGGGCGGTTCGCCGCAGCCCGCGCGCGAGAGCCGCGCCGCCGGTCAGGCCGGCGCCGACGTACGAGAAGTTGAATCTCAGCCAGTAGATCGCGTCCGCGGCGTTGCCGGTGGCGCGGCAGTGCAGCCAGTAGAGCGCCGCCGGCGCCAGCGCGCCCGCGACCTGGCAGATGGCGCGCGAGGCGACCCACGACCTCGGCGCGCGCCCGCGGCTCGACCACCAGAGCAGCATTCCGATCGACGCGCCGAGAAACGTCAGCCCCTGATACTTGAGGAGCGCCGACGTTCCGATGAGCGCGCCCACCGCCAGGTGAAGGGCCCAGCCGCGCGCGCCGCGCGCCGGAGCGCGAAGATCGCCGAGGAGCAGCCGGGCGGCCAGCGCCTGCGGCAACAACAAGAACAGCTCGCAGTTGGCGGCCAGCGCGTCGTAGTCGTGCCAGGTCGTCGAGAAGACGAGAAAGAGGCCCGCGGCAGCCAGTCCCTCGGCGCGCGCCGCCCGCTCGCCCGAAACGCCCGCGGCGATCGAGAAGAGCAGCCCGGCCGTTAGCAGCACGGAGAGCACGACCAGCAGATGCGCCCCCTGCGTGCCGTAGGGCCCGGCGAGCGCGAAGCCGGCCCGGTAGAGGTGGTAGATGAGCGGCGGTTTGTGGTCGACGACGTCGCGGTAGAGCTCCGCGCCCCGCGCCAGCGCGTCCGCCGTCGTCGCGTAGATCGCCTCGTCGTCGGAGAGCAGGGGCCGCAGGAACGTCGGCGCCCGCAGCACCACGCCCAGGGCGAAGACCGCGAGCACGATCGCCTCGAATCTCCGCGAACGCGGCTCTTTTGGGCTGGGCGCACGCATGCCGGCGTTCGAACGTGATGATATACAGGGCGCGTGGCGGGTCCGATCCTTTCGTTGGTTCTTCCCATCTACAACGAGGAAGCGATCATCCCGGAGCTCGACCGCCGCCTGCGCGCGTTCCTGGGCGACGTGGGGAGCGACGTCGGCGCGGCCTGGGAGGTCATCTTCGTCGATGACGGCTCGAAGGATCGCTCGCTGGCGCTGCTCACCGAGCTGGCGGCGGCCGAGCCGCGCTACAAGGTCCTCTCGCTGTCGCGCAACTTCGGCCACCAGATGGCGATCACCGCCGGGCTCGATCGCGCGAACGGCGAGGCGGTGGTGGTGATGGACGCCGATCTGCAAGATCCGCCGGAGGTGGTCCGCCAGATGGTCGCCCGCTGGCGCGAAGGGTTCGACGTGGTGTTCGGCGTCCGCGCGCAGCGCCACGGCGAGACCGCGTTCAAGAGGCTGACCGCCGCCGTATTCTATCGCCTGCTGCGCGTGATGCTGGGCGGCGCTGCGATCCCCGTCGATGCGGGGGACTTCCGGCTGATGAGCCGCCCGGTCGTGCTCACGCTGCGCGCGCTCCACGAGCGGCACCGGTTCGTGCGCGGCCTCGTCTGGTGGGTCGGATTTCGCCAGACGGCCGTCCCTTACGAGCGGCCGCCCCGCTTCGCCGGCGAGACGAAGTTTCCGTTTCGCCGGATGCTCCACTTCGCCGTCGACGGGATCACCTCTTTTTCGACCGTCCCGCTGCGGATGGCCACCTGGCTGGGGGTTCTGGCCGGCGTCGTCGCGATGGGCGGCGTCGGGTGGGCGCTCTACTCGAAGTTCTTCGGCGGCGTCGTGCGCGGGTGGACGACGATCATGATCGTGGTCGGCCTCGGATCGTCGGCGCAGCTGCTCATGACGGGGATCCTGGGCGAGTACGTGGGGCGCATCTACGAGGAGGTGAAGCGCCGCCCCCTCTACGTCGTGCAGCGAGAGATCAACCTGCCGGCGATGGAAGCGGCGCGTGACGCGCGCGCGTCGTAGGCGGGGTGACGTACGGGCCGGAGATCAATTTCGCACCCGCCGGGAATCTGGAGTGAGCATGCCGTCGCGATCTGCCCCCCTCAACTGCTGGGTCGCCGGCCTCTCGCTCTCGCTGCTCCTCGTCGCGTGCGCCCCGTCCGGCGGCAGCGGCGGCTCGGGCGGCAACGGCTCGAGCGGCAGCGGCTCGGGCGGCAACGGCTCGGGCGGCAACGGCTCGGGTGGCAACGCCAGCAGCGGCTCTGGCGGCAACGCGAGCGGCTCGGGGGCAGCGCAAGCGGTGGGGCGGCCGGTGACGCGAGCGGCTCTGGCGGCAGCCCGAGCGGCGCCGGCGGCGTGATCGGGTCCGGAGGCATGCCGAGCGGCTCTGGCGGCAGCCCGAGCGGCACCGGCGGCGGGTCGGGAACAGCCGGGGGCTCGGGCGGCGTCACCGGCTCGGGCGGCGCCGCCGCCGGCGCCTCCGGCAAGGGGGGCGGCTCGGGCGGGAGCAGCGGCGGTGGCACGGGGACCGGCGGGAGCGCGACCGGCGGTGGCGGCGGGACCAACCCGACGACGCCGACGCTCATCACCTCCGCCTCGGGCGCCATGTGGCAGGCCGGCACGCTCACCTCGACCACCGGCGCGGCCGACGTGACCGTCAACGACACGACGACCTACCAGCGCATCGACGGCTTCGGCGGCGCGTTCAACGAGCAGGGCTGGGACAACCTCATGCAGCTCAGCGCCTCCGATCGAATGAAGGCGCTCACCTGGTTGTTCGACGCGACCAACGGCGCGCGGTTCGTGTACGGGCGCATCCCGATCGGCTCGAGCGACTACGCGATGAGCCGCTACACCGACGACGAGACGGCCGGCGACACCAGCATGACCAGCTTCTCGATCACCCGCGACCAGCAGTACCTGATCCCGTTCATTCAGGCGGCGCTGCAGATCAACCCCGCGCTGCATCTGTGGGCCAGCCCCTGGACGCCGCCCACCTGGATGAAGACCGGCAGCGGTTCGTCCAGCGGCACCTCGTGCGCCTTCATGGACGGCAACAACTTCGACGGCGGCTGCATGCAGGCGGGAACGAACAACCAGAACCTGCAGGCGTTCGCGCTCTACCTCTCCAAGTGGGTGACGGCGTACAAGGGCGCGGGCATCACCGTCGAGGCGATTCACCCGCAGAACGAGCCCAACTACGCGACGCCCTACTCGTCGTGCCTCTGGGCCCCGTCGCTCTACGACCAGTTCATCGCCAGCTACCTGGGGCCGACCATGGCCACCAACAACCCCACCACGCAGATCTGGCTGGGGACCATGTCCAACGACAACAGCGGCACCGACCCCGCGGTGATCACGGCCGTGACCGGCGACGCCACCGCCATGAAGTACATCAAGGGCTTCGGTCTGCAGTGGAACATGAAACCGGTGATCGCCAGCCTGCCGAAGGGGCTGCCGATCATGCAGACCGAGCACCAGTGCGGGAACTATCCCTTCTCGGTGTCGGGGGAGAACCCGCCGCCCGGACCGACCAACAAGAGCATGGCCCCCAACGACTGGACCTACGGCGCCGAGAGCTGGGGCCTCATCCGGGACTGGCTCAAGGACGGCGTGAACTCCTACAGCGCCTGGAACATGGTCCTCGACACGCTCGGTGCCGGCAACGCCTCGGGGCGGAGCCCGCCCTGGTACCAGAACGCGCTGCTCGTCGTCGACCGCTCCGCGAAGAAGCTGATCGCGACGCCCGCCTACTACGTGTTCCGGCACCTCTCGCAGTACGTCGTTCCGGGCGCCATGCGCGTCGGGACGACCACCAGCATCACCACCCTCGACGTCCTGGCCTTCAAGAACGCCGACGGCAGCATCGTGACGGTCATTTACAACTCGGGCACCGCGGCGCGGACGACGATCCTCGCGGTCGGCGGCGCCACGATGCGGTTCATGGTGCCGGCCAACGGGTTCGCGACCGTCTTCAATCCCGCCTGAGCAGGCGGCGCGAAAAGCCGCGCCAGATATGAGAATCCCGCGAAATATGCGAAGACACGCGCGCTTGCGGTGGTGCAGAGTCCTCCAATGCCCCCCCTGTTTGCCGTGTCGCATGACCTCCCCAGAAACGTTTCCGGAAACCAGAGATCAGTTTCGCGCTCGGCGGGAATGGTGGGGATCATGAATACAGCGCGCATATCGATCACCGGACTTAGCCTCGCGTTTCTTTTCGCCGCCTGCGCCCAACAGGGCAACGGAGGCGGCAGCGGAGGTTCGAATGGCAGCGGCGGTGACTCATCCGGCAGCGGTGGTGACACCGGCGCCGGCGGGATGATTCACCTCACCGGGAATGGTGGCGACACCGGGAGCGGCGGCTCATCGAGCGGCGGCGACACCGGCAGCGGCGGCTCGGTGAGCAGCGGCGGCACCACCGGCTCGGGCGGCACCACCGGCTCGGGCGGCAACACTGCGTCGGGCGGCAACACCGGCTCGGGCGGCAGCAGCACCGGCGGCTCGACCGCCAGCGGCGGGAACACCGGAACGGGCGGCACGACCACGGGCGGCACGACCGGCACGGGCGGCTCGCCGACGGGCGGCTCGACCGGGACGGGCGGCAGCACCTCCACGCAGCCGCTGGTGGTGACGTCGACCGGCGCCGCCGGCGCCAGCACCTACTGGGTGACCGGGACGCTCGCGACGTCCACCGCGAGCGCGACCGTGACCGTCAACGACGGCACGACCATCACCTCGAACTGGGAGGGCTTCGGCGGCGCCTTCAACGAGCTCGGGGCGAAGTACCTGGCGATGCTCAGCTCGAGCGACCAGGACAAGGCGCTCGACCTGCTGTTTGGAAGCGACGCCGCCCACTTCAACATCGGACGCATCCCAATCGGCGCCAGCGACTACGCGACCACCCGCTACACCGACGACGAGACCTCGGGCGACACCAGCCTCAACAGCTTCTCGATCAGTCAGGACATGAACTACCTCATCCCGTACGTGCAGGCGGCGCAGAACGTGAACAAGAATCTCCGCTTCTGGGCCAGTCCCTGGACGCCCCCGACCTGGATGAAGACCTTCAGCGGCAGCAACTCCAACGGCACTTCCTGCGCCAAGGTCGGCAGCACCAACTTCGACGGCGGGTGCATGAGCGCGACCAGCGCGAACCTGACGGCGTTCGCCAACTACCTCGCGAAGTGGGTCGCGGCCTACAAGGGCCTCGGGATCAACATCGACACCATCTCGCCGCAGAACGAGCCGAACTACGCGCAGGGTTACCCGTCCTGCCTCTGGAACACGGCGGACTACGTCAGCTTCGAGAAGGGGGCGCTGGCGACGGCGTTCCCGAGCTCCGGCAGCACCAAGATCATGCTCGGCACGATGTCGAACGGCGACAACGGCGCCACCAGCTTCGATCTGAAGGTGGTCCAGGGCGTGGAGGCCGACTCGTCGGCGAAGGCGATCCCCAAGGTCATGGGCCTGCAGTGGGGGATGCTGGACCTCTACGAGGGGCTCTCCAGCGGAATCGGTCCGTCGAACTTCATGACCGGCAGCCTCCCGGCCTGGGCGACGGAGCACAAGTGCGGCAACTACCCGTGGATCAAAAACACGACCACCGCCAACCCGGCGACGGGCGGGAACTTCCCGGCGTACGCCTCGGCCGCCGCGCCCAACGATCAGGCCTACGGCGTCGAGTCCTGGGCCTACATCCGCAACGCGATCAACAAGGGGAAGGTCACCGCCTACAACGCCTGGAACATGATTCTCGACAACGTCGGGAAGGGGAACGACACGACCCGGGATTGGGCGCAGGACTCGCTGCTGGTAGTGAACGGGGGCAAGTTGGTCGTGACGCCCGCCTACTACGTCTTCCGCCACTGCGCGCAGTACGCCCAGGTCGGCGCGTCGGTCGTCAGCACCAGCGTCACCGACGCGATCGCCTTCAAGAACCCGGACGGCAGCGAGGCGGTGGCCATGTACAACTCCGGCTCGGCCTCGACGTACGTGGTCTCCATCAAGGGCGCGAAGTACTCGTTCATGATGCCGAGCAATGGCTGGGCGACGGTCTTCGTTCCGTAATTAGCGATTCGTGGGTCGGGGCTTCGTTGCGGACCATTGCGGCGAAGCCCCCAATTCAATTTTCCGATAATCCCGCGCCGACCCACCCGCGGGGAGCCAGCGCGGCGAGGATCGGTCGGCCGCACCGACGGTGGCAGGTCCGCTTGGTCCGTTTGATCAGGGCATCGAATTCACGCGCCCGGCGCAATCAGGGCGTTGCTTCATCCGTGACCCGTGATACGGTACGACCCGTTTACCAGGGTCGCCGGATTGCAGAAATCGTCGAAAAATCCGCCTGACGCGCCTGACGATCGACCAATCCAGTTTTGACCTCAGCACCCGCGAGCTCGAGAAAGAAGCACTTGGGAGTCCACATGCAGAACTTGAAGTTCCTCAGACTTTCGCTGGTCCTGGTCACGCTGCTGGGCGCGGCGGCCTGCTCGCTTCCCTTGCCGAAGGGGCTCACGGGGGACGGCGGTGGCGTGTCGAACACCTGCTCGCTCTCCCCGGACGCCGGCGTGAACATCGTCAGCACCGTCCAGGTCGGCGACGCCGAGAACCTCATCACGCCGGCCACCGTCTGCGCCGGTTCCGCCGACGCGGGGGTGAACCCCAACGCGATCGACAAGTACTCGCAGGGCTACTCCTACGCGGATCCGATCATCATGGCCAAGGTCGACAAGGCCATGAGCAACATCTCGCTCGACGACGAGACGAAGCAGATGTACGGGATGCCCTATCTCATCAACGGCGGCGTGCAGTTCAACGACATCCAGCGCAGCCAGGACACGACGACCGGCATCCGCGGCTTTCGATACCGGGACGCCTCCCGCGGCGTCAACCTGGGCGAGGATCTCGACGGCGTCTTCGCCACCGCAGCCTTCGAGAACGGCCAGCACGTCGGCTACTCGACGGCGTTCCCGGTCAGCATGGCCCGCGGCGCCGCCTTCGACCTCGATCTCGAGGCCGCCATCGGCGAGGCGATCGGCGACGAGATGCAGGCCACGGGGCAGACGCTGCTGCTCGCGCCCTGCATGAACCTGCTCCGCCATCCGCTCTGGGGACGGGCGCAGGAGACCTACGGCGAGGATCCCTTTCAGATCGGCCGCCTCGCCTCCGCCCTGGTCGTCGGCGTGCAGCAACACGTCCCCGCCAACGCCAAGCACTACATGGGCTACGACATCGAGAACTTCCGCTCGACCAACAACGCCCAGATGGAAGACGAGCAGACGCTGCGCGAGACTTACGGGCGTCACTTCCGGATGGTGGTGCAGGACTCCGGCGTGTCGTCGGTGATGGCCTCGTACAACTCGGTCAACGGAACGAAGTCGACCGAGAACGGACACACGTTGACGGACGTTCTCCGCACCGACTTCGGGTTCAAGGGGTTCATCCTCTCCGACTGGTGGGCGATGCCGGGCGACACGAGCATCCCCGACACGAGCACGCTCAACGTCCACGCCAAGGCGGCGCTCACCGCCGGGCTCGACGTCGAGCTCCCCTGGGGGCTCTACTACGGACAGCTCGAGAGCCTGGTCAACACGGGAGCGATCTCGCGCCAGAACGATCTCGACCCGAAGGCCAGACTGGTTCTCTACGAGAAGTTCCGTTTCAACGCCGATCCGACCACCGGGAAAGTCGGGCTCGGGAACCCGGTCACCGTCTACACAGACAGCAAGATCAGCTGCGACTACACCCACATCGCGCTCGCCACCAAGGCGGCGCTCGAGAGCATGGTCCTGCTGAAGAACGACATGGGCGCGCTCCCCATCAGCCCGGCGGTCAAGAAGGTGGCGGTCGTGGGGGCCCAGGTCCCTTACAAGACCAACAACGGCTCGGTCTCCCAGCAGACCGGCGGGACGCTCGACTTCGCCAGGGACGTGCGCGGCGGGGACCTCGGCTCGAGCCGCGTCTTTCCCGATCCCGCGAAGTCGATGGGGCCCTTCGCCGGCATCCAGGCCACCGCCCCGGCCGGCGTCACGGTCGTCGCGGGGAACACTGTGGCGGACGTTCCCGCCGACGCCGATTTCGTCGTCGTCGTGGCGGGCCTCACCCCGCAGGACGAGGGCGAGGAGTACACGGGCGCGGGCGATCGAAAGACCCTCACGCTCGACGCCAAGCAGGACCCCGGGTCGATGTACGCCAACATCCAGAACAACCTCATCAGCGCGGTGGCCGCGCTGGGCAAGCCGATGGTGGTCGTGCTGGAGGGCGGAAGCGTCATCGATGTGACGCCCTGGATCGGCAGCCTCCCCCCGGCCTCCGCGTTGGTCATGGCCTGGTACCCGGGGCAGCGGGGCGGCGAGGCGCTCGGCGATCTCCTCTGGGGCCAGGTCAATGGCGTCTCCTACAACTTCGGCGGCAAGCTGCCGTTCACCTGGGCGAACCTGAACGACTACGACACGTTCAACGGCGCCGGCAACAGCAGCAGCGGCGGCAGCACGGTCTTTCACTACTTCGTGGGCTATCGCTGGTTCGACAACAAGGGACTCACGATGACGCCGGCACAGGGAACTTTCCCGTTCGGCTACGGGCTCTCCTACACGAGCTTCGCGTACAGCAAGCCTCAGCTCGGGTGCACCGCGATTGGCCAGGGGGGCGTGTTGCCGGTGGTCTTCAACGTCACGAACACGGGGACGGTCGCCGGCGACGAGGTCGCGATGGTCTTCGTCTCGTTCCCCATGAATACGACCGCGCGCCGACCGGCGAAGGAGCTCAAGGGCTTCGCGCGCGTCAGCCTGGCAGCGGGCGAGACCAAGCAGGTGACGGTTCCCGTTCGGCTCTCGGACCTCGACTACTTCCAGAACGACGCGACCGACCCGACGGGCGGCAGGTGGTTGGTGCAGAGCGGGCCGGTTCAGATCATGGTGGGCGGCAGCTCCACGAATCTCCCGTTGACCGGAACGGTGACCGTCAACGGATACACCGTGCCCCTGGCCGGATCGGCTCAATGAAAACATCTGTCCGTTTGGCCAAGATCTTCCTCGCTGCCCTGACGATTTTCACGCTCGCTCCGGCGCCGACCGCCGTCGCCGCCGGGCCCGGCGCGCCTGCTTCCGCGCCCGCCGCGGCAACTCCGGCGGCGCCTGCTTCCGGGTCTGCCGCGGCCGAACCAGCGACGCCCGCGCCGGCCGCCGTCATCGTCGTGCCGGTTCCCGTGACCCCGAGCCCGGCCGCGTCGCCCGCGCCGGCGCGCGAGGCCACCGCGATTTCCGGCTCGATCCCACCGCCGCCGGAGCCGGCAGTGGAGGCGCCGCCGGTGACCGAGATCGGCGTCCAGCGGTTGCCGGGGTCGGCCTACCCGGAGCCGCAGACCCGCGGTCTCAAGTACGGTTCGCTCTGGCTGACCTTTCACGGTCTCCAGTGGCCGTACCTGCCGGCCAAGGCCGGGCGCGATCGGTTCGTGATTGGTCTGTCCGGCTGGGGCTGGATCGACACCGCGTATGAAAAGTTTCTCCCCTGGGGCCCGAACCCCTCGCTCGAACAGAGCAAGATCGCCTACTGGAAGCAGCAGGGACGCATGCTGCTCCGGGTGACGCCCACCTACTCGTTCGACAACGTGTTCGTTCAGGGTCAGGTCGAGCTGGTCGGCACCGAGGATCAGAGCATCTCGCGCTCCGACGTCGGCGGCGCCGACACCGACGATCTCTGGCTCCGGATCGGCCAATGGAACCGGTGGGACTTTCAGGTCGGCCGCTTCGAGGGGTGGGAGGTCTTTCACCTCGGCATGGGCCTCGACCAGAACACCTTCGAACGTCAGGGCGCGGTCGGCCCCGGCGAGGCTGCCTATCCGATCTCCGTTCTACGGCCTGACGGACAATCAGTTCCGCCCGGCGGGCGCCGCCGGGAACATGGCGCTTCACTACTATCCGCTCCCGTTCCTCCGGTTCGAGCTCCTGGGCATGGCCGGAAGCTTGAGCGGCCCGGCGCTCGCGACCCGCCCGGTCGCCATCGTCGATCTCGGCTGGCTCAAGCTGAAGGGCGGCGTGGAGTGGCAACGCATCACCGGACAGGCCGCGACCGACGAGACCAAGAAGACCTCCAAGGGGGTCGGCGGCGCCGTCCAGTTTGTCCTCAATCCCCACGTCGAGTTCGGCTTCAATGCCGCCCAGGGAAACATCGTCGCCTTCAACAACATCGGGGTCGAGAGCCTGGTCGGAAGCATCACGCGCACGAGCTACGGCGGGTTTGCGAACTTCTCCAACGGCAGCGACAAGCATCCGCTCCTCTTCGGGATCGGCGGGCTCTACAGCAAGAACGTCGACCAGAACGCCGTGGTCACCCCCGGCGTCGTCGACAACTGGTGGCTGTGGCAAAGCTTCGTCGCCGTGCAGTACGTGGTCTTCCAGCAGCTCTACATCAAGCTGGTCGGCGGGTACTCGCGCGGGCACTGGTTCATCGCCAGCAGCAACCCGGCGACGCAGTTCGACGACGAGATGTACAGCGTTCGACTGCGGTTTGCGTTCTATTTCTAACGGCGCCCAGACGAGAGAAAACGATGCGCAAAGCAAGCACACTGGTTGGTCTCACGTTGATGGCGCTCGCGGCCGGGGCCCGCGCGGAGGACGCGGTTCCCGCGCCGCCGCCGTCTCCTTCGGCTCCGCCTGCGGGGGTCGATCCGTTTCCGGCGGCGGTGCCCTCGCCCTCCGCTCCCCCTCCGGCGCCCGTCGGTACGGTGGGCATGGTCGCGCCGGTCGCTCCGGAGGAGCCGCCCCCGAAGCGGATCGAGGTCGGCCTCTCCTTCCTTCCCATGGGACGCGGCAAGCTGACCACGCCGAGCGGTGCAACGGACGTGTCGGGTGACGCCCGGTTGGCCTACGGCGTCGGTCTGTCGGCCACCTACCACGTCATCGCCGGCCTCCACCTGGGCGTGGCGCCGCAGGCGCTCTTCAACGTGAACTACAAGGTCAACCCGGCGGGGAACGGGATCGCGCTCCCCGCCTCGTCGACCGAGTACGACCTCATGGCGCGGGTGCAGTACGCGTTTCCGCTCGTCGACGGAATCACGCTGTACGGCGAATTTCTCCCCGGCTACTCGCGGCTCTCGCATCCCGGCGCGAGCACGAGCAAGGGCCTCGTCTTCGCGTTGGGCGGCGGCGCGGCGATGGACATGTCGGACCGGATCTTCATCGACCTGGGCGTCGGCTACCAGGTCGGTTACCAGTCGCTCAACGTCCAGGGGATGATCCGCGACTCTCGGTCGCAGTTCCTGCGCGTCGCGCTGGGCGTCGGCACCCGGTTCTAGGCGGCCTCCGGGCGGCACGACGTCGGCACGGTTCGCCGCCGGTGCTCGCGCTGCCAGCGATCTGCTCAATTGCATGTTTCCGGAAACTTGTGCTCTGTTGGGCAGCCAACATGAGCAGACTGCGAGCGGTCCTCGGCGTCCTGACGTTCACCGCGCTCCCCGCGCTCTCGGCGCTGGCCGCGCCACCGGCGTCGGTCCCCTACAGCTGGAAGAGCGTCCAGATCGTCGGCGGCGGGTTCGTCGACGGGTTCGTGTTTCACCCGACCGCCAAGGACGTCCTCTACGCGCGCACCGACATCGGCGGCGCCTACCGTCGGGACGCGAAGACGCACCGCTGGGAGCCGCATGCTCGACTGGGTTCCGTACGCCGATCTCAACCTGATGGGCGTCGAGAGCATCGCCGTCGATCCCGTCGGATCCCGGCAAGGTCTACCTGGCGTGCGGCACGTACACGGCGCCCGAGGTCCCTGACGGCGCCATCCTGCGCTCGTCCGATCAGGGGCACACGTTCGAGCGCACCAACGTGCCGATCAAGTTTGGCGGCAACGAGGCCGGGCCGCGGCAACGGCGAGCGGATGGCCGTCGATCCCAACGACGGCCGTATCCTCTTCCTCGGCACGCGCCACGCCGGTCTCTGGAAGAGCACCGACGGTGCGGTGACCTGGAGCAAGGTGGCGACGTTTCCCGGCCGACGTGCTGAAGCTGCCGCCCGACGAGGCCAAGCTGCCGGCCTGGAGCGGCGGCGGGCGCAGCAGCATCGTCTTCGTCGTCTTCGATCCGGCGAGCGGCGCCCAGGGGAAGCCCGAGCAAGACGCTCTACGCGGGCGTGTCGGTGATGGGCCGCCCCGGGCTCCTGCGCAGCGACGACGGCGGCGTGACCTGGAAGCCCGTTCCCGGGCAGCCGACCAAGTACCGTCCCAACCACGCCGTCCTCGCCTCCGACGGAACGCTGTTCGTCAGCTACGGGACCGATCCGGGTCCGATGCCGATGATCGACGGCGCGGTCTGGAAGCTCGCCCACGCGCACCGGCGTCTGGACCGACGTCACGCCCGACAAGCCGAGCCCCGACGCGAAGGACAACCCGCGCAAGTTCGGCTACGGCGCCGTCGCCGTCGACGCGCACGATCCCGAAGATCTTGATCGCCAGCTCGTTCTACCGCCCCAAGGGCGAGGAGATCTTCCGCAGCACCGACGGCGGCGCCACCTGGAAGCGGGCGTTCGGCAGCGGCGGCGTCTACGACTACGCGAAGCTCGCGCCGTACGTGAAGGACACCGACATCCACTGGCTGTTCGACGTGGAGATCGATCCCTCGAACCCGGACCACGCGATCTTCACCACCGGCTACGGCGGCTGGGAGACGTTCGATCTCACGAACGTCGACAAGAACCGTCCCGACCCACTGGCACGGTCATGAGCCCGGGCATCGAGGAGACGGTGGCGCTGGCGCTCTGGAGCCCGCTCAAAGGGAGCGCAGGTGGTCACCGCCATCGGCGACTACTCGGGCTTCGTGCACAAGGACCTCGACAAGCCCGTGCCCGACGGCAACCCCAAGCCGCCTTTTCTCGGGAACACCAAGGACGTCAGCGGCGGCGAGAAGAACCCGAACGTGATCGTGCGCGTTGGCCGCGCGCGCCATGCGGAGAAGGACAAGAACCTCGGCTACTCGACGGACGGCGGCAAGACCTGGCACGAGCCGGCGGCGCTGCCGGACGACAAGGCCAGCGAGGGCGACATCGCCGTCTCCACCGACGGCAACGATCTGGGTCTGGACGCCGCGCGAGGAGGTCCCCTACGTCACCGTCGGACAAGGGCGCGACCTGGACGGCCTGCGCGGGCCTGCCCGCCGGGACGCGCGTGGTGGCCGATCGCGTGAACGGCAAGCGCTTCTACGCGATGGCGCTGTTCGACGGGAAGCTCTTCGAGAGCACCGACGGCGCGGCGCACTTCACCGAACGGCCGCTGGTGCTGCCGGGCGGGCTGCCGAAGCGCGGCGGCGACGGCAAGGACAACCGCACCGATCGCGGCGACGACCGCGGCGGCCAGGACCGCCTCTACACCACGCCGGGCCGCGAGGGCGATCTCTGGCTCGCCGCCTACGACGGCCTCTACCACGCGCCGGCCAAGCAGGACGTTCGTTCGGATCGCGGGCGGTCGAGCAGATCCACGCCTTCGGCTTCGGCAAGGCGGCGCCGCGCGCGAAGACGCCGGCGCTCTATCTCGTCGGCACCGTGGCGGGCCAGCGCGGGTTCTTCCGCTCGACCGACGGCGGCGCCACCTGGCTGCGCATCAACGACGACCAGCACCAGTGGGGGCTGGTCCTGCAGATCACCGGCGACCCCAAGAAGTTCGGTCGCGTCTACGTCGGGACGCACGGCCGCGGGACGTTCTATGGCGATCCGAAGTAGCTTCGCCGCTCGCGCTGCTCGCGGTGCTGGCGGTAGACCGCGCCCGTCGCCGCCGACGCGCCGGCTGCCGCCGCGCATCACCAGCTACCGCAACCCGGTGCTCCCCGGGCTTCCACCCCGATCCCGAGCGTCGTGCGCGTCGGCGAGTGGTTCTACCTCGTCAACAGCTCGTTCGAATTCTTCCCCGGCGTCCCGATCCATCGCAGCCGCGATCTGGTGCACTGGGAGCCGCTCGGCTACGTGCTGACGCGCGACTCGCAGCTTCCGCTCGACACCGCCGAGCCGTCGGGCGGGATCTTCGCGCCGACGATCCGCTACCACGCCGGCACGTTCTACATGATCACCACCAACGTCTCGCACGGGGGGACGCTTCTTCGTCACCGCGAAGGATCCGGCGGGACCGTGGTCCGAGCCGGTCTGGCTGCACGTGCCCGGCGGCGGGATCGATCCGAGTCTCCTCTTCGACGACGACGGCAAGGTCTACCTGACCTCGACCGGGAGCGAGCCCGGGATCTACGCCATCCCAGATCGACGTCGCGATCGGGCAAGCTGCTCACCACAGCCGCGCATCGTCTGGAAGGGGACGGGCGGGCGCTACCCCGAGGGGCCGCACCTCTACAAGATCGCCGGCCGCTACTACCTGATGATCTCCGAGGGGGGGACCGAGTACGGCCACATGGTGACGATCGCGCGGGCGAGCTCGCCGTGGGGGCCGTTCGAGCCGTGCCCGCGAAATCCGATCCTCACCCACCGCGAGACGCCGATGAGCGTGCCGATCCAGGCGACCGGTCACGCCGATCTCGTCGAGGACGGCGAGGGGAACTGGTGGATGGTCTTCCTCGGCATCCGCCCGCAAGGCGGCTACTACTGGCACCACCTGGGACGGGAGACGTTCCTGGCGCCGGTGCGCTGGGACGCGCAGGGCTGGCCGGTCGTCAACGAAGGCAAGCCGATCGCGCTGGACATGCACGTGCAGGGACTGCCGGCGGTACGCGCCGCCGGCGACGTCCCGCGCTCCACGACTTCGACGGCGCCGGCGCTGGGACCGCCGTGGAGCTTCCTGCGCAACCCCGTGCGCGCGAGCTACTCGACGACCGAGCGGCCCGGGTGGCTGACGTCTGCACCCGACCGCGGTGGCGCTCGACCCGAGACCAGGGCCCTCGCCGACCTTCGTCGGCCGGCGCCAGAGCACTGCTCACGGCGGGTATCGCCGTGACGCATCGACTTTTCACCCGGCGCGCGAGGGCGAAGAGGCCGGGCTGGTGCTCTACCGGTCGCCGCACGCGCGCTACGAGATCGGCGTGCGTCGCGGCGGAGCTGGTCGCGAGGTGTTCGTGCGACAGATCGTCGGCAGCGAGCGTCTCGACCGTGACGGCCTCCTCGCCAGCGCCGGGGAGCAGGCCACTGATCCTTCTGATCGACGCCGAGCCGACGCGCTACACGTTCTCCTGGATGCCCGCGATCGTGCCCAACTACGGCCGACCCGAAGGCACCATCCTCGTGTCGCTCGGCACCGCCGAGACGCGCTTCCTGGCGACGGAGGTAACGGGCGGTTTCATCGGGACCATGGTCGGTCTCTACGCGCACGCGCCGGCCGACGACGCCTCCCCAACACCGGCTGCCTTCAAGTGGTTCAACGCCGAACGAAATCAAATAACGACCCGCAAACGAGATCCTCATGCGAAATCCCTCCGCTCCCTCCTGGCGACCGCTCCTCGTGCCGACCGCGCTTTCGCTGGCCTGTCTGCGGCCGCCGCCGCTCAACGCGGCCGACGCGGTTCCTGCCCGCCCGAGGTCGGCCTCGCCGCCGCCGCTGGAGAAGATGACCGAGCTCGACGCCTGGGCGGCGGTTCCGCTCATGACCCCCGGCATCAACATCGGCAACACGATGGACAACACCACCATCTGGGAGACCGGCTGGGGGAACCCGCTCATCACGAAGGAATTCGTCGACGGTCTGGCCAAGCTGGGGTTCAAGACCGTCCGCTTGCCGGTGGCCTGGAACACCTACGCCGACGAGGGGCGTCATCACGCCCGACAAGATGAGCCGCGTCGCCGAGGTCGTCGACTGGATCACGCGCGCCGGCATGTTCTGCGTGCTCGACATCCACTGGGACGGCGGCTGGATCGACTCCGACGTCAAGGAGAAGTACCCGCGGCCCGACACCTTCAGCCCCGACGCGGAGAAGAAGTTCAAGTCCTACTGGGAGCAGATCTCGACCTTCTTCGCCGGCAAGAACGAGAAGCTGATCTTCGAGGCGCTCAACGAAGAGACCAACTTCAGCGGCGAGGGCTCGGAGGACAAGGCCTACGCGACGCTCACCCGCGTGAACCAGCTGTTCATCGACACCGTCCGCAAGACCGGCGGGAACAACGCCAAGCGCCTGCTGATCGTCACCGGGTACGCCACCGACTTCAAGAAGACCTGCGCGCCGCGCCTACAAGCTGCCGAAGGACACCGTCCCGCACCGGCTCTTCATCTCGGTGCACTACTACACGCCGTATCAGTTCTGCGGTCTTGACGAGGACGCCCCCTGGGGGAAGATGATGCCCAGCTGGGGGACGCCCGCCGACGTCAAGCAGCTGGAGGAGCTGTTCGACGACATGAAGGGCTTCTGCACGAAGAACGACATCCCGGCCTTCATCGGCGAGTTCGGCGTGACCAAGAAGAAGGAGTCGGCGTCGCGCATCCGCTGGATGTCGGCGGTGCTGAACGCGTCGATTTCCAGAAAGATGGTGCCGGTCCTGTGGGACACCGGTACGGACGTGTCGCGGCTCGGTCCATTTACCGCGAGCGACGATCTCGCGAAGGCGCTGCAGAGCACCGGCGCCCTCGGTCCACGTCGAGCCTGGAAAATAGGCTGTCCGCGGCGCAATGCGGCGCGCTGGTATCGTTCCCGCTTTCGGCCTATAGTCGGATTTCCACAATGACGCTGTCCGGCATCAGACGGAACTGCGCTCGTGGCGCTGCTGGCCCTGGCGACTGCGGTCCTCGGCTGCGCCAACCCCGACGGCGGGAGCGGCGGTCAGGGGCGGCGACACCGGCGACGAGGCAGTGGCGGCGTCGTCGGGTCCGGCTCGGGTGGCGCACACCGGCACCGGCGGCGAGCCAGCGTCGTCGGGCGGCAGCACGGGATCGGGCGGTGCGAGCGTCACCGGCAGCGGCGGCACGTCGAGCCAGCGGCGGCGCGACGGGCAAGGGCGGCTCCGGCAGCGGCGGCGCGACGGCCAGCGGCGGCAGCGGCGGCAGCGGCGGATCGACCGGCACCGGCGGTGCCACGGGGAGCGGCGGCGCGACGGGGAGCGGCGGCGCGTCCGGCGACCGGCGGCACGACGGCCACCGGCGGCGCGACAGGCAAGGGCGGCACCTCGGGGAGCTGCGCCGGCACGCTCACGCTGTGCAGCGGCTCGTGCGTCGACACGACGGGCAGCCAGACCAACTGCGGCACCTGCGGCAAGACCTGCCGCTCGGACGAGACCTGCTGGCAGAGCGCCTGCATCTGTCCGACGGGGCAGGGCGACTGCGGCGGCGCGTGCAAGGACATCACTGTCCAGCACCGCCAACTGCGGCACCTGCGGCAACGCCTGCGCGACCGGCGCCACCTGCGTGAGCGGCACCTGCACCTGCCCGACGGGCCAGACCGCCTGCAGCGGCGCCTGCACCGACATGAACACCGACGGGAAGAACTGCGGCAAGTGCGGCACCGTCTGCGGCAGCGGCACGCAGTGCCTGTTCGGCGCCTGCCTCGATCCGAACAGCCTCTCCTGCACGCCCAGCGCGAAGGCCAACCAGTCGTCGACCAACGCCGCCTCGATCACGCTCGGCAAGTACTGGATCAACAACAACGAGTGGGGCGCCAGCACCGGCTCGGGGACGCAGTCGATCTGGTCGACCTGTCAGCAGGGCGATCTCATCGGCTGGGGGACCAGCTGGAACTGGACCGGGACCAGCAACAAGGTCAAGTCGTACTCCAGCTCGGTGCTCGGCTGGCAGTACGGCTGGAAGCTGACCAACAGCGGCCTGCCGCTGCAGATCTCGTCGAGCAGCAACCTCAACTGCGGCTGGAGCTTCACCTTCACCAACACGGGCGGCTCGGCCGAGGTCGCCTACGACATCTTCATCCACTCGATCATGATGCCGGGGAGCAACGACAACCCCACCGACGAGATGATGATCTGGCTCGACGTCCTGAACGGCGCCGGGCCGACGGGGACCAAGCAGGCGACCGTCACCATCGACTCGGCCAGCTGGGATCTCTACCGCGGCTCGACGACCTGGAACGTCTTCTCCTACGTCCGGACGCAGAACGCCACCAGCGCGGTGGTCAACATCAAGGACTTCACGGGCGATCTCGTCTCGCGCGGCTGGCTGTCGTCATCGAAGTACATCACCAGCGTCCAGTCGGGCACCGAGGTCTTCACCGGCACCGGCGAGCTGGACACCACCGGTTACTACTGCCGCATTCAATAGGTCTCACTTCCTCACTGGAGCTGTCATGAACACGAAGTCACGTTTCGTTCTCGGAGTGTCGGCGTTGGCGCTGTTGGTTGGGGCAGGGTGCGCGCAGAGCGGCAGCGGGACCAGCGGCTCCGGCGGCAGCAACAGCGCCAGCGGTGGCCACCAGGGGAGCGGCGGTTCGTCGTCGGGTGGCTCGACAGGCTCGGGTGGGAACGGCAGCGGCTCGGGCGGGAACGGCAGCGGCTCGGGCGGCAACAGCGCCTCGGGTGGGAACACGGGCTCGGGCGGGCACAGCGCCTCGGGCGGGAACACGGGCTCGGGCGGTTCGACCACCGGCGCGTCGGGCGGGAACACCGGTTCTGGCGGCAGCGCTTCGGGCGGGAACACTGGCTCGGGCGGCGCGACCACCGGGACCGGCGGCGCCGCCGGCGCGCCGGTCATGAAAGAGTGCGCCACGAAGACCACGATCATGACGCCCGTCTTCATGAACTTCGAGGACTACAAGGGCACCACCGACCCCTCCATGTATTGCACCGCCTTCGGCAGCACGACGGTGGGCATGGGGACCGCCTACGCGGGGACCTTCGCAGTACCCCGAGGCGCACGGTAGCACGGCGCCGACACTCTCCATCGGCGGCGGGCACCCGCCGAGCACCTGGGCGGCGACCGAGACCCTGTCCGCCACGATGTGGGGGATGGGCGGCGGCATCTGGATGGGCTGCGCCGACGCGTCGGCCTACAGGGGGATCTCGTTCTGGGTGCGCGGCACGTCGGGGACGGGCACCTTCTCGTTCACCCTCTCGATGGACAGCACCGACCTGCCGAATTCGACGAACGCGGCGGGCGGCGGTATCTGCCCGGGCACCACGACCACCTGCAAGGCGGCCGAGAAGGACAGCATCCCGCATCACTTCGGACTGGACGCAGGTGTCGATCCTCTGGTCGGACTTCACGCCCGGCATGTCCGGGACGACGTCGGTGACGCCCAACGGGAACAACATCACCGGGCTCGCGTGGACGTTGCCGCTGGCGTTCATCGCCGATCCCAGCAAGGCCGCCGACGCCGGCGTCTACATCCCCGTTGCCGACGCGCTGACCATCGACATCGACGACATCACCTTCATGCAGTAGTCGCCGGCCGGGTCACGGCGCCAGCGTCAGCGACTCCGGCGTCGAGCGCGATCTCGTAGTAGCCGTGGCCGTCCCAGGTGAGCGTCGTGCCGTTCTGCGAGAGCGTGCCGCCGTCGACGCGCACGCGCAGGTGGCGTGCCGGGCGGGAAGTGCTCGGGCAGCTTCCAGGTCCAGGTGGAGGTCTGCGCGGCGCCCGAGACGACCGGTGGCGTCCCCGCGAGGAGCTTCTGGCCGCGCCAGTAGGCCCCCACATTCGCCAGCGAATCGATCCAGACGTCGCCCAGCGACTTGGCGTGCGCGATGCTGTCGGTGACCGCCGCGACGTCGACGGTGGCGTACCAGGGGAAGTTGGTCGGCGCCAGGCTGTGCAGCAGCATGATGACCCAGCGGTGGCCGGCGTGCGCGCGGTCGACCTCGGCGTCGAACTTGTCGACGCCGTCGTGCTCGGCGGGTCCCCAGATCGGCAGGTTGAACGGATCGGTCTCGTCGTTGGGCGCGACGGTGCCGGGTCCGGCTCCGCGGCTCAGGAAAAAGCGCGCCGTCGCCGCGGCGGCGTAACCGGCGTCGCCGAACGGCCAGGCCGACGTCCAGACCTGCGGCGCGCCGAGCTTCTCCTGTGATGAAGGTGGTGCAGTCGTCGAACTCGGCGGCGGCGCTGGCGCCGGCGCAGGCGGCGCGCTGGGTGCCGGTCCCCGAGTACAGCGTACCGTCGGGGTCGGCGTGGCAGTGGTGCACCGTATGGTTGCCGATCTCGTGCCCGTCGCGCACGGCGCGCGAAAAGGTGGAGACGAAGTCGGCCTCCCAGCTCGCGCCTGCCGAGTTGATGAAGAACGTCAGGCGGACGCCGGTCGCGGCGAGATCGTCGTAGTGCTCGATCTGCGAGGGCTGGCCGTCGTCGAAAGTGTAGCTGACCGCCGAGGTGAAGCCGGCCCAGTCGAGGACCTTCAGGTTGCCGGGCGCGCCCGACGGGCGCGGGACGTTCGCCGCGCCGGGCGGCGTGGGGAAGTCGGGCAGCGGCGCGCGCGGCACGGCGGACGCCGGCCCGGTGGGTGTAACGGCGGGCTTCGCGGCCGCCACGACCGGCTTCGTGGTCGCAACGCCGTCCGGCTCCACGGGCGGAGCGACCGCATTCGCGACGAGACAGCCGCAGGTCGTCGTGCAGCCGGTCGAAGCGACAAGCCCGAGCGCGTTGCGCGAGAGGAGCAGCGTCGCGCGTGCCAGGTTCATGCGTGCGTAACGTGTAGTATAGGAATGCGGTGAAGCTCAACGCATTTGGCTCGTTGCTCGCCGCCTCGCTCGCGACCGCCTGGCTGATCTCGCCGGCCCACGCCGCGGTCGTCCCCAACCCGCTCTTCGCCGATCACGCGGTCCTGCAGCAGGGAACGGCCGTGCCGATCTGGGGGACGGCGGATCCGGGCGAGGTCGTCACCGTCGAGATCGCCGGCCAAACCGTCTCATCGACGGCGGGCGCCGACGGCAAGTGGCTGCGTGCGCCTCGCGCCGCTCAAAACCGGCGGCCCGTTCACGCTGACGATCTCGGGCAAGAACAAGATCGTCCTCAGCGACATTCTCGTCGGCGAGGTCTGGATCGCGGGCGGCCAGTCGAACATGGAGCGGCAGCTCGGCCTGCGCGCCGGGCAGCAGCCGATCGACAACTGGGAGAAGGAAGTCGCCGCCGCGACGCACCCGCAGATCCGCCACTTCGGCGTCGAGCAGGAGAAGTCGCTGACGCCGCTGGCGACGGTGAAGGGCGCCTGGGCCGTCTGCTCGCCCGAGACGGTCAAGGACTTCACCGCCGTCGGCTACTTCTTCGGCCGCGATCTCGAGCGCGCGCGGCACGTCCCCATCGGCATCATCCACAGCTCGTGGGGCGGCACGCCGGCAGAGGCCTGGACCAGCGAGGCGGGGCTGCGCGCGCTGCCCGAGTTCGCCGACGTCGGCGCCGAGATCAAGACGCTGATCGCCGATCCGGAGGCCGCGCGGCGCGCGTACGAGGCGAAGCTCGAGATCTGGTTCGCGGCCAACGACACCGGCTCGGTCGCGGGCAAGCTGTGGAGCGATCCGGCGCTCGACGCGGCCGACTGGAAGACGATGGCGCTGCCGACGCTGTGGGAAGACGCGGGCGAGCCCGACCTCAACGGCGTGGTCTGGTTTCGCAAGACGTTCGATCTCCCGGCCGGCGCGGCCAGCGCCGCCGCCGAGCTGCAGCTCGGCATGGTCGACGACATCGACACCACCTGGGTCAACGGCGTGAAGGTCGGCGCCACCGTCGGCTACAACCTGGTGCGGAAGTACGCCGTCCCCGCCGGCGTGCTCAAGCCCGGGCGCAACGTCGTCGCCGTGCGCGTGCTCGACACCGGCGGCGGCGGCGGCATCTGGGGCGAGGAGAAGCTGCAGCTGGTGCTCAAGGGCAAGGCCGGCGTCGGGCGACCTGCAGACCGCGTCGCTCGGCCGCCGCGCCCTGACGCCGGTCCCGCTCGCGGGCCCCTGGCGCTACCGCATCGGGATGAATCTGCGAGGACGGCCCCAGCCCCCGACCGGCGTCATCGGCGACGTCAACACGCCGACCATCCTCTACAACGCGATGATCGCGCCGCTGATGCCGTACGCGATCCGCGGCGTCGTCTGGTACCAGGGCGAGGCCAACGTCCACCGCGAGCAGCAGTACCGCGCGCTCTTCCCCGCGCTGATCGCCGACTGGCGGCGCGCCTGGGGCGCGGACTTCCCGTTCCTGTTCGTCCAGATCGCCCCCCACGCCGACATGACGCCCGAGCTCCGCGACGCCCAGCTCGCCACCTGGCTGCACACGCCCGAGGACGGCGATGGCCGTGACGATCGACATCGGCGACGCCAAGGACATCCACCCGCCGCACAAGCAGGCCGTCGGCGCGCGCCTCGCGCTGGCGGCGCGCGCGCTCGCCTACGGCGAGAAGCTCGAGTACTCCGGCCCGGTCTTCGACGCGCTGAAGGTCAAGGGCGCCAAGGCGACGCTGACCTTCACGCATCTAGGCGGCGGTCTGGTGGCCAAGGGCGGCCCGCTCAAGGGCTTCACCGTCGCCGGCGCCGACGGCGTCTTTCACCCGGCGCGCGCCGAGATTCGCGGCAAGACCGTGGTGGTGACCAGCGACGCCGTCGCGCAACCCGTCGCCGTCCGCTACGGCTGGGCCAACGTCCCCGACGGAAATCTGTTCAACAAGGCGGGTCTGCCGGCGTCGCCGTTCCGCACCGACGCGAATTAGCCGCGGCCGCTGCAGCCCGGTCGAAAAAGTGATCGATCGTGTCCCTTGGCGACATCGCGGGCCATGGGATCACGAATGGTCGCAAGGTGGGCCGGGGCGACTTCGGTGGCGTTGACGGCGGGAGCCCTCATGGTCGTGGCTGCTGCCTGTGGGCCGACGACTTCGGGTGGGCCAGGCGATGAAACGGGTAGTGGCGGGAGGACCAGCTCGACCGGGAGCGGAGGAGACACCGGGAGCGGTGGCAGCCAGGCCGGTGGGACCGGCGGGGGCACCGGCACGGGGGGCACGGGCACCGGTGGCACGGGCATGGGTGGGGGCACCGGTGGCACCGGTGCGAGCGCGGGGGGAAGCGTGGGCACGGGCGGCAATGCCGGCACGGGCGGAGCAACCGGCGGCAAAGGGGGAACCAGTGGCCCCGGTGGAGTCACCGGCACGGGCGGCACCACCAGCACGGGCGGGACGACAGGGACCGGGGGAGCTGCCGGCACCGGGATGGGCGGCGGCGCCGGCGGCGGGACCGCCGGCAGAGGCGGGACGACGGGGACCGGCGGCAACGCTGGTGCGAACGGCGGCGCCGGTGGCGGGACCACTGGCGGTGGCGGGACGATAGGGACGGGCGGTAGCACCGCGACGGGTGGAACCACTGGGACGGGCGGAACCACCGGCAACGCTGGGGCGTCCGGAAGCTGCACGGCGATCGCGAGCACCTCCACCCGGCCCCAACTCACGAGCGCCCAGGCCGCCAACGACACCATCCTCAAATATCTCGCGCAGTCGGACAACTGGGACCCGACCGCCGGCCTCGGCAGCGCGTCTTCGTTCACCGCCAACTTCACGGTCGCCGCCGACGGCAGCGGCACGCACACGACGGTGCAGGCCGCGGTGACCGCGGCGGCGTCGGGATCGGCGCGCCGCTACATCCTCATCAAGCCCGGAACCTATCGGGGGCAGATTTCGATCTCGGGCTCGACGCCCCTCACGATCTACGGCGCGGACGCCGACGCGACGAAGGTCGTCATCGTCGCCAACCAGTCTGCCTCATCCGCCGGGGGCACCGGCGCCAGCGCGACCTTCACGTCGAAGGCGAACGGCCTGCAACTCATGAACCTCACCGTCTCCAACGATTTCGCGACACCTGCGAGCGGAACCAACATTCAGGCCGTGGCGCTCTACACGACCGGCGACAAGGACGTCCTGCAGAATGTGCGGCTGCACGGGTTTCAGGACACGCTGTTTACCGACACGGGGTCGTCGAGCACGCCGTCACGCGTCTACATGAAGGACAGCTACGTCGAAGGCGACACCGACTTCATCTTCGGCGGCGCGACGCTGGTGATCGACGGCGGCACCATCAACTACCTCTCCTCGCGCAAAGGAAGCGGCTCCGGCGCGTGCCTGGCGCCGAGCACGCGCGTGAGCAACAACTACGGCTTTCTGGTCATCGGGTGCAACCTAACGTCCGACTCGGGCGCGCCCACCAGCAAGATCTCTCTCGGACGCTCGTGGGACGAGGGGGGCATCACGCCGACACCCAACGGGCAAGCAGTGGTGCGCGAGTCGACGCTCGGCAAGCACATCAACAAGACCGCGCCGTGGGCCGCAGCCGCCACCTCGGGGCGCGCGTTCAGCGCCACGGGGAACCGGTTCGACGAGTACTGCAACAGTGGCCCTGGCGCCGGGCCGTAGAGAACGACGCCGACTCCGAGGTGGTCCGGCGGGCCTCGCCTCAGAACTCCTCGGCCTCGTCGAAGATCTCGACCTTGTCCGGCCGAAGGGCGATCGGGCCTCCGGGGAAGGGACGATCCTTCACCGCCAGCATCGAGGGCATGTCGTTCCAGACACTGATCGAAAGCGCCTTCCCTGATTTCGAATCGTGCGTGTGCCACGCTGCTCGAAACCCCGGCATGGATCGCATCCAGGCCCGGAACTCCTTCATGGTGCTCTCGTCGTCGTGCACCGCCGGCTTCTTGTCGAATGTCGCCACACGAATGACCATCGTGACCCCCGGCCGTGATGGTACGCCCAGTACGTCCCCAGCGTCACGCGCAGGACCACGGGCTCGTCGTAAGCGAAGCCGCGTCCGGCGATCGGTCGCGGCTTAGTACCTCCCGAGCGTAACCCGCAGGACCACGGGCTCGGAGGTGAAGTTGAGGCCCCAGTCGGTCTGGTCGCCGTTCCAGAGGCGGCGGAACTTGAACTTGCCGTTCTCGTAGGTCCCCTCTTCGACACGGACGTAGTCGCGCTGCTTCCTCGGCGCGGCGGCGGTGGTCTGGAAATCGACGCGGCAGTGGAAGCCGGACACCAGGAACTGGTTGTCGGCGAGCTGGGCCACGAACGCGCCGCCGACCGGCTCGGGGTTGCCCGGCGGCTTGTCGCCGAAGCCGAACTGGGGGAGTCCGTAGCGGACGTCGACCTTCCAGGCGCCGACTTCCAGGCTCTCCGCGGGCCTCCCCTTCTTTTCGGCGACGCCGTGAACCTTCCCCTCGAAGCCGAGACGGGCGAGCTCGCGCATCATCGGACCGACCAGCTGGTAGTTGAGCGCGAACGGCGCCAGCGACTCGTCATTCATCTTCTTGGCGCCGAGCGGAAAGTTCGCGTAGTTCGTGAAGTCGATCCCGAACGGCGAGAAGCCGAGCGTCTGGTGGCCGAGCGCGAGGAAGAAGAAGCGCGCGTACTGCGGCGCGTTCGAGATCTCGGGGATGAGGAGCGGGTTGTCCGGGCGCCGGTAGAGCTCCATCACCTTTTCGACCTTGGCGTAGTCGTCCATGTAGATGTCGGGCGCCAGGAAGTCGAGCGCGGGTGCGGCCGCCTTCCAGATCGGCAGCACGTCGTCGGTCGGACCGCCGCTCTCCCAGTTGACGGTCGGTCCCGGCGAGATCGGATCGCGGAGCGCGGCGTTCGCGTAGAGCGGCAGCGGATACTCGGCCTTGCCCGCGGCCGCCACCTCGCCGACGTAGCGGGCCACCGCCCAGGCGTGAAAGAACTCGTCGGCGTCCTTGCCGAACGCTTCTTTCCAATTCACATTGCCCACGTCCCCGACGCTTGGGCCGGCCGGCTTCTTCCCCATGGCGGCCAGGATCGGCGCCGGCACCGGCTCCGCGAAGGCCTTCAGCGCGGCCGGCGAGTAGTCACGGACGGCGCCCCAGGTCCCCGATTCGTTCTCGACCTGCACCAGGATCACCGTGTGCCGGGGATCGGTCTTCTTGAGGTGGCGCATCAGGGCCACGAAGGCGTGCTTGTCCGCCTCCAGCATCTCGGTGGAAAACGGCGAGATCGATCCGATCGGGCGCCCATCCGCGGTCAGCATCCGCGCGAACCGCTTGGGGTCTTCCTTGAGCCAGAGCGGCGCGTAGGCCGGCCCGTTGTTTTTCCAGGTCGCGAACCAGAGCAGCACCAGGTGAACGCCGTTCTTGCGGGACTGGGCGACCAGGGTGTCGACGACGGTGTAGTCGAACGCGCCGGGCTTGGGCTCGAACTGCTCCCAGTAGACGGGCATCTCGACGGTGTTGGCGTGGATCGCCTTGATGGCGGGCCAGACCTGCGGCAGCACCGCCGGCCAGGCGCTCGAGTTGTTGATCTGCGCGCCCAGCATCAGGTACGGCGCGCCGTCGACCAGCAGCGCGAAACGGCCGTCTCTCTGCACGATGCGCGGCATCGCCGAGCTCGCAGAGCCCGCCGAGGTCGCGGACTTCGTCGCGTCGGCGGCGCGTGCGCGGGCGGCACCGGTGGCGCCCGCGAGCAGGGCCGCCAGCGTGAGGGACGAGATCCGGGTTCGACGCATCGTGGAGTCTCCTAGGGATGGGCGCCGACGGTGACCTCGGTGACCGCGGGTTTGCCGTTGGCGGCGCGGATCTCGAAGCGCACGTAGCGCGCGGGCGTGGGGCCGAAGGCGACCTGCTTCATCCGGCCGTCGGCGGGCCAGATTCCGGACGTCGCCTCGTGGAACTCGACGCCCTCGGTGCTGGTGAGAATTCGATACGACGTGACGTTGCCGTCGGTGCTGCTCTTCTCGTGGTGGTAGCGGGGGACGACGCCCAGCCAGCCGACGTCGGGCTGAACGTGCCCGAGATCGAGCGTGATCGATTGCGGCAGCGCGCCCGTGGGCTCCCACATGCTGATGAAGTCGGTGTCGTTCTTGCCGTCGACCGCGGCGTCGGCGTTGCCGCTGGTCGCCGTCGCCGACTCGGGCGTGTAGGGGAGATCGTTCTGCGGCGGCTGCGCCGGCAGCGGCGGCCGCGCGGCGTTCGGGGTCCAGGCGGCGCCCACGTCGTGCAGCAGCTTCACGATCTCCGCGGGGAGCTTGCCGTCGCGGTTGGGCGGACAGTTGAGCAGGAAGTTGGTCCACTTGGGCTCGAGATCGGCGAGGTGCTTGCGGGCGATCTCGTCGACGGTCATCAGGCCGCCCACGTCGGGCGCCCAGAACCAGTCGTTGCCGCCGCCGGCGTTGACCTTCTGCTCTTGCTGCGCCGGGTAGGTGTTGTCGTCGGGCGACCAGCCACCGCGCGGCTCCTCGAAGTTGACGACGTCGACGTCCCACGGGTCGGCGAGGTGCGCATGATCGGTCAGCAGGCAGTCCGGCTGCAGCGACTTCACCAGGTCGCGGATCTCCTGGTAGGTGATGGCGTTGTGTCCCATCTGCCAGGACCAGCCGTCGATGATCAGGATGGCGATCGGGCCGTAGTTGGTGAGCAGCTCGGTCAGCTGGGTCTTCACGTAGGCGCGCTTCGCGGGCGTCAGCTCGCCGGCGGCGACCCCCTCGGTGGTGTCCCAGATCGAATAGTAGAGCCCGGTCGCGAGGCCCCGCTTGCGGAAGGCGTCGACGAACTCGCGCACGACGTCGCCTTTTCCGCCGCGCCAGGGGATGTGGCCGACGTTGAAGTCGCTCGCCTTGCTGGGCCACAGCGCGAAGCCGTCGTGGTGGTGCGTGGTGAGAACCCCGTACTTCATGTGCGCGGAGACGGCGGCGTCGGCCCACTGGCCGGGATCGAGACCGACCGGGTTGAACAGCTTGATGTCCAGGTTCGGCTTCGACCACGAGCCCGTGTACGTGAGGATCCCGAAGTGGAGGAACATGCCGAAGCGCAGGTCGACGAAGTCGCGCTGGAGCGCGACCAGCGGCTTGCTGGGCGCGCGGCGGGTGCGGGCGGCGACGGCGACGGTCGATCCGCCGGGGCGGAGACATCCCGATGACAGCGGCGCCAGAGCCAACGTCAACGTCAACGGCACCAGCGCCACCGTCGACGTCAAGGAGGAGGCCCTTGGGAGCATGGGCGCGCGAGTGTACCCTGCTGCGCCGCGCGCGGGGAATACCTGGAAGTTGTAGCCAACGACCGGCGGTCGTGGAAATATCGCGGCCCTTCGAGGAGGCTCCCGTGCGTCGAATCGTTTGCCTGGTCGTGTTGTCTACCGCTGTCGTCGGGTGCGCCGGTCCGCAAGGCTCCGGTCCATCGGCTTGCGGGCCCGGTCCCGCGACGTCGGTTCAACGTGTGGCCGACGGTGTGGTCGTGCGGTTCAGCGAGTCGCTCCTGAAGCTGGAGGTCTGCGCCGCCGACGTCGTGCGCGTCGCCTACGCGAAGAACGAGTCGTTCTTCGTCCGCAAGAGCCTGGCCGCGCAGCCGAAGAAGTGCGAGGGGGCGCCGTTCGATTTCGTCCAGGCGGGCGGCGCCGCGACGCTCTCCACGGCGAAGCTGAAGGCCCGCGTCGATCTGGCCAGCGGTCGGGTCGCCTTCCTCGACGCCAGCGGCGCGCCCATTCTCGAGGAGAGCGGCCGGACGCTCATGCCGGCGACGGTGATGGGCGAGAACACGCAGCACGTGCGGCAAGAGTGGGCGCCTGCGGACGGCGAGGCGCTCTACGGCCTCGGCGAGAACCAGATCGGGCTCCTCGACCTCAAGGGGTACGACCTGGATCTCTGGCAGCACAACGGCACCATCGTCATCCCGTTCCTGGTCTCGAGCCGGGGCTGGGGCGTTCTGTGGGACAACACCTCGTTCACGCGCTTCGGTGACCTGCGCCCCTGGAAGCCGATCCCGGCCGAGCACGTGTCTCGATGCCAAGGGCCAGCCCGGCGGGTTCACCGCGCAGTTCTACAAGGGCGCCGACTTCAAGCACCTGGTCGGCGAGCGCGTCGATCGCGTGATCGACCTGGCGCTGTCGAGCAAGGAGAAGAAGCCGAACTCGCTCATCTACGCCGGGCTCCCCGAGGGGAACGCCAGCGTGCGCTGGACGGGCGAGGTCGATCCGCCGGTGACCGGCGACTACCAGTTCCAGACCTTCTCGAACAGCGGCATCAAGATGTGGATCGACGACAACCTGGTCATCAACCACTGGCGCCAGGGGTGGCTGCCCTGGAAGGAGGTCGCGCGCGTGCGGCTCGACGCCGGCCACCGCGCCAAGATCCGGCTCGAGTGGAGCAAGGACCAGAACATGGAGACGGTGCAGTTGATGTGGAAGCCGCCGGCGACGGCGACCACGCCGCCGTCCGCACCCACCACGTCGCTCTGGTCGGAGGTCGGCGACGGCATCGACTACTACTTCGTCTACGGCCCCGAGCTGGACGGCGTCGTCGCCGGCTACCGCCGCGTCACCGGGCCGGCGCCGATGGTCCCGCGCTGGACGCTGGGCCTCTGGCAGAGCCGGCAGCGCTACGAGACGTCCAAGCAGAGCCTCGACGTCGTCGACGGTTTCCGCAAGCGCAACATCCCCTTCGACACCATCGTGCAGGACTGGTTCTACTGGAAGGAGAACGCCTGGGGCTCGCAGGAGTTCGATCCGGCGCGCTTCCCCGACCCGGACAAGTGGGTGCGCGAGGTCCACTTCAAGCACGCGCACTTGATGATCTCGGTGTGGGGCAAGTACTACCCCGGCACCAAGAACTTCGAGGCGATGCGGACGCAGGGTTTTCTCTTCCACCTCAACCTGGCCGAGGGGCTGCGTGACTGGGTCGGCGACGGCGGCTACCCGTACACCTTCTACGATGCGTTCAACCCGGAGGCCGGGAAGCTTTTCTGGTCGCAGATGAACAGCAACATCTTCAGCAAGCACGTCGACGCCTGGTGGCTGGACGCTCCCGAGCCGGACCTCTTGCCGACGCCGACGCTCGACGGCCAGCGGACGCACATGAACCCGACCGCGCTCGGCTCCGGCGCGCGCATGCTCAACGCCTACTCGCTGGTCAACAGCAAGTCGGTCTACGAGGGGCAGCGCGGCGTGGCGCCCGATCAACGCGTCTTCATCCTCACGCGCTCGGCGTTCGCCGGGCAGCAGCACTACGGCGCGGCGGTCTGGTCGGGCGACATCTCCTCGACCTGGACGGCGTTGCGCGCGCAGATCCCGGCCGGTCTCGGCCTGTCGCTGTCGGGCGTCCCGTACTGGTCGATGGACATCGGCGGCTTCTCCGTCCCCGAGCGCTTCGCGACCGCGCACCCGACCGCCGAGGACGTGGAAGAGTGGCGTGAGCTGAACACGCGCTGGTTCCAGTTCGGCACCTTCGTGCCGCTCTTGCGCGTGCACGGCGAGGCGCCCAAGCGCGAGATGTGGGAGTTCGGCGGCGAATCGAGCCCGGCCTACAAAGCCGAGCTGAAGTTCGACCGCGTCCGCTACCGCCTGCTGCCGTACCTCTATTCGCTGGCCGGCGACGTCACGCAGGTGGGCGGCACGATCATGCGCCCGCTGGTGATGGACTTCCGCGCCGACGCCAAGGCGCGCGACGTGAGCGACCAGTTCATGTTCGGCCCGGCGCTGCTGGTGAGCCCCGTGACGACCTACAAGGCGCGCAGCCGCACCGTCTACCTGCCGACCGCCCCCGTCTGGTACGACTTCTGGACCGGCGGCAACGCGGCGGGCGGTCAATCGATCGACGTCTCGGCCCCGTACGACTCGATCCCCGTCCACGTCCGCGCCGGTTCAATCATCCCGACCGGCCCCGAGCTCATGTACACCGACGAGAAGCCCGCGGATCCGATCACTCTGTATGTCTACGCCGGCGCCGACGGCACGTTCACGCTCTACGAGGACGACGGCCAGAGCTACGGCTACGAGAACGGCGCCTTCGCGCGCGTCCCCCTCCACTGGACCGACGCCACCCGCACCCTCACCATCGGTAAGCGCGAGGGGACCTTCCCGGGAATGCCCGCGCAGCACACGTTCGACGTCGTGCTGGTCGCCAAGGACAAGCCCGTCGGCTTCTCGTTCACCCCCAAGCCCGACAAGAGCGTCAGCTACAACGGCACCGCCGTCGACGTGAAGTTCTAGCGCGCGGGTTACGGCGAAGCGGGCGCTGGGTCCGCCGTCGCGGCTGTCGGGCTCGGCTTGCAGGCAACCGACGCGGGAGCGACGCGCTCGACGAGCGCCCGCAGATTCTGCGGGCCCCGTGTCTTCAGCACCTGGCCGAGAAGGGTGGCATCCGCGCAGTGGCCGAGCGCTCGATGGGCGTCGAATGCCTTGAACGCGAGACCCCATACGTCTTGCCGGAAGGACATTCCCTTGGTGGCGAACGCCAGCGCTTCTTCGTAGCGGTGCTCGTTCAGATCGATCGCGGCGAAGGAGTTCAGAATCGCGGGCTGATTCGAATCGATTGCCAACGCCCGAGCGAACGCGGTTCGCGTCGTCGAAATGGACTTGGCGGTGACTCCAACCGTCCACCAAGCCAACCAGTCGTCAGGGTGCGTGCCAGCGATCGCCTCGGCGGCGGCCGCCAGGCGGGGACGTTCGGCCGGCGGCGTGAACCAGACGAGGCGGCGGGCGAACGCTTCTGTGTTGGTCGGATCGGCGACGACAGCCTCTTCCAGTTCGCGGCGCGCCCCCTCGCGATCTGGACCAACGCCGGGAACGGACGTCGACCAGAGGAGCTGTGCCCGGACGACGTGCACGTCGGCGTCCGTCATCGTGCGGACCTTCACCTCCGGCGCCGGCACCGTCAGGGCGCGCCCGATGATTCGGGCAGTGTCGTGCCAGGTGTAGTCGTCGAGGGCCGCGTCCAGCCGATCGATCGGTAGGTCGGGCAGCACCCGCGCCCAAACCTCCGCGGTCGAGCTCGTGGCCTCGAGCGCGGCGGACAAGCGGTCGAAGTCCCGCGGCCGCCTGTCGACGAGAAAATGCACGAGTAGGCAAGCGCGCGCTTCGAACTCGTCGAGGTTCGGTGAGCTCTCCGAGAACCTATCGTCGAGGAGCGTGGCTGCGTTGAACCGCCCGCTCATGGACGCTCTTCCTGTGCCCGGCGGCGGACGACCGGCCTCGAGTAGTCCGGTGGATCGATCGTATGTGATCGTTTCGAGGAACGTTGCTACCCCCTCGTCGTACCAGGGCGGATGGATCGGCATGTACCAGGCGATGATGTCGTGGACCAGCTCGTGCGTAAGCACGCGCAGGGCCTGCGCGTCGGTGCCGCCCAGCGCCAGCCACGGCTCGAACGGCAGCTCCGTCGTCCTGAAGCCCCAGACCCCCGGGGGCGACCTCGGGTCGCGTGTGAACCTGGCGAGCTCGCCGATCGACCGAAGCACCACGGCATTCGTGCGCACGGCCGGTGCGCGCGCCGCGGGCCAGAACACGGCCAGCATCGCCGCACGGATCTCCTCCAACCGCCGTATCGCCTCGCGGGCGTCTGCCTCGTCGAGGTCGGTGCGGAGCGTGACGTTGCGGGTCGTCAACTCGTGCCAGGTCGGACCACCCTTCGCCGGGCACGCTGGCAACGTCGCGCAGGCCCCCACGACGGCGGGCACCGCGGCGGCCAAAAGGAGGGCGGCGAAGCGCACGAGTCGCAAATGTTACACCGCCACGCCACTAGAGGCGCGGCCTCCGGGTGTAACCTTTCGTGCGGTCATGGTGAGACGCGGGATGGGATGGATCGCGCTGCTCGCGGCGGCGCAAGGGTGCGGGGGATCGTCGAGCACGCCGGTCTGCCCGATGATGGGAGCGGTGCCGTTCTCGCCCGCGGCGATCGCGGTCGATCCGAACAAGCAGATGGCGGATCTGACGACCGATGAACGCGCCTCCGTCTGCGCGGAGTTTTCGCGCGCGTTGACGGACAGCATCGGCTCGGTCGCGATTTCGTGCCAGGTCGCCTCGGACAGGCCACCCCAGCAGGCCGCGGCGGCGTGCCAGGCGACGTACGACCAGTGCCTGCAGACGTCGGCGCCGACCCCGATCATGTACTGCACGGACGAGATGTCCGGGATGTGGATGTGCCCGATCACGATCGGGCAGTACCAGGCCTGTTTCAACGAGTCGCAGAGCTTCCTGCTTTCGGCCTACCAGCTCACGCCGGTGTGTGGCCCGGCGACGGCTCCTGAGTGCACGCCGCCGGAGATGCCTTCCTGCGCGGGCGCGGTGGGGAATTGCGACTACACCTGGGTCGACTGAGCGACTACGACGCCGGTGGGGTCCAGGCGCGGCAGGCCTGGAGGTCGGCGTCGCCGGCGGCCGCCGCGATCTCCTGCGTCTGGTGGCCGGCCGCGTCGCGTTCGATCGCGTGGACCGAGACGTTCACGATCGGCCCGGTGGGTTCGGCGACCTCCTCGACCACGGTGTACTCGTGGTCGGCGCGCATGCGAAAGGGGAAGACGCGCGGGTCGAGGTCGCCCACGTAGCTCAGCGCCTTGGTCGCGGTGACCTGTCGGCCCGCGGTCTCGACGATGTGGCAGCCCGGCAAGAGCGCGAAGGGGGCGCGGAAGGTCGACACATCCTGTCCGTCGACAGATCTGATGAACGACGGCGAGCCCACCACCGGCGCCGATGCGCCCGGGCGCCGGAAGGTGAGCGTGGCGAGCTCGGCGGATGTCGCGCGCGTCGCGCTGGACGGGTAGAGCGGGGTGGCGCGATCGGTCGGGGGCGCCGAGAGGCAACCAGCAGCTGCCGCCACCAGTGAAGCCACCGCTGCTCGCTGCATGATCAAAGGATACGCTCGGCGCGCGACGTTGTGGCGGCCGTCGCGCGGGCGCGTGTCGAGGGTCACGCCTCGGGCGTCGTTCAGCAGCGGATGATGCGCTCGTCCGACACGCCCCAGCGGGCGATGTCGTCGGGATCGCTGGACAGCACGACTGCGTTGCGATCGAGCGCGAGCAGCGCGACGTGTCCGTCGACGACATCGCGGGAGCCTGCTGCCGCCGCCAGAACGCCAATCCGGCGCGCCGCCTCGGGGTCGAGCGGGATCTCGGTGACGAGGTCGCTGCTGAGGAAGCGGGCAAGCCGCGCCTGGCGGCTGCCGCCCCGCCAGACCTGGGCAACCACCGCCGCGCTGGTGACGAGCGTCGTCTGGGCGAGACGAGCCAGGAGCACGTAGGGACGGACGCTGGCGGCGCCTCGCTCGAGCGCGATCAAGGCGCCCGCGTCCAGAACGGTGCTCGTCACGCCGCCCGCCGGCCGCCGCCGCGAGCACGGCGGCCGAGAGCCTTCAGGACGACACTTCGAGGCAGTCCGAGAGCACGCGCCGTCGACTCGACGATTTCCGGGGGTGTCGGGTCGCGACGCTCGAGGTCTTCGAGGTCGGCGATGAGCTCGGCTCGGGCGCGCGCCTTCGTGCGGATCGCATCGGCGATCCAGGCGCTGACCGAAGGGGCGCGGCCGGCCCGAACCTCCGCCTCAGCCAGGCGCGCAAGCTCGTCATCCAGGCTGACGGTAATCCTACGCATACTTCGAGCATACCCATGTATGCACGGAGCGGCAAGGGCCTTGCATGTTGTTCTCGGCGCTGGTTAACGTCGCGCCGTGAGCCCGCCGCGCGTCCAGTTGATGGCGACCTGCCTGTGTGACGCGTTCTTCGACGACGTGGCGCGGGCGACCGTGGAAGTGCTGGAGCACCTCGGGTGCGAGGTGGCGTTCCCCGAGGACCAGACCTGCTGCGGCCAGCCGGCGTTCAACAGCGGCGACTGGCCGGCGGCGCGAACGGTGGCGCGGCACGGGCTGCGCGTGTTCGGTGACGCGGCGCCGGTCGTCGTCCCGTCGGGATCGTGCGCGCGGATGGTGTCGCACGGCGCGCTGCTGCTGTTCGAGGGCGAGGCGGACAGCGCGGCGGTCGGCGCGCTCGGGCAGCGGACCTGGGAGCTGGGGGACTTCGTGGTGCGCCACCTCGGCGTCTCGCGCTGGCCGGGGAAGCTGCCGCTGAAGGTCGCGTTTCACCGCTCGTGCCACTCGCGCGGGACGGCCTACGCCGAGGGGGCGCTGGCGCTGTTGCGTTCGATCGACGGCGTCGAGGTCGTCGAGATCGGGGAGGGGGAGCAGTGCTGCGGGTTCGGCGGGACGTTCTCCGTCGCGTTCCCGAAGATCTCGCGCGCGATCGGGACCTTGAAGGTCGAGCACGTGCTGGAGGCCAAGGCCGACGTGCTGGTCTCGGGCGACTCGAGCTGCCTCATGCACGTCGCCGGGCTGGCCGAGAAGGCCGGGCGGCCGCTGCGGACGTTGCACCTGGCGCAGGTGCTGCGCGACGCGCTTCAGTCGCGCGCCGAGGTCCGCGCGTGAGCGAGGAGCCGGTCGACGCGTTCGCCGCCGGGCAGGGTGAGGGGCGCCGCAACTCCGTGCGCCTCGGCAGCAAGGCCGAGTACGACAAGCGGCTCAAGGCGCTGACGCGCGACTTCGCCGATCCCGATGCGTTGCGCCGCCTGGCCGGCGACATCAAGCAGCACACGCTCGATCACCTCGACGTCTACCTCGAACGCGCGGAGGCGCGCCTGCTGGCGAACGGCGCCAAGGTGCACTTCGCCGCCGACGCCGAGGAGGCCTGCCGGACGGTGCTCGGGATCCTCGAGCAGCGCGGCGCCAGGCGCGTCGTCAAGACCAAGAGCATGGCGACCGAGGAGGTCGAGCTGGGCGCGTTTCTCGAGCGGCACGGGATCGAATCGGTCGAGACCGATCTGGGCGAGTTCGTCGTGCAGCTCGACGCCGACAAGCCGAGCCACATCGTCAAGCCGATCATGCACCGCGACCGGCGCGAGGTGGCGCGCACCTTCGAGGGGCACGGCCTCGGCGCCTACGACGACACGCCCGAGGTCATCACCCGCCGCGCGCGCGAGCACCTCCGCCGCAAGTACCTCGCGGCCGACGTCGGCATCTCCGGGGCCAACTTCGTCTCGGCCGAGAGCGGGCGCCTGGTGCTGGTCACCAACGAGGGAAACTCGCGCTTCTGTCTGGCGGCCACGCGCTGCCACATCGCGCTGGTGGGGATCGAGAAGCTGGTCCCGCGCGATCGCGACCTCGGCGTACTCCTGAACCTCCTGGCGCGCTCGGCGACCGGGCAGACGCTGTCGGTCTACACCGAGTTCATCTCCGGCCCGCGCGTCGCGGGCCAGCCCGACGGTCCCGACGAGATGCACGTCATCTTCCTCGACGACGGCCGCAGCGAGATCCTGGCGCGGCGACTGCCGCGAGATCCTGCGCTGCATCCGCTGCGGCGCCTGCCTCAACGTCTGTCCCGTCTACCGGCAGGCGAGCGGCCACGCCTACCGCGGCGTCTACTCCGGCCCCGTCGGCGCCGTGCTGACGCCGCTGCTCGCCGGCGATCACTTCAAGGAGCTGGCCGACCTGCCGCGCGCCTCCAGCCTCTGCGGCGCCTGTAACGAGGTCTGCCCGGTCAACATCCCGATCCCCGACCTGCTGCTGCGGCTGCGCGATCGCGGCAAGCGCGCCGGAGCCCGCCCGGCTGGCGCGTCGCCGTCGATGGCCTCGCTTCGCGCGGCTCGCCTCGCGCCCGGCCTCCTGGCGCCGGGCGCTCGTGGCGGGGAAACTGCTGGGCCTGATCCCGGCGCCCGCTGCGCCCGCGCGCGCTGCGCGTCTGGAATCAGAACCACACGCTGCCGCCCTGGCGCGGCGGTGCCTTCCGCAAGTGGATGAAGGCGCGCCAGGCACGCCAGGCGAAGCCGGGGCAGTCGGAGAAGCCGTCATGAACGACGCGCGCCGGCTGATCTTCGATCGCGTGAAGACGGCGCTCGCCGGCGTGGCGGACAAGCAGCCGCTCCCCGAGTACCCGCCCGACGTCGCGCGCACGCTCGGCGCCCGCGCACCCGGTGACCTCGTCTCGCGCTTCCGCGAGCGGCTGGAGTCGGTTCGCGGCCGCTCCTTCACCGATCCAGCTGCGCTGGGTGCGTGGCTGAAGCGAGCAGGGCGCGACGCACGGTTACTGCGATCCCGCGCTGGCCGGCTGGCTGACGCCGGCGCTCGGCGGCGGCTTGACGCTCGAGACCACGCTCGACCGCGCCCGCATCGACGACTATCGCTTCGGCATCACCCGCGCGCGCGGCGCCATCGCCGAGACGGGGTCGCTCATCGTCGACGACGCCACCACGTCGACCCGGCTCGGCGCGCTGGCCCCCTGGATCCACATCGCCGTCGTCGCACCCGACCGCGTCCTGCCCGACGTCGCCAGCGCCATCGCCGCGCTGGGCGGCGATCCGAACGTCATCTTCTGCACGGGCCCCTCGAAGACCGCCGACGTCGAAGGGATCCTCATCGAAGGGGTCCACGGCCCCGGCGAGCAGGTTGCGCTGATCCATCCGTTTGGGTCACCCTAGACGGGTGACTACGCGCGCGCTCCTCCGTTCCTTGCTGGTCCCGACGGCGCTCGCGCTCGGCTGCCTCGGCAGCGAGCCGCCCGCGATTGCGCTCTACCCGAACGCCGCGGCGGGGCGGCTGCCGCCCGCGCAGGTTGCCACGCTCCTCGGGCCGATCGCCCGCGTCGACGATCGCGACGTGGCCGATCTGGGTGGTCCGTTCGAGCTCCTGCCGGGGTGCCACGTCGTCGAGCTGACGCGGCAGATTCCGAACGGCTTCAGGCTCTCGAGCGGCGTCTACGGCACCAGCCAGCTCCCGGTCGCCATTTTCGCGCTGCCGATGAAGGCAGGTGCGCGCTACGTCCTCTGGCGCGACCTCGTTCCGGCGGGGACCAGCATGGGGCGGCGGCTCGTCTTCTCGGCGCGCGAGGAGCTGCCGGGCGGCGCGGCGACCGACCTTTCTCCGTCGGCCGCGTGGTCCGACATCGTCGACTGTCGGACCACGAACGCGACGCCGGCGCGTTAGCGCCCGGGCGCTAGCCGCCGCAGGAGGCCGTGCTGCAACTCCAGACGCCCGTTACGACCGAGTAGTCGCACAGGATTCCGGCCGCGCAGTCCGTGTCGTTCAGGCAGGTATCGGCCGCTGTGTGGCAGTAGTACCCCCGGCCGCCGCAAGCACCCAGTGCGGGAGAACAGAAGCCGCTGGGGCCGCAGTCGGCATCGACCCGACAGTTGCCCCCTACGCAAAGGTTCCCCGAGATGTAGTTCGTCCAGAAGGCGCGATCGCAGGCGCAAACGTCCATGTTGCCGCAGTCCTGGTCGCTGTTGCATTCGTCGCAAAGGCACCTGTTGCTGCTGCCTGTGGAGAGGTACTCGGAAACACAGTGATCGAGCTGCCCGTTTTGACAGGGCGGGCAATCGCTGTCCGTGGCACAGGTGACGGCGCCGCCGTCCGGCGCCGTGGGGCCGGTCGAACCGCCGTTGTAGATCGAGGTCGGCACGCCGGCCTCGGCCAGCTCCCCCGAACAGGCCGTCGCGGTCGCGCGATGCACGGCGGGAATCCCCGACAGCGGGACGGAGCTTCCGCCAGTGCCAGTGCTGCCACTGGGCAGGTCGCCCGTGCACCCGACCACCACGAGCGAAGCGAGAGCTCCCAGAACGATCGGCGTCCCCCGATAAGCTCGCATGGAAGTGCCCACTAGACTGTCGAGTGTACCACTCTCGATTTGTACTCGTGTATCGTGGAAAGCCATGCTCCCGAGAAGTTGGTGGGTCAGCGCGCTGCTCTTGGCCGGTATTGCCCTGGGGACCGGCATCGGTTGCCACGGGGGATCTGCCAGCCCGGACGGCGGAACCTGTAGCCAGGGCGCCGAACGCTGCACCTGCTTTGGCAACGGAACCTGCAACGTGGGCCTCGTCTGTCTCTCCGCTCGCTGCGTGGCCCTTGCGAGTGACGGCGGCGCTGCTGGCGCGATGGGCTCGGGCGGAGGCGGCACCGGGCCCGGCGGCGCGACCGGGACGGGCGGCAGCGTCGCCACGGGCGGCATCGTCGGCAGCGGCGGCAGCGTCGCAACGGGAGGCGTCGTTGGCAGCGGCGGCAGCATGGCCACCGGGGGCATCGTCGGCAGCGGTGGCACCGTGGCGACCGGCGGCGTGCTCGGCACCGGCGGCGTGCTCGGCACCGGCGGCGTGCTCGGCACCGGCGGCGCGGGCGGGCGGCCGCCGTCGGGCACCATCGTCGAATTCATCATTCCGACGGACAACAGCACCCCCGGCGGCATCGTCGCCGCGCCCGACGGCAACCTCTACTTCGTCGAACAGACCGGAAACCGGATCGCGCGCATCACCACCGCGGGCGTCATCACCGAGCTCCCGGTGATTTCGACGGCCACCATCAGCCTGTTCAGGATCACGAACGGTCCCGACGGCAACCTCTGGTTCACCGAGTTCGACGGGAACCGGGTCGGGCGCTGCACGCTCGGCGGCGTGGTCACGGAGTTCGCGACCCTCTCCACGGTGCACGCCGAGCTGTATGACATCACCAGCGGTCCCGATGGCAACCTCTGGTTCGTCGAGGCGATCGGCAACCGCGTCGGGACCATCACCCCGACGGGCGCGCAGACCGAGCTGCCGGTCCTGCCGGCCAACACCGGCCCGTCGGGGATCGTCACCGGCCCGGACGGCAACCTCTGGTTCTCCGAGACCGCCACCAACAAAATCGCCCGCATGACCAAAGCGGGGACCATCACCGGCGAGTTCACGATCCCCACGGCCGACGCGGCGCCGACCTTCCTCGCCAGCGGCCCGGACGGAAACATCTGGTTCGTCGAGGCGGACGTCGACAAGATCGGTCGCATCACGCCGACAGGGACCGTCACCGACTTCTCCGTCCGCTCCGCGGGGAGCTCCAACCAGGTCGGGCCGACCGTCGTCATCAGCGGCCCGGACGGAAACATCTGGTTCGGCGAGAGCAACGCCAACAAGATCGGACGCCTGACACCGCAAGGTGCGCTCACGGAGTTCCCGCTGCCGTCCGATCAGGCGGAGCCGTCCTTCCTGGCCGCCGGCGCCGATGGGAACATCTGGTTCACGGAGGTAGCCGCCAACAAGATCGGCCGCCTCACGCCCTGATCGCGAGGCGCGCCTACTCCGCGCCGTCGTCGGTCTCCTCGACGGCCGGAGCGCAATCGAAGGAGGGAACGGCGGCGAGGCCCGCCCCGGACGGAACCTCGAGCACTGCGTCCGTCTGCGCGCGAAAGTCGTGGACCACGATCTTGTTGTCCTTCGGACCGCCGCCTTCGTAGACGAGGTGGTCGTCGTCAATCCAGTCCCAGGCGAAGAACGAGAACGCGGTGGCCAACCGGACCGTCCTCGCGAGGGTGCGGTCCCAGACGTCGAGACTGTTCATGTCGGCGCTGGGCCAACCCGAGACCTGGAGACGGCAGGGATCGAGCGGGCGGGCGAAGGCGAGCCGGGACCGTCCGGGTGACCAGCCGACGGAGGCGGACCGCGCCAGCTCCGTGAGCTTGATCGGCCGGGAGCCTCCGTCGACAGAGAGGTTGACCACCCCGGCGTCGGCGAGACTTTCGGGGCGTCGCAGGAACGAGCCGCGTTCGGGCGTGACCGAGACCCGGGCCGGGGCGCAGTCGTCTTTTCCAACCGCCACGGCTTTCCGTTTGTTCGCGTCGAGCGCGTAGGTCGTCCGGCCGACGATCCAGCGGCCTTCCCTCCTGGCGGTCGTGCAGAGAATGACCGTCGTGACGGACGCCCCGATCGGCAAGGCGACGGGTCCCGTGGCGTCGAGGGTCTGCAGGGAAAGTGTCTGCGCCGAAACGGCCGCGAAGCTCAAGGTGGTCTCGGCCTCGGTCGGCACGAGCTCGTTCACGATGAGCATGACCAGGAGCTTGGCGGCGCGATCGACCTTTATTCCGGCCACGTCACCCCCGGTTTCGCTCAACCGGCGGACGAGCCCGCTCGCGGGATCGAACGCGTAGACCTCTTGATGAAGCGCGAGGGCCGATTTCCCGGTTTCGTCGTGCCCGCCGGGCTCGGCAGCGCGGTTCCGGGCGACGAAGAAGGCGCCTTCCGCGAGCCGGTCCGCGTAGGCGGCGCGCGCTGCCGCCCGGATTGCCTCGAGCTCGCCCGCGCGCGGGGACGCCCAGAGCGGCGCGAAGTCCTTGCCGGTGCGGAGGCGGTGGTCGTAGGCGACGAAGTCTCGAACGAGCAGGGCCCGCAGGGGCTCGCGGAGATCCGCGTCCGGGTCTGCGTGGACGATCGCCCGAAGCTCCTGATATCGCGCGGCGGTGTCGTCCGGGCGCGCGACGACCACCTGATGAAAAAGCTGCTCCGCCGCGCTGTACTTCTTCGCTCGAAACGCCTGCACCCCAGCGGCGAAGGTCTTGGTCAACGCCGATGTCCTTGGTTCGAAGGGCGCCTTCATCCCAGCCGGGGCCGGCCGCGCCGGTTGCGCTCCGGCGCGGGTGTCGCCGCGCGCGCCGCCAGCAACCGCGGCCTGCGGATCAAAGGCCGGCCTTTCGTTGCCCTTGCACCCCACCACCGCGAAGCCAGCCAGCGCGACCGTGGCCGTCAGCTGGAGCGCACGAGAAACGACCATCGCCGCATTATAGGCGCAGCCCTCGTTGCATTCTGACGGCGAGGGTTGGTGTATCGTTGCGGGCCATGCCTGCGAGAAGTTGCTGCGGTCGCATGCTGCTGGTCATTGGGCTGGCCCTGGGCGCCGGCGTCGACTGCCACGGAGGATCCGGAAGCGCGCAGACCGACGCCTGTAGCCAGGGAGCCGAGCGTTGCTCCTGCTACGGCAACGGAACCTGCGACGTCGGCCTCGTCTGTCTCTCCGATCGATGCGTCGTGGTTTCCGGCGACGGCGGCGCTGCCGGCGCGACGGGCCTGGGCGGAAGTGTCGTCGACGGCGGCACCGGCACCGGCACCGGAGGCGGGGGCGGCACCGCCGTCGCAACTGGCGGCGTCGTTGGCAGCGGCGGCGCCGGGGCGGGTAGCGGCGGCATCGTCGGGACCGGCGGCACCCCTGCCGCCGGTGGCGTCGTCGGGACTGGCGGCACCCCTGCCACCGGCGGCATCGTCGGGACCGGCGGCATTACCGCCACCGGCGGCGCCGGCGGGCGGCCGCCCACCGGCACCATCGTCGAGTTCACCGTCCCGACGGACAACTGCGACCCTGGGGGCATCGTCGCCGCCGCCGACGGCAACCTCTATTTCACCGAAGAGACCGGCAACCGGATCGGACGGATCACCACGGCGGGCGTCATCACCGAGTTCCCGGTGATCTCGACCAGCACCATCACAGCGTTCCGGATCACCAACGGTCCCGACGGCAACCTCTGGTTCACCGAGGTCGACGGGAACCGGATCGGTCGCTTCACCCTCGCCGGCGTCGCGACGGAGCTCTCGCCTCTGCCGACCTTGCACGGCGGCCCGTACGACATCACCAGTGGCCCCGACGGCAACCTCTGGTTCACCGAAGAGTACGGCAACCGCCTCGCGACCATCACCACCGCGGGCGTGGTCACCGAGCTGCCGGTCTTCTCGACCACGACCGGCCCCCAGGGAATCATCAGCGGACCGGACGGCAACCTCTGGTTCGCCGAGGCCAACACCAACAAGATCGCGCGCGTGACGAGGACGGGGACCGTCACCGGCGAGTTCGCGACCCCCTCGGCTTATGCCGCCCCGACGTTCCTCACCAACGGACCCGACGGAAACATCTGGTTCGTCGAGGGCGATCTGGACCGGATTGGCCGCATCACGCCCGCCGGCACCATCACCGAGTTTCCCATCCGGCCCACGCAGGGGGTCAATGTGGCCGGGCCGACCTCGATCATCGCCGGACCGGACGGCAACCTCTGGTTCGGCGAGAGCAACGGCAACAAGATCGGCCGCCTGACGCCGCAAGGCGTCCTCACGGAGTTCACGCCGCCGACCGACCAGTCGGCGGCCTACTTCTTGGCGGTCGGCGCCGACGGCAACATCTGGTTCACCGAATCGGCCACCAACAAGATCGGCCGCGTCACGCCCTGAGCGGGCCGCGCGGGACCGGGACCCGAATGGTCCTCAGGTTTTCTCGGCGAGCGTGGGGCGGCGGTCAACTCTTCGCGCGGGCGATTCCCTCGACGATCGCCTTCTTGGCCTCGTCGACGCCGCCCCACCCGAGAACCTTCACCCACTTGTCGTCCTCGAGGTCCTTGTAGTGCGCGAAGAAGTGCTCGATCTGCTTGACCGTGATCTCGGGGAGGTCGGTGTAGCTGCCGATCTGCTCGTACCGTCGGGTCAGGCGCGACACGGGGACCGCGACGACCTTCTCGTCGACGCCCGCCTCGTCTTGCATGCGGAGGACGCCGACCGGGCGGACCGCGATGACGGCGCCCGGGACGATGCCGCGCTGGTTGGCGACCAGCACGTCGACCGGATCGCCGTCGCCCGAGAGCGTGTGCGGAATGAAGCCGTAGTTCCCCGGGTAGCGCATCGACGTGTACAGAAACCGGTCGACGACCAACGTCCCGGCCTTCTTGTCCATCTCGTACTTGATCGGCTCACCCCCGACCGGGACCTCGACGATGACGTTGACCTCGTCGGGCGGATTCCGCCCGACGGAGATGGCTTCGATGCGCACGGCGGGAGTGTAACGGGTCCGAAGAGCGCCGGGCGCTAGAACCGACCCAGGACGGCCAATCCCGGCACGGAGCCGCGCGCGACGTCGCTGAGCGCGAGCGGTGCGACCATGACGGGAGCCGGCGGGGGCGGGCCCTCGGCGTGGGAGAGCGGCCCCACCAGCGTCACGATTCCGTGGACCACCAAGAGCGCACCGAATCCCGGCTCCCATCCCCCACGCGGTGGCCGCGCCCGAATGGGTCGACAAGGCATTGTCGAGACAAACCGCGAACTGCGCGCCCGCGGCGAGGGTCTCGACGCCACCGTAAGCACGCTGAAGCTGCTTCCCCCGGTCCGCGGACACCACGTCGACGGTCGTCAACCCGAGATCCAGCACGCCGAACCCGACGGTAGCCAGGAGAGCATCGGCCACTTGTTGGGCTCCTTGTGGGGTCAAAGGCGTGTCGGCGAGGGCGTCTCGCGGCACCGCCAACATGCCCAGCACCAACAGCGTCAGCCCCAGTAAGCGCTTCTTCATCGCACGCCCGGCGTGTAGCTAGAACCGGCCCAGTACGCCCATGCCCGGCACGGAGGTGCGCGCGACATCGCTGAGGGCGAGCGGCGCGACGGTGACGGGACCCGCCGGCGTCGGGATCTCGAGGTGCGAGCGGGGCGCTACCAGCGTCACGATGCCGTGCGCCACGAAGATCGCCCCGAACGCGGCTCCGACCCCCCACGCTCCGCCGGAGGGGTTGCTCGGCGCGCCGGGCTGCTGAGGCGCCAGCACCTTGTCGAGGCAGATCGCGAGCTGCGCGCCGGCGGCGGCCACTTCGAAGGCCGAATAGGCACGCGGGGGCCACTTCCCATGCGCTCCGAACACCAGGTCAGTCGTCGCCAGTCCGACGTCCAGCGCGCCGAATCCGACGGTGGCAAACAGGGCGTTGGAATCGACACCCTCGTCGGCGGACGCGCTTCGCGACCCCGAGAGCATCCCCAGCACCAACAGCCCCAGCCCCAAGATGCGCTTCTTCATGTTCGACCCTCCAATTCCGCGAGGTGCGGAATAAGTTAGGCCTTCATTATAGCCGAGATCCGACGACTGTCCCCGGTCTAGATGATTCCGAGGCAGGGGGTCGGGCAGCTGGCGCCTTCGCAGGACAGCAGCGGGGCGTACACGGGGCCGGCGGCCTCGAGCGATGAGCCCCGGTCGATATAGGTTTGGCAGGCCGAATCGCTCTCGCAGGCGTTGAACTGCTCGCAACAGTGCGCCGCCAGGCAGGTCTTACAGTCGGCGCTCTCCCCGGTGAAGGTGTCCTGGATCAATGTGCACGCGCCGCCGGCGCCCCCGGCGCCAGCCGACCCGCTCGCACCAGCGGCCGACTGACCGCCGCCTCCGCCGACACCGGCAGCTCCGCCCGCTGCCTGGCCGCCAGCACCCGCCGTCGCACCGGCGGCGCCTGTCGCTTGGCCACCCCCGCCGGCGGCGCCCGCTTGACCGGACGCTCCCGCGGAGCCCGGCGCCCCGCCGGAACCGCCAGCGCCAGCCGGCTGAACGCAGAGGTTGGAGAGGCACTCCAATCCAGCGTTGCAGGTCCCATTCGTAAAACAGGGACCTCCGACGGTGCCGCTCGCCTTCGAGCTGCTGCCGCATCCCCCGAGCGCCGCCGCGGTCAACGTCACGGCGAGCGCTACTCCCAATACGCTTCGCAAGAACGATCTCATGGTTCCTCGACCGTAACACGACGATCTAGTGGACCCAGGGATCGCTGGCTCAGCCCAGTGTCGAGGACGCAGTTTCGCGACGCTTCGAAGTCCTTCCGGTCCCGACACATCCGGCGTCGGTCGGGAGTCGGCTGGAGCGGCAGCTGCGGGTCGACGACGGTGGCCGACGAAGGCGTGGGGATGAACGTCGCACCGGCGTCTCCCGGCGGCGTGGTCCGGTAGACGAGGCACGTCGCCGAATAGACCTGAAACGAATGATCGAGGTAGGCCAGCCCAGTAGGCTTGGTCGTCGTGGTGGGAGCCGCGAGCAACAAGGCATCGCAGCCCTTTTCGGCGCCGCTCTGGCGCAGGGCCCAAATCAAAGTCGCTGGCGTTTCGTAGCCGCCTCCACCCTCTTGAACCGAAATCAGGCCAACATCGACATGGGGCCTCTCGGGCGGCGTGCTGGAGAAGACCTCGAATCTGCTCGGGCCCGCGCGCCCTGAGGTCGTGGGGAGGCACGTTCAGCGGCGTGTACGTGACCGTGGTCTCGGCGCAGCCGCTGAGCCAAATGCCGAAGACGAGCGCGCAGCGCAGCCAACGGGTCGCCGAAATCAACATGGCGTGGTCAGCGGTTGCAAGACCGTTGCCAGCGTCGGCCCCATCTTCCCCGCATGGCGCACGCCCGCGGTGAGGCCCGACCACCACACGCGACGCGCTTTGAGGCCATGAGCGCGCCGTGAACGGCTAGCGTCTCTCCAGGAACCCTCTGCCTTCGAATATCGCCGGCATCGCCTTTTCGATTCGCGCCACCCGCGTCGCCGACTGCTTGGCCGCGGCAAAGTGGTAGAGGTAACTCCTCTGCCGCCCCGGCGTCAGCGCCTCGAAGGCGCGCTTGAAACGCGGGTCCCTTCGGAACCGCTCCGTCAGCTCCTCGGGAACCGGAAAATCCGAGGTCTTCTTCGGCTCCATCCGCAGCCCAGCCTTCTCGACTGCGATGGCCTCGCGCACGTAGGCCTTGATGGTCGCCGCCTTCGCCGTGATGTCCTTCACGCTGGTGAACTTCATCACCCGCCCGGCGTGCACCTGACCGAGCTGCACCAGCACCTTCTTGGGGTCCTTCAGCAGGGCGCCCTGAAAGAAGCCCAGCGCGAAGTACTCTTTGAAGCCCTGCATGATGACGATGTTCTTCCCATCCACCGTGTAGGTGGGCTTGCCCCACTTACACTCCTCCTTCATCGCAAAGCCGGCGAGCACCCGCCGCATCTCCGCGATCTCCGCCTCCCACCGCTCTCGATACGCCATCTCCATGTCAGCGCGTCTCCTTCGGCGGGCGATGATATCAGGCCTCGACGGGTGGGACAGACGGTTTACGGAGGCAACCCGCACTCCGCGGATTGTCCCGAGGCATGGTCCCATCCGTCATAGGACGAGACCGTCACGCAGTCGTGGGGCGGCGCGCCACACGTGGTGGTCGCCGTCAGGTAGCCGCAGGAGCAATGGTAGGCGGTGTTGCTGTCGCAGAAATCGTTGTCGAGCCCCGGCGCCGCCGGACAGCGCGGGTCGACGGTCGCGGAGGGGCTGAGGCAGAGCGCCTGGCATCCCGGGACCAGCGTGCACTGCGTCCCGTCGGCGCAGGGGGTCGTCGGCAGCGGGTATCCGTTCTGGCAGAAGGTCCGGTTGCCGTTCCAGCAGGTGATCCCGTCCTCGGCACACTCGGGGATCGGCTGCGTGGAGGCGATACAGCCGCTGCTGGTGTTGACGGTGGCGTCGCACGCGACCGAGCAGGCCGCGTCCTCGACCCAGTCGTAGGAGAGGCAGGTGTAGAGCGGGCCACCGACCAGATCGACGCCCACCTGGGGGCCGTTCTGCGTGCAGGTGCAATAGGCAGGGGTGTTGCCGTCGCACCTGAGGTAGTCCGAAGAGCTGGAACAAGGCGCGAGCGTCGCGACATTGCCACCGGCGTCGACATTACCGGTGACCGCGTCCGTTCCGCCGCACCCGATGGCGGCGACCGAGGCCAGCACGCTCACCGCGCGACCGAGCGGGTCCATCAACGCCCTGCGCCCCATGAGCTCAAAGTGTACGCGGTCCCGGAAATCAGGTCATCCGTGACGGCGCCAGCGCCGCTCCAGGAACCCTCTGCTTGCGGGTGGCCATCTGCCGGCGCTACCGTAAAGGCATGCGGGTCTGGCCTCTGGTGGCGGTCATCGTCGGAGTTCCGCTGTTCGCCGGGGTTCCGCTGCTCGCCGGCGCGGCGTCCGCCCCAGACTGCCGCGCGGGTTCGCCGGTGAGCGATTCGCGCCCGTGGTCAGGATGGCAGGCCTTCCGGTCCCCGTCTGGCGGGCCGTCGAAGGGTACCTCCACTGGCGCGAGGACCTGACCGACCTGGGAGACCAGCCGGCACCTCGGGCGACAACGATGGACACGGATTTCGGCGAGGTCGCGGTGCACTCCTGCGTCCCGGTTCTCCGCACGAACCACCCCAATCGCGTCTTCGCCGTCGCGGGCCTCGGCGCGCGGTTCGACTTCGTCATCTACCGGCACTCTCCCGCCGGGCGTGACGTCCGCGACCACGACCACCTTCTGGTTTTCAATCGCCTCGCGAGCGGAGACCGCACGCTTGCTTTCACCTGCGTCGGCAAGCTTCCGCGCAGCGTCGCGGCAGTCGCCGCCACCGTCGCGGCCGGCCGCTGCAAGGAAACGCCTGGCCTGTTCGAGACAAACTAGGGCGCCGACCGCCCATGACCGCGACATCGTGGGTAACTCAGGTCAGCGGCTCGGTGGCCATGGCCCACGCCTACCAACGCTCGGTCCCTTGCCGGTCACCCCCGATTCGGCTGTGCCTGGTGCGCGGTAGACCGGCTATATTCCACCGATGGCGCGCGCGAAGGAGGTCCTGAGGCGGGAACTGCTGGATCTCGATCCAGCCGATCGGGCCGAGATCGCGGAAGATGCGCTCAGAAGTCTCGACGGCACAAACTACGGCCAGCTCAGCCCCGCGTGGGAAGCAGAGATCCAAAACCGGTTGCGCGACGCAGAGAACGGGACTGCCGAGCTCATTCCCGGTGACGACGTGTTCAAGGCGATAGAGGCCGAGCTGCGGGCCCGCCGTGAGCGACGGTAAGAAGCCGTTTAGATTCTCACGCGCGGCGCGCGATGATCTTCGCCACGGGGCTCTCTGGTATGAGGAGGCGCGGGAGGGTCTGGGTGCGAGGTTCGCGGGCGACGTGCAGAAGGCCGTGGATTCTGATTCTCCGCGCGCCGGAGAGGTGGCCCGTCCGCAAGGGAACGCATCGGTATGTCCTTCGCCGCTTTCCGTACACGCTCGCGTATCGGGTGGCCTCAGAAGAGGTCGTGATCTTGGCGGTCGCCCATCATCGGCTCGAGCCCGGCGCCTGGGAAGATCGCTGAGGAGTCTGGAGATGAAGCCGCACGTCATCTGCCACATGATGGTATCGCTGGACGGTCGCATTCACCCGAGCCGCTGGACGGCGAGCCCGGACGGCACCGTCAAGGACTGGGCGAAGGTGTACGAGGACGTGCACGGCACGCTGGCCGGCGACGCCTGGCTGGTCGGGCGCGTGACGATGGCGGAGATGAGCAAGGGGACGCCGCACCCGCCGTCGCGCCCCGAGAAGGTCGCGCGGCCGCACCACTTCGCGAAGCGCGATGCCGGGACGTACGCGATCGCCTTCGACCGCTCGGGCAAGCTGTACTTCGCCAAGCCCGACATCGGCGGCGACCACGTCGTCGTGCTGCTCGGCCCGGGCGTGCCGGACGCCCACCTCGCCGAGCTGGCGGGCGACGGCGTGTCGTACGTCGTCGCGGCGGATGAGGAGATGGCGCCGCGGCCACTGTTCGAGGTGCTGGGACGCGAGCTCGGGATCAAGCGGCTGCTCGTCGAGGGCGGCGGCAACGTGAACGGGTCGTTGCTGGCGGCGGGCGTCGTCGACGAGGTGAGTTTGCTCGTCGCACCCGCCATTGATGGGGCGCTGGGGGTTACGGGGGTGTTCGAGGTGCCGGAGGCGGCGGGGCTGGCGGGGAAGGTGCGGTTGCGGTTCGTCGGGAGTGAGGCGCTCGGGCATGGGGTGGTGCGGCTGCGGTATGGGGTGGAGGCGGGGTGACCTTCGTCGGACGGGCCGCGCGGCGTTCGCGGTGTAAAATGCAAACGTGACGCGCGCGCAGAAGATAGTTGATGAGGTGCGCCAACTTCCGGCGGACGAGCGGCTGGACGTTCTCCGAGGTGTAGTTGGCCTCGTGGTGCCGTCGTTGTCTGCCGAGCAAGAAAACGGAATCGCCGAAGCGCTCGACGAGGCCGATCGGGGGGAGACGGTGGACGGTCCGGCGGCGCTCGCGGCGGCACGCAAGCGTGCTCGCGGCGGCGCGTGAGCTACAAGCTCACCAAGAAGGCACAGGCGGGTCGGGGCCGGCGGCTTTTATCAACAACCAATACAGGTCGCTGTTTAGGGCCGATCTGTGATCGGAGCGTCTCACCCTCGCCGCGTCTTCCGTCCGTACCCCAACTCCGCCCCCCCCGACAGCACGTGGTCGACCCCCGTCGTGAACGTCGCCTCCGCCGCCAAATAAAGACACAGCCGCCCCGCCTCCTCGATCGTCCCCATCCGCCCCAGCAACTGCGCCGCGTCCCCCGCCGCGCGCGTCGCGCCCGGATCCGCCGACGCGTCGATCGCCTCCTGCCAGAGCGGCGTGTACACGTTCCCCGGCGAAACCGAGTTCACGCGCACCTCGTGCTCGGCCTCGTCGATGGCCAACGCCTTGGTGAACGCCGTGATCGCGCCCTTCGTCGCGACGTAGGTCGTCGCGTGGAGCTGGCCCATGGCGCCGACCAGGCTGGAGATGTTGATGATGTTGCCCTTGGTCTTGCGCAGGTGCGGCAACGCGAATTTGCAGGCGGCGAAGATGCTCACCAGGTTCAGGTCCAGCAGGTTGCGGAAGTCCTGGACGGTGAAGTCGTCGATCGGTCTGTGGCCGGGGTGCCAGCCGGCGTTGTTGATGAGGCAGTCGAGGCGACCGAGCTTCCCGACCGTCTCGTCGATCAGCGCGCGCACCTCCTCGACCTTGCTAACGTCGGCGCGGATGAAGTGCGCCCGCCCGGGGCCGCGCGCGTTGAGGTGCGCCGCGACCGCCTGACCCTCGTCGGCGTTGCGCGCGCAGAAGACCACGTCGGCGCCCCCCTCCTCGACGAAGAGGCGCACGCACCCGAACCCGATCCCCTTGCTGCCGCCGGTGACGACGACGACCTTGTTTTCGTAGCGCATGGCTTCTGCTTGCCATGGTACCCCGAGGTTCGTCGAGAGTGGCGGCTGGTGCCGGATGCTCCTCCCGCGTATTCTCGTGAGGTTGTCGCTCGAGCACGAGAGCCTCTGGACCCGCCTGCGGAACCTGGTCGCAGAGCTGATGGTCCCGGCCGGCCTGGGCTTGATCGCGATCGGTATCTACTACTTCTTGGCGGGCTGGCGGGCCGGTGTCTTCGTGCTGCTGTTCGCATCGGCATTCGGCACGCTGCTGTGCGGGAGCGGCCTGCTGATCCACAGTGGCGGCACGCGCGTGCGGCTGATGGTCTCCACCGTCGTGCTTGGACTCTCGTCCGCGCTGACGCTCGCCGTGTGCGCTCTGCTGGGGCCGCAGCCTGCGCTGCTGATCGTGATCTCGGTGCCCACGCTGGCTTTCTCCATCAGCCTGGCACGCCTCCGCAGCTTCCCCAAGGTTGGCTAGGATCCCGGCCGGAGCGCGGTGATCAGGCGACTCTCCTCTAGAATCTGGTGGCGTGCTGCTTCGGCGTCTCCCGTCCTTGGCGTTGCTCGCGCTCGCGGCGTGCGCGGGCAAGGCGCCTGCCAGTGCTGTTACGCCTCCACGCGCAACGCCCGCCGCGCCGGTCGAGCGCGCACCACCGAGCGCGGCCGACATCATAAGAGTCATCAACGGCAATCGCGCCGACATCAAGAAGTGCCACCAACACGCATTCCTCGAAGACAACAGGCTCACCCACGGCAAGATCACGGTGACGGTCAAGGTCGAGACCTCGGGGCAGGTCAAGAACGTCGAGATCCAAGGCACGCCGCAGTTTCAGTCACTCGAGCCTTGCATCAAAGAGCGCATCGGCCGTTGGTCCTTTCCCCAGGCGCCCGAAGAATATGGAACCGAGTTCGTCTACGTCTTTCAGGGGGATGAGGGGGCGACGGACTAGAAAGGCTCTGCCGCTGCAAGGGCGAGCGCGCGGTCGATGGAAGGACGTATGATCGCCTTCATAAGGAGCGACGACGATGGCCATTCGAACGACGGCGCTGGACGAAGGGACCAAGGAGCAGCCCTGGTGCGATCACCGCGAGCCCGGAGCGGAGGCCGTCTGTCGGAAGGGGGGCATCGCGGTCGGCGAGCCGGGCTCCGACGGTCGGGCCCCGCATGTCTGCACGGCGTTGCACCAATTTTTCTGGCCGCACGAGGTCTCGACAGCAGGCGCCACGCCCGACACAACCCGCTAGAACTATGTCCTGTCAGGGTCCCTGGACCTGGCAGGTGCCGAGGTCAGTGGAGCAGCCGCCCGTGACGCAAGCGCCTGAGCACTGGCTGTCACTCGTACACGGGGTTGCCAAGCAGACGTATGTGCCTGTACCCAAATCCTGGCAGCTGAAGTTGGTCGGGCAGGCTGGGTTTTGCTGATCGCAGTCAAGCTGGCCGCAATGGTGGTCGGAGAAGCAGAACGATGCGACCGGACAGTCGGCGGTGCCCCGGCAACCGCGGATGCAGCTCTTGGCCGAATTGCACGCGCACGGATCCTCCCAGCAGATGATTGGAATGGCCCCGTCCTGCGGGCAGTCCGAGTCGGTGGTGCAGGGGTTTGTGGGTTGCGTGCAGGTGCGGGGGCAGAACGACTCGCCCGGGGGGAGGCAGTAGGCGCCCGACGGGCAATCGGGGTTGGTGTGGCACGTGAGGACCGCCATGTCGGGGCCGGCGTCCTTGCCCGTGCCTCCGTCGGGCGAGCCGCCAGAGCCACCCGTCGCGCCACCGGACCCGGTCGTGCCGCCACTTCCGGGCCCGCCGCCCTGTCCACCAGTGCTCGCCCCCGTGCAAGCGAGGAGCAGAAACGGCACCACCCCGACCAGCACTACCTGCCTGAGCCGATTCATACCCATGCGGTCCAGTATGGCGGAGTTCGGTGAAAGGCGGGTGGCGTTCGTGCGCCGCCCGCGGCGCTACCCGATGCAGACGATCGAGGCGCATCCCCACGCGCCCGTCGTGGGCGAGTAGACGCACCCGATGCTGGACCCCGCGCAGTCGCTGTCGTTCAAGCACGTGTCGGTCGGGGTGTGGCAGTAGTAGCCTCCGTAGCCGCACCCGGAGAGGGTCGGAGAACAGAAGCCGCCGGGCCCGCAGTCGGAGTCGACCCGGCAGTTCTCCTGCACGCAGGCGTTTCCAACCGGGTAGCGGGCCCAACCGGTCTGAAAGCAAAGGCAGGCTTCGGTGCTGGGGCACTCCTGGTCGCTGTTGCACTGATCGCACACGCACGCGTTGGGTTGCGCCGGGGAACGGAGAAGGCAACGAACGACCCCGGTCGCGCAGGGGCCGCAGTCGGTGGCGGTGAGGCAGGGGGAGTTGACCGCGGCGTCGGGTGCGGCCGGGCCGGGCGAGGCGCCGTTGGTCGTCGACGTCGTCGCGCCAGCGTCGGCCACCAGCGCCGAGCAGGCCGTCGCGGCCGCGCGGTGGAAGTCCGGAACGGTGGACCGACCGCCGACACCTGTCGCTCCACCCGCCCCCTGGCCTCCGGTGCCGGTGCTGCTGCTCGACGGGAGGCTTCCGTCGCACCCGACCGCCGTCGCCAAGGCGAGAGCTCCCGAGACACCCATTACCCAGAGATAAGGTCGCATGTTAAGCCCTCCTATCCTTGCGATTCTATCACTGCACCGGAGTCTCGCGATGACCATAACTAATGCAGAGGGCTCCTGTTTGCGGGATCGTAATAGCTTTTGCTGCATGCGGTGGGTTGCGGGGGTGGCGTTGCTGGCGCTCGGCCCGGGCGCGTGCGGGAGCAAGGTGACGACCGCGGCGAGCCAGCTTCACCGCTGCGCGCCCGACGGCGCGGCGTGGGTGACCCCGCCCTCGCCCGAGGCGGGCGCGGGAGCCGCCGGCGCCGAGCTGTCGTGCCCGGGAGCCATCAGCGACTACTGCCAGAACTACGCCGTCGCCTGCCCGCCTTCTACCTGGGCGGAGGCGATCGCGGAGCAGAACGCGAGCGGAGAGCCGCCCCAACTGACCATCTGCGACGCGTACAACTGGGCGAGCGTCGATTGGGGTTGCGGCGGCGGGGGCACCAACGAGGTTGTGTTCGCCTATGACAGGACCACCGGCAAGTTGCTGGCGGCTGTCCAGCTCTCGGCGCCCGGAACCCCGGACCAGCAGATCTGTCTGGCGGGTCCCCCCACCATCAGCCCATTGGGCTCTTGCACCACCTACTACGACTGCTTTCCGAATGATGCGGGCCTCGACAAGCGCCACTGCTATGGCGATGGCGGCGTCGACGGGTCCGCCGACGGCGGTTAGAGCGACGACTGGCGTTTGGAGACGTCTGTCGTAGAACCAAAGGGTGGGGAAGCATGCAGTCATCGTCAGTTACGTGCTCGCGCTGGTGGCCGTGGTGGTCGGCGTGGATGTGCTGTTCTTCAGGAACCGATTCTGGGAGCGCCTGATGGTGAACGTCGGGATCGTGCTGGTGTTCGGGGCGTTCTACCTGAGGTTCCTGAAACGTCCGTGAGGTGAGGGCCGTCAACCAGCTCTCCGGTATGCTCGCCTCCTAAGGAGCGACGACCATGGCCATCCGAACGACGGCGCTGGACGAAGGGAGCAAGGAACAACCCTGGTGCGATCACCGCGAGCCCGGAGGGGAGGCCGCCTGCCGGAAGGGCGGCATCGCAGTCGGCGGGCCGGGCGCAGATGGTCGGACCCCGTACGTCTGCACGGCGGGGCACCATTTTTTCTGGCCGCGCGAGGTCTCGACGGCAGGCCCCGCGCCCGACACGACCCGTTAGCGTCGGTGGCGGAAGCGATCCAGCGCGACCGCGACGATGATGATGGCGCCGGTGACGATCTCTTGCACCCAGTTCGGCCAGCCCATCTGCGAGCAGCCTGACTGGAGGACCTGCATGATGAGCGCACCGATGAGCGCGCCCGTGACCGAGCCTTCGCCGCCCGCGAGGCTGCCGCCGCCGATGACCACCGCGGCTATGACGTTCAGCTCCAGGCCGTTGGCGCCGGTGGGGTCGCCGACGGTGAGGCGGGAGAACTGCATCAGGCCGGCGACGCCGGCGAAGAAGCCGCCCAGGAGGTAGACCGCCAGCTTCACCCGGGGGACCGGGATGCCGCAGAGGCGGGCGGCCTGCTCGTTGGAGCCGACGGCGAAGACGTGGCGGCCGAGGCGCGTGTAGAGGAGGAGGCCGCCGACGGCGAAGGCTAGGAGAAAAAGGAGCCAGACGCCGGGCGGGAAAAGCAGCCAGCCGCGCGAGGCAGGCAGCCGCGCGAGCAGCTCGGTGAGCCAGGAGGTGGGGGCGTCGATCTTTTGGTCGTGGGCGAGGCCTTTGGCGACGCCGCGGACGACCAGCATCGTGCCGAGCGTGACGATGAAGGGGACCACGCGGAGGCGCGTGACGAGGAGGCCGTTGAGGGCGCCGCAGGCGAGGCCGGCGGCGAGGCCGCCGAGCGCGGCGAGGGTGGGGGGCGCGCCGGCGCGCAGGAGCGCGGCGATGACGACGGTGGCGAGCGCGATGATGGCGCCGACCGAGAGGTCGATGCCACCTGCGACGATGACGATCGTGGCGCCGAGCGCGGCCAGGGCGACGATGGTGGTTTGGCGGAGGATCGTCTCGAGGTTGTCGGGGTCGGCGAAGCTGAGGCCGCGCGTGGCGGCGAGGAGGATGGTGAAAAGGATGAAGACGGCGACGAGACCGGCGGCGGCGCCCAGGTTCTTGCGGAGGACCGGGGAGGCCCACAGGCGGCGGGCGAGGCCCGCGCGCGGAGCTGGCGCGTCGGGGGCGCCGGCGGGCTTGGTCTCGAGGTGCGTGTCTGCGCTCATGCGGCCTCGCTGTCGTTGTCGCTGCCGAGCGCAGCTTCGTGCACGAGCGAGGCTTCGCTCCACTCGGACGCCGGGCGGGCGGGGCCGAGGCGGCCGCGGCACATGACGGCGATGCGGTCGCAGACGCCGAGCAGCTCGGGGAGGTAGCTCGAGACCATGATGACGGCCTTTGGGGGCGTTTCGCGCGCCACCAGCGCGTCGATGAGATCGTAGATCTGCGCCTTGGACGCGACGTCGATGCCGCGGGTCGGCTCGTCGAGCAGGAGGACGTCGACGCCGTGGTGCAGGAGGCGGGCGATGGCGACCTTCTGCTGGTTGCCGCCGGAGAGCTCGCGGATCGGTTGGTCGGGGGACTGGCAGCGGACGTCGAGCTTCGAGATCCAGCGGGCGGCCAGCGCGCGGCGCGCGGCGGGGGCGGCGATGGCGGGGAGCTTGGAGAGCGTCAGGTTGTCGGCGACGCTGAGGCCGAGCGCCAGGCCTTCTTCCTTCCGGTTCTCGCTGACCAGGGCCATCCCTTGTGACCAGCGGGTGGCCGGGGTGGCCGCGCCCGAGTAGGTACCGAGCCTCACGCGGCCCGAGACGATGGGATCGAGGCCGGCCAGCGCGCGCAAGAGCTCGGTGCGTCCCGCGCCGACCAGGCCGGCGATGCCCAGCACCTCGCCGCGGTGGAGCGTGAAGCTGGCGCCTCTCGGCTTGCGGGCGCCCGGAGATCCGCGACCTCCAGCAGCGGCTCGCCGCGGGTGCGCGCGCTGCGCGGATAGAGCTGCTCGACGCGGCGGCCGACCATGAGGTCGACGATCGCCGGGACCGTCGCCGACGCCATCTCGCCGCCCCCGGCGCCCACACTGTGGCCGTCGCGCAGGACGGTGAAGCGATCGGCGACGCGCTTCGCCTCCTCGAGGAAGTGGGTGATGTAGACGATCGCGTGCCCCTGCGCCTTGAGGCGCGACATGAGCGCGAACAGGGCCTCGGCGTCGGCCTGCGCCAGGCTGCTGGTCGGCTCGTCGAGCACCAGGACGCGGCAGCCGACCGCCACCGCGCGCGCGATCTCGACGATCTGCTGCGCGGCGATCGGCAGCGTGCCCACCACGGTCTCCGGACGGATGCCGGGGTGGTGCAGCTCCGCGAGCGCCTGTGTCGCGCGCGCGCGCATCGCGCGGCGATCGACCAGGCCCGGCAGACGACCGCGGGCGGGCTCGACGCCGAGCAGGATGTTCTCCGCCACCGTCAGGTGCGGCGCCAGCGACAGCTCCTGGTAGATCATCGCCACGCCCGCCGCGCGCGCCGCCTGCGGATCGGGCGGCGCATAGGCGGCGCCGTCGAGCTTCATCGTCCCCGCGTCGGGCCGCTCGGCGCCCGAGAGGACCTTCATGAGCGTGCTCTTGCCGGCGCCGTTCTGGCCGAGCAGCGCGTGCACCTCGCCCGCCGCGACCGCGAGGTCGACGCCACCCAGCGCCTGCGTGGCGCCGAAGCGCTTCTTCACGCCGTGGACTTCGACTCTGGGAACCCTGGGAGGGTTCCCGGGCCCTCCCGCGACGGGCTCCGCCGGGCCAAGCCCGGCTCCGCCCACGCGATCGTCGCGCGGGCTCGTCGTCACTCCTTCAGCCATTTCTTGAAGTCGGGGTTGAGCAGCGCCTGCGCCTCGGGCGTCGCCATCGTCGCCCGCGTGATCAGCGTGGCGCCGGTGTCGATCCGCTTGTCGACGGGCCGCCCCGCCAGGTGGTCGGCCATCGCTCTCACCGCCAGGTAGCCCATCTTGATCGGGTCCTGCACCACCGTGGCGTCCATGTGCCCCTTGGCCATCGCCTCGGTCATCTTGGGCGAGCTGTCGAACCCGACGAAGGCGACCTTGCCGGCCAGTCCCCCGTCCTCCAGCGCGCGCAGCATGCCGAAGGCGGTCGATTCGTTGGGGCAGAAGATCCCCTGCACGGCGAGCGCGCCGTCGGAGCCCTTGTGCGCGGCCAGCAGGTTCTCGCTGGCGGCGAACGCGCTCTCGGTTGTGACGCCGCCGTACTGGTTGGCGCTGACGACCTCGATCTCCTTGTGGGCGGCGATGGCGTCGAGAAAGCCGCGCTCGCGCTCCGCGGTGCTGGCCGACCCCTCGGCGTAGCGGAGCATCATCACCTTGGCCTTGCCCGTGCCGCCGACGAGTGCGGCCAGGTGCTCGCCCGCCAGCTTGCCCCCCTTGTAGTTGTCCGTGGCAACGAAGCTGGTCAGGTCGTCGCTCTTGAGGCTCGAGTCCATGGCGACGACCGGGATCCCGGCGCGGACCGCGTCGGTGACCACCGGCACCAGCGCCGTGTCGTCGAGCGGTGCCAGCACGATCCCGCGCACGCGCATGTTGGTGAAGTTCTCGACCACCTTGATCTGGTCCTCTCGGTCGTCCTCGCGCAGCGGGCCCTTCCAGATGACGGCGATGCCCGTCTCCTGCGCCGCCTTCTCGGCGCCGGCGTGCACCGACTTCCAGAACTCGTGCGTCGTCCCCTTGGGGATGACCGCGATCGCGTCGGTCGTGTGCTTTTTGCAGCCCGTCGTGGCCAGGGCCAGCACGACCACGCCCGCCAGCGCGCTCATATAGATGATAGGGGGCCGCTTCATGCCGCCGATAATAGGCCGTCCGTCGGATTTCTGGACATGTCGAATTCGCAGGCCCGGCACGGACAGCGTGATAGAGAGCGGCCGTGGCCACCCGCTTCGGCGACGACGTCGACTTCTTGCAGCGCCACACGGAGACGGTCGTGTTGTCCTCCGGCGGCGGCGCGGCGTGCGTGGCGCTCTGCCCGGCGCTGCAGGGGCGCGTCGCCACCAGCACCACCGGCGGCCCGACCGGATCCGAATCGGGGCCGAGCTTCGGCTGGCTCAACCGCGAGCTGATCGCGTCGGGAAAGCTGGTGCCGCACATGAACGTCTACGGCGGCGAGGACCGCTTCTGGCTAGGGCCCGAGGGGGGGCCGTTCTCGCTCTTCTTCGCGCCGGGCGCGCCGCAGGAGCTGGCGCACTGGCAGACGCCGCCGCCGATCGACGCCGAGCCGTTCACGCTCGCGGACGCGGCGGCCGACCGCGCCCTGCTGCGCAAGACGATGCGCCTGACCAATGCTTCGGCCACCGTGTTCGATCTGGAGGTCGAGCGCGAGGTGCGCCTCTATTCGACGGAGCGGATCTGGAAGGAAGCCGGCGTGCCCGCGCGGAGAGGCGTCGCCGTCGTCGGATTCGAGACGCGCAATCGCGTCACCAACGCGGGCGCCGCGCCCTGGCGCCGCGAGACCGGCCTCGTCTCGATCTGGATCGCCGGCACCTTCGCGCCGTCGCCCACGACGACGATCGTGCTGCCGTTTCGCCCCGGCGCGGACAGCGAGCTCGGCCCTGTCGTCAACGATCGCTACTTCGGTCGCGTGCCGGCCGACCGCCTGACCACAGGCAGCGGCGCGATCTGCTACCGCGGCGACGGCCAGCAGCGCGGCAAGATCGGCGTCTCGGCGCGCCGCGCGCGCCCGGTGCTCGGAAGCTACGACGCCCTTGGTGCTGACCACGGCGTGCTCACGCTCGTGATCTATACGCTCCCCGCCGATGCCGCCGAGCTCGGCTACGTCAACTCGCTCTGGGAGACGCAGCGCGACCCCGTCGACTGTTATTCGGGAGACGCAATCAACGCCTACAACGATGGTCCGGCCACGCCCGGCGCGGCGCCGTTCGGCCCCTTCTACGAGCTCGAGACGTCATCCCCCGCGCTGGCGCTCGGGCCCGGTGAATCCGCCGAGCATGTCCACCGCACGCTGCACTTCGTTGGTGCGCCCGCGGACCTGGACGCCGTCGCTCGCGCCGCGCTCGGTGTCCCGATCGCGGACATTGGCGCGGCGTTCCCGCGCTGAGCTCGGTGGGGCGGCCGCGGCGTTTTCAGCGCCCGAGCGCGAGCAGCAGGACGCCGTCGAGGCCGGTGATCCTCACCGTGCCGCCTTGCCCGCTGCGATCGAAGACGATCGAGGAGACGAAGAGACGGTAGCGTCCGGACCCGCTCCGGCCGTCCAGCTCCATCGGTTGGCGCTGCGTCCTCGCGTCGTCGTCCAACGCGGCCGCCGTTCGTTCGATCTCGGCCAGAGAGACGCGGGCGATCGCCTTGCTGTCGTGGCGCACCGCCAGCGCCGCTCCCTCCAGCTGCACCTCCCAGTGCTCGGGCGTCTGACCACTGCCCCAGAGGCACTCGCTGCGGCCCCTCTCCGAGCAGCTCAGGGAGAGAAAGACGAAGTCGAATCCGGTGGTCTCGACCATGGCGGGAAGCGTCGCCGACAGCCGCGTGGTCGTGTCGGGTTCGTCGTCGTAGCTGCGCCCGGCGCGGAAGCGGAGGCCCAGAGCCGTGACCAGCTCCTGCGGCGACTCGGCGGTGGCGAGCACCTCACAGCGCGAGCAGGCGCCCTTCGCCGGGCGCCAGGCGAGCACGGGGCCGAGGGCGTGGCGGCTCTCGAGGTAGAGGAGCGCCGCGGCGATCTCGTGCTCGTCCCGTCCCGAGGCCTGCTGCGTGCTCCACCCGAGCACGCCGTGCGCAAGACGCTGGTTCTTCTCCAGGAGCCCACGCAGCCGCGCGGTCTGCGATCGCACCGCGAGCGACCTGGCCGACAGCGGTCCGACCGCCGTCACCACCGCCATGCCGGCGAGAATGAGGGGGATGGCCGCCAGGTTGCGCGCCCGCGAGAGGACGAAGGTGGGCGCGATGATGCCGAGATAGACGGCGATTGCGTAGACGAGGCAGCGTTCTTCCGTGAGGCCGTACTCGACCGCGCGGCGCGAGATGGCCAGGAACAGCAGAACCACCAGCGGCAGGAGCGCGACGAAGAAGCCGCGGCAGTAGGCGCGCACCAGGCGGTTGCCGTTGAGGCGGCCCGGATCGAGCAGCAGCACCGTCAGCATCCCGATCGCGGCGAAGACGATGATCGGCGCGCTCACCCAGCCGCGCGGCCACTGGTGCACCACGACGATCTTCACCGAGTAGACGTAAAGGATCGCGAGGTAGAGCAGCGACAGCGGCAAGAGGACATGACGCGCGAGCAGGTCGAGCGGCCGCGGCGTCGGGAAGCGTCCTTCCAGCCGGTCCCAGTCGCGCGGGATGCCGGCCAGCACGTAGGCGGTGTTGAAGACGCCCAGCAGCACGAACCAGAGCTGCGCGTAGAGCCGATCCGGCACGTGAAGATCGAACAGGTGTTCGACGGCGGTGAGCGCGAAGCAGAGCCCCAAGTAGAGGACGTGCGTGAGCAGAAGCGCCAGCGCGGTGCGCGCGAACAGCATCAGGTTGAAGGGGCGGAAATCGCCGCGCGGCGCCGATCTTGCCAGGGGCGCCAGCGCCAAGAGCGCGTGCGCGGCCAGCAGGAAGAGGGCGAAGCGGATGTAGACCCAGTCCTCTCGACCCGCGAGACCCGCGTAGCAACCGACGAGCAGCACCGCGGCGGCCACCGACTGGAGGCCCGTTCGGCCCGGGCCGCGCTCTCCGCCCAGCGCCGCGGTGAGAAACAGCGGTAGGCCCAGCCAGGCGGTCAGCAGCAGGCGCCGGGCGGGCTCGTCGTGGGCGGCGTAGCTGTGATCGCCCACCATCAGCACGCCCGCAATCGCCCCCACCGCGCCCGCCGCCAGCGGCAGCGGGAAGCGCCGCACGGCCGCCACGATCCCTCCCACCAGCCCGCGCCACCATCCCGCGAACGACACCATCGCTGAAATTATACGCCCGGTTCGGCTCGCGGCGGCCGTGCTATCAATCGGGCCTTCGGGCATGCCCAGCGAGATTCCGAGCTTCGTCGACGCGCACGTCCATTTCTGGGACGGCGCGCGAATGCCGTACCCGTGGCTGGCCGACGTGCCCGCGATCGCCGGCGCGCACACGCCCGTCGAGCTGGCGCGCGAAGCCGGCGCGCTGTTGCCCGACGCGATCGTCTTCGTCGAAGCGGCCGTGGATCCGGCGCGGGCGCTCGACGAAGTCGAATGGGTCGAGACGCTCGCCGCGCGCGAGCCGCGCATCGCCGCGATCGTCGCGCAGGTGGCGGTCGATCGCGGCGTGGAGACGGAGGCGGCGCTGGCGGCGCTGGCGGGGCGTTCGCGCGTGCGCGGCGTGCGCCACAACCTGCAGGACCACGCGGACCCAGGGCACTGTTTGCGCCCGGCGTTCATCGACGGCGTGCGCCTGGTCGGGGCGCGCCGCTGGACGTTCGACCTTTGCGTCCGGCACGCGCAGCTCCCCGCCTGCACCGCGCTCGTGCGCGCCTGTCCCGAGACGACGTTCGTGCTCGATCACGCGGGCAAGCCGTACATCCGCGCCGGCGTCCTCGATCCGTGGCGGGAGAACGTTGCCGCGCTGGCACGGCTCCCCAACGTCGTGTGCAAGCTGTCTGGGTTGGTGACGGAGGCCGATCCGTCCACCTGGACGCTGGAAGCGCTGCAGCCGTACGTCGATCATTTGCTGAGCTGCTTCGGGTCGGGCCGGCTACTTTTTGGCAGCGACTGGCCCGTGGTGAACCTGGCGGCCAATTACGCGCGCTGGCTGGAGACGGCGCTCGACTTTTTGGCGCCGCTGTCCGAAAACGAACGGGTCGCCATCATGTCCCAGAACGCACGGAGGATTTACCGTCTCGCATGACGACGCCATTTCGTCTCGATGGAAAGAACGCCGTGGTGACCGGTGCCAGCTCGGGCATCGGCAGGGCGATCGCCGAGCTTTTCGCCGCGCAGGGCGCCGCGGTGTTCGTGGTCGATCGCGACGAGCCGGCCGGTCGCGCGACCGTCGACGCCATCCGGGCCGCGTCGGGGCGCGCCGAGCTGGCGGTCGTCGACGTCTCGGACGAGGCGGCCGTGCTGGCGCTGGCGGGCGGGCTGCCGCCCATCGACGTCCTCGTCGCCAACGCGGGGATCGGGCACGTGGGCGATCTATCGAACACCACCGCCGCCGATCTCGATCGCCTCTACGCGGTGAACGTGCGCGGCGTCTTCAACTGCTGCAAGGCCTTCGCGCCCGCGATGATCGAACGGCGCGCCGGGAGCGTCATCAACATGGCCTCGATCGGCGGCATCGTGGCGGTGCGCCAGCGGCTGGCCTACACGGTCACCAAGTTCGCGGTCGTCGGGCTGACCAAGTCGCTGACGCTCGACCATTCGCACACGGGCGTGCGCTTCAACTGCATCTGCCCGGGGCGCGTCGAGACACCGTTCGCGATGAAGCGCATCGCCGAGTCGCCCGATCCCGCGCAGGCCTACCGCGACATGGCGGGCACGCAGCTGGTCGGGCGGATGGCGAAGCCGGAGGAGATCGCCGCCGCCGCGCTGTATCTGGCGGCCGACGAATCGGCGATGGTCATCGGGAGCAGCCTCCTGGTCGACGGCGGCTGGAGCGCGGGCAAATGAAACCGCTCGACGATCGGACCGGCACCATCACCAGCCTGCGCGTGCTCGACGTCCGCTTCCCGACCTCGCGCAACCTCGATGGCTCGGACGCCATGAACCTCGACCCCGACTACTCGGCGGCCTACGTGATCCTGGAGACCGATCGCGGCGACGGTCTCGAGGGGCACGGGCTGACCTTCACCATCGGCCGCGGCACCGAGGTGGTCGTCGCCGGCGTCGAGGCGATCCGGCCGCTGGTCGTCGGCCAGCCTCTCGGCGCCTTCACCGAGGCGCCGGGCGAGTTCACCCGACGGCATCACCACCGGCGATTCGCAGCTTCGCTGGCTCGGCCCCGAGAAGGGGGTCATGCAGCTGGCCAGCGCGGCGGTGGTGAACGCGCTCTGGGACCTGTGGGCGAAGATCGCCGGCAAGCCGCTCTGGAAGCTGCTCGCCGACATGAGCCCGGCGCAGATCGTCGAGCTCGTCGACTGGCGCTACCTCACCGACGCGCTCACGCCCGACGAGGCGCGCCGCGCGCTCGATCGCCTGGTCCCGACGCGCGCCGCGCGCGAGGCCGAGCTGCGCGAGACCGGCTACCCGGCCTACACCACCTCGGTCGGCTGGCTCGGCTACCCCGACGACAAGATCCGGCGGCTCTGTCGCGAAGCGCTGGCCGACGGGTTCACCCGCTTCAAGATCAAGGTGGGCGCGAACCGCGCCGACGACATCCGGCGCGCGGCGCTGGTGCGCGAGGAGATCGGCGCGAACGGCGTCCTGATGGTCGACGCCAACCAGCGCTGGGACGTCGGCGAGGCGATCGACTGGATGACCGCGCTGGCGCCGTCGAAGCCGCTCTGGATCGAGGAGCCGACCAGCCCCGACGACATCCTGGGTCACGCCGCGATCGCGCGCGCGCTCGAGCCGCTCGGCATCGGCGTGGCCACCGGCGAGATGGTCCCGAACCGCGTCGTCTGGAAGCAGCTGCTGGCCGCCCGAGCCACCTCCTTCTGCCAGCTCGACTTCTGCCGCATGGCCGGCGTCAACGAGATGGTGGCGACGCTGCTGCTCGCCGCCCGCTTCGGCGTTCCGGTCTGCCCGCACGCGGGCGGCGTCGGCCTCTGCGAGTACGTGCAGCACGCCTCGATCTTCGACTACATCGCGGTCAGTCGGGTGCCCTCGAGCGCCGCTCGATCGAGTTCGTCGACCACCTGCACGAGCACTTCGTCGACCCCTGCGTCATTCGCGGCGGTCGCTACCAGGTGCCGACCGCCGCCGGCGCCAGCATCACCATGAAGCCCGCCTCGCTGGCGGCGCACAGCTATCCTGGCGGCTCGATCTGGAAGGAGACTTCACCAACATGAAGATCGTTCGTTATCTCGACGGTGCCGGTCGGGCGCACCACGGAGCCCAGGAGGGCGGACGCGTCCGTCCGATCGAAGGCGATATCTTCGGTGACCACACGATCACCGAGAAGACCGCCGACGTGGCGCGCCTCTTGGCGCCGATCGAGCCGAAGGGCTTCTTCTGCATCGGGCTCAACTACCGGCGCCACGCGCAGGAGACCGGCGCCAAGATCCCCGACTACCCGATCCTCTTCATGAAGGGGGTGAACGCCGCCCAGGATCCGGGCGCGCCGATCGTGATCCCCGGCCACCTCGCCAGCGCCGAGGTCGACTACGAGTGCGAGCTGGCCGTGGTGATCGGGCGCGCGTGCAAGAACGTGTCGCGCGACCGCGCGCTCGACTACGTGCTCGGCTACACCTGCGCCAACGACGTCTCGGCGCGCGACTGGCAGATCCGCAACGGGGGAGGGCAGTGGTGCCGCGGGAAGACCTTCGACACCTTCGCGCCGCTCGGCCCCTGTCTGGTCACGCGCGACGAGATCCCCGACCCCAACGCGCTCAAGATCGCCACCATCTTGAACGGCGCTCGGATGCAGGACGAGACGACCGCCGACATGATCTTCGACGTGCCGCGCCTCATCGAGTTCCTGAGCGGCAGCACCACGCTGGTGCCGGGGACCGTCATCCTGACCGGGACACCCTCGGGCGTGGGGATGGCCCGCAAGCCACCCGTCTGGCTCAAGCCCGGTGACGTGGTGACGGTGGAGATCGAGAAGATCGGCTCACTCACGAACCCGGTCGTCGCCGAGACCTGAGACGCGCGGGGAGGCCCGGAGCACGCCGCTTCGGTGTACAGAATCGTTCTCACCGTGTCGCTCATCTTGCACGGACGCGCGTCAGGGAGGCTGCGCCGGCGGCTCCCCGTAACTCGAAAGCGGGCACGGGACTTGCTGATGGTCTCGGGCATGGACAGACGAGCGACAGTGTTGGGGCTGACTTTGATCGGGGCTCTCCCCGCGGCGTGCGGCGGCGGTTCGGGAGAGGTCTTCGTGACCTCGATCCCCGGAAACACGCCGCTCGGGAGCCTGAGCGGTTCGCAGGCCACCGAGCTGTGCAACGACGAGATGAGGTTTGCGCAGCAGTCGTCGCTCGAGATGGACTCCTGCCACGAGGCGGCCTTCCTGACGGTGGCGCTCACGGCCAGCTTTTCGCCGGACATGACCGATGCTGAGCTGCAGGCGGCCTGCACGTCGTCCTATACTTCGTGCCTTCATCCCGACGGCGGAGCCAGCGCCACCCAGACCTGCTCGGCCCCGCCCGCGAACTGCACGGCCACCGTCAGCGAGCTCGCCAGCTGCCTCGACGACGACGCGGCCGCCACGCGAGCACTCGCCGCGCAGCTCCCCGACTGCGCCTCGATCACCCGCGCCAGCTTGACGGCCAGCGACGGCGGCACCGCCAGCCCCGCGACCTCGTCGCCGCCGAGCTGCCAGACCCTGCAGCAGAAGTGCTCCGGGGCCTCCTCCGCCGCGCAGTCGTTCGCGCAGTCGTATTGTGCGCTCGTTGCACCATGCTGCGCGGCCAGCCCTTCGCCGTCAGCGTGCGAAGCTCTGGTCCTGGGCGCGGCGGGGTCGCACACGTTCGACGAGACCGCGGCGACCGCCTGCCTCGCCACCCTACAGGCGCGCCCGTCCGGGTCGGGGTTCTGTGCGGGGCTCGCCACGATCCCCAGCAGCGCCAACGGGTTCGCCGTGATTCCGCAGTGCGCGACCGTCTTTGGGTCCGCGAGCACCGGGACCGTGGCGGCGGGACAGACCTGTACCCAGGACGGAGACTGCGCACCCGGTCCCTCCGGCCCTGCCGCCTGCGAGCCCGACATCTTCTTGTCGCCCGGGTCGAACGACGGCGGCCATTTCTGCGCCGTCATCACCACCAAGCTGTCCGATCCCTGCATCGGAACGGCGTCGCCGTCCCAAAGGAGCTTCGAGGGCATGGGCAATCCGACCGGGTACACCTTCTGCGACCAGGACCAGGGACTGATGTGCTCCCCGAGCTACGTCTGCGTGCCGATCGGGGGCCTCGACGATTCCTGCAACAGCTCCAATCAGTGCGATGGGACCAAGACCTACTGTGAGTTCGGCAGCGGCACCTGTCAGTCGCGCCTGCCGGCCGGAGCCGCCTGCACGAACGCGTTCGGCGCCTGCGTCGATGGGTCGGAGTGCGATCCGACCACCTCCGTCTGCAAGGCGCTCGACGGCGCCGGCGCGGCCTGCTCCACGGGCACGTACCCTTCGAGTTGTCTCGCCGGTTACTGCGGCAGCAGCGGGACCTGCCCCGACCCGCTGCCGGGAATCTGCTCCTAGCTGAACCCCGACGCCTGCCGTGCGTCGCGCGCGAGCGGCGCTATTTATTCAGCACAAACTCTCATCCGTTCGATCTCCCCCGTGCTCTTGATGACCCAGAAACCTCCGAGGTCGAGCTCGAGGCGGCGAGGCTTGACGCCCTCCGTACCGGTCTTGTCGTTGTACGTTCGATCAAGCGTTGCGGTGCTGACCGTCACGTCCTGATACGGCTCCTGAGGCTCACAGGGATTGCTGCCCCCTGGCTTGTCCGTGATGGCAATCGACAATTCGCCGAGTAGTGCCGCCAGTACCTTCGGCGGAACGGATTTCGCTACCGTCGTGGGAAGGCGAAGCATGCCCGCGTCCCTCACGTAGGCAGCCTTGTACGTCTTGATCTGCTTGAGCTCCTTCAGGTGCTGCTCTGCGACCGATCGACTGGCGTAGGGTCCGCGAACGACAGCGAAAAGGCCCGGACCGAGACCGGAGTACGCGTCCGTATCCAGGACCCAGCCGTGGATTGAGGCGGCGCGGGATTGAGCGTCCTGTTGAGACTTGAACGTGTCGGTGATGACGAAGAAGTCAGAGGCCTGGGCGGTACCAGCGACCGACAGGACTGCGGACAAGGCAAGCAGTGCAGCTCTGGTCAGCATGTCGACTCCTTTTGCATAGACGTCGAGGCGTTTACCGGCGGCCGCTCGCGGGCTTTTGCAGCGCTTTTGGCCGCCGCGAACGTGACGGTGCGGCCCAGCGAGGGCTCTTCCGCGTTTCGGCGCAGTCGCGAAGGTACATGTTCATGAGGGTTTGGTATGGAAGAGACATCTTCCGTGAGAGCCCTTGGAAGTAGTCGATCGTTTCCTCGTCGAGCCTGATGGTGAGCTGCTTCTTGAGGCGCTTGGCGTAGGGATTCCGGACCGCGCCGGCAAAGTCGTAGTTTTTTTTCATCTCATCCTCCGGTCCTCGTATTGTTGCCGCTCGAGTGCGTTGGCCTTCCACGCAAGAGAGCGCTCTCGTCGAAGAAGACGGTCCTCGCTTCCTCGAACGAGACGCCGTGCCGCCGGAGATTCGCCGCCGCTTTCCTTCTGTCCCCACTCGAAACGAAGCCGTGTCACCCACTCTGTAGTGTACCTACTGCGTAGTTACACAGCAAGGCGGGCAGGTGTGCCGCTCTCTCGGGCTAACCAGCGCTTCCGCGGGCGCGCCGGCGCCGCGCCCGCAGGGCAACGGTCAGCATCGTCGCGCCGAACGCCAGCAGCACGGCGCCCCAGCCGAGGTCGACGTTGATGCCCAGCGAGTGCGCCTCGAAGATGCTCGGGTCAGCGAAGAGGCCGAAGCCGACGAGCAGCAAGCCGAAGAGCGAGAACATCAGACCGATCGGAAGGCGGACGTCGAGATCCATGGTTCACCAGAAGATGAGGTTCAGGACCAGGGTGAGCGCCAGCATCGCGCCACCGAGGATCGCCGGCTGGCGGTGCCAGGGGACGTTCTCCTCCTTCGGGCGCGGCGTCAGTGCGTAGACCAGACCGGTGAGCTCCTCGTCGGACCTGCGCTGCTTGGTGGCCAGCGAAACGCACGCGGTGGCGATGAAGCAGGCGGAGAAGGCCCAGATCGCGGTCCAGAAGTTCTGCGCCATCTCGCTCGGGTAGTGGTGCACCACGGACAGCCAGCCGCCCTTGATCCCGACCTCCGCGCCCTTCGGCAGCGACAGGCCGTGGTGGACGGCAGCGGCGGCCGTGCCGGACAGCAGGCCGAAGAACGCGCCGTGGCCGGTGGTGCGCCGCCAGAACATGCCGAGCAGGAACGTCGCGAACAGCGGCGCGTTGACGAAGGCGAACACCAGCTGCAAGACGTCCATGATGTTGTTGAACTTGCGCCGCGGTGTAGGCGCAGGCGACGCTGGCGGCGATCCCGACCACGGTCGCCGCGCGCCCGACCTTCAGGTAGTGCGCGTCGCTGGCGCCGGGCCGGATGTAGCTCTGGTAGATGTCGTAGGTCCAGACGGTGTTGAAGGCGGTCACGTTTCCCGCCATCCCCGACATGAACGAGGCGATGAGCGCCGTCAGTCCCAAGTCCGAGCATGCCCGCTCGGGAAGAAGCGCGCCAGCATCGCCGGCATCACCATGTCGTAGTCGAGGCTGCCGCCCTTGCTCGGCAGCGTGAAGCCCGCGTCGCCGCCGACGTGCATTGCGATCGCCAGCATGCCCGGCAGGATGACCAGGAACGGAAACAGCATCTTGGGGAACGCCGCGATGATCGGCGTCCGTCGCGCGGCGCTCATGCTCTCCGCCGCCATCGCGCGCTGGACGACGAGGAAGTCGGTGCACCAGTAGCCGAACGACAGCACGAAGCCGAGCCCCATCACCAGGCCGAACCACTCGACCCCCATCGGGTTCGTGTGCGCCGATCCGGCGTAGGCCCAGGAGTGCGACCAGGCCCCCTCGGCCATGCCGTTCTGCGCGGCGACGGTCGCGAGGCGACTCTTGAGGCCCGACCAGCCGCCGACCTGCTTGAGGCCCGAGCAGCACCAGCGGCAGGAAGCCGAACACGATCAGGAAGAACTGCAGCACCTCGTTGTAGATGGCCGATCGCAGCCCGCCCAGGAAGATGTAGACCAGCACGATCACGCCAGACGCCGCGATGCAGAGGTGGAAGTTCCAGCCGAGGATCGCGCGCAGCAGCGTCGCCAGCGCGTACATCGAGATCCCCGACGACATCACCGTCATGCAGGCGAAGGTGACGGCGTTGAACCCGCGCGTCTTCTCGTCGAAGCGCAGCTTCAGGTACTCGGGCACCGAGCGCGCCTTGGAGCCGTAATAGAACGGCATCATGAAGATCGCCACGAACACCATCGCCGGGATCGCGCCCACCCAGTAGAAGTGGCTGGTCATGATCCCGTACTTGGCGCCCGAGGCCGCCATCCCGATGACTTCCTGCGCGCCGAGGTTCGCGCCGATGAAGCCCAGCGCGCAGATCCAGGCCGGCAGCGCGCGCCCCGACTCGAAGAAGTCCTTCGTCCCGCCCACGCCCTTGCGCAGCACGACGCCGATGCCGAGCACGAAGGCGAAGTAGACCGCCAGCAGCGCGTAATCGATGACGCCTAGTTGAATGATCATCGGATGCAGAGCGAGCTCAAGCGCAACGCCGCACACACGTCCAACGCCGCAAACTCACAATCGAGCGCAGCGTCACGCGCGCGCGAATTTACTACCACGGGCTAGAGCGCAACGGATAATATCCGCCGCGCTCGATGTCCTTTCATTTCCCTTACCTCCGAGGTCTCGCGCTTTGCGTCCTTGGCGCGTTCGCGGCGTTCGGTTGCGCCAGCACCAAGGTCGGCGCCACCGCCGACGAAATCGCGCGCGCGCACGATCAGTCGGCGCCGGGATCGACCGTCTTCACCAACGAGTGCGCGAGCTGTCACGGCGGCCGCGGCGAGGGGCTGGCCAGCGCGCCCGCCATCCTGGGCCCCGGCGCGCTGCCCGAGTACCCGCACGATACGGGGGGCGTCGGCGATCCGACCATCACCGACCCGCAGCTGATCCAGATCCAGGCGCAGACGCGGCCGGCGGGCGCGCCCTGGCGCGACCCGATTCGAAACGCGCAGGATCTCTACACCTTCACCACGACGCACCTGCCCAAGTCGCGGGCCGCGAATCTCAAGGACGCCGACTACTGGGCCGTCGTCAACTTCATGCTGGTCGTTCAGGGGGTCAGCCCGCCGACCGGGGGCATCGGCCCCACGAACGCGGCCTCGATCCCGATTCCCAAGCGTTGACGCCTACCTGGCGTCCGCGGAAAAGATTTTTGAGCCGTTTGGGCGGTACCAAAACACTTATGTCCGCCCCTTTTTGTCTACATTCACCTCCCTACTTGTCCTTGAGATTTGATTCTTTCAGCTCCGGTGTTCATTTCGCGCGGCTGGTCCGAGGAGCGCGCCCTGTGGTCGCGCCTTGACCATTCGTCAGCCACATCGCCGCGCGTCGATCATCGCGGCGGCGCTGCTGCTCGCCACGGGCGTGGCGCGCGCGGATGGCGCGGCGCCGGCCCAGACGCCTGCGCCGGCCCAGGCGGATACCTCGGCGCCGCTGACCGACGCGATCCCGGGATCGCCGACGCCGCCCGGGCTGGGGCTCTCGCCCGAGGCACCGCCGGTTCCGCCGGCACCGGGCGGCCGGGCGCCGTCGTTCGGCGCGCCGATCGGCGATCCGGCCTCCTCGTTCCGGATCGGCGGGCGGTTCTTTGGATGGGAGGCATTCGGCATCGGCGAGCGGCCGGCCAACGCGCCGCCCGGGTATTCGGGGCCGTCGCTGCATGCCCCGCTGCTGTCGACCGGCAAGACTCCGTTCTGGGGCGGCGCGGGCGCCACCCTGAACGCGACCTACGGCACCAAGTACCTGACCGCCTACGCCGCCTACTACTTCCGGATGAACAACGAGGTGTTCCAGGGGTACAGCAACCCCGCGAACGGGCCGGCGTTCGGAACGGCCTATCTCTTGATCAACCCCGATCCAATCGGCGGGCTGCGCTTGCTGTTCCGCGTGGGCGCGATCACCGAGGTCTACGCTGGCCCGGGACAGTGGGGATGGGGGATCTTCGGTCCCATGCTCGCGTTGCGCGGCTACGGCGAGACGGCGAACGGCGAGTGGGACCTGAACCGGCGCCTTCGCCTCACGTTGACGCAGGGATTTCTGGTCGTCCCCGGCGTGCCCGAGAGCTTCCCGCGCGGCGACTACAACAGCTGGATCGAGACCGGCGTGTCGAGCTACGTGAACCACGCCCACGTCGGCCTGGTCGTCGACAATCAGTGGATCTTCCGGCTGCACTACGCCAGCGACCACGGCACCGACGAGCGGACCTACCTCAAGACCTTCCTGGGGACGCCGCCGCACGACGGCCGGTTCGACACCTACCTCGGCGAGGCCCGCTGGCAGGGTGTCCCCTGGGGGCAGATCGGCGTGAGCGGGGGTGTTTACGACTTCGTGCACGCGTCGTCGGTCGGCGACGGGATCTGGTGGGGCATCGACTTCACGCAGGGCGCACGCGACATGGTCAACAAGTTCCTGGGGCCGGCCAGCCAAGGGAACGGCGCGGTCGCCACCGTCGGCGCCGAGTGGGACTTCAGCCTCTCCAGCATCCTCTGGTACCCGCGCAGCTTCAACAGCCAGGCGCCCGATCTGCGGATGGCGATCGCCGCCCAGATCACGAGGACCATCGCCACCGACGATCCTCAATACAAGGGCATGAACGGGTACTACACCGGGTTCGAGACCGAGTACCGGTTCTCGCAGCTGTTCAGCCTGACGTTCCAGGCCTACGGCGAGAGCCGCGGCACCTACATCGGCGAGTGGAGCGTCTACAGCTTGAACCCCGGCATCGCGTTCCACAGCGACTGGCTCAGCACCGATCGCATTCAATTGATCTACGGCCGACGTTTCTACAGCTACGCCGCGGATCCCAACTCGGCACAACCGCTCGATCGCAACATGATCGCGCTCGGCGGCTACGTCACCTTCTGAACTGAAAGCCCGTGCGGATGCAAACTTCAAAACCTCGTCGTAAAGGAATGGTCCTCGCGGCCCTCGCCGTGCTCGCCATGCCGGCGCTGGCGCTGGCCGCCGACGGCAGCGCGGATGACGGGGTCCCGAGGCTGGGGCTCGACCCGGGCGAGCCGCAGGCTCCCAGCCCCACCCCGGCGCTCCCCTTCGGCGTCCAGCCCGCGCAGTCGCGCGAGTACGTGCTCGACTTTCACGGCTACCTCTTGCTTCCCGCCCAGGTGGGCTTCCACGAGCGGCCGAATCCGACGCCCACGCAGAGTGGCCTCGTGCTCCACGCGCCGCCGCTCGTTCCGCAGGACCTGCACGACTTCTCGTACACCGGCGTCGTGCCGAACCCCTGGCTGCAGCTCAACTTCATCTACGGCAACTCGACGGTGTCCGCCACGGTTGTCCTGGCCGGCACCAGCGCCATCGACGCGGCCGGGTACTACGACCCGACCGCCCAGATGGGCGTCAACGACGCCTTCCTCACGGTGAACCTGACCCGCAAGGTCGGCTTTCCGCTGCAGGTCAACGTGGGCGCCTATACCGGCCGCTACGGCGCCATGGGGATGTACGACGCCGGCCGCTACGGCACGCCGCTCATCGCGCAGACGAACTCGATCGGCGAAGAGATCGTCGGTGCCTACAAGGCGGGCGAGCTCACGCTGCTGGTCGATCAGGGGTTGGGCGGCCAGCTCGGGCGCCCGCCGGTCGGGCTGGTTCCGGCGGGCTGGAACGACTTCGCCAACATCAACGCCGGCGCGACGTTCATCAACCAACTCCACGCCGGCGTCGCCTATCACCGTGCCTTCCGGTTCGGGCTGCACTACGTGACGGCCTGGACGCAGGACGACCTGACCCCGATGGGCAACGTGCCCGACGGGCGAATCACGGTGCTAGGCGGCGACGTGAACGTCAACGCCGGACGTGGCGGTCACCTCTACGTCGGGCTCGCGCACACCTGGGCCACGAACGCGCAGTCGGTCTCGGGCGCGATCGAGATCCTGAACGCGCGCGGCGGTCAGGAGCTGTCGCAGAACTACCTTGGCGCCGATGCTCAAGGGAACGTCAACGGCGGCCTCACCGTGTTCGGCGGGCAGTACGATCTCAGCTTCGCGCGGCTGGTGTTCGACAAGCTCTACACGGGCGTCAGCCCGGACCTCCTCGTGAGCCTGTTCGGCGTCGGCGCCTACGTGACCAGCGTCGACCCGACCCGCAACAAGGTGCTCAAGATCAAGGGGGGCATCGAGGCCACCTACCTGTTCCTTTCCTGGATGGGCGTCTCGGAGCGGTTCGATCACGTGCGCCTCGACGGCGGCGACTCGACGCAGGCCTACACCAGCATCGCCTCGCGCCTCCTGTTCCACACCGGCTGGAAGAGCCGGGGCGAGATCGCGCTCCAGTACGCCTACTTCCTCTACGGCAGCGGCGTGGAGATCGAGGCGGGCTATCCGCCGATGAAGGATCCGAACATCAACCCCGACCGGAACGTCTTCTCCCTGATCGGGACCTTCTGGTGGTGAGCGCGCGATGATTCGTCAACCGATCTCGATTGCCCCGGCGTTGCGCGCGGCGTGCTCGACCGCGGCACTGCTCGCGTTCGTCGGTGCGGGCGTCGGCTGCACCGCCTATGCGACGAACAAGAACCTGCCGGTCGACTGCACGGTCCAGAACGCATACGACCTCGACAAGCTCGACATGACCGAGTTCACCATGGCCTGGAGCTCGCACGACAGCACCACCGACGCCGGCTGGACGCCCGGCGACGCCGGCCCCCCCCCGAACGGCATTCTGACGAAGGTGGTTCCCATCCCCGACGGGGCGATCTGCGGCGATACGACCGCCCTCCACGTGGCGAGCGACAACTACTACAACGACTGGGGTTCGGTGTTCGGCTTCTACGGCTTCGGCAAGAAGATCGAGACGACGCGGGAAGGCCTGTCGTTCTGGGCGCGCGCGCCCGGCAACACCAACAAGAGCCTCACGATCCTGCTCGACGATCCGAACACCTACAACCCGGCCGCGATGTGCGTGACTCCGGGAGCGGTCGTGCCTCCGGGTGACGCTGGCGCCAACTGCTCGACCTACTGCCTGGCCGACGGGGGGAGCACCGCCACCGGGCCCATCACCGATCCGAACGGAAATGTTCTTTCATCGGGGACCTCGACGGCCCCGCTGCCGGCGAACTCCTGTGGAAACAGCTATCAGACCGAGCTGGTGCTGACGGCCGACTGGCGCTTCTACAAGGTTCCCTTCGGGGCGTTTCAGCAGCAGCACAATCCGGACAAGGTTCCCAACGTGGCACTCAACGCCCCTTTGACGCAGGGGACGTACCTGCTCACCTCGTCGATCTGGAACATGACCTTCCGCGTGCCGAAGGCGACCCCGTTCGACCTGTGGTTCGACCGCCTGGGCTTCTACGGCCCGAAGGCGCCCGGGGACGGAGGGTCCGTTGGTCAGTAAGGGTAAATTGTCTGGTTCGCGCCGCTGGGGCGTCGACGGTGAACGTTGGGATGAACTGACAGTGGAAAGGAAGGGAGAAGCTTCATGACTACGAATCTTCGAGTGAGAAATCTTCTGGCGATCATTCTCGTTGGTGGCGTCGGCGCTTGCACGAGTCAGGCGACGACCACCGGGACAGGCGGCTCCGGCGGCGCCCCGACGACCGGGACCGGCGGGACCACCAGCGCCGGCGGAAGCGCGGGCGGGTCGAGCGCCACCGGCATCGTCTGCGGTGCTTCGAACAACACCGCCAACCTCGCGCCCGCCGCTGCTGTTGCTTGCCCGCCAACGGCGGCGTCCGGCCTCATCGCCGACTTCACGTACCCCGCCGACGCGGGCGCTCCTCCCGACGGCGGCGCTCCGCCGCGCTTCGGTGACGATTCCACCGTCCTTTCGGGCGGCGGAAGCACCTTCGCCAACACCCCGGGCTCGATCGACCTTTCGGACAGCTCGGGGGGCGACTGGCACATCAGAGGGAACGTCGCCAACTACGCCGGATTCTCGCTCTACTTCGACGACATCCCCAACGCCACAGAGAAAAATATGCCCTGCAACATGGTGGACGCCACAGGCTTCACCGGGATCCAGTTCACGCTCTGGGGGGACACGGCCGGGAACACCATCACCATGTCGATGGGGATCGTCGACGACTCGCCCACGGCCTCCTGGTTCCAATCGATCGGCGTGACGCTCTCCACACCGCTTCCCGCGGGAGCCTGCATCCCGAACCCCAACGGCATGCAGTACTACCATCCGGGGTGCGGGGATCCGACGGCCGGCGCCATCAGCGTCACCGGCACGGCAAGCGCCCCGCAGACCGTCACCCTCCACTGGAGCGACTTCATCAACGGCGCGTGCATGCCCAACGTCATCCCCAGCCAGATCGTCTCAGTGGCCTGGGCGTTCGCCTGGGGCGCGCCAACGGGGCCGACCACGGCATACGCCGTCGACATCCACGTCGACAACCTGAAGTTCATCACCAACTAATGAACGCTCGCGCGCCGCGGCCGGTCGTCTTCGCGTCCCTGCTCGGCGGGCTCGCCGTCCTCGCTTTGGGGACGGCGGGCTGTCTCTGCCCGCCCTGTCCGACGGCGGCGGGCGCCGCGCCGGCGACGGCGGGGAACCCCTTGCTTCCCCCCGCGCCGGCCGCCGCCAACGGCAGCCACCTGGTGCTCTGGGACGGCGAGGGTGCGGGCACGGGCGCCCAGGGGTGGGACTCCTGCGCCGATCCCAAGGTCGGATGCAGCAAGGTCGGGACGGCGCCCGGCGTGGGCGTCGGCGGCAGCAGCGCGATCAAGCTGCACGGCGACGGGTCGGGATTCCTTGGCATGGGCTGGAACCTGTTCGGGTGGTACCCGGCCAACGCCGGGATCGACATGACCCCCTACAGCCACCTGACGTTCCAGATCCGCGTCGAGTCCAAGTCGCCCGACGTCGCGCTCGATCCGGATTCCGTCGGCGTGCTGCTCGGGTGCAGCGGCAACAAGAACGACAGCGCCACCGTGCCGGTCGCGCGCTACGCCAAGGGCTTCTCCGACGGCAAGTGGCACAAGGTCGAGATCCCGATCTCGGCGTTCACCAAGGGCCCGGGCGCCAAGTTCGACCCCACGTCGTTCTGGGAGTTTCGGCTTGCGACCTGGAGCGCGGCGCCGCGGCACTTCGACGTCTTCATCGACGACATCGCGCTCGAGAAACAGTAGGCGTCGTGGTGGGAGGAATGCGGAGGACGCTCGTTGCGGCGGGGGCGAGCTTTTGGGTGGCGGCGGGCATCGCCTGCGTCGACACCACCCACCACGCGGCCGGGGACGGCGGCGTCCCGGTCGGTGTCCAGCCCCTCACCTGCCCGGGAGCGCCGCCCATCGCATCAACGACCGACGCGGGGATCCCAACCGCCACGCCAGCGCCGACCGGCCCCTACGCCTGGAAGAACGTCGTCATCAAGGGCGGCGGATTCGTGAGCGGGATCGTGATGAGCCCGGCGCTGCCGGGGCTCGCCTTCGCGCGCACCGACGTGGGCGGCGCCTACCGCTTCGATCCCGCGAGCACGCGCTGGGCGCCGATCACCGACTGGGTCGGGAAGACCAACTACAACCTCATCGGGATCGAGAGCATCGCCGTGGATCCGGTCGACCCGACCCGCGTCTACCTGGCGGCGGGCGAGTACACCAGCACGAACGGCTTCATCCTCAGCTCGACCGACATGGGTCAGACCTTCACCCAGAACAGCATCGGCGCGCCGATGGGCGGCAATGCCGACGGGCGCAACCTGGGCGAGCGGCTGGCCGTCGATCCCGACCTGCCGAGCACGCTCTACTTCGGCTCGCGCAACACCGGGCTCTGGACCAGCGCCGACCACGGCCAGACCTGGACGCTGGTGGTGCACTTCATCAACGCACTCGACGCCAACGGCCAGACCACGGTGCACAACACCATGGGAAACGGCTACGGGTTGACGTTCGTGCTGTTCGCTCCGTCGTCGACCGACGCCGCGGGGAGCGCGACGTCGACCATCTACGTGGGCGTCGGCGTGACGACCGGGCCGACGCTCTACAGTTCGAGCGACGCGGGCGCGACCTGGCAGCCCGTCGCCGGAGCACCGTCGGGGATGATGCCGCACCACGCGGTGCTCGACGGCTGCGGCGACATCTACTTCACCTACAACAACGGATCGGGTCCCAACGGCGTCACCGCCGGCGCTGTCTGGCGTTACACGCCGTCGAGCGGCGCCTGGACGAACGTCAGTCCGCCGCCGCTACCCAATTCCCAGGGCGGCTTCGGCGGAATCTCCGCCGACTTGGCCCATCCGGGGACGCTCGTCGTCACCAGCATCGACGACTGGTCGCGGGGCGGGATCTATCGGACCACCGACGGCGGCGCGAGCTGGGTCCCTGTGGCCGGCGCCGACAGCGGTGACGTGGCCGGGGCCGAGTGGCTCTACTGGCACGGCTCCACCTTGCCCTCGAGGGGGTGGATGGGCGACGTGGAGATCGATCCGTTCGACTCGTCGCACGCCATGTTCATCACCGGTCAGGGCCTCTGGTCGAGCGACGACATCGACGCCGCCGACACCGGCGTGGCGACCCACTGGACGTTCGCGGACGACGGCCTCGAGGAGACGGTGGCCCTCGATCTCGCCAGCCCACCCGCGGGCGCGCCGCTCCTGACAGGGGTGGGCGACATCGGCGGGTTCGTCCACCAGGATCTGACCGTCTCGCCGGCCTCGGGGATGTTCGACAACCCCATCTTCGGCAACACCAACAGCATCGACTTCGCCGAGAGCGCGGCGGCCAGCGGCGCGACCCAGTTCGTGGTCGCGCGCGTGGGGACCAACTCCTCGGCGGGAGCTCAACAGAACGGCGCCTGGTCGATGGACGGCGGCGGGAGCTGGATGCCGTTCACGGGTCCCACCGTGACGGCCAACTCGACGACGACGTACGCCTCCGCCGGATCGATCGCCGTCTCCGCCGACGGTATGACGTTCGTCTGGGTCCCCGTCCCTGCGCGGAAGGGCTCGGCCTCGCCGCCCCCGTCGTATTCGTCCGACCACGGCTCCACCTGGACCGCCTGCACGGGCCTCTCCGCCGGGATGGCGGTGGCCGCCGATCGGGTGAACGCCACGACTTTCTACGCGGGGGGATCGGGGAAGTCGATGTCGGTGAGCACCGACGGCGGCAAGACATTCACGGCGGTCACGACCTCCGCGTCCGGCCGGCCGCGTCCGGTTTTCGGCGTGGCGGGCGACGTCTGGGTGGCCACCTCGGGCGCCTTGCTGCACTCGCAGAACGCGGGCGTGTCGTACGCGTCGGTCCCCGGCGTGAACGGGGCGACGGCGGTCGGCTTCGGCGCGCCGGTCATGCCGGGACAGACCTACCCGTCTGTCTACCTCGCGGGCTCGGCGGTGACGCCGTCCGCGGCGACCTCCGCCTGGGGCATCTACCGCTCCGACGACGGCGGAGCGACCTGGCAGCACATCGACGATCCGCAGCACCAGTTCGGCTCCATCAACGTGCTGGCCGGTGATCCGCGCCAGCCGGGCCGCGTCTATCTGGGCACGGGCGGCCGAGGCATCGTCTACGGCGACCCGCAAACGGCAACAGTCACACCAACCGTCACACCAACAGGTACACAATGACAGGACCGACGAGAATGGGTTTCCGCGCTGCTTGGTTGATGTCGCTGGCGGGTGGGCTGGGGGTCTTCGCGCTGTCGGGCTGCAGCCGGATCTGCACCTGCCAGGTGCCGCCGGTGACGCCGGGGACGGGGCCCGCGGTGGCGAACGCGCCGGCCGCTGCCGCCGCGCCGGCCGGTGGCGGAAACCTCAAGGGGAGCGTGCCCTACAACTGGAAGAACGTCGCCGTCCTGGGCGGTGGCTTCGTGAGCGGCATCGTCTACAGCCCGGTCGAGAAGGACCTGGTCTTCGCGCGAACCGACGTGGGCGGCGCCTATCGCTTCGACCCGGAGCACAAGGTCTGGGTCGCGCTCACCGATCACTTGCCGCGCGACACGAACTTCCTCGGCATCGAGAGCCTGGCCGCCGATCCGGTCGACGCCAACAAGGTCTACCTGGCGGCCGGCGAGTACACCGGGTCGTGGGTCGGCAACGGCGCCATCTTGCGCTCGACCGATCGGGGCAACACCTGGCAGACGATCGACATGCCGGTGAAGATGGGCGGCAACGAGAACGGCCGCTCGATGGGCGAGCGGCTGGCCATCGACCCCAACCTGACCAGCATCCTCTACTTCGGGTCGCGCAAGGCGGGTCTCTGGAAGAGCAGCGACTCGGGCTCGACCTGGGACAAGGTCTCGAGCTTCACCGCCTCCGACGGTGACAAGGGGATCGGCATCCCGATCATCTTCTTCGACAAGACGAGCGGCGCGAAGGGGAAGGCGACGCCGACGATCTACGCGGCGGTCGCCAACAACGACGGCAGCCTCTACCGCAGCACCGACGCCGGCGCGACCTGGAAGCTGATCCCGGGCCAGCCCAAGGGCCTCATGGCCAGCCACGCCGAGTTCGACACCTTCGGCGAGCTCTACCTCAGCTACGGCAACGGCCCGGGGCCGAACGACGTGGGCGAGGGCGCGGTCTGGAAGTACGAGCCCAAGAAAGAGAAGTTCACCGACATCACCCCCCTCAAACCGAACGGCGACGACAAGTTCGGCTATGGCGGCCTCTCGATCGACGCCAAGCACCCCGGCACGGTCATGGTCAGCACCATCGATCGCTGGAGCAAGGGGGACGAGATCTTCCGGACCACCGACGGCGGCAAGAAGTGGAAGGCGCTCTTGCCCAAGGTGGTGCGCGACGACATGGGCGCGAAGTACCTCTACTGGCACAAGTCCGAGCCGATCGGGCGGGGCTGGATGGGCGACATCGCGATCGATCCGTTTCACCCGGAGCGCGTGATGTACGTGACGGGGGCGGGGATCTGGGCGACCGAGGACGCGACCGAGGCGGACGCCGACAAGCCGACGCACTGGAGGTTCCTCGACCAGGGGCTCGAGGAGACAGTCATCAAGCAGCTCGTCAGCCCGCCGGCGGGACCGCCGCTCCTGAGCGCGATGGGCGATCTCTGCGGCTTCCGCCACGACGACATCGACAAGCCCTCCGCCGACGGGATGTTCACGAACCCGCTCTGCGGGTCGGCCAGCGGGATCGACGTCGCCTGGAGCAAGCCGGACATCGTCGCGCGCGTCGGCTGGGACGATCACAAGCAGTGGGGCGCCACCTCCGCCGACGGCGGCAAGACCTGGACGCCGTTCAAGTCGATGCCGAAGGGCAAGGGCGCCGGCTCGATCGCCGTCTCCGCCGACGGCAGCGCGCTGGTCTGGGCGCCGCTCGAGGGGCCGGTCGTCTATTCGCACGACAACGGCGCGACCTGGGCGCGCGCGGAGGGGCTCCCCGACGCCGACGTTTCGCCCGACTGGGCACCGGTGCCGTTCCGGCCGGCCGCCGACCGCGTGAACCCCAAGAAGCTCTACGTGCTCGACGCCAAGGGGGGACAGGCCTACACGAGCGTCGACGGCGGCGCGCACTTCACCGCCTCGCCGACCGGGCTGCCGGGCCTCGCCGACTACCAGTACAGCTCCGCCTCCGCGCAGGCGACGCCCGGCATCGAGGGCGACGTCTGGCTGACGAACTTCAAGGAGCTCAACCACTCGACCGACTCGGGCAAGAGCTTCGAGGCCCTGACCAGCGTGACCGAGGCTTACGCGCTCGGGTTCGGCAAGGCGGCCGAGGGGAAGAGCTACCCGGCGCTGTATCTGATCGGCAAGATTGGCGACGTGACCGGCTTCTTCCGCTCCGACGACAAGGGCGAGAGCTGGGTGCGGATCAACGACGATCTGCACCAGTGGGGCTTCTGCACCATCGTCATCGGCGATCCGCGCGTCTCGGGCCGTGTCTACATCGGCACCGGCGGCCGCGGGATCATCACCGGCGAGCCGAAGAAGTAAGCCCCGCGATCCGGTATTCTGCCGGGATGCAGAGCGCCGGGCGCGGGGTGTTGTTGGCGTGCGCAATGGCCCTGGCGGCCTGCGGCGGCGGCAGCGGCGGGACGTCGTCGTGCGCCTTCGGCCTCACGAACATGCCCGGCGATCAACCGTTCAGCGCCGCCGGCGTCTGTCGCGAATGGACGGGAGCCTCTGATCAGGTCGCCTCGCGGCAGGAAGACTGCGCGTATCTGGCCGCGACCGACGGCGGGATCACGGTGCAGACGATGTTCTCGAACGGTCCCTGCCCACGCATGAACATCGTCGGCGGATGCCGCAGCGTCTACTACGGTGTCACGTCCACGGACTGGTACTACCCGCCCCAGGCGGCGACCGCCACCGACGTCATGAACATCTGCGCGGGCGTGGGGACGACGTTCGTTGCGCCCCCCTGAGCGTCAGAGGACGCGAGCGCCCGCGCTCGGCTGGAAGACGAGGATCTGCGCCGCGCGCCCGGTGCGGTCGCGGTAGCCGGCGGTCACGGCCTCAGAGAATGAGTCGACGGCGCCGGCGTCGACCAGGTTGACCGTACTCCCGCCGAAGCCGGCGCCCGTGAGGCGCGCGCCGTGGCAGGCGGGGAGGGCGAGCGCCAGGTCGACCAGGACGTCGAGCTCGGGGCAACTGACCTCGTAGTCGTCGCGCAGGCTGGCGTGCGACGCGGCCATCAGATCCTTCAGCCGCGCGAGATCGCCCGCGCGTATCGCCGCGACGGCTTCGAGCACCCGCGCGTTCTCGGAGACGATGTGGCGGCATCGCTTGCGCACGACGGGTGGGAGCTGCGCGAAGAAGCGGGCCTCGTCGTCGGCGGTGACGTCGCGGAGGGCGCGCACGCCCGGCCGCAGCGCTGCCAGGATCCGCACCCCCTCCTCGCACTCCGCACGGCGCCTGTTGTACTCGGACGAAGCGAGCTCGTGATGGACGCCGCTGTTGGCGACGACGATCCTCAGTCCGGACGGGATCTCGGCGGTCTCGTGCGCCAGCGATCGGCAGTCGAGCATCAGCGCTCGCCCCGGCTCGCCGAACGTCGAGGCCATCTGGTCCATGATCCCGCAGGCGACGCCGACGAACCCGTTCTCCGCCTCGCGCGCCAGCCGCGCCACCTCGAGGGACGGAAGCTCGAATCCGCCGAGCGCGCGCAGCACGAGCGCCGTCGCCACCTCGTACGCCGCCGAGGAGCTCAGCCCCGCGCCGCGCGGGATATCGCCGGTGACGGCGACCTCCACCGTTGGGGCGTCGATCCCGCGCTGGCCGAGCGCCCAGACCACTCCCTTGAAGTAGTCGGCCCAGGGGTGCGCCGGGTCGCGCTCCAGGCTCGCCCGCGAGAAGGTACAGCTCTCGCCGAGATCGAGCGCGTGAAGCGTGAAGCTCTCGCCCGCAACGCGGCGGGCGGCGACGGCCACGCCGCGGTCGACGGCGGCAGGGAGGACGAACCCCTCGTTGTAGTCGGTGTGCTCGCCGATCAGGTTCACGCGCCCCGGCGCGAACGCCGCCGCCTCGGCGTCGTGGCCAGCGGCGGCGCGAAACGCGGCCAGGAGGGTCGCGCGTTCGATCAAGCGTCGGTCCAGATCGGCGAGGGGTAGTCGCCGCGCGCCACCATCTCGCGCAGGGTCGCCATCACGCCCGGCCTGTCCTCCGGGTGCGTGACGCCGAACCAGGTGTCGCTGGTCGGCAGGACGCGCACGCGCGCCGCCTTCTCGCGAAGCAGCTCGCCGACGACGACCGGGATCAGGCACTCGGAGGGCTGCGGCGCACGGCGCTGCGTCTCGAGGAAGCGGGTGAAGTGGCCTTCCATCTGCGCGAACACGGCCGGGGTGAACCCCCAGATGTTCATCGACACCACCTCGCGTCCGGTGAGCGCGTGGGCCGTTCCGGCCTCGTCGACGTAGCGGGCGGCGTCCGCTGTTCGCTCGACCTTCATCCGCTCGACGAGCGCCTCCAGGTACCCGACGGCGTCGACCTCGCAGATCGCGCGCGTCACCGCGGCGTGATCGGAGAGCGATCGGAGGATTGGGTAGCCGACCATGGCGTACGCGGGAAGGTCCGTCGCCGTCGCCGCCGGCGTCCGGGCGAGCTCGGCGGCCAGCGCCTTGAACCCCTGCTTGCCGTAGTAGTCGTCGGCGTTGATCGAGACGAACGGCTCGGCGATGGCGTGGCGCGCGCACCAGACGGCGTGGGCCGTCCCCCACGGCTTCGTGCGCCCGGGCGTCACCGTGAACCCGGACGGCAGCTCGTCGAGCTGCTGGAACACGTACTCGACGGCGGTGCGGCGCTCGTACCGCGCGCCGACCGCCGCGCGGAAGGCGGCCTCGAAGTCGCGGCGGATGACGAACACCACCTTGCCGAACCCGGCGGCGAGCGCGTCGTGGATCGAGTAGTCGATGATCGTCTCGCCGCTCGGCCCGAACCCTTCGATCTGTTTGAGGCCGGCGTAGCGGCTGCCCATTCCGGCGGCCAGGACCAGGAGCGTTGGTTTCATGAACGGAGGCATCTTGCCAGAGATGCCCGTCGCCTCGTAGGCCGGCCAGGCAGCCGTCTATTCCCAACCGATCGCGAACTCGGTGTACGCCTGCTTCGGATCCGGCGTGAACCTCACGACCTGGCCGCTGGCCCAGGGCGGGGGAATTTCGTTCGTGCCGGTGCAGTCCGTGAGATCGCAGGAGCTGCAGATGTCGGGGTAGAGGCCCGAGTTGAGCGGCTCGAACCCGGGCTGTAGGCCGTCGGCGAGCGGCGCCTTCAGCGGCAGGAACCAGCTCGGCTGCGACGACGGCACCGTCACGTAAATCAGGTCGGCGCCGAGCGCGGCCACGTCGGTCGCGCTCGCGCAGGTCGGGCTCAGCGCCGCTGGGTCGATGCCCGCGGTGATCGCGCCCGGCAGCGGGTTGTGCTCCAGGTAGTAGGAGCCGGCCGGCAGGTCGAAAAGAGCCATCACGCCGCCGGTGGCCGCGCCATTAAACCCGTCGGTGGGCGGTTCGACCTGGCCGCAAGGGCCGAGCTGCAGGTCCGCGCCGGTGGTCGAGAACGAGACGACCGACTCCGCCGTGAGCGTGAACGGGTGATCACTCTCGGCGCCGCACACGCCGGTCGTGTCGAAGGACGACCCGTCGAGCGCGAGCGGCGGCCGCGAGCACTGCCAGACGCAAACGTTGCGTGGCTGGCTGTCGGCGAGCGCGGCCGCCCAGATGTCCGCCAGGCTCTGGCCGTAGACGGTCTGAAACGCGGCGTCCATGGCAGCCGCGTCGGCGTTGCTGGGCACAGTTGCGTAAAGGGTCATGAACAGCTGCGGGCCGAACACGTCGAGCAGGTAGCCGACCAGCCAGGCGCCGTCCCGGTAGACGGTCACCGTGTCCATCGCGCTGAACATGTCGCCGGCCAGTTGGTCCCAGGTCTCGGTCGGCCTCAAGTAAACGAACGACGTGCAGGAGAGCGCGACCGCCGCCCCCTCGACCAGCACGCGCGGCGGATAGCCGGTCGGCCACAGATACGCGTGCACCAGCTCGTGGGTGTCGAGGCCGTTCAGCGACTGGACGTCGCTCTCGCTCGTGCAACCGCCGGAGCCTGTCGGGCACTGGTTGTTGGCGGCGAAGTCCGCCGCGTCGTCGAACTTGTGGTACGTCACCTTTCGCCCGGCCGGCCAGTCGAACCCGAGATAGCCCTGGAGCGCCGCGAAGTGGTCCTCGAGCGGCCCGGCCAGGTCGGGACAGATCGACTCGTCGGACGCGCGGGTCAGGTAGTCGAAGTGCGCCGTCTGAAAACGCAGATCCGACGGAAGGTTCCCGCCGCCCCCGCAGCCCGCGAGCGCGACGGCCAGGAGCAGCACCACCGGCCCCGCCTTCCGCGTCACGCCCACACCGGCAGCATATCGCAGGCCGGCTCAGCTGCCCTGAACTCACAAAACGCCCCGTCAAAGTGATAATGTCCGCACGCATGCCCGCACGGTTCATTAAATTCCTGGTCGTTGTCTTCACGTTCACCCTGGTCGCCGTTCCCGCTCGAGGCGAGAGCAAGCACGACAAGGGTCAGAAGCTGGTCGAGCAAGGGCGGCGCGCCTACAACCTCGGTCACTGGTCGGACGCTCTCGCCGCCTTCGAGAAGGCGTACGAGACCTCGGGCGACTCGGCGCTCCTCTTCAACCTGGCCGAGAGCCACCGACAGCTCGGCCACACGGGCGATGCGCTGCGCCTCTACAACGAGTACCTGCGTGAGATGCCCACCGGTTCCGATCGCGAGGCGGCAGCGGCGGAGATCAAGAACCTGGGCGGCACGTCGCAGGCGAAGTCGGCGGCCGCCGCGCCGCCGCCCGCCACGACGCCGCCACCGGTGATGGCGGCGCCCGCCAGGCCCGCGCCGCCACCTCCCGCTCCGCCGCCGCCCCCGCCGGTGGCCGCCAAGCCCGCGCCGTCGCCGCCCGCGCCGCCGCCGCCGGCCCCGAGCTATCCGCCGCCGCCCATGGCGGCCACGCCGCCGCCCGCGCCAGCTGGCCCGGCCCCGGTCGCGCCGATCGGGCCCGCGCCATCGGGCACCATGCCGCCGGCGGCCGCGCCGCCCGGGGCGGAGTCTCCCTTGCTCGTGACGCAGGCACCGGCCCCCGCGCACCACTCCAAGGTACCGGTGATCATCGGCGCGGCCGCGACGGGTGCCTTCGTGGCCGGCGCGGTCGCGTTCACGCTGAGCTCGAACAGCCTCTACAACGATCTCAAGACGTCATGCGGCGCAACCGCCGCCGGGTGCGCGCAGAGTCAGGTCGACAGCGTCAAGACGCGTGACCACGCCGCGACGGCGTTCTGGATCGCGGCCGGCGTCGCCGCCGTCGCGACGAGCGTCCTCCTGGTCGTCCGCTTCTGAGACCACGCCGCGGCCGTCGCGGTCAGTTCGGGGTTCCCAGCGCGACGTTGTCGATGCAGATCGTGGTTGGGGTCTGGTAGTTGGTGCTGATGTTGAACGCGAGGCCCGCGACGGGGTCCGCGCCCATCTCCGGCACGAACGTGTGCGTGAACGTCTGCAGGCCCGCCCCCGCAACCGGCATGTCCGCACCGACCGCGCTCAGGTAATCGGTCTGGGTGTACGGCGACGTGGCCTGGCCGACCTTCGCCTGGAACGAATAGAGCGTCGCTGTGGTCGAGATCTGGTAGTAGAGCTCGTACGTCACACCGGCCTGGAGCACGGCGACGGGTGAGCCGGCCGCCGGCCAGCCGATGGTGATCGCCTCGGCAGTCGCGCTCGGGATCGCGACGCAAAACTGCCCATTGGTGACCGTGCCTGTGAGGGTCGTGCCGCTGGGGATCTGAACGGTGATTCCCCAGGGGGCGCTGCTCCCGGTGGAGAAGTCGCCGTTCACGATCTGATTGTTGGCCAGGGGCGGGGCGATCGAGCCGCCCGTGCCGACGACGCCGCCCGCGCCGATGACGCCGCCCGCGCCGACGACGCCGCCCGCGCCGACGACGCCGCCCGCGCCGACGACGCCGCCCGTGCCGACGACGCCGCCCGCGCCGACATCGCCGCCCGCGCCGACGACGCCGCCCGTGTCAATCGCGCCCCCCGCGCCGATTGCGCCGCCGGAGCCGATCGTGCCGCCCAAGCCCCCCGCGCCGCCGGTACCAGTGGTTCCGGGCTGGACGCAGTGGTTCGAGTAGCAGATCAGCCCGATTTCGCACGTCCTGTTGGGGAAACAGGCGCAGGTCTCGCTTCCGACCACGCAGCCGCCCCCGTCGGGCTGGAGCGAGGAGTAATTGTGCGTGCATCCCCACCCCAGCGTCGCCAGCAACAGGCCCACGACGCCCCCCAGTCGCGCTCTACTAAGCAAGCTCAGTCCTCCAAATGGCCAAAATGCAGGCAACATTGTACATGAATTCGACCGCGCCGAGACGGGCCGCACGCCGGATTCCTGAAACCCGACCCGCCTAGAGGGCGGCCGGCGGAATCACCGACATCACCGGCCAGGTGATGGAGGCCGCGCCGACGGTCGCCGAAAACGTGACGTCGCCGGCCGTGGTGCAGTGCGGGTCCAGGAACGTCTCCTGGATGGGCTGGCCGCCCATAGAAAGCTCGTTGACGGTGCAGATCTCGGGGTGATCGGGGGCGAAGAAACCGCCCCCGCCGTAGACCTGGCTGCCGTCCGCAAGCGTCAGCAAGGACATGATACCGAGGGAGGCATCGTCGCCCTCGAACCGCCCATACTGTTGCAGATACCAGAGCGTGCTCGGCGCCGGGCCGATTTGGGCGATCGGCTGCTCGATGCCGTCCGACACCGTGACCAGACGGGCCTCGCCGCTCACCACGTCGGCCGTCGAGACCACGCGAACCGGGACGTCCTCGGCGAACAGCCGCGAGGAGATCACCACCTCCGCCGTCCCGTTCGCCGATCCGGATTGAAACGAATAGCTCGCGCTGTCATACGCGACGGCGCTCCCCTGGACGGCGACCGACGAGCCGTACACCGGGAGAGGCCCGGCGTCCGAGTCGAAGGTCCAGGTCCATCGCCAGGACGAATTCGTGAACACCGGATAGAGCCCGCCGCACTGCCCGTAGGGCGCCCCAAACGAGTACCCGCCCACCAGCGCTGCGGCGCAAGCGAGGTGCAGCCCGGTCGGCGTGGCGAAGGAGACGGAGGTCGTCGCGCTCATCTCGGAACCGTCGTCCAGCTGGGCGCGCACGCGGAGGATCGTCGGTCCCACGACGCTTCCGACGACGTTCAGGTCGAAGTCGCCCCAGCTCCCCGGGCTGGTGACGGATTCGACGACGCAGGCGCCGCCGTCGCAGGCCGCAGCGAGCACCTTCGTGATCTGGTGGAGGCGGGGGCAGACCATCAGGTCTCCCGTCGGGTCCGAAGGGCCGCCGAACACCTTTCCCCCGCAGGGGAGCTCCGCTGAAACGCCGAAGGTGGTGAGCTCGCCGACTGCCGCCGCGGGCGGGCCCTTGAAATAGAGGCTCTCGGAACCGCAGCCGCCCAGGGCCACAGGCAACCCGATCGCCAGCAGCGCCCCGAGTGAACGAAGAGCTCGCGCCCAGGACCGACGCCGCTCGGGGGAGGCCATCAGCGCCCATTGTGCCACGTTCTCTGCGGCCGGGACGGCGGGTCGGGGCCACCCGTCCCTGGTCCACGACATCCGGCGCGGCGACCGTAGGTGTCCGGCGCGGCGACCGTAGCGACCACACACTCGGGCAAGATCAGTCAGATCCCGACCGCGAAAATCCCGATCGCTTCGTGATAAAACACCGCGAAACGATCCGAGCACCGGGTCGAAGGGAGAGCGAAATGCAGGCAGGAATACGGACTTTGGGCGGGGTAAAGCTTCTCGCTCCCGACGTGTTGCTCAAGACGGGGCCCGTCGATCACGCCGATTGGAACTTTCGCCCCTTCCTTGGGCAAATTCAGCGGCGTCGCTTTCACCTGATTCGCTCGCTTCTCCCGCGTGAGCCGGTGGGCCGACTGCTCGAGATCGGTTACGGCAGCGGCGTCTTTCTTCCGGAGCTGGCCCAGCATTGCAAGGAGCTTCACGGAATCGACGTGCACGAATCGCACGCCCAGATCATGGAGATGCTCGCGCGCCTCGGAATCACGGCGCGGCTGCAGCGTGCCGGCGCGGAGGCTCTGCCGTTCGACGACGGTCACTTCGACTGCATCGTCGCGGTGAGCAGCCTGGAGTTCGTTCCCGACATCGCGGCTGCCGCGCGCGAGCTCGCCCGCGTGTTGAGCCCGAAGGGGAAGCTGGTCATGGTCATGCCCGGTTATTCGAAGGTGCTCGACTTCGGCCTTCGGATCCTGACCGGCGAGAGCGCGCGCGACGACTACGGCGATAGACGGGAAGCCCTCCTCCCCACCTTGTTGACCAGCCTCGTCGTCGACCGCACGCGCTCGTTTCCGCCGTTCGCGGGGTCGCTGGGAATGTACCGGGCGCTCGCGCTCGGAAAAGCCTGACGCGCGCCCGCGCGGCTCCCGGCAGAGCCAGGGCGAGGGCCCGGCGTCATCGTGTGACAAACCCGAACAGCAAATTCCAAATAGAAGAGGAAATGCTAGTGTGACGGGGTCCGTACATGCCGCCCACCGACGCGATCCCGCAGATTCTCACCGTGAATGTGGAGGACTACTTCCACGTCTGGGCCATCCGGAGCTCGGAGGCGGTCCGCCGCAAGCACTGGGATCGGCTCGACCCGCGGCTCAAGGCCAGCATGGAGGCCACGCTGCAGCTGCTGCGCAGGCACGGCGCGAAGGCCACCTTCTTCGTCTTCGGGTGCATCGCCGATTCGGAGTCGGGGCTGGTCGAGCGGATCGTGGCCGAGGGGCACGAGGTGGCCAGCCGCGGCTACTGGCCCCGCAACCTGCGCGGTCTCAGCCGCCAGGAGTTCGTCGACGACCTGGGCCGGTCCAAGCTGGCGCTCGAGCGGGCCGGCGCCAACCGGGTGGTCGGCTTCAGATCGCCGGTCTGGCTCGCCTCGCCACAACTGTGGATGCTCTCCTCGCTGGCGGAGGCCGGGTATCTCTACGACTCCAGCATCAACCCGATCCTGCTTCGGTTCGTGGGGCGACCCGAGTACTTCCAGGTCCGCAAGCTGGGCACGGCGGGCGGGCCGATCTGGGAGTACCCGATCGCCACCTCCAGCGTCGGCGGTGTGCGGGTCGCCATCTCGGGCGGTAACTACGTCCGGCAGCTTCCCCATTCGGTGCTGTCGCGCGCGGTGGCCCGCAGGATCGACCAGGGGCGCGGCCCGGTGGTCTTCTACTTCATGCCCTGGGAGCTCGACGCGGAGCAGCCGCAGATCGCGGGCCTGTCGATGTTGAGCCGGATGCGGCAGTACCGGAACCTGGGCAAGACGCGCCTGGTCTGGGGCGAGTACCTGGAGAAATATCGCTTCGTCGGGATCGCCGATCACATGGGCCTGCAGCACCCGATCCTGCCTCCGGCGGAGCGGCCGGCCCCGCTGCCCGAGATCGTCGTCGAGACGCCGACACAGAACGACAACCGGCCCGAGGCGACGCTGGTGATCCCCCTCTTCAACGAGGAGCAGAACGTCGGTTACCTGCACCGCACCCTGCGCGGGTTCCGGGCGCGGCTTTCGCAGAAGTACCGGCTGCACATGGTGCTGGTCGACGACTGCAGTACGGACGAGACCGAGAAGCTGCTCCATCAGTACTTCGGCTCCGAGCCCGACACGACCATCATCCGCCACCCCGAGAACCGCGGTGTGGCGGCGGCGCTCCTGACCGGCCTGCGCGCGGCGCCCACCGAGATCGTCGCTTCGATCGACTGCGACTGCTCCTACGATCCCGACGACATCGCCGGCATGCTGCCGCTCATCGAGAACGCCGACCTCGTGACCGCCTCGCCTTACCATCCTTCCGGGCGGGTCATGAACGTTCCACCCTGGCGGCTGTTCCTGTCGAAGACGCTCTCGCACATGTATAGTGCGTTGCTGCCCGACAGCGTGCACACCTACACCAGCTGCTGCCGCGTTTATCGCAAGTCGAAGTTCGTCGACATCGAGCTGTCCAACGGCGGCTTTCTGGGTGTGGCCGAGACGCTGATCGAGTGCATGCGGCGTGGGGGACGGGTGGTGGAGTATCCAGCCACGCTCGAATCGCGTCTGCTGGGGGAGTCCAAGATGAAGATCGTGCGCACCATTTCTCGCCATCTGGCGATGCTGTCGAACCTGAGCGTCGAGCGCGTGAAGGAGGGGACACTTCTCCGCGGGGAGACGCACGCGTGAGCACCCGGCCGGTCGCCAGCGTCTCCTTGGATCTGGACAATGTCTGGTCCTACATGAAGACGCACGGCGACGAGGGGTGGCAGGAGTTCCCCAGCTACCTCGATCCGCTGGTGGGCATCGTGATGGACCTGCTGCGGCGGCGCGGCCAGCGGATCACGGTCTTCATCGTGGGACAGGACGCGGCGCTCGCGAAGAACGGGCCTCACCTCAAGCGGATCGCCGACGAGGGCCACGACATCGGGAACCACTCATTCTCGCACGAGCCCTGGTTCCACATCTATTCACCCGAAAAGGTGGAGCAGGAGATCGGTGAGGCCGAAGAGCACATCGAGCGCGCGACGGGGCGGCGGCCGCGCGGCTATCGCGGACCGGGCTTCAGCCTCACGCCCCAGACGCTGCACGTGCTCGCGCGCCGCGGCTATCTCTACGACGCGTCGACCTTCCCGACCTTCCTCGGTCCGATCGCGCGCGCCTACTACTTCTTCCAGAGCAAGAACCTGACCCGCGACGAGCAGGACGACCGCAAGCAGCTGTTCGGGTCGGCCAAGGAAGGGTTCCGCAAGCTGCGCCCCTATCTCTGGGACCTGCCGGGCGGCGCCGGGCAGATCCTCGAGATTCCGGTCACCACGATGCCGCTCGCGCGCGTCCCGATCCACATGAGCTACCTGCTGTTTCTGGCCATGCGGTCCAAGGCGGTCGCGCTCGCCTACCTGCGGACCGCGCTGGGGCTGTGCCGCCTGCGGGGAATCGAGCCCTCCTTCTTGCTTCACCCGCTCGATTTTCTGGGCGGCGATCTCGAGCAGCGACTCAATTTCTTCCCGGCCATGAGCCTCCCCACCGAGCGCAAACTGGCGCTGCTCGGCGAGGTGCTGGACGAGATGGGACGGCACTTCGAGCTCTGCGACATGCAGACCCACGCGCAGCGGCTGCTGGCCGCTGGCGCTCTCCGGGTTCAGGACGCGTCGGCGTGAAGACAGCCGTCATCGGCGGTGGTCTCCTGGGGATCACCCTTGCCCATCGGCTGTCGGGCCTGGGGCATGAGGTCGAGCTGATCGAGGCAGCGCCGGAGCTGGGAGGTCTGGCGGCGCCGCAGCAGTTCGGTCCCTTCGTCTGGGATCGCTTCTATCACTGCATTCTTCCCCACGATCAGAACCTCATCGGTCTGCTCAAGGAGGTGGGGCTGGGCGACGACCTGCGCTGGACCCGCACCGGCACCGGCTATTGCGCCGGCGGTCGGTTCTATCCGATGAGCGGCAACGCGGACTACATCCGCTTCCCGTTGCTCTCGCTGGTCGACAAGGCCCGGCTTGCGCTCACGGTGATGCACGCGACCCACACGGCCAAGCCGTACGATCTCTACCGCCTGAGCGCCCAGGATTGGCTCACCCGCTGGTGCGGCCGGCGCGGCTACGAGACCTTCTGGCGGCCGCTGCTCAAGGCCAAGTTCGGGCCGTACTACGACCGGGTCGCGGCCGTGTTCATCTGGGCGACGCTCACCCGGTTGCAGGGGGCCCGGGATTCGGGCGCGCGCGAGCAGCTCGGGTACGTTCGCGGCGGCTACGCCCGCATCCTCGGGACGTTGCGCGCGAAGCTGGAGTCGAAGGGGGTGGTGATCCGCACCGGTGCGCCGGTGAAGCGGATCGAGCCCAGCGCCAGCGGCGGGGCGCGCGTGGCCTGGGACGGGGCCGCGGCCGGCAGCACGGAGGTCGATCAGGTCTTCTTCACGGCGCCGACCCGGCTGGCGGGGCGGGTGGTGGCGGAGCCCTTCAAGCCGGTCGTGGACGAGGCGACGCGCCGGTACCCGACGTCGGGCGCGTACCTCGGCGTGGCCTGTCTGACGCTGGTGTTGCGGCGTCCGCTCACCCCGTACTACGTGCTCAACATCGCCGATCCCAACGTCGAGCTGACCGGGATCATCGAGATGACCAACCTCGTCGACCGCGCCGCGGAGACCCAGGGGTTGAGCCTGGTCTACCTGCCTCGCTACATGGACAGCACCGATCCAGCCTTCGACAGCCCGGATCAGGCGCTCATCGACAGCCTCCTCGATCGGGGGGTGCGGCGCCTTTACCCGGACCTGGCCGACAGCGACATCGTCGATCGGCAGGTCCACCGGGCGCGCCTGGTGCAGCCGTTGCCGCTGGTGCGGGAGGGGGTGGTGGTTCCGGCGGGCATTCCCGCGCTGACTGGCCCGTTCACGCTCCTCAACACCAGCATGCTCGACTGCGCCACGCTGAACAACAACGAGGTGGTGGGGCTGGTCGATCGGTTCTTGGCCGCCCGCCGCGGCGAGCTCGGCGCCAATCGCGCCCAGCCGGCCGCCCCCCGCGTCGAGCCGGCCGCGCGCGCCTGACCTAGCTGAGACCTCTCCCGATTCGTCACTTCTTCGGGACCCAAACATCCGCAGACTCGATGAAGTGGCTGGCTCCGATCGTGACGAGCTGACGGGTTACCGTCGCTCGGGGATAACGCGGTCATTTCTGCCGCAAACGAAGGGAGCCAGCCATTTGAGCAGCACGTAAACCATGCTGGTCCGCATCTGGCGCGGCGTGGTCAGCGGGCGCGCGTGGTAGCGGTCGGCGACGACCTGCCCTTTGCGCCCGAGGGCGCGGTTGACCGCCAGCGCCAACCGTATCGCCAGCCCGTGCATACCCCCGCGGGCCCGCCGGGCTTCGTCTCCCTCGACGATGAAGTGGCCGTGGTCCTGCTGGATCGAGAAGTGAATCACCCGGAACCGGTAGACCGACGCCCGCGCGATCGCGCGCCGGAGCGCCCCGAACACGCGGGGCGAGCGGAGCGACGGCAGCCCCGGCGTCGCGCGAATGGTGACCTGCACCGGGTATCGCGGATTGACCTTCGGCCGCGTGTCGTGGGGCATCGAGGGACGGCCGCGCGGTTTCCGCCCGGCGCCCTTGCGAGCGCCACCCCACGTTCGTGGTGCCCCGAGGGGCAAGTGGAGCTGACGCCGTCGCACCGTCTTGATTCCGCGCATGTCCCGTTGTCGGGCGCGGACCGCGGCGGGTTGCGCGGTGTGAGGCCGACCGCCGCGGCGACCGCGGCGACTTGATTCCGCGGAGGTGCCGGTGGCGGCGCCGGGGGGCCGATGGGTGGCGCGTCGGCGCGCGGAGGGCTCGAACTTGATTGCGCGGATGTTGGTCCGCCGGAGATGTGACGAATCGTGAGAGCGGCGGGCTACCGCAGCACGGCCCACAGCGCGGCGGCCGTCGCGATCAGCACGCTGGTCAGGAGGCCCACGCCGGTCAGCAGCTTGCGCTGGTCGTAGTGGGCCTGCATCGCTCGATGGCGGCGATCTCGGCGCTGCGGTCGGCGATCGTCTCGGTCAAGCCGGTCGATGTTCTGGTAGGCCGACAGCAGCGAGCCGTGCGGCGGTCGGATCTCGGCGGCGGTGCGCCCGAGCTGCTCGGTCAGGTCGGCGGCCTCCTTCTCGGCGGCGGCGCGATCGCGCTGGCGGCCGGCGATGCTGGCGGACATCGCCGAGGCGGCGTCGCGTCGCGCGGCCGTCGCCTGTTCCAGCTTGGCCTTGGCGGCGGCCGCCGCCGTGCGCAGCGCCGCGGAGTTGTCACGCAGGTCGGCGAGCTGACGATCGAGCTTCTCGGTCAGCTCCTCGAGCGCCCGCTGCTCGTCGGCCAGGCCGACGGCGTCGTGGGCAAGCTGCGCCGCCCGCGCGTCGGTGCCGTTGGTGCTCCATCTCGCGCGAGAGGCGCGCCCGCTCGTCCTTGACGCGCGCGAGCCGCGCGCCGGCGGTGTCGCGGTCGGCGGAGGCGCCACGCAGGATCTCGTCGGCGTCGCGGCTGGTCCGGTCGCTCGCCGTCCACTCGGCCTCGGCGGCCTCGACCTGCGCGCCGAGGCGGGTCGCCTCGTTCTGTTGCAGCGTGTCGGCCGCCTCGACGTCGGCGGCGGCCGCCTCGCGCCGGGCGTGCGCGCGCCCGATCGCCTCCAAGAGGCCCGTGAAGTCGGCGTGCTGTACGCCCTCGCGCAGGACGGTGGCGGCGAGATCGTTGATCGCGCCCGACAGCATCGCCTCGGCGCCGGTCCGCTCCTCGGTCAGGCGCCGTCGCCGCGCGCCCGCATCCAGCTTGTCGCGCAGGTAGACGTAGATGTAGCCGATGGCGTCGCCCGCCCAGGAGAGCCCCGTCAGCTTTTTGTTGGGCGCCTCGGCGACCGTCCGCTCTGTCGTGGTGGTCCCCCGCAGGGCCACCGTCGACGGGCCGGTGACGGCGCCGCGCGGCGCGGCCACCAGCGTGCGCGAGAAGGCGGCCGTGCCGCGCACCCGGTCGTCCAGGCCGCCGGCGAACGCCGACATCCCGGAGGTGGGGGCGCCCAGCCAGTGGCCGCACGCCGAACAGAAGCACAGGTGGTCGGCCGTGCTGTGCGCGCAGTGCTTGCAGGTGCGCATGGCGGTGGTGAGTTTACTTTATCCGTGGTACCGATTTGGACATGAACGCCGCCGCCAAGACGAGCTGTCAGCTCATCGAGAAGACGCTACGCAAGAGCCCCGCGTTCAAGAAGGTCGACGAGGGCCTCTACGTCGTCAAGCAGGGATCGTCGATCGTGATGATCAACGTCATCGCCTGGAACCCCGACAGATGCGTGGTCCGCTGCGTCGCCCAGCTGGTCAAGGGGGTGACGATGGAGGTGCCGCTGGCGCTGCAGCTCCTGGAGATGAACGCGCTGCTGCGCTTCGGTGCCTTCGCCTATGTGCCGGCGGGCGACGTCATCATCTTCTCGCACACGCTGCTTGGGCGGGGACACGCTCGACGCCGAGGAGCTGACCACCACCATTCGCGACGTGGCCATCATCGCCGACGAGTACGACGACCGCATCGCCGCCCGCTACGGCGGTGCGACCATGCAGGAGCTGCTCGAGGAGAGCGTGGTCGAGCACTTCCGCTCGGCGCACGGGCGCGATCACTTCAAGGCGTAGCGCGGAAACCAGTCCTGAGGATAGTCGCGTCGTGACGGGCGCCAAGAACAACATCCTCGAGGCGGTCGGCGGGACGCCGATCGTCAAGCTGCAGAAGCTGGCTCGGCATGTGCCGGCCGACATCTTCGTCAAGTGCGAGTACCTGAACCCGGGCGGGTCGATGAAGGACCGGGTGGCGCGCAACATCGTCACCGACGCCGAGCGCCGCGGGCAGCTCGGGCCCGGCGGGACGATCGTCGAGGCGACCAGCGGCAACACCGGCATGGGCCTGGCGCTGGTGGCGGCGCTGCGCGGCTACGCCTGCGTGTTCGTCATGCCCGACAAGATGTCGCCCGAGAAGATGGCCAGGCCTGCGCGCGTTCGGCGCGCGCGTCGTCATCTGCCCGACCGCCGTCGAGCCCGACGACCCGCGCAGCTACTACCAGACCGCCAAGCGCATCGTCGCCGAGACGCCGAGCGCGTTCTACGCGAACCAGTACCACAACCCGGCCAACCCCGACGCGCACTACACCTCGACGGCGCCCGAGATCTGGGAGCAGACCAACGGCGAGGTCGACGTCTTCGTGGCCGGGATGGGGACCGGCGGCACGATCTCGGGGTGCGGGCAGCTTCTTCAAGGAGAAGAAGCCGGGCTTCCGGCTGGTGGGCGTCGATCCGATCGGCTCGCTCTACTACGAGTACGTCAAGACCGGGCCGCATGACCCGCCCGTTCGCCTACTACGTCGAGGGGATCGGCGAGGACTTCCTCCCGTCGACGATGAACCTCAAGATGGTCGACGAGATCGTGCGCGTCGACGACAAGGAGTGCTTCCTCATGACGCGCGAGCTGGTGCGCCAGGAGGGGCTGTTCGTGGGCGGCAGCTCGGGCGCGGCGGTGGCGGGCGCGATCAAGTACGCCGAGGCGACGCAAGCGCAAGGAGAACATCCTGGTGCTTCTCCCCGACGGGGCCTCCAAGTACCTGTCGAAGATCTTCGACGACAAGTGGATGCGCGAGAACGGCTTCCTCGACGAGCCCGACCCGATGGGGACCGTCGCCGAGCTCCTGCGCCGCAAGAAGCAGCGGCCGCTCATCGTCGCCAAGAAGGGCGAATCGGTGCGCAACGTGATCGCCGCCATGCGCGACAGCGGCGTCTCGCAGATGCCGGTGCTGGAGGGCGACGGGGGCCAGCCTCGGCGGCATCGTCACCGAGGTCGACCTGCTGGACTTCCTGGTCAAGGGGGACGGCGGGCTCGACGCGCCGATCGATTCGCTGGTCGAATCGGACTACGCGACGGTGACGCCCCGCGACGCGCATCCACCTGCTGCGCAACATCTTCAACGACGCGCAGATGGTGGTCGTGCGAGACCGACGACGCCATCGTGGGCGTCATCACCAAGATCGACCTCATCGAGTTCCTCGCCGAGCGCCGCGCATGAAACGAAAGCGCGCGGCGGCGCGAATAGGCAGGCTCGCGATTCGAGACGCTCGCCATCCACGCCGGCCAGAGCCCGGAGCCCGTCACCGGCGCGGTCATGACGCCGGTCTTTCTCACCTCGACCTACGCGCAGAAGGGCCCGGGCGTGCACACCGGCTTCGAGTACTCGCGCACGCAGAACCCGACCCGCTTCGCGCTGGAGGCGAACCTGGCCGCGCTCGAGGGGGGCGCCTGGGGCCTGGCCTTCAACGCCGGTGTCGCCGCCTCGACGGCCGTGCTGGCCACGCTCGAGGCGGGCGACCACGTCGTCGCCGGCGACGACATCTACGGCGGCAGCTTCCGCCTGTTCGACAAGGTCTTCCGCCGCCTGGGCCTGACGTTCACCTACGTCGACGCGCGCGACGCGCGCGCCGTCGCCGCCGCCATCGGCCCGCGCACGCGGCTCTGCTGGATCGAGACGCCCACCAACCCGCTCCTGCACCTCTGCGACATCCGCGCCGTCGCGCGCGCCTGCGCGCGCGCGCGGCGTCCTCGCTCGCCGTCGACAACACCTTCATGACGCCGTACTTCCAGCGCCCGCTCGAGCTCGGCGCCGACCTGGTCGTCCACTCGACGACCAAGTACCTGAACGGCCACTCCGACGTCGTCGGCGGCGCCGTCATCGGCCGCGACCCCGCGCTGCGCGCCCGCTTCGCCTTCGTCCAGAACTCGATGGGCGGCAGCCAGCCCGCCTTCGACAGCTTCCTGGTGCTGCGCGGGACCAAGACGCTGGCCGTGCGCATGGAGCGCCACCAGGAGAACGCGCTCACCGTCGCCCGCTGGCTCGAGTCGCCGCCGCGAGATCGCGCGCGTCATCTACCCGGGCCTCCGCTCGCACCCCCAGCACGCGCTGGCGCGCCGCCAGATGTCCGGCTTCGGCGGCATGGTTTCGTTCGAGCTGCGCGCCGGGCCGGGGGACGCTCGGCAGGCCCGCGACTTCTTGAAGCGCCTGCGCGTCTTCACCTGCGCCGAGTCGCTCGGCGGCGTCGAGTCGCTCGCCGAGCACCCCGCGATCATGACCCACGCCTCGATCCCGCCCGAGCGCCGCCGCGCCCTCGGCATCGGCGACGGCCTCATCCGCCTCTCCGTCGGCATCGAGCACGCCGACGACCTCATCGCCGACCTGGAAGCCGCGCTCCGCTAAGCCGCTCCGCTAGGGGTTTTGCCCGAATCGATCGGGCACGCACCCGTTGCCGATCTGCAGTCCGAAGGGGTTTTGCACGTACATCGCGCAGGCGCTGCCGTGCAGGAAGAGCCGGGGCGCGCCGGTATCGGTACCGAGCGTCCACCCGTTTTTGAAGTCCTGGTTCACGGGCGTCCCCTGATACGTGACCATGAGCTGGTTCGTCCCGACGACCGTCGTCAACAGTGTCCCGTGGCAGGCTGCCTGGGCGATCGGCGTGGTGACCGTCTGCAACGCGCCGTTGACGTCGCCCGACGTCGGCGCTCCGCCGTAGTACTGAGAAGAACCTTCGTCGTTCGCCATGGCCTGAAGGCAATCGATGTTCCCCTGGTCACCGAGCCCGACGATGTAGGTGGTCACGCTCTGGTTCTTGAGCCCGTCGACCGCGTTGATTGCGCTCTGGCAATCGGTGGGCATGAAGCAATCCGAGGCGTACGGCGGTGATCCCCCCGTCACCAGCAACACGAAGCGCGGCCCGGACTGGGGAACGTACGACTGTGAGAAGTAAGCACCGGCCGTCGAGAGGGCCTCCGCGATGGGGCGCCGGTTCGACGACGGGCAGTCACCGCCGGACATGTTGCAGGCGTAGGCCGCGTTCTGAAAGTCCTGGCTGTCGGGTGTGTAGGTGACGTCGGTTGCGCAGCATCCCATCTCAACGTTGCAAGTGTTCGTATCGACGCTGCCCGGGAAAGCCAGATAGTAGAAAGAGACCGCTACGCTGCTCCCGTTGTGCCCCGGTCCGGTAGGCCCCTCGTACCGAGAGACGATCGTGCTGAGATCGGCGGCGGCCGTGAGGAACTCGCTGGCTCCGAAAGCGGAGTCGGTCATCGTCGCGCCGGTCGAGCGATCGAGCGCGACAATGACCTGCGGCACGTCCGCCTCGTACTGGATCGTCCCGAAGCAGCGACCATCGGCCGAGGCATCGGTCGGGCCGCCGCTGCCTTTCCCGCCGCTCGTGCCGCCGCTCCCGCTCACGCCGCCCGATCCGGACAGGCCCGCGTCGAGCGCCAGATCGTCGAGCACCAGTGTCTGCTGGCAGGCCGCGAGCGTGCCCGCCAGCAACGCGCAGCCGAGCGAGATGGCGCGCTTCACGGCGCGCCCTACGGCCGGGGCGCGGACCTGCCGGTCAGCGCTGCCGCCTCGCCGCGGAACTTCCCGTTCGGGTAGGTGCGCAGGTAGGCGCGCACGGCGTCGGCGCCCCCCGTGTCTCCCAGGCGCACCAGGCAGTCCGCGCGGTGGAAGGCGGCGGCCTCGACGGCGTCGCGCGGGCGCGAGGCCCCGAGCGCAACCTGGTAAGGTCCGAGCGCGTGCCGGCAGTCGCCGCGCGCGCGGTAGAGATCGCCGGCCAGCCGCGCAATCTCGGTCCGTCGCTCGCTGTCGGGGTGCCGCCGCAAGAACTCGTTGGCCTCGGAGAGCGCCTCGTCCGACTCGCCGATGCGGCCCAGCGTCTCGATGATCGACACGTCGGCCTCGACGCGCAGGATCCCCTCGGGGTTGGCGGCGCGGTAGCGGCGCCAGGCGGCCACCGCGCTCTGTGGCTGCCCCATCTTCTCGTTCAGCACCTTGCCGATTTCGTAGGCGGCGTTCTCCGCCGACGGTCCGGTCCCCTGGGCCATCGTCTTGTAGAGCTGAAGCGCGCGCGGCGCATCCCCGGAGGCCAGCGCCGCGCGGGCCGCGGCCGCCTCGGCGGTCGGCGTCTCGGGGGCCGTGCGATCGGTCGACGGGGCGCCGTCGCCGGGCGAGGCGAGCGCCAGGGTGTGGCCCGCGCCCAGGCGCTTGCCCGCGTGGTGGAGACGCGCCGCTGTCGGGACGGCCGGTGCGACCGCGCTGGGCGCCGGTGTCGGTTTCGGTGCCTCAACGGCGGACGCCGCCGGTGCCGCGGGCGCGACGTCGGGGCTCTGCCACCGCTCGCCCGGGGTGAGTCGCGCGAGCCGCTGACCGCTGACCGCCTCCCAGACCTCGACGATCCCCTCGTCGACGTCGACGCCGACCTTGAGCTTGCCGAGGCCCTCGGCGTCGCCTTTTCCGTCGACGTTGACGCCGAAGCGGGTGCCGACGACGACGACGCGGTAACCCTCGGCGCGGACGACGAATGGGTGTCCCGGCTGGCGGTGCGGCACGCTGAACCGCACCTCGCCCCCCTCGATCCGGGGCGCGCCGTCCTCGATCCGCATGACGCTCGACTGGCCGAGCACGGCCTCGATGCCCCCCTCGAGCGTCAGGCGGCGCGCGCCCGGCGGGAGCTCGCTCCTGGCGGCCGGGCGGTGGTGCTGCGCGCTCGTCTGCGCCACCTCGCCGGTGTGTGGCCAGAGCCAGAAGGCGCCGACCGTCGCCAGCGCGGCGGTGGTGGCGACCCCCCAGGCGAACCAGAACCCGCGCCGCGCACGCGGCCGCGACATCATCGACATGGACATGGCGGCGAAGTCCAGGTCGGGCGGCTCGCCAATGCTGGCCGCGTCGTACGGGGTGGCCCGCTCGCCGCCGAGGGAGAGCGAGACGGCGCTCCAGCCCCGCCGCAGCGTCATGTCGTCCGGTCCGCGCAGCGACGCCTCGTCGAGCGCGCGGCGCAGCTCGGCCGCGACCTCGTCGGGTCCGTCGGGCCAGCGCCGCTGCGGCGTCACTTCGTCCTCCGCTTCGCCATCGCCATCAGCTCGGCGCGCGCGTAGTGCAGCCGCGACCAGGCGGTGTTCTCGGGACAGCCCGCGATCTTGGCGACCTCCTCGATCGGCACCCCCTCGATCTCGAACAAGACCAGCACCAGGCGTTTTTTGGGCGACAGCTTGCTGATCATCTCGTCGAGGAGCTGCAGCCGCTCGCTCCGCTCCGACGGATCTGCCGCGGGGGGCGGTGGCGGCTCGCGCACCAGCAGCGTCGACAGGAGTCCGCGGACACGCCGTCGCCGCCCGAGGCGCCCGGCGTGGCGCGCGGCGATCCGGTAGATCCAGGTCGACAGGCGCGCCTCGCCGCGGAACCGTCCCAGGCTGCGGTAGACGGCGACGAAGACCTCCTGGCAGGCGTCTTCACGCTCCTCGCTCGGCACGCCGAAGGCCGACAGGAACCGGTAGACGACCGGCGCGTAGCGATCGTAGAGCCCGCGCCACGCCGAGCCGTCGCCACGACGGCAGCGAGCCACCATGTCGATGTCGGCGGTCAAGCCGCCGCCAGTGGGGACGGCGCGAATCAAGCCAGGCGTGTTCACGGGACCTTCTGCCATGGTTAGTGACCGACCCAGTTTCGCTTCATCACGGAAACCAAAGCCCCAATTCTAGCCCAAGCAGCAGGTCGAATCGGGGGCCCGTAAAGATTGTCGTGTCGTTGCGCTCGGTTACCACGTGATAAGGAACCTCGATCCCGGCCTGGGCCAGTGCCCGAAGATAGATATCGTGAGGCATCGGGAGCGCCCACGCGAGCGCGATGTCGGCGCCCGGGGCGGCCACCATCTCGGTGGTCGAGGCCGTCTCGTGTGAAAACGCGACGGATATCACGGTCAGATCGACGCCGATCCCCGGCTCGAGCTGGCCGAAGCCGAGCACGATCGGCAGGTAGGCGCCCATCCGCACCGGGAACTGGCGGATGCTCGCGTGGCCGGTCGTCCAGTCCGCGGAGACGCCGGTCTCGACGCCGGCCGAAAGCCGCAGCCCGAGCCGCCGCCGGAACACCGGGCGCTCGACGCCGATGGCCAGCGACGCGGCGCCGCTGCGACCACCCGACTCCGTCAGGAGGCCACCCGCACCGGCACCGATCCACCAGCCGGGCGGGGGTAGCGCCTCCGCCGGCGGCGTTGGTTCGGGCGCCCGCCTGGGTGGCGGAGGGCGCACCTCGACGGTGGGCGACGGGGGCGGTTCAGGTTTGGGCGTCGGCGTCGGTGGCGGCGCCGGCTTGGGCGGCGGCGGGGGTGGCGACGTGGCCTTCGGAGGCGGCGGCTTGGGCGTCGCGGCTGGCGCCTCGATCGGGACGTCGTAGCCGACCTCGTGCCAGTAGCGCTCGACGATCAGCGCGGCTGTTTCCGCAAGGGCGGGGCAGTCGCCGCCCTTGGGACGCTCGCTGGCCGGCAGCCAGCGGTGCAGGAGCGGCCCCCCTTCCGGATCGTTGAGGTCGAGCCGCATCGCGCCGGCGGTGTCGGTGGTCACCGCGAGCCGCAGCGTCGTCGGGCCGGTCGCGTGCCCGAGCGGCAGCACCATCCCCGGCAGGTGCGCCGACAGCGCGTCGGCGAGCTGGTGCGGCGAGGGACAGCCGTCGTCGGGCCCCGCGGCCATCAGGATCGCGATCGCGTAGGCAGGTGCGAGGGCCGCGGCCACGGCGCATTATCTCAGGACGGCGTCGACGTGCGCGACAAGTCGTGCGATCGCCTCGGCGAAGAGGTCGACCGCCGGCAGGAGGCTGACCACCAGGAAGGTCCCGCCGCGCAGATCGAAAAAGTAGCCGGGTTGGACGAGGACGCCGCTCTCGGCGACCAGCGACGCGGCCCAGGCCTCGTCGCTGCGGCTGGCGGGGAGACGCAGGATCGCCGACCAGCCCCCCTCGGCGGGGAGCGCAGTGATGCCCGACGCGGCAGGCAGCGCCGTCGCGAGGTGCGCACGGTTTGCGGCGACGCGGGCGGCGATCCCCGCCCGCACCTCGCTGCCCAGCGCCAGCAGATCCGGGAGCGCCGCCTGCACGGGCGTCGCGACCGACAGATAGGTGTCGGCGACGAGCTCCAGCGCGGCGATCGCGCGTGCGGCGTCGCGCCCGCCGGCGACGATCCACCCCAGCTTCAGCTGCGGCAGGCCGCAGGCCTTGGAGAGGCCGCCCAGGCTGAAAACGGGCGGCCCGTCGGCCACGGCCGGGTCGACGGCGGCGGCGGTCACCCGGTCGGGATCGCGCCCGAGCGGGTAGGGGGCGAACACCTCGTCGGCGACGAGCGCCAGGTCCTCGCGCGCCGAGACGGCCGCGAGCCGCGCCAGCTCGTCGCGCTTGAGAAACGATCCAGTGGGGTTGTTCGGGTTGACGACCACGATCGCGCGCGGCCGGTGCCCCGCCTCGCGCGCGGTTGCGACCGCGTCGTCGAGGCTGGCGAAGTCGATGTGCCAGACGCCGTCGAACGCCAGCCGGTACCCGATCGGGACCACCCCCTCGAGCCGGGCGAGGTACTCGAACAGCGGATAGCTCGGCTCGGGGACCAGCACGGCGTCGCCCGGATCGCAGCAGAGCTTGAACAGGAAGCCGTACGACTCGCTGGAGCTGGCGGTCAGCACCACGCGCCCGGGATCGACGCCGACGCCGGCGCGTGCGTAGTCGGCCGCCACCGCCGCGCGGGCCGCCGGCAGCCCCAGCGGCGCCGGTTCGTAGAGCGCGAACGGCGCGCGCGCCAGCGCCGTGGCGATCGCAGCCTCTGGATAGGAAAGCCCGACGCGCGTCGGGTTCGTCTCGGTCAGATCGAGAACTGGCCCGCGCGCCGCCGCCGCGCGCGACACCGCGGCCAGGGCGTTTTCGGCGGGCGTCCAGTCCAGGCGCGCGGAGGGCACCGCGCGAGTATTACCGTGTTTGGGCGATCGCGTGAGGTCGGACGAGCTCAGCTCGGCCGACCTCGTCGCGGGGGGCGCGGGACCCTGTCAAGGTCCCGCAGTTTTCGTATGGCATTGGTAGCAGCCGAAGCCGGACTGGTGCTCGGGCGTGAACTCTTCCATGCCGAGCAGCTGCGCCATCTGCGGCTTGACCTTGGTGGCCATGAACTGGGTCACCTGGGGCTTGTCGCCCATCAGCTTCTTGAAGCCGTCGGGCGTGGTCGGCAGCGCGGGGAGCTTGGGGTTCGGCATCTTGAACGTGCCGTCGGTGGCACCGTCGCCGTGGCAGGTGGCGCAGTTCATCTCGGCGTAGTGGTCGGCGGCGAAGGCCACGAAGGTCTCCTTCATCTTCGGCATCACGACCGCCTTCATGTACGCCTTGCGCTGGTCCTTGCTCATGGCGTCCCAGGCGAGCTGGGGTGGTCCGGGCACGGAGGTGGCTGCGGGCGCGGCGCCCGGGGTCCCGGCGGCCGGGGGCGGCGCGGCCGGTTGGCTCTCGGCGCAGGCGGCGACGAGGGCCCCGAAGGTGACCGCGACCATGAAGGCGAACGCGACGACGATCGTTTTGCCGACCATGACGACAGATTCATGGAGCCGTCCTGGTGGCGGCGCAAGACAGGCCCGACGCAAAAAGCGCGCGCGGTCGCTAGGCGACACGCGCGCGCCGACGTAAAATCGGGCGCTTATGGCGCTCGACCTGCGCGACCTTCTGAGATCCGAGATGCGCGTTCATCCGCGGCTGGCGCAGCAGGGGCTGTTCGAGGGGGCCGAAGCGCGCGCGCAGATCGCCGCGGCGATCCCGCCGCTGGTTCCGTTCGGCGAGGCGGACTACGCCGGCGCGCTGTGGGTCATCGACTGGGATCACCGGTTGCCGTCGCGCCACGCGGCGCTCCGCCTCTACGCCTACTACTCGGCGGAACGGCGTCGCGAGCTCGAGGACGCCGTCGCTGCGCGTGAGAAGGAGATCGCGACGGAGGATCTGTTTCCCGAGTTCGACGTCGCCGACTTCGCCGGGCTTCCCGCCGACGAGGCCTACGAGGCGGAGACCGATCTTGGCGGCAGCCCGGCGCGCCTGCGCCTCGTGAGCGAGTGGCGTCGGCAGATCCAGCCGGGCGCCGCGGCGAACGCCGTCGAGATCGTGCGCGCCTCGACGCCGTTTCGCGAGCTGCGGGTCAACGGCCGTATCCGGCCGCCGGGGCTGGGCGACCTCGAGCCGACGGAGTGGTCGCCCCCCTGCGAGAGCGGCCACGTCCGCTGGGCGCTCGACGTCTGGTACCTCCTGACCTTCAACGGGATGATCGGCGAAGGACGCGCGTTCCTCGTCGATCTCGTCGAGAAGCAGGTCGTGCGCGAGCGCGACTTTCAGTTCCGCGCCGGGTAGCGCAGCGGTCGCGCCGCGCTCCCTGAGATTACTTCGCGGGCTTGCCGCCCTTGGCCTTGCAATCTTTTTCGGTCATCTCGATCCAGCCCTTGCCCTTGCAGCCGTTCTGGCCGGAGCAGCCGCTCTTGGCGGTGGCGCAGGCGCTCTTCCCCTTGCAGGAGTTCACGCCCTCGCAGTGAACTTTGTCGGAATCGGCGGCCAGGGCGGCGAGCGGCGCCCCAGCGCTGAAAAGACCGGCCGCCATCGCGGCGATGATCGCACCCTTGTTGGTCATGGCGAGTCTCCTTGCTGGCGATTGGACCGAGCCGTAGGCCTCCTTTTACCCTGAAATCGGGGTCGGGCCCACCTTTCGCTACCCCGCGCGCGTGCTCAGGTTGCGGCACGGTTGGATCGGAGGAGGTGGCAGATGCCCGACAAGAGTGCCCGGACCAAGGCCGAAGTGGCGGACGAGGCGCGCGCCGCGGCCGACCACGAGATCGACGAGTCGTCCGACGAGTCGTTTCCCGCGAGCGATCCGCCCAGCTGGACGCTCGGCCGCGACGCGCAGCCCCCCGCGGTCCCGCCCGCCCCAAATCGCGCCGGCCGACGCGCACCCGCTCGCCCGCAGCGCTAGACGCGCCCGCAGCGCTAGACGCGCCCCAGCGCGAGTCGCGCCGCAGCGCCAGACGTGCCCCAGCGCTAGTGGTGCTGCGCATGCCGCCGAGCCCATCCGTGCAGGCGAGCGCAGCGCGGCTCCGTGCAGGCGAGCGCAGCGCGGCTCTGCCGCGCGAAGCGAGGGGGGCCCGGGGGACGCGAGCGGAAGCGAGCCGTCCCCCGTAAAACTAGACCGGGCGCGCGCGGTGCATACGCTGGGGGCGTGGGAACGATCATTCAACAGCAAAGGTCAGCCGCGCCTTCAGCCGCCCGGCCGAGCCTCGACTTCGACGTGGGCGGGGGAGACTTCCTGCTGCGCGGCCGGTTCGCCGACTGGGAGTCGGGCCTCGCTTTCGGGCCGGACCTCGACCGGGTTACCGTGCGTCTGGCCATCGACGCCACCAGCGGCGTCTCGAGCGGTCGCGATCTGTTCCATTTTCGCAGCCGCGAGGTTGAGCCCGTCGGACACGGGGCCTACCGCGCCGTCGGCACCTTCACCGGCGCGGAGGGGGCGCGGCCTGGCGAGATGCTCATCGAGAGCCCGCTCGGGCACACGGCGCTCATCGCGGTGACGTTCGATGCTCGCAAGGACGAGTTCGGCGAGGGATGGCACGACCTCATCCAGAACGCCGTGCCATTCGGCGAGCCTCGGGACGAGGGGCCAACACGCTCGGCGCGCGCCTGGCTGGTCGCACCTCAGCTCGCCGCCGCCTGACCGATCGGGTGTAGTCTCCGGACGTGCGGCGATCCGTGCTGCTCCAGGTGATCGTTCACTGTCCGCATTTCGCGCGGTCGGTGACCGCCACCCGCAACCTGGCGATCGATCGCCTGGTTGCCTGCTCCGATTCGGACCGCTGCCGCGATCCGGCGCCGCCGGGCGAGCTCCCCGAGCACGATCGCCCATACCCGCGTGGCTGCCCGGTTTTTCCTTCGCTCGCCAAGTAGCAGCGCCCGCCGGCGAGACACGCCCGAACGGGCGGCGGGTCTCGCGCCGCGGCAGGATCGCCCCGCGCCGGCGTGCACCGGTCCAGGTTGTCCCCTATAGTAAAGACCGTTTTGCGACCGTCGACCGAGCGCAGCCGCTGCAAGGGGACCCTCCGGGTCGTCCCTCTCATGTCGGGCGCCAAAGTGGCCCTCTGCCCCTACTGCCAGCGCACCGTGGAGATCATGCGACAGGTTCGTGACGGCGAGGCGGCCATGCTCAAGAGTCACCCAGGCCGCCGATACTAGGTGACAGATTTCGGCGCTCCCCTTGCGCTGACAGCTGAAGCTGCGCATAAGAAGACGAGGCCGAACTTCGAGGAGAGAGTGTCTTAGCCGTGATTTCCGGACTGAAAGACGAACTGAAAGACAGGAAGCGAACGGTCTTCGCGCTGGTGGCCGCGTCGGTGATCTCGTTGGTCCTGTGGGGCCTCGTGATCGCCTTGCACGTTAGATAGTCGGACGTTAGATAGTCGGACGTTAGATAGTCGGACGTTAGATAGGCCCCATAGCCAGCGCAAATTGTTTGGGGTACGCTGCCCGGCACCTTTCGCAAGGAGCCGAGGCGGATGACGAACGGTCCCTCGATTGCCGGGAGCGACGCGGTGGCCCCCCCGCTGGGGAGCGATCTGCAGCGCGAGCGTGTCACTGTTCGCCGCCGTCGGGCGCGGCAGGGGCATCGCCCGCCCGGAAAATGGACGGCCGGCTCGCGGCGCCGGGCGGTGAGGATGGCGGTCGTGTGCGCTGGTGCGCTGTTGCTGATGGCGGCCGCGCTCTACTTCAGCCTCTCCCGCGAGACCGCCGAGCCCGGGGCCGCGCGCGGCGGAGTGGTGGGCGCGCGCAGCGCCGCCTGACCGGCTCTGGGCGCCGGGCCGCCTAGACTAGCCAGGGAGACGGAGGAGCGGGTCGCCCTCCGCCGGCGGCTGGCCGAGCGTCTCCAGCAGGCGCCGCACGATTTCCTGGAACGTCGCCTCCAGCGCCGCCTCCGACGTGATCGTCGCGAAGAGGCGCGCGCCCGCCATCGTTCCGTGCCCCCCCGCCGCGCCGTCCTGCGCGACGATGTGGCGCATGATGCCGCCGGCGCGCGCATTGTCGGCTTCGGTGCGCAGCGACAGGTAGACGTTCTGTCGGTATTCGCCGAGGCAGAGCACGGCGTGCGCCTTCTCGTACGAGAGCAGGAGGTCGGCGATCTCGGCGACGAGGTCGGGGTAGCCGAGCGTCCCCAGGTTGACGGCCACCAGCTCGCCGAACACCTGCGCCGAGCGGAGCGCGCGATCGAGCGCCGCGAAGTGCGCGCGCGGGACCTTGGGGTGCGTCATCCGGTAGAGCAGGCCGTGATCGACCAGCCGCACCAGCTCGAGGTAGGCGGTGCGCTCCGCCCCGGTCGATTCGCGCCCGAGATCGCGTGTCTCCGTGCGCAGCGCGAAGAAGAACGCCGTCGCCAGCTTGGCGTCGACCGGGATCCCGCGCGCGCGCAGGTACTCGAAGACGATCGTCGAGGTAGCGCCAAAGTCGGGGCGGATGTCGCACCAGGGGGCGCGTGCGCTCGACGGCCGGACCGGGTGGTGGTCGATCACGACGTCGATGCGGTGCCCGGGCGGCAGCGAGTTGTTCCCCGTCTCGGGCTGGCTGTCGACCAGCGCGATGAGATCGTACTTGGCCGGATCGATCTGCTCGACCGGTGCCAGCGGCATCCCCAGCGTGTCGACCATGGCGCGGTTCTGCGCGCGGCCGACGATCCCGCCGTGCGCCAGCGTCACCGTCGCGCCGAGCTCGTGCTCGAACAGGCGCCCGAGACCGAGCGCCGCTGCCAGCGCGTCGGGATCGGGGTTGTCGTGCATGTAAACGAGCGCGGCCCGACGTCCAACCAGGGCCGCCAGCGCGCGGCTGACGTCGAAGCGAGGGCTCGGCGGAGGTTCGTCCGGTTGGTCCATCATTGCGCCGCCCTACGGCACCGGCCGGATGTGGAGATTGTCGAACGTCACGTCGGCCTCCCAGTCGTTGACCGCGAAGTACTCGTGCGTCGGACCGGCGAGCGGCTCGGGGTCGGTCCAGGCCAGAAAGGGCTTCCCGTCGATGGCCCAGTCGATGGCGCCGTCCTTGCGGGTGATGGTGAAGTGGTAGCGCTGGCCGGGCGTCACCTTGACGTCGGCGCGCTGGGCCTTGCGGCCGTCGCCGTGCTCCTCGAGCTTGCAGATGACCGACAGCGTGTTGTGCCAGCCGCCGAAGATGAGGACGTAGCCGGTCGAATCGTAGCTCCCCTTGTCGGGATCGTACGACGCGCCGTCGCCGTAGAGCTCGACCTTGATGTCGCCGTCCGGACTGTTGGAGGTGACGTCGAGCTCGATGAAAGCGTTCGCCGGCAGGCGCGAGCGCAGCCAGGCGGGGTGGTTGTAGGCGTTCGAGACCTCGAGCGCGCCCGCCGTGATCCGGTACGCGGGCGAGGTCGCGTTCCAGCCGCCCCCCAGCTCGGCGCGCTCGAAAGTCATCGGAGAAAGGCGCCTCGATGGCGGTCTTGCCGTGGCAGCCCAGGTCCAGGGCCGAGGCGAGCGCCAGCCCCGACAGCAGGGGGACGAAGGCGGGCCGCATGGAGAGCAAGCTACCGTCGGAGCGGGGCCGTATCAAGCGACGTCCCGCCCTGCAAATTTCCCGGCCAGCTCTTGCATGAGCCCCCAGCGGATTCCGCGATCGCTGACCCGCACCTCGGCCGCCCGAGGCGGCCGTGGCGATCCGCTGCAGGATGAGCGCCCCGGCCAGGATCACGTCGGCGCGGCGCGAGTCGAGGCCGACGATTCGCTCGCGCGCCGCCTGGGTCCCTACCCGCAGGCGCGCGACCTGCTCGGCGAGCGCCGCCTGCGACAGCCGGTAACCGTGGACGCGCGCCGGGTCGTAGCTCACCAGCGCCTCGGCCATCGCCGCCAGCGAGGTGACCGTTCCCGCCACGCCGACCAGCGTGATCGGCGTCGCGACCGGCACCGGGAACGGGACGCCCGCCAGGGCGGCGTCGACCGCGGCCGTCAGGGCGGCGACCTCCTCGAGTCGGGGCGGGTCGTGGCGGATGAAGGCCTCGGTCAGGCGGACCGATCCGAGCGGCAGGCTGACGTTGAACTTCACCGTCCCGCGCGTGGCGATGACGATCTCCGTCGAGCCGCCGCCGATGTCGACCACCACCAGCGCGCCGGCGAGCACGTCGGGGAAAGCCTCCGCGACCGCGCGAAAGGTGAGCGCCGCCTCACGCGCCCCGTCGATCACCTCGACCGGCCCCCCCAGGATCTCGGCAGCCGGATCGAGAAACGCCGCGGCGTTGGGCGCGCGCCGCAGCGCCTCGGTCCCCACCGCGGCGATCGGCGCGTCGTGCCGCCGCGCGATCGCCGCGAACGCGCGCAGGGCGTCCAGCGTGCGCGCGATCCCTTCGGTCCCGAGCGCGCCTCCGGCGCCGATGCCCCGCCCGAGGCGCGTGATCTCGGCCCGCTCCTCGACCCGCTCCAGCGCGCCGGTGGGCGAGCACCCGCGCTACCAGCAGGAGCGTGGTGTTCGTGCCGATGTCCAGCGTGGCCAGATTCATGCGCGGCGGGGAGCTTGCGCCACCCTGGGCCCGAGGTAAAGCGCGCGGAGGGCGTGGGAACCCTCCCAGGGTTTCCCACACTTGAGCCGGCCGGTTTACGGCGTGGCGGAGGTCCCCGATCCCGCGCCCACCCCCAGCGCGTACTGCTCGGGGTACGCCTCGAACTCCTCGCGGCAGGCGTCCGAGCAGAAGTAGTACGTCTTCCCTTCGTACTCCGCGTGGAAGCCTTCGCCTGAGACTCCTCGAGGTCCATTCCGCAAACAGGATCTGTTGTCATGCGGGGAAACCTAAAGTCTTCTCCCGTAGGGGGCAAGCAGATCCAGATCGGGCGGCAGCAGATCGGTGATAGCGACGGCAGAGGTCGCCCGCCGGGACCACCTCGGCTGAGCTCGGCCGGCGCGTCAGCGCGCCGGAGCCGGGCCCCACGACGGGGACGAGGCGTTGCCCCGCCAGACCTGAACCTCGTGGTGGGTCTCCGGGTTCTGGACGTAGAGGCCGCCGCGGCTCGACACGTAGGCGATGAGTCGCCCGTCGGGCGACCAGGTCGGGTCGAGGTTCGACCCCTTGCCCTGCGTCAGGCGATCGACCTTGCCGCTCTTGACGTCGAGGATGAAGATGTCGAACACGCCGCGCTCGTCGCGGCCGGTGAAGGCGATCTGCGGCTTGTCGGCTGCGCGGGCTAAAGCGCGGCGTCTGGTTGTACTTCCCCTGGAAGGTGACCCGCTTGGCGCCGCCGCCCGACGCCGACATGACGAAGATCTGCGGCGAGCCCTGGCGGTTCGACACGAACGCGATCTGCCGACCCGTCGGCCGAGAAGCAGGGCGAGCTGTCGATGGCCGGGTTGTTGGTGAGGCGCGCCTCGACGCGGCCGTCGCTGGGATCGATCTTGTAGATCTCCGAGTTCCCCTCGTACGACATGGTGAGCGCCAGGACGCGGCCGCCCGGCGCCCAGGCCGCGCCGGTGTTGAGCCCCGGCGACTTCGACACGCGCCGCGCGCGTCCGCCGCCGGCCGAGACGATGTAGAGGTCCGGGTTGTTGCGCAGGTACGAGGTGAAGGCGATCTCTCCGCCCGTCGGTGAAAAGGCGGGGAGCAGGCTGTCCGAGGCCATCTTGGTGACGACCGAGGTCCGTCCGCCGTCCATGTCGACGACCGCGATCTCGTGCGCGCCGTGTCCGGTCATCGCCAGCGCGATGCGCGAGCCGAACACGCCAGGCTGGCCGGTGAACGATTTGACGACGTCGTTGGCGAAGGCGTGGACGGCGTCGCGCACGTCGGCGGCGCGGTAGCTCTTGGTGAGGACGGCGTTGTCGCCGCGGGCGACGATGTAGACGCGCCCCTCGAGCACGCCGCCCGAGACCTTCATCTTGATGACCGCCTGCGCGCCGACCTGCGACCAGAGCGCCGACGAGAATCCGAGCCCTTCCGCCTGCAGCGCCGCCGGGAACGACGCCGTGTCGAGCAGCTGGAAGAGGCCGGTGATGTCCATGTCCTTGGACATCGTGGCCGTCGCCTCGCCGCTGTCGCCATCGGCCTTCGGCAGCGCCAGCTTCAGCATCTCCACCCCGGCGTTCGAGAGCTGGACCGCCGGGAGATCGTCGTCGCCGCCCGCGGGCGGCTGCGCGCGCGCCGAGGTCATCGTGAAGGCGGCGATCGCCGCCAAAAGCGTCAGACATCTACCTCGGGGACCCTCGAAGGGTCCCCGAACCCCCCCGCGACGGACTCCGCTCGGCGAAGCCGAGCTCCGTCCACGCGGACCGCTCACTTTTCGCACTGGACTCTCATACCATGGACGCTCGGCGGCGGAGGCGGAACCTTGCCGGTCAGCTTGGCGGCGTCGACGCAGGCGTCGTCGACGAAGCTGTTCCCGGAGGTCTGCGTCAGCTTGATACCGACCAGCGTGCCGTCCGCCTGGATGTGAAACAGGATCTCGGGCGGGTTCTTGATCTGGTCGAGGGTGATCCCGGCCGGGAAGTTGTAGTTCTGGTGCAGGAGGCCCACCACTTGCGCCTGGTAGGCGTCGCCGATCGGCGCGGTTCGAGGTCCCCAGCTTCGAGCCCGTCAGCGATCCCTCGTCGTCGTCGGGGACGGCAAGCGCCTCCAGCTTCTTGGCGCGCTCGAGCGCGTTCTTCAGCTCCTTGGAGATCTTGGGGTCCTCTGGGCTTGGGCGCCTCCTTGGGCGCGGCCCTGGCGTTGGGATCCTCCGAGAGCTTGATCTGGTCGGGCGGGGCGGTCGGCCGCGGCGGCTGCGTGATGCGCGGCAGCCAGAACGGATCGCGCGGCTTGCCCAGCTTCACCAGCTCGGCGCGCACGAAGTCGTGCGGCATGATGAGCGGCGGCTCGGGCTGGTTGTGCGCGCGCGCGACCGCCAGGAAGATCACGCCGTGCAAGGCCGCCGTGATGAGCAGCCCGGCGAAGCTTCGCCGCGATCCGCGCCGTATCGTCTCTCGCGCCATTGTCTACTGAAGCGGGTCGGTCACCATGCCGAGCTTGTCGACGCCCGCCTGCTTGACGGCCGCCATCACCTTGACGACGTCGCCGTAGCTGAGCGCGCGGTCGGCGTGCAGGTAGAGCTCGTGGTCGGCGTTCAGCTTGGCGTTGTTCTTGAGCGTCTTCTCCACGTCGTCCCACGGAATCTGCAGCTTGCCCAGGAAGACGCGCTTGTCCTTGGTGACGGTCAGGATCAGCTTCCCCGCGTCATCAGGGATCGTCTGCGCCTTCGCCTCGGGCAGATTCACGTCGACGCCTGTTTGCAACATGGGCGCCGTGACCATGAAGATGATCAGCAGCACCAGCATGACGTCGACCAGCGGCGTGACGTTGATCTCCGTCAGCGTCCCGCCGGGGCCGCTGCCCGACGACATCGACATGGCTAGAAGAACCTCCGGCGGACGATGTTCAGGAAGTCGCTGGAGAAGGTCTCCATCTCGGAGGTGATGACCCGGATTCGCCGCGACAGGTAGTTGTAGGCCATGACGGCCGGGATCGCGGCCATGAGGCCGATCGCCGTCGCCACCAGCGCCTCGGCGATGCCGGGCGCCACCGTAGCCAGGTTGGCCGCCCCCTTGGCGCCGATGTTGCGGAACGAGTTCATGATCCCCCAGACCGTTCCGAAGAGGCCGATGAACGGGCCGGCGCTGGCGGTGGTGCCGAGCAGCGGGACGCGCGACTCCATCTCGGTGATGGCCGTGGTCCGCGCGCGATCGAGCGCTCGTTGGACGCTCTCGATGTCGCCCATGAAGGCCTCGCCCGCCGGATCGGCGTTGTCCTGCCGCCGCTTCTGCAGCTTGGCCAGCTCGGTGTAGCCGGCGCGAAAGACCTCGCCCACCGGCGACGGCGCCGCCGCCTCGCTCAGCCGCCAGATCTCGTCGAGGCGCCCGGTCTTCCAGAACGCGTCCTGGAATTTCGTCGAGCGCGACGCCGCCGCCGACAGGTAGAGCGTCTTCGACGCGATGACGAACCAGGAAGCGGCCGACATGAGGATGAGCAGACCCAGCACACCTTTGACCACCGGCGAGGCGTTCAGGATGAGCGAAATGATGTCGAGCCGCGCTTCGCCAGCGCCGGCTTGCAGGATGAGCGGTAACATCAGACGTTGACCTCCATCGGTGGGTGGGGGCTCGCCGCGGCGAGCGATCCGGCCCGCAGTTTGACACGATTGGACCCCATTCCTAACCTCGAGTTTCGAGCCGCATGAGACTCCCCTTGCTGGCAATGGCCATCGGCGCTTCGTTCATTCCCGCCTGCGTGCCGGTCAACGGCGGCGCGGTCGAGATCAACTGGGTGGTCGTCGCGGCCGGGACGGGTGGCGCGATCACCGACTGCGGCTGCGCCGAGCCGGCCATCGCCAAGGTGCGGCTGGTGCTGACGGGCGTCGGTGGGTCCATCGACGGCGCCACACCCTGTGCCGGCAAGGCCCAGTGCGACTTCCCCTGTCAAAACCAGACGGGGGCGACGGCGTTCGACATCCCGCCGACGGGGCCCGGCGAGTCCTACGACGTTTCGGTGGTGGCGGTCGGGACCGACGGGACCGAGCTGCCGCAGGTCATGAGCCCGGCACCAACCTTGCTTCAGGTGGTCGAGGGACAGCCTACAGAGGTTGGAGCATTCGCTCTGGTGGCGCCTTGCGCGCTTGCCTGCAGTGGGAACGTTTGTGCTCCACAATGACCCTGAGCTGATCGACAAAAAGAAGGACCAGGAGACTGCCATGAAGACCACCAATCGCATTCGTCCGTTCGTGCTCGGCCCCGTTTTCTTCGCCGCCGCCGTCGGGCTCGCCTTGACGTTCTCGGGCTGCGTGGTCGACCCCGGTCCCGACTACGGCAGCGGGTGTCAATCCGATCTCTGGGTCGACTGGCAGATCCAGAACGCGGCGGGGGGGTTCGTCACCTGCGACGCGGCGGGCGGGGCCACTGTCGTCACGACGATCGACGGGGTCCCCTATCCGCAGGTCTGTCCGGCGGGGTTCTCCTACGGCAAGCAGGACATCCCGCTGCAGTCGAACTACGCCAACTACAACGTGACGGTGAACCTGGAGGACTCTTCGGGCACCTCCCTGGCGCAGCAGTCGACCACGGTGAGCATCAGCTACTGCAGCACCTACTACACGCCGGGCCCGGCCCCGCTGGTCATCCAGCCGGCGCAGTAGCTGGCGTTGCAGCCGGCAAGACAGCCGGCCCTGCAGCCGGCGACGCAATGGCCGCGCGGGGGTGATATAAGCCGCGGCATGAGACGAACTTGGGCGCTGGGGCTCGGCGCCGCCGCGCTGCTGGCGACCGCGGGCTGCAGCCAGAGCGGAAGCTACCGCATGAGCTGGGTCTTCGTGGTTGATGGCACCATCGAGAGCCCGGCCACCGCGTGCGGCCTCCACGGCATCGATTCGATCCTGGCCACCGGAACGGACGGCAGCGACTCCCAGCAGGTGATCGCGCTCTGCGTCCCCGGCGCCTTCACGGGGACGGCGGCGCCCGGGACCTGGACGTTCTCGTTCCAGATGCTGGACGCCGAGGTGGCGCCTGTCCGCCCGGTCAGCCCGCCCGGCGAGCCGGCCCTGCCGGCGGTGTCGGCCGACGCCCCGGGGACGGTCTCGATCGACGGTCCCACCGCCGAGTTTTCCGTCAAGCTCACCCCGCTGCCCGAGTGCAACGACGGCATCGACAACGACGGCGACGGGCGGGTCGACCTGGCCGATCCCGACTGCGGCGATCTCACCGGACCAACCGAGTGACACACCCCCCGGCGCCGGGCGCCCGGCTGCGCTAACATAGAGGAGCGATGCCTGACCTTCCGCCCCGGCGGGCGGCTCGGACCTCCGGGTCGCGCCCGATCATCGGCCGCCTGACGCCGGCGATCCGCGCGCTGCTGATTGCCGAAGCCGCCATCTACGCGATCTACCTCCTGGTCCGGCCGCTGCGGCCGATGATGGAGGCGCACCTGGCGGTCGGTCCCGCGCCTGTTCGCGGGGGAGTACTGGCAGCTCGTCACCGCGATCTTCCTCCACCTCGATCCGCAGTCGCTGCTCTGGAACGCGGTCGGGATCTGGTGGGCGGGCGCGGACGTCGAGCGGGCCCAGGGCACGCGCCGGATGGTGACGCTGTTTCTCGTCGCCGGGGTGCTGACCAATCTGACGTTCGCGCTGGTGGCGCGCCACACGTTCGGGCGAAGGGGCGATCTTCGGGGGCGCCTCGTTCGCCGTGCTGGCGCTGATCGCGGCGTTCGGCCGGATCTACGACCGGACCTCGATGGCGATCTTCGGCGCCTTCAGCGTCCAGGCGCGCCACATCGCCATGGCGCTGATCGGCTGGAGCGTCGTCAGCGCGCTGGCGGGGCCGGCCGTCAGCTGGGCCGAGCCTGGCGGCCACCGCGGTGGCGACGGTGGTCGGCTACTTCGGCGCGGCGCCCCGAGGGCTTCGACGGGCTCTGGGACGCGCTCAAGCTGCGCCGCCTCCGCCGCCGCTACCGCGTCATCGATGGGGGCCGGGCGCCCCGAAGAAATTCGTGAACTGACCGGACGTGAACCAGCGCCCGCCGCCCGCCCTTTGCATTCGGGCGCGGCCGACGCTAACTTGCTGTGTCTTCACCCAACAGCTGGGGGAGCCGACCGAAAGGCTGAGAGGCGCCGTCCACAAGAAGTCGGACAGGCGCGACCCCTGAACCTGCTCCGGGTAATGCCGGCGAAGGAAAGCGAGACACGATGAAAAACGGAAGCGAGACGAACGGGGGCGGAGAGCGACGCGTTTTGCCGACCATCGACGATCCGGTCGAGGGCCTGGCGCCGCTGCCGGAGCTGCCCGGCTCGTCGCGGGCGTTCCTGACCGACGGTGAGCATCAAGGTCCCGGTCCGTCGCATCGCAGGTCGCGGGCGAGCCTGCCGATCGACGTCTACGACCCGGCCGGCCCGCGCGGCATCGATCCGCACATCGGCCTCCCCAAGCTGCGCCAGCCCTGGGTCGACCGGCGCCTCGCGCGCGGCGACACGAACGTCAGCCAGATGCACTACGCCCGCCGCGGCGAGATCACCGAGGAGATGCGCTTCGTCGCCCTCCGCGAGGGCGTGACGCCCGAGTTCGTGCGCGACGAGGTCGCCGCGGCCGCGCCATCATCCCGGCCAACATCAAGCACCCCGAGGCCGAGCCGATGATCATCGGCCGCAACTTCCTGGTGAAGATCAACGCCAACATCGGCAACTCGGCGGTCTCGTCCTCGATCGGCGAGGAGGTCGACAAGCTGCGCTGGTCGACCCGCTGGGGCGCCGACACGGTGATGGATCTGTCGACCGGGAAGCGACATCCACGAGACGCGCGAGTGGATCGTGCGCAACTCGCCGGTGCCGATCGGCACGGTGCCGATCTACCAGGCGCTGGAGAAGGTGAAGGGCAAGGCCGAGGACCTGAACATCGACATCTTCCTCGAGACGCTGATCGAGCAGGCGGAGCAGGGCGTCGACTACTTCACCATCCACGCCGGCGTGCTGCTGCGCTACGTGCCGCTCACGGCCAAGCGGGTGACCGGCATCGTCTCGCGCGGCGGCTCGATCATGGCCAAGTGGTGCCTGGCGCACCACAAGGAGAACTTCCTCTACACGCACTTCGAAGAGATCTGCGCGATGATGAAGAAGTACGACGTCTCGTTCAGCCTGGGCGACGGGCTGCGGCCCGGCTCGATCGCCGACGCCAACGACGAGGCGCAGTTCGCCGAGCTCGACGACGCTCGGCGAGCTGACCCAGATCGCCTGGAAGCACGACGTGCAGGTGATGATCGAGGGGCCGGGCCACGTCCCGATGCACAAGATCAAGGAGAACGTCGACAAGCAGATGGAGATCTGCCACGAGGCGCCGTTCTACACGCTGGGCCCGCTGGTGACCGACATCGCGCCCGGCTACGACCACATCACCTCGGCGATCGGCGCGGCGATGATCGGCTGGTACGGCACGGCGATGCTCTGCTACGTGACGCCGAAGGAGCACCTCGGGCTGCCGGATCGCAAAGACGTCAAGGACGGCGTCATCGCCTACAAGATCGCGGCCCACGCCGCCGACCTGGCCAAGGGGCACCCGGGGGCGCAGAAGCGCGACGACGCGCTGTCGCGCGCGCGGTTCGAGTTCCGCTGGGAGGACCAGTTCAACCTGTCGCTCGATCCGGAGACGGCGCGCGAGTTCCACGACGAGACGCTGCCGCGCCGGCGGCCAAGGGGGCGCACTTCTGCTCGATGTGCGGCCCGCAGTTCTGCTCGATGAAGATCACGCAGGACGTGCGCGACTACGCGGCCGCGCAGGGGATCGCCGCCGACCGACGCGGTGGACGGCCGGCCTGCGCGAGAAGGCCGAGGCGTTTCGAGAGGCCGGGCAAAAGCTGTACGTCAGCGACGCGCCCGGCGGGGAGTAACGACCATCCGCCTGCCGCTCTGGGGCCGAGGCTCTGGCCGTGCTCGCCGTCGCGCTCGCGGGCGCGGGGTGCACGACCGGCGACGATCCCGGGCCGCCTGTGCCGGTCGATCCGGCGGTGATCTACGCGCAGATGTGCTCGCGCTGCCACGGCGTCGACGGACGCGGCGACTCCGGAGATCCGGAAGACGCTGCCGACGGTGCGCGACTTTCACGATCCGGAGTTCCAGGGGCGTGCCACGAACGATTCGATCGCGCGGACGATCATGGCCGGCAAGGGGCAGATGCCGGCGTTCGGCAGCGCGCTCTCGGTCCCCAAGATTCAAGAGCTGTCGGGCTACGTCCACCGACTGGGACGCGCTCAGGGGCGCCTATGAGGGCCTGACGGCCGGCGCCGTGGCGCTGCTGCTGGCGCTGGTGGCGGCGGGGGCCGCCGCAGGCCAGGGACGCCGACCCGATCGCGGTCGGGACGCTACCACCTGCGCAAGGCCAACCAGCTGGCGGGCGAGGATCACTGCCACTCGGCGATCCACGAGTACACGCTCGCCTACGACAAGCTCCGGGACCCGGTGGTTCTGTTCAACCGCGCCGAGTGCTACCGGCGCATCGGCCAGGCCGAGAAGGCGGTCGCCGACTACCGCGCGTTCCTCGAGGCGGTGCCTGCCGCCCCGAACCGCGTCGACATCGAGGCCAAGATCGCCGCGCTCACGCGCCCGACCTCGCCGGTCGCGACCACGGCGCCGGTCCGCTCGACCGCGTCGCCAGCGCGGCCCGGGGTGCCCGCGCCGCGCGCCGCTGCCGAGCCGGTCCGGCCGGTGGTGGTGGTCCCGCCCATGGAGCTCGGCCCGGGCGCCCTGGAGCCGCCGCCCCCGGCACCGACCCGCCAGTCGGGCTCTCGCAGCCGACGCAGGCGGCTCCGCAGCCCGAAGCCGAGACCGCAGCCCCCGCCCACTCGGGACACACCTGGATCTGGGTCGCGCTCGGTGCGGTCGTCGTCGGAGGCGCGGTCGGCGCCTACGTCGCGCTGCGCCGCCCGCGACGACGCCGCCGCCGACCGATCTCGGTAACTACAAGTTCTGATGCGCGCGTTCGTCATCGCGTCCTCGTTCCGGTCGCCGCCGTCGCCGCCTCGACGGTGCTCGTTCGCCTGTCATCGCGGCGACTCGATCCTCCTGGTCGAGGTGGCGGGCGACCTTTCGCTGGCTCCCGCCGGCGTCGTTCCAGGTGACGGTCGAGCCGGCGCAGGCGGCCGAGCGACCTGTTCAAGGTGGCGCCCAAAGATGGATCGACCGGCTCGGCGGTAACCTTGCCCGCCAGCCTCAGCATCGAGATGGCGCCGAACCTGACCGGTCCGGTCACGGTCGAGCGTGAGCGCGTTCGACATCAACGGATTCATGATCGCCTACGGAAGCACCACCCAGACTGACATCAACGTCGGCGGGGAGACCATCGTCGTCGTCATGCTGACCTCGACACTTCCCGCCACCCGTCGACGCCGGGACGGACGCCACTGTCGGGCACAGGCGGCAGCGGTGTCGACGCCGGTGGCTCTGGCGGCGGCGGCGCGGGAGCGGCGGGGAGCGGCGGCGGGGCGGGCAGCGGCATGGCCGGCCGCGCCGGGACCGGCGGCTCGGGCGGCGTGAGTGGCGCCGGCGGCGTGCCGGGCAGCGGCGGAAAGGGCGGCGCCGGCGGGTCGACCGGCAGCGGCGGCATGGGCGGAATCGGCGGCATGCCCGGCACCGGCGGCGCAGGCGGAATGGGCGGCCGCGGGACCGGCGGAAGCGCGACGGGTGGAACGACGAGTACCGGCGGCAACATCGACGCCGGTGGCGCGGCAGATTCGGGAGGTGACGCGTGAGCTTCGCTCTTCCCGTTTTCGACGACGTCGAGGGGGCCGGGTTCGGTGACTGGCGCTGGCAGCTGCGCCACCGGATCACCGGCAAGGACGAGATCGCCGCGCGCCTGCCCGCTGACCGACGAGGAGTCGGCGGGGCTCGACGCCGCGCCGGGGCGGTTCCGCGTGGCGGTGACGCCGTACTACTTTTCGCTCATCGATCGCGATAACCCCGCCTGCCCGGTGCGGATGCAGGTCATCCCACGCGCGAAGCGAGCTGGAGAACGAACCCGGCGACCTCGTCGATCCACTGGGCGAGGACAGCCACTCGCCCGCGACCGGGATCTTCCACCGCTACCCCGATCGCTGTCTCTTGCTGGCGCTCGACCGCTGCGCGATCTACTGCCGGCATTGCAACCGCCGGCGCCTGGTCGGGAAGGAAGAAGCGCCCATCACGCGCGGTGACCTCGACGGCGCGCTCGACTACATCCGGCGCACGCCGGCCATTCGCGACGTGCTCATCTCGGGCGGCGATCCGCTGACGCTGTCGACGTCGCGCCTCGAGGAGATCATCAAGGCGCTGCGCGCGATCCCGCACGTCGAGATCGTCCGCATCGGCACCCGTGTTCCGGTCGTGCTCCCGATGCGCGTCGACGACGAGCTCTGCACGATGCTCAAGAAGTACCACCCGCTCTACATCAACACGCACTTCAACCACCCCAAGGAGCTGACGCCGCTCGCGCGCGCCGCGTGCGAGAGGCTGGCCGACGCGGGGATCCCGCTCGGCAACCAGACGGTGCTCCTGCGCGGCGTGAACTCGTCGGTGCCGCGTGCTGCGCAAGCTCTTCACCGAGCTTCTGCGCTGCCGTGTCCGCCCCTACTACCTCTTCCAGGGGGACGTCGCCGCGGGGACCTCGCACCTGCGCACCTCGGTCGAGACCGGCATCGCGCTCATGCAGGAGCTGCGCGGCCACATCTCGGGCCTGGCCATCCCGCACCTGGTGATCGACACGCCGGGCGGCATGGGCAAGGTGTCGATCGGCCCCGACTACGTCGTCGCGCGCGGCCCTGACAAGTGGACGCTGCGCAACTACGAGGGGAAGCTGGTCGACTACCCGCAGCCCCGCGAAAAAGACGCCACCTGCGCCTACGACGAAGTGTATTTCTCAAGTTCGGGGACCCTGAGAGGGTCACCGTGCCCCCCCGCGACGGGCTCCGCCGAGCAAAGCTCGGCTCCGCTCACGCGATCCGGAGACATCAAGAAGGCATGAGCACGCTGCGCGACGTCGCCAAGCGGGCCCGCGTCTCGCCGATGACGGTGTCGCGGGTGGCGAACGCCGCGCCCGGCGTGCGGCCGGAGACGCGGCGGCGGGTCGAAAAAGCGATCGCCGATCTGGGGTTCATCCCCAACGGAGTGGCGCGCGGGCTCAAGTCGAGCAAGACGGGCGCGCTGGGGCTGATCGTCCCGGACATCGTCAACCCGTTCTTCGCGGTCGTCGTGCGCGGCGCCGAGACGGTGGCCCGGCGGGCCGGCTACCGCCTCCTGCTCTGTATCAGCGAGAACGATCTGGCGCTCGAGCGGCAGTACGTCGAGGACATGATCTCCCACCAGGTCGAGGGGCTCCTGATCGCGCCCGTCGGAGATCGCTCGCTCGGCAACATCCAGCCACTCGTGCAGCGCAAGTTCCCCTTCGTGCTGATGGACCGGGGGGTGCGCGGAATCGACTGCGATCTCGTGCAGGGGGACAACCTGGCAGGGGCGCGGCGGCTGGTGCGGCACCTCATCTCGATCGGCCACCGCCGGATCGCCGCCATCATCGAGCCCGACAACGTCTCGACGGCGCGCGAGCGGCTCGAGGGTTACCGCGACGCGCTCAAGTCGGCCGGGCTCACCTTCGATCCGGAGCTGGTGGCCGAGACCTCCGGCGACCGCAGCGGCGGCTACTCGGCGACGCACCAGATCCTGAGCCTGCACCCGCTGCCGACGGCGATCCTGGCGATCAACAACATGACCGCGCTCGGCGCCATGCAGGCGATTCGCGAGCGCGGCCTCAAGGTTCCGACCGACATCGCGCTGGTCTGCTTCGATGACGTCGAGCACCTGGCCGCCATCTCCCCGTTCCTGACGGTCATGAACCAGCCCGCGGAGAGCTTCGGGACGGTGGCGGCGCAGCTCCTGCTCGATCGCATCGCCGGCAAGGCGGGCGACAAGCGGCGCCAGGTTGTCCTGCAGCCGCACCTCCTGGTCCGCGAATCGTGCGGCGCCAAGGCCGGTCCGCCGTCGACCCCCGAAGCAACAGGCGGCGATTAGTCGACGACGACGACGTGCCGCCCGGAGGTGGCCTAGCCCTCGCGCCCGGCGGACGGGCAGAACGAGGCCAGCGTGCACTCGGCGCAGTTCGGCTTGCGCGCGAAGCAGACGCGCCGCCCGTGCCAGATGAGCTGATGCCCCATCCGGATCCAGGTCTCGTGCGGTAGCACCTTCATCAGGTCCTGTTCGATCCCCTTCGGCTCGGTGGCGCGCGTGAGGCCGAGGCGCATCGCCAGCCGCTGGATGTGCGTGTCGACGACGATCCCCTCGGCGAGCCCGAACGCCGTCCCGAGCACGACGTTGGCGGTCTTGCGCGCCACGCCCGGCAGCGTGGTCAGCTCGGCGAGCGTCTTCGGCACCTCGCCGCCGAAGCGCTCGAGGATCCCGGTCGCCGTCCCCTTGAGGCTCTTGGCCTTCTGCCGGAAGAACCCGGTCGAGCGGATGATCTTCTCCAGCGCCGGCAGCGGCGCCTTGGCCATCGCCGCGGGCGTCGGGTAGCGGCGGAAGAGCTCGGGCGTCACCATGTTCACCCGCTCGTCGGTGCACTGGGCCGAGAGGATCGTCGCGCAGACCAGCTGGAACGGCGTCTCGCGGTCGAGCTCGCAGTCGACGTCGGGGTAGAGCTCTTCCAGCCCGTCTGACGATGGCCCGGACGCGCGCCGGTTCGGGCGGCCACTTTCCGCGCGCACGGGCGGCGCGTGGCCTTGGTGATCACCTTCAAAGCCGAGCGGGGCATGCGTCGCCGTTATAACATCCGCGCCGAGGCACATGGACGAGACGCCCGAAGAGCTGGAGCAGATCCGACGCGAAGCCGATCAGATCGACGTCAACCACTACAAGAAGCGCTTTCGCGTGCTGAAGGCGATCGGCCTCGGCGCGCTCGCTGGCGGGCGCCGTCGAGCTGGCGCTCGTCATGGTCGACAGCCGCCGCAACCCCTGCGAGCGCGTGCGCGACTCACTTCTGCAAGCAGGACCCTGCCGGGATGCAGTGCAAGACCTACGCGGGGATTCTCGACGAGTCGCTGCACGACGACAGCCCCGCGATGCGCGCCAACATCAAGTCGCAGTGCCAGTCGAAGATCGATCGCCTCAAGGAAGAGGACAACGTCGAGGTGAAATGACGCCGGCTTTCAGTGCCCTCCGCCGCCGAAGATCTTGCCGGGGTTGAGCAGCTCCTGCGGGATCCCAGAGGCGCTTGATGCGCTTCTGCCAGTCGATCACCTCGGGCGACTGCTCCCAGGCCATGTACTTGGCCTTGGCGATGCCGATGCCGTGCTCGCCGGAGAGCGTGCCGCCGAGATCGAGGGCGGCGCGGAAGATCTCGCCCAGCGCGTCGTCGATGCGCTTCGCTGACCGCCGGCTCGCGGTGGTTCTCGTCGGTGAGGACGTTGACGTGCAGGTTGCCGTCGCCGGCGTGGCCGAAGGTGGCCATCAGCAGGCGCTGGCGGCCGCCGATGGCGTCGCAGCGGCGCAGCATCTCGGCGATGGAGCCCGGCGGGACGACGATGTCCTCGGAGATCTTGAAGGCGTGCGCCTCGCGCAGCGAGCGCGACACCAGGCGCCGCGTCTGCCAGAGGCGCTCGCGATCGGCGTCGTCGCGCGCCACGATCACCTCGCGCGCGCCCTCCTCCTCGCAGACGGCGCCGCAGCGCAGGACGCCGGCCTCCATCCCGTCGGGCTCGCCGTCCAGCTCGACGAGCACGATCGCGCCCGCCTCGGCGGGGAAGCTGAACGCCGCCTTCGGGCGGACGTGCTCGATGGCCGCCCTGTCGAGCAGCTCCAGCGCGCGCGGCCGGTAGCCCTTGCGGATGATGGCGCTCACCGCGCGCCCCGCCGAGACGGCGTCGGGCATGACCGCGATGAACGTCCCGACCCCCTCGGGCTTGCCGATGAGGCGCACGGTGATCTCGCTGGTGACGCCGAAGGTCCCCTCGCTGCCGACGAACAGCGCGGTCAGGTCGTAGCCGGTCACCCCCTTGGGCGTCTTGCGCCCGAGGCGCATCGTCTCGCCGCCCATCAGCGTCACGGTCAGCCCCAGCGTCCAGTCGCGCGTGACGCCGTACTTGAACGCGCGCGGGCCGCCCGGCGTTCTCGGCGACGTTGCCGCCCATCGAGCAGAAGCCCAGGCTGGCCGGATCGGGTGGGTAGAACATCGCCTGCCCCTCGACGGCCGCCTGCAGGTCGGCGTTGATGACGCCCGGCTCGACCACCGCGATCCGATCGTCGACGCTGACGTCGAGGATCCTCTTCATCCGCTCGGTCGACAGCACGATGCCGCCGCGCACCGGCAGCGCACCGCCGGTCATCCCGCTTCCCGCTCCGCGCGGGGTGACCGGAATCCGGTGCTCCGCCGCCAGCCGCAGCACCAGCTCGATCTCCGGCCGCGACTCGCAGAGGACGGCGGCCGCGGGCGGGTAAAACCCCAGCCCCGACTCGTCTCGCCCGTACACTTCGAGCGCTTCGGGTGAGCGCACCACCCGTGCGTTCCCCAGCTCGCGCGTCAGTAGCTCGTACGGATCCACCAGATCCCTTATAGCGGATCGGAGGCGGGCTTTGCCCGCCGGAGACAGCGTATGCCGAACAGGATCCGGCTACGGCTCTCTTCGCATCGGGGTGGGCCCGCGGGAGGGGCGCAGCCCCTTCCGCGAGCGAGCGGAGCGAGCGTCAGGCGCTGAAGGAGCTGCCGCAGCCGCAGGTCGACTTGACGTTCGGGTTGTTGAACTTGAACCCGGCGCCATGAAGACCCTCGACGTAGTCGATCTCGGTCCCGAGGAGGTACATGAGGCTCATCTCGTCGCAGATGAGCTTGACCCCCTTGACCTCGAGCGGACGATCGCCATCCGTCGGCTGGTCGAAGTAGAGGTCGTACGAGAAGCCCGAGCAGCCGCCGCCCTGAACCTTCAGGCGGAGGGCATAGCTCTCCTCGATGTTCTCTTCACCGCGGATTTCCTTCACTTTTTCCGCGGCCTTGTCGCTCAGTGACACCATGGGCGCCTCCTCCGACTGCGAGGTTGCGGCGCCTTCCTTCGTCTCGGTCTCGGTAGCTGCGACTGACATCGGTTCTCCTTGTCGGCTGGAAGTATAGACGGCGGGTCGTGGCTTGCCAACCGCCGATTCGGAGGGTTGGTGCCCGAGCACTGCCGGGAGGTCGAAAGAAAGTGTTAAAAGTGAGAGATGCGGCCCGGATTTGCAAAAAAACGGCGGTTAAGCTAGTCATTTCGGGCGATTGGCACGCTCGTGCCCTCGACGCCGTGCTGCGTTTCAAGCACAAGACCTCCCCCTTTTTTACCTATCGGAGATTGAACATGACGGACTTCAGGAAGTTGGCGTTCGTGGGGCTCATGGGCCTCGGACTCGTTTCGGTCGGTTGCGCGAGCAACAACAGCTCCGGCGGCAGCGGCGGCTCGTCCGCCAAAGGCGGCTCGAACGGCTCCGGCGGCTCGACCGCCAAGGGCGGCTCGAACGGCTCCGGCGGCAGCAGCTCGAGCGGCGGCTCGAACGGCTCGGGCGGCTCGTCGAGCGGCAGCGGCGGCGCGACGACGACCGTCGGCTGCGGGATGTCCGATGTTCCGGGCGGCGCCGACATCGCCACGTTCTCGAGCGCCGACGGTGGCCTCGCGTCCATGTTCGGCACCTTCGTCTACGGCGACACCCCCCAGCCGACCTTCACGATCGGAACCGGGATGGTCACCGTCACCGACAACGTCGCGACCAGCGCGAAGAACCACTATCAGGGCTTCGGGATCTACATGAACGGCAACGCGACCGGCACCGACTGCGTCGACGCGAGCAGCTACACGGGCATCCAGTTCGATCTCAGCGGATCGCTGACGGGAACGGGTTGCGCCATGGTGTTCTCGATCAACGACAGCGAGCATGCCGACATGACCATCAACCCCACGATGCCCGACCTCAAGGCCGGCGGCCCGGCGGGCTCGTACGCTCCGCAGCTGGCGATTACCAGCTCGCAGATCACCACGGCCGTCCAGACGATCAAGGTTCCGTTCACCGGAGCGGGCTCGCCGGCGTTTGCCAACGGCGCCGCCAGCCCGGCGACGGCGGTCGATCCGATGAAGCTGACGGGTTTGCAGTGGCAGCTGGCGACGCCCATCATGTCCGATGGTGGCGCGGCCGAATGCGACTGGAACATCACCCTGGCGAACGTCAAGTTCTACCAATAGGCCGCAACTAGCCCTCACCGAGTCTGACCATCAGGCCCGGCCGATCTCGCGATCGGCCGGGCCTTTTTATTTGCGCCGCGATCGGGCAAAATGCGCCTCTTTTCGTCGTCTTCCGGGTGTCACCGCGACAGCGGGGCGGCATCTGAACAAGACGGTCGAGACCGAAGGAGCGTAGGAAAAGATGAGCTTTGCGAACCACCTGAAGGACGTCAAATCGCAGATCCGCGAAACCGACGTCGAGACGCTGCGGAAGACGGTCGAGGCCCAGAAGGGCCAGACCGGGGACGGCAACGGCGCCGGCCCGATCCTGATCGACGTGCGTGAGAAGGACGAGTGGGTCGAGGGGTCGATCCCCGGCGCGCGCTGGATCCCGCGCGGGTTTCTCGAGCTGCGCATCGAGGATCAGGTGCCCCAGAAGTCCGCGGAGATCGTCCTCTACTGCGCGGGCGGCACGCGGTCGGCGCTGGCGGCGCGCGCGCTCGGCGAGCTCGGCTACACCAACGTCAAGTCGCTGGCGGGTGGCTTCACCGCCTGGAAGCGCGCCGGGCTATCGTTCGATCGGCCCTACGTGATGACGGAGGAGCAGAGCCTCCGCTACGCGCGCCACACGATGCTGCCGGAGCTGGGCGACGCGGGGCAGATCAAGCTGCTCAAGTCGAAGGTGCTCCTGCTCGGCGCGGGCGGGCTGGGCTCGCCGGTGGGGCTCTACCTCGCCGCGGCCGGGGTGGGGACGATCGGGTTCGTCGACGACGACACCGTCGACCAGTCGAACCTGCAGCGGCAGATCATCCACTCGACCGATCGGATCGGGATGGCCAAGGTCGAGTCGGCGGCGGCCGCCATCGCCAAGCTGAACCCCGACGTGAAGGTCATCCAGCACAAGACGCGGCTCGAGTCGGCCAACGTCCTCGACATCATCAAGGACTATGACCTGATCGTCGACGGCGTCGACAACTTCCCGACGCGCTACCTCATCAACGACGCGGCGCTGAAGCTGCGCAAGCCGGTGGTCGACGGCAGCATCTATCGGTTCGACGGGACGGTGACGACGTTCCTGCCCTGGAGCGGCCCCTGCTACCGCTGCTTCTACCCGGAGCCGCCGCCGCCCGACATGGCGCCGTCCTGCCAGGAGGCGGGTGTGCTCGGGATGCTGTGCGGCGTGATCGGCTCGCTGCAGGCGGTCGAGGCGGTCAAGGTGCTGCTCGGCATCGGCAAGCCGCTCGGCGGGCGCCAGCTGGTGTTCGACGCGCTGGCCATGAAGTTCCGCGAGTTCAAGCGACCGCACGATCCGACCTGCCGCGTCTGCGGCGACGGCAAGAAGCCGGAAGACATCGAGCTGATTGACTACCAGCAGTTCTGTAACGTAAGAGTCTGACGCTCTGATCGACCACAACTTCGCGTTCGCGAGCGGTGCCGGAAGCGCGCCGCTCGACCCGGAGCGCAACTTCGCGCTCGGCATCGAGGGCTTCCGGTACGGCGATCTCTACGAGCCCGCGCGGCTCGCGGCGCTGGACGCGCACTTCCGCGCCGAGCTCGGGCGGGTCGATGCGCCCCTGGCGGCGCGCTACGAGGCGTACCGGGCGGGCGACACCGTGACGCCGCCCCAGGAGTCGGCGCTGCTCATCGAGGTGGCGCGCCCGCTGGGGGCCTTCGTCGCGCGGCTGTTTCAGGTCGAGTCGTCGCGCCAGGCGCAGATCGACACGGCGGCGCGCGAGGCGGCCGTCTTCGCGATGAAGCACTTCATCGCCCGCCGGGCTTGCAAGCGCTACCCGGAGGACAAGGTCCCGGCCGAGGATCCCGCCGAGCTGATGGCGGCCGTTGGCGAGCTCTGCGAGACCTTCCCCGATCTCGCCGCGCCGGGGGACGAGGAGCTGACGGTGGCCCGGGTGATCGAGGCGCTGCTTGGCCAAGGAGAAGGCGGGCGCCGCGCAGCCGGAAATCGATCTGCTCGAGCGCTGGGCGGCGGTGCACCGCTTCGTGCCGGCGGCGCAGAAGGTGGTCGCCGCCTGGGTTTCTTTCCGTCACGCCCACACGATCGACTTCGAGGACCTGGTTCCGCTGCGGCGTCCAGACGCGAAGCTCGGCAACGTCACCGAGGGGCCGGGCGAGCACCGCCGGCGCCGTGACGGGTTCGGCCTCACCGACAACCGGATGTCGCGCCGCGAGGTCGCCGGCGAATCCGACTACTGCATGTACTGCCACGAGCGAGAGAAGGACTCCTGCTCGAAGGGGATGCACGACAAGTCGGGCGGGGTGAAGAAGAACCCCATCGGCGTCACGCTGCGCGGCTGTCCGCTGAAGGAGAAGATCGGCGAGATGCACGTCCTGCGGCGCGACGGCGATTCGATCGCCGCGCTGGCCATGGTCGTCGTCGACAATCCGATGCTCCCCGGCACCGGTCACCGCATCTGCAACGACTGCATGAAGGCCTGCATCTTCCAGAAGCAGGAGCCGGTCAACATCCCGCAGGCAGAGACGGGCGTCCTGACCGACGTGCTGGGGATGCGCTGGGGCTACGAGATCTATGGCCTGCTTACGCGCTGGAATCCGCTCAACCGCGCGCGCCCGATCACCCGGCCTTACATCGGCAAGAACGTGCTGGTCGTCGGGCTGGGGCCGGCGGGGTCGACGCTGTCGCAGCACCTGCTGAACGCCGGGTTCGGCGTGGTCGGGATCGACGGGCTCAAGATCGAGCCGCTCCCGGCAGATCTGCTGGGCGCGGACGTCTGGCCGCCGCGCGCGGTCGAGCGCTGGGAGGAGCTGGCCTCGCCGCTCGACCAGCGACGTTTGTCGGGGTTCGGCGGCGTCGCCGAGTACGGCATCACCGTCCGCTGGGACAAGAGCTTCCTGACCGCGCTGCACCTGAACCTGTCGCGGCGGCCGACCTTCCGGGTCTATGGCGGCGTCCGCTTTGGCGGCACGCTGGACGCCGACGAGGCGTTCGCCATGGGGTTCGACCACCTGGCGATCGCGGCGGGCGCCGGCAAGCCGACGATCATCAACGTCAAGAACAACCTCATTCGCGGCGTGCGCAAGGCCAGCGACTTCCTGATGGCGCTGCAGCTCTCGGGGGCGTTCAAGCGCGACTCGCTGGCCAGCCTCCAGGTGCGGCTGCCCGCCCTGGTGATCGGCGGCGGGCTGACCGGCATCGACACCACGACCGAGGCCGCCGCGTACTACCCGGTCCAGGTCGAGAAGTTCCTCGAGCGCTGGGAGGCCCTGGGGCATGAGGCCGCGGCGACCCTGGACCTCTCCTACGACCACGAGGAGCGCGAGATCGCGCGCGAGTTCCTCGAGCACGGGCGCGCCGTGAAGGCCGAGCGCGCCCGCGCGGCGGCCGCCGGCGAGGTTCCCAATTTCGCGCCACTGGTCGAAAAGTGGGGCGGCGTTTCGCTGGTCTATCGGCGCGACATGTCCGACAGCCCGGCCTATCGCCTCAACCACGAGGAGATCACCAAGTTCTTCGAGGAGGGCGTCCGCTTCATCGAGAAGCTGTCGCCCCTCGGCTGCGTCCCCGACGAGCGCGGCGCCCTCAAGGGCGTCGAGTTCGAGCGGCTCGATCTCGTCGACGGGGAGCTCAAGGGGACGGGCGAGAAGGTGACGCTGCCGGCGCGCAGCCTGTTCGTCGCCGCCGGCACCTCACCGAACGTCACCTATGAGCGTGAGCGGCCCGGGTCGTTCGAGATCGACCATCGCGCCAAGGCCTTCAAGAGCTTCAGGGCCGTGCGCGGCGAGGACGGCGTGCTCAAGCTGGAAGACGCCGGCAGCGGCGTCGGGTTCTTCACCAGCTACCTCCGCAACGGCCACACGGTCAGCTACTACGGCGACAACCACCCCGTGTACGCCGGATCGGTCGTGCGCGCGATGGCTTCGGCCAAGGACGGCGCGCCGCACGTCGAGGCGCTGTTCGCTGACGAGATCGCCCGCCTCGACGTGGCCGCGCAGCCGGCCCGCGACGCGGCGTGGAAGACCTTCGCCGGCAAGCTCGACGACGCGTGGCGCGCGACGGTCGTGCGCGTCGAGCGCCTGACGCCGACGATCGTCGAGGTCATCGTGCGCGCGCCCGCCGCCGCCCGCCACTTCGAGCCCGGGCAGTTCTTCCGCCTGCAAAACTACGAAGCGCTCTCGCCGCTCGTCGGTTCGACCGGCTCGCGCCTCCTGATGGAGGGACTCGCGCTTACGGGCGCCTGGGTCGACAAGGCCGAAGGGCTGCTGTCGCTGATCGTCCTCGAGATGGGCGGCAGCTCGCGTCTCTGCATGAGCCTCCAGCCAGGCGAGCCGGTGGTCGTGATGGGGCCGACCGGGACCCCGACCGAGACGCCGCCCGGCGAGTCGGTCATCCTGGCCGGCGGCGGTCTCGGCAACGCCGTGCTGTTCTCGATCGGCCGCGCGCTGCGGGCGCACGGGAGCCGCGTCCTCTACTTCGCCGCCTACCGCCAGCGCGAGGACATCTACAAGATCGACGAGATCGAGGCGGCCGCCGACCAGATCATCTGGAGCGTCGACGGCGGCGAGCTGCCCGACCCACGCCGCCCGCAGGATCGCGCCTTCGAAGGGAACGTCGTGCAGGCCATGGGCGCCTACGCCCGCGGCGAGCTGGGCGAGACGCTGGTGCCGCTGCCCGAGTGCCACCGCATCATCGCCATCGGCAGCGACCGCATGATGAAGGCGGTGAAGGAGGCGCGCCACGGCGTGCTGGCCGCGCACTTCCGTCCCGGCCACGTCGCCATCGCGTCGATCAACTCGCCCATGCAGTGCATGATGAAGGAGATCTGCGCGCAGTGCCTGCAGCGGCACATCGATCCGGCGACCGGCAAGGAGACGATCGTCTTCTCCTGCTCGAACCAGGACCAGCCGCAGGACCTGGTCGACTGGAAGAACCTCGCCGATCGCCTGCGCCAGAACACCGTGCAGGAGAAGCTGACCGACCTCTGGGTGCGGCGACTGCTCGCGCACCCAGAGGCGTGACGCCCTGAGGCTACTGCTTCGTCAGGTGGACAGTCAGCCCGGTGCCGAGGGTCAGCGTGCCGGTCAGCATCGTTCCCGTCGAATCGAGCGCGCCGTCGAGCTCGATTGGGTATTGCACGGCGGTTAATCCCGCCGCCACTGGCACTGACGTACATGCGGTGGCGGTGCAGCTACAGGCAAGGTCGGGGCCGTCGCAAAGTACGGTCTTTCCGCAGTCGATCGGTGTGGTCCCGCCGTCGGGGTCAACCATCACGCAGCCACCTCCTGGCGGTGTTGCGGTGGTCGGGTCGAGGCAGCCATAGATAGTCTGGAGGGTGCCGGTCTGCTCGTCGATCGCCTGGTACATGACGGGTGTCTGCAGCGCGCACCAGACCGCCCAAAGATCGCCCGGGTTCACGCCCAGCTGGATACGATCCGCCTGCACGTCGGCCGCGTAGACTGGATACAGGAATCCCTCAGCGAGACTGCCGGAGCCCGGCGAGGGTACGACGCTGCCGGTTGCGTTCTTTGGAAACGCGACGTTGGGATCGGTCGGCGGAGACAACAGTGCCGTGTTGCCGATCTCCAGCGTTCCGTGCCCACTGGCGTCGAGGGTCAGCCGGACCCGATCCGAGCCGTCCGGTTGAAAGGCGTAGGCCTCGGCGTAGCCGTCCCAGGTCGCGGCGTAGTCCGAGAGCTCGGAACCGATGGCGGTGTTCCCGATGTTGACCGGCTTGTCGCTGGAGCAGGCGCCCAGGGTACCCGCCGTACACAGGATGAGAGCGCGCGAAAGCAATCGTGTCTTTTTCATTGTTCTAACCTCCGTCTCGCTGAGTCTCCGGCCGTCGGTGAATCCGTTGCGGCGCATGTCTGCTCGACGCGCGCGCGGTAGACGCTGGTGGGGTGGCGCTCGGCGAAGTCGCCGGACAGGTCGACACCGATGGGTCGGTCGCCGCGAGCGCAGCGGGCCAATGTCGCGGCCGCGTCGCGCTCCTCGGTGAGCGCGCCGTTCGGGACCTGGCGGTCGAGCTCCGCGAGAAATGCCATCGCCAGACCCGGGTTACCGTCCCGGAGGGCGCGCTCGGCGTTGCGCAAGGCGCGCACCTCGACGGCGAGCGACTCGGCCTCGGCCGGCGCCGAACCGGCGGCCTCGTGGTGGATCAGGTGCCCAGCGTGGTGAACCGCGACCGGCGCGGACGGCGTCAGCGACGATGGTGTGTCGGGCACCAGGGACGGCGCGGGTGTGGCGCTTGGCGCGGCCGACGACGGCGCGGGAGCCACCTCCGTCACCGGCGGAATCTCGCGAAGACCCGCGCGGTAGCCGGCCCAGTATCCGATCCCGCCGCTGGCGGCGGCGATGGTTCCCGCGGCGAGCAGGCGCGCTCCCCAGCCCGCAGTACGCGGGGTGGCGGACGGCAAGCTGGTGGGCGCGCCCGCCGCGATCGTGGCGCCGATCACCTGCCGCACGCGGGCCTGGTCAACCGCGCTCGGTGACCAGGCCCGTTGCGCACGCGCGAGGACGTCCGTCCCTTTTCGCCTGTCGTCGGTCATGGCCGGTGGCGCTCGAGCGCCCGCTCGAAGTCGGCACGCACGGCGCGCAGGCGCGTGTACGCGGTGTTGATCGGAATCGACAGTGCGGCGGCGACCTCGGGGATGGTCATCTCTTCCAGCACCGCGAGGATGAAGATGTCGCGCCGCTTGTCGTCGAGACTGGCCACGAAGGTCTCGACGAACGCGGCCGCCTCGGCGTCCGCCGCGCGCTCGTGGGGACCCGGATCGGGATGAGCGGGCTCGAAGACCAGAGGCTCGAGCGGCGCCTGTTTGCGGCGCGCGTGCCGCTGGTGATTCGAGGCGACGTGCCGGGCGATCCCGTAGAGCCAGGTCTGCGGGCTCGATTCGCCGCGGAATCCACCGAGCTGTCGGTGGACGACCAGGAAGACGTCCTGGGCGGCGTCGTCCAGCGCGCCGCGCGGGACGCCGAGCCCACGCAGGCAGCGCCAGACGAACGGGAAGTACTGGGCATAGATGTCATCGAAGGTCCAAGCGCCGTCGGGGTTAATGGGGACCGGTTTCAAGAGGGCGCGCCTTTCGATGAGTCTCCGGGTCCCGTCAAATCCGTTCAGGAAAACGACAACTCTCAGAACCCCAGCTCGAACCCCGCCGTCAGACGGACGGTCACCGGGCTCGGCCGGTAGACCAGTCGCGACTGGTCGAGCACGAAATCCGGGCGCGCCAGCGGTCGGACGACGCCGGCCCGCAGCAAGATCGCGGTGTTGGCGCCCAGGGCCACGGTCGCGCCGGCGTCGGCGCGGACCGCGCGCCAAAAGAGGGCGCCGGTCTCGGGCCTTGCCACGAGGCCGGTCCCGGCCAGACGCCCGAGCTCGCCGCCGCCGCAGGCCAGTCCCGTCCAGCGTCCCCAGCGTGGTGCGTAGCAGGCGAGCCCGCCCCCGAGCGCGAGCTGGAAGGTGCCGCTGGCACCGCCGCTTCCGACCTCGTCCTGCGAGGCGAACCAGGTCGCGAGCAGGACGAGGCGCAACGCCCTGTATTGCAGCCCCCCTTCGAGATCCAGGCCCGGACTGGTGCCGGGGAGCGCGCCGGTGTCGGTCGTGAGCGCGAGCGTCACCGACGCGCGCCAGGAGGGCCTCGCGGGGGAGGTCGTGACCATCGCGACTGGAACCGCGGACGGTGGGCTCGGCGAGACCCGCGGCGCGGCGGCGGGTGGAGCGGGCGCCGTGTTCGCCGCCTCCATCGACCGCACCGACACCGCGATGGCCACCGACGCCGCTTCAGCCAGCTCGGCGCAGGTTGTTCCGTCGATCTCACGGCTGCCGCGCACCGTGGGGGTGCCGGCCGCACCCTTTCCGTCGACGGTCTCCAGGTTAAGCCGCCATTTCTGCGGCGAGCTTTCGGCGATCCGGATCCGGAAGTCGACGTCGGGGATCTCGGCCAAGGGCCGGCCGATCGAGATCGGCGACCTCCTCGGCGAGGGCCGTCGGATCCACGCACGAGGGCGGCGCGTCGACGGTGAGCTCCGCGGCGCGCGCGCCCGGGGCGGCGGAAACCGTGAGGCCCCCCGCCGCGAGAAAGAGGAACGCCCACCCGCGCCACATCGTCGAACCCATCTTACCCGCGTCTTAGGCGCAGGACCTCGTTGACCGCCTAGTGCGGGGCGGAAACGGAACCAGGTCAGGAAACTGTGACGGGCCTGTATCATTCGCACATGGGGCGCCTGCTGGAGGCTCTGGTCCGCTGGTTGGGGGAGGCGCTGGTGCGCCTCTACTATCCGGTGCGGATCGTCGACGGCGCCGAGCGGATCCCGGCCGGCAAGCCGCTGGTGTTCGTGCTCAACCACCCGAACGGGCTGCTCGACCCGATCGTGCTGCGGGTGGCGCTGGGACGGCCGTCGCGGTTTCTCGCGAAGAGCACGCTGTTCGGAAACCCGCTCGGTCGACTGGCGATGAACGCCTTCGGCTGCATCCCCGTCTACCGGCCGCGCGAGGCGGACGCCGCGCGCAACGAGGAGACGTTCGCGCGCTGCCGCGCGGAGCTGGGGGCGGGGGGTGTGCTGGCGCTGTTTCCCGAGGGGACCTCGCATTCGGATCCCGAGATGCGGCCGCTCAAGACGGGGGCCGCGCGCATCACGCTCTCGGCCGAGGCGGAGAACGACGGCCTCCTCGGCGTCACCGTCATTCCCGTCGGTCTCAGCTACGAGCGAAAGGTCACCTTCCGATCGTCGGTGCTGCTGGTCGTCGGCGAGCCGATCGAGATTGCGCGTCTCCTGCCGGGCTACCGCCAGGACGAGCGGGCGACGGTCGCGACGCTGACCGACGAGATCGGCGCGCGGCTCGATGAGATCGTGCTGCAGGCAGAGTCGCGCGAGCTCCTGGCCGGCATCGCGCGCGTCGCCCGCTGGACGGCGGGGCCGGCGACCGGCGACGATCCCGAGGACCCGGCGGCGCGCCACCGGCGGGCGCGCGAGATGGCCGCCGCCTACGCGCGCATGCGGGCGCGCGATCCGGTACGGCTCGAGGGGATCGTGGCCGACGTGCGCAGCTACTGGCAGACGCTGCGGCGGCTCGGCGTGCGCGATCCCTGGGCGCTCGAGCTGACGGCGCCGCGGCCGGGCGCGATGGCCGGCGCCATAGCCAAGCTCTTCGTCGCCGCGCCGCTGGCGGCGCTCGGTGGGTTGATGGGCTGGATCCCTTACCGGCTGGCGGGGCGGGTTGCCGCGAAGGTGACCAGGGACGAGGACGTCCTCAGCACGGTCAAGCTGATCGCCGGCGCGCTGTTTCTGTTTGTCGCCTGGTCGGGTGAGGCGGTCGCGGTCGGGATCTGGCGCGGGGCGATCTGGGCGTTGCCGACCTTCGGGCTCGGCATCGTCTGCGGCTACGTGGCGTTGCGGTTCGAGGAGCTGCTGCGCGACGGCGTGGCCGGCTGGCGCGCGGTGTCGCTGCGCGCGTTTCATTTCAAGACGGCGCAGCGTCTGACGGAGCGTCGGCGCGGGCTGGCCGACGAGGTGGCGCGCGCGCTCGCCGAGGAGAGCGCGGGTTAGCGCCCGGCGAGGAACTTTCGCAACGTGGCCTCGACGATCTGGCTGGAGAAGCTGCCGGGGACGAAGTCGAAGGCGTGCTGCGCGTAGGGGATGGCGAGCGTGTCGTGTGGGACGCCGGCCGCAGCGAGGCGGCTCGCCAGCCGCTCCATCTGATCGGGCGTCACGAACTGGTCGCGTCCGCCCTGCACGAGCAGCGTACGCGGCGCCTTGGCGGTGACCCGCTCCGTCGGTGACAGCGCCCGGTAGCGGTCGGGCTCGCGCTCGGGCGCGTCGCCCAGGAACGCCCGCAGCTTGGCCGGGCTGTCGGTCGCGTGCAGGTTGCCCGGATGGGCGTAGGCCCAGGCGAGATTGGTCGGTCCATAGAGTGAAATCACGGACGCGACGCCGGTGTCGGCCGCGGCGTCGGGCGCCGCGCAGGTCGGCGGCAGATCGGGATCGCCGGCGGTGTAGGCGGCCATCAGCGCCAGGTGGGCGCCGGCCGAGCGGCCGAGCAGCGTGACCTTGGCGGGATCGACGTTCCACTCGGGCGACGAGGCGTGCTGCTTGACCCACCCGATGGCGCACTTCACGTCGCCGACGGCGCTCTGCCAGTTCGGCTGCGGCGCGAGGCGGTACTCGACGTCGAACACGGTGAAGCCGAGGTCGGCCAGGTGGCGGCTGGCGAGCGAGGCCTCGCCGCGCCGGCCGAGCTGCCAGAACCCGCCGTGGATCACCAGCACCGGCCGGCTGGGGGTCGCCGGGCGCGGCTCCGGCAGGTAAACGTCGAGCGAGAGGACCTGACCGCCCTCGACGGTGGCGAAGGGGACCGTGCGATCCGGTTGCCCCGGCCCCTCGGTGTCGAGCTGGGCGTGGAGGTAGCGCTTGAAGTCGAGCGGCAGGCCGCGCGCGGACGCCAGCTGCCGCGCCTGCAGGAGTGGGATCATCCCCAGCGCGATCGCCGAGACCGCCAGGAGACCGGTGACCGCCGCGACGAAGGGCGAGCCGACGCCGCGCAGGACCAGCGCCATCCCCAGCGCGACGATCGCAGCCGCCACCAGGAAGGCGCTCCGCTCGGAGGCGACGATCGCCGCCAGCGCCAGGGACTTGGTCGGCGCCGGCAGCACGATGAGCGAAGCGGCCCCGACCGCGCCGGCCGCCAGCAAGAGGCCGAGGAGGCGGAGGACGGTTCGCACGGCGCCGCTCTCAGCCCGGGCGGGTCGTCTCGCCGCGGTCGCGGTCGCGCAGACCGACGGCGTTGTAGACGCGCAGCTCCTCTGCCTTGCCCTTCACGCGCACCGGCGCCAGCGGCACCGCGGCCACCGCGTCCTGCACCTTGCGGTAGGTCGCCTCGGAGAGAATGATCTGCCCCGACTGCGCCACGCTGCAGAGGCGCGAGGTCGTGTTCACCGCGTCGCCGATGGCGGTGTACTGGAGCGCGCGCGAGCTGCCGATGGCGCCCGTGACCACGATGCCGGTGTTGATGCCGATGCCGATGTTGATCTCGTTCTGTCCTTCGGCGGCGCGGGTGCGGTTCCACTCGGACAGCACCCGCATCATGTCGAGCGCGCACTGGACCGCTTTCACCTCGGCGTTCTGCATCGCCACCGGCGCGCCAAAGAGCGCGATCACCTCGTCGCCGACGAACTTGTCCAGCGTCCCCTCGTACTTGAAGATCACGTCCACCATCAGCTCGAAGTACTCGTTGAGCATGCGGACGATCTCCTGCGGCTCGCGCGACTCGCTCATGGAGGTGAAGCCGCGGATGTCCGAGAAGAGCATGGTGATCTCGGAGAGCGCGCCGCCCTTTTCCAGCTGCAGCTTTCCCTGCACCACCTGATCGACGAGGTTCGGCGACAGCAGGCGCTGGAACTGGGCGCGCGTCTTGGCCTCCTGCTCGATCTTGCGCGCCAGCTCCGAATTGTGGATGGCGACGGCCGCCTGACTGGCGATGCCGCCGAAGATCTGCAGGTCCTTCTCGGTGAAGGCGTTGGTGGCGATCATCGAGTCGAGGTGCATGATCCCGAGCAGCTCGTCCCGGTGGAGCAGCGGGACGGTCATCGTGGAGCGGATCCCCTGCATGATGACCGAGTGCGCCGCCGAAAACCGGCTGTCCATCGTGGCGTCCGACGACAGCACGGACGCCTTGTTGGTCACCACCTCGGCCAGGATCGACTTCGACAGGACGATCTGCTCGTTCTTGCCGTCGCGGGTCTTGGCGATCTTGGGCGCCGGGACGCCGCCCTCCATCAACAAGATGACGCCGCGGTCGGCCGGGAGCAGATCGAATGCCTTCATGATGATCTGCTCGAGCAGGATGTCGAGGTTCACCTCGAGCCCGATCGACCGTCCGAGCTCGTTGGCCAGGCGCAGCTTCTCGTAGTCGCGCCGCAGATCCTCGACGTTGTCGATCTCCCGTTCGGGAAGAAACTCGTCGGCGGTCGACGAGGGCGCGATCTTCTGGCGGATGAGCGCCTCTGTCGCCGCCGGCCCGATGGTCACCTTCTGCAGCAGCGAGTCCTGCGCCGACTTTTCTTGAAACGTCAGCGCGGTGGACCCGAGCATGATCTCGTCCCCCTCGCGCAGGATGTGCTCGTGCACCCGCTCGCCGTGCAAGAAGGAACCGTTGAGGCTCCCGAGGTCTCGAAATAGGTAGCGCCCGTCCGGCTGTCGCAGCACCTGCGCATGCTCCTTCGAGACGATGCGGTCCAGGATCTGCAGCGTGTTGTCCGGGTGGCGGCCGATGGTGTTGACCGCCGCGAGCTCGTACTCCCGCCGCTGGTCGTTTCCGCTGACGATGATTTTGGCCATGCCGGGGAGACGCCTTGCCGGGCATCATAACCTGCCCCCGGCCTGCCATCCGAAGGAAAGAAGGCCCGGTTTCCGGAGGGGCGGTTTGGCGGTTCACCCCGTTTCGCCGCGGGGGCGAATCGACAAACGGTAGTAAAGTGCGGGGAGAGATTGCGCCATGTCGGCCTTGACACCCACACCGCTGCCCAAGCCTCGCGCCGACGAGGTGACGCAGCCGAACCTGACGCCGGGAATGGTGGTCGACGACGCCCGGCGGGGGCTGGCGCGCTCGCCGGCGCAGTGGGAGGCCGAGGCGCTGGCGCTCGTCGAGGAGGCCGACGCGCGCGAGGGTCTGGCGGCGGGGGCGCTCCGCTACGCAGCGGCGCGGCTCTTCGAGGAGGGGGTGGGGGACGTCGCGGCCGCGATGGACCACCTGCGGCTGGCTGTCGACGCGACCGCCGAGACGACCTTTCGTCCGGTGCTGCGCGCGCTGCGGATGCACGCCGTCGAGGCCGGCAGCACCTGGAGCGCGATCGATCTGCTGGACGTCGAGCAGAAGGCGGCGGCCGACGCGGCGGCGCGCGTCGATCTCGCCGTCGAGAAGGCCTACCTGCTCGAGCATCACCTGGACGCGCCGGCGCGGGCGCGGGAAGTGCTGGAGGCCGCGCTCGGCGAGCAACCAGGCCACGCGGCGGCGCTGCTGGCGCTCGAGGAGAGCGCCCTGCGCGGGGTGGGACGCGGCGGCGCCGCCGACGCGGCGCTCGTGCAGACGGTGCTCGAACGACGGCTGGCGGCCGCGCGCTCCGGCGGGCCGCGCGGGCGGCTGCTCTGCCGGCTGGCGCTGATCGCCGAGACCGATCCGGCGCGCGCCGCCGACGCGCTGGCGCTGTGGCTGCGTGCGCTCGAGGAGGATGCCGGGCGGGGCGCGGCTGCGCTGGCGCGGGCCGGGGCGCGGCGAGTTGCCGCGGCGCTGGGGAAGTTCGCCGAGCTGGGGCGCGTCGCGGCGCTCGAGGCCGACGCCTCCGCCGGGATCGAGCGGGCGGGGTGGCTGGCGCTGGGGGCGGCGCTGTCCCGTCACCGGCTGGGCGCCCCTGCCCGCGCCGTCGAGCTGGTCGAGGCGGCGCGGGGCGCCGATCCCGACGATCCGGCACTGCTGTTCGCCTCGGTGTCAGGCGCGCTCGCCGCCGGGCAGTGGGCGAAGGCGCGCGAGGCGCTCGATCACCAGGCGGAGCTGTCGCACGATCGTGACTGGGCGGCGACGCTGGTTGGGCTCGGCGCCCACGTCGCCGAGCTGCACGAGGGGAATGACGAGGCGGCTGCCGCGCGCTACCGGCGTCTTCTGGAGGCGCGCCCCGGCGATCCGGTGGCGCTGGCGGCGCTGGAGCGAATCGCCTCGCGCACCGGCGACGCCGCCGCCCAGGTGACGCTGGCCGAGGGGGCCGTCGATCGCAGCGCCGATCCGGCCGAGCGCGCCGCGCTGGCGTTGCGCGCCGCCGAGCTGGCCGAGACGGCGGCGCACGATCTGCCCCGCGCCGCGACGCTGGCGCGGCGGGCGCTCGAGACGGTGCCCGGCTACGCACCGGCCGCGCACCTCCTGGAACGCCTGCTCCCGGCGCTCGGCCGCTGGGACGAGATGGCCAAGGTCGTCGACGTGACCGCCGCGCCCGGCGCGCTCGGCGAGGCGGGCACCGAGGCCGACACCGGTGCGCGTGCCATCCGCCTCGAGCGACTGGGGGCGCTGCACGAGGAGCGGCTGAACGATCCCGGCAAGGCGCTCGCCTTCTACAACGAGTGGGTGGGGCTGGGGACGCGGCGAGGCGCCGCGCTGGCGGCGCTCCTGCGCGCGGCGGAGAAGGCGGGTGACGCGCTGGTGGCCGCCGAGGCGGCGCTCAAGCTGGGGACCGAGATTTCGGCGTTCGACAAGCCGACGCGGTTCGCCTGGTGCTACCGGGCGGGGACGATCTACGAAGAGCGCGCCGCCGCCGATGACGAGGCGATCCGCGCCTACGAGGCGGCGCTGGCGCTGCAACCCGATTCGCGGCCGGTGCTGGCGGGGCTGGCGCGCGCGCAGCACCGGCGCGGCCGGTTCGACGCGCTGGGGGCGGTGCTTTCGCGGCAGGCGTCGACCGAGCCGAATCCGGCCAGCGCCAGCAGCCTGGAGGTGGAAGCGGCCCGCCTCTATGCGCTGCGGCTCGGGCGGGCCGAGGACGCGCTGGCGGCGACGGCGCGCGCGCTCACCTTCGATCCCGCCAACGTGGAGGCGATCGCCGAGCATGTCCGTCTGCTCGAGCGGCTGGGCCGGGGCGAGGAGCTCGCCGCCGCGCTCGGCAGCCTGGGGCAGACGCTGGCCGACCCCTCCGACAAGGCCGCCGCCTACCGCGCGCAGGCGGAGGTCCTCGAGTGGCAGCTCGGGCGGCGACGCGAGGCCCTGACCGCCATCGAGCGCGCCAACGGGGCGGGCGGCGAGGCGCGGGCGGCGATCGCCGAGGATCGGCTGGCGCGCCTGGTGGGGCGGGCGTCGGAGCTGGCGTCGCTGCAGCTCAAGCGGCTGGGCGAGGGGAAGGCGGGAGGCGGGGAGCTCGGGCTGCGGCTCGATCTCGCCTGGCGGTTGCTCGATCCGGAGGCGGCCGTGCGGGTGCTGCGCGGTGCGCTCGAGGCGGTGCCGGGCGACGCGGCGGCGCTCGACGCCGGGGTGGCGCTGGCGTTCCGGTTCGGCCGCGACAAGGACGCCGCGCCGGCGCTGGAGCGCCTGGCCGACGCGAGCGACGACGACGACACGCGCGCGGCGCTCTGGCAGGCGGCGGCGCGCACCCGTGAGCGCGCGGGCGGCACGCAGCCCGATGCCGATACGCTGGCGCTGTGGAACCGGGTCGTCGAGGCACGCGCGACCGGGGAAACGCTCTCGGCCTTCGCGCGGGCGGCGGCGAAGGCCGGTGATTCGGCGCGCCTCGTCCTCGCCAGGCGGCGTCTGGCGGAGCTGGCCTCCGACGGGCTCACGCGCGCGGTGCTGCTGTGGGATCTCGGCAGCGCGCGGATGGCGGCCGGGGATCTGGGCGGCGCCGACGCCGACTTCGCTCGGGCGCTGGAGGCCGATGCGACGTTCCTGCCGGCGCTGCGCGCGCTGGCCCGGCTGCGCGAGGCGACCGGCGACGGGCGCTCGGCGGCCGAGCTGCACGCGCGGGAGGCGCGGCTCACCAAGGCGCCGACGCGCGCGGCGGCGGCGTTCCGCCAGGCGGCGCGGCTCTACGCCAACCAGGTGCGCGACGACGCGATGGCCGCCCGCTGCCTCGAGGAGGTGCTGGCCATCGAGCCCGAGGCGGAGACCGACTTCGAGGTGCTGGAGGTGATCCTGCGCGCGCGCCAGGAGGACGAGCGGCTGGCGCAGGTGATGCGCCGGCGCGCCGCCGAGGGCACGCTCCCCAAGCGCCGCGATCGGCTGCTGGCGCTCTCCGAGCTGGTGGGGGCGCGCGATCCCGTCGAGGCGGCGTCCGTCCTCTCCGAGGCGGTCAAGCTCGATCCGACGTCGGTGCCGGTGCTCTTGCGGCTGGCGGAGGTGGAGGCGGAGCTGGGGCGATCCGCCGAGGCGATCGCCACCTATCGAGGCGCCGTGGCGGCGTCGGCCGATCCGCGCACGGTGAGCGCCGCCTGGGTCCGGATCGGCGACATCGCCGAGCGCGCGCTGGCCGACGGGGACCAGGCCGTCGACGCCTACCGGAACGGGCTCCTGGCCGCGCCCGACGAGAGCGCGGCGCTGGCCGGGCTCGTGCGGGGGCTGACCCGGCGGCGCGACTTCGCCGAGGCGGCCATCGTGCTGCGCCGGCTGGCGACGGTCGAGACGGAGCCCGAGGCGCGCGTCGGACACCTGGTCACGCTGGGCGAGCTTCTGGCCGGGCCAGCCGAGGATCCGGAGGGGGGTGCCGAGGCGTTCGAGCAGGCGCTGGCGCTCGATCCGCGGCACGACCTGGCGATCGATCGGCTGGACGCGCTGCTGATCCGGCTGGGCGAGCCGTCGCGACTGGCGGCGGCGCTGGCGCGCTATCTGGAGGTCGCGCCCGGCGCCCGGCCGCGTCGGCTGCGCCTGGCCGCGCTCTGGAGCGGGCCGCTCGGATCGAGCGCGCGTGCCGTCGACGAGCTGCGCATCGTCGTCGCAGCGTCGGGCGACGACGTCGAGGCGCGCGTCGAGCTGGCCCGCGTGCTCGAGGCGGCCGAACGCTTTCCTGAAGCGATCGCCGAGCACCTGGTGCTGCTGCGGCTGGCCCCCTTGCGGGTCGAGTCGCTGCAGGCGCTGCGCCGTCTCAGCGAGCGGGCGGGGGAGCGTCGGCGTGCCGCGCGGGTGGCGGCGGCGCTGGCGGCGCTGGGCCTCACCGACGCGGCCGACGCGCGCGCCATCCGGGAGTCACGCCAGCGCTGGATGCCCGAGACGAGCGGGACCATTTCGGGCCCCGACTTCGAGGCGGTGATCCGCCACCCCGACGCGCGCCACCCAGCGACCGCGCTGCTGGCGGCGATGTCCGAGGTGCTGCCGCGGCTCTACGGCCTGGCGCTCGAGGACTGGGGGGTGACCAAGCAGGACCGGCTGGCGCCGCGCTCAGACGATCCGCAGCGCGCGCTGGTCAGCCGCGTGGCCGGGCTGCTCGGCGTCGAGGACACCTTCGACGTTTTCCAGGCGCGCGCCATCGCCACGCAGGTCGAGATCGAGGCGGGCCCGCCGCCGGCGCTGCTGCTGCCGCCGAACTTCGCGGCGCTGCCGCGCCAGGAGGCCTATCTGCAGCTCGGACGGCAGCTCGGTCACCTGCGCGCCGGGACCTACGCCGTCGGCCGCATTCCGGCCAAGGACCTGGGTCTGCTCGTCGCGGCGGGCGTGCGCACGGTGTTCGCCGACTACGGGCGCGGCATCCTGCCCGAGGAGCAGCTCAACGACGTGGCCCAGAAGATCTCCCGCACGCTGCCCAGGCGGTACCGGCGCGCCTTCGAGCAGTCGGCGCTCGGGTTTCGTGACGCCGGCGTTTTCGATGGCGAGCGGTGGCGCGCCGCCATTGGTTACACCGGCACGCGCGCCGCGATCGCCGCCTCGAGCGACGTGCTCGGCGCGTTCGAGCAGCTGGCGCGGAGCGATCGCCGGCTGGCCGCCGCGGTCCTCCAGCCGCCCGAGGAGCTGCTGGCCGCCGCCCGCGGGAACGCCGCCGCCATCGACCTCATCAACTTCGCCGTCGGCGAGGAGCTCTCCGCCCTCAACCGGCGTCTCGGCGGCGACTAGCTGCAGCGTGTCGGGTAATTCAGGCGCGCTGCCGCTCGCGTCCCCCGGGCCCCCCTCGCTTCGCGCGGCGAAGCCGCGCTGCGCTCGCCTGCTTGGCTGCGCTCAGGTGGTTGCGAGATGCGTTCTGGAACGGAACGGTCAGGACGGGGTGGCGACGGCTGACTCCGCCTGGGCTTCCGACGCTGCCGCGGTCAGCGCCCGGCCGACGCGGCTGCGCAGGCAGGCGACGCCCAGGACGGCCTGGACGAGCAGCATGCAGACCTGCGTGACCAGGCTGGCCGCCAGCACGGCTGCCTGCTGGGCGTGGCTGTCGCCCGGGGCATAGCGGGCGAAGAAATAGATCATCGTCGCCTGCGTGGTGCCGAGCCCCTGCACGGAGATCGGCAGCACGGCCACGAAGAAGACCACCGGCAGCGCCGCCACCGCGTCGAATACCGGCACGGCGATGCCGAACGCGCGCATCAAGACGATCTGCGCGGCGAACAGGCTGGCGATGTGCGGAAGCCGGACCAGCAGCGCGCGCGTGTGACCGCGCAGGCCGGCGCCGAGCAGCACGTCGAACAGCGGCCGGGTGGCGAGCCAGCGGGGCTTGACGATCACGGCGACGGCGTAGACCGCCAGACCGGCGTAGGCGACGGCGACGATGAGCCGGAGCGCGTGCGGCACGGCGGGCGCGGCGACGAGCCCGAAGGTGGCCAGAAACAGCAGGGCCAACACGTTGACGCCCATGATGAGGAGGACCGTCGCCACGCCGCGCATCACCGGCACGCGCGCCACGCGGTGGACGAAGTAGACGATCGCCCCCTGGCCGACGTTGTAGTTGATGGCGGCCAAGAGGTAGGTCGCCCCACGCACCAGCAGCACGTCGGCGAAGGAGAGCGGCGCCAGAAACCACCCGAACGTCTTCCAGATGGCGAACGAGTCGCCGAGGTAGATCAGCAGCGCGAAGAAGAACGCCGCGGGGACCGTCCAGCTGGCGGCGCCACGGGCGGCCTCGACCACCTCGTGAAACGGGATGTGGCGGAACAGCAGAGCCAGCAGCCCGGCGGTGACCGCCCAGGCGAGCAGGCGAACGAGGCGCTTCTTCATCGGGCCCCGAGACCTATCACGGCGCGGGTGGGGTGCGCACCCCTTCCCACTCGCGCCAGAGGTCGACGAGCGTCGCGGTCGAGGTCGGATCGTGGTTCGGGTGGGCGAGGCGAAAGAAGACGGCGTAGCGGACGTGGGGGCCGACGTTGGGCGCGGCGTTGTGCGCCAGCTGGTAGTGCGCCAGGAGGACGTCGCCGGCGCGAGCGTTCAGCTGGCGCGCGGGCGGCATCTCGATGGGCGGAAAGCCACGGACCAGCTCGGCGGTGCCGTGCGCGCGGAAGTACGCCTCGAGCGCGCGGTGCGACCCCGGCCATACCGTGAAGTTCCCCTCGAAGGGTGCCCCCACGTCGCTCAGGAAGACGCCGGCCAGCGCGGTGAAGTGATAGAGCGTCCCGGCCTCGACGCCGTTGAGGGGGCCCGGCATCCCGTCGATGTGCGGGTAGGGCAGCTTCGGATTGGCCGACCCGGCGAGCTTCTGCGGGAAGCGCAGCGCGATCTGCCCCGTCGTCGGCGTGACGATCTGCCCGGCGCCGATCGCCGCCTCCGCCAGCGCGGCCGCGGGCGTGGCGCGGTAGAGGTCGAGGATCTCCGGTGCCGCCGCCAGCTCCGGACAGAATGTCTGTGCGCGCAGCGTCCAGATCTGATCCTTGGCGATGCCCTCCTCGCCGAGCGAGTGGTTGATCGCCTTCAGCGCCGCGTCGACGCGCGCGCGCGGGACGAGCCCGGGGACGAGCAGGTAGCCGTCGTCGAGGAGGGCGCGTCGCTGTTCTTCGTTGAGCCGCACCCGCCAATCCTAGCAAGCCGGCTGATCGCGTGGGCGGAGCTTGGCTTCGCCAAGCGGAGCTTAGGTCGTCCCGTCTATGACCTTGCCGCCGTGGCGGATGTCCTTGCCCTTGACCATGAAAACCGTCAGCTCGCCGAGGTTGGTGGCGTGGTCGCCAATCCGTTCGAGGTACTTGGCGATCGACTGCAGGCGCGTGGCGCGGAAGATGTTGCGCGGGTCTTCCATCATGTAGGTGAGGAGCTCGCGGAAGATCTGGGTGTAGTAGGCATCGACGTTCCGGTCGCGCGCGATCACCCGCTGCGCGCGATCGACGTCGGCGGCGACGAAGGCGTCCAGCGCCTCGTGCAGCATCTCCTGCACCTCGCGCGTCATGTTGGGCAGGTCGACGTAGGGCTTGAGTGGCGGCTCGCCGTTCAGCTCCAGCACGCGCTCGCAGATGTTGACGCCGAGATCGCCGATGCGCTCCAGATCCGTCACCAGCTTCAGCGCGGTGGTCAGAAAGCGCAGGTCGGAAGCCACCGGCTGCCGGCGCGCCAGCACCTGCATGCAGAGCTCGTCGATGGCGATCTCCAGCTGGTTGATCTTGCGGTCGGCCGCGATTCCCTGCTCGGCCAGCTCGCTGTCGCGATCGATGAGCGCGCGGATGCTGCCGTTGATGATGTCCTCGACCTTGGCGCCCATGAGCAGAAGCTGTTCGCGCAGCCGGCGCAGCTCCAGCTCGTATTCGCGATTCGTGTGCTCCCGTGAGTTGTTCTTGCTGATCATCCCTGTCACCTCACCCGAATCTGCCCGTGATGTAGTCCTCGGTCCTCGAGTCGCTCGGCTTCGTGAACAGCACGTCCGTGCGATCGAACTCGACCAGCTCACCCAGATAGAAGAACGCCGTGTAGTCGGCGACGCGCGCCGCCTGCTGCATGTTGTGGGTGACGATGACGACCGTGTAGTACTCGGAGAGCTCGTTGATCAGCTCCTCGATGTGCGCGGTGGCGATCGGATCGAGCGCGGAGGCGGGCTCGTCCATCAGCAGCACCTCCGGCTCGACGGCCAGCGCGCGCGCGATGCAGAGGCGCTGCTGCTGCCCGCCCGAGAGGCTCATGGCGCTGTCATTGAGGCGGTCCTTGACCTCTTCCCACAGCGCCGCCTGGGTCAGCGCCCGTTCGACGCGCGCGGCGATGTCCCGCGAGTCGGAGACGCCCCCGATGCGGAGCCCATAGGCGACGTTCTCGGCGATCGACTTGGGGAAGGGGTTCGAGCGCTGGAACACCATCCCGATGCGCCGCCGCACCGCCACCGGATCGATTCCCTGGCCGTAGATTGGATCGCCGTCGAGGCGCACGTCGCCCTCGATCCGGCAGCCGGGAATGAGCTCGTTCATCCGGTTGAGCGAGCGCAGGAAGGTCGACTTGCCGCAGCCCGAGGGGCCGATGAGCGCGGTGACATGCTGGCCGACGATGTCCATCGCCACCGGACCGACCGCCTTCTTCTCGCCGTAGTAGACGGCCAGGTTGCGGACGACCAGCTTGGCTTGCGGCTCGGGCTTGGGCACGCCGTTGGCGGTCACGCGGTCGCTCCTTGCCGGCGCCGCATCCGGGCGCGCACGACCACCGCTGCCATGTTGAGCGTGAAGGTCAACACCAGCAGCACCAGCACGGTGGCGTAGAGGATCGGCTTGGTGGCGTCGACATCGGGTGACTGCGTGGAGAGTACATAGACATGGTAGCTCGGCGACATGAATTGCGACGAAAGGTGCCTGGGGAGGTTGGGCAGGAAGTAGGCGGCGCCGGTGAAGAGGATCGGCGCCACCTCGCCGGCGCCGCGGCTGACCGCCAGGATGGTCCCCGTCAGGATGCCGGGCGCCGCCTGCGGCACCACCACGTGCATGACGGTCTGCCACTTGGTGGCCCCCAGGGCCAGAGACGCCTCGCGCAGCTCGCGCGGCACGGCGCGCAGCGCCTCTTCCGTCGCGACGATGACCACCGGCAGCGTCAGCACCGCCATGGTGAGCGCGGCCCAGATGAGCGCCGGCTGCCCGAAGACCTTCTCGCCGTGGAAGAACGCCTTGTCGATCCCGGCGCCCAGGAACTGGATGAAGAATCCGAGGCCGAACAGGCCGAAGACGATCGAGGGCACGCCCGCCAGGTTGGCCACTGCGATTCGGATCGCGCGCGTCACCCACGAGACCGGCGACGCGTACTCGTGCAGGTAGATCGCCGTCGCCACGCCGACCGGCACGCCCGCCAGCGTCATCAGGATGACCATCTCCACCATGCCGACGATGGCCGGGAAGATTCCGCCTTCGGTCATTCCGTTGCGCGGCGCCTCGGTGAGGAACGAGAGCGACAGGCGCGGCAGACCGTTGTGAAGGACATCGAGCAGGATGACGGCCAGGACCGCCAGCACGATGAGCAGCGCGGCCCCGGAGGCGACCGCCATCGCGCCGTCGGCGACGAAGTTGAGGCGCGTGCGGCGCGCGGCCGCCTGCGCGAGCGCGGCGCGGTTGGGGGGGGGACGGCAGCGACGGTCACGACGTCGCCCCCAGCCGGCGCTTCATCCGCCGAATGGCCCAGTCGCCGAGCGAGTTGATGCAGAAGGTGGTGATGAAGAGCAGCGTGCCGAGGAAGAACAGCACGGTGTAGTGGGAGCCGCCGAAGACCACCTCGGCCAGCTCGGCGGCGATGGTGGCCGAGATGGTGCGCGCCGAGTCGGCGAAGCTCCCCGACACGATGGCGGCGTTCCCGGAGGCCATGAGGACGATCATCGTCTCGCCGACCGCGCGCCCGAGCCCCAGCGCGACCCCCGCGGCGATCCCCGGGCTGGCCGCCGGCAGGACCACGCGTAACGTCGTCTGCCAGCGCGCGGCGCCGAGCGCGGTCGAGGCCTCGACGTAGCTGCGCGGGACGGCGCGCAGCGCCTCCTCGGCCAGGGTGAAGATCACCGGGATGACCGCGAACGACAGCGCCACGCCCGACACCAGCGCGTTGAGGCGCGATTCGAGATGGAACAGGTTTTGGAACCAGGTCGCCATCACCATCAGCGCGAAGAACCCCAGCACCACCGAGGGGATCCCGGCCAGGAGCTCCACCATCGGCTTCAGGATCTCGCGCGTGCGCGGCCGCGCATACTCGGCGACGTAGAGCGCCGCGCCCACGCCGAGCGGCACCGACACGAACATGGCCACGACGGTGACCTTCAGCGTGCCGAGCACGAGCGGCCAGATGCCGAACTTGGGGATCTCCGAAACCGGTTGCCAGATCGACGCCGCCTCGTCGTACCCGGGCCACAGCTGCGGCACCCACATCTTCGACAGCGTCACCTCGGCGCGCACCGCCGCGCTGTAGAAGATGGGCGCCGCCTCCTTGCCGATGAAGACGAGAATGAGAACGATCGCCACGACCGCGGAGACCGCCAGACAACGCAGCGTCCACTCGGCGGCCCGGTGCCACAGCGGCGCCGGCGCCAGCGTCAGCTTGGGGGGACGAACCGGCGGCACGGTGATCCTGGTGCCGGTTTTTCGACCGGTCATCGCCAGCGCGCCCTCGGGTGTCGTCACCCTGTGGATGAAAGCATCCGCGCTTGACGAACGCGTGCCGCGAATGTGACAACCATGTTACACGGCCGAAACCACCGACGAGGTACATCCGTCCGGTCGGCAGAACTGTCACCTCGTCGCCGAGCGGTGTCGAGGGATAGTCTGCGCGCAGCACCAACCTCGACCAAGCAATCCGCCGGCCGGCGCTCGCCGCCCAGGCAGAAAGAGCAGACATGATCGCGTTTCCGTCTCCCCGCTTCGCGCGCCGGTTCTCGGCTGCAGTCGTCGCCGCGTGCGTTGCCCTGCCGTGTGTCGCGCGCGCGCAGACCTCGACGTTGCCGCCGACCGACATCTCGAACCAGCATCCGGGGCCGAACGCCGGCGCGACGCCGCCGCAGGCACCGCCTCCCGGATACACCCCCGAGCCGGAGCCGATTCCCGCCGAGGTGCCGCCGCCGCAACCTCCCGCGCCGCCCCCGAGCGAGCTGCCGCCGGCGACTGCGCCGATGCCTCCGCTCCCGTCGCCGCCGGCGCCCGTTTCAGCCGAGCCGCTGGCCGGGTTCAGCGACGGGAACGCCTTTCTGCGCTCGCCCGACAACGACTTCATCCTGTTCCCCAACGGACGGTTGCAGATCGACAGCTACTTCTTTGGATATTCGAAGGACAAGAACAAGGACAAGATTCCCAACAACACCTTCCTGCTCCGCCGGGCCCGACTCGAGCTCGGGGGCTGGATCGGCTCGTGGGTCTACTTCTGGCTGGCGGGCGACTTCGCGCTCGGCCCGCCGGCGGGCGCGGCCCCGGCTGCGCCGTCGAACATAGGGACCACCGACAATTTCGTCGCGCTCGCCCCCTGGAACAACCTGGCGATTCTGCAGGTTGGTCAGTTCGATGCGCCGTTCACCCTCGAGAACCGCACGTCGGACAAGTACTTCGATTTCATGGAACGCTCGATCACCGTGCGCGCGTTCGGCATCCCCGACAACAAGGAGATGGGGGCGATGCTGCACGGGTTCAACGACAACCGGAACTACTACTACTCGGTCGCGGTGGTGAACGGCGACGGCCAGAACTTCAAGAACGTCGACCGCTCGTTCGACTGGATGGGGCGCGCCTGGATCGCCCCTTTCTCGTTCACCGGCGACGGTCCGCTGCACGACGTGGAGATCGGCGGCTCGCTCTGGACCGGCGATCGCGAGAACTCACTGGCGCCGACGTCGCAGACGACGCAGGGGAACTTCACCTTCCTCAGCTTCGGGCAGTTCAACACCACCTACAACGGCATGGCCAACACGGCGACGCAGCTGCGGCAGGTCGGCCGGCTGAACGCCGCCGCCGGCGAGATCAACGCCCCGATCAATCACCGGTACGGTGTGCGCGGCGAGCTGGTCTGGCGGCACAGCCCGCTTTCGGAGGAGACCATCGCCGGAAACGGCGTGGGGACCATCGTCAGAGCCGCTGATCTCAAGGGCTACTCGGCCTACGGCGAGGCCTGGGTCTGGCTGCTGGGTGACGACCGCATCATCGGCGACCAGCAGGGCCTGGAGCCGTTCCTGCGCTGGAAGAAGTTCGGTGTCCGGCCGATCAAGGACGGCCTGATGGTGGCGTTCCGCTACGAGCACCTCGACGAGAGCGTCACCGGCGGGACCCCGGCCTCCACGATCACGCCGGATCCCTCCGCGTTCGGAAAGACGATCGTCGATTCGGCAGAGCTGGGCGTGAACTACTGGCACTCGAAGCGCTTCCGGGGGACGTTCAACTACGTCCTCAACCACTTCGGGCAGGGGAGCGACGCGAGCGGCATCGTCAAGGGGCTCGCCAGCCCCTGGGAGCAGGAGTTTCTCTTTCGATTGGCGATCGCGCTCTAGCCGGGCCCGGCGACGCGCGTGTGATCGTCTCCCCAAACGTTTCCGGTTCGTCACCCGTGTGTCACGCGGCGCGGGCACGATGCCGGTCAAAACAGGGCTGACGGCAGGGACGGCGCGACGATCACGTCGAGGTCTCGGCCGTCTTCTCGGAAACGAAAACGGGAGACAACATGAAAATCATGACCAAGGCCGCGCTCGCGGCGACGCTCGCGCTGGGCGCTTGGGGGGCGAAGCCGGCCCTCGCGGGGACCGTGACGGTGAAGGGCTCGGACACGATGGTGGTGCTCGGCCAGCGCTGGGCCGAGGAGTACATGAAGTCGCACGCCGCCACGACGATCCAGGTGACGGGCGGCGGTTCGGGGACGGGGATCAGCGCGCTCATCAACGGCACGACCGACGTCTGCGAGGCGTCGCGTGCCATGAAGGACGCCGAGAAGAAGCAGCTGGCCGACAAGGCGGGCGCGCCCCCGGTCGAGATCACCGTGGCCAAGGACGGCCTGTCGGTCTACGTGAACGACTCCAACCCGCTCACCGAGCTGACGATGGACCAGCTCAAACAGATCTTCACCGGTAAGGTCGAGAACTGGAAGCAGGTGGGCGGCCCCGACGCCAGGATCATTCCTTACTCGCGCGAGAACAGCTCGGGCACCTACGTCTTCTTCAAGGAGCATGTGCTGCAGAACGCTGACTACACGCCGCGCGCGCAGGCGATGCCGGGCACGGCCGCGGTCGTCAACGCGGTGGTGAAGGAGAAGTTCGGGATCGGCTACGGCGGTGCCGCCTACGCCAAGGGGATCAAGGTGCTCAAGGTCAAGAAGGACGCGTCGTCCAAGGCGATCGAGCCCGACGACGCGACGATCAAGAACGGAACCTACCCGCTGTCGCGGCCGCTGTTCTTCTACGTGCGCGCCAAGCCGTCGGCGGAGATCAAGGCCTTCACCGACTGGGTTCTCTCGGGCGAGGGCCAGGGGATCGTCACCAAGGTGGGATATTTCCCCATCAAATAGCGTTAGAAAACGCCCAAGTGCGTAACTCGTGCCGGCAATGTTTCTTCGCCGGCACGAGTTTGAAGCGACGCGTTCACGCTCCCCTCTTAGCCTGAAGCGCATGAAGCAGGCCGCGCAATTCGCGCACATCTCCGATCTCCACATCGGGCGCAGCGCCGAGAATGACGCCAACGCCGTCCGTCTCTGCGCCTCGCTGATGGAGTCGGGCATCGACCAGGTGGTCGCCACCGGCGATCTCACCCACCGCGGGCTACGCCGCGAGCTGGAGCAGTTCGAATCGATCTTCGCCCCGCTCTTCGCGCAGGGGCGGATGGTCGTCGTCCCCGGGAACCACGACTGCCTGGGGGACGACGTCTCGAGCGCCCTCATGGAGGGGCCGCGGGTGCAGACGACCTCCCGCCCCGGGCTCTACATCGTGCGCGTCAACTCCACGGCGCCGCACAACCGGTCCTGGATCAATGGTCACGGCAGTCTCGACGACGCCGACCTCCACGCCATCGACGCCGCGCTGGACGCGGCGCCGGCCGGCGTGCTGGTCGTCATAGCGCTCCACCACCACGTGCTCCCGATGCCAGATGAGCACGTGGCGGAGCGCCTGTCGTCGTGGCTGGGTTTTGTCTTCACCTCCGAGCTGACGCGCGGGCGCGACCTGCTGCGGCGGGTGCGCGGCCGTTGCGACCTCGTGCTGCACGGGCACCGCCACGTCCCGCGTGGCGCCCGGCTGTTCGGTCCGCCCCGACCGATGCACGTCTTCAACGCCGGGTCGTCGACCGAGCTTGGTCGCGTGCGCGTCTTCTCCCACGACGGCCGCGGCCTGCTGCTCGGCGGCCCGCTCTGGCTCGACATCCCCGCGCCCTGGGACGACGCCGCCGAGGCGTTCGGCGGCGAGTCGAGCTTCCCCGCGCCCCTCGCGGTGTAGCCAGCCCAGAGAACAACGGCTGGCTCTGGGCGGCCCGCCGCAAGGTATATTGTCGGTCATGCGGGCGCGAGACACCGATGCCGCCAGCCACGCCGTCCAGCTCGCGGTCTATCGCAGTCTCGGTTCTGCGGGGCGGGCCAAGTTGGCGGCCAAAATGGCGGGCGAGGCACGAGAAATCGCCCGCGCCGGAATTCGGGCACGCCATCCGGACTACAGCCCTGAGGATCTCGATTTCGCGCTTTCTCGCCTCCTCTATGGTGACGACCTATTTCGTCGGGCATGGCCGGGCCGGCCCCTACTGGCGCCATGACCGACGAGGGCGTCGGTGACTTCCTGGGGAGGCTGACGGCCAGACTGAACGAGGCCGAGGTTCCCTACATGGTCGTCGGATCGTTCGCCAGCTCCTTTCATGGCGTCCCGCGGAGCAGCCGGGACCTCGACCTGGTCATCGATCCCCGGAGTGAGTCGCTGCGTCGCTTCCTCGACGGACTCCCCGCGGACCAGTACTACGCCGATCGCGACACGGCGCTCGAAGCGCTCGCTCGTCGCTCCCAGTTCAACGTGATCGACATGGCCACCGCCTGGAAGGCCGACCTCATGATCCGACGGGCGCGTCCGTTCTCGATCGAGGAGATGCGACGCCGGGTGAACGGCGAGCTGTCTGGCGCGCGTGTCTTCATCGCCTCTCCTGAGGACACGCTGATATCGAAGCTCGAATGGGTGAAGGCCGGGGCCGGCGACCTGCAGCTGCGAGACGCCGCCGGGATCGTCGAGGTCCACGGTGACAGGCTGGATCGGCGATACATCGAGCGCTGGGTGGCCGACCTCGGCCTCGAGGATCTCTGGGCGCGCCTCTTCAGTCCTTGATGACGACCTGGTGCTCCGCCGAGAGGCGGTAGCCGGTGCCGCGGACGGTCTCGACCAGCGCGCCGGCGTCGCCCAGCTTGTCGCGCAGGCGCTTGACGTGCGTGTCGATGGTGCGCGTCGAGACGCCGGGCTTGTAGCCCCAGACGTCCTCCAGCAGGTCCTCGCGCGAGCGGACGCGGCCGCGGTGCTCGACCAGATAGGCGAGCAGGCGCATCTCCAGGGTGCTGACGTGAACCTCGGCGCCGTTGACGAAGACGTGATAGCCGTCCACGTCCAGCTCCAGCGGACCGACCAGGTAGCGGCGCCGCTGCGGGGCGCTCGGCGTGGCGGTCGGGGCCGGCCGGCGGGCACGCAGGATGGCGCCGACGCGCAGGACCAGCTCGCGCACGCTGAAGGGTTTGACGACGTAGTCGTCGGCCCCCAGCTCGAAACCGACCACGCGGTCGATCTCCTCGCCCTTGGCCGTCAGCATCATGACCGCCGGCTGGCGCGCGGCGGTGTCGCCGCGGATCCGCCGGCAGACCTCGGTGCCCGGAATGTCGGGCAGCATGAGGTCGAGCAGGACGACATCGGGCGCGAAGCGCTGCACCGCCTCCAGCCCGTCGGTGCCGTTCTCCGTCGCCTGCACGGTGAACCCGGCGGCGGTCAGGTTGTAGGTCAAAAGCTCGCGCAGATCGGGCTCGTCCTCGACGACCAAGATGCGCCGATCGCCGTTCGGTTCCCCAGTCATGCGGGGGCCACAGTAGAGGACCGCGGTGACGAACCCGTTACAGTCGCGAAAAAACCGGGAAAACTCGGACCAGCGCGATTTTGCAAAGCTCAGCCTGGAATCTTGCCGCTACTGCGTCACATCGATTTCGGCGCCGGCGAAGTCGATGCCGCCGCGGTCATCGCGCAGCACGGTCCAGAGGTAGACCGGCCCCGGGGTCGCGGGTGCGTGCCAGACGTTCTGCGTGAACGTCTCCTGGTCGGTCTGGCTGCGCCCCGTGACGTCGTGGTCGAACGAGCCGCCGGTCGCGAACCAGGAGACGCGCAGCGACTCGCGCTGCATATCCAGCGTCAACGTGACGACGTTCCAGACCAGGAACGTCTCCGCGGAGTCGGCGCTGAAGTCGGCCTGCAGCGTCACCGGTTGGTTGGCGCCGATCGTCGCGGCCCCGGCGGGCGACGTCTGGCCGACCGTATAGAGGGGTGTGGCCGCGTTCACCGGATCGAACAGCAGGTCCGCCAGCACCGGGTTCTTATTGGGGAGATAGTTCATCGCGTACTGCGTGGCGATGCTGGTCGGCGCGTTGGCCAGGTTGCAGGTGACGCGCTCGAGCGCGAAAGCCACCAGGCCGGTGTCGCTCCAGGTGGCCCGCACCGGCTGGTAGAAGCCGCCCGTCGTGTCGGGGTCGGCGGGGCGCGTGGGGGGCTGCCCTTTCATCGGCGGCGGCGTCTCCGGACCGAACAACGTGCAGGAATTCGCCGGCAGCGCCGCCGAGAAGGTCGGCGCCGGCGCCGCCGTGTCGTCGGGTGTGATGAGGCCACCGTCAGCGTCGAGCTGCCCAGGAAGGCAGGCGCTGCTGACGTCGTTCCCGTTGGCCGGCGGATCGGGTTGGAGACACTGCGCCCAGTTGATCGCCGGCGCCGCGACGGTGCCCGTGACGTCGACGACCAGCGCGTCGTAGGTGACCATGCCGCCTTCGGCAGCCTCGGGCGGAATCCCGCGCACCGCGAGGAAGCGCGGCTTGATGACCAGCGACGGCGGAGATCCGAGGTCCGGCTTGCAGCCGGCCGCGAGCGACGTCAGGGCCGCCAGACCCAGGAGGAGCAGCCAGCGTCGCATCAGAACTCCATCCTCAGCCCCAGCACCGCCAGCGTCGGGAAGCCCGTGATGTAGGCCTTCAACGAGAAGTCGTAGTTGTAGATGATCTCCTCGGGATTCTGCCGGTTGGTGATGTTCTGGACGTCGAGGAAGACGTTGAACTTCGCCCGCTTGTAGACGAACGATTTTTCGAGGCGCGCGTCGAGCTGGTAGAACGACGGGATCCGGATCGAGTTGTGCGCCCCGAAGACCGGGTCGTACTGGTTGTTGGCCACGTCGTAGTAGGCGCCGACGACGGGGGTGCGCGGGAAGCCGGTGGTGTAGCGGAAGCGCGTGCCAAAGTCCCACCCGTGGCCGAGCTGGTAGCTGGCGACCACGCCCAGCGCCTGCGTCTGGTCGAAGTCGAACAGTCGCCAGTCGGTGTCGGGGTGATCGCGCCGCTCGCTGCGCGTCAGCGAGTAGGTGATCCAGCCGAAGAACCCATGCAGGAGCTCCTGGCGCAACAGGACCTGGCCGCCGTAGGCGCGCCCGATCTCGTCCTGGGTCAGCGATTGCGCGACCGGGGGCGAGGGGTTCTCGTTGCGCGACACCAGATCCCACCACCGCTTGTAGAACCCGATGATCTCCAGCGTCAGCGTCGGGCGCAGCTTGAAGTTGATGCCGCCCGAAAAGTGCGCGGCGGTCTCGAGGCCGATGGTGGGGTTGCCGAACACCGGGCTCATGTCCTGCGGATCGGGTGGCTGGCCATAGATGCCGGTCCCCGCCGTCAGCGTCAGCCGCTTGGTGGCCCGGTAGGCGGCGGCGATGCGCGGGTTGGGCAGGTAGCGAAGCGCCTGTGTGAAGCGATCATTGGGGAGCCAGGCGACGGGGTTCTCCGGGAGGGAGAAGCTGGAGTAGCCTCTCGGGAGTGAGTCGCTGGCCGGCAGCACCGGGCTCCCCTCGATCAGCACCGGTTCGAAGCGCAGGCCTGGGACCAACGACAGCCGGCCGAAGGTCATCTCGGCGTTGACGTAGGGCGAGGTGTCGATGATCAGGACGTTCCAGTGGTCGGAGGCGATGTCGTTTCGCGGCGGCTGGCCGAACACGATGATGTCCCCCTCGCGCGCGGGGAGCGTCAGCGATCCGTTGCGGTCGAGGGTCGACGAGCGCGCCTGCATGTCGATCCCGAACGACACCGTCGTCGACTGCGCCACGCGGCGCCGGTAGCTGGCGCGCAGCGCGTACTGGTAGGTGCTCGACTTGACGTCGACCGGCGTGGTGCCGAACAGCTCCTCGTTGCTGGAGCTGTCGAAGCCGAACGAGGGGGTGACGACGATGGAGGCGCCGTCGGGGAGCAGCCGCGTGTAGCGCAGGATGACGCGCTTCCATCCGCTGTCGGTGTTCTCCGAACGCACCTCGGTCGGGTCGTCCGACGGGATGGCGCGGCGCAGGTGATCATCCGACGCCAGGAACGTCAGCGCCAGCTCCTCGTCCTGGCGGAGCGCCAGCGTGGCGCGCGCCTGGTAGTCGTCGTACTTGGGGATGGGGACGAAGTCGCCGACGTCCTGCGAGGTGACCAGCGGCAGCAGCTGATCGAGGTAGCTGATGCGACCGGCGATCCCCACGCGCAGCCTCGGCGTGATGGCGGTGGAGATCAGCGCCGAGGCGTCGAGCACGTCGGCGGCCGCGTAGCCATGTGTCCCCTCCTTGGGGAGCGATCCGAGATCGATCCGCACGAGACCGCCCAGGCCCCGGCCGTACTCCGCGCCCCACGACCCGGGCGACAGGTTGATCGAGCGAACCAGGTCGGAGTTGATCGTCGAGCGGAAGCCGCCGACATGGTAGAGCGCCGGGATCTCGACGCCGTCGACGTTGACCTTGGTCTCGTTGGGCGCCGAGCCCCAGATGATGAGATCGCCCGACCCGAACGACGAGCGGGCGACGCCGGGGAGGTTCTGCACCACCTTGAGCGTGTCACCCTGCGTGCCGGGGACGCGGCGCGCCTCCTCGGTCCGGATGCGCGTCTCGACCGCCTCCTTCTTGATACGGGGCGCTCGGACGACGGCGGCGTCGTCCACCCCTTCTTCCTTCTCCTCGACCAGATACTTGACCGTTCGCCGCTTGCCGACGGCGATCGTCTCCTCGGTGGTCACCGTCATGAGCCGCGGGTTCGAGATCTCGATCTTGTGAGGACCGACTGGCACGTCGAGGAACGCGAAGTGGCCGTCGTCATCGGTGACCGCCTTGAGGTTGCCGAGGTCGACCAGCGTGACGGTGACGCGCGAGATCGGCTTTTTCTTGAAGCGCTCCAGGATCACCCCGTCGAAGTTGATCTGTGGGCCGGTCTTCACGATCTCCTCGACGATCGTGAAGTCGTAGCGGTAGGTGATCTTGACCGGCGCGGGCTGGTGGTCGATCTCGGCGGGCTCGAAGACGAATTGCCTGGCCGCAGCAACCGCGGCCGCGTCGAAGTCGGGTGCCGCGCTCTTCAGCACCTCGACGTTGCCGACCTTGCCGTCGTCGCCGATCTCGATGGACAGCAGGACAGATCCGGTGACGTGCGCGTCGTGCTTGTCCTTGGGATAGACGGCCGGGACGAACTTCACCAGCTTGGGGGGCTTGGTCAGGACGGGGCCCGACTCGCCCGAGTCCTGGGCGCGCGCAGGGCGACTCCCCAGGCAGATCGCCAGCATGAGCAGCGTCGGAACGAGGAGGCGTGTCATCGACTCTAGTCGCCGAGCTCGAACGTCCTCGAGACGACGAAGGTCCCGCCCGCGACCGCCTTCCCACAGGCCATCGCCGGTTTGAACCGCCAGCGCTGCAGGGCGGCCACGATCGCCGCATCGAACGCCGCATCGATGCTCCCCAGCACGTCGACCGACGAGACCTGTCCGTCGGCGTCGATGGTGAGGCGCGCCTTGAACTTGCCCTCCAGTCCGTCGGCTTGCGCCTGCGGGTAGAGCGTGTAGTCGAGCGGCGTCTTGACGATCGCCTCCGGCTTGGTCGGCTCCTCCTGGCAGGGGGCCTCGGGGCCGCCGCCGGCCTCGTCGCGCGTGTGCTGCGTGCGCCGCTCGGAGATCGCGGAGGCGACCTTGACCGCGGCGGCGGTCGGCTTGGCGCGCCCCTCGAGTCCGATGCCGGGGCCGATGTCGAGGCCCGCGTTGGACATGGCGAGGTTCATGGCGACCGGCGCCGCGGCCGCGTGCGCGGCGGGCGCCGCCGCGGCCTTGGCGGCCACGGGCTCCACCTTGGCGACGGCCGGATGCACGATTGGCTTGGGCGGCGTCGGCGGCTTGGGCGGCTTGGCCTTCTTCTTCTCGTCCTGGACGGCGACCGAAATGGCGCGCCGCCGCAGCTCGCGCTTCTGCGCGACCGCGACGAGGCCGACGGCCAGGCCGACGTGCAGCCCCACGGAGAGGATGACCGTGGGCAACCGCAACGAACTACTCTCCGCTCTGCTGGACGTTGATCGCGAACTTGGTGACGCCCGCTATCTTGGCGAGGTCGAGGATGTGCACCACGTTGCCGTGCATCACCTCCTTGTCGGCGCTCACCACCAGGCTCATGTCGGCATCCGCCGCCACGGCCGCCTTCATCTTCTCGGCCAGCGCGGATTCGGGCGTGTCCACCTCGTTCCAGCGCAGGCGCCCGTCCTTGAGGATCTCGATCTTGGTCGGCTTGTCGGCCGTCCCGTCGGTCGACTTCGCGCGCGGCAGCTGGACCTTCAGCGTCTGCGCGACGATGTAGGTCGAGGCGACCATCAGGATGACCAGCAGCACCAGCACCACGTCGACCAGCGGCGTGACGTTGATGGCGGCGATCGTGCGCGCCCGGCCCCGGCCGGTGCCCATCGTCCCGGCCATGTTACGCCTCGACTCCCGCCGTTCGCCCGACGTGCTCGCCCGTGCGGTCGGCGACCGGATCCGCCTCCACCGGCGCCGCCCGCCGATTGCCACGCATCGTGGCGAGGACGACGTTCCCCAGCGCCGCCGCCTGCTCCTCGACGTCGGAACCCTTCTTCTGGAAGATGTTGTAGTAGATGACGGCCGGCAGCGCGACGAGGATGCCGACCGCGGTGGCGATCAGCGCCTCGGCGATGCCGCCCATCACGTTCCCCATCGCGCCCATCGAGTTCGCGCCGAGCTCGCGGAAGGCGGTCACGATGCCGAGCACCGTGCCGAACAGGCCGATGAAGGGCGCGTTGTTGCCGAGCGTGCCGAGAAACAGCAGCCCCGCCTCGAACGACTTGCGACGCAGCCGCGTCGCCTTGGCCAGGATCTGCTCGACCGCCTCCGGTCCCTCGTCGTACCAGTCGAGCGCCTCGCCGACGATGGCCGCCTCGACCGACTTGCTGCCGGCGAGCACCTTGCGGGCCGCCGCTGCGTCCCCCTTGGCGAACGCCTTGCGCAGCCGCTCGGACAGCTCGTCGAGGTTGTCCTTGCGCCGACGGAAGTACCACCAGCGCTCGATGATCACGCCGATCGACAGCACCGACAGCCCGAGCAGCACGTAGAGCACCGCCTGGCTCGCGATCTGCGCGACGAACACCAGCTTCGATACCAGGACGTTTGAACTCATGTCTTCGCCTCCAGCTCCAGTTTCACGGACTCGGAATCGTGAATGTGAAAGCCAGCCTTCCCGAGCCGGCCGTGTGGGCGCCGCGGGTGTCGGCGTCGGTCGCCTGCCACTGCGCGTAGCCGGGGTACGTTCCGTCGGCGAGCTTGGCGCTCACCGTCCACTGCGCGCCCGTCTGTCCGCACAGTGACGCGGCGTCGACCCGCACGGTGTATTCGCCCGATGGCGGCGTCGACCCGATCGGGAAGATGACGTTCTCCTGGCGGAGCCCGTCAATCACGCAGTTGGCGTTGGAATCGAAGTCGAGGTACGGCTCCATGGCGAGCACCGTCGGGTCGGGGATGGAGCCGAAGGGCTGCGGCGGAACGGGGTGCTTGTACCAGAGCTCGATCGGCATCGTCGGGTCCGCGACGTTCGGCATGACGACATGCAGATCCATGTCCGACTCGGTGTCCCAGTTGAGCGACACCACCAGCTCACCGGCCGGGGGCGCGGGCGCGTTCGCGGTGAGGATGAAAATCTGCGCAGGACCGACGGTTCCGTCGTCGGCCACGCCCCGCAGGACCAGCGTCAGCGAGCCGGTTGGCACCAGGGGGGAGAAGGCGAGCTGCGCCGAGAAGTCGAATCCGCCCACCGTCGTCTGATCGGGGACCGTCGACGGAACGATCCAGTAGCCGGCGTCACCTTTGAGGCCAATGAGCGCGGTGGGGCCAGTCACCACGCCCGAGATGGAGAAGCCGAGCTCACCCGGGTAGACGTTGGTGTTGTTGAGCATCACGCCGCCCACGGTCGCCGTCCCCGTCGCAGAGGTGTCAGGCTCGAGCGCCCCGTCCACGAACTGGGCATTCGAGACGCGCAGAAGCGCGGTGATGCCCGACTCTGGGCTGGCGCTTTCGCCGCAGCCGACGGCCAGGGCTAGAGCGACCAGCAGAACCGCCAGTGACCGACTCAAAAGCTGACCTCGCCGCGGACGATGACGGCATTCGACGGCAGGTTCACCGGGGCCCCCAGCGTGTCGCGGCCGTTGTGATTGCGGTTGATGTCGTATTCCGCGATGAGGCGCCCCGACGATGCGCGCAGCGCTGCGGCCAGCGCGACGGTCTGGTAGGCGAAAGCGGTCGGCTTCGTCGCCCCCTGCACCGAGTTCACCGAGTCGGCGTCGGGGTTGTAGAAGTCGTAGCGGATCCCCGCTTGCCAGTGCGATCCCAGCTCCTGCGTCAGGCCGACGTAGAGGCCGAACTCGCGGTAGTCGCGCCCGAACGCCACCGGATCGGCCACCAGGACGCCGCGGTCGAGATTCTTCGCCCAGTAGAGCTCGCTCCAAAGGACGGTCGCACCGAACGACGGTTCGTTGACGCCGAGCCGCAGATCCGCGCCGTAGCCGAAGCGGGAGAAGTTCTGCGACGGCGTCGCCGCCGAGCCGGGGATGACCTGAATCTCGCCGAGGCCGGAGAGGACGCCGTTGCCGTCGCGGTCGGTGAACTGCAACGTCGACTTTGTCGCGGCTGTCCCCGGATGGAATCCCGTTCCGGAGAGGCCCGAGAATCCGCCCGCCACCCAGACGGTGGACGCGATCGGCGCGTCGATCCCGACCCGGCCGACGAAGTCCTTGGCCGCGTTCGGATCGCGCAGCGCAAAGCTGGTCTTCTCGCCGATCGGTTCGCCATCCATGAAGGCGAACTGGTAGCGGGCGAAGCGCCAGGCTCCCTGCAGGCGGACACCGGCGTCGTACTCGCCCGGAAAGAGCCCGTGCTCCGCCGTCGAGCGCTCGAGGAACAGGCGCTCCCGGTCGCTCTGTCCAACCTCGAACCCAAAGGGGATCTTGAACAGGCCGACCGTCGCCATGAGCAACGGCGGCGCGCCGCGCTCGCCGGGGTACTTGAGCGAAGCCTCTGCACCGATGAGCCGCGCCTGGGTTCCGTTGACGGTGTTGCCGTCGAACTCGACCAGTCCCGCCACCCACCAGCGCTCGAGCGCGGCGCGCAGGCGCGCTCGTCGGATGAAGATCTCCGTCTGGTTGAGCGGCGCGCCCGAGGGGCTCAGTTGATCCTGCGAGGCCTGGTTGTGCACCACCCAGTCGGCCTGGACGAACCCGGTCAGGCTCAGGCCCAGCCGCGCGGTCAGAACCTGTGGGGGCGCCTGGCTTGCCTGGGACGCCACCGAGTCGACGTTCGCGGCCAGCTTGTCGTCCGCCTCCGCACGCACCTGGCGGTCCTCGACCTGCTGGTTGCGCAGCACCTCGAGGTCGGCCCGAAGCTGGGCGATCTCCTTCGCCTGCGCGTCTTCGCGGGCCCGCTGCGCCCGCGCCGCTTCGTCAGCGGCGGCTTTGGCTGCTTCGTAGTCCGCCGGAGACTGCGGTCCGAAAGGCGCGGCGGCGTCCGACCCCTTGGTGGGCGGCGCCGATGAAGGCGCCCCGGTCGTCTGGGCCGCGGCCGTCGTCGACGCCGCGGATGCAAAACAGACGACCAAATACCGTGCCCATTTACCGAATGCTTTGTGTGCCACGTTCAACGATCATGGTGGGAGAGATCATGACCGTCCCTCTCCTGAACAGAGAGGGACGGCCGTGAAGATTTGCGAGACGACTACGACGGGCAGTTCGCCGGCGTGAACGTCGGCGCCGTGCGCGTCGGGGTGACGGCTGTGACGCCGGTGGCCGGGGCCGCGTTGATGATCCCGGCGTTGATCGCCGGGGCACCGCCACCGCCGCTGGTGCCAGCCGTGCCACCGCCCGAACCAGCCGCACCACCGCCCGCGCCAGCCGCACCACCACCCGCGCCAGCCGCACCACCGCCCGCGCCAGCCGCACCGCCACCCGCGCCAGCGAGCCCGCTGGCCCCTGCCGCGCCGCCGCCCTTACCGCCCCCCGAGGTCCCAGCCGTTCCCGGGTTCGGCGTCGTCGAGCTCGAAGAGCACGCGATCGCGCCGAAGCCGGCGAGACTCACCACCAAGAAAACCTTCTTCAGTTGGGTACGCATTTGTCGTCTAGTCCTTTCACTCACAGAAGCCGTGCTGGCAGGTCTTGCCGCCCGTGCAGCCGCCGGCTGCCGCGTCGGTGCCGCCGTCCGAACCACCACCGCAAGCGACGCAGCCCGTGGGGGCCGTGCCGGTCGCAGTCTTCACGAACGCGCAGGTGCAGGTAGGCGCCGATGCCGGCGAGAGATACCCCGGCAGATCGTCGGTCTTCTTCACAGACATCGCGCAGGTGGGAATCACTCCCGCCGTCGCTTCGAGGGCGACGAGGTCGCCCACGTTCGAGTCGGTGGCCGCGCCCGTGATGAGGTTGATGAGCTTGGCGGCGTTCGCGCTGGTCGGCACACCAGTCGTGGCGTCGACGTAGGCGAGCAGGTGCTCGTAGCCCCACATGGTGTAGTGACCGTCGCGGACGTTCTGCCGGTCACGGGCGGACGCGGTCGAGTCGGCATAGTAGGCCTTGCTCTGGCCCACGGCCTCAAACGCCAGCGCCGACAGGGTGTAGGTCGTTCCCCCGGCCACGATCGTGCGGTTGGCGTCGTAGACGTCAGCGCCCAGGAAGCCGATGGAGTTGGCCGGCGTGCTGTACTCCGCCACGGAGGTGGGCATGTTGCCCCCGGAGACCGGGACGCATATTGGCATATTGACGGCCGTCGGGGCGAGGCCGATGTTGTCCGAGATGATGACCTGAGTGCCGGAGAGGCCGGTGCTCTGGTCGCGACAGAAGATCCCGCTCGGCGAGGTGAAGGACGAAATATTGGCGCCCGAGCCGCAGCCGTACACGTCCTGGGCCTCGGCCGCTGTGATGTAGCCCGTCGCATTCCCCTTGCCGACGATGAACTCCATCGCCTGGACGGGGCCCGGGAAGTCCTTCAGTGTGGCCGGCTGAGCGGTCGGAACGCTCGTGCCGCACGAGGCGTAGTAAACGTCGGAGACTCCGATGTCTGCCTTCTGTCCGGAGGCCGGCAGCGTGCAGGAGTTCTTGACCAGCGTCGTGCCATTCAGGGTGTAGTAGGTCCCCGTACCGGTGATGTCCGCGTTCGTCGCGATGGCGTTCACGCCGCCGCACGACCCGGGGGCGAGATACACGATCGTCATCTTGTTTGCGGTCTCGGTCGAGCTCGACAGCTTCACGGCGAAAGCAGCCGCCGTGGGCACGAACGCGCTAGAGCCGTCAAGGTAGACGGGGTTGGTTAGGCTGGCACAGGTGGGCGTGGTACCGGCGTCCTGCGCGCTCGCGCCGCGCGCAGCCAGCAGCCCACCCGCGGTCACGCCCAGCGTGACAGCAAAGCGAGTCATACGTGTCATGGATGTCCTCCGAAAAAACATGGGTTTTTGTGCGTGCGCCAGCACGGGTATCGCGTCGGTAGTGACGGGGTCAACGCGATTCACGGGACTTCCACGAAGTGTTGCGACTGCGTGGATCGTCTGACACCTCTGTGACGATTTCGTTACGGCTGTCGCGTCAGGCGCCGCACATTACTGGCACTTGCAGCCCTGGTCGGCGGCACAACAGTCCCTTGGCGCTGTTCCGTCCGCGCGCCGATCGTAAGAGAGAACGCGCCCGCGCCCGTCGAGCCCGATATCGCAGCACGCTTCGAGCATCTGCCGGATCTGCTGCCGCCCGCGACGCACCCGAGCCTTCATCGCCGGCAGCGAGATGCCCAGCGTCCGAGCAGCGTCGTTGTAATTCATCTCCTGAAGCTCGGTGAGGATCAGAGCCTCGCGGTAGGGCGAGGGAAGAGCGGCCACGAAGGACGCCAGGTAGCTCGCGAGCTCGCGCGCGGCGTCCGGCTCGTCGTTCGCAACGGCCGCGTCTGCCACCTCCGCGGGCAGCTCCCGCGCGCTGGCGGGATGATGCCGGGCGCGTGATCGGAGATGGTCAGCTAGCGCGTTACGCGCCACGCGATACACCCACGGGCCGAACCGCTCGCTGTCGCGGAGATCGGGCAGACCGGCTTGCACGCGCAGGTAGATCTCCTGCAGGACGTCGCCGACGTCCGCCGGATCGCCGACACGACGAGCGACGAACGGGCGGAGGTGTTTCTCCACCTCGGTCCAGGCGCCGCGTGCGTTCGCCTCGATCATGCGACCTCCTCAGCCGCTGCAGCAGTCGGGGCCGCAGCAGGATTCGCTCCTGGCCTTCGCGGCTTCGATCGTGGCTACTGCGATGTAGCTCTCCGAGCCGGAGTCGGGGATCCAGTCGCGGATGAACTCGCGGCTCTCCGGTTTGACGTCGACCTTCACTGCCCCGAACCCGACTTCGAGCAAGATGGAACGAAGGTCGATCGCCGACGCCGCGCCGGAGACGCAACCGGTCAGCGCGGCCACCTGCGCCTGGAGCTCGGCCGGGAGCGGCGCGGTCGTCACCACGTCCGAGATCGCTAGGCGGCCGCCGGGCTTCAAGACCCGGAACGCCTCGGCGAAGGCGGCCCTTTTGTCGGGGACCAGGTTGATGACGCAGTTCGAGAGGATGACGTCCGCAGACGCGTCGGCGACGGGGAGGTGCTCGATCTCTCCGAGACGGAACTCCACGCCCTGGACGTTCGCGCGGCGGGCGTTCTCTCGGGCCTTCGTCACCATGTTGGGCGTCATGTCGACGCCGATCACCTTGCCCGACGGCCCGACCTTCCGAGCGGCCAGAAAGCAATCGAATCCAGCGCCGCTGCCAAGGTCCACGACGGTATCGCCAGGCCGAAGGTTCGCGATCGCTTGGGGGTTCCCACAACCAAGGCCGAGGTCAGCCCCGGCCGGCAGCGCGGCCAGATCCTGCTCCGAATACCCGAGCCTGAGGCTCGACTGCGCGCCCGAGCCACAACAGCCCGGCGCGCAGCCTGACTCCTGGAGCTCGGCCACCTTGCCGTAGTGGTCGCGCACCGCCGTCCTGACTCTCTCGCCGTCCAAGTCGCTCATCGGTTCCTCCTATTCTGGAGGACGGAGACCCGAACGAAAGGACGCAGGAAATTAGCGGGTCCGGTAGAGCCGCTGATTCCCCTCTTCCTTCACCCACTCCTCGATTTTCCCGCGAATCTCGTCGCGCACGGCGACTATCTGCCTGCTGCGCTCGTACTCGGTGCCCGTGAACGTCGAGGGGTCCGCAAAGCTCCAGTTCGGTCTGGTGGTGACGCCCGGGAAGATCGGACAGCGCTCGGCCGAGGCCGTGGCGATGGTGCATGGCCGAGACCGAAACCTCCCGGCGAACGTCACGAACTCGTCACGTGGCCGCGTTCCTCGCCGGGGTGTAGAGTCGATTGGATGTTCCGGGTGTTGGTGGTGGATGACGACAGAGACATCAACGAGGTCGTCCAGGAGGGGCTTCGCGCGGCCGGGTACGACGTCGCCGGGGCGCTGACGGGCGAGGAGGCGCTGGCCGAGGTGGCGCGGCGCTGTCCCGACCTCGTGCTGCTCGACCAGATGCTCCCTGACATCGACGGGGCCGAGGTCTGCCGCCGGCTGCGCGAGGGGCCGCAGACCCGGCGCGTCCCGATCATGTTCCTGAGCGCGCGCGCCGGGTCGGACGCGCGGGTGCGCGGGCTGGCGCTGGGCGCTGACGACTACGTGATCAAGCCGTTCAGCATGCGCGAGCTCGTCTTGCGCGTGGGCGCCGTCCTGCGCCGGGCCACGCCGGTCGAGATGCGGCTGCCGCCGGAGTGGGTCCGGCTGCGCGATCAGTTCAGGGTCTGGAACCGCTACGCGGAGATTCACCTGGCGCGCGGCGAGTGGCGCGACTGCCTCGAGCTGTCGCGCAGCATCCTGCACAACTGCGACGGCGCGCTCGGACCCGACGAGCGCCGCCGCATCTACGAGCGCATCGCCCGCTGCGCTGAGGAGCTCGGCGACACCGAGGCGCAGAAGAGCTGGCAGAGCAAGGCCGAGGCGCTCTAGCCGCCGCCGTTCCTTCCGTTTGTTTCGAGCCAACGAGTCCCGGGGGCGGCGCGCCGCCGCGATTCCCCTCGACCATCCCCGCCCCGCGCGCCGCTCCCGGGTGTCTCTCCTCTGACCCAACCCCCAGTCGGACTACAGAGTCGCCTCGACGCCAGCGAACGCCGCGTCGACTGAAATGAAGGTCAACCGATCCCGCAACCAGAGCGAGATGTCGGCGATGTCGAGCGCACCCAGGAACAGGCCCCGGTTGCAGACGATCGGCAGGTGCCACTGCCGGTGCGCGCACATGCTGCGCAGCGCCGCCCCGACGGTGTCGGTCTCGCGCAGAGGCTCCGTGCAGGGCAACATGATGGAGGCGATCGGGATGGCGCGCAGATCGTCGACGTCGGCGCCGGCGTGGGTCAGGATGTCGCGGTCGGTGATCACACCGACGGGCCGGTGGTTCTGGACCACCACCGCCGCCCCGCGCGCCCGCCGGCGCAGCGCCTCGATGGCGGTGGCCACGCCCGCCTCGGGCGACAGAGTGAGGGCCGGCCCGCGCGGAATGTCGGTGACGCGCACGTCGAGCCGTACCGTGCTTATCGCGAGCGCGCGGCCGGACGATTGGACACCGCCGACGCTGGCGCTGCGGCCGTCGCCATCAAGGCCCGCCTCGGGCGCCTCGCTGATCTTGAGCACGTCGAAATCGAACACGCGTCGTCTCCTCCTGCTCGGCATGATGACCGAGCGGGTGGAGGGAAGCGGTTACGATCCCGCCACGATTTGAAGACGCCGGTTGAGATCGATCAGCGGCGCGGGAAGCGGCGGGCGCCGCTCGGCCGGCGGCGCGCCGAATCCGCAGCGCAGCTCAATGCGCCGACGATCGGCGCCGATGTACCCGATGCCGACGAAGAAGGCACAGCGGCCGCAGTCTTCGATCACGCGCGCGAAGTGCTGAGCTCCGTCGTGCCGCAGGTGAATCGGGCAGCCGATGGCGCGCAGTGAAAAATCGTCGTCGACTGTGAGCGCGCGCGTCCCCGCGCAGCGACAGCGCCAGGCCGGCAGGCCGAACTCGCGCATCGTCGACCAGCGGCCGGGGTCGGAGGCGAGCGTCCCGGCGCGCAGCACGACCAGCGGGATGCCGGCGCGCGGATCGACCCGGTTGGGCAGGCGGCTTCCGCCGTCGAGCTGGATGACCAGCTGGATGCCGCCGCGATCGTCAGTCAGGAGCGCGTCGGCGCGGGAACCGTTCGGCAGCCGTGCATCAAGCTCGACGCGGGTGATGGTGGGCGCGAGTGGCTGCCACGACTTCTCACCGCAGGTCTCGCACCGGCGCAGGAGCTGGGGGGCCTGGCTTGCCCCCTTCAGCCACGAATTGATGACTTTCCGCAGCGTTCGCTTGGCAGCCGACATGTGACCAGGAACTCGCTACCTTGCCACGGTCGCGATACGTCCGTGTGACGAATAGGTGACAAAAACGCCGCATTGCGGCGAGGCAAATTCCAGACGAATTTCTAGGCAATTGGGAGCGTGAACCAGAAGGTCGCCCCTCGCCCGGGCGTGCTGTCGACCCCGATGGTTCCGTTCATCGCCTCGACGAGGTGCTTGACGATCGAGAGCCCGAGGCCGGTTCCTCCCATGTCGCGCGAGCGGCCGCTGTCGACGCGGTAAAACCGCTCGAACAGGCGCGGCAGGTGGCGCGGCTCGATGCCGGGGCCGGTGTCGGCGATCTCGATGCGCAGGGCGTTCCCCGCCTGCCGCGCGCGCAGGCGCACCTTCGTGCCGGGGCCGCAGTACTTGACGGCGTTGTCGAGCAGGTTGGTGAACACCTGTTCGAGCGCCTTGCGATCGGCGCGCGCGGTCGGCAGCTCGGCGGGGATCTCGTTGGCGACGTCGAACGATTTCTCCTCGACGCGCGGACGCAGCAGCGAGAGGACCTGATCGGCCACCGCGCGCAGCTGCACCGGCGCCACGTCGGGGCGGTACTCCTTGGATTCGATCCGCGACAGATCGAGGAGATCCTCGACCAGCGAACCGAGGCGCTGGGCGTTGCGATCGATGATGTCGACGAAGCGATCCGAGGCGCCCGGATCGCGCTCCAGCGTGAGGCGCAGCGTGTCGACCGCCGAGCGCACCGCGGTGATCGGCGTGCGAAGCTCGTGTGAAACGTTGGCCACGAAATCCTTGCGCAGCGTCTCGAGCTTCCGGATCTCGCTGACGTCGACGAAGACTGCCAGGATCCCCTGCGGCTTGGCGTTGAGCGCCGGCAGCGACGCGGCGTGGACCAGCAGGCGCCTCGGCTTGGGACCGGTGATCTCGATTTCGCCAGTGACCGCCCCCAGTCCCTTGCGCGCCCGCTCGAGGATCGACTGCAGCTCGGCGTTGCGGATCAATTCCAGCGCCGCGCGCCCCTCGGCTTCGGGGCCGAGCGAGAACGTGGCGCGCAGCGCCGGGTTGACGAGGAGCATCCGGCTCTCCTGATCGAGCACCAGCACCCCCTCCTGCATCGACTGCAGGATCACCTCCAGCAGATCGCGCTCGGTGCGCAGCGCGGTCAGCGTCGAGGCGAGATTCCCCGCCATCACGTCGAGCGCGCGTCCGAGCTCCGCGATCTCGTCGGTCCCGACCGGGCGCGTGCGCACCGCGAGATCGCCGGAGGCCATTCGCTGGGCCGCCTCGGTCATGCGGCCGAGCGCGCGCGAGAGCATCTGCGCGGCGGCGCTGGAGAGAACGACGGCCACGATCAGGGCCAGCCCGAGCGCCGCCCACAGGATGTGCCGCAGCTTGCCGACGGCCGCATCGACCTCGTCGAGTGGAACGGCGAGGCGGGCGGCCCCGCGGCGCCCGCCCGGCAGCTGCAGCGGGATCGCGGCGTACATGAGGCGCGCGTGCACGGTCGCGCTGTGCCGGGTCGACGATCCTTCTCCACCGGCGAGCGCCGCCGCCACCTCGGGGCGGTCGCGGTGGTTCTCGGTGTTCGCCAGCGCGGGGAGCGAGACCTGCGAGTCGCCCAGCAGGACGCCGTCGGCGTCGATGAAGGTGACCCGCCCGTTTGCCCGCGGCCCGAGCTCGTCGGCCAGCGCGTCCCACCTGGCGTGGTCGAGATCGGTCTGCCCGCGCGCGGCCTCCTCGACCAGCGCCAGCCGCGCGTAAAGATCGCCACGGATGCGGTCGAGCAGGTTCGCCTCGACCGCCGGACGCAGGTAGATCTCCGCCGCCAGAACGGAGACGCCGATGAGCCCAAGCGAGACCGCGAACAGCTTTCCGCGGATGTTGAGCTTCATGACTTGTCGTCGTCGTCGTCGCCGTCGCCGTTGCCGATCGTGGCATCGTGATCGGCGGCGGGGGTGAAACGGTAGCCGACGCCGCGGACGGTCTCGATGTACGGTCCGGCGGAGCCCAGCTTCTCGCGCAGCCGCTTGACGTGGGTGTCGACGGTTCGCGTGGTGACCTCGCCGCTCATTCCCCAGACGTCGTCGAGCAGCGCGGGGCGCGACTGCACGCGCCCCCGGCGTTCCAGCAGCGTCGACAGCAGGCGGAGCTCGAGGGCGGTCAGCGTCACCTCGTCACCGTCGACCCAGACCCGGTGTGCGTCGCGATCGACCCGCAGCTTGCCGAACACCAGCACGCCTCGCCCGCTCCCTGCCGGCGCCGGCGAGGTCCGGCGCAGGACCGCCTCGACCCTCAGCAGGAGCTCGCGCAGGCTGTAGGGCTTGACCACGTAGTCGTCGGCCCCCAGCTCGAACCCCACCACCCGGTCGACCTCGTCCCCCTTGGCGGTCACCATGACGATCGGAACGTCCTTCGTCGCCGCGTTGCCCTTGAGCCGGCGGCAGATCTCGACCCCCGACACGTCGGGGAGCATCAGATCGAGCAGGACCAGATCAGGACGGTGCTCGGTCACCGCGCCGATCGCGTCCCGGCCGGCCCCCACGATGATCGGCGTGTGGCCCGCCTGGCGCAGGTTGTAAGAAAGGACCTCTTGCAGATCCTTTTCGTCTTCCACGACCAGAATGCGCGCCATGACGGATGGTTGGGTTTCTACCATTCCTTGGAGATCCGTTGCGCCATCCGTTGCGCACCGGACATGGGCACCTCCCTGGGGCCCCGCGCGTGCTCGACCTGGTTGCGGCAGGCAGGGGGCCTGCTAGACCCAAGTCATGCGGATGGATCGAAAGCGAATCGACTCATCCGGGCGGACTCTGCTGATCGCTTTCGGCGTGGTGGCTGGGGCGTTCGTGCTCTCCACGGTCCTGGCCGAGCGGAGCGATGTGCGGATCCGGCACGCCGCGGCGGAGATCGCGGAGAACTCCGCTCCCAGCATCGAGCACCTGTCGCTGATGCGCACCGATCTCCGCCGCATCACCTTGATTGGCGACGACGATCTCGATGCGGCGCTGGAGGGGAGCCCGCGCGTCGATCGGCGGCGGATCGACGAGGCGCTCGCCTCGCTCGAGCAGGACTGGGCCCGGTACCACGCGCTCCCGGCCTTTGCCGGGGAGACCCCGCTCATGGCCTCGGCCGACCGAGCCAAGGAGGATGTGGCGGCGGCGATCACGCACATGCAATCGCTCGATCCCGCCACGCACGACGGGGACGAGAAGATCCGCGAGGTGCTAGAGGGCGAGCTGCAGCCGGCGGCCAACCGCCTCGACGCGGCGGCGCTGCGGCTCATCGACTTCAACGCCGCCCGCGGCGGTGATCTCGGGACCAGCATCCGGCGGATGGGGGAGCGGTCGGTGACCAACGCGATCGTGCTGGACGCGCTCTGCCTGGTGCTGACGGTCATCACGGCTTTTCTCGCCTGGCGCCTCGGGCGCCGCTACACCTTGCTGCTCGAGCAGCGTGCCGAAGAGCTGGAGGCCTTCGCCGGGCGGGTCGCTCACGATGTCGTCGGTCCGCTCTCGGCCGCCAGCCTGGCGCTCGACCTGCTCGCGCGCGGGACGGCCTCGCCCGAGCGCGCCGGACGGGCGATCGACGCGGGGCGGGCGGGGCTCTCTCGCGCGCGGCTGATCGCCGACGGGTTGCTGGCCTTCGCGCGCGCTGGGGCCCAACCCGACCCGGGCGCCCGCGCCGACGTCGCCGAGGTGGTCGCCGCTGCCCTCAAGGAGATCGCGGCTGACACGGCCGAGCGCGGGATCACCATCGCGGCCGAGGTCGAGGGGGTGGACGCCGTCGCCTGCAACCCGGGTGTCCTGGCCAGCCTCGTCTCCAATCTCCTGCGCAACGCCATCAAGTACGCCGCCACCGCGCCGGCCCCCCGCATCGTCGTTCGCGCCTGCAACATCGAGGATCGGGCAGAGGGGCACGTCCGGATAGAGGTCGAGGACAACGGCCCCGGCCTGCCGCCCGAGCTCGGGGCCCAGGTGTTCGAGCCGTACGTGCGCGGGCCGAACGGCGGGCAGCCCGGCATCGGTCTCGGCCTGGCGACCGTCAGAAAGATCGCCGTCGCGCATGGCGGCGAGGCCTCGGTCCGCTCGGTCCCGGGCGCCGGCTGCACGTTCACCGTCGAGCTCCCCGCCGCGGCGGCCGAGGTCAGCGCGCCCGGTCGCGCGCGGACCAGGAATGCGGGCGGCGAAGCGCACGCGCAGTAGGGTCGGGTTAGCGGCTCTTCCTAGTAGCTCTTCTTCCACATCAGATTGGCGGAGCCGGTGCCGACGTCGCCGTACTCGCCGGCGATCTGCCAGCGCGCGCTGAGCTGGTACTCGAGGTGGACGGCGTTCTTGTTCTGGTAGCGCGTCGGGTCGGCGCCGACGCGGCCGATGTAGCCGACGTAGAGCTTCTCGGTGACGTAGCGACCCGCTTCCAGCTGGGTCCCCGACAGTCCCTGGCCGCTGCCGGTGTCGATGGTGAGCACGTCGAGCGGGAGGTGCTTGGAGAGCGTCTTCTGCAGCTGGCCGGCGATGACCCCGGCGACCAGGGAGGTGGCCTCGTTCGAGACGGCCGAGCCGGCCGAGCCGCCCGAGCCGCCGCTCGTCGGCAGGTGGCCGGTGATGATGAGCGCGTAGAGCTGCGATTCGTTGAGATCGGGGCGGTTCGGCGAGCTGATGGTGATGGCCAGGCGATCGAGCTGCCCCTTGGCCGTGACCAGCACGGTCACGTTCTCGTCGTTGTTCTGGTACTGCGCCGTCGCGTCGAGGGTCGGCCGTCCCGGCGGTCCGTCGAACTGCAGCGTTGAATCGGCCTTGAGGTCGAACCGGCGTCCGAGGGCGTCGATCCGCCCACGCCGCACGATCACCTCGCCGTGCAGGTGTGTTTCGTCCGCGAGCACGATCCGGAATCCCGGCGCGAGCCCCAGCTCCAGCTGGGCGCCGCCACCGTTCACCCACAGCTTGCGCGGGGCGTTCACGACGATCTTGATTCGCTTCCAGATGCCGTGCGCGGCGGCCGGCTGCGCGCTGCCGGTCGAAGGCGTCGTCGAGGCCGGCCGGGGCGCCAGCCGTTCCGCCAGTGCCCGCAGCTTCTTGGCCTGGGCGCGGTCGGTCGGCCGTCCGTCGGCGACGACCACCACGTCGTCGGGCGGCTCGAGCCGCTGGAGCTGGCGGCGCTTCTCATCGGAGAGCTTGACGTGCGCTTCGCGGACCTGGACCGCGACGTCGGCCACGCCGCCGCGTCCGCCGGAATTCCCCGTCAGAGCCGCGTCGAGCGAGAGATGGGCCAGCGGCTGTCCTTCCTGATAGACGGGGATCTCCTTGGCCTGGACGTTGCCATCCAGCCGGTAAGCGTTCTTGCTCGCGTCGCGGGAGAGGGTGGCGGTGACGCGGCCGTTGCCGTCGCCGCTCCTGGCCGAAAGCTCGTCGAGGACCACTCGGTCGGTGTCGCCATGCAGGGAGAGGTGGAGGTCGCGAAAATCGCCCACGCCCGAGAGCTGCACCTCGCAGCGGGTGCATTCGACGCGTCCCGAGAAGCGAGGATCGCGCAGCGAGCCGGTGGCGCTCACCTGCGCGTCGAACAGCCCGGCGGCGCGCCGCACCTCCGGCGTCAGGCCCGAAAGTCCGCGCAGGTCGAGATGCTGCGCGGCGACCTGGAGATCGTACGACCAGCGCGCGGGATCGAGCTGGCCGGTCAGGATCGCCCCGAGGCCGAGGTCGGCATGCGCGCCGGCGCGCACCGTCAGCGTCCCTTCGTTGCCCGAATGGGCCTCGAGATCGAGGTGCGCCTGGCGCTCCGCATAGCGGACCTCGAGGCGCGCGTAGCCGAGCGGCTTTCGATCCAGATCGAGGGGTCCCGTCTGCACGTGGGCCAGCAGGCGCGGCTCCCGCAGCGTGCCGTCGATCGCGAGGTCCGCGTGAAGCGTCCCCTCCAGCGCCGACTCGCGCGGTTCATCGGCGAAGAGGGCGGGGAGGCCGCGACGGCGCATCGTGAGCGGGCCGATCACCGCGCGCACCCGGACCGGCGCCTCCAGCAGCGCCGTCCGGCTTCGCAGCGTGGCCAGCCCCGCACCGAGGTGGGCCTCGAGCGCCAGGAGCGGGTGCCCGGTCCGCACGATGCGCACGTTGGCCTGCGTGGTGCGTCGATCGGCGGTCAGCTCGACGCGCGCGTCGGTGGCGGGAATGCGGGGGCCGGTCGCTCCTTGCAGATCGATCGTCACGGCGCCCGTCGGATCGATCGCGCTGCCGCGCGCCTTGACCTCCGCCGAGAGGGTGCCGCCTCGAAACAGCCGTACGCCGGCCTCCCTCCCGAGCGAAGCGAGCGATACGCCTGCGATGTGCCCCTCGATCTCGAACGGCGTGCGGGCCAGGGCGGCGGTGCTCGGCGGGCGGCGCAAGATGGCCGCCAGCGATAGCGGCGTGGTGGCATTCACCGCGGCGGGTGGCGTGCCCGGTCGGCTGGCGGTCAGCCGCAGGGTCGTCGCCTGGCCGTCGTCTCCCCGGACCTCGAGGGCGATGTCGCCCAGCGGGCGGCCGTCGAGCTCGAGCGCGTGACCGTCGACCCGCAGATCGAGGTGTGGATGCGCCGCGCTCCCGTCGAGCGTCGCCCCGAGGCGCAGCTTTCCGCGGGCGTCGACCGGGAGGCGCTTGCCGGACAGGGCTTCGATGGTCCTGGCCGCGCCGGCGAGATCGATCTGCCCGGTGGTCAAGGCGAGCTTCAGCGGCGCCCGGGCGCTCGGCGGGGGCCAGGTATCGGGGAGATCGAACGTGGCGTCGAGGCCCGTCCCGAGCCCACGCGCCGCGACCCGCCCGCGCAGCCGCGCCGGGGTGAGCTGAACGTCGAGGTCGAGGTCGATCGTCCCCGCCGAGGCCAGCGCCGCCGGGAGCAGCGGGCGGGGCAAGCGGGCGAGGGCGAGCCGCGAGACGACGAGGCGGGCGCGCCCGCGGCGCCCCGATTTCTCCAGATCGAGCTGCACGATCTGATCGCGCGCGCGCAGATCGAGACCCGCGATCGCGGTGCGCGTGCCGCCGAAGGAGATCCGCGCGGCGCGGGCCAGAGTCCAGGTCTCCTCGGGGTATCGCAGCTCCAGGTGGGCGATCTCGATGGCGTGCGGGGAGAGCCGGCGTCCGGACGCCGCGACGGCGATCGGGAGAGGGCCGCTGGCGTGGACGCTGGCGGTCAGGGCGGAGCCGCCCGCTCGCACGGTCCCGCCGAGCCCGCGCAACTCGCGGCCGCTGAGGCGAACCAGCGCGGCGCGCAGATCGAGATCCATCGCCGTGGGGACGTCGAGGCGGGGGAGGCGGACGCTCAGTGTCAGATCGCGCGCGGCATTGTCGGCGACGGTCAGCGCCGGGATGTGGGCGGCCACCCGCAGCGCCGGGCGACTCCAGGGGCCGTCGAGCGCGACGTCGATCCGTCCCCGCCCCGCCAGCGCGAGGGGCGGGGCCAGATGGCAGCGCGCCATGCTGCGCGCCGTGGCGCGCAGGTCCGTCGCCTCGATCCCCACCCGGGCCCCGAGCTGACCGCCGGCGAGCGTGCCGTGTCCGTGCGCCGTCGCGCCGGGGAGATGCGCGTCGAGATCGACGGTGGCCGAATCGCCCTGCGCCCGCAGATCGAGCGCGATGAGCGACGCCGGCATGTCGCGCGCGATCTCGGCGAGGTCGAGATCGCGGAGGCGAACGCTGAACCCGGCGGGAGCGGCTCGCACGCGGGCGAGATCGATCGTGCCGTGCGCACCCAGGCGGCCCGCCTCGGTGATCGCCTCCAGATCGGCGCGGACGAGGGCACCGGGCCCATCGTAGCGCGCCGACCCCTCGAGGTCGATCTCCGCGAGGTGGATCTCGGGCGCGCCCGAGCGGACGATGAGCGTCCCCGCCGTCAGCGCCAGCGCGCGTAGGTCGACGACGACGCCGGGACGACCGCCGTCGTGCGGAGGCGCGGGGGGCGCCGCGCGCGGCGGCTGGCGGGGAGCCAGCGCGCGCGCCAGGTTCGACGGGTCGGTCACGAGGACCAGCTCGGGCCGCCGGATCTCCAGCCGGCGGACGTCGACGTGCCGCCGCAGGAGCGCCCAGACAGAAAACTGCAGATCGATCCGCCCGACGCGCGCCACCACCGCGCCGTCGGGATCGCGCAGCACGATGCCGTCGAGGGCCAGCCGGTCACCGCCGAACCGCAGCCGGTCGACGTCGAGCCGCCCGGCGATCCGTGCGTCGACCTTCTCGACGGCGATCCGCCGGATGATCTCCCCGCCGAAGTCGGTCTCGGCCAAGGTCCAGAGCCCGCCGATCGCCGCGAAGACGAAGGCCAGCAGGCCGAGCATCACCAGGCCGGCGATGCGAAGACCGGCGCGCAGTTTCAAAACGCCTCCCCGATCGAGAGCTGGAACACGCACGATCCGTCGGTCACCGGCGTGTTCGGGTGAGGCGCGAACAGACCGAAGCAGCTCTCGTCCACGGCGTACGACGGCACGCGGACGATGTTTCCGGCGGCGTCGGTCGTGTAGAGCGGCGGCAGATCGCCGAACGGCAACCGGCGCGCCACGTCGACCCGGATCGGCCCGATCGGCGTCAGGTAGCGCAGCCCGACGCCGACCGCCCAGAGCACGCCCGGCAGGTCGCTGACGCTGAAGAGGCCGGTCGTCACCTGTCCGACGTCGACGAACCCCGCCACCCGCAGGTTGGAGAGCACCGAGTAGCGCGCCTCGAAGCTGCCGTCGAAGAGGCCGTTACCGCCGATGGGGACGGTCTCCACCGGCGGGTTGGTGCCGGGCGCGGGCGGGCTGGTGTTTGGCAGCGGCGCCTCGAGCAGCGGCGAAAGGCGCCGCTCGGAGAACCCGCGCATCGACGTCGCGCCGCCGCTGTAGAAGCGGATCACCACCGCGCTCGACTCGGGACCGCCGCCGCCGATGGGCCAGAGCTCGCCGACGCGGAGGCGCGCCGACAGGGTGAGCGCGCCCCCCTCGAGGAAACTGAGGTAGCCGCGAAGCTCGGGGAGGACGCGCAGGTAGTCGAAGTCCCCCTGCAGCGGACCGCCTCCCTCCTGCAGCGACAGGCTGGCGTAGAAGCCGCGGTGAGGCTCGAGCGCGATGTCGCGCCGGTCCCAGGTCACCACCTCTTCGAGATAGGAGAGCCAGACGTTGCAGGTGCCCGAGGTGGTCTCGCACCCGAGCGTGAGCGGCGACGTCGCCGCGCTGTTGATCGGCGAGCCGTTGAGGTGGTCGAACTCCAGGTGGTAGGCCGGATAGATCGAGAGGCGCGCGCGCGGCTGCCAGATGACGCCCGTGCCCAGCCGGCTGCCGAGGTTCTCGTAGGTCTGCTGGATGGTCCGCTCGAGGCTGACGCTGGTGAGCTCGTGCAGCGACGGCCTCCCGACAAAGCGCGGCTGCTCGAACGTGACGCCGAGCGCGAACACCGGCCCGCTGCGCAGCGGCCCGGCCGAGAGATCATTGGTCGCCACCGCGTAGATGTCGGGGATGAACGCCCAGCCGATCATCGCGTGCAGGGTCAGCTTGCGCATGCCGCCCAGGAAGTTGCGGTGGGTCCAGTCGCTGATCAGGTGGACCTCGTTGTGGATCTGATCGGCGGTGAGGCCGCCACCGAGCCGCAATGTCCGGAAGGGCGCCTCGCGCACCACGACGGTGACCGGCACCCGCGCCGCCGCGTCGTCGGGCGTCCCGCCCGCCACCTTGACGCTGCCGAAGACGCCCATCCCGAACACGCGCCGCTCGGCCTCCTCGAGCGCCCCGTCGCTGAAGGCCGACCCCTCGGGGATGGCCAGGCGCACCTGCTCCCAGACGAACAGCGCCGGGATGCGCGCCTGGGGATCGGTCTTCACGTCGATGGCGCCAAAGCGGTAGTGGATTCCGGGGTGCACGGTGATGGTCAGCGCCGCCCGGTGGGTGTTGGCGTCGACCAGCGCCTGACCGGCGGCGGTCGCCTTGGCGTAGCCCTGGTTGCGCAGACGCGCGACGAGGCGGGTCTTGTCGGCGTCCCAGTCGCTCTCCGCGAACGGTGCGCCGACCTTCAGGCGCATCCCGGCGAGGGCGGCCTGGCGATCGGCGGTCGGAAGCCCGTCGAGACCCGTGACGATCAGCGTGTCGACGCGCGTGACCTCGCCTTCGTCGACGGTGACCTCCAGCGCCACGCCATCGGGTGGTTTGGGGGTCGCCGCCTCGCGCGCGATGCGGGCCTGGTAGTAGCCGCGCGCGGCGTAGAGGCGCGCGATTCGCTTCAGATCGGCCTCCCAGCTCACCGGATCGAAGTATTGTTTGCTGGCGAGCGGCCACCACCCTGTCTTGGCGGTGAGGATCTTCTTTTCGATCTGTCGCGCCGGGATCGCCCGATTTCCCTCGAAGCGGAGATCGCGCACGATCGGCTCCTGCCGCTGCTGCTGTGACGCGCACCCCAAGTTCGCGATGATGACCACGACGCCCACGACGCCCACCACAGCGCCGGCGATCGACACGGGCGACGCTCCGCACGCAGGCCGGGGCCCGGCCCCGCGGTCCGCCTGCGCCCGTGTCATTTTCCGTCAATATGGCCACCCATCCTTCGGCAGGAAGGGCCGCCTCGGGCGCCGCCTGACAGTCGCCCGGCCTCGGAGCTGATAGGCTGTGAGAGGAATGGAGCGGGCGGCCGGCCAGCGGCGACGTCGCATCGGCCGGATCGCGGCAGCGGTGGTGGGCGGGCTCGTGCTGGTGGCCACGTTGCTGCCGCTCGTGCTGCGCGGCCCGGTGGCGCGCTGGGCGGTTTCGCGCGCCACGGCGTCGCTCTGCGGGTCGTTCCAGATCTCGGGCGGGCACCTGGGCTGGGCGGCCGTCTGGCAGCTCCTGTTCGGGCGTCCCGTCGATCTGGCGATCGAGAACATTCGCATCGCCGGGCCCGACGGGGAGGTGGCGTTCGCGGCGGAGCGCTTCGAGGCGACGCTCGAGATCCACACCGGCCCGTTCCGGGTCATCCTCTCCGACGTGTTGATGGCCCGGGGGCGCTGGCGGCTGGCCCTCCTGCCCGACGCGGTCACCACCCTCGACGCGTTCCGCGCGGTGCCCGAGGCGGGGCGCGCCGCCTGCGTCGATCCCCACGCGCGCCGCAAGCCGGCGAAGAGGGGGAAATCCTCGGGGTCGATCGCGCTTCGCAACGTCCAATTCCAGGACGTTGACGTCGATCTGGCGTTCGACAGCTGGGAGCTGGAGCTCGGGCGGGCCAACGCCAACGGGCGCCTGTCGGCGGGGGGTGAGGGGCCGCCGTTGCTGTTCGAGGCGCGCGACGTCGTCGCCGCCGCGGGCGCGCTGAGGATCGGGCGCCGCGGCGACGCCTGGACCGTCCGCGTTCCGTTCGACGCCGTCGAGATCACCCGCGTCGGCGTGACGCCGGAGCTGCCGACCGATCTCGAGATGCAGGTCGCGGCCGCGAACACCGGGAAGGCGCGCCTCTCCGGGCACGCGGCCTTCCGCAACATCTTCCCGCCCCGGATCGGTCAGCAGCCGCCCGGAGAGCCGGGGCTGGACGTCGACGCGCGGTGGGCGGGGTTCGGCGCCGCGCTCATGGGGCTGGACGCCGTCTGGAGGCCGCACGGGGCGGTGGCGGCGCACCTCGACGGCGATCTGCACGCCACCGTCGCCGGCCCCTTCCGGGCGCTGGCCGGGACGCTGGAGATCGCAGGAGGCGGGACCCGCCTCACCGCCCGCGTCGCGCACGGCGCCGCGGACCTGGCGCTCACCTTCGCCGGCGTCGACACCACCTGGATGCTCGATCCGACGCTGCGGCCGCTGCTGGGCGGTCTTCTGCACGGACACTTTCACGCCACCGCGCACCTGTGGCCGACGTTCGCCGGGATCGACGCCGAGATCCCCGACGCGGACCTGCGCCTCGACCGGCGGCGCGCGCCGGCGGGTCCGCGCCACTTCCAGCTGCGGATCGGGAACGGAGCGCGCGGCGAGGGGGCGACCGACACGCTGTACGCCTCGGTCGACAGCGTGCGCCTCCGCGACGCCGTGCTGCGCCTGCAGGGTTTGCGCGCCGACTGGACAGGGCTCAGCGCGCGGGTCGACGCGCGCGTCGCGTTCTCGCCGCCCGGGTCGGTCGCCGCCGCGCCGCCGGGACATCGCCCGCGCTCGGAAGTCGAGGCGCGCGGCCAGCTGGCCGTCGCGGCGCTCGAGGACTGGATTCCGGGCGGCGCGGTCAGCGGCCCGCTGCATCTGGCGGCGACGGCCGAGGGGACCGTCGAGCGCGTCGCGCTGGGGCTGGTGTTCGCGCCGCCGACGGCGATCGGCGTCTACAGCCAGCGCTTTCTTCTACCGCGGAAGCTCGACGCCGTCCTGGCCGCCGACGCCGGTCTCACGGTTCCGAAGTTCCAGCTGCGCCGGGTGGGCGGCGGCACGATCGAGCTCGGCGGGCGCCTCGGCCCGGCCGGCAAGGTGGCGGCCAGCCTCGGCGTCCGCGACTATCCGGTCAGCGCGATCCCCGGGCTCGCTCGGGAGGGACGGCTCGGCGCGCTCGCCGGCACCTTGCGGGCCGACCTGGCGCTGGGCGGCGGGCTCGAGCGGCCGTCGCTGCACGGGCAGATCGGGGTCGCGGGCCTGGCCGCCAATCGCCGCCCGGTCGGCGACGTCGAGACCAACCTGCGAGTCGGCACCGAGGGGGGAGATTTCGACGCGACGATCGATCCGGGGATCACCGTGCACGCGCGCGTGCGCCGCCGCCCGGCGCTCGCCGTCGACGCCGTGGTCGCGGTCCGCGATCGCGCGCTCGGTCCCTGGCTACCGCCGCCGCTGACGGGCACGGCGGTGTCCGCCACGGGCGACGTCAAGATCGGTTACCGCGCGGGCAACCTGTCGGGTGAAGGCCTCCTGCGCCTGACCGGCCCCGGGCTCGACGGCGCCCAGATCGACGGCGAAGTGCGCGGCCTCGACGCGCGGGCGCACCTCAAGGGAGAGATCGACGTCGGCCGCTGGCCGCAGCTCTGGTCGCGGGCGCTCAAGAGCGCGGCGGGCGCGCTGGACGTCGACCTGACGATTGTCCCGGTGCTGCTCCCCAAGCCGGGGCCGCCGCGCTTCGTCGGCAGCCTCCGTGTCGCGCGCGCTCTCACCTTGCAGACGGCGCGCTGGCCGGCGCCGTTCTCGGTCCCCGCCGGCGGTCGGATCGACATCGACGGCGACGCGCTGACGGTGACCGCGCTGTCGCTGGTGACGCCCGGGCTGCGCGGCGGCGTGGCGGGACGGGCGACGCTGGACACCGACGATCTCGAGCGGACGCGCCTCGCGCTCACGCTCGCCGCCGAGCTCGACGCCGGCCGGTTTCCGGTGCGCCTTCCGGCGGGCGTGGTGGCCAGCGGCCGGGCGGCGATCGACGCCCGGATCGGCGGCACGCTGGGGGGAGAGCCGGGGCCGCACCTCGACGGCGGCGCGCGGCTCGAGAATCTGACCGTGCAGCTCGGACCCGAGACGCCGGCCGCGCGCGCCAACGGGCGCGTCGACGCGCACGGTGACAGCTTGCGCACCGACGGGCTGCGCGTCGACATCGCGGGGGTCGGCGCGGTCACCATCGGCGCCCCCGGCGCGCCGGCGTCGGCCGAGGTCGCCTCGCTCTCGCCGTTCCGGATGGGGCGTATCGACGTGCCGTTCGCGGGGCAGAACCTCCGGATCGGACAGCCGTCCTCGCAGCTCTACATTCCCGATCTCGACACCACCTTGCGCCTGACCGGCGACGGGCGCGGCGATCTCACGATCGCCGGGCAGGTGGCGATCGCCGGCGGGTCGTACGATTCGTCGCGCGGCGGCGGAAAGCAGGCCGCTTCGAAGCCGCGCGTCTCCGGCCCCTGGTACCACGCGCTGCCGCCCCGCCTCACGCTCGATCTCGATCTGCGCGGCGTGAACAAGGGGATGCGCGTGGCGGTGCCGGTCCTCCCCGACGTGACGATCGATTTTCAGTGCCACCTCGTCGCCAGCAACCACGGCGCGACCTGGACCGGACGCCTGCGCGGCGCCAGCGCCTACGCCCGCGCCGCCGTCGCCGTCGCCGATTGGTTCACCGACTCCGATCTGCGCAAGTGCCAGCTCACCAAGTGAGCGTGAGCCGCATCATTGCCCATTCGGGGTAGTCGGCGTTACCTTGTCAGTCACTGCCTCAAAGTGGTGAGGCCAGCGAGGAATCATGTTGCGACGCATGTTCGCCGTGGTGGGACTCTTCATCGCGCTCGGAGCGGCCGGTGCCGGCTGTTATGTCGGACCCGGCCCGGGACACTGCCCTGGCGGTTACTGGGTCGAGGGGCACTATGGCCCGCGCGGCCGCTGGCACCCGGGCCACTGGCGCTGCCCCGGCGTCATCGAAATCGAGTAGCGCCAGCCGCCGAAAGCCGGGCCAGATCGGGGCTAGATCTCCGCTAGATCTGCTTCAGGTTGAGGGCACGGACGGCCTCGTCGCGCTCGAGCGCGTCGACGATCGCTTGATCGTCGAACGTCGCCGGCAGCCTGAGCTCGAACGTCGCGCGCGCCTGGGTGCCTTCGGCCGCGCGCTCGTATTCCTCGCGCTGGATCTTCGCCCCCAGCTTGGCGAGGCGGTCGACGATCGCCGTCATCGACACGCGGGCGAGGTCAATCGTCAGCGTCAAACGGCGCCGGGCGAACCTCAGGCCGCGGTCCTCGAACCGGCGCAGCAGCGTGAGCGTCGCCAGGCCGAGCACCGTCGCGAACAGGCTCTCGACGAACATCCCGCCGCCGGCGGCCATCCCGATGGCGGCCACCAGCCACAGGCCCGCGGCAGTGGTGAGCCCCTTGATGGTGATTCCGTCGCGCAGGATGGCGCCCGCGCCCAGAAAGCCGATCCCCGAGACCACCGAGGCCGCGATGCGCGACGGATCGATCGCGACCAGATCGTCCTTGCCGTAGTGCTGGTAGTAGACGAACCGGGTCGACACGACCATGAACGTCGCGGAGGCGAGCGCGACGATGGCGTGGGTGCGCAGACCGGCAGGTCGGCCGTGCAGGTCGCGTTCGTAACCGATGGCCCCGCCCAGGAACGTCCCGACCAGGATGCGGACCAGAAGGTCGAGGTGAAGCTGCACCGTCTCCAATCTTAACATCGGCCGGCGCGCATCTACCTGTCGTGGGGCCCTGTCCTGCGGCCGCGCGGCGCCAGGGCTGGCCACGAGCCGAAGGCGTCCCAGATTCGTCCGCAGGAGGGAACAACATGGTGTTCATTCTTCCAGCAGCAACGGGGCAGGGGACGGCGGCCACGCCGCCCGCTGTGGTCGAGACGCGCGTCGCGAAGGCTTCGGTCGCCACCGGGCGGCCGGCGTTCGGCGGCTGGCGGGTCGTGGCTCAGATGGGGACCAGCAGCGGGGCGGGGAGCGTCGGGACACCGGGGACGTACAGCTCACCCGGCGACAACAACGGCTCGAACGGGACCAACGGGCCGAGCGGCTCGAACGGTACGAACGGGACCAACAGCGGCAACCCGGACTACGGCCCGAGCGGAACGCCGGGGACCTCGACGACGCCCGGCGGGAGCACGACGCCGCCGTCGCCGAGCTCGACCGGCATGCCCGGTTCTCCCGGCTCGTCGCCGGCGCCGTCGACCCCGTCGATGCCGGGCTCGACGCCGAACGCACCCGCCTCGACCTCGGTCCCGAGCTACGGCGGCGGGACCACGCAGTAGTCGCGCTCAGTCGAGCAGCGACGGATAACTCTGCGGGGTCGCGGCGGGGGCACTGGTGGCGCCCGTCGCGACGCCGCCGGTTGGGGCCGCGCTGCTCGGCACGCTGATCGCTGCCGGCGTCACCGCAGTCCCGCCTGCCGACAGCGTCTCACCGACGGCCGAGACGCCGGGGATGGCGGCGGGCGAGCCGACCGGGGAAGTCGGGACCGGCGCGGCTGGGTTCGCGGCGTTGACCGCAGCGCTCGCCGTGGCGGCCGGGGCGGTTCCCGTGGGGGACAGCGAGCTCGGCGCGGCGGCAGCCGGCGGAGTGCCCGTCGGAGCGGCGGTGCTCGCGGACGGCGCGAGCAAGCTGGTCGTCGTCGTGAGCGCCGCGGCGGCGCCCGCATTGGTCACGGCCGCGGCGTTGACCGTCGCCAGGTAGAAGCTGCTCGAGCCGAGCCCGCCGCCGGTGTAGCCGCCGGGCCCGGTCCCGGGCGGCGGGCCGGTGGTGGCCCCCAGCGGGTTCGTCGGTTGTGCGCCCGGCGCGACGGTCGGCGCGGTCTGCGCGCGTCCAGCTCGAGCCGTCATCAGCGCGGCCGCGGCGCAGACGGCCGTCGCGAACGTCCCTCTCATACCGACAATGTGCGTCGCCGCCGGGGCGGCGGAAGCGGCTCAGCCTTCGGGAAGGCTCAGCCTTCGGGAAGGGGGATGAACTCCTTCTCGTCGCCGGGGACGACGCCGAAGCGCCCCTCGGCCCAGTCGGTCTTGGCGCGCTCGATCCGTTCGGTCGAGCTCGAGACGAAGTTCCACCAGATGTGTCGCTCACCGTCGAGCGGCGCGCCGCCGATCAGCACGAAGCGGCTGGGCCCGAGCGCGCGGACCGAGGCGGCGCCCGGGCGAAAGACGGCCATCGCGCCCGGGGTCACCCGCCGTTCGCCGGCGACGAGCTCGCCCTCGACGACGTAGACGGCGCGCTCGGCGTGCTCGTCGGGCAGAGCCAGCGTGGCGCCCGCCTCGAGGGTCGCCGCCACGTAGAGCGTGGGCGAGCAGACGGCGGCGGGCGACGTCGCGCCGTACGCGGTCCCCGCGACGACGTGGAGCTTCGCGCCCGGGCGCGCGAGGGCGGGGATGGTGGCGGCCGGGTGGTGATCGAAGCGCGGCGGGCTCTCCTCGTCGGCGCGCGGCAGCCCGACCCAGGACTGGATCCCGTGCAGGGGGCCGCCGCGGCGGCGGACCTCGTCGCCGGTCCGTTCGGAGTGGACGATCCCGCGCCCGGCCAGCATCCAGTTGACGTCGCCGGGGCGGATCGCCTGCTCGGACCCGAGGCTGTCGCGGTGGATCATCTCGCCGGCGAACAGATAGGTCACCGTCGCCAGCGCGATGTGCGGGTGCGGCCGGACGTCGATCCCCCGGCCGGGCGGCATCTCGGCGGGGCCCATGTGATCGAAGAAGACGAACGGGCCGACCGTCCGACGCAAACCCGAGGGGAGCGCGCGCCGCACGCTGAAGCCGCCCAGATCGCGCGGCCGCGCCTCGATCACCAGCGCGACGGGTTCGCTCGGGTCAGATGCCTCGGGCAGGCTCATGATTTTCCCGATGACTTTCGGACGACGAGCCGGCGGTCGATCTGATTGAGGCGCGCCGCCGTCGCGCGCACCGCCGCGCGCGGCAGGAACCGCTGCCCCCCGATCAGAACCTTGTTGAGCGCGCCGGGGATGGCCACCACCTTGGCCGACATCATCGCCTTGTAGGCGTGCGCGGCGACCGCGGGCGCCTTCATCGCCCCCATCTTGAACAGCGTCGAGCGGTCGTTGCCGGCGATGCGGCCGAACTCGGTGGCGGTGGCGCCCGGGCAGCTCACGGTCGCCGAGACGCCGGTCCCGCGCAGCTCGTAGCTGAGTGCCTCGGTGAACGAGTTCACGAACGCCTTGGTCGCGTAGTAGACCGACATGAACGGTCCGGGTTGAAAGCCGGCGGTCGAGCCGAGGTTCAGGATCCGCCCGCTGCCGCGCGCGATCATGCCGGGCAGCAGGAGGCCGGTGAGGTGCACGAGCGACGTCACGTTGACCTGCACCATCGCCAGCTCGCGCAGCAGATCGCGCTCGACGAACTTGCCGGTGGTGCCGAATCCGGCGTTGTTCACCAGGTATTCGACCTCCGTCCCGCGCCGCTTGAGCTCGTCGATGATCCGCTGCGGCGCTCCCGGGTCGGCGAGATCGGCCGAGATGACCCCCGCCACCACGCCACGCTCGGCCGCGAGGCGCGTGGCCAGCGCCTCCAACTGGTCGCGTCGCCGCGCCACCAGCACCACGTCGTGCTTGTCGGCCGCGAACAGCTGAGCCAACTCCAGGCCCAGCCCCGAGGAAGCTCCCGTGATGAGCGCCGTCTTCGTCATGCTCGACCGCCGGATAGTAACCGGCCGATCTCCGTGGCGCCAACGCGCGAGGTGCGGAACCCGTCGACTGTTCCGGGTAGAATTTCGCGCGTGATCACCGACCCCGCGCCGCGCGCGGCGGCCAAGCGCCGCGAATACGATCGGAGCGACGCCCTCGTGACGATGCCGCTCGCCAAGGACGGGCAGGTGCCGGCGCTTGCGCGCGCGCTCGCCGAGGCGATGGCCGCGGGGACGCCGGCGCCCGTCCAGCGGGCGGGGATCCGCCTGCTCGCCGAGCTGGCCGCGTTCTACGGCGTGCCGGTGCCGCCGCTGCGCGTGCTCGGCGTGCGCCCCCACCGCGTCTCCGCCGGCGTCTGCACCTACCAGCTGTTCGGCGACTACACGCCGAAGACGCACCAGATCCGCGTCTGGATGCGCACCGCCATCCGCGAGAAGGTGTCGAGCCCGAAGGCGCTGCTCAACACGCTGTTGCACGAGTTCTGCCACCACCTCGACTGCACGCGCCTCGGCTGCCCCGAGAGCTACCACACGCGCGGCTTCTTCACGCGCATCGACCACCTCTATCACCACGCGCTGGAGACGCCGCTTGCCCGGCGGCGGCCGCTGCGCTGGATCAAGCGGGGGTCGGTCTGGTCGGTCGACTGGCGCCTGCTCGCCCGGCGTTAAAGTTGCGACACGCGCACGATTGTCCCTTGCGCGGCAGCCGAGCCGGATCCAAGGAGTGGGAAACCAAGGAGGTTCCCATGGTGCGCGTCGGTCTTTGGGTCAAGTTGGAAGCGAAGCCGGGCAAGGAGTCGGCGGTGGCGGAGTTTCTCGCGGGCGCATTGCCGCTGGCGCAGAAGGAGCCGGAGACGACCGTCTGGTTCGCGCTGCGGCTCGGGCCGTCGACGTTCGGGATCTTCGACGCCTTCCCGTCGGAGAGCGGGCGCAAGGCACACCTCGACGGCCCCATCGCGGCCGCGCTCATGGCCAAGGCCTCCGAGCTGCTGGCCAAGCCGCCGCAGATCGAGCAGCTCGACGTGCTGGCGTCGAAGATTCCGGGCTAGCCCCTCGGGGCGGAGGTTAGTTACTCGTCCAGGTGCCGGCGCCCGTGTCCAGCTTCCAGCTGACGTGGTAGGTCGGCAGGCTGATCTGCGTGCCGTTGAAGACCAGCGGCTGGAAGACGTACGTCGTCAGGTTGTTGTGCTGGCCGGGGTGGGCGGTGCTCTCGTCGCCGTACCAGTGGTCGCCCCAGTAGACGTACGTCGTACCGGAGCTGCCGACGATCGGCATGACCCAGGTCGTCTGGGTCATCCAGGTCAGATCGCCCTGCGGGGCGAGGTAGCCCTGGTAGGTCCAGGTGCCGGTCATCGACGTCGATGTGGAGTAGAAGTCGTCGTTGGCGCGCCACCCGGTCTTGTCGGACCCGATCCAGTAGAAGGTGTTGCCCGCCTTGAAGACCGTCGGCGCCTCGGCGCCGCCGGTGTTCCCGTTGATCGCCACGGACTTGGAGCCGGTGAAGCTGTGGCAGTCGCTGGCCAGCGTGTAGACCACGCCGCTCTCGGTGACCACCCAGGCGCCGGTGCCGTCGGTGAGCGCGCTCATGTCGCTGTGGGCGGCGAGCGAGCCGCTGCACGACGACGGCGGCACGCTGGTGACCATGCAGCTCGACGAAGCGCCCGAGCTGGTGAGCACGCCCTTGAACGAATACTTGCCGTTGACCGTCGCGCTCGTCGCGTAGACGACCTCCTTGTCCACCTGATAGGTCGTGTCTGCCGCGTGCGCGTAGAGCACGAACTCGCCGGTGGCGGGGCACTTGATGATGTGCGGCCGTTCGCCCTTGCGGCTCGGTCCGAGCAGGCCGCTCGACTGCTGCGGCAGGATGATTCCCTCGTTCTTCCAGGTCGCGAAGTCCTTCGACGAGTACATGGAGAACCCGTTGAAGTTGTTGTCGGTCGTCGTGGAGAGGAAGTACTCGCCGTGCAGGTAGTAGGTGTCGCAGACCTTGATGATGCCGCCGCCGTGCGCGTTCATCAGGTTCCCATCGGTGTCCTTGACGCTGATCCCGGGCGGGTTCGGCGGCGCGACCGTGGTCCCCGTGAACGGGTCGGTGAGCGTGCCGACCTCCGAGCCGGGTGCGACGGTGCAGCTTCCGCTTCCTGCCGCGCCGCCGGTTCCGGTGGCTCCCCCGGTGGCGCCTCCGGTTCCTGTCGTGCCCCCCTTGCCCGTGGCGCCCGCCGCGCCGCCGGTTCCGGTGGCTCCCCCGGTGGCGCCTCCGGTTCCTGTCGTGCCCCCCTTGCCCGTGGCGCCGGCTGCGCCGCCGGTGCCCGTCGCACCGCCGGTCGCCGCGCCGCCGGTTCCGGTGGCGCCGCCCTTGGCGCCCGAGCCGGCCGCGCCGCCGGTCCCGGTCGCGCCGCCGCTGGCGCTGCCGCCCGTCCCGATGCTGCCACCGGTCGCCGTCGATCCACCCTGGCCGGTCGCGCCGCCGCTGCCGACGTTGCCGCCGCTCGCGCTGTTGCCGCCGCTGCCGGTGCTCCCGCCCGACGCTCCGCCCCCGGTGCCGGTCGATCCGCCCGATTCGGCGCCGCCCGATCCGTTCGCCCCGCCGGAAGCGCTGGTGCCGCCGGAGCCGGTCTCCGTGTCGCCCGAGCCCGCGTTGGCGCAGGCGAGCAGCCCGGAACAGGCGAAGGAGAGCAACCAGCGGACGAGGATCTTCTGTCGGTTCATTCTTCTCTCCGGCAGCAGGCGCGTCCCGGGGCGGGACCTGAACGTGATTCCCCCTCGGGTGAAAGGGCCGATCCCTGCGATTTTGGTGCGAGCGGAAGACAAATGAAAGCCGCTCGGTGGGCCGTCCGGGATGGCGGCCGGCGCTGCGCTGCGTAGACTGTGCACCGTGACCCTGACGGTCATGGCCGAGCCGCCCCCGAAAGGGGCGGGCGCTGGGGCGGTCCCGGTCCGGGATACGCGCGACCGCCCCCTGCACGATCTGCGGATCTCCGTGACCGATCGCTGCAATTTTCGCTGCCGCTTCTGCATGCCGCGCGAGCAGTTCGAAGGGCACCGGTTCCTGCCGGTTGAGACGCAGCTCGACTTCGCGGAGATCGAACGGCTGTGCCGGCTGTTCGTCCCGCTCGGCGTCCGGAAGCTGCGGCTGACCGGCGGCGAGCCGCTGCTGCGCCCGGGCCTCGCCGAGCTCGTGGCGCGGCTGGCGGTGATTCCGGGCGTCGAGGACATCGCGCTCACCACCAACGGCGCGCTCCTGGCCCGGCAGGCGGCCGAGCTGCGCGCGGCCGGGCTCGGGCGGATCACCGTCAGCCTCAACAGCCTCGACCCGGAGATCTTCGCGCGGATGAGCGGCGGCGGAAAGCTCGCGGAGGTGCTGGACGGGATCGCGGCCGCCCGCGCCGCCGGGCTGGCGCCGCTGAAGGTCAACGCCGTGGTCCAGCGCGGCGTCAATGACCAGACCGTCCTCGGGCTGGTCGAGCACTTCCGCGGCAGCGGCATCGTGCTTCGGTTCATCGAGTACATGGACGTCGGCAACTGCAACGGGTGGGAACCGGAGCTGGTGGTGCCGAGCGCCGAGCTCATCGCGCGCATCGGCGCGCGCTGGCCGCTCGCGCCGCGCGCGCCGACGACGCCGGGCGAGGTGGCCTCGCGCTACGCCTTCACCGACGGGGAAGGCGAGATCGGGTTCATCTCCTCGGTGACGCGGCCATTCTGCGGCGACTGCGCGCGCGCCCGGCTGTCGTCGGACGGCACCCTCTACACCTGCCTGTTCGCCACGCGCGGGACGGATCTTCGCGATCCGTTGCGCACCGGCGCCAGCGACGCGGCGCTCGCCGAGGTCATTCGCGCCGTCTGGAGCGCGCGGGCGGATCGCTACAGCGAGGCGCGCGCCACGCTGGTCCGCGCCCCGACGCGCCGACCGAAGGTCGAGATGCACGTCGTCGGCGGTTAGCTCCGGCGTCTCACGACGGGCTCGCGAACCATCTCGCCGCGGCTCGTGTGACTTGCTCGGGGCTGGCCGTCGCGTCGCTCGCCCATGCAACGAACCCATCGGGACGCACCAGGAGCGCGCAGAGGCCAAGGCGATTCTTGGCGTCGCGACCGACGTACCTGACACGATCGCTCCAAAGGCCATCGAGCGCCTGGAGCGACGCCTGCCGGCCGAAGTCCAACAGTAGGCCGGTTCCGTCTCGCAGCAGGGCGCCGAGCCTCGTGCCGTCCGTGAGCTCGAAGTCCGGGCAACTGCGGCCCACCAGTGGGTGATCATCCCGGTGTTCATCGCCGAGGTCGTAGCGGAGGGACACGCCCCAGACGCGTTCAGCGAAGTAGGTCGCGCCGTCGCGCGTGGCGATCAGGTCTCGGAGGACGGCCGCGAGCGCGTGGGAGCTGGGTCGCATCAGCGCGACCTGGGCCCGCGTCCACTCGAGGACGCGCGCCCCGATCGGATGCCGCTCCGTGGTGTAGCTGTCGAGCAAGCCATCGGGGGCATCGCCGCGGATGGTCGCGGCGAGCTTCCACCCGAGGTTCATCGCGTCTCCGAGGCCGAGATTCAGGCCTTGTCCGCCGAGCGGTGAATGAATGTGCGCGGCGTCGCCTGCCAGCAGCACGCGCCCCCGGCGGTAGGTCGTCGCTTGCTTCGAGCGATCGGTCCAGGTCGAGGCGACGTGCAACGCTTTCACCGTCACCTCCGTGCAGGAGACCCGCCGCAACACCGACTGCACGTGCTCGCGGGTGATCGGTTGAAGGCGATGGGATGCGCCGCCGTCGAAGTCGGCCATCCCGAGCACGCCCGGCTGCCACTGCGTGTACATCCCGTTCGGCGTGAAATGGCGGCCGAGGGGGAGCATCGCCGTGTCGGCGTCGGCGAGCTCGACCTGGACCGAATATCCCGTGAACTCTGGCTCGGTCCCCACGAATTCGAATCCGCCCTGCCTGCGTACTGTGCTGCGGCCGCCGTCGCAACCGACCAGAAAACGCGCGCGAAAGCGTTGCGCGCCGGCGCGGACGGTGACCTCGTCGGCCGACGTGTCGAAGCCTTCGAATCCTTCCACACCTCGGCCGCGCTGGATCTCGACGCCCAGGGAGAGTGCGTGAGCGGCGAGGACGCGCTCGAGATGCTCCATCTCGGCCCCCAGCTGGGTGTCGGCCGGGCCCGGCAATCGGTACGTCCACCGTGACGAATCGATGTTGCTGTGGTCGAACTGGATGCCGGCGAAGTGACCGGCCGGCCCGCGGCGCTCCGCTCCGGACGCCATCGACCCAGGTCTCGGCTGGCCGGGGGCGCTCGCGTCGGCGCGCGGGTGCGACGCAATCTGTTCCAGCAGGCCGCGCCGGTAGAAGGCTTCGACGCTTGGGCCCCAGAGCCCTCGCAGTCCAAACGGGAGCCGCTTCAGCGGTGAGTGTGGATCCTCCAACTGTTCGAGCACCAGCACCGAGAGCTTCGCGAGCCGCAGCTCGCTGGCGAGGAAAAGGCCGACGGGGCCGGCGCCCGCGATGATCACGTCGTAGAGCACGGTGTCCCGAATCAAACTATCCGGTGCGGGTGCGTGTAAACGTTCGCGGAGCCGCCGCGCACGAACCCGACCAGCGTCATCCCGACCTCTTCCGCCAGGTCGACCGCCAGCGCCGACGGCGCCGAGACCGAGCAGACGATCGGGACCCGGGCGACGGCCGCTTTCTGGACCAGCTCGAACCCGGCGCGGCCGGAGAGCAGCATCACCGCGCCGGCCAGGGAAGTAAACCCGCCGCGGAGGCGGGCGCCGATCACCTTGTCGACGGCGTTGTGGCGGCCGACGTCCTCGCGGACGAGCAGCGGCGTTCCGTCGGGCGTGAAGAGCCCCACGGCGTGCAGACCGCCGGTGGCGGCGAACACCGGCTGCGCGGCGCGGATCGTCTCGGGGAGGCCGAGCACCACGTCGAGCGCAACGGTCGTCGGATCGTCGAGGGGCGCGATCCGCCGGCGGACGGCGGCGATGCTCTCCTTTCCGCACAGGCCGCAGGCGGCGGTGGCGCGCAGGACCCGGCGGGCCGCGCCGACCTCCAGCGTCCGCCCCGGCGCGACGGTCACCTCGACGACGTTGTCGCGATCGCGGCCGGCGGAGGGCGCGCCGTGGACGAGGGCGGCCACCTCGTCGAGCGAGGCGAGCACCCCTTCGGTGAAGAGCAGGCCGGCCGCCAGATCGAGGTCGTCGCCGGGCGTCCGCATCGTCACCAGCAGGCTCTCGCCGCCGATGCGGATCTCGAGCGGCTCCTCGGCGACCACCTGATCGCGGTCGGCGGCGAAAGGGCCCGCGGGGCGGGGGGTTCCCCGTCGCTCGACGGCGCGCTCGACGGTCCGCGCGCCGGCCTGCGACCAGATCGGCAGCGTGCCGGGCTTCGTGCTCGGGCGGGGCTTCATGCTCGGGCGGGGCTTCACGCGCCGACGAACAGCTTCAGGGCCTTCTGCAGCGTCTCGACGACGCCCCAGGCAAGCGGGAGGCCGACGGCCAGCCAGGCCAGCGCGAGCTTCGCTTTGTTGTTTTCCATGTCGTCCCCCTAAGCCGTCGCCCGGCGCGGCCCCAGGCCCCCGAGCGGCTCGGTGTGCTCGAAGTAGCGCTCGGCGACTGGCCGCACCGCCAGGTTGGCGAAGAAGCCTATCACCAGGAGGCCGGCCATCACGTACATCGTCACGTTGTAGGCCTCGTTCTTGGGGATGCCGTGGTTGATCTGGAACTGGCGGATGTAGTTGACCAGCACCGGACCGAGCACGCCTGCCGCCGACCAGGCGGTGAGCAGGCGGCCGTGCACCGCGCTCACGTACTTGGTCCCGAACACGTCGGCGAGGTAGGCCGGGACGGTGGCGAACCCGCCGCCGTACATGCTGATGATGACGCAGAAGCAGGCGACGAACAGCGCGGCGCTGCCGATCCGCCCGGTGATCGGCACCAGCGCGTAGAGCGCGGTGCCGAGCGCGAAGAAGCACATGTACGTCGGCTTGCGGCCAATCTTGTCCGACAGCGACGCCCAGGAGAACCGCCCCAGCATGTTGAAGAGGCTCAGCAGGCCCACGAAGCCGGCGGCCGCGCTGGCGTTGATCCGCCCCTTGAACACCTCCTGGATCATCGCGGAGGCCTGGCCGAGGACGCCGATCCCGGCGGTGACGTTGAGGCAGAGGACCACCCACAGCAGCCAGAACTGCGGTGTGCGGACCGCGTCTGACGGCGTGACGTTGTGGCGGGTGACCAGCTTCGCGTCGGTGGGCGGCGGGGTCCAGCCCTGCGGCCGCCAGCCGGGCGCCGGCACGCGGTAGCCGAACGCGCCGCCCAGCATGAAGACCAGGTAGACGATCCCCAGCGCGATCCAGGTCGGCGCCACGCCCGTCGACGTCGGCGTCGCGAAGTGGCGCATCAGGAAGTCGGAGAGCGGCGAGGCGATGAGCGCGCCGCCGCCGAAGCCCATGATCGCCATCCCCGTCGACATCCCGCGCCGGTCGGGGAACCAGGAGATCAGCGTCGAGACCGGCGTGATGTAGCCGATCCCGAGGCCGCAGCCGCCGAGCACGCCGTAGCCGAGGCAGACCAGCCACAGCTGGTGGAGGTGGATGCCGAGCGCGCCGACGAGAAAGCCGAGCCCCCAGCAGACCGCCGCCACCGTGCCGCTCTTGCGCGGCCCTTCGCTCTGCACCCATTTGCCGAACAGGGCGGCGGAGGCGCCGAGGACGACGATGGCGATGGTGAAGATCCAGCCGAGCTGCGCTAGCTTCCAGTCGCCGGCGATCGGCTTGCCGACGCCGAGCTGCCGGGCGAGTGGCAGGTTGAACACGCTGAGCGCGTACGCCTGACCGATGCAAAGGTGCGTGGCCAGCGCGCAGGGCGGGATCAACCACCGGTTGAACCCGGGCCGGGCGATGGTCCGCTCTCTGGCGAGAAATCCAGCCATGGTCGACCTCCTCCTGGTGGGGATTTCCTTACAGAAGGTGGTTATCTTTCCGGCTGGGGTAGGGTTTTTTGAGATCCCGTCTTTGAGATCTCTTCGGGGGTAAGCTCGAGCGCAGGCGGATCCGCGTGGCCAATACTCCGCAGGACGAGAACAGCGCGCCAAATCAGCGGGACCAGCCGGCCTCCGTCGCCGACGCCCACCTGGCGCGGGGCGTTCCTGGCGCCGAGCCTCCGCCCGAAACAGCCGCGCCGAAGACCGGGAAGCGCGATCTCGCCGCGGCGGGCGTGGCGTCGGTCTGGGAGACGGTGCGGCGCGGCGCCGGCGAGATGGGGGTCAAGCGCAGCATCAAGACGCTGCTCAACCTCAACCAGAAGGACGGCTTCGACTGCCCGAGTTGCGCCTGGCCCGATCCCGACGACGACCGCAAGACGGCCGAGTTCTGCGAGAACGGCGCCAAGGCGGTGGCCGCCGAGGCGACGCGCGCGCGCGTCACGCCCGAGTTCTTCGCCCGGCATTCGATCGGCGAGCTGCTCGCCCAGAGCGACCTCTGGCTCGACAAGCAGGGGCGCCTGACGCACCCGATGGTCCGTCGGCCCGGCGGCGATCACTACCAGCCGATCTCCTGGGAAGCAGCGTTCGCGCTCATCGGCGAGAGGTTGAACGGCCTGGCCTCGCCCGACGAGGCGGCGTTCTACACCTCGGGGCGCGCCAGCAACGAGGCGGCGTTTCTCTACGGCCTCTTCGTCCGGCAGTTCGGGACCAACAATCTCCCCGACTGCTCGAACATGTGCCACGAGTCGAGCGGCGCCGGGCTGACGGAGACGATCGGCATCGGCAAGTCGACGGTCAAGATAGAGGACTTCAGCCACGCCGACAGCATCTTCGTCATCGGCCAGAATCCGGGGACCTGCCACCCGCGCATGCTGACCGAGCTGCAGAAGGCGGCGCGCAACGGCTGCAAGATCGTCAGCGTCAACCCGCTCCCCGAGACGGGGATGATCCGGTTCAAGAACCCGCAGGAGCCGCTGTCGCTGCTCGGCCCGGGGACGGCGATCGCCTGCCTGTTCCTTCCGGTGCGGGTGAACGGCGACGTCGCGCTCTTCAAGGGGCTCATGAAGGAGATGCTGGCGGCCGATCGGGCGGCCGGCGGCAAGCTGCTGGCGCACGACTTCATCGCCCACCACACCGAGGGGTTCGAGGCGCTGGTGCGCGATCTCGACGCGACGTCGTGGGAGGCGATCGTCGAAGCGAGCGGCTGCACGCGCGAGCAGATCGCGGAGGGGGCCGAGATCGCGCTCGAGTCCGAGCGGATGATCTGCTGCTGGGCGATGGGGATCACCCAGCACGAAAACGGCGTGGCCAACGTGCAGAGCATCGTCGACTTCGCGCTCCTGCGCGGGCAGATCGGGCGGCGCGGCGCCGGCCTCTGCCCGGTGCGCGGGCACAGCAACGTGCAGGGCGACCGCACCGTCGGGATCTGGGAGAAGATGAGCCCGGCGTTTCTGCGGGCGCTGGGGGAGGAGTTCGGCTTTGCGCCCCCCGACCGGGACGGCCTCGACGCGGTGAAGACCATCTCGGCGATGCACGACGGGCGGGTGAAGGTCTTCGTCGCGCTGGGCGGGAACTTCCTCAGCGCCACGCCCGACACGCACTACACCTCCGAGGCGATGGCGCGCTGCCGGCTGACCGTGCAGATCTCCACCAAGCTCAATCGCGGCCACCTCATCACCGGCGAGACGGCGCTCATCCTGCCGTGTCTCGGCCGGACCGAACGCGACGTGCAGAAGTCGGGCGAGCAGTTCGTCACCGTCGAGGACACGACAGGCGTCGTCCACCAGTCGCGCGGCGTCCTCGCGCCGGGGTCGGCCGAGCTGCGCAGCGAGCCGGCGATCGTCGGCCGGGATGGCGATGGCCACGCTGCGCGCGCGCAGCACCGTCGACTGGCAGGGCCTGACCGACGACTACGATCGCATCCGCGACCACATCGAGCACGTCGTCCCCGGCTTCGCGCAGTACAACCGTCGCGTCCGCCAGCCGGGCGGCTTCTACCTGCCGAACGGCCCGCGCGAGGGGATCTTCCCCACGCCGTCGGGAAAGGCGCGCTTCACCGTGCACCCGATCCCCACCCACGCGCTCGGCGACGGGCGGCTGCTGCTCACCACGCTGCGCAGCCACGATCAGTTCAACACGACGATCTACGGCGAGGACGATCGCTACCGGGGTATCCACGGAGGGCGGCGGGTGGTCTTCCTCAACGCCGACGACATGCGTGCGCGCGGCATCGAGCGGGACCAGATCGTCGATCTGGTGAGCCACTTCGGCGCCGAGCGGCGCCGCGCCGAGCATTTCAAGGCAGTGCCCTACGAGATCCCGCGCGGCTGCGCCGCCGCCTACTATCCGGAGACGAACGTGCTCGTTCCGGTGGCGGCGGTCGCGGCCGGCAGCAACCAGCCGGCCTCGAAGTCGATCGTCATCACCCTCGAGCCGCGCGCCGCGGTCTCGCCCGCGCGCTGACATCCTGGAACTGGCCCGGCTGAGCGGCGACCGTGCGCGCGGGGCGCAACGTCGCCGAGGGCTTGTTTCCGCCCGCCTCGAACCTAGCCTCTAGCCACCCTGCCGTGACCGCCGCCCTGCTCGACGATGACGCCGACCTGCTGGAGATCCTCGCCGAGCTGCTGCAGGAGCGCGACTGCCGCTGCCTGCTCGCCCGCTCGCTCGACGAGCTCAAGGCGCTGGGGCCGGGCGTTCTCGCCGCCGACGTGGCGGTGCTCGACATCAACCTCGGCTCCGGCCAGCCAAGCGGGATCGACGCCTACGACTGGCTGATGAGCCAGGACTTCGGCGGCCGCCTCCTCTTCCTCACCGGGCACGCGCACGCCCATCCCCTGGTGGCGCGCGCCGAACGGCTGCGCCGCGCGACCGTGCTCGACAAGCCGCTCGACGGTCAGGTGCTGCTGGACAAGATCACCGGGAGCTCGGGTGGCGCGGAGGCGTTCTGACCGTGGACGACGCCGCCGAGGCGCACCGCGCGGCCGTCATCTCCGCCTGGCTGGGCGTGGTGGGAACGCTCATCGGCGTGGTCGGGTTCTGGCGCGTCTCCGGTCCGGCGCTGCGCGCCGTTCAGGGCGTGGGCGTCCTGACCAGCGGGGTCGCTCTTCTGGCCTTGCGCGCCCGCCGTCCCCCGTATTCGCGCCGTCGCTCGGCGGCGATCTTCCTGCTGGTGCTCGTGCCGACGGTGGTGATGACCTGGTTGGTCGACGACGCGCGTGCTGCCCACAGCGCCAGCTGGGTCCCGTACGAACCGAACAAACTGTCGGCGCTGACGCTGGCGATCATCGCGCCTCCCGGCTGGTCGACCGGCATCGTCGGGATCTTGATGTTCGTCGGATCGGCGCTGGTGCACCACCTCCTCTGGTCCGACGCGGTTCGCCCCCGCATCTCGGCGGGCGAGCCGATGGGGATCATCGCCTACGGGGTGTTCGCGCTGGTGGTGCTGGGGTTCAAGCAACGCGGCAACTCGCTGCGCGGCGAGCTCGAGAACGCGCGCGCGGAGAAGGTGGCCATCGAACGGGTGGCGCGGGTCTCGATGGCGCTCCGCGATCTCGCCAACACGCCCGTGCAGACGCTGGAGCTGGTGCGCCAGAAGCTGCTCACCCGCGATCCGCAGATCACCGTCCAGACGGAGCGAATGGGTCGCGCGCTGGAACGGCTGGAGCGGTTGAACGACATCCTCGGCCCGTACCAGTCGGCCGTCGTGTGGGACGAAGACGGCCCGACCCTCGAGCGTGAGATCGTGAGCGCGCGCGCCCGCATCTCGGCGCCTTCGATGCGCACCCCGAAAGAACAGAAGAGAGTCTAGCCTCGGGTCGCCCGCGTGGAGCGACCCGAGTTTCGTGCGGATTCGGCCGTCACTCCGACGGCGTGGTGCTCCCCTTTGCCTTGTCGGCAGCCTTGTCCGCACCGCTCTTGGTCTTGTCGGCGCCGCTCTTGGCCGCCTTGTCGGCCTTGTCGCCCGACTTCTTGGCCGTCTGCTCGGCGCTGTCGGCGGCGCTGTTCACGTCGTCGCCGGCGCTCTTGGCGGCGCCCTCTGTCGTGTCCGCCGCGCTCTTGGCCGCCTCGGACGCCTCGTCGGCGCGCGCCGTCGTCGCCCAGCCGAGGCCGAGCGACAGCGCGCCCGCCAGACCCAAACCGATCAACTGCTTCCTCATGAGACACCTCCACGGACGGCCAACGCCGCCCTTTCCCTTTCCTGGATGTTGGAGATGGATCGACACCGGGCCAGCCGGAGCAGGCGCTGCTGAGGCTCGTTTGCGGCGCTGGCTGAGAAGCTCGTCGGTTTCGCGGCCCGGCCGGCGCGAGGCGCCGAGCGAGCTCGACGGTGTTCGGGGCAGGAGAGCGGGCCGCGGTATCCCGGCGAGTCGGGAAAGCGGTCTACATTTGGCTAGTCCCGAGGCGCAACCCCCAAAAGCCTGTGCGACCCGCCCCCCTGGAAAGACGATAGGAAGTTCCGCGAGACCCGTGGCGTCAAACCGGCTCAGTTCCCTAGGGGGGAAATGCGGTTGCAGGCAATGACCGAGTAACAGAAATCACAAGCGGCCGCTGGCAGGCTTGGCCGCTCGCGCCACCTTACTGGGCCGTGACGTTCGCGACAGGGAAGCTGATCGTCCCCGCGCCGCCGCCCGACTCGATGAGGATGCTGGCTTCCAGCACCGACCCGAGCGTCATGCCCTGCTTGTCCCAAGCGGCGAAGTGGTCGCTGATCGTGATCTGCCCGCACGTGCGCGCCGTCGTCCGGATGCTGTAGAACTGGTTCCACTGGGTGACGCTGCTGCCGCAGCGGTTCCCGCCGGTCCCGGTCGTGGGGCGCAGCAGCAGGTTGTACGTCCCGCCGTCGATCATCGCCTGACCCTTGCTGGTGCCGCTGCCCGGATTGACCGGCATGGTGCCGTACGAGTCGTCGACGATGTACCACTCGATGCACGGGTTCGTCGACCACCCGTAGATTCCGACGTAGGAGTATTGGGGTTTGGAGGTGGACGTCTTCGTCTCGGCGAAATCCGCGATGACTGTCCCCAGCGCGCTGACGGTCTTCCCGTTTCCCCACGACATGCCGATCCGGGCCAGGAAGTCGTTCGCGCTCGAGGGCCAGGTGGCGCTGAAGGCAGCCGCGGTGCCGAAGGTGGTCATGGTTCCGCCGTTGCCGTTCTGCCAGATCGACCAGGCCTGCGTGCCCGCCATCCCTTGAGTCGACCCGCTGTGCGACGTACCGCCGCTGGTCGGGAGGGTCGCGCTGCAATCGACCGTCGCCGCCCCCCCGCCGCCGGTGCTGCCGCCCGAGCCTGGCGCGCCGGCTGCGCCGCCGGTTCCCGTGGTGCCGCCCTTGGCTCCGCCGGTGCCGGGCGCTCCCGCCGCGCCGCCGCCGGTTCCCGTGGTGCCGCCCTTGGCGCCGCCGGTGCCGACCGCACCGCCCGTGCCCGTCACCCCGCCGGTGGCGCTGCCGCCTGTGCCAGTGGTGCCGCCCTTCGCCCCGCCACTTCCGGTCGCGCCGCCGGAGGCCGTCGCCCCGCCCGAGCCGGTGACGCCGCCCGAGCTGGTGAGGCCGCCCGAGCCGGTCAGGCCACCCGAGCCGGTGAGGCCGCCCGAGCCGTTCGAGCCACCGGAGCTCTCCGAGCCGCCGGAGCCGTTCGAGCCGCCGGAGCTGTCGGAGCCGCCGTTCCCGTTCGAGCCACCGCTTCCGGGTGGATCCACCTGGGACTGGGCGCAGGCCGCGAAAACGATCGCTGCGAGACAGGAGCCAACGAAACCAACAGACCTATGCGAGTGACGGGGGCTAAAGGACATGAAGGGATATTCCCGTCCGTACCCATGCGGATCAACGTCACTCCGCTTTTCCCGTCGAGAAGCAGCGAAAAGAGGCGCTCCTGTGGGACGTTGTAGGTCCGGGGCGGAGGACTCCCGCCATGTGCGCCGGAGCCAGCATCGCGCCCGCGTCCCGTGACCGTTCGCGGGGCGAGCGTCTCGCGACGTCTCGCAGTCGTGGAGCTGAACGGGATCGAACCGTCGGCCTCCTCAATGCCATTGAGGCGCTCTCCCAGCTGAGCTACAGCCCCGACGCCGGTTGCCCGGCTGGCAGTAACTAGCAGTCCGCCGCGGCGAGGTCAACCGGGGTCGCGCCGGCTCAGCGAAACAGGCTCTCGAAGCGCGGATCGCCGCGCAGGTGGTCCCAGTCGTTGCTGAGGTAGATCTCGCGCAGGACGTTGTCGGGGCGGGGGACGAGTGGGCGGAGGACGAAGCTCTCGAGCGCGGCGAGGGCGGCCTCGTTCTCGCCGAGCGCGGCGGCGCACACGGCGAGCGCCAGCTTGTTGTTCGGCTCGTCGCGCTGGGCGGTGGTGACGTGGGCGCGGGCGCGCCGCGCGGCCTCGGACTCGCCGCCGACGGCGTAGGTCGCGCAGAGCAAGAGCTGGATCTCGGGATCGGCACCGGTGGTGGCGTCGCGCGCCTCCTCCAGATGGGCGCGGGCGCGCGTGTAGAGCTCGGGCGGCAGGCGCCCCAGCGCCGCGCGCGTGGCCATCAGCTTACCGCGCAAGAGGCGGCCGTCCTCGAGCGTCTGCCGGCGCAACAGCATGCGGCGCGCCTCCTCGGGGAGCCGACCGAACGGCGCGCCGCCGCCGCGCGCGCGCGCGAGCAGCGTCTGCGACACCGCCGCTTCGTGCAGCGCCTTGGCGATGGCGCTGTCGAGCGGGCGCGACGGGCGGGTGCGGGCGATCAGCGTCCAGGTGTCGGCGGTTTGGCGGTAGAGGGCGCGCGCGTCGTCCCAGCGCAGCTCGGCGTCGGCGGTCGCGGCGCGCGCGTAGGTCGCGCTCGAGAAGGCGCGCTCGAGCGGCGCACCGACGTCCTCCTCGGCCACCACGGTGATCGTGCGGCCGGGCGCCGCGGGGATCGTGCCCGCGACGAGAGCGAGGCAGGTGGCCAGCGACAGGGCGACCGACAGCACGGCGCGATGTTAGCGCGCCTGGGCGCGGCGCGATCAGCCCGCGCGCGGCGCGCTCCGCACGCCGGCGGCGCGATCTTGACGGGTAGCGGGGGGCATAGTACCGACGGACATGCGACTTGCGCGGAGCGTGGCGGCGTGGAGTGTGGCGGCGTGAGCGCGGCGGCGTGGAGCGCGGCGGCGTGGAGCGCGGCGGCGGTGGCGCTCTCCGCCTGTCATGCCGGCGTGGGCGCCGGGCCGCCGCCGCCCACGGCCGACGACTTCACGATCGCCGAGCGCGCGGAGACCGGGCCTGTCACCGCGCTGGCGGCGCGGGCCCCCTATCTGTGGGCGGCGGGCGCGTCGGGGCTGCGACGCTGGGACGTGACGACCGGCGACTACGACGTCGTGGGCGACGGTGACACGAAGGGGACGCACGCGCTGACCGCGGTCGCGGTCGACGACGAGGGGAGCGCCTGGGTCGCCAGCGCCGAGGAGACGGGGCGCTGGGTCGTCGGCAAGGGCGCCGGGCAAGAGGGCGGAAGAGACGGCGAGCTCGCGTATCAGACCGCCGGCTCGCCCGGCGACGTCGTCGCGCTGGCGCCGCGGCGGCCGGTCAAGACCAAGGGGGTCTGGGCCGGCGGACCGGGCGGGCTCTTTCGTTACGACGGGCACCGCTGGTCGGTCGTCGACGGGCTCGCGGGGGCGGCGGTCAGCTGGGTGGCGCTCGACGCCGACGGCGTGACCGCTTGGGTGGGCACGCGCGACAAGGGGCTCTTCAAGGCCGACGATCGCGGCGCGAAACCCGCCCCGGGGGGCGCGGCGGTTGGCTGCGCGGAGCTGCTGGGGATGGCGACGACCGCGGCGGGGACGCGGGTGGTGGTCGGCAACGTCAACGGCGATGCGTGGCTCTACGCGCTGACCCTGGCCGGCACCGTCGAGCTGCACGCGCCCGTCGGCACCCATGCGGTGGCGCTGGTCCAGCGCGGCAGCGAGGCGCTGCTCGTCGCGGGGCCGGTGGGCCACGAGCGTGCCTTCACGCTGCGGGCGCTCGATCCGGGTGAGCCGGTGCCGTCGGGCGGCCTGCGCTTCACCGAGGTGGGGACCGAGATCGCGCACTGGGCCGGGGCGCCGGTCGACGTCGTGCTGCCGGCGGCGGTCACCGCCGCGACGGCGATCGGCGCCGATCTCTACGTCGGCAGCGTCGCGCTCGGTGTGGCCCGCGCGGAGGTGTCGAGCCCGCATTTTCTGGGCGGCTCCGAGCTGGTCGGCGATGCCGATCGCTTCACCGTCGCCTGCCGCGCGCACGACCATTGCCTGATCGTCACCGACGGGCCGCAGGCCTGGCAGACCGACGGCGACAAGTACCGCAAGACCAGCGTGGGCGAGGCGGCCGACGCGACGGTGCTGGCCGTCGCCGCCGACCGCGAGGGGAACACGTTCGCCGTCTCCGCCGGCCCCAGCGGGAAGGGGCTGGTCGTCACGCGGCGGGCCGCGGGGCAGAACGACTGGACGCCGGTGGCGCGCGCCGCGCTGGAGCTGCCCCCGAAGACGACGCCCAAGGCGTCGTTCGCCGGGATCTCGCCGGCGGGCGCGCTGTGGGTCGGTATCCGCGCCTCGGGAGGCGGCGGCGAAGACGTCGGTTACGGCGCCGTGGAGATCGATCTGCAGACGGCGGTCAGCGTCCAGCATCGGCCGCGCCGGCCCGGCGAAATCGCGCCCGTCGAGGCGCTGCCGCTCCCGGCCGATCTGAACGGCGTTCTGTTCGACGGGGGCGCGATCTGGTTCGCGTCGCTGTCCGGGGTGATGCGCTTTCAGCAGGGGCAGCTCGCAACCTGGGGCGAGGCCGAGGGGCTGCCGAGCGAGCTGTGCTGGGGGGTGGGGCGGGGCGGCGACGGCTCGGTCTGGGCGGCGACCTCGGAGGGGCTGGCGCGCTTCGACGGCAAGAGCTGGCACGGCGCCGCGGGCGGCAAGACGGCGGTGCACGGCCTCGCCACCGACGACGCGGGGTGGTCGTGGGCGGCGACCGCCAAGGGATTGCGGATCGCCGGACGCGGTGGCGCGCTCGATGCGGGGTCGCTGGTGTTGGCGGGGGACATGCGCGATCTGACCCGCGATGGCTTCGGGCGGATCTGGGCGCTGTCGGCGTCGTCGATCGCGCTCGTCGCGCCGGCGCCGAAGGTCGTGGCGCCGTCCGGGCCCGGCAAGCGCTAGCACGCTCGCTCCCCGGCGAAACTCAACGGCAGCGGAGGTTCATGATATCGTCGTCGCGTGCCGACGCATGAGGGAAGTCGCCCGGCGGAGCCGGTGATCCCCGAGGTGCTCCCGCTGCTTCCAATCCGGGACCTGGTCGTCTTCCCGTACATGATTGTCCCGCTGCGGGTGACCCGCCCGCTGTCGATGGAGGCGGTTGCCAAGGCGCTGGAGGCCGACGAGCGCCTCTGTTTCCTGGTCGCGCAGCGCAACCCCGGCGACGACGAGCCGTCGCCGCAGGGTTTCTACCGGGCGGGCACCATCGGAATGATCATGCGGATGCGCAAGCTCTCCGAGGGGGGCTTGAAGGTGCTGGTGCAGGGGCTCTGCCGCGCGCGCATTGCCAAGTTCGTCTCGGAGAGCCCGTGCTATCGCGTGCGGCTCGATCGCAGCGAGGACAAACCGCCGGCGAGGTCGCTGGGGATCGAGGCCTTGCTCCGCTCGGTGCGCGGCAACATCGACAAGCTGTCGGGGCTGGGCAAGGCGATCCAGCCGGAGCTGTCGATGGTCGTGCAGAGCGTCGACGAGCCGGGGCGGATGGCCGATCTCGTCGCCTCGCACCTGACGCTCAAGGTCCCCGAGGCGCAGGAGCTGCTGGAGCTCGACGAGTCGGTGCAGCGCCTGACGCGCGTCAACCAGACGCTGGAGAAGGAGATCGGCATCCTCGAGGTGCAGTCGCAGATCCAGAACCGCGCGCGCGAGGAGATGTCCAAGACCCAGCGCGACTACTACCTGCGCGAGCAGCTGCGGCAGATCAAGCACGAGCTCGGCGACGGCGACGTGCACGGCGAGGAGATGGACGAGCTGCGCTCCAAGGTCGCGCGCGTCCAGCTCCCCGAGGAGGCGCGCGTCGAGGCCGACAAGCAGGTGCGGCGCCTCGATCAGATGCACGCCGAGAGCGCCGAGGCCGGCGTGCTGCGCACCTACATCGAGTGGCTCATCGAGCTTCCGTGGAGCGTCTCCAGCGAGGACATGCTCGACCTCGAGGCGGCGCGTCGGATCCTCGACGAGGATCACTACGACCTCGAGCAGGTCAAGGACCGCATCCTCGACTACCTGGCCGTGCGCAAGCTGCGCGGCGGGTCGCACGGCCCGATCCTCTGCTTCCTCGGCCCGCCCGGCGTCGGCAAGACCTCGCTGGGCAGATCGATTGCGCGCGCGATGGGGCGAAAGTTCCAGCGCATCTCGCTGGGCGGCGTGCGCGACGAGGCGGAGATCCGCGGGCACCGCCGCACCTATGTCGGCGCGCTGCCGGGGCGCCTCATCCAGGCGCTCAAGTCGGCCGGGACCAACAACCCCGTCATGTTGCTCGACGAGGTCGACAAGCTGGGCGCCGACAACCGCGGCGATCCTTCGGCCGCGCTGCTGGAGGTCCTCGACCCCGAGCAGAACCACACCTTCCGCGATCACTACCTGGGCGTGCCGTTCGATCTGTCGAAGGTGGTCTTCATCGCCACCGCCAACCAGCCGGAGACGATCCCGCCCCCCTTGCGCGACCGCATGGAGACGCTGCGGCTCTCGGGCTACGCGGAAGAAGAGAAGCTGGCTATTGCAGAGCGCTACATCATCCCCAAGCAGATCACCGAGGCGGGGCTGACCGCCAACGAGATCGTCATCAGCCGCGAGGTGACCCGTCGGATCGTCACCGAGTACACGCGGGAGTCGGGGCTGCGCGAGCTGGAACGTCTCGTCGCCCACCTGGCCCGCAAGATCGCGCGGCGGGTGGTCGAGGAGTCGGCGCGCGCGAGCAGCGGCGGCGTCCTCAACCCACGCGCGCCAACCATCGGCATCGAGGAGCTGCCGGCGTTTCTCGGTCCGCCGCGCTATCTCCCCGAGGAGCGCCACCGCGCCGCGGAGGTCGGCACCGTCAACGGTCTGGCCTGGACGCCCTACGGCGGCGAGGTGCTGCTGATCGAGGCGCAGACGATGGCCGGCAAGGGATCGCTGATCCTGACCGGCCAGCTGGGCGACGTGATGAAGGAGTCGGCGCAGGCGGCGCTGTCGTTCGCGCGCGCGCACGCGCTGGCGCTGGGGCTGAACGCGGAGTTCTACGCCGGCCGCGAGATCCACATCCACGTCCCGGCGGGCGGCGTCCCCAAGGACGGGCCCTCGGCCGGCGTGACGATGGCCTGCGCGATGGTCTCGCTCATCTCCGGAATCCCGGTGCGCCACGACGTGGCGATGACCGGCGAGCTCACACTGCGTGGCAAGGTGTTGCCGATCGGCGGGCTGAAAGAAAAGCTGCTCGCCGCCGCGCGCGCCGGCATCACGACGGCGATCATCCCCTACGCCAACTCACCCGAGCTCTCCGAGATCCCCGGCTACGTCACCTCCAAGATGGCGGTGCGTCCGGTGCGGACGATGCAGGAGGTCCTGGAGATCGCGCTCGCGCGCCCGCTCGGCAAGTCGCCCTCGTCCAGTGCGGGCGCCTCGGGGAGCAAGGGGCCACGGTCGCGCAAGGTCGCTTCGCGGCCCGGGATCGCCTAGATCAGTTCGGCGTTCCCAGCGCGACGTTGTCGATGCAGACCGTGGTGGGGGTCGCCCCGGAATAGAGGAGGAACACCACGCCCGCGGTCGGATCGGAGCCCGGCACGAACGTGAACGCGAAGGTCTGCAGGCCCGCGCCCGCAGTTGGCTCGCCCTGGGTGCCGGTGGTCATCAGGTGGGTCAGGCTGGTGGTGGCTCCCGGCGCCGAACCGACCTTCGCGCTGAAGCTGTAGAGGGCCGCGGTCGTCGAGATCTGGTAGTAGAGCTCGTACGTGGTGCTGGCCTGGAACACGGCGACGGGGGAGGTGGTGGTTGGCCAGCCGATGTTGAACATCGTATAGGCGGTCGGCTCCGTCACACAGAGCTGCCCGTTCGCTACGCTGCTCGTGGCGTCGGTGGAGGCGGTGATGTGCCACGGGACGCTGGTCCCGGCGTTGAAGTCGCCGTTTACGATCTGATTGTTGGCCGGCGGGCCCAGGCCACCGGCGCCCGAGGCGCCGCCGCTACCCACGGATCCCCCCGAGCCGATCACCACGGAGCCGCCGGAGCCGACCGCCCCGCCCGAGCCGATAGCACCGCCCAGGCCCACGGAGCCGCCGGAGCCGACGCTGCCGCCGGGACCGATGTTGCCTCCGGAGCCGACGCTGCCGCCGGGACCAATGTTGCCGCCGGAGCCGACGCTGCCGCCGGGACCGATGTTGCCACCGGAGCCGACGCTGCCGCCCGGACCGATGCTGCCACCGGAGCCGATGCTGCCGCCCGCACCGATGCTGCCGCCGGCTCCCGGGCTGCCGCCCGGGCCCACGCTTCCGCCGGTTCCCACGTTTCCGCCGGTTCCCGCTCCGCCAAGTCGGACGCACAGATCCGAGGCGCAGGTGAGGCCGGTCTGGCAGGTCTTGTTGGGAGAGCAGGCGCAGGTCTCGCTTCCCACCGGGCACCCGGCGGTGCCGCCGGTACCGCCGAGCGTGCCGTAGTCGTGCGAGCACCCCCAGAGCAGGGGGGCCAAGAAAAGGACCGCGACGGCCCCGAGGCGCGCGCTATCAAGCAAACCAATCCTCCGCGTCAACAAAGTGGAGTCCGCATGGTACCTGGAAAATCGTCGCCGACGGTCGTTCTAAGAATGTCGCCGGGTCGGGCCCGGCCAGCGAAGCTCAGGTGTGGCGGAGCAGCGCGTGGACCGCGATGGGAGGCTCGTCGCTGGGCGGCGCGGCATTCGCGGCCGGGTTCGCGTGGCCGCGGCCGTACAGGTGCGACGGCACGACGTTGCCGATCGCCGCCAACATCGTCTGCCGCAGCGTCGGGTGCTTGCGCTCGAGGTCGGCGAGCAGCGCCTTCATCTGCTTGCGCTGCGCCTCGTCCTGCGAGCCGCACAGGCGACAGGGCAGGATTGGAAAGCCGCGTTCTTCCGCCAGCGCCGCCAGATTGGCCTCGGCCGCGTAGGCGAGCGGCCGGATGACGACGAAGCGTCCGTCGTCGCTGGTCAGCCGGGGCGGCATCGTCGCGAGCTTGCCGCCGAAGAACAGGTTCAAGAGCAGCGTCTCGAGGGCGTCCTCGCGGTGGTGGCCGAGCGCGATCTTGTTGCACCCGAGCTCGCCCGCCACGCGGTAGAGGATGCCGCGCCGCAGCCTGGAGCAGAGCGAGCAGTAGGTCTTCCCCTCGGGGATCTTGTCGGTGACGATGGCGTAGGTATTCTCTCGTAGGAGTTTGTAGGAAACGCCCTCCGCCTGGAGCCACCGCTCGAGCGGCGCGCCGTCGTAGCCCGGCTGCCCCTGGTCCAGGTGGACGGCCACCAGATCGAACGTTATCGGCGCCCGGGCCTGCATCGCGCGCAGCAGCACGCAGAGGCCGTAGCTGTCCTTGCCTCCAGACATGGCGACCATGATCCGATCTCCCTCCTCGATGAGGCGGTGATCGCCGATGGCGCGGCCCATGTCGCGGAGGAGGCGTCTTTCCAGATCCATGGTCAAGCGGGCGCACATGCTACCTTCTTCAGAGCGGGTGGCGCCACCCATGTCCGGGGCTGCGAACATGTCCGGGGCTGTAAAGATGAGGCGAGGCAAGCGGCGGTCGGCCGGATGGGCCGTCGCGCTCGGCGCGTCGGCGCTGGTGCATGCCGGCGTCCTCGTCGCGCTGCTCGCCTACGGGCGATCGGACGGGGCCGATCCACCGCTGGCGCCGCCGGACACCCGCGGGACTGCGCTCGAGCTTCCGCCGCTCGCGCTCCCCATCGAGGTGGCGAGCGTCGAGGCCGCCGGCCTGCTCCCGGTCGACGTGCCGCCGCTCGCGCGCCCGCTGGTCGCGCCGCCCGGCGAGCGCGACAACCCGATCGCCGAGACGCGCGCGCCGTCGGTGGCCGACGGGCGGGACCGCCTGGCCCCGGCGCCCGACAGCGGGCTCGCCGGCGGTGCGCCGCCCGACCACGCCTTCCGACTCGATCGCTCGACGCTGCACGCGCGGCTGAGCGACGGCGCAGCGGAGGCGCAGCCCGCCCGACGGCGGATCTCCCGCCGCCGCGCCTCGCCGCAGGCGATCCGCCGCGAGCCGACGGTGGGGGCCGGCGACTCGGTGCAAAACGCGGCGCCGACCCGCGCGCCGATCTCGCCCGCGGTCGCCGGCGATCCTGCGCTGGGGGGCGATCCGGCAGGCGCATCGGCGCTCGCGTCGCCGGCGGCGCCCTCCGAGGCGCCCCCGCTCGCGCTGCCCGTCGACCCGCGGCCCGTCACCGCGCATGGTGTCGGTCCGCTCGACGCGGAGACCGGGCGGCGGAGCTTCGACATCGAGCAACCGGGGCGCGCCGCCGACGATCGGACGCAGCGGACCGCCTCGGCCGAGCTGCATCCGGGATTGACCGATTTTTCGCGTCCGGCCGCGCCGCGGGCGGTCGCGTTCGCGGAAGGAAGCGGGCCGTCGCAGACGCCGGGCGCCGTGACGCGTCCGGCCTCCGGAACGGCGCCCGCGGAGCTGGGGGCCCGGGCGCCGCGGACGATCGACGTCGATGTCGACGAACGAACGGCCGACCGACGCTATCAGCGGTACTTCCAGGAGATTCTCCGGCGGGTCAACGCCGTCAACGACTTTCCCAAGGCGCTGGCGCTGCGCCTCGAACAGGGGGAGACGATCGTCGAGTTCGTGGTCGGCGCCGACGGCCGCCTGATCGATGGGCCGCGCGTCCTCAAGGGGGCCGGCTTCCAGGAGTTCGACGCCGCGGCGCTGCGCAAGGTCCGGCGGGCGGCGCCGTTCCCGCCGCTCCCCAGTCCCGGCGCGACCCGCTCGCTGCGGATGTCGCTGCGCGTGACGTTCGACAATCCGGTCGTTCGCTAGGCACGAACCACACGAATAAGGGAAGACCTCTCCCTGCCGCAGCGCTACATTTGTAACGCTGGGGTGAGCTGCCAACATGCCGATATCCAGCACACGGGTTCGAGCTTCGAGCGCGCGGCGCATCGGCCAGCACCGGTCGGGCGGCCGGCGCATCAAATTCTGGATCGCCGTCGCGGCGCTCCTGCACGCCGAGATCGTGCTGCTCGTCGGCGTCGGGCTCTATCTCTACGCGCCCCGAACCGCCGATCTCGCGCGTAGCCTCCCGACCGACGAGAGCCCCTCGATCGACGTCGGCACGGTCGACGACGAGGCGGCGCGCGAGATCGTCGCCGATCTCGAGAAGCAGGAAGAGGCGCGCAAGGCCGAAGAGGTCAAGAAGGAAGAGGAATCGGTCCATCCGCCGGGGCAGATCGTCGACCTCCCGGCGCCGCGCGAGGAGCAGCGGCCCGACAACTCGCACTTCGTCTCCGAGCACGACAGCACGGTGCCGCGCGAGACGAAGAAGTATGGGCACTTCGAGGACAACGCGCGGCTCGGCGAGCAGAACGGCAACGCGTCGACCTCGCAGCCGCAGGCGCCCAAGGGGGACGGCCGGCTGGCGATGCGGACGCCCGATCTGGGTCGCTTTCTGCGCGGCGCCGGGTCGACCGGGCTGCCGGCGCGCACCGGCAAGCCGGGCACCACCTACGGCGCGCCCGATCCGGGACAGCCGGCGCCGGACGGGGCGTTCTCCGGCCTCGGCGCCGAGGCGCGTCCGCGGGCCGGCGGCGGCGCGCATGGCGGCTCGGGCCTCGCGCTCTTACCGACGGATCAGCAGCTGGCCAAGGCGCTGGGGTCGGGGACGCAGGACGCGCTGGCGAACGTCGACGATGGCGAGGAGACCGCGCTCAACTCGAAGAAGTGGCGGTTCGCCACCTTCTTCAACCGGGTCAAACGCCAGGTGGCGGAGCACTGGCACCCCGAGGAGTCGTATCGCCAGCGAGATCCGACCGGCATGATCTACGGCAGACGCAACCGCTACACCGAGCTACGCATCCAGCTCAAGCCCGATGGCAAGCTGGGGAGCGTGGCCGTCTACCAGCCGAGCGGCCTCGACTTCCTGGACGACGAGGCGGTCGAGGCGTTCAAGGAGGCGGCGCCCTTTCCCAACCCGCCCCTCCAGCTGGTCGAGAAGAACGGCCTCATCAACTTCGGTTTCGGATTCCTGTTCGACCTGAACGGTCCGCCCGAGATGCGCTGGTTCAAGTACTGAGCGCCTCCCAGTGGCCTTGTGGCCGCCCCGGCGATGGACACGATGACTACGAAGATCGTCGTTGTAGGAGGTCGCTCGAAAGTCGTCATGAAGCTCGGCCGTGTCGTCTGGTCGAAGTGGGTCGCGCCCTTCTTGCTGGCGCTCGGGCTGGCGATGCCCGCACCTGTGATGGCCGAGCCGCCCGCGACGCCCTCCGGCGACCCCCTGTCGCCGTCGGGCCTTCTCGCCGGGCCGTCGCTGTACGAGACGGGGAAGATCGGGCTCTCCCCCGAATCGGCCCCGGCTCCGGCGCCGACGCCGGTCCCCTCCGGGCTCGAGTGGGCCGGGAACGGCGAAAAATCGATCAAGCCGGTCGCGGCTGACATCGCCAACGCGCCGCCCCCGCGGCCGCCCGAGGGGGTGATCGACCCGGCGCGGCTCGAGCAGGAGACGGCGGCGAGCTTCGAGACGGTCGAGGACTGCCGCGTCGACGTGGCGCGCACCAAACGGATCTCACCTTCGAAGGTGGTCGCCGATCGGCTGATCCTGCGCTGGACCATCGATCCGTCCGGTCTCGCCAGGTCGACCGAGGTGGTCGCCGCGACGCCGGTCGATCTGGACCTCATGGACTGCGTGAAGGCGGCGATGAGCCGGTGGTCGTTCACCCGCCCGCGCGGCGGTTCGGTCCGGGTCGAGCGGGAATACACCTTCCGCCAGATGCCCTGAAACCCGGCTTACGCGGGCCGCCACCGTCGCCCGGGCGCTCTTTCGCCGCGCGGGGGCCCGACCGTGTTATCAATGACAGCTGGTCATGACCGAGGTGGGCGGGACGACCACGGTGACCGAGGCGGCCACCGCCGCGGGGGCGAGCTCTGACGAGGCCGCGCTGATCTGGCTGTTTCCACGGGCGGCGGCGCCAGTCGACCTGCGCCCCGACCGCGCGCGCGAGCTGACGATCGGGCGTGACGACACCTCGGCCGTCTGCCTCGCCGGCAACGACGTCTCGCGCCGCCACGCGGTTCTGCGCGTCGATCCGGGGGCGGGCATTCGCATCGCCGACCTCGGCAGCCGCAACGGCGTCCGGGTGAACGGCCGTCCCGTTACCGAGGCGGCGATCGGCGTGGGCGACGTCGTGCGGATCGGCGGCTGGGTCGGCGTGGTCGCCGCCGGCGGTGGCGCGTTCGTCGAGATCGCGCCCGGGCTCTGGGGCGGGGCCGCGCTCGAGGAGGCGCTGGCGCCGCTGCGCCAGGCGGCGGCGAGCGATCTGCCGATCGTCCTCGAGGGAGAGACCGGGACCGGCAAGGAGCTGGTCGCACGCGCGCTGCACCGCTGGAGCGGGCGGCCGGGGCCGCTGGTGGCCGTCAACTGCGCGGCGCTGCCGGAGGGGCTGGCCGAGGGGGAGCTGTTCGGCTATCGCCGCGGGGCCTTCACCGGCGCCGACCGGGCCAGCGCCGGGTTCTTCCGCAGCGCGGACCACGGGACGTTGCTGCTGGACGAGGTGTCGGACCTGCCGATGCCGCTGCAGGCCAAGCTCTTGCGCGTGCTCGAGGAGCGCGAGGTGCAACCGCTCGGCGAGATTCGCCCGGTGCCGATCGACGTGCGCGTCGTCGTGGCCGGACAGCAGCCGCTCATCGAGGCGGTCCGGGCGGGACGCTTCCGCGCCGACCTGCTGGCCCGTCTCGACGGCCTGGCGGTCCGGCTGCCGCCGCTGCGGATGCGGCGCGCGGACGTGCTGCCGCTCTTCTCGCACCTGCTGCTGGAGCTCGGCCAGGGTCGCGCGCCCTCGATGGAGAGCGACGTCGCGGAGCGGCTCTGCATGCACGACTGGCCCTTCAATGTGCGCGAGCTGGTGCTGCTGGCCAAGCGCCTCGTGACCCTGCACGGCAGCGAGGTAACCTTGCGCGCCCAGCATTTGCCCGAGCGGATTGCGGGCGCCCCGGGCGCGCCGCTCGGGCCGCCGCCAGCGGGGTCGCCGGCCGCCGCCGCGCGCCCGGCGGGTGCCCCGGCCGAGCCGGTGGAGCTGCCGGCGCTGGTCGTGGCGCTGCGCGCGTCGGGCGGCAACGTGGCGCGCGCCGCCGCCATGCTGGGGATCAGCCGCCAGCGCGCCTACCGGTTGATGGAGGGACAGGCGGTCGATCTGGAGGCGCTGCGCAAGCCCGAGGAGCGCCACGAATGACGGGCGGGGGCGCCGCCGTCCGGGTCGGCGAGCTGGTCGGGGCGAAGTACCGGATCGTCCGCCTGCTGGCCCAGGGGGGGATGGGCGTCGTCTACGAGGCGCAGCACACTGTCGTGCGGCGGCGCTTCGCGGTGAAGTTCCTGCGTCGCGATCTCGCCGAACGGCGCGACATCCTGACCCGGTTTCACCACGAGGCGGAGGCGGCCGGGGCGCTGGAGAGCGAGAACGTGGCCGCTGCCGTCGACTTCGGGATCGCCGAGGACGGCACCCCCTACATCGTGATGGAGTACCTGGTCGGCGAGAGCCTCAACGCGCTGCTCGAGCGCGAGGGACGGCTGCCGATTGCGCGCGCCGCCGATTTGGTGGCGCAGGCCGCGCGCGGGATCCAGGTGGCGCACGCGGCGGGGATTATCCATCGCGATCTCAAGCCGCAGAACCTGTTCGTCTGCCGGCGCCAGGACGGGACCGATCTCCTCAAGGTGCTCGACTTCGGCGTGGCCAAGCTGCAGGCGGCCGACGACATGAACGCCGCCACGCGCACGGGCGCGATGGTGGGAACCGTCGCGTACATGTCGCCCGAGCAGGCGCGCGGCGACAAGATCATCGACGCGCGCTCCGACGTCTACGCGCTGGGGGCGATCGCCTACGAGCTCTGCGCCGGACGAAAGCCGCACCCCGGCGAGTCGCACAACGCGATCCTTCACCACATCGCGACGCAGCCGGCGGTTCCGCTCGCGTCGGTTGCGCCCGAGCTGCCGGCCGATTTCGTCGAGATCGTCGCGCGCACGCTGGCCGCCGACCCGGCGGCGCGCCCGGCGTCGGCGGGTGCTCTGGTCGAGGCGCTCGCCCCGTTCGCCAGCCGCGAAGTCTGGCCAGCCCCCAAGCTCGACGACTCGGGCGCGGCGCGCGCCTCGTTGACACCTCCCTCGCCGATCGGTGCGGCCGGCGGGAGCGCGGGCGTCGCGGGGTCGGCGACGCCCGCGCGCGGCCGTCTACGCCCGGGACGGCTGTTGTCGGGGCGTCTGTTGTCGATACTGGGCGTGGCGGTCGCGATCGTCGCGGCGATTCTGGTGACTGGCGTCGGTCGTCAAGAACCCACCCAGGCCACGCAGGGCGCAGACACGCCGGGTGCGAAACCGTCGCTCGCTTCCGGCGCTCGACCTCCGATGCCGGCGGGGGATGCGCTGACTTCGAACGTCGTCTCCGCGTCGCAGGCAACGGCTCCCCCTTCGCCGCTCAGGGGCGCGGGCGGCTCGGGCGCCGTCCGTCCCGTCCGGCGCCACGCGGCGCGGCCGGGGCCGACCTCGGCCCCGCTGTCCCCGACCGCGCCGGTCGCGCCCGCCGCCCGCCCCCGATCGCGCCCATCGGCTTCGACCCGCAGAACCCGTACGAGTAAGACGTCGCGCTACTTGAGCTCGATGTTGTCGAGCAGCAGGGTTCCTGCGATCGCAGCCCCCACTGTCGCGCGGTCGATGACCACTTTGAAGCTGATGCTCGTGACGGTGGCGAGGCAGCTCTGGATTCGCGAATATGGGTCTGCCGAACCGGGCAAAGTGAACGAATCGAGCACGAGCTGGATGGGGGTCCAATCGGTCTCCTCGATCTTGATCTCGGCCGACTGAGTGACGGTGATGGGTGTCGGCTTCATGGTGTTCGTAAAGCAGCCGAGCTCAACCTCGAGCGTCGTCATTTCAGGTGGGAGCTTCTGCGCAAGGTTGATGGAGTAGAGCTGGGCGTCGAAGCTGAGCTCTTTGAAGCTGGTGAGGTCGGCCTGACCCACGCCGGTAATAGTTGTGGTGATCGCTGCCCCGAATGTGAGGTTGCCGGGAACATCGCTGCCGGTGGGGGCGACGACGTCGAAGGTCGAGATGAGCGCCTGATTGTCGTTGGCGCGCGGGACCGTGCCGCAGGTCACCGGCTGGCCTCCGTCGGGGCTGACCAGCTCGGCGGCCCCACCGTCCTGGCCCGCCTTGCTGCTGCTGATGAAGGTGGTGCATTCCCAGGGGTTGTTGAAAGCGTTCCAGGTGGGCTGCAGGCCCGCGTCATCCGCGAAGTCGTCAACCACGCGGATGACGTCGACCTTGGGAAGGCTGTAGCAGGCCGGCCCGATCAGGACCGACGATAGCGCCGCGAATCGGATCAGAGGAGAGACTGCGCGTGGCATGAGCGTTACCAAACCCCGTTCAAGAAGAGGCCGCCTGGCGTGACCGATGCCCAGCTTCGTGCCCTGTCGATCTGTCCCCTCTGGGCGTCGCGCTTCCGGTCGTAGAGATAGAGATAGGTGCCGCCGGCGAGCAGGCCGACGCTCGCCGCGGCGAGCCCGACGGTGAGATAGCTGTTGCGGTTCACGGCGTCCACCTCCGCGTTGTACGCCACGGCGCGGTCGGTGTCGGTCTGGTTGGAATGAAGATACGTCAGGTCATTCTCGGCGTCTTGGTGCTGCCCCCGGTTCCAGAAGTAGACGCCGATGGCGGTCCCGCCGAGCGCCACGCCGAGGCCGCCGAGGATGTACGCCACCGTCTTCGCGTGGACCGTCGGTGTGATGGCGTTGGCGGGGACTGCAGCGAAGACGAATGAGCTGTCGACCGGCTTCAGCGGGACGATCGCTGCTGGAGCGGTCGCTACCGGGAGGCTTTCGCAGATCACGAGCGCCGAGCCCCCCTCCGCAATCTCCAGCGTCTCCTCGGCGGAGCGTCGCCCGGGCGCCGACATGACCAGACGATGGGTTCCTCCCGGGAGGGCCAGGCCCCGACTCGACGCCGCCAGATCGATCTGCTTGCCGTCGAGCATCAGCTTGAGGCCCCGCTCCGGGCAGCGGACGGTCAGGGTTCCCGGGCGTGGGCCGGCAGCGGGCGGTCCCTCGGACGCCGCCTCGGCTGCCTCGCCGGCCGCGGCGCCCGCGGCCGTCGCGGTCGCGCGGGCGGCCTCGGCCTGGGGCGCCAGCCCCGAGGTTGGCAGGGTGGAGCGCAGTCCGGCGATCTGCCGCTCCACCTGCGCGCGGCGGCCGGGCGATATCCGATCGCCGCCGTCGCGCAGGTAGCGGGTGAGCGCATCGATCGCCTCGGCGGTGTGGCCGAGCGCGATGTGCGCCTGGCCGATGTTGAAGAGGACGGCGAACTGGGGGCTGATCTCGTACGCCGCGTTGAACTCGCGCAGCGCCTCCTCGTAACCGTGCTGGCCCGCGAGCTCCAGGCCCTTGGCATAGTGGGTGCGCGCATCGCCCCGGGGATCGTCGGCGCGGCCGACCCGCGCCGATCCGAGGATCGCCAACAGCCCGGCGAGCAGAGTGAGGCTCCTCAGGACTGTTCGCCTAGCGACCATCGGTCATCGCCGCGCATCATACGTGCATCGTCGGTGGGGCGTCACTGTCCGCTCAGAGGGGCGGGTTGGCGTTCTTGGCCAGCTGGATGAGGTAGGAATCGAACATGAGACCCGCCTGCGGGGCGCCGGGGGTCGCGTCGTCGGAGGCGCAGGTCTCGTCGAAGCGCGGCGCCTTCGGATCGGAGGTGCCGTCCGACTCGCCGGGCGGCTTGATGTAGAGGTAGGCGTCGATCGACGGCGCGGGCGCCGCGCGCGGGCGCTCGCCGAGGCCGGCCCCCTTGACGTTGCACCAGCTCGACGCGATCGAACGAATGTAGCCTTGTCCGTCGCGGCCCGTGTCGATGACGAACCCCTTGCCGGTGATGCCGACGTCCGCGAGCGCATGGGCGAGATCGGCAGCGTAGCCGACCTCGTCGCTGGCAGCCGAGGTCCGATCGCGCGGCGTCTTGGCCGGATCCCGGGCGGGATCGTAGTTCGAGACGTTGAGCGCGAAGCCGCGGATTCGGTCGGCGCCGCCGGCCATCGTCAGCACCTCCTTGTAGAGCGGCGCGGCCCGGACGATGTTCTTGGGAAAACCGAGCCAGCCGGCGTGAGCCGCCTCCAGGTAAACGAAGACGTTGGGGAGGGCCAGCTGGGTGATCGCGTAAGCGATCCCGCGCTTGTAAAAGGGGGCCGCCGCCTTGCAACGTGGCGTCTCCATGTTGGTCACCAGGTTCGACAGCGAGTCGGGCTCGAGGATGGCCACGATTCGCTGGTTCGGATGAGCGCGGAAGGCCGTCGCGATCGGATCTATGAACGAGTGCCGATAGCGGGCCTCGCCCGCCGCGTCGAGGTTCAGCTCGCCGACCGACGCGGCCGCGTTGCAGTCGCGGCCGGGAAGGTCGTAGAGCACGAAGACGGGGACGACCGGCTGTTCGGTCCCTCGTTGCTGGCGGAGCGCATCGTCGAGATGGCGCGGCACCTCCTGGGTGTCGCGAAGGGAGCTCTCCCAGATCGCCGTCGGTAGGGACTTCACCCTTTTCAGCAGGGCGGCGCTTTCGGGATGCGTGGCCACCACACGGCCAACTCTGGCGGCGTAGTCGGGGTTGACGTAGAGGCGAGCGCTGGCGAACGGGTTCACCCCCTGAGGCGCTGGCGCGGCCGTCAGCGGAGAGGCCGGCGGCGGTGCTTCGGCGCGCGCGTCGGCTGCGGCGCTCGCGCAGGCCGCGCCGGCCGCGGCGAGGATGATGGCCAAGCTTCTGTTGCTCGCGAAGGCGGGTGACGATGGCATCGCTTGCTCTCCTGGTTTTGCGGTTGTCGCTTCTCGCGATGGTTCGTTAGCAACCGGAGTGCCAAGCGAGATGCGTTTTCGCGCGTCCGACTTCCGGCGTCGTCGAGCGTCCGCCGGACGTCCGGCGGACGTCCGATACGGTGTCCACGAAGCTCGGGCGAGGTGGGCCGCCCGGCGCCGCGCGCGTTCCTGGTTGGCGCGACGGTTGCTGAGCGTCACGCCGATGAAGAACATTCGAATCGTCTCGGCTCTCCTGGTGGCGATGCCGGCGCTGTCGGCGCGTGCCATCGCTCAGGAGGCCGCCGCACCGGCGCCTGCTGGCGCGCCGCCGGCGGCACCGGAGGTGACGCCCGCGGCGCGCGGCGCGGCGCCGCGGCGGCGCCGAAGAAGAAGGGTGGGAGCGCGCCGGCCTTGGGGCTGTCGCCAGAGGCGCCGCAGGTGGGTGGCGTGGCGAACACGACGACGGAGTCGGCGCCTGCGCCCGAGGAGCCGGCGACGGGCGAGTGGAAGTTCGACGTGACGGGGTACTTCCGGGCGCCGCTGCGGTTCTCGTGGGGGCCGCCGACGACGTCGGACCCGAACTCGACGACGCCCGCCGGGACGCAGATCCGGACGCCGCCGCTGGTGCCGGACGCGAACTACATCGACTGGCGCTACACCAACAGCATGGTCGGCCCGTGGACGGAGCTGAACTTTCACTACGGCAACGACCGGGTGAAGGCGACGGTGCAGATCGCGTCGTACAACATCACCGACTCCGGGTACCGGAGGCTGGAGTCGAACCTGGGGATCAACGAGGCGTTCCTGTCGATGACGTACCCGGAGTTCATCGACCAGGACGCGCGGCTGACGCTGATCGCCGGGGCGTACACGAACCGGTACGGGGCGGCTGGGCGATACGACGCGGGCCGGTACGAGACGTATCTGTTCGGGCGCACGCACGTGGCGGGCGCGACGGTGACGTTCGACCAGGACATCGGCGACTGGACGGGAGAGCTCGAGGGGACGTTCGGCGGGAAGCTGGAGCCGATCCCGTTCTACGGACCTCCAGGCGCGCCGGGCCCGACCACCCCGGCGAACGAGCAGTTGCCGGCCTGGGAGCCCTACCCGGGGCCCGTGCCGCAGGAGTCGACGTTCGTGGCGAGCGTGCATCTGGGCGCGGTCTACAAGAAGATGGTGATCGCGGGGCTGCACCTCATCGACGTGTTCGCGAACGATAACGAGCGGGCGGGGTCGTACCAGGGTGGGGGAAGCCCGGCGTGGGACGGGACGCAGTTTGGGAACGTGAATTCGCCGCCGCGGTTGCCGTCGGACCCGAAGCCGAGCATCTGGATTGGGGGCGGGGACGTGAAGTTGCTGGGGGGCGTGCTGGGTGACGGGTACGTGGGGTACTCGCATCTGTCGGCGACGAACGCGCTCTACCTGGCGGACGCGATCGAGGTGCTGCACTCGTTCGGGGGCTGGCAGCTGCACGACAACTACTTCGGGCCGCCGGGCGGGGTACAGCCGGTGACGGGGTCGATCGACAGCGTGGAGGTGCAGTACAGCTTCAGCTTCGGGCAGCTGTTTCACTACCCGCAGGCGTTCTGGGGAGACGGGCCGGACCTGATCGGGACGGTGTTCGGGATGTTCAACCACGTGAAGGCGCCGGATGCGCCGGGGTACTCGCTGAACAAGCTGAAGTTCGGGACGGAGTGGACGTACGTGCCGCTGCCGTGGCTGGGGCTGGGGGCGCGGTACGACGTGGTGGAGCCGAACCTGGACATCTCGGGCGAGTCGTTCTCGGTGATCTCGCCGCGGATCATCTTCCGGACGGCGTTCGTGACGCACGAGCAGGTGATGATCCAGTACTCGCGGTACTTCTATGGCAGCGACTACGCGCCGGGGCTCACGCCGAACGGTGCGACGACGCCAGGGATCGTGAGCGGGTCGCAGTTCCCGTACAACAGCCAGCCGGGGGCATCGCAGCTGGGTGTGGACAAGAACGCCGCGCAGATCGCGGCGATCATCTGGTTCTAGGCCAACGGACGACGAGAACGACGAGGACGACATGACGAGCGAAACGAAGAAGACGATGGTGGCGCTGGCCGGCGGCGCGCTGATGCTGGTGGGCTGCATCATCCCCGACAAGTCGGCGAGTCAGCCGCAGGTGGCGCCGGGGTCGGCGGCGTCGATCGGCGGCGGCGGGACGACGGCGGCGGCGGCGGCGCCCGGTCCGCAAGTGGGGAAGGACTGCGGCGCGACCGGGCTCATCGACGACGGCGAGGACGGGAACAACCAGAACCTGCCGAACGACAACCGGGGCGGGTACTGGTACACGTTCAAGGACCACGGGACGACGACGGTGGACCCGACGGCGGGCGAGGAGGGCGGAACCTTCGCGATGAGCGAGGGGGGCCACGCCTCGCAGTACGCGGCGCGCTTTCACGGCACGGTCGGGACGGGCTCGGTGGTGTTCTCGGGGATGGGGACCAACCTCGTCGATCCGAAGGACGCCTACGACGCCTCGAAGTACGCGGGGATCTCGTTCTGGGCGAAGAAGGGGAGCGCCGAATCGACGGGGAAGGTCCGGCTGAAGGTGCCGGACGTGAACACGGACCCGCAGGGGGGCGTCTGCACGGAGTGCTTCAACGACTTCGGCGGCGACCTGAACCTGACGACGGAGTGGAAGCAGTACTCGTTCCTCTGGCCGAAGATGAAGCAGGAGCCGGACTGGGGCGCGCCGCACAAGCCGCACATCACGCCCGCCAAGATCTACGGCGTTCAGTTCCAGGTCAAAGTCCCCCGCGCCATCTACGACATCTACATCGACGACCTGAAGTTCATCTGCGAGTAGACCGGCGCTCCGCTCCGCTCGCCTCTGAGCGCGCTCCGCCTCGGCCTGAAGCCGCGTGGACCTTGCGCGCCGGCTGCTGGGTTACGCGTAGTCTTCCAGAGGCGGGCAGGTGCAGAAGAGCTTGCGGTCGCCGAGCACGTTGTTGAGGCGACCGACGGGCGGCCAGAACTTCGCGGCGCGCACGAAAGGCAGCGGGTAGGCGGCGCGGTCGCGCGGGTAGGGGTGAGGCCACTCGGCGGCCAGCAGCGCGGCGGCGGTGTGAGGCGCGTTCTTGAGCAGGTTTCCCGCGCGGGGCGCGGCGCCGCTCTCGATCTCGGCGACCTCCTCGCGAATGGCGATGAGGGCGTCGCACAGGCGATCGAGCTCGCCCTTCGATTCGCTCTCCGTCGGCTCGATCATGAGCGTGCCGGGGACGGGGAACGACATCGTCGGCGCGTGGAAACCGTAGTCCATGAGGCGCTTGGCGACATCGTCGACCTCGATGCCGGCCAGCTTCTTCAGTTGCCGTGCGTCGACGATGCACTCGTGCGCCACGCGACCCTTCTCGCCCTTGTAGACGACCGGGTAGTGGGCGTCGAGGCGCTGCGCGATGTAGTTGGCGTTCAGGATGGCGATCTTCGTGGCGCGCGTCAGCCCCGCGGCGCCCATCATCCGGATGTACGCCCAGGAGATGAGCAGGATGCTGGCGCTCCCCCAGGGCGCCGCCGAGACGGCGCCCGCGCGCCGAGGCGTTCGCGTCGGCCAGCGGATGCCGGGGCAGAAAGGGCGTCGAGGTGCGCGGCGACGCAGATCGGTCCCATGCCCGGGCCGCCGCCGCCGTGCGGGATGCAGAAGGTCTTGTGCAGGTTGATGTGACAGACGTCGGCGCCGATGTCGCCCGGGCGGCAGAGGCCGACCTGCGCGTTCAGGTTGGCGCCGTCCATGTAGACCTGGCCGCCGTGCTCGTGAACGATGGCGCTGATCTTCTTGATCCCTGCCTCGAACACGCCGTGCGTCGACGGGTAGGTGACCATCAGCGCAGCCAGGCGCTCGCGGTGCTCGGTCGCCTTGGCGCCGAGATCGCCGAGGTCGACGTTGCCGCCGTCGTCGCAGGCGACGACGACGACCCGGTAGCCGGCCATCACGGCCGACGCCGGGTTGGTGCCGTGCGCCGAGGACGGGATGAGGCAGACGTCGCGGTGCCCCTGCCCGCGGCTCTCGTGAAAGGCGCGGATGGCGAGCAGGCCGGCGTATTCGCCCTGCGAGCCGGCGTTCGGCTGCAGCGAGACGGCGGCGAAACCGGTGATCGCGCAGAGCATCCGCTCGAGCTCGGCGAACAGCGCGCGGTAGCCCTCGGCCTGCGCGGGCGGCGCGAACGGGTGCAGGTTCCCCCACTCGGGCCAGGTCACCGGCATCATCTCGGCGGTGGCGTTCAGCTTCATCGTGCAGGAGCCGAGCGGGATCATCGACGAGGTGAGCGAGAGATCGCGCGCCTCGAGCCGCCGCATGTAGCGCAGCATCTCCGTCTCGGAGTGGTGCGTGTTGAAGATCGGGTGCGTGAGATACGCGCTCGTGCGGGCCGCCGCGCTCGCCAGGGAAGCGACAGCGACGCCTCGCGCGCCAGCTCGTCGACGGAGATGGCGGCGCGGACCTGGGCGTCGGGCTGCGAACACCTCCCAGAGGCGTTCGACGTCGGCCGCCGTCGTCGTCTCGTCGAGCGCGATGGTCAGCGATTCGTTGCTGAGAGCCGGCGCAGGTTGATGCGGCGCGCGGCCGCCGCCTGCATCCAGCCGGCGATCTCGGCGGCGCTGCCGTCGACGCGGACGGTGTCGAAGAAGGTCTTGTGCCGCACGCGCAGGCCGAGGCTGCTCGAGGCCGCGCGCCAGCACGGCGGCGAGGCCCCCGATGCGCTCGGCGATCGTCTTGAGGCCGCGCGGCCCGTGATAGACGGCGTACATCCCGGACATCACGGCCAGCAGCACCTGCGCCGTGCAGATGTTGCTGGTCGCCTTCTCGCGCCGGATGTGCTGCTCGCGGGTCTGCAGCGCCATCCGCAGCGCGCGGTTGCCGTGCGCGTCCTCGGAGACGCCGATGAGGCGCCCGGGCAGCTTGCGCGTCCACTCGGCGCGCGTGGCGAAGAAGGCGGCGTGCGGGCCGCCGTAGCCGAGCGGCACGCCGAACCGCTGCGCGCTGCCGACCGCGACGTCGGCGCCGATCTCGCCGGGCGGCGCCAGCACGGTCAGCGCCAGCAGATCGGTCGCCATCGCCACCAGCGTGCCGGCCGGCGTGGGCCTTTGCGCAGAGGGCGCGGAAGTCGGGGATGCGCGCCGTCGGTGGCCGGGTACTGCACGAGCACGCCGAACGCCTTCTCGGCGGCGAAGTCGAACGCGGCCGGGTCGCCGACCTTCACCTCGATGCCGAGCGGCCGGGCGCGGGTGCTGCACCACCTCGATCGTCTGCGGGTGGCAGCCGCTCGGCGACGAGGAACGTGCCGCCGCGATCGCGTCGGCGGTGGCCGGCGCCAGCGCGTGCAGCATGTGCATCGCCTCGGCGGCGGCGGTCGCCTCGTCGAGCAGCGAGGCGTTGGCGATCGGCAGCCCGGTCAGGTCGGCCACCATCGTCTGGAAGTTGAGCAGCGCCTCCAGGCGCCCCTGCGAGATCTCCGCCTGGTAGGCGGTGTACTGCGTGTACCAGCCGGGGTTCTCGAGGATGTTGCGCTGGATGACGGGCGGCGTGAAGCAGTCCGAGTAGCCCATCCCGAGGAACGACTTCCAGACCTGGTTCTTGGCCGCCGAGCGCGCGCAGCTCGGCCAGCACCTCGGCCTCCGAGAGCGGCGGACGGGCAGATCGAGCGTCGCCGGCGAACCGGATGTCGGCCGGGACCGTCTCGGCGACGAGCGCGTCGAGGCTCGCGGCGCCCAGCGCGCGCAGCATCTCCGCCTCTTCGCGCCGCGTCGGGGCCGACGTGGCGATCGACGAACCGGTCGCCTTGGCCGAGATCGACCGCCACCCGTCACTCCCCCTGTTCGCGGACGAAGGCCTGGTAGGCGGCGGCGTCGAGCAGGCCGTCCAGCTCCTTGGCGTCGCCGAGGGCGACCTGGATCATCCACCCCTCGTCGTAGGGATCCTCGTTGACGTACTCGGGCGAGTCGGCGAGCGGCGAGTTCACCTTGACGACCTTGCCCGACAGCGGCGCGAACAGATCGGAGACCGCCTTGACCGACTCGACGGAGCCGAACACGTCGGCCTGCTTGACCGTCTCGCCCTCCTTGGGCAGATCGACCTGGGTGACGTCGCCCAGCTGATCGACGGCGAACCGGGTCACGCCGATCGTCGCCAGCTTCTGTCCGTCGCGCTCTTCCAGCCGCGCCCACTCGTGGTCCTTCGTGTAGTAGAGGTCGTCCGGGTATTGCTGCGCGCTCATGCTCTCCCTCGCTTGTAGAAAGGACCCTGACCACTTCGGCGTCGACGCGCTTGCCGCGGCAGTCGACCGAGAGGCTGGCGCCGGCGCGATCGAGCGCGACCGGCAGGTAGCCGAGGCCGACGTTCTTCCCCACCGTCGGCGCAGGGCCGCCCGAGGTGGTCGATCCCGATCGGCTCGCCGTCTTCGCTGCCTTCGCCGCTCGAGCTCGAATGAATCGGATAGCCGTGGCGGGCGATCCCGCGGCCGGTCATCACGAAGCCGCAGAGCTTGCGGGTGATGCCGGCCTGCTTCTGCGCGCAGCAGCGCCGCGCGGCCGATGAAGTCGGCGCCGTCGAGCTTGACCACCCAGTCGAGCCCCGCCTCGAGCGGCGTCGTCGTCTCGTCGAGGTCGTTGCCGTAGAGCGGCAGCCGCGCCTCCAGCCGGAGCGTGTCGCGCGCGCCGAGGCCGACCGGCTTGCCGCCGATGCCGGCGGCCGCCTCGAGCAGCCGATCCCACAGCGCGGGCGCGTCCGTGGCGGCGCAGAAGATCTCGAACCCGTCCTCGCCCGTGTAGCCGGTGCGGGCGATCGACGCGGCGCACGCCCGCGATCTCGCCACGGTCGACGATAGGCGAAGCGCGCCAGCTCGCCGAGCGGCAGCTTGGTGAGCGGCTGCAGCGCGTGCTTGGCCCCCGGTCCCTGGAAGGCGATGAGCCCCGTCTCCGCCGAGGCGTCGGCCACGTCGCAGAGCGGGCGCGCGTGCTCGAAGAACCAGGCGCGGTCCTTCTCCAGCGTCGAGGCGTTGACGACCGTCAGGTAGTGGTCGGCGGCGATCCGGTAGACGATCAGGTCGTCGAGGATCCCGCCCGTCGGCAGGCAGGCGACCGTGTAGAGGGCGCGCCCGTCGGTGAGGCGCCCCACGTCGTTGGTCACGAGGCGCTGGACCGCCTCGGCCGCGCGGCTGCCGCGGAAGTGGATCTCGCCCATGTGGCAGACGTCGAACACGCCCACCGCCTCGCGGGTGGCGCGGTGCTCGTCGAGGATGCCGCCGGGGTAGCTGACCGGCATCGCCCAGCCGCCGAAGTCGACCATCTTCGCGCCGAGGCGAAGGTGCGCGTCGTAGAGCGGTGTGCGCTGCATGGGCGGCGACATCCTGGAAGAAACGTCGCGCGAATTCAAGCGAGGCGCTCCGCCGCGCCGCGGCGCCAGCGACGGGGGCGCGCCGTCCGGCCGAAAAAGGCCGTCACGTCTCGTCATCAGCAGATTATCCAAGGCTTAAGTTGTGAAAATAGCTCGACCCGACAAGGAGATCGCCCATGGTTCCCGCTCTCGTTCTGTTCGCCGTCGCCGCCGTCGGCGGCCTCGTCCTGGCCAGCATCCGACTGCGCGGGAGCAACCCGCCGCTGGCCCTGGCGCTGGTCCACGGCGCCGTCGCCGCGGCCGGGCTGGTCGCGCTCATCGTGGCCGTCCTCCACGCGGGCGCCTCGGCGTCGCTGCCGCGGATCGCGCTGGCGCTGTTCGTCGTCGCCGCGCTGGGCGGATTCGTCCTCTTCGCGACCCAGCTGCGCAAGAAGAACATCCCCGTGCCGCTGATGCTGATTCACGCGGTCGTGGCGGTCGGCGGCTTCGTGACGTTGCTGATCGGCTCGGGCGTCCTCGGCTGAGGTCGAAGACATGCCGTCGAGACGTGGGCTGCGCCTCTTCGGTCATCCGGTGCACCCCATGCTGGTGCACCTGCCGATGGGGCTGCTGCTGACGGCGCCGCTCTGGGACCTGCTCTGCCTGGTCCGGCCCGGCGGCGCGGCGGTCTGGTCGGCGGTCGGCGACTGGACGCTGGCTGTCGGCTGCCTGGGCGGCCTCGCGCGCAGCCGTGGCCGGCATGGTCGACTTCGCGGCGCTGCCCGACCGGCCATCCCGGCCGGGCGGGCCGCCAACTTTCCACCTCTACTTGATCCTCGGCGCGCTCGCGCTCTACGGCGACCAGCGTCGCTCGTGCGGCACGGTCACCCGGCGGCCGGCGTGACGCCGGCCGTGCTCGGGCTCGACCTGGCGGGATTCGTCCTGCTGGCGGCGGGCGGCTTCTTCGGGGCAGAGATGGTCTACCGCCACGGCGTCGGGCAAGAATCGACCGCGACGGAACCCGGCGACGCCGGTTATCATCGAAAAGGGGACGTGACGCTGAACATCGACCAGATCAGCCCGACCCGCCGCGCGCTGCTGGGCGAATTCAAGCAGCACGGCCCCTCGACGATCGCCGAGCTGGCCGAGCGGCTGGAGATGAGCGGCGAGGCGATCCGCCAGCAGCTGGTGCAGCTGCAGCGCGAAGGGTGGGTCGAGGCGATCGCCGAGCGCGGCGTGGCCGCGCGCGCCGACGCCGGTCGCCCGCCGGCGCGGTTTCGCCTGACCGCCTCGGGCGACCACCTGTTCCCCAAGAACTACGACGCGCTGGCGGTGATGCTGCTCGACACCGTCGCCGGCGAGCTCGGCAAGCCGGCGTTCGAGAAGGTGCTGGCCGCCATCGCCGACGGGACGCGTGCGCGACTGGGAGCCGCGCATGCGCGGCCTCACGCCTCGCCGAGCGCGTGCAGGCGCTCAAGGCGGTCTACGGCGACGGCGATCCGTACATGGAGGTCGAGAAGGTGCGCGGCGGTTTTCGTCTCATCGAGCGGAACTGCCCCTTCCTCAACATCGCCATGCAACGCCCCGCGCTCTGCAGCACGACGGTCTCGGCGCTCTCGCGCCTGCTCGGCGTGCGCGTCGTGCGCGAGGAACGTTTTCAGCACGGCCACGGCCGCTGCGTCTTCCGCGTGATCACCGGCGAGGCCGTCGATCCGAAGCAGGGATTCGCTCTCGAGCCCGAAGCGCCGCGCGACGCTGCGAAGTAACGAACAAAGCGTCGCGCCGAAAGGTTCCGGAAACATTCGCCGCGTAGACTGTTCTGTGAGAGGGACGAGAACGGGAGAACGAGAGACCGGGCGCGGAACGGCGGGGGGCGTCGCTTCCGCGCCCGGTCGGGTGGCACTTCGGCAGTACGGATCGATCGTATTTTCACCTGATGCTCGATCGATCGATCCGCGGGAATTTTTTTCGCTAGAATGCGAGTTAGCAGGGTGAGCATCACCGGGGAGGGCAAGATGCAGCTGCGTCACATCAGTCCGCGTTCGATCGATTGGATGGATGCGATGGACGAGGGGGCCGGGGGTCGTGGATGGGAGAAGCTGGCGCCGGAGGAGCGCACGAAGCTGCTCCGCGACCGCCAGGGCGAGCCCGCCGGCGGCGGGACCGAACGGGTGGAGCAGTTCGTCGGAACGTCGGCCGGCGCGCGTGGCCGGCTACTTCGCGAGCGCGTCGCCTTCCAGGTAGGCGACCAGGATCTCCGCCGCGCGATCCTGCGCGTGGCGCGCGTCGTTCGGGTTCCCCACGTCGTTGACGAGGATGGAGAACACGAGCGGCAGGTGACCGGGCGAGCCCGCGAATCCCGATAGACAGCTGACGTTGGCCAGCGTGCCGGTCTTGGCGCGGACGTAGCGCTCTGCCAGGGTGGCGCCCATGCGGTGGGCGATCGTCCCGTCGGTGCCGGCCACGGCCAGCGAGGCCAGAAACTCGGCCGAGATCCGGAAGTCGTGCGCCGCCGCGCGCAGGATGGTGGCGATCTGCGCCGCCGAGAAGCGGTTCGAGTCGTAGAGACCCGAGCCGTTCTTCATCTGATAGCTGTCGGCCTTGATGCCGATGCCGGCGAGGTAGCGGGCGACCGCCTTGAGCCCCTTGTCCCAGTTTCCTGGATGACCGCCGATCTCGGCGCCCAGCGTGCGGAGCAGCTGCTCGGCCGCGAAGTTGTTGGAGCGCTTGTTGAGATCCTGGACCACCACCGCCAGCGGCGCCGAGTCGTGGGTGGCGATGACGCGCAGCCCCTGCGCACGGCGAGGTCCCGACGCGCACGTTGCCGACGGAGATCCCACGCCGCTCGAGCAGCTGGCGCAGCGTCTGCCCCAGGAACAGCGACGGCTGCGCGACCCGCCGGTAAATCGTGCGCGGGTCGGCCCCCAGCTTGATCCGCCCCGCGACGTTGACGCGCGTCTTCTGCCCCTCCTCCTTGGTGTCGACGCGGGGGCCGCCGGGCCGTTGGCGGCGGTGACCACCCGGCCCGCCACCGTGAAGTAGGGGGAGGCCGGATCGACGACGATGCGCGCGGGGGCGCCGGCCGCGGCGCCGGGGATGATGGTGACAGCCACGACGTTGCCGTCGAGCGACGCCGCCGACGACGGCGCGCGCGAGGCGGTCGAGTCGTTCTTCTGATCGTAGGCGGGGGGGACGTAGCCGCCGTCGAACAGACTGTCATCCACGACCAATGCCCCGTGTACCTTGTGCAGGCCCAGCGACGCCAGATCGCTGACCATCGCCGCCAGGTCCTCGGTCGACAGCGTCGGATCGCCGGAGCCGCGCAGGTAGAGATCGCCGCTCACCTCGCCGCCGGCGGGCAGTGGTGGGCCGCCGGGCGGACCGTTCACCGACAGCGTCGTGCGCCAGCGATACTCGGGGCCGAGCAGCGACAGCGACGCGGCGGAGGTGACGATCTTGACGTTCGAGGCGGCGTTGAGCGGCGTCTTGTCGTCGTGCGCGTAGAGCGTCTTGCCGCTGTCGGCCTCGACGACGATCGCCGAGACCCTGGCCCTGGCCAGCGCGGGGGTCTTGAACAGGGCCTCGAGCTGGACGCCCAGCCAGGCGCGGCGCTCGGCCGGATCGCGCGGCGGCTTGGGGAGATCGGGCGAGGCCCCCGCCCGGGGGCTCAGCCCCATGAGCGGTCGCGGGCCGACTTTGCCGGTGGTTGCCGCCTCGGTCTCCGTCGCGGGCGGCGGCTGCGGGTTGGGCGCCGGCGCGGCCGTCGGCTCGGGCTCGGGCGACTTGGCGCGCGCGCCCGGGCTCGGCGCCGCGGCGCAGAGGCCGAGGCAGAGCATCCATCGAGGAGGGAGCGGCGGCCGCAACGCCGCGACCCTAACATCCGCGCGGAGGTAGTTCTAGCGGCGCGGCGATCGGCCGCGGTCCGCTGCGGCGACCTGCGTGGGTCCCCTCATCTCGGTGGTGGCGACTGTGGCGATTGTGAGATGACGAGCGGGAGCAGCCGCGCGAACCGCTCGGCCCACGCCCGCTGTCCCTGTTCGTCCGCAATCAGGTCCTGCCGAATCTCGATCTCGACATGCGGAATCCCGCGCCGCTCGCCGTGCTGGACGATCGAGTAGTCGGTCAGATCGCCGACGGCGTAAGGCTCGTTGTCGCCGACGACGAGATCACCTTCCTCGCGAAGCGCCCGCAGGAGCGGCCCGGCCACGCGCGAATCGCGGTTGTAGAGGACACCGACATGCCACGGACGGCCTCGGCCGAGGTAGCTGGGCGTGAAGCTGTGCATCGCCACCAGGACCGTCGGGCGCCCCGCCGCCTGCCGCTCGTCGAGGGCCGTTCGGATCTCCTGGTGGTAGGGATGGAAGATCTCCCGCGCGCGTTCCTCCGCGGCCTCCGGGCTCACGCGCTGGTTCCCCGGGATCACGGTCCGTTCGCTGCGCGGCGTGATGGAGTCTGTCGCCCCGAGCGGGCGGTTGCAGTCGATGACCAGGCGGGAGTACCGCTGCCAGACGGTGTGAGCGCCCAGCGCCGCCCCGAGGCGGCGCGCGACGCCGGCCGCGCCGATGTCCCACCCGATGTGGCTGGCGACCTGATCCTCGGTCAATCCGAGGGAGTCGAGCGAACGCGGAATCAGTCGCCCCGCATGATCGCAAATGATGAAGACCGGCGAGCGTCCGTCGCCCCGCTGCACCTCGAATGGGGCAGCTTCGTCCTCGGCCAGCAGCATGAGGACATCATGACCGACTCCGCGACCGTGCGGTGATTCCGGCGCTATAGTCCCGCGCATGCCGGAGACGGACGCACCCTACGAGCTCTTCTATTGGCCCTCGATCCAGGGGCGCGGCGAGTTCGTGCGACTGGCGCTGGAGGCGGCGGGCGCGCCCTACGTGGACGTCGCGCGGCGGCCGGCGGACGAGGGGGGCGGCGTCAAGGCGCTCACCGCGATTATTGCCGAGGCGTCCGGCGGCGGACCGTTCTTCGCACCGCCGATCCTGCGACACGGCGCCGTGACGCTGTCGCAGACCGCGGCCATCCTGCAATACCTGGGGCCGCGCCTGGGCCTGGTTCCCGAGGACGAGGTGTCTCGCCTGCAAGCCAACCACCTGCAGCTGACGATCGCCGACTTCGTGCTGGAGGTGCACGACGTGCACCACCCCATCGCCGTGAGCCTCTACTACCACGACCAAAAACCGGAGGCCGCGCGTCGGGCGGAGCTGTTCACGAAGAACCGCATCCCCAAGTACCTGGGATACTTCGAGCGGGTGCTGCAGCAGAACGCCGTCGGCGGCGGCCGCCACGCGGTGGGCGCCGCGCTGTCGTACGTCGACCTCTCCCTGTTTCAGATCATGTCGGGGCTCGGCTACGCCTTCCCGCACGCGCTGTCGCGGCGCGGCGGGCGCGCTTCCGTGCCTGGTCGCGCTCCGCGATCGCGTCGCAGAGGTGCCGGCGGTTGCCGCGTACCTCGCCTCCCCGCGCCGGGTCGCCTTCAACGACCACGGCCTCTTCCGCCACTACCCCGAGCTCGACCCGGCCTAGCGTCCCGAATTTTCCTCCGTTATTTCAGACGCTTGAAAAAAAGATCGCGGCGCGTGTCTACCGCGGCGAGGGCGGCGGTAAGGGACCGAACCCATCCACGCGCGCGAGAATCTCGCCGTTTAAGATCGTAGAGTGGTGGACCACTGTGACCACTGAACCGAAGATTGAACGCGTGATGATGGAGGCGCTGCGGGGGCGCGATGGCAAGCTCACCCGCGCGGACGCCGTCGTCGCCTCCGGGCTGCCCGAAGCCGAGGCGGAGCGAGCGCTGTCCGCGCTGCTCAAGGAATACCGGAGCCACCTCAGCGCCACCGAGAGCGGCGAGCTGCTCTACGAGTTCGATCCGGCATTCGAGCGGCGCGACGCCCTGTCGTGGCGCGAACGGGCGGCCGCTGTCGGGAGCCGACTGTGGAAGGGGTTCACGGTCCTGTTCAAGGTCGCGATCGTGACCACGCTGGTCGCCTACTTCGCCGCCTTCATGGCGATGATGGTGGCGATGATCTTCGCGCGGAGCAGCTCGTCCGATCGTGACGACGACGGCGGCTTCGGTTTCGGGGGCCTGTTCTGGTTCTGGGGCTGGGACATGGGTGGGGACGGCTACGGCCGTCAGCGATCCCGTTTCGCGGCGCGCGCCCCGCGCGAGCCGTTTTACAAGCGGGTGTTCGCCTTCGTGTTCGGACCTCCGGCGCCGCCCGTCGATCCCCGCGCGGACGAAAGGCAGATCGTCGGCTACATCCGGGCGCAGCGGGGCCGGATCGCCGCCGTCGATCTGGTGCGCCTCATGGGCTGGACGTTCCAGCGCGCCGAGCAGGAGGTGACGCGTTTGATGGTCGACTACGGCGGCGAGCCGGAGGTCACCGAGGACGGCGTGGTGATCTACACTTTCAAAGCGGTGCGCAAGACCGCCGGCGGCGTCGGGGAGGGGAGCGCTTCGCGCTGGGCTTCCGAGCGGATCGAGACGGCGGCGCCGCTGACCGGCAACGAGCCGGGCACGGACGCGCTCATCGTGGCCTTCAACGGCTTCAACCTGCTGGCGCCGTTCTGGATCGTTCCGGCGTTCGAGGCCCGCTTGCACGTCTCGCTGGTCAGCTGGCACTTCCTGCTGTGGGAATTCCCGCTGGCGTTCTCCGCGGTCTTCTTCGCGGTTCCCGCCGTCCGCTGGATCAAGGCCCGCGTCGAAGCGGGCCGCCGTCGCTCCCGGAATGACCGGCGCCGGCTGCTGGGCCGCATCTTCTCCGGCGCAGGTCCCCGCCCGCGGGAAGAGCTCGCCCCCACGCCCGCGCTCGCGAACCTCCTCGACCGGGAGCTGGTGGCGTTCGGTGGCGACGTCGCCCCGGAGCCGGACGATCGGGGCCGCGTTCTCTACACCTTTCCGCGCATCGACGAGGAGGAGGCCGCGGTGGCGTGCGCGCGCGCCGCCGCTCCCAGCGTCGAGCAGGACGCCGGCGTGGTCGTGTTCTCGTCGGCGGATTGACCGAGCCGCAACCTCCGCGTCGTGCTACTGGCCGTGCCGGTCGCCGTGGTCGCCACGGTCGTGATCGCCGTGCTCACCGTGGTCGTGGTCGTGGTCGCCACGGTCGTGATCGCCGTGTTCACCGTGGTCGTGATCGCGGCGGTCGTAGTCGCGGTCGTGATGGTCGTGGTCGCCGTGGTCATGGTCGCCGTGGTTCCCGTGGTCGTGGTCGCCGTGCTCCCAGCCCGCTGGATGCCAGGCCTGCCGTCCGCCGTCGCGATCCCAGTGGCCGGCGCGCCAGTTGTCGCCCTGACGTTCCGGCTCCCAGCGACCCTCGGTCCAGACGTACCGTCCGTCGCGCCACTCATGCGCGCCCGCGATCCAGACGAAGCCCGGACGCGGCTGCGGTGGAGGCGCCATGTCCCGGGGCGGCGGTGGAGGCGGGGGCGGGTTCTCGACGTACATCGAAGGGGGCGCGACGTACGCCGGGCCGTCGCTCCAGGCTCCCGGAATCCAGGCGTAGTGGTCGCCTTGCCATTCCGAGCGGCCTCCGTGCCACTGCCGGCCGGGGCGCTCCCGCTCCCAGTGCCCGCGCCGCGGGGCGTACCTCCCCCGTCTCCAGTCATACCCGCCTTCAACCCACACCCATCCCCGCCGCGGCCGCACCCGCTCGGCGGGAGGCGGCGGCGGTTGATTGTCACGCCAGCCGCCCGCCTGCGCGAGCCTGATCTCGGAAGCGATCGGATGCAGCGTCGAGGCCCCGGGCGTCGGTGACGCCGCCATGGCGAACAGCAGGATCAGATCGGTCGTCAACATCGATGCACCCCCGATGAGAGTTGGTGTGAAGGGCGAGCGCGGCGTTCACGGGCGCTCGAATCCGATCTCGATTTCCGATGCGGGCAACGCGGGTGACACCCGACCCCCCTGCTTCGACCGAAAGCGCAGAGATCTTGAACACCGCGACCTGGTCGCCATCACGCCCGATATCTCGCGATCATCGCGCGTCGATCGTGACTTACCGCGAGCGCCGGTGGAGCGTCGGCATTGCGAGGTCGGACTCTGACGGCACGAAGCCGGCGACCGTCCCGTGCGGCGGTAGCTGCAGCGGCCATCGGGTCATCAACTGCGTCGGGTCCCAATAGACCTCCGGGAATTCGCTCGACGGGTGCACCGAGAGCGCGAAGTGGAGGTAGCGGCGGGGGTGCTCGCCGGTGTCGCCGACCAGGCCCACGAGATCGCCGGCTTTGACGGCGGCGCCGCGCACGATGCCGCGCGGGGCGGCCGCCAGGTGGGCGTAGTGGGTGAACACCATGCCGCCGAAGTGCGCCAGGCGAACGTAGACGTCGCCGCCGGCGTGTTGCACGTGGTCGACCACGCCGTCGTGCGCGGCGTAGACGTGCTCGCCCCACAGCTCGCCGCCCAGATCGACGCCGCACTTGCCCGGAGCGCGACAGACGGGCTCCGGGCGGCGCGCGGATGGGCGGGTGGTCAGGAGGCGGTCGTCCGTGCCTGGGGGGCGGCGCGCCGGGCCGGGCAGCGGGTAGACCCAGGTGGTGTTGGCGAAGGCGAACTGCCAGTCCTCGTCGGTGGGCGGCCAGGCCGGGCCGTAGAGGGGGGGCTCGGGGCGCGGCGTCGGCGCCGGGCGAATCTCCGCTGTTTCGAAGGCGATCGTCTGAGCCCGCGGGAGGCGGATCCGGTGCCACAGCCGCGGAGCGCCAACAGCGATCAGCGCGACGGCCGTCGCGCGCAGCAGCCATCGGCGGCGCGTGGCGGCGCGCGCGCGTCGGCGCCGTTCGACGTTCGCCATCAAACAGACCTGGGAGCAATGCGCCTCCTCGCGTCCGCCCCGGACCAGGACGAAGCGCTCGCCGACGCCGAGGCCGTCGCCGACGCCGTCGCCGACGCCGTTGCCGAGCCTGGCCTTGCAGACGACGCAACGGAGGGTCGACATGGCTTACTCGTCGCCCGTGGTCGGGGGCGTGGACTCGGTTCCGCGCTCTGCCGGCGCCGCGTCGCCTTCGCCGCCCGCCTCGTCCGACGGCGCGCCGTCATCGCCCTCGGCCGCGGCCGCGGGCCGGCTTCCCCGTTTCAGCTTGGCCAGCCGGAGCGCGTTCCGTTTCGCCGACGACAGCGTCGCCGAGCCGAGCGGCAGCCCCGGGCGCGCCAGCGTGGTGACCAGGCCCGCCTGACCGCCGTCGACGGGAACACGCACCGGCCACAGCGCGATGAGCGGCTCGGGGTCGAGGTACCGCTCCGGTCCATCCTTCCACGGCCGCACCGAGATGGCGAAGTGGAGATGTGGCGCCGACTCCTTCACGCCGGTGTCGCCGAGCAGCCCGATGACGTCGCCGCTCTTGACGCGCATGCCGCGCTCGAGGCCGGCCGGGATCGCGGCCAGATGGAAGTACTGCGTGAACACCGTGCCGTCCCGGTGCGAGAGCCGAACGAACTCGCCGCCGCGATCGGGGTTGGCGTTTCGCTGCACGAAGTCCACCACGCCCTCGTGCACGGCGTGGACCTGCTCGCCCCAGATCTCGCCCCCGAGATCGACGCCGCAGTGGCCGTTGCGGCACTCCGCCGGGCGCTCGCCCGGCCGCGCGGCGCCGAACACGCGGGAATCGACGCGCGGCATGCGCCGCACCGGCCCGGAGAGGGGATGAATCCAGGCGTCCTGCCCCAGCGACGCGAGGAAGCTCTGCTCCGTCGGAGGCCACTCGGGACCGTACCAGCCGGGCGGCAACGGAGGTGGGCCCGGCGGCGGTGCCTGGGCCGGCGGCGCTGCGTGCGCCATCCGCCGGAGCGAGGGCGGGCCCTCGTGCGGCGTGATGAAGGCGCCTGTCAGGATCAGGACGGCGGCGGCCTGCGCAGCGCGACGCCGCCGCGCCGCCCACCGCACCCGCCGACGCCCGCGCAGGACGGCGCGAAGGCAGGCCGGGGAGCAAAGCACGACCACCGACCAGGCGTCCGCGTCCGCATCCACGTAGCGGGTTGTGGGCAGCGCGCCGCCGCAGACGCCGCAAACGGCGACGTCATCGGGCACATCTGAAAGCGCCTCTTCGGGATCGATCATGCCGGACTCACGAATCCGCGGCGCTGAACGCCCAGCGAACAGATAATGGTAGCAAGTTCCTGCCGAGCGCAGGCGAACCGAGCATTTTTCTCGTAACCTCTGCCGCTCGGAGGCATCCAGGGGACATGCATCGTCGCATTTTGTTGGTTCTGGTCATCGGTGTGTTCGCGCCGCTCTCGGTTCCGTCGGGCACTCGTCTTGCCTCGGCGAAGACCCTCGGACCGCCCGATGTCGCTTGGAAGGAGATGACCTTCGCGCAGAAGAAGGCCTACATGAAGGCCGCCGTCACGCCGGCGATGAAGCCGATTTTCCAGGCCTTCGACGGCAAGAAGTTCAAGACCTTCACCTGCGCCAGTTGTCACGGTCAGGACGGTGCCGACCGCAAGTTCAAGATGCCCAGCAACGGCATCCACCCGCTGCCGAACACGCCGGAGGCTTTTCAGGCAAAGCTGAAAGAGGAGCCGACCTGGCCCAAGTGGACAGAGTTCATGTCCCAGAAGGTCGAGCCGGCGATGGGCAAGCTGCTCGACCTGCCCGTCTTCGATCCCAAGAAGCCGGTCAAGGGCGCCTTCGGCTGCGCCAACTGCCACAAGCTCGAGGCCGCGACCCCCTGAAGCGCGTCGGCCGCCGCCGCACGCTCAGTGAGCGCCGCCCGGGAAGTGCCGGGCGACGACCGCCATCATCTCGGTGATGTCGAAGTAGAAGTTGCAGGGGCTCCCGTCGGAGAACTTCCTGGCGCGGAGGACGTCGAACGATCGATCCCCCTGCGACGCCAGCCCCTGAGATCTCGGCAGGCACCCTTCCACCTTCAGCACCTCGTACTCCTCGCTGACGTCGAACACGGTCCAGGCCGACGCGAAACCGAGGCCATCGCCGTTCCGGACGATCGACTCCAGGAGCCCGATCGCGATCTCGTGCTGGGTGTCGGCCTCGTTGACCTGGCCGGCCCTTCGCAAGGTGACGCTGCGAAGGGTGTGCGCGCGAAGGTCGGTCTGATCCCGCGCCAGGATCTGGCCCGTCACATCGAGGACCTCAGGCCCGTTGCCGGCGCCGAACGCCGTGGTCAGGCGCCGCTGGAGCTCGGCGATCTCGTGATTGCGCAGACCGTCGGTGAGGTACAGCCGGCCGCGCCGGAGGCGCACGAAGTCGGTCCGCGCGATCTCGACGTTGGTGGGCGCGGCGAGGGCCGCCGAGCGCTCGCGGTAGTAGGCAACCTCGTCGGCGGCCTCCGCGGGCGAGAGGGTGGCGCCGCGCGCGTAGGCGTTCCCCGGCGCCCGCGCGGCGGGCGTGGCGGCGGCGGGCGGCGGCGCGGCGGCGACACAGGCCGTCGCCCCGGCCGCGGCGGCGGCGACGACGAGCGCCGCGAGCGCCGCGCGTGTCGCGGGCGCCGCGCGTGCCGACAAGGGCGAGGGCGGGCGGGCACGCGCGCTGACGGGCGGTCGCGGTCGCTCCACCGGTCGACTCTCGCCCGGGTCGCCCGCTCCGGCAAGCCGGCAACCCACTGCCGCTGCCGGCGCGCCCGCGCACCGACCGGCAGGGCCCGGTTCGCGCTAGACTGGCCGCGCGATGGATCTCTTCGCGCGCGCGGCGAGCAAGGACCGGCGGGGGCAGCCGCTGGCCGAGCGGATGCGGCCGCGCACGCTCGGCCGAGCTGGTCGGGCAGGCGCACCTGCTCGGCCCGGGGAAGCTCCTGCGGCGCGCGCTCGAGGCGCGGGAGCTGCCGTCGCTGATCCTCTGGGGGCCGCCCGGGACGGGGAAGACGACGCTCGGCCGGCTGCTGGCGGCCGAGGCGCACGCGCGGTTCGTGCCGCTCTCGGCGGTCATGGCGGGCGTCAAGGAGCTGCGCGAGGCGGTCGCCGAGGCGGCCATCCGGCGCGACGAGCAGGGGGAGCGGACGGTGCTGTTCGTCGACGAGATCCACCGCTTCAACAAGGGCCAGCAGGACGCGCTCCTGCCGCACGTCGAGGCGGGGACGATCGTGCTCGTCGGCGCGACGACCGAGAACCCGTCGTTCGAGGTGAACGCCGCGCTCCTGTCGCGCGCGAAGGTGGTCGTGCTGCAGGCGCTGTCGGACGCCGACCTGCGCACGGTGCGTCGATCGCGCGCTCGCCGACAAGGAGCGCGGGCTGGGCGGCCGCGGTCTCTGGCCGTCGCCGACGACGTGCGCGATCTCATCGTCCGCGAGGCGCGCGGCGACGCGCGGCGGGCGCTGGCGACGCTGGAGGCGGCGGCCGCGGTGGCGGCGCCCGACGCCGCCGGGCGATCGTCATCACCGCGCCGGTGGTCGAGGAGGCGGCGCAGAAGAAGACGATCCTCTACGACAAGGCGGGCGACGAGCACTACGGCGTCGTGTGCGCCTTCATCAAGAGCCTGCGCGGCAGCGATCCCGACGCCGCCGTCTACTGGATGGCGCGCATGCTCGAGGCGGGCGAGGATCCGCTGTTCGTGCTGCGCCGGCTGGTGATCTTCGCCGCCGAGGACATCGGCGTCGCCGACCCGCGCGCGCTGTCGGTGGCCACCGCGGCGCTCGACGCCTTCCGCTTCGTCGGGCTTGCCCGAGGGGATCCTGCCGATGACCCAGGCGGCGCATCTACCTGGCGACGGCGCCCAAGTCGAACACCGCGCTCACCACCTACGCCGCCGCCAAGGCCGACGTCGACGCGCACGGCGCGCTGCCGGTGCCGGCCCACCTGCGCAACGCCTCGAGCGGGATGGGCAAGGCGCTCGGCTGGGGCGCGGCCTACCGCTACCCGCACGACTTCGACGGCCACTACGTGCGCGAGGAGTACCTGCCCGACGAGATCCGCGGCCACCGCTACTACACGCCGTCCGACTCGGGCGACGAGCGGGAGATCGCGGCGCGCCAGGCGCGCCTCGCCGCCGCGGGTGGTGACGCCGGGGCCGACGCGGTAAAGAAAAAGTAGCGACGCCCATGCCCAGCTACGTGGCGATGCTGCGCGGGATCAACGTCAGCGGCAGCAAGATCGATCAAGATGGAGGCGCTGCGGGCATCGTTCGAGGCGCTCGGTTTCTCGAACGTGCGCACCTACGTGCAGAGCGGCAACGTCGTCTTCGCGGCCAAGGACCGCACGGCCGCGCCGCTCGGCCCGAAGATCGCCGCGCGGATCAAGCGCGACTTCGGTTTCGACGTCCCGACGCTGGTGCTCGGGACCGAGGCGCTCGCCCGCGTGGTCGAGCAGAACCCGTTCGCGGGCAAGAAGGGGATCGATCCGACGAAGTTGCACGTGACGTTTCTGGCCGCGGCGCCGGTCGCCGCCGGTCTGCAGAAGATGCAGGCGATCTCGTCGGGGCGGGATGAGTTCCAGTGCCTGGGGACGTCGATCTACCTCGTCTGCCCCGACGGCTACGGAAACACCAAGCTCAACAACAACGCCTTCGAGCGTGCGCTCGGCACCGGCGCGACGACCCGCAACTGGAAGACCGTCACCACGCTTGCCGCCATGGCGGCCGAGGCCTGACCGGGCGCGTGTCGTCCGCCCTGCACCTGGCGCAGGTGAACGTCGCGCGGATGAACGCGCCGCTCGACAGCGCCGAGATGGCCGACTTCGTGGCCCGCATCGCCGAGATCAACGCGCTGGCCGACGCCAGCCCCGGCTTCGTCTGGCGCCTCGCGACCGACCAGGGCAACGCCACATACCTCCGCCCCTACGACGACGATCGCATCCTCTTCAACATGTCCGTCTGGCGCTCCGTCGACGACCTGCGCGCCTACGTCTACGGCAGCGCCCACACCGAGGTCATGCGCCGCCGCCACCGCTGGTTCTCCAAGTTCGAGGGTGCCTACCTGGCGCTCTGGTGGGTCACCGCCGGCCACGTCCCCTCGATCGACGAGGCGAAGGCGCGCCTCGTCCAGCTCGATCGCGAGGGCCCGAGCCCCGCCGCGTTCACCTTCAAACAGTTCTTCCCCCCAGCCTGACGTGCGCGCAGTTCAACCAAGGCGGGCGACAGCTGACCGCGTCCCCAACGCCTCGAGCGTGATCCAGGCCCGATCCCGTACCAATGTCTCGCGGCCCCTACCGCGGCCCTTATCGGATTATCCCGCGCGGCGCCGCGCGCCAAGCTCGTGAAATCGCGAGGGAGTGGTCCAGCAAGGCCGCCGCGAGATTGCGGTGGCCAAGGATTATCCAACTGTGGAGAATAGGAGTTGGGCGGACGAAAGACGAGCTTCAATGGGTGCGGGATATTCTGGCGGAGCATTCCTGTTTTGGCTGGGCCTAGTGGGCCAGGTGGTGCCTTCTGGACCATCTGCTGAACCTCCGCGGATGGCAGACCGGCCCCCTTCTCAGACGCCCACGGCGGCAAGTCCGACGGTGGAGCGCTGGCCATTTGCGATCGAGGGTGGCGGGGGGATCGTTACAGGAGGTCGGGCAACGTTCGAAGGCACGTTCTCACCGGATCTCGGCGGTCCCCACCTCTCGGTGGGGTACTCTGGTAGCGATCGAGGGGCAATCGTCTATGGTGAAGCAGCCGTCAACCTGATACTGACGCTCGGGATCGGATTGGACCACTACACGGATGCCAGTGCCGCTTCGCGGTGGGGCGTGCACGGGCTGGTTGGCCTACCTATTCCGATCGTTGGCTTCGGTCGCGATGGCGCGAGTACGCCGCTGGCCGGCCGGGGGCTGCTCCACGTAGCCCCGCTTCTTCTCTACTGTGAACCCTTCTACCGTCCCCAATTCAGATCGGGGGCAGAAGCCAGCCACGAAGTGGGAGTTCTACTAAAGGTCCGCGTAGGCCTCACGCGAAGGCAATGGTCGCTGCCAGCGTACGGGATCTTTGATGGGGTGACCGACTTGTGAGTTCGCCGCCCAACCCAGCGTTGCAGTCGGACCGGGCTTCGCCCGGCCGCTGAACGCTGCTACGTTATGCGGACCGAGATGCAGTAATCGAATGGCAACACGTCGACGAAAAGCATTCGGGAGCGAGGTGGCGGCGTCAGAGTTCATCTTTCAGTCGACTGATGGAGCGAAGCGACGTGTCAGGGCCCGAGTTGGGAAGCCCTACAAGGAAGGGCCCTTGATGTGGCGCTGTCCTTCCGAGATTCGAGGGTTCGAACGACGATACCCCGACTTCGCCGGAGTGGACTCCATGCAGGCTCTGGCGCTGGCCATGTCTGCGCTCCGCGCTCGGATCGAGGACTTCCTCGACAAAGGCGGAAAGGTGCTCGATGTCGATAGCGGATCGAAGTGGCGGCGCGGACCGCTGCTGGATACATTTGGAGTGACGTGGAAGAAGGGCCGCATAACCCGGCGTTGAACCCGACGGGCCTTCGGCCCGCGGGTTAACGCCAAGGTCGTTAGACGGACGAGATATGACGAGGGACTGGCCATTCGCCGATCCGCCCAACGTCGCAACATTCACGACGTGCAAGGTCTTGGACGAAGGTCACCCGATACTTCTCGTGACTCACGATGAGGATGACGGGGCTTGGCAGTTCCTGTGTGGCACGACGAACGAGCCGCGCGATGGTCGCATCGTGGGATTGGATTGCATTGTCGCTGGGGATCCATCGGTGATCGAGCTTGCGGACCTTCCACTCGGGTGGCGAGCGTGGCGAGCGTCGCCTGCGGACGCGTGGCACCGAGAGGCGAAGGCTCGTCGTGACGAGCCGTAGCCGTCTAACAAGCCGTTGCAGCAGACGAACGCCACGCGTGTCCGCTCGCGGGTGGGCTCATGCCGCGACGCCGCGGGCTGCGCCCGCGGCTCCTCGCGGCCGTGGTACGCTCGAACGCGACCTGGGCGTTCGCTGCTGAACGGCAGGTCGTTGGACAGACGAGGTGCCGGGTGGCCGAGCGACGCGAGATATCCGCCGAGGAAATCGAAATCGTTCGGTGGTTGCTCGCGAACGGGGCGATGAAGGACGTGTCGGATTACCACGCCGAATCCTTGGAAGGGTGCGAGGTGGTGTCTGCGTGCCCGTGCGGGTGCGCGAGCATCGACTTCGTCTACCCCGGTTCTGACAAAACTGCCGGCCTGCGCTCGACCTCGATCATCGCCGAGGCTATCGCGCGGTGGTTCGACGGAACTCAGGCGGGGGTGATGCTTTGGGGAAACATGGGGAGGCTCCTTGGGATCGAGCTGTACGAACTTGGGGGCGACGATATCGCTCGCCGATTTCCAACCGTCGGGGCATTGCGGCGCTGGGAGGACTACCATCCTCGGCAATCCCCGAGGACCTAGAACCGTGGTGCGCGCTGTCCAACCGCGCGTTGCAGCGGACGGCGCTTGCGCGCCGCCGCTGAACGCGTGATCGTTGGACAGACAGGTAACGTGTGAAGAGACGAGTCCTGTGGATCGTATTGGGATGCGGGGTGATCCTCGGGGTCGTCGGCTACGCCATTCTTGCGGGAACGCTGGCCTTCGAAAGCATGCGTTCGCTTAACTGTCACGTCGCCGCGGCGAGCTGCAAACCGGTGCGACTGACTCAGCTCTATGGGAGCGCGGTCGCACTCGTGGCGGGCACGGTGGTTTCGGGAGCGGCCCTCGTCGCGCTCTTCGTCCGATGGTTGCGCAGCGCTATCGCAAGGCGGGCTAATGAAGAGAAGGTGCTTGACCGCTGAGCTGTCCAACCGGCCGTTGCAGCAGCCGAACGCCACGCCGGTCCGCCCGTAGACAGGCCTTGTGCCGCGACGCCGCGGGCTGACGCCCGCGGCTCCTCGCGGCCGTGGTACGCTCGAAGGCGACCTTGGCGTTCGCTGCTGAACGGCAGGTCGTTGGGCAGCTTGATGGAGTCTGAGGGTGATCGATTACGCTGACTTCAGGCGTCTCCGGCTGGCGGATTTCCTGGCGCCGACAGAGATCGTGCTACTTCATGAATGGGAGTTCGAGGAGCGACTCTGGGTGGGTGAGGCACACGGCTTTTCCGAGTGGCTCCGGCTGGCCTCGACGCCTGAAGAACTTGGTTCGATTGGCCTGGACTGTTCTGCATTTCCCCGCGCAGCCGCTCAAGAGGTGCTCAGTCGGCTCGGCCTCCCGATCCGTCCGGAGATGACCATCGAGGAGCTCGAGTTGATCCTAGGCCCGAGCCGGAGCTCAAAGCGTTTCGTCCCAGATCGTGTCACCTACAAGTTCGTGACGACGGGCGCTGAGCCCTTCTGCATCTCATGCACAGTACTCAACGAGGGCGGCCTCACTTACTTGGGCGTGATGACTCCGGTCTCCGAGGCCGAATAGGGGCCGCCAACGGCGCTGCCCAACTCGCCGTTGCAGTCGGACGGACGCGTCGGTCGCTGCGCTCCCTCTCGCGCCCGCCGCTGAACGGCAGTATCGTTGGACAGACAGGACGTCGGAGTGCGCGAGCTTCATTTCCAGGTGGCGATCATCCATCGCGAAGGCGCTCGGCTCTTCGCGGGCGGCAGGAACTGCGGCCATGCAATCGCGCTCGGCGATCTACTCCACGGTCCGGGCGGTGATGTTCGAGTGAAGTCGATCCTGACATATCGCCGATACCTGAACATTCTCGACCCTGGTCTGACCGGCGAGCTCGAGTTGAGCGGAGAAACTATCGGTGCGATCGAACCGGGGGCCGACCTCCTCGGCAAGGTGCAAGCCGGTCTACCGGTGCTCGAACTCCTTGGGGAGGGCGAGTTTCATGTCCGGCCTCTGTAGTCGAGGCGCTGTCCAACAAGCCGTTGCAGCAGACGAACGCCACACGCTTCCGCCTGACGGTGGGCGTCTGCCGCGACGCCGCGGGCTGCGCCCGCGGCTCCTCGCGGCCGTGGTACGCTCGAACGCGACCTGGGCGTTCGCTGCTGAACGGCAGGTCGTTAGCCAGAACGAGGTGGATGTGGGTATTCGAAGGCGATTGACGATGGCGCTCGGCGTGCTCTGCGCAGCGGCCGCATGTCGCACGGGAGGTATGCAGGCTGCCGCAGGTGCGGCGACAGCAACGCCAACCCAGGAACTCCATGCGCCAGCAACAGGGACGCCCCGTGAAGCGAGTCCATCCGACGGTCCTGCTAGCTGCGGTCCGCGCGGCACGCCCCTGCTTGCTGGAGAGATCCCCCGGGTGGACCATGTCGCAGCAGAGGACGTTCCGAAGATAATCGCGCTAATACGACAACGGACGCGCATGCCGGTCTCCACGGTCAGCAGGGACAATGTGAAGGGCAACACGATCGTCGATGCGACGGTGGGCTGTTGCTTCTCCACCATGCCTGACGGCTGCACGATGTTCCACGCTCGCCTCGACCAGAAGGAGGGGCAGTGGACCATTGTCACCTTTTCGCAAGTTGTCGAGTAGGTCTGGCTAACATGGCGTTGCAGCGGACGATCGCCCTTCCTCGCTGCGCTCGGGCGGGCGCTCGCCGCTGAACGCCAGGTCGTTCGGCGGACGGAGGGAGAACATCAGGGTGAGTGAAGCGCTAGCGGGCCGCGCAGTCGTGGTTGTCCTACTCGCCGCGGTATCCTCGGCAGGATGTATGCATGCGACATGGACTCCTCGCGAGTCCGAGCCGGCCGGCAAGACTCCGGCGCAGCGAGCTCGATCCTGTTCGACCGCTCGTGGGATTCCGCAAGGCGAATCCGATCTTCGCAGACCCTGCACATTCGACGAGATGTTCGACACTGTGTGGATCGGCCTGCACCGAACGGAGTGCTTTGGAACCTGCCCCGTGTTCGACCTGAACGTGCTTCCGGATGGGCGGGTCATCTACAACGGCAAGCGATTCGTGGTGCGCGAGGGTATCCAGCGAGCGTCCCTGCCGGAAGCGACGGTCGAAGAGCTGCGGCGAGCCATCGAAGCGTCACGCTTCTCAGCGCTGGATCCCCATTGCTGCGACTGCACGACGAGGACGGATGCCCCGTGGACGCGTATGCTCGTCATCGGCGAACGCACCGGGAACAAAGTGATAGAGCACTATCACGGGTGTGCGTCCGTGCCAGCGTCATTGCCGGTACTCGAGGAGGCGGTTATCAGACTCACGGGGGCGATCACGTGGATCGGAACCGACGCCGAACGACAGCGTCACAAGTGGACAACAGACTCCCAGTAGCTCGAGCGGCCGCCGTCGAACCGCGCGTTGCAGCGGACGGCGCTTGCGCGCCGCCGCTGAACGCGTGATCGTTAGCCAGACGAGGCAGATATGGGAATCGCAGAACGGAATGTCGAGCACGGCCTTGAAATGATCGAGCCGGGACGGACTGTGGAGATTCCTTTGCGGGACGCCCTGTTCGCGTACAAGGTCATCGGCGAATTCGTGCGGTTCTTTCATCAGCCGCTGCACTGGAACAAGTTGGAGGACGTTCAGGCCTTCATCGGTGACAGGGACGAGGGGGCTCTCCATGTTCTCTGGGAGGCGTACTATCAACGCCTTCGCGATGTATGGCCTCCCGATGTCGAGAAGGCCTTCGATGACGGAGCGATTGACCACCCCTTCCGCGAGGGAGCTGGCTAACCTGGCGTTGAACCCGACGGGCCTTCGGCCCGCGGGTTAACGCCACGATGTTGGACAGCGGGGAAACAGCTCATGACAGAGGGCTCGAAGATTCCTTGTCCTCGATGTGGTCAGGACTGGCGCAACGTGTCCGGCTTGTACTCGACTGAACATCTCGGCGGTGCTGTGTCGTGAAGTCGACGCCCGTTCGGTGCTCCGTGGGTCGGCCTCGAACAGTGGGGACAATCGACGAGACCACGTACATGCGTGGCCGGGAAAGGACGCGAGCCGGGGCACGCGTGATCGGGATCTTGGAGGTGAACCTGAACGAGCCGTCGCCCTGGCTAACAAGCCGTTGCAGCGGCTGAACGCCTGCGCGGCTCGCTCGGGGCGGGCCGTGCCGCGACGCCGCGGGCTGGCGCCCGCGGCTCCTCGCGGCCGTGGTACGATCGCGCGTCCGTTCGGCGTTCACCGCTGAACGGCAAAACGTTGGGCAGACATGGGAATCGATGCAGTCTTGCGAGGCGAGGACGAGGAGGAACTCGCGTCCGTCCCCGACCCGCAGATGCTGCTGTCGCGTGCTACGACGGCCGGGGCATTTTCTCAGACGCAACTCCTAAAGTACCTCGTCCCCTGGGGCGATGCGGTGTTCAATCAGGCGCAGGCCCCGGCCCTTCGCGACGACATTCGTCTTCTAACGATCCGGGATTCTGCTTCGCCCTTGACGGCACGACTCCTCGAGATCTCTGTGCTCGTCGAGCGGTTGGCCAAGGAGACCCACTCGTACCTATGGTTCATCGGCGATTGAGCGGCGCTGCCCAACAAGCCGTTGCAGCGGCTGAACGCCTGGGCGGCTCGCTCGAGCGCGGGCCGTGCCGCGACGCCGCGGGCTAGCGCCCGCGACTCCTCGCGGCCGTGGTACGATCGTGCGTCCGTTCGGCGTTCACCGCTGAACGGCAGGTCGTTCGACGGACAGGGAAGCGGAACCCGCTGCTGGGTTAGGTGTCGTTGAGTGAAGATGCACGGACGCCCGGTACGTGATGCGGTGCGGACATGGCTTCCGTTCGCCATTGTGTCCCTGGTTGCAGCGACGGCGGCGTCCGTTCTGCCCCACTTCTGTTCAACGCCGCGTCCGCAGCGCCCCGTAGAGAAGACGTCTTGGCAATGGAACAACGAGGCACACCTGACGCTCTGTTTGAGCAGGGAAGGTGCGCGGCCCAGGTACGCTTCGGGATTCGCTGACCTCAATATCAAGGGCACTCTGGTGGGATTTGGCGAGATGTCCCATGCAGCGCATCCCCAAGACACCGGTAACCAGATCGGTTGCGACAATTATCCGCAGCGGTACATCGAGGTCCAGGATGGCGGGCGTGAGACCTGGCGAATCATGTACACGACGGCACGGGAGCATGATCCGGCGGTGCACGCGCGCTTGGGCTCGCATGTCCGGTTTTGGTTCCAGGCGGCCTTCCACAGCGACCAGACTGCGAGGTTCCTGCTCCTAGACGAAGACGGGCCGGTCATGGCCATCGAGATGTACGGGTACGGTCCGCGCGGGTTCGATGAAGGACACCTCGTGGTCACCTGGGGTCAAATGTTCGGGCACCGCCCTACGGGGTGCGGCGGCGATGAGGTCGCACGCGGTCTTCGAATCGCCGGCGACACGGATATATCCATTCCACCCGGACAGGTGGGTTCCTTCGTGTTAAATGGAGCGCCCTACCACTTCTGGAACATACAGAGCGTTAACGTGGTGAATGGTCCGTGCGTCGATGGGGGCGATTCGACTTCCTGGGTCCTGTGGAGGGACTGATTGCTCACCCGGCGCAGGTGGAGGATCGATGTGGCCGGGTGAGCTCGCGGAAGCTGTCGAACCACGCGTTGCAGCGGACCGGGCTGCGCCCGGCCGCTGAACGCGATAACGTTCGGCAGACGGGGACCAAGGATGTCGAGGAGGGAGAAGCAATTCGAACGACTCGCTGCGATGGAGACCGAGCTTCACTCACGGCTCCGGGCTGCTCTCGACCGGGTCGTCCGGGAGGATGTCTCGTTCTTCTTTATGACGCCCGAATTCAACCCGTTCAGTCTTCCCGAGCATTCACTGCCGGGCGAGGCGACGGAGCTGGCCGAGCTTGCAGGCGAAGCGCTGAGGTTGTCGGAGTCGCTCGGGGAGCCGTCCGCGGCTCCCGTAGGTGCGCTCCTACGCCGGTACCTGGAGCGAGCCACGAATCTAGCGGATCACCATCGGCCCGGTCATGCGCGATTGGCGCGGGAACTGCTCGCGGAGTTGGATGCGCTCCCCTTGTGATCGCTGCCGAACCCGCCGTTGCAGCGGACGTGGTCCTCGCTTACGCTCGGAACCACGCCGCTGAACGGCAAGACGTTGGGCAGACAGCGCGGATGGCGGCGGAAATGAAAGCAGTTGTTGTGCTTGTGTCCGTCCTGATGTTCGGGGCGGGGTGCGATCCTGGGTGGAGCTATCACGTCGCTGATTTACCCATTGGGACAACTCGGCAGTCGGATGACCGCGGAGCGGTCTCGATGCGCACGAGAGCCGGGCTGTCCACTGGTTCGCTTGACGTCGAGATCGACATCACGAACGGTGGTGCAGACGCTGTGGTAATTCACGAAGGCCCTTTCCAAGTGCTGGACTCCTCCAGTCGTCCTCTTGCGTGGTACTGGGGCCAACCCGCGGCTAGGCCCTGTGAGGAGCGACAAGAGAAGATTGTGACGCTCGATCGCGGTCGATCCTGCACAATCCGTGGTCGGTTCGTGGTGCATCCGAATGCGGGTGTGTTCGGCGGCCGAAATAGGGATCTGAAAACACTCACGGTCATCGTCAACGGGCTCGTGAGAGGTGGCATACCGATTTCCAGTTCCACGGTCCTCGAATGGGACCTAAACTGAGAGCTGCCCAACATGGTGTTGCAGCGGTCGATCATCCTTCCTCGCTTCGCTCGGGCGGATGCTCGCCGCTGAACACCAGGTCGTTATCCGGACGGAGAAACGTTCGTGGAGGTGCGGAAGATGGATCTGCGCAAGGTGTTCTCGGCTCTCATCATCTCAGCCTGTTGGCTGGCACCGTCTTCCGTCGTGGCTGAAGAGGCGGCTGCCAAGCGGCCCATCAAGATGACCTGGTCCGAAGCTGAGTCCTGGCTCACCGGGCGCGGCTGCACTTTGAAGCCGGATCTCCAGCCTGACATGCCTGGCTGGTTGATCGCATGGTGCCAGCAGGAACCCAAAGTCGAGATCACGTTCATGTTCTCCACGAAGGGAGATACCCAGCCCGCCCCCTGTATCAGCTTGGCTTTCAACCCATCCGGAACACCAGAGTGGCGGCCGCTGGTGAAAGTTGTTACCGGGGGCGACGCTGCGAAATTGCCGAAGCCGCCAGGCGACAACAAGTCGCGGACAGTCGCGCTGAAAACGCCTACCGGTTCGGTCAAACTATTGATCGGCGATCGCGGAAGGGACGTGGATATCGGTGACAAGTGCGAGAAGTAGTGCCGTCGGGAGGGAGAACTGAGGCGGTGGCGCCGGATAACAACGCGTTGCAGGCGGACGATCAGCTCCCTCGCTACGCTCGGTCGCCCGTTCGCCGCTGAACGCGTGATCGTTAGACGGACAGCGATGAGGGTGTGGTTCGACACAAACGCGAGTGTTGCGGAGGGGTGCTACTCGCTTGGTTGCGTAGGAACGCGTCGTGATCTGTCCGCACTCGGCATCGAGCCGGCGGCAGGCATGAGGTTCACGCTCTACATGGAAGATGAGGGTCCAGAGGGCGTGCCCGAGTTGCTTCTGGTAGACGCAGTCGTCGAGGATCTTGGCGGCGAGTTGGTCGCGCACGTCGATCCGACGACCTCGCGACTCGAGCCCGCGCCGCTCGATGCCGTCTAAACCCGCATCCTGAGGCGGACGCGATCGGTCGCTGCGCTCTCTAGATCGGAAACGTGCCCCCGTGGCGCTGGGGTTCGCCATCCGATAGGCGTCTAGAGCTCCGCCGTCATCTCCAGCATCGTGCGCCGGAAGCCGAGCGCCTCGAAGAAGGCGTGCGCGTCGGGGTTGCGCCACGCGGAGAGCAGGACGACGCGCGGCGCGCCCCGGGCCTTGAGCGCGGCGAACATCGCCTGCACCAGCGCGCGCCCCGCGCCCCGCCGCCGCGCGCTGCCGTCGACGTAGAGATCGTTGAGCTTGCCGCAGGCGTCGAGCAGATCGTTCCAGTTGCGCGCTTCGAGCGTCCCGTAGGCGTAGCCGAGGAGCTGTCCGTCGGCGTCGTCCTCGGCGATCAGGATGATGGCGCCGTCGCGTTTGAGCTCGCGGGAGAAGAACCACTGGTAGCCGTGCTCGATCGGCTCGACCAGCAGGAAGCGCGGCGGGTCGAGCCGATGGTGGAGGCGCACCAGCTCGGCGGCCAGGTGCGAGACGGCCGGCAGATCGTCGGGATGGGCAGGGCGGATCACCGTCGCCATGGCTAGTCCTCGGGGTCGGCGATCTCGATCCGGTTGCGGCCGGCCGCCTTGGCCCGGTACATCGCCGAATCGGCCAGGCGCAGGAGCGTGCTCTCGCGCCGCCGCTGCGTGCCGCCCGGCGCCAGGTGATCGCGGTAGGACGAGACCCCGATCGACGCCGTGATGCGCGGGGGCGGCTGGGGCGGCGGCGTGCGCCGGTTGTCGGGCTGCAGGTCGAAGAAGATCGCGTCGGCGATCGCCTTGCGCAGCGTCTCGGCGGTCTGCGCCGCGCGCGCCAGGTCGGCGCCCGGCAGAAGCACCACGAACTCGTCGCCGCCGTAGCGCGCCGACCAGCGCGCCGGGCGGCGCGTTCTCGGCCAGGAGGCGCCCCACCTTCTGCAGCGTCCAGCTCCCCGCCAGGTGGCCGTACATGTCGTTGACCCCCTTGAAGCGATCGAGGTCGATGAACAGCATCGACAGCTCCGTGCCGTCGTGGTCGGCGCGCGTGATCTCCTCGGTCAGCCGGGTGTGGAAGTAGCGGCTGTTGGCGAGGCCCGTCAGATCGTCGACCCGCGCCAGCGCACGCGCGCGGATGGCGTCCAGCGCGTTCTGGATCGACGACGACATGTACGCCGCGAAGATCCGCAGGAGCTCCCGGTCGCGCGGCGTGTAGGGGGTGCCCGAGCGCCGGTTGGCCAGCTGCAGGATGCCGCAGATCGATTCGCCTACGACGATGGGCACCGCCACCAGCGAGCGGATCGATCCGATCGCCGAGGTCAGCGCCAGCATCGGGTCGTCGGGATCGAGCTCAGCGGTCTGCTTGGGCCGACCGGTGGTGTAGACGCGTCCCCGAGAAGCCACGGTCGGAGGGGAGCCGCTTGCCGACCACGCTCTCGATTCCGGGGCCGAAGGCGGCGATGTAGGTCAGGCGCGGGGCCGGCGCCCCCTGCAGCTTGGCGCGCGGGTCGTCGAGCAGGATGCCGCCCATCTCGGAGGGGACGAAGTCGTTGGCGCGCTCCAGGATCTCGCGCAGCGTGCCGTCGAGGCGGACGTCCCAGTGCTCGGTGTCCTGGTCGCGGCGCGCGCGCACGAAGAACCGCGCGATCTCCTCGGGCGACAGCGTGTAGATGGGCCCCGGCGGAATGACCGGCACGGGGACCGACATCTCCTCGGTGCGCCGCCGGGGGACGTCGGAAGGCGGATCCTGATCGCCCATCGCTCTCACAGGTTACACGACGTCGGCCGCCTCGGGGTCGAACGTCGTGCGGTAGGCGGCCCGCAGCCGGACGCGCCGCTCGAGGTCGGCGATCACGACGTAGGCGGCGTCGATGCCGTAGAGCTCGGCGATGGCATGCAGGCCGCCCGGAGTGAAGACGTTCAGCTCCAGGATCCGGTCGCCCACGATGTCGACGGCAACGAAGGTCAGCCCGTCGGCCAGCAGCCTCGGGCGCAGGATGTCGCAGATGCGCGCCTCGACCGGGCCGAACTCGCACTTGCCGCGCACCGAGCCGCCCGCCCGGGTGCCGCCCGGGGCCAGCACGGCGCGGCGGCGATAGATCGCCACCTGGTCGCCGACGCGGATCGGCTCGGCGTTGAGCAGCAACAGGCGCTTCTCCCCCTGCTCGGCCTCGGGCAGGTACTCCTGGGCCAGCGCGTATCCCTCCTTGGTGACGGCGGCGATCATCTGGTTCAGGTTCGAGATCTGGCGGCGGCGCAGATAGAAGACGTGCTCGCCGCCGCGCGGCGCCAGCGGCTTGAGCACCGCCGGGCCGTCGAGCGCCTTGAGGAAGGCCTTGAGGCGCGGCTTCGAGCGCGACACCAGCGTGCGCGTCCGGACGTCGGCGGGGAAGTCGGAGAGGTACATCCGGCTGCCGGCGCGGCGCATCCCCTCCGGATCGTTGACCACCAGCGTGCCGGCGAGACGCAGCCGCCAGCCGAAGTCGATGAGCGGCGCGCCCGCCCGTCCGCTCCCCTCGCGGATCGGGTTGTAGCGCAGGAAGACGACGTCGAAGCCACCCAGCGTGTCCTCCTCGACGACCGCCTCGTCGGAGGCGAGCGCCCGCGCGTAGGCGGCCGGGTCGGCGTAGTCGCCGGCGCGGACGCGCGAGGTGGTGGCCAGGATGTTGTTGTCGTCGAGAAAGGATAAGTCGTCGACGGAGACGAATCGGACGTCGTGCCCGCGGCGGTGCGCGGCCAGCGCCAGGTAGATCCCGCTGAAGGTCGCCTGCTGCGCGCGCACGTCGGCCACGACGAGACAGATGCGCATGGTCAGTGCTCGCGCGAGGACCCGGCGGGCCGGAAGGCCTGGCGGTACCGGTGCAAGATTTCCGAGAGGCGGTCGAGCGGCAACGCCGGCGCCACGTGCCCCGACTGCCCGCGCATCTCGTCGGCCATGCAGAGCGCGTTGACGATCGACTCCTCGGTGCACTCGACGACGGCCTCGTAGAGCGGATCGCAGGCCTCGTCGAGCAAGACCTCCAGCGTGGCGATCATCTTCGAGGTTTGCCGCGGGACACGGTTGGAGGTGGAGAAGGCGACCATGATCTCGCCCGAGCCGTGCGCCGCGAACGACCCCGTGCGGCCGATCCCCAGCGCCGCGCGCTTGCAAAGACGCACCAGCTGCGACGAGAGCAGCGGCGTGTCGGTGGCGATGACGGTGATGATCGAGCCGGCGTTGCGCTCGCGGCGCGGGGCCGCAAAGTCCGCCTCGAGCACCTCGCCGACCGGCGCACCGTCGACGCGCAGCGAGCGCATGATCGCCGAAGTTCGACTGGACCAGGATGCCGACCGTGTAGGTGTTCCCCTGGATCTCCACCCGGCGCGAGCTGGTGCCGATGCCTGCCTTGAAGTCGCAGGTGATGAGACCGGTCCCGGCGCCGACCGACCCCTCGGGGACCTTGCCGCCGGCCGCCTGCTCGATGGCGCGGTAGACGTGCTCCGAACGGACGTGGCGGCCGACGGCGTCGTTCAGCCACGAATCGTCGCACTCGCCGACCAGCGGGATGACGACGTCGTCCTCGCCGCCGATCTTGGGCCACTTCTTGGTCATCCACTTGACCGCCGCGTCGGAGACCTTGCCGACCGCCATCGTGTTGGTGAGAAGGATCGGCGTCTCGAGCAGCCCCCACTCGGAGACCTGCGTGATCCCCGAGACCTCGCCGGCGCCGTTGAGCACGAAGCCGCCGGCCACCACCCGGTTCTCGAACACCTCGGCGTGGGGGACGATGGCGGTGACGCCCGTGCGCACGGGACCCTTGCCGACCTCCAGCGGGCCGTCGCCGATGACCAGCGTCGTGTGGCCGACCCGGACGCCGCCGACGTCGGTGATCGCGTTGGCCGGCCCGACCGGGAAGCGGCCGATGGAGAAACCCAGCTCCCGGAGGCGCTTTCTCATTCCGGAGCCGGCGTCGACGGCGGGCCGCCGGGCGCGACGGCGGGACCGGGCGTCTTCTCGGCACCGCCGTTGCTGGACGCCGCGCCGGTACCGTTCCCGTGTCCGTTCCCGTTGCTGGCAGCGGGGACGGGCGTAGCCGCGGCCTTGCCCTCCGGCTTCGCTTCGCCGGGCTTCGCTTCGCCGGGCTTCGCTTCGCCGGGCTTCGCTTCGCCGCGCGCCTCGGTCTTCGCCTCGCGCCGCTTCTCACGGAGGCGCTTCAAGCCCCCCTCGAGGATCTCGCCGATGAGCGTGCGGTACTCGATCCCGGCTGCCGTGGCGATGAGACAGAGGTCGGAGTAGCCGGGGGTCAGCCCCGGCAGCGGGTTGACCTCGATGACGTAGATGTCCCCCTTGGGGGTGACCCGCAGGTCGACGCGCGCGACGTCGCGGCAGTCGAGCGCGGCGAACGTCTCGCGGCAGACGCGCTCGATCGCCTTCAGCTCGGGCGGCGCCAGCTGGGCCGGGCACTGGTAGGCGACGTGCTTCTCCCACTCCTGCTTGATCTGGTAGTCGTAGACCGGCCGCAGGTTCGACTTGTCCTTGAACAGGATCTCCATCGGCGGCAGCACGCGCGGGCGGCGATCGCCGAGCAGCCCGACGGTGAACTCGCGCCCCGGGATGTAGACCTCGATGAGCGCCGGCTGCCGGTAGCGATCGATGAGCTCGCGCACCACGGCGCGCAGGCTCTCCTCGTCGTCGACCACCGACGCGGAGGCGCTCACGCCCTTCGACGAGCCCTCCTGGTTCGGTTTGACGATGAGCGGGAACTTCAGCTTCGACGACAGCCGCTCGCGTCCCGTCTCCATCACCTGGAACTCGGCGGTCAGGATCCCGTGCTGCAGGAGCACGCGCTTGGAGAGCGCCTTGTCGAGCGCGATCGACAACGTCGCCGCGTCGGAGCCGGTGTAGGGGATCCCCATCAGCTCGCAGAGCGCCGGCACCGCCGCCTCGCGGTTCCGGCCCGCCACCCCCTCCGCGATGTTGAAGACCAGATCGATCGGCGTCTCCATCAGCTGGCGCGGCAGCTCGGCGTCGGCCTCCAGCAGCACCACCTGGCCGTAGCTCTCCAGCGCCTCTTTGATCGCGTCGATCGTCTCGGGCGCGTCGTACTCGGCCTCGGCGTCGTTGCCGCCCTTGGAGTCGACCCGCTTGACGTTGTAGGTGAAGCCGATGCGCAGCGGATCGGCGGGGCGGCGCCGGCGGGCGCCCGGCTTGACCACCAGCCCCTGGCGCTTGGCCGCGCTCTCGACGACGGCTTGGAGCGACTCGCCGTAGTCGAGCCCCTCGCGCGCCGCCGCCGCGAACAGGCTGGCGCCCGGCTCCAGCGAGGGAACCGCGTTGACCTCCAGGAGGTAGATGCGCCCGTCCTCGCCGATACGGAAGTCGATCCGGCCGACGTCGCGGATGCCCAGCGTGCGCGCGGCCATCTTGGAGATCGCGCGCAACCGCGAGACGACGTCGCGCGGCTGATCGGGCGGGCAGCGCACCGCCACCCGGTTCGCCTCCGCCGACTTGAGACGGTAGTCGTAGAGGTTGAAGCGGCTGCGCGCCGGCGGATCGACGACGTAGTCGACCGGCAGCAGCACCCCCTCGTCGCCGCGCCCCTCGAGAAAGGGGACCGTCACGTCGGTGCCGGCCACGAACTCCTCGACCAGCACGCCGGTCGGGTAGGCGCGCAGCGCGCGCGGGAGCAGCTCGCTGAGCGCGCGCGCGTCGCGCACGACGGCATCGTCGGCGATCCCCTTCGACGACCCCTCGTAGTTCGGCTTGACGATCACCGGCAGCGCCAGTCCCAGCGTCCCCGGATCGCGCAGCCGCCGGTACTCGTCGGGCGTCACCAGCTGGGCGCGTGGCGTGTCGATTCCGCGCTTGGCGAGCACCAGCTTGGTCAGCCACTTGTCGAGCGTCACCGTCAGGACGTAGGCGTCCGAACCGGTGTAGGGGAACCCCAGCTCCTCGAACAGCGCCGGGTAGAACCCCTCGCGCGCGCGCCCGCGCCGACCCTCGGCGGTGTTGAAGATCAGATCCGGGCCGTACGACTCGATGCGCGCCGCCAGCCGTGAGGCGGGTCCGGTCACCTCGATCTTCTCGACCTCGTGCCCGCCGGCCCGCAGGGCGTCGGCGATCGCGTCGACGGTCTCGACGCTGTCGAACTCTGCTTCGTCTTCGCTGTCGGTCAGCCGCAGGTTGTGCGTGAAAGCGATGCGCATGAAGTCCTTGCTTCCCTCACCCTAACAAAATTCCGCCGCGTCCGCCGAGCGCTTCCGCGACCTTCTCTCCCAGTTTCTTCAGATCGTCGCTGGGGCGAACCAGATAGGCGTCGACGCCGGCCGCGAACGCCTCGGTCACCGAGTCGTAAGAGGGGTACGCCGTGTAGAGCACGGACGCACAATGCGGCAGCATCTGCTGCGCGTGCTCGATGACCCGCAGCCCCGACACGCCGGGCAGGTGGCGATCGGCCAGCACCAGATCGAAGTGATCGCTCTTGAGCAGCGCCAGCGCCTCGTCGCCGTCCTTGGCCGCGGTCACGTGGTGCACCTTGCCGAGGTACTCGGCCAGGAGCTGCCGGCGCTGCCCCTCGACCTCGACCAAGAGGACGCGTCCCGCACGCCCCGCGGTGCGCGTCGGCTTGGGGCGCGCCAGCTGCTCGTCGCGCCGCGAGAGCGCGCGCCTGATCCGGAAGCGCAGGTCGTCGACGTCGCGAATGGGCTTCTCGATGTAGTCGAGCGCGCCGATGTCCATCGCCTCGATCGCGGAGTCGTACGAGCTGTAGCCGGTGATGAGCACGATGGCGGGGGCGGGGTTCAACGTGCGGGCGGCCCGCAGCACGTCAAGCCCGGAGGCGCCGGGCAGGTTCTTGTCGGTCAGCACCAGATCGAACCGGCGCTTGTGCATGAGGTCGATCGCCTCCTCGGCGGAGGCGGCGGTGGTGACCCGGTAGCCGCCGCGCCGGAGCGCCTCGCGAAGCACGGTCAGCACGACCGCCTCGTCGTCGACCACCAGCACCTCGTGGCCGGTGGGGACGATCGCCGCGTGCGGGCGCGGCGTCGTGGCGTCGGCGATGAGACGCGCGTCGATGTCGCGTGGCGGCGTCGGATGGCGGGTTCGCTCGGTGCCCTTGAGGACCCCGTGGCGTCCCAGCGCCTCCACGATCCGCACCCCGGCCGCCTCGCCGTGCCGCCGCGCAGCCGCCGAGGCGGCCACCCGGCCCAGCAGCTCGAGCGCGGAGCGCGGAAGGTAGGCGCGCGCGCCGCCGTAGATGGCCGCCGCCAGCCGGTCGGTCGAGGGTGCGGCGTCGACCGCGACCAGGGCTGCTCCGGGCACGCGCGCCCGCGCCTCGCCGAGCCGCGCGTCAATCGCGGCGCCGGCCGGGACATCGACCACGGCGGCGTCGGGGTTCGCTTCGTCGGCCCGCGCGCCGGCGGCCGCCGCCAGCTCGGCGTCCCCCAGCACCACGATCGCTGGATCGCGCCGCGCCTCGCGCGCCAGATCCTCGAGCGTCGCGGCCAGCGCCGGCTCCATGGCGGCGAGCTCGTCCTTGATACCGGCGAAGGCGTTCAGGACCAGGAGCCCGCGGGTGCGGGCGCGCCGGAACCCCGCCAGCCGCTTGATGTGCGCGCGCAGCAGGGCGTCGACCTCGGGCAGCGGACGCGGCAGCACCGCGGCGACCTCGCGGGCGAACGCCTGCCCTCCGCGGATCGGATCGGCGTCGCTGATGAGAATCAGATCGCTGAAGGGGCGCAGCTCGCGGGAGGCCGCCAGCGGGTCGCGCCCGCCGTTCGCCCCGACGTCGAGCCGTTCGGGCGGCAGATCCAGGATCGCCAGGTCGAACGACTCGTCGGCCAGCCGGGCCAGCGCGTCGGAGAGCGACTCCGCCTCCAGCACGAAGCCCTCGCTCGTCAGCGCGCCGGCGATGCGGCTGCGTTCGAGACGGTCGGAGAGCGCGACAAGGAAGCGCTCCTGTCCGCCGCGCGCGGCGTTGCGAAGCGCTTCCAGCGGCCCGCGCGGGCCATCGGAGTCTGGCATCGAGCAAGCGGGATTGTACCAAAGGAGAAGGTCGCCGCGGGGACCTTCCTCGGCGGCCTGTCGGAATGATCTCGAAGCCGCGTCCGATCAGGTGCGCTATCAGGTGTATCTGGGGTTGGTCCGTGGGAAAATTGACCTTAGTTAGTCGTAGAGAGGGTCCGAGATGTCGGAGCGCGACCTGACCGCAATCGAGCGTGATCTCATCGCCGAATGGGACCGCGCCAGCGTGGGGCGCGCGGAAAAGGCCGGCGAGCCGCCGCGCGCCGGCGTGAGTGGCTGGGTCGAGACCCGCCTGGCGGCGGCTGTGGCTCGCTTCGTGGATGGCTTTTCCCGACACCGGGCCGACGCCGGCGACGGCGACGAGGAGGTCGCGCTCACCCGTACGGGCGGCGTGATCGCGCGCTGGATCTCCTTCCCCCGCGGCGTTCGCTTCGCCACCGCCGCCACCTCGTCGGCAGCGGCGGCGCTGGCGGCCTGGGGGATGATCGCGATGGCGGCCAACGATCTCGGCATCGCGGCGGCGGCGGCGGGCGCCGCGACGGCCCTCTCCGCCGCCTGGGGGCCTCTGGGCGTACGGATGGCCAACCGGATCCACCGGCTGATCGCCCGCCGGCGCCTCCACCGGATCGCCGAGCTCCGGAATATTCCGGACGCCCGCTCGGTCGCGGTTCGCGGCGTCGTCATCGCGCGCCGCACGGCCGCCTCCGCGCTCGACGGCCGAGCCGCGGTCTGGTCATTGACCCGCTTCCGCCGCGGCACCTGGTTCACGCGCAGCTTCTTTCACGAGACCGCCTTCGATTTCCTGCTGGACGACGGGTCCGACGAGCCGATCTGGATCGAGGTCGCGGGCGGAATGCTGCTCGATCCGTTCCCCGGCGAAGAGAGGGTCCAGTTTCACAGCACCACGCTGCTGGAGATCGAGCATCCGCTCCTGACCCGCCTGCGCATCGACCAAACGGAGCTGTGGGCCTCGGAGATCGACATCCTTCCCGGCGATACCATCGAGGTCGTCGGCAGGTTGTCGCGACGGCTCGATCCGACCGCGCGCTCGGCGTCGGGGCGTGACCCACCGCACCGGCGAACGCTGCAATCCGGGACGCGGGTGCCGGTGCTCATCAAGAAGGTGAAGACGCCCGACGCGGCGCTCGCACGGGTTCGCCGCATCCCGTCGCACGAACCGCCGGCGCTCACGCCCGGCGAGCCGCCGTTGCGCAAGTTTTAAGGCTGGCGCCCCATTTGCAATCCTGAACGCTATGGCCACTCATAAGTCGGTCGGGGTCAGCATCATGAAGAAGCTCCTTATTGGTTTGACTGTTCTCCTGGTTCACACCGCTGCGCACGCGCAACAGATCGCGCCCGCGGGGCCCGAGGCTCTACCGCCGCCTCCGCCCACACCGGCACCCGCGCCGGCGCCCGCGCCGTCGACGCAGGAGATGCCGCCGGCCTACGCGCCTCCGCCAGGCTACGTGGTGCCGGTCCCGCCTCCGACGTACGGCGCGCCGCCGGCTTACGGTCCGCCGCCCGTCTATCCGCCGCCGGTTTACCGGCCGTACTACCGGTACGCGCCCCCGCCGCCGTACCGATATGCGCCCGCCCCCTACTACACCTATCCGACTCCGCAGCGCGACGTGCTCAATCGTCCCTTCACGCTCGGCGGCGGCATCGGATTCGGCGGCCTCATCTTCGATGACCAGAACAACAGCAACAACAGAGGCGTCCACCGGGATGGTCTCTCCTACACATTCCGGCTCGGGTTCGGGCTGCGCCCTGGCCTCCTCTTGCTGTGGGACGTGGAGGGCACGGCCGCGAACTACGGCTCGTCGTCGGTCATGCAGACCGCGAACCTGGTCGCGTTGCAGATTTTCTGCACCCAACGCTTCTTCATCAAGGGTGGCTTCGGCTTCGCGGGCTTCAGTCAGGACAGCCTGGCGACCCAGTGGGGCGCGGCGGCGATGGGGGGCCTCGGGTACGAGCTGGTGCAGGCGTGGAACTGGTCGTTCGACATCGAGGCGACGATCACCGGCGCGCACCTCAACAGCAACGGCACGGACCAGAACTGGAGCAACTGGTCGCTGCTGAACTTCGCCCTCAATTTCTACTAGCGGGCGGGGCGGCGGTGGCTGGCGGGCCTAACGGCCCGCGGCCCCGCCATTCACCAGCGCCCTGAACGACTTGAGCGTCCGTGAACCCCGCTTCGTGCGGGCTCGAACGTCGCCCGCTCGAACCCCGCGATCTGCCGCCGGAAAAAAGTTCACGCGCGGGGCGAGTGGTGAATCGAGGGGTCGCGTGCGAGGCGCGCGTGGTTGGGGATCAGGGCGTTCGAGCGGGATCAGGGCTTCGAGCGGGGATCAGGACTTCGAGAGGGGATCAGGAGGCTCGAGGCGGGAGCAGAGAGTTCGAGAGGGGCAGGGACCTACAAAGGGTGCCCGGCAACTGGAGGCGGCGGGGGGCCGGAAGCCGTGGGCAGCGTCGCTGGGTCGAACGCCTCCATCACCGGACGCCCGATCGCGCCGGGGGTGTTGGGGTATCCAAGGGCCCACAGCGCGGTGGCCGCGGTGTCGACCGTGCTGATCGGCGCCTTGATGCGGTGGCCGGCCCGGACGCCCGGGCCCCAGGCGATCCAGGGGATGAGGCGGTCTTCCTTGATCTTGCCCGAGTGGTTGTGGCCGTGGCCACCGTGATCGGCCGAGATGATGAAGAGCGTGTCGCTATCGAGGCCCGAGGCCGCCGTGGCGTCCAGCAGGGTCCGCAGGCACTTGTCGGTGTGCCGCACGGCCTCGAGCTGCGGGTTGGACATCCAGCCGTCGGAGTGGCCGAGATCGTCGGGATCGGAAAAATGAATGAACTCGATCTGCGGCCGGTTCTTGACCAGGTAGTCGGTCGCCTCTTCGACGACCTTCTTGCAGAAGTAGCCGGGGCGCGAGAAGTAGCCGATCGAGCCGGGGTGGGCGATATGCTCCAGCTTTTGCTTGCCCACGAACGCCGCGGTGGTGCCGCCGTTCTTCTCGGCGGCGTCGAAGATCGTCGGCACCTGGATCCACCCGCGCTCGGGGTGCCACGAATTCCAGTAGAGGCCGTGCTGTTTGACGTCGAATCCGGAGAGCATCGCCGCGTGCGAGGGCAGCGTGGAGGCACGTCGGATCGTGCGCGCCGTCAGCGAGAAGGCCGCGCGCTTCATCAGCTCGGCGTGCACCGGCGGGAGCACGCTCATCAGCGCGTCGGGGCGCAGCCCGTCCTCGCTGATGATCACGACGTGGCGGTAGTGCCGGTTGGGGTTGAAGGAGGCGGCCGGCGGCGCCGGCACGGGCGGGGGCGCCGGTTGCGCGACGGTGGCGGCGACCGGTGGCGCCGGCGCCCGCCCGGCCGGTTCGTGCTTCCTGCATCCCGCGGTCATGGTCACGAGCGCCACGGCGACGCATACGAGAGCTCTCACCAGGGCCGAGCGTAACAGACGGTCTTGCGCCTTTTCCAATTTGCCTTAACCTTGCGCTATCCGATCGTTTCGTTCCCCGCCGGTGAGGTTGCTCCCGGCCCTTCGCCTTCTGTCACTCGCTGGTCTCCTCGCACCGCTCGGCTTCGCACCGCTCGGCTGCGCGCACGTCGAGGCGCTCCCCTGTGCGAGCGACCACGACTGCAAGCTCAACCGGCTGTGCGACGCAGGACACTGCGTATGGCCGGCCTCGGCGTCACGTCCGGCGGGTGGCGGCGCGGGGACGGCGGCCGCGCTCCCTCTTCCGCAGTACGCCATTGAGCCGGCCCAGGCGATGTTCCGCTTCGGCCCCGCGCACCGGGGGCGCTCGCCCTTCACGTTGCCCGCCAACAAGCCGGTCATCTGGTGGGTCTTCCAGACCGCCGCCCCTATCGTCTCGTCGCCGGCCATCGCGGGCGACGGTTCGGTGCTGGTCGGCTCGCAGGACGCGCGGGTGTACGCCGTCGGCCGCGACGGGGCGCCCAAGTGGTCGTACGCGACGGGGGACATCATCTTCAGCTCGCCCGCCGTGGCACACGACGGGACCATCTACATCGGCTCCGACGATGATCATCTTTATGCGCTCACGCCAGGGGAGGGGAAACCGCGCTGGATCGTGCAGCTCGGCGCCTGCCCGCAGCGGGTGGGGATCGGTCCCGAGGCCAGCCGCTGCGACGTCGACGCCGGCCCGACTGTCGGGCCCGACGGCGTCATCTACACCGGCGGGGACGGCATCTACGCCATCAACCCGGACGGAACGCTGCGCTGGCACTTTGCGACCAACGGGCACGTCTCGTCGGCGCCTGCGCTGCTGCCGGACGGAACGGTAGTGGCGGGGAGCCAGGACAACACGCTCTACGCCATCGCCCCGAACGGCCAGAAACGGTGGGATTTCCGGGCGGGGGCCGACATCGAGCCCGCGCCCGCCATCGGCGACGACGGGACGATTTACGTCGGCTCCGACGATCACAAGCTCTACGCCATCGGCCCCGACGGCGTGCTCCGCTGGGCCTTCACCACCGGCGCCGACGTGCGGTCTTCGGCCGCCGTCGGCAACGGCATCATCTACGTCGGCTCGTTCGACGCTCAACTCTACGCCGTCCACCTGGACGGCACGCTGGCCTGGTCATTCCGGGCCGGCGATCGCATCGTGTCGTCGCCTCTGGTCGACGCACGCGGCGCCGTCCTGTTCGGCTCGCAGGACGACCGCCTTTACTGTCTCGAGCCGGACGGCCATCTGCGCTGGTCGGTCGAGCTCGGTGGTGACATCGACAGCTCGCCGACGCTGGCGGCGGATGGCACCATCTTCGTGGGGTCGGACGATCACAAGCTCTACGCGCTACGCGCGCCGAGCGTGATGTCGCCCCTCGGAAAACCTTAGAAGGAAGTCACATTGGAGAATCACGACAATTCACGCTCTGGCCCGACGTTTTCGGGCCTCCCGGTTCGTACGCTGACCGGGCGAATCAAGATCCACCCCGTCGGGTACGGCTTCGTCGTCCCCGACGACAAATCAGAAGACGTTCACGTCTCGGCTCGCAACCGCGGCACAGCGATGGACGCCGACACCGTCGAGATCGAGGCCTGGTCCGGCGTGCGCGGCGTCGAGGGGCGGGTGACGCGCGTGATCTCACGCGGGCGCGCCAAGATCACCGGCCAGCTGCAGCGCCGCGGGCGGCACCAGGTGCTGCAGCCCGATGACCCGCGCATCACCGGCGTCGTCTCGCTGTCGGGATCGATCCCCGAGGCCAAGGACGGCATCGCCGTCGTCGCCGAGATTACCCGCTACCCGGACGTCGCGGACGGGCCGCTCGAGGCCAAGGTGCTGAAGGTCCTCGGCGACCCCGACGACCCGCGCACCGAGGTCGAGAAGGTGCTCGCCTGCGCCGACGTCGAGGAGGGGTTCCCCGACGAGGTCGAGCGGATCGCCGCCGCGTTCGGTCAGACGCTCTCGCTCTCCGATCGACTCGACAGATCCGATCTGCGCGAGGTGCCGTTCACGACGATCGATCCGGAGACGGCGCGCGACTTCGACGACGCGGTGGCGCTCGAGAAGCTGCCGCACGGCGGGTCGCGCCTCTGGGTCGCGGTGGCCGACGTCTCGCACTACGTGCGGGAAGGGTCGCCCATCGACGACGAGGCGCGCCGGCGCGGCTGCAGCATCTACCTGCCGAGCCGGGCGATCCCGATGCTGCCGGAGCCGCTGTCTGCCCGGATGTGCTCGCTGGTCCCTGAAGAAGACCGGCTGGCCATGGTCGTCCGCATCGACCTCGACAAGCACGCGCAGATCGTCGACCGCGACTTCATGGCGGCGGTCATTCACTCGAAGGCGCGGCTCGACTACCCGGGCGTGGCGGCGGCGCTCGGGGGCGACACCCGGGGGAAGCGGAAGAAGTACGAGGCATTTCTACCGGCGCTCCGGGCGATGGACTCTCTTGCGCGCCAGCTGCGGGCGCAGCGGCTCGAGCGCGGGGCGCTCGACTTCGATCTGCCAGAGCCGTTCGTCGAGCTCGATCACGACGACCCGCGCCTCGTGCGCGCCATCCGCAAGTCGCGGCGCGATCCGGGAGAGCGGCAGGCTTACTCGATGATCGAGGAGTTCATGCTGGCCGCCAACGAGGCGGTCGCGGGCAGCTTTCAGGAGCGGGGTGAGGAGACGCTGTGGCGCATCCACGACGCCCCCGATCGCAACCGGCTCGAGGAGTTCGCCGTCCTGGCCGAGAACTACGGCATCCCCATCGACGTCGACGAGGCGCGCACGCCCAAGGGGCTCAAGCGCGTGCTCGACAAGTTGCGGGGGCACCCGGCGGAGAAGGCGCTCTCGTTCCAGATGCTCCGCTCGCTCAAGCAGGCCACGTACGACGTGGTGAACATCGGCCACTTCGGGCTCGCATCGGCCGACTATCTGCACTTCACCTCGCCGATCCGCCGCTACCCGGACCTCATCGTCCACAGGCTGCTCAAGTCGCGGCTGGCCGGTCTCAAGAAACCGGCCGGTGGCTTCAAGCCACCCTCGGTGGCGCCGGTTCCCGATCGCCTCGCGCTGCAGAAGATGGCGGCCGAATCGTCGTTCTCGGAGCGGCAGGCGATGGAGGTCGAGCGCGAGGTGATCGATCTCTACCGCGCCTTCTTCCTGCGCGACCGCGTCGGCGACGTCCTCGACGGCGTCATCTCCGGCGTGACCGGGTTTGGCCTGTTCGTCACCATCGACGACCCGTTCGTCGAGGGGCTGGTGAGGATCGACGCGCTCTCCGACGACTACTACACCTTCGACGAGCCGGCCTGTCGGCTGGTCGGGCGCCGCTCGGGGCAGGCCTTCGCGCTCGGCGACAGCGTGCGGGTCGAGGTGCAGTCGGTCAGTGTCGTGCGGCGCAAGATCGACTTCGCGCTGGCCGACCATGTGGCGCGCCACCGCGCGCGCGACCTGCCGCGGGGCGACAAGCGTCGGCGCGATCGGAGGCCGGAACGTGGCAAGCCCGGCGCCCATCGCCCGGCCGCTCGCGACCGCCCTGACAAAAGAGACGGGCGGGGCAACCGGGCGCGCGGTAAACCGAAGAAGAAGGGGCGCTAGGAACAAAAGCCGATGACCACCATCCGCGAAAAACTGGAGGACGACGAGGAGAAGGTCCTCTCGCCGTTCGCCCAGAAGAGCCGCGCCAGCAAGGGGCGCGACCGCCCGGAGCCGCCCGATCCGGTGCGACCGATCTTCCAGCACGATCGCGATCGCATCATCCACTCGAAGGCGTTTCGCCGGCTGGCCGGCAAGACGCAGGTGTTTCTCGCCCCCGAGGGGGATCACTACCGCACCCGCATCACGCACACGCTGGAGGTGGCGCAGATCGCCCGCACGGTGACCCGCGCGCTCGGGCTCAACGAGTCGCTCACCGAGGCGATCGTCATGGGGCACGATCTCGGCCACACGCCGTTCGGTCACGCCGGCGAGAAGGTGCTGGCCAAGCTGATGCCCGACGGCTTCCACCACGTCAAGCAGTCGATCCGCGTGGTCGAGAGGCTGGAGCGCGACGGGCAGGGGCTGAACCTCTCGGTCGAAGTCCGGGACGGGATCCTCAAGCACTCCAAGGGCAAAGGGCACATCATCTCGGACAACCCCAACCTGATGGCCATGACGCTGGAAGGGCAGATCGTCCGGATCAGCGACATCGTCGCCTACGTGAACCACGATCTGGACGACGCGGTCCGCGGGCGGGTGGTCGATCCGGCCGCCGTCCCCGCCGCGATCCTCGAAACGCTGGGCCGGTCGCACGGCGAGCGGATCTCGCGGATGGTCAACGACATGGTGTCAGCCTCGCGGCTCGAGGAGAAGCGCCAGATCCGGATGACCGACGAGGTGCTCGACGCGCTCATTGCACTTCGCGACTTTCTCTACGAGACGGTGTACGAGCGCCCCGAGATTCGCGGCGAGTTCGAGAAGGCGCAGCGGATCATCAGCGAGCTGTGGACCTACTTCCACGCCCACCCCGACGAGTTCCGCGCCCGCCACTGGCCCAAGGGAATTCCGGAGTCCGATGGGCTGCCGCGCGCGGTCGCAGACTTCATCACCGGGATGACCGACCGCTACGCGCTGCGGGTGTACGAAGAATACTTTCTGCCGCACCGCTGGAAGATCTACTGAATCAGGAACCCTGAGAGGGTTCCTGCGACCTCCCGCGACGAGCTCGCGCCGGCGAGGCCGTCGCTCCCTCACGCGATACAGGAACCCTGAGAGGGTTCCTGCGACCTCCCGCGACGAGCTGGCGCCGGCGAAGCCGTCGCTCCCTCACACGATACAGGAACCCTGAGAGGGTTCCTGCGACCTCCCGCGACGAGCTCGCGCCGGCGAGGCCGTCGCTCCCTCACGCGATACAGGAACCCTGAGAGGGTTCCTGCGACCTCCCGCGACGAGCTGGCGCCGGCGAAGCCGTCGCTCCCTCACGCGGTAAAGGGACCCTCAAAGGGTCCCGCGCCCCCGCGACGAGCTCCGGCGGGCGAAGCCCGCCTACGCTCGCGCGATCATCGGCGGCCGTCGGTGTGCGGTCGCCTGTTCGTTTCGGCGGGGCGCATGCAAATCGCCGGTCTGACATGTGGGTGCGCGCGACGAGCGTTTACATACATTATGCGTCGCCGAAACCCGCAGTTAACCGACGGTGGCGTAGGTTGAATGTGTTGATCGATCTTCTTCGCGGATGCTTCCACACATGCGGCTAGTCGGTTCCGGTTTACGCTCAATCGTCGTCACCCTCGACCCGGGGCGCAGCCAGTCACGGCCGGAATCCCCGGCGTCGCTCCTGAGGTCTCTCGGGCACGACGTCACGGTGGTCGGCTACGACCTCGCCGAGTTGGAGACTCTCTCCGGGATGGCGGACGTCGCGGTCGTGGAGGCGGGCGAGCACCTGGAGATCGGTCGGCACGCGATCCGCCGGCTGCGACAGCGCCCCGATCTGGTGGCGACGCGGATCCTCCTCTGCCTGGAGGTGGGCCGCGTGTCGGGCCTCGATCCGGAGATGGGCGCCGACGACTTCATCCTGATTCCGATCAGCCCCGACGAGCTCTCCGCCCGGTTGCGGCAGCTGCAGGCACGCGACAAGCGGCCGGGCGCGCCGTTGCAGGTCCGTTACGGCGACGTCACGCTCGACTGCGAGATGCGGCAGGCGTACGCGGGCGGGCAGTCGCTCGGGCTCACCCCCTATGAATTCCAGCTCCTCCGATTCCTCGCTGATCGAGTTGGTCGCGTGTTCACGCGCCAGGAGCTTCTTTCTCGTGTCTGGGGCTACCGCCACGTCGGGCGGGTGCGCACCGTCGACACCCACGTGCTGAACCTGCGCGCCAAGCTGGGCGACCTCGGCGAGCGGCTGCAGTCGGTCCGCGGCATGGGCTACAAGTTGCAGCGCCCCGACGCCCCCCTCGACGGCGCCGCCGCCAGCGCCGGCTGACTCCCTATAAAGAGGTCGGTGACACGCGCGGGCGGATGAGGCGCGCGCGGCGAAGGCGGAAGAAGATTTTCGAGACGTCGAACGAGCCGAGGCGCAGCTTGCGGACGATCTCCCGCACGCTCTGTCGGCCGTCGATCTCGTCGAGCACGCCGAGCTCGTCGCGCGTCAGCGTCCCCCGGGGCAGATCTCCGATCTTCCCGTCGTTGCGGACGAAGACCTCGTCGAGGTCGGCGACCTCCCGCTCGATGACCAGCCACTCGTCGACGCGCCGGTATCCCTCGAGCAGCAGCCGGTCGACGCTCAGCTGCAGCTTCGCCTGGCGCGCTGCGGCGGGGAGCTCGACCGCGGGACGGAACTGGAAGAAGCCGGCCTGCCAGCGGAGCGTCTCGTAGCCGAGCTCACTCGTCTGCCGCGCGATCGCCTGGGCCAGCGCCTCCCTGGAGATGAGTCCCCGGGCCAGGAGATCGGCTCCGAACAGCGGCGGTGTGCCCCCCGCGCGGGCGCGCTCCTCGAGCACGCGGGTGAGCGCTTCCACGCTCACGTCGCCGGTCTCGACGACGAATCGGCCGATGAGGAACTCCTCGGCCACGCCGACCGCGGCCGCGAAGTCGACCCGTCCGCCCTGAAAGTAGATCTCGATCCGCGCGTTGGTCTCGGAGCTCGTCACCCGCAGCGCGCCGGTGTGCCGCTGTTCGGCGAGCAACTCGAAGGTCTGGCTGAGCGAGATGGTCGCGAGGTCCCCGGTGAGCGCTACCCCCTCGGCGACGAGCGCCCGGGCCCGGACGAGGGCGCCGTCCTCGCCGGCGGCCGACAGCGACAGCGCCTCTCCGACGGCGGGGGGTCGCGCCGTTCCGCCCCCAACCGCCGGCCGGACGACGCGCGCGACCACCGCCCGCAGCGCCTCGGGCGAGAAGGGTTTGGTAATCGTGTCGACGACGTTGGAGGCCTTGGCGAACCGTTGCTCGAGGTCGGCTGCCTGCCCCCGCGCGATCATCACCACCACCGGGACGCGCGACAGCGCCGGAGCGTCGGTCAACTGGCGGCAGAAGTCGACGGTGTCGCGTCCCGGGATGAGGCCGTCGAGCAGGATGAGCGCGGGCGCGCCGCCCGTCTCGCGGATCTGCTCGAACGCCGCGGCCCCGTCGGCGGCGCCGACCACCCGGTGCCCCGCCTCCGACAGCGCCAGCGCGACGACCTTCTGCACGGTCGGGCTGTCGTCGATCACCAGGAGATATCGGTCTGCCATCAGCGTGCTCCCTGGATAGATCAACAGCCCGGCGCCGCAACGCCAGGTTTGCAGAGCGAGCAGGTCGCCGTGACCGTCTCACTCGGTTGGCCGGGGAGGTCCTTCACCGCCAAGGAGAGACCGTCACAGGCGCCGCCGCCGGACCCCATCGTCCAGCAGGGGATGATGTTCGCGCTCTCGATGCAGTTCGGATAGGGGACGGCCAGGGTGGCGCCGCTGGCGTTCGCGATCGTCGCGGTGACGGTGCAGGTCGGCTGGCCGTAGTCGTCGCGCTGGATCTGACCTTCGAGGCAGTTTTGGCCGGGGGGCAGCGCGGTGATCTTCGTGGCGATCGCTTGTACGCTCGCCGCGTAGCTGGGGTCGCAGATCGAGGCGACGACGCTCTCGGCGAAGTTGTTGGCAAACTGCGTGATACGTACGCCCGGATCACCGAAGTTGCCCTCCGAGTCCATCGTCACCTCGGGGTTCAGGCCGTCCGCACCCGGAACCCCGCAGGAGTGCTCGACCTCGGGCCAGAGCTCGCCAGGCTGAGTGTCCTCTCCATCCGTCTCGGGCATCCACCTGACCGTGTAGGGAGATGCTGGCGCCACGATCGCCGCAATGAGAATTTGGCCGCCGGCGTCCGGCTTGAGCGCATTCATGGCCGAGATGAACTGACTCACCGGCGTCAGAAGACCGGTCCCCTGGTCGTTGTCCTTGCAATTTTCGAGGTCGAGCGTCGGCGCCGCGGCGGTGCCTTGCGCGTCGGCCGGCGGCGTGAGCGGCGGCATGAGGGTGGCGCCGCTGGCTGGATCCTGGCAGAGGTGGCCCCAGTGGTTGCACCGGTAGGTCCCGAGCGGGCCGAGCGGGTTGGCCAGATTCTGCTCGCTGCCGTCGAGCGAGAAGAGCGCGGTCCCGGCTGGTGCCGAGCAATCATCCTGGTTGGCGAGGATGATGACTGCCAGCGCGGCGTCGGGGCGCAGGAACCCGGTGTTGGTCGCCGGCGGCGTCGGCACCCCGTTCTGGAGGTTGTCGGCGCCGAGCGCGTGCGCCATCGCCGCGAGCGGTTGCGGAATGCCGCACCCCGTGTTGCCGACCGGGAAGATGCATTGAAGAACGTCGGCGGTGGATCCGGTGAAGTTCGTCGTGCCGCGTCCGTCGTCGGCCAGGAACGTCGCACCGGCGGCGAGGGTGGTGGTGATGCAGTTCCCGGTGGGGGCGCTCCGGAAGGCACCGTCGTCTCCGGCCGCCGTGCAAAACCCGGTCATTCCCGCCAGGTCGCCGGGCGCGCCCATGTCTGCGGTGATGAGGGCGATGTGCAGGTCGAGCGGCGTCGCCGAGGCCTTGAGAACGCTCAGAAAGCCCGGGATCTGGGCGTCGAGCCTCGCCTGGCTCTCCGGATCGCCCGACCAGCTCTGTTCGACGAACAGGATGTCGACCTGGTTGTTTGGCGGCCCGCCGAGCGTGATCGTTTTCCGCGTGGTCGGCGAATTTTCGCCGGCCTGGCCCCCGACGGCGAAGCTTCCGCCGGCGTCGACGGTCCCTCCGGCGTCGAGCGTTCCCCCCGTGCCACCGCTTCCGCCCAGGCCGGTCGCGACGCCGTTCGGGGTCGAGCTGCACCCGAGCGCGGCCGCGCAGAGCGCCGAGGCTGCGAGAAGGGCGGCCCGATTTCCCGTCGACATCGGGGGCATCTTCACCTTTTTCACCGTCGCCCGCATCCCCGATGCCGGAGGTAGGCATCCGACCACATGTCAGCCGGAGATCCTTTAGAAGTATGGAGGTCTGGTCGATTAACAACAGGTATCCGCGCGATTTCCATGTCAGGAGTCGCCCGTAGCGAAAGTTATGCGAGGAGCGTCAACCTGATAAGATCGCCCACCCAAGAAGACGCCCAACGGGCCGCTCCCGCTCCCCGCGGGGGCTCGGCTGCGGCGGGCCCTCCGGCGATGCGGCCTCGCGACATGAACGAATTCCCGCGCCGGTTCGGACCGTACGTGCTGCTCAAGCCGCTCGCCCGCGGCGGCATGGGGGCGCTCTACCTGGCGCTGTCGGGGCCGCAGGAGAGCGCCAAGCTCTGCGTCATCAAGACCGTCCTGCCGCACCTGGCGGACAAGGAGTACCTGCAGCGCTTCCGCGACGAGGCCAAGGTGGTCGTGCGGCTGTCGCACGGAAACCTGGTGCCGGTGTTCGACTCGGGCCAGGCGGGCGGCGAGATCTACCTGGCGATGGACTTCGTCGAGGGGCGCGACCTGCGCGCCACCTGGAACCGCTGCGCCAAGAAGGGGATCGCGTTTCCCGTCGACGTCGCCGCGCACATCGCGCGCGAGATGGCGCGCGGCCTCTACTACGCGCACAACTTCGGCGACATCAAGCTGGTGCACAGGGACGTCTCGCCGCCGAACGTCCTGCTCTCGTACAGCGGCGAGGTGAGGCTGACCGATTTCGGGCTGGCGTCGTCCACCTTGAAGATCGAGAAGACCGCGCCCGGGATCATCTACGGCAAGGTCAGCTACATGTCGCCCGAGCAGGCGCGCGGCGAGAAGATCGACGGGCGCACCGATCTCTACGCGACGGGGATCATCCTCTGGGAGCTGCTCACCGGGCGGCAGCTGTTTCCCTCGGGGCGTCCGCCGGGGGCGGCCAAGGACCAGAACACCTCGGAAGAGCTTCTGCGCCGGGTGCGCAATCCCGATCTGGTGGCGCCATCGAAGCGCGCAGGGCGCGTGCCGGTCGAGCTGGATCGGATCACGCTCAAGGCGCTGGCGCCCGATCTCAAGGACCGCTATGCGAGCTGCGAGGAGCTGCGCCACGACCTGGCGAAGTTCCTGGCGCAGACCTCGCCGGCCACCGACGCCCTGCGGGTGTCGAAGTTCCTCTCCGAGCTCTACGACGAGGACATCGCGGCCGAGCGGGCCGAGCGCGAGCAGCTGATCGTCAAGGCCCGCGAGTGGTACACGAGCAAGACGGTCGTGCCGCCCCCGCTGCCGACGACCGGGAAGACGCAGCCGATCGTCGACGACGACGAAAAATCGGAGCGGCCCCAGCGCGAGACGGTGCTCTCGATCCCGATCCAGGCGGGGCGCGCGCGCGACAAGCGGATGACCTTCCAGGACGAGCCGGCGCCCGCCGACTCGAACCTCGACTCGGCCAGCGCCGCGTCCGTCCTCAACACCGTCATCGGCGGCCGCTATCAGGTGCGGCGGCTCATCGGCGAAGGCGGAATGGGGCGCGTCTACGAGGCGGAGCACATCGACATCGGGCGGCGCGTGGCGCTCAAGATCCTTCACCCCGCCTACAGCCAGACGCCGGACCTGGTCGAGCGGCTCCGGCGCGAGGCGCGGGCGGCGTCGAAGATCTCGCATCCCAACGTGGTCGACGTGACCGACTCGGGGACCACCCCCGACGGCGCGTTCTTCTTCGTCATGGAGTACCTCGAGGGGGTCGAGCTCGGCGAGCTCATCTACCGCGAAGGAAAGCTGGACGTGGCGCGGTCGCTGCACATCGGCGCGCAAATCGCGCGCGCCATCCAGGCGGCGCACGAGGTGAACGTCATCCACCGGGATCTCAAGCCGGAGAACGTCCTCATCATCAACCGCGAAGGTCAGAAGGACTTCGTCAAGGTGCTCGACTTCGGCATTGCCAAGAGCGGCAAGGACACCGACATCGAGAACGAGAAGGACACCAACGGCGATCTACGGCGGCGGCTCACCAGCCCCGGCATGACCATGGGGACGCCCGAGTACATGGCGCCCGAGCAGGCGGCGGGGCGGCCGGCCGATCCTCGCTCCGACGTCTACGCCGTCGGCGGTCTGGTCTACGAGATGCTCTCCGGCAAGGCCCCCTACGAGGGGCAGAACTTCATGGAGATCCTGCACAAGAAGGCGACGACCATGCCGGCGCCGCTGACCGGGCTCCGCGACGACGTCCCGCCCGAGCTGGAGGCGATCGTCATGCGGGCGATGGCGCGCGATCCGGACGACCGGCCGCGCTCGATGGACGAATTCGGACGCGAGCTCACCAGCCTGGCGACGACGATGTTCCCGGGCTTCGGTTACATCGCGCCGGTCGAATCGGACAAGGTTCCTCAGGCCGGCGTGCTGGGCGCGCTGCGCGGCGGGGCGGCACAGGCCAGCGGCCTGTTCCAGCGGTTCGCCTTCCTCAAGCGCAACAAGCCGGCGCTGATCGGGGCGGTCGGAGCGCTGGGCGCATTCGTGATCTACCTGGTCGTGAGCTCGTCGGTTCACGCCCGCCACGTGCGTGAGGCGGCGGCCGCGGCCACCGCGGCGGCGAAGGCGGAGGCGGCCGTGCAAGCCGAGGCGGTGAGGGCGGAGGCCGAGGCGAAGGCGAAGGCGGAGGCGGCCGAGAAGGCGGAGGCGGCCGCGAAGGCTGAAGCGACAGCGAAGGCGGAGGCGGCGGCGGCCGAGCAAGCTAACGACACCGACGAGGGAGAGGCGGCAGGCGACAAGGACGAGGGGCACGACAGCGACGTCGCCGCGAAGTCCAAGAGCGCCGCGCGCGGCGGAGCGTCGGCGGCCGACAGCAAGCGGCTCCTCGAGGAAGGCAACCGCCTCTTGCGCGCCGAGCGATTCCCCGAGGCGCGGGCCGTCTTCGAGAAGCTCTCCAAGTCCAAGCGCGACCGTGGCTCCGCCCTGGTCGGGCTGGCCGCGATCTCCTTCCAGGAGAAGAACTATACCGAGGCCGTGCAGTCGGCCTCGCAGGCGGTCGACCGGGGTGGCGGCGTTGCCGCGCGGGTTTTGCTCGGCGACGCGCATTTCCGGCTCGCCCATTACAAGGAGGCCGCCAAGGCCTACGGCGACGCGCTGAAGCTGGACCCCAAGAACGTCAGCGCCAAGACCGGGCTTGCGGCCGCCACGAAGCGGATGTAGCTCGCCGCCTGGCGGTAAGATGCCGGCGTGTCCCGCCGTGCCCGACTCGCGGTCCTGCTCGCGGCCATCGTGGGCGTCGGCGCCGCGACCGGTGCCTGGCTCGAGCGGCGCGCGATCTCGGCCGATCTCGGAAGGTCGCGCGATCTGCACGGCACGGGGTACGTCGGCTCGGCGGCCTGTCGGGGGTGCCACGACGACCATCTCGCGAGCTGGCACCGGACGTTTCACAGGACGATGACGGCCGAGGCGACGCCGGAAAGTGTGCGGGGCGACTTCTCGGGCGCCACGCTGACCAGCGCGGGCGTCACCGCACGGATGGATCGGGACGCGCGCGGCGACTACCAGATGACGTTCACTCGGCCGGGCGGCCCGGCGCGGACGGTCGAGGTCGCGCGCACCGTGGGGTCGCGCCGCTATCAACAGTATCTGGCGCGCGACGGGGACACCTACTGGCGCTTGCCGGTCGCCTGGCACGTCGAGGACCGGCGCTGGTTCCCCATGACGAGCGCATTCCTGTTTGCCGATCCGTCTCCGGACGCTGGCGATCCGCCGGTCGGTCGTCCGGTCTACGGGGGCGGCGACTTCGATCGCCACGTCACGCGCTGGAACGACAACTGCGTCTTCTGCCACAACGTGGCGCCCAACCCGGCGCGCGATCCGGCGACCGGCCGGTTCGCCACGACGACCGCCGAGCTGGGCGTCGCCTGCGAGGCCTGCCATGGCCCGGGCGCGGAGCACGTCGCGCGCAACGGCGATCCGTTCCGCCGCTGGGCGCTCGCGACCGGCCACGGCGCCGATCCGACGATCGTGAACCCCGCGCGCCTGCCGCCGGCGCGCGCGGCCGATCTGTGCGGGCGCTGCCACGGCCAGCGCATCGCCGACCGGATCGCCCCCCTGCTGGAGCACGGCGATCCGTTCGTCCCCGGCGACGACCTGGCGATCGAGAGCTCGCCGCTCTGGCGGGACACGCCTCTGCACGGCGATCCCGAGGCCTTCGCGGCGCGCTTCTGGGACGACGGTACGCCGCGGCTCACCGCCTACGAGTACCAGGGGCTGCTTCAATCTCCCTGCACCATGCGGGGGCCACTGACCTGTACCAGCTGCCACGGCATGCACGACGGCGATCCACGCGGTCAGATCCGGGCGCGGTTCGGTGGGCGGACCTCCAACACCCTGTGCACCGGCTGTCACGCGCCGCTGGCCGCGCCCGAGGCCGCCCGCCTGCACGCGCACCACGATCCGGCGGGCGAAGGGGGGCGCTGCGTCTCCTGCCACATGCCCCGGATCGTCTACGGCGTGCTCGACGTCCACCGCAGCCACCGGATAGAGATCCCCGATCCGGCGCGCGCCGCGGCCGCCGGGCGCCCCGATGCCTGCACCAGCTGCCACGTCGACCGCAGCGTCGCCTGGGCCGAGGCGTCCGCCCGGCGATTTTGGGGCGCGGCCCGCTATCCGGCGGGCGCCGATCCGGTCGCGGGCACCTCGCCGCTCGAGGCGCTGTTCGGCGGGTCGCCGGTCGCGCGCGCGGTCGCCGCCGCCGCGCTCGGCCTCGGCCCCGTGCCGGACGCCGGCGCACGCGCGCGCCGGCTGGGGGCGCTGCTCGAGGTGATGGCGGCCGATCGGTATCCGGCGGTCCGACACCTGGCCTGGCGCAGCGTGCGACGACTGGCCGCGCCCGACGCGCCCCCCGGGCGCGGGCTGGCCGCCGACTACGACCCGTCCGGGCCGGCTGACGATCGCCGCCGGGTCGTCGGTCGTCTTCGCGCGGCTCTCGGGACGGCTCGGGTCCCGCCGCCCGCCGCCCTGACGGCGCTGCGGGCCGAGGCCGATTCATCCACGTCGCGCGACCTCGAGATCGGCGAGTAACGTCGGGCCGCGTGCGGTGACTCGCGTCCGGGCCGCTTCTGTCCTACGATCCCGAGCCTAACGGCGACAATGGCCGAAACCTACCCGCTCAAATTCGGAAAGTACGTGCTGCTCAAGCCGATGGCACGGGGCGGGATGGGGGCGATCTTTCTCGCCGCGGCCGGCGAGCCGGGCTTTCAAAAGTTCTGCGTCATCAAGAAGGTGATCGCCGAGAAGAGCGATCGGGCGAAAGCGAACCGGTTCCTCGACGAGGCCAAGGTGGTGCTGCGGCTCTCCCACGCCAACCTGGTCCCCACGTTCGACGCCGGCGAGGTCGAGGGCGAGTTCTACATCGCGATGGAGCTGGTCGAGGGGAAGGACCTTCGCGAGATCTGGAACCGCTGCGTGCGGACCAAGACCCGCATCCCGCTCGACGTGGCGCTGCACGTCGCGCGCGAGATCGCCCGTGCGCTCGCCTACGTGCACAGCCACGCCGACCTCAACCTGGTCCACCGCGACGTCGCGCCGCCCAACATCCTGCTCAGCTACTTCGGCGAGGTGAAGCTGACCGACTTCGGCCTGGCCCGCAGCGTGCTGAAGCAGGAGAACACCGCGCCCGGCGTGGTGTTCGGGCGGGCGTCTTATCTGTCGCCCGAGCAGGCGCGCGGTGAGACCGCCGACGCGCGCACCGACGTCTACAGCCTGGGCATCGTGCTGTGGGAGCTGGTGACCGGCAACCAGTACCTGCAGCTCGGCAACCTCGATCCGGCCACGGCGATGTCGCTGGTGCGCCACCCGCGCGCGCAGCCGCCGTCGTCCAAGGCGCCCTGGATCACGCCCAACCTCGACGCGCTCTTGATGAAGGCGCTGGCGCCCAACCGGGAGGACCGGTTTCAGTCGGCCGAGGAGATGCGCAAGGCGCTGACCGAGATCATCGCGCAGATCTCGCCGCGCGCCGACGCCGAGCGGACCGCCGACTTCCTGCGCGGCCTCTACGACGCGATCTCGAAGGAGGAGCGGGCCGAGCGCGATCGCTTGCTCGCCGAGAGCGCGCCGCTGCTCGCCCCGCCGCCGGCCCGCCCCTCGAACCGCATGCCGGTGCCCCTGTCGCTGCTGGAGTCAGGGAGCACCAGGCTACAGTTTCCCAAGGAAGAGGAGTCGCTGGGCGTCGACTTCACCGGGCGGGTCATCGACAGCCGCTACCGCGTGATCCGCAAGATCGGCGAGGGGGGGATGGGGACCGTCTACGCGGGCGAGCACGTCGAGATTGGCAAGGGGGTGGCGATCAAGATCCTCCACCCGGCCTACTCGACGCAGCAGGATCTGGTGGAGAGGTTCCGGCGCGAGGCGCGCGCGGCCTCGCGCATCGGCCACCCGAACATCATCGACGTCACCGACTTCGGCTCGACCGAGGACGGCTGCGCCTACTTCGTGATGGAGCACCTCGACGGGATCGATCTCGCCGACGTGCTGTCGCACGAGCGACGGCTGGCCCCGGAGCGCGCCTGCCAGATCGCCATCCAGATCTGCCGGGCGCTGGCGGCCGCTCACGCGGCGGGGGTCATCCACCGCGACCTCAAGCCGGAGAACATCTTCCTGGTCGCGCGCGACGGACAGGCCGACTTCGTCAAGGTGCTCGACTTCGGGATCGCCCGCAGCATGGGCCGGGCGCGGCGGCTCACCAACCCCGGCGTCGCCATGGGGACGCCGGAATACATGGCGCCCGAGCAGGCCGAGGGGGGCGCCGTCGACCAGCGCAGCGACATCTATTCGGTGGGCGCTCTCATTTATGAGATGACCTCCGGGTCGCCGCCGCAAATGTCGCGCGACAAGGAGCTGATCCCGCCGCGCGGGATCAAGGCCGACGTGCCCGAGGAGCTGGACCGGATCGTGGTGCGCGCGCTGGAGCCGAGCCCGGCCGAACGCTATCAGAGCATGGCGCAGTTCGAGTACGACCTGGTGAAGTCGCTCTACGGCCGTCCGCGCGCGGTGGCGGAGATGCTGGGGTTGCACGACCAGGAGCGCGGCGTCGTGCCGGAGACCTCGTACACCGACGAGGTGCCGGGCGGCGCGCACCCGCGTCCGGAGAGTCTCCTGGCGTCACCGCGCCGGCCGACGCCCGCGACGCTGCCGGCGCCGCTCGCCTGGCAAGAGGAACGTGACGGCGGCGTAGCGGCGCCGGACGTTACCGCCGTCTCCGTCGCCGGGCGCCCGGCCGCGAGCGGGTGGCGGTACGCGGGGACGTTCGTGGCGCTGGCCCTGCTGGCCGTCGCGGGAGTGATCGTCTACCCGCGGCTCCCCTGGAGCGCGCACGCCCAGCCGGCGTCTGTCGCGCCGCTTCCGGCACCCACATTGCCGACGGAGGCCGAGCAGCGGGCGCAGCGCCTGCGCGCCGGCGTCGCTGATGTCGAGCGGATGCTGGGAGGGGCGTTCGATTTCGCGCAGTTGCCCGCGCTGCAGGAGCGGCTCGGGCGCCTGCGCGCCGACGGTGGCGGGGCGATCGCCGATACGCTGGCGACGCGCGCCAAGGGGCTCCTGGTCAAGAGCGCCGAGGCGGAGCTCGATCGCGGCGAGATCGACGGCGGCGTGGCGCACTATCGGGTGGCGCTGGCGCTGGACGCGCACGCCGGCGGCGAGGCCGAGCTGGCGGCGGCGCTGCGCACGCGCGCGCAGTCGGCGCTGACGGCGAACAAGGACACCGAGGCGGTGCGCTGGGCGCGCCAGGCGGTCGCGCTGGCCGCCGCCGATCCGGAGGCGCACGCCCTCCTGGCGGATTGCCTGCACGCGCTGCGCGAGGACGGCGAGGCGGTGACGGAGTACGAGAAGGCGCTGTCGGCGCGGCCCGACGATCGGACCTTCACCCATGGCCTCGCGTCCGCACGGCACGCGCTGGCGGCCGAGACGGCCGCCGCCAGGCACGAGCAGACTTCGCACACTTCGCACGCGCGGCACGCGGTCGCCGCGCCGTCTCCGTCCGAGGGGGCGCCGTCCGAAGGCGTCGAGACGGCGCCGGCGCCTTCCCCGGGGGACGAGCCGGCGCATGTCGACGAAAAACCGCCCGCCGACGACAAGCCGGCACCGTCACCGCCGGCCGAGACGGCTCCCGACCAGCAGCAGTAGCTGCATCGCCAGCGCGCGATCGCCGTCGATCTTCAGCCGCCCGTCGACGAGCGGCTGCATCGGGGGAATCGCGCCGCTGCGCAATCCCTCGAAGGTGGGGCCGTCGAGGCGCACCGTGGTGCGCGGTCGACCGGCGCTCACGCCCGCCTTGCCGAACCCGACGTCGAGCGCGAACCGGCGGCGCCGCCGCCCCTCGATCTCGATGAGGATGCGCCCGGAGACCTGCTTGACCAGGTCGACGTCGGCCGGATCGACGATCAGAATCTGGCGCGCCGACCAGCCGGCCGGGACGATCTCCGGCAGATCGGGGTCGGCGTTGCCGAGCAGCAGACGCACGTCCGCGCCAGAAAGCCGGATCCAGATGTCGGGCGGCGTCCGTCCCGGCGCGGCGACACGCAGCCCGGAGCCGTCGAGCGCCAGCTCCCAGGCGCCGCCCTCCGCGCCCGAGACGCTGACCCGCAGCACCGGGGTTCCGGCGGGGGCGCGCTGTCCGGTCGCGGCGAACGCCCCGGGCAGCCATCGCTCGAACAGGTCGGCGAACGCGATGTCGGGCGGCGGCCGGTCCCAGCTCTGCGTGGCGTCCATCTGCGTGGTCATCCGAACTATACTCCGCGGCCGGCGATGCGTTCGATCCTTTACGCCCTCCGCTCTTTGCTGCCGCCCCTGGCGCTCTCGCTGCTGCTGCCGTCGCTGGCGCGCGCGCAGGCGAGCGATCCGGAGCTGCGGCCGACGCGCGGCCCCGCCATCACCGACGGGGCGCGCGCCGGCGACGCCGACGCGACGGCGGTCGAGCTGAATCCGGGGGCGCTCGGTTTTCTCCCCGCGCCCGCGCTGGAGCTCGTCTGGGCCGACGCCAGCAATACGGCGGTCGTCCCGCGGCGAGGCGCGGCCGCCTATCTGGGGGTGCCTATCTTCTTGCGCAGCACGCTCGGTCTGGGGCTCTCGGGCGTGGCGAACGCGACGGCCCAGGGGATCGACGCCCACACCACGCTCCGGCTCGCCTACGCGGCTCACCCGCTGCGGGGCCTGTCGCTCGGCGTCGCCTGGGCCCACATCTGGGGCGGGCGCTTCGCGACCACCGACACGTTCGACCTCGGATTAAGCGCGCGGCTGGGCCGCTACCTCGCCCTCGGCGGTACCGTGGAGGACGTCGGTCAGCCGACGCCGCTGGCCTTCGGCGCGGCGCTGCCCCGGCTCTGGACGGCCGAGCTGGTGCTGCGGCCGCTCGGGACCAACCGGCTCGAAGTGGCCCTGGGCGCCGCGCACGCCGACGGCGACGACTGGGACCGGATCGTGCCGCGGGCGCGCCTCTCGGCGACCGTCGTCGACGGTGTCCGCCTCTACGCCGAGGGGGAGAGCGTGCCGAACGGACCGGCGCTGGCGCTCTCGGGCGGCAGCGACACGCGCCTCGCGTTCGGGCTGGCGATCGACTTCGACCACACGGGCGCGGTCGTCGGCGTCCCTATTCTGGTTCCCGGCAACGGTGGCTCCACAGGCGCCGGCTTCGCGGCCCGCCTCCACATCGAGGGCCAGCGGCGGCCGGCGCTGGGGGCGGCGGCCTACGTGGCGCGCCTGCACATCGAGAAGATTGGCAGCGACCGCGCCTTTTTCCAGCTGGTGCGCCGGCTGCGCGCGCTGGCGGTCGATCCGGCCGCCGTCGGCGTGCTCTTCAAGATCGACGACCTCGACCTCGGCTACGGCCGCATCGAGGAGCTGCGCGATCTGGTGGCGCTCCTGCGCGCGCGCGGCAAGCGAACGTTCGCCTACCTGACTTTCCCCGCCACGCGCGAGTACTACCTCGCCGCCGCCTGCGACACGATCGTGATGCATCCAGCCGGCGAGGCGTCGGTGATCGGCGTCGCCCAGAACGTCACCTTTTACAAAGGAACGATGGATCGTCTCGGCGTCCACCTGGAGCTGGTGCGCGTCGGCAAGTTCAAGGGGGCGATGGAGCCGTTCATCATGACGGAGCAGTCTCCCGATGTGCGCGCCAACAAGAATCAGCTGCTCGACGACGTCTTCGGGCGCGTCGTGGCGGCCATCGCGCAGGACCGCACGCGCGCCGGCCATCCGGTCGACGGGTCGGTCGTGCGCGCGCTCATCGACCGCGGCATCTTCTCGGCGGGCGACGCCGCGCTGGCGGGGCTGGCCGATGTCGTCGCCGCCGAGGGTGAATTGGAACCGTTCGTGGCGCGCGTCCTTGGTCGCCCGAGCCTCAAGCTGCGCGATCCCGATCGTTCGCCGATGCGGCCCGACGCCTGGCCGGGCCGCCGCGTGGCGGTGCTGTTCGTCGACGGCACCATCACCGACGGGCGCAACGTCGACCTGCCGTTCGGGCTCGGTGATCTCGCCGGCGCGGAGACGCTGGTCGACGCCCTGGAGCAATGCCGCCGCGATCCCACGATCCACGCCGTGGTCCTGCGCGTGAACAGCCCCGGTGGCTCCGCCTTCGGCTCCGACGTCGTCGCCCGCGAGGTGAAGAGCCTGCGCGCCGCCGGCAAGCCGATCATCGTTTCGATGGGCGATCTCGCCGCCTCGGGCGGCTACTACATCGCCGCTCCCGCCGACGTCATCTACGCCGAGCCGTCGACGCTGAGCGGCTCGATCGGCGTGTTCGGCTTCAAGGTCGACGCGCAGAAGCTGCTCGGCACGCTGGGGCTCAGCGTCGAGACCTACCGGCGCGGCGCGCACGCCGACTTCCTGTCGCCCTACCGGCCGTGGACCCCGGAGGAGCGCGCCATCGCCGAGCAGCAGATCCGCCACCTCTACCAGATGTTCGTCGCCACGGTCGCCGAGGGACGCGCCAGCCGCGGCCTCACCCCCGCGCGCGTCGACGAGCTGGGTCAGGGGCACGTCTGGACCGGCGCGCTCGCCCAGGCGCAGGGCCTCGTCGACCGGATGGGCGGTCTCGGCGCCGCGATCGACGAGGCGGCGCGCCTCGGCGGCGCTCCGCTCGGGCGCGACCACTTCCCGGAGCTGGCGCTCTACCCCGCCGACGACCGCGGGCTCTTGCGCCGGCTGACGGGCGCGTCAGTGCTCGCCGACGACGCGGGCGCGTCGGGCGACAGCGAGAGCGAGGACGAGCCCGCCACCGTCACGCCGAGCGTCACCCCCTCGCTGGCCAGCCTGCTGACCGGCGACGTGCGCGCGGCGCTCCGGCTGCTGGCGCCGTTCCTGGTTCAAGGCAGCGGCACCGGCTACGCTGCGAGGCTGCCGTACGACATCGACCTTCGCTGAGCGTTATATTCCCCGCGGAGGGTCGGGATGGGCGCCGTGCCGCCACGTCATCATCTGATCGTGCGCGTCACCCACTGGGTGAACGCGCTGGCGCTGCTCATCATGATCGGCAGCGGCCTGCGCATATTCAACGCCTACCCGGCGTTTGCCCGCAAGGGAGAGTCGTTCTGTTGCTACCCCTTCGAGGGCCACGAGATTCCGGCCTGGCTGACCTTCGGCGGCTGGCTGGCCGGCGCGCGCCACTGGCACTTCGCGGCGATGTGGCTGCTGGTCGTCAACGGGCTCGTCTACCTCGGGTTCATCTACCTGCACGGCGAGTGGCGCGACCTGGTCCCGCGGCAGGGCGCGCTCCGCGATTCGTGGGAGATGGTGAGGTTCTACCTGGCACTGCGGCCGCAGCACCCGCGCCAGGGAAAGCACAACGCGCTCCAGCGAACGGCGTACTTCCTCATGCCGGTCATGGGCGCGGCGGCGGTCGTCTCCGGCCTCGCGATCTGGAAGCCGGTGCAGCTCGCGTTTCTGACCCACCTCCTCGGGGGATACGTCTGGGCGCGCTACTGGCACTTTCTGGCGATGCTGGCGCTCATCGCGCTGACGTTCGGACACGTCTTCATGGTCTTCGCGGTCGATCCCTATTCCTTGCGGTCGATCGTGACCGGCGGCTACGACAGCGACAAGTCGCCCGAGCGGCGCAACGCGCGCCCGTTCGTCAACCTGCGCGCGCGGCCGCAGGCGGAGCCACAGGTGGAGTCGCAGGCTGAGCCGCAGGAGCCCAAGCAGCCATGAGCGGGATCTGGCTGCCGCGCGCGCAAGCGGCCGAGAGGGTGGGGCACGCGGCCGAGGGGGTGGGGCACGCGGCCGAGCGGATGGGAATCGATTGCCGCGCGTTTCTCGGCGCCAGCCTGGCCGCGGGCGCCGGTGCGGCGCTGGCGCTGGCCGGCTGCGATTCGCGCGGGCCCAGGAGCGCCCAGGGATTGCTGGCGGCGTCAGAGCGGTTCAACGAGCGCCTGGAACGTCGTCTCTTCCGCCACAACGCCATGAACGTCGCGCCGGGGCGCGCCGCGCTGGCCGGCGAGCGCTTCCCCTCGTACTTCATCGCGCCGAGCTTGCCCATCTGGGACGAGGCGGCACGCGGCGTCTGGCGGCTCGAGATCGGCGGGCTCTGCCAGAGGCCGGCCAAGCTCACACTTGCCGAGCTCCAGGACCTGCCGCGTACGGAGCTGCGGCTCGAGCACTTCTGCGTCGAGGGGTGGTCGGCGGTCTCCGTCCGCACAGGCGTGCGGCTCTCCGAGCTGGCCCGCCGCGCCGGCCTCCTACCCGAGGCGCGCTACGTCGATTTCCAGTCGTTCGACGACGACTATCACGAGAGCTGGGACCTCGCGAGCGCGCTGCACGCGCAGACGCTCATCGTGTATGGCCAGGACGGGACGCTGCTCGAGCCGGCGTTCGGCGCGCCGGCGCGCGTCTACTCGCCGGTCAAGCTCGGCTACAAGAACACCAAGTACCTGACCCGCATCCTGTTCCTGCCCGAGAAGAACGGGGGCTACTGGAGCGATCAGGGCTACGAATGGTACGGCGGCGTCTGAACCGTAACCGCCCCGCGGGCGCGACGTAGAATTGCCCGGAGGCAGTCGAATGACGTTGCGACAAAAGCTCTTCCGTTCGATCGGGCTCGGCGGCGTGGCCGCGCTCCTGGTGATCTCCGGCGTGACCTGCAACCGGGCGAACGCGGGCGCCCACGACGGGGTGACGCTGCCGTCGCCCGCCGTCGACCTGCCGCGCGCCGCGAAGCCCGCCAAGTCGACGGTCGTCTTCGCTGGCGGCTGCTTCTGGGGCGTGCAGGCCGTCTTCCAGCACGTCAAGGGCGTCGTCGACGCGACGTCGGGCTACGCGGGCGGCGCCGCCGAGAAGGCCAAGTACGACCTCGTCAGCGGCGGCGACACCGGACACGCCGAATCGGTGCGGGTCACGTTCGACGCGTCGCAGGTGACATACGGCCAGCTCCTGAAGGTCTTCTTCTCCGTCGCGCACGATCCGACGGAGCTCAATCACCAGGGGGCCGACGAGGGGACGCAGTACCGGTCGGCGGTCTTCTTCACCGACTCCGACCAGAAGCGGGTCACCGACGCCTACGTCGCGCAGCTCGATCGCGCGAAGGTCTTCCCCGACCGCATCGTCACCCAGATCGTCGCCTTGCCGGCCTTCTACCCGGCCGAGGCCTACCACCAGAACTACGCCACCCTTCACCCCGACAACCCCTACATCATGTTCAATGACGCGCCGAAGGTGGCCCACCTGCGCCAGCTCTTCCCCGACCTCTATCGCGGGCAGTAGCGCGTCGTTCGCTCGTGTATATTCAGGCCCACGGGGCGTGGCGCAGCCTGGTAGCGCGTCTGCTTTGGGAGCAGAATGTCGGAGGTTCAAATCCTCTCGCCCCGACCGAGTTAAGCAGCGGAATCGCGGGCCTTTTTCGGAGTCGCCCGAAGGCTCGCGGGCGCCGGTTTTGCGGGTCTGCAGCGAGGGTGCAGCAAACTCGGGGATAACCAGGGCGACGGGGGCCGGTTCCGGTGGCGCGGACGCGACGGCCACGCGCCCGGTGGGCTCGCTCGGCGTCCCCTCGAACGCGAGGCGATCGATCGCGCTGCGCAGGTAGCCGGGCGCGAGGTGGCCGTAGAACTCGGTCGTGATGCGCGGATCGGTGTGGCGCATGATCCGCTGGACGGCGGGCAGGTCGGCGCCGGCCATCATGAGCAGCGACGCCGTCGTGTGCCGGATGTGGTGGAACCGGATCGGCCGCACCTGCCCGACGGGCCAGAGCTTCATCCGGCACTTCGGGCACCAGCGGATTTCGCCGTCATGCGCTTGCTCGACGTGGCCGCAGCCCTTCCGGCGGCAGCTGTGGCGGTAGCGGAGTGCATGGACGAGAGCGTCTTGGTACCTTGTCGACAGAATCATCGATGCCCCGTTGCCTGCACGGCATGCGTCCATTTCAGCGCCTGGTGGCCCACCGGTGGCCCGCCGTCGCGTTGATCGCCAGCGTGGCGGGCGTCCTCTTTTCGCAAGAGGCGCACGCTCAAGCGAAGAAGAACGTATGGAGCGAGCCGCCGGAGGGGGACTTGCCGTTTCCGACCTGGACTCCGACCTACAAGAACGTCTCGACCACCGAGCTCGCCGCCGACTTTCTGCGCTGTCCGCAGGAGGCGGAGAAGCGAGGCGAACACGGCGATGTCTTCGTGACCGTCGCCAGCACCCCGGCGATCAAGGTGTGGTCCTCGCCAGGGGTCGGATTGCGAACCCGCAGCTGTCTCGAATCGGTTGCACAGCGACTCGTGGCCCTCGAGAACCGGCGGGGGTGGCGCGCGACGTCCTACAGTGCCGAGCTGTCCGTCGGGGTACCCACGATCCTGTTCAGCGACACCGACGGGCTCCTGCAGGCCTGGAGACGCTACCTCGAACATCCCGGCTTCTGGCGTGCGTGGCTTCTCAAGCGACGTCTGCCGGAGGACGTCACGTTGCTGCCCCACGGCTGCCTCGCTCTCGCAGACCATGCGTTCGGCCGGAACGTGAAAAAAGCGTTGAACATGTGGCTCGAGCAGCTGTCGGCGAAGAAGATCGCGGACCCCTGGCTCCAAGCGCTGAATCTCCGTGCCAACGGAGACAACCCGCTGGCATTTTCGGCCGTGTTTCTGCTGGCGCCCGATCTCTTCTTGAAGGTGGACGACCTGTTGCTCCTCGGCGGGAGGCTCTGTCTCGACCCGATTTCGCCCGCCCGCCGTTCGAGCCTGCGCGCCCAGATCACCTCCATCGACTCCTGTTTCGTCGGCGACCTCGACCGAATTCTCCTCAGTCCCACGACGCTTTGTCCGCCGTCGCCAAGAGAGTGAGGGACGGCGGGGATCGATGAACGTTCGAGGCCAACCGACACGCACGATCTGGGTGACCGCCGATGCGCTGGAGATCATCGATCAGACGGCGCTGCCCCCGGCAGGGGCCCGCAGGGCCCAGGGAGCTCGGGGGTGGGGCGTTGACGGAAGGGACTATTATCGGACGCAAAAGCCCGCTTGAAAGTCCTATCCCCCTCCGTCGGAGGATCTCGCTCACTCGCCGAGCCATTCGCAGATCCCTTCGCCGGCGCACTCGTGCCCGTTTGTACAGGCCATGACCCCACTGCTGCACAGCATCTGGCAGCGGCCGCCCGAGGCGGTGTCCGCCGCCTGCTTGAAACACTTGAGCCCCGGGTCGCACTCTCGATCGCTTCGGCAGTCGTGGCGGGACGCTCCGCTGAGCTCGGTGGGCCACTGGCACCAGCTCACGCCGCCGCGGCGCTTGCAGACCTGGCCCCAGCTGCAGGAGTGGTGCTGGTCGCACGCCGCGATCGGGTCCTTGCAGATGCCGACGATGCCGCGCTTCATGTCGCAGTTGCCGCTCCAACAGTCCAGGCGGTCGCCGCAGATCTCGCCGCACACGCCGGGGCCGGTCGGATCACCCTTCCGCGGCACGCAGACGTCGGTCGGCCAGCAGTCGTCGTCGAACCGGCAGGGCCGCGAGCCGGCGTCGTGGTGGAGGGCGCCGTCGCGCGGTTTGCCGGAGACCTTCACCGCGATGACGTGGCCGTCCCCGGAATCGAAACGGAGCGTCCCGGACGACCGCGTCGGAATGTGAAGCGGCTGCTCCACGACGCTGTGGGCGGGTTCGCACGACGCGCCAAGCTGACGCCAGATGCGCGCTCGGAACTGTTCCGGCGCTCCCGCCGGCACGCCGCGCGCTGCGAGGAGGGGGCCGGGATACTCGCAACTCTGCTCGAGCGTTACGCTCGCGATCAGAAAGATGCCCTGTCCCGTCTGGAGGGCCGCTGGGAACAGGAGGCGGAGCCGGACCGGGCGCTCCTCGGCGATCCAGAACGTGCCGGTGCTCCGCGACGGCGGCGGCGAGACAGCATCGACGGGAGCTCCCCAGAGCAGCAGGGCGCCGAGGAGTCCCGCAACCGTCACGCCATCCATGCTGGCCCGATGGCCAGCCTCAGGTCAACGCCGCGTTCAGAACGCCAGCGAGATCGGCTTCTCGAGGATCGCGACGATCGCCTGGATCCGCGCAGCGTTTGCTCGGAGACAAATCGTTCGCGAGGTCTCACCCGCTGCGTTGGACGCATTGCCATCGCTGATGGTGGTTCATGTCCAATCCGCACGATGAGCTCACGGGGAAGATCGCGGCTCCGATCGTGGTGGGGCGCAAGCACGTGGGAGGGACCACCGCGACCAACGGGACCTCGGTGGTCGTCTACGTCGGCCTTCCGCTCGAGAACATCCTGCAGACCAGCGGCAACGAAACGGGCGCGGACCTCTTCCACCTCACGCTGCGCCACAGCGGTCTCGCGACCCAGTAGCGCTCGCGAGCCGAACCGCGCCAGCGACAGCGCCGAAAGTAGGAAACTCCTATAGGCACACCAAGTCGCGCCGCATCGGCGCCTGCCCCTAGCGCCGCGAGTTGGTTGGCGGCTCAGTGATGCTCACGCGGGTCAAGACCTCCACGGGATCGCCCTCATCGAAGTTGAGCGGAACGAAGAGCTTCACAGGCTCGTCCCTCTTCGGTGTGGAGAAACGAACCGAGAGTTGCGGGACCCCGTCGAGAAGGGGTTCGAGGCCGAGAAACCGCCGTTCGCCCTGATAGACCAGCGTGGAGCGCAGACTCCGAAACTGCATCACCAGCCTGTCCCCCTCGGCCCGAACCGTGAGCGGTCCGTACGCGGGATGCTCGTAAGTTCCCACGACGTCTTTGATCGGAAAATCGAGCGCGGTCTGCCGGACATTCGGCGACGCTGTCGGCGTTTCTTCGAGCCTGGTCTCCCAGTCGAGCGGCTCGAGCCCGAGAAGGCGATCGTAGGCGCTGTAGGCGATCGCCATCAGAGCCTCGGTCGCGAGATCGCGGTTCATCAGGACAATGAGCCCCTGTCCGGTCTCGGGAAGAAAGCCCAGATGCACCACGAATCCGTCGATGGCGCCGTTGTGGGTCACCAGGGGATGGCCGCGGTAGCTCTCGTGGATCCAGCCCAGGGCGTAAGTGCGGTGCTGCACCTCGGGTCGGTCCGACTCCGGCATTTCTGCTTGAGGGCGATGCAGCTCGCGCCACATGCCCTCGTCGAGAAGCTGCGGCGATCTCGTGGCGTGAAACGTGAGCCAGCGGGCGAGATCCCGCACGCTCGTTTGTACGGCGCCCGCGGGCGCGATGGCGCTCAAGCCCTTCAGCATGGGTATCTTTCGTGCGCGGCCATCGCGGAGCGCGTAGGGCGAGGCGTGGTCGGCGTCGGCCTCCATCGCTTCCGCCGAGAGGAGCGTGCGACGCATGTCGAGGGGGACGAGGATCCGGGACGCCACGAAGCTCTCCCAGCTCTCTCCCGAAACCTTCTCGACGATTCGGCCGGCGACGACGAACATCAGGCTGTTGTATCGCCACTGCGCGCGGGGAGGACCGCTGGGCTCGAGGAATCGAAGGCGCCCGTAGAGCTCATCGCGCGAGAACGGGGCCTGGTACCAGAAGAGATCGTGCCGGGGCAATCCGCTCTTGTGGGTCAGGAGATCTCGCGGGGTCAGGGTCGCCGAGGCGACGGCGTCCAGCAGCGCAAAGTCGGGAAGGTAGGTGCGCACGGGCGTGTCGAGCGCGATCCTGCCCTCGTCCGCCAGGAGAGCGACCGCCGTTGCCGTGAAGGCCTTCGAGCAGGAGCCGAGCGCGAAGAGCGTGTCGGGCGTGACCGGGAGGTGCTTCTCGACGTCGCGGTAACCAAAGCCGCGCGCGAAGCTCAGGTGTCCCCGCTCGACGACGCCCACGGCCACGCCCGGAATCTGGTCACGCGCCATCAGACGGCGAACGAGGGGGGCGAAATCGTCGGGAAGGCCCGTCTCGGCGCTCGGCTCGTGGCCCGGCGGTGCCCGGCCCATCACCAGGAGGACCGTTGCCAGGACCGGCCATGGCCGCGTCATGCCACGGCGCGCTCCGGGATTCGCTCGGGAACTCGCTCCGGCACCCGCTCGGGAATCAGAAAGAAACACACCGTCAGGAGAATCATCACGCTCGAGAAAAAGACGAGCCCCATGACGAGGCCAATGCCCAGGTGCAATCCGATCGCTGCGATGCACCACACCTTGCGCGTGCTGCGCGGCCAGATGAAGAACATGTAGCCAATCTCCACCAGTAGCGTGCTCCAGCCGGCGAACATGGGGATCCAGGAAGGCCTCGCCAGCCAGCTGAGATCGAAGGTGCTGAAGATGGGCTGAGAGACGGTCTGCCAGATCGCCTCGCCGTTCCACCATTGTCGGCCCATGGCCTTGTCCAAACCGGCGGCGAGATAGATCACGCAAAGGTGGAATTGCATCACCCGGAGACAACCGACGGGAATCGTCTCCTGCCGGCGGGGGGAGGCCGGACGAGACGCGAACGTCCAGGCGCGCCCGGATGGAAAGATAAAGAGATAGAAGAGGAACGTATTGGCCAGCTGATCCACACCGTAGAATGAGGCAGCACCGCTCGTGACGAGGCTGAGGTGAAGGCCCCAGGCGACAAATGCCGAGAGTCGTGTGCCAGCTCCGAAAGCGAGCGAGAGCAGGCTTCCGGCATAAACCGAGAGCAGGACGATGAGCGCGGTGTGCAGACCGATTCCGAGTGGCAGAAGGGCCCTGGCCAGCGTTGGGAGGCCGGGCACCCAGGGATCGCGCAGCAGATCCGTGAGCTCCCAGGGAATGATTCCCCGGTCGCCATGAAGTGAGAGGACGTCGTTGGAGAGCCAGATGAGATGAAGGAGCAGGAGCAGCGGCAGCCCCACCCGGAGTCCCGCGAGCGGGCGAGCCGACACCGGCCGAAACCAGCTGTCGATCACCATGCGCCTCACGGGCACCATGCGCCTCACGGGCACCATGCGCCTCACGGGGGGCCGCTCGATTTGCGCACGAACGTCGCATCGTGCAACGAGCGCCACCGCGGCCGCGCCCCGAGGCGGTACTCGGCCATCGTGGGCATCACCCAATCCTCGATGTCCACCTGCACGCGGTCCGCCTCCGGATGTGCGCCCAGTCGACTGGCCGCGAGCGCACCGAGAAACGCTCGCCGCAGGTCGGTGCGCTTGGCCGCGATGTAGATCGTTCCCGCGAGGTTCCCCACGCGGAAGCCGACCTCGCGACTCTTCCCGGTTTCCAGCGTTTCTTCGGCGCGCTCTCCCCGCGGCGTCGACAGGGTAAACCGCGCCCGCAGCTGGGGACCTACCGCGGGAGCGAAGAAGGAATAGGAGTCGCCTGCTCCCGACAGCTCGTCATAAAACCGAAGTCCCCTCCCGGCGGGCCCATGCAGACGAGACGTGAGATGCAGAGCCCCCGCGACGACGAGTCCAAGGTGGCAACTGAAGGCGCCCACCAGGAGCGAGCGCTTCATGCCACGCCTCCCGGTTTATTCGGCAGCCACGGAGATTTGCGGAACCGCGCGGGCCGGCACCGTGAGGTCGTAGCCGAAATCACTGGGACTCAGGCGAATGCGAATGCCTGCCAGTTCGTCGGTCGGGCCGGGGTGCGAGTGCTCGGAGCGCTGGATGAGACGGATGTCCTTGAGCTCCGTCGAGGTTGCCGGACGACTCGAGAGCTTCCATCCCACGCCCGCCACCACTGCGAGAATGGAAAGACCTGCTGCAATCTGCCTTTTCATGATGACCTCCGTTCGCCTCAGATATTGTGGCCGTAGATCTTCGACATGATGTCTTGGGCCGTCTTGAGACGAGTCTGGATCGTGGTCGTCAATTCGCCGATGAGCTGCTTGACCTCCGGATCCTTCGCCGACCCCTTGCTTGCCTTCAGCAAATTGAGGACGCTTTGCTGGGTGTTGGTAACGAGGGTCATGTACTCCTTGTCGAAGGCATCCCCCTCGAGAGAGCCGAGCAGCACCCCTTCGGCCTTCATCCGCTCGCTCACGCTCTTGGTCTCCTCGCTCTGCGGGTCCGGCGCTGCGATGTCGATCCCCTGTTTTTTGGCGACGGCCACGAGCTTTGCGTCTGCAGTGGGATTGGTCTCCACGACCGTGCGGGCATAGTTTTTCACGAGGTCCGACTTTGCCCTCTTGTCCGCCATCTCACTCAGAGTGACGGACCACTGACTGACCGCGTGCAGTTCCGAGAAACTCTCGTTCAACTGGGCCCCATGCTCGGTGGTGACGGCTCCACCCGAGGCTGGCGTGCCGGCCAGCGCCGCTCCGGTGCTTGCGAGGACGAGGGGTATGAAAACGGCTGCGAGTCTGGTGCGTGACATGATTGTCTCCTTGTTTGTGTTCGAGGGCCGGATGGGCTTTCCATCCGCTCGTTCGTTCTTCGGCGATACGCTTCTCACCCACACGCAGCGTCCTCCCGCCCGGGCGGCTGTCCGATGCCCGAACATGAGCACGGGGGCAGTGAGGGGAAGTTAGTTCAAGGCCGCAAAATATCGGTCGACGGAAGGCGCCCTCGAGCTGGGCCTCCGGTAGCCTGGAACCCGGCGCCGCGGCACGGGATCCGGAGGCCTGAGCTTCGCATCGAAGGTGCGTCCGGCTTCGAGGATGGTCATGTTGAATCTCGGGCCCTTGAGCGGAGGGAGTGAAATGCCAAAGACCTACCAACGGGTGCGCAATCACATCGTCACCGGGTTCATCTTCATCATGCCCGTGCTGATCTGCCTCGTCGTCCTCTCGCGGTTTTGGAAGCACCTGCTCCAGGTTGGCGGGATCCTCTCGAGAGGGCTGCGGATTGACACCGTTCTGGGTGCGTCCGGCGATGCCGTCCTCGCCTGCATCTTCTTCCTGCTCGTGTGCGGCGCCGCAGGTTTCTTGGTGCGTTTGTCGTTCCTGAGACGCTTGAGTGACCGGGTCGATGCACGGCTCAGTCGTACGGTGCCGGGCTACGCCCAGCTCCGATCGGAGACCAAGAAGAAGGTCGGCGCGGAAAAGGAGGAGGGACCTCCGCGCTTCGAGGCATGCCTGGTCCGGATCCAGGAGCTGTGGGAACCCGCATACATCGTCGAAGAGAACCCGGACGGCACCGACACGGTCTTCGTACCCCAGGCGCCGGCCGGTTCCCATGGGCAGGTCTACGTGGTGCATCCGTCTCAGCTTCAGAAGCTCGGCATCGACTCGGTCGAGCTGAACGCGCACCTCAAGGAATTCGGCAAGGGAATCCTGACGGCTCATGCGCGCCCGGGAGCGTAGGTCCCGTCAGCTCACGCCGGACAGATCCTCGAGCTGAAGGCGGGCGTCGGCGCGTCCGGCCGCCTCGGCTCTGCTAAAGGAGGATGCAGACCGACAGAGACCAGACGCCGCATGTGCAGCGCATGGTGTCGCTGCCGCAATCGAATCCCCAGGTCTGGCAACCCCCGTCCACATCACAGGGCGTCCCGGCGCGAGGACGGGTGGCGGGACAATCGCTGGAGAGAGATCCGCATTGCCAATCGCCGAGGCAGGCGCAGACCCCTTCCGGGTAGACGCAGGCGAGGTCCAGCTCGGTGGATGGACATGCGACGCCACCATCCACCGCTCCGGGAAAGCTCGGCGGGCAGAGCGTCGGGCAGCTGGCTTGTTGATTTTCGCCGAAAGCCCCTTGCTCGAGCACCCAACCGCCGGAGGTGCATTCAAACACCGTGTTGCAGGCGATGTTCGGATCGTCGCCGTATTCACAGGCGCCTGCCGAGGGCGTCCCGCAGGGCGTCCCCGGCGTCGGCGCCGTGGGCGGACAGCCTGGCGGGACGAAGCCGCAGCAGGCGGAGGTGCAGGGTGGCGGCGAGAGTCCCGCATCGGAGCTGCCGCCGAAACCACCCATCTGGGCGTCCCGGCGACTGCCCGCGTCCACGGTCCCTTGCGGATGGGGGTCGACCGGACCGGTGAGCATCTGGTTACCGCACGCCGCGACCAAGGCGACCGCGCCCAGCACCAGCGCCCAATTCCAGGCCCGCATTCCTGAATTATCGAAGGAATCAGGCGCGCCGGCAAGCCGCTCCCAGCGCGCGCTCGGCTTCCCTTGCAAGCGGCCAATCCGGGAACGGCACCTGTGGAGCCGGCACCGGCCGATCGTCCGGGCGGAGTCACAGAGAAGTTCACAGAGAAGTTGCCGGGACCGCGGAGATCCGCCGGGATACTGCGCCCTCGCGCTGGCCGCACCTCCACGTGGCAGGCGGCTCGAGCATCATGGCCAAGAGGAGAAACCAGCGGGCGGCGCGGCCCGGTGTCCGTGGGACAGAGTCGCGTGACCGCGCGTCGGCGTCGGCGTCGAAGCCACGCGCCGCGACGCTGCCGGGGTGGGCAGCGGTCTGCTTTTTCACCTCCGGGGCGGCTGGGCTGATCTACGAGGCGGTCTGGTCGAAGCAGCTGTCGTACATGCTTGGCAGCTCGCTGCACGCGGTGGCGACGGTGGTGGCGGCGTTTCTGGGCGGGCTGGCGCTGGGGGCGCGGTTCCTCGGGGTGCCGCTGACTCGGCGGCCGGGCCGGTTGCGGGCCTACGCGCGGCTCGAGCTGGGGGTGGGGATTGCGGCCGCGCTGCTTCTGCCGGCGCTGCATGCGCTCGATCCGCTGGTGGGAGTTTTGTATCGTGCGCTCGGGGCGGGGAGCGTCGGCTTCGGCCTGGCACGGCTGGTCCTGCTCTTCATCGTGCTGGTGCCGCCGGCGGCGCTGATGGGGGCGACGCTGCCGGTCCTGGTCGGAGAGTTCGAGCAGGGGCGGGTGGGTCCGGCGCTGGCGCGCCTCTACGCCCTCAACACCTTCGGCGCCGTTGCGGGATCGATCCTGGGCGGGTTCGTGCTCATCCCGGGGGTGGGGCTCTGGGGCGCGACAGCCGTGGCGGTCGTGCTGAACGCCGCGGTCGCCGCGCTCGCCTGGGTGCGTGGGCGGCGCGCCGTCGCGCCGGCCGAGGCGTCCCCCGCGCCCGCCGAATCGAGCGTCGAGGCGGCGCTGCCCGAGCGCAGCCGCCGGATCTTCGTGGCGCTGTTCGGGCTGGCCGGGTTCGCGGCGCTGGTCTTTCAGATTGCCTGGGTGCGGCTCTTCGGTCTGGTGCTCGGCTCGTCGGTCTACTCCTTCGCGGCGGTGCTCGGCATCTACCTGCTGGGGATCGCGCTGGGGAGTCTGGCGGCCGCGCGGCTCGCCGGCCGCCAGCCCTCGTTGGCCGGTTTCGGAAAGCTGCAGCTCGCGTTGGCGGCGTCCGCGGCGCTGCAGCTCTGGTTCTTCGGCCGGATCCCCGGGTGGGTATTCGCGATCGGCCAGACGACGGGACCGCACTTCGGGCTGTTCTTCTCGCAGGAGCTCGGCCTCGTCGTCGGCTTTCTCCTGGTGCCGTGCGCCCTGATGGGGGCGGCGTTCCCGCTCGGCGCTGGCCTGCTCCAGCGGGGCGACGGCGGGCACGCCACGGCGATCGCCTACGCCATCAACACGGTCGGCACGATTGCGGGCTCACTGCTGGCGGGTTTCTTTTGCGTCCCCGTCTGGGGGGTCAAGGGGACGCAGATAGCCGCGCTGGCTGTCTCCCTGGCGGTCGGCGTCGGGGCGGTGGCGCTCGACGGTGGCGACGGTGGCGACTCTGGATCGGTGGGCAAGACGCGCGTGCGGCAGGCACGCTACGCCGCGGCGGCGCTGATCGTGACGCTCGGCCTCACCCTGCTGGCGCCCGCCTGGGATGCGGCCGTGATGTCCGCCGGCGTCTTTCGCCCGAGCCAGGCGGGCTCCATGGCCAGGCTGGCCGGATCGGCGGACGCGTCGGCGGTGTGGAGGGCCACGCGCCCCGACCACATCCTCTACTACCGCGAGGGGATCAACGCCTCGGTCATGGTGACCGGCAGCGAGGACAGCCGCGGCGGGCGCGCCCTGCGCGTCGGGGGCAAGGTCGACGCCAGCACGGGCGACATGGACACGCAGGTGATCTCGGGCCTCCTGCCCGGGGCGCTGGCCAACCCGGGTGCACGGACGATGGTCATCGGCCTTGGTTCGGGGTTCACGGTCTCGGCTGCGCTGGCCGCGGGCGTGGGGCCGACGGAGGTCGTCGAGCTCGAGCCCGGGGTGGTGGAGGCGTCGCACTTCTTTCACGAGCCCGGCCACGATCCGCTCGACGACCCGCGCGTCACGCTGGTGCTCGACGACGCGCGCACCAGGCTGGCGCACAACGGAGGCAAGTACGGCGTCATCATCTCGGAGCCCTCGAATCCCTGGATCGCAGGCGTGAACAGCCTCTTCACCGTCGATTTCTACCGGCTGGTCAAGGCGCACCTCGAGCCTGACGGCGTCTTCTGCCAGTGGTTGCAGCTCTACGAGCTGACGCCCCAGACCTTTGCGATGCTCGCCCATTCGTTCGTCGAGGTGTTCCCGGAGGGAAGCCTCTTCACCGACTCGCAAGGCTCGGACGCCATCCTCGTCGCGGCGCCGCGCGGGCGGCGGCTCGCGCTCGACCGACTTCGCCAGCCGGCGGCGCTGGCGGTGCTGGCCAAGGCGCAGCTCGCGGCGCCCGAGGGGCTGGCGGCCAACTACGCGGGGCCGCTCTCTGCGCTGGCAGCCTGGGCGGCCGGCGCGTCCTTCAACACCGACGACCGTCCGGTCGTCGAATACCGTGCGCCGCGCGATCTGATCGAGGTGAAGCGTTCGGGGGTCCTGACCGAGCTGGCCCTGCCGCAGACGATGCCCGACGGGAGCCTGTTCGCCGACTGGTCCGCCGATAGCTGGTACCAGAGCCGCTTGCAAGCCTTCCTCGCGAACGGCGATGAGCAACGCGCATTCGGGGCGGTGGAGGCCGCGCGCGCTGCCGGGTTGACGGTGCTCGCGGATCGCCTCGCCGGACGGCTCAGTGAAGAGATCGAGATCCGCCGCCAGGCGGGCGGCGCCTCGCCTATCGAGTTCGCGAGAGCCTTGATGGGGAGAGGCGACGTGCCTCAGGCACGGGAAGCGCTCGAGCGCTTCCTTCGAACCGAGCCCACCAACGACAAGGCCTGGGCCTACCTCGCCGACTGCCGCCAGGCGATGAACGACCTCGACGGGGCCGAGGCGGCGGCCGCCCATGCGCGCGAGAGCCCCGACCCTCTCATCCTGGCCCAGGCTGCGATGGTCACGGGCACCGTCGCCTCGAGCCGCCAGCGCCCGCGCGACGCGGCGGTGGGCTTCGCCGAGGCCGAGCGCCTCAACCCCAGGATCGCGAAGGCCTACGTCCTCGAGGCGCGCGCGCTGGCCGAAACCCACGACCGCGCTGGCGCGGCCAGCGCCCTCCACCGCGGTCTCGCCGCCCTCCCCGGCGACGCCGAGATGACCGCAATGTTGGCCCAGCTCGACGGGGCGCCCTAGCCGCCCCGCCCCCGCCACCTTGCCGTCGAACGGCGGCCCGTGGGAACTATTTCGATAGCACCTTCACGGTGTTGTCGTTGTCATCGTTGAAGTAAATCAGCTGATTGCCCTTGCTATCCGGCCCGGCGGCAATTCCAAACAGCGCACCGGGAGCACCTGGGTCGAGCTGCTTCGAGCCGACGATACCTGCCGTCGGCGAGATCTCGAACAACAAGTTATCGTTCGTGCCTGCGTCATTGAGCATCAGATCCTGGTCGGCGTTTCCGACCACCACGTTGCCATTCAGCAGCAGTGCCGCGCTGATCGGCGCGTTGAATTGTTGCCCACCGTTGGGGCTGTTCGGGCTGGCGATGACGCTGGCCGAGGACATCGATGGACCCGCGAACGTCGGGACAGCCGTGGGAGGGGCGGCCGTGCAATCACCGCCATTCACCGTGATGCCGTTGGCGGGGATGCTCGACACATGAGCGAACGCCACCACGCTGTAGGAGCTCGTATCGACGACATAGAGCGTGTCCTTCTTGGGGTCATACGTCAGGCCCGAAGGGGCGTGCAACGAATCCGTCATGCCCTGGACAGCTCCGGAGACGCAAAAGCCCGTGATGACTTGCGCGAAGGCGGTCTGGGCGTCGCTGCTGTTCGGGTTGTCCAGGGTGATGCGACTGATCGAACCAGCCGCGGTCGAGATATACAATGCCGGAGGCTGACCATTGGCGGCGGCGACGTAGGCCGAACCCCACGGCATCGCCAGGTTGTCGGCCGCAAACGGAGTGCTGACAGACCCGGTGGGTGCCACCAGCGGTACCATGCTGGCAGAAAAGGCAGTTGCGGCGATGCTGTCGTCGGCCAACATGCTCAGCGAGCTGCACCCCAGCAAGCTTGCCGATTGCGCGATGTGATAAGGGTTGCCGCCGGCATTCGCGCTTGCCGTGGGATGCAATCCGACGACGGTGGTTCCTTGCCCCTGGGTGTTGGGATCAGGGCTGCCTGGAATCGCGACGGGGCCGTTGTTGAAATTGCAGACCACCAGATCGCCAGCGGTGATCAGTCCCGCAGATGTGGGGGCGATCGCCAAACCGTAAGGGTTGGTTGACGATCCGGTCGGGTCGATGGCGGTGTTGTTGTCCGGGTCGATGGTCAATCCGATCGTGGTGATCGTATTCAAGCTGCCGAGGATCGGCGTGGTGGGATAGCCACCGGCCGAGCCACCGGTACCGCCCGCGCCGGTAGTGCCCGCGGTACCGCCCGCCATACCGGTGGCGCCTGCGGCGCTGCCTGCAATTCCGCCCGCCCGCCCGGCGCTTCCTGCTGGGCTTCCGGCCGAGCCACCGCTGCCGCCAGCGCCGGTGGTGTTATTGCTCCCGCCGCAGGCAACGCCAATCAGGGCGGAGAGACAGAAAGTCGATACCGTTGTCTTGAAGTGCATGTGATGGCTCCTTTACCCGGCACTGCGCGAGGCCCGTGCGAAAGTAGGAACGAGGGGCCTACCCACAAGGCGGGGGAATCGCTGATCAGTCCTCGTGGTCGGTGCATTTCACAGATGTCCACCCGTTGGGTGACGAGGCGCACATTCATGCGGCCGCGATGCCGGTCCGCCGCGTCTGGCTCGCTCGGCTCCAGGCTGTGCAGTAAAACCGTGGTCGCTTCGTAGGGTGAAAGGGCCGACCGAAAATGATCAACAAGAACACGATCTGCCTCTGGTTCGACAGGGACGCCGAAGCGGCTGCGCGCTTCTATGCGGCCACCTTCCCGGACAGCAAGCTGACGGCCGTGCACAAGGCGCCGGGGGACTTCCCGGGCGGGAAGGAGGGGGACGTCCTGACGGTCGAATTCACGGTGTGCGGCATCCCCTGCCTTGGTCTCAATGGCGGGCCCGTGTTCAAGCAGAGCGAGGCGTTCTCTTTCCAGATCGCGACCGACAGCCAGGAAGAGACCGACCGGTACTGGAACGCCATCGTGAGCAGCGGCGGCGAGGAGAGCGCGTGTGGTTGGTGCAAGGACCGATGGGGCCTCTCCTGGCAGATCACGCCGCGCACGCTCACGGAGGCGATGGCGGCTGGCGGCGGCGAAGCGAAGCGGGCCTTCTCTGCGATGATGACGATGAGAAAGATCGACGTCGCTGCGATCGATGCCGCTCGGCGCGGATAGGCATCCCCGGTGCGTCACGTCGGGCGGCTAGACGAGCCCTCTGGACGTGAGCACCTCGGTGATGCAATCGCGCAAGGTATCGAGGGCCCGCGCCGTCTTGCGGTGAGTCGGGGGTGTGAGAAACCAGATGGCGCCGCTCTTGAGCGTCAAGCCGGGTAGGACCTCGATCAGCCGACCCTGACGCACGTCCGCGTCGGCGAGAAACATCGGCAGCACGCCCAGACCGATGCCGTGCACGACCGCGTTTTGAACGAAGGTCATTTCGTCGGACGTGACACGCCCCGCGGGTCGGACACGGCAGCGCCCCCCAGCTCCGCGAAACTGCAGCTCGCGAAACCCCGGAAAGACGACCCACTGGTGTGACGCCGCCTCTTCGGGTGAGCGCGGCACCCCATGGGTCTCGAGGTAGGACGGCGCAGCGAAGATGCCGACGTGCAGCTCGCCAAGCTTGCGGGCTGTGAGCGTGGAGTCGTCGAGTCGCCGTCTCGCGATGCGGATCGCTGCGTCGATGCCGGCGCTCACGAGATCGAGGTACTGCCCGCTGACCCGGACGTCGACCTCGACGTGCGGGTGGCGCCGCACGAAGCGGGCGAGCGCCTCGGCCAGAATGGCGGCTCCGAAATCGACCGCCGTCGTCACCACGATCCGCCCGCGCGGCTGGCTCGCCGTATCGAGCACCGCTCGAAGTGCCGCGTCGAGGTTCGCGTGCGGTTCGCGCAATTGATCGCGCACCGACCGTCCGGCGTCCGTCAGCGAGACCCGACGCGTGGTGCGGAGAAAGAGCCGATCGCCCACCCCCTGCTCGAGGCGCGCGACGGCGCGGCTCACCGACGACTTCTCCACGCCGAGGCGTTTCGCGGCGGTCGAAAAACTCCCCAGCTCGGCGACCGCGAGAAACGGAGGAATCAGGTCGAGGGGGATTGTTGCCATGGCGCAACAGTATGGAGCAGGAAGACGCATTTTCACAACAGGCGCCAGGCGGTATCACTTGGACATGGGCGCCGTCGACCGCGATGACCGCGAGCCACACGCCCCAAGGAGCGTAGAGCCATGAAACCAGAATCCTTCATCGTGACCCCGGAGACCTCCAGCGAAGCCGTCAACCTTCTCGGTATCAACATCACCGTGCTGGCGACGAACGTCCAGACGCAGGGCTATGAAATCACCTTGCAGCAAGGCGCCGTCGGAATGGGGCCGCCGCCCCACCGTCACGACTGGGACGAGTCGTTCTACGTCCTCAAGGGGAGCATCGACATGACCGTCGCGGGTAAGAGCGCCCGTTGCGAACGCGGCACGCTCGTCCACATCCCCCGCGGGACGGCGCACAGCTATCGCTTCGGCGCCGAGGGTGGCGAGCTGCTCGAGATCGCGGGCGCAGGCGGCTCGGCGACGCGCATGTTCATCGACGTCGCCAAGCGCATTCCCCCTGGTCCGCCCGACTTTGCGCTGGTCGCAGCCGCGCTGTCAGACCACGGAGCCAGCCTGGTCGCACAATAGGAGAAGCCCAATGACCATCAGAGAGACCACCGACATCACCGGGTTTCACGCGCACGTCTACTTCGATGAAGCGACGCGCGGCGCTGCCGAGCGGCTGCGCGAGGAGCTCACGCCGCGCTTCGCGGTCGAAGCTCGGGCGCTTGCACCTGCAGCCCGTGGGACCGCACACGAAGCCGATGTACGAGGTCGCCTTCGCCGGCGCCGAGTTCGCCGCGGTCGTTCCCTGGCTGATGTTGAACCGCGGGGGGCTGAGCATCCTCGTCCACCCGAACACGGACGATCCGGTGGCGGACCACGAGGTGAATCCGCTGTGGCTGGGTGAGGCGGTGGCGATCGACGTCGAGTTCCTCAGAGCGGTGGTGAAGCGAAGATCGCTTCCGTCAGGTCCGCGGCAAAGCGCTCCGTAGGGCCCGTCCTTGGGGGGGCCAGCGATCGGTCACGTGGTACCGAGCGCCCATACGCGCCTCCAGGATCCCTGGCGCGCCGTCCAGGCCTTGATTCTCGTCGTGGGTGGGCATCTCGAAGAGGTGAAGGTCGTCGAGCGGAGTCAAGGCCTCAGGGGCAGCTCGTCCCCGTGAAACCGATCGAAGAGGCCGTCAGGCTCAAGTTGGAGACGTGCGTGCACGACGACGCGCCGGTGACGGTCACGCCGTTGAAGGAGATGTTTTGCAAGGTCTGCGAGGCCGAAATCCCCGTGAGCGCCACGCCGCCAGCGCCCGAGACGTTGGAGAAATGCACACCCATCACCGTCGGAATCAGGCTGGGATCGTGCGGGGCGATGGTCGAAGCGGTGTAGGCCGTCGTGATCTGCAGCGCGGTCGCCTGGGCAGTGCCTGTCACGTTGTCGTAAAAGATGTTCTCGGTGGTCCCGCCACGACCGGCCAGGGTCTTGAGGCTGAAGAGGGACTGCATGCCGCCGAGCGAGTTGGTCTTCGTTGAGGTGACGTAGACGTTGTCGACCCCGCCCGAGATCTCGCTGCCGACGGCCAGAGCGTGCCCGGCGGTGGCCGTGATGTTGCGGATGACCAGGTTGTGGGTTGGCTTGCCGACCGCGATCCCGTCCTCGTTGAGACCCGATTTGATCGCGATGATGTCGTCGCTGGTCGCGTAGGTGACGTTGTCAATGAGGCAATCGACGCAGGAATCGGGGTCGGTTCCGTCGCCATTGGCGCTGGTCACGGTGGTGTTGATCTTCAAGTTCCGAATGATGACGTTGCTCGAATAGAGCGGATGGAGTGTCCAATAAACCGAGCCGGTGACGGTCGGTCCGTCCACCATGAAGCCCGTGCAGGCGTTGCACTCGATGAACGTCGGGCGCAGGCCGTTCATGATGGCCGAGGTCGGCGGCGCGGGGATTGTCCCCACCCCCTTGGGCAGCGCCGAATAGTAGATTTTATAGATTCGTTGGGCCTCGGCCGCGCTACCGGTCTTCCAGTTGTCGATGCCCCCTCCCCAGCTGTTCCCGGGCCCCTGGAGGGTCCCGGCGCCCGTGATGGCCACGTTGGTCGCCCCGAGCGCGTAGATCATGGGCGACCAATTCATCACGTCGAGCCCCTCCCAGCGGGTGAGAACCGTCGGGTACTCCGTGGCGTTCACCGTGGTCGTGAAGCTGATCGTGGCTCCCGATTCGAGGTGAAGCTCGATGTTGCTGTCGAGGCGAATGGCACCCGTCGTCCACTGTCCCGCGGGGACCTCCACCACACCCCCACCGGCGGCTTTGGCCGCCGCCACCGTCGCCGCGAAGGCGGCCGTGTTCGAGCCGGTGGTCTTTGCCCCGTAGCTCGTAATCGGAAACATCGCGCAGGGGATTTCGGGCGGCGTGAAGGTCAGCGAGTTGTCCGGCGCCGCGAACGGCGTCGTCACGGTGACCGCTGCCTGGTTTCGCCACGAACAGGTGTCGGTGGTTCCGGCATCTCGACCAGCGCCACCACCGCCGCCGGTGCCTGACGCCCCGCCACGACCGCTCACGCCACCGCTGCCGACCGTGCCGCCGGAGCCTCCTTTGCCTGTCGAGCCGCCGGCCCCACCGCCGGACCCCGAGCCACCGCCCGTCGAGCCACCCGCACCACCGCCGGTCCCCGAGCTACCGCCCGTCGAGCCGCCCGCACCACCGCCGGTCCCGGTGCCGCCGCTGCCTGCAACGGCTGTGGCACCCGCGGCACCACCTCGGCCCCCGCTCGCGGTTCCGCCAGCGCCGGGGAGGCCACCCGAGCCTTGCGAGGCAGCATCCGGGTTATCCGCCGGTCCGGAACCGGCCGTGCCCGCGCAGGCGAACAGCTCGACGGCCCCCAAACAGATGGGCAAGAGAAACCATGTGGAGAGGCGAGAGCTCACGTCGCTGTTCGGTGGATCGACAACGGCGGATAGCCGGCAAAAGGCGGATACAGCCGGTGACCTCGTCGAGCGCCGCTTCTCCGGCAGTATAGAGGAGTCGCCATCGCCCGTGAGAACAACCCCCTCATCCCTGCACGGGTCCCGCGAAGAAGGCATAACGGGTAAGCTCCGGCGGGTCGCGCACCCGACCGCGACGCACCGGGCCACCGACGAGATCGGGCCATCAGTCGGCCGCGCCGAGGATCTCGAAGTCGAGAAGCTGGCGCAAAAGAGAGGCGTCGAGCTCGAGGCCGTGCGTGCGCGACACCTCGGCGCGAACGGTGGCGGTCGGCCGGCCGTCGAACACGGCCAGCGCCGGCACGAGCTCCGCCTTCAGCGGGGACCTCACGGCGTGAGCTGGAAGGTGCCACTGGTGAAGTCCCCGACCGATAGCTCGAGCGTCTCGTTGGTGTCGACATCGAAAATCCTGTGCTCCCACAACGAATTGTTCGGGTTCAACGTGATGGGCCCGCCGAGCACAGAGAGATCGAGCGTCACGCCGTCGTAGATCTCGCCGGGGTTGAATATGACGTCCAGATCGAATTCATAGTTGGTGCCCGGCAGGAATGACTGCTGATCGGTCGGGGCTGCGCCCTTCCGGGTCGCAGAGACGAACACGGAGTCGCCCGCCCGTGTCGCATTCTCCACACACACGGAGACGACGTTGCCGGGCCCCGCGATCTCCTTCACCAGGGCGCTGAATCCCGTGCTGCTCATCGATGCCGAATCCGTGATCAACGCGCCCGTTGCGCAGGATTCCTGGGGGGATAGCTGGATGAACGGCCCCGTCATCGACCAGGTGAGAGACTGAGTATCGGACTCTCCCAGGGTTAGTCCGAGGGGCGTTTCGAGCCCGACGCCCGAGGCGATGGTCTGGCTCTGTATCGCGATCACTCCGGTCTCCTGAGCACTGGTCGGCATCGTGCTCGTTGTCGAGCTGACGTCGACCGAGACCTGAAGAGCGCCGCTCTGAAACGTCACGTCGCCGAGATTGACGACCGAGAAGTGCAGCACGATTGGCGTCGTCATGTTGTGGGCGATCATGAAGGTGAAGGGTTGCGCGTCCGTCCAGGTCGCAGGCACCGTGTGCGACGTCCCGTTCAGACTCCTGACCAGCTGGACGGGTGCGTTGTTCAGAAGGAAGAGAGACGCCGTGTAATTGCCGACCGGGACCGTCTCTGTCAGCATCGACTCGTTTCCGTCGAGCTGTAAGGCCTCCATGAACCCCGTCGAGGTGTTCAATAGCTCCAAACGGGTGCCGAACGGGAACGTGTAGCTTGCGCCGTCCGCCCCAGCGGTCACTAGCGCCACCGCCATCGCCCCGCTGGGCAGGCTCGACCCGGTCGAGCCCGGCTCACCGCACCCGATGAGAGCCGCGACGCCGGCCACAACGGCAAGACGAAACAGACCTCGGACACTGTCCTGCACTTGTTCAAACATGTTCCCCTCCAATGTTGGCTGACGACAAGACTCGCAGGGGTGGCCACCAGCAATCCGCGGGCCGCCAGCGTGGCACCTCGTGCTCCACGCGTCCGGTCGGGTGGCTCTCTTGACCGCCGGCGCTGCCCGAGGTGCCTCCAGTTCCATCCTGGTTCGAAGAGCCGCCGCATCCGGCGCCGCTGAACGAGGCTGTCAGGGCCGACAGAAGGATCCCCACGAGTAGCTTGGTTCTGATTTCGATCATGGTCGTGACCTCTTTCCCCGTCCCATGCGAGAACCGGGCCTGGCGTTCTGAGCGCCGGGTACTGACTTCCATTCAGCGGAGTCGCCGACGGGTCGCCGTTGGTGGTGCGGACGCGCGCAGCTTGGGCAAGCTCTGCGCAAGACCTTGAGCAAGGTTTGCGCAGCCCGCGCGCGCGATGGCTGATGCCGGGCGGTGTGCCTCGTCGATCGCGCTCGAGATCTGGCTGGCTAGCGGTAGATGAGCACGCCCGCGTCGTTGACGCGGACGTTGCGGTGGGATGCGCGCCGGTGAAGCCCGCGACCTCGCGAACCCACTCCGAGTTGGCACGATCCGGCGCAGGCCGTCGCCATCGCGCGCGAGGAAGGGGTCCTCGATCCGAGGCCGTCTTTACGGCTTGGTGTTTCCCCGACCTGGTACAGGCGGCGGAGGCGGTAGAATTTCCGGCGGGACCACGACGGTGACTATTTTGTCGCCCGCCTTGGTCTGCACATCGACCTTGCCGTGATCGACGCAGCCTTCCCACGTCCCTTGGACCTGGTACGCCCCGTCATTGGTCACGACGGTCACATTGCATGCCGCTCCCCCATAGGAACTGCAGGGAGCATCGGAGAGAAAGTCCTTGTTCGAGATGTAGACGTTGACCGGACCGTCCTGGCGACATGCGCAGCTACAGCTGTTCATCTGGGTCGACTTCGGCCTACAGCCGGACGCCGACACCGAGATAGTCCCAGCCGCGACGAGGGTCGACAGCACACGCACGACGTTCTTGAAGGCTGACATCCGCATGAAAGTTCTCCTTTGGTGAGCAGGGACGACGAGGCCGAAAATCCGCTTCGAGCGCTTCGAGGGTGGTCGTCACGGACGACGTCTGCCTCACGGGTGCGCAACGCCCGCGAGGCTCCCGCCGGTCGGCCGGCTCAGCGAATCTGCGTGCCGGTGCGATTGTGGTTCGTCGAAAGCTTGCCGGCCTTGATCGCGCTGCGCACCTTGAGTGCTGAGCGGTTGTGGTTCGACGCCAACTTGCCGGCCTTGATCGAGCTGCGTACCTTGAGCGTGGTTTTCATCGTGCCTCCGTGGGCGGGGCCGCTGGTTCAGTGACGACGAAGCGACCATCGCCTCGTCTTCCCTTTCGCGGTCACGGTCCGAGCTTTAGCAAGTGCCGTGCCTCGCCGAGGGCGAGGTTTGCGTCAGCCGGACTTGCGCGGGCGGGGGAGGCCGAACTCGGAGAGGCGGGAGACCAGGGTGCGGCGCGAGATGCCGAGGGCCTCGGCCGCCTTGCTCTGATTGCCACCGGAGCGCTCGAGCGCCGTCGTGATGCGGGCGCGCTCGAGCGACTTGATCTCGTCTTGAAGGCCCTGGCCCCCGTTGTCGGGCGACGGGAGCGTCTCCGATTCGACCGGCAGAGGAACGCTGGAAGCCGGGACGGCAGCGGGCGCGGCCGCTGCGAGCACGGAGGGCGAGAGGTGCTCCGGCAGGATGGTGTCGCCCGCGCAGAGCACGGCGGCGCGCTCGATGACGTTCCGCAGCTCGCGAACGTTCCCGGGCCAGCTGTATCGCCGGAGCAGCTCGAGCGCCTCGGGCGACACCGCCAGCAGCGCGCGATCGAGGGCTTTGCAGGAGGCCGCGACGAACGTCCCCACCAGAAGGGCGACCTCGGCGGGGCGCTCGCGGAGCGGCGGGATCGGCAGCGAGATGCCCGCCAGGCGGAAGTAGAGGTCAGAGCGGAAACGCCCGGTTCGGCTGTCCGCCTCGACGTCCCGGTTCGTCGCCGCCACGAATCGGACGTCGATGGGGCGCTCGCGCGTCGATCCGAGGCGCGTCACCACGCGCTCCTCGAGGACTCGCAAGAGCTTGCCCTGCATCGTGAGCGGTAGGTCGCCGACCTCGTCGAGGAAGACCGTTCCGCCGCTGGCAGCCTCGAACAGGCCGGGGCGCGCCGCCGCCGCTCCGGTGAACGCGCCCTTCTCGCTGCCGAAGAGCTCGCTCTCCAGCAGCGACTCGGCCAGGGCCGCGCAGTTGATGCCCATGAAGGGACCCTTCGCCCGCGGCGACTGCGCATGAATGGCGCGCGCCAGGACCTCCTTGCCGACCCCCGTCTCCCCGAGCAAGAGGACGCTGATCGGCGCCCGCGCCGCGCGCATCGCCTGCTCGTAGAGTGCGCGCATGGCGGGATCGCGCAGGGCGACGCCGCCGGTGGCGCGGCCCGCCGCCTCGAGGTCGAGGATCTCGCCCTGGGGCGCATGCCGCACGACCAGGCTGGCGGTGCCGAGCAGGATCCGCTCGCCGACCGCCAGGTCGGCCTTTCGGCGAACCAGCTGCCGCATGTTCAACGTCTCGGTGCCCGTGCCAGGACGCGGCTTCTCGCGGACGAAGATTCCGTTGGAGCCGCCCAGGTCCTCGATCTGCAGACTGTCACCCACGCGGAGGACCGCGTGCTGGCGGGAGACGGACGGATCGTCGATGCGGACCGCGCTCCCTTCCCCGCGACCGATGGTCACCTCGCCGGACGCGGGCAGGTCGAAGGTCCGGACCTGCTCGCCCAAGAAAACCGCCAACTGGAACGCCACGGTCGCCGAGTATAGGGCGGCGGCGACACCGTGGGGAAGGTCCGTTGCGCAAGTCTTGCCCAAGATGCGCGCCTTTGGCGCGAGTGGCGCGAGGGCTTGCGCAACCCGCGCGGGCCGGTTGGCTTGCGCTCGGGCTAGAGCGCCCCGAGAAACGCCTCCAGGTCTGCGGTTTCGTCGTCCGTGAACACGAACCCGAGCGACGCCTTGTAGAAAGCCACCACGTCGGAGAGCGTCCGAGCCAATCCGCTGTGAAAGTAGGGGGCGCGCGCGGCCAGGCCACGAAGCGACGGCACCTTGAAGTGGCCCATGTCCGCGAACTTTCCGGTGATGAGCGCGCGCCCAGGGTCCGTGGACTGTACGACGTTGCCCGTGCTGATCTCCGTGAACGTGTAGAGCGGCTGGTCGGCTTCTCGCCGCGTGCCGTCCGAGATCCCGATGTTGAAGAACGCGCCCTTGACGTTGCTCCCGACGTTCGACTGCGAGTGGCAACCTTGGCAGGCGCCCTTTCCATCCGAGCGAAGCCGCGTATTGAAGAGCTCCTGTCCGCGGTAAAGCGCCTGATAATTCGGGTCGGAGCTGCTCTGGAACGCGTCGAACAGGTCCCATCGCGCGGCGGCGATCGGCTGGCCGGCGAGATCTTCCGCATCGCCGTGACCACCGTCGACGCTGAGAGAGCCGACGCCCCGGTCGAAGAACTGCGTCGTGAAGAGCCCCGTCTCGAAGGCGACGATCGCGTCCTCGGTGGTCTCGTCGAGCGGCGTTGCGCCTTGAGCGTGGCCCAGCGTGGCGCCATTGGCCTGCGTGCCGAGCGCGGCCTGGAGACTGTCGCCGGTGATTCGCCCGTCCCACATGACGACGGAATCAAATGCGAGGTTGGTCGCCGGAAGCGGCCGGCGAAACAGCGACAACTGAGCGGCGCTCGCAAAGCCGTACGGATCGTCGACCGCCGTCAACGCGAAGTCGGCCCCCTCGGGAACGCCGATGCCGACGCGGATCGTGCCGCGACTGAGCAGCATGCTGTACGCGGCGCGCCGGTTGCCGAGCGTGGAGACGTCCGCGTCGGGCGAGTTCGAACCGTCCACGGTACGGAAGATCGGAGCGGTACCGCGGGTCACGTCGAACAGGCGCCGGGTGTCCGCCGCCGAGATCGTCCAACCCTGGTTGATCTGGTGACAGCTTCCGCAGGTGCGTCCGTTGGTTCCGAGGTCTTCGAAGAAGGGGTTCCGCAGATCGATGCCGCCCGCCACGCTGAAGGTCGTGGATGCTCCCAAAGCATCTGGCATCGGGAGATTGTTCAGCAGCTTGTGATGGTCAGCCGACTCCTCGGCGCGCTGACCACAATCGCCGGCCGCGGTATCGGTAGCGTTTGCATCCGCACAGACCGAGATGAATATGGCAACACCGACACAACCCTTGATCGTCATGAAAGACCTCCCCTTGTGAGCGCCACACTCGCAGTTGGTGTGGCTCGCTCAGTGACGACCCGGAGAGCAAGACGAGTGCCACGGTGTGGCGAGACCGTGGGGAGGTCCGTTGCGCAAGTGTTGCCCAAGATGCGCGCCTCTTGCGCGAGGGCTTGCGCAACCGCGTGCGCAAGACTGCGCTGGCGTCGCTCGCCGGGATGTTCCCGCACGCGCCGGGAACTTTGCCGCTGGCCCGAACGTTGCTGAAGGAGTGCCAGGCAGGCGCAAGGCGATCGCCTCGATCGTCGCTCGACTCCACTCACTCCAGAAAAGGTCAAAGACCATGTCCAGACGATTCGTCACTCCGCTCTCGGCTTGCGCGCTCCTGGGGATCGCGCTCGCGCCCCGCTTCTCGACCGCGCAAACACTGCCCGACGTCATCGACGCCAAGGGCCACCACTTCGTCCAGCGCGAAGGGCGCCAGCTGTTCCACCGCGGCGGTCAGTTCCGCGTCGCCGGCGCCAGCAACTACTACCCTATGTACGCTTCGCAGGCGATGGTCGACGATCTGCTGACCACCGCCGCCGCGAGCAGCTTCAACGTCGTACGCTTCTGGGGCGCGCTCGACATCGGGAACCAGGACGGCAGCAATTCCATCGACGGCATCCACAACGGCGTCTACTTCCACTACTTCGACGGGACGGCGCCCGCGTTCAACGACAGCGACACCGGCCTCCAGCACCTCGACTACGTCATCTACAAGGCGGGCCAGCTGGATCTCAAGGTGATCATCCCGTTCGTGAACAACTGGAGCGCCTTCGGCGGCATCGACCAGTACGTCAAATGGGCCGGCGGCCAGTACCACGATCAGTTCTTCAGCGATCCGACCATCCGCGGCTGGTACCGCGCCTGGATCGCCCACCTCCTCAACCACGTGAACGTCTACACGGGCGTCGCCTACAAGGACGACGCGACGATCATGGCCTGGGAGCTGGCCAACGAGCCCCGCTGCACGGGCAGCGGCGCCTATCCCGCGTCGCCGGGCTGCACCACGAAGACGCTGACCGCCTGGGCCGACCAGGCGAGCAGGTTCGTCAAGACGATCGACCGGCGCCACCTGGTCTCGGCGGGGGACGAAGGGTTCTTCTGCAATCCGAACGCGACCGACTGGACGGAGAACTGCAGCCAGGGCGTCGACACGATCGCGCTCGCCAACCTGCCGGCGATGGACGCCATGTCGTTCCACCTCTACCCCGACAGCTGGGGCAAAGACGCGGCCTGGGGGACGCAGTGGATTCAGCGCCACATCGAGGACGGCCGCCGGATCGCCGAGCGCGTGCTGCTGGGCGAGTTCGGGTGGCTCGACAAGGCGACCCGCAACCCCGTCTACAAGGAATGGACGGACACCGTGCTGCGCGACGAGGGCGGCGGCGCGCTCTACTGGATCCTGTCCGGCAAGCAGGACAACGGCACGCTCTATCCCGACTACGACGGCTTCACCGTCTACTGCCCGAGCCCCGTCTGCACGGCCTTCACCAACTTCGCGAAGCTCATCGAGCGCAAGCCGCCCTTCGACCTGGCGCCCGTCGCCGACGACGATCTCGCGACCACGGTGTTCAACACGCCGGTCACCTTCGCGATCGCCGCGAACGACATCACCTACGGTCCCACCACGCTCGACCTCGCGTCGCTCGACCTCGATCCCGCGACGCCCGGGGTGCAGCAGGGGATCATAACTGCCGCCGGCAGCTACGCGCTGCAGACCGGCGGCAACGTGCTCTTCCAGCCGGCCCCCGGCTTCTCCGGCCAGGCCTCGACGCCCTACACGGTGGCCGACAGCGCGGGGCGGGTCTCGGCGCCGGCGAACCTGATCGTCACGGTGAAGGGGAACCCGAGCACGCTCTACACCTTCGAGGACGGCACCGACACCTGGGCCTCCGCCAACTGGCAGACCAACGGCGGGACGGTCGCCCAGACGACGGCCTTCGCCACCGACGGCACGCACGGCCTGGAGATCACCACCGCCGACGGCGGCTGGTTCGGCCCCACCTTCCCGGCGGCGCTCGATCTGACCAACATCAAGCACATCAAGCTCGATATCGCGACCGGAGCGGCCGGGACGTCCCAGAGCGTCGCGGTGCAGGTCGGCAGCGGCTGGACCTGGTGCCAGACCGACTTCGGCTGGATCAACGCCCAGACGACCACCACCGTCGACGTCGACCTCGCCGCCCTGTTCACGGAGTGCGGCGCGACCGACACCAGCGTGCTGCAGGCGATGTACGTCTACTACAGCGGCAGCGCCGTCTACGACATGGACTTCGTCCGGACGGAGTAACCGCGATCGACGAGCGCTTGCAGCGACCGGCGGCGCCAGCCCTTGGGGGAGGGTCTGGCGCCGCCGGTGTTTCGGGACGAACGAGCCGCCTCGACCGACGAGGCCCAGACGTGTTGACCTTGCTCTCGAGCAAAATGGAGGAGTAGAAATGACCCGCTTGGCTCTGGTTCGGGGGGTGGTGGCCGGATCGTTGAGCGCCCTGCTCCTTCTGGGCGGGCGCGGCCCCGCCATGGCCCAGACGAGCGCGGACGATCAGGCGCTGGCCACGGTGCTCTTCCAGAAGGGGAAGGCGCTGCTGTCGGAAGGGCAGGTCGCGCAGGCCTGTCCGGCCTTCGAGGAGAGCCAGCGCCTCGACCCGAGCGGCGGGACCATCCTGAATCTGGCGCTCTGCCACGAGCTGGAGGGGCGCCTGGCGCACGCCTGGAGCGAGTTCAACGAGGCGGTCCTGTTCGCGCGGAAGGACGGCCGGCACGATCGCGAGGCCGCCGCCAGCGAGCGGGCGAGGGCGCTCGAGCCGCGCATGTCGAGGCTCACCGTGGTGGTTCCGGCGGGCACGCAGGTGGAGGGGCTGCGCGTCGAGCACGACGGCCACGAGCTCGCGCGCGCGGCCTGGTCGACGCCGATCCCGGTCGACGGCGGCGAGCACGTGATCCGCGCGTCCGCGCCGGGCCGCGAGCCGTTCGAGACGAAAGTAACGATTGCCAACGAGGCGGAGTCGAAGACCGTCGAGATCCCGGTGCTGGCGACCCCGGTCGTCGTGGTGTCGGCAGAGAAGGTCACGTTGCGATCCGGCCCACCGGCTCCCCCGCCGCCGCTGTCGCCGCGACTGCGCCCCATCGGTCTGGCCACGGCCGGCGCCGGCGTGGTGGCGCTGGCGGTCGCGGGCGTCGCGCTCGGGGCGGCGCTCAGCGCCAAGTCGGATTCCAGATTCGCACTGCACGGGCGACATCTGCGACGCCACGGGCCTCTCCAAGCGGAGCGACGCGGTCTCGCGCGGAGATCTGGCGACGATCTTCGCCGTCTCCGGCGTGGCGCTGGTCGCGGCCGGCGCGTCGCTGTTCTACTGGGAGCGCTCGCGGCGGCTGGGCGCGCACGAATCGGGGAGCACGGTGGGACTCCTGCTGGGCGCATCTCCGACCGGGGGCGTGGCGGGGCTAAAGGGGAGCTTCTGATGGGTGGCCAACGTCCGCGCGGTAGACGCCGCGCGCTTCATCTGGTTCTCGTCGCCGCCGCCACGCTGGCGGGCGGTTGCAACTCTGTCTTCGGCATCCACCAGGGGACGCCGCCTCCGCCCTGCTACGACCCCGGGCCGTCGCCGTTGCTGATCGACGACATGGAAGACGGGGTCGGCGACATCTGCAACCTGGGCGAGCGGCAAGGAATCTGGTACACGCTCGGAGACGGCGCCGAGGGCACGCTTTCTCCCGCGCAGGGGGCGACGTTCATTCCCGCGATGATCCCCGGAGGCCGAGGGAGCAGCCACTATGCGGCGCGCTTCACAGGGTCCGGTTTCACCGGTTGGGGCGCGCTCATGGGTTTCAACCTGGACGCGGTTGGACTCGTGAACCAAACGGTCAACGCGAGCGCGGCCGGCGGCGTCACGTTCTGGATGAAGAACGACGTTCCCGTGTCCGTCGATTTTCTCATTCCAGACACCGTCCTCCAGACCGACGGAGGGGACTGCGTACCGAGCGCAAGTAATCCGAATTGCAAGAGCCATTTCTCGTTCCAGATTACGGCGCCGAACGCCGACTGGGTGCCGTACAGCGTGCCCTTCGCGGCGCTGACTCAGCAACACGGCGGCACCGCCACCTGGAATCCTCAACTCCTTCTCGGCATTCAATTCGAGGTGGCATCCGGGGCGGCGTTCGACGTGTGGGTCGATGACATCAGCTTCTATTACTGCTCGACCGGGGCCTGCCTTCCGACCTGCACGGATCAGGCTTTTAAACATTCTTGCCCGGCGGGCGCCAACTATCCCGCGGCCTGTCGGCCGGCTGGGGCGGACTGCGCAGCGGCTGCAAAGTGGTGCGCCGACCCACAAATGATTGACGACATGGAAGACGGTAACAGCGTGATCTGCAACTCGGGAGGACGGGCCGGAACTTGGTACACGGTGGCAGATGGCACCGAAGGCACAGTTTCTCCCGCCGTGGGAGCTGCCTTCACCATGACGCCAATCCCGGGGGGCCGCGGCGACAGCCAAATGGCGGCCCACATGACGGCGTCCGGGTTCACCGGCTGGGGTGCGCAAATGGGCTTGAGCTTGAACGGCAGCCAGCGGGGTGGCAAAGCACCTACGATGCGAGCGCGACCAGCGGCATCACGTTCTGGATGAAGGCCAACGCGCCCTACGTAGAGGTGGGTCTCCCCATTTCGAAGACGGACCCCGTCAGCGGCGGGGGCCTCTGCTCGGACAGCACGACGACCTACAACTGCGACAACGTGTTTTCATTCGTCATTACCAATCCCTCCGACGACTGGTTCCAGTACCACGTGCCATACAGCGCGCTCTACCAGGTCGGTGTCAACACGGACGCCAACGGCAACTCGATCACGGGCTCCGCAACCTGGGATCCGACGAGCCTCACGAACATCACTTTCACGGTCGGTCAACTCGCGAGCGTCGATCTCTGGATCGACGACCTGAGCTTCTACGACGACTGTTCCGGCGCCTCGTGCGTTCCGACCTGCTCCGATCCGGGCGCGCCCGTTGCTTGTCCGGCGTCCGCGGGGATTCCGGCGGGCTGCTGGCCCGCCGGGGCCGATTGCTCCAATCCGCCCGACATCGCCCTCGAGTCTTCCTGGGGCAGCGGCACCGACGACGTCTGGGCCGTCGGAGTCAGTGGCCTCCACGAAGCCGGCGCGATCCGCCACTGGAACGGTGCCGTCTGGTCATCTTCCAGCAGCGGCGTCACATCGCCCCTCTGGGGCGTGTGGAGCAGCGGCGTCGACGACGCCTGGGCCGTTGGCGACTTTGGCACCGTCGCTCACTGGGACGGCGGCGCATGGACTTCCACCACGCCGGTCACCATGGCCGCCCTCTCTTCCGTGTGGGGCAGCGGCGCGAGCGACGTCTGGGCCGCCGGCGCCAACGGAACCATCCTGCACTTCGACGGCACGACCTGGTCCGTCTCGGCGAACATCTCCAGCAAGATTCTCTACCGCCTCTCGGGAAGCGGACCTGACGACGTCTGGGCGGTCGGTGACGGAGGCACCATCCTGCACTACGACGGCGCTTCCTGGTCGGCCAGTGCGAGCGGCACCGACTCGGTGCTGTGGGGCGTCTGGAGCGCTGGGCCCACCGACGCCTGGGCGGTCGGGAACACGACGACCGGAGACGCCACAATCTTGCACTTCGACGGCACCGTCTGGTCGGCCGCCTCGACCCCGGCTGCACCCGATCCCAACGTGGTCTGGGGGAGCGGCCCCAGTGACGTCTGGGTCGTCGGCGAGTCGATCCTGCACTTCGACGGCACGACCTGGTCGACCGTCCCGAGCCCGACCGACGCATACCTCTACGCTGTCTGGGGCACCGGCCCGAGCGACGCCTGGATCTTCAGTGAGCGCGGGCACCATCCTGCACTGGGACGGTTCGACCTGGTCGATCCTGCCGACGGCGGGGCTCCAGCAGTAACGTCATGCGGACAGCCGGCGACACGTCACTCTCCCGATTCAACCCCCGCGCGCTTCGGCTGGCTTTCGTCGTCGCCGCCACGCTGGCCGGCGGGTGCAACTCCGTCTTCGGCATCCACGAGGGGTCGCCCCCGCCGCCCTGTTACGACCCGTCGAACCTGCTGATCGACGACATGGAGGACCAGATCAGCGACATCTGCAACCTGGGCGGGCGGAACGGATACTGGTACACGAGTGGAGACGGCACCAGCACCACGCTGGAACCGGCCGCCGGCTCACCCTTCACGCCGACCGCGATCCCCGGGGGCCGAGGTCAAAGTCACTACGCGGCTCGCTTCCACGGCTCCGGTTTCACCGAGTGGGGCGCGGTGATGGGCTTCAGTCTGGACACCCACAATATGATGAACGAGCCGTACGACGCGAGCCCGACCAACGGCATCACCTTTTGGATGAAGAACGATGTACCCGTTGTCGTCGAGTTCCTCATTCCAGACACCAACGGAGCGGATTGCGTGGTCAGCGCAACCAACCCGAGTTGCAACGATCGGTTCTCGTTCACGATCACGGCGCCGAACAGCGACTGGACGCAGTACGAGGTGCCGTTCTCGGCGCTGGCTCAAGAGGATGGCGGCACTGCGACCTGGAATCCAAAGCTTCTCGTCGGTGTGGTGTTCAAAGTAGCGCCGGGGGCGGCGTTCGACGTGTGGGTCGACGACATCAGCTTCTATTCCTGCTCGACCGGGGCCTGCAAGCCGACCTGCACCGATCCGGCATTCCTCCAATCGTGCCCGGCCGGCGCATACCTATCCCGCGGCCTGCCGGCTGACGGGGACCGCTTGCTCGGCGGCCGCCGGTTGGTGCGCCGATCCACAGATGATTGACGACATGGAGGACGGCAATAATTTGATCTGCCACTCGGGAGGGAGAAGCGGATACTGGTACACGGAGGCAGATGGCACCGAAGGCACGCTCTCTCCCGCGCAGGGGGCGGAATTCACCATGACGCCAATCCCCGGGGGCCGCGGCGACAGCCGGATGGCGGTCCGCCTGACCGCCTCGGGGTTTACCAGTTGGGCGCAAATGAGTCTGTCCTTGGAAAATGTCGGCGAGACGGCGGGTCCTTACGATGCGAGCGCGACCGGCGGTATCACGTTCTGGATGAAGACCAATGCGCCCGTCGTGGGCGTGAACCTTCCCATCTCGGAGACGGTCCCCGTCAGCCGCGGGGGCCTGTGCTCAGACAGCGCGACCACGTACAACTGTGACAACGCCTTCAATTTCAATATCACCAGTCCCCATCCCGATTGGTTCCAGTACTACGTGCCGTACAGCGCGCTCTACCAGGCGGGCTCCAAGCCCGATGCCAACGGAAATACGGTCGCAGGTTCCGCAACGTGGGATCCAACGAGCCTGACGAACATCCAGTTTCTGCTCTATCAACCTGTGACGAACGTCGAGCTCTGGATCGATGATCTGAGCTTCTACGACTGCTCGAACGAGACCTGTCTTCCCACGTGCACGGATCCGACTGCGGTTGCCTGTCCGGCGCTCGGCGCCGTTCCCGCCAACTGCTGGCCCGCCGGAACAAACTGCTCGAAGGTGACGACCCCGCCCGAGACGTACGCCACTCTCACCTCCGTGTGGGGCAGCGGGCCAGATGACGTCTGGGCCGTCGGAACGGGCCCCCAGGGCTCGCCGCCAACGGCCTCGCCAACGGTTCTTCATTGGGACGGCTCCGTCTGGTCGTCTGTCGAGAGCGGCACCACCCACGCCTTGTGGGGCATCTGGGGCAGCAGCGCCGACGACGTGTGGGCCGTGGGGGACTTTGGCACCGTCGTTCGTTGGAACGGATCCGCGTGGTCCGCGTCCTCAGATGGCCTGAACGATTCCCTCAACAGCGTGTGGGGCAGCAGCTCCAGCGATGTGTGGGCCGTCGGCGCGAATGGCGCCATCGAGCACTGGGACGGCGCGACTTGGTCGGCCGCCACGGGTGTCTCCAGCAAGTACCTCTATCACCTGTGGGGCAGCGGCCCCGGTGACGTGTGGGCCGTCGGCGACGGAGGCACCATCGTCCACTGGGATGGCACCGCCTGGTCCGCCAGCGCGAGCGCCACCGACTCGGCTCTGTGGGGCGTGTGGGGAAGCGGGCCCGGCGACGTTTACGCGGTCGGGAACACGGCGACGGGTGAAGCCACGATCTTGCACTGGGACGGCGCAGCCTGGACGACCGTCTCGACTCCGGCCGATGGCTATCCCAACGGCGTCTGGGGCAGCGGACCTGACGATGTCTGGGTGGTCGGCGACTCGATCCTGCACTGGGACGGTTCGGCCTGGTCGATCGTTCCGAGCCCCGCCTTGGACTACCTCCTATCTGTCTGGGGTACTGGGCCGAGCGACGCCTGGATCGGCGGTGACTTCGGGACCCTCCTGCACTGGAACGGAACGATCTGGTCGGCGGTCCCGACCGCCGGCATCCAGCGGTAAGTCGTGCCGACGCGACGACCCCACACCCTCCGCGCCTCCGACATGGCGCGCTCTCGACTCAATCGCCGTGCGCTTCACGTTGCGATCGCCACGGCCGCGCTGGCAACCGGGTGCAACAGCCTGTTCGATATCCACGCGGGGCGGTTGGAAGGCAAACCCGGCGTCGGTGTCATCGGAGTCGACTGCACGCCGGCCTCCACCAGGCTCGCGCGCGCCGACGGGCTGATAGCCGACTTCATGGGAGCTGACGACGGGATCGAGATCGGCGGCGAAATCGTCAAATCCGGCGACAAACCCAATTCGATCGACGGCCCTGGATCGCCGAGCTACAGCACGTCGGGGGGCAGGCTGCATATCACCGAGAACGCGGCCCCGGAGGTGGCGGCGCGATACCTGGGTATTTCCATCAGCTTCGACGGGTGCGTCGACGCGAGCGCATTCACCGGCGTGCAGTTCTCGATCAGCGCCGCGTCGTTGGGTGGCTGCACGATGAGCTACGAGACCGGGGATGTCGTGCATACGTCGGCGACCACCGGGCTTCCCTACGCCACCGGCGCGCCGAGCGCGTACCCGCCCCAGGCCACGGTGACACCGGAGCCGATTCCCACCACTTTGATGATGCCATTCGTTGGCGGTCCGTCCGGGGGTAGTCCCTCGACACCGGTCGACACGACGAAGCTGACGCTCGTAGAGTGGCAATTCAACGTCGAGGCTGCGCCGGCTGGGGCGCTCCCCTGCGTTGCCGACGTCACGATCGACGACGTGACGTTCTATTAGCGGACGCGCTCCCCGTCAGTCGCGCACTGACCGGCGGCCGCGATCGCCTGTATCGGCGAAGGTGTTGCGCGCGCCGCAGTTGCGCAAGTCTTGCGCACCGCGAGCCTTCTTCGCGCAACGCGCGAAGAGCTCGTAGCCGAAGTTGCGCATCACTTGCCCGGGCGGATCGTGGCGCTCGCGCGAGCCGCCGTGGTGTCGCAGCCGTCGCGGAACCGCGCGTCGCGCTTTAGTTGGCCCGCGAGTTGCTGAGTGAGCTGGTTGCACGGCACGTCGCTCGTCAAGCGAGCCGACTCCGATCACTCCGAACAAGGGAAAAGAACCAATGTCCGAAACTCGTGGCCTTCCTGGTGCATGCTCGCGCGCCGCTCGAGCGGTCCTTCCGGCCGTGCTGCTCTTCGCCGTGGTCACGACTGTGGGCTGCGGCGGCTCGGCCCCGACGGCCCCGACCGCCACGGCTCCCATCGGGTGCTCGGATCCACTGCTGATCGACGACATGGAAGACGGAAACGGTGTGAGCTGCGAATCGGGCGGGCGGAGCGGGAACTGGTACACGGTCGCAGACGGCACCGAAGGCACGCTCAGCCCGGCGCAGGGAGCGACCTTCACCATGTCGCCGATCCCCGGGGGCCGCGGCGACAGCCGGATGGCGGCCCACCTGACCGCCTCGGGGTTCACCTCGTGGGCGCAGATGGGCTTGGCCCTGACCGAGCCTTACGACGCCAGCACGACCGGCGGCATTACGTTCTGGATGAAGACCAACTCGCCCGACGTGGTCGTGCAGCTCGCCACTTCCGAGACGGAGCCGGTGAGCCGCGGGGGCACGTGCGTGGACAGCGCGACCACCTACAACTGCGACAACGACTTTGCGTTCGTCATCACCAGTCCGAGCAATGACTGGGTTCAGTACCACGTGCCGTACAGCGCGCTCTCGCAGATCAATGGAAACGGTGATGCCAACGACAATGTGATCGTGGGCTCGGCGACGTGGGATCCGACGCACCTGGCCGGCATCAAGTTCAATAGCTATCAGCCATTCCCCAGCTTCGATCTCTGGGTCGACGATCTGAGCTTCTACGACTGCGCCGGCGAGACCTGCCTTCCGACGTGCGGCGATCCGACGCCCGTCGCCTGCCCCGCGCTCGGGGCCGTGTCCGCGAACTGCTGGCCCGCTGGAACAGACTGCTCGACGGTGTCGAACCTGCTTGGGAAGGACGTTCTCCTCGGTCAGGTATGGGGCAGCGGTCCAGATGATGTCTGGGCCGTCGGAGCGGTCATCCAGGGCGCGCCGGCAACTGCGTCACCGACGATGCTTCATTGGAACGGCTCCGTCTGGTCGTCGGTCGACAGCGGCACGACCCACGCCCTCTGGAGCGTGTGGGGCAGCAGCGCCGACGACGTCTGGGCCGTCGGCGACGGCGGCACTATCGTTCACTGGAACGGGACAGCCTGGTCCGCGTCCTCCGATGGCCTCAGCGGCTCTCTCAACAGCGTGTGGGGCAGCAGCGCCGACGACGTCTGGGCGGTGGACACGAACGGCGCCATCGCGCACTGGGACGGCGCCAGTTGGTCGGTCTCCACCAGTGTCTCCACCAAGGCGCTCTACCACCTGTGGGGAAGCGCGCCCGACGACGTCTGGGCCGTCGGCGACGCGGGCACCATCGTCCACTGGGACGGCACCGCTTGGTCGCCGAGCGCCAACGGCACCGCGTCGGCTCTCTGGGGCGTGTGGGGCAGCAGCGCGAGCGACGTCTATGCGGTCGGGAACACCACGACCGGTGGAGCCACGATCTTGCATTGGAATGGCGCAGCCTGGTCGGCCGTCTCGACCCCGGACGACGGCTATCCCAACAGCGTGTGGGGGAGCGGACCTGACGACGTCTGGGTCGTCGGCGATTCGATCCTCCACTTTGACGGCGCAACCTGGTCGACCGTCTCGAGCCCCGCCTCGTACTACCTTTCCGGCGTTTGGGGGTCCGGCCCGGGCGATGCCTGGATCGTAGGTGACGGCACCGTCCTGCACTGGACCGGCACCGCCTGGTCGGCCGTGCCGACCGCCGGCATCCAGCGGTAGCGCCGAGCCGCCAGCTACTTCTGGTCGGCGTACGGATCGGCCGCGGCGGCCTTGCCGGTGGCCGCGGCTGGCTCGCCGGACGACGTCGCCTTCCCGGCGGACGCTCGCGGTGCTCCGTGCCGCGCGCGAGACGAACCGCGCTTGGAATCGAGCGCCGACGGCTCGTTGACGGGTGTGCCGATCGACGGGACCGCGGCGGGCGCAACAGTCGCGGCGGCAGGCGGGACGGACGGCGCGGGCGGGACGGACGACGCGGGCGGCAGAGACGGCGAAGTCGCCGGCGCCGCCAGCGGTTTCGCCGAGACGGCCTCGCCGGATCCACCGGCGGCGGGACGCCGGGAGATCACCACCGCCGCGATGGCGCCCGCGGCCACCACGGCGGCGAGGCCGAGCGCGAGGCGCGGCGTCGACCGGCGGCGCGACGTCGGGCCGCTCAGTGCGGCCGCCCGGATGCCCGACGACGGATCGATCGCCAGAGTCGGCAGACCCAGCGCCGCCGAGAGCGCCTCCACCTGCTCCGCCGCCGACGCAAAGCGCTCCTCCGGGGAGCGGTGGCAGGCCCGGGCGAACCAGGAATCGATGGCGGTCCCCAGCTCCGCGTGTCGCTGGGAGGGGCGCTGCAGCGGCTCGTGCAGGAGCTGCGCGAGAATCTTCATGACGTCGCCCTGGTAGTAGCTCTCCCCGGTCAGCAGACGGTAGGCCACCAACCCCAGCGCGTACCGATCGGTCGCCGGCGTGATCCGGGCGCCGGTCGTGACCTGTTCGGGCGCCATGTACTGGGGCGTCCCCAGGATCTGGCCCGAGCCCGTCGCGCCGGTCCCCTCTTCGGTCATCTTGACGATGCCGAAGTCGAGCACCTTGACGATCGGCGTCCCGTTCTCGCGGCTGGTGAGAAACAGGTTCTCGGGCTTGAGATCGCGGTGAACGATCCCCAGCCGATGGGCCTTGTCGATCGCGACCGCGACCTGTCGCAGCCAATCGACCACCGTGCCCGGCGCCGGTCGTTCGGCGGCCGCCTTGCGCTCGAGATCGCTCCCCTCGAGCAGCTCCATCACCAGGAACGGCGCGCCGTCGAGCTCCGGCGCGACGTCGGCGTCGATCACGCGTACCACGTGATCGCTCTTGATGCGGGCCGAGGCGCGCGCCTCGCGCTTGAAACGGTTCAGCGCCTCGGCGGACGCGCCGACGCCCGAGAGCAGCACCTTGAGCGCCAGGTGCTCGCCGGTGCGGGCGTGCTCGACCTCGTAGACCGCGCCCATTCCCCCCTGCGCGATGAGACGCACCGGCACGTACCGGGAGGCAATGACGGCGGGGAGGCTCGGCGTGGCTACCATTCCGACAATCGCCCGCAGACTAGCACGGTGACCTTCCGGCACGCCTCCGGGGTGCCGCCCGTCGCCGGCGTGCCGCGGGTCGCTCAGCGCTCGGGGAATTTGGCATTCCCCGAGCGGAGCGGGCCGTTACTTCTTGCAGCTCTCGCTGACCAACTGGCCGCCCAGGTCCAGAGAGACGTCCATCATCTTGTCGCTCTCCTCGCCCTTTTTGTCTTTGCCCTTGGCGAAGGCGATCTTCATCGTCCCCTTCTTGCCCATGGGGACGCCGTCTCCGGCGTAGGCCATGCCGTCCGCGCTGCTCAGGTTGATCCAGCCGCCCATGTTGTCGAACCCGATGAACACGTACTTCTTGTCGGCGCCGTTGTAGCCGATGGTGGCGTCACCCTCGAACGCGGGAGCCGGCCCAGCCTTGGCGTGCTTGTAGCTGAGCGTGTACCAGTGCCCGCCGAGGACGCTCTTCCAGGTCCAGGTGGTCTTGCCCTTCATGTCCTTGCCGTCCGGCCCCTTGCTGATGCTGTCGCAGTGCCAGGTTCCGACCATCTTCTTGAACATGTCGTTCTCGACGGCGGGCTTCGGCGCCTCCATCTTCGCCGGCGCTGCCGCCGGGGCCGCTGCCGGCGCGGCCGCCGCGGGAGCCGCGGCCGCGGGAGTCGCGGCTGCCGGTTTCGCCGCCGCCGCCGGTTTTGCCGCGGGGGCCATCTGATTCTGCGCCATTGCAATCGAAGAAACTGCCGAGAGCGTCACTGCCAACAGGATCGTCTTCTTGGTCATCTTTGTCCTCCCACTCGGTTGAAAAACGCCGTTCCGGCCGCAGCTATAACACTGTCGGCATCGGGCGACGCGCTATCTTCGGCGCGATGATCCTGGTCGACCAAAACCCCCACCGGTGGGCTCGGATCGAGATCTCGCTCTTCGTGCTGCTGATCGTGCTCGCCGCCGCGCCGATTTTCGCCGGGCGATACCTCCCGTTTTTCGACTATCCCGCGCACCTCGCGGTCCCGGCGGCGCTGCGCCACCGCGCCGATGCGGCGACCCGGGTCTCCGAGCTGTGGACCCTGGATCTTCGGCTGGTCCCCAACTCGCTGCACTACGCGCTGACGTACCTGGGCTCGTTCGTGATGTCGCTCGAGATGGCATCCCGTCTTTTCGTTGCGCTGTTCTGCATCGCCGCGTTGCCGCCCGCGGTTGCGTTTCTTTTGCGTACCTTTGGGCGCGACTGGCGGCTGGCCACGCTGGCGGTGCCGCTCGGTTGGAGCCGTTGTCTCTGGTACGGCTTCATCGGCTACTGCGCTGCGATTCCGCTCGCGCTCGTCATCCTGGCCCTGCTCCAGCGCGACGTCGACCGACCGACGTGGCGACGTGAGGTGATCCTGGCGGCGCTGGTGGCCCTGCTTCCGTTCGTCCATTTCTTCGTCATGGTCATGACCCTTCTTCTCGGCTTCGCGCTGGTGCTCGCCCACGCGGTGCGCGCGGCGCACCGGGCGACGCTCTGGCGGTCGGTCATTCCCCTGGCGACGGGGCCGCTGGTGATGGCGCCCTGGTTCCTCGGCAGCTTGCAGGGCGGGCCGCAGCCGGCCGGCGGGGCCGCGGCCCACCTGTTTGCCTCACGTCCACGCGCGGCTGACTACGTGGGGCTACTTCACCATTGGTTCATCGACGGATACACGGGACGATTCGACGACGTTCTGGCCGTGGTGATCGTGTTGACCTTGGCGGCGTTGATCGTTTACCCCGCCCGGGAGCGCCTCGGACAGATCGCCGCCGGCGTCGAACGATCCGCGGGCGGGCGTTTCATTCCGCTCCTACTCTGCGCGGTACTGGCGGGACTCTATTTCGTGCTGCCGTTCGAAATTCGCGCTCCCTTTCATTGGTGGGGAATGAACGTGCGGGTTCTTCCGCTCCTCTTCGTGTGGCTGCTGGTTGCGGTCCCTCCCGGCCGATTGGACGGAATCGGGCGCGCCCTCTTGGTTCCCGCGGCCGTGACCACGGCGGCATTCTTGATCTACGTCGCGGTCGACGTGAGGCGGACGTTCAACGGTCCGGAGGGCATGGGCGGATTCGACGACGTGCTCGCGCAGATCCCGCCGGGATCGTCGGTGCTGGGGCTCTACACCGACTATCGCCAGCCACCGCACTACGCGCACTACCCGTACCACTACGCTTCGTCCTACGCCGTGGTCCAGGGTGGTGGCGTGGCGGCGCCGTTCATTCCGATCCCTCAGTCGTGGACCAACCCACGGGTCGTCCCCGACTACCCCCTCGCGGGCGACGCGGCGTTGTTTCAGTTTGAGCTGCACGCCCCCGGCTTCTCCCATTTCCTAGTCCGTACCTGCGTGGGCGATCGTTGCGTCCCCGATCCGTTGGAGGGGAGGTCCGAGGTGCGGCGTCTCGCCGAGAGCGGGCGCTGGCGGCTTTACCAGTGTGTCGCCTCTCCTTGCGGCGCGACCGCGGGCGCGTGGTCGCCCCAATGAGACGGTGATATGCTCGTTGCATGTTTAGCTTAGAGCGTGTCGGGCGGGGGGTGCTGGCGCTGGCGATCGTGGGGACCATCCCGCTCTCGATGTGGGGAAGCGGTTGCGGCTCGCAGCCGCTCGTGCAGCCCGACGCCTCCGGACAGAGCGGCGGTTCGACGGGAAGCGGCGGATTCTCCAGCGGCGGTTCGACGGGAAGCGGTGGAACCTCCAGCGGAGGCTCGATCGGCACCGGGGGCAGCCAGTCGACCATGCGGGACGCATCCGATGATGCCCTCTCCGCCTGTTGTTCCGCGTCCGACGGCAACACCGCGCAATGCTCGCCGGACGGGCATCAACTCAGAAGCTGCGCATTTAGGTTGACCTACGCCAGCCCCCAATGTGGCAGCAGTGGTCCCGGTTCGTATGGCTACATCTGGCAGGTTCAGACCTGTCCGAACGGCTGCGTGGTTGTCGATGCTGGTCGGCCCGGTACGGGCGGCACGTTCGGTTCGGGCGGCGCGTTCGGTTCGGGCGGCGCGCTCGGTTCGGGCGGCGCGCTCGGTTCGGGCGGCGCCGTGGGATCGGGCCTCAGCGCCATGTGCCAGTAGAGACCCTTCAGCCGGGGCCGAGCTCCCGGTGCAGCCGTTCGAACGCGGCGTCGGCGGTCGCGCGCACGAACAGATCGTCGCGCTGGGGCGCCTCGACGGGATAGGGGATCGCTCCGCCGTCCGGCGCGACGTAGGCCTCCGGATCGATGAACAGCACCCGCAAGCCCTGCGCGCGCGCGCGCATCTGGACCAGACGGCGATCGGCGTGCACGCCGATCACCAGCAATGATCGGGCCCGGGGATCGTGGACGATCGTCGGGTAGTACGGCCCCCAGTCGTAACGGCGCAGCGAGATCTCCGGGAGGCCGAGATCCGCGCACTGGCAGTCGAAGTTGTTGGTGATCACCGGGCCGACCAGGAGGCCGCGCCGCCACAGTTCCTCCAGCCGCCGGTAGAACGGCGTCGGCGTGGCGACGAGACAAGCGCGGTAGATCTCGGTCATCTCGCGAAACTTGGCCTCCGGATCGCGGAACAAGGTCAACAGCGCGTCGTCCCCGGCGCGAAAGATGAAGCCGTAGTCGGCGCGCGAGACGCCGTAGATGCGATGGAGCGTCGACAGGTGTGGAATGCCCGCCTCGATCGACGGCCCGCAGCCGAGCTCGACCTGCGCGGGGAGATGCGCCGCCAGCGCCGCGGCGTCGACCATCCGCGGCTCTTCGCGCTGTAGCTTCTTGCGCAGCCCCACCCGGTAGAAGACCTCCCACGGGCGGCGCTCCCAGTGCTCGGGCAGCGCGTACCCGTCGCTGCGCACGACCACATCCAGGCTGGCGTGGCCTTCAGGCGGCGGCTGGTCGTTCGCGAGCTCCTCGGGGTGGGCGGGCCGGTGGCACAACACCGCGGTCAAGCTGCCGCGGCGCCAGCGCTCCCCGGGCGCGGCCGCCGCTTCGCGCCGCCAGCCGCCTTCGGCGAGACCCGCCGCGATCGCGGCGCGGTACTCGTCGATGTGCTCGCGCGGCAGACTCAGGATCAGGTGCAGGTAGGCATGACGGAGCACGAAGTCGCGCCCCTCGAGGCCATACTCGTCATAGAAATGGATCAGGCGCTTCTTGCGATCGGCGTCGCTCTGCCAGCCGGAGAACCGCGCGTTGGAGGGGTGCTGGTGGCGGCGCCAGATCGACTCCGTGAAGCGACGGTGCCAGCCGCTCTCGTCGGAATCGATGTGCCTGCGGTAACGGTCGATCTGGCGGTCGGTCAGATCTTCCTCGACGATGAACGGAAAATTCACGCCAGCCTCCGGGCCACCGCGAACAGATCCGGACCGCGGCCGCTCTCGTAGAGCCAGGCCAGCGCGGGCGGCGAGAGCACGTCGCCAAACAGGTGAATGTTGCAGCCGCTTTCGACCAGGTGGAGGCGGAAGCCGGCCGCCGCGAGAATGGCCCCCAGCGACGCGCGCGTGAACAGATGCAGGTGGTCGCCGCGAAACGAACGGTAGGCGGCCCCGAACACCTCGATCTCGGCCGCGTCCATGCTGGGGACCGAAAGGACCAGCCAGCCTTCGGCACGGAGCGCCTGCCGGGCCACCGTCAGCTCGCGGGCCGGATCGACGACGTGCTCGAGCACGAATTGATACAGCACCGCGTCCCACGCGCCGGGGTCGAATCCGGGGTCGACGTGAGGCGAGACCGGCGGATCCGAGGCCAGCGCCTCCGCGAGCGTCCCCTGAAACGTCCTCAAGCCGTAGCGGCCGGCGGCCTCGCGACAGGCTTCGCCGTTCAGATCGACACCGCCGGTGCGAATGCCGGCCCGCTCTGCGGCCACGCGGGTGTAGCCGTAGCCGCTTCCCACTTCGAGCAACGTGCGGATCTCCGGGGGCGGCAGCTCGCGAAGGCGTTCGACCAGCCGAGCACCCTTCGCTTCGCGATACGCTGCGTCTCGATCGTAACCGTCGTACCCGGCGCCCTCGTCGTCGCGCTGGCGGAAATAGTCGGCGCCCGCATGTCGCCGCCGGACCTCCGATTCACTCCAGGCGGCGCCGTCGCCGAGGCGGATCCCGTGGCCGCAGCCGGGGCAGCGACCATAGAGCAGGCGGGCGGAGATGCCCACCGCGGCCTCGGCGCCCGACTGCCGGCAAGCGGGGCAAACGGCGCCCGGCACGGACGCAGGGAGGGGCACGTCGCGCGGATCGTGGCGGCGGTAGATGGGGCCGAGCGCGCCCAGGCAGCGCCGGATTTCGTCGTCCGGCGTCTCCGTCCCGATCGGAAGCGGGACGCTGGCCCGGTACTCCTCCAGCACGGCCCGCCAGGTGTCGGGCGTGATCCGCAGCGTTCGGGCGACGAGCTCTCCGTGGCTCATCGACGCACGGGCGGGTACTCCCGCAGCGCGGCCGGTAGATCGAGCATCACGGCCAGGCTGGGCCCGAGCGGGAGGCTGCCGAACGCCGAACGGCCGACGTGACGCGGACGGAACGGCGTCTCGATCTCGTGGATGCGATAGCCGTGGTGATGCGCGGCGACCATGACGAAGCATTGCCAATGACGATACCGCTGGCGGAACCCCAGCAGGGCGCCGAGGACCCGACGATGACAAAGGAAGAACCCCGACTTGTTGTCTCGGAGCGACATGCCGAAGGTGGCGTTGAGCAGGACGCAGAGCCCGCGTGAGAGAAGAAATCGCAGATCCCGGCGCCGAGCGTCGTCGGCGCGCGCCCCCTGGACGATGTCCGCGTCGGTGCGACGAAGCGTCTCCCACAGGCGCGAGATCTCCGCGGGTTCGTACTGCAAATCGGCGTCGATGACGCAGATCCACTCACCGCGCGCCTCGGCCAGCCCACTGGTCCAGGCGGCCGGGATGCCCCGGTTGCGGTCGTGACGAACGGCGCGGAGGCCGGGATCGCCTTCGCGCAGCCGCTCGATGACGTTCCAGGTGCCGTCCGCGGAACCGTCGTCGACCAGGATCAGCTCGCTCCCGCCGGCCTCCGTCAGGGTCGGCGCCTGCAAAGCGGTCTGGACCTGCGCGACGAGGCGGGCCAGGCCGGCCGCTTCGTTGAGACAGGGAACCAGCACCGACAGACCCGGCATTCCGACCAGCCCCGACGAGAATAGATCGCCTCCCGTGAGGCCACCAGCGGTCCGATCGGGACCCGGGTCCCGGGTTTCCGACCACTTTCGCTGCTCCCGGCCGGTGATCGGGACCGTGGCCTCATGGGCCGGCGCTCCGATCCCGTCTACACCAGAAGGTGGAAGAACGGTTCGCGCCTCGAGCGCGGCCGAAACTCGAAGGAGGAGCCATCATGTACATCGTCGCCATTCACACCATCTCGAACCCCGAAAAGTTCTGGACCGCCGCCAAGACCCTCTGCGTCCCGCCGAACATCAAGCTTCACACCGTCTTCCCGAGCCCGGACGGGGCCAAGGGGACCTGCCTCTGGGAGGCCGAATCGCTCCCCGCCATGAAGCAGTTCCTCGAGCCGGTCACCAAGGGGCTCTCCTCGAACGAGTACATGGTCGTCGAGGCCACGAACGCCGTCGGCCTGCCGCGCTAGGGGCCAACCGTGGAAGCCAGCGTCGATTAGAGACGGTCAAGATCGAGCTCGCCCGCGTCCACACCCCGAGCGGGCGGCTCGGCCTCGCGGATCCGACCAAAAAGGTCACAATGGCTCACGCGGCGAGGGTCACGACGGAGCGTGAAACACTGTGCGATTGTCATAGCAGTCTCGGTCGCCCTGTCTGTCGCGCGGGCCGCCTTGGCGCAGAACCCGATCATCGACCAGGGGTCCGCCGATCCGTCGGTGAAGGTCTTCGGTGGCCGGGCCTACGTCTATGGAACGCACGACTTCTCACCGAGCGACACGACCTGGGTCGCGAAGGACTGGCACGTCTTCTCCAGCGGCGATCTCGTCACCTGGATCGATTCTGGCGTGGCGCTCGACGACAGCTCGCTCGCCTGGCGGGGCGTCACCGACGAGGACTGGGCACCCGATGCCATCCTCTTCAACGGCCAGTACTATTTCTACTTCCCGCTCGGGAACGGGACGATTGGCGTTGCCGCCGGGAGCTCGGCGGCGGGGCCGTTCACGGACATTCTCGGCCACGCGCTGGTCGATAGCTCCACGACGCCGGCCTACAACATCGATCCGATGGCGTTCGAGGACACCGACGGCTCGAGGTATCTCATCTGGGGGAACCTGGGCTGCTACATCGCCCAGCTGAACGACGACATGAAGTCCTTCCGGACGCCACCGCAGAAGGTGACGATCTCCGGCGCCCCCTCGTACGAGGAAGGGCCGTTTGCCTGGATGCACGACGGAAAGTACTACCTGCTCTATTCGAGGTGCGGCGCGAGCTGCTCCGATAGCCTCGACTACGCGGTCGGGACTTCAATCAGGGGTCCGTACACGTACCGCGGGACCATCGTGGCTCACGGCAAACACGGGAACGAGCACGGGAGCGTGTTCCAGTTCAATGGCCAGTGGTACGTCGCCTACCATGACCTCTATCCGACGGATTACTACCGCAAGACCAAGCTCGAGTTCATTCACTACAGCGATAGCGGCGACATTCCTCAGGTGTACCCGACGGACTATGGCGTCGGCCGCTACGACGGAAGCAAGCAGATCGAAGCCGAGAACTTCTTCGACAAATCGACCAGCATTGGTTACGAAGACTGCACGGACTCTGGCGATGGCTTCGATGTCACAAACATCACCACCGACAGCTGGCTGAAGTTTCAACAGGTCGACTTCGGCGCTGGGGTGAGCTCGTTTCGGGCGCGCGTCTCGGCAAGCGCGGGCGTGAACAGCATCGAGATTCGCCTGGGGAGTGTCATCGGCACGCTGATCGGAACCTGCCAGGTGCCGCCGGGTGATCAGACGTGGGAGACGCGCGTGACGGGTCTCGGCAGCACGATCTCCGGCGTCAACGACATCGTCCTCGTGTTCAAAGGCGGGGCAGGGAGCCTCCTCAAGCTCAACTGGATCCAGTTCACGGAACCCGGCGACGGCGGAGTCTCCGACGGCGGAGCCGATGGTGCTGCCGACGGCGCGCGTGGCAGGTCTGGCCAGGGAGAAGGGGGCGGGTGCAAATGTGCCCTGGAATCGCCCTCGATCCCGATCGAGGCACCGATCCCGTTCCTGGTCACGGCCGTGCTCGTGTTGCGCCGGCGGCGCCGACGCTCATTGCACCCAGATCACGCCCGCCATGCCGGCGCCCGTATCGGTGCTTCCGTGCTCGGCGCAGTAGTAGGCATAGAAGCCCGCGGTCGGGAACGTGAACGGCACCTTTGACATCGTGCCGCCGTCGAGGTTGGCGGGGACGATGGTGATCGGGTTGTTCGTCGTGTTGCCGCGCATCATCGATGGCACGAGCGGGTGGATCCCGAAATTTCCCGAGAAGGTGACCGTCGAACCGGCGGGCGTCTTGAGACACTTGGGATCGTAGGCCAGCGCCCCATTGACCCCGAAGTTGATCGTCGGCATGCCGGCCACGCCGGCGTCGCCGGTACCGGTCGTGTAGTCGCCTTCGGACAGGCACGGACTTATGGACATGAAGCCGGGCGTGGTCCCGCCGGCGCCACCCGCGGCCGCGCCACCGGCGCCGCCGGCCGCCGCACCTCCCGCCCCCGCCGCGCCGGCACTGCCGCCGCCGGTTCCGGCGCTGCCGCCGGCGGTGCCGGGGTTGCCCGCGCCGTTGCCGCTGTTGTCGGTGCAGGCGGCGCCGAGGCCCGCGACGAGGATCAAGAAGGTACACGCGAAAAAGTAGTTGGTCTTCACGTCGCCGACGATAGCAGCGCCATCGCGTCGTGCAAATGCCGGCCTCAGCGGGCGCGGCGTTTGCGCGGCGGGTGCAGCGTCTCGCGCCGCGCGCACAGCTCGACGAACGTCTGGATGCGCCGCGCGCGCGTCTCGGGACGCTTGGCCGTCTGCACGCGGTAGAGGATGGCGAAACGGTTCGCGCCGTCGAGCGCCTCGAAGAACGCCCGCGCCCTGGCGTCGCGCGCGAGTGCCTGCGCGAGATCGGGCGGAACCGTGGCCGCGCGCGCGCCGTCGTACGCGCGGTCCCAGCGCCCGTCCTGTCGGGCGCGTGTGATCTCCGCGAGGCCCGGCGCCTCCATCGCTCCCGCCGCGATGAGCGCCTCGGCCTTCTCGCGGTTGATCTTCGACCACGCGCTGCGCGGACCGCGCGGCGTGAACCGCTGCAGCCAGGCGCCCGCGTCGAGCGTTCGCTTCTGGCCGTCGATCCACCCCCAGGCGAGCGCCGCCTCGAGCGCGGTCGCATAGGTCAGCGCGGCACGGGCCCGGTCCGATGTCTTTGACGTCTTCGATGTCTTCGACGTTTTGGCGATGCGCAGGAAGACTCCCGGCGCTCGTGCGTGGTGCGCGCGCAACCAGGCCCGCCAGGCCGCCGACGTGGGCACCGAGAGGATCGGCGTGGCGCTCGTGGAAGTCGTCATTCGGGGGCCGATCTCCGTCAGCCACCGAGCGTGTGGCGGACGACCGCGGTGGAAAAGCTTTCGGCGCCGCTCGTGACATAGAGCGTACCCTCGGTGTGAACGAGCGCCCACTTGGTGTTGCGGTCGGTCGTCGCGGCGAGCGCGTCCAGGAACGCGCCGTCGATGGCGTAGACCTCGATGCTGTCCACCTTGTGAATCGCTCGCTCGCGCGCCGCCTCCAGCAGCAGGTCCGGATCGTTGTGGGTGAAAACGACCAGGCGGGGTGACGCCTTGCTGGCCTTGTGCAGGCGCTCGGCGGACGGCGTCCCCACCTCGATCCAGGCCCGCAGCGTCCCCTGCAGGTCCCTGATCCAGATCGCCGGATCGTCGACGGTCGATAGACCCTTGGAGAACCCGATCCCCTCCTCGTAGCAGAGGCAGTAGGCGATGGCCCGCGTCAGGAGGTACCGCATCGTCTCGGACGGGTGGCGTGCAAGTCGTAGGTCGAGCGCTTCGTACACGCCGCGATCGACGTCGGAGAGCTCGATCTGAAGGTGATAGACGGTCGCGGAGAGCGCCACGGCGGGCACTCTACCTGGATCTGGTGCGTGAGCTGCTTCCCGCTGCCAAGGGGCCTTCGCACCCTTCGGGCCTCATCGCCGCCACGAAGGCCCGAGAAACCGCGGTCGCCAAGCTGGCCTGATTTGTGCTGGATGGCGGGCAACCCATGTCCGTTTCAAAGGATCCGCGCCCCGTCGTGACCGATTCAACGCCCGAGCGGTCCTCCGCCGACAGCGCAGACAAAGCCGTCTTCCGCCCCGACCCCAAAGCCCCGTCGCCCATCGAGCCACACTGGGAATCGGTCATCGCCGCCGCCACCGACTGATCGGCGCGCGTGCCGTCGCAGCCGAGCGCTGCAACGGAGGGAGGCCCGACGCTGTGGGCTCCCTCCACGGGATTGCGCCGGCGTGATCGGTGTACCCGGGTTTCACAGCCCGACCCAGATCGAGTGGGAGTTCATGTGCGACCTGCTCGCGTCGCACCAAGGATGGGTGACACAGGATATTCTCGACGACGCTTCGACTGCTCAAAGGTTGGATCAGGGCTACTTCATTCACACGCCGCCCTTCGATTGCGGGGGCGCTCACCCGATGATGAGCCCGATCTGATAGGCTAAACGGGATGCGTTGCGGGCTCGTCGCGCTCTCGCTCCCGCTTGTCGCCTGCTCCTCGACGATGACGGGCCCACCGCCGCCGAGCGTGGGCACCTGGCAGTACATCCCCGCCGGAACCGGAGAACCCGCCGTGCCGGGACTCGAGTGGGCCTGGACCGGCAGCCGGCTCTTCGCGCTGGGAGCGGCGAACGCCTGGCAGAGCGACTCCGATGCGACCCTGCTCGACCCCAGCACCGGTGTCTGGACGCCCGCGAGCCCGGTGGGCGCGCCGGGCCCACGCGCGTACGGATACAGTGCGTGGACGGGCACGGAGGTGTTCGTCTGGAGCGGGCAGTCCAGCGGCGATCTCTCCGACGGCGGCCTCTACGATCCAGCCACTGATTCGTGGAGACCACTCCCTGTCGCACCGATCGCACCAAGGCATCTCGGCACGACGGTCTGGACGGGCAAGTTCGTGATCGTCTGGGGTGGCCAGTCACACGACAGCGCGAACAACATCGTGACCTTCAACGACGGCGCGAAGTTCGATCCTGTCGCCGGCGAATGGTCCCTCGTCTCGACGTCGGGCGGGCCTCGGGCCATGAGCCAGCACGCCGCGGTCTGGACGGGAAGTCGGATGATTGTCTGGGACGGCGTGAGCAATGGCGGCGGGGGCGCGTACGATCCGGTCAGTGACTCGTGGACACCGATCTCGGCCGCGGGCGCGCCATCGCCGCGCAACGGCTGCGCCGCGGTCTGGACCGGCACGGAGATGATCGTCCTTGCCGGGCTGTGTGTCGGATCCAATTGCCAGGACGGCGGGCGCTACGCCCCCGCGACCGACAGCTGGACGTTGTTTTCCATACCGTCGCCCGGCGGCTACATCACTGGGATCTCGGCCGCCTGGACCGGGAGCAAGCTCCTCACCTGGGGCTGGGTGCCCTCCGGGAGCAACGGGTGGGGCGGCGTCTACGATCCGCAGACGGACACCTGGCAAGAGACGGCTCCCGCGCCGAGCCAGCTCGCCGGGCGGGCGCCCGACGTCGTCGTGTGGACGGGCGCCAGCACGATCGTCTACGGAGGGAATATCAACGGCGCGATCTTCGAGGACGGAGCGCTCTTCACCCCGTGAGAACGGGTCCTCGAGGTGGCGGGTCGGGCGGCGGTCCCGCGCTCGGGAGCGACGTTGAAGCCGGCTGACCCGCAACGGCGTCTGCTGTTCCCTTTCCTGTTCCTGTCCCTGGCCTGCCTGCTGATCTTGCTGCTCTCGAAGAGCTACCTCATGCAGTCCGACGAGGGCCACATCCTGAGCGCCGCCTGGCAGATCTGGAACGGCCGGAAGATGTACGACGACTTCCAGCACTTCTTCGGCCCCGGATCCGGGTACGCGGTCTACTTGACCTGGGCGCTCACCGGCGGCCCCAGCTTTCTCGCCGCGCGCGTGCTCTCGCTGGTGCTGTCGTTCTCGTCGGTGGTCGCCGTGTATCTCATGCTCGGCGGGCGCGGGATCCGCGGTCCGGGGTTGGCGATCGCCGTCGTCGCCTGGATCGCCGCCGACACGCTCTACGTGCCGATCAACCACAACTCGTTCAGCGCGTTCGCCGCCGCCTGGCTGCTGTTGCTGTTCTTGCGCGCGCAGGAACGCGACCGCGACGGCACCGGGCGGCTCGTCGACCACCTCTGGGTCGGGCTGGCCGCCGGCGGCGTCACCCTGTTCCTGCAGACCAAGGGCCTCCTCCTGCTGGGCGCGACGGCCGCGTTCACGCTGTTCGCCGGGGGCGGCAGGCGCGGTGTGCGCGCGGCGGCCGTGCTGGTGGCGGGCGGCGTCGCCGTCATCGCGCCATTGCTGTTGATCTGGAGGCCGTCGGTGTTGCTGCGCGAATGGTTCATCGTGCCGCTCTCCGGCGATTACCTCGGTCACACGAACGCCTCGCGGCCGCTCGCGATCGCCTGCGTGGCGGCCACCGGCGTGGTGGCCGCCATCGCCATCCGTCTGCGCGACCGTCTGCTGGGCGCCGTCGTCGTCACCCAGGCCGCGTTGGTCGCGAGCGTGCTCTACAACGTCGAGGTCAGTCACGTCGCGATCAACTGCTTCCCGCTGGCGGTGTTCGTGCCGCTGGCGTTACAAAGACGTGCGGCGCGGCGGCAGCAGCCGGACGCGGCGGCGGCGCCACCCGACAAGCTCTCGGCCACGACGACGATGGCCATCGTGGTCGGGCTGTTCGCGGTCACGATGGTGACCCCTGGCGGCCGGCCGACATGGCGGGCGAGCACGCTCTACGTCGACTTCATCCATCGCGCTTCGCGCAACATCTTCCCCCAGCCCAAGGTGGCGGCCGCGCACGCGGTCTACGCCGGGCCGTTCATGCCCGGCCTCTACTTCGGCCTCGGCAAGAAGAATCCGTTCTTCTATTCCGAGACGGTCGTCTGCAACGACCAGTGCCGGCGGCAGCTGCTGGCGCAGATCCGCGAGGTGCGCCCGGAGATCGCCTTCCTCAACTACGAGATGGTCAGGCACCTCCGTTACGACGCCGACAATCCCGTCGACCGATACTTCCGCGACAACTACGTCCTCTGTCCGCGCAACGACTACGAAGGGCTCATCGTGCGCGCGGTGGACGCCGGTTGGTGCCCGTGAGCGCCGCCGGCTCGAGGCGCGACCCGGTTTCGTGCGACCATGGAACGATGGGTTCGATCCCCGACAGCGTCCGCGAGTTTGCAGAATCGCCGGAGGCCTATGTCTCCGACCCGACGCCCCCCGAGGAGCGGATCTTCACCGACACCTGCTGCGTCTACATCGCCGGCTCGGCGACGCAGGCGAACGTGACGCGGGTCCGGACGACCGAGGCGGCGCTCGACCGAACGATCGACGAAGTCCGGGCGATCGTCAGGGCGCGCGGGGTCAAGCGGGCTCTCTGGAGCCTGGGACCATCGTCGCGGCCCGCGGGGTTGCCGGCCCAACTGGCCGCGCGCGGATTCCTTCCGGGCAAGCCGCCCTTCGAGCCCGACGCCGAGGCGATGGTGCTGGTCCAGCCGCCGCCGCCGCCCCCCGCCGGCGTCGAGGCGCGCCTCGTGCGTGACTACGACGAGTACGCGGTCGCCCTGCGCATCGCCGCCGAGGCGTTCGAGATGCCCGCGGACGAGGCGCGAGGCTGGCTCTCGGCCGCGCCCGCGCTCTGGGCACGGCAGGACGGCGTCGACCGGATGACCTTCATCGCCCTCGTCGAAGGGCGGCCTGCCGGGTTCGCCTTCGCCGCCGGCGCGCCCCAGGGGTTGCTGTGTGGCGGCAGCGGCGTGCGAGGCGCCGAACGCCGGCACGGGGCGTATCGGGCCCTGGTCGCCGCGCGCTGGGCGCGAGCCGTCGCGCTCGGCAAACCGGCGCTGGTGATCCACGCCGGCGCGATGTCCCGGCCGATCGCGGAGCGTGCCGGCTTCGCGCCCCTCGGCCACATCGAGAACCTGGAGGATCCGGAGCTCGGGTGACGTAGCGACAATCACGGGCCGCGGGGTCGCAGCAGGACCCGCGCGGGTGCGCCGTCGGCGTCGTGGATTCGCAGCGGGAGGCAGATGAGGTCGTAGAGCCCGGGCGCGATCAGGGAGAGGTTGAGCCCCTCGATGACGCAGATGTCGGATTCGAGCAGTGCGCGGTGGATCGCGGGGCCGTCGTCGCCGCCGCCGATGGAGAGGTAGTCGACCCCCACGGTCGCCACGCGCCGCGCGGCGAGGGCCCGGGCCCCGGCGAGCGAGAGGTATGTGTAGTCGGGAACGAAGCGATCGTCGCGCCAGCAGCGCGAGGAGTTGTCGGTGCGGAACAGCAGCCGCTCGCCTGCGACGGGGGCGATCTGCTCGATGGCCTGGGCGGTGATCGTACGGGCGTCGGGCAGCGCGACCACGCGGGCCGGGCCGAGCAGGCTCGGGAGCGGCAGCTCGTGGATCCCCGGTGCCCCGGCAATGAAGTGGACCGGCGCGTCGACGTGCGTCCCGGTGTGGACCCCGAGATCGAGGTGCGTCACCGTCGCGGCGTGCCCGTGCTCGAGCGCCTGCACACGGGTCACCCGCACGGCGGGATCACCCGGCCAGTGCACCATGCCGTCGCGGATCGGCACCGTCACGTCGAGCCAACCATCATCGAGCCGCGACCCCGCTGGTGCTCACGATGCCCGCTTCCCCGACGTCGCGCCATCGAAACGGACGACGTCCTTGATTCCTTCGTTTTTCGACAGCAGCTCGGGCGCCGCCTCGAGCGGGTACCGTCCGGTGATGAAATGGCGCACGCTCTCCGGAAACCGGACCACCAGCGCCTCGAGCAGGTGGATGGCATCGAAGTAGTCCGAGCGTCCCGCGTTGACGGTGCCGAACACGACCTGGTTCTTGAGCACGACGCCGCGCAACAGCCGATCGATGTCGATCGCGCGCTCGGGGCCGAGCCCGGGGACGCCCTTCAGGACCGCGATTCCGTTCGGGCCGAGGACCTCGAGGCCCGCGATCGTGAGCGGGGAGAAGCCCGCCGCCTCGACGACCAGGTCGAACGGTCCCAGCTTCCGGCCGACGTCGCCGAGCGACGTCTCGACCGAGGAGACGTAGGTCGCCCCGAAGCCACGCACGTATGCGGCCCGCTCGCCCGCCTGACGGCTCGCGCGAGTAGACGGTCGTGTCGTAGCCGTCGCTCACGGCGCACATCGCGGAGAGCAGGCCGACCGCGCCGGCGCCGAGGACCAGCGCCTTCTCGAACATCGGCTCCCAGGGGAGGCGATCTCTCAAGGCGCGCAGCTTGACCGTCCCCTTGGCGATGACCGTCAGCGGCTCGATGAGGACGCCGACGTCCGCCAGTCCGGGCGGCACCGGAATCAGGTTCTGTTCCTCTTCGACGAAGAGCTCGGCCAGGAACCCGTCGGCGCCCTTGATCCCACGCTCGAGGAACTCTTCCGTGACGCAGAAGTCCTGGCGCCCCGCGCGGCAAGGGCGGCAGTTCGCGTCGGCGCAGGGCTGGCGGACCATTGGAACGGCGAGCTGGCCGCGCTGAAAATGACGAACCTCACCGCCGAGGTCCATCACCTCGGCGATCGCCTCATGCCCGAGGACCAGGTGGTCGGAACCCGCCGGGGGCTCGCCGTAGGCAAAGGCGGCGACCTCTCGGTCGGTGCCGCAGACGCCGACCTCGCGCGTGCGCAGCAGGACCTGCTTCGGGCCGAGCTTTCGGGGTTCGTCCTGCTCGATGATCGCCACCTGCCGCCGTCCGGGAAACACCGCCAACGCCTGCATCCGATCTCAACATGGGGCTCCGACGCAGGCTTTTGAATGCCGGCGTTGGTGATTAGGTGTTCATGCGGGTAGAGAGAGTCGATGACCGCCGGGGGGAATGTCTGGCCAGGGGCCGGGGAGATGGTCCGCAAGAGGGAACCGCGCCCCTCCAACGTTCGGGGGGTCGTCTGGATCGTCACCTATCTGGTTTTCATCCTGGCGCCCCTCTTCGCGCTGTTGCTGGGCTCCCATCCGCCCGCGCGTGGCTTCTGGACCGAGTTTTCGGTGGCCATCGGCTACTCCGGCCTGGCGATGATGGCGCTGCAATTCGGTCTGACCGCGCGCTTTCGGTACGTGACCGAACCGTGGGGCGAGGACGTCATCTACCACTTTCACCGGCAGATCTCGCTGGTCGCCGTGGCCCTGGTCGTCGCCCACCCGATCATCCTGTTCATCGCTCGTCCGGAGCTGCTCTCGCTGCTCAACTCCATCCGGGCACCCTGGCGAGCCCGCTTCGCGGCCCTCTCGACCTACGCGCTCCTCGCGCTGGTGGTGACGGCGGTGTGGCGCACGAAGCTGAAACTCCGCTACGAGACCTGGCACCTCATGCACCTGGTTCTCGCGGTGGCCGCCGTCGGCGCGGGAATCCTGCACATGATTGGCTGGAGTTTCTACCTCGACGACCCCTGGAAGCGCGCGCTGTGGATCGCGCTCACGATCCTCTCTCTCGCCCTCCTGTTCTACGTGCGGATCGTCAAACCGCTGTTTCTGCTTCGCCGGCCCTATCGGATCTCGGAGGTGCACCAGGAGCGCGGCGACACCTGGACCCTGGTGATGCAGCCGGACGGGCACGCCGGGTTCCGCTTCCGCCCGGGTCAGTTCGGTTGGCTGACGGTGTGGGGGAGCCCGTTCAAGATCAGCGCGCACCCGTTCTCGTTCTCGTCGAGCGCGGCGGGGACGGACGGACGGGTGGCGATGTCGATCCGGAAGCTAGGAGATTTCACCAGCCAGATTCACGGCGTCCCGGTCGGACGGCGGGTCTACATCGACGGCCCCTACGGCGCGTTCACCATGGGCCACCCGGCCGATCTCCACGTGCTCGTCGCCGGCGGCGTCGGAATCACGCCGATGATCAGCATGCTCCGCACCCTTGCCGACGAGGGGGACAAACGCCCGGTGATCCTGCTCTACGGCAGCAAGACCTGGGAAGAGATCACCTTTCGCGAAGAGCTCGAGATCTTGAAGGAGCGGCTCGACCTGACGGTCGTCCACGTGCTCGAGAACCCTCCGGAGGGCTGGACGGGCGAGCGCGGCTTCATCACCGCTGCGGTGTTCAAACGGCATCTCCCGCCGGCCTACGCGAGCCACGAATACTTCATCTGTGGACCGGGCGTGATGATGGATGCAATCGAGAGGGCCCTCGGCGACGACTTGGAGGTCCCGAGCTCGAAGTACCACTCCGAGCGTTACAGTTTTGTTTAGGAGATCGCGATGCGACGCTTGCTGGCAGATCGATTGGTGCTCGTCTCGGCGTTGATGGTGGTCCTGATGTCGGCGCTGTTCGCCTTCCTGCGGGTGACCGGGGGGCGCGCCGTCGGCGGCTGAGCGGCCGCTTTCGGTGTCACGCTCGCGGCGTCGTCGTCGCGTAGCGCGCGGAGAGGACGAGGCTGTCCAGATGATGCTTGGCGTTCACGGCGCGAAGGAGCAGAGCCAGCAGCTCCGGTGACTCGAGGACCGCGCTCCCCTCGACGTCTGGCGTCACCGCGACCACCTCGTCGAGCTCCGTCCGCACGCGCGCGAGCACCTCCTCGGCTGCCGCAACGTCCGCGGCGGGATTGCTCGCCATGGATCTCGTATACGGGTCGCCACTTCGAGATGCCATGTATTTGATCCCTATTCCTCCCCGCTGAACTCGGTCTGCGGGGACCGCGCCGCCGCTCCGCTGCTTCGGGGGGCCGGCAGACCACGCTTGACTCCGGGCGCGGTCCCCCGCACTGTCCACTTTCTTCTGCGGCACACGGTCGTGGAGGGTGGAAACGAGACGGACAGCGCAGGAGGAAACAGTGGCAACTGGCAAGGTGAAGTGGTTCAACGACGCGAAGGGTTTCGGGTTCATCGTGCGGGCGGACGGACCGGATCTCTTCGTCCATCACACCGCCATCGTGGCGGAGGGATTTCGTTCGCTGGCCGAGGGTCAAGACGTGGAGTTCGACGTCACCGAAGGACCCAAGGGACTCCAGGCGACGAACGTCCGCCTCTCCAAGTGACGGATAGGCCTCGCCGCACGCCGAGCGCCTGAACTTGGGTTTTCGCGCGATCACCGAGGCGGTCGTCAGCGACAGCACCGTCCATCGGGCGGAGCGGGTGCCGGCCTGGTCGTCATCGCGCGAGGGTCTCCCCTGGCGAGCGCTCTGCGGAATCCGCGTGGGGGCGATCCGGGACGACGGAGCGTTCGAGTTCGAGGTGGCGGTGGCGCTCGATCCCGAGTCCTGGCGGCTGGCGGCAAATTGCGCCGCCTGCCTGGCAGCTGATCGGGAGCGAACGATCTACCCGCCACAAACGTGCTAACGTTGCGCTGCCTGGCGCGACACGGTCGCCAGGCGGCTTCGGCGCCGTGGCGCGAGCGGAAGTCCACCCATCCCCCGTTCGCGGGAAAGACGCCTCAGAGCTCAAGGAGGCGTTAGATGGCGCGAGTTACGGTCCAAGATTGTCTGAAGGAGGTTCCCAACCCTTTCGCGCTGGTGATCCTGGCCGCGAACCGTGCCCGGCAACTGGCCCAGGGCGCGCGCCGGTTGGTCCCGTGTGACAACAAGTCAGCCGTGGCCGCGCTGCGAGAGATCGGCGCCGGGAAGGTGCGGTTCGAAGAGAACGTCGACACGGTCATGCGCGCCTTTCTGGTCGAGCGCGCGGCGGTGGACAACAAGAACAGGGCAGCCGGTTCGGCTCGAAGCCGCCGGGAACGCAACAACCCCAACGCCGCTTCCCAGTAGCGCCAATCGCCGCGACGGTGTCCGGCGACGGCGTTCTTGACTTTGGAGGCGTCGTCGCTCATCCTGCGCCCCAAGAAGATGTCGTGCCTCCGCGATCTTCGCGGAGCTCGCCAGGGACCGGTTGGCGGCGTCGCTGTCTGAACAGGTTTCGCACAGACAGCACTCCCCAACACCGAAAGAACCCCGCTGGTCCCCGTCGCTTCACGTACCCTCCGCGCCATCGAACGCCTGACGCGTGTGCCGGTGCAGGAGGCGGGAGATCACCCGTTCGTCGCCCGATCCGGGCAGCGCGAACGGAACTGACCGCGGCAAGAGCATGGGGAAAGCCGAAGACAAACGGGCTGCGATCGTGGCGCAACAGGCGGCACGCGAGGCCATCGAGCGCGCCGAGCGCCTGCTGCACGGGCCGCCGCCTTCGGCTCGAAAGCAGAGATCCAGTCGTCCCCGAGGCCGTCCTCCGGGGAGGCCCATCGAATGAGCGGCGAACCCGCCATGACCGACGATGACGCGCCCGCTCCCGACGCGGATGGTGCCGGTGGCGAGAGCGCGGCCAGCGCCGACGCCGACGCGCGTCGGGCGGCGAGCAGCGACTCGCTGGGCGTTTACCTGAGCGGGATGAAGTCGTTCGCGCTCCTGACGCGCGAAGGTGAGATCGAGATCGCGAAGCGCATCGAGGACGGGCAGAGGCGCGTCCTGCGGGTCGTTCTCGAGTCCTCCGTCGCCGTCGACGAGCTGCTGACCCTGCGCGACGATCTCAAGACGGCGAAGCTGCGGGTCAAGGACGTCGTCGGGGACGTCGACACCGAAGATCCCGATTTCGACGAGCAGTGGCACGTCGAACGCGTCTGCAAGGTCCTCGACAAGGTCCGCCGGCTCCGGCAGGAACAGGAGCAGGGGAGCGCGTCACAGAAGGTCCGCAGCGAGATCGTGGACGCGCTCCTGCGGCTTCGGATCCACAGCAAGCAGATCAAGAGGATCGTCCTCAGACTGAAAGATCTGCTGACCCGCCTCGAGCGAGCTCACGGGGAGATTGCGGCCTGCGAGAACCGCAGTGCGCTGTCGGCCAAGGATCTGGGGCGGGCGTTGCGCGAGATGCGGTCGTCACCGCTGCGGCAGCGGGCCGTGGCCCGGAAGTTGGGGCTTCGGCTGGACGAGATCGAGAAGATGTCGCAGGTCATCTCGGAGGCACGCACGAAGGTGCGAAGGGTCGAGAAGGAAGCGCAGCTCACCACCGGCGCGCTTCGGGCGACCGTCCACGAGATCCAGGAGGGCGAGCGCGCCGCCGAGAAGGGCAAGGCCGCGCTCGTCGAGGCCAACCTGCGTCTGGTCGTCTCCATTTGCAGGAGGCACCTGAACCGCGGCCTCCAGTTCCTCGATCTCATCCAGGAGGGGAACATCGGCCTCATGCGGGCCGTCGACAAGTTCGACTACAAGCGGGGCTACAAGTTCTCCACCTACGCGACCTGGTGGATCCGGCAGGGGATCACCCGCGCCATCTCGGATCAGTCGCGCACGATTCGCGTCCCGGTCCACATGCTCGAGACGCTGAACAAGGTCATCCGCGAGGGGCGCTCGCTGGGCCACAAGCTTGGCCGCGAACCGACCGCCGACGAGCTGGCGGACCAGATGTCGATCCCGGTGAGCAAGGTTCGCATGCTGCTGCCGCTCACGCGCCAGACCCTGTCGCTCGAATCGCCCGCCGGTCTGGAGAACGAGTCACACCTGGGCGACTTCGTCGAGGACAAGAACGTCGTTCCGGCGGACGACGCGGTCATCTCGAATGATCTGGCCGCGCAGACCCGGAAGGCGCTGGCCGAGCTGACCCCGCGCGAGGAAAAGATCCTCCGGATGCGCTTCGGCATCGGGGAGAGCTCCGAGCACACGCTGGAGGAGGTGGGCAACGACTTCTCCGTGACCCGCGAGCGCATCCGTCAGATCGAGGCCAAGGCGCTGCAGAAGCTTCGCCATCCCACCCGGAGCCGGCGCCTGAAATCGTTCATCGACAGCTGATCGGCCGAGCGGGCCGCGACGCGGTCACCAGTCGATCAGCAGTCGGTCACCACTCTCGGGTGCCGATGTTCCGGAGGACTCCCTGGATCCTGATCGTGGCGCCGTTGTCGTAGCCCGACGCCCAGGCAAAGGCGTAGGTCGTTCCCTCTTCGCCGGTCTGCTGGACGCGCAGCGGGGCCCTGTCGAGCGATCCGAGGAAGCTCTTGAGGTCGGCGTCAGCCGTCGTCACGTCCAGTCTGACCAGGGCGCCCGGCGCGCGCTCCACATGCCTGACCACCTTCACCGCCCAGCCGCGCTCTCCCCTTCGGTCGAAGAACCGGGCCCCGAGCTGATCGTTCGGCATCGCGCTTACCAGCGGCGGCCGCTCGCCGACGGATTCGCGCGCGGCGCGCGCGCCTCGGCCTCATTGACCTTGAGGGTCCTGCCGCCGAACTCGCGGCCGTTCAAATTCGAGATCGCCGTGGTCGCCTCGTCGGCGTTGCTCATCTCGACGAACGCGAAACCACGCGAGCGGCCGGTCTCGCGGTCGGTCACCAGCTTGACCTCGACGATCTGGCCCGACTGACTAAAGAGGTCGCGGAGCTCGAGCTCGTTCGTGTCGAACGAAAGGTTCCCGACGAATAGACGTGTGCTCATTTTTGACTTCCTTCTCGGCTGATCGACGGAACTGCCGTCTCAGAAGCCCAGGGCGTGGCGCTCAACTGGATTTCGAGCAAAGCGACAGGGACGAACCCGCGACGCAGAGGTACGAAGCCGAACGAAGCGTACGAGTGGAACTCCCCTTCACAGTAGGCGCGGGGAGGCCCAAACGCAATCAAATCGTCGAAATGTCGGGCGATTCCGCCGTCGGGAGTCCGAGGAATACGTAGAAATGATCAACGCTGAGCCGTATCAGGCGGATTGATTCGACGGACGTGTGAAAGGTGCTGAGGTACGCGCCGTACGCTTTGACGGCGCCCTCGCGCGCCGCCGGATTCCGGAGCGGATCGCCGTCCGTCCAGGGATTCGCCTCCAGGTAGTCGCAGTAGCGCGCCACCTGGTACCGGACGCTCGACGCGCCGAAAGCGCGGTCCTCCGCCAGCGGATGCGCCGTCAGCCAGGCCGAGAACGCCGCATACGATCTGACGACACCGCCGTGGAGACCGGCTCGCGAGCCGGCGGCCTCATCGCTCGCCCAGCGAGGCGCCGAGCTCAACGACCGCGCGCGCGTTGCGGCGCGAGTTGCGCAGCGGGCATTCCCCTCCGCAGCGCACAGGCCATCCCGACCAACAACACGAAGATCGCTACTGCTCCCATCGTGACGCCCCGCCTTTCATGGAACCGTCCTTGAGACCTATACGCGCCGCCACCTCGGTGCGCCACGTATTTCACCCATTCGGGTGGTCGACCCTCCAGAGCGTCATCTCGGCGGGGAGCTCCGCCTCCATCCGCCGTTCGACCAGCTTCCGGACCTCGATCTCGCTCTCCAGCGTCAGCGCTTCTTGCACCAGCGCCTCCGCGTCCGCCATGCGCGAGGCGCGGACGATCGACTTGACCACGGGAATCGAGGCGGCATCCATCGACAGCTCGCGCAGACCGAGCCCGAGGAGGATCCAGGTCAGCATGGGGTCCGCCGCCATGTCGCCGCAGATCGAGAGCGCGATGCCGGCCCCGCGCGCAGCCTCCACGACCATCTTGAGGAGCCGCAGCACCGCCGGATGCAACGGCTGATAGAGGTCCGCGACGTCCTCGTTGCCCCGATCGGCCGCGAAGGCATATTGAATGAGGTCGTTGGTCCCGAGGCTGAGAAAAGCGCAGCGACGGGCCAGGTGATCGGCCGTCAGTGCGGCGCTGGGGGTTTCGATCATGATGCCCAGCGGAACAACCGGCGCGCTGTTTCTCTCCGGCTTCCTTCCAACATTGCCAACATTGCCGAAACTGCCGGCCTTGCCGAGGTTATGGACCACGTCGTCGCAGATCGCGGCCGCGCGCTCGAGCTCGCTGACCCCCGAGACCAGCGGCAACATCAGACGCATCGGTCCGTGCAACGAGGCCCGATAGAGCGCCCGCAGCTGGGTGCGAAAGATGTCCGGGCGCTCGAGGGAGAAGCGGATCGATCGCACGCCGAGGGCCGGGTTCGGTCCCGTCGACAGCCGGAGCGACGCCGGGAGCTTGTCGCCGCCGAGATCCAGCGTCCGGAAGGTCACGGGGATCCCCTCGGCAGCGCGCAGCGCCGCGACGGCGTCCGCGTACTGCTCGTCCTCGCTCGGCAGGTCGGTCCGATCCAGATAGAGAAATTCTGTGCGCAGAAGGCCGATCGCCTCGGCCCCGTGGGCGCGCGCCGTCGAGATCCCGGCGACGGATTCGACATTGGCCCCGAGCTGGACGCGAACTCCATCGAGGGTCACCGCCGGCAGGTCGCGGAGCGATGACAGCGCCAGCAAGCGTTCCTGGTTGGTCGCCATCCGCGAGCGGTAGCTGGCGATCATCTCGTCGGTGGGCTCGAGGACGACCTCGCCGCGCGATCCGTCGACGATCAGCTGGGCATCGGGGGCCACGTGCGCCGCCAGATTCTTGATCCCCGCGACGTAAGGGAGCCCGAGATCCCGCGCGACCAGAGCGGCGTGCGACGTCTTGCCGCCCCGTTCGCTAACGATCCCGACCACGCCGGCCCGTTGAAGCTGGTAGGGATCGAGCGGCGTCAGCTCGTAGCAGACGGCGATCGATCCTTTTTGCGCACCGGAGCCGGCGCGTATCTCCGGCAGGTCGAGCAGCACGCGAACGAGCCGCTCGCCAACCGCCTCGAAGTCGGCGCCGCGCGCCCGGAAGAACGGATCGGGGAGGTCGGCGAACGTCGCGCGGACGTGCTCCATCGCCCGCGTCACCGCCCATTCGGCCGCCAGCGCCTCGTCGGCGATCATCCGTCGGGTCTCACCCTCGATCTCCGGGCTCCGGAGCATCATGCGCTGGGCTTCGATGAGCGCGTCCCCATCGGTGGAGAGGCCGCCCAGGAAACGCTTCACGTCTTGCAGTTGCTCGTCCGCGTCGCCAAGCGCGGTCGTCAGCCGCGCCAACTCCGTCTCCCGATCCGCGCGAAGAATCCGCCGCTCTGCGACGGTGACGCGGGCGATCATGAGGTGAGCCGGCCCGATCGCGACCCCCTCCGTGGCAGCGACTCCCTTCAGACGCTTTCGGGTGGTCGTCAAGGCGGGCAAGTATGCGCCCACCCATCGAGGGCGCAACTCACCGCTGGCCGAAGATGTCCTCGCGCGCCGACTTGCAGATGGCGACGACCGCCGGATGTTTGATCTTTCTCTCGACCGAGAGGGCATAGAACTGCTGACGGACCTCCTCGGCGCGGCCAATCACGCGCACCGCCGATTGTTGCAAGATCTCCGACTCGATGACCGTGGGGGCCGCGAAGACGCCCATCCCATCCACGCCGAACGCCCGCGCGAGCGCGCTGTCGTCGAACTCGGCCACGATCGTCGGGTGGACGTCCTGGGAAACGAGCCACTGCTCGAGGGAGCGACGCACCGTCGAGGGAGCGCCCGGCAGCAGAAAGGGAACCCCATCGAGCGAGCGGGGGAACCTCCGCTTCATCGAGGAGGCCAGCTTGGGCGCGGCGAAGAAAGAGGTGCCACATTCTCCGAGGGGATGGCTGAAGGCCCGGACGGAAACGCCCGAGCCCACCGGCCCGTCTGCGATCACGACGTCCACGCGGTGGAGCGCCAGCTCGGCGACGAACTCATCGACCGACTTGTCGGCCCGACAGACCACGCGGACGGGTTGGCCCAGATGAAACGCCGGTTCGAGGAAGCGACGCACCAGGGATGCGGGCAGCACGTCCGCGACCCCCACCACCAGCCGCAGCGGGCGTCCGGTGGCGCGGCCCTTGAGCGTGTCGGTGAACTCCCGTCCCAGCGAGAAGATCTCGTCGGCGTAGCGAAAGGCGACGCGTCCGGCCTCGGTGAGCACCAGATTTCGGCCGCGACGGGAGAACAGCTTCTCGCCGAGGACCTCCTCCAGCTTGTGGATCTGGCCGCTGATGGTCGGGTGCGCCAACCGCAGCTCTTCGCTGGCCCGGACGATGCTCCCTTCCCGGGCCACCACCCAGAAGTACTGCAGGTGGTGGTAGTTCAGCCATTCCATGCGGGGCGCAAGATATCTCAGCTAAGATATCTCGACTTTGACGATACCTCGGTTTTTTCGACGATGTGACGTGAAACTTCCGAATAGCCGATGAGTCATTTTCGGCCTAACGTGTCAGTCGGGACCAAACATGCGACGCAAGACAGTCGTCTTCCTCGCGGCGCGCTCGTAGTTGATCAAGGATCGAGAGCGCCCGCGTGTAGGGGTGAGTCCGGGGAGAAGCAGAGGGATGAAGATGCAGCTTGCGATGCGGGACCTGGATGTTGGCGAGCCGGTTTTGCGGCCGGTCTCTCTGCCGGTCTTGCCACCGGTCTTCCCACCGGTCTTGCCACCGGTCTTCCCGACAGCGACGCGCGTGCTGCCGTTTGCCGAGAGGCTGAGCGTCGTCACCGAGCTGACGCAGGCGCTGAATCTGGCCACCCGGTCGGGACAGGAGCACCTGATAAACAAGGTGCTGACCATTCTCCGGCGGGAAATCCTGGAGGTCAAAGCCCCGCTCGCCGGGGCGGACCTCGCCTGTCTCCTGGACGCCATGTCGGAGCTCGAGCACGAGGCGGGCCGGATCGCGCCCCTGCCGAATACGTTCAATCGACACGCGCAGGTGGTCATCGACGCGCTCTTGCGGTCGTGCGACACGTCGGCATTTTCGACACCATGAGTCCAAACTTCGTTCTGGCCGACCATGGCGTTTGAGTCCATTCATGGGCCCATGGACCCAAAGCCGAGACTGACGAAGCAAGGTATCCGCGATCTCAACCACTACGGACCGAAGCCGGTGAAGGCGCCGGCCGCCTCACAGGTCCCCGCGACGGACGCCGAATCGGGCGTCTCCGAGCTGAGCGTCCCCAAGACGTCGGACGCGCCCCCGGCCGGCGAGGCCTAGTCGCCTGACCCGTTCATGACCGAAATATGACCCTGCCCTGACACTCTTGGGCGCATATCCAAGAGGTGTCAGCCAGTAACGTCTCCTGGTCGCTGAGCCCGCTCCCGCCGCCGACCGAGGATTCGCCAGCGCCGGTCACCTGGCGCAGCTATGTTCGGGCCACGACCGTCCTTTTCTCGATGGTGCACGTCGCGGCCATCCTGGGCGCGATCTGGTGCTGGTCGTGGGGGGGCGTCGTGCTGGCGCTGGGGTCGTACTTTGTGCGCATGGTGGTCGTCACCGCCGGCTACCACCGATACTTCGCGCATCGGTCGTTCAAGACCTCGCGGGCCTTTCAGCTCCTGCTTGCCATCGGCACCCAGTCGGCCGGGCAAAAGGGGGTGATCTGGTGGGCCAGCCATCACCGCTGGCACCACAAGCACTCTGATACGCCGCTCGACCTTCACTCGGCGCGGCGGCGCGGCTTCTGGTACTCCCACATCGGGTGGGTGCTGAGCAGCAACTGGACCGAGACCGATACGACGATGGTGAAGGACCTGACGCGGTTCCCCGAGCTGCGCCTCCTCGATACGAGCCTCCTGGAGCTCGCGCCCATGTTCGCGCTGGGGCTCGCCTTCCTGCTGCTCGGCGGTCTGCACGCCTTCGTCTGGGGCTTCCTCGTCTCCTCGGTGCTGGTCTGGCACGGCTCGTTCTCGGTCAACTCGCTGGCGCACCTCTTCGGCCGGCGGCGGTACGAGACCTCCGACGATTCGCGAAACAGCTTTCTGCTGGCGCTGGCGACGACCGGGGAGGGGTGGCACAACAATCACCACCGTTACCCGAGCTCGGCCCGGCAGGGCTTCCGCTGGTGGGAGATCGACGTGACATACTACGTGCTGTGGCTGCTCTCCCGCCTCGGGATCGTCTGGGACCTGCGTCGCCCGCCCGCCGGGGCCTGAAACACCAGTCCCCGACCACGGTGTTCCTGCACCGGGCGCGCGTCACCTTCATGCTCGCGGCGCTGGTGCCGACCGTCCTCATCACGGCCATCGGCATCATCCTGGTCGCCTCGGGGGGGTCCAAGTCCCTCTCGCTCGTGGGGGGGATCTTGGTGTTGGCCTTCTGTGCCACCGCGCTGGCCGGCTACACCATGGGGAGCATCTTCGTCACCCGCGGCGCCAACCTGGCCTCGGTCCAGAACGAGTTCCTCTCCCAGGTCTCCCACGAGCTGCGCACGCCGCTCACCTCGATCCTCCTGTTCATCGACACGCTGCGGGAGGACCGGGTCGAATCGCCCGCCGAGCGCCAGCGCTGCCTCACCGTCGTGCATCAAGAGCTGACCCGCCTCGACGGGCTGGTCGGCAAGCTGATCGAGCTGTCCAAGCTCGAGTCGCGGCGCACCGGGTTCGAGCAGCAACCGGTGCGGGTGGCCGATCTGGTGAAGGACGCGCTCGCCTCCTTCGAAGCGGTCCGGATCGGCGGCGACGCCCGGGTCGACGTCCGCGCCGATCTCGATCCCGATCTGGTGGTCTACGGCGACCGGGCGGCGCTGGCGCAGGCGCTGGGGAACCTGCTCAGCAACGCCTGGAAGTACACCCGGCCCGCCGACAAGAAGATTGAGATTCGCGCCCAGGCCGATCTGGACAACGTCTCCATCTCGGTGACCGACAACGGCATCGGCGTCCCGCGCTCGGAGCAGACGGCGATCTTCGAGAAGTTCGAGCGCGGCTCGGCGGCGCTCGACGGCGGCGCCGCCGGATCGGGGCTGGGCCTGGCCATCGTCCGGGCGGTGGTCGAGGCGCACCGCGGCCGGGTCGAGGTCCGCTCCCAGGCCGAGCGCGGCGCGCGATTCAGCATCGTGCTTCCCCGGTATCGGGCCGCCACATGAGCGACGACGCCGGAGGTGGGGCGATGGTGACCATCGTCGAGGACGACGCCGCCATCGCCGAGGGGCTGGCCCTGAACCTCCGGCTGCAGGGATATCGCTCGGAGATCGTCGGCGACGGCGAATCGGCCGTCCGCCAGATCGAGGCGAACCGGCCCGATCTGGTGCTGCTCGACATCTCGTTGCCCGTGCAGAGCGGTCTGTGGGTGCTCGAACAGCTTCGCGGACGCGAGAACCAGGTGCCGATCATCGCGCTCTCCGCCCGCCAGGACGAATTCGACAAGGTGGCGGCGCTCCACCTCGGCGCTGACGACTACATCACCAAGCCGTTCGCGCTGGCCGAGCTCCTGGCCCGTGTGGCGGCCGTGCTCCGGCGCACCCGGCGCACCACGCCGACCCGCACCGGCGACGACGGCCAGGCGGCGAGCGTTCCTTCCAAGGTCCTGCGCTTCGGCGAGGTCGCCGTCGATCTCGCCAAGCGGACCGTCATGCGCTGCGGAGAACCGGTGCAGCTCACGCACCTCGAGTTCGAGCTGCTCAGCTTCCTCTGTCACAACAGCAACCGCGTCCACTCGCGCGAGGAGCTGCTGCTCCAGGTGTGGGGCCTGCATCAGGGGCAGGTACGCACCGTCGACAACTTCGTCGCGCAGCTGCGCGCGAAGCTCGAGCAAGATCCCGACCACCCACGCCATCTGGTCACCGTGCGAGGCAGCGGCTACCGTTTCTCGCCGGGCTGACCCGGAGGCCGCCCGCCTCCTCGGGCCACTGGACAGCCGGCGCGGAGAGGGCGCACGCTGATACGGGAGGTCGGCATGTCGCACCGAGGTCACGCGTCTGGGGTCAACGCGGGTCGTTGTTTGGCGCTCGGGCTGGTGCTGGCGCTCGTCGGGCTCGCGGCTTGCGGCGGTTCGAGTGGCGGCAGCACCGGCAGTGGAGGAGGCGGCGGCGACTCGACCGGCCTCGGGGTGGCGGCGGTCAGGGCGTCTCGGGCGGCAGCGGCGGAGCGGGTCCGGGCACGGGCGGCGCGGCAACGGGCGGCGCGGCCGGGGGTGGTGCCGGCACCGGCGCAGCCGGCTCCGGCACTTCGTCCGGTGTCTGGCGTCCGTTCTCCAGCACCAGCCCCTGGAACACGCCCATTCCCAGCAACCCCGCGATCGATCCCAGCTCGCCCACCTTCATCGCCGACCTCGCGTCGCTGACGGGGCAGGGGCAGCAGGCGCTCTCCGTCAACATCAAGGGCTTCAGCATCCCGGTCTACTACGTCGACTCGACCGTCCCGTTCGTGAACGTCATGGCCGGTCTCGGCGGGACCGGATTCCGCACCGGGGCGCCCAACGAGGGGGACGTGCCGGGGTCAGGAACGGCGCCGATCCCGGCGGGCGCGACGCCGGCCGCGGGGACCGATCGCCACCTCTGCGTGGTCGACAAGACGGCCGAGATGTCGTGGGACCTCTACAACGCCAACGACACCAGCAGCGGGTGGACGGCAGGCCTTGCCGCGAGCATGGATCTCACGAGCGACGGCGTGCGCCCGCCGACCAACAACTCGCCCTGGTGGGCGGGGCAGGGGGCGCGTGCCTGCGGCTTCCCGCTCATCGCCGGCCTCATCACCGTCGACGAGGTGAAGGCCGGCAAGATCGAGCACGCGCTGATCATCGCCTATCCCCACGTCCGCTCGCGCTACTACACGCCGCCGGCGAGCTCGGCGCAGGGGACGACCACGGACGCCATCCAGACCCGCGGCGTCGAGTGCGGCGGTCAGATCCAGCTCGACCCGTCGCTCGATCTCTCGACGCTCGGCCTGTCGTCGACCGGCCTGATGATCGCCAGGGCGCTGCAGACCTACGGCGCCTTCGTGGGCGACTATTCGGGCGCGATCTCCATCTACGCCGACGAATCGGCGACCGCGCAGGCGTACTGGAGCAGCGGCGTGCTCGCGGACGGCCGGCCGACGTAAGCAAGATCCCGCTCACCAGCCTGCGGGTGCTCAAGCTCGGCACGACCTACGACAACAACAACTGACGGCCCGGGGCGCGTCGCGCATCAGGAGCCGAACGATCGTCGGTACGCGGCGGGGCTGACGTGCTGGAATCGGCGGAACACCTTGCCGAAGTGGGTCGGGTCCGCGAATCCCCACTCGGTGGCGATCTGCTTGAGCGGCGCGCGCGTGCCGAGCAGGGCGCGCGCCGCCTCCTGCACGCGCACCTCCAGCATGAACCGCGCCGGCGAGAGACCCGTGCGGGCGCGAAAATGGTGGCTGAAATGACTGCGGCTCATTCCCCTCTCGGCCGCGACCTCCGCGACGTCCATCGGACGTCGCGGGCTCGCCAGCACCCGCTCGCGGAGCCATTCGAGCAGGCGCTCGCGGTCACCCTCGGGATCTCGAATCTCGTCCGCGCGCCGTTCGTAAGCGAGCAGGAACTCGAACAGCGCCAGCTCCACCTCGTGCCGGTCGCGAAAGTCCTTCTCGAACGCTCCCCGCACGAGCCGCATGGTGCTGGCGACGAGCGGGCTCGACGGCGGCGCCACGACCAGCGGCCCGCCGGTCGCGACCAGCCTGGCGATGCGGCGCAGGACGTAGGGGTGGTAGATCCCTATCCAGGCGAACGTCCAGCCGGGAGATTCCGCCGGCAGGTAGTAACGATGGCGGGAGGGGACGACGGCGAAGAAGGCCGTCCCCGGCGGGATGCGCCGGGGCGGCTTGCCGTAGAGCTCGAACGCCCCCCATCCCGCGAGCGTCAGCTGGAAGAACACCACCGGCCGGGCGCGCGGGCCGAGCCGCTGCATCCCGTCCCACCGGTAGCCGTGCGGGTCGGTCCGCGTCTCCACGTTGCCGAAGTAGGCGTTGCCTGGCGTCCACCAGCCCGGCCCCTCCACCGGCGCATGCGACGCGTCCACGAGGCGCCGCAGGTGCGGCGCCCAGTCCGCGGGCGGCTCCGGACCGGGCCGCTGCCCGGCAACGACGTCGGACTTCAGGACCTCGAACGAGCGACGCCGCCAGAGCGTCGCGTCCGAGCGAGGCGCGTCAGCACGGCGTGTCGTCACAAATAGACCATAGTTCGAACATCGCAGCGATGGCGAGCCTCATTTCACCTGAAGTATCAAATGATGACCGACTCACAACGAGACGCCCCATGTCGAAACTGCTTCGCCTGTCGCTGCTGCCCACCTTCGTCGCCTGCGGGCTGGCCTTGGCCGGCGCGGCGCGTGCGGCGCAGACGACGATCACGATCTCCATGGCGGCGCCCCCGGCGGCGCCGCGCATTCAGCCACCGCTCGTCGTCGGCGCGATCCCGGCGGCTCCCTTTCTCTATGCGATCCCCGCGACCGGGCAGACTCCGCTCACCTTCTCCGCGACGGGACTGCCGTCGGGACTCACCCTCGCCTCGAGCTCGGGCATCATCTCGGGAACGGCGCCGTCCGCCGGCTCTTATTCGATCGGCGTCACCGCCAGCAACGGCGCCGGCAGCGCGACCGCGACGCTGACGCTCGAATCGGGTACGACGCTGCGCCCGACGCCCCCGATGGGCTGGAACAGCTACGACTCCTACGGCGCCAGCGTCACGCAGAACGAGGTCGTCCAGCAGGCGCAGGCCTTGAGGACGACGCTTCAGCCGTTCGGGTGGAACCAGGTGGTCATCGACTACCGCTGGTACGACCCCGAGGACACGCTCGACAGCAACGGCCGCTACCTCCCGTCGCTGTCGAAGTACCCGTCCGCGACGGGAACGAACGGGCTCAAGACGCTCGCCGACCAGGTCCACGCGCTCGGCCTCGGCTTCGGGATCCACATCATGCGCGGGATCCCGCGCGCGGCCGTCACCGCGAACTCACCGATCGCCAATTCCACGTATCACGCGACGGACGCCGCGAACACGAACGATCCGTGCCCCTGGGATCAGCACATGTGGGGCGTGAACGGCAGCAGCGCCGCCGGTCAGGCCTGGTACGACGCCCTGTTCGCGCAGTACGCGCAGTGGGGGATCGACTTCGTGAAGATCGACGACATGCTGAACAACAGCACGAAGGCCTATCACCAGGCGGAGGCCGACGCGATCCGCAAGGCGGTCAACAAGACCGGTCGCGCGATCGTGGTCAGCTTCTCGCCCGGCGCGGACGATCCGTCGTGGCTGCCGAGCTCGGTCGCCGATCTGAACGCCGACGCCGACATGTGGCGGGTGGTCGACGACTTCTGGGATTACAACGCCATCACCAACCTGGCGGGCGTGTTCACCTCGGCGGGGACCTGGCAGGCGTCGAGCGGCCTCGTGGCCGGCCACTGGCCCGACACCGACATGCTGCCGCTCGGATATCTCGGCCCGCGCTGCGAGTGGCACGCCTCGGGGGAGACGACCTTCACGCACAATGACCAGGTGACCATCATGTCGCTGTGGAGCATCTTGCCGTCGCCGCTGATCTTCGGCGGCAACGTGCAGTCGCTGACCAGCGACACGACGACCGGTCCCTGGACCGTCGCGCTGCTGACGAATGAAGAGGTGCTGGCCGTGAACCAGGATGCCCTCGGCACGCACGCCAAGCGGATCGTCCAGCAGGGCACGACCGAGGTGTGGGCGCGCGATCTCAGCGGTGGCCGCAAGGCGGTGGCGCTGTTCAACCGCGGCACCGCCGACGCGACGGTCTCGGTGACCTACGCGCAGCTCGGCGTCTCGGGGACACCTGCCGTGCGCGATCTGTGGAACCGCGCCGACGTGACCGGCAAGACCGGATCGACGACCGGGATCTCCATCAGCGTCCCCTACGGTGCGGCGCTCATGTACGTGCTCTCGCCCGCCTCGACCGGCACCGGCGGGGCCGGCGGCGGTTCGGCGGGCGCAGGCGGGGCGGCCGGACGCGCGGGAGCGGGGGGAACCGGCGCCGGCGGGACCGGCGCGGCCGGCACGACCGGGAGCGGCGGCGGCGGGAAGGCAGGTGCGGGTGCGGGCGGCGCTGGTGTCGGCGGCTCCGCAGGGCAAGCAGGCGCGGGCGCGGGCGGTAGCACCGGCAGCGGCGGCGGCGCGACCGGGGGCGCCAATGGCAGCGGCGGCTCGAGCGGCAGCGGCGGCTCGAGCGGCAGCGGCGGCGTCACCGGCAGCGGCGGCGCTTCGGCGACGGGTGGTACCAGCGGCTCCGGCGGGAACACCCAGACCGGCGGAAACTCGGGCACCGGCGGAGCGCCCAGCGACGCTGCCGGCGGTGGAGCTGGATGCAGCTGCCAGATCGACGGCGCCAACGGAGAGGCGACGCCGGGCTTGCTTCTCCTGGGCTTGGCCACGCTGAGCCTGCGCCGCCGGCGCCGCGCGACCTTGGCCTGACCGGCTACTGACTCGTCAGGGGCGGCGACGACCAGCTCACGTCGTTGGTCAGAGTCGGCGCGCTGGTGGACCACGGAACCCACTTGGTGAGATCGGCGGTGCCGGCCGGCTGCGGCTCCATTCTTCCGTCCGGGGCAGCCGTCCTGGTCAGGTGGCCCCGGATGGCCCTTTGCAGCGGGGGGCCCTGCGTCGCCGTATAGAACGTGCAGTGGTTCTGGGGGTCGCTGGGGTTGCCGCCGTTGTAGCCGACGTTCGCCCCGATGCCCAGCGCCTGGTACATGACCTGGGCGGCGTCGGTGGCCGCGTGCTGGCAGGTCGCGCACAGCTCGCCGATCCGCGAGTTGTCCAGGACCAGCAAGCCGCGCGGCGCGTGCATGGCGGCGAGCGAGTGCGTGTCTCCCGGGATCGTGTCCACCTTCGTGATGTACGTGCTCTCGAAGGTGGGTCCGAACCACCCCACCGCGGTGCTCACGGCGTTGGAGAGTGACTGAGCCGGATTCCCGTTCGGCCCAACGGGATTGGTGTTCACGATTCGGTAAGCCGACACGCCGGCGGTGCCGGATTCCTGCGGAATCCCCAGCGCGATTCGCTCGTCGAACGCGCCGACCGTGAAGGCCCCTTTTCCGTTTCGGGAACAGCCGGTCACGCCGACCGCCGTGGGGTCAATGATGTTGTTGCGCCCCGCGGCCTTCTCGCTGATGAGCACGTCGATGATGCGGCTGAACCCCCAGGCCCAGCCAATTTGAGAGCTGACACCCGTGCTGGTGCCGTAGAGGGTCGTGAACAGACCCGTCCGGCTCGACTCGCTCATCATGCCTTGGTGGTCATAGTTTCCGACGGCGACGCCCTCCGTGTTCAGGATGCCGGAATCCAGGTTCGATCCGCCGAGCCCGATGATGATCGGAACGGGTGTCTTTGCGTTGGTCGGCATGGTGAGCGTCACGGTGAAGTCGATGCTCTTGCCGCCCAGCACCGCATGCACCTTGATGGCGCTGGTGCTCACCGACCCGGTGACCGAGTCCGGGGCGCCCGGCTTCGCGCCGAAAACGTATTTCTCCATGACCGCCTTCATCTCGGCCCGGCGGCACTTCCAGTCCGAGCGCTTGGACATGGTCGTTCCGTCGAGCTTCGTGAACAGGTTGGGGAGCTGGCCGCTGATGCTCACGTCCTTCGGCGTGGCGACGGTGCAGTCCGAACCATAGAACTCGACGAAGTTGGGGTTGTAGACAGCCGCGTTGCTGGCGCCTCCGGCGCCGCCTGACCCGGTTCCCGCGCCGGCGCTGCCGCCTGTTCCACCGGAGCCGCTGCCGCCGGAACCCTTGCCGGCCGCGCCGGAGCCAGCCGCGCCTGAGCCGGCGGCGCCCCCGGTGCCCCGGCCCCCCGAACCGCCGGAGGCGACGTTGCCACCGGAGCCGTTGCCGCCGGAGCCGCCACCACCGGAGCCGTTGCCGCCGGACGCATTGCCCCCGGAGCCCGAGCCGCCCGTGCCGGACGCGTTGCCGCCGGAGCCCGAGCCGCCCGTGCCGGAGCCGTTGCCGCCGGAGCCGCTACCACCGGAGCCGTTGCCGCCGGAGCCCGAGCTCGTGCCGCCGGCCCCCGAACCGCCGGAGCCACCATTGTCTCCCTGGGTGGCACAGGCCGAAAAGAAGAGAAGGCAAGCCGGCACGAGGGCCGAGGTGAAGATGCGGTGCAGTCTCATTGACGTTCTCCCCGTTGCGTCGAGTGCCCCGCACGACGCGCGCGGCAGAGCCGCAAGGAGCAGGCTCGACGGACATATTCCCGGTCACGGGCTCGCCTGATCCGAACTGGCTACGATTGCCAGCTTTCGTCCGACCCTTCGTCCGACCCTCGCCCGATGGGCTCACCCTGCCTCCTAATCATGGCAAGGGGCTCCGTTTACCTTCGCTTTTTCTCCACCTCACCGTCCAGGGACGGTGGCACCGATGCGCGGCGCCCTCTACTCTTAGGCCCCCGCCATGCCGCCCGTCTTCACGCGCTACCAGAAGTTCGTCGTCGCCCTGCTGGCCTTCCTGCAGTTCACGATCATCCTCGACTTCATGATCATCAGCCCGCTGGGGGCATTCCTCCTGCGGGACATGCACATCACGACCCGGCAGTTCGGGCTGGTCGTGTCGGTCTACGCCTTCAGCGCCGGCGCCTCCGGCCTGCTGGCCGCGGGCTTCGCCGACAAGTTCGATCGCAAGCGGCTGCTGCTCTTCTTCTACTGCGGATTTCTCCTCGGGACCTTGCTGTGCGGGGTGGCCGACAGCTACAGGTTCTTGCTGGGCGCGCGCATCGTGACCGGTGTGTTCGGGGGCGTCATCGGATCGATCTCCATGGCGATCATCGCCGATCTCTTTTCGCTCGAAGTTCGCGGCCGCGTCATGGGGACGATCCAGACCTCGTTCGCCGCCAGCCAGGTGATGGGGTTGCCGCTCGGCGTGATCCTCGTCGAATCACTGGGGCTGGCACGCCCCCTTCATCATGATCCTGGCGGTGGGCGCGCCGATCGGCCTGGTGATCGCCGCGCGCCTGCAACCGATCGTCGAACATCTGAAGGTGCGGTCGACGCGGAACCCCTTGCGCCACCTCGTCGCGACGGTGAGCCAGGGGCGCTACCTGCGCACGTTCCTGGCCACGATGATGCTGGCGACGGGCGGCTTCATGCTGATGCCGTTCGGCAGCACCTTCACGGTGAACAACCTCGGCATCCCGTTCACCAAGCTGCACTGGATCTACATGAGCACCGGCGCGGTGACACTGGTCGCCGGGCCGGTGCTCGGCAAGCTGGCCGATTCGATCGGCAAGTACAAGGTCTTCGTCATCGGCTCGGTGACGGGCGCCGCGCTCGTCGCTCTCTATTGCAACCTCGGAACGACGCCGCTGCTCACGGTGCTGATCCTGAACGCCGTGCTGTTCCTGGCGATCACCTGCCGCATGATCTCGGCCAGCGCGCTCATCTCCGCGGTCCCCGACATGCAGGCTCGGGGAGCGTTTATGTCGATCAACGCCTCGATGCAGCAGTTCTCCGGCGGGGTCGCCTCGTCTCTGGCCGGCCTCATCGTGGTGCAGGGGGCGGACGGGCGCCTCTTGCACTACCCGGTGCTCGGCTACGTGGTGATGAGCGTGATGAAGCTGGTGATGGCGCTCATGTACCCGATCCACCTGGCGGTGATGCGCAAGACGGCGACCGCCCCGGCGAAGCCGGCGGCGGCGGTGGCAGCCGCGGAGTGAGTGGTCCCGAGCTCGGGGTCACCCGGGTCACCCGAGGCGTCGACCCTTCCAGGTGAGGTAGAGAGCCGGGTAGACTACCAGCTCGAGCAGCGCGGAGGTGACCACCCCTCCGACCATGGGCGCGGCGATCCGCTTCATGACGTCGGCGCCGGTGCCGTGCGACCAGAGCACCGGCAAGAGGCCCGCCAGGATGGTGGTCACCGTCATCATCTTCGGACGGATGCGCTTGACCGCGCCCTCGAAGATCGCGGCTCGTGCCTCGGCGCGGGTTGTCGGGGCGCGCTCCTTCCAGGCGAGGTCGAGGTAGAGGAGCATCACGATGCCGGTCTCCGCGTCGAGGCCCGCCAGCGCGATGATCCCGACCCACACGGCGACCGAGAGGTTGTAGCCGAGGAGGGCGACGAGCCAGAAAGCGCCGACGAGAGAGAAGGGGACCGCCAGCATCACGATCGCCGCCTCGACGGCGTCACCACTGTTTATGACCAGCAGGAGGAAGATCAACGCCAAGGTCATGGGGACGACGAAGGCGAGTCGGGATTTGGCGCGCTCGAGGTAGCGGTACTGCCCGACCCATTCGAGCCGATAGCCCGCGGGCAGGCTCACCCGCCTGGAGACGATCTCGCGGGCGTCGTTGACGTAGTCGGCGATCGGACGCTCGGTGTCGGCGAAGACGTACGAATAGATCCGTCCGCCCTCGTCGCGCAGCATCGCCGGGCCGTCGCGCGAGACGAGGCGGCCCACCTGGCCGAGGGGGATCTGCGCGCCCTCGGGGGTCGCGACCAGGACGCGCTCGAGGTCGGGCAGGGTGGAGCGAAAGTCGCGGGCGTAGCGCACGGTGACCGGATAACGCTCGCGCCCCTCGACGGTCGTGGTCACGGTCTTGCCGCCGATCGCGATCTCGATCGCGTCCTGCACGTCGCCGACGTTCAGCCCGTAGCGCGCGGCCGCGTCCCGGTCGACGTCGAAGTCCAGGTAGTGGCCGCCGCCCGCCCGCTCGGCGAACGCGCTGCGCGTGCCTGGGACCTCCAGAAGGGCGGCCTCGATCTGGCGGGCCACGCGGTCGATGCCGTCGAGGTCGGGGCCGAGCACCTGGATGCCGAGCGGGCTGCGCACCCCGGTGGCGAGCATCTCGGTGCGGGTCTGGATCGGCATCCACCAGACGTTGGGCATACCGGTGAACCGCATCGCCGCGTCGAGCTTGTTCACCAGCGCCTCCCAGCTCTCGCCCTTCGGCCACTCTGCCGGCGGGCGCAGCTGCACGACCGTTTCGAACATCTCCAGCGGGGCGGGATCGGTCGGCGTCGAGAAGCGGCCGGCCTTGCCGAAGACCCGGGTCACCTCGGGGAAGGCTTTCAAGCACGCGATCCATGCGCTGGAGGACGTCTCCGGCGGTGGATCTCGCTCATGCCGGGCACGGACGTCGGCATGTAGAGCAGCGTCCCTTCGTTGAGCGGCGGCATGAACTCGTTGCCGAGGCGCCGGGCGACCGGGATCGTCGCCGCGACCAGCAGGCCGGCGCCGACCAGGATCGGCCAGCGGAACCGGAGCGAGAACCGGCAGACCGGCGCGTAGACCGCGGCGAGCAGGCGGGCGATCGGGTTTTCCGCCTCGGAGCGAATCCGTCCGCGGATGAGCAGCGCGGCGACCGCCGGGACCAGCGTCACCGACAGCAGCGCCGCGAACCCCATCGAGAAGGTCTTGGTGTAGGCGAGCGGCTTGAACAGCCGCCCCTCCGTCCCCTCCAGCGTGAAGACCGGCAAGAAACGCGACGGTGATGACCAGCAGCGAGAAGAAGATCGGCCGGCCGACCTCCTCAGCGCCTCCGTGACGACCTCGGCGCGCGGTGAGGGCCGCCCCTCGCTCTCCCAGTCGCTCGAGCCGCTTGTGGACGTTCTCGACCACGATGATGGCGGCGTCGACCATCGCGCCGATCGCGATGGCGATCCCCCCGAGGCTCATGATGTTGGCGCCGAGGTGCATCGCAGCCATGGGGACGAACGCCAGCAGCACGGCGACCGGCAAGCATCAACATCGGCACCAGCGTCGAGCGGACGTGCAGCAGAAAGAGGAGGATCACCAGGCCGACCACGACCATCTCCTCGATCAGCGTCCGCCGCAGCGTCTCGATGCTGTCGCGGATGAGCGTCGAGCGATCGTACGTGGTGACGACCTCGACACCGCTCGGCAGCGTCGGCTCGGATCTCGGCGAGGCGCGCCTTCACCGCGTCGATGACGTCGAGCGCGTTGCTCGCCCTGGCGCATGATGACGACCGCGCCGACCGTCTCGCCCTCGCCGTCGAGATCGAGCAGACCGCGCCGCTGCGCGGGACCGATGCGCACCGCCCCGACGTCACGCAGGGTCACCGGCGTGCCGTTCACGCTCCCGAGAACGACCTTCTCGAGGTCGGCGGCGCTCTTGACGTAGCCGCGGCCGCGGATGAAGTGCTCGGTGTCCCGAGATCTCGAGAACGCGCCCGCCGACGTCGTTGTTCGAGCGCCGGACCGCCTCGGTGACCTGCGTTCAGCGAGATGCCGAAGCTCTGGAGCGCGCACCGGATCGAGGTCGACCTGATACTCCTTGGCGAAGCTCCCCGATGCTGGCCACCTCGGCGACGCCCGGGACGCTCTGCAGCGCGTAGCGCAGGCTCCAGTCCTGGAGTGACTGCAGCTCCTGCAGCCCGTGCCGTCCCGATTTGTCGACGAGCGCGTACTCGTAGACCCAGCCGACGCCGGTCGCGTCCGGGCCCAGCACGGGCGTCGACCCGCTCGGGCAGCTTGGAGCGCGATGCTCGAGCAGGTACTCGAGCACCCGGCTGCGCGCCCAGTAGAGGTCGGTGCCGTCCTCGAAGATGACGTTCACGAACGACATCCCGAACATCGACTGGCCGCGTACGGCGGTCACGCGCGGCGCACCGACGAGCGCCGTGATGATCGGGTAGGTGAGCTGGTCCTCGATCGAGATCGGGTGAGCGTCCCATCCATTCGCTGTAAATGATGACCTGCACGTCGGAGAGATCGGGGACGGCGTCGAGCGGCGTCCGTCGCAGAGACCAGACGCCGGCGCCGGCGCAGAGCCCCACGATCACCAGCACGACCAGCCGGTGCCGCGCCGACAGCGCGATGAGCCGCGCGATCACGGGGACCGCCAGCGCGGCAGGGCGTCGCGCCGCTGGGCTTCGCTCGACAACAGGAAGGTGGCGTCGGTCGCGACCCGGTCGCCGGCCGAGAGCCCGCCCCGAATCTCGTCGTAGTCACCGGCGAGGGTGCCGACCTGGACCTCGACGGGTTCGAGCCTGCCGCCGCCGCGATCGACGAACACGTACCGGTGCTCGCCGGACATGAGCAGGGCCGAATCGGGCACCGCCAGGCGCACGCCCAGGGGCACGTCGATCGCCACCTCCGCGAACATTCCCGGCTTGAGCGTCAGCCGCGGGTTGCCGAGCTCCAGGCGGGCGCCGATCGTCCTGGTCTTCTCGTCGACGGTCGGGGCGACGAAGGTGACGCGCGCGGCGAGCGGCTCGGAGGCCGAGCTCAGGCGAACGCGCGCCGGCTGGCCGACCGAGACGAGGCCGGCGTCGCGCTCCGAGATCGCGGACTCCACCCAGACCCTGCCCAGGTTCCCGACGCGGTAGAGGGTCGTTCCGCTCTCCACGCGCGCACCCTCGACGATGTTCTTCTCCAGGACGACGCCGCTCGCCGGCGAGGGGATGGTCGCCCGGCCGTCCGCCGTGCCGGCCTTCTCCAGCGCCTGAATCTGCGCGGGTGCGAGGTCCCAGGAGGTCAGGCGGCGCTCGAGGCTCGAAGAGAGCTGCGCCGACGCGCCCGATCTGCGCGCGGCCAGCAGCTCTTCCTCCGCGGACAGCAGCTCGGGGCTGTAGACGACGGCGAGGGGTTGCCCGCGCCGGACCATCTTCCCCGTCTCGCCGACGATCACCTTCTTGACGTACGCCTCGTACTTCAGCGTCACGTCGCCGACGTTGCGCTCGTCGACGACGACACGGCCGGCAGCCCGCAACGTGAGCGCGAGCGGCCGCATCTCGGCGGTCGCGAACCTCACGCCGATGAGCTGCTGGCGATCGAGGGGGACGCGGATGCCGCCGGTCGCGCCGCCGCCTTCCGCCTGCTCGATCGAGAGGCCCGGCCGCCCCGTCCCGATCTTCATCTTCACCTCCTGGTGGGCGTGTCCCGGAGCGTCGACCGACAGCGTGAGGTACCAATCGCCGTTCATCGAGAGCGGGTAGGTGATGACGTATTCGCCGGACCCTTTCGCCGTGACCTTTCCGCTCCCCTTCATCTCGGGCATCGCGCCCATTCCGGGCATGTCCCAGACGAAGGCGAGCGCGGCACCGTCGACCGGTGTTCCGGACGCGCTCGCCACGGTGACGGTCAGATGGTTCTCACCCGGCTGCGGCGGGTCCGGAGCCAGCTCCAGCCGGACGTTCAGATCGCCCACCTGCAGCGTTCTTGCTTCCCTCGCCGCTGCCGAGACCGGCAGGAGCAGCCCGATGAGCGCGACGACGAGACCGGGCGATTTCATGGCGACTGCTCCTCGTGTCCGCCGTGCGTGCCGGATCCGACGGCGCGGAGCAGGCCGACGTCACCGCCGACGGCGCGCTCCAGATCCGCCAGCCGTTGGGAGTAGGCGGCGACGTGGGTCGCCAGGTCCAGCTCGTGCATCTCGAGCTCGCGTTCGGCGTCGAGCACCATCGAGAAGGCGCCCCGGCCCGCCGCGTAGGAGCCGAGCGCGCTCGCCAGCGCCTGCCGCGCGAGCGGGATCAGCTTGTGGTGCAGCTGCGTCTGTCGCGTTTCGGCCTGAACCTCGGCCAGCGCATCGGCGACCTCGGCGTAGACCCGGTTCTCGAGCGCGCGCTTCTCGGCGCGCGACGCTGCGACGCCGGCCTCTGCGCCTTCGATCCGCGAGCTGTTCTTGCCCCCGAAGATCGGCAGGTTCACCTGCAGCCCGAGGAAGAGGAAGTCGGCCGGGGAGGCCCTCCCTCCGAACACATGCATCTCCCCGGCCGACGCGGTGAGGTCCGGGATCCGCGCGGCGTGAGCCAGGCGCAGGCGGGCTTCCGCCGCGCCCGTCACCGCGTTCGCCGAAACCAGCTCGGGTCGCTCGCGCAGCGCGCGCGCACGCAGCAGCTCCGAGGCCGGCAGCTCTGGCAGAACGCCGGGCTCCTCGGTTCGACCGAGGTCGCTGCCCGGCGGCCGATCGAGCAGCGCCACCAGCCTCGCGCCCGCGGCGGCGCGCCGCCCCCGCGCGGCCTCGCGATCCGATTCGAGCTTGAGCTTCTCGCTCTCGGCTCGCAACACGTCCGACTCCTCCCCCCGTCCGGCGGCGATCCGGGCCGAGGCCGCCGAGATCAACGTCTCGAGGGTTCGCTCGATCTCAGCATCGACGTCGATCGTCCGGTCGGCCAGATAGAGGTCGAAGTACGCCCTGGCCACTTCGTCCTCGACGTCCCGCGCCCGGGTGGTCACGCCGGCGCGCGAGGCCTGGACCATCGCCTCGGCTTCTTCCCGCCTCGCGGCCCGCTTCCCACCGAGTGGGAGGGTCTGGGTGAGGTTGACCATCAGCGGCACCGTCGACAGGTCGACCGGCATGTTCCAGAGCTGGACCATGACCATCGGATCGTCGATGGCGGCGGCCGATTCGACCGACGCGGCGTCGCCGCGGGCCTGTTCCCGCGCCGCGGCGATCGCGGGGTTCTTGCGCCGCGCCTCCTCGAGCAGGTCGGACAGTCGAACCGTCGAGATCGGTTCGGGCGGAGGCGACAAAGCGAATACAACGAGCAGGTGAAACATGGGCGTTCCTCTGTAGTCACGGAGTTCTCTCGGATCGGATCGCGAACCTTGCCGGGTGCAAGGCTCGGGGCGGACCGCCGAGCACACGGCTCGACGAAGACGGTGCGGGGCGGTCTCTACGCCCACATCGTGCGTCGTCGGACGTCCGACGATGCGCCTTCGATACGACCGATCAGATCAAGAACGCGTGACTGACGACGTAAAGCGGTGGCGACGATCCGGGAGGTCGGTCTGCCCGACGCTGGGCAAGAGGCTGCCTGGCGGTTCGTTCGGCGACGAACGCTGCCAGCGGAATCGCCCGGGAGAGCGTCGGCTCGGTCGGCCGGGCGCGCAGCGACTGCGGGCCGGCGGCGGGAATCCGGGCGCTGGCGACCGTGACGCGCTCGCAGCAGCCGGGATCACCGATCGATGGCTGCGAGGGCGCTGGGTCGGCGACGTCGGGACAGCAGCTCTCCGGCACGAGAAGGCCCGTGAGCGTGCAACGGACTGCCGCGTGGCTGGAAGCGCCGAGCGCGAACACGAGCACCGGCGCGACGAGGAGCGCGCGCAGCCAGCGTATCCGCCCGGCAACCATGATCGTTCCAGCGTGAAGCGGATGTGGGCTGCCGTCAAGCTCGGGACGCAAGTTTGCCGGACGGACGGCCGCCCGCCCCCGCGTGGGGCGGGCTCGGGAGCGGCGGCCCGGACGTGCTCAGTTGCAGGCGCTGACGACGGTGTACGCCGGCCCGTCGTCGACGGCGCCCAAGCCGGTCGCGGGGACCATGACCTGCACGGTCGTCGCGGTCCGGTTGCCGGCCGGGTCCTGGACGCGCAGTGCGAGGTCGTAGACGCGGCCGTTGCCGCTCCCCTGGCGCTCGACGCGCAGCTGGGCGGACCGGCAGTCGGCGGCGATGACGATGTCGTTCGTCGTGTTGCCGCTGCCAGCTACGTTCTGTGCCTCGTCGCTGCTGATCTGCGTGATGACGGCGTCGCCCAAGCCCAGCGCCGTATCGCAAGTATCGGTGATGCTCGCCAGCAGGTCCGTGATCGCGAACGTGTGGTAGTTGTGGTTCGGCGGCAGGAGCACGATGGTGCGGCCGCCCATGAGCGCGGGGAGACCGTCCACCGTGATCTGGCCACCCTGGATGGTGATGGTGTGGCCGGCGACGGTGAGCTGCAGCGAGCGGTTCAGCGGGTACTTGAGGGTCCCGATGGTCAGCGTGCCGTTGTTGACCACGATCGTGAGGCCCGGGGCCAGGATCGTCAGGTCGACGACGTCCATGGCGGGCGGCGTCGTGTCGGCGACGGTCACCGCTCGCGTGGCCGTTCCCGTGTTGCCCGACGGGTCGATGGCCGCGTAGCCGAGGCCGTAACTGCCGGGGACGTCCGTGTTCACTTCACCGGTTTCGGAGACCGCCAGCGGGCCGGCGCAGCTGTCGGCGGCGGTCGCGCCGGGATCGACGAACGGCTTCGCGCATTCGACGGTCTCCGGGTTGGCCCCCAGCACCGTGACGACCGGGGCCGTCGTGTCGGTGACGTCGACCGTGCGCACCAGCGAGGCCTGGCCGCCCGCCTGATCGGTCGCGCCGTAGGTCACCGCGTAACTGCCGACCTGGCTGGTGTTGACCCCGTTGGCGACGGTCACCGGGACCGGCCCCTGGCAGGCGTCGCTCGCCGTGGCGCCCGGATCGACGTACGTCGTGGCGCATTCGACGGTGGTGGTGAGCGGCCCGTTCGCGGTGATCGCCGGCGGCGGATTCGAGGCCTGCACCGTCACGGACGCCGAGTTGTTCGGCGCCGGGTTCGGATCGGCCGTCGACGAGGTGACGTTCGCCGAGGCGGAGATCGCGGCGGCGTCAGGCGTGGCGCAGTCCGAGAGGGCCACCGTGAAGGTGAAGGTCGCGCTGGCGCCGACCGGCAGCGAGGCGAACGTGCACTGCACCGGCCCGGGCGCGCCGGGGGGCGGCGTCGTGCAAGACCATCCGTTCGGCGTCGCCAGCGCCTGGAACAGCGGTGTGGGCGGGGACCGCCGTCGAGAGCGAGACGTTGGCGGCCGGCAGATCGTCGTCCTTCGGATCGAAGGCCTGGTCGTTGGCGTCGGCGTTGTTGGTCACGGTGATGGTGTAGGCGATCGCCTGCCCGGCCGGGACCGTGGTCGGCGCCGCGGTCATGGTGGTCGAGAGGTCGGCGCCCGGGAGCTGCAGCGGATCGACGAACGCCCAGTAGGCGTACTTGTGCTGCAGCGAGGGGTCGAACAACAAGGGCGCGTCGACCTGGGTCGACGAAGTCAGCCACGACTTGTCGTCCGAGGTTCCCCAGATGGTGATCGAGACGATCTTGCTCGACACCTGCTTCAGGGCCTGGACGAAGCCGAGGTAGCTATAGCCGACCTGCACGTGACGGCTCTGCGGGATGTCCGTGTAGGCGGTGAACGGCGTCGGGAACGATCCACTGTAGATGCTGACGTCCATCTCCGTGACCGCCTGCTCGACACCCGTGGTGTCGAACAGGTTGACGGCGTCGATCACGGACTGCGGCGACGGGTACTCGATGTTGTTGTGCATCTGGTGCCCGATGCCGTCGAGCGGCACGGCCTGGCTCTTGAGGCTGCGGACCAGCGCCACCAGGAAGTCACGCTTGACCGGGTTGGTCGTGTCGAAGTCGTTGATGTAAAGCTTGGCCGTCGGGTTGGCGGCGCGGGCGGCCTGGAGCGCGATCGAGATGTAGTCCGGCCCGATGAGGTTGTACCAGGGGCTGCGGCGCAGGCCATCGGGCTGCGCCGGATCGATCGGTTCGTTGACCACGTCCCAGATCGGGACGTCGTTCCCGAAGTGGGTCATCTCCGCCTGGATGTGGTTCTGCAGGCGCTGGATGAGGAGCGCGCGGGTCGTGTCCGACGGCGTCAGCGGGTTGCCGCTCGCGTCGTTGAACACCCAGGCCGGGATCTGGTTGTGCCAGACCAACGTGTGGCCGCGGACGTGCATGTTGTGGGACTTCGCGAAGGCGACCTCGGCGTCGGCCTGCGTGAAGTTGAAGTTCCCCTCGGTCGGCTCGGTGGTGTCCCACTTCATGTCGTTTCCCGAGGTCATGCTGTTGAAGTGCGTGCTGAGCAGAAACGCCGGCTCGCTCTGCGCGATGTCGGCGGGGACCACGGCGGCGCCGATGATGGGGAAGAACGGCTGCATCGCCTGATAGACGGAGGGGATGTTGCGCTCGGCGACCGCGGGTGGGAGGTAGGTGATGCTGAAGTCGTCGATGTAAAACGAAGGCGTGCCGGTGTTCGACTCGAGGTACAGCGTGACCGGCGAGCCGCCGAAGGTCTGGTTGAAGGTGCCCTGCAGGCGCACCCAGGCGTTGGCGGTCACCGTCGTGTTGCCGACGACGGTGTGGAAATCCTCGATTGTTCCGGCCGTGCGATCGAGGCTGACGCGCAGCTGCGTGTCGGGCTGGCCGGGCGCGAGCTTCGCCCAGACCGACACGAAGTACTGCGACCCGTAGGTCATCACGTTGGTGACGTCGAACGCGGGGCCCATGAAGGTCTGGTTCCGGTTGGCGGTCAGCAGGCTGTAGCTGCCGCTGTGGGCATCGGCCGTCGTGGGGGTCACCGTCTCGGTGCCGGTGCGCGACTTCCAGCCCTCGGTCGTCCCCGACTCGAACGTGCTGCTGGCGACGGTGCTGTTGGGCGCGGGGGGAGGCGGGGGCGCCGGCGCGACCTGCGCGATGCTGACCGTGTCGATGTAGTAGGACGCGTTGCCCGACTGCGTCTGCACGTAGAAGATCATGGCGGAGGTGTCGGTGCTGGGCGTGTACAGCGCGGTCTGGGTCACCCACGCCTGATCGGTCACGTTCGAGATCGTCATGACGGTGTCGAACTGGGCGGTGCCGCCCGGCGGCGTCCGCTGGAAGGTGGGCAAAATCGTGGTGGTGGGCTGGCCCGCCACCAGGCGCACCGAGATCGTCACCTGGTAGGTTGCCCCTTTCACGACTTGACCCTGGAGGTTGATGCCCGGGCCCATGAAGCTGGCGGTTCGGTTCGTCGTCTTGAGGCTGTCCGTGCCCGTGTTCGCGACATCGGTCGAGCTCGCCACCGTCGGGCTGCCGAACGGGAACCAACCCTGCGCGGTGCCGTCCTCGAAGTCGTAGGAGAGCGGCGGTGGCGCGGCCTGTGTCACCGAGAAGGTATCGATGTAGTACGACGCGGTCGCGGAGTCCGACTCGACATAGAGGATGATGCCGGTGACGGCCGAGCCGCTGCTGCTCGTGCTCGTGAACGCATAGCTATGCTGCAGCGTCACCCACGCTTGGTCGCTCACCTGCGTGTCTGGTACGCCCGAATCGAACGCTTGCGTTCCGTCGGCGAAGGTCCGCTGCACCGTGACCTTGAGTCCTGTCACCGCGGTGCCCGCGACCAGCCGCGCGGCCACCGACAGTTGGTAAGTGGCGCCCCCGGTCAGCAGGCCGGTCAGGTTGATGCCCGGGCCCATGAAGGTGGCGGTTCGGTTCGTCGTCTTGAGGCTGTGCGTGCCGGTGTTGGCCGCGTCCGTCGAGTTGGTCAGGGTGGGGCCGCCGAAGCCAAACCAGGGCTGCGTCGTGCCGTCCTCGAAGTCGCTCTGAACGATCGGACCGGTCAGGGCCGAGGTCACGCTCTGGACGACCGGCGCCGCCGCGGGCTGCTGTACCCCCGAGCCCGCGTTGCACCCCAGTCCGAGCACCATCCACGAAACCATCCACCCCCGGAACATCGTCTTCGTCGTCATCTCGTCTCCCGTTATTCCGTAAATAAAACCGGCGCCTGTTCGCTGCGTTCGTGCATCGAGGCGGCGCACCATACACAGCTGATTGCGGCGGCGACAGCGGGAACAAACAAAGTTCGACAACTCGTCACTCGAATGAGCAATGACCCGAGTGGAGTTCGCACTTCTGAACGTCACACGTTCGGAAATGAGACGTTCCGTGCGGTCGTGCGCAAATTGATCGGCAAACGTTTGCCGTACTTTTTACTAGTCGCAAACCGTATACGACGTGCCGGGTGACACACGGATCGAGATCGCCCGATCTCGATGATGCGCGCGGCGGTCATGAGTCGCGAACGGGTCAGGGCAGGTCCATCGGCCGCCCGAACCGCCGGATGTGTCAAATGCGGTCCGCGGCAAAGCGATCGTCCCGCACGGCGGTTTCCTGGAGGGGGCGTTCGGGACGCAAACTATGGCGAGCCGTCGTCCGCCCGTCGCGTCACTTCTCGGCATGGCTCGCTCCGGTGACCCCTCATCTACCCGCCTCTTCTCTCGTCGTTCGTCGATCTTCTTGAGCGCGATCGCGGCCCTGCTCTTGGGCTGTAGCGGCGGTGCGGGAGGCTCGGGGAGCGGGTCGGGCGGGAATGGAACGGGCGGCGGCTCGGCGACGGGCGGGTCGAACGGCAGCGGCGGCTCCAGCAGCAGCGGCAGCGGTGGCGGCGGTGGCAGCGGTGGCAGCGGTGGCTCGAAGGGCAGCGGTGGTTCCAGCACCACCGGCGGCAGCGGTGGGTCGAACGGCAGCGGCGGTTCCAGCGCCAGCGGCGGGACCACCGGGAGCGGCGGCGGAAACGGGAGCGGCGGATCCGGTTCGGGCGGGACCGCGACCGGCAGCGGCGGCAGCAGCGGAGCGCCGGGCAGCGGCGGCTCGACCGGGAGCGGTGGAGCCACCGGGACGGGCGGCGCGACCGGTAGCGGCGGCGCGACGGGCAGCGGGGGCGCGACCGGGACCGGCGGCTCCGGTACGCTCAGCTGCGGCACCAACGCGGCGCCGAGCAGCTGCACGGTGACGAGCGCGCTCGTCGCGGTGCCGAACCTGCCGCGGAACGCTTGCAAAAACAATTCATTGCCACAGGCCTGGGGGACGAACTTCCCGGTCTCCACCGATCCCGCGGGCTGGGGCGATAACGTCACCGCGATCGGCTGGGAAGGAAACTACTGGCCGGTGTTCGCCTATTCGAGCGGTGGCTTTTTCGCGCGGGGGGTCGGGACCGGCACCTACAAGATCGCCTACGGCAAGTCGACCTACGTGGGCACCACGGTCTGCGGCGCGATGTACAGCTTCGGCGTCGCCACCGCCGGCGGGAAGCCGGCGGCAGGGAGCGTCAGCTGGACGATGGACCAGAACTATCTGCCCGCCATGACGACCTCGCTCACGCGCAGCAACGTCAAGGTCGTCATCACCAACTTCGAGGATCAGGCCACCATCAGCGGCCATACGTTCGGCGTGGTGTACAGCCGCGTGGTGCTGACGAACAACTCGACGTCGTCGATGAGCATCGATCCCCAGCCCTCGACGGGGTTGATCGAGCTGACCACCACCTCGCTGACCGTGGCGGCGGGGGCGAGCGCGACCCACGACTACGCGGTCGCGGTCGACGACTTCGGTTCCGGGCAGACGCTGCCGACGGGCACCGCGCTGACGGGCGCGATCTCCAACTACGACACGGCGTACGCGCACATGGCTGCCTACTGGAACGGGCGGCTCTCGACGATCCCGACGTTGCAGCTGCCGAACGTCACCATCCCGCAGTCGAACCTCTCGAACCCGGGGACCGAGCTCTCCAATGCCTTCAAGGCGAACTTCGTCTATACGCGCATCGTTCAGGTCGCCAAGGCGCCATTTTCCGGCGCCAACAACTACGCCTGGCTGCTGAATCACGACCTGCCGAACATCCTGGCCAACCGCTTCGTCCTCGGCGACATGCAGGACGCGCAGAACCTGCTGCTGTCCGGGCGCGTGAGCGAGGTCTCCAATTTCCCATCGAACGGCGCCAACTGGTACTGGGACGGCCTCTGGCGGACGCCGTGGGCCTGGGCCATCTACCTGGCCAAGACGGGCGACACCGCCTTCGTCTCGAAGTACTTCCACGACGACGCCAGCGCGACCAGCAGCTGGGGTCCGAGCATCTACACCCAGATGCACCAGATTCCGGGCATGCTCACCAACGGGTATCTGGCCTCCTCGAACGACAACGACTCGCAGGGGGTCTGGGTGTTCGACGACTACTCGGCGCTCGTGGGCCTCGGCGCCTACAAGTACATCGCAGCCACGATCGGCAACGCCACCGAGGCGACCTGGGCCGACACGGAGATGACGACGATCGTCAGCGGCACGAACAAGGGCATCCAGACCAACGAGTCGGCGAACAACTTCTCGCATCTGCCGTGCGAGGTCACCGTGCCGTCGAACGCCGGCAACCCGCCGACCGGTGATCGCTGCGGCAACGCGGGGGACGCCAACTGGGCTTCCATGGTCTACACCGGCGAGAATGCCTGGGATTCGTACCTGATGGGTGCGCCGCTCACCGGGATCCTGGGCGACGCCACGCAGTCGGACGGCGTCTACGACTGGGGCTTCCAGCGCCTCAACGGCGTGCTGCCGTTTCCGACCCTCGGCGGCTACTCGGGGACGGCGAGCCTGAACTACAGCACCGCGAACAACACCGGGTACTCCGCAGGGGGCCTCTACGGCACCAAGTACCGGACGCTGCCGCTCACCAGCTACGCCTGGCAGATCCAGACCACCACCGCGGGTCCCTACTCCTGGTGGGAGTGCAACGGCAGCCCACCCGTCACCAGCGATCCCTGGAGCGGCAGTCACCCCGACTTCTACTTCGGCGCCAGCCCCTACGCCTGGACGCTGGCCGCGCAGAGCCTGGCCCTGATCGACTCGCTCGCCGCGGAAGGCTTCGCGGCCACGACGAGCGGCAGCTCGTTCAGCTTCACGCGCACGCTGCACATCGGCCGCGGCGTCCCCGACGCCTGGCTGGCCTCGGGGCAGACGATCTCGGTCCAGAACCTGACCGGCTCGTTCAACATGACCAGCTGCGAGCGCGACACCTACGGCGTCACGCTGACCACCTCTGGCTCGCCCCGGGTGATCACCGTGACCCTGTGCGGGACACTCCCGAACGGTGCCATCACCGTCGATCTGCCGACCCTGGCCAGCGCCGGCGTCGCCAGCGTCACCGGCGGCAGCTACAGCAGTAGCACCCAGAGCGTCACGGTCACGCCGGGCACGAAGACCGTCACCATCACGCTCGCCAAATAGGGTGTTGGTGCGGGTGAGGGAGCGGTTGCGGCCCTAGTCATCGCGGCCCGGGCGGGGACGCGCGAAGTGATCGATCGTCGCCAGCAGCTCGTCGACCCGGAAGGGCTTTTTCAGAAACAGATCGGCGCCCACCGGGGCCTCGTTGAGCTCGCTCATGATGACGATGGGAATCCACGACAGCCGGTCGTCGGATTTCACCGCGTCGAGGCAGTCCCAGCCGCTGGCGACAGGCATCATCAGATCCATCAAGACGGCCGCCGGGGCCCGGGGGCCGCCGTCAGATAGGCGAGCGCCTGCTCTCCGTCGTCGGCCGCCACCACCTCGTAGCCGGACGATTCGAGAATGTCGGCCACGATGTCCCGCAGCTCGACGTCGTCCTCGGCGACGAGGATGGTGGGGCGGTCGGCGTGCTTTTCCGACGAGACCATTTGCTTTACCTAGGGTGTATCTCCCGGGGGGAGGCGCAAGGTCAGCCCGCAAAATCAGTGGCCCGGTGTGGGACGACGCGCCGTGGGTCGGCCGGGCAAACGAACGACGCGTCTCCCTAAGAGGCAACAGATCCCGGTCGTCGGCCCCTTCGAATAGTACGGATGCCAATGCAGGCGGGTTCAATCGTTCGCGGCTGGAGACTCGGCCAGCTGTCTTTGGTGGTGGGGGTGATTGTCGCGATCGCGGCGGGGTGTAGCGGTCCAGCTGCGTCGGCCGACGGCGGTACGAGCGAAACGACAGGAGGGACCAACGGCTCCTCCGGCGGCGCGACCGGCAGCGGCGGACAGCCGGGCACAGGCGGGGTGACCGGGTCCGGCGGCGCTTCAGCATCGGGCGGGAGTCCGGGCAGCGGCGGCGTTTCGGGGACGGGTGGGGTTCCAGGTACGGGCGGGGTCTCGAGCAGCGGCGGCGCTTCGGGGGCGGCAGGTTCGGGCGGAGCCGCCGGGGCCAGCGCGGGTGCAAGTGGTCGTGGAGGCGCGTCGGGCGCCGGCGGCGGGGCCAAGGGCGGCGCGCCGGGCAGCGGCGGGACGGCGGGCGGCGGAGTCGGCGGCGCTGGAGGCGCGGGCGGCGGCGCCGGCAGCGGCGGGTCGACAGGCACCTGCACCTACTACCTCGACTCGGCCGGCGGGAACGACGCGAACGCCGGGACGTCGTCGATCACCGCGTGGCAGACGCTGACCAAGGTGAACGGGTTCACCTTCCAGCCGGGCAACAAGCTCTGTCTCAAGGCGGGCGGAAGCTGGACCGGCCAGATGTGGCCCAAGGGCTCTGGCTCGTCCAGCGCGCCGATCGTCGTCGATCAATATGGAACGGGAGCGAAGCCCCGCATCGCGGCCGCGGCGTCGGGGGCCGACGCGTTCCACCTGCTCAATCAGCAGTACTGGGAGATCAACAACCTCGAGATCACCAACAAGCAGTCGTCGCTGGGCGACTACCGCGGCATCTCGATCAACGGCCAGAACGGCGGGACGCTGAACCACATCTACATCCGGAGCTGCTTCGTCCACGACGTGACCGGCGAGGTGAACTGGATCGGCGGCGACACCTCCGGCAACGCGACCGGCATCACCTTCCAGACCGGGTGGGATGCCTCGAAGAAGACGGGCGGCATCGTGTTCGACGTCCAGGCCGGGACGGGGACCGCGGTCAAGACGAAGTTCAACGACGTGCTGGTCGAGAACAATACGGTTCAAGACTGCTCTTTCGGCGGCATCATCTTCAAACAGCTCGACGGGACGGTGCACTGGGGGACGCGCTCGTCCGCCAGTTCCTCCAGCTGGACGCCGCACACGAACGTGACCATCCGCGGGAATTACGTCAGCCAGCTCAATACCAGCTACGGGTGCAACGCGCTCTACCTGACCAACGTCCAGACGGGTCTCGTCGAGCAAAACGTGGTCAACGGCGCCGGGACCAGCGCGATGGAGCTCTACTACACCGACGCGGTGACGGTGCAGCACAACGAGACCTTCGGCACCAAGGTGAAGGCGGGCGGCGCCGACTCGAACGGCATGGACACCGACACCGCCACCACGAAGACGATCATCCAGTACAACTACTTTCACGACAACGGCGACGGCATCCTGATCTGCCAGTTCTCCTTCGGCGACTCGGTGATCCGCTACAACATCCTGCAGAACAACAGCCGCTATCAGATCTACCTGCACTCCGATCCGGCGGCGTCGAGCGCCATCTACAACAACACCGTCTACAACAACAAGACCAACTCCGGCGTCGCGTACGGTTACGGGACGTCGCTTTCGGCCAGCTACACGCTGACCAACAACATCTTCGTCGCGGCGGCGGGGAACGGCGTGCTGACGACCGGGGGCGGGATCGTCTACCAGAACAACCTCTACAGCGGGTCGACTGTCGTGGTGCCGGCGGGCGACAGCAAGGCGATCAAGGCCGACCCCAAGCTGGTCTCGCCCGGCACCGGCACGAGCGGCGGGGCAGGCGGCCCGGCCTTCGGGTCGCTGACCGGCTATCAGTTGCAGGCCGGCTCTCCCGCGCTCAACGCGGGCGTCAGCGTCTCTAACAATGGTGGGCTCGACTTTTGGGGCGACACCCTCTATGCCGGGTCTCCGGATGTCGGAGCCTACGAGGCCCCGGGCCAGTGACCGGCGCGGCGAAAACTGAGCCGCGTCGCGGCGAAGCTGCAACTTATCGCGGATGAACCCAAAGGCACCGATCCGGCCGGGCGCGGCTGCGGGGCTCCTGACAGCCTCCCTGGCGGCCATGCTCGCCGCCTGCTCGTCGAGTCCCGCCGCGGGCCCGGGCAAGGATGCGGGGACCGTCGCCGGTGCGGGCGGCGCCGGTGCGGGCGGCGCCGGCGGGGCCGCCGGGGCCGGCGCGACCGTCGATCACCCGGTCACCGCCTGCTCGGACCCGCAGCCCTGGACGCCGCCGCCGGACCCGGCCGCCTGCGCGGGCAACCCACCCGCGGCGCCGACCGGGGCCGCCGCCGCCACGCTGACCGTCGACGTCGCCACCGTCGTGCGGCCGTGGAACCGCTTCTACGAGAAGACGGTCGCCTCCGATCACGCGCACACCGTCCTCTGCACCACGTACGGGCGCAACATCCAGAACGCGCTCCGCAAGGCGCACGCGCAGGCCGGGTTCCAGTACGTGCGGTTTCACGCGCTGTTCGACGACGACAACGCCGTCTACAGCGAGGACCCGGCGGGCGGGCCGCTCTACGACTGGTCGAGCATCGACGCGATCGAGGACGCCATCCTGGCGGCGGGGATGCGGCCGCTGGTGGAGGTCAGCTTCACCCCCGCCGCGCTCGCCTCGGATCCGACGGCGACGCTCACGCTGCTCTGGTACAACTACCACTCGCCCAACATCAGCCCTCCGGCCACCCTCGACCCCACGACCGGCGGCTATGACTGGAGCAAGTGGACGGCGCTCATGACCGCATTCGTTGCTCACCTCGAGGAGCGCTACGGGATCGACGAGGTCCGCGCCTGGTACTTCGAGATCTGGAACGAGCCGTCCTGGATGTATTCGCTGGGCGACAACGACTACTTCGAGCTCTACAAGAACACCGTCGCTGGCCTGGTCGCCGCCGATCCGCAGGTGCGCGTGGGCGGGCCCGCCGGCTCGTCGGGCGAGTCGGGCGGGCTCATCTCGATGTTGATCGCCGGATCGATCAACAAGGGGACCAAGCTCGACTTCCTGACCTATCACCGCTACGGCGACGACGACGGCGCGGCGATCGCCGACGTGGCCGGCGCGGTCGCCTTTCACGACAGCCTGATGACCACCATCGGCACCACGATGGTCAGTGGGATGACGTACACCGGCCCGGTGTTCAACGACGAGTTCGGCCCCAGCTACAAGCCGGACATCTCGCGCGACAACGAGGTCGGCGCCAGCTACATCGCCAAGACGATCAGCCTGCTGGGCAGCGACACGACCACGGCGCCGCCGGCCTCGTACGGCTACTGGGCGGTGTCGGACCTCTACGAGGAGATCTATACCGGAAACGCGACCGCGTATCGCCCGGGGAACTTCGGGCTCTTGCTCAAGGGCGATCCGAAGATCCCGGAGTCGTACGACGTGGCCAAGCCGGCCTTCAACGCGTTTCGCCTGCTGCACATGATGGGGGATCAGCAGCTCGCGGTCACGGGCGGGACGACGGGCGACGGCGTCGGCGCGGCGGCCACCGCCAGCACCGACGGCACCGCCGTGCAGGTCCTGGTCTACAACCACGTGACTGGCGGCGCGGCCGACCCGACCCAGTCGACCGTCGTCTCGATGACGTTGAACAACCTCCCGTTCGCCGGGCCGGTCCGCATCCGTCAGTACGTCGTCGACAGCGGCCACGCCAACTCGTACCGGGCCTGGCTGGCGATGGGCACGCCGCCCCCGCCCAACCCGACCCAGGCCCAGTGGGTCACGCTGCGCGACGCCGCCGAGCTCTGCTACTACGAGACCACCGTGCAGCCGACGGCCGGCACCTGGACGTTCCAGTACGCGCAGAACGTCTACGGCGTCGACCTGTTCCAGGTCACGCAGGCGCCGCCGCCCGGCTGACCGCGCGCCGGCGTCTCCACGCCGGGCCGCGTGCTAGCGTTTCCGCGTGGCCACCACCGTCAAGCACCTCACGGCCGCCGATCTGCCGCTCTGCCGGGCGTTGCTCGCGGTGCTCGGCGTGGCGTTCGGCGAGCCCGACACCTACGGAGGTCGGCCGCCGCCGGACGACTACCTGGCGCGCCTCCTGGGCAAACCGCACGTCCTGGTACTCGCGGCGCTCGACGGCGCGACCGTCGTGGGGGGCCTCATCGCTTACGAGCTCGAGAAGCTCGAGCAGGCGCGCAGCGAGATCTACATCTACGACCTGGCCGTCGCCGAAACGCACCGCCGCCAGGGTGTGGCCACCGGGCTCATCCGGGCGCTGGGAAAGATCGGCCAGGCGCGCGGCGCCTGGGTGATATTCGTCCAGGCGGACCAGACCGATCCGCCCGCGATCCGCCTCTACGAATCGCTCGGCACCCGCGAGGACGTGCACCACTTCGACATCCCGGTCGGGTGAAACGCCCGAGCTCGGCGCCGCTGCGGCAGGATCAGTTCAGACGGCCCGTGCGGGACCGCGAGCCCCAGATGGCGTCCCAGCCGCGCCGGTACGAATCGGTCGCGACCTGCGCCGGGCCGGCGGGCGAGGGGGCGTCGGGTGAGGGGGCGTCGGGTGAGGGGGCGTCGGGGCCGAGCGAGAGCTCCGTCGTCACGTCGAACAGGAAGGGGAGGTCCTTGCGGGGACGCAGCGAGATCACCTCGCCGCTGAGCGGTTTGCCCTCGACGAGCGGCTGCACGATGGCGGCCTCGACCGGGCCGTCCTCGGATCGCCGGCGCAGGATGTGGAGGCCACGCTCGTCCTTGCCGCACACCGCGGCGACGTCCTTGAAGGGCGCCGGGCTTCGCCTGCTTGCCACGGTGATCATTCTGCCACCAAATCCGCGGCCGGGCCGCAAACCGCTCCAGGAGACGTCAGGGCGGCGGCGACGCTAGAACCGCGCGAGCAGACCGCCGTGGGCGAACAGCGAGGCGCCGTCGAGGTGGGCGGCCTCGGCAGAGCCGATCTGGACCGTCACCGCCGGCTGGAAGAACAGCGCCTGGACCTCGGCGACGAGGGCGAGGCGCGTGGCGACGAAGAACGCCAGGCCGCCGCTGGCCGTGACGAGCCCGGAGACCGCGTCGCGCTCGTGAGCCGCGACGGACGGTGAGGCGCTGGTGCCGCGCGCCCGCAGGTCCTGCCAGCCGCCGCCGATCGCCAGCAGCGGCTGGACGATCCGCCCGGCGCGGAAGAACCGAACCAGCTCCAGGGTCATGACGAAGCGGTCGATCTGCGCGGAGCCCTCCGCCTCCGTCACCTGGGCGCCGGGGCCGAAGCCGCCCACCGCCAGCCGCGCGCCGAGCGCGGACGGGCGGCCCAGATAGAAGGCGATGCGGGGAAGAACGAAGGTGGGGCCGTCGCCCGCGTCCTCGATCGCGCCCACGCCGACGTCCACCGCGATGCGCGGCTCCCGCGGCGCGGCGGCGGGCGCGGGCGGCTCGACCGGCGGCGCGGGCGCGGTGATCGGCGGCGTCGCCTCGACGACGGCGGGCGCGGGGCGCTTCGCCTCGGCCGCCGTTCTTGCCGGCAGGTCGACCTCGACGCGCGCGAGCAGCTGGATCTGGATGGCCGTCGCCAGTGCCATCGCGCGGGCCATCTGGGCGCAGGTCTCGCTGCGCGACGAGAAGGTCCGCTCCCCCTCCCATTCGTTGGCGGCGTCGCGCCACTCGACCCGGCCCCCCAGCCGGGCGCCCGCCGGGTAGAGCCGGACCACCAGGCGGCGCGGCGCCTTCTCGCGAAAGGGATCGTGGCCGAGCTGCCGGATGATCTCGCGGCCGAAGTCGGACGCGCTGGGGCACTCCGGCAGCGCCGGGTCGGCTGCGTAGTCGAGCGAGACGAGAACCTCGCCGCCCGCGTGCGCGACGCCCGCTGCCAGGAAAACGACGATCGGTGCGAGAAGGACGACGCCCGCCGAGAACGCGCGTGGTCGCCGTAGCAACGCCTTCACGGTCTCGAGAGGATACGCCGGTCCGACGGGGAACATCCACCGTGGTCGCCGGGGTCGGATTTCATGACAAGAACGGCGCTTTCCCGACAATTTAACCGGGGATCGTGCGCGGCGGACCCGGCGCGGCCGACCGTTTTCTGACATGATCCAATGTCGGGGCGGGACTACGACGTCATGAGGGCATCGTCGACGGCGGTTACGGGCGCGGTAATCCTCGCGGCGCTCGGTTGCGGCAGCCAGCCGCTGGGGGGCGCGATGGGTCCTCCGAGCGGTCTCGGCGCCCGCGGCGGAGGCGCGGCCGGGAAGTCTGGCGGCTCGAGCGGGGACGGTGGCGCGTCGAGTGGCCTTGCGGGCGCGGCGAGCGGCGAGGGCGCGTCGACGGGGGCCGGCGCGTCGACCGGAACCGCCGGCGCATCGAGCGGGGAGGGTGGCGTATCGAGCGGCGCCGCCGGCGGATCGGTGGGCGGATCGGGCGGGGTTACCGGAGCCGGCGGGTTCGTGGGGCCTTACAACAACAAAGTCGACATCCTGTTCATGATCGACAACTCGTCCGAGATGACGGCGATGCAGAACAAGCTCTACGACCAGACCCCGAACTTCATAGGCGTTCTGGAGAACCTTCCGGCAAAGCCCGACCTTCACGTCGCCGTCGTCTCCTCGGACATGGGCGCGCCGGGCGACGCGACCAGCTCGATCGGCTGCACGTCCAGGGGGGATCAGGGCCAGTTCCAGAGCCTGGAGCGCGGGACCTGCACCGACTCGACGCTGCAGAACGGCGCCGCGTTCATCTCCGACGACGGGCGTGGCAACACCGACTACACCAGCCCGACGGGGATCGACTCGGTGCTCCAGTGCATCATGCTCCTCGGCGAGAAGGGGTGCGGGTTCGAGCACCAGCTGGCTTCGATCGACCGGGCGCTGGGCGCGGACGGCAGCGGGCCGCCGTCGACGAACGGCGGTTTCCTGCGCGACGAAGCCCTGCTGGCCATCATCATCCTCAGCAACGAGGACGACTGCTCGGCGCCGGCCAACACCGGGCTCTACTCGCTCAATGGCGGCGAGCAGAATCTCTCCAACCCGCTGGGCCCGGTCGCCAACTACCGCTGCAACCAGTTCGGGCACCTCTGTACCGACCTCGCCACCAATCAGGTCATCGCGCCGCCGCTTGTTCCTCCTTCGGACGCGCAGGGGACGACGGAGGCACCGACGCTCGACCTGGCATATTGCACGTCGAACGACACCACCGGCCTGCTGACGCCGGTGGCGCAGTTCGTCAGCGACATCCGGGCGCTCAAGCCCGATCCCGACAACCAAATCGTCGTCGGCGCCATCATCGGGCTGCCGGCGCCCTACACGGTGGCGTGGCTGCCGGCGCTGGGCGGACAGAATACCCCGCCAGGTGAGCTCTGGCCCCAGATCGAGCACTCCTGCGGCCCGGCCGGTTCCGTCAACCCCGAGGTCATCGGCACTTCGACGGATGGGAGCTTCGGTGATCCGGCCGTGCGCATCTCCCAGTTCATTTTGGCGTTTCCCAAGGGTCACGTGGGATCGATCTGCAGTCCGAGCTATTCGTCGGTCCTTAGCGGTGTCGCTTCGGATATCAATCAGCTGATCGAACCTCCGCTCCCAGAGGTCGCGCTCGAGCTGGGTCGCTGAGTTCGCGAAGCTTTCGAGGCGTCCGATCGGGCGGGCGCTCCGTAGATCGGCTATGGCTCGACGAAACGTCGCCCTCGCGCAGCCACCGCAGGTCCCGGCCAAGAAGACGACGCTCGCGGGGGAGCAAGCGCAACCCCACCCGCGAAGCCGAGCGTGCACCCGCCGCCTTCGACGACCTGGAGCAGGCCTTCTTCGCCGCGGCGCCGCCCGACGAGGCCGCGCCCGCCGCCGCCCCCGAGCGTCTCGACGATCGGTCGCCCTCGGGCCCGCGCCGCCGATCCGGTCGCGGCTGTTCGGCGTGCGCTCGGCGCCGCGCGCGCGGCGCTGGGGCGCCTCGTCGCGCCCGCTGGCGGTCAGCGCGCGCCGCGCAAGTAGGACTCGCGGTACTCGCCGGGGGTCGCGCCCATGACCGCCCGGAAGCGTACGGCCGAGGTGCGATCTGGTCGGCGAAGCCGGCGTCGGCCGCCGCCTCGGCGAGCGAGACGCCCGTGCGCAGGACGGCGCGCGCCTTCTCGATCCGCTGATGGCGCTGGTAGGCGAAGGGGGTGAGCGCCGTACCGGCGCTGGAAGGCGCGGATGAGGTGGAAGCGGCTGAGCCCGGCGACGGCGGCGAACTCCGTCGAGGCCGACGTGCTCCGCCACGCGATCGCCGAGCAGCTCGCGCACCGCCGCCAGGCCCGTGTCGGTCGCGGTCACGGGCCGGGCCGGGCCGGTCGGTGTGGCGTAGCGGTGGACGAGCTGCTCGAGCGCGAAGAAGGTCTTCTCCTCCGCGGCGCCCTCGCCGCGATTCGAGCGCCCGATGGGCGGCGACGAGCCCGACCGTCGTGTCGTCGTCATCAGCGGATCGCGAAAGGCGACCGTCCTCGTGCCGTCCCAGAGCGTGGCCGCCACCTCGGCGACGAGCGGCTCCTCGAGATAGAACGTGCGCAGCGTCAGGCGCGGGTCGTCGACCGCGACGCTTCCGTGCGGCTCGCCCGACTGAACGATGATCGCGGTGCGCGGTGCGCCCGCGAAGTCGTTGCCGGCGACGCGGAAGTGACGTGGTCCACCGTCGTAGAGCGTCAGCTGGAACTGCGCGTGCGCGTGGGTCGGCATGCGTGGCAGCGGCCCGCGGTAGAGCGACCGTCTCGATCCCGAGGTGAGGATGTCGCGGTAGCGTGGCTTCTCCGGGAGCCGCGTCGACCACCCCGAACTATTCCACCGTTCGCGGGCGCGGCAAGGTCCGCCGTTCTGGCCCACGCTGCCACACCGCCACCCGCGGCGCGGCGCGCGAGTCGATCGCAATCTCCTTCCATACCGCTGAAGGTCCGCGGGCCTAGCTTCCCATTGCACCTTCGGAGGCTCCCCCATGACGAAGCAGCGACAGCGATCGATACGTCTCGCCGGCCTGTTCCTGACGACGGTCCTCGTCGGCTGCCTGCGCCTCGTCGGGATCGACGACGACGACGCGGGGACCGGCGGGCGTCGGCCACCGGTGGAACGGCCGGCAGCGGGACGGGCGGCAGACGGCGAGGGCGGGACCACAGGCTCGGGGGGGCACGACCGGCACCGGCGGCGTTCATGGCACCGGCGGCACGGTCGGCACCGGCGGCACGGTGGGCACCGGTGGGATCGGCAGCGGCGGTACAGTTGGAACGGGCGGCAACGGAACCGGCGGGCACGGGCGGCAAGGCAGGCAACGCCGGCAGCGGCGGGATGGCCGGCAGCCCAGGAACGGGCGGCGCGGTCGGCACGGGTGGAAAAGCGGGGACAAGGACAGGGCGGCCACGGGACGGGCGGCGCGGGTGGGCGGGCTCGGCGCACCGTCGACGGGCGGCGGCGGCGGGATGGCGAGCCTACAACCCCTGCCCGGCGACCGGCGATCCCTGCAAGGTGCTGCCGCTCGGCGACTCGATCACCTACGGGCTCATCACCGTCACGGCCGACCAGGCGTCCTCGGATCCGAGCATCAACGGCAAGGACTCGCACGGCGGCTACCGCACCGAGCTGTTCAAGAAGGCGGTGACGGCCAATCAGAACATCACCTTCGTCGGCTCGCAGATGAACGGTCCAACCATGGTGGCCGGGACGACCGTCCCCTTCCCCAAGAGCCACGAGGGGTGGAGCGGCTACACGATCAGCATGATCCTGGCGAAGGCCATGGCCAACGACGCGAGCTACAAGCCGCACATCGTCCTCTTGCACGCGGGGACCAACGACACCTACATGAGCGATCCCTCGGGCGCCCCCTCGCGCCTCTCGTCCGCCGTCGACTCGTTGACCAGCGAGTTTCCCGATGCGCTGATCGTGGTCGCCAAGATCATTCCCTATCCGTCGCAGGTGGCGAACGTGAACCTCATCAACAACTCGATCCCCAGCATGGTCCAGTCGAAGGTCGCGGCGGGGAAGCACGTCGTGATGGTCGACCTCAACACGGGATTTCAGACCTCGACCATGTTGAGCGGGGACGGGGTCCACCCCAACCAGACCGGCTACGACTGGATGGGCGACGGCTGGTACGGGGCGATCAGCAGCCTGCTCCCGAGCAACTGAGTCGTTCGCCGGCTCACCGGTCGCCCCTTGTGTCTCCGCCGCTTGACATTTAAGTTATAACTTTATAATGTCTGTGGCACAGGACGACAGCAGGAGGGACGCGATGAGAAAGCTCCGGGTGTTCGAATCGATATCGGTCGATGGCTACTTCACCGACGCGCGCGGCGACATGAGCTTCGCGCACGCCGGTCGCCAGGATCCCGAATTCGCCGCCTGGGTCAGCGGCAACGCCAGCGGCGGCGGCGAGCTGCTGTTCGGGCGCAAGACCTATCAGATGATGGAGGCGTTCTGGCCCACGCCGCTGGCGGCCGAGCAGATGCCGGTCGTGGCCAAGGGGATGAACGCGGCGCGGAAGTACGTCGCCTCGCGGACGATCACGCCCGACCTGGAACAACACGCAGCTCCTGTCCGGTGACCTGCTCGAGGCCGTGCGGGACCTGAAGGCGAGCGACGGTCCCGGCATCGTCGCTGCTCGGCAGCGGCAGCGTGGCGGCGCAGCTCGGCGAGGCGGGCCTGGTCGACGAGTACCAGTTCGTGATCATTCCGGTGGCGCTCGGCGGCGGCCGGACGATGTTCAGCAAGGGGTCGCCGCTGCGGCTGGTCGAGCAGCGCGCGTTCTCCTGTGGCAACGTCGTCGTCACCTATGCAACGTAACGGCACGCTCGTCGAGGACGGCGAGCACGCGACGCTGACGTTCCGGCGCGTCTACCGCCACGGCCCGACACGGTCTGGGAGGCGATCGCCACGCCCGAGGGGCTGCGCGGGTGGCTGCTCTGCACGCGAGGCGTTCATCGAAGGGCGTGTCGGCGGTCGGATCGAGATGGTGTCGGGGCCGCCCGGCTATCGATCGACCGGGAAGATCCTGGTCTGGGAGCCGCCGCGCGTGCTCGAGTACGAGTGGAATGTCGCGCCCGTGCCCGAGATGCCGCACGGCGAACAGGCGATCTTCCGTTACGAGCTCTCGCCCGAGGGAGACGCGACGACCTCCTGGTCACCTACCGCCGAATCACCCGCCGGTCGGCGCGGGGGTTCCTGCCCGGCCTACACGCCTTTCTCGATCGGCTCGAGGCGCAGCTCGACGGGCGCGCGCTCCCCGACTGGCTCGAACGCTTCGGCGAGCTGCGCGCGCACTACCCCGAGTGGAGCGGCCATGCGGCCCCTTCAGGAGAATGACGTCTTTCACGCCATCGCGCACCCTGCGCGACGCGCGATCCTGGTCGACGCTGAAGGGGCGGAACGATCGGCCAGCGAGCTGGCCGACCCTTCCAGATGACCTTCGCCGCCATCTCGCAGCACCTGCGCGGTGCTCGAGGAGGCGGAGCTGGTCTCCGTTCGCCGCGACGGGCGCCGTCGCATCTACCGTCTGCGTCCGAGGTCCGCTCGGGGAGGTCGTCTGCTGGATCGACGAGTTCGCCGCTTACTTCGGCCAGCGCCTCGACGCGCTCGGCGACTACCTGGATCAAAAGCACGGCAAGCGCCGCTGAGCCGCGCCGGGCTCGCCGAGCCGTGGGTGCACGCTCGCCGTCGTCGTCGGGGCTGCGCGAGGCGGCGAAGGCGGGCGTCGCGGCGGGCGCCGGCTCGCCGGAGAGCTTGAGCGGCGCCGTCGGCGCGAGCGGCGGCCTGCAGCGCGCGCAGCGCCGCGCCCGGATCGTCGACGAAGGTGAAGAGATCGAGATCCCGCTGGTCGATCGTCCCGTGCCGGACCAGGGCGTCGAAGTCGACGATCTCGCGCCAGTAGTCGGAGCCGTAGAGCAGCATCGTGATCTTGCGATCCAGCTTGGCGGTCTGCTGCAGGGTCAGGATCTCGAACAGCTCGTCCAGCGTGCCGAAGCCGCCCGGGAAGGCGACCAGCGCGCAGGCGGTGTGCGCGAACCAGAGCTTGCGCATGAAGAAGTAGTGGAACTGAAACGACAGCCCCGGCGTGATGTAGGGGTTCGGCTCCTGCTCGTGCGGCAACCCGATGTTGAACCCCACGGTCCGGCCGCCGGCGTCGCGCGCGCCACGGTTGGCCGCCTCCATGATCCCCGGGCCGCCGCCCGAGCAGACGATCCGGTGGTGCCCGCTCCCCTCGAGCGTCATCGACCAGGCGGTGATCTCCCGCGCCAGCGTGCGGGCCTCGTCGTAGTAGCGGCCCAGCGGTCCGCCCGGCTGGATGCGCGCCGACCCGAAGAAGACGACGGTGTCGCGGACCTGCTGCCGGCGGAGCGCGCGCAGCGGCGCCAGGTACTCCGAGACGATGCGCAGTGGGCGCGCGTCGTCGCTGTCGAGGAAGTCCTCGTCGCGGTAGGCGACGACCGGATGGGCCGCGTGCTCGGAGGGCTTGTCTTTCATTTGCGTCACCGGTGGCAGGAGAAATCGATGAAGCCGCGCTCGACGTCGGTGTGCTCCAGCTTGACGGTCACGCGATCTCCGACGTCGAGCCCTTCCCAGCCGCGCACGACGCGCCCCTCGACGGGCGGGCGCAAGAGGCGGACCCAGGTCCCCTTCGCCGACGCGCCGGTCACGAAGGCCTCGAAGGTCTCGCCGACCCGCGTGTGCAAAAGGAGTGCGGCGGCAGACTTTCTCACCTGCCGCTCCACCTTGGCCGCTGCGTCCTCGGCGGCCGTGCAGTGCTCGGCCAGCGCGGCGAGCTCGCCTACGGTGTAGGGGGGCGGCTGGTCCGCCAGCGCCGCCTTGACCAGGCGCTGGGTCAGAAGGTCGGGGAAGCGGCGGTTCGGGGCGGTCGAGTGGGCGTAGTCGCGCACCGCGAGACCGAAATGCTCGGTCGCCCCGCCGCCAGGTGTCTCGACAGCGTACTCGCCGCGGCCGAGCAGCTTGACCACGGCCAGCGAGAGATCCGGGAAGCGCTCCGGATCGCGGAGGCGGCGCTCGGCGAGGAAGGCCTCCAGCGCCTGCGCATCCGCCTGGCCGGGCAGCGTCGTGCCGGTGGTCGCCGCCAGCTCGACGATCCGATCCCAGCGCTCGGGCGAGCGGAGCACGCGGCGCACCGATGGGAACCGCCGCTCCTCGAGGAAGTGCGCGGTCGTGACGTTGCCGGCGACCATGAAGTCCTCGATCAGCTGCTTGGCCCGGTTCTGCGACTCGAGCCGCAGGTCCGCCACCGCGTCGCCGTCGAAGACGGCGCGCGGCTCCAGCGTCTCCAGCTCGAGCGCGCCGTGCTCATGGCGCCGCCGCCGGAGCGCCTGCGCGACACGGTCCTGTAAGCTTCAGATTGTCGGCGAGCCCTGCGACGGCCGCGACCTTGGCCGGCGCGTCGGACTTCCCGTCCAGCCAGGCCGCGACGCCGTTGTAGGCGAGCTTGGCCCGGTTCACGACCACGGCGCGCGAGAGCGCCCCCTCGCCGACTCGCACCTGCCCGTCTCCGTCGACCACCATCTCGATGACCAGAGCCAGCCGCTCTTCGCCCTCGTTGAGCGAGGTGAGGTCGGTGGAGAGCAGCTCGGGGAGCATCGGGAAGATGCGGGCATCGGTGTAGACCGACGTCGTGTTGGTCCGCGCGTGGTGGTCGAGCGCCGACCCTTGCTTCACCTTGGCGTCGACGTCGGCGATGGCGATGAGGATCCGCGTCGCGCCAGACGACAGCGCCTCGGCCACCGTGAGCTGATCGAGATCGCGCGAGTCGTCGTTGTCGATCGACGCCCAGAGCAGCGCGCGCAGATCGCGCGTCCGGGGATCGACCGGGCTGATCCCACGGTCCATGGCCTGTGCCTCTGCCAACTCGGCCGGCGTGAACTCCGGCAGGAGGCCGCGCTCGCGCATGGCGCGCTGGGCGATCCGCTGCAGCTCGCTCCGCATCGTGGTCATGCCGGGACCTTACCGCATCGAGGCCCTCGGCCCCCCGAGCAAGTCGTCACGATGCAAAACGGGCGGGGCCGCCTAGAATGGCACCCGAATTTCATGTCGCTCCTCGGGCTGGCTGCCGCTGCCTTCATTGGCACTTTCTTCTGGATCGTCAGCCCCGAGGCGGCCACCGCCCTCGTCGGGGCACAGCACCGTTGGTCGCCGCTGACGATCGGGCTCGTGGCGGCGGCCGGGCAGTCGGTCGCGCTGGTTGGGCTCTTCTTCTTCGGTGACCTGCTCCGGCGGCGATGGCGGTGGTTCGATCGAAAGTGCGAGCGGGCGCGGGTCGGGTCACGGCTCGGGACTGCGCGGACATCAACCAGCGTGGCGGTTGCCGCCGGCCTGCTCGGCTTCCCGCCCGTCTCGGTGACGACGACGCTGCTCCCCGGCGTCGCGCCGCGCCCGCTCCGTCTGTTGCCGCTCGTGCTCGTGCTGCGGCTCGTTCGCTTCACTGTGCTGGCCTGGGCGGCCGCGCTGTTCGACTGGCACCTGCCCTGGTCGTAGGCCGCGGACCGCCGGGGAGGGATCGCGGCTTGACAGGTCGGTTAGCGACACCCGATTCTGCCGCGACGATGCTGCCCCGACGCTCTTGGTGGAACGGTCTCTTTCTGTTCGCGGGCTCGTTCGCGCTCGTTGTGGGCGGATGCTCGCATTCCACGACGGGCTTGAACGGCGTCGGCGGTGCTGGTGGTAGGGGCGGCGCTGGTGCGGGCGGCGCGGCTGGCGGCGGACAGGCGATGGCGGGAGCCGGGGGAGTCGCCGGCGGCGGGGCGGGGGGCCAGTCCATCGGCGGTGCCGCCGGATCGGCGGTCGCCGGCGCCGGTGGCGGCGCTGGGGGTGGCGGCGCCGGGGGCGCGGGCGGTCAGCCGAGGGACGGTGGCGCGTCGGACGCGTCGCGGACCTGCCCGGTTGTGTTCGACGGGTCCAACTTGAGCAGCGGGCTCGTCAGCTGGTGGCGGGCCGAGGGGAACGGGAACGACAGCGCCGGGCACAACAACAACGGGTTTCTCGAGAACGTCAGCTTCGTGCCGGGGCCCCTCGGCGGCCAGGCCTTCAGCTTCGATGGGACGACCTCCGACGTGGTGGTCCAGACTTCGACGACGCTCGATCTCGGGACCGGGTTTGGGATCTCGCTCTGGGTCAAGGTTGCCGCCTGGCCGTCCGGCGCAATGTTCCTCGTCGACAAGTGGGTCTACGCTCAAGAGGACAAGCTCGTATCCCTCCATCAAGACGGCCACATCGGATTCCTTCTGTATCCGACCACGAGCGATCAGGTCGTCTCCTCCACCGCGCTGACGCTCGGCACCTGGCATCACGTCGCCGCGACGTACGACGGTGCGACCGCGAAGATCTACATCGATGGCACCCTCGACGCATCGGCGCCCGCGGCGGGCGACGTCGGCGACAGCACGGGGTCGCTGACCTTCGCGCACAACGCGGTTCGGGAAGCTGGTCAGGAGCCAAACGGGTTCTTGGCCGGCGCCCTCGACGAGGTCCGCTGGTACAACCGAGCTCTCTCCGCCGCCGAGGTCACGGCGCTGCACGACGGCTGCAACTAGCGCCGGCGAGCCGACCGAGCTCGGGTTTCCAGTCGCTCAGCCCGCGGCTCTGTAGAACACCTTCATGCGGTGTCGCTGGCCGGACCCGACGGTGATCCGGCGGGCGCCGATCGCGCCAGTCTCGATACAGACGAAGCTCCGGAAGGCTTCGGGCGTCATGTCGGAGAGCGTGGCGGTCTTGGCGGGCGCGGGGTTCCAGACGACGGTCGACCCGGCGCCGCTGCTCTCGATGCGCAGCGACCGCGCGCCCGCCGGGTCGATGAGCGTCACGGGGCCGTCGCTGTCGTAGACGCGATCGACCTCGCCGGCGATGCGGACCGGGGCGTCCCCCTCGCGGCGGCGCGCGCCGCCCGCCACCTTGTCGACGAGGTCGCAGCCGGCGAGCCCTTCGATCGCGATCTGGTCGAGATCGGCGACGGCCAGGTAGGTGTGCAGCGCGACCTCGAACGCCAGCGGCGCCTCACCCGGGTTCGAGACCTCGAACGTCAGGCCCAGCTGGGCACCTACGGTGATCTCCAGCCGCGCCTCGAACGGATGGGGATAGAGGGCGAGCGTCGCCTCGTCGGACGCGAGCCTCAGATCGACCCGCACGTCGTCGCCGCTTTCTCCCACGCCCGCGAGCCGCCAGGGGCGCGTGCGCGCGAAACCGTGCGCCGGAAACGCCCGCTCCGTCGGATGCGGGCCGAACCAGGGAAAGCAGATCGGAATCCCACCGCGGAGCGCGGCCGCCGGGGCCCAGCGCGCCCGCTCGCTGATCCAGAGCCAGTCGCGCCCCCCGCGCGGAGCGAAGCTCAGCACCTGCGCCCCCTGGAGCGCGACCTCGGCCGTCGCTCCGGCAGCGTCGATCTCGACGACGTCGAGACCGTGCCGGACGCCGGTCTTGAAGCGCGCTCCCATTCGAGAACTCTAGCGTCCGGTGATCTCGGCCGCCAGGCGGACGTAACCGCGCGCCGGCCGCGGCGTAGTCTTCCGACATGAAGGCTCCCGAGAAATGGACGGTCCGAACGGCCCGGCTGACCGACGTCGAGCCCTTGTTGCGGATGATGGCGGCGTTCAACCGCGAGGAGGGAATCGTGTTCCGGCGCGCGCGGGTCCTTCCCGGGTTGCGGCGACTTCTCCGGGATCCGCGCCTCGGCCTGGTCATCGTTCTTGCGTCGACGGCCGAGCCGCGCGAGTTGGCGGGATACGCGATCGGCACGCTCGGTTTCGATCTCGAGTTCGGCGGGCCGGATTCCTTCCTGACCGAGATCTACGTCGACCCCGTCGCGCGGCGCGGCGGCCTCGGCGCGCGCCTGCTCGAGGCGACGACCCGCGCCCTGCGTGATGCCGGCGCGGGCGCCGTCACCCTTCTCGTCCGGCCCGAGAACGTCGCCGCCCGCGGCCTCTACGCTCGCGCGGGCTTTCGCGAGATTCCGCGTCTGGCCATGGTCCGCCGGCTGGCGCCGACACGCTGACGGCGGCGTCGACGTCGTGCTAGCGCGCGGCGCCACCACGGGGAACGGCGCAAACGTTCGCCGATCGCTCAGGCAACGGACCGCCGGCGGTGCGGTCGTCTCCGGTAGCGCCCGCGGTGCGGTTGTGTGATACATGGCCAGCGGATTGATGGAGGGTCGTAATCTCGCGACCTCCTGGAATCGCGAGGGTCAGAGGAGGCGGACATGCGCGCGACGATGCGGACTGGGATCCTGGGGCTGGTGGTGGTGCTGGCCGGTCTGGCCGGTGCCGGTTGTCGCGGATCGGGCACGACGACCACGGTCGAGCCGACGAACGGCAGTTACTCGATCGCGGTGACCGCGGCGAGCATGTCCAACATGCCCACGTGCAACTCGTCGTTCTCGGGAAAGGTCGCCTACGTGACCAGCGGGTCACTCCTCTACGCCTGTTACGGCGGTAGCTGGCACCAGATTCTTTGCACGTCCTCGGCGGCGGGCGAGGTCGCCTACGCGAGCTCCCCCGCGGCGCTGCTCGCCTGCGTCGGCGGACAGTGGACGCAGATCGCGATCCCCGCCGGCACCAACGGGACGAACGGCACGAACGGGACCAACGGGACGAACGGGACCAACGGCACGAACGGGACGAACGGGACGAACGGACGAACGGGACCAACGGCACGAACGGGACGAACGGGACGAACGGCACGAACGGGACCAACGGGACGAACGGGACCAACGGGACGAACGGCACGAACGGCACGAACGGCCTGACGTCGCTGGTGCTGGTGACGCAACTGGCGGTAGGGAACACGCACTGTCCCAACGGCGGCGAGGAGATCGACGTCGGTCTCGATGACAACCCGGTCGACGGTATCCTCGAGCCGAACGAGTTCCAGCAGAGCTCGTACGTCTGCAACGGCACGAGCGGTTGCGGCCTCGGCCTCACCAACTGCGACGGGACCTGCGTCAACCTCGCGGCCGATAACGTCAACTGCGGCTCCTGCGCCCAGGCGTGCGGTCCCGGCAGCACCTGCTCGGCGGGAAGCTGCCAGCTCACCTGTCAGGCGGGCCTCACCGACTGCAACGGCGTCTGCACCAACCTGGTGAGCGACAATGCCAACTGCGGCAGCTGCGCGACCACCTGCTCCGCCGGTCACGTCTGTGCGTCAGGAAGCTGCCAGCTCACCTGCCAGGCAGGGCTCGCCAACTGCAACGGCGTCTGCACGAACCTGGCGAGCGACATCTCGAACTGCGGCTCCTGCGGGAGCTTCTGCTCGGGCGGCGGCACGGTCTGTTCGGGCGGTAGCTGCCAGACCAGTTGCCAGCCGGGGCAGACCAACTGCGCCGGCACGTGCACCAACCTCACCGACGTCAACAACTGCGGCACCTGCGGCAGCGTCTGCCCGACGCGCGCTCACGCCACCGCGGTCTGCTCCACCGGCGTCTGCAGCTTCGTCTGTCAGCCTGGCTTCGCCGACTGCGACGGGCTGGCCAGCAATGGCTGCGAGACCAGCACGGCGTCTGACAACGGCAACTGCGGCGGGTGCGGCGTCGCCTGCACGTCGGGGGCGAACTCGACCGCCAGCTGCAGCGGCGGCGTCTGCAGTTTCGCCTGCAACCCGGGGTTCGCGGACTGCAATCTGTCGCGCACCGACGGCTGCGAGATCAACCTCAACGCCGACCCGAACAACTGCGGAATGTGCGGCAGCAGCTGCGGCTCCGCCTCGAACGGAACTGGCAGCTGCAGCAACGGCGTCTGCGAGCTGGTCTGCAACGCGGGCTTCGCGAACTGCAACGCCAACAACGCCGACGGCTGCGAGACCAACACCAGCGTCACCGCGAACGATTGCGGCGGCTGCGGCATCACCTGCCCCGGTGTCGTCAACGGAACCCCCGGCTGCCAGAACGCGACGTGCGTCATCGCGACCTGCAACGCGGGATTCATCGACTGCAATGCGAATAGGAACGACGGGTGTGAGGTCAACGCCGCGACGGATGTGAACAACTGCGGCGGCTGCGGCCACGTTTGCCCCTCGGGCGCCAACTCGACGCCCAGGTGCAACAACCAGGTCTGTCAGCTGTCGTGCAACTCGGGCTTCGCCGACTGCGATGGGCTGGCGAGCAACGGCTGCGAGACGGGCGATCAACACCGATTCGCACAACTGCGGCGGCTGCGGCGTGACCTGCGGAACCTCACAGGTCTGCACCAACGGCCACTGCGTCTGACCGCGGGCGGCCGCCCCGCTTCCCGGTGCCTGATCTCGGACGGTCGATCTTCTGAGTAAACTTCGGGCGTGAGCGCGAAGGTTCGGGTCGGGACGGCCGGGTGGGACTACCCGGACTGGCGGGGGATCGTCTACCCCAACAAGAAGAAGACGAAGAGCTTCGACGAGCTCGGCTACCTGGCGCGCTACTTCGACACCGTCGAGATCAACAGCACCTTCTACGGCCCGGGCGATCCGAAAGCGGCGGCCGGCTGGGTGGCGCGCGTCGCGCACAACCCGGAGTTCAAGTTCACCGCCAAGCTGTGGCGCCGGTTCACGCACGAGCGTGGCAGCGCGTTCTCGGCCGAGGAGGTGGCGACGGCGCGCGCGGCGTTCGACGTCCTCCAGGAATCCGGGCGGCTCGGCGCCGTGCTGCTGCAGTTCCCCTGGTCGTTCAAGCGCGACGACGCAGCGGAGGAATGGCTGCGCGACGTGGTCGCCGCCTTCGCCGCGTTCCCGCTGGTGCTCGAGGTTCGCCACGCCAGCTGGAACAGCGAGGCGGTGCTGGCCGATCTCACCGAGCGCGGCGTCGGCATCGTCAACGTCGACCAGCCGCTCTTCGACAACTCGATCGCGCCGGCGGCGCGCGCCACCTCGGCGGTCGGCTACGTACGCATGCACGGGCGCAACTACCAGGATTGGTTCCGCGCCAGCGCCGACCGGAACCAGCGCTACGACTACCTCTACACCGCCGACGAGCTTCGCCCCTGGGTCGAGCGGATCCGGGAGATCGCCGCGCGCCCGACCATCCGCGAGATGTACGCCGTCACCAACAATCACCACCTGGGCAAGGCGCCCGCCAACGGCGCGATGATCGAGGGGATGCTGTCGCAGCGAAAAGCGCGCCTGCCGCCGTCGCTGTTCGCCCGCTACCGGGCCGCGTTGGAGCCATACGCCATCCCGGATCGTGCGGACGACGACGGCGAGCTGTTCGCCCGGCGGCCGGCGCCCTGACGGGGCGCATCCCGAGAATCTTGGCGATACCTGAACATTAGTATAGTCTCGAAGCGTGGCCGCCGCCGAGATGTCCGAGACGCCCAAGCCGCCCGATCCGATTTTGGATCCCCTCAACCCGGCGCAGCGACGCGCCGCCGCGGCGGGCGATCGGCCGTTGCTCATCATCGCCGGGCGCGGGGACGGGGAAGACGCAGACGCTGGCCCACCGGGTGGCGGCGCTGGTCGCGCGCGGGGCCGACCCGCGCCGGATCCTGCTCTTGACGTTCTCGCGGCGCGCTGCGCAGGAGATGATCCGAAGGGCCACGCGCCTGCTCGGCCGGCGTGGGCCGGCCGACGCCACGCTCCCCTGGGCGGGGACGTTTCATGCGATCGCCAACCGGCTTCTGCGCCACCACGCGACCGAGATCGGTCTCGACCCGGCGTTCACACTGCTCGATCGCGAGGACGCCGCCGATCTGCTCGATCGCCTGCGACACGAGCGCGCGCTGTCGCGCACCGACCGGCGCTTTCCGCGCAAGGGGACCTGTCTCGCGATCTACTCGAGCGTGGTCAACACGCAGGAGACGTTGCGGGCGTGCCTGGAGACGCGCTTCCCCTGGTGCCTCGAGTGGGAGGAGCCGCTGCGCGGGCTCTTCGCCGGCTACGTCGAGGCCAAGACGGCGCGGGCGGTGCTCGACTACGACGACCTGCTGCTCTACTGGTTCCACGCCATGGACGATGCGTCGCTGGCGCGGCGGATCGGCGCCCTGTTCGATCACGTCCTGGTCGACGAGTACCAGGACACCAACACGCTGCAGGCCGAGATCCTGCGCGCGGCTCAAGCCCGACGGCCGCGGCGTGACCGTGGTCGGCGACGACGCGCAGGCGATTTACAGCTTCCGCGCCGCGCGCGTCGGCAACATCCTGGCGTTTCCCGCGCAGTACGACCCGCCGGCCGAGATCGTGACCCTGGAGATGAACTACCGCTCGACGGCGCCGATTCTTGAAGCGTCGAACGCCGTCATCGCGCTCGCGCCCGAGCGCTACGACAAGAACCTCGTCGCCGTGCGATCCGGCGGCGACCGTCCGGTGCTGGCGACCGTCGAGGACGAGCCGGCGCAGGTCGACTACGTCGTCGCGCACATCCTCGAGCGGCGCGAGGCCGGCGTACCGCTGCGACAGCAGGCGGTGCTGTTCCGCACGGCCCACCACAGCGACGCGCTGGAGGTCGAGCTCGGCCGGCGCAACATCCCGTTCGCCAAGTTCGGCGGCCTGCGGTTTCTCGAGGCGGCGCACGTCAAGGACGCGCTCTCCTGCCTGCGCTGGGCGGAGAACCCGCGCGACGGGCTGGCCGCCTTCCGGGTCGCGCAGCTCCTGCCCGGGATGGGCCCGCGCTTCGCCGAAGCGTTGCTGCGCCCACGTCGGGGCGGCGCGCTTCGCGCTGGCGGCGGCGCTGGCGACGTTCGAGCCGCCGTCCGCCGCGCGCACCGACTGGCCGGCCTTCGCCGATCTCTACCGCCAGCTCTGCCCGGCCGCCGCCCCCTGGGGGGCGCAGATGGGGCTCGTGCGCCGCTGGTTGGAGCCGCACCTCGAGCGTCTCTACGACAACGCGCGCGTGCGGCTCGGCGATCTCGAGCAGCTCGAGCAGCTCGCCGCGGCGGCGCCGTCGCGCGAGCGGTTCCTCTCCGACCTGACGCTCGATCCGCCGCAGGCCACCGGTGCCGAGGCCGGCGACCCGCACCTCGACGAGGACTATCTGATCCTCTCGACGATCCATTCCGCCAAGGGGCAGGAGTGGGACAGCGTCTACCTGCTCAACGCCGCCGACGGTTGCATCCCCTCGGATCTCGCGACCGGGAGCCCCGCCGAGATCGAAGAGGAGCGCCGGTTGCTCTACGTGGCGATGACCCGCGCCAAGAGCGCCCTGACGCTGATCCACCCCCTGCGCTTCTTCATCCGCCAGCAGAGCCGCTACGGCGATCGCCACGTCTACACGCCGCGCACGCGCTTCGTCCCCGACGCGATCCTCGAGAAGTTCGACCGCCCGCCGCCCCCCAAGCGCGACGAGGGGCTGGGACCGCCGGCCGGTCGTGGGCAGACCGCCCGGGTCGACATCGGCGCCCGCCTGCGCGCCACCTGGGCCCAGCCGCCGGGCTGACGTACAATTGCGTCTCTAGCTTCTCCTTCGCTTTCGGTCCCCGATGAGATTCACCCGTACGTTCCGCACCGCGCTCGGCTTTGCCTCGGTGCTCGCCTGCGCCTTCGGCTGCGCGACCTCGGGGACGAACCCCGGCGGTAGCGGCGGCGACGTGGGGAGCGGCGGGAGCGCCAGTGGCGGCAACACCGGCAGCGGGGGCGGCAACGCCAGCGGCGGAAATACCGGCAGCGGCGGCAACACGAACAGCGGGGGATCGAACGGCTCCGGCGGCTCGGGCGCCGGTGGCTCCGCCACGGGCGGATCGGGCACGGGTGGCTCCGGGACCGGCGGCGCGATAGCGAGCGGCGGGTCGACCGGGTCGGGCGGCAACGCGACGGGCGGTGCCTCGGGCGCGGCCGGCGCGTCGTCGGGCGGCGCCGGGGGCGGGGCGAAGGGCGGGCAGGGTGGGGGCGGCGGTGGCAGCGTGGCTGGAAGCGGCGCCGGGGGCGCGCCGGCCTGCCCCTACAAGCTGTGCGAGGGGTTCGAGTCGGGGACGGTCGGCGGGATTCCGACCGGCTGGACGATGCTCAAGGGATACGGCGCCGGCTCGGGCGCCGACTACGGCCTCGCCAGCGACCAGGCGCGCTCGGGGACGATGTCGCTCAAGTCGAGCTCGATGGCCACCGGACAAAACCGGATCCAGAAGAGCCTGAGCGGCCTCGGCGCCGTCGCCACCAGCCACTGGGGACGGATCTTCTACAAGCTCGCGACGCCGATCGTGAAGCCGACCTCGGGCGTTCTCCACATCACCTTCGCGGCACTGCAGGGGACGACCGAGAACCGTGTCGTCGACACCGTCGAGATGACCAACGGCACCCACCAGTGGATCTACAACGTTCCGGACGATTCGTGCTGCACCGGCTCCGACTACAACTGGAGCTTCGACGGCAACTGGCACTGCGCCGAGTGGTACGTCGACCTGGCCTCCAAGAGCTACCGCTTCTTCACCGACGGCACCGAGGTGACCCAGATCGGCTTCACCGGGAACGCCAACGCCAAGATGTCGGCCTGGACCGCCCTCGCGGTCGGCGAGATCTTCTACCAGCAGCCGCCCTCGACGCTGGTCATGTGGTTCGACGATCTGGCCATCAACGACAGCCAGATCGGTTGTCAATAGCCGCCGGGAGCATGCGCCAGTCATCGTCTTGTGACGCGCGCAACTGGGCCGCGTCGTGATATAGCTTTCCGCGCGTGGAGACGCGCGTCTCACTTCCGATCCCTGGCGGCCCGGTCTATCTGACGGTGGACGATGCGCACGTCCGCTTCATCGATCGCGACGTTTTCCTGGTCTCGTTCGCGCCCGACTGTGTGGCCCACAGCTGCCGCTGCCGCGACGAGGGCGACCGCCCGCGGCTCGACGCCTGCTGCCAGCACGGCGCCGACGTCCGGGTGCCCGAAAAGGAGGCGATCCTCCGGCGAGCTTCGGAGATCGCCTCGGTCCTGAATCCGGAGCGCCGGAGCCCCGAGGGCTGGTTCGACGAGCGCGAGCCGGGCCATGATCCGGAGGCGCCGCTGGGATTCGTCATTCGGACCGCCACGAGCGACCTCGATGACGAGGCCTCGGGCTGCGTCTTCCTCGAGCACACCGGGCCACGCGGGTGCGGCCTGCATGTGGCGGCCGTGCAGCACGGATTCGATCCCGCCGAGGTCAAGCCGCTCGCCTGCCAGCTCTACCCGCTGTCGTTCGAGTACGGCCGTCTGAGCCTCAGCGAAGATTTCTACCGGTACTCCTGTGCCTCGTCGGGATCGACCAGCGTCTACCAGGTGATGCGCGAGACGATCGCCGCGACGTTCGGGGAAGATTCCGTCCGCGCCCTCGACCGCCTCGACGATCGCACGCGCTCGCGCGCGCTGCGGATCCTCCCGGCCGACGGCGGCTGAGCGGCGCTGCCCGCGCTATACTTCGCGCGCCATGAGCGCAGCCTCCGAGGCGTCCGGCGCGCCCGTCCCCGCGCCCGTCCCCGTGTTGATCGTGGGCGCCGGCCCCGCCGGCCTGGCGACCGCCGCCTGCCTCAAGCAGCGCGGCGTCGACGCCCTGGTGCTCGAGTCCGGGCCCTCCCTGGCGACCGCCTGGCGCGGCCACTACGACCGGTTGCACCTGCACACAGTCAAACAGCAGTCGCATCTGCCGGGCCTTCCGTTCGATGAGGCGCTGCCGCGCTATGTGTCGCGCGCCGACTTCCTGGCCTACCTCGAGTCGTACGCCGCCCGGTTCTCCATCGCCCCCCGCACGGACGAGGCGGTTCGCCGCGTGCGCGCCGCGGACGGCGGCTTCGTCATCGAGAGCGCGCGGGCCACCTACCGGGCGCGCGCCGTCGTCGTCGCCAGCGGCTACAGCCGGGTGCCGAACCCGGAGCGACTGCCCGATCAGGAGCGCTTCCGCGGGACGCTGGTGCACTCTGCCGCCTACCGGAGCGGCGAGGCGTTCGTCGGACAGCAGGTCCTGGTGGTCGGCGCGGGCAACACCGGCGCCGAGATCGCGCTCGATCTCTGCGAGCGGGGCGCCCACGCGACGCTCGCCGTGCGCGGGCCGGTCAACGTCGTGCCGCGCGAGCTGCTCGGGATGCCGATCCAGCTGACCAGCATCCGTCTGCGCAACGCGCCGCTCAAGCTGGCGGACGGGATCGGTCGGCTGGCGGGGCGGCTGGCGTTCGGCAACCTCGCCCGACTGGGGTTTCCGCGGCCGCCGCTGGGGCCGATCTCGGCGATCCGACTGCAGCGGCGCATCCCGCTCATCGACGTCGGGACCATCGCCGCGATCAAGCGGGGGGCGATCGCGGTCAAGCCGGGCGTCTCGCGCTTGACGGAGACTGGCGCCCTGTTCGCCGACGACAGCGCCGCCGCGTTCGACGCGGTCGTGCTGGCCACCGGCTTCCGGGCGGCGCTGGGCGACTTCGTCGACGTCGCTGGCGCGCTCGCGGACGACGGCACCCCGCGCGACTGGCGCGGCGGCGAATCCTGCTCGAACCTCTTCTTCGTCGGCTACGAGATCGTGCCGACCGGCCACCTGCGCCAGATCGCCCTGCGCGCCGAGGCGGTCGCCGCGGCGATCACCTCGTCAGGCTCCTGAGCTGTCGAACCGGAGGTGAACCCATTGCCGGCCGCGGTCCTCGGCGACCGACTCCTCGAAGGCGTCGCCGCGAAAGTCGCGGACGGTGGCGCGCCAAAAGGGGACGGCCGGCCGGTTGGCCGCGAGCACGCGCACCAGCCACTCGCCCGGCACCTCGCGCCACACATGCTGGGCCAGCGCGCGCCCCACGCCCTGCTGGCGGTGGCGGCGGAGGACGAAGAGATCCTTGACGTCGCGTGCGGCCGCGCGGCCGAGCCACGTCTTCGCCGACTGGACGACACCGAAGCCGGCAAGCGAACCGTCGACGTGCGCCAGGTGGACCGCAGAGTCTTCCCGCCAGAGCACCCCGGTGTCGAAGTCGAACCGGCCGTCGCCGGCCACTTCGAGCCCCAGCCACTCGCTCATGTCGTGGATGTAGAGCTGGTAGAGGTTTCGCAGGATCGGGTCGGCCTCGACCCCCACCCGCTCGAACGTGATCACGCGGCGACACCGGCGACGCCGGCGATGTCCGCGGGTCTCATCGCCTTGCCGTTCGCGTGATGGCGGCCTTGGCGGGCTTCTTCGCCGATTTGGGCGGCAGCTTGGCCGCCGCCCCGAACGCGCGGGCGACCCAGCCGGCCAGCGCCTTCGGATCGCGCATCATCTTCTCGGGAAGCATGACCTTGTCGCTGCGCGCGCGGCCGTCGCCCATCGGATCGAACGGCGCCGCGCCCGGCAGCGCCAGCGCGCGGGCCCGGTCGGGCTCCGGCAGCCAGATCATCGTCGAGCGGCCGAACAGGCCGGCGAAGATGTGGCCGTTCACCTTGGCGGCGATGCCCCCGAACATCTTCATCGTCTCGACGCGGGCGTCGCTGGGAAGCGCGGCGAGAAAGAGCGGATGGTGCTCCGGAGGGACCTTGACCCACGCCATCGCGGGACCTTACCTCGAGTTCGAGGTTGCGGAATGCAAGGCAGCCGCGCGCGTCGCGCAATGGCCAGATCCCCTCGGAGATCGTAGCGTCGGGCCATGAGATCTTCGGTCTCCTTCATCCTCGGCCTCGTCACCCTCGCGGCGGTCGGCCTGTTGCTCCTGCTGGGACGCCGTCCCGGCGCGCTTCCCACCGACCTCGCACGACGCGCTGTCGGCGTTGCCCCTGGCGTTGATCGCCCTCGCCGCGATCGTCCATCGCCTGGAGAGGCCCTGGACGTGGGATGAGCTGGGGCGCACCCTTCTGCTGGCGGCGGCGTTTCTCTGCTGGTCGGCCAATCAGTTCTGGCCGTCGTTTGCGCGCGCGACGCTGCTGAACGATCTGGCGGTCGCGCTCTTCGTGATCGACGTCTGGTGGACGATCGTCAGCCGTCAGCCGGCGACGTCCGCGGTGGCGATGAAGTCGCGCACCTGCGGATAGACGGTCTCGCGCCAGCGGCGGCCGCTGAAGATGCCGTAGTGGCCGGCGCCCTGGATCGGTCAGGTGGTGCTTTCGGTCGGCGGGGATGCCGGTGCAGAGATCGTGCGCCGCGCGCGTCTGGCCGATGCCGGAGATGTCGTCCAGCTCGCCCTCGATGGTCAGCAGCGCGGCGCGGTCGATCGCCTCGGGGGCCACGCGCTGCGCCGGCGACGAACCAGAGCCCGCGCGGCAGGAGGTGCTCCTGGAACACGATCGCGCACGCAGTCGAGGTAGTACTCGGCCGGCATGTCGAGCACGGCGTTGTACTCGTCGTAGAAGCGGCGGTGCTCCTCGGCGCCGTCGAGGTCGCCCTCGACGAGGTGCTGGTAGAAGTCCCAGTGCGAGCCGATGTGGCGCATGGGGTTCATGGCCATGAAGCCCGCGTGCTGCAGGAAGCCCGGGTAGACGCGCCGGCCGTGGCCCGGGTACGGCTCGGGCACCTCCTGGATGAGGTTTCGTCTCGAACCAGTCGATCGAGTTGGCGGAGGCGAAGTCGTTGACCTTGGTCGGGCTGCGGCGTGCGTCGATCGATCCGCCCATGAGGATGAGGCTGCGCGGCTGCGGCTCGCCCGCGGCCGCCATGAGCGCGGTCGCCGCCAGCACGGGCACGGCCGGCTGGCAGACGGCGATGACGTGCAGGCGCTCGGCCCCGATGTAGCGGATGAACTCGCGGACGTAGCCGACGTAATCGTCGAGCGTGAAGGGGCCGCGATCGGCCGGGACGTCGCGCGCGTCGATCCAGTCGGTGACGTAGACCTTGTGGGCCGTCAGCAGCGTGCGCACCGTGTCGCGCAGCAGCGTCGCGTGGTGGCCGGAGAGCGGCGCGACGACCAGGACCGCCGGTTCCTGCTTCAGCTTGGCGACGATCTCCGGCTGGTCGCTGTAGCGCTTGAAGCGGAGCAGCCGGCAGAAGGGCTTGTCCAGCACCGACTGTTCGATGACGGGCACCTTGGCGCCGTCGACGGCGACCTCGGTGATGCCGAAGGCCGGCTTGTCGTAGCTCTTCCCCAGCCGGTAGAGCAGCTCGTACCCGGCGGCGACGTTGTTGGCGCCGGGCAGCTGGGAGAGCCAGCTTCCCGGTTCGGAGAACATCCGGGCCGTCACCTCAGCCATCTGGACGGCGGGCGCCATCAGAGCGCGGTTGTATTCGAGGAAGCGGTACAGCAAGGGCCCAATCCGTTCTGCCGCGCGGTTGCGACAAACGGATTATAGGCGATTGCCCTAAGGATTTTGTCTTAATGAAACCTCAGCGTTGATGGTTCTTGGATCGTTGCTGAGCTTGGTTGCCCCTCACTGGGCCGTCCAGCCGCCATCGATGACGATCGTCTGGCCGGTGATGTTGCGGGCGGCGGGCGAGGCGAGAAAGCTGGTGATCCCGGCCAGCTCGTCGATGCCGATGAAGACCCCCTTGGGCATCGGCTTGAGCATGATCTCGGAGATGACCTCCGACTCGGGGATTCGGCGGGTGCGCGCCTGGTCGGCGATCTGCTTGTCGACCAGCGGCGTCTTCACGTAGCTCGGGCAAAGGGTGTTGATGGTGATGTCGACGCCGGCCGTCTCGAGCGCGATGACCCGCGAGAACCCGACCAGCGCGTGCTTGGCGGCGACGTAGGCGCTCTTGAAGGGGCTCCCGACGAGCGAGTGGATGCTCCCCATGTTGACGATGCGCCCGAACCCGCGCCGGCGCATGCCAGGCAGGAGCGCGCGGGTCAGCCGCACGGCGCCGACCAGCATCACCTGGAGCAGGAAGTCCCACTTTTCCATGGGGAACTCCTCGAGCGGCGAGACGAACTGCAGCCCGGCGTTGTTGACCAGGACGTCGACCGGCCGCGACAGCGCGCCGAGCGCGGCGGCGACGCTCGATTCGGAGGTGACGTCGAGCGCCACCGCCTCCGCCGAGCCGCCGGCCTCGCGAACGCGCGCGGCGACCGCGCCGGCCGCGTCGCTCGCGAGATCGGTGACCATCAGATGGTCGCCGCGGCGCGCGAGCTCGGCGGCCAGGCCAGCCCCGATTCCGCTGGCGGCCCCGGTGATGAGGACGTTGTGCACGAGACGCCCGCGCTCACCAGTCGACGAGCGCGGCTCCCCACGAGAGACCTCCGCCGAACCCGCACAGCATGACGCGTGATCCGCGCCGGAGCTGCCCGCTCTCGGCCGCCTTCTGCAGCGTCAGCGGGATGCTGGCGGCGGCGGTGTTGCCGTAGCGCTCGACGGTGGTGACGGTCCGTTCCATCGGCAGGTCGAGCGACTTCATGATTGCCTCCAGCATCCGCAGGTTGCTCTGGTGCAGGACGAGCAGGTCGAGATCGCGCGGCGTCAGCTCGTGCTCGTCGAGCAGCGAACGGATCACGCGCGGCACCGTGTCGACCGCGAAGTCCCAGACCTTGGGGCCGTTCATGACGAAGGTGTTGAGCCGCTTCTCCAGCACCTCCGGGCTCGCGGGGAGGCGGGTCCCGCCGCCCGGCACCTGGATGTGGCGGCTGCCGCGACCGTCGCTGCCCAGATGGAAGTGGATGCGCCCGCGCGGCCCGTCGTCGGATTGCGACAGCAGCACTGCCCCGGCTCCGTCGCCGAAGAAGACGCAGGTCCGCCGGTCGCTCCAGTTCATGATCTTGGAGAAGGCGTCGGCGCCGATCACCAGGGCGTGGCGGTACTTGTCGGGGGCGGTGAGCATCATGCTCTGCGCGACGTTGAGCGCGAACACGAAGCCGGCGCAGACCGAGTTCACGTCGAAGGCGGGGATCTGCCGATCGGCGATCCCCATCTTCTCTTGAACCAGACAGGCGACCGCCGGCTGCGACTGGTCGGGCGTGGCGCAGGCGACCACGATGAGGTCGACCAGCGACTTGTCGACGCCGGCGGAGGCCAGACAGCGCAGGCCAGCCTCTGTTCCCATGTCGCTCGGGGCCTCGTCGTCCCGCGCGAGCCGCCGCTCGATGATGCCGGTCTTGGCCTCGATCCAGTCGTGCGAGGTGTCGATCCGCGCTGCCAAGTCGTGATTGGTCACGGTGTTGCTCGGCACGTAGCCGCCGATGCCCGAAATTTGAATCCCCATCGCTGCTCCTAGCTGCTCGCTGGCCGTCCCGGGCCATCCGGCTTCGACGTTGAGCGTTCACCCAGCCAGCGGGTCGCCGCTGGCCAGAGGGTCTGATGCGCCTTGCTCCCCACCACCAGGCCGACGTGCCCGGCACCGATCTCCATCGAGGCGATGTCGCTGGACGCGACGTGCGGGCGGATCCCTTCCGTCGACGCAGGCGCGATCAAGTGATCCTTCCCGGCCGTCAGCAGCAAAAGCGGGCAGGCGATCCGCCGCAGGTCGACCCGGTGCCCGCCGAGCCACAACTCCCCCTTCACCAAGAGGTTCCGCTGGTAGAGGCTCTTGACGAACTCCCGGAACGTCTCGCCGGCGACGGGAATGTTGTCGTTCACCCAGCTCTCGAGCGCCAGGTGGCTCTGGACGGCACGAAGGTCGTCCATCTGCTCGAAGAAGGCGATGTTCTTCTCGACCAGGTTCCCGACCGGGTTCATGGCCAGGAAACAGGCCTGCAGAAACCAGCCCGGGCAGTTCCCGTAGGTGTCGATGAGCGCGTCGACGTCGAAGTGTTTCGGGTCGGTCCACAGACTGAGAAGCGTCTCTTTGCCCGCGAAGTCGATCGGCGCCGCCAGCAGGGTGAGGGTTCGGGCCAGCTCCGGGCGCAGCGCCGTGAGCAGCGCCGCCATCGTCCCCCCCATGCAGTACCCGAGCAGGTGCAGCCCTCTTCCGGGATGGCGATCGCGGAGAACCATCGCGGCGCTCTGCAAGAACCCGCACACGTAGTCCTCGAGGGTCAGCACGTGGTCGGTGTCCGAGGGCACGCCCCAGTCGACCAGGTAGACGTCGAATCCATGCTGGAGGTACTGCTGGACGACGCTCCGCTCGGCCTGCAGGTCGAGGATGTACGGCCGGTTGACCAGGGCGTAGCAGAGCAGCACCGGCTCCCCGTAGGTGGCCGGGGTGTCGCGGCGGTAGTGGAGCAGCTTGTGCGTCCCCGCGCTCAGGATGACGTCCGCGGGGGTCGTCCCCACCCGGGTCTCGCGCGCCTGCCGCAGGACGCGCGGGGCCGCCAGCAGCCGGCGCCACATCCGTTGCTGCTCGGCAAAGAACGGCAGCTGGCCGGCATCGGCCGCCGCCCCTCGCGTCGCCGAACGCTCCGCCGAACGCGTCGCTGAACGCTCCGTCGCCCGCTCCGTTAGGCTCTCCGCCGTCGCCACCACCGCCTCCTGTTCGTCTTCGCCGGCTGCGCTTCCGCCGCTACATCGCCATGCCGCCGTTGACGTCGAGCACGTGTCCGGTGACGAAGCTCGCCGACGGCGAGGCCAGGTAGAGGACGCTGGCGCCGATCTCCATCGGATCGCCGAGCCGCCCGATCGGCGTGATGTCGAGGACCGACTGCAGCGCCTTGTCGGGGACGCCGTCGAGCATGCGCGTCTTGATGAAGCCGGGCGCGATGGCGTTGACCGTCACCCCCTTGCGGGCGTACTCGCGCGCCAGCGTCTTGGTCAGCCCGATGAGGCCGGCCTTGGCGGCGGCGTAGTTGGCCTGCCCGAAGTTGCCGATTTGCCCGACGATGCTGGAGATATTGATGACCCGCCCCCAGCCGCGACCGGCCATCGCCTCGATGAAGTTCTGGGTGATCTCGAAGACGCTGTTGAGGTTGGTGTTGATGACCTCGTCCCAGGCCTCGCGATCCATCCGGCGGAAGAGACCGTCGCGCGTGACGCCGGCGTTGTTGACCAGGATGTCGATCGCCTCGAAGTCGCTGCTCACGCGGGCGCACATCATCTTGACACCGCCGCGCGTGGCCACGTCGCACGGGTAGGCCTCGGCGCGCCGGCCCATCTCCCGGATCTCGCGGCAGACGCTCTCGGCCTGCTCGACGCCGGCCGGGCTCGAGCCGACCGCCACGTCGGCGCCGGCCGCGGCCAGCGTCAGCGCGCAGGCCCGGCCGATGCCGCGCGATCCGCCGCTCACGAACGCCTTCTTGCCCAGCACGCTGAAGATGGGGAGCGCGGCCGCCGGAGTTTCCTGGAATGCAACCGTCATGGGATCTCCTAGTGAAGGTGGAATGGCGTGGTGAGATGGTTCGGCAGGGTCATCGCGGTGAGGTTCCAGCGAATCAATTCCAGAAAGGTCGGCGAGCGCAGCTGGCTGGCCACCGTCTGACGGACCTCCGCCAGGAGGTGGTTCCGAAGCCGCTGGGGCGCGCGCAATCCCCACATCGTTTCGAGGCAGTCCCACCCGAGCGTGTGGGCGGAGCGCCAGGAGTCGAACCACTGTTCGACCAGAGGAAGCAGGGGGGCCTGACTAGACGCGGACATCTTGAACGACTTCGGCCGACTTCTTGGACCAGTCCTGGAAGGCGCTGAACTGGGCCTCGCTCTGGCTCTTGAAGGTGTCGAACAGCTTGCGCCAGAGGTCTTCCATCAGGTTCCGGTAGTCATCCGGCGACTTGGCGTCCGTTGCGCGGAAGGTCTGCTCGATGATCTGGATGCCGGCGGCGTAGGTCGAGTCCAGCGACTGCCGGTGCTTGTTGAGCAGATCCACGCTGAGCTCGATGAAGCGCTTCTGGAAGTTGCGCCCGGCGTCGCCCGCGGCGCCGCCGCCCCCCCCGAAGGGACCGCCGGACATCCACGGCTGCGTCAACTGCTTCATGAACTCCTGGTGAATCTGAACCGATGATTCGGATGCCTTGCGGAAGGTCTCGAAGAATTGATCCATCATGACGTCTCTCCCGTTCGTTTCGCCTGCGACGGCGGCGGCGTCGAATCGCGCCTCGTCGTTCGCGGGTCGGATGGTAGTGGCGGGAAGTGCGACAGCAATTAGGGAGAAATACCGATTTCGGGGGCGTGCCAACCACGCGCACCGGCTCCGCGCGACACCCTGAGGCAACTCCTGAATGTGCCGTCGGCGCTCCGCTCTCGGAGGGTGGGTCGTTGACAGCCCGAGGGGCGTCCGTACAAGGAAGCGGCCGCGCGTACCTGCGCGACGGATCGGAGGCGGACCTTGGGTGGCAAGAGAATCGCGATCGCCTGTCAGGGCGGCGGTAGTCAGTGCGCGTTCGTGGCGGGCGCACTGAAGGCGCTGTTCGCCTCTCGAATCGATGAACGCTTCAAGATCGTCGGGCTGAGCGGGACCTCGGGTGGCGCGTTCACCGCCGCGCTGGCGTGGCTCGGTCTTCTGTTGAAGGCGCGGGGCGATCGCACGCCGATCGGCGACCGGATCGTCGCCTGCTGGAAGGATCTGTCGGCGCAGTCGGCGAGGGAGATCGCCCTCGACTCGTTCTGCACGCAGTTCGTGCGCGGGGTGGAGCGCGGCCTGCTGCCGACCGTGGCCGGCAGCCCGGCGTCGTTCGGATTTCGAATGTGGTCCCAGGTGGTCTCCACCCTGATCGGGCGCCCGGAGTTCACGGATCTGAGAGCCCTCCTCACCAAGCACCTCGACTTCGAGGCGCTCCCCGTGCTCGTCGACGCCGAGAGCCCGGTCCTCCTGCTGGGGGCGGGCGACGTGCTCGAGGGGAGCCTCAAGATCTTCAGCTCGACCAAGGGCGAGATCTCCATAGATGCGCTGCTCGCCTCCGCCGCCATCCCGAATCTGTTTCCGGCGGTGTGGGTCGACCGGCACGCCTACTGGGACGGGATCTTCGCTTCGAACCCACCGGTCATCGGGTTTCTCCAGAGGCAGCTGGTGGGCCAGGACAGCAAGGTCCCCGAGGAGATCTGGATCATCCAGGTGAATCGCTCCCACCACGCCGATGTCCCCGAGGCACCGAGCGAGATCTCGAACCGCCGCAATCACCTGGCGGGAAATCTCAGCATGCAGCACGAGCTGCAGGTGATCGACATGGTGAATACCCTCCTGCAGGAAGGGGCGCTGACGCCGCGCTTTCGGGCCCGGTTCGGGCTCGACACCACCGAACGCATCACCGTTCGCTTCATCCGCATGTCGGCGGAGCTGGAGCAGAGCCTCGACTATCCGAGCAAGCTGTCGCGTCTCGGCCCGCACATCGACAAGCTGATGAAAGACGGCGAGGCGCAGGCGACCGCGTTCGTCTCCGCTCTCGACGAGATCGAAGCCGGTGGCGCGGCGGCGGGCGAAGCGTCCGACGGCCCCGAACCACCCCAGCCGGAACGGAGGGCATGACCGCGGCGCTCGCGCACGGCGCGCTGCTGCTGGCAGGGCTGTTCGCGCAGGGCCAGAACCCGGAGGCTCCCGACGCGGGCGCGCCTCTGCCGGCGCCACCGCAGGCGCCGGACGCGTCGCTCCCTCCCGATCTCGCCCCGGGCCCCGCCGTCGCGCCGGGCCCGGTGTCGCGCCCGCCCGCCCAGGTCGATTCGCGCGCCACGGGCCGGTCCCTGGCGCTCGATATCTCGCCGCAGCGCGCGCCGCTGGCCCCGCCGCCAGCCGAGGCGGCACCGTCCGACAAGCCCGCCGGGACCTGGCAGCTGCCCCACTACGACGAGGGGTTCGTGCTCGTCTCGACGCCCGAAGAGTCGGCCATGCCGTTCCGGCTGAGGCTCAACCACGTCTCGCAGTTCAAGTACACCAACACGCTGGCCGTTCACGACACCTACACCACGCACCTCGGCGTCGTCACCCCGGTCAACAAACGAAACGACTTCCAGCTCACGCGCGACGTCTTCTATTTCTCCGGCTACGTCTTCGACGAGCGGCTCGACTACAACATCATCCTCTACACCTCGACGGCCGATCTGACGGCCACGGCCGCCGGCTACGTCGGGTACGTGTTCAACAAGGCCTTCGCGCTGCGCGCCGGCTTCTTCTCGCTGCCGAGCCTGCGCGCCATGACCGGCACCTACCCGTACTTCGCGGGCACCGACCGGAGCATGGAGGTCAACTACATGCGCCCGGGCTTCACCCAGGGGATCTGGGCCAACGGCGAGCTGTTCCCCGGCCTCAACTACATCGCGATGGTCGGGAACTCGCTCAACACGCTGAACATCGCCGCCTCCCGCATCGACTACCGCTTCGCCTACTCCGCCTCGGTCTGGTACGACCTCAACGACTTCGGCAAGCCCTGGAACGACTACGAGGATCACCAGAAGGTCGCGCTGCGCCTCGGCACCGCGTTCACCTACGCGCGCGAGGACCGCCTCTCCGATCTGTCGACCTCGAACCCGGAGAACAACTCGACGTATATGTCCGACGGCACCTTGCTGTTCGCGACCGGAACGCTGGCGCCCGGGGTCACCATGTCGCTGGCCAGCGTCTACATCTACGCCGTCGACGCGGGGCTCAAGTACCGCGGCTTCTCCTTCAACACCGAATGGACGATGCGCTGGCTCGACAGCTTCGAGGCCGACGGGCCGCTGCCGATCGCCAGCATGTTCGACTGGGGTTACGACGCCTCGCTCGGCTACTTCGCGGTCAAGAAGCGCTTGGAGCCCTACCTGCGCAGCTCGCTCGTGCACGGCCCCTTCGCCACCGCCGTCGAGGGCGCGGTCGGAGCGCACTGGTATCCGTTTCACACCCGGCAGGTCTGGCTCAGCGCCGAAGTGATCGGGATCAAGAACTGCCCGTACACGAGCGCGCTCTACATCTACTCCTCCGGTCAGACCGGCCTGCTGTTTCCGGTACAGCTCCTCGTCCGTTTCTGAGTCTTCCACGTCCGCTCTTGCGTCGCGGCGGCTCATCCTTAACTCGGAGACGTGCGTGCCGTCGTCCCCGTGCTGCTGATCGCGTTGTCGTTCGGCACGCGTCTTTGGGCGCAGGAGAGCCGGGGGCCGAACGCGCTCCCCGAGCCCGACGTCGGCGAACCGGTCGCGCCGTCGCTGGACGCTGGCGTCCCGTCCGAGCGGGACGCCGAACCGCCGCTTCCGACACCGCCGCAGGCGCCGCCGCCGCCGCCCATCCCACCGCCGATCCCGCTCCAGGAATCGACCGCCGGCGAAAACGCCAAGCCGGCCGCCGCAGCCGAGGAGGAGGACGAGGAGCTCCAGGAAGTGGCGCCGCGGCCGAGCGCCAAGGGCGATCCCTTCGGCGACGAGCCGGAGAACGGTCCCAAGACCAAGGGATTCAGCTTTCGCCTGCTGCTCCAGACCAGATACACGCGCGTCTTCGACGACGACAGCGTCAAGGATGCCGAGAGCAACGACGGGTTCGCGCTCAACCGCGTGTTCCTCCGCGGCACCGTTCACCCGTACAAATGGCTCTCGGCCAAGCTGCTGGTCGACTTCGCTGAATTCGCCTACTCGAACCCGCAGCAGGCCCTGAAGCTGGCCTACGGCGAGATCAGGCCCTGGAAGCGGCTCGAGTTCACCGTGGGCCTCTTCAAGCGGACCTACTCGCTTCTCGAGCTCCTGCCGATCGCCGAGTACGAATTCGCTGACACCGGCCCCACCGACAACCTGATCAAGGTGACGCAGTTCGGGGGCCGCGACGTCGGCGCGATGGTGCGGGGCGATCCGCTCCCCAGGCGGCGCTGGCTGCACGTCTACCTGGGCGCGTTCGGCGGCGCGGGCGAGGGGGCCGAGGGGCTGCCCGGAACGACCGGCTCTCCCAACACGGGACCCGACCTGGCGGCGCCGTCGCTGCTGCTGACGGCGCGCCTGCAGTCGCGTCCGTTCAAGCACCTCGTGTTCGGGGTCGACGGCGCCTGGCGCCCGACCGGGACCACCGAGATCGCCAACCTGCCGCCGCAGAGCCAGGTGACCTCCGGCGCCGCCACCAGCGCCGACGCGACCTACTCGAACCGATTCCTCGAGCTGCGCGGCGAATGGCTCTACGGCGACCGCACCGACCTCCCCACGCGCGTCGACGCGCGCACCTTCATGGCGGCCTGGGGGATCGCGGCGGTGCGGTTTCCCGTCGCGCGCGTCCTGGCCATGCCGGCCGTCCGCTTCGAATGGCTGGACGCCGATCGCGAGCACCCCGAAGGGCAGCGCTACCTGGCGTCGGGCGCGCTCAACCTCGACTTCACCCCCCACGCCCGCCTGCTGCTCGATCTCACGCGCGACGAGCTGCGGCCCGGTACCTATCCGCTCAGCTCGCCCCCTGGCGTCTTTTCGCACAGCGCCACCGTCTTCGTGACGCAGGTCCAGCTCAAGATCTGAGCTGCGCCGACCCGGCCGGTAGAATCGCGCGGCCGGTATCCTGGAATCGAGGCATGCTCTAGGTCGATGCCCGACTACCGATACCCGCCCGATCTGGCGCGCTACGTCCGCCAGCACTGGCCGGAGGGTCGGGCGCTGTCGCTCTCCGACGAGCTCCTGTGCGAGGCGCTCTCGATCGCCTTTCACGCCTCGCTGACCGCCGAGGAGACGCGGCCGACGCGGTTTCGGCTGCTGCTCACGCCGCCCGACGCGCTCCCCGAGCTCGGCGCGCCGAACGAGGGGGTGCTGCGCCTCCCCTTCGATCGCACGCGCGCCGCGACGGCCGACGAGATCCGCCAGCTCGCCCCGTCGGCGCCGTTCGAGACCTCGCTCATCGGCGTCTCGCCGTTCGAGGGGAAGCTGCGCATCTGGGGTCTGGCGCACTCGGGGCCGGCCTGGCTGGCGCCGACCTGGGGCGGGCGCAGCGTGGTGCCGAACTGGACCTACGATCCGATCGTCCACGTGACGGGGCCCGGCCACATCGCCGTGCGCTGCGCCGGCAAGCTGATCGGCGCCCTCGAGCAGGGGATGCTGGTCGACGCGCTCATGGACGTCTTCGACTCCGAGTGGCTGCCGGCCATGTTCCACCACGAGCGCGAGGAGGTGCAGCGCGAGCACGCCGCGCAGCAGGCGCGCGCGCAGGTCCCGACGGCCGCGGCGCCGTCGCTGGTCGGGCTCGTCGGCCAGCACATGCTCCGCCGCGCGATCCAGCTGGTGCTCGGCGCGCGCCACGGCGGCCTCATCCTGGTCGCCGACGTTCCGCCGGGCGCGCCGTTCGCAGGCCTCGCGGGGCTGAGCCTCAAGTACCGCTTCGACCAGAACGAGCCGGCGCACCGCTACCGCACGCTGCTCTTGCAGATGCTCGACCGCCTGGCGGCGGGCACGACCAACGCCTCGGTCGACTGGGCCGACTTCGCGGGCGACACCAGCCTCGATCTCGAGAAGCTGGAGAACGCCATCTTCGAGATGAGCCGGGTCATCGCCGGCCTGGCCGCCATCGACGGCGCCGTGGTGCTGGACAAGTCGTTCGCGCTGCTCGGCTTCGGCGCCGAGGTGTCGAGCGAGATCCCGGCCCCGCCGCGCGTCTGGCGCGCGCTCGACCCCGAGGGCGAGCGGCGCGAGGTCAACGCCGTCGAGGACGTCGGCACGCGCCACCGCGCCGCCTACCGCTTCGTCCAGCAGCACCCGCGGGGGCTGGCCATCGTCATCTCGCACGACGGCGGCGTCTCGTTCGTCGCCAACCGCGACGGCGACGTCGTCTCGTGGCTGCAGTCGGTCAGCCGCTAGGACCGCCTCCTAGGCAGTCAGGGTCGCCGCGCTCAGGATCCGATACGACCGGAGCGTGGGCGGGCCGGCGAAGAGCGGTTTGACGCGCGCGACGACCTCCTTGGCGGTGCCGCTCGCGTCGTACGCCACGGCGTCCGCCTCGGTCCTCCAGATCGTGCAGGCGACGATCGGACCTGGGCCGTCGGCCGGCTCCATCAGATAGACGTCGACGTTCCCCGGCGCCGCCTTCACGATCGGCACGCAGTCGCGGTAGTAGGTCGTACGCAGCTCGTCGAGCCGCCCGGTCACCACCTCGAAGCTCCCCAGTCGTACGAACATGCGGCAAGGATACCCGACCCCGCTGCGTTGGGGTCAGGTCGCGACGTCGAACGTCAGGGGGTCACGAGGACCGAGACCGTTCCCGTGTAGGACGTGCCGTCGGAGCCGCTCACCTTGAAGGCGAACCCGCCCGTCCCGTGGAATCCGGAGCTGGGCTGGAACTGCGCCGTCGATCCCGACAACGTCACGGTGCCGTTCTGCGCGCCCGAGGCGGCGTAGCTCGGCGAGACGCCGGCGAAGCCGGCCGCGTAGGCTGAGAGATCGACGCCGACCGAGGCGCCGGCCGCCGTCTGCGCGTGCGGGCCGGCGAGCCAGTTGATGTAGTGCTCGAGGAGGACGTAGCCGTCGGCGGCCTTGGTCATCGCGTCGTTGGTCGCCGGGTTGGAGCCGGTGGCGTTCTCCCAGACGTCAGGCATGCCGTCGTTGTCGGTGTCGGTGGGGCGCGTGCCGCTGGTGATCGTTCCGTAGCCGTTGTTGGCGAGGCCGGTGTCGGTCTGGCTGCCGTAGAGGCCGCCGCTCGGTCCGACGGTGCCGGCGCCCGTCCCGGTCGTTCCCTTGCCGAGCGTATTGATCTGACTGACGATCAGCGTGTCCATCGAATCGCGCGGCAGCGCCCCGGCCTCGGAGATCGCCATGCGCGCCCCCGATGCGGCGTCGAGCGGCGCGACCGCGTTGGTCTCGGTCGACCAGGGGCTGGTGAGCACGGTCCCCGTCCCCTGGTACCAGTACGGCGTCGTCGTCGTGCCGTCGAGCGTCCCGTTCAGGTTCGAGTCCTTCAGGTTCCCGGAGTAGTAGATCGATTGGTTCTTGTCGACCTGGTACCAGGTGTTGTCGGTCCCCGTCGAGGCCGGCCCCATCACGAAGTAGTTGTTGAGGATGTCGTGCGTGAAGTTCGTGCTCGTGTGCGTCGTGTAGCCGGCCGAGTAGTTGTAGAGCAGGTTGTTGACGAACACCGTGTTGACCTTGGCCAGCGGGTTCCGGTTGTGCGAGTTGGCGAAGATGTTCCGGTACCAGGACCAGTTGCTCTGGACCGACTCCGTGTGCGCGCCGAACTGCTGCCCCGTCGGGTCGGCGATCATCGAGTCCTGGAAGGTGATGTTGGTGACCGGGTAGTTCTGCCAGTCGTCGCTGACGCCGTCGATGATGTCCCAGGGCGCGAACTCCAGCGAGGTGTGGTCGATGATCACGTCGTGCGCGCGGTAGAGGCTGAGCGCGTCGTCCGTCGAGCTGGCGGTGTCGCTGCCGGGGCGGATGCGGATGTGACGGATGATGACGTTCGACTGACTGGCGAAGGAGATCTCGCCCCCCGAGAACCCGATCCCGCCGCCCGGCGCCGTCTGGCCGGCGATGGTGAGGTTGCTCTTGGCCGAGACCGCCGTCGTGAGCTGCACGTAGCCGCCGACGTCGAACACGATGATGCGCCCCGAGGTGCTCACGGCATCGCGGAACGAGCCCGTGCCCGAGTCATTCAGGTTGGTGACGTGATAGACGACGCCAGCTCGCCCGCCGGTCACCGCCTTCGCGAAACCCTGCGCGCCCGGGAAGGCCAGAGCCGGTCCCGGCGTGCCGCCAGTTCCGGTGGCTCCGCCCGTGCTCGTGCTTCCGCCGGTTCCAGGGGCGCCTGCGGTCCCGGTCGCGCCGCCCTTGCCGGTGCTACCTGCCGCGCCACCGGTTCCCGTGGCACCCGCGCTCCCGCCTGTTCCAGACTTGCCCGCGGCGCCCGCGGCGCCTCCCGTTCCAGTGGTGCCGCCCGTGGCGGTCGTGCCACCCGAGCCCGGGCTTCCGCCCGTGGCGGTGGCGCCGCCCGAGCCCGTACTCCCGCCCGAGCTGACGCTGCCGCCGCTGCCGGTGTTGCCGCCGGAGCCCGCGCCGCCGCTCCCGATGGTGCCTCCGGACGCGCCACCCCCGCTCCCCTGGTTTCCCCCGGTTCCGGTGGTCGTCGCGCTGCCGCCGCTCCCCGACTGATCGGTACCGCCGCTCGGAGAAGTACAGCCGGAAGCCAGGAGAAATCCGGCGGCGACGCCGGCCCGCAAGCTGGTCCAAAGATATGGGCGCATCGGCGGTTGATGTTAGCAGCGGCCCGAATCGATCACGGAAAATCTGCCGTAATTACCGGGGCCTGACGCTCACCGAGTAGATGTTCGGGGCTCCGTCCCGGTCGGAGGTGAAGAAGAACGTGCTGCCGTCCGGCGACAGCCAGGGATCCCGCTCGTTGGCGCTGGTGTTGAGGTCGCTCAGCGCCTGCGTGACCTCGAACGGACCGTCGGTCGATCGCCGCCAGGCGACGAAGAGGTCGGAGGTGCCGAACGTCGGTCCGGCATCGGGCGTCGCGCTGGCGTCGAGTGGCGTGCCGGCGTCGGGAGGCGCTGCGTCGTTCGCGCCGGCGTCGCGCCCCGGCGGCGGCACGAGCGGCGCCGCGGAATAGAAGAGTGTGAGGCCGTCGTCGGTCAGGAAGCCATCCACCGTGAGCCGGTTGTCGGGATCGATCCCGTCGATCAGCACCGGCATCGCGAACGCCGCGTTCGATCCCTCGCGGGTCGCGAAGTAGGTCTGGTAGCTAGGGGCCGCCAGGTTCCGCGCCGACGACATCGGCATCACCGTTCCGTGCAGCCCGGCGGGACGGGGGATGTCGTCGGCGGTGGAGTTGAGCCCCACCAGATCGAGCGGCGTCGACCAGGGATAGCCGCGCGTCGCGCGCTGGGACATCCAGATGTCGATCGCGCCGAGTCCGCCGGCGCGATCGGATCCGAACCAGAGCGTCAGACCATCTGTCGAGATCGCCGAGCTGGTGTCGAACGAGTCCAGGTTGACACCTTCGACTGGAACGGGTGTCCCGAACGGAGCGTCGGTCGTGGCCCGCGTCGCGACCCAGATGTCGCCACCGCCGGGACCGCCGTCCCGGTTGGAGGTGAAATAGATCTCCAGCATGTCGCCCGTCAGGGTCGGGTTGTCCGTGCGCGACGGCGACGCGAGCTCGGTCACCAACGCCGGCACGTGGAAGTGGTACGGGGCGGGGGACGCGGTGCCGAGAACGACCAGCTTGCCGCCGGTGCAGGCGGTGCTCAGCAGAAGAAGGACCAGCGACGACGCTCGAGCAGCACTCACGCCAGCCGGTGAATGCGGCGACTCGCTCGAATCGATCAGGCAAAGGTGCTCGACGAGCGCCGCGGCGTTTCGATGATCGATCGGACGGCGGTCGTGCATTCCGTCCGCGAGAGGAGTCTCGAATGTCGATCCAGCGCGCGCGCGTTCTCGGTCTCTGTCTGTTGTTCCAGCCCTTGTGCCTCGGGGCGTGTGCCAACCAAGGGATGAGCAGCTCGGGCAGCGACGGTACGGGCGGCCAGGGGACCGGAGCCGGCGGCAGCGGCTCGCCCTCCGGGGGCAGCGGCGGAACGACTGTCTCGGGCGCGGGCGGCGGGACGGCGACCGGCGGTGTTGGCGCCGGGGCCGGTGGCAACGCGACGGGCGGCACCTCGGGCGGCAGCGGCGGCAGTCTGACCGGCGCCGGGGGGACGTCGTCGGGATCGGGCGGATCCCGAACCGGCGGCGTGGGCGCCGCCGGCGCCGGCGGTGCTTTGGCGACGGGCAGCGGTGGCGCGACGGGCAGCGGCGGCGCGACGGGCAGCGGCGGCGCGGGCCCGGCGCCGACCACGTTGACGATCGCCGGACCCGTGGTGCACGTCGACTTCGACATGCAGGGGCGGCCGACCAGCGAGGTCACCGAGCTGAACTACACGGCCTGGCCGGTGATCGCGGCGGCTACCATCACCAACACCTTGCAGGGGATCACCTTCACGCTCGCCAGGGCGGGGAGCAACGGCGTGGGGCTCAAGTCCGACTGGCAGAAGGCGGCGATCGATGCGCCCAACTACGCGCGTCTTGTCGGCGACGGCGTGACCGTCGACGGCGGCGACGCCGGCGGTCAGATCCAGATGACGGTCCACGGCCTGTCGGCCGGGACGCACAGCATCCTCATCTATCTGAACGAGACGGCGAACGTCGCCAGCGTCGCCCCGGTCGACATCCTGTTGAACGGCGCGGTGACCGTGTCGGCCGTCGTCCCCAGCATCCAGGCGGTGACCGACGCGAGCGCCAAGAGGGTCTACCTGACATTCACCGCCACCGCCGGCCAGGACGTCGTCTTTCTCTTTCGCGCGCAGACCTCGTCGAGCGCGGCCGACAAGAACGTCATGCTCAACGGTTTCGATCTCGACGTGCCCGACGTGGCCAACCAGGCGACCAACCCGACGCCCGCCGACGGCGACGAGCACGTCGATTGCGACAGCGGCAGCGTGACGCTGTCGTGGAAGGCGGCCGGCAGCGCCGTCTCGCACGACGTCTACCTCAGCAACGATCTCACCTCGTTACAGTCCGCCACCCGGTCGTCGCCGCTCTTCAAGGGGAACCAGAAGGGGACGACCTATGCGCTCGGCGGGATCGACAGCCTCAAGACCTACTACTGGCGCGTCGACGAGCTCAACGCGCAGAACCAGCTGACGCCCGGGACGATCTGGTACTTCCGGCCGCGGCACCTCGCGTTCCCCACCGCCGAGGGCTACGGCCGCTTCGCGCGCGGCGGCCGCGGCGGCGTCGTCGTCCACGTCACCAACCTGAACGACGCGGGCGCCGGCAGCCTGCGCGACGCCATCGAGACCGACCGCGGACCGCGCGTGATCGTGTTCGACGTCAGCGGCGTCATCCCGCTCGCCTCCCGCCTGGCGATCGCGCAGAACTACATCACCGTCGCCGGACAGACCTCACCCGGCAAGGGAATCTGCATCCGCTCGGCGCCGTTCGGCTCCACCGGCGTGCATGATCTCATCATCCAGAACGTGCGCGTCCGGATCGGCTCGGGCACGACCTACGACGGCATGGGCCTCGAAGGGAGCGACCACAGCATTGTCGACCACGCCTCGATCAGCTGGTCGATCGACGAGGGGTTCAGCTCGCGTTCGGGCAAGAACATCACGCTCCAGCACTCGATGATCTCCGAGTGCCTCAACGACGCCAACCACACCAACTCGGCGGGGCAGGTCGACACGCTTCACGGCTACGCCGGCAGCATCAGCGGCGATGTCGGCTCGTTCCACCACGACCTGCTCGCTCACTGCGAGGGGCGCAACTGGAGCATGGCCGGCGGCCTCGACGCCGGCGGCAACTTCGCCGGCCGCCTCGATATCTTCAACATGGTCATCTACAACTGGGGCGGCCGCACCAACGACGGCGGCGCGCACCAGGTCAACTTCGTCAACAACTACTACAAGGTCGGCGCCGCCTCGCACGTCTTCACGGCGATGAACCTGACGTACGACAACTTCCCGGGCACCCAGCAGTACTACATGGTCGGCAACGTGATGCCCGGCTACTTCGACGAGTCGAACCAGGCCAAGGGGCAGACGCTGGCCAGCGCCAACGCGCCGACGACCTACCCGGTGTACGTGAACGCGCCGTTCTTCCCGTCGTACGCCACGATCCAGACCGCCGAGGAGGCTTACAAGAGTGTCCTCTCGGACGTGGGGATGACCGAGCCGCTGGCCGACGATCACGACGCGCGCATCATCAAGGAGACGCTGGCCGGCACGTACACGTACAAGGGGAGCATCACCGGGTTCCCTGGCCTGCCCGACAGCGAGACCGACGTCGGGGGCTTCGAGAGCTACCCGACAACCAGCCGCGCCACCGGCTGGGACAGCGACGGTGACGGCCTGCCCGACTGGTGGGAGACGCGGGCCGGCACCAATCTCCACTCGGCGGCGGGCGACTTCAGTGACAGCAACGGCGATCCCGACGGCGACGGTTACACGCACCTCGACGACTATCTGGTCTGGATGTCGAAGCCGCACTTCTTCACGTCGCCCGGCACGGCCGTGGCGATCGATCTCGGCCAGGCCTTCGCCGGTTACACGAGCAGCCCGACCTACTCGTCGTCGAACGTCGTCAACGGCACCGTCACCATCTCGGGCAAGACGGCGACATTCAAGGGCACCGGCTGCGGCCTCGGGTCGTGGAACGTGACCGTGAAGGACAGCGCCGGCGGCACCATGACGAAGGCGATGGTCGCCGATGTCGAGGCCGCGTCCGGCGGAACCTGCCCCTAAACGAGGAGTGCCGAGCGCTGCAACATCGAGTGCGTCGCGCGGGCATGACTACCGAGAAGCAGGCCCAGGCGCGCATCTAACCTTCTACCGGGCCGGCGGTCTCACCCGGTGGAGGTTCCCATGATCAAAGGTCTGGCTCGTCGGGTCGTCTTCGCGACCGTGCTCACGGTGTCATCTTTCGCGCTCGCCCAAAATGCGCCGCCCGCGCCGCCGCCCGAGGGAGGCGGCCACGGCGAGTTCGCGAAGGTGCGTGAAGCTTGTCGCGCCGACGTCGAGCGGCTGTGCAAGGACGTTGACCCGGGTCACGGCCACATTCGTGAGTGTCTCAAGGCCCACCAGGCCGAGCTTTCAGAGGGCTGCAAGGCAGCGATCGCGGAGGCGCGGGAGCACCATCATCCACGGCAGTGAGCGCACCCACGACAGTGAGCGCACCCACGGCAGTGAGCGCGGCGCGGGCTATCGGCCGTCGGCGCCGAGCGTGTCGCGCGCGAAGTCCCTGAAGCGGCCCTGCGGGTAGACGTCGAGGTAGCTTGCGGCCAGCCGGTGCCCGGTCGCACCGTCGCCGCGCGCGGTCGCCGCCTCGATCGCCAGCGCCAGCGCCTCCTCGCGGAGAACGCCGCGCGGGTGGGTCGTGAGGTAGTGATCGAGCATCTGGCCGGCGCGCGCGGCGTCGTGATCGTGGCGGAGCGCGATCATCGCGTCGAGCACCTGCGTTCGCTCCGCGGTGGCAGCGGCGGGCGTCAGATCGATCGCGCGCGCGCGCTGAGCGACCGCGCGCGACGAACGGGGCTTGACGGCCACGGCCGCCGGTGCAGGCGCGAGCGCGGGTGCCGGCGCGGGCTCGACGGTCCGGGCCACCGCGCGCGGCGCGGCGACCGCCTTGGCGGCGATCGGCGCGGGCGCCGTCGGTGTGGTCGGCGCGGCGGCCCCCGGCCAGACCCAGTGGAGGCCGTGGCGGCTGATCATGGCCGCGGCGCTGCCGCAGATGCAGAGGATGACGCCCGCGACGGCGAGCGACCGGAGGGCCGACCAGCGGTACGCGCGGCTGCCGCGCGTTTCGGCATTCTTGACGGTCGCCCAGACGCGTCGCTTGAGATCGGCGTCGGACGCGGTGCCCGGCGTTCGCCGCACGAGGTCGATGCCCCTCTCGTGGATCGGACCCTGACCGACCTCGTCGCGCAGCCGGTTCATGGTCGGTTCCTCTCGGAGTGTTCCTTAACCAGCTTGAAGAAGTCCTTGCGCGCGTGGTGCAGCCGCGTCCAGACGGTCGCCAGCGGGATGTCCTGGATGCGGGCGATCTCCTCGCCGGAGTAGCCTTCGATCTCGAACAGGACCAACGTCGTGCGGCGCTTCTCGCTCATTCGGGCGACGACATCCTGAAACAGCTTACGGTTTTCCGCCACCTCGTAGCTGCGCTCCGGGCTGGCGGCGGCATGCGGGATCGCGGTGAGATCGATCTCACTCCGCCCGCGAACGAGGTGCTTGAACCAGGCGCGGCGCCGGTAGTCGCGCACGGTGAGCTGGGAGATCCGATACAGCCAGCCGGCCAGGTTTCCGCCGTCGAATTCCTCCAGCCGACGGCGGACGACCAGGAAGATCTCCTGCGCCAGGTCCTCGGTGTCGGACGGCGGCGAGCCGAGCGCGTAGAGCCACTTCACGACATCGTCGAACCAGTCTTCGTACACCTGCTTGAAGCCGAGTCCCACGGCGGGCTCGGCCGGCGCGACCTCGCGGTCGCTGACGATCCTCAGTCGGGGAGGCTGCTCGGGAGGATCGCGTCTGGTCGGAAGCAACTGCATTTCCTTGCCGTCGATTAGAAGGGGGGGAAGGGGCCGGAAGCTTCAAGCTGATCAACCGATTAGCCTCGCTCGCCCAGCCGGCTGACGCTGATGGTCGCGTCATCGATGTAGACTAACCCAGGTGAGGGGGCGACATTGTTGGAGGCGCCGCCGACGCTCCACTCCATCCAGTCGGTCTGGGCGGTGACCACCCCCTCGGCGTCCAGGATCTCGACATCATCCTGCCAGACCTTGAATTGGCCGGTTGCGTCGGACGCCTTTTTCAGGAAGACCTCAAAGTGCACCCAGCGGGCGGTCGGGACCGCGATCGGATTCGATTGCTGCAGATCAATCTGGGTCACGTAGTTGTAAAGTTGCGCGGCCAGTGAGCCGTCTGGCTGGGGGTAGAGATTGATGTCCCAGGTCGGAAAGGTGTTCGTCCCGTCGCCCGTGTAGCTGCCGCGGAAATGAACGACGCTCAACCAGGACCCGACTGCGAAGCCGGGCGCGACGTAGACCCAGGTGCCGTAATAGGCCTCGCCTGGGCTCGGCTGCAGGCGAAAGAAGTAATTGATCGAGTCCATCCCGGACGCCGGCATGACCGTCGACTTGCCGGCGTACTGGCCGCTGTGCGCCACGTCGGTCGTGACCGCCGGCGCGATGGCGATGTTCTCGGCGTCGGTTCCCCCCTGGCCGTCGCCCGTCCATTCGGACAGATCGCCGGGCTCGAAGGTGGCCGACCAGAGGAGGTTGGCGGCGCCGTCGCCGATCGATCCCAGGTGGACCTCGCGCGAGCATCCGGCGGCGCCGATCGTCGCGCCCGCCACGGCCAGGACGACGACGGAGCGGAGGGGGCCCATCCCTTCAACGATAACCGATCGGGGAGATCGCGGTGAGCGGCGTCGCGCTGCTGGGATTGCTCGCGGCGAGCGTCGCGTCGCCGGAGGCGGCGGGCAGTGCCGCGTCGCCGGTCGCGCTGGTCGTCGAGGCCCAGGGGAGCTGCCCGAGCGGCGAGGCGGTCCGCGCCGCGTTGCTTCCGGCGCTGGTGGAGGCGCCCGCCGCCTCCGGCCGGCAGGCGCCGCGGGTCACTGATCTCGGCGACCGGTTCGTGGTCGACGCCGCCGGGCAGACCGGTGCGTTCGTCGACGTCGCCCGCGACTGCACCGAGCGGGCGCGGGTGGCGGCGGTCTTCATCGCGCTCGCCCTGAGCCCGCCGGCCGCGCCGGAGCGCCCGGCGTCGCCGCCTCAACCGGGGCCCGGGCCGGCGCCCCGACCGCATCCGTTGCGCTGGGTCGACGTCACGGCCGAAGCGCGGCTGGACGGTGGGTCCGTCGGGGCGCCGGCCGCGACGACGCTCGCCTGGGGTGGCGACGTTCGCGTCGCGGTCGGACGCGGCGCGCTCGGGGTTGCAGCGACGGCGGGCGTGCTGGCGCCGGTCGACAACACCTTCGGTTCGGTCGACGTCCGGCAGCAGCGCTTCCCGCTCAGTCTGTCACTGACGCTCGGCCACGAGCTGCCGCGCGGGCTTCGTTTCGCCGGAGATCTCGGCCTGGCGATCGTCCCGTTCACGTTACGGGGCGAAGGGCTGAGCACCGTCGCGCCCGCGACACGCGTGGATCTCGGGGCGCGGCTGGCGGTCGTGGTGTGGCTCCCGGCCGTGGTGGGACGGCTGGCCCCGGTCGTCGGCCTCCACGCCGACATCTTCCCGCGCCCCTACCGTTTCTCGGTCGATCCGCTGGGCGACATCGGATCGTCGAGCGGCTTCTGGCTGGGAGGATCGCTCGGGCTCTCGTACGACAGCCGTTGAGCCGCTGCGGCTGGGGCCGCGATCGCCCGGGTCTCGGTGTCGCCTCTCCCGGAGTGCCTGACGGAGGCTAGGTTGGAAGGGGAATCGGGAGGTGACGCATGCTGATGGCAAAGTCGGAGCTCGGGCTGGCGTCGCGATGGGGATGGATCGCCTTGCGAGGCGTGGTGGCGATCCTCTTCGGCTTGCTCGCATTCGCCCAACCGGGAACGGTCGGGTTGAGCTTGATTCTGATGTTCGCCGCCTACTCGTTCGTCAGCGGGATCGCCGCGCTGGTGACCGCGGCGCGCGGCAATCGGGCCAACGATCCACGCTGGGGGACGTTCTTGATGGAAGGGTTGGTCTACGTCGCGGCCGGCATCGTCGCCGTGCTCTGGCCGGCGTCGACCGCGATCGCGTTCCTCTGGGTGATCGCGCTCTGGGCGATCGTCAGCGGCGCGCTGGAGATCGCCAGCGCGATCCGGCTGCGCAAGACGATGGACCACGAATGGACGCTCGGACTGGCCGGCGGCCTCTCGATGTTGTTCGGCGTGCTGATGCTGGCTCGGCCGCTGACCGGGGGCCTGGCGGTGGTCTGGTGGCTCGGGTCCTACGCCGTCATCTTCGGTGCGCTGCTGGTCGGGCTCGCCTTCCGGCTCCGTCGGGTCGCCCACGCCAACGAGAGCGAACGCCACCTGCCCGAGGAGGGGCTGCACCAGCCGACCTGAGTCCCACCCGCAGGTTCGCGAACCCGGCCCAGCCCGCAGTCTGGCCGACGGCGGCCGCTGGACGTTGGGCGCGGGTTGTGACATCGAACGGGCGTGGGGAATCCCTGGCTGTCGATTCCGGCCGCCGACTACGAGGGGCACATGGCGGCCGCGGAGGTCGGTCAGCTGGCGCCGCTCGCCGAGACCTTCGCCCGGGTCTACGGGCCGCTCCGTCCGCCCTCGGTGGCGCTGCTCGGGTGCGCGACCGGCAACGGGCTCGAGGTGATCGATCCGGCGGTCACACCGCGGATCGTGGGGGTCGACGTCAACCCGGAGTACCTGGCGATCGCCGGCCGCCGCCACGCCCGTCTCGGCGCGGCGCTCGAGCTCCGCTGCGCCGACCTGCTCACCTGTGACCTCGACGCGGGGGCGTTCGCGCTGGTTCACGCGGCGCTGGTGTTCGAGCACGTCGATCCGGAGGCGCTCGCGGCGCGCATCGCGCGCTGGCTCGCCCCGGGGGGAATCTGCGCGGCGGTGCTGCAGCTCGCCCGCGGCGACCAGCCGCCCCCAGCCGTCTCGCCGACCCGGTTCGCCAGCCTGAAGGCGCTGTCGGGCACGATGCGGCTCCTCGCGCCCGACGACCTTCACCGGCTGTTTGCGGCGCACCGGCTCGACGAGACGCGCGCCTGGGAGGTCCCGCTCCCCGGCGGAAAGGCCTTCCACGTCGGCCTCTACCGACGGCGCTCTGTCTCGGACCGCTGAATTCGGATATCCTGGAGCGGATGGCCCGCCTGGGTTGGTCGTGCGTCGCGCTCCTGGTTATCGGGCTCGGCGCCGTGCCCGCGGTCGCGCGCGGGAACGACGCCAAAGAGTTCTACGAGCAGGCGACGGCCGCCTTCGGTCTCGGGCACTACGCCGAGGCGGCCGAGAAGTACGAGCAGGCGTTCTCGCGGCGGCCGGATCCGGCGCTGCTCTACAACGCGGCCCAGTCCTACCGGCTGGCCGGCAACAAGCAGCGGGCGCTGGAGCTCTACACCAACGTCGTCCGCCTGTTTCCGAGCTTCCCCAACGCGGAGGACGCGCGCAACCACGTCACCACCCTGAGGAGAGAGATCGAAGACCAGCAGGCCGCGCCCGCGCCGATCGTGCCCGCGCCGACCCCGGTCGCGCCGGCGACCGCGCCGCCTCTGGTTGCCGCGGCGACCACGCCGCCGCCCGTCCCGCCAGCGTCCGCGCCGGCCCCCGTGCTGGTCGACGCGCCCGCGGCGACGGTGGCCACTTCCCCGCCGCCCGCGGAGGCCAGCGAATCGGTCTTCTCGAAGCCCTGGTTCTGGGGCGTCGTCGCGGCGGTCGTCGTCGGCGGGACCGTCGGCGTCGTGCTCGGCACGCGGGGGACGAAGTATCCCGACGCCAGCTTCGGCATGGTGAACGGCAACTGATGGCCGCGCGCGCGGCGGTCCAGCGCCTCTCGCTGGTGGCGCTCGTCCTGGTCGCGGCCTCCGTCGGCTGCGGCAAGACGGAGAGCTGCCGTCCGGGGACGCTGTTCGTCAACGTCGACCTGGGCGCCTTCGCGCAGGCGAACCTGCTCGACGTCGATGTGACGGTCGCGGGCGGTGCCACCTCGCACGGACAGCTCGCGCTCAAAGGGAGCGCGGCGGGTGGTGTGGAGATCGACTTCCCCAGCGGATACCCCGCCGGAAAATCGGCGACGGTCGTTCTCACGCTGGCGTCGGGGACTACCGCGCTCGCCCAGCGGACCGAGACGGTCTCGCTCGTCGCCGGATGTACCAGCATCACCGTCGACTTCGGCGCCGACGGCGGCGCGGGCGGGAGCAGCGGCACCGCCGGCGGGAGCGGCGGCGGGAATGCCGGCGTCGGTGGCACGGGCAACGCCGGCGCCGGTGGCGCGACGGGCAACGCCGGGGCGGGCGGCGCGGCGGGCAATGGTGGGGCGGCTGGCAAGGGCGGGGCGGCCGGCGGCGCGGCGGGTGGTGGCGGTCGCGGCACCGGGGGCGCTGCGGGCACGGGTGGCGCGGCGGGCGGCGGGGGCCACGCCGGCACCGGGGGCGCGGGCGGCGGTTGCGTGAAGACCGGCCCCGAGAACTGCTTCAACAACATCGACGACGATTGCGACGGCCTGGTCGACTGTGCCGACAGCGACTGCGCGCCCTCCGTCGCGCAGTGCGTGCCGCTCGATCCTTCGGCCGGGAAGATCGGCGAGACCGGGGGCACGGGCACTGCCTGCCCGACCGCATTTCCCCAGTCCACGCTGCTCATGGGCGGCTTCAACCCGGGCGTCTGCGCGGGGTGCAACTGTCAGCCGGGTCAGACCACCTGCACGACGACGGTCTATGGATTCAAGGACGAAACCATCTGCGCCTCCGGGCAGACCGGCATCTCCGTGGGAACGTGGAAGCCGGGCGCCGAAGGGATGACGTGCTCGTCGACCCCGGACTGGACCCAGGTTGGGCTCAACGGCGCGACCTTCGGAATCGCGATCGACGCGTTCACGCCCGTCGAGAGCTGCAGCGCCAGCGGCACTGCCGTCGCGAGGAGCTCGAGCTGGACGGCCACCATCGAATTCTGTGGCACCTCCCAGATCGGCGGCGGGTGCGGCGCTGGCCGCGCCTGCGTGCCGGCAGCCCCGCCGACGAGCATCTGCCAGATGGTTCAGGGATCGCTGACGAGCTGCCCCAAGGGGACGACCGGGGCGCCCTGGTACACCGGCCTGTCGGGAACGCTGACCTGCGGCGCGTGTACCTGCACCCCGACCGGCGATTGTTCGGGCATGTCGCTCGGCTACGGCAAGAACGGCAGCTGCGGCGACATCGGGAGCATCTCGAGCAAGGGGTCGGTCTGCTTCGACGCATCCCAGGAGCTCGTAAGCCCGAGCGTCGAGATCCTCGGCACGCCGTCCGCCAGATGCCTCCCCTCGGCCCCGGCGACGAGCATGGAGACGCCCACCGGCCTCACGACCCTCTGCTGCGTGACGGCGAACTAAGAGCGTTCGCGGTCTTGCGGTGCGCGCTGCCGGGTGAGGCAAGCTGCCGCGCATGAAGACGCTCGCCAAGCTCATCGTCGTTCTGGGAATCACCTCCCGCCGCCTCGGCGCGCGCGCAGATGGGGGATCCCGCGAAGGTCACGCTCAAGACCACGCCCGTCACGGCGGGCATCTCGATGATCGAAGGGACCAACGGCTTCGCGGGCGGCAACGTCGCCGCGTCGGTCGGGCGACGACGGCCTCTTCATCATCGACGACGAGATCGAGCCGATGACGGCCAAGCTGAAGGCGGCGCTCGGCGCGCTCACGAAGAAGCCGGTCCGGTTCGTGATCAACACGCACTGGCACATGGACCACACCGGCAACAACCCGACGATGGCCGCCGCGGGCGCCGTCATCGTCGCGCACGAGAACGTCCGCAAGCGCCTCAGCGTCGACGCGGTCCTCGCACATGGGCGACAAGGAGATGAAGATCAAGGCGCAGCCGCCGGCCGCGCTGCCGGTCGTCACCTTCACCGACGACGTGACGCTGCACCTCAACGGCGACGACATCCACGTCATTCACGTCGCGCCCGCCCACACCGACGGCGACGCCATCGTCCACTTCCAGAAGGCGAACGTCATCCACACCGGCGACACGGTGACCGGCGGCTACCCGATCGTCGACATCGACAGCGGCGGTCAGTTCGAGGGGTTCATCGCCGCCGCCGACAAGATCCTCTCGCTCTGCGACGACAACACCAAGATCATCCCCGGCCACGGCCCGCTCATGACCAAGGCCGACCTGGTGGCGTACCGCCAGATGCTGCTCGAGGTCCGCGACAAGGTCGGCAAGCTGCTCAGCGCCAAGAAGAGCGCCGACGAGATCAAGGCCGCCAAGCCGCTCGCCGACCTCGACGCCAAGTGGGGGCAGGGGTTCGTCAAGGCCGACTTCGTCATCGACGCCGTCGTGAAGACCCACCCCGCGCCCGCCGCCGCCGACAAGGGTCACGGCAAGCACAAGCCCGCGAAGTAGCGTCCGGTCGAGTTTCTTTCGGCGCCCAAGAACTTTTGGGCGGCGCGTGCGTCTGACGATCCATGAGCCAGACGGATTGCGCGGCGCGCGATGCGGTCGACCAGATCGAGATCCAGTCTCCCTGCACGGTCGCGTGGGACGAGATGCGCCCCGCCGGTGGCGACGGGCGGGTGCGCTTCTGTGGGCAATGTCGGCAGAACGTCTACAACGTCGAGGCGATGAGCCGGGGCGAGGCGCGCCGGCTCATCGCGATGCGCGAGGGGCGGGTCTGCGTGCGGATCCTGCGCCGGCCCGACGGGACGGTGGTGACCGCCGATTGCTGGGCGCGGCTGCGCGCCGCGCGGCGCCGCGGATTCCTGCCGTTCCTCGGGATGCTGGTGCTGGTGGGCTTCACCGAGCTAATCGCGATCGGAGCCGGTCTCGCCCGGCTGAAGGGCATGTGGATCGACGGGCCGCCACCGCGCCGCGGCCCCGCGTCTCGCTCGCCGATCGCGGGCCAGCTGGTGGCGCCGCCGCCGACGCCGATCATGGGAGCGCCGCCGCTCCTGCCGGAGCGAGAGATGGGCAAAAAGGCGCCGCCCCCGCGCCGCCACAAGAGGGTGGTGGCGCCGCCGCCGTCGAGGCGCCACGTACTTCCTGGGGAGGATGGCTGCGAGGCCGACCCGTCGTCGAAGGAGCCGGAAGTCCTGATGGGCGACATCATCGGCGACTAGCGGCGGTGTCGGGGCGCGCCCCGATGTCCGGGCCGCGCGCGCCCGTGTTATGAGAGGCGCATGCTGTTCCCCGACATCGTCCAGTCGGTCGGCCGCACACCGGTCGTCGAGCTGCGCAGCCTCGATGCCGGTAGCGCGCGGATCTTCGTCAAGCTCGAGTCGCGCAACCCGTGTGGCAGCGTCAAGGATCGCGTCGGGGTCGCGCTGGTCGAGGACGCGGAGAAGCGCGGCGTGCTCAAGCCGGGCGCGAAGCTGGTCGAGCCGACCAGCGGCAACACCGGCATCGCGCTGGCGTTCGTGGCCTCCGCCAAGGGATACCCGCTGACGCTGGTGATGCCCGAGCGCATCTCGCAGGAGCGGGTGGCCTTCCTGCGCATGCTCGGCGCGGAGATCGTGTTCACTCCCGGCTCGCTGATGCGCGAGGCGGTGGCCAAGGCCGAGGAGATCGCGGCCTCGACCGGCGCGGTGATGTTGCAGCAGTTCAAGAACCCGGCGAACCCGGAGGTCCACCGGCGCACGACGGCCGAGGAGCTCTGGAGCGACCTCGGCGGCGAGATCGACGTCTTCGTCTCGGGCGTCGGCACCGGCGGAACGATCACCGGCGTGGGCGAGGTGCTGAAGGCGCGGCGCCCGGGCTGCCGGATCGTCGCCGTCGAGCCAGCCGGCGCCGCCGTGCTGCTGGGCCGCGCGCCCGGGCCGCACCACCTGCCGGGCCTCGGCGCCGGGTTCGTCCCACAGATCCTGAACCGCGCCATCATCGACGAGGTGGTGGCCGTGACCGAGGAGCAGGCGGTGCGCGCGCAGCTGCAGCTGGCGCGCAAGGCGGGGATCGCCGCCGGGATGTCGAGCGGCGCCGCCCTCTCCGCGGCGCTGACCGTGGCCAGGCGCGACGGGATGGCCGGCAAGCGAATCGCCGTCATTCTCCCCGACGGTGGCGAGCGTTACGCCGCCAACGCGGTGTTCACCGAGATCGCGCGCAAGCTGGGACAGGGTTGATGGCCTACGAGACGCGGCGCCGCAGCGTCCTCAAGTCGATCTCCTGGCGGGTCTTCGCCGCCATCATCACCAGCTGCGTCGTCTACGCGATGACGGGCAAGGGGGACTTCGCCGCCAAGGTCGGCGTGGTCGACACCGGCGTGAAGCTGTTCATCTACTTTCTGCACGAGCGCGTCTGGGACCGGATCAACTACGGCCGCTTGCCGTCCGGTCCCGATTACGAGGTCTGAGCGGGCGAGGCGCGATGTCGGACGAGATCCAGTGCCCCTACTGCGGCGAGCCGGGGGAGATAGCCGCCGACTACGATCCGGATGCGCCCGGCGAGCAGGTTTTCGTGCAGGACTGCGAGGTCTGCTGCAACCCCTGGACGGTGACGGTGCGCGTGGCGCCCGACGGTGAGATCACCGTCGACGTCGCTCGCGGCTAGGCGGGAGCGTCGGCGTGAATCGGCGGGCGGCGATCGCGCCAGGGGCGCGCCGCCTCCAGCTGCGCGGCGACGCGGAACAGGGTCGCCTCCTCGCCGAAGCGCGCGACCAACTGAGTCCCGATCGGGAGGCCGGCGGCGTTCCAGTGGAGCGGCACACTCATCGCCGGCTGGCCGCTCACGTTGGCGAGGGGCGAGAACGCGATGAACGAGAAGACGCGGCGCACGGAGGCGTCGATGAGGCCCGGGATCCTCAGCAGGAACCCGAGGTGCAACGCGAACAGCACCTCCTGCCCGAACGCCTCAGCGCCGCGCGGCGTGAGCGCGCCGATGGCCGGCGGCGGTGTCGCCAGCGCGGGCGACAGCAACAGATCGAATCGCTCGAAGAGCGCGGTCGCGCGCCGGCAGATCGCCTCGAGCCGCTCGCGCGCGCGGGCCGCCTCGACCGCGGTGCGCTGCCGGCCGAGGAGCGCGGTGATGGCGGTCGCCGTCTCCAGCTCGCCGCGGCGTGGGCCGCGCCCGAGCTGCACGCGGGCGCGCGCCAGGAAGGTGGCCGTCTCGACGCAGACGAGGGTGAAGAAATCACGCGCAAACCCTTCGGCGTCGACGTCGGGGTCGGCCTCCTCGACGTGATGACCGAGATCGGTGAGCAGCCGGGCGGCGTCGTCGACCGCCGCGAGGCAGTCGGGGTGCAGCGCCCCGGTCAGCAGCTGCGGACGCTTGGTGAGCGCGATCCGGAGCTTCCCCGGCGGCGCGCCGACCTCGGCGAGGAACGGCCGCCCCGGCGGCGGCGCCCAGTAGGGGGAGGTCGGCTCGGGACCGGCGATCGCGTCGAGCAGCGCGGCGCTGTCGCGGACGCTGCGCGAGACGGCGTGGGCGATCGAGTACCCGTTCCACAGCTGCGTGTGCTCGGGTCCGGCCGGCGTCCGCGCACGCGTCGGCTTGAGGCCGAAAAGACCGCAACAGGCGGCGGGGATGCGGATCGATCCGCCACCGTCGTTGGCGTGCGCGATCGGGACGACGCCGGCCGCGACCGCCGCCGCCGCGCCGCCGCTCGATCCGCCGGGCGTCCGCGCCGGGTCCCAGGGGTTTCGCGTCGGGCCGTAGAGCTTCGGCTCGGTCACGGGCAGCAGCCCCAGCTCGGGTGCGTTGGTGCGCCCGAAGGTGATGAGGCCGGCGCGGCGGAAGCGCTCGACGATCGTGGCGTCGCGCGCCGGTCGGTAGTCGGCCAGGTAGCGGCTGGCCGCTGTGGCCGGCACTCCGGCCATGTCGCAGTAGATGTCCTTGACCAGGAACGGCACGCCGGCGAACGGCGCGTTCGGATCGGCGAGGGGCGCGGCGGCGGCGCGTCGGGCCTCGTCGTAGAGCTTGAGGATCACCGCACCGAGCTTGCCGTTCACCCGCTCGTTGCGCGCGATCGCCTCCTCGAGCAACTCGGCGGGCGAAACGTGGCGGCGCCGCACCAGCTCGGCGAGGCCGAGCGCATCCAGCTGTCCGTACTCAGCGATCGCCACGGTCGGTCCAGAGAGCGGCGGCGGCGGCGATCGCTGCCACGGCGGCTGCGCAGCGGACGAGCGCGTCCAGCCAGTAGAGCGGCGCCCAGATCAACCAGACGTCGCCGAGGTAGCTGGTCGCCGCAAGAAAGGCGAACGCCGCCAAGGCGGTCGAGGTCCGGCGCGTGAGCGCCGGGCGCCCGGCCCCGCGGCGGCGCAGGAACGAGACGCCGATGACGGTGGTGGCCAGCGCCAGGACCAGGTTCGACGCTCCCTCGAGCAGCAGCAGCTTGGGCGTCCAGAGGTACTCGTGCCCGCGGGGCAAGAAGATCTCGGTCGAGAACAGCGCGCGGAGCGGCGACACCGACGGAGAGAATGCCGGCTGCCCGCGCGCAAGGCAAACGACGCCCTTGCTGTGCGCCAGCGTCACGAAATGCAAGCTGGCCTGCACTTCCTGGCGCGGCAGTTAAGTTTTTCGCCGTCACGCCGTTGATCTCCACTCCTCGCGAGGGGACTGTCCGCAGGTGGCTGAAAAGGGGTCGTGATGCCGAATGACCTCCGCTTCAGAAGCACGCCGATGACGACGTCGACCGACGTGACCGGTCCGACGGAGGGGCTGCGCGTCCGCGCCGGCCTGGAGTCGGCGTGGCAGGCCGGCACACACTTCAGCAGATACGAGATCGATTCGAAGCTGGCGTCGGGCGGCATGGCCGAGGTCTGGCGCGCCAAGCTCAAGGGGGTCCGGGGCTTCGAGAAGCGGATCGTCATCAAGACGATGCTGCCGCAGCTGGCCGGGCGCCCGGATCTGGTCGAGATGTTCATCAACGAGGCGACGCTCGCCTCGGCGTTCAGCCACCCGAACATCGCGCACGTGTTCGACTTCGGCCAGCTCGAGGGGCGCTACTTCATCGCGATGGAGTACGTCCCGGGGGTCACGCTGCGCTTCGCGCACAAGCGCATGCTGGCGCGCGGGGAGATCTTGCCGATGGCGGCCACGCTGCACGTGATGATCGACGTCTGCGAGGCGCTGCACGCCGTCCACGAGCTCGCCGACGCGAACGGAGCGCTGGGGCTGGTCCACCGCGATCTCTCCCCCGACAACGTCATCGTCTCGACCAGCGGCGCGGCGAAGCTGATCGACTTCGGCGCCGCGCGGGCGACCGCGCGCACGCCGCCGCTGTCGACGTTCGTCGGCAAGTACCGCTACGCCGCGCCCGAGCGCGTCCGCCGCAACGACGAGGACCGCCGCAGCGATCTCTTCTCGGCGGGCGTCATCCTCTACGAGTGCCTGACCGGGGTACGACCGTACGACGGGCCCGACGCCGAGGTGATCCGGGCCGTCGAGGAGGCGCGCGTCCACGATCCCCGCGAGCGCGCGTCGTCGCTGCCGGCACCGATCGCCGAGGTGGTCATGCGGGCGATGGCCCCCGAGCCGGCCGACCGCTTCGCCACCGCGCGCGAGATGCGGGAGGCGCTCACCCGCTGCCTCATCGCGCTCGGTGCGTCGACCAAGGAACGCGACGTGAGCGCGTCGCTGGCGGCCCTGATGGAGGCGCCCGATTCGGTCCCCGTCCTGATCGCGCCGCGTGAGGCGATTCCCGAGGCGATCGACATCGCCGCCGATCCGTCGTCGGGCGTCGAGGTCGCGCTCTGTGAGGTGGAGATCATCGAGGCCTCCGGGCCCATCCGAGCCGACGCGCCGCCGGTGCCGGCGATGCCGGCGCGCGCCCGGGCGGTGGTGGCGCCGCCGATCCCGCCACCGCCCGAGGCGCGGCCCGCGGATCCCTCGGCGCCGCACTGGAGTCTCCCCGGCCAGCTGTTCGACCGCGTGTTCGGCGGGCCCAGCGGCGCGGGGACACCAGCGTCCGCGCATATGAACGTGCTGGGCTGGCGCCGCACGCCCGAGCAGCCGCCCGACGCCAGCCATCGTTCGCCCCTCCAGCGTGCCGTGGAGCTGTTCGATCGCGGCATCGAGCTGCGGCGGGCGGGGCGCTACGGCGAGGCGCTCGACGCCTGGGAGCGCGCTGCCGCGCTGGCGCCCGAGAACCGCGTCTACCAGTCGAACGTCGCGCGCCTGCAGCAGCAGTTGGGCGAGCTCCGCAGCGCCGAGCGCCGCCTCGCCGAGTGGAGCGGTGGCTTCGCCGCCGGGAACGACTGACGAGCGTCAGAGATTCAGTGAACGGCGGCGAGCGACGGAGCGCCTGGCCCCGGCGCCACCAGGACATAGCCCCCGTCGCGCCCGCGGACGGTTCGTCCGACGACTCGAGGGTCGCGCTCGGGGAGAAACAGCCAGGCAGCGCGGGCGGCGTTGGTACGAACGTAGCCGTCGAAGGTGTCGTGCGTGTATTGGCCCACCCAGTTGGTGTCGAACGGCGCCAGCACCGAGAACCCGGCCTTGACCAGGTCGTCGACGCGATCGCCGGTGGTCAGGATCGGCTCGCGCGGGCCCGCCGCCGCGAGGTGACGTGACAGATCGCCGCCCAGCGCGTGGCGGCGAAAAGCTTCGTTCACCTCCTGCCCGATTCGCCAGGTCGGCCAGAACAGGGCCGGTCCGCACACCAGCACCGCGAAGGCCACCGCGACGGCCGCGAACGGGCGCGGGCGCGACAGGGCGGGCCGCCGGCGCGCGAGCCGGTCGACCAGCGCCGCCGACAACATGAAGACCGGAGGCGTGGCGTAAAAGAGAAACCGATCGAGGTCGGCCTTGGGCCAACCGGTCGGCTTGACGAAGAGCACGACCGCCAGGCTGCAGGCGAACGCGCCCACCAGCGCGCGTTGGCGCCCATCGCGGCTGGCGAGCGCCAGCACCACCGCGGCGGCGAAGAAGGGCCCGAGCTCGGTGGCGAAGAACAACAGGCCCGCGCGCGAGAACAGACCGACGCCGTCCTTTGAAAAGTTCCAGTTGGGGAGCGCGGGCGGCCAGGCGAGGTGCAGCCTGGGGGTCGCCATGGGGCCCGGGTGAAGGATGCCGCGCACGACCCCCGACTGCGAAGCGCCCAGCGCTGCCGCCGCCACCAGCAGCAGCACCAGGCGCGCCGGCAGTCGACGCGCCAGCACCAGCGGCGCCAGCATCAGACACACGATCAGCGTCAGCTCTTCTGCGATGAGCGGCAGGAGCGCGCAGATCGTCACCAGAAACCCCAGCCGCACCACCACCGCGCCGGCGGGCGGCGCCTCTGCGCGCGCGGCCCGGTAGCAGGGGAGCGCCAGCGCCAGCACCAGCGTGAAGAAGGCGAAGCCCAGCCCCGTCGGCCGCCGCATGATGACGTCGACGAAGACCTGCGTCGTGCGCCCGTGAAAGGCTTCCGGGTTGTTGGCCCCCTCCAGCAGGAAACGGATGACGACCGGGCCGAACCCGAACACGAACAGCACCCGCGCCAGCGCGGCCACCCGCGGCGATCGGAAGATGAGCCGGCTGACGTTGCGCAGGTTGGCGAGCGTGAGCGCCAGGCAGATCGTCGAGGCGATTCCGAGGCCCAGGTCCAGCTCGACCGGCAGCGCCTTCATGATCACCGCGGCCATGGCGTCGAACGCGGCGTGATAGGCGATCGGGAAGCGCGGATCGTTGATGGCGGTCGGCGGGATGTCCCCCTGCAGGAACTTGGCAATGACCGCCCGATGGCAGTCGAAGTCCCAGCGTTCGAGAAACGCGAACATCACTGCGCCGTAGCCGAACACCAGCCAATCGACGCCGGTCCAGATCCGGTGGCGCGCGGCGAGCGGCGCGAAGCGGCGGCGAACGAAGAGCGCCACCGCCACCAGAACAAGCGCCGCAACGATCGCCATCCCGGGAACCGACCCGGTCAGCTGCCCGAGCAGCAACCCGCAGAGCCAGATCGACAGCACGACCGTCGGCGCGATCTCGTTCCCGTGTCGGCCGAGGAGAAACACCACCCGTCGCCGCAGCGTCGCGCGCGCCGCCCCGAGCGCCACCACCGCCGCGAGCAGGGTCAGGATCCCCGTGATCACAGGGTCCTCGCGCCGCACGGGCGTGTGTCAATGAAATCGAATAGGCGACGGTGAATCACGCGCGAACCCCGCTCCCAAACGGATGACCGCGTAAGTTAACGAGTAGAGACTACTCCCATTTGGCGCCGTCGGCGCAATTCGTGACGCCGTGTCTCAAGCGCCCGAACGGGGGCCGGTCAGCGCCCGCCCGGCGCCGCTTCAGTTCTTCACGAGGACGACGTTGTCGAAGCAGATTTCGCTGTAGTAATCGAGCGTGCCGTTGAACACCAGGCCCGCCTCGGTGTCTCCTGCTGCCGACACGATCGTGTGCGTGAACGTCTGCGGGCTGCTGATCGCGTTGATGGAGACCACGTCCGTCGTCGAGTAGAGCTCGGTGTACGGCGTCTCGACGTGCCCGATCTTCACCTGGACCGTTGGCTGCATCGTCAGGTAGGTCCCGGAGGCCTGGTAGCTCAGCGTGTACGTCGCGCCGGGCGTGATGACGAACGCATCGGACGGCGTCGGCGGAAAGCCGAGGCTGAACGAGAGGTAAAGGTTGGTCGACGGGTTGAGCACGCAGTACTGGCCGCCGGTGTAATCCTCGCTGTAGGCCTCGCCGGCTTGGGGGGTGAGGTCCCAGTATTCCTTGCCGGCGCTGAAGTCGCCGTTCTTGATCAGGTTGATGTTGGCCGCCCCGCCGGTTCCGGGGTCGTCCCGCCGGTGCCGGGGGTCGTCCCGCCGGTGCCGGGCGTGGTACCGGCCGCCCCGCCGGTACCAGGCGCCGTGCCGCCGCCTCCCGCTGCCCCGCCGACACCCGTGGCGCCGACGCCGCCGTTTCCGGAGGCCGGGTTGACGCACAGACTCGACAGACAGGTCAGACCCGGGTTGCAGGTCCCGTTCCCGTAGCAAGCGCAGGTCTCGGTGCCCGTCGTGCAGGTGGGCGGCTTCATCGTCGACGATCCGCTGCCGCACCCCGAGAGGAGGCCCACAACCGTGGCAATCAAGGAGAGGCTGCCAACGCTACCGTGCCTAAGCGAGATCATCGGTAAATGCTCGTTCAACTCGGGACTGGTTGCAACGAACATTTTGGCCGCTCGCGGCGAGGCCCATCGACCCGGGTCGATACGGTGGCGCGCGCGGGTCTAGGTCCTGAGCCCGACCGGGCAGGCCACGCCGGTGCCGCCGATCCCGCAGTAGCCGTCCGGGTTCTTCGCCAGGTACTGCTGGTGGTAGTCCTCGGCGTAATAGAATGGGGGCGCCGCGGCGATCTCCGTCGTGATCGGGCCGTAGCCGGCCTCGGCGAGGACGTGCGCGTAAGCGTCCCGCGATGCCTCGGCCGCGCGCTGCTGCTCGGGGTTGTGCGTGTAGATCGCCGAACGGTACTGCGTCCCGTGATCGTTCCCCTGCCGCATCCCCTGCGTCGGGTCGTGGTCCTCCCAGAAGAGCTTCAGCAGCGCTTCGTAGCTGACCGTCTTCGGATCGTAGGCGACCTGAACGACCTCGGTGTGGCCGGTCAGGCCGGAGCAGACTTCGCGGTAGGTCGGGTTCGGCGTGGCGCCGCCGGCGTACCCGACGGCGGTGCTGAAGACGCCGCCCTGTTCCCAGAACTTGCGCTCGGCGCCCCAGAAACAGCCCATCGCGAACGTCGCCAGCTCGATCCCGGCGGGAAACGGCGGTTCGAGCGGCGCGCCGCTCACGAAGTGGCGCGGCGGGACCGGCATCCTCTCTGCGCGGCCCGGCAACGCCTCGGCCGGCCCCGGCAACTTGCTCTTCGCGGAGCTCCACATGTTCGCCATCATGGCGCGCCTGCGCCGCCCATGCCAGCGAGAGGCGTGGCAGAATGAACAGGCTCATGGCAGCCCCCCTGCCGCGTCTTCGAGCCGATCTCGACGTGATGCCGTCGCCGCTGCCGGAGCAGCCGGGCCTCGTCATCCGCGATCCGTTTCGCTACTCGACGGTGACGCTGGTGGTGCCACCGCTTCTGGCGCGGTGCCTCGGCTGCTTCGACGGTCAGCAGGACGAGGGCGATCTGCGCGCCACCCTATCGCGTCTGGCAGGCCGGCTCACCGTCGGCGACGCGGCCAGGAGCCTGCTGACGGCGCTGCACGAAGCAGGTTTTCTCGACGACGAGCGCTTCGCCGAGCTGCGCGCGGCGCGCCTCGAGGAGATCGCCCGCGCCCCCGAGCGGCCGGCGGCGCACGTCGGCAGCGGCTATCCGGCGGAACCGGCGCCGCTGACCGCCACGCTGCGCGGATACTTCGGCGAGGCGCCGCCCGACGGGAGCGCTGCGCGCGGCCGGGCGCCGGCGCGGGCGATCGCGGCGCCGCACGTCAGCCCGCACGGCGGGAGCGCGACCTACGCGAAGGCTTACGGCGCTCTTCCGGCCGACGCCGGCGAGAAGGTGTTCGTCATCCTCGGCACCTCGCACTACGGCGAGCCCGATCGCTATGGGCTGACGCGCAAGCCGTTCGCCACGCCGTTCGGCGCCGCCCGCACCGAGGTGGGGCTGGTCGACGCGCTTGGCGCCGCCGCGCCGGACGCCGTCACCCTCGAGGATCCCTGCCACTTCGTCGAGCACGCCATCGAGTTCCAGGTCGTCTTCCTGCAGTACCTCTACGGTCCGGGGGTGCGGATTCTGCCGGTGCTGTGCGGCGCGTTCGCCGACGGGCCACGTGCCGGGGCCCACCCCGAGGTGAACGAGCGCGTGGCGCGCTTCGTGGGCGCGCTCGGTGAGCTGGCCGCGCGGGAAGGGGAGCGCCTGACCTTTGTGCTGGGGGTCGACTTCGCCCACGTCGGGCGGCGCTACGGCGACGAGCTGGCGGCGCGCGCGCACACGGGGCCGCTGGCCACCGTCGCGGCGCGCGATCACGCGCGCATCGACCGGATAGGTGCCGGCGACGCGGGCGGATTTTGGGAGCTCGTGACCGAGCGCGGCGACGACGACCTCAAGTGGTGCGGCACGTCGCCGCTCTACACCTTCCTGCGCGCCGTGCCTGAGGCGCGCGGGCGCCTCACCGGGTACGACCAGTGGAACATCGACGGCGCCAGCGTGGTCAGCTTCGGCGCGATGACGTTTCCAGAAAAGGAAAGAGCTTGACGGTTTTGGGGCCGGGCGGTCTCATATCGGCGGGCAGGGACCGGCGGGCTGTGGAGTTCCGGTGGCTTAGATGAAGCTCGCACGCCAAAGGACTTTCTTCTCTTCGTTACTCGCGGCCGGCGCGCTGGCGTGCCTGTTTTCGTGCACGCCGCCGGCTCGGGGTGGCGACAGTGGCTCCGGCGGCTCGGGCTCGGGGGGCTCCAGCTCGGGCGGCAACACCGGCGGCAGCTCATCCGGCGGCAGCAGCGGCTCCGGCGGGTCTGGCGGCGTCAATGGCAGCGGCGGCTCCGGCAGCGGTGGCAGCGTGAGCATGGGCGGCAAGGGCGGTTCGAGCAGCAGCGGCGGCTCGGGCGGCAGCACCAGCAGCGGTGGCAACAGCGGATCGTCCGGCAACACCGGGACCGGCGGCGGCGCGACGGGCGGCAGCGGCACGGGCGGCGCGGCGGGCAGCCCGCTTTCGCGTGGGCCGACGCCGCCCATGAACGGGACGAACTTCCCATTTCCGCAGAACCGCCAGTCGGGGAGCTGCATCTACCCGACCGCCTACAACAACAACGACGTGACGACGGCCTACACCAAGTGGAAGGCCGACCTGGTCGTCTCCGACAGCAAGTCGGGCGGCCAGCGCGTGCAGCGGACCTCCACCGACGGCGTCAACGCGAACACACCCGCCAACTCCACGGTGTCCGAGGGGATCGGCTACGGGATGCTCATCGCCGTCTACATGGGCGACCAGACGCTGTTCGGGAACCTCTGGAAATACGAGCAGGCCCACCTCGACACCAACGGGCTCATGAACTGGTCGATCGACTCGAGCGGGAACACCACCAGCTCGGGCGGGATGACACTGGGCGCGGGCGGCGCCACCGACGCCGACGAGGACATCGCCTGGGCGCTGGCGATGGCCGACAAGCAGTGGGGGTCGGCCGGTACCCTCAACTACCTGAACCTGGCCAAGACGCAGATCGGCGCGATCTGGAACCACGAGGTCTACCAGTCGAAGCTGGCCGGCCCCGGCGACAGCTGGGGGCCGACCAACCTGTTCGGCGACATCAACATTTCGTACTTCGCGCCCGCGTACTACCGCCTGTTCAAGCAGCTCGACGGGAGCCACGACTGGGACGCCGTCAACCAGACGGTCTACGACACGATCTTCGGCCCCGGCGGGAACGGCACGGGCGCGCTCAGCTCCGGCAACAAGAACACCACCAACGGCCTCGTCCCCGGGTGGTGCACCAGCACGGGCGGCTCGTCCTCGGCCGGACCCTTCAACTACCAGTACGACGCCTGCCGGACGCCGTTCCGGATCGGCATCGACTGGTGCCTGAACGCCACCTCCGCGGCGAGCGCCGCCACGGCAATCAACCCGTCGCGCGCGCAGGCCTACGTCAAGCTGACGACCAGCTTCTTCAGCGGCGTCGGCGCCGCGAACATCGTCGACGGCTACAACATGGACGGCACGGTCGCCACGGGCGCCAACCCGGTCTCGAAGGGGCAATCGGCCGCCTTCCTCGGTCCGGCCGCCGTCGGCGCGATGGGGACCACCTCCGCCCAAGCCTTCCTCGACGCGACCTACAACCTGGTCAAAGGCGACAATCTTCTCGTCGGCGGCGCCTACTACGACGAGTCCTGGACGGTCATGTCGCTCCTGATGATGACCGGCAACTTCCTCGACTACACGCAGATCACTCCGGCCCAGTAGCCCGGCGCTCTCGCCGAACGGGGTATCATGGGCGTTGAGCCTCTGATGCGTGCTCGCCGGCTCGGTGCTCTGGTGTTGCTCGTCGCGGTCGGATTCCCGGCGGCCGCGTCGCTCGCCGTCGAGGTGCCGCCGCTCGAGGCGCGGGTCAACGACCGCGCCGCGTTGCTGGCGCCCGAAGCGCGGACCGCGATCGAACGGAAGCTGGCCGAGTACGAGGTGTCGTCCGGGCACCAGTTTGCCGTCCTCACCATGCCCAGCCTCGAGGGCGAGGCGATCGAAGCATTCTCCCTGCGCGTCGTGGAGAGCTGGAAGCTCGGAAGGAATGGGAAGGACGACGGGCTCCTCATGATGGTCGTGAAGGAGCCGCACGGCATCCGGATCGACGTCGGCTACGGCCTGGAGGGTTCGATTCCCGACGCGCTGGCGGGTCGGATCATTCGCAACGTGATGGCGCCAGCGTTCCGCGCCGGAGACTTCGCGGGGGGGATCGAGCGCGGGCTGGACATGTTGATGACCGCCGGGTCGGGGGGAACCGTGGCGCTGGCCGAGCCGCCAGTCCGAAGCGCCGACGGGCCCTCCTGGCAGCTCCTGTTGGCGCTGATGTTCCTGCTTCCGTTCGGCACCATCATTTTGGTCGCCGCGCTGGTAGCGCTGTTCGGCCGGAGGCGCGGCTCGCGGGGTGCGAGCACGAGCGTCGGCTACATGGGCGTCGACGGCTCGGGCAGCGGCGGCCACACGGGCAGTGGCGGTTCGGGCGGCGGCAGCTCTGCGGATGGGGGCGGCTTCTCGGGCGGCGGCGGGGACTTCGGCGGAGGCGGCGCCTCCGGTTCGTGGTGAGCGGGGCGCGCGTTCCCCGCCGTCGAGATCAGGGGGATTCGCGCCGCCAGGCGACGAGGTCAGGACCGCTGGCGATCTGCACGAGCCCTGGAACCTTCGCCAGCAGGTCGAGGGTCGGGGCGACCAGCTCGGGCTTCATCATGCCCGGGTGGACGACCACGTAGCCGACGCCGAGCGCCGCCATCTTCTCGCGCAGGTCGGCCGCCACGTCTCCGGGCGGCGGCGTCTCGCCCGCGAGATACATGAGCGCGGGCGACGCCCGGTGGTAGTCGATCGCCGCCGTGGGGCTGCGGGCCACGGAGCCGTTCACCAGGCGCTTGCCGTGGACCGGCTGATAGAAGGTGAGGATCTCGCCGTTGGTGCCGGTGCGATCGGTGCCGTTGCGGACGCCGACAGGGATCTCCAGGAGCACCGAGGGCGTCGGGTCGCGTCCGATCTCCGCATACACGGCCTCGGTCGGCATCTCGCGGATCAAGTACGGTCGCTCGTGCCGGACGCGCACCTCGTCAGCGAGCGCCACCAGCATGAGCCCGCCCACGAGGAGCGCGCGCGCACGACGATCGAGCCGTGCGGTCGTCGCCTGGAGGACCAGGCCGAGCGCGACGATGGCGCCGAACGCCGCCGGCATCGCGAAGCGATACGGGGCGCGAAAGTACTCCAGCCCAGGCAGCTGGCGCACCAGCGCGAAGGGCAGCGGGATGCGCGTCCCTCCCAGCGTCGGCCCGTAGGAGAGCAGAAAGAAGAACACCGCACCGAGCGCCCAGGGGATTGCGCGGCGGACCTTGCCGAGCCGCGCGAGGACGACGGGAAAGGCGAGCGGAAGAATGATCCCGTAGTAGGCCCAGCCGAGACTGAGGTGGAGAAAGGCGGACGGCCCGTCGCTGTAATTGAGCGCCTCGGAGGCGCCCGGCACGTCGTAGCCGAGGTCGAGCCGCCAGGGGCGAAGGTAGAAGAAATAGGCCACCAGCAGCCCGGTCGCGGCCGGCACGACCAGCGCGGGGCCGAGGCGCCGGAGCCGCGTCGCGCCGCCGGGCGACAGGAAGTGCCCCGCTGCGAGAACCACGAGCCACATCGATCCGAAGAGCGCCACCTGCTGGTCGGCCAGAAACATCACGACGAGGCTCACGGCGAAGAGCGCGCTCTCTGCCGCGCGTGGCCGTTCCGTGAGCTCGAGGAAACAGGAGACGGCCGCGATGGCCGCCCAGAATGCCCCGCAGCTGGCGCGCCCCGCCGGGATGTGGAGATTGATCGCGTGGAGCGACGCCGCCAGCAGACCGCACAGGAAGGCGACGCCCACGTCCCGCGTCAGATGACGAACGAGCCGGAAGGCGAAGTATCCGTTGAGCGTCAGCGTCGCCAGGATCTGCAGATTGAGGACGCGGAGCTGGCCGAGCCATCCGAAGAAGGGGACCGCGCAGAGCCCGTACAGAAACCCCACCGTGTGCAGCCGCAGGTCGAGCCGGAACGGCGCGAAGATGAAGGTCGTGAGGTACGGCTTCGACAGGTGGTGCGTAATCGCGTGGTGGAGCCACCAGTTGTTCCAGAGGAACTGGAACACGTCGGTCCCCGCGCCGAGAAAGGCCCGGTCGAATCGGCGCACCAGCGGGTAGGTCATCGCGACCGCCAGGACCAGGTAGGCGGCGGCCGCGCCGGCGTCCTCTGCCAAGCGACGCGTCCGCGTCGAGGTCATCCGGCTCTCCACGGGTCCTTCTTCCCGCAAGGGGCCCCGGCGGTCAAACGACGGGATCTGGTTCTGATTTAGTTGCGCGCGACGGCGCCGGAGGGGATTGCCTTGAGCGCGGCGATGCGGGGCCGGATGGCGTCCATGTACGCCGCGTGGTCGGGAACGGGGGCGTCGCGGCTGACGTTCAGCTTGCTGGGGTCGACGAAGGCGCCGTTCTTGGTGACGCTGAAGTGGAGGTGCGGCCCGGTGGCCAGGCCGGTCATGCCGACGAAGCCGATGACCTCCTTCTGCTTCACCTGCTGGCCGACGTGCAGCCCGCGCGCGTAGCGCGACAGGTGGTAGTAGCGGGTCGAAAGTCCGTTGGCGTGGGCGAGGACGATGGTGTTGCCCGAGCCGCGCTTGAGGCCGACTTCGGTGACGCGCCCCGTGGCCGACGCCCAGACCGGCGTGCCTTGCGGCGCCGCGTAGTCGATCCCCAGGTGGGCCTTCTCGACGTGCAGGATCGGGTGGAAGCGCTTGCGGTCGAACTTCGAGCTGATGCGCACGTAGCGGAGCGGCGTCTTCAACATCGTCTTGGAGTTCGCCAGGCCGTGCTCGTCGTAGTACTTGCCGGGCTTGTCGCGCGGCGCGCCCTTGCCGGCCCAGAAGAAGGCGCGGAAGGTGCCGACCTTGCCGCCGTACTCCGCGGCCAGGAGGCGCCCGTACTTGTAGAACTGCCCGCCCAGGAACTGCTTTTCGATGATCACCTTCCAGTGATCGCCGGGGTGGGTGTCGGTGTAGAAGTTCACGTCCCAGGCGAACTGCTCGACCAGCAGGCTGACGAGCGCGGTCGACTCGCCCGCCTTCTGCACCGACTCGTAGAGCGACGAATCGACGGTGCCGCCCGCCTCGGCGGTCTTGAGCTCGACGGCGGCCTCGAGCTTGCGCCCTTTCCACGAGCCGCTCTCGTCGTCCTTCTCCACGAGGTAGCGCAGGATCGCCGACGCCTGGTATTCGAACGACGCCGGCGCGCCGTCCTCGCCGAGGCGCACGACGTACTTCTGCCCGCCACGGATGCTACGCGGGTCGACGAGCTTGCCGAGCGCCGCGATGACCTGCGGGCCGGCCGGGCCGAACCCCTCGCGCGCCAGGACCTGGCCCAGCGTGTCGTTGTTGGCCAGCTTCTTCTCGACGGTGTCCTCGTGTGCCTCGCCGTCGTCCTCGGGCGGCGGCGCGAACGGGATCTGAAACAGCGCGTGCGGCGTGGTGCCGCGCGGTGCGGGCGACTCTGGCGGCGGCGCGAACGGGATCTGATAGGGGGCGTGGGGCGGCGGGATGTTGGCGGCCAGCGTGCGGTCGGCAAGCTCGGCCGCCGGCCCGAGCGGCTTCGGCGGGGCCGGCGCGGGTTCGGCGGCCGGCGCCGCGGGCGTCGCCTCGATCGCTCCCCGCTCGACCACCTGCGCTGGCGCCGGCGCCGTTGCCGTCGCGCGCGGCGCGACCGCCTTCTTCTGCGCCGCGGAGGTGGCGATCGCCTCGCGCCCGGCGCGCGCGTCCGCCGAGAGAACCTCGCGGCGGTTCGTCTCCATCGTCTTGGTGGTCGACTGGAGGTTCAGAACCTCGCGCGGTGCCGTCTTGTGGTTGAAGAAGAAGACGTAGACGTTGATCCCGACCAGCCCGACCAACAGCGCGCTCAACCTGAGCGAGTTCTTCATTTCGCCGGAGCGCCGTCTGCGTCGTCTGCGTGCCAATCCGACCTCGGTGGGGGGAACCCGGTCCCGGCGTCGTTCTCGCGGCCGGTCTCTTCAACTAGCACGCGCCGCCGGCCCAATCAATTTAAGGGCCGCGCGAGTCGAGTCAGGGGCCCGGCGTGGTCGAGGCTGGGCCTGGCGAGCCTCAGGCAGTCGGCGCGAGCTCGAAGATCTGACCCTCGTCGCGGTAGCACTTCAGCTCGACGGCGTTCCCGCTGGGGTCGGCCACCATCATCTTCCAGCGCTCGCCTGGGGTCCCCTGCCGCTGGGCTTGTGGCGGGACGATGAAGCGCGCGCCGGCCGCCGTCAGCTGGGCGGCCAGCCGGTGAAACTCGTCCAGTGCGACGATGGCGCCGAAGTGGTTGCCGTCCAGCGTGTCGGCGTCGGCCTTCCGCACGTGCGCGGGGTCGAGGTGACAGGTCAGCTGGTGGCCGTAGAACTCGAAGTCGACCGCGTGGGGGTGGACGGCCCCCTCGCGGCAGCCGAGAAGCGCGCCGTAGAAGGCGCGCGTCGCCGCCAGGTCGGCCACGCAGAGCGAGAGATGAAACCGCGCGTTCACCATGGCGGGGACGCTAGCATGGGGCCGTCCCGCCTCACTCGGCGCGGGCGTTGCGAAGCATCTCTTCCGCGTGCGCGGTGGCCTGGGCCGACGGCGCGGCGCCGGCCAGCATGCGCGCGATCTCCGCAGGCCGCTCGGCGTCGTCGAGGCGCACGATCTCGACGCGCGTCTTGCCGCGCGCGGCGGTCTTGGTGACGCGCACGTGGGCGTCGGCGAAGGCGGCGACCTGGGCGAGGTGGGTGATGACGATGACCTGCCGCTCGGCGGCCAGCCGTTTCAGCTTGCGTCCGATCACCTCGGCCGTCCCGCCGCCCACGCCGGCGTCGACCTCGTCGAACACGTAGGTCAGCACCTCGTCGGTGCGCGCCAGCGCCTGCTTGACCGCCAGCATCACCCGCGACAGCTCCCCCCCCGAGGCGATCTTGGCCAGCGGCCGCGGTTCCTCGCCAGGGTTGGGGGCGAACAGCAACCGGACCCGATCGGCGCCGCTCGGGCCGAGCTCGCGCACCTCGACCGCCACCGGCAGCCGCGCGGCCGCGAAGCCGAGCTCGCGCAGCACCGCCCCGACTCTCTTTTCCAGGCTCGCGGCCGCCCGACGCCGCGAGGCGCCGAGGGCCTCGGCGGCGGCTGCCGCGCGCGCGTCGGCTGCCGCGACCGCCGCCTGACGCGCCGCCAGCCCTTCGTCGAACGAGCCCAGCTCTGCCAGCTCGGCGCGGAGCGCGGCCTGCCGGGCGAACAGATCGGCGACGTTCCCACCATGCTTTCGCACCAGGCGTTGCAGCAGAAACAACCGCTCCTCGACTTCGGCGAGCCGCGCCGGGTCCGACCGGATCCCGCGCGCGTAGCGCCCCAGATCGCGGGCCACGTCCTCGATCGCCGCCTGTGCGTCGGCGAGCCGCTCCGCGAGCGGCGCCAGCGCCGGATCGAGCGCGGCCAGCGGCGCGACGTCGCGGACGACGCCGGCCACGCGTTCGGCGACCGCACCGTCGCCCGCGTACAGCGTCTCCTCGCCGCGCGCGGTCGCCGCGAAGAACCGTTCGGCGCCCCGCAGACGCTCGCGCTCGGCGGCGAGCGTCTCGTCCTCTCCAGGCGCCGGCCGCGCCGCCTCGAGCTCCCCGAGCTGGAACCGCAGCAGATCCTCGCGTTCGCCGCGTGCCCGCGCGTCGGCGGCGAACGCCGCCAGCGCCCCGCCGGCGACCGTCTTGGCCGCGTACGCCGCGCCCATCTCGTCCCGCAGCGCCTGGTTCTCCGCGAAGGCGTCGAGAATGGCCAGCTGGCTCTCCGGATCGGTCAGCGACTGCTGGTCGTGCTGCGAGGCGATGTCGATGAGCCCCGCCACTGTCGCCGCCAGATCCGCCGCCGTCGCGAGGCCACCCCCGAGGTGCGCGCGCCCGCGCCCGCCGCGCGCGATCACGCGCCGGACGACCAGCCCCTCCTCGACCTCGCGCCCGTCGGCGACGAGGCGCGCGCGCGCCGCCGATCCGGCCGGCAGCTCGAGGATCGCCTCGACGCGCGCCTCGTCGCGCCCGGTGCGAATGACGTCGGCCCCCGCCCGCGCCCCGCGCAGGAGACCCAGCGCCTCGACCAGGATGCTCTTGCCGGCGCCGGTCTCGCCGGTGATCGCGGTCAGCCCGGACCCGAACGGCAGCTCGAGCTCGTCGATCAGCGCGAAGCCCCCGATGCGCAACAGCGTCAGCACGACGCCGACATTATCGCCAAGACCGGGAAGCCAGTTACCTTCTAATTGCCTTCGACGCGGCGGGAGCCCCAGGAGAGCTTTTCGCGCAGGATGCCAAAGAACCCTCGCGGTGCCTGGTAGAGGCGCAGCGGCCGCTCGGCGCGCCGCACGTCGACCGAGGCGTCCGCGGGCAGCTCCTGCGTCCAGTATCCGTCGATGGTCAACGTGACCGGGCCGCCGGAGGCGTTGCGGATCTCCAGGCGCGACTCGGGGCGGAACACCAGCGGCCGGTTGGTCAGCGTGTGCGGGCTGATCGGCGTCAGCACCAGCGCCTGCAGATCGGGCGTCAGCAGCGGGCCGCCCGCCGCCAGCGAATAGGCGGTCGAGCCGGTCGGTGTGGCGACGATGAGGCCGTCGGCCTTGTAGGTGGTGATCTCGGCGCCGTCGAGGCGCGCCTCGAGATCGAGCAGCCGTGCGACCGACCGGGTCAGCACCGCGTCGTTCACCGCCGCGGGCGCCCGCACCGCCGCGCCGCCCGCCGGCGGCCGGATCGAGACCGCCAGCCGGATCCGCTCCTCGATCAGCAGGCCGCCGCGGGCTGCCTCGTCGATGGCGGCGGCCGCTTCGCCGCGCGCGTAAGGGGTGATGAATCCGAGGCTCCCCAGGTTCACGCCGAAGATCGGGATTCCACGATCGGCCACCAGCGCCGCGCCGTACAGGAATGTCCCGTCACCCCCCAGCACGACCAGGACGTCGATCGCCCCCGCCAGCGCGTCAGGCGCCACGACGGTTGCGCCCGGCACGGCGCCCGCGTCCTCGGCCAGCGCGACCAGCGCGGCACCGCGCGCGACCAGCACCTCGGCGAGCGTCGCGGCCAGCTCCCGCGCTTCGGGCTTGCCTCGCTTGAGCAGGAAGCCGAAACGCATCAAGGGATGCTACTGCGTCGAAAGCTCGTAGAAAATCGTGATCGACAGGCAGTGAAACTCGCTGTCGGAGCTCTGCGTGACGATCTTGTCGATAATCTTCGCGCGCGGATTATCCCGGATCCAACGGCTGATGACCTCGCCGAGCTCCTCGCGGTCTTTGGCCTTCGTAGCGGTGAAGACCTTAGCCCCCATGACCATTTTGTCGTCTACTCCTTTGGGCCGAGTGATCCCGAAATGGCTTCCGAAGAAAAATCGCGGAATATCGAGTAACTTCAGCGTTACATACCCTGATCGTACGCCTTGTGCAAAGACGTTTCGGGGGGGGATCCGCCTTGACGGCGCCCCTCCGGGTGTGTCAAATGCCCCCTTCCGCAAAGGAGCCTCACGCTTGGAGACACTGCTTGGCCGTCCGCTCGAAGTTGAAGTTCGCGATTCCGTGGACAAGGCGCTCAAGATCCTGAAGCAGAAGATGTCCAAAGAGGGGATCCTGCAGGAGATCAAGCGACGTCGGTACTACGAGAAGCCGTCGGTCAAGAAGAAGCGCAAGATGCGCGAGGCCCGCAAGCGCCGCCGCCGCGAAGCCAAGCGCCGCGTGCCCAGGTAGTCCGCCTGCCCCAGTCGCGTGGGCGAGACCGGGCTTTGCCCAGGTTCGCCCGTCGCGGGAGGGTTCGGGAACCCTCCCAGGGTTCCCGAGACAGTCGACGAGAGCCGGGCCCGGATCTGGCTCGGCAAGCAAGTCTCCGGCGGGCATAGCCCGCCTTCGATCAACTCGGATCGGACCGGAAATGGGTAGAGTGGCGGCGTGACGACCTGGATTGAGATTGTGGTCGAGCTGCCGCGGGAGGCGGCGGAGGTGATGGCGGATGCCGTGGGGGAGCTGACGGAGGGGGTGGAGATACGGGACGGGGAGACCATCATTCGAGCGGGGGTCGGGCGGGCGGTGATCGTGGCGCAGTGCGCGCCGGAGGCCGAGGCCGAGGTGCTGGCGGAGATCGAGGCGGCGGCGGGGCGCATGAAGGAAGCGGGCGTGACCGTCGATCCGCTGTCGGTCCGGAGGCGCGAGGCGCACGAGGACGAGTGGCGCGACGTCTGGAAGCAGTACTTCCGGGCGACGCGGGTGGGGCGGACGTTTCTGATCCGGCCGAGCTGGGATCTGAAGCCGGCCTCCGGGGGAGATCGGGTGATCGATCTCGATCCAGGGCGTGCCTTCGGGACCGGCGGGCATGCGACGACGCGCCTCGTGATCGCGCTCGCCGAGGAGATCGCCGCGCGGCCGGTGGCGCGGTTTCTCGACCTCGGCTGCGGGTCGGGGATCCTGTCGATCGCCGCCGTCCGGCTCTGGCCGGACGCGCGCGGGCTGGCCGTCGACGTCGATCCCGAGTCGGTGGCGACCACCGACGAGAACCTGGCGCTTAACAAGGTGACGGCGGTCGAGACCCGCACCGGCAGTCTCGATGCGGTCGCCGGGACGTTCGACCTGGTGCTGGCCAACATCGAGGCGGGCGTGTTGACGGCGCTGGCCCCCGACTTCCCGGCGCGCGTCGCGCCGGGCGGAATGGTGATCCTCTCGGGCGTGCTCGCCGATCAGGCCGACGGTGTGCTCCGCGCATTCGCCTCCGCGGGGCTCGCGCTCGAGGCGCGGCGCGACGAGGATGAGTGGGCCGCATTGCGCCTTCGCCGGCCATGAGCGCGCGTCGCCTCTACGTCCCCGGCGAGCGGCTGGCCGGTTCGCACGTCACGTTAACGGGTCCCGAGCACCGGCACGTGTCGCGCGTCCTGCGCGCCCGGCCGGGGGAGACGCTGACCCTGTTCGACGGCGCCGGCGGCGAGGTGGCGGCCGAGGTGGTCCGGGTGGAGCGCGACGAGACCGAGCTGCGGCTCGGCGCGCGGCGTGCGGTCGCCGGCCCGGCGGTGGCGATCACCTTGCTCGCGGCGGTCCCACGGGGTCCACGCATGGATTTTCTGGTCCAGAAGACCGCCGAGCTGGGCGTCGCCCGGATTGTTCCGGTCCTCACGGAGCGGTCGGTCGCGCGTCCGGAGGCTGAGGCTGGTCGGCGCGCGCGCTGGGAGAAGATCGCCCAGGAGGCGGCGCGGCAGTGCGGGCGGGCGGACGTTCCGGCGGTCGACCCGCCGCTTTCATTGATGGCGGCGCTGGCGCTCCCGGGCCTGCCGCGCCGCCGGTTGGCGCTCTACGAGGGGGAGCGCGGACGTTCTCTTCGGGTGGCGCTTGGCGCGGGCGAACCGGCGCCGACGGCGCTGCTGGTTGGCCCGGAGGGGGGATTCGCGGCGTCCGAGCTGACGGCGGCCGCCGCGGCGGGGTTCGAATCGGTCGGGCTCGGCGACCGGATCCTCCGGGTCGAGACGGCGGCCATCGTGGCGGTCGCGCTGGTGGCCGAGGCCTCCGGGATGTTGGGGTGAGCTATCTGCCAGCGGTTCGCCAGAGACACGTTAAACTTGCTGCCGCGCCACCAGCTCCGCAAAATGGGTTTGTGACCGCCTTCGCCGTGACGATGTCCGCCCCGAATTCGCCGTCGCGCCCGCACGAGGAGCGGGTGCTGCGCGTACGCGTCACCGGATTCCCCCGGCGCGCCCTGGCCGCCTTCTGCGACTTCGCGCTGCTGTTTGGCTTCACCGCGGCCGTCACCGCGACCGTGGCGCTGGCGCTGCACGTCCCGATGCCGGGGCTGCGCGAGATCGGCCCCGACCTGCTGGTGGCCGGCATCCTCGACCGCAACCCGATGGCGGTGGGGGCGGTCGGCCTCCTGCTCGGGATGACCGGGCTTTATCAGCTCTACTTCGGCGGCATCGCGGGGCAGACGCTGGGGATGCGGCTCGTCGGCATCCGGCTCATCGATCGCCGGGGGCGGACGCCGGGGCCGGCGCGCGGGCTCCTGCGCTTGCTGGCGCTGGCGCCCAGCGTGGGGCCGGCCGGGCTCGGGTGGCTGTGGGCGCTGTTCGATCGCGAGCATCGCGCGCTGCACGACCACCTGGCCGGCACGTACGTGATCGTCGACGAGGACTAGAGGCGCAGCTCGGATCGGGGCCTCATGCCGTCGCGCCTCTCCGATCACCTGCTGGCGGCCGGTCTCGTGCCGGTGGAAGGGGTGCGCGCGGCGGTCGCCCGCCAGGCCGTCTACGGTGGGGCGCTCGACACTGCGCTCCTCGAGGCCGACGCGATTGACGAGGCGGCGCTGTGGGGCGCGCTCGCGTCGGCGACGGAGCTCGGCATCCCCGATCGCGCGCTCTGCGAGGCGCCCCAGAAGCTGGTCAAGCCGGACGGAACCGACGCGCTCGCGCTCGACGCGGTCTGGTCGGCCCGTTGCCGGGCGGTGCCGGTCGGCCTCAAGGACGGCGTGCTGCAGATCCTGTGCGGCGAGCCGGTGGCGCGCCCCGCGATCGAGGCGGCGACAGGCGCGCTGGCGATCCCGTTCGCGCTGTTCGTGGCGCCGGAGATCTGGATCGCAGCCGTTCAGCAGGCGATCTACGGACGTGTGATGGAGCCGCGCCTCGTGCGCCTCTTCGCGAGGGTGGTCGGCGCGCAGCCCGTGCGCCGCTGGCAGGCCGCGCACACGCCCGCACCGCCGCCCGCGCCGCCGGAACCGCCGGTCGAGATCCCGCCGCGGCTGTCGGCGCCGGCCGCGGCCCGGCCCCCGACCGTCGCGGCGCCACCCGCGCCCGAGGCGCCGCCAGCGCCGCCCGTCCGCGCGCCCGACAAGGGCGACGTTCCGGGGCTGATCGGGCGTCTCGAGCAGGGGAGCGAGGTCGAGGCGGCGCACGCCGCGCTGGTGGCCATCACCAAGCAGGACTTCGGGGCAAAGCCGAAACGCTGGGCGAGCTGGTGGAAGAAGCACCAGGACGACGATCGAATCGACTGGTTGTTCGAGGGGCTCGCGCACAAGACTCCCGAGATCCGCGCGGCCGCCGAGCAGGAGCTTCGGGCGCTGACCGGCGAGTACTTCGGTTACGCCTTCGATCTGCCGCGCGAGGCGCGCGAGGCCGCCCGCGCCCGCTGGCAGGCCTGGTGGACCGAACGGCGTGTGAAGCCACCAAGTTGAGGCGTGATCGCGTGGGCGCAGACGGGCTCCGCCCGTCGGAGCCCGTCGCGGGAGGGTATGGGAACCCTCCCAGGGTTCCCATCATGCTAGATTCCGCGCCCAATGTTCGAGACGCTGACCAAGGGGTTCCGCAGCGCCAAGCAGCGCTTTCAGGGGCTCGCCGAGCTGGACGAAGCGACCGTCGACGAGGCGCTCAAGGACGTGCGCACGGCGCTGCTCGAGGCCGACGTCGGGTTCGACGTGGTCCAGGACTTCTGCAAGCAGGTCAAGGAGAAGGCCGTCGGCGTCATCGTCAAGGTGAAGGCGTCGACCAAAGAGAAAGTCCGCCGCGTCAGCCCCGAAGACCACTTCGTCAAGCTCTGTCACGACGAGCTGGTCGACCTCATGGGCCCGGTCGACACCGGGATCAAGTTCGCCAAGAAGGGCCCGACCGGGATCATGCTGGTCGGTCTACAAGGGTCGGGCAAGACGACCACCGTCGGCAAGCTGGCCCGCTACCTCGACAAGCAGCACAAGCGCCCGCTGCTGGTGGCGGCCGACGTCTACCGCCCGGCCGCGATCGATCAACTGAAGATCATCGGCGACAAGCTGGGGATCCCGGTCTATTCGGAGGTCGGAGGCAAGCCGCCGGAGATCTGCGAGCGGGCCTTGAAGGTGGCGTCCGAGACCGGGCGCGACGTCATCCTGTTCGACACCGCCGGCCGGTTGGCCATCGACGAGCCGCTCATGCAAGAGCTGTCGGAGATCGACCGGCGCGTCCACCCGGGGAACATCCTGCTGATCGTGGACGCGATGATCGGGCAGGACGCGGTCGGGACGGCGAAGGCGTTCAACGATCGCCTGAACCTGGACGGTGTCATCCTCACCAAGCTCGACGGCGATGCGCGCGGCGGCGCCGCGCTGTCGGTCAAGGCGGTCACCGGCAAGCCGATCAAGTTCGTCGGTATGGGCGAGTCGTCGGACCGCCTCGAGGAGTTCCGTCCCGACGGCATGGCCAGCCGCATCCTGGGGCGCGGCGACGTGGTGGGCCTGGTCCAGCAGTTCGAGGAGGTGGTCGACGAGGAGAAGGCCGAGCAGGACGCGATGCGGATGCTCAAGGGGAAGTTCGACATGAACGACTTCCTCGAGCAGATCGGCGTCCTCAAGAAGATGGGGCCGCTCAAGGACATGATGGACAAGATCCCCGGCATCGCCGACGCGATCCCCGAGGGGGCGCAGGTCGACGATCGGGAGCTCGTGCGCATCGGCGCCATGATCTCGTCGATGACGGCGGATGAGCGCGGCCACCCGGAGCGGTTCATCGTCACCAGCTGGGAAGAGATCGTCGATGGCGGCAAGCGAAAGAAGAAGCGGAGCGCGTTCTACGACACGGGCCGCTTGAAGCGCGTGGCCAACGGATCCGGACACAAGGAGCAGGAGGTCGCCGACCTCCTGAACCGCTTCGGGATGATGCGCCAGATGATGATGCAGATCGGCGCGTCGACCGGTCTGCTCGGCAAGATCCCCGGCTTCAAGCAGGTCGCGCAGGCGAAGAAGATGATGGGGATGGACATGAACCAGCTGGCCAACATGATGCAGACCCCGTCCGCCGAGCGCGGCCACTTCCAGGCCCCCAAGCGCAACGTCGATCGCGTCAAGGAAAAGAAGAAGCGCAAGGACGCCAAAAAGGCGCGCAAGAAGGCGCGCCAGCGCCGTTAGCAGGGTGCTGAAAAACCCGGCGTAGGGGATCGACAGATCGATCGGGGCATGATCTTCTGGGGTCATGCGGGGCGACGACACGAAGCAGGGGACGATGCTGAGTCTGGTTACGCCGGAGAAGCGCGTGCCGGCCGACCATCCCCTGAGGCAGATCAAGGCACTGGCGGAAGAAGCCTTGCGAACGCTGTCGCCGGTGTTCGACGAGATGTACAGCTCGGTGGGCCGGCCGTCGATTCCACCCGAGCGGTTGTTGAAGGCGACGCTGCTGATGGCGCTGTACACGGTGCGGAGCGAGCGGATGCTCTGCGAGCAGATCCAATACAACCTGCTTTTTCGGTGGTTTCTCGACATGAACATGGACGAAGAGACCTTCGACCCGACGACGTTCACGAAGAATCGGCAGCGTCTTCTCGAGCACGACGTCGCTCGCCGTTTCTTCGAGGCGGTGGTCGCGCAGGCGGACAAGGCGGGGCTGATGAGCCGAGAACACTTCACCGTCGACGGGACGTTGATCGAAGCGTGGGCGTCGTTGAAGAGCTTTCGGCGGAAGGGCGAGAAGCCCGGCGATCGACCGCCGCCTGACGATCCCGGAAACCCGACGGTGAACTTCCACGGCGAAAAGCGCAGCAACGTCACGCACGAGTCGACGACAGATCCCGAGGCGAGGCTGGCTCGCAAGAAAGGCAAGGAGTCGAAGATGTCGTACTCGCAGCACGTACTGATGGAGAATCGGAACGGGCTGATCGTCGACGTGCGAATCGATGAAGCGATGGGAAAGGCCGAAGTGACGAATGCGCTACAGATGCTCGCCCAGCTGCCTGGGCGAGCTGGCCGCCGCACGATCGCCGGTGACAAGGGCTTCGACACGAAGGAGTTTGTCGCATGGACGCGCGCGATGAACGTCACGCCGCACGTCGCCCAGAACGAATATCCAGGACGGTCCTCGGCCGTCGACGACAGGACGACGAGGCATCCCGGCTATGACATCAGTCAGCGGATTCGGAAACGCGTCGAGGAGATCTTCGGGTGGACCAAGACCGTCGGGAACTTCAGGCGCACGCGGTACAAGGGCCAGGCGAGGACCGAACTCGCGTCACTCTTCGTTGGAGCCGCCTACAACCTGCTCCGAATGTCGCGCCTGACAGCGATGGCAGCTTGATACAGCGACCCTTGGGCCGCTCGGGTGGGGCCGACGGCGCGACGGACAACGCCGGACCGGCTCGCGCCGACCCTCTGGCGTCGCTCAGACCGATTTCTTCAGCACCCTGCTAGGGATTGCGCTGGCGTCTATCGCGGCCTGCGACGGGAGCAGCGCAACCACTCAGCAGCAGAGCGGTTCATCGGTCGCCTGCTCCGCCAGCGTCGGTCCGTTGACCGCTGGTGCGACGACCGACGCGGGTGACGTTCAGGTGTGCGGTCCTGGTGGCGTGTGCACCAACTTGCAAGGCTATCCCACCAGCTTCCCCACCTTCCAAACGGATGCCGGCCAGGGCTGGGGCTGCGTGTATCACACCGGAAAATGTGGCGGCCCGGGATGTCCTGACGGCGGTTGAACAACGGACGGAGGGCGCGCGCGCCAACCGCTATCCACCGAAGACGAGCGTCGCCACTACGACACCGACTACGATCAACACCACGGCGGCGATGATGATGGCTGTACGCGACCCGCCAATTCTGCGCGTCGGTTGTTTCAACGCAGCACCGGTCGGGTGACCCACGGTGGCTGGAGGGTCGGGCGTCGCGGGCTCGACTGGCTCGGTCCCGGGCGATGACGTCTCTTGGACCTCGCCGTCTTCTGCCCTGTCCTCGCCCTTGTCGGTGCGTGCTTCGAATTCCCGCAGATAGCGATCGGCGGGGTCGGAGAGGCGCAGGATGGCGGGACCGACCTGCACCATGTCGCCGTCACGCAGCCGCCGCGGCTCGGTGAGGAGCAAATCGTTGACCAGCACGCCGTTCTTCGACCCGAGGTCCTTGACCACGACGCCGTCCCAGCGGCGAATGATCTCCAGGTGCTCGCGGGAGATCTCCTCCGAGGCGAGCCGCAGGTCGCAGGTCTCGCCCCGGCCGGCGACGTAACGGTGGTCGGTGGTCTCGAGCCGCAGGGGGGCACGGGCGGGGACGCCGCTCGCGATCGCCAGGGTGGGCATCGCCAGAATCGGGGGAGGCTGCGAAGAGGTCGCTGACGAGGCGCTTGGCGATGGTCGCCGTCCGCTCCGCGCCCGTCCCGGAGGCCACGGTGCCGTCCCACACCAGCGTCACCTGACCGAGCGTCAGCTGCGCGCCGGGGGCGAGGGCGCGCGCCGCGCGAGGCGCCAGCCGCTCTCCATCGACGCGCGTCCCGTTGGTGCTCCCCAAATCCTCAATCTGCCAGCCGACCTCCGCGCGGAAGAGCCGGGCGTGAAGCGCGGAGAGAGCGGGGTAGGGGAGCGGCAGCTCGAGGTCGGGGTGCCGTCCGAATCCGGATCTCGACGGCGTCGTCAGGGAGCTCGATGGTCCGCGCCTCGGTCGGCCCGCGCCCGCCGCGCGCGCCGGGCGGCGCGGCGGTTGACGGGAGCAGGCGCAGCCGCAGCGGCATCGGTCGACTCTAGCGCGGAACGCCGGTGAGGGTCTCCGCGGCGTGCGCCCTTTCGGCGACCATCGTGGGCGGCGCCTCGTCGAGGAACCGGCGCAGCTCGCGGCGCGCCTCCCCGGCGTTTCCGAGCTGCAGCAGCGCCTCCGCACGAACGAGGCGTGCCTCCGGATAGTGCGCGCGCAGCGTCAGCGCGTCATCGGCGTCGCGGACGGCCGTCTCGGCCTGCCCCTGGCCGAGCGCCACGAAGGCCATCACGAACCGGACCTCCGGTTGCCGCGGCGCCGCGGAGACCAGGGCGCCGACCGCGCGGGCCGCCTCGCCCCACAGCCCACGCGCGGCCAGGATCGTCGCGCGGGTCAGGCGATCTTCGACCGAGCCAGGGTTCTCGGCGATCGCCAGCTCGAATCTCGCGGGTCGCCTCCTCGAGCTCGTTGGTTCGGCGCAGGATCTCGGCGCGCGCGCGGTGCGCCGCCGCCAGCCGAGGATCGATCGCCAGCGCCATCTCCGCCTGCGCCTCGGCCGCGACCGGCCGCCCGAGCCGGGCCAGCACCAGCGCGTTCGCCGCGTGCGCATCGGCGCGGCGCGGCTCGGAGGCGCACAGCTTCTCCAGCTCCCAGTGGGCGTCGCTCGTGCGCCCGAGGTGCAGGAGGAGCTCTCCCGCCAGGAGCCGGGCGTCGCCGTAGCCGGGATCGACCGTGAGCGCGGCGCGTGTCTCCGCGAGCGCGGCCTCGTCGGCGTCGCGGCGCATGAGGAGCTCGGCCAGGTTGAAGTGAGCCTCCGCCAGATCTTCGTTGAGCGCGAGCGCGGTCCGGAAGTCCTCCTCGGCCCTCGCGAGGTCGCCGCGCTTGAGCGCGACCAGACCGAGGCCGTTCTGCGCCTCGGCCAGTCGGGGCTCGTACTCCAGCGCCAGCGCGAAGTGGCCGGCGGCGCTTTCCAGCTCTCCGCGCCCCAGCGCCTCGACGCCGGCCGCCTCCAGCGCCAGCGCGCGGGGGTGGAGGTGGTTGGGCGCCGTCGCGCACCCGGCGCCGAGGACGATCAGCAAAAGGACGACACCACCTCTCGGGACGGCCAGGTTGGTCATGGAGCGGTCATCGGCCGCCGCCCGCGGCCGGTTGCGTGTCCCCGCACCCGCGCTCGCAGCGGACGGCGAAATCTCCGTTCGGCGCGACGGTGACCGTCACCGCGCCGTCGCGGTCGGTGCGGAGCACCCGCGCGCCCCGTCCCGCGTAGCGGCCCAGGACCTCCGGCGCCGGAAAGTGAAACTGGTTGTGCCACCCGAGCGACATGACCGCCAGGCGAGGGGCGACGGCCTCGAGCAGCTCGTCGCTCGACGACGTTCGGCTGCCGTGGTGCGGAACCTTGAGGACGTCCGACCGCACGGTCTGGCCGAGCGCGCGCCGCCCGCAGAGCTCCCCCTCACCGTCGCCTTCGAGGTCGCCGGGGAAGAGCAGCGACCGACTCCCGTAGGCGATCCTCAGGACCAGCGACGCGTCGTTGACGGTCAGTCCGGGCGGGGCGGCGATCCGATCGTCGAGGAACGGTCCCAGCGGCTCGAGCCGGGCGCGCCCGAGCGCCCGCGGCGCGACCGCGGGGGTCGGGACGCCGCGCGCGCGGGCGAGATCGAGCAGACGCACGTATTCCGGATTGTGTCCGTCGTCGCCGCTCGACCAGAAGGCCCCGACCGGGAACCGCTGCAGGATGCGGAACAGCCCGTTGAGGTGGTCCGGGTGGGGGTGTGAGAGCGCAACGACGTCGAGTCGAGCGATGCCGCGCGCGCGGAGAAAGGGCTCGACGATGCGCGCGCCGGTGTCGAAGAGGCCGTCGCGGGTGCCGCCGCCGTCGATCAGCAGGGTCACGCCGCCCGGCGCCTCGACGAGGGCGGCGTCCCCCTGGCCGACGTCCAGAAAGGTGACGGTGAGCGTGTCGGTGAAACGGCGGCAAAGATCGCGAACCGCGAGGCTGGAGGCCGCGGCGAGCGCCGCCGCGAATGCGACGGCGAGCAGGTGGCGTCGGCCGGCGCGCGCCGCCAAGGCGATGAGGGTCAACGCGCCGGCGACGATCAGCAAGGAGGTTTCGAGGACGTTCGGCGCGCGGCAGGTCCAGACAGGGGCGTGGGCCCGGAAAACGGCCGCGATCTCCAGCGCCAGCCGCGCGGCGGCGGACGCCAGCCGCAGCGGCCAGTGGCCGAGCGGCGCCCAGATCGCCGCGGCGGTGGCGCCGCAGAGGCCGACCGGGACGACCGCCATCTCGACCAGCGGGACGAGCGCCAGGTTGCCGAGCGGCGCCAGCGGCGCGACCTCGCCGAAGACGTGGGCGCAGATCGGGGCTGTCGCGGCGGTGGCGGCCAGCGTCGCCGCACCGAACCGTGCGAGCCACCGCAACGCCCGCGCCGCCAGCGATCCGCTGACGCCCCCGGCGGGCGCCAGCCGCCGGGCGCAGAGCGCGATGCCCGCGACCGACGCCACCGACAGCTGCAGCGACACGTCGAAGATCTGCAGCGGCCGGGCGATCAGCAAGATGAGCGCCGCGCCGGCGATGGTGGGGGCCGCCGAGGCCGCGCGTCCGACCAGGAGCGAGGTCATCCCGAGCCCCAGCATCAGCGCCGAGCGCTCGGTGGCCACCGCCTCGCCGGTCAGGAGAGTGAAGAATCCGATCGCCGGCAGCGAGACGGCGGCGGCGATGGCACGCGGATCCAGGTAGAGCGGCAGTCGGGGAACCCGCGCCGCGGCGCCCCGCACCAGAAGGAAAAACAGCGCGGCGACGGCTGCCAGGTGGAGCCCCGAGACCGACAGGACGTGCGTGGCTCCGGCGGCGCGGAAGCCGTCCTCGACCTCCGTCGAGACGCCGCGCCGATCGCCCAGCACCGTCGTCTTGAGAAAGGCGCCCGTCTCGCCGCCGACGGCGCCGTCGATCGCGTTGCGCAGGGCGCGCCGGGCCAGATACGCCGCGCGGCGCGGACCCCCGGCCGCCGGCTCGGCCAGCCGGCGGATCGACCCCGCGGTCGGGACGCTGGCGAGGGCATCGATGCCGACCGCCCGCAACGCGAGCGCCGGATCGGGGAGGCCTGGATTCCGTGTCCCGCGCAGCGCGCGCAGCCGGGCCCGGCAGGCGATCCTCTCGCCCGGCCCGAAGTCGGGCCAGCCGCTCGGCACCGAGAGCGCCAGCGTTCCGTGCGCGGGGGCGCCGTCGATCGCGGTGAGGTCGACGACCAGCCGGGTGCCGTTGCCAGTCTCCTCGGGGCCGTGTGCCACGACCGCCTCGATCGGCCGCGGCTCGTCGGTGTCGAACGCCGCGGCCAGCACCGGATCGAGCGGTGGCGTCCGCGCCGCGCGGGCGCCGAGCAGGGCGCCGAGCGTGAGAAAAAGGATCGGCCCGGCAGCGAAGCCCCGGCTGCGCCGCCAGGCCAGCGCCGCCAGACCGATGAGACCGGCCACCAGCGCGGCGTGCGCGCCGACGGCGCCACTCGCGGCGACGGCGTCCCCCAAGGCGAACGTGACGGCCCAAGAAACCAGACGCACGCTGTCGGTTTCGGACGCGGGACCTTCGAGGTTGCGGGCTGGGCAACCGCCCCTCCGTCAGCTAGCTTTTCTCCATGCCTGCATCGTGTCTCATCACCGGCGGCGCCGGGTTCATCGGGTCGGCGCTGGCGCGCGCGCTGCTGGCCCGCGGTGACCGCGTGCGCGTGATCGACAATTTCTTCTCCGGCAAGCGCGAGAACCTGGCCGAGGTGGCCAAGGACGTCGAGCTCGTGGAGGCCGACATTCGCGACGACGGCGCGCTCGCGCGCGCTCTCGGTGGCGTCGAGCTGGTCTTTCACCAGGCGGCCATCCCGTCGGTGCCGCGCTCGCTGGCCGATCCCGTCGCCAGCCACGACGCCAACGCGACCGGCACGCTCAAGGTGCTCGCCGCCGCCAAGAGGGCGGGGGTGAGGCGCGTCGTCTACGCCGCGTCGTCATCGGCCTACGGCGACACGCCGACCTTGCCCAAGGTGGAGACGATGCGGCCGATGCCGCTCTCCCCTTACGCGGTCTCCAAGCTGGCGGGCGAGCTCTACTGCCAGGTCTACGCCGGCGCCTTCGGCCTGGAAACCGTCTCGCTCCGCTACTTCAACGTCTTCGGCCCGCGCCAGGACCCGAAATCCGAGTACGCGGCGGTCATTCCGCGCTTCGTCACCGCGGCGCTGGCCGGGCAGGGCGCCACGGTCTACGGCGACGGGACGCAGTCGCGCGACTTCTGCTTCATCGACAACACGGTGGAGGCAAACCTTGCCGCCGCGTCGGCCGGCGGCGTCTCTGGGCAGGTCTTCAACGTCGCCTGCGGGGCCGCCACCAACCTCAACGAGGTGGTGCGGCTGGTCGGCGAGATCGTCGGGCACCCGGTTCCCATCACCTATGCGCCGGGGCGGGTTGGCGACGTCAAGCACTCGCTGGCCGACGTGACGGCGGCGCGCGAGCGGCTCGGTTACCAGGGCACGATCTCGTTCGCCGACGGGCTTCAGCGCACGGTCGCCTGGTACGCGGCCGGGCGGCGCTGAGCCGTCAGACGCTCTCTCCTAGCCGCCGATCTGGAGGCCGAGCAGCGCGAGGTCGTCGCGCACCGCGGTGGCAGCCGCTTCCTCGGCGGAGAGGACGATGCGGCGGCTGATCTCGGTCACGTCGTGGGGCGCGCTGCCGACCAGATCGGTGAACTGGCACTGCCCCATCGTCGAGCAGGGGCGACGCGGGGCCGAAAGGATCTCGAACACGCCGTCGGTGGCCAGCAGGAGGATGTCCTTGGCCGCCACCGAGATGACCTCCTGGCGGTACTGTGCGTGCGGCACGATGCCGAGCGGCGGTCCCGAGGAGTAGGCGACGCGCGAGACGACACCGGTCGAGCGCCGCAAGAGCGGCAGCACGTGCCCGGCGTTGGCGAAGATCCACTTCTTGTTCGGCGCATCGAGCAGCACGCAGAGCGCCGTCACGAAGCGGTCGTCCTGCATGCGCACCGAAAGCGTGTGATTGAGCCGCTCGAGCAGCTCCGCCGGCCCGGAGACCTCGGTTGCCATGCGCCGGATGTCGGCGGACACGCGCCCCATGGTGAGCGCGGCGGTGACCCCCTTGCCCGACACGTCACCGATCACGCCCATCACGCGGCCGTTCCCCAGGTCGACGAAGTCGTAGAAGTCGCCGCCGACCGCATAGGCCGGCATGTACGCGGTGACGACGCGGACCCCCGCGGAGTTCTCGCCGATTGGCTCGGGCAAGAACGTCCGCTGGATCGTCCCGGCGGCCGCCAGATCCTGCTCCAGCCAGGTGCCGCCCGTCGACGTCGCGTGCGCGCGGGCGCGCGGCAGCACGCCGCCCACACCCTCGGCGAGCGACGAGAGACTCTCGAGGTCGCCGATGGTGAACGCGGGCGCCTCGACCCGGCGCTGCACGACCAGGAAACCCTCCAGTGACTTGCCGGAGAAGATGGGCGTCGACATCGTCGAGCCACGTCCGGCGGCGACGTCGCTGGGGAGAAGCGTCGGCGTCATCGGCATGAGGCCGCGCGCGGCGATCGGTCCCCACACCGCATTCAGCGTCGCCAGCAGACCGGCGCCGGCGCGCGCGTCGCGCACGCCGCGCAGCGGCCGGCCCTTCTCGGGGAGAAACAGATCCGCGTCCGACACCTGCGGCCACAGCATGGCGACGACGACGGCCAGGCGCTCCGCCAGCTCCGACGGAGATTCCGGATCGCCGAGCGCAGCTACCGCGTGGCTGATCGGAAAGGATCCGATCGGCTCGGGGAGGGAGGCGTCGACGAGGAGCGGTGAGGTGGTCACGTCAGTTGTGCTCGAAGCCGATTTCATTATGAAATTTGGAACACCGGCAGCGGGTCCTACCAGAGCGTCCAGGGTACTCGATGTGGGTATGTTGCGCCATCGAAAACGTGGGTTGCGCAACACTCCAGAGAAGCAATGTACAGACGTCCGCGGCCTCCTCGCGCGGCCTAGTCTAGATGGCGCGGGGCGCGACGAGGGGAAGCCCTAGTGGCGTGATTTCGACTGTTTATGCGGCGGCGGCGGAGTGCGGCTGTCGCCGTTCAACATCACGCGATCGAGGCGGAGCAACCTGAAGATGGCCAGCGGCTGATCTCGAAGCCCCTTGATGACGACGCTGCCGCCCTGCGCGCGTACCCGCTTGTAGAGCGAGACGAGCGCGCCGACGCCGGAGCTGTCGACCATGCGCAGTGAAGAGAGGTCCACCTCGACGGACGACGGCTTGGACTTGACCAGCTTCTCCAGATCGGGACGCAGCTCCGACACACTGACCGCGTCCAGCTCGCCCTCGATCGCCAGCTGGGTGACGCTGGTCGACGCCTTGATCTCGAATCTCATGTAGCACCTTCGCTCGTGCGGGCCGCGCTCGAGCGTTCCACGTAGCGCTTGCTCAAAGTAAGCAGGTTGGGGCGTCCGATACGGTACGCCATTTCCATGAAGGACTGCATGATGTAAAGACCGAGGCCGGACTCGGGGAGCGTGTCGAAGGCCGGAGAGGGAACGCCGGTCGGATCGAAGCCGGATCCCCAGTCGCGCAGCTCGATCCGGATGTGGCCGCGCCGGGTCTGAATCCGCAGATCGATGCTCCCCTCGCGCCGTCCCGCGTATCCGTGAAGGACGATGTTGTTGAATGCCTCGCCGACGGCGGAGACCACCTGCATTTGAAATTCGTTCCATGCCTGTCCCTGCGGGCGAGGCGTGACCAGCTTGCACGCGGTCGACACCGCACGGAGAGCAACGTCCCGGTGCTCCAATATTCCAAGCAGCTGGAGACGGATCAAAGCGGCCGCCTCATCTCCCGAGGATGCGTCCACGGTGTCATGTCTAAAGTTCGAAATTTCGGTGTAGCGTAAAGCGGTGGTCCGATCCGTTCGCGTCGCCAAGAAGTTGCTCGACGTCGGAGGCTCGCTTTTCGGCCTGGCCATCACTCTACCCTTTTTCCCTCTGATCGCTGCGGCAGTCTACCTCGATTCACCGGGGGCCATCTTTATTCGTCAGCGGCGCGCCGGGCAGCTGGCGCGGGGGAGTGACGCGCCGCTGGTCGAGGGGGAAGAGGCCCCGAAGCCGAAGTTTCGGGAGTTCTCGATGCTCAAGTTCCGTTCGATGCGCCCTGACGCGGAGAAGCTGACGGGGCCGGTGCTGGCCAGCGACGACGATCCGCGGGTGACGCGCGTCGGGCGGTTTCTTCGCCGGACGCGGCTCGACGAGGTGCCGCAGTTCGTGAACGTGCTGATGGGTGAGATGAGCATCGTCGGGCCGCGGCCGGAGCGCCTCGAGTTGACCGAGCAGCTCGCGGACGCCATCCCTTATTTCGAGGAGCGGATGCGCGACGTGAAGCCCGGGATCACGGGTTTGGCGCAGGTGACGCTCGGCTACTCGGGCAAGCCGCCGGCGGGGAGCGAGCTCCTGTCGTTCGAAAAGGATCTGACCAATCCGTTCAAGATCGACGGTGCCGAGGACGCCCTCGCCGACCACATGCGGATGAAGATGCTCTACGACCTGGCCTACACGGCGTCCATGGAGGATCTGAGAAGCTTCGTTTCCATGGAACTCTCGATTCTTCTGAGGACGCCGCTGGTCATGTTGCGGATGCGCGGGACCTGACGCCGAATCCTACGAGCTCAGGATCTCGCTGATCGGGCCGGTGCAGTAGGTCGGTTCGCCGAAGGTGGTCATCGGCGTCCCCATCACCTTGGCCAGGGTCAGCAGGAGATCGTTGTGCGAGCGGTCGTTCTTCACCGCGGTCGTGTTGTTTCCGCTCAGGTCGAGCGGGAAGGTGACCAGGTTGCCGGTCTTGAGCTGTCCGTTGGCGCCGCCGACCAGAACGAACGGCGTGTCGTCGTGGTTGTGGGCGGCGCCCATGTCGAGCTCGTTCCCCCAGCAGATCACCGATTGATCTAGCAGCGTGCCGCTGGCGCCCGTGATGCCGTTCAGCTTCTGCGCCAGGTACGCGACCTGCGTCGTGTAGAACTGATCGATCGCCTCCTGCTGCGCGGTGTTCTGATAGAGGTTGATGTTGTTCGCGGCGTAGATGTCCGGGGTCACCGCGCACAGGCCCATGTTGTTGTACATGGTGCAAGGAGCGATCGCGTAGAGCGAGGTCGGTCCCTGGTGCGAGTAGCTGTGGTGGATGTCGGTCTGATTGGACCCCAGCCACTTGTGCGTCACCTGGCTGGTCGAGGTGGAGAACTGGATGCTGGCGACGCGCGTGAGATCGCAGGCCAGCGCCAGCGCCAGGAGGTCCATCTGCTGCTTGGCGTTGGTCGGGAAGTCGGTCGTCGTGGTCACGGCGCCCGGGGGGGTGCACTTCGCCGATGCGGTGGCCGCCGCCTGCAGCTGGGTGTAGAGGCTGTTCCAGCCATCCTGCAGCGCCTGCAGCTGCGAGCGGTCCTCGTTGCAGAGCTTGGGCATCAGGCTGTTGAGCTCGCCGTTCAGCTCGCCGGCCTGGGTGCCGTTGCCGAACAGCTGCTGCCGGATGAAGGTCGTCTTGTCAGGACCGCTCGAGCCCGACGACATGTTCGGGAAGCAGGTCGACGCCGCCTTGACTGGATCGTCCATCGGATCGACGAACACGCCGGAGGCGTTGTAGAGCATGCGGGTCTTCACCTCGCGGTCGGTGAAGTCGGCGGGGTCGCGCACCATCAGCTGGATCGTCGGGAACGGCGTGCCGGCCTTGAGCATGGCGCTTATCTGCTGATCGATGCTGATGCTGGTGGCCTGGCCGCCGGTCGAGATCTGACCAGTCCAGAGCGAGGCCATCCCCGCCTCGTGCGATCCCTGGGCGGCCTTGTTGTTGAGACCGTCGAGGACCAGGACCTTGCTCTGGAGGTTGGTCGTCCAGGAGGTGCCGCCCACCGTCCCGCCGCTGGCGAAGGGGGCCAGCGTGCTTCTGAACTTGAAGCTGCTGGTGACCGTCGCCGCGGCGCCGGCCGCAGGCCGCGCGATCGAGTTACCGCTCATGTCGCTGGCGCCCCACACCGGCCGGACGCACCCGCAGGGGGTGAACACCAGCACCAGGTAGGTCGGCGGCGAGCCGCTCGCGGCGGCGTGGCTGGGGACCCCGCGCAGGAAGGGGTAGGTCAGCGCGGTGGCGCCCACCATCTTCAAGAAATGCCGTCGCTCGAGGGCGACCTTGCGACCGTTCATTGGCACTCGCTCCCAGCGGTCACCGGCGTGCGGTACATGAAGGAATTGCTGCTGACGACGGCGACGATCAACTTCTGAATGCTGAAGCTATTGCTGGAGAAGGTCTTGTAGATCGCTTGCGCCGAACAGGCGTCCTCGTCGGTCTCGGAGCGCAGGAGCGCGTAGCGGATCTCCTCCAGGGCGAAGCACTGATTCACCTGGTCGGCCGTCGACAGCTTGGTGATCATGTCGGTCGTCCCGGTGAAGCTCTCGTTGATGTCGCTCGAGTTCGGGTACGGCATGAACTGGCCGCTCGAATCGACCATGGCCTGCACCGGGTTGCCGTTCGCATCCTTCGACGTTTCGAAGGTGATGTACGCGCCGGTCGCGTCGTAGTTGTCGAACCCGAACCCGATCCAGTCCATGTAGTCGTGGCAGGAGCTGCACTGCGAGTTTCCCTGCACGTGTGCCAGATAGGCGTCGCGCGTCGTCCCGCCAGAGATGGTCGCGGGGGGCGGCGGGATCGGCTTGCCGCCGACGGCTGCGGGCGGGTCGGGGACTTCCTCGCAGAGGATCTGCTGCCGGATCAACCGCCCGCGCTTGGTGGGCGACATGAGCGAGGTGTGCGCGTGCATCGCCAGCACGCTGCCGTCGGTCAGGATCCCCATGCGTACGTTGGAGGAGGTGTTGACCGTCGTGGGCGAGCTGAAGGTTGGGCTCCCTCCCGACAGTCCATAAAACGAGGCCAGGTCGGCGTTGATATAGGACGAGCCCGAGGTGAGCAGCGAGGTGTAGCTGGCGTTCCCCAGCACCGACTGCGTGAAGGTCGTCAGGCTCTCCTGGTGGAGCTCGGAGGCCACCTGGGCCGTCCACTTGGTGAACTGCGTGTCCTTGGTGACCGCGTCCATGTTCTCGATGTCGAGCCACTGGTCGGCAAAGTCGGACAGCGCGCTCTTGGCCCTCGCATCACCCAGCATGCGTGTCGCCTGGGTGGCCACGTCGGAGGCGCTGGTGAGGCTGCCGCCGTTGACGCCGTTGGCGGCGTCCATCAGCGTTTGGTCCGGGATCGAGCGCCACAGGTAGAGGGCGAGGCGGGTCGCCAGCTCCATCGGTGTGAGCGGCACGGCGGCGGCCCCACTCGAGCCGGCCTGACCGAACTCGAGCACGAACAGGAAGCGCGGTGAGGTGAGCACCGCCTCGATGACCGCCTGGATGCCCGTCGGGAAGTCGAACTGGGCGCTCACGGTCGTATAGAGCGTATTGAGCGCCGTCGTCTCGTCGGAGTCGAGCTGGCCGCGGAAGGCGCGGTTTGCCCAGCTGGTGATGAACGCCGAAGCGCAGGCCGCATTCTTGGTTCCACAGGAGGACGACGGCAGGATCGCCGCCAGCGCGGTGGTGTTCGAGACCGTCGCCGCCGCCAGCGCCTCCGCTGCCTCCAGGTACTGCTGGTTGATGAGCGTCCCGGAGATCGTCGCGTAGGCGTTGGTGTTGAAGTTGCCGGCCTTGCCGGTGTCGATCTTCTGCTCGGTGACGAACTGGGTGGCGGGCTGGGTGTTGCCCGGATCGACGCCCAGGTCGTGGACCATGTTGTCGTACTCGATGCGCGACAGCCGCCGCACCGGCGAGCTTCCGACCTTGACCTGGCTGCAGTCCACGGTCTCGGTGAACAGCGCGAGGCCCGAGACCGGCGGCTGCATGACCGTGCCCCCGTTGCCGCCGGAGCCGTTGCCGCCGGAGCCGCTGCCGCCGGAGCCGTTGCCGCCGCTCCCGTTGCCGCCGTTGCCGTTGCCGCCGTTACCGTTACCGCCGGAGCCGTTGCCGCCGGAGCCGGGGGAGCCACCACCGCGCCCCGCGCAGGCTGGAACGATCGCGAGCGCCGAGAGGATCGCCAGAATCGCGTGAGGCTGTTTTCGAAGCATCGCGTCCCTATAGTTTTTAATTAGACGAAAATTCCGAGGGGGCAGAGCCCGTGGCCCGGTGCGATCGATACCATCCGGAGCGCGCCCCAACGGACCTCGGAAGCTCCCAACCCCGCGCGGACGGACGGTTCCGGCCCACACAAAGTCACTGCGTCGCTGAAGATAAGCTCCGCCGGAACGACAAGGCAAGTGACCGTTCGGAGCTGGCAGTCGATTCGTAGGAGTTGGCCCGATATGTCGGATAACTACCTCCACTCCTCGGTCGCTCGTGTTCGCGACGGTCGCGGGTGCGGTCGCGCACAGCCCGGACCCACGCTTTCGCCACGGCCTATACTCCCCTGGCGGGCTCCGAGCGGCGCCACCGTGGGCGTGGGCGGCAACCAGCCGATATCGACAACACCGAGGCGGAACCATGATGACCCTGCTCGAACGCATCCAGACACGCGAGGCGAAGGTGGTGGTGGTCGGCGCCGGCTACGTCGGCCTTCCGCTGGCCGTCGAGGTGGCCAAGGCCGGCTTCCAGACGACGGCCTACGACAAATCGGTGGAGAAGATCCAGTCGCTCGGGCGCGGCGTCTCGTACATCAGGGACGTCTCTTCGGAGACGCTGGCGCCGCTGGTCAAGGCCGGGAAGCTCGAAGCCTCGGCCGATCCGGAGGTCCTGTCGACCGCCGACGTGATCATCATCTGCGTTCCCACGCCGCTCAACAAGACCAAGGATCCCGACAACTCGTTCATCCTGGACGCCGCCGAGATGATCGCGGCGCGGATGAAGCGGCCGCAGCTGGTGGTGCTGGAGAGCACCACCTTCCCGGGCTTCACGCGCGAGGCGTTGCTGCCGCGGTTCGTGCAGGCGGGCCGCAAGCCCGACGAGGACTTCTATCTGGCGTTCTCGCCCGAGCGGGTCGACCCCGGCAACACCAAGTACTTCACCCATAACACGCCCAAGGTGCTGGGCGGCATCTCGGCGAAGAGCCTGGAGGTGGCGCAGGCGATGTACTCGAACTTCATCGAGACGATCGTCCCCGTCTCGTCGACCGACAGCGCCGAGATGGTCAAGCTGCTCGAGAACACCTTCCGCGCGGTGAACATCGGCCTCGTCAACGAGGTGGCGATCATGTGCGCGCGCCTCGGCCTCGACACCTGGGAGGTGATCCAGGCGGCGGCGTCGAAGCCGTTCGGGTTCATGCCCTTCTACCCGGGGCCGGGCCTGGGTGGGCACTGCATCCCCATCGATCCGCTCTACCTGTCGTGGAAGCTGAAGACGCTGAAGTACAACGCCCGCTTCATCACGCTGGCCGACGAGATCAACTCGGCGATGCCGGAGTTCGTGGCGGTGATGGTGGCCGACGCGCTCAACGCGCGGAAGAAGGCGGTGCGGGGCTCGCGCATCCTCGTCGTCGGCGTCACCTACAAGCGCGACATCGACGACGTGCGCGAGTCACCGGCGCTCGACATCATCGAGCTTTTGCAACGGCGCGGGGCGGAGGTCGACTACAGCGATCCGCACGCGCCCACCGTCCGCATCGGCGAGCACCAGCTGCGCCACACGCCCATCGAGGAGGCGGGCCGCTACGACTGCGTGGTGATCACCACCGACCACCGCACGGTCGACTACGCCGCGCTCGTCGAGCGCGCCCAACTGGTGGTCGACACGCGCAACGCCACGCGCGCCGTGCGCGACAAGCACCCCGACAAGATCGTCGCGCTCTGATCAATCCTCCAGGACCCGGCGAAAGACCCGCTTCCGGTCAGTACCAGTTGAACCCGACCAGCACGGCGTAGTTCTGTCTGCTGAAGCTCGCGCCGCCTTCGCTGTAGAAGCCGCTGCCGATGCGTCCCTGGATGTCGAGCGCGAAGTTGTAGGACTGCAGGACCTCGATCCCCGCGGCGCCGAACAGCGCGAATCCGGTGTGGTCGTTCTCCGCCACGATCGGGTACCCGTAAGCGTCGACGGTGTCGATCGTCTCGCGGAGCACGGCCAGCCCGGCCCCCCCCTTGATCCAGAAGATGTCATTGACCCAGAACTGGGCCGCGCCGGTCCAGAACGAGTTGATCGTCTCGTGGTCGTCGCCGGCGACGGAGTAGGGGTGGTCGGCGCCCCAGCCCTCGAACATCAGGGCGGCGCGCGGGCTGATCATCCCGCCCAGGTGTCCTTCGAGCGCGAACGCGCCGCCGCAGACACCGCCACAGTTGCTGGCGTTGACGGCCCCCAGTCCCGCCGCGAAACCCCAGACGATGCCGGCGCGGAAGACGCCGCGCGGAGGAGGCGGCGGCGGGGGTGGTGGATAGTACGGAGGGGGGTAGCCCTGCGCCTCGGCGACGGAAACGGATCCGAGCACGGTGAGCAGCACGACGCCGATGGCGAGAAGCAGATTCTTGCGGTGGCTCATGGGCTCTCCTTCGTCATTCATTAACCGTCGAAAGGAAATTTTCGCAACCTTTCCGATGAAAAGCGGTGCCCGCGCTCACGTGCGCGAGAGCATGCTAGACGACGGATCTCATGCATTGGCATCAAGCCCAGATTCGTCTCAAGCCGCGCCCGCGCGGGTTTCACCTGATCACGGGCGAGCTCGTCGCCGCGCTGCCGGAGCTGGCGCGCTTCAAGGTCGGCCTGGCGCACTTCTTCATCCAGCACACCTCGGCGTCGCTGTGCGTGAACGAGAACGCCGATCCCGACGTGCGCGCCGATCTCGCGCGCTGGTTCGACAGAGCCGTTCCGGAGAATGCGTCCTACTTCGAGCACACCGCCGAGGGGGCGGACGACATGCCCGCGCACGTGAAGTCGACGTTGCTGGGCGCGGCCGTGACGCTGCCGCTCCGCGACGGCCGGCTGGCGCTCGGGACCTGGCAGGGGATCTACCTCGGCGAGCACCGAGACAACGGCGGCGCGCGGACGATCGTCGTCACGTTGCAGGGGGAGTGACGGCGACGCGTCGTGGGCAGGAGCGCTCAGACGATCCGGTGGCGCGCCTCGCCGGCGAGAAAGGCCGCCAGGTTTCGGGCCACCTCCGTGGCCAGCCGGTGGCGCGCCTCGACAGTCCCCCAGCCGATGTGCGGCGTGACCACCACTCGACCGGCCCAGGGGGCGCGCGGATCGGTCAGCGGATGGTTGGGGGGCGGCGGCTCGACGGAGAGGACGTCCAGCCCGGCGCCGCCGAGGTGGCCGCTGGCGAGCGCCTCGACGAGCGCCGCCTCGTCGACCAGCCCGCCGCGCCCGGTGTTGATGAGGATGGCGCCCGGCGGCAGCGCGCGCAGGAACGCGGCGCCGACGAGGCCGCGCGTCGCCTCGGTGAGCGGGCAGTGGAGCGAGACGAAGTCGGCGCGCGGCAGCGCCTCGGCGAGCGGCGTGCGCGCCTGCCCGGCGCGCGGCGGCGCCCCTGGCACGGCGGCGCGGACGACGGTCATCCCGAACCCCTCGGCGATTCGGGCGACCGCGCCGCCGATCGCGCCCGCGCCGATCACCACCAGCGTCTTGCCGGCAAGCTCGACGAGCGGCTGTCGGAAGAAGCAGAAGTCCGAGGCGATCGCCCAGACGCCGGCCTTCACCGCCGCGTTGTGCCCGGCGACGTCGTGCGAGAAGTGCAGGATGAGCCCGAACACCAGCTCGGCGACCGCCTCGGTCGCATACCCCGGGACGTTGGTCACCGCGATCCCCGCGTCACGCGCCGCCGGAAGATCGATGATGTTCGCTCCTGTCGCCGTGACGCCCACGTAGCGCAGGTCGGGCAGCTCGGCGAATTCGGCCGCCCCGAGCGGCACCTTGTTGGTCAGGACCGCGAGCGCGTCGCGGCAGCGCGGGACGACGTCACCGCTCTCTGACTGCTCGTGGACCCTGAGGGCGCCCAGCGCGCCGAGGGGCCCCCAGAAGGCATCCGGTTCTCCCTGGTCGATGGCGAAGCTGTCGAGGATGACGATGCGCGGCGGTTCCGCCGCGCTCACTTCAGGGCCTCGGCCTGGAAGTGCGCGCGCAAGCTGCTGATCACGTCCTCCAGATCGCCGTCGAGGATGCCGGGGAGATTGTGGCGCGTGAGGCCGATCCGGTGATCGGTGAGTCGGTCCTGCGGGAAGTTGTAGGTGCGGATCTTCTCCGAGCGATCGCCGGAGCCGATCTGGCTGCGGCGCGCGTCGCGCTCGGCGGTCTGCCGCTTCTCCTCCTCGATCTCGTAGAGCTTGGAGCGCAGCAGCTTCATCGCCATCGCCTTGTTCTTGTGCTGCGACTTCTCCTGCTGGCAGTGGACGAGGAGGCCGGTCGGAATGTGATGGATGCGCACCGCCGAGTCGGTGGTGTTGACCGACTGCCCGCCGGGGCCGCCGGAGCGCATCACCTCGATCTTGAGGTCCTTGGGATCGATGGTGATCTCGACGTCCTCGACCTCCGGCATCACGGCGACGGTCGCGGTGGACGTGTGAATGCGCCCCTGGGTCTCGGTGGACGGGACGCGCTGGACGCGATGCACGCCCGACTCGTACTTGAGCTGCGAGTAGGCCGCTTGCCCGTTGATGCCGGCGACGACCTCCTTGATGCCGCCCGCGGAGGCGCTCGACGTCGACAGGATCTCGATCGACCAGCGGTGGCGCTCGGCGAACCGCGAGTACATTCGGAAGAGATCGGCGGCGAACAGCGCCGCCTCCTCGCCGCCGGTGCCGGCGCGGATCTCGAGCAGGATGTTCTTCTCGTCGTTCGGATCCTTGGGCATGAGCAGCGTCTTGAGCAGCTTCTCGAGCCGCTCGAGCTCGCCGCCGAGCTCGACCTCCTCCTGCCGGGCGAGCTCACGCATCTCCGGATCTTTTTGCAGCTCGCGCGCCTCGACGGCCCGCTTGCTCACGTCGCGGTAGAGCCGAAAGGCCTCGACTATCTCGCGGAGGTCGGAGTGTTCCTTCCCCAGCTTCTGCATCTGCTGGCGATTGGCCAGCACGGCAGGATCGGCCAGCATGCCGTCCAGCTCCTGGTAGCGCGCCTCGACCCCGGCGAGCTTGCCCTGCAGCAGTTGATCGAGCAAAGCCCGGTCGCCTGCGGCCTAGGTCGTCGTCGCGGGAGGCGTGCCCTTGCCGTACTTCTTCTGGAAGCGCTCGATGCGGCCGGCAGCGTCGACGAACTTCTGCTTGCCCGTGTAAAACGGGTGGCAGTTGGAGCAGATCTCGACCGAGAACGCGCCGCGGGTTGAGAAGGTCTCGACCTTGTTGCCGCAGGCGCAGGTGATGATCGAGGGCTTGTAAACTGGATGAATGCCTTTTTTCGCCATGATGTGAGTCCCGGGAACCGGGGTTTATAGTGGGCGAAGCGCCCGGATGCAAGTCGGGTATAGTGCAGCCCGCCATGCCGGACGCACTCAGCCCCGAATCGCGCGACCGCCGCCGGTCGCTCTACGCCTACCTCGAGCCGCTCTGGCACGGCAAACGCGTGCTCGAGATCGGGCCAGGCGAGGGGAGCGCCGAGCTGCTCGGGTCGCTGGGGGCCGCCCGGGTGGTGGTCTCGGAGGGCGATCTCGGTGCTCTCAATGAGCGGTTCGACGTGGTCGTGGTCCCCGAAGCCGAAGCGCTGGTGCGCCGGTCTGGCGCGGTCTCCGCCTGCCGCCGGCTGGTCGCGGCGGGCGGCCGGCTGGTCGTCGCCGCCCTCAACGGCGAGCGCCCGGGCGTGACGGGCGGCGTCGGTTACTATGATCTGCACGGCGCGGTCGCGCCGCTCCTGCCGCTCATCCAGATGCTGGGGATGACCCCGTTCGCCGGGATCGGCGTGGTCGAGTTCGACGGCGCGGTCGACGCGCTCCGCATCGACGCGCGGCTCGTCAAGGAGCCCGAGCAGCCGGTCGCCTACGTTGCCATCGCCGGCACCGAGCTGGTGACGGGGCTCGGCTACGCGCTCGTGCAGCTGCCGTCGGCGGCTGGATCCGGCGGCGCCGCGCCTGCGCCTGCCCGGGTGTCGCCCGTTGCCGCCGAGGAGATCGAGGAGCTGCGCGGGCGCCTCCGCCGCGCCGCCGAGGATCGGGCGGCGCAGGACGCCGAGAGCGCCAAGCTGCGCCGCGCCCTGGCCGAGGCGAACGACTCGGTCGTCAACCTGACCAAGCGGACGACCGAGGAGATGGCCGGGGTCGCCGATCGCCTGGCGGCCGGGCTGCGTGCGCCCACCGAAGCGGAATCGCGGGCGCTCGGCGAGGCGCGCGAGGAGTCGGGCCGCTTGAAGGTGAAGCTCGCCGAGAGCGAGGCGCGCGCGGCCGCCGCCGAGCAGCGGCTGGAAGAGGTCGGCACGCTGGCGCGCGAGCGGCAGACGGCGGCCGAAGACGCCCTCGAGCGGCAGCGTCTGGCCGAGAGCGAGCTCGCTCGAGCGCGCCGGGAGATCACGCGGCTCGGCAGCGAGGCGCGCACGGCGACCACCGACCAGGGAGCGCTGGAAGAGAAGGCGCGCGCGGTCGCCCAGCGCGACGAGCGAATCCTGCGCCTCGAAGGGGAGAAGCAGGATCTGACCTGGCGGCTGGCAGAGCTCGAAGACAAGCTTCGGCAGGCGATCGCCCGCGCGGTGCAGGCGGGGGCGGGGCGCGGCGACGCCGGGCTGGCGACGCCGGCGGCGATCGGCAGCCAGGAGCTGGCCACCGCGCGCGAGGCCCGCGAGCGGGCGCTGGAGGACTTCCACAAGGCCTCGACGGCCCACGTCGACGAGCTGACCGAGCTCAAGGCCTCCGTCTCCGAGCAGGCGGCGCTGGTCGTCGAGCTGGAGGACAGCGTGGCCGCGGCGGAATCACGCGCGGCCGCGGCCGGCGCCGAGGCCACGACGCTGAGGAGGACGGCCAAGGATCTGGAGGAGGCGGACCGGAGCCGGCGCGCTCGGCTGGCGGAGCTGGAGGGGAAGCTGCTGCGGCTCGAGCACGAGCGCAAGGCGGCCGCGTCGCAGGTCGTCGGAGAGGACGACCGCCTGCACGCCCTCGAGGCCGAGCGCGATCGTTTGCGGGCACGGATCGGAGAGCTCGAGACCGCGGCGGCGGCGGGCGCGTCGCGGAACGGGCACGCGACCGGCGCGGCCGAGATCGCGCGCGATCTCGACGCCGCCGAGGCGAACCTGCGGGCCGCTGTCGGTCGCGCCGACGCACCCGGGTCCGACGCGGCTCGTCTGGAGAACACGCTCGACAACTACCGGAGGCGGGCCGGCCGGCTGCGCGACGATCTGGAAGGGATCCGCCGCCGCCTCGAATCGCTCTCACCCTCGGAGATCTCCGGATTTCTCGAGGAGCTGGGCGAGGATCTGGCGGAGCTCGGCGGGTGAGCGCGGCGGGCGGCGGCGCCACGCGCGCCACGCGCGTCGCAATCGTCGGCCTGGGCGCGATCGGCCGCGAGGTGCTCAAGGCCGTCCGGGCCCGCCCCTCGCTCGAGCTCTCGGGCGCCTACGATCCCGCCTTCGTCGGCCGCGACGCGGGCGAGGTCGCCGAGGTCGGTCCGCTCGACGTGAAGGTGGCGCCCACGCTGTCGGCCGCGCTGGCGGGCGCCGACGTCGCGCTGGTGCTGACTCTCTCGGGCGTCGCCGAGATGATGCCGATCGTCGAGGCGGCGGGCGCGGCGGGCGTCGACGTGGTCTCGACCTGCGAAGATCTCTCCTACGCGAATCACCTGACCCCCGAGCTGGCCCAGGAGCTGGACGCCCGGGCGCGGGCCACCGGCATCACCGTCGTCGGGACGGGCGTCAATCCCGGCCTGGTGATGGACCGCCTTCCGGTTGCGCTGGCCGCCGCCTGCGTGACCATCGAGCGCGTGGTCGTCACCCGCGTCGTCGACGCGGCGAAGCGGCGCGGGCCGCTGCGCGCCAAGGTCGGCGCCGGCATGACGGTGGAGGCGTTCAACGCGGGCGTGGCGCAGAAGCAGCTCGGCCACCGCGGCCTCCCCGAGTCCTGCGCGCTCGTCGGTCTCGGTCTCGGTCTCGTCTTCGACGAGATCCGTTCGACGATCGGACCGGTTACCGAGGCGCGGCCGGGGATCGAGGCCGGCCGCGTGGCGGGGCTGCGGCAGTCGGCGGTCGGGCTTGCCGGCGGGCGCGAGCTGGTGCGCCTCGATCTCGAGATGTCGGTCGGCGCGCCCGACCCACACGATCGGATTCTCATCGAAGGAGATCCGCCGCTGGATCTCCTGATCCAGGGGGGCACCCACGGCGATCGGGCCACGGTGGGGACGGTCCTGAACGCCATCTCGGCCGTGATCGCGGCCCCGCCAGGGCTCCTCACCGTTCTCGATCTGACGCTCCGCCGCTAGCGGGTTGGCTTAGAATCGGCCCCATGCATCGCACATCATTGCTGGGACGAAATTGGTTGTTCGCCGCGGTGGCGGCTGGTCTGCTGCTCGGCGCCGCGCCCGCGCGGGCGCTCGATTTTCACGCCCTGGCCGGCAAGGCCGGCGGCGCCGCGCGCGACAAGGTGGTCAAGGACGTCAACGCCAAGCTGCTCGCCGAGGGGCACAAGAATCAGTGCAGCTTCAAGAGCGACAGCGACCAGCTGGCGCCCGGCTGCGACAAGAAGATCAAGAAGCTGGCGGACCAGCTGATCGACGCCAAGAAGAAGCTGCAGGCGGGCGGCGTCAGCGGCTTCAAGTTCGAGGTGTCGGGCCACACCGACTCGGCCGGCAAGCCGGAGCACAACAAGGAGCTGTCGGCCAAGCGCGCGGCGGTGATCGCCAAGGAGCTGGCCGCGCGCGGCGTCGCGCCGCACGAGATCATCTCGGTTGGAATGGGCTCCGAGCGCCCGCTGGTCACGCCCGACAACACGCCGGCCAAGAAGGCCAAGAACCGCCGCTACGAGATCCAAGTCCGGATCTAGCGACAGGATCTAGCGTCCGGATCTAGCCGCTGGATCTGGCGTCAGGATCTCGAGCGATTTGGCCCGGTCGCGCGGCTAGTTGGCCGGGGGAGCGAAGTGCACGGCCTCGCCGGCGCCGGTCGGCGCGACGATGAGAACGACGCACTGATCGGCGGCCATCGACCGCGGGCGGAAGTGGGCTCCCGCGTAGGTCATCACCGCCGAGGAGAGCTCGCCAAGCGCGGGCGGGACCTGGGGGGTGCCTTTCGTGCAGTCGACCAGCCAGCTCTCGACGCTGTGCTGGTAGGCGACGCGTCCCCACCCCTCGATCGCGCGCCGCGCGCCGGCGGCCGAGGTCTTCCCCGCCTGCAGGTCGTCGGCGAAGGTGCGGATCTCCGACTGATAGCGGGGCGTGACCAGCGGCGGCGCGAGGCCGCGCGCCTCCCGCGCGGCGGTCAGCGCCGACAGGAACGAATCCCCGGCCTCGACGTTGGCGGCGCGTCCGAGCTCGACGGGAACACCCGGCTCGTCGGGCCAGGGCGTCGACGCGCACGAGAGCGCCAGCGCCAGACAGACGCCGCCGGCGCGCGAAACGAAGCGCGAGAAGCCATTCCCCCCAGGCAACAGGGATGATGTCGGCAGCCGGCGCAGATTTCCTTAGCCGGGCGGTCAGGCCGCCGGGCGCCGGTCTCCCTCGCGCGCCGCCAGCAGCGCCGCCGGCAGGAGCGGGACGAACAGCAGCACCGCCGCCGACGAGCCGGCGTTGATCCAGACCAGCTGCTTGAACCCGACGTGGTACTTGCCGTACAGGTACGACCCAACGACGTCCGAGATCGCGAAGATGGCGATGTTTCGGATGCTCATCATCAGCGAGAACCCGAAGCTCTCGACACCGACCGGCGTCGCGCGCGCTGCCAGGTCATAGAGAGGAAGCGTCGCCAGGATGCTGAGCGTCGCGGCCGAGCTGTCGATGAGGGCAGCCGCCCGGGCCGAGTCGTAGCGCAGGTAGAGCAGCGTGCTCGCGGCGTTCAGCAAGATCCCCGCGATGAGCGAAACCTTGAGCGTGAGGCGACGGCAGAGGTAGCCGTAGGCCGCGGCGCCGATGATGCCGCCGGCGCCTTGCAGAAGCTGCAGGAAGCCTATGTAGCGCGGGTCGAACTTGAGGACGTCCTGCTGGTAGTAGAGCATCGGGGTCTGAAACCCAGGCGCCAGATAGACGAGAAAGAGCAGCCCGGTCGCCCCCCACATCGCGCGCGAACGGACGACCGCCTTGAAATTGCTGCGCGCCGTCGCCCAGACCGCGGTGTTTGCGCGCGCGCCACGTGGCTCGCGGTAGAGCCAGGCGACGACAGGCAGAAACGCGAGGGTGACGCCGGCACCAGACAGTGCGGTCCAGCCGAACGCGCAGACCGCCAACCAGCCGCCGACCGGTCCGCCGAGCAGGTTCATCAGCCCTTCCAGCGCTATGCGAAGCGAGGCAAGCCGGCCGCTGGCATCGTAACGCTGCGAGACCTCGACCTGTAGCCCGCCGACGACCGTGCTGACGGAGACCATCGCGATGTTGAGGACGGTCATCACGAGCATGAACGGGAGGTAGCGGCGGGGAACGAACGCGAACATCAACCAGAACAGCCCCGCCAGCGCGGTTCCCACCAGCAGGTAGCCACGGCGCCGCGTCCCGAACAGCGGATAGGCGTCGCAGACGAAACCGACCAGCGGTTTGACGTACCAGATCAGCAAGGAGACCGCCCAGAACTCCGAGACCGCCAGCGCCGACATATGCAGCTGGTTCTTCAACAGCCAGTTGAAGGGCAACCGCGCGAAGGATCCGGGCCACCCGAATCCGGTCACGAAGATCCCGGCGGCGATGACCACGATCAGCGCGCGCGGCGACCGTGCGGCGGCGGCGGTCGGCGCGGCGGGCTCGTCGGCGGGGGCGGCCATGCGTGCTAGAAGAGCATGCACATCGATCGATGAAGATCGCCACCTGGAACGTGAACGGAATCCGCGCGCGGCAGGCCGAGGTCGCCGACTTCGTGGCGCGCGAGCAGCCCGACGTCCTCTGCCTGCAGGAGATCAAGGCGGCCGCCGACCACATCCCCAAGACCGTCGGCGACATCCCTGGATACTGGTCCTACTGGCACGGCACCAAGGGATACTCTGGCGTCGCGCTGCTCATCCGCCAGGCGCTCTGCGCCGATCGTCCTCTCTATCTGCATCCGGAGTTCGACCACGAGACCCGGATCGCGTCGGCCACCGTCGAGGGTGTGCACGTCGCCTCAATCTACGTCCCCAACGGGGGGAAGGACTTCGCGGCCAAGGTTCGTTTCCTTGAGGCGATGACCGCCTACGCGGCCGGGATGCGGGCGCTCGGACAGAAGGTGGTGCTCTGCGGCGACCTCAACGTGGCGCGCGCCCCGATCGACGTGCACGCCAAGGAGCGAGACGAGCGGGCGATCGGTCAGCGCGCCGACGAGCGCGCGCTGTTCGAGCGCCTCCTCGCCGAAGGGGGCTTGCACGATCTGGCGCGCGAGCGCGAGCCGGACAACGACGCCCTCTTCACCTGGTGGGCCCCCTGGCGCAACCTGCGCCAGCGCAACATCGGCTGGCGGATCGACTACCTCCTCTGCAGCGGCGAACTCATGGCGAAGGCTGAGAGCTGTGTCTCGCAGCGCGAATTCGGAACCAGCGATCACGCCCCGCTGGTCGCGACGTTCGGATGATTGTCGTTTCGGACTTCGATGGGACGCTGACCGTCGACGACGTCACGACGTTGTTCTGGGACCGGCACCTCGGCTACGACTGGCGGGCGGTGCTGCTGCCCGATACCTACGCCGGGAAGGTGACGCCGCTCGAGATGATCGCGCGCGGGTACGGCGACCTCGCGGTGTCGCCCGACGCTCTGCTGGCCGAGGCGCGCGCGCACACCCGGATGCGTCCGGGCTTGCCGGCGCTGTCGGCGCTCTGCCGCGCGCGCGGGTGGCCGTTGGTGGTCCTCAGCCACGGGCTCGGGTTCTACATCCAGGATCTGCTCCCCCCTGAGCTCCCGTTCGTCGCCTTTACCGGCGCGTTCGACGGGCGCCGCTGGCACGTGACGCTGCCGCCCGGGATGCGGCTTTCGCCCGGCGAGGACTTCAAGAGCCACGTGGTGGCCGATCTGCGCCGGCGCCATCCGGGACATCCGACGGTCTATCTCGGCGACGGGCGGCTCGATCTTCCGGCCGCCGAAACCTGCGACGAGATCTTCGCGGTCCGCGGCAGCAAGCTCGCCGAGCTGGCGCCGCGCGCGCGGCTGTTCGACGCGCTCGACGAGGTCGTCGCGGCGCTCGAAGTGCGTTAAGCTTCGCCCCCATGTCCAACCCCACCGCGCTCCTCAGCACCTCCCTGGGCGACATCAAGATCGAGCTGCTCGCCGATCAAATGCCCATCACCGCCGGCAACTTCGTCAAGCTCGCCAAGAGCGGCTTCTACGACGGCCTCCACTTTCACCGGGTGATCGACAAGTTCATGGTGCAGTTCGGCTGTCCGCACAGCAAGGACCCGCAGAGCCCGCGCGCCGGCACCGGCGACGCGCCCAGCGGGACGATCCCCGACGAGCATCCGGCCAACGCCAAGATCTCCAATTCGCGCGGGACGCTGTCGATGGCCAACAAGGGGCCGCAGAGCGGCAGCTGCCAGTTCTTCATCAACGTCATCGACAACCCTTACCTGGACTGGTTCTCGGCCGGGCAGTCGAAGCACCCGGTGTTCGGCAAGGTGATCGAGGGGATGGACGTGGTCGACAAGATCTCGAAGACCCCGCGCGACGGGCACGACCGGCCGAAGACGCCGGTCAAGATGATCAAGATCTCCGTCTCGGAGTCGTAGGCCGAGGCGGGAGCGGCCCGCCATGCGCACCCTCATCGTCGGCGACGTTCACGGCTGCCTCGACGAGCTGCTGGCGCTGCTGGCGCGCGTCGGCCGCGCGCCGGGGGACCGCGTCGTGCTGGTCGGCGATCTCTGCGCCAAGGGCCCAGATTCGGCCGGCGTGGTCCGCTGGGCGCGCGCGTCGGGCGCCGACGCCGTGCTCGGCAACCACGACGCTCACGTGCTGCGTGCGGTCCGCGGCGAAGCGAAGGTCGGTCCGGCGCACCGCGCGGTCGCCGAGGCGCTGGGCACCGCCGACATCGCCTGGCTCGAGTTGCGCCCGCTCTGGCTGCGCCTCGACGGGGCGGCCGAACGCCCGCACGTCGTCGTGCACGGCGGCCTCGTGCCAGGAATCCCGCTCGAGCAGCAGACGCGCGATCACCTCCTGAACCTGCGGAGCATCACCGCCCTGGGCGAGCCGTCGAAGCGCATCGACGGCACCCCCTGGGCCTCTCTCTGGCGCGGGCCCGAGCACGTCGTGTTCGGGCACGACGCCGTCCGCGGGTTACAGCGGCATCCCTTCGCGACCGGGCTCGACACCGGCTGCGTCTACGGACGCGAGCTCACCGCGCTCGTGCTGCCGGCGGGCGAGCTCGTCTCGGTGCCGGCCCAGCGCGCCTACGCACCGATGACTCGCTGAGGGGAAAAGCAAAAGCCCGGCCCCTTTCGGGGACCGGGCCTCGGCTCGGGTTGGCGCCGCGTGACTAGCTCTGGACCGTCCCGACCGCCTGGACGATGAAGCGCTGGTAGACGCTGGTCGCGTTGCAGTCGTAGCTCTCCATCCCGGCGCTGGCGGTGCTGACGCCGTTCTTGACGTGCAGGCAGCGCCCCGAGGCGGCGGTCTGGATGAGGAAGGCGCCGTCCTTCGTCGGCTGCGGCGTGAAGCTCCAGTCCTGCGAGGCGACGCCGCTGCAGGCGTTGACGTGCACGGTGCTCCCGTTGTTGGCCGCGTTCGCGTCGACGCACTTGGTGGGGTCGGTCTTCATCTGGATCAGCCAGTTCGAGCCGTGCGCCGTGATCAGGAACTTCGAGCTGTCGAGCATCGACGACTGGTTGTAGTCGGTGAGCAGACCGTTCTCCGACGTCCAGGATCATCGCCGACGCGCCCAGCGGCGACATCGTGTAGACGTAGGCCGGGTCGAAGTTCGGCGTGTAGTTCGGGTTCCGCCACACGGTGATGCCGTGCTGCCAGACGCCGCCGTTGCTGTTGGTGGTGAGCGCCTTGTACCCGTCGGGGCATCCGCCCGCCGGGTCGGAGTTCGAGCCGGCCGGGCAGCTCCCACCGACGCCCGAGCTGTACTGGGCCACGGCGGACCCGTTCTGGCAGAGACCGCCGAACGGGTTCGCGTAGGGGGCGTTCGTCTGGTTGGCGCCGATGCGCCCGGCCACGATGCCGCCCGAGCCGGCGGGGAAGCCGGCGCCGTCGCAGTAGTAGGCGACGGGCGCGGTGACCCCCGGCTTGGAGAGATTGGTCAGGGTGCCTGTGTCGATGATGTCGCCGAAGAAGGTCCCCTCCTGCATCGGATAGTTCACGCGGTCGACGCCCCAGCCAATCGCCGTGTCGCCCGAGTCGAGCCAGATCGGGACGTGGACGCCGGCGGTGTTGATGTGGGCCATCATGCAGGCGGAGATCCCCTCCATGCAGGTGGCGTTGCTGGCGACGCCGCCGTTCTTCCAGTCGGGGCAGAGGCCGATGCCGCCGGCGAAGGTGTAGTTGTTGCCGCCCTGGTCCTGCTTGACGAGCGTATCGCCGGCCGCGAGCGCGCACTTGACGAGGTAGGAGACGGTCTTGCGACCGGCCGACGTGGTCATGAGCCCGTTGGCGGCGGCGAGGCCGTTGACGCCGGCCAGGCCGTTGGCGGCGGCGAGGCCGTTGACGCCAGCGAGGCCGTTGACGCCGGCCAGGCCATTGACGCCGGCCAGGCCGTTGACGCCGGCGAGGCCGTTGACGCCGGCGAGGCCGTTGATACCGGCCAGGCCGTTCGCCGCGAACAGGCCGTAGTCCTGGCTCGGGGCCTCCACGTTGCTGGCCTCCTCGCCGCAGCCGATGAGGCCGACGATGGCACCTACCGCGATGCTGATCTGGATCGAACGTTTTCCGAGTTCTCTCATTGTTGTTCCCCTTGAGGCGGCCCGGCCGACTGCGAGAGTCCCGTGGGCTTTGCGTCGCCCGATCGCTCGGGTTTTGCCGTTGTTCACAAGGTGTCGGTCTGACACTGGTTACTTACAAAGCAGTAATCAAGCCAACGATTATTTTATGGTATATGCCTTAAAGTCGGGCTTTTCTGTGGGTGTTCCGGTCCCAGGCGTTGCCGCCGAAGCAACAGGCTAGATGCTTCGCGAACAACGTTCCCCGCCGAGCCGCGAGCCATCCGCGGCGTCGGCGCGGCCCCCAAGACGGCGCGGTCCCAAGACGGTGCGGTCCCACGACGGCGCGGTCCCAAAAGGAAACGGCCGGTCCGCTGGGAGGCGGACCGGCCGTTTAGATGAAGACGCGCTGGGGGCGACTTACCAGGTGCCGAAGTAAGCGGAGGTCGAGCCGCCGGCCGACATCTGGAAGCAGTAGCCGCCGTTGACCTTCGCGGGCAGGGTCATGTTGCCACCGCAGTTGATGACCTGGCCGTTCAGGGTGAAGGTGCGGCCGCTCATGTTGCCGCAGTTGAAGCCGTAGAGCGGGAAGGTCGACTCGTAGCACACGGCGTTGGTGCTGATGTTGGTGAGCGAGTCGCTCTGCGTGGCCAGTTCGGTCGGCTGGTCGCAGAACGAAGCGCAGGGCGAGGTGCCCGAGCCGCCGGTCTGGTTGACGGTGGCGCCGCTCTGGTCGCCGGCGTAGACGGTCGCCTGGATGGCGAACTTCTCGCTGGTCCAGCTGGTGTTGCAGTCGTAGACCTCCATCACCGTGCCGCGCGCCGTGCTGCCGCTGCGGACGTTGATGCAGCGACCGGTGTTCGACGCCTTGACGAAGAAGTTCCCCGTCGCGACGTCAGGCGTGATGCTCCAGGCCTGCGACGCGCCGCCGTTGCAGCCGTTGAGCGCGATCCCCGTGGCGTTGGTGGCGGCGCCGGCGTCGAGGCACATCGTCGGCTGGCTGATCGGCGAGATCGTCCAGTTGGAGCCGCTCGGCGCCATGTTGAAGATGGAGGACGAGAGGCCCGCCGAGGCGTCCCACTGCTGGACGGGCGAGGTGCCCGCGTCCATGACCATCGCGCCACCCGTGATCTTCGCCGACAGGCTGTACTGGTAGCTGGTGTCGAAGATGGGGTTGTAGCTGTTGTTGCGCCACACGGTGATGGCGTTGTTCCACGGCGTGCCCGACGGCATCTCCAGCTTCTGGTAGCCGTCCGGATCGGTCTGGCCGCCGACGCCGTAGGTGTAGTACGGGACGTTGCCCGCGGCGTTCTTGCAGAGCGTGCCGTTGCCGTACGGGTTCGTGTAGGGCGAGTTCGCCTGGTTGGCGCCGATGCGGCCGGCGACCACGCCGCTGGTGCCACCGGCGAAGCCGGCGCCGTCACAGTAGTAGCCGACCGGTCCGTTCACGTTCGGCATGCCGACGCTGCTGAGCGCGCCGGTCTGGATGATGTTCCCGAAGAACGACCCCTCCTGGAAGGGGAAGTTGACCTTGTCGATCCCCCACCCGACGACCGGGTTCTGGGTGTCGAGCCAGATCGGGACGTGCACGCCGGCGGTGTTGATGTGGGCCATCATGCAGGCCGAGACGAGCTCCTCGCAGGAGGCCGAGCCGGCGATCCCGCCGTTCTTCCAGCTGGGGCAGAGGCCGATGCCACCGGCAAAGGTGTAGTTGGTTCCGTTCTGGTCCTGCTTGACCAGCGTGTCGTTGGCGGCGAGGGCGCACTTGACGATATAGGAGACGGTCTTGCGACCGGCCGAGGTCGTCATGAGCCCATTGGCGGCGGCCAGGCCGTTGACGCCCGCCAGGCCATTGGCGGCGGCCAGGCCGTTGACGCCGGCGAGGCCGTTGACGCCGGCCAGGCCGTTCGCGGCGGCAAGCCCGTTGGCGGCCGCGAGGCCGTTGATGCCCGCGAGGCCGTTGATGCCCGCAAGACCGGGCTCATGCGTTCCAGACTCCACGGTGCTGGCCTCTTCGCCGCATCCGATGAGGCCGACGATGGCGCCCAGGGCAATGCTGATTTGGATCGTTCGCTTCCCGAGCTCTCGCATGTTCGATTCCCCCCTTGAGGCGGCCCGGCCGACTACGTGAGTCCCGTGGGCTTTGCGTCGCCCGATCGCTCGGGTTTTGCCGTTGTTCGCAAGGTATCCGTCAGACACGAGCATGTATAAAGCAGTAATTGAGCCAACACTTTTCTGAGACAAAATTGTAAGAACTCGGGGTTTTCACTGGGTGTGGCGGCCCCGGCCGTTGTCTCGAGAGCAACACTCGAGATGTCTGCAGAACAACACCGCGACGCATTATTTTGGCCTGTCGCTCGGATGTCCGCTGCAAGGCTCGAGGCGCGCCGAAAATGGAAACGGCCGGTCCGCTGGGGCGAACCGGCCGTGTCGAGAACCTCGAATCGACGACTGACTACGGTTGCGCGTAGACCACGCTGTCGAACGAGGCGGTCATGCTGGCCGTCGCGACGGCGGCGTTGCCGCTGGCGAGCGCGGTGGGGGTGTAGGTCCCGACCACCGTCGTGCCCAGGGTGGCGCTGAGGACCCCCGACGCGTCGACGCTGAGCTTCAGGCTGTACCAGGTCCCGGTGGCAACGGTGGCCGCGAAGACCGAGCTCGTGCCCGCCGTTCCGTTCACCATCGTCTTGATTTGCACACCGGTCGTGCCGAGCGCCGCGCAGTAGTAGTTGCTGGTGCTCGAGTAGCGGAGGCAGACCATCGCTGCAGGGTTGCTGCTCCCGGCGCCGACGAGCTTCACCTGCGCTGCGATGCTGGTGGCGCCGCTCAGCACGGGACCCGCGGTCTGCATGCGAAGCGTCGAGCTGGTCGAGCCGTTCTGCGTGAGGACCTTGCTGCCGTCGGTCTGGATCGACCAGTCGCCCGAGCTGCCGCCCACGCGGGTCCAGTTTGCGGGGGTGTTGGTCCCCGACGTCTGGGCCTCGAAGTTGTCGGAGAACGCGACGGTGCCGGTGGAACCGGCCGAGCCGCCGGTGCCCGTGGAGCCGCCGGTGCTGGTCGAGCCGCCCGTGCCCGTGGAGCCGCCGGTGCTGGTCGAGCCGCCCGTGCCCGTGGAGCCGCCGGTGCTCGTCGTCTGGTTGCTGGTGTCGCCGGCGTAGACGGTCGCCTGGATGTTGAACTGCTCGCTGGTCCAGCCGGCGGTGCAGTCATAGACCTCCATGACCGTCCCGGCCGAGCCGTTGCCGCCGCGAACGTTGAGGCAGCGGCCCGTGGCGGCCGTGGCGACGTTGAAGGCGCCGTTCTGGGAGATGGCGGTGATCTTCCAGCTCTGCGAGGCGGCGCCGTTGCAGGCGTTGACCACGACGGCGGTGCTGTTGGTCGCGCCGCCCGCGTCGAGGCACTTGCCCGACATGGTGATGGGCGAGATCGTCCAGTTGCTGCCGCTCGGGGTCATGTTGAAGACCGAGGTGCCGAGGCCGGCCGACTTGTTCCACTGCTGAATGGGCGAGCTGCCGACGTCGACGACCATCGGGTTGCCGTTGGTGAGCACGGCCGACAGCTGGTACTGGTAGCTGGTGTCGAACACCGGCGTGTAGTTCGCGTTCCGCCACACGGTGATGGCGTGGTTCCAGGGGACCGAGGTGCTGCCGTACGGGTACTGCATCTCCTGGTAGCCGTCGGGGCAGCCGCCCGCCGGGTTGGCGATCGAGCCGGCCGGGCAGCTCCCGCCGATGCCGCCCGTGTAGAAGGGGACATTGACCGGGGCACTGTAGGTGACCGGCGTCTGGCAGAGCACGCCGGCGCCGAACGGGTTGGAGTAGGGCGAGTTGACCTGGTTTGCGCCGAGGCGGCCGGCGACGACGCCGTACGAACCGGCGGGGAAGCCGGCGCCGTCGCAGTAGTACGCGACGGGGGCGGTCACGCCCGTCTTTCCGGAGAGGGGACCGGTATCGATGATGTCGCCGAAGAAGGTCCCTTCCTGCATCGGGATAGTTGGTGCGGTCGATGCCCCACCCGATGCTCGGGTCGTTCGAGTCGATCCAGATCGGGACATGAACGCCGGCGGTGTTGACGTGCGCGATCATGCAGGCGGAGATCCCCTCCATGCACTGGACGTTGCCGGTGACGCCGCCGTTCTTCCAGGCGGGGCAGAGGCCGATGCCGCCGGCGAAGGTATAGGTGTTCCCGTTCTGGTCCTGCTTGACCAGCGTGTCACCGGCGGCGAGGGCGCACTTGACCAGGTACGAGACGGTCTTGCGACCGGCCGACGTGGTCATGAGCCCGTTGGCGGCGGCGAGGCCGTTGACGCCGGCCAGGCCGTTGGCGGCGGCGAGGCCGTTGACGCCGGCCAGGCCGTTGACAGCGGCGAGGCCGTTGACGCCGGCGAGGCCGTTGACGCCAGCGAGACCGTTGATGCCCGCCAGGCCGTTGACGCCCGCCATCCCGGGCTCGTGCGTCCCGGTCTCGACGGTACTTGCTTCCTCACCGCAGCCGATCAGTCCAACGATTGCGCCGAGCGCGATACTGATTTGGATTGTTCGCTTCCCCAGCTCTCTCATGTTCTGTTCCCCCTTGAGGCAGCCCGGCCGACTACGTGAGTCCCGTGGGCTTTGCGTCACCCGATCGCTCGGGTTTTGCCGTTGTTCGCAAGGTGTCGGTCCGACACAGCCCTATTACAAAGCAGTAATCGGGCCAACAATTATTGGCTCCAAAACTCGACCGTTCGGGGGTCCTTCTGGGGGGACTGGACCCCGGTTGTTACTCCCGGGACAACAGGGAGATGTTCGTCAGACAACGGATTGCCGGGCGCCCGGCGGACCGTTGCGCGGCGGGCGCTCAGACGGACTGGACGGCGGGCGCTCAGACGGACTGGACGGCGGGCGCTCAGACGGACTGGACGGCAGGCGCTCAGACGGACTGGACGGCGGGCGCCCAGGACGGCCGGGGGACGCTCGCGGCCGCGCTGTCTGGCGCGGTCTGGGGCACGCCGTCGACGTACGAGACGGTGTTGGCCAGCGTCGCCTGCACGCGCTGTCCCGGGGTGACGATCCCGACCAGGTTCAGCGGATCGCACGCCGACAGACGAACCGATCTCTCCGCGTCGCTCCTCGCGTCGTGTGGCCCGCAGCGCGTCGACGGCGTCGGGCGCGGCGAACTGCTCGCCGACGAAACCGCCCACCAGGCGGCCGCCGCGCAGCTCGCCGCTCATCTCCATCCGGCGGTAGACGCGGACCAGATCGCGCCAGGCGGGGGCGTGGGCCTCGCGCGCCAGGAGATCGCGGAACACCACGCCGTATCTTCTTACGTACTGGCGGGCGAGCGCCTCGTGCCGGGTCTCCTCGTCGCCGGCGGCGGCGATCGCGTCGTGGCGGAGCACCGACCATCGCCCGGCGCCGATCGGGCCGCCGGTCCGGCGGCTCCAGCGGGAGTGCCAGCGCGCGCGGGCGCCGCCGCGCGTCTGCGTCGCCGAGATGAGCGCGCGCAGGCCCGAGAACCCGTCGCCCGTGACCCGTCCCGCGGAGACCAGCTCGCCGAGCGCGTCCTCGACCTCGGTGCGCAGGCGGCGTGTCCCGGCGATGATCTCGTCGAGGAAGCTCGCCCCGCGCCCGGTCGAGGTGAGCGAGCACGTCGCGCGCCGGGGCGGAGAGCGCCGCCTCGTCGAGGCGCTCCGTCTCGGGCACCAGCAGCCACGGAAGATCTGCGCGCCGGCAGAGCGCGATGGGCGCCGCGCGGCTGGGAGTTCCGCCGGCCGGCCTGGCGGCGAGGCGTCCCCAGGCGGCGCCGCCCGAAAGACAGAGCGCGTCCAGCCAGGCGGAGTCGTATCCGACGAGCCGCGCCGGCAGGATGGCGCGCTCCCAGGCGCCGGCCGCCGCTTCGTAGCCCTGCAGCTGGGCGATCATCGCGCGCCAGCCCGGGCTGACCGTGCAGCTGCGTCCCCGGGCGGACGTTCTGCCAGCCGAACAGAAAACGCAGGAAGTCGGCGGCGGTGACCGGCTCGATCTCGCGGCGCAGGCCGTCGAGCATGCGTCGGTTGATTCGCGCCAGCAGTCGGCGCTCGCACCACTGGACGCCGTCGCCCGAGCTCCGGCAGGAAGCGCCCGCGCAGCACGGCGCCCGCCAGCTCGATCTGCGCCAGCGCCGCCTCGACGTCGGACGCGGCGAGGCCGAGCGGCGCCGCAATCCGTTCGGGCGTCGTCGGTCCGTGAAAGCGGAAGATGGCCGCGCACGATCTCGACGAGCGCGCTCTCGCGATCGGACCAGGTCGGCGCGCGGCGCGCGGGCGGCTCGACGACGTCTGGGACGAACCGGCGCGTCGGCCAGACGGCGCCGGCCAGCGAGCGGCGCTCCGCGGCGACCCACAGGACCGGATCGCCGTCGAGGCGGGCGGCGCGTCGCGCCCCGACGAGCGCCTCGAACAGATCGCCGAAGCCGCGGGCGCGGCCCATCGCCTCGGGCAAGGCGCCGGCGTCGAGCAATAGATCGTGGAGCTCGTCGGGATCGCGCGCGCTCGACCTCGATCTCGGCGACCACCGCGGCGACGGCCTCGGGATCGAGCCCGCCGATCCGCTCGACGACCGTCGCCGGCAGCCCGCGCCGCACGCTGACCGCGCGGGTGCGGCGCTCTTCCAGCGGCGCGTCGTCGAGGAAGGCGTAGGGGTTGGCGTTCAGGATCTCGTGGGCGAACACCGACGGCTCGGGGAGCTCGCGCGCGGTCGTCTGCACGCGTCCGTCGGCGATCGCCTCCAGCACCGCGCGCAAGCCCGGCGGCGTCCATCGCCTCGACCAGGCAGTCGCGCACCGTCTCGCGCACGAGCGGATGGTCGGGCACCTCGATGGTGCCGCCGCCGTGGTTGTCCTGGCAGGCGGTCTGGGCCGGGAAAGACAGCCGCGATCAAATCCTGCGCCCGCATCCGCAGCAGCGCCGGCGGCACGCGCTTGCCGCCGCGGCTGCGCAGGAGCGCCAGCGAGCGCGTGGCGTTCCAGCGCCAGCGCGTCTCGAACATCGGCGCCTGCAGGGCGGCCTGCGTGAGCAGCTCCTCGACGTCAGCCGCCGCGCAGCATCGAGAAGACCGTCTCCAGCGGGAAGCTGTGCTGCGGCCCGAGCGACAGCACGATCCCGTCGTCGGTCGCCGCGGCCTGCAGCTCGAAGTCGAACGATCGACAGAAGCGCTTGCGCAGCGCCATCCCCCAGGCGCGGTTGATCCGCCCGCCGAACGGCGCGTGAATGACGAGCTGCATGCCGCCCGCGTCGTCGAAGAACCGCTCGGCGAAGATGCGCGTCTGCGTCGGCACGCCGCCCAGGACAGCCGCGCCTGCCAGGACGTAGTCGCGCAGCAGCTCGGCGCCGCGTCGATCGAGCGCGCACTCCGACTCGAGTGCGGGAGCGACATCGTCGTGGCGTGCGTGGGCGTCGACGATCTGCGCGCGCAGCGCCGCGACCTCGGCGGAGAGCTCGCGCGTGCGCGCCGGGCCCTCGCCGAGCCAGAACGGGATCGTGGGCGGCGCGCCGGCCGCGTCCTCGACCCGGACCTTGCCCGGCTCGACGCGCCGGATCCGCCAGGACGAGTTCCCCAAGCAGGATGATGTCGCCGGCCATCGACTCGATGGCGAAGTCCTCGTCGATGGTCCCGATCTGCGTTCCGTCGGGCTCGAGGATGACGTCGTAGTTGGCGTTGTCCGGGATGGCGCCGCCCGGAGGTGAGCGCGGCCAGGCGCGCGCCGCGCCGGCCGCGCAGCCGCCGGTTGACGGCGTCGCGGTGCAGGAGCGCGCCCGCGCGCCCGCGGCTGGTGGCGATCCCCTCGGCCAGCATGTCGACCACGCCGTCGAAGTCGGCGCGCGCGAGCGCGGCGTAGGGGCCGGCGCGGCGGCAGAGCGTCGTAGAGCGCGTCCTCGTCCCACTCGTCGCAGGAGGAGGCGGCCACGATCTGCTGCGACAGCACGTCGAGCGGCGCGTCCCGCAGGCAGACGGCGTCGATCTCCGCGCGGCGGGCGGCGCGCACCAGGGCCGCGCACTCGACCAGCTGGTCGCGCGTCAGCGGGAACAGCCGCCCCTTGGGCGTGGCGTGGAGCGCGTGGCCCGAGCGACCGATGCGCTGCAGGCCCGGTCGCGATCGAGCGCGGCGACCCGATGAGGCAGCAGAGCTCGACGGCGCCGACGTCGATCCCCAGCTCGAGCGACGCCGTGGCGACGACCACCTTGAGCTCGCCCGACTTTGAGCAGCCGCTCGGCGCGGTGGCGCCGCTCGCGCGACAGGCTGCCGTGGTGCGCGGCGACGGCGTCGGCGCCCAGCCGTTCGCAGAGGTGCAAGCGTGACCCGCTCGACCAGTCGGCGCGTGTTGACGAACACCAGCGTCGATTTGTGCGCGCGCGCCAGCGCCGCGATCCGATCGTAGAGCTCGACCCACTGCTCGTTGGTGGCGACGGCGCCCAGCTCGTCCTCGGGGACCTCGACGCCGAGGTCGAGATCGCGCCGCTGGCCGACGTCGACCAGCGCGGGCGGCGGTCGCGTCCCGCCGACCAGCAGCCGCGACGCCACCTCGAGGGGCCGGACCGTCGCCGACAGCCCGACCCGCTGGAGCCTTGGTCGCGTGGGCAGAGCCGAGCTCTGCTCGGCGGAACCCTTCGCGGGAGGGTGTGGGAACCCTTCGAGGGTTCCCACAGGTTGAGACGCCACCAGCGCCTCCAGCCGCTCGAGCGACAGCGCCAGGTGGGCGCCGCGCTTGTCGGGGGCCACGGCGTGGATCTCGTCGACGATCACCGTCCGCACGTCGCGCAGCGCGCGCCGGCCCGACTCCGAGGTCAGCAGGATGAACAGCGACTCGGGCGTGGTGACCAGCACGTGCGGCGGACGGCGGGTCGCCGCGCGCCGCTCGCGCGCGGTCGTGTCGCCGGTCCGGACCGCGGTGCGGACCTCGGGCGCCGGGTAGCCGAGCTCGGCGGCCAGCGCCTTGATCTCGCCCAGCGGCTCCTCGAGGTTCCGGCGCACGTCGTTCGACAGCGCCTTGAGCGGCGAGACGTAGAGGACGCTGGTCCGGTCGGGGAGGGGGCCGCCGGCGGCGATCGCCTCGCCGACCAGACGATCGAGCGCCCAGAGGAACGCCGCCAGGGTCTTGCCCGAGCCGGTCGGCGCCGTGACCAGCACGTCCTTGCCCGCGGCGATCAGCGGCCAGGCCTGGGCCTGCGCCGGCGTCGGCGTCGCCGAACTTCCGCCCGAGCCAGGTCTGAACGACGGAGTGAAACATTTGTTCAGGTATGCAGTTATAGATCGTTTTCGGCGAGGCGCTCCGGCTTTCGCTTGACGCCAGATCTGGGGTGTTTACCGTTACCGCGAAAACGCAGGACAACCCCCCGAAGCGACAGCGAAAAAAGGAAAATCAGCTCATGGGCAAAATCATCGGCATCGACCTCGGCACCACCAACTCCGTCGTCGCCATCATGGATGGCAAGGATCCGACGGTCATCGCCAACGAAGAGGGCGGGCGGCTGACGCCGTCGGTGGTGGCCTGGGACGACAAGGGCGAGGTCCTGGTCGGCCAGATCGCGCGCCGCCAGGCGATCACCAACCCCGAGAACACCGTCTACTCGGTGAAGCGGTTCATGGGGCGCCGGTTCGAGGAGGTCAGCGAGGAGTCGAAGCGCGTGCCGTACAAGGTCGTGCGCAGCGCGAGCGGCGAGGCCGACGTCGAGATCCGCGGCAAGAAGCTGACGCCGCCCGAGATCTCGGCGCGCATCCTGATGAAGCTCAAGAAGGCGGCCGAGGACTACCTCGGCGAGAAGGTCACCGAGGCGGTCATCACCGTTCCGGCCTACTTCAACGACTCACAGCGCCAGGCGACCAAGGACGCGGGCCGCATCGCCGGCCTCGACGTCAAGCGCATCGTCAACGAGCCGACGGCGGCGGCGCTCGCCTACGGGCTCGACAAGAGCAAGGACCACCTCATCGCCGTCTACGACTTCGGCGGCGGCACGTTCGACATCTCGATCCTCGAGGTCGGCGAGAAGGTCGTCGAGGTCATCTCGACCAACGGCGACACGCACCTCGGCGGCGACGACATCGACCAGGTGGTCATGGACTGGCTGGTGGCCGAGTTCAAGAAGGACCAGGGGATCGACGTCTCCAAGGACAAGATGGTGATCCAGCGTCTGCGCGAGGCCGCCGAGAAGGCGAAGATCGAGCTGTCGTCGGTTTCCGAGACGGAGATCAACCTGCCGTTCCTCACCGCCGACGCGACCGGGCCGAAGCACATGCAGATCAAGCTCTCCCGCGCGAAGCTCGAGCAGATGATGGGCGACCTGGTCCAGCGGACGATCGAGCCGACCAAGAAGGCGCTGGCCGACGCGAGCAAGAAGCCGTCGGACATCGCCGAGGTCGTGCTGGTCGGCGGCTCGACCCGCATCCCGATGGTGCAGAAGCTGGTGAAGGACTTCTTCGGCAAGGAGCCGCACAAGGGGGTCAACCCCGACGAGGTCGTCGCGCTCGGCGCGGCGGTGCAGGCGGGCGTGCTGGCGGGCGACGTGAAGGACATGCTGCTCCTCGACGTCACGCCGCTGTCGCTGGGGATCGAGACGCTGGGCGGCGTGATGACCACGCTCATCCCGCGCAACACGACGATCCCGACCAAGAAGAGCGAGACCTTCTCGACGGCGGCCGACAACCAGAGCTCGGTCGAGGTGAAGGTGTTCCAGGGCGAGCGCCCGATGGCCGGCGACAACCGACTGCTCGGCAAGTTCGGCCTCGACGGGATCCCGTCGGCGCCGAGCGGCGTGCCGCAGATCGAGGTGACCTTCGACATCGATGCCAACGGCATCGTGAATGTGTCGGCCAAGGACAAGGCGACCACCAAGGCGCAGCACATCACCATCACCGCCTCGTCGGGGATGTCGGAGGCCGACATCCAGCGCATGGTGAAGGACGCGCAGGAGCACGAGGCCGAGGACAAGAAGCGGCGCGAGGCGATCGAGGCGCGCAACAAGCTCGAGTCGCTGACCTTCCAGGTGCAGAAGCACCTCGACGAGAACCGCGACAAGATCGCCGAGGGGGACCGCGACGGAGCTGGAGGCGGCGCTCAAGGAGGCCAAGGAGACGGTGGAGAACAACCGCGATCCGCAAGGAGGCGCAGCTGTTCGAGGCGGTGTTCGAGCGGCTCCAGAAGGCGTCGCACAAGATGGCCGAGGCGCTCTACCGCAGCGCCGCGGGCGCGGCCGGCGGGGCCGGAGACGCCGCCGGCCGGTGAGGGCGGCGCCGCCGAGGCGGGGGCCGGCAACAAGGACGACGTCATCGACGCCGAGTACACCGAAGGTCCCAAGACCTAAGCGCGCGCCGCGCATCGTCGACCAGTGCGCCCGCTCGACGAGCCTCGACCTCGCGTGACGCGGGTCAGGCCGTCGGGGGCTGTTTTTTGTTATCGTGGCTGACATGTCCGTGGGGAGCCGGCACGTGGTCGCGCGGGCCCTCGAGCTCGCTGGCCCTGTTCGCGATCTACGCGGCGACCGCGAAGCTGGGGCTGTCGTTCGACGCGCATCGGCGGGATCGCGACCACCGTCTGGCCGCCGACCGGCATCGCGCTGGCGGCGCTCTGCTCTGCGTGGCGTCGGGCTCTGGCCCGCGATCGCGGCCGCCGCGTTCGTCGTCAACGCGAGGGCGGGCGATTCCGCTCTGGGGCGCGGCGATCATCGCGCTCGGGAACACGCTGGAGGCGGTGATCGGCGCGACGCTGCTCCGCCGGTACGGGTTCGACAGCCGGCTCGAGCGGCTGGGCGACGTCTTCCGCCTGGTCGGCTGGCGGCGCTTGGTAGCACGATGGTCAGCGCGACGTTCGGCCTCGTCGCCGCCCTGCTGGGGCACGTCCCGATCGCGGCCACGAGCCCGCCTTCTGGACCGTCTGGTGGGTGGGGGACTGCGCTCGGTGATCTGTCTGGTCGCGCCGTTCCTGTTCGCCTGGGCGAGCGCCGCCTCGCGGCTCTCGCGGCGGCCGCTGCGCTGGGTCGAGGCGGCCGTGCTGGCTCGTCGCTGCTGGCGTTCGTGAGCGCCACGCTGTTCCGCCATCACCTTTGCCTGGAACGCCATCCACGGGATCGTGCGCGGGACCTATCCGACGGTGCCGCTGCTCATCTGGGCGGCGCTGCGGTTCGAGCAGCGCGGCGTCACCGCGGCGATGCTGCTCGTGTCGGGGATCGCCGTCTCGGGCGCCGCCTGCGGCAGCGGCATCTTCGGCGCGGAGTCGCCGCACGAGCGCCTGCTGCTCATCCAGAGCTACATGGCGGTCACGGCGGTCAGCATGCTGACGCTGGCGGCGGCGCTGGCCGAGCGACGCGCCGCGATCCGGGCGCGCGACGAGTTCATCTCCATCGCCTCCCACGAGCTCAAGACGCCGCTCACAGCGCTCAAGCTGCGGCTCGGGTCGGCGCTTCGGTTCGGCGAGCGTCTGACGGCGGCGGGCGATCCCGAAGCGGAGAGGATGTCCCGCGCCCTGGCGGCCTCGGGCGCGACGGCGGATCGGCTGGGGACGCTGGTCGACGACCTGCTCGACGTCTCACGTCTCACCGCCGGGCGACTCGCGCTGCGCGTCGATCGGGTCGACATCGGCGAGCTCCTGCGCGAGGTGGTGGCGCGGCTTGCGCGATCAGGCGGCGGAGGTCGGCTCGACGCATCGATCTCACCGTCGCCACACCCGTCGTCGGCGCCTGGGATCGCGGGCGGCTGGAGCAGCTGGCGACGAACCTCCTCGTCGAACGCGATCAAGTACGGCCAGGGCAAGCCGATCGCGGTGTCGGTCGAGGTGGTCGCGCAGCGGCTGCGCGTGCGTGTGCGCGACGCCGGGATGGGGATTCCGCGCGCCGATCAGAGTCGGATCTTCCTGGCCGTTCGAGCGGCTTCCGACCGCCGAGCGCGTGGGCGGCCTCGGCCTCGGCCTCTACATCGGGCGGCAGATCGCCCTCGCCCACGGCGGGACGCTGACCGTGGAGAGCGAGGCCGCCGCCGGCGCCACCTTCACCCTCGACCTTCCGCTCGAAACGGCGATCGCCTGAGGGGCGCTACGGTGTCGCCGCGAGCGACTTCGATCTGCGCCTGCGCCGCCACGACCCAGCGACGCTCGGCAGGGCGCTTCTCCATCGACACGTAGGCCTGGTAGGCCTTGCGCGCGTCGGCCTTCCGGCCGAGGTGCTGGAGCGCGCGGCCGAGGCCGTAATAGGCGTCGGGATCGGTCGGGACGCAGCTTGATGTAGCGCTGGTAGGCGTCGACCGCCTCGGCGGGGCGGTCCCGCACGCGCAGCGCGAACGCCAAGTCGTAGAGCGCCGCCGCGAACGCGGGGTTCTTGTCGAGCGCGGCGCGAAACACCTCGATCGCCTCGTCATCGCGGTGGACCTTCAGCAAGAGCTCGCCAAGCGCCGCGCGCGCGGGCATGTGCTTCGGATCGGCGGCGATCGCCTGCTGATACTTGGCGATCGCCCCGTCGATCTGCCCGTGGTCGCGCAGCGCCTGCGCTTCGGCGAAGGGACTGCCGGCCGGGGCGGTCTTGGCGACCGGCTTGGCTCCGGTGGTGGCCGGTGCGCTTGCGGCGGTCGCGCCTGCGGCCGGCGTGGCCTCGGCGCTCAGATCCTTGAGAATTTCGCGTGCTTTCTCGACCCACTTCGATCCTGGCTGCTTCTCGATCGCCACGTAGTGCTTCAACGCCTCCATGGCGCCCGACCGATCCCCGGTCTCGCTTGCAGGCAGAGGCCGAGACCGAAGTACGGCTCCGACTTGTCCGGCTCCAAAGCGCTGTAGCGCCGGTAGGCGGCGATCGCGCTCGTGCACTGGTTCATCCGCCGCCGCACCGAGGCCAGCGAGTACCAGGCCAGCGCGTAAGTGGGATCGGCCGCCACCGCCGCCTCGAACTTGTCCGCCGCCCCGGCGTAGCTCTTGGCGTTGAACAGCGTCTGTCCCTCGGCGTACGCCGCCTCCGAGGCAGGCGACGCCGCCACCGCCGCAGATCCCGAGACGCCGAGCACCACGCAAACGATCGAAAAATAGCCAGCCCGCTTCACGCACGGCATCTTAGTCGAAATCCGCCTGATTTCTTGACAGAACCTACACGTAGTTTAATGTAGTCAAAAGTATGATTCAGATCGTCGGAAGTCTGGTCATGGGTCTTTTTGCCCTCGCGCTCTTCTGGGCCACGATCTCGCTCGGGCGGCCGGCCCCGTCGCGGCGCGGACCCTGAGCGCGGCTGGGTCCCGACTGGGATCGTGTCGAGGGCGGACGACCTTCCGCTCGGCCGACCTCACCGCGGGGGGCGCGGGACCCTCCCAGGGTCCCGAACCTGATCGGTTTCAGCTGGCGGTCGCCCTGGGGGCGACCTAAGCTGACGCGGCCCGCATGCGGCCCGTCCGCTACGAGGACTTCTCTCTCGCCGACCTGACAGCGATCAGGAACCTCCTGCGCGGGGGTTCGGTGATCGACTGGCACCGGCTCTACTTCACCGACCGCGACGAGGTCGATCGCTTCCTGCGGGTCAACGAGCTCGACCCCAACGACGCGCACGACATGCGCCGCCTCGGCGAGCTGCGCGCGGCCGCGGTCGAATACCTCGAGCGGCACCTCGGCTTCCAGATCCCCGACGAGGTGGCGACCGGCGTCCCGCCGCGCGACCTCCTGCTCATCGCCTCGCAGAAGGGGCGGCGCCGCACGCACGCCTGCGTCGTCCTCAAGGTCATGCACGTCCTGCATCACCTGGCCGGGCGCGAGCTTCTGACCAAGCTGCCGGTCTCGGGCGACCAGATCTTCCACCTGGTCGAGGAGAAGGTCCTGCGCACCGTCGAGGAGATCAAGGCGGTCGGCTGCCCGGTCGTCGAGTTCGAGTGGAGCCGCAAGCACGCCGACAGCCTCATCACCAAGCTCCTGGCCAAGAAGGAGTCGATCGCCGCCGACGTCTACGACAACCTGCGTTTCCGGATGATCACCAACACCGAGGAGCAGCTGGTGTTCGTCCTGCGCGAGCTGACCGAGCGGCTGGTCCCCTTCAACTACGTGATCCCGGGGCAGTCGGTGAACGACATCATCAAGATTCGCGAGACGCTGGCCCGCTCGCCCGCGCTGCAGCGGTTTCTCCCGACATCACCGATCTGGCGGCGGTGGCGGCCGACAAGAAGCCGTCGCCGCAGAACGAGTTCTCGGGGCCCGGCTACCGGGTGATCAACTTCGTCGGCGATCTGCCGGTGAGGATCGACAAGTACCTCTGCCGGCTGCCCGACGATCCGATCTTCGCCGAGTACGGCTGCGTGGTCTTCGTGCTTACCGAGTTCCAGATCATCGACGCGCGCACCGCCGAGAACAACGAGAGCGGCGAGAACAGCCACGACAAGTACAAGGAGCGGCAGGCGGCGCGGGTCCGGGCGCGTCTCATGCACGGCATGAAGGACGACGGCCTCGGGGATTAGTTTTACGGGGGACGGCTCGCTGCCGCTCGCGTCCCCCGGGCCCCCCTCGCTCCGCGCGGCATAGCCGCGCTGCGCTCGCCTGTTCGGTTGCACCCGGCCGGTTGTGGGTCGCGGTCTAGTGGCGCCGTAAGGCGGGAGGGTCGAGCTGGGCTTGCTTGACGACGCGGCGGATCCGCTCGGCGCCCTCGACGGCGTCGGCGACCAGGTCGTGTAACTCGGCCACCTCGGGGTCCCTGCTGCCCGGGGGAAACTTCTCGGCCAGCACGTGGAGGTTGGCGAGCACGTAGGTCAGCGGGTTGTTGATCTCGTGGGCGATCTCGGCGGCCATCAGGGCGAAGGCCGCGGTGCTTTCGGCGACCGCCTGCTGCTTGTCGGCGCGGCTCTGCAGCACGTCGCGGATGCTTCCCACGAGACCCTGTATGTCGACCGGCTTGCGCAGGTAGGCGTCGGCGGCGATGGCGCGGGCCTTGGCGCTCGCGTCGGCCGACATGGCGATGAGCGGGATGCCAGCCAGCGCCTGGTCGGCGCGCTGGGCGACGCGGAACTCCCAGCCGTCCATCACCGGCATCATGAGATCCAGGAGGATGAGGTCGGGCGGCTCCGACGTCCGCAGGGTGGCCAGCGCGTCACGGCCGTTGGCGGCGGTGGCCAGGGTGGCCCCCTCGTCGCGCAGGAGGTCGGAGAGAGAGGTCGAGGATCGCTTCATCGTCCTCGACCACCAGGAGGCGGAGCCCCTGCAGGGGTGCGCTGGCGAGCACGTCTCGGAAGCTAAGATCGCCTCGCCGCGGGGCAAGGGCCCTCCTCGACGGCGTCAACCCCCTGACGCGCCGAGGAGCTCGGTCACCAGGGGCCCGTGGATGTAGCGCTCGCCGCCGTCGCAGACCATGAAGACGATGGTCTTGCCCTCATTTTCGGGGCGGGCTGCGAGGCGCAGCGCGGCGGCCAGCGTTGCGCCCGAGGAGATCCCGGCCGAGATCCCCTCCTCGCGTGCGAGCCGCCGCGCGTGCGCGAACGCCTCGTCGTCGCTGACCGCCACCACCTCGTCGATGATGGCCCGGTTCAGGAGCGGCGGAACGAATCCCGCGCCGATCCCCTGAATCATGTGGTTGGAGGCGCGGCGGCCCGAGAGGACCGCCGCGGCCGCCGGCTCCACGGCGACGACGCGGATGCTCGCGTTGCGTGCCTTCAGCACCTCGCCCACGCCCGTGATGGTGCCGCCGGTTCCGACGCCGGCGACGAAGATGTCGACCTCGCCGGCGGCGTCCTCCCAGATCTCGCGCCCGGTCGTCTCGCGGTGGGCCTCGGGGTTGGCGGGGTTCTTGAACTGGTCGAGCGCGACGGCGCCCGGGATCTCGCGCCGCAGCGCCTCGGCCTTCTCGACCGCCTCCCGCATGAGGGCGCCCGGCGTCAGCGTCACCTGGGCGCCGAGATAGCGCAGCAACGTGAGTCGCTCCTTCGACATCCGTTCGGGCATCGTCACGTGCAGGGTGTACCCCTTGGTCGCCGCGACGAAGGCGAGCGCGATGCCGGTGTTGCCGCTGGTCGCCTCGACGATCGTGCCACCGGGCGCGAGCACGCCACGCCGCTCGGCGTCCTCGACCATCGCGGCGGCGATGCGATCCTTGACGCTGCCGCCCGGGTTGCGCAGCTCCAGCTTGCCGAGGAGGCGCGCACCGTTCTCGCCGATCCGCCGCAGCTCCACGAGCGGCGTCCGGCCGATGGTGGCGTGCACACCGCGATAAAGCATCAGGGCCGCATTCTATATCGTGCCCGCGCGGTCAGGATCGCGTGAGCGGAGCGGGGCTTCGCCCCGCGGAGCTCGTCGCGGGAGGGGATGGGAACCCTCCCAAGGTTCCCATCAAAGCCTGAAGGCCAGGCCGACGTCGAGATCGAAGTTGAAGGTGAACTTCGGGAAGCCGAGCTCGGTGTTGACGCCGGCCACCAGGTTCACGACATCGCCCAGCTCCCACATCAGACCGACGGTCGGGCCGATCAGGAAGGGGCCGCCGAGGAGCGCGTCGACGCACTCGGTGCCCGAAGGCGCATTCATCGAGGTACGGCAGTTCGTGTCGTTGCCGAACACCACCGCGTGCGCGATGTAGCCGCCGCCGATCTGGCCCCCCGCCGTGAAGTGGAACGGGCCGTCGCTGAGCAAGAAGGTGACCCGGCCCAGGACGGCCCCGACCAGCGTCGTCGGGTTGCAGAAGGTCGTGCCGTTCGCGCCGCAGAGGTTTTCGCCGTTGAGGCCGCTCACGTACTGGAATCGGCCGACGATCGACAGCATGGTCGTCGGGTTCACGAAGATCCCGAGCTGCGGCTCGATCTGCCCGAGCTGGCCGATGGCGAACCCGGGGCCACCCAGTGCGTGCATGGGGTTCATGTGGCCGTTGCCGCTGGCCATACCGGCGCTGGAGCCGATCGTCAGGCCGAAGAAGAGCGTCCCGGTCTGGCCGGCTCCCTCGTCGTCCTTGTCCTTGTCGTCGTCGTCGCCCTTCCTCTTGTGGGGCGGCTTCGGTTTCGGCTTGGGGTGGTCGTCGTCTCCGTCGTCGCCACCGGCTGCGTTGCCGCCGGCGTTGTCGCCGCCGCCCGCGTTCGCCGCGCCGCCGCCGGCATTGTCGCCGCCGCCCGCGTTGTCGCCACCGCCCGCCGCGGCCGCGCCACCGCCCCCCTTGTCGCCCGCCAGCACCGCCTCCTCGAAGGCGTCCTGCAGCTCGGGGGTCACGAGCGACTTCGTCAACTTGATGTCCGGCTCGATCTCCAGCGCCTTGCGGAACTGCTTGAGACCGACCTCGCGGTTCTTGAAGCCGACGATGGCGACGACGCCGAAGTGAACGTGCGTGCGTGCGGTGATCGGGTGTTGCTGGAGTCCCGAGCTGTCGCACAGCTCGAGCGCCTGCTTCAGCAGATCTTTGGCCTTTTCGTAGTCTTGCTGGGCATAGGCTTCGAGTGCCTGCTTGTTGAGGTTCGTGACCTTGGCGACCGCCGCCGGATCACCAGCCGGGTTCGCGGCCGACGCGGACGACACGGTTACGAGCTCGACACCAACGACCACCAACAACGCGCTCAGAAAAAAGAGGGGGCGACGCGATGCTGCCATGGCCGCGCATTAAAAGACGTGGCGCGCCGGAACGCAACACCTCATCCAGCCCTGTTGCGCAACCTTCTCGGGGTCCGCCCCGGGGGCCGGTTTAGGGCGAGCGCAGGGTGGCTTCGCCAGCCCGGAGCGTGCGGGGGCGCGGGGGACCCAACCGAACCTAGCGGGCGACCAGCCTCCGGAATTTAGGGCGAGCGGAGGGTGGCTTGGCCAGCCCGGAGCGAGCCGGGGGCGCGGCGGACCCAAGGGCGCGCAGCGCCCGACGTCCCCCGAATTTAAGGAAATATCCCGCGTTCGGCGTAGGCGCGGCCGATGCGCTCGATGGCGAGGGCCATGGCGGCCACGCGCCAGTCGACCTTCTTGGTGGCGGCGTACTCGCTGACGTTCAGGTACGTCCGCTTCATCCGCTTGGCCAGGCGCTCCTCGACCTCCTCGAGGTCCCAGCGTTCGGAGCGCTTGTTCTGCAGCCACTCGTAGTAGCTGACCACCACGCCGCCCGAGTTGGCCAGGATGTCGGGGATGAGGGCGATCCCCTTGTCGTAGATGATCGGCTCGGCGTCGGTCTCGGTGGGGCCGTTGGCCCCCTCGACGATCAGCTTCACGTTGAGGGCCTTGGCCTCCTCGACGCCTATTTCCAGCTCCAGCGCCGCGGGGATGAAGACGTCGGCGGTGGTCGCGAAGAACTCGGCGCGCGTGATGCTGCGCGTGGCCGGATAGCCAGCCACCGAGCCGGTCTTCTGCACGTACTCCGCGAGCTTGAAGGGGTTGATGCCGTCGGCGTTGGCGATGTAGCCCTTCCAGTCGCCGACCGCGGTCAGCGACGCGCCGGTGCGGGCCAGGATCTTCGCCGCGTTCGACCCGACGTTGCCGAACCCCTGCACGGTATAGGTCGCGCCGTTGAGATCGAAGCGGCGATCGCGCGCCCACTCGGCGATGCAGTGGACGATCCCCTGACCGGTCGCGGTCTCGCGCCCCAGCGACCCGCCCGGAGTTGACCGTCTTGCCGGTCACCACGCGTCGGTTGGCGTTCTTGTCGGTGAACCCGACGACGTTCATGTACGTGTCCATCATCCAGACCATGATCTGGCCGTTGGTGCCGACGTCCGGGGCCGGGATGTCGTACTCGGGGCCGATGTTGGCGCCGAGGGCGTGGGTGAACCGCCGGGTGATCCGCTCGAGCTCGGCCTGCGAATGCTGGCGAGGCATGAACTTGATGCCCCCCTTTCCGCCGCCGAACGGGATGTCGTGCAGCGCGCACTTGTACGTCATCCACGAAGCCAGCGCCTTCACCTCGTCGAGCGAGACCTGTTCGTGGTACCGGATGCCGCCCTTGTACGGCCCGAGAATATTGCTGTGCTGGACGCGGTAGCCCTTGAACATCTTGTACTCTCCGCTATCCATGCGGACCGGAAAGTTCACGATGAGCTCGTTCTTGGGCTGCGACAGAATGTCTCGAACCGCTGGCGTGATGCCGGCGACGCGCGCAGCCTTGTCGAGCTGGGCCAGCGCCACGTCGTACGGGTTCGGCTTCGTCTTTCTCGGTCTCGGTCTCTGAGTCGGCCATCGTCCTCTTCACAATAACATCGGGTTTGGGGTCATGCCCGCCTCGCGGCTGAGTGCCGGCGCGCGGGCGCTGACTCTGGAGATCGCGGCCGAGGCGCGCGCGGAGTGGGGCTACGCGAGCGATCTCATCGCGCGCGCGTTCCGCGCGCACCGCGAGCTTTCGAGCGGCGATCGCCGGCTCTGCTCGGAGACGGTGTATGGGCTCATCCGAATGGATCGGCGCCTCGCCGCCATTCTTGAGGAGCTCACCGACGGGACGGAGCTGGCGCCCGCACGCGCGCGACGAGCTCAAGCTGCTGGTCTACGAGGCGCGCAGCGGTGTCCCCGCGGAGGCGCTGGCCCCGGAGACGAAGCGGCTCACGCGCGCGCCGATCGATCTGTCGCGCGCCGTCGGCGACGACGCGGGCCTGGGATCGCGGCAGGGGCTCGAGCGCGAGGCGGTGCGCCTGTCGTACCCGACCTGGATGATCGAGCTCTTCGTCGAGGATCACGGGCGCGACGAGGGGCTGGCGCTGGCCGAGGCGATGAACCGGCGCGCGCCGCTGGCGATCCGCGCCAACACCGCGCGCAGCACCCGCGAGGCGCTGGCCCTTCGCCTCGCCGACGAGCAGGTGGTCGCGCGCCCGACGGAGCTGGCGCCGGCCGGGCTCGTCTGCGAGACGCGCATCAACGCCTTCGCACTGTCGGCTTTTCGTGACGGCCTGTTCGAGGTGATGGACGAGGGGAGCCAGCTGGTCGCCGACCTGGTCGCGCCGCCGCCGGGCGGCCGGGTCGTCGACGCCTGCGCCGGCGCCGGCGGCAAGACGCTGGCGATCGGCGCCGCGCTCGGCGGCAAGGGACGAATGCTGGCGCTCGACACCGACGGCAAGAAGCTGGAGGAGCTGCGCCGCCGCGCCCGCCGCGCCGGCCTCACCAACGTCGAGGCCCACCAGGTTGCTGAAGGAGGGGCGATCGCGGGGGCGAGGGAGGGCTCCACCCGACCGAGCCCTTCGCGGGGGCATTCGATCGGGTCCTGGTCGACGCGCCCTGCTCGGGCCTCGGAACCCTGCGCCGCAACCCCGAGGCGCGCTGGCGCCTGACCCGCGCGACCGTGGAGTCGTTCCCCGCGCGTCAGGTCGCGCTGCTCGTCACCTACGCGCCGCTGGTCGCCGTCGGCGGCCGGCTGATCTACGCCACCTGTACCGTCGCCCGCTCCGAGAACGACCAGGTCATCGAGCGCTTCCTCGCCGAGCGCGACGACTTCGTCTCCGTCCCGGTCAAGGAGATCTGGGGCCGCGAGCGCGCGGAGCGCCTCGGCGACGGCCTGACGCTCCGACTTTCGCCGAATCGTCACGATACCGACGGCTTCTTCGCGGCGGTCCTGCGCCGGGTGCGGTGATAGCCTTGGGGCGATGATTCGTCGGCGGGCGCTGGCGGCTCTGGCGGGTGCGGTGCTCTGCGCTGCGGCGTGCGTAGCGCGCGCTGCGCCGGCTCCCGTCGCGCCGGCCCGGCCCGTCGCGCCCGCCGAGGCCGATCCGCTCGCGATCTACGTGCTGACTTTCGGGCCGGGCGATCACCCATTCTTCAAGTTTGGGCACGACGCGATCTGGATCCACGACGCGGAGGCGGGGACCGACAAGGTCTACAACTTCGGGACCTTCGCCTTCTCGCCGCGGGTGATCGTCGATTTTCTGCACGGGCGGATGACGTACTGGCTGTCGGTGTCGTCGCTGCCGGTCACGCTCGCCTCGTACGCGCACGAGAACCGGACCATCGACGCGCAGGAGCTGACGCTCGCACCCGCCGCGAAGCAGGCGTTGCAGGCGCGCCTCGAGGTGAACGCGCGCCCCGAGAACCGGGCCTATAAATACGACTACTTCCTCGACAACTGCGCGACGCGCGTGCGCGACGCCATCGACGGGGCGACCGGCGGGGCGCTGCAGGCGGGCGCGCAGACGCCGGCGCGGCTCACGCTGCGCGGGCAGGCGCTGCGGATGACGGCCGACTACTGGCCGCTCTACGTGGCGCTCGACATCGTGCTCGGGCCCGACACCGATCGGCCGATCGATCGCTGGGGCGAGATGTTCATCCCCCAGGAGCTGGCCCGTGGGCTCGCCGCGGTGACGGTCGACACGCCGGCCGGGGCGCGGCCGCTGGTCAAGGACGCGCGGACCGTCTTTCCAGCGCATCGTCCGCCGCCGCTCGAGACGCCGCCCGCGCGCGGCCGGATGTTCTTCGTCGCAGGCTGCCTGCTCGGCCTTCTGTTCTTCCTCCTCGGCTGGGCGGGACGCCACCCGCGTCTGGTGCGCGCCGCGCGCGTGGGCAGCCGGGCGTTGCACGGGCTCTTGCTCGCGGTCTGGGGGCTGGCGGCCGGTTTCGTCGGCGGCTTTCTCGTCTATGCCTGGGCCCTGACCGACCACGTCGTCGCTCACCGCAACCAGAACATCCTGCTCTTCGCCCCCTGGGCGATCGTGCTCACGGTCCTCGGGCCGGGGGTGGCGCTCGGCTGGCCGCGGGCAACCCGGGCCGCCCGCCTGGTCGCCACGGCGGCGTTCGCCGCGGCGGTTGCGGCCCTCCTGCTCAAGGTCGGCGTTGCCCGCCACCAGGAGAACGAACGGCTGCTGGCGTTCGCCCTGCCGGTCTGGCTGGGGGTCCGTGCGTCACTGCCCGGTGGCGCCGGTCCGGTAGGTCGGGCACGGCGCTGAAGAGCAGGGCGGACGTCCGCCCGGACGTCCGCGAAACCGCGGGTTTTCGTGCCTTTTTAACGAAAAAGCCGCTGGCCAAGGTCCCGGGACAGGCAATATAAACGGACCATCTTTTCGCTCGCCCCGTTTGCTTAGGAGGCTCGCCTTGAATCGTCCGTCGCTCTCTTTTGTCGCCGCGTCCGTTCTGGTGCTGACCGCTTCCGCCTGTTCGACGTTGTTTCCCAGCAATAGCCAAAACACCGGGCCGGCGACGCCGACCGGTTGCGCGACCACCGGCGCCAAGCATGTCGCGCCGGGCGGCTACTACGTCAACGGCAACACCATCTGCATCGGCGCCACCGGCCAGCCCCACCAGTTCCACGGCGTCGACCGCCCGTCGCTCGAATGGGCTTCCCAGGGGCAATATCTCTCCGCGTCCGACTTCCAGCTGATGGCGGGCTGGAATGCGAACGTCGTGCGGATCGCGCTCAGCGAGGACTACTGGCTCTCCGATTCGCCGACCGCCGACCCCTCCTATCCCGCGACCGTCGACGGCGCCGTCAAGTGGGCGGAGCAGGCGGGCATGGACGTGATCCTCGATCTGCACTCGTCCGACGCCGGGACGCTGGGGAACTGCAAGGTCGGTGTTAGCTGCCAGCAGCTCATGGCCGACACCAACTCGCTCACCTTCTGGTCGCAGGTCGCCGCCACCTACAAGAACGACGGGCGCGTGATGTTCGAGCTCTACAACGAGCCGCACGACATCCCCTGGAACATCTGGAAGTCGGGCGGCATGACCAGCGCCGGCTGGGTGGCCGCCGGAATGCAGCAGCTCTACGACGCCGTTCGCGGCGCCAACGCCGACAACCTGGTGCTGATCGGCGGGTTGAACTACGCGTACGACCTCTCCGGGGTCCCGAAGAACCGGATTAGCGGGTACAACATCGTCTACGCCTCCCATCCTTACGGCGGCAGCCCCGAGCGTGGTCCCGCCACCTTTGACTCCAGCTTCGGCGACCTATCCAGGACGGATCCGGTGATGCTGACGGAGTTCGGCGACCGCATGGAGTGCACCGGCAGCTACACCTCGGAGGTCATCAGCTACGCCGACCAGCACCTCATCAGCTGGAGCGCCTGGGGCTGGTGGGTCGGCGGGTGCAACTTCCCGTCGCTCATCTCGGATTGGCAAGGAACGCCGACGCCGCCGGGCATGCTGGTGCAGACGGCGCTCGAGGGCTACAACGACGCGGCGCCCGGCGGGAAGCGCCCCGGCGGGACGGGGGGCGCAGGCGGTGCTGGTGGGGCGGGCGGTGCCGATGGCGCGGCCGGGGCGGGCGGCGCAGGCGGCGGCGCGGGCACGCCGGACGGCGGCGCCGGCGCGGGTGGCGGTCAGGGCGGGGCGGGCGGCGGCGACGCCAGCGCGGCCGGCTAAATCTCGCCTAAGCCTCCGCCTAACTAAGCCCGTCCGTGCAGCGGGCGGCGATGGGGCAGGTGGTTGCTTGCAATCGTGAAGGCGATCGACAGGATCAGGAATCCGCAGCCGAAGACGAAGCTCAGCCAGGTGAGCCACGGCGTGGCGTTCGCCGCCAGCCCGAAGAGCCAGGCCCCGAGCAGGACCATGGACACGAGCGGCCAGGTTCCAATGCCGAACATCTCCGTGGATGCCGCGGGGCCGAGCCCGGCGAGCGCGACGACGGCAGAGGCGCAGACGGTCCAGTTGAGCCAGCTCGTCGCGTGGTGCCCAAGGCCGAACATCCAGGTCACCGCCAGGCCGGTCCCCAGCAGCGCGGCCACGCCGATTGCCTTCTTTTCCACGATCTTCAAGGTGGCCACGGGTCAGAGCATTCGGTAGGTCCAGGCCTTGAGGTGCCCGGTCTCGGGGACACCGCAGAGCTCCGGGTGATCGCGGCCGGCGCCGGCCCGTGAGACGACGTGTGCCGCGCGGCCGGCGTCGGCCAGCGCCTCGGTGCAGATCTCCTCCCAGTGCGCGCGGCTGACCCGCCCGGAGCACGAGCAGGCGCAGAGCAGTCCGCCGGGCCGGGTGAGGCGCGCGCCGCGCAGGATGAGCTCCTTGTAGGCGCGGGCGGCGGTGACGAGCGCCGCGGCGCCGCCGCGCTTGGCGAGCGCGGGTGGATCGATGACCACGACGTCGAACCGCTCGCCGCTGGCCTCCAGCGCCCGAAGGAGATCGAACGAATTGGCCCGCTCGACGGTCAGGTTGGCCAGATCGTTGCGGCGGGCGTTGGCGGCGGCGCGGGCGACGGCGGCCTCGCTTTCGTCGATCGCGCGGACGACACCGCCCCTGCGCGCGAGCGCCAGCGCGAACCCGCCGTGGTAGCTGAACGCGTCGAGCGCCCGCGCGCCGGGCGGCGCCAGCGCGGCCAGCGCCGCCTGGTTGTCGGCCTGATCGAGGAAGCCGCCAGTCTTCCCGTCGGCGAGGAGGTCGGCCTCGAGGCGGTTTTGGCCCAGGCGGTAGACGATGCGCGCCTCGCGCCCGTGCAGGAGGCCCGCGAAGCGTGGAAGATCCTCGAAGTCGCGCGCCGAGCCGTCGTCCCGGACGACCACGACGCGGGCGTCGAGGCGGGCCCGTACGATCTCGGCGATGGCGTCGCGGGCGGCGTTCATTGCCACCGAGGTGGTCTGGATGACCGCGGCGTCGGCGTAGCGGTCGACCACCAGGCCGGGGAGGCCGTCGCTCTCGGCGTGCGCCACTCGGTAGGCGTCTCGGTCGAGCCCCATCGTCAACCGCAGCGCCAGCGCCGCGGCGAGCCGCTCATCGACGATGTCGATGAGCGGGCGGGGCTCCCCCTCGCGGCCGATCATCCGCAGCGCCAGGCGGGCGCGCGCCGCCCAGGTCGCCAGGCCCAGCCGCTTGCCACGGCCGTCCTCGACGGTGACCAGCGCCGGGCCTCCGTCGCCGGCGTCGCGGGCTGGCCCGCGGACCACGTCCGGACGGTAAACCCAGGGGTGCCCGCCGCGGATCCGCGCCGCGCCGCGCGTGCTCACCACCGCGATCGCGGAATCGGCAGCCATCGGTCGGCGCGCATCATAGGCTAAAATCTCTCCCATGGCCGTCGCGCCCCTGTCCCCCGCCGCCGCGGAACCTTCGATTTACGCCGAGCGCCGGGCGCGGCTCTGCGAGCGGCTGGGGCCGAACGCCGCGCTGCTGTTGATGTCGCCGCCCGAGCGGCTGCGCAACGGCGACGCCCACTACAAGTATCGCCAGGACAGCGACATCCTCTATCTGACGGGGTTTGGAGAGCCAGGCGCGGCGGTGCTGCTGCGGCCGGGGCACGCGACGCCGTTCGTGCTGTTCGTGCGGCCGCGCGATCCGGCGGCGGAGACCTGGACCGGGCGGCGCGCCGGCGTCGAGGGGGCGGTCAGCGCGTTCGGGGCCGACGCCGGCTTCTCCAGTGACGAGCTCGCCGACAAGCTCGCCGACATCGTCGCCGGCGCCGAAGAGGTTCACTATCCGTTCGGCCGCGAGCCGGAACAGGACGCCGTCGTGGTGCGCCTGCTCGGCCGCCTGCGTGCGGGCGAGCGCCGGGGCCGGCGGGCACCGGTGCGCCTCGTCGACGCACGCCTGACGTTGCACGAGATGCGCCTCTTGAAGGCGCCCGGCGAGATCGCCATCCTGCGGCGCGCCGCGGAGATCACCGCCGAGGCGCACGTCGCGGCGATGCTCAGCGCCCGCGAGGGCGGCAGCGAACGCGAGATCGAGGCGCTCGTCGACTACACCTTCCGCCGGAGCGGCGGCACCGGGCCCGGCTACGGCACGATCGTGGGCGCGGGCGTGAACGCCACCATCCTTCACTACGTCGAGAACACGGCGCCGCTGCCGCGCGGGGCTCTGCTGCTCATCGACGCCGGCTGCGAAGTCGACGGCTACACCGCCGACGTGACCCGCACCTTCCCGATCGGCGCGCGCTTCTCCGAGCCGCAGCGGCGGTTCTACGAGGCGGTGCTGGAGACGCAGCAGGCGGCCATCGAGATGGTCAAGCCGGGCGCCACTCTCGACCAGATCCATGAGGCGGTGGTGACCCGTCTGACGGGCCACCTGGTGAGGCTCGGGATCCTCAGCGGCGACGTCCCGGCGCTGGTCGGCAGCGGCGCGTTCAAACCGTTCTACATGCACCGCACCAGCCACTGGCTGGGGATGGACGTGCACGACGTCGGCTTCTACTCGGAGAACGGCGCTGCGCGCCCCCTGGTCCCGGGGATGGTCCTGACGATCGAGCCGGGCCTCTACGTCGCCGAGGACGCCGCCGCGCCGGCCGAATTCCGCGGCCTTGGCGTTCGCATCGAGGACGACATTCTGGTCACCCCCACGGGTGCCGAGAACCTGACCGTTGGCACCCCCAAGACCGTCGAACAGCTGGAAGAGCTGACGACGTCCTAAAACTGGAACTCGAGGCCGCCGCCGAAATCGACGATCGAGTAGGTGTGGCTGCCGGGGAAGGTTCCGTCGTAGTCGATCCGCCCGAGCGAGAATCCGACCTCGGCCCCGAGGCCCAGCCAGTCGAAGAAGAAGTAATTCGCGCCGCCGGCGGCGCGCATTGCCACCCCCATCGCGTCGGTCGCGCCGTTCGGGAAGGCGAAGACCAGGCCGCCGTTCGCCCTGAGGAAGGGGACCAACGGTATCGGCGTGGCGAGCTTCCACTTGGCGCCGGCCATCGTCTCGACGATGTCGCCGGTGACGCCCGGGCAGTCGCCGGTGCCCCCCGGCGCCAGATTGCAGCCGCTGTGCTGGAACGAGACGAGCAGGTTCAGCCAGAAGGGCGCCGGTCCGGGCGTCAGCCTGTAGCCGTACTCGAACTCCAGCTTGGCGCCGGAGATCGCGTCCCCTTGCCCCTCGCCGATCAGCACGTGGACCGAGAGCTCGTTGTCCTTGAGGAACGGGTGAGGGCCGTGCAGCAGGTTCTCCTCGGCGCGCGCCGCCGACGGAAGGAGCAACGCGGCCCCCAGCGCCAGCGCCGACAGCAGCAGCCGCGCGCGGGACGGCGCCCCTTCGCGATGATCGCAGAGTGGATCAGGTGACCGTTCCCGCATAGCCTGAGCTCGTCGAGAATATGGAAGAACGATCGTGCCGTACACTTTTATGCGCGACCGGCCGCTCGCCGCGGCGCCTGTCGGGTCTGGCCCTGGCGTTTCTGCTGACCGCCGCCGGCTGCGTCGGCCGTCACGCCGGTCCGCGCACGCTGGCATCGCTCGGCGCGCTGGTCGTCGGCGCCGGCAGCGCCGGCTGGGCCGCGGGTGAAGGGCTCGAGGGGGGCGCGCACCCCTCGGCGTCGCGCGCGCTGACCGGGGGCGGTTTCGTGGCGGTGGCCGTCGGTCTGGCCGCGGTCGTGGCGGCGGGCGGGTGGATGGCGGCGTCGGTCGCCTGCGACGCCGATCCCGACTGCCCCGAGGAGGAGACCTGCCGCGAGGTCCCCGCGCCGCCCGGCGGCGTCCCCTACAAGCAGTGCGTCCCCCGCAGCTAAGCAGACGAACCAATCTCGTCGAAGAGGAGGGCTATCCGATCGCGTCGGGGGAGCGCGGGCTTCGCCCGCGCGAGCCCATCGCGGGAGGGCCAGGGAACCCTCCCAGGGTTCCCTATCCTGATGTCCCGTCGGGGGTGTCGATGTCGAGCTCGGCCCAGTCGTCGGGCGTGGCGGCGGGGCGATCGGGCTCGGACCACTCGTCGTGGTCGCCGGAGACCTCGACCACGGGCAGCGGTGTCTTTTGATCGGCGGCCGGGTCGGCCTGCAGCTCCAGCGGCAGCGTCGTGCGCTTCCGTTCTTTCTTGCGCGTCAGCAGGATTGGTCCGCCGGCGGCGGCGCCCGGGCTCGGCCGTCGGCGCGCAGCTGCGGCGTTCCGGTCGGCGTGACGATGGTCCCCGACACCACGTTCCCGCGGATCTGGGGGACGGGCGCCTCGGCGACGCTCCGTTCGAGGGACCGCCGGTAGCGGACCGAGCCGTAGCAGCGCTGCAGCTCCTCGTGCAGCTCCTCCATCGACTGGTGGCGCTTGAGCGGATCCTTGGCCAGCGCCTTCATGATGAGGTGCTCGGCCTCGGGGGTGATCTCGATCCCCGGCGCGCGCTGGCGCGGCGGCGTCACCGGTTCGGAGACGACCTTCAGCATCACGTCGACGGCCGTCTCGCCCGCGAACGGGATGGTGCCGGTGAGCATCTCGTAGAAGATCACGCCCAGCGCGTAGATGTCGGTGCGCGGATCGGAGACGCCGATGCGCGCCGTCTCGGGCGCCATGTACTCGGGCGTCCCGAACACCACGCCCTGCTGGGTGACACGCCCTTCGCTCACGTTGGGGTCGCGCACCTTGGCCACGCCGAAGTCGAGGATCTTCACGAAGTCGAACGCCTTCTCGCGCTCGGTGACGGTGTGCGCCCCCGACTCGTCGGTGATCTGGCGGATGAGCTCGCGGCGCCCCTCGCGCTTGGTGAGCATCACGTTCTCGGGCTTGAGGTCGCGGTGGACGATCCCCTTCGTGTGCGCCGCGCCCAGCGCGCCCGCGATCTGGTTGACGATGGTGATGGCGCGAATCAGCTCGAGTCGCCGCTCGCGCTGCATGAGCGAGTCGAGCGGCTCGCCGTGCAGGAACTCCATCACGAAGAAGACGGTCCCGTCGTTCGACTTCCCGAAGTCGGTGATGTCGACGATGTTCGGGTGGTTGATGAGGCTGGCTGCGCGCGCCTCGCGCAGGAAGCGCTTGATTGATTCTTCGCGGCCGCCGTAGCCGTCGTGCAGGATCTTCACGGCGACTTCCTTGCCGATGTAGACGTGCTCGCCGCGATACACGACGCCCATTCCGCCGCGACCGACGATCTCGTGCAGCTTGTACTTGCCCACCGTGGTACCGGCTCGGGCGTCGGCAGGGATGACTCTGTTCAAATTCGGCTCGCGCGTCGAATCGGGAGGATCGGCCTCGCGTCGGCCGATCCGTTTTAGCAGGACCGACCGGGAATATCTTCAGGATAGAGCATGCCTTCGCAAGGGGCGTATTCCTAGTGTTTTGGTGGTCGCACACGGGACGTGCACGCACCACATGTACGTGCTGTCGCGGGACAGGCTCGCGCGGGACAGGCTCGCACGGGACAGGCTCGCGCGCCCCAGTCTTGACGTAGAGTAGCCGCCCCATGCGACCCGACGGACGACGAACGGACGAGCTGCGCCCCATCACCATCACGCCCGACTTCAACCGCTACGCGGAAGGGTCGGTGCTGATCGCCTTCGGCGAGACGCAGGTCATCTGCACGGCCTCGGTCGAGGAGAAGGTGCCCGGTTTTCTCGAAGGGCAGGGGAAGGGGTGGGTGACCGCGGAGTACGCGATGCTCCCGCGCGCGACGCACACGCGCTCGGGGCGCGCCGGCGGCGGGCGCGGGCAGGAGATCCAGCGGCTCATCGGCCGCTCGCTGCGGGCGGCGATCGACGCGAAGGCGCTCGGCCCGCGCCAGATCACCATCGACTGCGACGTCATCCAGGCCGACGGCGGCACGCGCACGGCGGCCATCACCGGCGGCTACGTGGCGCTGGCGCTGGCGGTGCGGCGGCTGCAGAAGGCCGGCAAGATCGCCGCAGGCAAGGACCCGCTGCGCCTGCCGGTGGCGGCGATCTCGGCCGGCATCATCGACGGCGAGGCGCGCGTCGACCTCCCGTACGTCGAGGACTCGCAGGCCGAGGTCGACTGCAACTTCGTCATGACCGGCGACGGCCGCTTCGTCGAGATCCAGGCGACCGCCGAGAAGGGCGCGTTCTCGGCCGAGCAGTACGGATCGCTCGTGGCGCTGGCGAGCGGCGCGATGAAGACGCTGTTCGCGCGCCAGCGCGAGGCGATCGAGCGCGCGCGCCCGTGATGCCGAAATCGACGGCGACCTCGGCCAGGGTCGTCGTCGCCACGCGCAACAAGGGGAAGCTGCGCGAGATCGTCCCGCTGCTGTCGGGCCTGGCGCTCGACCTCGCGACCATCGACGAGCTGGCGCCCGAGGCCGAGCTGCGCGAGGACGGTGTGACGTTCGAAGAGAACGCGCTCGCCAAGGCCCGCCAGGCGGCGCAGGCGACCGGCCTGCCGGCGATCGCCGACGACTCGGGGCTGGAGGTCGACGCGCTCGACGGCGCGCCCGGCGTCTGGTCGGCGCGCTACGCCGGGCCGGGCGCCGACGACGCCCAGAACAACGCCAAGCTGCTGGAGGCGCTGCGCGGCGTTCCGCCGACGCGGCGGGGGGCGCGCTTTCGCTGCGTCGCCGCCTTCGTCGACCCCGGGCGCGGAATCGAGCTCGTGCGCGACGGCGCCTGCGCGGGCGAAATCCTCGACGGCCCGCGCGGCACGGACGGGTTCGGCTACGACCCGCTGTTTCTCGTCCCGGCCGTTGGCCGGACCATGGCCGAGCTGCCGCTCGACGAGAAGAACCGCCTCTCGCACCGGGCGGCGGCGTTTCGCGCGCTCGCCGCGGCGCTTGGCGGTCTCCCCGCGCCCGCTAGCGGGTGAGGACCATGTAGAAGATCAGCGTCAGGCCGCCGACGACGGCCGCGGAGATCGCCAGGCCAACCCGCTCGCGGATCCGACGCCGGCGCTTCTCCTCGCGCAGCTGCCGTCCGCCCCCCTGCGCGCGGCGTCGGCGGGAGGCCTGCTTGTAGTACTTGTCCCAGGCCGCCCACGAGTTGGACAGCGCCGCCGCTTGAGCGTCACTCTCTGCCGTGCTGGGCGCCTGATCCATGGCGCGCCTACATTAGCGCCATTCGGCCCGGGTGCCAACCGGCTTCGGATGAGCTTTGCCGCGGTGCGTACTAGGTGCTGGCGTCGGGATGACCGGCGCGGCGCCCGAGAAAGACCGAGGTGATGAAGGGAATCGCCAGAAGCAACATGGCGACGAGGGCTCGGGTCATGAATTGAACATCGACGGGGGCGCGCGGGACTTTAGGGAGGGCGAGCCCCGCTTGACAGCGGGGCCCGGGCGGCAGGAGATCGCAGCACCATGAGCCTCAAGGACCAGCTCCCCGACCGCTTGCCGCTTCTGGCCGATCTGCTGATGGACGCCGCCTACGCCGACGACCACCTCGAGGGCGAGGAGAAGATGGCGGTCAAGCGCCTCCTGCGCGAGATCCTCGACGCGCAGACGCTGCCGATGGACCTCGACTTCCGGATCGACGAGTTCGATCCGAAGAAGTTCGATCGGGCGAAGACACTGGCCGCCTTCGCGCGCGATCCGAACGAGCTCAAGAAGCGGATCATCGAGCTGTGCGCGGCGGTCCACGCCTCCGACGGCGAGATCGATTTCGCGGAGGACGCGCAGCTCCGCTCGGTCGGCGAGGGGCTCGGCCTGCCGCCCGAGGATTTTCAGGAGCTGGTGGTCGACATCGTCGAAGAGGTCGACCTCGACCTCGGCGAGGACCTCGACCGGCTCCGCTACGGCGGGTAACGGTCACGACGTCGCGGTGACTGGCGGTCACGACGTCGCGGTCACCACCTCGCGTTCTTGGCCATCTCCAGCGCCTTGTCGGGCCACCAGTTGCCGGCGGCGGGGCCGTGATTGCAGCGACCGTCGGATTCCCCCGGCGGCTTGAGCCAGTAGAAGGCGTCGCACAGCGGATCGCCGGTGTTGGTCGTCGGCGGTGTGCCGAGCGCGCGGCCGTCGGGGTTGCACCAGGCGCGCTCGTCGTCGCCCGAGACCCCCGGCGGCGCGCCGTTGCCGTTGCGGCTCGTGTCGACGATGAAGTGCTTGCCGCCCAGCAGCGCCGACAGCGCGTGGCCGTACTTCAGGAGATCGGGCGTCGCCTGATAGTTCGAGACGTTGAGCGAGAACCCGTCGGCCAGGTCGATCCCGGCCGCCTTGAGGCGCGGCGCCATGTCGGCGGCGGGTACCCAGGCCGAGTGGCCGGCGTCGATGTAGACCGCCGCACCGGGGAGCGCCTCGAGCTTCTCGACGGCGTAACGGATCATCGCCACCCGCTCGGCCTGCTTGTCGGCCTTGAGGCACTTGGTCATGAGCGGCAGGCCGTCGGGCTCGAGCACGAACACGGCGCGCTTGCTGCCGACGCCGGCCGCGACGTTGTCGATCCACCTGCGGTAGCCGGCCGCCGACCCGGCGCCGCCGGCCGAGTAGCCGCCGCAATCTCGAAAAGGGAGGTTGTAGAGGATCATCACCGGAAGGCCGCCGCCGCGCGTGCGGAGCCAGACGTAGCTCTTCACCGCGTTCTCGATCTGCGGGAACCAGTTCCCCATCCAGCCGGCCGCCGGCTGACCAGCGATCTTGTCCAGCGCGGCGGCGTCAGCGGGGCGGGAGGCGCGCCACTCGGTGGCGGTGCGGCGCGCGTTCGACTCGGGGTCCAGCACCCAGTAGGCGTCCTTGAACGGGTTCTCTCCCTTGACCCGGGGCGCGCTCATGTCGGCGCGCCGCTGGCCGGCGGCGCCCGAGGCGGGGATGGTCGCCGGGCCCGGCGGGATCACGCAGGCGGCGAGCGAGCAGGCCAGCAGGCAGGCGCGTGGAGCGAAGCGAGGCATGCCTTGGGATATCACGGCGTCGGCGGTGGCAGCAGGCGTTTGAAGGAGAGCCCCTGCACGACGATCGAGAACACGACCACCAGGTAGGTCATGGCCAGCAGCGTTGGCGCGGCCGCGATCTCCGGGCCCACCGAGAGCGCCAGCGCGACAGCCAGACCGCCGCGCAGTCCGCCCCAGGTCAGGATGGCGATCGAGCGGGGCGGCAGGCTCAGCCGGCGGGCGAACGGCGCCAGCGTTCCGGCGACCACCACCAGCCGGGCCAGGAGCACGACGGGAATCGCCAGCAGGCCGACGCCGAGGACGCGGAGCGAGAAGGGCACGACCAGGACCTCGAGCCCGATCATGGTGAAGAGCAGCACGTTCAGCGCCTCGTCAGCGCGCTCCCACAGGCGCCGCAGGCCGCCGCCGGTGTGCGCGCCGCCCAGCATGAGCCCCGCGACGATCACCGCCAGGTAGCCGGAGACCTGCAGCCTTTCGCCGAGGGGGTTGAGCCCGAGCGCGAGGGCGAGCGTCACCACCAGGCCGAGCGGCGGTCGACAAAAGGCCTTCAGGATCCGGCGCGCCAGCCAGCCGCCGGCGAACCCGAGCGCGCCGCCCCCCAAGACCTGCCGGACGAACGAGACGGAGATCGCGGCAACGCCCACGGTGTGTCCGACGGCGATCTGGTAGAGCGCGAAGAAGACCACCACGCCGACCGCGTCGTTGAACAGCGATTCGCCGGCCATCTGGACCTCGAGGCGCTTGGGGGCGCGCGACGTCCGCAGCATGCCGAGGACGGCGATCGGGTCGGTCGGCGAGACGATGGCGCCGAACAGCAGGCAGGCGTGCAGATCGAGCGAGAGGCCGCAGAGGCGCGCGGCTCCCCAGGTGATTCCGCCGACGAGCGCGGTCGAGATCACCACCCCGACGGTGGCCAGGGCGCCGATGAGCGCCTTTTCCCCGAGGAGGGCGTCGAGGTCGACCTCCAGTGCGCCCGCGAACAGCAGAAACGCCAGCATGCCGTCGAGGAGGGCGGCGCGAAAGTCGACGCGCGCCACGAGAGCGCGCGCAGCGGCGTGCACCGGCGAGCCGAGCGCGCCCGCCGCCACCAGCGCCAGCGAGAGCAGGAGGCCCCAGAACGTCACGCCGATGGTCGGCGGCAGTCGGCCCCGGCCGAGACGTCGGTTCACGGCGTAGAGAAGCGCCGCGATGAGCGCGACCGTCAGCAGCGGGACCAGGGACACGATCGGCTACCGGTCGTCGGGCAGGCGATCGAGCGCGCGCTGGTGGCGCCGCGTTTCGCGCCGCTCGTCGCGTAGCGCGCGTCGCTCCTGGCGCGACTCCACCTTGCGGCGGCGGTGGGCCTGCCGTTCGCTCTCGCCGGGCAGGCGCATCGTGATCTCGACGCCCCCCATGAAAGCGAGGCCGCGGATGCGAAGCAGCGGCGCCTCCGGATCGGGGTGCGCCGGCGCGCGGTTGACGTTCTGGAAGCCGCCCATGATCGCGGTGCCGTGCACCTCCACCGCCAGCCCCGGCGGCACGATGATCTGGACGCCGCCGAACACCGCTCTCACCTCCAGATCGATGACACCGGCTGGAAAGCGCGCCTCGCGCAGATCGAGCAGCGCGCCACCGAACGTGGCGACCACCCGCCAGCGGCGCGGCACCGTCCAGGTCCCCCTCCGATCGACGCCTCCGAAGATGGCGTAGACGGTCTCGGGCTCCGCCCCGCCGCCTTCGGGCACGGCGGGGGCCAGCGCGAGAGCCGCGGGGGCGAGCGCGGTCGAGGCGGCCGGCAGGTCGGTGACGAGCGCGGTGATCTCCTCGGCGGATTCGGAGGTGTGCGCCCGGGTCACCCGCCGCTCGAACTCCTCGACGTCGAGGGCGTCGTTGGCGAATGCGTCTGACAGCGCCGCGATCGCCCTTTCGCGCGCGTCGTGCACGCGCGCCAGGGCCGCGCGGTCGGGCCGCACCAGCCCGGACGGGCTTTCGTCTCCGGTCGGCATGGGGCGAGTTTACCGCGTTCGGCGCGCGCGTCTTTTCGCTTCCTGCGCGCTCCGCGCGGCGACGGCGGCGCATTCTCGTTGACAGGGTCAGACCCCGCGGGGAGGATCGCGCGGGTTCCGACGCTCACGTTCGGAGCGGGCGTTCATGAAAGTACTGGTCGTCATCGTCAACTACCGGACCGCGGATCTGACGATCGACGCGCTCGCCTCCCTGGAGCCGGAGCTCCCGGGCGTCTCACCGGCGGGCGTGGTGGTGGTCGACAACTGTTCGGGCGACGGATCGGCGGCGCGCATCGCCGCCGCGATCGCCGAACGCGGCTGGGGCGCGTGGGCCCTGCTCGTCGAGGCGGAACGAAACGGCGGCTTCGCCTACGGCAACAACCGCGGGATCGAGGCGGCCGCCGCGCGGTGGCCGCGCCCCGCGTACGTTCACCTGCTCAATCCCGACACGGTCGTGCGTCCGGGCGCGCTCCAGTCGTTGCTGGCCTTTCTCGAGGCGAACCCCAGCGTCGGGATCGCCGGCAGCCGCCTCGAGGATCCGGACGGGACGCCGCAGCGGTCGGCCTTTCGCTTCCCGGGCGTGCTCAGCGAGCTCGAACAGGCTGTCAACTTCGGCCCACTTTCCCGCCTGCTCGAGCCGTGGGTCGTCGCGCCGCCGGTCTCCGACGAGGCGCACCAGACCGACTGGGTCGCCGGCGCCAGCATGCTCATCCGACAAGAGGTCCTCGACGCCGTCGGCTCGCTCGACGAGGCGTACTTCATGTACTTCGAGGAGGTCGACTTCTGCCTCAAGGCGCTGCGGGGCGGCTGGAGCTGCTGGTATGTACCGGCGAGCCACGTCGTCCACCTGGTCGGACAAGCGTCGGGCGTGACTGACCCGCGCCAGCGGCGGCGCCGCCGTCCGGCCTACTGGTTCGATTCGCGCCGCCGCTACTACCTCAAGAACTTCGGCCGGGCGCGGTGGAGCCTGGCCGACCTGGCGCTCACCGGCGGGAACGTGACCTGGCAAGCCCGGCGCCTGCTCGCGCGCCTGCCGGACCACAAGCCCGAGCATTTCCTGCGGGATGCCGTCCGCCACAGCGTGTTCGTGAGGGGGTTCGAGGTTTGAGCGACGGGGCAGGCTCGGAATCTGGCGCGGCCATCGGCCTCCTCGCCCAGATCGTCGAGGACTGGGAGGTGCACGGGCGCGACTGGACCCGCCCCGGATTTCAGGCCTTGGCGGTGCACCGATTCGGCAACTGGCGCCTGGGCGTGGAGCCGCGCGCGCTGCGCGCGCCGCTGAGCATGCTCTACAGGACCCTGTTCCGCGGCGTCCGCAACCTCTATGGCATCGAGCTCCCCTATTCGGCGCGCGTCGGGCGGCGGGTCGTGATCGAGCACCAGGGGGCCATCGTCATCCACGGTGACGCCTCCATCGGCGACGAGTCGGTGATCCGGCAGGGGGTCACCGTCGGCAACCGCCGGATCGAGCGCCCGCATGAGGCACCCCGCATCGGCGCGCGCGTCAACGTCGGCGCCGGGGCGAAGATCCTGGGCGCGGTCTCGATCGGCGACGACGCGCAGATCGGCGCCAACGCCGTGGTCGTCTCCGACGTGCCGGCGGGCGCGGTGGCGGTCGGCATCCCCGCGCGCATCGTCCGCACGTCCGAGCCCTGACCCGCGGGCGGTCCGGGCGTCATGATTTGGTCGTCGGCAGCTCGAGGGAGAACAGGCTCCCCTGGCCGGCCTCGCTGCTGAGGCCAAGGCGGGCGCCGTGCGCCATGCTGATCTCCTTGGCGATGTAGAGCCCGAGGCCGGCGCCGCCCGAGCCGCTGCCGGGCATGCGGAAGAACTTGTCGAACACCGCGGTCTGGTACTGCTTGGGGATCCCGGGCCCCGTGTCCTGGACCTCGATCACCGTCGAGCTGTCGGTGGGGCGGGCGCGCACGACCACCGTCCCGGCGGTGGGGGTGTAGCGGATTGCGTTGCCGATCAGGTTGGCCAGCACCAGCTGCATTCGGTCGGTGTCGACGTCGACCTCGCCGAGCCCGGGGAAGATCTCGGTCTTGAGCGTGACGCTCTTGTCACGCGCGGCGCTCGAGAAGGGGAGCACCGCCTCGCGCACCAGCGATTCGGCGCTGATCCGGCGGCGGTGCAGCTCCATCCGCCCCGACTGGATGCGCGACAGGTCGAGGAGATCGTCGACGATCTGTTGTAGCCGTTCGGTGTCTTGCCGCGCCGACTGCATCAGATCGAGCTGCTTGTCGTTGAGTGGGCCGACGCTCTCCTCGGCGGTGAGGTGCACCGCCATGCGGAGCGAGGTGAGAGGGGTGCGGAACTCGTGCGCCACGGTGGCCACCAGGTTGTTCTTCAGCTCGTCGAAGCGGAGCACGCGGGTCACGTCCTGCAGGATGATGGTGACGCCGACCAGGCCCCCCTGCTCGGTGGTGACCCGCGACGCGCGCGGGAGCAGAAACAGGTCGTTGCCGTCGCCGCCCGGGAGGGAGACCCGCACCGCCTCGTCGAACCCCGCCGGCACGTATTCGCCGTCGTCAGCGACGACCTTGGCCCGCACCCGCTCGACCAGCGCGCGGATCTGCGGCTCCGCGCGCGCCAGCGGCTCGCCGGTCGACTCCTCGACGGTGACGTGCAGGATCCGCTCGGCCGCGCGGTTGCCGGAGAGCAGGCTCCCCTCGAGATCGAAGATCAGCACCGGATCGGGGAGGCTGTCGATCGCCGCCTGGGCCTGCTGCTGCGCCTGGAGGAGCTCGCCGAGCGAGCTGTGGCGGTACTGGGCCAGGCGATCGGCCATCGCGTTGAAGTCGCGCGCCAGCGCGCCGATCTCGTCCTGGCGGCTCACCTTGGCCCGCACCTCCATGTCCCCCTCGCCGAGGCGGCGGGCCGTCTGTCCCAGCACCGAGAGCGGACGCAGGATGCGGTTGGTCAGCATCAGCGAGGCCACCAGGCCGATCAGCGACGCCAGCAGCGCGGTGGCGATCATGGCGGCGTTTGACCGCTCGGCGGCGCGGCGCGCCTGATCGCGCTTGCGCACCATCGCGTCCTGGTTGAGATCGAGGATGCGGTTGGCCGCATCCTTGGTGGTGATGAAAAGCGGGTTCATCGTCTTGAAGTAGTCGGCCTCCAGCGCGTCGTGGTCGGTCCCGCCGGCGAAGCGGGCGTACGCGTCCTGGTAGGTGGCCCAGGCGCGGCGGAGCACGGCGGTGGCTTCGGGCTCGCCCCGCTCGGTGATGTTGGTCTGCTGGGTCTCGAGCGCCTGCTGGAACCGGATGATGTTCTCCGCCGCCTGCTCTGCCCCCCGCTTGCGCTCGCCGGCCACGATGAACATGGCGGCGCTGTCGATTCGTTCCAGCGCCTCCTTCATCCGCTCGGCGGCCAGGACGCTGCGATAGTTGTCCTGCAGGATCGAGGCGGCGTTCCGCCCCAGCGCCGCGTTGGTGAGAGCGGAGAGCAGCGCGATCAGGAGGAGCGCCCCGGCGAGCGGCGTCTGCGCCAGCAGAATCTTCGCCCGCAGGGTCATGTGGGCGACTCTTCGTCGATCGAGGCGACCAGGACGTCGAACCCTTCGGCCTCTTGAACGAGGCGCATGGCGACGGTGCGCCCGAGCAGCTGGCGCCACCAGGAGGCGCGCGAGCGGCCGACGATGATCTGGCCCACGCCGTGCGAGCGCGCGAAGTCGAGCAGCGCCGCGACCGGGTCGTCGGACTTGAGGTGGACCACCTCGGCGCCGAGCTCGCGCGCGCTCTCGGCGTTGGCCAGCAGGTGGCGCTGCGCCTCGGCGTCGATGAGGTGGGGCGCCTCGCGCGGCGTCTCGACGTAGACGACGAACCAGTCGGTGTTGAGGCGGCCGGCGAAGCGGGAGCCGCGTCGCAGAAGCGTGCCGGCGCGGGTGGGGATCGACGACATGCAGACCATCACCCGCCCCGTCACCGCGCCGCCGCGGCCGGCGTCGCCCTCCCTGGGCGCGGTCTCCCCGTTCCGCCGGCGGTCGCCGCGGTCGAGGCTCTCGGCCACCTCGCGCAGCGCGAGCTCGCGTAGCGTCGCCAGGTGGCGGTCCTTGAAGAAGTGCTCGAGCGCCCAGGGGACCTTGTCGGCGGCATAGATCTTCCCGGATTGCAGTCGCTCCAGCAGGTCCTCGACCGCCAGATCGAGGTTCACCACCTGATCCGCGCGCTTGAGGAAGCTGTCGGGGACGGTCTCGCGGATGGCCACGCCGGTCACGCGCTGGACGACGTCGTTCAGGCTCTCGAGATGCTGGATGTTGAAGGCGCCGATGACGTTGATCCCGGCGTCGAGCAGCGCCATCACGTCCTGATAGCGGCGCCGGTTGCGGCTGCCGGGGACGTTGGTGTGGGCGATCTCGTCGACGACGGTGATCTCCGGCCTGCGCTCGAGCAACCCCTCGAGGTCCATCTCCTCGATCGTGACGCCCCGGTACTGGATCGCCTTGCGGGGCACCGCCGGCAGCCCCTCGATGAGGGCCGCGGTCTCGGCGCGGCCATGCGTCTCGACGAAGCCGAGCACGACATCGACGCCGCGCCGCTCGAGCGCGTGCGCCTCCTCCAGCATCCGATAGGTCTTGCCGACGCCTGCCGCGAAACCGATGTAGAGCTTCAGCCGGCCCCGCTTGGCGCGGCGGAGCATCTCGAGGAAGTCCTCGGGACGCGTGGACGGAGCCTTGCTCGGCCGAGCGGAATCGCCGCGGGAAGGTCCGCTGAGGCGATCGCCGTCGCCCGGCCGGCTCATGGACTTACGTCCCTTCGTACTTCTTGCGTTTGCGCCAGAGCGTCGAGGCGTCGATCCCCAGCAGCGCCGCGGCGTCCTCGACCTTGGGGACCCGATCGAGCACCGACAGGATGTGCTCGCGCTCGACGTCTTCGACGGTGAAATCGCCGCCGACCGTGGGCCGGCGCTGCGCCGCGCGCGGCACCCGCGTGGGCAGCGCCTCCGGCTCGACCACCGAAGTGGGCCAGAGGATGGCGATCCGCTCCATCGTGTTGCGCAGCTCGCGCACGTTGCCCGGCCAGTCGTGCTGCTCCAGCGCCAGCGCCGCGGCCGGAGAGATGTCGGGCGCCACCGGGCGCGTCGCCCGCGTGAAGCTGCTCAGGAAGGCGCGCGCCAGCGGCAGGATGTCCTCGCGCCGCTCGCGCAGCGGCGGCATCCGCACCTCGACGACGTTGAGGCGGTAGAAGAGGTCCTCGCGGAAGCGCCCGGCCTTGACGTCGGCCTCCAGGTCCCGGTTCGTCGCGGCGACGATGCGCACGTTGCCGTGTCGCGTGCGCGTCTCGCCGACGCGCTCGAAGTCCTTCTCCTGTAAAAAGCGCAGGAGCTTGCTCTGCAGCGCGGGCGGGATCTCGCCGATCTCGTCGAGGAAGAGCGTCCCCCCCTCGGCCACCTCGACGCGGCCGGCCTGATCGCGGATGGCGCCGGTGAAGGCCCCCTTGGCGTGGCCGAACAGCTCGCTGGCCAGGAGCTCCTCCGACAGCGTCGGGCAGTTGGTGACGACGAAGGGGTTCGCGGCGCGCGGGCTCTGCCGGTGGATGGCGCGGGCCAGGATGCTCTTGCCGGTCCCGTTCTCGCCGGTGACCAGCACCGGCGCGTCGGTGGCGGCGACGCGCGCCGCGGTGTCGAGCACCGCGTGCATGGCGGCCGAGCGGCTGGTGATCTCGACGTCGGGGACCTCCTCGGCCAGCCGCCGCTCGAGCTCGGCGACCTTGGCCGTCAGGTGGCGCTGCGTCTTGAACTTCTCGACCAGGTGGCGAATCTGCGCGGGCGTAAAGGGCTTCGGCAGGTAGTCCCAGGCGCCGCGGCGCATCGCCTCCACCGCCGTCTCGATCGTGCCGTAGGCGGTGATGAGGACGATCCCCAGGTTGGCCTCTTCTCCGATCAGCTTGGGGAGGAGATCGAGCCCGCTCTCGGTCCCCAGCGCCAGGTCGACGAAGGCGAGGTCGTACGGCTGGCGCCCGAGCGCCGACAGCGCAGCCTCGCCGGTACCGACCGCCAGGGCCTCGGCCCCGAGCCCCTCGAGGCAGACGGCCAGCGTGGAACGAATGTTCTTTTCGTCGTCGACGATCAGAATGCGCATCCCGCCGGCGATCGAGTTGGAGTCGGCTCCCTTCATTCGGTGCGAATCCTACCTCGTTCCGGCGACGGCGGTGGTCGCGGGGAGCGCGGGGGGGCGGCCGAACTGCTGGTCGAGCGCCAGATTGAGCTCGAGGACGTTGACGCGCGGCTCTCCGAGGAAGCCGAGATCGCGCCCCTGGACGTGGTTGTCGATGACGCCGCGGATGCGGTCCTCGGTCACGTTGCGGGCCCGCGCGATCCGGGGGGCCTGCCAGAGCGCGGCGTCGGGCGGCAGGTCGGGATCGAGGCCGCTGGCCGAGGCCGTGATGAGCGCGTCGGGGATTGGCAGCGGCGCAGCGGGATTCTCCTTCTGAAGACGCGCCACGTCGCCGGCCGCCCGGTCGCGGAGCTTCTTGGAGGTGGTCCCGAAGTTCGACCCCGACGAGGAGGTCGCATCGTAGCCATTGTTGCCGGCCGCCGATGGGCGCCCCTGCAGGTAGGCCGGCAAGGCGAAGGCCTGGCCGATCAGCTCCGAGCCGACCACCTGGCCGCTCTCGTTGCGGGTGAGGCTGCCGTTGGCGCGCTCGCCGAACAGGGCTTCGGCGGCCGTGGTCGTGGCCAGCGGGTAGATGATGCCCGTCAGGATCAGCGTGACGAGCGTGGCGCGGAGAGCGATGACGATTTCTTTTCGCATGGTGTGCCTCAGACCAGATGAAACGCCGCGAGGGCGAGGTCGATGAGCTTGATGCCGGCGAACGGGGCGATGACGCCGCCGACACCGTAGATGAGCAGCGAGCGGCGCAGGATGGTGGCCGCGCCGAGCGGCCGGTAGCGCACCCCGCGCAAGGCCAGCGGGATGAGGAGGATGATGATGATGGCGTTGAAGACGACCGCCGACAGGATGGCCGAGTAGGGCGACGCCAGGTGCATCACGTTGAGCGGCGCGATCTCCGGGAACACGACCATGAACAGCGCCGGCAGGATCGCGAAGTACTTCGCGACGTCGTTGGCGATCGAGAACGTCGTCAGCGTCCCGCGTGTCATGAGGAGCTGCTTGCCGACCTCGACGATCTCCAGCAGCTTCGTCGGGTTCGAGTCGAGGTCGACCATGTTGCCGGCCTCTTTGGCGGCCTGCGTGCCGCTGTTCATCGCCACGCCGACGTCGGCCTGGGCCAGCGCGGGCGCGTCGTTGGTGCCGTCGCCGGTCATCGCCACCAGCTTCCCCTTGGCCTGCTCCTCCTTGATGAGGCGCATCTTGGCCTCCGGCGTCGCCTCGGCCAGGAAGTCGTCGACGCCCGCCTCGCGGGCGATGGCGGCGGCCGTGCGCGGGTTGTCGCCGGTGATCATCACCGTGCGGATCCCCATGGCGCGGAAGCGCTCGAACCGCTCGCGGATGCCGGCCTTGACGATGTCCTTGAGGTGAACGATGCCGAGCACCGTCGCCCCGTCGGTGACCGCCAGCGGCGTTCCCCCCGTATCGCCGATCCGTGCGGCGATCTCGGCGAGCTGCGGCGGAACCACGCCCTTGGCCGCCGCGACGTGCTTGGCGATCGAGTCGACCGCCCCCTTTCGAATCTGACGGCCGCCGAGGTCGAGGCCACTCATGCGCGTCTGCGCCGTGAAGGGGACGAAGGTCCCCTGCTCGGCGGCGGCGGCGGCGACGGCGGACGAGGCGTACTTGTCGTGCGCCAGGGTCACGATCGAGCGCCCCTCCGGTGTCTCGTCGGCGAGGCTTGCCAGGAGCGCCGCTTCGGCGAGATCCTCGACCCGCACGCCGGGCATCGGCAGGAGCTCGGTCGCCATCCGGTTGCCGTGGGTGATGGTGCCGGTCTTGTCGAGCAGCAGCGTGTCGACGTCGCCCGCCGCCTCGACGGCGCGGCCGCTGGTGGCGATGACGTTCTTCTTGAGCAGGCGGTCCATCCCCGCGATCCCGATGGCCGACAGCAGGCCGCCGATGGTGGTCGGGATGAGGCAGACGAGCAGCGCGACGATCGCCGTGGCCGAGAGCGCCAGGCTCGAGTACTTTGCCAGCGGCACCAGCGTCACGCAGGCGAGCAGGAAGACGATGGTCAGCCCCACCAGCAGGATGTGGAGCGCGATCTCGTTGGGGGTCTTCTGGCGCGCGGCGCCTTCGACGAGCCCGATCATCCGATCGAGGAACGACTCGCCGGGATCGCTGACGATGCGGATGACGATCCGGTCGGACAGGACCTTGGTGCCGCCGGTGACCGCTGAGCGATCGCCTCCGCTCTCGCGGATGACCGGCGCCGACTCGCCGGTGATGGCCGACTCGTCGACCGAGGCGATCCCCTCGACGATCTCGCCGTCGCCGGGGACCAGTTGGTTCGCCTCGACCACGACCAGGTCCCCTTTTCGCAAGAGCGACGAGGCCACTTCTTCCTCTCGCTTGCCGTGCACGCCGTCGAGCAGCCGGCGGGCCATCGTCTCCTTGCGCATCTTGCGGAGCGTCTCGGCCTGGGCGCGGCCGCGGCCTTCAGCGATTGCCTCGGCGAAGTTGGCGAACAGGACGGTGAACCAGAGCCAGAGCGACACGGCGCCGGTGAACCAGATCGGCGGGTGGTCGGCCCCGTGCACCACGAGGTCGCGCACGACCAGCAGCGTGGTCAGCGCGCTGCCGACCTCGACCACGAACATGACCGGGTTTTTCGCCACCATCCGGGGCGAGAGCTTGCGGAAGCTCTCGCCGACGGCCTGGCGCATGATCGCGCGATCGAAGAGACCGACGGACTTCGCTTTCGAGGTCATGGCTAGAATACCTTTCCGTTCAGGGTCTGGAAGTGCTCGACGATCGGTCCCAGCGACAGCGCCGGGAAGAAGGTCAGCGCGCCGACTATCACGACCACCGTCACCAGCAAGAACGTGAACAGCGGGCCGTTGGTGGGGAAGGTCCCCAGACTGGGTGCGACGACCTTCTTGTCGACCATCAGCCCCGCGATCCCCATGGCGGGGATGATCATCAGGAACCGGCCGGCCAGCATGGTCAGGCCCAGCGTGACGTTCCAGAACGGCGTGTTGGCGTTCAGCCCGGCGAAGGCGGAGCCGTTGTTCCCGGCGCCGCTCGAGTAGGCGTAGAGGATTTCCGAGAGGCCGTGGGCGCCGCCGTTGTTGAGGGACGATGTCCCCATCGGCGAGATCGCCGCCCAGGCGGAGAAGCCGAGGATGATGATGGGGAACACCAGCACGTAGAACATGCCGAGCTGGATCTCGCGTGCCTCGATCTTCTTCCCCAGGTACTCGGGCGTCCGCCCGACCATCAGGCCGGCGATGAAGACCGAGAGGACGACGAAGACCAGGATGCCGTACATCCCGGCGCCGACGCCGCCGAAGATCACCTCACCAAGCTGGATGTTGACCAGCGGCACCAGGCCGCCGAGCGGCGTGAAGCTGTCGTGCATGGCGTTCACGGCGCCGCACGAGGCGTCCGTCGTCACCGTCGCGTAGAGGGTCGACGCCGCGACGCCGAAGCGGGTCTCCTTCCCCTCCATGTTGCCGAGCGCCTGGTGGATCGGCATTCCGGCGAAGGCGCCGTTGCCTGCTGCCTCGGCGTGGTAGCAGACGGCCACGCCCGCGAAGAAGAGGACGCTCATCGCTGCGAACAGAACCCAACCCTGTTTCTGATCCTTGGCCATGCGGCCGTAGGTGTAGGTGAGGCCGGCCGGGATCATGAAGATGAGAAACAGCGAGATGAGGTTGGTGAACGGCGTCGGGTTCTCGAACGGGTGGGCGGCGTTGGCGTTGAAGAAGCCGCCGCCGTTGGTACCGAGCTGCTTGATCGCCTCCTGCGAGGCGACCGGCCCGAGCGCCAGCGTCTGCTTGCCGCCTTCCAGGGTGGTGACGTCGAGGTAGGGCTTGAGGTTCTGGATCACGCCTTGCGAGACGAGCACCAGCGCGAAGATGAAGCTGAGCGGAAGGAGGACGTAGAGGATCGACCGGTTGAGATCGACCCAAAAATTCCCGATCTTCTTGCCACCTGTCGGACCGCCGCGGCGGGTGAAGCCGCGCGCCACGACCAGCGCGACGCAGATGCCGGCCCCCGCCGAGGTGAAGTTGTGCCAGGCGAGCCCGGCCATCTGGGTCAGATAGCTCATGGTCGACTCGCCGCTGTAGGACTGCCAGTTCGTGTTGGTGGTGAAGCTGGCGGCGGTATTGAACGCAAGCTCGTGCGGAACTGCGGCGAAGTGCTGCGGGTTCCAGGGCAGGTGCCCCTGAAAGCGCTGGATGGCGTAGGTCATCAACACGCCGAAGGTGCTGAAGGCGAGCAGCGCGAAGGTGTACTGCTTCCAGTCCTGTTCCTGCCGCGGGTCGACGCCGCAGAGGCGGTAGATCCCATTTTCGATCCGGGCGAGCCCGCGGCCGAGAGGCGCCTCGCCCCCCTCGAAGACGCGGAACATGTAGGCGCCGATCGGCTTGGCGACCGCCACGATCAGCGCGAAGAAAACGAGAGTTTGAATCCACCCGACGAACGTCATGTCATTTCCCTTTCATGGTCGCGTCATGGGTCGCGTCTTGGGTCGCGCCGATCAGAACCGCTCGGGACGGACGAGCGCATAGAAGAGGTAAGCGGTCAGCGCGAGCGACAGGAGCGCACCCAGGCCGTAGTCGAGAGACATCGCGATCCTCCTAGAGCCGCTCCGCGGCCCGGACGTAGAGCCACGAGAGGGCGAAAAACCCGACGGTGACAGCGACGAAGAGCAAATCCTTCATGCCGTGGGGTAACGCATGATTCATGCCGCCCTGCCGGCGCGGCTTTCCGCGCCTCGCCCGGGCGGCGGATTGCAACCCGCACGCTCCCGCGGCAGAGGCCGGCCGCGAAACGCAAAGCCATGGCCGTGCTAAGGTCCGCCGATGCCGACGGGCGGAGGCGCGATCCCCCCGGCGCGCGTCTGCGCCGAGCTGGGACCGCTGCTGCTCGACGACCGCCGCGCTCGCATCGATGCGGCCGCCGCCAGCCGGCTGGGTGGCCTGCGGGTCGTCATCGAGAACCTGCATGACCCCCACAACGGCGCCGCGGTTCTGCGCAGCGCGGAGGCGTTCGGCGTCCAGCGCGTCGAGGTGATCGAGAGCGTCGAGCCGTTTCGCTACTCGAGCACCGTGACCCAGGGGTGCGAGAAGTGGCTCGACGTCGTCCGCCACAAGACGCTCGGCGCGGCGGTCGCCGGCCTGCGCGCGGGCGGGTTCGCGATCTACGCCGCGGTCCCGGGCGCGGCCGTCGCCCTCGACGATCTCGACTTCTCCCGTCCCGCGGCGGTGATGGTCGGCAACGAACACGACGGGCTCACCCCCGAGGCGATCGCCGCCGCCGACGTGCGCTTCGGGATCCCGATGCACGGCCTCACGCAGAGCCTCAACCTCTCGGTCGCCACCGCGCTCATCGTCGAGCGCGCCTCGACGTTGCGCCGCCGCGCGCTGGGGACGCCCACCGATCTGCCGGACGAGGCTGTCCTCGAGCTGCGGGCGCGGTTTTATGCCGCGTCGGTCCGCGGCGCGGATCTCATCTTGGCGCGCGCGGTTTCTTGAACCGCCGGGGGCGGGGGATAGACTGAGCGGAATGGCGGCCGGCCCACTTCTCGACGATCGCGACCCGCGCCGCCCGGGCGGCAAGCGCGGGACGACCAAGTCCAAGGTGCGCGAGCGCGCGCCGTCGCGCGGCGGCGGAAGCGACGGCGGTGCGCCCTGGAAGCGCGCGCTCCGCATCATCGGCACCATTGCGACCCTGGGTCTGTTCGTTGCGATTGCCGCGGTGGTGGGTCTCTTCAGCTACTACGGCAGCGATCCCAAGCTCCCCGACCTCTCGCGCCTCGACGCCTACCGCCCCAAGCAGGTGACCCGCATCCTCGACCGCACGGGCGCGTCGATCGGGGAGCTCGGCAGCGAGAAGCGCACCGTCGTCCCCTACGACGCCATTCCCAAGCTGCTGGTGAACGCCGTCGTTTCGGCCGAGGACGCCGACTATTTCCAGCACGGTGGGCTCAACTACCGCGGGATGATCCGGGCGTTTCTCGAAGATGTCGTCCGCGGACGCCGCGCGCAGGGAGGCTCGTCGATCACGCAGCAGGTGGTGAAGAACCTGGTCCTCTCGCCGGAGCGGACGCTGCGCCGGAAGGTGCAGGAGATCATCCTGGCGCGGCAGCTCTCGGAGAAGCTCTCCAAGGAAGAGGTCCTGGCGCTCTACCTCAACCAGATTTACTACGGGCACGGCCGCTATGGCTGCGAGGAGGCCGCGCGCTACTTCTTCGGCAAGTCGGTGCGCGACATCAATCTGGCCGAGGCGGCGCTCCTGGCCGGGCTGCCGCAGAGCCCGGAGCGCCTCTCGCCGCGCCGGCACCCGGAGGCCGCCAAGACGCGCCAGCGTTACGTGCTCGGCCAGATGGCGGAACACGGTTACATCGATCGCGCCGCCGCCGAGCGTGTGGCGGCCGAGCCGATCCGGCTGGCGCGCGAGTCGGCCTCGGCGCGGGGGATTGCCGCCGAGGCCGTCGACGTGGTCGGGGCCGTGCTGGGCGAGAAGCTCGGCGAATCGGCGGCGACGGAGAGCGGCATCACCGTCAGCACCACGCTCGATGGTCACCTCCAGGAGCTCGCGCGCGCGTCGCTCGAGCGGGGCCTCGAGGATCTGGACGCGCGCCAGGGGTTCCGCGGGCCGTCGGGGCACCTCACCGGCAAGCCGCTCGACCTGCGGCGCTACGATCTGGTCAAGGCGCACGCGGGCGGCCTCGGCGACTCGGAGATCGTCGAGGGGATCGTCACCCACGTCGAGGCTGACCCGAAGAGCGTCAAGCTGGGGCGCCTCTATGTCGACGCGGGCGTCCGCGAGGCGGGGCACGAGGCGCTGCACCCGTCGCCGTCCGGGGGCGCCAAGGGGGCGAGCGGCAAGGCGCCCAAGACCAGGGCGCCGCGGCCGGTCTGGCCGTCCGACGAGGCGCTGGCAGCGGCGAAGGAGGGGCTCAAGGAAGGGGTGGTCGACTTCGCGCTCGAGCCTCGCTACGGCAAGGGGGGCAAGCCGCTGGGCGAGCGGTTCAAGGCGGGCGATCTCGTGCGCGTGCGACTCGCCGCCGATCGCCCGCGCGCCGAGGGGCGTCCGTTCCCGCTGGCGCTGGAGCTCGGTCCCCAGGCGGCGATGGTGGTGCTGGATCCGACGACGCACGAAATCCTGGCGCTGGTCGGCGGCTACGACTTCCACTCGGGCGGGTTCGATCGCAGCCTGCGCGCAAACCGCCAGCCGGGGTCGGCATTCAAGCCGATCGTCTACGCGACGGCCATCGAGGCCAAGAAGATCACCCCGGCAACGATCCTCAACGACGCGCCCGAGGTCTACGACCTCTGGAAACCGCAGAACTACGAGAAGGAAGAGTTCCGCGGCCCGGTGCGCGTCCGGACCGCGCTGGCCGACTCGATCAACACGGTCGCCATCAAGGTCCTGTCGGACGTCGGGATCGATCAGGTGCGCGCGGTCGCCACGCGCGTCGGCATCACCTCGCCGATCGCGCCCGACGTCGGGCTGTCGCTGGCGCTCGGATCACTCACGGTCACGCCGCTCGAGCTGGCCAACGCCTACGCCACCTTCGCCGACGGCGGCCAGGCGGCCAAGGTGGATCGCTCGACGCTGGTGAGCGCCATCGGCGACCAGAAGATCCCGCCGCCACAGCTTTCGCCGGGGCTACCGCCCGACGTCGCCTACGTGATGGTCTCGCTCATGCGCAGCGTGATCGAAGAAGGGACGGCGCGCGGCGCGGTGGCCGGCAAGCTGCACCGGCCGGTGGCCGGCAAGACCGGCACCTCCAACGGCCAGCGCGACGCTTGGTTCGTCGGCTTCACGCCCGATCTCCTGGCGGCGGTCTGGGTCGGGTTCGACGACATGAAGAAGCTCGGGCGCGGGGAGGCCGGCGGCAAGACCGCGGCGCCGATCTGGGCCGACTTCATGGTCAAGGCGACCGCCGGCAAGCCGACCAAGGACTTTGCGCAGCCCCCGGGGGTGGTCGTCCAGCGGATCGACAAGGCGACGGGCTTGCTGGCTGCGCCGGGTCAGGAGTCGGGGACGCTCGACGAGGTCTTCCTCGACGGCACCGCTCCCACGCAGAGGGCCCCGGCCGCCGGCGAAGAGCAGAGCCCCGACAAGCTCTTGCTGCAGTGAGCGCGGGAGGGGCAGGCCCCTCCCACGGGCCCACCCCATGCGACGGGAGCCGTATCCGGATCCTGCTCGGCAGACAAGTCTCCGGCGGGCAAAGCCCGCCTTCGATCAACTACGCGCTCACTCTCTGATCGGCGTCGCGCGGAGCGCGGCCTTGCCGTCCTTGACGTAGACGGAGAAGCGGACCGTGCGGCAGCCGTGCTTGGCGACCAGCGCAGACTTGTTGTCGCGCAGCTTCTGCAGGAACTTCGCCTGTGTCAGCCCGGCGGTCGGTTCGCCGCAGGAGCGCTTGGTCTCGACGAAGTCGTCGAAGACGTGGCGGAAGTGGGCGTCCTCTTCTTCCTGCAGATCGTAGGGGACGACGCGGGTCGCTTCGCCGTCAGGCATCTGCCGATCGGCGGCGGCGTTCGCGCCGCTCTCCTCGAGCGCGCCCGACGGGAGCGATTGCGGCTGCGACCAGGGGGACGGCTTGATCGCCGGCTGCATCGAAGCGATGCCGCCCGCGGAGAAGGGCTGCGGCAACGACGGGGGCGAGAACGACGGCGCGGGCGGCGGGTTGAAAGACGGCAGCGGCGGCGGCGCAAAGCCTCCGGGCGGCGGCGGTGGAAAGGCCGGCGCCGCGGGCGGAAACGCCGGAGCTGCCGGTGGGGCGAAAGCCGGGGCCGGGTCCGAGCCCGAGAAAGCCGAGCCGGCGGGCGGCAGGTCGAAGGTGCTGCCGCCCGACGGTCCGAGGATGGCGTTCAGGTCCTTCCCCGCCATCTCGGAGCGGGCGCCGGGCGCGTGGGTGAACCGCTCGACGGCGGCGTTCACGTCGCGCGCCAGGCCGCCGTACTTGCCGCCGTACTTGAGGTCGTCGATCTTGTGGATGTCGCCAGCCGCCAGCTTCTGCAGCTCGCGGCGGAGCTTGCCGACCGGGACCTCGACCTCGAGCCGCTGCAGGAGGAGGCCGCTGGCGATCATCGCGAACGTCACGATGGTGAGCAGGGCCCAGGGGAAGCCCCCCTTGAGATCGTTGGAGGTGACGTTGGTCAGCAACGAGCGCAGCGCCGACAAATCCGTCCTCACCGGCGGCTGCACGCCGATGAGCGCGTAGTAGCCCTGCTGCTCGCCTGCCTGGCCGGGGAAGGGCGCGGCGACTGCCAGCAGCGTGTCCGAGCCGAGGGGAAGTTGCAGCGCGGGGGTGCGCTTGAGCTCCACGATTTCAGACGTATGCTGGGCGACTAGCTCGGGGAGCCCGTCCAGCTCGCCAGCAGGGCGCGTGGAGGCGACCACCTTGCCGCGCAGGAGCAGCGCGGTGTCGACGTCGAGGTTCTTCTTGAGGCGCTCGACCAGGCTCGCCCCCGTCTCGGCGGCAACGTACACGGCGCCGACGATTCGATCCTTGCTCTTCGAGAGCACCGGCGCTCCTGCGACCCGCTCGAGCTTGCCGCCCACGCCCCAGGCGTCGTCCGACAGGTACCCGCGGAGCGCGTCGGCCACCACCTCGACGCCGCCGATGAAGTCGCCGTACTCCTTCTCGTTGTCGCCGCCGATGCGCGCGATGACCCGCCCCTTGTTGTCCAGCGCCACGATCTCGTCGATGCCGCCGGTGGTGAGATCGGGGATCAGCGTGCGGAAACGATCCCCGATCGTCCGGTGAATGACCGCGTACTCGCCCGACCCGCGCGAGGCGGCGTCCAGCGACTCCGACAGGATGGCGTCGCGCCCCAGCTTGGCGACGAGATCGATCCGCTTGTGGGCGTCGACCTTGAACATTTGCTCGGCGGCGTACTGCGCCCGGTCGAGCCGCTGCTTCTCCAGCGCCTCCAGGTTCCGCACCGCCGGCTTGGGCGCGACCAGCGCGAAGGTCGCGGCCACGGCCGAGACGAGGGCGATCAGGATGAACCAGATCTTCGATAGAAACATGCGGGGACCTCTGTCTCGGGCGGCTGGCGGCTACTCGGCCGCTTCTTTCTCTTTGTCGTCCTTGGCGCCGGGGGCCGCGACCCTCACGATGAGCTCTTCTTTGGATCCTGTCTCGACGTCCTGCTCGGCCGCCCACTTCCCGCGGGTCCAGACCTTGAGGTGGGCCTTTCCGTCGGGCACGCCGGCAATCGAGAAGCTCCCCTTCTCATCCACGGTCGAATAAAACGGCGAGTCGACGATGATCACCGAGATCAGGATGTGCGGGTACTGGGCGTCGTGGACGGCGTAGCCGCCCGGGGCGTCGAACTTCACCCGCCGGGTGGCGCCCGGCGGCAGTTGCTCGAGGGGCATCACGGACGGCGTAGCGGGGGTCGACATCTCCAGCCGCACCTTGCCGGTATTTTTGATCTCCAGCACCGAGCCGGGGCCGCTGATCACCATCCGCGGGTGGGCGTCGAGGCCGCCCATCTCCACCGTGACGGTCCGGGCCGGTGGTGGGTGCGCGCCGTTGACGTTCTCCAGCACGATCGCCGTCTCCATCTTCGCCCCGCCGGCGTTCTGCACGGGGACGTTGCCGTTCTCGATCCGCCAGTAGCCCTGGTAGAGGCGGGTGGAGCGGGCTGCGTCAGGCAGCTTCACCATCCCCTTGAGCGTCACGGCCCAAGCGGCCGGGGCGGCGAGCGCCACCCAGAGGGCGACCGCGGCACGGACAGCTGGGAAGGAGACGCGGGAGAGGGTCCGCAGGGTCATCATCCAACGCTGAAAAGACGAAACGAGGCCGCAGGTTAGCGTGCCCCTTTCCCTGCTGTCAACGAAGGATATCCGGACTCTTCTGTCCGCTTGTCTGTCCGCTTGTCTGTCCACTGGTCTGTTCGCTTGGCGGGCCGCCCTGAATGAGGCGGGCCGGCACGCCGAGCGCGATTCCGTCGCGGCGCAGGCGGGCGAGCAGGCGCTTGCGCACTTCGTGCCCGGCGGGGCCCTGCGCCTCGATGTCGGCGACCTGGACGGCGCAGCTCCAGACCTGACCCGCGTCGGTCAAATCGGTCAGCCGCGCGACCGGCTCGCCCGCCAGCAAGGCCGGCACCTCGGCCACGGCGCGGCGGAGCTCGTCGACCAGGCAGTCCTCGACCGCCACCGGCTCGGCGCCGTGCGCGACGGTGATGTTCACCGCCATCCCCACGCGCGTGGCCGGCAGGTTGAAGTTGGTGAGGATCGCCTGCGACAGCTTCTGGTTGGGGACGATGACGGTGTTGTTCTTCAGTGTGCGCAGCCGCGACGACCGCCAGCCGATCGACTCGACATAGCCCTCTTCCCCCTGGGCGTCGTTGATCTTGATGTAGTCGCCGGCGCGCACGGGCCGGTCGGCCAGGAGGTAGAGGCCGGCGAAAAAATTCGCCAGCGTCTCCTGAAGCGCCAGCGCGACGGCCAGCGAGCCGACGCCCAGCGTGGTCACCAGCGGCGCGACCGGCACCCCTAGCGTCTCGAGCGCCGTGATGATCGCCAGCGCGCCGACCAGCAGGCGGACCGAGACGCGCGCGACGCCGATCGCGGGGCTCATCGACGGATTGCGGGTGGCGTACTCGGTCACCGCCGCGACGGCGACGCGCGAGACCACCAGCGCGCAGGAGAGCACGAACCCGATGTCGAGCGCCCCCTCGAGCCAGCGGCCGAGCCGCCCCGGCAGCCCGAGCTCCGGAACCAAGAGCAGCCCGCCGATCACCACCGCGCAGGCGACCGGGACCGACACCGCCGGCTTGCTCGAGAGCCAGCGGCCGGTGAGCCCGCGGGCGAGCCGCGCCGCCAGCCCGCCGAGCACGACCAGCGCGACGATGATGATCGGCAGCAGCAGCCCGGGCGGAGCGTCGACGTCGATTCCGGCCAGCCTCATGGTCCGATGTTTCGTATATCCTATTCCGTTCGATGACCACCCGTCCCGGCAAGACCCTGGAGACCTTCCCCAACCCGAAACCGGAGCGCGACTATCAGATCCGGTTCGAGTGCCCGGAGTTCACCTGCCTCTGCCCCAAGACCGGCCAGCCCGACTTCGCGGTCATCCGCGTCGAGTACGTCCCCGACGCGCTCTGTGTCGAGCTCAAATCCTGGAAGCTCTACCTCTGGTCGTACCGCGACGAGGGGGCCTTCCACGAGGCAGTGACCAACCGGATCCTCGACGACCTGGTGGCGGCCGTTCGCCCCCGCCAGGCCCGGGTCGAGGGCGTGTTCAACGTCCGCGGCGGCATCACGACGACCATCGTCGCCGAACACCGCAACTAGGGCGCGGAAGTAAGGTCGCGAGGCGGCGAGGCGGGAGCTACTTCCGCTTCTTCTTCCCGCCCTTGGCCGGCTTGCCCGCCTTGGCGACCTTGGCCCCCTTCTTCCCCTTGCCGGCCTTGGCGGCGGGCGCGGCCGCGTCGTCGCCCTCGGCCGTCGCTACGGTCGCCGCGGGGGCCAGATCGGCGGCACCCTGGTTCTGGATGATCGCCTCCGTCACGCGGGTCTCGCCGAGCAGATCGCGCGCGCCGGGGATGCGGACCGCCTTCTCGTCGTGCTCGACTTGCTGGGTCAGTTTGTCGATGCACGCCGTGCAGTCCTTGGTCCCGAGGTGCGCCAGGCCGAACAGGATCGCCTGGTGGACCGGGTAGCGGTCCTGGGCCAGCGCGGTGATCGGCTTGAGCGCCGCGAGCAGCAGCGGCAGCCCCTGCTTGGCGTTGCCCGAGAAAGCGATGGCGAAGGCGGCCTTCTCGGCGCGCGTCCACGACGGGTCGTTCAGCGTCTTGCCGTAGCAGGCGAGGTCGTCGCCGCATTCCTTGGCGACCTGCATGCGGTCGAGCGCCATCCCGAAGACGCCCTGGGCCGCCTTCTCGTTGTCGACCATCGTCTTGAAGGCGTCGTAGCTCTCCTTGCCGGCGATCCGGGCGCAGGCGATGGCGGCGCTGGCGCGCAGATCGGCGGCGGTCTCCCCTTCGCTGTTCTTGACGTTGCCGTTCTTGGCCACGTCCATCAGCGTCGGCACCGCGCGCCGATCGCCCGAGAGGTAGAGCGCGTCGGCGGCCGAGGCGCGCTCTTCCGGCGGGACCTTGACGTCCTTCAGATTGGCCAGGATGGCGTCGACGGCGGGCGGCGTGGCGATGTAGCCGAGCGAGATGAGCGCGTAGCGCCGCTCCGACCCCTGCGCCTTCTGGTGCAGCAGCTGGATGAGCGAGGGAACCGCCCTCTTCGCGCGCAGGTCTCCCAGAATGAGGGCCGCCTTCTTGGGGATGACGCCGGGCGTGGTCTCGTCGAACTTGTACTGGGTGGCCATCTCCTGGACCGCGGCGTTCTTCCCGTGCATCAGATCGAGCAGCGGGTCGACGGCCGGGGCGCCGGTGCGGACGAGCGCCAGGCGGCACTCCTGGAAGATGTCAGTCCCGCGGCCGGTCATGAAGAGTCCCTTGATGAGGGCCGGGATCGCCTGCGGGTCGCGGAACTCGGCCAGCGCCAGCGCGGCGCGCTGGTTGAGCAGGAAGTCCTGCTCGTCGGCGGAGGTGGTCAGGATCTTCATCAGCGTCGGGACGGCGCGCTTGTCGCCGATCTTCACCAGCGCCCGCATCGCCGCGATGCGCGTGCTGTTGGCGCGCGACTTGATGGGCAGCGGCTTCTCGGCGGCGGCGATGAGCTGCGGCACCGCGTCGGTCGCCTTCATCTCGCCGAGCACGCCGGCGGCGATGGTGGCTCTGTCGAAGTCGTCGTCGTTGTAGTCGAGAGCCTCGATCATGATCGGCTTGGTGCGCGGGTCCTGGTAGCGGGCCAGCGCCTGCAGGAACTCGGGCCGCTTGGCGTCGTTGTAGAGGTCGATGAGCGCCGGTACGGCCGGGCGCGCCTTCTCGACGTCCATGTCGGCCAGGTGATCGAGAGCCTCCTTCTGGACGCGCAGATCCTTGAGCTGCTTGGCCCAGGTCATCGGGTCATTGGGGTCGCCCTGGCAGGCGAGGCCTCCGAGAACCAAAGACACGGCGAGGGCGGCGGTGAGCTGGGTACGCATGGCGTCTCCTTGGAGCAGAGAACTAACGGAGCAGAGGAACTACGGGCGGACGAGAGAGCTGGGAGCGTAACCCAGCCCGCGATTGTGCGAAAGCGCGACCACAGCGCTCAGCGAAGCAGGCGAGCGCAGCGTGGCTTCGCCACGCGGAGCGAGGGGGGCGCGGGGGTGTG
>CAVSAG010000003.1:0-650040 GCA_963725905.1 uncultured Pseudomonadota bacterium | reverse complement strand
AGCCGCCCCCCGACCAAGACCACGACCGAGACCACGACCGAGACCACGACGAAGATGGCCGCCAAGGGGAAGGGCAAGAACGGTCACGGTCACGGTCGCGTCAGCAGCGACAACGGCGACAGTCCGCCGCCCCCGTGACCGCCCGTTCCGGTGCCGCGGGGCAGGAGACCAAGTTACCGCTCGCGCCCGGGGTGAAGTACCGGCGCATCCTGCTCAAGCTGTCGGGCGAGGCGCTCATGGGGTCGACGCAGAACGCGATCGATCCTGCCACTCTCTCCCAGATCGCGGACGAGCTGGTCGACGTCCACGGCCTGGGCGTCGAGATCGCGATGGTGCTCGGCGGCGGCAACATCTTCCGCGGCATCGCCGCCAGCTCGGGCGGCATGGACCGCGCGCACGCCGACTACATGGGGATGCTGGCGACGGTGATCAACTCGCTGGCCCTGCAGGACGCGCTCGAGGCGCGCGGCGCACACACGCGCGTGCATGACCGCGCTCGAGATGGAGCGCGTTGCCGAACCGTACATCCGACGCCGCTCGATCCGCCACCTCGAGAAAGGCCGGCTGGTCATCTTCGCGGCCGGCACCGGCAACCCCTACTTCACCACCGACACGGCGGCCTCGCTGCGGGCGATGGAGATCGGCGCCGAGATCGTGATGAAGGCGACCAAGGTCGACGGCGTCTACGACAAGGATCCGCAGAAGCACAAGGACGCGCGGATGTTCCGGCGCCTCACCTACCTCGACGTCCTCAACCGCAACCTCGGCGTGATGGACTCGACGGCGATCTCGCTCTGCCGCGACAACAGCCTGCCCATTCTGGTCTTCAACATGACCAAGCCGGGGAACATCCGGCGGGTCCTGCTGGGCGAGCCGCTCGGGACGCTGGTTCTCGATGAGCGCCGCGAGCCGCGCCCCGGCACGGCCGCGGCAACCTAAGTAGGCAAGCCAAAGGAGACGCTCCGATGATCAACGACATCGTGAAGAGCCTGCAGGGCGACCTCGACAAGGGGATCGAGGCGTTCAAGCGCGAGCTCGGCAAGGTCCGCACCGGGCGCGCCAACCTATCGATTCTCGACGGGGTGCGCGTCGACTACTACGGCACGCCGACGCCGCTGAACCAGGTCGCGTCGTGCAACGTCGCCGATGCGCGCCTCATCACCATCAAGCCCTGGGAGCGATCGCTGATCCCGGAGATCGAGAAGTCGATCCGCGCGGCGCAGCTGGGGCTGAACCCCCAGTCCGACGGCGAGCTGGTGCGGCTGCCGATGCCGGCGCTCACGCAGGAGCGGCGGCAGGAGCTGGTCAAGGTGGTCAAGAAGATGGCCGAGGAGGCCAAGGTCGCCCTGCGCGGCGCGCGCCGCGACGCCAACGAGATGGTCAAGGAGGCGCTCAAAGAGGGATCGGTCACCGAGGACGACGAGCGTAAGGGGCTGAAGACGATCCAGGAGACGACAGACAAGTCGGTCTCCAAGGTGGATGAGATCGTCGCCAAGAAGGAATCCGAGATCCTGGAGGTTTGACGTGGCGCTGGTCTTTCGCGAGGCGCACGCGGCGCCCGACAAGAAACGCATCAACGAAGAGTGGTTCGTGCTGGAGAACGCCGGCGCGACGTCGGTGAACACCGGTGGCCTGCAGGTCATCGGTGGGCGCCCGGGCAAGCGCGGCTCCGTGCTGGGGGTCATCGATCCGGGCTTCATGCTGCAGCCGGGGGAGAAGATCCTGGTCGTCTCGGGCGTCCCCGGGAAGAAGTCGCACGGCGAGCCGCCGGCGCGCGAGGGGATGCGCACCTATCACCTGTTCCAGCGCGAGGCGCTGCTGCACGGCGAGGGGACGCTGCTCCGCCTGGCGATGAATCAAGTCGAGGTGGCGCGCCTGGTGTTCAATCCCGCTGCCGCCACCGGCGTGGCGTGATAAGGGATCGGCCATGCCCAAGTACGAGGTCGACATCCCGCACCAGCTGGCCGTCGCCGAGGCCAAGCAGCGCCTCTCCGGCGCGACCGAGAAGCTGACCCGCGACTACGGCGCCTCCTGCACCTGGCAGGGAGAGAACATGCTCAAGGTGTCGCGCAAGGGCCTCGACGCGCTGGTCACCGTCGGGCCGGCGAACGTACACATCGACATGAACCTCGGGTTTCTGCTGACGCCGTTCGCCGAGAAGATCAAGAGCGGCATCGCCAAGCAGCTCTCCGGCATCCTCGCGGCAGCGCCCGGGAACTAGTTTTACGAGGGGCGGCTCGCTGCCGCTCGCGCCCCCCGGTCCCCTCTCACTCCGCGCGGCGAAGCCGCGCTTCGCTCGCCTTCTGCGCTCCTGCGCAGCGGCGGTGGCGATCTGGGAAGGCGGGTGCGCACTCCGGGCGTCGACCTTGGGCCTTTGCCCGCAGCAATGCTGATCCCGCAGTGAGGCACGGCGATTGCTGACGTGTCGCGACGTGCGTTTCGTCGAGTTGGAAGAGGCGCGCGCGGCCACCGGCCTGCGCGTGGTGATCGCGACGATCGTGCCCAGCCCCTGGTCGCAGGCGGCGTTGGGCCTCTTCGACATGAAGGGGATCGACTACCTCGCGGTCCGGTTTCGACGCAGCGACGAGGAGATCAAGCGCTGGACCGGCGCACGGAACGTCCCCGCTGGTCCTGCTCGACGACGAACCGCCGCGCACGGGCTGGGCGGAGATCGTGACGCTGGCCGAGCGGCTCGGCGGGAAGATGTCGCTCGTTCCCGAGGACGACGAGCGCCGGGTGCGGATGTTCGGGCTCTCACACGAGATCCTCGGCGAGGGCGGGCTCGGCTGGTGCGTGCGGCTCCTGCTCACGCACGCAAGCTTCGCCACCGAGGGCCGCGAAGGCTGGCCGAAGCCGGTCGCCGACTACCTGGCCCCTCGCTACGGATACGCGCCGGAGCGGGTGGCGGCGGCACGCGCCCGGGCCGTCGCGGTGCTGCGCCTGCTCGATCGGACCCTCGCGGAGAGCCGCGCGCGCGGCCACCACTACCTGCTCGGGGCCGCGCCGACGGCGCTCGACGTTCACGCGGCGGTAGGACTGGCCGTCATCGAGCCGTTGCCCGAGGAGCAGTGTCCCATGCCGGCGCCGCTTCGACGCGCGTTCGAGACGCTCGATCGGGACGTGCGGGAGGCGGTAACGCCGGCGCTGCGTGAGCACCGGGCGCTCATGTTCGAGCGGCACCTGGTGCTGCCGGTCCGCTTCGTGACGCGGCCCACCGGAATGCACCCCAGGCTGACATCTATAAGCATACGATCTATACTGAATCGTATGCGCACCACACTCGACCTGCCGGAGGGGTTGATGGGCGAAGCTCAGAAGCTGCTCGGCTTCAAGTCCAAGACCGACACCGTAGTTCTGTCGCTGACGGAGCTCGTTCGGCGGCGGCGAATCGACGAGCTCAAGGGGCTGCTCGGACGCGTCGACCTCGATCTCGACCTCGACCGTTCGCGCCGACGGCCGCCCGGCCACCGGCAGCGCCGCGCACGGCCGTGATCGCGGTCGACACCTCGGTCTGGATCGACTTCTTCCGCGGTCGGCAGCCCGTCGCCGATCAGGTGGCGGCGGCGCTCGATAGGGACGAGCTGGCACTGCCCGTGCCCGCGCGAATCGAGATCCTCAGCGGTGCTCGTCGGGCAGAGCGCCCCAAGCTGGCCCGCCTGCTCAGCGCCCTGCCCTTGCTCTTTCCCTCTGATGAGATCTGGCGACGGATCGAGGGATGGGTCTCGACCGGTGCGGCTGCCGGCCATCGTTTCGGCGTGGCGGATCTCTTGGTGGCGGCGATCGCCACCGAAAACGATTGCGCTATCTGGTCGCTCGACACGGACTTCGGGCGGTTGGCGCGCCTCGGGTTGGTGCGACTGGCTCACCCCGCCTGAGTCGCCGACAAGCTGGAGGCCACCTCCGCGTCGGTGGCGTCGGCGGGGCCGGTCACGATGCGGGGGAGGCCGGCGGGCGGCGGGAACATTGCGAGGCGCGCGTCGCGTTCGCCGAGACCAGGGAGGTAACCGGGGACGAGACCGACGGCATCGTTGTCGATGACGAGCGCCGCCGCCTGGGCAAGTACCCCCAACCGATCGTCGCCGATCGGGAGATCGAGCGCCGCCAGGACCGACAGCCGCGCGGGGTCCCAGGCGACGCCGAGCGCCGCGCCGAACGTCTCGCGCAGAGTGCCGATCTCGCGTGGGCTGGGCGACTGCCAGGGGGTGACCCCGATCTGCGCGCAGAGCGCGAGGCCGGCGCGATCCGCCGCCCGCAGCAGGCGCTCGAGCGTGAAGTGGCAGGCGTCCAGAATTTCGGGTGAGCGGGCGCGGCGTTCGGCCACCGCCTCGGCGAGCACCGCGGCGCCCGGATCGTCCGCCCCGACGGCGCGACGGGAAAACGCTTGCGCGAACCGTGCCGCGTCGGCGGCCAGCGCGACACCCCCGAAGTCGACGACGGCGAACCGCGCCCCGAACGCACCGGCCACCGCAATCCCCTGCTGGGCGAGCCCGATGGCCGCCTCGCGCTCGTCGCGGGCGGCGGCGGCGAGCCGCGGCAACCGCCGGCCGGCGGGGAGAGGCCGCTCGCCGAGGGGCAGCGTCAGCGACGGGACCTCCAGCCCCAGACGCAGCGCCGCGCCGACCAGCGGCGCGGTCGCCAGGCACTCGAGGTCGCAGTCGGCGCCGACGTGGATACCCGAGGCACCCGTCTCGGCGGCCAGACGGGTGATCCGCTCGCCGCCGTCGGCGCGCAGCGGCCGAAGCTCCGTCGCCAAAAACCCCATGCGCCGACGGAGGATAGCGCTTTGATTCGGATCTCGACGCTGTTATAAAGGTCCGTCTCTTTTTTCGATGACAGGCTCGGTGGAGCCGGACGTTTCGGGCTCCTGTTCTACCGGAGGTGTTCATGATCGTTCGCCCACGCCGGGGTTTGCTCCAGGCGGCCGTCATCGCGGCGGCCGTCGCCGGCTTCGTCGGTTCCGCCCACGCCCAGATCCAAAACGCGCCGGTCGATCTCGAGATCTTCCGTCCCGCGATGGACTCCAAGGGGTTCTTCACCATCAACTCCTCGGGCGTCCTCGGGCAGGGGGACCTGTCGTTCGGTCTCGTGACGGCCTACGCGCGCAATCCGCTGCAGTTCACCGGCACCGGCACGTTCGGGACGCCGCCGCAGCAGAACAAGTTCGCGGTGACCAACCTGATCACGCCGTCGCTCCAGGCGGCGGTCGGGTTCACGCACCTGCCGCACCTCGGCTTCGAGCTCGGGTTAGTCCTCCCGATGGCGATCGTTTCGGGGCAGAGCACGCCGAGCGATCAGACCGCGACGGGGACCAAGGACTGGACCTTCACCGCGCAGGGACTCGGCGACCTGCAGCTGCACCCGAAGATCCGGTTGATGAACGCCACCCGCAACGGGCTGGGCCTGGCGCTCATCCCGTCGGTCATTCTCCCCACGGGCGACAAGAACTCGTTCATGGGCGAGGGGCAGACGATCTTCCAGCCGACCGCCGTCATCGATACGGAGCTCGGTTACCTGGGGCGGTTCCGCGCTGCGGTCAACGGCGGCATGCGCATCCGCACCGGCCACCACTCGACCTTCGTCGACAACGCGAACGCCTTCTCGGGGACCATGCAGCCGGCCTTCATGGGGATGCCGATCACGACCGGCGCCAGCATCGACATCGGCAACGAGTTCATCGGCGGCCTCGGCCTCTCCTACGGCGTCGTGCCGCAGAAGTTCGACGTGCTCGCCGAGATCTACGGCAACTACGGGACCAACTCGACCAAGATCGACGCCGCCGGCAACAGCAGCAAGATGGGTCCCTCGGCCGAGGCGATCGCGGGCATCAAGCTCTACCTCGCGCGCAACTCGTTCTTCGAGATTGGCGGCGGCTACAAGGTCGCCGACGGCTACGGCGGAGGCGCGCCGCGCGCCTTCATCGGCTTCATCTTCGAGCCGTCGATCGGCGACCGCGACGGCGACGGCTACAAGGACGACGTCGACCAGTGCCCCGACGACCCGGAGGACTTCGACGACTTCGAGGACGCCGACGGCTGCCCCGATCCCGACAACGACAAGGACGGCATCCCCGACGTCGACGACAAGTGCCCGAACGATCCGGAGACCAAGAACGGCTACCAGGATCAGGACGGCTGCCCCGACTCGACGACGTTCGATCGCGACGGCGACGGCATCCCCGACGACGTCGACAAGTGCCCCGACGATCCCGAGGACAAGGACAACTTCGAGGACGCCGACGGCTGTCCGGATCCGGACAATGACAAGGACGGCATCCCCGACAAGAACGACCTCTGTCCGAACGATCCCGAGGACAAGGACGGGTTCGAGGACCAGGACGGCTGTCCCGATCCCGACAACGACCACGACCGCATCCTCGACAAGGACGACAAGTGTCCGAACGAGCCGGAGACCTACAACGGCTATCAGGACGCCGACGGCTGCCCCGACAAGGGGAAGGTCATCGTCCACAAGGGCAAGCTGGAGATCCTGGACAAGATCTACTTCGAGACCGACAAGGACGAGATCAAGTCGGTGTCGTTCCCGCTGCTCGACGCGATCGCGGCCACGATCAACGGCAACCCGCAGATCGAAATGATCGAAATCCAGGGGCACGCCGACGAGCGCGGCGACGACGCCCACAACCTCGATCTGACCGAGCGGCGCGCGCACTCCGTGCGGGTGGCGCTCGAGCAGCGCAACGTCCTGCCCAGCCGCCTCAAGAGCCACGGCTACGGCGAAACCAAGCCGATCTGCAACCAGCACAACGAGGACTGCTGGAGCCAAAATCGCCGCGTCGAGTTCATCATCCTCAAGCGCTCCGACGAGGCCAAGCTGCAGGGCGGCGAAGGCCAGTAGCAAGGCCGGCGAAGGCCGTAGATCGAAGGCCGTAGCAAGGCCGGTGAAGGCCGTAGGATCGAAGGCCCGTAGGCCAAACCCGTAGGTGAAGGCCCCGGGATCGCCCGTTTCGGGATCCCGTGATATTTTCAGGACGTGCCCAGCGCGTCCGATCTGGTCGTCGGGCTCGGCCAAGTGACGGTCGAGATGCTCGGCGTGGGGCCGCGGACACCCGAGCCGATCGTCGAGCTCGCAACCTTCAGCATCCAGACCGGTGGCGCAGTGGGGACGACGCTGGCAACGGTGGCGGCCCTCGGCGGGCGGGCCCGCTACTTCGGTCGCCTTTCCGATGACGAGTTCGGGTCGATCATCCTGCGCGGCCTCAAGGAGTTCGGCGTCGACGTCGCGCAGGTGCTGATCGAGCCGGGCAAGGTCTCGCCGGCGTCATTCGTGATGGTCGACGAGCGGACGGGGCGGCGGCTGGTCCGCTTCACCCGCGGCAGCACGACGCCCATCGATCCGGGCGAGCTGCCGCGGAACCTGTTCGACGACGCGCGCGTGCTGCTGGTCGACGGCCGGACGCCGAATACCGAGATCGCCGCCGCCGAGAGGGCCAGGGCGCTCGGCATCACCGTGCTGCTCGACGCGCGCCGGCTGGGCGCCGGAATGGGCGAGCTGCTCGATCTGTCGGACATCGTGATCGGGAACGAGCGATTCGCCGCCGAGTTCTCGCACTCCTCGGACATGAAGCGCAGCCTCCTGGAGCTGACGCAGATGGGGCCGAAGATCGCCGTCATCACGCTGGGCGAGGAGGGAGCGATCGGCCTCGAGGGCGAGACGCTCGTGCGCCAGCCGGCGCTGCCAATCGAGATTTACGACACGACCGGCGCCAGCGAGGTCTTCCGCGGCGCCTTCATCTACGGAACGCTGCAGGGGTGGCCGCTCGATCGCTGCCTGCCCTTCGCCAACGCCGCCGCCGCGCTCAACTGCCGCCACCTCGGCGGCACCGGCGGCATCCCGACGCTCAACGAAATCACGCGCGCCGCCGGCCTCTCGGCCTGACCCGCGACCAGCCGGCCGTTCCGGAAAAGCCCGGAACCGCAGGTTCGTGACGTCGGCGCCCATTAGGGGGAGGGCAACGGTGCGCGACGCAGACGACCGAACGATCTCCGGTCGCGAGCCAGTACCTTGCTTGTTCAACCGACCTGATTGCGGAGCTACTCCATGACGAAGACGACACTCATTCTCGGATGCGCCTTGGCGCTCGGTACGATCGCCTCCGGCTGCGGCAGCAGCGGCGGCGTGGCGGGCACCGGCGGTTCGACGGGCACCGCTGGCTCGAAAGGGACCGGAGGCGTGGCGGGCAACGCGGGCGCAGCGGGTACCACCGGCGTGGCGGGTACGACCGGCGCAGCGGGTAGTACCGGCGTGGCCGGCGCAGGAGGCGCGGCCGGCGGCGGTGGCTCCGCGGGCGCGGGCGGCATCGGCGGCGCCGCCGGCGGTGGGGCTGGCGCTGGCTGCACGGCAGGAGCTCCGCCGGTCACGCCGCACAACTCGTGCGCGGCCATCCCGTCGGTGAATCAAGGTAGTGCTGGTGCCGGAGGTGCGGGTGGTGCCGGAGGTGCTGGCGGTCTGGCTGGTTTCACGATCAGCAGCCCGGAGTTTGCCTACTGCGGAGCGCTACCCGCGGGCATGACCTGCGACGGCAACGCCTTCGGAACGGGCACGAACCCGACCCTCAACTGGTCGGGAGCCCCCGCGGGAACGATGAGCTACGCGATCGTGCTCAAGGACATCTCCCTCCTGGCGGACACGACCTCCAGCACCGCGGAGACCGACGTCAATATCCAGCACGGGTACCACTGGGCGATGTGGGACATCCCGGCCGCGACCACGCATCTCGGCACGGGATCGATGACCGGCTACCACTCGGCGGACATCTCCGGGGCTCTTCAGTGGTCCCAGCGGAACAACTACGGTTACTTCCCGCCGTGCCCTAACCCGTTCCCCAGGGGCGACGCCCGCTTCAACTGCAGCCTGACCCTGGACAGCTACTCGTACACGCTGTACGCGTTCCCGTTCGCTCACCTGCCGAGCCTCCCGACGCCGGATCTCAATGCCAACGGCGAGCCGACCGGCAACTACGCGGCAAAACTGGGGCGCTACATCGAGTCCCTCTCGGCTCTGGCCGTCACCGAATACCGCGGCACCTCCTCGGCGTGGGCCTCGGCGTTTAGCCCCCCGGCGGCGCTCGAGTACCCCTGCGCAGCCGACTACAAGGTCGACGGCGGCACCAAGGAGGATGGCGGCGTCAAGCTGGATGGCAGCACGCTCATGTGCCTTCAGTAACGAGGACCCGCCAGCGTCTATTTCGCGTCGAGGTCGGACGAGCTCAGCTCGGCCGACCTCATCGCGGGAGGTTCGGAACCCTCTCAGGGTTCCGAGCTATTTCGGCCCGCCGGACTTGACCTCGGCGCCGAGGTGGCCGGGAGGGCCGGCGGCGGCGTAGAAGGCCTCGGTGACGTTGGCCGCCGTCCCCCACCGGGCCTTCGACCAGGTGGTCTCGTAGGCGTGCAACAGGCCGAGGACGCCGCGCATCCCGCGCAGCGCGATCGGGTGATCGGCGGCGACGTCCTTCTGCTCGCGCGGGTCGGCGAATTCGTCGTAGAGCTCCATCCGCCCCGCCCCCTTGTGCACCAGGCGGTAGCGATCGACCTTGAGCCCGCGCGCCACCTGCCCGTCGACGGTCAACGCCGCGCGCGGTGAGACGCCGACCGCGTCGAACACCAGCGGCAGCAGCGACGCCCCCTGCATCTTGGGTTCGGGCTTGGCGCCCGCCAGATCGAGCAGCGTGGGCGCCATGTCCATCATCTCGACGTCGGCGTCGACGACCGCCCCCTTGGGCAAGAGGCCGGGCGCGCGGATGATCATCGGCACGTGCGTCAGCTCCTGGTAGACGGTGTCGCCGTGACCGACGCTGCCGTGCTCGTAGAACTGGTCGCCGTGATCGGAGACCACCACCACCACCGACGTATCGTAGATCCCCAGCTTCTTCAGATCGGCGATGAAGCCGGCGAACAGCGCGTCGCTGCCGGTGATCTCCGCGTCGTGCAGCGCCTCGAGGTAGGCCTTGTCGTTGTCGTTGATCTTGAGCTTGCCCACCTTGATGAGGCCGAGCTGAACACCCGTCTGCACCGGCTTCAGCGGCCCGGTGTAGGGCTTGTCCCAGTACTTGACCAGGAACTCCTTCTTGGGTGTGTAGGCGACGTGCGGCTCGATGGTCGCGAGATAGACGAACTGGCGCTTGGAAAGCAGCGGCGTGATCCAGGCCTTGGCCGTCTTCCAGAGGTAATCGGCGCTGTTGGGGAGTGACTCGCGGATGAAGTTGCGGTCGATGTCCCAACCGCGATCGAACCCCCACTTGGCCGAGATGTAGCCGTTCGAGGAGAACATCCCCGTCTTGTAGCCATCGCGCTTCAGCTCCTCGGCGACGAAGGGGACGGTCGCCAGCAACTTGGACTCGTGCGCGGTGGCGTGGTGCACCGTGGGGTAGACACCGGTCAACAGCGAGGCGTGCGACGGCAGCGACCAGGTCCCCTGCACCGTCGCCCAGGCGAAGCGGGTGGCGTCGGCGGCGAAGGCGTCGTAGTTCGGCGTCAGCACGCGCGTCTTGGGGTTGTAGGCGTGGAACTTGTCGGCGCGGAACGTGTCGACCATCCAGACGTAGATGTGGTCGAAGCGCGGCTGGGGCTTGGGGAGCGCGGCCGCCGGCGGCGCCTTCACCACCACCCGCGGCTCCGCCCAGGCGACCGCTCCGCCCCGCGCGACCAGGTCGATACGCACCGCGTGTCCAGCGGCCGCGCCGCAGTCGAGCAGCAGATCGTTCCAGCGTGTTGTGACGGGTCCCTCGTGCAACGTGCGCGCCGGCTGTCCGTCGACCGCCACGCGCACCAGCGCCGTCCCTCCCGCTGCGCTTCCGTTGCCCTCGCCGCCGACGCCGAGCGCCAGGTGCGCGCCAACTGGGAGCTGAACGTAGTAGGAGATCCGCGACCCGTGACCGCCCGGCACGAGCGCGCGCCGCGCAACACCGCCGACGGTCACCTCGCGCGTTTCGACCACCGCCAGGTCAGCGGGTACCGCTCCGAGACCCGCCGGCCCGAGCGCGAGCTGCTGGATCGCGGCCGCCGAGCGCTTGCCGCCCGCGACGTTGGCCGCGCTCTTGAACTGCAGCCGCACGCGGTTGTCACCGGAGTGGAGCAGGTCGGCCGGTACCGCGACGTCATACCGCTTCTTGCCGTTCGCGACGTCGAGCGTGCCCGCCGGCTTCTCGTTGATGAAGACCGACACCTTCTGGGCGGGCGCGAGCGCCCGCATCGTGACCGACAGGGTGGCCGGCCCGAGCGCGCTCCCGCCCGCGCCGTCACCGTCGGTGTCGACTGGAAGGAACGCCAGCGCCCCGAGGCCGTTGACCAGCGAGGCCGGCTTCCCCTCGTCCTTCTCGCCGAGCAGCCACGACGTCTTCCAACCGCCGTCCACGTACTTGAGAAAATCGATCGCCCCGGCGTCGACCACCAGCCGCCCGTCGCGATGCGAGACCGCGTGCACCCGGTTGGCGATGAGGTCGAACGCCGTGCGGTAGCCGGTCGTGTCCGGCGGCGAGGCAAGCGCGGCCGGCGCAGCCACCGCGATCGGCGTGGCATCGAGAGCCCTGCCGACTTCGGGCGCCCGCCCGCAGCTGGCGATCAGGAACGCGGCGGCGGGGAGAAGCCAACCGCCGCGGGGACGATTCGCCGAACGGTACTCGGAGACCGAATCTCGAACGCGCAACCAAAGCGCAAGTATCGCGCCGGCCCGTCTGCGTCAAGCAATCGTCGTCGCGGGCAAATCCCGGCCAGATCCGTCCGCGAGACTTCCCGCGATTCGTCGGAAGAATATGATATTTACGGAACTCTTACGGACTTCCCCTTTTCAATACGCAGGATTCCCATGAAAAGCTCGACCCGCACGTTCCTTGTCTCACTTCTCTGTGGTCTTTTCGCGACGTTGGCCTTCGTCTCCTGCTCCAGCAACAGCAGCAAGCCGGGCGGCTCGGACGGAGGGTGCCCAACCGGTAGCGAGGCATGCGCATGCTACGGCAACAAGACATGCGACCCGGGGCTGACGTGCGCCTCGAACCTGTGCGTGAATCTGACAGGAGCGGGCGGCAGCACCGGAGCGGCCGGAGCGTCGCCGGGCACCGGCGGATCCAGCGGCACCGGCGGATCCGCGGGCACCGCTGGGTCGACGGGGACTGCCGGCTCGACCGGTACCGGCGGATCCACGGCCACCGGCGGCTCGACCGGCACCGGCGGCTCGACCGGCACCGGCGGCTCGACCGGGACGGGCGGATCGTCCGGCACGGGCGGATCGTCCGCGTGCAGCTGCTCGGCCGGTCAGCAGTGCACGACCGATGGCCACTGTACGAACCTCGCCGTCATCGACGACTTCTGGGACTGCAACATGACAATCGATCTGATCGGCGGCCGGACCGGGAACTGGTATGCGGCGGCCGACGTGGGCGTCAACCTGGCGTTCGCCGTCTCAACACCACCGTCGGGATTTTCGGACAAAGCCTGCGGCGCCTGGAGCACCGGCGGACCGACCGGAAACGGCACCACCACCTACGGGATCATGGGCGCCACCCTGGTGGCCGGCGCACTTCCTTCCAGTTTGGAGGGATACACCGGGCTCAGCGTGAACATCGAGACTGGGCAGTCGATCGGATTCGTCGTCAAGACCAGCGGGACCGGCTACTTCCAGAAGACCATCGGGCCCTCCTCCGGGGCGCAGACCTACACGGTTCCCTTCACCTCGTTCGCGGTCCGAGGGGATTCCCTGGTGTCGACCCTCAACCTGAGCCAGGTCACCGACATCCAGTTCAACGTTCTCGATCCCAGCATGGGCTACGGCTTCGCAGTCCACTCACTGTCGTTGTACTGAGATAGCCTGTACGTCGTCGCCCGACCCCGCCTCATCGCGATCTTGCCGGAGCGAACCAGCTCGACGATCTCGTAGTTGCGCAGGAGGCTGAAGAAGACGTCCAGCTTCTCGGCAGCGTCGCCCACGATGCTGAAACTTGCGCCGCCAGCCGGTCAGAGGTCAGCGGCCCAGCTGGACGATCCGGTAATCCTACGACGAGGAGCGGTCGTTCTCGGACCCGAACGCCGCGTAGACGCCGGTCGCGGTCCGGAGCACCGCCGTCACGATGCCGGGACCGACCACGCCCTGGGTGGGGTCGCAGCCGATGCGGGTGCCGTTTCCCCCGGCATCGACCGACCAGAGGCTGGCGTGGTAGGCGCCGTCGTCGAACGGCTCGTAGCCGCCGATGAGCCAAGATCCGTTCTTTATAGGCGTTTTGCGCGACGCTGACAATCCGGCCGGCAATGACGCTGGCGCCGCGCATCACGCGGCACCGTCCCGTTGTGGTCCGTCAGGTCGGTGGCCAGACCGCGGGTCATCGCGATCTTGCCGGAGCGAACCAGCTCGACGATCTCGTAGTTGCGCAGGAGGCTCAGGAAGATGTCCAGCTTCTCGGCGGCGCCCACGATGCGGACGATCAGCGAGTCGACCCCGTAGTCGACCACCTTGGCGCTGTAGAGCTCGGCGATCTGGAGCAGCTCGGTGCGGTCCGAGACCTTGCACTTGAGCTTCACCAGCGCCACCTCGGTCTCGTACACCGACTGGCCGGTGTGATCGAGCGCGGTCACGACGTCGATCAGCTTGGTCACCTGCTTGATGATCTGCTCCAGCGTCTCGGGATCGCCGCTGCAGGTGATGGTCATGCGCGAGAAGTCGCCGTTGGTGACGTCGGCGCTGACCACCAGGCTCTCGATGTTGTACCCACGTCGCGAGAAGACCAGCGCGACCCGTACCAGGACGCCCGGCTTGTTGCGGACGAGAATCGACAGCGTGTGCAGCGGCGCGGTCTGCAAGATGGGACTCGGGGGCGCAATGTGGGTGGCAGCGGCGGACATCTCTAGGTGCTCCCTTCAGGCTTGGCCATCTTCTGCTTCGGACGCTCGATGAGCATGTCTTTCAGCCCGGCGCCGGCGGGGATCATCGGGAAGACGTTGTCCTCCTTGATCACCTCGGCCTCGATCAGGCACGGCCCTTCGTTCCACGCCATCGCCGCCTTCAGCACGCGGTCGACCTCGGCCGGCCGCCGGATGTGGAAGCCCTTGATCCCGTAGGCGCCCGCCAGCTTCACGAAGTCGGGATTCCCCTCGAGATCGACGCCCGAGAGCCGGTTGTCGAAGAACAGCTCCTGCCACTGGCGCACCATCCCCAGGTAGCTGTTGTTGATGATCAGGATCTTCACCGGCAGCTTGTGCAGCGCCGCCGTCGCCAGCTCGGACATCGTCATCTGGAAGCCGCCGTCGCCGACGATGCACCAGACGTTTGCCTTGGGCTTGGCGAACTGCGCGCCGATGGCGGCCGGGAAGCCGTAGCCCATCGTCCCGGCTCCGCCCGACGACAGCCAGTGGCGGTTCTTGGTCGTCCGGCAGAACTGCGCCGCCCACATCTGGTGCTGGCCCACGTCCGTCGTCAGGATGCAGTCGCGCCCGCCGAGCGCATCCAGCCGGTCGAGCACGTGCTGCGCGCGCAGCCCGCCCCGCTTGGCGTACTTGAGCGGGAACTGCTTGCGCCAGTCGGCGATCTCCTTGAGCCAATCCTTCGTGTCCAGCTCGTCGACCAGCGGCAGCAGATCTTCGATCGTCAGCCTGGCGTCGCCGGCCAGCGAGACATCGGGGCGCACGATCTTGTTGAACTCCGCCACGTCGATGTCGACGTGGATCTTGGTCGCCCCCACGCAGAACTCCGACAGCTTGCCGGTGATGCGGTCGTCCCAGCGGGCGCCGATGGCCATGATGAGGTCGCAGTTCATGACCGCCTTGTTGGCGTAGGCGGTGCCGTGCATGCCCAGCATCCCCTGGTGCAGCGGGTGATCCTCGGGGCAGGCCCCCTTGCCGAGCAGCGTGTTCACGATCGGCGCGTTGAGCTTCTCGGCCAGCTTCATGATGGCCGGCCCGGCGCCGGCGATCACCGCGCCGTGCCCCACGTAGAGCACCGGCTTCTTGCTCCGCGCGATGAGCGCGGCCGCCTTCTTCACCAGGTCCTTGTCGGGGTGCGACGGCACGGCGTAGCCGGGCAGGTCGACCGTGTCGACGAACGGCGCGCTGCAGGGCGCACTGGTCACGTCCTTGGGCAGATCGATCAGAACCGGCCCCGGGCGCCCCGTGCCGGCCAGATAGAACGCCTCACGCGTGATGCGCGGGATGTCGTTGGGGTTCTTCACCAGGTAGCTGTGCTTCACCACCGGGTAGGTGATGCCGGTGACGTCGGCCTCCTGGAAGGCGTCCTTGCCGAGCATCGGCGAGATCGTCTGGCCGGTCAGCACGATCATCGGCACCGAGTCCATCAGCGCCGTCAGCATGCCGGTGACCGTGTTGGTCGCGCCCGGGCCGGAGGTCACCAGCACGACGCCCGGCTTGCCGGTCGCGCGCGCGTAGCCGTCGGCCATGTGGGTCGCGCCCTGCTCGTGGCGGACGAGGATCAGCTTGATCTTCGAGTCGACGAGCGCGTCGAAGATCGGCATCGCGGCGCCGCCCGACAGCCCGAAGACGTACTCGACCCCTTCGCGCTCGAGGCAGCGGATCAGCGCCTCGGCGCCGGTCTGCAGCCTGGTGACCGGCTTGGCGGCGGGAGCGGGGGTGGCGGTGGGAGCGGGCTTGATTGCGGGCTTGGTGGCGGGATTGGCAGGCACGGGAAACCTCGCTTTCGGAAGTACGAGGACCAAAGGTACGTCGGGTTAGCCCATCCGTCCAGCTGTTTTAAAGCGTTCGTCTGAAAATCGATGTCGATTTGATCTATTTGACGCAACGCTCTCAGTCCGTCTATCCGTCGTTGTGTCTTTTTGTGGCTACGAACCACGTCTTGCTTGGGCTGTCGGCGTTCACTGGCGCCCAGGGCGCCGCGACCTCGGGCGTGAAGCCGGCTCGAAACAGCGCGCCCTCGACGTCGGGCTCGGAGAAGCAGCGCTGGCGGAGGAGAAAACGCCGTTCGAGGCCATCGCGCGAGAGGCCGAGCGCCGCGCGCCCGGTGCCCGTGTGCCGGTCGTACGCGAGCTCGCTCGCGACGTGGTGACCGGCGACGTCGAACGCGACGGCGTAGCGCCACCAGGTCTCGAACCCGAACGCGTTGTTCAGGTCGAAGACCAGCAAGCCGCCTGGGCGGAGCAGCGCGGCGACCGTCCGGAAGGTCGCCGCCAGCGCGTCGAGATCGGGGAGGTGGTTGAGCGTGTCGTAAAAAGAGCCGACGACGTCGAATGGCTCCGTGAAAGGGAGCGGACCCGGGAGCCGCGCCCGCGCCCAGAGTACGCCGTCGCTCCCCGGCTTGCCGCGCGCGATCGCCAGCATCCCGGGGCTGACGTCGACGCCCGTGAGCCGCCATCTCGGATGCAGCGCCCGCAGCGCGCAGAGCAGCGTCCCGGTGCCGCAGCCGAGATCGAGAAACGAGAGGGCGTCTGAAACGAGAGCCTGCGCCGCTGCCGGCGGAGGCGCCCCACCCCCACCGGCCAGCTGCTCGCGGCGGAAGGCGAACAGCCGCTCCAGCCGCTCGACGACCATCATCGCGAACGCCCGCGCACCGCCGACCGCGTCGTAGATCGGCGCCAGCGCGTCGTAGACCGCGGCGGGCTCCGAGGCCGGGCCGTCAGTCGTCGTGTCGTCCGACCGAGCCACGCCCCGCCTTCTTCTCGGAGTGCGCCCGCTTGTCGTCCAGCATCCGCGCCTTCGCGCGCCGCGACCGGCGCCGCTTCTGGCGGCGAATCTTCTCGGCCTCCTGCTGTCGCTTGCTGGCGGCGCCCAGCTTCCGCTCTTCGATCTTGTCTGCCAACAACTGGCGCGCGATGAGCCGGTTCGCCCCCTGCGTACGCTCGCGCTGGCACTTGACGGCGATCCCGGTCGGCCGGTGCACCAGGACCACGCAGGTGGCGACCTTGTTGACGTTCTGCCCCCCCTTGCCACCCGAGTGAACGAACGTCTCCTCGAGATCCTCGGCGCGCACGCCGAGCCGCGCGAGACGCTCCTCGAGCGCGCGGGCCCTGTCGCCGGAGAGGGGCATTGCGCCCTCAATCTATCGCGAGTCTAGTAAAACGCGACGTTCTCGACGGTGAAGTCGGCGGCGCAGGAACCGCCGCCGGTGCCGGTCGGCGCGCTCAGCTGCCACTCGACGTCGACGATGGTTGAAGGGTCGAGCTTGGCGATGGGAGATCCGGCCGTCAGCGCGGTGAACGGGACCTTGATCGTCGTGGTCGTGGTGGCGGCCGGGACCACGGTCGCGAGCGGCCCGTAGCAGGTGGAGTCGGTCCCCGGGCAGCTGCCCCGCTGCGGATCGTCCGCGTGGCTCAGATCGCCGCTGAACGAGGCGCCGAAGGCGACCGCGCAGCCGCCGAGATTGCCCGCGAAGTCGAACTGGACGCCGGTGTACATCGACGCGTCGACGCAGCTCTGCCCGGTGAAGAACAGCCCCGCGCCCTCCCAGTTGCCGTTGACCGGAGGGGCGAAGCCGCCGGTGATGTGAAGGCCGGCTCCGTCGGGCGTCAGCGTCGCGGTGGGGAGCGCCTGGCCCGGCGCCGCATAAGTGTAGGACTGCCACTCGGTCGCGCCGGAGCCGAACGTCGGCCCCTCCGTCCCGGAAGCGCCCATGGTCGTGATCGCGGGGCTCGACAGAACGAGCTCGGAACAGACGACCGCTGCGTCGGTGGCACACGACGTCCCCACGGTGAGCCCGGCCGGTGCGGCGCCCTGGGCTCCGCCGTCGGTCGCGACCGACCCGGTGGGGCCTGGCGCCAGGCTCTGCGGCCCGCTGGCGGCCTGGCGCTGCGCCTCGCCGTAGGTCCAGGCCGCGGCCGCGCCCTGATCGGGAATCACGACCGCCGCGATCGAGACGGGTGGCAACACGAAGGTGACCGGCGCCGGCGCGGTGGCGAGGCCGCCGACGGAGAAGGCGAGCGGCGCGGCCGAATGGTTCCAGTTGACCAGGATGATCTCCGTCGCATCGTCGGCCGCATCGCGGCTGGCGTAGGCGCTCACGCCCGCGGGTGCCGAGGTGACCTCGACCAGCGTCGGGCCGAAGTGCTCGGCGAAGAGCGCGTAGGCGTAGTACTCGGGGCGCGGCGTGTGCGCGGGCGCGGGACCAATGAGCCCCAGCGCGTAGCCGTCGTCGTCGCTGATGTCCCAGACGGCCGAGGTCCAAAGCCCGAGCTCGTTCGCCGTGCCGAGACCGTCGGCGAGCCAGAGCGCTGACCCGACCGTCCCCGGCGACGCGTCGAGCACGCAGAAGGTCCCGTCGTAGACGATGTTCATCTCGGTGAGTGCGAGCGGTTTCGTCCCCTGGCCGGTCGCCTGCAGGATCCCCCGGACCGAGGTCATCACGGTGCGAAAGCTGGCGGCATCGGCCGAGGCCGCCGCGAGCGACGCCTGCGCCGCCTCGAATGGGTAGCGATGGATCGAGACGACGTCGAAGAGGTTGCCGCAGGTGGTGAGGATCGGCGTCAGCCAGTCGTTGGCGCCGCCGCCCGCGATGTACTTCCATGACAGGTCCGGCCCCACGATCTTGATCGTCGGGTCGACCGCCTTCATCGCCGCGACGTACGCAGTTGCCGTCGCGCAGTAGGCGGCCGGGGTGTAGCCGGGGATCGCCGGCTGCGTCGGATCGGCCACCAGCCCCTGCGACACGTAGAGATCGGGCTCATTGCCGATCGAGAAGTATTTGAGGCCGTACGCCTTGGTGACGTTGGCGTAGGTGACCATCCCGGCGGCGGTCGCGGCCGTCGGTGGCTTCCCGCTGGTGTCCGCGAGAAGCGGAACCTGGATGATCGGCTCGGCGCCGATGGCGCGGGCGTAGGCGACCGCCGTGTCGAACGCGGCGTCGTCGAACGGATCCTGCGTGTTGGCGTCGTTGTTGTAGCCACCGACCCGCATGAGCGTCGGCTTGAGCGCCGCCACCAGCGCGTCTGTTCCGGTGACATCGTCTCCGAACGCCGGCATCCACAGCCAGTAGTTGACCCCGGTGCTCGTCATCCTAGGCGTGCGCGTCGCCGTCGAGACGACCAGCGGGCTCGCGGCAGGGCCGCCATCGCTCCCGGCGGTCGGCCGCACGCAAACATCCGACAGACAGGCGAGCCCGCTGCCGCAAACCCCGCCCACGAGGCACGCCCCGCGCTCGGTACCGGCCGCCGGCGCATTGCCGCCGCAGCTTCCAAGGATGGCGACGCACAGAATCGCAATCTCGCCCCCGATGACGCGGCCCGGTCGCTTCATGAATTCTCCTTTGAGCACGCCCTGGACTTAGCAAGGTCGGGGCCAGGGGGATCTCCCGGGTTTTGGCCGTCTGACGTCCTTTCGTCTCGTCCTCCTCGCACGTTGGACGTCCGCGACGTGCGTCCGGACGTCCAACAGTTGCGTCCACGCCCAGAAGTTGCGTCCACGCGCGCGCTTGCCGATACTGCCGCCGGCGCCGCTTGGGCGCGGGAGGTGGATGATGCGCGCAGCGAGCTTCGTCTCGACGTTGGTCCTGATGGTGGGAATGGGCATCGCCTGCTCGCAGGAGGCGCCGCCGGCGCCGCCCCCCGCGCCGGCCGCCGCCCCACCGGCACCCGCGCCCGCGCCGTCGGCGGCGGCGCCCGACGCGGCCGCCAAGCCGAAGATGGTCGCCAACCCCGACGGGCTGTCGCTGGCCAATCGAATCGCCAAGCGCCAGGCAGCGGAGAAGAAGCTGGCCGACGAGCTCGCGGGCCAGGAGCACGACCGGCTGCTCGCCTACGACAAACCGAAGCTGCCGCTCCACAAGGAGGTCTTCGCCGCGATCCAGAAGTACCGCGCGGCCTACGCCCACGCGAAGACCAAGGAGGACGTCGAGACGGTCCGGGTCAAGCAGCAGAAGGCGATCGAGGCGACCGGAAAAAAGATGGCGACGATTGATCCCAAGGGGGGGAACTCGAACGTCGTGACCGACTACGACGTCATGCTGAACGCACTGGCGAACGACTATCCCGACGCGCTCGAGATGTCATTCGCCGGCGACAAGAAGGCGCTCGACGAGCAGACCGCCGAGCTCGACAAGCGCACCAAGAAGATCGAGGACTGGCTGGCCGAGGTCAAGGCGGCCAAGCCGGCCAAGGCGGCCAAGCCGGCCAAGAAATAGCGAACCAGAAGGTGCGCCGCTACGGGCTCTGCGCCGCTTCGTCCTCGACGGGCGCGGGCGGCTTGCTGCGCGCGCGCTCGTCGAGCACGGTCTCCAGGAACTTCTTGGCGGGGTCGGTCCAGACGTCGCCGTAGGTCTGCGCGTAGAGCAGCGCCTCCTCGAGCGACCCGGGGCGGGCGCCGGCCAGATTCTCCACCCGGCGACGGACGCGGCCGAGCAGCGTCTTGCCGTGATGCGGGTTGGCGTCGAGGGCGGTCGTCAGCGCGGCGCGCGCCTTGGCTTCGTCGCCGGCGGCGAACTCGGCAAGCGCCAGCCCCAGCTCGGCGCGTCCTTTTCCTTCTTCGATCTTCGTCGCGGGGCCGAGCAGCGCCGCCGCGTCGGCCGGGCGCTCCAGCTTCATGAGCGCCTTGGCGGCGATGAGGCGCGCCTCGACGCCGACGTTGCCCTCGTCGATCGCGTGCACGCGCGCCAGATCCTTCACGGCTTCCTCGTAGCGTTCCTCGTCATAGGCCAGGCAGCCCAGCGCGTGCGCCGCGCGAATGAACGGCTGCGCCTCCGGCTTGCTGAAGGCGTCCTTGACGCCGTCGGTCTTCATCTTCTCGGCGGCGGCCTCGCCCGAGGCGAGCACGATCCCCAGCTCCTCCTTCGCGCCGTCGGAGTTCCCGGCGGAGAGGCGCGCCATCCCGATCCCGACGTGCGCGTCCTCCAGCTTGGCGTCGATCGCCAGCGCCGCGCGGAACTCCTTCTCGGCGGCGCCCGGGCGGCGCTGCTCGAAAAGGCGCCATCCCTCGGTGACCAGCGCCTGCGCATCGGGCGCCTCGGGCGCTGGCGCGACGGCCTGCTCGTCGGTGGGGAGGTGGCACTTCTTGTACTTCTTCCCCGAGCCGCAGGGGCAGGCGTCGTTGCGCCCGGTGGCGGCGAGGCGGGTGCGCGCCTCGGCGGGATCGACCTTGAGGTCGGTCTTCGTCGCCTCGGCCTTTTTGTTCTCGGCCTTGGGGCCGGTCTTGGCCTCGGTCTTGGCCTCAGTCTTGGTCTGGGGGGTCTTGGTCGGTTTGGTCGCCATCACGTCGTTTCCGTGGTTGCTGGGGACGGGACCATACCCTAAAAGTATCGACGGGGATCATGCTGCCGCTGACGGGACGAACGATCGCGCTCCCCGAGGCACGCGAGCTGGATCGCCTGGCCGAGCTGGTCGAGCACGCGGGGGGGACGGCGCTGCGCTGCCCGCTCGTCGCCATCCGCGACGCGGTGGATCCGCGCCCCGCCGAGGCGTGGCTGCGGGCGCTGGTGGCGGGGGAATTCGACGACGTCGTCTTTCTCACGGGCGAGGGGCTGCGGCGCCTGCTCGCGACAGCCGAGCGGCTCGGCATTCACGCGGAGGCCGTCGCGGCGCTGGGGCGCGCGCGCAAGGTGACGCGCGGCCCGAAGCCAGCGCGCGCGTTGCACGAGATTGGCCTTTCGTCGGATCTCGCCGCGCAGGTGCCGACCTCGGCCGGCGTGATCGACGCGCTGGCGGCGCTCGAGCTTGCCGGCCGCCACGTCGGCCTGCAGCTCTACGGCGAGGAGCCCAACCGACCATTGGTCGAGGCGCTCGAGCGCGCGGGCGCGACGGTCCGTACCGTGGCGCCTTACGTCTACGCCTCGGCCAGCGACGGCGCCGCCGTGGTGACGCTCATCGACGCGCTCGACGCCCGCCGGGTCGACGCCATTGCCTTCACCAGCGCCTCGCAGGTCGACCGCCTGTTCCAGGTCGCGATCGAGGCCGCTGCTGAACCAAGGTTGCGCACGGCGCTCGACCGCGCCCGGGTGGCCGCCATCGGCCCGATCGTCGTCGAGACGCTGACCCGGCACGGCGTCCGCATCGACGTCGTCCCCGACAAAGGATTCGTTATGCGGCGTCTGGTGAATGCGCTCGCCGACGCGCTCGGCCCGAAGACGTAGGAGCCGTTGGCTCGAACCGCTCAGGGGACGCGAAAGCCCATTGAGCGAACCTCACAGGAGCCCGCAATACGCGGCTATATCGATGCCCGCGACCGCAGCGCAGGTGCCGCCACTGGTGTTGCACGTGCCGCTCTCGCACATCGTGTCGTCGTTGCAGGTGCCGCCGGCCGGCACCTTCGCCGCGCAGACCCCGCTGGCGCTGCCGCTCGGGAACTGGCAGTAGCTGGCACCGTCGCAGACCGCCTCGGTGGCATCGGCGCAGGTCTGTCCGGCAGAGACGACAGGCGTACAGGTTCCGTTCAGACTGCCGTCGCTCTGGAAGGTTCCCACGCATCCTGCTGACGCGCAGTCCGACGTATAGTGGCAGGTGTCACCGCCGGCCCCCAGCGGTTGGCAGCTCTGCAACGCCTTGTCGCCGTTCACGATCTTGCAATAGAGGCCGGCGCCCGCTTCGCAAACCACGCCCGCCGCAATCGGTGGTGGAGTCGACTGTAACTGGGGTGCCGCGACGATCACGCCGTCGGTGTGGACGTCACCGAGGCAGGTGGCGTCACCGGCCTTACCGGGCGCCATCTGGATGCACATGCCGACGACGCATATCGTGATCATGCCTGGCGCACCGGCGCAGTCGGCCCTGACCGTACAGGGTTCGCCCGGCTGGTGGGAGCCGGCGGGCTCGTAATAGACGCGCACGCAAGGGTCGGCGAGGTTCGACGTGTCGGGGAAGCAGGCTTGGCCGTCGGCCATCCTGCCCTGCAGCTCGGTCAGGCAGGCCGACTGCAACACGGGATCGCGGCTGAAGCCGTTCGTCTCCGCCTGCGCCTTGCAACCGGCGACGTCAGGCGTCGCGCGGACACCGTTGGTGATGCAGCAACCTTCGAGCAACGTACAGAGGTTGGTGAGGAAGGTCTGGTCCGCGGTCGTCACAGGCGCACAGCCTCCGTCGCACGGAACGTCCGCTGATCCCGCTCCCGATCCGCACCCCGCCAACGCCGCCGAGGCGGCAGCGACGACCACTCCCCACCCCATGCGCATGAACGCATTATCGTCGCGTCAAATCCGATCACAAGCGAATCCGCAGTTGGAGCGGTCAGGCAACGAGCGTCATCAGCGTCCTGTCGCTCTGCGCCCTCACGATTGACAGGGACGGTTCGCGATGGGACGCTGTTGCCCTTCTTAGTGCTGATGAAACGTAATCTGATCGCCGCGATTGGTGCCGTCCTCTTCGTCGCGCTGGCGGCCTGGTCATCTGGGTGTGGCGGAGGCGGGAAGGCCAAGCGGCAGGACGCCGGGCCGATGCCAACCTCTTGCCGCAACAGCCTCGATTGTTCGCCGGGGATGGTCTGCGATCAGGTGGTGTCACAACCTCGGCTCGAGCCCCACGACGATCCCGTATAGCTCGTTCAACACAGCGTGCTGGGACACGCCGCCGGACGGCGTCGCTTACAGCAAGCAGCCCATCAACGAATTCCAGTTCATCGTCGTCGGCGCCTCATTGTCGGCCGCCTACAACGTCTCGCTCACCAGCGTCGTGGAGAACCCCTAGCCCGGTTGAGCTAGCCGGCGATGAGCTTCTTGAGCTCGCCGCGCGCGTGCAGGTCGCGCACGATGTCGGCGCCGCCGACGAGCTTGCCGTCGACGTAGAGCTGCGGGAAGGTCGGCCAGCTCGAGTATTCCTTCAGCCCCTCGCGCAGCTCCGAGTCGGCGAGGATGTTGTACGACTCGAACGGGGCGCCGATCTCCTTGAGCACGCCGACCACGGCGGCGGAGAAGCCACACTGGGGCATGGCCGGGTTTCCCTTCATGAACAGCATGACGCGCCCTTTGGCGATGGTGTCGGCGATGCGTTGCTTGAGCGGCTCAGTCACGTTTGGCTCCTTGCCTTGACGCCTACTTGCGTCGGTACTCTTCGGGTGTCTCGGTGGTCAGCGCCAGCGCGTGGATGGGCGCGCGCGGGCCCTGGATGACCTCGCCCAGCGCCGCGTAGACCAGCCGGTGCCGGTCGACGAGTCCCTTGTCGGCGAAGGCCGACGACACGACCGTGGCGGAGAAATGGTCGCCGCCGCCGGTGGTGTCGACGACCCGCACCTCGGCGTCGGGGAGCGCGGTACGGATGCGCGCGCTGATGTCCTCGGGCGTCATGGGCTGTTGCGCCGTCTATATAGCACGCAGCGCGTGGACGGAGCCGGGCTCAGCCCGGCGTAGTCCGTCACGAGGGGGGCGCGGGGACCTCCCAGGGTCCCCGCTTATAGAAGCTATACTGGCGGCTCGATGTCCGCGCGAGAAGGCCGCTCGTTGACGCTGGGGACGCGCGTGACCGTGGTGGTCACGCTGCTGGTGGCGGCCGTGCTGGCCGGCTCCGGCTGGGCGGCGCTCAAGGTGCGGCGCGCGAACCTGGAGGCCGATCTCGATCGCGAGGCGCACGAGATCGCCACCGCGCTGCGGGCCGGCATCGAGCCGCTCGATCCCGGCACCGCCGCCGACACGCTGCTGGCCCGCGCCCGCGCCGCGCGCCAGCACGACGAGCTGTTCCAGCTGGAGGTGCTGTCGATCGGCAGTGAGCAGCGGACCGACGACGACGCCTGGCTGCTGCTCATGCGCGCCGTCGACATCCAGGACGCGCCGGTCGGCCGCCTGTTCGATTCGTCGGCGGGCCCGCGCTCCTACGCCATGGCGGTGCCGCTGTTCGACGCGGCCGCGCTGGAGTTGCCGCCCCGCCACCCGGCCCGCCACCCGACGGCGATCATGGGGATGCGGCGCGACGCGGGCTACATCGACGCCGAGGTGGCCGCCACCGCGCGCCGGATCTACCCGCTGTTTCTGCTGGTGGTGATCGGGGTGGCGATCGGCGTGCGCCTGGCGATCGAGCAGATCGTCGTCCGGCCACTGCGCCGCCTGCTCGAGGGGATCGACGCCGTCGGCAAGGGAGATCTCTCGCGCGTCATCCTGGCCGAGCGCGAGGACCAGATCGGCACCATCGCCGGGCGGTTCAACGCGATGACCGGCTCGCTACGCGAGGCGCGCGAGGAGACGGAGCGCGCGGCCGCGGCGCGGCTCGGCCTCGAGGCACGGCTGCGGCAGTCGGAGAAGCTGGCCACCATCGGCCAGATGGCAGCCGAGATCGCGCACGAGCTCGGGACCCCGCTCAACGTCATCGGTGGCCGCGCCCGCGCGATGGCCAAAAAAGCAGAAAAGGCGGCGCAGAGGGCGGCGGAGAACCCGCAGGGCGCGCAGGGAGAGCGAGGCCCCGATCCCGGTGAGGTGGTCAAGAACGCCGGGATCATCGGCGACGAGGTCGCGCGCATCACCAAGATCATCCGCCAGGTGCTCGACTTCTCGCGCCCGCGCGGGCCGACGGTGACGCGGGTGCACCTCGGGTCGGTGGTCGCCGAGGCGCTGGAGTTCCTGCGCGAGCCGATCCGACGCCAGGGGATCGAGGTCGACGTGCAGACGATGCCAGCGCCGCCCGAGGTCCCCGGCGATCCCGATCAGATCCAGCAGGTCTGCCTCAACCTGATCATGAACGCGATCCACGCGATGCCGAATGGCGGCACGCTGCGGGTGGCCACCACCCGGATGGTGCGGCGCAAGGGGGGCCTCGACCTGGCACCCCCCGCCGAATACGCCGCGCTCACCGTCGCCGACAGCGGGCCCGGCATCCCGGCGGCCGACCGGGAGAAGATCTTCGAGCCGTTCTTCACCACCAAGGACGAGGGACAGGGGACCGGGCTCGGCCTGGCGGTCAGCCACGGCATCGTCAAGGATCACGACGGCTGGATCGAGGTCGACAGCCCGACCGCGGGCGGCGCCGAGTTCAGGGTGTATCTGCCGTGCGCAGTATCGGCCGCCGAGGAGCCGCTCCCCGCATCCGACCTTGCCGAAATGAGATCGATCGGCAAGGATTGAATGAACGCGCGCGTACCGCATGGCTGAACCCGCGACCACCGCCTCCCCGAAAGCCGAGCCGCTCGCGACGGGCGGGGCGGGTCGGGCGACCATCCTCATCGTCGAGGACGACGCCGCGATGCGCGCCTTTCTGCGCGAGGTCCTGGAAGAGGACGGCTACGCGGTCGAGGTGGCGGCCGGCGGCCGGGCCGGCGTCGAGCGGGTGCGCCAGGGGGGGATCGACCTGGTCGTCTCGGACGTCAAGATGCCCGACCTCGACGGGCTCGACATGTTGCGCGAGATCAAGGCGGTCACGCCGTCGCCCCACGTCATCACCATCACGGCGTTCGGCTCGATCGACACCGCCATCCGGGCCGTCAAGCTGGGGGCGTTCGACTACATCACCAAGCCGTTCGACGTCGACCAGCTGAACCTCTCGGTCGGCAAGGCGCTGGCCGAGCGTGCGCTGCGCTCGGAGGTCGCGCGCCTGCGCGACGAGGTGCAGAAGAGCTACCGCTGGGGGAACATCATCGGCCGCTCGGCGCCGATGCAGGAGATGTTCGGCGTGATCCGCCGCCTGTCGGGGTCGTCGATCGCGGTGCTCATCACCGGCGCCTCGGGGACCGGCAAGGAGTTGGTCGCCAAGGCGATCCACTTCAACAGCCCGCGCCGCGAGCGGCCGTTCGTGCCGCTCAACTGCGCCGCCATCCCCGACACGCTGCTCGAGAGCGAGCTGTTCGGTTACAAGCGGGGCGCCTTCACCGACGCCCGCAGCGACAAGGGCGGGCTCTTCGTGGAGGCCGACGGGGGCACGCTGTTCCTCGACGAGATCGCCGAGCTCTCCCCGTCGCTGCAGGCCAAGCTCCTGCGCGTGCTGCAGGAGGGGGAGATTCGCCCGCTGGGCGCGGCGCGCAGCGAGAAGATCGACGTGCGCGTGGTGGCGGCGACCAACAAGGATCTGGAGACGCGGCTCGGCAACGGGACCTTCCGCGAGGATCTCTACTACCGTCTCAACGGCGTCCACATCCACCTGCCGGCGCTGCGCGATCGCCCGGAGGACATTCTCGACCTGGCCGAGCACTTCCTGGCCCGCAACGTGGCCAAGGCGGGGAAGGAGGTCCGCGGAATTCACGAGACGGCGCGCAAGGCGCTGCTCGCGTACGGCTGGCCGGGCAACGTTCGCGAGCTGGAGAACGTCGTCGAGCGCGCGGTGGCGCTGACCGAAAACGCCCTGGTGCAGTCGGAAGACCTGCCGCCGATCGTGCGCGAGCGGCGAGCCACCAGCGAGGACGACCTGGGCGCGGCGGTGGCGCGCGGCCTCACGCTCGACGAGCTGGAGCGCGAATACATCAAGCGCGTCCTCCACGCCGAGGGCGGGAACAAGACGCGCGCGGCGCAGCGACTGGGGCTCGACCGCAAGACGCTCTACCGCAAGCTCGAGGAGTACGCGGCCGGAGGCACGCCGCCCGGCGAAACGGAGAACGGAGGGTCGCGATGACCGACGGCATGTCGCTGGTCAGCCTGGAAGCGCTCGCGGAGCCGCGGCAGGAGCTCCTGCGCGCGCCAGCCTCGGGTCAGCCGTGCGTTCACTGGCGGCTGCGGGTGACCGAGCACCTGACCGCGCGCACCGAGCTGGTCCACGATCTCGCCTCGCCCGAGACGTTCGATCTCGCCTGGGGCGGCGCGCCCGAGACGGGACGCCCCGCCGTCCGCATCCACCTCGATCCGGAGACCGCGCGCCTCGAGGCGACGCCGACCCTCCACCGCGCCGGGACGCCGGGCGCCGTGGCGGTGGCGCGCGCGTTCGGCTTCCGGGGCGCCGTCACCGTCGAGGAGGTGATCATCCGCGCGGGCGACGCCGTCACCGCCGACGGTCTTCTGCAGGATCTGCAATTCGGGGCTGGCCCCTTTCGCGCGCCTGGCAACGAGCTCGCGCTGTTCGAGGCGACCGTGCGGTTGCCGTCGCGCGGCCTGGCCCCGGCGGCGCTCATTCCCTGGGCCTTCGGAACGGCGGCGGCGCTGCTGGGCGGGATGGGGCTCGCCACCTGGGCGGCCTGGCGCTACCACCTGGCGCACCTGCCGCCGGGCGCGAGTGCCTGGCGCGTCGGCGCGCCCGCGCGCACGGCGCCCCTGCCGGTTCCCGCGCAGATGTCGCCGCCCGACTTTCCGCGCCCGCAATTTCCTTAGCGGGGACTCATTTTTCCGTCGGGGCGCCGGTCTCCGGCGGCGCGGCCGGCGCCGGCGCCGGGGCGCTGGACGACCGCGCGGTGGCCTCGCAGTCCGCGCTGTAGCGCTTCGCCAACTTGACCGCGTTCTCGTCGGTGCTATTCAAGGCGGCGTAGGCGTCGAAGGCCTGCCGGGCCTCGGCGCACCGACCTGCCATCGCCAGCGTGTGCGCGCGGCCGAACGCCGCGACCGAGCGCCCCCAGCGATCCGTCGGTGAGAAGTGCTGCTCCGCCGCGACGAACGCCGCCAGCGCGCCGTCCACCTCGCCCGCCTGCGCGAGCGCCATCCCCTTGTTGTAGTAGGGCCAGGGATCCTTGGGATCGGCGCGGATCGCCCGGTCGGCCAGAGACACCCCGTACTGGGGATTGCCGGCCATGTCGGCGCTGGCCGCCCGGCTGGAGAGCTCGGCCGACGCGGGCGTCGACGGCTCGGCCTTCACATTCTGGGGCGGCTTCGCCTCATCCGCGCGCGCAGGACCCGCCGCGCCAGCCACGACCCCGAGCAGCAGCCCCAGTTTCCCCATCGCTGTCCATCTCATGCGTCCCTCCTGCCCAGACAACCTAAGCATCGGCCCGGGTCGGGGCGGCCCGGGCGGCCGAGCCCGCGGCGCGGCTCAGCCTGAAATCGAGGGGTCGACCGCGCGCCCGGCGACGAGCGAGATCACGTTTTGGGCGCGTCGGGCTGCGCTTCCGGTCGCGCGGCCGCGAACGCCGGCAGCGCCGCGCAGGAGGCTTCGACCCGCAAAAGGGTCGGGAACGCCGCCAGGTCGACGCCGAACCGGCGGCCGCCGTAGAGCTGCGGAACCAGATAGACGTCGGCGATGCTCGGTGCGTCGCCGATCAAGAAGTCGCCGGCGGTCTCGGCGGCCAGCGCCTCCAGCGCCGCGAGGCCGCGTGCGTTGAAGTGGCGCGCCACTTCCGCGGGGTCGCCGACGCCGACCTTGCCGAGGTGCTGCTGCAGCGCCAGGTTCTGGAACGGCTGGATCCCTGCGTTCACCATCTCGGCCAGCTGCCGGGCACGGGCGCGCAACCAGGGATCGGCCGGCAGGAGTGGCGGCGACGGAAATGTCTCCTCGAGGTAAGCGAGGATCGCCATCGACTGCGCGATCACGCGCGGCGCGCCGCCGGCGTCGTCGACGACGAGGACCGGCACCTCGGAGAAAGGATTGAGCCTGCGGAACTGGGCGTCGTGCTGGGCGCCGCCCCCCGCGCGTGACAGATCGACGGCCCGCCGCTCGACCGGGATCTGCTTCAAGTTGAGCGCGATCCGGACCCGCCAGGCAGAGCTGGAGCGCCAGTAGTCGTAGAAGATCAAACGCTCACCACCCGCTGGGCGATACGCCCGAACAGATCGCGCCCCCCGCCGTCGCGCATCTCGATCGCCACCGCGTCGCCGGCCGCGAGATAGGGCGTCACCGGCGCGCCGCCGGCGATGGTCTCCCGCGCGCGCAGCTCGGCCAGGCAGGAGATGCCGCGCGCCGGATCGGCGTTGGAGACGGTGCCGCTCCCCAGGATCGTCCCCGCCGTGAGCGCGCGGGTGCGCGCCGCGTGCGCCACGAGATCGAAGAACGAGAAGTGCATCTCGGCGCCGGCGTCGGGATCTCCCACCAGCTGCGGCGTGCCGCCCGCCCGCTTGAGCGTCGTGCGGAGCGGCAGGTGGACGCGCCCGCCGCGCCAGGCCCCGCCCAGCTCGTCGGGCGTCACCGCAAAGGGCGAGAAGGCGGTGGCCGGCTTGGACTGGAAAAACCCGAACCCCTTGGCGAGCTCGCCCGGCACCAGGTTCCGCAGCGTGACGTCGTTGGCCAGCACGAAGAGACGCACGCAGGCGACGGCCCCGGCGGCGGTCGTGCCGCGCGGAACGTCGCCCAGAATCACCGCCACCTCGCTCTCGAAGTCGAGCCCAAAGGAGGGATCGGCGAGGTGCAGATCATCGCGCGGGCCGAGCAGGACACCCGAGCCGCCCTGGTAGACGAGCGGATCGCTCTCCAGCGTGGGCGGTGGCGTCGCGTTCCGGGCCTGGCGCACCAGCCGGACGTGGTTGAGAAACGCCGACCCGTCGATCCACTCGTACGCGCGCGGCAGCGGCGGCCCGAGGCGCGCCTCGTCGAGCGGCTCGGCGGGGACCGCCCCGAGCTCCAGCCGCTCGGCCAGCGCGGCCAGCGCGGGCGCGGCGCGCGTCCAGTCGTCGAGCGCCGCCTGAAGCGTCGGCGCGATCTCCGACGCGCGGACGCCGCCGGCGCCATCGCGCCCGACCACCAGCAACGCGCCATCCCGCGTCCCGTCGCGCAGCGTCGCCAGCCTCACGTAGCGAGTGTAGTAAGCTCCCGCCCGATGGCCAAGGACCCGGATGATCCAAAGTTGGATCCGGAAGCGCTCAAGCTGGAGCTGGCGGCGCTGCGCACCAAGATCGACGCTACCGACGACGAGATCCTGCGCCTGCTCAACCAGCGCGCCGAGCACGTCCGCCGCGTGGCCGACCTCAAGACCGCCATCTCGGTCCCGTTCTACGTCCCCTCGCGCGAACGGCAGATCGCCGAGCGCCTCGCTGCCTCCAATCCGGGACCCTTCCCCAGCGAATCCATTCGTTCCGTGTTTCAGGAGATCTTCAGCGCCTGCCTGACGCTGGAGAAGCGCGTGCGGGTCGCCTACCTCGGCCCCGAGGGGACCTTCTCGGACATCGCCGTCAAAAAGCAGTTCGGCCTCTCGGCCCGCTCGGTCCCGATGGGGACCATCCCCTCGGTGTTCGAGGAGGTCGAGCGCGGCAATGCCGACTACGGCGTCGTTCCCGTCGAGAACACCACCGAGGGAATGATCACCCACACGCTCGACACCTTTCTCGACAGCGATCTCAAGGTCTGCGCCGAGATCGCGCTCGAGGTGAACATGTGCCTCGTCGCCCGCCCCGACGTGACCGTGGCCCAGATCGAGCGCGTCTATTCGATCCCCGTCGCGCTGGCACAGGTACGCCGCTGGCTCTCCGCGAACCTGCCGAGCGCGACGCTGGTCGAGTCGCGCTCCACCGCCGAGGCGGCGCGCCTGGCCCGCGACGACGCGCGCGGCGCCGCCGTCGGGTCGGAGCTGGCGGCCAAGCTGAACGAGCTGGTGGTGCTGCGCCGCAAGATCGAGGACCTGGCGCACAACATGACCCGCTTCCTCGTGCTCGGGCGCGATCAGGCCGAGCCGACCGGCCGGGACAAGACGTCGCTCCTGCTCGTCACCCGCGACGAGGCCGGAATCCTCTACCGCGTGCTCGGCACGTTCGCCGAGCGCGGCCTCAACATGACCAAGATCGAGAGCCGTCCGTCGCGCCGACGCGCCTGGGAATACGTCTTCTTCGTCGACATCGACGGCCACGAGCGTGACGCGCCGGTCGCCGCCGCCATCGCCGACGTCCGCAAGGTATCGGAGACGGTGAAGGTGCTGGGCTCGTATCCGCGCGCCGACGCGCGCAGCTGATCCGCGCCCCCCCCGGCCCCTTCCGCGCACGATCACCACGGGCCGCGTTGCAACAGCCGAAGTCCGCGCGGGACCGCCCTTTCGCCCCCGATCCGGGCGACCCGCGAACGCTGTTGTGCTCTTCGCAACAGGCCGTTTGCCTCAAGGGGGATTTCCGCGCGGCCGATGAACGGGACAGAATGGCGAAGCGAATCCTCATCGTCGACGACGACCCCGCGATCGCCGCGGAGCTAGGCCGTCTGGTGGGGAGCATCGACGCCGACCCGGTCATCGCTGGTGGCGCCGCCGAGGCGATCGCCCGCCTCGGTCAAACCGGGGCGGACAACGGCATCGACCTCTGCCTCGTCGATCTCGACCTCCCCGCCGCGGAGGGGACCGCCGTCCTGCTCAAGGCGCGCGCCTGCCGGCCGCCCGTGCCGGCGGTCGCGCTGACCGCGCGGGGCGCGGGTGCCGTCGAGGCGCTGTGCGCCGGCGCAGCCGAGATCGTCGCCAAGCCCTTCTGCGGGTCGCGGCTGGCGCCGCTTCTGCGCCGGCTGGGAGATCCCGGTTCGGCGCGGCGTCCGGCCGGGACCGCCGCCCTGGTCGGAGATCACCAGTCCATCCGCGAGGCGCTGGCGCGCGCGGAGCAGATCGCCGCCACCGACGTCCCCGTGCTTCTCTGCGGCGAGACCGGCACCGGCAAGGAGACGCTGGCGCGGCTGGTGCACGGCGCCAGCGCCCGCCGTGACGGACCGTTCGTGGCGGTGAACCTGGCGGCCATCCCCGAGCTGCTCGTCGAGGCGGAGCTCTTCGGGCACGCGGGCGCCCCCGGCGACGGCGATCGCCCGCGCGCCGGCTGGTTGACCGCCGCGCACGGCGGAACGCTGTTCGTCGAGGAGATCGACCAGCTCCCGTCGCGCGTCCAGCTCAAGCTGCGTCGGGTCTTGCGGGAGCGGACGGTGACCTCCGCCGGCGGCGCCCCGGTGCCGCTGGACGTGCGTCTGGTGGCGGCGACGCGGAGCGATCTGCGCGATCTGGTGACGGCCGACCGCTTCGACGAGGAGCTCTACGATCTGCTCACGGCGGCGCCGATCGAGCTGCCGCCGCTGCGCGAGCGCCGCGAGGACATTCCGGCGCTGGCCGAACACTTCCGCCGGCTGGTCAACGCGCGCGAAGGGCGCCACGTCCCCGGCTTCGCGCTCGACGTGATGCACCGGTTCTCGCAGCACGACTGGCCAGGCAACGTGCGCGAGCTCGAGCACCTCTGCGAACGGCTGGTGGTCACCGTCGGGACGCGCATGGTTGTGATGAAGGACCTCCCGGCGCACCTGCGCATCCAGGTGATCGACTTCGAGCGCGCCACCCGGCGCCTACCGGCCAACGGCGTCGACCTGCGCGTTCTTCTGACCGAGCTCGAGGAGCGCTTCATCGCCGAGGCGCTGGCGCGGACCGGCGGCAACCGGAACCGCGCCGCCGACCTCCTGGGCCTCAACCGCACCACACTGGTGGAGAAGCTTCGCCGCCGGGTCGTCGCCTAGCCCCACGCAAGACAGAGAACAAAAAGCAAGAAACGCACATGTCCGTCGGTGAGCGCGTCCGTCGCTCACTCGCGCCGGGCACCGTGCAGGTCGGGTTCCTGGATACCGTCACCCGGTTGACGGCGCTTCCGATGGCGGACCGCCAATCCGTTGACGGTCCGCGCGCGCGCCGGGCGCGAAGTCGGCGCGGAATGCGGCCTCCGAGACGCCATGAACGTGGCACGCGGTGTGCTGAATGTGTCAGCATGCCCACGTCGACGAAGCGCAAAGTTTCGAGCAAGCCCGCCAAGAAGGCCAAGAAGGATCTCGTCACGCGTCGGAACGAGTACGCCGCGAAGTTCTTTCCCTACATCGAGAAGGTGGCGCGCCGGCTGGCCCGCCGCCTCCCCGCGCACGTCGAGATCGACGACCTGATCTCGTCGGGGGTCATCGGCCTCATGGAGGCGGCCGAGCGGTTCGATCCCTCGCGCGTCGATCGCTTCGAGGCGTTCGCCGAGTTCCGGATCCGCGGCGCGATGCTGGACGACCTGCGCTCGCGGGACACGCTCTCGCGTGACATGCGGCGCCTCTCCAACGAGCTGCGCGACGCCACCCGCCGCCTCGAGGCCCAGCTCGGGCGCACGCCCGACCACGAGGAGATCGCCAAGCGCCTGGGCGTCGGCGTCGAGGAGCTCTACGCCCGCCAGCAGAAGCTCTCGGGCTCGTCGGTGGTCGGCATCGACGACGCGGGCCCCGACCTGCTCGAGCGGACCGGTGACACCTCCGCCGACGACCCTTTCGAGCTCGCCTCGCGCCGCGAGATGCTCGACCGCCTGGTCTCCGGCATCGGCGGCCTCCCCGAGAAGATGCAGCAGGTGTTGTCGCTCTACTACTGCGACAACCTGAACCTCAAGGAGATCGGCTCGGTGCTGGGCGTGACCGAGTCGCGCGTCTGCCAGATCCACGGCGAGGCGACGCGCCGCCTGCGCGACTCGCTGGGCGAGCTGGCGGCCGAAGCGGCCGCCTAACCCCGCGAAATCCGCCGGGTTCGAGGGTGTCCGCCCACCCGGCGCGGCCATCGAACTTTTTTCTCAAGCCGTCAGCTACATCGGCCGATGGTGTAGGCATGAGCGACACCAACAGATACATGACGCACCGTCGGGCAGCCGTTCGGGCGTCTGGCGCTCCGGTGCAGGCCGCCTCGGTCACCTCGCCCGCGCGCGTCGAGGCGCTGCGCAAGCTGGTCGCCGCCGGGCAGTACCAGGTCAGCCCGCGCTGGCTGGCGACGAAGATCTTCGGCGCCGCCGGCGTCAAGCTGCCCGAGTAGCACCAGCGCCACGCCCTCTCAGGGCGCGGGGGTCGACGCCTACGGGAAGTTCCCCTGCCCGTTCAACATCTGCCCCGCGATCCCCGCGGCCGGCCAGTCGAACGTGTCGCTCACCTGCTGGCCGTCGACGCCTGTCAGCCGGAGCGTGAACGTCCCGGCGCCGAAGCCGTTCGCGTCGGTCACGGTCCCGTCGCTGGCCCGCGTGAGCGCGACGAAGCTGGGATGGTTCAGGCTCTTGACCTCGACGTTCGCCAGCGGAACCCGCGCGTTGCGGACCCAGAGGCTGGTCCAGTACTCGCTGGAGGCGGTCTGGAACTCGTAGTTGACGACCCCGGTCGCCGGACACTTCGCGAACTGCCAGGTCATCGCCCGCGGGTACTCACCGCTGTTCAGGATGGCGTAGGCCTGCGGGCTGACGTCGATGCTGTTCGCGCTGGTGTCGCCGTAGGTGACGACGCGCAGGAGCGCGGTCTTCCCCATCGCCGTCGTCACGGTGATGCAGGCGTCGCAGTCGCCAGCGACATTCGGGATCCCGTTCCAGAGCCCCGCCAGGAGCTCCCCCTCTTCGCTCTGGACCGAAGCCGCGTACTTGGTCGAGGGCGCGCAGGCGTTGTGCCACTGGGTCTCCGCATAGTCGACGGGCCCGAGGTTGTACTGGCCGCCGGGGTAGGGGTCGCCGTAGAGCACGACCCCGCCGTCGCCGACGGTCACGCCGCCCGTCGCGCCGGTGCCGCCCGACCCACCGCCGCCGGTGGCGCCGGCCCCGCCCCCGCCACAGGCCGCGGCCGCGAAGGCCGCCAGCAACCCGCACGCCAGGATCGGTCTCCCCATCGCTCCATCGTACGCCGGACCGCAGGGAGCGGATCAGCATCTCGCCGCGCGGGCCGGAAGGGCCCTACAGTTAGGGCTGCGGCGCGGGAGTCGGGGCGCGGTGGTCGGCGCCGCCGTGGTCGGGGGACATCGCGGCGTTGGCGATCGCCAACTCCTCGACCGGCACGCTCGCCTTGTTCATGTAGTTCGAGGCGAAGCAGTAGAACAGCGTCGCGAAGGCGCCGGCGATCCAGAGGGCGCCGAAGGCGACTCCCCCGAACGGAAGCCCGTAGAGCGGTGGTCCCTTCGCGTCGGTGCTCATCGTCTCTTTAGCTAGCACGAAGGCGCGCCCAGACCAAGTCGTGATCGGACCCGAGGGTCTCGATCTGGCCGCGCGCGAGGGCCTCGAGGTTGGTGCAGACGACGTCGTAGCGGCGTGGCAGATCGATCCCGATCTTGCCGAGCGCGACGCCGATCCGGTGCGGGACCGGTGGCTCGTGCTGTCGCGCGAAGTAGTGCGTGGGGCGCGGCTCCGGGTCGGCGGCGCCGAACGCCGCCAGCGGCGCCAGCAGCCGATCGAGCTGCCGCCGGTTCGCCCGCCAGGAGAAGGCGTTGGTGTCGCCGCAGGCGCAGAGGGCGCGGTGCAGGTTCCGTTCGGCGAGCCCCGCCGCCAGCGCCGACGTCTGCGCCGCGCGCTGCCGCTGGCCGCCCGCGGTGTCGAGGTGGAACGACACCGCCGTGAATACCAGGTCGCCGGCGCGCGCGCGCAGCGTGGCCCAGAGCGCGTGCTTCTGCTTGGTCTTGCCGCCGACGATGTAGCGGCGCTCGAACCACGACAGCGACGCCAGACGCGGCAGCGGGATGATGCCACCGTCGCCCCGCGCGAGCGTGCGGCTGTCGATCACCAGGGCCAACCCGGGCGCGTCGTCGTGGCGGAGGATCTCGTAATTGCCGCCCAGCGTGGCGGCGATCCGCGCGCTGGGACGCTCGGCCGGCGCACCGTCGAGGAAGCGGTCCTCCTGCAGGCAGAGCAGGTCGAGCCCCTCGCCGTCGCGCAGCGCGAGGTAGCAGGGCAAGAGCTCGTCGAGGCGCCGCCCGTGCATGACGTTGTGGCTGGCGACCACGATCGACGCGGCGGACACGCGTCCGCCAATCTCTCACATGGTGAGGCCGGCGAGATCGATGACCAGCGCGTCCCCATCGAAGTGCACCGGTGCCGCCTGCAGTGGCCGCGTGGCGGGACCGGCGATCACCTGCCCGTCAGCCGAGAAGCGCGAGCCGTGGCAGGGGCAGTCCCATTCGCCGCCGGTCGCGTTCCAGCCGACGACGCACCCCTTGTGCGTGCAGTGCGCGGTGATCGCCCGCCAAGATCCCCCGATCGATCCGCCGGCCGCCGGTGCCAGCAAGAGGAGGTCGGGGTGCCCGCTGCCGGGCTTCACCTCCAGAACCCCGCCCGGCTGGGCCGCGGCCAGCGCCGCGGGAGAGATGGTGAGACGATCGCCCCTCAGTGTCTGATCGCCGAGACCGACCAGGGGGTGACTCGCGCCCCCGGAAAGCACTGCACAGCCGGCGAAGGCGGCCGAGGTCACGCCCCCCTGCGCCAGCACCAGAAGCGTCCGCCGCGTGACGTTGGAGCTCATGGTCCGCGAAGATGTACATCCTTCGCGGACCTGAACAGGGGCTCGGTTGGGCTCGGATCCGGATCGCCGGATCACCTTCCGGTAACCACGAAGTCCGTGCGCCGGTTCTGCGCGCGACCGCTCTCCGTGTCGTTGGAAGCGATGGGGTTTTCCTGTCCCAACCCGGCCGTGGTGACCCGCGAAGGGTCGATTCCGCGGCTGCCGAGCAGCCCCTTCACCGTCTCCGATCGGTCACGTGACAGGTCGAGGTTGGCGGCTGCGGTCCCGACGCTGTCGGTGTAGCTCTCGACCCGGATGGTCGCGGTCGGGTAGGCGCGCAGGATCGCGCCCACGTCGTCGAGCGTCGGCATCGACTCGGGGGTTAGCTGAGTCGTCGCGAACTCGAAGTTCAGCGGCGCCATCGTGAAGCGCGCGGGCGCCGGCCCGTTGCCTGCCAGGAAGCTGGCCATCTCGAAGGTCGGCGAGCCGCGCAGAACCGTCAGCGTCTGTCCGTTCGGCAGCGCCAGCGGCGTGGTGATGCGGGCCGTCTCCGCCGGGAGGCTGTGCAGCACCTGGGTCTGGACCACCGGCCGGCGAAACGCGCGCAGGAGCGGGATCGCGATCAGCATGAGCGCGCCGAGCAGGATGAGCGGCGCCAACCAACCGCGGCGCTCCGGTCCGTCCACCCGCCGGATGGCGGGCGTCCCGACGCGCGGGTGGTCGACGCTGCTCTCGATCGCCCCCGCCGCACTCGCCCCCTCCAGTCTCGCCCCTTCCAACCCACGGGCCGGGTGGCCGTTGAACACCGACGCGACCGGCGCCGGCAGGTGCTGCACGAACTCGCTTCGGTGCTCGCCCAGAAGCGAGCGAAGCGCCCCGGGCTCGAGTCGTTGCCAGTTGCGACCGATCGTCAGCAGGGTCGCCCCGGTGGCCCCGCCCAGGAGCTTGTGCGCCGAATCGGCCTTGATGCCGGAGGCCCGCGCCACGGCCTCGGCGATCTTCGAGCCGCGGTCTCCTGTCTCGCCATCGAACAGCGTCGTTCCTTGTTCGCGCCCGGCGCTCGAGCCGAGAATCGTCGCCACGCTGTCGGCGCCCGATCGGTTGGCGTCTATCCCACGGATGACGCGGGTCAGGTGCGTGGCGCCGGTCTCCGACGAGGCCACGTCGGACAGCGCCGTCAACACGGACGGGACCGAGGTCGACAGGGCGGAGCGCATGTGGTCGTCGTCCTCGCCGAGCTGTAGCGCCGCGCGGTGAATGACGTCGGGGGTAATTTCACGATTCACCAGCCCGAGAATATCGGGCGTCGACATTGATCCGTTCATTGAGCACCCTCGCTTTCCTGAAGCTTGCTTGTTGCATCCGCCGGGCCGTACCGAGCGCGGCCTTGGGGACGGCCCCCCGGTTGCAACACTTCCGGGTGAACCAAGGAGGTGACCGATGAGATGGTCTCGAAACGAGGTACGCGCGGGCATGGCCGTCACAAGCACGAAGGGCGAGCGCCTCGGAAATGTCATCCGCACGGACGCTGAGACTTTCGTGGTCGAAAAGGGGGTGTTCTTCCCGAAGGACTACGAGCTTCGCTACGATCACATCACCGCGCAGAGCGGCGATCAGCTGTCGTACTCGCTCTCCGACGTCGATTCGCGCTTCGGCGCCGTCGCCGAGACGACACGGGCGGCGACGGCCCCGGCCGTGGCGCGCGCGGCGGTCGTCCCGCCGGCGCCGCCACCCCGAGCAGCGGTGAGCACGAGCAGGAAGGAGGACGTCCGCATTCCACTCATGGAAGAGGAGATCGGGATCGAGAAGGTGTCCCGCGAGACCGGGCACGTCCGCATCCACAAGACGGTGAAGACGGAGGAGAAGCACTTCAGCGTACCGGTCACCCGCGAGGACGTCGTCATCGAGCGCGTGAGCGCGTCGGGAGACGAGGTCTCTTCGGAGCTGGCTTTTCAAGAACAGACGCTGGACATGCCGCTGCACGAGGAGGACGTGCAGGTCAGCAAGCGCGCGCGCGTACGCGAGCAGATCGTGGTCCATCCGGTCGTGCAGGCGGTGGAGAAGGAGGCCTCCGCCAGCCTCCGCCACGAGGAGGCGGAGATTGAAGACACGCGGGGCCGCACGCTCCGCAACGCCGACGGCTCCGTGACCCGGCCGGGCTACGGCACGCCCGGCAGCAGCAACCGCTGACGCTCAGGGCCCAAGAACCGCGACGCCCGTCCCCGGCGGCTTGCCGCCGGCACGACGGGCGTTTGCGATCGCGGGCTCGGGCGCGCCCCTAGTCGTTCTTGCCCAGCGCTTTCAGGAGTTGGGCGCGGGTCGTGTAGAGCTGGTACTGGGCCGAGACCTTCTGCGCGGCGGCGGTGGTGAGCGCCACCTGCGCATCGCCGAGCTCGATGATGCTGCCAACGCCGGTCGTATAGCGCCCCTCGGCCAGGCGCAGCCGATCGCGCGTGTTCTCCAGCGCGTCGTCGGCGGCGACGATCGCTGCCTTGGCGGCACGGATGCCGAGCCGCGCCTGCTCGACGTCGAGTCGCACCTGTTGTCGCTCGGTCTCGAGCTGCGCCTTGGCCTGCGTAACCTGCCCCTCGGCCTGATGGATTTGCGCGTCGATGGCGCCTCCCTGCAAGAGGGGCACGCTGAGCGTCACACCGCCGGTCACGTTCAGGCTCGGCGCCGTCGGGATGAGCGCGCCCTCGCTGGCGACGCCATTGACGGCGAGGTTGGGCCAGTACATGTCGTTCGCGGAACGGAGGCCCAGCTCCTGGCTCTTGAGGTTGAGACGGAGATTGGCCATCTCGGGGCGCTTCTGCTTCGCGTCGTCGACGAGCGCCTCGACCGACCCGTCCTCCCCCGCGACCGGCGGCAGCTCCTCGTCGGAGAGATCGTAGTCGATCGATCGTTCGACCCCCATCGCCTGATTCAGCATCGCTCTGGCCGTCGCGTAGCTGTTCTCGGCGTTGATGAGCTGGAGCTCGGCGGTGGCGCGATCGGCCTTGGCCTGCGAAAGATCGATCGCCGGATGGGTGCCGACCTCGACGAACCCCTGGACCTGCGCGAGGTGCTTCTCCTGATTGGCGAGCGTGTCGCGCGCGACGCCGACCAGATCCTTGGCGGCGCGCGCGGTGAAGAAAGCGACCCGCGCGTTGTAGTCGACCTGCGCCTCCGTCGTGTGCAGGCTGGCATCGACCGCGTCGGCGGCGGCCCGCGCCGCCTTCCAGCGGTTGATCGTCTCGCCGAAGTCGTAGACCAGCTGGCTCGCGTTCAGCGCCGCCTTCCAGGTCTGGATGGTCCCCCCCTTGGACGCCGACGGGGTCGAGGCGCCGCCCGGCTGCGGAACGAAGGCGGTGGTCCCGATCTGATAGTTCCCGACGGCGGAGAGCTGCGGCAAGAGCGCGCCGCGCGCCTGGTCGGCCTGGCCGCGCGCGATGACCGAGCTCCCGCGCGCCAGATCGAGCGTCGGCTGGTGCTCGCGCGACGCCCGCAACGCCTCGGCCAGCGTCACGACGCGGGCGGCGGCCACCGCGTCGGGCGGCGCCTCGGCCGCCCGCGCGGCCGGGGCGGCGAGCGCGGTGAGGACCAACGGCACGATCAGGCCAGGCTTCATCATCGTCTTCACTCGTACCGGAGGGCGTCGATCGGATCGAGCTGCGAGGCCTTGCGCGCCGGGTAGAGGCCGAACACCACGCCGACGAGGCCGCTGAAGCAGACCGAGATGACCACGATGTCCGGGCGCACCAGCGTGGGCCAGCCGAACTTGGCCGCCAGGCGTCCGGCGGTGAAGACGCCGACCGCCACTCCGATCATCCCGCCGGCGACCGCCAGCGTGAGCGCCTCGACCAGGAACTGCAGCAGGATGTTCACCGGCGTGGCGCCGACCGCCATCCGCACGCCGATCTCGCGCGTCCGCTCGGTCACGCTAACCAGCATGATGTTCATGATCCCGATGCCGCCGACCAGCAGCGAGACCCCCGCGATGCTGGCCAGCAGCGTGGTCAGCGTGCGCATCCCGTCGGCCTGCGCGTTGGCCATCTCGGTCAGGTTGCGGATCGAAAAATCGTCCTCGGCGCCGGCGTCCAGGTGGTGGCGATCGCGCAGCAGGTCCGTCACCTGCGTCTCGGCGCGGGCCGTGGCGTCGGTCGACGTCGCGCCGAGAAAGATCGTTCCCGAGATGAACTTCTGCAGCCCGCCCTGAATCTTCGTCTGGAACGTCGATTGCGGGACGAACGCCACGTCGTCGTAGTCCTGGCCGACAGGCGACTGTCCTTTCTTCTCCATGACGCCGACCACCTCGAAGGGGATGTTCTTGATGCGCACCGTCTGACCGATGGGATCGACCGCGCCGTAGAGCTTGTCGACCACCGTGGCCCCCAACACCACCACCTTGGCCGACGACTCGACGTCCGAGTCGAGCAGCAGCCGCCCGCGCTCGGCCTTCCAGTTGCGGATCGAGAAGTACTCCGGCGAGGTGCCGTTGATCGAGGTCGCCCAGTTCTGGTCGTCGCTCATGAGCTGCGCGTTCGAGCGCAGCTGGACGGCGGCGTAGCGGACGGCGGGCGCCTCCCGGCGGATGGCGCGCAGGTCGTCCCAGGTGAGCGTCGGCAGGCTGCCGAACCCGCCGCGCGCGCCCCCCGACTGGGTGCTGCCGGGCAGGACGATGAGCAGGTTCGAGCCCATCGAGGCGAACGACGCCTCCACCTGCGCCTTGGCCCCTTCGCCAATGGCCACCATCGCGATCACCGCGCCGACCCCGATGATGATCCCGAGGACCGTGAGAAAAGAACGCATCTTGTTGCGCAAGAGCGCGCGCAGCGCGACGCGAAAGGTCTCGAGCGGGCTCACGCCGAGGCCTCGTGCGGGCCGTCGTCCGGTGCCGCCGCCGCCAGATCGGCGGCGGCCTGTCGCGGGCTCTGCCGGGTGTCGGTGCGGACGCGTCCGTCACGCATGACCACCACCCGCGAAGCGTAGGCCGCCACGTCGGGCTCGTGCGTGACCAGCAGGACGGTGATTCCGGCGGCGGCCAGCTCCTGGAACAGCACCATGATCTCGACGGTGGTGCGCGAGTCCAAGTTGCCCGTCGGCTCGTCGGCCAGGATGAGGCGTGGCCGGGTGACCAGCGCCCGCGCCACCGCGACACGCTGCTGTTGCCCGCCCGACATCTCGTTCGAGCGGTGGTGGACTCGCTCCGACAGACCGACCCGGCCCAGCGCCTCCAGCGCCCGCCGGTGCCGCTCGCGCGCGGGGACGCCCCCGTACATGAGCGGCAGCTCGACGTTCTCGAGCGCGCTCGTGCGCGACAGCAGGTTGAAGCTCTGGAACACGAAGCCCAGCGTCTTGTTGCGCACGCGCGCCAGCTCCCGCCGATCGAGGCGCGACACCTCGTCACTGTCCAATCGATAGGCCCCGCTGGTCGGCCGGTCGAGGCAGCCGATGATGTTCATCAGCGTCGACTTCCCGGAGCCCGACGATCCCATGACCGCCACGAAGTCGCGCTCCTCGACCGCCAGCGATACTTCGCGCATCGCGTGCACCTCGACGTCGCCCATCCGGTAGACCTTCGAGACCTTATCGAGCTCGATGAGCGCCATCGTCAGAAGAGGCGCCGCATCCCACCGGGGCCCGTCGCCGTGGCCGCCTCCGGCTGACTCTCGGTGGTTGCGGCGTCGACGATCACCGAATCGCCGGCGTGCAGCTCGCCTTCCAGGAGCTCGGTCAGGTTTCCATCGGAGAGGCCGATTCGCACGGAGACCACCTGCGGCTTCCCGTCGCGCAGCACCCAGACCGTGCGGCGATCGGTGGGGGCGTCGCCGCGACCACCGGCGCGCGATCGCCCGCTGCCGCCGCCGCCGGGTCCACCCGCTCTGGGGCCCTGGCCGCCACCGCCCTGGCGTGCGCCGCCGCCCGGACCGCCGCCCGAGCGGGCGCGGTCGGCCGCCTCGCGCACGGCGGCCGGAATCGGCATCCCCAGCGCCGTGAAGATCTCGGGGGTCGGCCGGAAGCGCATCGCGGCGTTCGGGACCCGCACGACGTCGTCCTTTTCGGCCGAGATGAAGGTGATGTTGGCGGTCATCCCCGGGCGCAACCTCAGATCGGGGTTGGCGACGTCGATGACCGCGTCGTAGGTGACCACGTTCTGCAGCGTCGTCGGCGCATTGCGGATCTGGCGGACCTTGCCGCGAAAGCGCTCGCCCGGAAACGCGTCGACGGTGAAGGTGGCGGACATCCCGGCGGCGAGCTTGCCCACGTCCGCCTCGGCGACGGAGGTGTCGACCTGCATCTCCCGGAGGTCCTGCGCGATCACGAACAGCGTCGGCGCCGAGAGCGACGCCGCGACCGTCTGTCCGACGTCGACGCTGCGGGAGATCACCGTCCCGTCGGTCGGCGAGATGATGCGGGTCATGTCGAGGTTGACCTTGGCCTGCGAGAGCTGCGCCTTGGCCTGCGCCATCGATCCGCGCGCCGCAGCCGTCGATCCGCGCGCCACCTCCAGGTTCGCCTGCGAGGTGTCGTAATCAGCCTGCGCGACCAGCTTGCGATCGAGCATCGCCTTCTCGCGCTCGAACTGCCGACCGGCGTCGCGCTCCTGCGCCTCCGCCTTGACCAGGTTCCCCTGGGCGGCCTCGAAGTTCGCCTGCGCCTGCTCGAGCGTCGCCTGGAACAGCTGCGGATCGATCTTCGCGATGAGCTGCCCCTTCTTCACGGGGGAGTTCCAGTCGACGAACAGCTTCTGCACCGTCCCCGAGACTTGCGTGCCGACCTGGACCGTCACCAGCGCCGACAGCGTCCCGGTGGCGGTCACCCGCGCCACGATCCGCCCGCGATCGACCGCGGCGGTGTCGAACTCGACGGGCGCCTTCCTGTGCGCACCGCGCCAGCGCCAGAAGCCGACCCCGCCTCCGGCGAGCACGAGCAGCGCCAAGGCAGTCACCAGCAACCGGCGCGTGCTCGTCATCGAGGAGAGGAACCCCACCGGGCCGAAAGATTAGATCGTTCCGGCGTTTTCCGTTATCAGATCGGGACCCTCGAAGGGTCCCGCGCGTCTACGGCCAGAGGGCTTTGAGCGCGCCGAGGTCGAGGTGGCTGCTCGCCCACTCCTTGGCGGCGCGCGCCATGATGACCGCCTGGTCGCGGCGGCGGATGGAAGGCCGATGGGCGAACACGTCGTAGCCGGCAGCCTCGATCTTGTCGAGGATCGTCGTGCCGACCAGCCAGATGAGCGTCAGCTCCTTCCGCAAATCCTTCCCCAGCTTCTCGAGCAGCGGGCGGCCACGCTCGTAGAGGCCGCGCGTGCGCGTCACCTGAAAGCGCAGCAGATCGCGCAGCGCCGGCGTCATCTTTAGCGCCTTCACATCCGCCTCGGTGACGCCGAAGTGGTGGAGATCCTCGGCCGGCAGGTAGATGTGGTCGCGCGCGGCGTCGGCGGCGACATCCTGCCAGAAGTTGGTGAGCTGCAGCGCCGTCGACATCTCGTCGGCGAAGCGCACCAGCGCCGGATCGCGGTAGCCGAACAGCGCCAGCAAGAGGCGCCCCACCGGATCGGCGGAGCGGACGGTGTAGCCGCGCAGCGCCTGGAAGGTCGCGTAGCGCTTCACCTCCATGTCCATCCGAAACGCGGTCAGCATGTCGTCGAGCGGCGGGATCGGCAGATCGCGCTTCTCGATGGTATCGGCGAGCGCGACGAACACCGGGTGGTCGGCGTCGCCGTGGGCCGCGCGCTGCAGCGCCTCCTCCCAGCGCTCGAGCGCCTCGATGCGCCGACCCTCGTACTCGGGCTCGTCGGCGAAGTCGTCGGCGCTGCGCGCGAAGGCGTAGAGCGCAGTCAGATGCGGGCGCAGGTCCGTCGGCACGAAGCGCGACGCGACCGGGTAGCTCTCGGTGTGCGCGCGGACGAAGTCCTCGCAGTAGGCGTACGAGCGCTCGACGGTCCAGGGCCCAGGCGGCGGATCGAGCCAGCGGATGGGCGGCTTCGTCACCGGCGAAAGCGGCGGCGCTCCGCCCGGCTTCCCGGCCGCCGCGTCGCGCTCTCCGGTCGCCCCTTGGGTCTCACGGCCACCACGCAGGATCTGACGAATCATGATCTCCCTCCCACGAGACGCCCGAGCGCCTCGAGCGTCGGCAACCCCGCCGGGCTCGTCGACCGCCGGTGCAGGTTCATGTGCCCGCGCTGGATCCCCTCGGTGGCCAGGGCCCGCAGCGCGGCCAGGTTCGAGGCCAACCCCGCGCTGGCGACGATCATCCCCAGCGCCCTCGCGTCGGCGGCGCCCAGCAACTTGAGCGCCAGCCGCGCCCCCGCGTGCGCGTGTAGCGTGCCGCCGACGGTGCCGAGCGCCATCGGCATCTCGAGCTCACCGACGAGATCGTCCGCCTCGGCGCGCCAGGTGGCGAGCGGCCGGTAGCGCCCGCTCTGCGCCGCGAAAGCATGCGCGCCCGCCTCGACGCCGCGCCAGTCGTTGCCGGTGGCCATCACCACCGCGTCGACCCCGTTCATGATCCCCTTGTTGTGGGTGGCGGCGCGGTACGGATCGTCCTCGGCGAAGAGGGAGGCGGCGACGATCCCGTCGCGGACGGTCGCCCCTTCGACTGTTGCGGTCCCCAGCACGTCGGCCGGCACGCGTGCCTTGACCCGCACGCAGCGGCGATCGCAAAGGTTGGTCAGGATGCGCAGGCCCGAGCGCCCGCCGGCCAGCGCGGCCACCCGTGAGGCCAGCGCCTCGGCGACAGTGTTCACCATGTTGGCGCCCATCGCGTTCCGGCAGTCGACATGGACGTGGACCACCACGCGCCGCGGGTGCGCCCGCACCTCGATCTCGCGGGCGCCGCCGCCGCGCTCCTTGAGGCGCGGCAGCGTGGCGTGGGCCAGCGCGAGCAGCTCGTCACTCGCGGCCTCGAGGCGCGCCACGGACGCCTCCGGATCGGCGACATCGACGATCTCGATCTGCGCGGTCATCACCGGCTCGTCGGCCTCGGCGACGAACCCACCTCCCTGACGCACCATCCGCGCCGCATTCGAGGCGGCCGCGATCACCGACGGTTCCTCGACGGCCATCGGCACCAGAACGTCCTGCCCGTTGACGCGGAAGTTGAGACCCAATCCCAGCGGCAGCGCGTAGACGCCGACGGCGTTCTCCACGATCCGATCGGCCGTCACGGTGTCGAGCCCGCCGCTCTCCAACGTCTGCAAGTCCTGCTCGGTCAGGTCGGCCCGGTGGCGGAGGATCTCCCGGCGCTCGGCGACGGAGAGCTTGTAGAAGCCGGGAAGGCGGGAGCCGTCGCGCGAGCCGTCGCCAGAATCGTCAGAAGCGCCATCGTTCGACATTCTTGCCTTTCTACCGCCCGCGCAGAAGGCCGCGCGCGCCGGTATTTATACTAAGAATCCGGAGATCGTGCCGGGCGGCGCGCGACCGGTAGCGCTGCGCCGCATCGGGATCCGCAAAGAAGGCGATGCCCACGTCGCCCCCGCCCGCGCCGGAAGGCTTGGCGGCCCCGCCCAGCTCCGCGGCCAGCGCGGCCGCGGCCTCCAGCGCGGGGGTGACGATCGCCAGATCGGCGTCGCGCCCCAGCGCCGCGAGCGCCTCGTGGGCGGCCCGGACGGCGGCGAGCAGCGCGGGACCATTGCCCGTCTCGTAGGCCGTGAGGAACGCGTCGGCCGCGCAGCGGATCTCACGCAGCCGGCGCGCGTGGGCCCCGGGATCGCGCGCCGCCAGCCGCTCGACGGCGCGGACGTGGTCGACGGTGGCGCTCGAGGCGCCCGTCCCGACCACCATCGGCGAGACGGCGGCGGGCGGAGTCAGCGCGCGGACCGTCGGCGCGCCGACCTCCGGGCGGGTGTAGGCGAGAACGCCGCCGAAGACCGCGGCCGCCACGTCGGCGCCCGAGCCGCGCCCCCCTTGCGCCGCGCGGTGCGCGCGGTCGGCCAGTACGAAGGTCAGCCATTGCTCTGCTTCGCCGTCGACGTCGGACGGCGGCGACCTCGAGCAGCGACGCCACCGCGGCGGCCGCGACGGCCGCGCTCGAGCCGAGGCCGAGCTTGCGCCCGTTCTCCGAAAGCGAGGCGCTGTCGATCTCGGGCGCGCCGTCGGGCAGCGCGGCGCCGGTCGCCTCGCAGTGGGCCCGGACGGCGGCGATCGCCTGGGCGACCACCGGCGAGGAGGGCGCGCCGCCGGGAACGAAGCGGGCGACGACGCGCCGATCGACGGCCGCCACCACCGCCGTTCCGCCGTGGAGCACGCCGTACTCGCCGGCGAAGAACAGCTTGCCGGCTGCCCCGACCACCGCCTGTTCGCCCAGGCTCACGCCGCCTCCACGATGCGGGCGCCCGGCCCGGGCGCGGCGATCAGCGTCCGCAGCACGCCGGGCGCCTCGCCCAGCGCGGCGGCGATCGGCTCGGCGTCGCGCGCGGCGCACAGCACCTTGACGTGCGGGCCGGCGTCGATGGTGAAGAAGGCCGGCGTTCCGGCCTCCCGCAAGGCCCGCACGCGGACCATCGCCGCGAGCGTCGCCGGGTTCCAGTAGAGAATCGGCGGATCGGCGGCCAGGGCGCTGGCGTGCATGCGCAAGGCGCTCCGCTCGGCGACCGCGCCCAGCGCCGCGAGATCGCGGGCGGCGATCGCGGCGCGCGCGGCGGCCAGATCGCCGTCGACGCCCCGCACCCAGGCCTCGTAGTACGGCGAGGTCTCGGCCGTGCGGCGCATCGCCGCCGTCGAGCCGAGCGACTTCTCACCGGCGGCGGTGATCGCGACGACGAGGCGAACGTCCCAGCCCTCGGCGCCGGCGATCGGTTGCGCCGCGGCGTCGCCGCCGTCGGCGCGGGCGCCGCGCGCCATCTCGACGAAGCCTCCGAAGATCGAGCGCGCCGCCGACCCCGAGCCGAGCCGCGCCAGCACCGACAGCTCCGTCGCCGTCAGCGCCAGATCGGCAGCGCGGGCCGACGCCACCGCCAGCGCCGCGAACCCCGACGCCGAGGACGCCAGCCCCGACGCCGTCGGCACGCTGTTGTCGGTGAGGACCGTCGCGCGCAACGCGATCCCGGCCCGCGACCGCACGCGATCGAGAAACGCGGTCACCCGCGCGGCGACCTTCTCGGCGGCCGGCGCGCCATCGAGCGTGACCCGATCGCGCGCGCCGTCACCGCCGTCGAAGGCGACCCGCGTGCGCGTGCCAAGGCGGTCGAGGGTCAGCGACAGACTGCCGGTGGCCGGCAGGTTGAGCGCCTCGTCGCGCTTCCCCCAGTACTTCACGAGAGCGATGTTGGTGCCGGCGACGGCGGTGGCGGCGGTCATGCGCCGCCGCCCCCTTGCCCTGGGCCCGGCGCCGCCGCGACGTCGGCGAGAAACCCGTCGTAGCCGGCCGCGCGCCAGCGGGCGAGCACGTCGCGCTCGTGCCCGGGCGCGAGCGCGATCACCGCGCCGCCCCCGCCCGCGCCCGTGAGCTTGGCGCCGACCGCGCCGGCCGCGCGCGCGCCGTGCACCAGCGTCTCCAGCTCCGGCGACGACACGCGCAGCGATGCCAGCAAACCGTGGGCGACGTCCATGATTCGGCCCAGCCCGTCGACGTCCCCCTTGGCGAGCGCGCCCGCCGCGTCGTCGGCCAGCCGTCCGAGCAGCGCCAGCACCTCACCCGCGGCCGGCAGCCGTTCGCGCAACCGCCCCACGGCGGCGACCTGAGCGGCCGTGTCGCGCGGGCGGCCGGAGAGACCGACGCAGAGGGTGATCTTTTGCAGCACCGGCACCGGGCGCCAGCCGCCCGCACGGGTGAACCGGCCGACCGCGCCGCTCCTGGCCGCGGCGGCGTCGATCCCCGACGGGCTGCCGTGAAACACCTCCTCGGCCGCCGCCACCGCCGCGTCGACGACCTCGGCCGCGTCGGCCCGCCCGACCGCAGCCGCCGCCGCGCGCGCGACGGCCGTCGCCAGCGCCGCCGAGCTGCCCAGCCCCGCGCGCGACGGGATCCGCGCGTCGGCCTCGAAGTCGAGCGCGGGCGCCTCGATCCGCCGAACGATCGCCTCCAGCGCGCGGCCGACCGGAGTTCCGTCGCCGGCCGACGCTTCGAGATTCCAGGCCGGCACGCGCAGCAGGCCCTTACCGGCGCGCGCCTCCACGGCGATCCCGGTCGAGATCCCCGCCGCCAGCGCAGCGTGGCCGTGAACGACAGCGTGCTCGCCGACGAGGATCAGCTTGCCGTGGCCGAAGCCTCGACCGAGCGGTGCAGAGCCATCGTCCGCGGTCATCGCGGCCTCTGCGCGATCCAGGCGGCGAGCTCTCCGGTGATCACCCGCGGCGCGGTCCCGAGCTCGCTCGCCTTCGGCAGGCCCGTCAGCAGCACCGCCGCCCGCAATCCGTCGATCACCTGCTGCAGATAGGCCTCGCCGCCCGCGCGTCCCCCCTCCTGCACCGCGCGCAGCGCCGGCTGCGCGAGGCCACCCGCCCGCGCGCCGAGCGCCAGCGCGCGCGCCAGATCGAGCCCGCTCCGGATTCCGCCCGAGGCAACGACGTCGACGCCCGCCGCCGGCAACCCTTCCGCCGAAAGCCAGGCCACCGCCGCCGCCGTCGGGATCCCCCAGTCCCACAGCTCCTGCCCGCGCGCCTTCTCGGCGCCCGAGGCCCGGTGCGATTCGACCGCGGTCCAGGACGTACCGCCGCCGCCCGAGACGTCGATCGCGCGCACGCCGACGGCGACCAGCCGGCGCGCCACCGCGGGCGAGATCCCGCACCCCGTCTCCTTCACCATCACCGGGCGTCCCAGCTCGGCGACCACGCGCGCGATGGCGTCGAGCGCGCCGCGAAAATCGCGATCACCCCCCGGCTGCGCCATCTCCTGCGCCGGGTTCAGGTGGATGCAGAGCGCGTCGGCCTCCACCCGCGCCACCACCTCGCGCACCGCCGCCGTCGGCAGCGCCGCCAGCTGCACGGCGCCGAAGTTGGCGAAGAGATAAACGTCGGGCGCCGCGCGCCGCACCTCGTAGGTCGGCGCGAGCTCGGGGTGCAGCAGCATCGCGCGCTGACTGCCGAGGCCGAACGGGATCCCGTGCGCCGCCGCCGCGGCCGCCAGCGCGCGGTTGATCTCCCCCGCCTCGGGCGTGCCGCCGGTCATCCCGGTCACCATCAGCGGCGCGCGGATCGCGCGGCCGAGCAGCGTGGTCGACAGATCGACGTCGGCCGCCGCGCGCTCCGGCAGCGCAGCGTGCACGAGGCGCACGTCCTCGAACAGCGTCGGCCGGTGGAAGTCCGCCGCCCCCGAAGCCGCGATGGCCAGATGCTCGGCCTTGCGCTGACTGATACCGCCCTCGGCCATGCAGCCTTCCGGTATAGAGCGCCCCCGGTGGGGGCGGCAAGGGGTGGTTAACCTTTTTCAAAAATTGGTGAACGCAGCGCGCGAAAGGCCTGGAACCCCCGGCCTGCCGCGATGTCCTTCCCCCATGTCGTTCACGCCGTCACCCATCGTGCTGTGGGGCAAGATGACGCTCGCCCTGCTGGCCGCGGCCGCCCTCTGCGGGCCGTCCATTGCCGCCTTTGCCACCTCGCGACCGGTGGTCCCGGTGCCGACCAAGGTTTGGGTTCCGGTGATTCGGGCCCATCCATTTTTGAACCTCGCGGGTGACTCCTGTATCGGCGATCCCCCGCTCCACATCGGGCCGACGGAGCGGACGAAGGGCCTGTTCTACGAGGAGGGGCTGCGCCAGCGAATGACCGAGTCGGCCGTGCGGTGCCTCGGATCGTCGGGCTACTTCACCCTTTCCGTCTCCGTCGATCGGAACGGAAACGTCGGCGCCGTCCACGCCGAAAGCGGCGGCGATCGTGCCTCCGCCGACTGTGCCACCGCCGCGATTCGTAACGGCGGCGCCGTCGAAACCCGAGGCCCGGGAAGAATGGCGATCGGCTTCTTCATGGGACGCGATTCTACCTAACAGCTTGTTATTACTAGTAATTGTTTCGTAAATCGCTCCCGTCCACGTGACGCCCCGCGATTTCTTGCCCTGACCTGAACGGGTGGATAGTATCGGCCCAATGGAGCTGTCGCTTCTGACGGTGGTCGTCGTCACGTTGGTCGGCAGCGGGACGCTGGCGGCGCTGGCCTGGATGCTGGCGGCGGCGCGGGCGCAAACGAAGGCGGAGAAGCTGCTGCGCGACGCCGAGACGCGGGCCAGCGCGGCGTCGGCGCGCGCCGAGGCGCTCGGGGATCAGGCCCGCCAGGCCGACGGGCGCGCCAACGGTCTCGAGGCGGCCCTGCGCCAGGTCGAGCGACAGCACGCCGAGGAGGCGGCGCGCGCCGAGGCGCTGGCGCGCAGCCTCGAGGAGCAGCGGGCGCTGCTCGATGCGGCGAAGGTCCAGCTGGGCGACACCTTCCAGGCGCTGGCGGGCGAGGCGCTGCGCGCGAGCCAGGAGGATTTTCTGGCGCTGGCGACGGAGCGGTTCGGCGCCGTGCGCAAGGAGACGTCAGCCGAGCTCGCGTCCCGGCAGGAGGCGCAGCAGAAGGCGATCGAAGGGATGGTCGCGCCGGTGCGCGCCTCGCTGGAGAAGGTCGACGAGCAGGTCCGCGCGATGGAGCGCGAGCGCGGCACCGCCTACGGCGCCATTCGCCAGCAGATGCAGACGATCGCCGACACGCAGGAGAAGCTGCGCGACGCGACCGGCAATCTGGTGAGCGCGCTCAAGGCGCCGGCCGTGCGCGGCCGCTGGGGGGAGATCCAGCTCCGTCGGGTGGTCGAGCTGGCGGGCATGCTCGAGTACTGCGATTTCGAGGAGCAGGTCACGGTCACCGGCGACGAGGGGCGCCTCCGGCCCGACATGGTGGTGCGGCTGCCGGGCGGCCGGAACATCATCATCGACGCCAAGGCGCCACTCGGCGCATATCTCGAGGCGCTGGAGACGAAGGACGAGGCGGTACGCGCGGCCAAGCTGCAGCAGCACGCGGCGCAGGTCCAGGCCCACGTCCGCAAGCTCTCCTCGAAGAGCTACTGGGAAGGGTTCGCGGGATCGGCGGAGCTGGTGGTGATGTTCCTGCCGGGCGACTCCTTCTACAGCCACGCGCTCGAGCAGATGCCGGGGTTGATGGAAGAAGGGGTCACGCAGAAGGTGTTGCTGGCGACACCGACCACGCTGCTCGGACTCCTGCTCGCCACCAGCTTCGGGTGGCGCGAGGAGCGGCTAGCGGAGAACGCGCAACGGATCAGCGACGAGGGGCGCAACCTCCATCAGCGAATCGCCACCGTGCTGGAGTACCTGGGCGACCTCGGCCAGTCGCTCAACCAGTCGGTCAAGCACTTCAACCAGACGCTGAGCTCATTCACCGGTCGCGTGACGGTCTCGGCGCGCCGCCTCGAGGAGCTCGACGCCCGCGGCAAGAAGGAGCTGCCCGAGGTTGAAGAGATCGAGGTGCGCGCCGCGATCGCCAAAATAGAACGGCCGATCGAACGGCCGACGGAGCGGCCACGCGCGCTCCCGCAAACATCGCTGGCGCTGGCGCTCTCGCCCGCCAGCAACGACGGCACGTAAGGAGGCGGAGCGCAGGTGGACTTCGTCGAGCCGGCGCGCGCGTTCACGCTCGAGCTGGTCGGTGGCCGCGGGCACTACGAGCGCGTCGTGCGCGCCGCGATGGAGGCCAAGCACAGCGTCTGGATCGCCACCGCCAATCTCAAGGAGCTGATGGTCGAGGATCACCGGGCGGTCCCCGGCCGCCGCCGCACGGCGCGCCTCGGGAGTCGCGGCGGGCGCGGCGCCTACCGGTCTATTCTCGAAGTGTTCGACGAGCTGGCGGGGCGCGGGGTCGAGCTGCGAATCCTTCACGCCGGCCCGCCGTCGCGCGCGTTTCGGGCGGCGGTCGCCAAGAGCGGACGCCTCGGGAAGGCGCTGGTGCTGCGCGCCTGCCCGCGCGTTCACTTCAAGACCGTCATCGTCGACGGCGCGTTCGTCTACGTCGGCAGCGCCAACTGGACGGGCGCCGGTCTCGGCGCCAAGGGGGCCGGCCGACGCAACTTCGAGCTCGGCTTCGCCGGCGCCGACGACGGCCTGCTCGATCGCGCGCAAGAGATGCTCGATCGGATCTGGCGCGGCGCCGCTTGCAAAGGGTGCAAGCTGCGCGAGCTCTGTCCGGCCCCCCTCGACGGCCAACCTCGGTAGACACGCGTGAGGGCGGACGAGCTCTAACCACCCCACGCGCGCGGACGCACGCGGCGACCCCGGGCTCGGCCGACCTCTTCGCGGGAGGTCGCAGGAACCCTCCCAGGGTTCCTGACCTGTCGCCGCCTTGCGGCCAAAATGGCCGTGCTTACCTTCGAAGCTGTGGCGGCACGGCAGGTAGAAAGTGACGAACGCGAAGGGATCGTCGACCTCGTCCGCGAGACGGTCGACGGTTTCCGCACGCTGATCGTCGATCACATCAAGCTCGCGCGGGTCGAGCTGGCGTCCGATCTCAAGAGCTACGGCCAGAGCGTCGCGGTGCTGGCGGTCGCGGGCGGCGTGCTGGCCACCGGCTATGTGTTCGCCTGGATCGCGGCCGGGTTTGGCCTGGCGCGGCTCTGGGGCGTGCCGCTCGCGTTCGCCATCGTGGCCGCGCTGCACCTCCTGTTCGGGGCTATCGCGGTCGCCTGGGCCATCGCCAAGATGCGGCGCACGCAGCTCATGCGCGACACGGTCGTGGAGGCGAAGAGCAGCGCCAGCGCGCTCACGCGCCCGATGCAGGGGCGGGCGCTCGAGGGGCGGACGACTTGACCGACCGGCAGCTGCTCGAGGGGGGATCCGCCCGCACGTCGACCGGCGCCGACGACGCGCTCGCGCAGGCCACCTCCGACGTGGAGCGGGCGCGCGAGCGGGTCGAATCGTCGCTGCTCGCGCTCCGCCACGAGGTCGCGCGGCGGACCGACTGGCGGCGCCTGGTCCGCCGACAGCCGGCGGCCTTCCTGGGGGGCGCGATCGCCCTCGGGATCTGGCTGGGGTATCGGCGCTAGCAACGGAGGGAAACCATGGAAATGACGGAGCAGATCGAAGCGACCGTAAGGCAGGTCGGTGCGCGCGTGCGCCCGCAGCTCGACGAGGCGCGCCGGCGCCTCACCTCACTGAACAGCGACGTCGGCGGTTACATCAAAGAGAACCCCGGGCGCTGCCTGCTCGGCGCCATCGCGCTCGGTTTCCTGATCGGCAAGATCGCCCGTCGGGCCTGAGCGGAAGGACGGAAGGAAGAGAGCGCCATGGAGTCCAACGAAGCGAACGCCAGCAACGGTCACGGGCAGAAGGGCGAACACCCAGACTGGGTCACCGATTCGGCGCACAAGGCCTGGGACCGCACGCGCGGCGCGGTCTCCGAGCTGAAGCGCGCGGCCGCCATCGACGAGCGCGTCGGCCGGCACCCCTATGGGTCGGTCGCCGCCGCGCTGGGGATCGGATACGTGCTGGGCGGGGGGCTGTTCACGCCGCTCACCTCGCGCATCGTCGCGCTCGGGCTGCGCATCGGCGTGCGGCTGGCGATCCTCCCGATGCTCAAGGACGAAATTTCGGTCCTCGCCGACGCGCTCAGCGGCGAGAACGACAGCGACAGCAAAGGCAAGGGCCGGCGGGGCAGCACGACCGCCAAGCCCAGCGGCGAGCGTTAACTCGGAGGAAAAGCGACCATGAATCTCAAGGACCTGCGGAATCTCGACAAGGACGACGTGCTCGGGCTCATCGGGCTCGAGAGCAAACACTCGACGGGCGCCTACCTGGCCGGGACGCTGGGGACCTTCGGGCTGGGCCTGCTGGTCGGCGCCGGGATCGCCCTCCTCCTGGCCCCCAAGCCGGGCGCCGAGCTGCGCGAGGACCTGCGCGAAAAGCTCCGCCGTTCCCCCGACGAATCGATCCCCTCCGCCCTGGGCCAAAACGAGTCCATGGGCGTCGGCAAGACCTATTAAACCGGCCCCGGGGGGCCTCTACCCCTGAAAATGGACGGGCTTCCCCGGGGACCTGATACTGGTCCCGCGGAAGCTCGCATGCGCCGGGAGACCAAGACTTGGGCTGGCCGACTGGGCGCCGCGGCGGTCGTGGCGTTCGTGCTCGCGTACGTCCCCTACCATCTCTACGCGCGCTCGGGGCTGGCCAAGACCATCACGCTCCGGCGTGACCTGAGGGGCCTGCGCGCGCGCAACCGGGACCTGGCGGCGGAGAACGATCGGCTGGAGCGCGAGGCGGAGGCGTTGCGCGGCGATCCGGCTGCGATCGAGCGGGTCGCGCGTGCCGACCTCGGCTGGGTGCGGCCCGGCGAGATCGTCGTCGTCCTGGGGACGTCGCAGCCATGAACGGGAAAGGCAAAGGCAAAGGCAGGTGGCGCGTCTCCGAGCGGCTCGGCTACCAGCTGGGTCGGTTCGTCCGCGCCGTGCTGGCCTTCGCCGTCTGCGGCACGTTCCTGGTGCTGTTCTGGCGCGGATGGTTCCCCGACCTGCGCCTGCCGGGCGCCGACCTGCGACGCGTCGCCGCCGCGGCCGTGCTGACCGGCCTCCTGGTGTTCAAGATCTCCGCGCGGGTCCGCACCTCGGAGCGCCGCCGTACCCCGCGCCGCGAGGCCGTCTCCGACGCCGAGCTGGGCCTGCTCCTGCTGACCACCGTCTACCTGTTGCTGGCGTTCTGGGGGGGCGTGACCTCGCCCGTCTACCCACTGGTCTACGCGGTGGTCAGCTTCCTGGTCACGTTCCACCGGCTGTGGGTCGGCCTGCCGCTGGCTGCCGCGGCCGTGGGCTTCGAGGCGGTGCTGTCGTTCGGCCCCACCGCGACGCCCGAGGCGGCCGGCGCCTTTCCCGGCCACGTCGTCTTCATCGCCGTGTTCGCGCTCCTGAACGTGGTCTTTCTTCACGCCGAGGTCGCGCGCCAGCGGCGCGAGCGGCGCAAGCGCCTCGAGGGCGAGGTGGCGGCGATGCGCGAGGAGGCGCGCGACTTTCGCCTCATCGCCACCGCGCTGTCGTCGGAGAGCCGGGTGCGCACCCGCGCCGAGGAACAGGAGAAGCTGTCACAGGGATCGATCCAGACGATCCACCAGCAGCTCTACTACAACCTGGCGCTGCTGCGCTCGGCGCTGCAGCTGCAGACCTGCGCGCTGCTCTGGCTCGACGAGACGGGCGAGCGGCTCAAGGTCAAGGAGCTGGCCAGCGACTCGCCCCACATCGCCGAGGGGGCGATCGCCGCGGGCGGCGGCGCGCTGGGCGCGATCCTGAAGGAGATGCACCCGTTCGTGCTGGAGGCGCCGCGGCTGTCGCTGCTCCCCTACTACAGCGGGCCGGCCACCGTCGGCGCCTTCGTCGGCGTACCCGTGGTCGAAGGGCGCGCGGCGCGCGGGATCCTGGTCGGCGACCGCGTCGGCGAGGGGAAGTTCGACGACGCGGCGCTGGCGCTCATGACCAGCGCCGCCGACCAGGTCGTGCGCGTCGTGCAGTCGGAGCGCGTGTTTCAGGCCGTCGAGCGCTCCAAGCACGAGCACGAGCGGTTCTACCGCGCCTCCGCCGAGCTGAACCGGGCGCTGACGCTGGACGAGGTCTACGCCGCGGCCATCGCCGGCGCCCGCGGCGTCTGCGAGTTCGACTTTGCGGCGATCGCCACCTACGACGCCCGCCGCGGCAGCCACACCATCCGCTCGGTCGTCGGCGAGTCGGCCGAGCACCTCCTCGGGACCACCCACAAGGACCCCTCCTCGATCGCCTCGATGGCGGCCAAGAACAAGCTGGCGCTGCCGGCGGGCGGCGAGTGGCGCGAGCGCGACGTGCCGGTCTTCTCCCACCCGATGCGGATCAAGGACTACGAGTCGCTGCTGGTGCTGCCGCTCTTGGTGAAGGACGAGGTGATCGGCACCTTCACCGTCGCCGCGGCGCGCCCCGCCGCCTTCCCCACCGACCGGCGCGAGATGCTGGGGGTGATCGCCAACCAGGTCGCCATCTCCATGCAGAACGGGCGCATGTACGAGATCGTCGAGGAGCAGGCCACCACCGACGGGCTGACGGGCCTCTCCAACCACCGCACGTTCCAGGAGCGGTTCTCGGCGATGCTCGGGCGCGCCGAGCGGCGCGGCTTCGCCGTCTCGCTGCTGCTCACCGACATCGACCACTTCAAGAAGGTGAACGACAGCTACGGCCACCCCACCGGCGACGAGGTGCTGCGGCGGGTGGCGGCCATCCTCAAGGCGAGCGCGCGCAAGATCGACATCGTGGCCCGCTACGGCGGCGAGGAGTTCGCCATCGTCCTCGAGGGGACCGACCGCGCGGGCGCCTTCCAGCTGGCCGAGCGGATCCGCCAGGAGGTGGCGCAGCAGAGCTTCGCCTCGCAGCAGGGAGCCTTCCAGGCGACGCTGTCGATCGGCGTGGCCAGCTACCCGGACGACGCCCGCGAGAAGGCCGACATCATCGCCCGCGCCGACCAGTCGCTCTACGCCGCCAAGCACGGCGGCCGCAACCGCACCGTCTGCTTCGCCGACCTCGAGCGCAAGCCGAAGTTGGTCGTGGCGTCGGCCGCCGCGAAGTAGCGCTCCGAGCTTCCGGGAACCTCGATTCGGTGTGGCCCAGGTTGCGCTCCTTGTTTCGCGTGCGTACGGTTGCCGGACGCGACATTTTCAGGCGACTCCTGAGGTCACCCCTGCTCCAGAACCGACATCGGTCACACGGCCAGAGCCTCGCGCCGGCGGACATCGCTCGCCGAGAGCGACGATCGATTCCGCGTCCTCGTGGAGAGCATTCGGGACTACGCCGTGTTCCTGCTCGACGGCGAAGGGCGCGTCCAGACCTGGAACGCCGGCGCGGCGCTCATCAAGGGGTATCAGCGCGAGGAGATCGTCGGCAAGCCGATCGAGCTCTTCTATACGCCCGAGGATCGGGAGAGCGGGCGGCCGGCGGCGCTGCTGGCGCAGGCGGTTCGCGACGGCCGCGTCGAGGACGAGGGCTGGCGCGTGCGGAAGGACGGCACCCGCTTCTGGGCCGACGTCGTCATCACGGCGCTGCAGAACGAGGCGGGCCAGCTGATCGGCTTCGCCAAGGTGACCCGCGATCTGACCCAGCGCCAGCACGCGGAGCAGGAGCGGCGGCGCCTCGAGTCCGACCGCATCCGCGCCGAGGAGGCGCTGCGAATCCGCGACGAGTTCCTCTCCGTCGCCTCGCACGAGCTCAAGACCCCGCTCACCGCGCTGCAGATCGAGCTCTTTGCCATGCGCGAGCTCGCCGGCCAGAGCACCGATGAGCGGCTGTCGCGAAAGCTGGCGCGCGCCTCGCGCAACGCCGATCGGCTCTCGCGTCTCATCGAGATGCTGCTCGACGTGTCGCGCATCTCGACCGGCAACCTGACGCTGAAGCCCGAGCGGTTCGACCTCTGCCAGGCCGTCACTCAGGTGGCGGAGACGATGCGCCCAACGGCGGATCAGGCCCACTGCGAATTTTCCTGCCGCACGCCGGGACCGATCGTCGGCACCTGGGATCGCCTCCGTGTCGAGCAGATCGTGATGAACCTGCTCTCGAACGCGTTCAAGTACAGCCCGGGCGCCGCGGTGACGCTGTCGGTCTCCGTCGAGAAGGGAGAGGCGGTCATCGAGGTCCGCGATCATGGTCCGGGCGTGGTCCCCCAGGATTTCGAGCGCATCTTCGAGCGGTTCGAGCGAGGGTCGCCGCGGCAGAACCAGGGCGGCCTCGGGCTCGGCCTCTACGTGTCGCGCCAGATCGCGCAGGCGCACGGCGGCACGATCGCCGGTCGCAATCTTCCGGAAGGCGGGGCCCTCTTCACGGTGCGGCTGCCGCTGGCGGGTATCGCCGCGACCTGAGCGCGCTACGGGCCGCGAACGTCGCATGGACATAGTATTTTCTGACCGGTCGCACGTCGCGCATCGTCCCTTCGCCTGACCGCCCGACGTCGGGGTACGTCGAGGTCGTCAGCTTCGTACATTGTTCCGCCTCGCAGGTCGGCGCGAAGATCGCCGCATGCGTCGTCTCGCCGCGGTGCTGGTGGCGTCGGTGGGTCTCGTGTCGGGCGCGGCGCGCGCCGCCACGATCAACGTCGCGCCCGGCGACTCGTACACGAAGATCGAGGGGGCCAAGCCCGGCGACGAGGTGGTGATCGCGCCGGGCACCTACGGCTTCCGCGTCTACCTCACGCAGAAGGCCCCGACCGGAAACCCCATCGTCATCCGCGCCGCCGATCCGGCGAACCCGCCGGTCTGGGATCTCTCCGCCGGCTACGTCGAAGACGCGCCCGGCAGCTACACCGCCGGCGACCGCGGGCGCGGCTGCTGGCAGCTCTCGGGCGCCACCAACATCCAGATCTCGGGGCTGGTCATCAGCGGGTGCCACGGCTCGGACGCCGACTCGGCGGGAATGCGCTACTACCAGGGGACGAGCGGCATCCTGCTCTCCAACGTCGTGTTCCGCGGCAACGACAACGGGCTGACCGGCGGCTCGCAGTCGAGCCAGATCACCGTCGAGTACTGCGAGTTCGACCGCAACGGCACACTGCTCGCCTCCTCGAGCTCACCGTCGCACAACATCTACATCTACGGCGGCGACTTCACGCTGCGCTACTCGTACGTGCACGATCCGGTGCAGGCGCAGAACTTCCACATCCGCGCGCAGACCTCGGTCATCGAATACAACTGGTTCGCGCGGGCGGCGTCGTACGCGGGCGATCTGATGACCGACGACGACTACGACGGCTCCAGCACCTTCACGCAGAGCATGACCTTCCGCGGAAACGTGATCTTACAGGGAGGGACCCAGTCCAACGACTCGCAGATCATCGCCGTCTACAACGACGCCCGGGCGGCCGGGCTGACGTTGAACGTGACGCTGCTCTACAACACCTTCGTCGGCGTCGCGGCCGGACGCGCCTCGCTGGTGCATCTGTCGAACGCGGACGGCACGCCGATGAACGCCGAGCTGGACGACAACCTGATCTTCGGTACCACCAACGCCACGCATGTCGAGATGACCTCGGTCGGTCACGTGACCGGCACCCACAACTGGCTGCCGACCGGCGCCGACGCGACCGGGCTCTCCGCGACCGTGTTCGGCGCCGACCCCGGATTCGTCGGAGTCAACGCCGAGACCTTTACGCTGGCTGCGGGCTCACCCGCCATCGGCGCCGCCATGGCCCCGGCCACGGGCGCACCGGACCACGAGTACTACCGCGACGAGGCCGTCACCCGCATGGCGCGCGCACGCGCCACGGCCAAGGACATCGGCGCGTTCGAGTCGACGACCACCGGCGCCGGCACCGGGCCGGACGGCGGCGTGACCGCGGGGCCCGACGGCGGCGCGGGCGGCGCCGCGACCGGTGCGGGCGGCGCGACGACCGGTGCGGGCGGCGCGACGAGCGGGGCCGGTGGCGCAACCGGAGCTGGCGGCGCGGCCGCGACGGGCGGTTCCTCGGCGGGCACCGGCGGCGCGGGCGCCACGGGCACCGGCGGGGCGACGATGAAGGGCGCCGGCGGCTGCTCGTGCGCGGTCGCCGCACGGCCCGACGCCGGGCTCGGCTTCATCGTCATCGCCGTGCTGGCGCTGGCGATCGGCCGCCGCCCGCGCTCCTGACCGCCGCTACTTGGACGGCGGCTTCAGCTTCACGTCGTTGGTCGTCTCGGCGACCAGCTTCCCCTCGTCGTTGGGGCGAAAGCGGACCTCGGTCTTCACCTCGATCACCATCTTGGTGAGCGCCTTGGCCAGCTCCTCGTGGATGTTGAGGTGCTCGAGCCAGTTGCGCACCTCGCCGGCCGCCACGCGCACGATGTCGTCCTTCGAGCGACTGGCAGCGCCGACACCGGCCGAGACCGCGCGCCGCACGAAGTCGGTGATGCCGCTGCGGTCCTCGGCGCCGCGCCCGGTCGGATCGTCCTCGCCCATCGCCTCCGGAGCCGCCTCCTGCGCCGTCGCCTCGTCCTTCTTGTTCGCGTCGTCGGCCATCACCCTCAGGTTACCGCAAAGCGGGCAAGCGCGTGGGCTCCGCTGGCGCGACCCCTTCGCGGGGGGGCCTGGGACCCTCTCGGGGTCCCAGATATGATGACGCGACCGTGTCCGGCCGCGCGCGCCTCTTCACCGCCTACTTCGTGACCACGCAGGTCGCGCTGTCGTACCTCGGCCTGGCCGTCGCCCGGCGGATCCGCCGCCCCGCCACCATCGAGCGGCTCACGCTGGAGAAGCACCGCAGGAACGCCCGCCGGATCGAGGCGGCGATCATCAAGCTGCGGGGCCTCTTCATCAAGGTCGGGCAGCTCATCAGCATCATGGCCAACGTCCTGCCGGACGCGTTCCGGGAGGAGCTGCAGCGGCTGCAGGATCAGGTGCCGCCGCGCCCGTACCGCGACATCGAGGCCCGCCTGCGCGAGGAGTTCGGCGGGCGCGCACCGGCCGAGGTGTTCGCCGAGTTCTCGCCCGAGCCGGTCGCCTCGGCGTCGATCGGCCAGGTGCACCGGGCGCGGCTGCCGTCGGGCGAGGCGGTCGCGGTCAAGGTCCAGTACCCGGACATCGAGGAGATCGTCCGCATCGATCTGCGGGCGCTGCAGCGCATCTTCGGCGTACTCCGCTGGTTCATGCCCGACTACGGGTTCGACACCATCTACCGCGAGATCCGCGAGATGGTGCTGGCCGAGCTCGACTACCGGGGCGAGGCCTCGGCGATCGAGAAGATCGCCGCCAACTTCGCCGCCCGCCAGCCGGCGTCCGCGCACGTGCGGTTTCCGCGGGTGATGGCGCAGTACTCGACGGCCCGCGTGCTGACGACGGAGTGGATGGAGGGGGTGAAGGTCGCCGACCTCGAGGGGCTCGGCAGCCTGAACATCGATCGCCGCGCCGCCGCGCGCCTCTGCGTCGAGGCCTACTGCCAGCAGATCTTCATCGACGGCCTCTATCACGCCGATCCGCACCCCGGGAACATGCTGGTGCAGAAGCCGGCCGCGCCTGGCGCCCCGCCCACGATCGTGTTCCTCGACTTCGGCGCCACCGCCACCGTCAGCGAGTCGATGCGCCGCGGGATGGTCTCGTTCATCCAGGGGGCCATCACCCGCGACACCGTGCGGATCGTGAACGCCATGAAGGAGATGGGGTTCATCTCGCGGCGCGCCGACCCCGAGGTGTTCGACCGCGTCGTGCAGTACTTCCACGACAAGATGCGGGTCCAGGTCTCGGCCGAGGGCTTCTCGCTCAAGGACCTCAAGTTCGAGCCCGAGAAGAGCCTCGGCAGCCTGCTCGACCTGCGCGACCTCAACGTCAGCCTGGCCGACCTGCGCGACGCCTTCCACATCCCCAAGGAGTGGATCCTGCTCGAGCGCGCCCTGCTGCTCCTGCTCGGGGTCTGCACGACGCTCGATCCGGAGATGAACCCGGCGGCGATCATCGAGCCCTACCTCGAGCGGTTTCTCCTCGGCGAGAAGAAGCAGTGGTCGGAGATCGTGGTCGAGGCCTCGCGCGAGATGGCGCTGGCCGCGCTCTCCCTGCCCGGGGAGCTGCAGCGGTTCATGGACCGCGCCGCGCGTGGCGAGATCGAGGTCGGCATCCGCAATCTCGGTGAGAACGCGCGGCTCGTCTACTACGTCGGGCAGCAGATCCTCTGGGGGATGCTGGCGGCGACCGCGGCCGTGCTGGCCACCGTCTTCGACGGCCGCGGCCAGCCCCGCGCGACCCTCGGCGCCGCGATCGCGGCTGGGCTCTTCGGGTTGTTCCTGATCGGCAGCTGGTTTTCGGGCCACCCCAAGCGCACCCGCGGCCGGCATTGAGGGCCGTCGCATTGACGCGGACGTTGCGCCGGAATATCTAGAGGCGGGACCCCGGTTCCGCCCCCATGCGCCCCATCCTGGTCAACATTCCCGGCAAGCCGCTCTTCGCGCTGCTGCTGGCCGCGGCGCTGGTGATCTTCGCGCGTGAGATCTTCGTGCGGCGGACCAACAAGGCGCTCCCGCTCTCCTCGACGCCGCTCTACCTCTTGGGCGGGGCGCTGGCCGTCTGCTGGAAGTTCGGCGACTGGAGCTTCGGGCACGCCTGGAAGCCGCTGCCGATCTACGCCTATGGCGTGATGCTCGGGACCTCGCTGGTGGTCGGCTGGTTCCTGGTCATGAAGTTCGCCGCCGAAGACCAGCTCGATCAGCAGGAGGCTGGCTCGATCTACATGTGGGCCGCCGTCTGGTCGATCATCGGATCGCGCGTCCTGTGGTACTTCACCACGCCGACGGCGACGGTCTGGGACATCCCGCTCATCAATCAAGGGGGGCTGGTCGCCTACGGCGGCATGATCGGCGGCTTTCTGGCCTGCATCTATTGCTGCCGCAAGCGGAAGGTCCCGCTGCTCAAGTGGGCCGACGTCAGCGCCCCCTCGGTCGTGCTCGGGACCGGAATCACGCGCATCGGCTGCTTCCTGTTCGGGTGCGACTACGGCAAGCCGACCGATCTCCCCTGGGCGGTGCGGTTCCCCGGACCGAACCCGCTGGCCCCCAACGGGAGCCCGGCCTGGTTTCACCACGTGCACGACCTCGGGAGCCTCGCGCCGACGGCGGCCCGCTCGTTGCCCGTGCACCCGACGCAGATTTACGAGTCGCTGGCCGGCCTCGCCCTCTTCGGCCTGCTGCTCCTGCTGCGGCGCTACCGCAAGTTCTCGGGCCAGGTTTTCCTCGGCTGGGTCCTCGGCTACGGAGTCCTGCGTCCCATCATCGAGCACTTTCGCGACGACGACGACCGCGGGATCTACACGCTGCCGTTCACCGACCTGCAGTTCTCGACCTCCCAGTACATCGGCGGGATCTCGGTCATCCTCGGGCTCGTCCTGCTCGTCCACCTCGTCCGTCGCTACCGACAGGATCCCGAGGGCTCGCGCCTCTGGCTGATGCCGACGCTCGCCACAGCCAACGCCGCCTCCGCCGACGGCGCGATGAACGCGTCCAACGCGGCGCGGGACCGTCCCAACAAGCGGCGCAAGCGGCGGTGAGCGTGCGGGGCCGGACAGCGGCGGTCGTCACCAGTCTGCTCTTGCCCCTGCTCTGGGCGTCGACCACGCACGCCGCGGAAGCCCCGACTGCGGTCCCCGCCCCGACCGCCGTGACGGCACCGACCGCACCGACCGCGTCGGCCGACGCGACGACGCCCGCCGACACGCAGGCCGCCGCCGCCCAGCACGCCGCCCAGGAGGCCGAGGCGCAGGTGATCGAGCTACGCCGGCAGATCGACGCGCTCGAGCGCCAGCATCAAAGCTACGACGACGTCCGCCGCCGGCTCGACGAGATCGACGCCCGTCAGGGTGAGATCGACCGCCACGCGCAGGCGGCCGCGGACGCCAACCCGCCCGAGACCTCGGTGATCCGATTTCACGACGACGGGTTTTCGATCCGCTCGCCCGACAACGGTTTCTATCTCCACCCGCTCTTGCGCGTGCAAGCGATCTACACCGGCGAGATCGCCAGCAAAGGGTTCGCGGACAAGGCGGCGCCCGATACCTCCGGCTTCTCGCTGGGGCGCGCCGAGATGATCCTCGAGGGGCACGTCGGCGGACCGTTCTTCCAGTACCGGCTGCAGCTCGACGCCGCCGAGTCGCCGTCGCTCAAGGACGCCTACGTGACCTGGCAACCGAACCGGATGCTGGCCCTCGAGGCGGGTCAGTTCAAGGTTCCCTACGGCCTGCAGCGCCAGTACTGGAAGGCCGAGCTCGAGTTCATCGACATCTCGGTACCGATGGCCGCCTTCTCGCTGGAGCGCGACCTCGGCCTGATGGCGGTCGCGCGCCTCCTGCCGGGGCGGCTGACGGTCCAGGCCGCGCTGCTCAACGGCGCCGGCGCCAACGTCCCCAACGACAACTTCGACCTGGCCTACGCGCTGCGAATCGTGGCGACGCCGTTCGGACCGCTGCCGGCGACCGAGGGGGACATCGAGGGGCACGCCCGCCCGCTTCTGTCGATCGGCGCCGCTGGCTACTTCAATTTGGTGCCCACCGACATCGTCGCCCGCAGCAGCGGCACCCTGACGGACACGGATGAGGACGGGAACGGCCGGATCGACAACGTCGCCATCTGGCAGGGGGGCTCGAGCTGCGGGCGCTCTGGCGCGGGGCGGCGCTGCAGAGCGAGCTCTTCGGCCGGCGCGAGGACCCGGGCTCCGGGTCGCCGCTGCCCGCCGTTCGCAACTACTGGGGCGGGTACGTCCAGGGGAGCTACTTCGTCCTGCCGCGCCGGCTCGAGGTCGCGGCGCGCATCGGCCACACCGACCTGCCGCTCTACGGCGCCACCGGCGCGGCGCGGGCGCTGGCGGGTAGCTGGGAGAACGAGCAGAGCGGCGTGGTGGCCGCCTACGTGCGCGGCCACCGAATCAAGGCGCAGGCCGAGTACAGCCACCTCACCACCGACGGGACCACCGCCCCCACCACCAACCGGGTGCAGGCGGCGGTCCAGGTAGGGTTTTAGGGACGGGTTTTAGGGACGAGTTTTAGGGACGGGTTCTAGCGCCGGGTTCTGGTCGACGGGTTCTAGCGCCGGGTTCTGGCATTCGAATGGTGGTATAAGGCACCCGACTTCAGGACAGGAGACGGGGATGAGCCTCAAGCGGAGCCACACGAGCAGCAGAAGCTCTTTCGGCGGCGGGGACGCCGGGGCCAAGGTCGATCGCCAGGAGCTCTTCGACGAGCTCAAGCGCATGGCGGCCGCCAAGGAAGCCTTCACACCGGTCGACGTCGCGCTGGCGATTGGCGCTGGCGAACCACAGGTCTCGAAGGCGCTGCTGGGCCTGGCCGCCGAGGGCTATCTCGAGAAGGTCGAGACCGGAAAGTACCGCGCGTCAGGGATGGCCGACCTGGCACAGGCGGAGTTCCTCAAGGCGTTCGCGCGCGCCTCGCGCGTCGACTCGAGCCGCCAGCGCGACCTCTCGGACATCACGCGCCTCAAGCAGAATAACGACATCATGAGGCAGCGCCTGCTGGCGGCGATCGCCGAGCGCGATCACTATCTCGCGGCGCTCAAGAAGCACGGGATCGATGCCGGCCCGCCGCCGGTCGCCCCGGCGGAGACCGAGGCCCCGCCCGCCGCCGCGCCGCGCGCCGGCTCGGCCCCCGGCGCGAGCGACAGCGCGCCTGGCCCCGAGGCGATGGCGGTCCCCTCGCCGGCCTCGGAAGAGGCCCCCTCCGGGCCCGGCGACGCCGGCGGTCACGAGGGGCTTCCCCCGTCGTCGTCGCCCTCAAACGAGGGCTGACGCCCACCCGCGCCATGCGCGTGACGCTGATCCGGCACGCCGAGGCCGGCGACGACGCTCCCACCGACGAGGTGCGATCGCTGACGGCACGCGGCCGCGAGGATGCCCGGCGGCTGGGGCGCGCTCTCGCCCGCCGGGGCGTCGAGTTCTCGCTGATGATCTCGAGCCCGCTGGTCCGCGCCGTCCAGACCGCCGAGATCATCGCCGCCGAGATCGGCTACCGCGAGCGGCTGGCGATGACCGACCTGCTGGTCCCCGAGGGGGCCGCCTCACAGGTGGTGGCCTGGCTGAAGTCGGCCGGCCGCGAGCTCGACGGGGCGTCGTCGATCGCGCTCGTCGCGCACGAGCCGATCCTCTCGGCCTTGGCGGCCCTGCTGGTCGGCAAGCCGCGCTACCCCCCGCTGCGCAAGACCGAGGCGCTGCGCATCCGGATCGGCGCGGGCCCCGACGGGAAGGGGATCCTCCGCTGGCGGGTCGACGCCCGGGGTCACCGCGAGCAGCTATGACAAACGACCCGCTTCGCCTAAAATAGCGACGAGGATGGGGGCCAAGAAGAGCTCGACGTCGGCTACGTCGGATGGCAAGGCTGGGTCCACCTTCAAGGACACCACCGAGACCAAGCCTGCGGTCCCGCCCGAGTCGGACCGCGAGCAGAAGCGGAACCTCGCTTATCTGGTCGTGCTGGCCGGGGTCAGCGCGGGCGAGATGTTCAAGCTGCAGGAGGACAAGACCGTCGTGGGCCGCGGCCCCACGGTCGGCGTGCGGCTGAACGACGAGGGGGTCTCGCGCGAGCACTGCCAGTTCATGCGCGAGGGGGAGAAGATCATCGTCGTCGACCTCGGCTCGACCAACGGCACCTTCGTGCAACGGGATCAAGGTCGATCGCAAGGAGCTGGCCGACGGCGACAAGATCATGGTCGGCTCGACGACGATCCTGAAGTTCACCTACCACGACTACCTGGACGAGGTGTTCCAGCGCCAGATGTACGAGTCGGCGCTGCGCGACGGCCTGACCAAGGTCTTCAACAAGAAGTACTTCACCGACTACCTCGAGAAGGAGTTCGCCTTCGCCGCGCGGCACAAGGGCGCCGCTGGCGCTGATCTTCCTGGACATCGACCACTTCAAGAAGATCAACGACACCCACGGCCACCCGGCGGGCGACTTCGTGCTGGCCGAGCTGTCGCAGATGATGGCCGAGCTCTTGCGCACGGAGGACGTGCTGGCCCGCTTCGGCGGCGAGGAGTTCACCATCCTCTGCCGCGGCTCCGACCAGAACGGCGCCAAGATCGTCGCCGAGCGGCTACGCGCCGCCGTCGAGGCCCGCAAGTTCACCTTCGGCGGCAAGGACATCCCGGTGACCATCAGCCTGGGCATCGCGGCGGTCCCCGAGAGCGGCGTCAGCGACCACGCCTCCTTTCTCGCGGCCGCCGACAAGGCGCTCTACGAGGCGAAACGCAGCGGCCGCAACCGCGTTTGTCTCCACGGCTCCGAGAAGACCCCTCAGCCCGAACCGCGCAAGCGGGATCGCAGCGGCCCGACCGGCGCCTGAGCGGTTACGTCACCGCCCCGCCCCGCCTCAGCGCGGGCGGTGGGCAATGTCGAAATCGTAAACCCCTTCCCGGAAATCGTAAACATCGGGCCCAGAATCGTAAACGCCGCTCGAACCGGCGTCCGCCCCTCACTGAGCCTGGAGGTAGACGCCGTACGAGCTCTCCGCGGTGGCCAGAGAGCCGGCGGCCCCGCCACCCGGCACCAGCGCGTTCTGTCGGTAGACGGTGACCTCGCCGCCCGGGGCCTCGACCGGCATCGTTCCGCTGCCGCTGTCGGTCAGCTTGACGGTCGGATCGCCGCAGCAGTCGGCCCACACGTTGTCGGCCTGCGCGGCCCAGGCGTCCGTCCACTGGAGCGCGACGGGTCCCGCCGCGACCGTCGCGCCTTGCGCGGGGCTGGTGATCATGGTGGCGCCGGGAGCCACAAGCGTGAGCTGCAATTGATCGGAGCCGGCGCTGATCTGCACGTGCCAGCTCGGTTCCCAGACGAATCCGGACGCCCCGTAAGAGCCGGGGGTCGCCGACTCCTCCGTCGCGGTCACGGTGACGCCGTCGGGCGCGGTGAGCGTCACGGCGGCGCCACTCACGCTCGCGCCCCCCAGCGTCCCCCGCGCGAGGACGACGGTCAGTTCGGCGTTCGGCGTCCCTCCGCCCCCCAGCGCGTCGAGGTCGAGCTCGATCCCGGCGTAGAGCGTCCTCGTGCCGGTGCCGGGATCCGATCCCGTGCCGGTGCCTGCGCCCGAATCGGAAGAGCCTTTGCTCGACCCGCAGGCCGCGACCGCCATCAGCGTGACCAGCCACCACCACGTCGGCCTCGGCGAGAAAACCATCGCTGCCTCCTGACAACCCGAGTAACATAATCCCGCGGGTGGGTCGAGACCGCGGCCTGCCGCGTGCGCCGGGCTCAGCGCAGCCGCGCCACGGCCAGCAAGGCCGCGGCGCCGAGGCCGACGGCGCCGACGAGGTACGGCGCGCGCGGATCGATGGCCGCGTAGAGCGCGCCGCCCAGGAGCGGTCCCAGCGCGCGCGCCAGCGCCGAGGCCGACTGCAGCGTTCCCAGCGTCATCCCCTGCGTCGTGGCGCTGGCGCGACGGGAGGCGAACGCCGGCAGCGTCGGCGAGCAGAGGCCGTTGCCGAGCGCGATGAGCGCCGCGGCGACCAGCAGCGCCGCCCGGCCCGACGGGCCGAACAGCGGCGAGAGCCCGAGCAGCGCGAAGGCCGCCGCTTGAATGCCGAGCCCGCCCTGCACGAGCCGCCCCTCGCCGAACCTGGGGACCAGCCGCGAGACCAGGCCGCCCTGGACCAGCGCGCTCACGATCCCGACGAGCCCGAACACCCGCCCGGTCCCGGCGTCCGACATGCCGAACCCGTCGGCGGTGAAGAGGCGGAACGTCTGCTCCATGCCGGAGAACCAGAGATAGAGCATGAAGTTGATGGCGACGGCGGCGCCGACACCGGGGACGGAGACGGCCGCGCGGAAGGCGGCGAGATCGATCGGCGTGGCGCGCCGCACCTTCTGGCCGCGCCGCTCGGGCGGCAGCGACTCGGGCAGCGTGCGCAGCGCCATCAGGAAATTCACCGTCGACAGGCCCGCCGCGACGAGCGCCGGCAGCATCCCCTCGTGCCCGCCGACGTGAAAGCGGGAGAGCTCGCCGCCGATGAACGGCCCGAGGATGAAGCCGAGCCCGAAGGCGATCCCGACGATGGCCATCCCGCGCGCGCGCCCTTCGGGCGGCGTCACGTCGGCGATGTAGGCCTGCGCGACGGCGATGTTGGCGGTGGCGACACCGCTCCAGATGCGCGCGACGAGGAGCCAGACCAGCGTCGGCGCGAAGCCCAGCATCGTCATCCCGATGGCCGAAGCGGCGATGCTCCAGAGCAGCACCGGCCGCCGCCCGATGCGGTCGGAGAGCCGCCCCCAGATCGGGATGAAGAGGAACTGCATGATCGAGAAGACGGCGCCCGGCAGCGTGGCCACGAAGTCGCCCGCACCGAGGCGGCGGGCGATCCCGGGCAAGAAGGGGATCACCAACCCGAAGCCGAGCAGGTCGAGAAAGATGGTGAGGAACAGCGTGCCGAGCGAGGCTTTGCGGAGCCCGTTCGCGGGCGCGGTCGCCGGCGCGGACGCGGTCATTGCCCTCGACCCCGACAGGGGATGGCGCGGCTCATCGCCACCGGCGCGCGCCGCCACCAGGCGCCGGTGGCGCGCCGTTCGGCCGCGCTGGCGAACGCGTATTGCCAGTAGACGAGACGGACGGCCGCCGGGCGGGGCGGGAGCGGCTGGCGAAACAGGGGCTGCACGGCGGCGGGATCCTCGCACATCCGGTCGACCAGCGTGGAGACGTAAGTTGGCTCCCGTCGCCGGAAGGCGAGCCCGTAGAACCAGAGCTGGAAGTCGACGCGCGGCTGGTGCGGCGCCACGAAGTCGGGGGCGCGCCTCGGATCGCCCGGCTTGTGCCAGAAGTCCTGCGCCGTCCAATTGGCATTTGCGTCAGCGCCGTCGGCGGCGGCCCCTGAAAGGTCGGCCCCCTCGGCCAGCGTCTGCAACTCGGGCTCGATCCGCTCGCGCGTGATCGACGCGAACAGGTGGTAGCTGTTGACCAGCCGGAACCGCTGGTTGAGCTCGTAGAGCGGCGCCGCCAGGGCCAGCGCCCCACCCGGCTCGGTGAACGCATAGAGGCCGTCGACGAGCGAGACGATCACCAGCAGCGCGGCACCCGCGCGCCCGAACCAGCGGAGCGCCGCCGGCCGCGGCAGCGCCAGGGCCGCCGGCGGTCGCCGAAACGCCAGGAAGCGCGTCACGCCAGCGCGGATCCGCGCCGGCAGGTAGCTGGCGGCGCGCGCGCCGGCGCGCTCGACGTCGGCGTCGTCGAGCAGGAAGAGGCCGAGGGCGGCCGCCAGGTAGCAGAAGAACCCGTAGTTCGCGCTCGCCGCGTTGCAGATCTGAAAGAACGAGAAGGCGAAGGCAGCAAAGAGACGGGCGCGCCGCGGTCCGAAGATGAGGAACGGAATCCCCAGCTCCAGCACCAGCGTGGCGCGGCTCTCGAGGTGGTGCCACCAGACGGGCAGATGGTGCGCGGTGAAGGCGAGCCAGGTCGGAAGCGGCGCCGTCTCGTAGTAGTAGGTCATCGCGCTGCCGTCCTGCCAGTCCCGAATCGGCGACTGCCACTTGGCGACGCCCGACTCGAAATAGAGCTTGAAGAGCAGGATCCGGAACAGGAAGTGAACCAGCGGCGCCTTGCGATCGGCGGGGAGAAACGCGGCCAGCAGGCCGCACTCGAGCAGCAGGTTGTCCCACTGGAACGAGAGGAAGTCGCGGCTCACGACGGCGTACGACAGGTAGAGCGCCGTCGACAGCGCGAAGCAGATCCGCGGCCGCAGCCCGCCGAGAGCCGCGATCGCCAGCAGCGCGCCGACGATCGTCCCGCCCACCAGCAGGCCGTCCGAATGAAACCGCCAGAACAGCGTCGGCAGATCGAAGAAGGTCACGCCCCCGTCGGCGCGGACGGCGTCCATGAACGCGCCGACCGGCAGCAGCCCACGGCTGCCGAGCAGCACGCGCACCTGGCTGGCCAGCGACAGCCAGGCGTCGAGCGTCACGAGGGCGAAGAGCCGGGTGAAGAGCGCCGCGGTCGCGGGACCCGATCCGAAGGTCCACGGCGGCCATTTCTTCGTCATGTCGTCATGTTCGTCTCACGTCTTCGGAACGATCCGACCGGCCGCGCGGAGCGCGTCGCGGGCGGCGGCCATCGCCAGCCCTGGATCGGTTCCCGCCCCGAGCGGGAACTCCTCGCGTCGCCCGGTCAGTACCTCCAGCGAGGCGTGCACCGACGCCGCCAGCGCGCCGAGGTCATAGCCACCCTCGAGCAGGAGCACCAGCTTCCCGCCGCAGGTTCCCGCCGCCAGCTCCGCCAAGAGCGAGGTCATCGCCGCGAACCCCTGCTCGGTGACGCTCATCTCCGCCAGCGGATCGCGCGCGTGCGCGTCGAACCCCGCCGACACGATGATCAGATCGGGCGCGAACGCCCGCCCGAGCGGAAGGAACAGATCGTGAAAGACGGCCCCGTAGTCGGCGTCGTCCTGCCCGCCGGGCAGCGGACAGTTGACCGTGGCCCCCTTGCCCGCGCCGACGCCGATCTCCTCCGCCGCGCCCGTCCCCGGATAGAACGGGAACTGGTGCACCGACATGTAGAGGACGTCGTCGCGCGCGACGAAGATCTCCTGCGTCCCGTTGCCGTGGTGCACGTCCCAGTCGACGATCAGCACCCGTTCGGCCCCCGCGCGCCGCGCCGCCTCGGCGGCGACCGCGGCGTTGTTGAGGAGGCAGAACCCCATCGCCTCCGCCGGGCGCGCGTGGTGTCCGGGCGGGCGCACCAGCGCGAAGGCGTTGGCGGCACGCCCCTTCATCACCGCCTCCACCGCGCCGACCGCGGCGCCCGCTGCCAGCGTCGCCGCGTCCCAGCTGCCCGGCGACACGGCGGTGTCGGGATCGAGCTCGGCGTACTCGCCGGCGAGCCGCGCCAGCCGCGCGCGGTAGCCGGGGTGGTGGACCGCCTCGATCTCCGCGTCGGTCGCCGCGCGCGGCGTCTCGATGGTCACCCCGTCCAGCGGCGCGCGCCCGAGCTCGCCCATGATCGCGTCGAGCCGCGCCGGCGACTCGACGTGGCCGTGTCCCGGATCGTGATCGAGAAACTTCGGATCGGTGAAGACGATCGTCCCGGTCCCCGTCCCGCCCGTCGGCTTGCCGCTCACGACGACACCGCCGGAAGATCGAAGCCGAACACGCTGCCGCCGCCGGCCGCGTCGGCCACCGCCACCTCGCCGCCGTGGTCGCGCACGATCTCCCGCACGAACGCCAGCCCGAGCCCGGTCCCCTTCTCGCGCGTCGTGAAGAACGGCGAGAAGATCTGCTCGCGTAACGCGGTCGGCACGCCGGGCCCGTCGTCGCGCACCTCGAGGCGCACCCTCTCGGGGTCCCCGGGGACGATTCTCGCCGCCAGCTGCACGCGACCGCCCCGCGCCGCGGTGGCGGCGTTGCGCGCCAGGTTGAGCAGCACCCGCCGCAGTTGCCCCGGATCGGCGCGCACCCGCAACCCGGGCAGCACGTCGACGGCGATCTCGGCCGCGCTCGCGGCCCGCGTCAGCTCGCGCACCTCGTCGTAGAGCGGCCCCAGCTCCACCGCCTCCAGGTTCGGCGCCGGGCGTCGCGCGAACTCGAGGAACTCGCTCACCACGGTCTTGAGGTGGCCGACCTCCCGCTCGATCCGCCGCACCTCCTCGAGCCGCTCCGGCTGCCCGCCGAGCGCGTCGCGCAGGAGCCCGGCGTAGAGCTCCAACCCCCCCAGCGGATTTCGGACCTCGTGGGCGATCCCGGCCAGCATCATCTGCATCCTTTCGTCGCGGGCCTTGAGCGCCGCGCGCGTCTCCTCGAAAGTCTGGGCCAGGACGCCGATCTCGTCGCGCGTTTCGATCGGCACCGGCGCGTCGAGATCGCCACGCCCCAGACGCGCCGCCGCCTGCGCGAGGCGCGTGACTGGCCCCGAGATCCGGCGCGCGATCCAGGCGGTCAACAGAAGCACGCCGAGCGCCGCGGCGAATCCTGCCAGGATCATCGATCGTCGAAACGCGGCCAGCACCGCGGGATAGTCGGCGTTCCCCTCGACCGCGACCAGCCCGGCGACGTCGCCAGGCTCGCCGACCGCCGCATAGGCGCGCTTGTAGGGGACGCCGTCATGACCGACGAACAGCGGCGAAGCTGTCGGCGTCCCCCCGGCGGCGCGCGCGATCTCGGCGCGGTCGGCCTCGAGGTCGTAGGCCCGCGCTCCCAGCGCCAGCGCGCCGGCGCTGTCGCCGCGCGCGCCCAGCTCCGCCGTCACGGCCAGGACGCGCCGCACGCCGAGCCGCGTCCGCGCCGCCTCCAACCTCCGGCGAACGTTCGCGTAGGTGAGCGACGCCTCGTCGCCGGGGCCGATCGCGCGCAGCTGCTCGGGGAGAATCGTCGCTGCCGCCCCGGCCGCTGCCGTCTCCAGCCGACGCGACAGCTCCCCTTCGAGGGCCCGCCGGGCCGCCTCGTGCGCGAAGAAGCCGAACACCACCAGCGCGCCCACCGTCGGGATGATCGTCCCCGCCAAGAGCCGCACCAGCAATCGTCGGGACGGCCGGGCGTCCATTGCCCCATTCTGCCGCCCTCCGCCGGTGCACGCCAAGTCGAAGCGGCCGGTGCTCAATCCTGGAACCGGCTGGGGGTGGGAGAAATAGGCCGGAAATTTGCGCACCTCCCTGACCAACGAACCGCGGCCCGGCACCTTGCTGGCGGTCCCGGCGATGCACACCGTCAGGTCAACCAAGAGGAGGCGCCGATGGATACGAAGTCGATGACCCGCAAGGAATTCGTGACCCTGACGTTCACGCTGCTGGGAGGCGCCGCGACGGCCGCTGCCTGTTCGTCCAGCTCCTCGTCCACCGGGACGGGCGGCACGAACGGAACGGGGGGAACGACGGCCGGCGGCTGCGCGGATCCCCTCCCCGAGGCGCAGCTCTCCGATCAGACCGGGCACACGCACACGGTGACGGTCCACGCCTCGGTCCTCGACGCCACGACGGACCAGACCATCGACACCAACGTCGTCCTGGGGCACATGCACGCGGTGACCTTCACGGTGGCCAACCTCGGAACGCTCAAGGGGGGCGGCACGGTCGACGAGGTCTCGACCGTGGCCGGGACGCCGGCACACATGCACACGTTCAGGGTCAGCTGCACGGCCGGGGCGGCGACCGGCTCGGCGGGCGCTTCCGGGGCCGCCGGGACGACAGGAGCCGCCGGAAACACCGGCGCCGCGGGGACGACCGGGGCCGCGGGGACCACCGGGGCGGCCGGAAACACCGGCGCCGCGGGCATCAGCGGCGCTGCGGGCGCCTAGCCCCGGAAACTCCGCTCGACCGGCCGCGTCGATCTCCCCGACGCGGCCTCAAAAATCAGGCCAACCGCGTGTCGGCCGGCGCCTCAGAAAAATCGAGCGCCGGCTTGACTTGCGGGCACCTTACGCTAAAAGATGCCCGCCTTCCGGTGCGGCGGATATTTTTGTGCCTTTAGTACCTAGGGAGAAGATCGACGACGTAAGGGACCGCACCAACATCGTCGATGTCGTCAAGCGCCATGTGGAGCTCAAGAGGGCGGGAACGGGGAGCTGGAAAGGGCTGTGCCCTTTTCACAGCGAGAAAACACCCTCGTTCCAAGTCCACGAGGCTCGGCAGTTCTTCCACTGCTTCGGCTGTGGCGAAAAAGGTGATGCCATAAGCTTCCTCGTCAAGATCGAGCAGCGTCCTTTCATGGACGTCTTGACCGATCTGGCCGCCGCTGCCGGCGTCGACTTGGAGGTCCGGCCCCTCACCCCCGCCGAGCGCAAGGCGCGGCAGGAGGCGGAGTCCGAGCGCGACCGGATGTTGCGGGCGCTCGACATGGCCGCTTCCTTTTTCGAAGACCAGTACCTCTCGCCCGCCGGCGCGGCCGCCCGCGCCTACGTCGAGGGGCGCGGCATCGGCGCGGAGACGCGGGCCAAGTTCCGCGTCGGTTTCGCCCCGGCCCGCTGGGACGGCCTGTCGACCCACCTGCTGGCCCAGAAGATTCCGGTCTCCGACCTGGAACGTCTGGGCCTCTGCGCCGTTAATGAGCGGGGGCGCTACGACTTCTTTCGCGACCGCGTGATGCTGCCGGTGATTGATCGTCAGAAGCGCGTGGTCGGCTTCGGCAGCCGCCTCCTCGACCCGGATGCCAAGGACCGCAAGTACGTCAATTCGCCGGAGTCGCCCCTCTTTCACAAGAAGGAGCAGCTCTATGGCCTGCACGCCGCGCTGGAGGCGATCCGCAAGAGCGGGTCGGCCGTCGTCGTCGAAGGGAACTTCGACGTGATGGCGCTGCACGAAGCAGGGATAGAAGAGGCCGTCGCGCCGATGGGTACCGCGCTGACCGTCGAGCAGGTGGGGGCGCTCGGGCGCCTCGCCAAGACGGTGACGGTCGTGTTCGACGGCGACGCCGCCGGGCTGCGCGCGGCGCAGAAGTCAGTGCCGTTGTTCGTGGACGCCGACGTCGATGGGCGCGTGGCGCGCCTGCCGGCCGGGTTCGACCCCGACGACTTCGTCCGCAAGAGCGGCGACGGCCCGGCCGCCTTCCGGCGGATGGTCGAGGGCGCGCGCCCGATGCTGGACCAGTTCATCCAGGACAGCGTCGAGGAGAGCAGCATCGAGGGGAAGATCGCGACGCTGGAGAAGGTGGCCGAGCTGCTGGTGCGGGTCAGGAACCAGACCAAGCGCGAGCTCTACGCCGGGCAGCTGGCGGGCGTGCTGGGGCTGACCACCCTGCAGGTCAAGCGCGCCCTTCAGGAAGCGGCGGCGCGCGCCAACCGGGGGAGCCACGCACCCGAAACGACGGCCACCGACGCCGCCACCGCCCAGAACGCGCGGCCGGCGACGGTCCGGCTGCGCCCCGAGGAGCTGCAGGTCACCGTGCTCATCGCGCTGCATCCGCAGCTCATGCGCGAGCCGGAGGCGGCGCGCGCGGGAGAGCTGCTGGTTCATTCGACGCTGCGCCTGCTTCATCGCACCGCCGCCACCATGATCGGCGAGACCGGCAAGCTGGACGTGCCGGCCTGGCTGGACGCGGCGCCGGCCGATCACCGCCCCGTGGTGGCGGCCGCCGTGATGGACGACAGCCTGGCCGACGTCGCGGACCCGGCCGGCCTGCTCCGGAAGCTCACCCTTCGGCTCGAGCTGTCGCGGGTGGAAGCCGAGATGGAGATGAATGTGCGCCTGATGAAAGAGGCACACGCCCGGGGAGACGAGGCGGCGCAACGGGCGCTGTCGCTTCGCGGAATAGAACTTCGTAAAACAAAGGAAGGGCTGCAGGCAGCCCTGCAGAGGCCCTGAGGGACATGGAACACGACACCTTCGACAACGAATCCGACAACGACGACACGGACGACGAGGAGGTACCGCGCACGCCGCGGGCCCCCAAGCCGGCCAAAAATGGCGCGCCGGCCGCGTCCAGCGCTTCAAAGAAGGCCTCCTCCAACAAGGAGAGTGAGCGCAAGAAGCGCGAGCTCATCACGATGGGGAAGGCGAAGGGCTTCTTGACCTATGACGAGGTCAACGAGCACATGCCGGAGAACATCGTGTCGTCCGACCAGATGGACGACTGGCTGTCCGCGTTCTCGGGCGAGGGAATCGAGATCGTCGACTCGTCGTCGAAGATCAAGGTCCAGAAGGGCGAGACCGCCGAGGCCGAGGCCGACGAGGATGAAGAAGAGGAAGCGGCGGCGGAGGCCAAGAAGAGCAAGGAAGAGGCCGAGGAAGAGGAAGACGCCGACGGCTACTCGAAGACCAACGACCCGGTGCGCATGTACCTGCGCAAGATGGGGTCGGTCTCGCTGCTCACGCGCGAGGGCGAGGTCGAGATCGCCAAGCGGATCGAGGACGGCGAGCGGCGCGTGCTGCAGGTCGTGCTCAACTCGTCGGTCGCCATCGAGGAGATCCTCGAGCTCGGCGACAAGCTGCGCAAGCAGAAGATCCGCGTCAAGGAGGTCGTCAAGGACGCTGACGAAGAGGACGCCGAGTTCGACGAGCAGTGGCACATCGATCGCGTCTGCAAGGTGATCGACAAGATCCGCCGGCTGTGGAAAGAGCAGGAGAAGGTCGCCGAGAAGCTGGACGCCAAGAGCGTCTCGGAGCAGACCCGCAAGCGCTACAAGAAGCAGATCACGGATCTCAAGCAAGAGATCCTCGATGCGCTGCAGGAGATGCGCTTCAACAAGAAGCAGATCGACAAGATCGTGCTGAAGTTGAAAGAGCTGGTCGAGCGGATCGAGCAGGCCAACCGCGAGATCGTCGACTGCGAGCACAAGTCGGGGCTGTCGCTCAAGGAGTTCCGCAAGACGCTGCGCGAGATCCGGTCGTCGCCGCTGCGGCAGCGGGCGGTGGCCAAGAAGCTGGGCATCCGCCCCGACGAGATCGAGGAGATGTCGCGGGTCATCCAGGTCGCGCAGAAGAAGATCAAGCGCGTCGAGGAAGAGGCCAAGCTCACCGAGACCGTCCTCCGCGACACCGTCGACGAGATCCAGGACGGCGAGCGGATGGCCGAGAAGGCCAAGGCCGAGCTGGTCGAGGCCAACCTGCGCCTCGTGGTCTCCATCGCCAAGAAGTACACCAACCGCGGGCTGCAGTTCCTCGACCTGATTCAGGAGGGGAACATCGGCCTCATGAAGGCGGTCGACAAGTTCGAGTACAAGCGCGGCTACAAGTTCTCGACCTACGCCACCTGGTGGATCCGGCAGGCCATCACCCGGGCCATCGCCGATCAGGCCCGGACCATTCGTATCCCCGTCCACATGATCGAGACGATCAACAAGCTCATTCGCACCAGCCGCTACCTGGTGCAGGAGCTGGGGCGCGAGCCGACGCCCGAAGAGATCGCCGAGAAGATGGAGCTGCCGCTCGACAAGGTCCGCAAGGTCCTCAAGATCGCCAAGGAGCCGATCTCGCTGGAGACGCCGATCGGCGAGGAGGAGGACTCGCACCTCGGTGACTTCATCGAGGACAAGAGCGTCATCTCCCCGGCCGACGCGGTCATCTCCATGAACCTGGCGGAGCAGACGCGCAAGGTGCTGGCGACGCTGACCCCGCGCGAGGAGAAGGTGCTGCGCATGCGGTTCGGCATCGGCGAGAAGTCCGACCACACGCTCGAAGAGGTGGGGCAGGACTTCGAGGTGACGCGCGAGCGCATCCGCCAGATCGAGGCCAAGGCGCTCCGCAAGCTGCGCCACCCGTCGCGCAGCAAGCGCCTCAAGTCCTTCATGGAGGGTTAACCCTGGCCGGACGGTTCGCCGTCAAGATCGAGGGGAAGGAGCGCCTCGTCGAGCTCGACGACGGGGCCAAGCCGCGCGTCGACGGCGTCGAGATCGACGTGGTGGTCGTGGAGGCCGAGCGTGGCGTCTGGGTGTTGCGACACGACGGCCAGCAGACGGTGGCCTCGGTCGACGGCGTGGGCGCCAAGCTGACCGTCGAGATCCGGCGGCCGGGCGCCGACCCGCTGGTGCTGGCCGCCGAGGTGACCGACGCCCGCCGCGCCAAGATCGCCGCCCCGGCGCGCGCCGGCAACGACGCTGCTCCGGTGACCATCCGCTCGCCGATCCCCGGGCGCGTCGTGAAGCTGCTGGTGAAGGCCGACGACGTCGTGAAGGCGGGCCAGACCGTCGTCGTCCTCGAGGCCATGAAGATGGAGAACGAGCTGCGCGCGCCGCGCGCCGGCCGCGTCGCCGCCCTTCGCTGCGTCGAAGGAGCCGCCGTCGAAGCCGGACAGGACCTCGTCACGATCGCGTAGACGGTGCCCGGCTCCGCCCGGCGGAGTCGTGTAATCTCCCCCCGATGCTCGCCGCGGCCGTTCTCGCTTCGTGGGTGGCGCAGGCAGAGCCCGCGCCGCCACCGCCCGCCGCGCCCGTGGTCGCGAAACCGCCGCCGCCGCCCACGCCGGACAACACGGTCGGTGTGTACGCCGGCGTCGCCCATCGCGTCGGTCCCGAGGCCCACACCTTCGCCCCCGCGACCGACGTCTCCGTCGGCGGAAGCTATCAATGGCGCTACTGGTCCAATCCGAGCGGACTCGAGCTGGGCGTGGGCCTCGATTTCTTCTACGACCAGTTCCGAGACGGCACGCAGCAACCGTTCGTTTCACAGAACAGCTTCGCAGCCACGCAAACCGCCGCCTGGCGCTGGTGGCGGCTGCGCCCGTTCGCGCAGCTCGGCGCCGGCATCAGCATCGGCTACGCCTCGATCGGCGTCGGGCTCACCGCCGCCCAGCCGCTCGTGCGAGGTGGCGCCGGCGTCGAGGTGACGATCGTCCAGAACATCGCCGTCGTCCTGCGGGGCGCCTACACGCTGCTCATCACCCGGCCGACGGTCACCACCCCCGCCACGCCGACCAGCGACGCCATCACCTACTCGCCGCTCGGCAACTTCCTCGACGTCGATGCGGGCGTCACGTTCCAGTTCTGATTCGATGGGCCGCCGCGCGCTCACGCTCTGTCTGCTCCTCGTTCCGGCCGTCGGGCTGGGGGCGCTCGGCCTGGCGATCGTGGCGGCGGCGCCCGCGCGCCCCGGCGCCGCGGGCGGCGGCGCCCCGGCCCACTTCGCCGCCCGCCACCTGGTGGCCCTGGCCTGCGGGGCGGCGCTTGGCGCCGTCGTGGCGCGCCTCGGGACGCGACGCCTCTACGCGGCGGCGCCGTTCGTCTTTCTCGCCGCCCTGGCGATCGCCCTGGCGGTGTTCGTCCCCGGCCTCGGCGTCCGCGCCGCCGGGGCGCGGCGCTGGATCCACCTCGGGCCGCTCTCGGGCGGCGCGGCGCCCTTCCTGATCGGCGCCGTGGCGCTGCTGGTGGCGGCTGCCCGCGGTCCGGGCGGACGGCGCCTCGCGGCCGCCGGCGCGCTGGTGGCGGTGCTGGCGCTGGTGGTCGAGCCGGACTTCTCGGCGGCGGCGATCGCGCTCGCCGTCGCGTTCGCCGCCCTGGCCGGCGGCGGCGTCGCGGGGCGGCGCCTGCTGCCGGCGGCGGGCCTGCTGCTCATCGCGCTCGGTTTCGGCGCCACCCGCTTTGGTTACGTCGACAACCGGATCCGCGGCTTTCTGTCGCCCCAGAGCGATCGCCGGGGCAAGGGGTTCGAGGTGCTGGCGCTGGCGCACGCCAACGCCGCCGGTGCCGCGCACGGCGTCGGCCTGGGGCACGGCAGCGCGCGCCACCGGCTGTCGTCGCCCGCCAGCGACTACGCCCTCGCTCTCCTCGGCGAGGAGCTGGGCCCCGCCGGGACATTCGGCGTGGTGGCCGCCTGGCTGGCGATCGGCGCGGGCGTGGTGCTGGCCGCGCGCTCGTCGGGCGCCCGCCGCGATCCCGCCGCGCGCGCTCTCGCGGCCGGGCTCGGCACCGCGCTCGCCGCGCCGGCCGCCCTGCACGTGGCCGTCTGCCGGGGCTGGCTGCCGATCATCGGGGTGACGATGCCCCTCGTCAGCTACGACCCGGCGCTGACCCTCGCCTCCGGCGCCGAGCTGGGCCTCCTGGCGGCGCTCGTGCTCGATCGCGCGGGCGATCACGTGACGGGGCGCGGGTGACGGCGCTCCAGGAGCTGCGGCTGGTCGTCGTCTCGGGCAAGGGGGGCGTGGGGCGCACGACGGTGGCCGCCGCGCTGGCGCGCGCCGCGGCCGACGCCGGCAAGCGCGTCCTCATCGCCGAGAGCGCGCCCACCGATCGGCTGGGGCGCCTCTACGGAAAAGAGGCGATCGGCCCGACGGTGACGACGCTGGCCCCCGGCATCGACGCCGTCAACATGACGCCCGAGAGCTCGCTGCTCGAGTACGGCATCCTCACCCTCCGCTCGGAGCTGGTCGCGCGCGCCCTGCTCGAGAACCGCGCCATGCGGGGGTTCCTGGGCGCCGTCCCGGGGCTCGACGCCTATACCCTGCTCGGCAAGGCCTGGTGGCACACGACCGAGCAGAAGGACGGCCGCCCGCGCTACGACCTCGTCATCCTCGACGGGCCGGCCAGCGGTCACGCCGCGCTGATGCTGCGGATCCCGGGGGCGATCCTGGCGGCGATGCCCAAGGGGCCGCTGTCGCGGGACGCCCGGGCGATCGACGAGCTCTTGCACGATCGGGCGCGGGCGGCGCTGCTGGTGGTGACGCTGGCCGAGGAGCTCCCCAGCCGCGAGGCGGGCGAGCTGGTGGCCACCGCCCGCGACGACCTCCGCCTGCCGCTCGGCCCGCTGGTGGTGAATGCCGTCCCCTCCGACGAGGCGGCCGCGCCGCCGCTCGGCCCCGTGCTCGATCGCCCGGTGACCGACGCCGACGATCCGGCGCTGCGGGCCACGCTGCGCCTGGCCGCGACCGCGCGCGCCCACCGGCGCCTCGCCGACCAGACCATCGCCGGCCTGGCCCGCGACCTGCGGCTGCCGGTGCTGCCCCTCCCGCGCCTGGCCACCGTCGACGTCGGCCCCGCGGAGGTCGCCATTCTCGCCGGGTGCCTGGCACGGGGGCTCTCCCGCTGAGAGGCGCCCGATCGCGTCAGATTTCCGACGGAGGGAGTGCGATTTGCGGGTGTACGTGGCGACCGGTATCGTGGGCCCTAGCGACGACCTTTGCCCGTACTCCCCCTCCTGGCCGCCATGCTCGCCTTGACGTCGGATCAAGGGACCGCGGCGCCGCACCTGACAGCCGTCCGCGCCGCGGTCCCGCCGCTCATCGACGGGCGCCTCGACGATCCCGCCTGGCGCGCGGCCCCGGGCAGCACCGTGTTCACGCAATCGTTCCCCTTCGACGGCGGCCGCCCCTCGGAGAAGACGGTGCTGCGCGTGCTGTACGACGAGTCGGCCATCTACGTCGGCTTCGACTGTGAGCAGGTTCACACGCCGATCGTCGAGCGTCTGACCCGACGCGACCGCGACTCGGAGAGCGAGTGGGTCTACGTCCAGATCGACTCGCGCAACGACGGCAAGAGCGCCTACATGTTCGCGGTCAACATCGCCGGCGTCCTGGCTGACGCGCAGATCATCGACCAGACGACCTACTCCTGGGAGTGGGACGAGAACTGGGAAGGCAAGACCGCGCGCACCAAGACCGGCTGGTCGGCGGAGATCCGGATCCCGCTGCGCGTGCTCCGCTTCGACAGCAAGCTCCCGGTGCAGAGCTGGGGATTTCAGGCCTCGCGCTTCATCGCCCAGCGCCAGGAGACCGACCTTTGGGCCTACGTCCCGCGCGACGTCGCCGCGCCGATCGCCTTCTTCGGCCGCCTGGACGGCCTCACGGGCCTGGTCGGCGCGGGGGCGCTGGAGCTGCAGCCGTTCGCGCTCGGCTACGGCCGCCGGCGCGCGGACAGCATCGACGGCAGCGGCTCGGCGGGCCTCGATCTCAAGTGGCACATCGCGCAGGACCTGACCTTCGACGCCGCGCTGAACCCCGACTTCTCGCAGGTCGAGCTCGACCAGGTGATCTTGAACCTGTCGACCTACGAGACGTTTCTACCGGAGAAGCGGCCGTTCTTTCTGGAGGGGATCGACGCCTTCTCGTTCCCGATGCAGGTCTTCTACTCGCGCCGCATCGGCGCCCCGCCGCTGCCGCCGTCGCTGCGCAATGATGCCTCCAGCAGCGAGGAGCTGCTCGACGTCCCGACGCCGGCCACGATCTACGGCGCCGGGAAGCTGGTCGGCCGACTCAACGCCGACTGGACGATCGGCGCGCTATCGGCGGTCACCGCCGCCAACCACGTCTCGGTCTACGACCAGCTCCAGGAGGCCACCACCTCGCGCCTGGCGGCGCCCGTGACCGCCTTCAACGTGGTGCGCCTCAAGCGCGAGCTCGGCTCCGGCGGCCACATCGGCCTCATCGGCACCGGCTCGTCGGCGTTCGAGAACACCGCCGGCTACCCGGTGCTGAGCGGCGACCGCCAGCTCTGCCCGTCGGGCGCGACGCCGCTGCTCGGCAGCGCGTGCTTCCACGACGCCTACGTCGGCGGCGTCGACGGCCTGTGGCGCTCCCCATCGGGCGCCTACGTGGTCAACGGCGCCTTCATCGAGTCGTTCATCAAGGGGGGGCCGACCATCATCCAGCCCGACGGCAGCCCCATCGGCGCCGGAGCGACTGCGCCCGGCGGCTGGCTGCGCGTCGCCAAGGAGGGGGGCAAGCACTTCACCTGGAGCGCCGAGTACACGGGCGCCGGCCGGCGCCTCAACTACAACGACGTCGGGTACATGCAGCGCCAGAACGTCCAGACCTTCGCCGCCAGCGTCGGCTGGCGGACGCTGGAGCCCGGCAAGCACACCGTCGACACCACCAGCGCGCTCACCGTCTCCGACAGCCGCAACAACGCCTGGCTGGAGCTGGGGCAGCAGTACGAGCTGAGCACGCGGCTGCACCTGCTCGACTTCTCGTCGATTTTCCTGGCAGCCGACTACGCCCCCGCCCGCTTCGACGACCGCGAGGTCGGCGACGGCACCGCCCTCGAGCGCGCCGGCTACCTCGGCGGCAAGCTGGAGTACGACAGCGACCCGCGCCGATCGATCTACGCCACCATCGCCAGCCAGACCCAGGTGATGGGCAGCGGCATCTTCTCGACCAACGTGCAGGCGAGCGCCGTCTTCCACGCCCTGCCCCAGCTGGACATCGAGATCCTGCCGCAGCTCACCTGGGCCGCGGGCGAGTACCGCTACGCCTGGCAGTCGGTCGGCCCGTTCAATCCGTACCTCTTCGGCAAGCTGGAGGCGAAGAACATCAGCGCCACCGTTCGCGCGACCTACACCTTCACGCCGCGCCTCACCCTGCAGGCCTACGCCCAGGCCTTTCTGGCGTCCGGCCACTTCTCCGACCTCCGCGCCCTCGGCACGCTGCCCACCGCGCCCGGCGCCCCGCCGCGCACGCCCGGCAGCACCGTCCACCTCTCCGAGCTCGGCTCTGCCGCCCCCTTCACCGCCGCCCCGACCCCCGACTTCGAGGAGGCGGCGATCAACGCCAGCGTCGTCTTCCGCTGGGAGTACCGCCTCGGCTCGCTCCTCTACCTCGTCTACACCCGCTCGCAGATCCCCCAGGTCGAACCCTTCACGCCCCCCGCGATGCTCGACCCCCACGCCTTCGCCCACGGCGCCACCACCGACGTGGTGCTGCTGAAGCTCTCGTACTGGTGGGGGAGCTGACGAGGACTCACTTCGCGGGAAGGCCTCGTCAATCGTAGTCGTCTCCCCAATCCTTGGGCGGAAGACCGAGAATGACGGTGCGCACGAGATTGAGGTTCCTGTCGGTCTTTTCAAGTTTGTCGGACCAATAGGTCTTCACCTCGTCGCGCGCGAGCGCATACAGCTCGGTCAGCCGCTCGTGGTGGAACCCGGGGACCCTGGTCAGAAGCTCGATATCGGAGCGGTCCTTGGCGTGATAACGGCCGAGCTTGGTGATGATGATGTCGTGCAGCTCGATCGCGAACGGTGTGATGGCCTGCAGGTTCAGACCTTCGATCGGCAGTGCCCGATCGAACATGCCCGGCGCCAGGGGGTAGATCGGCGGCACGACCTCGAAGAAATACCCCTCGCGCCTGGCGATCGCGGTGTTCTTTCCGGCCCACATCTGCAGTTCATCGAGGACCTCGTTGCGCTGGCGACGAAGACATCGACGTCTTTGGTGCGCTCGGTGCTGCCGTAGGCCAGCACGACGGCCGCGCCGCCGGACAAATACAGCCGCGTCGACTTCCCGGTATCGATCAGGCGACGATCGAGCACGGCGAGGTAGCGGAGGAGTGAGTCTCGCGTGGACGCAGCCATCGGTTCTATACTGCCCCGGCGCCCAAGATGTCGCGGGCGCGCGCCAGGAAGTCCTCTTGCGGCGCTGGGTACGCGATCTTCCATTTCCTGGCGATGGGCGAAGTGTCTGCCAGGTGCTTGGACGCCCCGCCTTTGGGCGACGCTTCGGTCTTCCCGAACAGGTCCCAACCCTCTGGCCAGCGCGCCGCTTTCGATAGCTTGGCAAAGTCTTGCTGCCGGCGGTTCCAGGCAGCCTGGCGGACTTGCCTAACCTTTGAAGACGCCGACGGGTGAGCCCGGCTGACCGGGAGTTGGGCCGCGATCCACTCCGCCACTTCGGCCAGCCACCCCAGCCGGTGCAGCACGCGTTCGCCGGTAGCCTGGGCTTCCAGCTCGGGCGCGGAAAAATCATTTTTGAGCAGGAGCGCGGGAATGCTCTCCAGAATTCGGGGCGTGGTGGCGTCGGTCAGACTGGTGGCAATGAGGTTTTCGAAGGGGCGAGCCTCGCCGATCAGGGCGACTTCGCCTGGAGCCAGGTCGTTGAGACCCCAGTGGGCGAGGTGGGCGATCAGATCGCGGGAATCGCTGCCCGTTCGATCGCGCCCATCGGCCAGGAAGAGCAGGGGGGTTCCAAGCGCCTTAGCAAGGTCGCACGCGTCCCCGAACCCGGGTTGCCGGGTGCCCCCCTCGAAACGAGACAGGCTGGTGAGCGAAACGCCTGAGCGCGCGGCGAGCGTGGACAGCGACATTCCCGATCGCAACCGAGCTGACCGCAGGTGCTGGCCGAAGTCGGCGGAGAGGGCGCGGCGGCGCATCGTTGCTTTATAGCAAACATTTGGCTATAGAGCAATAGTCTTGCCGGATTGTCATCGCGCCGGCTCGTGAGGTCGCTCAGGGATGAGCGAGTGCCCCCGCCGAGGCACACGCTGAGGCGGGGGCGACCTCGCGCCGGCGGCGGCACATATCAAATGTTATAGGCATAAACTTTGATATGCGGTTGCGCCCGCAAGGGGCCAGGCGGTATCTTGATCGGCGGAATGCCGACGCGGGTGAGACGCCACTGGCAGGCGAATCTCGAGGCTTTCGGGGGTCGAAAGTCGCGCCGCGGATTCTTCTACGAAGCCTTCGTTCCCGACGCGATCGCGGAGCTGGATCTGGTAATTCCCGCGGACGTGGCCGAGGCTGCCGACGCGGCGGCGACGGCCGTCCGCGAGCTCGGAGCTCAGCCCCCGGGCAACGTCTCTTGGGAAGCGCTCGGTCGGCAGCTCCTTCGCGCCGAGTCGGTCGCCTCCTCGCGGATCGAGGGTCTCGAGATCTCCCATCGGCGGCTGGCGCGGGCGGACTTCGGGCGCACGCACCGCGATCTGACGGCCGAGTCGGTGCTGGGAAATGTCGCCGCGATGGAGGCCGCCATCGCGCTCGGCGGTCGGAACCGCCCGCTCACGGCCCGAGACCTGCTCGCCATCCATCGTACGCTCCTCGAGGCCACGCCGGATCGACACCTGGGGGGCAAGCTCCGAACCAGCCAGGGGTGGATCGGCGGTGGGAGCACGCCGGAGCACGCGGACTTCGTCCCACCGCCCGAAGACCGCGTGCCGGCCCTCATCGACGACCTCTGCCTCTTCGCTTCCCGGGACGATCTCCCCGCGGTGATCCAGGCGGCGATCGCGCACGCCCAGTTCGAGACGATCCATCCCTTCGCGGACGGAAACGGTCGCGTGGGACGCTGCTTGATCCACGTCCTGTTCCGCCGGCGCGGTCTGACTCCCGGCTTCGTCCCCCCGGTCAGCTTGGTCCTGGGGGCCAACGCCAAGGCCTACGTCCGCGGGTTGGTGGAATTTCGCGCCGGGCGCGTGGCCGAGTGGTGCGGACTTTTTTCAGCCGCCGTCCGCACGGCGGCCGAAGAGGCATCGCGGCTGGCAGCGGCGATCGATCGATTGCGCTCGCAGTGGCGGCGCGCGGCCGGTGAGCCGCGCGCCGGAGCGGCGGCCGAGAAGCTGATCCAGGCCCTGCCGGGACATCCGATCCTGGATGTCGGGAGCGTCGAAACGATCGCTCACGTCTCGAATCAGGCGGCGCGATTGGCGGTCGCTCAGCTCGAGCGATCCGGTGTGTTAAGAAGAATTAACACAGGCAAAAGGAACCGCGCCTGGGAAGCGGTCGGCCTGTTCGAGGTGGTGGAGTCCGCGGAGCGGCGCCTACGCGCCAGATGACTTCGTCTCCTGATTGCGTGTTTTTCGCTACAGTTTTTCGCGCGTAGAAATTCCTTAGCCCGCAAGATCCGCGCTCGAGCGAGGGGCCGCGTCCGGAGGCGCGAGCGCCGTCTCTTTACTGAAACTCTCGTATTGGCGAGCACGCGAACATGACTAGTGCCCGCTAGTCATATCCCGATCAGGTTCGGAGGCACGTCCGCGAACCAAGATCGTTGAAAAACCGTATCGATCTTTCCCTCGTCGTCGTGGCACGGTCGCTGCAATTCCGTGAGTTGTTCACGGAAAAAAACAAGCAGCGAAATCGGAGACCACGACCATGAAGACGACGACGAAGACGACGGCCCAGACGGTGAAGAGCGCGATCAAGGCGGGCGGCCTCGACACCTCCATTCACAGCCGCGCTGGCCTCAAGGTCAAGACCGCCGTCAAGGCGGGAGCGCTCTCCCTCGAGCGAAACCACAACCGCACCGGCCTCAAGGTCAAGACCGCCGTCAAGGCGGGCGGCATCGACCTCAGAAATCACAACCGCACCGGCCTCAAGGTCAAGACCGCCGTCAAGGCGGGCGGCATCGACCTCAGAAATCACAACCGCACCGGCCTCAAGGTCAAGACCGCCGTCAAGGCGGGCGGCATCGACCTCAGAAATCACAACCGCACCGGCCTCAAGGTCAAGACCGCCGTCAAGGCGGGCGGCATCGACCTCAGAAATCACAACCGCACCGGCCTCAAGGTCAAGACCGCCGTCAAGGCGGGAGCGCTCTCCCTCGAGCGAAACCACAACCGCGCAGCCGTCCGCTAGGAGGGGTCGCCCGGATTTGACGCTACCTACGTTGCGCCGTGAGTGCGCAACCAAGCGTCGACCTGTGCGAGGTTCTTCGCCATGGTCGTCTTTTCGTACGCGATTCGCGCATCCTCGGCCAGTCGGCGAGCGCGCGATTGTTCCCGACCCGACGCCCAGAGTGCACGAGCCAGGGCAAAAGAGGTCTCAGCAAAGTCGGACGGGGTGGCCTTCCGTTCGGAGCGAATCTTGAGCGCCCTTTCCAATGGGACAATGGCGTTCCCAGGACTGTCCTGCCCTAGGAAGCTTATTCCGATCCCGGTCAGCGGATACCCGAGCATATCTGTGTCCGGTCCGAGTTCGCGTTCCCAAATTGCGCTTGCGCGCTGGAAGGAAGCCCGTGCCTCTGGGTACTTGCCCAGGGCGTTCAGGATCTCTCCGCGATTGCTGAGCTGCCCGGCCAGCTCCGGATGCCCCGCGCCAAGTCTTTTTTCGAAGATTTCGATCGCGCTATCCGTGTGAGACAAGGCTTCTTCGTTGCGACCGGATCTGGCAAGAACATTGCCCAGGTTTCCCTCGGAGACTCCGACGTCGGCGTCATCGGAACCAAGGACCTTGCGCTTCAGCTGGGAGCCTTCGCGCAAGGCGGTGACCGCAGAGTCGTAGTCTCGTCGCGTCGAGTAGGCGCATCCGAGATTGTTGAGCAGCCACGCGTGGAGGAGCTCGTGGCCTCCCAGTCGCTGCAGAACTGCCGTGGCTGTCTCGGACCACCGGAGCGCATCGTCGAGACGGCTTCCCTGATCTCCGACAACAAAGACGAGATCGGTGGCGACTTCGGCGCGCACTTCATCGTGCCGTGACGCGTCCGAGAGACGGTAAGCTTCCACAAGCGCTCTTTCCGCCGCCTGTGCGTCGTTCGCATTCGAGTAGATGTCGCCCATGAACTGGAGGGTTTCCGCCAAGAGGGGGCGATACCCTATCGATCGCGCGTCGGCGAGCATCTGAGGCGCCAATTTCAGCGTCTCCTTCCAGCGACCGGCATCGAAGCGCGCCTTTGTCTCCGCCAGTCGCTTTCGCATCTCGGCGACCTTCGCCACGGTCGCGGGATCATCAGGAGGCCTGACGACGGCGCGTAGGGTCGGAACATCGACGCAACGATCGAGCGATCGCAGCGCGTTGGTCGCGTTGACGGCGTTCTCCACCACCTCTCCGTTGGCGTCAGCGAAAACGTCGGTCAGAGCGTGGAATCCATTCAGACGTTCTTGGAGACACGCCATGCGCAGATCGAGGACTTCGGCCGATTGTTCGTGGCGGACGTGCGTTGCCTCGCAGGTCTCCTGGTACATCTGAGACCAGCTCTGTGAATAGCGCGTCAGCCCTCGGCTAACCGTTTCATAGACGTCCGCCGCGTAGCTCTTGCCGGTACGCAAGAATGCCGCGTGAATCTGCGACTGACGCGGCCCCTCTGGCTGGTCGGGTGGATGCAGCTCCCAGATGCCGGCGAACTTGTCATCCCCGCCCGTGCACATCACCCTTTGGCTGACGACGCTCTGCCGTACACCGAAACCCACGGCCAGCGGCAGCAGCGCCACCGTCGCGTAGATCGCCCACTTCCGTCGCTTCGCGCGTGGGTCTTTCCCGAGCTCGTCGAGCAGCTCCCCCATCGTCTGGTAGCGCTCGGCCGCCGCGGAGCGCAGCCCGCGCAGCAGGATCTTGCGCACCCAGAATGGCACCTTGGTCCCGGCCGGCGCCTCGCGGACCGTCCCCTGGACGACGGCCGCGGTGAGCTCGGTGAGGCGCTTCCCCTCGAAGGGGCGCTCGCCGTAGAGCGCCTCGTACAGCGACACGCAGAAGCTGAACTGATCGGTGCGCGCGTCGGTGGCGGCGCCGAAGAATTGCTCCGGGGCCATGTACGCGGGCGTGCCCATCATCGCGCCCGTGCGGGTGAGGCGCGCGTCGAACAGGCCCGACACCGACGACTGCAGGTCGCCCGAGCCGCTCGAGTCCTGGCTGAGGACCATCGTCCCCTGCTCGAGCGGCATCGTCTCGCTGCCGACGATCTTCATGTCGACGCGGTTCGGTGCACCAGAGCGCGGGCGGTGCTCGCGCAGCGGGCGCTCCGGCATCTGGCGGGCGAGGCCGAAGTCCATGACGCGGACCTGGCCGTCCTTGCCGACCATGACGTTGTCGGGCTTGAAGTCGCGGTGGACCAAGCCCTTTTCGTGCGCGGCGATGAGGCCGCGCCCGGCGGCGATGAAGATGCGCAGGATCTGCTGCCAGGTACGCGGCTGCTGCTCCAGCCAGTAGGTGACGGTGTTGCCGTCGACGAACTCCATCGCGATGAAGACCTTCTCGTCGAAGGTCCCCACGTCGAAGACGACGACCACGTTCGGGTGTGACAGGCGCGCGATCGCTTGCGCCTCGCGCAGCGTCCGCTGCCGGCCTTCCGTCAAGGAAACGCCGTTGCCGGCCTTGACCCGCAGGAGCTTGACCGCCACCTTACGGTCCAGCTCGGGATCGTACGCGGCGTAGACCTCCCCCATGCCGCCGCGCCCGACCAGCCCCAGCACGACGTAGCGGCCGATGCTCGCGCCGCGGGCGAGCGGCGTCGTCGCCGGATCGACCGGCGCGTGCGGCGGCGTCGGGTTCTGCATCGACATCTAGAGGGGCGCCCCTCTACATCGGCCAATCCGGAATCGAACCCGAGGTGAAGCGTCCAACATGTGGCGCACCGCCGATAAAGCCCAGGCGCCGACTCTACATCGGAAGGGTCCACGAAAACGAGAGGGCCAAATTTGTATTGTAACTAACATTCTCTCATGGACTGACATGCGCCGCCTCTCGTCCGCCCTCCCGGCGAAGCGCGTGGGCGTCGTTGGTCATGCGAACAAAGACGCTCTTCACAACTGACTAAGGTCCCAGCAACTGACGATTGGCGCTAGTCACACGCCGTAGCGGGGCTTGGTCTCTTCCGACAGAACGGCGGCCCGCGACGGCCCGCGAGATCTCGCGCCTTCGGCGGCGCCGTTACGTGGCACGCACTCTGCAACTCCTTGGCTCGTTCACAAAGGCAACGACTAAGGAGAGGTCCATGAAGACGATTTCGAAGATCGGGTTCTCGGTGAAGACGGCCATCAGGGCGAGCGGCCTCGGCACCGCCAATCACAATCGTCCCGGCCTCAAGGTTCGCTCCGCCGTCAAGGCCGCTGGCCTCGGCACCGCCAATCACAATCGCCCCGGCCTCAAGGTTCGCTCCGCCGTCAAGGCCGCTGGCCTCGGCACCGCCAATCACAATCGCCCCGGCCTCAAGGTTCGCTCCGCCGTCAAGGCCGCTGGCCTCGGCACCGCCAATCACAATCGCCCCGGCCTCAAGGTTCGCTCCGCCGTCAAGGCCGCTGGCCTCGGCACCGCCAATCACAATCGCCCCGGCCTCAAGGTTCGCTCCGCCATCAAGGCCGGTCCGATCCTGGAGCCCAACCACAACGTAAGTCTTCTGGCGATCGCGTAGCGATTCGCCAAATCGATTCCCGCAAGGGAAGCCGGGACCGCGTCACGCTCCCCCTGTGTGGCGCGGTCTCTTTTTTTTCGCTCGGGCCTGGGCAATCATCAGGAGGTCTCGGCCTGGCAGAGCTCACGCTACAATGACCGCCCGGAGGCATCCATCCCCAAGGACTCCGACGTGCGCGCCGACCGCCAGCTCGAAATAGCCGTCGCCGCCCACGAGCGGGCCATTGCCGCGCGCGTCGGCGGCCGTTTCGCCGCCGCCGAGCGCGACTGCCGCCGCGCCCTCGCTGGGTACGCCGCCGCCGAGGGGCCCCGCCACCCCGACGTCGCCAACGCGCTGGTCGAGCTCGCCGCCACGCTGGAGGCGCGCGATCGCCCCGACGCGGCGACGGCGGCGCTCCGCCGCGCGCTCGCGATCCTGCGCGCCCCGACCGACGATCCCGATCTGGTGCGCCTGCGGCTGCAGGCGCGGATCGCCGTGGCCGGCCTCGACCGCGCCCGCGGCGCCTACGGGCGCGCCGAGCGCGGTCTTCGAGCCGCGCTGGCCGAGGTCCGCCGGCGGCTGCCGCGCCGCGATCCGCTGCACCTCGCCGTGCTCAACAACCTGGGCGTCCTGCGCAAAGCGCAGGGGCGCTACGGCGAGGCGCTCGGCTACTACCGGCGGGCCGAGCCGCTGCTCGCGCGCCGCGACCGAGAGGCGCGCGCCACGCTCGAGCACAACCTGGGCGGCAGCGAGCACGCGCGCGGGCGCTACGCCGCCGCCGAGCCGCACGCCCGGCGCGCGGTCGCGCTGCGGGCGGCGGCGCGCGGGACCGCGCACCCGGCCTGGGCGGCCGACGTCGCCGCGCTGGCGGCCGTCGTCGAGGCCCGGGGTCGGTTCGCCGAGGCCGCCGCCCTCTACCGGCGCGCGCTGGCCGTGTTCGAGCGCGCGCTCGGACCGCGCAGCCTCGAGGTCGGCCTCACGCTGGCCGGGCTGGCCGCGCTGGAGCAGCAGCGCACGCGCCCCGCCCAGGCGCGCGCGCTCTACGCCCGGGCCATCCCCGTCCTCGAAGCGCGCCTCGGTCGCGACCACCCCGACGTCGCGCTGACCGTCAACAACATGGGCGTCCTCGAACGAAACGAAAATCGCCTTGCGCGCGCGGCCGCGCTCTTCAGGCGAGCGGCGACGAGCTTCGCGCGCCGGCTCGGCCCGCGGCACCCGCATAGGATCCTCGCGCGCGGGAACCTGCGCGCCGTTGCCGTGGCGCTCAAGCGATCCGGCCCCACCCGCCGATGAACGAAGGGCCGATGGCCGCCTCCCAGCTCGACCTCGTTGTGCGCGGGGGAGTCGTGGTCACGGCCGAGGGGCGGCAGCGGGCCGACGTCGGCGTGGCCGGCGGGTGCGTCGCCCAGATCGGCGGCGCGATGGCCGGCGCGCGGGAGATCGATGCCGGCGGGCGCTTCGTGCTGCCGGGCGGCGTCGACCCGCACGTCCACCTCAGCGTCGAGCACCTCGACCCGAACGATCCCGACTGGGTCGACGACTACACGAGCGGCTCCGAGGCCGCCCTGACCGGCGGCGTCACCACCGTCGGGAACATGTCCTACGTTCTCCCCTGGGAGACGATCGCCGACCGGGTCCGCGCGGAGTCGGCGCTCGTCGGGCGGCAGGCCATCGCCGACGTCTTTTTCCACGCCGTGGTCCTCACGCCGACCAAGGAGATCGTCGCCGAGATCCCCACCTCCGTGGCGGCCGGCCAGGCGAGCGTGAAGTTCTTCATGTGCCTGCCGTCGTTCGACGCCTGCGCGCAGGATTTCACCCGGGTCATGCAGGCGACCGGCGAGGCGGGAGGGCTGACGCTCATCCACTGCGAGGATCTGGCCACCATCGAGTGCTGCACCGCCGTCCTGTCGGCGCGCGCCCACACGACGACAGCCCACTTCGCCGCGAGCCGCCCCGTCGCCTCGGAGACGATCGCCGTCGATCGGGCGATCGCCATGTGCCGCGCCACCGGCGCGCCCACCTACATCGTCCATCTGTCGTCAGCGGCGGCCCTGCGCGCCACCACCGCCGCGCGCGCCGAGGGGTTGCCGATCTACGTCGAGACCCGACCCCTCTATCTCTACCTGACCGAGGAGCGCTACCGCGACGCCGACGGCGGAATCTACGTGGCGCAGCCGCCGCTGCGCGCCGACGCCGATCGCGAGGCGCTCTGGCGCGGCATCGCCGACGGGACGATCGACACGCTGGGCAGCGATCACGCCCCCTGGACGCGCGCGCTCAAGCTCGATCCCAAGCTGGACGTCGCCCACGCGCGGCCCGGCGTGGCCGAGCTGGACACGATGCTGCCGCTCTTCTTCACCGAGGCGGTGGCCCGGGAGCGGATCTCGCTCGAGCGCTTCGTCGCGCTCACCGCCACCAACGCCGCGCGCCTGTGCGGCCTCTATCCCCGCAAGGGGACGATCGCCGTCGGCTCCGACGCCGACCTGGTGATCTGGGAGACGCGCGACCGGCGGCAGATCCGCGACGAGGCGCTGTTCTCGCGCGCCGGGCACACGGTCTACGCCGGACGCGAGCTCTCCGCCTGGCCCGCCACCACCATCCGCCGCGGCGAGGTGGTGTTCGAGGAGGGGCGCGTGGTCGGCCGCCCCGGCAGCGGTCAGGTGGTCGCCCGCAGCGGTACGCGCGCACCGCGCTGACCCGGGGGTTCACCAGCCCGATCCGTCTCGCTCCGTGATCTGCGCCGGGCCCCACTCCCGTAACCGGCCGCGACCGTGTATACCATGGCGTTTCCGGAAACGACCCTGCCGGAAGGGGCCTGTCAGGTCACGCCGCGATGTCCACCGATCCGAACGAGGTCACCCAGACCATCCCGCCGCGAGGTCCCGCGGGACGTGAAGCGCGCACCGGCGCGCTGGTGGTGATCGGCGACGGCGCGTCGCTGGAGGTGCTGCGCGCGGGACGGCTCGTCCCCATGACCGAGCGCGTGCTCGACATCGGGCGGCGGCCGCCGCCGGCCACCGACCGCGACGTCTTGACCCTCAGCGACGGGACCGTCTCGGGGCTGCACGCGCGGCTGCAGCGGGCGGAGGATCGCCCCGACCTCTTCGTGCTGCAGGACCTCGGCAGCACCAACGGAACGCTGGTCAATGGGCACCGCATCCAGGGGCCGACGCCGCTGCAAGACGGGGCCGTCCTGTTCCTCGGATCGCAGGTGCTGGTTTTCCGTCTCTACACGCCGGCCGAGCTGGCCGCGGTGAGCGAGGAAGCGAACGCGCCGTTCACCCCCATCGCCACCTTCTCGCCGAGGCTGGCGCTGACCGCCTCCAAGCTGCGACGCCTGGCCCCCTCGGAGTCGGAGATCCTGCTGGTCGGCGAGACCGGCGTCGGCAAGGAGGTCTACGCGGGCGCGGTGCACACGCTGTCGGGGCGCTCGGGGAAGCTCATCGCCGTCAACTGCGCGGCGATTCCCCGGGAGCTGGTCGAAAGCGAGCTGTTCGGCTACGAGAAGGGGGCGCACTCGACGGCGCAGGCGCGCAAGATCGGCCTCGTCGAGGCGGCTGACGGCGGGACGCTGTTCCTCGACGAGATCGGCGAGATGCCGCTGGAGCTGCAGTCCAAGCTGCTCCGGTTTCTGCAGGACCGGCGGTTCTCGCCGCTCGGCTCGACGCGCGTCGTGGAGGTGGACGTCCGGATCATCGCCGCCACCAGCCGGGTCGCGCTGGAGAAGGGGATGCACGTGCAGGAGGCGATGCTGGGGCGGCTGGGTGCGCAGCCGATCGTGCTGCCGCCGCTGCGCGAGCGGATCGAGGACGTCGGGCGCCTCTCGGCCTACTTCCTGCGCAACGTCACCGACGGGCGCGCCTTCGAGCCCGACGCATTCAAGGCGCTCATGCTGTATCACTGGCCGCTCAACGTGCGCGAGCTCCTCAAGGCGACGAACGAGGCCGACGTGCTGAGCCGCGGCACCCCCACCATCGGGTTCGAGCACCTGCCGAGCACCATCGCCGCCAAGATCCAGTACGACCTCCCCGACGATCTGGATGACACCAACGTCGATCCGACGCCGCCGCCGGATGACGGTCCGGGGAGCGGGGTCGTGCGCGAGCCGTTCGCCGCCGCGCCCACCACGCGCGTGCGGCGCCCCGCGCCGACGCGCGAGGAGCTGGTCGAGGCGCTGGCCGCCTGCAACGGCAGCGTCGCGCAGGTAGCGCGGCGCCTCGAGCGCCAGTACGCCGTCGTCTGGCGAATCATCCAGCGCTACGGCATCGACGCCGGCAGCTTTCGCCAGGGTCCAAGCAAGGAAGGAATCGACTGATGGCCGAAGCGACCGCGGTTCTGCGTCAGGGGCGCGCGCGCCCCCTCTGGTTCGGCCACCCCTGGGTCTACGCGAACGGGCTTCTGCGCGTCGACGGCGATCCGCAAGCGGGCGACGTGGTGTCGCTGCGCGACCACGACGGCCGCTTCATCGGCCGCGGCTTCTACAACCCGCGCTCGCAGATCCCCGTCCGGCTCTGCACGCGTGCCGACGAACCGGTCGACGCCGCGTTCTTCCGCGCCCGCATCGCCCGCGCCCGCACGGCGCGCGCGCGCCTCGGCCTCCCGTCGGCGGCGACCACCGCCTACCGCCTGGTCAACAGCGAGGGGGACGACCTGCCGGGGCTGGTGGTCGACGTCTACGGCGACGCGGCGGTCGCGCAGATCACCACGCTGGGCATCTCCGCCCGGCGGGCCGAGATCTTCGACGCGCTCGAGGCCGAGCTCGGCGCGAAGACGATCTACGAGATCTCGCCGCCGTCTTACGCCGATCTGGAGGGATTCGCCGGCGGCTCGCGCGTCGCGCGCGGCGAGGCGCGCGCCTCGGTCCCGGTGCTCGAGGACGGCATCGCGCTGGAGGTCGAGCCTCTCTCCGGCCAGAAGACCGGCATGTTCATCGACCAGCGCGAGACGCGCGCGCGCGTCGGCGCGCTGGCCAAGGGGGCGCGCGTGCTCGATCTCTACGCCTACGCGGGCGGCTTCTCGCTGGCGGCGGCGCGGGGCGGCGCCGCGTCGGTGACCGCCGTAGACAGCTCGTCGCGCGCCGTCGCCCGCACGCTGGCCCACGCCGCCAAGAACGGCGTCACCGTCGAGGCCGTCGAGGCCGACGCCTTTCGCTACCTCGAGACCGCCACGCCGCGCGCCTACGATCTGCTGATCGTGGACCCGCCCAAGTTTGCCCGCGCGCGCAAGGATCTGGAAGCCGCGCGCAAGGGCTACGAACGCCTCAACGCGCTCGCGCTGCAGGCCGCCGCGCCGGGAGCGATCCTGGTGACCTGTTCATGCTCGCAGAACGTCGACGCCGAGACCTTCGAGCGCATCGTCGCGGCGGGCGCCAAGCAGGCCGGCCGCGAGGTCCGCATCTTCGAGCGCCGCGGCCCCGCCGCCGACCACCTGCTACCGCCCGGCTTCACCGAAGGCCAGTACCTCAAGGTCCTCTTCTGCTACGTCGTCTGAGCGCGCGCCTACCGGATGGTCTAATCGCTGGTCAACTGCGCCATCTCCCGAGAGGTCTGCTCGATCCGGGCATACATCTCCTGCGCGGCAGTCGCCGTTTTTTTCAAGTCCCCCGCCCGCAAGACCTGCACCATTTTGGTCCAGCCCTCCTCGTAGGCCACGGCTGACTGATCGAAGAGCTGGAGCGCCCGTTGGGCCTCGGCTGAAACGCCCGGCGGTCGCGCCAACAACTGATTCGTGTCCCCCTCCAGCGCTGCGCGCGCCTTCCGCCAGGGGGGGAGAACGCCGTACTCGATCCGGTTGGCGGCGTCTTGCGGTCCGATCTCCCGGCGGTTCAGTTGCTTGACGGCGAGGTCGTAACGCGCGAGCGCCGCTTTTTGATCCGCCCCGAAATTCCAGAGGATCGATTCGAACGAGATCGGCCGAGGGAGCGCGATCGCTGCACCCAGCGCGAGCCCCACCGCGCCAGCGAGGACCATCGCCGGCCGGCCCCTCGATGCCGGCCGTCCGGGATGAAGCGGACCATGGAGGATCACGCCCACGGCGGCGCCGCCGACCAGGCCCCCGAGATGGGCGATGTTGTCGATCCCGGTGTGCCCGAAGCCGTAGATGAGGTTGTAGATGATGAAGCCGCCGGCCACGCCACCCAGCTTTGAGAGCACGATGCGCGGGATGACGTCCCGTTGGAGCAACAGCAGCGCCCCCAGCGCACCGTAGACCCCAAAAATGGCGCCCGAGGCGCCGGCGGACACCGTGAGCGGGTGGATCGCCACGCTGGCGAGACTCCCGCTCAAGCCCGCGGTGAGGTACAGGGCCGCGAAGGCCGGGGCTCCGAAGAGGCGCTCGACGGTGGGACCCGAGCTGAGCAGCGCCGCCACGTTGGCCGCGAGGTGAATTGCCCCGAAGTGGACGAAGAGATTGGTCACCAGCCGCCACGGCAGGCGGCCCAGCGTGAGCGGGCCGTAGTCGGCGCCCCAACGAACGGCCTGTTCGATGGACGGATTCAGCGCGCTCACCCCGGTCGCGACCATGATCGCGAACACGAGGACGTTCAGCGTGACCACCGCCGGGACGACGTAGAGGCGCGGCGTGATCGTTCGCAGGTGCAGCTTGAACTCGGCGAACGCGACCTTGGGATCGGTGCTTCCGGGCGCCCACGCCACCGTCTCGTCCGCCACCCGGCGATTCTCACGAATTACCAGCCCGCTGTCACCCGCGGTCGCGACGTCCCTAAGGCGCGCCGTGGACGGCGCTCGGCGAGCCGTGCAGCACCGCCAGGTAGTAGACGAGCATGGCGATGATCGTGCCGAGCGAGATCCACTCGAAGGGGATGCGGCCGAACAGCTTCCAGCGCGGCGCGAAGAACCGCCCGTGCGAGCGCTTGTAGATCTGCTGCTTGACGTCGCCGAGCAGGTTCACGGGCGCGGTCTGCTTGAGTCGCCCCAACGAGCCCAGCGTCTTCTTGAACGCCGCCAGCTCGGTTCGGCACTGGATGCAGATCGCCAGGTGCTGCTCGATCTCCACGCGCTTGATGTCCGGCAGCGTGCCGTCGACAAAGTCGGAGAATTCGTTCTGGGCTTCGGCGTGGTCCATCGCTGTTACTTGGTGTGCTTGTCCAGGTGTTCCTTGATCGCCATCCGGGCCCGGTGAAGGCGCGATTTGATCGTCCCCTCGGGCAGAGCGGTGATCTCCCCGATCTCTTGATACGACATCTCCTCCACGTCGCGCAAAATCACCAGCAGGCGGTGCTCTTCGTCCAGGTCGGCGATCGCCGCCTGCATGAGCCGCTCCATCTCGGCCGCCTCGAGCAGCTTGTCGGGCGCCTCGATCTGCGCGTGGGCCACCGGCCCCGGCGTCGCCCCCGGCGCGCCCGGCTGCGGCGCATCGTCGATCTCGCCGCCGTCGGTCGGCCGCCGCGCCAGGTACTTGATCCGGTTCTTGCTCTGGTTGGCGGCGATGCGCAGCAACCACGTCGAGAACTTCGCCTCGCCGCGAAAACCGTCCACCGTCTTGAACACGGTGATGAAAACCTCCTGCGCGACGTCCTCCGCCTCCTGCCGGTTCCCCAGCATCCGGTAAATGAGGCTGAAGACCTTGTCGCCGTAGCGGCGCACGATCTCGTCGAATGCCGACGGGTCGCGCTCCTTGAGCCGGCCGATGAGGAGCCGCTCGGCCAGGCTCATCGTGTAGGGAACCCGCCCGCGCGTCCGCGCCCGCGCAAAACGGAGAGTCGCCTCCACGCCCATTCGGACACCGCGCGAATGGAAAGGTTCCCTCGGTCCCGTCGGGAGCCCGTCACGGGTTGGTCACGGGCGCGCGGAGCTCCTGCAGATCCGGCTGCGCGTCCTCGTTCTGCGAGGCCGGGATGAAGAGCCGCAGGCTGATCCCCACCACCGTCTCGCGCTCCTCGCCGCCCCCGGCGACGATCACGCCGCGGGTCACGTCCTGCCGCAAGCCGCCGTCGATCGCGCCGATCTCCGAGACGACCGAGGCCCCCACCGTCAGGTAGCCGTTCCCGGTCGACGCGTCGTATCCGCCGCCCACTCGCGCCGCGACCTTCCCGGCGAAGGTGTAGGCGGCGCCCCCCATCAGCGACGTCCCCTTGCGTCCGGTCTGGTTGTCGGCGGTCAGGCGGGTCAGCCCGTCGGCCGTCACCAGGAGGGCCGTGACCGGCAGCAGCGCCACGCCGTAGCCGATGGCGCGCGTCGCCTCGCTGGTCCCCAGATCGCGCAGGTTGGTCCCGACGACACCGATCGACGCGACTTGCGTCGGGCGGATCGTCGCCCCGACGTCGAACGTCACGCCGCCGCCGTGGCCGGCATAGGCGTCGCCGTCGAGGAGCTTGAAGTATTTGACGGTGGCGCCGAGAGAAACGTACGGGCCGAAGGGGTACGACAGCGCCAGCCCCCCTTCGTGCCCGCTCCCCGAGGGGGCGCCGGCGGGGCTCTGCGCGTGGTACGTGTAGTAGAGGCCGCCCGACAGGGCGAACGGCGACGTGCTGTCGACCACCGAGGCGTGGAGGAACTGGTCGGAGAGCCGGCTCCCGTACTCGTACGCTCCGGTCAGCGTGTAGGCCTTCGTGAGCGACATCCCCGACGGATTCAGAAGCGGCCCCGCGTCGCCTGTGGCCCAACCCCGCGCGGCGCCCCCCATCCCGACCACCTCCGGCGGCGTGAACTCTTCGAAGGCGCGCGCCGGCGCGGCGAGCACGCCAATCACCACGAGCGCGACTGGAACCAAAGGGACGACCCGCACGGGGGGCAGTCTAAGGCGGCCGGGGCGTTACCTCCAGTTGCGCTCGGCGAGGCTCGCGTACCCCTCCCACCCGACGACGACGTGATCGAGCACGGGGATCCCGCAAAGCTCCCCGACCTGGCGCAGCCGCCCGGTCAGCTCGACGTCGGCGCGCGAGGGCGCCGGATCGCCCGACGGGTGGTTGTGCACGAAGATGACCGCCGCGGTCGCCTGCCGGATGAGCGGCCGGAAGACGTCGCGGGGGTGGATCTCGACGCCGGTGAGCGAGCCGCGTGCCAGGCAGTGCTCGCTCTGCACGCGGTGGCGGACGTCGAGGCCCAGCGCCCAGAACTCTTCAACCGACAAGGGGGCCAGCCGGCTGCGAAAGTACGTCCAGACCTCGGACGCGCCGGCCACCCGCTGGCCGCGCGATGGACGATCGGCGACGGCGCGCCGCCCGAGCTCGAGGGCCGCCAGGATCAACGTGGCGCGCACCGACCCGATGCCCGCGAAGGCGGCCAGCTCGGCGGCGGTGGCGCGAAGCAGTCCGGAGGGCCCCTCGAGGCCGCGCAGAACCGCGGCCGCGACGTCGAGGGCGCTGGCCCCGCGGGTCCCCGTCCCGAGCACGACCGCCAGGAGCTCGGCGTTGGTGAGCTGCTCCGCGCCGCGCGCCACCAGCCGTTCGCGCGGGCGGGCGTCCGGTTCCATCGCCGCCATCAGGCTCATCGCGCCGGGGACATCGCAACGGTCGTGCCACAAACTATTGCTTTGGACTTCTCGGCAAGGCGTGCTAGCCTGGTCATCAACGCTCGTGGTTGCGGCAATCGGCCGCACCGGCGTCGCAAGTGGGCAGTTGGAGGGCCGCGGAGGTTCGTGACGGCCCCCGGAGAGGTTTTCCGCGAACAGGGTGGCACGAGGGTTTGCTGGGTTGAAGGTGGGGCCGTAAGCGCCCGATTTCTACAGGAGTTTGAGACTGAGTTCCGACGAAGAGGAACGGGTCTCCGCAGGCGCGCTCAGCGCCGCGGACCCGGAGAAGCCTAAAGGATCTGCCGCGGCAGAGCTGGATGACGGTGTTCCGACCATCGTGATCCCGAGCTCGGACGCGGGGGACGAGTTCGGCCGAAACGGCCATCCGGCCGCGGCGCCCGCGCATGTGATTCCACCGGTCAGCGCCGAGCCGGCCGCGCCCCCCTCGCCCGCGCTGCAACGCGCGCTCGAGAAGATGCGGACGGTGTTCCACCTCCGCGATCTTCGCCCAGGGCAGGCCGAGATCATCGAATCGGTCCTGGCCGGACGCGACACGCTGGCGGTCATGCCGACCGGCAGCGGCAAGTCGCTGACCTACCAGCTGCCGGCGCTCGTGCTCGAGGGGCCGACGCTGGTCGTCTCGCCGCTGCTCGCGCTGATCGAGGATCAGTACAGCAAGCTGAAGGCGGCCGGCGTGGCGGTCGTGCGCATCGACTCGACCCGCACGGCGAAGGAGCGCGCGGCGGATCTGGCCGCCGTTCGCGAGGGGACCGTGCGGCTGGTGATGATCACGCCGGAGTCGGTCAACTCGCCGACCGTCCAGGAGGCGCTGGAGGGGGTGAAGTTCTCGCTCTTCTGCGTCGACGAGGCGCACTGCGTGTCGCAGTGGGGCCACGACTTCCGCCCGTCGTACCTCGGGCTGCGGCGCGCCGCCGAGGTGCTCGGCCGCCCGCCCATCCTCGGGCTGACCGCCACGGCGACGCCGGAGATCGGCGACGACGTCCTGGTGCAGCTCGGGATGAAGGACGCGAAGGTCTGCCGCGTCTCCTTCCATCGCCCGAACCTCGCGTTCGACGTGCGCAAGGTGGCGGGCGAGGGCGACAAGCTCCGCCAGCTGGGCAAGCTGATTCAGCGGCTGCGCCGCCCCGGCATCGTCTACTGCGCGACGGTACGCGCGGTCGACGAGCTCTACGTGGCGCTCCGCCACGGCAAGATCCCGGTCGAGCGCTACAACGGCAAGATGACCACCGACGAGCGCGAGAAGTCGCAAGCCTCGTTCATGCAGTCGGGACGCAAGGTCGTCATGCTCGCGACCAACGCGTTCGGACTCGGCATCGACAAGCCGGACATCCGCTACATCATCCACTACCAGATGCCCGGGTCGCCCGAGGCGTACGTCCAGGAGGCGGGACGCGCGGGGCGCGACGGCAAGCCGGCGCGCTGCGTGCTGCTGTTCCAGCCGGACGACATCGCGATCCAGGAGCACTTCCTGAAAGAGGCGCACCCGACCAAGGCGCAGGCGCGCATGGTGGCCGAGGGCCTCTACGCCTGGAGCGACGAGGGCAAGGAGGTCTCCGTCCGCAACCTGGCGCTGTCGATGGCGCTCCCCGAGCGCCGCGTGCGCGTCATCCTCTCGGTGCTCGAGGCGATGGGCGTCGCCAAGGAGGTCAAGGCGACGCGCTGGGAAGGGGTCGAGCCGCGTCCGACGCGCGAGCAGATCGACAAGGCGGCCTCGGTGTTCGAGGCGCGCCGCATCTCCGATCGGCGGCGGCTGGCGGCGCTGCTCGGGTACATGAACACGCAGCGCTGCCGGGTGCAGATGCTGCGCGCCTACTTCGGCGAGCCCGAGGGCGACAAGTGCGGCCTGTGCGATTCGTGCGCGGGCCTCGACAGCGAGGTGTTCGACACCAGCTCGGCCGACGAGCGCCACGGGCTGCACGCCGCGACCGACTTCCACGCCCGCCCGCGCCGGCGGCGGCGCGGACGCCCGGGCTACGATCAGCCGTCGGCGCCGACGCCGCACGCGCCCCACGTGCAACAGCCGCCGCAGATGCCGCGGGCGCCGATTTACGAGACGGAGATCCCCACCGATCTGCTGCCGCCGCTGCCAGCGTTCGAATACCCGGCGGCCAGCGCCGACGAGAGCGCGTTCGACGAGGCGCTCTGGGCCGACGCGGGCGGCATCGACGCTGCAGCGCTCTCCGGCGAGGTGGTGATCGATCCGGCCGACGACTGGGCCGCGATCACCGCGCCCGCTCCCGGCGAGGAGGCGACGCCGAGCAACGACGCCCTGCTGCCGCCCGAGGCCGAGGCGCACGAGGCGCGCTGGATCGCCGTGCGCGACGCGAACATCCGCCCTTACGCCGACTGGCGCCCGGGCGTGCAGGTGGCGCTGCCGCCGTTGACGCCCCGCCCGGGACAGAGCAGCCCGCGCGGCCCGCAGCCGCAGCAACACCACGCGGGCGGCGGTCATCACGGCCGCCCTGGCCATCCGGGCCACAACGGCCAGGGACCGCGCGACGGCGGCGGCGGCGGCGGCCGGCGCAAGAGGCGCGGACGTGACCGGGAGCGCGATCGCGGCGGCGATCGGCCCCGGCACGACCGTCATCGCGACCGCGGTCCGCGCCTGCCGGGCTTCTACAATCCCGGCGGCGACTAGCCCCGCGGCTTGTCGTCGACGAGCGAGATCTTGTCACCGACGACCAGCCAGACTCCACGCTTGGTCGCCACGTAGATCGGCGTGCGATTGTGAAGCAGGCTGACGAAGACGTGCGTCTCGAGCGGCCAGTCGGTCACGATCTGCGACACTGCGGCCGCGACCGGGGTGGCTCCGGCGGGCATGGTCTCCTGGGGCGGGGGAATCACGAGCGCCGACTTCGAAAGCGGCAGCGCCACCTTGACGCTGGTCCCGTCCGCCGAGACGAGCACCCGATAGTGGATCCCGAACACCATCTCGCCCGCGCGCTGCTCGGCCGCCAGCAGGTAGACCAGGATCGCGTCCGGACGCCCGACCGCGCCGCCCGGTAACACGATCGGGTTCCAACGGCGCGGCCCGCGCGGAACGCCCGCGATCGCGGTCTGGCGCGCGCGGAACATTCGGATGCCCAGCTCGTCCAGGGGCTGGGGCGGCGAAAGCTCCCGGAACGTCGGCTGGCCCTTGAACGGGATGTCGATCCTGAACAGCGTGTGATACGGCTCCTCGCGGCTGATGAACATGACGGCAAACCCGTCGATGGGCTTGCCGGATTCGTCCGCCTGCTGCAGCGTCAGCCAACCGCCCACGCCCCGCTGATGAAAGTCGGGAACCTTCGCCAGGGCGACGTCGGTTCCGATCGCCGACGCCTTGTCGAGCAAGTAGAGGATCCGCCCGAGCTCGATCGACTCGGCGATGCGGGGCGCCAGATCCGCGGGGATCGGCAAGGCACGCTCGGCGTCCGGTCCCTTCAATCCCTTCCGCGGCGTGCGCGAGGGCGCGCCCAGGGGGGCGCTCGCCGACGCGCAGCCCAGTCCACACGCCGCAAGTCCCACCAGCACCAGAGCCGCCTTCATGCTCACAGGGTACGACAACCCGGCACCCGCCGGGTTCCGCGCGAACGGCGTTCTCTTCGCGGTCAGGCCTGAGCGCGCAGCCAGGCGACGAAGCGGGCGATCCCCTGTTCCATCGTCACCTTCGGCGCGTAGCCGAGCGCGCGGCCCGACAGCGTCACGTCGGCCAGCGTCCGCTTCATGTCGCCCGGTTGCTCCGGCTGCCACTCGACGATCGCCTTCTTGCCGAGCGCCGAGCCGAGCAGCTCGACGAGGCCGAGCAGCGTCGTGGTCCGCGAGCCGCCCAGATTGTAGATGCGGAAACCGGGCGCCGTCACTGCCTCGTCGATCGCCGCCACCACGCCGTCGACGATGTCGTCGATGAACGTGTAGTCGCGGCTGGTCTTGCCGTCGCCGAAGAGCGGGATCGGCTGGCCCGCGTCGATGAGCCGTCCGAACTTGTGAATCGCCAGGTCGGGGCGCTGGCGCGGGCCGTAGACGGTGAAGAAGCGCAGGCAGGTGACGTCGAACGCATAGAGGTGATGTGCCGTGTAGAGCATCAGCTCGCCCGAGCGCTTGGTCGACGCGTAGGGCGACAGCGGCCGCAGGCAGAGATCCGATTCCTTGAACGGCGGCTCGCTGTCACCGCCGTAGACCGACGACGACGAGGCGAACACGAACCTCGGAACGCCGGCCGCGCGGGCAGCGTCGAGCACGCGCTGCGTCCCGACCAGGTTCACGTCGGCGTAGCGCGCGGGCTCGGCCAGCGACGGGCGCACGCCGGCCAGCGCCGCCAGGTGGACCACCGCATCGACCCGCTCGCCGCCGAACGCACGCCCGAGCGCCGCCGCGTCGCGAATGTCCCCCTCGACGAAGGCGAACCGCCGCTCGGCGCGCAGGCCCGTCAGGTTTCCTTCCTTCGTGGCGCGCGCGTAGAACGAATCGAAGTTGTCGAAGCCGACGACCTCGTCGCCCCGCGCGCAAAGACTTTCGCTGAGGTGCGACCCGATGAACCCGGCCGCGCCGGTGACGACGATTCGCATGCGCCGACTATCGTACCGCGTCCGCCCGTCCTGCGTCCGCCGCCACCGGCAGACGAAGCGCGAGCAGAAATTCGACGTTCCCCTTGCCGCCGGTGATCGGCGAGACCGTGTCGGCCCTGACCTCGAACCCCAGCTCGGCCGCCACGGCACGCACCTCGGCCAGCGCCCGCGCCCGCGCCGCCTCGTCGCGCACGATCCCCCCCTTGCCGACGTCGGCGCGGCCCACCTCGAACTGCGGTTTGACCAGCGCGACGACCGCGGCGCCTGGTTTCGCGAGCGGCGGCAACGCCGGCAACACCAGCCGCAGCGAGATGAAGGAGACGTCGATGACCACCAGATCGACCCGCTCGGGCAGCAGATCGGGCGGCGCCGTCCGGATGTTCGTCCGGTCGATCACCCGCACGCGCGCGTCCGAGGCGATCTTCCAGTCGAGCTGCCCGTGCCCGACGTCGACGCAGTAGACCCGCGCCGCCCCGCGCTGGAGCAGGCAGTCCGTGAACCCGCCGGTCGACGCCCCGACGTCCAGCGCCACCAGCCCGCGCGGGTCGACCCCGAACGTGTCGAGCGCATGCGCCAGCTTGAGCCCGCCGCGCGACACGTACGGCATCGGCCCCGACCGCAGCCGCAGCTCGGCGTCGGGCTCGACCAGATCGCCGGCCTTGTCGATCGGGCGGTCGCCCGCCAGCACCTCCCCCGCCAAGATCAGCGCCCGCGCCCGCTCGCGCGAGGACGCCAGCCCCTGCTCGACCAGCGCCAGATCCGCCCGAACGCGCTTCGGCCGAGCCGGCTTCGGTTCGACCCCGGCCCCCGTCGGACGCTGCATCACCCGATGATAACCTGCGGTTGCAAACCGGACCGCCCTGCGTAGAATGTCGCCGCGTTCGATCCCGGTCGGACGCTTGGGGATGTAGCTCAGCTGGGAGAGCGCCTGAATCGCACTCAGGAGGCCGACGGTTCGATCCCGTTCATCTCCACGAAATTACTTAGGTTTTTTTCGCTGCACGGCGGCAGGAAAACGTTTCAGAGGCAAACGTTTTCCATTCAGGCGGCGCTGTCCTTCTCTCGAATGCCGCCCGAGAGCACCCGCAAGACCTTGTCCTGCCGAGCGCTCGTTCCCGCTCCCGCCTTGGCGTAGCTCTGGAGTGTCGTCGTCACCGACTCGTGCCCCAGCGCCGCCGCCACCGCGTGCGCGCTGATGCCGGTATCGACGGCTAGCGTGCCGTGGAGGCCGCGCATGCCGTGAGCCGTCACCCGCGGCACTCCCACCGCCCTGCAGATCTTTCCCACCCACTTCCGCGGCCAGTTTCGATCGTGGTAGCCGAACAGTAGATCGTCCGACTTCTTCCCCTCTGCGAGCTCCAGCAGGCGGTCCCGAAGGAGATCGGGCACCTGCAAGGTTCGCTTCCCGGCTTCGGTCTTCGAATCCGGAATCCAGAGCAGCCGTCCTTCGTCGTCCAGATCGCGAACCACCCGACTGACCACCTCGCCCGCTCGCAGCCCCATCACCAACGTCACCAGCGCCGCGAGCGCGCCGGCCTCGCCGTCGTCTGCGAGCTGCGCCGCTTTGGCCTGCCAGCGGCGCGCCTCATCGATGCGGAGCTGCGGCTTGCCGTGCCGCCGCTTCCCCGTCCCCTCCACTCCGTCGAGCGGATTCACTCGCAGGTACCCTCTACCCACGGACCACTTCAGGAACGTCTTCGCCTCGGCGAGGATGTTCCGGTGGGAGTCCGTGGCGAATGGCTTCCCGTACTTGGTGGTGCGGTTGCGGATCGCCGAGTAGTACGAAGCACACTTCGACGGGCTGAGCGCCGACAAGCCAAGATCCTCGTCGGGGAAGAACACCCCCAGGCGCCATAGGGTCGCCGTATAGGAGCGTTTCTTGTTTTGCCTCTCGTCCCGCAAGTACACCTCGTAAGCCTCCTTCGCCTCCCCGATCGTTTTCTCGTCTACCTTCCGGATCTCGCGATTCACCGATCGGACGACTTGGACCGCTTCTTCTTCTGTTTCGAAGTTCCGAGCAGTTCTGCTGCCTGACTCTTCGACCACGATGACTCGCCATTCTCGTCCTCGTACTTTGTAGGGTCCGAGCACTCGTCGGCCCTTCGTTCTCTGCGCCATGTCCTCATCTCCTTCCCTCGGCGCCGAGAAACGTCAGCGGGAGGGATGTTAGCATCAGCGGGTCGAAGCACGGCGAGCTCCTCTACGAGAAACGTCGCGACCGCCTGCGCGAACCGCCGTAACTGGAAAGAACCTGCCGACTTGGGCTCAGAGTGATGTAGGCCACCGATGGTCTCCACGGTCACCGGTCGCTCGGCAGCCTCCGCACCGGGCTCGCTCACGTGATAGCCGAGCTGGGTTTGCTCACCGAGGTCCACGATGGCCTCGCTGACGAACTCGTCCGCGGCCTACCGGGCCGCCACGTAGCGGCCCGACGCTCTTCGCCAGTCTGACGAGCTCGCCGGTCTTGGCTGCGTCAGCGCTCATCGCTGAGATTTCCCCGACCGGGCACTCGCGCAACCCAGATGAGGCGCCGCCGATAAGGCGGCGTCCGGGACGCTCAGCACACGTGGCTCCTTGTGTGCGACGTCCCGGACGAACCAGTTCGGGGAAACCTCTCACGGTCACGTTCCAATCCGCAGGTGATGAATGTCTTCAGCTACCGGTCTGCGACACAGCGCGCCCATCACGGCCACCCGGCGGTGGGAGCACGGTGGGCGCGGGTGCGGCCCGGGAGATTGGAGTAGGACGACGCGGGCGGCGGCGCGGCGTAGGCAGACGGCGGGATTTCTCCTGTCCCTACCGCCCGCCCCCCCTTCCGCTTGTGTTCCTGCCAGCACTTGTCGCGGGCGAAGACGTCGCGGAGCGCGAAGTCGATCGTCTTGGACGTGGCTTCGGCGGGTGTCAGCTTCGCGGGTGCCGATTCCTTCACCCATGCGGCGTAGGCGCTCAGCTCCTGTGCGGTTTCCGCGGAGACCTCGGTGAGGATCGTCTCCCGTTTTTGAGCCCCTTCGAGGACCAGCGGTCCTGTGCGGGGCTCGGACTTGGGTCGGCCAACTCTCTTCTTCGTGCTTTCCATCTGTGCGCTCCTTTCTTGGTGGGTGCCGGTCCGTGTTCGCGACACGGCTCAGCGGGAAATCTCCGGGCTGCTTCGAATCGAAAGGCGGGCCGCGGGGTCACGCGAGATCGTCACGGTCTTTCCGCGCAGCAGCTCGGCATCCTTGGGCTTGGGAACGAATGCGAGCTGGCCGTGCCGGTAATCGACGACCTGGACGTATTCCGTTCCGGACGGGCCCGACGGCGCCGGAAGCAGCCTTCCCCTGAATCGCGGCGGATTGGCCACGAAGGTAAGCCCGAGCCGTTGGGCAGCAACCTGGCCGAACGCCACCCGCTCCCTTTCCAGATCAACGATGGCCGGCGCGGCCGGCTCCCGCTGTGGTGGCAAGGCCTTTTCGATCTTGAGCAGCGACCGAGGATGCGTCCGTTCTCTCGACTCCAACTGGCGGACCAGATCGGATGGGACGCGCCACCGACCCTCCAGCAACGGGCTGGCCAGCCCATAGGCCGCGAGCCGCTCGAGCCGGCGAACATTTCCCGTCACAAGGTCGGCCGGCGACGGAGCAGCCTCTTCCGGTCTCTGGCCTGGGAGCCTTTCGAGGTCCCGCTGATGCTGCCGCGGGTCGTAGACGCCACCATTTTCTCGGGCGACCCGAGCGATGATCTCGTCCGCCGGCTTCAACCACTTCTCCGTCTTGAACCCGATCCGGATCCTTTCGCCCCGCTGCAGGTTCTCCGCGACCTCCGGTCGAAGCGGGATGTAATAGCCCAGGTTGTCAGCTCCCTGCGCTGCCGCGAACATCTGGCCGGATAGCTCGTCGTGGAGGCCCTTGCCGATCACGACAGCTTCGAAAGTGGATAGGGGCAGCTTCGGATCGACGAACCGATAGTCGGCTTCCTGTTCGCCGACGATGGGATAGAGCCGCTCGATTCTGTCGTTCTGCTGGCCGAGACGGACCAGCGATTCCTTCCAGCCGTCGGCCACACGCCAAATTCCGGGTCGCTCTTCGACCGCCAGCTCCAGGTTCGTCAGGGCTTGAAGCCGAGCCACGCAATTCCGACCCTCTGGTCCTGGTCGGGCGAGCAGCTTCTTCAGGGTCACCGTGCCATCAGCCTGAACATGTTCGCTCAGAAATCGGTCGACCATGGTGACGCGCTCGGCTCCAATTTCCGCCTCGCGCGCCCGGGAATATTCGAGCTCCGTTCTTGGACCAAGCTCGCGGGTGACAATTTCCTGCGCCCGCCACCGCATCTGGTGCTTGATGTAGGCGGAGTCGATTCGGACGTCGTCACCATCGACGTCGACGCCTCGGACGTCGATATGGACGTGGGGGTTGTCGGTGTTGTGATGGTTGACGGCGGCCCAGATGAGCCGCCGCCCGAGGTCGTTTTCAACCTGGTTCATCAACCGTCGCGCGAATTCTTTGAGGTCGAGCTCGTCTCCGTCTTCGGGCGAAACGATGAACCGAAATTGTCGCTGCTCACCGGCCAGAGGGACGCGATAGGCATCCCGATCGAAGCTCTCGTCAGCTCCGTAAAGACGTCCCGGCGAGCCATCTCGTTCGACTCCGTCGCGTTCCAGATACGCGAGATGGCGCTTCATCCCCGCGAGGCCCACTGCTCCTACGTTGGCGCTGAGCAGCGTGCCAGGCCAACGCATTCGTCGCGGAGCCCCGAGGGGTTCCGAGCAAGCTCCGAGACGTCGATCTCCGGCAGCGCCTCGTCGGGAACCCATGGAGGACCGGCTCCGAAGTTCGACCTGCTTATGTGGCCGGAAGGGGCCGCACGAGGTCGTAGGCGTGTACCTCGGCCACCCCGCCGCGAAAAGGAATGGTCTTCTCGTAGACCCCCCCGATGCGCCGAGCGACCGCTTGCGACCGCGTGTTTCCAGAGCGGATCACACTGATTAGGCGCGTTCGTCGAAGATCCGTTGCCGCCATGTCACGCACGGCTTTGGCCGCCTCGGTCGCGAATCCGCAGCCCCAGAACCGCCTGGTGAGTGACCACTTGATCTCGGGCTCCGGCCACTCGACCGGAAACCAAAGCCCGACCGGGCCGACCATCGAGCCCGTCATCTTCTCTACCACCGCGTATGGACCGTAGCCGCGCAGCTGCCAGTGGCCGAGGTAGGACGCCAGCGCCCGCCAGGTCTGCCAGTGCGCGAGCGGTTGTTCGAGAGTGTATCGGACGCATTCGTCGTCACTGAACATCTCGTGGAGTTCGTCGCAGTCTTGCTCCTCGAACGGCCTGAGGACGAGGCGCGGGGTCACGAGCGTGAGCGGGACGATTGGGTCCATAACCCGCCAAGACTACCAGGGCTCGCGAGCGCCACGCCGCGCACGTGTTAGACGCCGTCCGCGGCGGTGTTCGCGGCTTGACGGCCGCGTTCTCGCTGTCCCGACGTTCCGATGGTCTCACGTGAGCGGAACACTCGTTTGCAAGAGCCGGGTCAAGCCCAGTTCATTCGGAGAAAGACATCGAGAGGCCCAAGTCCGGCAGACGTCAGGTCGTCAAGCTCCGCCGCAGGAGTCCACGAAACTCTGTCGCTGCGCGGCTCTGTCCCGCGGCCCCGAGGTCGTTGAGCCACAGGTGATCCTGCAGGGGCCCACCGATCGCTCGGACGACGGTGAGCTGACGAGCCCGCTGGAATGATTCGGCGACGTCTGCGGGAACCACCGCGGCCAAGTTCCCGCGCAGCGCAAGCTCGAGCGCGAGATTGGTGCTCGCAACCCAGGCGCGGATTCGCTCGCGCGGGACGATACGTCCGCCGAAATTGTGGCGCGTCCATCGGTCGATGAGCGGGGCGCTTCGGTAGTAGTCGACGTAGGACAATCCGCAAAGCTTCTCGAAGGTCCGCGGCGCGCCCTTCGCGGAGGGGCGGACCACCAAGACCAACGGCCGGACGATGAGCTTCTCGGAGCGGATGCTGCTTGCTTGCTGCTCCGTGGGTCGCAAGGAGAGGGTCATGTCGAGCTTTCCCGCGAGCAGCTGGGCGATGAGCCAGGCTTGGGGCGCGAAGGAGATCCTGACCTCGGCGTTCGGGTGTTGGCCCGTGAATGCGTCGACGGCTTCAGCGAGACGGAACCGAGAGAACCCGAGGAAGAGGCCGAGGCGCACGGGACCGCGGACCTCGCGCGCGAGACCGAGCACCTCCTCGAGGGCGACCGTTCATTCGTGACCGGACGTCCGCGGCCGCTTGCTTGAGGAGGGTCCCTTCGTTGGTGAGGACCAGGCCCCGGCCCACACGGTGGAAGAGCGCGACGTCGAGCTGTTCTTCGATCGCGCGGAGGCTGTGACTGACCGCCGAGCGGGTCAGGCCGAGTCGTGTCGCGGCAGCGGTCACAGAGCCGAGCTCCGCGATCGTCAGGAAGGTCGCGATCTTGTTCAGGTCAACATTGTGCAATTCCATTTGACATAATGGTTCGAACCTTTCGCTATTCTTGTCAATCGGTCGGACCCAGAGTTGGGCCATGAGAAGCGACTGGATCGTCCTTTCGGAGATGTCGGTGCCCTGCGTGCTTGGGCTCCATGAGTGGGAGCGCCGAAATCCCCAGGCCCTGGTCGCGGAGGTCAGCATGGCGCTTGATCTCGACGAGTCGGCGAACGGCGATCTTTCCGCGTCGGTGGACTACGCCGCCGTCCTCAGCCAGGTCGAGCTTATTGCCCTTCATGGCCACTGGCGACTGCTGGAGTCGATGGCGTCGGCGATGGCGCGCCACCTCTTGTCGCGGCCAGCTCCCGGAGAGGCGCGCGCGCAGGTCGAGTGGGTACGCATCAAGGTGACGAAGCCAGACATCTTCGGTGGGCGAGCGGTGCCCGGCGTCGAGCTACGCCGGGACCGCGCGTGGTTGGGTAAACGGTCCTTGGCGCACATGGACCGAGAAGGCGTGAAGGTCGAGAGCCTAACCGAGGCGCCCGATACCGGCGCTTATCATGTGTCTCTCGAGCCGGGAGTCGCCTGGCCGCTGCCCGACCTCTCGACGGCGGAGTTGGTCGCCGGAGCCCTCGGCTGCGACGATCGTCGTCTCGTACCGGGTGATCGCTGTGGTGCTCCGGGCATCCTGCGTTCCGACCAGGGCGCACGCGCGCGCGTGGTCGTCGTAGGTCCGCGCCCTCCCCTTCGGAAAGGTGCGCCATGTTTGAGCGTAGCGAATCGACGATCGCCCGTGTCGACCCGGAGCTTTGGTCCGTCATTGAGCTCGAGAATCGGCGACAGGAAGAGCACATCGAGCTAATCGCCTCGGAGAACTACGCGTCGCCGGCCGTGATGGCGGCCCAAGGCGGCCAGCTCACGAACAAATACGCCGAGGGCTATCCCGGCAAGCGCTACTACGGCGGTTGCGAGCTCGTCGACTTGGTCGAGCGGCTCGCCATCGACCGCCTGAAGGTGTTGTTCGGCGCCGAACATGCCAACGTCCAGCCCAACTCTGGCTCGCAGGCGAACCAAGCGGTGTTCTTCGGTTTGCTGAGGCCGGGTGACACGATCATGGGCATGAGCCTCACCGAGGGCGGCCACCTCACGCACGGGATGCCGCTGAACATGAGCGGGAAGTGGTTCAGGGTCGTTAGCTACGGCCTCGATGTGCAGGGAAGCGATCGACTACGACGAGATGGAGCGTCTCGCCCACGAGGTGCAAGCCGAGACTAGTCATTGCGGGGGCCTCGGCCTACAGCCTGCGCATCGATTTCGAACGTTTCGCGAAGGTGGCCAGAGACATCGGCGCGTACTTCATGGTCGACATGGCCCACTACGCCGGCTTGATCGCCGCCGGCCTCTACCCGAACCCAGTGCCGTTCGCCGATGTCGTGACCTCGACGACCCACAAGACCCTGCGCGGCCCGCGCGGCGGTTTCATCCTGATGAAGGACGCCGTCGCGAAGGTCATCAACAGCGCGTCTTTCCCGGGATTCAGGGCGGCCCGCTGATGCACGTCATCGCGGCTAAGGCGGTGGCTTTCAAGGAGGCGATGGAGCCGTCGTTCGAGATCTATCAGCGGCGGGTGGTGAAGAACGCAGCCGCTATGGCCGAACAGTTGAGCGCGCGCGGCCTGCGCATCGTCAGCGGGCGCACCGAAAGTCATATGCTGCTGGTCGATCTCCGATCGAAGGGAATCACCGGTAGGGAGGCCGAGACTCGTGCTTCAAGCGGCGCACATGACGTGTAACAAGAACAGCATCCCGAACGACCCGCAGAAGACCGACGGTAACGAGCGGCATCCGTCTGGGATCTCCGGCGATGACCACCCGCGGCTTCAGGGAAGAGCAGTCCCGCGCAACCGCGAACCTGATCGCCGACGTGCTGGACAACCCCCGCGACGACGCGAACATCGCCGCCGTCCGGGCACACGTGGCGGCGTTGGCCCGCGCGTTTCCCGTCTATCGAGACTGACCGAAGGCTTCCGGCTGCGGGCTACCAGTTGCATGCGACATTAGACCGTTTCGGTATCGGGGCTGGGTTGGATCATTGTCAGGATGAAGGTCTGAATCTGTCCGTCGCGAATCGCGGTTGCCGTTTCTGGTCGACTAGATCTTCGATCCGATTGGGCGGCTTCACTGCTTCGACCACTCCCATCGTCACCGCCAGACGATGAGAAATAGCATCCCCGGTTTGTATTAAAATTCATATTAACGAAATCGTGTTCTGAGGTGATCGCAGGTGACATTCTCCGGTGATTGCGTCTTGCCCGAGCCCATGAATTCAGCTATTTCTGTGCACGGGAGTTCACGGCAGATCACATTCTGAAAGGCCTGTCACGCCGGAGGCCTCGGGTTCAGGTCTTCTGACGGGGGACGGCTCCCGTTCCGTGGTCCGCGATGAACGAACCCTCAACGCCCGCGAGCGTGGCCGCTCCCATCAACCCGTCCGAGCGGGCAAACCGAATTCACCTCGCGGCCATGACACCCGTGCCATCGAACTCTGGCGCCGCAGCCTGGATCATCTCGACGAGTGCGTCTTTGACGGCACGGACGCGCGGGTTGTTGCGGACGCCGTGGCTCGTCACGATCCATAGCGCGTAGGCCCCGAGGACGTCGCTCAGACGAACCAAGCGCGGATCGGGGTCAGCCTCCAGACATCCCAGTACGCCGACGCCAACGCCAGCGATGACCGCCGTCGTCACGGCCATCAGAGGATAGATCGCCGCGGCCACGGCGGCGGGCTCGTCGAGCTGCGCGTTCCACGGATCGCCCGGGCCGAAGTTCCCGGTGCCGATCATCTCGTGGCCAGCCAGGCTACGAACCGGACGTTCGGGGCGCCCGTGCCGTTCGACGTAGTCTCGACTTCCGTAGAGCGCGTAGGCGAACTTGCCGACCCTCATCGCGAGCGCCTCGGGCTCGGCGGGCGCGCTCCCCTCGGGGCGCTGACGGATGGCGATGTCGGCTTCTCGCTTCAGCACGTTCACGGGTGCGATGTCCGCAACGATGTCGAAGGTGACGTCCGGAAACGAAGATCGCAGCTGGGGCAATCGCGGGATGAGGAAGTGTTGCGCTACGACCGGACTCACGGCGATGCGCACGGGCCCGCTGCGCGCGTCAGATGCGGCGTTGGCGGAGTCTTCGATCTCTCGTGTCAGGAGCTCGACGCGCTCCGCGAGCGGCGCGATGGCTCGGGCCAGGTCGGTGTCGACGAGACCCTCCGGCGTCCGCTCGAAGAGGCTGGCTTCGAGCGCCTCTTCGAGGGCCTGCAGGCGACGGCTCACGGTCGAATGATCGACCTTCAGAATTCGCGCGCCGCCCTTGATCGACCCCGCCTGACGGACCGCGAGAAAGAAGCGCAGGTCGTCCGCATTCACGACCTTCGTTCCAGACGAGACGGCGGCAATGTGAGGCCAGCCGTCAGGATTCTGAGGGATAGGGCTTCCGCAGCCGCGGCTCACCGATTCTTTACGGCTGGTCCGAGAATTGCTCCACCGGAAGCCATGGGGCGCTTACACATGACCCTCTTGGTTTTCTGTTTCGGTCTCGGCTGCAGATCAGCGCTGCCGGGACCGAGCGGCGGCGGCGGCGCGTGCAGCGGCGATACCGACTGCCTCACCGGCCAGTACTGCACGGACTTCTCGCAGCTGTGCGCGGCCAATCCCAACGACTACACGTTGGGCATGGGGACGTGCCACCGCGACTGTTCGACAGGCGCCTGCTCGTGCATCGACCGCGTCGACTGCCGCCCCTGGGAGGGATGCTACTCCGGCAAGTGTGTCCCCCTTCCGATTGCTCCCTGTCAGAACGAGCCGTCCAGTTGCCCTGCCGGGTGCGCACTCGAAGCACCGACCGACCGGATCTGTGGCCCGGTCTGCCGATGCGACGTCTGTCCCGCCGCGGACGGAGGCCCCAACACGGACGCGCTGCACTCGACCGACTAGCAGCCCGTGGCGGAAGTCGGCGGCGCAATGGCCTGAACACCTGATCAAGATCGACCGCGGATCCCGGCTCGTGCAGAGTGGGTTCATGGCGATGGGCAAGAAGGGCGAGCAGCAGGACGAGCTGTTCGTGCCGTACTCGCAGATGCGGTCTGCCGGGCATCCGTTCTACCGGGCGCTCGACGGTGTGTTGCGCGAGCACGGGTTCGATCGGTACGCCGAGGAGCTGCTGCGCGCGCTTCTACCATCCAGTGATGGGCCGACCGGGACTGGCGCCGGGGAACTACTTTCGGTCGCTGCTCGTGGGCTACTTCGAGGGCATCGACAGCGAGCGCGGGATCGCGTGGCGCCTGGCGGACTCGCTGAGCCTGCGCGATTTTCTCGGGCTGCCGACAGACAAGGCGCCGCCGGACCACTCGACGATCTCGCGGACGCGTCGGCTGATCGACGAGGAGACGCACCAGGAGATCTTCGCGTGGGTGCTCGGGCTGCTGAGCAAGGAGGATCTGCTCAAGGGCAAGACGATCGGCGTCGACGGGACGACGTTGGAGGCGAATGCGGCGCTGCGCTCGATCGTGCGGCGCGACGACTTCCGCAGCTACCAGCAGTTTCTGACGGACCTGGCGCAGGCATCCGGGATCCCGACGCCGACGAGAGAGGATCTGGCGCGCATCGATCGCAAGCGACGGAAGAAGGGCTCGAACTCGGAGTGGGTGAACCCGCACGATCCGGACGCGCAGATCACGAAGATGAAGGACGGCAGCACGCACCTGAGTCACAAGCAGGAGCACGCCGTCGACATGGAGTCGGGCGCCGTGAAAAGGCGGGTCTGGGACGCGACGCGGTTACCAGAACGCTCAGACTCGGCCATTTAACGCGCTGGGACTTCGGGCCTTATACGCCCTGCACGCCAGGCGATCTTGGCGCCCCCCGGCGGGCGGATGGGCGTGGTGGTCATGCGCGCGCTGGCCCAGCGCTTCGGCGTGCCGGCGCGGACGATCGCGGCGGCGCTCTTCCCCGTGCGCCGCCCGTCGCCGTACGACCTCTAGCGGCGTCGCCGTCCCGACATTCGCTAAGATGCCGGCGTGAGCGGCTGGTGGAACGCGGAGACGAGCGCCTCGCTGAAGCTGGCCATCGCCTCCGTGACCCTCTGCGTGGTGGCGTGGGACCTCAGGCGCCGCCGCGTCGTGAGCAAAGACATCCCCCTGACCGTCGCCGGGTTCGCGGCGGGTCCCGGCAGGTGGCTGAGGGTGCTGAGCGCGCTGGGGTTGTTCGCCTACTTCAACTTCGGGTCGTTTCACTTTCAGGGCATCTACGTCCACCTCTGGGACACGCTGCACCACTACCTTGGCGCGAAGTACGTCGACGAGCTCGGGTACGACGGCCTCTACGAGTGCATCGCCGTCGCCGACGCGGAAGATCCGCAGCTCGGCCCCCACGCTGGGCAACGGGTGTTGACCAATCTCCGCACCAACGGGACGACGACCGCCGCGGAGGTGATCGCCCATCCCGAGCGTTGCCGCGCGCGCTTCTCCGCCGCGCGCTGGTCGGCCTTCAAAGCTGACGTGGCGTTCTTCCGAGCGCGTTTTCCCCCTCCCGATTGGCAACACGTCACCGAGGACCACGGGTTCAACGCCTCGCCCGTCTGGGTCTTGGTCGCCCACCCTCTCGCCGGAGAGGGGCCGGTGACGGCAACCCGCCTCGGCGTCCTGGCGACGCTCGATCCGCTGCTCATGCTCGCGGCGTTTACGCGCTCCAGGTCGCCGTAGATCCGGCCGGCATGCTCGGCGGCGATCGTATCGAGCGCGAAGACTTCGAGCTTTTGGAGGCTGGCGAGGAAGCGATCGATCTCTTGCTCGCGCCCGACCTTGCGAAACCCTTTGACGACTTCCACCACCGTCACTGTCGAGATGGCCAGCGGTCCGACCGTCGACACGTACGTCAGTGCACGGCGGCGAACGAACTCGTTCTTCCCCTTGGCGACCTCGGAGAAGATGTCTGTGTCGAGGAGCGCCCTACGCACCGCGCGTCCGCAGGGGGTCCCGTTCTCGGGCGGCCATGGCGCTGTCCGAGACCTCGTCCATCAGTTCTGGCTCGTCGGCGAACAGCCCGACTATCGAGGCTCCGTCCTTCTGTTCCTCCACCACGGGACGCAGGACGACCTCGACCGGACCCTGCGGCGTATCCACGGGCTGGTCGAGCTCGATGTGCCGGGCGTCCGAGAGGTGCCCGCGGACGGTGACTGCGCGCGCCATACTGCGAGTGTAGCACCGGGTCATCTTCTCGGGCGGTCCCGTCACCGATATCGCCCAGCGCTTGCTACACCGGTGCTACAAGCCGCCGTGCTTTCGCGGTGCCTAAGTCGCGACCAGGGTCCGGAACCCTCGGCGTAACTCCGCATTCGACGCGGGCTTGTCGTCTCCGACGGAACACGTGACGACAGCGTGGTCGCACTCAAAATCCGCCGCCTTCACGGGCTTACGAGTTCAAGTCTCGTCTCCGGCACCAGCAGAAGCGAAAGCAGGGCCGATTTCGTGATCGCGGGACCCTCAGGTGTGGAAGCGGCACACGCAGCTGGGCGCGGAGAAATGTCTCGCCCTGACGGACGAGGGTGGGCAACGACCACCGCTTTTGCCAGACTCCGCGAGCCATGTTCATCATCGAGCTCACGTACAAAGTGGATCTCTCCGCCATCGACGCGCACATGGCGGCGCATATGACGTTTTTGCGAAAACACTACGCGGCGGGGACGTTCGTCGTCTCGGGACGACAGATCCCACGCACGGGCGGCGTCATCGTGGCCCTCGGCAAGACGCGCTCGGAGCTCGACGCCATCGTGGCCGAGGATCCATTTCATCGCCACGCGCTGGCCGATTTTCGCATCATCGAGTTTCGAGCGAGCCAGCACGCCACGGGGCTCGACGTCCTTTTTGCGGCCGAAGTGGCCAAGACCCGCTGAAGGCGCAGCAGCCTCCCGCAGAGGCCCAGTGCGGCCAACCCGACCCAGGTAAACGGCATTTCTTGGTGTCGTCGAAAGCAGAGGAGGCCGGGGTGATTCGCCCCGGCCTCCTGTTTAGTGCTGCCAATCAACCGGCGTGCATCCGACGCGCGGTCAGCGTCGAGCGTGCGGTCTACCGAAGGCCCGGAAGGACCCGCGTGCCCTCAACCTGGACGGCCGTCAGCGCGTGCGGGTTGAGCCCCAGGAGAGCGAGGATCGTCGGTGCGACCTGGGTGGTCTCGACGGAGGTGGACTCGACCTGAACCGGTATGCCCGGGCCGCTGACAACCATCAGGACGTGTCGGTCGCCGGTGTTCATACCACCGTGCTCGGCGAGCTTGGTCGGCTTCGCGTAGACGATGCCCTCCTGGACCTCGCCGAAGACGTCCGGGTAGTGACCGTTGTCGACCGGGACGCCGAAGAAGTGTGCGGCCTCAGCGCCGGCCCAGATCCGGGCGAGGCCCGAGTGCTCGACGGTGACGGGGTTCTTGTTGACGTCGAAACCCGGAGCGGTGTTGGTCCACAGGTAGCTCTTGACGAAGTCGCAAGCGCCCTGCGAGTTGTCCGACAGGTAGGACTGCCACAGGTCGTCGTCGGTTCCGGCAACGATCAGTTTCGTGTTGCTCGGGTGCGTCTGCGCCCAGGCGGCGTTGATTGCGCTGATGATCGGGCCGTCCTGGACGGTGATGAGTTCGTTCGGATCCTGCGGCGACTGGCCGTGCTTTGCCGTGACGATGATCGCCGTCGAGCCCGCGAGGCCGTCCTTGTGGATCGTAGAAACCAGGCGGCCAAGTTGAGCGTCGACGTAGTCGAGCGCGCTCGAGAGGACGGGGCCGGGAACGAGCTGACCGTTGACGAACTGGTAACCACCTGCCTCCGGATCGCTGGTGGTGTAATGCCCGTTCGCGTCCGGACCGATCAACGTCGTCGGAGTCGAGCGGATCTTCTCCGCGACCGAGACGGTCTGGAAGTTCATGCCGAAGATCGCCGGGGTGCCGACGTGGGTCTTGCCCGAGTGGTCGAGACCGTCGATCTCATTCAGGATGGCCTGGACCTTGTAGCCGTCGTACTGCTTGGTGGCGGCGTCGATGTGCGCCCAGTCGTCGTCCTGCGGGTAAGGGACACCGTTCGGCATGACAGCCTGCGAGTCGATCTCCGGCGAGAAGAGGTCGTCGATGCTCTGGCCGTTCGAGCCCGGACCATTGAACGACGCGTAGACCTCGTGCTTGTCAGACCAGGCGGTGCGCAGGCCGGCGTGGTGGATGACCTGGAAGATCGTGTTGTCGCCGAGGTAGTCCCACGGGGTGATCGGCTGGCAGGTCTTCGGGTCTACTGGGAACGTGCCCGGGTTGAGCGACGTCTCCGGGTCGAACTTCAGGTTCATGATCGCGGCCGGGTTGGCGTCAACGCCGTTGGCGAAGATCGAACCGTTCTCGTCGAACGACGGGAAGGTGCCGTTCGCGGGGTCGACGAAGTCGGGGACGCTCGCCAGCGCGTCATCCGGCGAGTCATAGATGACGTCACCACCGGTGGCCGGCTGGCCCGGGGTGCAGGCAGCGCCCGCCTCGTCGACCTTGTGGCTGTACTCGACGTCATAGAAGACGCCGGTCGATTTGGGGTTACCGCCGGTCATCAGCGCGGTGCCACCCGGGTCGGAGTCAGACGGGTTGGAGGTCGCCGCATTGGTGTACTCGCTGCCGGAGCGAGTCAACTTGGCAAGCGTCGAGTTTGGGTGGTTGGCGACGTACCGTTCAAGGTCATTCTGGTGCATGCCATCGACGCTGATGAGGAGGACGTGCTTGATGTCGCCGTGATCGCCGTGGTCGTCATCGCCCTGGTGGTCGTCGTTGCCCTGGTTGTTCTGGTCACCGACGAGGGCGGAGGTGGTGCTGGTGGTGGTGCCGGTCGGGTCCGTACCGCAGGCGGTCAACAGGGACAAGGCAAACAACGAAGCGGTCTTCTTGTAGGTCATCGATCATCTCCTTTGGAGCAGATGGCTGATGCCAGTACCGCAGGTAGACTCCGACGCGCGTTTCGGTCTCGCAACGTTCTGATGGCGCAGAACTGACGTGACTCGAATGCGCAAGCGCGGTGACGCAGCGAACGTGGGCGAACCTTTTCGACGTGCCAGGCGTCACGTTCGTCGACGATGATCAGAAGAATATCGTCGGTGAGGGAACTAAAAACGCTAAGGGACTCTCTACTCGTCGCGCCTGACCTCTCTGCGCGAGACCCTGCGCATGATCGTCTCGGCCTCGCGCGCAACATGATCGGCGATGTCGGCGAAGAGCGTACGGTCGGTTGACTGGTCGGAAACGGGGACCCAAAGCCCGCAGATCCACTGCGCCACGCGAGCTGTCGTGCTCGCCTATCAAACATCGCACCGTCGTGCGCCGACGTCGGTTGCTGCGGTATTATGCTTTGTAGGGCAACGGTGATTGCACGCTACCAACGATCGGGACTGGGCACGTCCGGCCAAGGTGTCTCGCATCCAATAGGGGCGCTGCTGCTCCTGGTGGTCGTCACTCACTGCGGCTCCAGCTCGTCGAGCCCGGGCTCCACTTCGTCGATCCCGAAGGTTGGCTGTGTCGAAACCAACTCGACTACCCATGCCTGTACCTGCCGCGAGGAGGCCGGCAGCCTCGCTGCTCCCTCGACGCCCCCTGCCTGCAACACCACTACCGTGGGTGGTGTGGCGGCTTGTTGCGCCTTGCTGGACGCCGCCAAGGACTGCTCGTGCCAGGCGTACGTCTGTTCCTACCTATCCGCGAATTCGACCAGCGGCGGGTGCGCTTGCTACTGGGGCAACTATCCGCTCAGTCCCACCGACCTCTGCACGGGGACATACTGCTGCCAATCCACCCTGACGAATGACCCGACAAACTTTAGTACGTGCAACTGCGGCGACTATCCGTGCGGGGCCGGGTACACGCAGGTAACCAACTGCTCCCAAAGCAGCCCGGCCTTGTCCTGTCCCGTGGGCAAGGAACAGGTCAGCGACTGCCTCTCCTACTAGTGCCCAGGTCGGCGATTGCCTTGACCTTGGAAGGCTGAGATCCTGCGGGCGTGACGCTGGAGGAGGCGTTTGCGGAGCTGGGGGTGGAGGCGGGCGCCGAAACCGAGACCATCCGGCGCGCCTATCTCCGGCTGATCAAGACCCGCAAGCCGGAGACGGATCCGGCCGGTTTTCAGCGCGCGCGACAGGCTTACGAGCTGGCGCGAGCGGGCGCCGAGCTGGAGACCCTGGCGACCGAGAGCGAGCGCCGGTACGCCCGGCCCGACGGCGGCGTGCACGCGCCGTCGCCGACAACACCCGGCGCCACGCCCGCCGCGCCGCCAGGCGCGGGCGACATCGTGTTTCAGGGATTCCTGTCGGCGTGGAGAGCGATCCCGGCGTCGGCCGATCAACGGCAGCGGCTGGAGGTGGCGCGGGAGGTGGTCGCGGTCCTGCCCCAGGATCCGCGCGCGCATTGGTTGCTGGTGCGAACGCTCTCGGGCTGGGGGAACGACGCGCTGCTCGCCGATGCGTTGCGCGCCGGCTGGCAGCAAGGATGGCCCGAGTTCCTCGAGGCGCTCTTGCTGAGGCTCCCCGGGCGCGTCAGCCGGCAGGAGGTCGACGCCGCCTTTGTCTCCGATCGGCTGTCGCTGCGACTGGCGGGCGCCGTCGCCTCTGCCCGCTGGGGCGACGGTTCCGCGAGCACCTCGCTCGTCGTCGAGATCTGTGCCGCCGCGGCCCGGGACGATGCTTCCGGGCTCGACGAGCCTCTCGTCGGGCGGATGATCGACGTGGTCCTGGCGCTCCACGAGGCGGGTGCCCAGGGGGCGGCGCGGACCGCGCACGAGGCGATCGCGACCTGGCTACACGACAGCGGCCTCGAGCTGACGCTGGCGCGCGGACCGCTGGGCGGGGTCTGGACGCTGGCCGAGGAGCTGGCGCGTCTCCCCCCGGACTTTCCGGAGTCGTTGCGCCGGCCGTTCGCCGCCGCCACCCGGGCGGGCGATCTGCAGACCGCGCTTGCCGACGCCTGCAGTCGCGCCCATTCCCACGCCGGCGAGGTTCGGAGCTGGGCCGCTCGGGTGCGCGCGACAGCGCCGAACGTCGCCAACATCCTCGACGCCGCCGTCCGTCACGCCGGCGCCCAACGGCGCGCGGTGCGGACCTTCAACTTTCGGTACCTCGCCTGGTTCGCGATCCCGCTCTGTTCGTGGATCATCCGGTCCTGCAACGAGCCGTCGCGGTCGTCGATCGAGAGTGTGATGCGCGATCCCGCCGTGATCACCAGCCTTCCGGTGCGCCCCGCGCCCAGCCCCGCGCCGGGCCTGGAGATGGCCCATCAGAGTGCCGACGCGCTGTGCGCCGCCGGCGGGCCCCGCCACGGTCAGCTCGTCTGCGCCGACGTCGAGGCGCTGCTGGCCGCGCTCGACAGCGGCGACTGCGAAGAGAGCACCCAGCGGCTCCACGACCTCGGCGACAAGCTCCCGCGCAAGATCCGGGGCGACCTCGAGGACCGCGTGCTCACGCGGCTCACGCTGGCACGCTGGCAGATGTGTGCCGCGGCGGCGCGTCCGCGGGAGGAGGCGGCCACGCCGTGATCGTCGGGATCGATCTGGGCACCACCTACTCTCTCGTGGCGGCGATGGCCGAGGCTGGCCCGGTCGTGCTGCCGAACGCGCTCGGCGGCCTGCTCACCCCGAGCGCGGTCAGCCTGCTCGAGGGGGGAGAGCTGGTCGTGGGAGCCGCGGCGCGCGCGCGGGCCGCGACTCACCCGGAGGTGACGGCCCGGGTCTGGAAGCGGGACATGGGGACCGACCGGGTCTGGCAGGTCGGCGCTCGGCAATTCACCCCGCAGGAGCTGTCGGCGATGGTCCTGCGCAGCCTCAAGGCCGACGCGGAGGCGGCGCTCGGTCAGCCGATCGAGGAGGCGGTGGTGACCGTTCCCGCCTACTTCGACGAGACACAACGGCGGGCGACCCGCGACGCCGGCGCGATCGCCGGTCTCCGCGTCGATCGGATCATCAACGAACCGACCGCCGCCGCACTCGCCTTTGGTCTGCACGAACGCACGCGCGAGCTTCGGGCCGTGGTGCTCGACCTCGGCGGCGGGACCTTCGACGTCACGGTGCTGGAGATCATCGAAGGGGTGATCGAGATCCAGGCCTCGGCTGGCGACAGCCGCCTCGGCGGCGAGGACTTCGTCGAGGCGCTCGCCGCGGGCGTGGTGAGCCGCGCCGGCTGGCCAGAGGCCGAGCTGCGGGCCCGGCCCGTCTCGTGGGGACGCCTGGTCGCGGCCTGCGAGGAGGCCAAGCGTGCGCTGACGGGTGCCGAGTCCGCGGCGATGGCGCTCCCCGATCTGGCCGGGCCTGGCGGCCTCCGCGCGCTCGAGGCCACCGTGACGCGGGCCGAGGCGGAGGCACTCTGGGTACCGCTGCTCGATCGCCTGCGCGCGCCCACGCTGCGCGCCCTGCGCGACGCCGGTCTCGGCCCCAAAGACGTCGACGAGGTGTTGCTGGTGGGCGGCGCCACCCGGATGCCGTGCGTGGTCCGCTTCGCGGCCCAGCTCTTCGACCGGATGCCGGATCGCCGCTTGCCCCCCGACGAGGCGGTTGCGCTCGGCGCGGCAATCCAGGCAGGGTTGAAGGAGAGGCACGCCGCCGTCGAGGATCTGGTGGTCACCGACGTCGCGCCGTTCACCCTCGGCATCGCGGTCGCCGACGGGTTCGGCGGGCAGATGGTGAAGGGGGTGTACGCCCCGATCCTCGAGCGGGGGACGGTCATTCCGGCCAGTCGAGTGAAGACCTTCCAGACGATGTCGCCCAATCAGAGAGAGATCCTGATCGAGGTCTACCAGGGGGAGCACGCGAGCTGCGAGCGCAACCGACGGCTGGGGCAATACACGTTGCGCGGTCTGCCGCGCGGGCCGGCGGGCAGCCAGGTCGTCGAGGTCCGCTTCAGTTACGACCTGAACGGATTGCTCGAGGTGGAGATGACGCTCCCCGCGACCGGCCGCAAGGAGACGCTGGTGGTCGAGCAGACACCCGGACGGCTGAACGCCGCGCAGATCGCCGAAGCGCGAAAGGTCCTCGATCGGATCAAGTTCCATCCGCGCGAAGCGCTCCCCAACACCACCGCCCTCGCGCGGGCCGACGCGCTCTACGTCGAGATCGTGGGACAGCGGCGTCTGCTGCTCGGCGAGGCGATCGCCGCTTTCCGGGGCGCTCTCGAATCGCAAGATCCCTCGGCGATCGAGACGACCCGGGTCCAGCTGCTGAGGCTCGTCGACGGGCTCACGGCGGCCCAATGAGCGCGGATCGACGGGTCCACGGGGGCGCGCAAGAAGACCCTTTCGTCACGCATCAGCCAGCCACGGTCGCAAAGCGTAGAGGGAGCGCGCTCAGATCGTGACGGACAGGTTTCGGGAGTGCCTGCACATGCGCGCAGAGAGGTCGACCCCGACGGCGTCGAGGCCGAGGGCGTTGGCGACCGCGAGCACCGTCCCATAGCCACAGAAAGGATCGACGATCGTGCGCGTGCGGGTCTCGGCGAGGACGTAGCGGCACGCTTCCACGCAGGCGCGCACCCCCATCGCTTTCGTCCCCGGCCGGAAGCCCGCGTCGGGCAGCACGTCCGGCGTCGCCCGCCGGAGCGAGGGGCGCAGCGTCCGGGCGAAGGCGAGCAGGTGCGCGTAGCCGGCGCGCCCGTGCGTGACCGTTCCGGGCGCCACCCGGCAGACGATCTTGTGGAACAAGAGGCCCATCCCGGCGCGCTCGGCGGCACGCGCGACCATCGCCCCTTTGTCCACCCAGAGCCCCGCGTGCTTGATGTCGCTCTGATAGAAGATGGCCACCCCTTCGTCCGGGACGCCCTGCATCGTCAGCAGCGCCGCCTCTTCGAACCAGCGGCGCCACCCGTCGAGGCGCAGCGCCGGCAGCTCCGAGAGGTCGGGGAGCGAGGTCACCACGCTCGCGCCCGCGAGCGATCCGGCCGCGCGCAGCCAGTCGATCGCGTCGCCGTGATGGACGGTCCGTTGGGGCGAGCTCAAATTCGAGGGCAGCGGTTGATGACGAACGCACTGTACCCGAAGCGCAGCGGCCGCAGCCCGATGACCTCGGTGCGTCGAACGGCTAACCTTCCGATCCAATGCTCCCTACCTCGCCAATGCCTCCCTACCTCGATAGCAAGCGGAGCGGCCCGCGGCCGCGCACCACCCCGACCAACCCGCATACCCAGCTCGATCAGAACGCGCCGTTCGCGCTACAGGAGAGGGTCTTCTCCGCGGCGCGGGATCTGCCCGGGGTGGTGGTCGGGCCGAGCCACGTGTCCGTTCCCGGCGCGCGCGCCTTTCATTTGCCGGCGTGCACGAACCCCAGCGAGGCGGGCTTCATGATCGAGCGCGAGTTCGCCCACCTCCACCCGCGCAGCGACGGCAGCCTCCACATGTCCGTGCCGCCGGCCATCGTCCAGAGCGTCGTGGACAACGGCTGGGCCGAATACCACCCGCTGGCTGGAAAGCACGGCCTCCCCACGAACATCGTGCTGGTCTACGGCCCGCGCGACGATTCCGAGCTGGAGCTGGTCGTCGCCCTCGTGCGCGCGTCGCACGACTACGCCTGCCGCGCCGACGCGTAGGTCGCTCAGCCGGCGCTGCCATCCGGCATCGCCGCGGGCCCTGCCGGGAAATATCGATACCTGAAATGGAAAATAGGAGAATATCCTCACCGCACGAAGAGGTGATTTCGATGGGTCTCACGAGGTTGCGCGGGTTTTCTAGCTTCTGCTCGCAGCGGTCTTTCGCTGACGGTGGTCGCGTCGACCGTGCGGGCTGACGATGATCCTGAGGTTTTCTAAAATGCGGAGCATGAAGAAGAGTCTGCGTGTCGGCTTGGTGGCGGTCGCGGGGTTGGTGTTTTCGAACGGCATCGCCTGTTCGGACGTGACCCTCAAGGAGGGGTTCCCCTGTTCAGCGGCCGGGACCTGTCCCTCGCCATACATCTGCACGCAGATGGGTTGCTACCTGCATCCCGACGGCGGGCTCGAGAGCGGCCTTGGCGGGACGGCGGGCGGCGCCGGAAATCGCGGCATCGGCGGCAGTGGCCTGGCGGGCAAAGGCGGCGGAGCGGGCGGCGCAGCTGGGTCGGCGGGCGCGGCCGGTTACGACGGTGGCGGCGGCTCGGGCCTAGGCGCCGGCGGCAACGCGGGCCACGGCGGAGCGGGTGGCAGCGCGGGCGCTGGTGGTAGCGGAGCGGGTGGCAGCGCAGGCGCCGGTGGCGGCGGAGCGGGCGGCAGCGGGGGCGCTGGTGGCGGCGGAGCGGGTGGCAGCGCGGGCGCTGGTGGCGGCGGAACGGGCGGCAGCGGGGGCGCCGGCGGCGCGAAGACCTGCCCGTCGACGCAGCACAACTGCTCGGGAACCTGCATGGACAACAGCTCGACTCAGAGCTGCGGCAGCTCCTGCACGGCCTGCGCGACGCCGACGGGCGGAACCGCGACCTGCGACGGAACCTCGTGCGGGTCGAGCTGCAACACGGGCTATCACAACTGCAGCGGCACCTGCTCGTCGAACACGAGCGTCGCGACCTGCGGCGCCTCGTGCAGCCCCTGCCCGACGACCGCGAACGGTGCCTATAGCTGCCTCTCGAACGGCGCCTGTTCGTTGGCCTGCAACACCGGTTACCTGCAGTGCCTGGGGGGCCCGCGGACCTGCACGGCCAACAGCTGGAGCTTCGAGGACGGGAGCGCCGACGGGTTCGGGCTGGTCAGCCAGGTCGGTGGCTCCGCCGACGGGATCGCGGTCAGCACCGCGCACGCGGCCGACGGAACCCAGTCACTGGCCATCGCGGCGACATTCAACTGCACGCGAACCGCCTTCGAGGTGCTGGTCTATCCCTGCACCTTGGGGACGCCCGTGAACATGTCGGGCCTGACCCTGACCTTTCAGGTCTACGTCGAGGGCCCGGCGCTTCCGGCTTATGGCGCGCAGGAGGCCTCCGCGGTCATTCTCGATTCCAGCAGCTCTTACGTCGACCTGACGCCACAGGTCGGGGCCTGGGTTCCCGTCTCGGTTCCCCTGACCGATCCGTCGGACGCGTCCGCCGACGGGTTCGGCTTCTCGTTCTACATGGTTCCGTCGGGACCGCCGCCCGGAAACGTTTGCATGCAGTGGCAGGGAACGATCTACCTCGACGCGTTCAAGGTGCAGTGAGCCGCAGCTGACGGCCAAAACCGCGGCCTGGTTCGGCGGCGGCGGTCCCAGCATCATCGCCGGGTGTCGGACGGACAAATCGGCGATCCGACCGGCCCATCCATGAAACGAAGCCCTACCTTCACGGCTTCATGGTTGTCCTCCAGGCCATCTTTGGGCTTCTCAGCAGCGCTCATCATTCCGATCGCGGTCGGGATCGCCGTCGCTTCCAAGGCCCCGTCGCCCACCGGGAAGGAATCACGGGTCGTGACGATCCTGCGCGGCTTCCCGATCACGGTGGGATTGGCCGCCGCCTTCCTCATCATGTTCGTCTCGGTCCCTGTCATGCGGTTGGCCGCCATCGTGCGTCGCAGAAAGAGCGCCGATATTCCTCTGATCACCCACGACGCGGCCTACCACGAGGTCGCGGTGACGATCTGCGAAGTCCTGAATCGACACGGGTTTTCCCTGCGACGCGCTTCGCCCGGTTGGTGGGTAGCGGCGCCGACCCGAATCCTCGGCTGGCTCGGCGGCAGCGCCTTTCGATCCTACGTCCCCGACCGGCTGGAGCATTTCGTCTCGCCAGCCCTCGAGCTGTCGCTCTATCCGAGCGGCGTGCTCCTTCGCGGTAAGGCCCGGCAGCTGACCTGGGCTCACGGTCTCATCGCCGAATCGGTTGTCCACACCCCCGGCCTCCAGACCGTCGACCCGAAGGCCCAGATCCTGGAGAAGTGGCTGCACCGCCTCTGGAGAATCTACGACGAGGATCCCGATAAGAACAGAGACTCCGCCGAGTTGGCTCGCAGGCTGGACCAGGTCACGCGCGACCTCGGCGAGCTGGACGTCGGCTTCGACGATTGGCAGGTGCTCTACCGCCAGATCCTCCAGGTGGAGCGAGCGGTTCGAGGCCAGCGACAGCTCATGGACGTGGGAGCCGCGAAGAGGGGCGTCGAGGAACCCAGCACGTTGGTCGACCTAGAGGTCCAGCCAGGGTGGCGGTCGTAGTGGGACTCGTCGCGATCGTCGCACTTCGCTTGCGAGCAGCTCGAGCGTGATTAGGCTTTGCACTTAGGAGACAACACCCATGTCGCTCGAAACCGTTCTGATCTGGATCGCGATTGGACTCATCTCCGGCTGGCTGGCGTCAGCGGTCGTCGGAGGGGGGTACGGAGTGGTCGGTGACATCGTCATCGGCATCGTCGGGTCATTCCTTGGCGGACTGATCTTTCGCGGCCTTCACATTCACGCGCCCATCGGCGGATTGGCGGGCACGATCTTTGTCGCGTTCATCGGCGCGATCGCGCTGCTGGTCGTTCTGCGGCTCATTCGTTCGGCCGGGCCGCGACGCCTGTAGCGCCAAGCCGCGCCGCCGAGGCTCGGGATCTTGAGTCCGGCGGGAGCGGCGTGAGGTCGGGTGATGGTAAAACCCAAGCCGCCGCGCCGCCGCGAGGTCGAGGCGTTGGCCGCCTGGGTCTGGCCGCGCTGGGAATCGTATTCGGAGACATCGGCACCAGTCCCCTCTACACGCTGCGGGCCTGTCTGAGCGCGCCGGGCGCCTCCACGATCAGCGCGGCCGACGTTCTCGGCGTGCTTTCGCTGATCGTTTGGACGCTCACGCTGGTGGTGTCGTTCAAGTACGTCACCGTCATCATGCGCGCCGACAATCACGGCGAGGGCGGCATCTTTGCGCTGCTGGCACTTCTCCCCGAGCGGCCGCGCGCCGCCAAGGGCGGCGTGGTCGGAATCGTTGCACTCTTGGTGATCGCGGGCGCGGCGCTGCTTTACGGCGACGGGATCATCACTCCGGCTATCTCGGTCCTCTCCGCGGTAGAGGGCCTCGAGGTGGCGACACCTTGGCTCAAACCGGCGGTCTTGCCGATCACCTGCCTCATTCTGATCATCCTCTTCGCGGCCCAGCACCGCGGCACCGGTCGGCTCGGCCGGGTCTTCGGCCCGATCATGGCGGTCTGGTTCGGCGTGATAGGCGTGCTCGGCGTGGTCCAGATCGCCCACCATCCCGCAGTTCTGGCGGCGCTGGGGCCACAACATGCCGTGCGGTACTTCGCCACACACGGCCTCCGCAGCCTCATCGTTCTGGGCTCCGTCGTCCTGGCCGTCACCGGCGCCGAGGCGCTCTATGCCGACATGGGACACTTCGGACCGGCGCCCATCCGCGCGGGCTGGTTTGCGCTCGTCATGCCGGCCCTGGTGCTCAACTATCTGGGCCAAGGGGCGCTGATCCTCGCCGATCCCACCGCCGCTCGAAATCCCTTCTTTGCGATGGCGCCGAGCGGCGCCGGCACCCTCGCGCTGATCGTGCTTTCGACCGCTGCGACGGTGATCGCGTCGCAGGCGCTCATATCGGGCGCTTTCTCGCTCACCAATCAGGCCATGCAACTCGGGTTTCTTCCGCCGGTGACGGTGGTCCACACCTCCCGCGAAGAAGAGGGTCAGGTCTACGTGCCCGAGGTGAACCTTCTGCTGGCCATCGCCTGCGTCGGCCTGGTCCTGATCTTCCGTCATTCGAGCCGGTTGGCGTCGGCCTATGGCATCGCCGTCACCGGAACGATGGTCCTCACGTCCATCATCTTTTACGAGGTCGCGCGCACCACCTGGCGATGGCCGATCTGGAAGGCGATCCCGCTTCTCATGCTTTTTCTCGCGGTGGACCTCACGTTCTTCGTCGCGAACCTCTTCAAGGTGGTCGATGGCGGCTTTCTGCCGCTGGCGGTGGGAGTGGTGCTCTTCATCGGCATGGCAACCTGGAAGAGAGGACGGCGCATCCTCCGCGATCAGATCGAAGACGAGTCGCCGCCTCTCGCCGACTTTCTGGCCACCTGCCGCCGGTCGCCGGTCGCCCGAACGCCTGGCGCCGGAGTGTTCGTGACCGGCCATCCAGACGGTGTTCCCCCCGTCCTCCGCGCCCTCGTCGAGCGGGTGCGCGTCCTGCCTGAGACGGTGGTGCTTCTGACAATGGAGGTCCGCCACGTTCCGCGAGTCTCCCCAGGCGATGGGGGTCGTTATGACCGGCTCGCTGACGGGTTCCACCGGTTGGTGCTCGAGCGCGGCTATCTCGACCAACCTGACGTCCCCGCCGCGCTCAGCCGTGCCTGTCGGACCTGGTCGATTCCGATCGATCCGGAGCAGGCGACGTTCTATCTGGGACGTGCAACCTTCATCGCTTCGTCCGCAGGTCGGATGGGTCACTTGAGCGAATCACTGTTCGCATTCATGGCGCGCAACTCCCGCACGATCAGCGACGCCTTCTGCATTCCGCCCGCTCGAGTCGTCGAGATCGATTCCCGGGTCGATCTCTGACCGTTGTTCGATCAGGGTGACCTCCCGGTGCCCCGCGGGCCCTGCCGGAGCCGAGGCCGAGCTGGAGCTGGTCGTCGCCCTCGTGCGCGCGTCGAACGACTACGCCTGCCGCGCCGAAGCGTAGGTCGCTCAGCCGGCGCTGCCATCCGGCGTCGCCTCTTCGCTGAGCTGAAACCAAAGGCCCATCGCTGCGACGTTCACCGAGGCCGTTGGATGCTTGGCCAGCGCAGACAGTCGGTCCGCCATCCGCGCGTCACGCTCGCCGGCTTCCACGCGCTGGCGAATGCTGGTGACTTCGCTCAGCGCCTCCTGATCGGCCGCGGTCAGCTCCGGGATGGGGCGCTCTGCCAGCTCCTGCGCGACCGCTTCGAGGTCCTGCGGGTAGTGGCCCGGACCGTCGTAGCTCGCCATCGCGAAGAAGATCTCGATCGCGTCCATCTCGGCGAAGGGCTTGGTCGGTCTCCCGGCGCGCTCTTCAGCGAATCGTCGATTCTCGCGCTTCTGGTGCTGGCGCGCATTTTCGGCGTGCTGCGGAACGTGCTTGAGCGCAAACGCCGACGGCTCCCAGCTCTGGCGCAAGCCCTGGACGGTCTCCTCGATATCGGCCCGCGCGCGCTTCACGCGGGCCGCCTCGAACCGGTCATCTGACTCGTTTCGTCCGGTGGTCATCTGGTGGCTCCGGGATGATTCTAGCGTTTCGTGGGCTCAGCGCGAAGAAAGCCGAAGCCTCACGGGTCCGGCCGCGCATCCCCGTCGATCTCCTCGGCGCTCCGGCCCGGCGGGCTGATTCGCCGACGTCGACCGGAACCTCGACCGACAGGCGGGAGCGGCGCACGGGATGCGAGTGGTTGGTCACCTCGGTCGTGACCAGCAGGTGGTTGGGGACGACCAGCGCCGTGCCGTCGCGGGTGAGCAACTGCGTCGCGCGAAGGCCCACCTCCTGAACGGTGCCCGTGGTGTGACCGAACGAGACGAAGTCGTTCTTGCGGATCGATTGCTCGACCAGGATGACGACGCCGGCGACCACGTCGCGCACGACGTGCTGCAGGCTGAAGCCGATGCCGACCAGCAGCGCGCCGGAGGTGAGAAGCAAGGACGACAGCGGGATCCCCAGCGATCCGAGGGCCGCCACGGCGCCGGCGAAGACGACGGCGTAGCTGAGCAGCTTTCCGAAGGCGAAGGCGGCACCGCGCGCCTGTCTGGAGAAGGCCCAGCGAACGAGGTGGGAGGTCAGCTTGGCGAGCAGGATCGATCCGAGCAGCACGCCCGCCGCCAGCAGGCCGCGCTGCCAGGTGACGGCGCGGACGCCCGCCTGCAGCTCCTCGATCGGGATCTCCTGCGCCATTCGACTCATAACTAGCGCCCGCTCAGGCGGACGCCAGGGCGCGCCGCGGGAATCGTTCGCGCGCATTGTCCGGCAACAACCGACTGACTGTTCATCCGGGAGGCCTCAACTTCTCAGGCATGACGACCAGTCGACGAAGCTCGCCCATGCCTAGGAGCCGGCTTTGACCGCCGCGGGCGCGGTCGAACCGGCAGCGCGAACCCGGGTGGCCATCGCCTGCCAGGGCGGCGGCTCCCACACCGCCTTCACCGCGGGCGTCCTCGAGGGATTGATGGCCAAGCTCCCCGACGACGTCGACATCGTCGCGCTGAGTGGCACCTCCGGCGGCGCGATCTGCGCGGCGCTCGCCTGGGACGGCCTGATGCGGAACGATCGAGAGCTCGGGGCCCGAAAGCTGCGGGGGTTCTGGAACGCCATGTCCGCCACGGATCCCCTCGATCAGATCGCCAACCACGCCCTCCTGACCATCATGGATCTGCGTGATTCCATGGTCATGCCCGAGGTGAGCCCCTACAACCTCCCCACCTGGGGCGAGGACAAGTTTCGCTCCATTTTGAACGAGTACTTCGATTTCGCCGAGCTCCGGGAGCTGGCCCGCCAGCCCGGCGCGCCGATTCTGCAGATCGGCGCCGTCGAGGTGCTCACCGGTCACTTCGAGATCTTCTCCGGTGAGGAGCTGTGCGCCGAGTGCTTGCTCGCCTCGGCGGCGATCCCGGAGATGTTCCGCGCCGTGCAGGTGCCGGGGCGCGGGCTCTACTGGGACGGGCTCTTCTCCCAGAACCCTCCGATCCACGATCTCATCGAGCACGATCTGGACGAGATCTGGGTCATCCAGATCAACTCGAGCACCTGCGCGCGGGTCCCCACCGAGACCCACGAGATCCTCGACCGTCGGAATGCGCTCTCGGGAAATCTGTCGATGGAGCAGGAGATCGCGTTCATCGAGGTCCTCAATCGCGCGGTCGCCAGCCGGAAGCTGACCGACACGAAGTACCACCGCATCAACGTCGAGCGCATCTCTCTCGATCGCGAGCTCGGCTATCGTTCGAAGCTCAATCGGAGCCCGGCCCTGCTCGACGAGCTTCGCCAGTACGGGACCACCAAGTACCGTTGGTTTCTCAAGCAGCGGGAGCTCGCCGCCGGTCGCAAGGCCTGACGGCGCGACCCGAGCCCGCAACCGCAGCCTCACCGCTCCGGCGAATCACCCTCCTCGGAGAGACGTTCGGACTCGCGCGCGATCTCGGCGTCCAGCTCGGCGCCCAGGATCACCACGTAGGCCGACAGCAGGAACCAGGTCAGCAGGGTGATGACCACCCCCAGCGAGCCATCGAGGCGATCGGCCTTCGTCGTCGCCGACACGGCCCAGGAGAAGATCGCCGAGCCGGCCAGCCAGAGCGCCGTCGCCGCCAGCGAGCCCGGCGAGACCCAGCGGCGCCGCGGCGGCGGCAGCGCCGGCCCGAACCGGTAGGCCACGCTGAGGGCGACGAGGACAACGATGGTCAAAACCGGCCAGCGGCCCCAACGAATCATCGTGTCGCCGAATCGCGACAGGTGAAAAAATGACAGCACGACCGGCAGGACGATGATCGCCCCGATGGCGATGACCCCGCCGATGATCGATCCGAGCGTGAACAGGAACGCGGTGACGTTCAGCCGGATGAAGCCGCGCGTCTCGCGCTGACCGAAGGCCAGGCTGAGCCCGGTGATGAGCGCCTTCATCCCCTTGGTCGCCGCCCAGATCGCGGCACCGATCCCGATCGTCGCCTCGAGGCTGAGCGTGCCGGTCGAGCGGGCGGCCAGCTTCGCCATCTGATCGTGGATGGCGCCCTGCAGGTCGGGGGGCAGCGCGCCGGCGACCGCCTGGACCTGGCGGGCCACGTCTTCGGGATCGGCCACCAACCCATAGATCGAGACCAGGGCCGCCAGCGCCGGGAGCATGGAGAGGAACGCGAAGAAGGCGACCCCGCCCGCCAGCACCGAGGCGTGGTGCCGCTTGGTGGCGCTCCGCATCCGGTTGGCGATGCGGCGCCAGCCGACGTCGCGCAGCGGCGCCGGGGCGTCGGGCCGGATCAAAACGCCCCCCCGCCGGCGGCGCTGAACACGAATCCCAGGCCGAGCGCGCCGTAGTAGCCGGTGTGCGGATCGGGGAACAGCTCGGCCAGCCCGGCGTGCAGGCTGACGAGCAGATCGCCGAGCTCGACGTTCAGCTGATACTCGGCGTGCACGATGGCGCCGAACCCGCGCCGGATGAGCCAGGAGGAGGTCACGTTCAGCTGGTGGCTGAGCAGCCCCGACACGCTGAGCCCGAGCGGGATCAGCACGCCGGTGTCGATCACCGCGGCGCGCCGCTGGGCGGGCGCCTGCAGCGTCCCCCCCGCGCCGAGGTAGGTCTGCGCGGGAACGAAGGGGATGCCGAGCTCGATCCCGCCCACCAGCGCCAGGTACGGATCGCCGGGGTCGGAGAACGGGGCGGCCGACCAGAACACCGCCGTCGTCACCAGGTCCTTGGTGGTCGGACGGATCGTCGCCTCCAGCGGCACCAGCTCGGCCTGCGCGGCGGCCTCGGGCTTCTTGAAGATCTCCTCGACGTCGGTGGGGACGACGGGCGCTTCGATCGTAAAAGGAAGCAGCTGCCAGACGCCGAGCTCGTCGTCGGGCGCCGGCGCGCCGAGGACGAAGGCGCCCAGGAGACTGCGCACGGAGAGCGTCGCCGCCTCCATCACGTGGCGTTTTCCCACCGCGTTCGCCTCCTGGTCGAGCCGGCCGTCGCCGTAGGTCGTCCAGCGGTGGCCGGCCCGGTCGGTGGCCACGCGCCCGCGGGCGTTCCAGGCGTCGTGAAATGATTTGGCGGCCGCCGCGCTCGACGCCGCGCGGTTGAAGCCCATGTGTCCGGCGGCGAACGAATCCTGCAGGTAGTGATCGGCGAAGGCGTTCTCGAACACCGCCAGCTGCTGCTGCTCGACGCTGGCAAGGCCGTCGGCGGCGGCCGCCGCCAGGGCGTAGCGCAGCGCCTCGCGGTGGTACTCGGCCCACGAGCGCGTCGAGGTCGGGTTGAAGTGGGCGCCGTTCTCCAGCGCCAGGAGGTAGTAGTACTTCTTGCTGCTGAACCGCCAGGCGCCAGCCTGCGACAGGAACTCCGACGGGTGCCCGAGGAAGTCGCCCGCGATCGCCGTCGCGTCGCCGTAAAGCCGCGCCAGCACGGCGAGGTTGGCGCCGCACACCCGCTCGAGGCGCGCCGCCACGCGCGGATCGGGCGCGCGGGCGGCGACGCTCGTCCGCAGATCGGCGCAGGCGCCTGCGTAGGCGGTGCGGCCGATCTCCTGGTGCTCGACGGTGCCCCAGGCCGCCACTGGCGCCGCCAGGGCCAGCTCGATCATCACGGCAATGACCGGAACCAGGATCCAGACGCCGCGCATCGCCCGCATCCCCCGCGTAACGTGAGGCCGCGGCCGCGAGGAACCAGATACGACGCCGCCGCAAACTGAGCCGTGCCCGGGGACGCCGCGCTCCGTGGGCGACGCCGCGTGCGCTGGTGCTGGCCGGTCTGCTTGCTGATCTGCTACCTGCTCTGCTTGCTGCTCTGCTTGCCGAGCAGTCGCTGAGCCAGCTTGCGGGCGACGACTGAAGCCGCTGCTGCCCCGGCCGCGCCCACGATCTTCCGGCCGACCCCGGGGTCGGTGGCGACGCGATTGGGATGCGCGACCATCCGCCGCAGCGCCTCCTCGAGCCGCGAGAGGCGCGGTCGGAGCCGGTCGCGCCGGCGCCGCCGCGCGATCTCCAGTGAGATCCCGCCGACCGCGACGCCCAGCAGAGCCGCGGCCACCGCCAGCAGCCGGACGGGATTTTCTCGCAGCTGGCGCCGGACGTCGAACAGCTCGTGCCGCCGCCTATCGAGCTCGCCGATCGTCCCGGCGAGATCCGTCCGGACGGTGGCGATCTCTCTCACCAGCTCGTCCTTCCCGCGCTTCGGCGCTCGCCCGCCACTCTCTGCCCCCTGGATCGCCATGCCTTCCCCTCCCACCTGGTCTGCCGGACCAATGATCTGAACCTAAGCGCGGGTCGTCTGGGCCGGTAGCGCCAGCCCATCCGCGGGTCAAGTCCGAGCGCGGTTCGGTCGATGACGCCCCAGGCGGGGGGCATTGGACTTCAACGGCGCAGCAGGTCTGGGGCGGGCGATGGCTTTTGCCGGCGCCCTCGTGCTGCTCGGGTGCGGAGACGCGACGAAGACCGTCACCTGCGTTCCGTCCTGCTCCGACACCTCGAGCTGCAGGGACAGCTGCGGCGGCCTGACCTGTCCTTGCGCGCAGGGGGACGTATGCGACAGCGGCGGAACATGCGTCCCCTGCGTCGTCGGATCCTGCCGGTCATCCTCGGCGTGCGTCGACGAGTGCGGCAACCCCGACAACGCCTGCGCCACCTTTTGTGCCCATCCGGACACCTGCGTCGACAACTGCGGCATCGCGGACACCGCAGCCTGTGCCGGCGTGGAGTGCGATCCGCGCTATCCAGGAAGCTGTCAGGACACCTGCGGCCGGTACGCTTCCAGATGCTGTTGTGTTCCGACGACCTGCACGACCGTTTCAATCTGCGCCGACGATTGCGGAAACTTCGACCCCTACGCCTGCGGGGGCCAGGCATGCGGCAGCGCCTGCGAGGACAGCTGCGGCCAACCGGACGCCTCCTGCTGGATCCTCTGCGTCGATCCGACGAACTGCCTGGACGACTGTGGGACCTTCAACCCAGCCGCCTGCGGCGGCGAGATCTGCGATCCAACCAGGCCCGGCCTGGACACCTGCGGCAGTCCCAACGACGGCTGCTGACGCCCCAAGCTTCGCGGCGGGCTTAGCGCGGGCCTCTCACGATTCGCCACATCTCCGGGCCGCCAAACATCCGCGGATTCAAGAGCGGAGCGACGGCAGCCCCGGTGTCGCGCGAATGGTGACCTGCACCGGGTATCGCGGATCGACCTTCGGCCGCGTGTCGTGGGGCATCGAGAGACGGCCGCGCGGTTTCCGCCCGGCGCCCTTGCGAGCGCCACCCCAGGTGCGTGGCGCCCCGAGGGGCAAGTTGAGCTGACGCCGTCGCACCGTCTTGATTCCGCGCATGTCCCGTTGTCGGGCGCGGACCGCGGCGGGTTGCGCGGTGTGAGGCCGACCGCCGCGGCGACCGCGGCGACTTGATTCCGCTGGGACCGCGGCGCTCGCGTGACTTGTCGGCTGCTGCGGGGCACCCGCGTGACTTGATTCCGCGGAGGTCCGGTCGGCGGCGCCGGGAAGCGGATGGGTCGGGCGCGTCGGCGCGCGGACGGCTCGATCTTGATTGCGCGGATGTGGGTACCGCCGAAGATGTGACGGATCGTGAGAGCGCGACCTACCGCTGCCGCGCGGCCCCGTAGACCGGGTGCCCTTCGAAGCGGTGGCGCGTCTCGAGAAACCGGACGCTGCCGGAGCGCGAGCGCATGACGATCGAGTTCGTGTCCGCACCCGTCGCGGTGAAGCGGACGCCGCGCAGGAGAAACCCCTCGGTGACGCCGGTCGCCGCGAACATGACGTCGCCGCGCGCGAGCTCGTCGATCGCGAAGACGTGATCGAGGTCGGCGATCCCCATCGCCGTCGCGCGATCCCGCTCCTCGACGCTGCGGGGCTTGAGCACCCCCTGCATCTCGCCGCCCACGCAGCGCAGGGCGGCCGCGGCCAGCACCCCCTCGGGCGCCCCGCCAATGCCGAGCAAGATGTCGACGCCTGTCGAAGGATCGGCGGTGGCCAGCGCGCCACCGACGTCGCCGTCGGAGATGAGGCGGATGCGCGCGCCCGTCTTGCGGACCTCGGCGATCAGCGCCGCGTGGCGCGGGCGATCGAGGATGACAGCGGTCAGATCGCTGACCTCGACCCGCTTGGCCTCGGCGACGGCAGCGAGGTTGTGCGTCGCGCTCTTGCGGATGTCGATCGTGCCGCGCGCCTGCGGCCCCACGGCGATCTTGTCCATGTAGGTGTCGGGGGCGTTCAGGAACTGCCCGTGCTCGGCGATGGCGACCACGGCCAGCGCGTCGGCCAGTCCGTTCGCGACCAGGTTGGTCCCCTCCAGCGGATCGACCGCGATGTCGACCTCGGGCGCGTCACCGGCGCCGTCCCCGACCGGCTCGCCGATGTAGAGCATCGGCGCCTCATCGCGCTCCCCCTCCCCGATCACGACGCGCCCGCGGACGTGGATGAACCCGAACGTCTTGCGCATCGCCTCGGTGGCCGCGCGGTCCGCGCCGTCCCGATCGCCGCGCCCGACGAAGCGGGCCGCCGCCAGCGCCGCCGCCTCGGTCACCCGAACCACCTCCAGCGCCAGGTTTCTGTCCACACGCTCATTGTGAGGCCGGCGGCGGCGAGCGTACAGAGGTAGAGGTGCGCGCTCAGCGGCCCGCGGCCCAACGCAGGCCGCCGACCAGCAGACGCTGGAACAGAGGATCGCGGTAACTGTCGTCGGTGTGGCCCATGGCGGTGTAGAACGCGCGGCCGCCGCCGCCCGTCGGGTGCTGCCACATGATCGGATGGTCGGCGCCCATCGTGCCGCCCGTGTACGTCGATTCGTCGACGGTCGCTAGCACGGTGACGTTGGGGCGGGGGTCGACGTCGAAGTTGTACCACTCGTCGGTGCGCACCCAGGGCGAAGGCAGCCCGGCGACGATCGGGTTGCCCGCTGCCTCGGGGTCGACGCTCGCCGACTGCACGTCCGGGTGGCTGACGAAGTACGCGCCGACCAGCGTGCCGTAGAACGGCCAGTCGTGCTCGGTGTCGGCGGCCGAGTGCACGCCGAGGTAGTTTCCGCCCGCGCCGATCCAGGCCTCGAAGGCGGCCTGCTGGTCGGCGTCGAGCACGTCGCCGGTGGTCAGCAGGAACACCACCACCTGAAACCGCGCCAGGTTGGCGGGCGAGAACTGCGTCGCGTCCTCGGTCGCCTCGGCAACGTAGTCGCCCGCCGACTGCAGCGCCTTCAGCGCCGCGATCGCCGTCGGGATCGACTGGTGCCGGAAGCCGGCGGTGCGGCTGAAGAGCAGGACGTTGAACGGCGGGGCGACGTCGGGCCACGCGCTCGCGCTGCCGTCGAACGGATTGACTGTCACGGGCGGCTGCGTAGCGCTGCATCCCACCGCCAACGCTAGGGCGAGCACGAGCGCGAGCGCGAGCGCGAACGAGGACGCGAACGCGAGCGAGGACGCGAGCGAAGACGCGAGCGAAGACGCGAACGAAGACGCGGTTGTCCGCCGGGCGCTCATGGATCCCGGGGCATCCTACGCGAGGCGGGCGCTATTGGACCGGCGTCGGCTCGGCCGGGTACCGCCCGAGCCCCGCCCCGCCCCGGATCACGATCCCCAGCCGGTCCCAGACGACCTTCCGGCCGCGGTCGAGGTCGTAGTCGTGCCAGCGGTCGACGAACTCGGCCCGCGGCAGGTAGGCGTATCCCGTGCGCACGGAAGGATCCATGAAGTAGACGCGATCGCCGCCGACGCCGACGACGACCACGTAGTGGCCGTCCTCCCAGTCCGAGCGCCAGTCGGTCACCTGCCCGGTGGCCCAGGCCTGCAGCGCCACGATGACGACGGCGCCCCGCGCCAGCTCCCGCCTCAGATCCTCGAACCCGAGCCCGGTCCGCGCGTCGGCCCGGAGACCGAAGCGGCGCGCGACGGCGACCATGTCGCGGACGCGGGTTCCGTCCTCCGGCGTGACGGCCAGCTCGGCGTCGAGCTGCGACTCGGCCCCGTCGTAGACCCCGAAATAGACGAGCACCGCCATCAAGGCGGCCGGACCGCAGGTCCACGGGGACGACTGCGAGATCAGCGGCACCGGGACGAGCCGCGGCGCGAGCGACGCCGTGAGCGCGCGCCCGCCGGCGGCGCTTCCGGCGACCAGCGCCACCACCGACCCCACCAGCACGAGCACGCGCCGCAATGGCCCCTTCCCCACCTCGACAATGTTTGGGGCGCCGGGCCGCGCCGCCATTGGGAGTCTTCCCGCAACGACGGTTCATTCGCGTGGCAGCGTCAAGAAGAAGGTGGCGCCGGCGCCGGGCGCGGTCCTCACCCCCAGCTCGCCGCGGTGGGCCTGCGCGATGCTCCGCGCGATGAACAGCCCCAGCCCCGATCCCTGAGTGTCGCCCTTCCAGTACTGCTCGAAGATGTGCGGGACGTTTTCAGCCGCGATCCCGGGACCCGTGTCGGCGACCTCGAAGCGCACCTCGCGCTCCTGCCCCGAGACCCGGAGCGCCACGTGGCCCCCCTCGGGCGTGAACTTCAGCGCGTTCCCCATCAGGTTCCCCAGCAGCTGAACGATCCGGGCGCGGTCGGCGGCGATCGTGAGCTCGGCGGCTGGGTTGCTGACCTCCAGCGTGATGTTGCGCTGCTCGGCCCTGGGCAGGAAGGCCTCGGCCGTCTCGCGCACGATCGGCTCGACCGCCTCGCGGGTGCGCGTCACGGCCAGCGTCTCGTGTTCGATCCCGGTGACGTCGACCAGATCCCCGATGAGGCCGTCCATCCGCGACACCGCGTTCACGATTCGCTCGATGGGACGCCGCTCCGGCTCGTCCACAGCCCGGCGCAGCAGCGCCTCGGCGCTCATCCCGATCGCGCCCAGGGGATTGCGCAGATCGTGGGCGACGATCTCCATCACCCGCGCCCGCGAACGGACGGCGGCCTCGGCGCGGGCGCGCGCCCGGTGCAGAGACTCGACCATCGCGCTCAACGCCGCGCCGATGGCGAAGAACAGCGCCAGATCGACGACGGTCACCGCGACCGGCTCGCGCGCGCCGTCGGCCCAGAAGTATCCCAGCGCCGCCGTGGAGAGCACGGCCGAGACGACGCCCGGGCCAAGCCCCCCGAGCCACGCCGCCACCATCACCATCGGAAGAAAAACCAGGTGGCGGTTGTGCTGGTGTCCCCACACCGGATCGAGCGCCAGCCGCCCCGCCACAGCCACACAGGTCAGCACGACAGCCGCGCCGTAGCGCTGCCACGCCGGCCGCGGCGTCGCCGATCGCGCGGAAGCCATGCCCAGAGGCTAGGCAATGATCCCGGAAATGGCCACCGCGCGTTGGGTGATCTGAGCCACGAACCCCGGCGACGGCAGGCGGATCAGGCGGCGCTGGAGTCCAGCTCCGGGGACGCGGGCGGCAGCGAGCCGTCCACCGCGAAACTAGTCGCAGCCTGGCGCCGTCGAGCCGGGCTGGCAGTGGATGCATTCCACCGTGAGGTCGTAGCGCGTCTGGTCGGTGATGCGCGGGTCCAGGCTGGCGTTGAAGACGTAGCCACCTTGGGGACACTCCGGGTCCGGCGTGGCGGTGAGACAGGGAACCGCGCCGCCGTTCTCGGCGCAGTTGGAAACCATCTCGAACGTCGAAGAGGAATTGTCCGGATAGGCCTCGTAAGTGACGCAGTTGGGCTGTCCCTGGCTGTCGCGTTGTATCGGTCCCTGCACGCAGGAGGAGACGGTCGCGGCGCGGATGACCTTCTGTGCGATCGCCGCGAGCGACGCGCCGTAGCTGGCGTCGCAGCTCGACGCGATGACGTGATTTTCGATCGACGTCGCGAGCTGCGTGAGCCGGACCGCCGGGTCGCCGAAGGACCCGTCGCTGGTCGAGGTGGCCTCCGGCGACACGTCGGCGCCCCCGGCCGGACCGCAGCTGTGCTGCACCTCGGGCCACGCCTCGCCGGTCGCCGTCTCCTGGTACCACTGCACACCATAGGGGGAGGCCGGCGGCATCAGGCCGGCCATCACGAGCCGGGAGCTTGGAAACGGCGCGACGTACCTGAATTCATCGAGGAGATCGCCGACCGACGCGATCCGCCTGCTCTGGCTGTCGTTCGAGACGCAGTCATCGAGCTCGACGACGCTGGTCCCCGCCGGCATCTTGAGCGGCGGGCTGACGCCCGTGGCGCCCGCCTGATTCGTGCAGAGGTGTCCATATCGATTGCAGCGAAACGGCGTGAGCGGGCCCAGCGGGTTCTCGAGATTGTTCGGGTACCCGAGCAACGAGAACATGTCGGTGGTCGCCGGCGCCGAGCAGTCGTCCTGGTCCGTGAGGATGATGACGGCCAGGACCGCGCCCTGCCGGGCGAACCCCACGTTCGCGGGGGGCGGGTCGAGCGGGAAGCCCGCGCTGCTGACACCCAGCGCGGCCAGCGCCGCCGCCACCGGCTGGCTGAATCCGCAGCCGCCCCCACCCAGGAGCCCGATGCACTGCAAGACCTGCTCTGGCGGGTCGGTCGAGTTGGAGACGCCGTTTTCATCGATCGTCAGGAAGGTCGCGCCGGGGGCCAGCGTCGTGGCGGCGCAGGACCCACGCGGCGCGAATTGAAATTCACCCGCGTCGCCGGTCGTCGAGCAGACACCCGCATCCCCGGGCGCGCCCATGTCCGCCGAGGTCACGGCGATGTGCAGGTTCAACGGCGTGGGCGACATCTGGTTCAAGGCCGTCAGGAAACCCGGCACTTCAGAGAACAGCTTCTGCTGCGCGGAGGCCATCGCGGGGGAGTCGTCGATCACGAAGAGGATGTCGACCATGTTGGTCGGATTGACGAGGTCCACGAACTCGACCTCGGTGCCGGCATAAACGACCCCGAACGGGGGCGACGCTCCCCCGGCCCCGCCCGTACCGGGGAGGATCCCGGTTCCCGCCGCCCCGGCGATTCCCGGAGCGCCCGCGATGCCCGCGGCGCCACCGATGCCCGCGGCGCCGCCGATCCCCGCGGCGCCGCCCGTGCTTGGGGCCCCCGCCAGTCCCGCCGCGCCGCCGGGCCCTCCCTGGCCACCCGGACCGGTCGGTGCGCCGTTCGACGACGTGCAGCCGGCCATCGCCAGGGCGACCCACCCCCAGACGACCAGCGACTTTGGACCCGGACGCAGCATCTCCTTGCCTCCGTTCACTACGGCGGAAATGCCAGCGGACAGTCCGAGCAGTCGGACACGCAGCTCTTGTTCAAGTTCAGCAACTGGCAGGCATACATGTTGGTCGCAATGGGGTTGGCAGGGAGGAACTGACAGTAGGCCTGCGGGAGCGACGCCGTCCCGCCGTTCGGTTGCACGACCACCTCGGTGAACTCGGGGGCGCCGCCGTCGAGAGTTCCGCCTAGGCAGGGAACGGGACCGACCCGGTGCGCGACGGCCGACGACGCACCGTCCGTGCCGGCATCGACCGGCCGCGGCTCGCAGACCGGTGCCGGCCAAACATAGGGCGTGCTCGGCGGGGGGCCCGCATCCGGTGTCCCCCCGAGCGTGTAGCTGCAGACGGCGCAACGAAAGTTGTACGCGGGGCACCACTTCACGTCGATCTGGGTCACCGGGCGCCCGCCATACGACCAAGGATCGGGCACGGAAGCGTCGACGGGCGCACCGCCCGTTCCGCTCGCGCCGGCGGCCGCACCGGCCGCACCGGCGATCGCGCCGGCAATGCCTGCATACCCCCCCTGCGTGCCCGCCACCCCACCCGCGCCGCCGCCGCCCGCCATGCCTCCGCCTCCGGCGAGCCCGCCCGCGGTTCCAGCCGTCGCGCCCCCGCCGGCGACCCCACCTGCGCCCCCACCGACGGCCCCGCCGGCGAACCCACCTGCGCCCCCGCCGCTGGTCGACATCAACGACTGCTGCGCGCAACCAAGAAGCAACGCGGTCAGAACAATGGAACGGCGAACCGCGCGCCAGCACATGTCGCTCGAGCTTAGATCAGACCGAACGTTTGGTCGCATCGTCGCGTTGAACGAAGCAACCTCCGGACCAGAGCAGACCCTGCACGGCGCGCCGCCCTGACGACCGCGCCCCTCAGAAAGCTGAGACCGCCCGGCTCAGTTGTCCGGGGTTTCGGCGCGAGCGGCGAGCGTCAGGCGGCGCTGGAGTCCAGCTCTTGATGCTTGTCGGCCAGCGCGTCCTCGAACGGCCGCAGATCGATGTTCAACATCCGCGCCGAGGCGAACCCCCGGAGAATCTCCTTCGCGGCGGCGGGCGCGCCGCGATACGCGGAGATGTCCTTCGAAAGCTGCTTCGCCACGCGATCACGAACCAGCGCATCCACCTCGTCCTGCGTCTGCAACCGGCTCATGCCCCCATCTTACCCGAAGCGCTCGAACGATGTTGCCCGGTGGTTTCCAGGCGCGAGCGACCATCGCGAAACCAGGCAGAGTCGCAGCGGCGCCTCCGGCAGCGTACGATGGTGGGCGGCATGGCGTGTCGTCCGGTCTCGAGGCGGGTTCTCCTCGTTGCTCTCTTCGTCGCTGCGTCCCTCGCGCTGGCGGCCTGCGGGTCGGAGACCTTGACGGACTCGGACGCGGGTCGCGGGGGCGCCGGCGCAGGCGGGGCCATTGCTGCCGCCGGTGGCGGAACCGCGGGCAAGGCGGGCGCGATCGGTGGCGCTGTGGGTACGAACGGGGGCGCCGGGGGAGCCTCCGGAGCGACCGGCGCTGCCGGAGCCGCCGGCATGATGGGGATCGGTGGGGCGACGGGCGCAGGCGGGACGGCCGGCAGAGGCGGAGCTCCCGGCGCCGGCGGCGCCAGTGGGAGAGCGGGCACAGCCGGCGCGAGCGGCGCGAGCGGCGTCGGTGGGGCGACGGGCACAACCGGCGCGAGCGGCGCGAGCGGCGTCGGTGGGGCGACGGGCACCGGGGGAATCGCCGGGGCGAGTGGAAGCGCTGGCTCCTCCGCGGGCGGCTGCAATTCCGTGGTGAACTCCGCGCCGGTGGTCGGGGAGTTCCAGGCCACCGCGAATCCGCCGGTTCCGCTCGGGGGGACAATCGTCGACGGGACGTACTACCTTTCGGAGTCGATCAGCTACACGGGTCCGAACGGAGCCTCGGGTCCTACCGGGATGACCATCCAGGACACGCTGGTCATCACGAACGCCGCTTCGGGGATCGCCACCGTCGAGGAGGTGACCTCGAGCAACGCCGCTCCGGACGAACGCACCTCGTTCACCTTCACGCCGGTGGGAACGATGGCGACCGCCGCGGTCACCTGCCCCACGCCGGACTCATTGAGCTTCGGCTACACGGCGACCGCCACCACCTTCATGCCCATCCTGGGCAACAGCGCCAGCCTCTACATCAAGCAGTGAGCAACGGCCGGCGAACGTCGCGCCGGCATCGGCTCACCTGGCTCAGCGCCGGGTCTTCAGGATTTAGTGCTGGGTCTTCAGGATTTGCGGATAGAAGAAGCCCGCGGGCGCGCGCCAGGGGATTCCGGTCGAGGGGGGCGGCGCACCGGAATAGCTCCCCGCGCTGATGAGCGTGCCGAAGCTGGTCGTTTGCGGGAGAGCTCCCGTCTCCGAATAAAACAGCGACGACCCGAGCACGGAGATGCCGATGGCGTAGTTGTGACCGGCCAGCAAGGGGACGCTGATCGGCCCGGAGGAGGTGTAGTAGCTCGAGAAGGTGTACATCTCCGCCCACGAGACCAGGTAGTACTCGTCCTGGGGATTGGTCCCCGCGTCGTACACCGCCCAGGCGACGTTCGTGGTGGCGTTCGTTTCCAGCTGCTCGTCGATCTCGGCGAGGGCCACGTTGACCGTCACGGCGTAGAAGTTGAACGTCATCTCGCTGGAGCCGACCGCGCCGGTGTCCTGCGGCGAGCCGACCGTGGCGGTGGTGAGCGAGGTGCACATCCCGCTCTCGCAGTGCTGGCCGGGCGTCGCCGAGCAATCGGTGCGCGTCCCCTCGTAGCCGGAACCGGTGATGTTGCAGGTCGTGGCGACCTGGCCGTCGCACGCCGGATCCTGCGGCGTGCAGATCTGGGGCAGGCAGCCGAGCGTCGGGACGTCGCAATACGTGCCGGCGGCGCAGAGAATCTGCTGCGTTCGAGCCGTGCCGGCGGTGTTGCAGACGTAAAGAGCGCTTCCGAGGCAAGCGTGCTCGCCCGGCGTGCAGATCTGAGCTGTGTTGCCCGCCTTGCCGCCCGCGCCGCCGCTACCGGCCGCGCCTCCGCCGACGCCGCCGTGCGCGCCCTGACCGCCCGCGCCCCCGCTGCCTCCCCCCGCGGGATGTCCCCCGGCGCCACCGCTGCCGGCAGCGCCTCCCCCCGCGGGATGTCCCCCGGCGCCACCGCTGCCGGCAGCGCCTCCGCCCGCGGGATGGCCGGCCGCACCGCCGCCCCCGAGCGTCGCGCCGCCGGTCCCGCCGGTTCCGAGCGGAGCGCAGCAGTCCCCGCCGATTCCGGGCGGAGCGCCGCCGGCCGAGCCTCCGTTCGCGGCACCGCCGGCGCCGCCGGAAAGTCCACCGGCGCCGCCGGCGCTCATCCCGCCCACCGCGCCGCTCCCGCCGCTCCCGGTCACCCCGCCGCCACCTCCGCTTCCGGCCGAGGTGCCAGAGCCGGAAGAGCCATCGCAGCCCGACACGGCCAGGAGCACCGCCGCCACGCGGGTGAGTCGTGCAGCCGAGGAAAATCGAGAAACAGCGAACCTCGTGCGCGCGCAACAAGAGCTCATTAGGAGCTCACTATTAACGCATTTACGGATTCACAGAAAGCGCGCCGGCCAAGAGGACGAAGAAGAAACGAAGAAGAAGAGGAAGCCGAACGGGCGGTTGCCGACGTGCTCAGTGCTTCCGCTTCAAGATCGCCAGGAAGTGCTCGGTATCGGCGCGAACCACGTACCGGGTTGGCGCGGAACGTAGCCCGGCTACCTCGCCGTCCGGCGCGACCTCGCGCATCCCCACGCCGGCCACGCTGACCTCGTCCCCGACGAAGATGGCCGCCTCCTGGACGGAGATGGCGCCGTGAGACGCCACCCCGAGCTCGAACAACGCCTCCTGGATGGCGGTTGCTTCCCGGAGCTTTCGGCCCGAGAAGCTCTGTGCGGCCACCACGAACGACACCTCCGCGAAGCCGTCGAACGCGACCAGCGCCGTACCGGTTTCGTCGGTGACGAAGAAGGGTCGCACGTCGCGCCGCTTGAATATCACCGTCGACGGTTGCCGATCGGTCCATCGGGAATCATTTCTCGACGCCATGAGATCGTCGATCCGCACGTCGTAGAGCACGCAGGGTCGCCGGGTCAGGAGCGAGGTGAGCGGCTCGTCCCGCGCGGCGACCTTCCCGGCAATCAGCACCGGCCCCTCCCCCGCCGCGGCGATCGCCGTCCGCCGCCGGCGGTGAACCGCCTCGAACGCGCGCCGGACCCGTTCGGGCTGGTCGAGAACGGCGTCCGGGCGATCCCGGCCGGAGACCCACCGCACGACCGCCGCCGCGATCAGGACCCCGCCGACGACCCACCACACGGCCGTTATCCCGGTCGACCCGCGGCAAGCGCGAGGCGGACCAGCTGGCGGACGTTGAGCGGGCACTCGACGTCGACGGGATCGCCGACCCAACGGACGGCGGTGTACTCGTCGCAGGCAACGAGCGCGCGACTTGCGACGTCGGCGACGAACGCGAAGTTCAGGTGCAGCCCCTTGCTGCCGGCCGGGTGCTCCTCGTAGCCGATGAGGCCGGGCGGCGTGCCGTCGACGCCAAAGCCGGCCGCCTGGCCGGCCGGATAGACGGTCGGGAAGACGCCCTCGAGGCCGGTCTCCTCGCGGAGCTCGCGGCGCGCGGCCTCGAGCGGCGTCTCGCCCGGCTCGATCTCGCCCCCCACCGGCAACCAAAGCTCGAGGCGCTTGTGGCGCACGAGCAGGATCTCCCCGCCGTTGCGGCAGAAGACGGCGACCGAGAACGCGCGGCGATCGACCATTGCGCAAGCATTCCACAACTCCGACGTCCGCCGCCCGATTTATGCGGCAGTGGAGCTTCGGCGTACGCTCTCACACATGACTTATCGATACGGGGCGAGCTGTCTTTGGGTTGCGGCCATCGCGTACCTCTGTGCTGGGGCCGCTTGCGGGTCACCCCAGGCCGCATCGGACGCCGGCAACGGCCCAACATCGGACGCCAGCAAGACCGTCGCGGATGCTGGCGACGCCGCATCGGACGCCGGCAACGGCCCAGCGTCGGACGCCGGCGCCGGGAGCTGCAGCGCCAACGTCCCCGCCGGTCAGGCCTGCAACACGGTCGCGAGCGTCGGCGCGGCAGTCACGCCGACCTGCGTGGCCGGAGCGATTCCGACCGGGAGAGGGGGAACAATCGTCGACGGGACGTACACGCTCACCTCGCAGACCTACTACGGCACGACGGCTTGCTCGTCGACACCGGTCAACGCAACGCTGGAGATCGCGGGCGCGTGCGTCCAGGAGGTGACCAGCTTGCCAATCCCGGTGACCGTCTCCACCACCCGCACGGTGTCGGGGGCGACCATCAGCAGGACCGTGACCTGCATCGACCTTGGCGTCGACGGTGGGCCCTTGTCGCTCGACACCTCGACGGCTACCTTCACGGCGACCCCCACGACGTTCACGATCTTCATCAAGAACTCGGGCACGAGCAGCCCGAACTCCGATCGGGCCGAGACCTACCAGAAGCGCTGACGACCCGGCGCGCTTCGGGCCTGCGGGAAAGCGACCGGCCCCAGGTCCGGGACATGCAACTCGAGGACGAGGAACGTCCTCGCCACGGCGTGCCCACCTACGGACATTGCGAGCAATCGGAGACGCAGAAATCATCCTGGAGGTTCAGGAAGAGGCATCCATCCGGTTCGGCGATCGTCGGGCCGGGCAGGAACTGACAGTAGGCGTTCGGGAATCCGCTGCGGGGCGACGGGCCGACGTCCGGCTGAAGGACGATCTCGGTGATCGTCGGGGAGGAGCCCCCATCCGGAGCGGAGAATCCACAAAGCGCGGGCAGCGAAAGGCCGCCTTGGTCCACGAGCGACGACGAATCGACCGTGCCGGGCTCGGCCGGCGGCGGGGAGCAGAGCAGCTGCGAAGGCAAACCATAGTTGTTGGGCACGGCCGCGTCCGCAGAGCCAGCCAGCGTCAGGGTGCAGACGTCGCACCCGTAGTAAGGGCGACACCCTTTGACGTCGATCTTGGTCACGGGCTGCCCGTTGTACGTCCAGGGATCGGGGGCCGAAGCATCGACGGGTGCACCCGGGCCCGCCGCGCCTCCGCCTCCGGCCATCCGACCGCCGGCTCCGGCCGCGCCTCTCCCGCCCGCGCCTCTTCCACCCAACGCACCGAAGCCCCCACCACCCGTCGGCGTCAACGGCGCGCTCGAGCAAGCAACGAGCAACGCGGTCAGAGCTAGCGAACGACCAACCCGCCCATACATTGTCGTTCGAGCTTAGACCTCCCTTCTGCGGGTGCTCACCAAAAACGCCAGCGGGTGGTTGGCCCTCTGATTGCTGTGGTTTCTGCCCGGAGCGTCGATCGGGAGGAGTCATGACGAAATATCGAGTGTCGTTGGGAGTGAGCCTGCTGGTTGCCGCGGTCCTCGCGCCGCGTGCCGGGCGAGCGCAGGAGGATCAGATCCTGCAACAGCAACTGCTCCAGCAGAATATGAATCAACAGATGCTCCAGCAGCAGGCCGCCTCGAATCAGAGCGCGGTCGTGATTCCCGAGCACCTCCAGGCCGGGAACCAGCGCTTCGACGCCAGCGTCACCGGGTTCCAGGCGTACCTGGAGAGCATCAGGTCGAGCGATCCCGGTCTCTACGGGCAGCTGGCGCCGGATGCGGCGCGCCTCGAGTCCCGGGAAGACAGGGCGAAGGTCGTCTTGGCGGGCGGAATCGCCGTCGGTCTAATTTCCGTGATCTATGGCGTGGCGAGCGCGGACAACTGCGCCCAACCCTCGATCACCGACCCCAATTTCGCGGCGGACTCCGCGGCCTGGGGCGCTTGCAACCAGGGGAACGTCGAGAAGATGGCGGCGTTCGGCTTTCTGGGTGTCGGCGCGATGATTGCCGGAGGCTTGGTCGCCTACGCCAGCTGGCCCACCCACCAGGAGCTGACGGACCTGGTGAACAAGAACAATCGGCTGAGCAAGCAGCCGCTGCAATGGCAGCTGGGCTACGACCCGGCCCAGCGCTTCGCGTTCGGCGGTGCGACCGTCTCGTTTTGAGACGCCCTGTTCGAATTCCCTACGCGCGCAGGCCGTCGCTCACTTCTTGTCGCTGAGCGCCGCGACGCCCGGGAGCACCTTGCCCTCGAGGAACTCCAGCGACGCGCCGCCGCCGGTCGAGACGTGCGACACCTTGCTGGCGACGCCCGCCTTCTTCACGGCAGACGCCGAATCGCCGCCGCCGATGATGGTGGTCGCGCCGGCCGCGGTCGCCTTGGCCAGCGCCTCGGCGACGGCGATCGTCCCCTTGGCGGTGGCATCAATCTCGAACACGCCCACCGGGCCGTTCCAGCAGACGGTCTTGGCGCCGAGCAGGATCTTGGTGAACTCCGCCGTGGTCTCCGGCCCGATGTCGACGCACTCCCAGTCGGCCGGGATGGTCGTCCTGGTCACGACCTTGGTCGCCCCCACGGTGCGCGCCTTGAAGTCCAGCTTGTCGGTCGCCACGAAGTCGGTCCCCAGCACCAGCTTGTCGCCGGCCTCGGCCATCAGGCTCTTGGCGAGCTCGATCTTGTCGTTCTCCACGATCGACTTGCCGACCTCCAGCCCCTGCGCCTTCAGGAACGTGTAGGTCATGCCGCCGCCGATCAGCAGCTTGTCGACGCGCGGCAGGAGGTTCTTGATGACGTCGATCTTCCCCGACACCTTCGACCCGCCGATCACCGCGACGAACGGCCGCTTCGGATTCCCGAGCGCCTCGCCCAGGTAGTCGAGCTCCTTCTTCATGAGGAACCCCGACGCCGCCTGCGGCACGAACTTGGTGATCCCCTCGGTCGACGCGTGCGCGCGGTGGGCGCTGCCGAACGCGTCGTTCACGTAGACGTCGGCCAGCGCGGCGAGCTGCTTGGCAAACGCGGGATCGTTCTCCTCCTCGGCGGCGTGAAAGCGGAGGTTCTCGAGCAGGAGCACGCCGCCGGGGGCGAGCGCGGAGACGGCCTTCTCGGCGGCCGGCCCGACGCAGTCCTCGGCGAAGGCGACGGGCGAGTTGAGGAGCGCGGAGAGCGCATCGGCGACGGGCCGCAGGCTCATCTCCGGCACGCGCTTCCCGTCGGGCCGCCCGAGGTGCGACATCAAGATCACCTTCGCCTCTTTCTTGCGCAGGTACTCGATGGTCGGCAGCGACTCCCGGAGCCGCTTGTCGCTCTCCACCTTCCCGTCCTTCAGGGGGACGTTGAAGTCGACGCGCACGATGACGCGCTTGCCAGTGACGGGGAGGTCCTCGACGAAGAGTTTCATGGGCGCGGGTTTAGCAGAGGAGGGGGCGGGGTGTCGAGGGTGGGGCGGCCTGCGATCAGAGTGGCGCTTCAGTGAGAATAACCTTGTCTTGGAACGCCTTGGCTCCTTCAAATCCAGAGCGTCGCCACTCCCATAGGACCGGCCTTCGAGAGGTCCATAGTCAACGGCCTGCGAAGTTGCCAGTGTTCTTGCCAGCCCCACGTACGGGTCCCGTCCTCGTACCTGAAGGTCACACGCAGGGGTGATGGGAGAGAATCGGCAGCATGAAAGGTAAATTTCAAAGAACCGTTTCCCGGCTCGACCTTTTCAACAAACGCCCAAGCGCGCTCGAAAAACTCACTTGCCTCGACGCTAACTACGTTTTCAAAGCGCGCACGGATTCCCGGGCTCAACCCGTACAGGAGCGTTCGGCGTTCGGGATGCGAACGGCAAACGATCCGCTTGATTCCCTCTGTGGACAAGCTCACGGGCACCAGCACTTCGGCGTGGCGATGAAACGTAATCGTACCGGCATTCTGATGGCCCCAGGTCGATCCTCGGTGATATACGAGGTCGAATGGAATACTCTGCGAAGAGTGCCTCACTGGCGCCGAACTCAACGCCAGCGCTCGCCATGTTTCCTATCGAAAACTGCGTCTGGTCGTCGGCGAGCAAGTTCACGAAATCGAACATCATGAACACGGGTACAGCGCAGTGAGCCCCCTGGTTCGAATAGGACGATACGGGCCGGATCCCTTCGTTGTGGTACTGCGTCGGGGTTCGAGGATAGAATGCGGACGAAGTCCTTATGGGAGCCGAGGGTGTTCGCGATGACGGTTGAACTCGCGCAATCTACGAACGGAACACCCCGCCTCTCGCACTCGGCTCAACTGGGCCAGTACCCCTGGTTTAAGATATTGATGGCATTCTTAAGTTCGTCGAAGCGATAGACGAACTGGGCCATGTCCTTTGGCAGCGTTTTCTGCCAGCCAAAGACATGCTGCCGAAGCTTACCGGCCCAGGGCTTCAAGCTCGGGCGTCATCGGCTGAGTTGACTCAGGAGACTCATCGGCAGCAGGAGCGAAGCGGATTCCTCTCATGTTGCGCGCGCTATCGCCCGTGAACTGAGCCGGACGGATGTAGCCGAGCTGAAGAAGTAACGAAGTTACGACCTCAGAATGCTTCTTGAGGCTGGCGGGGAATTCGTCGATCCGCAACGCCCCGCGCAAGGTTAATAGAGCCACAGAGAGCGCAAATCCTCCCCGGCTATGGTCAGACGATCGGAGCATCGGAGCCGCGGAAGAGGTTCTGGCTCCTCTCGTCCGGTCTCATTGCTCGCCACCGGCTCCACGCCACTCGCGTGTTCCGAGAGGAATCAGAAAAAAACTCATTGAAACTGACGTCCACTCTCGGTTTGAGCAAGTGCTTCCGGCTGACCGCGTTCTTCTGCTCAGGGACAAATCGGAGCGGGTCTTCGCAACGTGGATGAATATCGATAGGGGCAGATCCTTTAGGTGTCGCTCCATCAGGGGCTGAACGGCCTTTTCCCAGTCCAGCCCGCCGTTGCCTGTACCCAACTGTGGAAACGAGATGCTCGTGATGCCGTACTCAGCCCAGGTGGCCACGAACTTCTTAAGTCCCTCCTCAATGTATTCTACTTTGGAAGGATTCCGCCAATGACGCTTGGTTGGGAAGTTCAGCACCCACTTGTTCGGGCTTCGATAGAGGTACAACATCCCGGTGGTTAGCATTCCGTTGGCGCAGAACTCGGCGTACCGGTGGAACATCTCGGGGTATCGTTTCTTATATTCGGCGGCGATTCCCTTGCCCAGTATGATCCCGACGGTATTCACCGTATTCACCAGCGTTTGGGCCGGCGAGTCGAAGATGTTCATGGTGACGAGATAAGCGGAGCATGACTCTACCTGCCGCTCACCGAAGCGCATTTTTGGATGGGCTTCGTTCTTCGGTTCTGGAGGCCATCGAGAAGCCGGAGGACCATACCTGAACAACTGTATACCGTCGCCGGTCACAAGACAACACAGGTCACCCACCGCCCGGCGTGAGGTTGAGCCCATGGAGATGGCCGCCCTCGAGTGTCTACCGTCATACCTACGAAGTGTCATTGACGGTCCTGTCTAGCACTCACCCCTCAAGCGGCCGCAACACCTCACCGCCTCCCCAGCCCGTCCGGCCGCCTCCGCTACCGCCCACGCCTGACGGCTACTTAGAATCCACTCCGGAGGGACGAGCTTCTTCCCGCCGCGCCACTCCTCGAACTCAACCACGTTGGGAACCGATCCCCACACTTCACGAGGCGCATGGTCGAGAACAATGATCTGGAGTCGACCCTTGGCACTACCTACAACCAGACCCATTACCTCGAATGCCTTCCGAACGGCCTCGGTGTCTTCGTCTCTGAGCCCCGGATCGTCCGGCACCTCCGAGTCGCGAATCGCCGCTCTCTTAGGAAAATAGACCTGACTCGGCTGATCGAACACGAGAAAGCTCGGGACTGCGTTGTGGTCTAAGGTGATCAGAAACTGCTGAAGGCCGAGACTCATGGCGAGGTGATACGAGAGCCAATTTGATCCGCTGCCGATCTCGGAGAGGTAGTCTTCACGCGCCGTGCCCGTTACCCTGATCGTCAGATCGTTGATGTCAGCGATACAGGATCGGTTGGTCGTTCGGTATCCAGCAGCGGCATTAGGCGACCAGCGTTTCCGTTGACGATACGCAAAGCGCGGCGTTTCCGTTCGTCGAGGTTTTGCGCACGGAGTTCTTCGGTCAGTTTCGCGACCTGCAGGCGCAACATCTCGACCTCCGTCGCGATCCCTCCGTCCTCGCCGAGGCGTCGGTACAACGTCAGCGCGTTCTCGAGATTACCTATGAAGCGCTCGACCTTCTTCGCCTGGTATTGCATATCATCTACTCCTTCGACCGCTGCGACAGCGCTCGCTTGCGAATCTGCACAGCCTTCAGCTTGTCGGCGACGTCATTTACGTCCGTCTGAACCCTCTCGAATTCCCGGTCAAACTTCGGGAACCTCGAACGTATCGCCCGCCTCACGAGCAAGCTCCACTAGGGATGCCTGGAGTTCATGCAGCATTTTCTCGCTGGGCTCCGTTCCTCCACCACACAGCGGACACTTTTCATCGCCCGATCTGTGGGTTCCAAGCCAGTCCGCCAAGCTAAGTCGATCACGCTGTATCCGCAGAGCGTCGCGATAGCTAGTGACGCTCTCGCGCACGCGGTTCATTTCCGTAAGGCGCCAGCGAAGCCTTGTTAGGTCGTGGGATACACTCGACTCCTCATTGTCGAGCGCATTCAGTTCGCGAACAGCGTCCGAGATCGTCGATGCACTGACGGCTAAAGTCGCGTCCGTCCGCTGTTACAATTTCCTCAGGAGCACGATCATCGCTTCAGCGAGATCACCTGATGCCGCCATCGGCAGCAAGCCGAGCTCTCGCGCCTCGCTGACCCGCGCTCTCAGCTCAGCAATCCACTGCGCGGATATCTGCTGCGCATCGCGCAGTTCTCGTTCTTTTCGCTTCAATTCCGTCTGCAGCCGCCTAAGCTCGTGTTGTTCGGCCAGCAAAGTCGGGGTGATAGCGCCGAGAACGTAGGGGAATATCTTGCGAAGCTTTCACGATGTTCGTAGCGATCCGTTTTGAAAACAGGATCTCTCGGTTGGCGACAACATTCTGGCTGGAATGTGAAGGCACTTAGGTCTGGGAAACTCGGCCTCGCGTCGAAGCCTTGCTGCGTCTCACCGCTACCGAAGTCCAGGTTCGAGACCTGCCAGTTCATCGAGAAGTCTGCGCACCTCGGGCGCACTCGTGTTCTTTCTGATGACTCTAGGCACCTCTGAAATTGTGGGAGCCTCGAGGAGAAACCTGTCATCTGTAGACCGCTGACTCCCGGGCTCCCGACGCGCGAGCAACTTATCGCCATTGGCGGTGCTGACCACGATCCCAAACCACTCAGAGGCCTCACGGATCGTCTTGACAGGGATCAGGCAGGCACTGGAGGCCAAGCAATAGTCGATTATTGGTATGACGGCAGACTTTCCTGTGCGTGAAGCACCGCTGATCACCGTGACCTTCCCCGGCGCAAATGGCACGCGTCGCGGAGCGAAGGCTGTGTCGCGCGGCCAGAGGACAAGTTCTCTGATTTGGAACAACACGTTTCACAATCTCACTTTCAAGGTTGTCGCAATCTCGTGCAAGGTCAGGCGACCGCACCACGCCCCAAGTTTTTCCGCACTCTTCATCAGCCGTTTTGTGTCAGGGAGGATGCCGGCCTGGGCCTTGGTCGTCGAGAGTGGAATCACGGCGGCCGTCTCAAGGTGAAGGAGTCGCGTCGCGAGCGCGATGCGCACTGAGGCGAGGGTCAACGGACGCAGAGCAAGCATCCGTGCGTGAATCGCCAGCAGCAGATCTTGCTTTGAGTTTGCGGAGGTGCCGAACTTCGCCGCGAATGACCGAAGGCCGGAAGACAGTAGAGTGCTCCGGACGAACGAGTCAGTCTCTTCGTGCAAGACAATGGGCAGTACAAGAAACAAGGCGGGAAGCGGAGCCGGATCACGGGTCGGGTGATCCGACGTGTAGCCAGCAGACGAACCGCCAAACTAGACCGGCACCGAGAGCGGGGTTTTGGATATTCCGTATCTCTCGCGCCAGCGCCGTCATGACGCGGAGCGAGCTTTCAAGCGGGCCTTATACGCTGGATGCCAGCCAATGGTCGCTTCGTCGGCGAGCCGATGAAAACATCCTGGAACAAAGTGCGCCGGGGCCTCCATGCCTTGCACGTTTGTTTCGTAGGTCATACAGCGAGTGCACGCCTTTCACGCTCGGTGTCTGAACTCGCCGCGCCTTCTAGGCTGGCTGCACGAGCGCTATTCCGCCAGACGCGGCACAGCTGCTCGTTGAGGCCAATGAACGAGTCTTCATGCACATCACCGGATTTGCTCCAGGTGACCCGATCGAAGATCTGAGATAGTCACTGACAGCTTCCAACTTCTCGTCGAACCCCAAGTCTATCCAGTCGAGCTGCTGGACAAATAGGTCCGGTAAGTGCTCTCAGGAGATCGGACTGAGACGGCTTTTTTGCGAAGCTCCTAAGAATGATATCTCGGTCAACACTTCGAACAAACGCCACATACTCGCGATGAAAATCGTCCCGTTGAACTAATGCCGGAAGCCCGCGCTCAAGCTGTTTGTCGACCTGTCGTTTTACCCAGCCGCACATTTTGTCCGCAATCGTGAAGACCTTCGCATCCGACACGGGCCCCTGGCGGATCGCCGCCTCGATATCGGCTTGAGGGCTCCCTGAGCCGCAGTAAGGTCGCCCATCACGATCGGCGCGAGGAGACAATCCTCGGTTTCGAGTACCTCGTTTACGTATGGGGCGATCGCGGTCGACAGGGAAGGGCGAAGAGAGATCGGGGCCGTCGCCCCAGAGTTCGTGGCGCGCCTTCTCTAACGCCAACACAGCGTCCTCATGAGTTCGGGCAGCGTTGAATGCGTCGATCAGCGTCCCACTGACCGGGCGCGAGACATAGAGCTCGAACATTGTTGTCTTGCGCTCAGGCTCGACAAGGCCTTCCTTCGCAACCTTCAAGCCGTCGAGATCGTCTTCCAGAGCGGAAGTGCCCTGTCGGCGACTGGATTGTCCGTCAACGCACTCTTGGATTGCCCAAGGACAACCTGCCAATGGGTGCCAATCTCCGCATCGAGAACCTCCAAGGTGCACGACGTTCCTGGCGCCGCGGCAAGAAGCATCTCCGTGAGTCGGGTGAACTGGAGGCTGTAGCCGAGCGCCTGCCCAGGTGCGACGGCTTTTAGCCTCCCAACTTCTAGGACGTTTCATCCTTTGCCGGCCATCTCTCCCTACTGTGGCGGATGTCGATTGCGCGGCCCGTCTTCCTAGCTCAACGTTCACCACAACATTACTACCAACCTACTGGAAGAATCAATGGCTCGGCGGGTTTCCCGTTTTCGAGCCGCGCCCCAGCCCCTCGAACCACCCCAACACCCGCCCCGCCTCCCCCGCCCCGTCCCGCCGCCTCCGCGCCGACCCCACACCGCCGCGCCGCCAGGCCGAGCCGCATCTTCAGCGCGGCGAGCAGGAACACGGCGGAGCCGTTCATGTCGGCGATGATGTAGTCGCGATCGGGACGGTCGGATCACCGGCGATCTGCACGGGTAACGGGCCGGCCTCGTCGGGCGGCGACCAGAACAGTGTCTCGGGTGTCGGCGCGAAGTCCGGTGGTCGCAGGTCGCGTCGTTCGACCACGATGGGGTCGCCCGTGCTCTCGATCGAAACAACCGTGCGATGAGCATCCACGCCGATTCGTGCCTCACGGCACCACAGGTGCGCCGACCCGTCGACGCCATCCCACTGTCCTTGCTCGAAGGCCAGCCAAGCACCAGGGTCGATCCGGAACAGCCACCACACGTCTCCGTCCTCGCCCGCGGCGGTGACGATCCGATCAGCCGTGATCCGGTATTCCGTGATGGCGCGCCTGCCCCCATTCCGCCAGCCGAACCTCGATCGACCGGCTAGCACGCCGCGAGCCCAGCAGACCAAAGGCCACGAACGTCAGTCCGAGCGCGCCGCCGATGACGAAGGCGCCTGTCTGCGTCCGGAGGACCAGGACCGCAGAAGCCACCGTCGCCACGGCGCCAATGACGCCCACGCGAACCGCTTCCCGGCGCCACGCTCCCCCCCTGGCGAAGGCACCTTCGCGCCCGCGGTCCATCCGCCGCGCGATCACCCCCAGCTCGTCCGCATTTGCCGCTCTGATCGTGGTCGATACAGGCACCGATTCTGCTCCTGGTTGCGATCGAGCTTACCCGGTTGCCCACTTACTTCCGCCACGGGGGTCACCGGGGCCCTCAATCGGGGAATCGACCGAGGTAGGCTCGAAAGGCGGTCGTTTGGCCGGGTGGGACCTCGAGGTCCACGTCGGCGGCGAAGCAACAGCCTTCCCGACCGTCTCGAACCTGGACGTCGATGTGGTGCCACCCCGGCGCCAGCAACCGTCCGGCGCCTCCCCAGTCCTCGCATTTACCCGCCGCCGTGCCGTCCAGGACGACTTGTGCGAAGCGTTGCTCTTCTTCGCAGGCTCCGCCCGGGCGTTCATCCCCCGCGCAGCAGCGGATCCACAGGCGGGTCGGTTGCATGTGCGCACACCCCGCCGCCCCGACAACGAGCAGCGCGAAAGCCAGTCTGCGCAAACGCATCCAAGACCATCTTAGCCAACGCCTGCATGGGGTGCGACGCAGCGCCGCCCGCGCGCTTCCCGGGCGAGCACGGGGGCGAAGGCAGAGCCTCGAAGGGCAGTCCGTCCCGGCGCGGTACCATGGCCTCGCCAGAACCGCGTTTACTAAGTAAAATCAATCCATGTCCGCCGCCACGAAGGCTGTTCTCGAGGCCGCGCTCAAGCTTCGGCCCGAGGAGCGCGAAGAGCTCGTCGACGAGCTGTCAGCCAGTCTCGATCTGTCGGATCTGGGCGAGTATTGGGAGGGCGAGATCAAGCGGCGGATGGAGGACGTGGACACCGGCCGCGTGAAGACGGTCCCGGCCGAAGACGTTTTCGCGCGTCTCGAGCAGCGATTCGGTGGCAAGTAGACGGCTGCGGTTCAACCCGATGGCCGAGGCCGAGCTGCAGGATGCTGCAGCTTGGTACGACGAACGCTCGCCCGGCCTCGGCCTCCGATTCGTACACGCAGTTCGCAAGAAGGCGGACGAGATCGTGGAGGCACCCGAGCGCTGGGCCGCGGCCCGGGGATCTCGACGGACGTTGATGGGACGGTTTCCTTACGCCCTCGTCTATCGACTGATTTCGGATGACGAGATCGAGATCGTTGCGGTCGCGCATCTGAAGCGACGTTCGGGATACTGGACCCGGCGCTGAACGAGCCGTCCTAGCTCTCCGCCGCAGCGTCGACTCAGATTCCCCCTGGCCGATCCATCAAAGGGGCGAGTAGTGTCGGGTGTCACCACCGTGAGGCACGATCTCTTGATAGGCGTCGCGCTGGGGGTGCTGGTCACGCTGGCGCTGCTCGGGGTGCTGCTGTGGTTCGGCCTGCGGCTCGTCCGGCGGCGTCTGCCCTCCCGCCTTGAATCGGCGCGGCCGCAGCTGCTCAAGGGCTGGGACTACGAGATGCGGTTGCGGACTTTGGAGAGCGAGGTCGTCAGCGCGAGCACTTTTCGGGGCCAGACGCTCTTCCTGAATTTCTGGGCGACTTGGTGCGCGCCCTGCGTGGCCGAGTTGCCCAGCATCGAACGTTTGATGCGTCGATTGGAGGGCGCGAACGTCGCCTTCGCGTGCGTCACCACCGAGCCGCTCGAGAAGGTGAAGGCCTTTGCCTCTCGTAAGCCGTGGAGGATCCCGATCTTCGTCCTCGCCGACGACACGCCACCGATCTTCGAGACACGCTCCATTCCAGCGACCTTCATCGTCAAGGACGGCGACATCATCTCGCAGCACATCGGTGCCGCACGGTGGGATACGGACGAGGTGGCCGCGATGCTGACCGGCTCTCCCGTCCTTCCGGGTGCAGGACTCCGAGCCAAGTGGGAGCGCCGCCTTCCCGCCGTCGAGCCGCCTTGGACACATTGGCGTCTGTTCGCCGAAACCGACCAGGGGACAGTCATCGGCGACGTGCCCGCGGAGGACGTGGCGGGAGCCATTCGTCTCGTGGCCGCGAACTACCAATCCTTCAACCGCATCTCGGCCGTGGTGATTCGTTTTGCCAGCGACGGCTCCGGCATTCTTTCCAGGTCCCAGACCGTAATCTCCTCGCCGAACGACCGCAGAGGGCCCTGACCGAAGGTCAGCGCCCTCGCCGAAGGCCGGTGCTAAAATAGGAATCATGGCCGCCACCGCCCTGGACGAGTCCCCCATTCCAGAGGCTCGTGTCGACGATCTCGACCTCGACGACGAAGCTGACGTTGCGACGTGGGACGCGCGCATGGACGCCATGGCCGAGCGGCGGATACAGCAAGCGCGGTCGCGGCTGGAGCAGATGGGTGTGATCGATGGCGACGGTCGCCTCGTCTCTCGGGAGCTCCCCCCGGACATGCGTCCGGCGTCGCTGACCAGCGTCGAAACCGGCTAAGTCGCCGTGGCCGCGAAGAAGCCCGCCCGCCCGGTCATGATCGTCGTGGCGGGCCCGCCGGGAAGCGGGAAGAGCACGTTCTTTCCGATCGGCGCCCTCGGGGTAGACGCGCTCGATCGCGGCGAGGGCGCGGACCTCGAGGACGTTCGGGCCGACCTCAACGCCATCGTTCGCCGTTGAAGGTCCGATTCTCCCTTCGCGCGCGTCGCGATCTGTCGACCCGCGGCCCGTGCAGTAGACTCTCCCCATGACCCTGAAGGCACGCGTGAAGGGCGGGCGGCTGGTGGTCGATGAGCCGACGGATCTGCCCGAAGGGACGGAGGTCGAACTTCTTCCGCTCGACCCCGGGGACTGGCTCGACGAGTCCGATCGAGCACGTCTTCACGATGCGCTCCGGGAATCCGAGAGCGACGTCGAAGCCGGTCGACTCGTCAGCGCCGAAGACGTGCTGCGCGAACTCCGCCGGCCGTGAAACGGCGACGCGTTCAGTTCACCGCGACGGCACGACGTCACGTCCTCCACGAGCGCGATTGGTGGACCAGTAACCGCGATCACGTCGAGGCGTTCACGTCGGACCTCGAGCGGACGATCGACCTGATTGCCAGGCTATCTGGTGCGAGCACGTCGTATCCACGAGTGCCGGGCGTTCGTCGGGTCTTCGTGGAAAGAATCGGCGTGCACGTCTACTTCACCTTCGACAAAGAAGGCATCGTCGTCCGCGCCGTCTGGGGCGCCAGCCGCCGCCGCGGGCCTCGGCTGCAAGACGCGCCGTAACTGCCCCACCGCGGGATCCCCGTGCGCGCGCGCCGCCGCGTCGCCCCGCAGGCATGCCAGGCGCAGGCGCAACGGCGCCGCGTCTCCCGGAGCTAGCCTCCGCGCAACCCGACCGACCGGCACAACCCCTCGGCCGGGAGCGTCTTCGCGGTCGCGAGCAGCGTCGAACGCTCCGGACCGCGGGCCCGAGCGATCAAGGCCTCCGCGAACTGGCGCACGCAGTCTTCATCCGGTTGCCGGTGCTGGCCGGGGGGCCAGGCCATCTCGACGTCCGGTTGCACGCCGGCGTGCTCGATCTCGGCACCGCCCGCCGCCAGCAGGCGTCCCGTGGTCAGGTAGAGGCCCAGGAGATCGCCTTCCAGATCGTCCACCGGCTTGGGGGGCGGAACGTCGTCGATGATGTTTTGGACGACGTCTCGATCCTTGGGCGGAGCCCGGTGCCGTGCGCCACGCTCCCCCCTGGCGAAGGACCCTCGTGTATGATTGTCCTGGTATGGCGACGGTGCTCAAGTGGAACGGCCGGGACTTGCCGGACGAGCTTCGCAAGCTGCCCGAAGGCCGCTATGTGATCGAATCGCTCGACGCTGTGCCGGCGCTCACGCCCGAGCAGGAACAGGGCTTGGAAGAGGCGCTCGCTGCGTTGGATCGCGGCGAAGGCGCCGATCTGGATGAAGTTCGCGCTGACCTCGACGCGATCGTCCGCCGTTGAAGGTCAGGTTCTCCCCACGCGCGCGACAAGATCTTCGTTCCGCCGTCGAGTACCTCGCAGCGAGTAACCCGATCGCGGCGACCGAGCTGAAGGATCAGCTGCTCTCGATGATCGAAAGGCTCGCGCGAGGTGAGTTCCAGGGACCGGAGGTGCAATTGCGATCGGGCGCCGTCGTGAGGAGCTGGCCGGTGGCGTCGTTCCGAATCTACTACCAGCGATCAGCGGAAGCGCTGCGAATCGTCCGCGTCTATCACCACGCCAGGCGCCCCATCGCGAAGAAGTAGGGTCCGTGCGCGCGCGCCGCCGCGTCGTCGAGCAGGCAGACGCAGCGCCGCCCGCGCGCCTGGAGGGCGAGCACCCGGCGCGCCGGGGGGACCTCGAAGAGGAGGTCCCAGCGTCGATCGTCCGCTCGCCGCGGTCCCAGGCGGGCAGGCCGCGGACCACCGCCTCGGGGACGCCGCGGACGCGCCGCTCGGCGCGTGGACGTAGCCGGGCTTTGCCCGGCGGCGTCCGTCGCGGGAGGGTTCGGGAACCCTCCCAGGGTTCCCGAGTGAGGCGAACGTCCGCAACGCCGGGCCGGACGGCGGCGCCGGCGCCGGCACGCGACCGCGCCCCTCGTCCCACGCCGCCCCGCGCGCCGCCCGCACGCGCGCGAGCAGAAAGGCGGCGGTGGTCTCGGCGGGGGTCACCATCGGCTGTAGACCCATCGAGGCGTCAGTCCGGGTACAGCGAAAGATAAACGCGAACGTCGGTTCGTTTCCCGGCGGGGACTTCGACGTAGACCTCGGACGACATGCAGCACGAGTCAGCGGCGCCCCCCGAGTTGACGCGAATTTGGTGGCCCTCGGCGGTCGTGATCCGTCCCTCGCCTCCCCAGTCCCGGCACACACCGGCGGCCGCGCCGTCCAGGAGGACTGGAGCGTTGCGGGTTTCGTCGCAGGTGCCGTCCGGCTTGTCGCGTTCGATGCAACAGCGGATCCGCAGGCGAGTCGCTTCCACGTGCGCGCACCCGGCGGCCGTCGCAACGAGCAGCGCGAACGCCAGTGTGCGCGAGCTCATCGAGACCATAGTAGTCGACTGAACATCCGGGTGGCGCGGATCCCGTGCGCGCGCGCCGCCGCGTCGGCGAGCAGGCAGACGCACGCCAGGCCGTCGGGGTGGCGTCTCCGCGTTCTAGTGCAGCCCCAGTTGAGATGAGCTTCCCATCGCGGCCCAGGGCCAGAACGAGCCCCAGCAACTGACGGCGCCGGCCTCGGCCAGCGCGCAGGCATTTCCCGGCCCCTTGACGACGCGACGGAAGGCGCCCCGATGAAGCGTCGCGGAACCCCCGCCCTCCGAACAAAGGACGTCACTGTGTGTCGTGACTCCGCACCATGAGGCATCGCTTCCCATGGAGATCTGTCGAAGAGGCGCGTCTGCCGCTACGGGCTTGAGGACTCTGCCTCTGGACCAACAGGATGCGCTGCCATCCTTCCGGACGATGCACCCGCCGACCGGGGCGCCATCCACCGAGACCACGTCGCCGGCCACGTCCCAGGCACTGACCCGGAGCTGGGCGTTCGTGCTCCAGCAGATGGCGTGGCCATCGTCTCGGAGCGCACAGCGACCACCATTGGGCGCGAGGCTGACGAAATGGCCGGGGGGGGTCGGCTCTGAGCCGCCGGTGAACATCCAACACGAAAGGGCTCCATCGGACTTCACGCCGCACGTCCGATCCGCGGATGTGGACATGGTCTTGTAGACCCCGGGTGGAGCGACCTCGATCGCTCGGCCTTCTGCCTGACAGGAGAACGCCCCGTCCCCCGATCTTGCGCAGACACGCCGTCCCGCTGCCGCGATCTCCACGAACCGCCCTGTCAACGCCGGGGCAACGGCGCGAGAGCCAGCGCAGAACAAGGCACCTGCCTCGTCGACACCGCAGATGGCCCGGTCGGGCAGTGCGAGGTCACGGTAGCGTCGATCGGCGGGGAGAGCCACCGTCGGGTTCATCAGTACATCGTCAAAGCTCCCTTGCCACCCTCTTCCCACGGCGTTCATGCGAGCGTGAATCCCAGCCTCGGCAGCAGCATCGATCGGCCGCAGACAGAGGGTGGTCCCCTGGAGGGAGCTCCTGGGCTCCAGGATCTCTCGAAGATCTTCCGGCGGCTCGGACCCGGACCAACTGCGGGTGACGAGGTTCACCAGGAGATTCGGCCCTATCCGAACCCATTCGTCGTGTCGAATGCCGTCCCCGACAATGGCGTCCAGTGGCTGGCGCCAAATCGGCGGTACCGCTCTCCCCGCTCCTGAAAGCCAGGACGTCAGCGCGCTACCCAAGGCGGCGGTCGCGGGCTGTCTCAGACACCCATTCGCCTCGACCGTCATGTCCTCCGGCAACAACTTTCGTAGAGCCGCTCGGGCCCCTTGGCGCGTCCAGAACGAGGCATTCCTGTCGGCCGCCCAGGCCTCGCTCAGCCGATGAGCCTCGGGGAGATTGGGCACCGCCTTGCCGATCTGGAGGTCGTAGAGGCGAGTCCACTCGAAGGCGTCGGCTCTCGCAGGTGGGTGAAGAAGGCAGGCTTTGCTACCGAGGGCGTTCAGGACGCACTGCTCGTATCTCTTGCCGAGGCTCTTCGTCGCCGCGACGCGCACCTCCTGCCGGCGTGGAAGAAACGCGACGAGGACATCGCCGAATCGCTTCTCCTCCTGCGCCAGTCGAACACACTCACCTGCAAAGCTGGCCGGATCGCTCCATTCGATCCGGTCGAGGCAGTCGTCAACCCAGGCATCGGTGGGATGAGGTTCGGGCGTTTCGGCAAACGCCGGCTGAACGACGAGCGCGACGGCCAGTGTCGAGACACACCAACACCACGTCGCCGACCGGGCGAGCCATGGCCTGTTCACCGGATAACTATAGGTCAGAGTCGATCCGACCTGGCTTGGCCGCGGAAGGCCCGTTCCTGACCAAGGTCGCGCCGACCCTAAGGGACTCGGCCGGGTCCGGCCCCCACCCCCTCCGCCGGTGCCATCGCGTTCATGATCAACGCCCGGCAGTCAGAAAAGCGGTCGAGGCAAGAGCCGCCCGCGCCGCCTCCGGGCGGAGCCGTTCGTGTCGGCGATGATGTAGTCGCGATCGGCGCGCCACGCGTCGTCCAGCTCGCGGTCACAGGTCAGAGCGTCAGCCGGGCGATCACGCCGGTGTAGGACTCGACGAACCAGATGTTGCCGTCCGGACCGCCGACGATGTCCTGCGGATAGGTGGCGTTCCGGTTGAACGCGAGCGACAAGGTCCCCGAGGACGTCATCCGGTAGACGTTGTTGCCGAGGTACTGCGTGAACCAGATGTTGCCGTCGGGCCCCACCGCGAGGCGTGCGACGCCCCCCTGGATGGTCGGGACGAGCGTCTGCGAATACGCCCCGCCGGTCGTGATCTGGCCGACCCAGTCTTGGATGTTCGGCATGAACTCCGACTCGGAGTACAGCAGCGTCTGCCCGAGCCCGGCGATGATCCAATCCGACTGCACCTCGGCGATGGGCAGCGGAAACTCCGTGAAGACGCCCGCGGGCGTGAGGCGCCCGAGCTGGTTCGCGGTGAAGTACTCCTCGGTGAACCAGAGATTGCCGTCGGGCCCGGTGGTGATGCTCGTCGCGTCCGCATTGGCGGTGGGGATCGGGTATTCGGCCACGATCGTCCCCGCGACCGACATGGCGGCGATCGCGTTGGCGTCCACGTCGTTCACGTCGGTTCCCTCGATGAACCAAAGATTGCCGTCAGGCCCCGCGGTGATGGACCGCGGTCGATAGGTGGTCGGATACTCGGTGAACGATCCGGCGACGGTCACTCTCCCGATCCCAGCCACCTCGATGTACCAGAGGGCGCCGTCCGAGCCGACCGTCATCTCGCAAGGGCCACTGCTGATCTTGGGCGTGGGAAACTCGGTGATCACGCCCGCAGGCGTGATGCGGCCGATGTTGCTGCGGTGATATTCGGCGAACCAGATGTTGCCGTCGGGCCCCGCAACCAAGTTGCAGGCCGCGGCGTCCGAGTGACTGAGCGGGAATTCCTTGAGCGCTGGCGGCCAGGTGCCACCCGTCCCCGGCGCGCCGGCGCTTCCTGTCGAACCAGCGGCCCCCGACGTGCCCGCGCCGCCCGCTGCGCCCGTGTTGCGGCCACCCACGCCTCCCGAGGCACCCGACGCGCCCCCCTTGCCCGCCGCGCCCCCGCCACCCGTGGCGCTCGCGCCACCTGACCCGCCCCCCTTGCCCGCCGCGCCCGCGCCACCGCCCGCGCCACCGGTCGTTCCACCCGGGGAGCCAGCAGTTCCGCCGCCGGCGCCCGCGCCGCCGCCGCCCGAGCCACCATGACCAGCGACGGCACCAGCGCCGCCCGCTGTTCCACCGGTGCCAACGGTGGTCCCCCCGGCTCCGCCACCGGCGCGCCCACTCGCGCCGCCCGTTGCTCCGCCAGCGCCAACCGCGGTCCCCCCGGCTCCGCCGCCGGCGCTTCCACCAGCGCCGCCTCCGCCGGACGATCCGCAAGCGCCGAGCGCCATCGCAAATGCCACGGGGAAACGGAGACTGAATCGGCGCATGGCGCTCCCTGGTTTGACGTTAGTCGCGGACCGAAACGAACTATCTCATGTCTTCATTGTTTACGAACGGCGGCTCAGTGGCGACCCCTTCGATGGCGGGTCTAGGGCTTGGCGGGCGGAGTTGCTGCGTCCATGGCCTGGATCAGATCCGGTGTGATGTCGAGCTCTCGATCGACTCCCGGAACGAACGAGCCGACCCTCTTGACCGTGCCCAGCCGGCGAGTCTCGGCCAGCTTGCTGAGCGTCACCTCGAGACGCGCTTGGATTGGCGCCGCGCGCCGACGCTCCTCGTCCGAGAGCTGTTTCTGCAGCTGCAGGTATTCGGCCTCCAGCTCCTGCATTTCCCGGCGGGCAGCGGCCTCGCGCTCCGCCGCAACAGGCAAACCTCGCTCGCGTTCGGCCTTCATCCTCTCGAGGGCGAGCTTGAGCGCCACCTGACGCTGGTCGAGTTGCGCTTGATAGGTCACGTAGACACCGTGGAGGTCGGAGATCGCGGCGCGGCCCTCGCGGCACTCTCGCAGCGCGCGCGACATGTCGACGACCGCGACCGGCTGACTGGACGCGCATCCGATCGACACAACGCCAGCGAAGAGTGCGACTACGAAGTAACGATGCACGGCTTCGCCGCAATGTTCTCACAACCTCGACCTATTTCCCTCAAGGTTGGACGACGGAAGGCTTGACACATTGACCGCACGTCTAGCGCCCGTCTAGCGCGGGGTCTGCTCGCCTCCGGAGCGAGGTTCCACCGAGCCGTCGTCCAGCCGAAAAACAAAAGGAAACGCGACCTCTACCTTACCGCCCGACGGTTTCGGGAAGCGCCACGCTTCGATGAGGGCCCGGACGCAATCGGGCACCGCCGACGGCTGCATTGAGTTGGACTCGACACTGATGTTAAACGGGAGTCCGTCGGCGTCGATCGTCCAGTGCATGACGACCCGCCCGGCAAGCGTCGGGTTTGTCTTGAGTGACCTGGTCCAGCACTCCTTCACCTTCGGCAGCTGCGAACGGACGACCTGGGCGACCGCGCGTGGATCCAATTCGGGGTCAGACCTGGCTGCCTTCGCCGTCTCGGTTGCAGCGATCGGGTCCTCATTCCCGCGAAAGACGTAGACGAACTCGGCTCCATATTGTTCGGAGAATTGGGGAAAGGACCAAAGGCCGATGCGCTCTTTGATGCAAGGCTGCAGCAACTGAAACTGCGGTGGGCCTTGGATCTCGACGTTCTTGACCTGCCCCGAGGTCTCGATCGTGACCTTCACCGTAATCTTGCCGTGGGTGAGCCTGTCGTCTCGTTGGAGTGCCTGTTGGTAGCATGTCCTGATGTCGGCGCGATTTTCGCCGATTACCCTACTGACGTCGGTCTGGTTCGGGAGTGCACGTCCGCCATCGACCGGCGCGGCGGGCTTTGCGAGTGGAGGCGTAACAGCACCGGAAGGCGCCTTACCGGCGCACGCGGCGAGCGCGAGCAACGCAAAGGATGGGAGACGCCGAAGCTGCACGCCGCCCCCCATCATATAGAAGCGTAGTCTGATCATCACGCTGTGGCCGAAGGACCAGTTCCCTAGCGGGCCGCGTGCGTGGACGCGACGGAATCGCGACCCTGATTGCTTGCCGCCGCCATTCCTCCGATAGTTGAGGGGTGAGGTCTCGGGAGTGGCTGCGGGTAGGCGCTACCCTGGCGCTGGCGCTTTGGGCGGGGTGTCAGGCGCAGAATCTGACGCCGGCAGGCGGTCTCCGCCCGCAGCCCGACTCCGGCGCGGCGGGGACTCCAGGGCAAGGTGGCTGCTACATCACCTCCGCCTGTCCGCTCACGGTCCCGGCTCAGGGTCTGCCGTGCGGGCTGACCGCGAGTCCCTGCGAGTACGGGGACGACCCGCGCTGGAGTTGCAATACGCTCGCGACCTGCACGGCGAGCGGCTGGAGTGTGCAGCAGCCAGCCACCGACCCGGCGAGCGGCTGCCCGACCCCACAGCCCGCCTGCCCGCCGACCTTCCCCGACTCGCCGGACGCGATCGTCAGCTGTCAGCCCGGTCCGTCGTACGAGTGCGTCTATCCCGAAGGAAACTGCCTGTGCGGCGGCGGAGGCCTTGAGTGCGCCGCCAGGCCGAATGACTGTCCGGCCACGCGCCCCCGGGCCGGAACGCCCTGCGCCATGGACGGCGGATGCCAAGAGTGGGGGGAAGCCTGCAGCTGGGGGGCCATGGTGTGCGAGTGTGGTGTCTGGGGCGCGACCTTCTGTAGCGACTAGTGCCGCGGCCCAGGGCGTTATCGACCGGGGCACCTCCACTGGACTATGATTTCTCGGATGTTCGTCGCACGACCCTCGCGAGCAATGAAAATGGTGCTCCTGCTGGCGATGAGCGGGCTTGCAGGCTGTGGCGCACCAGACCTCGCCAGGTTTGCGAATCGCCCGGACGCCGTCGAAGCGCGACAGATCACCGACAGTCTCGCGCGCGGAGATATCGTGGCGATCGCCGCTCGTCTGGACGAGTCCCAGCGAACTCCTGATCCCGAAAGTAGTCTTAAGCTCCTTGCGGCGCAGTTCCCTCAGGGCGCCCCGATCGGCGTTCGCCTCGTTGGTTATCGGACCAGTTTCGTGAAGATGGTCCGTGGCTCGACCACCGAGATGAGCAACGTGACGTTCGAGTCGACATACGACGGCGCCTACGTGGTCACCGACGTTGTCTTGCGTCGGGTAGACGAGGGAGACCGTCGAATTGTGGGCTTGCACGCGAAGGCTCTGTCGGTCTCCCTTGAGGTGCTCAACGCCTTCTCACTCGGCAACATGGGGCTCGTCCAGTATGCGTTCATCCTCGCGATGATCGCGGTCGCGGCAACGATCGTGGCCGCGCTGGTGTCATGGTTTCGCCGGCGGCACATCACGAAGCGAAAGTGGTGGTGGTTGCTCGCGATCGCCCTGGCGTGCCCTTTCAAATTGTCGGTCAACTGGATCACCGGCGCCGTCGCGATCCAGGCGCTCACCGTTCAACTCTTCGGTCTCTCCGCGGCGCACGACGGCCTCGTCAGCCCATGGATTCTGTCGTTTTCAATTCCCGCCGGTGCCATCGCGTTCATGATCAACGCCCGGCAGGCAGAAAGGCGGTCGAGGCAAGAGCCGCCCGCGCCTCCAGCGCCCTCTCTCGATGTTCCCGCGGCTTGAACGAGTCCTTCATCGCTCACCGGACGGGTGAGACTGACCGACGGCTGTCGCCAAACGGCACCGGCGCCTCCACCGGGTCCGCCGCTTCCCCGTGCTCCCGAGCCCGAACAGGCTACGAGGGGGAGGACGAGGAAGCCCACGAGCACCACGAACCAAAGCCGATGTCGAATCACGATCGGCGGTGATCGCAGCAAGGCCCGTGCCCGACGCGCCGGGGGGCCTCGAAGAGGGATTGTGCGCTCACGGTCAATCCGAGTGGTGCGGCCTGCCGACTTGCTCGAAAACGCCAGATTGGTTGTTTGACGTCGAGGACGAGCTCGACGATGCGCTCGGGACCGAGCGGTGGACAGGAAAGAAGCAGACGGGATCAGACTTCGAGCTCGTCCGCGTCTGAAGCGTCCAGGGGCGGACTCGGAGAGCGCTCGATCGCGGCGAGGGCGTAGACTTAAGGGACGTTCGCGCCGATCTCGACGCCATCATTCGCCGCTGAGGTTGTCAGGTCTCGTGGAAAACGAGGCGCAGCAGCATCGCCACGTCCCATTCGTCTTCGAGCTCACAACTGAACTCTGCTTGGTTCTTCTCGTACGCAGGAAAACCCAGCTCGGGCGGGAAGCCGTCGACCCGGAGCTTTCGCAGATCGACGGTGGGGTCGAATAGACCGAAGATTGGTCCCCGATACGGCGTCGGCCGACGGATGTAGTCGCGATCGGCGCGACACTGTCGGGCGGTGTTCGTTTTTAAACGGGGGGTTTGCCAATTCGCCAGGACGCAGCGCTGATCGCCGGCCCTTCGTCGTGGTCCGCCGATTGCTCTCGTGATGGCCGTGCGGTCGCAGGTAGCAATCCTCTCTCTCGCGTCGGTCATCTTCCTGGTGGCCGCCCCGGTCGCCGCTCGCGCCCAGACCCTCGCCGAGGGCGACGGGCGGACCCCTCGCCCGAACGCGATATGCCTGGACCTCGGCATCGCGTCGGTCGTCGGTGAGCTGGGGATCACCTTTGCACGCACCTTTGGCGATGTCCTTCAGATCGAGGCTGGCGTCGGAATCGGAGATTCGGGGACGCAGCTCTCCCTCATGCCCAAGCTCGTGCTCGGGAACCGAGCGGTGCAGTTCGTTGCCGGGGTGGGTCTCTCGGTCGCGATCCCAACGAACCCCCTGAATTCGACCGGGCACCCCGTCTGGCTCAACGTCGACGCGGCGGGGCTGCAGCTCATTTCCACCCAGGGCATCACGTTTCTGGCAGCCGTGGGGATCACCGATGGGCTCGGCGGCGGAAGCTACTGCTCGAATCTGATCGATGGCTGCGAACCAGGAGAGAAGCTTTCGCCCGTGGCCGGCGTGTGGGGCCCGCAGGCTCGAATCGCGTGGGGATACTCGTTCTGATCCGTTCGTGATCGCCACCATCGACCCGGATGGCAGGCCGTGCGACGGTGGCCGCGTGAAGCGGCAGCTCGGCTCGATCGTGGCGTCCGTCGTGGCCTCGGTCGTGGCCGTGGCCCTCGCCGCGGTGGCGGCCGCTTCCGGATGCGGGCAATACGAGGCGGCGCCCACGGACCTCGCGGCGATGCCCCAACGCCCGGAGGTCTCGTCGCCCACGGAGACCGGCGTGGGGATCATCGTGGGGGTGGTGCGGGTCGAGAGCTTGGCCGCCAGCCAGCCCGTCACCTTCCAGACCGTGGTCCTCTCCCAGAACGGGAAGGTGCTCGGCACCAGCAGCACCGACGGTCACGGATACTTCCGCTTCGAGAAGAGCGGGGGCGGTCTCTACGACGACGGCGTCTACGATCTCGCGCTCATCTCCGACCGCTACCAGAGCAGCTCGCGCATCCAGTATGCGCGCTTCGCGAGACGCAGCTACACCCTGAGCGCCTCGCCGCGGGGAAGCCCCTGACCGCCACGCGTGTCTTCGTCACCCGCACGGAACCGAGCCCTGACGCGTCACTTGTGGGACTGAAACACGAAGGGAAAGCTGACCTCTACGCTGCCGCCCGCCGGTTTCGGGAAACGCCATTCTTCGATGAGGGCCCGTACGCAGTCGGCCACGGCCGAAGACTGCATGGAGTTAGACTCGACAGCGACGTTACGTGGGACTCCGTCGACATCGATGGTCCAGTGCGTGTCGACTCTGCCGACGAGCATCGGGTCTGTCTTGAGTGCCGATTCGTAGCAGGCCTTGACGTTGAGTAGTTGTGAACGGATGTACTTGGCGACTGCCGGCGGATCCAATTCGCCGCTGAGGGCCGGCTTCGAAGGCTCGGGGGGGGCCGGCGCCTTTGCGGGCTGCGCCGGGGGCGTCAGACAGGAGACAACCGCCGCCAGCAGGAGACCTCCGAGCAGCGGCGCGCGGACGCTCATTGGGTCGAATGATACCTTGGCGCGCGCCTCCCTGGACGCTGCCTCCGGCGAACTCGTTCTGCGCGTGGACGACGACCGCCTGCGCGCAGCTCGTCCCGTCGCCGCCGCCATACATCTTGTCGTTCGCCGATTCGGTCCCGCTCGTCGTCGCGCAGCCGCCGAGGGCCAGCGTCGCCAGAGCCACCGTCACCGCCACCTCGAGGCGCCTCATCCGCCATTCAGATCGCGTAGCCTTCGGCTGGCTCGGCGCGCGCGGATCTCGCCCCCACCACCAAAAGCATGCTGGCAGCGCAGCGAGCGAACCAACACCCGAGGCGCTTGCGATCAGGCACCACCGCCATCTTACGCCGGGCCTCGCGGGCACCCATCGGTCACATTCCCGCGCGCCGATCCGTCAGGGAGGTAGTTTGGTAGAGGGAGCAAGCGATGGACGACCAAGAGAAGGACAACGACTGGTTGGCCAAACGGTTCGACGACAGCCGCCCGCACCTGCGGGCGGTGGCGCTGCGGATGCTGGGCGCCGCCGGCGAGGCGGACGACGCCGTGCAGGAGGCCTGGCTGAAGGTCAGCCGCGCGGAGACGTCCGGCGTCGAGAACCTCGGCGGCTGGCTGACCACCGTCGTCGCGCGCGTCTGCCTGGACATGCTGCGCGCGCGCCGCGCGCGCGGCGAGCAGCCGCTGGGGCCGGACGCCGACGCGCTGCCGGCGGGCGCCACCCCCGAGTCCGAGGTGGCCTTCGCCGACGCGATCGGCCCCGCGTTGCTGGTCGTCCTCGACATGCTGGCGCCGCAGGAGCGCGTCGCGTTCGTGCTGCACGACATGTTCGACCTCTCGTTCGAAGAGATCGCGCCCATCGTCGAGCGCACGCCGGCGGCCGCCCGCCAGCTCGCCAGCCGCGCCCGCCGCCGCGTCCGCGGCGCCGCCCTCCCCCCACCGACGTCGCGCAACACCGCGAGCTGGTCGGCGCTTTTCTGGCCGCCTCCCGCGACGGCGACTTCGATCGCCTGCTGGCGGTGCTGTCGCCCGACGCCGTGCTGCGCGCCGACGCCACCTCCGTGCGCGTGGCGGCGGCCTACCGGGACCGGGGCGGCCCCGCCCTCGCGCCCGAGATGCGGGGCGCCGCCGAGGTCGCGCACGCCTTCCAGGGCCGCGCGACCGCCGCGCTGCCCGCGCTCATCGACGGCCAGCCGGGGGCGGTTTGGGCGGTGCGCGATCAGGTGCGCTCGGCGTTCGTGTTCACGATCGTGGGCGGCAAGATCACCGGCATCGACCTGATCATGGACGACGATCAGCTCGGCGCGCTCGATATCGAGATCGGCTGAGTTTCAGTCGGTCACATTCTGGAGTTGGGTTTCGTCATCAAGCCAGGAGGAGCCAATGAAGATCAAACTGACGACCGTGTATGTCGATGACCAGGACCGGGCGCTGCGCTTTTACACGGAGGTGCTCGGCTTCGTGAAGAAGGCGGACATGACCAACGGTGGGTACCGCTGGCTGACCGTCGCCTCGGCCGAGGAGCCGGAGGGGACCGAGCTGCAGCTGGCGCTCAACAGCGCCCCGGCCGACAAGGCCTACCAGCAGGCGAAGTTCCAGCAGAACCAGACCGCGACCATGTTCTTCAGCGACGACGTGCAGGCCGACTACGACCGCATGAAGGGGCGCGGGGCGGAGTTCACCGAGCCGCCCAAGGACCTGGGGTACGCGAAGGTCGCGATCCTGCGAGACGGCTGCGGGAACCTGGTGCAGGTGTCGCAGCTGAAGAAGTGGTAGGCGTCAGAGCAGCTGTTTCGTCGCGGGTCGTGAAGCGCGTCAGCGACTCACGCGAGCTTCACGAGCGTCAGCACGTGCGTGTGGCCGCTGTCTAGCCCGGTCGTCACCCTGACCGTCTGGCCGGCGCCGACGTTCTGCAGGTCGGTCATGGAGATCGCGACCGTGTGCATGTGCCCCGCGTCGTTGCTCGTCGAGCCCATGACGCCGTCCGTGGGGGGCGCGGTGAACGCCGACGTCTCGACCCCGAACGTATGGGAGTGCTCGCCGACGAAACTGGTCGTGTAGACGATCTGGGTGCCGCTCTGCTGCGGCGGCGCCGCGGGACTGTCGCCGCTGGACGTGCCGTTGTCGTTTCCGCAGGACACGAGAAACAGCGAGCCCCCCAGGGCGATCACGGTTCCGGTGGTCAGGTTCACGAATTCACGTCTATTCATGTCGGTCTCTCCTTCGACGCGCGCGCGGCGCGCCATAAGAGGTGGATGCCACGAGGCGAACGAAGTACTCGGAGAATGGTTGCCCGACCCATCGGCCGTTTTCCGCCTCGCCGGGGCTAGTTCATCGGAAGCGAGCGGTTGTAGTCGATGGTCGAGATCGGGCACGCCGGCCCCTGCCAGGCGGTCCCGCGGATCTTGAACGTCAGGCTCACCCGGCCGGTCGCGTGATCGCTGGTCTCGTAGCTGAGGATCATCGAATCGATGCAGCCGCCGGGCGGGTTGGCGGGCGTGGTGAGCAGGATCCAGCGCTTCGTGAACAGCCCCGGAGGGATGCGGATCGGCGTGGTGAGAAGGTGCTGGTCCGGGTAGGACGACGTCGTCGGGACGGCGCTCGGCTCGAGGGCGGCCACGTCCGGCGCGCCGCCGGCGCCTGCGGTCGACGCCCGACGGCGGTGACCGGCCCAGGCACCGAGCGTGTCGCCGGCGTCCAGCCCCAGCGCTTCTATCCCGGTGGCGGCGAGGGGCCAGCGCGTGACCGCGCTGCTGAGCGCGAGCGCCCGCTCCCAGACGTCGATGTCGTCTGCCGAGGCGATCGTGACGCTCTGGTTTTTGGCCGGGCTGCCGAAGTCCACCGCCACGTGGTCGACCTGTTTCCAGACAGATGTACGGTTTTCGAACGTGACCTCGACCAGCCCCATGTAAGTGGTCGAGTAGCTCGCCGCCTCGCTGGCGCTGACCATCAGCGGCTGCGGTGCCGCCGCCGATTGCGGCCGGTTCGCCGCATCGACCGGCACGCCGTAGCGCCCGTCGTCCACCGTCGCGCAGCCGCCCGCGAGGCAGGCGAGCGCCGCAACGAACACCCTCCCGCGCTTCGTCGCTCCCCTCGACCCGATTCTCATGCGAGCCTCGTTCTGCAACTCCCATTCCCGGCGCAAGCTGCGGGCCGTGGGATAGCCGCCGCCTTCCCCGACGATACGTCGCTGTCAGCGCGAGCGGCCGAGCCGCGCTCCGAATCGTCTACGGCCGCTCGGAGGCGGCGGCCACGCCGAAGGATTCGGCTAGGTTCCTTCGTCGGCCCAGGGATTGTCCTTTTGGCGGCCCTTGGGAGGCTCGTTGCGCAGGTGCGGCGGGATGTAGTCGTCGGGCGCGGTGGCCTCGAGCGGCGTGCCCGCGTCGATGCGCATCACGCGCCGCCCACCCTTGCGCGGCTTGTTGGCCTCGGCGCAGAGGCGCGCGAGCTGGCCGCCGGTCCGCGGCCAGAGCCCGTTGCCGACGTCGTCAGCCAGCGCGCCGCGCTCGCCGGAGAAATGGACCGAGGCGATCCGCCGTCCGGTGACGCCGCTGCGGAGGTGCACGGTCGCCTGCCCGCGCGGCCCGGCGCCGCCGACCGACCCCTCGATGTAGGCGGCGAGCCGCAGCGTCGCAGCCATCTCGCGAAATTGCTCGGCGCTGTCGACCGGGCGCAGCGTCGTCGTGACCTGCAGCCCGCGCATGCGCAGCGTGCTGACGACCACCTGCTGGACACGCGCGGCGCCCTCACCCGTGAAGCCGAACACCGCGATCCGGCCTTCGACAGCGGGGCCTTCCGATTTCGACTTGGACTTCGTGCCAGCGCTGGCGGCGGCCGTAGGCCGCGACGCGGCGGCGGGCCGCGGCGCGGGCGCAGGCGCCTTCGCCGCGGGCGCCTTCGCCGCGGCTGCCTTCGGCGCGGCTGCCTTCGGCGCGGGCGCCTTCGCCGGCACCAGGACCTTGCCGTGCTTGGCCGCCGTCCAGTTGGACAGCGACGGCTTGGCCGACGCGGCGACGCCCGAGATCGGGACGACCCAGACGGCGAGCGCCAGGGGCAGCGACAGATGCGGGGGCAGCCGAAGCAAGAGCCGGATGATAGAGGGTCCCGCGCGCCAGCTCCAGCGCTTCCACCGGACGGGCTTCGGACCGCGTCAGGTTCGCGTCGCGACATGGATGCTCCGACGGGCGCGCGGTAACGTGCGACAAGAACCCGTGGCCCGCCCGCCTCGTCCCCGCCGCGCGCAACGCGCGCACGCCCGCGAGCTGCGCAAGCAGGTCCGTCACACCGAGCAGCTCGCGCGCGAGCTGCCGGGCGCCTCGCCCGACCAACCCATCGACGTCACGTCAGCCTCCGTCGTCGAGGGAGCGGCCCGCGCCACGCCCTGCATCCAGTGCGGCGCCGAGCTCGAGATGCGCGGCGACCGCGCGACCTCCAGCGCCCGCGGTGTCTTGCGCGAAATCGCGCTCGTCTGCCGGCGCTGCCACGCGCCGCGCACCCTGTGGTTCCGCATCCCGCCGCCGGCCGCGAACTGAGCCGGAGCTCGCGCGCCCGCGCTATAGTCGCGTCCCGTGGGCGTAGATCTGTCCAAGACCGATCCCGATCCGCTCATCGGACGGATCCTCGACGCCCGCTACGAGGTGCTGGGGCGCCTCGGCGAGGGCGGCGTCGGCGTCGTCTACCGGGGGCGCCAGACGCACCTCGGGCGGTTCGTGGCGATCAAGGTGCTGCACCAGGATGCGGCCGGCATTCCGGAGTGGCGGCGGCGGTTCGAGCGCGAGGCGAAGGCGCTGTCGGCGCTGGCGCATCCCAACGTCGTTCCGGTGACGGACTTCGGGATCGACGGCGGCGTGCCGTTTCTGGTGATGGAGCTCCTGCAGGGCAAGACGCTGGGGGAGCTGATCAAGGAAGTGCCAGGACCGCTGCCGCTCGCGCGAACGCTGGACATCGTCCGCCAGACGCTGCGCGGGCTCGCCTTCGCGCACGGCAAGGGGATCGTCCACCGCGATCTCAAACCGGCCAACGTGTTCCTGCAGGAGCTGCCGGACCAGGCGGATCACGTGCGGCTGCTCGACTTCGGGATGGCGAAGTTTCTCGAGGGCTCGAGCTCGCGCACCGTGCCCGAGAACCTGACGCGCGCCGGGGTCGTGTTCGGCACGCCCGCGTACATGTCCCCCGAGCAGGTGAAGGCGGGGGCGGTGGATGCGCGCAGCGACGTGTACGCGGCCGGCATCCTGCTCTTCGAGCTGCTCGCCGGTCGGCGTCCGTTCGTCGCCGACACCTACGAGGGCTACATGGGGGCGCACCTCACGCAGCCGGTTCCCTCACTGGCGAAGGTGCGGCCCAGGGTTCCGGCCGCGCGACTGTTCCAGCGGTTCATCGAGCGCGCGATGGCGAAGAAGCCGGCCGAGCGATTCGAGGACGCGGGGGCGATGCTGGCGGGGCTGGAGGCGGTCGTGGCCCGCCGGCAGGTCGCGGCCGCGATCGCCCGCAGCGCCGTCACGCGCGGCAAACCGACCCCCGCTGGTGCGCGCGGCGCCTCGCCGTCGGGCGCGCATTTCGGGCGCCGCGCAATCACGGTGGTCACGCTCGCGGCGGGAATCGCGGCCGCGGCGGTGGTTCTGCGGCGTGAACGGGCGACGCCGATCGAGACCGCCGCGCGGCCCGCCGAGCCGCCGCCCAAGCGCGCGCTCTCCTCGGAACCGGCGCCGGCCAAGCTGGCGGCGCCGGCGACGCCGAAGCCTGCGCCGAGCAAGCCGCCGACGGAGGCGCACGCCCAAGCGCCAGCGGACAACGAAGCGCCGTCGGCCGAGCCCGGGCCGCCGAAAACCGAACGTCCGGCGCGGCCGCGTGCCCGCAACCCCTGGCGCGCGCCGCTCCCGCGCGCTCTCAAGTCGATCCGCGACCGCCTCAATCGCGGCGCGCACCTCAGCCAGCGGGCGCTGGCCCCGGTGTACGAGTTCGCGAACGAAAATCGCGGCGACCCGCGCCCCTGGCTGCTGCTCGGACACGCTTACGCCGGGCTCGATTGGTACAGCGACTCCGTCGACAGATACGTGCGGGCCGCCGGTGTCGATTCAACCTGTCGCGGCGACCCCCAGATGCTCACCGATCTGCTCGCCGCCGCCGCGCATCCGACCGCCAGTCGGAGCGCCGCGCGCGCCATCCGTGACATCTACGGCGCCGAGGCGATTCCCGCGCTCGACAAGGCCAAGGCCAAGGCCATGACCAGCAGCGGCGGCGATCCGGAAGCCGCCGCGCGCCTCGCCCGCCTGCGCGAATCGCTTTCGCGCTGAGCGCCGAATCTCCGCACCCGTGACAGGAATGTCCTGATCCTTGGCCCAGCAATGGGGCCGGCGGGCCGAAAGACCTTTCTTTCTCGGGGCCAGACTCCGGGGCGCACAAATTGCTACGATTGCAGGCGTGCTGAATCGAACCAAGGCGTTCAGGTCCGCGGTGGTTGCCTCCGCTCTGTTCGGGTCGCTCGCGCTCGGCGCGTGCACCACCAACGACAATCTCGACGGGGGCATGACTGGTCAGGCGGGCGGCCCGCCGGGCGGTCAGGTGGGGACCGGCGGCCAGGCCGGCAGCTCACCGGGCGGTCAGCCGGGCGGCCGGGCGGGGGCGGGCGGCGAGGCAGGTTTCACGCCGGTCCCGGTCACCATCCAGCGGGTCCCACTCACCGCGGGAGGGACCGCTGTCTATTTCAACCCGAACCTGGGCTTCACCGGCGACTTGAGCAACCAAACCGCGGGTGTCGCGATCGCGACCGACGGGGCGCCCTGGTTCGGGGCCGCCAACCAGCTGCTGCGGGTCGCGCCGGACGACACGGTGGGCGCCGTGCAGCTGCTTCCGGAGGGCAACGGCGGTGGCGGGGGCCTCGTCTCCGATGGACAGGGCGCGCTCCTGATGGTCATCGGGGGCTCGTTCTCGGGCGTGGGCCGGTTCGATACGGTGACCCATAACCTAGCAACGCCGCAGTTGCCCGATGCGCTCGCGCGTCCGAGCGGCGTCGCCAGCGACGGCCGCGGCGGCTTCTGGGTGACCGGCGGGAGCCAGCCGGCCGTGGGGAGCGTCGACGGGACGCTTCAGGTCTCCGTGTTGGCGGTCGACAACACGCCGGTGCCCATGACCCCACCCACCGCGGGTGTGGTCGTCGCCAGCGACGGTCAGATCTTCGTCAGCGATTACTGGCAGGGACGAATCGGGCGTGTCGTCGGCAGCGGGTTCGTCTGGACCGACCTCGGCGGCGACACGAACGCACCCACCGGACTCGCCGCCGACACGGACGGTTCGATCTGGTTCGTCTCGCTCGGTGACCCGCAGGAGGTTGGGCACGTGGCGCACGACGGAACGTTTCAGGCCTATCCCCTGCCAGCGTCGGCCACGCCGACCTCGGACAAGAGCGGGAGCTCGATCGTGCGCGCCCCGGATGGCAGCTTCTGGTTCGCCGTGTTCGAGCGGGCTCAGCTGGGCCGGGTCACCGCCGACGGTCAGCTGACGTTCATCCAGCTCGCCGACCAGACCCTCCCCGTCGACCTCGCCTTCGACCCGGGCGGCCGCCTCTGGTTCACGATGACCACCGGCTTCGGGCGCATCGAGTTCTGAGCCGCCGCGACGCGAATCGCTTCCGCGCTCGGTCGACCGGTGCTATGCGTTGCGGAAAGGGGCGCTCCGCCCCGGTGACCGCCACGACGAAGAAGCGAGATGAACCCTCGAGGCAAAGCGACGATCGGCCTCTGGGTCTCGGCGATCGCGGCCGCCGCGGCGGCCACCCGCGCGGTGTTCGTCGACGCGCACGACCCACGGATCTGGCTCGCTATCGCCGCGCTCTCGACGCTGTCGGCGGTGCTGTTCTGGCGTCGCGGCGCTGACTCCGGCGTCGCGGCCGCGGCACCCAAGACAGAGGTGCCGGCGGTGACAGCGGTGACGGCGGAGACCGCCACCCACCGCAACGCGACCGTCTACATCGGAAGCGGTGCCGGACGGACCGGGGAGGACCGGCGCTCCACCTCGAAGATCGGGACGCCCCGCTCGCCGGCCTCCGAGCCGCTGACGTTCGGCCGCTACAAGCTCTTGCGGCGGATCGACGGCGGCGGGATGGCCGACATCTACACCGCCGTCCTGCACGGCGCGGAGGGGTTTCGCCGGCTGTTCGTCATCAAGCGGCTGCGCCCGGAGCTGGCGCGCAGCCGCAACGCCGTCGAGCAGTTCATCGACGAGGCCAACCTCGGCTCGTCGCTGGTCCACCCCAACATCGTCCCCGTGTTCGACTTCGGCAAGGTCGGCGACGAGTACTTCCTGGCCGAGGAGTACGTCGTGGGACGCGACATCGGGCAGCTCCTGCGGCGTCACGTCGAACGCCTCGGGCGCCCGCTCGACGGCAAGCTGATGCTCTTCGTCGCGCACGAGGTGCTCGACGCGCTCGCCTACGCGCACGCGCTCCGCGACGCGACGGGGAGGCCGCTCGGCCTCGTGCACCGGGACGTCTCGCCCGGCAACATCATGCTGACCGAGCGGGGCGAGGTGAAGCTGCTCGACTTCGGCATCGTCAAGTCGATCGGCCGCATCTCCAAGAGCGAGGAGGGCGTGGTCAAGGGAAACATCGACTTCATGTCGCCCGAGCAGGCGCGCAGCGAGCCGGTCGACGCGCGCTCCGACCTCTTCTCGCTGGGCCTGGTCGTCCACCACGCCCTCACCGACGAGCACCTCTATCAGAGCGCCGACGGCGGCTTCGAGCACCTGCGGCGGGCCGGCCAGGGGCCGACGCCCGTGCAGCTGACCCGGCTCGATCGGCTGCCCATCGCGGGCCCGATCCTCCAGCGAGCGCTCGCCGTCGACAGCGCGCAGCGCTTCCAGAGCGCGGCCGAGTTCGCCGCGGCGGTGGCCCCGCACGCGGCGGGCGCCAAGGTGGAGGCCGCCGCGCTCATGCGGCGGCTGTTCGACGACGAGCTCGGCGCGCACGCCTCCTGACGCAACCTGCTCGGTCGGCGACCGTTCGGCACTCGCCGAGAGCGTAAGGGCCGATCAGGCGCTAGAACCGGAATCGAAGATGGCCGGCGCAGAGCCCAAGGACAACGACAGCCGACGACTGAAGGGAGCGCCCCCCGAACCAGGAGCCTCGCGCCGGACGCTGCTGTTTCTACCGCTGATGTTGCTGGGGATGTGGCTCTGGAAGAGCTACTCCGAAGGGAGTGCACAACCGCCGGTCGCCTACTCGCAGCTTTACCAGTGGATCGAGCAGGACAAGGTGGAGTCGGTCGTGCTCGACGGTGAGGTGGTCGCTGCCACCTTGAAAAAGCCGGAGCCGCTCGATGGCCGGCAGATCAAGGACCTCCAGACCAATGTCGCGCCCAACGACCCACAGTTTCTCCCGCTGCTCCGGCAAAAAGGGGTGCGCATCAGCGTCAGGAGCCAGAGGCAGCCGTTCGCCGTCCAGATCCTCTTCACCCTCCTGCCGTGGGTGCTGATCATCGGGGCCTGGTTCTGGATCTCCAAGCGCGCGAAAGGAATGCTCGCCGCGGGCGGACCCCTCGGGGGGCTCATCAAGAACCAGAGCCGCAAGTTCGACAAGGCGACCTCGGTGAACGTGACGTTCAACGACATCGCCGGGCTGAAGGCGGCCAAGTCGGACCTGCAGGAGATCGTCCAGTTTCTCAAGGAGCCGGAACGGTTCCAGCGCCTCGGCGGAAAGGTTCCCCGCGGCGTTCTCTTGGCGGGGCCGCCCGGCACCGGCAAGACGCTGCTGGCCCGCGCGGTGGCCGGCGAATCGGGCGTCCCGTTCTTCTCCATCAGCGGGTCGGAGTTCATCGAGATGTTCGTCGGCCTCGGGGCTGCGCGCGTGCGCGACCTCTTCAAGGAGGCCAAGAAGAGCGCCCCCACCATCGTGTTCATCGATGAGATCGACGCCGTGGGTCGCTCGCGCGGCGCGGGTCTCGGCGGCGGGAACGACGAGCGCGAGCAGACGTTGAACCAGCTGCTCTCCGAGATGGATGGGTTCGACCGGACCAATCTGGTCGTCGTCATCGCCGCGACCAACCGTCCCGACGTGCTCGACCCGGCGCTGCTGAGACCAGGTCGGTTCGACCGGCGCATCCTCGTCGACCGCCCCGAGCTGGCGGCCCGCAAGGCGATCCTGGGCGTGCACACCAAGGGGAAGCCGTTGGCCCCCGACGTGAACCTGGACGTCGTCGCCCAGAACACGCCGGGGTTCTCCGGCGCGGACCTCGCCAACCTGGTCAACGAGGCGGCCCTGTCGGCGACGCGCAAGGCGCGCGAGAACATCGCCGCTGACGACTTCGCCGAGGCCTTCGACAAGATCGTGCTCGGCGATCTGCGCGAGGCGAAGCTGGACGCCAAGGAAAAGCGCCGCGTCGCGGTTCACGAATCGGGACACGCCGTCGTCGCCCGCTTCTCGTCCGACGCGGAGCCGCTGCATCGGGTGACCATCATCCCGCGCGGGATGGCGCTGGGGGCCACGCAGCAGAGCCCCGGCGAGGATCGCCACCTGATGGCGCAGGCGGAGCTCGAGTCCCGCTTGCGCGTCCTCATGGGCGGCTACGCCTCCGAGCGCCTCGTTTTGGGGAGCATCTCGACGGGCGCTGAAAACGACCTCAAGGAGGCGACCCGCCTCGCCTCCCACATGATGGCCCACTACGGAATGAGCGAGCGCCTCGGCCCGGTCTACTACGACCACGAGGCGGAGCATCCGTTCCTCGGCCAGCGCATCGGCACCGAGAGCGGAACCAGCTCGTCGACGATCACCGTGATCGAGGAGGAGGCCCGGCGGGTCCTCGCCCGCGCCCTGGAGGAAGCATCGGTGCTGCTCTCGCAGCGTCGGGGAGAGCTGGATCGACTGGTGGTCGCGCTCTTGGAGCACGAGACGCTGGAACGGGATGACCTGGCCGCGATCTTGGGACCGGCGATCGAGCGCAGCCGCTGATCGAGCAGAACGAAGGAATCCCGACCTTCCGCCCATAACATTCGAGGGCTAGACCGAATGCCTGGCTTTGGTGAGAGGGTTCGACGTTGGGCCTGGGTGCTATCGATCGCCATGGCGATCGGCGGTCAGGTCGGCTGCGGCGGATCGGAGTCGTTGACGGGCTCCGGCGGGACCTCGGGTGGTCTCATCGGAGGCACCTCCGGACGGCCGCCGACGGGCGGAAACACAGGCGGCGGCCTGACCGGATCGGGCGGCATCAGCCCCAGCGGCGCCGCGGGAAGCACCAGCCCGAGCGGCGCTGCGGGAAGCACCAGCCCGAGCGGCGCTGCGGGCGGCACCAGCCCGAGCGGCGCTGCGGGAAGCATCGGGACGGGTGGCGCGGCCGGCGGCAGGAGCGCGGGGGGCGGAGCTCCCGGTGCCGCGGGGGCCGGCGGCGCGAAGACCGGACTCGCGGGCGCGGGCGGCGCGCCGGGCTCGGGTGGCGTCGGGGGCGCGGTCTCTTCAGGCACGGGCGGCACGGGCGGCACGGGCGCCGTGGGCGGCGCGGGCGGCGCCGCGGCCGGTGGCGGTGGCGGCGGCGGCGGAGCTCTGACGGAGGCCGACTGCGCGGCCGCACAACCTTACGCGGGATCGCTGTCGCTGCTGGGTCAGCCGACGGTGGATGCGCTGCCCCTCATCTCGGAGATCGACGGCGATCTCTCCATCTCCGAGCACGTCGCCGGGCTGGGTCATCTCGGCTGCTTGCGGAAGGTCACCGGGAGCGTGGTGATCACGCTGGCCCAGCAGCTGGCGTCGCTGGCCGGGCTCGAACGGCTCGAATCGATCGGCGCCTATCTGCAGATCGACGACGCCGACCTCCTGTCCAACCTGGCGGGCCTCGGCGGCCTCCGGTCGGTGACTGGGTCCATCTCGGTCACGAACAACCCCTCTCTCACCGATCTGACCGGGCTCGAAGGGCTCACCTCCGTGACCGGCGATCTCACGCTCACCGGAGACCTCGTCCTCACCAGCCTCGCGGGTCTGACCAACGTCGTGACCGTGGGCTACCTCTTCATCTCGGGCGACAATCAACTGACGAGCCTGGCCGGCCTCGACCACCTCACCCAGGTCGGAACTTTGACCATCTCCTTGAACCCGGCCCTGACCAATCTGGACCACCTCTCGGCGCTCACGACCGTCGACGGTCTGTTCACGATCTCGCAGAACGACGCACTCACCAGCGTCGCGGGCATCGGCGGCGTCAGCAACCCCTACGACCTCGACATCAGCAATGACGCCGCGCTCACCACCCTGACGGGCCTCGGCGGGGCGACCGCGTTCGGCGACGTGGCGATCGCGTTCAATCCGAGCCTGGTTGACATCACCGGGCTCACGATGACGTCCGTCCACAACCTGTCGATCAACGACAACCCGTTGCTGAAGTCATTGGAGTCGCTGGCCGGCCTGACGACCGCCGCCGATGTGCAGATCTCGAACAACAAGACGCTCACCAGTCTCGAGGGCCTGCGTGGCCTGGTGCAGGCGGGCACGATCGAGATCGACGGCCCCATCACGACGGTCGCGGGGCTACGCAACCTCGCCGAGCTGGGCGGGTTGAACATCGCCAGCACGCGGGTGACCAGTTTGCAGGGGATGGGGGCGATCACCTTCGACGCCTCCGGCTCGCTCCAGCTCTACCAGAACCCGCTGCTCACGAGTCTGTCGACGCTCGTCGTCCAGGGGTCCGGGCTCTCGCAGGTGACCCTGGCAAGCAACCCGAAGCTCACCAATCTCGCCGGCCTGGCCGGCGTCACGACTCTCGCCAACCTCCAGATCTCCTCCAACAACGCGCTCGCCTCGCTGCAGGGACTCGAGAGCCTGACGACCGTCACAAACCTGGACATCGACTCGAACCCGAAGCTCACCAGCCTCGCCCCGCTCGCGGCGCTCCAGCAGGTCACGTATTTGGAGATCACCGCCAACCCGCAGCTCCCCGGCTGTCAGGCCCGCGCCCTGGCCACGCAGACCGGCGCCACGTCCGTCGACATCACCCAGAACAACGCCCGCGCGACCTGCCCGTAGGGCCAGAAACCCCCGAATTTCGGGCCGTAAGCCCGGGCGCGTTTTGGTGATCGATTTCCACGCCGTGGCGCATTCACCCGCATGCAATCGCCACGACTGCGTCCCGTCGCCCTCGTCCTGAGCGCCCTCCTCGGCGCGAGCTGCGCAAACGGAGGCGGCGGAATCGGGAGAAGGCACCGGGGGCGCGGCGGAGACGGGCGGCGCCAACGGCAGCGGCGGCTCGGGCACGGGCGGCGCGACCGGGACCGGGGGCGCGGGAACGGGAGGCACGACCGGCAGCGGAGGGTCGGGGACCGGTGGCACGAGCGCTAACGGCACGGGCGGCGCCGGTAGCGGCACGGGCGGCGCGACCGGCACCGGCGGCGCCGGTAGCGGCACGGGCGGCAGCGGCAAGGGCGGGGCCGGGGGCGCGCCGCTCGGCGGCGCCGGCGGTGGAACCGGCGGAACTGGAACCGGGGGCGCGGCGGGCGCGACCGGACGCGGCGGGAGCGGCACCGGAGGCGCGGCCGGGGCGCCCGGCAGCGGCGGTACCGGCAGCGGAGGTACCGGAACGGGAGGCGCCGTCACCGGAACCGGAGGCGCGGCGGGCGCGGGCGATCCGTGCGGGTCGAGCAACGCAGCCACGGTCCCGTTGCCGACGATCCCCGCGGGCACGTTCGACGTGACCACCTACGGCGCCAAGGGCGACAACGCGACCAACAACACCACCGCGATTCAGGCCGCGCTGACCGCCGCGCAGAGCGCGGGCGGCGGCACGGTCGTCGTTCCCTCGGGGACGTTCCTGTCGGGGCCGATCATGATCGGCAGCGGCACCAACCTGCAGCTCGCGTCGGGCGCCACGCTCAAGATGCTGCCGCGGGCCAGCTACCCGACGGCGGCGCCGGCGTTCATCACGACCTCCGGCGGCAGCACGCACGACATCGCCATCACCGGCTCGGGGACCATCGACGGTCAAGGCCAGGACTGGTGGGACGCCTTCGCTTCCGACTCATCGATCACGCGCCCCCAGGAGGTGAACCTGGGCAAGGTGACGCGCATCCAGATCAGCGGGATCAAGCTGACGAACTCGCCCGAAGAGCACATCTGGGTCAAGAGCGACACCAACGTCACCATCACCGGCATCACCATCTCGACGCTGGCGGTGTCGGGGAAGTCGGCGCCCAAGAACACCGACGGCGTCGACGTCACGGCGACGGGAATGTTCTTCTGCAACAACAACATCGCCGACGGCGACGACAACATCGCCATGTCGGGGACCAACCTCTACATCGGTTACTCGACGTTCGGCGTCGGTCACGGCTGCTCGATCGGCAGCATCACGCAGAACGGCGTCTCGCACGTCACCGTCGATCACCTGACGATGAACGGCACGACGTCCGGCATCCGGATGAAGTCGGCGCGCGATCGCGGGGGCACGGTCACCGATCTCACCTACTCGAACGTCACCATGACCAACGTGCCTTCGCCGGTCTACATCACGTCGTACTACCCGACGCTGCCGACCGACCCGACGACCGACACGGCGATGGCGGTCACCTCGACGACGCCGTACTGGCAGAACATCACGCTCAAGAACGTCACCGCCACCGGCGCGACGACGGCGGGGATCCTCTGGGGCCTGCCCGAGGCCAAGATCTCCAACATGACCTTCGACAACGTGAAGCTCTCCGGAACCAGCGGCATGGAGATCTTCCACGCCACCGGCGTCTCGTTCATCAACGGCTCCAGCGTGACGGCCAAGTCCGGCGCCGCGGTGACGACCTACGACGCCGCCGTCTCGGGGATCACCACCACGGCTTATTGAGGGGCGACCGGCGCGCGAGCGCGCGGGCCCGTCACCAGACGCCGCTCAGCGCGAGGCCGGGAAACCCCGGCGCGAGCGGCGCGAACGACAGCTGCGTCTCCGACCGATGGGCGTGGTGCCGCGCGTCCTGCCACCACAAATAACCGGCCGTCACCAGCGCGGCGGTGCCCACGCCGAAGCTCAGGAGCTCGACGGTGCGATCGGTGTAGGCGGCATCCACGAGCGTGGAGTGCTTGAGCTGGTCTGGAGCGGGGCAATTCGTCGCGGTGGTCATGCTGCTGCAGATCTGCTGGGCGTCGCCGTTGTCGATCTCGAACTTGATCCCGTAAACGACGCCGGCGACCAGCGCGGCCAGCCCGACGCTCCCGAGCACGATGACCGGACGCGACCAGCGCCGGCGTTCCTCGTGCGCGACGACCAGCCCCTCGGGCCCCTTCCCGGCCGCGGGCCCAAGCGAGACCACGCCCGGCGGGGCCACGGGCGCCTGCGCCGGTGCTGCGAGCTCGAGCGCCGGAACGAGCACCTCGACGGTCGCCGGGAGCGCCGGCACCTCGACCGTCTTCGCCCACAGCTTCCGGTCGGGCGCCGACGCCTCGATCTGGTGCGAACCCGGATCGACAGGGACCGCCATTCCCCAGGAGGGCGCCTCCACCCGCACGTCGTCACGGAGGACGACGAGATCCGGCGCCGGCGACTGCACCTGGATCGAGATTCGCGGTAGGCGAGGCTCGAGGGCGGCGGCCCGGGCGCGCGCGACACGCTCCCTCTCCGGCTGCCCGGCCGCCTTGGTGGCGGCCGCGACGTCGAGGAACCTCGCCCAGGCGCTGGCGGTGCGCCCGATATGCTCGAGGCAGTCGGCGAGATTGAAGTTGGTCCCGATTCCGGGGTCGAGCCGGTAGCTGTCCACGAACTTGGGGCAGGCCTCCTGATACTTGCCGGCGGCCACCAGCTTTCGCGCTTCCCCGAACAGCACCCGCGCGCCCGCTTCGTCCCCCACGGCGCGAGCCGACAGCGGAAACAGCGCGAGCAGCGCGCCGCAGAGCCAGGCGAGCGCCAGCGCCCGCGCGGCGTCGCTATTTCGTGTCATCGAACAGGTCACGACTGTTGTTCGCTGGCGCCTGCGTCTGCACCTGCGCCGGCTTCTTTCGCCGGCGGATCAAACCACGCGCAGGCTTCGCCTCGTCGGCGGCCGGAGCCGCCGCGGGCTCGGTCGACGCCGGCGGCTCCGGCCTCGGCGGGAAGGCGGGCCGCGGCGGCGCGGCCGAAACGATCGGCGTCGTCCGGGCCGTCGCGATGGCGGTGGGCATTTGTCCCTCGCGGGAGGCGCGCGCTCTCTCGGTCGCGAGGTGCCTTCGCCAGCCGAAGCCGACCGCGAGCGCGATGGTCGACACCGCGACCCCGACGCCCCGCACCGCGCGGCGCGAGCGCACCGGCGGCACCGTCGGGCCCAGGCTGGCGACGGCGGGGGCCCGCGAGGCCTGCTCGAGCGCGTCCAGCAGCTCGCGCGCGCTCCGCCAGCGATCGCGCGGCGAGAGCGCGAGCGCCCGGGCGAGCACCGGCTCGAACGCCCCCACGTCCTTCCCCTTGCTGGCCGGTGTCGGCCGCGTCCGGGACATCACCTGCTCGAACAGGTGCGCCTCCGGGTCGGGGTCGAAGAACGGCGGCGTGTCGGTCATGAGCTCGACCAGCACGAGCCCGAGCGCGTGGACGTCGGTCCAGGCCCCGGTGCGCGAAAACGCGACCTGCTCGGGCGCGGCGTAGGCGGGGGAGAACGCGGGCGCGCTCTCGGTGCGCGTGTCGCCGGTCTTCGGGAGCTCGTCGGCGGCGACAATCTTGGCGATGCCGAAGTCGAGGACGCGCAGGCTCTCGCCGTGCGGCGCCGGCGTCACCATGATGTTCGACGGCTTGACGTCGCGGTGGACGACGCCCTGGCTGTGCGCATGCGCGAGCGCCTCCATGACCGGGCGCAGGAGCGCCAGCGCCTCGCGCGGCGGCAGCCCGGTCTCCCCCGCCTCGCGGCGGCGCAAAAGACGCGTGGCCAGCGTCTCGCCCTCGAGCCACTCGAGCGCCATCCAGGGCGCCAGCTCCCCGGTCGGGAGCGCGGAGACGGCGAAGTCGTAGACGTCGACGATGTGCGGGTGGCGCAGCCGCGCGATGGTCTGCGCCTCGGCCGCAAACTTCGCCCGAAACTCGACGTGCGCGGCGTCGTCACCCGCCGCCCGCGCCTTCAACACCTTGAGCGCCACCACCCGATCGAGCGCGACCTGCCGCGCCTTGTACACGACCGCGAAGCCGCCCTCCGCGATCCGCCGATCGATCTCGAAGCGCCCATCGAAGACGCTCCCCGCCAGCTCCAGACCGCCGCGCGAAGATGGACTCCCCGTCACCACCCACTGATGAAAGCCCGTCGGAATTCGGCCTGTCAAGAAGGGGCAGAGCAGGCCGCAGGGGGGAGTTGGCTTCTCGCGGCGGTTCACGCATGCTGGCGCTGTTTGAGCGACACGACGATCCCCCACGCCGACATCGCGCCGCCGGGCGAGAAGCCCGCCTCGCTGGCGATTCGATGGATCTTTCCGGAGGAGGCGGGCCGAGTCACCCGCCTCACCTCGGGCACGATCGTGTTCGGCCGCGAGTCGGACGTCGACGTCAGCCTCGCCGGTCCGTCGGTCTCCCGCCGGCACGCCGAGATCCGGCGCCAGGCGGCGGGGGTCCCGATGCTGCGGGATCTCGACAGCCGCAACGGTGTGTTCCTGAATGGGCGCCGCGTCGGCCAGGCACCGCTGCGGCTCTGCGACGTCGTCCGCTTCGGCGACTGGGTCGGCGTCGTCACCAGCGTCGCCGAATCGGGCGCCAGCGCCGACACCGGCGCCGCCACCTCCTTCAGCCTCGAGGAGCTGACCCCGGGCTACTGGGCCGGCCCCACCCTGCGCGCCCGGCTGGCCGCGGCCCGCCTGATCGCCGGGACCGAACTGTCGATCGTCATCCAGGGAGCGACCGGCGCGGGCAAGGAGGGCGCCGCGCGCGCCATCCACGCCTGGAGCCGACGCCCCGGACCCTTTCTTGCCCTCAACTGCGCGGCGCTGCCGGAGGCGCTGGCCGAGGGGGAGCTGTTCGGCTACCGAAAGGGCGCCTTCAGCGGCGCCGATCGTCCGAGCCCGGGTTTCCTGCGGGCGGCCGAGGGGGGAACGCTGCTCCTCGACGAGATCGCGGACCTCTCGCTGGCCGTTCAAGCCAAGCTGCTGCGAGCCATTCAGGAACGCGAGGTGGTCCCCCTCGGTGAGACGAAGGCGGTCCCGATCGACGTACGAATCCTGGCCGCCACGCACGTTCCGCTGCGGACCGCGGTGGCGAAGAGCCGGTTCCGCGACAATCTCTTCGCCCGCCTCAAGGGATTCATCCTCGAGCTGCCGACGCTGCGCGAGCGCGTCGAGGAGGTTCCGCTGCTGTTCGCCAAGCTGCTCGCCCAGCGCTCGTCGCCCGACCGCGTCCCGCGCCTCGACGCCGGTGCGGTGGAGACGCTGTGTGCCCACGCCTGGCCCCACAACATGCGGGACATGACGTCGCTGGTGATCCGCCTCCTGGCCATCCACCCCGAGGCGACGCTTGTCGACCGGGCGATGCTGGAGGACCTCCTGAAGAACGACGTGGAGGGCGCCGGCGACGCCGACGACGCGGACGATGTCGATCCGGCCGGCGCCGACACGCGGACCGACGCCGACCCCGACCCGGCAGCCGTCCTCGCCTCGCTGCGAAAGTGCCGCGGCAACGTGCGGCGGGCGGCGGCCGACCTGGGCGTCGGCCGCGGTCGCCTCTACCGCTTGATGGAGAAGATCGACTCGCTGGATCTCGAACAGATCCGCAAGGAGACCAGCCGGGGCTGACCCTCAGTTGACGGTGAAGTGAATCAGCTGCGACGTCGAGCTGCCGCTGCCGTCGCTGATTTTCACCCGAAAGGTGTAGTCGCCTGCCGTCAGCGCCGCCCCACCGGAGAAGTCGCTGTTCTCGGCGAAGTTGAGGATCATGTGTCGATACCCGGCGTAGGCAACCGTGCCCCCATAGATGGTTTTCGCCGGCGGGTAAGTCGAGTCGAACGCCGGGTCGATGACGACCCCGTTCCGGAGGAGATCACCGTCCACGACCAACTCCCCGGAAATGATCGGGCCATCCGAGGCCACCTCGTACGAGCTCCCGGTGGGAGCCGTCGCGGAAGGCACCAGTATCCCCGCCACGAACACGCCGCTCGGCGCCTGGAAGGCCGAGGCGGGGAAGCACCCGGTGTTCACGAAGGTGGTTTGGGCCAGACCGGCCGCCAGCTCGCCGTCGTACGGTGGCGCGTGGGGCACGGCCGACTTGAAGGTGTTCATCCCCGTGTCGTAGACGTGTTTGGGCGCCCACACCGCGGACTCACTCGCGGCGAGCGTGGCAGGTGGACTATCGATGGTGCCGAGGGGCGCCACGAAGACGGCCCAGGCGACCGCGGTCCAGTTGGGCGTGCCGGTCACCTGCTCGGGGTCCACGGTCGGCGCGCCGCAGGCCACGCCATCGCCTTGACCTGCCCCGCCGCCCGCGCCGGCGATTCCGCCGCCCGCGCCGGCCGCGCCGCTGGCGCCTCCCTGTCCCGCCGCACCGCCGGTCCCGATCGTTCCGGCGCCACCGCCGCTGCCGCCCGTGCCGGGCGTTCCGCTGCCGCTCGTGCACGCCGCCAGAAACAGCGCGCCGATGGTGGCCAAAGCCCTCGTTGCATTGCGATCTTCCATCTGCGCTCCCGATGCGAACATAATTTTCTCCATTTGTTTTCTTGCGATGACTCTTCTTTGCCTGAAGTGAGCGCGCCCTCGAAGCTCCTTCAGGGCGTGGCGGATCGCGCGCAGCGGATGCCGAGCGTGAAGCCGGCGGCGAGCTGTCCCAGGTGGTCGCGGTAAACGTTTCGGAGCACGTCGGTCACCCCATCGTTGAAGCCGCCCCCGCGCTCCACCCGAGGCTGACCGTCGGGCCCCGAGGGCGCGCCGGTTTCTGGTGCCGACCCGTCGGTCGGAGCGCCGGCGTACCCCGACGAGGACCAGGCGTCCTCGACCCACTCCCAGACGTTGCCGGCCATGTCGCACAACCCCTGCGCCGTGTTCCCCAACGGATGCGAACAGACCGGATCGGGGAGCGAGAGGCTGCAACCCGCCAGATCGTTGGCCGCGAGAGTGCAGGTCGGCGTCGCCTCGCCCCAGGGGTACGTCGTCGCCTGCCCCTCGCTGCGCGCCGCGTATTCCCACTCGGCCTCGCTGGGCAATCTGCCCCCCACCCAACTGCAGAACCGGTGCGCGTCCACCCAGTTCACGCAGTCGACAGGGAGGGTTGCGTATTGCTGGGGCTCGCCGCTCGACCAGGTACATGTGCTCGAAGCGTTGGTGGAGAGCGGGTCCTGGCACCAGCCGGCGTTGATGCAGGCGTCGTACGCGGCGACGGTGATCTCGGTCTGGGTCATCTCGAAGCTCGGCACAGTGACCGTGTGAATGGGCATGTTGTCGTCGCCGCCGTAGCTGTCGTCGGCGCCCATCGCGAACAATCCGCCGGAGATCGCCACCCAGGTCAGCGGCGGCAGAAGAGGGGCGTCGCTCCCGCCGGCGTCGGACGAGCCGATGACCGTCGCCCCCGCGGCACCGCCGGCGCCGCCCGCCGAACCGACCGAACCGATGCCGGCGGCGCCGCCCTTGCCTGCGTCGGGCGGCCCACTCAGCATCCGGTTGTCGACCGCGCAGGCGATTGAGCCAAACGTCACCAGCACCAGCAACGCCCCCCCGGTCCTCGCCGTTCCCGCGGACCGGCGTCGGTCGCACGATTCCATCTGCGGGGCGAGCATAGACGAAACCCTGGCGAGGACATCGACTAGGCGGCGAAGGCCGCGATTCCCGCCTGCAGCGTGCGCGAGGCGCGGTGCGTTCGCAGCTTGACGCCCGTGACGGTGGTGCCGAGCCTGACGGCCGCCTCGGCGACCGACAACCCCTCGCCCCGCACCAGCCGGAGCGCGGCGCGCTGTGGCTCCGAGACGCGCGACCAGGCGTCGTCGAGCCGCGCGACCATCTGCTTGGCCGCGACGATCTCTTCTCCGGTCGGAAGCCCCTCCCGCGACAGGCGATCTCCGAGGTCATCCAGCCAGGCCGGATCGCTCTGCTGCTCGCGGCCCGCGCGCCGAAGCAGGTCGATGAGCAGGCGCCGGGCGATGGTCAGCGCCCAGGGCATGAGCCCCGATCCGCGGGCGAACGTCCCGCGATATCGATGGATGCGCAGCAGGGTCTCCTGCACGAGGTCGGGGATCGCGTTCTTGTCGAACAGCCGGCGACGGAAGAAGCAATCCAGCCGCGGCGTGACGACCGTGTAGACCACCGCGAAGGCGGCGTCGTCGCCCTCGGCATAGCGCGCCATCGCCTCGTCCCCCGCGGAGGAGTCGGCAACCCTCTTGGTGCTGTTTCCCATACGGCCGCCTAGAGCAACCGTGATGCCAAGAACGCGCCTGCCCGCGATCCCGCGCGGCCGCCGCTTTTCCGCGGGCTTGGCGCCCATCGAAGCGAATGGAAGCCGGGCGAGGTGCCGTCGACATGATCGGACATGTCCGCCCGCCTGGACCCGGCGATCCAGGGGGAAATCAGGGAACGGCCCATCTTGTCGCGTCATGCCTCTGACCGCAGGGTCCCCGCCAGGAGGATCCCATGAAGCTCGCGACCCTTATCCGCGCCGTGCTGTTGGCCGGCCTCCTGACGTTGGCCGCGGCGGGCGCCGTCCCTGGCGCGGCGCGCGCGGAATCGACCAAGACCTATCAGGTGACCGGGCCGGTCCTGGAGGTCACGGACACGACCATCACCGTGCAAAAGGGCAAAGAGAAGTGGCAGCTCGCGCGCGACAAGGAGACCAAGTCGCCCGCTGACGTGAAGGTCGGCGACAAGGTCACCATCGAGTACACGATGTCGGCCAAGACCATCGAGTCGAAGAGCGGCGCCGCCAAGTCCAAGTAGTCGGCGCCCTCAGCCGTTCGCGTAAACGGCCGCCGGCTCCCTGGCGACCGCGCGCCCAGGGCCCATCGTCAACGCGGTTTTCGTGTGTTCGTGACTCTCGACGAGGAGGGGAATCCATGGCGACGAAGAAGCCCAACATCCTGATCCTGTTCGGCGACGACATCGGGATGTGGAACATCAGTTATTTCAGCCGCGGACAGATGGGGTACCGCACCCCGAACATCGATCGCGTCGGCAACGAGGGCGTTGCCTTTACCGACTTCTACGCGCAGCAGAGCTGCACCGCCGGCCGCGCCGCTTTCATCACCGGCCAGAACCCGGTCCGCACCGGCCTCACCAAGGTCGGCATGCCGGGCGCCACCGTCGGGTTACATGCCGAAGATCCGACGATCGCCGAGCTGCTCAAGCCGCTCGGCTACGCGACCGGGCAGTTCGGCAAGAACCACCTCGGCGACAGAGACGAGTTCCTTCCCACGGTGCACGGCTTCGACGAGTTCTTCGGTAACCTCTACCACCTGAACGCCGAGGAGGAGCCAGAGCACCCCGACTACCCCAAGGATCCAGGCTTCAAGAAGAAGTTCGGCCCGCGCGGGGTGCTGCAGGCCACCGCGGACGGCAAGGGGGGCCAGAAGGTCGTCGACACCGGCCCGCTCACCAAGAAACGAATGGAGACGATTGACGAGGAGATCACCACCAAGGCGCTTGCCTGGATGGAGCAGCAGGCCCAGGGCGATCAGCCGTTTTTCCTCTGGTACAACTCGACCGCGATGCACTTCCGCACGCACCTCGCCGAGAAAAATCGCGGCAAAAGCGGGCAGGATGAATACAGCGACCGCATGGTCACGCACGACGAGCAGATCGGCCAGATGCTGGACAAGCTCGACGAGCTCGGCATCGCCGACAACACGATCGTCATGTACTCGACCGACAACGGCCCCGAGAACGACACCTGGCCCGACGGTGCGAACACGCCGTTTCGCAGCCAGAAGGACACCAACTGGGAGGGAGGCTGGCGCGTCCCCGCGTTCATCCGCTGGCCGGGGAAGATCAAGCCGGGCTCGGTGTTGAACGGCATGGTCTCGCACCAGGACATGCTGCCGACGCTGCTGGCGGTCGCCGGCGACCCCGACGTCGAGCGCCAAGCTGCTCAAGGGGATGAAGGTCGGCGACAAGACCTTCAAGGTGCACATCGACGGCCTCAACATGCTCCCCTACCTGACCGGCCAGGTGAAAGAGAGCCCGCGCAACGACTTCTTCTACATGAGCGACGACGGTGAGGTGATGGCGCTCCGCCACGGCGACTGGAAGTTCGTGCTCGGCGAGCAGCGCGCCCAGCGGATGCAGGTCTGGGCCGAGCCGCTGCACAAGCTGCGCGTCCCCATGATATTCAGCCTACGGCGCGATCCGTTCGAGCGCGCGCAGCACAACTCGAACACCTACTACGACTGGCTGGCGAGCCACGCCTTCATGATCTACGAGATGCAGGAGGTGGTGGCGAAGAACATCGAGGACTTCGCCAGGTTCCCGCCGCGCCAAAAGCCGGCCTCGTTCAACCTGGACGAGGTCATGCGCCAGGTCACCGAGGTCCATCACTAACGCCGTGGATCACGCCGCGGTGGCCGACAGGGTTCGAAGCTTCTACGACGCCCACCCCTACCCACCGCCGGTCGACGATCTCGAGGGCTATCGCGAACGCTGGCAAGACCCCTGGAGACGGCGCGCGGACCATCACCTCTGTTGGCCCGCGCGCCCGTTCGCCGAGAACCCGTCGATCCTCGTAGCCGGGTGCGGCACCTCGCAGGCGGTGAAGCACGCGTTGCGCTGGCCCGTCGCCCGGGTGACCGCCATCGATTTCAGCGCCACGGCCGTCCGCAGCACCGAGGTGCTCAAACGAAAGTACGAGCTCGCCAACCTTCAGGTTCACCAGCTGGCGCTCGAGCGGGTCGGCGAGCTCGCGACGACGTTCGACCAGATCATCTGCACGGGCGTGCTCCACCACCTCGCCGATCCGGTCGGGGGGCTCGGCGCGCTGCGGTCGGTGCTGGCGCCGGGAGGCGCGATGCACCTCATGGTCTACGCGCCCTACGGGCGGACCGGCGTCTACATGTTCCAGGAGCTCTGCCGGATGATCGGCGTGCGGGCGACCGCCGGGGAGATCGCCGATCTCGGCGCCGCGCTCGGCGTCTTGCCGCAGTCGCACCCGCTGGCGGCGCTCGCGCGAGAGGCGCCCGACTTCCGCGATCCGGCCGGGATCGCGGACGCGCTGCTGCACCCGCAAGATCGCGCCTACTCGGTGCCGCAGCTCTACGACCTCCTCGCGCGGGGCGGCTGCCGGTTCGTGCGCTGGCTGAGGCAGGCGCCCTACAGTCCCGCCTGCGGCGTCATGCAGCTCCTGCCGCACGGCGGCCGCCTCCTCGGGCTTCCGCCGCGGGAGCAGTACGCGGCGGCCGAGCTCTACCGGGGGACCATGGTCCGCCACAGCGCGATCATCGTCCGGGACGACGACGAGGAGGCCGCGACGGCCGTCGACTTCGCCGGTGACGCCTGGCGCGACTACGTGCCGCTGCCGGTCCCGGACGCGATCACGATTCGCGACGGCCTGCCGACCGGCGCGGCGGCCGTGCTCGTCAATCGCGCCCACACCTACCGCGATCTCTGTCTGCCGCTCGACGACCGGGAGCTCGCGCTGCACGACCAGATCGACGGCGAGCGCTCGGCGGGCGAGATCGCGCTTTGCGCCGGGATGGGCGAGGAGGCCGCCAACCTGTTCGAGCGCCTCTACCTCCACGACCAGGTGCTCTTCGACACCTCGGCGGCTTCACGCTGACGACGCGGCGCCGCGATCGGAGCGCCGTCGAATCAGCGAACGGCGCATCGCCTCGGCGCGGCCACCGAATAAGGTTGGGTGGCTGCGATGCCGCGTGCAGCTGGGCTGGTGGCTCTGACGGTGCTGCTGGCCGCCGCGGCGAAAACGACGGGGGCCGCGGCGACCCAAGGTGAGGCCAGCGCCGGGTCGGACGACGGGGCCGAGGCCGGGGCCGACGACGGGCTCGCCCCCGACGTGGTGGGCGCCTGCCCCGACGCCGCAACCCTGCGCCGCCTGCTGGCCGAGCTCGTCACCGCCGACGAGGCGCGCGGCGTCCCCGTCGCGATCTCGGATCAAGGACCTCACTACCGCATCGCCGTGCGCCAGACGGTGACGACGCTGGACGATCCGGCGCGCGACTGCGGCGCGCGCGCGCGGCAGGCAGCCGCCATCATCGCCGCCGACCTCCGATCGCACCAGCAGGTCTTCGGACCGCCCATCTGGACGATCGAGAAAGGGGCCGTGTTCGACGTCGCGCCGGGGAGCGCCGGCACGCCGTGGGCTCCCGGCGCGGAGTTTCGCGGCGCGCTCGGCAGTGGGCGCTGGTCGCTGGTCGGGGCGGCCGGCGCGCGGGGCCCCGCCACGCTGACCTTCGAGGGCGGCTTCAAGGCGGAGCTGCTCCGCTTCCCGCTCGACGCCGGCGCCCGCGTGACCTGGTACCTGGGGCGGTTTCGCCCCTGGCTGGTGCTCGGCGGATCCGCCACGCCGACGGCGCTCCTCGGTCAGGATCTGGTCGAGACGGATCGGCAGTGGCGGCTCGATCTCGGGGTGCTGGCGATGGCCGGCGCGACGCTGCGCCTGTTCGGGGGCATCGGCGTCGCCGCCGCGATCAACCTCCGCTGGCAGCCCCGCCCCTACCACCTGCAGGTGGTCCCCTACGGCACGATCGGCGAAACGCCTTCCCTGTGGCTCGGTCTGTCGCTCAACTACACCATCGATGGGCGGGCGAGCACCCCATGAGCGCCGGGCGACCAAGGGCGGCCAACGCGTGGGCGGCGAACGCGTGGTCGGCGGTGATCGCCTTCGCGCTCGCGCTCGCCCTCGCCCTGGCCGCCGCCCGCTGCAGCGTCGACGTCCCGCTCGGCGTCGACCCTCACTCCGACGCCGCACACGTCGACGCCGGCGACGCCGGCACCTAGGCTAGATCGTCACACCCAGGGCAAAGACGAAGGTCGGGGAGAGCCAGCCCCAGTTGTATTCGTAGACCGTGAAGTTGAAGGGGCCGAGGTGGAGGCCCGCGAAGAGGCCGCGCTGGACCGCCAGCGAGGTCTGAAAGACGAGGCTGCGCTGGATGGCCGCGCCGACGCGGATCCCGGGCAGCGGCGACAGACCCAGCTCCGTCCAGTCGTAGAAGAAGCTGCTGCCCCCGGGGTCGGTGAAAGGGATCACCACTTCGGATTCGCTGAAGAGGTCGAACCGCCACCAGGTGACCGTCAGGCGCAGCGCCGGGACGATGCCGTCGACCCGTCCGAACGCGCCGCCGACCATCGGCGTGAGCTCCAGCCGCAGCCGCTGGCCGAGGCCGATGTTCACGCCCGCGAAGGCCGACCCGGTGCGCAGCGCCTCGTAGTTGTAGCGTCCCTCGAAGTGAAGCCAGGCGAGGTCAGCCGCCGCCATCCCGACGAGAAAGTTGGGGGCGTCGGGGACGACGTAGCCGTACCCGGTCGCCGAGAATCGCTCGACGGGCGGCTCGTTCGCCGCGGCGGGCGCCGCGGGCGGAGCGTTCGCCACGGCGGGCGCCGCAGGCGGCTCGTTGCCCGCGGCGCGCGACGCGGATCCCACCGCCACCATGCCCACCAGAGCCACCGACGCGAGCAGCTTCATCACGCGCCTCCGTCATCGTGGATCCGGGGCGCACCACCGACCATCGGGGAAACTCCCCGGAAAACTCCTGAATGGCCCCGGCCCGGCGGCGCGCGCGGAGCTCAGCCGAGCGCGCGCGCCAGCACGAGGCCGAGCGCCCCGGCGCCGAGGCAGCCGAACACCGTCGCCGCGAGGTAGAGCCCGGCCGCGCCGAACGACCCCTGCTGGATCAGCCGGAAGCTCTCGTAGTTGAACGTCGAGTAGGTGGTGAAGCCCCCCATGACCCCGGTGCCGAGGATGACGCGCGCGTCCGGGGAGATCGCGCCGGTCTCGAGCGACAGGTGCATGATGATCACCAGCAGGAACGATCCGACGGCGTTGATGATGAGCGTGCCGTAGGGGAAACCAGCCCCCAGCGTCCGCTGCGCCCATCCCCCGAACAGGTACCGCGCGCCGGTTCCGGCGGCGCCGCCCAGGCAGACCAACAAGAATCGCATCGTCACGCGCGGCCAGGCCGCCCCCCGATGCTAGCCGCCGCCGAAGATCGTCGCAACAAATCGACCCGTCGCCAGAATCCACGCCGCGTGCTTTGATGCAGGCTCCGTGCGCCCCCGATTGAGTCGCCTCGCGCCGATCCTGTTCGCGGTCGCCGCTTGCTCTTGCGCCACCTCGCCCGACGCATCGGCCCCCGTGAGATCGGCCGCGGGTCCGCCGCCGCTGCTGCTGGCCGGCGCGGGGAGGCCGTCCGCCCTCCCGATCCCCATTCCCTTCATCTCACTCGAGGGCCCGCTCTGGGTTGCCGACGGCCCCTATCTGCTCTTCTCGGACGTCGTGGAGAAAAACGGCCCCGGCGCGGTGATCTACCGCTTCGATCCGGCGATGCGCCGCTTCTCGATCTTCCCTTACGCGGTTTCCGACCGGGAGCCGACCAGCACCAACGGCCTCGGGCTCGACGCCGCCGGGGGCCTCATCGCCTGCGAGCGCTGGAACGCGCGCCTGGTCCGCGTCTCGCCCGAAGGGGAGCGGACGGTGCTGGCCGACGCCTGGCCACCCTCGACGCCGGGACACCCGGGAATGCCGCTCAACGCCCCGAACGACGTCGTCGTGCGGGCCGACGGGAACATCTACTTCACCGACACCGACTGGGGCGCGCGCCCCGGCGGGGCGCACGCGCCGATGGCGGTCTACCGGGTGCCGCCGCGGGGTCCTCTCGATCGCGTGCTGCAGATCGAGAAACCGAACGGCGTCGCGCTATCGCCCGACGGGTGGACGCTGTACATCGGCAGCGACGTGCAGGGGAAGGTCTGGAAGCTCCCGCTCGACGCCGCCGGCGCCGCCGCGGGCGCCCCGACGCTGCTCATCGACGGCGCGCGCGTCCCCGGCGGCTTCAAGGTCCCCGACGGGATCTGCGTCGATGACACCGGCAACCTCTACATCGCGAACAACAGCGACGAGATCAGGGCCATCGAGGTGTTCGACCCCTCGGGCCAGCTCCTCGGCCGTATCCCCTTGCCCGCCGCGCCCTCCAACTGCACGTTCGGCGGCGCCGACCGCAGGACCCTCTACGTCACGACGTTGCACGCCGTGTACGAGCTCCGTGTCTCGACGCCGGGGCTGCCGTAAGGGCCGCTAGGCCGCCTTCGGCGGCACGTCGTCGGGCATGGTTCGCTTCCCTCACCGTTGCCTTACGGCAACGCCCTCCTAGGCCGCCTACCGGGCGGCACGTCGTCGGGCATGGTTCGCTTCCCTCACCGTTGCCTTACGGCAACGCCCTCCTAGGCCGCCTACCGGGCGGCACGTCGTCGGGCATGGTTCGCTTCCCTCACCGTTGCCTTACGGCAACGCCCTCCTAGCCGGGGCCCTGGATGAAGACCTTCGTCCACTGGGCGATGTGGTTCGAGGTCGTGATGTCCTGGAATGGCAGGCAGAAGGCGGTGAAGCTGGGATCGCCGCCCCCGATACCCGGGCTGATCCCGACCATCCAGATGAGCGTCCCCTTGGTCGTCTCGTCCGTGTCGGCCGGCGCGGGCGGGCTGCGCAGGCCGTACTGACGCGTCGACGAGAAGGTGAGCCAGTAGACAGAGTTCATCTCGTCCAGCCGCTCGACGAAGGGCGCCCACTTGGGAAACGAGTTGGTCAGCGCGGTCGCGCTGCCGTCGGCCACGCCGGGGCCGTTGGCATGCGCGAGCGGGATCGGCGTCGCCCCTTGCAACGAGGTGTACATGATCGTCGCGGTGGCGTCGGTGTCGGCGTCGCACGACTTGTCGGGCGTCTGGCCCATCGTCGGCGTTCCGTTGGTGCAGGTCGACTCGTCGTAGACCAGCAGGTTCCCGTCGGGCGCGATCGCCGGGTAGTAGCGGTTGTTCCCCAGCTGCTGCGGGACGAGCGTCTGCGGGGGCCCCCAGTTGGCGCCGTCATACTGGATGAAATCGATGCCCCCGGTGGCCGGGCGCTGATCGGTGGTGCTGGCGACCGGATCGACCGAGGTGAAGGCGATCGTGTTGGGCCCGCTGGTGTTCTTCGACCAGTCGGGGTGATCGGCGCGCAGGCCGCCGAGATCGATCGTCTGAATCACCTTCCCCATCGTGCCGTCGAAGATCATCAGGTTCGAGGGCGCCTTCTTGGTGGCGTCGCCGTAGACGCCGACGAACTGCGAGCCGTCGGCGTTCCAGGACTCGAACTGGCTCTGCTGGGCGAGCGGGTACGGCTGCAGCGCCACGTTGTTGGCGATGTCCCACAGCAGCAGGTGTCCGTCGTTCTGACCGCCCGCGCTGGCGACGATCTTGCTGCCGTCCGGCGCCAGCGCGTGGCAGCCGACGCAGGTCGAGCCGTCGGTGTTCGCCGGCGTCAGGTAGGCGGTGGAGGTGGTGGTGCTGCCGCCGAAGTCCCAGCGCATGATCGCGGTCTTGCCGCTGGTGGTCCAGTAGTAGAGCGCGCCTTCGATCGGATCGTGCGTGAATGTCAGGTGAAACGAGCTGCTGTTGCCGACGCTGGTGCCCGTGTCGTCGGTCCCGCGCACGCTCAGCGTCACCTGCCCCTGGCCGGCGTTCGAGATCGCCACCGAAGACCAGATCCCCGGGTCGGGAAGGTAGATGCATCCGTTGATCCCCTGCGGCGACTGGCAGCGGATGAACGTCTTGACCGTCGAGACCGGCCCCGCGAAGCTGACCTCGAACAGCGTGTTGTTGTTGCCGGGCATGAAGTGGATCTCGATGCCGGTGACGTTGGGCGGGAAGAGCACGCCGTCGTTCGGATAGATGAGCTCGGGCGCTCGGGTCGAGTCGTTCGTGCCGGTGCTGAAGATGGTCCCCGAGTTGCTCGGGACGCCCTGCCCCGCCATCCCCGGATCGGGGCCGGTGAACCCGTACTGCACCGTGAGCGTCGCGTTCGCCGAGACGCCGTTCGCGCTGGCGGTGATGGTGACGACGCCGCCGCTCGTCCCCAGCGTGGTCGCCAGACCGCCGCTGCTGATCTTGACGATGCTCGTCGTGCTGAGCGAGTAGCCGACCTGGCCGGTCAGGTCCTGCGAGTGACCGTTGACGGTGCCGGTCACCCGATACTGCTGCGTCTTCGCCGGACCGCCGTAAGTTACCGACAGCGTCGCGCTGGTCGGGCTGATGCTCAGCGAGGTGAGCCCCGGGATCGTCTTCTGCCCCGTCCCGCTGCCGTTCCCGCTCCCGTTGTTGTTTTGCAGATTGGCCGGAGTGAAGGCACAGCCGAACGCGGCGCAGGCGACGGCGGCGGCCAGCAGCGACGCCCTCCGAGCACGCAGTAGGATCTTAGTCATGGGTCCCTCGCTAATCTCCACATTGTACGCCAGCGAAAATGCTCCGGCGTACCGTCTCCGACGAAAGAGACGCCCAACCTGGGTGGATGTGCGATAGCCGACCGGGCTAGGAACCGGCCGCCAACTCGACCGAGGAATCAGGCTCGATCGCCGTCTTCGGCACCCAGAGGACCAGGAGCAGGCTGGGGATGCTTGCCAGAAAAGCGACCGTGAAGAACAGCGGATGCCCGAGCCGGCCGTTGAGCGGGCCGGAGAAAAATCCGGAAAACGTGCTCGCCAGCGAGACCACGGAGGTCGCCGCGGCAAAATGCGACGCCGAGAACGCGCGCCGGCAGCGTTGCATGATGAAGACGTTGGCTCCCGCCATCCCCAGCCCACCGACAAACTGCTCGACGATGACGATGGCGGTGATCGCGGGCAAGTGCGGCTTCCAGACGGCCATCGCGATGTAGAGCGGGATCCCCAGATTCTGCGCGTAGATGAGCGGCACCAGCGCCCGCTTGAGACCGTACCGGGCCGCGAGCGCCCCGCCGATGATCACGCCCACGATCGAGCTCGTGATGGAGAGGCCATTCAGGTTGGAGCGGTGGACCGTGTCGACGCCCAGATCGCGAAGCAGAGGCTTCGACATCGCGAACATCATGATGTCGCCCAGCCGGTAGCAGAGCAGGAAGGCCAGAACCAGGGCCGCCTGCGGCTGGGCAAGGAAAGAGCGGAACGCCTCGAGGTACGCCTTGGCGGTGGCGTGGCGCGCTCCGGTTGCCGCGACGACGTCGCGCGCGGCGCGCTCTGGCGGGTGCGGCATGACGACGATGTTGACCAGCGCGGTCACGATCATGAGGACGCCGGCCGCGCCGAACCCCCAGAGCCAGCCCCTCGTGCCGGCGAGGTGGACGAGCGGGAAGGATCCGACGACCAGCGCCAGCCGATAGGCGCCGAGCCGCGTTCCCGAGTAGAGCGCCTGGTCGCGCTTGTCGAGCGCCTGCAGGTAGAAGCCGTCGCAGGCGATGTCGTGCGTGGCGTGCACGATCGAGAGCGCGGCCATGACCAGCCAGAACTCGGTCAGGTTCCGGCTGGGCGCGATGGCCGCCACCACGAACATCCCGAGCCCGAGCACGATCTGGAGCACCCAGAGCCAGGTCCGCCGCTTTCCGAAGAAATCGAGCACCGGGCTCCAGGCGAACTTGAAGGTGACCGCCAGGTGAAGCAGCGAGGTCGACCCGATCTGCGTGCTCGAAGCCCCGATCGCCGTCAGGAACTCCGTCCCCATTTGATGAAGGAAGGTCCAGGGGAGCCCCTCGCCGAAGTAGGTGGTCGACGTCCAGAGGAGGGCCCGTTTCGACCGCGCCGGCATAGAGGTCGAACGATGGTCGGGCCCCCGCCCCGGCGCCGCCAGTTTTTTCGACGCCTGGTTTTGGCCTTTTCCCGGGCCAAACCGGCCGTTCGGGGCCCGCGGGCGACGCCGGCGCCCTCGGAGGCTGCTTCTTCGAAAACCGTCCTCGCCGTCACGGTTCACCTAAATGACACAAAGACTTCACGGCCTTGTAATCGGCAACAGCGACTCTCCCCGGTACGGTCCGCCCAGCGAAAACCCCAAGGAGAGTTCACAAATGAGATCAGCCCCCGTCCGAAACCTGGCCATCGCCCTCGCGATTTCATGTGCGGGGAGACTGGCGGTCGCGCAGACGCCGACCCCGCCCCCGCCGGCAGCGGAGACGCCGCCGCCGACGCCGCCGCCGCCGACGCTCATGGCGCCGTCCGACGCGCCGATGCCGCCGCCGCCCGTGATGGAGGTGCCGCCGCCGATGCCGCCGCCCCCGCCGCCTCTGCTGGCCCCGGCGCCCGCGCCGGCGGCTCCATCGCCGTCGCCGGTGACGACGAAGTTCGGCGCGACGTTCTACGGTTTCGCCGAGCTCGACGCGATCTGGGATTCGACCCAGAGCTTCAACGACCTCGCCGGCAACGCCGGCATCGTCCACACGCCGGCCCCGACGGCGGCCATGATTGCCGCCATGATGAACCCGGCGACGGTCTACGGCGCTGCGCACGGACGCACGCAGTTCGGCGCGCGCAACTCGCGCCTCGGCTTCAAGCTGAAGGGGCCCGAGAGCGACATGATCAAGACCTCGGGCGTCGTCGAGGCTGACTTCCTCGGCAATCAGCCCCAGGCCAACCCGCTGCCGGCGGCGCAGGCGGGGACCACCGGCGTCTCGACCGTGTCGGAGGGTTCGTTCTACACGAGCCCGGCGTTCCGCATGCGGCACTATTACCTCAAGATGGAGACGCCGATCATCGACGTCCTGGCCGGGCAGTACTGGCAGCTGTTCGGGTGGCAGTCGATGTTCCACCCCAACACCGTCGAGATCCAGGGCGTGCCGGGGCAGATCTATTCGCGCACCCCGCAGCTCCGGCTCTCGAAGACCATCAAGACGGACGCGGTGAACGTCGAGATCGCCGGCGCCGCGGGCCGCCCGGTGCAGCGTGACTCCGAGGTGCCCGACGGCACGCTCGGCATCCGGCTGGCGATCAACGGCTGGAAGGGGATGCACACGGCGGGCGCCGCCGGCAGCGCGATCGACGCCGCGTCGATCGGCTTCTCGACCATCGGCCGATACTTCAAGGTGCCGAACTTCGCCGCCTCGCCCACCAGCACGGTGTCGCTCAACGGCTACGGCTACTCGGTCGACGCGCTCATCCCGCTGGTCCCCGCCACCGACGTCATGCACCCGGACAACGCCCTCACCTTCACCGGCTCGTTCGTGTACGGCCAGGCGATCGCCGACCTCTACACCGGCCTCTCGGGCGGCGCCAGCTTCGCCGGGCTGCAGCCCAACGCGATGGGCGTCGTCCCGAACTACCCGCAGGACGTCGACAACGGCCTGGTCGTGTTCACCGCGGACGGCGGGCTGCACGCCATCCGCTGGGAGTCGTACATCCTGGGCCTCCAGTACTACCTGCCGACGCCGAACCGGATGTTCGTCTCGGCCAACTATTCACACATGTACTCGAGCGACATCAAGGCGCTGCAGACCTCCTCGAACGCCAGCAAGATGTTCGACAAGTCCGACTGGGTCGACGGCAACCTGTTCGTCGACGCCAACGCCGCCGTTCGCTTCGGCCTCGAGTACGCCTACTTCCACCAGACCTACCTCGACGGCTCGGTCGGCAAGAACAGCCGCATCCAGTTCTCGGCGTTCTACATCTTCTAGCTCGGCCCACCGCGCACGCCGCCCGGCAGGAGACGGGCGGCCGTGCGTGCGCTTACACTCGCAGCACGACATTTTCACAGTCGTCACACTGGCAATGCGGGCCCCCTGATATATGCGCGGCCTTGGGTTGGGTCCTCCCGTGAACCGCGCACATTGGCTCACGCTCATCGGCGCGGCGGCAGGCGCGGGCCCGGTCGGCTGCAAGCAGGTCGACGACCGGCCGGCCGAGTGGGCCTTCATCTCGCCCGCCATCTTCCAGCCCGACTGCGCCACCACCAGCTGCCACAGCCCCGCTGCCGCCGTCTCGGGCCTCGACTTCTCGACGCCCGAAAACGGCTACGCCAGCCTGACGCAGCTTTGGGTCTGGGTGGTCGTTCCCCAGGACGGCGGGACGCAGCCCGCGCCCGGCACACCCTGCGCGATTCAGAACGGAACGAAAGTCTGCGAGTACCAGGAACGCCCGCTGGTGACGCCCTACGATCCCGCCGGGTCGCGGGTGGTCAACATGTTGCGCGCCCGCGACGCCCCCCGGATGCCGCCCGATCGCCCCTTGCCCGAGGCGGACATCGAGCTCGTCGAGCGTTGGATCCTGAACGGCGCGTTCGAGTCACCGAACCAGAGGCCCGGCGACGCCTCTGTGATCTCCACCGACGGTGGCCACGCCGACAGTCGCCACGCCGACGGTGGCCATTCCGACGGTGGCCACGCCGACGGTCACGCGGACGCGGCGACGGGAGCCGACCGGCCCCGGGACCTGGGGGGCAACTGACGTGGCGCAACGGGGGACGTCATGTCGTTGGTTGGCGCTCGGGGTCCTAGGCGGGCTCGCCTGCCAGTCGACGCCCGTCGAGCCGCTGGAACCGACCTGGGCCGACGTCGCGCCGATCCTTCGCGGCGAGTGCAACAGCTGCCACGGCTGGACCGCCAACCAGACCGGAAGCAATTATCGCTTCGACTTTTTCAGTCTCGATCAGATCCAGACCTACTGCGGGAAAGCCGCCGACATCTTCACGTCGCCGTTTTCTCCCGACGCGAATCCACTCCCCTTCTTCGCCGGCTCGACAGACGTCGCCCACAAGATCGGCCAGGATATCGTCAAGCAGAGCGGCGCCGAGTGGCCCCGGATGCCGCCCCAGCCGAGCCCGGCACTGACGAATTGGGAGCAGGGCGCACTCACTCGCTGGACGGAGAACCCCGCCCTCGTGTTGGCGCCGGGCAACAACCACCCGCCAACGCTTGTCGTCTTCGGCTTGCCGGCAACCGCCAACACCAAGATTGATTTCACCGTGGTGGCCGACGATCCGGACGGCGATCCGGTCCTGGGCGTGATCCAGGGTTATGGCCGTGAGGGCCTCATCAATCGATCCGGATCCTTCGACTTCTCGTTCGACACGTCATCCTGGCCCGCTGGCGCGCAGCCGCTCACCGCGACCCTCTGCGACGGCTGGACCAGCACCACGATCCCTTTCGGCACTGTCCAGATCGTCCACTGAGCGTCACGGCAGACAGGTCACCGGCAGGAGAAACGTCGCCGAACAGCTCGAGGTCGGCTGGTCATCGGTCACGGTGAGGACAATGGTTTGCGCGCCGACCGTCGAGCAGGTGTAGAGCACCGAGCTCGCGAAGGCGGCGTTGAACGTCCCAGCGGTGGCGTTCCAGTCGAATGATATGACGCCCGTCCCGTCGGGATCGCTGGCGGTCGCCTGGATTGCGATCCTTCCCAGAGGCGCGGTTGCCTCGGGGGGCGTCGGCCCCTGAACGAGGACGGTCGCACAGATCGCCGGACCGTCGCTGGTCGTCTGGCAGGTCAGCGTCACGTTTACCGGCGACGGTCTCCCCGGAATCACATCGAATGGGTCGGTGGTCCCGCTGCAGTGGACGCCGTCGCTGGTCACGGCCTCGAGGGTGAGGCTGTCGTCGCTGCCCTCCGGAAGAACGAGCTCCATGGAGATGGTCGTCTGCGCGATCGTTACGTCCCCGGCCCCCGTGGCCACGGTGGTCCCATCCGCCGCCTGAACCACCCAGCCAAGCTGAACGAGCGACCATTCGTTCGGAACCGCCAACGCGACCTCCGCCGTGCCGACGGGAGCGTTGTCTGTGCCCGCGCAGCCGACCGCCGTCGCGAGCAACGCACCCGCGACCCACAAGAGGTTCCGTAACGACAAACGCAATTCGCGCACGACTGAGTGGACCGAAGGTTGGCACAGCGACGGCCGCGACACAAACCCACCGGTACTGTCACGGTACTGACAAACGATAATTGGGAGCGCCTTCGATTGGCAAGAAAGGGCCCAAAAGAAAAAGGGCGCATTCGATTTCTCGAATGCGCCCCTCTCTAGCCGGCGTTTGCGCCCGCCGGCGGTGGCATTTGCTCTACGTGTGCCGGACTACGGGCAGGTGCCCAAGCAGACGGCGTCCACGTCGCACTGCATGAGCTGCTTCGCGGTGCCCTCGGGGTAGTCCTGGTTCGCGTAGTTCCCGGTCGGGTTCTGCACCGGGTCGATGGCGTTGGACGAAGCCGCCAGGAACTGCGCGGCGCAGACGCCGTTGAAGCCCGTGGTGGCGGTGACGCAAGCCGCTTCGGGGCTCGTGGCGCTGGCGAAGGCCGTCCCGCAGAGGCAGGGCAGCGCGCTGTCGAAGAACTGCGTCGACTCGGCGAACGAGGGGTCAGCAGTCGCGATTGCGTTCTGGCACGCCGAGCCGCGGAGGCAGTTGGCGAGGGCGAAGCAGTTCTGCTGGTCGGTCACGGTCTTGAAGCCGTCGCAACCAAAGGAACCGTTCCCGACCATTGGGTTGGCCGGCTGCGTGTTCACGCAGTAGCCCGTCGAAACGCCGGCCTGCTCGCAGGTCGTGCAAGCCGCGCTCTGGGTCATGCCGCTCATGCCGGCCGCGCCCGTCGTACCGCCGGTCGCCGGAGCGCCAGCCGCACCCGTCGCACCGCCCGTCGCCGGAGCGCCAGCCGCGCCAGCCGCACCCGTCGCGCCGCCCGTCGCCGGAGCGCCAGCCGCACCCGTCGCGCCGCCCGTCGCCGGAGCGCCAGCCGCGCCCGTCGTGCCGCCCGTCCCTTGCGGGATGATCTGGCAGTTCGTGTCGCAGGTCGTGCCGTTCGGCGGATCGCACTGCTCACCCGGATCGAGCACGCCGTTACCGCACGCCGAGATGGGCACGCAGTTGATCGTCAGCGGCACCTGCGCGATGCAGCCGGCCTTGTCGGTGAGCGACAGGGTGATGGTCTGCGTCCCCGGAAGGGTGCAGGTGTACGTCGTCGAGGCCACCGTCGGCATCGCGAAGTTGGTGGCAGGAGCCCAGCTGAAGGTGATGACGTCTCCGGAGTCGCTATCGAAACCGGTGGCGCTGACGGCAACCGTGCTGCCGACCGAGGTCTGGTCGGGAGCGATGACCGCCGAGGTGATGCTCGGGCAGTTGTCCGCCACGGTGACGTTCGCCGTGATGTCGATGGTGCCGGGCACCGTCGGCTTGCTTCCGGTGCCGCAGGCCAGCGTCAGCATGACGGAGGACGGGACGCCAGAGGCGACCGTGAAGGGCGAGCTCGTGCCGGTGGTGCAGCTGAGCCCGTTTTTCGTGGTGGCGGTCAAGATGACCGTGTCGGTCTGAGTGCCCGTGGTCGGCGGGAGCGCCACGTCCAAAGAGGCGGTGGCATTCTTGTCCATGGTGTTGAACGACCCGGTGGCGAGAGGGGTCGTGCTGGTGGACGTGTTGATCGTGTACGTCACCGAGTCGATCTCGTCTCCACCTGGAATGGCGAAGGCGATCTTCAGATCGCCGTTGTTCGAGTTGCCCTTCGAACAGTTGAGGCCGATCGCGCCGCCCAAGAGCGCCACGCCGGCGAAAGCAGACAGCTTCCTAAAGTTTCGAATCATCACGATGTCCTCCCCGAAATTTCCGTTTGGTTGAGATGACGAAGGCCGCCGCTTTGCGGAGACCTAGCGTTGCCCCTCCGCGAAGCAACTATCACGCCGTTTGTCAGCGGAATTGAGGCGCGCCAAAATGCCGGGGTATTTAGACAACTTACGTCATCAACGTCGAACCTTCGTGCGGCCCAGCGCATCATCGAGTCTCCGAAAACCGGAAAATGGTCTTTGGATCTCGAACGCCCGTAACCACCCTTCCGGAAAGCAAACGTTCGCCCGATTACTCCGATAATCGGCGAGCTGCGACCGATATTCGAAGGGTCGGCGCCCCGCGCGCGGAGCCACCTGTCGGAGGCTGTGCGCGAAAACCTCATAGAACGTCGACATTTATTGTCCGACGGAGGCGCCTGCTGGGCTTGGCCCGATCCTTGTTAGGCGAAGTGGCGGCGTCTCCGGCCCACGCGGTCGGAGATCCGGTTTCAACACGACGACAAACGGATAGGGAGGCTTGATATGCGAACTTCGATGGTAGGCGCGGTATTCCTACTCGCCGGCGCAGGAGCTGCAACGACAGCTGCGGCGGTTGGGACGGACACGACGGGCAGCGGCGTCTCGGCCGCGTCCCCGTTTCACCTAAATGGTTCGGACACTCTTCATGACGTCACAGTCGACGTCATCAATGGTTGCAACGGAACGTTCAGCGACTTCAACAGCAAGTTCCTGACGTACGACGGCGGCGGCTCGGGTGTCGGCGCTGGTCAGCTGGGCCAGGGCGCCCAGGCCCTCGCTCCCATGTCGCGCGCCCTCAAGCCGGGCGCCGGCGGCGAGTATTGCGCGGTCGCCGCGCAGGTCTATTCCACCGGGACGGTCACCTCGAGTCCCAGCCTGACGGAAGCATTGCTCGTCGGCATCGACGGCGTGGCCATCGCGGCGAACACGACCAACAGCTGCTCCAGCAGCTCGGCGACGCAGTTCGGCGCCACGTCGGGGTTCCAGGTCTTCAACGACGGCCTCACGGGCACGCCAGCCACCTGCCCCGGCTGCTCCGGGACGACGTACACGTTCGGTGACACCAGCGGCACCATCTACAGCGGTCAGCCCTCGTTCGACGCGCTGGCGGTGCTCTACTTCGGCCTGACGCACGACGGGACCTACAACTGCGCGAGCCCGGTGCGCAAGTCCCTGATCAAGAACTGGAACAACCTCTTCACCGGTGGCTGCGCGGCCGGCAAGGGAAACTGCCCCAACGGTCTGTCACACGCCTGGCGCCGGAGCGACCTCTCGGGCACAACGGACGCCTTCGTGAGCGTTCTCAACCCGCCGAACAACTCCGCTGGCTTCTCGGTCGGCATCGGCACACTGTCGACCGTTCCGGTGGGCGCCTCGCAGAAGTCGAACCCGTTCTGCAACTCGGTCGACCAAACTGGGCCCACGATCGTGAAGAGCTTCGGTGGGTCCTCCGATTTCTCGGACAACGATCCGGTTCGCACCAACTGCGCGGCGCCCGAAACCGCCGTCCCGCCGCCGCTCGACAGCTCGGGGAACCCGACGCTGAGCACCAACACCGACGACGTCTGCGAGGCGTTCAAAAACTTCGCCACCTCGCAGAAGGTTGTCGGCGGCGACATTGGGGTCGTCGTCCCGATCTTGGTTCCCGACGAGGTCACCCAGAACACGGCGGAATGGTATCCGTCGGTTCCCTGCTCCGGCTCCTGCACCCTGGTCCAGGTCGCCAAGAACTTGCCGGCTGGCTTCCTCTGCCCGAACGGCCTGAAGCCGTACGCGACCCAGTGCTTCATGCCGTTCGCGGGCAGCGCTTCGAACCCCGATCCGCGCTGCGTCTCCGGGCCGAACAACACCTGCGTCGACACCGTTGGCAAGCGCGACGGACGCGAATACAACCTGGTCACCATCGTCGCGGGCAGCGAGATCCAGAACAGCACGATCAAGAAGATCGCGCTGGACTTCGCGGGCGGCCCCTTCCAGTTCGCCCTCGACGCCAACATTCGCCTCCTCACCGGCTCGTACTACCGTATGCGCTCGGTGAACGGCGCGGATCCCACCAACGCCACGACGCCGCCGACCGGCACCGGTATCTGCCAGGAGAACGATGACACCTCGCAGATCGGCTGTCTGGTCGACTCCGACAAGTGCAGCGTCGGCTTCGCTGGGCGCAAGGCGGCCTCCGCGTTCGGCGACACCCCCGGACCGGGAGGCCAGTCGGCCCTCAAGGCGCTCTCCGTCAACGGCACGCCGCCGTTCACGCCGGGCGGCAATCAGGATCTGGCGCTCCAGAACCTGCTGCAGCCGACGGGCACGACCCCGCTCTATCCGCTGGCGCGTCGCCTCTACGTCTCGACGCTCTACGGGTGGGACAACCTGCAGGGTGGCGAGAAGGAGCTGGCGGAGTGCTACGGCAACAGCACCACGGTTGGCGGACACATCACGGACGAGGGCTTCGTGGCCGTTCCGGGGGGCATCCAGTGCCTGGACTACCCGGAGACCGCCAGCGCCTCCATCAGCCCGCTACCGAACGTCCAGGGTGTGGGTAGCGTTGCGCTCGGCGGCTGCGGCAGCAGCACCGAGAACAACGCCTGTGTGAACCACCCGCTCACGGGCACCGGCGTTTCGGTGTCGGTCTGCGGCGACAGCGTGGTTAACCCGGCGGCGGGCGAGCAGTGCGACCCGCCGAACGGGACGACCTGCGACAACAACTGCCGGACCATCCCCTAAGCGCGGGTAAGCAGAATCCAGGCCCCTCCCGCCTCACGGCGGGGGGGGCTTTTTTTGTTTTGCGCCGTCGCCTGAGCGCACAGCCTCGTCGGTCCGACCGTGAGGCTCGACGCCGTAATCGTTCAGGGGCACGAACGAATCGGGGAGCAGGGGCGGCGAAGCGCCGATCACCACCGCCGGCCGGCCGGGATGGGCAGCGGCGGCCAGGTGACGGCCGGCCGCCTCGCGAGACATGCGGCGATCCGCTTGTCCGTCTCGCGCATGTCGACTCCCGGCATGTGGACCTTGAGGTCGAGGGGCGAAACCAGCAGCCGCGAGAAGTCGAGCCGGCCGTCGGGAAGCGCCCCGAAAAGAACGCGCGTAACACGCCCCTCCAGCTTGGCCATCGGCACGCCGGCGCCCTGTCCCCGGTTCCACGACCGGGAATCGCTGCTCGCGCCGCGGTCGTCGCCGACGACGTACACCTCGCCGGGCTTGACGGTGTAGCGAAGAGACGGCCTGGCGCCGAGGTCTCGCACCGTGAGGTACGTGCTGTCGTTCAGGTACTCGACCGTGAGGCGGCCACGGATGATGCCGTCGCCGGTGGGGCTGACGTACGGTCCAGCGTCGCAGGTCGGAACCCGCCACTCGTTGATGTAGAGGCTCGCATCGGCGAAGTAGACCCGGTCTCCCGGGAGACCGATCACTCTCTTCACCAACGATTGCGCGCCTCCGGCCGCGCCGGCGACGTCGGTCCCCTCGGCGCTGAACACCAGCAGGTCGCCGCGCCGTGGAGTCTCGGCGCCGAGCCGTCGATCGGTCAGGGGGACCGTCAGGCCGTAAGCCCTCGGGTCGACGACCATGCGATCGCCCATCTCGAGCGTCGGCAGCATCGACGGACCGACCACGCGGTAGGTGGCCACGAATGACGTGCGCACCACGAACGCCAGCAACGCGACGACCGCCAGCCCCGTCACCAGCCCGCGCGGTGATCGGAGGAGGGTGGAACGGACCGGACCGACCGAGCCCGGGCGAAGTCGGTTGAGCCAGTAGCGGCTCGCCTCCGAGAGCGCCAGGAAGAGCGCCAGCCCGAGAAACAGGGGATGCTGATCGCCGAGCCACGCCCAGGCGCCGCTCAAGCCTCCATTCGCCCCCTCGAGCCGCGACGGCACCAGATACCGCAGCGTTAGCAGCGAGGCCACCGCGGGAACGATGACCGAGGCCGCCAGCTCGGGCAACCGGCCGTAGGCCCGCCCGATCCACAGGCCCCGTCTCGCCTCGAGAGCAGGCGCCGTCACTTCGACCCCGCCAGCAGGTTGCATTGATTGTAGAGCGGCTGCCGCGAGCTCGGAGCGCGCTCGATCTGATCGAGGTACAGGAACACCGCCAGCGCCGCGTTGATCGCCCCGCGGGCCGCCCACTTCCGCCCGTCCGCAAAGTCGGTGGTGCCGCCCCCCGTGACGACGTTCAACTGGTGGCTGGCCTGCGCGAAACCGTCGGGGCAGAAGGGCATGACGTTCCCCTGCACGGGACTGGCGGCAAGCGCGGCCGTCGCGTACCCGAGCTCGGTCGCGTCGGTCGGCTTCGGAATGCAGATCGGAAACAGATTGTCGGCCGTGATCCCCTGGTGGAGGTTGCCGCGCTGGTCCATGACCGGATTGGCACCGTAGTAGTCCTCCCCTTTCGGTCCCACCGCCCAGTAGAGGTTGAACCCGCTGACGGAGAGGCCGGTGACTCTGGAAGCGGCCGTCCAGGAACCATCGACGAAGGGGACCCGGACAATCTGACGGTTTCCCAGGCTGCAGAGCTTCAGCCACATCTCGGCGTCGCCGTTGCTGTCGATGAGCCCGGTGTTGTCGCTCCACCCGAGGTTTCCGCTGGTGGCGAACTTCGCCAGCGAAAACTGACTCACCGAGGAGTCCGAGGTCGCGATCTGCTGGCAGAGCGAGAGGCCCAGCTTCAGCATGTCGGGCGTCCCCTGGATCGCGATGTGCGTTCGGACCTGGCCGAGCACCGGTGACAACGAAACCTGGAGAAGAACGTCTTGCGGCAGATGCTTCTGGGTTCCGCCCAAAGCCATCCAGGCCATGTAGCGAGAGGCGAGATCGTCGCTGGTGAGCCCGAGCGTGGCCGCATCCGGGCCGTACACACGGTCTCGATTGGCACCCGGCATGTCGAGCGGGCCGAACAGGCCGTCGCGAAAGTCCGCCACGCGCGCGTCGCCGCCCGTCAGGCTGGTGATCTCGTCCGCCAGCAACCCTTTCGAGTCCGCCTGCAGGCCGTGGCAGTTGAAGCAGATGGTGGTGAAGACGGACGCCCCGGCCGACTCGACCAGCACCGGCGCCGTCGCGGGCGGCGAGGTCAGGTCCATCCATTGCGGCCGGCTGGCGCCGGTGAAGCTGCCGGCCGTCGGGACACCGTTGAAATTGCAGCCCGGGACGGAGGTGTCCCAAAGCCCGAACGGAACCCCCTGGGTGAGCGCCGCGCGCACGTCGGCGGTCAGACTGACCCCCTCCAGCGCTTGCACGACGTTGGTCAGATCCTCCGCCTCGTCCGCCGTCAGCTGATCGGAGCTCGTCTCGCTGGCGATGAAGGTCGGAATGTCCGGGTTGACCAGGGCCGACTCCCAGTCGGGGCGTCGCGGGAACCAATCTCCGGCGGGATTGGTGTCGTCGAAGCTGATGTAGTCGGGACTGATGGGCGTCAAGGTGGGCATGATCATGAGGTTGGGATCGCTGGCGCTGTAGAACTCGCCGAGGTCGGGCACGATCGGCACGCCCAGGTCGACCTCCGACTGAATCACCGGGTCGACGACATCCTTGGTGTAGGTGTCGGGGCAGAAGTCGTACCGAAAACCGATGGTGTGGTACTGGTTCAACCGGACGGCCGCCGCGCCCACGGCCGCCGCGTAGTCGCTGTCGGTGGGGAGGACCTCCTCGTAGGGCTGCTCATCGGTGTTGGCGTTCGGGCCGAACTCGCCGTCCACCGGCAACATGCTCTGTGAGAGGGACGGGTGCTTGAGCCTGGCGGGGATGCTGACCATCCAGTCCCCCATCAGCTTCGAGACGCGGCAGTCGTAGCCCGAGGTGTTGAGCGGCATGTGGGGGAACAGCGTGTAGTCGTCGAAGTAGTCGTAGGGCGTGTCGACGTTCCGGTAGATGAGGCTCCGCCAGGGCGCCAACACCCATTGCCCCGATTCGCCACTGCCCTCGCAGCTGCCGCTCGGTTGGTCTGGACAGAAGAACTTCAGAGAGGCGCTGCCGTCCGGCAAGTCGAACAGCGAGGGGGTCACGTACGGAAGGTCGAGGTTCTGCAGGAGTCCGCGTTTTCTCAGCGGGCTGGTGGTCTCGAGCGGGAACTGAAAGATGCCTTCGTTGTCGCCCGGTCCCGGCAGGAAGACGAGCACGTTCGCGATCTCCGGTTGACGAATCGACGGGAAGCCGCGCGGGTTGTGGCAGTGGGCGCAGTTGCCGACCATGTACGCCTGCGCATCGAGCTCGTGGACGTTGCGCGGCGCCCGGGTCCCCTCGGCGTTCTCGAGCGGAAGGACGTCGCTCGGCGAGGAGATCCCGGTGATCACGCCGTAGTCGATCAGGCGCTGGAGCTGCGTCAGCTCGTCGCCGTCGGCTTCCTCGTAGAGCGCCCCCGGAGCCGGTTGGCCGGCGCGCCACCTGCAGCGGCGTGAACCCGAGGACGAAGCTCTCGCTGGGGCTGCCCATGTGGCACTGGACGCACCGCTCGGATCCCGGGACGGCGTAGTGGCGGGTGATCCCGGCCGCGTCCTCCGCCGCCGGCAGGTTGGCGGGATTGGTGGCCATGATCGCCTGGGCTTTGCTCTCGTCCGTGACGTAGCTGAAGATCCGATCGGCGAACGGCTTGCCGTCGCGCAACGGGTCCTGCAGGAGCTGAGCCTGGGACTCATCGTCGTTCCAGAGGTAGGTTCCGTAGAGCGCGTTCTGCTGGTTCGACCCGTCATCGGCGACCGTGTCCGGCCGCGAGACGATGAGGCGCGTCTCGATCTTCCGGTAGGTCAGGTTCCCGCCGGTGTCGCGCACCTGCTTGAGGAACGTCTTGTAGAAGCGCGTGTTCGGCGGAATGTCCAAACTCTGCTCGGCGCGATCGAACGTGATGGGCTGACCGCGCGGGACCCGGACGTACCGCATCTTGCCGGCGTTGTCGCTCCAGAGGGGATACGTCGGCGCGTAAGAAATCACGCCCGTCTGGGCCAAGGTCTGGCTGTCCAGCGAGACGAGATCGGTTTGATCGAGCGTCGGCGGAAGCGTCGTCGCGGAGGCGAAGAACGAATCGAGCTTGTCCATCGCGCTCGTGCCGGTGGCCACCATGGTCTTGGCCGGAATGCAGCTGCCGATGTTGGTCAGCTGGGCCCCGAGGGTCGGGGTCATCGCGTACCCCGCGCTCGATCCCATCGCTTGCGAGGAGAGCGTGAAGTCGGTCACCGGGCTTCCCTGCGAGATCCAGACATCGAGAAGCGAGGCGAGCTGCACGACCGGATCGGTCGAGAGGCGCTGGCTGAAAGGGATGCCGCCCGCCATCGGCGGCGGCATGAACACCCCGGGGTCATCCGAGGTGATGATCTGGTAGATGCTCGCGTTCACCAGACTCGGGAAGGTCCCCGCCGACACGCGGAAAAATCCGAGGTTGCTCTCGACGTGGCACCCGCCGCACACCTTGTCGAAGAGATTGTAGAGGTCCGCGGTCAGGTAAATGTCGGACTGCGTCCCGGCGTCCTGACTGCCCCCGAGGATGGTGCTCCGGGCAGGCAACGGCGTGGACGACTGGGCCGGCGTGCACTTCCCGGGCGTCTCGACATCGATCTTCGTGGGCGGCACGCCGCTGTCCGGAACGGGAAATTCGCTCTTGGAAGCGAACTCGCTCGGTCCCCCCGGCCGCGCGCAGCCGCCGCCGGCGGCCAGCGCCAGGCCGCACGAGATCCCGAACCAAAGGCGCCGATGCCGCGCGTCCCGCTGCACGATCACTCCACCTTCACCACCACGTCGTCGAACAGCGCTTCGGCCGACTGCATGTCGAGGGCCTTGGTCAACTGGACGCGAACGGCCATGGAGTGAACGCCCGCGGGCGCCTGATCGGAGGTCGTCAGCGTCTGCCAGCCGTTGGTGACCGAGGAGTTGGACGAAAACACGCTGGAGATCGAACCAGAGCAGTCGTTGGAAGCGTAAAACCACAGACCGAGCGATCCCTGATTCGTTCCGGCGTTCGGAATCATGATCTTGCCGCTGATGTCGTAGATCGACCCCGCCGAGGCCGCCACGCACTGAGAGGCCGCCACCTCGATGGAGATCGCCGGGTTACCTCCGGTCAGCGCCAGGTCGAGCGACCCCGACTGCACGCTGCTTGCCGAGTCGGTCGGGCTCCAGTTGACCGTCGCGCCATAGCTGGCGCTCCAGCCCGCGGTGCTGGTGTCGAACTGGCCGTTTTGCAGCAGGCCGGGCGGCGCTCCGCCCGCGCCCCCTGTCCCCGCGGCGCCCGTCCCACCCGAGCCCGCCGCGCCGCCGCTCCCTGCCGTCCCCGTTGTCCCGCCCGAGCCCGCCGCGCCGCCGCTCCCCGCCGTCCCAGTTGTCCCGCCCGAGCCCGCCGCGCCGCCGCTCCCCGCCGTCCCGCCCGAGCCCGCCGCGCCCCCGCTCCCCGCTGCACCCCCGGTCCCCGCGGCGCCCGTCCCACCCGAGCCCGCCGCGCCGCCGCTCCCCGCCGTGCCCCCGCTCCCCGTAGTCTCGCCCGAGCAGCGGGCCAAGCAGCTGCTGTCGACGTCGCACTGCATGAGCTGCTTCGCCGTTCCCTCTGGGTAGTCCTGGTTGGCATAGTTCCCGGTCGGGTCCTGGATCGGATCGGCCGCGCTGGCCGAAGCCGCGATGAACTCCGCCGCGCAGACACCATTGAAGCCCGAGGTGGCGGTGACGCAAGCCGCTTCGGGGTTGCTGTGGGTGTCGAACGCCGTGCCGCAGAGGCAGGGCAGCGGGCTGTCGTCGAACTCCGCGGCCTCGGTGAACGACGGATCCGCCGAGGCGATCTGGGCCTGGCAGGCCGGGCCTCGGAGGCAGTTGACGAGCGCGAAGCAGTTCCGCTGGTCCGTCGGATCGGTGAAGCCGAAGCAACCGAAGTCGGCGGCCGACGTGCCTGCGCCGACCGGCGAGGTGTTCACGCAGTAGCCGGTGGCCGCGCCCGCCATCTCGCAGCTCGTGCAAGCCGCGCTCTGGGTCGCCGTGCCGCCCGCGCCAGCCGTGCCGGTCGCGCCGCCTGTGGCCGTCTGACCACCGGCGCCGGAAGACCCGCCGCTGCCGGTGCTGCCCGCGTGTCCGCTCGCGCCGCCCGTGGCCAGAGACCCACCGGTGCCGGTAGATCCTGCCGCGCCCGCAATCCCGCCCGAGCCCGAAGATCCGCCGGCCCCGGTCGCATTGCAGTAGGTGGGGTCTTCATACCCGCTGAGCGGCGTCCCCAGACACTCCTGTACGCAGCAGTTGGCGTCGCAAAAGTCGTACATCAAGAAGGCGGCGCCGTTCGCCAGACAGGCATCGTGGAAGAAACCGGCGCTCGTGGCGAAGACCGTGGACTCGAGGCCTGCGGCAATCTGGGTATCGCACAGCCCGGTCGGCGTGAAACCGGGCTGCAAGCAGGTTTGGACGCTCACCCCTTCGCCGCAGTAGCACTGAGATTGATTGTCTGTCTCTTCACCGTCGGTGCAATTGGTTTGATGAACGCACTTGAGAATCGACTGACAGAGCGTCGACTTCGCTGTTCCGCGCGCGGGTCCGCTGACGGCCGTGGCACCCGTCTCGCCGGGCTGACCACCGCAGAAAATGCCCGTGGACGCCCCCGAGGAAGGCCAGCCAGTTCCCGTGAAGCACACCGCATAAGCGCCGGCGAGCCCGGCGTACTCGTCGCCGGTGCTGGCAGCCGTCTGACCCATCGGGTGACTGCAGCGCGCCTTCTCGCATGCCGTGCAGGGGTCGTCCACCGGACCGCTGCCGGCCGCGCCACCGACTCCACCAGCCCCCGCGGTCCCGGTGCTGCCGGCCGTGCCGTGGCCGCCGTTGCCGCCGACGTTCCCGGTGCCTCCGCCGCCGGTGGCCATGGTCCCCGGCAAGGTTGCGTCGCGGGCTGCGTCGGAATGACCGCCGTCCGGCAACGGCACCACGTTGCCCTGCTCGCCCTGAGTCATGGGTCCGAAGTTGCTCGTCGAATCACACGCGGCGACTGACAGCACGGCCGTCATTGCGCCTATGAGCAAGTTAAAGCGGTGCCATTGGGCCAGGAAGCGGGCGGCCATCGCCGCGTGTGTTAGCACAACTTCGATTTGGCCCGAGTCACCGATTTCCAACATTTTTGTTCGATAATCGGTCACATCTGTCAGCAATTCGGGTCCGGGTGTTTTCACAATCGTTGCACGCGGTCGGAGATGAGCCGCCTATAAAGGCGCGGCCATGGAAGCCCGGTCGCACGCAGCCAGGATTGCCGCGGCCACCCTCGCCGCAATCACCGTTTGCTCGCTGGCGCCTGCCGTGCGTGCGCAGGTTGTCGAGGCCGCCGCGGCCCGCACCGCCTGTGAATCAGCCTTGCGTCTGGAGGCCGCTGGACAGCAGACGAGCTCGAGCCGCGGGCCGTGTCACCAGGCCCTGCGCCTCGGCGGGCTCGCCGAGGATCTCCGGAACGAGGTCGCTTCCTCGACACAGCCCCGCGCGAACCTGACCCTGGACGGGCTCGTGTCGGCGTCGGTCCTCGCCGACGCGGCGGTCGAGAAGATGCCGGCCGCGCCCTGGGGCTATCTTGCCCGCTGCGACATCGCCGGCCGCCTCGGTAGTGCCGCGCTGATGGCAAGCTGTGTCGCCGACCTCCGACGCCTCGCCTCCCAGGGTGCGACCGCCGACGGCGCCCCGATGTTTGCCACCGGCCGCGTCTCTCTCGGCATATGGGCGCTGCGCGCGCTCCTCGCCTTCGGGCTTCTCGGCACGCTGGGGCATGCGCTCTGGCACAGACGAAAGGATGCCCGGCGGAACCGGAGCGCCGGTGCGCCCGTGCTGGCGGCCGTTGTCTTGATCGCGACGTCGTTCATCGGCGGCACCGCTCGCGCCGAGCCGATGCCCAAAGGCGATTTGAGCAGCTTTCGAATCAACGACACCAACCCCGAGGCTTCTGTCCCGAGCCCCGACGCTCAGATGAACAACCCGCTGCAATTCGGATATTACCTCCAGGATCTGGCCGTGCGGGCCGAACGGGCGGCGAAGAAGGGCAACCACGCGGCGGCCGCCCGCTTGTACGGTGCACTGACCAAGGCCTCGCCGACGGTGGCGTACGGGCCCCGCCAGATGTGCACGGAGCTGGAAGCGGCCGGCGACCCTCCCAATGCGATCCTCGCCTGCCGAACCGCCATCACCCGTCTCGGGTCGACCGTCTCTGACTACGTGCGGTTCGTGACGCTGGTCCTCGCCACCAAGGGCCCGCTCCCTGCCGGAGAGCGGGAGGAGCTGGACTCGGTCATCGACCACATGAAGGAAGAGCAGACGCTCGGGTACCTTCCGACGATATTGGGGTGCGAAGTCGCGGTTCGCTTCGACGATTTCGCGACGGCGAAATCCTGCGCCGACGAGCTGGCCAAGGTCGCCCCGAAGGATCAGCGAACCATCACGCTCCAGTGGGCGCTGGCGGTGCACAACAACGATCGCAGCGCGGCCATGAATCTCATGGCCCGGGCGAAGGAAGCGGGCATGAGCCAGGCCGGGCTCGCCAGGATGCAGGCAGGGTCACGCGCATTGAACCGGCGATGGATGCAACACCTGGTGTTGCTGACCATCGCGGTCGCCCTCGTCGGAGCGGGCGTCTGGTTCACGTTGCGCAGGTTGAGCGGCCGCCGCCAAGTCGTCGCCTGACCTAGCGGTGCCGTCGGTCCCCTCCGCGCCCGACGCGAGTATGTTGCAAGGTCGTCACCCGCGTCGCCGAACCTCCGAGATATACGCGCGGCACCGGCCCGCCATGTACCGTTCCTCGCGGTTCCGCGTAACGCAATGGATCTTTCCACTCGTTGCGGCGGTGGCGGTCCTCTGGGTCGGCCAACGCTCCGCGCACGCCTATCCGCAGTGGCAACTCTCCTCGGGCGCGGTGCGCTGCAACCAGTGTCACTACGCGCCCGCCGGCGGCGGGCTCATCAACAATTACGGGCGCGACGCCGTCGGCGATCAGCTCTCCTCGTTCGGCGGCGACGGGGCCTTTCTCCACGGAGTCGTGAGCCTGCCGACCTGGCTGGCGCTGGGGGGCGACTTTCGCGGCGCCTTCGTCGACCAGGACGTTCAGGATCCCGCCGGTCCGACGGTGGCGTTCTTCCCCATGCAGGCCGACGTCGCCGCGCGCGTCGCATTGCCGGCGGGCTTTTCCGTCGAGGCGGTGGGCGGGTTCCGCGGCCAGGTCCGCGATCCCGATCTGCTGGTCCCCATTCAAAACTTCCAGCCGGTCGATACCTCCGAGCTCATCTCGCGCGAGCACTACGTGATGTGGGAACCGGAGGCGATCGGCCCCTACCTGCGCGTCGGCCGCTTCTACGCGCCGTACGGGCTGCGGATGGCCGAGCACATCCTCTACATCAACCGCGACCTCGGCTACGACGAGCTGGAAGAGACCTACAACGTGTCGGGCGGCTTCGTCTATCCGAACGCCGAGCTCCACCTGACCGCCTTCGCGCCCGACTTCATCCGCCACATCGGCAGCGACGAGAAAGGGTTCGCCGCGTACCTGGAGACGCGCTTCCACGACGACACGATCGCGCTGGCGGGACAGATGCGCCTGGCGATCTCACCCGGGGTATCGAAGTGGATGACCGGCGCCGTCGGCAAGGGCTACGTCGATCGCTTGCATCTGCTGCTGCTGGGCGAGGTCGACGTGGTCAATCAGGTCTACACCGATCTCGGCGACTACACGCGGACGCAGATCGTCGGCGCCGCGGGCTTCACGCTGTTCCCGGCGACCGGCGTGATGGTCACGCTGCTCGGCGAGCGCAATCAGGTCGACGTCGAGATCAACGACGCGTACACCGCCGGCACGTTGCTGGTGAACTGGTTTCCCTACGCGCACGTCGAGCTGCAGCTGATGGAGCGGGTGCAATACCCAACCAGCGGCAGCCCCGCAAACACGCTGTTCATTCAGCTTCACTACTTTTTGTAGTCGCAAAAGCGGGACTATGTCCGATTGTCGGAGACCGTTTTTCGGAGACCGAAAACGAAACTGTGTCGGAACAGATTAGCTCCCGAATCGTCACATCGAGCCCCGCACCGAACCGGTATAAGCCAACCATTGATTCTCAAGCAGTCCAAAACCCGTCGACGGGAGCGGCAAAAGCCATGGAACTCGCCAGCACCGCAATGAGGGCCTTGCTCCGTCCGGTTCGTCCGATCCCCGCGCCGCCTTCGGCGCCCCCATCGATCAGGAGCCTAGGCCAGAACTTCGCTGCGTCACGCTCAATGCACGAACTTTACGCCATGGTGGCCAGGCTGGCCCCCTCCGACGTGACCGTCACGCTGACCGGCGAGACCGGGACGGGCAAGGACGTCTTCGCCCACTTGATCCACGACACCAGCCCGCGGGCGGACGAGCCGTTCGTGGTGTTCGACTGCGGCGCCGTGCCGCCAAACCTGGTCGAGAGCGAGCTGTTCGGACACGAGCGAGGCGCCTTCACCGGCGCGCACGCCGAGCACCCCGGGCGCGTTCGAACGGGCCGTCGGCGGCACGCTTGTTCCTCGACGAGATTGGCGAGCTCCCGCTGGAGCTGCAGCCGCGCCTCCTGCGCGTGCTCGACAACCGGTCGGTGCGGCGGGTCGGCGGGACCAAGGACCGCAAGGTGGACGTCCGGATCATCGCCGCGACCAACCGCGATCTCGGGGCGCTGGTCGCCGCCAAGCAGTTCCGCCAGGATCTCTACTTCCGGCTGGCGGCCGCCATCGTCACGCTGCCGCCGCTGCGCGAGCGAATCGACGACCTGCCGCTCCTGGCGCCGCGCCTGCTGCAGGATCTCGGGCGCGGCGACGTCGTCGTCACCGAGACGGCGCTTACACGTCACTGCGGGCGCACAGCTGGCCCGGCAACGTCCGCGAGCTCAAGAACGTGCTCGCCTGCGCGCTGGCCTTCGTCGAGCCCGGTCAGGGCGCGCTCGAACCGCGCCACCTGCGCTTCATCGATCCGCCGTCCGACGAGGCGGTGCTCGATCGCCTGCCCCTCGGCGGCCACTCGCTCGGCCACCTCGAACGCGCCGCCATCCGGCAGACGCTGCATCGCGGCGCGCGGGAACAAGGTGCAGGCGGCGCGCACGCTGGGGATCGCCCCCTCGACGCTCTACGAGAAGCTCAAGAAGTACGGCCTTTAGATCGGCGGTATCATCGGGAGAGTCCCGATGTCGTCGAGCAGGACGTGCGCCGCGGTCGCGGCGCTGGTGATCGTCAGCCAGCCCGGAATTTCGTCGCTCGCGCAACCCGTCTGCCGGTTCGGCCAACGCTGTACCTCGGACGACATCACCCGTATCGTCCGTGAGCCCCCCCCGTTCGGACGATCGCCCTTTCACGCGGACCCCAAACGCAAAGAAGGTTTCGGACGCCCTCTCCCGGATCCCCCGCCGCTCCCGAACATTCCAGTTGTTCGCGACATCCTGGGAGTCTCCTTCTACGTCGACGCCAACCATTCGGTCCCGGACCCGGTGCTCCAGCGACGAAACGAGGCGGCCGTTCGGCCCCTGCACGCCTACCTGGCCCAGATCGCTTCGCTGGCCGACGGCTGGGACGAGAGCCGCCCGGCGAACCCCGCCTACGCGGTGCGACTCGCCGGGTCTCTGAACGCGTGGGCGTCGGAGAATGCGCTGCTCGGGAAGGTCAACAAACAGGGGGCCTACGAGCGCGTCTGGGCGCTGTCGGGCCTCGCTCTCGCTTACCTCCGCGTGCGCGATGCACCCGTCGTCGACCAGGACGAACGTTCGACGATCGAGAACTGGTTTCGCAGCATCGCCCGCGCCGTCATCGCCGAGTTCGAGAGGCGCGGTCCGATGTCCGGGCTCAACAACCACGCCTGCTGGGCCGCCACCGCCGTGGCCGCCGCGGCCATCGCGGCGCACGACAAAGACCTCTTTTCCTGGGGAGTTTCCACGGCAGAGGTGGCGCTGGGCCAGGTTCGTGCCGATGGATTTCTCCCTCTCGAGCTGCAACGAAAAACCCTGGCCCTCCACTACCATCTGTTCGCGCTCGCGCCGCTGGTGATGCTGAGCGAGCTGGTCCACGCCGACGCTGACCAGTCCGACCGCTTGCGTTTCGACGACCTGCTCGGGCGGTTGATCGACCGTGTGATCGCGGGCCTGCGCGATCCGACCTCGTTTGCCAAGGCCGCCGGCGCTCCGCAATCGATCACCCTCCCTCCCCGCGGCGTGGACCTCGCCTGGGCGGAGATCGTCTACGCCCGTTCGCCCGACCCGCGGCTTGGCGCCTGGATCGCCGCCGCGCGGCCGCTGCGCGACGATCGGCTCGGGGGAAGCATGACGTTGGCCTTCGGCGTCTCCGGATCTGAAGTAGCGGCCCTTCGCTCCGGAAGGCGCGCGCTGCTATGCTGCGCGGCTCGCCATGCTGCGGATCTACGAGAAAACCGACGCCGACTACGCCTCTCGCCTGGACGCACTCTGCCATCGGCCGGTCTCCACCTCCGACGAGGTCGACGCGGTCGCGCGCAAGATCATCGCCGAGGTGCGCGCCGGCGGCGACGCTGCCGTCCGGGCCCTGACCGCGCGGTTCGACAAACGCGAGCTGGGCGCGCTGGAGCTCCCCGCGGCCGAGTGGGACGCCATGGCCGCCCGCGCTTCGGCGGAGGTCCGCGCCGCGCTGGAGCACGCCGCCCGCCGCGTGTGCGCGTTCTACGAGCGCGAGCGTCACCCCTCGTACGAGATCAACGAAGGCCCCATTCGCACCGGCAGCCGCGTCGATCCGCTGGCGCGCGTCGGGATCTACGTCCCCGGCGGCACAGCGCTCTACCCCTCGACGGTGATCATGACCGCCGTGCCGGCGAAGGTCGCCGGCGTGCGCGAGATCGTGATGACCACGCCGGGGCCGTCGCCCGAGACGCTGCTGGCCGCGCGCCTGGCCGGCGTCTCGCGCGTGTTCGTCATCGGCGGCGCGCAGGCGATCGCCGCGCTCGCCTACGGAACCGAGAGCGTCCCGCGCGTCGACAAGATCGTGGGCCCCGGCAACGCCTACGTCGCCGCCGCCAAGCGGCTCGTGTTCGGCGACGTGGGCATCGACTCGATCGCCGGCCCGACCGAGCTGGTCGTCGGCGCCGACGACAGCGTCGATCCGAGCTGGGTCGCCGCCGATCTGCTGGCGCAGGCCGAGCACGACACGGTGGCGGTGCCGATCCTGATCGCGCGCGGCGCCGACTTCGCCCGCCGTGTCGCCGCCGAGGTGGAGCGCCAGGTCGCGCTGCTTCCGCGCCGCGCGATCGCCGAGAAGTCGCTCCGTGACCAGGGCGCCATCTTCGTCGTCGACAGCGACGCCGAGATGGCCGACGCCATCAATCGCCTGGCGCCCGAGCACGCCGAGCTGGCCGTGCGCGACGCGCGCGAGCTGGCCGCGCGGATCACCACCGCCGGCGCGCTTTTCCTGGGAGCGCACACGCCCGAGCCGGTCGGCGACTACATCGCCGGCCCCAGCCACGTCCTGCCGACCGGCGGCAGCGCGCGCTTCTCCGGCCCGCTCAGCGTGGCCGACTTCGTCAAGCGGACGTCGATCATCGAGTACGACGCCGACGCCCTCGACGCCCAGACCGACCACATCACCGCCCTGACCGCCGTCGAGGGGCTCGACGCTCACGGGCGAGCGGTGACCATCCGGACCCGCCGCTAAACCGTCCGTTCCTCGACAGAGGAGTGGAAAATTCTGCACGGCCGCAGTCGGATCGGCCTCGAAGCCGCGCCGACAGGTCGTGGTACGCGAATTGCTGTGACTGGGGTCATGTTGGGCGCATCGGCCTTCCTCGTCACGCTGGTCCCGCTCGTCGCGGGCCTGCCCACCGCCACGTCCGTCGCGGCACCCGACACGGCTGCCGTCGCGGTACGGCAGGATCGACCCTTCGCCGTTTGGGTCGAACCGGAGTTGACCGCCTTCTCGCTGGGCAGCGGCCGCACCGACCTCTTCGGGTCGGACATGGGGGTGCTGCCGCTGGGCATCGAGCTGGGCGGGCAGATCCAGCGCGTCTTCTTGTCGCTGGCGCTCGCGCGTCTGCCGGTCCCGAACGTCGAGCGCGACGAGGTGATGCTGGCCGGGCGGTTCTATCTCGGCGAGCAGACCTGGGCGCCCTACCTGGCGGCGGCGATCGGCTGGATGACCGCGGAGATCGACGACAGCGGTGGTGAAACCGAGTCGCACCGCTTCGCCGCCATCGGCATCGGCGAGGAGCTGGCGCTGCAGAGAGGGTTCTCGCTCACCGGCGATCTCCTGATCGGCCCCGACTTCGTCAAAGGTCGTTTCTCCTCCAGCTACGACAACGTGAACCTCTCCGGCTGGCTACGCCTCGGGATCGGCTACCGCTTCTAACGGCGGCGCCGGCTCGAAGAGCACGCCGTGGTCAGAACGCGAAGGCGATCGCGGGCCAGCTGACGCCGACCGACCCGTTGGTGGGCGCTCTCGGCAAGAGATCGGTCCATTCGGCCAGCCTCGCGGGCGGCGGGCCCGCTCGAAAAATCGGCTGTAGCGACAGGGCGTCCTCCTTGCGATGCTTCGAGAGGTTCCAGCCCAGCACGGCGCCGATTGTGACGCCCGCGATGTACGCGGTCAGGACCGCGGGCACCGACGGCCCGGGAATGGCGCAGTCGTAGCAGTTGGGGGGTTGCTTCCCTGCCGTCGCAATCCCCGTAAACGAGGGCGCCAGCAGTCCGAGATATGCGAGGCCGATCGCCCAGCCGCATGACCCCTCGTACTCGGTGCTGAAGCGGCCAATCCCACAGACCAGACGCCCAGTGAGCGCGGGCGCCCCGAGGATCCCGATCACCCCCGCGACGTTGAGGACGTTCGAAGCCGTCGTCGATCGGGGGATCGTTTCGTAGGTCGGCTGGTAGTCGACAGCGTAGTAGCTCGAAATTCCGATCGCCGACATGACCAGCCCGCCGAGCAGGATCTCGGCCGCCACCAGCGCCCCGTCACCGCCGCTCGCCGTCGGCGCAGGGGGCGAAGGCGGGGGGACGGATCGCACCGGTGCGTCGGGATCGCTGGCCTGGGCCGCAGTGAGCGGAGGCGGCGCCGCCGGCGCGGGCGCCGGGCCACCGGGCGGCGAATCCACCGTCACCGAAGGACCGGCCACCGGTTCTCCGGCGCGTAACGGAGGCGAACCCACGACCAGAAGGCCGAGCGCCGCGCCGCAGCCGAGCAGCGACCTGAACATCCTCCCTCCATGCTACCGCAGACCGCCGCACCCACCTCTGCCTGCCGACCCCGCGCTCGTGCTAGCGTCGGCCGGCCATGAATCTGGCGGCGACGCTGCGCGGGACGACCTATCGTTTTCGCGACCTCAAGGAGGTGCTGGCCAAGGCCAACGAGGAGAAGTCGGGCGACCGGCTGGCCGGGCTGGCCGCGGCGACCGTCTCCGAGCGGGTGGCCGCCAAGCGGGTGCTGGCCGAGGTGACGCTGGCCGACCTGCACGACAACCCGGTCGTCCCGGCCGAGAACGACGCCGTCACCCGTCTGATCCTCGACGACCTGCAACGGCCGATCTACGACAGCGTGAAGTCTTGGACCGTCGCCGAGCTGCGCGAGCACGTGCTGGCCGACACGACCTCGGGCGCCGACCTCCTGCGCCTGTCGCGGGGCCTCACCAGCGAGATGATCGCCGCCTGCGCCAAGCTGATGACCAACATGGATCTGGTCTACGCCGCGCGAAAGATCCGGGTAGTCGTCCACGCCACGAACACCGTCGGTCTGCCGGAGCGACTCTCGGTCCGGCTGCAGCCGAACCACCCCTCGGATTCGATCGAGGGAATCCTGGCCTCGCTGCGCGAGGGGCTCTCCTACGGCGCGGGCGACGCGGTCATCGGCATCAACCCGGTCACCGACGATCCGGCGACCACGGCGGCCATCCTGAACGCCAGCGGTGATTTCATCCGGCAGTGGCGGATTCCGACGCAGAACTGCTGTCTCGCGCACGTGACGACGCAGATGAAGGCGCTGGAGGCGGGCGCGCAGCTGGGGCTGATGTTCCAGTCGATCGCCGGGACCGAGAAGGCGCTGCGCAGCTTCGGCGTGACGCTGCCGCTGCTCGACGAGGCGTACGACATGACGCTGAAGCTGGGGCAGTGCCAGGGGCCGAACGTCATGTACTTCGAGACCGGCCAGGGCTCGGCGCTGTCGGCCGACGCGCACGAGGGGGCCGATCAGATGACGCTGGAGGGGCGCAACTACGGCCTGGCCCGTCACTACGCGCCTTTTCTGGTCAACACGGTCGTCGGCTTCATCGGCCCCGAGTACCTGTACGACGCGCGGCAAATCACGCGCGCGGGGCTCGAAGATCACTTCATGGGAAAGCTGCACGGCATCTCGATGGGATGCGACGCCTGCTACACCAACCACGCCGACGCCGACCAGAACGACGTCGAGAACCTCGAGATGTTGCTGACGACCGCCGGCTGCAACTTCTTCATGGGGCTGCCGATGGGCGACGACATCATGCTCAACTACCAGTCGACGTCGTTCCACGACGACGCGACGTTGCGACAGCTGTTTGGCTTTCGCCCGGCGCCCGAGTTCGAGGCCTGGCTGGAGGAGATGGAGATCATGCGCGACGGCAAGCTGACCGCCCGCGCCGGCGATCCGAGCCTGTTCGGCTGAGACCATGGACGACCGCACCAAACCGAAGCCCACCATCGACCGTCGACGCGTCGAGGCGTTGGTGCGTGAGGCGCTGGTTCGCGAGGTCGGCGCCGAGAGGGCGGCGGCGCAGGAGATCGAGAGCGCCGGGGCGCTGCTGATCCCGCCCGACCGCGGCGTCGGCGTCGGCGAGCCGTATGATCCGCGCGTGATGCCCGGGATCCTGAGGTCGACCCCGGCGCGCGTCGCCGTCGGCCGGACCGGGCCGCGCTACAAGACGAACACCATGCTGCGCTTCCGCGCCGACCACGCGGCGGCCAAGGACGCCGTCGTCTCGGAGGTCGATCCCGCGCTGCTCGCCGAGCTGGGGATGTTCGAGCTCGCCTCCAGGGCGCCGGACAAGCCGACCTTTCTGCAACGTCCCGATCTCGGCCGCACGCTCGCCGACGAGGCCCGCGCCGAGCTGACCAAGCGGATCGGCAAATCGCCGACGCTGGTCGTCATCTACGGCGACGGGCTCTCGGCCGCGGCAATCAACCAGCACCTGAGGACCTTCCACGGCGCGCTGGTGCCGGCGCTGGCCGCGCGCGGGATCGCGCACGCCCCCGCATTCTTCGTGCGCCGCTCGCGCGTGAAGATCATGGACGAGATCGCCCGCCTCGTGCGGCGCGCAGGCGGCGCTGTTCGTCTGCGGCGAGCGCCCGGGCCTCGGCTTCTCCGACTCGCTCTCCGCCTATTACATCTATCAACCGGCGGCCGGCGCCACCGACGCCGACCGCGAGGTGATCTCCAACATCAACCCGCGCGGCCGCCCGCCGGCCGACGCCGCACGCGACGTGGCCGCCGCCGTCGAGCGCATCCTGCGCGAGAAGAAGTCGGGCGTCGTCCTCAGCGGGGGCTAAGCGGCGTGAAATTCGATCTCCCGCCCCTGCCGCCGCGCGCACTCGCCGTGCGCACCATCCCCGACGCCGCGCCCGATCTGGCGCGCGTCCTCGATCTGCCGGCCGATCGGAGGGCGCTGGGGATCATCACGGCGACCAGCGACGACGCGCTCTTCACCGCGCTCGATCAGGGGACCAAGGCCTCGCCCGCCGACGTCGTCTACGCCAGGTCGTTCTACGCCGGCGCCGCGCACCCCTCCGGGCCTCTCTCCGGCGAGTCGATCGGCATCTACGCCGCGCGCGATCCCGCCGAGATCGACGCCGCCCTCGCCGCCTGCCTCGCCTACCTCGAGAACGAGGCCTGGTTCTACGGCGTCGCGCTGGCCGGCGCCGCGTCGCCGGTGGCGTTCTACCCGCACGTCGTCGCGTCGGTGGGCCGCTACCTGGCGGCCGAGGCCAACGTGCGCGTCGGCAGCGCGCTCGCCTACCTGATCGCGCCGCCGCTCGAATCGGTGATCGGGCTCGACGCCGCCTGCAAGGTGGCCCGCGTGCGCGTCGCCAAGTGGTTCGGCCCGCCCTCGGAGACCAACTTCGGCGGCGCCTACCTCTCGGGCGATCTTCCCGCCTGCGAGGCCGCCGCGCGCGCCTTCGCCGATGCGATCGTCGACGTCTGCCGCAGGCCGCGCCACGGAGACCCACGCGCCGACGCGAAAGCAGACGGTGTCGTTGCACCGGACGCACTCGACACGAGCGTCGACGGAAAGTACCAAGCGCTCGACACGGGCGAGCGCTTCGCGGAGAAGCCGGACCACCTCACGCACCTGCGCGACGACCTCTCGCTGGTGCCGAAGACGCACCCCCGCATCGCCGTGCGCGGCAAGCTCGATCTTCTGCAGGCGACGCTGCTCGACGCGCAGGTCGCCGCCGACGCCGACGGCACGCGCGGGCTGGTCGGCGAGCTGGGAGAGATCCTCGAGCTTTCGCGGGCGCTGGTCGGCGCCGAGGTGACCGGCCGCGCGGTCCCCCCGCCGACGCTCTGGGGAATGACGGCCGACGAGATCCGCGACGCCACCCACCACACGCACGAACTGTACGGCGTCCCGTTCATGTACCCCGACGTGCGCCAGGGGCCGGTGATCGCCAAGCTGACCCTGGCCCGCGCCGTCGCCCGCGAAGCGGAGCTGGCGGCGCTGGTCGCCTTTCCACCGGAGGGAGGTCTCGCCACCGCCGCGCCCGCGCGCCCGGATCTGGCGCACGCGCTCAACCGCGATCTCGTCGGCGCTCTACCTGCTCGCGGTGCGGTACGTCGCCGGCCTCTATCAAGGCGGGCGGCGGCCGCGCGGACCCGTGCGCGGCTGGAAGCCTCCCGCCGTCGACGAGACGCAGAAGAAGAAGTCGCCGTCGTGACGCCGGCCGAGAAGCAGGCGCGCCTCGCCAGGCTCTACGACACGGAGATCCTCCCTGCCTACGCCGCGCGGTTCGCGGCTCTGCTCATCCGCGCCATCGACGCTCGCCCCGCCGCGCGCGTCGTCGAGATCGGGTGCGCGACGGGCGCGCTCACCCTCGAGCTCGGGCGGCGGTTCGATGGCGCGAGCCACTTCAAAGCGCTCGACGAGTCACCCGCTTTCATCGCGGAGGCCCGCGCGCGCCTCGAGGCCGAGCCCGACGCCCGCGCGCAGATCGCGTTCGAATCCGACACCGACCTGCTCGCATCGATCCCCGGCGCAGCCGGGGCGGCCGATCTGGTCGTTTCGAACCTGGCGCTGGCCGGCGCCGCCGATCCGCGCGGCGCCATACAGAAGGCGGCGCGGCTGCTGGCGCCCGGCGGCGCGCTGGTGATCTCGGCGCCGCTTCGCGGGACCTGGGCCGAGTTTCTCGATCTGTTCCGGGAGGTGCTGCGCGAGAACGGCCGCCAGGAGAGCCTGGCCGCGGTCGATCGCTACGTCGCCACGCTCCCCGATGCCGACGGCGTGGGCCGCTGGTTCGAAGCGGCCGGGCTCCGTCGGATCGAGATCAGCAGCGCCCGCTGGGAGATCTTGTTCAAGAGCGCCCGCGAATTCTTCTTCGCGCCGCTCGTCGAGCTTGGCCCGCTGGCCGACTGGAAGCGGCTCTCGGGGCGCGGGGACCAGATGCAGGACGTCTTCTTCTTCACGAAGGAGGCGATCGACACCTACTTCAAGGACCGTGTCTTCGCCGTCACGATCGTCGGCGCCGTCGTCAAGGGAGAGAAATAAGAAAACGCCCGCTCCGGAAAACCGAAGCGGGCGTTCGTTGTGACGGTGTTCTGCGAGCGCCTACGCGCCGCCAGCGCCCGCGGCGCCACCAGCTGCACCGCCGGCCGCGCCACCAGCCGCACCGCCGGCCGCGCCTGCCGCGCCACCAGCTGCACCGCCGGCCGCGCCGGCCGCGCCACCAGCTGCACCGCCGGCCGCACCACCGCCGCCAGCGTGACCGCCAGCCGCACCGGCCGCGCCACCAGCTGCACCGCCGGCCGCACCTGCCGCGCCACCAGCTGCACCGCCAGCCGCACCGGCCGCGCCACCAGCTGCACCGCCGGCCGCGCCGGCCGCGCCACCAGCTGCACCACCGGCCGCGCCGGCCGCTGCGCTACCGCCGCCGCCAGCTTTGCCAGAGGCGCCGGCTCCCCCACCGGCCGCGCCTCCAACGCCCGTGTTGTTGGTGTCGCTGCTGCACCCGCTCGAAGTCGCCATTACAGCGAGACCTCCTGAGAGAAGTGCAACGACTAAGAGATTCCCAAGTTTCTTGACCATCGCCGGGATCCTTTCTGGGGGACTTTTTTTTCGATGAAAAGCGGACGTTACTGAATCGAGGCCGACTTGTAGCACAACCGTTTCAATCCGCCAAGTGTTCGTTACGGAACGCCTTCTGGTGGACGTCCGAACCGGGCATGGCCTGGCCACAGGGCCTGTGCCCGTTCATAGAACGGTTCGGCGACATCCCGATCGCCGTATCGACGCGCCATGACATCGCCCGCCGCCAGGAGGAATTCCGCCCGCCGCTGGGGCTCGAATGTAGAGTCGGCCGCCAGCGCGTCAAGAGCGGAAAAGGCTTCTTCCCATCGATTGTCCACCACCGCGAGAGCCCCAAGGATTTCAAGGGCTTCCCGCCGTGCGGCGTCGGTTCCCCCGTCGGTGAGCGCAAACGCCTCGCGCGCGCGGCGAAGGATCCGCTCCCGCCGCCGGCTCTCCAGGGTGACGAGCAGCCGGGGCTCGAGGTGCATCCCCGCCCAGCTCTCGGCGACGTCGCGGATGCCCGCCTCCGGGGAATACGACGGTCCGCGGGTCACGATCTCGCCCAGCTTGGCCACCGCCGACACGCGCTGCCCCACGTGCAGATCGGCCAGCGCCGACCGGACCAGCATGGTGGCTCGCTGCGCCGGCTCGAGCGCGGCGCCGTGCCGATCGAGCAGCGCCTCGGTCGCCTTCCAGGCGTTGTCCCACTGCCCTCGCGTAAAGCAGATCATCGACAGCCGCTCCAGCGTGGGGCGGAACGAGTTGTCGCGCGAGTACGACCGCGAATAGAGCGTGAGGGCGCGATCGAGCTCCCCGGCCGCCTCGGCGGCGGCGCCCGCCGCGAAGTAGCGCTCGGCGGCGTCGGGGATGGCGGCGCTGCGGGCCGCGAGCTGATCGAGCGCCTCGGCGGCCGCTTGCCAGTTGCCGGCCGCGAGGCTGAACCGGCTGCGCAGGTCGAGCACGCGCGGCTCGTCGCGCAGCTGCGCGGCGGCGTCCTCGAGCAGCGCCACGGCGCGCGCCGGACTCTCGAGGCGATCCCCCTGCACGACCGCCAGCTCCAGAAGCAGCGCCCCCTTGCGCGCCCGGGACGTCGCCAGCGCGACCTCGCTCTCGAGCAGCTTGGCGACCTCCGACCAGTCCCCTTCCTTCGAGGCGAGCGCCCCCAGCGCTGCGATCGGCTCGGCCAGCGTCGGATCGAGCGACATCGCCCGCCGGTAGGCCTCCCGGGCGGCGCCGTTGTCCCCCGCGCGCGCGGCCGCGCGCCCGCGTCCATAGAAGAGCGGCGCCGCGGCCGCCGGTTCGAGCTTGGCCGCGCGGCGCCCGAGCTCGTCAGCGAGCACGCGCGCGCGGGCCGCCTCTTCGAACAACTTGTCGAGCGCGGCGAGCGCCTCCATGTTGCGCGGGTCGAAGTCGATCGCCGCCAGCGCGTCGCGTTCGGCGTCGTCGCGCCGCCCGCGATCGGCGAAGGCGCGCGCGCGATCGAGCAGCGCGCGCGATCGATCGGCCGCCGTCGGCGCCACGGCCGCCCGCGCCGTCTCGACCGCCAGCACCGGCGCGCGCCGCACGAAGGCCGCCACGGCCGGCGAATCCCCCAGCGGCGGCAGCACGGCGCCGCCCGCGCCCGCGAGCTCGACGTAGAGGCGCAGCGCCTCGTCGATCTGCCCGAGCCGGGCGCGCCGCAGCTCGGCCAGGCGCCAGAGGAGCGCGGCGCGTGTCGGTGGGCCGGCTTGACCGCCCGAGGCCGGCGCAAGTGGCGGCGGAGCAAGGGGAACGAGCGTCGGCGCGCGCGCCGCCTGCCAGGCGAGCAGATCGGCGCAGCGCTCCCAGTCCCCCGTCGCCACCAGAAACCGCTCGGCGGCGGCCGCCGCCTGAAAGTCGCCCGGATCGACCTCCAGCACCGCCAGCCAGGCCTGCCCCGCGCCCGCCGGATCGACGCTGGCGACGTTCTCGGTCAGGCTGGCCACGTCGCGCAGGAGCTGGCGGCGTCGCGCGGCATCGGTCGTGTGATCGAGCGCGGCAGTCGCCAGCGCGAGCGACTCGCCGCCACGCCCGGTTGCCTCCAGCCGGCGGCGAGCGTCGTCGAGAACCGACGGCGCGCCCGGGAACTCCGCGAGCGCCATCAGGCGAACGTCGAGCGCCTTCTCGGCCTCGCCGGCCCCTTCCAGCAGCGAGGCGTGCTCCGCCAGCACCGCCAGCCGTTCTTCGCCCTGAAGCGCGCCGGCGTCCTTCTCCAGCGCCGCCGCCAGCTCGCGCGGGCGCCCGAGCGCGCGCAAGAGCCGGACGCGCTCCGCCCGCGCGCGCTCTCCCTCGCCCGGCGCGGCCTCCGCAAGGGCGCCCTCGAGCACCGCCACCGCTCCGAGCGCGTCGCCGCGCGCCTCGAGCGTCTCGGCCAGCCGACGGCCGAGACGCCTGCGTCGCGCCGGCGCGTACTCCGCCACGTGCGCGGCACGGAGGAGATCGAGCCGGCGGCCTCCGAGATCCGCCTCGCCGTCGGAGACGCGCGCCACCAGCGTCTCGGCCAGCGCCAGCGCCGCGTCGGCACCCGGATGACCGCCCAGCGCCTTCTCCAGATGCGCCAGAACGGCGGTCACGTCGACCTTCTGGCCGTCGCGCGCGAGCATCCGCTGCGCCGCCTGGAAATGCGCCTCGGGCGCGTCTGCCTCGGCGGCGGGTGCGGCAGCCGCCGTGACGACGACACCCGCGTCGGCGCGCCACTCGGTCGCCAGCGCTGCGAGCCCCGCCTGGTCCGCCTCGGCCGCCAGGGCCAGCAGCGCGGGCCGCGCGGCCGGCCCGGTCAGCGCCTCGAGGTGGGTGCGACGCAGACGGAGCGCATCCTTGACGAACCCCGCCTCGCGCAGCGCCGAGTCGAGCGCCGCGACCCGCGCCCCGAGATCGGGCCCCGGCGCGCCCGCCCGCAGGGCTTCTTCGCCGAGGCGGCGGGCCCGACTGGCCTGGCCGGCGCGCGCGTCGGCCAGCGCGCGGTCCCACGGAGACGGCGACGGCGGCCGTGCGCGGCGCGCGCGGGGAGGCGCGGGTCGTGGAGCGTCACGCGTCTTCGGCGGCGGGCCGAACAGCCGGGCCCTCGCGCGGCGACGGGCGCGGACCCCGCCGCGATCTCTCGACGGCCAGCTCCGCAGCCGTCGTGGCCGCGGTCGCCGCGTCGGCGGCGGGCAGGCGATCGCCGAGCCCCGCGGCTTTGCGCGCCGCCGCCCTTCGGTGATGCAACGGAACCCGCTCGTCGCGGGCCAGCCCGAGCCAGGTGAGCGCGGCGTCGCGCGGCAGATCGGCGCCGAGCTGCGCCTCCGCGAGCGCCGAGACGAGGACCGGCGACGGCGTCTTCCCCTCGCTGCGCGCCAGACTCGAGAGCCAGGCGAGCCGGTCGGCGGGCGGGAGCGAGCGGGCGAAGCTGAGCGCCGCCGCGGTCAACGCGCCAGTCGGGCCCCCTTCGCGCAGGGCGTGATCGAGCTCGGCGCGCGCCGCCGCCGCATCACGGACGCGCAGGATCTCGGCCAGATCGACGCGCAGCCGCGCCCGGGTCCGCCCGTCGGCGGCCGCCGCGATGGAGCGCCTGAGGGTTTCCTCGCCCGCCCGCACGGACCGAGCGTATCACGGAGGTGCGGGCCGCCGCGGTCTGTTAAAGTGCGCCGTCCATGACCACGAAGGAGCCGTCCAGCACCGCTTTTGCCGTCCCCGCTTTTGCGGTGATCCTCGGCGGCGGGGCGGGCACCCGCCTCTGGCCGTCGAGCCGGCGCGCCCGGCCCAAGCAGCTCCTGTCGCTGGGGGGCCCCGAGTCGCTGCTGGCCGCGGCGGTGCGGCGCGGCCGCGCGCTGGTCGGCTTCGAGCGGACGCTGATCGTGACGGCCGCGGATCAGGAAGCGGCCGTCCGCGCCGCGATCCCGGATCTCCCGCCGGAGAACATCATCGCCGAGCCGATCGCGCGCAACACCGCGCCCGCCGTCGGCCTGGGCGCCGTCGCCGCCGCCCGGCGCGCCGGACCGGAGGCGGTCATCGCCGTCTTCCCGGCCGATCCGTTCATCGGCGACGAGGCGGCGTTCGATCGGCTGGTGCGCGTCGCGCTCGCCGAGGCACGCGAGACGATCACCACCATCGGCGTCCGCCCGACGCACGCCGAGACCGGGTTCGGGTACCTGCGCCTCGGAACCAAGCTGCCGCGCGCCGGCGGCGACCCCGTGCACGACGTCGGCGGCTTCGTCGAGAAGCCCGATCTGCCGACCGCCCAGCGTTACCTGGCGTCGGGCGAGTACCTCTGGAACTCGGGGATGTTCTTCCTGACCGCCGGTCGCATGCTGGAAGAATCGCGCCGCCACCTGCCGGCGCTGGGCGCGCTGCTCAGCGCGGCGATCGCCGCCAAGGATCCCGCCGCCGTGATCGCCGACGGCTATCGCGACGTGCCGTCGATCTCGATCGACAACGGCATCATGGAGAAGGCCAGCGGCCTCCGCGTCATTCCGGGCGCGTTCGGCTGGAACGACGTGGGGAGCTGGGCGGCCCTGCCGGCGCTCCGCGCGCCCGACGCGCGTGGGAACGTGGTGCTGGGCGACGCCACGCTGATCGACGGCGACGGCAACATCGTCGTCGCCGAGGAGGGCGCCCCCTTCGTCGGTGTCGTCGGCGTGCGCGATCTGGTGGTGGTGGCCACGCGCGACGCGCTGCTGGTCGTCCCCAAGGACAAGGCGCAGGACGTCCGGAAGATCGTCGAGGCGGCCAAGCAGGCCGGCCGCACCGATCTGTTGTAAGAAACGCGCTCCATGGCGATGAACCCCCGAGTCTTCCGCGAGTACGACATTCGCGGCGTGGCCGAGACCGACTTCACCGACGACTTCGTGGCCGATCTCGGCCGCGCCGTGGGCGCCTACTTCGCCGACGCCGGCGCGCGCCGGGTGACGCTGGGGCGCGACTGCCGGCTCTCCTCGCCGCGCATCCACGCGACTTTCAAGCGCGAGCTCCTGGCCGCCGGGATGGACGTCGTCGACGTCGGCGTCGTCCACTCGCCGGGGCTCTACTTCTCGGTGTTCCACCTCGGTGTCGACGGCGGCGTGATGATCACCGCCAGCCACAATCCGTCCGAGGACAACGGCTTCAAGATCGTCTGCGGCAAATCCACCATCTACGGCGCCGAGATCCAGAAGCTGCGCCAGAAGATCGAGGCGCGTGCTTTTCGCAAAGACGTCGCGCCCGGTCGCACCCGCGAGCACGACATCCTCGCCGACTACGTGGCCTACGTCGCCGACAACATCAATCTGGGCCCGCGCCGGTTCAAGGTGGTGGTCGATGGCGGCAACGGCACCGGCGGGTTGTCGGTGATCCCGATCCTGAAAGAGCTGGGCGTCGACGTCGAGCAGATCTACTGCGACCCCGACGGCCGCTTCCCCAACCACCATCCCGATCCGACCGTCCCCGAGAACCTGCAGGACCTCATCGCGCGGGTGAAGGCGACGGGCGCCGAGGTGGGGATCGCGCTCGACGGCGACGCCGACCGGATCGGCGCGGTCGACGGCCAGGGGCGGATCCTCTGGGGCGACCAGCTGGTGATGCTGTTCGGGCGAGAGATCCTGAAGAAGCAGCCGGGCGCCACCTTCGTCAGCGAGGTGAAGTGCAGCCAGGCGTTGTTCGACGAGCTGACGCGCCTGGGTGGCCGGCCGATCATGTGGAAGGTCGGCCACTCGCTCATCAAGGCGAAGATGAAGGAAGAGAGCGCGGCGCTGGCGGGCGAGATGTCGGGGCACATGTTCTTCGCCGATCGCTGGTTCGGCTTCGACGACGCCGTCTACGCCGGGATGCGCCTCGTCGAGCTGCTCACCCAGTCTAAGCAGACGCTGGCCGAGCACTACGACACGCTCCCCGTCCTGCACAACACCCCCGAGATCCGGATGCCCTGCCCCGACGACCTGAAGTTCGAGGTGGTGCGCCGCGCGGTCGCCTGGTTCCGCGAGCGCTATTCGATCGTCGACGTGGACGGCGTACGCGTCCTGTTCGAGGCCGCGGGCCGGAACGTCGGCTGGGGGCTGGTGCGCGCCTCCAACACCGGACCGGTGCTGGTGATGCGCTTCGAGGCCGACGGGCCCGAGCGCCTCGCCGAGATCCAGTCGTTGATGGAAGGGCGCATGCGCCAGATCATCGCCGACGTCAACGCCGGGAGCTGAGCCGTGGGGGCTTTGCCCCTTTACCCGCGACGGTCCGGCTTTAGCTTTGGCTAGGGCGTTATCGCATGAGTCGAAGGGTCGGGGTGTTGGTCGGGCTGGTGGCCGCCGTGGGCGTGGGCGGTGGATGGGTGGCGTTCGCCAAGCTCGGACGGCACAAATCGGCCTTTCATCTGGAAAAGGCGCGCGTCGACCGCGGCGATCTGACCGGGCGGGTCACGGCGACAGGCGCGCTGTCGGCGCTGGTCACCGTGCAGGTCGGCAGCCAGGTGTCGGGACGCATCGCCGAGCTGGGGGCCGACTTCGGCCAGCGGGTCAAGCGCGGGCAGGTGATCGCCCGGCTCGATCCGCAGCTTTTCCAAGCGGCGGCGGAGCAGGCGCGCGCCAACCGCGACGCGGCCGCAGGGACGCTGCGGGAATCGATGACCAAGGCCGAGAACGCCAAGAAGCAGCTCGCCCGCGCCGAGGAGCTGAGGTCGAAGAACCTGATCGCCGCGGCCGACTTCGACGCCGCCAGCCTGCAGGCCGAGTCGGGCGCGGCGGCGGTGGAGACGGCGCGCGGCGATCTGGAACAGGCGCGCGCGAACCTGCACCAGGCGACGGTGAACCTCGGCTACGCGACGATCGTCTCGCCCATCAACGGCGTGGTCATCTCGCGCAACGTCGACGTCGGGCAGACGGTGGCCGCGTCGCTGCAAGCGCCGACGCTCTACACGATCGCCGAAGATCTCGGGAAGATGCAGGTGCACGCCGCGGTCAGCGAGGCCGACGTGGGACGCCTCGCGCCCCAGATGCCGGCCAGCTTCGTCGTCGACGCCTACCCGAACGAGCGCTTCAAGGGGGTGATCCGGCAGATCCGCGACGCGCCGCAGACGCTGCAGAACGTGGTCACCTACGACGCGGTCATCGACGTCGACAACCCCGACCACCGGCTCAAGCCCGGGATGACGGCGAACGTCACCTTCGTCTACGCCGAGCACAAGGGCGTCCTGCGCGTCCCCAGCGCGGCGCTGCGGTTCTTGCCGCCGCCGGAGCTCTTGGCCGAAGCGGGGTTGGCTCCCCCCGCCGACCCGAAGAGATCGCACAAGAAGGTCAAGAGCCACCCGCCGGCCCCGGGCCAGCACGCCGCAGCCAATCCCGGCGAGTTGGACGACCCGCCCGCGGCCGGTGTGACGCCGCGGCGTACGGTGTGGGCGCTGCGCGACGGGCGCCTCGTCCCGGTTCCGATCGACACCGGCGTCGCCGACGGAAGCCTGGTCGAGGTGCGCGGGGGCGAGCTCGCCGAGGGGGACACGGTGATCACCGACGCGCTCGACAAGAACGACCGCGCCGAGGCCAAGGCCAAGGGGAAAAGCGGGCTCTTCTGATGGGTGCCGCGCCTCGGTCCGACCCGCTGGTCGAGATCACCGACGTCACCAAGACCTACCGGATGGGCGACGTCGACGTGCACGCGCTGCGCGGGGTGACGCTGCGAATCGCCGAGGGGGAGTTCGCCGCGATCATGGGGGCCTCGGGGTCGGGCAAGTCGACGCTGATGAACATCCTCGGCTGTCTCGACCGGCCCTCGACCGGGGAATATTGGCTGGACGGCGCAGAGGTGTCGCGCCTCGACGCCGACGCGCTGGCCGAGACGCGCAGCGGGACGCTCGGTTTCGTGTTCCAGAGCTTCAACCTCCTGGCCCGCACCTCCGCCCTCGAGAACGTCGAGCTGCCGCTGGTCTACCGGGGCCTGCCGCCGGCGGCGCGGCGGGCTTCGGCGCGCGGGGCGCTCGAGCGGGTCGGGCTCGGCGACCGCCTTCACCATCATCCGAGCCAGCTGTCGGGCGGCCAGCAGCAACGGGTGGCGATCGCGCGCGCGCTGGTCAACCGGCCGCGCCTCATCCTGGCCGACGAACCGACCGGGAACCTCGACTCGCGCGCCAGCCTGGAGATGATGGCGCTCCTGCAGCAGCTCAACGACGAGGGGATGACCATCATCCTCGTCACCCACGAGCCCGACATCGCCGCGCACGCGCGGCGGGTGATCACCGTGCGCGACGGCCTCATCGAGAGCGATCGCCCGATCGAGGCGCCGCGCGCCGCGCACCTCTCCGGCGCGGACGCCGTGGCGGCGGCGCCGTGATCCGGGCCGGAATGCGCGCCGGCGACGTGGCCCGGGTGGCGGGGCGCGCGCTCCTGCGCAACAAGCTCCGCTCCTTTCTGACCGCGTTGGGGATCATCATCGGCGTCGCCGCCGTCATCGCCATGGTGGCGATCGGCGAGGGGGCACGCGCCCGGGTCGAGCAGGCCTTCTCCTCGATGGGGACCAACGTCCTCATCGTCTCCTCGGGGGCCAAGACGGCCAGCGGCGCCAAGGCCGGCGCCGGCACGCTGCCCACGCTGACCTGGGACGATCTGCGCGCCATCAAGGCCGAGGTCGGCGAGGTGAAGTTCGTCGCGCCGCGCGTCCACACCACCGGCCAGGTGGTCAGCGAGGATCGCAACTGGCTCACCGTGGTGGATGGCACGACGCCCGAGTTCTTCGAGATTAGGAACTGGCCGATGCGCCTCGGACCCGGCTTCTCGCCCGAGCAGAGCGACGCCGGGGCCAAGGTGGTCGTGCTGGGGCAGACGGTGACCGAGCGCCTCTTCGGCGCGAACTCCGATCCGACGGGGCAGACGGTCCGCATCCAGAACGTCCCTTTTCAAGTGGTGGGCGTGGCCGGGCGCAAGGGGCAGTCGCCCGGCGGCAGCGACTACGACGACGTCGCCTTCATTCCGGTCACCACCTTCCTGGCCAAGATCCAGGGCGGGCTGCAGAAGTTCATCCCGGGCACGATCATGATCGAGGTCGAATCCGACGACCAGACGACGCTGATCGGCGACAAGGTGGGGGCGCTGCTGCGCGACCGCCACGGCATCGGCCTCGGCCAGGAGGACGACTTCGCGATCAAGAACCTGACCGAAACGGCGTCGCGCAAGGAGGAGAGCACGCAGGCGCTCACCCTGCTTTTGGCCAGCATCGCGGCGGTGTCGTTGCTGGTCGGCGGGATCGGGATCATGAACATCATGCTCGTCAGCGTCACCGAGCGGACGCGGGAGATCGGCGTGCGGATGGCGGTGGGGGCCAAGCGGCGCCACATCCTGCTGCAGTTCCTGGCCGAGGCGCTGACGTTGTCGGTGGCCGGCGGCCTCATCGGCGTGGCGCTGGGTCTCCTGGCAGCCGAGCGGCTGGCGGTGCGGTTCGGCTGGCCGATGCTGATCCGCCCGGAGGTGATCGCCCTGGCGGTCGGCTTCTCGGCCGCCGTCGGCATCGGCTTCGGCCTCTACCCGGCGCGCAAGGCCGCGCACCTCGATCCGATCATGGCGCTGCGGTACGAATGAGTCTCCCCCTCCTTCCCCTGGTCTCCTTGCTCGCGGCGCTCACCGCCCGCACCGTCACGCTCGACGAGGCGGAGCGCGCCGCGGCCGCGCAACGCCCCGACATCCGGGCCGCCGACGCCAGCGTCGCGGCCGGCGTGGCGCGCGACGAGCAAGCGCGCGCGCCGCTCCTGCCGCAGGTGAAGATCGAGAGCCTTTACGAGCGCACCACCGGCAACCGCCCGCAAAAGCCCGGCCACACCAACAACTATGGGAACACCTGGGACACCTTCAACTGGTTCGACAACCAGGTCTCGGCGACCCAGATGATCTGGGACTTCGGCCAGACGCCCAACCGCTGGCGCGCCGCCCGCGCCCGCGCCGTCGCGCTGGGAGACAATGCGCGCGCCACGCGCCTCGAGGCGATCGCCGACGTGCGAACGGCCTACTTCCGCGCCAGCGCCCAGAAGTCGCTGGTCGGCGTGGCGCGCCAGACGCTCGGCAACCGGCAGCGCCACCTGGAGCAGATCCGCGGCTTCGTTCACGCGGGGACGCGCCCGGACATCGACCTCGCGCAGGCGGTCGGCGACGAGGCGAACGCGCGCGTGCAGGTCATCAGGGCCGAGAACGGCTACGCGGTCGCGCGCGCCCAGCTCAACCAGGCAATGGGGACGACGGGTGACACCGACTACGAGGTCGCCGACGACAGCTTCCCGCCCCAGCCGGGCGAGGGCGTCGAGGTCGGGCCGCTCATCGACGAGGCGATCCGCGCGCGCCCCGACCTGGCGGCGATGGAGGCGCAGATCCGCGCGCAGGAGCTGACCCTGCGGGCAACGCGCAACGGCTACTGGCCGACGCTGAACCTGGTCGCCGGCGCCGAGAGCGCGGGACAGTCGTTCGAGAAGTCACACGTCGTCGACAATTTCGGCCAGGTGCAGCCCTACGGCGGGATGGCCGTGAACCTCTGGGGCGGCGCGCAGCTCGTCTGGCCCATCTTCCAGGGGTTGCTGACCCGAGGTCAGGTGCACGAGGCCGACGCCGTTCTCGACGGGCTGCGCGCGCAGTACGACGGTCTCATCCAGCAGATCTGGGTGGCGGTCGAGCAGGCGGCGCTGGCGGTGCGTGCCGCGCGCGAGGCGCTGGACGCCTCGGGCCAGGCGCTGGCCGGCGCCCAGGCGCGGCTCAAGATGGCCGACGGACGCTACGGCGCCGGCGTCGGCAGCATCATCGAGCTCTCGGACGCCGAGCTGGCCGCGGCGCTGGCCGGGGCGCAGCAGGTCGGCGCCACCTACGACCTCGCCACGGCGCGTGCCGCCCTCTGCCTGGCGCTCGGCCGCAGCTAGGAGGTTCCGGGAGCGAGCATCGCCTCGATGCGCTCCAGCAGCGCGGCGGGCGAGAACGGCTTCTCGAGCAGGAGGGGGCCCGGGACGAGACCGTGTTCGGCGAGCACCGCCCGGCCAAAGCCGCTCATGAACAACACCTTCACCGCCGGCCAGCGCTGCTGAAGCCGCCCGACGACCTCCGGCCCGCTCAGCCCCGGCAGACCGACGTCGACCAGCAAGAGGTCGACGGCGAGCGCATGCGCCAGCGCCTGCTCCTCGGCGTCGGTACCGCTGGCCGCCTCGGCGACCGCGTAGCCGTTCCGTCGCAACATGCGCGCGATCACCGGACGGAGGAGCTCGTCGTCCTCGATGATCAAGATCGATGCCGCGCGCTTCGGCCGATGCACCTTCCACGATCCCGACGTGTCGTCGATCTCCACCGGCGCCGGTGGGCGCTCCGCCGGCGCCGGCGCGCGCCCCCGAAGAACGGAGAGGCGGTGCGACACGGTGACCCCGCGATCGACCGCCTTCAGGATCTGGTCGACGTCGTCGCGCGCCGGATCGCCCGGGCGAAGCTCCTCGATGACGACCGTGGCGTAGCCGCGGATGGCCGAGAAGACGTTGCGGAGATCATGGACGATGGAACCGAGCTCTTCGGCCTCGTCACCTTTTGAATCGGCGATGGTCTTGTCCGTCGGGCCGCTGCGCTTCTTCTTCGTCAAGGGAGTGCCTTCCGTGAGAGGCCGCCTCCCCAGGGCGGACGGCTGGATTGTCCAGCGCCCGCGTACTTTGTCAATCAGCCGTGCGGCGGACGCTTGGGGCCGTGCTTGGCGATCTCCGCCTCGAGCGCGGCGACCTGCTCGCGCAGCCGCGGCGTCGGCTCGGCGTAGACATCCTCGACCAGGCTCGCGAGCGGGGGCTTCGGGGGGCGCCCTTCGGCGTAGGCGAGCGCGGCGCGGATCTCGGCGCCGATCTCCTCGCGCGCCGCCGCCACGAAGGCCGCATCCAGCGCGCCGCGCCCCTCGGCGTAGCGGCGCACGCGCTCCAGGGGATCGCGGCGCTCCCAGGCCTTCGGCTCGGCCGGGTCCCTATAAACCGACGGATCATCCGAGGTGCTGTGCGCCCCTCTGCGATAGGTGCGGGCCTCGATCAACGTCGGCCCTTCACCGCGGCGGGCGCGGGCCGCTGCCTCGCCGACGACGTGGATGACCGCCAGCAGATCGTTGCCGTCGACCAGGACGCCCTTCATGCCGTAGCCGATGGCCTTCTGGGCGAACGACGGCGTGGCGCTCTGAAGCGACGACGGCACCGAGATCGCCCAGCCGTTGTTGCGGCAAAAGAGGATGCGCCGGGACCTTGTACAGCTGGCGCGAAGGTGGCGCTGACGTGGAAGGTGGGGGTCGAGGTGGCGCCGTCGCCGAAGAAGGCCAGCGCCACGTCGTCGGTCTTCTGCAGCTTGGCGGCCCAGGCGGTACCGACGGCGTGCGGGATATGCGATCCGACGGGCGAGCTGACCGAGACGAAGTTCAGCCGCCGCACCGAGTGGTGGACCGGCATCTGCCGCCCCTTGACCGGATCGTCGGCGTTCCCGAACAGCTGGCACATGAAGGTGTTGAGCGGGTAACCGCGGTAGAGCGCCGCCCCGATCTCCCGGTACGCCGGGTAGAGCCAGTCGCCCATGCGCAGCGCGTGCGCGGCGCCGATGTGCGTCGCCTCCTCGCCGAGCGAGGTCAGGTAAAACCCGGTGCGTCCCTGTCGCTGCAGGAGCAGCATTCGATCGTCGAGCACGCGGACCAGCAGCATGGTGCGGAACAGCCGCCGCAGATCGTCGTCGCTGAGCGTGGGCTCGCGCTCCGGGTGGACGACCTTTCCGTCGTCGTCGAGAACGCGGATGACTTCCAGCTTCACGGGGTACCGCCGGCCCGTATAATCAACGTACCTTCGCCCTGTCAAGGAGCCGCCCCCGTGCCCATCCACATTCGCGACGTGCTGAGCTTCAACGGGCGCGACTATCTCGTCGAAGGGACGGTCCTCTACCGGCTGGCCGGCCGGACCTCGCAGCTGGCGCGCGCGGTCGACGGCTCGACGGTGGTCTGGGTCGAGTCGCCCGACGACGACGGCGGGGCCGCCGGAGCCCCCGCCGAGCGGCTGATGGTCCTGCACGAGGTCCGTGACCTGGACCTGGAAGTCCCGCCGCCCGAGTGCATCGACTATCACCGGCAGAGCTACGTGCAGCGGCTGGCGGCGCGGGCGGCGATCGAGATCGACGGCGTGGTGCCCGAACACACCACCGGCGCCGCTGCAGGTCTGGCGCTACCGCGCGGCCGGCGATCTCTACCTGCAGATCGAGGAGGGCGCACGGCCGCGTCTTCATGATGGCCGGTGAATCGGTTCCCCGTGGCATCATCGACCACCTGCCGGGGCGCTGAGCGGACGAAACCAGACCATCATGAGCGGAAACAGCTTCGGAACGATGTTCAGGGTGACGACCTTCGGCGAGTCGCACGGTCCCGGCGTGGGCGTGGTGATCGACGGCTGCCCGCCGCGGCTCCCGATCACGGTCGAGGAGATCCAGCGCGAGCTCGACCGCCGCCGCCCCGGACAGAGCGCGATCACCACCCAGCGGCGCGAGTCCGACTCGGTCGAGATTCTCTCCGGCGTGCACGACGGCCTCACGCTGGGGACGCCGATCGCGCTGCTGGTGCGCAACCAGGACCAGCGCTCCGGGGACTATGACGAGATGCGGACAAAATTCCGCCCCTCGCACGCCGACTACACCTACCAGGCCAAGTACGGCGTGCGCGCCTGGGAGGGGGGCGGCCGGGCCAGCGCGCGCGAGACGATCGGGCGCGTCGCCGCCGGCGTGCTGGCGCGCAAGGCGCTGGCCGCGGCGGGCGACGATCGACATCGTCGCCTGGGTGCAGCGCGTGCAGGACCTGGAGGTCGAGGTCGACCCGACCACCGTCACGCGCGAGGCGGTCGACGCCAACATCGTCCGCTGCCCCGACGCCGCGACGGCGACCAAGATGATCGCGCTCATCGACGAAGCACGCAAGGCGGGCGACTCGCTGGGCGGCGTCGTCGAGGCGGTCGCGCGCGGCGTGCCGCCCGGCCTCGGCGAACCGGTGTTCGACAAGCTGGACGCCGACCTGGCCAAGGCGATGCTGTCGCTGCCGGCGGCCAAGGGGTTCGAGATCGGCAGCGGTTTCGCCGGCACGCACCTGACCGGCAGCCAGCACAACGATCCGTTTTACATGTCCCGGGAACCCCCAGAGGGTTCCCGGCTGGGCGCCGGCAAGGTCCGGACCCGCACCAACCGCTCGGGCGGCGTGCAGGGCGGCATCTCCAACGGCGAGGAGATCGTCATCCGCGTGGCGTTCAAGCCGACCGCCACCATCCTGCGCGAGCAGGAGACCGTCGACGAGAACGGAAGCGACACGACGATCAAGGCGCGCGGGCGACACGACCCCTGCGTGCTGCCGCGCGCGGTCCCGATCGTCGAGGCGATGCTGGCGCTGGTGCTGGCCGATCACTTCCTGCGCCAGCGAGGCCAGTGCGGATAGGGCGGCTGGCCGGCGCGCTGTCGCTGGTCGCGCTGGCCGTCGCCGGACTGGGCTGCCGAGGCCGTGCGGCGGCGTTTCTGAGCAGCCGCTTCGACGCCTCGATGCCGGCGCCGCCGCCGCCGCCCAGCGAGGAGCCGCACGAGGTCCACTTCACGTTCACGGCGCCCGACGCCGTCACGTTCGACTGGCGCGGCGACGGAACGACGCTGCGTTACTGGGCCAAGGACCTGCCGCCACGCACGGTGACTGCGCATCGGCCGACGCCGGCACCGACCTCGATGCCCGGCCCCTTTCAGGAAGCGGTCGCCGATCAGCTGCTGCCGGGCACGGAGTACCAGTTCGAGGTCGGGCACCCCGTCAAGCCGCATGCCGCGCGCGTTTCGCGCCCCGCCCGCGCCCGGCGCCGCGGGTTTCGTCTTCGTCGCCCTGGGGGACATCGGGGATGCGGGGGGCCAGCCGGCGGCGGCCGGCGTTCATCGCGACATCAGCCTGGCCGAACCGCTGTTCGTGCTGGCGCTCGGGGATCTCTCCTACGCCGATCTGCGGAACCAGGCCGCCGTCGATCGCCACTTCGACGACGTGATGGTCTGGTCGCAGCGCGCGGCCTACATGCCGGCCTGGGGGAATCACGAGTGGGACGATCCGCAGCGCGACGACCTGCGCAACTACAAGGGTCGGTTCGCGCTGCCGCACGCGGCGGCGTCGCCGGGCGCGCCGGCCGACGGCTGCTGCGGCGAGGACTGGTGGTGGTTCGACGTCGGCGAGGTGCGCTTCATCATCTATCCCGAGCCGTACACGCACGACACCTGGGTCGACTGGGCCGCGCGCGCCCTACCGCTGTTCGCGGGGGCGGAGGCCGACGCGCGCATCAAGTTCGTCGTCACCGCGGGCCACCGGCCGGCCTATTCGTCGGGACACCACGGCGGCGATCCGCAGCTGCGCGCCATCCTCGACGGGTTCGGCAAGCGCTTCCCCAAATACGTCCTCAACCTGAGCGGCCACAGCCACGTTTACGAGCGGACGAAGCCACAGGCGCACGTGGTTCACATCACCGCCGGCACCGGCGGCGGCGCGCTCGAGCACGCGCGCGACGCCCTGCCTGTGGGACGTCTGCAAGGCGCCGCCCTTCACCGCCTTCCGCGCCATCCACCACGGCTTCCTCAAGATCTCTGTCGCAGCCGACCCAGCTGGCGGTGGAGGCGCTGTGCGGCCCGGCGTCGCCTGGGAACGAGGACATCCGCTGCGGCGACAACGAGGTCTTCGACGAGATCGTCATCCCCGTCGGCGGCGTGGCCGCCGAGCAGCCCGCGCGCCACAGCTCCGCCGACCCGCTGTTTCATTGAAGCTGGGGTGGGTCGCGCCCGCCCGCGGCGGTGTTACCCTTTCAAGGACCGGATGCCCGAGTCCGCGCCCTTTCCCTTCTTCACGCTCCCGAACCTGCTCAGCCTGGCGCGCCTGCCGCTGGGCTGGCTGTTCTGGGTGGCGCTCGGCCCGACGCCGGGGCGGGCGGCGGCGGCGCTCGGGGTGATGGGGGCGGCCGCGGCGACCGACGTGCTCGACGGGACGCTGGCGCGGCGGCGGGGGATCGACCTGGCCGGCGTCGGGTCGTGGCTCGATCCGATCTGCGACAAGCTGTTCGTCGGGGCGGTCCTGGCGGCGCTGCACTTCCAGCGCGGCGTCTCCTATGGGACGCTGGCGCTCATCGTGGCGCGCGAGCTCCTGCAGCTGCCGATGTCGATCGTCTACCGCGTGAGCCCCACCTTGCGACGCTGGCTGCGGTACGATTTTCGCGCCAGCGTGCTCGGCAAGGCGGCGACGATCGCGCAGTTCCTGGCCATCGGCGCGCTGGTGGCGGGACTGCCGGCGCGGTTGCCGATCTACCTGGCGTTCGCCCTCGGCATCACGGCGCTCGGCGACTATTGCCGGCGCGCCGTCCAGATCGGCCGCGCCCGCGACCTGGCGGCGCGGTGAGCGCCGGCGCGGGACCGCCGGGCGCGCGCCGCTTTCTCCCCCAGCCCGGGAGCACCCGCTATCACCTGCTTCTGGGGGCGGTGGCGTTGCTGGTGCTGGGGCCGCTCGGCGGGATCACCAGCGCGTACATGACCTTCAGCCTGGGATTCTCCGTCGGCGCGCAGGTCCTGGCCGGCATTCTCGGCAGCGTCGTCACCTACGGCTACGGCGCCGAGGGCAAGCACGGCGCGAACTACATCCAGACGATGGCCGCCTCGGTCGCCTCGATGGCCGGGATGGGCGTGCTCATTCAAGCGATGGTCTGGCTGGGGATGCCGCTGCCGGCGGCGTGGAAGCTGGCAGCCTACTTCGGCTGCATCGGCATGTTCGGGATCGGCGTCGGTATGCTCTACACGCCGGTCCTGGTCGATCGGCTGCAGCTCGAGTTTCCGTCGGGGCACGCCGTCGCCAACATCCTGCGCGCGCTGACCGACGCGCGCCTCCTGCGCCGATCGATCGGCAACCTGGGGGGCGGGACCGGCGCCGGCATCGCCATCGCGGCGCTCGTCTCGCGCGCCGCCTGGCTGGAACGCATCGGCATCTCCGCCTCGACCCTCGGCGCCGGCCTGATCGTCGGCTCGCGCATCGGCGTCCCGGCGCTGGTGATGGGCCTCGTCGGCGAGCTGCTCGTCCCGCGGCTGCGCGCCGCCGGCTACCTCGGACCGCACGATCCGTTCCGCAAGATCGGCTTCCTCGTCGGCCTGGCGATGATCATGGGCGCTGCGGTCGTCGACCTGGTGGTGATCGGACGCGAGGCGGTGCGCCGGGTGCAAGCCCGCCGGGGAGAGCAGGTGCCTGTCCAGTCGGGCGGGCTCAGCAGCGGGCGGCTCCTCGCCTGGGTCGTCACCTGGGGCGCGGCGCTGGTGCTGGTGGCGACGCAGCTCCTGGGCCAACCCATCGGCTACGTGCTGTTCGGCCTCGGGCTGGTCTTCCTGTTCGTGTTCGTCAACGGCATCTCCACCGGGATCTCCGACTGGAACCCGATCTCCAGCGCCTTCGTCGTCTCCGTGCTGCTGATGTCGGCGATGGGGCTGCGCTCGCCGATCGTGGCGATGATGGCCGCCAGCATCCTGCTGGTGTCGACCACCGTCGGCGTCGACATGCAACAGGACCGCTCGACCGGCTGGCGCCTCGGTTCGAACCGCGCCATCCAGTTCCGTTACCAGGCGGTCGGAATCGTGGTCGGCGCGCTGCTCTGCGTGGCGATGGCCCGCCTCTTCATGAACGCCTACCCGGTCCTGCGCATCGACACCTTCACCCACCCCGAGGCGCGCGTCGGCAACTGGCAGTCGGCGATGACCTTCAAGTTCGTCGGCGCCATCCGGGGCATGGGACACCTGGCGCCGTACCAGGTGACCGCGTTAAAGCTCGGCTTCGCCATCGGCTTCGGCACCGAAGTCCTGCGCAAGCTGGTCAGGCGCTGGGGCGCCTACGGCCGGTTCGTCGGCTCGGGCGCGATCGGCTTCGCCGTCGGCTGGATCGTCGACGCCATCATCCTCTCGAGCCCCTACGCCTCGTCGACGGGCGGTTTCCTCGAGATCTCGACCGCCGCCTGGTTCGCCGCCGGGAGCGTGCTGACCTCATTCCTCTCGCCGCGCCGCCCCCCGGCGACCGCCCCCGAGGAGAAGGGCGACGCCCTCCCCGAGGACATGAGCACCGCCTCGCTCATCGGCGGCGGCCTCATCGCCGGCGAATCGCTCTACACGCTGGGGGCGGCGATCGCCGCGCTGCTGGCGTTGGTGTAGCGGATTGGCGCGCCCCTCAGGGCACCGCCACGTAGGTCGCGTTGCCGTCGTTCGTACACTGGGTCATGACGGCGGCGGTCGTGACCTCCGGCGCATAGAAGTAAGTCGTCTGCGTACCGATCGTCGGCACGGTTTGCTGGCAACCGCCGCTCGAGCCCGTGAGGTCGCAGCTCCCCGTCGAGTAGGTGCCCTGGAGCACCGCGCAGCCGGCCGATGGGCTGGCGGTGAAACCAACGGCGTACTCGATGCAGGTCCGCGTGCCGGCGTTGTCGATGTCGCAATGGGAGACGGTCGTCGTTCCGCTGCTCCCCGCCGCGCCGCTGCTCCCCGCCGCGCCGCTGCTCCCGGCCGCGCCGGCCGCGCCACCTTTGCCGCTGGCACCACCCGGCGAACCGCTCCCCCCGCCACCGTCATTCGTTGGGGAGCTCCCTCCACCGCATCCGTTCGAGACGACCACCAACAGCAACATCGCAATGACCTTCATCGATCCCCCTCTGTTCGCGCACCGATAGCACGTATTGGCGGCACCTCCAGTGACAATGCGCCCATGCCCCGTCGACAAAGACGAAACATCGGGTCAGCCGCCGCCGGCGGAGATGACGCTGGCCAAATGACCGATGATGGCGTCGAGGGCCGGACGGTTCTCGCCCCCTTCGGGGATGATGAGATCGGCGAACCGCTTGGACGGCTCGACGAAGGCAACATGCATCGGGCGCACCGTGGCGTCGTACTGCTCGCGCACCTGGGCGAACGTCCGGCCGCGCTGCTCGATGTCCCGACCCATCCGGCGCATGAGCCGCAGGTCCGCGTCGGTGTCGACGAAGATCTTGAGGTCCATCTGCGCGCGCAGCCGCTCGTCGGCCAGCACCAGGATCCCCTCGACCAGCACGACGGCGGCGGGATCGACCCGGCGGGTCTCCTTGCGACGCACGTGCTCGCGAAAATCGTACTGTGGAATCTCGACCGTCTGCCCGGTGCGCAGCGCGGCCAGGTGCGCGACCAGGAGCTCGGTCTCCATGGCGTCCGGATGGTCGTAGTTGATGGCCAGCCGTTCGGCGGGCGAGAGGCGCGACCTGTCGCGGTAGTAGGCGTCGTGATCGAGCACGACCACGCTGCCGCCGGGGAGCCCGGCCACCAGCCCCTCGGCCACGGTGGTCTTGCCGGAGCCGGTCCCGCCGGCTATGCCGAGCACGAACATCCGAGGAGAGTACCAATTCCACTCCCGGACAGAATCGCGATAATCCGAAAGCCATGACCATCCTCCGCTCCTGCACCCACCCGCGCTGGTTCGCCGCCGGCGTGCGCGATCTGCGGGCGCTGCTGTCGGATCACCTGCACTGCGAGCGGAAGGCGGCGGAGAACGCGCTGGCGCTGGTGCGGCGGTATCCGCATCGGGGCGCCTCGGTGACGCAGCTTTCGCGGCTGGCGCACGAGGAGACGAGCCACGTCGTCCAGGTGGCGGCGATCCTGGGGCGGCGCGGGTGGACGCCGCGCGCCGACGCGCCGAACCCCTATGCGCGCGCGCTCATGGCGACGGTGCGCGGGCGCGAGCCGGAGCGCCTGCTCGACGCGCTGCTGGTCGCCGCGTTCATCGAGGCGCGCTCGCACGAGCGGCTCGGGATCCTGGCGCGCGGGTTCGCCTCGAACGGCGAGACCGAGCTCGGCGAGTTCTACGCGGCGCTGGGCGACGCCGAGGAGCGACACGCCGAGATGTTCCTGGAGCTGGCGCGTCCGCTGGTCGACGCCGACACGTTCGCCGCGCGCCTCGACGAGCTCGGCCAGCGCGAGGCGGAGATCCTCGGCGAGCTGCCGCACAGCAGCCGCGTTCACTGACGGCGGCGGTGCCGCTCAGGCGCGCGCGTCGAAGGTGACCGCGCCGCCGACGAGGGTCGAGACGATCTCCAGCGTGTCGGACCAGAGGACCAGATCGGCGCGGCGGCCGACCTCCAGTCGACCGCGGTCGTCGAGGCCGAGGCGCGCGGCGGGGACCGTGCTGGCCATCGCCAGCGCCTCCTCTAGGCGGGCGCCGCCGAGCGCCACCATCACCCGCACCGCGCGATCGAGCGTCAGCGTCGAGCCGGCGAGCGTGCCGTCCTCGAGGCGCGCGCTCTCGCCGTCCGAGACGATCGACTGGCCGCCGAGCGCGTACCGGCCCGCCGGGGCACCGGCCGCCGCGACGGCGTCGGTGACCAGGGCGACGCGGTCGGCGCCCTTGGCCCGCAGCGCCAGGTTCAGCGCCGCCGGGTGGGCGTGGACGCCGTCGGCGATCAGCGTGACGGTCAGGCGCGCCTCGGTGAGCGCGGCGCCGACCGCGCCCGGGGCGCGGTGGTGAAACGGCGACATCGCGCTGAAGAGGTGCGTCGCCAGCGTCGCGCCCGCGTCGGCGCCCGCGATCATCTGGTCGAAGGTGGCGTCGGTGTGGCCCAGGCTGACGGTCACCCCCGCCTCGACCAGGCGCCGGATCAACACCTGCGCACCTCGGCGCTCGGGCGCCACGGTGACCAGACGGACGGCCCGAGTGGTCATCAGCTCGTCGAGCACGTCGTCGAGGGTCGCGTCGGCGGCGGCGATCGCGCGCGGATCGTGCGCCCCCGCGCGGGCCGGCGAGAGCAGCGGGCCTTCGAGGTGCAGCCCGATCGGGGAGGCGCCCGGCGCCGTTCGCGAGGCCGCGAAAGCGGCCGCGGCGTCGCGGTAGTGCGCGGGGGCCGCGCTCACGATCGACGGCAGAAACGTCGTCACCCCCGTCTCCGGCAGCCGCTCGGCCAGCACGCGCAGCGCCGTCGCCGAGCCGCCCACCTCGAACCCGAAGGCGCCGTTGCACTGCAAATCGATGAGGCCCGGCGAGACGATCGAGGCGTCGAGGCGCGGCCCCGGCAGCTCGCCGACGGCGTCGGTTCGGACTTCCACGATCCGATCGCCGTCGACGACGAGCGCGCCCGGCACGAGGCGTCCGTCGAGCGAGCAGCCGCCCCGTCACGGAGAACCGGTTGTGGCCGTGGGCCGATTCTGTTTTCATCGGGCGGCACTATCCTACGACCAAATATGGGAACCGTCGGTTCCCAAACCCTCCCGCGATGGACTGCGCCGGGCTAAGCCCGGCTCCGTCCACGCACCGCAACCCTCCCGGAGGCTGCATGCGCATGATTCCCGTTCCGCTCTCGCCCGTGATCACGCCTTTGCTCTTGGCCAGCGCGCTCGCGTTGCCGCTGCTGGCGGCGCTCTCGCGACCGTCGAGGGCGGCGCCCGCCGCCGCAGCGCCGGCCGCCGGCTCGGAAGCCCGCACGGGCGCCGGCCAGGCGTTCCCCTTCCCGGTCAAGGAGAAGACGCTCCCGAACGGACTGCGCGTCTACGTGGTCGGCTACGACTCGCCGGGCCTGGTCGCCTACTACTCGGTCGTCCGCACCGGCAGCCGCAACGAGGTCGAGCCCGGCAAGTCGGGGTTCGCGCACTTCTTCGAGCACATGATGTTTCACGGCACGGAGAAGTACCCGCTCGACGCCTACAACGGCGTCATCAAGGAGATGGGCGCCGATTCGAACGCCTTCACCTCCGACGACCTGACCGTCTATCACATCCTGGCCGGCAAGAAGGCGCTGCCCAGGATCGTCGAGATCGAGAGTGACCGCTTCCAGCACCTCACCTACCAGCAGGCCGACTTTCAGAAGGAGGCGCGCGCCGTCCTCGGCGAATACAACAAGAACGCCTCCAACCCGATGGAGAAGATGGTCGAGACGCTCTACGACCACGCCTTCACCACGCACACCTACAAGCACACGACGATGGGCTTTCTGAAGGACATCGAGAACATGCCCAACGAGATGGCCTACTCGCGGCAGTTCTTCGACCGCTACTACCGCCCGGAGAACGTCGTCCTGCTGGTGGTCGGCGACGCCGATCCAGAGAACGTGTTCAAGCTGGTCGAGGCGGCCTACGGCGGCTGGAAGGCCGGCGTGCCGCACCCGAAGATCCCGGTCGAGCCGCCGCAGAAGAAAGAGCAGCGCGCCGAGCTGACCTGGCCGGGAGCGACGCTGCCGATGCTGATCGAGGGGTACCACACGCCGGGGTTCTCGACGACCAACGTCGATCTGCCGACGCTGGACGTGCTGGCCGAGCTGCTGTTCGCCGAGCGCGCGCCCCTCTACAAGAAGCTGGTCATCACCGAGCAGAAGGTCGAGTCGCTCTCGGGCTCGAACGACGCGCACGTCGATCCCAATCTGTTCACCGTCTTTTCGCGCATCAAGAAGCCCGCCGACGTCGACTACGTCGGCAAGGCGATCCACGACGAGATGGGCCGCATCGCCAAGGAGGGCGTCGACGACAAGACCTTGCGCGACGTCCTCTCGCACGTGAAGTACGCCTTCGCCGGCCAGCTCTCGACTGCCGACAAGACGGCCTACACGGCGTCGTCGTTCATCGCGCTCACCGGCGAGCTGGAATCGATCAACGCCTACTTCGCCCTCTACGACAAGGTGACCAGCGCCGACGTCAAGCGCGTCGCCGCCACCTATTTCCAACCGACGAACCGCTCGGTCGTCACGCTCAAGGCCGGCAAATGAGGAGGGTCATGCTGCTCTCGTTCCTGTTGTTCGCGGCGCGCGCCGCCCTGGCCGCAGATCCGGCCAAGCCGGCCGCCCCATCGTCGAAGCCGGCGAAGACGCCGACCAGCGTCGGCGGCGTACGCACGGTGTTCATCCCCTCGCCGCAGAGTCCGCTCTGCGCGATCCGCCTGGTCTTCCAGATCGGCGCCATCGACGATCCGGCCGGCAAGGAGGGCGTGGCCTCGCTGACCGCCGACATGATCGGCCGCGGCGGAAGCAAGGCGCGAACCTACGCCGAGTTGCTCGACGCTCTCTATCCGCTGGCCGCCGAGATCAAGGTCTACAGCGACAAGGAATCCGTCGTCTATGAAGGGATGGTCCACCGCGACAACCTGGCCCGCTTCGCCGATCTCCTGGCCGAGCAGGTGCTGACGCCGCGCTTCGCCGACGACGACTTCCACCGCAACAAAGAAGATGCCCTCGACTACGTCACGAAGACGCTGCGCGGAAACGCCGACGAAGATCTCGGCAAGCAGGCGCTGGCGACTATCCTCTACAAGGGCCACCCCTACGGCCGCCCGACGCAGGGAACGGTCGCGGGCCTCACCGCCATCACCGTCGACGACGTCAAGAAGTTCTACGCCGAGCGCTACGCGCGCAGCCGCCTGGTCGTCGGCGTGGCCGGCGGCTACCCGGCGGGGTTCGCCGAGGCGTTCGCCAAGCGGTTCACCGCGCTGCCGGCCAAGGCGCCGCCGCTGCCCAAGCTGCCGCCGGCGCCGGTCGTGAAGGACAACCAGCTGCTGGTGGTCCAGAAGGACGCGCGCGCCAACGCCATCTCGATCGGCCACACCCTCGACGTGACCCGCAAGGACGCCGACTTCTACCCGCTGACCGTCGCGCGCTCATATCTGGGCGAGCACCGGACATTCAACGGGGTGCTGATGAACCACCTGCGCGGCGCCCGCGGCCTCAACTACGGCGACTACGGATACATCGAGAACTTCATCCAGGACGGCTGGTCGACCTTTCCGCTCCCCAACCTCCCGCGCCGCCAGCAACACTTCGAGCTCTGGCTGCGGCCGGTGCCGCCGCAGAACAGCCTCTTCGCGCTACGCGCCGCCCTGTACGAGACCGACAAGCTGATCCGCGAGGGGATCCCCCAGGCCGGGTTCGAGGCGACCAAGACCTTCCTCGCCAACTACGCCAGCCTCTGGACACAGGATGTTTCGCGACGCCTCGGCTACGCGATCGACGCCGTGCTGACCGGCAAGGACATGGTCAAGGAGCTTCAGGCGCGCCTCCCCAAGATGACCAAGGCCGACGTCGACAAGGCGGTGCGCAAGCACCTCACGCTGCAGGGGATCTCGATCGCCATCGTGGCCGACCACGCGCAGGCGCTGGCCGACAAGCTGGCCAGCGACGCGCCGACGCCGATCACCTACGACACGGCCGGCACGCCGCCCGAAATCCTCACCGAGGACAAGATCATCGAGAAGTTCCCGGTACCGCTCAACAAGGACGCCGTGCGCGTCGTGCCGGTCGATCAGATGTTCGAGCACTAGCCGTGCGCTGGGCCGCGCGCTCGCCGCGCGTTCACCCCTCGGTCGGGTAGAAGAACTCCTCGCGCGTGATCTTGCCGTTCTCGACGGTGAAGAGACCGACCTCGTCCATCTTCATCCGCTTGCCGCTCGGCTTGTTGGTAACGTCGAAGTTGAAGCGAACCGCAAACCGGTTGTCGGCGGGGTAAGGCCCGGCCACCTCGGCGCTGTGAACGACGTTGGTCTCGTTCCAGGTCTTGCTCTTGCTGCGAATCCCGTCCAGCCCCTTCACCGTCTTCTCCATTCCCGGCATCGCCGCCGCCTCGATGCTCACGGCATCCTTGGCGTAAAGCTCGTCGAGACAGACCTCGTTCTTGCCGGCCTGACAGAGCGCCACGTACTTCTTCCCGATCTCCTGCGTCGTCATGGGTCACCTCCTCGCGCGTGATCGTACGAGACGATCGGGGAAGCGGCGACCTCCGAACCAAAAGGAGTCAACGAACCGGGTGATCCAGGAAGCTGGCCATGGGCCGCCACCACTGACGGTGTTAGCTTCGGGCCGTGAGCACCGTCGCCGCGCCGCCCGAAGCACCTCCCTACCCGTCCGAGCTGTCGGCGGAGCTGGCCGCCGCTCTCGCCCGGCGTCAGGCCGCGCCGGGCGGTTACCGCCCGCGCACGCACCACCTCGTCGGTGAGGCGCCGAAGTACACCAACCGGCTCGTTCTCGAATCGAGCCCGTACCTCTTGCAGCACGCGCACAACCCGGTCGACTGGCGGGCCTGGGGCGACGAGGCGTTCGAGGAGGCGCGGCGGCTGGGGCGGCCGGTCTTCCTGTCGATCGGCTACGCCACCTGCCACTGGTGCCACGTGATGGAGGCGGAGTCGTTCGAGGACGAGGAGATCGCCGCCTTCATGAACGGTCACTACGTCTGCATCAAGGTCGACCGCGAGGAGCGCCCCGACGTCGACGCCGTCTACATGGCCGCGGTGCAGGCGCTCACCCAGTCGGGCGGCTGGCCGATGAGCGTCTGGCTGACGCCCGATCGCGAGCCGTTCTTCGGCGGGACCTACTTCCCGCCGCGCGAGGGGGCGCGCGGCGCGCGGCACGGGTTCCTCGAGCTGCTCGGCGACGTTTACCAGACGTACGTCAGCGACGGCGCGCGCGTCGGGCGCGCCGCCGAGGCGCTGGTGCGCGCCGTGCGCGCGCAGATGGAGCCGGCTGCGGCGGCCGAGGCCACGAGCAAGCCGGGCGCCGCGCTCATCAGCCAGTCGGTCGCCGTCTACAAGCGCATCTTCGACGAGGCGCACGGCGGTCTGCGGCGCGCGCCGAAGTTTCCCTCCAACGTCCCCATTCGCCTGCTCCTGCGCGAGCATCGGCGCACCGGCGACGCCGACGCGCTCCGGATGGCGACGATGACGCTGGAGAAGATGGCGGGCGGCGGCATGTACGACCAGCTCGCCGGCGGCTTCCACCGCTACTCGACCGACGCCGAGTGGCTGGTGCCGCACTTCGAGAAGATGCTCTACGACAACGGCTTGCTCGCGGTCGCCTACGCCGAGGCGTGGCAGGTGACCGGCCGTGACGATTTCGCGCGGGTCCTGCGCGAGACGCTCGACTACCTCGCGCGCGAGATGACGGCGCCCGACGGCGGGTTCTACTCGGCGACCGACGCCGACTCGGAGGGGCCCGACGGCGTCTCGGCCGAAGGGAAGTTCTTCGTCTGGGCGAAGCGCGAGATCGAACAGGTCCTCGAACACGTCCCCGGAAGCGACGCCGCGCGCTTCTGCGCCCACTACGGCGTCACCGCCGGCGGCAACTTCGAGGAGGAAAACATCCTCCACGTCGCGCAGCCTGACGAGAACGCCTGGGCCGCCCTGGCCGAAGCGCGCGCCGCGCTGTACGCCGTGCGCGCGAGGCGCCCACCGCCGCTGCGCGACGAGAAGATCCTTGCCGCCTGGAACGGCCTGGCGATCTCGGGCTTCGCCGTCGGGGGCCGCGTCCTCGGCGAGCCGCGCTACGTCGCCGCCGCGGCGCGCGCGGCGGCCTTCGTGCTCGATCAGATGCGCCCGCAGGGTCGTCTCGCGCGAAGTTGGAAAGACGGACGCACGGGCGTCCCGGCCTTCCTCGACGATCAGGTATTCCTGACCGCGGGCCTGCTCGATCTCTACGAGGCGACGTTCGAGCGCCGCTGGCTGGAGGAGGCGCTCGTGCTTGCCGACGACACGGAGCAGCGGTTCGCCGACCCGTCAGGCGGCTGGTTCATGACCGCCGGCGATCACGAGAAGCTCATCGCGCGAGAGAAGCCGGCCTACGACGGCGCCGAGCCATCGGGGACGTCGGTCGCGCTGCTCTCGGCGCTGCGCCTCGCCACCTTCACCTCTGATGACCGCTGGCGCGCCGTCGCCGATCGGGCCTTCGCCGGCCTGGCGGGGGCGTTGACGGAGAACCCGCTGGCGCTCGCCGAAGCCCTGCTGGCGGTCGACTACGCCGCCGACCAGGCGCGCGAGATCGCGATCATCTGGCCGCGCGCAGCGGGCCCCGAGAGCGCCGCGCCTCTTCTCGACGTCCTTCGGCGAGCGTTCGTCCCCAACCGCGCGATCGCCGCCGCCTCGGAGGCCGACGCCGCCGCGCTCGGCGCCCGCGTCCCCTGGGCCGCCGACAAGACCGCGCTCGACGGCCGCCCCACCGCCTACGTCTGTTTTCAAGGCCGCTGCGAGCTGCCGGTCCACGGCCCCGAGGCGCTGGCCGCGCGCCTCGGCCGAACCACCCAATAGTCTAGTGGACCGCGGCGAGCTGATCGATCGGCGACGGCGTCGTCTCTCGCAGCTCCGCGAGCGACACGCGCAGGATGATCGCATCGGTCGCCGCGTGGATCTGCCCGGTCGCGACGTCGATCGTGTGCGGCCGCCAGAACAGCTGCCAGAACGCCCACCGCACCTCCAGATCGGCCGCCGCGTGGCGCCCAATGGCGATCCGCAGCGTGTCGACCAACCAGGTCTCCATGTCGATCAACGCCGCCTGCACCCGGCCGATGGCGCGCCCGTTGGCGTCGAAGACCTTCTTGCCCCGTAGCTCGTCCAGTCTGAGGTGCATCACCCCTCCTCGCCTCGCGCTCCCCGCACCACCAAAGCTAAGGCTTTCTCCCTACCGGACAATGCGCGCGCCCCGCGGCTGAGCCACGCGGGGCTCCCTGTCATTCTAGAGCGCGTAGGGTGACGGGCGACGCACCGGAAACAGCGCCGCGGCAATGGTCGACGCCGGGACGCCGAAGCGGACCGCCAGCGCGCGCATCACCACCACGCCCATCCGGCCGCCGGGCGGCGACAGGGCGTCCCGCTCGAACGCGTCTTCGGTGGGCGGCGCACCTCGCGCGCGTGCGTCCCGCGCCGCCAGCGCCCGGCGCACGAGCGCGTGGTAGCCGTCGATCCACGCCATCCAGGGCTCGGCGGCCAGCAAATCGGTCGCCGCCGCCGCGCAGACCGTCGCGCGCCGCGCGAGCTCGGGGGCGCCCAGCGTATCGAGCTCGCGCAGGCAACCGGGGAACTCGGCGGCCAGCGTCCGCAGATCGTCGCGCGCCGCCAGCTGGCCGTCGCCCTCCCGCCGCTCACGCCAGGCGGCGAGCCGCGCGTATTTGCGCGCCAGCGCCTGGAGGGCGCCCGCCGGGGGAATTTCTCCGTCCGGAACCACGCCTCAGTGTCGCCGGCCGGTTACAATGCGCAAGCTGGATGCCCGCCGCCGCTCGCCTCGCCTTCGTCGGTCTCTGCGCGGCCTTCATGGCCTCTGCCGCGGCGGCCCGCGCCGACGAGGCTGCCGCGCCACCCCCGCTCGACCCCATCGGCGGCTTCTCGGGCGGGCTCTACCTGCAGACCCACGACGGTCAGATCGTGCTGTTTCCGGGCGGCCGGGTGCAGGTCGACGGTGCGTTCTTTCCGCGGCAGAGCCCGAAGAGCGGCGTCTACCTGCGCCGCGCGCGCGTCGAGTTGCGCGGCTGGCTGGGGCCGCTGTTCTACTTCGACGTCTCGGGTGACTTCGCGCCGGCCGCGCCGGCCGGCGCCGACGTCGCGCCGAGCGCGCTCCCCGCCAGCGACGACTACCTGGCGTTCGCGCCCTACGGCGACCAGGTCATCCTCCAGGCGGGGCAGTTCGACGCCCCGTTCACGCTCGAGAACCGCACCTCGGACGCCTACACCGACTTCATCGAGCGCGCGATGACCGCCCGGACGCTCGGCGCGCCCCGCAACAAAGAGGTCGGCGTGATGGCGCACGGCCTCCTCGCCGACGGGCGGTTCTACTATTCGGCCGGCCTCTTCAACGGCGAAGGGCCGGGCTTCCGGAACCTGGACAACCAGTCCGACACCATCGGCCGGATCGTCTTCACGCCGTTCGCGGCGAGCGGACGGGCGTGGCGGCAGGTCTCGCTCGGCGGCTCGGCCTGGTACGGCAACCACGTCCTCGGCCCCGAGGCGCCCGTGCAGGCCACGCCGGGCGGGACGGTGTTCCTCGAGCCGCACTGGCAGAGCGGCCAGACGATGCCGCTCGGGTTCGAGCTGCACGAGCAGGGGACGGCCACCGCGTTTGGCGGCGAGCTGAACCTGCCGATCGGTGATCGCTTCGGGCTGCGTGGCGAGGTTGTCTGGAAGAAGCAGCACCTGAACGAGATCGACACCACCGCCAGCCCCAGCGCGCCGGTCGGTGACGCCGTGCTCGACGGGATCGCCGGCTACGGCGAGATCTGGTTCTGGCTGCTGGGCGACGGCCGGCTGCTCCCGGCGCCCGGGCAGGAGCTGCCATTGCGAATCGGCGCCACGACAGGCGCGCCGGCGCCGATCCTCACCGAGGGGCTGCAGCTGGCGATCCGCGGGGAGCTCCTCAAGGAGGACGTCACCAGCGACAACCTGACGCTCGGCGATCCGAGCGTCTCCACCACCCGGGTCGTGTCGGGGACGATCGGCCTCAACTACTGGCGGGGCCGTTTCGTGCGCCTGTCGGCCAACTACGTGGTGAACGATTTCAGCGGCACCTCGGAGACGATCATGGCGCTGGCGGCCGACGGCAAGATCGAGCAGGAGTTTCTCCTCCGCTTCGCGATGTCGCTCTGAACGGGGGCGTCCCGGGGCGGGGCTAGCCGCGCACGCTTCGTTCGGATATATAGCGGCGGCAATGAGGCTTCTCCCGCACGACGCGTCCTTCTTTTCGCACTTCGAGCAACAAGGTCAGAAGACGGTGGAGGGGTGCCGGGCGTTCCTGGAGATGGTCGAGAACCCGACCGATCTCGAGCGCCGCGCCGAGCGGGTCAAGCAGATCGAGCACGAGTGCGACGAGATCACCCACGCCGTGGTGGCCGGCCTGCACAAGACCTTCATCACGCCGATCGATCGCAACGACATCTACCGGCTCATCACCAAGATGGACGACATCATGGACATGGTGGAGGCGGCGGCCGACCGGCTGGCGCTCTACGACGTCAAGGTGATGACCAAGGAGGCCGTCGACCTGGCGCGCTGCCTGGTCTCCGGCGCCGAGCATGTGCTGGGGGCCGTCTCGGGCATCCGCGACCTCAGCAAGTCGGATGCCATCCTCCAGCACTGCATCGAGGTCAACCGGCTGGAGAACGTCGCCGACTCGATCCTGCGCGGCGCGCTGGCCCGGCTCTTCCGCGAGGAAAAGGATCCCATCGCCGTCATCAAGTGGAAAGAGATCTACGAGACGCTGGAATCGGCCACCGACAGGTGCGAGGACGTCGCCAACATCATCGAGGGCGTCCTCCTCGAGAACAGCTGACGGACGAACCCGATGCTCATCATCGTCGCGATCGTCGTGATCGCGCTCTGCTTCGACTACATCAACGGGTTCCACGACGCGGCGAACTCGATCGCCACCGTTGTCTCGACCCGCGTGCTGACGCCGCGCCAGGCGGTCGTCTGGGCGGGGTTCTTCAACTTCATCGCCTTCACCATCTTCCCGCTGCACGTGGCGCACACCATCGGCAAGGGGATCATCGATCCGAAGATCATCACCGACGCGGTACTCCTTGGCGCGCTCGGCGGCGCGATCGCCTGGAACCTCATCACCTGGTGGTACGGCCTGCCGTCGAGCTCGTCGCACGCTCTGGTGGGCGGCCTCCTCGGCGCGGGCATCAGCAAGGGGGGGTTCGCGGTCGTCCAGCAGAGCGGCGTGCTCAAGACCGCCATCTTCATCGTCGTCTCGCCGGTGCTGGGGCTGGTGCTGGGGGGCGGGATGATGGTGCTGGTCGCCTGGGTCTTCCGCCGCAAGCGACCGGGGCAGATCGACCGCTGGTTCAGACGCCTTCAGCTGGTGTCGTCGGCGCTGTTCAGCCTTGGGCACGGCGCGAACGACGCGCAGAAGACCATGGGGATCATCATGGCGATGCTGATCGCCAAGGGAAGGATCGGGCCGCACGCCGAGCTGCCGCTGTGGGTGATCCTGGCCTGCCAATCGGCGATGGGCCTCGGGACGCTGACCGGCGGCTGGCGCATCGTCCGCACCATGGGGATGCGCCTCACCAAGCTCAAGCCTTCCGGTGGCTTCTGCGCCGAGACAGGCGCGGCAGTGTCGCTGTTTCTGGCCAGCGCGCTCGGCGTGCCCGTCTCGACGACCCACACCATCACGGGGGCGATCGTCGGCGTCGGCTGGGTGAACAAACCGGCCGGTGTCCGCTGGGCAGTCGCCCTTCGCATCGTCTGGGCCTGGCTCTTCACCATCCAGTCGGCGGCCTTGATCGCCGCCGCGCTCTACTTCGGGCTGCGCGCGCTCGGCGTGTAGCGCTCCCGCGCGCTCCGCGCGGTCAGCGGGTGCTGGCCCGGACCACGCGCAGGGGGGCGGCGGGCGCCGGCGGAGCGGCCACCTTCGGCTCTTCCCGCTCCTTGAGGCCGTCGACGGCGAAGCGGAGCTTGCGATCGGCGAGGGCCTCGAAGAGGTCGCCCTTGCGGCGGGCGGCCCACAATTCGAGCTCGGGATCGCCGTCGGCGTCGACGCGCACCTCGACGGTGCGCGAGGCGATGGAGCAGCGAACGGCGCGCACCAGGCGGGCGTGGGTGCGATCGAGCGCGTCGGCCACCCGCAGGATGGCGGTCAGGTAGCGCACGCGGCGGGCGTCGGCCTTGGAGACGCGCTTGAGCCCGCCGTGCCCGCGCTGGGGCACCGCCTTGCGATGGTGGCGCGCGGTCAGCGCGATGATCTCCACCTCGGAGCGCGAAAAGCCGGTCATGGCGTGGCTCTTGATCAGGTACTCCGTGTGCCGGTGGTGCCGGTGCGGCGAGATGTAGAAGCCGATGTCGTGCAGCAGCGCCGCGAACTCGAGCAGCTCGGCGTCGGTCTCGGCCAGTTTGTGCAGCCGCCGCGTCTGGTGAAAGATCGACAGCGCCAGCCGGGCCACGTGCGAGCCGTGGTCCTCGCGGAACTGGCAGCGGCGCCCGAGCTCCATCACGCTCCGTCGCCGCAGGTCGGGAAACTCCTCGACCAGCAGGATCCCGGGGCGGTTGGAGGCGATGTAGTCGGCGATGATCCCCTCGCGCAGCGCCGTCTCGCACAGCGTCGCCTCGTCGGCCCCCGCCAGCTCGAGCGCGGTGCGGAACACCACCGCACCCGCGTAGATCGTGTCGGCGCGCCGCGCATCCAGCCCGGGGAGCTTGCCGCGGGCCGCGAGGGTCATCGTCCCCAGCTTCTGCTCCAGCGCCGCCAGATCGCCGACCGCGATGGTCGACTTTCCACTCCCCCCCTCCGCGCGCAGCAGGCCGCCCAGCGCCGAGGCCGTCCCCGAGGTGAAGGCCACGTCGTCGAAACCCATCGCCCGCACGCGCGCGATAACTGGATCGAGCACCGTCCGCACCCGCTCGTTGAGGTGCGCGCGCTCGCGCGCGGTCGGGGGATCAGAACAGGGGCAGCTCTCGGAAAGGCGAATCACGCCCAGCTTGAGCGACGACGAGAAATACAGCTCCTGCGCATCCGCCAGCACGATCTCCAGCGAGCCGCCGCCGAGATCGAACAGCGCCACCCGTCGCTTGCCGAGATCGAGCGACCCGCGCGCCCCCAGGTAGATGAGGCGCGCCTCCTCGTCGCCGCGGATGACCCGGATGTCGATCCCCGATTCGTCGCGCGCCGCGCGCACGAACTCGCCGCCGTTCTGTGCCTCACGCACGGCGCTGGTCGCCACCGCCACCAGCGCGTCGACCTTGTGGCGATCGGCGATCCGGCGCAACGCCCGCAGCGCGTCGAGCCCGCGCCGGAACACCTCGGGCGCGATGACCCCCTTGTGCAAGGTCGAGTCGCCCAGCCGCACCATCTCCTTGGCGCGGTCGAGCACGTGGATCCGCCCACCCGTCTCCACGTCGGCGACGATCAGGTGGAAGGAATTCGACCCCACGTCGAGCGCGGCGATACGCATCCCCTGTCAGGGTAAACCTTTACGCGCGGCACCGCAGCAACAACTGGGTGAACTGCACGCGTCGATTTCCGGCGGGGGTGCGGCCAGTCGCCGGGGCTAGATCCGGGGGTTAGTCGCCCTGGATACCCGCGTCGCGGGCTTTTTCCAGGCGCTTACGCTCGTTGTGATCGAGGAACCGCTTGCGCAGGCGCAGCGCCACCGGGGTGACCTCCACCAGCTCGTCGGGGTTGATGAACTCGAGCGCCGCCTCCAACGAAAAGGGGCGCGGGGTGGTGAGGAACAGCTTCTCGTCGGCCGCAGTGGTGCGGATGTTGGTCAGCTTCTTGGCCTTCGACGGGTTGACGACCAGATCGTTGTCGCGCGAGTGCAGGCCGATGATCTGCCCGCCGTAGACCTTGATCCCCGGTCCGAGGAAGAGCTGCCCGCGCTCCTGAAGGTAGAAGAGCCCGTAGGTGTTGGTCTCGCCGTTGTCCTGGCAGATGAGCACGCCGTTCGCCCGTGAGCGGATCGCCCCGGCGAACGGGCCGTAGTTCTTGAAGTTGTGGTTCAAGATCCCGGTGCCGCGGGTGTCGGTCAGGAACTGCGAGCGGTAACCGATGAGGCCGCGCGCCGGGCAGAGGTATTCGAGGCGCATCCGCCCCTCGCCCGCCGGTCCCATCTCCTGCATGCGGCCGCCGCGCCGACCGAGCTCTTCGATGATGGCGCCCGAATAAGCCTCGTCGAGGTCGATGACGACCTCCTCGTACGGCTCGAGCTTCTCGCCGCCGTCGCCGGTCTTGAAGATCACCTGCGGCTGCGAAACCATCAGCTCGTAGCCCTCGCGCCGCATCGTCTCGATGAGCACCGACAGGTGCAGCTCGCCGCGGCCGAGGACGTCGAAGGTGTCGGGCGAGGCGGTCTCTTCGACCCGCAGCGCCACGTTCGACTTCACCTCCTTGAACAGACGATCGCGTAGGTTGCGCGAGGTGACGAACTTCCCCTCCAGCCCGGCGAAGGGCCCGTTGTTCGACATGAACTGCATCTTCACCGTCGGCTCTTCGATCTCGAGCAGCGGCAAGATGGTGGGGCGCGCGATCTCGGTGATGGTCTCGCCGACGGTCAGGTCGGCCATCCCGGTGATGGCGCAGATGTCGCCGGCGGCGGCCTCGCCGAGCTCGAAGCGCTTGAGCGACTGGTAACCCAGAAGCTTGGCGACCCGGAACTCCTCGCGACTGCCGTTGCGGTGCGCGCAGAGGACGCGCTCGCCAGTCTTGATCCGACCGGAGTCGACCCGCCCGATGGCCACGTAGCCCAGGTAGTCGTCGTAGTCGAGGGTCGTCACCTGCATGCAGAAGGGGCCGTCCACGTCGCCCGTGGGCGGCGGTACGTACTTGACCACCAGATCGAGGAGCGGTCCCAGATCGGTGTGCTCGTCGGTGAGATTGTTCACCGCCCAGCCCTCGCGGCCGGAGGCGTACACGATCGGGAAGTCGAGCTGGGCGTCGGTGGCGCCCAGCGCGCAAAACAGATCGAAGGTGGCGTCGACGGCCCCCTCGGGATCGCAACCCACGCGATCGACCTTGTTCACCACCAGAATCGGCCGCAGCCCCAGCGCCAGCGCCTTGCGCGTGACGAAGCGGGTCTGGGGCATCGGCCCCTCGAACGCGTCGACCAGCAGGCAAACGCAGTCGACCATCTTCAGCACGCGCTCGACCTCGCCGCCGAAGTCGGCGTGGCCAGGCGTGTCGACGATGTTGATGCGCGTCCCCTTCCAGGTGATGGCGGTGAACTTCGAGAGGATGGTGATGCCGCGCTCGCGCTCGAGATCGTTCGAATCCATCGCGCAGTCGGCGATGACCTCGCCGGTGCGGAACTGCCCCGCTTGCCGCAGGAACCCGTCGACGAGCGTGGTCTTGCCATGATCGACGTGGGCGATGATGGCGATGTTGCGGACGTCGCTGCGGATGGACTTCTCCAGCGGCGGGGCGCCATCGGCCATGACAGGTGGTACGGGTGGTGCTGAAGCGGTCATTTGGGCCGCAAGGTGTACTCGGCCCGGCGCCCGGGCGCAAGTCAGGGGCGCCTGGACGGGGTTGCAACCCCGGGGCCGCTCAACCGATGATGCGGCCGTGCATCCGGCGGTGGCGGCGCTTCCGTTCGCGGAGAAGGGGCTGATCCTCGGGGCTTTGCTCGCCCGGATGGCACCCCAGACCTTCGCGACGCGGTTCGGCGGTCCCGCCGGGGCGCGCGGACGCAGCGCGCTGGAGGCGCTCGGCGAGGAGAGCCGCTCGGCCCGCGCGGCGACCCTGGCCGAGCTCATCGCGCTGGTGCGGGCGCCGGTTCCAGCGGGCATCGAACGGGTCCACCCCGGCTGGCTGCGCGAGCGGTTGGCGCCCGAATCCTCGGCCGTGATCCGCGCCGTGGCCGATGGGCTGCCGGCGGAGGTACACCGCGTGGCCGATGAGCTGCTGGCCGAGCGGGGCGAGCGCTCGACCGGCACCGGGCCTTCCGCGACCGGCGCCGGGCCTGCCCTGTCCAGCGTCGGCGTGGCCGAGCTGCGCCGACAGGTCTTCGGCGGCCTGGTCCCGCTCGGGGATTCGGGCGGTCCGACCGGCCCAACCGCGGCGCCGCTCATGGCGCTGCCGCTCGGCGCCGTCTGCGCGGCGATCGAGCTGCGCGGCGCAGAGACGCTGGGGGTCTCGCTCCGCGGCGCGCCCCGACCGGTGGTGGCGCGGGCCGCGGCGAGCGTCGGCGACCGGCTGGCCCGCGCGCTGCTGGATGCGGCCGCGCGCCCGGGTCCGATCGAGGAGCGCGATGCCGCGCGCCGGCTGGTCGAGGAGGTGGCGGCGGAGAAGCCGGCCGATCTGGCCGCGGACGATCTGGCTGCGTACCTGGGTGGGCGGGCGCTGGCGATCGCGCTCGTTCCCGAGGGGCGCGACGCCGTCCTGGCCGTCGCGCAGCGGCTCCCGCCCGAGGTCGGGCGGCGCCTGCTGGCTTTTGCCGATCGGGCGGTCGTCGAGCTGGCGTTCGCGGGCGAGGTAGCGGGGTAACCGTGGGGCGCGTCGTGAAGAGTTTCGGTCACGTCGTCCCCAAAGTCGTGCTCGACGCGCGCGCCGAGGCGGCCGCGCTGCTGGCGAGCGCCCGCGCCGAGGCGGAGGCCCTGCGCGCAGAAGGCGCCGCGGCGCGCGAGACGGCCAGACGGGAAGGGCTCGAGACCGGACGCGCCGAGGGGGTGGCCGAGGCGGCGGTGGCGCTGGCTGCGGCGCGAACCGAAGCGGCGCGCCTCACCGAGGCGGTGGCGCCCACAGCCATCGCGCTGGCCACCAAGATGGCCGAGAGGATCGTCGGCCGCGCGGTGACGCTTGGCCCCGAGACGATGGCCGACATCGTGGGGGAGGCCCTCGGCGCCTGCCGGCCCGGCGGCGGCACCGTCCGCGTCCGCATTCACCCGGACGATCTCGGCGCCGTCGAGGCGCGCCGCGCCGCGCTGGCGGCGCGCGCGCCGGCCGCGACGCTGGAGCTGGTCGCCGACGAGACGGTCGGGCGCTCGGGCTGCGTCATCGAGACGCCGCAGGGGCGCGTCGACGCGCGCCTCGAAACGCAGCTCGCCGCGCTGGAGCGGGCGCTCACCGACCGAGGCGCCGGTGGCTGAAAGACAGCCAACCGGCGCGCTCGATCTCGGTCAGGCGCTGGCGCGGCTCGACAGCGCGGCGCCGCGCCGGGAGTCGGGTCGGGTCACGGAGGTGACGGGGCTGGTCGTCCGCGCCAGCGTCCCCGGCATTCGCGTCGGGGAGATCGTCACGCTCGAAGGCTCGGGGCTCGAGGCCGAGGTGGTCGGTTTTCGAGGCGACGAGGCGGTTCTCATGCCGCTCGGCGAGGCAGCCGGCATCGGCCCCGATTCGCTGGTCACCGCCACCGGCCGCCCGCTCTCAATCGGCGTCTCGGACGGCGTGCTCGGACGGGTGCTCGACGGTCTCGGCCGACCGATCGACGGTGGAGGGCCCATCGCCGGCGCGATCCCCTGGCCGGTCGATCGCCCGGCGCCCGATCCGCTCTCCCGCCGCCGGGTCACCCGCCCCCTGGCGCTCGGCGTCCGCGCGCTCGACGCGCTCCTGACCGTCGGCGAAGGGCAGCGCGTGGGCCTCTTCGCCGGCTCCGGCGTCGGCAAATCGACGCTGATGGGACAGATCGCGCGCCAGACCGAGGCAGACGTGAACGTCATCGCGCTGGTCGGCGAACGCGGCCGTGAGGTGGTCGACTTCCTCGAAGAGTCGCTGGGCGAGGATGGCCGCAAGCGGTCGGTCGTTGTTTGCGCCACCAGCGACACACCCAGCCTGGTGCGGCTCAAGTCGGCGTTCGTCGCCACCGCCATCGCCGAGTACTTCCGCGAGCAGGGCCGCCGCGTGCTCTTCATGCTCGACTCGGTCACGCGCGTCGCGCGCGCGCAGCGCGAGGTCGGCCTGGCCGCCGGCGAGCCCCCCGCACGGCAGGGCTACCCACCGAGCGTCTTCGCCCTCTTGCCGCGCCTGCTGGAGCGGACCGGCAACGACGCGCGCGGATCGATCACCGCGCTCTACACGGTGCTGGTCGCCGGCGGCGACATGGAGGAGCCCATCGCCGACGAAGTGCGCGGCATCCTCGACGGTCACGTCATCCTCTCGCGCGAGATCGCCGCCCGCAACCAGTGGCCGGCCGTCGACGTGCTTCCGTCGCTGTCGCGTCTCATGAGCGCGGTCGCCGACCCCCAGCACCGCGCGGCCGCCGCCCGCCTGCGCGAGCTCATGGCGGCGTACGAGCGCCAGCGCGATCTGATCCTCCTCGGCGCCTACCAGCGCGGCGCCGATGCATTGACCGATGAAGCGGTCGCGCGCATGGAGGCGATCACCACCTTCCTGCGCCAGCGCACCGACGAGGCCGCGCCGTTCGAGGAGACGCGCGCGCGGCTGCTCCAGCTGGTTTCTTGAAGTAAGAATGGGCCAAGGAGAAACGATGACCGCCGAAGCCGACTGCCTCTTCTGCAAGATTGTCCGGGGCGACATCAAGTCCGCGATCACCTACCGCGACGACCGCACGGTCGCCTTCAAGGACATCGGCCCCAAGGCGCCGCTGCACGAGCTGGTGATCCCCACGCAGCACATCGCCTCGCTGGCAGACGCGACGCCCGAGCACGTCGAGCTGCTCGGTCACCTGATGGTCGTCGCCGCGAAACGGGCCAAGGAGAGCGGCCTCGCCGAAAGCGGTTTCCGCGTCGTCATGAACGCCGGCGCCGACGCGGGCCAGTCGGTCCACCACGTGCACCTCCACGTCCTCGGCGGCCGCCCGCTCGCCTGGCCCCCCGGCTGAGCTGTACAATCGGCCCGCGGCAATGGTCGCGGGAGTGGTCGAATGAATGCCAGAGGGATTGGGACCCTGCTTGTCACCGTCGTTGCAGCGGGGTTTGCGAATGGATGCGGCGGTTCCGCGATCGGATCCGGCACGGGCGGCGGCGGTGGCGCAGGGGCCGCAGGCATGAATGGAATGGGAGGTTCCGCTGGCGCAGCCGCCTGCATTGGCCTACCCGTTGCCGCCCAGTCCTGCATGAGCGTCACCATCCCGGAGAACATCAACAACAAGATCGACATCCTGTTCATGATCGACAACTCGGCGTCGATGACCGAGATGCAGACCAAGCTCTACAACCAGCTTCCGACGTTCATGAACGTTCTGCAGTCCGCGGCGACGGCCCCCGACCTCCACGTCGCGGTCGTCTCATCGGACATGGGGGCGCCGGGCGACGCGTACTTCTCGATCGGCTGCACCATCATGGGCGACCAGGGTCAGTTCCAGAGCCTGCCGCGCGGCACCTGCACGGACTCGACGCTCCAGAACGGCGCGACCTTCATCTCCGATGCGGACATGATGCCGAACTACACCGACGCGAGCCTCGCCGACGTCTTCCAGTGCATCGCGCTTCTCGGCGACACGGGCTGCGGCTACGAGCACCAGCTCGCGTCGATCGATCGTGCGCTCGGCGCGGACGGATCGCAGGCTCCCAGCACGAACGCGGGGTTCCTGAGAGACGACGCCTACCTTGGTATCGTCATCCTGACGAACGAGGACGACTGCTCGGCGCCTCTCGACACCCAGCTCTACTCGCTGGCCTCCGGAGGCTCGAACGAGGAGAACGTCGCCAACGCCCTCGGCCCGCTGGCCGACTACCGCTGCAACGAGTTCGGCCACCTCTGCAAGGGCCCGAGCGGGAACCAGATCATGCCGCCGCTCCTGCCACCCAACGGCGCGACGACACTCGATCTCACGGGCTGCGTCTCGAACGACACCAGCGGCGGCCTGCTGACGCCCGTCTCGAAGTTCGTGAGCGACATCAAGGCGCTCAAGCCCGATCCGGACAACCAGATCCTGGTCGCCGCCATCACGGCGCCCCCGGACCCCTACACCGTCGCCTGGCTGCCGCCGGTGCTCGGCCAGGACACGCAGCCGGGCGAGCTTTGGCCGAGGATCGAGCACTCGTGCGGCATGGCCGGCGGCGACGACGTCAACCCCGAAGCGACGATGAACCCAACCGACGGCAGCTTCGGCGATCCGGGCGTCCGCATCTCGCAGTTCGTGAGCTCATTCTCGGACAGCGTGCTCGCGTCGATCTGCGACGCCAGCTATGCGAAGTCGATGCAGGCCATCGCGACCAAGCTCGGCCAGCTCCCCGCCTCGTCCTGCATCACGCAGGCGATCCAGAACGACCTGAACGGGAACCCAGACTGCACGGTGGTCGAGAACGTCGAGAACAACAACGCTTACCAGCAGACCGCCATTCCCTACTGCTACACCAACAACAACGCGCCCCCCTGCTGGCAGCTGGTCGCGGGCAACCCCTCGAGCTGCCCGACCGGACACTCACTGCTGGTCAACGACACACCCCAGAACGCGACGGCCCAGGACGTGAGCTTCACGCTGAGCTGCTCGGTCTGCGTGCCCGGTTCGAACCAGCAGGGCTGCCCCCTTTGTCTGCCCGGTCAGTACGTGCAGGGCTGCCCTTAGGCAGGCTCGTGCGCCGCCGTGCGCTTGCGCGGGCAGGTGATCCGCCCCCTCGCCTGGCCGCCCGGTTGAGCTTCATATACAATCGCCCCGCGGAGGTCCAATGAACGCTGGGCGGATGGGTATCGGACTGATTGTGGTCGTTGTCGCGGGCGTTGCGAGCGGCTGTGGCGGAGGCAAAGCCGAAGGGACGGCGGGCGGTCCGTGCTACGGCAACGGTACCTGCAACCCGGGGCTCACTTGCCTGTCCAAGCTCTGCATCAACCCGAATGGCACCGGCACCGGCGGCGGCAGCGGAGCGGGAGGTACGGGTGGCGTCAGCGCCTGCGCGGGGCTGCCGGTCAAGGCTCAGTCCTGCCTGACCCTCACCGAGTCGGAGAGGATCAACAACAAGCTCGACATCCTGTTCATGATCGACAACTCGTCGTCGATGAGCGAGATGCAGACCAAGCTCTACAACCAGCTGCCCACGTTCATCAACGTTCTGCAGTCCACGCCGGCCGCCCCCGATCTGCACATCGCGGTCGTCTCCTCGGACATGGGCGCGCCGGGCGACTCCACCAGCTCGATCGGCTGCACCACCCGCGGCGACCAGGGCCAGTTCGAGAGCCTGGAGCGCGGGGCCTGCACCGACTCGACGCTCGAAAGCGGTGCCACGTTCATCTCCGATGATGGGGCCGGCAGCACCAACTACACCGGCGCCAACCTCGCCACCGTCTTCCAGTGCATCGCCCCTCTCGGAGACAAGGGGTGCGGGTTCGAGCACCAGCTGGCGTCGATCGATCGTGCTCTCGGCGCCGATGGATCGGATTCACCCAGCACGAACGCTGGCTTCCTGCGGAACGACGCCTACCTCGGCATCGTGATCCTGACGAACGAGGACGATTGCTCGGCGCCGACCAACACCGAGCTCTTCTCGGTGGCGTCCGGCGGCTCGAACCAGCAGAACATCGCCAACGCGCTTGGCCCGCTGGAGAATTACCGCTGCAACCAGTTCGGTCACCTCTGCAAGGACGCGAACGGCAACCAGATCATGCCGCCGCTCAACCCACCCAACGGCGCGACGACACTCGATCTCACGGACTGCGAGTCGAACGACACCGGCAGCGGCCTGCTCACGCCGGTCTCGCAGTTCGTGAGCGACATCAAGGCGCTCAAGCCCGATCCGGACAACCAGATCCTGGTCGCCGCCATCGTGGCGCCGCCCGATCCCTACACGGTCGCCTGGGTTCCCGCGGTGAACGGCCAGAACACCCAGACGGGGGAGCTGTGGCCGGAGATCGAGCACTCCTGCGGGCCCGATGGCGGCGACGACGTCAACCCCGAGGCGACGATGTACCCGACCGACGGCAGCTTCGGCGATCCGGGCGTCCGCATCTCGCAGTTCGTGAGCTCATTCCAGGACAGCGTGCTCGCGTCGATCTGCGACGCCAGCTATGCGAAATCGATGCAGGCCATCGCGACCAAGCTCGGCCAGCTCCCCGCCCCGCCCTGCATCACGCAGACGATCCAGAACGACGTGAACGGAATCCCAGACTGCTCGGTCAGCGAAAACGTCGAGAACAACAACGTCTACCAGCGAACCACGATCCCCAACTGCGGCACGAACAACAACACGACACCTTGCTGGACGCTGGTGCCGAGCAACGCCACGAGCTGCGCAGGACGATGGCTGCAGGTCGACGACACGGCGCAGAACGCGACGGCGCAGAACGTGAGCTTCACACTGAACTGCTCGGTCTGCGTCGCTGGCTTGGGCCAGCCGGGCTGCCCCTGAGCAGTCACCGGCGTGGTATTTTCGCGCCGTCGTGCGTGACCTTCTAGACGCGGCGCGCGGCGCGCTCGTTCTCGCCGTCGTGGCGACCGGTTGCGGATCCAGCTCTGCTGCGAAGGATGCCTCCGTCGATCACGGGACGAGCGACGCGAGCGGCATGGGTGGCGCCGGAGGCAGGATCGACGCGGGTCCCGCCGATCGGAGCGCCGGACAAGACGGCATCGCCGGCGCCGGGCAAGGCGGCGCCGCCGGCGCGGCGAGCGTCCCGGACCGCGTGCTGGCCGATGCGGCGGCGCCGATTGGGGGAATGGCGCTCGACACGTTCGACACCGACGTCGACTTCGGGTTCGAGCCGTATCACGACACCGCGCAGACGAACCTCGCCGATCCGGCCGTCGTCGACGCCGGGACGGCGCCGGTGCTGGCGTTCGATGCCGACGAGGGGAGCCCGAGCCCCGGGTCGATGAAGATCGCGGTCCCCTACTCGGGCGCCAACCAGTACGTCGAGGTTCAGTCCTACGTCTTCGTCGTGCCGCAGGACTGGTTGGGACACACCCTGCACGCGCGCATCAAGGTCGACGCGGGCTCCCTTTTCCACGGCTATGCCCAGCTCTACGTCGACACCGGCGTCAGCTACATCGCGGCCGCCACGGCAGTGAACCTGGCGTCCGGCGCGGAGTGGCAGGAGATCTCGATGGACCTCGACCACCCGATGACCGTGGCCGACGTCGCTCGCTACAGCGCCAAGCAGGTCGTGCTCTACGGGCTGCAGCTCGACAGCGGGCCCAACGGCGCCGGGGCCGGCCCGGTCACCTTCCACGTCGACAGCTTCTCGCTCGACTGACTAGTACCGGATGTCGACCAGCGTCTTCTTGCGCAGCTCGGTGAGGTAGATCTTCGTCTGCCGCTCCATGTCCTTGCCGCGGAGCTGCATGCGGATGTCGTCCTTCACCTCGTCGAAGGGCTTGGGGTCCTTGACCTTGCGGTCGACCAGCTTGATGACGTGGAAGCCGCGGTCGACCCGGATAGGGCCGCGCACGTCGCCGACCTTCATCGCGAAGACCAGCTCCTCGATCGCCTTCGGCAGCATGTCCTTGCCGAAGTAGCCGAGGTCGCCGCCGTCGGCGCGCGTCGCCGCGTCGTCGGAGGTCTCGCGCGCCAGCTTGGCGAAGTCCTCGCCCCCCTGCGCGCGCTCCAGGATCTTCTGCGCCTGCGCCTGCTTCTCGGCCACGGTGGCAGCATCGGCGCCGTCGGGGATCGCCACGAAGACGTGGGCCGCCCGCACCTGGACGTTGCTGCCATCCTTCATGTGGCGGTCGTAGTAGGCGCGCACCTCGTCGTCCGAGATGTTGACCCGCGAGCCGACGGCGATGTTGAGCACCCGGTAGCGCAGGAGCTGGCGCCGCAGGTCGGCCCGGTAGGCGGCCATCGTCATCCCCTGCGAGCGTAGCGCCTCGCGCAGCTGATCATCGTCGAGGCTGTTTTGCTTCTTGATCTCCTCGATCGAGGCGTCGACCTGATCGCTCGAGATGTTGAGCTTCAGCTCGGCCGCCTGCTGCAGGATGAGCTCGTCGTCGATCAGGCGCTCCAGCACCTCGTGCCGCAGCGCCGTCGCGCGCGCCGCCCGCTTCTCCTGGTCGGTGATCCGGTTGACGTCGGCCATGAGCGGGCCGACGCGGTCCTCCACTTCGCTCGCCAGCACCAGGGAATCGCCGACCACGGCGGCCACCCGCTCGACGACGCGCGCGCGCGCCGCCGCCGGACCGAGCAGCAGACTCGCCAGAGCCAGGGTGAGCGCGCGACGCACCAAAGTCCTCACGGGTGGCTTCCTCACGGGTGAGTTGGAGCCGGCGGGGCGCCAAGGGGTTGCATGCCGACCGGCCTCGGTGCAGGGGTGCCGGCGGGTGGCGCCCCCAGCGGCGCGCCGACCGGCGAGATCGCCCCCGGCAGCCCTTCCGGCGCGCCCGGGCGTCCCGTCCCCGACTCGACGACCACCTTGGCCAGGTTGTCGTCGTTGATCGTGATGCTGCTCTTCTTCTTGAGGTCGTCGACGAAGGTGTCCATCGCCTTGGAGCGCAGATCGCGGAAGAGCCGCTGCTGGATCTGCCGCTTGACGTCCGGCAGCGCGCGGCTGAACCCGGGGCGCTTCTGGGTCAGGCGGATGATCGCCCACCCCTTGTCGGTCTTGACCGGCGGCGCCAGATCCCCCACCTCCTTCAATTTGAAGGCGGCCTCGACGATCGGCTTGGGGACGGTGGCTGAATCGTCAGCGAAAAACGACAGGTCGCCGCCGCGCGGCTTCGAGTCCTCGTCCTCCGAGTACTTGGCCACCAGATCCCGGAACCCCTTCTGATCGGCGCCGCTCGCCGCCTTGGGGAGCGCGTGCGCCTCGGCGAAGGCACGGTCGGCCTTGCCCTTGTCCTTGAGCAGGATCTCGCTGACCCGCACCTCGTCCTTCTGGTGAAACTCGGCGGGGTGCTCGTTGTAGTACTTCTCGACGTCGGCGTCCGGGACATCCTCGACCTTCAGCTTGGACTCGAAGTCCTTCTGCATCAGCTTGGAGATCATCTGCTGCTTCATGACCCGCTGGACGTCGGGGTCCTTGTCGTAGCCGCGCCGCGCCGCCTCGGCCGCCATCACCTCGAACTTGACCAGGCCGTCGACGAACTCCTTCTTCTTGTCGGCGCTCGTGTAGCGGGCGCGGACGAAGGGCGACTGCTTGTTGATCCGCTCCTGCACGTCGGAGACGGTGATGACCGCGTCGTCGACCTTGGCCACCACCTGCGACGGGTCGACGTTGCGGGCCTCGCCGGTGCCGCCTCCGCCGCGCTTACAGGCGGCGGGCGAGGCGAGGGCGAGCGCCGAGAGGGCGTAAGCGAGGGTCTTCGGGCGGAGGGTCGTCGGGGCCATCCGCGAGAGATTACACGCCCCGGGCGCTAGATCCAGCGGGTCGGGCCCGGACCGGAGACCCCGACCATGTGGCCGGCCAGGTGCGCGCGGACGACGACGTGAAACAGCCAGTTCACCGCCGTCAGGATCGCCGCCGAGGTCACGAGGCCCCCCAGCGTCTGGATCTCGAACGAGCCGAGCAGCTTGTCCGTCAGCCAGAGCAGGACCGTGTTGACGATGAAGGGCAGGAAGAGAAAGAGCAGCCCGAGCGTGAGGATCCCCGGGATGATCAGGAGGGCGGTGATCAACCATCCGAGAAGCACGTTGAGGACGGAGAAGACGATCGCCACCACGATCGCCGCCCCGAAGCTCTTGACCCTCACGGAGGGGACGAACCGCGCCAGCGCGAGCACCGTCACCGCCAGCGCCGCGATGTGGAGGAGGATGTACATGTCAAAAGCCTACCCGAAAACCGAAGCGCTGGCCGTCAAGCGGCGGTCAGCGCCACGAGCTGCGTCAAACGGCCCCGCGCCGCCGCCATGCGGTCGCGCTTTTCGGCCTCGTCAAAAGCGTAAGAGAGCCGCATGTCCGGCGTCAGCTTGAAGCGGCTCCCCTTGGCCTGGACCAGCTTCAGCACCTTGCCCGGGTCGAGCGGCGTCTCGCTGCGCAGCGACACCACGAACCGCGCCGGTCCGAGCTCGTAGCCGAGCGCGCCAAGCGCGCGCACCAGCGTCTTGTCGATCATCACCTCGCCGAGCAGCAACGCCTCATCGGGCAGCGGACCGTAGCGGTCGGCGAGCTCGGCCAAGGTGGCGCGCACGTCGTCCTCGTCGCGGGCCTGGGCGAACCGGCGGTAGAAGTCGAGCCTCTGCCCGGCGTCCGGGAGGTAGTCGTCGGGGAGAAAGGCCGGCACATCGACCGAGATCTCGGGGTCGTGCTCGGGCTTGATCGGCTCGCCGCGCAGCTCGGCGACGGCCTCCTCGAGAATCCGGGCGTAGGCCTCGAAGCCGACCGCGGCGACCGCGCCGTGCTGCCGCTCGCCGAGCAGCTCACCGGCACCGCGAATCTCGAGATCGTGCGTCGCCACCTGGAACCCGGCGCCGAGCTCGGTGAAGCGTTGCAGGACCGCGAGGCGCTGCTTCGCCTCGGGCGTCATCCTGGTCTCCTCGGGGACGACCAGGTAACAGAAGGCGCGCTCGCGCGCACGGCCGATCCGCCCGCGCAGCTGGTAGAGCTGGGCCAGACCGAACCGGTCGGCGTGGTTGACGATCATCGTGTTGGCGCGCGGGATGTCGAGCCCCGACTCGATGATCGTGGTGCAGGCGAGGATGTCGTGGCGGCCGTCGACGAAGTCGACCATCACCTTCTCCAGCTCCCCCTCGGGCATCTGGCCGTGCGCGACGGCGATGCGGGTCCCGGGGGGCGAGATCTCGCGAATCTTCTGCGCCTCGGCGGCCAGGTTCTCGATCCGGTTGTGGACGAAGAAGATCTGCCCGCCGCGCGAGAGCTCGCGGCGGATCGCCTCGCCCAAGAGGTCGCGGTCGAAGCGGCAGACGAAGGTGCGGATCGCCAGCCGATCGAGCGGCGGCGTGGCGATGATCGAGATCTCGCGCAGCCCGCCCATCGCCATCTGCAGCGTGCGGGGGATCGGCGTGGCGGTCAGCGTCAGCACGTCGACCTGCGTGCGCAGCTCCTTGAGGCGCTCCTTGTGGGTGACACCGAACCGCTGCTCCTCGTCGACGACCAGCAGGCCAAGATCGCCGAACCGGACGTCGCGCGACAGCAGCCGGTGCGTCCCGACGACCACGTCGATCTTTCCCGCGGCGAGCGCCGCCACCGTCGCCTGCTGCTCGGCCTTGCTGCGGAAGCGCGACAGCACCGCCACGCGAACCGGGAAGTCGCTGAACCGCTCGGAGAAGGTGACGAAGTGCTGCTCGGCGAGCACCGTCGTTGGCGCCAGCACCGCCACCTGCTTGCCGCCCAGCACCGCCAGCAGCGTCGCTCGCAGCGCCACCTCGGTCTTGCCGTAGCCGACGTCGCCACAGATGAGGCGGTCCATCGGCACCCCGTGCTGCATGTCGCCGAGGACCGTCTCGATCGCCTTCTCCTGGTCGGGCGTCTCCTCGAACGGGAACGTCTCCTCGAACGCCCGAAACACCGCGTCGGGCGCGGGGAAGGCGTGGCCGGCCAGCGCGGCCCGCTGCGCGTAGAGCTGCATCAGCTCCTCGGCGATCTTCTTCGCCTCGGCCGAGACACGCCGTCGTTTCTCCTGCCAGGTCTTGGTGCCCAGCTTGTCGAGCCGGACCGCGTCGGTCTCGCCCCCGGTGTAGCGATGAACGAGCCCGATCCGGTAGACCGGCAGGTAGATCGATCCGCCGTCGTATTCGAGCTGCAGGAAATCCTGCGGGACGCCGCGCACGGTGAGCTTCTTGAGGCCGCGGTAGCGGCCGATGCCGTGCTCGTCGTGGACGATGAAGTCCCCCTCGGCGATCTCGGCCAGATCGCCGATCGACGGCGCCTTCACCGGCTGCGTCTCGCGGTGCGAGCGCGCGCCGAAGATCTCCTCCTCGGCCACGACGATCAGGTGGTCGGCCGGCAGCGCGAACCCGCGCCGAAGCGGCCCGACCAGCACCGCCAGCGGCGGACCCGACCCGCCGAACAGATCCGCCGGCTCGCCGTGACCGACGACCGAGGTGGCCAGCCCCAGCGCGCGCAGCAGCGCCGCCAGCCGATCGGCGTGGGTCCTGGTCGAGGCCACCACGCGGATCCGGTGACCCAGGTCGAGCCAGGCGCGCATCCGATCGCGAAGCGGCTTGCCGACGTCCGGTTCCCCGTCATCGGCGACGTGCGAGCGGGCTTCCCGCAGCTCGGCGCGCAGCGCGGTGTGCGGCGACGATTCGACCCGCACGCGCGGCGGCGCCTCGGCCGTCTCGTTGAAGCGTGCCACCTCGACCGGCCGGATCTCCAGCCGCCGGCGCGCGCCGAGCGCCTCCGCCGCGTCGTCCTCTCCCAGCACGAAGTCGTGCGCGGGAAGCGCCAGGCGGTGCTCGACGTGCCGGGCGGCCGCCGCCTCGCGCAGCCGGCTCTCCTGGCGGCGCGCCTCCTCGACGACCGCCTCCGGATCCTCGATCACGCACAGCGCGCCGGCAGGAAGGTAGTCGAACACCGGGACCATCCCGGCGTGAAAAGCCGGCGCCAGCGCCTCGATCCCGAAGAACGTCTCCCCCTGCTCGATCTGCTCGAGCAGCCGGCGCGTCTTCGTCGACGGGTAGACGGCGGCGTCGGCGGCGGCCAGGATCTTCGCGCGCGTTTCGGCGCCCGGGGTGGGGATGGTCTCGCGCACCGGGTGCAGGTGCACCGCATCGAGCGCGCGCAGCGTCCGCTGCGTGGCGGCGTCGTAAAGCCTGATGGACTCGATCTCGTCGCCAAACAGCTCGATGCGCACCGGGTGGCGGTAGACCGGCGGGAACAGATCGATCACCGCGCCGCGCACGGCGAAGGTCCCCGCGTCCTCGACCACCGGCGCGCGCGCGAAACCGGCGCGCTGCAGCGCCGCGATGGTCGCCTCGCGATCGAGCGTCGTCTTGGTGGCAATCACCTGACAGAGCGCCTCGAACGGTGCGCGCGGCAACACGCGCCGCCAGAGCGCCGCCGCCGAGGCGACCAGCACGCGCGGCGCGAACCCGCGCGAGAGGCGAAACAGCGCCGCCATCCGCCGCAGCACCGTCCGGCGATCGGGCTGAACGTCGGCGTAGGGCGAGAGATCGGGGGCCGGCAGCTCCAGCACCGCCGGTGGCGCCAGCGGGTCGTCGCCGGCGGCCGGCGCCGGCGATGCGGAGAGAAAGAATCCGAGATCGTGGACGCGCGCCTCGGCCGTCTCCTCGTCGGGGACGATATAGAGCAGCGTCGAGGTCCCGGCGAGCTCGGCTGCCAGCGCCGCCCCCAGCGATCCGGCGGCGCCGTAGAGCTCGACGGCCGCGGCGCCGGACAGCAGCGTCCGGATCTCGCGCAGCGCCTGCGCGAACCCGCGTCGCGCTGGCGGCGTCAGCCGGCCGAGATCCGCCTCCGAAACGCTCATTGAACGGTCCGCCTATTTACCTCAAACTCCGCCCCGTGGCTGGCGTGAGCAGGCTCGCGGCAACCTTCCTGCTCGCGCTCGGTGCCGCCCCCCTGACCGACGCCGCGCTGCGCCCCCAGATCGACAAGCTGGTCGCGGCGGTGGGCGCCGCCCGCCACCTCCCCTTTCGCGGCACGCTGCCGGTGCGCGCGCTCGGCCGCGAGGGGCTCGAACGCGCGAGCGCGCTGGCGGTCGGCGAGGGGCTCGACAGCGCCGCCGCGCACACCGAGGACGAGATCCTGAGACGCCTCGGCCTCGTCCCGCCCGGATCGACCACCGGCGAAGTCGCCGCGCGGACCTACGCGCGCGTGGCGGTGCCGGCCGCGCGCTTCGATGCGGTGACCGGCGCGCTGCTGGTCCCCGATTTTCTCCCCTTCGAGGCGCAGCGCACCGAGATCGCCCACGAGATCGCCCACGCCGTCGCCGATCAGCACTTCGGCCTGCGGCGCTTTCTTCGCCTCGCGCCCGAGGGTGAGCCCCGCCTCGACGGCGACGCGACGCGCGCGCGACTCGCCGTCGTCGAGGGTGACGCCGTCCTCGCCGGCCTCGAGCTCGCCGACCCGCAAGAAGGTTTCCTGGGCACGCACGCGCTTGGCGCGCTTGCCACGCGCCTGCGGGGCGCATCGTCTGCGGGCGCATCGTCCACCGGCGGCTGGTTCGAGGCGCTCGGCGAGCTGACGCACGTCGATGGCCTCCTGTTCGTCGCGCGCGTCCGCGCTCGCCGCCCCTGGAGCGCGGTCGACGCGCTCTGGAGCGACCCCCCCGCCTCCACCGAGCAGATCCTGCACCCCGAGAAATATGAGGTCTGCGAGGCGCCGATCCCGGTGGACGCCGCGACGCTGCCCGCGCTGAGCGGCTTCGGGCGACCGACTGCCAGCGACGCGCTCGGCGAGTGGGCCGTTCGGACCTGGCTCGCCGCGACGCTGCCGGCCGAGATCGCCGCCCGCGCCGCCGCCGGTTGGGGAGGCGATCGCGCCGGGATCTACGCGCCGCAGGCGCCCGCGCCCGTGCCGGGCGACGGGGGCGCCGCCGCCGTGGCGCCCCTGGCGCCGCTCGCCTGGCTGACCGTGTGGGACGATCCCGCCGAGGCCGACGACTTCGCGCGCGCGGCCACCCAGCGGCTCGCCCAGCTCGCCGGCGCCGAGGCGCCCGACGACGAGGACGGTCGCACGATCTTCCGGACGCCGGGCGGCGCCTTCGCGCTCGCGCGTCGGGAGGATGCCGTGGCGCTGCTGCTGGCGGCGCCCGATCCGGCGGCCCCCGCGCTCGACGCCATGCTCGACGCCGTGCGCCCGCGCGCTAGCCGGCGAGCAGCGCCTCGCCCACGACGCGGAGCTCAGCCAGGTTGTCCACGTCGTGATCGAGCAGCGGCACGCGGGTGATCGCCGTCCCCGGCGCGCGCGCCGCCAGCCGATGCGATCTCCTGGCGCTCCCCCTCGGCAAGCGCCCCGAACGTGCGGCCCAGCGACGCCAGTCGGGCCGCCGCCTCGGCGACCGCCGCCTCCGAGAAATCCGCGAAGCTCGGTGACGCGCGCAGCGCGCTCGCCAGCCGGTCGGCGTCGGTGAGCCCGGGCGCGGGCTGCACCCGGTTGGCGATGAAACCGCCCAGCGGAACGCCCGCGTCGCGCAGCCGCCCGTGGAAGTAGAGCGCCTCGTCGACGGCCGCGACGGCCGGCACCAGCACCAGCAGGAACGCCGTCCCCGGTCCGCGCAGAAGCTCGTCAACCGACTTGGCGCGCGTCAGGAAGCCCCCCAGCACCTGCTGAAAGTCGGTGAGAAACGCCGCCACGTCGTCGAGGAACCGGCTGCCGACCAGCTTGCCGAGACGCCGCAGCACCAGCGCGCCCCCCGCCCGCAGGCGCCGGAACGGCGACCAGCGCCCCCCGCCCTCGCCGCCGCCCCTTTCGGGCGCGCGCGCGAACCAGGAGAGCGCCGGGCTGGAGACCGCCGCCGCGATCCGCTTGGGCGCGTCGAGGAAATCGAGCGCGTTGGCCGTCGGCGGCGTGTCGAGGACGATCGAGATCGTAGGCCCCCTCGCGCGCCAGCTCGTAGAGCGCCAGCGTCGCCGCGTACTCCTGCGAGCCGGTCAGGGTGGTGGTGATTTGCCGGTAGATCGTGTTGTCGAAGATGCGGCGCCGCATGTCGGGATCGGCGACCTGCTCGTCGACCAACCGCGCGAACGCCTGCGCCGTGTCGAGGCGGACGGCGAAGAGACGCCCCGCCCCCGCCGGGTCGATTCCCAGCGCGCGGCAGGCCTCGGCCGGAACCGGCCGCGGCTCGGGGCCGAGCCCCGCGACGCCCAGCGCGTCGGCCAGGCGCGGCGCCGGATCGATCGTGCAGACCAGCGTCTTGCGCCCGAGCCGCGCCCCCAGCGCTCCCAGCGCGGCCGCCGTCGTCGTCTTGCCGACGCCGCCCGGGCCCACGCACACCACGATCCTCTTTCCCTCGACGAGCTCGCGGATCAAGAGTGCCTCGCGCCTCGCCGCTCAGCCGGCACGAACGAGGAGCACCGAGACGTTGTCCGGGCCTCCCGCGTCGTTGGCCGCGTCGACCAGCATCTGACACGCCGACTCGAGATCGGGCGCCTGGCGCAGGATCGTCGCCATCTTTCCGTCGGAGACCGCCCCCCAAAGACCGTCGCTGCAGAGCAAGAAGATGTCGCCCGGCTGGACCCGGCCGACGTAGACGGCGGGCTCCACCTCCTCCTTGCTGCCGAGGCTGCGCGTGACGACGTTGCGGTGGGCGAAGGTCGCCAGCTCCTCGTCGGTCATCTCCGGCCGCGCCGCCCGCATCTCCTCGGCGACCGAATGGTCGCGGCGTGAGGCGCGTGACGCTGCCGCCGCGGAATCGGTAGGCGCGGCTGTCGCCCGCGTGCGCGATGGCCAGCTGCTCCTCGCCGATCGCCATCGCCACCGCCGTGGTCCCCATGCGGGCCCGCGCGCGGTCGGCCGCGGCCGCCTCCCGGATCTTGACGTTGGCCACCTTGATGCCCACGCGCAGCAGGTTGGCGCGCCAGCGACAGCGAGCGATCGACCGGATAGGGCCAGATCTGGTGCGGCTCGGCGTGGAACGACCGGAAGAAGGTCTCGATCGAGTCGACGGCCATCGCGCTGGCCACGGCGCCGGCGTTGTGCCCGCCCATCCCGTCGGCGATCACGAACAGCCGCCCGTCGATGAAGTTGCCGAACGCGTCCTCGTTGTCCGGGCGCTGGCGCCCAGGGTGCGACAGCGCGAACGCTGCCAGCGGCAGCGCCGTCGGATCTCCCGGCAGTGGAGGCGCGGACATCGAAACCAACAGGTTCGCAAATAGCGCGCCCCTCGATCAAGCCAATTTCTCGTGGGAGGGGAGGTGGGGCCCCCGCCCATCCCTCCCAAACCCTTTCGCGACGGACTCCGCCGGGCTGAGCCCGGCTCCGTCCACGCGATCCGGCTGGATTAGGCCCGGCCGACCGCGCCGGCCCACCGGGAAAGATGCGCGTCGCGCACCTCCGCGGACATGGTGGGCGTGAAGACCCGGATCCGGGCGGTCTCGGCGCCCTTGTCGACGGGCGGCAACCCCACACCCAGCGCCGCCAGCTTGGCAGCGCCCAGAGCCGTCGATTCGACCATCTCGGGGCGGAAGATCTGGACCCCCAGCAGATCGGCCTGGATCTGCATCAGCAAGTCGTTGGCGGCAGCGCCCCCATCGACACGCAGGTTGTTGATCGGCCGCCCGCCGTCGGCCTGCATCGCGGTTACCAGATCCACGTTCTGCAGCGCGATCGCCTCCAACGCGGCGCGCGCCAGGTGAGCGCGGGTCGTGCCGCGCGTGATGCCGGTGATGAGGCCCCGTGCCTCGGCGCGCCAGTGCGGCGCGCCGAGCCCGGTCAGCGCCGGCACGATCGTGACGCCCCCCGAATCGGGAACCGAGCGCGCCAGGGGCTCGATCTCCGGCGCCGCGGCGATGAGGCCGAGACCGTCGCGCAGCCACTGCACGAGGGCGCCCGCCACGAACGCGCTCCCCTCGAGCGCGTAGGCGGTCGTGGGCCGCTCGCCCGGAACCTCGAGCGTCCAGGCGACGGTGGTCAGCAGGCCGCGTGTCGAGGCGCGCGGTTCTGGACCGACGTTCATCAGAAGGAACGCGCCCGTCCCGAACGTGCACTTGGCGTCGCCCGGCTCGGTGCAGTCCTGGCCGTAGAGCGCCGCCTGCTGGTCGCCCGCCACGCCCGCGATCGGGATCCCGTCGGGGAGCCCCGGCACGCCGCGCGTCTCGCCGAGCCGCCCCGACGATGGGCGGACCTCGGGCAAGAGCGCCGCCGGCACGCCGAACAACGCGCAGAGCTCGTCGGAGAACCGGCGCGTGCGCAGATCGCAGAGCAGCGTCCGCGAGGCGTTGGTGACGTCGGTGGCGTGGGTCTTCCCGCCAGTCAGCCGCCAGATGAGGAAGCTGTCGACCGTCCCGAACGCGATCTCGCCCGCAAGGGCGCGCGCGCGCAGCCCGGTGACGGCGTCGAGCAGCCAGCGGATCTTGGTGGCCGAGAAATAAGGATCCAGCACCAGGCCGGTCCGCTCGCGCACCATCGGCTCGTGCCCGCCCGCCTTGAGCGCCGCGCAGAAGGACGCTGTCCGCCGATCCTGCCAGACGATGGCGTTGGCGACCGGCCGCCCGCCGTCGCGCTCCCACAGCAGCGTCGTCTCGCGCTGGTTGGTGATCCCCAGCGCCGCGATGCGCTTTGTGTCGACGCCGGCGAGCGCGTCGGAGAGCGCCCCGGTCACCGAGCTCCAGATCGCCTCCGGATCGTGCTCGACCTCGCCCGGGCGCGGGTAGATCTGGGCGAACTCCCGGTAGCCGCGCCCGCGAACGGTGCGCGCGGCATCGACGAGCAGCACGGTCGTCCCCGTCGTCCCTTGATCGATGGCGATGACGAGATCTCGCTGCACGACGCCGCTACGCTACCACCGACCAACCGGCGTGCCTGTCGAGAAAGCGCGCCGCCGCCTCCAGCAGCGCCGCCCGCTCCACGTCGAGCGCCACCAGGTGAAACGACTTGTCCAGCCAGAGGCGCTCGATCACCTCGCTGCCCAGGCTGCCCGTCAGCTCCAGCGAGTCCTCCATCGGCACCGTGTGATCCTTGCGCCCGTGAACGACCAGCGCCGGCGTCTGGATCGACGGCAGGTCGGCGCGCACGACGTCCATCAGATCGAGCAGCCCCTCGAGCGCCGCGATCGGGAAGGCGCGCAGCCCGGGGTTCACGTAGCGAATCGCCGGATCGGAGACGTCCGAGCCGTTCAGCTTGGGGACCGCCGCGCGCGGGTGCGCGCGGAAGTCGACCGGGAGCCGCGCCACCGTCCGGATCCCGAGCACCTCCAGCGGCCGCAGCCGGAGCGGCGTCGACATCACGACCAGCGCCGACACGCGGGCGGGAAAGAGACGCGCCAGCCGCAGCGCCAGCAGGCCCCCCATGGAGAAGCCGCAGATGGCCGTCGGCGAGCGGCCCGTGCGCCGCTCCAGCCGCTCGAGCGCCTCCTCGGCGGAGCGGAACCAGTCGGGCCAGCGGGTGGCGGCGAGGTCGGCCAGCGTGCCACCGTGGCCTGCCAGCGTCGGCGCTTCGACGGCGCAGCCGAGCCGACCGAAGTGCTCCGCCAGCGGCCGCACCTCGAACGGCGTGCCGGTAATCCCGTGCAGACACAGCACGCCCCGGCCGTCGCCAGGGATCGACAGCGGCGACTTGTCCCCGGTCCCGGCCCGGAAACGCTGGAACATGGACGGAACCTTATCAGGGTTCGCGTCGCGGGACCGCCCGAGGTCCCGCCCGCCGCCGCGGTCCGACGACTACATGCAGGTCGGGTTCGCTGATGTTCTGATTTGGTTCGCGTTGTTCGGGCAGGGGCAACCGATCTGCGTCGAGCCGGCCAGACAGATCGAGCAGTTGACCGTGCTGTTCTCGTTCTGCGAGGTGCTGTTCCCGGCGATATCGTTCACTTTCAGAGACTGCCCGTTCGCGCAGGTCATCGGGTCGCCGGCGACGAGACTCCAGCAGGGAGCCGTGTTGTTGTTCGTTCCGCAGTACGCGATCGCGGTCCGCTGGAAGACGTTGCTGTTCTCGACGTTCTCGATGACCGAGCACTGCGGGTTGCCGTTCGCGTCCTGCTGGATCACCTGGTTGATGCAGGGCGGCGTGATGAGCTGGCCCAGCTTGGTGGCGATGGCCGTCATCGACTTCGCGTAGCTGGCGTCGCAGATCGACGCGAGCACGCTGTCCTGGAACGAGTTGACGAACTGCGAGATGCGGACGCCCGGGTCGCCGAAGCTCATGTCCGTCGGGTTCATCGTCGCCTCGGGGTTGACGTCGTCGCCGCCCGCCGCCCCGCAGGAGTGCTCGACCTGCGGCCACAGCTCGCCCGGCTGCGTGTTCTGACCGTTCACCTCGGGAACCCAGGCGACCGTGTACGGGTCCGGGGGCGCCGTGATGGCCGCGACCAGGATCTGGTTGTCCGGATCGGGCTTGAGGGCCTTGATGTCGTCGACGAACTGCTGGACCGGCGTCAGCAGGCCGCTGCTGGTGTCGTTGGAGACGCAATTCGTGAGATCGAGCGTCGTCGCGCCGTTCGGCTGGTTGAGCGGCGGCATGATCTGGTTGCCGTTCGCGTCGTTGCAGAGGTGACCGAACTGGTTGCAGCGGTAGTTGGCCACCGGGCCGAGGGCGTTGGCGATGTTCTGCTGGTTCGAGCCGCCGGAGCCGATCGAAAAGAGCTGGGTGTTGGTCGGCGCCGAGCAGTCATCCTCGTTGGTCAGGATCACGATGCCGAGGTAGGCGTCGTCGCGGAGGAAGCCGCTGTTGGTGGTCGGTGCGTCGGAGCCGTCCGCGCCGAGCGCGCGGTCGATGGACGCCAGCTGGTGCTCGAACCCGCACCCCTTTTCGCCCAGAAGCGCGATGCACTGGAACACGGAGCCGATCCCCATTGTGTCGGTGACCCCCGTTGCGCTCATGTAGTCGGTGTTGCCGGCCCCATCGTCGGAGATGAACGTGGCGCCGTTCTGCAACCCAGAGCTGGTGCAGGTACCGCGCTCCATGCTCTGGAACTGGCCCTGATCCCCCTTGGACGTACAGCCGATCGAGCCGGTCGCGTCGCCGGGCGCGCCCATGTCCGAGGAGACGACCGCGACGTGAACGTCGGGCTTCGTCGGCAGCATCTCCAGAACGCCCAGGAAGTTCGGGAGCTGATCGTAGAGCTTGCCCTGCATCTCGGTCATCGACGACGAGTTGTCGATCATGAACAAGATGTCGATCTTGTTGTTGACCTTCTGGGTGAACAACGTGCTGACGACCGCGGTCGGCGCGAGCGTCGGCGGCTCCAGCGTGCGCGACGTGCAGGCCCAGAGCGCCGGCGCGGCGGCGGCCAACCCGGCCCAGCGGAGGATCCGCCAACACTTCGTTGAAAAACCGGCGCGACCATTCATGAGAATCCTCCTCGAAAACGTGGGCGGAGAGCGCCCGGGGGCCAAAGCTGCGCGATTATAGGGATGGGCTTTCCGGACTGCAATCGTAACACTACATGGCCCCGGGACCGGGTTGTGGGGGTAGCTTAGGCAAGCTCCGGGCCAGCGTGAAGACCCGAAAATCCCGGGGTTGGCCCGCGCAACCGCCAACATGGTTGGCGGTCGTGCCAACTGGATCGCCGTTCAAGGCGCCCGCGCGATCCCGCACAGCATCTCGCCAGCGAAGTAACGGGTCTCGGGCGGGTCGTCGATCCGGATGGGGCGCAGGAAGCTGTTCAGGATCTCGCCTCCCGGCCCGCGTCGCCGGGTGGGGTGCGCGGGGTCGGCGTACCCGCGGCGCACCCGGCCGCCGCGCGCCTCGACGAAGCTGATTCGGCCGTCAGCGGCGACGCTCTCGACGATGCCGGTCCGGTCGGCGCACACCGGCGCGGGGCTGCCGCCGCGGGTGTCGAAGAAGACGATGTCTCCGGCGCGAACATCGGGGGCGCCGACCAATCGCTGGGAGGTGCGCAGGTAGCCCCAGAGCGCGCGGGGCGTTCCGTCGGTGCCGAAGCGAAAGCCGGCCTCGTGGAGCGCGCGCTCGACGAAGGCGGCCCCCTCGTCCCGGCCATCTTGGTCGGCCTTGGCGGCGTGCACCGGGTGCCGCGCCTCGAAGCGGGCTGCCTCGAACACAGAGGGGGCGACGCCCCGGATCTGCGCGCGCGGCGACGCGCATCCCAGGGCGCAGAGGCCGACGACGACGGCGATCGCCACCGAGACCTCCATCCAGCGGAAACGACGCTCTCCCGGCAGCAGCAACGGCATGATGACGCCGATGGTATGACATGTAGGACATGTGTCCACATTTCAACCAGGAGACTGACCGGCTAGCATTCGGGTCGAGCTTAGGCCGGCTTTGCCGGCCGGAGCTCATCGCGGGAGGTTCGGAACCCTCCCAGGATTCCGAGAACAAATGCCACGGCGGTTCCCGGTCGCGATCTTCCTGTTCGCGTTCGCCGGCTGGACGTTCGACTTCTACGACCTCGTCCTGCTCGGCTTCCTGAAGGACTCGGTCGGGCGCGATCTCCACCTGTCGCACACCGCCGAGTCGTGGCTGCTGGGCGCCGGGCTCGGCGCTTCCGGCGTCGGCGGGCTCGTGGCGGGGCGCTCGCCGACCGGTTCGGCAAGCGGGCGATTCTCTCGGTCACCGTGCTGGTCTACTCGATGGGCTCGCTGGTCTGCGGCCTGGCCCCGAGCGGAGCGGTCTTCCTCGCCGGCCGCGTGATCCAGGGGATCGGCGTCGGCGGCGAGTGGGCGATCGGGCACGGCATGCTGGCCGAGGTGGTCGCCCCCGGGGCGCGCGGGCGCGCGGCGGCGGCGCTGCAGGCGGGCGAGCCGGTCGGCGTCGCGATCGCGGCCCTGGTCGGCTACCTGATCCTGCCGCGCGTCGGCTGGCGGGCGGTGCTGATCGGATCGAGCGCCACCGCGCTGCTCGCCGTCGCCGTGCGCGCCTCGGCCCACCTGCCGAACCGACCCGCCGTCACGCGACCCTACCTCGAGGCGCTGCGCGCCGCAGCCCGCGTTCCCGGTCTCGCCCGGCGCTTCGCCGCCGCCTGGCTGCTCGGCGTCTTCAAGCTCGGCACCTACTGGAGCTGCTACACGTGGCTGCCGACGTTTCTCTCCGGCGGCATGCACCAGAGCGTCGGCCGGTCGCTGACCTGGATGGTGACCGCGCAGGCCGGGCAGCTCGGCGGCATGCTGAGCTTCGGCGCGATCTCCGATCGTCTCGGCCGCCGCCCGGCGTTCACGCTCTACTCGCTCCTGACCGCCGCGGCCGTGGGCGCGCTCGCGGCCGGATGGCACGAACTGCTGCAGCGGCCGGCGCTGTTCTGGGCGGTGATGCTCGCGCTCGGCGTCGGCTCGGGGTGCACGGCGGGGTTCGGCGCGCTGCTCGCCGAGCTCTACCCCACCGAGGTGCGCGGGGCGGCGATGGGAGCGACCTACAACCTGGCGCGGACAGCGCAGCTCGTGACGCCAATTCTCGTGGGATGGATGGTCGCCCACCACGGCCTCGGTGGCGGGCTCGCTGTGCCGTGCGCGTTGGCTCTCTGCACCGGCGCCTGGGTGTGGGTCTTGCCGGAGACGCGCGGGATCGTGCTCGCGCAGCTCAGGGCCTGACCGGTGCCGCAACCAGGTGCAGGTCGGTCGCCGACGACCCGTAGACGAAGGCGATGATCTGCTGTCCGGGAGCGACGTTGACGCTGGTCGTTCCCTGACGGGCGGTCAGCTCAGCACAGGTTGGTAGGACACGGTCGGTCCAAAGCACGACGGAGATCTGATGCGCGACCGGGGTGACCGGGAAGAGCGCGAAGAACGACGTGGGCGTGGCGGTGGAGAGGGCGAAGAGGAACGGGAGCCCGGTCTGGCTTGGATTGCCGTTGAGCGGCAGGGTGCACGAATCGTCGACGAAGAAGTAGTAGTCGCCGACGAGCGGCGTCGGCGTGACGTCGATCGGCGCCGTCGAGGCGAGAAACTCGCCCATACCCGACGGGGGCGTTGGCGCGAGTGGGCCCGCGTTGCCCGACCCGTCGTCCCCTTTCTCGACGAACGTCGAGAAGCCGAGGCCGTCGAGGGGTCCGCCCGCACCGCTGGGACCGAGGTTCTCCAGCAAGATGGTGGCCTGCTGGTGGGAGCCATCATCGGTGCCCAACCAGACGTAGGTGCTGCTCGGATCCGTTGCCGAGGCGCCCGCTGGCACCGCGTTCAGGAAGATGGACGTGCTCCCCGGCGCAGCAAGATGCGGGGCGACGTAGTCGGAGACCGTGCCATAGGCGAGCCCGGAGATGAGCGGCGTAGCCAAGGCCCCCATCGAACCGTCTGGTCGAGTGTAGGTCTCATAGAGGTCGAGCGTCGGCCCCGTGGCTCCGCTGGGCAGAAACGTGTTGATGAACCGGACCGAGACACCGGCCACGGCCCCGACGGTTGCGTCGGCGCCACCGCCATCGACCCCACCGCCACCGTCGAGCCCACCCCCACTTCCGCCTGTCGCCGATTTCCCGCCTCCGCCACCGCATGAGATCAGCAATCCCCCGACAAGCGCAGCCGAGACCACACGCATGAGAACATCCTATCTACAATCGACACCGCCCGGAAATCCGCGCCGCCGAGCCCGCGCAAGGCGGCTAGGCGCGGTATCATCGAGGGGATGAGAGACGTCGTCGTCGTCGCGGGCGCGAGGACGCCCGTCGGGTCGTTTCAAGGAACCTTGGCGTCGCTGTCGGCGCCGCGGCTGGGCGCCGTGGCGGTGAAGGCGGCGCTGGAGCGCGGCGGCGTCCCGGCTGACGCCGTCGGGGAGGTCTACCTCGGCTGCGTGCTGCCGGCCGGCGTCGGACAGGCGCCCGCGCGGCAGGCGGCGATCGCGGCCGGGATTCCGCCGGCCGTCGGCGCGGTGACGATCAACAAGGTCTGCGGCTCCGGGCTCAAGGCGGTGGTTTTCGGCAGCGAACGCGATCGCCACGGGCGAGCACGACGTGGTCGTCGCCGGCGGCATGGAGTCGATGAGCAACGCGCCCTATCTGCTTCCCAAGGCGCGCGAGGGATATCGCCTGGGGCACGCGCAGGTGATCGACTCGCTGATTCACGACGGCCTGTGGGACGCCTACGGCAACGTCCACATGGGCGACTGCGCGGAGCTGTGCGCGAGGGAAAAGGGGATCACGCGCGCCGATCAGGACGCCTTCGCCGTCGAGTCGTACAGGCGGGCGCTGCGGGCGCAGGCCGCGGGGAAGTTCAAGGGCGAGATCGTCCCGGTGGAGATCTCGCAGCGAAAGGGGCCGGCCAAGATCGTCGCCGAGGACGAGGAGCCGGGGCGCGGCGACATCGAGAAGCTGCCGGGGTTGCGTCCGGCGTTTCAGAAGGACGGCACGGTCACCGCGGGGAACGCCTCGTCGATCAACGACGGCGCGGCGGCGCTGGTGCTGGCGGCGGCCGACGTCGCGGCGGCGCGCGGCTGGAAGCCCGTGGCGCGCATCGTCGGCGCGGCGGGGCACGCGCAGGCGCCCGAGTGGTTCACCACGGCACCCGCGGGCGCCATCGAACGGCTGCTCGGCAAGATCGGCTGGAAGAAGGACGACGTCGATCTGTGGGAGATCAACGAAGCCTTCGCGGTGGTCTCGATCGCCAACAATCGGATGCTGGGGCTCGACCCGGCCCGCGTGAACCTCTGGGGCGGCGCGGTGGCGCTGGGCCATCCGATCGGCGCCTCGGGGGCGCGCGTGCTGGTGACGCTCCTCGCGGCGCTGCGCGACACGGGGAAACGGCGTGGGGTCGCCTCGCTTTGCATCGGCGGCGGCGAGGGGATCGCGCTGGCGGTCGAGCGGATCTGACGCTACCTTCACCGCCAGCATGTCGGCCCCTCTCGACAACATCCACCGCGTCGGCGTGATCGGCGCCGGGCAGATGGGACGCGGCATCGCGCAGCTGGCGGCCGGGCAGGGATTCGCCGTCACGCTGGCCGACATGGGGCGCGACATCGCCGAGCGCGGGCGCTCGATGGTCGGCAAGCAGCTCGACAAGCTGGTGGACAAGGGGAAGCTGGAGTCGGCCGAACGGGCGCAGATCCTGGGGCGCATCGAGCCGTGCGACCTCTACGGCAAGGAGCTGGAGTCGGTCGACTTCGTCGTCGAGGCGGCGACGGAAGATGTGGCGGTCAAGCGCGAGATCTTCGAGACGCTCGACCGCGCCTGCCGCGGCGACATCGTGCTGGCCACCAACACCTCGTCGATCAGCATCACCGCCATCGGCGCGGCGGTGAAGCGCCCCGAGCGGGTGATCGGGATGCACTTCATGAACCCGCCGCCGCTCATGAAGCTGGTGGAGATCATCCGCGGCCTCGCCACCGCCGACGCGACGTACGAGGTTACGCGCGCGCTGGCCGAGCGGCTGGGCAAGCAGACGGTCGTCTCGCGCGACATCCCCGGCTTCATCGTCAACCGCGTGCTGATGCCGATGCTCAATGAGGCCTGCTTCGCGCTCTACGAGGGGATCGGCACCGCCCCGGACATGGACGTCGCCATCCAGCTGGGGCTCAACCACCCGATGGGGCCGTTCACGTTGATGGACCTCATCGGCCTCGACACCACGCTGTCGATCCTCGAGGTCCTCCACCGGAACCTCGGAGATCCCAAGTACCGCCCCTGTCCGCTGTTGCGGCAGTACGTGGCGGCTGGTTGGCTGGGGCGCAAGACCGGGCGCGGGTTTTACGAGTATCCGCCGGCGGCGCAGAGCTCGGGGCCGATTCGCACGGAGCCGGCGCGTTGAGCGGCGTGGCCTCTTCGCGCGCGCTGGTCACGCGCGACGGCCCCGTCGCCGTCGTCAGCGTGAACCGCCCCGAGGCGCGCAACGCGCTGGACGGCGAAACGCTCGACGCCATCCACGACGCCTTCGTGCGGCTCGAGCACGATGCCAGCGTCCGCTGCGCCATCTTGACCGGCGCGGGCGACAAGGCGTTCGCCGCGGGCGCGGACATCAAAGCCATGGCGGACGCCGATCCGGCCGCGGCCGAGACGCTGGCCGACCACGCACACCGCCTGGGCGATCTGCTGGAGGCCTCGCGGCTGCCGGTGATCGCGGCGGTCCACGGCTTCGCGCTGGGCGGCGGGTTCGAGCTGGCGCTGGTCTGCGACTTCATCTACGCCGCGCGCGGCGCGAAGGTCGGCTTTCCCGAGGTCGGGCTGGGCGTCATCCCCGGCATGGGCGGGACCCAGAGGCTGGTGCAACGGATCGGCGTGGCGCGGGCGCGCGAGCTCATCTATACCGGCCGGCTGATCGACGCCGAGGTGGCCGCGCGCATCGGACTCGTCAACGAGGTGGTCGAGCCGGCGGAGCTCCTGCCGCGCGCGCGCGCGGTGGCCAACGAGATCGCCGCCCGCGCGCCGCTGGCCGTGGCCGCCGCCAAGCGCGCCATCCGCCGCGGCGCCGACCAGCCGCTCGACGACGGGATCGCCCTCGAACGCCACCTCTTCGCGTCGCTTTTCGCAACGAGCGACCAAAAGGAAGGGATGCGTGCCTTCCTCGACAAGCGGGCCCCAAACTGGACCGGACAATGAACTTCGAGCTCTCCCCCGAACAGAAGATGATCCGCGACACTGCCCGCGAGCTGGCGACGCGAGAGATCGCGCCCGCCGCCGCCGAGATCGATCGCACCCATACCTTCCCGCGGAAGATTTTCGCGCGAGTCGGTGAGATGGGACTGCTCGGCATCATGCTCCCCGAGAAGTTCGGGGGCGCCGGGATGGACGCGCTGTCGTACGCGGTGGCGCTCGAGGAGATCGCCCGCGCCTGCGCCTCGACCGCGGTCGCCATGTCGGTGCAGAGCTCGCTGGTGGCGGCGCCCATCTTGAAAGAGGGGACCGACGGGCAGCGCGCACGCTGGTTGCCGGATCTGGCCGCCGGCACGAAGATCGGCTGCTTCGCGCTCTCCGAGCCGGAGGCCGGCTCCGACGCCAAGGCGCAGCGCACGCGCGCCGTGAAGGACGGCGACCGCTGGGTGCTGAATGGCACCAAGAACTTCATCACCAATGGCCCGGTCGCCGATCTGGCGATCGTCGTCGCCAACAGCGATCCGGCCAAGGGCGCCCGCGGCATCACCACCTTCATCGTCCCCACCACCACGCCCGGGCTCTCGTTCGGTCCGCCCGACGACAAGCTGGGGATCCGCGGCGCGCCGAGCGCGCAGCTTTTTCTCAGCGACTGCGCCGTGGGTGACGACGCGCGCCTCGGCCCCGAGGGGGACGGGTTCAAGATCGCCATGCGCGCCCTCGACGGTGGGCGCATCGGTATCGCCGCGCAGGCGCTGGGGATCGCGCGCGCCGCGCTGGAGGACGCCGTCCACTACGCGCGCGAGCGCAAGACCTTCGGCCAGCCGATCGCCGAGCACCAGGCGATCCAGTTCAAGCTGGCCGACATGCGCACGGAGATCGAGGCGGCGCGCATGCTGCTCTGGCGCGCGGCGGTCAAGAAGGACGCGGGCGGCGCCTATTCGACCGACGCCGCGATGGCCAAGCTGTTCGCCTCCGAGGTGGCCAACCGCGCCGCCAAGGAGGGGGTGCAGATCTTCGGCGGCTACGGCTACCTGCGCGATTTCCCGGCCGAGCGGCACTTCCGCGACGCGAAGATCACCGAGATCTACGAGGGGACCAGCGAGATCCAGCGGCTGGTGATCGCTTCGGCCTTGCTCAAGGAGTGAACCTGGGGATAAGTTCGGACCCCGTCGAGGAGGGTCGCCCATGGGTTCGATCGCCGCACTGACACGCAAGTCGTTTGGCTCGCCGCTGGCCGCCCTGGCCCTGATGTCGGCGTTGGCCGTCGCCGCGTGCGCGGAGACCGACGCCAGCGGCCAGAACGTCCGCGTCGTGAAGAACAGCCCCGAGGTCTCCTCCCAGACCAGCGGCATCTCGCCGGACAAGGAGGCGGAGGTGCAGCTGCTCCTGCAGCAGCGCGATCCGTCGACGCTGCGCTGCTATCAGGACGTGCTCGACGAGAAGCACGACCGCGCCTTCAAGGGGACGGTCATCGTGCTCCTCTCGCTGAGCCCGTCGGGCGGCGCGTCGAAGGCCAGCGCCAAGGTCATCGGCGGGACCCTCAACAACAAAGAAGTGAACGACTGCCTGATCGAGAAGCTGCAGGACTTCGAGTACCCGCAGATCGCGCAGGCCGGAACGATGCAGTACGTGTATCGGTTCGAACCGGCCTACTGAGCCAGAGGGGCATCCCCGACGGGGTCCGGCAAGACCGGGTGCTCACGCAGATAGAAAGCGGCCGTGGCCCCTTTGGCCAGCAGAGCCAGCACGGCCAGCCCAGCCGTCGTCGCCGCTTTGACGAAAGGGAGCTGCGTCGGATAGATGCTGTTGAGCATGTTGAGCGCCAGCGCCGGACAGATCACGTAGAGGCCGCTGCGGGGCCAGGTCTGGCGAATCATCGAGACGCCGATCCGGAGCGCCTGCGTTGCCGAGCGGGTCGTGAACACCAGCGCCGAGGTGACGAAGGTGAGCACGAGGTCCATCACCACCACGGCGAGCGCCAGCGGCAAATGGCTGGGAACCGTGCTCGACGAGTGCCCGCCGGCTGCGGCATGGCGACCCTCGAAATACCCAGTCAGGAAGACGATAGGCCCGATCGCGAGCAGAAGCAGACAGCCGAGCCTCACGAAGCGGCCGGCGAAGCGGGGCGTCGCGCGGAAGAGCTCCCAGAGCGTGACAGCCTTCCCCTCGTGCTGACGAAGAAAAAACAGCCGCTCGGCGCCGCTCCATCCGCAGAACACGAAGATCAGGAAGATACAGGCGGGCGCCATGAAGATGGCGTGCCGCCAATTCGTGGTTTGCATGAGGAACGGAAACCACCAGAGCGCGATCGTCACGAACGCCACCTGCGGCTGTCTGAGCACGGCGCGCGCCGCCCAAACGAAATCGGTGACGAACGCCTGCGGCGCCAGCTTCTCGTCCAGGGATCTGTCGTCTCTGTCGTCGCGCATCCACGAAGCGTGGCACGCTGATCGGCGGCCGGTCAAATGGGCGAGAGCGTAGTTCGAGGCGCCTCTGGGTGTATGGAGCATTGCTGTCGACGCCGACCGTGAGCCGATCGCGAGGCACAGCGTCACTGTTACGACGACCCCATCCGCACTTTCCGTCGGCGCCATGGTTGCGCAACCGTTGTGACGCAACATCGTGACGTCAAAGAGCTGGCGGAGATTCGGGGCAAACGAAAATTCTCTCCGGTATCTGGAACTTCGGCCGATGGAAATTGTCTGAAGGACGCTCGCGAAGTCAGCTCGACAAAACCGACCCAAGGTGTTCATGAAGTCAGTGAAGTCAGCAGCCCTGTTCGTTTCGGCGTTCGCTGTTCTGGGGATCGGTTGTGGCGGTGACAAGGCGGCTCGCAAGGACGACGGCAGCCCCGAGTTCGCGATGGCGCGGCGTAAGGCGCCGCCCAAGCCCGTCGATCCCGGCGCCACGATGACGCTCGACAACGAGATCGGCGTCATGGACACCGACGACGTCGAGGCGACGCTGCAGGAGCACTTCGAGGACGTGCGCAACTGCTACGAGCGCGCCGGCAAGGCGCAGCGCTACGCGGGTGGCAAGGTCCTCTTGCGCTTCATGGTCGCCGGCGACGGGACGTCTCAGGATGTGTGGGTGCTCGAGTCGTCGCTCGGCAACTACGACGTCGAGCGCTGCCTGGTCGAGGTGGGGCGCAAGATCCGCTTCCACGCGCCGAACGGCAACAAGGCGACGACCTTCGAGTACCCGGTCGAGTTCCGCTCGCAAAGTGGCATGGAGATCCTCGACGTCGACGGCCCGAAGATCGAGCACGACGTCGCCGTGCTGCTGCCGCAGCTCGCCTCCTGCGGCCAGCTTGCCGGCGAGCGCGTCAACGTCAGCCTCTACATCGAGTCGAACGGCGTCCCCGGCTCGGTCGGCCTGGCGACGGCCGCGGCGATCGACGAGGACGCCGGCGACTGCGTCGTGCAGACGATCCGCACCTGGCGGATGTCGGCCAGCCTTCCCGGCCACGTCGTCCGCGCCAGCTTCACGATCCCCGCCAACATGACGACCGCCGACGCCTCGCCCCGCCGAACGCTGGCCCACCACCGCCGTCGCTGAGGCGACGACCGGCCGTCAGCGCGCGGCGGTGAGTTTCGAGTGCTTGCGGCCGTAGAGGGCGTAGATGACGAGGCCGATTGCCATCCAGCCGAACAGGCGGACCAGCGTGCTGGTCGACTCCTGCCACATGAGGTAGAGCGAGGTGAGCGCGCCGCAGGTCGGGACGAGGTAGTCGCCGCCCGGGACGCGGAAGCCGCGCTGGATGTCGGGGCGCTTGCGGCGCAGGATCGCGACGCCGATGCTCACCAGCACGAAGGCGAACAGCGTCCCCACGGATGTCAGCTGGGCGAGGACACCCACCGGCAGGAGGCCGCCCGCTACGGCCACCAGGACGCCGGTGATGATCGTGGTGACCCAGGGCGTCCCGAAGCGCGGGTGAACGCGCGCGGCGCCCGGCGGCAGCAGGCCGTCGGTCGCCATCGAGAAGAAGATGCGCGGCTGCCCCATCATCATCACCAGCATCACCGACGAGAGGCCGGCGATGGCGCCGATCTCGACCAGCGTCTCCAGCCAGCGCTGGCCGGTCGCCTCGACGCCGACGGCAATCGGGTGCGGCACGCCGAGCTGCGTGTAGGGGACGATGCCGGTCAGCACTGCCGCCACCACCACGTAGAGGACGGTGCAGACGGCCAGCGAGCCCAGGATCCCGAACGGCAGATCGCGCTGCGGGTTCCGCGTCTCCTGCGCCGCCGTCGAGACGGCGTCGAACCCGATGTAGGCGAAGAAGACGGTGGCCGCGCCGCGCATCACGCCCGAGAAGCCGAAGTGGCCGTGCCCCCGCTCGGGCGGGATGAACGGGTGCCAGTTCTCGGTTTTCACGAAGCGCGCGCAGAAGCCGATGAACATCAACACCACGACGAGCTTGACGGCGACGATGACCGCGTTGAAGCGCGCCGACTCCTTGATGCCGATGACCAGGATGACCGTCACCGCCGCCGTCACCAGCATCGCGGGCACGTTCAGCACCGCGCCCGTGGCGTGGAACTGCGAGGTCACCTCGTCGTAGACGAACGGCGCGCGCGTCCAGGTGTCGGGGAGCGTGATGCCGACGACGTCGTGCATGAACGCCACCGCGTAGCCCGACCAGCCGACGCTGACCGCCGCCGACGCCACCAGGTACTCGAGGATCAGATCCCACCCGATGATCCAGGCGATGAGCTCCCCCATCGTGGCGTACGAGTAGGTGTAGGCGCTGCCGGCGACCGGGATCATCGAGGCCATCTCGGCGTAGCAGAGCCCGGCGAAGCCCGAGGCGATGCCGGCGACGACGAACGACAGCACCACCGCGGGTCCGGCGTAGTCAGCCGCGGCGTGGCCTGTGAGCACGAAGATGCCGGTGCCGATGATGGCGCCGATTCCGAGCAGCATCAGATCCATGCCGCCCAGCGCCCGCTTGAGCCCACTGCTCCCCCGCGGCGTCGGCGCGCAGGGCGTCGATCGACTTGGTGGCGAACAGCCGACTAGCCATCCGGAACCCGCTTCGTCGCGGAGCGCAGCATCGCCAGCGCAGTGTAGACCACCACGGCGACCACCAGCCACTTCACCGCGCCGAGCGGGAGCGTTTTGACGACGAAGGCGGCCAGCAAGACGGCGGGGAGCCCGGCGAGCGTCAGGCCCAGGGCGGCCCGCAGGTCATAGCGTCCCGACCGCAAGAAGCGAACCGACGCCGCTGGCATCAAGAAGGCGCAGGAGCCCATCATGATCGGAAAGGCGGCCGTCTCCTGCATCCCGAGGAGCGCCACCATGATCATGCAGGGGGCGAAGAGGCCGACCCCCAGGGTCATGAAGGCGCCGAGGACGAAGTTGCAGGCGATCCCGATCGCGAGGCGCGCGCCCGTGAGGCCGAGCGCCTCGCCGCCCGGGGGCACCAGGCCGGTCTGGCGCGCGATCATCACCGCCACCGCGCCTAGCAGCAGCACGCCCATCCCCAGCTGGATCCGGCGACGCGACCAGCTGGCGACGACGCCCGCGCCCAGCCAGGCCCCGGCCACGGAGGCGGCGATCAGTAAGATCAGCGTTGTCGGCTCGACGTCGACCGCGATCACCAGGATGGAGATGACGGCCTCCACGAACGTCGGGATCATGTGGCCCACGTTGAGAGTGCCGGGGATGTTCTCGTCGGCGACCACGCGCCCCAGCTTGTAAAGGGCGGTCGTCGGCGCGAACGAGCCGATCCCCAGCATGTCGAAGAAATCGGTGACGAAGCCGATCGCCAGCTGGCGCACCGTCGGCCGGCGCCAGCCGGGCGTGCCGCGCGCCTGCCGGAACCAGAACACCACGAAGGCGATCCCGGCAGCGCCGAGGAGCGCTATCAGGATCGGCTTCGGGGCGAGCAACGAGCCCAGATGCTACTGGCAGACCGGAGGCGCGGCCGAGCTCCCCGCCACGAGGCCGGTCCCCGTGGCGACGATGTCGCCGCCGCAGCCGGTCGTCGTGAGCTGCCTGCAGAAGTTACCCACGCAGGAGTAGCCGACGGGGCAGGTGTTGGGGCAGCTCACGCTCTGCTGGCAGAGGTTGGTGGTGCTCCCGCAGGCGACGCTGGCGCAGGCCTCGGCGTCCGTCTGCGAGCAGACGCAGACCGTGGTGCCCGGCATGCAGACGAAGTTCGTGGGGCAGGCGCAACCGCCGCCGCCGCCGGTCCCGATGACGCCGCCCGCGCCCGTCACCGCGCCCGTGCCGCCGGCGCCGGTCGTGCCGCTGGTGCCGCCCTTCCCGGTGGTGCCGCCGGTGCCCGTGGTCGGCGAGCCGCCAGCGCCCGTCGTCGGCGAGCCGCCAGCGCCCGTCGTCGGTGAGCCGCCAACGCCCGTCGTCGGCGAGCCGCCAGCGCCCGTCGTCGGTGAGCCGCCAGCGCCCGTCGGCGAGCCGCCCGCGCCCGTCGGCGAGCCCCCCGCGCCCGTCACCCCGCCCGAGCCTGGTCCGCCGTGGCCGCCGGTGGCGTTCGCGCCGCCCGCGCCGGTGACGCCGCCCTGTCCCGTGCCGGGCGCGCCGGCATTGCCCGTCACGCCGCCAGCGCCGAGGCCGCCGGTCCCAACGCCGCTCCCGGCTGTGCCGGTGAGACCGCCAGGACCACCCGAGCCGCCGGACGCGGTCGTGCCGGCCGCACCACCCGCACCCGTGCTGCCGCCCGTTCCGGGGATGCAGGGCGCGGAGGACGCCACGATCGGCAGAGCGACGACCATGGTCGTTTCGCCCTGCGACGCGACGGTGGTCGAGACATCACCCGAGCCGACCATGCAATTGCTCTCGTCGTTGACATCGCCGTGCAGCGCGACCGTGCCGGTCATGTCCGAGGGAAGATAGACACCCGCCTTGAACACGCCCGAGGCGTCGAAGGTGACCTTGTCGAAGGTCGTCGGCTGCTCCCTGTTGGGCGTGATGATCACCGTGACGTTCGAGTACGCCACCCCTTGCGGCGCGTGGACGTCGATCAACACGAGCGACCGCTGGCTGCACGAGAGGATCGGAACGATCAGGCCCGCGCCCGCCAGTAAGATCTTTTGCCAGCTCCTCAGTTTCCGCATGTTCTGCCTCCAGGACACGACGGGTCGTGCTTCGCCGTGACCGCAACCAAGATTATTCCGCCCACCAACACCGCCCCCACGCCCGTCCAGAACCACCACTTATGATAAATCGGTTGAGCCTCATCTTGGCTGGAGGGGGCGCCGTTTTCGACGGCTGGCGTCGTCGACACCGGCGTTGAAGTGGGTGGAGGTGCGTTCAGCGCGGAGGGCGGGCTGGTCGGCGCCGACGGCAGCGGGGCGAGCGGCGGCTCCGTCGGTGACGGCGGCGAAACGGGTGCCGGCGCGACGAGGACTGGCGATGGCGGCGACGACGGCGACGTCCCGTGCGAGGCGATGTCCTCGAGGTCCCGGATGTGCTTCTCGGCGACCGCCCGGTTCGGCGCGTTCGGCGCGTCCTTCAGAAAGCGCCGGTAGAAGTGAATCGCCTCGGCGCCGTTGCCCATGAGGCGGTGGCACTGCGCGATGTTGTAGAGAAAGCTCGGGTCTGGCTTGGCGAGATACGCCTGCTCGTACTCGGCGATCGCGCCCGCGTACTTCTCGAGCTTGTAGTAGGCGTCGCCTTCCTGCGAGTGGGCGCGCGCCGCATCGAGTCTCGGATCGGCTGCCCGGGCCGGCTGCGCGCCCGCGAGAAGGAGCCCGACCAGGAGGACGCCTGCTCCAAATGGTGTTCGCACCACTACGAATCCTAGGGACCCGAGGCCCAGGAAGTCAACGGCCCCCGAGCGCCTGCCGCGCGTTCGCGCGTTAGAATGCCCGCCATGGGCGAGGGGGACCGCAGGTCGACGGACGGCACGCGCGAGCGGCAGCGGGTCCTCCTGGTCTGCGCGGCGATCATCGTGGCGCTGGCGTTGGCCGATCGGCTGACGCTCGGTGAGTTCGCCTGGCGGCCGATGGTGGTGCGGCTCCTGTGGGCGGTGTTCGTCACCGCGACCGCCCTCAATATGCGGAGCGCCGGACGCGCGCGCACGCGCGAGCTCATGTTGGCGCTGGCCGTCTTCTCCGCCGCCTTCTACGCGGCGCTGGCGGCGCTCACCGGTGGCGTGCAGAGCGCCCTGTTTCACTGGATGCTGGCGCTGCCGGTGGCGATCGCGGTCGTGATTCAGGATCACCCGGCGGCGATCGTCGGCTCGGGCCTGACGATGCTGGCCGGAGGCCTCGGGATTCTGGCCGCCGCCGGTACCAGCCCCGCGCTGTGCGGGCAGTGGGCGGGACAGGCGACCATCATGGTGCTGCTGGCGGCTTACGTGTCGGGGAGCTATGGGCGCCTGCACGCGCGGGAGGCCGCGGCCCGCCGCGCCGGCGCCGACGCCGACACCCGCGCGCGCGCCTCCGAGGCAGCCATCGCCGCTCGCGACGAGTTCCTGGCCATCGCCGCGCACGAGCTGCGCACGCCGCTCACCTCGCTGCTGCTGCAGATCGAGGCGGTCGAGCGCAGCCTCTCGAGCTCGCCGGCCGGCACCCTCACCGAGGTCGACCGCCAGCGCATCGGCGCCAGCGCCCGCTCGGCGAGCCGGCTGTCGGGTCTCATCGACGGCATGCTCGACATGTCGCGCCTCACCGCCGGGCGATTGGTGCTGAACTTCGACCAGGTCGATCTGGCGGCGCTGGCGCGCGAGGTGGCGCAGCGGTTCACGCCCGACGCCACGGCCGCCTCCTGCGTGGTGCGGATCGATCTGCCGGAGTCGCTGGTCGGCCTCTGGGACGAGGCGCGTCTCGATCAGATCGTCACCAACATGGTCGGCAACGCCATCAAGTACGGCGCCGGTGGGCTCATCGAGATCCAGGGACGCGGCGTCGGCGAGGCGGTGCAATTCATCGTGCGCGACCACGGCATCGGGATCTCGGCCGAGGACCAGGAGCGGATCTTCCGCCGGTTCGAGCGGGCCAGCGGCCAACGTCAGCACCCGGGGCTGGGCCTCGGACTCTGGATCACCAGCGAGCTCTGCAAGGCGCTGGGGGGCAAGATCGTCGTCTCGAGCGCGCTCGGCGCCGGGGCGGCCTTCACTGTGACGCTGCCGCGCCGATCGCCGGCCGCGCTCGACTCGCTGAAGCTGAAAATGCCCGAGGCCGAACCCCCGCGGGCGTGACGGCGCGTTGACGGGGGAGCCGCATCTGGGATAGTTCGCGGCAATGCCTTCGCTCGATCTTGACGCCTACCCGCTCGAACGCCTCGCCGACCAGGTCGGAACGCCGTTCTATCTCTACGACGGGGCCGAGCTGCGCCGCCGATTGGAGGCGCTGGCCGCGCTGACGGCGGGCGGCGCCCTGCAGGCCCGCTACGCGATGAAGGCGAACTCCTGCTGGAAGGTGCTGGAGGCGGTGCGCGCGGCCGGGCTCTGGATCGACGCCGTGAGCGGCAACGAGGTGCTGCGGGCGCGCCGGGCCGGCTTCCCGATGGGGGCCAACCCGCCCGTCGTGATGCTGACCGCCGACGTACTGCGCGACAACGCGCTCACCGTCGTGCTCGAGCACGGCGTGCTGCCGAACGTCGGCTCGCCCGGCATGATCGACGAGCTGCACGGCGCGGGCTACGCCGGCCCCATTGCCGTCCGCGTGAACCCGGGGTTCGGCCACGGCCACGTCCAGTCCTGCGACACCGGCGGCCCGTCATCGAAGCATGGCATCTGGCACGAGGCGCTCGGGGCGCTGCGCGCGCGCGCCGCCGCGGCGAAGCTGCCGATCGTCTCGATTCACACCCACCTCGGCACTGGCCCGCGCATCGCCGAGTTCGACGAGAACGTCCGCCGCTTCGTCGGAATGATCGCGCCGCGGCTGGCCGATTTCCCCGACGTCCAGGCGGTCAACCTGGGCGGCGGCCTCCCCCACCCCTACCGACCGGGCGCGCCGAGCTACGACCTCGGCGCGTTCCGCAAGACGCTCGTCGAGCTGGCGGCGGTGCTGGCCCAGGCGGCCGGCCGCCCGATCCGCGTCGAGATCGAACCAGGCCGCTACCCGGTCGCCGCGGCCGGCCTGCTCGTCTGCCGCGTAAAGGATCTCAAGCGCACCGAGACCAACCCCAAGGGCCCCGGCCACCGCTTCATCATGGTCGACGCCGGTTTCAACGATCTGGTGCGCCCCGCGATGTACGGCTCGTACCACCACATCTCGATCGTGGGCAAGGGCGCCGACCGCGCCCCCGAGCCCTTCGTCGTCGCCGGCCCCCTGTGCGAGAGCGGCGACGTCTTCACCCGCGACGACAAGGAGCTCCTCGACCCGCGCCCGCTGCCGCCCCCCGAGGTCGGCGACCTGCTGGTGCTGCACGACGCCGGCGCCTACGGCGCCGCGATGAGCTCGAACTACGTCTCCATCGGCCGCGCCCCGCAGGTTTTCTGGGAGAACGGTCGCGCCACCCTCGTCGCCCGGCGCGAGACGATCGACGACGTCATGCGCGCGGAGTGCGACGAGGGGCTCTGAACGCGGACAGGGGGTGTCGCCAGGACGGGGAGACGGGCCCCCTGGTCCCTGAAATTCAGGAATTCTAATCCCCGAATTTCAGGTATCATGATCACATGATTGCGAGGGCCTTGGCGCCGGTGGCCAAGCGGGTCGCCAAGGGATACCCCCTCCTGGCGATCACCGGTCCCCGCCAGTCGGGAAAGACGACGCTGGCTCGCCAGGTCTTCGCCTACCTGCCCTACGCCAGCCTGGAGGACCCGCTGGAGCAGGCAGCCTTCGACGCCGACCCCCGCGCCTGGCTGGCCCGCTATCCCGACGGCGCCGTACTCGACGAGATCCAGCGCGTGCCCGATCTGCCGCGCTGGCTTCAGGGGATGGTCGATCGCGACGGCCGCATGGGCCGCTGGATCTTGATCGGCTCGCAGCAGTACCAGGTCATGGATCGCGTCACGCAGAGCCTGGCGGGACGGGTCGCGCGTCTCGAGCTGATGCCCTTCAGCCGCGCCGAGCTGGCGGCGGCCGGCCTCGCCGAGAGCGATCCGGCGGTGGCGATCTGGACCGGCGGCTATCCGCCTCTCTACGATCGGTCGGTAGAGGTCGGCCGCTGGCTCGGCGACTACATCGCGACGTACGTCGAGCGCGACGTGCGCACCATCGCCGCAATCCGCGACCTCGTGCACTTCGCCGCGTTCCTGCGCCTGTGCGCCACCCGCACGGGGCAGATCCTGAATCTGGCCAGCATGGCCGCCGAGCTGGGCCTCGACGCCAAGACCGCCCGCGCCTGGCTTTCGGTCCTGGTGGCTGGGTACGTGGTCCACCTTCTACCGCCGCACCACGCGAACCTCGGCAAGCGCGTCGTCAAGCACCCCAAGCTCTACCTGCTCGACAGCGGCCTCGCCTGCCGACTGCTGGCGATCTCCGATCACGCGCATCTGCGCGCGCACTCATCGTGGGGCGCGCTGGTCGAGACCTGGGTGATCGGCGAGGCGATCAAGGCACGCCGCGCGCGGGGCCTCGCCACCGACAATCTGTTCTACTGGCGCAGCCACGATGGTCTGGAAGTCGATCTCGTCGTCGAGCACGGACGGCAGCTGACTCCGATCGAAATCAAAGCCACCACCAGCCCACGGCCCACCGACCTCGAGGCCATCGAGCACTTCCGGACGCTCGCGGCGAGCCGCGCCGAGCCCGGCACGCTCGTTCACTTCGGCAAGGAGCGCGCGACGCTGCGCGGGCATCGCCTGATCCCCTGGACCGCCGTCGACGCTATCCCCGCGCTGTCGGAGTGAGGACGGCGGCCTGCCAACGCCGGCTGCCGTCTGGCTCCTACGGCGCCGCGATGAGCTCCACCTACGTCTCGATCGGCCGCGCCCCCAGGTCTCTGGGAGAGCGGCCGCGCCACCTTCGTCGCGAGGCGCGAAACGATCGACGACGTCATCCGCGCCGAGTGCGACGAGGGGCTCTGACGCGGGCGCCTGGGCGGCCGTCGACTACTGCCCGACGCAGGCATCCAGGCGGAACAGCATGAACTAAGCAATATCACCGGCCAGGATCAGCCCGCGTTACATACGAAGGAAGAATCTACGCCCACGCCTCACGGGCAGCAGTAGCACGGCGCGTTCGGAGAGCAGGCGATGCGGTTGTCCAGGTTGGAGGTGATCTCGACGCAGCCGGCCGGCGGCGGCGTGGAGCAGTTGGTATAGAAATGCGGCGGCTCGGAAACGGCGGTGCAATATTGATCGTAAGGCGCGTAGCGGTACCCGCAGAGACTGCCGCTGCTGCCGCCAGAACCGCTGCCGCCCGTGCCGCTACCGCCCGAACTGCTGCCGCCCGTGCCGGATGAGCTCGGCAAATAGCAGGCGTTGAAGCCCGCGTTGCAGACACCTTCCGGACAGGTGCTGCAAGTGAGGGCGGTTCCGTCGCTGTCGGCGAAGCCGTCGCAGTCGCCGTCGCTCCTGCAGACCTTCTCGCAGTAGTAGTTGCAAGTCGCGCAGGTCCGGAGGCACGTCGTCCCACAGCGACAGGTCGACGAATCGCCGTTCGAGCATAGCCCCGGCCCGCTGGTGCAAGCACTGCCCCCGCCGCCCGGAGAAGAGCTGCCGCACCCGAGCCAAGCAGCTCCCAAGAACCCCAGCGAGAAGATGAGTCCCGTCAACCCTTTGCAGCGAGTTTCTGTCAGCCACCGGCCGACACCGGTGCTCTCACTTGTCAGCAGTGAAAGTGCTTGCGTCGCAGACCTCTACGTCGAGGTCTGCGGGCCCGGAGGTGCGAATCGATGTTGGAGTTTCGCGGAGGGATGTTGTGCGCGCTCTTGACCGCCCTCGTCGCGTGCGGTGGAAGCAACGCCGGTGATCCGTCGGTTTGCTCGGAGCCCATGAACGCCAGCTCGTGCCCTTCGGGGAGCTCGCCGCAACCGCGCATGCAGAGCTATTGTGAGTCGAGCGTCGAAGACACCCATTGCGGCAAACAGTACGAGGCGATCGTCGAATGCGAGAATCAATCGCCAAACTGCGTCACGCCCAATGGAACGAGCGTCGCGAACCTGCAAGCGTGCGACGCGCAACAGACGGCGTGGGACGATTGCGTCGATCCGAACCACAAAGAGCAGTGACGAGATCGAACTGGGAACCGTAGGCTAGGGAATTCCCTGTAGTCCGGGCGCCCCCATGTCGACGCACAGCTTGGCAACATGCCCGTCAGAGTGGGACGCACCCCGCCAGCGCCCGCGTGACCACGCAGCTTGACGGGCGCGATGCGCATCAATAGCATGTATGCATGCATACAGTCCGTATGACCCTGAATGTGAACGAGGAGCTCCTGGCCGAGGTCGTGGAGGCCCACCCCGGCGTGACCAAGACGGCACTGGTCGAGCAGGGGCTGCGGGCGCTCCTGGAACGTGAAGCGGCCGGACGGCTCGCTGCCGCCGGGGGGACAGCCAAGAGTGCCCGCCGGGCCAAGCGCTCGGCCTGGGCCTCGCGTTGATCCTGGTCGACACGAACGCCTGGATTCGCCACCTGCGCGCGAGGGATCCTCACCTGGTGGCGCTCCTGCTCAAGCAGCGCATCTACACCTGCGACGTCGTGATCGGCGAGCTGCTCCTGGGATCGGGGCTGCCGAGAACCTTCGCCCGGGACATGCTGGCCCTCCCGCGCGTGCCGAGTCCCAGCGCGGCCGAGACGCGCGCCTTCATCGAGCGCCACCGAGCGGCGTTCGCTGGCTCCGGCCTCGAGTGGGCGGACGCGCAAATCCTCGTCGCAGCAGCCAAGTCCGGCGCGTGCGTCCATACCTCCGATCGCGCTGTCCGCGGCGCCTGCCGGGCACTGGGGATCCCGCCATCTTGAGATCCGACCGATCCTACTACTATCGCCTCATGCGTGGGCTGCTGGTCGGAACGCTCGTGCTCGTCGCTTGCGGCGGCGGTGGTTCGACTGGCGGTGGCTCGGTCGGCAGCGGTGGTTCGAGCGGCACGGGTGGTTCGAGCGGCAGCGGTGGTTCGAGCGACACGGGTGGTTCGAGCGGCACGGGTGGTTCGAGCGGCACGGGTGGTTCGAGCGACGGCGCTGCGGGCGGTGCGGGGACCAGCGGCGCGCCTGGCGGCGGACCGGGCGGTGGCGCGGGCGGCGGCGCCGGCGCCCACCCGAGCGACGGTTCGACCGACGCCCCCGCCGGCCGCATGCAATCCGTCTACATGACGTTCTACGGCTGGCCGGACAACAGCCCGCCGGGCGGCGCGATCGCCTATCCGAAGAACGGCGGCTTCCCGACCGTCCACAACACGGCGGGCGGAGCCGGGACCTACGACGATCCGATCACCTACGCCACCGATGAGGCGGAGCTTCCGGTGGGGACGCTTCTGTTCGCGCCGGTGCTCGAGAAGTACCTGATCATGGAAGACGACTGCGCGGAGTGCGACACCGACTGGTCGTCGTCGGGCAAGTGGCACATCGACGTCTGGATGAACAGCAACGGGACCGACGATTCGAACGCCGTGCTCGACTGCGAGGATCACTGGACCCAATCGACGACGGTCGTCGAGGTGAACCCGCCCCCCGGCCGCGCCGCGACGGCGCCCCCGCTGTTCGACACGACGACCAACGTCTGCCGAACGTCGCCCTGAGCGCCGCGGTGGACGGCCGCGCGCGAAGATGATCTAATCGTGGGGGACGAAACGGCGGATCCGGAGGAGGTTACGATGCGGGGACCTATCTTATTGAGTTGGTGTGGGCGGCTCGGCGTGGCGGCGGCCGTTCTTGCGGCGGTGGGGTGCGGCGGGGGAACGGCGCAGACGGGCAGCGGCGGCTCCGGCGGCCAGGCCGGCGGCACCGGCGGCTCTAGCGGCACCGGCGGCAGCGGGGCGAACACGTTCACCGCCACGTTCAGCGGCAACGCCCCCGACGTCGACATTCTGTTCATGGTCGACGACTCGTCGTCGATGAGGGAGATGCAGCAAAAGCTCTACGACCAGATCCCGACGTTCGTGCAGGCGCTGCAGGCCCTCCCGGCGCCGCCCGGCTTGCACGTGGGCGTGGTGTCGTCGGACATGGGGGCCCCTGGCGATCTGACCACCTCGATCGGCTGCTCGGCGACGGGAGACGAGGGGCAGCTCCAGTACTCCCCGAAAGGGACCTGCACGAGCACGTCGCTGTACACCACCGCCACCTTCATCTCCGACGCGGACGTGATGCCGAACTACAGCGATGCCAACCTCGCCGACGTGCTCCAGTGCATCGTGCCGCTCGGCGACATGGGGTGCGGGTTCGAGCAGCAGCTCGGCTCGATCGACCGCGCGCTCGGCGCCGACGGCAGCCCGGTGCCCGCCACCAACGCCAAGTTTCTGCGACCGGACGCCTACCTCGCCATCGTGATGCTGACCAACGAGGACGACTGCTCCGCCCCGACGGACACCACAGTCTATTCGCTCTCCGCCGGCCCGGTCAGCAGCTACCGCTGCAACGCCTACGGCCACCTCTGCACCGATCCGGCCACCGGCAGCAGGATCGAGCCGCCGTTCGATCCGCCGGCCGACGCGCAGGGAACGACGGCGGCGCCGACGCTAGACCTCACCAACTGCGTTTCGAACGATGACTACGGCCTGCTCACACCTGTCTCCAAGTTCGTGAGCGACATCCGGGCGCTCAAGCCCGACCCGGACAATCAGATCCTCGTCGCTGCCATCGCCGCGCCGCCGACGCCTTATGGCGTGGCCTGGTTGGACTCGGGCGCCGGCAGCGTCGAGGCCGAAGTCATGCACTCCTGCGGCCCGGCCGGAACTGATGACGTGAATCCCGAAGCGACGCAGCTGACAACCGACGAAAGCTTCGGCGATCCGGCCGTCCGCATCAGCCAGTTCGTCAACGCCTTCCCGCAGAGCTACCTGGGATCGATCTGCGACGCCAGCCTCGCCAGGTCGATGCAGACCATCGCCACGAAGATCGGTCTGCTGGTCACGCCCTGCATCCCCGCGAACATTCAGAACGACCCGCAGGGGAATCCCAAGTGCACGGTCACGCAGGGAGGCGCGACGATCGAGAGCTGCAGCAAGAGCGGCGACCAGCCCCCCTGCTGGACGCTGACGCCGAGCGCGACCTGCACGGGCAACGATCTGCAGATCGACGACACCGGGACGAACACCGGGAGCACCAGCATCACCTGCACGCTCTGCCCGGCGGGCGCGAGCGGGAACGGGTGCTGACCGTCACACCTGCTGCGGCTCGCGGTGGACGCGCTCCCGCGCGCATGATCTAATTGAGTGGCTCGAACTACTTGTTGGGGAGGTTGTGATGTCACTTAGATTGGCTTTGAGGACATGGGGCCGTTGGGTTGCGATCGTTGCGGTGGCCGGCTGCGGGGGCACCGACATGCTCACCGGCGCTGGTGGATCGAGCGGCCAGGGGGGCGGCGGCGGCGATGCGGGCGGGCCTCCCAGCACGGGCGGAACAGGCGCCTTCGGCGGGAGCGGCGCGACGGGCGGCGTCGCCGGTATGGGCGTCGCGGGTATGCGGGGGAGCGGAGGGGCCGCGGGATCGGGCGGTCAGATCGGCGGGAGCACGGGGAGCGGAGGCGCTGGCGGAACGGCGGTCGGCCCGTTCGGCAGCAACGTCGACATCCTGATGATGATCGACAACTCCTCGTCGATGACCGAGATGCAACAGAAGCTAACCCAGCAACTCCCCACGTTCGTGCAGGCCTTGCAGAGCCTCCCCACGCCGCCCAGCCTGCACCTGGCCGTCGTCTCCTCGGACCTGGGGGCCCCCGGCGACGTGACCTCGTCGATCGGGTGCACCGCGCAGGGCGACCAGGGCGATTTTCACAGCATGCCGGAGGGCACCTGCACGAGCACGACGCTGCAGCCGGGCGCGACGTTCATCTCCGACGTCAACATGGTGCCGAACTACACGGATCCGAGCCTCGGCAGCGTGGTCCAGTGCATCGCCCTGCTGGGCGACAAGGGGTGCGGGTTCGAGCACCAGCTCGCCTCGATCGATCGCGCGCTCGGCGCCGATGGCCTCGGAGCGAGCCCCAGCACCAACGTCGGCTTCCTGCGCCCGAACGCCTATCTGGTCATCCTCATCTTGACCAACGAAGACGACTGTTCGGCGCCGTCGAACACGACGATCTACTCGCTCAACGGGTTCCAGCAGAACATCAGCAACCCCGACGGTCCGATTGCAAACTACCGCTGCAACGGCGGTCCGCGCGGCGGGCACCTCTGTCAGGATCCCAACGCGGCGAACAAGACGGCGTACCTGACGCCCCCACTCGCGCCTCCCAGCGACGCGCAGGGGACCTCGACGACGCCCATCCTCGAACTGAGCGGCTGCGAGGACAACGAGTCTGGCACCAGCGCGCTCACCCCGGTGTCGAAGTTCGTGGCCGACATCAAGGCGCTCAAGCCCGATCCGGACAACCAGATCCTGGTCGCGGCGATCGCCGCGCCCGCCACCCCTTACGGGGTCGCCTGGCAGTCCGCGCAGGGCGGCCAGAACACGGCGGTGGGCGAGCTGTGGCCGCAAATCATGCACTCCTGCGGCCCCGTGGCAGGCGACGACGTCAACCCCGCCGTCATCCAGCCCACGACCGACGGGAGCTTCGGCGACCCGGCCGTCCGCATCACCCAGTTCACCGACGCCTTCCCCATCAGCGTGCTCGGATCGATCTGCGACGCCAGCTTCGCCGCCACGATGGGCGCGATCGCGACCAAGATCGGTCTGCTCATCGCGCCCGCGCCCTGAGCTGCTGACGCCGGCCTCGCCCGCCACCGTCCGTTCGTGATACGAACTGGTCGCGAGAGAAGGCGAGTGAAGGTCAGACCGAGCGGCGCAGGCGACGACGGATCGAAGCCCCTGGTCATCTACAAGGATCCGGGCCTCGTGGGCTATCACCCGGTCGCGTACATGGTGCGGTTGGCGACGGAGTTGCTGGGCGCGGAGCTGGTCACGCTCGACGCGCGCAGGCCCGACCGCGTCCAGAGCCTGCGGGCGCTGTTGCCCCGCCGCAGGGGAGCCCAGCCTTGCCTCGTCATCTGCCGCTCGCCCGGGGAGCTGCACGCGATGGCGGAGGTCGACGGCTGGAGGCGCCGGTTCGGACGCATGGTCGTCTGGATCTTCGATTCGTTCGGCGTCCACAAGACTCCGCGATTCGCGCGCCTGGCCCGCCATTTCGATCACGTCTTCGTCGCCGAGATGGACAGCCTCGATTACTGGCAGCGCCTGCTCGGCCCCGTCGATTGGCTGCCCTGGGGGAGCGACGTGTTGCGGCTCGGATCGGGAGATCCCGTTCGCAGCCTGGATCTGGTGCGGGTCGGCCGACAGCCTCCGCTGTGGGATGACGACGCCGTCACCGTGACCGCCTGTGCGGCGCGCGGGCTGCGCTTCATGGGGCGGCCGAAGAGCTTCGCCGATCCAGCCGAAAACGAGCGCGGTCTCATGAAGACCTTCGGCGACGCGAAGTTCACCTTGAGCTTCTCGAATCTGGTCAACCCGACCAGCTACACGGACCGCAGGATCTCCTACGTCACGGCCCGCTGGACCGATGCCGTCTCCTCCGGCGCGACGGTGGCCGGCGTCTCGCCCGACACCGAGTCGGCGCGTCAGCTCCTCTGGCCCGAGGCCCTGCTGGAGCTGGGGACGGTCGACCGAGAGAAGGGGCTCGACCTCATCACCGAGGCGGCCCGGGAGTGGACCCCGGCGCGGGCCGCCCACAACTGGCGCCTGTCGCTGGAGCGCCTCGACTGGCGCTGGCGGTTCGAAAGGATCCGGCAGGCGCTCGACATCCCGGCGCCGGCGCTGGAAGCGGAGCTGACCGACCTGCGCGCGCGCCTCCGCGACGCCTCGGTAGCGGCGCCGTCAACGCGTCGAGCGTAGACCGGCTTTGCCGGTCGGAGCTCATCGCGGGGTCAGGCGAAGTCGCTCGACGACGCGAGCGCCTGGCGGATCGCCGGATCGATCGTCTCGACCGGGAGGCCCCGCCAGAAGACGTGCCACTCGGGAAACCGCGCCAGCCCGTCGCACTGCTTTACGTACCAGGCAGTGATCGGGTTGTCCGGGCGCGAGCGCCAAAAGAAGCTGGGATAGTCGCGCGTCACCAGCGACCAGATCTCGCTGCCCAGCCCCTCGCCCTGCGCCTGGCGCTCGACGGCGAACTTGGTCAGGTAGGGGGCGACCGCCGTCTCGGCGACGATGGCGGCCCCGCGATAGCTCTCCTCGACGAAGGTGCGGGTGATGGGGCGGGAGAAGAAGTCCTCGCGAATCGTGCGTCCGAACGCCGACTCGAACAGCGCGCGCAGCCGCGGCGGGTCGACGGCCTCCCACCCCTGGCGCACGTCGATGCGCGAGCCGCGGCGGATGAGCGTCCCCGCGCCGTTGACGGTGAAGAGCTCGCGCAGGAACTGCAGCGGGTTGACGACGGTGACACCGGTCAGCGAGAGCGGCGTTTGGTCGAGCAGCCGCTTGACCTGACGGACCAGCATCGCCTGTCCGCGCGAGAGGCCCCCCGGGGCCAGCAGGCGATCGAGATCGGTCGCCAGGTTGACCACCGACGGTGCGGGCCCCGTGCCGATGACCAGACCGGGCCGCCGGCTGAGGAAGACCACCTTGCGCGTCTCGAGCGTGGTGGCCAGCGACTTGAGCAAGCGAAACCGCCCGTCGACTGTCTGCGCCGCCGCCGCCTCGACGGAGACCAGCGGGATCGCCCCGCGCCCGATGACGGCGCGGATCGCTTCGACGGCCACCGGACCCATCTCGGCGTCGGCGCGGATCACCTCGCAGGGGACGGCGTCCTCCAGCAACCAGTCGGAGACGCGCGTCGCCTGGGCATCGGCGTCCTTCGGCTCGAGCAGGCCGAGCAGCACCACCGGCAAGAGGCCCAGCCCGGCCAGGATCCGCAGGTCGAAGTGGACCGGATCGAGCGCGCCCTGCACGATCTGCGCGTTCGGCGCGAGAATGGCGAAGCTCTCCTTGCGCTGGGACCGGAACAGCTTGAGATAGAGATCGATGTCGGCCTTGCTGCCGACGCTCTCCAGAAAGCGCTGGACGATCTCGGTCTCCATCAGCCGAGCACCGTCGCGAACGCAGCCCGCGCCGTCTCCAGATGGGCGAGCGTGACGAACTCGTCGGCGGCGTGCGCCTGGGCGATGTCGCCCGGGCCGAACACCACGGCGTCGATCCCGTGCTCCGAGAAGCGCGCCGCCTCGGTCCAGAATCCCAGGTCGACCGCGCCCTGCAGGCGGTCGCCAAGAAGCGGCGCGAAGGCGGCGAGATCGCGCGTTGCGAAGGGCGGGCTGGCCTTGACCAGCGTCCATTCGATGGCGTGCGGCGCGGCGGCCGCCCGGACGCGCGCCTCGGCCTCGGCGAACAGCTCGTCGATCCTCACGCCCGGCGCCGGCCGCAACGAGAAGGAGAGCGTGGAGCGGGTCGGGATGACGTTGAAGGCGATACCGCCGTCGAGCGCGGCGACGTTGAGGTTGATCCCCGGAAAGCCCGCCGGCCCCTTCCCCTTGTGCGCGCGCCCCATGTCGTCGAGCGCCACCGCCGCGCGCGCCAGCACCGCCATCGGGTTGAGCAGCTCGTCGACCAGCGACGAGTGCCCGCCCGGGCCGGCCAGCGAAACCGTCGCCGCGCCGATGCCGCGGTGGCGGGCGCCGACCCGACACCCGGTCGGCTCGCACACGATCGCCTGCGCCAGCCCCACCGCCGCCTCGCTGTCGAGAAAGGCGTCGATGCAGGTCCCCCCGCGCTCCTCGTCGCCCGAGAACAGGATCCCCACCGGGCGGGTCGGCTTGCGCTCGGCCAGCACCTCCAGCACCGCGGCGATCGCCCCCTTGGTGTCGGCGGCGCCGAGGCCGTGCAGGCGATCGCCTCGCTGGACCAAGAGGTGCGGAGGCGCGGTGTACCCGCTGTTGGCGGGAACGGTGTCGAGATGCGCGTTCACCACCAGGCGCGGCGGGCCGTCGCCGAAGCGGGCGTAGACGTAGGCGTGGTCGCCGACCGTCACCTCGTCCACCGTGCGCGCGCCGAGCGCCGCCAGCTCGCCCGCCAGGCGGTCACAGAGCGGGCGTTCTTCCCCCTCGGGGTTCTGCGTATCAAACGACACCAACTCGGCCAGCCGGTCCACGAGCGCCATCGCCGCGGTTATACAATGGCCGGCCTCCGTGTTGACCCCCGCCGCCGTCCTCGCGCTGCTCGCCGCCGTCCCCCCCCCGGCGCCCGACACCGCTGGGGTCGCGCTCGGACCCCGCCCGCACCTTCGCGCCGCCCGCACGCCCAAGCCTCCCAAGATCGACGGCCACCTCGACGACGCGGTCTGGAGGCTGGCCCCGGTCTCCGACTCGTTCGTGCAGCACTACCCCGACGAGGGCGCGCCCCCCAGCGAGCACACCGAGGTCCGCGTCCTTTACGACGACAAGAACCTCTACGTCGGCATCGACTGCTGGCAGGTGCACTCCCCGATCGTGAGGCGGCTCCAGCGGCGCGACGGCTCGCTCCCCTCGGATGGCGTCTGGATCGACATCGACAGCCGCAGCGACGGCGTCAGCGCCTACCACTTCTCGGTCAACGCCGCCGGCGCTCTTTTCGATGGGATCCACTTCAACGACACCGATTTTTCGCAGGACTGGGATGGCATCTGGGAGGCCAAGGTCGCCCGCACCGACCACGGCTACAGCGCCGAGTACCGCATTCCCCTCTCCACCCTCCGGTTCGCCGCGCGCCCGGTCCAGTCGTGGGGCTTCCAGGTCCGGCGCTTCATCGACGCCCGGCAGGAGACGGACGACTGGGCCTTCTTCCACCGCCGATCAGCCGGCGTCGTCTCCTACTATGGCCGCCTCGACGATCTCGTCGGCTTGCCGCCGCCCGACCGGCTGGAGCTGCGCCCCTTCCTGCTCGGCAAGCTCGAGAACCGCGCCGCCGGCGCCGACGCGAACGTCATCGCGAATGGGACCTTCCTGCACGGCTCGGCGGGCCTCGACGCCAAGGCGCACCTCACCAACGAGCTGACGCTCGACCTGACCGTCAACCCGGACTTCGGCCAGGTCGATGCCGACACCGTCATCCTCAACCTGTCGACGTTCGAGACCTTCTTCCCCGAGAAACGACCGTTCTTTCTGGAAGGGATCGACGTCTTCGCCACCATCCGCCCTGTGCTCTACACGCGCCGGATCGGGCGCCAGCCGGCGTTGCCGACGCTCAACCCGGGCGAGGCGCTGGTCGCCGAGCCCGATCCCTCGACGATCTACGGCGCCGCCAAGATCTCGGGGACCATCGGCGGACGCACCACCGTCGGGGTCATGTCGGCGGTGACGGGCGAGAACGACGTGACCGTGCGGACGGCCGACGGCACCCAGGTCAAGCGTCTGGTCGATCCGCTCACCGCGTTCAACGTCCTGCGCCTCAAGCGCCTCTTCGCCGCCAACTCTGACGTCGGCCTGCTGGCCACGGCGACCAACCGCTTCGAGCCCGATCTCCTGCTGGGCGGCCGCTGCCCGACGACGCTGGCGCTGCCTGCCGCCGACGGCCGCTGCAGCAACGACGCCTACGTCCTGAGCCTCGACGGCCGCTGGCGGTCGGCCTCGGGCGACTACGCGGCAGCCTGGCAGACGATCGGCAGCGCGCTGTCGCGGGGACCCGCGCGGAGCGAGCCCGACGGTATCCCGATCCAGCCGGGCCAGGTGGCGGGCGGCGCCTCGCTCTACGTCGGCAAGGAGGGGGGCGCGCACTGGCTCTGGAGCGCCTGGCAGCACCTGACCGGACGCGAGCTCGAGTTCAACGACCTCGGCTACCTGGAACGCAAGAACGACTACCAGGGCTACTTCAACGTCGGCTACCGGACGCTGCACCCCTGGTGGGTGACCCGCGAGACGACGACCGGGTTTCAGCTCAACCTGCGGCAGACGCTGGACGGCGTGCGGCTCTGGCGGGGGATCGCGCTCACCACCACCTGGACGTTGCGCAACTTCTGGTGGGTTTACTTCGAGCTGAACCTGCGCGATCGCTACGCGGACGATCGCGAGATGGGCGACGGCTCCGCGCTCCAATACCCGGCGAGCGGCGGCGGGATTGCCACGGTGTCGACCGATCCGCGGCGACGGGTCACCTTCAGCTGGTCCGGCGTCGCCGAGCGGCGCGAGAGCGGATACGGCGCCTACCTCCAGACCAACGCGCAGATCACGCTGCGCTTCCTGCCGCAGCTGGAGCTGGCCGTGCTGCCGACCGCGACCCACGACTATGGCCTCCGCCGCTACGTCGGCACCGACGCGTCGCTGGTCGAGATCGGTTACCCGGCCGCCTATCGCTTCGGCACCCAGGACGCGACCAGCGCCGGCCTGACCATCCGCGCGGCCTACACCTTCACGCCGGAGCTGTCGCTGCAGTTCTACACCCAGCTCTTTCTCGCCTCCGTCCACTACGGCCCTTTCTTCGTCTATCCGAAGGCGGCGTTCCGCGAGCAGGTCGCCTTCGACGCTCTCCGCCCCGCCGGCGCACCGACGGCCAATCCCGACAGCGAGCAGGCGACGCTGAACCTGAACCTGGTCTTGCGCTGGGAGTACCGACTCGGATCGACGCTGTTCCTCGTCTACACGCGCGCGCAGACGCCGGCGCTGACCGTCGGCCCGGGCGGCACCGCCACGTTCGAGGTCGCGCCCATCTGGCAGGGCAAGGCCTCGGACGACGTGCTCATGGTGAAGCTGGCGTACTGGCTGGGTTGAGGACCGCGCAGGCCGGCCTCGAGCGGCCCTTCGGGCCGACCCTCGGCCCGGAACCCGGCCCCACCAAGCGACGGCCTCGGACGCTCGAGTAACCCCAATCCCCGTTTCGTGCGGGAAGCACTCCGCCGCCCGAGTCCCCGCGACCTCGCGCACGAAGCTTTTTCGGCGGCGTGGGATGCCAATCAATACGCGAGACGCATCCCACGCCGCCGAAAAAGCCCACGCGCGGAAAGAGCGGTCAGTCAGGCGCCGAGGTGCGCGGCGCGCGTAAACGCAGACGGCCTTGCGCCAGCGACGAACGGCGCCCCGCGTTCGAGGGCGCTGCAATCGGGGTGTGCGCCCAAGGCGCATGCCGGATCCCGGGAATAAAACCCCGAGCGGCGATCATGCGGACGTGCCACAGCGCGACCGCCCCACGATGACGTTCCGAGTCGCGCCAGGGCCGCCTGGCGTGCGCCCTTGCCGCGCGAAAGCCGCTGGCATCGCGGGTGCAATCACTGTCGACATCGGTCAATCAAGACCGCCCCAACCCGGAGAATGAAAATGATTCGCCACACGCTGTTCGGACTTTCGCTGCTCGCCCTCACCACCGGCTCGGCCTTCGCGGCGACGAGCCAGCACAAGGTCGCCAAGTCGGCCGCCAAGACGCCGGTCGTCGCTCAGGCCGACACCGCGACGCCGCCCGCGGGCGACAAACCGGCGAAAAAGTCGACCAAGAAGAGCACCAAGAAGTCGACCAAGACCGACGCGCCGAAGGGCGAGATGAAGGCCCCCGCCCCGGAGACGAAGTAACGACGCGAAGTAACGACGACCGTCCGCGCTTTACCCACCCGGGGCCGCCGCCGCAAGGCGACGGCCTCGGGTCGCGCGCCAGAGCTTGAGCGCGACCACCGCCAGCGCGGCGATCCAGGCGAGCCAGAGCAGGCTCGACCAGTAGAGAAACACCACCCGGTGGTGTCCCGTCGGCGTCAGCGCCGTCGGCAGCCCGTGGCGCCGATAGAGCGCGAGGACGTCCATCAAGATCGCGACGGTGCCGTGGACCAGGAAGCCGGCGTAGATGCTGCGCGTGCGCATCGCCAGCGAGCCGAGCACGACGCCCGCCACCATCGCGCCGCAGGCCTCGAGGTAGGGCTTGCCGAAGTGGATCATGCAGTAGGGAACGATCATCGACCAGATCGCGCCCGCGCCGAAGGCGCGCATCGCGCGCAGCCAGAAGCCGCGGAAGAAGATCTCCAGCGCGAAGAACTGGCCGAGGTAGAGCAGCTCCCAGGCGACGAAGTCGAACCAGGAACGCCCCGCCTGCTTGTACATCGGATAGAAGTCGGCGAAGTCGGGCCGGTAGCTGACGAGCCACAGCACCGGCACCATCACCCCCACGCACGTCGCGTAGATCCAGGCGTGCGCGCGGAAGCCGGTCCCCCGCAGGCCAAAGTCGGCCAGGTGGTCGCGCGGGAAGAAGAACCGCCAGAGGCAGAGCGGCACCAGGTAGCCGCCGATGCGCGTGAAGCCCCACCACAGGCGCAGGTAGAGCTCGTCGTACACGGTCGGATTCAAGAAGCCGTGCGGGTGGGCCCGCGCGTACTGGTCGATGAGCGGCCTCACCGTCTGCTGGTAGAAGTCGCCGCGTCCGTAGTACTCCTGCATCGTCAGGATGAGCGCGACCATCGTCAGCGCCACCAGCGGCCGGTAGTCGACCTCGCCGCGCGCCGCCAGATCGCGGCGCAGCGCGAGCGCCTCGGCGTCGAGCTCGCGCCAGGTTCCGCGGAAGAACCACCAGACGACGGGCGCGATGATCGCCAGCAGCGGGATGGGCAGCGCCCACTTCACCGCGGGCAGATCGAGCCAGTGCATGTTATGCGCGCGAAACAATAATATATTCCGCGGGTGAGCGCTGAAGACGAGGCGGGCGGAGAGCCCGAGGGGGACGGCAAGTCGAGCGGGAAGCTGTCGAAGCTGGGGAAGTTCATCCAGACCTACCACAGCTTCCTCTCCAGCTTCGTCATCGGCGTGGCCGGCCTGGTGGCGACGTCGATCTGGCAGTACCGCCAGTCTCAGATCGCCGCCCAGCAGGCCGCCTCCGAGCAGACGATCGCGCGGACCAAGGCGGAGAACGACTGGCGGATCGCGCGCGCCGAGATCCTGTCGAAGAACCTCAACGTGCTGTCGGCGCAGGGTCCCGGGAGCGCCGACCAGCGGTTCGGCGTGCTGCTCTCGCTGACCCGCGGCGCGATCATCGACCCGGAGCTGGCCGTGTCGTACGCCATGGAGCTGGGCAAGGACAACCCGACCTACATGCGCACGGTGCTGGAGGCGACCGGGCAGAAGAACTATCAACAGCTGGCGCAGGGGTTCAAGCTGACCTGCGCGCAGCGCTTCGGCGTGCAGCGCGCCACCGACATCTGCAAGGACGACGCGCTGGCCGAGCGCTCCGACGCCATCGCCCAGGTGGTCTCCGACGAGATGGACGCGACCGCGGTGGCCCACGGCGCGGCCGGCGCCGGGCCGCTGTCGATCTTGCACGAGGAACGCGAGGTGCAGGCCTCGCCCGGCAAGCTGGAGTGGCTGTTCGAGCCCTACCTCGAGGATCTCTACGAGCGCCGCGTCTGGCAGGAGATCCAGCGGTTCGAGGACTTCTCGCCCGGGGCGCACCTGGTGGCGGCGCTGGCGCTGGCGACCGCGCGCACCGGCGAGATGGTGAGCAGCGCCGAGGCGCCGCAGATCGAAAAGTTCCACGCCGAGCACCGCAAGTGGCTGGCGGCGTATCTGCTGAGCGGCACCTGCGGCGGCGACTGCCGCGGCAAACTGGTGAACGCCATGCTGACCGGCTACCTGCAGGCGCAGGGGGACTACGACGAGCCGTTCCGCCACCTGCTGATCCAGCCGCGCGCCGAGGCGGCCTCGGCGTTCGCCCACCTGCACACGCGGTTCCTCTGGTGCCAGGTCGATCCCGAGGCGCAAACGCAGTTTCGAGATCGCGTCCTGGTGCCGGCGTTCGACGAGGTGTTGCCCGAAGCGGGACAGCCGGTGACAAAAACGAAGGCCGCGCTCGAGGATCTCGTCGATCTCCTGGCGCTGGTGCCCGAACCGCCGGCCGCGGACGGTCCGGCCAGCGCCGCCTGGAAGAAGCTGATCGCCGAGATGGAGCACAGCCCCGAGCACCTGGCGCACGCTTACAACGCGCGCCGCGCGGCCTCGGCGCGCGAGCGCGCCAACCCGCCGCCGATGATCCGCAAGGTCAACTTCTGCGGCGCGGCCGCGGCGCCCGCGACGGAGGGAACCAAGCCTTGAGCGACGCGCGCGCCGCGCCGCGGACGCTGCTCGACATGAACGGTTACCAGTGGACGGTGCTGTTCGCCGCCTGGCTCGGCTGGGGCTTCGACTGCTTCGACGGGCTGCTCTTCAACTACGTGGCGCCCAACTGCGTGCCGACGCTGCTGGGCCTCACGATCGGCTCGCCGGCGGCGCGCGCCGCGACGCTCAAGTGGGGCGGCATCCTGACCTCGCTGCTGCTGGTCGGCTGGGCGACGGGCGGCATCCTGTTCGGCCAGATCGCCGATCGCATCGGCCGCGCGCGTACGCTCATGTTGACGATGCTGCTCTACGCGCTGGGCACGGCGCTGTGCGCCGCGGCGCCCAACATCTGGACGCTGGTCGCCTTCCGCCTCGTGGCCAGCCTGGGGATCGGCGGCGAGTGGGCCGCCGGCGCGGCGATGGTCGCCGAGGTCGTCCCCGAGCGCCGGCGCGTCGAGGCCGGCGCCCTGCTCTACACCTCGGCGCCGTTCGGGCTGTTTCTGGCGACGTTCGCCAATTTCCAGATCGCCGGTGTGCTGCTCAAGGGCTCGCCGGAGACGTCGTGGCGCTTCGTCTTCCTCTGCGGCCTCATCCCCGCCGCCGTCGCGTTCGTGGTGCGCCTGTTCGTGCGCGAGCCCGAGCGCTGGCGCGAAACTGCGGCCTCCGGCGCACCCCGCCCGCGCTTCGCGGAGCTCTTCACCCGGGAGAACCGGGCGCTCACCCTCTCGGGGTTCGCGATGGCGGTGATCGCGCTCATCTCCTGGTGGAGCGTAAACGCCTTCATCCCCATCGTCTCCACCGGCCTCGCGCAGGCGACGGCCAAGGCGAACGGCTTCGCTCGCCCCGCGACGCTGGCACTGGTCGAGCACTGGAAGGCGCTGGCGACCAACGTCTTCAACCTGGGCGGCCTCATCGGCACGCTGCTGACGATCCCGGCCGCCAAGGTGATGGGGCGACGCAAGATGTTCGCTCTCTACTACTTCCTGTCGGCCATCGCCGTGCTGGCGACGTTCGGCCTCGATCTGCCCCCGCAGCAACGCCTCTACATGTACTTCTTCGTCGGCGTCACGGTGTTCGGCGTGTTCGGCAGCTTCACCTACTACCTGCCCGAGCTCTTCCCCACCCGCCTGCGCGGCAGCGGCGCCGGCTTCTGCTACAACGTCGGCCGCTTCATCGCCGCCGCCGGCCCGTTCCTGGTCGGCACCGTCGCGGCGCGCGGCGCGAATTCGCTGCAGACGGCGATCGGCGCGCTGTTCTGGGTGGGCGTCGTGCCGCTGGTCGGCGTCGTGCTGGCGCTCTCGCCCATCGTCATCGAGACCAAGGGGCGAGAGCTGACGTAGCGTCCGACGGTCAGCCCTTCTTGATCATGTAGGTCAGCAGGTCGACGCAGCGGTGGCTGTAGCCCCACTCGTTGTCGTACCAGCTGACCAGCTTGAAGAAGTTGCTGTTGAGCTCGAGCGAGCTCCCCGCGTCGTAGATGCTCGAGCGCTCGTCGTGGATGAAGTCGGACGAGACGACCTCGTCCTCGGTGTAGCCGAGGATGTCCTTGAGGTAGCTCTCGCTGGCGCTCTTCATCGCCGCGTTGATCTCCTTCAGGCTGGTCGCCTTGGCGGTCTTGAAGGTCAGATCGACGACCGACACGGTCGGCGTCGGCACGCGGAGCGACATCCCGGTGAGCTTCCCCTTCACCTCCGGGCAGACGAGCCCGACGGCCTTGGCGGCGCCCGTCGACGACGGGATGATGTTGATGGCGGCCGAGCGCCCGCCTTTCCAATCCTTGCGCGACGGACCGTCGACGGTCTTTTGCGTCGCCGTGTAGCTGTGCACGGTGGTCATGAGCCCCTCGGTCAGACCGAATCCCTCTTTCAAGAGGACGTGGACCACCGGCGCGAGGCAGTTGGTCGTGCAGCTCGCGTTGGAGACGATGTGGTGCTTGCCGGCGTCGTACTTCTCGTGGTTGACGCCCATGACGACAGTGATGTCCTCGCCCTTGCCGGGCGCGGAGATCATCACCTTCTTGGCGCCCGCGGCGAGGTGCCCCTTGGCCTTCTCCGCCTCGGTGAAGAGCCCCGTCGACTCGATCACGTACTCGACGCCCAGCTTCTTCCACGGCAGCTCCGCCGGGGACTTGGCGCTGACGACCTGGATCTCCTTGCCGTCGACGGTGAGGACGTCGTCGGCCTCCTTGTCGGCGCCCGATTTCTTCGAGCCGACCTGGCCGGCGAACTTCCGCTGAACCGAATCGTACTTCAGCAGGTAGGCGAGGTTGTCGGCAGGGACGATGTCACCCACCGCGACCACCTCGACCTCCTTGCCGAAGAGCCCCTGCTCGTGCAGGGCGCGGAAAACGAGGCGACCGATGCGACCGAAACCGTTGATGGCGATGCGAGTGCTCATAGCGTTCTCCCGTTTCTTTCGATTGTGACTTCCGTGATTTGGGCGTCCGACTTTATATGACCCGGGGCGCCTCTCCAAGCCAGTCACGCACCTGGCGGGGTGCGCCGCGGAAGCCCTCCTCCGGCGCCCGCGTCACTCGTTTGGAAACAATCGGCCTCTCCCGCGGCGCACCAAGATCAGCGTCGCGCCGGTGCCGCCGTCGCGGGGCGGCGCCGGCGCAAAAGCCATCACGCCGGCCCGCGCCGCCGCCGCGCTCCCCAGCCAGGCCTGCAGCGCGGGACGCAGCACCGGCTCGCCGGCCTCGGAGCCCTTCCCCCGCCCGTGGATCACCAGCACCACGCGGCGACCCTCGCCGCGGGCGCGTTGCACGAGCGCCTCCGCCGCGCGCAAGGCCTCATCGCGCGTCAGGCCGTGCAGGTCGCGGCGCGCCTCCGGTCGATGTTCCCCCCTTCGCAGCGCACGCAACAGCGCCGCGCTCACGTCGGGCGCGCGCCCGGAGACGGCGTCGCCCCGCGCCTCCACGACGAACGGCGCGACAGTCGACGGTGGTTCGGCCGCGCGGCGGCCGGGCGCGGGCGGCGGTGACCCGATGGCGGGCCGCGGTGACCCGGTCACGCGGCGCCGGCCGTCGTCCAGCGGGCGGGTCCCGCGCATCGCCTCCCCGAAGGCCCGTGCCTCATCGTCGGCCCGCGCCTCGTCGTCCGCCCGCGCCTCGTCGTCCGCCGGCGACCTGGGCATCGCCGCTAAAGCTTGCGGAAGGCGTCGATGACCTGGTGGATGATCTTTCCGTTCGGATCGTGCCGCGCGCGATCGACCACCGCGATCATCGTCAGCTTCTGATGATACGCGACGCCCGTGTGTCCCCCCTCGCGCCCCCACTGTTCCATCAACCCGGATTGCCCCTTCGAGAGCGCCTCCTGGTCGTGGTACTCGCAGACCACCGTGTCGATGCTCTGCACGCGCCCCTCCTCGCAGTAGGTCGCGCCGTAGGGGACCGGCTGCAGCGGCGCGAAGCCCTCCGGAGCCAGTCCGGCGCTCCGCCAGGCGTTCTCCACCGCGTCGGTATGCGCCGTGCCGTCGACGTGCGCGGCCGGTGCCGCGGCTGCGGGCGCGCCCGGCACCGTGGGCGATCCAGAGGCGGCGGCGGGCGCCGCCCCCTTGTGGCAACCGAAGGACGACAGCGACAAGAAAAAGAGACCGGCCGCGAAGGCGCCGGCGAGATCGAACGAACCGCGTCGCATGCTCATGATCCTCTCCGTCTTCTATCGGTGGAAACCGTTGCCATGGCCACCGCCCGGATGGGGCGCGCCACCGCCCTGATGGGGCGCGCCGCCGCCGTGCCAGCCGCCGCCGTTCGGCGGAGGGCCGCCCGCGGCGTGCCAGCCGCCGTGGGGGCCGCCCGGTTCGTGTCCCGGCGGACCGCCACGCCAGCCGTGCGGACCACCCGGCTCGTGTCCCGGCGGGCCACCGTGCCAGCCGCGATCGTGCTGGTGGTCGCGATCCCAGGCGCGATGCTCCTCCTCGCGCCGAAACTCCTCGTGGTGCTCGTGCATCACCATCTCGCGCCGATCGGGACCGCGCCAGCCCGGACCTGGGCCGGGACCGTGCCAGCCCGGCCCTTCGCGCCAGCCCGGGCCGCGCCAGGCGGGACCCCCGACGATGAACTCGGCGCGAAACGCGGGCGGCGCGATCGCCACGTCGATCACCGGCCGTGTGTAGACCAGCGGCGCGTAGACGTCGTTGATCACCACGAACTGCGGCTGCTGCGCGTAGAAGACCGGATCATAGGCGCCGACGTACCAGTAGGCGCCGCCCTTCATCTCGAAGTGGGCGTCGGCCGACGGGGCGTACCAGTGGTAGTGCGGACCGTTGATGTAGCAGTACGTCGGCCCGCCGAAATGGACGCTGGCGTCCGCGATCGGATGCGGTCCGTAGAACGAGTAGCGGGGACCGTCGTATCCGAACGGCGTCGGATCGCCGACGAAGTAGTTCTGCCCGTCCACCTGACGATAGAGCCGGGGATCGGACGGCGGGTAATCGTGAAAGTGCGGAACGTCGATTTCGCAGAAACCGTGCCCGACCCGTTTGGGAAGTGGATGTCGGGACATGTATTGAACCACCTCCGCATGTGCGACGCCGGCCGCACCAACGGAGGCAAACAGAAACACCGCCAATATCAGGCCTCTGCGCATTTTCAGGTCTCCTTCACTGGGCCTTTTGGGCCGACGATCATACGCCATCCCGCTGCAAGCGATACGCTTTGAGTGACCTCGGCCGCGGTCGATTCGAAGTCCGGTTAGGCAATTTCAGGCTGTATTCGCGAATACGGATCTCCTTCCGTCTTGATCCGCCGCCCGCGATCGCGCACCGTGAAGATTGGTTTTTGTGGAGAGGGTGATGGCGCAAAAAAAGGTTCTGCTCGTCGAGGACGATCTCGAGATCAGGGACATCCTGCAGGATCTGTTGGAGGCGGAAGGGTACGACGTCATTCCCGCGAGTCACGGACGCCAGGCGCTGGAGTTTCTGGCCGGAGCGCCGGCCGAGGACCTTCCGAGCCTCGTCGTGCTCGACATGATGATGCCGCTCGTCGACGGCTCTCAGGTGCTGGCGTCTATGAAGAGCGACCCCAAGCTGTCGCCGATTCCGGTGGTGGTGCTGAGCGCGGTCGCGCGCGAGCGTCCCGCCGGCGCCGCCGCGTTCCTGCGCAAGCCGATCCCGCTGCAGAAGTTCTTCGACACGGTCCGCGGCTTCGTCGAGGCGGGCATGCCGCGACTCGCACCGCTCGGTTAAGCGCCGGACCGTCGACGGTGTTACGATATCGCGCCATGCGCGCGATATTTGTTGCCGCCGTCGTGATCATGCCTCTCGCCGTGGGGTGCTCCGGGCAGGAGACGCGAAAGGGAGACGGGGGTGGGGCTGGGGCTGGGGCCGGGGCCGACGGCGCGGCGGGCGCGAGCGGCGGCAGCGGATTGGGCGGCATCGGCGGCGGGATGGATGGCAGCGCCGGCGGCGGCGGCACGCCGAACGTCGGTGGCTCGGGTGGCGGTGGTGGTTCGAGCGTCGGCGGTTCGGGTGGCGGCGGTGGTTCGAGCGTCGGCGGTTCGGGTGGCGGCGGTGGTTCGAGCGTCGGCGGCTCGGGTGGCGGTGGTGGTTCGAGCAACTTCAGTTGGCGGACCCTGCCGAGCTTGATGACGAAACGTCAGGACCCGATGGGCGCCGCGGTCGGCGAAACGATGTATGTGATCGGAGGCTTGGATGAAACCGGGCTGCTCGAGGATGTGGAGCGCCTCGATCCGGGACAAGCCGGGTGGACGACTGCCCCTTCTCTTCCCAATCCTCAGTGCTGCGCAGCGGTGGGCGTGTTGGGCAGCTTGATCGCGGTGGCCGGCGGGTACGGACCCGACGGACACACGCCCACGAACGCGTTGCTCCTCTTCGACAGCACGCTGGGAACGTGGCAATCCGGTCCCCCCATGCCGACTGCGCGCGCCAACGCGATGGGCGCGGTTTGGAACGGAAAGCTCGCGGTCATCGGCGGCGGCACCCAGTACGGGGCCTCGCAAGCGTCGGGGGTGATCGAAATCTACGATCCGGTGGCGAACACCTGGGCGACTTCGACGCTGGCCGTGACGCCGCGCGAAGCTGGAGTCGCCGTGGTCGACGCCGACCGCATCTACGTGATCGGCGGCGCCGTTCAGAACTCGCTCTACGGTGATCCGATCGTCGAGATCGTCGCGGCTGACGCTGTCACTGTCGGTCCGTCGTTGAACCTCGCCCGAGTGCAGGTCACGGGGGGCTTACTGCCCGCCGGGCTCGTGATCGCCGGCGGCTGGACGGCGGCGCTCGATACCGCGACGGCCGAGGGTTTGCTTGGTGCGCGGACGGCATGGCAGTCACTGCCACCCATGCCGACGAGCCGCGCCGGCGCGGCGGCGGCGGTGATCGACGGGAGCCTGATTGTCGCCGGAGGGGGGCAGTATCGCGGCGCTTCCTGGGTGTACCAGGACGCTGTCGAGGCGCTGGAGGCGAACTAACGCTCGAGCCGCGTCGGGGCGGCGCCGGCATATGGCGCCGGGTTCGCCACGGCCGCCGGTGGTTCCTTGTCGGCCAGCGCCGTCGGCGGTTGAAGGCGCGCCGCCTCCTCGTCTTCGCTCTCGATGAGCGACGCGTCCTTGCCGCCGAGCTCGCAGGCCTGGCGGAGAGAACGCGCCCGTTCCATCTGGCCGAGCCGGTAGTAGGCGACCAGCCGCCAGAAGCACCCCTCGGAGTCGGAGCGTGCGTCGAGATTGCGCAGGTGAAACAGCACGGTCTGCCAGCGGTCGGCCTGGTCGGGGCTGCGCGCCGCCTTCTCCGCGTCGTCGATCTGGTCACGCCGGTTCTGGGCCAGCGCCTTCTTCGCCGCGCCGGGATTGCTGGGGAACGGCGTGATGGTCACGTTCTCGTTGATCATGTCGGGCGAGCCGTGTCCCGACTTTTGTCGTGCGAGACGCGTCGGCTTCACCTGCGCGGTCTTGGCCTCCGAGGAGGAGCCCTTGGATTTTGGGCCGGCCTTCTTGCCGCTCGGCTTGCGCGTCGCCTTCTTCTTCGTCGCCGCGCCGTCGGTCCCCGAGGCACCGCTGCCGGACGAGGAGGCCGCGCGCGCCACTTCGGGGCGACCTGCGAGCAACAGCAAAGCCCCCGCGACCAGCGGAAGCAACCCGAACGACCGAGATGCCAGACGCATGACGACAGAGGTTATCCCTGAGCCGAATTTGCTGCAAAACCTGATTTTTTGCGCCGCGGCGTCACCGCACCCTGCCCGGACGGCAGGGAGATTGATACCCCTTGCCATGCAGGGAGGAGTAGGATGATGAAGGCAAGCGAGATGGTGCACTCCTCGGGACAAGGGCGCCTGCGGCTGGTCACGCCGGCCGCGGCTGCGTCGCAAGAAGACGACGACGCCGCGCTGGCGCGGGCGCTGATCGCAGGGAAGGCCCGCGCCGCGGAGCTGGCCTGGGATCGCTACGCGCCGCTGGTGCACGGGATCGTGAGCCGCGCGCTCGGGCCCGACGCCGAGGTCGAGGACGTCACGCAGGAGATCTTCTACCGGCTGTTCGCCCGTATCGGCTCGCTGCGCAAGCCCGAGGCGCTGCGCAGCTTCGTCGTCTCGTTCGCGGTCCGGATCGTCAAGTGGGAGCTGCGGCGGCGACGCGCGCGGCGGTGGCTGACGCTGTCGGAGACGGGCGACGTCCCCGACGATCAGCTGCTGTTCATGAACGTCGACAACCGCTACGCGCTCCGGAGGCTGTACAGCCTCCTCAATCTGCTGTCGACGCGCGAGCGGCTGGTGCTGGTCCTGCGCCATGTGGAGGGGATGACCCTGGAGGAGATCGCCGAGGCGATGGAGATCTCGCTCGCCACGGTCAAGCGAACGCTGCGCCACGCCTCGACGCGGCTGTCGGAGCTGGTCGATGCCGACGTGCAGCTGCGGCCCCAGAGCGCCAAGCGGAGACCGTCGACGTGACGCACGAGCGCGACGACAGCGGCCTCGGCCCGCGCGCGGCGGCCCTGGCGGCGCTGGCCCGCAAGGGCCTCGGACAGATGTCGCCCGCCGAGCACGCCCGCGGCCGCGAGCGGCTCCGCGCCCGGCTTTCGCGCCGACGGCAGCGAATCACCTGGTCGCTGGCGCTGGCGGGCGCGGGCGCCGCGGCCTTCGCGGCGGGGATCTTGGTGCCGCGGTTTCTGCAGCGGGGCGACAACGCGCCGCCGCTCGCCTATCAGGTCGAAGGAGGCGCGCTGGCGTCGGACGGCCTGATCGAGGCGCGTTCCGAGGCGGCGCCGGCGCTGCGCTTCGCCGACGGGACCGTCATCGCGCTCGAGCGCGGGACCAAGGGCCGGCTCGCCTCCGTGGACGGGCGCGGCGCGCACGTCGCGATCAGCGACGGAGCCGCGTCGGTGAACGTGGTGCCCAAGCCGCACGCCCGCTGGCGCGTCGACGCCGGGCCCTTCGTCATTCACGTCCACGGGACCGTCTTCACCGCCGCCTGGAACGAAGCCAGCGGACGCCTCGACGTGAAGCTCGAGCGCGGATCGATCTCGGTCGAAGGTCCGGTGACGGGCGGCCCCATCGCCATGCGCGCGGGCCAGCGCCTGACGGTGGCGATGCGCCAGTCGCGCGTCCTTCTGCGTGCCATCGACGATCGGGGAGGCGACGAGGCGCTCGCCAGCGACACGACCGTCGCCGCGGCGCCGCTCGCGGAGGTCGCGCCGCCCCCGGTCCTCGCGGAGCCCGTGGCGACGGCCCTGCCGGCCGCGACGACCGCGGCGCCGGGCCCGGCGAAGTCGGCGACACGGCCGGTCGCCCACGCGGCGGCGGCGCGCTCGTGGTCGGCGGCGCTGGCCGCGGGTGACTTCGCGGACATTGTCGAGGAGGCCGGGCATGACCTGCCGCGCGCGCTGCGGTCGGCGAGCTCGGACGATCTGGCGGCGCTGGCCGACGCCGCCCGCTACCGCCGACGCGACGATCTGGCGCGCCAGGCGCTGGAGGCGCAGCGACATCGTTTCCACGGGTCGCCGCGCGCGGCCGACGCCGCCTTCTTCCTGGGGCGCCTCGACGAGAACGACGGCGCCGGGCTGATCCATGCGCTCCGCTGGTATGATCGCTACCTCGACGAGGCGCCGAGCGGTGCCTACGCCGCCGAGGCGTTGGGACGCAAGATGGTGGCGATGCGTGATCTCTACGGCGTGGGGACGGCCCGGGGCGTGGCGGAGGAGTACGTTCGGCGCTTCCCGCACGGCAGCTACGCCGGCGCGGCGCAGGCGCTGCGCGACCAAACCCCCAACTAAGTCCGGTGATCGCGCGCGGCCGCCGTATCCTTGTCGCGGTGGTCGCGATGGCCGTTGGGATTTTCGGCGCGGTGGGCGCCTGGGGTGCGCCTGCGCCGCAGCCGCCGCCCAAGGTGATCCTGATCCGACCGCCCGCGGCGCCGGCGGCGGTGACCGAGGCGCTGGTGCGCCTGCGCGGCGAGCTGGTGGCCGCTGGATTCGACGCCGAGGTCATCGAGCTCACGCTGGGGACCGACGTCCGCGCGTCACTGGAGAAGCTGGCACCCCCGTCGGCCGGCGCGGCGACTGCGCTGGTGGCCGTCGTCGCCAGCGCCGATCCCGGCAGCGCCGATCTGTGGGTCATCGATCGCGTCACCGGCAAGACCGTGGTGCGGAAGGTGAACGCCAGCGGGGCCGACGCTCCGCGCGTCGCCGAGGTGCTGGCGGTGCGGGCCGTCGAGCTCTTGCGGGCGAGCTTCCTCGAGCTGGCGATCGCCGCCCCGCCCAGCATCGAGGCGCCACCGCCGCCACCGATGGTCGTCGAACGCTTCGCTACCGCGACGCTGGAGGAGGCCGACTGGACCTGGGCCGTCGAGGCGGGCGGCGGAACGGCCGACGCGATCGGCGGACCGTGGAACGCCATCCTCTCGGTCGCCCGGATCGAGCACGCCTTCGGGCGGCGCCTCTGCGCGCGGATCACCTTTGCTGGCCTCGGGACCGCCGCGCGCGTGAACACGCCGGAGGGCTACGTCGGCCTCTCGCAGACGGTGCTCCTGGCGGAGGTCATCGCGCGTTTCCGTCGCGACCGTCGGATCGAGCCGATCGTGTCGCTGGGGGCCGGGACGCTTCGCCTGGCCGCCGACAGCCACGAGTCGGCGCCCTACGAGGCACTGAGCGGCGCACGCTGGGCTGCCGCGGGCGACGCGGGCGTCGGCGTGCGCCTGCCGCTCCGCGCTCATCGCTTCGAGCTGGGCGTGGAGGTGCATGCGCTCCTCGCACAGCCGTACCCGTCGGTCCGGTTCTTCGGGACCGAGGTTGCCCTTGCGGGACGACCGTCCTTGATTGGCAGCATCACGCTGCTGGGGGGGATCTGATCGTGCGCGTCCGACGCCCGTTGACGATCGCCGCCGCCGGCGCGGGCCTTCTCGTCGGCCTCGGCTGCTCGCCCGGGCCACTCGAGGTGGCGACGCTGTCGTCGGGCACGCTGGCCAACGGTCTGGTCGCCTACTGGGCGCTCGACGAAGGTATCGGCACGCTGGCGAACGACGGCTCGGGGAACGGCCGCAACGGCTTCATCATCGGCCCCGGTTGGATCCCCGGCCAGTTCGGGAAGGCGCTCCACTTCTCGGGCGCCAGCGACATGAGCGCGGGTGGTATTCCGTTCGCGACGCCGAGCTACAGCGTCTCGGCCTGGGCGCTCATCGAGCCCTACGAGCTCGTCGCCCCGATCGCGAACATGATCAGCACCGAGTCGCCCGGGGGAGGCTGGGCGCTCTACGCCCTGCTCGGTCAGGGGAGCGCGAGCTACGTGTTTCGTTTCTACGCGCCCAACGCCCCGCAGGGCTACGAGCTCGTCTCCTGCGCCTGCGTTGTCACAGGGAGCTGGGTTCACCTCGCGGCGGTCGTCGACGGCGACGCCTCCACGCTGACCCTCTACGTGAACGGAGCGGCCACCGAAATCCCCACCACCAGCGGGATCCTTCCGGGGAGCCCAACGCTCTACCTGGCGCGCTCGGCGGCGCTGAATCCCCCCTTCAATCTGACGGGCGCCCTCGACGACATCGCCATCTACTCGCGCGCGCTGGTCGCCCAGGAGGTGGCTCAGCTCGGCCAGGGTCCGGCCCTGCCTCCGCTGTCGCCGTAGCGGGCGTGCCGCTACTCGGCGGCCGGCGCCGCCAGCGTGGCGAACTTGCCGAAGAACTGGCTCAACTTCTCCTTGCGGGCGGGGGAGACGTAGTCGAAGTTGGTCCCGCGATCGACCACCTCCCAGAAGTCCTTGGAGGTGACGGCCAGCATCTCATCGCGGATCGAGCGCAGCCGCTCTGGCGACTCGTTCTTCATGTCCTCGTAGATCGTCTGCGCGCGCGCCGTCTCACCGCTCGCCAGGTAGAACGAGGCCAGCTTGGCCTGCGCCTTGCGCACGCCGCGCAACGCGCGCTCCTCGACGCGGTCGTCGATCTCGAGGAAGATCGCCAGCAGTCGATCGTGCGCGGTCGAGCGGCGCGTGCTGGCCACCTCGCAAAGGGCGCAAAGATCGTACGCCGCCGTCTCGGTCACGAATCCGATCCCGGCCGTGTGGGCCAGACGCGCGTAGTACTTGAAGTGGCCGGCGATCTCGACCACCAGCGCCTCGGCCCAGTCGGCGTCGGCCTCGGGCGCCAGCAGCGCCTCGGCCAGCTGGCGGTACTGGTTGAGCACGTTGTAGGCGGTGCGCACGTTCTTGCCGTTGAGCGCCGCGCGCAGGTAGGTGTTCATGAACTTCACCACCAGCGCGAAGACCTCGCGGTTGCTCGTGGCCAGCGCCGCTTCGCCGACGTAGCGGGTATCGATCGCCACCACGTGCGCCATCTCCGGCATGCTGTCGAGCGCCGCGCCAAACACCTCGCGGATCTGCCGCAGCCCCTTCCACTCGAGCCAGGTGCGGTTACGCGCCAGATCCTCCAGCGACTCGTCGGCCAGCGCCACGAAGTCGGGGTCGGCGCGCAGCGGCGCACCGATGGCGAACCATTCGCTCTCCAGCGCCCCCTTGCGGCTCTGGTAGTCGACCAGCAGGCGCCGGAGCGCCGCCGAGGCGTCGGAGGCGATCACCTTGTCCTTCTGTCCGAGCGCGTTCACCGCGATATCGGCCAGGTGCGCGAGGCCGCTCACCGCCTGGGCCTGCCGCTCGGTGAACGTCTGCGCGCTCGCCCGGGCATCGCGCGCGGTCGCCCGGTCGAGCGTCTGCACGCCGATGCGCGCGATCACCTTCTCGGGGTCGAGAAAATCGAAGACGTAGGCGAAGTAGGGGACCAGGATCAGCAGGCTCCCCGAGGACATGAACACGGTCGCCGTGATCGTCGCCTGCGGGACGTAGTCGGTGCGGACGATGAAGCTGACCCAGACCGACTCGACGCAGGCAACGACGAAGAAGCCCATCACGCCGAGATTGATCTTGTCGCGGAAGAACAGATCTGCCACCCGCGAGGTGTAGCGGGTCGCCGCCAGCTGCACGACGATCGAGACGACGGTGATGGCGATGCCGAGCACCGCCGCAATCACCTGCGACAGGCTCCCGAGCGCGTTCTGCATGGTCAGCGCGTCGAAGTCGAAGAGCTGGCCGAGCGGCCCTTCCTTCCGATGCGCGGTCGCGGCGTCGATGAAGAAGTAGTCGACCAGCCAGAGCGCGGCAAACAGCGTGAGCGCAAAGGCCGCCAGGGCCCCGAGAAGGGCGAGCGACCGGGTGCGAACGCGGGGTGCGCGGGGCGGCATGGAGCGGCATGTTACCCTAGAGCGATGTCCGCCGGACCTGCCTCCGCCGCCGACGGGGCGCTGCTCCTCGCCATCGACGTGGGGAACACCAACGTCTCGCTGGGCCTCTACGGCCGCGAGCGCGGCAAGCCCTGGAGGCTGCGGGCGGACTGGCGGCTCGAGACCCGCAGCGGGCGCACCGCCGACGAGTACGCGGCGCTGCTGGGCGAGCTGTTCCGGCGGGCGTCGCTCGATCTCGACGCCGTGACGGCGGTGGCCATTTCGTCGGTCGTACCTCCGGCGCTGGCGCCGCTGTCGCAGCTCTGCCACCGCCACCTCGAAATCGAGCCACTGATCGTCGGCCCCGGCATCAAAACCGGCGTGCCGATCCTGTACGAGAACCCGCGCGAGGTGGGCGCCGATCGGATCGTGAACGCCGTGGCCGCCTACGACCGCTGGCCCCAGGGGGCGATCGTGGTCGACTTCGGCACCGCCACCACCTTCGACGTCGTCACGTCGCGCGGCGAGTACGCCGGCGGCGTCATCGCGCCCGGTCTGTCGGTCTCGGCGGAGGCGCTCTACCAGGCCACCGCCAAGCTGCCGCGGGTCGAGATCGCGCGCCCCGCCACGGTGATCGGCCGCAACACGGTCGCCAGCATGCAGGCCGGGCTGGTGTTCGGCTACGCGGGTCTCGTCGACGCCATCGTCGAGGGGATCCGGCGCGAGATCGACTTCGCCCCGCGGGTGGTCGGGACCGGGGGCCTGGCGCCCCTCATCGCGCGCGAATCGCGCACCATCGACGAGTGCGACGACATGCTGACCCTGCAGGGGCTGGCGATCCTCTACGACCGAAATCACCCGGACCAGCGATGACCACCGCCCCCCTGTCGCTGCGCGGGTTTCCGGCGCGCATCGGCCAGCTCGTCGTCGCGCCTCGCGCCGGCGTCGCGCGCGTCGAGGCCGACGGCGGGGGAATGCGCGATGCGCTCTGGCTGATCGTGCTCGGCGTCGTCGCCTTTCGTCTGCCCGAGCTTCTTCGCGTCTTGCTGGCGGTCGCCGGCCCGAGCTCGGGCGAGCTCCTGCGGCTGGTCGGGCTGTTCGGCGACGAGGCCAGGAGCGCGGCGTGGGTGGTGCTGCCGGCGGCGGTCATCGTGACCGTCTCCGCAGGCGCGCGCCGGGACGCCTCGCGCGATCTCGATCTCGGGGCCGCCTGCTACGCCCCCTACTTCGCGCTGCGGTCCGTCGCGCGGCTCATCGATGGGGCGGCGGGCATGCGAATCCTCCCCGAGGCAATGGTCGATCTCTTCTCGGCCGTCGGCGCGGTGGCGGTGCTCGCCTATGCGATCCGTTGCGCCCGCGCCCGCGTGCCGGAATCGGCCGACGCCGTGGCGCCGCCAGCGCCCGACCGTCGCGCGCTGCTGGCGGGACTGGCGGTCCTGGCCCTCTCGACGGTCGCGCTCGCGGAGAGCGCCGTCTGGACCGCGCGTCACTACGATTCGCTGCGGCCCATGCGCCGGGGCGAGCCAGCGCCGGCGTTCACGCTCCCCGACGTCGATCGCGCGGAGACGGTGTCGCTCGCGCAGCTCCGGGGCCAGGTCGTCCTGCTCGACTTCTGGGCCACCTGGTGTGGGCCCTGCGTGGCGATGCTCCCGACCATGGACGCGGTTCACCAGCGCTGGGCCTCCCGCGGCGTCGCTTTCCTGGGCATCAATTCCGACGGCGGCGGCGCGACGCTCGACGAGCTCAAGAGATTCCTCTCTGCCCACCACATCCCCTACCCGGTCGTCGTCGACGACGGCTCGGTCGGGGCGCTCTACAAGGTCGAGGCGCTCCCGACCCTCGTCGTGATCGGACGCGACGGCCGCATCCGTCAGAGCCTCGTCGGCTACACGACCGAGCGAGCACTCGACCGCGCCCTCGAGGACGCGACGGCCAGCTCGCCCGGCGCCAACTGAAGCCGGACCCCGCGTCTAAATGCGTGGACTTTCCCCGCGCAGTTGCTATCAGGCGTCCATCACGATGAACCACTCGGCGACGCCTCCCCCACTGGCTGACGGCGGGTTCGCCACGCTCGGCCTCTCCCCCACCCTCTGTCAGGTGGTGGCCGAGCTGGGCTTCGCCGCGCCGACGCCCGTCCAGGCGCGCGCCATTCCTCTGTTGCTGGCGGGCCGCGACCTCGTCGGACAGTCGACCACCGGCAGCGGAAAGACGGCGGCCTTCGCCCTGGCGATCTTGCAGAGGCTGAAGCGGGGCAAACGCCACCCGCAGGCCCTGGTCCTGTGTCCCACGCGCGAGCTCTGCGCGCAGGTGGCGCGCGATTTTCGCAAGCTTGGTCGGCGTGAATCGGACCTGCAGGTCCTGATCGTCTCGGGCGGGCAACCCATGAAGCCGCAGCTGGCAGCGCTGCAACTGGGCGTACATGTGGTCGTCGGAACGCCGGGTCGGGCGCTCGATCACATCGTGCGCGGCTCGCTGGATCTGAGCCGCGTGGCGACCATCGTCGTGGACGAGGCCGACCGCATGCTGGACATGGGCTTTGGCGAGGAGATGGAGAAAATCCTGGGCGGCGCGCCGAAGCCTCGGCAGACCGTCTTCTTTTCGGCCACCTATCCGCGATCGATCGACGCGATGACCAAGGCGCACCAGCAGAATCCCGAGCGACTGACGGTCGGCGCCTCGGACGGTCCCCAGAATCTGCTGCGCCAGCTCGCCTATGCCGTGGACGACAGCGATCGACTCCCCACGCTCCTGGCAGTCCTGCGAGCGAGCCCGCCCGAATCGGCCATCGTCTTCTGTAATTTCAAGGCCACCGTCGCCCGGATCGAGGAGGCGCTCGGCGCGGCGGGGGTCAGCACCGCCAGCCTGCACGGGGGCCTCGAACAGAAAGAGCGCGACTTCGTGATGGCGAAGTTTCGCAACCACAGCCTTCGCGTGCTGGTGGCGACGGACGTCGCCGCGCGCGGTCTCGACATCGAAGGTCTGGATCTGGTGGTGAACTTCGAGCTGCCGTTTCAGCCAGAAATCTACGTTCATCGCATCGGACGCACCGGCCGGGCGGGCAAACCGGGAACGGCGGTGTCGCTGGTCGGCCGCCAAGATCGCGCCAAGGTGAAGGCGATCGAGGCAGCGATCGGGTCGCCGCTGGAACGCCAGGACGCGCCGTCAGAGGCGCATCCCGATACGTCCTCTTCCCGCCGGCCGGCCGTTCACGCCGACGCGACGATGGAGACGCTGTACATCTCGGGCGGCCGCAAGGACAAACTGCGTCCCGGCGACATCCTGGGCGCGCTCACTGGCGAAGCGGGCGGATTGCCGGGCAGCGAGATCGGCAAGATCGAGATTCACGATCGATTTTCCTACGTGGCGATCGCCAAGGGGAGCGCGAACCGCGCGATCCAGCAACTCGGCGCCGGCCGCATCAAGGGCAAGAAGTTCAAGGTGGGGCTGGCGCGCTAACCGCTCACATGACCCACAACGACGTCCTCCGAAGTCTCCGCTATCTGCTGAAGGTCAACGACGCGGGGCTCGCCGACATCTTCCGGCTCGGTCAGCGCGAGATCACCGGGGACGAGATCGTCGCCTTTCTCAAGAGAGAGGACGAGGACGGCTACCAGGCGTGCGGCGACAAGGCGATGGCGCACTTCCTCAACGGCCTGGTCACCTACAAACGTGGCAAGGATGAGAGTCGACCGCCGCAACCCGTCGAGCTTCCGGTCACCAACAACACCGTGCTGAAGAAGATCCGGGTCGCCTTCGAGCTCAAAGATGACGACATCATCGCGCTCTTGCAGAGGACCGGCCTCACGGTGTCGAAGGGGGAGCTCAGCGCCCTCTTTCGACGCCCGGACCATAGAAACTATCGCGCGTGTGGGGATCAGCTCCTCAGACACCTGTTGAGGGGCCTCACCAGCTAACTACCCTTCGGGCCGGCCCGCCTTCTCCTCGGTGAAGTAGGCGCTGCGGTGGCGGGCGTTGGGCAGGTGGCTGTCCCAGCAGGAGCCTGAGCAGAAGACCAGCTTCACGCGGCCCGAGTTACAGGTGCTGACGGAGCACTTGATGAGCTTGCTGCCGACGGGGATCGGCTTGCGGCACATCGAGCAGACGTAGGTGGGAGCCGACATGGAACCGTAACGTACCGGATGCGCCGCGGCCGTTGCTATAAAATTGCCGCCGGCGTGCGCCTTCCAGGCTATGTCGCAATCGAGCTCGGTGTCGCCGCTGCCCTCCTGGCGGGCGGCGGTGTCGGCGCGCGCTATGGCGTGCGTCAGGTCCGCTCCCTGCTGGCGGCGCGTGCCCACCTCGCACCCTCCACCGCGCCCCTCGCCGAGCGGCAGGACCTACCGGAGATCGGTGATCTGCGGCTCTCGCTCGAGTCGTCGGGGACGTTCATGGGGATGTCCGACGAGCTCCTGCTCGACCGGGTGCGCAACCAGCCGATGGTGCGCTTCAAGTTCAATCACGGCGGCTCGTCGATCTCGTTCCGCGTCGACTTCGCCGACGGCTCGCGCGCCGCGTGGAAGCCGACGCAGACCAACACCCAAACGATCCCGCGCAAGGAGATCGCCGCCTATCGCTTGAATCGCCTGCTCGGTCTCAACGCCGTCCCACCCGCGGCGCCGCGCGCCGTCTCGCGCGACGAGCTCCTGGCGCACCTGCACCCCGATAGCCTCGAGTTCCTGCCGCGCATCAAGGCCGAGACGATCTTCAACCCGGCCGGCATCACCTACGGCACGGCGTCGTACTGGATCCCGGTCATTAAGGACTCGGGATTCGACACGCCCGACGGCCAGCGGCTCGCCACGGCCTGGCTGACCGTCGGCCTCGGCAGCGAGCCGATCCCGCCCGACAAGATGTCGATGGCCGGGCAGGTCTCGGACCTGGTGGTGTTCGACTTCCTGACCTCCAACCCCGACCGCTACTCGGGCGGCAACATGAAGATGTCTCCCGACGGCAGCGAGCTCTTCTACATGGACAACACGATGTCGTTCTTCGTCGACCCGGCCGGGCCCGAGAAGAACCGCGAGGTCCTGCTGCGAACTCAGCGCTTCTCCAAGAGCCTCTACGAGGCGCTCGACCGGGTCACGGTGCCGACGCTGGAGCGCGCGCTGGCGCAAGAGCCGGGCGCCACCTACGACATCCTGACGTCGCCGGAGATCGCCGCAGTGGTCGCCCGCCGCCAGGTCGTCCAGCAGCACGTCCGCGAGCTCATTACCCGGTTCGGCCCGCGTGAAGTGCTGTTCTTCCCCTAGCCTTCCCCTAGCCTTGCCCTCGCCTTGCCCCTCGCCTTGCCCTGACCTGGCACCGGCGCGAGGACCGCTAGCAGGGTGCTGAAAAACCCGGCGTAGGGGATCGACAGATCGATCGGGGCATGATCTTCTGGGGTCATGCGGGGCGACGACACGAAGCAGGGGACGATGCTGAGTCTGGTTACGCCGGAGAAGCGCGTGCCGGCCGACCATCCCCTGAGGCAGATCAAGGCACTGGCGGAAGAAGCCTTGCGGACGCTGTCGCCGGTGTTCGACGAGATGTACAGCTCGGTGGGCCGGCCGTCGATTCCACCCGAGCGGTTGTTGAAGGCGACGCTGCTGATGGCGCTGTACACGGTGCGGAGCGAGCGGATGCTCTGCGAGCAGATCCAATACAACCTGCTTTTTCGGTGGTTTCTCGACATGAACATGGACGAAGAGACCTTCGACCCGACGACGTTCACGAAGAATCGGCAGCGTCTTCTCGAGCACGACGTCGCTCGCCGTTTCTTCGAGGCGGTGGTCGCGCAGGCGGACAAGGCGGGGCTGATGAGCCGAGAACACTTCACCGTCGACGGGACGTTGATCGAAGCGTGGGCGTCGTTGAAGAGCTTTCGGCGGAAGGGCGAGAAGCCCGGCGATCGACCGCCGCCTGACGATCCCGGAAACCCGACGGTGAACTTCCACGGCGAAAAGCGCAGCAACGTCACGCACGAGTCGACGACAGATCCCGAGGCGAGGCTGGCTCGCAAGAAAGGCAAGGAGTCGAAGATGTCGTACTCGCAGCACGTACTGATGGAGAATCGGAACGGGCTGATCGTCGACGTGCGAATCGATGAAGCGATGGGAAAGGCCGAAGTGACGAATGCGCTACAGATGCTCGCCCAGCTGCCTGGGCGAGCTGGCCGCCGCACGATCGCCGGTGACAAGGGCTTCGACACGAAGGAGTTTGTCGCATGGACGCGCGCGATGAACGTCACGCCGCACGTCGCCCAGAACGAATATCCAGGACGGTCCTCGGCCGTCGACGACAGGACGACGAGGCATCCCGGCTATGACATCAGTCAGCGGATTCGGAAACGCGTCGAGGAGATCTTCGGGTGGACCAAGACCGTCGGGAACTTCAGGCGCACGCGGTACAAGGGCCAGGCGAGGACCGAACTCGCGTCACTCTTCGTTGGAGCCGCCTACAACCTGCTCCGAATGTCGCGCCTGACAGCGATGGCAGCTTGATACAGCGACCCTTGGGCCGCTCGGGTGGGGCCGACGGCGCGACGGGCAACGCCGGACCGGCTCGCGCCGACCCTCTGGCGTCGCTCAGACCGATTTCTTCAGCACCCTGCTAGGGCAGCGCCGGGCATGCGCCGCTGACCTGCCGGCAGGCGATCGGCGACCCGACCCTCCCGGCGGTCACGCAGCACTTGTAACCGCTCATGCAGTCTGTGTCGGCGCCGCAAGGTGCGTCGGCGCCACCGTTACCGGGAATGCACGACGTCGTGCTCATGATGTCGACGCCGTTGTCGTACGCCTGGCAGGCGCTCGAGTAGGTGTTCCCGTCGCAGCCGCAGACGACCTTTGGCAGGCAGACGGCGCCGCCCGACAGCTCGCACTGCCCCTGCTGGTCGCTGGCCCCGCACTGGCCGTTGGCGAAGTGGCAGAACTGTCCGAGATCGCATGTCGCGCCGGCGATGCCGCCGCACACTTTGCCTGTCCCCCCTGCGCCCGAGGAGCCACCGGCACCGCCAGCGGAACCCGCATGCCCACCGGCGCCCGCACCGCCGCCGGCGCCCGCATGGCCACCGGCGCCCGCACCGCCAGCCGAGCCAGCGTGGCCGCCGGCGCCCGCGCCGCCAGCGGAGCCCGCGTGGCCACCTGCGCCCGCGCCGCCCCGGGATCCTGCCTGACCGCCAGCGCCCGCGCCGCCGTCAGATCCCGCGTGGCCGCCCGTACCCGCGCCGCCACCGGCAGCGCCCGCGTGACCGCCTGCACCGGCTCCGCCTGCCGTCCCACCCCCGGATCCCGCGCCACCGCCCGTGCCCGCGGCGCCGCTCAGGCCGGCCCCGCCGTTGCTGCCGGCGACACCGGAGCCGCCGCTCCCCCCGCGCGCAGAAGCGCCACCGCCACCTCCCGACCCACCTGTTCCATTCGATCCGCCATCCGAACCGCAAGCCAGGCCAAGGGTGGCGATCGCAACGGCCAAAAACCAGTTCCGCGCTCGAGTCATGGCGTCCCCTCCAAATCTAGGCTGAGGTGGGAGGATATCGCCGTTTGCGCCGGGCGTCGATCGCCGGCTGCCCCTTAACCTAGCGGGATTGCGTGCTAGTCTTGCCGGCTTTCCGATGAACGTTCACTTCGTCTCCCTCGGCTGTCCCAAGAACCGCGTCGACACCGAGGTCATGCTCGGCCATACGGCCGAGGCGGGGCACCAGCTGGTCGCCGACCCGGGAGCGGCCGAGGTCATCGTCGTCAACACCTGCGGCTTCATCGGCGAGGCCAAGCAGGAATCGATCGACGCCATCCTCGAGATGGCGCGCCACAAGCAGGCGGGCACCTGCAAGCGCCTGGTGGTCGCCGGCTGCCTGTCGCAGCGCTACCCCAAGGAACTGGCCGACGAGATGCCGGAGGTCGACCACTTCATCGGCACGGACGAGGTGGGATCGATCGCCAAGGCGATCGCCGGCACCAGCACCCGACTGAGCGTCGTCGACACGCCCGCCTACCTCTACGACGACGCGGCCCCGCGCCGCCGCTCGCAGGCGCCGCACAGCGCCTACGTGAAGATCGCCGAGGGGTGCGATCGCCCCTGCGCCTTCTGCATCATCCCCAAGCTGCGCGGCCCGCAGCGCAGCCGCTCGCCCGAGTCGGTCGTGCGCGAGGCGCGCGATCTGGTCGCTGGCGGCACCAAGGAGATCTGCCTCGTCGCGCAGGACCTGACGACCTACGGCACCGACTTGCCGAATGCCAAGGACCCCGCGGCGCCACGGCTCGCCTCTCTGCTGCGCGAGCTCGCCGCCATCGACGGCCTCGGCTGGATCCGCCTCCACTACGCCTACCCCACCGCCTGCAGCGACGAGCTGCTCGCGGCGATCGGCGCCGAGGCGCGCGTGGCGAGCTACCTCGACGTGCCGATCCAGCACGTCGACAGCGACGTCCTCAAGGCGATGCGGCGCGGGTATGGAGAGCGCCAGGTGCGCGATCTGGTTGCGCGCTTCCGGGCGAACGTCCCGAATGGCACCTTCCGCACCACCTTCATCGCCGGCCACCCCGGCGAGACCGACGCCGCCTTCCAGAGACTCTGCGACTTCGTGCGCGAGGCCGAGATGGATCACGTCGGCGTCTTCAATTTTTCGCGCGAAGAGGGCACCGTCGCCGCGCTCCTGCCCAAGCGCGTGCCGCCAAGAGAGGTCGACGCGCGCCGCCGGGAGCTGCTGCGCATCCAGCGCGAGATCTCCAAGAAGAAGCTGCGCGCGATGCGCGGCCGGAGGCTGCGGGTGCTGGTCGAGGGGCCGTCCGACGAATCGGAGTACCTCATGATGGGTCGCCACGAGGGACAGGCGCCCGAGATCGACGGCCAGGTCTACCTGTCGCTGCCGCCGGATGCGGCGCCGCCCGCCGCCGGAACCTTCGTCGATGTCCGCGTGACGCACTCGGCGGAGTACGATCTCGCGGCCGAGCTGGTCGCCTAGACACCCTGCGGCGCCAACGAGCGCGCGGAGTTGCGCGGCCCCTGAGCCGCTCCGTTGCGGAGCCGTCACTTCTAAGAGAGGGGACGACGTGGGGCCGACCGGAGCGAGAGCTGCCGCAGCAGCAAAACGTGACCAGGCGCACGCCAACCGGCGCCGCCATCCGCGGATCCCCGTCGGCTTGCCGGTCGAGGTCCACCTGTCGGGCCGCGACGCGCCACTGACCGTCGAGCTGACCGACATCGCCGCCGGCGGCGTCCGCTTCCGGGCGCCCTCCAACGACGTGAAGGTCGATCAGCGCGCGAAGTTCATGTTCATCGTGTCGGGCCGCGGCGCCTGCGCCGCCGAAGGGCGCATCTCGCGCGTCGACAAGAACGGCGAGTTCATCGTCGTCCTCGACAAGACCAGCCCCGACTTCCGCGCCTTCGTCTCGTCCCTCGCCATCTGAGCGCAAAAAAGGGGCCCGGTTTCCCGAGCCCCTTCTTGGTCAATTTGGACGAACGGACGGCCTAGAAGTCGTCGTCGCCGCCGCCCATCCCGCCCATGCCGCCCATGCCGCCGCCACCGCCGTGGCCGCCGCCACCGCCAGCCGCCTTCTTCTTCGGCCGCTCGGCGATGAGCGCCTCGGTCGTCAGCATGAGCGAGGCGACCGACGCCGCGTTCTGCAGGGCCGCGCGCACGACCTTGGTCGGGTCGATGACGCCGGCCTTGACCAGGTCCTCGTACTCCTCGGTCGCCGCGTTGAAGCCGAACGCGCCCTTGCCGTTCTTCACCTTGTCCACGACGATCGACCCGTCGACGCCCGCGTTGGACGCGATCTGGCGCAACGGCTCCTCCACCGAGCGGCGGATGATGTTGACGCCGTACTGTCGGTCATCGCTGAACTTGAGGCTGTCCAGCGACGAGAGCGCGCGGATGAGCGCGACGCCGCCGCCGGGGACGATCCCCTCTTCGACGGCCGCGCGCGTGGCGTGAAGCGCGTCCTCGACGCGGGCCTTCTTCTCCTTCATCTCCGATTCGGTGGCTGCGCCGACCTTGACGACGGCGACGCCGCCGACCAGCTTGGCCAGCCGCTCCTGCAGCTTCTCGCGGTCATAGTCCGAGGTGGTCTCCTCGATCTGAACGCGGATCTGCTTCACCCGACCCTCGATGTCCACCTTCTTGCCGGCTCCCTCGACGATTGTGGTGTTGTCCTTGTCGACGGTGATGCGCTTGGCGCGGCCGAGATCCTTGAGCGTGATGTTCTCGAGCTTGAGGCCCAGGTCCTCGGTGATCGCCTGGCCGCCGGTGAGGACGGCGATGTCCTTGAGCATCTCCTTGCGACGATCGCCGAAGCCGGGCGCCTTGACGGCGCAGACCTGCAGCGTGCCACGCAGCTTGTTGACGACCAGGGTCGCCAGCGCCTCGCCGTCGACATCCTCGGCGATGATGACCAGCGGACGGCCGCCCTTGGCCACCTGCTCGAGCACCGGCAGGAGGTCCTTCATGTTCGACAGCTTCTTCTCGTGCACGAGAATGAAGGCGTCCTCGAGCACCGCCTCCATGCGCTCGGCGTCGGTCACGAAGTAGGGCGAGAGGTAGCCGCGGTCGAACTGCATCCCCTCGACCACGTCCAGCGTCGTCTCCATCGACTTGGCTTCCTCGACGGTGATGACCCCTTCCTTGCCGACCTTCTCCATCGCCTCGGCCAGGATGTCGCCGATGACCGACTCGCCGTTGGCGCTGATGGTGCCGACCTGCGCGATCTCGGTCTTGCCCTTGGTCGGCTTGGCCTGGTCCTTCAGGTTCTCGACGATCTTGGCGACCGCCGCGTCGATGCCGCGCTTGATGTCCATCGGGTTGTGCCCGGCGGCGACCAGCTTCGACCCCTCGGTGTAGATCGCCTGCGCGAGCACCGTGGCGGTGGTGGTGCCGTCACCGGCGATGTCGGAGGTCTTGGAGGCGACCTCCTTCACCATCTGCGCGCCCATGTTGGCGAGCTTGTCCTCGAGCTCGATCTCCTTGGCGACGGTGACGCCGTCCTTGGTCACCGTCGGCGACCCCCAGGACTTCTCGATGATGACGTTGCGGCCGCGCGGCCCCAGCGTCACCTTGACCGTGTTGGCCAGGATGTTGAGCCCGGTCGCGATGCTCTGCCGGGCGCTCTGCGAATAGACGATCTCTTTGGCTGCCATGGTTCTCTATCTCCGTTTTCTTTGCGTTGCCGTGAACTGATGTAGCTATTCCAGCACCGCGAGGATGTCGTCCTCGCGGAGGATCAAGTGATCCGTCCCGTCGATCTTGATCTCGTTGCCCGAGTACTTCGAGAACAGGATCTTGTCGCCCGCCTTCACTTCCAGCTTACGGAGCGAGCCGTTCTCCTGAATCTTGCCGTTGCCGACGGCGACGACCATCGCCTCCATCGGCTTCTCCTTGGCCGTGTCGGGGATGAACAAGCCGCCGGCGGTCTTGGTCTGCTCTTCGATGCGCTTGACGAGGATGCGGTCGTACAGCGGTCGGATCTTCATTTTTCCTTCTCCTTACCTTTGCCTTGGTTCCTGTTTGAAAAACCGGTCGTCGCTGCGCTCAGGCAGCCTCCGACTTCTTGCCCTTGCCGCTCGACTTCGTGGTCGAGGTCGAGGCGGTCTTCGTTTCTTTGGTGGTCGAATCCTTCGAGGTCCCCTGCTCGGCCGCGCCGTTCGGCTTCGGGCCGGCATAGAGGTCCGAGTACCAGCCGCCCCCCTTGAGGTGGAACGACGTCGCGCTGATGAGCCGCTCGACCTTCTTCGCCTTGCACTTCGGGCAGACCTTGACCGGCTTGTCGTTGATCTTCTGCCACTCCTCGAACTGGTGGCCGCAGGCGGCGCAGGCGTACTCGTAGATCGGCATGCGCGGGGAGCTTAAACACCGGCCAGCCGCTGTCAAGCGAGCCCGGAGAGTGCCAAAATATTCTGATTTATAAAATAATATCGGTAGGTTACCTTGACACGGGCGGTCCCAATGCGCGCAGAGATATAGTCGGCCGGGTGAAACCGCGCCCGAGGTTCACGACGATCGTCGCATTCGCAGCGTTTTCGTCGGGGCTCGGCTGCGGCGGCGGCACCGGTGGGCCCGGCGCGCAGGGCGGCGGAGGAGCCGGCGGCGGTGCGGGCAACGCCGCGGCCGGGAACCGGGGTAGTTTCGCCGGCAACGCCGGCTCCGGAGGATCGGGCGCGGCGGGGGCCGGCGGCTCTTCGGCCGGCGCGGGCGGTTTCGCAGCAGGCGCCGGCGGCTCGGCGGCGGGCGCCGCGGGTTCCGTTGCGGGCGCCGCGGGTTCGACCGCCGGCGCGGGTGGTTCCATGGCGGGTGCCGCGGGTTCCATCGCTGGCGCGGGTGGTTCGACCGCTGGCGCGGGTGGTTCCGCCGCGGGCGCTGCGGGTTCGACCGCCGGCGCTGGCGGTTCGGCTGGCGGAGGCGCCGCGGGCACCGGCAGCGGCGGTGGAGCTGCGGGGAGCGGGCTCGGAGGATTCGGCGGCCAGACCTGCTTCCCCACGGCGACCGGCGTCCCCGGTCAGTCGGGCCTTCCCAACTGGTGGCTCGGCAGCGCGCCGTTCGACGATCCGCGCTGGGCCGGTTCGTTCGGTTACAGCTTCGGCCCCGCGAGCCTCAATGCGCTGCTTGAAACCGAGGGCGCTGACCGATATCTCGTCCTGCGCTGGAACGTCACCTACGATCCGGGCGCGGCGCTTCCCGGCGATCAAGTCTGGGTCGGCTTCTACAACCCGGCCGGTGGCGGAACCGGAACGATCTTCCAGCTGACACGCGACACGACGACGACCACCACCGCCGGTCTGGCGGGACCGGGCATCATGTCGGTGAGCGCATTTTCGCGCGCGGGTTCGGCCACCATCTGGACCAGTGCGACGGTTCCGGGCGCCGTGAGCGCCGAAGCCCGCATCGATGCCTCCTGCCTCGGAATGGCGTCTTTTCCGAACAGCTGTCCCAGCTGGGCAATCCGGTTGCGGGTGCCGATGTCGGCCGCCAACGGCGGCGTCGATCTCGGAAACACCTTCTCGATGTGGTCCGAGATTGACGTCGATCACGGCGACGTCGTCGGCACCGGCGTCATCACCACCGATTCGTGGCCGGCCGGCGCGAGTGGCCAGGCCGCGGCGGGCTTTCCGCCGATCTTCCCCGAACCGCTCGGCAGTGTGTCGCCGCCCTCAGCGGCGTGGAGCCTCGTCGACGCAAGCGGTGGTTCCTGCGTGGCCGGAATCGCTCTCCAGTCAGGCGACATCACAGTGGTGAACACGATCGGCGCCGGCACCACCATCGACGTCGCGAGCGCCAACACCTTCCACGTCCGGCCCCTGAACGAGACCACCGCGACCTGGGCGGGGAACGCCATCGGGGCGAGCCTGAGGATCGCCGATTGGGGCACGGGGATCGGCGACTCGCCGCTCTGGCTCGCGGTCCCCGATGCGAGCTGCGCCGGCGCGACCGGCAGCGGAGTGGTCCCGGCGGGGAGCCGCTTCGATCTCGCCTGCAACTGGACGCTCACGACGGGCCAGCGGTGTGACTATCGCCCGGATCTGGCGCCCGGTTGCACACCCGACAGCATCGGCGCGCGTTTCGCGCAGCAGGCGATCTTCGTCGAGCTGACGTCGTCCGGAATTCCGATCGCGTTCCCCAGCTCCAGCGCGGCGACGACATTCTCTTTCGGCACCCACTAGCAGTCGCGCCCAGCAAGGGCGGTTCGCGCTGCGCAGACCCTCGGGTATAGTCGGCCCGTGTCGGTCGAGAGTCGTTGGTGGTCGGCCACGGTGGCGATGTCGCTGGCCGCGCTCACGCTCGGCTTCGGCTGCGGAGGTGGAAGCAACCAGGGCGCCGACGGGAGCGGAGGAGCGGCGGGGGCCGCCGCGGGCGCGAGCGGGCATCCAGGTGGCGGCCACCCGGGCGGGAGCGCCGGCGCCGCAGGATCGTCGAGCATCGGCGGTGCCGGCACTGGAGCGGCCGGCGGCGGCAGTTTGGCCGGGAGCGGCGGCGGTCCCGGAGGTTCAGGCGTCGCGGGCGCCGGCGGCTCCGCGGCGGCAGGCGCCGGCGGGTCCGCGACAGGTACCGGCGGTTCCGCCGCAGGTGCCGGTGGTTCCGTCGCAGGTGCCGGTGGGTCCGCCGCGGGTGCCGGTGGGTCCGCCGCAGGTGCCGGCGGTTCCGCCGCAGGTGCCGGTGGTTCCGTCGCAGGTGCCGGTGGGTCCGCCGCAGGTGCCGGTGGGTCCGTCGCAGGTGCCGGTGGGTCCGCCGCAGGTGCCGGTGGGTCCGCCGCAGGTGCCGGTGGGTCCGCCGCAGGTGCTGGTGGCGGACCTGGGGGCGCGGGCGGTTTGGGTGGCGGCGGCGGGGCGGGAAGCGGCGCCGCCGGCGCGGCCGGTGGTGGCGCGGGCGCGGGCGGCGGTAGCGCAGGCGCCGGCGGAACGGGCGTCGGTGGGAACACCTTCTGCTTTCCGGGCCCGATTGGGGTTCCCGGGCAATCGGGTCTGCCGGATTGGTGGCTCGGGACGGCGCCGTTCGACGATGCACGCTGGGCCGGTTCGTTCCAGTACAGCTACGGTGGCCTGGGCAACGGCGAATTCAACGCGCTCGTCGATCGGACCGGACAGCCGGCTGCGCTCGTGCTTCGCTGGCGGGTGACGGCCGATACGTCACCGGCCTCGAACACCAACCAGGTTTGGGTTGGCTTCTACAATCGGACCAGCGGCGTCGCGACGGTCCTGCGGATCACCAACGACGTGGCCACGACCGCCACGGCCGGCACGACGGCGACCGGCGCCCTCGATATCGCCGCCCTTCAGGAGACGGCGCCGGGCGCGGGTTGGTCCAGCGTGTCCGTTCCCGCGGGCGTCACCGCGGACGCGCGGCTCGACGCCATCTGCACGACCGCGCAATTGCCTTCGATCTGTTCGACCTGGGCGATTCGCCTTCGCGTGCCGATGACCGGCGCTGCCGGCGGGATCGATCTGAACGACAGCTTCAAGATGTGGTTCGAGCTCAACGTCCAGGGCGACACCGCGATCGTCGCCGACAAATGGCCGCTCGGTGCCATCCAGGTCGATCCGACGGCGTTGCCGCTCACCTTCCCCGAGCCGCTGGGGAGCACATCGCCGGCCTCCCTGGCCTGGAACGACGTCAGCGCGAACGGCGGAACCTGCGCTCCGGGCGTCAACTTGCAGCCGGGCGACATCTCGGTCTCGAACCAGATCGGAGCCGGGACCACCATCGACGTCGCGGGCGCGAACACGTTTCACATCAAGCCGCTGAACCAGACACAGGCCCTCTATGCGCCCAACGCCATCCAGGCGAGCCTGCGCATCGCCGACTGGCGCGCCGGCATCGGCGACTCGCCGCTGTGGCTGGCGCTCCCCGACGCCAGTTGCGCCAGCGCCACCGGGCCCGCGACCGGCACCGTCGGCACGGGCCAACGGTTCGATCTCGTCTGCACCTGGACGCCGACGGCAGCCCAGGCCTGCGACTATCGGCCCGATCTGTCGCCCGGCTGCACGACTGACGCGGTCGGTTCCCGCTTTGCCCAACAGGGAATCCTCGTCGAGCTCTCGTCGGCCGTGGGCGTCCCGTTCGCGAGCGGAAGCGCCGCCGCGACGCTCGGCTTCGCCGCTCACTAGACTAGCAATCGCGCCCAGCAGCGCCGTTCGCACCCCGCGGATCGTCCGGTATAGTCGGCCCGTGTCGGTCGAAAGTCGTTGGCGTTCGGTCACGGTGGCGATGTCGTTGGCTGCGCTCACGCTCGGCTTCGGCTGCGGAGGCGGAGGCAACCAGGGCAGCGGCGGGAGCGGCGGAGCAGCAGGGGCCGTCGGCGCGAGCGGGCATCCAGGTGGCGGCCACGGTGGCGGGAGCGCGGGTGCCGGAGGATCGTCGAGCAACGGTGGCGCGGGCAACGGAGCCGCCGGCAGCGGAGCCGCGGGCAGCGGAGCTGCGGGCAACGGTGCTGCCGGCAACGGAGCTGCCGGCAACGGTGCTGCCGGCGACGGAGCTGCCGGCAACGGAGCCGCCGGCAGCGGAGCCGCGGGCAACGGTGCTGCCGGCAACGGTGCTGCGGGCAACGGAGCCGCCGGCAGCGGAGCTGCGGGCAGCGGTGCTGCCGGCAACGGTGCTGCGGGCAACGGAGCCGCCGGCAGCGGAGCTGCGGGCAGCGGAGCTGCGGGCAGCGGAGGCGTGGGAGGTGGACGCGCAGGCGCGGGCGGCGGCAACGCGGGTGCCGGCGGCGCAGCCGGTGGAAAAGCGGGCGCGGGTGGCGGCAGTGCGGGCGCGGGCGGCGGCAACGCTGGTTCGGGCGGCGGCAGCGCAGGCGCGGGCGGCGGCAGCGCAGGCGCGGGCGGCGGCAGCGCAGGCGCGGGCGGATCGGCCGTCGGGGGAAATACGGTCTGCTTTCCAACGCCGATCGGCGTACCGGGGCAGTCAGGCCCGCCCGACTGGTGGGTCGGAACGGCGCCGTTCGACGATCCGAGGTGGAACGGCGCCTACGCGTTCGGGTTCGCCAACGTCACCTTCGATGCGCTCCTCGACAACACAGCTCAACCCGCGGCGCTCGTTCTTCGCTGGCACGTCGCTTCGGATCCGGGGATCGCCGGACCAGGCGACGCGGTCTGGGTTGGCTTCTTCAACACGACGACCAACCTTGGAACGGTCCTGCAGCTGACGCGCGATACGCTGACCACCACGACGGCCGGAGGCATCGGCGCGGGCGTCATGTCAGCGGCCGCCTTCCAGAAGACCGAAACGGCCGCCATCTGGGGGAGCGTCGCCGTTCCCTCGACGATCGCGACCGACGCCCGCCTCGACGCTGTCTGCGACAGCAGCGTCGATCCCGTCGTGTGCCCCAGCTGGACGATCCGACTGCGGGTGCCAATGACCGCCGCTGCGGGCGGGATCGACCTCGGACCGTCGTTCCTCATGTGGTCCGAGGTCGACGTGAAGAACAACACCAACGCCACGACGACCGCGAACAGCTGGCCGGTGGGCGCTGCCGTCGTCGACCCCACGGCGGATCCGCTCACCTTCCCCGATCCGCGCGGCAGCACGACGCCCGTGTCGATCCCCTGGTTCACGGTCAGCACCAACGGCGGCACTTGCGCTCCGGCGATCACGCTCGGGCCGGGAGATCTGACCGTGACCAACCAGATCGGAACGGGAACGACGATCGACGTCGCGGGGGCCAACACGTTTCACGTCCGGCCGCTCAATCAGACGCAGACGCCATTCACCGCGACGGCGATCGGGGCGACGCTGCGAATCGCCGACTGGCGCTCCGGCGTCGGCGATTCGCCGCTCTGGCTTCCGTTTCCCGACGCGAGCTGCGCGGCGGCGGGAGGCTCGGGCGGTATCGTCGGCAACGGCGCGCGGTTCGATCTGACGTGCACCTGGACGCCGACAGCGGCGCAGGGCTGCGACTACCGGCCGGATCTCGCACCCGGCTGTACGCCCGAGGCGATCGGGACGCGCTTCGCCCAGCAGGGGATCCTCGTCGAGCTCAGCTCGACCGCGGCCCCGATCGCCTTCGCGAGCGGAAGCGCCGCCGCGACCTTCAGCTTCGCCGCGCACTGAACGGCGCCGCGAGATCGCTGAATGTGCGCCTGTTTCACGGGCGTTACCGGAACGCCGGCGCGCCCGGCCGCGTTGTAGCTGCGCCTGGGGAGTGCCCTTTCGTGAAGGTCCCGGGCGCGGGCTCCCATCTTCGATGGATGAAACCCACCAATCTCAAGACCTCGGTGACCGGGTTCAGTTTCGCGCTGAGCGCTGCGCTGAGCATCGCCCTGATCTCGGTGGGTTGCGCAACCTCACCGACCATCGACAATTCCGGCTCCGGGGGAACCTCGTCGACCGGCGGGACGACCGGTTCGGGCGGTGCGACGGGCTCGGGCGGGACGACCGGTTCGGGCGGTGCGACGGGCTCGGGCGGCACCACCGGTTCCGGTGGGACCACGAGTTCGGGAGGGACGACCGGCTCTGGCGGCACCACGGGCTCGGGGGGCACCGTCAGCACAGGCGGCAACACCGGCACGGGCGGCAACACCGGCACGGGCGGCGCGGCTGGCTCCGGCGAAACCGGTGGCGCTGGAGGCCACCCTGCTGGCGGCGCGGGCGGCGGGGCCGGTCACGCCGGTGGCGGATTGAACGGCACCGGGGGCGCGGCCGGGACCAGCGGCGGCGGAGGGAGCTCCGGCAGCGCGTTCACGCTGACCAGCAACGATCAGGCGGACAACGCGCATATCAGCTCGAAGTTCACCTGCCAAGAGAGCCCAGCCTTGTCGGGGAAATCGGTCGGCGGCCTCGGAAACGGCATCAATCCCGATCTCGAGTGGATTAACGCTCCCGCGGGAACCATGTCGTTCGCCATCACCTTCCTGGACACGACGCTCATCGACGCCAAGATGGACAGCCTGGGCAACCACTGGGCCATCTGGAACATCCCCGCGACGGTGATGACCTTCCCGGAGGGGACGATGACGTTGAGCGGGACCCTCATGAATGCCAAGCAGAGCGGAACGTTCCTGGCGCCCTGCGCGCAGTCGCTGATGAACAACAACTCGGACGACCAGTACGCGTTCACGGTCTACGCGCTGTCGACCGCCACGCTGACCCTGACAGGCGGCACGGGCGTCGCCCAGGCGAGGACCGCGCTTGCGACCGCCATGACCGCAGGCCAGGTCCTCGGAACGGCCGTTTTGCACGGCCACGCCGGCCTCAAGGGAATGTAGCGGCCGCCGTTCGAGTGCGCGGTCGCTTCAGCTGCGCCGCGCGCTGACCGCGCGCAGCCGGCGAACGAGATCGTCGATGCGGTCGCCGTGCAGCTTGGCCGCCGCGCGGCCGACGCAGAGGCGCGCGCTGACCTCGAGGATCGTCTCCACCTCGCGCAGCCGGTGCTGGCGCAGCGTCTCGCCCGACGAGACCAGGTCGACGATCCGGTCGGCCAGGCCGACCAGCGGAGCGATCTCGATCGAACCGTAGAGCTTGATGATCTCGGCGACCGTCCCGCGCGCCTGCAGGTGGCGGCGCGTGATCTCGGCGAACTTGGTGGCGTAGCGGAGGTGGACCTGCGCGTTCTCGTCGACGGGACGGTCCTCGGGCTCGGCGACCACCATGCGGCAACGGCCGATCCCGAGATCGAGCGGCTCGTAGAGATCGCGATCCTGCTCCTCGAGCACGTCGCGCCCGGCGATGCCCAGGTGGGCGGCGCCGTGCTCGACGTAGGACGGCACGTCGGTGTCGCGCACGATGAGGACCCGCAGAGCGTGCTCCGGAATCGGGATGATGAGGCGGCGCCCCGCGCGCGCCTTCTCGGCGGCGCCGAGATCGATCCCTGCGCGCGCGAACAGCGGCAGCGCCTCGTCGAGGATCCGGCCGCGGGGCAGCGCAATCGTCAGCGTCGAATCGCCGCGCGTCGAATCGCCGGTCGAAGAACCGGTCGTCGAACCGCTTTTGGTCTTCTTCACGCCGATCCCTTCGCGCGCCGCACGTCGGCGCCCAGCGCCCGCAGCTTCTTGTCGAGGCGATCATAGCCGCGGTCGAGGTGGTAGATGCGCAGAATCTCCGTCTTTCCCTCGGCGACCAGCGCCGCCAGCACTAGGCAGGCCGAGGCACGCAGGTCGGTGGCCATCACCGTCGCGCCGGTCAGCTTGGTCGGCCCGCGCACGATCGCGGTCCGACCGTCGACCTGGATGTCGGCGCCCATCCGCTGCAGCTCCGGGACGTGCATGTAGCGGTTCTCGAAGATCGTCTCCGAGAGGACCGACTGCCCCTGCGCGCGCGTCATCAACACCATGAACTGCGCCTGCATGTCGGTCGGGAACCCGGGGAACGGCTGGGTCGAGATGTCGGCCGGCTTGAACTCGTTCTTGCCGCGCACGCGGATGCCGTCCCCCTCGGCGGTCACCTCGGCGCCCGCGGCGCGCAGCTTGGCGATCACGGCCTCCAGATGTTCGGGCAGGCAGTCGCGGACCAGCACGTCGCCGCGGGTGATCGCGGCCGCCACCAGCAGCGTCCCCGCCTCGATACGATCCGGGATGACCGCGTGCTCGATCGGCTGCAGCTCGTCGACCCCCTCGACGGTGATGAGCGAGCTTCCGGCGCCGCGGACGCGCGCCCCCATCTTGTTGAGGACGCGCGCCAGCTCCTCGACCTCCGGCTCGCGGGCCGCGTTCTCCAGCGTGGTCCGCCCGCGCGCCAGCGCCGCCGCCATCATGAGGTTCTCCGTGCCGGTGACGGTCGGCATGTCGAACACGATGGTCGCGCCGCGCAGACGCCGCGCGCGCGCGTTGACGTAGCCATGCTCGAGCTCGATGCGCGCCCCCATCGCCGCCAGCCCCTTCAGGTGCTGGTCGATCGGGCGCGCGCCGATGGCGCAGCCGCCGGGCAGCGAAACCCGCGCCTTGCCGTAGCGGGCGACCAGCGGCCCGAGGACCAGCACGGAGGCACGCATCGTCTTGACCAGGTCGTAGGGCGCCTCGTGCTCGGTGATGGCCGAGGTGTCGACGTGCGCCGTCCCCCGGGTCGGCTCGGTGAAGCCGGCGCCCAGGCGCCCGAGCAGGCGACCCATCGTCCGCACGTCGCCCAGCGCCGGGACGTTGCGGTAGATCGAGCGCCCGCGCGCCAGCAGCGACGAGGCGAGGATCGGCAGCGCGGCGTTCTTGGAGCCCGAGACGCGAACCTCGCCCGCCAGGCGGACGCCGCCGCGGATGACGATCTTCTGCAAGGGCGAGCGCCCTTAGGCGGCCGGAGCGCCCTCGGCGGGCGCGGCCCCCGCGGGCGCAGCGACGCCGGCGTGCTCATCGCACAGGCCGCCCTTGGTGCGCGGCTTGCGACAGGCTTCCTTGCTGCAAATCTTGTAGCGGTGATGGTCCCCCACCGCGGCACGCCGCCAGGCGATGAAGTGCTTGCGGCAGTACCCCTTCGCGCGCACCGGCTGTTTGCACTTCTCCGCGCGGCAGGTCACCCCGCCGTCGGTCACGGCCGGCGTGGCCTTGCCCTTCGCCTTCGTCGAGGCCTTGGCCGCCGCGCCCGCGGGCTTTGCGGCCTTGGCGACCGGCTTCGCGGCGGGCTTTTCGGCAGGCTTCTCGGCCGCTTTCGGCTTCTTGGCAGCCGCGCTCTTCGAACCGTCTTTGCTTTCTTGCGCCATGGAACGGCCGAGAATAGGCGGTCGGGACGGAGAGTCAAGCGCCAGCGATCGATCGCTGAAGCTGGGCAGAGCCGTACGAGCGGCGGGAAGAGCCGGACGCGTGGTAGAGAGATCGGCATGAAGATCGAGCTCGCCCACCGCATCCGGGAGCTTCCCCCCTACCTCTTCGCCCGCATCGACGCGCTCAAGAACGAGGAGCGCAAGAAGGGCAACGATCTGATCGACCTCGGCATCGGCGACCCCGACCTGCCGACCCCCCCGCACATCGTGGCGGCGCTGGCCGAGGCGGCGGGCGATCCGGGCACGCACCGCTACCCGTCGTACGTCGGGATGGAGGCGTTTCGCAAGGCGGCCGCCGACTTCATGAAGTCGCGCTTCGGCCTCACGTTCGATCACGGCAAGGAGGTCATCGCCGTCATCGGATCGAAGGAGGCGATCGCGCACTTCCCGTTCGCCTTCGTCAACCCGGGCGACGTCGTCCTCTGTCCGGACCCGGGCTATCCGGTCTACGCGACGCTCACGCGCTTCGCGGGCGGCGAGCCCTACTTCCTGCCCCTGCGGCGCGAAAACGGGTTTCTCCCCGACCTCGACGCCATCCCGGCCGACGTCGCCAGGCGGGCCAAGATCCTCTGGATCAACTACCCGAACAACCCGACCGCGGCGCTGGCCGCGCCCGGCTTTTACGAGAAGGTGGTCGCCTTCGCGCAGAAGAACGACGTCATCGTCGCCAGCGATCTCGCCTACAGCGAGATGTACTACGAGGCGCCGCCACCGTCGTTTCTGGAGACGCCGGGCGCGCGCGAGGTCGGCATCGAGTTCCACTCGCTTTCGAAGACCTACAACATGACCGGCTGGCGCATCGGCTGGGCCTGCGGTAACGCCACGCTGGTCGGCGGGCTCGGCCAGGTGAAGACCAACGTCGACTCGGGCGCCTTCGACGCCGTCCAGCGGGCCGGCATCGCCGCGCTCACGGGTGACCAGGCCTGCGTCGCGCGGCAGCGGGCGATCTACCGCGAGCGGCGCGACGTGCTGTGCGGCGGGCTCGCCAAGGCGGGCTTCGACGTGCTGACGCCGAAGGCCAGCTTCTACACGCTGGTCGCCAACCCCAAGGGGATGACGTCGCTCGAATTCGCCTCGCGCCTGTTGGGCGAGGCTGGCGTCGTCGCGACGCCGGCGACCGGCTTCGGCGCCGCGGGCGAGGGGTTCGTGCGGTTGACCGTCTGCGCGGACAAGGCGCGCCTCGCCGAGGCGGTCGAGCGGCTCAAGGCGCTCAAGCTGTGAGCGCGTGACCCGCCCCATCGCCATATCGCTGGGCGATCCGGCGGGGATCGGGCCGGAGATCGTCGCGCGCGCTCTGGCCGAGCGCCCCGACACCGACGTCGTCGTCTTCGGCGACACGGGGGTGCTCGATCGCGCGGCGAAGACCGTCGGCGTCGCCGCGCCTCCACCTTCGCAGGTTCGGGCCGTCACGGCGCTCGCGCCGGCAGAGCTGACCCCGGGAAAACCCAACGACGCCTCCGGCCGCGCGCAGCTGGCCTATCTGACCGCCGCCGTCGACGCCGCGCTGGCCGGCGAGGTCCGGGCGCTGGTGACGGCGCCGATCTCCAAGGAGTGGATCGCGCGCGCCGGCTTCAACTTCCCCGGCCACACCGAGTACCTCGCGGCGCGCGCCGGCGTCTCCGAGTTCGCGATGATGCTGGCCGGGCCCCGGCTGCGCGTGACCGTCGCGACGACCCATGTGCCGTTCAAGGAAGTCCCCGGCCTGCTGACCGTCGACGGAATCGCCTCGACGATCTGGCTGACGACCGAGGCGCTGGCGCGCCGCTTCGGCATCGCCGCCCCGCGCGTGGCCGTCGCCGGCCTCAACCCGCACGCCGGCGAGGCCGGCCGCTTCGGCGACGAGGAGGACCGGCTCGTGCGCCCGGCGATCGACAAGGCGCGCGCCCGGATCGCCGGGGCGGGCCTGGACGCGACCGTGGACGGTCCGCTGGTTCCCGACTCCGTCTTCCGCCAGGCCGCGGGCGGCGCCTACGATGCGGTCGTCGCGCTCTACCACGACCAGGGTCTCATCCCGCTCAAGCTGCTCCACTTCGACGACGGTGTGAACCTGACGCTGGGGCTCCCGTTCGTGCGCACCTCGCCCGATCACGGGACGGCCTACGACATCGCCGGAACCGGCCGCGCGCGCGCCCAGAGTTTTCTCGCCGCGTTCGACCTGGCGCTGCAAAACAGCCGGGACCCCCAGACGGTCCCGGGCCCCTCGCGGTGAGCTCTAGCGAAAGTGATATGTCCGCTCGAGCGTGATCTCACCGCGGGCGTGCTTGGCGAATAGCCACTCGCTGAGAACGCGCTTGGCGCAGGCGGCGATCTCCAGGTCGGTGGCAGGCGCCGAGACCGTCTCCGCGTCGCGAACGCGGCCGTTCGGCTCGACGGTGAAGCGCACGATGACCTGATTCGCCGCCAGCTTCTGGGGCGAGATCTGCCGGCGCCGTGCCACCTCGACCCGGCAGGCGGTGACAGGCGCCTCGGTCCGTCGGACCTCCTCCTCCGAGAGGACCGCCGGCTGCTCGGTGCGTTCGGCGGAGACCGCCGGGCGTTCGGTCGGCAGCTCGGGCACGCGCGCGGCACGGTCCGGTTCGATCGCCGCCGGCTCGATCGCGCTCGTGGCGTGCGGTGTGTACGTGCCGACCTTTCCCGTCGATCCCAGCTCCTGATCCAGTGCTCCCAGACCGGTCGGTGCTGGCTCAGCCGACACGGCTCCACCCACCAGCACGACCATCAGCCCGAACCCCCACCCGCGTAGCGCCATCCCTTCCAGGAAACGCAAGACGCTGGCCAACCGAAGCCCCGCCGCGGCGGGCACGCGCAGAAAGTGACGTTACGCCGCTGGAAGCCACAGGCGGCCCAGGCGTACGAGATGGTGACGGCGCCGAGGCGGGCCGAATCCGGCGGGCGTCACTCGACCAGCGCGGCCTTGATCTCGGGGATCCACTTCCCGGTGAAGGCGAGCTGCGCATAGGCGGCGAAGTTTCGGCAGAAGTCCCAGTACCCCCAGCCGAAGCCGCGCTTTTCGGCTTCCATCCGCGCGGTGCGGACCCAGCGACCGCGGGAGGCGACGTCGCCGTTGACGCCGGCGCCGAACTCGCCCAGGTAGATGCGCATCCCGGTCCGCTTGGCGAACGCCTCGGCCATCTCCATCTGCTCGATGATGGCGGCCGGGCCGCCGGGGTTGGTCTCGGCCGGCTCGCTGTTGTAGCGCTGAAAGAATTCGTGCCCCTCGGGGCGCGCGTCGGCCGCCGCCACGGGCGACACCGGCACCGGCGGCGGCCCGGGAAAGGTCACGCCGCGCGTCTGGTACCAGGGCTCCATCCAGCTGAACCCCTGATGCGTGAAGTACATCGGCGCGTACATGTGAAAGCTGGCGATGAGGTTGGGGTCGCCCTCTGGAACCTGCAGCGTGTCCCGCAGATCCTTGGCCGACGCCCAGTGCGCCCCCTCGACGATGATCAGCCGGTCGGGATCGATCGCCCGGATGGCGGCGACGACCCGCGCCAGAATCGGGTTCCAGACCTCGGCCGTCAGCTTGTCGGTCGGCTCGTTCAAGACTTCGTAGACCACCGCGCGCGGCATGCCGCGGTAGTGGGTGGCGATCTGCCGCCAGAGCCCGACCAGACGCTCGGCGTGCACCTTCGGCGCCTGCATCATCGGGAGGTAGTGGTGCATGTCGACGATGATCCCCAGGTCGTTCGACAGCGCCTGGTCCACCGCCCAGTCCATCCGGTGCAAGAACCGCTTCTCGATCACGTAGGGCGGCTTGACGTCGGCGTGCGACGAGATCCGCATCGGCACGCGCACGTGGTCGAACCCGGCCGCGTGCACCGCCTGAAAGTCCGACGCCGAGATGGTCCACCCCCAGTCCCCCTCGTTGGGCGCATCCATCGCGTCGCCGAAGTTCATCCCCCGCTTGAGGTCGCCGGTCGCGTGCGTCTGCAGGCGGCCGGCCCTGAACCCTTCGATCCGCTCGGAGGTTCCGGCGCAGCCGGCCATCGCGAGGCCCACCAAGCTCGCCAGCTGGGCCAAGCAGGCCAGGCGACCCAACAAGATGTACGGAAGCCCGCGCAGCCAAAAGGCCTCGGCCTCAGCGTCAGCGTCAGCATCGTGACCTCTCATCGGGCGGAAGAGCTTAACCCGTTTGCAGCTTGTCACCCGTGATAGGGTATAGGCGGTCGTAATCCGCTCTGGCCGCGTATCCCGTCTCCGGCGGGCGCGTCACGGATCCGACCCGGCAGCATGAAGAAGATCCCCGGCATCAAGATCAAGGGCGCGCGAGAGCACAACCTCAAGAACATCGACGTCGAGATCCCGCGCGACAAGCTGGTGGTGATCACGGGGCTGTCGGGCTCGGGGAAGTCGTCGCTGGCGTTCGACACGCTGTACGCCGAGGGACAGCGCCGCTACGTCGAGTCGCTGTCGGCCTACGCGCGCCAGTTCCTCGACCAGATGCACAAGCCGGACGTCGACTCGATCGAGGGGCTGTCGCCGGCGATCTCGATCGAGCAGAAGACCGGGTCGCGCAACCCGCGCTCGACGGTCGGGACGGCCACCGAGATCTACGACTATCTTCGGCTTCTCTGGGCGCGCGTCGGCACCGTGCACTGCTACAACTGTGGGCAGCCGATCGCCTCGCAGACGATCCAGCAGATGGTCGACCGGGTGCTGGAGTTTCCCGAGGGCGAGCGCTTCTCGGTGCTGGCGCCGGTGGTCCGCGACAAGCAGGGGGACTTCGCCGACGTCCTCGCCCGGCTGCGCCAGGACGGCTTCGTTCGCGCCAACATCGACGGCGAGCTGCACGAGCTCTCCGAGCCGCCGGCGCTGGCCAAGACCGCCGCGCACACGATCGAGGTGTTCGTCGATCGCCTGGTGAAGAAGGACGGCATCCGCCAGCGCCTGACCGATTCGATCGAGCTGGCCGCCAAGCTGACCGAGGGGGTGGTCAAGATCTCGCCGCTCGGGGGCGACGACCTTCTCTTCTCCGAAAAGTTCGCCTGCACCACCTGCGGGATCAGCTACCCGGAGATCACGCCACGGCTCTTCTCGTTCAACAACCCGGCCGGCGCCTGCCCGAACTGCGACGGCATCGGCGCCAAGATGTTCTTCGACCCGGACCTGATCGTCCCCGACGAGGAGCTTTCGATCAAAGAAGGCGTCATCGAGCCGTGGGAGCGACGCAACAACGTCTTCTTCCACCAGATCCTCGACGCGGTCTGCACCAAGTTCGAGATCGACCAGTACCTCCCCTGGAACAAGCTGCCGGAGAAGGCGAAGAAGCTCCTGCTCGAGGGGAAGGAGGGGGAGGAGGTCGAGCTGACCTTCGAGAAGAACGGGCGCAAGCACAGCTTCAAGCGCGAGTTCGAGGGGGTGCTGGCCAACCTGCGCCGCCGCTTCGACGAGCACGAGCGTCGCCGGCGCGAGCAGGGGCGCACCAGCGAGGAGGACTTCGAGGCGATCTACGACGAATTTCACCGCTACATGTCGCAGACCGTCTGCGAGGAGTGCGGCGGCGCGCGGCTGCGCAAGGAGGCGCGCTTCGTCAAGGTCGGCGGCAAGAGCATCACCGAGATGACCGCGCTGACCATCCGCGAGGCGCACGATTTTCTCAAGGGGCTCGCGCTGTCGGCCAAGCAAAAGGAGATCGCCGGACGGATCCTGCGCGAGGCGGGCGATCGGCTCTCCTTTCTCAACAACGTCGGCGTCGACTACCTGTCGCTCGACCGCACCGCCGCCACCCTGTCGGGCGGGGAGTCACAGCGCATCCGGCTGGCCACCCAGATCGGCAGCTCGCTGGTCGGCGTCCTCTACATCCTCGACGAGCCGTCGATCGGCCTGCACCAGCGGGACAACGCGCGCCTGCTCGAGGCGCTCACGCGGCTGCGCGACCTCGGCAACAGCGTCATCGTGGTCGAGCACGACGAGGAGATCATCCGCGCCGCCGACCACGTCATCGACATGGGGCCGCGCGCCGGCGTCAACGGCGGCCGCATCGTGGCCGCCGGATCCCCCGAGGACATCGCCGGCAACACCCAGTCGCTGACCGGCGCCTATCTCTCCGGGCGCAAGGGGATCGAGGTGCCGCGCCAGCGCCGGCAGTCGGGCGGCCGCGCGCTGACCGTGCGGCACGCGCGCGGGCACAACCTGCACGACCTGACGGTCGGCTTCCCGATCGGCGTCCTCACCTGCGTGACCGGCGTGTCGGGCTCGGGAAAATCGACGCTGGTGATCGACACGCTCCTGCGCGCGCTGGCCCAGCGCCTCCACCACGCCAAGGCGCCGCCCGAGGCGCACGAAAGCCTCGACGGCCTCCAGCACGTCGACAAGGTGATCGACATCGACCAGGCGCCCATCGGCCGCACGCCGCGCTCGAACCCCTCGACGTACACGGGCGTCTTCACCCACGTGCGGGATCTGTTCGCCAACCTCCCCGAGTCGAAGGCGCGCGGCTACAAGCCGGGGCGCTACTCGTTCAACGTCAAGGGCGGGCGCTGCGAGGCCTGTCAGGGGGACGGCATCATCCGGATCGAGATGCACTTCCTGCCGGACGTCTACATCGTGTGCGAGTCCTGCGGCGGGCGGCGCTACAACCGCGAGACCCTCGAGGTCCGCTACCGCCAGTCGAGCATCGCCGACGTGCTGGACATGACCGTCAACCAGGCCTGCGACTTTCTCGAGAACATCCCCAAGGTCCGCCAGAAGCTGGAGACGCTGCGCGAGGTCGGCCTCGGCTACCTCAAGCTGGGCCAGTCGGCGACGACGCTGTCGGGCGGCGAGGCGCAACGAATCAAGCTGTCGAAGGAGCTGGCAAAAAAATCGACCGGCCGCACCGTCTACATCCTCGACGAGCCGACGACGGGCCTGCACTTCGCCGACATCGCGCAGCTGCTCTCGGTGCTGAACCGCCTCGTCGAGGCCGGCAACACCGTCATCGTCATCGAGCACAACCTGGACGTCATCAAGACCGCCGACTGGGTGATCGACCTCGGCCCCGAAGGCGGCCCCGGCGGCGGACATGTCGTCGCGGCGGGGACGCCGGACGACGTCGCGCGCGTCGCCGCCAGCTACACGGGCCAATTCCTGCGCAAGGTGCTATGAACCGCGGCATGAAGAAGCTGGTCATCGTCGGCCTCTGCGCGGTGGGCGCCTTGCTGCTGGTTGTGGCCCGCAGCCACGCCGGCGATTCACTGCTCCCGGTCGGGGCCGCGGCGCCGGAGGTCGTCGGCAAGGACGCCGCCGGAACGACCTTCAAGCTCTCCGCCCAGAAGGGGCACTTCGCGGTCGTCTACTTCTATCCGAAGGACGAGACGGCCGGCTGCACCAAGGAGGCCTGCGCCTTCCGCGACGCCTCGGCGGACTACGCGAAGAAGGGGATCACGATCTTCGCCGTCTCGCGCGACAGCGACGCCAGCCACAAGGGCTTCCGCGACCACTTCCACCTGCCGTTCCCGATGGTGGCCGACAGCTCGGGGGCCGTGCAGAAGGCGTACGGCGTCCCCTCGGTGATGCCCGGCGTCGACATCGCCGCGCGCGTGACTTTTCTGGTCGGACCCGACGGCAAGATCGCGCGCGTCTGGCCGAAGGTCGATCCGGTGGTCAACGCCAAGGAAGTTCTCGACGCTGTCGCGACGCTCCCCGGCAGCAAGCACACCTAGCAGCGCCCGGGGCGGGTCAGCGCGGCGCCGCCAGAACGGCCCAGCTCTCGTCGAGAAACTCGGCGCGCCAGCCGTCGGTGCGCAGTTGCTTCGCCAGCTTCGACTTGGCGGGGATGAAGGCGCAGCCGACTGCGAACTGCCCGAACAGGTGCCGGTACGGCGCCCCGTGCTCGACGGCGAAGCTCTCTCGCAGCAGCCAGAACGGGAAGGGGTCCTGGCGCCCGTCGATGAAGTCCTTGCGGTCCGGCGCGAACCAGACCAGCGCGCCGCCGTCGCCGTAAAAGTTGTAGAGCGGCCCGGGGCAACGATCGAGCGCACGCAACGCCTCTCCGGGGAACGGATTCCAACCCAGGCGCTCGGGCGGGTCCCGCCAGCAGAACACCACCGCAGCGAGCGCGGCAACGCCCAGACCAACCAGCAACGCCAGGTTCAAGCGCGGATGGTCGGGGCTGGGGGGGCGCGGACCGCGGCCGAGGCGAAACCGAAACTCCGGTCCCAGCGCGCGGCTCGCGGCGGGCATCGCGAGGATCAGAAACGGTCCGATGTTGCGGGCCGATCGAATCCCGAGCGGCATCAACGCCAGCGCCGCCGCCAGCGTCACCCAACCGGTCCAGTCGCCGGCGGCGACGCTCCGCCAGCGCAGGACGACGACCGCAAAGAATGCGACCGTCGCCGCCCAAAACAGCGCACCGAAAACCGAATCCGGGCGCAGCACGAACCATTCGGCGATCTGGACGTCGTACGAACGTCGGGCCGACGCGACGACGAAGCGGTAGATGTGAAACCCGAGCGGCGTCGCCGCGACCGCCAGTCCGGCCAGCGGCAGTACGACGGACAACACCAGGGCGCGCCGGCGATCGGCGGGCGCGCGCGTCCGGACCCAGCGCAGGACGGCGGCCCCGGTGCAGACGGCCAGGACCACCCCGCCCAGCGCCACCCCGCCGTGCGCGTTGGCCCACAAGAGAAAAAAGGGCGGTATGACCAGGTGGCGCTCGCGCGCCAGCAACCAGACCAGCACCGGCAAGAGGAACAACGTCAAGATTTGCGGCCGCAGCGACCAGGCGCTGGCGGCAATCGCCAGCCCGACCGTCAGGAGCACGAACCGCGTCGTCCGCGGCCCGACCATCAGCCGATAGACGGTGGCCGCTGCCGCCAGGACCAGCAGCGCGGCGCCGATCTCCAGCCCGGGCATGCCGCCCAGCCGATAGGCGGCGAACATGAGCAGCTGCGACAGCCACTCGTGATCGGGCCAGGGTGTCCGGTACGCCGTGTGCGAATAGAGATCGACCCGCGGGACCTGCCCGGTCCGCCAGATGTCCCCGCCCGCGCGCAAGTGCCAGAACGTGTCCCCCTGCGCGGGGCTCAGGAGCGCCAGCAGGGCGACGGTCAGGAACAGGCCGCCGATCGCGAGCTGGTCGAACGAGACGCCGCCCGTCCCCTGTCGCCTCGACCCCTCCCGCAAATCCATCAAGAAGCCCCCATGTTAAACTGCGTGCTGGCGCGGTTGTAGCGTCTCGCCCACTGCCATTCGTTCCTCAACTTCGTCTCCCGAGGCCACGCCCCCGTCGGGGCTGAGTCGCCACTGGAAGCTCGCGGTGGCGCTCATGCTCGCCGCCTTCTTCATCGAGCGTCTGAGCGATCCCCAGATCTTCGACCCCGACGGCTACCACGAGATGGCGTTGTTCCGGCACTGGGTGCGTACCGGCGTCTTCCCGCTCGGCGACGTGTTCGCCTTCACGCCCACGGTCTTCCCGGCCGTGCATCACGAGTGGGGCTCCGGCGCGCTCCTCTACTTCTGGGTGACCTGGTTCGGCGCGGCCGGCGTCATGGTGTTCCGCTGGATCTTGTCGCTGACGATCTTCGCGCTGACCGCGCGGCTCGCGCTCCGTCGTTCGTCGGCAGCCGTCGTCGCGTTCTGCGCGCCTCTCGCGATCGTGCTCGGCAAGACCGGCTTCACCACCATTCGCGCGGGTGTCTACACGCTGCTCTTGCTGGCGGTCTTTCTGACGCTGCTCGACGACGACCGGCTCGAGCCGCGACCGGCCCGCTTCCTCGTCGCCTACGTCGCGCTGATGGCCCTCTGGATCAACCTCCATGGGGGTTGGATTGTCGGTCTCGCGGCGGTCGCCTGCCACGCCGTCGAGCAGATCTTGCGGCGTCGGCCCGTCCGCCACCTGGTGGCGGCGCTCGCGACGACGCCCGTGCTCATGTTTGCGACCCCGTACGGCCGCTACTATCCGGCGGGGTGGTGGCGCAGCGTCTCGCACGCGCGCGAAAGGGTGGTCGAGTTTTCGTCGCTCATGAACACCCCTCAGCACGTGGGCGTCGTCGGGTTCTCCGCCGCGTTCTTGCTGGTCGCCTACGCGGTCTTGCGACGCGGGCCTCGGGCGCTTCCCGGGCTGCTCTTCCTTCTGGCGGCCGGGTACGCCGCCTTCCGGCATCAACGCCACCTGCCGCTCTTCGCGCTGGCCTGGTTCTGTGCCACCCCGGCGTACCTCACACCGACCCTGCTGGGCGCGCTGTTCGAATCGGCGGTCGCCCGGCGCCGCGTCTGCGGTGCCATCACGCTCGGCGCATTGCCGATCGCCGCCGCCCTGCTGGTGGCAGCCGTTCGCCACCATCCGATGACGCTGACGGTACCGGCGCAGGCGAAGGACCTCGCCGACGAAGCCCCCCTGCTCTATCCAAGTGGCGCGGTCGACTACCTCGCGCGCACGCACTTTCGCGGCAAGCTCTACACCGAGTACGTCCCCGGCGCCTATGTGAGCTGGAAGCTGCATCCCGACGTTCGCGTCAGCCTCGACGGCCGCTACGAGGTCGCCTACGCCGACGGTGTGCTCGAGGAAAACGAGACGCTGTACGGCGCGCGCCCAGGTTGGCTCGCGCTCCTGGCGCGCTATCGGCCTGACGGTATCTTGGCGGGGCGGTCGTACCCGATCGACGCCGCGCTCGCCTCCACGCCCGAGGCCGGCTTCGTGCAGGTCTACGCCGACGACGTGTTCCACGTTTGGGCCAGGCGCGACCTCGGGTTGCCGGTCGTCTCGCGCAGGGGACAACTGGTCCCAGCGCCCTTTCCCTAGCGGTCCGAGATCTCGGCTCTCCGCTCTCGAGACGGCCCGCGTGGGCTGCGAGAGCGTCAGCCCACGCGTCACGTGGTCATCGACTGGGCGACCCGCCGCTCGCGCAGACGCCAGATCCGGCCGTCGAGCAGGAAGTGATGCAGGTTCACGAAGGTGATCAGCGCCGCCGTCGTCATGAGGGCGCGCGTCGCATCGGGCGTGGTCACGGTCATGAACAGAAGCGGCTTGATGGCGAACCCGAGCACCAGCACCGTCACCAGATAGCGAACGAACCGCCCGCGGCCCGCTGCCCCCGGCTCCCGGGCGGCATGCCAGCTCGTCAGCGCCAGGTACTGCAAGCCGTGGAACATCGGAACCAGCGTCAGGTTGAAGAGCGGGTGGTAGAGCGCGATCGTGAACCAGCTGATCTGCGCGGCCAGAACCGCGTAGGTCGGCCACGGGAGCGGGTTCCCGCGCGCGCGGCGGCCACGGGCGACCACCAGCACGCCGAGCGCGCTCAGCGCCAGCGCGCCGAGCCCGCCCGCCAGCGCCCAGCCCGGAAGCGCCGGCCCGGCATAGGCGCGTCGCACCACCTCGTAGGCCGGGTTCCGCGCGGAGCCCGCCAGCCGGAACATCCCCAGGATCGAGAGGATCCACGACACGTAGAGCGGAAGCGCGATGAGACGCTTTTCGCGTGGATCGAGCCGCGCCCCCTGTCGCAGCGGGTAGAGCATCGCGATCCCCAGCGACTGCCGCGAGTAGTGGAATCCCGACCACCCCACGTAGAGGCCGAAGTAGGCGATCCCGATCGGCGTCGGAACGCGGACCGCGGCCACTGCCGCGGCGATCAAGATCGCCGGGGCGACCAGCGTCACCCAGGGGTGCTCGCGGATCACGTCACGCGAGGTGTACGCGCGCCGATAGGTCGCCGCGTAGTGCGGCCCGACCAGCAGCAGCGACAGCGCGATCGTCAGGTTCGTCGCCACGCCGACCGCCGCCGCCCCGAGGTGCGGAAGCAGCCACAGAGCCCCGCCGATGAGCAGCGTCGCCCCCGGCCCGAAGAAGAACGCATCGGCGCCCGGACCCAGCAGGAAGCGGTCGAACCGCGCGGCCGGGACGGATGGCGCCACCGGAGCGTCCGCGGGCACGACGCCAGCTCACCGAGGCGGCCGAGGCGGTCGAAACAGAGGCCGGAATGACGTCCATGATAACGGCAGAAGCCGTCAAAATCTTGGGCCGCCCGCGGGTCGAGCAGGGTGCGACATGGCCACCACCTGTGGGGCCCAATTCGGCGCCGGCCCGTACGTGCCTGGCGCCCGAGTTTTCGCGCCGCTGAGATCGATCGCCTGCGATACAATACGGGGTGCGGTTTGTTCCCCGGTGCCCGCGACGCGTGCGCCGGCGCCAGCGCGGATCGACGACCGTCGAATTCGCGCTGGTGTTCCCGCTCCTCGCGTTCATCCTGTTCGGCGCGATCGACGGCGGGCGCTCTGGTCATCGACCGATTCATGGTCAGCTATGGCGCGGTGCGTCGGCGGCCGGGTCGCATCCGTGCGATCGACCTCCAGCGTGACGGCCGTCCAAACCGCGGTCATCGCCGCCGTCCCGTTCCTGAACCTCACGCCAGCGCCGTGACGGTCGCGGTCAACGGCGTCTCTCAAAACGACGCCACCTTTGCATCAAATCCAGCCGGCTCGAACACGGTCACGGTCACGTGACCTACAACTACCGGGCCGTATGGCTTCCCCTCTACAACCGCGCCATCAAGACGCTCACAGGCAGCAGCCAGGTCGTGCTCGAATGATCCGCGCCGAACTCGCGATCCGAGCGCGGCTCGGTGACGATCTTGCTCGCCGCGTCCTCATGTTCTTCTTCGCCCTCGCGGCGACTGGCCGTCGACATCGGGTTTCTCTACCTGGCGCAGCGACGCGCCCAGGTGGTCGCCGACGCTCGCCGCGCTCGCGGGAGCCGGCCAAGTACGCGACCGCTCACGCGGCGGCGACGAATGCGGCGACGGCCATCGAAACGGCCAATGGATTTGTGCCGGTCGATCCCGACTTTCCCCGGCGGCAACGTCGAGGTCGTCTTGGCGACCCCGACCATGCCGGTCTTCTTCGGAAACATCTTCGGGATCGGCGTCGAAATCCTTGAACGTGACGTCCATCGCCTCCGCCGGCAATCCGCTCCCGCGATCTGGTCAGGCGGGAACTGTGGGTCGCCGACCGGTCTCCAGATGAACGGCGGTCCGTTCACCATCAACGGGAGCGTCGTCAGCTACGGGCCGCTGAACTTCTTCACGTGTCGCGGCGCCAGACCATGAACGGAGACGTCACGAGCGCCGCAGCTGATCCCCGGTCCCCTGCGGTTCGGCGTCACCGGTACCGATCTCGCGGCGCCGGTGCCCCCCGGATCCGTTCGGATACAACATGTTCACCGATTTTCCGGCCTGCACGGCGGGATGATCTCATAACGCCGATCGTGCCGCCTGCCATGCTACAACGTCCCGAACGTGGGGGCGTCGTCACTCCCGGCGTCTACTGCGCGAACTGGCCAACGTCAACCTCTCGGCAGGCGGCATCATCTCGAGCACCGGTGCCGGTCACCGTCCTCGCACGGCGGTACATCACGGTCAGCTGTCCGGGCTGAACATCACCGGAGCTTTCCCCGGCGCCCACAACATCGTGTTCTTCTCGACTACACGACGGCCGACTGCACGACCCAAGCGATCAACCTCGGATTTCCGGGCGGACTCCTCACCGGAACCGTCTACGCGCCCAACGGCTGCCTCCAGGTCAGTGGCGGATCGTACACGTTGAACGGCTCCATCGTCGGAACGAGGTCCAGTTTGGGGCCGGCTCGGCTGGACGGTCGACTCGACACCGCGGGGACCACCGGACCAAGGTAAGGCTTTTCAGTAGGACCGCGGACGCCGGCGTCCCGAGTCACTGGCCCTGCAAGACGAGGTCTCGGTGAACAGCCCATGACCTGGCGTCGCCGATCTCGGAATCCCGAGGCCGAACGTGGGCACTGGCAGCGAGAAAGTCGACCTTCACCTGAAACGCCAGACGGGATCCGAGAGTCCGCGCAGGCGACGCGAGCGCCGTCGAACAGGTCGCCGTCACCGTCGTGGCGCTGACCATTCCGATCTGGTTCATGTACGTCATCGCCTTCCCGGACGACGCCTCGACGATGCCCCTCGCGGCGGTGACGTTGGCCGCGTTCGAGCACGACGTCACGGTTTGAGACCAGACCTGGCGCGCGCCCACGCGTGCCGCCTCGACCGCCGTGATCGACACGTAGAAAAAGTATCCGTAGTCGATGAGGATGAAGAGCAGGGGCAGAAACAGCGTCATGCCCAGCGCGAGCTCGACCGCGGCGACGCCGCGTTGTCGCAAGCGTCCCTTGTTCCCTCGCCCGAGTCGCAACGCACATGGTCTTCCTCCTTCTCGTCGCCGGATCGTCCATCGGCCTACTGGCCTCCCGGAACCGACGCCGCCGGCATGTAGCCCTCGGCGCCAGCGGCGTGGGTCTGGCCGATCATGACCATCTGGCCTTGGCCCTGCCCGACGTCGCTGCCGACGGTCTTGCGGTAGTTCTTGGAGATCGCGGCGGCCTCTTGCGCGTCGAGGCTGGTGAGGGCGCGCTTGGTCGGTTCCGAGTCGGCCGGTTCGGCGTGCACCTGCTGGGCGCCGAACCAGGCGGCGTACGATCTGCCGTAGTAGGAGCTCAGGTGGGCGCGGTCGCAGGCGCCCGCGAACAGCGACGCGGCCGCCAGCGCCGCGAGGGCCAGCCAGCTGTTTCTCGTTCCCGGGTTCCTTCTGGTGGTCATGACGTCGCCATCCTTCTCAGGGGTTCGTGACCGGCTGCTTCGCGAGGTCGGGCGGAGAGACGGGGGTCGCGACGAGGTCGGGCGGCACCGTTCGCCCCAGGACGAGCGCCGCGTGAGCCAGGTTCGTGCGCGCGCGAACCGCCTTCGGATCGAGGCGCACCGCCTGCAGATAGAGGTCGTAGGCGTTCGCCATGTCGCCCCGACGCTCGTAGGCAAACCCGAGGTTGTTCGTGGCGTCGACCTCGTTGCCGCCCATGCGAAACTCCCGTGCCGCGCTGGGGAGATCGCCCAGCGCCGCGTAGGCGAAGCCCATGTTCGTCCGCACGCGGTGGGACAGAGGCGCGAGGCGCGCTGCCTTCTCGTACTGGCCGATGGCCTCCTTGAAGTGCTCGCGCAGGAAGAGCGAAAAACCCAGGTTGTTGAGATAGGCCGGATCGTTGGGCGCCAACCGGACCGCTTCGCGGTGCTCCGCCTCCGCGCCCGGACGCATCTGGACGTCGAACATGATCCCGAGCGCCGCGTGAGCCTGCGCCGAGTCGGGCGCCAGCTTGAGCGCCGCCCGCAGATCGGCCTCCGCGTCGGTGTAGAGCCCCTGCTCGCGATAGACGATGCCGCGCAGGGTGAGCGCCTCGGCGTCGTCCGGCCGCTGCCGGTGGATTTCACTCAGCAAGGGGAATGCGGCGCTCCAGTCCGCACGGGCGACCAGCTCCCGCGCCATCTGAATGCGCGCGGTGTCTGTCTGCGTCGCCTTGGTCGACTGGCCCGAGGTCGCGCAAGCGCCCAACGCGCCGGCCGCCAGCGCAAACACCATGACTCCCCGGGCGACCGTTCTCATTTCGAGCTCGCCATGATCATCAGCGCCGCGGGGCCCATCACGACGATGAACAGCGACGGCAGGATGAAGAAGATCAGCGGGACCGTCATCTTTACCGAGATCATCGCGGCCTTCTCCTCGGCGCGCTGCATGCGTTTGGTCCGCATCCCCTCGGAGTGCACGCGTAGCGCGCGCGACACGCTGGTGCCGAACATTTCGGTCTGGACGATCATCGCGGACAGCGACTTCAGGTCCGCCACGCCCGTGCGGGTCGACAGCCGGTGGAAGGCGTCCGCTCGCTTCACGCCGGCCTGGATCTCCAGCATCGTCTGCTTCAGCTCCTGGGCCAGAAGCGGCGCGACCAGCTCCATCTCTTGCGCCACTCGGGACATCGCTGCATCGAGGGAAAGCCCCGCCTCGACGCAGGTCACCAGCAGATCGATGGCGTCGGGCAGGGGGTTCTCGAGCGTCGCCTGGCGGTTGGTGATTCGATTGCTCACATAGATATTCGGCAGGAAGAACGCCACCGCGCAGGCGATCATCGCCACGCAGAAGCTCATCGGAAAGACGTACGGCTCGTCCAGGTGGATGTTGATCTGCCAGAGCAACAGGATGGCGATGGGGGTCAAGAGCAGCTTGATCCCCAGAAAGACCTCCACCGCGTTGTCGCTGCGGAATCCCGCCTGCACCAGGGATCTCTGGATGCGCGACAGCTCTTCGCCCCCGGTCGGTTTGGCCAGGCGGGCGAAGGGTTTGAGGATGTTGGCGATCCGAGCCAGCGTCTTCTCTGAAGACTTCTGCTCGTACGGATGGAGATCCAGACCCTGCGTGCGCTCGAGGCGCCCGATCACCTCGTCGCGCCGGCTCCCCATCATATTGCGCGCGGCGACGGCGATCGCGATCACGAAGACGAGGCCGCCGATCGAGGCCACGAGCAGCTCGGTGCTGATGCCGGCGAAAAGGTCGCCCATCAGATGGTCACCTTCGTCATGCTCTTCATCCAGAGGAATCCGAGCCCCCACATGACGCCCGCACCGACGAGCATGTAGTGCCCCATGTCGGTCGTGAAGAGAGGGACGATGTACGGCCGGTTGGCGAACAGCAGGAACAGCATGGTGGCGAAGGGAAGCGCACCGACGATGTAGCTCGACATCCGCCCTTCGGCGGTGAGCCCGGCCAGCTTCCCCTGGAAGCGATAGCGCTCCCGCACGGTGTCGGCGATCTTCTCGATGATCTCCACCAGGTTACCGCCCGTCTCTTTCTGCACGATGACCGAGAGCGCGAAGATCTTCAGGTCCTGGTTGTCCGGCGCGCGCCGGGTCATGTCCGCCACGGCGCGTTCGAACGGCTGGCCGAGCTCTTGCGCCTCGAAGGCGCGGCCGAACTCCAAGGAGACCGGCGTGGGCAACTCGGTGGCCACCATCTTGAACGCGCTCGAGAGCGCGTGCCCGGCGCGCAGAGAGCGCGCCATCATCTCCAGGGCCTCGGGGAGCTGTTCCGAGAGCTTGCGGCTTCGCCGCGAGCGCATGAACAGCACGAACATGAAGGGGATGGCGCCGAACAGCAGGACCAGGATGATCGAGAGTGGTCCGCCGTCGCTGAGAAGACCGAGAATCAGCCCCACGAACGCCCCGGCGCCGCAGTAGGCGAACAGGCGCGCCACGGTGATCTCCAGCTCGGTCTGCTCGAGGATGTTCTCGATCCGCGCCGTCAACTTGATCGAGCGCAGGAGAGCGTCGATCGCGGGGATCGCCGAGAGCTTTCCCTTGCGCAGCAGGCCGGTGAGCGCCCCCCTCCCCTCGCTCGTCCCCAGCGAGGAGAGGCGACGCTTGAGCTCGTCCTTGCGCTTGTCGGTGACGAAGCGGAGCGTGTGAACGAGCGCCTCCAGCACCGCCACCACCGTAAAGGCGAGAATGCCGATGAGGATGATTTGCACGTCCCGCTGCTCCTACTAGAGATACGGCTTGATGATCTCGGCCGGGTCGATCCCGTAGCGCTCGATGCGGTCGAGCGCGCGCGGGCGGATGCCCGTGAACCGGAAGCTGCCGAGGATCTTCCCCGCCGGGTCGGTCCCGGTCTGCTCGAACTTGAAGATCTCCTGCATCGTGATGACGCCGGCCTGGATGTCGGTGATCTCAGCGATGCTGGACATGCGGCGCTTGCCGTCGGTGCCGCGGGTCAGCTGGATGATGACGTTGAGCGAGCGGGCGATCGTCTGCCGGACCAGGGCCTCCGACATGTTGATGCCGCCCATGCCGACCATCGCCTCGACGCGCGAGAGGGCGTCGCGCGGGGTGTTGGCGTGCACCGTGGTCATCGACCCCTCGTGACCGGTGTTCATCGCCTGGAGCATGTCGAGCACCTCGCCGCCGCGGCACTCGCCGATGACGATGCGATCGGGACGCATACGCAGGGCGTTCTTGACCAGATCGCGCGCCAGCACCTCGCCGCGCCCTTCGATGTTGGGGGGACGCGTCTCGAGCCGCACGACGTGACGCTGCTGCAGCTGCAGCTCGGCGGCGTCCTCGATGGTGACCACGCGCTCGCCCTCGGGGATGAACGACGACAGCGCGTTGAGCATGGTCGTCTTGCCGGTTCCGGTACCGCCCGAGATCAGGCAGTTGAGCTTGGCCTTCACGCAGGCGGCGAGAAAGGCCAGCATCTCCGGCGTGGCGCTGTTGATGGCCACGATGTCCTTGATCCGCAGCGGCGACCCGCCGAAGCGCCGGATCGAGAGCACCGGGCCGTCGATGGCCAGCGGCGGGATGATGGCGTTGACGCGCGCGCCGTCGGGGAGGCGGGCGTCGGCCATCGGCGACGACTCGTCGATGCGGCGGCCGACGCGCGAGACGATGCGCACGATGATCTGCTGCAGGTGCGCGTTGTCGCGGAAGCGGACGTTGGTCAGCTCCAGCTTGCCGAACCGCTCGACGTAGACGGTGTTGAAGCCGTTGACCATGATGTCGGAGATGGTCGTGTCGGCCAAGAGCGGCTCGAGCGGTCCGAGGCCGGTCACCTCGTCGAGCAGCTCCTCGACCATCTGCTCGCGCTCGACCCGGTTGAGCGGCAGATCGCTGGCGGCGAGCAGCTGGTTCAAGATGGTGCGCAGCTCGTCGCGCAGCTGATCGCGCGGGAGCCGCTCGATCGTCTGCAGGTCGAGCTTTTCTATCAGTTTTTGATGAAGCTCGTGTTTGAGCTCGTGGTGGGCGTCGGGCGCGGCGAGCGAGCCCGACCGGGTCTGCTGCTGGGAGGCAGGCTTCGGCGTGCGCGGCACGGTCGCCGAAAAGGAGCCGGTCGACGGCTCGTTCTTCATCAGGCGATCACGTAGTCCCATCGGCGACCTTCTTTCCGAACAACGTTCCGAGCAAGCTCTGGCGGCGCAGGCGCGGCGCCTTCTCCGGCAGGAGGTGCGGGATGAGCCCTTCGATGTCTTGCGTGATCCGCGCGCGCGGCGCCACCTCGGTCAGCAGGACCCCGCGGTTGATGGCGTCGATGAGCAGCAGGAAGTCGTTGCTGATGGTGTGGGTGAGCGGCTGTCCCAGCGTCTCCCCCACCACCTCGACGGTGATCTTGGAGGCCTTGGCGTAGCGGTTGAGCAAGAGCTTGATCCGCCCCTGGTCGTACTGGAGGCGCCCGAACAGCTCGAGGCAGCGCTGTCCGTTGCGCACCGCCGGCACGTCCTGGGTCAGCGTCATGAAGACGTGCTGACTGCCGTCGAGCGCCGCCAGCGACAGCTCGTCGAACCCGCGCACGCCGTCGACGATCACGAAGTCGTAGTTGCGGCGCAGGAACTCCAGCAGCGCCGTCACGTCGGGCCCCTTGATCTGCTCCGCCTCCTCGACCTTGCTGCTCTGGGCCAGCACGCTGACCCCCGAACGGTGCTTGGTGACCGAGGTGGCCAGAAGATCGCGGTCGAGCCGGCTCATGTTGGCCAGCACGTCGGTGATCGAGTAGCTCCCCGGGATGTCCAGGAAGGCGAGCACGTCGCCGAGGTAGAGATCGAGATCGACCAGGCAGACCCGCAGCGACCGCCGCTGCATCGCGCCCGCCAGGTTGGTGGCGATGGCCGTCGCCCCCACCCCTCCCTTGGCGCCGAAGATGGTGATCACCTGACCGATGTCGCCGGCGCCGAAGGTTGCCTTGGCGTGCGTGCGGACCGCCAGCCGGAGCTCCTCGTGGTCGCTCTCCAGCACGAACTCGCGCGCGCCGGCCCGCATCGACCGGAGGATCAGCTCGGGGTCCTTGCTCTCCGAGACGACGATGACGATCCCGCCCGCCTGCGAGATGTTGTGAATCAGCCCGAAGCGCTGCGGCGTGTCCGAGCGGACCGAGACGATGGCCGCGCCGGGATTGATGCTCCGGTACTCGTCAGCGATCTGTTCGGCGGGCGTCTTGGAGCGGACGACGTTGGCGACGTCCTTGAGCGCCAGCCGCAGGTCGGCCTGCTGCGCATCATCCATTCCAAGCAACAGAACTGTTGGTCTCGACATCGTCCTTCGTCTCTCAGGCTTCGCCTCTCAGCGGATGAACCCGATCTCCCCGGATGGTCCCCGATCCTTCAAGGCTGTCCGGAGCGGTGCCCCCTCACGGGCCGCCTGGCTCATTGTACCGCCCGCCTCGTCCGGGTGCCCGCCACTGTAGCTCCCCAGCAGGAACAGCTGGACGTCGCTCGGGTCATTGAGCTCGTTGTCGGTCGGCAGGTGGGGCGCGTCGTGCGGAGCGACCGGCTTGGCCACGTGGGCGGTGACCACCACCAGGAGCTCGGTCTCGTTGCGCTGGTAGCTGACCGAGCGGAACAGCGCCCCCAGGATCGGGATGTCGCCCAGGAGCGGGATCTTGCTGACCGTCGATTGAATTTTGTCCGACAGCAACCCCGCGATGGCGAAGCTCTGGCCGTCGGCCAGCCGCACCGTCGTCTCGCTCTGGCGCGAGGTCAGGCCGGGGATCGAAATCCCGCCGATGGTGACCGAGCGGCTGGGATCGACGTCGCTGACCTCGGCCGAGAGCTTGAGGTGAAGGGCACCGTCGGCAATCACCGTGGGGGTGAAGTTGAGGATGATTCCGAACTTCTTCCACAGGACCGAGATCGCGCCGAGTGAGCTCGACATCGGGATGGGGAACTCACCGCCGACCAGGAACTTCGCCTCCTGACCTGACAGCGCGACCAGCGTCGGCTCGGCCATGATCTTCGCGAGGCCGCTCTGCTCGAGGACATTCAAGATGGCGCTGAACGGGAAGGTGGGGAGCCCCGAGAAGAAAATCGAGAACCCGGCGCCTGGCGCGCCCTGGACCGGGGGCGTCTGCGCGCCGCCAGTCCCGGGAACGCCGGTGAAGGCGTCGATGGCCTGCCCTGGGTTGGTCAGTCCCGTGACGAACCGCCCGCCCGGATCCTGGTGGAAGAAATTCATCCCCAGCTCACGCAACCCGGAGCGCGACACTTCGGCGAACTTCACCTCCAGCTGGACCTGCTGGTTCCCGACGACCTTGATGAGATTGGCCACCTTCTCGGCGTGGAGCTGCGCGACCTCGGCGGCCCGCTCCGGGACGCGAACGTCACTGACCTCGCCGGACAGGACCACCAGATCGCCCGCCGCCGAGACCGTGATCTTCTGGTCGGGAAAGAGCTCGGCGAGCTGGGTCTTGAGACGATCGAGATTGCGGGTGACCTGAAGCGCCAGGACCAGCGGCTCGTCCCGCTTGTTCCAGAGCGTGAGATCCGTGGTCCCGACACCGCGCGAGGTGAGCAGGAGCTGCACGGGCGTGATGACCTTCAGGTCGGCCACGCGCGGATCGGCCACCGAGACCCGACCGATCGGCTCGGTCAGAATGAGAAGGCGGTTCTGGCCGGTCTCGAGTGCGAGGTTCCTGACCGCGCCTACCTCGCGCTCGATGCGGATCGCGGGGACTGAGCTCAGCCCCGAATCATTCGCGGCGAGAGCGCCACCCGCGCCCATCGCCAGCCAGGACAACGACGCTGCGAGAAGGACGGGGCTCGTCTTCACTAGCGGCCTTCTCCTTTCGTGAAGTTCCGCTGCTCGAATCGATCACCGCGTAGAATCTCGACGACGTCCTTCTTCGGCTGCTCCGTCGGCAGCACCGGTGGCGGGGCTGCGGCCGCGACCTGCTTGCCGCGCCCACGCCGCGCGGCCACCGCAGGCGGGTGCGCCGCGCCTTCCGCCGGCTTCGCCGCCGCCACCATGGGCTCGCCGATCAGCTCGTCGGGGACCGCGCCCTCGGTGTTGACGGGGAGCGAATCGGTCCAGCTCCGCAGCGTGAGCAGGAGGCGCCCCTGCGCCGACGCGAGCGCCAGGCGCTCCGAATCTTGCGGCGAAACGAGCAGCGTGGCCACCGTCGCCGGGCTGGCGTGCATCCGGGCCTGATCGTTGGCCTCGACCTCCTGGCCGACCGCGAGCACCTTGACGTTCTGCATGAATATCTTGGTCGTCGTCTGGGCGCCGGCACGGTTGGGTTGCAACGTCACCAGCACGTCGACGCGATCGTCGGGATGGATGAAGCCCGCCACGCCGACGAGGTCGTCGACCCGCACGGCCATCGCCCGCATGTTCGCGGGAATCAGCGCCGCCAGGCCGTTCCCGGCGTTCTTCGCCGCCAGCATCCCCGGCAGCAAGGCCTGCCCGGTCAGAACGCGCGACAGCAGGATGCGACCCACGAGCTCCTTCGGATCGCGGACGGCGCCCGTGGGGAGGTGCTCGGTCGGCCATTCGGCAAATGTCAGGTCTTCCGGCTTGATCTTGGACGCGAGCGGCATGTCGACGGCCGCGACCACGATCTTCGTCATCACCACCGAAGCGCCGCCGGGGCGACTGCTGAGATAGCGCGATATGAAGAGGGCGGTGGACAGCCCGGCGACCAGCGCGAAAGCCCAGAAGATCGCGGCGCGCGTGCCGGAACGACGCGCAGTTCCAGCCGCAGCGCGAAGCCGACCCTGTCCCATTGATTCATTGATCGCCAAGGGCAACTCCTAGGAAAGGTCTGCTTCCAGGGCCCGGGCGTCCGGACGCGGGCAGAGCATAGAATGCTTCATCGACGGGGTGCGCCGTCGGGTTTAGGTGCTTCAAGCCGAGTGACCAGATCACTCCTCACTGTGCAAGTTCGCATGATTGGCGAAAAGCATCAAGAGTGTGCGATGCCGGAAGGGCCGGAAAAGATGGGCGAGCCCGGCCATTCGGACGCTCAGCCAGACCATCTAGACGTTCGGCCAGCCGTTGAGCAGCAACGCCAGGACGGCGCCGCAAGCGATGGCCACGCCATACGGGACCCCCCGATGCTTGGACCGGTGCGAAGGCAGGCTGGGAAGCTCGCCGCGCAGCACGACCAGCGCCAGGTTGGCCCGGATCTCTGCCCGAGCTTCCTGTTTCGCCAGCGCGTAGTTCACGAGCGCGACCACGCCGCCGGCCGCGGCCGCCGACAGTGCAAACCACGGGAGCCGGGCAAATGGAATCCAGGCGGCCGTCGCCGCCGCCAGCTTGACGTCCCCGCCGCCGAGTCCTCCGGCCACCCAGGGGAAATAGAGCGCGGCGACGACCAGCGCCGCCGCGCTCAGCCCCTGGAGGACGGCCCATCCGCCTTCGATCGTGTGGACCACGATGGCGGTGACAAGCAGGAACGCCGAGATGGCATTGGGAATCCGACGTCGCCACAGATCAGAGACGATCGCGGCCACCAAGCCAATCCCGAGAGGAGCGAGGTGGAGGATCGGCGGCGTCATCCAGATTCCAGATGCCCGCCGCGAACCTCCGCCCTCGATCCCAAATCGCAGCTGCGTCGTTACGGGATCTGCGACTGGACGTTGTTGAACGTGTTCTTCATCTTGCCGCCAAGCACGAACACCACGGCGATGATGAGACCGGCGATGGCGGCGACGATGAGCCCGTATTCGACAGCGGTGGCACCCTCTTCGTCCCTGAGCAGCTTGAGCGCGTTCTTGAGCATTGGGTTTCTCCTTCGGGGGTTGGTCAGGTCGCTTCGTGCCCGAATCAGACCGACCATCATCGGGCGCCTTCTTCTCGGCTCTCCAGACGCAATTCGCGTGAGAGCCCTGACAGTTCCTATCGACGGGGCTGAACCGACCTTGAGGACGATCTTTCACCGATCGGGGCGGGTGGGAGCAAGAGGCCGCGGGTCGGCGATCTACCTACAGCGACGCCCGCGTCCCGGTGATGGCGAGCCCGCGCCTGCCAGCCGGTCGATGCGTTCGTGTAAAGGTTGCGGGTCTTTGCGCCGAGAAAGTACACTACCACGGTGATGATGCCGGCGATCGCGCTCGCGACGAGGGCGTTATTCGACGGCAGTTCCGGCAGAAACGTCCGCCGCCAATCGTTGAGCGCGACTCCCCAGTGCAAGTCAAACGCTGTCCTTCCCGCGTCCGCGCGCCCCGCGCGCACCCTCGGAGCTAACAGAATGAACGTGCGCCCGACGTCCCCCTGGCTTGCCGCACTCGCTACTTCGATTCTTTCCCTCGCGCTCGGGGCGTGTGGCCGCGTACCCGGGCAGTTCGAGATCCTGAACGATCAGATCCCGGCGAGCTCGATCAGCGGCTGCACCGTCCCGGTCAACGCGACCGAGTACATGGGCACGGGCCTGCTCGACCTCAGCATCGTGGACCCCGGGATCGGGAGCGCCTACCTCTTCTTCCCGCTCATCGAGAACAACCTTCCGAGCTCATCGGGGAGCACCATCGACCCCAACCAGATCCAGCTCAGCGGCTTCCAGATCGACATCACGCCGCTGGGGGCGGCGCCGTCAATCTCGGTCCAGAGCGTGTTCGACGGCGCCGGCGCCCTCACCCACTTTCAGGTCCCCTGGTCGGGCGGGGTCAAGTCGGGCGGCGGTCAGATCTCGGCCATCGTGGGCGCGTTCCCGATCGAGCTGGCCCAGCAGCTCTTGGCGACGAGCGGCGTCGGCAGCGTCCCGTCGCTGACCGTCGATCTGACCGTCTCGGCGCTGGGCACCACGAACAGCGGATCGCACATGACGTCCGACCCGTTCCACTTTCCGCTCCAGATCTGCAGCGGTTGCCTGGCGACGAGCCTCGGGCCCTGCTCAGCATTGAGCGTCGCGCCCGCCAACATGGGCAACGCGTGCAACCCGGCGCAGGACGCCCCGGTCGACTGCTGCAGCAATAACGGCGCGCTGATCTGTCCCTCGCCGATGGCGGCGCAGTGAGCGCGCACCGCGGGCTCCGGACAGTCGCGCTCCTCGTACCGATCCTCGCACCTGTCTTCTTGTCGCTGGCCTGCTCGAACGGCGGGAGCAGCAACTATCCACCGCTTCCGCCCCCCGGCGCCGGAGGCGCGGGGGGGACCACGAGCCCGACGGCGGACGGAATGGTGACCATCACCTTTGTCGCGCCGATGGACGGCGCCATGGTGACTGCCTCGACCGACGTGACGGTGTCCGTGACGGTGGACGACTCGGGCACCGACTTCATCGATTCCAGCAGCGTCAAGATGACGCTGGTGGCACCCTCGTCCACGGCGATCCTCTCTAGCGGACAGCTGGTCGCCGGCTCCACGGCGACCGACGCCTACTCGGGGACGCTCAGCATCGGCGCCCTTCCCACCGGGAGCTACACCCTCACCGTCGCCGCCCAGAGCTCCGGCGGCGTCAAGGCGACCCAGTCGATCACGCTGACCATCCAGGGGGGGCCGACCCTGATCGTCAATTCGCCGGCCGAGGGGCAGCCCTACAACGACAGCCTCACGATCGAGATCCTGGTCGATCCCGGCGCCAACCCGCCGACCGCCGTGCTGGCCGGCATGCCGGTGACGACGCTGATGAAAGCCGCCACGCCAAACACGATGTACGACGTCTATCGGGCCGACGTCTGGTTCGGACCGCCCCCCACGCCGTCCGGCGCGCAGCCCTTCCCCACCCTGACGGGCGAGCAACTCCTCGACGTCAAGGAGATGAACGCAGTCGCGACCAGCGAGGTGCAGCGGACCTTCGTCATCGACACCAGCGGCCCCAGCATCACGGCCACCACGCCGGCGCCCGGACAGATGACCGGCGGACCGGTGCTGATCTCGGCGACGATCAACGACCCTTCGGGGGTGCTCGACTCGTCGGTCGTCGCGATCATCGGGGACGCCGACGGCAAGCCGGTGTTCAACCTCCAGCTGCAGCCCGAGGGGAGCGGCGTCTACGGCGCGCTGTTCGACACCCTCAACCTCACGCAGTGCCCGGCGCCGCCGAAGACCGGACCCTGTATTGCCTTCCCCACCGTCTCGTTCCGCGCCTCCGACTCCGTCGGGAATGAGTCGTCGCTGGGCTACAACTTCTACGTCGACAACATCCCGCCGCTCGCCGACCTCGATCCGCCGCAGATGCGTCAGATTCGCGTCGGCACCTCTGGCCTCGAGTGTTCTTTCCTGTTCGATCCGCTCAGCGTCAACCGCGACCTCGGCGACATGCCCAACGACGGCTGCATGGTCCCGCAGGTGTTCGACCTGCGCGCCCGCATCGATGATCAGGGGAACGAGCCGAACGGCATCAAGGTGGTGCCGGTGTCGGGCGTCGATCCGGACAACACCGCCGTCTACATCCTGACCGACGGCAACCGCCCGCTGATCGTCGACAGCGACAACGACGGGAACTGCGACACGATCAACCCGCTGCTGATCCCCACCACCGGTCCGCTGACCCAGAGCGATCAGGTTTTGAAGATCCGGCTGGCCGGCGTCAAACCCGCCGGCGGCGCCAACTTTCTGCCCGACCCCAGCATCCTGACCGCCAACCCGGCGCTCCCTTGCGGCGAAGGCACGGCGACCGCGCCGCCCAAGAACCTGTGCGCGCTCGCCGGCTTCGAGCAGCCGACCATCGCCATCGCCGCGGCGGACGGCGAGCCCGGGGTCTGGACGATCGATCCGATCAACGCGGGTACGTGCCTGGGAAGTCAGCTCGACACGCGGGCCAACAACATCCCCGATGGCCAGTGGATCTGCATCGCCGTGCAAAGCGCCGACCTGAACGGCAACAAAGGGGTCTCCGGTGTGAAGCGCGTCTACGTCCAGTACGACGAGAATGGCGGCTTCTGCGCGACACCGCCCGCCAGTGCGGGACCGCCGCCGCCCTGCATGGGGACCTACGATCCGATGACCAAGCAGGACGCGGTCGGGACCTGCAACACCCTCCAGTTCCCCAGCGGCCAGATCTACTGCGCCCCCGGCGACTGCTGAGCCGGCGCCCCGCCCGCATCGGCCGCGCTATTCTCCGTCGCGCATGGACCAGCCGACCGTCGTCGTCGAGTCGCTGGTCAAGCGCTTCGTCAGCAAGACGGCGGTGGCCGGGCTCTCGTTCCGCGTGGCGGCCGGCGAGATCTACGGCCTGCTCGGCCCGAATGGCGCCGGGAAGACCACCACCCTCCGGGTGCTGGCCGGGATCCTCACCCCCACCTCGGGTCGCGCGATCGTCGCCGGGATCGACGTCGCGGCAGATCCGCTCGGCGTGCGCCGGCGGCTCGGCTTCCTCACCAACACGACGGGACTCTACGCGCGGCTGACCGGACGCGAGCTGCTCGACTACTTCGCGCGGCTCTTCGGCCTGCCGGCCGCCGAGGCCGACGCGCGCATCGCGGCGCTGGCCCGCGCGCTCAATCTCGATCCGTTCTTCGCCCGGCGCTGCGAGGCCCTCTCCACCGGCGAGCGGCAGCGGCTGTCGATCGCGCGCGCCATGCTGCACGACCCGGCGGTGCTGGTCCTCGACGAGCCGACGGCCGGCCTCGACGTCCTCGCCTCGCGCTTCCTGCGCGCCTTCGTCCGCGCCGAGCGCGACCGCGGCAAGGCGGTCGTCTTCTCCACCCACTACCTCGCCGAGGCCGAGCTGCTCTGCGATCGGATCGGCCTGCTGCACGCGGGGCAGCTCCTGGCGGAGGGGACGCCGGCGGAGCTGCGCGCGGCCGCCGGCGGCGCCCCCAGCCTGGAGGAGGCCTTCCTGCGCCTCGTCGGCGGTGACGGTGCCCCGGAGGTGGCGCCGTGAGGCTGCGCGAGGTGCGCCTCGTGGCCGGCAAGGAGCTGCGCGAGACGCTGCGGGATCGGCGGACGCTGGCGGTGATGGTGCTGTTCCCGCTGGTGATCTATCCGCTCGTCTCGCTGGTGACGGCCCAGGTACTCTCCGCGCGGGTGGCCCGCGTCGAGGCGCACGTCGCGCGCGTCGCGGTGAGCGGTCCCCCGGCGCTGGCCGCGGAGCTGCGGCGGCGGCTCGCCTCGCCCGAGGTGACGTTGCTGCCCGCCGCGGCGCAGGCCGACATCGCCACCAGCCGGGTCGACGCGATCGCCGAGGTGGCGGCCGGCCCCGGGGGCGCTCCGCCCGCGGTCCGGCTCTACTACGACGAGACGCGCGAGGAGTCGACCGCCGCGCGTGACCGGGTCGACCGCGCGCTCTCCGCGCCCGTCGGAGGAGCGGCCTGCGCGCCCGCCTTCTCCGTCGTCGCCGCCGGCATCGCGCCGCGCGCCCAGGTGAGCGGCTACCTGCTGTCCAAGGTGCTGCCGCTCGTCGTGGTGGTGATGGTGATGCTGGGCGCGTTTCACCCGGCCATCGACATCACGGCTGGCGAGCGCGAGCGGAGCACGCTGGAGACGACGCTCTCGGCGCCGATCGACAGAGCCGCGCTCATGGCGGGCAAGGTGCTGGCCGTGGCGACGCTGGCCTCGCTGACCGGTGCGCTCAACCTGGCCTCGATGTCGCTCACCGTCCTCGAGGGGACGCGCCTGCTCGCCACAGAGGCGAAGATGTCGATCCCCTGGCTGCACGCCGCGGCGGCGTTCGCGGTCATTCCGCCGACAGCCTTCCTGTTCGCGTCGATCATGGTCGCGATCGGGGCGCTCGCCCGCAGCTACAAGGAAGCGCAGACGCTGCTCACCCCGGTCTACTTTCTCTGCATGGCGCCCGCGCTCACGGCGGGGCTCGGCGACTTCCGGTTGAGCGGCGTCACCGCCTTCATCCCCGGCGTCGGGGTGACCCTGCTGGCGCGCGATCTGATCCTCGGCCGCGTCACGCTCGGGATGGCGCTGGCGGTGCTGGCCAGCACGGCGCTCTACGGCGCGGCCGCGCTGGCGCTCGCCGCGCGGCTCTACGATTCCGAGCGTCTCTTTTTCACCGACGAAGCGGGGCTTGGCCTCGTCGCCTGGCTCCGCCACGTCGTGCGGGGCCGCGCAGCGCCCGCCGACAGGCCCGACGAAGCGGCCGACGAAGCGGCCGACGAAGCACCGACGGCCGGGCACGCGCTCGCGCTCTACGCGGTCGCCTGCGTGCTGCTCTTCTTTTTGTTCGTGCCGCTGCAGAGCTGGCGTCTCGAGCCAGGCCTCCTCGTCTCCGAGTGGATCGGCCTCGGCGGGCTCACCTGGATCTACGCGCGCGGGCGCGGTCAGACGCTCGGGCGCGTGCTGCGGCTGCGCGCGCCGTCCGCGTCGGCGCTGGGGGGCGCCATTCTGATCGGTGCCTCGGGCTGGCTGGTGATCGGCCTCGTCGCCGAGTGGATTCTGCCGGCCCCCAAAGAGGTGGTGGAGAGCCTGCGCCGCGCCGTCGCTCCGCCCGACGGCGGGCGCGGCCTGCTCGCCACGCTCTTCCTGATGGCGCTCACGCCGGCGATCTGCGAGGAGGCTCTCTTCCGCGGGCCGATCCTCCGCGGCCTGCGCACGCGCTTCTCGCCAGTGATGGCGGCCGTCCTGACGGGCCTGCTGTTCGGGATCTTCCACCTCGACGCCTGGCGCCTCCTGCCGACGGCGCTCCTGGGCATGGCGCTGTCGGGGATCGCGCTCGCCAGCGACTCGATCGTGCCGGCGATGGCCGCCCACTTCGTGAACAACGCCTGCCTGATCGTCCTCGCCCGCCTCCACGCCGACGACACCAGCGCGCTCCCCCTCCGAACGAAGCTCTTCTTCGGCACGCTCGGTGCTGTCTTTCTCGCCGCCGGCGCCGGCCTGGTCACGCGCGCGGCCAAGACACAACGCGGTATGTAGCCTACTTCACCAACTTCTGATTGTCAGAATCCTGGCTCATGCTACAAAGCCCTCAATGTCGGTGGACGCCAAGGAAGGGATCGCGCTCCTGCGGAAGTGCGACGTGTTGGCCGAGAGCCCGCTCGACTCGCTGCAGGCCCTTCTGCCGGGAATGACCATCGGGGCCTACCGCCCCCGCCAGGTCATCTATCTGCCGGGCGACCGCGCCCAGGGCGTCCACTTCCTGACCAGCGGACGAATCAAGATTTCCAAGGTCACGCGCGACGGCAAGGAGCTCACGTTGGCGTACCGCGGCGAAGGCGACTTCTTCGGCGAGCCCTGCCTGCTCGAGGGGGGCCCGCGCGAGGAGATGGCGGAGGCGATGGACGCCTCGACGACGGTCGAGATTCCACGCGAAGCGCTCGACGAGCTGCTGCGGAACGACGGCGGCGCCTCCTACAAGTTCGCGCGCGCGCTGATCATCCGGCGCAAGGATCTGGAGACCCGGGTCGAGCAGCTGATCTTCAAGGACGTGGGCGCCAAGCTGGCCGAGCTGCTCCTGAGCCTCGGCCAGGAGCACGGTGTTTCTGATCAGCGCGGGCTGGTGGTGGGCCTCAAGATCACCCACCAGGAGATGGCCAACCTGATCGGCTCGACGCGCGAGACGGTCTCCCTCACGCTCTCGCAGTTCAAGCGCAAGGGCCTGATTCAGACCGAGGGACGGCGCGTGATCCTCTCCGACCCCGAGGGCCTCCGGGCCCTGGCGTAGAGCCGGGGACCCAAAGCCCGCCTACGGGCGACGCGCTTCCCTACCAGCCGCCGCGGCGAGAACGACCGCCGCCGCCGCGGCCCTCGCCGCCGCCGCCGTAGTCACCGCCACCGCCGCCGCCGCCGCGGCCGCCACGACCGCCGCCGCCACCGCCGTACCCGCCGCCACCACCACCACCGCCGCCACCGTACCCGCCGCCACCGCCGCCGCCGCCACGCGGGGCCCGCTCGCGCGCTTCGCTGACGTTGATCGGGCGCCCCTGAATTTCACGACCGGTGAGAGAGGTGATCGCCGCGGCGGCCTCGTCGGCGCTTCCCATCTCCACGAACGCAAATCCGCGGGGGCGGCCCGTGTCACGGTCCATGACGACCTTCACCTCGACGACGTTGCGGCCCCCTTCGGCAAAGGCGTCGCGCAGCTCGGGCTCGGTCACGTTGTACGACAAATTTCCCACGTAAAGCCTGTTTCCCATCTCTCTCTCTCCTTCGTTACACGGATTCGGCGGTTCGGCGCGTCTCGGGCACCAACTAGGGAGAAAACTGGGCGACGGGCAACGACCGTCGCGGCGCGCCGGACCATCGGGTCGACAGCACTAGCCGGCGGTCGGGATTCGCACCGGCCGGGCCGAGAGTGGAAACGGGGGACACCTGACGTAGCACCGGAAGACTCGGCTTAACGACTTAACTGTAACAGCTCGAGCTCGGAGTGTCGAGGGGGTCGACTCCATCGGACGAGCTGCGGAAGCCGCCGGATTCTAGCTGCGCCGCAGCGCTTCGAGCACCGCGTCGCCCGCCGCCGTCGTGCTGGCGGCGGCCGTGCCCGGCGGGGCGAGATCCCCCGTCAGAACGCCGCGATCGATCGCGCCGGCGACCGCCGCCTCGATGGCGCGCGCCTCGGCCTCGAGGCCCAGCGAATGCCGACAGAGCAGGCCAAGGCTCAGGATCGTGGCGTAGGGATTGGCGACCCCCTTGCCGGCGATGTCGGGGGCCGAGCCGTGAATCGGCTCGTAGAGGCCGCGCTTGCCCTCGCCCAGCGAGGCCGACGGCAGCAACCCCATCGAGCCGGCCAGCATCGAGGCCTCGTCGGTGAGGATGTCGCCGAACATGTTCTCGGTGACGATCACGTCGAAGTCCGCCGGGCGCCGAATGAGGTGCATCGCGCAGGCGTCGACCAGCATGTGCGACAGCGCCACGTCGGGGAATTCTTCCGCCATCACCCGAATGGTCACCTCGCGCCAGAGACGCGAGGTCTCGAGCACGTTGGCCTTGTCGACGGAGGTCAGCTTCTTGCGGCGCCCACGCGCGATGCGGGCCGCGGTGCGGACGATCCGCTCCACCTCGGCGACGGTGTAGACGCAGAGGTCGGAGGCGCGGTCGCCGTCGCGCAGCTTGTCGCCGAAGTAGATCCCGCCCGTGAGCTCCCGCACGACCATCATGTCGACGCCCGCCAGCAGATCGGGGCGCAGCGGCGAGGCGTGCACGACCTTCGGGTTGACCGACACGGGGCGGAGGTTGGCGTAGAGGCCGAGCGCCTTGCGAATGGCCAGGAGCCCCTGCTCCGGGCGGACCTTGGCGCGCGGATCGTCCCACTTGGGGCCGCCCACCGCGCCCAGCAGCACCGCGTCTGCGGCGCGCGCGATCTCCAGCGTCTCGGGCGGGAGCGCCGAGCCGGTCTCGTCGATGGCGATGCCGCCGATGAGCGCGTCCTTGAGGGTGAAGGTGTGTCCCCACTTCTCGCCGACCGCCGCCAGCACGCGCCGGGCCTGGTCGACCACCTCGGGGCCGATTCCGTCACCGGGCAAAACAGCAATCACAGCGCGCATTTCAAATCCTCCGGTGTTCGAGCCGGCGCACGATACAAGAAGGCGGGCAGACCGCAAGGTCGAAAGACGTTACCCGCGCGCGATCGGATAGCGGCGGCCCGGGCCGAACGACTTGCCGGTGATCTTGAGGCCGGGCGCCATCTGGCGACGCTTGTACTCGCTCCGTTGCACGCGCTGGACGACGTCGCGCGCGACGGCGGCGTCGAACCCCTCGGCGACCAGCGCCGGCAGGTCGAGCCCACGGACGAGGTGCGCGTCGAGGACGGCGTCGAGGAGATCGTAGGGCGGCAGGCTGTCCTGATCGGTCTGATCGGGACGCAGCTCGGCCGACGGCGCCTTGGTGAGCGTGGCCTCGGGAATGACGGCGTGCTCGGCGTTCACCGCGTGCGCCAGCCGGTAGACCATCGTCTTCGGGACGTCGCTGATGACCGCCAGCCCGCCTGCCATGTCGCCGTAGAGCGTGCAGTACCCGGTGGCGATCTCGCTCTTGTTTCCCGTGCTGAGCAGCAGCCGATCCTGCCGGTTGGAGAGCGCCATCAGGATGGCGCCGCGGATGCGCGCCTGGAGGTTCTGGGCGGTCAGATCGGCAGCGGCGACGGCTGCCTCGGACGTGGCGGCGGGCGCGAAGGCGTCGAGCGCGGGCGACAGCGCCTCGAGGTAGGTGGCGAACATCGGCTCGATGGAGATCACCGTGAAGGCGATCCCCAGGTTCTCGGCGAGCGCGCGGGCGTCGGCGAGCGATCCGGCAGACGAGTAGCGCGAAGGCATCGCCACGCCGAGCACGTTCTCCGGGCCGAGGGCGCGCACGGCCAGGCAGGCGACGAGCGCCGAATCGATCCCCCCCGACAGACCGAGCAGCGCGCGCGAGAACCCGCAGCGGCGCGCGTAGTCGCGGGTGCCGAGCGCCAGCGCCCCCAGCGCCGCGCGCTCGTCGGAGGTCTCGAAAGCTCGCAGCTCGCCACCCGCCGCCCCGCCTTCCACCTCGACGATGATCAGATCGGTCTGGTGCTCGGCCGCGCGGGCGACGACCTCGCCCGCGGCGTCGAGCGCCAGACTGGCGCCGTCGAACACCAGATCGTCCTGACCGCCGACCTGGTTCACGAACAGGAGCGGGCGGCGCCAGCGCCGCGCCGTGGCCGCCAGCATGCGCGGGCGCAGGTGGCGCTTCTCGATCGTGAACGGGGAGGCCGACAGGTTGAGGACGATCTCGGCGCCGGCGCGCACCAGCGCCTCGATCGGGTCGGCCCGGTAGAGCCGCGCCGGCCAGAAGTCGGCGTCGTTCCAGATGTCCTCGCAGATCGAGATGCCCAGCTTCCGGCCGCGGAAGGCGACCGGCGCGACGTCAGCGGCGGCGTCGAAGTAGCGGCGCTCGTCGAACACGTCGTAGGTCGGCAGAAGCGACTTCCTCACCACGTTCGCGATCCGCCCCCCGTCGATGAGCGCCGCGCTGTTGTAGAGGCCGCGCCCGACGCTCGGGTCGCCGCGCTCGGGGAACCCGACCAGCGCCGCGGTCTTGCTGCCCGCGAGCGCGACCGCCAGCGCCTCGAGCGACGCGCGCGCCGTGTCGATGAACGCCGGCCGCTCCAGCAGATCCTTGGGCGGATAGCCGGAAAGCGCGAGCTCGGGGAAGATCGCCAGCTCGGCGCCGCGCGCCTCAGCCGCGGCCACGGCGCCCGTCACGAGTCGGCGGTTCCCCTCGAAATCACCGACGGTCGGATTGATCTGTCCCAGCGCGATCTTCACGGCTTCTGCGACGGATTCTACAGGCCCCGAGGGGCGCCGGGGCCAGGCGGGCGCGGGCGTGATAAAATAGTGCTGTGACCACCGCGAGCGAGGTGATCGCGCGCCCCCTACCGCCCCACGACCCGACGGAATCGGCGACGCGCCCTGCCGACATCCCCCGTCAAAGCCGCATCTACGTGAACCGTAACCTGCGGCTCGACAAGATCGAGATGGTCGGCTTCGACATGGACTACACCCTGGCCCTCTACAACCAGGCGCGGATCGAGGAGCTGTCGATGCGGGCCACGCTCGACAAGCTGGTGACCATCAAGGGGTACCCGGAGGCGATCCGCGGCCTCGGGTATGACCCGATGCTGGCGGTGCGCGGCCTGGTCGTCGACCACGAGAACGGCAACATCTTCAAGCCCGACCGCTACGGCTTTCCGGGGCGCGCGCGCCACGGCCTCAAGAACATCGATCGCGAACTGGTCGCGGAGCTGTACCAGCGCGAGCGGACGCGGCTCTCTGCGCGCCGCTACGCCTGGATCGATTCGCTGTTCGCGCTCCCCGAAGCGGTGCTCTACGCGGTGCTGGTCGACTATTTCGACCGCTACGATCCTTCCGGCAAGCCCAGCTACACGACCATCTGGGAGCACATCCGGGAGTGCATCGACCTCGCGCACCGCGACGGATCGATCAAGACGATCGTGAGCGCCGACTTCCCGAGCTACGTCGAGCGCGACGAGGCGCTGGCCGAGACGCTGCACAAGTTCCGGTCGTCGGGGAAGCGCCTCTTTCTGCTCACCAACTCGGCCTGGGACTACACCCAGGCGGTCATGAGCTACCTGCTCGACGGCGCGCACGGCACCGACCAATCCTACCCGTCTTCGTATCCTTCTTGGCGCCACTACTTCGACGTGATCGTCGTCAGCGCCGGCAAGCCCGAGTTCTTTACGGACGAGAAGCCGTTCATCGAGCTCGACGCCCAGGGGAACCCGCTGCTGAAGAGCCCCGGGGGCCCCTTCCAGCGCGGCCGCGTCTACTCGGGCGGCAACATCAAGGAGTTCCAGGAGCGCGCACGGGCCAGCGGCGATAGCGTTCTGTTCGTCGGCGACCACATCTACGGCGACATGCTGCGCTCGCGAAAGTCGTCGAACTGGCGCACGGCGATGATCCTGCAGGAGCTGGAGCACGAGGTGACGACGCACGATCGGCTGGGCGCCGATCTCGCCCGCCTCGACCGCCTCGATGCCGAGCTCAACCACCTCGACTCGGCGCTCAACGAGCGGCAAGCGGCGCTGCGCGCGCTTCAGAAGGGGTTGGCCGAGCCGGCAGACGCCGAGGCGACGGCGGGGAAGCGGGCGATCAAGGACGCGATCGAACGGGTGCGGCGCGATCTCCGCACGACCGCCACCCAGCACCGCGCGCTGGAGGACGCCATCGACGACGGGTTCAACCCCTACTGGGGCCCGATGTTTCGCGAGGGCTACGAGGTGAGCAAGTTCGGCGAGCAGGTCGAGGCCTACGCCTGCGTCTACACCAGCCGCGTCTCGAACTTCCGCTTCTATTCGCCCATGCAGTACTTCCGAGGCCCGCGCGACCGCATGCCCCACGAGAGGTAATCAGCGGCGGAAGCGGGAGACGAGGGTCTTGGCTTCGTCGATGCCGAGAGCGCGGGCGGCGGCGAAGTAGACGGCGGCGCCGACGGTGATCGGCACGAAGACCTTCAGGGCGAACATCGAGACACCACCCCCGTGCAAGAGCTCGACGCGTGACGAGACGAGCCAGGTCACGGCCGCCATGACCCCCGAGGCGGCCGCGATCTTGACCGTCGGGACGACGAGATCACGGGTGAAGAGACGCCGAACCTGGCTCTGGAAGGCCAGCGCCAGGACGCCGAAGTTCACCAGTGCCGCCAGCGAGGTCCCGAGCGCCAGCCCGACGTGACCGAACCGCCGGAAGGTGAAGGCGTTCCAGAGGAGGTTGGCGGCGACGGCGGAGAGGCTAGCGACGACCGGCGCGCGCGTGCGGCCGATCGCGTAGAACGCCGGCGCCACCACCTTGATCGCCGCGTAGGCGCAGAGGCCGACGGCGTAGCCAGTGAGCGCGTTCGCCGTCTCGACGGTCGCGTGGGGCGAGAACCGCCCGTGCTGATAGATGAGCCGGATGATCGGCACGCCGAGCAGCGCCAGCCCGACGGTCGACGGCACGGTGAGGAAAAGAACCATTCTCAGTCCGCGCCGCAGCGTCACCGCCAGCTGGTCCCAGTCGCCCCGGGCGGCGTCGCGCGACAGGTGGGTGAGCGCGGTGGTGCCGACCGCCACGCCGAAAACGCCGATCGGCAGCTGCATCAGCCGGAACGCATACGACAGCCAGGAGATCGCGCCGTCGGAGATGAGGCTGGCGAACGACGAGTTCACGACGACATTCACCTGCACGGCCGCCACCCCCAGCGTCGCCGGCGCCATCAGCATCGCGATCCGCCGGGTCCCCGGATCGCGCAGGCGCAGATCCGGGAGCAGGCGCGGCCGGAAGCCCGAGCGCCAGAGCGGCGGTACCTGGATGAGCAGCTGCGCGAGGCCGCCAGCCAGCACGCAGACCGCCCAGACGACGACGGCCTTGCCCGCGGGCACCCCTGCGAGAAAGGCGACGAGGCCGCCCGCGATGGCGACCACGTTGAACATCGACGAGGCGAGCGCCGGCGTCGTGTACTTCTCCTCGGCGTTGAGCGATCCCATCGCCACCACCGCCAGCGAGATGCACGGCAGAAACGGCATCATGATCCGCACCAGCCGCGCGCACAACGCCGCCTTCTCGGGCGGAAAGCCGGTCGCCACCAGATGGACGATCGGCGCCGGGAAGATCATCCCCAGCAGCGCCAGCGCCCCGAGGTAGATCGTCAGCGTCGACATCACCCGGTTGCCGAGCGCCTGCGCCGCCGGCCGCCCGTCGCGCCGCAGGGTCGCCACGTAGGTCGGCACGAACGCTGTCGACAGAGCCCCCTCGGCAAAGAGATCTCGCAAGAGGTTGGGGATCCGGAAAGCGGCCAGAAACGCGTCGCTGTAGAGCCCAGCCCCCAGCGTGAGCGCGAAGATCTGTTCGCGCACCACGCCGAGAATCCGCGAGAGCATCGTCAGCGCGCTGACCCGGCGCGCGCCGCTGGTCAACCGGTCGCCTGCGCCGTCAGCCGCCGGCTCTCCCGCGGGGGCGCCGGCGGCGTCGGCGCCCACTACTCGCTCCCCTTGCCGCGCGTGAGCCCGGAAAGCTCGATCGCCCGGTCGCGCAGCGGCGAGGCCGGCCCCTGCCGCAGCCCGCCCAAGAGCGCGCGATCGGCCGCGCTCCCGCCGGCGGCCAGGCAATCGAGCATCTCGACGGCGTCGGCGGGCGCCGTCGTCGGCGCGGTCGCCAGCGCGCGCGCAGCCGCGAGCGCGGGCCCCTCGGGCGGTGCCTCCTTGCCGTCGCGCTCGATCCGGCCTTCGACGCGGCAGTCGGCCGCCGCCGCGGCGCTGGTGACGGCGCGATCGCCGTCGGTGAGCCCATCGCGCAGGATCGCCGCGCGGCCGCTCCCGCCGGCGGCCAGCATCGCGGCGCGCCGGATCTCCGGCGCCGGATCGTGCGCCAGCGCCCCGACGTCACCACCGCCCCCGCAGCTCGGCGCCGCCTCGACCATGGCGTCGAGCGCGGCCAGCCGCGCGCCGAGCGGCGCCGCCCGACGCGCCGCCAGCGCCTGCAGGCCGGCGCACGCGCGCGCCACCAGATCGGAAGGCACGTCCCATTCCTCGAGCGCCGTCGGAACCGCCCCGTCGAGCAAGGCGCCGACCGCCGCCGCCGCGGCCACCGCACGGCCGGCATCCGACGCCGTCAACTGGTCGGCGAGCGAGCCCACCAGCACGATCCCGCCACGCGCGAGCGGCGCCGCGGCCGCCGCCGCCTCGGCCACCCGCTCGTCAGCGCCGCCGATCGCCTGCGCGAGCCGCGCCGGCCCGATCCTGTCGCCCAGCCGCCCGAGCGCGCTCCGGTCGCCGCGCTTCTTCGCCTTCACCAGCTCCGCGAGCGCGGGGACCAGCTTCCCGGTCCGCTCGTTCGTGCGATGCGAGCGCGCCTCGGCCGCCGGGGGACCGGCGACCGACACGACGGCAGCCGCGACGACCGCGGCGAGAACAACGGCTCGGGGGCGCAACACTCACATCAGGGTTATCACCCCTTTGGCGTAAACGTCTCCTTTTCCGGCCGGCAGATCGTCTCTTCGGGGAATGACGGCGATCTCGTAGCGGTGCCCCCGCTCGAACCCCATCACCTCGGTCACCACCAGGTCGTTGATCCCGAGCTCGCGATCGCCCGGCTTGCCGTCGACGTCGAACAGCCTCACCTCGCGGCGGTCCTTGGGATCGGTCACGTCGGTCGCGCGCAACTGAAACGCGCCGCCTTCGGGCTGCGGGTCGAGGAACGCCACCATGTGCAGCCGCCAGAACCCGCCCGCCCCCTCGACCGTCGTGCGCTTGAGCCGGCGCAACGCGTCCGTCATCGCTGCCGGCGAGGGAAACTGAGCCGCGGGCGCGATCAGAACGTCGCTGAACACCACCTGCCCGTGAAACTGGCCCCAGGTCGGTGCCGCCGTCGGCGCGGCCGGCGTTGTCGGCGCCGTCGGTGTGACAGGCGCTGCCGGAGCGGCCGGCGCCATCGGTGCGCTCGGCGCCGCCGGTGCCGGGGCGCTCGCCGATCCGGAGGGCGGGAGCGGCGCGGTGGCCGTCCCCGTCCCCGTCGTGTCCGCCCGCACCCGCCCGCCGATCATCGCCAGAAAGGCCGACACCAGCAACCAGAAACCGAGTCCCGCCATCGCCACGTCCCGCCGCATCTAGACCTCCGTCCAACGCCCTGGTTCAATTTCGGTCGGCACCGCAGCCCGTCAAGGGTGTCCCTGAACCCGGTCGTCCCGTGCGCCGGGCGCCCGCCGCGCTGCATGTTGTATTGCCCCGGGGTCCGCGCTAAAAATCATCGAAGGCAGCGTCTTCGGGCAGCCTATTGTCTTTCAGCGAAGACGCCCCACTCACCCTGAAAGGCCGCCGCCATGAAGCTTCATCCTGGACTAGTTTTCGCAGGTCTCGTTGCACTCGCGCTTGGCACTTACTCCTGCGCCAACGGTGACACCGTCTCGGGCTCGACAGGTTCGGGCGGCTCCGGCTCCGGCAGCGGTGGCTCGTCGAGCGGCGGCAGCACCGGTTCGGGCGGAAGCACGAACAAGGGCGGCAGCACCGGAACGGGCGGCGCCAAGGGCGGCTCCACCGGCACTGGCGGCTCTGTAAGCAGCGGCGGCTCCACCGGCACCGGCGGCGCCAAGGGCGGCTCCACCGGCACCGGCGGCTCTGTAAGCAGCGGCGGCTCCACCGGCACCGGCGGCACCATCACCACCGGCACCGGCGGAACCACCACGACCGGCTCGGGTGGAAGCAGTGCGGTCGGCTGCACGCCCGCCTTCGCTGTCAGCGCCACTGGCTTCGTCACGATGCCAGTGAAGAGCGGAACTTGCTGGGCCGGCTACGCGTACACCTTCGGGGACACCTACGGGACCACCTTCCTACCGGCGACTCCAACCAGTCTGATGTCGATGGGAAACATCGTGGCCGTGTCGGGGACCAACTACTCCTTTGCGGGGCTTGCGTTCAATCTCGGTCAGACGAACGCGGGCGGCACAACCAATACCTCGGTTACACCAACGGGTACCGGCCTGACAATTACCTATACGGCGAGCGTCCCTTCGGGCCTTCCGGTGCGGATACAAATCACAGATGGAACGAACACCTGGTGCGCAGCAGCCACCAGCAGCCCGGCCAACATCCCGTACGCCTCCTTCGCGGAAGCCTGCTACAACACGCCACCGGGAACCGCTTACGCGAAGAATCCCATCAACGCGATCCAACTTCAGGTCGCCGGCGGGACGGGCTCGGGCGCGTACACGCTAACCATCACGAGCATCACCGAAAATTAGGTTCCCCGGACCGCGTTTTTGGCGCTTACGCTGGGGCGTCGCGCAATTGCGGCTCCCGGCCATGGGTCTACTTGCAGCCGATGGGAACGGCCGGATGCCCTACGCATGTTAGTTGACAATCGCCATTCGTACCATTCCCCCGACCGGAACAGTCGCACCCCTGTTCAACGCCCATTCCGCAGGTACTTGGATCCCGATTATTCATCGCGGTTGTGCATTGCGGATATGTCCCCGCGCATGCTTCGATCTTAGGGTTGCTCTCGACGGTGCCGCTGCAGTCGTAGTCCCAGGTGATGCCGCAGACGCCGCCGGCGCTGGTGGTTTGGAAGTCGGCGCCGGGGTGGATGAGCTTGGCGACGGAGATGTTGGTGGCGTTGTCGCAGCAGTCGCCGTTCATTGAGGCGTAGCCGACGGGCGCGGTCGCGCCGCAGAAGCCGACCGGCGGACCGGCACCGTAGCCGTCTCCGTCGACGTCCAGATAGAAACCTTTGCAGAGACCGGAAGCGCAGTCCAAAGCGATCCCGCAGGGCTGACCGTCCCTGACTCCGCCGCTTCCCGCGGCACCGCCACCCGATCCGGCCTCGCCACCACCAGCGCCGGCGGATGCGCCTGCTGCCCCGGCGGCGGCTCCGGCCGTACCGGCCGCTCCGCCGCCACCACCTGCGAAACCGCTGCCCGCGGTGCCTCCGCCAGATCCGGCGGCTGCTCCGGCTTGCCCGCCGATCGCACCGCCAGCGCCGCCCGCGCTGGATCCAGCTGCGCCGCTGGCGCCCGCAACCCCAGCGCCTGCGATGCCGTGGCCAGCGTCGCCCCCGTCCATTTCGGCGCCGGCGCCCTTGTCGATGGGCCGTGTCGGGCAGGCCAGCGCCGCTAGGGCGAATGGAATGACCAGGAAGGTGGGAGCGAGCTTGGCGGGTTTCATGGCCGGCGTTATCGACACCAACCCTAGTTCGTTGCGCCGGTCGGCTCAACTCTGTCGGATTTCCAGGCAGCTCGCCGGCCTGCTGCGTGCTGGCTCGCGGCGCCGTGGTTTTCGGCGAAGACGGACTTCAAGATCCCGGGAATTATGAGGCGTGCTTAAGCCTCTTCTGATTCGCGTTCTCGGCGTCGGGCTGCTCTTGGGCGGACTGCCGCTTGCGTGTCAGGGGCCCGAGGAGTTCTTCCGCGACAACGCGCTCGTCGGTGCCGGCGGATCGCCGAGCGGCGCGGGCGGCGACGTCAGCGGGTCGGGCGGCGATGTCAGCGGCAGCGGCGGCGACATCAGCGGCGCCGGCGGCGACGTCAGCACCGGCGGTGCGACCGGCTCAGGCGGCCGGGGCGCGGCGGGGACGACCGGCGCCGGCGGCGTCGTCGGCACGGGTGGTCGCGCGACCGGCGGGGTCACCGGATCCGGCGGGCTGACCGGCAGCGGCGGGTTGACCGGCACGGGCGGCGCGGCCGGAAGGGGTGTGACCGGCTCAGGCGGCGCGGCGGGCAGGGGCGTGACCGGCAGCGGCGGCGCCGCCGGTCGTGGCTTCACGGGCTCGGGCGGGGCGGCCGGGGGTGGCGGGCGCGGCGTGACGGGATCGGGCGGTGCGGGCGGGCGCGGCGTGACGGGCTCCGGCGGCGCGGCGGGACGCGGTGCCGCCGGCACGAGCGGCGGGGCCGGCTCGACGGGGACGGGCCCGTGCGCGGGGCTCTGCTCCAACCCCACCGCCATCACGACGCAGAGCTTTAGCTCGGGCAGCATCGGCACCGGGGCCGCGTGCTACGAGGCGACAGGCGTCACCTTCCAGGGCGGAAACTGCTATAACTTCACCTCGCCTCGCACGCTCACGCTCAACAAGACCGTCGAGGCTTGCGGCAGCGGCAACTGGCCGATGCCCCTTCCGGGCAAGGTCAACGGCGGCTACTGCTTCGTCATCGACGCCGGTCAGACGACGTCGGCGGGTTTCACGACCTTCTGACGGCACGCCAGCTCGACCGCCGCCGCACGAGGGGTCTTTCGCGCCCCCGGTCTCGGCGCTTATAATCCGGAAATAGATCGGCTCATGACTTCGTTTAGGCGTCTTCTTGCTTCCGCCCTGGTCAGTCTCGGAATCCTCGGCGCGATCGGCCTCGGCTGTGCCGGCGGCGGCGCGGGCGGAGACACGGGGAGCGGCGGCGCGGCCGCGGGCGGCACGACCGGGTCCGGCGGTTCGACGGGGAGCGGCGGCAGCAAGGCGAGCGGCGGCGCCACCGGCGCCGGTGGCGTGACCGGCGCGGGCGGCGTGCAGGGACGCGGCGGGGCGACGGCCACCGGCGGCTCGAGCGTCAACACCTGCGCCTCCTGCCAGCTCATGATCGCGGCCCAGTGCCAGACAGGCGCGGACACGCAAACGATCCGCGTGACCGTCGACGTCGAGGACGCCGCCATCACGGCGCTGGCGCTGGCTGACGTGACGTTTCGCTACTGGTTCGTCATGAACACGCCGACCGACACGCCGTCGCTGACGATCGACTACGCACAGATCTCCCAGACCGCGGGCGCGACGATCACCTCCACGTTCGCGGCCGTCTCGCCGGCGCGGACGGGCGCCAACGAATACCTCGAGGTCGGGTTCGGGCCGAACACGCCGCCCCTGACGCTGTTCGGAGACACCGGCCAGATCCAGCTGCGGTTCGTCGGGGCGAACAACAACAACATGTTCGATCTCAATCAGACGGCGGACTACTCCTACCAGCCGTGCGCCGGAAGCGCCTCGACCGCCTACAACAGCGCGCCGACGATCACCGGCTACATCAACGGCAAGCTATCCTGGGGAACTGAACCGCAATAGCCGTTTGTCGAGGCCGCGGGTTAAGGGATACGATGGAGCGCCGTGGATAACGATCGAGTTGTAGCTGGTCGCCGCTTGGTCTCCGGCCTCACGAGGGCTGGGCTCCTGGTCTGCTGGGCGGCGGCTTGCAGCCACGACCTCGGCGCGCTGGGGACCGGGAACACGGGCGGCGGCGGGAGCGCGGCGGCCGGCACCCGTGGCACCGGGGGAGTCGTCGGCGGTGGGGCCGGCACGGTCGGTGGAGCGGCGGGGGCAGCCGGCGCGGGCGGCTCCGCGGGCAGCGGCGGCGTGGGGCTGATTGGCGGCGGCATGGGCGGGGCCGGCGCCAGCGCGGCGGGCGCGCCGGGAACCGGCGGCGCGGTCGGTGCCGGGGGCGTGGTGGGAACCGGTGGCGCGGTCAGTACCGGCGGCGTGGTCGGCGCAGGAGGTACGCCGGGAACCGGCGGCGCGGTCGGTGCCGGAGGCGCCGCGGGCGCGGGCGGCGCCAAGACGGGCACCGGCGGAACGATCGCGACGGGCGGTGTCTCGGACTCGGGCGGGAGCGGCGGCGCCAAGAACTGCGTCGATGCCATCAAGCTGAACGGCTACGCCCATTCAGGCGCGCAGCCGTGCTCGGCGTGTGTCGACAACGGCATCAACAAGTCTGCCGCCTGCGCGGCCACGATCGATTGCCTCGATGCCAACTACCCGTGCAGTGGAAACTGCGTCATCAATTGCGAGAACGGGGCCGGCGCAACCATCGTCGTCGTCTCCTGCGTCGAAAATCTCTACAACGCGTCGTGCGGCAGCAGCTCCACGGGCACCGGCGGCGCCGGCGGGAGTGGCTCCACGGGCACCGGCGGCGTCGGCGGCTCATCCGGGACCGGCCCCTGCGCCGGGCTCTGCAGCAATCCGACGACGGTCGCGCCGAAAGTGAACTCGGGAGATCTCGGGACGGGGGCGACCTGTCAGGAGGTCACGGGCGGGAGCCTCACCGGGTTCGTGTGCGACAATTTTGTGGCACCCCGGACCTTCACCGTGAACGGCACGTCCTTCAACTGCGTAACCGGCGGCACGTTCTCTGTCCCGGCGCAGCGGAACGGCGGGTACTGTATGCAGGCCTCGGCCGGCGACTACTCGTACGCGTTCTTCGCCACCTACTGAGCGCCCTATAACCCGCGCGGCGCGCGCCCGCGGCGCGTCGAGAAGCCGCGCGCGCGGCTTCCAAGGCCGGCGCTTTCGGAGTAGCGTCTCGCGGCCGGCGCCGTGCCGGTAGCTTTCCCCCGAGGATCAAAGAAATGCCGCAGATGATCGTCCGCCGACGCGCGACAGCCCCGCGCGCGCTGGGGTTCTGCTTTGCCGCGCTGGCCGTCGCGTCGGCGGCCGGGTGCGAGCCTGCCTCGTCGGCCATGATGGCGCCGGCCACGCCCGCCACGCCACCGCACGCCGCCACGCCGGCCCCGGCGACACCCGCGGCGGCGCCGGCGCCCGTGTCGGACTGGAACGCCACCCCGACCAACGGTTCGCCGGGCATCAACGTGCCCAAGCTGACCGGGAACGATTTCTCAAGAACAACAGCTTCGAAGGCGGCAAGTACCTCCCCTGGAACACCTCGTTCAGCGCGCCGGCGACCGGAACCGCATCGGTCAAGGACGGGCAGCTCTGTGTCGTCGTGGACAACAAGGGGGTCAACGGCTGGGACGTCCAGGCGCGCCACCGCGAGATGACGATTCAGAAGGGGCACACCTATTCCATCGCGTACCTGGCCCATGCCTCCAAGCCCATCAAGCTGAAGGCCAAGGTCGGGATGTCGGGGCCGCCGTACAAGGAGTACTGGACCGACACCGTCGATCTGACGACGCACCCGCAGACGTTCGTGGGGACGTTCACGATGGACGCGGCGGACGACGCGACGGCGGAGCTCGCGTTTCACTTCGGCGGCGGGCTCAGCGGCGAATCGACCGCGCCTTACACCGTTTGCCTCGACGACATCCACCTCGACGATCCGCAGTTCACCAAGTCGACCAAGGTCTCGACGGAGGACGCGCCGATCCCGAACGTGCTGGTCAACCAGGCCGGCTACCTGCCCGACCTGCCGAAGCTCGCCACCGTGAAGAACGCCTCCAAGTCGCCGCTCAAGTGGGAGCTGCACAGGAAGGGAGGCGCCGTCGTCGCCTCCGGCGAGACCAAGCCGGTCGGCAAGGACGCCGCCTCGGGCGACGACGTGCAGATCGTCGACTTCTCCGCCTACAAGGCGCCGGGCAAGGACTACACGCTCTGGGTCAGCGGCGAGGGAAGCCACCCGTTCGACATCGGCAAGGACGTCTACAAGAAGCTGAAGTACGACGCGCTCGCCTACTTCTACCAGACCCGCAGCGGCATCGAGATCAAGATGCCATTCGCGGGCGGCAAGCAGTGGACGCGCCCCGCGGGCCACGTCAACGTCGCGCCCAACAGGGGTGACAAGGACGTCCCCTGCGCGCCGGGCTCGGGCTGCGATTACAAGCTCGACGTCACGGGCGGCTGGTACGACGCCGCCGACCACGGGAAGTACGTGGTCAACGGCGGCATCACGGCCTGGACGCTGATGAACCAGTGGGAGCGCGCCGTCGCGCGCGGCACCGACGCCGAGTTCAAGGACGGGAAGATGAACATTCCCGAGCACAGGAACAAGATCCCCGACCTGCTCGACGAGGCACGCTGGGAGGTCGCGTTCATGTTGAAGATGCAGGTCCCCGACGGACAGCCGAAGGCGGGGATGGTCCACCACAAGATCCACGACGCGGCGTGGACGGCGCTCGCCACGCGCCCCGACAAGGACGACCAGCCACGCTTCCTGCAGCCGCCGTCGACAGCGGCGACGCTGAACCTGGCTGCCACCGCCGCGCAGGCGGCCCGGCTCTTCGAGAAGCTCGATAAGGCGTTCGCGGCCAAGTGCCTGGCTGCCGCCGAGAAGGCCTGGGCGGCCGCGCAGGCGAACCCCGCGGTCTACGCTCTCGTGGGCGGCGTCGGCGGGGGCCCCTACGACGACACCAACGTCACCGACGAGTTCTACTGGGCGGCCGCGGAGCTCTACATCACGACCAAGAAGGACGTCTACAAGGCCTTCGTCGAGAAGTCTCCCTTCTTCAAGAAGATCCCGGTCGTGCAGGGCGGCGACGGGCTGCCGTCGGCCTTCGACTGGGGGAACGTCGGCGCGCTGGGGACGATCTCGCTGGCGCTGGTCCCCAACCTTCTGCCGCCGCAGGAGATCGACGACTGCCGCGTCGCCGTCGAGACCGCCGCCGACACCTTCCAGGCGCTGGTCGCCGGCGAGGGATATCGCCTCCCGTTCAAGCCGGGCGCCAAGGGCTACCCCTGGGGATCGAGCTCGTTCGTGCTGAACAACGCGATCGTCCTGGCGCTGGCCAACGATTTTTCGGGCGAGGCAAAGTACCGCGACGCCGTCGCCGAGGGAATGAACTACATCCTCGGTCGCAACCCGCTCGACAAGTCGTACGTCACCGGCTACGGCGAGCGGCCGCTCTTGAACCCGCACCATCGATTTTGGGCGCACCAGGCGAACGCCGCCTTCCCGCCGCCGCCGCCGGGCGTCCTGTCGGGCGGTCCGAACTCCGGTCTGCAGGACCCCTACGTGCAGGCAGCAGGTCTCGCCGGCTGCGCGCCGCAGAAGTGCTTCGCCGACAACATCGAAGCCTGGTCGACGAACGAGGTGGCGATCAACTGGAACGCGCCGCTCGCCTGGGTGGCGGCGTACCTCGACGAGAAGGCCGAGGTGAAGGCGAAGCCGCACCCGAAGACCAAGGTGGGCCCGCCCGCTCCGAAGAAGACCAAGAGCGCCGCCGACGCGCCTGCGCCGGCCGCACCCGTCCCGACGGCAGCACCCGCCGCGGCCGCACCGCTGCCGGCCCCCGCTACGCCCGCCGCACCAGCCGCACCGCCGGCCCCGGCCGCACCGGCGGCACCGGCCAAGCCCGCGGCACCGGCCAAGCCCGCGGTACCCGCCGCACCGCCGGCACCGGCCAAGCCCGCGGTACCGGCCGCGTCGGCCCCGCCGGCCGCGCCCGCCAAGTAGCGGCACGTGTCCCGGTAACACATGATAACGTAGACGATCTTAGACTTCCGAGAAGGAGCTCTGCATGCCCGTTCGTCGTGTCCTCTTCTTGGCTTTCACTGCCCTGGCCCTGGGCGCCTGCGCGAAACCGAGCGACAGCGGCGGCTCTGGCGGCTCCTCCGGCGGCTCCACCGGCGGCAGCTCGAGCGGCGGTTCGACGGGGAGCGGCGGCGGTCTGCCCGCCGGCCTCGGCACCGGCGTCGGGTACGGGTTCCCCCAGAACAAGACCTCGGGCGCCTGCGCGCTGACGTCGGTGGGCAACGCCGCCTCCCAGACGCAGACCGCCTACAACAGCTGGTTGAACACCTACGTCACCTCCAGCGGCGCCCCCTCCGGCGCGAAGCGCGTCATCGATCCGCAGCAGCTCAAATGCGGCGCCACATCCGTCACGAACGGGACCGTCTCGGAAGGGATCGGCTACGGCATGCTGGCCGCCGTCTACATGGCCGACCAGTCGACGTTCGACGGCCTGCTGGCCTACGCGAATGCGCACCTCGACTCGAAGGGGCTGATGAACTGGTGCATGGACGCGAGCGGCAACACCGTCGGCACCTACTCGGCGTCGGACGGCGACGAGGACATCATCTGGGCGCTCTTGATGGCCTCGGACCAGTGGAGCTCGTCGACCTACCTGCCGACCGCCGTCACCATGATCAGCGCCATGCGGAACAACTCGCTGCTCAGCGACGGCACCGTCGAGATCGGCGACAACTCCAACACCGCCAACATGCTGCACCACGATTACTTCTCGCCCGCGTACTACCGCGTGTTCGACAAGGCGACCCACGACACCTACTGGACGAACATCGTCATCCCCCGGATCTACCAGCACCTGGCGAACGTCACCGGCTCGGACGGCCTGGTCCCCGACGCCAGCAACTTCCAGGACATGATCGCCACCAACTCGAGCAGCTGCATGAACTGCAGCCCCAACTACACCTATGACGCCTGCCGCACGCCCTGGCGGATCGCGATGGACTACTGCTTCAACGGCGAGCAGCGCGCGCTCGACTATCTGAACAAGGTCGGGCCGTTCTTCAACGGCGTCGGCGCCGCGAACATCGGCGACGGGTACAGCGCGAACGGCGCGCAGACCAGCGGCAATCACAACATGGCCTTCATTGGCCCGGCCGGCGTCGCCGGGATGGCGGGCTGGCCCGGCCTGACCGACGGCGCCTTCAACTTCGGCGTCAGCAACCCCGGCAACGGCAACGACGCCTACTTCCCGCAGTCACTGCGGGTCGTCACCATGCTGATGATGTCGGGGAACTTCCTCGACTACTCGCAGATGTAGCGCCGTCAGCGCTTCTTCTTGGTGGCTACCCGGCGCGCCGCCGCTTGAACGCGAAGCGTGTCCTCGAGGATCGGGAGCTGAGCCCGATCCTTCGCGCGGTTCGCCGCGGTCTTTGACCGGACGATGTCCTCGAGCGCGGCTGCCACGACGACCTGGTTGCCCAGCCGGATTCCGCGCGCGCGCGATCTAAGCGACTCGAACTTCAGATCCCCGGCGATCTCATCGAACAGAACGTCCACGCCGACGCGAAGGCCGACCAACCGGCGAGCGCGCGTGAGCGGCGAGATCTCGACCCATGCGCCCCCCATCTCCTCGGCCAATCGCTCGAGCTTCTTCCTGACGGCCGGCGTGTCCCGCACGAGGAGGTCGATGTCCTCGGTCAGCAGCGGAACGCCCTGGAGAATGGCGGCGCCCGACCCGATCAGGATCCCCTCCAGCCGGACCGCCCGCATGGCCCTCACGAGCTCGCGGACGAAATCCTCGTCGGGAGACATCGATCAGACGACGTAGACGCCGCTGCGCGCCTGACGCAAGAAGAGGGCCCTGCCGGAGCCGGGGCCGCGAATCATGTTCTCCAGAATCAGGAGGAGGTCCCCCGGGTCGACGCCCGGAACGAGGGGTTCCACCCGGCGGCGGAGATCCTCGAGACGAGCGACCAGCTCGGCCGGAGGCAAAGTCGGCTCGTTGCGCATGCGCACGCTGGACCTCTTCCCTACGCGACGAGATCGGGATCCGCTGCGGCTCATATCGCAGCCATTCTACCACCGGCGCGGGCCGCTACTGGGTCATGTCCCAGAAGTTGCCGGACATCGCCATCAGCGACAGCACGCCCCAGGAGGCGTGATAGTAGGTGAACGTCCCGGGCACCTTCATCGCGTTGCTGGTGGTCTCCGCGACGACGGTCTTGTAGGCGAGGTCTCGCAGACTGGTCGCGCTGTCGCCGGCCGCCATCGCACCGACGCCCGCGGGACCGAGGAAGGCCGTCCCCGCCGCGTAGGTCGTGTACGGCGGGGCGCCGCCGCTGGTCGTATAGCCGTCGACGATCTGCGACAGCGAGGTGGCGGTCGCCTTCGAGCCGTAGAACCCCGAGATCTTCCCGGCGTACATCTGCGCGTCTCCGTCATTGTTGAGGCAGTAGTCCATGCCGATGCGGAACGGCGTGCGGCAGGCGTCGTAGCCGAAATAGATCCCGTGCGTGGAGTCGACCGCGCCGGTCCCGGTGCCGTTCTGGCTGACCCAGTTGGGAACCAGTCCATAGGTCCCCGAAGCGGCGGCCAGGATCGTGTAGCACTCGTTGAGGACGCCCATCCAGTCGTGGCTCGAATCGACGCTGGCGAAGGCTCGGTAGTACGACGGCGCGAAGTAGGAGGGATCGAGCTGGTTGGGGCCGCCGCTGCCGAAGCTGTCGCCGGCCAGGAGGATGTTGCCGCTCACCTCGTGCGCGAAGATGTTCCCGATCAGCGCCGTCGCGTCGGAGGCGTAGCTGCCGCCGCTCCATTGCTTGCTGGCCATCAGCAGCGCGTAGGCCATGTCCTCGTCGCCGTCGGTGGCCGAGCTCGTGCTGGTGTTGCAGCTGTTCGTCTGACCCGTCCCCTGGCACCACTGCATCAGGTGATTCGGATTGAACTTCCCCTTGGCGTAGCTCCAGAGCGAGTCGAACATCGGCTGGTCGTTCATGAACACGCCGATGAGCATGCCGTAGCCGATCGCTTCGGAGACGGTGTCTCCTCCGTTCTCGGGCCGGACCACCTTGCCGCTAGAATAGAACGCCGACTTCCAGTTCAGGTAGGCCTGCTCGACGGTGTCGGTGTTGTAGACCGGGAAGTTGCAGTTCGGCATCAAGGAGTGCCCCTGCGGGAAGGGAAACGCCGCGCTCGAGCCGGAGTTCTGCGAGTAGGTCGACGGATCGTTCATGACGCTCGCGTTGCCGGTGCCGCCGGTCCCCGTGCCGCTGCTGCCGCCGGACGAGCCCCCGCTGCCTCCCCCGGTCGCGGCGGCGGCGCAGCCCAGTGACGAAAGTCCCACCAGAAGTCCAACCAGGCCGAAGCGGCGCGACATTCGGAAGCCTCCTAAACTAGTGCTGTTAGCAAATGCTGACGGACGTCCCGCGGGTCCGGAGCACCTCGCCGTGGAGAGGCGCCGCCTCGGTCTTGACGGGGCAAAGGTCGGGGAAGATACTACACCTCTTTTTCAGGGTGCCCCGAGTTTTTCGGGGGCACTGCGGTTGCTCCACCCCAGACCCCCCAGAACTCCAACGAAAGCACACGAGGCCTAGCAAATGAAAAAAATGTCGTATCTCTTCATTAGCGGTTTGGCGAGCACGCTGATGCTCGTCGGCGCCGGCGCGCTGACGGTCGTCGGCGGCGCCTGCAGCAGCGGCGGCGGCAAGACCGGCGGCTCCACCGGCACCGGCGGCTCCGGCGCCGGCGGTGGCGGCGGCAACAGCATCCCGATCCCGACCGGTTACCTCCCGCTGCCTTCCAACCCGACCGGGTTCGTCGAGGACACGACCACCGGCGTCACCGGGGCGTGGTACGCCTACGGCGATGGCGTCGGCAGCGGCGCAAGCGTCGCGCTCGGCGCCGACAACGCGGACAGCGACTGCGTCAAGAAGGGCATGTTTTCCCCGTCGGCTTGCTCGCAGATCGACACCCCGGCCGCTGGACAGCCGTTCCCGCCGGCTGACGTCGCCACCAGCGCGATGTGCACCTCCGGAACCGCGGCGGTGGTCTTGAACAAGGGCAGCGCGGCCGACTACACCGACCTCTGGGGCGCGGGCATCGGCCTCGACTTCAACAACCCGGGCGGCGACGCCGGCGTGAAGGGCTACCTCGACCTGAGCGCCTACAAGGGCATCTACTTCCAGTTCTACGCCTTCCCGGCGTCGACGACGCCGCCAATCTCCAACGGCGCCGGGCCGCCGTCCATGGCCATGCGGGTCAACTTCCCGAACCAGACCCAGCACATGACCGACTCCCCCTACTGGATGGGCGCGATGAAGTCGTCCTCGCCGCTGACCTCGCCGGCCGGCGCGGTGACGGAGAACACCGTTCTTTGGACCGACGTCGGGGGCCCGGCCTACCTGAGCGGCCAGAACCCGCCCGTCGACCTGACCCTGTACCCGTTCTCCGTGAACGCCGTGCAGGCGATCCAGTTCCAGGTGTTCACCAACACCACCTCGGCGACGCCGTACTCGTTCTGCGTCGCCAACCTGGCGCTCATCCCCAAATAGTCAGCGCGCGAGCGGCCGCGCGAGAGATCGCGCGGCCACGACAAAAGGCCACCCCCGGCTCGTCCGCGGGTGGCCTTTTTTTTGGGTCCTGCCTGAAGGTCGCGTCCTCGTGGTGTATGCTCATGTGTATGAAGAGGCACACGGTGCGCACGAACATCGAGCTCGACGTCGACCTGCTCGCCGAGGCCAGCCGTCTGACGGGAATTCGCACCAAGCGCATCCTCGTCCATGACGGGCTGCAGGCCCTGGTCGACGCCAAGCGGCGGCGGCCACTCTCCGCGCTGCGCGGCAAGATTCGCTTCGATCCGAGCTACGACTACAAGGCTGCGCGCACGCGGCAGCCATGATCGTCGTCGATACGTCGATCCTGGTCGGCTTCCTGCGCGGTGACGCGACGCCCGGCGCAGAGCGGTTGGCCCAGCTGGAAGAGGATCAGGTGCCGTTCTCCATCCCGGCCGTCTGTTTTCAAGAGCTGCTGCAGGGTGCCCGAAATGAGAGAGAGTGGCGACTGCTCGACGAGTACCTTGGAACGCAACGTCTCCTCGTTCCGCTGCATGCGACGGACTCCTACCGCGAAGCCGCGCGCATCTTCTTCGACTGTCGGCGGCGGGGCGTCACGGTGCGAAGCACGATCGATTGCCTCATCGCCGCACAGGCGCTCGAGAACGGCGCGACCCTGCTTCACGATGACCGGGACTTCGACCGGATCGCCTCGGTGCGCCCTCTCAAGGTCATCAGAGACTGAGGCTCAGACCTCGCAGTCGACGATGACGGTCGAGCCGGGCTTGGCGTAGGGGACCAGGTCGCCGGCGACGGGCTTGCCGTCGACCGTCAGCTTCGGAGCCCCACCTTGTCCGCTGTTCTTCACGTTGATGCGGTACTCGGCGCCGCGGCACTTGCGGGTGACGGTGAACTTGCCGACCTCGCCGCCCATGCAGGGGTGGACGCGCAGGCCGTCGAAGTCGGGGCGCACGCCGAGCAGGTACTGCGAGACGGCCACGAAGTTCCAGGCCGCGGTCCCGGTCAGCCAGGAGTTCTTGGCCTCGCCGTGGCGGACGGCGTCCTTGCCAGCGATCATCTGGGCGTAGACGTACGGCTCGAGGCGGTGGACCTCGCTCTGCTCCTCGAGGTACGCGGGGGCGATCTTCTTCCAGTAGTCGAAGGCGCGGTCGCCGCGGCCGACGACGGTCTCGGCGATGATCACCCAGGGGTTGTTGTGGCAGAAGATGCCGGCGTTCTCCTTGTAGCCCTGCGGGTACGAGGAGATCTCGCCCAGCTCGACGTGGTACTCGCTGTAGGGCGGGTTGTTGAGGACGATGCCGTACTTGGTGTCGAGCCGCTCCTTGACCGAGTCGAGCGCTTTCTTTGCCTGGCCCCCCTCGACGCCGACGCCGGCCATGACGCAGAAGCCCTGCGGCTCGATGAAGATCTGCGACTCCTTGTTTTCCTTGCTGCCGACCTTGTTGCCGAAGAAGTCGTAGGCGCGCAGGAACCACTCGCCGTCCCAGCCGTGCTTGAGGATGGTGTCGTTCATCTTCGAGGATTCGCCCCGCGCCTTCTTCGCCTCGTCGGCGAAGCCGAGCTTCTCGGCGAGGAACGCGTAGTCGGGCGCCACGCCCACGAACATGCCGGCGATGAAGACCGACTCCGCGGTGCGGCCGGTCTTGTTGCCGGTCGTCTGGAACGACTCGTCCGGCGTCTCGGAGAAGCAGTTCAGGTTGAGGCAGTCGTTCCAGTCGGCGCGGCCGATGAGCGGCAGCCCGTGCGGCCCCAGGTTGTTGAGCGTGTAATTGAAAGACCGCTTCAGGTGCTCGAACAGCGACGTCTTGGTCTTGGGATCGTTGTCGAACGGGACCTGCTCGTCGAGGATCCCGTAGTCGCCGGTCTCCCGAATGTAGGCGGCCACGCCAAAGATCAGCCAGAGGGGATCGTCGTTGAACCCGCTGCCGACGTCGTTGTTGCCGCGCTTGGTGAGCGGCTGGTACTGGTGGTAGGCGCTGCCGTCGGGGAACTGCGTGGAGGCGATGTCGATGATCCGCTCGCGCGCGCGCTCCGGCACCAAGTGGACGAACCCGAGCAGGTCCTGATTCGAGTCACGGAACCCCATCCCGCGGCCGATCCCCGTCTCGAAGTACGAGGCGCTGCGCGACATGTTGAAGGTGACCATGCACTGGTAGGGGTTCCAGATGTTGACCGTCCGGTTCAGCTTCTCGTCGGTCGACTCGATGGAGTAGTTCGAGAGCAGCCGCGACCAGTGGTCGCTGAGCCCCTTCATCGCCGCGGCGACCTGCTCCGGGGTAGAGAACTTCTCGATCAGAGCGTGCGCCGGCTTCTTGTTGATGACGCCCGGCTTCTCCCACTTGTCGGCGCGCGGAACCTCCACGTAGCCGAGAGTGAAGACGAAGGTCTTCTCTTCGCCGGGCGCGAGATCGACGTCGAGGCCGTGCGAGGCGATGGGCGACCAGCCGCTGGCGACCGACTTGGACGAGACGCCCTTGAGGGCGACGTCGGGGGCACTCCAGTCGTTGTAGAGGCCGAAGAAGGTCTCGCGGTCGGTGTCGAAGCCCGCGACCTCGGCGTTCACGTTGTAGAACGCGTAGTGGTCGCGCCGCTCGCGGTACTCGGTCTTGTGATAGAGGGTGCTGCCGCCGCGCTCGATCTCGACCTCGCCGGTCGAGAAGTTGCGCTGGTAGTTGGTCATGTCGTCGTAGGCGTTCCAGAGGCACCACTCGATGAAGGAGAAGACCTTCAGGCTCTTGGGACCGGCGGTGGTGTTCTTGATCCGCAGCTCGTGCACCTCGGCGGTGTGCCCTTGCGGCACGAACATGAGCAGTGACGCGCGCACGCCCTTGCGCTCGCCGGTGATGCGCGTGTAGCCGAGGCCGTGCCGGCACTCGAAGCTGTCGAGGGCGGCCTTGGTCGGCGCGAAGCTGGGGTTCCAGACGTCGCCGCCGTCATTGATGTAGAAGTAGCGCCCGCCCACGTCGGTGGGGACGTTGTTGTAGCGGTAGCGCATGAGACGCCGCAGGCGCGCGTCGCGATAGAAGCAGTAACCGCCGGCGCGGTGAGAGACCAGCGCGAAGAAGTTCTCCGACCCGAGGTAGTTGATCCACGGGTAGGGGGTCTTCGGCGTGGTGATGACGTATTCGCGGTTCTTGTCGTCGAAGTATCCAAAACGCATCGCTGGGTCCTCTTTTGTTTTCTCGGGAACCCTCAAAGGGTTCCCTGCTCTCCCGCGACGGACTTCGCCGGGCGAAGCCCGGCTCCGTCCACGCGATCGGCTCCGGCAAATCGTGGACGATTCTACTCGCAGATGAACTTCAGGTCGTCGATGTAGATGTCGTAGATGGCGCGGGGGACTTTGACCTGGAACTGAACGCCGTAGATCTTGGCGGGCGTGATGTGCGGCTTGTGCGGCGCGCCCCAGTCCGGCTCCTGCTTCATCTTCGGCCAGAGGAACGAGTACTGCTTCCACTCCGTCGTCAGGTTCAGGTCGCCGCCGAAGTCGTTGAAGCACTCCGTGCAGACGCCCCCCTGCGGGTCCGTGTTCACGTCCGGCACCTTCAGCCGGACCTTCCCCGTCGATTCGGCGCTCCCCTTCTTCGCCCAGAACGAGATCCCCGCGTACTTCGAGGCGTCGTAGGCGTCCTTCGGATCGACGAGGTTGGTCCCCATCCCCGAGAACACCACCGAGCCCGTCCCGACCGTGCCGTGAAAGCGCGCCGCGTACTGCGAGGCGTGGCCCCCCTCGCTCATCGCGAAGGTTCCGCCCTCCTCGCCCGCCGTCGGGTCCACCGTCGTCGTCCCGTGGTCCTTGAACGTGTACCAGTACCCGCCCCGGTTGTCGTTCGGCAGGTTCTGGTTGTTCCCGTCCTCGCCGTCGTCGATGAGCCCCGTCGCGCCGCAGTCCTTCCCCACTTGCGGACCGGGCGCCGCCGCCGCCGCCGTCGTCCCGCCGCCGCCGATCGACGCCGCCGACCCCGGCGCCACCTGCGGCTGACTCGCCGACTTGTCGGGGATGATGCAGCCCACCAGCATCAGCGCGCCGCCGGCCAGCGCCACCATCGTCTTCTTCGTTTCGCTCGTCATGTCGTCCTCGTCGTTCTCGTCGTTCCGTTGGCCTAGAACCAGATGATCGCCGCGATCTGCGCGGCGTTCTTGTCCACACCCAGCTGCGATGCCCCCGGCTGGCTGTTGTACGGGAACTGCGACCCGCTCACGATCCCTGGCGTCGTCGCACCGTTCGGCGTGAGCCCCGGCGCGTAGTCGCTGCCATAGAAGTACCGCGAGTACTGGATCATCACCTGCTCGTGCGTCACGAACGCCGTCCGGAAGATGATCCGCGGCGAGATCACCGAGAACGACTCGCCCGAGATGTCCAGGTTCGGCTCCACCACGTCGTACCGCGCCCCCAGCCCCAGCCACGGCAGCGGCACGTACGTCCACTCCGTCCCGAACTTCAGCTTGTTCAGCGAGTACCCCGGCGCATCCGGCGCCTTCACGTGGTTGAACATCCCGAACACCGTCCCGATCAGGTCCGGCCCGTCTCCCCAGAACGCCTGCGGGTAGTGAAACAGCTGCCCGAAGCTGAAGCTGTACTGCACCTCCACGCTGTCGATCGAACCCGTCACCGGCTGTACCCCGCCCGGCGGCCCGAAGTAGTTGTCGTGCAGCTGCCAGCCCCCGAACGAGTGCAGCACCTCGATCGCGTCCGCCAGGTAGAGCGCGTTCGTCGCCGACAGATGCGAGTACCCCACGTACCCGTCACCCAGCACGCCCCCCAGCAACTTCACGTCCCCGCCCCCAATCCAGATGCTCGGCTTCGGGTCCGACGGCAACCGCGGCGGCGAATTCACGTTCCCAAACTGCGTCCCGTCCCACGCCGGGCTCCCCCCACCCTGGTACGACCCCGCCCGCTCGTTATCGTTCGCGAACACGTCGATGAGGTGCAGCCCCGCGATCACCATCTTCTTGTAGACCGCGCCCAGATGCACGCTCGCCACGAACGTCGACTCCTGCGGCACGGGCCCCGGGTAGGGCTCCCAGGCCGGCAACTGCTCGTTCGCCGGGGTGGTCGGGCCCGGCGCGCCTGGAGGTCCGTAGAACGGGATCGGCTCCAGCTTCCCGCCGAACGTCCCCTCGAGCTCTCCCGTCCAGTCGCCGATGTCCTGGTCGAACGTCACCGTCGCGCCCGCCACGTGCGTGCGCCCGAACAGATACGTCTCGTACCGGCCCGCGTCGTATCGCCCAGCCGCCCCGTACCGGTTCGTGTACGCCCCGGCGATCAGCGTCAGCCGCGCGTCCTGGTCGATGAACTCCGGGTACGTCATCGACAGGAACGCCTCGTTGATCCCCAGGTTCGACTCCAGCCTCCGGTACCCGGAGTCGGTGATGTTGTACGACGCGATCTGCACCGTCGCCTTCACCCGGTCGTTGCCGTAGTGAAAGTTCAGCTCCGTCCACGGGCCGACCATGCTGTTGGTGTACCGCCAGTCGATGTAGTTCGCGTCCGGCACCAGCGGCGGCGTCCGGATCTGCGTCCCGGCGGGCGTCGTCGAGTTCGGGTCCGACGTCGTCGGCGGCCCCCACGAGAACCGCAGCGGCGCCCGGAAGTACCCCGTCACGTCGAACTTCCACTCGCCCGTCGCCGGCTCCTCGGGCGCAGGCGCCGACTCCGTCGTCGTGTTCGCCACGCCACCCACCTGCGGCGCCTCTGGCGACAGCCCCAAGGCCGGCGCGCTCCCACCCTTCTTCTTCGGCGCCGCGGCCGGCGCCGCTGCCGGCGCGGCCGCGGGCGTCACCTCCGGTGCCGCCGGCGGCGGGGTCGCCGCGGGGGGCGGGCCCGCCGGAGCGGCGTTGTCTTGAGCCAGGGCCGGAAGGGACCCGGCGAAAAGGAACAGAAAGCTCGTCACGATCCAGGGGGTTTGCTTGCGCATCAGTTGGGCTTTCCTTGAGAGTTCTTGGGGAGTTTCTCGGGAGGTTTGTAGAGTCCCCCACTGCACTTGCAGGACTCGATTGCGACGGGTGCTGCGGGTGCTGCTAGATCACGCGGCCAAGCTCGAAGTCGCGCCTAGCCGACGCTGCCAATCTTGAACACGTCCCACGCCGGCGTGAAATTACTGATGTTCGCCGGTTGATTCCAGAGATAAACGGCCGGGAAGGTCTGCAGGAGCCCCGCCTCCGGCTTCACGATCACCGTCATGAAGAGCTGGGCGATGGGCGATCCGGTCTTCGGGTCGACCATCCCCTGGCGCCAGGAAGAGAAGATCAGCCAGTAGTACGTCGAGCCGTTCGGCGCCGGCGAGCTCTCCGGCGACCACTTGGCCCAGGTGTTGTTGATCCCGGGGCTGGTCATCTGCCCCGGGCACTGCGGCGGGTCGTTGGCGACCAAACGTTTCGCGTCGCCACCGGCCTCGGGCATCACGTAGAGCTCCGTCGCCGGCTGCATGTACATCCCCTCCCAGACGCAAGGTGAGGGGTTGCAGCCCGTCGCCGTGGTGTCGAGGCTCGGGTGGTTCGTGGCCGCCGTGGACGCGGAGATCCGGTCGAACGCGATGTACGCGTCGTCGGACGACAGCGTGCCGTAGTACTGCGCGTAGTTGGAATCGGAGCCGTCCCCGGGGATCGCCATCGGCGTCTGGGTCGACGTCTTCGAGTAGGGGACCTGATAGAGGTGCGCCGTCCCGGATCCGAGCCGTCCGGACTTCACGTTGCTGGTCCCCGTGTAGACGATGAAGTCGTCGCCCTGCGCGTGGCTCCACGACGGTGCGGCGGCGTAGATCTTGTTGGATGTGTCGGGCGGGACGATCCAGTTCCAGGCCGAGCCCTTGAGCGTCGTCGCCGGATCGGCCATTCCGGTGTACGGGCCGGTGTTCTCCAGATCAAACCAGGCCAGCCCGGGCTGCTGATCGCCGTCGACCGACGAGCCAGTCGCACAGGGCTGCCCGCTGCAGGTCCCGAGTGGCGCGACGACGACGTGGTCACCGTCCATCCAGTGGTTGATGGTGTACGTCTGGATCCCCACCCAGGGCTGGATGAAGGCGGCAAACCCGCCGGCCTTGATGAAGGTGGGGGGCATCCCCATCGATCCCGGCGCCGCCGAGGCGAGGACGCCGCCCCACGGCCAGGCGTCGTTGAACCCGATGAAGTTCCCGTCGGGCGTCGAGGTGTGGCAACCGATGCAGGTGACCGGCCGCTGCTTGTAGTCGTTGCCCATCGTCATCCAGTAGTTGGTGGTCGGGGTGGCGATGTCCGTCGGCACGAGGACCTGCTTGACCATTTCGCTACCGACGGAGAAGCCGGAGAGGACGGTATTCCCCACCATGCCGGTGCCAGCGTTGGTCGACCCCGTCGGCGACCAGTAGACGAGGTTGCCCGACGCGCCGACGGGCGCGATGGTGAACGTGCTGCTGGTCCCGGCGGCCGGAGCCCCGCCGTGGGACGAGCTGCTGATCTTCACCGTCAGCGGCATGTCGTTGCTGTCGATACCGAGGTGGCTCCACATCGACTGCGGCATCGTCCAGCTGGTCTGGTCGGTGTAGACGACCAGGTCGTCCTGCTGGTTGGCGACGCTCACGCGCAGCTCGTAGAGATCGCCGCTCGACGTCCAGCTGAAACGGGGGCGCAGCCAGTTGTTGGGAAACAACGTCCCGTCCTGCGGCTCGTAGAGGCAGGGGCCGTTGCTGCCCGAGCTGCCGTTGCCGAAGATCCCCGTCGCGCCCGAGGGGACCGAGCCGTTGGTTCCGTCGGGGCCAAACGGTCCGCCGCCGAAGTCGTCGCAGGTGCCGTTGCAGCTCGACGGAGGCGGGTTGATGGAGCCGCCGCTCCCGCTGCCACCGCCGTTTCCAGTCGACGCGCCCGACCCGCCGGAGCCGGTCTTGGTGGCGGTCGGCTTCACCCCCGCGCATCCGAGCGCCAGACCCAGGGAGACCAAAAGGGCCAACGAGGTTGCGTGCTTCATCAGGCTAGCCCTCACTTCCAAAAAGTAGGCAAAAACGCGGGCGCGGACCCATGTGCGAAGACCGAGATCCTGAGGACGAAACCATAGCGATATGCCCGAGTCAAGCAGCGGTCCGGGCCCGCCGGCACCCGACCTAGCGCAGGATCCCGAGGTTCCGCGCCGCCTCCTGAAACGTGGCGACCGCCGAGGTCGGTCGCCGGGTCAGGGTCGGGTCCTCGAAGTCGATCGAGAAGAGGCCGAAGTGGCCGCGCGTGCCGTGCGACCACTCGAAGTTGTCGATCAGGGACCAGTAGATGTAGCCGACGACGTCGACCCCCTCGGCGCGCGCGCGGTCCACCGCATAGAGATGACCGCGCAGGAAGTCGGCGCGCAGGACGTCCCGCCCGTCCGACACGCCGTTCTCGGTGACGATCAGGGGCCAGCCCCGGTGGGCGTAGCGACGAAGGAGGCGGTAGAGCCCTTCGGGATAGACCTCCCAGCCGAGGTCGTTGCGCGGGTGACCGGGGACGGCGGCCGGGGTGTAGACGTTGGGCCCGGAGAGCGCGCCCACGACCAGATCGCGCGTGTAGTAGTTGACCCCCAGAAAGTCGAGGCTGCCCGCCGAGCGGCGGAAACGGCTCGTCAATGTCGATCACGCGCGGGAGCACCACGCGCACGCGGCCGAGCGTGACGGCGTCGAGAAACGACTGGTCGTAGAAGTCGTCGGCGGCGCCGGCGACCAGCGCGTCGACGGGATTTCGCGAGTAGGCGTCGAAGACGCGCAGGTTCTGGGCGATGCCGATCCGCGTCGCGTGTCCATCGCCGTCGGTGTCGGCGCGGTCGCTCGCGCGCAGCGCTTCGGTCATGAGGCCATGCGCCCGCATGAGCGCCGCCAGCACCAGCGCCGCGCGCCGCGGGTCGCGCACGCCCGGCGGCCACTGCGCCGCGAGGTAGCTCTTGGCCACCAGCACGTTCGGCTCGTTGATCGTGCACCACCAGTCGACGAGATCACCGAAGGCGGCGCCGGCGCGACCCGCGAACGCCGCCAGCGCGGCCGGCGCGCCCGCCCACTCCCAGCCGCCGCGCGCGGCGACCCAGGTCGGCAGCGTGAAGTGATAGAGCGTGACCATCGGCGCGATGTGCGCCGCCCGCAGCGCCGCGAACATCTCGCGGTAGCGGGCGGCGGCCGCCGCGTCCCACGCTCCCTCGGTGGGCTCGAGCCGACTCCACTCGATCCCCATCCGGTAGACGTTGGCGCCGAGGAGCTGCAGCGACGCCAGGTCGGAGCGCCACAGATTCCACGAGTCGGCGGCGCGGGAGGCGTCGGTGCCGTCCGCGACGTGCGGCGACCCGTCGGGGTAACGCCCCTTCTCCCAGGCGGTCCAGTCGTTGTGGTTTCCCCCTTCGATTTGGTAGGCCGACGTGGCGGCCCCCAGCAGAAACCCGGGCGGCGCGCGCTCGAGCATCCGGTGGGCCGCGATCGCGCGCGGGTCGAACGCGATCGGCTGCCCGCATCCGATCGCCGCCAGCACGACCGCGCAGGCGCCGACGACCGGCGCCAGACGTGTCACCGCGCGATGGCTTCGCAGATGTACGGCCGGGTTTCGTTGTCGGCGCGGTCGTACCAGGTCCCGTCGTTGGCGATCGTCAGCCAGTGGTCGCAGGCGCACGTATTGTTGTTGTTCTGACAGGCGCACGATCCGTCGGGCTGACTGGCGTGCCAGTTGATGAAGACCCAGGGCTCACCCGTGACCCAAGCGTACGTCCCGAAGCCGCTCTTGTCGTTGCTTTGCTTGCCATCCGAGGCGCCCAGCCAGGCGACGTTCGCGCCGCCGGCGAAGAGGGTCGCCCGCAGGCCAAAGCCCAGGACGGCCATGTTCTCCTGCGAGGAGAGGACCGTCGCCAGCGTCCCGCCTTCGTTCTCGCAGGTCGCCTCGGCGGTCTCCCAGGTGGCCGCGTCGGCGTGGGTCCAGTAACAGTGCAGGAGGTTGTCGGTGGGCGGGGTGAACGTCGAGCCGGCCGGGAACGAGGAGCAGCTCGGCGGGTGATCGCCACCGGCGCCGCCGGTCCCGGGCTTCCCGCCCGACCCCTGGCTCCCTCCCGAGGCACCGGTCGTTCCACCGCTGCCACCGCTGCCACCGCTGCCTCCGCTGCCACCGCTGCCCGCGCCGCCCGCCACGCCGCCGGTGCCGTCCACGCCGCCGGTCCCGGTGATGCCGCCCGATCCGTCGATTCCCCCGCTGGCCGTGGCGCCGCCCGTCCCGGAGGCGTCGCCGCCGGAGCCGCCGCCGAGGCCGATCGCGCCACCCGCGCCGCTGTCGGTGGCGAGGCCGCCCGATCCGGCTCCGGCACCGCCCGACCCACCGCCGCCGGTCGCGGTGCTCCCGCCGCTGCCGCCGCTCGACACGCCCGCGCCGCCGCTGCCGGATCCACCAAGCGTGCCGCCGGATCCGGTCGCAGGTGCGCCACCGGCCGCGGACAGGTTTCCGCCGGTCGATCCCCCCTTGGAGATGGAGGCATCGAAGCCAGATAGCCCGGCCCGATCCACCGAGCACCCCATCCCGAACGCCAAGCAGACCGCGACGGTGGATCCGAGTGCCAGGGCCGCCTTTGGGATGCGGACCCGACGCAACATCACGTGTACAATAACACGACCTGAAGATGCGTAAGCTGTGGGGAGCGTTCGTGTTCTTGCTGGTTCTGGGAAGCCTCGGAGCCTGTGGATATCTTTACACTTTGCTGCGGAAGGAGCAGGTGGCCAGGACCGCCCTGGAGCAGCAGGTCACGGGGTTTTCGCCCCGGTTCGACCAGTTCAAGGAGGCGGTCCGCGACGTCGACCGGCGCCTGTCGGCCACCGTCTTCCAGCAGGTCGACCTCGGCGCGACGGGTTGGCAGCCGGTCTCGGGCGGGCTCTACGTCATCGACCTGCAGGCCTCGCCCGCTGGCAAGGGGATGAAGGTCTCCGGCAAGATCATCAACCCGACCTCGGTGACGCACGAGTCGGCGCAGATCTCGCTCCGGGTCGGGGAGCATCGCGCGACGTTCACGCTGCCGCACCTGCCGCCGGCGGTGGCCGAGCCCTTCGAGGTGACGATCCCCGACGCGCCGGCCGCCTCGACGCACAAGCTGTTCATCGCGCTCGACGGCTCGACGATCAACTTCGCGAGCTCCAGCACCCGCAAGCGCGCGGGCAGCGAGCCAGTCGACACGGACAAGCTCCTGCACTAACAATCGTCGCGGTGCGGTTCACCGCGGGCCTCGTTCTCGGATTGGCGGTCGGTTTGGTGTTCTTGGGCGCCGCGTGCGGCAGTGGGACGGCGACCACGACCGACGCAGCCAGCTTCGGCGACGCCGGGGTGGCCTCTTGCACGATCGTTCAGTTCTTCGACGGCGGGACCGCCACCCTGTGCCTCGAGACGTTGGCCGACGTCGGCCCGAGCTTTCAGCAGACGTGCGCCCAGAACGCGGCGTCGGTCCCGGCCGACGCCGGCTCAGAGACATTCGTCGATGGGCCCTGCTCGAGGGCCGACGCGCTCGGTGCCTGCCAAACCGACCTGGACGGCCTCATCGAGAACCAGTGGTACTACGGATCAGGCGGCGATTCAGGCACCTCGGTGTTTGGCCAGACCGCCTCCGACATCAAGATGCTCTGCGACCTAATGAGCGCCACCTACCTGCCGCCCTGAGCGTCAGCTGAGGCTGCGCGCGACCGTGTAGGCGGTCATGCTGACGATCGTGTCGACGTTCGCGTCGCGCGGGAGGACGGTGACCGGCTTGTTGACGCCCAGGAGAATCGGGCCGATCGCGGTCGCGCCGCCCAGGGCGGCGAGCACCTTGTAGGCGGCGTTGCCGGCGGCCAGCGTCGGGAAGACGAGCACGTTTGCCTCGTCGGTGAGGCGCGAGAACGGGAACAACTCGCGCAGCTTCTCCGGATCGACGGCGATGTCGGCCTGCACCTCGCCGTCGATCTCCAGATCGGGGCGCAGCCGCCGGACGATGTCGACGGCGTCGGCCATCTTCTTCGACTCCGGGTGGGGCGCCGAACCGAAGTTGGAGAACGAGATCATCGCGATGCGCGGCGTGACCTCGAAGGCGCGCGCCGCGTCGGCCACCTGGATGGCCGTGTCGGCCAGCGTCTCGGCGTCGGGATCGATGTTGACCGTCGCGTCGGCGAAGAACTTCACGCCGTTCTTGAGCAGCATCATGTACATGCCGGTGGCGCGGCGGACGTCGGGGCGAATCCCCAGGATCTGCAGCGCCGGGCGGATGGTGTCGGGGTAGGGCGACGTCAGGCCGGCGACCAGGCCGTCGGCGTCACCGCTGCGCACCATCATCATGCCGAAGTGGATGCGCCGGTTGACGAGGCGGGTGGCGTTGGAGGCGGTCACGCCCTTGCGGCAGCGCAGCGCCAGATACTCGGTGGCGTAGGCGGCGTGTCGGGGCGAATCCGGCGGGTTGATGATCTCCACCCCTTCGAGATCGAGATCGAGCTCGGCGGCGCGCTGGCGGATCTTCTTCTCGTGGCCGAGCAGGATGGGGCGGGCGATCTTCTCGTCGAGCGCGATCTGGCAGGCGCGCAGCACCTTGATGTTGTCGCCGTCGGGGAAGACGATCCGCTTGGGCGCGCTCTTCGCCCGCTGCACGATCTGCCGCATGATCGTGTGCTGCGTGCCGCCGATGCGGCGCTGCAGCCGCTCGCGGTACTCGTCGAGGTTGAGCGTGAGCCGCGCGGCGCCCGACTGCATCGCCGCCTCGGCCACCGCCGGCGCGCACCACCAGAGCACGCGCGTGTCGAACGGCTTCGGGATGAGATAGTCGGGGCCGAACTTGAAGGCGCTCACGTCGTACGCCTCGGCGACCGAATCGGGGACCGGCTCGTGGGCCAGCGCGGCCAGCGCGCGCGCGGCCGCGATCTTCATCGCCTCGTTGATCTCCTTGGCGCGCACGTCGAGCGCGCCGCGGAAGACGTAAGGGAACCCGAGCACGTTGTTGACCTGGTTCGGAAAATCGCTGCGCCCGGTGGCGACGATGGCGTCCGGTCGCGCGGCCTTCGCCTCGGCGTAGCCGATCTCCGGATCGGGGTTGGCCAGCGCGAAAACCATCGGGCGCGGCGCCATCGTCTTCAGCATCTCCGCCGTGCAGAGGCCCGCCTTCGAAAGTCCCAGGAAAAGGTCTGCGCCGCGCAGCGCATCGGCGCGCGTCCGCGCCCCGTCGTCCGGGCGCGCGAACCGCGCCTTCCACTGGTTCATCCCCTGTTCGCGCCCGGCGTAGATGACGCCGACCGAGTCGACCATCGTGATGTTCTCCAGCGAGACGCCAAGCTCGACATAGAAGTTGCCGCAGGCGATCGCCGAGGCGCCCGCGCCCGAGATGACGACCTTGAGGTCCCCGACCCTCTTCCCCGCGATCTCGGCGCCGTTCAGGAGCGCGGCGCCCGAAATGATGGCCGTGCCGTGCTGGTCATCGTGAAGAACCGGGATCGCCATCCGCGCGCGCAGGCCCGCCTCGATCTCGAAGCACTCGGGCGCCTTGAGGTCCTCCAGGTTGATCCCGCCGAACGTCGGCTCGAGCGCGGCGACCGTGTCGATGAAGCGGGCCGAATCGCGCGCGTCGACCTCGAGATCGTAGACGTCGATGTCGGCGAACTTCTTGAAGAGGCAGGCCTTCCCCTCCATCACCGGCTTGGCGGCGAGCGGACCGATGTTGCCGAGCCCCAAGACGGCCGTGCCGTTGGTGACGACCGCGACCAGGTTGCCGCGCGCCGTGTACTCCCAGCCCATCTCCGGGTTGGCCGCGATCTCCAGGCACGGCTCGGCGACGCCCGGCGAGTAGGCGAGCGACAGGTCGCGCTGCGTGACCAGCGGCTTGGTCGGGACGACCTCCAACTTCCCCGGCCGCCCACTCCGGTGATACTCGAGCGCGTCGTTTTTGCGGATCATTCTTCCGTGGAACCCTAACAGGGTTCCACACCTCCCGCGATGAGCTCGAGCGAGCCCGGGGTCTTCGCGCGCGGGGTGGATTAGAGCTCGCGCTCCCTCGACGCGTTTCGATGCAAAGCCCTAGACGCGCAGATGGCGCCGCTTCGCACGCGCCGCCTTGAGGACGTACTGGTGGGTCATCGTCGCCTGCGGCGGGATCACGAAGTCGCCCAGCGTCTTGACCGGGTTGGTGAAGCGATCGTCGACGCGCACCTCGAGGTGCAGGTGCGGCGGCGACACCTTGACGCCGGTCCGACCGACGTAGCCGATCGTCTCCCCCGCCTTGACCTCCTGCCGCTCGGACACGATGTACGAGGAGAGGTGCATGTAGCAGGAGACGATCCGCTTCGGCTCCGGCCTGTGCTCGATGCAGAGGTAGATGCCGCCGACGCCCAGATTCCGCGTCGCGTAGCGGGCGATCTTCTCGGGCGGGATCGGCCCCTTGCGCGGGCGGCCATGACCAAGGTTCACGCCGGCGAAGATGATGGTGCCGTCGGCGATGGAGCGCACGGGCTCGCCGATCGTCCCGGTGATGTCGAGGCCGCGGTGCCGGCGCGCGCCGTTGTCGCGCTCGTCGCCCGGGCCGCTGGTCGCCACCCGCGGGATCCCCTCCAGCGGCGAGACGACGGTGATTCCGATCGGCGCCTCGCGGGTCGCGTTCGGCGTCTCGAGATAGGCGGCCACCATCCGCCGCCGCGCGGTGAGGACCAGATCCTCGTGGCCGCTCGACTTCACCTCGTCACCCCAGATGAAGTGCGCGACGCCGCCGCGGTGCGGGCTGCCGCCGAACGCCTCGTCGAGCTCCTTGTGGCGGGCATTCCACATCTCGAGCAACGCTGCGCCCACCGCCAGGTTGTTCGCCGGATCGAGCAGCCGCCGCGATGTCAGATCGCCGCGATCGACCGGCAGATCCGGCGCGCCAGGCACGCGGTACATCGACGGATCGATCGCCAGCAGGCCATAGAGGCCTTCCTTGTGAAACCCGGGGTCGCAATGGCTGCCGAAATAGCCGAGCGCCGCCAGCGTGAAGGGATCACTCTTGGCCGCGTCGGCCGCGGTCAGGATCTGGACCGCCACCGCCGCCCGGGGCGAGGTGGCGGGCACGCCGCAAAGGTGCGCATACGCCGCCTGGAAGCGCGCGGCGTCGAGCGGCGCCGGCACCTGGGGCTCTGCCGGCCAGGTCGCGGGGTCGCGCAGCTGGTGCGCCGGCTTGGGCTCGACGGTTGGTGCGCGCGCGGGCCACGGACGGGCGGCGAGCGCCGGACCAGCGCCCAGACAGAACAGGCTTCCGCCGAGGACCACGGCGCCGCGCAGGAGCCGGCTATGAGGGGGGGACTGCCTCAAGCGCTAGAATATAGGCCCGATCGGGCCGCCCGGGTGCGGCAAACGACCTCCAGGCAAATCCTGATTTATTGGGGGCAGACGACGACGCAGCCGCAGTCGGCCTCGCCGCCCACGATGGCGTTGGAGGTGGGCGAGTAGGCCAGCGAGAGGATGTCGTAGAGCGTGTCGTACTCGTAGCCGACCTGCGAGCCGTCGGTCAGGGTGTATCCGGTCAGACTGCCGTCGAAGCTCCCACCCACGGCGAGGAATCCGTAGTTGGGGCTGAACGCGACAGCCCCGATATAGTCGGAAAAGGTTTGACCGACGATGGTGATCTGCCCATCGGGGAGGGCCCCCCCGGCAGCCGGGTAGTTCCAGAGCGAAAGGAGCCCGTCGTCGCCACCAGCGGCGAACACGATCGACTGCGGCGAGAACGCCGCCCCCTCCGCGACCGACCCGTCGCTGGTCACCTTCAATACGACCGGCGTCCCGAACGAGCTCGCGGACGCCGACCAGCTGTAGATCGAGGCGTTCCCATTGGTGTCGGTGACGGCGACCGGGACCGCGCCGGCCACGATGTTCGGCGCGACCGTCATCCCCCAGGGGACAGTCACACTCTGCATCGTGAGGGCCTGTGTGTTCCCGACGGCGTGGGCGAAGAGCACGCCGGTGATCGCGCCCCCGCTCGGCTCCGTGAGGGTAAAGACGTTCGTGCCGTCCGGCGAAAAACCCACGGCATACGCCTCTTGGGCGGTCGCGGTCTGAAGCGTGCGCAAGACCGTCCAGGTGGAGGTGCTCACGATGTCGACGCCGCCGATGCGCCCGATCGCCAGAAGTGAGCCGTCTGGCGAGAACGCGACGCACCCGAGCCCGCTTCCCGCCATGGGGGTCCCCTGGGCGGTCAATGTGCCGTTGGCGTTGGCCCAAATCTTGACGCGCCCGTCGGTCCCGCCCGTCACCACGGTCGCCCCATCCGGCGAGAACGCCACCCCGTAGACGCTCACGTCCACCGCGCAGCTGGCGCAGCTCCCGCTGTCGCCGTGATCGATCTCCGTGCAGCGGGTGAAGTCCGGTGCCCCGCCGGTGCTCCCTCCGCTCGAACCGCCCGTACCCCCGGTCCCGAGTGCCCCGCCTTTGCCGCCGGTCCCACCGGTCCCGGTCGTCCCGCCCTTCCCGCCGGTCGGGGGACAAGCGTTCGGGTCGTCGTCCATGGTGATCTGGGTCTCGACGGTCGCTCCGGCGGCCGGGATGAAGACGGTCGTGCTGCCGCTGTAGCCGGGACCGCACTGGCCGTTTTGGGGGACCGCTTCGGCGGTCACCGTGACCGACCCGGTGAGACCGGAGGGGACGTAGAGACCGACGGTGGTGGTGCCGTCCGTGAGGTCGTTCGTGATGTGAAACGAGTGGGTCGTCTTGCCCGCCGTGATCACCAGCGTGTGCAGACCCGTCACGTTGGTGTCCGCGGTGGCGACGGTGACGACGACGAGCGAATCCTTCTCGCCGCAGCCGCCGAACGAGACGGTCGCCGCCAGCAGCAAGATGCCGACGAGCGCCCCGTGCGACCGCATCTGTTTTGCGCTACGGGCCACAGGCCACGGCGTCGGCTGGGCAGGAGGGCTTGGTCGTCCCACCGCTGAGGGCAACTGCCGTCACGACGCCGCCCACAACGACGGCGCCGATGATGGTCCAGAACCACCACTTCGTGTAGACCGGCTCGGACGCCGGCGGCTGCTGCGGCTGGGAGACGAGCGTCCCACTCGGTGGCTGGTCCGGGCCCGGCGGATAGGCCGGCGGAGGCGCTGGATAGGGAGCGGGCGGCTGCGCGGTGTAGCCGGGCGGCGGCCCCGATGGGCCCGGCGCGGCGGGCGGCGGCGCGGCGGGAATCGGCTGGACGGGCGCGGGCCCCGGCCCCGGAGGCGGCGCCTGTGGCCGGCCCGCTTGCTCGTCGCGCAGCGCCTCCATGTCCTTGATGTACCCGTTCACCTGCGCCTTCTCGTCGGCGGAGATGTTCTTTCCCTTGTCGAGGTAGTCGCGGAACGATTCGATCGCCTTGTCGGGCTGCTTGAGCTTCTGATGGCAGCGCCCGATGTTGCGGAGATAAACGGGATTGAGCGTGTCGGCGTAGAGCTTGGCGTAGATCTCCAGCGCCTCGTCGTAGCGTCCCGCCGCGAACGACTGGATCGCCTTCTTCTCTTCCTTCGGACCCGCGGCCTGCGCCGCGCCCGCCAGCGCCAGGATCGTGACGAGAACGGCGCCCAGCAGCGCCCCCCCCCGTTTCACTGAAACTTTCATAGGCAATTAACAGTAAGGCCAGCACGCGGTCGGAGTCAAAGCAGTTGGCTGCCGCGACGCGATCGCGATTCGCGGTTACCATCCTGCTCCATGGGCGATCTCGGCGACGTCGATCTGCACCTTTACGCCGAGGGGACGCACGCCCGGATCTACGAGCACCTGGGCGCGCACCCGACCACCCGTGGCGGGCGTCCCGGCGTGGCGTTCGCCGTCTGGGCGCCGAACGCCGCGCGGGTCGCGGTGATCGGCGACTTCGAGGGGTGGGGGACGGCGCCGGTGCCGCTGGTGATGCGCGAGGGCTCGGGAATCTGGGAGGGGTTCATCGCCGGACTGGCGAAGGGGACCTCCTACAAGTACCGCATCGAATCGCGCCACGGCGGCTACCGCGTCGACAAGGCCGACCCCTACGCGCTCCGCACCGAGCTCCCCCCGGCGACGGCGTCGATCGTCTGGGACCTCGGCTACGACTGGGGTGACGCCGACTGGATGCACGTGCGCCACGCCCGGAACGCGCTCGACGCGCCGGCGTCGATCTACGAGGTCCACCTGGGGTCGTGGATGCGCGTGCCAGAGGAGCAAAACCGCTGGCTCTCCTACCGCGAGATCGCGCCCAAGCTGGCGGCGCACGTGCGGCGCTGCGGCTTCACCCACGTCGAGCTCATGCCGATCGCCGAGCACCCGTTTTACCCGTCGTGGGGTTACCAGGTGACCGGTTTCTTCGCCCCGACCGCGCGCTACGGCACGCCGCAGGACTTCATGTACTTCGTCGACCTCCTCCACCGCGAGGGGATCGGCGTCATCCTCGACTGGACGCCGGCGCACTTCCCGACCGACGAGCACGGCCTCATCTATTTCGACGGCACGCACCTCTACGAGCACGCCGACCCACGCAAGGGAATGCACGCCGAGTGGGGGAGCGCGATCTTCAACTACGGGCGCAACGAGGTGCGCAGCTTCCTCATCTCGAACGCCAACTTCTGGCTCGACCGCTATCACATCGACGGGCTGCGGGTCGACGCGGTCGCCTCGATGCTCTACCTCGACTACGCCCGGCGCGGCGGCGAGTGGATCCCCAACGAGCACGGCGGCAACGAGAACCTGGAAGCGATCGATCTTTTGCGCACGTTCAACACCGGCGTCTACCGCGAGCACCCCGACGTTCAGACGATCGCCGAGGAGTCGACCTCCTGGCCGGGCGTCTCGCGCCCGACCTACACCGGGGGCCTCGGGTTCGGGCTCAAGTGGGACATGGGGTGGATGCACGACGCGCTCGCCTATTTTTCGACCGATCCGATCGGCCGCCGCTACCACCACCACCAGCTGACGTTCCGGAGCATGTACTTCTGGAGCGAGAACTACGTCCTGCCGCTGTCGCACGACGAGGTGGTGCACGGCAAGCGATCGCTGTTGCAGAAGATGCACGGCGATCTGTGGCAGCGGTTCGCCAACCTGCGCCTGCTCTACGCCTCGATGTGGGCGCAGCCGGGAAAGAAGCTCCTGTTTCAGGGCGGCGAGATCGGCCAGTTCGACGAGTGGGCGCACGATCGCAGCGTCGACTGGCACCTGCTCGGCGACTCGGAGCTGCACGTCCAGCTCATGTCGCTGATCATGGAGCTCAACCGCCTCTACAAGAGCGTCCCGGCGCTGCACGTCCACGACGCCGGCCTGAACGGATTCGAGTGGGTCGACGCCAACGACGACGACAACAGCGTCTATACATTTCTACGCAAGGGAGACCAGACGCGACCGGAAGAGATCGTCCTGGTGGTCCTCAACTGCACGCCGGTGCCGCGGCACGACTACCGCATCGGTGTTCCCCGCGGCGGCCTCTGGCGCGAGATCCTGAACACCGACGCCGCGGCCTTCGGCGGCAGCGGGATGGGGAACCTCGGCACCGTGATGGCCGAGGAGCACGCCTTTCACGCGCGCCCGGTTTCGCTGCGCCTCACGCTCCCGCCACTGGCGGCGCTCTATCTGGTGCCCGCGGCGGCGGACCGGTAGCGGCAGCGGCAGCGGTAGCGGTAGATGGCCGACTAACCGAACCGGAGCTGCAGCGCGACGCCGGCGCCGAAGGTGCGGGCCGCCTCATTCTTGCTGATGTCGGGGAAGAGGATCCAGGTCCGCAGGTCGACGAGGTGCGTGAGCGCGGTGCCGAGGCCGAAGCCGAGCGGGTAGGCGTCGCCGCCCGGGTGGTAGACGCGGAGGCCGAACAGGGGACCCAGCCAGAGCGTGCGCGTCGCCTGGATCCACAGGTGAAAGGGCAGGCTCACCACCGTCTGGGTCGGGTTGGCGAAGATGATCGGCACGTAGAGCCCGGTGTCGAGGCGGAGCGATCCGGTGCGCAGGGTGATCGGGAGGGCGAACATCATTCCGAACGAGGAATTGGCCTCGATCGGCAGGTAGGCGCGCCACTCGAGCCCCAGCTCGGCGGCCGAGCCGCGCGCCACGGCCCAGCGCAGGTGGAGCTCCGGGTTGGCGACCGTGTCGCCGTCGACGCCGTAGGTCTCGGTCTCGAACGGGCGCCCGTAGCTGTCGGCCTGTGTGACCCGCCCGTCGTCGCCGAAGCGGAAGCCGGTCCGCACGCCAATCTCCAGCTCGTGTGTGATCCCACCCGAGAGCTCCAGGTTCATTCCCAGGCCGGTGAACGACCCACCGTTCGGATCGGGCGCATGCCCGAGGCCCAGCCCGAGATCGACCGCCACCTCCCCGCGCGGCAGGACGATGCTGCGATAGACCCAGGGGGCGTCGGCGCGCGCGGCGCCCGCAGAGGCCGACAGGACCAGTACCGCGGCTGCGGCTCCCTTCCAGCGCATGTGCGGGTTATACATCCATCGTGAGCGACCAAACGCAGGAACCCCCGGGGGGTTCCCGCACCCTCCCGCGACGGACTCCGCTCGGCGAAGCCGAGCTGCGTCCACGCGACGATCTCGTCCAGCTCCGTCGACCACGCACGGCCGCCGAACCGACGTCGCCGGCGAAGGTGGCCACCAAGCTGGCCACCGACAAGCTGGCTGCCGACAAGCTTGCCTACGACAAGCTGGCCTACGTGGAGACGTACGGCTGCCAGATGAACGTTGCCGACACCGATATGGTGTGGGGCCTGCTGGCGCGGGGCGGATACGGCCGCACGGACGATCCGAAACGCGCGGACCTGATCCTGATCAACACCTGCGCCGTCCGCGAGAAGGCCGAGGAGCGGGTGTTCCAGCGGACCAGCATGCTGAGCCACGCGGCGCGCCCCGACGTCGTGCTCGGCGTGACCGGCTGCATGGCCGAGCACCTCAAGGACCAGATCCGCGAGCGCGCGCCCGAGGTCGATCTGGTGATCGGTCCCGACGGCTACCGCCGGTTGCTCGAGCACGTGGCGGAGGCGCGCGCCGGACACGCGGTGGTCGACACGCGCCTCGATCGCGAGGAGACCTACGAGGGGCTCGATCACGTCGCCGGTGAGGGCGACGGCGTCATCGGCCGTGTCACGATCCAGCGCGGCTGCGACAAGTTCTGCACCTTCTGCGTCGTCCCCTACACCCGCGGCCGCGAGCGCGGCGTCGCCCCGCGCGAGATCCTGCGCCAGGCGCGCGCGCTGGTCGACGGCGGATGCAAGGAGATCCATTTGCTGGGCCAGACGGTGAACTCGTACCGCTACGAGGAGGTCGCCTTCGCGGAGCTGCTCCGCGCGGTCGCGGCCGTCGACGGGATCGAGCGCGTGCGCTTCACCTCGCCGTACCCGCTCGACTTCTCGGACGCGGTGATCGCCGCGATGGCCGAGACGCCCGAGATTTGCAAGCACGTGCACCTGCCGCTGCAGAGCGGATCGGACGCGGTCCTCGAGCGCATGCGCCGCGGGTACGACTACGCGACGTTCCGGGCGCTGGTCGCCAAGCTGCGCGCCGCGATGCCGTCGGTCGCGATCAGCACCGATGTCCTGGTCGGCTTCTGCGACGAAACCGAGGAGGAGCACGCGGCGACCTTGCGCGCACTGGAGGAGCTGCGCTTCGACAGCGCCTTCACCTTCGCCTACTCCGAGCGGGCCGGGACCACGGCGGCCCGCAAGATGCCGGACACCGTGTCGGCCGAGGTGAAGAGCCGGCGTCTCGCCGAGGTGATCGCGCTGCAGCAGCGGATCACCGGCGAGCTCCTGGCCGCGCAGGTGGGGCGGCGCGCGCGAATCCTGATCGAGTACACCTCCCGGCGCGCCGCGGACGAGCTCTTGGGGCGCACCGACGGCTTCCACCCGGTGATCGTGCCGGCAGCACCGGGCCTCCGCCCGGGCGATCTCGCGGAGGTGACCATCACCCGCGCCAGCAAGAAGACGCTGTTCGGCGCGGTGGAGGCGACCGGTGCCCGTCCCCGGTGATCTCTCCGCGAACCCGTTCGCCCTCCTGTCGTTGATCGCCGCGCCCGCCGTCCTGACCAACGCGGCCTCGGTGCTGGCGCTCAGCACCAGCAACAGGTTTCTTCGCGCGAGTGAGCGGATGCGCGCGCTCTCGACGCGAACCGAGGACCGGAGCCTGGCTCCCGACACGCGCGCGCTCTTGCTTCGCCAGGCGGATCGCACCGAGCGCCAGGCGCTGTTTCTCCTCAAGGGCCTGCGCGCCGCCTACGTCGCGCTTGGCTCTTTCGCCAGCGCCAGTTTGATCTCGATCCTGGGCGCGGGTCTCGCGGGGAGCGCGCTCCACGGCGGGTTCCACGCGCTGGGCGCGCTAGCGTTGGGCATCGGCTGCGTCGGCGCCGGGGGCCTGGTCACCGCCTGTCTCAAGCTCTTCCAGGCGACGCAGCTCTCGATGCTGAACATGTCGGAAGAGGCTGCCCTCATCCGGGCCCGCGAGAAGACCAGCTCGCCACCCGTCTGATTGACCATCCAGGCCCCGCGCGTCTTGTGGTGACACAAACGCGCGGCGCCACTATGCTGGCCGACCTCGTGCAGGACCCGGAGCCCCAAACGACGACGCCGGAGACATCCCGGAACGTCGATGACGATGCCGCGGCGCCGGAGATCGTCCGCGAGGAGAAGCAGCTCCTCTCCATCGTCCTGCGCAAGCTCGAGGCGGGCGGGCCGCGCAAGACGCGCATCCAGGTCGACGACGCCAGCGCGCTCATCGAGCTGCGCGACGCGCTGGCCGAGGCGAAACCCGAGGACCAGGGGTCGATCCTCGAGCAGATGCACCGGATCGAGGCGCTGTCGCGCCAGCGCGGCAAGGGAGACACGCCGCCCGTCGACCGCAAGTCGCCGTACTTCGGCCATCTGCGCCTCGAGGAGAGCGGGAAGAGGCGCGACGTCCTCATCGGGGCGCGCAGCTTCGTCGAGCCAGGGGGCGGCGTGCAGATCGTCGACTGGCGCAACGCCCCGGTGTCGCGCCTCTTCTACCGCTACGAAGAGGGAGACGCCTACGAGGAGCGGCTTGGCGATCGGCTCGTCGAGGGGGAGGTGCTGGCGCGCCGCACGGTGGCCATCGTCGACGGCGATCTGCGCCGCGTCGCCTCGCCGCAGGGGACGTTCTCGCGCGATATTCGCACCGGGGCCTGGCGCGAGATCGCCACCCGCCAGGCGCGCCTGCAGATCGCGCGCGACGGCTCGGCCGCCACGATGATCCCCGCCGCCGGCGCGGCCGCGGCGCCCGCACTGCCCGCCGCCCCGGCGGCGCCGTCCGCCACCCGCGGCAAGCTGGGCCTGGACGAGAACGGCGCGCGCCGACCCGACCGCCACCTGCCGGCCATCGCCGCGCTCATCGACCCGCGCCAGTTCGAGCTCATCACCCAGCCCGCCTCCGGCCTCATCGCCGTGCAGGGATCGGCGGGCAGCGGCAAGACGACCATCGGCCTGCACCGCATCGCCTACCTGGCCTTCGCCGACCCGCGCCGCTTCCGCCCCGAGAAGATGCTGGTGATCGTCTACCAACGGGCGCTGGCGGCCTACGTCTCACGCGTGCTCCCCTCGCTGGACGTCGACGGCGTTCCGGTGAAGACCTTCTCGGCCTGGGCCGAGTCGGCCCGCCGCGCCGCCTTCCCGCTGCTCGACGTCGACATCACCGACGAGACGCCTTCGGTCGTCATGCGGGCCAAGGCGCACGGCGCGTTCCTGCGTATCATCGACGATCGCCAGGCGGCGCTCGCCGACTGGTGCCGCGGGCGCCTCGGCACCGAGCTGGGCGACAAGGCCGAGGCTGCCGCCGTGCTCGCCTTCTGGGACGGCACGACCGGCCCCGTCGACCTGCGCGTGACGGCGCTGGCCCAGTGGGTGCGTGACGCCGCGTCGCTCGATCCCGCCACGCGCAACGCCGTCGAGAACGCCGGCCGCGCGCTGCGGGCCCGCACCCGGGACGTGACCGCCGAGTGGGCCGCCCTGCTGACCGATCGCGCGGCGCTCGGCGCCGGGTTCGAGCGCCACGCCCCCGGCGTCTTCTCGCCCGGCCAGCTCGACGACCTTCACCGCTGGGGCGTGGAACGCGAGCGGCTGCGTGGCGCCGGCCCGGGCTCGCGCGTCGCCGCCAGCGACGGCGGCGAGGACGAGCGGTACGCGCTCGACGCCGAGGACGAGGCGCTGCTCCTGCGCATCTACCAGCGCCAGCGCGGTCGCATCCCCGACGCCGCCGGCAGCAAGACGACGCTCGCCTACGAGCACCTGATGGTCGACGAGGTGCAGGACTTTTCGCCGCTCGAGCTGGCGGTGCTGCTCGACACCACCAGCGCCCAGCGGTCGGTCACACTGGCCGGCGACACCGCGCAGGCGATCGCGCCCGAGCACGGCTTCTCTGACTGGGCCGCGTTGCTGGATTTTCTAGAAATCGCGCACGAGCGGGTCGAGCCCCTGCGGGTCAGCTACCGCTCGACGCGCGAGATCGTCGACTCCGCCGAGCACGTCCTGGGGCCGCTGATGGGCGACATCCGCCCGGTCGCGCCGCGCGCCGGCGCGCCGGTCGAGTCGTGGGCCTTCGCCTCGGCCGGTGAGAGCGCGGAGTTCCTGTCGCACGCGCTCAAGGAGCTGGTGCGCGCCGAGCCCGAGGCCTCCGTCGCCCTGCTGGCGCGCCACCCGGAGCAGGCCCGGCTCTACTACGAGGCGCTGGCCAACGCCGAGGTCCCCCACCTCCGTCTGGTCGACGACCAGGACTTCCTCTTCACCGCCGGCATCGACGTGACGGACGTGCGCCAGTCCAAGGGGCTCGAGTTCGACATCGTGATCCTGCTGGAGGTGAACGAGACCTCCTACCCAGTCAGCGACGACGCGCGCCGCCTCCTGCACGTGGCAATGACCCGCGCCGCCCACCAGCTCTGGGTCACGTACACCGCCGCCCCCTCGCGACTGCTACCGGAAGCGCTGCGCTAGACTAGACTAGGCGCCGAGTCGCTGTGCTAGCCGCCGAAACGCTGCGCGACTGATCGCGTGGGCGTAGCGCGGCTTTGCCGCGCGGAGCCCATCGCGGGGGGGTTTGGGGACCCTCCCAGGGTCCCCATCTAGGAGACCGACTGGAAAAACCGGTTCAGGGCCCAGACGTCCTTGGCGCGCAGACCCTGGAAGCGGATCCCGACGCCCGAGGCGTCGCCCGAGCCCTTCTTCACGACCCAGCGGACGTCACCGGCGACCTCGACCGGCTCCGGCTGCGTCGGCAGGACAAACCTCAGCTGCACGGTCGTGCCGATCGGCAGCGCCGTCAATGAATCCAAGTACAGCCCGCCGAGGGAAATGTTACGGGTCTGGGAGGTCGCCTTCTTCCCCTCGTACTGGACCTCGACCTCCAGCTGGCGTTCGTAACGCGGATCGATTCGCCGAAAGTGCTCTGCCAAGATCGTCCTTCTTCCGCGGTGAGTTGGGCCCTATGGTACGACAACGTCGCACCTTCGATCCAGCCCCCCGTAAGCAGCTGATTTATCAGGGTAATGCCGGGAGTTGCGGGCAGAAGGCGGCCATCTGGCCCGGGTTCACGTCCTCGGCGCTCGACCAGGGCTTGTCGTTGTAGGTCGCCTCGAAGCTCACGTCCCAGCACTCGGTTTGGGTCGCGCCGATGTCGGCCCCGGCCGTGATGGTCAGGGTCCCCATGCCGGCGCCGTTCGGCAGCCACTGTGCGTGGATGGTGACCGTCTCGGTCGTCGTCCCCCCCACGACGTTGCCGGCGGCCTGGAAGGTAATCTCGCCCGACCCGTCGGTCAGGATCTCGTAGCTGAACGTCGTTTCGGTGATTCCGTTCGAGTCGGGGACGGCCCGCTTCAGGTCGAGCACCGCGCTGACCGGAGAGCCCGGCGTGTCGTAGTTCTGGTAGGTGATCGAGAGCGTCTTGTACTGCGCCGAGTCGGAGTCGAGGGGATATCCGGCGGTCGCCACCTGGAGAAAATTCGCGGTCACCGCGCCGCTCCCCTGCTTGGCGCCCCCGGCGGCGTCGAAGGTCCCGGTCAGGAACTCGACCCAGGGGGCGGGTGTCACCTGGGGCGCGACGTCCAGCTGGTAGTCGAACGTCGTGCCGTTCACCTCCCGGTCGATCACCAGCCGCCACTGCCAGCCGGGTTTGTCCGACTCGGGGAACGGCCCCCAGGTGCGGCTGTCGGAGGTGCGACTGGTCGGCTCGTACGAGCGGATGAGGTCGATGAGCCCCAGCACGTCGTCGAGCAGCATGTTGACGGTCGCGATGCCGCCGTGGGTGTCCTGGGCCAGCTCGGCCTGCGCGACCGTGGGCGCGGGGGTGGGCAGCACCAACGCCAGCTGCGTCGACGTGGGGACCGCGCTCATGAAGAGCAGATCCTCGTTCGAGTAGTTGCCGCAGGCCGCCAGCGCCGACGCCGCGACGGCCAAGCCTACGAAGCGGAGACGCCTAGAAATCATACGCCACCATGGTTGCGAGCTCCCAGTAACCGAGCGATTGGTTTCCGTCGACGTTGTACAGAAGATAGTGCAAGCGCCCGCGCGCGACCACGCTGGTAGCGCGCGACAAATGATAGCTGAGGCCGCCGACGATGCCGGGCGACAGCGTCGCGTAGAACTGGGCGGGGAACGCCGCGTCCTGGAACGTCCGGTTCATGAGCAGCAGCGCCAGCCGCCCGCCGACGAACGGCGTCAGGTACCGGTGCGGCCACTCGACCGTCAGCGACGAGGCGAACGACACCTCGGTGAAGTGAAACGGCGCCTCGACAACCGGCGCGACGCCGCTGGCGCCGCCGCCCGCCAGGTCGAAGCCCAGCACCCAGTCGCGGCGCAGAAAGTCGCGCAGCGCGAAGTCGACGTCGACCATGCCGGTGGGGGGGAACAGACCCGCGCCGCCGGGCGCCTCGAACACCGACTGGAAGCCGATGCCGGCGCCGACCGACCAGCGTGAGGAGATGTCGACGCGCCCGCCCTTGATCGGGTCGGCCGAGAAGGGCGCATCGTGCAGGTTGTTCTCCTCCAGCGTCACGAGCGCGCCGCGCTGAACGTCGATCTCGCCGACGCGTAGGCGATCGGCCAACCGGCGCTTGACCCGGTAGCGCCCGGGCGCCAGCGCCACCCGACGATCGACGCCGTCCCCCTTGTTGATCTCCGCGGCCACGAAGCCTTGCCGGTCCACGAGGAAATAGACCCCGCCAGGCGCCTGGCGTGGAAGGTAGACCCCTTCGTGGCGCGAAGCGACGTCGGTCAGAACCAGATCGCCGTTGCCGGCCAGGTCGTAGCTGAAGGTCGGGTGCTGCGCTCCGGCCGCGCTGTCGGCCGTGTCGGCGACCGTCCGATCGTAGGCGTAGGCGTAGGCCTCGAACAGCGTCACCTGGCCGTCGCCCGACCTGTCGGCCCCGCCGAGCAGGCCGCTCGCCAGGTGGTGCGAGAAGTAGCTGCCGCCGATGGCGTCCGATTCCTGCGAGTCCTCGTCCGACGCGCTGGAGGTGAGGATGACCATCCCCTTGGCGTCGCGCGGGCTCTCCGATTCGATGGCGAACGCGGGCGCCTTGCGCGCCCCCTTTGTGCGCGTGATGGCGCCCGAGCGGCAGGAGTCGAGGATGACGATCCGGACGTCGACGGGCGCCGCAGCGACCAGCCCCTTGAGCATGTCGATCGGCAGCCGCGATTCGCCGAGCCTGAGCGCGCCGTCCTTGGCGTGCCCGGAGTAATAGAAGAAGATCGCGGTGTGCTCGCCTTGGCGGGCCGCCTCGGCGGCCTGCTTGCCGACCTTGGCCAGCGCCGCCAGCACGTCGCTGGCGCCACCGTCGACGATCAGGTTGGCGTCCTCGCTCCGCACGCCGCCCAGCCGGGTGAGGATGTCGTAGACCTTGCTGGCGTCGGCGCTGGCGTAGAGCAGCGGACGCGTGTCGGCGCCGCCCGAATCGTTGCCGGCGATGACGGCGAAGCGGTGCAGCACGTCGGCGCGCGCGCCGGTCGCCGCCAGTGCCGCGGCGAGCGCCGCGAGCCGGCCTACCGTTTTCGCCGACGGGCGCATGATTACGGCTTGGCGAAGGTCCGCATAAATTGCTCGCCCGGCAGTTCTAGCTTCGGCAAGCGGGAGAGATCGCCGCCCGCGCGGTCGTACGCCGCGCGTGCCGCCCGACGCGCCACCTCCATGGCGATCGGCTGGTCCGAGAGGACGACGACGATCCGCTCGATCCCGGCGCCGGTCAGCTCGATGCTGTCGGGGAGAAAGTGCGTGGCGTTCGGAACGCCGGCCGGCACCGTGAGGCTCGCCCCCTGCTCCGGGTAGAGCGGCGTCACCTCGCCGCGCTGGTCGATCGACAGCGAAAGAAGATAGCGGTGGCCGCCGGTCTGGTAGCCGAGCCGCAACCGCTCGCCCGCGGCCAGGGCCTCGGTGGCGTCGGTCTGCGCCGTCCGCTGTCCCGCCGCGCCCGCGATCCGCACCGTCATGCCCGCGCCCCCCTTGATGCCGTCCCAGTCGGCCGGGCGGACGTGACCGCCGGGCACACCGGCGCCGAGACCCACATTGGGCGCGCGGCCGTGGAACGTCACCAGCACCGCGACGGCCGCCGCCATCGCCAGCGTCGGCAGCGCCCAGACGCGCGCCGGGAGCCGCCGCGGCGCCACGCGCGCGCCGCGCGAGGCCCGTTCGACGCCGGCCGCGAAGCGATCGAAGGAGATCGCGCCCTCGAACCGGCGCTGCTCGTCGTCGAGCGCGCGCAACCGCGCCTTGCACTCCGCGCACGCGCCCGCATGCGCCTCGATCGCCGCCCCCGCCTCCCCCAGCGCCTCGCCGGCGCGGTGGCGGCGCAGCTCCAGCTCGCCGAGGTGTCCTGCTGTGTTCATGTCGTCCCTCCGTCCGGCGGGAGCTCCCGCCCGGCCAGTGCCGCCACCGCGGCCAGCCGCTTGCGCACGGTCGGGACCGAGCGCCCGAGCGCAACAGCGACCTCGTCCAGCGTCATCTCGTCGACGAAGTAGTGAATCGCCGCCTGCTGTGTCTCCAGGTCCAGCTCGCCGAGCAGCTTGCGGGCGGCGTCGCGATCCTCGAACAGCTGCGGGCCGCCGTGCCCCTCGCCGCGCGCCCGCGTTTCCCGGGCGAACCGCTGGTGCCAGGGGGCGCGCTCGGCCCGCAGCACGTTGAGGCAGTGGTGGGTCGCGATGCGGGTCAGCCAGGTCAGCGGCGACGCCTCGGCCCGAAAATCGTTCCAGTGGGTGAGCGCCTTGGCGAACACGTCCTGCATCGCGTCCTCCGCCTTCGTCGCGTCCCTCAGGATGTACTGGCAACGGCCGTACACGGTTCCTCCGTACTCGGTGTAGAGCTCTCGCAGCGCCGCCCGAGAATCGGCCGGCTTTCCGCCAGTCACTAGCTCCAACACCGGTTGTTTCATGCTGCCCAAGGTCCCCGGGGCCGCACGTGCGACCCCGGGCCCTCGACTTCATTCGTTACGGCGACAGCGAAATCAGCGCCGCGGTCGGGAACGCACAGCTCGACTCCGCGCCCCAGTCGACGGCTGGATCGTTCGGATCGTACGACGCCGCGCTGTAGACGGAGAGGAAATTCGAATCCCAGCACTCGTTGGAGGTGTCGACCGCGGTGCCGACGTCGCCCCCCGTGACCGTGACGTCGGTGCGGCCGGCGCCCGTCTCCATCCAGCGGCTGTGGATCGAGATGGTCTCGTTCGCCGTGGTGGTGGCCACGAAGTTCTCGGTCGCGCCGTACTGCAGATCACCGCCGGAGCCCGGCGTGGCCGTGTAAGCGTAGACCGCGTCGAAGATCTGCCCGTGCGTGTTGCAGTTCGACGGGTCGCAGTTGTCGAAGATGTTGGTGAAGGTCACGTTGTTGGTCGACATCGCCGTCGGACTCGTCCGGGAGTAGGTGAACGCCATCTGGCCGACGTTCGTGTCGTGCTGGGGGAGCGTGTCGGCCGCGTCCCAGTCGATGACGAAGTTGCCGCTGCCGAACCCCGGCATGACGTGCCCCATGTCGTCGAGGGCGCGCGTGTGAACGCCCGAGAGGATAGTCACGAAGGCGCTGTCATCGGCGGTCTTCCCCTTGCCGTCGAGCTTCCAGGCGAAGACGTGCGGCGCCTGCTTCACCACGGTCAATCGATAGGTGTTCGCGCTCAGCGGATCGGTGAAGGGACCCCAGACGGCGGTGTCGGTCTCGACGCTGGTCGGCGGGTAGTCGGTGACGGCCTTGACGAGGCCCAGCACCGCCACCGTCGCGGTGTTCACCACGTAGGCGAGCGTCGCCGTCAGGACGTAGTCCTTGGCCGTGTCGCCGAGCAGCGCGCTCTGCTTGACCGTGACGCTGGCGGCGGACACCGCGCCGGTCGTCGCCGTCGTCGAGCTGGCGGCCGGGACGACCAGCGCGACCGTGTCCTTGGTCGGCGTGCTCCCCTCGAACTCGCTGCCATCGAGCTTCCCGCAGCCGACGAGCGCGAGCAGCGCCGCGCCCAGCATTCCCGGCGTCCTCATCCTGGCGAACCCCAAAGTCGGTCGTTTCATCTTGGTCTCCCTTTTCGTCAGTCCGGCGTGTCTGCTCAAACCGACACGGCTGGGCCGAAAGAGAGAAAGACGTCACAAAACCCGGCGTCCGGGTGCGTCAGCGGTCGCCCTACGGGTTTTCGGGCGCCGGCGCGGAGGCGGGCGAATCGGCGGGCTTCGGCGCAGGTGGCGGCGCCGGCGACGATGGCAACAAGGAGGGATCGGGGGCCATCTTCAACCCTTCGATGTCGTGACCGACGATGTCCTTGATGCGCTCGCCGCCGCGGCGGCGCGCCGCCGGTTCGTGAGTCGCTTCGTGAGACGCTTCGTGGGTCGCCTCGTGACCGGCGGTCGGCTCGGTCGCGTGCCGGGTGGGCGGCTCCTCGGCCTCGGGCTTGCGCGCCGCCACCCCGGCATCGGGCGCCGCCGCCTGCTTCTCGCCTGCCTGCGCTCCGGCGGCGGCCGGCCCGGCCGCGTGGTCGGTGGCGCCACCGGTTGCGCTGGTCGCGCTGTCGCCGCCGCCGAACCAGACCCGCACGTACTTGCCGCCGAAATACGCGCCCGGCACCAGCAACGCCCCGAACAGGAGCAGGAACGACAGGCCGCCGCCCCGGCGCGCGCGGCGACGCCCCGGCCTCCCCCCTTCCTCATCGGGGATCGGCAGCGCGATCGCGGAGCGCTCCGAGAGGTCGGCCATCGACTCGGCGTCCTCGGGGACCGGCAGATCGGGCCGGGTGGGCCGCGAGCGGGTCATGCGCGTCCGCGCGACGGCGCCGCCCTTGACCACCGCCAGCGAGGTGGCCTCCTCGCCGTTGATGATCTCCTCGTCGGTGTCGAGGAGGACGACGTCCTCTTCTTCCAGCTCACCGGTGCCGGTCGTGCTGCGCGTCGCCGTGGCGCGCGCGGGCGCCGTCGACTGGCTGATCGGCGGAGCGCTGTCGCGCGCCGCCAGCTCGGTCAGCCAGCGCTTGAGCTCGGTCTGGCCGACCGGGCGGAACGCCGTCCGCGCCACCCGCTCGACGTCGGCCAGCATCTCGTCGGCGCTCTGGTAACGCTCGTCCGGCTCCTTGCGCATGGCGCGGGCGACGACGGCCGCCACCTCGGGCTGCAGATCGGGCGCCGCCTCCTCGGGCGGGCGAAAGTCCCCCTTCTGCACGCGCAGCAACGTCTCGAGATCGCTCGGCCCCTCGAACGGGCGCGTGCGCGTGACCAGCAGGTAGAGGATGGTGCCGAGCGCGAAGAGATCCGAGCGCGCGTCGATCGGTTTGCCCATCGCCTGCTCGGGCGACATGAAGGCGACCTTGCCCTTCACGACGCCGGCGCCGGTGTGCTCGCGCTTGTTCATCGCCTTGGCGATGCCGAAGTCGGTCAGCTTCACCTCGCCCTGCTCGGAGAGCAGGATGTTGTGCGGGCTGACGTCGCGGTGGACGATGCCGAGCGGCGTCTGTCCATCGGTCTTGCCGTGGGCGTAGGCGAGGGCGCGACAGATCTCGGCCGTGACGTAGAGGGCGAGCTCGCGCGGGAGACGCACGCCGGCGGTCGCCGCCCGGTGCAGCACGCGGCCGAGGTCCCAGCCGTCGACCAGCTCGAGCACCAGGAAGTAGCGCCCGGCGCTGACGCCGAGGTCGAGCACCTGCGCGATGTTGCTGTGCATGAGGCTCATCGAGATGTGAGCCTCGTCGATGAACATGTTGCGGAACTGCGGGTCGGCGTAGATCGTCGTGTGGATCCGCTTGAGGATCACCGGCTTGGCGAACCCCTCGCGCCCGAGCTGGGTGGCGAGAAAGATCTCCGCCATCCCGCCGTCGGCGACGCGTCTGATGATCTTGTATCGACCGTGCTGCGCCATCCCCGAGCCCACCAACTTACCACTTCCTAGTGCCGGCTTGTCGTCGACTTCGGGCGATGGAGCCCGAGCTTCTTTGCGGCCTGGCGGTCAGTGGCCGGCGACGTCGCTCCGCACTTCCTCGATGGACTTGCCGCGCGCGTCGGGGTGATCGCCGAGGTAGAGGTCGAGCAGCTTGGCCAGCTGCTTGGACTGGGCGGCCGTCATCTTGTGACCAGACGCCTTGGGGGCCGGGGCCTCGTCTCGCTCGGCGGTCTCGTCGTCACCGGACGGTTTCTTGTGCCCGGAGGCGGCCGCCTTCTTGGTCTCGGCGTCGATCTCCTTCTGCAGCTCCTTGTCCCGCTGCGCTTCGCAGCCCTTGGGCTCGCAGTCGCCGGGACAGCCGCACTTCGCCTTCTTGTCGCAGAAGCAGGTTCCGCCGCCGTCCTTGTAGCAGCCGCACTTGTTGCGGTCGGCCGCCGCCGCCGAATGTCCCAAGGTCGAAACGACCGAAACGACCAACACCAACCCGAGCACGACGCCGGAGAGTCTCATGCCGCGCCTCCTCGGGTTCCATGAGACCGCGATGCGCGGGGCGGGTCAAGCGCGCGATCCCGGAACCTCCGTCGCCTGTTTTCAGGGAATCCGCGCACTCCTGACGCGGGGGACGGTGTGATCTCCCGCGCCACCGGTGGTGGGCAGGGTGCGACTCGCGTAGGATTGCCCTCTTCCGGGAGCCTGCAAAATGGACGTTCAACTCTTCGACAGCACGCTGCGCGACGGGACCCAGAGCGAGGGTCTCTCGCTCTCCGTGGAGGACAAGCTCAAGATCGCGCGCCTGCTCGACGGCTTCGGCATTCACTACATCGAGGGGGGCTATCCGGGGTCGAACCCAAAGGACGTCGAGTTCTTCCAGCGCGCGAAGTCGATCACCTTTCGTCACGCCAAGCTGACCGCGTTCGGGATGACCCGCAAGCCGGGCGGCCGCGCCGACAGCGATCCGATCCTGCGCGCCATGATCGAGGCCGAGACGCCAGCTGTCGCCGTCGTCGGCAAGACCTGGACCTTGCACGTCACCAAGATCGTCGGCACCACGCTGGAAGAGAACCTGGCGATGGTCGGCGACAGCGTCGCCTTCTTGAAGCAGCAGGGGCGCGAGGTGGTGTTCGACTGCGAGCACTTCTTCGACGGCTTCCGCGCCGACCAGGACTACGCCCTGGCGGTGGTCAAGGCCGCGTCGGCCGCCGGTGCCGACTGCATCGCCATGTGCGACACCAACGGCGGCAGCCTGCCGACGTTCATTGCCGAGGTGGTCGGCGTCGTGAAGAAGACCGTCCCCACCGCGCTCGGCATCCACCCCCACAACGACAGCGACGTGGCGGTCGCCAACGCCTTCGCCGGCGTCGAGGCCGGCTGCACGCAGGTGCAAGGGACGATGAACGGCTGGGGCGAGCGGTGCGGGAACGCCAACCTCATCTCGATCATCCCGGGCCTGCAGCTCAAGATGGGGCGCCGCTGCGTCCCCGACGAGAACCTGGCGCGGCTCTCGGATCTGTCGCGCGCGGTCAGCGAGATCGCCAACATCCGCCCGCGCGCGCACGCCCCGTACGTCGGCCACTCGGCGTTCGCCCACAAGGGGGGGATGCACGTCGCGGCGGTGGAGAAGATCCCGGCCAGCTACGAGCACATCGTCCCCGAGCGCGTCGGCAACCGGCGCCACATCGTGGTCTCGGAGCTATCGGGACGTGGCAACGTACGCATGCGCGCGAGCGAGCTGGGGATCGACGTGCAGGGGAACGAGCGCCGTTTGCTCGATCGCATCAAGGAGCTGGAGAGCCAGGGATACCAGTTCGAGGCGGCCGAGGGATCGTTCGAGCTACTCGGGCGGCGGAGCCAGGCAGGCTACCTGCCGCCGTTCGAGGTGCTCGACGTGGTGGTGATCTCCGAGCGGCGCCGCGGTAACTCGATGTTTGCCGAGGCGACGGTCAAGCTGAAGATCGGCGCCGAGATCATCCACGAGGTCGCCGAGGGGGCGGGACCGGTGCACGCGCTCGACGGCGCGTTTCACAAGGCGCTCAACCCGCACTTCCCGCTGGTGCGCGACGTGCGCCTCGCGGACTACAAGGTTCGCATCCTGGATCCCGACGCGGCGACGGGCGCCAAGACGCGCGTCCTCATCGAGGCGGCCCGCGGCGAGGAGCGCTGGAGCACCATCGGCGTCTCGCAGAACATCATCGAGGCGAGCGCCACCGCGCTGGCCGACGCGCTGGAGCTGCCGCTGGCGCGGCTGGCCGCAGCGGCGCGCGCGCCGGAGAGCGCCGTCGGCTGATACGCGCGCCGCGCAGGTGCTTCAACCGACCCGCAGCCGTCGCTCCAGCTCGCCCTTTACCTCCGCCCACTCCACGTCGAGGATGCTGAAATAGACGGTGTTCCGGATCCTGCCGCTGGCGGTGATCATGTGCTTTCGCAACATCCCCTCCTCGCGCGCGCCGACGCGGCGGATGGCCGTGCGCGACCGTTCATTGAGGGCGTCGGTCTTGAGCTCGACGCGGACGCACCCCAGCGTCTCGAACGCGTGCCGCAGCATCAGGTACTTCGCCTCGGTGTTGGCCGCCGTGCGCTGCCAGTCGCGCCCCAGCCAGGTCCAACCGATCTCCAGCCGGCGGTGGCGCGGCTCGATGGCCGCGTACCGCGTGCTGCCGATGGCCCGCCCCGTGGTCCGGTCGACGGTGGCGAACGGAAGCGCCCGCCCCGCGTCGCGCTCGGCCAGCGCGAGCGCGATGTAAGCCGCCATGTCCTCGGGTGTCCGCACCGGCGCGGTCGAGGTCCAACGCCAGAGATCCTCGTCGAGCCCGATCACCGAAAGTGCAGCGTGGTGGCCCTGCGCGAGCGGCTCGAGCCGAACCCGCGTCCCCTCGAGGGTCACCGGCGTCACCTTCATCTCGCCCACGGAGACCGACGTTACCACCAGGCGTCGCGGACGAGATCTCCTGTCTGCTCTGAGTCTCTGCGAGGCTGGAGGAGACCGGTTCGACGCCCGTGGTACGATTCTCGCACTTCCGCGTGAAGCGACTCCGCGCTCACCTCCAAGATCCTCCGTGACTGCCACCAGCTCGTCCCCGCTCAAGGCCGCGCTCAAGGTGATGCGGCTGCACCAGTGGTCGAAGAACGCGCTGGTGCTCGTGCCGGTGCTGCTCGCGCCGCACGCGCTGTCGTCGGGCGGCCTGTCGCGCGCGGCGCTGGCGGCGCTCGCGCTCAGCCTCTGCGCCTCGGCCGGCTACGTCTTCAACGATCTGATGGACGTGGCGGCCGATCGCGCGCACCCGACCAAGAACCGCCGGCCCTTCGCCTCGGGCGCGCTGCCGACCCGTTACGGCCCGCCGCTCATCTTGATGCTGCTGGGGGGCGGTGTGGCGATCTCGCTGCTGGCGCTGCCGATGTCGTTCTTCGCGATGCTGGCGCTCTACTTCGTCATCACGATCTCCTATTCGTTTTATCTGAAGAGCTTGCTGCTCATCGACGTCATCGTCCTTGCCTGGCTCTACACCCATCGGGTGGTGGCCGGCGGATTCGCGACCGGCGTCTCGATCAGCGCCTGGCTGCTCGCCTTCTCGATGTTCATCTTTCTCAGCCTCGCGTTCGCCAAGCGGCACACCGAGCTGCGGCACGCGCTCGATGAGAGCGGCAAGCTGCGCAGCCGCGCCTACCGCGCCGATGACTTGACGATGGTCGCCTCGATGGGGACGACGGCCGGGTACCTGGCTATCCTCGTGTTCTGCCTCTACATCGAGAGCAGCGCGGTCAGCGTGATCTATTCGCGGCCGCGCCTCCTGTGGCTGGTCTGCCCGGTGCTGCTCTACTGGATCAGCCGCATCTGGTTTCTCACCCAGCGCGGCGAGATGGACGACGACCCGGTGAAGTTCGCCATCACCGATCGCTGGAGTTGGCTCTGCGCCCTGGTCATCGGCGCCGTCGCGGGCGCGGCCCGCTTCTGGCCCTCCTAGCGCGATCCGGTTGCAGAGAGCGCTCGCAGCTGCGCGACCGCCTTCGCCGCCAGCAGACGCGCATCGGGATCGATGAGCGCAATGAGCGCGAGATAGACCGGTGCTCCCAGGATCGTGCGCGCCGCCACCGTCGCCAGGTGGTGGCCCAGGCTGAGATGCGCCACCGCCAGGTACATCCCCAGCGCGGCGACGGCGGCGCGGACCATCGTCGCCCAGGGGAGCTTCACGGGCAGGAACCGCCGTCCCGCCAGCGCCAGCGCGCCCGAGGCGAGGAGGTAGCTGACCAGCGTGGCGATGGCGGCGCCCAGGATCCCGATCCGGGGAACCAGGATGATGTTGAGCGCGACGTTGAGGACGGCGGCAGTGAGGACCACGGACATGATCTGCTTCGTCTTCCGGTGGATGAACAGACCCGCCGCCACCATGGTGTTCGAGCCGTCGACCACCATCCCGGCGATCACCCAGGGGATGATGATCGCGGCGCTGGCGTACCTCTCTGAGGCCAGCGTGGGGAGCAGGGCCGGCCCCACGGCGGCGAGGCCCGCGATCACCGGCGCGCCGAACAGAACGTAGTTGCGCAGCGAGCGGCCCACGAAGGCGGCCGTTTCCTCGGGCCCCTTCTGGTCGAAGATCTGCATGTAGAGCGGCGTCACCGCCTGCCCCACCGAGGCGACGAAGACCACCTGCACGTACTGGCAGAGGTTGTAGGCCGCCGAGTAGAGCCCCAGCGGCTGCTCGCCGATCATGCCGTGGATGACGTAGCGATCGCCGACCCCCAGGACGATCCCGGACATCTCGTAGCCGATCATCATCGGGATGCCGAACGCCAGGAGCTCGCGGTAGAGCGGCAGCGAGAAATCGCGCCGCGCGAGGCGGGGAACGCTCTGCCGCCGGAAGAAGGCCACCGTGAGCGCGGCGACGGCCACCGTCTCGGTCGCCAGCATGGCGGCGTAGAAGGCCATCAGCGTCCGCGAGATGACGAAGACGGCGAAGAGGATGAGCGCGAGACCGAAGTACCGCTTGCCCACCTGGTACTTCATGAGCACCGCCGTCTTTTGATCGGCGCGCAGGAAATTGAAGATGACGCTCTCGGCGACCTGGATGAAGACGACCAGCGAGGCGATGCCGAACAGGGTCGGCAGGCGGCGGTCGCCCAGCCAGCGCGGCGGGATGAGCTGCGCGCCGACGCCCAGAACCAGGGCGGCGAGGAGCCCGGTGCCGCACATCCCGAGGAAGGTCGTCGCGTAGAGCTGGGCGGCGCTGTATTGCCCCTTTCCCGCCAGCGCCTCCGTCCGGTGGCGGATGATCGCGTGCTGGACGCCGACCTTCCCCAGCGCCAGCGCGGCCGTCAGCGTCGCGCTGATCAGGTTCATCACGCCGTAGTCGGCGACCGAGAAGATGCGCGTCAGCAGCGGGAAGCTGATGAGCCCGGCCAGCGTGCTCAGCAGGCTGGCGAACGAATAGTGCGACGCCTGGACCAGCAGGCGCTTGAGCGGTGACGGCGCGGTCACGATGGATTGGGGCGCTGGGCGGACCGGTTCGCTTCGTCGTCCACCACCCGGCGGTTGTAGGTCGGAATGACGACGCTGACGAGCGGTCCGTTCATCGACGCGGTCTCGAGGGTAGCAGAGTCGCGGAGGTGCCTCTCCCCGAAGCGCCGCGGCGATCGTAACTTCGGCAGCGACGTGCACGCGAAGATCGCAGAGCCCGAAACCGAGAAGTCGCCCCGACTGCGACGGCGCGGCGCCGCCGCGATCCGCTTGCTGGCGATCGGATACCTGCTCGTGCTCGCGGCGGCGGTGGCGGCGCTGCGGCTGGGCGGCGAGCGCTGGTGGCTCGCGACAGTGGCGCTCTATCTGCCGCGGGTCGTCTTTGCGCTGCCGTTGCCGGTCGTCGCGGCGGCGTTGCTCTGGTCCCGGTCGTACCGGCTGTTGCCGACGCAGATCGCGGCCGCCTGGTTGGTCCTCTTCCCGCTGATGGGCCTCCGGCTGTCGGGACCTCGGGCTGCGACGCCCGGCGCCTGGCGCTTTCGCGTCCTCACCGCCAACATCGGCAACGGCGCAGGAGGCATCGAGGGCGTCGTCGAGCGAGCGCGGCGCGACAACCCCGATCTCGTCGTGCTCGAGGAGGTCGAGGCCGACGACGTGGAGTCGCTGCGCGCCGGGTTCGCCGGCTACGCGTTCTGGTCGGCGGGCCAGTTCGTCGTCGCCAGTCGATTTCCCCTGGAGGAGGCCACGCTGCCGCCGGCGCTCTGGCTCGACGGCCACCTCTACCCGCGTGGCTACGCACATTGCCGGCTGATCACACCGGCCGGGCCGATCCGCCTCTACGCCGTGCATCCGATCTCCCCGCACGACGCCTTCAACAAGCTGCGTGGCCGCGAGCTCCCCGACGAGCTCTTGACCGCGCGGATCTTCGATCGCCGGTCGCGCGGCATCGTCGAACAGAACACCTCCCGGCGGCTGGCGCAGGTCCGCGCGCTCGCCGCCGACGCGGGCCAGTCATCCGATCCGGTGCTCATCGCGGGAGACACCAACCTCCCGGATCTGAGCTGGGCGCTGGCGACGTTGCTCGGTGACTACCGCGACGCCTTCGCCGACGCCGGCCGCGGCTTCGGCTTCACCTACCCCGCTCAACGCCGGGCGTGGATGCGCATCGATCGTCTGCTCGGCGGCCCGCGCCTCCGGTTCCTCGCTGCCGCGGCCGACCCGCCGCGCCTGCACGACCACCTCGCGGTCACCGCGGACGTCGAGCTCCTGCCCGCCGCGCGCTGAGGTCAGCCGTTCTCGAACCGCAGGAGCACGTTCCCCAGCCGGAGGACGTCGCCGTGGACCAGCAGATGATCGTCTCGCAGGCGAACGAAGGTCCCGTTCGAGCTCCCCAGATCCTCCAGATGGACGACGCCCTCGCGCAGCGACAGGGTCGCGTGCTGGCGCGACATGAACTGATCGTCGGAGAAGACGATGTCCGCCTGCTCGCGGCCAAGCACCACCTGCTCGCGCCCCAGGTGGAACACGTCGTGCGACACGCCCGTCGGGCCCAGCTGCAGGAGCCGCCCCCAGGCCGGCGCGCCGTGCGTTCCGAACTGCACGACGTTGTGATGAAGCGCGGGGTGGAGCGACCGTTCATGCTCGGGCACCAGCTCGAAGCGCATGACCTGGCGGCCGACCAAGATCATGTCGCCGTCTTTCAGCTGGGCGACGGCGCGGAGGCGGAGGAAGACGCCGTTGCGGCTCTCGAGCACGCTCAGGAGCTGCCCGCCCGGGCTCGAGACGATGCGGGCGTGGCGTGGCGACAGATACGGATCCTCGAACAGGAGATCGCCTTCGCTGCGGCCGATGTCGATCTGATCCCCGCGCAGCAGATAGCTGGTCCCGTCGGATCCGTCGTGATGGACGAAGATGAGCCGGAACTCGCTCGGCCCGCTGGGCGCCGGGGCGAGGGGCGCCGGATCCGGACGCCGGGGCGCCTCGGCGAACACCGGCTGGGGAAACGACGGGGCCGCCGCCCCGCGATCGGCCACCATGCGCTCGACCGCGGCGCGCAGGCTCGCCACGCTCGACTCCGGCGCGGCTGGGGCGCGCGGCGCCTCCGCGGTCGCGAACCGTGTCCCGCAGTTGAGGCAGAACCGCGCCTCCGGAGGATTCACCGTACCGCACTGCCCGCAAGTCATCGCCGCCTCGGTTGTACCCGGCGCCCCGGAAGCCGGTCAATCACCGGCGCGGTCTCCTTCTCGGTCCCCGTGCCCGGACCGCCTACGGCGTGCTGACGGTCATCGTCGCGCTCTTGGTCGAGAAGTCGGCGCTGAAGTCGAGGCTGAAGTAGACGACGCCCTGACAGCCCGCCCCCGACTGTACGCCGTTCAAGTAGACCGTCAGCGCCGTCCCGGCCGTCGCCGCGAACGTCCCTTCGGCGGTCTGCGGAAACCACTGGTACGACCCACCGCCGGCCTGGGTCGGCAGGTTCGCCGCCACGAAGATCTGCGAGATCCCCAGCGCCCCGGAGGCGGGATTGGTCGGAGGCGCCGTCATACCGGTCGAGAGCTGAGAGACGACGTTGCAGTCGCCCGAGGTGGCGTTGTCGAAGTTGTTCCGGATCGCGGTGGAGAAATGCGCCCGCACGACGATGTTGCCGGTCACGGGCGGCGTGAACGTCACGTGCGCAATCGTGTTCGACGGCGTGGTGGTGTTCAGCCCTTGCCCTCGGTTGAGGTAGCCGTCCCAGTGCATCTGCGCCGCCTCGAGCGCGGTGATCCGCTGATCGAGCGCGGTGAAGTTCCCGTTCAGGTCGGCGGCCTGCAGCGTATCGCCCGTGGTGAAGGCATGCGGCACGCTCGCGTACACGATGGCGCCAGCCCCGGTCAGCACGAGGATCGCGATCCCAATCCCAAGATGCACGCGTTTCATCGAGTTCTCCTTACCTGTCCGATTTGCCCGTTTTAGTGAAGGACACAGCTACCGATCATGGAAGACCCGAACACGCAGGGCACCGGCCCCGTCCCGCCGGCGCCCGCCTGACCGGAGCTCCCGCCGGCGCCGCCCGTTCCCGTTCCGGACGAGCCCGCTGCGGCCGCGCCGCCCGCGCCCGTCGCCGTGCCGCCCGCGGCGCCCGCCGTTCCGGTCACCGTCGCGCCACCGACGCCGCCCACGCCGGTCGCCGTGCCGCCCGCGGCGCCCGCCGTCCCAGTCACCGTGGCGCCACCGGCACCGCCGCCGCCACCCTTGCCCGCGGCCCCCACGACGCCGCCGCCACCTTTGCCGCTCACTCCGCCGCCACCGGTGACGCTCGTCCCACCACCGCCGCCCTGCCCGCCCTTGCTGGTGACGGATTCCGCACCCGACTGCGACGGTGCCAAGCGCCAAGACCGAAACAAAGAGGACGCCGAGCCTGTGCACGACGGGCACTATAAACGAACCGGCGTGTCTCTGACTACCCAGGAAGCGCGCGGATTTTCGTCCGGTTCCGTCCCGTACTTCTGCCGCTCGGCCCAAAGAGCTGTCCCGCAGTTGCTCTCTTTGGTCAGTCCGAAACCTCCCAAAGGTTAATCCGACCCGCGACATCGCCGGAGACGACGCGGTGTCCGTTCGGCGAGCCTGCGACCGCAGTGACGCCCGTTTCATGTCCACGGAGGGTCGCGAGCTCACGCGCCGAGGACGTATCCCAGATGCGCACGGTGCAGTCCTGCCATCCGTTGCGTTTCTCTCCAGCGCCCGTGGCTACCCGCTTGCCGTCGCTCGTAAAAGCGCCCGACAGAACCTGGGCTGTGTGCCCGGTCAGCCGCTTCACATCGGAACCACGGATGGGATCCCACAGGCCCACGGGACCGGCGTTGGCCGAAAGGGACGATACGAGAGCGAGCCGGCCATCGCCGGCCAGGGTTCTGACTGTCCAGTCCGCGTCGCGAGGCGGGCGACGGACACCTACGTCACGACCGTCGAGCAAATTCCAGAGAGCTCCATTCCCCTCGATCGCCAGCTGTGCGTCCTGAGTGAAGGCGGTGGCCGGCCGGGGAAAGGCACGCAGCACCTGGCCCGTCTTGACGTCCCAGACCTTCGTCACCGGCTCGCCGTCGTGGCCCGGATACCCAAGCGTGCCTTCGAACAAAGTCACTCGGTCACCGTCTGGCGCAAACGAACCCTTGAAGCCCCAGCATCCACCACAGAGCCGGAGCTCCCGCAGGACCGCTCCCCCGTCCCGGCGAAGGATTTTTGCGCTGTCGCTCCGGCCCGCAACCAGGAGCAACGTCTCGTCGGGCGAGAAGGCGACGCTCGATATTCCGAGGCGCGTTTCGTAGCGGCCGACCGCGCGTCGTCGCTCGAGGTCCCAGATGATGACGCCTCCACCTCTCGGCCGAGAAAGAGCTACGTGGCCCGAGGCAGCGAAACGCCCGGAGGGCGACACCGAGATGGTCCATACATAGTCGCCACCTTCCTGCAGGACCACCGGCAAACCAGGCCGAATCCCCGGAAAGGAGCGAGCGAGTCGGAAGGCTATGTAGCCACTCACACCGAGCAGAGCCGTCCTGCGTGTGACCCTCGAGCTCACCGCACCCTGAACGAGAATATCGCACCCCGTGAAACTGCGGGACTGACTCGTGGGCGCGGCGGGATTCGACCACTACCCCCGGCTTCGGAGTTAACGGCCGGGCGCGCCCGGCGGCGCCTACGGGAAAAACTGTATGCGACCAAACGGCGGACCGTTGCCGGAACAGGTAGCAAAGAGTTGCACTGCGGGTGATTGCAAATTTCTAACCCTCGTCATACTCAGCCCAAGTACCGTGTGTGGCGGTTGGCCGCGGGGCGGTTGCGGGAAAAGGAGGGCGCTGATGCGAAGTCCATTTGTCGTCGTTTCATCGTTGTCGTTGCTGTTGATCGGTGGACTGGGGTGCGAGGGCGACGGCGCGGTGCCGCCGCCTGGCGGAGCGGTCGCGACCGGGGAGCTCGGCGTGGCCATAGCCGCGATCGAGCTCGCTCCGCCGAGCGCCCAGTGCGCCGTCATCCAGGTGGCCGGAACGACCACGGTCAGTTTTCAGTTCGGCCTGCCTGTCCAGAGCAGCACCGCGTTCAATCTCACGGGGCTGCCGCTCGGGACCGACACCTTCACGGCGTCGGCGTTTTCCGTCCCGTGCGCCCAGGTGGCCACCGCGACGCCGACTTGGATCAGCGATCCGATCGTCACCAACGTCACCGCCAGCACGCCGGTCAACATCACCTTCGTCATGCGGCTGGCCACGACGATGGGTCAGGGCGTGGTCGGGCTCGACTTCGGGAACGGCAACGCCGGACAGGTCACCGCATTTCGGGTGCCGACGGCGAACAGCGAGCCGTTCAGCATCGTGCCGGGACCGGATGGGGCCCTCTGGTTCACCGAGCTGCAAGCCAACCAAATCGGACGCGTCACCACCGCCGGCGCGATCACGGAGTTTCCGTTGCCCTCGACGCTGCCAAACTCCAATCCCGTCGGCATCGCGGTCGGGGCCGACGGCAACTTCTGGTTCACGGATGTGCAGTTCGACTTCCCGTTCGGGGCTGAGATCGGCCGAATGACGCCAACCGGGGAGGTGACCTTGTTCCCGAACGCGAGCGGATTGAGGATCTGCTCGGGGCCCGACGGAAACGTCTGGTTTACCGACTCCACCGGCAACAACGTCGGCCGGATCACGCCCTCCGGCATCATCACGTTGTTCGCGATCCCGACACCCGCCGCAGAGGTCGCGGGCATAACCGCTGGGGCCGACGGCAATCTCTGGTTCGTCGAGCGCCTCGCCAACCAGATCGGCCGCGTGACGCCGAGCGGGAACTTCGCCGAGTTCGGGATTCCGATAGCCAGCTTCGGGAACGAGTTCCTCACGGGGGGAGCCGATGGAAACGTCTGGTTTGCCGATGGGGGCGGACACATCGGGAGGGTCGCGCCAAGCGGGAGCATGGTCGAATTCGCGACTTCCACCCTGAACGGCGGGCCCGAAATGATCGGCACCGGTCCCGACGGAAACGTGTGGTTCAACGAGGGAACCACCGCGATTGCGCGGATCACGACGCTCGGGAGCATCACCGAGTTCCCGCTCTCGAATCCCGTCACCGTCGGCGGCATCGCCGCTGGATCCGACGGGAACATCTGGTTCACCGACGAGACCAACGCACAGATCGTGCGCTTGATCCCCTAGGAGGGCGTTGCCGTAAGGCAACGGTGAGCGAAGCGAACCATGCCCGACGACGTGCCGCCCGGTAGCCGGCCTAGCCGCCGGCCGGCGCCTGGCTGGGCCCTGCGGGCGCTGCGGGAGTCGCGCTGGTGGTACGCTGGTTGCTGTCGTCAAAGTGCATGAGAGGGAGCCGTTTCATGCCTAAGGCCTGGCTTTTCTTTGGAGTATCGATGGTGGTGGCCTGCAGCGGCGAACCACTGCAGCCAGGTCCAAAGCCCACCGGGTCGGACAGCTCTGTCATGCCCGGAACGACGGCCGACGCCTCCGCCCCAGGGAGCGAGTCCACGGCAGACGCTTCTTCCGGATACGACGGACCCATCTGCGCCCCGCTGCCCGCCTCACCGCTCTGCTCTCAGAGCCCGACGGGGACCATCACCGTGCAGTCGATGTCCGACCTCGTCGCTGCCATGACGGGGAGGTGGATTCTGTGTGGGAACGAGTCGGTCTTCGCGGTGGACGGAGGTGACATCGGGCTGGAGATCACGGCCGACAATCACTGGTACAAGCTCTACGAGGCGCAAGGCGGGACCACCATCCGCGGTGCGGGGTGGGACCAGGAGGGCACCTGGACCGCCCTCGCCGTCGGCGACGGCTTCGGCGACCACTTCCAGGTGAACTTCGACATCTCCGGGAGCGGGACCGTCATCACGGCGCCCGTCTTCGCGTCGACGCCGCAGGCGATGCGCCTCGACAACAACGGCGTCTTCGTGGGCAACTACGTCATCGATCCCAGCGTGCCGACGGGCAGCGTGCGGTGCGCGCCCCAGCCGGATCCCACGCGCAGCGGCGACTGCACCCCGCCCCCCGACACCCTCATCAATTACCAGGCGTGCACCTCCGACCTGGCGCTCGCCCAGCTCGTGGGACGTTGGTCGCGGTGCGGCGGATCGATGCCCGGCGCTCCTCCCCACGACGGGATCGAGCTCTCGGCGGACGGGTCATTTTACTTCCTGCACGACGATCCGACGGCCGGGCTGATCCGGGGTACTTCCGCCGCCGAGACCGGCACCGCAACCGTGCTCGTCGGTGCGAACTGCCAGACGGACATCACCATCAACACCGCGGCCGGCGTTTCGATCCTGTCGGCGGGCGAGACCTACCAAACAACACCGCGACAGCTCTGGATCTACACCGGCCCGGAGTGGGGTGACCCCGAGCGGTACACGTTCGTTTCTCCCTGAACGAAGCGTCACGCGGTGAGGAGAGGACCGATAGCCAGCGGATTCGCAACGTGACGATTCAGCGGCTCTGGCGCTCGAGCCAGGCCTTCGTGAAGATGTTCTCCGGTAGGGGGGTGGCGTCGACGTCTCTTATCAGCAGGAGGGTCGACTTGCCGGCCTCGAGCTCGTCGTAGAGACGGATCTCTTTTGGGTACCAGACTTCGGCGCGCTTCGCCGGACTGTAGATCCGGTCCCACCTCGGGTAGTAAGTCGTTCGCAGCAGTCGGCCGGACAGCGCGAACTCCTGTCGCTTGAGGACGATCTTCGCGTGCTCGTCGACCCACAGGTGAATCACCGGGAATGCGACGTCGATTCCGGGCTTCGCCCTGAGGAGGAGGAGCCGCGTGGGCTGCTGGCCGACCATCTGGGGGCCACCGTCCTCGGCTTCGTACTCGTCGGACAGGTGCCACTCGTCGAAGTCGGAACGGCGCGAGCCGGTGCCCCCGATGCGCTCGCGTTCCGTCCGGCGCTCCCAGCGACCGACGCTGGAGTCGTAGAACCACAGGTTCCGGTCGATGCGAAGATATCCCTGGCCAGCCACCGCCTTGGGTTTGGTGAACAGCATCACGAACTCGCGGTCCGCGCTGCGCCGCATGGAGATCGTCTCGTACACCAGGAGGTCACGCCCCTTCTCGCGCTGCTCGAGGTAAACGACGCTGCGCCAGTCGCCGACGTTCTGCTGCCGCTCGTCGACGGCACGCAGCAGTTGGTGTGCGTCGGGCTCTGTCGCTCGCGCGACCGCCGCATGCCCGGCGAGCGCGACGATCACGAAGGCCACGGTTCGACGAAGCATCCGTGATCATCCCAGGCGGGAGATGAAGGCGGCGGCGCGGGCTGCTTCCGGCGAGGCAGGGTGTTGATCCAGTATCGCACGGGCAAGACGGCGCGCCGAAGGCCGGACGTCGGCAATCAGCCGTTGGCCGGCCGGCGTGAGGACGGCGAAAGCCACGCGCGCGTCGGCTTTGCTCGCTTCGTTGGTCACCAGGCGTCGCTTGATGAGCGGCCGCAGAATCCAGGTCACACCCGATGGAGTGAGGCCAAGCTGCTGCGCGAGGTCGACGCGCCGGAGACGCCGCTCGGGCGCTTCGTCGAGGGCGCGCAGGAGGTGGAAGTCGTTCAGACCCACGCCATGCAGCCCACCCAGCTCGGCGTCGAATCGGCGGCTGACGAGCGAATGGACGCGGTTGAGGCTCAAGAAGAAGTCGAGGTGCGCGTCAGGTGGAGACATAGTTGAGTGCTCATTAATATACGTGAGTACTCACGTATATGCAAGCCTGACTGAGATATCTGCGAGGTCCAAAAGGAGGCCGAGGATCTCGCCGCCGACATCGAGCGGCAGGCTGAGCCAAAACCGTCCAGCGAGTCCCCGACTTCAGCAGCCATTCCCGATCGGCTTGTACATCTGTGCTACATCCGGGCCCGATCGCCGTCTCTGACGGAAAAATCGGGCCAGCGGCTTCGATCGATTCCGATGACTTCGATGGGGTGGGCGCGGCGGGATTCGAACCCACTACCCCCGGCTTCGGAGGCCGGTACTCTATCCAAATGAGCTACGCGCCCGTACTGCGGGGGCGCAGCCTATCCAAATCTGACGCCCGCGGCCAGCCTCGTTTCCACTCGATTTTTTCGCCCCCTCGCGCTTCCAGGTTCCCGGCGACGGCGAGCCGCGTCACAAAGTTTGCATGAAACCGCCGGGGCGTCCGTCTGACTTATGGAGGCCGTGATGAATCCGACGCCACAAACCTTGGGTCAACGTGACGAGCTCGAACCGCGAAGGCAGGCGGAAGCCGCGCGCGTCGTATTGGTGGACGACAATCAGCTGCGGGCCTCGACGCTCGCGGCGGCGCTGAAGGGGGCGTCGGACACGATCGTGGTGGTCACCGGACCCGACAACCGGACGGTGCGCCAGGATCTGTTCCCGGCCGACCTGGTGCTGCTGGCGCTGGGGGGCCGACAGGTCTCGGCGCTGGCCACCGGTGCCGAGGCGGTCCAGCGCAATCCCTACGCCGAGGTGATCTTCTATTGCGACGACCCGGACGCGCCGGAGGTCTCGGCGGCCGCGGTGCTGGGGATCACTCGTATCGTGCCGGCGCAGAGCATGGCGGCCTGGCTGGTACGCGCCGGCGCATCGCTCGCGCGCGGCGCCTACCTGCGCCGGGCGGCCGCGGCGACCATCGCCGCCGCGCCCGAGCCGCCGACGCTGGGGACCGCGGCGCTGGACGCCGCGCGCCTGCCGCTGCCGACGGCCGAGATGCGCTTCCGCGAGAGCTACATCCGGTGCCTGCTGACCCAGAGTGGCAGCCGGCAGGAGGCGGCGCGCCGCGCCGGCGTTCCGTACCGGACGATGTGCGAGATGATCCGGAAGCTCGGCATCGCGACGAAGTAGATCGCTTTAAGGTTTCCTGGGGGCTTGTGGGCCCCGACGGTGCCGGGGTTGGCGCCGCTCGGGGCCTTTTTATTTCCCGCGCCGTTGGCCGAGATCGTCGGCCGCCGCCTCGGCGCGACGCTCGCGGTCGCGCCGCTCGGCGGATTCGCGGCGGGCGATCGCCTTGTCGACCACCTCGCGACGCTGTCGGGCCCGCAGGTGCGCGGCGCGCGCCGCCGCCTCGGCCTGCGTCGCCGGGAGCAGCACGTCGGCACGGTGGCGATCGATCGCCGCCGCCGCCGCGTCTCTCTCGCCGGCAAGGCGCGCCCAGAACCGGCGTTCGGTCTGCGCCGCCAGCGCCGTGCCGGCCGGCCGGTCTGCCGCGCGCGCCGCCGCCTCGACCGCACGCGCCTCGTCGAAACGCGCCGCCAGACGCACGGCGGCCGCCTCGGCCGCACGCAGGGCCGCCGCGGCCGCGCCCAGCGACCGCTCAGCTTGCTTCTCGCCCGCCACCCGTAGGTCGCGCAGCGTGTAAAGCGCGTAACTGGACATTGAATCTTGCGGGTCGAGATCCTACCCTCGACCGGAATGGCCGCCAGCCCCGAGCAGATGCCCACCCGTCGCTACCGCATCGAGCGGTACCTGACCGAAGGGGGGATGGGCGCAATCTACGTCGGCAAGAAGCTGGGACCGAGCGGCTTCGAGAAGGAGGTCGTGCTCAAGCAGCTCCTCCCCGAGTACACGGCGCGCCCCGAGTTCCGCGATCTGTTCTTTCGCGAGGCCAAGATCTCCGCCACGCTCGACCACGCCAACATCGTCCACGTCTTCGATCTGGTCGAGTCGGACGAGTCGCTGTTCATCGTGATGGAATACGTGCGGGGCGTCGACCTGCGCACGATCATCCGTCGCTCGAAGCTCCGCCGGCGCGAGCTGTCCCCGGCGGCGGCGCTGCACATCACGCTCGAGGTTCTGGCCGGGCTGGCCTACGCGCACACCCGGCGCGCCTCGACCGGTTCGTCGATGGCCATCATCCACCGCGACGTCTCACCGTCGAACATCCTCTGCTCCGTCCAGGGGGAGGTGAAGCTGTCGGACTTCGGCATCGCCAAGGCCGCCACCCACTCGTCGGCGTTCTATCGGGTGCGCGGCAAGGTCGGCTACATGTCGCCCGAGCAGGCGCGCAGCCAGCCGATCGACCACCGGACCGACCTCTACTCTGTCGCTGTTTGCCTCTACGAGGCGCTGACCGCCGAGCGCCTCTTCGTCGGGGATCTGAGCACACCGGCCGACGTCATCTACGCGCAGCCGATCGTGCCGCCGTCGCTGAAACGCGCCGGACTGCCGACCGCGCTCGACGTGGTTCTGAAGACGGCGCTGGCCCCCGAGCCCGCCGACCGCTACCAGGACTCGATCGCCTTCGCGGATGCGCTGCGGCAGGTGGCGCACCGCCACGGGCTGCTCTATTCCGCGCCCCAGCTGGGCGAGCACCTCCGCTACATCCTGGGGAGCGATCCGCAGAAGTGGCTGACCGACGACAAGAACCCGACTGTGTCGGGCGATCCCTCGACCCAGAAAATCCCCGCCAAGGAGCTGGAGGGGAAGGAAGCTCAGTCGATCGGCGTGGTCGAAGCGTCGGGCTTGTACGTCGTCAGCGGAAACGACATGGTTAATGGACCGGTGCCGCCGAAGGAGCAAAAGCCGACCCCCAAGTCGGACCCCAACCGCCGACTTCCAGCCGCCGCGGCCGGAACGCCCGGGATCCTGATCCCGATCGAGGAGGAGGACCCGAACGAGGTGCCCACGCGCGTGCGGCACGCCGGTCCCGACGCCACGCCGCCGCCGGGCGCCACCCCGCCGCCGATGGCGATGCCGCCACCGTCGGCGTTCGCGCGGCCGGCCCTCGTGGCGCCGCCACCCCCACCGCGAGCGCCGCGGCGAAATACGATTCCACCGCCTCTGCCGCCGGCCGCCACCGCGCCGCCGCCGCTGCCCGACTCGCCGTTCGACATCCCGCCGACGCCGGGCCCCGTGGTGGGCGATGAGTTCCCCCCGACGCCGCCGCCGATGTCCGCGCCGCCTCCCTACCTCCCCGGACAGCACGGGGCCCTGCCGCGGCCGGGCGGCTACCTGGCGCCGGGCGGGTTCAGCCCGGCGGTGCGCGCCCCGGCCGCGCCGGCGCCGGCGGCCCGCGAATCGAGCGGGTACAATTTCAACACCGGTTTCAACCCCAACGTGGGCTTCAATCTGGCGCCGCCCGAGACGATCGACTTTGGCGCCGACACGATTCCGGTGGCGGAGACCCGCCGTTCGGGTCCGCCCGGGCTGGTGATCCTGATCGTGCTCATCGGCGCGGCGATCGGCGGCGCCAAGCTGGGGCAGCTCGCGACCCGGGCGGATCTCACTGCACTCGCGGCCGAGACCGCGGTGGGGCGTAGCGACGTGGGTGTGGTTCCCACGACGGCGCAGCCCGCGCCCGAGCACAAATAGATGATCGACAAGACGGCGACGCGCGTCCTCGACGGCGGGTCGCCGATGATCCGGCAGTCGGGCGGCGGGCGCCTTCTGATCGTCAAGGGTCCCGACCGCGGGGAATCGATCACCATCGGCCGGGTCGGCTTCACGCTCGGCTCGGGGAGCGTCAGCGACGTGCCGCTCTCCGACCCCACCATCTCGCGGCGTCACCTGGGGGTCGAGCCGGGGGCCGACGGGGTCCTGCTGCGGGATCTCGGGTCGACCAACGGCTCGTTCGTGCAGGGGTCGCGGTTCAACGAGCTGACGCTCGGCTTCGGCACCGAGGTGACCATCGGCAAGACGGTGCTGAAGTACGTCCCCAACGAGGAGGCGATCGATCTCGAACCCTCCGACTCGGAGAGCTACGGCGCGCTCCTGGGGCGCGACCCGAAGATGCGGCGGCTGTTCAAGCTGCTCGACGACGTCGCCTCCACCGACGCCACCGTGCTGATCGAGGGGGAGGGCGGGACGGGCAAGGCGCTTTTCGCCGAGGAGATTCACCGCCACAGCCCGCGCAAGGACGGCCCCTTCGTGGTGTTCGACTGCGGGGTCATCCCCGAGGGACGGATCGAGTCGGCGCTGTTCGGTGCGGTGGCGGGCGCGATCAGCGGCGCGCTGACCGACCGGCGGGGGGCCTTCGAGGAGGCCGACGGTGGCACGCTTTTCCTCGCAGAGATCGGCGAGCTGCCCATGGCCGTGCAGCCGGCGCTGCTGCGCGCGCTCGACAAGCAGAGCGTGCGGCCGGTCGGCGGCTCGACCTATGCGCGCGCCTCGGTGCGGGTCGTCGCCGCCACCAACCGCAACCTGCACGCCGAGATCGCGGCCAAGCAGTTTCGCGAGGATCTCTTCTACCGCGTGGCGGTGGTGCGGATGCTGGTGCCGCCGCTGCGCGAGCGCCCCGACGATGTCCCCCTGCTGGTCGAGCACTTCCTCGACCAGCTCCGCCCCGATCGCCCGCTCTCGATCGCGCCCGGCAACCTCGAGCGGCTGCGGCGCCACCTCTGGCCCGGCAACGTGCGCGAGCTGCGCAACATCATCGAGCGCGCCTCGGCGCTCAGCCGTGGGAACGACCTCTTGCTGGACGACGCCTTCGACCGGCGTGCGGCGCCGAGCGGGAACGCCGCCCCTGACCTCACGCTCCCCTTCAAGGAATCCAAGTCGCAGGTCGTGGACGCCTTCGAGCGCGCGTACATCGAGGCGCTGCTCAAGCGGCACGAGGGGAACCTCTCGGCCGCCGCGCGCGCCGCGGAGATCGACCGCAAGCACCTGCGTGAGCTCTTGCGCAAGCACGGGCTGCGCGCGGCGTTGGAATAGCCACGGTGAAGCTTCTCGACGAGCTGCGCGCGCGGGTCCGGGAGCTTGGCCGAGAGATCGCGGCGAGCGTGACAGACTCGGCCGATTCGGCCGTCTATCTGCGGCAGCTCATCCGCGGCAACCGCGCCCCGCACACGCAGGCCGCGTCGACCGCCGGGACCGGTCGACCGCCGGTCCTGCTCATCCACGGCTACATGGCGACCCGAGGGTCGCTTCACCTGCTCGGGCGCCAGCTGGCCGAGCGGGGGCACATCGTCATCAGCTACCCCCTGGGCTTCCCGGTCAACCTGGGCGACATCCGCGACTCGGCCGGGCTCATCGCGCGCAAGATCGAGTCGATCGTCGCGCAGACCGGCGTCATCGAGATCGACGTCGTCGGCCATTCCCTGGGCGGCCTGGTCGGCCTCTACTACCTCAAGCGCCTGGGCGGGCGGCACCGGGTGCGGCGCCTCATCATGCTGGGGACCCCGACGCAGGGGACCTGGTCGGCGCTGTTCGGGCTGGTAACGGCGCCGCTCGGGCGGGCGAGCCTGCAACTGCTCCCCGGCAGCCCGTTTCTGCGCGAGCTGGGCGAGATGCCACTGCCCAAGGGGGCGGACGTCGTCTCGATCGGCGCCGTTCGCGACTGGCTGGCGCCGGTCTCGACCACCGTCCTCGACGGGGTCCGCCACATCGCGCTGCCGACGGGGCATTCGGGGCTGCTCGTCGACGCCGAGGTGGCCCGCGTGGTCGCCGACCTGCTGGCCGAGCCCCCCGGTGGGTCGTCCGGTGGGCCGTCCGTCGGGTCGCCCGGAGGGTCGCCCGGAGGGTCGCCTGGCGGGTCCCCCCCGTTGACGTGACCGGCGCCTCACCCTAAAATTGCCAGGTTTTGAGTACCTTCCGGCCGCGCGACTTTACCGACGGTAACGAAGAGGGGCGTGGCGAGACGCCGCTCTGGGCTCTGCGCTTCATCTCCGGAAAATATCAGGGCGGCGAATTTCCGTTACGCCCCCACCGGGAGATCATCATCGGCCGGTCATCTGACCTGGATATGGTGCTGGTCGAGGACATGGTCTCGCGCAAGCACGCCAAGATCACCACCGACGATGCCGTCGTCACGATCCAGGACTTGGGATCGACGAACGGGACGTTCGTGAATGGGGAGAAGGTCCGTAAAGCGGAGCTCAAGGACGGTGATCGGATTCTCATCGGCACGTCCATCATCAAGATGGTCTACGTGGAAGGGGACGCCACCAACAACGCGCTCAACGTGAGCGAGACCGAGGCCCGGTCGAAGATGGCCGTGGCCGCCAACAAGCGGACCACGCCCAAGTCGATGTCGGGGAGCATCGAGGAGATCCCACTCCCCGATCTGATCCAGCTCCTGTCGACCAGCCGGAAGTCGGGCGTGCTGATGGTGCGCACCGACCACGCGGCCGGGCGCCTGTTCCTGCGCAAGGGGCAGATCTACTTCGCCAACCTGGAGGGGAACGCCGACGTCCCGTCGCGCAAGGCGATCGTGCGAATGCTCTCCTGGACGCAGGGATCGTTCGAGCTCGAGCCGCCCGACGAATCGCCGGTGGCGGAGGAGCTGGAGGAGTCGACCGAGGCGCTGCTGATGGAGGGGATGCGCCAGCTCGACGAGTACCGCATGCACGTCGAAAAATTGCCGCCGCTCACGGCGAGCCTGACCGTGCCACGGCCGCTCGAGCCCAAGCTGCGGGACCTCGCCCCCGACGAGCTGGACGTGTTCCAGGCGGTGCTGGAGGCGGGCACGATCGCCGCGCTGTTCGACAGGTCGCCGCTCAGCGATCTCGTTCTCGCCGAAAAGCTTCGCGCCCTGCTCGACAAGGGCTACGTCGCGGCCGGATAGCCGGAAGATTACGCCCGCCACGGCGCACACGTTCGCCCAGGCGATCGCCGCGGCAAGGGACCATCACTGGTGGCACGTTTCCCGTGCGGTTTCTCGCGCGGCGCATCGCGCGATCAACGCGCCCAGCGTGCCCCGCGCATATTGCGACGCCGTCACAACCCCTGTACCGTGAAAAGCCGAATTTTCTGGGAAGGGGAGCCTGTCATGAGCTTGAGAGCGCTTGGTCGATGTCTTGGACTGTTGTTGGTGGTGGTGATCCCGCTCGGCTGCGGGAGCAAGGGCTCCGGCACGACCAGCGGGCCCCCGCCCGGGACCGGCTACTGCCAGGACAGCTGCCTCAAGGATTGCAGCGTCGACAACGACTGCGACGTGAGCACTGGAGAGCTCTGCTGCGACATCCCCTCGGTCGGCAGCGCTTGCATGCCGGCTGCCCAGTGCCCGCGCTCGTGCGCCAGCGACAGCACCTGCGATCCGACCAAGGGGCAAGCCTGCCTGCCGCTGAGCCTCGACGTCGATACGAAGTTCTGCGCGGCGCCGAACACTGGCCTGCGAACCTGTAGCACCGACGCGAGCTGCCAGTCGGGCGAGAAGTGCTGCGGGATCTATTCGTCCCCCATCTGCCTTCCCACGAACCAATGCCCCAAGACGTGCAGCACCGGGTCGGATTGCAACGGCGCGCTGGGTGAGATCTGCTGCACCACGGTCACAAAGCTCGATCCCGCAATCTCGGCCCCGGGTCTCTGCCTGGCGCCGTCTCTGTTTCAGTGCCCGACAGCCTGCACACAATCGACCGACTGCAACACCGGCGCCGGTGAGCTCTGCTGCAACGGCCTTTGCAGCACGAACTGCCAGAAGCGGTGTCAGACCAGCGGCGACTGCACGGGCCAGGTGTGCTGCAAGAACGCCGTCTCTCTCTCGACGCCTATCGTACAGACGGGCTTCCCGGTCGCGACGACAGGTACGGCCGGCGCGCTCGGTACCGGCGGCGCGCTCGGCACAGGTGGCGCGCTCGGCACAGGTGGCGCGCTCGGCACAGGTGGCGCGCTCGGCACAGGTGGCGCGCTCGGCACCGGCGGCGCGGGCGGCGCAGGCGGCGCAGGCGGCGCAGGCGGCAAAGGTGGTACAGGCGGCGCGGGCGGCGCAGGCGGCAAAGGCGGCACGAGCGGCACCGGCGGCGCGCTGGGAACCGGTGGCACCGCTGTCCAGCATTGCACGGGCACGCCGACTTACAGCTGCGCGACGTGCGGCTCGCTCTACGGATGCACGAGCGCGGAGTGTCCCGGCTGCCTGACGTCCTCGGTCGCGGGGACCTGCACGGGATCCCGATACTTCAGCTGCTACGATTTCTCGTACGACGAGTATGACTGCGACCTGACGCCCGGCTGCTACTACGACTACACCACCTATGACTGCTACGGCACGGCGGACCCTTGCAGCACGATCCTGAGCCAGACGACTTGCAACGACCAGCTCGACTGCACCTGGTCTGGCACGACGACCTGCACCGGCACGCCGACGCTGTGCAGCCAGCTCAGCACCACGAGCTGCTTCGAACCTGGCTGCAGCGTCCAGTAGGGGTCTGGTTTTACGGGGGACGGCTCGCTGCCCCTCGCGTCCCCCGGGCCCCCCTCGCTCCGCGCGGCGGAGCCGCGCTGCGCTCGCTTGCAGGGGTGCGCTCACCAAGTTGTGAAATGCGCGCCTAGATTGTGATCGTTGCGCCTTCCATCGCGCCGGTAAGCTCGATCGCCTTGCCGCCGCGCTCGTCGAGCAGGCGGCGCCCGCGGGCAAGGAGGGCGTCGACCTCGGCGTCGCTGTAGTCCTGGTCGTAGTGAAAGAGGACGAGGCGCTTGACCTCTCCGGCGATCGCCGCGGCGACGGCATCCTCCACCGACGAGAACCCGCGGTCGGCGTAGCGGCGGCCGTCCTCGGGCGTGTAGGTGCTGTCGTGGATCAGCAGGTCGGCGCCCCGGTAGAGCGCGATCGACGCCGCCGGCGGACCTTTCGGGCCGTAGCCGGCGTCGCTGGCGTAGACGACCGCGCGCCCGCTCTCCTCGATCCGGAAGGCGAGCGCGCCCGTGCGGCCGTGCGGGTTCATCTGGGCCCGCACCACGCAACCGGCCACCTGGAACGGCGTCCTCTCGTCGATGGCCGCGATGTCGATCCCGGCGCCCATGTTCTTCAGCGTCTGCACCGGGAAGTATTGCGGCGCCATCTGCCCCTCGAGGATCCCCTCCAGCATCCCCGAGCTCTTCGCGCCACCGTAGATGTGGAACTTGTTTCCCGGCTGGTAGAGCGGCACGAAGAAGGGGAACCCCTGGATGTGGTCCCAGTGCGCGTGCGACAGCAAGATGCTCGCCTCCCCGCGCCCTTGACCGAAGGCCCCCTCCATCAGCGCCATGCCGAGGTTCCGTGCCCCGGTGCCGCAGTCGAGCACGATGAGGCCGCCGCCGCTGCCGCGCAGTGAAACGCACGCCGTGTTGCCCCCGTACCGGACCGTCGACGGTCCCGGCGCCGGAATCGACCCTCGCACGCCCCAGAAGGTGATCTCCATCAGGTCTCCGTCAACTCTTGCCGATCTCGAAGTCGAGCCCCTCGTAGGCCGCGGAGACCTCGAGGTCGGGAGCGTTCTTGGCCGCCAGCGCGCGCGCGTCGGCCAGGATGCCGTCGATCTCCGCGTCGCTGCGCTCGGGCGCGTGATGGAAGAGCACCAGCTGCTTGGCCCCCGCCTCGCGGCAGATGTCGACGGCGTCGCTCGGGCGCGAGTGGCCGTAGTGCGGGATGCGACGGTAGTCCTCGGGGGTGAACATCGTGTCGTAGACGACCAGGTCGGCATCCGCGCAGAGCCGCACCACCCCGTCGCGCATCTTGGCCAGCTTCTGCCGATCCTTGGCCGGCAGCTCGGCGCCCGGCGACGGTGGCCGCTCGACGAACTCGTCCTCGAACAGGATGTCGCTGAAGGGGGCCGTGTCCGAGACGTAGACCACCGACGCGCCATCCGCGGTCAATCGATAGGCGGTGGCGATGTACGGGTGGTTGAGCCGTGCGCAGGCGACCCTCACGTCGGAGATCTCGAACTTCGCCGCATCGGTGAGCTCGCGGAAAGCGATCTCGGCCTGGGCCTCGGCGAACGGGACCGGGAAGTAAGGATCATCGGTCTGCGAGGCGAAGACCGCATGTAGGTGCAGATCGTCGCGCTTGCGCGCGTAGACCGACAGCTTGTTGCCGCGCTGATAGAGCGGCGAGAAGTACGGCAGCCCCTGGATGTGGTCCCAGTGCGTGTGGCTGATGAGCAGGTGAACGTCGGACCGCGCGGCCTCGTCCTCGGCGAGCTCCTTGCCCAGCTTGCGGATGCCGGTCCCGGCGTCGACCACCACCCGCGTCCCGGACGCGGAGCGCACCTCGACGCACGAAGTGTTGCCGCCGTAGCGCTCGGTCTTTGGCCCGGGCACGGGGAGCGACCCACGAACACCCCAGAAGCGAACCTTCATGACCGGCCGAGGTCGGGCTCAGATCCTCCGGATCGTCGTCGACGATCGGACGCGCGCGGGTTCGCGCGAAGCCGCGGGACCATATCGGGAGAATAACACGATGCCCCGCCGGGCCGCGATTTCGCCCCCTCCCAAGAAAAATACGAAGAAAAGTACAAAGAAAAGTGCCGGGCCAGCCCGCCACGACCTAGGGGGAGGGGGACAGGCTGGCCCGGCGTAGAGCTATGAGAATCGAACCAAGTACCCGGCGGTATCGGGCAGCACGCTGACCGTCGCCCCGATCCGCCGCGCCAGGTCGGCGGCCAGGGCGAATCGCCAGGCGCCGTTCGGCGGCCGGCGGCCGTCGCTCTCGAGGGACAGAAAGATTGCCCCGCGCGTCGCCTCGACGTGGATGTCGATCCTGTGCGCCCGCCCGCCCGTCGCAAGGTCCCTGGCGTCCTTGCCTGGCTTGTCGTCCTTGCCACCGGCGCGGGCCAGCTCCACGAGCAGCGCCGCGAGGAGAGCTTCGAGCGCGCCCCCCCGATTGCTGACGCCAGTCCGGCGGTCCTTGTGGAGGGAGACGGACGTCCGCCCCAGCACCGGCGCCGCCAGCCGGAGCGCCCGCTCGACCACGTCGTCGAGGTCGGCGACCACCTCCGTCCCGCCCCGCAGAGAGGCGTCGACGAACCCGACCAGCGCGTCCATCCGCTGGACGTTCCCCTCGGCCTCGGCCAGCGTGCTGGCGATCGCGTCGCCGGCGGTGGCGGGCGCGATCGCCCGGAGCTCGCCCGCCGCCGCGAGGAGCCCGGTGAGATGGTTTCGAAACTCGTGGAGGATCCCGTCCCATATCGGGGCCAGACGCGCCAACTCCAGATCCGGAACAATCGGCGATTCTGCCGGGGCAACCGCAACTTGCGTCTCGCTAGTCATCATCTCTGGTCGCCGTTCCTGTCGGTCGGCAGCGCCTCCCTCTACAAAATCCATGCCTATCGTCGAGTCACCTCCCTCAGCCGTGTCCGGTCCCGATTTCGGGCCCGGGTGCACCGGTGCCCACCAACCCTCTCAACGCTTCTGGCACCGCCCGACCGTTCACGGTAAAAGGCGGGCCGCGATGTCGAAACGGGCCGTGACCACGATGGTTCTCGCGCTGGCGGCGGCAGTCGGCCTTTCGTCGTGCGGAAAAAAGATCGGCGACGACTGCCAGACCGCGACCGACTGCGACCCGAACGGCGCGCGGATCTGCGATCTGTCGCAGCCTGGCGGCTACTGCACGATCCTCGGGTGTGATGAAACCACGTGCCCCAGCGAAGCGGCCTGCATCCGCTTTTTCCCGGTCCAGTTCCTCACCAAGCCGTGCAACCCCTATTGCGAGGATCGCCAGGGGCTGGCGAGCCCTCCCGGCGGCGCCGACGGCGGAATGAGCGTCGACGCGGGGATGAGCCTCGATGCCGGGCCGCTCCCGATCTGCCCCGGGGTGTTCCCGCAGGAAGGGGGCCAGTCCGACACCCTGACGGTCTGCCCGAACGGCCCGACCAACGACTGCACGTCCGACGAGACGTGCCTGGACGTCGGGCTCTGCGCGCCGCGCTCGACCGAGGTGCGCTACTGCGAACGGACCTGCTCGAGCAACGGCGACTGCCGGGACGGCTACGCCTGCCGTCCGACGGGCGTCGCGGGGGCCTTCCTGCTCTCGTCGACCCCGTGCGCCCAGACCGCGATCTGCGTCCCGAACTGACAACCGCACGCGCCGCGTGACCGAGAACGGGGCGTGCGTTCCCGCGCCGCTGCCGTCGCCGTCCTGCTGCTGGCGCTCGCCGCCGGGCGGGCGCACGCCGGCAAGGCCGTCACTGGCATCGTGAACCTCAACACCGCGCCGGCCGAGGTGCTCTCCCTGCTTCCCGGCGTCGGCCCCTCGAAGGCAGCGGCCATCCTGAGCTACCGAAAGCGCCGCCCGTTTCGCACGGTCGACGAGCTGGTCCGGATCAAGGGGATCGGGCGCAAGATGGTGCGCCGGCTGCGCCACAACCTGGCGATCGCCGGTCCGACCACGGCGGCCGCCGCGCCGACGAATGCCGGCCCGCCGGCGCCGGTCGCGCCGGCGAAGCCACCGCCGCCACCCGTCCATCCGGCGCCCGCGGCGCGCTGTCCGCCGCCGCGACCGCCTGCACGAACGGCGCGAGCACCCGCGCGAGAGCGTGGACCGCGCCGCCCCTTCCCGGCGCCCTGTCTCGGCCCGGCCTGAGCTAGTGGGAGCTAGTGGGGCGGTGGGCTCTTCGCGGCCTGGTTCGGCGGGGGAGGCGCGGGCGGCTCGGGGGGCGGCCCCGGCGCGGCCTGGAGCGGCATCACGAACGACAGCGCCACCGTCTTGTCGTAGCGGACGATCGCGCGCGCGGGACGATAGCCGGGCAGGGTCGCCTCGACGACATGATCGAGCAGATCGCGCCGCACCGTCACGGTCGTCGGTGACGAACCCGGCAGGGTGACACCGTCGAGCCGGAGCGTGGCGCCCCCCGGATTGGTGGCCAGAGACAGGCCGGCCGGGTTTCGCCAGACCAGGAGAACGTCGAGAGGGACGACCCAGTGGTGGACCGCCGCGCCACCGCCGCAGAGGATCACGATCAGGAAGAGCAACACCCCCGACCAGCGGCGGCGCGGGCGAAGCTGCTGCACGCGCGCCGTCTCGCGCTGGGGACGACCGGGCCCGAACGCCGGCATCCCGGCCGCCGGCATCCCGAACGGCGAGGACTGCGTGCGCCGCGCCTGGGGGTTGCCGAACGCCGGCGTGCCGCCCGTCGGCTGACCCCGCCCTTGCGGTCCCGACCCAAACCCACCCGCGGCAGGCGCGGCGACCCTCCCCGAACCGCCGGCGGCGGACGTTCGCTGCGGAACGGCCACCGGGTACTGGCCCGACGGCGGTCGCGCGGGCACCGGGTACTGGCCCGACGGCGGTCGCGCGGGCACCCGGTACTGGCCCGACTGGGTGCGTGCCGGCCCGGCCGCGGTCGCCGGCTCGCCCGGGGGGCGCGGCGTGCTGCGTGCGCGGGCGAAGCGGGGGCAGCGGCGTCGTCGGGGGCGGCGTCGCGTCGGGGTCGGCCACGGCGGGCGCGGGCCGCGCGGCGGGCGATGCGACAGCCACTGCGCGCACGCCGCCGACCGCCGCCGCGCGCGCGGGTCGGGGTCGGGCGTCGCGGCGCGGTCGCGCGCGGGGTCTGCTGTTCCTGGCGCGGGCGTGGCGTGGCGATGAGCGGCGCGGGGGTTGGCGGGGCGGCGAAGGCCTCCCGCAGCGCCTTCGCCTCCGGACCGAGGCGGATCACCTTCGACCGTTCCATCGTCAGGCTGCGCGGCTTGCGCGGCGGATTCGATGACCCCCAGGAGCGCGCCGAGATCGCTGGCACCGACGGGGACGTTCATCTCGGCGAGCGCCTGGCGGATCGCGACGCCGAAGGCGGCGGCGTCGGGGAATCGCTGGTTCGGATCGGCGGCCAGGGCACGATCGAGCAGCCGCTCGATTGCCGGCGGCACGTCGGGGAGCAGCGACCGCACTGACGGGACCACTCCCGACGCCACGTGGCTCCAGCCGGCCACCTCGTCGGTGATCTCACGCAGGCGGCGTCCGGTGAGAAGCTCGAACAGAACGGCACCGAGCGAGAAGATGTCGGCGCGGCGATCGAGCGGCGCCTGCATGGCCTGCTCGGGCGACATGTACGCAGAGATTCCCTTTGAGGCTGCCGACCACCGAGCGATCGTGCCGGCGCTTGGCCAGGCCGAAGTCCGAGAGCTTCACCTCGCCCGCCAGCGAGATGAGGACGTTCGACGGCGTCACGTCGCGGTGGATGAGACCGAGCGGCTGACCGTCGTCCCCCTTGAGCTCGTGCGCGAAGTGCAGCCCCTGCGCGAGCTCCGAGGCGATGTGCAGCGACAACACCTCGGGGATGATTTCGCCCATCGCGCCGATCTGTTCGATGATCATCCGGAGGTCGTAGCCCTCGACGAACTCCAGCACGATGAAGTACTGACCGTCCTCGGAGATCCCGAGGTCGTGAATCTGCACGATGTTGCGGTGCGAGAGCGCCGAGTGGATGCGCGCCTCGGTGAGCAGCATCTTGACGAACCGCTCGTCCTCCGCGAGGTCCGGGAGGATCCGCTTGATGGCCACGAACTTTTCGAAGCCTTCGGCCGCGACGACGCGCCCTTTGAAGACCTCGGCCATGCCGCCCACGGCGATCAGCTCGAGCAGCTCGTACTGGCCGAATTTCACGGGAGTTCGCCAGGCTAAACCGGAACCCGGTCAGACGTCCACCGCGGAACCCTCAAACGGTTCCGCACCTCCCGCGATGAGCTTCAGCCGGCGGAGCCGGCCTGCGCTCGACGCGATCACCCTTGGGGGCCGGGCTACTCCTCTTCGGGAGGTTGTACAAGACCGGCGCCGGGCCGCGGCAGCGGCTCGCGCTCGGCGTCGGGCGGGTTGGCGGCGTCGGTGTCGTGCGCGAACTCGTCCGCGGCGCTGGTGAAGACGAACGGGCCGCCGATCTCCTCGCTGACGACGCCATCGATTGCCGCGTCGTCGGATCCGTCGCCGCGCGTCACAGCGTCGACGTACTCCTCGGCCAGGTTCTCGGCCAGATCGTCCGGGATGAGCGCCGGCCCGCCGTCCGGATCGGGCATGAACGCGTTGGCGTCATCGGAGCGGGGACGGGCAACCGCGCGCGGTCGCGGCCGCGGCGCCGAAGCTCGTGCGCGTGGAGTCGTTGCCTTCTGCATCCTTGCCCAAACGTAATCACGATCCGCGGCTGTTTTACGCGGGACCCCTAGAAGGGTTCCCGCCCCTCCCGCGATGGAACGTTATACTCGCCCGAGCTTGAAGCTGAGGTTCGAGCCGGTCTCACGGATGTGCTCGGCGGCGGTCGACGAGGGAGTCGCGCCTGGGCTGGTGGTCCTGGTCGCGGCGGGGGGCCAAGTTCTCTTCCACGAGGCCTTCGGTGCGCGCCAGCTTCATCCGCGTCGGCTCCCCGCTCACCCGGATACCGTCTATGACGTCGCGTCGCTCACCAAGGCGGTGTCGACCAGCGTGCTCGCCATGCAAGAGGTTGCGGCCGGCCGCCTGGCCCTCGACGCCCGGGTCGCGGCGCTCGTCCCCGAGCTCGCCGGCCCGGGGCGCGACGAGATCACGGTGCGGCAGCTGCTCAGTCACGCCTCGGGGTTGCCGGCGCACCGTCCGTTCTGGAAGCAGGTGGCCGCGTCGCCGGCCGAGCGGCTGGCGCTCGAACGCCTCGCCGCGCGCGAGCCGCTCGAGTACCCGCCGGGGACGCGCGCCGTCTACTCCGACCTCGGGTTCATCGTCCTCGGCTGGCTGCTCGAGCGGCTGACCGGGGCGCGCCTCGACGCGCTCTTTGGCGATCGGATCGCCACGCCGCTCGGGCTCGCCGCGACCAGGTTCGTCAACCTCGCCGACTCCGAGGCCCGGGCGCGCCTGCTCGGCGATCGTTCGGTGGCCGCGACGCAGATCTCCGCCGAACGGCACGGGCTGGTGCTGGGCGAGGTCGACGATCCGAACGCCTTCGCGATGGGCGGCATCGCCGGTCACGCCGGGCTCTTCAGCACGGCGGGCGAGCTCGGGACCATCGCGGCCGCGCTGGTGTCGGCCTGGCGCGGCCAAGACAACGCGAACGTCGGCGGGCTCGTCGCGCCGGAGGTCATCCGGCGGTTTTGGTCCCCGTCGGGTGTCCCCGGATCGACCTGGCGCCTCGGCTGGGATGGACCGGCGGCGTCCGGCTCGCAGGCGGGGGAGCGCTTGTCGCGCGCGGCGGTGGGCCACCTGGCCTTCACCGGCTGCTCGCTCTGGATCGATCCGGCCCGCGAGGTCGTCATCGTGCTGCTCTCCAACCGGGTCCACCCGTCGATCCCGACCGACGATCGCTTCCGCCGGTTCCGCCCCGCGCTGCACGACGCCGCGCTCGACGCTGTCGGGTATGATGGACGCTGAGTGAGCCTGCGCGCCCCCATCGCCGTCCCCGTGGAGATTCGGCTCGACGCGCGCGCCGACACCCCGCGGGTCTTCCGTCTCGCCTGGAACGTCGGCGAGGACGGCCTGCGCCTCGGGGCGGGGCTGCCGTTCGAGTCGGGGCGGCTCGTCGAGGCGCGCTTTCGTCTGCCGGACGGCGAGGCGCTGGCGCTCGCGGCGCGGGTCACCGCGGGAGGGCCCGACCGGGAGGCGGGCGACGAGCCGGGCGAGCTGACATTCCTGGAGCCACCCGGCGACGCGCGGCGCGCGCTCGGCAGCTACGTCGCGCTTCGGCTGGAGCTGCCAAGATGAGCGCGAGCGGCGGCGACGCCGATCGGTTCGCGCAGCTCGCCGCGCTCGAGAAGCAGGCGGCCGAGGCGGGCGGCGCGGCGCGCATCGAGCGCCAGCACAAGGCCGGCAAGCTGACCGCGCGCGAGCGGGTTGCGCTCTTCTGCGATCCCGACAGCTTCGTCGAGCTGGACAAGCTGGTCACCCACCGCGCCACCGACTTCGGCCTCGCCGACAACAAGATCCTCGGCGACGGCGTGATCACCGGCTACGGCACGGTGCACGGGCGCACGGTGTTCCTGTTCGCGCAGGACTTCACCGTGTTCGGCGGGTCGCTGGCCGAGGCGCACGCGCGCAAGATCTGCAAGGTGATGGACCTGGCGATGAAGGCCGGCGCGCCGATCGTCGGGCTCAACGACTCGGGCGGCGCGCGCATTCAAGAGGGCGTCGTCTCGCTGGCCGGCTACGCCGACATCTTCCTGCGCAACACGCTCGCCTCGGGGCTGGTGCCGCAGCTGTCGGGCGTGCTCGGTCCGTGCGCGGGAGGCGCCGTCTACTCGCCGGCCATCACCGACTTCGTCTTCATGGTCGAATCGACGAGCCACATGTTCATCACCGGCCCCGACGTCATTCGCGCCGTGACCCACGAAACCGTGACCAAGGAGGAGCTGGGCGGGGCCGCCGCGCACGCCCGCTCGGGCGTCGCGCACCGCGCATTCCCCGACGAGCCGTCGCTGATCGAGGGGCTGCGCACGCTGCTCGCCTACCTGCCGCAGAACAACCGCGAGGATCCGCCGCGGCTGCCGACGCGCGATCGCGCCGACCGCGCCGATCCCGCGCTCGACGAGCTCGTCCCGCTCGATCCGGCCAAGCCCTACGACATGCACGCGCTGCTCGCGCGCGTCGTCGACGACGGCGTCCTGTTCGAGATCCAGCCCGAGCACGCGCGCAACATCGTGGTCGCGTTCGCGCGCCTCGACGGGCGGCCGGTGGGCCTGGTCGCCAACCAGCCGGCGCACCTGGCCGGCTGCCTGGACATCGACGCCTCGGTGAAGGCGGCGCGCTTCGTCCGCTTCTGCGACTGCTTCAACATTCCGCTGGTGACGTTCGTCGACGTCCCCGGGTTTCTCCCCGGCACCGCGCAGGAGTGGGGCGGCATCATCCGCCACGGCGCCAAGCTGCTCTACGCCTTCGCCGAGGCGACCGTCCCCAAGCTGACCGTCATCACCCGCAAGGCCTACGGTGGCGCCTACGACGTCATGTCGTCGAAGCACATCCGCGGCGATCTGTCGTTCGCCTACCCGTCTGCGGAGATCGCGGTCATGGGCCCGGAGGCGGCGGTCAACATCGTGTTCCGCGAGGAGCTGGCCAAGGCCGCCGACCCCGACGCCGCGCGCGCGCGCTATCTCAGCGAGTACCGCGACAAGCTGGCCAACCCCTACACCGCCGCGTCGCTCGGCTACGTCGACGAGGTGATCCGCCCGCGCGAGACGCGCGTCCGGTTGTGCCGCGCGCTCGCCGCCCTCGGCAACAAGCGCGACACGAACCCCCCCAAGAAGCACGGCAATATACCGCTGTGACGTTCTCCCGGCTTCATCTGACGGCGCTGGTCGCCGTTCTTGGCATTGGCTGCGCGACGGCGCCGCAGCCGATCACCAGGATCGTGAACGGGCGCGTGGTGGAGACGCGCGCGGTCAGCCCCGAGGCTTACGAGCACGTCGCGCGCGCCTACCTCTACGAGGAGGAGGAGCGCTGGCAGGAGGCGGCCGACGAGCTGCAGCGCGCGCTGCCGTTCGATCCCGACGCGGCCGAGGTGCGCGCCGAGCTGGCGGAGCTGTTCATCCGGCTCGGCCGGCGCGACGACGCTGCCGACGAGATCGCCCGCTCGCTGGCCATCATGCCGACGGTCGCCGGCTATCTCGCAGAGGCACACCTCGCCGAGGCCCGCACCGCCGGGACCCAGAAATCTTCCGCCGACCCGATCCCGCCGCTGACGCAGGCGACCCGTCTGGCGCTCGCCGACGAGGACCCAGAACAGATCGAGATCACCCACCTCGAGCTCGCGGACGCCGCAGCTCGGCGCGCTCGATCTGCCGGCGGCGCTGGAGACGGTGCGGCGCCTGGTCCAGGCGGCGCCCGAGACGCAGCGCGGGCGGGTGCAGCTGGCGGCGCTGGCCTGGACGATGGACGCGCGCGACGAGGCGAAGAGCGCGCTCGCTGCCGCGCTCGACGACGAGCCGGCCGATGTCGAGGCGCGCGTCCTCCTGGCCGAGCTGCAGGTGGCGGGCGGGAACGACAAGGAGGCCAAGGCGACCTTCCTCGACGCCATCGACCGCGCCGATTCGCCGCACGGAGATCGCCAGCGCGTTCGCCGGCTGGCTGGTTCTGCGCGGCGATCTGGCGGAGGCGCGGGAGCTGGCCGACCGCCTCAACGCCGACGTCCCCGACGCCGACGCGCTGGAACAGGCGGCCGCGCTGGAGCGGACGGTCAAGCGCCCCGAGCGCGCGCTGGCCTTCTCCGAGCGCGCGCGCAAGCTGGGGGCGAGCTCCGGTCGGGTGGCGATCATGGCGGCCGCCGCGCTGGCCGCGAAGGACGACCAGACCGGCGCGCTCAAGAGCTACCGCAGCGTGGGCAGGAGCGATCCGCTCTACTTCGAGGCTTGCCTGCGCGCCGCCGAAATGCTCCGCGACAAGGGAAAGCTCGACGACGCGGGCAAGGCCCTCGATGACGCGTCCGCCGCCGGCCCCAACGACGGCGCCCACCGGATCGAGCTGGCGTTCGCCCGCAGCCAGCTGGCCGAGAAGCGCGGCGACTCCGCCCGCGCGGCTCGCCTGCTCGACGAGGCGCTGGGGGAAAAGGGCGCCGACGCCCTGCTCGACAACCGTCTCGTCCTGGAGCGCGCGGCGGTCGACGATCGTCGCGGCGACTGGCAGCGCGCGCTCGGCCGCGCCACGGAGATCCTGGCGCGGGAGCCGCGAAATGTCGAGGCGCTCAACTTCGCGGGCTTCGTCGCGGCGGACCACGCGCAGGATCTTCCACGCGCCATCAAGCGCTTGCAGGCGGCGATGGCGCTGTCGCCCGGGACGGGCGGCATCATCGACAGCCTCGGCTGGGCCTACTTCAAGGCCGGCGATCTGGCGCGCGCCGGCGTCTTTCTGGAGCAGGCGGGGCGGCTCGAGCCGGCGGATCCGGAGATCCTGAGCCACCTCGGCGATCTGTACGCCGAGCGCCACGAGCGCGAGCGGGCGCTGGCGACCTACAAGCGGGCGCTGACGCTCTCGCCGAGCGATCGCGTCGCGCGCGAGCTCGGTGAACGGATCCGCACGCTCGACGCCAAGAGCGCAGCCGGGCGATGAGCCGCCGCGATCGTCGGCTCGCGCTCGTGCTTTGCCTGGCGGGAACAGGTTGCGCGCACGCGCCGCCCATCGCGCGTCCCTATCCCGCGCCAGCGCCCGACGCCCTGCTGGCCTCGGTCCGCGCCCGGCAGGCCGCCGTGGCGGGCATGAGCGCGCGCGTGCGTGCCACCAGCTGGCTGGGGGGCGAGCGGGTGCGCGCCACCGTGAACATGCTGGTCGAGCGCGACGGCCACCTTCGTTTCGAGGCCGAGGTGAGCCTGCAGGGGACGGTCGCCACGCTCGCCACCGACGGCGCCGCGTTCGCCCTCCTCGACGCGCACAAGAACACGCTCTCCCGCGGGCCCGCCTGTCCGGCCAACGTCGCCTCGCTGATCCGGATCCCGCTCGCGCCGGCCGACGTGGCGGCGATCCTGCTTGGCGACGCGCGGCTGCCCGACGCCGGTGACGGCCCAGCGCTGGTCGGGTGGGAGCCGCGCCTCGGCGCCGACGTTCTGGCGGTGCGCGCGCGCGACGGCGGCACGCTGCAGCTCTTCTTCCGGGCTACCAACGCGCAGGCCGCGGATGGGCATAGCGGGGACTTGGCGCGCGAGCTCGTCGCGGCGACACGCGCGGGCCCGGACGGCGCGCCGCTCTGGCGGACGCAGTACCAGGACTTCGAGACCGCGGCCGGCCAGCGGCTTCCGCGCACGATCTTGTTCGCCGAGCACGCCGCCAGCTTCGACGACGGCGTCGAGATCCACTTCAAAGATCGCACGCTCGGCGGAACCCCGCCCCCTGCGGCGTTCACGCTCGAGCCACCGCCCGGCGTCGTGGTGCGAGATGTGGGTTGCGGCGCGGGACCCTGATTTTTGAGCGCGCTGTCGCCGTGCAATCAGAATTCTGAGCGGCCCGCGCAACCGCTAGCTCCCGCCGGCCGCGGGACCTCTGGCGATTCGGAGCTGGCCCATTCCTTGCTGTTTCTCCCGCCGGAGGCCCTCTCTATGAAGCGCGCCAACTTCCTCTCCCTTGCCCCTCTCTTTCTCTTCGTGGCCTGTCAGTCGCAGTCGCTGACGACCCCCACGCAAAGCAACGCCCAGCAGATTCCGGCCGTGGCGGTGAACGATCCCTGTTCGACCCACACGACCGAAGCGGACTGCAAGGGCTCGCTGAGCCTCTGCGCCTGGACCCCGATCGCGGCCTGCCCAGCGGGGGCCACCTGCCCCGCGGGCGTCTGCGTGAGCCCCGATGCCTGCGCCGACCTCACGACGGCCGACGCCTGCCAGGCCGACGCCAACTGCGCCTGGTCGACGGTCGCGGGAACGACCGCGGCGCCGGCGCTGTGTCCGGTCGGTCAGGACTGTGGCGGCGGCGGTTTCTGCTTCGAGCGCCCCTCGACGGGCAACAACTGTCTCTGCGTGCAACCGCTCGCCTGCCCGGCGAACGGCGCCTGCCCGCCCGTTCAATGCGACTGCCCGCCGCCGCCGCCGGTCGACGCCGGCAGCAGCGGCGGCGGAACCTGCACCTGCGGCTGCCCGGCGTGTCTGCCCGGCGAGGCCTGCCCACCCTGCGACTGCCAGTGCGGCTCGGGCGGCGGCACCGGCGGCTCGACCGGGGGCGGATGCGGCACGGGCGCCGGCGGTTCGACCGGGAGCGGGGCCGGGACCGGGGGCGGAACTGGAACCTGTACCTGCAACTGCCCCGAGTGTCCCGCCGGTGAGGCCTGTCCGGCGTGCAGCTGCTCGTGCAGCAACGGCGCGACCACGACGATGACGGTCCCCGGCAGCGGCAGCGTGGTGAACAATCCGCCCACCACGACCAGCACGGGAACGGGATCGGCTTCGCCGCCGGTCGCGGTCTGCGGCTGCCCGGCCTGTCCGGCGAACGCCGCCTGCGCGCCGTGCGGGTGCGGCTCGACGCCACCCGATCCGTGCACCGCGTACACCGACGCCAAGTCCTGCACCGCCGACGCGGCCGACGAGTGCAGCTGGACCGCGCTCACCATCGAGTGCTTCACGACGCCATGCCCAACCGGCTCGTGCGCGCAACTGCAGCCCGCCGTGACCATCGATGGTGGCAGCTTCGCGGGTGGCGGTTGTGCTTGCGCCTGCCCGGCCTGCCCAGCAGGCGCGACCTGCCCGCCCTGCAGCTGCAACTGCTGTCCCGGCCAGCCGCTGAGGCCGATCGGGGTGACGCCGCAGGTCAGCAGCGACGCCGGGACCGCACCGCCGCCCGCCAGCACGCCGATTTTGCTTTGAGCGCGCGCTTAAATCGACGACGACGACGCGCGACCGGCATTGACTCCCGCCGGTCGCGCTGGGAAACTCCCGGCCTTCGATCAACATGGGAACCCTCAAAGGGTTCCCAAACCTTCCCGCGATGGACTCCGCCGGGCCAAGCCCGGCTCTGTCCACACGTTTCAATCCGTCGTCTAAGGAGTCATCAATGTCCGAGTATCTGTTCACCTCCGAGAGCGTCACCGAAGGCCACCCCGACAAGCTTTGCGATCAGGTGTCGGACGGGATCCTCGACGCGCTCATCAAGGGGGACAAGGGGTCGCGGGTCGCGTGCGAGACGCTGACCAAGACGGGCTTCGTGATGGTGGCGGGCGAGGTGACCTCCTCGGCGCAGATCGACATCCCCAAGATCGTCCGCGGCGTGGTCAAGGAGATCGGCTACAGCGACTCGGCCATGGGCTTCGACTGGCAGACCTGCGGCGTGATGGTCGCGCTCGAGCAGCAGTCGCCCGACATCGCCCAGGGCGTCGACGGCAAGGGCGTCTACACCCGCGACGAACAGGGCGCCGGCGACCAGGGAATGATGTTCGGCTTCGCCTGCGACGAGACGCCCGAGCTGATGCCGCTGCCGATCATGACGGCGCACAAGCTGTCGAAGAAGCTGGCCGACGTGCGCAAGAAGGGCGTGGTCGACTTCCTGCGCCCCGACGGCAAGAGCCAGGTCTCCGTGCGCTACTCCAGCGATGACCGTCCGCTGGGCATCGACGCGGTCGTCGTCTCGACCCAGCACAGCGAGAGACGTGAAGTACAAGACGCTCAAGGAGGCGGTCATGGACGAGGTGGTCAAGCCGGTCCTGCCGGCGAAGCTCGTCTCGACACGAAGACCAAGTTCTTCATCAACCCGACCGGCCGCTTCGTCGTCGGCGGCCCGATGGGCGACTCCGGCCTCACCGGCCGCAAGATCATCGTCGACACCTACGGCGGCATGGGCCGCCACGGCGGCGGCGCCTTCTCCGGCAAGGACCCGTCGAAGGTCGACCGCTCGGCCTGCTACTACGCGCGCTACATCGCCAAGAACGTCGTCGCGGCCGGCCTGGCCCGCCGCTGCGAGGTGCAGGTCGCCTACGCCATCGGCGTCGCCGAGCCCGTCTCGCTGCTCGTCCACACCTTCGGCACCGGCAAGATCGACGAGGATCGCCTGGCCGAGATCGTGCGCGCCAACTTCGACTGCCGCCCCGGCGCGCTCATCCGCGAGCTGAACCTGCTCCGCCCCATCTACCAGAAGACGGCCGCCTACGGTCACTTCGGCCGCCAGGACGCCGACTTCTCCTGGGAGAAGACCAACAAGGCCGACGCCCTCAAGTCGGCCGCGCGCAAGTACGTCGCCGCCAACGGCCACGCGAACGGCTCCGGCAACGGCAAGCCGACCGGCGGCAAGCGCCGCGCCGACCGCTCCGCGCTCGAGGCCTGAGCGGCGTTGGACAGCGCCGCCGATTCTGGGCGGCGCGAAACGGGAGACGAGCTCGTAGCAACCGCCTTGCTGTTCGAGTCGATAAGGCCGGCCATGAACCCGAACAAGCTCTCTCCGGCACTGCTGTTCATTCCCATCGGCCTCCTGACGCTGGCCTGTCCCACCCGCCCGATCGATAAGGACTCGGGATCGGGTGGTGCCGGCGGAGGCGAGGCAGGCGCCGCCGGCGAAATCGGCGGGCGGGCCGGTGCCACAGCGGGTGAGAGCGGCGCGGGCGGCTCAGCCGCCGGAGCTCCCGGCGCGGCCGGGGCCGCCGGTGGCGTGGCCGGCGCGGCGGGTGGCCTTGCCGGAGCCGCCGGTGGCTTTGCCGGAGCGGCCGGTGGTGTCGCAGGGGCACCTGGCGGGTTTGCCGGGGCCGCCGGCAGCGTGGCCGGGGCCGCCGGTGGAGCCTCGGGCGCCGCCGGCGCAACGACCGGACTCGGCGGCGCCGCGGCCACGAGCGGCGGCCTCGAGGATGGTCAACCCTGCTCGCTTGCGGCGAATTGCGCGTCGCACGCCTGCACGGGTTTCTACGTGGACGTCGACCACGACGGCTACGGTACCGGAGAGGCGATCGGCTTCTGCGGAATGACTGTGCCCATCGGCTACGCCTCGCAGGCCGGCGATTGCTGCGACAATGCCACCAACATCGCCGTCGCCAGGCTAATCCACCCCGGTGCCGACTTCCAGCTCACCAGCGCTGGCGGCGTTTGCGGCATCACCTGGGACTACGATTGTAGCGGCGCGACAGAATCGAGGCCGAACATCGTCGGTTGTGATCCCGATTGCACGCATGTGACGGAGCCGTATCCGGATGAGGACTGTGGTCAAACGGTCACAAACAAGACCTGCAGAATGGAAAATCCCGGGACGTGTTCCGTCGTCGAAGTCGGCTCGACCCCATTGACTTGCAAGTAGAAGCAGCGCCTCTCTGAGTTCCGACGCCGGAGCGATGCATCGCTCAAACCTGATGTGTTGGCCCGGACGGCGGCGGAGGAGATGCCGCCGCCACGGGAGAGCGACGGTAGCCTGAGGGCTGCCGCGCTCTCACCGTCAGGCGGGGGGTCAGTTAGCCAACGAGCAGCCCGGCTGGAGCGAGCAGGTGGTGGGGCTCAGCTGGGCACAGGGCGTCGCGGTTCCCGTGCAGGTCGTCGCCGGTCCCGTCCACCCGGAGCAGCCGTACTGCTCGGTGCAGGTCGTCTGATCGGTAATGGACGCGCACGGCGTGGGGGTCCCCGTACAACTCGTCGTCCCGCTGGACCAGTAGCAATAGGAGGGCACTGCGTCACACGTCGTCGAGGTGCTGAAGGACGAGCACGGTGTGAGCGTCCCGGTGCAGGTCGTCGTCCCCGCCGACCAGCTGCAGTCGAGCTGTTCGCTGCAAACAGACTGACTGGTGATCGAGGTACACGGAGTGATCGTCCCGCTGCAGGTGAGGGTCGACGCGTTCCAGGTGCAGCCACCGTCCACGCAGTAGGCCATGTATGAGCTCGAGCCGCTGAAAGACGAGCAGGTAAACTCCCGGGCTCCGGTGCAGCTCGCGGCGGTCGTCGTGCCGGCCGTGCAGCCCGGGCAATAGGTCGAAGTGCAGCCGTACTCCGATCCGCAGGTCGCGCAGGTGAGCGTCGATTCCGTGACGCAAGTTCCGGTCGAGGTCCCGGCCGTGCAGCCCGCGCAGTAGGTCGAGCTGCAGCCGTAAGCCGATCCGCAGCTGGCACAGCTGATGGTGCGCGTGCCATTGCAGAGCCCGCCGCTGGACGTCGACGGCGTGCAGCCCTGGCAGTAGCCCGTCGCCGACCCGGTGCAGCCGTAGAGCGAACCGCAGCTGGCGCAGCTGTACGTCGGCGTGCCCGCGCAGTGCGGGCCGGTCGAGAAGATCCCCGTCGGGGGCGGGAGGTTGACCAGCGCGGACTTGCAGCAGATCTGCTGGTTGCAGTCCGAGCTCGACTTGCAGGTCTTCGCGCAGGTGGTCGAGCAGACGCCGTTGCAGCAGATCTCGTTGCCGGCCGTGTTGCAGTCGGTCGACTGCGTGCACGTCGTGGGGCAGGCGGTGTAGGCCGGATTGAGGCAGAGGCCGGTGGCGTTGATGTGTGACTCAATCATGGGGATCGAGGTGCAGCAGATCTCGCCGTTGGCGGTGTTGCAGTCGGTGCCGGTCGCGCAGGCCTTCGGGCAGTCCGAGGGAGGGAGACAGAACGGCTGGTCGTAGTTGCCGCAGCAAACGTTGCCGGCCGTGCAGTCGGAGTCGAGCGAACAGAGCTGGAGGCCGTTCGCCGGCGTGGTGCAGTACTTTTCGCTGAGCGAAAGATCGACGCGCTCGCAGGCCTGACCCTTGGTCGGATCGCACTTCGAATCGTCGGTGCACGTGATCGGGCATTGCGCGGCCTGGCTGCAGGCCTTACCGGCCTGCCCGTAGTCGCAGCAGAGCTCGCCCTGGCTCGTGTCGCAATCCGAGTCGGAGCCGCAGGTCTTCGCGCAGGTGTCCTCGCAAAGCCCCTCCCCAGCCGGAAGCACCCCGATGGTGTTCTTGTTGCTGCAGCTCAAGGAAACGAACGCCATCAACCCCACAGCCAGTCCACGCGCACCCACAAGTCTCATAGTTGGCCTCCCAATTTTGGGATCAGAGTACAGGGATTGCGGTTGGGTCGCAATAAGCTGACTCCTTTTGACAACGCGCAGATCGCGCGCAATGAAGGCACGTGTGTGTCTACCCGCCACTCAGTGGGGCGCGGCGGGGATGAAGCGCGGAAGGGCGGGCGCCGGGGCGCCGGGCTTGGCCGCGCCGGCGGAGGGCGTGGGCGCCGCGAAGGCCTTCGCCGCGGCGGGGACGTTCGGGGGCGGGGGCGGCAACTCCTCGTCGCCCTCGCTGACCTCCTGGCCGGCTTCGAGATCAGGCGCCGCGTTCGGCGCCACGCCGGCCCCGGCGGCGCCCGGCACGCCGCCCTGTGCGTCGCGCACGTAGCGCATCATCGCGTTCACGCAGGTGACCTGCGCGCCGCGCACGGCGGCCAGGCTGCGACCGTGCAACCCCTCGCACGAGGATGGAGAACGCCAGCACGTCGGGTCCGTCCCCGACGAGCCCGGAGAGACATGACTTGCCCCGCAGCGTGCCGGTCTTGGCGCGCACGCGCTCGGCGGCCAGCGTCCCCTTGAACCGGTTCCGCGTGGTCCCGTCCACGCCGCCGACCGACAGAGACTGGAGCAGCTCGGGCCCGACGCGCGGATCGAGATAGAGCGAGCGGAGCAGCGCGGCCATCGCGTCGGCCGTGATCCGGTTGGCGTGACCGAGCCCGGAGCCGTTGCGCGGGACGTAGCTCGAGGGGGGCAACCCCAGCTCGCCGATCACCTCGCGCAAGAGGTGCACCCCCTTCTCGCCGGTGGGCGCGCCGCCGTAGACCTCGGCGCCGGCCGCCTCCAGCACCCGCTCGGCGTAGTCGTTCTCCGAGTCCTTGTTGATCTTGCGCAGCAGGATACCGAGCGGCGCCGACTCGTGCAGCGCGAGCAGCGGGCGGGCGCGCTCGACCGGGGCGCGACGCCGGCGTCGGCTCGACGCGCGCGTCGTCGCGCACCGTGATCCCCGCCTGGGCGAGCGACGCCCGCATGAGCGCCGCCGCGTAGAGCGCCTGGTGCGGCGCCCGCCGGCGGAAGACCAGCGCGCCGCGCCCGAGGCCGATGTGCCCGTCGACGTCGACCTGGATGCGAGCGCCGGCGATCGAGAGGCGCACGGTAACGCGCGAGCGGCCGCGCGCCTTGGTGCGCACGGTGTCGTGGACGATGAAGGAGGGATCGCCGCGGGCGAGGTCGTCACCTCGGCGTGGGGGCCCGGCTCCGCGGCCGGGCGGACGCGCACCGGCATGAGGCCGTGGTTCACCACCAGCGGCACGCGCGGCGACAGCTTGCCGAGCGCTTCGAGCTTGGCGTCGTCGGTCGTGGCACCGCCCGCGCCTGCGTCGTCGTCGGCCTGCTCGTCGACGCACCGGCTCGTCCGCGCCGAGGCGTCGCGGATCGGCGACCACCGCGCCGGCGATGCTGCGCACCGCCGCGGCGGGCCAGCGCCGCCGCCATGGCGTCGAAGTCGGCGCTCGTCACCGTCGGATCGCCGCTGCCGCGCAGGTAGACGTCGCCCGACCACCACGCCGTCGGCGGTCGGGCGCGGCGCCGGTCAGCTCGGTGCGGAACCGCCAGTCGGCGCCGAGCCGCATGAGTGCCGTGGTCGTGGCGAGCACCTTCTGGTTCGACGCCGGATCCATGAGGACCGTCCCGCGCGTCTCGAAGAAGAGGCGCCCGGTGCGCGCCTCGATGACCCGCATCCCGACCCGCGTCCGCCGCAGCGCGCTGTCGTGCAGGATCTCGCGCAGCGACGTCTGCATGCGGACGATCCGATCGTGGTCGCGATCGTCGGCGGGCGGCTCGGGCGCGATCTCGGTGACCCGCGCCTGTTTGACCGGCGCGGGCGTCGGCCGGCGGTTCGAGACCGCGGCGCGACCGATCGACGGGCCCGCGACGCCAAACAGACGACAGCCAGACAGACGACAGCCAGACGAACGAGCAGGGGGACGAGGCGTTTCCTCACGTCTTGGTCACCTCGCGCCCGCGCAGCGGAAGCCGAGATCGCCGTCGCGGTGGTCGGGGGCCCAGGCGTTCCGGTTGGGGGCGCGCGGGCCGACGAAGAAGCTGCAGCACGATCCGCCGCGCACCACCCGCCGGCCCGGATCCTGATCGTACTTGTCCGCGACCCACTCCCAGACGTTGCCGCCCATGTCGAGCGCGCCGTAAGGGCTGGCACCCGTCGGGTACTGGCCGACGGCGACGGGGTGGCCCGGGTTCTTGCCGGCGCACGGCCCCTCACCCTCGAAGTTCCCCCAGTTGGCGCGCGCGCAATCGGCGTCGTTCCCCCAGGGGTATTCGCGCCCGTCGGTGCCGCGCGCGGCCTTCTCCCATTCCGCCTCCGTCGGCAGCCGGCCGCCCGCGAACTTGCAGTAGGCCTGCGCGTCGTTCCAGTCGACGCCGGTGACAGGCAGCTTGGTCTGCGCCGTCGGCTCTTGTCGCTGCTCGCCTTGCACCGGCCGGCGTCGACGCAGGCCGCGTAGTCGCCGCGCGTGACCTCGGTGCGATCGATGGCGAACGCCTTCAGCGTCACCTTGCGCGCCGGCCGCTCGTCCTCGTCGCCGCGCGTGCTCCCTTGCGTGAAGGGCCGCCGCGGGAATCGCGACGCGACCTGCGTTCACGCGATCGTGCGCCGGCCGCGCGGCGGCCGCCACCGTCGCGGCCAGGATGAGCCAGCGCGCCATGGCGAAAGTCTAGTCGAGGCGCGCGATGAGTGCGCGCGCCTGTTCAGCCCAGGGCGTCGCTTCTGGCTCGAGCGAGAGGTAGTGCTCGAGGTGCACCCGCGCCGCGGCGCGACCACCGAGACGCTCCAGCGCCACCGCCAGGTTGTAGTGCGCGTCGGCGAAATCGGGCGCGCTCTGCAGCACGCGTCGCAGCTCAGCCACGGCCAGCTCGAGGTCGCCGTTCTCCAGCACGAGGTTCGCCAGGTTGAAGCGCGCCTCCGGCTGATCCGGATCGATCTGCAGCGCCGCCTCGTACGCCTCGCGCGCTGCCGCCGTGTCGCCGCGCCTGTAGGCGAGACTGCCGAGGTTCGTCCGCGCCGCGGCCAGCCCCGGGTCGAGCGTCAGCGCCTCGCGGTAACACTTCTCGGCGCGCGCGTCTCCTTCCTCGCTGCCGCCGAGCTCGGCGCGCGTCCCCTCGACGAACCAGTCGTAGGCCTGCCGCTTGTCCCCGCGCGGATCGGCGGCGTCGGGCGCCGACGCCGCCGAGACAATCGCCGGAGACGGCGCGACGTCCGAGCCCGCGGGCCAGCTCCTCGAGGCCGAAGTCGAACAGCTTCTGGCCGGTCGACTCGAAGGCGTTCCCCTCGTCGACGACGACCAGCTTGGTCGCCGTCGAAGGCCACGCGCATCCGATCGAGCGGGCGATCGACGTGCGGCAGGGTCGCGCGTACCTCGTCGATCGCCTTGCGGATCTCGGCCGCCTTGAACCCGCGGTCGGTCAGCTCCTTGGCCGCCTTGACGCTGACCAGGTCCTGGAACGAATAGTGTGGCTTGCCGCCGCGCCGCACCGACGGCCCGACGAAGCCGACCTGCGCCCAATAGCGCAGCTTGCTCTCCGGCACCCCGAGGATCTTGGCGGCACCGGCGAAGCTGTAAATGGCCTCGTCCATGTCAGAACGTCGCTTCGACGTCGATGTCGATGAAGACCCGGGCCGCCTGGGCCCGGATCGTGACGTGGGTGCGCACGGCCTGGGGCGCGCTGCCTGCGACCCGCGCCGCCTCGCGCGAGGCCAGCGCCTCGACGTGCGCCGCGGCCTGCGCGTCGCTCTCGAGTAGCGCGGCCAGCCGGCGCGCTGTCCCGGCGTCGCAGGCGTCGCGCAGCAGAAGCTCCAGCGACGGCAGATCGATCGTCAACATGGTCGACCCGAAGTAGGCGTCGCGTCCGCTCCGGACGCTGCGCTGTCCCTCGGAGATCACCTCCGCGCGCGACAGCACCAGCTCCAGCGCCGTGCGCGAGAGCCGCTCGCGCACCTCGCGCTCGAAGAGCGCGATCTGGGTGGCGCGCGCCATCGGCCGGCGCGGGGCGACCGCCGGTTGCGCCACTCCCTCCACCGCCGGGTCCGGGGTGCGTGATCGCCTGCGTTCTGTCATGACCGTCACAATCGCGAAGGGGCGATCGTATCAACATTCGAGGGTGGAGCGCAAAAACGCCAGCGGCCGAGGTATGCTAGCGGCACATGGCGCAGGGGCTGGATCTGGCGAAATTCCCGGTGCTGGTCGTCGACGACGAGTCGGACAACCTGGACGCTTTCCGCTTCAACTTCGGCCGCGCCTTCAAGCTGCTCCTGGCCGGCAGCGGCGAGGAGGCGCTGGCGCTGGCGCGGGAGAACGACGTGGCGGTGATCGTCACCGACCAGCGGATGCCGAAGATGACCGGCCTCGACCTGCTCAAGGCGGCGCGCGAGATCCGCCCCGACGCGGTCGGCATCATCGTGACCGCCTTCACCGACGTCGACGTGCTGATCGAGTCGATCAACCTGGGGCGCATCTACCGCTACATGACCAAGCCGTGGGACTCGAAGGAGCTGCGCGGCGTGCTGACCCACGCCGTCGAACGGTTCGCGCTGGTGCGCGAAAACCGTCGCCTCGAGGAGCAGCTCTCGGCCTACGTCGGCATGCTGACCAAGGAGGCGCACAGCGAATTCAGCTTCGGCGCCATCGTCGGCGAGTCGCCGTCGCTGCGCGAGGTGCTGGCGCGGGTCGAGCAGGTGGCGCAGACGTCGTCGACGGTCCTTCTGCGCGGAGAGACCGGGACGGGCAAGGAGATGGTGGCGCGCGCCATCCACATCAACAGCGCGCGCGAGTCCAAGCCGTTCGTGCGGGTCAACTGCGCGGCGCTGGCGCAGGGCGTCCTGGAGTCGGAGCTATTCGGCCACGAAAAGGGGTCCTTCACCGGCGCCGTGGCGCGGCGGCTGGGGCGGTTCGAGCTGGCCGATGGTGGCACTCTCTTCCTCGACGAGGTCGGCGATCTGCCGCTCGACGTCCAGGTCAAATTGCTGCGCGTCCTTCAGGAGCGCGAGCTCGAGCGGGTGGGGGGCGCGGAGACGATCAAGGTGGACGTCCGCATCGTCTCGGCCACCCACCGCGATCTGGAGAAGCAGATCGCCGACGGTACCTTCCGCGAAGATCTCTACTACCGGTTGAACGTCTTCCCGATCCTGCTGCCGCCGCTGCGCGATCGGACGAGCGACATCCCGCTGCTCGCCGAGCACTTCCTGCACAAGTACGCCCCCGGCGCCGGCAAGGCGGTGCGCGGGATCGACGCCTCGGCCGTGGCGGCCCTCTGCGCCTACCCCTGGCCCGGCAACGTGCGCGAGCTCGAGAACGTCGTCGAGCGGGCGCTCATCCTGGCGCGCGGCCCCGAGATCACCGGCGCCGATCTGGAGTTCACGCGGCGCCCGTCCCCGGTGGCCCCGGCGGCGGGGGCGGCCCCCGTGCGCGTCACCGACGGTGCTCGGCCGCTCGGCGAGCGGCTGCACGAGCAGGAGCGGGCCGCCATCGTGGCGGCGATCGACGCCGCACAGGGGAACATCGCGCACGCCGCGCGCGCGCTGGGGATCAACCGTTCGACCCTCTACTACCGGCTGCGCAAGCATGGGCTCGAGCACCTCTTGCCCATGAAAGATACAGTGCCGGGCACAGTGCCAGGTACGGCGCCGGGCACCATGCCTGGGCCTGCGGGTGCGCCGGCGGTCGCCCCTGGCGGCAACGGCGATCCCGGCGGCGCGCCGTCGGGTTCCTCGCCACAATAGACTCATGAAGCTGCTCTTCGTCATGGACCCGCTGGCGCGCCTGCAGATCGCGGGCGACACCACCTTCGCCATCATGCTGGCGGCGCAGGCGCGCGGGCACGAGATCTGGTTCTGCGAGCCGCGCCACCTCTCGCTCGAGCACGCCGACGCCGTGGCGCGCGCCTGGCCGGTCACCGTCCGGCGCGTGGCCGGTGACCACTACCTGCTCGGGCCGCAGGCGACGGTCCCGCTCGGCGGCTGTAGCGCGGTCTTCATGCGCAAGGACCCGCCGTTCGACCTCGACTACTACTTCGCGACGTTGATGCTCGAGCGCGCCCGCGGCCGGACGCTGATCATCAATGACCCGCGCGGCCTGCGCGAGCAGAACGAGAAGCTGGCGGTGCTGGAGTTCCCCGACCTCTGCCCGCCGACGGTGGTGACGCGCGAGGCGAACCGGCTGCGGTCGTTTCTGGCCGAGCAGGGGGGCGAGATGGTGGTCAAGCCCCTCGACGCCTCGGGTGGGTTCGGCGTTTTTCACGTGCGCCGCGGCGACCCCAACACGGGCGCCATCCTCGAGCAGTCGACCAACCTCGGCCGCCGCTGGATCATGGCGCAGAAGTACCTGCCCGGAGGTCCGGCGCGGCGACAAGCGGATCCTGCTCGTCGACGGCGAGCCGCTCTGCGCGGTGCTGCGCGTCCCGGCGCCCGACGACGCGCGCGGCAACCTGCACGTCGGCGCCAAACCGATGGCCACCACGCTCGACGATCGCGATCAAGTGATCGTCGCGAAGCTCGGCCCCTGGCTGCGCGAGCGCGGCCACTTCTTCGTCGGCCTCGACGTGATCGGCGGCTGGCTGACCGAGGTGAACGTCACCAGCCCGACCGGCATCCTCGAGGCGAACGTGCTCTACGACGGCGCCTACGAGGTGCAAGTCGTCGAGCGGCTGGAACAGAAGATCGCCGCCCGATGACCTTCCGGCGCGCGCGCGCGGCGTGCGCGACGTGCGCAGTGTGGCTGGCCATCTCGCTGCTCGCCGCGCGGGCCGCAGCGGAGGACACCGCTCCCGCCGAGCGCCCGCAGAGCTACCCGCTGTCGCTGCTGCTCCAGGCGGACGCGCTGCTCGCCTCCAAGCCCGATGCCGCCGCCGATCCGCAGGACCCACCCGCCGGGGCGGCACTCCGCTGGCGCCGCCTCCGCATCGGCGACGATCTGGCGCTCGGTGACTTCCGGCTGCGCGCGCTCGTCGAGGCGCAGGGCGAGACGTCGACCGGGAGCTCGTTCACGCCGCTCGCGGGCGGGCGGCTGCCGTTCGGCGGCGCGCTCCGGATCACCGAGACCTACGCCTCCTGGGCCCCGGTGCGCGCCTTCGAGATCGACGCCGGATCTCTGCGCGTGCCGTTCTCGCTGTCGCGCCAGTCCGACGAGGCCGAGCTGCGCCTCCCCGAGCGGCCGGCGTTCGTCGACGCGTTCCTGCCCGACTTCCGGGTCGGCGCGTCGATCGGCGGCTATCTCGGCGAACTTGCTCTACCGCGTCGCCGTGATGAGCGCCGATCCCGTGATCGACGGACAGCTGTTCGACCACGGCGTGCTCGTCGCCGGACGGCTCGTCGCCGAGCCGCTGGGCCCGGTGGGCCTCGTCCCCTGGCGGCGCCCGGCGTCCGATCCCTGGACCGACTGGTTCCGCTTCGCGGCCGGGCTCTCGGTCCTCTACGGCACCGTGGCGGCGCCGAACACCTTCGCGATCGATCCCGATTTCACGGCGCAGTGGCGCGCCTTCGTGGTGACGGCGGAGTACCTCTACGCCGCCCGCTACAGCGGGACAGCCGTCCTCCCAGGAACGACCGAACAGGGAGCAGTGGTGGAGCCGGGCGTGACCCTCTTCGACCGGCATCTCGATCTGGTCGCGCGCGGCGACTGGGAGCGCGCCGGATCGACCAACGTCTGGGGCGCCGGCGCCGGCGCTGACCGCCTACGGGCCCGATCCGCGCCTGCGCCTCCACGCCGGCTTCGAACGGCGCTGGAGCGCGCCCGTCACCGCCGGCACCGACGGCAGCTCTTACTGGGCGATCGTCCGGGTGGCGATCGTCGTCAATTGATTCGGCTCAATTGATCCGCTCGCCCCCGGTCGTCCGTCGACGGCTTGGCGTGATGCCGCTTCTTCACCGGCTTGGGCGGCGTCTCGTCCTCGTTCGACGGCGGCGGCGAGCGCGGCGGGCGCCGCCTTCTTGTGACCGTCGGGACAGCCGTTCTTGGCCGGATCGGTCGAGGCCACGCCCGCCTTGGTCGGGCAGGCGTCGTCGGCGTCGGAGATGCCGTCGCCGTCGGCGTCGAGGAACGGGACAGCCGGGCCGCTTGGGATCGGGCTTCGGGCCCGGCGGCGTGACCGGGCAGGCGTCGTCGACGTCGGGCACCCCGTCGCCGTCCTCGTCGTTCTCGGGGCAGCCAGGACGGAAGGGGTCGGGGTGGGCGCCGGCGGGCGCGTCCTTGCACTGATCCTCGTCGTCGGCGACTCCGTCCGTCGGTGTCGGGGATGCTGATGTGCCAGGCGCCGCGCTTCACCTCGGGTCCCGAGCTGGTCTTCGGCGCCAGCGCCGCCCGGCCGAAGTGGTAGGTGAACGAGGCGCCCACGGTCCAGGCGAGACCGTCGTTGAGTGTCGCGCTTGTCCGGGTTGATGAAGTGGCCGTAGCGGAAGTAGGGCCCGATGCTGAACCCCGGCACGTCCGGCAGATCGAACTCGAGCCCGGCACCGAGGTCGAACCCGAACGTCCAGGCGTTGGACGTCGAGGCCGGCCCCAGCGCGGCGTCGAAGAAGATGCGTCCCCAGGTGTAGACGAACGGCTCGAACCGGGTCCCGAATCCGATGATGAGCGCGTGGTTCGGTCCCGGCAGCCACCACTGGCGCAGCGTCAGCATCGCCGCGAAACCGTGCTTCAGATCGTAGGTGCCGCGCACGGCGGTGAAGAACAGCGTCCCGTCGGGGCCGGGCAGCTCGTTGAAGTCGGTGATCGTCCCGCCCGCGCCGAGATCGAGCCCGATCGCCATGTGCAGCGTCCAGTCGTCGCTGGCATCGGCCTGCTGATCGCGGGACATCACCGGCGCGGCGGCGGCCGGCCTTGCGGCGGCGAACCAGCCTCCGGCCGCGACACCGATGGCGATGGCGAGGCGCAGCCCGCAGGCGACGCCTCTCCCTCCTCGTGCTCTACGCGACTCGCTCGACATAGTGCGCATATTGCCAGAACCGCCAGCCGGCGACGAAGTTCCAGGATCGGCTTCGATCTCCATTCGGATCGAAGGCGGCTTGACTAAAGGCCTTACGCGTAGTCGGAGCTCCGGGAAGACCCGGCCCGGGCGAGCAGCGCCTCGAGCTGGCGGTGCCCCTCGGGCCAGTCGCCCAGACCCGAAGCGGCGTTGAGGTGGCCGCGGGACCGGCGTCGACGAAGGCGGCGCCCCAGGCGGCGGCGAACGCGCGGGCCCGAGAAAGAGTCACGAAGGGATCGTTGTCGCTGGCCACCACGGTGGCCGGGAAGGGGAGCGGCCGCAGCGGCAGCGGGGCGAAGCCTCGGGTCTCGGCGGGGGTGTGCGCGGGCGAATCGACGTCGGCCGGGGCGACCAGCAGCGCCGCGACGATCGACGCGGCGACGGGGCGCGCGGCTGCGTGGGCGGCGAGCGCGCAGCCGAGGCTGTGGGCCACCAGCGCCACCCGCGCGCCCGCCGCCGGCCAGCGCCGCCTCGAGGGCGGCCAACCAGTCCGGCGGTCGGGATGGTCCCAGTCGCGCTGGACGACCCGGCGGTAGGTCGGGTGCAGGCTCTCCCAGCGGGTCTGCCAGTGCTCCGGGCCCGAGCCGCCGAGGCCAGGGAGAATCAGCGTCACGGGCGGGGGCACGGCCTCTGCGCTCAAGGCGAGGTGCTGCCGACGCGGGCGAGGAGCAACGGGCAGGCCGCCGCGAGCCCCCGCGGCTTTCTCAACGCGCGCGTCCCTCCGGCTGCCGCAGGCGCGACGGCTGCCGCAGGCGCGAGAAGAAGGACCGCAGAAGCGCCGCCCCCTCGGCGGCCAGCAGCCCGGGGACGACCTCGACCCGGTGATTGAGGCGCGGATCGTCGACCAGCGTGTAGAGCGTCCGCACGGCGCCGGCCTTGGGATCGTCGCACCCGAAGTAGAGCCGGCGCAGGCGCGCGTTCACCAGCGCGCCGGCGCACATCGGGCAGGGCTCCATCGTGACGTAGAGATCGGCGCCAGTGAGCCGCCAGCTGCCGAGCGCGGCGGCCGCCCGCCGCAGCGCCAGGATCTCGGCGTGCGCCGTCGGGTCGCTCGCCGGTCTCGCGCTCGTTGTGCGCGACGGCGACGATCTCGTCGCCGACGACGACCACCGCGCCGACCGGCACCTCGCCGCGGCCGGCCGCCTCCTCGGCGGCGGCCAGCGCCCGGCGCATGAAGGCGAGCTCCGCGCTCGCCGACAGGTGGCGGCAGCTTCCAGGGAGTGAGACGGAGGCGGCGGTGGTCATCGGGAGGGCTTATTCTATTATCCATTCCCGTGCCGAAACCCGAGATCGATCTGTCGTTCGCGCGTTACGTCGCGGCGCGGAAGGGGGACGCGGCGGCCGCGCTCGCGCGAGGGCGCGGCCTACGCCTACGGCGGCGACATCAAGGTGCGCGCGGCGCTCGACCGCGTCCGGCCGGTGACGCTGGCGGTCGAGGCGACGGTGCGGCTCTGGCAGTCGGTGGAGAAGAGCCGGATGCTGGGCACGGCCGTCAAGGTGACCGGCAAGCAGTTCCCGCGCATCGCCAAGCTGGCCGAGCGCTGCGCCGACACGCTGCGCATCCCGATGCCGACGCTCTACGTGTCGCCCAACATCGGGTCGCTCAACGCGCACACCTTCGGGACCGCGGACGATCCCTACATCGTGCTGAACGCGGCGCTCATCGACCACCTCACCGAGCCCGAGCTGCTCGACGTCATCGGCCACGAGTGCGGCCACATCCAGAACAACCACGTCGTCTACATGACGACGCTGCACTTCCTCACCCACGCGGCGAACATGTTCCTGCGCTGGAGCGTCAAGCCGGCGGTGCTCGCGCTCAACGCGCTGGGCGCGGCGCGCGGAGATCACCTGCGACCGCGCCGGCGCTCATCTGCACGCGGCGACCTCGACGTCTCGATCGGCTGCCTGGTCAAGCTGGCGCTCGGGTCGCACAAGCTCTACAGCGACGTGAACGCTGGACGAGTACCTGGCGCAGCTCGACGAGGCGCAGCAAGGGATAGGCCGCTTCGACGAGCTCGGCCGCACGCACCCCTATCTGCCCAAGCGGGTGGCGGCGCTGCGGCTGTTCGCCGAGACGGCCTACTTCAAGGGGCTCAAGGGGCGAGGCGAACGCGCCCGGCGGGACGTCGAAGCAGGAGTGCGACGCCAAGGTCGGCGAGCTCCTGGCGGTGCTCAAGTGAGCGAGGGGACGCCGGCAAGGCCGGCGAGAGCGCGGCTCGACGCGCGCAAGGCGGCCATCCGCGGCGTGCTCGCCGATCTGGGCGCGCTGGCGGAGGCGGGCGGGGCTGCCGTTCGTCGCGCGCGACGTGCGCGAGACGCGGCTGCCCAAGCTGGACGACGAGCGCTTCACGGTCGTCGTGCTGGGCGAGTTCAACCACGGCAAGTCGACGTTCATCAACGCGCTCCTCGGCGCGCCGGTGCTGCCGACGGGCATCACGCCGACGACCGCCGTGCTGGCGCACATCACGCACGGGCGCGCGCGCGAGCGGCCGACCCTGGTCGGCGACGACGGCGCGCGCAAGACGATCGCCGGCAGCGCGCTCGCCGACTGGCTCACCGTCGAGGGGCTGGCCAGAGGGCCAAAGGCGACGCGGCAAGGGGCGACCATTCACCACGTCGAGCTGACCCACCCGGTGGCGCTGCTCGAGAACCAGCTGACGATCGTCGACACGCCGGGCGTCAACGACATCAACGAGCAGCGCGCCGAGATCACCTACGGCTACCTGCCGCGCGCCGACGCGGCGGTCTTCCTGCTCGACGCCACGCAGATCCTGACCGCCTCCGAGCGGCAGTTCCTCGAGGAGCGCATCCTGCGCTCGACGCGCGACCGGCTGCTGTTCGTCGTCGCCAAGACCGATCTGCTCGACGACGCCGAGCTGGCCGAGACGCTGGCCTTCGCGCGCAAGCACCTGGCGGCGATCGTCCCCGAGCCGGCGATCTTCCCGGTGTCGGCCAAGCGCGCGCTGGCCGGGGACCGCGCCGGGTCCGGGATGGATGCCTTCGTCGCGGCGCTGGGCGCGACGGTGGCGAACCAGCGGCGGCGCCTGCTGCTCGACCACGCGCTCGGCCGACGCGGCCCGCGTCTCGGCCTTCGTGCGCCAGAGCCTGGCCATTCACCGCAAGTCGCTGGAGCTGCCGCTGCCCGAGCTGGAGCAGCGGATCGGGCGCGCGCGCGAACGGCTGCGACCGGGAAGAAGGTCCTCGAGACGGCGGCGGCGACGGTGCGCGCCGAGACGGCGGCGCTCAAGGCGCGCGTGCGCAGGACCTGGCCGACTTCACCGCCGAGCTGCGCGAGGCGGTCACCGCCGACATCGACGCGTCGACGCGCGCCGACATCCGCCGCTACCTGTCGTTCTTCGTGCAGGACACCTGGAAGGCCTGGACCGAGGCCGAGGGCGAGCTCATCTCCGCGGAGCTCGAGAAGCTGGCCGAGACGGTGATCCAGGTGGCGAACGAGAACGTCCGCGAGGTGCTCGAGAGCGTGGCGAGCGAGCTCGGCCCGGCCGACACCAAGGTCGAGATCAAGGTCGACACGCTGAAGTACGACGCCTCGATCTTCGCGCTCGGCGCGCTCGGCACGACCGTCTTCCTGTTCGTCGACGGACTGGTGGGCGGCGTGCTGACGCTGGCGGCGCCGGTCCTGGCCTTCGTCCTGCGCGGCAAGCTGGCCGCCGAGATGAAGGCCGAGGCCAAGGCGCAGGCGCCGCTGGCCGTCGATCGCGTCGCCGCGCTGGTCGGTCCCAAGCTCGACGAGATCGTCGACGGATTCGGCGCGCGCCTGCTCGAGTTCGTGGCCCAGGCGGGCGACACGCTGGCGCGCGGGATCGCCGAGGTGCTCGACCGCGCGCTCGCCGAGCGCCGGCGCCGCCGACGCCAAGACCGCCGCCACGGCCAACGCCGCCGGCATCGACGCCGCGCTCGCCGAGCTGCAAGACGATCGACGAGCGCATCGCCGACATCCGCCAGAAGGTCTGGTCGACCGGACGACCCGGCCGTGCCGCGCCGCCCGGTCCGCTGATGGGGATCCTCGATCGCATCGCCGGCACGCTCGACGAGCTGACCGGCGAGGGGCGCGCGGCCATCGCCGACGAGGTCGCGCGCGCGCGGGCGCTGGCCGACGGGCGGCGATCCGGCGGGCGCCGAGGCGAGGCTCGCGCGAGATCATCCAGCAAGGCCCCAGGCGCGGCGGAGGCGTTCCTCGCGCTCGGCGAGCTGCGCGCGCGGCGCGGGGCGCTCGAGGAGGCGGTGGCGCCGCTCGGGCGGGCCGTCGATCTCGACGGCGGCAACGCCGGCCGCCTGGTGCGCGCTCGGCGAGGCGCTGGCGGGGCTCGGCCGGACCGATCCGGCGCGCGACGCGCTCCGCCGGACGCTGGCGCTGGCCATCGACGCCGACCTGCGCCGCCGCGCCACCGCGGCGCTCGGTCGGGTTCACGCCCGGGCCGGCAAGCTGACGCACGCCGCGCGCGAGCTGCGCAAGGCGATCGAGATGGCCGACCGCCGGCGACCGGCGACGATCGCGGCCTGGCGCTCGACTACGGCCGCGTGCTGGCGCGGCTCGGCGAGCGCGAGGCCTCCGAGTGGCTCACGCGCGCGGCGCGCGCCGAGAACGCCGACCCGGCCGTCTTCGCGGAGGCGGCCGCCGCGGTCCCCGAAGTCGCGCGCGCCGAGGCGTTGCTGCGCGAGGGGCTCGCGCGCGCGCCCGCCGACGTGGCGCTGCGCGCGGCGCTGGTTCGGCTTCTCCTCGACGCCGACCGCGCCGACGAGGCGGTCGCGCTGGCCGAATCGACGACCGCCGAGGCGCCCACCGATCCGCGCGCCTGGCGGCGGCGCGCGAGGCGACGCACGCGGACGGTCGCTGGCGCGCAGGCGCTCGACGCGGCGCGCGCGCGAGACCGCGCTCGGCGCGCCGCCGCCGCCCGAGGCGCGCGTCGCGCTCGCGCTCGGCGCCGAGGATCGCGACGGCGCTCGCCGGCGCTCGCCGCACGGTCGAGCCGCCGTTCCCGGCGCTCGTCCGCCTTCCTCGAGGGGCGCGCGAGCGAGGACGGACCTCCTGGTGCTCGGCCGGCTCGGCGCCCAACGAGGCGAGCCGACGGTTCGTCGCCGCGCGCCGGCGCGCCCGCCGGCGCCGCCCGCCGGGCAGCTCGCGGGCCTGCTCGGCTGGGCGCACGACTTCGCCAGCGCCACGCCGCGCGCTGGTCGGCCTGGCGACGGCGACGGGCCGCGCCGCCGAGGCGTTCGATCGCCCGCTGCTGATCGCCGTCATGGGCGAGTTCAACGCCGGCAAGTCGTCGTTCGTGAACGCGCTCGCCGGCGCCGAGGTCGCCCCCACCGGCGTCACGCCGACGACGGCGACAATCAACGTCCTTCGTTACGGCGCCACGCCCGAGGCGCGCGTCGTGCATCACGACGGCACGACCCGCGCGCATCGCCGCGCCGTGGACATCGCTGCATTTCTGGCCTCGCTGCGCGACGCCGACGCGCGGGAGGTGCGCCTGGTCGAGATCTTTCTCCCGGTCGAGACGCTCCGGCGCGTCGAGATCGTCGACACGCCGGGGCTGAACTCGATCCGCCCCGAGCACGAGCGGGTGGCGCGCGACTTCCTGCGCGACGCCGACGCCATCGTCTGGGTCTTCGCCGCCGGTCAGGCCGCCAAGGCGACCGAGCGCGACGCGCTGGCGCTGGCGCACGCGGCCGGCAAGCGGGTGGTCGGCGTCCTCAACAAGATCGACCGCGCCGAGCCGAGCGAGGTCGAGACGCTGGTCCGGCACGTCGGCGGCACGCTCGGCGATCTCGTCGACCCGATCGTCCCGTTCTCGGCCACCCGCGCGCTCGCCGCCCAGCAGGCCGGCGGCGTCGATCCCGGCCTCGCCGCGCTGACCGAGGTGCTCGAGCGGCGCTTCTGGGCCGACGCGCGCGAGCTCAAGCGCGCCACGGCGTGCGCGGCGCTGGCCCGCTTCGTCGAGGCGGCGCGCGCGGCGGCGCCGGCGCCGGCCCCGCCGTCGTCGCGAGGGCGCGCGACGCGCGCTCGGCGCGCTGGCGGAGCGGCTGCGGAGCGCGCTCGACCGCGAGCGGATCGCGCTCGGCGCGCGCATCGACGAGGGGTATCGCCGCGCGGCGCTCGAGGTGCGCGAGTTCGTGCAGCCGCGCTCCTGGCTGTTCGGCGAGCACCGGGCCACCCCCGCCGACGAGGAGTTCCTGGCCGAGCTGCTCGAGGACGCGGTGGCGCGGGCCGCCGACGGGACGCGCGCGGCGCTGCGGGCGGCGCTGCAACCCGCGCTCGACGCCGGCGAGGATCCCGAGCAGACGGCCAGGGTGCGAGCGCGCGCCGGGCGCGCCATCGAGGCGGCGCTCGAGCGGTTCGCCGCCTACGCGCGCGGCGTCATCGAGGGGGGCGCCGTCCCCGACTTCTTCCGCCATCAGCTGCCACGGCTGCGCCTGGAGATCGCCGCGATCCGGGACGTGCTCGTGCGCCGCGCGCCCGCGCCCGAGGAGCCGCTGTTCGCCGGCCTCCGACGCGACCTGGACGCGGCGTTCAAGGACGCGGCGGCGTCGCTCGCCGCCGCCACCGTCGACGACGAGATGCGCGCGCTGATCCACGACGAGCAGATCGCGCGCCCGCTGGCGGCATTGGCCCAGGCGGTGGCGGCGCTGGCCGGTCCGTCGGCCTAGGCCGCCTCCGGGCGGCACGTCGTCGGGCCAAAGCATCGGGGAGGTTCGCTTCGCTCGCCGTTGCCTTACGGCAACGCCCTCCTAGCGCCGCTGGCAGCGCGGGCAGAAGAAGGTCGCCCGGCCGGCGTCGATGCGCCGGCGAATCTCGGCGCCGCATCGCACGCAGGGCTCACCGGCGCGCCCGTAGACCAGCAGCGCGGCCGCGTTGTCGCCCGCGCGCCCGTCGGCGTCGACGTAATCGCGCAACGTGGTCCCGCGCCGCGCGATGCCGCCCTCGAGCGCCTCGCGCACGGCCGCCAGCAGCTCCGGCGCGCGCCGCGCGAGCCGCCGCGCCGGTGTCGCGGGGTGGGCGCCGGCAGAGAAAGAGCGCCTCGGCGACGTAGATGTTCCCCAGGCCCGCGATCCGCCGCTGATCGAGGAGAAAGGCCTTGATCGGCGTGCGCGCGCTCGGCGAGCGCGACGGCCAGTGCCAGCGTCGTCGAGCTCGGTGAGCGGATCGGGACCGAGCGCGGCCAGCGCCGGATCGCGCGCGAGCGGTCGCCCGGGCGTCACCCAGCCGAACCGGCGGGCGTCGACGAACCGCAGCTCGTCACCGCCCGCGAGCGCGAACACGACGTGCGTGTGCGGCGCCCGCTCGACCGCGGCGGATTGCACCCGCAGCCGTCCGGTCATCCCCAGGTGAATGATGACGCCCTGGTCGTCGCCCCCGGCGATCTCGAGCAAGATGTACTTGCCGCGCCGGCGGACGCGCTGCGACCGTGCGCCCCACCGCCACCGCGCGCAGCCCGCGGAGATCGACCTTTCGACCGAGGTGCAGCCCCTGGCCGCTCCACCAGACGTCCGTCGATTCGCCGGCCGCGGAGCCGCGGAGCCAGGCCGCGAACGATCGTCTCGACCTCGGGGAGCTCAGGCATCGGTCTCCCTCGGGACCCTCAAAGGGTCCCGAGCCCCCCGCGATGAGGTCGGCCGAGCAAAGCTCATCCGCCCTCGCGCGATTCGCGGGGTCGAGGCGTGACCCCGGCGGCCGCGAAAGCATCCGCCAGGCGGGCGAACTCGGCCACCGAAAGCTCCTCGGCGCGCCTGGTCCCGGCGATGCCGGCCGCGGCCAGCGCCGCGGCCGCCGCTTGCTCGCCGAACCCGCCGCCAGCGCCCGCCGCAGCATCTTCCGTCGCGTCGAGAAGGCGCGCTTGACCACCTCGTCGAACAGCGCCGCATCGCGCACCGACGCCAGCGGCGCCGCGCGCGGCACCAGGCTCAGCACCGACGAGATGACCGCCGGCGCGGGATGAAACGACCCCGGCTTCACGTCGAACAGGATGCGCGCCTCGGCGTGCTGCGCGACCGCCACCGTGAGCCGCCCGTAGACGCGGCTGCCGGGCGGCGCGGTGATCCGCTTGGCCATCTCGCGCTGGACCATCACGATCGCGCGCGCGATCGCGCCCGCGCGGCCCGCCGCGACGAGAGCGAGCACCAGCGCGCTCGCGATCTGATACGGCAGGTTGCCGATCGCGATCACCGGACGTCCCGCCGCCGCGCCGCAGCCGCGAAGTCGAAGGTCGCCGCGTCGGCCGCCACGATCTCGACGCGCGGCTCGTCCCCGAGCTCCGCGCCGAGCACCCGCAGCATGTCGGGATCGCGCTCGATCGCGACGACGCGCGCCGGCGGCGGCTCGGTGGCAACGAGCGCCGCCGTGAGCGTGCCGAGCCCGGCGCCGATCTCGACGACGACGTCCTCGGCGGTCGCGCCGGCCGCCGAGGCGATGCGCGCCAGCACCGCTCGATCGCGCAGGAAGTTCTGCCCCCAGGACTTCTTCGCCGCGAGGCCGTGTCGGGCCAGCACGCGGCGCGGATCGTCGGTGGCGCCCGTCAAGAGAGCGGCAGCCCCGGATCGACCGAGAGATCGAGGCCGGAGCGCTTGCCGCGCACGAGGAGCGCGCTCCCCTCCGCGGCGATCATCGCGGCGTTGTCGGTGCAGCGCTTGGGCGGCGGGATGAAGAGCCCGAAGCCGTCCTCGCGCGCCGCCTCGGCGAGCGCCGCGCGCAGCCCGCGGTTCGCGGCCACGCCGCCGCAGACGACCAGCGCGGCGAGCCCCTCGCGGGCCAGCGCGCGCCGCGACTTGCGCACCAGCACGTCGACGACCGCCGCCTGGAAGCTGGCGCAGAAGTCGGCCAGCGCGGCCCCCTCGGGGACCCCCGTCCGCGCGAGCCGCGTGGCGACCGCCGTCTTGAGCCCGGAGAAGCTGAAGTCGAGCTCGTCGCGCGCCGGCAGCGCGCGCGGCAGATCGACGGCGCGTGGATCGCCGGTCGCCGCCAGCTTGTCGATCTGAACGCCGCCCGGGTAGCCGAGCCCGAGCAGCTTGCCGACCTTGTCGAACGCCTCGCCGGCGGCGTCGTCGCGGGTCGCGCCGAGCAGCGACGTCTTGCCCGGCTCGTCGACGCGGATGATCGCGGTGTGCCCGCCCGACACGAGCAGCGCCAGGTGCGGGAAACGGCGGCGGCGCGTCCTCGCCGAGGAAAACCGCAGCAAGGTGGCCGGCGAGGTGGTTGACGCCGACGAGCGGCTTGCCGAGCGCGAAGGCGAGCGACTTGGCCGTCTCGACGCCGACCAGCAGCGCGCCGACCAGCCCGGGCCCGCAGGTGACGGCGACGGCGTCGAGGTCACCGAACCCGATCCCGGCGTCGGCGACGGTCCGCTGGATCACCGGGACGATGGTGGCGACGTGCTGGCGCGAGGCGACCTCGGGGACGACGCCGCCGTACGGCGCGTGCACCAGGATCTGCGACGCGACGACGTCGGCGCGCACGCGGCGGCCGTCCTCGACGATCGCCGCCGCCGTCTCGTCGCAGGAGGTCTCGATCCCGAGGACCAGCACCCGTCAGAGCTTCCCGAGTCGGTCGACGATCGCGCGGAGCTCGTTGGCGTAGGAGCCGTGCGGCTCGAGCTCCAGGTAACGCTGGTAGGCGCGCCGCGCGTCCGCCATCTCGCCCGCGTCCTGATGAATGGTGCCGATGACGGCGTAGGGATCGGCCCACTTCTGATTCAGCTTCACGGCGAGCTCGGCGGCGGCGAGCGCCTCGCGGCGCCGCCCGCGATTGAGGAGCGCGTGCGCGAGGAATCCATTCGTCTCGGCCGATTTGGGATTGGCGTCGCGCGCCGCCAGGCACGCCGCCTCGGCGTCCTTCATCCGCGCCTCTTGATAGGCGGTCCGGCAGCCCGCCAGCAGCGATCCCGCCTCGAGGGCCCGGGTACGCGCCAGCTTGGGGTCGGCGTTCCGCTCCTCCGCCTCGTCCAGAGGCGCGGGTGACGCGGCGGCGGCGTGCACGGCCGCCGGCTGGGGCGCAGCCGCGGGCGCCGGCGTTGGTTGCGATCCGAGCGGAACGATCGACGGCGCGGGAGGCGCCGCCGCGGTCGCGGGTCGCTGCACCCTGCTCTCCGCCGCGGCGCTGTCGGTTGGCGGCGCATGGTGGCGGGCGGCGATCCAGAGAATCCCGGCGGCGAGGACGACCAGCGAGACGGCCCCGGCGATCAGCGCGCCGCGACGGTGTGACGTCGGCGCCTCATCGTCGTCGGCGGCCGAGGAGCTGACCGCCGCCTCCACCGCGGTCGCGCGGACCAGCTGGGTCGTCGGGCGCGGCGCCGGCTCCGGCGGCGGACCATCGAGCAGCGGCGGCGGTTCGTCGAGCGCGCGGGCGCTCCCGGGCGGCGTCACGGACTGCGACGGGCGGACGAAGGCGCGCGCCGCGCTCTCCTCGCGGATGTGCGCGAGGCGCACCTCCGCGGCGGGCGAGTGCTTGGTCTTGGCCTTGGTCGGGCGAACGATGATCTCGCCAGAAGCGGAGCGCATCTCGGGCCCGACCGGCAGCGCCGCGGCCACCGTCGGCGGCGGCTCGGCCCCCGGCGAGGTCGGCGCCTCCGAACCGTCGAGCGTCGTCGGGTCGACGATGGGCGTCGCGTCCTCCGAGCTCACGATCGCGTCCTCTGCGTTTGCCGACGAGACCTCCGGGTTCACCTGGCGGACGACCGCGGTCGCGTCGTCCGCGATGGCGGTCTTTCCCGACGCCGCCGCCTCGAGCGAGCTCTCGAGCGCGCCGGGTACGGCCGCCATCGCTGTAGCGGCGCGGGACGTTTCCGACGACGTCGCCGCCCCGAACCCGGGAAGCGTGGTCGGAAAACCGACGCCCCCGGCCGCGGGAGCCGACAGCGCGATCGCGACCTCCGTGGGGTGCCCCTCGGCGGTCAAGCGATCGGTGAACCGTGCGCGGAGGTCGGCGTCGAGCGCCTCGGGCGGGCCGTCGAGCGGCTCCAGCGGCGCCGTCGGCCGGCCGTGGACGCCGATCCCCGCTTCGGGCGAGGCGCCGAAGAGATCGCGTTCCAGCCGCGCCGGCGACCGAAACGGCCCGGTCGCCTCCGAGAGCCACCCCTCCATGTCGGCGCCGATCGCCTCGTCCTCGCCGACCGGCACGCGAATGTCGTGAATGATCCGCTCGTGACAGAGCTTGCCGATCGCCGCCGCCGCATCGAGATCGGGGAGGCCGCAGTCGTCGATCACCTGCAGGAAGGTCCGCACCCCGTCGAACAGGCGCAGGATCCGGTTCACCTCGTCGGGGATGTCGGCCAGCCGCTCGGCGAGCGTGCGGTAGTCCACCTCGAAGATCGTGTCGAGCGCCGGCAGCCCGGCCAGGAGGCGCCGCCACTCGTCGACCCGGCGCAGCGCCTCCATCAGGAGGTCCTGCGGCCGCATCTCGATGGTGTCCTTGCGGCGGATGCTCTTCCACTCCACCTCCAGCCGCCCGGCCGACCAGCAGAACAGACGATAGATCGCGTCCCGCCCCGAGAGACGGCCGACCTCGGCATCGACGACGTTCCCCTGGCGGAAGAAGATCTCGCCGCGCGCGCCGCCGTCGGCGGTGATCACCGCGACCCCCGACTTGCCGTGGGCGGCGATCGCTCGCAGCAAGTCGACCAGCGGCACGTCGCCGATGTCGCTGACGAACCGGTCCACCCGCAGCGCGGGCGCCTCCGCGCCGTCGGTGGCCGCGCCGGGGACATGCGCCGAAAGCTCCAGCCGCTCGCGCTCGCGCCGCTGCAGGAGGGCGCGCGCCCGCGCCACCACCTCCTGCACGTAGATCGGCTTGACCACGAAGTCGTCGGCGCCCGCCTCGAGGCCGCGCGTCTTGCTCTCCAGCCCCGGCTCGGAGATCAGCACCACCGCGGGGGGCATCCGCTCGCCGCTTTGCTTGACCTGCCGGCAGAACGCCAGCCCGTCGAGATCGATCGCGCCGGCGATCACCAGGTCGGGTCCGTCGGCCAGGCGCTTGACCGCCTCCTCGTTGGTGCTGGCCAACCCGACCGAAAACCCCGCGTGGCGCAGGCTGAGGTCGAGGATGCGCCGGATCGACTCGTCGCTCTCGACGATCAGGATGGCCTGTGCGACTCGCTCCTCTATCCGGTGACTCTCCATCGCCACTTACCGCCCCGCAGTATATGCGCCACGAACGACGGTCTTTTCCACTCTGCAAAATCCTAATTGCTAACTGACAAGCTCTGGCAGCCGGCGGCCGAAGAGCTCCCGGAGCGCGCCGAGCTCGGGCGGCGCCGCACCGACGGCCGCCCGCAGGTAACCGACCGTCGACGGGATCCAGCGCAGGAAGGACGGGTTCTTCCGGACCCGATCGATGAAGACGAACCGCCCGACGTCCTTGAGCTTGCGCTGCAGCGTCTGCAGCAGGAACAGCCGCCGGAAGCCGGCCGCGTCCGCGATCCGCGCCTGGGCGATGAACTCGCCGACCAGCGATTCGACCTCGTCGGCGGTGAGCACGACGTACGAATCGCGCAGCAGCGCCACCAGATCGTACGCGCGCGTCCCGAGCAGCGCGTCCTGGAAGTCGATCACCTTGAGCTCGGGCGCGCCTTCGCCGACCACCATCAGGTTTCGGCTCTGGAAGTCGCGGTGAACCAGCGTGGCGGCGCCGCGGCCAGCTCGCGCGCCAGCCAGTCGAACGCCGCTGCCGAGCGCGCGCGCGTCCTCTTCGTCCAGTTTCACGCCCCGCTCGGCCTCGAGGTACCACTCCTTGAAGTGTTCGAGCTCCCAGCGAAGCAGCTTCTCGTCGAACCGGCGCGAGAAGGCGACGCAGCTCGGGATCGCTGCCGCGATCGCCGAGCTTCTGCAGCGCGACGATGTGCGAGATGGCCGCCCGGTAGTACCGGCGGCGCTCCGTCGCCGGCCGCGTCGCGGACCGCCGATTCGAACGTGCGATCGCCGAGGTCCTCGAGCGCCACCAGCCCACGCTGCATGTCGGCCCGGTAGACACGCGGGACCGGGTAGCCGCCCGCCGCCAGGTAGCGCTGCACATTGAGAAAGGGCAGCTCCGGCGGACCGAGCCCGGGCGCGGTCGCCTCGTCGGATTTCATCGGCTCGTCGGGGAGCTCCATGATGACGAGGCTCGCCGGGTCGGCCGCCGTCGATTCGCACGCGGTGGTAACGGCGCGTCGAGGCGTCTCCGACCATCGTCTCGACCGATCCCGGCGGCCCCGCCGTCGGCGCCGACGAGCTGGCGCACGAACGGAATCAGCACCTCGTCGAGCCGCGGTTGCTCGAGCATCCGCGTGATAATACTTGGCCGCTCATGGCCCGGAACAGAGGATGCCGCGGCCGAGCTGCCGCCGCGCTCGCGGCCCTGTCGCAAAGCTGGGGCGTGCCCTGCGACCCCTCCCAGGCGGACCAGCTCCTCGGCTACGCCGAGCTCCTCATCCGCTGGAACCGAGCGGATCAACCTGACGGGAGCCCGGTCGGCCGGCGCCGTCGTGGCCGAGCACTACCCGGACGCTTTCGCGCTGGCCCGGCGGCTCGACGGCCCCGCCCGACTGGTCGACGTCGGGAGCGGCGGCGGGCTGCCGGCGCTTCCGCTGGCGCTGCTGCGCCCCGGAGCTGACCGTTCGGCTCTGCGAGCCGATCGCCAAGAAGGTGGCCTTCCTGCGAACCGCCGTCCGCGAGCTCGAGCTCGGCGGACCGGGTCGCGGTTGAGCCACGCCGGGGCGAGGCGCTCGCCGCAGAGAGTGCTCGGTTCGACGTTGCGATCTCGCGGGCAACCTTCGAGCCGGAGACCTGGTTGGCCCTCGGCCGGCGGCTGGTCGTCCCCGGCGGGCGTGTCTTCGTCCTCACCGTCCCTGAATCGGCGATCGCCGGGCGGCGCGAGGTCTACGCCGGGGGGCGCCGGGCCCTCGTCGAGGTCGAGGTCGAAGGGAAGGGAGGCGATTAGATGGCGACCGGTGTTCCACGTGGAACATCGGCCGGAAGGCGCTGGGCCAACTGTTCCACGTGGAACATCCCGGCAAAGCACCCCGCCCCGGCAAAGCATCCCGTCGGACTGGTGGCCCCGGGGAAGTTGATATAAGGGGTCGTGCGCTCCTTCGCTGCACTCCTCGACGCCGAGCTGGCCGCGCTGGCCGGGGCCGACCGGCTTCGCCGCTGCCCGGAGGTGGCGGGAAGCTCCCGGGTACGCGTCGCGGTCTCCGCCGCGCCCCGGGTCTCCTTCTGCTCCAACGACTATCTGGGTCTCGCCAATCACCCGGCCCTGGCCGCGGCCGCCGCGACGGCTGCCGCGCGGGACGGCTTCGGCGCCTCCGCGGCCCGGCTGGTCTCGGGCGATCTCCCGGCGCACCGCCAGCTGGAGGCGCGTCTCGGCGGCTTCCTGGGTCGGCAAGCGGCGCTCGTCTTTCCCTCCGGCTACCAGACGAACCTCGGGGTTCTGACCGCGCTCGCGGGACCGGAGGACGTCATCGTTTCCGATGCCCTGAACCACGCGAGCATCGTCGACGGCTGTCGTCTGTCACGAGCCCGGATCGCGGTCTACCCCCACGGCGACGCCGGCGCCGCGGCCCGGCTGCTGGCTGACGCCCGGGGAGCTCGCCGCCGTCTGCTGGTCACGGAGTCGCTCTTCAGCATGGACGGTGACGCTGCCCCGCTGGCCGCCCTCGCCGAGGCCGCGGAGTCCCATGACGCCATCTGGATCGTCGACGAGGCCCACGCGCTCGGGGTCCTGGGGCCTGCCGGGCGCGGACTGTGCGCCGCGAATGGCGTGGAACCCGACGTGCTGGTCGGAACCCTCGGCAAGGCGCTTGGCGCCGCCGGTGGCTTCGCGGCGGGCAGTGGGCTCCTGCGGGACTTCCTGGTGAACCGCGCCCGCACATTCATCTTCACCACCGCTCTGCCGCCCGCAGTCGCGGCGGCCGCCGAGGCGGCCCTCGACCTGGCTAGCGGCCCGGAGGGCCACCTGCGCCGCGCACGGCTCCGCGAGCGGGTCGACTGGATGGCCGCGCACCTCGCCCCCCTTCATCCCGCCGCCGTCCCCGTGCCGGCCGGCGTCCGCCTGTCAGCCGTGGGCGGTAGCCCCATCCTTCCTTTCGTGCTGGGGTCCGAGGCGCGCGCCCTGGCGGTGTCCGCCGGGCTGGCGCGCGGCGGAATCTTCGTTCCAGCCATCCGTCCGCCGACGGTCCCGGTCGGCTCCGCCCGGCTGCGGATCACCCTCTCGGCGGCGCACGAGCAAGCCGACCTCGAGCTCTTCGTGCAGGCGCTCCGGCGAGGCGCTCGGGTGACCGCCCCGGCTCGTCGCCGCGGGCTGTTCGTCACTGGCACCGACACGGGCGTCGGCAAGACGCTCATCTCGGCGGCGCTCCTGCGATACGCGCGGCGCCAGGGCCTGGTGTCGATTCCGTTCAAGCCGGCCGAGACGGGGTGTACCCCCGAGCCCTCCGACGCCCGCGCGCTCTGGCGAGCCGCGACGCCACCGGTCGCGGCCGCCGACGTCTGCCTCTATGCCCTCCGCCTGCCCGTCGCCCCCTCCGCCGCGGCCGCGGCGGAGGGGGTGCGGATCGACCTCGAGCGCATCGCCGACCGGGCCGACGCCCTCGCCGCCAAGGGAGATCTGCTCGTCGTCGAGGGAGCGGGAGGCCTGTTGGTGCCGTACGCGGAGGGGGCGACCGGCGCCGATGTCGCGAAGAGGCTCGGTCTGCCGCTGCTGGTGGTCGCGCGCACCGCGCTCGGGACGGTGAACCACACGGCGCTCACCCTGCGCGAAGCCGCGCGCAACGGCCTCGCCGTCGCGGGGCTGATCCTCAACCGCACGCCGGGCGCCGAGGGACCCCAGGAGGCGGGGAACGCCGCGCTGATCGCCTCGCTGACCGGATGTCAGGCGATGGGCACCTTCCCGACATTGACGCCGGACGCGGTCGCCGACCCGGACCAGCTCGCCGATGCACTTGCCGCGGCTGTCCCGGAGCGAACCCTCCAGATGCTACTGGGGTGACGGCCGTGACGCCTGGGCCGTGACGATCGGGGCCTGGCGCTCACGCCCCGGCGGCGGGACGGTCCTTCGGGTAGATGACAACCCGTCGGAACAGACCCTCGCCGTCGGACTCGGTCGTGACGCCGGGATGATCGGCCAGCGTGACGTGAACGATCCGCCGATCGTGCGGGCTCATGGGCTCGACCGGAACCGGTCGTCCCGTCTTGATCGCCTTGTCGGCCAGTCGGTTGGCCATGTCGACGAGCGAATCCTCGCGGCGGCCCCGATACCCCTCGGCATCGACCACCACGCCCGGCCCGTCGTTGGGCTTCTTGCTGATGATGCGGTTGACGACATACTGCAGCGCGTCTAGTGTCGCGCCCTTTTTCCCGATAATCAGGCCCGATTCGGCGCCATGGGCGTCGAGGAAGATCCGCTCGCCGTCGTCGAAGGCGCTCACTTCCGCCTCGATCCCCATTCGATCCAAAATCTCGCGCAATGCCTTGGCGGCAGCCTCGCGCTTCTCCGAGAGAACAGCAGTGGTCGTGGTCGACTCAGACATCAGGTGCCCCGCACGCAGAAGTTCAGAACGTGAAGCTGGCGATGGGTGCCGGCAAGGGAGGGGGAATTTCCGGAGTTGAGACCTGCCGCTCCGCCGGGCGCACCGCTGCACCACCCTGCGCCTTGCCACGCGCGGGCCGCGCTGCCGCCGGCTTGCTGCTGGTCGCCCGGGTCGGCTTGGCCGGGCGCTTCGCCGCCGGCCGCTTCCGCTGGGCGCTGCTCTGCGGTCGGTCCTTCGCGGACTTCGCGCCGGCCTTTCGGCCAGCTTTCCGCAGCGGTCGGGCCTTTGCCATCGAGCGGCCCACGCTACTGGGGTCCCCCCACCGCTGTCAACTGCGTGGCGGCCCAACTTGCCATCTCTCCCGCCCGCCCCTATCTTTGGGGGCTGCCCGGCCCGATGCTCGAGCTCTCTTACGCCAGCGGGGATCCGCTCGATCGGTCGGTCGACCTGCTGGTGATCGCCTGCGCCGAGGGAGACTGGGACGTCGCTGGACCCGCGGCGCGCGCCGACGCCCGCCTCGACGGCCTTCTGCGGCGCGCGGCGGCCGAGGAGCGTTTCCGCGGCAAGCCCGGCCAGTCGTTGCTCGCGCACACACACGGCGCGCTCGCCGCCCGGCGGGTCGCCCTGGTGGGGCTCGGCGCGGTCGTCGGACGACGCTCGTGCGCTGCGCATCGGCGCGGCCAACGCGGTTCGGCTGGCCGGCAATGTCGGCGCCACGACGGCGGCGCTCGCCTGGTCAGGCGGCGACGGGCCGGCCGCGCTCGAGGCGGCGGCCGAAGGGGCCTGGCTCGGCACCTATCGATTCGATCGCTACCTCACCGACGAGCGCAACCGCGTCCCCGCTCTCGCCTCGCTCGCGCTCTGTCCGCCGGCCGCCGTCGACGACGAAGCCGCCGCCGCGGCGTTGCGGCGCGCGGCGATCGGCGACGCGGGCCGTCGCCCGCGCGCGCGATCTCGTCAACGAGCCCGCCGGCGTCCTGACGCCGACGCGGATCGCCGCGCTGGCCACGGCGTGGGGGACCGAGGCGGGCCTCTCCGTCGAGGTGCTCGATCGCGCCGCCTGCGCCGCGCTCGGGATGGGCCTCTATCTCGCGGTCGCGCAGGGGAGCGACGAGGAGCCGCGCTTCGTTCACCTCGCCTGGAAGCCGCCGGGGGCGCGCCGCCGCGCTCGTCCTCGTCGGCAAGGGCGTCACCTTCGACTCGGGCGGCCTCTCGCTCAAGACGAACGAAGGGATGCTCGACATGAAGACCGACATGGCCGGGCGCGGCCGCCGTCCTCGCCGCCGACGTCGCCGCCGGCGAGGAGAAGCTGCCCATCGAGGTGCACGCGCTCGCCGCCTGCACGGAGAACATGCCCTCCGGCACCTCGTACAAGCTCGGCGACGTGCTCCGTTCGCTCAACGGCAAGACCGTCGAGATCAACAACACCGACGCCGAGGGACGCCTCACGCTCGCCGACGCGATCACCTTCGGCTTGCGGCTCGCGCCCGACGCGATCCTCGACTTCGCCACGCTTGACCGGCGCCTGCATGGTCGCGCTCGGGCCGCACATCGCGGGCGTGATGAGCAACGACGACGTGCTCGTCGCGGCCTTCCTGTCGGCCGCGGCAGCAGGCGGGCGAGGACATGTGGCGGCTGCCTCTGCCGCCGCGGCTCGGCGAGCAGCTCAAATCGGAGATCGCCGATTTGAAAAACACCGGCGAACGTTGGGGCGGCGCGCTCACGGCCGGGCTCTTCTTGAAGGAATTCGTCGGGGAAACGCCCTGGGTCCACGTCGACATCGCGGGTCCCTCGAGCGCGAACAAAGAACATGGACACGTCGGAAAAGGAGGAACCGGATTCGGCGTCGTTTCCATCCTCAATTACCTCCGCCGCAGCGCGACCTGACAGCAATTTGGCGTGCGCGGCGCGGCATTCGAGCTCCGACGGAGAACGCTCGAGAATGCATTGAACTGAGCGGTTTGGCGTGATAGAGTTCGCGGGCCTTGAAAACCGTCCTCAACAAGGAGCGAACGTAGTCATGGAGCCGACTTTCAGAGTGGGTGATTTGGCCGTCTATCCGGCCCACGGCGTTGCGCAGATTGTCGGCATCGAGACGCGTGAGATCTCCGGGAACAAGCAGACGTTCTACATCCTCAAGATTCTCGAAAACGGGATGAAGATCATGATCCCGACGCGCAACGCGGGCGCGGTCGGTTTGCGCGAGCTGATTCGCGCCGACGAGGTCGACGAGGTGTTCGAGATCCTCAAGAGCCGCGAGGTCGCGGTCGAGGGGCAGACCTGGAACCGCCGCTACCGCGAGTACATGGAGAAGATCAAGACCGGCTCGGTCTTCGAGATCGCCGAGGTGCTGCGCGATCTGCAGCGGCTCAAGGGCGACAAGGAGCTGTCGTTCGGCGAGCGCAAGATGCTCGACACCGCGCGCACGCTGCTGATCAAGGAGATCGCGGTGGCGACGAAGTCGAAGGAAGTGAAGATCGAGGAGAAGCTCGACCGCATCTTCACGTCGTAGCCGAGCGCGCCTTCGCGCGCTCTTTATGCGACGCCACCCCGGCCGGTTGACTCCGCGCCGGGGTTTTTGTTTTTGGAGCGTCTCTTTCGCGCAACTGGCGCCGACCTGGGCCGAAACCTCCTCCGTCCAACAACGGACTCAAAAAAGGAGGCGCCCATGGACGCCCAGCAGACCAGCGTTCCGAACGATCCGCAGCTCTCCCCCGCCGCGCGCAAGTTTCTCGAGGAGACGACCATGAAGTCGATCTTCGGGATCAGCGACGCGGCCCTCGACACCGTGATGGCGCTCGCCTACCAGCTCTATCAGGTCGGGCGCTACACGGAGACCGAGGTGCTCTGCCGCGGCCTCGTCGCCGCCGACCACAAGTACTGGTGGTCGTACTCGCTCTACGCGGCGACCCTGCGCCGCCTCGGCCGCCTTCCCGAGGCGCTCGAGGAGCTCGAGAAGGGGCTCGCCTACGAGCCCCACGAGCCAAAGCTGCTCTTCATGCGCGGCGAGATCCGCGAGGCGCTCGCCCAGCAGAGCGCGCCGGCAACGAAACCGTCCACCACCCCCACCGCGCAAGTCGCGGCCTAACCAACACTTAAAAAAGGAGAACGTCATGGGTCTCAGCCTTGGAAGCATCGTTTCCGACCTCACCAACCCCGGCAAGCTGGTCAGCGACATCGCTGGATCGGTCCTGCCGTCCAGCATGAAGGGCGTCACCGACATCCTGGGCGGCATCACCGACATCGCCTCCGGCAACCCACTGGGCGCGCTCAGCCACCTGACCGACGCGCTCAAGGATCTGCCGCAGCTCTTACAGAGCCTCTCGGGCGCCGCGGGCGGCGCCTCCAAGCCGGCGGGGACCGCGGCCGCTGAACCCACGCCGCCGCCAGCGCGGGCGAGCACCACCAGCGCGCCGGCAGCCGCAAGCAACACCACCACGCCCGCGACGACGAACGCGAGCAACGCCCCGGCTCCCGCGACCACCAGCGGGCCCGCGACGACGACGACCACCACCACGACCACGACCACCACGGGGACGGGCGCGAGCGCACCGGCCCCGACGAACGCGACCAACACACCGGCGCCGACCAACACACCAGCACCGGCCACGGCGCCCTCCACCGCGTCCACGAGCGGGCAGGCGCCCACGGTCACGGTCACGAAAGCGGGGGCAACGACGACCACCAAGGTCGACGACGGCACCAACACCACCCGAGGTCACGGAACGGAGTGGTCACACCACTATTCGCGTCACCGACGACAAGACCGGCAAGGTGATGGAGGGGTACTCCGGCAATGGTTCGATGATCTCGATCGGCGGGCAAGGACAGGGACCGCACGTCACCGTCACGAACTCCGGAGGGCACACCGTCACCCAGGTCGACAACGGCGCCAACACCGCAACCGTCGCCCAGAACGGCGCCAACACAAGCGTCTCGGTGAGCAAAGACATGAAGCTCAGCGATCTCGTCGCGCAGCTCGCAAAGGCCGCGCAGACCAACAAGGCCGGGGGTGCCTCCTCGACCACCATCGCCGCCTCGAGCAGCGGCGGAGCGGCCTCGAGCAGCAGCGGCGCGAGCTCGACCAAGAGCACCAGCGGACCCGGCTCTTCGGGGAGCACCAGTGGTGCCAGCTCTTCGTCGAGCACCAGCGCATCGAGCGCGACGAAGAGCGCCGACGGATCCTCGAGCGCCAGCGGCTCGAGCTCCGCGACGCCCAAGGACCTGGCGAGCCTGATGGCGATCTCGCCCGATCAGTTCATGCAGGCGGTGACCAGCGGGAAGATCCCGACGACGTCGCCAACAGCCAGAGCGCCATGATGCAGGTGCAGTCCCGCATGAACCAGATCACCCAGATGAACCAGATGGTGACCTCGATGATGGCGGCGATGCATCAGATGCAGATGTCGATCATCCAGAACCTCCGCGTGCTGACGATCAACGCTGCTAGGGACCGACGTGACCGCGGGAGAGGCAACTCTCCCGCGGTGGTCGCGTGGAAAGTCCCCTAAACGTCGAGGTTGCGGACGTTGAGCGCGTTGGTCTCGATGAACGCGCGGCGCGGCTCGACGAGATCGCCCATCAGCGTCGAGAAGAGGCCGTCGGCCTCGTAGGCGTCCTCGACGCGGACCTGGAGCAGGGTGCGGCGCGCCGGATCCATCGTCGTCTCCCAGAGCTGCTCCGGGTTCATCTCGCCGAGGCCCTTGTAGCGGTTGATGGCCAGGCCCTTCTTGCCGATCTCGTTGAACGCGTTCGCCGAGCTCCTCGATGCGATCGAACTCGACCGTCTCGCTGCCGTGCTCGAGCGCGTAGGGCCCGGCGCCGATCGCCGTCACGAGCTCGGCGAACAGCGCCTGCAGGTCGGTGAACTCGGGCGAGTTCATCAGCTCGAAGTCGATGGTGGTCGTCCCGCCGCACGCCGGTGCCACTCACCGGGGCCACGATCTTGAAGCCGCCGTGCTCGCTGTCGGGCGTCGATCGTGAACTTGGTCTCCGTCAGCTCTGCGGCGAAGCGCTCGAAGTAGTCCTGCTTCTGCAGGTTGGCGAGGCCCCGGACGAGCTTGGCCTGATCGCGCAGGTCCTCCTTCGTCAGGCGGACGGCCTTGACGAAGGCGTCGACGATCCGCGCGTCGCACTTCCGATCGATGACGCCGAGCAGCCGCTTGTACTTGGCCGGCCTGGCGCGCACGCGTAGGCGCAGCTCTTCGCCGGTGATCCCGTTCGGCGTTGCTGGCCGAGCGGAGCTTGAGGTTCTCCGCCGCGCTCTCGAGCAGGTAGTCCTCGAGCGCCTGCTCGTTCTTGAGGTAGAGCTCCTTCTTGCCCTTCTTGACCCGGTAGAGCGGCGGCTGCGCGATGTAGAGGTAGCCGTGGTCGAACGATCTCCGGGAAGTGGCGGTAGAAGAACGTCGAGCAGCAACGTGCGGATGTGGCTGCCGTCGACGTCGGCGTCCGTCATGATGATGATGCGGTGGTAGCGGAGCTTGTCGACGTCCTTCTCCTGCTCGACGCCGCAGCCGAGCGCGGTGATGAGCGTGACGATCTCCTGCGACGACAGCATCTTCTCGAGGCGCGCCTTCTCGACGTTCAGGATCTTGCCGCGCAGCGGGAGGATCGCCTGGTCCTTGCGGTTGCGCCCCTGCTTGGCGGAGCCGCCGGCGCTGTCGCCCTCGACGATGTAGAGCTCGGCCTGCGCCGGATCGCGCTCCTGGCAGTCGGCCAGCTTGCCCGGCAGTGACGACGAGTCGAGCGCGCCCTTGCGCTGCACCATCTCGCGCGCCTTGCGGGCGGCGTCGCGCGCGCGCGCGGCCAGCACGGCCTTCTCGATGATCTGCTTGGCGACGCGCGGGTTCTCCTCGAGGAAGCGCGCCAGCTTCTCGTTGACGACGCGCTCGACGATGCCCTTGACCTCCGACGACACCAGCTTGTCCTTCGGCTGGTTGCTGAACTTCGGATCGGGGTGCTTGATCGAGACGATGGCGGTCAGCCCCTCGCTGATGTCGTCGCCGCCGAGGCCGTTCTTCAGGTCCTTGAGCAGGCCGGCCGCCTGCGCGTAGGCGTTGACCGTGCGGGTCAGCGCGGCGCGGAAGCCGGTCAGGTGCGTGCCGCCGTCCTTGTTCTTGATGTTGTTGGTGAAGCAGTAGATCGCTTCCGGGTAGGAGTCGTTCCACTGCATCGCGATGTCGACCTGGGTGCCGTCGAGCTCGCCCACCACCGGGATCGGCTTGTCGTGCACGGGCGTCTTCGAGGCGTTCAGATCGGCGACGAACTGCGAGATGCCGCCCTCGAACTTGAACTCGTGCGCCTTGTCGGTGCGCTCGTCGCGGATGGTGACGGTGAGGCCGCGGTTGAGGTACGAGAGCTCGCGCAGGCGCTGGGTCAGGATCTCGAAGCTGAACTCGGTGCCCTTGAAGATCTCGGAGTCGGGCTTGAACGTCACCTTGGTGCCGCTCTTCTCGGAGACGCCGATGGCCGCCAGCTCCGTCGCCGGATCGCCGCGCGGTACTCCTGGTAGTAGGTCTTGCCGTCGCGCTTGATCTCCAGCTTCAGCCACTCGGAGAGCGCGTTGACGACCGACACGCCGACGCCGTGCAGACCGCCCGAGACCTTGTAGCTGTTGTGGTTGAACTTGCCGCCGGCGTGCAGCACGGTCATCACCAGCTCGGCCGTGGGTCGCTTCTCGATCGGATGCTTGCCGACCGGGATGCCGCGGCCGTTGTCCTCGACGGAGACCGAGCTGTCGAAGTGGATCACCACGTCGATGCGATCGCAGAACCCGGCGAGCGCCTCGTCGACCGAGTTGTCGACGACCTCGTAGACCATGTGGTGCAGCCCGGTGCCGTCATCGGTGTCGCCGATGTACATGCCGGGGCGCTTGCGAACGGCGTCCAGGCCCTTCAGGACCTGGATGCTCTCTTCGTTGTACGAGCCCCCGCCGGTGGGCGGTTCGGAGGTGGTCATGGACAGAGAAATCGCACTTGGAAGTGACCTGGATTCAGGCGAGCCAACTGGCTACAAACCTGAACGTTTCCAGGTATCTAGCATTTGTTTGCCCCCCTGTAAAGGGAAAGCTGTGTCAGCCAACGGCTGTTAGTCGGCCGGCCCGAACCTGAAAGTCGAGGCGGTCGGTGCGGGCGGGAACGATCTCGCGCTCGGTGACCGAGATGAGCGTCTGGCAATCGAGCCGGGTGATCGCCTCGAACAGGAGCGCGCGGCGTGACGGATCGAGCTCGCTCGGGACGTCGTCGAGCAGGAGAATCGGCGGGTCGCCGAGGCGCGCCCCCACCTCGGTCAGCTCGGCCAGCTTGAGCGCCAGCATGAACGACCGGAGCTGCCCCTGCGACGCGTGCGTGCGCGCCAGGAGGCCGGAGAGGCCTATCTCCAGGTCGTCGGCCTGCGGGCCGAACCCGGTGAAGCGGCGCCGCTCGTCGAGCGCGCGACGTTCGACGAGGCCGCGGAGAAGCGCCGCCCGGACCCCCTCCTCGTCGGCGACCGCCTCGACCGCCGGATCGCTTCGGTAAGCAAGCGAGACGGCCAGGTTGCCGTGCAGGGCGTGGAAGTGCTCCGAGAACCGCGGCGCCAGCGCGCCCGCCAGCGCACGCCGGCGCATGACGACCCGGGCGCCGGTGCGGGCCAGCTCGTCGTCGAAGGCGTCGAGCAGCGTTCTGTCCCAGTCGCGCCGCTTGAGCAGCGCGTTGCGGTTGCGCAGCACCTTCTGGAACCCGCTCGCCTCGCCGTAATAGGCGCGCTCCACGTTGAAAATTGCCAGATCGAGAAAGCGCCGCCGGGCCGCCGGGGCCGCGCGCGGCAGCAGGAGATCCTCGGGGACGAACAGGACCACGCTGACGGAGCCGAGCGCCGCCGCCGTGCTGCGGACCAGCTTGCCGTCGAGCCGGGCCGTCCGTCCGCCCGAACCGAGCTCGATCTCGAATCGGCGCTCGAGGCCGCGGTGAACCACCTCGGCCCGCAGCCGCGCGCGGCCGTCCGGTTCTCCCCGCTGGATGAGGTCGTCGGCGTGGGTGGTGCGGAACGACCGGAGCGCCGCCAGGTAGTAAGCCGCTTCGAGAACGTTGGTCTTCCCCTGCCCGTTGTCGCCGAACAGCACCGAGAGCCGCTCGGCCGGCACCAGCTTGAGCGGCGCCAGATTCCGCCACCCTTCGGCGGCCATCTCCAGAATCCTCATCGCGACGATTACCGGAAGGTTCCCTCATCGCGTCGGGCGCAGGCGAGCTTTGCTCGCCGGAGCCCATCGCGGGAGGGTTTGGGAACCCTCCCAGGGTTCCCATGACAGTTAAAGTCTCATGGGCATGACGACGCAGACGTAGTCGCTGCCGTCGGCGGGGCGAACCACCGCCGGATCGAGCTCGCCCGCCAGCTCCACCCGGACGTCGGCCGTCCCGATCTCCGCCAGCAGATCGATGAAGTAGCGCGCGTTGAAGCCGATCTGCACCGGCGTCCCCTTGTAGCCGACCTCGATCTCTTCCTTGGCCGCGCCGAGATCGGGGTTGTCGCTCTCGATGCGCAGCTTCCCCTTCTCGATGGCAATCCGCACGCCCTGCGTCTTGTCCGACGACATCAGCGAGACGCGGCGGAGGGCGTCCAGAAGCGCCAGGCGCGACACGGTGAAGGCCCGCTCGTTGTCCTTGGGGATCACCTGGTCGTAGGGGGGGAACTGACCGTCGATCAGCTTGACCGAGATGCCGACGTCGTCGGCCTTGAGCACGAAGTTCCCGTCGTGGACACCGATTTCCGTCGGCGCCTCGCGCGTCTCGATCGCCCGTCGCAGCTCGACGATCCCCTTGCGCGGGATGAGAACGCCCGGCGGCGAGCTTCGGCCCGCCCGCCAGCGCGTGCCCGGCCTTCGAGAGCCGGTGGCCGTCGGTGGAGACCATCCGGCCGGTCGCGCCGTCCGACTCGAACAGCACGCCGGCCAGGTGCTGGCGCGTCTCGTCCAGCGAGACGGAGAAGATCGTCTTGGCGATCATGTCGCGCAGCGCCGCCGTCTCGACCGGGGAGGTCTGCGCCTCGGCGATGGCCGGCAGCTTCGGGTAATCGCGGTCGGGCATCCCGACCACCTTGAACTCGACCTTGCCGCACCGAATCTCGGCCCAGCTCTGGTCGGTCCGGCGCACCTTCACCTCGTCGTCTGGCAGGCCCTTGACGATCTCGTACAGCTGGCGCGCCGCCACCGTCAGCCCGCCCTCCTTCTCGATCTTCGCCGAGAGGGTGACCTGCGTCGAGACGTTCAGGTCGGTCGCTCCGCAGAGCAGCTTGTCCTTGCCGTCGGTGCGCAGGAGGACGTTCGCCAGGATGGGGAGCGTGCTCTTTCGATCGGCGATCCCATGCGCCAAGTAGAGCCCCCTCAGGAACTCCTCCTTTCGAATCTTGAACTCCATCCTTCCTCTCCTTCGTCCTTCGTCCTTCGTCTCGCCTTGGGTTTTCCCGGTCTCTTCTATCTTTAAATTAGAAGATTTAAAGAAGAGGCAGTAGTAGGGGGTGTGGGAGATGTGGACGGAGCAGATTCTCCGTCGGTGAGTGTGGTGGTTGTGGTTGTGAATTGGTGGGGGATGGAGATCCGGGCGGACGGTGGAGAGAGCGCGCCGCCGGCTGTTCGGCCAGCCCTCCACAGCCTCCTCCACAGCGGCCTGTGAAGAAAAATCAGGGCTGGCGGAGGTGGCTCTCGAGCGTGCTGACCACGCTGCGGACGGAGGAGTCCTCGCCGCAGAGGCGCTCGATCTTGCGGACGGCGCTGATGACAGTGGAGTGGTCCTTGCCGCCAAACCGGCTCCCGATCTCGGGGTAGCTCATGTTGGTCAGCTTGCGGGCGAGGTACATCGCCACCATGCGCGGGTGGGCGACCGCGCGGTGGCGCTTCGGGCCCTTGAGATCGTGCAGCTTGACGTCGAAGTAGGCGGCCACCTCCCGCTGTACCGCCTCGATGGTGAGGCCGCTGGGCGCGTTGGCGACCAGCTTGGCGATGGCCTCGCGCGCCACGTCGACGGTGATGGCTTGCCCCTGGAACGAGGCGCGAGCCGCCAGCCGCAAGAGGGCCCCCTCGAGCTCTCGCACGTTGCTCTTGATGTGCGCGGCCAGGTAGAGCGCGACCTCGTCGGGCAGGATCACCTTCTCCAGCTCCGCCTTGCGCTTGAGGATCGCCACCCGCGTCTCGAGATCCGGCGTGTCCACCTCGGCGATGAGCCCCCAGGTGAAGCGGCTCCGCAGGCGGTCCTCGACGCCCGGCAGCTCGGCCGGCAGCTTGTCCGAGGCGAGGACGATCTGCTTGTGCGCGTAGTGGAGCGCGTTGAAGGTGTGGAAGAACTCGTCCTGCGAGCTGTCCTTGTTCGACAGGAACTGGATGTCGTCCACGATGAGGACGTCGGGCGCGCTCCGGTAGCGGGCACGGAACTCCTCCATCGAGCTGCCGCCGGCCGAGCGCTTCTGGCTCATCATCGAGCCGATGAAGTCGGTCACGAACTTCTCGCAGGTCACGAAAGCAACGGCCCATTCGGGATGCTGCTGGTGAATCTCGTGGCCGATCGCCTGCAGGAGGTGGGTCTTCCCCAGCCCCACGCCGCCATAGATGAAGAGGGGGTTCCAGCGCGAGGCGGGCGCCTCCGCCACCATCCGGGCCGCGGCGTGCGCGAACTGGTTGGTGGGGCCGACGACGAACTTGTCGAAGGTGTAGCGATCGACCAGCTCGGGCGGGCGCGCGGCGGGAGCGGACGGCAGCGCCCGGCGATCCCGGGTGCCACCGCTCGGACCGGCGGTTGCGCCGTTGGGGGAAGCGGGAGAGACCGGCTGGGCCTGATCCTCGAGCACCTCGAAGTTGACCTTGAAGGCGCGCTGGGCGCGCGACTCCAGGTCCTTGAGGATCGAGGGGAGAAAGTTATCCTCGAACCACTCCTTGTGGTAGCGGTTCGGCGCGCGCAACCGGATGCAGCCATCGTCGATCGCCAGGCACTCGATCGGACGCAACCAGAGATCCCGGTGCGCCGGCTTGACCAGTGGCTCGATAGATCGAACGGCCTCGGTCCAGAGGTCAAGCATGGTGAACCTCTGTCCACAGACCAGCCGACGAAAATTCCCCTATGATTTCCGAAGCTGTCACGCGGGTTCCCTCTCTTTGTCCACAGCGAAAGGCCAAGCGAAATCAACCCGCATGAGCCCACCGAGATCGTATCGCCCTCACCTTGGCCTAGTCGGTCGCCGCGCTACGGGTTCATCGCGCGGTGGAGGTTCTCTATCAAACCGCAGCGAATGCCTTCAAGCGGCAAACCCGGCCGCGGTGGCAAGACCGCGAAAAACAGTGAGATAATTTTTTCAGGGTTGTTGCTGATTCGACGCGCTGGAGAAAAGAGCGCGCCGTGTCCCCGCCTAACCCGGCGAACGTGCGCGCATTTTTTCACTCTGGCAGAGCTCGAATCGAGGTGGCGTTGGAATTCACGGCACTTCGCCGCGATCGATGGCGGAAAGGCCCATGTCATGGGCGCTGGCGCACGCCGTCCGCACCGCAACCAAGATCTTCCGACGGAGATCGGCGCATCGCCGGATCGTCTCTCTCGCGCCACCGACGGAAAAAGGGGCGCTCGTTGACACGCCAGATCCTCGGTGCTATCAAGTTCGACCTTTGCGGCGTGCGTAGCGCCCCGCAGCCCAGCGATACTTTCGGAGGACGTCGTGAAGAGGACATTTCAACCGCACCGTAAGAGCCGAAAACGCACGCACGGTTTTCGCAAGCGCATGAAGACGCGCTCGGGGCGTGAAGTGATTCGCCGCCGTCGGCGCAAGGGGCGCCGGCAGCTGACCGTCTCGGTCTCGAAGAAGTAGGCGCGTCGTGGGCGCCGCGGCGGTCGGTGAGCGGCGGCGCGAGCGCCTGCCGCGCGCGGCGCGCGTGCGCCGGCGGCCGGAGTACCTGGCGATTCAGAACCGGGGACGCCGGCTGGTCAGCCCGAACCTGCTCGTCTTCGCGCTGCCCGGCGGTGGTCGCCTCGGCATCACCGTTAGCAAGAAGGTCGGCGGCGCGGTGTTGCGCAACCGCGTGAAGCGCTGGATCCGCGACTGCTACCGCCGCCGGCGGCCGGAGTTTCCGGCAGGTTTCGACCTGGTGGTGGTGGCGCGTCCCCCGGCGGCGCTCGCCGATCACGACGCCGTCTGCAGCGAGCTGACCTCGCTGGCGCGCCGGCTGACGGGAAAGGGCGCGTCGTGAGGGCGATCCTGCTGGCGCTCATCTGGATCTACCGGCGGACGCTCTCGCCGGTGCTCGGCGCGCGTTGCCGCTTCGAGCCCTCCTGCTCGGTCTATGCCGAGGAGGCCATCCGAACCCACGGCGCGCTGCGCGGCGGCCGGATGGCGATCTGGCGGCTTCTCCGCTGCCAACCATTCGCCCGGGGTGGTATAGACCCGGTGCCCGGGCCGAGGTCGCCTCGGCTCGCGGAGTAAATCATGGACAAGCGGATCATCGTCGCGGCCGGCCTGTGCTTTGTGGTCATGATCGCCTGGACAAAGCTGTTCCCCGTCCAGCCCCCGGCGCCAGCACCTGCTCAAAGCGTGCCGGCGGCGGCCACGCAGGCCAATGGCGCGGCCCCCTCGGCCATGCCGCCCGCGCCGAACGGCGCCCCGATCACCAACCGGCCCGAGCAGCTGGTCGAGATAGCCACGCCAGACGTCAGGTTCGTCTTCTCCAGCCTGGGCGGAACGCTGGCGCGCGCTCAGCTGTTGAACGAGAGGTTCGTCGATCGGCCGGGCGATCCTTCGAGCGGCCACGATCTGGTCGCCTCGGCGGAAACGAAGGAAGGCGCCCTGCGGACCACCTTCCCGAACTCCGGATTCCCCGCTCCCGCCGACGGCGCCTGGGAGGTGCGGCGCCCCGATCCGAGGACGGTCGTCTTCGCGACCGACACCGGGAGCGCCCACATCGAGAAGCGCTATACCGTCGACACGACTCGGTACCGCCTGCAGCTCGACGTCTCGATCGCCAACCGGAGCGCGCAGCCGATCGATCAGCACCTGACAATTACGCTGGCCGGCCGCCAGGATCCCGAGAAGCGAGGCGGCGGTTTCTTCGCGGGATCGTCGGCCAACATCGCCTCCCTGCTCTGTACGTACGACGACGGCAAGGTGGAACGGAAGGCGATCGACAAACTGGGCAAGGATCCCGTCGACAAGCTGGGTGCGGTCAAGTGGATCGGATCCGACGAAAAGTTCTTCCTCCTGGCCGCGGTCCCCTATCCGGAGTCGCCGCCGCGCGAACGCCGCTGCGCTTCGTCGCCGCTCGCCGATGGGGCCGGCGAATTGACGCTGTCGTTCGCCGAGCGGACGGTGCCGGCGCAAGGGAGCGTCGACTACGCCTTCTCCGTATACGCCGGTCCCAAGGTGATTGCCGACCTGGAGGCGGTTCGTCCTGGCGGCGAGGAGGTGCAGCTCGACAAGGCCGTCGACGTGACCCTGGCGGTTCTCTCGCGCCCCATCCTCTCGCTGCTCAAGTTCTTCCACAGCTTCTCCCACAATTGGGGGCTGGCGATCATCCTGCTGACCGTGTTCATCAAGCTGGTCACCTTCTACCCGACGCAGAAGTCACTGCTGTCGGCGAAGAAGATGCAGAAGCTGACGCCCAAGATGAACGCCATCCGCAAGAAGTACGAGAACGACAAGCAGCGTCAGTCGGTCGAGACGATGAATCTCTACAAGGCGCACGGCGTCTCGCCGCTCGGCGGTTGCCTGCCGAGCCTCATCCAGATGCCGATCTGGATCGCCCTCTATTCGACGCTCAACTACGCGGTCGAGCTCTATCGGTCATCCTTCCTCCACATCCACGACCTCACCGCCAAGGACCCGTTCCACATCGGGCCGTTGCCGCTGCCGCTGACCCCGCTGCTCATGGGCGGCGTGATGTTCCTGCAGATGCGGATGTCGCCCGCGGGCGCCGACCAGCAACAGCAGAAGATGATGTCGACGATGATGCCGGTCATGTTCACGGCCTTTTCGCTGTTCCTGCCGGCTGGCCTGGCGATCTACATGCTCACGAGCTACCTCATCGGCATCCTGCAGCAGCTCTACGTGAACCACGTCGACCGCAAGGGCGGCGCCAGGGTCTAGGGCTCCGCGCCAGGGCGCGTGTCCGGGCGCGTGGTAACTTAGACAAGAGCGCCGAAGGCGCCGGGCGGAGGGTCACATGAAGTTCTTCATCGACGGTGCAGATCCCAAGGAGATCCGAACCTGCGTCGAGCAGGGGCTGATCGACGGCGTCACCACCAATCCGACGCTCATCTCCAAGGTCATCGCGGCCGGGAGCGCGGCCCGCGACCCGCGTGCGCTGCTCAAGGAGATCTGCGACATCTGCAAGGGCCCCGTCAGCGCAGAGGTGGTGAGCGAGGACAAGGACGGCATGATGCGGGAGGCGCGGGACTACGTGAAGATCGCGCCCAACATCGTGGTCAAGCTGCCGCTCACCACCGAGGGCCTGAAGGCGGTCCGCGCCTGCGCCGATGAGAAGATCAAGACCAACGTCACGCTCTGCTTCTCGCCGGTGCAGGCCATCCTGGCCGCCAAGGCGGGCGCCGGCTACATCTCGCCGTTCGTGGGGCGCCTCGACGACATCGCCAGCGACGGGATCGACCTGGTTCGCAAGATCGTCGCCATCTACAAGCAGTACGACTTCAAGACCGAGGTGCTGGTGGCGTCGGTGCGCGGCCCCAACCACATCGTCGACGCCGCGCTGGTCGGGGCGCAGGTTGCCACGGTGCCGTTCGCGGTCCTGCAGACGCTGGTCAAGCACCCGCTCACCGACAGCGGTCTCTCCAAGTTCCTGGCCGACTGGAAGAAGCTCGACAAATGAGCCGACCTACTTCCCCTTGAGAGTCCGGCAGCACGTCAACCCGCTCAAGTCCGACCTGCTGGAGATCGCGGACGTCCCGCGCATCGAGGCGCCGCCGGGGTGCGCCCTGGAGGTCGAGCTGGGCGCCGCCGAGGCGCACTTCCTGTTCGATCGCGCGGCGGCGGACCGTGAGACCTCGTTCGTCGGCATCGAGATCCGGCGCGAGCTGGTCGCGCCGGTCAACGAGGAGAGCGCGCGGCGCGGTCTCGGCAACGTGCGCTGCGTCTTCGCCAACATGTCGGTCGACCTGCCCCGGCTGTTCGCCCCGCAGAGCGTGCGGCGCTTCTTCCTCAACTTTCCCGACCCCTGGTTCAAGAGCCGCCAGCACAAGCGGCGGGTGATCGGGCCGCCGCTCGTCGCCGAGATCGGCCGCGCCCTGGCCCCGGGCGGCGAGCTCTACGTCATGACCGACATCTTCGCGCTGGCGCTGGAGGCGATGGCCTCGCTCGAGGCCTCGCCCCTTTACGAAAGCGCCCGCGGCCCCTGGACCTTCGCGCAGGAGAATCCCTACGGCGCCAAGTCGCGTCGCGAGCGCCAGTGCGAGGACGAAGGGGCGCGCGTCTGGCGGCTGCTCTACCGGCGCGTCGCCTGAGCGGTCGCGGCCGCCCGGGTCGGTAGCGCCGGCCGGGGCCGCCCGCTGTCCTCTCGCCGCGATCGCCTCTCGCGGACCGGCCTGTGAGCTGCCGGCGGCGCCAGCGGCAACCCCTCTCGAGGGCGATCCACGCCCTTGCCACATTCGAGCTACGGCAGGGAGCTCAAGCGGGATTCTTTCGCGCGGCTTGCCTGAACGAGAGGACCTTCATGAGAACGATGCTGATCGCAACCCGGGCGCTCCTGTTGTTGACCGTCGCTGCCTCCCTTGCGACCGGCTGTTCCAGCTCCGGGCCCGCGCGCGCGGACGCGGGGACAGGCACCGGTGGCACGCCGACGGGCGGCGCCGGTGGCACGCCCGGCTCCGGAGGCGCGGGCGGCGCGGGAGGCGCGGGCGCCGGGCCGGCGGATGCCGGCGGCGATGCCGTCAGCGGGAGCTCCTTCGTCTACTTCGTGAAGCAAGCCAACGGCACCACGACGGCGACCCTGGCGAGCGGAGCGTTCTCGGTCAACAGCACCTATGGCGCGTCGGGCAACGGGTTCAAGTACGTGGCCCCCAACTACTACGGCACCGTCAGCAACGGCTTCATCTCGCTTCCCACGCCGATGACGGGCGACTTCAGCATCACGGCTGACGTGACCGTCACCGCTCAGAACAAGGCCAACAACGCCTGCGGCATCGGGGTCGGCATGACCACCGGGTGGAGCGGGACCGACGCCTACGCCTATCTGTTGATGCGCAATTCGAACAACTCCACCAACGGCTACTATGTCAGCGGCGCCACCGCGATATCGTCGGGTGCGCCCGCGGTTGCTTTCACCAACGGTACGCCGCTGCACCTGACGTTCAGTCGCACCGGCAGCACCGTGAGCTACGGCGCCGGTCCGGTCGGAGGCACGGCGACCACCAACACCACGGCCACCAGCGCCTTCACGAACGGGACGACTGTCTATGGCAGCGGCGCGGTCTACCCGACCATCTCGTTCAACAACGTCGCGGCCACCGTCACGAACCTGGTCATCAAGGACGCCAACGGCGCCACGGTCTACGACTCGGCGACGGGCAGCCTCGTCAACTACGTTCCCGCGTCGCTCGCGGTCTCGGCGAGCACCGTAAATCTGAACAAGGGCGCGTCGGGGTCCGTGACCGCAACCGCGATCGCCATCGGAGGCGCGGTCTCGGGCGTGACGGCGGTTTCCGCGGATCCGACCATCGCGACGGCGACGGTCGCCAATGGCGCGACCAACTCGACCATCACGTTGAACGGCCTCAAGGGCGGCGCGACGATGGTCACCGTCACCAACACCGGTGACAGCAACAGCGCAACGAACACGAAGACGATCTTGGTCGCTGTCGCCGAGTACGCGGCCACCGATCCCTACGGCTCGCTCGCGACGCTCGCCTATCCCGCCCCGGGCGCGACCAACGCCTACACCGACGGAGAGCTCGCGCTCACCTTCGACGCGCCTCCCACGCTCAACACGGGCGGCCTGATCAAGATCCTCGCGCTCGCCGACGGCAGCGAGGTCGACAGCATCGGCTTCGCCGGCGAGACCCAGACGTTCGGATCGACGGTGATCAACGTCGGGTCGCAACTGGTTCGGGTCAGCGGCAACACGGTGTTCTTCACGCCTCACCTCGGCAAGCTCGCCTACGGCACGGCCTATTACGTCGCCATTCCGACCACCTCCATCACCGGCACCTTGACCGGGGTGGCGTTCAACGGCCTCTCCAACCTGAGCACCGTCGCCACCTGGAACTTCACGACCCGCGCGGCCCCGACGCTGATCGCGACCGGCGTGACGGTCGACGGCAGCCAGAGCAGCACCGCCAACTTCCGAACCTTGCAGGGGGCGCTCGGCGGCCTGGCGACGGGGTTGTCCGGCGCCACCAGCGTCACGCTCAACGTCGCGGCCGGCACCTACAACGAGCTGGTCCACTACACGGGACCCGGCGCGACCCAGACCATCACCATCCTCGGGCCAGCGGGGAACACGCAGGGGGCCAACTGCGTCGTCCAGTACAGCAACGGCAACATGGTGAACGGCAGCACCCAGACGCGCGCCTCCGCCTACTTCAGCGGCACGAACCTGGTCCTCCAGAACATCACCTTCAAGAACACGGGGGTTCGTTCGGTGGTGAGCCAGGCCGAGGCCCTCTACTTCGCCAGCGGCACCGGCTTCACCCTGGCCGCCTTCAACAGCTCCTTCTCCAGCAATCAGGACACCATCCAGACCTCGGGGCGGAGCTGGTTCTACAACTGCTACATCGAGGGGAACGTCGACTTCATCTGGGGGACCGGCGACGCGGCGCTGTTCGAGAACTGCAGCCTGCGGTTCATCAACGACGCCGGAGGGGGGGCGGCCAGCTACGGCCTGTTCGTGGCCCGCACCGGCGCGACCATCGCCGCCGGCGCGAGCGGAACGGTTCCGAAGGGGTACGTGCTGCTCAACTCCACTGTCAGCGTCGACGCCAACGTGACCGCCAGCTTCGGCCGCGACGCCGGCACGGGCGCGTTCTATGACCAGGCGGCGCTCGTCAACGTCGTCTTCAGCGGGGCCGGAATGATTGGCGCCGGCATCTGGAACGTCACCACGGCGCCGCTCTCCCTCGGCGACTCCAGCTACGTCGGCTGGAAGTCGGCCGGGTGCTCGGGGCTCAACCTCGCGACGCTCACCACCGACCCGAAGACCTCGGCGACCATCGCCAGCCAGGCGACCGAGTACGATACCCGCGACCACATCCTGAACCGCGTCGTCACCGTGACGGCCGGGGTGCCGAGCGGGTTCGAGGCAGCCGCCACGAGTTGGGACGTTTCGTCGCTCGCGACCGCCTGGGGCGCCCCCTAGTCGCCGGTAGCGCGCGCCTGGGCGCTCGTAGGCGAGCTGCCGGAACTCAGCCGCCGAGAGACAGACGGATCTCTTCCAGGTCCTTGATGCGATCACGGATGGCGGCCGCCTTCTCGAACTCCAGCGACTCCGACAGCTCGAGCATCTGTCGCTTGAGCGCGGTGATCGTCTTGGGCAGCTCTTCCAGCGCGACGTTATTGGCCTGGGCCTCCCGCGCGGTCTTGGCGACGTCCACGTAATCGTCCTGCGCGGTCCCGGTCAGCGCGGCGATGGCCTTCTCGATCGTCTTGGGGGTGATGCCGTGGGCCTTGTTGTGCGCCTCCTGGGCGGCGCGGCGCGCGCGCGTCACGTCGATCGCCTTCTTCATCGAGTCGGTGTGGCGGTCGGCGTACATGATCACCTTGCCGCGCACGTTGCGGGCGGCCCGGCCGATGGTCTGGACCAGTGACCGCTCGGCGCGCAGGAACCCCTCCTTGTCGGCGTCGAGGATGCCCACCAGCGAGACCTCGGGCAGGTCGAGCCCCTCGCGCAAGAGGTTGATGCCGACCAGCACGTCGAACTCGCCGAGGCGCAGGTCGCGCAGGATCTCGATCCGTTCCAGCGTGTCGATGTCGGAGTGCAGGTAACGGACGCGCACGCCGAGCTCGGCGTAGTACTCGGTCAGATCCTCGGCCATCCGCTTGGTCAACGTCGTGACCAGCACGCGGTCGCCCATCTTGATCCGCTCGCGGATCTCGCCGAGCAGATCGTCGACCTGCTGGCCGACGGGGCGGACCTCGATCTCCGGATCGAGCAGCCCGGTCGGACGGATGATCTGCTCGACGACGACGCCCTCGGCGCGCTGAAGCTCGTAGTCGGCGGGCGTCGCCGAGACGAACAGCGTCTGGCCGGTGCGTGTCTCCCACTCGTCGAAGCGCAGCGGCCGGTTGTCGAGCGCCGACGGCAGGCGGAACCCGAACTCGACCAGCGTCTGCTTGCGCGAGCGGTCCCCTTTGAACATCGCTGCGATCTGGGGGACGGTCTGGTGCGACTCGTCGACGAAGAGGAGAAAGTCCTTGGGGAAGTAGTCGAGCAGCGTCGGCGGCGGCTCGCCCGGGGCGCGGCCCGAGAGGTGGCGCGAGTAGTTCTCGATCCCCTTGCAGCGCCCCATCTGCTCCAGCATCTCGAGGTCGTAGAGGGTCCGCTGCTGCAGGCGCTGCTCCTCGACCAGCTTGTTCTCTGCCTTGAGCTGCACCAGCCGCTCGCGCAGCTCATCCTTGATGCCGGTCATCGCCTTGGTGAGCCGATCGGCGGGCGTCACGTAGTGCGAGCCGGGGAAGATCGACACCTCGTCGAGCTTGCGCAGGACCTTGCCGCGCAGCGGGTCGACCTCGGAGATCGCGTCGATCTCGTCGCCGAACCACTCGACGCGGATCGCCTTTTCGCGCTCGTAGGCGGGGAAGATCTCGACGGTGTCGCCCCGGACGCGGAACGTCCCGCGTGAAAAATCGATGTCGTTCCGCTCGTACTGGATCTCGACCAGCCGGCGCAAGACGGCGTCGCGCCGGACCTCCACACCGCGCGCCAGATCCAGCTTCATCCCCAGGTAAGCCTCGGCGGCGCCGATGCCGTAGATGCAGGAGACCGAGGCGACGATCAGCGTGTCGCGCCGGGTGAGCAGCGCATACGTCGCCGCGTGGCGCATCCGGTCGATCTCTTCGTTGATGAGCGAGTCCTTCTCGATGTACGTGTCGGTCGAGGGGACGTACGCCTCGGGCTGGTAATAGTCGTAGTAGCTGACGAAGTAGTGGATGGCGTTGTCGGGAAAGAGCGTCTTGAACTCCGTCCACAGCTGGTGCGCCAGCGTCTTGTTGTGGGCGATGACCAGCGTCGGTCGCTGGATCCGCTCGACCACCTGGGCGACGGTGAACGTCTTGCCGCTGCCGGTGATCCCCAGCAGCACCTGCGTCGGATCGCCGCGCGTGACGCCGGCCGTCAGCTCCTCGATGGCGCGCGGCTGGTCCCCCATCGGTTTGAGGTCCGTGATGAGGCGGAACGGCGTCGGCAAAACGCTATAGTGTACGCGATGACCCTCGGACCGATGCGTGGCTTTTACGCGATCCTCGACGCGCCGGCCTCCTGGCTCGACGACCCGGAGGCGCTCGAGCGGCGCGCGCGCCAGCTGCTCGCGGCGGACCCCTGCTGCCTGCAGCTCCGGGCCAAGGAGGCGGGCGCGCGGGCGCTGGCGGCGGCCGCCCGCCCTCTCGTGCGTCTCTGCCGCGAGGCCCGTGTGCCCTTCTGTGTGAATGACCGGCTCGACGTGGCTCTGAGCGTCGGAGCCGACGTCGTTCACCTCGGCCAGGACGACCTGCCGCTGGCCGACGCGCTCCGCGTACGCGCGGAGGCCGGCCGGCCCGATTTGTTGATCGGCTTCTCGACGCACGACCGCGCCCAAGCGCTGGCGGCGGCCGGCGCTGGAGCCGACTACATCGGCTTCGGCCCGGTGTTCGCCACCGGCAGCAAGGTCAACCCGGATCCCGTCGTGGGGCTTGCCCAGCTCACCGAGGTCTGTCGTGCGGTCTCGGTCCCGGTGGTCGCCATCGGCGGCATCGCGCTCGACGCCGTCGGGTCGGTGGCCTCGGCCGGCGCCAGCGCGGCCGCCCTGATCGCCGCCATCGCCACCGCCTCCGATCCCACCGCCGCCGGCCTCCAGATCCGCGCTGCCTTCGAGCCGGCTCGAGGCTGACACTTCTGACGATCAGTAGGGGGCGAACCCCGCACAGGATCTGGTGATGGTGACGTGCCTCTGTCCAGGGTTGACGGTCAGGCTACTCATGCCGTTGCCCGATTGATCGACGATCCAGACCATCTCGCCTGCGCGCATCGAGTGGCTCTCCGTGCTGTTCGAGGAGATCGACGACTCGGTGCCGCTGCCGAACTTGGGCGTGTCGCCGAAGAAGAGCCGCACCGTCTCGGGGCAGTCGCTGTGCAGGCTCAACGAGACGATCTGCGAGCCGCCGCTCGAACCCGACCCGGACGGGGGACCGGCGTGGGGGGTCGAACGAAGGCGCTCCTCGTCCACTGCCTGCGCCTGGCGTTGCATCTGGAGTTGCTCTGCGGGCGAGGGGATCTTCTCGATGGTGCAAGCGACGAGGCCGCAGCCACCTTCGTAGCCTTGACCGTTGCTGCACCCGCGCGCCGTGTAGGCCTGCCAGTACTGATGGTACGGCTGGGTCGGAACCAGCGTGATGTTCTCGACCGGGCAGCTGAAGTCGCTGGCCGCGCGCAGGCGCACCGCGTCTGGAAGACTTTTGCAGCCGACGACCACCAGAGACAAGATCCCGAGGCCGAGGGTCGCCGAACGCCCCATCGTCATCTGGCGGGCGTCAGCTGGTGCAAGAAGACTTGGGGAGCTTGGCGATCGACTTGAGCTCGCCGCGCGCGTCGGCGGCGCGCGCCGACTTGGGGTAGCGCTTCACCAGGTCGGAGAGCAGCGCCTTCGCGTCACCACAGAACCTGAGCTGAACGAACGCCAGCGACAGCTGCCACATCGCCTCGGGGACCTCGGGCGCCGACGGGTAGTCCTGCAGCACCTTCTGGAACTCGGCCGCGGCGTTGGGGTACTTGCTCTCCTGAACGAACGACATCCCGATCGCCAGGTGCGCCTGCGAGGCGCGCGGGTCCTGCGGGAAGCGCTGGATGAAGACGCGGTAGAAGCGGCGACCGTCGTCCCGCTGGCCAGAGGCGAGGCGCTGGCCGGCCTGGGCCCAGAGCTGGTCCTTGTCGCCCGGCATCTCGGGTGCGACCCGATCGACGATCTTGTTCTGCGTCTGCTCCAGCGACGCCAGGCGCGACTCGAACTGGGTCCGGGCCTCGGTCGCCTGCCGCGTCTCGAGGTCGATGGAGTGGCCAATCTCTTCGATGCGCCCCTGCAGGGCCTGGATGTCCTGCTCCGACTTGGCCGCCTTGGCGCCCACGTCGGCGGAGTTTCGGGTGAGCAGCGCCGTCGCCTCGTCCAGCACCTTGCGCAGGCGAATGACCTGCTCCTTGTACTCCTTGTCGCGCTTGTCGATCTCGTCGAGGCGCACGCGCAGCGCGTTGATGTCGGTCCGCATCTTGTCGCCCTCGCTCGTCGTCACGCAGGACGGCGACGCGAAGAGGCCGCCCGCCAAGAGGGCGACAGCCAGAAGGGCAGAGCGGCGGTTACTTCCAGCTGAAGTCGACACGTCGATCCTGGGCCCAGCTCGGCTCGTCGGTTCCCTTGGCGTCCAGCGATCCGCGCGGCAGGACCGACACCTTGTTGCCATCGACCCCCAGCCGCCCGAGGTGATCGCGCACCGACTGCGCGCGCTTCTCGGAGAGCGCCAGGTTGTACTCCTGCGTCCCGCGCGGATCGGTGTGGCCGACCAGCGTGACCGGGCGGCCGATCTGCTTGAGGCAGTCGGCGTCGCGCGCCAGCGTGGCGGTCGCCTCGGTGGTCAACGCCGACTCGTTGAAGTCGAACAGCACTGGATCGAGCGTGCACTGCGTGGGGGGCGGTGCCGGCGGCTTCTCGGTGGTGCAGAAGCCGTTCACACAGTCCTCGTTCTGGGCGCAGTCATTCTCGCTCTTGCAGGGCTTCTTGGAGGTGCAGCTGCCGGCCACGCAGTGCTGGCCGCCGGGGCACTCCTTGTCGCCGGCGCAGGCACGGCAGCGGTTGGCGATGCACTCCTGCTTGGCGGGGCACTGGGCCCTGCTGCTGCAGTAGCCCGGGATGGCCGAGCACTTGCCGGCCTTGCACTCGTTACCGGCCGGGCAGTCGTTCGCGTCGCGGCACTGCTGGCACTTGTTGGCGACGCAGTGCTCTTTCGGGTGGCAGTTCTTGTCGGTCTCGCACGAGGGATAGTCGGGCGTGCAGCTCGCCGCGAACGCCGCAGCGACGATCAGCAGAGCCAGCGGCGCCGACAGCCGGACCGCCCGAACGGCCCGCGCGAAAGGACGAAGCGTACGCATGAGTGGGGACCCCCTCGACGGGAAAACCGTACGTTCGCTCGCTCTCAATGTCAACGCGAACCCCGTCGACTGCGCGTCCAGCGCCCTTCGGGGTCGGCTCTCGGCCGTGGCCCGGCCAGTCCTGAGGGGTCGCCCCGACCTCCGATTCGTCATCGGGGTCACGTCCATGGTATTTGAGGAGGCCCCCGGTCGGAAGCCCCCACGTGAAGTGGTTCATCGCGCACCTGTCGACCCTTTCGCCGCTTGGTGCGTATGCCTGGCTCGGCGGGATCCTGTTGCTCTGCGGCCTGGGGCTGCCGATCCCCGAGGACATCTCGCTCATCGCCGCCGGGTACTTCTCCTGGCGGGGCGTGCTGAACATCAACAAGGCCTTTCTGGTCTGCTTCGTGGCCGTGCTGGCGGGGGACTCGCTGGCCTTCTTCCTGGGGCGTTACTTCGGGCGGCGGGTCCTGGCCAGTCGGCTGGCGCGGCGGTATTTCACCCACCGCCGCCAGATCAAGGTGCGCGCCTACTTCCGGAAGTTCGGCAGCAAGGTGGTGCTGGTCGGGCGGTTCACGCCAGGGCTGCGTTTCACCATCTTCTTCACCGCCGGGACCTTGCACCTGCGACCCCCGGTTTTTCTCATCTACGACTTCTCGGCGGCCGCCTTCACGGTCCCGCTGCTGGTCTACTCGGCCTGGTTCTTCGGCGGCCAGATTGACTATGTGGTCCGCTACGCGCGCCGGACCGAGCACGGCATCGTCGTGGCCGTGGTCATCGGCGCCGTGATCATCGGAGTGCGCGCCTGGCGGAGGCACAAGCGGATCACGGAGGCGCGCCTGGCGACGACTGACTCGGGACCCTGACAGGGTCCCGCACCCCCCGCGATGAGGTCGGCCGAGCGGAGCTCGTCCGACCTCGACGCGATCTGAGATGGGCCCCGAGAGCGCCCGTCAGCCGGCGGCCGGTTCTTGCTGGGTCATGCAGTGCAGGGTGCCGAGGCCCCAGACCAGGTCGACGGCGTGGATCCCGACCACCGCGCGGGTGGGGAAGAGGTCGGCGAGGATCTCCAGCGCGCGTCGATCGTTCGCGTCATTGAACGTCGGGACCAGGACGACCGCGTTGCCGAGGTAAAAGTTGGCGTAGCTCGCCGGAAGGCGCACACCGTCGAGGTGAAGCGGGGCCGGCATGGGCAGTGGGACGACCCGCAGCGGCTTGCCGTCGGCGGTGGTCATCCGGCGGAGGCGGTCGAGGTTTTCGCGCAGCGGCGCGTGGTTGGCGTCGGCCGGGTCGGTCTCCTGGGCCAGCACCACGGTCGTCTCGTCGACGAAGCGGCAGAGATCGTCGACGTGGCCGTGGGTGTCGTCCCCGGCGATGCCGCGCCCGAGCCAGAGCACCTTGCGTACGCCGAGGTGCTTGGCCAGGATCCGCTCCAGCTCCTCACGTGGCATCCCCGGGTTGCGCGCCTGCACCTCGTCGAGCAGACACTCCTCGGTGGCCAGTAGGGTTCCGGCGCCGTTGACGTCGATGGCGCCTCCTTCGAGGACCACACGCCACGGTTTCCCGCCCACGGCCGCCGTCGGCTGCCACTGCCGCAGCTTGAACCGCCTGGCGATCCGGTCGTTGATGGCGTCGTCCTTCTTGTGGTTGGGGTACTTCGCCCAGCCGTTGAAGCGCCAGTTGGTGATGGCGACCTCACCCTCGGTGTTCTTGACGAAGAGGGGACAATAGTCGCGCGTCCAGCTCCGGTCGGTCGGCGCGCGGACGAGGTCGACCATCCCCAGGTCGACTCCCACGCGCCCGAGCAGCTTGCCGGCGCGCGTCTCGGTGCCGGCGTCGTTCACCAGGATGTGGACGCGCTCGCCGCGCGTGAGGTGGCGGACGACCTCGCCGTAGACCCAGGGAATGGGGGCGAGCTTCCCGGGCCAGTCGCGCGGCTCGTGCGGCCAGGCGATCCAGGTGGCGGCGTGCGGCTCCCACTCCGCCGGCATGCGAAAGCCCAGCTCGGCCGGCGTTTCGCCGTCGGTGCCGCGCTTGCCGCGCGTCATTCGTCTATCAGCCGCCGCGTCACGCCGGCGTAGGCGTCGATGCGGCGGTCGCGGAGGAACGGCCAGTGCTGGCGGACGGTCTCCTGGTGCTTGCGGCTGCAGGTGACGATCAGCGTCTCCTCGTCGGTGCGCGACGCCTCGGCCAGCATGACGCCGAAAGGATCGGCGACGAAGCTGCCGCCCCAGAATTCGATCCCCTTGCCCGGCGTTCCGGCCGGCGGCTTCTCCAGCCCGATGCGGTTGACCGCCGCGACGTAGACGCCGTTGGCGATGGCGTGCGCCCGCTGCGCCGTCTGCCAGGCCGAGGCCTGCGCCGCGCCAAACTCGGCCTTCTCGTCGGGGTGCCAGCCGATCGCCGTCGGGTAGAAGAGCACGTCCGCGCCGGCGAGCGCGGTCAGCCGCGCCCCCTCGGGGTACCACTGGTCCCAGCAGACCAGCGTGCCGATCCGGCCGACGGCGGTGTCGAAGGCGCGGAACCCGAGATCGCCCGGCGTGAAGTAGAACTTCTCGTAGTAGTGGGGGTCGTCGGGGATGTGCATCTTCCGGTAGCTGCCGAGCAGCTTGCCGTCGGCGTCGATGATCACCGCCGTGTTGTGGTAGACGCCCGCCGCCCGCCGCTCGAACAGCGAGCCGATGACGACGACCTTCGCCTCGCGCGCCACCTTCGACAGCGTCTCGGTGCTGGGCCCCGGGATCGGCTCGGCCAGATCGAAGTTGGCGTGATCCTCGGTCTGGCAGAAGTACTGGCTGCGGAACAGCTCCGGCAGGCAGACCAGCTGGGCGCCGTCCTTGGCGGCGCCTCGGATCCGGTCGACCGCGCGCGCGAGGTTGTCTGCCGGATCGGTCGAGCAGCGCATCTGAACGAGCGCGATCTTGAACTCGGTGGGCGACGGCACGGCGTAACTATTGTCGCCGCGCCTGGCGACGTCAATCCACGTTTGCGTCACGCGCGGGAAGAGTCGAAGAGCAGAAGATCGATCGCGTTTCCGAGCAGGCGATCCCAGGCCGGACGCGCCTCAGCGTAGAGGCGCTCCGTGTCCGCCAGGATCCGCGCGCCGCCGCCGTCGCCGTTGGCGGCGCGCACGAACGCGGCGTCCTCGCGCACCCAGACGGCGATCGACGACGCCTCGAGCTCGCAGTGGAACTGGAACCCGAACTGTCGCCGGCCGAGGCGAAACGCCTGGTGCGGACAGACCGGCGTCGAGGCGAGGTGCGTCGCGCCCGGCGGCAGGTCGAACGTGTCGCCGTGCCAGTGCAGCACGGTCACGCGCGCGCCCAGCCCCGCCAGCACCGGCTCGCGATCGGCGCCGATGAGATCGACCGGGCCCCAACCGACCTCGCGTGCCGGCTCGGGTCCCTTCGGTCCCGGGCGCAGGTTGGGGTAGACGCGGGCGCCGCCCGCGGCGGCGAGCAGCTGGGCGCCGAGGCAGATCCCGAGCACCGGGGCGTCGCGCGCGATGAGCCGGCGCAGGAGCGCGATCTCCGGCGCCAGAAACGGCCAGCGTGGATCGCCGATGTCCCCCACGCCCATGGGGCCGCCCATCACGACGAGGATCTCGTCGGACGCGACGTCGTCGGGAACGGGCTCGCCCGCATGAAGCGCGCGGACGGCGCAGCTGACGCCACGCTCGGCCAGCACCACCGCGACACGCTCCGGCCCCTCGGTCGGCGTGTGCTGGAGAACGAGGGCCCGGCTGGCGCTCACGCCCGTATCTTGGCCCAGGCCGGCGCCGGCGCTTCGACCAAAATCGTCTCGCCCGTCTCGGGGTGGACGAAGCGGACGGACGCCGCGTGCAGGCGCAGCGGGCCGCCCTCTCCGCCGTAGAGCGCGTCGCCCACGATCGAGTGACCCGCGGCCGCCAGGTGGGCCCGCACCTGATGCGAGCGTCCCTTCGCCAGGTGGACGCGTACCAGCGCCGTCTCGGCCCGTTGCTCGACCACCTCCCAGCTGGTGCGCGCCGGCAGCGGGTTGCGCCCGCCGTCGACGCGCACCCGCGCGCCCCGTCGACCGGTGCGTCCGATCGCGGCGCTCGATTCGCCGGTCGCCGCTGGCGTGCCCGCGACCTCGGCGAGGTAGGTCTTCTGGCAGCCGCCGCCGGAGAGCGCCGCGCGCAGCGCGGTCCAGGCGGCCCGGCTGCGCGCCGCGATCAGCACGCCGCTGGTCCCGGTGTCGAGCCGGTGGCAGAGGCCCCCCTCGCGCGCGTCCGGCGACGCGGCCGCGCACTCGGGAAAGCGCGCGACGATGGCGTTCGCCGCCGTCCCGGTCTCGCCTGCCGCCCGCGGGTGCGAGGGGACGCCGCTCGGCTTGTCGACGGCGACGAACGCCGGGTCGACCCGCAGCACCGACAGCGGGGCCGCCGGATTCGGCACGGACGCCGCGTCCCTCCGGCGACTCGAGCGCGGCCGCGGCGTCGTCGATCTCGACCGTCTGCTCGAGGGAAAGACGGTCTCCCTTCTTGCCGATCCGTCCGTCGACGCGCACGGCGCCGCGCTCGACCAGCCGCCGCGCGGCCGCTGCGCTGCGCCCAGGCAACGCCGCGGCGACCACGTGATCGAGCCGCGCGCCGGCACGATCCGGCTCGACGCGAAAGCGCGCCATGCCGCCGCTATTTCTTCTTGCCGGCCGCCGGGGCTGCCGGCTTGGCGTGCGCTGCTGGCTTGGCCGCGGGCGGCTTGACCGCCGCGACGGCGACCTTCTTCTTGGCGTCGTGCGCCGCCGGTTTCTGCTCGGGTTCGGCGCCGGGCTTGTGGGTTCCCGCCGTCGCTGCCGTCGCCCGCCCGGGGCGCTTCTCGCCCGGCGTCATCCCGCGGGTGATCTCGCGTGGCGCGTCGCCGGTCGGCGAGTAGACGACGATGCGATCCCCTTCGTGCAGCTCGGTGTTGTAAGAGAACCGATTGATGCGCGCCAGGTCGCCGGGCGTGAGCCCGTAGCGGCGCCCGAGCTTGGCCAGCGTGTCGCCCGATTTGGCCGTGTAAAACAGCCGCTTCTTCCCGCGCCGCGCCGTCTCGAGCTCGAGGAACTCCTCCGACCCGCAGGTCACGACCCGCACCTTGGCCGGATCGAGCAGCAGCACCCCCGCCGGATCGAAGTCCTTGCGCACGAAGATCTGCAGCACCATCCGCGGGTGCAGCTTGGCGGCCGGATCGAGGTTGTTCCACTCGCAGAGATCGTCGTTGCGGACGCCGAACACGTCGGCCACCTCGTCGAGCCCGTCGCCGTCGCGCGTCCGATAGAAGACGCGCTCTCGCCCGTCGTAGCTGAACGAGCGATCCGGCACCGCGACCAGAACCGTGTCCGCGGCGGCGGCGTCGTCGTCGCTTGATGCCGACTTGTCAGCGCGATCCTGGTCCTTGGCCTGATCCGGGTCCTTGTCCTTTGCCTTTGCCCTTGTCCTTGTCCAGCGCGGCGACCGCACGGCGCGGGACGACGATCGAGGTCCCCCCGTGCAGCTCGAGCGTCTCCTTGACGCCGTTGAGCCGGCGCAGCTCGCGAACGCTGCAGGCATGCGCGTGCGCCACGTCGTCGAGCGTCTCTCCGAACCGCAGCACCACCGTCTCCAGCTTGTCCGCGTCGCGGTTCTTGTCGACGTTGGCGGCGTAAACGGCGGCGGTTCCCGGCGGCAAGCGCACCCTGCCGACGCCACGATCGGGCGGCGTCCGGCCGCGCGACAGGTCGGGATTGAGCGCCTCGATCACCTCCGGTCGGGTCCCGGCGGTCCGCGCGACGGACGCCAGCGACGTGCCCGCCGGCACGTCCACCTGCTCGTAGGCGAACGGCGCGTCCTCGGTGACGTCGCCGAACCCGAACGCCGCCAGGTTGTGACCGACGATCGCGGCCGCCAGGATCTTCGGGACGTAGAGCGTCGACTCCCACGGCAGCCCCGACTCGTGCCGCGTCAGCTCCCAGTAGTCGTTCGTGTTGAAGGTGGTGATCGACCGCAGCACCGAGCCGTAGCCGGCGTTGTAGGCGGCGAACACCAGATACCAGGAGCCGAACCGGACGTAGAGATCCTTGAGATAGCGCGCCGCCGCATCGACCGCCCGCTCGGGATCGCGTCGCGCGTCGACCCAGTAGCTGACCTCGAGGCCGTAGGCGCGCGCGGCGCCGGGCATGAACTGCCAGATCCCACCGGCGCCGACTCGCGAGCGCGCGCCGGTGTCGAACCCGCTCTCCACCATGGCGACGTAGAGGAGATCCTTCGGGACCCCCTGACGCTCCAGCGCCTTCTCGAACAGATCGCGGTATCGGCCGGCGCGACGCAGCCAGCCGGACATGACGGCGTGGCCCTTGGGATCGTTCTTGAAGTAGTCGAGGTAGCGGAGGACCTGCGCGTCCCAGCGAACGGGGAGATCCGGGAGCTTGAGGCTGCGCAGCCACTCCGAGTCCGGCGGTGGCGTGGCGCCGTCGTCGCGGCCGGCCGGTGGCGGGGAACGAACCTCCGCCGCCACGTCGCCGCTGCCGCCCCACGCGCCGGGAAGCGCGCTCGGCGGCAGCGCCGCGTCGCCGTCGCGGGCGGCGGGCGTCGTCGCGGCGGGGCTGCCGGGTTTCGGGAACGCCTGCTCCTCGAAGCGGCGGATCTCGCGCAGCTCCGGGGTCTCGCTCGCCGCGACGTCGTCGACGGGGACGCCGCGAACGGCGCGGCGCTCCGCGAGACTTCGGTCGGCGGGATCGGCCGCGCCGGAGGAGCTCGGCGCCGGGGCGGCGGCGCGCGCAGCCGCGCCCGAAGCCAAAAGGGAAGCGAGCGCGAGACCCGCGCGCGCGACTGCCGACGACGCCATGTGGTGCGGATCGTATCGGATCACGGGCCGGGCTTCAAAAATCCGTGTCTTCGACGTTGATTGTTTCACTCGGGGTGCTATAGATCGCGGGTCATGCCCTTTGGAATGGGCTTCGGCGAGCTGATGCTCGTCCTGGTCATCGTCGTCGTCGTGTTCGGCGCGCAGAAGCTGCCGCAGCTCGGCGATGGCCTCGGCAAGGCGATCAAGAACTTCAAGCGTGCGGTGAACTCGCACGACGAGATCGAAGTCTCGCCCACCAAAAAGAGCGAGCTCGGCGACGACGCCGACAAGCCCGCCAAGTAGCCGACCAACCAGTCGACGAACCAGTCGAGCAGGTAGTCGAGCAGCGAGCGAGTAGCTGCTCGCGGTCCCGCGCAGGGGCCCACTTGGCCGGGCGCAAGGCCCTACTGGGGGTTTTAGGGGATTGCTGCGCCAGCGCTAACTACGCGGAATGGCAAAGCGTTTAATGCCACCGGATAATCGTTGGGTGTATTACATGATTGACCGCGACATTTGTCTATGACACCCTAGGACAATGACGACAGCACGTACGATCAAGCGGTACGCGAATCGGAAGCTCTACGATACACGCGACAGTCGGTACGTGACGCTGGACCACATCGCAGCAATGGTGCGGGCCGGCGACGACGTTCGCGTGGTCGAGAACACGACGCGGGCGGACCTCACCACGGCGACGCTGGCGCAGATCATCTTCGAGGAAGAGAAGAAGACGCCGCGCCTCTCCGTGGCCGGGCTGCGCAAGATCATCCAGGGAGGGATGCCCGGGGCGAGCGCGCCGCCGGCCGCCGCTCCCGTGGGTGGCACGCCGCCACCCGCCGCGCCGAGCGCCGCCGGCAGCGGTGGTCTCGGCGGCGCAGCCGCCTAAAGACAGCGACCCGGGTCCGGCTCCAAGACGTGAGCCAGGACACGTCCCTGATCCGCGCCGCCGGCCGGATGCCGGGCAGCTGGCTCCAAACGCGGGGGCGCTCAGAAGTCGAGGCCTGCCGACAGCGAGAAGCTCTCCTGCGTCCCGCTGCTGTCGCCCGCGTCGATGCCGTTATCGTTGCTGGTGCTCGAGCCGGCCTGCACGAGGTCGCCCTCGACGGTGACGAACACCATCGATAGCTTGAGCTTGAAGCCGAGCGACCAGCGGTAGCGGGTGATGATGCTCTCCGACGCGAACGTGAAGTTGTTGTTGAGGTCGTTCCAAGTTCCGTCGTTCGCCGGCAAGCAGCCGCCCGGCGTCTGGCCGCCGCCGGCCATCACGCTGTGCTGGGCATAGGCGTCGCAGGTCGGCGTGGTGTCGATGACGCCGCTGCGGGCGTCGATGAAGAGGACGTTCCAGCCGAAGAAGGGCTCGATGCGCGCCGTGCCGCCGATGCCGAACGCCTTCGAGGCCAGGACGTCGATGCCCCAGACGGTCATGTCGACCTGGCTCGACCCGAGCAGCTGCGAGACGGAGCCGCGCACCGCGAACGACGGCAGCACCCAGTCGTGAAACCCCTCCTGCAGCGCGATCTTCGCGTACCCCTGGATCGCGTACATGTGCGAGCCGAGGATGTCGACGGCGCCGGCCCCGAGCTCGACGGCGGGCAGCGGAAACCAGAGTCCCTTGCGAACGAAACCGCCGACGGTGGTCAGCGAGGAGCTGGGACGGACGGACTGCGGATTGTCCGCCCGCACCGCGGAAATACCGTCCCAGTACGAGATCCCCGAGGTGCTGTCTCCGCTGATCTTGCGGTTGTTGTTGATCGTCGTGAATCCCAGCTCCGCGGAGAACTGGAAGCCGGCGTAGCCGAGCGTATCGGCGGGCGTCATCAGGCGTGGGGCGGCGACCACGCCGAGCTCGGACATCAGGCTCCGGAAGCGGGACTGGTCGTCCGCGTAGCCCGGCGATGTGGAATTCAGGCAGCTGTTGGTCAAGGCGCCGGTCGTCGGGTCCGTCGTCTTCAGACAGAGGTTCGCCAGATTGAGATCGTTCTTGTCGGCGCGCGCGATCGCCTGCCACGAAAACGCGACAGCCGCGACGAGGCCCACGGTGAGAGGAAGGGGTCGCGGACGGCGCCGTCCCCGGAACGAGACCATTGCCGTGTACGGTACGGGCTGGCGTTCCAGAGTGTCAAGGCGGCTCGTCAGTCTAATCGGGACCCTCGGAGGGTCCCGCACCCCCCGCGAAGGGGCTGCGGCGGCGGAGCCGCCTACGCCCCACGCGTTTCGTCTGCTAGGTTCGGCCCCGGATTCCCCCATGCGCGCCCGTCTGACGACCCGTTTGATTGTGGCGGCCGCCCTCGGCGGGGTGGCCGTCGCCGCCATCTTTCTTCCCAGCCGGCGGTTCACGCTGATCGAAGCGGCGGTGGCCGGCCTGCTCGGCGTCGGGCTCGGCGACCTCTTCACCCTCGGGCTGGAGCGGCTGGTGGGGATGCGCTATCTGCACCGCGGGCGCCGGTCACGCGGCGCGTGGGTGGCGCTGGGCGTAGGGGTGGCCCTGATGGCCACCGGGTTCGGGGTCTTCGCGCTGGTCCGTGGACATTCGCGCGCGCTCGAGACGGTGGCCGTCCTCGGGGCGCTGGCGGGCGGGCTCACGGTGGTGGTGGCGTTCCTTCTGCGCACCTTCTCGGTGTTCACCACCGTCTCGACGATGGGGGTGGTGCTGGGGGTCGCCTCCCTGGTGGTGGTGCTGAGCGTGACCAGCGGGTTCGAACGCGAGTTCCAGGACAAGGTGCTGGCGCTGAACGCCCACCTCATCGTCATGCCCTACGGCGACGCCGACATCGACGGTCCCGAGATCGCCGAGATCGAGACGCGCCTGCGGGGGATGCCGGGGGTCGTGCGGCAGGCGAAGTTCCTCTTTTCGGCGGGCGAGGTGATGATCGGCCGCGTCGGCGCCAACCTGAAGGGGATCGACATCCATCAGGGGGCCGACGATCTGCGCCGGTCGCTCGTCGCCGGGAGCGTCGAGGCGCTGGAGAAGCCGCAGAGCTGCGTGCTGCCGTCGGGGACGCCGCGCAAGACCACCGACGACGTCGGGCGGATCGCGCTCGGGGGGAGCTGGCGCACCACCTTCACGTCGGGGTGGGCGACTGCATCTCGATCATGATTCCGTTCAGCTCGGGCGTCGGCGAAGCGCCCATCTCATACCTCTTCAAGGTGGTTGGCCTCTTCCGGATGGGGTTCAACGAGTACGACACGCGCCTCGCGTACATCAGCATCAGCGACGCGCACCGACTGGCGAACGCGCGGCGGCTGGTGTCGGGCGTCGAGCTGCGCTTCGCCGATCCGATGATGGCGCTCAGCGCGGCCCCCGAGGTGAAGCGGCGGCTCGACGGCCCCTACCGGATCATCGACTGGAAGGAGCTGAACCACAACCTCTTCATGGCGCTCACCATGCAGAAGGTCATCATCTCGCTCTTGCTGGTGCTGATCATCGTGGTGGCGGCGTTCAACATCATCGCCTCGCTCACGATGATCGTGCTCTCCAAGGTTCGCGAGATCGCCATCCTGAAGTCGATGGGGGCGCCCGCGGGGATGGTCGCGCGGGTCTTTCTCATCGGCGGCACCACCGTCGGCGCCGTGGGGACCGGCCTCGGAATCGCCTTCGGCCTGCTCATCTGCCTGCTGGCGCGGCTCTACGGCTACCCGCTCGATCCCAAGGTCTATCTCATCGGCTCGCTGCCGGTGCGGATCGCCGGCGACGAGATCCTGGCGGTCGCCGCCGCGACGCTGGGGATCTGCTTTCTGGCGACGCTCTACCCGTCGCTGCGTGCCAGCCGGCTGCGCGCGGTCGAGGGCCTGCGGTACAGTTAGACTTCGGGACGGTCCCGCGCCCCCCGCGACGAGCTCGAACGAGCAAAGCTCGTTCTCCCTCACGCGATCCGATCCGGTGGATCGCGCTAGAGCTTCTGGGCGACGCCGGGCGGCATCTGGGCGGCGTTGATGGGCGGGCCGTTCTTGTCCGCCTCGTACTTCGAGGGGCACTTGGCCATGATGCCGTCGGGGATCACCGCCAGCTGGTTGTCCGCGGTCAGCGTCCCCTTGGCCACCACCTCGGCGCCGTCCTTGAACGTGTCGGGAACCAGGCCGTCGTAGCTGGCGGTGATGATCGCCGGAGCGCGGGGCGGGCGGCTCTCGATCTTGAAGCGGTAGAGCAGCGTCCCCTTGGCTTGCTCGATCGATCCGGCGACGACGTTGCCGTGAACCTGCAGCTTCTTGCCGCGCCAGGCGTCGGCGTTCGAGGTCACCTCGTCGACGTGCTTGTAGTATTCGGCGCCCGCCTTCATCGACGAGTTCAGCAGGTAGCCGACGCTGCCGGCCACCACGAGAACCGTCGCGACGATCTTGATCGCCGTGCCACGGGCAACCGGGGCGGAGGGGGACGCGCCGCTCATCCCGCAAAGGGTAGCGCGACGGGCGCCCGATTCAACGTCTTTGATCCTGGCGGGAGCCCGGGGAGGGGTTGGCCCCGATCTCGTGGAAATAACGGCAGAACATCTCCATCCCACCGGCCGCTTGCCCCCAGTCGAAGTTCTCGTTGATGGCGTGGTAGCCGTGCTCGGGAAGCGACAGGCCGAGGAAGATCACCGGCGCCTTGAGCAGCCGTTGCATGGTCAACACCGCGCCTATCGAGCCCCCTTCGCGAACGAACGCCGGCTCCTTGCCGAACGTCGCGCGGACCGCCTTGGCCGCCGCCGCGTGGTACGGGCCGCCGATCGGCGCCAGGTACGCCGCCAGCGACGCCTCGTGGGTGACGACCGCGTCGGGGAGGCGCTTCTTCACGAACGCCTTGATGAGCTTGAAGACCTTGCCCGGGTCCTGATCCGGCACGAGCCGCGTCGAGAGCTTGGCCTCCGCGCGATGGGGGACGATCGTCTTGATGCCGGGGCCGGTGTAGCCGCCGACGAGGCCGTGCACCTCCAGCGTCGGCGCGGCGATGAGCGCCGCCAGCGCGTCGACGTCGGAGCGGCTCGGGCGGAGGCTCGAAAGCTCATGCGCGGCGGCGAAGCGGCGACGCGTGAACCCGGCTCGCCCGAACGCCTTCCTCTCGACGGCCGAGACTTTGCGGACGCCCGAATAGAAACCGGGAATCTTCACCTTGCCCGTGCGCGCGTCGTACATCGCGGCAAGGAGCATCGCCAGCTCGCCGATCGGGTTGCGCGCCACGCCGCCGGTCGTGCCGGAGTGAACGTCCTTGGCGCCGGTCTCGAGCGCGATGGTGAACCCCATGAGGCCGCGCAGGCCGTACGAGATCGACGGGTGCCCGGCCGCGGTCCAGATCGTGTCCGACACCACCACCGAGTCGGTCGAAAACGGTGCGCGCCCGCCCGCCGGATCGCCGGCGATCGCCGCCGTCAGGCCGGCCGCGAAGTTCGGGCTGCCGATCTCCTCTTCCAGCTCCCAGAGGAACTGGATGTTCACGCGCGCGCCGGTCTCGCGCGCCAGCCGCGCGCCGTAGAGCGCCGTCAGCGCCGGGCCCTTGTCGTCGGTGGCGCCGCGTCCGAACCAGCGACGCAGCCCGCCGGATCCATCGTCGGTCGTCAGCTCGAACGGCGGCGTCCGCCACCCGTCGGCGGCCTCCGCCGGTTGCACATCGAGGTGGTTGTAGATCGTCACCGTCGGCAGCGCGGGGTCCTGGCCGAAGCGTCCGAGCAGCATCGGAAACCCGCCCGTCTCGATCAGTTCGACCCGCGCGCCGGCCTCCCGCAGGTAGCCGCTGGCGAGCGCCACGCAGGCGTCCATCGCCGGGCGCCGGCCGGGGTCCATGCTCACCGTCGGGATTCCGACCAACTCTCCCAACCGCCACTCGAACTCGGCACGGAGATCCTGGATCTGCCCGCGGACGTTTCCCAGGTTTGTCATTTGCCGATCTCTACCATCGCCTGGCGTGGGCCGCCGAGCCCGATCAGATGCGCCGGAGCTGGCCGACGAGGTGCGGGAGCTCGGGCGCGATCAGCTTGCGAACGGCCAGCTCGATCGCCGCCGGCGATCCTGGCAACAGAAAGACTGCCACGCCGTCGACGACCCCCGCCTCCGCGCGCGACATCATCGCCGCCGCTCCGATCTGCTGGAACGAGAGCAGGCGAAACAGCTCGCCGAACCCGGGGAGCCGTTGCTGGAAGAGCGCGCCGACCGCCTCCGGTGTGCGATCGCGCGGCGAGATTCCGGTCCCCCCGGTCACGAGCACCGCGTCGGCGATCGCCGGACGCGCGAACGACGCCACCTGCGCGCGCATCGCGGCTGGCTCTTCCACGAGCAACGCCTCGCCGACCACGGCGAAGCCCGCCTCCTCGACGAGCGCGCGCAGGATCCGCCCCCCGTCGTTGGTCGTCGGCGTCCGGCTGTCCGACACCGTCACCAGCGCCACGCGGATCGTCGAGGCGAGCGGCGCCGCCTTTTTGTGCCGCTCGGCCTCCTCGTGCCCGGCCATGGTTCGACCGAGGCAGTCAGATCGCCAGCAGGCCCAAGATCAAGCCGCAGGCGCCGAGGCCGACGAGCCCGAGCGGCGCCCCGCGCCACCCTCGCGCCGCCAGCCGCCCGATGCTGCGGGAGAGCAGCACGCCGCCGAAGCAGGGAGCCATCAGGAAGCTGACCATCCCCATTCCGCTAAAGACCAGCCAGCGCGGCGCGTGCGCGAGCTGCCAGAGCTTGAAGACGATCGCCACGCCGAGCAGCCAGCCGAGGACGAACGTGCCGACGACCAGCACCAGATCCGAATCCACGCGGGCAGCTCGACGGTGGTCCGTCACCGGCCGAGCATGGCGCGGCGCATGCGTTGACGCAAGCGGAGGCGCGTGGCACAAACGAACAATGTCGATGTTGGACGCCGTCAAGGACAAGGTGGTCGGTCAGGCGATGCGCTTCATGAGCGATCCCCGCATCTCGCGCATGATGGGGGACCAGCGGGTCATGAACGTGGCGATGAAGGCGGTGGGGGTCGGCGGGTCGATCAAGGCCGAGCTCGACCGAGCCACCCGATTCGCCGCCGGCCTGCTGGGGTTTGCCACCCAGGAGGAGGTGTCGGCGCTCCGTTCGACGATCCAGACGCTGGAGGACAACCTGGCGATCATGGAGTCGCGGTCGGGCCACAACGGGGCGGGCACGACGCAGGGCGCCGGGCGCTGACCCGGGCCGCCTAACCTGCCGCGAGCGGCGCGGGTCTGCCGTCTGGGGAGCGCGCCCGTCATGATGTCGAATCACCTCAAGCTCCTGAAAGTGGCGATGCCGGCCGACGACGAGACCCCGGACGAGGCTCTGGTAACCCGCGCGCAGCGGGGCGACCGGGTCTCGCTTGGGCTGCTCGTCCGGCGCCATCAACAGGCGCTGTTTGCGCTCTGCCTCCGCTACGTCCGCGACACCGACGAGGCAGCCGATCTGGTGCAGCGATCGTTCGTGCGCGCGATGACCAAGATCGGGGACCTGCGCGACGCGGCCGTGTTCCGTTCGTGGCTTCTCCGGATTGGCGCGCACCTCGCGCTCAACCACCTGCGCGATCACGCGCGGTTCGTCTCCGACGACGGCGAGGACGAGAGCCCGAGCGATCCGGAGCGGCCGCTGACGCCGCCGGCCCTCGAGCGTCTGGAGGCAGCCGAGTCGTCAGAGGCGCTGCGCGACGCCGTGCGGACGCTCCCCACCAAGCAGCGGATGACGCTGGAGCTGCGCATCTACGAGGACCTGCCCTTCCGGGAGATCGCCGCGGCGCTGGACATCAGCGAGGGGGCGGCCAAGGTGAACTTTCACTACGCGGTCCGCAAGTTGCGCGGCGTGCTCGGTCCAGAGCCTGACGGCGTTTCCCGGCGTGGGAGGGGACGATGAGCCCGCACGACGATCGGACGGCGCTCTGCGCGCGCGTCCTCGATCGCCTCGTCGAGGGGGGCGACGTCGCCGGCGCTCCGCTGCTCGGCGAGCACCTCGGATCCTGCGTGACCTGCTTCCGGGCGATGACCGAGCTGCGGGACGCGCCACGGGTGGCAGAGGCTCTGCGCGCCCAGAGGCCCGCGTCGCCGGGCGCCGCCGAGCAGTTCTGGGACGAGCTGGCGGCGCGGACGACGGACGCGGCCCTGGCGGCGCTGGGCGACGGTGCGCGGGGCAAGATGTCCGCCCCGTCGACGGTCGCGGCGCGCGCCCGTCGGTCGGGCGGCGCGCGCACGCGAATCTTCTCCGTCGCGGCGACGCTGGCGATGGCCGCGGCCGGCTTCCTGCTGGTGGCGCGGCATTCGAACCCCACCCTCCCGTCGCCGGCGAGCGTCGCGCCGGGCCTGGTGGCGCGCGGCGATCGGCCGGTCGCCGCGGCGGTTCGGGCGCGGCCAACCGATTCGACGTCCGACGAGGAGGCCGACGTGGCCGATCTCGACGCGGGTGCGTTGCAGCGGCTGCTCGATCGCCTGCGCCCGAGCGCGCCGGCGGCGCTGACCGCGTCCAGCGCGGGCAGTGACAGCGCCGACGTTATCGGCGACGATGAGGGGCGCGTGAACGAGGAGCTGGCCGATCTCGACGGGGACGAGCTGCGCCGGGTCGCGAGCTCGCTGGCGATGGGGACGCCATGAAGAGGCAGCGACAGCAACGGCGACAGCGCCGGCGGCTCTCCGGCGTCGCGCTGGGCCTCTTGCTCACGGGGACGACGGCCGTCGCCCAGCCGCGGCCGGCTGCCGTGCCGCCGGTTCCGCCCGTCGCCGATCAGCGGACGCCCGACCAGCTGCGCAAGGAGGTCCTCGATCGGATGCGTTCTCTGCGCGCCTTCAAGATCATCGAGGCGCTCAAGCTCGACGAGGCGACGAGCGCGCGGCTGTTTCCGATCCTGTCGCGCTACGACGATCGGGAGATGGCGATCGCCGCCGAGCGGCACGCGCTCATGCGCGAGCTGCGCGAGGCGACGGAGGCGGCCCATCCGGACGACGCGCGCCTGATTGCGACGCTCAACAAGCTCCAGGCCAGCCGCGCCAAGCAGCGCGCGCTGCGCGACGATCGGGTCAAAGACGTCCGCAAGGTGCTGACCCCGATGCAGCAGGCCAAGCTGGTCCTCCTGCTGCCGCGCCTCGAGCGCGACTTCGCGGGGTGGATCCACGAGGCCTCGGGGCGCGGCGGCCCCCCGAGCTTCGGCGACGAGCCGTAAGAGACGCCGGACGCTGATCAGCGGGGGCGCGGGACCCTCCGAGGGTCCCGAATTTAGAAGGTGTAGCCGACGCCGCCGCCCAGGAAGAAGGCGTCGTAGAAGCCCCCTTCGAGCCGTGCCTCCCAGCCGCGCAGCGTGGGGACGCGGAAGTCGACCCCCAGCACGGCGTTGAGAATCGGCACCGCCGCCGGGACGTCCGCCAGGGGGCCGGTCATGCTGTTCGGGCCCGGCTTGCATTGCGTGGTGTCGCCGGCGTTCGCGTCGGTGCAGCCCGACAGGTTCCTCGTGCGCACGATGTCTCCGCCCAGGATTCCGATCCCCACGCCCCCGCCGAAGTGCATCCCGAACCAATCGGTGAAGAAGGCGTGCCAGATGAACGAGAGGTCGAATCCGTAGAGAGCGAAGTCTCGAAACTGCAGCAAGCTGACGTCGGTGGCGGCTTTCGCGCTGCTCCCCAGCCAGTTTCCGTCGGGGGGCGACATGTTCTGGTAGTTGAAGGCCAGGGCGATGTCGAAGTTCCCCTTGCGACGGAAGGCCTGGATGCCCGTCCCCCACGAGGAGAGCGGCACGTTCTTCTTGGTGAACTGGTTGAGAAGCCAGGAGGGGACCGAGACCCAGACCAGGCGGACCGCGACGCCGTAGGAGAGATCGTCTGGCCGGTGCACCGCGAGCTCCTCGCCCAGATCGACCTTCGGCTTGGTCGGTGTCTCGGCGGCGGCGCCGGGGGCTCCGGTGGTTTCCTGGTCGGTGGCGGCGTCGGGCGCCTTCTGGGCGGCGGCCGGGCGGGCCAGCGCAACCAGCAGGCCGGCGACGATCAGAGGGGCGCGAAGGCGGTGGGCCATGCAATATCTCCTCGTGGCAATGGCGGGCGCGATTATACACATGACCTGTTTGTTGGCCGGGTTGGTGGCCGCCGACGGGGGCCCGCCATCGAATGTTCGCGCCAGCGGCGAGGCGACGCACGCCAGCGGCGAGCCGGCGCACGCCAGCGGCGAGCCGGCGCGCCCCACGAAGGCGCCGACGCGCGCCGACGTCGAGGCGTCGCTGGCCAAGTCGTCGGCCCCGGGCGATCTGCAGCGCTGGGCGGCGACCGCCGACGGGATCCTGACGGTCGTGGCGGCGGATCGCGCCGCGTCGGAGACGGTGCGGGGACGCGCGCTGGCCTCGCTGGCCTACGCGCGCACGCCCCGGGTTCACGCCTTTCTCGAGAACTTCGTCATCGAGAAGACCCCCTCGAGCGCGGCGGGCGATCATGTTCTGGTGCGTCGGGCTGCGGTCTCGCTCGGATGGCAGGGGGGCGCGCGCGTGGTGGAGATCGTCGCTCCGCTGCTCGAGAGCACTGACGCCGAGGTGCGCCTCGACGCCGCCGCGGCGCTGGGCCTCTGTCGATCGCGCGAAGCGGAGGCGCCGCTGCGCGCGCGGCTGGCGGTCGAGACGGACCCGGCGGTCAAGCGTCAGCTCGACGCCGCGCTCAAGGCGGTCACGGCAACCCGCTGACGGCCCCTAATCGAGCTCGGCGAGATCCGTCTCGACGAGAAGATAGAGCGAGCGCAGAAACGTCAGCCGCTCCTCGGGGTCGCCGAACTCGTCCAGCAGGCCGCGGACGGTCCGCTCGCCGTCGAGCATCTCCAGCACGGCGCGCGGGGTCGGGCCGATCTTGAAGGCCTCCGGCTCGACGCGCGCGCGTCCGGTGGCGACGGGGCGAAGGTCGCCGATCGGCTCGAAGCGGCCCTCGAGCAGCGCGGCCGGCATGCTGACCACGCCCGCCCCCAGGATCTCGAAGGTGTCGAGGCCGAGCGGGAAGCTCTCCTGGCGGTTGGCGACGCCGCGGTAAAAGGCGAAGGTTCCTTCGGTCCAGGCGAACACGTCGATCACCCGGTCGCGCACCTGCTCCGAAAGCAGGCGGAACACGTCGAGCGGGCGCAGCATGCCGAGCGCGACCAGGGTGTCCCCCAGCTTGCCGTTGTAGTGGGGCAGCATGCTGAGCGCCAGCTCGAGATCGGGCGGGCCCAGGATGCCGCGCCCCACCAGATACTCGCCGAAGCGTTCCCCGGGATGGCTCGAGTTGACCGACTCGGGCGCGCCGCCGACCAGGAAGATCTCCTTCTGGGAGCCGCCCAGCTCGAAGCGCAGGAGGCCCGTCTCGTTGGCCAGCGCCAGGCCGCAGAAGAAACGCATCGGGGTGATGACACTGATCTCGCCGGCGCTGTCCGGCGGGCGCTTGGGCGCCGCGGAGACGAATCGGCCGACGTCGCTCTTGGTCTGGCCGCGCACGCCGGTCCGCCCGGTCGAGCCACCCCCCTCGCCCGGGCGCGAGACCGGCGTGAAGCGGCGGGCCGACGAATGCTCGATGTCGTGGTCGTGCCACGGCTCGTCGGCAGCGGCGGTCGCCGGTCCGCGGGCCGCCGCCTCGGCGTTGGGGTGAGAGACCGTCGGCACCCCTGCGTCGGCGGCGGTGGGCGTCGGGACGAGCGCGCTGCCTTGGGCGCCGGCGGGCGCGTCCGCGCCGGGCCGCGGCTTTTCGGTACGCCGGGCGGACTGCAGGACCTGCGCGGCCGTGTCGGGGTCGGCGTCGAGCAGCTTGCCCGTGAAGGCACGCAGGTCGGTCGGTCCCACCCGTTTGCCGATGGAGAACAGGTAATCGGCCAGCTCGTCGTGCAGCCCGGACGCGCTCTGCGGCCGCTCTGCCGGATCCTTCTTCAGCGCCTGCCGCAGGATCTTGTCGAGCGCGCGCGGAATGTCCGCGCCGTATTTGTCGAGCCGATCGAGGTGCACGTCGCGCACCTTGAGCAGCACGTCCAGGTCGGCGGGTGCCGAGAAGAGCCGCCGCCCCGTGAGCAGCTCGGCCAGCACGATGCCCACGGCGAAGAGATCGCTGCGGTTGTCGATCGGGCGGCCGACCACCTGCTCGGGCGACATGTATCCGTACTTTCCCTTCAGCGTTCCGGCCTGCGTCTTCGACTCGCGCCGCTTGGCGTGGGCGATGCCGAAGTCGCCCAGCTTCACGTCGCCGCGCCTGGAAATGAAGATGTTGGACGGCGAGATGTCCCGGTGGACGATCTGCATCGGCTTGCCCTCCATGTCGCGCGCGTTGTGGGCGTAGTCGAGCGCCTCCAGCACCTCCTCGACGATGAACACCGCCAGCGCCGGCGGCACGCGCATCTTCTTCTGCGCGGCGATGCGCAGCAGGCCCAGCGCATCGAACCCGTCGATGAACTCGAGCGCGGTGAAGTACTGTCCGTTCACCTCGCCGAAATCGAGGATCTGGACGATCTTCGGGTGGGTCAGCTGCGCCGTCAGCTTCGCCTCGTCGATGAACATCGTGACGAAGCCGGGGTCGGCCGCCAGGTGCGGGAGGATCCGCTTGACGACCAGGATCTTCTCGAAGCCGTGCGACGAGCTGATCTTCGCGCGGAAGACCTCGGCCATGCCGCCCACCGCCAGCCGCTCGAGCAGCGTGTAGCGGCCGAACGTCACCGGCCCGGCCGGCGCAGCCTCAGTCGACATACGAATTCGACTATAGCGTCTCGCGACCCATTGAGTCGCTCCGACTACCGCCGTTTGCCCAGCGTCTTGCGGAGCGCCAGAGGTTCGACGGTCTCGCCCGCCAGCTCGAGGGTGCGGTAAGCGGCGCGCCGCGCGCGCGCCTGGCTCTCCTCGGTGGCGGTCGCCCCGACCAGGAGGCGCACCCCCTCTGTGTAGTAGCGCCGCTCCTCCTCCACGATCTCCGTTCCCAGCAGGCGGGCGCTCTCGGCGTCCCCTTTCCCGGTGCAGAAAGCGCCGAGCGCGCCGAGCCGCGCTATCGACAGCGCCTTGCCGGTCATGTACCCGGCGCTCGACCGCTCCTCGGAGGTCTGCAGCGAGCGCAGGAAGGCGAACAGCTTGGAATACCCGCCGTTACGCGGATCGTATTCGGGCAGGCCGAGGGCGCCGATCCGCGCCGAGATGCGGCGGCATTGGCGCGCGCCGTCACCGCACTGCTCCGCCAGCGACAGCTTCATCTCCAGGTCGTCGCAGTCGGTGATCCAGAGGGCAGCCACCTCGGCCAGCTCGATGGCGGCCTTGAAGGCCATCCGCAGCGCGTCCGCCACCTCGACGCCCTCCTTCCCGAGCCCCTCGTTCAGGGCGGCGATCACTCGCTGGATCGAGGGTTGGTTCTTTGCGTCAAGCTCGTTGACGAAGTTTTCGGCGGCGACCATGTGGGTTTCTCAGGCAAAAAAAACTGTACGCGGGACTATAAAGCGCCGGGCGAACCGGCCGATGTACAGATCTGCAGACCCTGCCACAGGTCGGCGTGCGCCGCTAGCGTGGTGCTAGCGGGGCCCATCGCCGGTGGCGCGGTCCGTGGAAGGCGTTGGTCTTGTTCGGCATCGCGTCTCGTTCGGCAAGGGCGCTCGGCGCGACGGCGCTCGCGCTCGCGCTCGGCGCCGCGGCCGGATGCGCCGATGGGCCCGACGAACCGGTCGTTCCGAGCGCGCCGAGCGCGGCAAGCGCGCCCCACGCCGCGTCGACGATGCACGCCGATCTGGTCGAGGCCAAGGCCCCGGTCGCCATCGCGGCCGAGACCGGCGTCTCCGGGGAGAGCGGCAAGGGCAAGAGCTCGCCCGCGCCGAAGGTGATCTATCTCGTCTACGCCGACGGCAAGACGCCGCTCCCCGCCACCAACTACGACGCCTGCAGCGGCATCGCGCCCAAGTTCAACTGCGGCTTCGGCACGTCCCTGCTCGACTGCCAGCAGCAGGTGCAGGCCTATCTCGATCGCTGGTACGCCGACTTCAACGTCATCTTCACGCTCACCCGCCCAACCAGCGGCAGCTTCTACACCGAGGTGGTCTCCTCGGGCGGTGGCGCCTGGTGCGACGTCGCGAGCACCGTCGCCGGTGTGGCGCCGTTCCTCTGCCAGGACCTGCACGGCGGCGTCGCTTACACTCTCGACGGCGGCGCCAGCGCGCACGACACGGCGGTCATCATCGCGCAGGAGCAGGCGCACCTTCTCGGGCTCGAGCACGTCTCCGACGACAACGACATCATGTACCCCTACATCTGCAAGGGGTGCGACGGGTTCGAGAATCAGGCGGTGGCGGTCACCGGCGACCGATGCGATCGGCAGAACCAGAACTCGTATCAGATGATGATGACCGCGCTCGGTCCGTGGGGCGGCGGTCCCAAGCCGTCGGCGTTCGGCTGCATCAACGACACGTCGCCGCCGGTGGTGAGCTTCCTGGCGCCCGGCAACAACGACCGGATGGGCCACGACTTCTCGGTCAAGGTCGATGCGCACGACGACTGCGACCTGTCGGCCGTCAGCATCAGCGTCGAGCCGCAGGGGCTCTCGGCCAGCGCGGGTAAGGGCCCGTACGAGTGGGACCTGACCGGGATCGACGGCAACCAGACCATCACCGTTACCGCGGCCGACGGTGCCGGCCACACCACGGTCGTCACGCTGGCGATCTTCGCCCCCTCCGCCGGCCAGTACGTCACGCCGCCGGGCCAATCCGGGGCCGCGGGTTGCACGATGGCCTCGGGCGCGTTCGGCGCCGCGGGGCTGCTCCCCTCGCTGGCGATGCTGCTGCTCTTCGTCGGCCGCGCCCGCCGCCCACGCCGCCGCCGTCGCCTGGTTCGGGGCGCGTTGGCGGATTAGGCGTGCCCGGAGCGGCGGCGGAGCGTCCACTCGAGCGCCAGGAGGCTGAGGCCCAGCAGGAGGAGCGGGGGTCGCGACCAGATCTCCACCGTCTCCTGCCGCCCGACGTGCACCTCGCGTGAGGGGCGGACCTGGAGACGGGGCAGCTCCTCGAAGTGGTAGTCGCCGCCGCTCGCCTGTCCGAGCTCCTTGAGGACACGATCACGTGCGGCGACGTCGTCCAGCTCGGGGCCGCCCGCGCGCACCACGAACGTCTCGTCCTGCGTGACCTTGCGGCCGTCGATCGTCGCCTCGCCGGTCAGCCGGTAGGCGCCGGACGGCAGCGCGCCGGCGTCGATCTGCGCCTCGCCGTCCGCGTCGGTGGTCGCCTGCAGCGTGCGGACGGGCTTGTCCGGCTGCTCGGTGTTCACGACGGCGATCTGCAGGTCGACCTCGCGCGCCGGGGAGTAGTCGGCGTGCACGGCGCGGACGCGCGCGGTCACCGGCTGGGTGCGGCGGAACTCCTGCCGCTCGAGCTCGATGTGCAGGAGCGTGAGCGCCGGGTCGCGCACCAGCCAGTGGATGGCGTTCTCCCAGAAGCGTTGGAAGGCGCGACCGTCGTCCCCTTCGCCGGCGGCCAGAAAGCCCCAGTGCCAGACGCTGTCGGTGAGGAGCGCCAGCGCCCGCCCCTTGCCGGCCTCGCCCGCCACCACCAGCGGCGCCGGCTTTCCGTCGGGGCCCTTGAGCGTCGGGTGCGCCAGCAGCGTCGTGGCGTTCGCCTTGGCGCGCGGCACCCGGTTGATCCCCTCGAGCGGCGGCAGCTTTCCCCAGCGCGCCTCGTTCTCGCGCGCGTCGAGCGACAGCGAGGTGATGGGGTGCGTGCGCCCCTCGGGCGTGAGGCGGGGTTTGAACGAATCGGTGGTGAGCGTCGGATCGTTCTCCCCTTCCAGGGTGGGCGCCACCGGTGGCAGCTCGACGGGGAGCACGTCGCGCAGCGCGGTCAGCCCATAGCCGCCGCTGCTGAACGAAAGGTCACCGCCGACCATGGCGATGGCCCCGCCCTCCTCGACGTAGTCGCGCACGTTGGGGAGAAACGGCTCCACCCCGTAGGGGGCGTAGTTGAAGTTCTGGAAGATCACCAGGTCGAACGAACGCAGCTGCTGCTCGAAGATCTCGAAGGTCGGAAACGGGATGAGCGACAGGTCATCGTGGTTCCAGGGCTGCTCGTCGGTCTCGGTGCGCAGGATGAAGAACGACACCAGGTCGACGTTGGGATCGCGCCGCAGCATCGAGCGCAGGAAACGCTCGTCCCAGGAGGGGCGCCCGGCCAGGTGCAGGATGCGCACGCGATCGCGGATCACCTTGAGCGTGAATGACTGCTGGTTGTTGCTGGCCAGCGCCTCGCCGGTCAGGACCGGCGTCGAGATCCGGAAGACGAAGTTGCCCGGGTGGTCGGGGAGCCAGTCGAACGAGACCTTCTCCTCCGAGCGATCGCCGCGCAGGATGACGCCGCGGGTGGCGATCGGCCGCCCGTCGCGCTCCAGCGTCACCTCGACCTGGCGATCCGGCAAGCCGGTCTGGCGGACCACCGCCTCGATCGTCACCGGCGTGCGCACGAACGCCAGCTCGTCGGCCAGCACGGCGGCGATCGAGAGATCGCGCAGCGATTTTTCCCCCAGCCCGACGGCGTGGATCGGCGCGCCGAGCGCCTCGACGGCGGCGCGGGTGGCGGCGTCGATCGGACCCTCGCCGATCCGGCCGGTGTCGATGCCGTCGGAGATCAGCACCACCGCCCCGAGATCGCGGCCGGCGTAGCGCGCCCGCAGCTCGCCGAGCGCCTCGCCGATGCGGGTGGCGTCGCCCGCGGGCGGCGCGTGCAACGAGGCCGACGTCGCGGGCGAGACCGACTCGCCGAAGGTGTAGAGGTCGACGTCGTGTCCGTCGCGCTGCAGCGCCGCCAGCTGGGGCGCGCCGCGCTCGAGCAGCGCCGCGGCCCGCTCGGCACGCGAGGGGCCGCCGTCGGGGGGGCGCACCTCCATCGAGCGCGAGGCGTCGACCAGCACGGCGACGCGGTTGGGGACGCGGGTCACCTGGCGCAGCTCCAGCGTCGGCTCGAGCGCGGTCAGCAGGCAGGCCAGGACGCCGGCGATGCGCAGTCCGAAGAGCACGAGCCCGCGCGCCGGCCGCTCGTCGGTGAGCGTGAGCGCCGACAGCGCCACCGCGACGACGGCCGCCGCCACCAGCAGCGCCACGCCGCCGCGACCGTAGTTGCTGGCCGCGCCGAGGCCGATGCGCCAGTCATTGAACCCGCCGGGCAGGTGGCCGAACAGGCTCATCGAACGTCTCGTTTCATCGCACCTGTCGTTTTCATCGCGCGTAGCGGCGGGTGCGGAGGATGTAGTCGATGTGCGCCTGCTCGGTCTTGTAGTCGAGACAGAGGGCGTACATCACCAGGTTGACGCCCACCCGGAACGCCTCCTCGCGCTGGTCGTCGCCGCCCGGGACCACCTCGTGCTCCCAGCGGCCGAAGCCGTCGCGTGCCCAGGCACCGCCCAGATCGTTCTGCGTGTACACCACCGCCAGCCGGCGATCGCGCTCGACGCCCTCGAGGTAGGGCGCCGCGACGATCCGCCCCGGCGCGCCGTGCAGCACGTAGAAAGACTTCCAGAGCACGTGGCTCTCGGGGATCCGGATCGGCAGCTCGCCGGGGAGCGTCTGCGCCAAGAGCCGCCGCACCGACTCGTCGAAGCCGCCGCCGGCGCGCCCCTCGCACGAGTCGATCAGCAAGAACCCGCCGTAGGTGATGTAGCGGCGCAGCCGCGCGATGTCGGCCTCGGAGGGGAGCGCGAAGCCGCGATCCCCCGAGAGCACCAGGAACGGATAGCGAAACAGGTTGGGATCGGCGAGGCGGAGGTCGATGGCTTCGGAGGCGGTCTGCACGCTGGTGCGGCGCACGACCTCCCAGGCCAGCCGCTTGAGCGCCGTCGGGCGCGGGTCGGGCAGTCCGGGCAGCGCGAGCCGCGCGAACCGGAACAGCGAGCGATCGCCGATGGCCCGCGCGTCACGGCGGGGCCCAAGCGCCAGCAGCGCGGGTGCGCCGAGCGCGGCGGAGAGGAATCTGCGGCGCGTCGAGGTCGGCCTCACAGGTCCATCGCCCTCCCTGTCGTCGCCGCTTGCGCCCTCTTCGCCCCGGCGTCGGTTTGCACTACACTGCCAGGTTCATGCGGCTGTCGCTTCTGATCGCGCTCCTCCTCGCGGTGCCACTCGCAGGGGGCGCGACCGCCGCCACCGACTCGCCCGAGACGGCCGGAATCGCCGATGCGCCTGCCGCCACGCCCCCGGCGGCCCCCGACGACGAGGCGCACGCGCCCGATCCGAAGAAGCGATTTCCGCGCATCCAGCCCCCCTCGCTGCTGCACAAGGATCAGTTCGGCGTCTCCCTCCTGCCCGGTACCGGCTACCGCATCATCGCCCCCTACAAGGACAGCATTTCCTGCGGGCAGGGGATCAACCGCGTCTGCACCGGCCGGCTGCCGTTCTTCATGGACGTGCAGCCGTCGTTCGGGTTCGCCCGCCACTGGGACGTGATCGTCGACCTGAGGTTCGGCGTCGAGGCCGACTTCAACGGCTCGCACGAGTTCGCGGTCATGCCCGGGTTCCGCTACTGGGTGGACGCCGAACTCTCGACCAAGTTCTTCGCGACATTTCAAGGGGTGTACGACCTCAACCCGCAACACGATCCGGGCATCAAAGACTACGACTTCGGCGTGCGCAACGCGAACGGCTTCATGTTCGAAGTGATGCGCAATCTGGGTTTCTACCTGCAGTTCGGCGAGACGCTGGGGCTCTACCGCTGGCTGCGCTTCGAGGTGGACGGTGGGATCGGCGTCCAGGCCCGTTTCCCATAATTCAGGGGCGGTCATGATCCGGGTCGCCCGCATGGAGAAGGGGGACGTCGACGGGGCGTCGGAGATCCTGTTCGACGCGTTCGGCGCGGTTTACCGCCAGCGCGGCCACGTCCCGCCGTTCCCCACCCGCGACAGCGCCGCCTGGCTATGCCGCGCCTACCTGGATCTCGATCCCGAAGGGTGCGCGATCGCCTGGGCGGGCACCGAGGCGGTGGGGGTTGGCTTCGCCCACCCGCGCGGCGCGGTCACCAGCATCGGCCCGCTCGCAGCGCGCCCGGGCGCCGCGCCCGGCGTCGCGCGCGCGCTGATGGCGGAGCTCGGACGGGTCGCCGCGCAGTCCAGCAGCCTGCGGCTCTTTCAAGACAGCTTCAACCCCGACTCGTTCGGCCTCTACGCCCGCCTCGGCTACGTGGTGGCCGACGTTGCCCCCTATCTGCTCGCCGAGAAGATGACACCGCCTGTCTCGCCGGCGTCGGGCGTGCGCGCGCTGCGCCCCGACGATCTGCCGACGCTGGAACGCTACGACCGCGCCCGCACCGCCGCCGATCGGCGGCGCGACCTCGCCCTGCTGGCGTCGACCGGAAGCGCGCTCGTCGCGTCAGGCGCCGGCGGCGCGATGTCCGGCTATCTCTTCTACCGGCCGCTTCCGGCGCGGGTCGTGATCGGCCCGGGCGTCGCCGAGTCGGCCGAGACCATGGGCGACCTCGTCGACGGCGTCGCCGCCGCGCTCCCGGGGCGCGCCGCGGTGATCCGCGCGTCGGCTGCCGGCCCGTCCGTCCTGCTGCGGGCCTTCGCACGCGGCTTCCGCGTCGACCATCTCGGCAATCTGATGGTGGCGGGGCCGTACACGCCGCCGCCGTCGCAGCTCTATGCGCTCTTCCCGGAAAGTCTATGACGGCGATCGCACGGGCCGCCGAGGCAATCGCCGCCTGCGGGCGTGGTATGTTTTCGCCGCCTCGTCGCGGGGATGCGAAGAACCCCCTCGGGTGTCGGTTAAATGGACGTACGTTGCGATAGCTGCCAGACCGAATATGAGCTCGACGACGCAAGCGTCGCGGGCAGTGGCGCCTCCGTCCAGTGCACCACCTGCGGTCACACCTTCGTCGTGGCGCCCGAGCGGGCGGCCGGCACGCCGGCGCCGCTGCCGGGCAAGGGGGGGGCGGCGGGCAACCCGACGCCGTCGTGGATGCTCACCACGGAAGAGGGCAAGACCCATCGGTTCAGGGACTCGCAGACCTTGCAGAAGTGGGTGGTCGAGCGGCGCGTGACCCGCTCCGACAGGGTCTGTCCGCCCGGTGGTTCCTGGCGTCGGTTGGGCGACGTCGACGAGCTGCGCCCCTTCTTCGACGTCGTCGCGCAGGCCGACCGCGCGGCCGCCGCCGTGCGCGGCTCGCGCCCCACACGCCCCGAGACGCCACGCGCCTCGGCGCCGTCGCGTCCCTACGTCACCGCCGATCTCGACGACGACGACGTGCTCACCGGCGGCAAGTCGCGCCGCCCAGCGCTGAGCGCCTCCTACGCGCCGATGAGCAGCGACGATCTGGCGATGGCCGGGCTCGGGTCGAGCCATCCGGGTCGGAAGATTCTGATCGGTGTCGTGGTGGTCGGCATCGCCGTGGCCGCCTATCTCGGCTTCAAGGGGACCGGCGGGCTTCACCTGCCCGGGAGCGCGCCGGCGGCGCCGGCCCCGGCACAGGCGCCCGCGCCCGGGCCCGCCGCACCCGCGGCCGCCGCCCCTTCCGCACCGGCGCCCACGCCGCCCACACCGGCCACGACCCCCGCGCCGGCCACGACCCCCGCGCCACCGCCCGTGGCGGCAGCGCCCGCGCCGCCGCCCCCCGCGCCAGCGCCAGCTCCCGCTGCGGCACCTCCCGCGCCCCCCGCGCCCCCCGCGGCAGCGCCCACGCGCGAGGCCGCCGCCGGTGGAGAGGCGCATCCGAAGAACTACGAGCACCTCGTCGCCGACGGCGACCGCGCGCTCGAGAACGGTCAGACGGCCAAGGCGCAGAAGCTCTACGAAGACGCGCTCAAGCTTCAGCCGAACGGCGTCGAGGCGGTGGCCGGATCGGCCTATGTCCTGCTCGACAAGGAGAAGCCGCTCGCTGCCATCGATACCTTCAGGCGGGCGCTCGCCGTCGCGCCCTCCTTCGGCCCCGCGCTGTTCGGCCTCGGCGAGGCCTACCGGCACGAAGGACAGCCGGCGCAGGCGGTCGCCGCCTACAAGAAGTATCTCGACGCCTCGCCCGCCGGTGCGTACGCGACGGCGGCGCGCCGGCAGGTTCGTGAGCTCGAGAGCCAGTCGCCGGCGCCGGCGCCATCCCGTCCCGTCGATGTGCCGCCGCCCGCGGCGACCGAGCCGCCGTCCGCGCAGTGACCCTCGTCAGCCTTGGGTCAGCCTTCGGGCCAGCGTTCGCATCAGCTTCGCATCAGCCTTCTTGGGGTTGCGAGGCCTCGACCAGATCGGCCAGCGTGTCGACGATGGCGACGATGCCGTCGACCGGCGCCGCACCGTCGACCGCGCCGGAGAACGCCGGCGGCGCCTCGGCGATCGACGACGGGTTACTCAGCAGATAGCGAGCGGCGCTCCCGCTCCAGAGCGTGAGCACGCCGTCCCCCTGCTGGCGCGCGATCCGGTGGCGCAGCGCCGCGTCGCCGAGCGGCGGTGTCCCGTGCACGCTGAACTTCTGGTCGAACGCCGCGTCTCCCGTCTTCGTGCGGGCGAGGTTCAGCCGGTGCTCGGGATTGCGCGCCAGCCAGCGGCGGTGGCGCTCGACGCTGGCGTCGGGGAGCTCGCGCCCCACCTGTCCGGCAGTGGCGTCGATCTCCACCAGCGTCCCTCGCCGGCGGAGCAGCTTGACGACGATCGGGGCGCCGCGCCGGTGGGTCTGGATTCGGCTCACCTCCAGCTCTTCCTCTTCGGCGATCACCGCTTGCGGCGGCGTCCCGTCCGGCTCGGTCCCGTCGCCGAGCGCGGTCGCCAGCCGGCCCACGAAGGAACGCCAGTCGGCCGGCGACACGCGCGGGCGGCTGCGATCGGCGTAGGGGGCGGCGCGTAGCTCCCCCACCGCGACGGCGACCAGGCCCAGCAGCGACAGCGCCAGCTCCACCGGCGAGCCGGCGTCATAGCCGCCCAGCGCCAGAAGCCCGAGGCCGTAGCCGCAGAGCCGCATGCCTCCCTTGTCGGCCGCCAGCTGGACGGTCGCGTACGACCAGCCGAAGAGCGCCACCACGTAGGCCGCGCCGGCGATCGAGCGCAGCGGGGGCAGCTCCATGCGCAGCCCGTAGAGCGCGCTCGCCTGCATGAGATCGAAGCGGACCGCGAGACCGACCACGAAGAGCGAGGTCGCCCCGGCGGCCACCGCCAGGGGCAGGCGCCAGTGCCGCTCGCGGAACGGCCGCGGCGGCAGCAGGAGCGGCGCGCCCGCGGCGGCCGCGATCAGCAGGATCTCGCCGGCGGTCGCGACCAGCGTCGCCGAGTCGCTCCCTTTTCCCCACCCCACGCCCAGGATGGCGGCGGCGTGCAGCACCCCCGGCAGCGCGAGGAGAGCGACGCCCACCTTCACGCGGGCCGGTACCCGATCGGTCTTGGGCGTGGCCGCGAAGGCGATCGCGGTGAGCAGCGACAGGAACCCGTAGCTGGTCTCGACGTAAAGGAAGTACCGTGGTGCGAGCTGCCCGCGCAGCAGCGCCTGCGTCGAGAAGACCGCGAAGACCAGGGCGATCACGCCGACCGAGAAGCGCATCGCGCGCGGATAGAGCTCGCCCCGCCGCAGGAGGCCCACGAACGCGGCGACGAGCACGATGAGACCGAGCACGGCCGTGAGCTGGAAGAGAAAAGGGCCGGCGGCGCCGACCGCGCTGCTGGCGCGCGAGCCCCCCCCGAGCGCGAGCGTGGCGCGTGGCACGAACAGCTGACCGGCCAGCCGGTTGAGCCCGAGCTCGAGCAGCGCGACCACGACCAGCGCCGCCGTCAGGTTCCCCGCTCGCGGACGCGGCATGGCGGTTTCCATAGAGAGCGCGGGATTATACAGGACGGCGGCTGGCGAAGCGGTCAAGCCGGGGCGGCGACCCGTCGAGATCGATCACGGAGCTCCGCGTGCGGAACGACCGCCCGCCGGTGGACGCCAACCGGGAGGCGTCGATTTTCCAACGATTGTGGTAACCTTCTAACTGGGTTCTCTCGTGGTCAGTGTCACCGCCAGAAAAATCCGCGATCACGGTCGAGAGCGGGCGTCTCTCGGCATCGGGAGAACGTACGCGGGCTACCTGATCAGCTACCCGAGCGTGGGGCGCGGCATGGTGATCTTCCGCGATCCCAACGGCCACCGCATGGTCACGACGCCGGTGCGGCGCGTGCTCGGCGACGCTGGCGGCGACCAGATCTACGTCGAGACCGAGAACTCGGTCTACCTGCTGACGTTCCGGGCTGAACCGTTGCGGCAGATGCCGCACGCCTTCGCCGCCGTCACCGGCAGCCGCCACCGCAAGAACTAGCGCGCCGCCTCAGCTCGGCCACGAGGAGCGAGCGCCGGCTGAGGAAATGGAATCACGCACGCGGGCAGAATTACTTGTAGGCTATGGCCCTCGCTGGATCGCGGATTGCTCTCAGTCGCTGCATGATTACACGCGCGCTCATTCTGGCCGCCGGCAAGGGAATCCCGATCGGCGAGGACGGCGTCCCGAACTGCCTGGCGGGGGTCGGTGGACCGAGCCTGCTCGAGCGGATTCTGACGCTGCTCGACGCGGTCGGCATCCAGAAGGTCGGGATCACCGTCGGCTACGGGGGCGCCGCCGTCCGCCGTCACGTCGTCCGCTCGGCCCGGCTGCCGGCGGCGTTGCAGCGCCGGATCACCTTCTTCGAGAACGCGGAGTGGGACGGCCCGAACGGGCTGTCGGTGCTGGCGGCGCGCGCGTTCATCACGGAGCGGACGCTCTTGCTGATGGCCGATCAGATCGCGGCCCCCGCGCTGCTGCGCGAGATGTGCGCGCTGCCCGCCGCCGCGGGTCCGACGGTGCTCGCCGTCGATCGGGACCTGCCGCAGGTGTTCGACATCGACGACGCGACCAAGGTGAAGCTCGCCGGCGAAAAGGTCTCCGACATCGGCAAGGGCCTCGAGGCGTACGACGCCGTTAGCGCGGGGCTGTTCGTGATGGCGCCGTCGCTCTGCCAGGCGCTCGAGGGTCTGCCGCGCCCCTCGCTGACCGAAGGGGTGGCCGCGGCGGCGCGCGCCGGCCTGGTCGCGGCGCGCGACGTCGGCGCGAAGCTCTGGCAGGACGTCGACTCGCCGCAGATGCTTCTCCACGCGGAGTGGCTGCTGCGGGTCTACGGCGACGAGCTGGCCCGGCCCACGATGCTGGCGGGCTCCCCCAACGCGGCCGGTGTCGCCGGGACGCTGGCGCTCATCGAGCGGTTGCTCGCGGAGAAGGATCAGCCCGGCTACGTTCTTTTCAGTCCGGGGCCGGTCATGACCTCGGCGCGGGTGAAGGCGGCCCTGGTCCATCACGACGTCTGCCACCGCGACGACGACTACTCCGCCGTGGTGGAGCGGCTGCAGGAGAAGCTGCGACCGGTGTTCGGCGCCTCGCCGGCCCACGAGATGATCCTGCTGACCGGCTCGGGGACCTCGGCGATGGAGATGGCGATCGCCTCGGCCGTACCGCCCGGCAAGAAGCTGCTGGTGATCGCCAACGGCGCCTTCGGCGAGCGGCTCGACGAGATCGCGGCGCTGCACGGCATCCCGCGCGTGACGCTCCGCTACGCCTGGGGCGCGCTGCCGAACGTTCGCGAGGTCGCGCGCGCGCTCGAGGGCGATCCCGACATCGGGGCGGCGGCGATGATCCACCACGAGACCTCCGTGGGGATCATCAACCCGGTCGGTGAGATCGGGCGGCTCTGTCGCCAGCACGGCGTAACGTCGATCGTGGATGCGGTCTCGGCGCTGGGCGTGGAGGACGTCGACGTCGTGCGCGACACCGTCGACATCTGTTACTCGTCGGCCAACAAGTGCCTGCACTCGACGTCGGGCGTGTCGTTTCTCTGCGTCGCGCCCGAGGTCTGGCCGCGCATCGCGGACGTCGCGCCGCGCGTCTACTACCTGGATCTCAAGCGCCACCGCCGCTATCTCGACGAGCTCTCCCAGACCCCATTCACGCCGGCGGTGTCGTCGTTCTTCGCGCTCGAGACCGCGCTCGACGAGCTCGCGGCGGAGGGGGGCGTCCCCGCGCGCCGCGAGACCTATCGCAAGCGGGCGCTGCGGATCCGGCGCGTGTTCGCCGACCTCGGTTTCGAGTCGTTCACCAACACCGGGCGCGAGTCGCACACCATCTCCATGTTGCGGCTTCCCGCCGGGTTGACCGTCGACGCGCTCTACGACGGCGCCAAGGCGCGCGGCTTCATCGTCTACCGCGCCAAGGGCGAGTTCGCGGACCGCTACATCCAAATCGCCAACATGGGCGAGCTCTCCGACGCGACGATCGACGCGTTTCTGGCGGCGATCGCCGAGGTCGTCGCCGAGGCGCGGCGCGCGCAGCTGCCGGCCGCGCGCCCGGCGCTCAAGTCCGTCTGACGCCGCGGGCGGGCCGCCCGAAGGTGCATCCGCCCGCTGGGCGCGTTGGTGGGACGCCGGCGGGCCGCCGCTGGTTTACGATGGGTGCGCATGACGCCGACCCCGCGCGCCCTTTTCGCCGCGCTGCTGCTGATCGCGGCCGGGGCGCTCGGTGGGTGCGCGGGAAAGCTGCCGCCCTGCCCGGCGGCAGGCGGTCCCGCCTGGCGCGAGCTCGCGAGCGCGCACTTCCGTCTCCGCACCGAGGCGGATCCGGACACCGCGCGGGCCGCGCTGCGGGACCTCGAGCAGTTTCAGGCCGCGCTCCTGACAGTGTTTCGCGCGGCACCTGATCTTCGCACCGGGCGGCTGCCGGTGATCGTCGTCCGTGATGGGTGGGAAGACTTCGCGGATCTGGAGCTGGCCGGGTGGTTCACACGCGTGCTGTTCCAGCCGCTGATGGTCATGCGCGCCGACAGCGAGCTCGGGCAGCAAGACGTCATCAAGCACGAGCTCGTCCACTACCTCAGCGCCAAGGTGATGCCCAGTCAGCCGCTCTGGCTCGCGGAGGGGCTCGCGACCTACTTCCAGACGCTGGACTACGACGGCGACAAGCGCGAAGTCACGGTCGGGCGCCCACCGCCGAACCTGCTCGCCATCGCCCAGCGCGGGGCCCGTCTCTCGCTTGCCGAGCTGTTCGCCGCCAAGAAGATCGACGGCGACATGGGCGTCTTCTACGCCTCCGCCTGGGCGACTGTGCATTTCCTGATGAACCGTCACCCCGATGGGCTGCGTGCGTTTCAGACGGCGCTCCACGACCGGGTCCCGGCCGCCACGGCCTGGACACAGGCCTTCGGCAAGCTGACACCCGCCGACCTCGACGCCGAGCTCGCCAACTACCTGGACGGCGGACGGTACGAGCTGCTGATCTTCCCCTTCGCGCCAGCGAGCGCGGACCCGATCGCGGAGCGGCAGATGTCCGACGCGGAGGTCCACGCGACGCGCGGGCAGCTCCTGCTCGTGGGCCGGCGAAACCACGCCGCGCGGTCCGAGGACGTGGCCGTCAAGCGCGACGCCGAGGCGCGCGCGCGGCGCGAGATCGACGAGGCGCTGCGGCTCGATCCCGGGAACGTCGGGACGCGCGCGATCGCGCACTTCGAGCTCGGCCAGCCGGTCGACCTCGACACGGCGAAGCGCGCCACCCTTGCGAGCCCTGGCGACTGGATGGCCTGGTTGCTGCTGGCCGAGGCGTTTCGGGAGCGGCACATGGGTGCGCAAGACGACACCGAGCTGAAAGCGGTGGAGCTCGCCTGGGACGATCCGTCGGTGACGATCATCCTGGTTCAGCCCGTGCGTGGCGCAAAGAAGCCCTGAGCCGCGCGCACCTCTCGATGTTCAACCGCGCCGGCGTCAGTGGACCGTGGCCTGTTTGCGCGCGTGCCGGAGGCCTTTGACCTTCTCGACCACGGACTCGGCGCCCTTGGCGGCAGCGAAGGCGACGGCCAGCGTGGCCAGGCTGGTCAGCATCGCGCGGGGCGGGCCGCCGACGCCGAGGACCATGGCGGCCGCGGTCAGCGGCAGTCGATAGCCACCCGCGATGCCGCCGGCCGCACCGGCCGCACCGGCGAGATCGTTCCCCACGCCGAACAGCGGAGCGAACACGCGACCGGCGAGATCGCCGACCGCAAGGAAGGGGATGAACACACCGCCGCAACCCCCGGCGGCGACGGCGGCGGTGGTCGCGAGCGCGCGCAGGAGGCAGACGGCCAGCAAGGTCAGCGGGAGAGCGTTGACGTTCTCGGCCCAGAGGATGGCGCCGCCACCCGGTCCGACGGCCGCTGACGGCGCGGCGATCCGAACGAGCAACAGGGTGACGGCGATGGTCCCCAGCGCACCGATGGCCAGGCGGACGAGCGGCGGGGCCGACCACCCCTTGGCCCGGTAGACGGCCATGGCAGCCAGCGAGCTGATGATCCCGGAGGTGGCGCCGATGGCGAGCGCGGCGATCGCCGCCTGCAGGAAGGTGTCCGGGGGAACCTTGGGGACCACCAGGCGGATCAGGCTCAGCCCGAAGAAGGTGTCGATTCGCCAGCCGACGAGGCCGCCGATCACGGCCGCGATCAACCGGTCGGTGCTGAGGGGTGCGCGCCGCCGCCGGCCCAGCTCGAGGATGAACGCCGTCCCGACGAGGGCGATCCCCATCAGCGCCGCCACGCCCGCCGCCCCCGCCGCCAGCGCCGCGGGCCGCAGAAGCCGGCGCCACCTCCGGCCGTGATCCCCGAGGTAGGCGCCCGCCGCGACGCCGAGGTAGGCGGCCGGCGCCTCGGTTCCCATCGCGGCGCCCGACCCGACGGTGGCGAGGATGGCGAGCGCTCGGATCGGCGCCAGGCGCCAGGGGAACCGCTCCTCTTCGCCGGCGCACCCCACGACGTCACCGCTGATGTCGGCCCGGACGGCGCCCTTGGGGAACAGGCGCCAGGGCTTCACCGGGCGGCCCGCGGTTCCCTCGCTCTTGCCCAGCTCCTGCAGCACCAGCTCGGTGACCACCAGCCCCAGCACAGGAACCACCACGGCGAAAAGGGTCCCCTGGCGCGAGGCGAAGTCGATTCCCGCCTTGAGCACCAGCGTCACGCCGACGACGACGAACCCGCCGAAGAGTCCGCCCAGGAGCGCGCCGGCGATCACGAGGCCGACCCGCGACAGCGCGCCCGCCAGCTGCCCGCTATCGGGGAAGCGCCATCGCATCGGCCCCCCCGCGCTGCTGGCGGCAGTGCACCGTGATGAGGATGTCGCCGGCCACGACCGGGGCGTCGTCGCCGGGATCGAAGGCCAGCCGACCGTCCTGGTGCTTGATGGCGACCAGGATGAGCCCGCCTCCCGCCCGGCCGAGACCGCTCTGCCCCACCGTCTTTCCGTCGAGCGGGCCGCCCGCGCGCACCACCTGTTCTTCCAGCTGCAGGTCCGGGTGCCCTTTTTCGCCCACGCCATCGATCAGCTCGGACACGGCGGGACGCAGGATCGCCGCCGCCATGCGCCCGCCGGCGATCGCGTAGGGGGAGACGGTGCGGGTCGCGCCCGCGCGCATCAGCTTGGAGACCGTGGCGTCCTCCTCCACACGGGCGACGATGGTGAGCCCGGACCGCAGCAGGCGCGCCGTCATCGTGATGAGGACGTTCTCGGGATCGGTACCGGCCGCGGCGATCAGGGCACGGGCGCGCTCGATGCCTGCCTGGCCGAGCGTCGCGTCCGTGGTCGCGTCGCCGCGCAGGGCCTGTGCGCCCGCCTTGGCGGCGATCGCCAGCGGCTCGGCCTCACGATCGACGACGACGACCGGAATGCCGGCCCCGATGAGGTCCGCGCAGACACGGCGACCCACGTCGCCGTAGCCGCAGACGATCACGTGATCGCGGAGGGCGTCGATTCGTTTTTCCATCCGCCGCTCGTTTCGCGACTCACGCAGGGCGCCCGTGACGATCAACGTGAGGAGCTGGGTCCCGGCGAGCGCGAAGGTGGAGATCCCGCCCACCGCCAGCACCATCGTGAACACCCGGCCGACGTTGGAGAGCGGTTCCTCTTCGCCGTAGCCGATCGACGTCAGGGTGATGACCGTGACGTAGAAGGAATAGAACCACGACCAACGCTCGATCCAGTGGTAGCCGACGGTGCCGCCCGCGATCATCGCCAGCGGCAAGCTGAAGAACGCAATCAGCCGGACGGGAAGTCCGAACCTTCGCGGCGGCGGAGGCGCCACATCGCCAACCTGGCTACCGCGGGACGAATATCAACGCCGGCGCCGCTCGTTCAGGTGTCGGCTGACGCGCAGGCGTCGGCTGACGTCGGTGCGACGGACCCGTCGCCGTGCGGCGAGGGTGGTAACCTCGTCGGTGATGCGCGCGGCGCTGTTCCGTCGTCACGGCGGGCCGGAGGTGATGGAGATCGGCGACGTCCCGACGCCGACGCCCGGTCCGGGCGAGGTGCAGATCCGTGTCACCGCCGCCGCGCTCAACCACATCGACCTCTGGTTGCGTCAGGGGCTGCCGCCGCTGCCGGTTCCGTTGCCGCACGTCTCGGGCGGCGACGTCTGCGGCGTCGTCGCGGCGCTCGGTCCCGGCGTCGCGGCGCGCGCCGGCTGCGCGGTCGGCGATCGCGTGCTGGTCAACCCGGGGATCTCCTGCGGCCGCTGCGTTGCCTGCCTCGGCGGGCGCGACAACTTCTGCCCCGACTATCGCATGATCGGCGAGCAGACCTGGGGCGGCCTCGCCGAATACCTGGTGATGCCGGCGCAGAATTTGGTGCCGGCGCCGCGTGATCGCGTTCCGCTCGACGACGCGCAGCTCGCCGCACTGCCGACGGTGTTCATGACCGTCTGGCAGATGCTGGTCGAGCGCGCGCAGATCCGACAGGGGGAGACGGTGCTGGTCCTGGCCGCCGGCTCGGGCATTGGGACGGCGGCGATCCAGATCGCCAAGCTCTGGGGCGCGCGCGTGATCGCCACGGCGTCGACCGACGCCAAGCTGGCGGCGGCGCGGGCGCTGGGCGCGGACGAGACGATCAATCACACGACGACCGAGCTGGTCGCCGAGGTCAAGCGCCTCACCGGCCGGCGCGGCGCCGACATCGTGGTCGAGCACGTCGGCGCCGCGACCTTCCCCAAGTCGGTCGTCGCCTGCGCCAAGGGGGGCCGCATCGTCACCTGCGGGGCGACGGCTGGGTTCGAGCCCGTCCTGAACCTGCGGCATGTCTTTTGGCGCCAGCTCAGCATCCTCGGCTCGACCATGGCCAGCAAGGCGCGTTTGTTCGAGCTCCTCGACCTGGTCGCTGCCGGCCGACTGCGGCCCGTCGTGCACCAGGTGATGCCCCTGGACCAGATTGCCGCAGCGCACCGTCTGCTCGAGTCGCGGGAAACCTTCGGGAAGTTGGTCCTTGTCAGCGGGGCGGTTTGATATATAACCCATACGTATGGGTGAGGGTTTCAACGACGTCTCCGCGCAGGGCCTCGCGCTCCTGAAAGTCGGAGAGCTGGCCAAACGGACCGGGAAAACGGTCCGGGCGGTCCACCTCTACGAGGAGCTCGGCCTTCTCGACCCAGCCGTGCGCTCGAAGGGGGGCTTCCGGCTCTACTCGGGCAAGGCGCTCAAGCGGATCGACTGGATCCAGAAGCTGCAGGATCTCGGGTTTTCGCTGACCGAAATCAAGGCAGTCCTGCGCGACTGGGAGGGGACGGCGACCGCCCCCAAGGCGATGGAGCGGGTGCGGGAGATCTTCACCGACAAGCTGCGCGAGACCGAGGAGACGCTGGCGCGCCTCCACCGGCTGGTCGGCGACCTGAACGAGACGCTGGCCTACATGAACAGCTGCCGGTCCTGCGAGCCGACCCACAACCCCACCGAGTGCGGCACCTGCGACATCCACGGCCACGACGGCCAGGCGCCGCTGCTGGTCCAAGGAATTTCGAAATGACGCTCAAGCTGCCGATCTACATGGACAACCACGCCACCACGCCGGTCGACCCGCGCGTGGTCGAGGCGATGCTGCCGTACTTCACCGAGATCTTCGGGAACGCCGCCAGCCGCTCGCACCCCTTCGGCTGGACGGCCGAGAAGGCGGTCGAGAAGGCGCGCGATCAAGTCGGGGCGCTCATCGGCGCCAGCGGCAAGGAGATCGTCTGGACCTCGGGCGCGACCGAGTCGGACAACCTGGCGATCAAGGGCGCGGCCGAGTTCAACAAGGACCGCGGCAACCACATCGTCACGGCGGAGACCGAGCACAAGGCGGTGCTCGACACCTGCAAGCGCCTCGAGAAAGAGGGCTTCGAGGTCACCTACGTTCCGGTCGAGCAGGACGGGCGGGTGAGCGCGGCGGCCGTCAAGGCGGCGATGACCGACAAGACGATCCTCGTCTCGATCATGCTCGCCAACAACGAGATCGGGACGGTGAACCCCGTCGACGAGATCGGCGCGGTGGTCAAGGAGAAGGGGGCGCTGTTCCACATCGACGCCGTCCAGGGCGTCGGCAAGATTCCGTTCGACGTCAACAAGGCGCGGGCGGATCTGGTGTCGATCTCGGCGCACAAGATGTACGGACCGAAGGGCGTCGGCGCGCTCTACGTGCGGCGCAAGCCGCGCGTGCGCATCACCGCGCAGATCGACGGCGGCGGGCACGAGCGCGGGATGCGCTCGGGGACGCTCAATGTGCCGGCGATCGTCGGCTTCGGCAAGGCGGCGGAGCTGTGCCAGGCCGAGATGGCGACCGAGGGGAAGCGCTTGCTCGCGCTGCGCGAGCGGCTGCGGGAGGGGATCCAGTCGCAGGTGACGGACACCTTCGTGAATGGTTCGATGGAGCACCGGCTGCCGGGGAACCTCAACATCAGCTTCGCGTACGTCGAGGGCGAGGCGATGCTGATGGGGCTCAAGGACATCGCGGTCTCGTCGGGCTCCGCCTGCACCTCGGCGTCGCTGGAGCCGTCGTACGTGCTTCGCTCGCTCGGCGTGGCCGAGGAGATGGCGCACACCTCGATCCGGTTCGGCCTCGGGCGGTTCAACACCGAGGAAGAGGTCGACTTCGTCATCAAGACGGTGGTCGGCAAGATCAACAAGCTGAGGGAGCTGTCGCCGCTTTACGAGATGGCGCAGCAGGGAATCGATCTCAAGAGCATTCAATGGGCGGCCCACTAACGTGGGCCGTTGGGGCGGCCCACTAGCGTGGGCCGTTGGGGCGGCCCACTAGCGTGGGCCGTTGGGGCCGCTCACTAGCCCGCTGAAAAGGAAAACGTCATGGCGTACAGCGAAAAAGTCATCGAGCACTACGAGAACCCGCGCAACGTCGGGAGCTTCGACAAGGACGATCCCAGCGTCGGGACTGGCCTGGTCGGCGCGCCCGCCTGCGGCGACGTGATGAAGCTGCAACTGAAGATCAACGACGCGGGGATCATCGAGGACGCGAAGTTCAAGACGTTCGGCTGCGGCTCGGCCATCGCCTCGTCCTCGCTGGCGACGGAGTGGGTCAAGGGGATGACCATCGCTCAGGCGATGGACATCAAGAACACCCAGATCGTCGAGGAGCTGAACCTTCCGCCGGTGAAGATTCACTGCTCGGTCCTGGCCGAGGACGCCATCAAGGGCGCCATCGCCGACTACAAGGCCAAGCGGCAGGCCAAGGCAGCGGCCACCAAGGCGGCTGTCTAGGAGACGATCTTCATGGCTATCGGAGTCAGCGACAGAGCGGTCGCCGAGATCAAGAAGGCCGCCGGCCAGCGCGCCACGACGCCCAAGGGGTTGCGCGTCGGCATCCGCGGCGGCGGCTGTACCGGCTTTTCCTACCTGTTCGAGTGGTCGGACAGCGAGCCGCGCGCCGAGGACCAGGTTCTCTCGTTCGAGGACGGCACCGTGCGCGTGTTCGTCGACCCGAAGAGCTACCTCTATCTCGACGGCTCCACGCTGGCCTACTCGACCTCCATGGTCGGGCGCGGGTTCAAGTTCGAGAACCCCAACGTCAAGGGGACCTGCGGCTGCGGCGAGAGCGTCCAGTTCTAGGAGGGGCGGGAGGGGCTCTGCCCCTTCCACCAGCCCACCCGATGCGACGAGAGCCGAGCGCAGATCTTGATAGGCAAATGTTCAGGGTGTGAAGGTGATTTGCTGGTCGTGTGAGAAAGAAGGCGGCAAGGGGCCGTTCTGCGCGGCGTGCAAGGCGATCCTGCCGCCCGACGCGGCCGACGACCGGTTCGCCGTGCTCGGATTGCCGCGCAGGTTCGAGATCGATCTCGCGGTGGCGGAGTCGGCATACAAAGATCTGTCGCGACAGCTGCACCCGGATCGCTTTGCCAAGGCCGATCCGCGCGCCCGCAAGGCCGCGCTCGGCCGCACCGTCGAGATCAACGACGCCTGGCGCACGGTGAAGGACCCGGTCAAGCGCGCGGAGTATTTGCTGGAGCTGGCGGGGTTCGGCCTGGCGGGCGACGACCGCAAGGGGGACGACGAGCTTCGCAAGACCAAGCAGGTGGCCGCCCCGCCGACGTTCCTGATGGAGATCCTCGAGCGGCGCGAGGAGCTCGGTGAAGCGCAGCGCGCCGGGGACATCGTGAAGATCGCCTTCATGGCTGAGGAGGTGCGCGGCCGCGCCGCGGAGGCGATGAAGACGATCGCCGCCGCCCTGGAGGCGGGGAAGTTCGAGGAGGCCGCGCGCACACTGGTCGCGCTCCGTTACTACCAGCGGTTTCTCGAGGAGGTCGCGGCGCACGAGGAGCGCTCGGCGTCCGGAGGCGGCCATGGCTGAGGCTTTTCTCCAGATCTCCGAGCCGGGCGCCTCGCCGACCAAGCGGGCCTGCCAGACGCGCGCGATCGGGATCGATCTCGGAACCACCAACTCGCTGGTGGCGATCGTCGACGGCGGGCGGCCGGTCTGTCTGCGCGATGAGAACGACCAGGCGATCCTGCCGTCGGTTGTCCACTACGCGGCGGACGGCACGATCGTCGTCGGCGCCGAGGCGCACGATCGGCTGGCGCCGGAGTTTCCGCGCGACACGATCGCCTCGGTCAAGCGCTTCATGGGACGCGGGCCGAGCGACGCCGAGGCGACGCGCAAGTTGACGCCCTACCAGTTCGCGCCGCCGGCCGGCGACGGCAACGTCGTCCGCTTCGCGGTGGCCGGCGGTCGCGCCGTGACGCCGATGGAGGTCTCGGCGGAGATATTGAAGGCGCTCAAGGCGCGCGCGGAGGCGGAGCTGGGCGCGCCGCTCGACGGCGCGGTGATCACCGTGCCGGCCTACTTCGACGACGGTCAGCGACAGGCGACGCGCGACGCGGGCCGCCTGGCGGGGCTGGAGGTGCTGCGGCTCATCAACGAGCCGACAGCGGCGGCGATCGCCTACGGGCTCGACAAGCAGGCCGAGGGAACCTTCGCGGTGTTCGATCTCGGTGGCGGCACCTTCGACATCTCGATCCTCAAGCTGGAGGACGGCGTGTTCGAGGTGAAGGCGACCGGCGGCGATTCGGCGCTGGGCGGCGACGACTTCGACCGCGCGATCGCCGGCGCGCTGCTCGAGAGGTGGGGCCTCGGTGACGCGGCGGTGCACGACGCCAAGCTGGTCCGCCGCGTGCTCGACGGCGCGCGCGCGGTCAAGGAGCGGCTGACGACCGAGCCCGAGGTGGCGATCGACTTCGCGCTCCCCGACGGGAAGCGGACGGCGAAGCTGACGCGCACGGAGATGGAGCTCTTGGTCGAGCCGGTGCTGATGCGCTGCGCGGGACCGGTGCGACGCGCGCTCAAGGACGCCGAGCTGGCGCCCGCGGCGCTGTCGGGCGTGATCCTGGTCGGCGGCGCCACGCGGATGCCGCTCGTGCGCCAGTTCGTCGAGAAGCTGTTCGGGCGGGCGCCGCTTGCCGACATCGATCCCGATGAGGTCGTCGCGCTCGGCGCGGCGGTGCAGGCCGACGTGCTGGCCGGCGGCGCGGGTCAGGGCGACATGCTGCTGCTCGACGTGGTGCCGTTGTCGCTGGGGCTCGAAACGATGGGCGGCGTGGTCGAGAAGATCATCCACCGCAACACCACCGTCCCGTGCGGCGCGACGCAGACCTTCACGACGTTCGCCGACAAGCAGACCGGGTTCGAGCTGAAGGTCGTCCAGGGCGAGCGGGAGCTGGCCGACCAGTGCCGCTCCCTGGCGCAGTTCACCCTCAAGGGGATCCCACCCATGCCGGCCGGGATGGCTCGGCTGGAGGTGACCTTCATGGTCGACGCCGACGGTATCCTGCGAGTCTCCGCCCGCGAGGAGACGACCGGGCAAGAGACGAAGATCGAGGTCAAGCCGAGCTACGGCCTGACCGACGAGGAGGTCGAGCGAATGCTGCTCGATTCGTTCGCCCACGCCGAGGAGGACGTGAAGGTCCGCCTCTTGACCGAGCAGCGGGTCGAGGCCGACCGGATCGTCGCGGCTGCGCGCGCGGCGATGGCCGACTCGCCCGAGCTGCTAACGCCAGAAGACGAGACGGCGATCGCCGCGGCGCTGGCCGCGCTGGCCGCGGCGCGCGAAGGGACCGACCACCTGGCGATTCGCGCGGCGGTCGAGGCGCTCGACGCGGCGTCGAAGGAGTTCGCCGGGCGACGCATGAATGTCGCCTTCGAGCGTGGGCTGCGCGGCAAGGACGTCGACGCGGTGGAAAAAAAAGCCGATGAAACCGCTCCCAAGCGCGACCTCGCGTCGCGCGCCGGGAGCCACGCGGGACATTCGCACTGATGCCCAAGGTCAGATTCGAACCGGACGGGGTCGAGATCGAGGTGCCGGTCGGGACCAGCATCCTCGAGGCGTCGAACAAGGCGCACGCACAGGTCGGCTCGGCCTGCGGCGGCGTCTGCGCCTGCTCGACCTGCCACGTCTACGTCAAGGAAGGCCTCGACGCGCTGGCCGAGGCGAGCGATCGCGAAGAGGACATCATGGACAAGGCGTTCGACGTGAAGTCGACCTCGCGCCTCGGCTGCCAGTCGAAGATCCTGCGGGACGTGACCGTGGTAGTCGAGATCAGCCGCGAGAGCCGCCAGGCATTCCTCGACGAGCACCCCGAGATCCGGAACGCCCTCAAGCAGGGCGCCGCCCCGCCGCCGCGCTGATCGCTTTCCCGACCGCGGAGGGCGGCACCACCAGTCGGCTATCGGGCCGCCGTTGCCGTCGCCAGGTTGGCGCTGACGGGAAATCTCAAGCCGTCGCCGTCTCGGTAGCGCGTCACGACGGCCGCCGCGTCGGACTCGATGGCGGAGGTGAAGGCGGCGCGCTCGCCGTCGGTCATCGTCGCGAACTGCGGCAGCACCGCGCCGACGGCCATGACGTTCATCTTCAGAAATGTCGCCGCGTCGGGAAAGCGCGCCTCGAACGCCACGGTCTCGACCCGGACGTCCACGAACCCCGCAGCCTCCAGCATCGCCGCCAGCTGCTTCTCGTCGCCCATCGAGAACGGCAAGTCGAGCGGCCCGTCGACATGCCGGCGCCCGGCGTTCGTAAACGCCTCCGACACCGGGTTTTCCGCCAGGGATCGCCAGGTGCTCACGCCTATCCGTCCGCCGCCGGCCACGACCCGGCGCATCTGCCGCAATGCCTTGGCGCGATCGGGGAAGAACATCAGCCCGTGCTGGCACAGCACGACATCGAAATCCGCCGCACCGAATGCCAGCTCCGTCGCGTCGCCGCACTCGTACTCGACCTGCGGCGCAAGCTCGCGCGCGACCTCGATCATCGCAGGGTTGATGTCGATTCCGGCGAGCCGCTTGGGCGCTCCCACGCGCTCGCGGATGAGCCGCCCCACGATCCCGGTGCCGCACGCGACATCGAGGATGCGATCATTCCCGGACGGCGCGATGCGATCGAGAAGAGCGTTCGCGAGAGGGGTGAAGAACGCCGGAACGTACATCTTCTCGTACGCCAGGGCCGGAGCGCTCGAGGCCTTCTGCGCGGTCGACACCTAAAGCCGTCCGCCGGGCAGGGGCCCGAGGTGGGAGAAGTTCGGAGCCGGTGAGACGATCCAGAGAGCCTTCTTCACGTTATCCTCCACGCGCGCCCTTGGTTGGGCGCAAGAGGACCGTATGACTCCCGGGCGGGTAGCTCCATGACTGATCTTCCGGCAACCTTGACCGTTCGTCCAAATGTGCCGGACGGCTCCGATGCCCTCTCCGACGTGCTTCGCACGGTACGTCTCACGGGAGCCATTTTCTTCCTCACCGAGCTCAGGCAGCCATGCGAGCCGGCGCGGGTGCCGGAGGGCGACGTGCTGGCCAGGGGGCTGACGCTTCGGGCGGAGAACGTCATCTCGTACCACGTCGTCACGCGAGGCACCGTGTGGGGCGGCCTCTACAAGGGGGCCGACGCCCCAGTGCGGCTCGATGCGGGAGACGTGCTCGTCGTTGCCCGCGGCGACGCCTATTGGGTGGGAATGGATCCCGAGAAGCCGACGTTGCCCGATGTCGAGCGGACCGTCGGCTTCCTGAGCGGCATCGCGGCCGGGCTGCTGCCGGTGGTGATCGAAAACGGGGCCGGCGCGGGGCCTCCGGAGGCCGGCATCGTGTGTGGGTTCCTTGGGTGCGACGAGAGCCCATTCAATCCGCTGATGGTGTCGCTGCCCCGTTTCCTGGTGATTCGAGGCGTGCGCCGAACGGACGGCGCGCCCGGGGATAGCCTCGACCGCCTGATCGATCTGACGCTCAGGGAGGCTCGGGAGAATCAACTGGGAAGCGCTTCGGTTCGCTTGCGATTGTCCGAGCTCATCTTCGTGGAGACGATCCGACGGCACCTCTCGACGATTCCGCCGGAGCAGACCGGGTGGTTGGCGGGGCTCAAGGACGAGGTCGTTGGCAAAGCCGTCGTGCTCCTGCACCAACAGCCGTCGAAGCCATGGACGCTGGCGTCCCTCGCGAAGGAGGTGGGCGCCTCACGTTCCGCGCTCGCCGAGCGCTTCACGAAGGTCGTCAGTCACCCTCCGATGGCCTACCTGGCGCAATGGCGCATGCAGCTCGCGGCCCAGATGCTCAGCGACGGCACCAGGAAGATCTCGGCGGTGGCGCTGGAGGTCGGCTACGACTCGGAGGCGGCGTTCAGTCGAGCCTTCAAGCGGGCAGCCGGCGTTGCGCCGACGGCCTGGCGAGACCGGCGGCAGGGCTCCGCGGCCGCCGAGGTTGCCCGCGAGGGCAGCAAGCTCGTCGGCGCCTGAGCGGACGACCGCCGCTGTCCGTCAGCGTCCGTCGGACAGTCCCCGACCAGATCGTCCCCAGAAATTGGCGGTGAGCGGCTCGGCACGTCCATTGCGTTGGCAAGCGACTGTCGCCGGACAGGCGGGGCTCGCGAGGTTCGCGATCCACGGTGTCGATCGGCGCGTCGCCAACAGCCAAGGAGAGGACGATGCAAAAGCGCGCCGTCGTGTGGAGAGCGATCGTGGGAGCAGGATTGATCGGGATCGGCTGCGGCGACGAGCGGGCTGCCGCACCGGGCGCGCAGCCGGGGGCGGGGAGCGCCGAGGCCGGCGCGGCGGCAGCCCCGTCGACGGTGACCCAGTTCTTCGTCCCGCCGCTCAGCGCTGCGGCGGCGAGTCAGATAGGGAGCCTGTTTCAGCAGGAAGACTTGGGCGACGCCCTGAAGCTGGCCGCGATGGAGGCGACGCCGCGCGCGGTCTGGTTCGAGGATGGGACGCCCGCGCAGGTCGAGAGGTCGGTGCGCCAGACGATGGATCGCGCGGCGCCCGAGGGTCGGGTCCCCGTCCTGGTCGCCTACGACATTCCGTTTCGCGATTGCGCCCAGTACTCGGGGGGCGGCGCCGTCGACGCCGCTGCCTACGAAGCCTGGATCGCCGGCTTCGCGCGGGGGATCGGCGGACGCAAGGCGGTCGTGATCCTCGAGCCGGACAGCCTGGGGATCATCCCGTACAACACGACGATCTTCGGCTCCGCCGACTGGTGCAAACCGACGATCACCGACGCGACGGGCGCCACCGTCCCGGCACCAGGCGCGAGCTCCGACGAACGCTATGCCCAGCTCCAGGGCGCGATCGCGACCCTGACGGCCAGCGCGCCCGGCGCGTCGGTCTATCTCGACGGCACGCACAGCGACTGGCTGGGCGTCAGCGAAGCGGCGTTTCGCATCCACAAGGCGGGCTTCGATCCGACCAGCGGCGCGCCGCTGGTGAAGGGCTTCTTCCTCAATGTCTCGAACTTCCAGCCGACCGACCAGCTGGTCCAGTTCGGAACCTGGGTCTCCCAGTGTCTGGCGGCGGTGACCGTCGGCGCATCGTCGGCCATCGGCAACTTCGCGGGCTGCCCGGGCCAGTACGATCCGGCGACGAACTACACGACCGTCAACTACACGCCCGCGTTCGAGGCGACGGTGACCGCCGGCCTGGCCAAGATGCTGAACGGCGCGGTGGCGACGTTGCCGTTCGTGATCGACACCAGCCGCAACGGCCGCGGGCCGCTCGATACGGCCCCCTTCGCGGCCGCCCCCTACGACCAACCTGCTGGCGTCATCAGCGCCTTGAAGAGCGGGGCCTGGTGCAACCCGCCCGGCGCCGGTGCCGGGCTGCGCCCGACCGCGAGCACAGGCATAGAGCTGGTCGACGCCTACCTCTGGATCAAGACCCCGGGCGAGTCCGATGGCGCCTGCGCCATCAACGGCGGCGCGCGCGGGTGGGATTTCACCGCCTACAACCCCTGGAACGTCACGGGTGACGCCCAGAACGCCTTTGATCCGCTCTGGGGGGCCGTCGACCCGGCAGCGGGCGCCTGGTTCCCGGCGCAAGCGCTCGAGCTGGCACAGCAGGCCGTGCCGGCGCTGCTCTGACGAGGGCGCCGAATCCCGCCGGGCTCGCGCTCGGCGGGATTGTCGGCTGATTCCGAAGATCCCGATCGCGCGCCGCGTGGTTTCCACGGGCGCGCGCGTCGGCGTTTCCCCGGCAGGAATCTCTCCTTCCGCTGGTGCGAAGGTGTTATCAATCGACCTTGGCCACCGGTTCGGGCGGAGGGAATACGACCGTCGCCGCTGAGGCCGCGCGGTCAAGCGCGCCCGCGCCGTCGACCGCGCTCGTCTGGCTCTTCCCGATGGCGACGGTGGCTCCCGTCGGTCTCCAAGGGAGAGGAGCCGAGCTCACGATTGGAAGAGACGAGACCTGCGACGTTCATCTGACGGGGAACGATGTCTCTCGCCGTCACGCCGTCTTGCGCAGGGGCCCGGAAGGGACCGGAGCGACCATCGCCGATCTCGGCAGCCGCAACGGTGTTCGCGTCAACGGTCGCCTCGTCGCCGAGGCGTCGATCGGCCCCGGTGACGTCGTCCGTCTCGGCGGTTGGGTCGGGATCGTGACCGCCAGCCCGGGGCCCTTCGAGGAGATCGCGCCGGGACTCTGGGGTGGCGCGGCCCTCCAGGCGGCGCTCGCTCCTTTGCGCCAGGCGGCGACGAGCGATCTGCCGATCGTGCTCGAGGGTGAGACCGGCTGCGGCAAGGAGGTGGTCACCCGCGCCCTCCATCGCTGGAGCGGCCGCACGGGACCGCTGGTCGCCGTCAACTGCGCGGCGCTTCCCGAAGGCCTCGCGGAGGGCGAGCTGTTCGGATATCGCCGCGGCGCCTTTACGGGAGCCGACCGGGCCAGCCCCGGCTACTTTCGCGGCGCCGACGGCGGGACGTTGCTGCTCGACGAGGTCTCGGACCTGCCGCTGGTTCTGCAGGCGAAGCTCCTGCGTGTCCTCGAGGAGCGCGCCGTCCAGCCGCTCGGCGAGACCCGGCCGGTTCCGATCGACGTGCGCGTGGTCGTGGCGGGCCAGCAGCCACTCCTGGAGGTGATGCGCGCCGGGCGGTTCCGCGCCGATCTGCTGGCGCGGCTCGACGGACTCACGGTGCGGCTCCCGCCGCTGCGCGCCCGCCGCGAGGATGTCCTTCCCCTGTTCTCGCGCCTGCTGGAGGCGCACGGTAAAGGGCAGCCGCCCGCGATTGACGTCGAGCTCGCCGAGCGGCTTTGCCTGCATGACTGGCCGTTCAACGTCCGCGAGCTGGTGCTGCTGGCGAGGCGCCTGCTGACCCTGCACGGCGGCGAGGGCACGCTGCACGCTGGACATCTCCCCCAGCGGATCGCGGAGGGCGGGAGCGACCTTCCGCCCCGGAGCTCGGCGGGGAAGCCCGTTGATCCTGCGCTGCCTGCGCAACCCGGGGCGCCGCGTCCGATGACCGAGCCCATCGAGCTTCCGGCGCTGGTCGTCGCGCTCCGTGCCTCGGGCGGAAACGTCGCTCGGGCCGCCACCCTCCTCGGCATCAGTCGCCAGCGCGCCTACCGCCTGATGGAAGGTCAATCGGTCGATCTGGACGCGATGCGGGGCGAGCCGGAGAAGGCGCCATGAGCGCCGGCCCGGATCCGAGCCCCGTCGGCAAGCTCATCGGCGGCAAATACCGGATCGTCCGGCTGCTGGCCAGGGGCGGCATGGGCGTCGTCTACGAGGCGCAGCACACGGTCGTTCGCCGCCGGTTCGCCATCAAGTTTCTGCGCCGCGATCTGGCCGAGCGGCGCGACATCCTGAACCGCTTCCAGCGGGAGGCCGAGGCGGCCGGCGCGCTGGAGAACGATCACGTGACGGCGGCGATCGACTTCAGCATCTCGGACGACGGGACGCCCTACATCGTCATGGAGTATCTCGTCGGGGAGAGCCTCGGCGCGCTGCTGGAGCGCGAGGGCCGGCTACCGGTCGGCCGCGCCGCCGATCTCGTCGTGCAGGCTTGCCGGGGCGTCGGCGCTGCCCACGCCGCCGGGATCGTCCACCGCGATCTCAAGCCACACAACCTGTTCGTCTGCCGCCGCGACGACGGGACCGACCTCGTCAAGGTCCTCGATTTCGGCGTCGCCAAGCTGCAGGCCCTCGACGAGGCGAGCGCCGCCACGCGGACGGGGGTGGTGCTCGGGACCGCCGCGTACATGTCGCCCGAGCAGGCGCGCGGCGACAAGCTGGTCGACAAGCGGGCCGACGTCTACGCGCTGGGCGCGATCCTCTACGAGCTGGTCTCGCTCAAGAGACCGCACCCCGGCGACTCGCAGAACGCGATCCTGCATCACATCGCGACCCAGCCGCCGGCGTCGCTCGCCTCCGTCCAGCCGGGGCTGGCGGCCGGCTTCGTCGACCTCGTCGGCCGAGCGATCGCCTCCGATCCGGCGGCGCGGCCCGTGGCGGTCGAGGCGCTGGGAGACGCGCTTGCCGTTTTCGCTCGACGGGAGGTCTGGCCCGCCCCGCCGAGCGACAGCGCTGGCCTGCGGGTGGGGGAGCTGTCGTCGACGATGCAGGCGGACGGTGACCCGGCGCGGGGCACGCCCGCCGTTCCGACCATCGACGACCGCGCGGTCCATCCGACGGGCCCGAGCGCCGGTGGCCACACGCCGCGGTCGGCGACACCGAGCGCCGGTGGCCAGGTGCTGGCCCCGGAGACCCCGAGCGCCGGCGGTCAGCTGTCGGCGAGCGTGAGCTCGCCGCCACCACGCAGACGCGGCGTCTGGATCGGCGTCGGCGTCACGTTCGCACTGCTCACCGTCGCGGTCGCGGCGGGCGCGCTTCGCAGAGCGGACGCGCCCAGGCAACCCGTCACCGTTCTCCGGCGGTCGTCGCCGGCGCGCGTGCTGACTCCCCAAACCCGATTCTTGAGCTCGGAGCCAGAGCCGGGAGCCGTCCAGCAGATCGAGAGCCTCCGCAAGGCGAAAGCGTCCCGCGACGCCGGACTGGTGAACGCGATGGTCGCGACGCCGTCGGCCATCTGGCTGCTGGGCGGAACGCCTCAAGAGGCGGAGGACGCGGCGCGTGACGCGTCGACGCGGGGTGCACGCCAGGGGCGTGTCCCGGTCTTCGTCGTCTACAATCTCCCGTTTCACGATTGCACCGGGTACGGCGCGGGCGGCGCGGCCAACAGCGCGGCCTACCGGGCGTGGATCGACGGCGTCGCCACCGGCATCGGCAACGAAAAGGCCCTCGTGGTCCTGGAGCCGAACAGCCTGGGCCTCATCCCCTTCGGAATCCGTCTCGATGGAAGGAAGGACGCCTGTACACCATCGGAGGCCGACGCCGAGGGCAAGCGGAGCCCCGCGCCCGGCGCGTCGCCCGCCGAGCGATACAGCCTGCTCGGCTACGCGCTCGACCATCTGGCGGCCAAGGCTCCGAGCGCCGCCGTCTATCTCGACGGCACCCACAGCAGCTGGTTGCCGGTCAGCGAGATCGCCTTTCGACTCAAGCAAGCCGGCATCGACAGAGCCGCCGGTTTCTTCCTGAACGCTGGCAACTATCAGCCGACGCCGCGGCTCATTCAGTACGGGACCTGGATCGCCAAGTGCCTGCAGCACGCGCGTGGCTCGGCCGGCGGCGACACCAAGCGCTACGGCGAGTGTGCGACCCCGCCGGACTGGGCCGATTCAAACGACGACGCGGTTTGGTCCAAGGTCGAAGCCTGGTACGCGGAGAATGTCGATCGCGCGCCAGAGGGGTCGTCTCCGGAGACGCTCGCGCACTTCGTCATCAACACGGATCGAAACGGCGTCGGGCCGTTGGCGGCCGCGCGTTACGAGGGGCCGCCGTTCAATCAACCGCCCGCGGTGGTCGAGGTGCTTCGGAACGGCGGCTGGTGCGAGCCTCCCGGCCGCGGCGTCGGCCTTCGTCCGACCGCCGACACCAAGGTCCCGCTGGTCGACGCCTATCTGTGGATCGAGGTTCCCGGGATGTCCTCCGCCTCCTGCGATATCGCGGGAGGCGCGCGCGCCTGGGACTACGCCAAGTACAACCCGTGGGGAATCGTGGGCGACGCCCAGAACCATTTCGACCCGCTGTGGGGGATGGTGGTGCCGCCGAGGGGCGCCTGGTTCCCCGAGGAGGCGTTGCAGCTGGCGCGCAACGCGAACCCGCCGCTGGAGGAGGTTGGTGGTGCGCCGGTGACCACCTTGTTGGAGGGCGAGAGCGGCACGAGAGGGCCGATGCCGACCGCCGCGAGCGCGCCCTCGCCCGCGGTCGACGCCGAGCGGACGGGCCGCGTGGACCAGGCGGTCGTGGCGGACAGTGCGCCACCCGCGGAGGTTCGGCCGGAGATGGCGGGACGCCCCGGCCAGAAGCCGGTCGGTCATCCGGGCAGTCGCCCGGCGCGGCGTCCAGGGGGCGCGACCTCCACGATCAAAGCCTCGAACGCGCCGTCCGCCCCCGTCGGTGCGGAGAAACCGGGCGGGACGCCGCCGACGTTCGATCCCGACAATCCGTATCGCTGAGGGCGCCGGGCGTCCTTCGCGGACGTCCGCACGGCTCGCGGCGGACACTCGTCGCGGTCTCCGCAGAGGCCCAGCCCGCGAGAAGACGCGGCCGGCGGGCGCCCGCCGCTTGGCCCGGTCGTTGCTGAAGGTCCCTGCGTCTCGCAATCACGCGAGCGGAACGAAGGGGAGGGACGTCATGAACAAGATGATTTTCGCAATGTCGATGGTCGCCGCTGTTGGTCTTGGATGCTCCACGATGCCGAGGCAGGAGGCCCGGCACGCCGGGAACCTGGGCGCCGAGAGCCGGGGCGCTTCGTCGGTGCACCCGAAGCGGGCCCGGGCGCTGGTCAGCGGTCCGGTCGTCGTGCAGCACCTCGAGACCGAAGGAGACGGCGCGGTGACGCTTTACCTGGCCGACGATTCGGGGATTGGGGATCGCGCCTGCCCGAGCGCGCCCGCCGAGAACGCGGCGCCGGTCGCCTTTCTGGAGCGGGAGAGCCGCCTCACCGATCTGGTTGTTCCGGCCGGCAAGCGGGTCTGCGCCGTCGCCAGCGCCACGCACACGATGACGGTAAGCTGGCACGCGCGGACGGTGAGCGACGCGCCGAAGGAGTCCTTCGATCTCGCGCTGCGCTCGGCTCTCGATGAGGTGCGCTGACGACGCGTGGTGTACGCTGTCCCGAGAATCCAAACACCGCACGAGGCCCCATCATCATGAGCAACAAATCGAGTCTCTTCATGACCGGCCTGGCGGGCGCGCTTCTGCTGGCCGGCGGCGCCTGTGCCGGCAAACCCCTTCAGGAGACCGGCAGCGGGGGCACGCCAGGAGCCGGGGGCGGGAGCACGTCGGGAGTTGGGGGCGTGGGCGCGTCGGGAGCCGGGGGCGTGGGCGCGTCAGGAACCGGCGGCGGGGGCGTCGTCGGCTTCATCCCGCTGCCGTCAAGCCCGACCGGGTTCGTCCAGGACGCGACCAGCGGCGTCATCGGTGCGTGGTACGCGTACGGCGACGGCGTCGGCCCGGGCGCCAGCACGGCCGGCGACGATCGCCTGAACAGCGACTGTGTCGCGAAGGGTGAATTCCCCCCGGCGGACTGCTCGCAGATCCTCAGCCCGGTCGCCGGGATGCCGTTCGTGCCGGCTGACGCCGCCACCAGCGCGATGTGCACCTCCGGAACCGCGGCAGTGGTCATGAACAAGGGCGGCTCGCCCGATTACACCGATCTCTGGGGCGCAGGCATCGGCCTCGACTTCAACAACCCGGGCGGCGACGCCGGCGTGAGGGGCTATCTCGACCTGAGCGCCTACAAGGGCATCTACTTCCAGTTCTATACCTTCCCCGCGTCGACGACCGACCCGATCTCCAACGGCGCCGGGCCTCCGTCCATGGGCATGCGGGTCAACTTCCCATCCCTGGGCCAGCACGGGAGCGACGCCCCCTACTGGCGCGGCGCGATGACGATCGCCTCGCCGCTGACCTCGCCGGGCGGCGCGGTGACGGAGAACATGGTCCTCTGGACCGACGTCGCCGGGCCGTTCTACCTGAACCAGCAGAGCCCGCCAGTCACGCCGCCGGTGTTTGACCCCGCGGCGGTCCAGGCGATCCAGTTCCAGGTGTTCACCAACACCAGCTCGCCGACGCCCTACTCGTTTTGCGTCGCCAACCTCGCGCTCATCCCCAAGTAGCGCGCCTCTCGGACGGCCGTCCGAGAGGCGCACCGGCGGACGCCGCGGTCGGTCGACGGTCTTGCGCGGAGGTGGCTCGCTGGCGAGCGGCGCTACCCCGGCCCGCCTGCGTCGCGCTCCTCAGGCCAGCAGCTCGTGCGGCGAGGCGCCTGAGGCGGCGACCTCGTCCCCGGCTCATTCACCGGCTGTCCTCGCTCCGGTTCAGCTTGCCCGCCCTCGGTGCGCATGATTATATGGTGTCCAAACAATGGATCCAATATGGGTATCCAACTAAATACCGGCCCCGCCGCGGCGAACGCCGCGGTGCTTCGGGATCCCGCCACCCGGGCAGTGCTCGATTCGATTCGGCGAATCGTGCGCGCGCTCCGAGAGTCGTCGCGTGCCGCCGAGCGCTCGGTGGGCCTCGGGGGCGCGCAGCTGTTCGTGCTGCAACGCTTGGCGGGCGCGCCTCCGCTGTCGATCAACGAGCTGGCTGAGCGGACGCTGACCCACCAGAGCTCGGTGTCCGTGGTGGTGAGCCGCCTGGTGCAGGCCGGCCTGGTCGCCCGCAACCGCGCCACCTCCGACGGCCGCCGGGCCGAGATAACGCTGACCGCCGCGGGGCGGGCCGTGCTGTCGCGCGCGCCGGCAGCGGCGCAGGACCGACTGATCGGCGCGCTCGGTCTGCTCGGAGGCCCCGCGCGAAAGGAGCTCGCCCGCCAGCTCGGCAGACTGGTCGAGTCGATGGCCCTCCCCCCGCAACATCCCCCGATGTTCTTCGTGGCCGCGCCGCCGCGCGCGAGAAAGAAAACCCGTGCCCGCGCCCTCTGATCCATCGTCCAAACACCAGCACGCCGCCCGTCTCGGCGACTTCACCGCGGGACCCCGCACCATCCTGTTGTCCGCCTTGGCGGTAATGGTGGGCGTCCTGGCTGCTTACGTCGCGAAAGCGTTGTTGGCGCTCATCACCTTCTTCACCAATCTGTTCTTCTTTCAGCGCCTCTCGCTGGCGGCCGTCTCGCCCGCCGCCCATCATCTGGGACTCTGGAGCGTGGCGGTCCCGGTGGTCGGCTGCCTGATCATCGGCGTCATGGCCCGATACGGATCGGAGAAGATCCGCGGGCACGGCATCCCCGAGGCGCTGGAGGCGATCCTGATCCGCGGCAGCAAGATCGAGCCGCGGGTGGCTTTGCTCAAGCCGATATCATCGGCGATCTCGATCGGGTCGGGCGGGCCGTTCGGGGCGGAGGGGCCCATCATCATGACGGGCGGTGCCTTCGGATCGCTGATCGCGCAGCTGTTTCACCTGACAGCGGCCGAGCGCAAGACGCTGCTCGTGGCGGGGGCGGCGGCCGGCATGTCGGCCACCTTCGCTTCTCCGGTGGCGGCGGTGCTTCTCTCCGTCGAGCTTCTGCTGTTCGAGCTCAAGCCGCGCAGCCTGGTCCCCGTCGCGTTGGCCAGCGCGACGGCCGCGGTGGTGCGCCGTTACATCCTCGGCGCAGGCCCGCTGTTCCCCGTCCCCGACGTGGACGTCGCCGCCGCGACGGCGCCCCTCATCCTGCTCTCCTGCACCCTCGTTGGGCTCGCTGCTGGTGCGCTGTCGGCGATGCTGACCGGCGCCGTCTACGCCGCCGAGGACGCCTTCGCCAAGCTCACGAAGGTGCACTGGATGTGGTGGCCCGCGCTGGGAGGCGTGGTGGTCGGCGTCGGCGGCCTCATCTGCCCGCAGGCGCTGGGCGTCGGCTACGACCAGATTCAGCTGCTCCTCCTGGGCGGCGCCGGCGTGGCCCTCACCCTGCGGCTCATGCTGGTCAAGGCGACGATCTGGTCGGTGTCGCTCGGCTCGGGAACCTCGGGGGGCGTTCTGGCGCCGCTCCTCATGATGGGGAGCGCGCTCGGCGTGCTGGAGTCGCATTTTCTCCCGTCGCACGGCGCGGGGTTCTGGCCGATCGTGAGCATGGCGGCGATCTTGGCGGGCACCATGCGCGCGCCGTTGACGGCGATGATCTTCGCCGTCGAGCTTTCGGGGCGGTTCGGTCTGGCGCTGCCGATCCTGACTGCCGGGATGGTGGCGCACCTCTTCACGGTGCTGGTGCTCCGCCGGTCGATCCTCACGGAAAAGGTCGCCCGCCGCGGCTTTCACCTGACCCGCGAGTACAGCATCGACCCGCTCGAGATTCTGTTCGTGCGGGAGGTGATGCGGCACGAGGCGGTGGTGCTACCAGTGGACACCTCCGTGGGACGCGCGGCCGCCGTGCTGGCCGGAACGGTCCGCGCGCAGGCGCAGCGATTGTATCCTGTCGTCGACGGCGGCGGCGTGTTGGTCGGCGTGGCGACCCGCAACGACATCGAGGCAGCCGCCGGCGAGGAGGCAAAACCGCTGGCGGCAGTCCTGCGGGGCGTCCCGGTGGTGGCCCATCAGGACGAGCCGCTGCGCGCCGCGGTCCACCGGATGGCCGAGACGGGGTTCACGCGGCTGCCGGTCGTCGACCGCAGCGAGCCACCCAAACTCGTCGGGCTGGTGACCTTGAAGGAGGCTCTCAAGGCGAGGCTGCGCCACCTCGAAGAGGAGGGCCGACGAGAGCGTGTGCTGCCGCTTAGCTTCGTGATCCCGTTCGCCCGTTTCCGCTGGCGCGGCGCCGATCGAGCAAAACCCCAACCCGATCGCGAAGCCGTCTGAACGTCGTCGCCTACTCGACGCTCCTCAGGCCAGCAACGCCAGCAGGTCGTCCCTGGTCAATCCCGCGGCAGCGGAGCCGTCGGCGAGCGCGGCGTCCATCAGCGCGCGCTTGCTGTCCTGGAGCGCGAGGATGCGCTCCTCGACGGTGTCGGCGGCGACCAGGCGGTAGACCATGACCGGGCGGTCCTGGCCGATGCGGTGCGCGCGGTCGGCGGCCTGGTCCTCGACGGCCGGGTTCCACCACGGGTCGCACAGGAAGACGTGGTCGGCGGCGGTGAGGTTGAGGCCGGTGCCGCCCGCCTTGAGCGAGACGAGCATGACGGGCGGGCCGTCCTCGGCCTGGAAGCGCGGCGACCACCGCGCCGCGATCGCGCGTCGAGCCGTCGAGGCGGCATGAACGCGAAGCTCGGCGCGCGCCAGGTGCGGCTCGATGAGGTCGAGCAGCGCGGTCCACTGCGAGAAGACGAGCGCCTTGTGGCCGTCGGCGACGGCGTCTTCGAGCGCCTCGAGCAGCGCTTCGATCTTCGACGAGGTCGCGGCGCTCTGGCCCGGGACGAGCGCCGGGTGGCAGGCGGCCTGGCGCAGGCGCAGCAGCGCCTCGAGCGCCGTCATGACGCCGCCGCCGGCCTCGAGCAGCGCGAGGACGTCGCTGCTGCGTCGCGGCGCGGACGGCGTCGTAGACGGCGCGCTCGCCGCTCGTCGAGCTCGACGTGCAGGACGGCGTCGGTGCGCGGCGGCAGCTCGGGCGCGACCTCGCGCTTCAGGCGGCGCAGGACGAACGGGCGGATGCGCTGCGCGCAGCGCCGCCGCCGCGCCTGGCTGGCCGTCGGCGATCGGGCGCGCCGTAGCGCTCGTCGAAGTCGGCGCGCCCGCCGAGCAGGCCCGGGTTCGCGAAGTGCATCAGGCTCCACAGCTCGTCGAGGCGGTTCTCGACCGGCGTGCCGGACAGCGCGAGCGCGGAACGCCGCCGGCAGCGCGAAGGCGGCGCGCGCGATCTGGCTGTCGGGGTTCTTGATCGCCTGCGCCTCGTCGAGGACGACGGTGTCCCACGTGACTGCGCGGCGAGCTGCGGGCGCGTCGAGGCGCAGGAGCGCGTAGCTCGTGAGCGTGACGTCGGCGGCCGCGATCGAGCGCGCGGCCGGGGCCGTGGTAGATGGCGACCTTGAGGCTCGGGCCGGAAGCGCGCGAGCTCGGCCGCCCAGTTGAAGAGGACGCTCGTCGGGCACACGACGAGCGTCCGCCCGTCGCAACGACGCGAGATCGCCTGCAGCGTCTTGCCGAGGCCCATGTCGTCGGCGAGGACGCCGCCGAGGCCGGCGTCGCGCAGGAACGCGAGCCAGTCGACGCCGCTGTCGCTGGTAGGGGCGCAGCGTCGCCGTCAGATCGGCGGGCAGCGCGCGCTCGGGGAGGCGCTCGAAGCCCGCGAAGCAGCGGCGCGAGGCGATCGAGTCCCGGGCGGCGGCGGCTGGTCGAGCTCGTCGCAGAGCGCCGCCGAGCGCCGGCAGCGCGTGGCGGCGCCAGGCGGCCGTCGTCCTGTCGCGCGCGGCGAGCAGATCGGCGACGCGCTGGCCGTGCTTCGCAACCAGCCGGCCGGCAGCGAGGCCCAGCCGCCGCCGGAGAGCGGGACGAGGCCGAGGCCCTCCTGCCAGGCGCGCAGCGACCGCCGTCGCGTCGACGCCGGCGCCCCCGCCCGACTTGGCGACGAAGGTGAGCTCGAAGCGCACGGCGTCGGTGCCGGCCGCGACGTCGCCGTCGGTGACGAGGCGTCAGCCGCGGCTCCAGCGTGACCGTCGGCTTGACGACGCCGGCCGCGTCGCCCGAGAGATCGCCGCGCCAGCGCTTCAGCTTCTCGACGAAGCGGGGCGTGTCCACGGGGCCGTAGGTGGTGCGGCGGCCGGGGAGAAGATCGAGCTCGGCGCGCAGGCGCTCGACGGCGCGCGCTCGGCGGCGTGGATCGCGCAGCGGCACGGGACCGCGCAGGTGGACCAGCTTCGGGTCGTCGACGCGGGCGCAGGGGGGCGAGCCGTAGACCAGCGTCGGCAGGACGCCGATTCCGCCGCCCGCGTCGGGTCCGAGCTGGTTGAGCTCGAGCACGATGCGCGGCTCGAGATCCCGCACCACCGGCGGCAGGCGGGCGCTGCGGTTGTCGAGCACCGTCCGCTGCGCGAGATCGGGGAGCACGACGGTCAGGAGCTCGGCGAAGTCGGCCGCGCCGAACGCGCGGCGCACCGGGAGGTGTTGCAGCCGGTCACCCCCGAGCTCGATCTCGGCGAGCCGGTGTAGCGCCAGGCGCCCGTCGTCCTCGCACAGCGCGACGCCCGACGCGACGACGGCGCGCACCCGCGGGTCGGCGCTGATGGCGAGCCGAACCTCGCTCCCGGGTCCGTCGGTGAGGACGGCCTGCGGCCGGATCTCCTCCTCGGAGACCCCGCTCGCCACGCCGTCGACGGTGACGCGCGACGCGCCCGCCAGGATCTGCAGCAGCCCGTCGAGCTTGCCGGGGGCGAGCGGGCCACGCGCGCCCGTTTCCAGCAGCGCGTCGGCGCGCAGGTCGGCCTCCTCGAGCTGCAGGCCGGCCGCGCGCGCGGGGTCCGCCAGCAGCGCGCGCAGCGGGCTGGCGAGCGGTGTCTCGGCGCCGTCGGCCGCGACGAGGACGCGCCCGAGACGCAGACCGCCATCGGCGCGCACGAATCGGTACCCGACACGGGCGCCCAGCGACGCGGCGGGCGCCGGCTTGTCGCCTTCGGCGGACGTCGTGGCGCCATCGTCGGCCTGGGCCTCGCCGAGGACGATCGCCGACGCGGCGACGTGCTCGCAGGGGCTGACGCGCGACGGGCAGTCGCACTCCCACTCGTTCTCAGTCGGGTAGAGGACCACCGTCGGCGGCACGACCCGCCCCGGCGCGCGCACGCGCAGCACGATCTCCTCGGCCCCGCGCGACTCGACGGCCACCGCGCCGGCGCGGGCCAGCGTCACCCCCTGCGACCAGAGCGCCGACTTGCTGCGCTTGCGGATCGACGCCAGCAGTGCTTCGAGCGGCGAGCTCACAACGCCAGAATCCGGTCGACGATCGCCGACAGCGCGGCCAGCCGCGCGCCCGCCCGCCCGCTCGCCTGCGGCGCGCCGACCGTCAGGCCCATGCGGGCGGAGCAGATCTCGACCGTCCCGGGGGGCGCCCCCAGATAGGTGCCGGTGAAGGGGCGCAGGTCGAGGCGCGCCGTCGGCAGCGCGAGCCCCTCCGTCTCGACGAGATCGGGCGCGTAGCGGCCCCAGGTACAGACGAAATCGTCGGGACGGACGAACGCCTCCCAGCGCGCCTGGAACGACCCCCAGCTCTCGCCGGCGCGGAGCTGCGCGGGCGTCATGCCGATGAAGCCGGGGATCGACGGCGCCAGCGGGCGTCGCGGCGCGATGATCGCCTCGAACGTCTCGCCGGTGGCGCGGCGCGCGACCCAGTGGACGATCTCGGGCGGGGGGCCGCCCAGAACGCGCGCCGGCCAGGCATTGGCCTCTCCGTGCACGCAGACCAGGTTGGTCGCGTTCGCGCGCAGCAGGCCCCCCATCGGCGGTCGCCGAGCGCGGCGCTCACGATGGAGGGCGTGACGGTGCCGGGCGCCACGCACCGTCCGCGCGTAGTGCAGCTGCGTGTCGATCATCTCCTCGAATGGTCGCAGCAGCGAAGCGAAGCGCGCCGCGTCGCCCTCCAGCGCGCCCAGGACCAGCGCCAGCGCCTCGACCGTCGCCACGCAGTGGTCGGCCGGCTCGCGCCGGATCCGGTAGTTGCTGGGAGCGGGCGGCGTGAAGCGGAGCTGGGGCAGCGCGCGCAGGGCGGCGTTGCGCTTGAGCAGCTTGCGCGCCTGCCACCAGGTCCCGTCGACCACCACCAGCGTGATAGGGCCAGCCGGACGGGCCTCGGCGAGATCCATCGCTTCGGGGCCGGGGAACAGCAGATAGGCGGGACGGTCATCGGCGCCCGCCAGCGCGGCGCGCACCTGGTGGTCGTCGTCGAAATCGACGCCGACGTGCAGCTCGGAATCGGGGAGGCAGAGGTGCGCCAGGCGCGCCGTCCCGATCGGCACGTGGCTTTCGCGTGGATGTTGCAGCAGCACGACGCGGGTGCGCGTCGGCAGCGACACGAGGTGCGCGCAGTAGCAGACCGACGTCGGGCGCCGGCACCGCTCGCAGGTCGGGCGGTGGGGAGCAGCCAGGGGGATCACGCGCGGCAGGTTAGCAAACTCGGCGGCAACCGAGCGGCAACTCGGCCGCAACTCATCGGCAAGTCATCGGACTGGCCGCGAAGATCGGCCCCGGGCGGCGCCTGGGCGACGGCGCGTCGGATCGCGCGGCGGCTTGGCGCTCCCCTCGAGCGCAGCCCGAAGCTGCCCCGCGAGCAGCGCCCCCTGGCCCGACGCCTTGTCCGCGAGCGCGACGATGGTCTTCGACAGCGTGGCCCGCAGATCGGGATGGCGGGCGTTGCGGCAGACCGCCTCCAGCCAGGTGGCGCCGCGGTCTGCCGTGTTGAAGGCGGCCACCACCGCGCCGAGCGTGGGCGGCAACGCCAGCAGCAGGCGCCGGCGCGCGTCCGATCGCTCGGCGGCGCGAGGCGCCTCGACGATGCTGGCGATCGCGCGCGAGAGGTAGTCGAGCAGCGGCTCCGGGTTCGAGAGCGTGGCCAGGACCTGACGCCGGGCGAAGACCTCGACGACCACGCCGGCGGCGCCGAACCGGATCTCGCGATCGTCGAGGTCGAGCCAGTCGGCCGCCTGCGCGACCAGCGCGCTCGCCGCGCGCGGTCGGGCCGCGAACGACGCCAGGGCCTCCAGGGTGCCGACCCGCACGGGCGCCCGCTCGTCGCCGGCCAGCAGCACCAGCGCATCCCAGGCGGAGCCGACCTCGCGGCCAGCGGCGAGGCGGGCGGCCCAGCCGTAGGCAGCCGCTACCGGGAGAAACCCCTCGGGTGTGTCGGGGGCCGCGTCGTTGGCGCCGAGATGGTCGAGGAGGCGCGCCACCGCTCCGGGGAGTGCGCCGATTCTCGGCGCCGAACGCCGCCGCCAGCCGCAGGTTCGGGCGCGCGCCCTGCCCGCCGTGACGGACCAGGAGCTGCTCGAGCGCGGCAGGCCGTCCCGCCAGTGCGGCGGTCAGCGCCGCCTGGAGCGCCTCGTTGCGAAGACCTTCCTGAGTCGGCGACATGGGCGCAGTAGCGTACCTCAGACCGGCGCCGGGGAAGGTGGGGGAGGCGCCGATTCCTGCTAGAAAACACCTCATGCGCCTCGACGTGCTGCTCGCGCGCAACGCCGCCTGGTCGCGGACGGCCGCGCGGTCGGTCATCGCCGAGGGGCGCGTCCGGATCGCGGGCGAGGTCGTCGAGGACCCGCGCCGCGACCTCCCGGAGAGCGCGCTTCCCTTCACCGTGACCGTCGACGACGAGGACCTGCCCCTCCACGATCGCGTGTCGTTGATGCTGAACAAGCCGACGGGCTGCGTGACGGCGCTGCGCGACCTCCAGCATCCGACGGCATACGCGCTCTTGCGCGAGGCGCCGCTCCTCGGCGAGCTGCGGCCCGTGGGGCGGCTCGACCTCGACACCTCGGGGCTCCTGATCTGGAGCACCGACGGGACCGAGGTCCAGCGGCTCACCCACCCCAAACGCGCCGTCCCGCGAACCTACCAGGCGGCGCTGGCACGGCCGTTCGCGCCGCTGCCGGAGAAGCTGGTCCTCGACGACGGACACGTGCCGAACGTGACGGCCCTCGAGGTGCTGGCGCCGGCGCATGCGCATCCCAGCCTGCAGATCCCGCCCGAGACCGCGGCTCTGGCGGCGATCACCATCGTCGGCGGCGCCTACCACGAGGTCCGACGGATCTTCGCCGCGCTCGGCAGCCACGTCCTCGGACTCTGCCGCGTGCGCTTCGGCGACCTCGAGCTGCCGCGCGATCTCGCGCCCGGCGAGTACCGGCTGCTCCCGAACGGGACGGGACGATGAGCGACCTGCACGTGGTGCTCGTCGAGCCGGAGATTCACTGGAACACCGGCAACGCCGGGCGCACCTGTCTGGCGGTCGGCGCGAAGCTGCACCTCGTGCGGCCGCTCGGCTTCTCACTCGAGGACAAGGAGGTCCGGCGCGCGGGGCTCGACTACTGGCCGCGCGTTCGCCCCGAGGTCTGGCCCGACTGGGCCGACTTCGAGCGCGCGCTCCCGTCGCTGGGGACACCGTTCTTCTTCACGGCGCGCGGGGCGCGTCCGTTCCAGGAGGTCGTTTACCCGCGCCCGGCAGTTTTGATCTTCGGCCGCGAGAGCGTCGGACTGCCCGAGGATTTGCTCGCCCGGCGCCGCGCGGAGACCGTCGCCATCCCGATGCGCGACGCCCAGCTCCGCTCGCTCAACCTCTCGACCTCGGTGGCGCTGGCGGTCTACGAAGCCCAGCGGCAGTGGGGCTGGCGCTGATCGGTTCGGAGAGGGGGCTAAGCAGCCACGTCGAGCGACTGCTCGAAGTTCGGCCGGCGGACATCCGTCGCCAGGCCCAGCTTCTCGAGCAGCAGGATCGTGTACCAGCCGACGTCGAGCTGCGCCGCCGTGAAGCCGAGGCGCGCCGAGCCGGGACGATTGTGGTGGTTCTGGTGCCAGTTCTCGCCCTGGAAGAAGTGCATCAGCGACAGCCAGCGGACGTTCTGCGCGGTGGCGTCCTCGGGGCCGGCGCCCTTCTTCATGTGGCAGACGCTGTTGACGAAGGCCTGCGCGTGCAGCGCGAACACCAGACGAATCGCGCCCATCCAGAAGAACGCCTTGAGGCCGAACGGCAGCCCGATGAGAAGGCCCGCCGCGCACAGCGGGATCTGGGCGTGCTTCCAGAAGCGGTACCCGGGCGTGTCCATGTCCTTGCAGTAGCGCTTGATCGGCGCCCCGCCCGCTTGGTAGAGCCAGCGCAGGTGCGACCACCAGAAGCCGCCGACGCGCGGGCTCGAGACGTCCTCGGGCGTGTCGGACTTGGCGTGGTGCAGCCGGTGGTTCGCGGCCCACGACAGCGGCGAGCCCGAGCCGTTGAGCATGGCGAAGAAAACGAGGATGTTCCGCACCACCGGGTTCAGCTTCACCGACTTGTGCGTGATGCCGCGGTGAAAGGCCACCGTGGTGCCGAGCCCGCCCAGGAAGTGCAGCGCGGCCGCCGCCGCCAGCACCCGCCAGCCGGGGATGGGCGCCACGATGAGCCCGACCAGGGCGACGGCGTGAATCAGCGAGAACCAGAAGAGGGTCGGACCGTCACCGCGCGCCGGCTTCCACCAGGGGCCGAGCCAGGGCTGCTGCTTGACGATATCCGTCGCTTCGGGCAACGGCAGCGGGGCGACAGTCATTCGGCGGCTCCTTCCATGGTTGCTGGGCGCAGCCCGGCGTCACGCAGCAGGCTGAGGTCGGAGCTCACGTCGGGGTTCCCCGTGGTCAGCAGCTTCTCGCCGTAGAAGATCGAGTTCGCGCCGGCCAGAAAGCAGAGCACCTGCGCCTCACGCGTGAGCGCCAGCCGCCCGGCCGAGAGGCGCACGCGCGCCTTGGGCATCAGGATGCGCGCGGTCGCGATCATGCGCACCAGCTCGAGCGGGTCGACCGGATCGCGCTCGCCGAGCGGCGTTCCGGACATCGGCGCCAGCGCGTTGACGGGGACGCTCTCGGGCTGCGGGTCGAGGTTGGCCAGCGTCGCCAAAAGGCTGCAGCGGTCGTCGAGCGATTCGCCCATACCGATGATCCCCCCACAGCAGACGGTGATGCCGGCCTTGCGGACCCTTTGCAACGTGGTCAATCGATCATCGTACGTGCGCGTGCTGATGATGGACTTGTAGAACGAGCGCGAAGTGTCGAGGTTGTGGTTGTAGGCGGTCAGCCCCGCCCCGGCCAGCCGCTCGGCCTGTGGCTCGGTCAGCATCCCGAGCGTGGCGCAGGCCTCCATGCCCAGCGCGCGCACGCCGCGAACCATCTCCAGCACCTCGTCGAACGCCGGGCCGTCCTTCACCTCGCGCCAGGCGGCGCCCATGCAGAAGCGGGTGGCACCGGCGGCCTTGGCCTTGGCGGCCGCCTCCAGCACCTCCGGTGTCCTCATCATTCGCTGTTTCTCGAGGCCGGTGTCGTGGCGCGACGACTGCGAGCAGTAGGCGCAGTCCTCGGGGCAGCCCCCCGTCTTGACCGACAGCAGGGAGCAGAGCTGGACGTCGGAGGCCGGGTGGTGCTCGCGGTGAGCCAGCTGCGCCCGCAGGACCAGATCCGGAATCGGGAGGTCGTGGATCGCACGGACCTCGGCAGTCGTGACGGGGCTAGACAAGCGGCCGTCTTCTATCACGATTCTGACGCGGCGCCGGTTAATTCACCCGGCGGAGGACGATCAGAACCCGCACCGTCAGCCAGCGCGCCGGCTCGCGTTCCTTGGCCAGGGCGGCTTCCTTGATCAGAGCGTCCGGCCTCTGCGGCGCACCCGGGTACCAGAGGCCGTCAGGATTCTGGCGTCCGCGCACGTACGCCTCGGCCGTCCGGACGCCCGAGTTCTCCTTCCCGAGCCCCACGGCGGTGACGCCGTCGAGAGCATCCAGGACGTCGGTCCAGAAGCGCGGTTCCCCGATCTGCTCCCAGTAGGCGGGCGACTTGCGGTCGGGATAGCGGTCGGGCTGCAGGAAGCGTGTGGCGAGCAACTCGGCCGCGCGCCGCGCCTCCCGCGAGGTCCGCCGCGCCGGCGACGAAGCGAACGCCCGCAGCGCCATCCCGGTGACCAGGTGGCTCGACGGGCGGGCGGCCGAGTCGGTGCGGACGCCACGCCAGGCCCAGCCGCCGTCCGCCTGGCGGTTTCCGAGCAGGTAGCGGAAGCCTCGCTCGACGCGCGGGTCGTCGTCGTACCCGGCGCGGCAGAGCACCGACAGCGCCCAGCCCTGAAAGTGCAGCGCGACCGCGCGGGGGCGCGATTCGAGCGTCTCGCCGAGGGCGAGATCACCGATGCCCCCCTCCTTGTCCTGCGATCCGAGCAGCAGGTCCGCGGCGCGCGCGACGGGCGCCTCGGTCTTCCGCAGGCCGAAGTCGGCCATGCGTTCCAGCGCGCGCACGGTGGCGACGGCCTGGGCGAACTTGGGGGGCCCCAGCGTCTTTTCCGGCGGCTTGGCGGGGAAAGCCCCATTCTTCTCCTGCTTGCGCAGGAAGGCCTTGACCTCCGGGTAGGTGAGAACCTCGTCGGCGTTGGGGGCCTCGTCGTCGTCGATCAGGTCGCGACGTACGCGCGCCACCAGCGCCTTCGACCCCTCGCGCAGCAGGATCGGCACCGGATCGCGGCCGAGGCGAGCACGCCACCCCGACGGAAACCGGGGTGGGGTTCCCGGCGGCGGCACGGGCGTGAGGCGGTTCATCTCCCGGAAGGGTATCGCAAAAACCCCACCTGCGAAGCGCGGGAGCGAAGTTTTTTCAAGAGATTTCCGTCGCCGCGCCAGGAAAGTGTTTGCCGGCCCATGCACGGTCCTCGTTGCGCCGAGGCCACTTCCAAGTAAAACTCCTACCGCCAACCTTCACGAGCGCGGATGAGCAATCCCGAACGCCCCCCGAAGCCACAAGCTTTTTTGGCGCTCCTGAAAGAGGGGTGGACCTCACTGCATCTCGATGCCCGCTCTCCGGGCGTGATCGTGCCGGAGTCATTCCGTGGCGATGCTCACTTGGTGCTGCAGTACGGCCACGATTTGCCGATCCTGATCCCGGATCTGGAGGTCGACGAGTACGGCGTGCGGGCGACGCTGTCGTTCGCGCGCGCCCCCCACCTCACGGTGGTCCCCTGGTCCGCCGTCTACGCAGTCGCCTGTGTCGACGGGCGCGGCGTCCTCTATCAAGAGGACGTCCCCGCCGACGTGTCGGTCATCGCGGCCGAAGCCACGGAAGCCCCACCCGAGGAGATGGCGGCCGAGATGGCGGGCGAGATGGCCCAAGGCGCGATGCGCCGCGCGGCGCGCCCGCTGCGTTCGATCCCCGCCCACCCGGACGCCGAGCTGAGTGAGCCGCTGGCCGTGCGCCGCCGCAAGCGCCCCCAGCTCCGCCTGGTCAAGTAGCTCGCCTCGCGCGAAAGGTATCATTTGGCCGGTGCGCCAGAGCGACCGCAGGGAGCGGGTTCGCTGACGGAAGCGCGGGCTTTGCCCGCGCGGCGCCCCTCAGCAAACGGGGTGGGCCCGCGGGAGGGGCCTGCCCCTCCCGCGCCTCATTCGCGGACGACGGCGTCGCCGAGGAACTTGGCCAGCTCGTCGTGGTGCGCGCGGGCGTCCTCGTAGCCCATGCGCGCGACCTCGTTGGCGTAGAGGCCGTCGAACAGGATGTACGAGAGCAGATCAGCCTCGTCGGCGCCGCGCGCGGTGGCCAGCCGGCGCAGGAGCTGAATCCCGGCGCCGCCGCCGCTCCCCTTGAACCGACCCGAGCGCGCGACGTGGCCGGCGATCTCGCCGAGGTCGCCCGAGGGGCGAATCATGTACTCGCCGACCAGCCGGTAAGGCGCGCCGCGCATGTTGGTGACGACCTGGTCGAACCGGGCCAGGTGCTCGGGGCTGCCGGTCGCCCGCACCGCCTCGATGACCGCGTTGAAGCGGCGCAGGCGATCGAGGTCGTAGTCGATGTGGTCCAGCAGGAAGGCGTCCAGGATCTTGCCGACCAGGAAGGCCGCGCCCGGGAAGGGCATCGACTCCTCGGGGATGCTGGCGGCCGGCCCCGGCTGCTGGCGGAGGCCGATGACCAGCACCTTGTCGGCGCCGAGACGCAGCGCCGGCGACAGCGGCGTGTTCTGGCGGAGGCCGCCGTCGCAGAAGAACCGCTCGCCGACGCAGATTGCCGGGAAGAGGATGGGGAGCGCCGCGGAGGCGAGCGCGTGCTCGGCGCCGATGGTGACCGACTGGGCCCGCACGAATGGGTCCTTGCTCCAGTTCGCCGCCGCCGCCGAGCGCGCGCTCTGGAGAAAGACCACGGTCTTCCCCGACCCGATGTCGGTGGCGGTCACCGAGAGCGATTCGAGCTTCCCTTCGCGGATGTTGGACCCGATGTGACTCCAGGGGATGAGGCGGCGCACCACCCGCTCGAGCTGCGCCGTCTGCACGATGCCGCCCAGGTGCCGCTGCCCCTCGACCTCCTCGATGTGCCCGCTGCCGAGCAGCGTGGCGGGGGCGCGCATGAACTCCTTCACGCCGAAGCTGACCATCTCCTCGAGGACGAAGCTCTCCCAGCGGTCGACCAGGATGCGCCCCTGCTTGTCGGCGATGTCGGCCGTGGCGGCGAAGAAGCAGGCGTGGATGGCCCCCACCGACGTGCCGCAGATGATGTCGAACTGGACCTGTCCGCCGAGGTCGCCCGCCAGGTCCTCGCGGATATAGCGCATCACGCCGGCCTCATAGGCGCCCCGGGCACCGCCGCCGGACAGCACGAGAGCCACCCGGGGACGGTCGCCGCGCTGCCGAGGTCGCGTCGGTGCGCTCATCCGATCTCTTCACATTAAGCGAGCCACGGTTCCGCGCAAGTGTTCGATTCGCCGTCGTCGGTCCGCGGTTGGGTCAGCGGTTGGGTTTGCGGTTGTCCAGGGTCCGCGATATTGACAGCAAGCCGTGAGCGACGAGGCGAACGCGGGCGGCCGTCGGCGGGCCTGGCGGTGGCTGCGGGAGCCGCGCTCTTGGACCGGCCTCTCGATCTTGGGGTGCCTGGCGATCTCGCTGGGGCTGGCGGCGCCGATGTTCGTGACCTGTGGCGGGGGCGGGTGCCGGTCGAGCCTCCTGCATCTCGGGTCGACCGACGACTGGCGGCACTTCGCGATGCTCTGGGAAGCGGCGCGCGTCGCGCTCCGCGACTTCCACCAGTTCCCATCCTGGAACCCGTACCACTGCGGCGGTCTGGTGCTCTACCAGCACCCAGAGTCGCCGTTTCCGGGGCCGCTCTTTCTGCTGACGTTCTTCTGGCTGCCGACGGCGGCCGCGATGAAGGTCTGGATCGTCGCCCACCTCGTTTGCGGCACGCTGGGGGCGCGCGCTCTCGTTGCCGATCGCGGCGGCAGCGCGGCCGAGCAGCTGCTGGGCGCGGCGCTGATGGCCGCCTCGGGGTTCTTCGCCGAGCACATCGGCGGCGGCCACCTGTCGTTCACGCCTTTTCTCTACCTGCCGCTGATTCTCTGGGCGTTCCGCCGGGCGCTGCAGGATGTTCGATACGCCGTCGTGGTCGCCGGTCTCTTTGCGGTCACCGTGCTCGAGGGGGGAACCTATCCGGCGCCGCTCATGGCCGTGGCGCTGGCGGTCGAGTGCCTGGCGCGCCTCGGGTCGGCGGAGGACCGGCGCGGGATGGCGCGCGCGGTGCCCGTCGTCGCCGTGCTCTTCGTGCTGCTGGCGGGGGTGCGCCTGCTGCCGGCGCTGCACTACCTCGCCGAGCACCCGCGCCTCGAGCCGCTCGACGACGGGATCGGGCTCGGCGAGGTCTTCTCGTTCTGGACGACGCACGACCACGCGCGCCGGATGGCCACGCACCGCTACGTCTGGCCCGAGTACGACACCTACGTCGGTGTCGTTCCCGTGGCGCTGATGTTGATCGGGGTCCTGGTCGCGCTCTTCGTGCCGGATCCGCGTCGGCGAGAGCGGCGGATCGATCTGGCGATGTTCGCGGCGCTGGTCTGGTGCGCGCTGGGTCGGGTGCGCCCGCTGTCGCTGGCGGCGCTGCTGCATGCCCTGCCTGCCTTCCGGTCGCTGCGCGTCCCCTCGCGCTTCCTGGGACCGGCGATGGTCGGGTTCGGGCTCCTGGCAGCGGCGGCGCTGGCGGCGGGTCGGCGGCTCGCCGAGGGGCGTGGACCGCGCGTGGCGCACGTCGCGCATGCGGTCGCGCTTGCGCTCGTGGTCGGCGTCGCGCTCGACATTTGCCTCGCCAACCAGCGGGTCATGCAGCAGGGGCTCGAAGCGGAGCTGCCCGCCGGGCCGGCGAGCGCCGACTTCTTCCAGAACAGCGCCGCCGACTACGGCCGCCTGGCGACCTATCCCGTCGCCGGGTTCGGGACCCGCGGCTGCTACGTGGCGCTCGAATGGAAGCCGGCGCCCGGGATTGTCGACGGGCCCGGACCGCAGGCGCGTCTCGAGCCGCCGGCGGCGGGGACGATCGTGGAGAAGCGCTGGTCCCCGAACCGGCTCGACTTCGACGTCCAGCTCGACACCCCGGCCACGGTGATCGTCAACCAGAACTACGAGAGCGGCTGGCAGGTCAACCACGGCGAGAAGGTCGGCGCGTATGTCGTTCCCGAACGGCGGTTCTGGGATATCCGCGCACGTCCGTCGGAGCTCCCCGCCAAGGGGGCGATCGGTCTGCTGGCCGTCCCGCTCGCGCCGGGGACGCACCACCTCTCCTTGTGGCACCGGCCGGCATGGTTGTGGCCCGGTGCCTTGCTCTCCATCGTGGGGATCGCGCTCGCGGCGGCCGTTCTCCTCCGTGCGCGACGCGCGAACGCCGTCGTCGCGGTCAGTGGTGTTGGAAGATCAGGAAGCGCCGGTTGAGCGTGTCGCTCACGACGAGGGCGTTGCCCGCCGTCGTCACACCACTCGGGAACGAGAGCGTTCGCTTCGTCGGCGCGCTGCCGTCCTGACCAGCCTGCGCATCGTCGTTGGCGGAGACGTGCGTGAAGTCGCCTTGGCCAAGGACGAGATCGGCCGCGGCGCCGTTGGTCGTGGGGAGTGCGTTCCAGCCGAGCACGCGGTTGTGTCCGGCGTCGGCGACGTAGAGGTGGTTGCTTGCGTAGGTCACGGCGGAGGGCTGGAGCAGCACGCTCGCCGTGGCGTCGTCCCGCGCGAGGGTGAACGAGGTTTGGCCCACCACCAGGTCGGCCGCGGCGCCGCTCCCGGCCGGAAACTTTGACCAGACCAGCACGCGGTTGTTTCCGCGATCGGCCACCATGACTCGGGTCCCGTCGCTCCAGACGTCGGACGGACCGTTCAAGGTGGTGGCCGAGCGCAGCCCGCTCGTGCCGTTGCGGAGCGAATCGTTGCCCACGCAAGCCGTCAGGCTCCCTTGTCCGAGGACGAGATCCGCGGCGGCACCGCTGGTCGTCGGCAGCTTGCTCCAGACGAGCACGCGGTTGTTTCCGCGGTCGGCGACGAGCAGCTTCCCACCCGAGATGAAGGCGGCCGCCGGCGAGCGCAGGACGGTGGCCGAGCACCCGCTAGAGGGTGTCGCCAGGTCCGGCCAGCCGACCACCACGCTCGCAGCGGCGCCGGACGCGGCCGACGACGGGAGGAGGAGCGCGCGGTGGTTGCCGGCGTCCGCGACCGCCAAGGTCGTGCCGTCGGTGTGGACCGTCTGCGGCAGGTACCACTGCGCCGGCGTCGCCCCCGCCACGTTGGTGGACACCGAGGGTTGCCCGAGGACGAGCGTCGCCGGTGCACCGTTGGTCGTCGGCACGGCCGCGAACCCGAGCACGCGCTGGGCGTAGGTGTCAGGCAGAAAGAGGCGCTGGCCGTCGAACGCCGCGCTCCCCGGCGTTGCGTCGGCGGTGGCGGCGCTGGGCATCGCCGGCGCGGCGTTGCTGGTGAAGTCGGCCTGGCCGATCACCACGTCAGCCGCCTGAAAGCTGGTGAAGCCGGTGGCCGTCGGGCCTGACTTTCCGGAGCCGCCGCCGCAGGCCGAGAGAGCGACAAGCGTCAGCCAGCCGAACCGAGTCTTCGTCTTCATGGGTACACCGCGCAGGTCCCGCCCGCTGCGCCCTTGCATGGCTGGACCAAGAATTGATTGATGACGAGCTGGGCGGCGACGTCGTTGATGTCGAGGATCTGGCAGACGAACTGGAGCGTCCCGCCGGCGGGAATGTTGAGGGTCCGATTGCTCGGGTTAAAGACCTCGCTCTGCGTAGCGGCATTCGCCGTCGTCGTCGAGACCGAGACCGCGGGGGTGTCGAAGTGATCGTCGGGCGACCCGATGCCCGGCGCGAAGCAGTGGATGCCGGCTTCCGCCGCGGTCTGGCCGGCCGGAAGGCTGGCCTGACCGGAGAGGGTGAATTGAAGCGCGCGGTCGAAGCTGTCCTGGTTGGTGAACGTCACCTGATACGCGACGTAGGCGAGGCCGTCGTTGCTGCATTCGGTGGACGGTAGGCTCAGTGGACCGACGTCGAGGCTGGAGAACGCGCCGTTGCCGCTGCCGTCCAGGCAGGGCGGGTAGATGCTGAGCGCGCTCGTGGGGCGCGCCCGGGGCACTCCGTCCATCGGCAGGGCCCACTGCGTGACGGCGGCCGCCCCGTTGGCGATGTTCACCGAGTTGGCCCAGACGTCGTCGGGCGACTCGCCGTGAAAGATCTGTGAGTATTGATTGTCGACGTAGAGGACGCCCCCGTCGTAGTCGAGCTCGGTGTGGCCGTCGGGCGTACGCTGAAAGTCGAACCAGGTTGGCGTGTCGACCATCGTCGCGAACCCGTTGGCGTCGACCGCCAGGTACTGGCCGCCCAGCCCCAAGGCGTAGCGATCGGGATACACCGGGCCGTACGGAATTCGCGTGAAGGGAACGACCGCACCGCCCGGGATCGCGGCCAGGGGGTGCGTCGTGCCGAAGCTGATCGGCGTGGCCGGGTGGCCGGGGAGATCGATGGTCAGCACCACCGTGCTCGGGTCGGACGCTTGCGGTGCGACTGTGAACGCCGAGAAACCCGAGCCGCGCCCCCCGCGGTCACCGGCCAGCGTGAGCGCGTCGCCCGCCGTCTCCGGGTTCAGGTTGGCTGCGTTGCGCAGCGTGGGCGCGCCGATGGGCGTCGAGCCATATCGGCCCCCGATCGTCCAGGTCGGGTCCACCGTCGCGGGCACGTTCTGCAGCAGGTGGCGCTCGACGTGCAGCGTGCACGAGGAGCCAATCTTGAAGCCGCCGGCGACGCCGCCGATCGGCCGGACGTAGGAGAAGCCGGGGGTGGGCGGCGAAGCGAGGCAGGAGCCGATACCCGCCGTCAGCTGCGCGTCGCCGGTGTTGTAGTAGCTCGACATCGCGCCCATGACGGTGTCGGTCATCGGGTAGGACTGCGACGTCGTCGTGCTCGTGCTGGTCGAGGGCGCGGCGAGCACCGGGCTGAACGCGCTGGCGTCATCCAGGACAGACAGCGAATAGGTGCTGGCTTGGTTGGGGACGCTTTCGAGTCGCTGCACGATGGCGTCGGCCAGCGCGGCGGGCGACGTGTCGTAGGGCGGCGAGCCGGACGTGATGTAGGTGTCGGTCGCTTGCAGGAAGGCCACCTCCTCGTCGTGCAGCTTTCCCAGGAAGTTGGTGGGCGCCGTGGTGAGTACGGTCTGGAGGTTGTCGGCTTCGCCGAGCGCCGAGTAGGCGCCGCGGATCAGCTCCAGCGCCTCGCGCTGGGTGATCTCGAACTGGATGAAGTGGCTAGCGATGCTCTCGTAGTCGATGTTGTTGGCGCGCGCGACCTCGGCCAGCAGTGAATAGAAGGCGCTCTCCGCCGAACCAAGCGTCTGGTCGGTGACGATGCGCGAATCGATGATCGAGAACTGATTGGTCAGATCGCAGGGGCCGGCGGCGCGCCCCACCATCTGTAGCGCGAACGCCTGCATCTGCATGTCGGTCGCGTCGGTGCCGGGCGCCTGCGCCACCAGCACCACCTGCTGCGCGCAGAGCATGATGCTGTTCTGGGCGTCCTCCATGTCGTGCAGCAGCGACTGCAGCTGCACCATTGCCGACTGTTGGATGACGGTGTTGGTCAACGTGGCTACGTCGTTCTGAAGGTCGGTGATGTCCGCCTGCATGACCTGCAGCTGGTTGATGATCTCGTCGAGCTTGGCGTTGAGCACAGGGTCGGTCCCCGAGCCGAGCCCCAGCATGCTGAACACGCCGAGATTGGTCAGCACGGAGCTCGCCTCGTTGCCGATCACGTTGTTCAGCGAGCCGATGACCAGCTTGCCGAGGAGCTTGCCCGCGATGGCGCCCGCGGCCCCTCCCGGCTTGGCCTGCGCGTGGGCCGATTGCGAGACGAGCAGGGTGAGCGCGCCGAGCAGGAAACCGAGCTTCTTCATGAATCGCCCTCGATCGGGTGCGGACCGTACCGGCGGGGTGAAGCGCGCCGGTCGCGAAACGGACGCCGCATAGTACGGCGACAGGTGTGGGCCCGTCTACAGCTCAGCCGTCGATCTTCCCTCCCGCTTCCCTCCCGCTTCCCTCCCGCTTCCCTCCCGCTTCCCTCCCGCTTCCCTCCCGCTTCCCTCCCGCTTCCCTCCCGCCGGGGGCTGGGGGGCCGACCGGCGGTGAAACTGTTATTCTGATCTCATGGGCGCCCCCTCGATCACCCTCTCGCCCGGCGGCGGGTTTCTCCTCGAGCCGACCGGTTCCGTCACCATCTTCACGCCGGAGATGCTCTCCGACGAGCAACGCATGATGAAGGAGACGGCCGACGACTTCCTCATGAAGGAGGTCATGCCGCGCGTCGCCGACATCGAGTCCAAGAAGCCGGGCGTGATGCGCGAGCTGATGCAGAAGGCCGGTGCCGTCGGCCTCCTGGGTCACGACGTCCCCGAAGCCTACGGCGGTCTCGGCGGCGACAAGACCAGCTCCAGCCTCATCACCGAGGCGGCCAGCCGCCAGGGATCGTACGCGGTCAGCTTCGGCGCCCACGTCGGGATCGGGACGATGCCGCTCGTTCACTTCGGCACCGCCGAGCAGCGGCAGAAGTATCTCCCCAAGCTGGCCTCGGGCGAGATGATCGCCGCCTATGCGCTGACCGAGCCGGGCTCGGGCTCGGACGCGCTGGCGGCCAAGACCAAGGCGGTCAAATCGGCCGACGGGAAGAGCTGGAAGCTGACCGGGTCGAAGCTCTACATCACCAACGCGGGGTTCGCCGACCTCTTCACGGTGTTCGCCAAGGTCGACGGCGAACAGTTCACGGCCTTTCTCGTGGAGCGCGGCGCGCCCGGGCTCACCATCGGGCCCGAGGAGCACAAGCTGGGGATTCGCGGTAGCTCGACCTGTCCGCTGTTTCTCGAGGACTGCACGATTCCCGTGGAAAACGTCCTCGGCACGATCGGCCAGGGGCACAAGATCGCCTTCAACGTCCTCAACATCGGGCGCTGGAAGCTGGGGATCGGCGCGGTGGGCGGCGCCAAGTACTGCCTCGAGCTGGGCGTGAAGTTCGCGCGCGAGCGCAAGCAGTTCGGCAAGCCAATCGCCGAGTTCGATCTCATCCGCAAGAAGATCGGCGAGATTGCGACGCAGACGTTCGTCGCCGAGTCGATGGCCTTCCGGACGGCCGGCCTGCTCGACGCGCGCGCGCACCAGATCGATCCGGCGGACCCACAGGTCCAGAAAAAGTCGATCGACGCGATCGAGGAGCACTCCATCGAGGCGTCGATCATCAAGGTATTCGGGTCGGAGATCCTGCACGCCACCGCCGACGAGACGCTGCAGATCTTCGGCGGCGCCGGCTACATCGAGGACTATCCGATCGAGCGGGTCAGCCGCGACGCGCGCATCAACCGGATCTTCGAGGGGACCAACGAGATCAACCGCCTGCTGGTCCCGGGGACGATGCTCAAGCGCGCGCTCACCGGGCGGCTGGCGCTCATGAAGCTGGTGGGCGAGGTGCAGCAGGAGCTCGCCGATCCGATCAAGATCGACCGCCGCCCGCTCGAGGGCCCCCTCGGGCGCGAGCAGAAGAAGTGCGACTACGCCAAGCGCGCCATCGCCTACTCGGCCTCGCTGGGTGTCCAGAAGTACATGCAGGCGATCTCGGAGAAGCAGGAGCTGCTGGGAGTGCTGGCCGACGCGATCATCCTGACTTTCGGGATGGACTCGGCGATCTCACGGACGCTGCAACTCATCGCCCTCAAGGGCGAGGCTGCCAGCCAGATCCCCCTCTACATGACCCAGCTCTTCGTCGCACGCGCGCACGAGCAGGTGTTCGACATGCTCCGCGAGATGCTGATGTGGATGTCGCAGGACGAGGAGTGGGGGCGCGAGATCCGCGACATCAACAACTACTACAGCCTCGATCGCGTCAACACCTTCTCCCTCCGCCGCAAGATCGCCAAACACGTGATCGAAGCCGGCGGCTACGCGCTGTAGCCGCCGGAGCGTTGCCCTCGAGCCACTAGGGGGTAAAACGCAGGTTATCGAGGATCCAGGTTCGATTCGTATTGTTGGCGTTCAGGGCGAAGCTGAACGCGCAGTCCGACAGATCCCGGCCCAACGTACCGCTGACGGCCGTCGGAAGAGGGAAGCGCAAGGTCGAGTAGTGATTCTGTGGCTTCCCGGTCAGTTCGACCTGGCCAATATATTGGTTGAAGACGTTGCCGGTCGGACAGCTCAGATACATCTGTAGCGCACCCAGATAGTTGGGGTTGGGCTGGTTCCCCGGTATGAACAAGTCGACGCTGAGGGCGGGCGTCGTCGCGAGCCCCGCGGTCGGAAACGAGGCTCCATTGATCGGCAGGTAGCCCTGGCCTTGCACGCCGAGCGCGCCGCACCCTTGCGTGACCGGCGTCGTGATCAGAGACAGCGACGCGTTGCTCGAGCTCCACGAACCCACGTCCTCGAACCCGAAGAGGCGTTGGATCGGCGACAAAGCGAGGCACGCCCGCGTCGCTGCGGTAGCGGGGTGCCCCGAAAGGTTCGCCGCAACCGTCACCTTCACCGAGTGCCCGGCCAAGTCTCTGCCGAGGACGCTCAGGTTGCCTTGCAGACTGAAGGTGGTTCCCGTCGCACCTATCTTCCAGGTGCTGTCATTCTTGACCACGTTCGTCATCGTCTGGCCGTTTATGCGTCCGGTTGCGATGAGCTGGAGGGCTCCAGTTTCGATTGTCGCCAACTTGCTGTCGGGGTCGGTGAGACTGGAGAAGGCCGTCGCTCCCACGTTCTCGACCGACAGTGCCGTGAGCGAAGCCCCTGCGACCGTCGTATCAGCCAGATCGACGCGCAGGTGATCCAGGGAGGGCTGACAGACGTCGTCGCCGCACACCTGTCCCATGACCGCGACGCCGCGAACAGCCGTCAACGCGACGGTTGATCCCGCGCCTGAGGCTGTCCCGATGGAACCGGGCGCGAGCTCGTAGGTCACCGGTGCTGGCGAAGCAGTTGCGGCCGCTGCAGGAGTCAACGGACAGTTCTGATCGTTCGGAACGACTTGGACGAGGTTGACACTCGCGTCCCTGTTGGAGGAGGGCGTCAGAATGAGCTCCGCGCCACCCTTGCCCTGCGAATCGACATACGACAGGTCGAAGCACATCGTGCCCGAATCCTGCGGCGCAGGAGCCAGGCTCGAACAGCTGACATTGTCCGAGGACAACGTACATACTCGCGAGCGCTTCACGAACGTGACCGAGCCCATGTGCGTGTGAGTCGAGTCCTTGTCCGGCTGGCAGCTGCCTACAATGGGCAGCGCTGCAGCTGATGCACGAGCGCCCGTCGCATCGCAGTCGGATCCGTAGCCATAAACGGGAGCGGTCTCATTGCAGAACCAGTCCTTGCACCCCGCGCTCGCATCGGTTCGCACGTCGATGCAATGGGTGGCCGTGAAAGGCACCAGCGGTTGCCCGGGCGGTGGGTCGAAGGCCGTACACATCGGTTGGCCGCCGACGAGCCCCTCCTGAACGCACTCGCGCCGCAGAACGGTGCACATGACCGGGCCGCCGTTGGGCGGAAACTGTGGGTTGAAGCAGCCCGCGACGAGCGGCGCGCCAACGAGCCAAGCAACGAAGAATCTCCTCATGACCAACCTCCGGACGCCCGCGAGGACCTCGCCTGGGTTGCCGAGTTGTCGAGTGACGATCGGATCCCAACGTCAAGCAGACGGCGATGTCGCGACATCGTCGGTCTGAACGCTCGTAGCGAGGGATATTCCCGCGCCTGGCTCCGTTATGGGATCCGCTTCCAGCTCGGCTTGAACGCGGCGGAGTAGGTCGGCGGGCCGTCGGAGATGACGTAGTCGACGCGGCGGTTGCGGGGCTCGTCGACGTTGTCGGCGGTCTTCACCTCGGGCGACGTCTCACCAAAGCCCTCGAACGAGATCGGCAGCTTCACGCCGCGCTTGCGGAACCAGCTGGCGATCGAGCGCGCGCGGTCCTGCGACAGCTTCAGGTTGTGCGCCGCCGATCCGACGGTGTCGGTGTGCCCGGCGATGTAGAGGGTGATGCCGGGGTGCATGTGGCCGTGGGCGGCGTCCTTGGCCAGCACTTCCTGGAGCTTGGTGTAGGCGGCCTCCAGCTTCGGCGTCTCGGGCTCGTCGATGTCTGCGGAGCCGGTACGGAAGTTGACGTCCTCGTGCGGGATGGGGACGAACCAGGGCGCGATCTCCACGCCGACCCAGTTCCCCTGCACGTCGAAGGCGTGGACCTCGATGCGCGCAACGGCGGCGTCGCTCGACGGTGTCCAGGTTACGATCAGGGGCACGCCGGCCGGGCGCCCGCTGAAGTCCTGCTCCTCCTCCGCGATGACCGCCTCGGAGTCGGCGTAGACCTCGATCTTCACCTTGCCGGCCGGGTGCGACATCTTCACCTCCAGCCGGTGCTGCTTGAGGTCGACCTTCGTCTTGTCGACCTGCACCTTGAGCGGCGAACCGGCGGCGAACGCGGGCGGACGGACGGCGGCGACCGCGGCGACCAGAATCACGGCGACGAGCGCGCTCCGGATCACGCCGGCATCCTATCATTTTGCGGCGCCGGCGCATGGCAGCCGCTCGGGGGCGGGCAGCGGGGACGTGGTAGCGTTCCGGCGTGAGGATGCGTTCGCTGCCGGTCTTTCTTCTGGCGGTCTATTTCACATTCGCCTGGTCCGGGTGCGCGACGGCGCCGCGACCGCTGGTCGACTCGGGGTACGCCGTGCGGGCCTACACGCCGGGGCGCATCGCCGTGCTTCCGCCCGATGTGTTCGTGGTGCTCGATCAGGTCGGCGACAACGATCCGGTGAAGTCGGCGGCGCTCGGTCAGGAGGTCGGCGCCGAGGCCGCGCGGGCGATCGACCGGTCGCTCCGCGCGCGCGGGTACGACGTCTCTCTCTTGCCGCGGTGGGACGGCGTCTACGCTCCCGACGGGGCGCCGATTCCGGGCGGCGAGGCGCTGGAGGGACTCGCGCGCGGGATCATCTTCTTTGCCAGCAGCGTCGACGGCGCCCGACAGGGGCCGACCACGCTTCCGCCGCGGGTGGCGCCCGACCTCGCGGCCTCGGTCGGCTCGGCCACGCAGGCCGACGCCGTCCTCTACGTCAACGTCAAAGGGGTGGTCACGACGCCCGGGCGGCAGACAGCGACGGTGTTGACCGCGGTCTTCATCGTGGTGATCGTGGCGGCCATCGTGCTGGTGCTGGCGTCGCAGAAGGGTGGCCACGGCGGCGGGCAGGGCTTCGCGCGGGGCGGGGGCGGATTGCACGTCCCGCGGGGCGGCGGCGCCTGGAAGGCGGCCCCGGTCGGGGCGGCGGTCCACCCGGCGATTCGCCCGGCGGCGATTCGCCCGGGCGCGATGACGACGGGGGTTCGGCCGGCGCCTCCCGCGTCGGTGACCGGCGGGTGGCGCGGCGCCGGTCGCCCGCCCGTCGTGGTGCGCGGCGGCCCGGTCTACGTGGGCGGCTTCGGCAACCTCAACCTGGTCGTGCCGCTCGACGAGCCGATCTACACGCATGACGGCAGCATCGCTTACGACGATCCGGTCTTCGCGGGCGACGAGCTCTACGTCTCGATGACGCTGGTCTCGACCGTCGATGGCCGCGTGCTCTGGCACGCGCGCGACGCGTTCGATCTGGAGGCGAACAACCCGGCCCACGTCGATCGGATGGTGCAGGCGTTCATGGACACGCTGCCACCGGCGCTGCCGCCGCCGCCCCCCGGGCCGCCCCCGACGACCGCCGCCAACCCGTGACCGACGCGGCCGCCCCCGCCGCGCGCCAGCCGCGCGGCCTCTACCTGCTCTTCACCGTCGAGATGTGGGAGCGCTTCTCGTTTTACGGGATGCGCGCCATCCTGGTGCTGTTCATCGCCGACAGCGTGCGGGGCGGCATGGGCTGGTCGCCAGCCGCGGCCAGCCGGCTGTTCGGGGTCTACGGGTTCTTCGCCTACGCGCTCCCGGTCGTGGGTGGGTACCTCGCCGATCGCTACTGGGGGACCCACCGGTCGATGGTCGTGGGGGCCGTGGTGATCGCGGCGGGGCACTTCTCGATGGCGGCGCCGACCATGCCGACGTTCTTCATCGGCCTGGGGCTGGTGGCGATCGGGACCGGCTTCTTCAAGGTGAACGCCTCGACGATGGTCGGCCAGCTTTACGGGGCGGGCGACGCGCGCCGCGACGGCGGCTTCACGATCTTCTACATGGGGGTCAACGTCGGCGCCCTGTTCGGCCAGATCGCCTGCGGCTACCTCGGCGAGAGCCCGCGCTGGGGGTGGCATTACGGGTTCGGCGCGGCGGGCATCGGCATGCTGTGCGGCCTGGCGTTCTACCTGCGCCTGCGGCCGCGCTACCTGGGCGGGATCGGCGATCCACCGCCGCGCGCGCCGGCCGGCGCGCGACCACCGGCCGAGCCGCTCACCCGTGAGGAGCGCGATCGGATGACGGCGCTGCTCGTGATCATGTTCCTCACCATCCCGTTCTGGATGGCCTACGAGCAGGCGGCCTCCTCGATGAACTTCTTCGCCGAGCAGCGCACCGACCGGCTGATCCACGGGTTCCTGGTTCCCGCTTCGTGGTTCCAGTCGGTGAATCCGGCGGTCTTGATCCTGACCGGCCCGCTGTTCGCCGCGCTCTGGACCACCCTCGGGCGGCGGGGGCGTGAGCCGAGCACGCCGGCCAAGATGGCGGCGGCCATGGTGCTCCTGGGGATCGGGTTCGTGTTCATGGTGGCGGGCGCGCGCGCGGGCGACAGCGGTGCGCTGGTCAGCCCCTGGTGGCTCGTGGCGGCCTACAGCTTCCACACCCTCGGCGAGCTCTGCCTGTCGCCGATTGGCCTTTCGCTGGTGACCAAGCTGACCCCGGTGAAGCTCGCCGCGGTGACGATGGGGCTCTGGTTTCTCTCGACGGGGATCGCCGAGCTTCTGGCCGGACAGGTGGCGGCCACCACCGATCGGGTGGCGCGCGGCGAGCTGTTTCATCTGTTCGGCGGTCAGGCCGACTTCTATTTCATCTTCGTGGTGCTTTCGGCGGTGACGGCGCTGGTGCTGATCGCCTGCGGGCCGGCGCTCCGTCGGCGGATGCACGGGCTCGATCAGTGAGGCTCGGCGCCGCCGCGTTCGGTTTGCTACTGTGGTCCGGCGTGAGCGCCGGCAGCCCGAAGCCCGACGATCCATACCGCTGGCTGGAGGACGGCGACGCGCCGGCCGTCGCGAAGTGGACGGAGCAGCAGAACGCGGCGACGCGCAAGGCGCTCGAAGCGGTCCCGGGGCGCGCCGCGCTCGGCGCGCGGTTCAGTCGTCTCTATTCGGTAGGCTCGCTCGGCACGCCGATCTCGCGCCCGCGCGGCCACGACCAGCCGCGGCGGTATTTCTACACGCGCCGCGACGGCGCGCAGAACCAGCCGGTGCTCTACGTGCGCGACGGGCGGGACGGCGTCGACCGCGCGCTCGTCGACGTGAACCAGGAGCGGGCCGACGGCACGCGCGCGCTGGACTGGTGGTTCCCCTCCGACGACGGCGCGCGCGTCGCCTTCGGCACCTCCGACGACGGCAGCGAGGAGTCGGTGCTGCGGGTGCGCGACGTGTCCACGGGTGAAGATCTCGCCGATCGGATCCCCCGCACGCGCGCCTGTTCGCTGGCCTGGACGCCCGACGGTGGCGCCTTCTACTACACGCGCTACCCGAATCGCGGCGACGTCCCGGCCGGCGAGGAGGCCTACCACCGCAGCGTCTTCTTCCATCGCCTCGGCGATGATCCGGGACGGGACCGAAAGATCTTCGGCGACGGGCGCGACCGCACCGACTGGCCCGGCGTCGATCTGTCGCCCGACGGCCGGTGGCTGGCGATTGGCGTCTCCGAGGGGTGGACCAAGAGCGAGGTTCACCTCGTCGACACGCACGGCGACGGCAAACCGGTCGCTCTCGCGACAGGCGAGGACGCCCGCTTCGAGGTCATCGAGGCGCTCGACGATCGCCTCTACCTGTTCACCACCAGTGGCGCGCCGCGCGGACGGATCTTCTCGGTCGATCCGCGGCACCCGGCACGCGCGCGCTGGCACGAGGTCATCGCCCAGGGCGACGACGTGCTCGAGCGGGCGGTCTACTTTCACGGCGGCCTGGCGATCGGTTTCCTGCACGACGCGGCCGCGCGGCTGCGCCTGTGCGACCTGAACGGCCACCTGCGCGGCGAGGTGCCGCTGCCGGGGCTCGGCGTCTTGACCGGGCTCACCGGTGCGCGCGAGGTGGCGGAGCTCTACTACGGGTTCAGCGGCTTCCTGGCGCCGACCACGGTCTACGAGGCGCAGCTCGGCGCGCGGCCGAAGAGCGTCGTCTGGCGCGCGCTCGCCGCGCCCGTCGACGCGGCGGCGTTCGATGTCGAGCGGGTGATGGTCACCTCGCGCGACGGGACCCGGCTGCCGCTCTTTCTCGCCAGCCGCAAGGGCGCGCCGCGCGACGGGACGCGCCCTGCCCTCCTCACTGGCTATGGCGGGTTCGACGTCAACATGCTGCCGGCCTGGACGCCGTCGGCGATCCCGTTCCTCGAGAGCGGCGGAACCTACGCGCTGGCGGTGTTGCGCGGCGGCGGCGAGTACGGCGAGAGCTGGCACCGCGCCGGCATGCTGGGCAACAAGCAGAACGTGTTCGACGACTTCATCGCCGCCGCGAGCTGGCTCGTCGAGCACCAGGTGACCACGCCCGAGCGGCTGGCGATCTCGGGCGGCTCCAACGGCGGCCTCCTCGTCGGGGCCGCGCTCACCCAGCGCCCCGATCTCTTCCGGGCGGTGGTCTGCAACGTCCCCTTGCTCGACATGCTCCGCTACCATCTCTTTCGGCTGGCGCAGCTCTGGATCCCCGAATACGGCTCGCCCGACGATCCCGCCGCCGCCCGCTGGCTCGGCGCCTACTCGCCCTACCAGAACGTGCGCGACGGCGTGAAGTACCCGGCCGTCTACTTGCACACGGCGGCCTCCGACACGCGCGTCGATCCGATGCACGCCCGCAAGATGGCGGCCCGACTGCAGGCGGCGACGGCGAGCGGCCGGCCCGTTCTTCTATCCGTCGAGAGCAAGGCGGGACACGGCGCCGGCAAGCCGCTCGCCAAGGTGATCGCCGAGCTCGTCGACCAGTGGAGCTTTTTGTTTGCGCAGCTGGGGATTTCGTACGAGGACAAGAGCTCGCAAGAAGAGGCGAAGGCGAAGGCCAAGTGAAGAAGACCCGGGTCATCATCCTGTTCGGCGGCCGCTCGGCGGAGCACGAGATCTCCATCCTCTCGGCGCGCAACGTTCTCGCCGCGCTCGATCGCCGGCGGTTCGAGCCGGCGCTGATCGGGATCGACCGGCTGGGGCGCTGGCACCAGGAGTCCGAGCGGACGCTGGCCGGCGCGACCGGCGATCCACGCGCGCTGGCGCTCGATCCGGCCGCCCCGGCGGTCGGAATCGAAGAGGGCCTCGTCCCGCGCGGCGCCGATGCGTCGGACGAGGTGGTCGTGTTTCCCGTCCTGCACGGCACCTTCGGCGAGGACGGCACGGTCCAGGGGCTGCTGGAACTGGGCGACGTCGCCTACGTCGGCGCAGGGGTGCTCGGCTCGGCGATCGGCATGGACAAGGATGTCGCCAAGCGGCTCCTGCGCGACGCCGGGATCCCGGTGGTCGACTTCGCCATGGTTACCGCGGCCGCCTTCGCGCGCGATCCGGCGGCGGCGCTGGCAGGCACCTCGCGGCTCGGGTTTCCGCTGTTCGTCAAGCCGGTGAACGCCGGCTCGTCGGTCGGGGTGTCGCGCGTCAACGATCTGGCGGGGCTTGCGCCCGCGGTCCGCGCCGCCCTCGCCTTCGACCGCAAGGTGCTGATCGAGCGCGCCGTCGACGCACGCGAGATCGAATGCGCGGTTCTCGGGAATGATGATCCCGTGGCCTCCGTCCCCGGCGAGATCCTGGTCCATCACAAGGACGGGTTCTATTCGTACGACGCCAAGTACGTCGATCCCGACGGTGCCAGCTGGAAGATCCCGGCCGACCTACCGGCGGCGACCGCCGCGCGCGTGAAGGAGCTGGCGGTGGCGACCTTCCGGACGCTGGAGCTCTCGGGCTTGGCGCGCGTCGACTTCTTTCTGTCGCGCGCGGACGGCGCGCTCTACGTCAACGAGGTGAACACCATCCCCGGCTTCACCGCCGTCTCGATGTACCCGAAGATGTGGGAGGCCTCGGGCCTCTCGCAAGAGGCGCTGCTGACCCGGCTCATCGAGCTGGCGCTGGAGCGGCGAAACGAGCGCCGCGCGCTGCAGACGGGGCTCGCCCCGGGACCAAGACGGGGAGACGCCTAGACCACGATCGCGTCAGGTTTTTTGTTTTCCGTGTATCCGGGGCAGGGTGTGGGTCGTACATAGGGGCGTGGATCAAGAAACTGGTGCAGCGAAAAGAAGCGTGGGGAGACCGTCAAAAGCGCAGCCATTTCGCGCATTTGTGGTCGATTTGCTGCTGAAGCAGCCAAATTTGCGTTCGCTGGAGATCGTCCGGCGCGCCCGTGCAGCCGGATACGAGGGGGGCAAGAGCGCATTTTATTCGCTCATCGCCAGCGTTCGCCCGCGCCGCAGCCGGCCGCTCAGCGAGCACGACAAGGTGCCCGGTGAGATCGCCCGCCACGGGTTCGGCCAGGTCGATCTCAGATTCCGGGATGGTGGAGAGCGGTCGGTCACGTTCTTCGTCTCGCGCCTCGAGTATGCCCGGTTCACGGCGGCCTCCATCGTCCCCGACCAGGGCCTCGAGACCTGCGTGCGGACGCTGGTGTCGCACTACCGAGCGCTCGGGGGCGTTCCGTTGCTGGCGGCGTTCGATCGCGCCCGCCCGATCGGCGTCGGCTCCGACAAGGACGGCCGGGTCCAGGAATGGGATCCCGCGTTCGCCTACGCGGCCCTGCAGATCGGCCTCGGCGTCGAGGTCCGGGCGCGCCGCGGCGCCGATCGCGGCCCGGGGACCAACCTCGGCAACTGGCTGAAGCTGGCGTTCTTCAAGGATGCCAGCTTCGTCGACGAGGCGGACGCCGCGCGCCAGCTGGCGATCTGGCTGCGCGACCAGAACGACACGCCGCAGTCGGACGCGGGCGGCAAGACGCCGGCGGTCCTGCTGGCCGAGGAGCGGCAGCGCCTTCGTCCGCTCAAGGTCGAGCCGAACGAGCTGGCGCTGCGCTTCCCGGTCCTGGTCGGGCCGCGCGGAGCGGTGATCCACGAAGGGCAGGCGTATGCGATGCCGCCCGACTCGGTCGGCCTGGTCGGCGCGCTGCACCTCTACCCCGACCGCGTCTCGATCGTCGTCGGACGCTACGAGTCGACCCACGCCCGCCACCCGGCGGTTCGCGTCGTCGACGCGGGCATCACCCACTCGTCACCCGGCTGGGCGCCCGCCAGCGCCGTCCCACTGGCCGCCCGCGGCGTCTGAGCGCGCTGCGCGATCGCGCGCAGACGAGAGAAATTCGACGTCCGTGGGGGGAACTCCTGCCTCTCTTGGGTGTCTGATCGAGCTGTGCGGTTTCTGGGCGACGGGTCCGGCGCGCGCCTGACGTTGCTGCTGGTCGTGTCGCTGGCCGAGCTAGGAACCCGCCGGGCGGCGGCCGCGCCACCAGCCTGCTTCCCGACCAGGTACCTCGGGAAGATGGCCTCTCTGGTCGGCGACCGGAAGTTCGGCATGCTGGCGCCCGGACAGTTGGTGACGGTCCTCGACAACGAGGTGCCCTTCGATCTGCCGCCGGTACATTACACGTTCGCCCGGATCGAGATCGAGCGGCCAGTCCACCTGACGGCGCTCGTTCTGCCGACGGACCTGTACGTCTTCTTGCGCCGTGACGTGCCGATCGAGCCAGGCGCAACCTGGTGGCTGGCCGGCACCGCGATGCGGGCGATCGCCGTTCACGACGGGCGGGTCGAGATCGATCGCGCGGGGACGAAACGGCAGTTTCCGGTAACCGTCCGCTGTGACGATCTCGTAAGCGATCCGCCCGGGGGCACGGCGAAGGCTCGGGACGGTTGCGACGCATGCATTCCGGAGCCGCCGCACCCGGCGCCTCCCACGACCGGTCCAGCCGTCTGTTGGAAGCAGCGCTCGTTCGAGGTGAAGGTTCCAGGATCTTCCGGCGCTAACGCCGTCATCGACTCGTCGAACGGGATGCTCGTGCGGAGGGAGAGCCAGCGCGTCCTGGTGGAGATCATCTCAGGGGATCTGCGCCTTTGGCGCTGGCTACCGGCGAGGGCGTTGAAGCGCGACTGCGGGGATGACGGGCGGACCGTCGCGATCGGCAGCCTCTGTACGCTCAAGTCGGGCGTCGATCCGAGGCTGCTCGGAGCGGTTCTCGACAGGCCGGCGCCGCTGCTGCCGGCTCCAGGGTCGCCGCCGCTCACGATGCTCCCCGCGGGGACTGTCCTCGTCTGGGACCAAGACCACGCTGGCCTGCGGCGGGTCCTCATCCGCTGGCCGAATGCGGACTGGTCGGATAGCTGGACGCTGCAACTGGTGGGGTTCGTTTCGTCGGCGGCCCTGCGAGATGCGCCGGCGCCTAAGCGGGCCAAGTGGTCTATCGGGATGCCAGATTGGGCGCACCCCTTCGCGCCGCGATCGGTGGATGCGGGCCCTGCGCCCGAGCGCTAGCCGCGGCCCATGCCGTAGTACGTGAAGCCGGCGCCGCGGAGCTCGGTGGGGCTCCAGACGTTGCGGCCGTCGAAGATGACCGGCTGCTTGAGGAGCGACTTCAGGCGCTCGAACGACGGGCGCCGGAACTCGTGCCACTCGGTGACCAGCACGAGCGCGTCGGCCCCCTTCACGCAGTCGTAGTGTGCCTCGTCGTACTCGATCCTATCGCCGAGCTGCTTGCGGACGGCCTCGATCGCGACGGGGTCACTGGCGGAGACCTTGGCGCCGGCGCCGAGCAGCTGGTCTATCAGCACCAGCGCCGGGGCTTCGCGGATGTCGTCGGTGCCGGGCTTGAACGCCAACCCCCAGACGGCGATCCGCTTCCCTGTGAGGTCGCCTTTGAAGTGGGCCAGGACCTTGTCGCCGAGGCGGCGCTTCTGGCGCTCGTTGACGGCGACGACGGCGTCGAGGACCTCCAGCTTGTAGCCGACCTCGCGCCCCGTGCTGATGGCGGCGCGCAGGTCCTTGGGGAAGCAGCTGCCACCGAAGCCGGGGCCGGCGAACAGAAACTTCGGCCCGATGCGGTTGTCGGAGCCCATCCCCTTGCGCACGAGCTCGATGTCGGCGCCCAGGATCTCGCACAGGTTGGCGAGGTCGTTCATGAACGAGATGCGCGTCGCCAGCATCGAGTTGGCGGCGTACTTGGTCAGCTCCGCCGAGCGGCGGTCCATGACCAGCATGCGGTCGCTCGTGCGCGTGAAGGGCGCGTACAGCGAGCGCAGCGCCTCGATGGCCCGTTTGTCGCTGGTCCCGATCACCACGCGGTCGGGCTTCATGAAGTCGTTGAGCGCGTCGCCCTCCTTGAGGAACTCGGGGTTGGAGGCGACCGCGAACTCGTGCTTGGTCTTCTTGCCGATCATCGCCTCGATCTTGTCGCCCGTGCCGACGGGGACGGTCGACTTGGTGACCACCACGGCCCAGCCGGTGAGCGCCTCGCCGACGTCGCTCGCGGCCTTGAGGATGTACGAGAGATCGGCCGAGCCGTCGGGGCCGGGCGGCGTTCCGACCGCCAGCAGCACCACCTCCGCGCCGGCCACGCCCCCCTTCACGTCGGTGGTGAAGGTCAGGCGCCCCTCGGCGGCGTTGTGGAGAACGATCTTGTCGAGGCCGGGCTCGTAGATCGGCATGAGGCCCTTTTTGAGCCCGTCGATCTTGGCGGCGTCGAGGTCGCAGCAGGTGACGTCGTTCCCCATGTCGGCGAAGCCCGCGCCCGCGACCAGCCCGACATAGCCCGTGCCGATGACACAAATCTTCATGCCGATCGCATACCATGATCCGACCCATGGCGGCCTTGCGATGAACGCCAGCGTCATGCTGCTGGCGGCCGGGCGATCGACCCGGCTGGGGGCGCTGGGGCTGACGTTGCCGAAGCCGCTGGTCCCGATCTGCGGCTATCCGGCGATCGCCTTCGGGTTGCGCGCGGCGGCGCGCGCGGGGGCGACGCGCGCCGTGGTCAACGTCTTTCATCGCGGCGACCTGGTGCGCGCGGCGCTCGGCGACGGCCGGGCGCACGGCCTGGCGATCGACTACTCCGTCGAGGCAGATCTCCTGGGGACGGGCGGCGGGATCGCGCACGCGCGCGCGCTGCTCGGGCCGGGGCCGGCGCTGATCATGAACGCCAAGGTGGTGGCCGATCTCGATCTACCGGCGCTGCTCGCCGACCATGCCGCGCACGGGGCCGCCGGCACCATGCTCCTGCGCGACGATCCGGCGCCCGAGCGCTGGGGGGCGATCGGCGTCGACGCGACGGGGCGGGTGGTCAGCATCCTCGACGGGCGGTCCCCGCGGGCGCCCGAAGGGGCGGTGGCGCTGCGGATGTTCACCGGCGTGCACGTTCTCGCGCCCGCGCTGATGGACCGGCTGGAGCCGATCTTCTGCGACGTCATTCGCGACGCCTACCTTCCCGCGCTGCGCGCCGGCGAGACCATCCGGGCCGTCACGCTGGGCGGCTACTTCGCCGAGCACTCCACGCCGACGCGCTACCTGGCCGGGAACCTCGCGCTCGTGCGGGATCCGGGCCTGCTGCGAGACCCGCCGGGGCCCCTCGCCGGCGTCGACCCGGGCGCGCGGGTCGCCCCGGGCGCGCGCGTGCTGGGCCCGGTTCGCATCGCGGCCGGGGCGGAGATCGAGGCCGGCGCCGAGGTGGGACCGGACGCGATCGTCGACGCGGGCGCGCGCGTGGCGGCCGGCGCGCGCATCCGTCGCGCGGTCGTCTGGTCAGGCGCGGTCGCGACCGGCGACGTCTCCAATGCCGTGGTGACGGCTTCGGACGTGGTCCTGGTCGACGCCGAACCGTGAGGATCAGGTCGGATCACCCGTCGCGGAGCAGCGCGACGAATCCCGCCTTCGCGAAGTGTTGATCCTTGGTGAGCGCATCACGTATGCGCCGTTCCTTCATGGCGAGAAAGCCGACACAGTCGGTGAACGACCATCCCTGGTCGATGTGCTTCGTCAAGAACGTGGCGGCGCGGCGGAAATCGTCGGGACCGGTCCAGATGACCTGGCAGGACTCCGACCGGAGCGTGGTCTCGAGCAGAGGACCCACGAGTCGGCCGAAGCCACGCGCGATCAACAGGGTCGCCGTCTCGTCCAGCACGTAATCGGTCGTGACGAACATGCGGTGTCGCCGTTGCGCCTCGCGGAGCAGGCGGGCCGCGGTCTCGTGCATCTCGTCGCCAGCGACCAGGAGGGCATAGAAGCCGCTGGTATCGACGAACGTTTCATGTGCCATAGACGGCGTCGTCGATCTGGCGGTTGCTGAGCGAGGCCCCGCGTGGGCTCGCCAGCTCGGGGAGGCGATAGAACGGATCGTCGGATGCGCCCTTGCTGTGCCGGATGGGTTCCAGGCGCAGCGCTGGCCGTCCACGGTAGGTCAATACCAGCGCTTCGCCATTTCGAACTCGCTCCACGATCTCTTCCGCCCTGTTCCGGAGGTCGAGCATGGAGACCGTCGCGGTCTTGGCCATGATCAAAGTTTATGTTCAAGTTGATCTTGGCGCAAGGTGACGCGGCGCGGGCGTCCGACGGGCACGGGCCCCCCCGCGGCCAGGCGGGGTTGGGCGGCCTAGGACGCCTCGACGCGGACGGCGACGACGGTGATGTTGTCGACACCGCCATTCTTGTTGGCCTCGCCGATCAGCTTCTCGCACAGGGCGTCCATGTCCTTCTCCGCCTCGGCGATCGCCGCGATCTCTTCGTCCTTGATCATCCCCGACAGGCCGTCCGAGCAGAGCAGGTAGAGGTCGCCCAGCACCGGCTGCTCGACGTGGACGTCGACCTGGACGGTGTCCTTCATCCCCAGCGCCCGCACGATCACGTTCTTGTGCGGGAAGGAGGCGATCTCGTCGGGCGAGAGGTTCTTCATCTTGATGTAGTCGTTGAGCAGCGAGTGATCCTCGGTCAGCTGCTTGAGCGCGCCGTCGCGCCGCCGGTAGAGCCGGCTGTCGCCCACGTGCCCGATGACCAGCGCGCGGTCGGCGAACAGCGTCGAGACCACGGTGGTCCCCATCCCGTGGCAGCGCGGGTCCTTCTGCGCTTGCTCGTGGATCTTGAGGTTGGCCAGCTTGATGGCGGTGACCATCCGGTTGGTGTCGTAGCGGTTGCCGTGGTCCATCTTGAACGGCCAGGTCAGCTGCTGGTCGTCCTGGGTCGCCTTGAAGAAGCCGACGATGGTGTCGACCGCCATGCGGCTGGCCACCTCGCCCGAGGCGTGGCCGCCCATGCCGTCGGCGACGATCGCCAGCCGCTCGCTCTCCGGCAAGTAGAAGGAGTCCTCATTGTGGGCGCGCTTCATGCCGACGTTGGAGTCGCCCGCGAAGCGCACCCGCATGCCGTCCATCGGAAACGACGAGCTCATCGGGAAGCCTCCATGGTATCGCGCAAAGGAACGACGATCAACGCGCGCCGACCCAGCATGAGACAGCCTAGCGGGCGGGCGGCACAGGCGTCGCGCCCGCCACACCCGGGCCGGGGGGGAGCGCGCGGGGCGCGGTGGCGCCGGCCAGCGCCGGGAGGCGCGGCGGACGCACGAAGTCGATGTGGGGACCCACGGAGATCGTGAGCGGCCCTTCCCCCCGGTAGATATCGCCGTCGATCGTGTACGCCATGGAGCCGGCCCTGGGGACGATCTTGATGGCCGAGGCGACGGCGCTGAAGGAGCGCTTGGGCGAGACGCCGCGCCCCCGGTAGACCGCCCAGAAGTCGGGCATGAGGCCGGCGGGGCGGCCGTGGATCGCCAGCACGCCGAACCGCTCGACGTCGTCGTCGGCGCGGTGGTTGAGCTTGAAGCCGAGGCCGACCTCGCGGACGGTCGCTGCACCGATGCCGATGAACACCGTCCGCTCGAGCATCTGGCCGTCGACCTCCACCGTCCCCTCGAAGCGCTTGAAGATCTTGTGGATGAACGGGCCGTCGATGATCGCCGACCCGATCGCACGCAGCAGAAGCCAGGTCGCGCGCGCCGGCCCGTACTCCCCGGTTCCGTAGTACTCGCCGAGGAAGTTCGCCATCAGCCCGTTGCCGAAGATGAACCCCAGCGTGTCGCCGATCCGCAGACAACGCCGCCGCACCGTCGCGAATGGCTGCTCGGCCCGCACCGTCGCCACCAGCGAGGCGAGAAACGGGGCCGCCTTCTGCCTTATCCCGAGTGAGGCGCTGACCACGTTCATCGTGCCGCCGCCGAGGATGGCGAGCGGTGGGATCGGCGCGTCGCCGAAGGCCTGTCCCAGCGCGGCCACGGTGCGATGAAGCGTCCCGTCGCCGCCGTGCACCGCGATTACCGAGGGTGGTTGGGCCGGCAGCGTGGCCGCGTCGCTCGCCAGCTCTTCCAGCGTCTTGGGGGCGAACACCCGTCCGTGCTCGCCGAGCAATGCCTGGAACTGCGACGCCACCCGCGGGTTGCGCCGATTCGCGCGTGAGCGCGGGTTGACGAACAGCGCGACCGGGTTCAGTCGTCCCCGCCCGGGCCGTCGTCGCCGCCGTCGTCGTCGTCGCCGGCGCCCTCCGCGGCTTCACTCGGCTCCGCGGTCACTTCCGCCGTCACTTTTGCGATCTTGGGATACCAGCCCTCGAACACCTCGGCGATCTGGCGCGCCTGCTTCTCGTTCGAGATGTTGAACGAGGACTGCTTGCGGTAGCTCCCCTTCGACTTCTTGAAGCGGACGATCGCCATCTTGGGCGGCCGGAACTTCCCCTTGCCCCGATCGAGCTCCTGGAACAGGAACATGATCGTCGCCCAGCTCCCCTTGCTGAGGACGGCGCGGTCGAGCTCCTTGCGGACCAGCGTCCCTTCGTCCTCGTAGTCGTAGGTCAGCTCTTCCAGCGTCTCGGCCATCTATTATCTCCTGGAAGGCTCCTAGGCGGTTCGGGTGTCGATCGCTGCGCGATCCTCGGCGGAGAGATCGACGAACTCGATCCCCATCCCCGACGAGCGATCCTTCTGGCCGGCGCGGGCGACGCGCACGACGCGCCCCTGGGTCTTGATCTGGCGCCCGTTCGGCAGGCGGAACTCGACCAGCAGCACCTCGCCGACCTCGAACAGCACGTCGGCGCGCAGGAACGCGCCGCCGCTCGACAGATCGGTCGACGCGAAGCGGATCGGCTTGCGGACCTTCTGGGTGGCGTCGGTGACCGAAACGAGGATCTCGAGATCGACGCGCGCGTGCTGACGGGTGTCGCGGCGCACGGGGCTGGGGCTCATGGGCGCAGCTCCGTGGCGATCGCCGAGCGGATCTCGACGGAGACGCGCGCCCCCGCCGGCGCCAGCGGCTCGTGGGCGTGAAAACGTCGGGCCACTTCGATCGAGACCGGCACGCCCCAGGCGGCGCTGCCGGCGCGGGCGTGCGGTAGGTGGCCGAGGAGCGCGCGGGGGATCGTCACCACCGCCTCGGTCGCGTTGGTCGGCACCGTGCAGGTGATCGCCACCGTTGCCCCGAACGGACGCAGCTCGACGATCGCTCCCGCCGCCGCGCCCAGCGACAGCGAGAGCCCGTCGGTGGCGTCGATCCGCATTCCGCCGGCGGGCGCCGCGCCGTTCGCCGCTAGAAGCCGAGGCAGGGTGGGGACCGCCAGCTCGGCGACCGGCAGCTCGGAGTCGGCGCCGTAGATGCTGAGCCGGTCGGGGAGCAGATCGAGCGGCTGCGGGGCCGCCTCGGCGACCACGCCCCCGACGACGCCCGCCACGTCGGGGAAGAGGCGCGGGAAGGGGCGCACCAGCGGGTCGCCGGGACCGAACCCCACGCCGACGCCGGAGAGCTCTTCGAGATCGATCGAGCTGCCGCGCGCGACGAGCGCGCTGCTCGCCTCGTCGACGTCGCGCAGAGCGCACCCCTGGTCGGGCGCGGCAACCGAGAGCGGGTCGACGAGACCCAGGACGTCGGGTGCGTCGGGGCCGGCGGTGGAGGCCCGGAATCCCAGCACCGAGACGGTCGGCTGCTTCCCCTCGGCGACCTCGAACCGCACCGCCAGCTCGGCGGAGCTCACGGAGACGATGGCCTGCGCGTCCGGCGGGTGCGGACCGCCGTCGCACGCGGTCGCGAGAACCCCCGCCGCGAACAGGGCGGCTGCGGTGCGCGCGCGGAGGTCGGGCTGCAACAACATGACGTCGAACCGAGGACTCAACACTATAACTTCTGCCGCTGCAACTCGCCAATTCGCCCGGGCGTCATGCTATGAAACGCAGGCTCCGCATGTCCCGGATAACACCAGAAGAGGTGCGAGAGCTGGCGATTCTGGCGCGCCTCGCGCTGTCGGAGCAGGAGATCGCGCGGATGACGGGCGAGCTCGACGCCATCCTGGATTACGTCGACGCGATGCGGGAGCTCGACACGACGGGCGTCGAGCCGATGACACACGCGGTGCCGTTCGACTGCCCGCTGCGCCCGGACCAGGTCGCGCCTTCGCTGTCGGTCGACGAAGCGCTCGCCAACGCCCCCCGCCGCGAGGCGAGCTTCTTCCAGGTTCCCCGCATCGTGCCCGGGCCGGGCGGCGCGGCCGGCGGCGGCGGCGAGGACGAGCCGTGATCGACGAGCGGGGCGCCAGCCTGACCGCGATCGTCGACGGCGTACGGGCCGGTACATTCGGGGCACGGGAGGTGACCGAGCAGTTCCTGGATCGGGTGGCGCGGCTCGACGGCGCGCTCGGCTGCTACTTGAAGGTGGACGCCGAGGGCGCCCGCCGCCGGGCCGACGCGGTCGACGCCGCCCGCAAGGCGGGGCGTGACCCGGGGCCGCTGGCCGGCGCGCCGCTCGGGATCAAGGACATCTTCTGCACGCGCGGGATCGAGACCACCTGCGCCTCCAAGATCCTGCGCGGGTTCGTGCCGCCATACGAATCGACGGTGACGGCCCGGCTCGAGGCGGCGGGCGCCGTCTCGCTGGGCAAGCTCAACATGGACGAGTTCGCCATGGGCTCGTCGACCGAGGGGAGCGCCTTCAAGCCGACGCGGAACCCCTGGTCCCCGGCGCACGTGCCGGGCGGGTCTTCGGGCGGCTCGGCCGCGGCGGTGGCGGCGTCGCTCTGCGCGGGCGCGACCGGGACCGACACCGGCGGGTCGATCCGGCAGCCGGCCGCGCTCTGCGGCGTGGTCGGGATGAAGCCGACCTACGGGCGCGTCTCGCGGTACGGGGTCATCGCCTTCGCCTCGTCCCTCGATCACCCGGGGCCGTTCGGCCGCACCGTGGAGGACGCGGCGGCGCTGCTGGAGGTGATGTCCGGCGTCGACCCGCTCGACGCGACCTCGATCCCGGCGGCGGTCGGCGCTTATCGCCAGGCGGCGCGCGCCGGGCGCCAAGGTCAAACGCCACTTGCCGGCGTTCGGCTGGGCGTGCCGACCGAATACTTCCAGCCGGGGATGGACGCCGAGATCGAGGCGGCGGTCCGCGCGGCGCTCGACGAGCTCGCGCGCGCCGGCGCGAAGATCGTCCCGGTCTCGCTGCCGCACACCAAGTACGCCATCGCCACCTACTACCTCATCTGCACCGCCGAGGCGTCGTCCAACCTGGCGCGCTACGACGGCGTCAAGTACGGCCAGCGCGCCGCCGACGTGAAATCGCTCGAGGAGCTGTACACGAAGACGCGCGGCGAGGGGTTCGGCACCGAGCCCAAGCGGCGGATCATGCTGGGCGCCTACGTGCTGCGCGCCGGCTACTACGAGGCCTACTACGGCAAGGCGCTGCGTGCGCGGCGCAAGATCGCCGACGACTTCACGGCGGCTTTCAGCGCCTGCGACGCCATCGTCACGCCGACCTCGCCCGTGCCGGCCTTCAAGTTCGGCGAGCGGATCGGCGACCCGCTGCAGATGTACCTGGCCGACATCCTGACCGTCGCGCCGAACCTGGCGGGTATCCCGGCGCTGTCGCAGCCGTGCGGCTTCACCAAGGCGGGCCTGCCGATCGGCCTGCAGATCATCGGCCCCGCGCTGGGCGAGGAGATCTGCTTCCGCGTCGGCGGCGCCTACGAGTCGCGCACCGACTGGCACACGCGCCTTCCCCCGGAGTTGGCGTGATGGCCGGCGCGTCGGGGGAGCGCGAGCTCGGCTCGCGCGAGCCCATCGCGGGGGGTGCGGGACCCTTCCAGGGTCCCGGTAAGACGGACTGGGAGACGGTCATCGGGCTGGAGGTGCACGTCCAGCTGGCCACGCGGTCGAAGATCTTCTCCTGGTCGTCGGCGGCGTTTGGCGCGGAGCCGAACGCGTCGACCGATCCAGTCTGTCTCGGGATGCCGGGGACGCTGCCGGTCTTGAACCGCTCGGCCGTCGAGTCGGCGGTGCGGCTGGGCATGGCGGCCGGCTGCAAGATCCGCTCGCGCTGCCGGTTCGCGCGCAAGCACTACTTCTATCCGGACCTCCCCAAGGGATTTCAGATCTCCCAGTTCGACGAGCCGATCTGCGAGGGGGGCGCCATCAGGTTCCGCCTCAAGGGGGAGCTGCGCGCGATCCGCCTGACCCGCATCCACATGGAGGAGGACGCCGGGAAGAACCTGCACGCGGCGGCGGGCGTCAGCTTCGTCGACTACAACCGCGCCGGCGTTCCGCTGTGCGAGATCGTCAGCGAGCCCGACGTCCGCTCGGCCGAGGAGGCCGCGGAATACGTGCGCGCCGTGCGGACGCTGGTCCGCTACCTGGGCATCGGCGACGGCAACATGGAGGAGGGGTCGCTCCGCTGCGACGCCAACGTCTCGCTGCGGCCACGCGGGTCGGAGAAGTACGGCACCAAGACCGAGATCAAGAACATGAACTCGTTCAAGAACGTGCGCGACGCGATCGAGCACGAGGTCAAGCGGCAGGCGACGCTGCTCGATCGGGGCGAGCGCATCATCCAGGAGACGCGCCTGTGGGACGCGGCGCGCGGGGTGACGCAGGCGATGCGCTCGAAGGAGCAGGCGCACGACTACCGTTACTTCCCCGAGCCCGATCTGCCGCCGCTGGTGGTGACCGAGCTGGAACAGGTCGCGCTGCGCGCCAGTCTTCCGGAGCTGCCCGAGGATCGCTTCGCCCGCTATACCGGCGAGGGGGGACTCTCGCCGCAGGACGCGGGCGTGCTGGTCGCCGACCGCGAGACGGCGGCCTACTTCGACGCCACCGTCGCCGCCGGCGCGCCGGCCAAGCGCGCCGCCAACTGGCTCATCAACGAGCTGCTCGCCCGGGTCGACGACCCGCGCGCGCTGGGCGAGGCCGACTGCCCGGTACCACCCGCGGCGCTCGCCGAGCTCTGCAAGCTGGTCGAGGACGGCACGCTCTCGGGAAAGCTGGGCAAGGAGGTCTTCGGCAAGATGTGGACCGAGCGACGCGCGGCCAGGGAGATCGTCGCCGCCGAGGGGCTGGCCCAGGTCTCCGACGGCGGCGCGCTCGAGGAGGCGTGCAGGCGCGTCGTCGCCGCGCACCCGGGCGAGGCGTCCCGCTTCAAGGAGAACCCCAAGCTGATGGGCTTCTTCGTCGGCGCCGTGATGAAAGAGACCGGCGGCAAGGGGAACCCCAAGGCCGTCAACGAGATCCTCCGCAAGCTGCTGGGCTGAGCGGGCCGGGGCCTTGCCGGGCCCGGGACCTTACGTGGTAAAGAAGGCCCTCATGGACCACCCTAGGATCGCTTATCGCCGGAGGGGATTTTTCCGATGATCGTCACGCGCACGCCGTTCCGGGTGACGCTCGGCGGGGGCGGAACCGATCTGCCCTCGTACTACGCGCACCATGGCGGGTTCATCTTCGCGATGGGGCTCGACAAGTACATGTACGTCACCATCAACCGGCCGGTGGTGGGCAAGAAGCTGGTCCTGCACTACACGCAGAGCGAGGTGGTCGACCACGTGGGGCAGCTGCACCACCCGCTGGCGCGCGAGGCGCTGCGCAAGCACGGGATCGAGAACACCTTCGAGGTGGCGTCGATGGCCGACCTGCCGGCGGGGACGGGGCTCGGCTCGTCGAGCTGCTACATCGTCGGGCTGCTGAACGCGCTTCACCACGACCGGCGCGATTATGTCTCCTTGCAGTCGCTGGCCGAGGAGGCCTGCCACATCGAGCTCGAGATCCTGAAGGAAGGGATCGGCAAGCAGGATCAGTACATGGCCGCCTACGGCGGCTTGACGGTCCTGGAGATCGAGCCCGGCGGCGCGGTGAAGGTGCGGCAGCTCCGCCCCAGCAGCAGCGACGTGGCCGACTTCGTGGCCCACACGCACATCTATTACACGGGCGCCCAGCGCGACGCGCGTGAGGTGCTGGCCGATCAGAACACGGCGATGAAGAGCAAGGAGAGCGTCGATCACGCGCGCGTCGCCGACAGCCTCCACCGCATCAAGGAGCTCGGCTACCGCATCCTGGAGACGATCGAGCAGGGGAACTACGACCAGTGGGGGCAGCTGCTCGACGAGCACTGGCAGAACAAGAAGAAGCTCTCCAAGAAGATCTCGCTCGGCGCCGTCGACAAGATCTACGACGAGGTGCGCGCGCGGTTCGGCGTCCTGGGCGGGAAGATCATCGGCGCCGGCGGCGGCGGGTTCCTGATGCTCTACTGCCCGAGCCACCACGCCGCGCTCGAGCGCTTCATGGCCGAAAGCGGTATGCCCCGCATGCATTACACCGTCGAGCCCGAGGGGACCAAGGTCATCACCCAGGTCGGGCAGGGGTTCGCGGCCGCCGATCGCGCGCCCGGGCGGGAGCCGGCTTGAGCGCGGCGCACCGGCGCGTCTTGATCCTGGGCGGCGGGATCTCCGGGATCGCGCTGGCCTCCGAGCTCGACGAGGACGTCGAGGTGGTGGAGCTGCGCGAGCGGACGGGGGGCCTGTGCGAGACGGTCGTGGAGAACGGCTTCACCTACGACGCCGCCGGACCGCACATCATGTTCAGCAAGAACAAGGCGGTGCTGCAGCTGATGATCGCCGCCCTGGGCGACAACGTTCATCAGAAGCGCCGCGAGAACAAGATCTGGTTCAAGGACCGGATGGTGCGCTACCCGTTCGAGAACGATCTGGCGGCGCTCCCCCCCGAGGACAACTTCGAGTGCATCCACGGCTACCTGGCCAACCCGCGCCAGGGCGAGACGCCGACCAACCTGGCGCACTGGTCCTACGTCACCTTCGGCAAGGGGATCTCGGACAAGTACTTCATTCCCTACAACAAGAAGATCTGGAACTACGACCCCGAGAAGATCGGTCTCGAGTTCGTCTCGCGCATCCCCAAGCCGCCGCTCGAGGACGTGCTCCGCTCGTCGATCGGGATCCCGACCGAGGGGTACCTGCACCAGCTCTACTTCTCCTACCCGATCGAGGGCGGCTTCGAGGCGATCGTCGACGCGTTCAAGAAGCGGGTGCGCGGGCAGCTGCACACCGGCTGGCGGGTCGCCCGCGTCGAGCGCGACGGGGCGGGCTGGCGCGTGACCTCCGATCGGGGCCAGGAGATCCGCTGCGAAACCCTGGTCTCGACGATCCCGATCCACGAGCTGCTCAAGGTCTGGCCGGGGGCGCCGGACGCCGCGCGCGCCGCCGCCGGGCGTCTCCGCTGGAACGCGCTCATCAACGTGGTGATTGGCGCGGCGGAGCCGCCGGCGCACCCCTACACGGCGGTCTACGTTCCCGATCCGGAGATCCTCTTCCACCGCGTCTCCTTTCCGCATGCTTTCAGCGAGCGCTGCGCGCCGGAGGGGTCCTCCATCGCGATGGCGGAGATCACCGCCAACGAAGGGGACGGCGTGTGGGAGCTCGGCGACGAGGAGCTGCTTCCCCGCGTCACCGCCGACCTGGCGCGCATCGGCCTCGTCGATCCGGCCAAGGTGAGCTACCGGCGCGTGGTCCGGTTCCGCTACGGCTATCCGGTCTACGACCTCGAGTACCGGCAGAACGTGACCGAGCTGCGCGAGGCGGTGGCGGCGACCGGCCTGCGGCTGCTCGGGCGGTTCGCCCAGTTCGACTACATCAACTCCGACGTCTGCGTGGAGCGGGCGCTGGCCATGGCCGCGGAGCTCCGCCGTGGATAGCGAGGCAGCGGAAGCGGCGGCGCCCTACGCCTACCACGAGGACGTCAACTGGGGGCTCTTGCGCCTGTGGGGTCAGCGCTCCGGCGCGTCGATCCTCGACGTCGGGTGCGGCTTCGCCACCACGTCGGAGCGGCTGCGCCGGCTCGGCAACCGGGTGACCGGCATCGAATCGAGCCCGGCGGCCGTCGCCAAGGCGACCGAGCGGCTCGACGAAGTGATCGCCGCCGACCTGCGCCAGCGCGACGAGATCGCCGCCCGCCTCGCGGGACGCACGTTCGACGTGGTGATGTTCGCCGACGTGCTCGAGCACCTCGACTGGCCGGGACCGATCCTCAAGAGCTACCTTCCCTACGTGAAGCCCGGCGGCGCGGTGATCGTGTCGCTCCCCAACGTCGGCAACTGGGCGTCGCGCTTTGGGCTCTTCGCCGGCCGATTCGAGTACACCGACACAGGCGTGCTCGATCGGACGCACCTGCGCTTCTTCACCAAGAAGAGCGCGCGGCGCCTCATCGAGGACGCCGGCCTCACCGTCGCGCGCCACGCCTACACGCCGGGGCTGGTGCGGCCGCTAGTCCCGCTGGCGAAGAAGCTGATGTCACCCGGCGCGGGCGCGGGCGCCGCGCACGATCCGGCGGCGCTGCTCGAGTCGGCGCCCTACCGGGCCTACGTCAAGGCCGTCTACCCGGTGGAGAGCTTCGTCGCCAACCTCTGGCCCGGCCTGCTCGCCTTCCAAATGATCTACGAGGCCCACATCCCATGACTGCCATGAAGCTGACCGTCTCCATGATCACCCTCAACGAAGAAAAGGCGATCGCCAAGGTCGTCGACGACATTCGCCGCGTGGTCCCCGACGCCGAGATCCTGGTGATTGATTCAAGCAAGGATCGCACGGCGGAGATCGCCGAGGCCCGCGGCTGCCGCGTGATCAAGCAGTTCCCGCCCAAGGGGTACGGCCCGGCGATGGACAGAGCCGTCCGCGAGGCGTCGGGCGACATCGTCGTCACGCTCGACTGCGACGACACCTATCCGGTCGAGGTGATTCCCAAGCTCGTCTCGATGGTCGCCGACGAGGGCTGGGATCTGGTCAACACGACGCGCGTGCACCGCCGCCCGGACGCGATGCCGCTGGCCAACTTCGTGGCCAACCGGGTGTTCGCGCTGGCGGCGCGGGTGCTTCACGGCGTCCGCACGACCGACGTGCACAGCGGAATGCGCGCCTACCGGAAGTCGATGATCGACGCCGTGACCTGGACGCCCGAAGGCCCGGCGCTTCCGGTCGATATGCTGGTCATCCCGCACCGGATGGGGTTCCGTGTGACCGACGTCCCCATCGACTATCGCGAGCGGATCGGCGAGACGACGCTGCGGCGCTGGACCAGCACCCTGTGGACCTTCCGCCGGCTGTGGAACGCGCGGCAGGTCAAGCGAGGCGCGTGATAGGCTCCGCGGCTTCATGTCGTACGCGATCGACAAACTGAAGGTCGCGGCCCGCGAGCACCTTTTGCCCGGGGTCCTGTTCCGCCTTCGCGCGGCGCTCCGGCACGTGCCCGACGCCAACCTCTACTCGCCGAACCTGCAACTGTGGCGCGCCGAAGGTCCCTTCCGCACCGCCTACGATCAGATCCGCTCGCGCTCACTGGTCGCGCCCGAGCAGGCCTTCATCCTCTACTCCCTGGCGCGGCAGGCGTGGCCTCTGGCGGGCGACTTTCTCGAGGCCGGCGTCTACCGCGGGGGGACGGCGCGTCTGGTCCGGAGCCTGTTCGACAGCACGCCGAACGGTCCCCGGCGGCAGCTGCACCTGTTCGACACCTTCGCCGGAATGCCGGAGACCGACGCCAGCCGCGATCTGCACCGCAAGGACGACTTCGCTGACACCAGCGTCGAGGCGGTGTCGTCGTTCGTCGGCAAGGAAGACTTCATCCGCTACCACGCGGGTTTCATTCCCGACACGTTCCGCGGGCTCGAGTCGATGCGCATCGCCTTCGCGCACGTCGACGTCGACATCCACCGTTCGATCATCGACAGCTGCGCGTTCATCTATCCGCGCCTGCTTCAGGGCGGGATCATGGTGTTCGACGACTATGGTGTCGCCTCCTGCCCAGGGGCGCGCGCCGCGGTCGACGAGTTCTTCGCCGACAAGCCCGAGGTGCCGCTGGTGCTGCGCACCGGCCAGGCCGTCGTCTTCCGCTCCCTGCCCGGGTGATTCTTACGGGTCGAGTCTAGCCGGGCGGGCCGCTGCCGCCGCCGAGCTCGGCCACCGCGTCGTTGCCCAGGGTGGCGGCGATGTGACGGTGGGCCATCACGTACTTCTCGAACCCGAACCAGGCGGCGAAGCGGGGAACCAGCAGTTCGTGCGTGCGGTAGCCGTCGTTGCGGAACGACGCCCAGCGCGGCGCGCTGTACATCGCGCGCGAGGCGTCCGGATTGGTGAAGAGCAGATATTCGATCCCGCGCCGCTCGAGCGCCGCGATCGTTTTCTCGTAGTCGGCCGCCGTGGCCTTCTCGCCGGGAAGCGCGAAGGGGCTGGCGACGCTCGGAAGGTCGATGAGCAGGATCTTATTGCGGCGGAAATCGTAGTGGTAGACCTCGTCGCACGCCGCCAGCACGGTCCGTCCCGGCGGGACGTGAGCCTGCAGGGCCAGCGCGGCGGCGCGGCTCCCCTTCTCGCCGTCCCAGATCGGCCAGACGACGCGGATCCGATCGTCCTCGATGACCGAGGTCAGGCCCGGCGACAGCGCAGGGGCCAGCTGGAGGGCGACGAGCGCGATCGCGACGCCAGCGACGGGCAGCGCCTCACGCGTGCTGATCTCCGCCGTCTCGGGGCGGAGGAGCGCCTCACAGTAGAAGGCGATCATCAGACCGATCCACGGCGCCGCGAGGTACCGCACGTCGTCGCTGGGGTTGAGCGGCGCCGCCTTCGCCAGCAGCAGCGTGCAGGCCAGCGTCCCCAGCGCCAGCGGCACCAGCGCCGCCCGGGAGAGGCGCGCGCCGAGCGCCAGGATGGCCGCGAACACCACCAGCAGCTGCGGCGCCGGCGCGGGGGTGTCGAAGATCCCCTTGAGCCCCGTCAGCCACTTGGCGCCGTCGGCGCCGAGATCGACGCCGCCACTCTGGTAGGTGCCGCGCACCAATGGAAACAGCGGGGTGTGCGAGGCGATGAGCGAGGCGAGCGCCCAGGGGGCGATCGTCACCCCGAAGGCGACCGACGTCGCCACGAAGAAGGTCAGGCGCTCCCGCCGGGTTTTCGTCCCCGGATCGACGAAGTGAGCGATCGCGGCAGCGGCCAGCAGGGCGCCGCACCCCGGGATGAACGAGTGTCGCAGCGTGCAGAGCGCGGCGGCCGCCATGCCGGTGAGCGCGCCACCGCTCCGGGGAGACTCGTCGGCGGCGAAACGGAGCGTGAAATAGACGACGACGAGCAACAGGGACCCGGAAAAATTGCTGGCCGAGTTGAGCGCGGAGGTCGAGAGAAAGGCCACCAGCAGCCCGGCAGCGATCGCCAGCCAGCGCCCGCGCCCCACCTGCAGCAGAATTCCGACCATGACCAGCGGGCAGATCCCGACGTCGAACACGTTGGCGCTCTTCACCGGGAGGCCGAGGCAGGTCACGGCCTGCAGCACCGTCTGGCCGCCGAAGGCAACCATCCGCCGGAAGCTGAACATCTGATCGAACGATCCCCGCTCCGTCAGCTCGCGGATGAACGCCCAGTAGGCCGGGGAGTCGTCGGCGCCCCACCAGCTGAGGCTGGTCTTGGCCGACCCGACGACGCGCAGGCAGGCGACCAGCAGCACGACGGCGGCGGCGAGGCCGTAGGCGAGGTCGCCGAGGGGCAGATGGTCGAGGCCGGGCAGCGCGCCGAGGCGCAAGGCTCCGGCCCGGCGGAGGCGCGCGGCAGCCTCGAGCAGGCGCCAGAGCTCGGCGGTCGCGCCCACGACGACCAGGCCGGCGAGCAGCGGGAAGGACAGCACGTGCGCGGCCAGCAGGAAGCCACTCACCGCGACCAGCGCGGCAATTCCCAGCGCTAGCCGGACGAAGCCGCGGATCGATTCGGCGCCGAGCGCCCGCACGGCCAGCGTTCCCCACCCGGCGAACGAGGTCAGCAGGAGGGCGATCCAGACGACGAAGCGCCCCTCGGTCGGCCAGCGCACCGGGTTGGTGGTCACCGTCGACGCCACGATCACCGATGAGATCAGCGCCGCCGCCATCCCCAGCGGGAGCGACCTGCGCAGCCAGGTGGGGGAGGCGACCGGAGGCTGTTCGGTCGGAGTGCGCGGCTGCGATTCCTCGGCTTGCCGCGGCTCGTCCATCGATCTGGCGACAGAGTTAACATGTTTGGGCGCGGGCGTCGCCGGCGCGGGCGATGCCGCTGACCGACCCGCCCGGCCGCCCGGCCCGGGCTCTCCCCCACCGCGGGTCGATCCTGGTGCTTGACAGCGAGCGGCGGCTCTCTAAACTACGCCGCTCCCGGAGGTCCCAAGTCAGATGTACGCCGTCATCGCTTCAGGTGGAAAACAGTACCGCGTCGCCGAGGGGGAAACCCTGCGCGTGGAGAAGCTCGTGGGGCCGGCCGGCACCAAGGTGTCGTTCGGGCCGCTCCTGTTCGCCGACGACGGCGGCGGGGTCCAGGTCGGCAAGCCGACCGTCTCGGGCGTGACCGTCGAGGCCGAGATCGTCGAGCAGGGTCTGGGCAAGAAGATCGTCATCTTCAAGTACAAGCGCCGCAAGAGCTACCGCCGCAAGACGGGCCACCGCCAGCCGTTCACGGCGCTCAAGATCACCGCCATTCGCGCGGGCGCGGCCAGCTCTGCCGAGGTGAAGGCCTAAGCCATGGCACACAAAAAAGGTCAGGGAAGCTCCCGCAACGGCCGCGACTCGCAGTCGCAGCGCCGCGGGATCAAGCGTCACGCCGGGCAAGTGGTGCTGGCGGGCAACATTCTGGTCCGCCAGGTCGGCACCGTCGTCCATGCGGGCCCCAACGTCGGCATGGGCCGCGACTTCACGCTGTTCGCCCTCAAGGACGGCGAAGTGAAGTACCGCAAGTCCGGCGCGCGCACGATCGTCAGCATCGTGGCCGCCGCGGCGACCGCCTAGCGCGCTCGTCCGGGCGGCGCGACAGGGACGCCGCCGTGCATTTCATCGACGAGGTCGTCATCCGCGTGAGGGCGGGCGACGGCGGCAAGGGCGCGGTCGCGTTCCGCCGCGAGAAGTTCGTCCCCAAGGGCGGGCCGTCGGGCGGCGATGGCGGCGACGGCGGCAGCGTCGTGCTGGTCGTCGACGAGGGGCTCTCGACGCTGCTCGATTTTCGCTACAAGAGCGAGTTCCAGGCGCCGAATGGCCAGCCGGGCGCCAACAAGGACCGCTACGGCCGCGGCGGCGAGGACATCGTTCTGCGCGTCCCGCCCGGGACCCAGGTGTTCGACCAGGCGAGCGGGGCGCTGCTCTCGGACCTGCAGCTCGACGGGCAGCGATTCGTCGCCGCCGAGGGGGGCCACGGTGGCCGCGGGAACATCCACTTCGCGACCTCGACCGATCGCGCGCCCCGGCGGGCGGAGCCGGGGACGCCCGCCGAGGAGCGAACCATCCGGCTCGAGCTCAAGCTGCTGGCGGACGTCGGCCTGCTCGGGCTCCCCAACGTCGGGAAGTCGTCGCTCATCGCGCGCATCTCGGCCGCCCGTCCGAAGATCGCCGACTACCCGTTCACCACGCTGGTGCCGAACCTGGGAACGGTCGGGCTCTCGGACGAGCGGAGCTTCGTGGTGGCCGACATCCCGGGCCTCATCGAGGGCGCGCACGCCGGGGCGGGCCTGGGCGACCGATTCCTGCGCCACCTCGAGCGGACGCGGCTCCTGGTCCACCTGCTCGATCCCAGCGCCGATCCGAGCACGGAGCGCACCCCGCTGCGGGACTTCGACGCCACCAACCGGGAGCTGGCGCTCTACGATCCGGCGCTCGCCGCGCGCCGGCAGATCGTGGCCATCAACAAGATAGACCTCCCCGAGGTCCGCAAGAAGCTGACGACGGTCTCCCGGCCGTTCGTCCGTCGTGGCATCGAGGTTCACCCCATCAGCGCCGCCACCGGCGAGGGGGTCGCCGCCCTGCTGGAGGCCGTCTGGCGGGCGATGCCGCCCCGGGAGCGCCGCTCGCCCGAGCTCGACCAGCTTGGTCCTGGTGTCTCAGAGACTTAGGTTGGCAAGGGCAACCGCAGGGCCTTTTCAAGGGGTGGGCCCGAGCGGCGGCAGAAGAGCGGCGGCACCGGAGCAGGGACGCAAAAGGGTCGGGCGACAGGGGACGCGAGAGGAGGCGTCGGAAGGCAGCGTCGAAGGCCGGCGTGGCAGGTTGTGGAAAACGCAGAAAAGCCGAAGATTGACCGCACTTGCGGCTCCTGATATAGAAATGCGGCTTCAAAGCTGCTCCGCTCTTCGGGTCTTCCCAATACGCCCCTTTCCAACGCCTGACGGAGTTACGACATGACATCGCTGCGGACCGTTTTTTCGCGTGGGGCGTACCATGCCCTGGGGATATTGGCTGTTTCGTTGGTGGTGAGCGCCTCGGTGCGTGCGGAGACGCCCGCTCCGGCTCCGACGGGCGCTCCGCCCGCTCCGGCTGAGACGACGACGGCCGCGCCGGCCGCCGGCGGGGGTGGCGCCGACCAGGGCGCGTACACCGTCCGCCTGCGGGGGCTGGAAAAGAACGTCAACGAGCTCAAGGAGCAGATCTTCCGCACCAAGGCGCGGCTCAACCTGCTCAAGGAGACCGTGCTCGGCGGCGTCATCGGTGCCTCCCGCGCGATCATCCACCACAAGAACGAGATGGGGAGCTCGTTCCGTCTGGTGAAGGCGGCCTACGCGCTCGACGGCGTGCAGATCTACGCCAAGACCGACGACACGGGCGCGCTGGCCGAGATGGCCGACTTCGACGTCTACAACGGCGCCATCCAGCCGGGGTCGCACACGCTGTCGGTCGCGCTCACCTACCAGGGGAACGGCTTCGGCGTGTTCAGCTACCTCAAGGGGTACAAGTTCAACGTCAAGTCGAGCCACACCTTCGTGGCCGGCGACTCGAAGACGACCAACATCACCGTGGTCGGCTACGAGAAGGGGAACATCACGACGCAGCTTTCGGACAAGCCGGCCGTCGACTTCCGCGTGAACGTCATTTCGGCCGGCGAAGGCGGGGCGACGGCCGCGGCAGCGCCGTCGAAGAAATAGTCCCAGCGAGGGTGGATGACACTGCGGGCGGCCTCATATTGTAAGAACCGCCGATCGCGCGCCGCGATCGGATCGAGGTTCGGCTTCGCCGCCCGGCTCGGGTTGGGCCTCGCCGCAGGGCTTGCCGTTACCCTGGCGGGCGGCTTTGGCCGCTTTGGCAGCTTTGGATTGTCGGGCCGCGCCGCGCACGCCGACGAGATCGACGACGCGGTCAAGAAGCTGATCGACCTCGACCAGCGCGTCCACCTGATCGCGCTGGAGTTCAAGGAGGCGCCGCCGCCGGCGCCCGACGCCGCCGACCGGCGCGTGCTCGACGCGCAGGTCCAGCTCCAGGTGAAGAACTACGACGAGGCGGCGACCATCGCGCTCGACGTCGTCGAGAAGTACCCCAACACGCGCGCCTACGACGACGCGCTCTACCTTCTCGGCGAGGCGCTGTTCCAGGGGCGCGACTACTACTCGGCCCGTCACTACCTGCAGGAGGCGGTGGCCAAGAACAACGGCTCGAAGCCGGAGCAGCAGGCGCTGCAGCGGCTGGTCGAGGTGGCGCTGCGCACCGGCGACTACGAGAACGTCGACGTCTACCTCAAGCGGCTCGAGAACCTGCCGGCGTCGGCGGTCGAGCCGAGCGTCCCCTACGTCCGCGCCAAATACCTCTACTTCCGCGGGCGGCTCGACGAGGCGCTGGCGGTGTTCGCCTCCATCCCCTCGACGAACCCCTACTACTTCCAGGCCCGCTACTTCCTGGCGACGATCCAGGTCAAGCGCGGCGACCTGGCGGGGGCTTCGACTTCTTTCGACGATCTGCTCAAGCAGCAGGCGCCCGACGACACCGGCAAGGACATTCAGGACCTGGCGCGGCTGGCGATCGCGCGGATTTTCTACGAGCGGTCGCAGTTCGACAAGGCGATCGAGGTCTACCTGGCCGTCCCGCGCCAGTCGCGATACTGGTCGGAGGCGCTGCGCGAGCAGGCCTGGACCTACATCAAGGCCAAGGACTGGCAGCGGGCCTACCGTTCGGTGAACCTGCTGCTGCTCTACGATCCCGACACCGCCGACGCGCCCGACCTGCGTCTGCTCGAGGGGAACCTCGAGCTGCGCATGAGCAACTTCTATCTGGCCAGCGACGAGTTCAGCAAGGTCCGCGACGAGTTCGAGCCGATCCACCGCCAGCTGCAGCAGGTGATCGTCAAGTCGCAGACCGATCCGGCCTACTTCGACTCGCTGGTCGGCAAGAGCCTCGACAAGTTCGACATCGGCGTCTTCGTGCCCCCGACCGCCGCCAAGTGGGTCAAGGCCGAGCCCGACGTGGCACGCATGATGTCGCTCGCCAGCGACGTCGGGGAGATGCAGCGCGATCTCTCCGACAGCCAGAAAATCGTCGAGCGGATCGAGCACGTCATGCAGGGAACCGGCCGGGTGGGGATCTTCCCCGACCTGGCGGCGGCGCGGACCAAGTCGGTCGAGGCGATGAACCAGGTGGTCGGCACGCGCGAGAAGTTCGTCCAGAAGATCCGGGCCATCATCGATCCGGTCCTGACGCCCGACGAGCGCAAGCAGCTCGACCAGCTGGCGATCCTCCGCGACGGCTACAGCCGGCAGGCCTCCAACCTGCCGACGACGGACGAGGGGCTGCAACAGCACGAGCGGACGATGAAGGACCGCTTCGGCGATCTCGACAAGCAGGTCTCGGAGATGAACGTCGAGATCCAGTCGCTGGAGGCGCAGCTGGTCGCGCTCGAGCAGTACTACCGGGTGTCGCGCTCGGAGCAGAAGATCCGGCCCGAGGACATCGAGGCGCCGGTGCACGACATGCGCACGGCGATCGACGAGCTGCGCACCCTGCACGACAAGGTACGCGAGGACATCGCCGACGCCACCCGCGACGCGAGCGCGGCCGGCTCGACCGGCGAGGCCGAGCGCGAGGCGGCGCAAAAACTTTCGGGGGTGCTGGTGCAGGAGCTGGCGATCGAACGGCAGGCAGCGGGGCGGCTGACCGGCCCCGACCGCGCGCAGGTCGACCGGGTCAACGACGTGCTCTCCCGCTGCGACGCCATCTCGGGCCAGCTGGACTCGTTCGACAAGCGCGTCGACGGCCAGGCGACGGTTCGCCTGGCGACCGTGACCCGTTACCTGACGGCGGAGAAGGAAGAGCTGGCGGCGGCGGGCGAGAAGCTGGGCGGCATCCTCGATGAGTCGAAGTCGCTGGGCGGCGGTCTCGCGCAGGCGATGTTCACCAAGGTCGCCGACAAGTTCTATGACCTGGTCGTTCGTTCGGACGTCGGCATCATCGACGTCTCCTGGGGGCTCAAGGACGAGAAGACCCAGGCGGTCACCAAGCTGACCAATCTCAAGAACCTCGAGCTCAAGGCGCTCGACGAGGACTTCCGCAAGGTGCTGGAGGACGACAAGTGAGGCGCGGCGGCGTCTCTGTACGCGGGAACCCTGGGAGGGTTCCCGCACCCTCCCGCGACGGACTCCGCTGGGCAAAGCCCAGCTCCGTCCACGCGATATGCTCGCGCATCGTCATCGTTCTGGTGCTGGCGGGAGTCGCCGTGGACTCGCGCGCGGCGCGCGCCGCCAACGCGGCGCCTGCTCCCGCGGCCGCGGCTCCTCCTCTATCTTCTCCTGGGGCGCCGGATCCCCGCCTGCTCGACGACATGGCGAAGGACGTGCAGCACTTCGCCGAGATGGTCGGCGAGTACCGCGGCACCGCCCGGTCGATCCTCAAGCGCGCCTACCAGGACAAGATCAAGCAGATCAACGCCAAGTACGACCAGCAGATCGATCTCGATGATCGCGAGGCGCGTGATCGCCGGCGCGACGCGATCGCGATGTTCGAGGCGTTCCTGCTCAAGTACCCGAACGACAAGCGCTGGACGCCGGACGCGATGTTCCGCCTCGCCGAGCTCTACTACGAGAAGTCGGCCGAGGAGTACCTGGACGCCGACGAGGCCTACAAGAAGGCGATCGACAGCCCGAACCCGCCGACTACCCCCCCGCCGCGCGTCGACTACACGCCGACCATCAACCTCTACCGGCGCCTGCTGACCGAGTTTCCCAACTATCGGTTTCTCGACGCCACCTACTATCTGCTCGGCTTCTGCCTGGGCGAGATGGGCGAGGACGCGCAGGCCAAGCAGGCGCTCCTGGCGCTGGTCTGCTCCAACAAGTACAAGCCGCTCGACACGCCGCCGCCGCCGTCGGCGCCGCTCAAGATCGCGGCCAAGGGGTCGAGCACCGGCACCACCGCGACCGACGACGAGGTCTACAAGAGCTGCGTCCCGGTCCGCAAGGACTCCAAGTTCCTCCCCGAGGCCTGGACGCGCGTCGGCGAGTTCCACTTCGACCAGCCGACCGAGCTGCGGCTGGCGATCGCGGCATTTCGAAAGGTGCTGACGTTCAAAGACTCGCCCTACTACGACCGCGCGCTCTACAAGCTGGCCTGGTCGTACTACCGCGACAACCGCTTCACGGAGGCGGTGCGCGAGTTCGACAACCTGGTCAAGTACGCCGACGCGCGCACGGAGGCCGGGCAGAAGGTCGGCTCCGACCTGCGTCCCGAGGCGGTGCAGTACCTGGGCGTCAGCTTTGCGGAGCCCGACTGGGACGGCGACACGCTCCCCGATCCGATCACGGGCCTGCAGCGTGCGCTCGACTTCTACAAGGGGCGCGAGGGCGAAAAACACGTGCGCGAGGTGTTCCAGCGCCTCGGCGACATCTACTTCGATCAGACGAAGTACGCCGACGCGATCGCCGTCTACAAGACGCTGCTCTCGAAGTGGCCCTACTACGTCGACGCGCCGAAGGTGCAGGACCGGATCGTCCACGCCTACGAGAAGGATCGGAACCTGGTGGCGGCCGCCAAGGAGCGCGAGGCGCTGGGCCGCAACTACACCAAGGGGAGCGACTGGTACCAGCACAACAAGGACAACCCCGAGGCGGTGGCGGCGGCGCAGGAGCTGGCCGAGGACGCGCTGCTGACGGCGGCGACCAACGTCCACGCCGGCGCGCAGGCCTGCAAGACCAAGTGGCAGGAGAACACCAAGGACACCGCCAAGCTCGAGGAGTGCAAGAAGCTCTACGCCACCGCGGCCGAGCTCTACGAGAAGTACCTGGCCTCCTACCCGAACTCGAAGCGCTTCTACGAGTTCTCGGCCTTCTATGCCGACGCGCTCTACTACTCGGGCCAGCTGCCGCAGGCGATCGCCGCCTACAAGACGGTGCGCGACTCGATCCTGGACAACAAGTACCAGGAGGACGCCGCCTTCCGGATGATCAAGGCGTACGAAGAGATCATCGCCGACATGAAGGCGCAGAAGAAGATCGTCGACCCGCCGATCCCCGACGAGAAGAACACCAAGCCGCCGGTCGTCGCCGTTTCGATGCCGGAGATCTACAAGAAGTACCTCGACGCCATCGACTGGTACGTCGCCAACGTCAAGGCCGACCGCGTCCCCGATCTCAAGTACGCGGCGGCGGTCATCGTGCTGCGGTACAAGGACTGGGCCGCGGCGCGCGAGCGCCTGGGCGCCATCACCCAGCAGTACTGCGGGACCAAGGCCGACGTCGGCTTCAAGGCCTACGACGCGATCCTGCAGACCTACTTCATCGACTACAACGTCGAGGATGAGGAGCAGAAGGACTGCGCGCTCGGCAAGCTGCTGATGGTCGTCGACCAGTTCGGCGAGTCGGCCTGCGGCAAGGCGCCGGAGGCGAAGCCGTACCTCGCGCGCATTGCGCAGATCAAGTCTTCGGTCAAGACGACCATCATCACCAAGCGTCTGCAGCTGTCGATGGAGAACGAGGAGAAGGGGACGCACAAGGAGCTGGTGATGTGCCAGTCCGGGTCGGGCGGCATCGCGATCGTCACCGGCGTCGCGGGACCCTCGACCGTGGCGACCAAGCCAGGCGAGAAGCAGCCGGCGCCCGGGCCCAGCAAGATCTCCACCGAGCTCGACGCCGGGCTGGCGCTCGACCTCATCGACGTGGTCAATGCGAACCCCAAGGACCCCGGCGCGCCGACGGCGCTCAACAACGCCTGCGTCATCTACGAGAAGCTTTTTCAGTTTGGCCAGGCGACGAAGTGCTACGAGCGCCTGTACAAGGACTACCCCGATTCGGAGTGGGGCAAGGAAGCGCTCTGGAACTCCTCGCGCAACCACTACCGCTTCTTCGAGTTCGACCAGGCGGTGAAGGGCTACCTCACCGTCGCGCAGGATCCGAAGTTCGCGCAGTCGGAGCACCGCAAGGAGGCGCTCGGGCTGACCGCCTCGCTGCTCGACAACGACCAGCAGTACGCGCGCGCGGCCGACATGTACAAGAAGTACTCGGATACGCTGACCGACAAGCCGCAGGACAGCGCGCAGGCCTACTTCTTCGCCTGCAGCGCCTACGAGAAGGCCAAGGACGTGGGCCACCAGGTTGGCTGCCTCAAGGACTTCATCAAGAAGTTCGACAAGAAGGAGGGCGCCGGCGAGTACGTCGTGCAGGCCTACATGAAGCTGGCCGTCGTCGCCGAGCAGTCGTCGAAGAACAAGACCGACGTCCTCGCCGCCTACAAGCGCGTCCGCGACGAGTTCATCAACCGCAAGCTGCCGCCCGCCACGCCGGCCGCCGGGTTCGCCGCCAAGGCCGACTTCATGATCATGGAGGAGAAGTTCAAGGCCTTCCAGAAGAAGGAATTGAAGTTCGGCAGCAAGCCTGACCAGATCAAGAAGGTCTTCGACTCGTTCACCGGCGAGGCCAAGCAGCTGAACGAGGACTACCAGAAGATCTGGAACTACAAGGACGCGACCTGGACCCTGGCCTCGTTCCTGCGGACCGGCGACGTCTACTACGAGTTCGCGCAGAAGCTGATCAAGGCGGCCGACAACCCGCCCGAGGACCTCAAGAAGCTGGCCCGTCAGGCCTGCAAGCTGAACCCGGACGACTGCGGCGTCGTCGAAGGCCAGTACAAGGACGCCATCTACCAGTTCGTCACGCCGATCGAGGACGAGGCGAAGAAGCGCTGGAAGGACACGCTCGGGCGCGCGTCGCAGCTGGGCGTCACCAACGACTACGTCAAGAAGGCGCGCGAGAACCTGTCGAAGTACCTGCCCGACGAGTTCCCGTTCGTCAAAGACGAGCGGATCGGCCTGGAGTACCCGTAAAGATGGAACTCCAGATGCGCCGCCGTTGTCTGATCGTCGTGACCCTCGTGATGGTGGGTGTCGCGGTACCCCGGCTAGCCTCGGCGCGGCGAGAGCCCCCGCCTGCGGTCATCCCGACCGAAGAGACCGAGAAGGCGGAGCAGCTCTTCAAATCGGGCCGCTATCCCGAGGCGGTCGCCGAGGCCAAGGCCGCGCTCACCAAGAACGAGCGCTATACGCCGGCCATGCTGGTGATGGCCAAGTCCTTCTACAAGCTCCACAAGTACGAGTGGATGAAGAAGCTCTGGGAAATGATGCAGGCCAACGGCGCCTCCAGCTCCGAGAAGGCCGAGATCTACCAGTTGCTGGCGTTCCTCGAGGTCGACCAGAAGAACGTCCCGGGCGCGATCGTGCTGTTCAAGCAGGCGACCGAGGCCAAGCCGGACGACGCGATCCTCTGGACCAACCTCGGGGCGCAGTACCTGGCCGCCAAGAACTACACCGAGGCCACGCCCGTCCTGGAAAAGGCCGCCGGCCTTCAACCGGGATTCGCCAAGGCCCATCTAAACCTCGGTGACGCCTACCGGGGCGGCAAGGAATACGAAAAAGCGCAGTCCGAGTATCAGCGCGCCCTACAGCTCTTCCCAAATTATGCCGACGCGGTGTTCAACTTGGGGATCCTGTACCTCGACGCGGACAAGATTCCGAACATGGATCTTTTCGCCAAGGAAAACACAGCGATTCAGTACCTGCAGAAGTACAAGCAGATGATGGGTTCGACGCTCCCCGCGTCGGATCCGGCGGACAGCTACATCGCGGAGGCGCAAGACAAGATAAAGAAAGAGGAAAAGCGGCTGGACCGGCTGAAGAAGCAGCAGGAGCGGGAGACCGCGCGCGCCGCCAAGAAGGCCGCGGACGACGCCAAGAAGGCCGCCGCCGGCCAGCCTCCGGGCGCCGCGCCGGCTCCGGGCGCTCCGCCCGCTGTTGGAGCACCGGCGCCCGGTGGCGCCGCACCGGCGCCCGCGGGGGCCGCACCCGCCGCTCCGCCCCCGGCGCCCGAAGCGCCGGCCAAATAAGGGGAGACAACGGGAGACCGATGCGACGAACCACACTCATTTTTTCGGCCATCGCGCTGGCGTTCGGACTGGCGCCCGGGGTCGCGCACGCGCAGGCGGCTGTCGCTCCGGCCGCGGCGCCCGCCGCCGCTCCCGCCAACGCCGCCCCGAAGGTGAAGGTGGAGCACGGCGCCGGGGGCAAGAAGATCTACCGGATCACCGATGAGATCCGGATCGAGGGCAAGATCCAGAAGCCCGAAGCCTTCTTTTTCTACCAGAAGTCGAGCATCAACTACGACTGGCAGGAGCTGAAGCAGGACTTCATCCCGAAGATTCTCGACAGCGTTTCGCGTTCACCGTTCTAAGAAGGGAAGACGAATGGCGACCCAGGCAGCGGCCCGACAAGCGCAGGTGGGATCGGCTCCGAAGCCCAAGATCCTCCGGATCGGGATCATTCAAGGCGGACGTATCGTCGAAGAGCGGCTGGTCCGCAAGCGCGAGAACATCACCATCGGCCAGTCGGCGAAGAACATGTTCGTCGTGCCGTCGGAGGCGCTGCCGCGCAACTGGCTGCTCTTCGAGGCGAGCGGGAGCCAGTACGTCGCGCACTTCTCGGACGGGATGGACGCGCGCATCGCCGTCGGCAACGAGATCATCTCGCTTTCGCAGCTCAAGCAGACCGGCAAGATCCAGAAGAAGGGGGCCAGCTGGCCGCTGCCGCTCGACGAGCGGTCGCGCGGGAAGATCTCGCTGGCCGACATGACGATCCTGTTCCAGTTCGTCACGCCGCCCCCGCCGCAGCCCCGGCCGCAGCTGCCCGCCTCGGTGCGCGGGTCGGCGCTGACCGGCGTCGACTGGTTCTTCACCACCATCGCGGCGATCTCCTTCCTGTTGCACCTCATCCTCATCATCTACCTCCGCAACGTCGACTGGCCGCGCAAGCCGGACATCGAGGCGGTGCCCGATCGCTTCGTGCAGATGGTGGTGAAGAAGCCCGAGGAGCAGAAGAAGGTCGAAGAGAAGAAGCCTACCGAAGAGAAGAAGGCCGAGGAGAAGAAGCCCGAAAAGAAGAAGGGCGCCGACGAGGCCGAGAAGAAGCCCAAGCATGAGCTGACCGACGAGGAGAAGGCCAAGCTGGCGGAGGAGAAGGCCAAGGCCGACGCCGAGCGCCGTGCCCGCCTCGCCGAGCAAGTGAAGTCGACGGGTCTCCTCAAGCTGCTCGGCGCGCGCGCCGACGGCGAGGGGTCAATCGCCGACGTGCTCGGCAAGGGTGACGTCGACCGCGACCAGGAGAAGGCGTTCCAGGGCGTCGGCGGCGTCGGCGTGGCCAACAACAACGACCAGCTGCGCGGCATCAAGTCGGGCGGCAGCGGCTCGGGGCGCGTGGCGAACGTGGGTGGTCTGCGGGGCAGCGCCGGCATCGTCGGCGGCGGCACCGGCGAAGGGAAGGCCGAGAAGAAGGTCTCCGGCGTCGTCAAGAGCGAGGCCCCCGCGGTCGACGGCGAGCTCGATCCGGCGATGGTGGCGAAGGAGGTGCGCACGCGCCTCGGCGCCATCAAGGCCTGCTACGAGCGCGCCCTCAAGCGCAACCCGAACCTCAGCGGTAAGGTCGTCATCCACTGGACGATCACTCAGGCCGGCACCGTCTCGGGCGTCGACGTCGAGCAGGACACCCTGGGCGACGCCGAGGTCGCGAGCTGCATCAAGTCACTGATCGCCCGGTGGCGCTTCCCGGCCCCCGCCGGCGGCTCGGTGGAAGTCTCATTCCCGTTCGTCTTCCAGGCCTCACAGTAGAGGTGAGATGATGGAGGCGGGGGTAACCGGGCACTTACAGAGCGACAGAACCGCCCGGTAAGGCCATCTCGGCCGTTGACACACCTCAGGAGGATGCCTATAATCCCTGGCAGCGTTATAACTATCTGATTTCCTTGAAATTTATGGGTGACTTCGGTGGTAGCGGAGTGAAAGGACAGGCGCCGTGGTGAAAACGAAGCTCTTACTTGCGACGATCTTCCTCGGAGGCTCGGTCTTCGCGCAGGGACCCGCGCCCGAAGCTCCTCCCGCGCCCGGTTCGCCCGGCGGCTCGGCCGATCTTTCGGTCAAGCAGCGCCCCACGCTGACGCCCGCCGAGATGGTCAACCAGTCCAAGGAGTACTTCAAGGGGATGGCCGACGTCATCAAGCGGATCGGCACCCTGCAGGACGAAGCAAAACGTCGAGAAGGACATCATCCGGCTGAACTGCGTGACCGACAAGCTCGTCCAGGCCCGGGTCAACGTCAACATCGCGGAGCAGTCGATGGCCTCCATGCAGGAGAGCGCCGCCCGCAACGACGAAGGCGCCGAGACGCACGAATTCACCCGCATCACCATCGTGAACCAGAAGGTCACAGTGCTGGGCGCCGAGGCAGAGAACTGCATCGGTGAGGACCTCAGCTTCGTCGGCGCGACCCGCGTCGACGTCGAGGTCGACCCCAACATTCCCCAGTACGACCCCACCCAGCCGGGCAGTCCGTTCGTCGACATCACCCGGCCTCCCGAGGCGAGCCCCTACTGACCCGACCGGAGCGCGCGCCCTCCTCCGCGCCGGTCATTACTCCTTCGAGATAGAGATACCCTTCTATGAATCGTCGTCTTGCTCTGTCGATCGGTCTGGGCGCGCTGCTCCTGGGACGGGTTGCCGTCGCCCAGGAAGAGGCGACAATCGGGTACGGGGGGTTGCCATACAAGGCGGGCGGTGAGAACAACACCGGGATCCAGGTTGCGGACGGCGTCCTTCTCCACGCGGGGGTCGGGGTCGAGGCAGGCTACGACTCAAACGTCTTCTATGCCGAAACAAACCCCATCGGCTCCTCGATCGTCCGGGTCATGCCTTACCTAGAGCTGACAAACGCGACCCGCACCGGTCCGGCGTCGAAGCTCCTGACTTTCGACATTCGTGGCGGCCTTCTCTACCGACACTACTTTTCGGACGACCAGGCGATCCAGCCCTTTCAGAATGCCTGGAATCCGAACGCCGGGTTCTCGCTGAGCCTGGGCGGCGGCCAACTGGGCTTCGGCGTTGCCGACGTCTTCGCGCGAATCGAGGATCCGCCTTACCAGGGGCAGTCCGGTGTCCTCGAGCGAAACAACAACCAGGCGTCGGCCGAGGTTCGTTGGGCGCCCGGCGGCGGGCGTCTCACGAGCACCTTGCGCTACACGAACATGGTCGACATCTACAGCTCGTCGTACTCGTACGCCAACGCCATGTCGAACACCCTAATGCTCGACGTGTCCTGGAAGTGGCTGCCCAAGACGGCTGTGTTCGTTAGCGTCTCGCAGGGATACGTCTTTTATTTCAACGACAACGCGCTCATCCTCGATCCCACGACCGGCCTGACGATGGCCGGCAAGTCGTCCTCGTATCCCCTCAACGTCACGGCCGGGCTTCGCGGTCTCCTCACCGAGAAGACCTCTGCCGTCCTTTCGGTAGGCTACGTGAACGCGTTCTACTCGGACGGCGCGTCAACGGCTGGATTTCTCGGTAGCACCTTCGCAGAGCTAGCCTTCACCGTTCGTCCCACCCAGCTCAGCCGCGTCGTGCTCGGCGCCAGGCACGACTTCCTGAACGCGGTCATCAGCAACTTCACTTACGAGGACACCGTCTTCCTCTCATACGTCCAGCAGATCGCCGGGCGGCTGGCGCTCGACCTGTCGGGACGGTACGCGCGGCTCTCATACCAGGGCAACTTCGTCGACCCAAGCCAGATCGGCCGCGTGGACAACTTCTTCCAGGCCGGCGCCTCGGCCGACTACTTCATGCGGAACTGGGCCTACATCGGCGTCGGTTACTCGCTGCTCGACAACAACAGCAACAAGTCGGGCGTGGGCTACGTGAAGAACCAGGTGTTTGCGCGCCTGGGCGTGACGTACTAACCTCCCCCGTTGATGTTTGGCCGGTTGCCGCCGCCGCGGCTCGCTTTGTGTTGGCTGCTCGGGGCCCTTGGAGCGACCGCCTGTTACCAGTCAGGCGCGACACCGTCGCCGCGGCCAGCGACGTCGCACCGGCCCAGGACTACCTCGGGATCGACGATACGTTCGACGTACGGGTTTACGGTGAGGCGGAGCTGACAGGCACGTTTCGGGTCGCGACCGACGGAACGATTGACTACCCGCTGGCCGGTCGCCTGCCCGTGGCCGGGTTACGGACGGGCGAGGTACAGCAGCTGCTGATCACGCGGCTGAAAGACAAATATCTAAAGGACCCCCAGGTTGTCGTCACCGTCAAGGATCGCAACAGTCAGAAGGTCACTGTCCTGGGACAGGTCAGCAAGCCCGGGATGGTCGGGTACTATCCCAACATGACGATCGTCGACGCGATCGCCAACGCTGGAGGCTTCACGGGGATTGCGGCGAAGAACGCGGTGAACCTTCGCCGCGAGGTCGCCGGAAAGATTCAGACCCACATCTACCCCGTCGCCGATATCAGCGAAGGGCGTTCCCCAAACGTGATGGTGCTTCCTGGTGACGTCCTCGTCGTCGACGAACGCGTCTTCTGAGACGTCGCCTCCGGCCGCCGCCAAGCGTGGCGGCCGCTCGGGACCGCGGCGTCTCGGGCGCCGGAGGCGATCGCTGGGCGCCGGCGCGCTGGCCACCGGTGGTCTGCGGGATCTCGGCGGCGGCGATCGGTCCTCGCGCCGCTGCTGGCGGGCGGCGTGCACCGCGGGCCGATGATCGGGCTCATGGCGGCCGGTCTGGTCGGCCTCCTCGCTCTGACGGTGGGACTCGGGCTCCACGGGCGCATTCCGCGGATGGGCATCGTCGCGGCCGCCGCTGGCGTTCGTGCTTGTTTCGCTCCTGCAGTCCATTCCGCTCCCGTTCGGGCTGCGGGCCCTCCTCGACCGGAGCGGCACCGCGCTCATTCGGGACAACCAGCTGGCGCCCGGATGGGGCTGGCCGCTCAGCCTCGATCCGCCCAACACCCGGGTCGACGTCGGCCGGGCCGCGCTCGCTCTGGTCGCCTTTCTGGTCGCCTACCACCTCGCCTCTGGTCAGCGCCGCCGGCACCTCGTGACGCGCGCGATCGGCATCGCCGGCGTCGTTGCCGTGGTGATCGGGATCGGCCACCGGATCCTGCGGTCTCGGCCAGCTTTACGGCTTCCTCACCCCGTCCCACCGGTCGCTCGCTGATCGGCCGTTCGTCAACACCAACCACACGGCGGAGTTCCTCGAGCTGGCGGCCTGCGTCTGCCTGGCCTGCTCCTTCCAACGGCCGACGGCGCTCAATCGGATCGGCTGGCTGGTGGGGGCGACTCCTCTGCGCAGGGGGCGCCGCGGCGACGCTCTCTCGGGGTGCGGTCCTGGCGCATCGGCGATGGCGGTCCTGATGTTCACTTTCCTGCGCTTCATCGCCGCCGACGGGCGGGCGCGCGCGTCGTCGGCGGCTCGCTGGCCTGGGGCGCGCTGGTGGTGGTTCTCCTCGTGCTTGGCGCGGCGGCGCTCGGGGCCGACCAGCTGGTCGATCGATTCAAGACCGACGCCGTGACCACCGACGTGCGCTTGCGACTGTGGCGGGACGCGCTGCACGTCCTCGCGGCCCACCCGCTCGGGATCGGCCGCGGCGCGTTCGATCGCGTCTATCCGATCTACCGGACCGTCAAGATCCCCCTCGCCGTCCGGTTCGCCTTCGTCGAGAACGAGCCCTGCAGCTCCTGATCGACTGCGGCTGGCTCTTCTTCCTCGTGCTGGCGGCGGGTGCGGTCTCAATCGCCTGGTGCATCGCGCGCAAAGGCCGGCGCGATCGGGTGGAGTCGGCGCTCCTGACCGGTCTCTTCGCCGTGGCCGTCCACAGCACCGTCGACTTCGGCTTCGAGACGCTGGGGGTGCTGCTCCCCTTCGCGGCGGTGTGCGGCGCGACCCTCGGGCGATCGCCGACGCTGGACGAGGGGTGGCTTCGCACGCCTGGCCGCGAAGTGGGCGGTTGTCGCGCTGGCCTGCGTCGGATGGCTTTCGGAATCGCCTCGCGGCGCACGCCAGCTACGACAACTTCGACGCCCTCCTCAAGAGGCGGATGACGCCTCCCGTCCGCCGGGCGCTCCTCACCCGCGCCGAGGAGACCCATCCGCTCGACTACTTCTACGCGCTCGAAGATGCGCGGCTCCAGCCGCTCAAGGGGGCACCGGGCACGCCCTCGCCGCGCATGCATGCCCTCAACCGCGCGCTCGGCCTCTGCCCCACCTGCGATGCCGTGCACGTCGAGGTGGCTCGCAACCTCTGGCGAATCGGGCTGCGCCCGCAGGCGCTGCTCGAATGGCGAACCGCCGTCGAGCTGCAGTCGAGGCTCTTCCCGCCCGCGCTCGGTGAGCTGTTCGCCGTCGGCGCGAAGCCCCAGGAGCTGGCGGCGGTCGCCTCCCCGAGCGCGACCGGCTGCTAGAGCTCGTCACATTCTGCGCCACCTCGCGGACGCCTCACCGACGCCTTCGTCGTGCTCGACCAGGCGGACGCGGTCGGTAGCGCCGCGGTCGGAGAGTCGGATCGCGCGGGCCGGTCTGCAGCTCCGCGCCGGCCAAACCGCCGCGGCTGCCGCCACGATCGGCGCGGCCCAGCGGGCCGGTGTCCAGGACCTCGCTTGCGGTTCTCGAGGCCAAGATCCTCCTGCGCGGCGCGAGGCCGACGGCGCAGACGCCGCGCTCGCCGTCCTAGATGCCGCCGCCGCCCGACCCCGCCGACGTCGCCGTCCAGATGGAGCGCGTCGAGTTGGTCGACCACCTACAAGAAGTGGAAGGCCGCCGGGCGATCGATCGAGGGACTCAAGCAGGCACTCTACGAAACCGGAGGCCCGGCGACCCCCGCGCACGTCGCGGACGCGCGGATCAAGGTGGAGATGGGCCGCGTCTCGGCCGCGCTCGACGAATACCGGATCGCGCTCGCCAATCAGCCGAACAACGTGGCGCTCTGGCTCGAATACGGGAGGGCCGCCGAATCCGCCGGACACGTGGAGACGGCCGATGAAGCCTACGCACAGGCCGCCCGACTCAGCCCGAACAGCCCGGATGTTCTCGCCGCCCGGCACGCGCTGGCGCAGCGGCGCGCCGACCTGCGGGCGCTCACGATCGGCGGGCAGGCCGCCGGCGGCCCCTGATATACTCCGCGGCTCCATGGAAGTAGCCTGGTTCGTCGCGCTCGTCTCCGCGATCTGCCTCGAGGGGCTCGGTCGGCGGTACCTGCCGTTCATCCCGTCCGGTGCCTTCTACTTCCTCAAGGACGTCGTCCTCTTCGTCGGATACCTCTCTTCCGGCCGTCCGCGGAGGTGGGGCGTATGGTCAAGTACCTGTACCGCGGGTTTGGTGTCGTCCTCATCGGCGAATCGGGTGGACCGTCGCCGAGGTCTTCAACCCCGAGCAGACGCGCCGCGCTCGGGGCGATTGGGCTCCGCTCGTATTGGCTCTGGTGGATCGCGCCCCCGATCGTCGCCAGCGTTGCTGCAGAAGGCCAAGGTCTCGAGAGCGAGCCATTTACGTGCTGGTGGCGGTCTCGTGGGGGTCGCCGCGCTCGCCGGCCGCGCAGTTTGCTTCGCCCGCCGACTCCAGCCTCAACTTGTATTCCGTCCGGAACGGCGAGGAGGTCTATTCCGCGGACACGCCCATCGTCGCCAGCACCGGTCGGGCGCGCGTCTCCTCGACATTTGCCTTCCCGTCGGGGTTCACGGACTTCGCCGTTTCCTCGTTCCGACGTTGCTTCTGTCGTTCGGTCTCGACTCCACATCGCGGCGGGCGCGGACGGCGGCGCTCGTCGGTACGTTGGTCACTGCCGCCGTCGTCCCAATGACAGGCTCGCGTGGCTCGATCGTCAAGGGGTAGCGGTCTTGGTCATCACCCTGTGGGCGTCAGGCCTCTTCTTCACCCGCGCTGGGCGGCGGGTCTTGGTCGGGGGGAAGTCGCAGCGTTCTTCGCTACTGCGGCGTTTCCGGACGCCATCCTTGGTGTGCAGAGTCGGTTCGCCGACACCGCCGAAACGACCGGGCGGTTCACCGACCTGGCCTAATCCTTCCCCCGGTCGCCCTGTCTGTATTCGACTATCAGGCGCTCGGGATCGGTACCGGGATGGAGCAGAACGCGCGTACGTCCTTCGGCGCTGAGACCGCATGGGACGTGGAATCCGAGAACGGACGGTATCTCGCAGAGCTCGGTCCGATTGGCTACATGCTGGTCTGGATCAGCAAGATCGGGTTGCTGGTCGCTCTTTTGCGCGGGTACGGAATGTTGAAGAGAGCCGGGCGCCGCGGTTCCGCCGGAGCCGCGCTCTCCTTCGCCGCGCTCACCTTGTTTGGCAACCTGACCTTCGACCACTACTGGCAGGCGCTCTTTTTCTTGGGGTGCGGCTTCATCCTGGCCGAGATCTGTCGCTCCGACAGGCTGCCGTGGCGGCAGTCGTGCCCGAGCTGCCGCTCGAACGGCCCTCGATCGTTGCGGCCTGACCAAGATCCTCCCACGCATGCTCACAATCGTTTCTTCTCCCAAGCAGTTCAGGGGCACATCGGGCTGATTCAAAGAAACGCGATCGGGAGCTGGGTGCGTCTATCCCCTCGGCCTCAGATCATTCTCTTCGGAAGCTCGGCCGGCACCAAAGAGGTGGCGGCCGAATTTGGTTTGGAGCATGTTCCCTCCGTCGAAGTAAACGAATTCGGGACGCCCCATCTGCGAGGAGTCCTTCGCAACGGAGAGACGCGCGCGCGGCACGATATCTGATCTGTTACGTCAACGGCGACATCATCTTGACAGATGGTCTAGAGCGTGCCGTGCGATGTCCTCCGCGCTCCGGCTGCCGTTCCTCATGGTCAGCGCGCGGATCAATCTGGATCTCGACGTGCCCATCCTGTTCGAGAACGACTGGCGGGCCTGGCTCCGGCAAGGCTGCGCCGCTCGCGGGACGACCGGTGATCACACCAGTATCGACTTCTTCGTCTTCCCCAAAGACCTCTATCAAGACGTGCCCCCCTTGGCGATCGGCCGAGCTTGGTTCGATCAGTGGATGATCAAGGCGGCCGCGCAACGCGGGCCCGTGATCGATATCAGCGCCCTCACTCCGATTGTCCACCAGAACCACGCGTACGCCCACGTTGCCGGCGGACGCGCGACCGTTTATCAGGGGCCCGAAGCGGAGAGCAACTTCGCAATCTACGGCGGTCAGGCCCATAGGTACACGTTGCTCAATTGCACGCACCGGCTCGGGCCGGACGGGAGGATCCGGAAGCTCCATTTCCGCGCGGAACGGTTTCGCGCCCGGCAGCTTTTCTGGGATCTACTGGTCCGTCGTACGGGACCGATCCGGCAGGTGTTCCGGACGTCCTGGGATCGTTGGAGGGGTCGGACGTAACACTTGACTCATGATCAACCGTCAGATGAAAAGGGGCAGCGACCGATGATCTCGCTGGGATCGATTACCCAGATGCACGACTCCTCCGCCTGCATTGCGCGGGACGGAGAGGTTCTTTTCGCCATCGCCGAGGAACGGCTCAGCCGCGTCAAGCAGGATGCGCGGTTTCCCCAGCGTGCTATCCGGGCGTGCCTCGAGTTCGCGAACGCCAAGCCTGAAGAGCTGGATTTCGTCTCCGTCGGTTGGCCGCATTCCGGGACGGCATTCCGACACGACCTCAAGGACTACCTGCTGGGCCGGCAGCCCTTCGATCCCAGTAACTTTGCAAGCTCAATCAGGGGTACGGCGAGCATGTGGTACCAGGGCGACGGTGAGAACGTCTTTCGCCGGTACTTCCCCGCCGCGAGACCGCAGATTCAGATTCATCCCTCACCACTTCGCGCACGCGATCAGCACGTACGCTTACTCGGGCTTCGATGACGCGGCCATTCTGGTGCTCGACGGTCGGGGTGCCTGGGAGGCCACCTCTCTGTGGTCGGGTCGGGGTGGTCGGATCGAACACCTGACCACGATTCCCTGGCCCAACTCCCTCGGACTGTTTTACGCCAAGATGACCGAGCATCTCGGGTTCGAACCGTACGCCGACGTTGGAAGGTAATGGGACTCGCGCCCTATGGGGAGCCGGGCATCGATCTTGGTGAGTTCCTCACGATCGAGGGGGGCTCATACCGTGTGGCCGCCAAAACCCTCCTGGAGAAGGCAGCGCGTGCCACGCTCGACCGGCGGTTTGGTCCGCGGCGCGTCCCGGAGTCGGACATCACCCAGGCGCATAAGGATCTGGCCTTCGCCGTTCAGGACGCGTGCGAGCAGGCAATGCTGGCGCTGGCGGCCACGGCCGTCGAAAAAGCTGGGTCGCGCAACCTGTGCC
>CAVSAG010000002.1:0-1379095 GCA_963725905.1 uncultured Pseudomonadota bacterium | reverse complement strand
GTTGGGCGATGGCGAGAATTTCACTTGCCGAAAGGGAATGTAGCCAGAAGAGTGGGGAAGCGCGCCTTAATGTTGTGAAACAGTTCCTCAAACCAGGCTATCGTGTGGGCGGGTGTGACTTCGCCCTGCAGCATCACGCCGGTGCCGCCCATCGCGACGACGCCTGAGATCTGGTCGCCAATGCGGTCGAAGTCCTTGCCGCCTGCGGAGTTTGTGTAGTCGATCCTGCCGTCGATTGTGTAACTACGACGCCTTCAGGATGCAGTCGCCTGCGTACGGCGTCGGCCTCCAGTCCCAATTCCGATCGGAATCATCGCTTCCGGAAGTCAGTCAAGGAGCGTCCTGCCGGCTGATACCAATATCTTTGAAATTCTACGGCTCCCCAAAAAAATCTGAGGGTGAAATATGCTAGTTTTACAGGGGCTTTCCGCGATTTCCACCGTGTTTTTGGACGGTAAAACGTGGTGAGTTGGTGGCGAAATGCCTGGTAAATCGCGGTCGGTGACGTGCGCTGTTTCTGGGCGTAGAAACACGCCGCCTTCCGTGACTTTATTTTCAGCGTCGCCTTTGCGCTAGTGGGCGCGCACCAGCAACACAATCACCACAACTGGCAGCAGGACAACCAGCAGCGAAACCCGCAACCTTTACCCACAATCCAAGCGCAGAGACGTTCGATTCCAGCGGTCCACATCCGATGTTCGTCTTTTTCGATAAAGTGACGCGCAAGCTTTATCTCTCTCGGACAATCCAGGCGGTCTGCCGCGCTCTGGTCCTATGCAGCTGCCGGTACAGACCGGCATGTGCTTTCGTGACCTGTCCGAGGTCCCCGCGGACACCCTCTGCGCATGGCTGCCATCGCAGCTTCGGTCGCCTTCTCTGAGGCGGTTCTGGACGAGAAATATTTGTCGGCCATCGGCACGATCCTGGCGCTGGGTCGGGCGGTGGCGGATCACCTCGGGTGGCGGCAGACGAAGGGGCAGAGCGAGAGCACGGTGACGGGGGCGCGGCAGCTGCTCGGGTACTTTGTGGCCTGGTGCGAGGAGCGCGGCATCACGAAGCCGGTGGAGGTGATGCGCGAGACGATCGAGCGGTACCAGAAGTGGCTCCGATGCGTACCGGCAGCCGAAGAGCGACAAGCCGCTGACGTTTACGGCCAGAGCCAGCGAGCGGACGCGCTGGAGCTATTCCAGTGGTTGACGCGCGCGAACCGGATCCTGGTGAACCCCGCGAGGACCTCGAGCTGCCCCAGCTAGAGAAGCGGCTGCCGGACGTGCTGACCATCGCGGAGGTGGAGCGAGTCCTCGGCGCGACCGACGTGACGACGGCGATCGGCGTACGGGACCGGGCGATCCTGGAGACGCTGTACTCGACGGGGATCCGACGGATGGAGGTGTGCGCGCTGTCGCTGCACGACCTGGACATGGAGCAGCGGAACGTGAAGGTGCGGCAGGGCAAAGGGAACAAGACCGGATGATCCCGATCGGCGAGCGCGCGGTGGCGTGGATCGAAAATTATTTCACCAGATGCGGCCGGGCTTGGTCGTGCCCCGGAGGACGCGCGTTTTTCCTGACGAGTTGGCGGCGCCCTTCCGCCGAAGCCCGTGACGACGGCGCGTGGGCGAACACGGTCTGGCCGCGGCCGAGAAGAAAGGGCCGTGCCACTTCTTTCGGCACACGATGGCGACGTAGATGCTCGAGAACGGCGCCGACACCCGGTACGTCCAGGCGATGCTCGCGCACGCGGAGCTGTCGACAACGCAGATCTACACGAACGTGGCGATCCGAAGCTCAAGACCGTGCAACGGCGACGCATCCGTCGGCGCGTCTCGGCAAGCGCGGCGGCGCCGCTACGATCACAGACGACGGGGACGAAGCGGCGACGCCGGCGACGCCGAACGGTCCGATGAGCCCGGGACAGGCGACGAGGTGGCTGCGGCGGTATCGAGCGGGGAGCGCGTCGTCGTGAGCCTCTCCCGATCGCCCGTGTCACGGCCGGTGCATCTCCGCTCGCGCGAGCAAATCCACGAAGACGGTCGCGAGCTGGCGCTCGCTCCGACGCACCGACCGCGCCACTCGGCCGCGGAAGGCGGCGACACCTCCGCAATGGGCACGCGTCTCGATAAACGCGGAGGCGCGCCGGTCTGGGCAAGCGTCGCGCGCTTCCGAGCGGAGGCCGGGCCCCCTGGCAGCAAGCCTTGGCCGCCGCTCCCCCCGCCGCGCCCCTCCCCTGGACCCCCCACCCCTCACACCCCCTGTCGCTCGCTGCGCTCGCTCCATAAGGAATCCCCAGGGGGGAGGGGCGCTCTGCTCGGGGCCAATCTGAGTGGCCCTTCGGGCCACCGGCCCCTCGGCCCTTCGGGCAGGGGGGATCGGCGTCGACCACGGGCCCCGGTCGCCGGCTGCGCCGTCCTGCGGCTTGCAAGCCAGGGGGCCCGGCAGATGGGGCACGCGGCAGCCCTCGGACGTGGGGCGCGCGCGGTAGGTCGCCTCGCTCGACGGTCGGCTCAGGTGGCGGCGGGCGCCGGCGTCGCGGATCTACGAACGCCGTGGGCCCGCCGCTGGGAGCCTCAAACGTCGCGGAGGGTAATCCGAGTGTCCCCGAAGACCGCGCTCACCTCGAGCCTGCCGCCGAGGCCCTCGACGAAGCGCCGGATCGTCGAGACCATGTGGTCGTCCGGCGCTCGATCTTCGACAGCTCCGACTGCGCCAGCTTGGACAGCTCGGCGAGCTCGGTCTGCGTCTTGCCCGCCGATTCGCGCAGCGCACGCAGATCGATCTCGACCAGCTCCTCGATCGCCTCTCGATCGATTTGCCGGATCTCCTCCTCGGAGAACTTCATCCGTCGCAGCTCGTCCCACTTCATTTTCTTCTCCTCAAACGCTCCTCGCGCTTGGTCTTCGTCGGAGCGCTCCTCGCGCCCTTGCCTTCAAATGTACAGCCGCGTGGCTAGTCGCTCAAGCATATTATTCGCTTGACCTCATAATTCCAGGCATCCAAGCTGACGCTCATGGTCGAGATTGAGACCACCGATGCCTACCGAGACTGGTATCTCGACCTCGAGAAGCGAGAAGCGGCCGCCGTCGACCGCAAGGTCAAGATGCTGCAGCTCCCGGCCTCTCCCCTGCCCTTTCCCCACTCGAGCGACATCAAGGGCGCGAAGTACGCCTTCCGCGAACTGCGCGTGAACAACCCGCCGATTCGCGTCCTTTACGCCTTCGACCCCAAACGGCAGGCCGTGCTCATCATCGGCGGCGACAAGTCCGGCGACGAGCGCTTCAACCAGCGGATCGTCCCGCAAGCAGAGAAGCTCTGGCTCGAGTACCTGGCGCAGCATCCCTGACCCGCGCGCCGGTCCCGGCCCTCGACGGTGAGCGTGCCACGGTGCTCGGCGGCCTCCAGGGCGAGCCGCTGCGCGCGGCTGCGCCGCGTCCGCGGTCGCGCTGACGCGCGACCCTGGACCCCGCCTCCGCGCCGCGACTGACGGCAGCTACGAGGGCCGGGCCCTTCCCCTTTAGCCGCCTATCCCAGGTAACATCGAGCCCTGGCGATGAGGGCGGCGCTCCACAGGGCAGCTACAACGGCGAATCCCATCCCAGGCCGCGACCTCGACGACCGCCGACGCCGCGCTCACCGCGCGCCTCCGCGCTCGGGCGCGCACGCGTCCCGCTGGTGCGTCGACGAGCTCGCCGAACGCGCGCCCCGGCCGCCCCGCCTCCGTGCCGAACGTCGCGCCCGGCACAACTCATTTTCCAGCCGAGCTCGCGTCGGGCCGTCGGAACTCTACGGTTATGACGCCCATCGCAACATCGCTTTCCTGACCGACGCCAGCGGTGCGGTCACTGACTTGTACACGTACGACGGATGGGGAAATGTGATCGCTCGCGCGGACCACGGCGAACACGCGCCTGTACGCAGGCCAGAATTCGATTCGACCTGGGTTTGCTTAACCTTCGCGCGCGCCAGTACGTACCAGATACGGGACGGTTTCTGACCCTGGACCCCCTGGCGGGTGAACTGCTGAAGCCGTCCTCTCTCAATAGGTATCTCTACTCCGATGGAGACCCAATCAACCTGTGGGATCCACACGGACAACAGGAAGACGAGGAGGAGATCGGCACATCGGCTCCGGCCATCGCGCTGGAGGCGCCAAAGACCATAGCGATAGGCTACGTGGGAAAGGCGGTTATTGCGACGACTGTCGCGGCGGCGGTCGGGTGGGCGATTGACTGCGCTCTCGCGTACGCAGGAAGCCCACTTGGACCGAACCCTGCCGGTTCCTTATTCTCGGTTTGCGCGAGGAAGATTATTTGCGAAGAAAAACTCGACGAAACTGGCCCGATGGGTTCGTGTGTATTCAGGTGCCCCAATGGGACAAAGGCGTATTGTCCCTGCACAAACACGACTTGCGAGAGTGAGGAGTAAATCGGTTGCTCGGCTGATGACAGTCGACTTGCAGAAGGGATCGTGAATGGAGGCGAGCAACACATCCAAGAAAGACACCGCTTTGCACCTTGCGCGCGTTGGAGCCAGGTTCGAGTTCGCATTAGAGCGATTTGCGTACCTGCGCCAGCATCCCGATGGACAGTCCGGCCGGCCCCTTCTCTTCGACAACGCTGTCGCTTTTTCGATGACGCTCATGTTGGGCATACTGCTCGATCTGCTACTCGACGTACGTGACGGGGCTCTTCCGCAAGGCAAAGATTTCGACGTTGAGATGACTCCCGACGGCATGGATCTGACGATCCGGATCCGGCGCGTTCCGGATGAGTCCCGGCCCGGCTACAAACTGTTCAAGAGCCTCGCCTCGTCAGTCGCCGTGAATCATGACAAAGACTGCCTCGTCATTCGCATGTCGGCCGCGAGCATCAATTCCGGGTTTCCCCAACAGGACCCGTCTGTGTGCCCACCGGTCGTAGCTCGATAAAGAAGACGGCTCCATTCCATCCGGTCTTCCGCCGCCGAGCGACCTAACGATCTTCGCCGCGCACAGCACAGAGGCCGGCACCTGGAACCGAAACGAGAAATACAAGTAATGGTGTCACGAAATCAGCTTGCTTTCCGTCGATGCTGGTCCACGAGGGCCTCGACGAGCTCGATGATCTTGGCCTGCTGACGTCGGGGTAGCTGAGAGACGTCGGCGAAGACCTTCTGCATGCGGCCGACGGGCCCGCGCTTGGGTTCGGTGAGGAGGTCGGCGGAGAGAAGATCTTCGACGGAGACGCCGAGGACCTTGGCGAGCCTGGGGAGGACGTCGGAGCGGGAAGGTTTCTCGCTGGCCTCCCAGTAGGCGATGTTTGGCTGGACGTCGCCGATCAGGCCGGCGAGCTCGGCCTGGGTGAGGCCGGCAGCTCGGCGGAGGGCAGCGAGGCGCGCGCCCTGGCGCGGGCGGGGCTTGGAGAGCTTGCGTGGCACTGATCTGCCCCCTAACACTGAACCAGGTTCGGCTTTAGGAATTGGCTGCCGGCGGCCCTCTTGATCTGCCCCGGTTTTCTGGACCACCTTCAGGTTGAGGAATTCGCGGCCAGTTGCCCTCTGACCGCCCGTCGAGCATCCCCACGATGACCGCCCGGCCGTCGTCGACCGCGATCATCGTGTCGGGGGTGAGGAGCTCGAGCTCGGTGAGCGCGCGGATGATTCGCGGCCACGTCGGCCGTCGTCACCGCGTCGCCGCATGAGCCGTTGCGAACGATCTCCGCTTTGAGCTGACGGTCGAGGACCAGGCTCCACCAGCGCGTGTCGAGCGCGTTCTTCCCGCCCCAGGCCTTGCGGGCGAGCAGCACGTGGCACCGCCCGTCGACCTCGGCGCGCTCGGCGAAGACCGCACGGCAACTCCCGTCTGCCTGCAGCTCGAGGACTCCGATCGTCTGGAGCGGCCCCTCCCGCCGCTCGCCGCGCTCCCAGGTAATCCGCCCCCCGGCACCCGGCGGGGATAGCGCACTACCAGATCGTGGTGATGCTCGAGGCCCGAATCTTGGCGTCTCGGCTGACCAACGGGACGCCGAGGTGAAGCGCCGTTGCCGCGATAATTCGATCGGGCATGTCGGGAATGCTGTCCCGGCTGACCAGTGCCAAGGTACCGGCGATGGAGGCGTCCACGGGAATCGCGACCAGCGCGCCGCCAGGAGCCGCGAGGGTGCGCGCGATGCGCGCGAAGATGCCCGCGCCCAGGCGCTTCTTCTCTTCCAGATAGACGATCTCTACGAGGGACATCGCGGACACGCCGACGCTGTCGTTCCCGCTGACGGACATCGCCGCGCGCGCTGCAGCGGAGAGGCGGGGGTCACCCAGCACCGCCCAGATGAGCGCGTGCGTGTCCGCCACCGCGACGATCATCAGATGTCGTCGCGCGGAAACCCAGACCCACATCTCGCGCCGGGCTTCGTCGATTTCTTCGGCCGAGGGAGCTGGTCCGAGGTCGGCACACAAGCCGATTAAGTTACGCGTCGTGGCCGCCGCAGCCGACGGTTCGGCCTCTTGGACGACGACATCGACTCGGCCGGTGAGATCGTTCAGGGGCTCGTCGAGCTCGATGTGGCGCGGATCGGACAGCCGACCGCGGACCTTAACGGCTTGGCCCATTGATTAACTTTACCAGCTTCCCGCCGCAAGTCACACGATCACGGTCGAGGGTTCGACGACCTACCCGGACACGGGCGTGGGGCGCAGAAATTCGACGACAACGGGATGTTGCTGTCGATGACCGATCAGCTGGGCCGTGTCACCAAGCACCAGTACGACGCCAACCGAAACGAGATCAAGCGGACGAACGCTCTCGGCGAAGTCACAACCTACACCTACGACCCGAATGGGAACCAGACCTCCAGCAGCAACACGCTCGGCGAGACGACCGCCACGACCTACAACGCGTTCTCGGAGCCGCTCACGACTACCAACCCGATCGGGAACACGACGACCATCGTCTACGACGCTGCAGGACTGCCGACCAGCTTCACCGACAGCATGGGCCCGCTCGCGACGTTCACCTCATCGGAGCACGGGCTTCCCCTCACGGTGACCGACGCCGTAGGGAGCACCGTGTTCCTGAACTACAACGCTTCAGGCGACCTGACGGGCCGCACGGATCGACTCGGCCGCGTGACCAACTACCAGTACGACCCGATGGGGCGCAAGACCTCGATGACCAATCCTCGGGGCGGCGTGTAGTGCCCACGCGAACCCCGAATCGGCCATCCGCCGCGCGTCAGCGGCGTTTTTTGAAAGGCAATCCCCAGACAACGGCCGAGCCCTCCCCTGGCGCCCCGAAAGGAGCGTCGGCGAGACCTCGGATTGTCAAAGATCAAGGCGCCGGCGGATCTGCTATCCGGCACCCGGTCGTCAGCCGAAGCGGTAGCAGGCGAGCCGCCCATCGAAGTACGCCACCCGGCCGAGAGACCGACGCTGCTGGGGCCGGCCGAAGTAGACCTCGTCGGGCGTCTTGCCGTCGTACGTGCTGTGCGGCCGGTCGCGGTTGTACCAGGTGACGAAGTCGGCGCAGAAGCGGTCGATCTGGCGGACGCTGGCGACCAGCCAGACCAGCTTGAACACGGTCTCCTTGAACGTGCGGTTGATCCGCTCGATTCGGCCGTTGGTCCACGGGTGCGCGGGGCGGGTGAGCGTGTGCTCGATGCCGCGGCGCTCGAGCAGGTCCGCCACCGCCGGGGCTCTCAAGACCGGCGCTCGGTCGGTCAAGATGCGCGCAGGCGCGCCGTGCTCGGCAATGGTCTGCTCGAGCGAGGAGGCGACTGCGCTGGCGGTCGGCCACGGCAGGCGGCGGAAGGCCACCAGACGGCTGCCGTGGTAGTCGACCACGCCGAGGATCCAGCCCCGGACGAAGCCGAGCACCCAGACGAGCGTCAGGTCGGCGCCCCAGAGGGCGAGCGCGCGCCGGACGACGATGCGCCGGCGTTTGCGCTTCTCCGCGGCGAGCGCGGCGATGAGGTCGTGGCGGCGGATCAGGATCTTCCGGAAGGTCTCGCGGCAGGCATGAAAGCCGAGGACCCGCTCGGCTAGGCGCCGGAGTTGCCCGGCGCCGAGGAGCGGCTGCTCGACGTGGAGCCGGACGATCCGATCTTCGACGAGCGCGGGCGTCCGGTTCGCGGCGGGTCCGCCCCGGCGACGGGGAATGAACGGCGGCGGCGTGAGCTCGCGGGCGACCCAGCGGCGGTAGAAGCCGCGAAGGCCCCGCCGCCAGCGACGCGCGTGGCGCGGGACGAGGCGTCGCACGTCCTCGACCGCGAGGGCGAAGCGGAGCAGGAGGCGCGTGAGACCGCGCAGGAGCCGGTCGATGAATCGCAGCCAGGGCGTCATCCGGAGGACCCTAACGCGTAGGGCGTACCGGCCGCCTACAAGTACCGCGGCCAACAAGCGCGCGCGTCAGACCCAGTTCGCGACGGCCAGCCCTGGAATGTCCCCAGCCAACAGCGCTTGGTCGTCTGTCACGAGGGTGGCGCCGTGATCGATCGCTGTCGTGGCAATGAGAAGGTCGATGTCGCTTTTGACGATTCCGCGTCCTCGAAGCGAAGCCTTGAGATCAGAAAAGAGACGCGTCACGGCGGCCGTCACGGGCAGGATCCTGATGGTTGCCAGTTGGTTCTCGACGGCGACGATGTTTTCGGCGCTCCGCTTGGAGCACTTGGCGCCGTAGAGAAGCTCGCCCAGCACGAGGACACTGGTGACCACCTCTCCGATCGACTCGGCCTCGTTGAGGCGCGCCCGAACAGCTGGGCCTGCCGTTCAGCGCCGGGATGAAGATGTTCGTGTCGAGGAGCCAGATCACGGCATCGGGGGCGGATCTTCGCTGCTGCCCGTGCGGCGCGCCTCACGCAGGATCTCCAGGATCTCTTGCTCGGTCTCGCCTTGCCATGGGCCCGCCGCCGCCATCCGATCGCCCAGACCGGCGCCTCGCACGAGCTTGCGTTTCGAGAACGCGAATCTCGAGCTCGAGGTTGTCGACGCGCGCGTGCACGGGCCGACGAGGGTCGCGCTTCAGCTCAGCGACCGCTTCTTCCAGGGTGGACGGAATCTGCTTCTCCGGGCGTGCCAAGGCACTCTGAGTGTACCACGCCAACAGGACGCCGCATCGATCCGGCGCCAGGCTGGCGGCCATCTCCGTCCAGACTACTCGTCCCCCTCGCTCCCGCTTCCGAAACTTCTCCGGCCGGAGCCCGTGCTTCGCCATCCACCGCCAGACGACGTTCCACTTCCGATCGAGCGCGCGCGCCACGCTGGCGACGTTGCCCTCGTGCTGCTTGAGGATCTGTTCCAGCTCGTGCCGGTCGGGGGCCGCGCGCGGCCTGCGGGCGCGCGGCCTCGATGGGGGCGCCGCGCTCGAGCGCGCCGCGGACGGCGCTCGGGAGGTTCTCCAGCAAGAGCTCGCCGTCGGACGAGAGCGCGATGGCGTTGGCCAGCGTCTTCTCGAGCTCGCGGACGTTGAGGGGCCAGGCGTAGAGCGCCATGGCGCGCAGGGCGGCGGGCTCGATCTTGCGGATGGCGGCGGTGCGGAAGTGGGCGACCAGCGGTGCGATCTCCTCGGCGCGGCGGCGCAAGGCGGGAATGACGATCGGCTCGGCGCCGAGGCGGGCGACCAGATCGGGGCGCAGGGCGTTGCCGGCCGGGCCGATGTTGGCTCGGGTGGTGGCGGCGACGACACGAACGTCGGCGCGGCGGACCTTGGTCGCGCCCAGCGGCAGGTAGGTCCGGTCCTGCAGGAAGCGGAAGATCTTGGCCTGCAGCTCGGGGGCCATGTCGCCGATCTCGTCGAGCAGCAGCGTCCCGCGGTCGGCCGCCTCGACCAGGCCCCGCTTGCCCCGCGTGGCGGTCGAGTGGGCGCCGGCGACGTAGCCGTAAAGCTCGCTCTCCACCAGCGTTGCCGGCAGCGAGGCGCAGTTGATGGCGACGAAGGCGCCGGCGCGGCCGGAGGCCTTGTGGATGGCGCGCGCGCAGATCTCCTTGCCGACGCCGGTCTCGCCGGCCAGCAGCAACTCCGTATCGGTCCGCGCCAACTTGCGCAGGCGCTGGTAGGTCAGGGCCAGCGCGGGCGAGAAGGTCGGGACGGGACCGAAGGGGGCGTCGGCGTCGAGACGCAGCGCCCCCAGCTCGGCGTCGGTGACCATCCGGAAGACGCCGACGTAGCTCCCGAACAGCAGGATGGACCCCTCGGAGAGGCGTGTCGGCTGCTGCAACCGCCGGCCGTCGAGCAGCGTGCCGTTGCGGCTCTCGAGGTCGGCAGCCTCGTAGCCGCGCTCCGCGCGAGTGATACGCAGGTGCTGCCGCGACAGCAGCCCGTCGGGGAGCAGGGTCGACGGGGCCGGACCGTCGACGGTCGCCACGGGCGCGTCCCCCGGGGCGCGGCCGATGGTCGCCGCGCCTTCAGCGGGAAGCGGCGCCGCGATCCGGACGCCGTCTGCCGAGGCTACCAGGAGGATCGCGCGCTTGCCGGCGTGGCGCGACGGCCGCTCCTCGGGCTCCGTGTCCCCCTTTTGCTCAGGTTCCTGCATCCCGTTCGCGGGCATGATACTCGGCGCGCGCGACCGGAAGGTGCGCGGCGCGCGCCGACCCGGCGACGAAGAATTCCAGCCGGCCGCCCCCGTCTTTGCTACCGTGTCCCGACCTTGCGTCCCTTGCTGGTCGTCCCGGGGCTCTTCTGCACCGAGATCCACGATGACGAGCTCGGCTTCATCTGGGGGCGGTTCGCGCAGCTCTACGGTGGGCCGCCGATCGGCGCGCTCGGCGGGGTGCGCGGGGGGGCGAAGGGGCTCCTGCGCGGCATCCCCCTGCCCTTCGGGCTCAGCTACGATCTGGTCGGCAAGCTCGAGCGGGCGCTGATCGACGCCGGATATCAGCCGGGGCAGACGCTCCACTTCTTCACCTATGACTGGCGGCAGCCGGTGGTCGGCCTCGGCGTCGAGCTGGCGGCGGAGGTGCGGCGGATCGCGGCCGCCGCCGGCGACGCGATCGACATCCTGGGGCTCTCGAACGGCGGGCCGATCGTGCGCGCCGCCTACGCGGCCGACCGGGCGCTGCCGGTCGAGCGGGTGGTGACGTCGGGGGGCGCCCACGCGGGGACGATCGAGACCGTCGCCTGCTTCGACGCCGGGTTTCGCTTCGCTCCGCTCGGGCGGCGGGTGACCCCCGAGGAGTTCATGTCCTGCCCGGGCGGGCTCGATTCGATCCCCGAGCCGGCGGGGGCTGGCTTTCTCCCCGAGGACGGCGGCTACGACCTCTATGACGTCGAGACCTGGCGGCGCCTGCGGCTGTCGGTCTTCCGCCGACATCCGGACGATCCGGTCTGGACCGACGTCGTCCGGCAGCGGCTCCACGCGGTGCGCGAGCTCTACCGCGTGCTCGACGGAGCGGCCGCGCCGCGGCGGCTGGTCTGCATCTGCGGCACCGGGCTGCCGACGCAGGTGCGGATCGTCGTCGAGAAGGGGCGCGCGCGGCTCCCGGGCGAGGGTCGGCTGGCGGGGCTGCCGCCGGCGGCGATCGGCGACGGCGACGGCACGATCGCCGTCGGTGCGGCGCACGCCTGGGCGGGGGCCGAGCCCGAGGTGGTCAAGCTTCCGGTCACCCGCCACCGCGACATGGTCCGGACGCAGGCCGTCTTCGACGCGATCTTGAAAGCGCTGCGCTAAGTACGCGCCCTCCGCTAGAAGCGACACTGATCGCGTCGAGCGCAGCGCGGCTCTGCCGCGCGGAGCTCATCGCGGGGGGAGCGGGACCCTCCCAGGGTCCCGGTGATAACATCCCGAGGAATGCGGCGGACGTTCAACCAGCTCCGGGTCTTCCTGGAGTCGAACCCGTACACGGCCGCCGCGACGATGCGCCTGTCGCGCCGGGCGCGCGCCGCGATCTTCGTCTACCGGCTGTCGATCCGCATCCTGGCGCAGTGGGCGCGGGACAAGTGCCCACAGCAGGCGGCCGCCCTCGCCTACCAGACGGCGCTGGGGCTGGTGCCGGTCACGGCGATCGCGTTCTCGGTCCTGCGGGCGGTCGGCTCGCTCGACGCCGAGTCGCGCCTCCTGCAGTTCTTCTCCGAGCACGTCTTCCCGCGGATGTCTGACGTCACCGAGCGAATCCAGTCGTTCGCCGGCAAGGTCAGCATCGGCGCGCTCGGCGGTGGCGGCCTCATCTTCACCATCGTCACCTGCTACTCGCTCTACGCCACCGTCGAGCGGATCTTCAACGACATCTGGCGTGTCGGTCAGCGGCGCACGATGATCGGCAAGTTCCTGACCTTCTACGCGATGGTCACGCTGCTGCCGACGCTGGCGGGCTTCTCGCTCTACTGGTCGGGGCGGCTCATCGGGTCGGACGCGATGACCCGCTTCTTCGCGCCGTTCATGATCGAGCTCCTCGGCCTCATGATGATGAACAAGCTCTTGCCGCGGACCAACGTCGACTGGTCGGCGTCGGCAGCGGGGGCGCTGGCGACGGCGGGGTTGCTCGAGCTGACCAAGCTGGCCTTCGTCCGCTTCGCCGAGCAGATCATGCTCAAGAGCTACGCCAGCGTGTACGGACCGCTTGGTCTCGTGCCGCTGGTGCTGGTCTGGATCTACACCGCCTGGGTGCTGGTGCTGCTGGGCGCGGAGATCACCCACGCGCTTCAGAATCTGCGTCTGCTCGAGGCGGAGGATCGCCGCCAGCGCGACGACGAGCCGATCAACGGCCTGCTCGCCGCCCAGATCCTGGCGGCGGTCGCGGCGACGCACGAGGCGGGGGGCGCCGGCCACCCGAAGGAACGGCTGGTGACCGAGTTCGGGCTGACCCCGCACAACGTCGAGCGGGTGGTCAACCGGCTCAAGGCGCGCAACCTCATCGCCGAGGTGCGCGGCGACCTCAACGGCTATGTCCCCGGCCGCGCGGCCGCCGCGATCCCGCTCGACGAGGTGCTGGCGGTGTTTCGCTCGACCGACATCGAGATCGCGCACGGCGGCGCGACGTCGCCGGCCCTGCAGAACCTGGTCGACGAGCTGGACGAGGGGCGCCGCCGCCGCATCGCCGGGGTGACCATCGCCGATCTGATGCCCGCCGTCGCCGCCGTCGCGCCGCCGCCAGAGAGCGCTCCCCGCGAGATCCGCGACGCCAGCGCTGCGCTGGCCATCGTCAAGACTCCCTCCGACGACTAGCTCCCTGTCGGGGCGACAGACGGCGACTCGAGCGCCCGCGCGGGAGCAAAAGTCTGCCGCCCGTCGGCGAATCGTCGCAGGACTGCAACCGAATTCTGGCGTCCCGGAAACGACCTGTTGACCGTTCTTCTGCGAACGTGGAACAGGTCGCCGTGGATTCCAATCTCGCAGAGCTGTCCAAGAATCTTGCGGAGACGCGCGAGCTGGTGCTTTCCGGCCAGACCGCGCTGAACATCGTCTGGACGCTGGTCACCGGATTCCTCGTGATGTTCATGCAGGCGGGCTTCGCGCTCGTCGAGACGGGGCTGACGCGGGCGAAGAACGTGGCCCACACGATGGGGATGAACTTCCTCGTCTACGCGATCGGGATCATCGGCTTCTGGGCGTTCGGGTTCGCCCTGCAGATGGGCGGCGTGGGAGCCATGTCCACCTTCGGCAACGACCCGACGCTGTCGAGCGAGATGGTCATCCAGGTCGGCGGCAAAGCCTTCGGCCTCTTCGGCATGCGCGGCTTCTTCCTCTCGCCGGCCGTCTACACGGCGCCGGTCGCCGCGCTTTTCCTGTTCCAAATGGTGTTCATGGACACGGCGGCGACGATCCCGACCGGCGCCATGGCCGAGCGCTGGAAGTTCACCTCGTTCGTGCTCTTCAGCTTCATCCTGTCGACGGTCATGTACCCGATCTACGCCAACTGGGTCTGGGGCGGCGGCTGGCTGTCGCAGCTGGGGCACAACTTCGGGCTCGGACACGGGCACGTCGACTTCGCCGGCAGCTCGGTGGTCCACATGGTGGGCGGCGTGGCCGCGCTGGTCGGCGCCAAGGTGATGGGCCCGCGCCACGGAAAGTACGACGCCGACGGGGCAAGGCGCGACCCATCCCCGGGCACAACATCCCGATGGTCGTGCTCGGGACGTTCATCCTGGCGTTCGGATGGTTCGGCTTCAACCCGGGGTCGACGCTGGCGGGGACCGACACGCACATCGCCGTCATCGCCGTGAACACCATGCTCGCCTCGGCCGCGGGCGCGTTCGGCGCGTACCTCTACATGAAGCTGCGCTTCGGCACGCCCGACGTGAGCATGCTCTGCAACGGGATGCTGGCCGGTCTGGTGGCCATCACCGCCCCCTGCGCGTTCGTGACGGCGCCGGTCGGCGATCTTCATCGGCCTCGTGGCAGGGGTGCTGGTCGTCGTGTCGGCCATGTTCATCGAGAACGTGCTCAAGATCGACGATCCGGTCGGCGCGTCGTCGGTGCACGGCACCTGCGGCGCCTGGGGGATCATCTCCCTGGGCCTTTTCGCCGACGGGCGCTACGGCGACGGATGGAACGGCGTCGCGGGGCCGGTGCGCGGGCTGTTCTACGGCGATCCGTCGCAGTTCGCCGCCGAGTGCGTCGGCCTCGTGGCGAACGTCCTGTGGGTCGGGGTCGTGACCTGGGTGGCGCTCCGGATCACCGGCGCCCTCGTGGGGAACCGGGTGTCGCCCCACACGGAGACCATCGGGCTCGACGTACCAGAAATGGGCATGGAGGGGTACAGCGTGGAGCCGGTTCCCGAATGACCAGGAGGGAGTCAGTCATCGTGCAGACGCGCGGACAAAACGAGGATCTGTCGGGCAGCGGCGACGAGGAGCTGACGTCGCCGGGGGGTGCGGCGCCAGCGACGCGGGGATTCTCGGCCCGCCTCAAGGGCGCCGGACTGTGGGATCTCGTGCAGATGGAGTGTCTCGCCCGCGCGCACCGCACGGTTCAGGTGGTGGGCGAAGGGGGCGTCGGGTACCTCTACTTCGATCGCGGCCACATCATTCACGCCTCGACGGCTCTGCGGACCGGCGAGGCGGCGGCGCTGGAGATCCTGGGGTGGACCAACGGATCGTTCCAGACCTGCGATCGCCCCTGGCCCGAGCAGCGTTCGATCATCACCTCGCACGAGGGGCTCATCTTGCAGGCGGCTCAGCTCCGCGACGAGGGAGCTTCGAACCTGGTCGCGTTTCCGGGACGGGCGACGCCCGTGAGCCAAGGGGAGACGGAAACGGAGACGTTCGAGGAGCTCGAGCTTTCCGAGATCGAAGAGGAAGGAGAACGAACCATGCGTGGGTCGGATTTGGAAGAAGCGGCTCCGACGCCCAAGGGTGGACCTCAGAGCGGGCGGACCGAGTTTGGGGGGGACTTCGCGGCGATGATGCGGCTCGGTCCCACCGGTGCGGTGATCAGCAACCGCGGGGGGAGCGAGGAGCTCGCCGAGACCGTCGCCTACGTCCAGCGCCTGTTGCAGCTGACGGGAGAGCTGCTGGGGCTGGGCGAGTTCTCCGCCGTCGAGTGCGGGTTCGTCGAAGGACGTTGCATCGTCTTTGCCGATACCGCCGGCGAGACCGTTGCGCTGCGGCCGCGCACGGACGCCAACCTGGCGGCGCTGCGGGAGAAGCTGGGCCTGTGACCGGCGCCGAGGTGCACGAGCTCGGCGAGAACGTCCGCATCAGCCTCGCCACGCTCAAGGACGTCACCGGCATCACCGGCAGCTTCGTCTGCGCGCAGAGCGGGCGCCTGGTGGCCCGTGAGATCCCGGCGCTGTTCGAGGACGCCGTGCTCGCCGAAGCCGGCAGTCGCCTCGTGCGGGTGGGCGAGACCTTCGCCGCGTCCGGCGACGAGCTGGAGATGGCGGTGATCCGCTACGGCGAGCACCGGGTGTATCTCAAGTCGCTCGCAGGCGGGCTGCTCTGCATCGTCGTCGCGGGCCCGGTCAACATGCCGGCGCTGCGAATGGCCGCCAACCTGGTCGCCCGGCGCATCGGCCCCGCGGTCGCCCGCGTGCGCGACGAGCCGCCGGCCGACAAGCCCAAGTTGAACGAGCCCCCACCCGTCCGCGCCACGCCGACCATCCCGGCGCACGCGATCCTGGGGCCCCCGGGCATGCGGCGCTTCCGGGGGCGAGCGGTCGAGTAGCGTCCGGCGACCGGAGCTACGGCGTCAGGGCTTCCCGGCGCATCTCCCGGAAGAAGCTGGTCGCCTCGTCGTGCACGCGGCTGGTCCAGGTGATCGAACGATCGTCGCCGAACTCGTAGATGCTGTAGCGCGCCCGCCGCTCGGGGCCCCCGGCGTACGACGCCGATCCGGCGCCGATGATCGGGATCCTGGCGCCGCCCGGCCCGGGCAGCTCGGCGCGCTGGTCCTCGTGGTCGTGGCCGTGCAGGACCAGGTCGGCGCCGGCGCGCGCCAGCACAGCGGCGAAGGCGTCGCGATCGCGCAGGTTGCGGTGCTCGCCGTCCTTGTGAATGACCGGTGGGTGGTGGACGAGCACGACGCGCGTCAGCTCGCGCAGCTCGGGCGCCGTCAGGATCGCCTCCAGCCGCGCCAGCTGCGCCTCGCCGATGCGCCCCCAGGCGCCGAGATCGCCGGTGGCGACGGCGCTCGAGACGCCGACCAGCGCCAGCGGCTCGCGGATCTGCACGAACGGGTAGTAGGCCGCCTCGCCGTCGCGATCGAGATCGCTCGTCTGATAGGGCGCGAACAGGCGCTCGAACTCGCGCGTGGCGAGCACCTCGGGGACGTAGGCGTCGTGGTTCCCGGGGATGACCGAGATGGCGTCGGGCGCGACACCTGACATGTCCAGCCAGGCCAGCGCCGAGCGCCACTCCGAGGTGACGGCGATGTTCGACAGATCGCCGGTCATCGCCAGGTGATCGGGCGCCTGGGCGCGGACATCGACGCGCATGTCCTCCAGGAGCTCCATCTTGTGCTTGCGGACGCGGTTCACGGTCAGGTTCAGGTAGCCGACGGCCCGCTTGCCGAAGAGCTCGCCCGGGCGGACGCCCGGAAAGCCGCGCGGCCCGCGGAAGTGGGGATCGGTCACGTGCGCCAGCTTGAACATCGCCACTAGCCTGTCTCTACCGGGGCTGCCGGGGTTGCCGGGGGCAAGATCTGCACCTCCGCGGTGACGCCGAAGTGGTCGGAGGCGAAAATTCGCTCCCCGTCGGGGCGCGTCTCGGGCGCGTCGAGGACCACCGCCGCCGCGCGGATCGTCGCCCGCCGATCGCGCCGCACCGGCGTCACGAAGATGTAGTCGAGCCGGCGGTCACGCCGCAGCCAGTGCATCCGTTCGGTGTAGTCGTTGGCGCGCGCCCAGGTGTATCCGGGGCGATCCTGGTTCACGGCTGCCCAGGCGTCCTGATAGGCGACGCGCCGTCCGCCCAGCGTGTGCTGTCCCGTGAGGAAGCGGAGCTCGTCGCTCTCCGGGACGGTGTTGAAGTCGCCCATCACGATCCGCGGATTGCCGTCGTCGTGCGCGGCCAGCACCTCGTCGACGAACTGCACCTGCGCCTCGCGCAAGAGGCCCTCCTGCTCGCGGTAAGACAGATGCGTCGAGTGGACCCAGAGGCCGCCCGCCTCGCCGTCGAGCCGCGCCGACAGGATCCCCCGCCCTTCCGCTTCGGTGCTGCCCGGCAGCGGGCTGAACTCCTGCGCGCCGATCGGAAAGCGCGAGACGATCGCCAGTCCCTCGCGTCCGCCATTGAAGGTGGTGGTCGGCGCGAAGGCGTGGTGCCAGCCGCGCGGTCCGGCCAGCGCCGCCGCCTGGTTCGGCACCCGCCCCGCGACCTCGCGCACCTCCTGGAGGCCCATCACGTCGGGCGCGATCGTGTCGAGCCGCGCCTGAAGAAGCGCCATGCGCGCCTCCCAGGGGCCGTTCTCGCCCCAGAGGTTCAGCGTCAGGAACCGCGCCACGCCCCCCTTCATTTGGACATTGTGCACATTGCGCACATTGGCATCAGCCGCCCCGGTAGGTGCACTTGCTGTCGTAGGTCTCCCAGACCGTCACCGCCGAGAGCTCCTTGATGTGCGAGCGCAGCTCATTCCAGACGTAGATGGCGATGTTTTCGCAAGTCGAGTTCTCGAGCCCCGGCACGTCGTTCAGGTTGTGGTGATCGAAGCGCACGAACAGCGCGGCCCATGCGTCATCGATGACGCCGAAGTCGATGAGCCACCCGGTCTCGGGATTCACCGCGCCTGCGACCACGATCTCGACCTTGTAGCTGTGGCCGTGGACGCGCGAGCACTTGTGCCCCTGTGGCACACGCGGCAGATGGTGCGCGGACTCGAAGCGGTACTCCTTGGTCAGCTCGACTTGCACGCGGGGATTATACCCGCGCCGTGCGAGCGGCGTGGCGGCCTACTTGTCGAAGTTGATCGAGGCCCAGGGCTTCTCGGGTCGAGCGAAGAGATATCCCTGGCACAAGTCGCCGCCGACGCGGACCAGGGCGTCGCGCTCGGCGGGCGTTTCTACCCCCTCGGCGATGATCTCGATTCCGAGATCGTGGCAGAGGCCGACGATCGAGCCGAGCAGCTTCTGCTTCATCGGCGAGCTGTCGATGCCGCGGATCAGAGACATATCGACCTTGACCACGTCCGGTTCGAGGTGCGCGAAGCTGGTCAGCCCCGCGTAGCCGGCTCCCAGATCGTCGACGGCGATCCGGTAGCCGAGCGCGCGCAGCTGCGCGACGCGGCTCGTGGCGTCGCGGATCTGCTCGAGGGGCGCCCGCTCCGTCACCTCGAGGACCACGCGTCCGGCGTGGCGCGAAAGGGGCGCGTCGGAGGAGACGAGCCGATCGTCGGCCAGCTCCATCGCGTGCAGGTTGACGAACAGGAGGCCGTCGACGGGATGGGCGTCCAGCGTCTGGGCCACGCGGTCGCGCACCATGCGCCCGAGGTCCTCGAGGCGCCCGAGGCGCTCGGCGGCCTCGAACAGATCCGGAGGCGAGCGGAGGGTCGGCTCCTCGTTGCGCACGAGCGCCTCGTGGGCGAACGTCGAGCGCTTCGACCACGAGACGATCGGCTGGTAAGCGATCCAGAGCGAGCTGAGCGCCGAGGCGAACCGCGCCTCGAGACCGGCGCGGTCGCCGAGGTGCTTGCCCTCCGTCCGCAACATCTCCAGCGCCTCGCGCTTGATGCGCGCCATCTGGTGCAGCCGCACCGCGCGCGCCACCACCTCCTCCAGCTCCGCCGCCGAGATCGGCTTGATGAGGTAGCGCAGGGCGCCGTACTCGACGGCGCGAACGGCGCTCTCGATCGCCGGCCCGCCGGTCATCAATACGAACGGCACGTCGAGATCGTGCTCGCGCACCGCGCGCAAGAGCTCGAGCCCGTTCATCTCGGGCATCGCGATGTCACTGACGATGACGTCGAAGCTGCGATCGCGCGCCGCCGCCGCGGCCTCCTTGCCGTCGAAGGCGACTTCGACCGCGAAGCCGGCAGCGCCCAGCGTCCGTGCGTAGGCGCGCGCGATCGACTGTTCGTCGTCGACGAGGAGGACGAGACCGCGTCCGGCCGCCTCCGATTCGGGTCTCTGTTCGGCCTCTGCCCCGGATGCACTAAGCGAGCCCATTTTCGTCACCGGAGCTATCGGCAGAACCAGCTCTAGGTTGAGGGAAACAAATCTGACGCATGCTCCCCGGCGAGCCGCCCCGCGCGCACCCCGATGGTGGCCGGAGAACGTCCATTGCCCACGTCTGATGACGACTCGAATTCCACTGAACGCAGCGTGCGCGAAATCTTCCCGAGGCGCGCCGCTCCTGGTATATCTTCGCGGTTCCCGTAGTCATTTCCGTGCCGCCCCACGCAAGCCAGGAGAACTTTTGGAGATGAGCGCCACCGAGCGCGAGGCCGAAGCGCCTCGCGAAAGCACCCGTACGCCCGACAAGGCCCAACTGGCCCACTACTACCACCAGATGCTGGCCATCCGGCGGATGGAGGAGGCGCTGGCGAAGGCTTACGCGCTGCGCAAGTTCGGCGGGTTCCTACATTTGTATATTGGCCAGGAGGCGGTGGCGGTCGGGGCCCTCGCGGCGCTCAAGCCGGAGGACTACGTGATCGCCACCTATCGCGAGCACGCCCACGCCTACGCCAAGGGGATGACCGCCAAGTCGATCATCGCCGAGCTGTACGGCAAGGCGACTGGGGCCTCGAAGGGTCTCGGCGGCTCGATGCACCTGTTCGATGCGGAGAAGAACTTCCTCGGCGGCTACGGGATCGTCGGCGGCCACATCCCGCTGGCGGCCGGCACCGCCTTCGCGTCGAAGTACCGCGGCGACGGCCGCGTCACGATGTGCTTCTTCGGCGACGGGTCAGTTCCCCAGGGCGCCTTCCACGAGGGGGTCGCGCTGGCGGCGCTCTGGCGGCTGCCGGTGGTCTTCATCTGCGAGAACAACCTCTACTCGATGGGGACCCCGCTCTACCGGTCGCTGTCGGTGGCGGACGTCTCGCAGAAGGCGTTGGCCTACGGCATCGCGCGCGATCGCTTCGACGGCGAGGACGTCGTCCGCGTGCGCGATCGCGTGGCCGAGGCGGTGCGCCGCGCCCGCAACGAGTCGCTGCCGACCCTGATCGAGATCCGCACCTACCGTTTTCGCGGCCACTCGATGTCCGACGCCGGCCTCTACCGGACCAAGGAGGAGGTCGAGGAGTGGAAGAAGCGCGATCCGGTCTCCTACGGCCGCGAGCTGCTGACGCGCGCCAAGATGGACGAGAAGGAGATCGTCGCCATCGAAGAGAGGGTGGCGGCTGAGATCGAAGAGGCGGTGAAGTTCGCCGACGAGAGCCCCGAGCTGGCCTACGAGAAGCTGGCCGAGTTCACTTACAAAGAATAACGGAAAGGAAAAGCGGAGAGATCATGCGGACGGTTGCTTTTCGCGAGGCCCTCAATGAGGCCATGGCCGAGGAGATGGAGAAGGACGATCGCATCTTCCTCATGGGGGAAGAGGTCGGCCACTACGACGGTGCGTACAAGGTCTCCAAGGGTCTTCTCAAGAAGTTCGGGGAGAGGCGGGTCATCGACACACCGATCGCCGAAGGCGGCTTCGTCGGCGTCGGCATCGGCGCCGCGATGGTCGGCCTGCGGCCGATCATCGAGCTCATGACCTGGAACTTTTCCTTCGTCGCGGCCGATCAGCTGATCAACAACGCCGCCAAGATCCGGCAGATGTCGGGCGGGCAGTTCACGTTGCCGGTGGTGTTTCGCGGACCGGGCGGCTCGGCCCACATGCTGGCGGCGCAGCACAGCCAGTCGACCGAGGCGCTGTGGGCGCACATCCCGGGGCTCAAGGTGGTCATGCCGGCGAACCCGAAAGACGCGAAGGGCCTCCTCAAGAGCGCCATCCGCGATGACAACCCGATCATCTTCATCGAGGGCGAGGTGCTCTACGCCGACCAGGGGGAGATCCCCGACGGCGAGTACACCATCCCGCTCGGCGTGGCCGAGGTGAAGCGCCCCGGCAAGGACCTCACCATCATCGGCTGGTCGAAGATGGTGAAGATCGCGCTGGCGACCGCCGACGCGCTCGCCGTCGACGGCATCGAGGCCGAGGTCGTCGACCCGAGGACCATCCGACCGTTAGATGAAGAGCTGCTGGTCGAGTCGGTCAAGAAGACCGGCCGCTGCCTGATCCTCGAAGAGGGCTGGCCGTTCAACGGCGTCGGCGCCGAGATCGCGTACCGCATCGGCCGCCGCTGCTTCGACGATCTCGACGCGCCGGTGGAGCGCCTCACTGGCGCCGACATGCCGATGCCGTATAACCACCACCTCGAGCAGCAGTGCATCCCCGACGTGCCGCGCGCCGTCGCGGCCGCCAAGAAGCTGCTTTACCTCGAGTAGTCAACCTCACCCGCCGCCCCTGAAGGAACGCGACCCGCAATGGCAACCATTCTCGACATGCCGCAGCTCTCCGACACCATGAAGATCGGGGTGCTGCAGAAGTGGCGCAAGAACGAAGGTGACACGGTGGCGCCCGGCGAGGTGCTCGCCGAGGTGGAGACCGACAAGGCGGTGATGGACTTCGAGGCGTTCGACCAGGGCGTGCTGCTCAAGCGCCTCATCGTTGACGGCACCAGCGTGCCTGTTGGAACGCCCATCGCCATCATCGGCAAGGTGGGAGACGACATCTCCAAGCTGGTCGAGGAGGCCAAGGGTCGCGCCTCGGGCGGCGCCAAGCCGGCGGCCGCCAAGCCCGAGCCGGCCAAGGCTGCGCCCGCCCCCGCGCCTGCGCCGAAAGCCGCCGCGCCAGCGCCGGCCCCGAAGGTGAACGGCCAGGTCGCGCGTCCGGCGCCCCCGCCCCGTCCCGCTGCCGCGGCAACCGCGCCGGCAACGAAGGTGCTCGCCTCGCCGCTGGCCCGCAGGCTGGCGACCGATCTCGGCGTCGATCTCCGCACCGTGCAGGGGACCGGCCCCGGGGGCCGCATCGTCGAGCGCGACGTGAAGGCCGTCTCTGAAATGGGGACCCTCGAAGGGTCCCCAAGCCCCCCCGCGACGGACTACGCTGGGCAAAGCCCAGCTCCGTCCACGCGAGACGGTGGCGCGGTCCCGCGCCCGTCCGCTGTTCCGCTTCCCGCGCAGCTGGTCCCCGAGCGGCGCGCCGAGGCCCGCCCGTCGGCCGCCGCGCCCCCGGACGACCTCGTCAAGCCACTGTCGATGATGCGGCGGACGATCGCCGCCCGCCTGCTCGAGGCCAAGACGACGGTCCCGCACTTCTACCTGACCGCCGACGTCGAGATGGACGCCGCCATGGAGTTCCGCGAGCAGGTGGCTCAGGTCCACGGCTCCAAGCTGTCGGTCAACGACCTGGTGCTCAAGGCCTGCGCGCTGGCGCTGCGCAAGGTCCCGGAGGCGAACGCCTCGTTCGGCGAGGAGGCGATCACCCAGCACGCCCGCGTCGACATCGGCATGGCGGTCGCCATCGAGGACGGCCTCATCACGCCGGTCATTCGCGATGCCGACAAGAAGACCATCGGTCAGATCGCCAGCGAGGCGCGCGAGATGGCCAAGCGGGCGCGCGAGCGCAAGCTGCGGCCCGAGGAGTACACCGGCGCGACCTTCTCGGTCTCCAACCTGGGCATGATGGGGATCCGCGACTTCGCGGCGATCATCAACCCGCCCGAGGGCGCCATCCTCGCCGTCGGCACCGTCCGCAAGGAGCCGGTGGTCAAGGACGACAAGATCGTCGTCGGTCAGCGCATGTCGATCACGCTGTCCTGCGACCACCGCGTCGTCGACGGCGCGCTCGGCGCCCGGCTGCTCCAGGCGATCGTCGCGATCCTCGAGAAGCCGATCTCGCTCGCGTTCTGAGGCCCAGGCCCCCGGCGAAGCTCGCCGGGGGCTTCAGGGCTGCGCGATCAGAGCCACGTAGAAGTAGTTGTCGTGGGCGGCCTGGCTGCTGCTCACCCACGAGTAGACCGCGATCGTGATCGACGTCGACGTCGCGCTGATGACCCCGGCGTCCATCGACCCGTAGTTGTATTCCCACGGCGTGCCCACGATCATCACCCTGTTCACGTTGATGGACGACGGGTACTTCCCGGTGAAGGTGAGCTCCATGTAACCGGTGTAACCGTACGAGGCGATCGCGCTGGTCGTGCCCGCTCCACCAAAGGAAACCACGCTGCTCGCCTCGACGAACGCAAATCCGACAATCTGCGGACTCGCCGCGATGGTGCTCGACAGGCTCGACACCGTGGTTTGCAAGCTGGTGATCGTGGTCGCCTGGCTGGTGACCGTCGCCTGCAAGCTGGCCACCGAGGTCTGCAGGCTCGCCACTGTCGTCTGCAACGAAGCCACGGCCGTCTGATCGGCGGTCACCGCGGTCGCGACGGCAGCGAAGTTGGCGTTGACGTCGGCCGACTTGATGACGGTTCCCGCCGTGAACGTGTTCGGAATGGTGAGCGCCGCGGTGGCGATCGCGGGGACGAGGACAGCCGCCAGGACCCCCAGCGAGCGCCCGATCTTCCGTTTGTTCCGTTCCATGTCTCTAGGCTCCTTCGTCACTGCCAGTTTGCTTGATCCCAACTCGCCTGGTCCCAGAGCGCCGGGCCTGTCGTCCCGCCGCCTGCCCCGCCCGTCCCGGTCGATGGCTTGCCGCCGGCACCGGCGGTGCCCGTTACGGTGGCTCCGCCGTGCCCGCCAGTGCCCGCCGCGCCCGAGGCGCCGGCGAGGCCGGAAGCGCCGGCCAGGCCAGAAGCACCCGCCAGGCCGGAAGCTCCAGCCAGGCCGGAGGCACCCGCCAGGCCAGAAACGCCCGCCGTTCCCGCCGCACCAGCGGATCCCGAACGCCCGCCCGCCGCGACGCCGCCCGCCCCGCTCGCCCCGGCCGTCCCCGTCGTGCTGCTGATGCTCCCGCAGCCGCCCAAGGCGACGGCGCAGCCAAGCGCGAAGGAAGCGATCGTGAAACCGAGGCTACGCCGCAGAGCGGAGATCATTCGCGTGGACAACAGCTCGACCTCTACAGGAAAAACTTGAGCCTGCCCAGATTCTTTCCAGAAACTGGCGCGCGATTTTTCGCCGACCGGGCCGGCGATTTACACCTCGCGGCGATCGTCACCAAGCTCGGCGTGCCATCCCCGCGCCCAGATGGTGGGCGTGGCCGGCGCGCACCTCATTGGCAGGCGCGCATCTCAATGGCAGGGCTGAAGGATGGTGATCGACCAGGGCGCCGGGTTGTTGCAGGCGCCGCAAAAGAGCGCCGCCATCCAGACGCCATTGCCGTCGATTCCGGGGAAGGCCGCGCCGTTCGCGTCCGTCAGCGTGCTGAGATCGACGGTGCGCCCGGCCGGCGGCGCGCCCGACCACCAGCCGTCGGCGAGGTTTTCCAGGTTCAGGAAGTCCTGCTGCAGCTCGGGGAGCGTCTTGCTCGTGAAGTGGGCCACCGCCGCTTCGGTGATCTGGCTACCGTCGTAGTCATTCCCCAGGCAGTTCGTCTTCATCTGAGTCCAGTCGATGGTCAGCGCGGGGACGCCGGCCGGCACCAGCATCGGCTGCGCGCGCTCCAGATCGACGGAGTAGGTCAGCTTGGCGGAGTCGTTGGTCAGGGAGAGGCTCTGCACGGAGGAGCCTGGATCGATGTTGAAAAGCGCGATGGCGTGCGGCGTCTTGCCCACGTCCGTCCCGCTCTGCGCCATCGCCAGGAAGGTGTACTGGTCTTGCGGGTACTGATACATGGGAGTGGCGGTGTCGAAGCGCGACCAGAGCTCGTCCGTCGGCAGCGGGTTCCCGAGCTCGTTGAAGCCGAGCAGGTTCATGTGCGTGTACGACCCGTCGGGATAGGTGGTGATGATGCCGTACATACTGGTCAGCATCATGTTCAGGTTGTCGACCTTGAGCGCCTGCTCGATCTCCGAAGGGGTGAGCTTCCAGAGCGAGATCGATACCAGGTTGATGTCGGTCAGGGGGTTGACCGGTTGGCCGAAGAAGTCGACGGTCAGGTTGCTCCAGTCGAACACCAGGTCGTGGTTGTCCTGCAACACGAGGTGCTGGAGCGAGAACGAGTCCGACAGCGCGTAGTTCGTGGGGTCGGTGATCGCCACCGACATCGAGGGGTCCATGCAGGCCGCCGAGGTGATGGTCGCCGGCGTACTGGACTTGCAGGCGAGGCCCCCCAGCGTCGCAGCCGAGGTCAGGGTCAACGCCAGGGTCCTGGTAAGAGATCGCGATAGGAACATGACTACCGCCGCAGAATAGACGCACCCGCTAAACCATGGCAAGCCAAGCCACCTGCTTCACTGAAAGACGACCGCGCCCCAGTTGTGCTATCCAACTATCCACATTCCATGGCTGACAAGTACGATCTGATCGTCGTCGGGGCTGGGCCCGGCGGCTATGTCGCGGCGATTCGCGGTGCGCAACTGGGGTTCAAGACCGCCTGCATCGAGCGCGAGCGTGCCGGTGGCATCTGCCTGAACTGGGGCTGCATCCCGACCAAGGCGCTGCTCAAGTCGGCCGAGACGATGCGCGCGGTGCAGCATGCCGGCGAGATGGGAATCGTCATCCAGGGACCGGTCAGCTTCGACTGGAGCAAGATCATCGCCCGCAGCCGCAGCGTCTCGGAGAAGCTGGCCGGCGGCGTCGAGTTCCTGTTCAAGAAGTACGGCGTCACCCACCTCAAGGGGACGGCGGCGCTGACCGGGCGGAACAAGCTGGAGGTGGAGACGACCGCCGGCGGCAAGCCGGCTGGCAAACTGTCGCTGGAGGCGCCGCGCACCATCATCGCCACCGGGGCGCGCGCCAAGTTCCTGCCCGGCATCGAGCCCGACGGGGACCGGATCATCACCTACCGCGAGGCGATGGTGTTGCCCGAGGTTCCGAAGTCGGTCGTCGTCATCGGCGCTGGCGCGATCGGGATCGAGTTCGCCGACTTCTGGAACGCCTTCGGCGTCGAGGTCACGGTCATCGAGTTCATGCCGCGCATCCTGCCGATCGAGGACGAAGAGGTCTCGGCTTCGCTCACCCGGGCGCTGAAGAAGAAGGGGATGATCATCCACACCGGCGCCAAGACGACCGGCATCAAGGTCAGCGGCAAGACCGCCACCACCTCGTTCGTCGACGGGCAAGGTAAGGAGCAGACGGTGACGTCGGAGCGCGTCCTGATGGCGGTCGGCGTGCGCGCCAACATCGAGAACATCGGCCTCGAGGGGATGGGGGTCGCGCTCGACCGCGGCTTCATCCAGGTCGACGACCAGTACCGCACCACCAGCCCCGGGATCTGGTCGATCGGCGACTGCGCGGGGCCGCCGCTCTTGGCCCACGTGGCGATGGCGGAAGGCGTGCGCACGGTCGAGGCGATGGCCGGAAAGCACGTGGTGCCGGTGAACTACGACGCCATCCCCGGCTGCACCTACTGCGACCCGGAGGTCGCGTCGATCGGCAAGACGGAGGCGCAGGCACGCGAAGCAGGAATAGACGTCTCCGTCGGCAAGTTCCCCTTCAACGTCAACGGCAAGGCGCTGGGCGCCAACCACCTCGATGGCTTCATCAAGGTGATCACCAACAAGGCGCGCGGCGAGATTGTCGGCGTCCACGGCATCGGCTACGGCGTCACCGATCTCATCGCGGAGATGTCGCTGGCCATCACCTCGGAGGCGACGGCCCACGACGTGCTGGCGGCGGTCCATCCGCACCCGACATTGTCCGAGGTGATGTACGAGGCGACCGCCGCCGCGCTCGGCGAGGTCGTTCACATCTAGTGGCGGGACCGCGGCGCGCGGTCAGCGGACGACGTCGCTGACCGCGATCTCGACGTCCGGGAAGGCCTGCAGCCGGATTGTCTCGCCGGGCCGAGCGATGCGAACCTCACCGTAGCCCTCACGGACTGGGCGAGTGCGAACCTCGATCGCTCCCGCGGCTACGTCGATCAGCCAGTACTCAGGGGCACCGTTCGTCGCGTAGATCCGGGTCTTGACCCGCCGATCCTTGGCGAGTGATGTCTCCGCGACCTCGATCAATAGCAACGCCTGCGGCGGATGCGCGCGGTCGTCGTCCCCGCGGGGGACGACGGCGACGTCAGGATCGGGTTCCGAAATGTCCGATGCGGCGAAGGGGATCTGGATCCGGACCGCGGCCCGGTCCCCGACCGCGAAGACCAGCAAATGCGTCAACCGTTGGATCGTCGCCGCGTGCCGCGCGCCTTGGCGGGTCATCTCGACGATGACCCCGTCGAGCAACTCGATCTTGTCGTCCTCGTCGAAGTAGCCTTCTTCGACCAGGCGGTCATACTCGACACGCCGCAACGGGCGCAGACGCTCTGTCGCCACCAAGTCTTCAATATGTGGCTGGGAAGACAACACACCGAGGATACCACGCCGTCTTCGGCCTCCCTGGTCCGCGGGTTGCTTCTCGGCGTCGCGCAACTCCGAACCGGACGATCCAGGCGGTTGTCCGGACAGAGCGCCGAGGATCGAGTAGATTCAACGCTCGAAATGTCCGAGAGGATCGTCGAGACCCGGTCGCGCAAGCTGCGCGTCCTGCAGGCCGAACTCGAAGCGAACGGCGCCGCCCCCATCGCGCGCCCGCAGTTCCAGCCCAAGCCCGACTGGATCCGGATGAAGATGCCGCGCGGCGAGGTCTTCTTCGATCTCAAGCAGCGGGTCGCCGAGCTGGGGCTGCACACCGTCTGCGAGAGTGCGTCGTGCCCCAACATCGGCGAGTGCTGGAACCGGCAGTCGCTGACCATCATGATCCTCGGGGGGATCTGCACGCGGTCCTGTCAGTTTTGCGACGTGCCGACCGGCCGGCCGCTGCCGCCCGATCCCGACGAGCCCGAGCATGTCGCGACGATGCTGGGCGAGCTCGGCCTGCGGCACACGGTGATCACCTGCGTCGACCGCGATGACCTACCCGACGGCGGCGCCGGGCACTGGGCCGCGACGATCCGCGCGGTCAAGCGGCGCAGCCCGGAGCTGGTGCTGGAGGTCCTGACCGGCGACTTCAAGGGAGAGACCGCGGCCGTCGACACCGTGCTCGCCGCCGGTCCCGACGTCTTCGCGCACAACCTGGAGACCGTCCCGCGCCTGTCGCGCCAGGTCCGCGTCCAGGCCAGCTACCCGCGCTCGTACGCCATCCTCCGCCACGCCAAGCAAGCGGGCGCGATCACCAAGACAGGCCTCATGCTCGGGCTCGGCGAGCAACTGGACGAGGTGCGCGCCGTCCTCGGCGAGCTTCGCGAGATCGGCGTCGACATCCTGACGCTGGGCCAGTACCTGCGCCCCTCCCCCAAGCACCTCGAAGTCGCGCGCTTCTTGCCGCCGGCGGAGTTCGACGCCCTCAAGGGCGAGGCGCTGGCGCTCGGCTTCCCGCACGTCGAATCGGGCCCGATGGTCCGCTCCAGCTACCACGCCGACGGCCAGCGCGACATCGTTCGCGCGCTCGCCGAGCGCGCAAGTTCGGGACCCCCGAGGGGTCCCGCGCCCCCCGCGATGGGCTCGGGCGAGCAAAGCTCGCCCTCCCCCACGCGGATCGCTGTCGCGCCCTCCGGCGAACGCGACCCCGAATAAGATGATTCCGTACTTCAGCGGGCACCTGTTCGACATCGGGTCGATCCCGATTCACATGTTCGGCGTGCTGGTCGCGATCGGCGTGATCGTCGGCGACCGGATCGTCGTGGCCCAGGGGGCCAAGCGGGGGCTCGACGCGCAGGATGTCCGGTTTCTGAACGCGCGGATCGTGATCGGCGGCTTCATCGTCGCCCACCTGGTGTCGGTGATCTTCTACTTCCCGGAGCGCATCAAGCAGAACCCGCTGGTGCTGCTGAATGTCTGGTCGGGGCTGTCGTCGTTTGGCGGCTTCCTGGGCGCGCTGCTGGCGTTTCTCTACTACACGAAGAGAGAGAAGATCGACCGGCTGGCCTACGCCGACTCGGTCGCGCTCGGCCTCGCGGTTGGGTGGATCTTCGGGCGCACCGGCTGCTTCACCGCGCACGACCACCCGGGACGCCACACCGACTTCTTCCTGGCCGTGCGCTTCCCCGACGGCCCGCGCCACGATCTCGGCCTCGAGGAGCTGCTGTTCACGATCGTCATGACCATCGTGCTGTTCACCTACAACAAGAAGCCGCGCCCGCCGGGTCACATCATCGGTCTCGCCGCGCTCCTGTACGCGCCGGTCCGGTTCGGCCTGGACTTCCTGCGCGCGACCGACGTCGCCCTCCCCGACCAGCGCTACGCGGGGCTGACCCCGGCGCAGTGGGCCTGCCTGGCGACGCTGCTGCTCGGCGCCCGGCTTCTGGGGCTCATCCCATCTCGCCCTCGGCCCGCGTCATGAGATCCTCGTAGCGTCGGCGCTCGGCGTCGAGGTCGCACTCTCCGAGAAAAGCCGAGTAGCTCATGAACGCGGTCAGGTACGACAGATCGCGAGCCCATTCCGGGAGGTATTCGGGCGACCGCACCAGCCCCTCGCGCTGGAGGCGCCCGAACAGCGGGACGTCCTCGACGGCGATCTTCCCGGCGAAGAAGAGCGGCACGTCGCCGAGGTGGCCCTTGACCAGCGCCACCCGCAGGAAGTTCGTCACCCGCAGGAGGCCGTCCAGGTAGCAGACGTCCTTGGTGAACGGCGCGCCGCCGGCGCAGAGCCCCCCGCGGCAAACCCGCCGCGCGCTGTCGAACGCGCCCGTCTCGTCGTTCGCCCGCTCGCGGAAGAAGCGATAGAGCTCGCAGAAATCGGCTCCGTCCTCGGCCATCTTGATCGCCAGCGTCCGGTCGGCGAGTCGCCGCAGCCGATCGATGCTGGTCGACTGGGTCAGAAACTCCGTCAGCACCGCCAGCCCCTCCTGCGTGCCGGTCGTCCGCGGCGACGGGTAGCCGATGAACGGCATCACCGGCTGCGCCCGCCCGTTCAGCGCCGTCGCCACGTGCACCTGCCCCTCGTGAAATTCGAGCTGCGCCAGATCGCGCGCCGAGAACCGCTGCCCGCGCTTGATCCGGACCCCGTCGACCCCCGCCACCGCCTTGGCGGCGATCCCGTCCACCACCTCGACGCCGATCTGCTGGCCGGGGAAGTACGCAGCGAAGCGCGCCGCCAGCAGCGGTACCACCTCCTCGGCGTCGTAGCAGAGCTCGTCCTGTGGGCTGGGGATCGGTGCGCGCCCCGCCACGCCGTCGACGACGCGGCGGAAGTGCTGCGCCAGCCCCAGGTTGGTGGTCCGCCGGTCGGCCGTCAGGCTGGCGGGGCGCCCGTAGAGCTCGGTCGAGTGATGGTAGAAGTCGCGCGTGCCGGCGGCGGCCAGCATCCGCGCCGCGGTGGCGAACGCCTCGCAGGTGTCGCGCAGGAAGATCTCGATCGCGCCCGACCCGGGCACCAGCGCCTTGAGCGCCCGAAAGCGCGCCCCCGCCTCCGCGACCTCGGGCGGGATCCGGTACTCGGGCCGCGGCAGCTCGCGCCCGGAGGCCGCGAAGAAGCTCCGCTCGACCGCCTCGTCCCAGGCGACGAGGCGCAGGACCCGGATCGGCCGCTGGGTCTCGAGGATCTGCGCCGAGACGTCGGTAAGAAGCTGGGTGATCCGCGGGGAGAGCGTCGCTAGGTCCCCACGCCGACCCGGATCCCCGGCGGCACCGAGTAGGTGATCCAGGCGTTGCCACCGACGGTAGCGCCCCGCCCGATCACCGTATTTCCCCCCAGGATCGTCGCGTTGGCGTAGATCGTCACGTCGTCCTCGATCGTCGGGTGGCGCTGCTTGCCAGGGCCCGAGCCGTCGGTCTTGCTCCGGTCGCGCACCGACAGCGCGCCCAGCGTCACGCCCTGGTAGATGCGCACGCGATCGCCGATCCGGCAGGTCTCGCCGACGACGATCCCGGTCCCGTGGTCGATGAAGAACGACTCGCCAATCGTCGCGCCGGGGTGGATGTCGATGCCGGTGCGCGAGTGCGCGTACTCGGTCAGCATGCGCGGCACGACCTGCGCCCCGTCGTTGCGCAGGTGATGCGCGACGCGGTAGATGGCGATGGCGTAGAGGCCGGGGTAGCAGGCGACGATCTCGTCGACGCCGCTGGCCGCCGGATCGCACTCGAACGCGGCCAGCAGATCCTTGGCCAGCGACGCCCGGATGTCGGGCAGCGCCTCCAGCAGGCGCGCGGTGGTGGCGCGCGCACGCTTGGCGCAGCGGGCGCCGCCGCGGTCCTTGCCACCGCACAGGCGGTGCAGCCCCAGGAAGATCGCCGTCTCGAGGTGCGCCTCCAGTGATCCGATCGTCGCGGCGACGTGGTCCTGCAGGCTGCCGCCATCGGTGCCGAGCCGGTGCGACTCGGGGAAAAGCACCTCCAGGAGCTCCTCGACCAGCGCACGGACGTCACGGCGCGACGGCAGCGGCCCCTCCGACGCCAGCCCGGCCCGCAGCCCCCCCGCCGCCGACAGGACGCGCGCCGCGAGCGCCGCGTGCGTGCCGGACTCCTGAGGTTTTCGGCGCGTGGCCATGCCTGAGCTTACACCACGCCGCCCGGCGGCCGCGCCCGGGCGGCGACCGCGGCGGCGAGCTTCGCCATCACTTCGGGGCGGCGCGCCTCGGGGATCGTCACCCGGGTCGGCATCCCGCCGCCGAGGTCGAACATCTTCACGAAGTCGAGGCCCGACTCGAAGTCGGCGGCGATCGCCAGCGATCCCGAGTCGCGAACCACCGCCACCGGCGCCCGCTCCTGCCCGATGAGCAAGAGCTCCGTCTTGTCGTACGGCCGCCCGCCCGCCTCGACGTAGGCGAAGCCGTCGATGATCTGGTAGCTGCTCGGCGAGCCGCTTGGCCTCGTCGAGCAGCGGGTCGATCTCGCGCGCGGCCTCCTCGATCTCGCCCCACAAGACCGGCGCCTTCGCCCGCGCCACCAGGTACTGGATGACCCGGTGCTTGAGCGTCTCGTCGCGGAACCGCGCCCGCAGCGCCCGGTCGATGCGCGTCGCGATCGGACCCGGCTCGCCGCGCCGGGTGTCGACCGCGCGCGCGTCGGCGTCGGCCCCTTCATACGGCTCGACGCCCCCGAGAACCCACTTGGCGCCCGAGTAGATCCCGTCGAGATCGAGGTGCATCGCCACCGTGTCGACCGGTCCGGCGGCGCGCACCACCTCCGGCGTCACCAACTCGGGGCAGGCGCCGTGCTCCGCCTTGGTCGTCAGCACGAACCGCGGATCGTCCTTGTAGTCGACGTGGCGGTCGTGGTCGTGGTGATCGACCCACGCCGCCAGCCGCCCGCCCAGCCCCTTGATGAACGGCAGCGTCGTCTTCTCGAACGACGCCCCGCCCCCCTCGCTGGCGAACGCGACGTCGAGCACCGCCACCCGCCCCTCGATCTTCGACGCCGGCGGCAGCGTGCGCGGCGTCAGGAACGCGAACCGCGGCAGCGTGGCGGACGGCGGCGACGACATGGGGCCCCAAGACTACTCGACTTTGGGCGCCGGGGCCGGGCGCGGCATTCGCGCGCTCCGAGGTCGACATGGAACCGCGTGGGCGAACCAGCTACCCTATAGAGCGTGAGCAGCTCTCCACCGTCGACGAAGCCGCCTCAACACGCGGCCGAGCCGCAGGCGACTTGCGGCGAAGCCGGCGCAGCCGACACATCTCCGATCTCCGCCGACGAGAGAAGCCAGATCGCGGCACGGCTGCGACTCAGCCCCTCGGAACGACTCCGCTACCTCGAGGACATGATCGCGTTCGAAGCCTCGGCCCACCGAGCCCGTCGCGTCAGCTGAGCCCGCCGTGCCCGCGCCCCGCTTCCAACCGCGGCTCATCATCGACACGCTCAATCGGCACGGCGTCCGCTACGTGCTCATCGGCGGGGTCGCGGCGACGCTTCACGGCTCGCCGCTTCGCACCGGCGACACCGACGTCTGTCCCGACGCCCGTCCGGACAACCTCGCCAACCTGGCGGCAGCCCTGCGTGAGCTCAACGCTCGTATCCGCACCGAGGGTGTTGAGGGCGGTCTTGCGTTCTCCTGCGACGCCGCGTTCCTCTCGCGGGTCGGGCTCCTCAACCTCGAGACCGATGCCGGTGACCTCGACCTGGCTTACACGCCGACTGGCACAAGCGGCTACGACGACCTCATGAGCGGTGCGGTTCAATTCGATCTCGACGGCGTCACCGCGCCCACCGCAGCCCTCCTCGACATCATTCGCTCGAAGACCGCCGCCAACCGACCGAAGGACCGCACCAGTCTGCCGATCCTCGAAGAGCTGGCACGAAAACTCGACCCGCCGTGATCGCACCAGTCCGAGCCCCTCGCGTCGCTACATGCAGTACCCGTACAGTGTCCCCGAGTTGGTGCAGGTTCCAGTCGTGCAGTCCGAGTTCCCGTTGGCCATGTTGCACGCCTGATGGCAGGTCGTGCCCCCCTTGGGTCCGACGCAGAAGGTCCCGGGCTGACAGTCGGCCGTAGCCCCGCAGCTGTCGCCGGCAGCAGCCGCCCCCTGACAGTCGCACTCATTCTGCGTCGTCGAGAAGGGGTAACAACCGAACCCGCTCGGGCACCCGCCCTCCGGCACCACCGTGCAATTGAAGACGAGGCTGCAAAGCGTGAACTGCGTCGACGCCGTGGCGCTCTTCTTGGCGGTCACGTTGCATGTCGAACCTGCTCCGCAGACGGTGCTGTCCGAACAGAACCGGTAGCAGCGGCCGGTCGCTCCGGTGCACTCGGGCTGACAGTAGAGCCCCGCCTTGCAGCTCGTGCTGCTCGTCGGATCGCAGACATCCCCGACGTCCACCGACCCCTCTGTGCCCTTCAGGCACTGCGATGCCCCGGCGACGACTGAGCACCAGCCGCACCCACCGCACCCGATCTGGCACCCCGGATTGCACTGTTGCCCCATAGCGGCACCAGTCGAACAGACCGGCGTGGAAATGGACGTAACCGACGTGCAGACCGGCGGTCTGTCCACGGCGATGTCGAGGCTGGCATCCTTATCGACCGGATAGCAGCGGTTGTCTGCCGCGCAGCGAAACTTGTCCGGGCACGCGCCGCCGTCACCGCACTGGAACCCTCCCGATTTGATGCTCGGGCTGTAGCAACCGACCATGGCCGCCATGGCGAGCACGGCGAACGCCAGCCGACGGAGATTCGTCACCGTCGCCGCTCCTACTCGTTGCAGAAGCCGTAGGTGGGATTCGTGGTTCCGTCCGGAAGCAGGATCGGGCTACAGCTCGAGGTCACACACCCGATCTCGCCCGTGCCCGCGTCGACGCCCCCATCCGCACCTGGGAGGCGGCAAACCTTGTAGCAAAACTTCATGGTGCTGGTCGAGGTCGGGTCGATGCAGACCAGGCCCCCGAAGCAATCCCTCGAGCGCACACAGGGATCTCCAGGCGCACCGTTCTTCGTATCCGTTCTGTTGTTTTGGCAGTCGCAGAGCGTGTTGCCCGACGTGGCGGAGAGGTAGCACGACGTCGTCCCCGGACACCCGGAGGTCGAGGGAGTCCTGGCGGCGCCGTTGACTGGGTCGCAGGTCATCGTGGGAACATCGCAGACCGAATTTCCGCCTCCCACATCCTTCGAACAGGTCGCGTTGGTGGGGCAGTCGGTGTTGGTTCGGCAGAACTGATAGCAGCGGCTGCCACAGGCGTTGGCGGCGAGGCACACCTGTCCGGCCGCGCAGTCGTCGGTCGGCAGCGAATCATGGGTGAACTGATCGCAGAGTTGCAGCAGCCCCGGTAACGGCGTCGCCGGCGGCAGTGGGCAGGTCGTGGTGCCGTTTATGACCTTGCACTGCGCGTTGCAGGTGAGAGCGCCGCTGGTGTTGACCGAGCACTTCTCGTAACAGTGGCCGCAACCGGTGTTGCAGACGGGATCGCACATCCCCGCGTCGCTCGACTGACAGCTGGCCATGGGGGGGGCGAGACACGGGTAATCGACACCCATGTCGCGAACGCCACCGTCCATCCCGGCTTTACCCGCTTGTCCCCCTTGGCCGCCCTGCCCACCCTTGCCCCCAGCGCCACCCGTCGCGCGACCTCCCGCGCCGCCGATCGACGAGACGCAGGTGTGACTTCCGGGGTCGCAGAGGAGGCCGTCAGGGCAGAGACCGCTGACGCCGACGCCGGCGTCGCCACAGGCGAAGCCGCCCGGCAGGATCTTCGGTCGGAAGCAGCCGGCACTCGCCAGCACCAGACCGAGCAGAGCCGCGCGGACGGCCAGGACCTGCGCCGACCGCACGGGCTAGAACCTCAGCCCCATGCCTCCGCCAACCAGCCCGGGGGCCAGCCAGGGGGCAAAGCTGACGGTCGACGGCGCGGGCGGGGTTCCGCTGTCGCTCGACGACGAGCCGTTGGTGATGAGGATGATTGCGCCGGTCACGGCCAGCGCCGTGCCACCGATGCCGCAGACGATCGCGACGATGTTGGCGGTCTGGCCGGCCGACTGGATCGCCAGCTGGTCAGCGTTGAAGACGGTCTTCGGCATCATCATCGAATTCTTGGTCAGCTCGTCGCCCTTGTTCTTGGCGTTGATTCCCTCGATGACCGCGACCACGCCGCTCGCGACGCCGATGCCGATCATCGACCAACCGACCACCCGACGCATCGTCGACGGCGGCTCGGGTGGCGGCGGGGATGCCGGCGCGACGACCACCGGCGTAGTCACGGGCGGCGGCGGAGGTGGCGGCTCGGCCTTCGGCGGCGCCGGCTCCGCCTTGGGCGGCGGAGGCGCGACTGCGGCGGCCGCCTTGCGGCGCTCCTCGATCAGCCTCTCCAGCGAGGCGATTTTCCGCTCGACGTCGTCGCGGTTTCTCGCCTCGGGCGATCGCTGCAGGTAGCGCCGGTAAAAGTGAATCGACTCCTGCGGCTGATCGTTCAACCGATACGCCTGCCCGATGTTGTAGAGCATGACCGGATCGCCGTCGATCTCGTAGACCTTCTGGTATTCGTCGACGGCCTCCTGGTACTTGCCGAGGTCGTAGGCGCGCGTCGCCTGCTGATAGTGAACGTGGATGTCCTGTTTCTGCTGCGGCGTCAGCTGCGCACGCGCCTCTTTGGCCCCGAGGCAGAGCAGAATCATCGAAAAAAGCAGCGCGAAGGGACGAGGTCGCCGCGTCATGACATTCGATGCCATTTTATGGATTTAGCCCGGAGCTGAGGCTGCATCAGCTCCGGCCACGTACAATACCCTACCTCGGTCCTGTTGGAAAGAAAGACACCTGAGCCTGACGGGTTGAGGTACGTTCCGCGTCACCTTCGAGGAGGATCGGATGCGATCTCAGAAACTGCCGCGTAGCGTTGTGATTCTCGCCGGCCTGCCCCTGGCCGCCCTGCTCTCACTGTCGTCCTGCCAGACGGAAAAGGCCGCCGCGCCGACCACCTGCTGCGATCAGCCGAAGATCCCGGCCGGCATCCCGCAGTTCACGGTCATCCGTGACGAGGTCAGCGGCCCGACCGACGGCCAGGATGTGAAGATCCACGCCGCGCTGAAGCAGACGACCAAGCGCGACCAGGTCTACCCCGCGCTGCAGTTCCTCTATCGCTACGCGATGACCCGCAACACGTTCGAGCCGACCACCTTCCTGGGCGCCCTCTACAACACCGAGGGCGACGCCCAGACCGGCGGCCACCCGGTGGCCAAGATCTGGCGCGAGCACGGCGACAAGGGGCCGAAGTGCGAGAACGCGATCGCGCTGACGTTCGGGGAGGAGGTGCAGAAGGCGTTCATGCACAGCTTGAACCGCGGCGAGGTCGAGGACCTCGAGGACACCTGCCACCTCGCGGAGAAGAAGAAGATCGTGCACGTCGACGACAACTTCAAACACAAGCCGACCATGACCGTGGACGAGCCTCACAAGGCCGTCGAGGTGACGTACCCCTACCTCGAGAGCGGCAAGGACGAGTACGAGAAGACGCTGACGTTCAACAGCGCGATGACCTACTGGGCGGAGTTCCTGACGACCATGTTCGCCAAGGCGCCCGAGCTGCAGCAGGTGACGTACACCGGCCTGCTCGAGGAACAGCCGGTCCTGAAGATCACCGTCACCCGCCAGGAGTTCGACCAGCACCTGTCGAACGTGCAGGAGACGATCGCCTCCTACGCGGCGATCACCTTCGCCAAGATCGGCCTGCACAAGACCGACGACAAGGGCGCGATGAAGGATCAAGAGCAGCAGAAGACCAAGACGTACACCGCCGCGCTGTCGTTCCTGCCGAAGGAGCGCGTGATGGTCTCGCCCAAGCTGGCCAAGGCCCAGGGCGGCGGCGGCAAGGGCGGCAAGGGCAAAGGGAAGAAGGGCTAGCCGAAGCCTCGGCTAATGAAAGTGCGGCATCGGGAGGACCCCGAGGCCGACGAGAAGGCCCGCGACGCCGAAGGCGATCGAGAGCAGCGCCGTGATCGTCGCGCGGTTGGCGATCTTCTCGGGCAGCGTCTCCCTGTCGCGGCGCGGGCGCACCAGGTACTGCGCCACGCCGGTCAGGATCAGGATGACGCTGCAGATCACGAAGAACCTCGGCAGCAGCGTCGCGGCGGAGTTCACGTCGTCACCTTGTCGCTACTACTCTACGCCCCGGAGGGCGAGCGCGTCGTAAAGACCGATCAGCTTCCGGGTGACAGGTCCGGGCACCCCGCCCGCCACCGGCTTCTCGTCGACGGTGGTGACCGGCAGGACGCCGCGCGTGGCGCTGGTGATGAAGGCCTCGTCCGCGCCGCGGAGCTCGTCGGGGGAGATGCGGCGCTCGGCGAAAGCGACGCCGTTCGCCCGGCAGAGCTCGATCACCTTGGCGCGCGTGATTCCGTCCAGGATGCCGACCTCCGGGGGCGGCGTCCGGACCTCCCCCCCTGCCACGACGAAGATGTTGCTGGTCGATCCCTCGGCGATGCTGCCGTCGCCGCCGCAAAGGATCGCCTCGTAGGCCTTGCTGCGCCGCCGCGCCTCGCCGAGCGCCAGCACGTTGTTCAGGTAGTTGCCCGATTTCACCTTCGGGTCCATGGCGGCCGGGCTGTTGCGCGTGATCGACACGATCGCCACCGCGACTCCCTTTTCGTACATTTCGGGCGTTGGCGCGCCCAGCGGGTAGACGATGACGATGAGCCGCGTGTCGTCGGTCGACGCCGGATCGAGATCCAGCTTGCCGACGCCGCGGGTGAGGATGACCCGGACGCGCGACTCGGGAAAGCCGGCCGCCGCGATCGTTTCCATCATCGCCTTCTCGATGGCGGCGCGCGGCGGGGCGCGCAGGCCGATCCGTTCTGCGGAGCGTTCCAGTCGATCCAGGTGATCGCGTCCGGCGAAGAGGCGCCCGTGATACGTACCGATGGTTTCGTAGACGCTGTCGCCATAGAGGAAACCGCGGTCAAAAACTGATACCTTCGCTTCCTCAGGGGGACAAATGGAACCGCCAATGTGTACGCGGATGGGCATGAGCGCAGAACCCTAGTACATCCGCGGCCCCTCGGCTATTTTGGAAAACCTCGGGAGCCCCCTAAGTGAACATTCTCCGCGTCCGCTGCCGGAACCTCGAAGAGTTCGAGGAACACTACCGGATCGATCTCCCCACGGGTGGGGTCTTCTGCCCGACGACGACCGAGCTCGCCCCGGGCACCGCCGTGGTGGTCGAGATGGCCTGCGATGGGCTCCCGAACAAGGTGCTCATTCGCGGTCACGTGACCGCCTGGCGCCCTGCGCTACCCCGCATGCGGGTCCGCGCCGGGGCGACCGTCGCCTTCGACTCGGACGAGGCCGCCAAGCGCGACTTCATGGTCGAAACCCTGCGCGGCGTGCGCCCGGCGACCCGCCGCCGCAAGCACACCCGCATCCCGATCGGCATCCCCTGCAAGCTCCGGGTGGCCGCGGCGCTGGAGTCGGTCGACGCCGAGCTGCGGGAGATCAGCGTCAGCGGGGGCCTGGTGCTGGGGGGGGGCCAACCCCCGATCGGCACCGACGTGGTCCTGGATATCACCCCGCCCGGTAGCGAGGCGTCGTTCGATCTTTCGGGAAGGGTTGTCTACCATGCGGGCCCGCACCAGACTGGCGTGCGGTTCATCTACCGGGAGGGGGGCGGCTCGCGCCGCCTGCGCGAGCTGGTCCGCCGCTTCAAGACACTGTGACCGCGTGGGCGAGAGCCGGCTTCGCCGGATCGAGCCCGTCGCGGGAGGATCGGAACCCCCCCGGGGTTCCAGGTAAATCGGAGGCTGCCATGCGAAAGACGCTGCCATTCTTGCTGTCGCTTGCGCTCCTGGCATGGGCTGGGAACGCGCGCGCCAGCCACTACGCCGTCGCCGACGTTCCACGGCTCATCACCCCGCCGCAGGTCGAGAAGCTGCACAAGGGGAAGATCGAGACGACCGAGCAGCTGCTCGATAAGGGAGCCAAGAGCAAGGATCGCAAGGCGCTGGGCAAGGCGACCGGGCTCAAGGGACCAGAGCTCCTGGATCTGGTCCACCGCTGCGACCTCTTGCGCATCAAGGGGGTCGGCTCCGAGATGGTCCTCCTCCTGGAGGCGGCCGGCGTGAAGAGCACAGCCGATCTGGTGACCAAGGAGGCCGGCCCGCTGACCACGGCCATGGGGGCCGCCAACAAGACAGCCAAGATCTCGGAAAAGCCGCCCACCGAGCCGCAGCTGGCCGACTGGATCGCGCAGGCCAAGAAGCTGCCGCAGGTGGTCGAGAACAAATAAATCGGCCGCCGGTGCCGCGCGGCTTCGGTTTGTGTCCTTTTTTTGTTAAAGTCGTCGACCACGCATGGCCCCCGCACGTGATTCGCTCGCCGTGTCGGCCCCTGCCGGGCAGTTTCAAGCCGGCGCCGTCGTAGGCAGTCGCTTCAGGCTCGACGCCCTGCTCGGTCAGGATTCTGTCAGCCAGACCTACCGGGCCACCGACGCCAACCGGCGCGGCACCGCCGCGGTCCGCGTCATCTCGCTGCGTACGCTGGGCCCGGCCGCCGCGCAGCTGGTGACCGACATCGAGAACGCCAGCGCGCTCGTCCACAAGAACCTGATCGAGGTGCTGACCGCCGGCCGCGAGGCCGACTACTTCTTCATCGCCACCGAGCTGCTCGATGGCCAGACGCTGCGCGACTTCATCGACAACAAGCGGCGCGAGGGGCGCAACGTCTCCTTCAAGGGGGCCTGCAACCTGATCACGCACGTGGCGAACGGCCTCGAGCGCGCGGCCGGCCTCATGCCCCACGGCGGCCTCAACCCGGCGGCCATCTGGGTGAACAAGGCGGGGCGGGTCAAGGTGGCCGACCTCGGTCTTTCGCGCACCATCCCGGCGCTGGCCCGGCGCGGCGCGCCCAGCGGCGCCCCCGACCACATCTACTGCTCCCCCGAGGTGCTGGCGGGTGCGGCGCCGACCACGGCCTCCGACGTCTACTCGCTGGGGGTGATGCTCTACGAGGTGGTCACCGGCCGCCTCCCATCAACGCCGTTCACGCCGGTCTCGCAGGCCGCGGCAGACGTCCCGCCCATCGTCGACTCCATCCTGGCCGCGGCGTTCGCCCAGGATCCCGCGGCCCGGTTCGCCTCGCCGATGGAGCTGCGCGACGCGCTCGCCGCCGCCCTCGCCCAGCCTGCTGCCAACGGCGCTCCCGCAGCCGGGTTTTCCCCGCCGGCCAACGGCGCCCAGCCGGCCAACGGCGCGAACGTCGCGGCCCGGCAGGCCGCCGTGCAGCAGTCGGTCGAGCCTCCGGCGGCGCCGCCCCCGCGCAGCTCGCTCGGGCGCGCCTTCAACGTCGCCGAGGCGGCTGGGGGCGCGATCGACGAGGCCCAGGAGCGCTGGCTCATCCAGAAGGACAAGCTCGACTTCGGGCCGTTCTCGCTGGCGCAGATCCGCGCCCAGATCTCGCGCGGTGAGATCTTGGGCGAGCACATGATCGTCGACAGCGACACCGGCGCGCGCAAGAAGGTGAAGGACTTTCCGGCGCTGGGCGAGTTCACCAAGACCTCGGAGCGCCACCGCGAGCAGAACCGGCGCGCGGCCGCCGAGCAGAAGATGGAGAGCTCCGACAAGAAGAAGCGCGCGGCGACCGTCCTCTTCACCACCATCTTCCTGCTGGTGGCGGCGGGCGGCGTCGGCCTCTTCGTCTTGACCCGCAAGGCGACAGACGAGACCAAGCTGGCGTCACGCAGCGAGGACGCCGAGGTCGACGCCTTCCTCAAGGACGTCAAGCTGAGCTTCCAGAGCGCGCACGCCGTCAAGCGCGGCAGCGGCCACCACGCCAGCAGCGGGTCCAAGGCCGACGACGCGGAGTTCAACAACGACGCGAACTTTGGCGACGCCTCGAAATTCGCCAGCGCGGGCGACGAGACCCTCGACGACGGCGTGATCGAAGAGACGATGATGCACCACTACCGGGGCCTCGTTCCCTGCCTGATGGCCGAGCGAAAGCACAACCCTGGCCTCACCGAGATGAGCCTCGACTTCGTCGTGCGCGGGACCGGCAAGGTCTCCGCGGTGAAGGTGAACGGTCAGAAGGGTGGGTTCGCCAGCTGCGTCCTCTCGCGTATGCCGATGTTCCCCAAGTTCAACGGCAGCAAGACGATCGCCAGCTGGTCGATGTCGATGCGCTGACGGGGCCCGCGCCCTCGCGCTATCGCGCTCGGGCCCGTCGCCCCTCGGTCGCTCTCACATCCCTGCCCGCTCCCACGTCCCTGCCCGCTCTCACGTCCCTTCTCGCTCCCTCGGGTTCCTCCCGCGTTCCTCGCGACTGAACTCAGCTCCAAGCGGGTCGCGCCGCGACCCGCCTGACCGAGCGCCATCTGCCGCTTGGGACTTTTTTCGGCGCGTGGGCTGCCTTTTCAAATCGTGAGCGCAGCGCACGCGCCGAAAAAAGTTCTCGCGCGGACGGGGCGACGGCTCAGGGGCGGAGATCGGCACGCGCGAAATGGGGGTCGCCCGCTTCGAAGGCCCCTGCGGTGGCCCGCTTCGGTGACCCCTTTGGCGCCACCCGGAGCGGCGCCTTAGAGCGAAGTCTAGCGGCCGGAAGGCCCGAACCCGGCCGCGCGGTCCTTGCCCTGTGCGGGCGCGGCGAGCTTGAACCCCAGGACGTCGGCGTAGGCGAAGACGAAGCGTTCGTCCTTCGCCGTCGCGAGCGTCAGAAACTGATCTTTGAGGTCGACCTTGATGACGCGCGCGACCCCCAGGATCTCGCCGGGGCTGGAGATGAAGCAGGTCGCCTCGCGGGCCTCGGGGATCTTGAAGCTGCCCCCTTTTCCTTCCGCCCCCTCGCCTTCCAGGATGCTCACGATGATCTCGCGCGTCATGCGCGAAGTCTAAACGATCCGCAGGCCGGCGCACCGCTATACTGCGGCGATGTTCGCGGCGTGGGGATTCGCCCTCGTCGGTCTCGCCGGCGTCGTCGGACTCGTGGGCGGCGATTTCGCCTGGCCGGACGCACTGGAGGTCGACGGACGCGCGCTGGAGGCGCTCCCGGGGCCGGAGCGCCCGGCGGCGGTGGAACGGCTCATCGCGCGACACGGCCTCTCGGCAGCGGCCGCCTATCTCGTGCCGCTGCTCGACGACCCGGAGCCCGAGGTGCGCGCCTACGTCGGCCGCAGGCTGGCGCGGGCGGGCGATCCACGCGCGCTGGCGGCGGCGCTCGACTGGCTCACGTCGTCGGGGCCCACCCCGGCGCCGAGGACGCTGGGGCTCGATCTCCTTTCGCGCGCCCCGACGCTGAGCCCGCCCGCCCGCCACGCGATCGAGCAGGCGAGCCGCGATCGGGACACCACGATCCGGCTGCGCGCCCTGGAGGCGCTGGCCCGGCAGGAGGTCACACCGTCACTCCCCGTCGTGGTGGCAGCGCTCGACGACGACAACCGTGACGTGCGGCAGGAGGCGATCGCGCTGGTCGCGGCGGCGGTCGAAGAGGATCGATCCGTCGCCGCACGCGCGACGCTGTCTCTGCTCGAGCGGCTCGGCGACGGCGATCGTGGAATCCGCCTCGAGGCCCTGCGCGCTCTCGGCCGTCTCGGCGACCCGCGCGCCGTCCCGGCCCTGCTCCGCGTGGCGGCGGAGCAGCCGATCGATCTGCGCGCGGCGGCCGTCGACGCCCTCGCAGCGCCATCCATGGCAGCGGCGGTTCCGACGCTGATCGGGCTCGCGCGGCGCCCGCCGCCCGACGAGCTGGCCCGCCACGCGCAGCTCGCGCTCGGGGAGATCGCGACCCCCGCGGCGATCGCCGCGCTGGTCGAGAGCCTCCGGCGTCCCCCCGTCACCGACGAAGCGAGGGTGGCGCTGCTCGCGGCCGGCCGGGCCGCGGTCGAGCCGCTCGCCGCGGAGCTCGCGCAGGGGACACCGTCGAGCGCGGCGATCGCCGCCACGCTGCTGGGCGATCTCGGCGATCGCCGCGCGACCCTGGCGCTCTGCGCCGCGACTGACACGCGCGACGGAGACGCCGCTCTCTGGCTGGTGGCCATCGACGCTCTGGCGCGCCTCGGGGATCCGGCCTCCCTCCCGGCGCTCGCGAGGGCCGCCGAGGCGCCGCAGGCCGACGTGCGGCTGGCGGCCTTCGCGGCCCTGCAGACGCTCGCCGACCCGCGCGGTACTCCCGTGGCCGAAGCGGGCCTCGCCGATCCCGATCCACGCGTCCGGGCCGCGGCGGTCCGGCTCGGCAGCGCGCTCGATCGGGGGTGCGCGACTGGATTTGGGTGGGCCCACGCGCTTGGCGACGCCGATGCGGCCGTCCGGCGCGCCGCCGCCCTTGCCACGGTCCACTGCGCGGAGACCAAGCCCGACCCCGATGGCGCCGCGCGCCTCGACGACGCCCTGCTGAAAGCATCTGGCGATCGATCACCGGCCTTCCTCGATCTGCTCGCCGCCGCGCATGCCGGGGAGCCGGTCGGCAATCGCGCGGTCGTCGACCGGATGCTCGGGCTCGTCGCGGCGGGCGGCCCCGCGGCGACAGCCGCGGCCGACGTGCTGGCCGTCGCCCGCCTGACCGACGATCAGGCCGCCGCGCTGGCCCGCACCTTCGGCGAGAGCGCCGCGCCGGTGCGCGCGCGCCTCTGCCCCGCGATCGCCCGCGGGCCGCGCGGCGGCGAGTGGCTAGCGGCCCTCATCGCGGCAGCCGACGAGCCGCCCGAGGTGCGCGCCGCCGCCGCCTGGGCGGCGCGCGACGTGCGAGAGGCGCGCGGCGCGCTGGAGATCGCGGCGCGGGGGCCCGACGGACCGCTGGCCCGCAACGCGCGCGCCGCGCTGGCCGACCCGCGCGGCGGCGAATGGACGGCGATTCGCCTCGGCGCCACCGACGGAGCTCCGGTCGTCGGACGCTGGGTCACGCTGGCGGGCGGCGGCGTCGAGATCGACGCGCGGACCGACGCGACCGGGGTGGCGCGCCTCCCCGGCCTTCCGCGCGGGGCCGTCTGGCGCGCGGCCGGGCTCACCCTGCGAGCCGCGCCATGACAACGGCTATCGCCACCGGCAGATCTCCGGCGACGACGCCGTCGCCGAGGCGCGGCGCCAGCGCCTCCCCGGCCGCGCCGTGCACGTAAACGCCGACCTGGGCGGCGCTGAGCGCATCGAGGCCCCGCGCCAGCAGGGCGCCGATCACACCCGTGAGCACGTCGCCGCTGCCCGCCGTGGCGAGTGAGCTCGTCGCGGCGGGGTTGACGAACACCTGCCCGTCCGGCGCCGCGACGATCGTGCGCGCTCCCTTGAGGACGACCACGGCACGCGAGGCCGCCGCCAGGCCGCGCGCCCGTCCGATCCGATCGGCCTGGACCTCCGCGATCGACACGCCCAGCAGGCGCCCCATCTCACCAGGGTGAGGGGTCAGGACCCGCGGCGCCGGCGCACCCGTCAGGATCCCCGGCGCCGCGGTGCCGAGCGCGTTGAGGGCGTCGGCGTCGACCACCATCGGCAGCGACAGCCGCGCCGCGAGCTGCTGAACGACCGTCCGCATCCCCGGGCCGGTCGGGATCCCGGGACCGACCGCCACCGCCTGCGCGCGCGCGGCCAGCGCCTCCAGCTCCTCCAGCGCCGTCGCTGGCACGGCGTCGTCGCCATCGGCGTACCGGGCGGTCATGAGCTCGATCGCCTTGGCGTCGAGAGCGAGCTGTCCCGCGGCGGTCGAGGCAATCGTCGCCAGCCCCGCCCCGCTCCGAAGCGCCGCCATCCCGGTCAGGAACGCGGCTCCCGTCTTCCCCGCCGAGCCCGCCACGACGAGGAGATGCCCCTTGCTCCCCTTGTGGGCGCCGGCGTCCCGCCGTGGCAAGCGCGCGGCGATCCCGGACGCGGCGAGCAACCTACAGCGCGCGTCGGGCACCACCGAATCGTCGACGGGAGCGCCCAGATCGACGATCTCGATCCGCCCCACGGGCGCCGACGAATCGATCGAGAGCCCGAGCTTTCGCGCACCCATCGTCGCCGTCACGTCCGCTCGAAATACGGCGCCGGTCGCTCGCCCCGTGTCGGCGTCGAGGCCCGAGGGGATGTCGACGGCGATCTTGCGGCCGCCGGCGGCGTTCATGGCCGCGATCGCCGCCGCCGGGACGTCGCGCACTGGGCCCCGGAACCCGGTGCCGAAGATGGCGTCCACGATCGCGGCCACGCGCGCGCCGCCGAGGCGCCCGCGCCAGGCCGACGCGTCGGCCCAGCCGCTTCCGTCCTCGATCGGCACGACGCCCGTCTCCTCGAGAGCCGCCAGCGCCGCCGCGGCGTCCCCTTGAATCTTGGCCCGCGGCGCTGTGAGGAGCGCGCGCACCCGCGTGCCCGCGTCGGCCAGGTGGCGCGCCGCCACGAACCCGTCGCCGCCGTTCGAGCCGCCGCCGCAGACGATCACCACTTCCCCTGGCGTGCCCGTGATCTCGCGACGCACGATCCCGGCGACGCCGCGTCCGGCGCTCTCCATCAGCCGCAGCGTCGGCACGCCCAGCGCGCGCGCGATCGCCAGATCGGCCGCGCGCATCTCGGCCGCGGTGAGCAGCAGCGGAAAATCCACTAGTCGTCCACTAGACCTGGGGGGCGCCGGCGATCACGGCGCGCAGCTCTTCGACGGCGGCGCGCATCCCGATCAACACCGCGCGCGCGATGAGGCCGTGGCCGATGTTCAGCTCCTCGAGCCCCGGCAACGCCACGACCGGCCCGAGGTTGGCGTAGTCGAGACCGTGCCCGGCGCCCAGCCGCACCCCGGCCTCCTGCGCGGCGCGCGCGGCGAGCTCGAGCCGCTGGAGCTGCTTGCCCGCCTCGGCGCTGCGCGCCGGCGCCAGGCAGTAGTAGCCAGTGTGCAGCTCGACCGTCCCCACCCCGAGGCGCGCTGACGCCTCGACGACCCGCGGGTCAGGGTCGATGAACAGGCTCACGCCGATCCCCGCCTCCGCGAGGCCGCGGGTGACCTTCTCGACCTGACCGCCGGGCCCGACCGAGAGGCCTCCTTCCGTCGTGCGCTCCTCGCGTTTTTCGGGAACCAGCGTGCAGAAGTCGGGCTTCACCTCGCGCGCGATGCGCAGCATCTCGTCGGTGGCCGCCATCTCCAGATTGAGCACGCCGCGCACCGTCTCCTTGAGGACGCGCACGTCGCGATCCTGGATGTGGCGGCGATCCTCGCGCAGGTGGACGGTGATGCCGTCGGCGCCCGCCAGCTCGCACAGCGTCGCCGCCGCGACCGGGTCGGGGTAGCGGGTGCCGCGCTGCTGGCGCAGAGTCGCGACGTGGTCGACGTTGACGTAGAGGCGGATCATCAGCGCGAAAGCTCGCGCTTTAGCGCGCTCGCGATCTCGTCCGCCTGCGCCCGGATGCCCGCCTCGTCGGTCCCCTCGATCATCACGCGCGCCTTCGCCTCGGTGCCAGAATAGCGCACCAGCACGCGGCCGTCGGCCCCCAGATCACGCTCGATCGCCGCGATCACCTTCTGCAACGCCGGCATCTCCTCGAACGGCCGCTTGCGCGCCACCGCGAAGTTGAGCAGCACTTGCGGGAAGCGGGTCATCGCGCGCGACAGCTCCGACAGCGGCTTCCCCTCGGCGACCATCACGTCGAGCACCCGCAGCGCCGCCACGACGCCGTCGCCGGTCGTCGCGTGGTCGAGGAAAATGATGTGCCCCGACTGCTCGCCCCCCAACGACAGCCCGCGCTCCCGCATCGCCTCCACGACGTAGCGATCGCCGACCGCCGTGCGCAGGAGCTTCCCCCCCTTGGCCGAGAGCGCCCGCTCGAGCCCCAGGTTCGACATCACCGTCGCCACCACCGTCTGCTCCGGGAGCCGTCGGCTGTCGAGCAGGCGCGTCCCCAGGATCGCCATCACCTGGTCGCCGTCGATGATGTTCCCCTTCTCGTCGGCGAGGATGACCCGGTCGGCGTCGCCGTCGAGCGCGATCCCCAGCGCGGCCCCGGACTGCCGGACCTCCTCGGCCATGATCTCCGGGTGCAGCGCGCCGCAGTCGTAGTTGATGTTGCGGCCGTCGGGCCACACGTTCAGCTCGATCACCTCGGCGCCCAGCTCGGCGAACACCTGCGGCGCGACCTGATAGGCGGCGCCGTTCGAGCAGTCGACGACGACCTTCAGCCCGTCGAGCGTGTGCTCCTTGGGGAAGGTCTGCTTGAGGAACTGCACGTAGCGGCCGACGGCGTCGTCGATACGGACCGCCTTGCCGATGGCGTCGGGCGCCGCGCGCGCGCCGTCGTTGCCGGCGCCGATCGCCTCCATGCGCCGCTCGATGTCGGCCTCGACGTCGTCGGGCAGCTTGAACCCGTCGGCGGCGAAGATCTTGATCCCGTTGTCCTGATAAGGGTTGTGCGAGGCGCTGATGACCACCCCGGCGTCGGCGCGCATCGACCAGGTGATGAAGGCGATCCCCGGCGTCGGCAGCGGGCCGACCAGCATGACGTCGGCGCCCGCGGAGACGATCCCCGCCTGCATCGCGCTCTCCAGCATGTAGCCGGAGAGCCGTGTGTCCTTTCCGATCACGATCCGCCCCGGCCGCTCGGCGTGTCGGAACCGCTGCGCCACGGCCTGCCCCAGGCGCAGCGCCATCTCGGCGGTCATCGGATCGCGGTTGGCGACGCCCCGGATGCCGTCGGTGCCGAACAGATGCCTCTCCTCGATTCCCATGGTCTCTACCGAAGTTTAACCATGGAGCAGGGCCTCCGCGACAGCCACGACGTCGCGCGCCGCGCCGACGTCGTGGACCCGCACCGCCGCCGCGCCGCGCAGGACGGCGATCGCCACCGCCGCCGCCGTCCCGAACTGCCGCTCGGCGGCCGGCTTTCCGGTCAGCTGCCCTATGAACGCCTTGCGCGAAACGCCGACCAGGAGGGGCACCCCCACGCGCGTGGCCAGCTCGGGGAGCGCCTTGAGAAGAGCCAGATTGTGCTCGATCCGCTTGCCGAAGCCGATCCCCGGGTCGGCCCAGATCTCCCGGCAGCCCGCCCGCCGCGCCGCCCCTATCCGCTCCTGGAGCTCCGCACCCACGTCGGCGACCACGTCGTCGAACGCGATCCCCTCCATCATGGTCGCCGGCGCCCCGCGCAGGTGCCCGAGGACGATAGCCGCGCCCGCCTCCGCCGCGACTCCGAGGATCGCCGGATCGAGCAGGCCGCCCGAGACGTCGTTGACCACCGTCGCTCCCGCCGCCAGCGCCGCCAGCGCCGTCCCCGCCTTGTACGTGTCGATCGAGATTCTGACCCCTCCCGCCAATCGACTCCTGAGCCCCGCGATCACCGGCAGCACCCGCCCCTTCTCCTCATCCTCCGGCACCACCGCCGCCGCCGGCCGCGTCGACTCCCCGCCCACATCGATCCACGCCGCCCCGTCTCCCGCCATTTTGAGTCCCGCATCGATGGCGTCCTCGGCGGAGACGTACCGCCCCCCGTCCGAAAACGAATCCGGCGTGACGTTCAGAACCCCGACGATCAAACAGCCCACCGCCCCACTATCTCCGATCTCCCCAGTGGATCGAAGGCGGGCTTCGCCCGCCGGAGACTTATATGCCGAACAAGATCCGGCCCCGGCTCTCGTCGCGCGGGGTGGGCCCGCGGGAGGGGCCCGCCCCTCCCGCGCAGCGAGCGAGCGAGCGCTCTTACGCTTTGTCCGGCGCCGGGCGCGGGGGAGCGAAGATGCTCGGACGCGGAGCCTTGTCAGCCGCAGCGGCGGCCCTGGCCGCCACCGCCGACTGCCCGGCCGTCGCGCGGGTCACGTCGACCGTGCGGTTGAGACGCCCGCCCGAGAAGATGACGTCGATCTCGGCGCCGTCGACGGTCTCGTACTCCAGCAGCGCCTCGGCCAGCGCCTTCAGCTTCTCGAGGTTGGCGACCACGACCTTCTTCGCGCGGTCGTAGTTGGCGGTGACGATCTTTCGCACCTCGGAGTCGATCTCGATCGCCGTCTGCTCGCTGTACTCCTTGCCGGCGTCACCGAAGTCGCGCCCCAGAAAGACCTCGGCCTCCCGCTTGCCGAAGTGGAGCGGCCCGAGCTTCTCGGACATCCCCCAGTCGCAGACCATCTTGCGTGCCAGGTCGGTCGCCTTCTGAATATCGTTCGAGGCCCCGGTCGTGAGCTGTCCGAAGATGATCTCCTCGGCGATCCGGCCGCCCATCAGCATGGCGATCTCGTCGTTGGCCCCGTCGGCCGACAGGCTGAGGCGATCCTCCGCCGGCAGCGACTGCGTCAGCCCCAGCGCGCGGCCGCGCGGGATGATCGTCACCTTGTGGACCGGATCGGCGTGCTCCATCATCTTGCCCACCAGCGCGTGCCCCGCCTCGTGGAAGGCGGTGACCCGCTTGTCGCGGTCGCTGATGATCATCGAGCGGCGCTCCGGCCCCATGAGGACCTTGTCCTTGGCCATCTCGAAGTCGCCCATGTCGAGCTGGTTCTTGTCGGCGCGCGCCGCCAGCAGCGCCGCCTCGTTGACCAGGTTCTCCAGATCGGCCCCCGAGAACCCGGGGGTGCCGCGGGCGATCACATCGAGGTCGACCCCGCCCGCCAGCGGCGTCTTCTTGGTGTGCACGGCCAGGATGCCGGTGCGCCCGCGGACGTCGGGGCGCGGAACCACGATCCGGCGGTCGAAGCGGCCTGGTCGTAGGAGAGCGGGATCGAGTACGTCCGGACGATTGGTGGCCGCGATCAGGATGACGCCGTCGTTCGACTCGAAGCCGTCCATCTCGACCAGGAGCTGGTTCAGCGTCTGCTCGCGCTCGTCGTGCCCGCCGCCGAGCCCGGCGCCGCGGTGGCGCCCGACGGCGTCGATCTCGTCGATGAAGATGATGCAGGGGGCGTTCTTCTTCCCCTGCTCGAACAGATCGCGCACGCGGCTGGCGCCGACGCCCACGAACATCTCGACGAAGTCAGACCCCGAGATGGAGAAGAACGGCACCCCGGCCTCACCCGCGATGGCGCGCGCGAGCAGCGTCTTGCCCGTTCCCGGAGGGCCCATCATGAGGACCCCCTTGGGGATGCGCCCGCCGAGCCGGGTGAACTTCTTGGGGTCCTTCAGAAAGGCGATGATCTCCTCGACCTCGTCCTTGGCTTCCTCGATCCCGGCGACGTCGGCGAAGGTCATCTTCCGCTGGTTCTCCGAGAGCAGCTTGGCCTTCGACTTACCGAAGCTCATCGCCTTGCCGCCGCCGACCTGGAGCTGCCGCATGAACACGAGGAAAAGCACGACCAGCACCAGCATGGGAAGCCAGGTGACGAACACCTGTTGCCAGAAGCCGTTTTCGTTCTCCTTGACCACCTCGTAGCCGAGCTTGGCCTTGTCCATCTTCTCGAGCAGCTTGTCGCCCACGATGCCGGTGGTGAGGAAGTTCTCGTTGTTGGCGTAGGTGCCGCGGAACTCGGCGCTCTCCTGGTTCTTGCGAATCTGGATCGACGAACCCGGCTTGAACTTCTCGGGGTGCTGGTCGACCTCCTGCACGAACTGGGAGAAGAGGACGTGCGTCTCCGAGGTGCGCTGGCCGTTCAGGAACTGCCAAATCACCACGAAGGCGAAGATCAACGTGATCCAGAGCAGGACGGTTTTGTGACTTTGGCGCACGCCGAGGTTCCTTTCGTGGGAGCGGACTGGGGCGCTTGAAAGTATTGCCGCCAAACCGAGGAGCGTCAAACACTCCTTTGCCTCAAATGTTGGACGGCCGCGCGCTCAGATTGGGGTCTCGAACCGGAGCCGCACGACGCGTCGGGTGTCTCCGTCCGGACGGGCGATCTCCGCCGGACGCAGCCCCGGGACAAAAAGCAGGTCGCCGCGCGCGCTGGTGACCACTGGCAGCGCCGCGCGGGCGCCGCGCGCGATCTTCGCGTCGATCATCAGGTCGGAGAGCTTTCGGCTGCCCTGGCCGCCGCGGGGCCGCATGCGATCTCCCGCCCGGCGGGCCCGCACCGCGAGCGGCCAGTCGAGCCGATCGGCGTCGAACTCCGCCGAGCCCGCCAGGCCCGCCCGCCCCCCTGGCCCGGCCGCCGCCTCCCGCACGTCGAGGGTCCCGGCCGCCCAGCGGTAGGCGCCTGGACAGGGGATGAGCTGCGCCGGTCCCCGCGCCGCCGCCCGGCCCGCGTCGCGCGGCCCGATCCGCACCTGACCGTAGGAGATCTCCACCCGCCGACCGCCCGCCAGATCGACCGCGGCCGTCCCTCCGCGCGCGCGCAGCCGGCCGACCGCGACCCCCACCCGCCGCGGCAGCGTCTCGATCACGTCGGCGCGCGGCGGGCGCGCCCGCGCCGCCGCCGCCAGCGCCACCAGCGCCTCGACGACGCGCGGATTCTCCTCGGCGAGCAGCGGCAGGTAGCGATGGCGAACGCGCGCCCGCGCAAATCGGAGATCGGCGTTCGAGGGATCCTCGACGAACGGGATGCTCCGACGGCCGAGATACCGGAGCACCTCCGCGCGCCGGACGTCGAGCAGCGGGCGGATGAACGGCCCACGGCGGTACGGAATCCCCGCCAGACCCGGCAGGCCGGTCCCGCGAACGATCCGGAACAGCACCGTCTCGGCCTGATCGTCGGCCTGGTGGCCGAGCGCGATCCGCTGCGCGCCCCGCTCGGCGGCCAGCGCCTCGAGGGCAGCGAGGCGGGCCCGCCGGGCGGCGTCCTGCCACGAAGGACCGCGCTTGCTCCCGGCGACGTCGACGCCGAGGCGCACGAACGGCAGCCCCAGCGCCAGGGCGCGTGCACGGACCAGCGCCAGCTCCTCGGCCGCCGCCGGGCGCAGGCCGTGGTCGACGCCCGCCACCTCCAGCGTCAGCCCCAGTCGCTCGCGCGCCTCCCACAGCGCGTGCAAGAGCGCCATCGAGTCGGGTCCCCCCGAGACCGCGACGATCACCCGATCGCCGCGCGCCGAGAGCGCGTGCGCGGCAATGGTGCGGAGAACCGTCGAGAGCATCGTATATATGAAGATACATGGGGAGCCCCCGACCGCCTCGGCCGAACAACGTCGTCGCCCTTTCGCACTACCGCGCCCGCCTGGGGCGGGGCCGCCGGCTGCGGCGCGCCGACGCTCTCCTCGAGGCCCCCGACCTGGGCGCGGCAGTCCGCGCGCTCCCCGGCGACGAGCTCTACTACGTCCTGCACGAGATGGGCCTCGGCGAGGGGGCCGAGATCCTCGCCGCGGCGACGGCCGAGCAGCTGGGCGTGGTCCTCGACTTCGCGCTCTGGGAGCGCGATCAGGTCAGCCCGGCGGCGCTGGCCGAGTGGCTCGAGGCGATGGCGGCGGCGCCGGTGGAGCGGATCGGCCGCTGGATCGCGGGGCTCGACACCGAGCTCGTCGGCCTCATCCTGCGGCGCGGGGCACGGATCATCGATCTCACCCAGGAAGAAGCCCCCGACGAGCCGGAGGGGACGTTCTACCCGACGCCCGACCGCTTCTTCCTGCTCGACGTGCGGGTCTCGCCAGTCCTGCAGGCGCCAGAGGGGCAGGAGCAGGGGCCCGATCCGGCCCGGGCGCTCATCCGGATCGTCGATGCGCTCTACCGGACCGACATGGACCTCGCGCGCCGCCTCCTGGTCGGCGCGATCGGCGAGCTCGACTCGGAGCTCGAGGAGACGGCCTACCGCTGGCGCCAGGGCCGCATGTCAGATCTCGGCTTCGCCGACTACTACGAGGCGCTGGAGGTCTACCGCGAGCTCGATCCGGCGACCGTGAAGATCGGCGACGGCGCGGCGCGGACACGAACCATCGTGGACACGCAGCCGGGCGGCGAAGGCGCGGCCCTCCGCATGCCGACGGCGCTGGTGGAGCGGCTCGGCGACACCGACGCCTCGCCGTTCGCGCGCGCCGCGCAGAAGCTGGCCGCGGGCGACGAGGTCGACGAGCTGCGGTTCGCGCTGGTGGCGCTCACCAACCGCGTGCTGGCCGCCGATCGCATCACTCCCGGCGACGACGAGGCGGTGGCCGCCGTGCTCGAGCGGCTGGTGGCCACGCTCGATTCTCGCGGTCGAGCGGCTCGCCCCAGGGGACGACGCGCGCGGCGCCGCGGCGCTGCGCACCATCCCGCTCGGCCGGCTCTTCAGGCTGGGCGTCAGCCTCATCGGCAAGGTCAAGCAGCTGGCGGTCACGCTACGTGGCGACGGGCCGTTCGGCCGCCGCGGCTTCGATCTCGCGGAGACCGACGACGCCACCGTGCTGGAGGCCGTCACCCGGCTGCGCCCGATGTTTCCCCGGCTGCTCGACGCGCCGCCCGCCGGGGGCGAGCGACCGTTCCGGCGCCTCGCCGACCTCGCGCGCGCCGCCGCCGCGGTCGAACAGGCGGCCGCCGCCCAGACGCTGGTCCGGGGCCTGGGCGTGACCACCGAGGACGTCGCCCCGGGGGGAGCGGCGCTGGAAGGGACCGGCGGGGACGAGGCGGCGCTCGATCTGGGAACGCTGGCGCGCACGGCGCTCGTCGCCCGCCTCGTCGCGGGGGGCGAAACCAAGCGCGCGGCGCGTCCCGATCGCTTCCGGCCGCTTGCCCCCGCCGACGTCAAGGCATTCGAGGCGCTGCTCGCCGGCGGCAAGGGGAAGGTCCCCAAGCTCTCCTCGGCGCTGGAGAAGAGCGCGCGGGCGAGCCTCGCCGCCGCCGCGCCTGCGCCGCTGGCGGCCGCGGCGCAGGCGGTCGCCGACCGCTGGATGGCGACGCTGGCGCCGCTCGAGCCGGTGCTCGTCCGCACGCCCGCCAAGCCCCGGCGCCGGTGACCCGACGGGCGGCGGCGTTGACGGCGGCGCGGCGCGGGGCGCAGAATCGTCCCTGAAAAGGCAGCGGGTTTCCGTGCTTAGCCTCAGACCCCTCGTGTCGCTTCGAGCTTTCTTGCTCGCTTTCCTGCTCGCGCTTGTCGTGCTCGCAGCCGGGCCCGCGCGCAGCGCGCCGTCCGCCCCAGCCGACGCCGCCACGCCGGCCGACGCGGAGGTCGACGAGCACGTCGCGCAGGGGCACCGGCTCTACCTCCTCGGGCGCTACCAGGATGCCATCGCCGAATACCGGCGGGCCTACGAGCTGCGCGCCGATCCGCAGTTCCTGTTCCAGATCGCCGAGGCGTACCGCCAGCTCGGTGCCACCGAACAGGCGCTGTTCTATTACGAGCGCTACCTGGCGGGCGCAGCGGCCGGCCCGGATCGCGACGTCGCCGAGCGGCGGGTCGGGGAGATCGAGAGCCTCCGGGCGGCACCCCAGGCTGGCCCGTCCGCCGGCCTCACGGCCGCGTCGGGAACGACAGAGGGTCCGGCCGCCAAGCACGCCGCGCCGCTCTGGCGCCGCTGGTGGCTCTGGACCGCGATCGGGGTGGCGCTGGCGGCCGGCGCGACCGCGGCGGCGCTGGCCAGCCGATCCGAAACGTCGGCCCCCAGCACCGATCTCGGGGACAAGAAGTTCTTCTGATGCTGCGCCGGGTGGCCCTCCCGATGGTCGCGGCGTTGGTCGTCTCGGCCGCCGCCTGCGGCAGCAACGGCGACGCGGTGATGGTGCTGGTCGTGACCGCCTCCGGCACACCGCCCCCCGTGAGCACGCTGAACGTGACGATCACGGGACCCGCGGGTGTCGCCTCCAACCCCTACACGCGCAGCGACGGCGAGCCGATTGCCTTTCCGACCACGCTCGCGGCCGAGCTGCCATCGAACGCAACGGGGAACGTCAGCGTCGCGGTCACCGCCGTGGGGCCGACCGGAGCTATCGTCGCGACCGGACGGATCCCCTCGACGATGGTCGCCCCCGGCGGGCGCCCGACCGTCTACGTGGGGCTCACCTGCGGCGGTGGCGTCTGCACGGGCGGTACCGGTGGCAGCTCTGGCAGCGACGGCGGAGCCGACGCGGCCACCAGCCCCCGCTGCGGCAACGGGCGCGTCGACCCCGGCGAGCTCTGCGACGTCGCGATCGCCCCCGCCGATCCGGGTGCCTGCCCGCCGGCCGACTGCGACGATGGCGTCGCGTGCACGGCCGACGTGCCAGCTGGAAGCGGCTGCACCCTCTCCTGCACGCACGTCCTGATTACGGACACGCCCCCGACAAGCGACGGGTGCTGTCCGGCCTCGACGACACACGCGCTCGATCCGGACTGCTCCCCGACCTGCGGCAATGGGCAGGTCGACCCCGGCGAGACCTGCGACACGTCGATCGCCCCCGGCCTCCCCGGCGCCTGTCCGACACCGGGCGAGTGCACGACGACCGATCCGTGCGCCCTCACCCTGCTGGTATCGCCCGCCACCTGCCAGGCGATCTGCATGCACTACCAGCGGACCCAGCGGCTGGCAGGTGACGGCTGCTGTCCGCCGGGCGCGACCTACGCCACCGACATCGATTGCCAGCAGAGCTGCGGGGATGGCGTGGTGGGCATGGGCGAGACGTGCGACGTCGGGATCACGCCGCCGGCACCGGGAAGCTGCCCGACCAACTGCGACGACAACAGCGGCTCTACCACCGATTTCTTGGCGGGCAACGGGTGCAGGTTGAGCTGCGGCCACGCGCCAATCACGGCGCCGGTCTCGGGCGACGGCTGGTGCCCGGCCGGTGCCACGCCTGACACCGACACCGACTGCCCCCGCAGCTGCGGCGACGGCGTGGTCGAGCCGGGTGAATCGTGCGACAGCGCGGCGGTCGGACCCGGCGCCTGCCCCACCAGCTGTCCCCCCTCGCCGTCGGTCTGCGTGCAGACGACGCTGACCGGCTCGGCGAGCGCTTGCACCGCCGCGTGCCTGTCGAGCCCGATCGCCGCCTGCAATCCGCAGAGCGACGGCTGCTGCCCCGCCGGATGCACCGCCGCCACCGATCCCGATTGCTCGGCGACTTGCGGCGACGGAAAGGTCCAGACCGACGAGAGCTGCGACGTCGGGATCCCGGCCGGCAGCCCCGGCGCCTGCCCGACCGCCTGCGACGACGGCGATCCCTGCACCACCGACCTGCTGCTTTCGGGCGGGACCTGCGCGGCCAGCTGCGTCCACCTGCCGGTCACGGCCTTCGTGCCTGGCGACGGCTGCTGTCCGCCGGGCGGCGACCTCACCGTCGACGCGGACTGCGCGTCCGTCTGCGGGGACGGCGTCGTCGAGCCGCCGGTCGAGACCTGCGACAAGGCGGTCGCCGGCTCCTGCCCCACCGGATGCCCGCCCGCGAGCACCTGCACCAAGGTGGAGTTGGTCGGGTCACCAAGCACCTGCAGCTCGCTCTGCGTCGCCACGCCGATCACCGCCTGCACGGGCGGCGACGGCTGCTGCCCGGCGGGCTGCACTGCCGCCACCGACACCGACTGCCCCGTCATCTGCGGCGACGGCGTCGTCGAGCCCGGCGAGCAATGCGATCGGGAGATCAGCGCCGGGATGCAGGGCGCCTGCGCGCAGACCTGCGACGACGCGGACGCCTGCACGACCGACGTCGCCAGCGGCTCCATCCAGAACTGCACGCGCCGCTGCACGCACTTCGCCATCGTCGCCTGCCTCGACGACGATGGTTGCTGCCCGGCTGGCTGCAGCGCCGCCACCGACAGTGATTGCGCCCCGATCTGCGGGGACGGCCACATCGGCGCCGGGGAGACCTGCGACCCGCCGGCCACCTGCCCGACCACCTGCCCGGACGACGGCGACCCGTGCACGGTGGAGCAGCTGGTCGGAGATCCACTCTCCTGCAACTCCGCCTGTCGCCACGTTCCGATCACGACGTGCTCGACCGCCGGCTCGGATCACTGCTGCCCGACCGGCTGTACCTCCGCGACCGACAGCGACTGCTGATCGCGGAGGCGCCGGGCGCGGGCGCCAACCAGGGGCTCAGCCGAGGGCAGCCACCAAGGCGTCGAGATACGGCGGGACGCTGTCCCACGGATTCGGCAGGTTGTCGCTCTGCAGATAGATGTAGGCCACATACGGCTTCGCCGCCTGGACGAACGAACTGTCGAGGCTGCCAACGGCGTACGGGATGACGCCGAAGTTGGTGCGCGGGTACGACGCGTGCCAGCCACCGAGCGCCGACGCCGACGGGAGGCCGCCGTTCTCGTAGATGAGGATGACGTCCTCGGTCCCGACGTAGGTCGCCGAGGTGTCCTGGCCCGGATTGCCGATGGTGAAATCGAACCCGTGGCCCTTCGCGTAGCTCGTCAGGCCCGCGTAGTAGGACTCCTGCCCCGCCTGGTTGGCCATCTCGTCGAAGAAGATGCCGCTCACGCTGGGGTACCAGCTCTTCCACTGGCCCATCTCGGCCTGGAGCTCGGCGCTCGGCCGGCTCCCCCAGGAGGTGTGGACGTAGCCGATCACCTTCACCCCGGCGGCGGCCAGCTTGGCGATGCCGGCGGCATAGTCGGGCGAGGCGGCGCCGCCCGGCCCGTTCGACGGATTGACGACCGCCAGCACCGGCACGGCCGGGTGCGCGGCCTTGGCCGCCGCGACCGCGGCCCAGGAGGGATCCGACGGCGCCGTGTAGAGCGGGATGATCGTCCCGGTGACGGGGCCGCTCGGCGCGGGGGCCGCCGGTGCCGCGGTGGGCGTGGTCGCCGGTGCCGCAGTCGGGGTCGCGGTCGGGGCCGCCGGCGACGCGGTCGGCGTCGCAGGCGCGGTCGGCGCCGACGTCGTGGGCGGCGTGGTGGGGGTGGCCGGCGTCGCGGTCGGGGTCGTCGGCGCGGAGGGCGTCGGCGACGCGGTCGGCGCGGTCGTCGGGGCCGCAGTCGGGGTCGCGGTCGGCGCCGCCGGCGTGGTGGTCGGCGCGGTCGTCGGCCGACCAGCACCGGTGCCCGATGAGGGCGACGCGCTGCCGAGCGCACCGAGCGCGAGCGTGTCGAGGTCGACGACGCTGGAGCCGGCGCCCTCTGACGGGACGAGCGCCATGCCGGTGACACCGCCGAAGTCCCGCACGCCGTCGACGCGTGCGTCCTGCGGTTGCCAGGCGGCCGCGGTCAGGCCCGAGAAGGGGACGGCGATCTCGCGCCAGCCGGTGAAGTCGACCTTGAAGCGCGACTCCCAGCGCTCATGGCCGGCGTCGTAGATCTGGACCAGGAACGTGTCACCCGTGCCTCGACCGTTGACCCACAGGGTGAGCCCCGGGGCGGCCGACCAGTCCTGCGGCGGCGAGAAGTCGCGCTCGAGGCCGGCCGAGCCGGCAGCCGCCACGTCGTATGTGATCTCGGTCGAGCTGGCGGCGCCGCTGGCGTGAACCGTCACGACGGCCGAGCGGATCGACGATCCGCCGGTCGAAAACGGCTGCCAGGCCGCAGCGCTGCCGGACTCGAAGCTGTCGATCACCTTCGAGGCCCCCTCGGCGGCGGTCGCCTGTGGCGCGCCCTCCGATTGATTGCCGCAGCCCGCGGCGAAGGTCGCAAAGCCCAGCGTGGCCAGCAGGGCCAGAGTCTTTCCGGTTCTGTTTCCTTGCATCTCACCTCCGCCGGGAACTACGGAGGCGTCTGCTCAGCCGGATCGGCAGAAAATTCGCGTGGCTCGGCCGTGTCGCGGCGCTTGACAGCCCGGCGGCCCCCGTCGTAGGTAGCCCCGGCAGCGGGAATAACCTGGATGCGGCCGGAGTTAGGCCGCGGACAAGCCAGCCATCTATCGAACTTGCGACTTGCCCCCTGGACGATGAGGTGCCGATGTCAGACGTGATGATTGAGGTCGACGGACTGACCAAGGACTACGGGCCGACCCGGGCCGTGGACCACGTCAGCTTTTCGGTCCGCCCTGGTGAGGTGCTTGGGTTCCTGGGGCCGAACGGCGCCGGGAAGTCGACCACGATGAAGATGCTGACCTGTTTCCTGTCGCCGACCAGCGGCCGGGCGCGGGTGGCGGGCCACGACGTGTTCGACGAGTCGCTCGAAGTTCGGCGGCGGATCGGCTACCTCCCCGAGGACACGCCGATCTACCGCGACATGACGGTGCTCGAGTTCCTCGAGTTCGCCGCCTCGATGCGGGGCATGGAGCCCGGCAAGCGCGGCGAGCGGATCAAGGAGGTCGGGCAGCGCTGCGGCCTCGGCGACGTGGCCGGCAAGCTGGTGGGCGAGCTGTCGAAGGGGTTCCGCCAGCGCGTCGGCCTTGCGCAGGCGATGCTGCACGACCCCGACATCCTGATCCTCGACGAGCCGACCAGCGGCCTCGACCCGAACCAGATCGTCGAGATCCGGTCGCTCATCAAGGAGATCGGGCGCGAAAAGACGGTCATCCTCTCGACCCACATCCTGCCGGAGGTCCAGGCGACCTGCAGCCGCATCCTGATCATCAGCGGCGGCAAGCTGGTCGCCGACGGCACGCCCGATTCGCTGCGCGCCCGCGAGAAGGGGGGGCGCTACCGGGTGGTCGTCGAGTCCAACGGCGTGGTCAAGGAGGCGATCCGCGACCGGCTGGCCAGCCTGGCGGGCGTCGCCCACTGCGAGATGATCGCCGGCGAGGAGGGATCGCACGCCTTCGCGCTCGACGCGCTGGCGGCGGCCGATCTGCGCAAGCCGATCTTCCGCGCCGCCGTCGACAACCGCTGGACGCTGCTCGAGCTCCTGCGCGAGTCGGCGTCACTCGAAGACGTCTTCCGCAACTTGACAACTGGCGACGTCGTCGCCGAATCCGAGAAAGGGAACTCATGAGCCCCGCGCTGGTGATCTCGCGGCGCGAGATCCGCACCTACTTCAACTCGCCGGTGGCGTACATCGTCGTCCCGGTCTTCCTGGTCATCACCGGCTACCTCTTCTTCACCCAGCTGTTTCTGGAGAAGCAGGCCGACATGCGCGGTTTCTTCAACATCATGCCGCTGCTCTTCATGTTCCTCATCCCGGCCATCACGATGCGCCTTCTGGCCGACGAGAAGTCGACCGGGACGCTGGAGCTGCTCATCACCATGCCGGTGCGTGACTGGGAGGTGGTGGTCGGCAAGTTCCTGGCGGCGATGGCGCTGCTCTGCACGGCGATCGGGCTGACGCTGGTCTTCGCGATCACGGTGAAGACGCTGGGGCCGCTCGACCGCGGCCCGACCATCGGCGGCTACCTGGGCCTCGTGCTCATGGGCGGCGCCTACGTCTCCATCGGCGTGATGGCCTCGTCGCTCACCCGCAACTCGATCGTCTCGTTCATCGTCGCGTTCGCCATCTCCTTCGCGCTCTACCTCTTGGGCCGGCTGACCCAGTTCCTGCCCGAGGCCCTGCAGAAGCTGGTGGCCTACCTCAGCATCGACGGCCACTTTGAGAACATCGGGCGCGGCGTCATCGACACGCGGGACCTCATCTACTACCTGTCGGTGATGGGTGTCTCGCTGCTGATCGCGACGCTCTCCCTCGAATCTCGGCGGTGGAGATAATCATGGCGACCGAAGAGACCGGCCAAGGCAAGTCAGACAAGGCGGACAAGGCGGAGATGAACCTGCGCAAGCGCAGCTCCGCTTCGAACGCCACCAGCTACGTTCTGCTGATCATCGGCGCCGTCGTGGCGGTGAACCTGATCGGGACGCGCCTGTTCGGCAGGCTCGACCTGACGCAGAACCGCGTCTACACCCTCTCCGACGCCTCGAAGGAGATCGTCCGCGCGCTCCCCGACTACCTGACGGTCAAGGCATACATCTCCAAGGATCTGCCGCCGGAGCTGGCCAACACCAGCCGCTACGTGCGCGACATGCTCGACGACTACAAGACCTACTCGAAGGGGAAGCTCCGGTTCGAGGCGTTCGATCCCGGGGCAGACAAGAAGATCGAGGACGAGGCCACCGCCTGCAAGGTGCAGAAGCTGCAGATCCAGGTGATGCGCTCGCAGAAGTTCGAGGTCGGCACCTACTGGCTCGGGCTCTGCTTCCAGTACCAGGGGAAGGACGACGCCATCCCGGAGATCGGCCAGGTCGAGGGTCTCGAGTACGAGGTCTCCTCGATGATCAAGCGGCTGACGCAGAAGAAGCGCAAGGTCGCCTTCACCACCGGCCACGGCGAGCAGGACCTCACGCAGGGGTTCACCTTCCTCAAGCACGTCGTCGATCAGGAGTTCGATTCGACGACGGTGAACCCGTCGACCGCCGCCATCGGCGACGACGTCGACGCGCTGGTCGTGGGCGGCCCCAAGCAGCCGTTCGACGACAAGGGGCGCCACGAGATCGACAGCTTCCTCATGAAGGGGCACGGGGCGATCTTCCTCCTCGACGGGATGGCGCTGGGCTCGCCGCGCGGCCAGATGCCGGCCGGGGCCTCGCCCAAGATCGGGCAGGTCAACAACACCGGCATGAACGAGCTGATCGAGAAGTACGGCTTCAAGATCGGCGAGGACTTCGTGTTCGACCGGCAGAACGTCCCCGGCCCGATCGACGCCGGCGGACGCAAGATGCTCAAGAACCTCCCCGTGTTCGTGGGGGTCAAGACCGAGCAGGCCGACAAGGACAACTCGATCCTGGCGGGCGTGAACGCGGTCGTCTTCCCGTTCCCGAGCTCGGTCTCGCTCGTCGGCCCGCTGGCCGACGGCAAGGCGCAGACGCCGGGCGCCAAGCTCTGGACGCTGGCCGCCTCGTCTCCCGAGGCCTGGAAGCAGACCGGCTTCTTCTTCTTCGCGCCGATGGGCGACATCGAGGAGGCCAAGGACCCCAAGGACCACGGCGTGTTCGGCCTGGCCTACGCCTATCAGGGGACCCTCAAGAGCGCCTACGCGCCGGCCACGCCGGCCGGCATGTCAGTCCCCGAGCCGGCGAACGCGCCCCCGTCCGAGTCGAAGAGGCCGGTGCGGCTGGTGGTCGTGGGTGACTCCGACTTCGCCTCCGACGAGTACCTGCAGATCTCGCGCTACCTCCCGTTCTACCAGGGGGGCGCGCAGATGCTGTTCAACGCCGTCAGCTGGACGATGGAGGACGAGACGCTGACGCCGGTGCGCAGCAAGACGGTCGCCGCACGCCCGATCGAGGTCGGCTCCGACGGCTCGGTGGTCGCAGTCAAGGTCATCAACATCGCCGGCGTGCCGGCGCTGTTCATCGGCTTCGGAATCCTGCGCTACCTGGGCCGGCGTACCCGCCGGAGGGGTCAGAAACTATGAACAAGAAAACACTCGCCGCCCTCGGGGCCTTCGTGGTCCTGGCCATCCTCGCCCTCGTCGCGCTCCGGCAGCCGGAGAAGGGGGAGCGCGCCAGCGACCACCCCCACCCGATCCCGGCGCTGAAGACCGCCGAGATCACCAGCATCGACGTCACCAAGAACGGCGTCACCACGACGGTCAAGAGCGAGGGCGGCAACTACAAAGTGACCGCGCCGGTCGCCTACCCGGCCGACAGCGGCGCCGCCAAGGCGGCGTTCGACGGGCTCGGCAAGATGGACGTCAGCGATCTGGTGACCCAGCAGCCGGACAAGCAGGCGGAGTTCGAGGTCGACGACAAATCGGGCGTCCACGTGGTGGTCAAGCACGACGCCACCGTGCTGGCCGATCTGATCGTCGGAAAGGGCGTCGGTGCCGGGACGATGATCCGGCCGGCGGGCAGCAACGACGTCTGGCGCGCCAGCGGCATCACCAAGTTCCTGTTCGACAAGGGGCCGAGCGACTGGCGCGACAAGGGGATCGTCACCTACCTCGCGGCCGACGTCGAGAAGCTGGACGTGGCCGCCAAGGACGGCGCCAAGATCTCGCTCAAGAAGGCCGGTACCAAGCAGGGGAGCGAGGACAAGTGGGCGGTCGTCTCGAGCACGGTCAAGATCGACACGCTCGACAACGGCGTGCCGAACGCGATGGTTCAGGCACTCTCCAACTGGAAGACGAACGACTTCGCGGACGGCGTGACGCTCGCCGCGGCCGGCCTCGAACCGCCCGCGCTCACCGTCACCGTCGGGCTCAAGGGCGGCAGGAGCGTCATCATCTTCGTGGGCGGCAAGAAGGGCGAGGACGAGCTCTACGTCAAGAAGGCGGACGCGCCTCAGGTCTTCCTGGTCAAGAAGTACGGCGCCGACAAGGTCAACAAGGCTCCGATCGAGTTCCGCGACAAGACGCTCTGCGATCTGGCAGCCGACGACGTGGCCGGGATCGCGGTCAGTGCCGGCGACCGCTCGTACACCCTGGTCAAGAGCGGCAGTGAGTGGAAGGCGACCAAGCCGGCCAAGCTGGAGCTCGACGGGGCCAAGGCGACCCCGATCGCCGGCGCCTTCAAGGAGCTCAAGGGGACGGCCTTCGCCGACGACCAGTCACTCAAGGACAACGGCCTCGCCAAGCCGAAGCTCATCGCCGTCAAGGGCAAGGGAAAGGGCGCGGCGGCCGGTTGCGCGATCCGCGTCGGCGACGAGACCAAGGACAAGGTCAGCTACTTCGTCGCCAGCGGCAAGGGGACCGACGTCTACCTGGCCCCCAAGTGGTCGCTCGACCGCATCCTGGTCAAGCCGGACGACCTCAAGAAGAGCGCCGGCGCGACGACCGCCGCCACCAGGCCCGCCAAGCCGACCGCCAAGCTCGCCGCCAAGAAGTAGCCTTTCGCGACCGCTGCCGCTTCACGCGGCGGACACCACCTCACGCCGCGGACGAGGACTGCGGCTCGCGGTGGCGAATGAGGCGCGCCTGGCGGCGCAGCTCCGAGGCGGTCTCGTCGCGCCCCGAGCGATCTTCGAACTCCGCGTAGGCGTCGAGCGTCCGGGCCAGCTCCAGCTCGGCGCCGGCGCCGGTCAGGACCTCGACCGCGCGATCGAACATCTCGCGCGCCCCGCCCATGTCGGCCTCACCGGGCGCTCCGGCTCCGACGGCGGCGGCGGCCACCCGCAGCGCGGCGCCCGCCAGCGGCGGCGCCCCCGCCCGCTCGGCGATCTCGAACGCCGACCGCGCGTCATCGCGCGCACGGGTCGCCTCGCCCAGCGCCAGCTCCGCTTCGGCGATCCCGCGCGTCGCCTCTGAGAGAAAACCGCGCGCGCCGAACTGCCGTGCTATCTCCCGCGCCGCCTGGAACTCGGCGATGGCCGCGTTCGGCTGCCCGTCACCGAGGTGGCAATCGCCGATCTCGATCGCCAGGCTGCACTCCTGCAGCCGCTCGCCGCTCGCCCGCGCCAGATCGCGCCCCTCGCGCAGCAGCGACAGCGCCTCCGGCCGGCGGCCGAGATCGCGCTCCAGCGCCCCCAGATCGAGCAGCGACGCGATCACCCCCGGCAGGTTGGAGATCCGCCGGCGCAGGTCGAGCGCCGCCCGGAAGTGCTCCCCGGCCGCCGACACCGCGCCGGTCGCCCGCAGCACCTGCCCGAGCCGCGACAGCGTCAGCGAGCGCCCGCGGTCGTCCCCCAGCTGCTCGCGCACGGCCAGCGCCGAGCGGTGCCGCGCCAGCGACTGCTCCGGCTCGCCCATGAGAAAGTGAATCCGCCCGATGTCGTCGAGCGCCGCCGCGACGCCGGGCCCGTCGCCCGCCACCTCGAACAGCTTCTGCGCCAGCTCCAGGTGCGCCCGCGCGCGCGCGTTCTCCCCCAGCGTGCTCAGCAGTCGCCCGATCCGCCCGTGCGCCGCGCCCCCCTTGGCCGGCAGGTCGAGCCGCCAGGCCAGCCGCAGCATCTCCTGAAACAGCCCCACCGATTCGCGCGTCCGCCCGAGCCGCGCCGCCACGTCGCCGGCCGCGTAGAGCGCGTCCATCTTGGCCACGGCGTCGTCCAGCTCCAGGTGGCGGATCCCGGCCATGTAGAGCGCATGCGCGCGATCGAGCAGCAGGTGATCGCGCGCCAGCCCCGCCGCCGTCACGAAGCAGTAGGCGGCCCGCCGGGCGTCGCCCGCCCCCTCGTAGAGCCTGGCCAGCGCCTCCAGCCGCTGCTCGCGCCCCTCGCCACCCCGGCTCTCCAGCCACTGCGCGGCGAAGGTCTTGCGGCGCCTGGTCAGCTCCGACGCGGCGTCGGCCTCCAGGAGCCGCCGCTCGATCGTCTGGCAGAAGGCCCAGGCGCTCTCCTCGGGGATGGACGACTTCGCCACCCGCTCGACGAATCCGCGCTCGCGCAGGCTTTCCAGAATTTGATGGATCTCGGTGATGGTCGGATCGGGCGCGAAGACCGCCGCCTCGTCAGGGGGCGCCACCGCCATTCGCCCCAGAGCCACCACGCCGCCGGTCCAGAATTCTCCGCCGAAGATCGCCGCGCGCGCCAGCACGTCGCGCTCGGCCGCCGTCAGCACGGTGATGCGCGCGTGCGCCACCTCCTCGCGCGTGGCCGTGGGATGCTGGCGCGCCGCCCGCTCCCGATCGAAGCGCCACGCTTCCCCCCCCTGACCACCGGCCAGGATCCCGTGTTCTCGATAAGCGCGCAGCACCTCGCCGACCAGGTGAGGATTGCCGGCCGACTCGGCCGCCACCTGCTCGCCGAGTCCAGCCGGAACGACCGCCGCCGGGCCGAGGTAGGAGGCGACCAGCAGATCGATCTCCATCCGGGTCAACGGCTGGAGGTCGATGCGGGTGTGGTTGCCGCCGCCGCGCCCCCACCCTGGGCGGCGAACCAGCAGCTCCGGCCGCGCCGTGGCGACGATCATGATCGGCGCATCGACCAGCTCGGCCGCCAGGCTCTCGAGCTCGGCCAGTGAGTCGTCGTCCGCGTCCTGCAGGTTCTCGCCGATGACGACCACCGGGCGCCCGGCCGCGTCCTGCTCGAGGAATCGCGCAAGCACCGCGCGCGCCAGCTCGGCCCCCTGCTCCGGGCGCCCCGCCAGCGCGCTGCCGAGCGGGCTCTCCGGCAGGTCGAAGCCGAGGAATCTGCCCAGCAGCGTCGACAGCTCGAGGACCCGCCGATCACCGAACACCTCCTGCAGCTGCGCCCGGAACTGCAGCAGGGCCTCATCGGGCGAGAGCTCGGCCAGCCCGAACCGGACCCGCAAGAGGTGCGCGATCAACGCCCCGCGCGGCGCCGCCGCTTCGGCCCCGACCGCCGGGTCGACGGCCGCGCGCACGACCCGCAGCCGCTCGCCCTGGTGCGCCCCCACCCACTCATCGCAGAGCCGGCTCTTGCCGAGCCCATCCGCGGCGATGATCGTCACGGTCTGGGGCGCGTTGAACCGGATCGCCCGCCCCAGCGCCTCGTCCAGGGCCGCGACCTCCGCCCGGCGCCCGACGAACCCCGCCAACTCCTTCTCCATGGCCCCCTGTCTAGCCTCGACCTTGGGCGCCGTCCAGTCTCTTGGATCTCAACTACATGTCGATGATGACGACGCCGCGCTGAGGTGCGTCGCGATCCTCTTCGCGCTCTTCTTCGCCCCCGTCTTCCGGCTCTGGACGGCGGCGTTCGTCGCGCATGGGGATCTCGAGGCGCGGCCGCTCATGGCGACGGCGCTCCTCCTCCTCGCGGCGACGGATCTGTTCGATGATCCAAGGTTCGAGCACGGGACAGAGAACCTCTAGCTAAATGCCTGCAATATCTCTTCCTGTTAGTCAAGTTCGGCAATTTTGGCTCAGAACGTGAGGCGCCAAAAAACGCCGCGGTTCTGGTGTGTTACGAATCAGTACTCATCTGGATCCTCGATCTTCCATTCTCCGGCCTCGCGGACCAGCCTTACCTGCCGATCCGGCGCCACCTCGAGCCGCGCCTCGTCACCCAGCTCGACGATGGAAGCGCCGGCCGACGCGCGCATCCGTTCGAGCAGGGCGTGGTGCGCCTCCTTCTGCTCGCCTTCCCAGAAGCTCCGCAGCCGCTCCGCCGACAGCCGCGCCCGGTACCGATCGGGACAAAGACGCAGCACGACGTCGTAACGTCGGGCGTCGACGGCCCGGATGAAGGTGACGACCGCGGCGCGTGGCGTGGCCTGGCCCCAGGCTTCGTAGATGGGTGCGTCGACCCGCCAGCGGCCGTCTTCCAGGACCAGCGGCACGCGCTCGCCGAGCGCCAGCGTCACCAGGGCGCGCGGATGCAGCCCGGGCGCCTCGGCGACCATCCGCCGCCCCAGCGCCGCCGGCTCGCCTCCGCCCGCGGTGAACCCGGCGGCGAAGGCGTCGTAGGGGATCCGCCGCTGGAAGTCGAGCGAGGTCAGCCGGTAGGCGGCGCCGAGATCGCCGCGCGCCAGCGCCACGCCGAAGGCGGCGACCGTGGCCGCCGGCGCCTCGGGGTGGTGCGCGCAGGCGGACCCGAGCCCGAGCGTAAAGGCCAGGAGCGCGAGCACCGCGGCGCTCCGGCTCCTGCCCCTGCTCCTGCTTTTCATTCCGCCTTCGGTGCCGGCTCGGCCCCCGCGGGGGCCGGCCGCGACGACAGCGTTAGCCGGTAGGGATCGTCCGAATCGATCGGCCCGTGACGGGGAACGATCCGGATCAGGATCGGCCCTCCCGGGATCGGCTGGGACGTGATCCGTGCCGGTTGGTGGTGGCCGCTCTGCGCCCGCGCGAGGAGGGTGTTGTCCTCGCGGGTGATCTCGACCTCCACGCCGCCGCGCTCGGGCGGCGCGACCTCCAGGTCCAGCAGTGCCATCCCGTCGGTCGCGTAGCGGAAGAAGTCGACGTCGCCGCGCGCGAGGTAACCGGTGACCGTCCCGTCGCCGATGACCTGCGCGTGCGCCTGGTCGTCGTTCGGCTCGGCCTCCGTCCCCGCCTTGGGGAGATCGGCGCGGGGTCGGACGTTGTAGCGGGCGTCGGCGCTCCATCCGGCGTCGGCGCGGACGACCACGAAGACGAAGGGATCGCCGGCCGGGAAACGCACGTTCCGCAGGACCACCCGCTCGCCCTTCCGGCCGCGCGCCTCGGTGAGCTTGTGGCCGTCGGCGCCGTGCAGCGCAAGCGTCGCGCCGACCTCGGCCACCGGATCGAGATCGACAGAGAGCACGCTCCCCTCGGCAATCCCGGCCAGGGGCAGCCGGTACCAGTCCTGGTCGTGGCGCCAGCCGAGGTAGCCGACCGCCTCGCCGCCGGGCGCGAGATCCGTGGCGTGCGCGGCGTCGCCGTTCGGCTCGATCTCGGCGCCGGCGTCGAACGGAACGAGGCGGGTGACCAGCCGATAGCTCCCGCCGGCGTCGCCCTCGCCGGTCACCGCCCGGATCCGCAGGTGGATCGTCCCGGGTCGCGCGGCGAGGTTGGGGATGGTGATCGCCTCACCCGGCTGGCCGGCCGCCGCGACGAGGATGTGTCCGGCCGCGTCCAGCGCCTCCAGTGTGACGGCGAGGCTGGCGGCGGGACGGAGATCGGCGCGCAGCACGAGGCGGGGCGGCGGTGGCGGCGTGGCGGCGTCCCCGACGGCGACTCCCGCCGCGCCGGCATCGGGCCCCGGGAGGTCGATCCGGTAGAGGTCGACATCGTGCCGGCCAGCGCCGGCCGCCGGGAGCGTACCGGCGATCGCGACGGGCGCCGCGGCCGTGAGCGCGAGCGGCTGGGCCCTGGCGAGCGTGTCGTTGGGCTCGATCTCCGCCCCGGTGGCGATCCCGTCGTCGACCGTCTCGGGCGCCAAGACGACGGCGGCGCCATCGGGACGCGGTGGCATCGCCGAGCGGTGGCAGCCCGCGAGGAGCGCGGCGATCGCGAGCACCCGGCGCCCCAGCGCGCGCACGGAGGTCAGCCCTGGGGGGCCGGCGCGGCGTCGCGCGGCTGGATCGACGCCAGCAGCTCCGCCTCTGCCACCACCACACCATCGACCTTCGCCTCGCCGTGCAGCTTCCAGATCGCGCCCCCCTTGCGCAGGGGAACGATCTCCAGGATCAGCAGGTCGCCTGGCACCACGGGCTTCCGGAAGCGGGCCTTGTCGATGGCCATGAAGTAGATGACCTGCTTTTCGGGATCGAAGCCGACGGTCTGCGCCGCCAAGAGCGCGCCGGCCTGGGCGAGCGCCTCGATGATGAGGACCCCCGGCATCACCGGGTGACCGGGGAAGTGGCCGTTGAAGTGCGGCTCGTTGCGCGAGACCATCTTGCGGGCGACCAGCTTGTCCGGGCCGACCTCGTCGACGCGGTCGACGAGCAGGAACGGATACCGGTGGGGGAGGATCCGCTCGATCGCCCGGATATCGAGCACGGCGTCTACTTCTTGGCCGCCGGCGCCGCCGCCTTGCCGCCGCCTTCGGCTCCCTCGCCCGCGTTGTAGCGGCGAATGAGATCGTTGGTGAGGTCGAGGTGCGGCTTGGCGAACACCAGCGCCGACTTGTCGACGATCATCGAAAAACCCTCGGCGGTGGCGATCTTGTTGATGATCTTGTTCATCCGCTCGTAAATCTTCGCGGTCGCCTCCTGCTCCTTGCCCGACAGATCCTGCTGGTGGCGCAGGTAGGTCTGCTGGACCTTCTGCATCCGGCTCTGCAGCTCGGCTTCCTTCTCGCGCACCTGCTCGGGCGGCAGCAACGTCCGCTTCTTGTCCAGGTCCTCGACGTCCTTCTTGAGCGCGGCCTGCTGCTCGTCCAGCTCCTTCTGCTTCTGGTCGAAGACCTTCTTGAGCGCGGCCTTGGCCTTCTTCCCGTCGTCCGTCTCGTTCAGCGCGCGCTGCATGTCGACGAACCCGAGCTTCGTGTCCTCGGCGAACGCCGTCGCCGAGCCGAGCAAGAGGATCGCCAGAGCCAGAAATCGTGATGCGCGTGACATGCGTGTCTCCTTTATCGGACGGATGCTTAACACGTTTGTGAGAAAAGAAGCCCGTTTTTGAGACCAATGGAGCGACCGGGCGGCGCCCCATGATCGCGTCGGGGTCGGGCGAGCTTCGCTCGACCGACCCCATCGCGGGGGGGCTTGGGGACCTGCCAGGTCCCCATCTAAAAGAAGTTGCCGATTGTGAATTCGAATACGATCGGCTGCTCGCCTGGAAGCGTCCAGAACGGGATCCCCCATTCGAAACGGAGCGGCCCGATCGGAGAGAACCAGCGGAAGCCGAACCCCCAGGTCGCGCGGTAGGCGTCGATGTCGAGCGGGTTCTTGCACGGATCCTTGCTGGCAGCGACGTTGAAGGGCCTGAGCTTGCAGTACTGATCCTCCAGGTTGAACGCGTTGCCGGCGTCGGTGAAGACGACGCCCCGGATCCCCACCTTGTCGAAGATCGGGAACTCGATCTCGGCGTTGGCGATCACCTGCACGTTGCCGCCGACCAGGAAGTTGTTGAGCGAGGCGTCGGGCGCCTGCTGGGCCAGCGACCGGATGACCGGTCCCAGCGACAGCGGCGAGAACCCGCGGATGTTGTAGATGCCGCCCGTGAAGTAGCGCTCGAAGATCGGCACGCCGCGCGGGTCGCGGCTGACGATCAGATCGCCCTCCAGCTTGGCGCGAAAGACGAACGGGCCCCAGATTGGATAGAAGAAGCGCGTCGTCCCTTCGTAGCGGGTGAAGGTGTTCTCCGAGAAGGTGACGTCCGGATCGGCGATCTCGGCGGAGAGCGTGTTGTACCAGCCGCGGCTGGGGAACATGCGGTCGTTGCGCGAGTCGTAGGAGAGCGTGCCGCGGACCGAGGAGGTGATCCCCGAGCGGAACAGGTTGGCGATGCCGCTGGTGGTGATGGGGACGCCGATGCTCGGCGTGCCGAACAGCCCCCCGCCGAACCCGAAGGAGCTGGTGCCGATGCCGACCTGCTCCAGCTTGTAGGTGAGCAGCAGGCGGAGGTCCTCGGCCAGGAGGTATCCCCAGGTGAGGCTGCCGCCCTTCGACGAGCGGATGAACGAATAGAGGAACTGGTCCTGCTTGAACAGGTTGAAGCCGAAGGTCCAGTTGGTGTCGAGGAAGTAGAGGTCCTGAAACTGCAAAAGAAAGAGCTGCCGGAGGCTGGAGAGCTGCGCCTGCAGCGTCAGCAGCTGCCCGCGGCCGAACAGGTTGTTCTGCGAGATCTGGGCCTGGGCGATGAAGTTCTCGACCGAGGAGAACCCGGCGCCGATCTGGAACGTCCCGGTCGGCCGCTCGGCGACCTCGAAGTTGACGTCCATCTTGTCGTCGGTCTCGCCCCGCTTGGTCGACATCTCGACCTTCTCGAAGTAGCCGAGCGCGTTGACCCGCTTCTTCGAATAGTCGAGCAGCGACTGGTTGAAGGTATCCCCTTCGGCGATGCGCAGCTCGCGGCGGATCACCTTGTCGCGCGTCTTGTTGTTCCCGCGGATGTTGATGCGATTGAGGCTGACCTGCTCGCCCTTCTGTATCTCGAAGAAGACGTCGACCACCCGGGTCTTCTCGTTGACCGGCGTCGAGGGGGAGGCGTTGACGTAGGCGTAACCCCGGTCCTTGTAGTAGTCGGTCAGCTTCTGCAGATCGTCCGACAGCTTCGAGCGGTTGAAGATCTCGCCGCTCTTGACCGAGACGCGCGCGAGAAAAAACTCCTTCGGCATGAGGAGGTCGCCCGTGACATCGACCTTGCCGAGCCGGTACTGCGGCCCCTCGTCGATGGTGATGGTGATGTACATCGACTGCTTGTCGGGCGACAGCTCGACGAGCGGGCTGCCGACCTTGACCTGCACGTAGCCGTGGTCCCAGTAGTGCGCCTGGAGCAAAAGTAGGTCGCGCTGGAAGACGTCTTCCCGATAGGTCCCCGCCGAGGTGAGCAAAGAGAGGATGTTCCCCTCCTGCGTCGAGATGACGCCCCGGAGCTCGTCGTCGGAGAGCGCCTGGTTCCCGACGAAGTTGACCCGCCGGACCTCGACCTTGTTGTTCTCGCGGACGTGGAACCAGACGTCGACCGTCGAGGCGGTGTCGCGCTTGATCTCGTACGAGACCTCCGCCATGTAGAAGCCCTTTTCGACGTAGGCGTCCTTGATCTTCTCGACGTTCTTCTTGACCTTGGCGAGGTCGAGGATCTGATCCTTCTTCAGATCCAGGACCTCGTTGATCTTCGACAGCGACACCTCGTCGTTGCCGGCCACGTAGATCTTGTTGATGGCCGGCTTCTCCTTCAGGACGAAGGTGACGGTGCTTCCGTTTTTGCCTTCGCCGACCTCCACCTCGATGTCCTCGAAGTAGCCCATCTTCCAGATGGTGCGCACGTCGTCGCGCACCGTCTCCTGGGTCAGCACGACGCCGGGCGCGGTCTTGAGGTTGATCTTGATCGCGTCGTCCTCGACCTTGCGGTTGCCGCGGAAGGAGACCTTGATCACCTTCAGGTTCGGGGCGGGCGCGGCCGGCTTTTCGGGCGCGGCAGCCTCGTCCCCCGACTTGCCGTCAGGCTTGTCCTCGGCGCGCGCCGCCGCGACGCCCGCGAGGAGGGCGAGCAGGATCGTGGCGGCGAAGGCGGGGCGGCGGAGGCTCATCTCTCGCGTTCGTCTATTCCCGGTCGACGATCCGGCCGTCGGCCATGCGCAACCGCCGCGGCGTCTTCTGCGCCAGCTCGTCGTTGTGCGTGACGATGAGGATGGTGGTCCCGAGCTCGCGATTGAGCTCGAAGAACAGCTCGTGGATCTCACGCCCGGTCTTGGTGTCGAGGTTTCCGGTCGGCTCGTCGGCCAGGAGGAGACGCGGCCGCAGCAACAACGCGCGCGCCAGCGCCACCCGCTGCTGCTCGCCGCCCGACAGCTCGCCCGGCCGGTGTGAGAGCCGGTCGCCGAGGCCGATCCGCGCCAGCATCGCCGCCGCCCGCTCGGCGCAGAGCCGCCGCGGCAGCCGCAGGATGAGCCCCGGCATCATCGCATTCTCGAGCGCGGTGAACTCCGGCAAGAGGTGGTGAAACTGAAAAACGAAGCCGATCTCGCGGTTGCGAAACTCCGCCAGGCGCGTCGGGCTCATCGACGTCACCTCGACACCGTCGAAGGTGATCGTCCCCTCCGTCGGCGCGTCGAGCGTCCCCAGCACCTGCAGGAGCGTCGACTTGCCGACGCCCGAGGCGCCGACCACCGAGGCCATCTCGCCCGGCGCGAGGTCGAAATCGAGCCCGCGCAGGACCTCGATCATCCGCCCGCCGTGCTCGAACACCTTCGCCAGGCCCCGCACCGTCACCCGCGCCCCGCCGCGCGCGTCCCCCTCGAACGCGGCAGGCGAAATGGGCGTCGGCATGGGGTGCGCCAAATTAGTCGGCGCCCCCGCGAGTGTCAACGACGCCATTGGCCTTATTTCCTGAGACTCCGCGCACTTGGCCCGGGTTGCCCACCCCGGGGCCACCCGCGGTCACTCATATCTGAGACCGTCGACCGGGCGCATCCGAGAAGCCAGCATCGCCGGGTAGATGGTCGCCAGGCAGCAGAGCGCGAGCGCCGCCAGGTTGACGGCCGCGATCTCGCTGGCGCGCATCACGACCGGCAGCTTCTGGATGTAGTAGACGTCCGGATCGAGCGGCAGGCCGTAGTGCGCCAGCCGCAGGCAGCCGCCGATCCCCAGGCAGAGCCCGAGCGCCACGCCCAGGATCCCGATGTAGAGACCCTCGGCGAAGAAGATGCGCAGGATGGCGCCGTCGCGGGCGCCCATCGACTTCAAGATCGCCACCTCACGGGCTTTTTCGGTCACCATCATGATCAGGTTCGAGATGATCGAGAACGACGCCACCAGCGCGATGAAGGTGAGCACCACGAACATCGCCACCTTCTCCAGCTTGAGCGCCGCGAACAGCCCCCGGTTCAGCTCCTCCCAGGTCCGGACCTCGTAGCCGGGGCCGAGGCGCCGGGCGATCTCGTCGGCCACCGCGCGCGCGTCCTCGGGCGTGGTGGTCCGGATCTCGATCCCGGTCACCTCGCCGGGGGCCCCCAGGAACCTCTGGACGTCGGCCAGATTGGCGTAGGCCAGCTTGGAATCGAACTCGTACATCCCGGTATAGAAGTGACCGGCGACACGAAAGGGCTTGAGCTTGGGCATCGGCCCCAGCGGCCCAACGCCGCACATCGGGCAGGCGATATCGACGTCGCTGCCCACGAACACCCGCAGCGTGTGCTGGTAGAGCTCGTCGCCGAGGAGGATCCCCGGAAACAGCGGCCGGGGCGGCGCCGGCTCCAGCTTCCTGGCCCGCTGCCCCTCATCCCACTTCTCCGGCGACTTGCCGGTCGACTTGCCGGTGCCGTCCGACTTCTTCCCGGGCGGCGGCGGCGCGAACAGCGGGCTGCCGCTGTCGGGCAGCGGCTCCGCGCTGTCGCGCAGGATCTCGTCCTCGGAGGGGATCTGCTCCGGGTGCTGGAGGTAGGCGATCTTCCCCTCCTGCATCGTGTGCTCGAGCCCGAGGACGCGCGGCGCGCGCACCGGATCGATCCCGCGCAGGATGATCCCCATCCCGGCCGGGTTGGTGGCGTGCTTGATGATCACCTCGGTCTCGACGTAGGGCATCGACCCCACGACCTCGGGAATGCCGGCGATCTTCTGTTCCACCGGCTCCACGTCGGTGAACGGCCGCTCGTCGGCCCGCTCGATCACCACGTCGGCCTTGGTGGCGCGGATCTTCCCCTTGAGGTCGGCCTCGAAGCCCGACATGACCGAGAGCGCGATGATCGGCGCGCCGGTGCCGAGGAAGACGCCGAAGATCGAGAAGGCGGTGAAGACGGTGAAGGTGGCGAACAGCCCCCCGAGGAGCGTCAGCAAGCAGCCCGCCGCCAGCGAAATGAGGCCGGCCATCCGCAGCCGCTCGACCACCACCAGAGGCTGCATCTCCATCCACTCGCCGGGCGCGCGTGCCTTGACGTGCACCAGGTGCGGCACGATGGCCGCCGCCGCCAGGCAAAGTCCGCCCGCCACCAGCGCGAAGATCCCCACCGCCAGCGTGCGCCGCGAGCGGGGCTCGGTGTCGCGCAGGTGGCGCCAGGCGATGAACCACTCGAAGCCGGGTTTGAGCATGCGCCGGCGCCTACTCGCGATGACGCGTGGACGGAGCCGGGCTTGGCCCGGCAGAGTCCGTCGCGGGGGGGATTGGGGACCCTCCCAGGGTCCCCATTGAAGCAGGCCGCATGAGCGGGAAGAGGATCACGTCGCGGATCGACGGCTGGTCGGTCAGCAGCATGGCCAGGCGATCGATCCCGATCCCCTCCCCCGCCGTCGGCGGCAGGCCGTACTCGAGCGCGCGGCAATAGTCCTCGTCATAGTCCATCGTCTCGTCGCGGCCGTGCGCCTTGGCGTCGACCTGGGCCTGGAACCGCGCGCGCTGATCGTCGGGGTCGTTGAGCTCGGAGAAGGCGTTGGCGTGCTCGCGCCCGACGATGAACAGCTCGAAGCGGTCGACGCGCGCGGGATCGGCGTCGTTGCGGCGCGACAGCGGCGAGGTCTCGGCCGGGTACTCGGTGACGAAGGCCGGGCGATCGGCGGGCAGCGCCTTTTCGCCGGCGGAGTCGAACAGCGCCCCCACGCGCTCGCCGTGCGACTCCGACTTGCGCAGCACGGAGGCGAGCTCATCCTTCCCATCGGTGAGGCCTTTGTCGGCGAGCCATTTGGAGAGCGCCGCCGGGTCGTCGAGCACCGCCCGCTCGAGCCCCGACGGCAGCAGATCCGCGCGCGAGGCGCTCACGATTGCGTCCTTCATCGGGATGCGCGGCCAGTCGCCGGAGAAGCTGACCTTCTGCCCCTGGTAGCTGATCTCCTCGCCGCCCGCGATCTCCCGGGAGAGCTCGCGGAACAGCGTCTCGGTCAGCGCCATCAGGTCGGTGTACGTCGCGTAGGCCTGATAAAATTCCAGCATCGTGAACTCGGGGTTGTGCTGGCGCGACAGCCCCTCGTTACGGAAGTTGCGGCCGATCTCGTAGACGCGATCGAAGCTGCCGACCACCAACCGTTTCAGGTGCAGCTCCGGCGCGATCCGCATGTTGAGATCGAGGTCGAGCGCGTTGTGGTGGGTCTTGAACGGCTTCGCCGCGGCGCCGCCGACGATCCCGTGCATCATCGGCGTCTCGACCTCGAGGAACCCGCGGGCGTCCAGAAAACTGCGAATGCTGCGAACGATGGCGCTCCGCTTCCGGAACACCTCGCGTACCTCGGGGTTGACCACCAGGTCGACGTAGCGCTGGCGGTAGCGGACCTCCGTGTCCGACAGGCCGTGAAACTTCTCGGGCAGGGGGCGCGTCGCCTTGGTCAGGATCTGCACGCTCTCGGCGACGATGGTCAGCTCGCCCGTCTTCATGATCGCCGGGCTGCCGACCACGCCGATGAAGTCACCACGCTCCGCCTTCTTCCAGAGCGCAAACGACGCCTCGCCCAGGAGGTCCTTGCGGATCTGGACCTGGATCTGCCCGCTGCGATCCAGGAGCTTCGCGAAGGCCATCTTCCCGAACGACCGGAGATCCACGATGCGTCCGGCCACCGCGAAGTCGTCGTCGCTGAGCAACGGCGGGCCCGATTTTCCGTCATCCCCGTCGGGCGGCGGCGGCGGCGCGACGCCCGCGAACTTCGCCACGATCTCGGCCGCCGTATGGCTGGGGGCGAAGCCGTTCGCATACGGATTTCCACCCAGCGCGCGGATTTCCGCGGCCTTTTTTCGGCGTTCCTCGATCAGCTCGCGTTCGTCGGCCATTTCTCTCCACGGGTTGTCCACAACCCACAGGCGCACAACATACCGGCACTATTGGGAAACATGAAGGTAGTCCACAGCTGACAACATTTGTTTCAACTGTGCGAGCGAATCACACATCGTCGTCGGGCGGCGGACCACCCTTGGCGTGCGCGGTCGGATCGCCGGCCAACTCCAGCAGCATCGCCGCCATGAACTGATCGAGATCGCCGTCGAGCACGGCGTCGACGTTGCCGACCTTCATGCCGGTCCGGTGGTCGGTGACCAACCGGTACGGCGCCAGGACGTACGACCGGATCTGGCTCCCCCACTCGATCGCCTTCTTCTGGGCGTGGATGTTCCCCATCTTCTCTTCCTGCTTCTTCTGCTCGACCTCGAACAGCTTGGAGCGCAGGATGCGCATGGCGGTCGACTTGTTCTTGTGCTGCGAGCGCTCGCCGTCGGAGTGGACGGCGATGCCGGTCGGGATGTGCGTGACCCGCACGGCCGACTCCGTCTTGTTGACGTGCTGGCCGCCGGCGCCGCCCGAGCGCATGACGTCGATGCGCAGATCCTTCTCGTCGATCTCGACCTTGATGGTCTCGTCGATGTCCGGGTAGATGAAGACGCTGGCGAACGAGGTGTGGCGCCGCGCCTGCGCGTCGTAGGGCGAGATGCGCACCAGCCGGTGGACGCCCGCCTCGGCGCGCAGCCAGCCGTAGGCCCACTCCCCTTCCACGCCGATGGTGGCGCTCTTGATGCCGGCCTCGTCGCCCGGCTGGCGATCGAGCTCCTCCAGCTTGAACCCCTTGCGCTCCGCCCAGCGCGCGTACATGCGCATCAGCATCTCGGCCCAGTCCTGGCTCTCGGTGCCGCCCGCGCCGGCGTTGACGCTGACCAGCGCCCCCTGTCGGTCGTACGGCCCCGACAGCATGCGCGCGAACTCGATCTTGCGCGACCGCCTCCTCGATCGCGGTGAGCGTCGTCGCCGCCTCGACGGCCGTCGCCTCGTCCTTGGCCTCGTCGGCCATCTCGATGAGCACGCCCGCGTCCTCGAGCGCCCTGACCTGCGCCTCGTGACGCGTCGACCGATGACTTCAGCCGCGCCTGCTCGCGCAGGACGGTCTGGGCCTTGTCGGCCGCGTTCCAGAAATCCGTCGACGCCCGTCTGCTCGTCTAGCTCGGCGATGCGCTTCTTTTTGCCGTCGATGTCAAAGATGCCCCCGGAGAACCTCGAGTCGGCTCTGCAGCTTCGACACGCGTTCTCGCAGGGGCCCGATTTCCATGGCGGCGGAGAATAGCACCGCGGCCCCGGAAGTCACCTGCGGTCACGACGGCCGCGCGGGCGCACCCCGTCGCAGCAGCTCACGCGCGGCCTCGACGGCCGCTGCCGCACCGGTCACCACCAGCGTGTCCCCCGCCCGCAGCCTCTCCTCGGCGGTCGGATAGACGACGTCGGCGGGCCGCCGATCGATGGCGATCACCGACGCGCCCGTCAGACCGCGCAGGTCGAGCTCGCGCAGCGTCCGTCCGACGGCGGGCGAGCCCGGCTCGAGCCGAATGGCCTGGGCGTTGCCGAGACCGGGAAGCCCGGGGGGAGTCCCACCTCCCGCCTGGCCGGCGGTCGCGGCCGCCGGGTCGAGGCCGCTCTGCGCGGCCAGCGCCTCCAGAAAGACCTGCGCGCCGGCGCGCACGTGCCCCTCGAGGTTGGTGGCGCTCCGCCAGAGCGCGACGGCGAGGAGCGCAAGCGACAACAGGAGGATCGCCATCCCCTCGAAGCGCGGCAGGAACGGCTGCGTGACGGCCACCAGCGGCACGCCGGCGACCAGCAGGATCGCGATCTGCAGCGTCACGATCAGCGCCCGACGCGGTGCCACGGCCAGGTCGAGCGTCCCAGCGGCGGGTGGCGCGGGGAGCGCCTCGACGGCCAGCGCCGCCGCCAGCGCGCGCGCCATCCGCACGGCGCCCAGCACGAAGGGGAACAACAGGGCCAGCGTCGCCGCGATCAGCGCGACCCGGGCGACGGTCGGCCCGACGCCCGCGACGCGCGTCGCCCACCGGGCGAGGCCGCGCGCCGAAAGCGACCCGGCGATCACAATGGCGCCGCACAGGACCAGATCGAGGACCAGCCAGCGAACCAGACGGCGAATCCGCGGCCAGGCACCGCGATGCTCGGAGGTCGCGCGCAGGCCCTGCACCCAGGCGCCGTAGAGCGCGCTGTACGTCTGCAGGGTGTGGGGCAGCCGGCGGTCGATCGCCGTGCCGATCCTCCCTGAGGCGCGAATCATGAACGGCGTCAGCAGCGTCGTCAGCGCCGAGACGGCGACGGCGACCGGGTAGAGAAACCCGCGCGTCGCCCCCAGCGTCAGGCCGACGCCGGCGATGATGAACGAGAACTCGCCGATCTGGCCGAGCGAGAGCGCGGTCTGCACCGCGGTGGGGATGCCGTAACCCGCGACGAACGCGCCGATGGTGACGCCGACCAGCTTGCCGCCGACGACGACGCCGGTCAGCGCCAGCACTGTCCCGGCGTGCGCCCAGATGACGCGCGGATCGATCAGCATCCCGACCGACACGAAGAAGACCGCGGCGAAGAGATCGCGCACCGGCTCGATCCGATGTTCGACAAGCTTGGCGGCGCCCGACTCGGCCACCAGCGCGCCGCACAGGAAGGCGCCCAGCGCCACCGAGTAGCCCATCTTGCGGGCGATGAGCGCGAAGGCGAAGCAGAGCCCCACGGCTGCAACGACGGTGGTCTCCGCCCGGTGGAGCCGGACCACCGCCCGCACCAGCCGCGGAACGATCAACATCCCCGCCGCCAGCAGGACGACCAGGAAGCCCGCGAGCCGGCCGACGGTGCGCGCCAGCGCCAGCCCGTCGAGCCGGGCGCCCGAGGCCACCGCCGTGAGAAACGCCAGCAGCAGGATGGCGATCAAATCCTCGACGACCAGGATGCCGAAGACGATCTCCGCGCGGGCCGGCGCGACCCGCTGCTCGGCGAACGCCTTGACGATGATGGTCGTGCTGGAGATGGCGATCGCCGCGCCGCCGAACAGCGCCTCGGTGCGCGTCCACCCGAACGCCCGCCCGACCAGGAAGCCGAGCGAGACCATCAGGCTGCACTCGATCACCGCCACCACCCCGGCGGTCGGCGCGACGCGCGCCAGCTTCCGCAGGCTGAAGTCGAGCCCCAGCGAAAACATCAACAGGACTACCCCCAGCTCCGACAGATCGCGCGCCGCCCCTTCGTCGGCGAAGAGCGGCACCGGAAGGTGCGGCCCCACCAGCATCCCGGCCAGCAGGTACCCGAGGACCACCGGCTGGCGCAGCCGCTGGAACAGCGCCGTCGTCACCGCGGCGACGCACATGATCAGCGCCAGCTCGGTGAGCAGGTCTAGACCTGTCCCGTGGATTGGCGGCATCCGTAAGTTTAGCTAGGGAACGTTCGCGTCGACCCGGAGGGCGTCGCGCAGGTAGTTCTCTTTGAGGCGGACGTACTTGGCGGCGTGGGCGCGGTGGAACTTCTCCTCGGCGTCGGTCAGCGTCTTGACGACCTTGGCGGGGACGCCGAGGACCAGACTGCGCGGCGGGATGATCGTCCGCTGGGTGACGACGGCGCCGGCGCCCACGACCGAGCCAGCGCCGATGACGGCGTCGTCGAGCACGGTTGCCTGCATGCCGATGAGGCAGGCGTCCTCGACGCGGCAGGCGTGCAGCATGGCGCGGTGGCCGACGATGACGTCGGCGCCGACGACGCACGGCCCGTCGTCCGCGACGTGCAGCACGCTGCCATCCTGGACGTTGGTGCGCACACCGACGGTGATGGGCGCCAGATCGCCGCGCAGGACGCAGCCGTACCAGACCGAAACGTCGTCGGCGAGCCGGACGTCACCGGCCACTGCCGCGCCGGGCGCGATCAGCACACGCGCGCCGGCCGTGGGCAAGAGCGCCAGGTAGCGGTCGACGATCGCCCGCGGGAAACGCCGGCGCAGCTCCTCGACGCGGGCGTCGAACGCGGCGGCGTCGGGCGACGGACCCGCGACCACCTCCACCGTGTCGGTGACGGTCGCCATCGGCCTCTAGGTGACGAGCCGGAGCTGTCGCAGGCGCGCCGGCTGCTGGATCTGGATCGGCTGGTTGTTCGTGAAGCAGGCGTCACAGAACCCGTCCCCGTTCACGCCGCGCGCGCCATTCACCGACTCGAACAGACCCTCGAGCGACAGGTAGCCGAGCGAATCGGCGCCCACGTACTTCCGGATCTCTTCCTGCGAGTGCGCGAAGGCGATGAGCTCCTCGCTGGTGGGGGTGTCGATCCCGTAGCGGCAGGGCCCGATCGTGGGCGGGGAGCTTATCCGCATGTGGACCTCGCGCGCGCCTGCGCCGCGAATCATGCCGACGATCTTCTGCGAGGTCGTGCCGCGGACGATCGAGTCGTCGACCACCACCACCCGCTTGCCGGCAAGCACCTCGCGCACCGGCGACAGCTTCAGCTTCACGCCGAAGTGGCGGATCTGCTGCGACGGCTCGATGAAGGTGCGCCCCATGTAGTGCGAGCGCATCAGCCCCTGGTCGTAGGGGATTCCGCTCTCGCGGGCGTAGCCGATGGCTGCGGCCACGCCGGAGTCGGGCACCGGAATGACCACGTCGGCGGGGACAGGGTGCTCGACCGAGAGACGGCGCCCCATTCGCTCGCGCGCACGGTAGACCGACTTGCCGTCGATGGTCGAGTCGGGACGCGCGAAGTAGACCCACTCGAACACGCAGCGGTGGTGCGGCTCATTGCCGAACGGATGTTCCGTCCGGACGCCGTTGCGATCGATAATCACCATCTCGCCCGGCTCGATGTCGCGCACGAACTCCGCGCCGAGCAGCTCGAACCCACAGGTCTCCGAGGAAACGATCCAGGTCCCATTGGCGTTGCCCAGCGCCAGCGGCCGGAAGCCCATCGGATCCCGCACGGCGATGACGGCGTCCTCGGCCAGGAAGACCAGCGAGTAAGCGCCACGCACCTGCCGGAGGGCGTCGGCAATCCGTTCGGGCAGCGTCCGCTCGCGCGAGCGGGCGATGAGATGGACGATTGCCTCTGTGTCAGCGGTGGTCGTGAAGATCGCCCCCTCGGCCTCGAGCCGCTCGCGCAACTCGACCGCATTGACCAGGTTTCCGTTGTGGCCGACAGCCACTGAGCCGCCCGCCAGGTCGGCGAAGATCGGCTGAGCGTTTCGCTTGGACGAGTCGCCCGCAGTCGAGTATCGGACGTGCCCGATGGCGGCGTGACCCGGCAAGTCCTTGAGGCGGTCAGCCGTGAAGATGTCGTTGACGTGCCCCATCTCGCGGACCAAGCGGACCTTCTCGCCGTCGGTGGCGACGATGCCGGCCGACTCCTGCCCACGGTGCTGGAGGGCGTAAAGGCCCAGGTAGGCCAGGTTCGCCGCTTCTGGGTGTCCATAGATGCCGATCACCCCGCACATGGCGGCAGCAAGCTAGCACATCGAGGCGGGAATAAGAGGACCCGTTCCAGGATTTTACGCTCGCAAGACTTCGTGCATAATCCCGGCCCTCCCTCCTCTGCCTCCGCCCCCATGATCGAAGTCAAAGGACTGACCAAGTACTACGGCGAGCACGCCGCCATCCACGACCTCAACTTCTCCATCGCGAGCGGCGAGGTCATCGGCTTTCTCGGCCTCAACGGCGCCGGCAAGACCACCACGCTCAAGGTGCTCGGCTGCGTGCTCTTGCCGACCGCCGGTGAGGTGACCGTCGACGGGCTCGACATCGCGCGCGATCCGCACGAGGTCCGGCGCCGCATCGGGTTCCTGCCCGACACGCCGCCGCTCTACGGCGAGATGACCGTCGGCCGCTACCTGACCTTCGCCGCCGAGCTGCGCGGCGTCGCCGGGACAGCGGCGGCGCGTGCGGTGGCCGAGGCCGAGGAGAAGACGGCGACCCGCGAGGTCCACGAACAGCTGATCTCCAGCCTGTCGCACGGCTACCGGCAGCGCGTCGGCGTGGCGCAGGCGCTGGTGCACAAGCCGAAGCTGCTGATCCTCGACGAGCCGACCAGCGGGCTCGACCCGGTGCAGATCGTGGAGATGCGCTCCACCATCAAGGCGCTGCGCGGCGAGCACACCATCCTGCTCTCCAGCCACATCCTCTCGGAGATCAGCCGGACCTGCGACCGCCTGCTGGTCATCCAGCACGGCGAGATCGTCGCCCAGGGAACCGAGCAGGAGCTGGCGACGCAGCTCGGCGGCGGCGGCACGATCGAGGTCGAGGTGGCCGGCCCCTCGGCCCGGGCGATCGAGGCGGCGCGGACCGTCACCGGCATCGGCGAGTGCACCGTCATGCGCGAGTCGGACGGCGTGGCGCTGCTGTCGCTGCAAGGGGCGCCCGATCTCCGCCCCAAGGTGGCGCGCGCGCTCGTCGGCAACGGGATCGATCTGCTGCGCATCGACCGGGGCGCGGCGCGGCTCGAGTCGATCTTCCTCAAGCTCACCAAGGAGCCGGAGAGGCCGCCGCAATGAACGCCACCTTCCTGATCGCGCGCCGCGAGCTCGGCGCCTACCTTCGGTCGATGACCGGCTACGTGATCGCCGCGGCGGTTCTGATCGTCGACGGTCTGCTGTTCAACGCTTTCGCCCTCGGCGGACCCGACAAGCTGTCGGCCGAGGTCCTGAGCCTCTTCTTCTACTTTTCGAGCGGAACGACGATCATCGCCAGCGTCTTCATCTCCATGCGGCTCCTGGCCGAGGAGCGCCAGACCGGCACGCTGGTGCTGCTGACCTCGTCGCCGGTGCACGACTGGGAGATCGTCCTCGGCAAGTTCCTGTCGGCGTTCGCCTTCCTGTCGCTCATCACGCTGGTCTCGGTCTACATGCCGCTCTTGATCTTCGTGAACGGCAAGATCTCCCTCGGGCACATGGCGGCCGGCTACCTCGGCCTGCTGCTGCTCGGCAGCGCGGTGCTGGCGCTGGGGACGTTCGGCTCGGCGATCGCGCGCACGCAGGTGCTGGCGGCGATCTTCTCCGGCTGCATCGTGGTGGCGTTGATCGTTTGCTGGCTCCTGGCCAAGGTGACCGAGCGGCCGCTCAACGACGTCTTCGTGTCGCTGGCGCTGCACGGCAAGCACTTCCCGCCGTTTCAATCGGGCTCAGTCCACCTGCGCGACGTCGTCTACTATCTGATGGTCACCTACGTGGCGCTGTTCGGAGCGACGCGGGTGATGGAGAGCCGGCGGTGGAAATGACGAGGACGACAACGCCCTCCGCCCGCTGGTCGGCGCTGTGGGGCCTCGGGATGCTGGCCATCTTCCTCGGCGAGCGGATGATCGGGGCGGGTGCCGCGCGCGGAGTCGCGACGATCGGCGGCCTCCTGCTGGTCGTCGCCGTCATCGCCGTGCGGGCGGCGCGCTCGGCAGCGGCCGCGCCGGACCGCCGGAAGGTCGAGCGGATGCTGCTCGGGTTCTACGCGCTCGGCCTCCTCGCCGTGGCGCTCTACTTCGTTCAGTCGGATCTGCCGACCGTGCTCGGCAAGGGGAAGCCGCTCGAGCACGCCTGGCCGCGGCTGGCGACCGCGCTCGGCGCGCTCTGGCCGGCGCTCTGGCTGGCGGCCGCCTGGCCGATCGCGCTCATCGAGATGGCCTACGCGCAGATCGCGCGCGCCCCGCGGATCGAGGTCGGCCGCATCCGCGACGCGATGTACTCCGGCCTTGGGCTGGCCGCGGCGCTGGTCTTCGCTTTCACCGTCGTCTACGTCGCCTCCGAGCGCGACAAGAAGATCGACCTGGCCTACTTCCGCACCACCCGCCCCGGCGAGGTCTCGCGGCGGATCGTGCGCAACCTCGACCAGCCGCTCGAGGTCGCCGAGTTCTTCCCCGAGGGGAACGAGGTGCGCGAAGAGGTCGACAACTACCTGCAGGATCTGGCGCAGGAGTCGGGCCAGCTCAAGATCACGCACTACGACTTCGACATCGATCCGCTCAAGGCCAAGGAGTACGGCATCTCCAGCAACGGCATGGTGGTCTTCGTGCGCGGCGCCGCGCCACGAGCAGCTCGGCCTGCCCAAGGAGATCGAGAGCGCCAAGAACGCGCTGCGCACGCTGGACAAGGAGGTCCAGCAGCGCCTCATGATGATGGTGAAGCCGCCGCGCACGGTCGCCTTCACGCAGGGGCACGGCGAGCGCACCTGGGAGAAGCCGGCCAACGACACCGACAAGCGCGCCGGGGTGAAGACCCTGCGCGACGTGCTGGTCGACCAGAACTATGACGTCCGCTACCTCGGCGCGGCCGACGGCCTCGTGCAGGACGATCCCCAAGGACGATCACCGTGGTCATGGTGCTGGGACCGCAGAAGCCGTTCCTGCCCGACGAGTCCGCCGCGCTGAACCGCTTCATCGACCGCGGCGGGCGGCTGCTGCTCGCGCTCGACCCCGAGAACCACGTCGACTTCCACGAGGTGCTCGAGCCCCTCGACCTCGAGTACCACGCCGAGACGCTGGCGAACGATCAGGCGTTCGCGCGGCGCACGCACCAGGACAGCGACCGCGTCAACCTCGTGACCGTCACCTACTCCTCGCACCCGTCGGTGACGACGCTGCAGCGCCTCGGCGTTCGCGCGCCGATCATCCTTCCCGGCGCCGGCTGGATCAACGCCAAGCGCGACCGCCAAGAGCGGCGTCACCGTCGACTCGCCCATCAAGGCGCACCACGCGACCTTCGTCGACAAGAACGGCAACTTCCAGTTCGACCCCGGCGAGGAGCGCCGCGCCTGGGAGGTCGCCGCCACCGCGGTCAAGAAGGACGCCCGCGTGTTCGTGCTGGCCGACTCCGACTCGCTTCGACGACGAGGCGCTGCCGGTGGCCGCCAATCAGCTGCTCGCCCTCGACGTCTCGCACTGGCTGATGGGCGACGAGGCCTACACCGGCCTCACCTCGACCGAGGTCGACCTGCCGATCTCGCACACCCGCAAGCAGGACGTGGTCTGGTTCTACGGCACGATCTTCCTCGGCCCGGCGCTGGTCATCGCGGCGGGCTTCGCGGTCACCCGCCGCGGGCGCCGCCGCGGAAAGCGAGAACGAGCGCGAGAACGAGGCGCCGGTCCGGGCCCCGGAGCCCCCACCCAAGGAGCAGGCGCATGACCGGCCGCGCGGCGGCGATTCAAGGAGGTCTGGCGGCGTTCGGCCTCCTCGTGGCCCACTTCACCTGGCAGCGCGAGCCGGAGCGCGCGCCCGGCTCGGTGACGGTCATCGACGCGACGAAGAACGACGTCTCCCACGTCCACTACGCCGACGAGAAAAGCATCGTCGACTTCGAGCGCGGCCACGGCGACAAGGATCCGCCGGTCTGGATCCACCTCATCCCCAGCGCCGAGCCGGACAAGACGCCGCCCAAGCCGGGGGCGAAGCCCGAGCCTCCCAAGCCGAAGACGCCGCCCGCGCCGCCCGCGCGATCTGGCCGGTGGCGAGCCCGCCACCAAGGTGCTCGACCAGTTCGCGCCGCTCGTCTCGCCGCGCGCCTTCGGCCTGCTCGAGGCGAGCAAGCTCAAGGAGCTGGGGCTCGAGTCGCCGACGCGCCACCTCGACGTCACCGTGAAGGGCGACGTCCGCCACTACGTGATCGGCCAGCCCGAGAAGGCGACCGCGCGGCGAGTCGTTCCTGCGCGACACGCGCGACGGGCGCGTCTACCTGATGCCGCGCGGGATGCTCGCCGATCTGCAGAACCCCAACCACCTCGTCGATCGCCGCCTGCACGCCTTCGAGCAGGGCGACTTCGATCGGATGGTGCTGGCGGCGGGCGGCAAGTCGAAGGAATACGTCCAGCTCGATCGCGAGGCGCGCGCCAAGGCCGCCTTCGCGCCGGCCAAGACGCCCGACAAGCCGGATCAGATGGCCAAGAACTGGCACGACGCCGTCTGGCGCGCCTTCCCCGCCGAGATCCTGGGGCGCGGCGAGGAGCCGGCCGGCGGCAAGCCGACGGTCGTCCTGCGGGTCGACTACTACGAGGGGAAGAACAGCGTCGGCTTCATGGAGCTCGCGCGGCAGGAGTCGTCGTCCGGTGTCTCCGAGGAGGCGGCGCCCGCGGGCGACATCTTCGCGCGAACGGAGCACTCCGCGGGCTGGTTGAAGCTGCACAACGGGGCCCAGTTGCTGGCCGACGCCCAGAAATTAATAGCGAATCAATGAGGACAGGAACCCTGGGAGGGTTCCTGCGACCTCCCGCGACGAGGTCGGTCGAGCAGAGCTCGCCCGCCCTCACGCGTTGAGATGGCTCCGGGACCTCTCGCGGCGACCATTTGACCTTGGGGCGGGTGCGAGAAAGAATCGGCGGGTGAAAAGAGGCCTCGCGCTGCTCTTCGCGGTCGCCGTGCTGGCCGCCGCTTACGGGGTCTCGCACGTCGTCGAGGCCAACCGGGCGCGCACGGTCCGGCAAGAGGCGTCGCGGGTCGCGGAGTCGGACGGCATGCGGGCGGCCGACGCGCTGACCACCCACGTGCGCGAGCTGAAGCTGGAGGCGCAGAACGCGGCAGCGAACCCGCGCCTGGTCGCGGCGCTGCGCGGTAACGTCGACGCGGCCACGCTGCAGGATCTGTTTCGCACCGAGGCCTGGTGGGAGCCGTACCGGAACGCCTTCAAGGTCTACGCCGTGGCGTTCGACAGCGACAAGCTGGACGTCATCGAGGGGATGAAGAACGCCGACTTCGCGTCGGACCTCCTCATCCGCCAGGCGCGCGAGGGACACGAGGCAGTGGCGCAGATCGTGATGGGCAAGGGGTGGCCGTTCGCCGCCGCCGCCGCCAACATCGAGCTGCCCGGCAAGATCGATCCCGGCGGTGCTGCTGCTCGCGCGCCCGATCGACGACGCCGCGATACGCAAGCTGGCCGAGAAGGCGCGCAGCCCGGTCCTGATCAGCGACGGTACGCGCGCCGTGCTCGAGGCCGGCCCCGACCCCGAGCGGACCCTGCTGCATGCGGCGATCGGCGCCGAGGCGCACGGGCCGATCTTCCAGCCGGCCCCGGCGTCCGGGGAGGGCGCAGGCGGGCCCTGGGCCGCGGCGGTGAGCCCGGTCGTCCCCGGCCTCTGGCTCTGGACGTTCGGCGGCGGCGCCGCGGCCGCGCACGACGCCGAGAGCACCGCGCGTCGCCACGACGGCGATCGTCTGGTCGGTGGCCGGCGTGCTCGCGCTCGGCGCGCTGTTCCTCGGCCTCCGCCGGCGAGAGCCGACGAACGCCGAGACAGGCGAAGCGGACGGCCAGGACGGGCACGCCGGTCCGCTCACGGGGTCCGGCTCGCCCGCGTTCCGCACCCGGCAGGGGATGGGCGATCCGAAGGGACAGCTTCCGGGTTCGATCGGGCGCGGCATGCGCTCGGGCGGCGTCACCGGCGACGCGGCCACCGAATTCCACGGTCCCGGCGGCGCCATCCCTCGCTCCGGATCGACCACCGGCTTCGGGCGCTACCTGCTGCTCGATCTGCTCGGCGAAGGGGGAATGGCGCAGGTCTACACCGCGGTGACCTTCGGCGCCGAGGGGTTCCGCCGCACCTTCGTCGTCAAGCGGCTGCGCGCCGAGCTGTCGCGCGAGCCCGCCGTGGTCGCGCAGTTCATCGACGAGGCCAAGCTCGGCTCGACGCTGGTCCACTCGAACGTCATCCCGGTGTTCGACTTCGGCAAGGTCGGCGACGAGTACTACCTGGCGCAGGAGTACATCCTCGGCCGCGACCTGGGGCGGGTCACCGCCCGCTCGCTCGAGCGGCTGCAGCACCCGCCGGCGCCACCACCGTACTCTACGTCGTCGCCCAGACGCTACTGGCGCTCGAATACGCGCACACGAAGCTGGACGACAACGGGCGGCCGCTGGGGATCGTCCACCGCGACGTCTCGCCGAGCAACATCCTCCTCTCGGCGCGCGGCGAGGTGAAGCTGTTCGACTTCGGCATCGTCAAGGCCGAGGGCCGCGTCACCAAGACGCAGCACGGGGTGGTGAAGGGCAACGTCAGCTTCATGTCGCCCGAGCAGGCGCGCGGCACCGACGTCGACGGGCGCGCCGATCTCTTCTCGCTCGGCCTGGTGATGTTCTACTGCCTCACCGGCGAGGTCCTCTACCGCGGCGAGACGACCTACGAGCTGCTGGTCAAGGCGGCGACCGGCCCCGGCCCCGAGGAGCTGGCGCGCATCGCCGCGCTCCCCGCGCCCGTGCGCCGCGCTCGTCGCGCGGGCGCTGACGGTCGATCCGACCAGGCGCTACCAGAGCGCCGGCGAGTTCGCCGCAGCGCTGGCCCCCCATACGGCCGGCGGTGCGTCGGCCGCCGTCGGCGATGATGGCCTCGCTGTTCGCCGACGACTTCCGCGCCGAGGAGGCGCGCTTCGCGGCCGCGATTCCCAAGTCCCAGACTTCACCGGACGACGGGCTCGACGTCCAGAATCGGCGCACGTGACCGCCCCGCCCCTTCCGTCCCAGCCGCGACCGCCGCTGCTGATCGTGCAGATCGGCCCACCCGAGCCGCTCGATCGCGCGCCCGCCATCTATCGGACCATCCAGCCCTGCCGCGCGCTCGGCGAGATGACCGACGTGACGGTCATCAGCGGATCGATCCTGTCGCCAGCGCTGTTCGGTCCCGAGCCGTCGGGCGGCACGGAGCGAAGCCTGCTGCTGGCCGCCGACGTCCTGGTGATCCGTGACGTCGCCGATCCCGATCTCCTGCCGATCATCGCGGCCCGCCGCCGCAACGGCCGCCTCACCGTCTACGAGATCGGGCGCCACGTCTTCTCGCGGGCCACCGCCAACAATGGCGACGTCGCGGGGACCGATCTGGCGGCCCGCAGCCTGCCGCCCCAGCTGGCGCGCCAGGCCGACTGCTTGCAACTCACGACCGCGGCGCTCGACGCCCAGTTCGCCGGGCTCAATCCCCGACGGGCGGTTCTCCCCAGCCAGCTCTGGGACGCGCCGGCCATCGTCCCCCGGCGGGCGGAAAACCGGGTGGTGATCGGCTGGGCCGGGACCAGCGCCGAGCGCGGCGACCTGCAACTGGCGCTCCCGGCGCTGGCCGGCGTGCTCGATCGCCATCCCGAGGTGCGGGTGGCGATCATGGGCGATCCCGATCTGCAGGCGACGCTGGCGCCGCTGCCGGCCGCGCGCCTCTCGTTCATCCCGACCGGCTCGCACGAGCGCCTGCAGCGCTTTCTCGACGAGATCGACATCGGAATCGCGCCGCTCGAACCGACGCCCCAGAACCGCTGCCGCGACGACGTCCGGTTCATCGAGTACGCCGCCCACGGCGTGCTGGCGATCTGCGCCGACCTCGAGCCCTACAGGGACGTGGTCCGCCCGGGACAGAACGGGTTTCTGTTCCGCGACGCCGGCGAGCTCGAGACGGTCCTCGAGCGCGCGCTCGCCGAAGCCGAGGTTCGCGCCGCGATTCCGGCCCGCGCTGCCCGGACCGCGGCCGAGCGGCTCGAACGGCCCCACGCCGCCCTCCGGCTCGGCTTCTATCTGTCGGTCGCGGCGCAAATGGGCGTCAAGCTGGGCGCGGCGGCCCGCTCCGGCGCGCTCTTCCCGCCCCCCGAGCTGACCGATCCGCGCCACGCCCCGCGCGTCTTCCCGGGATCGCGCTACCTGGCGCTCGGCGGCGGAAAGATCGAACGGCTGCTCGTCGACGGGTGGCAGAAGCGAGGCGCCGGCCAGCCGGAGGAGGCATGCCGCGCCTTCGCCGAGGCCGAGCTGGCGTTCCCCGACAGCCATCTGCCGCCGCTCCTCATCGGGATGACCGACACCGACGACGACGTCGCGCTCGCCGCGCTCCGCCGCGCGGAGGGGCGCAACGCCCTCTCCTGCCACGCGCCGTATGTGCGCGGCGTGCGCCTGCTCGGCCGCGGGGACGAGGAAGGCGCGACGGCGGCCTTCGAGCGGGCGCGCGAGATCGCCCCTGGGTTCGGCGCGCCGCAAGAACGCCTGGGCGCGCTGGCCGAGGCGGCGGGGCGCACCGGCGATGCCGCGCACTACTACGAAGAGGCGGCGCTGCAGAACGGGGCCTTCGCCCTGCCGATCGCCCGGCTGGCCGCCGTGGCGAGCCGCGACCGTCGCCTCGACAAGGCGGTCGCCCTGCTCGAGCGCAGCTTGGGCGACGATCCGGACCTCGGGCTGACCAACTTCCTCGTGGGCCAGGCGTACGTGGAGCTCAAGCGGTATCACCAGGCGCGCGTGCACCTGCGGCGGGCGCTCGCCTGGGCGGAGGCGGGTCAGGCCCGCGGCGGCCCCTCACCCGAGCCGCTGGTGGCGGGGGCGGAGGATCGCGCCGCGATCCTGGCGGAGCTGGCGCGCGCCGAGTCTGGGCTCGGGGAATAGGAACCACCTTGACGCCACCGTCGAACCCCGAGCTCAGACCGTCCCAGGTGACGCTCAAGACCGTCCTCACCGTCTCGTTCGGCGTTCTCCTGGTCGTCGCGATCGTCGATGCCGTCGGGCACGCGCTCCTCTCCGTCACGTTGATCGGCGCCGCGGTGATGCTCGCGGTCGCGCTCGATCACCCCGTCGTCATGCTGCAAAACCGGGGCGTCAACCGGTCGCTGGCGATCGCCATCATCTCGATCTCGCTTCTGGGGCTGGTCGTGGCGCTGGGGTTCACGCTGATCCCGCCAGCCATCGATCAAGGACGACAGCTGATGCACGACGCGCCGTCGTTCCTCCGGCAGGCTCGCGGCAGCTCGCTGTTTCGCCGACTCGACATGCGGTTCCACCTGGCCGCCCGGGTGACGCTGGCCGAGACGCAGCTCCCCGACATGTTGGAAGGGGCCGCCACGCCGATCCTGGCCGCGCTGGGCGGGCTGCTCTCGGCGCTGGGCGCGGCGGTCACCGTCGCCGTGCTGGTGGTCTTCATGCTCATCTTCGGCGGCCGCCTCATCAAGGCCATGCTCGCCGAGGCGCGCCCCGAGCACGTCGCCACCTATCAGGGTGTGCTGGGCAAAATCTATCAGTCGATCGGCGGCTACCTCGGCGGCCTGGCCCTCATCTGCTCGATCAACGCCACGGCTACCACCAGCTTTCTGGCCATCGACCGCGTGCCGTTCTTCCTGCCGCTCGGGATCATCTCGGGCATGTCCAGTATGGTCCCCTACGCGGGCCCGGCGGTGGCGGGGGTGGGGATCGCCCTCATCGCCCTGCTGACCAAGGGGCTCTGGCACGGGATCGCCGCCGGCATCTACTTCATCGCCTACGGCCAGATCGAGGGGAACCTGCTCTCCCCACTCATCTTCAAGCGCACCGTGCACGTCAACCCGCTGGTCACGACGCTGTCGATCCTGGTGATGGGCGAGATCGCCGGCGTGGTGGGGGCCGTCGTGGCCGTGCCGGTCGTGGCGACGTTGCAGATCGTGCTGCGCGAGATCCTCCGTATGCGGCGAGAGCAGCTCCACATCCCGGCCAAGACGATCGACTGATTCGGGACCCTCGAAGGGTCCCGCTCCCCCGACGTGATCGACGGGTAGGAGCGACCTGTTAGGATGAACGCGGTGCGAACGTCCGCGGGAATCGCGATCGTTCTGGTGGCCCTGGCGGCCATCGTGGGCCTCTCCATGTCCAGCGCGGCCGTCGAGCAGGAGCGCCTGCTCGCCGAGTTCACGACGGAAACGCGGCAACAGGTTCATTCTTCCGCCGAAGCACTCTCCCGCCTCGACTCGGTCCATCAGGACATGCACATGCTGGCCGATCTCGTGGAGCGCTCTCGGCAAGAGCGTCAGCTCGACGCGGTCACCGAGCGCCGCGTTTGGGAGAGCGCCTTCCACGCTCTGGCGGTTGTCGTCACCGAGTATCGAATCATCGCGCTGGTGAACGCGAACGGATCGCCCGACGTTGTGGCGGTCGATCCGACGGAGAGCCGCGAAACGGCCCAGGCGGTCCTGGCCGACGTGGTGAAGTCGGGAACCGCCGCGGCCGCCCGGAGAAGTGAGACAGCGGCCGAGCCCGTTCGCTCGGGTCCCCGGTCTTTCCTGGTCTACGCGACGCCGGTATCGGGCGGTGGTGCGATTGTCGTCGCCAGCGATGCGGCGCTCTTGCTCCGCTCGGTCGCCTGGCCGCAGCTGCCTGCGACCCGTCTCTTCGTAACGGATCCGTCCGCGGTGGTCTGGTCCGGATGCGAGACGCCCGCCGGGTGTCGGGTTGCCAATGACGCTCCGAGCTACCTGGGGGCCGCCGCCGGCACGCCCTCGAGTCTCGACGCAGCGCAGGCCGAACGTTTGGGGCTCTTTCCCGCCGCGGCCGTCCGTGTCTCCGAGAGGGTGAGTCGACCGACTGGAGACTGGACCGTCACCTGGATTGCCTCGACTCAGGCGATCATGAAGCGCGAGCAGTCGGCCCTCTCGAGGGTTGTGACGACCGCCGTCACCGTCGCGATCGTCGTGGCGATCGTCGGGATCGTCGTCCTGCGCCAACAACGACGCGCCGCCGATCTGGCGAATGAGCTCCGGTTCGCCCGGGCCAAGGCCAAGGCCCACGATCTCGAGAACCAGCTGATCCGCGCCGATCGCCTGATCACCGTCGGTGTGATGGCGGCCGAGATCGCCCACGAGGTCGGGACGCCCCTGGCCGTGGTTCGAGGCCGGGCCGAACAGATCGGCCGGGGCACCGGTGGCGGCGCGGCTGCCGAGGACCTGGGGGTCATCATCAGGCAAGTCGATCAGATTTCGTCGACGATCCGGCAGCTTCTCGACTTCTCGCGGCGCTCGCCCCTCGATAAGCAGTCCGTCGAGCTGCCCCCGGTCGTCGAACGGACGCAGAAGCTGTTGCAGCTGAAGATCGAGGCACGGCGTTTGCATTTCGCCATCGCGCTCAGCGATGATCTCCCAATGCTCACGGCCGATTCGGATCAACTTCAGCAGGTACTGGTCAACCTGTTGCTCAACGCCTGCGACGCCTCAGTCGCGGGCGGTCAAGTCTCCCTTTCCGCACGACCAGCGCCGAACGATATGGTCCTGATGGAGATCGTCGACCATGGTTGTGGAATTGCGCCCGCCGACCTGGAGAGCGTTTTCGATCCCTTTTTCACGACCAAACCTCGCGGTGAAGGGACAGGGCTCGGGCTCTCGATCACCGCGGGCATCGTCCGCAATCACGCGGGCCAGATCGACCTTCGAAGCGCGCCGGGGGAAGGGACGACCGTGACGGTGCTCTGGCCGGCCAGCCCGCCGGGCGAGGGCGCGCGTGGCTAAGCTCCGCGCGTTGATCGTCGACGACGTCGACGACATGGCCCAGACGGTGGCCAATGATCTCAGGTCCGCGGGGTTCGAGACCGAGACCGCCCATGACGGGGTGGCAGCACTCAAGCAGTTTGCACAGGAGCCCGCCGACGTCGTGGTGACCGACCTCCGGATGAAAGGGGGAGACGGGCTCGACCTTCTGAGCGGTATCAAGAAGACCGATCCCGGCACGCCGGTGATCGTCATGACCGCCTTCGGCGCCGTCGAGAGCGCGGTCGAGGCCATGCGCCGCGGCGCCTACCACTACGTGACGAAGCCCTTCGCGCTGGAGACGCTCCGCTCGCTGGTCGAGCGCGCCTGCCGCGAACGGACGCTGTCGCGCGAGAACGCCCTCCTGCGCCGGACGCTTCGTTCCAATCTTCCGTCGCGCCAGCTGCTCGGCAGCAGCCTGCCGATGAGACAGCTGCGCGCGCTCATCGCCCAGATCGCCGACGCGACCTCGTCGGTGCTCATCTCTGGCGAGACCGGCACCGGGAAGGAATTGGTCGCCCTCGCGATTCACACCAGCGGCCCGCGGGCTGACCGGTCGTTCGTCGCGGTCAACTGCGCCGCGCTGCCCGAGCACCTGCTCGAGAGCGAGCTCTTCGGACACGCGCGCGGGGCGTTCACGGGCGCCTCGAGCAGCCGCCGCGGGCTGTTCGTCGAAGCCCAGGATGGGACGATCTTTCTCGACGAGATTGGCGATCTGCCGCCGTCTCTTCAGGGCAAGTTGCTGCGGGTCCTTCAGTCGGGAGAGGTTCGGCCGGTTGGCACGGAGACGACCCGAACCGTCAACGTCAGGTGCATCGCGGCCACGCACAAAGATCTCTCCGTGCTGGTCGAACAGGGGCAGTTCCGGGAGGATCTCTTTTTCCGTCTCGACGTCCTGCGGGTGCAAGTTCCCCCGCTGCGAGAACGCGGCGAAGACATCCCCCTCCTGGTGGATCACTTCCTGCGGCAGAGCCTGGAGAAGTCTTCGCGCTCGATGCTGGCGGGCTTCGAACCGGACGCCCTCGATTTCTTGGCCAACTGCGACTGGCCCGGCAACGTTCGCCAGCTCGAGAACCTGATCGAGCGGCTGGTGGTGACCGCCTCGGAGTCGTTCGCCAAGCTCGCCGACGTCAAGCGCGCGCTCGGGCCCGCCTGGACCTCCGATCCGATTCCACGGCTGCTTCAGAACCCGATGACGATGCAGGATCTCGAAGACCGCTACCTGGCCGGCGTCCTCAAGATGGTCGGAGGGAACAAGCTCAAGGCCGCCGAGATCTTGGGCGTCGATCCTTCGACGGTCTACCGCCGCAACAAGCGCGCCTGACGCCCGGCGGTTTCGCATTCTGCGAAAACGGCTTGGCCTTTTGCCAGCCGCTCCGGCGAGGTTGATTCGTGCCGGTGGCCGACACGTTTCGAGGTTATTTCCGCCGCAGGTCCGTCCCGTGACCGCCCTCGATCCTGAACGCGCAACCGGCTGAAATCTCACCGCGCCTGCTCTCGCCCAGGCCGGTCGGCATCGCCCTTGCTCTTACATCGTCGCCATGTGGGAACACTACAAGAAGACGTTCGGGTCAGTGCAGTTCGCCATCGCGGTCGCCTCGATCGGGATCTACTACGGCCTCGCTCACAGCCTCACCGTCACAGCGGTCTTCTTCCTGATGATGCAGGGAGGATCGCTGGTGGGAGCCGCCTGGGGCCAGCGCCTCCGGCGAAAAATCCTTCAGGCGCCGTGACACCGCCTTGGTCCGCTCTCGTTCGTTTTTGCTGAGTCCAACTTCACACAAGAAAGAGGGGAAACGCATGCTCAGGACGGTCCGCAAACTTCGTTCGCAGCGCTGGCTGGCGATCATGGCCTTGGCCGTGGCGCTGGTCGGCACCTCCGCCTCCGTGGCCAGGGCCGACGATCCGGTGCCCGACAAGACCGGCGCGTTCCAGACCACACCGACGGCCTACACGGTTCCGGGCTACACCAAGCTCGATCCCGCCAAGGCGACGCCGAAGGACGTGTCGGCCGCGGTCGACGCGGTCGCGCAGTCCGCCTCGCACAGCCTGTTCTCGATCAACTTCGTCTGGACGTTGATCGCGGGCTTCCTGGTCATGTTCATGCAGGCCGGATTCGCGCTGGTCGAGACCGGGCTCATCCGGGCGAAGAACGCCTCGCACACCATGTCGATGAACTTCATGGTGTACGGCCTGGGCATGCTGGGCTTCTTCATCTGTGGCTTCGCCTTCATGTGCGGCGGGTTGAACGGCACTGCCATCGGCGGGCCCGTGACGCTGGGCGGAACGCCCACGCTGCACTCGATGCTCACGGTGGGGTCGGCGATCAACGGCGATCATGGCTGGGGGCTCCTCGGGACCTCCGGGTTCTTCCTCTCCGGAAATGGATACGACGCGGGCGTCATCGTCCTCTTCCTCTTCATGATGGTCTTCATGGACACCACGGCCACCATCGTCACCGGTGCCTGCGCCGAACGCTGGAGCTTCAAGAGCTTCTTCATCTTCAGCATCATCATCGGCGCCTTCATCTACCCGGTCTTTGGCTGCTGGGTCTGGGGCGGCGGTTGGTTGGCGCAGCTCGGCTATCGCCTGGGCCTCGGCCACGGCGCCGTCGATTACGCCGGATCGGGCGTCGTCCACCTGCAGGGCGGCGCGCTCGCCCTGATCACCGCCTACCTGATCGGCCCGCGCATCGGCAAGTACGGGGCTGACGGAAAGGTGAACCCGATCCTCCCTCACGACATTCCGATGGTGCAGGTCGGAACGTTCATCCTCGCCTTCGGCTGGTTCGGGTTCAACGCCGGCAGCTCCCTGGCAGGCGGCGACGGTCGCATCGGCATCGTGGCCGCCAACACCATGATCGCCGGCATGTCGGCGACGGTCTTCGGCGTCCTCTACATGTGGATTCGCTACGGCAAGCCTGACCCCAGCATGATGTGCAACAGCATGCTGGCCGGCCTGGTGGCCATCACCTCACCCTGCGCGTTCGTGACGCCCGTGGGCGCCTTCATCATCGGCGCCGTCGCCGGCGTGCTGGTCGTCGTCAGCGTGTTCTTCTTCGACAAGCTCAAGATCGACGACCCGGTCGGCGCCATCAGCGTGCACGGTACGAACGGCGCCTGGGGGCTCATCGCGGTCGGTCTGTTCTCGGACGGCAGCTATGGGCAGGGCTGGAACGGGGTCGGGGCGACGGACTACCTCGGCCTCGCGGGTCGGGGCGTCACCGGTCTCTTCTACGGTGACTCCAAGCAGCTCGTCGCGCAGCTGATCGAGACGGGTGTCGGTATCGCCTGGAACGTCGTCGTGGGCGGGGTTGTGTTCTGGGTCATCGGAAAGGTGCTCGGCTCCAACCGCGTCCCGGCGGCCGTCGAGATCGCCGGGCTCGACGTTCCGGAGATGGGTCTCCCGGGTTACCCGGAGTTCATCCCGCAGCGCGCGCCGGAGGATGTCCCCTCCACCGAGATCGCCGCGGCCAAGGCAGCGGTGCCGTCGCTGGCGACCAGCACCTAGACCGAACGAAAGGGAATCTCTCTGGCTGGGGCTCGGCGTCGATACCGCCGAGCCCCAGCCTTATGATGAGCGCATGATCAAAGACATTCTCGTTTGCCTGGAGGGGTCGGCCAGCACCGAGGCCGCCACCCGGATCGCCATCGGAATCGCGCGCGCCTTGAGCGCACAGATGGCTGGCCTGGCCATCATCGACGAGCCTGACATCCGTGCAGGCACCGCCACCAGCATCGGGGGCGCGAGCTACAAGCACGAGCGCGATGACGCGCTGGTGGCAGACGCGAAGAAGGCGGCCGACGACTGGGTCGCGCTGTTCGAACAACGTTGCCGTCAAGCAGGCGTGGCCGCGCGATCGCTGGAGATCGTGGGCCGCCCGGCAGAAAGCATTCTGACCGAGATGGAGGCACACCACCTGACGGTGATCGGACGCGACGCCAACTTTCGCTTCGAGACCGAAGCCCACGACAGGAAGACGCTGGACGCCATCTTGCACGAGGCCATGCGCCCCGTGCTGTTGGTTCCCGAGACGATCGAGCCCGAGCTCAACAAGACGGTGCTCGTCGCCTACGACGGAAGCGGCGCCGCCAAGCGGGCCATCACCAGCTTCGCGGCCAGCGGAATCGCGGAGGGCCGCGAGGTCCACGTCGCCACCGTGGACGACAACGGCGTCGTGGGGATGGAGATGGCTGAGCGGGGGGTCGCCATGCTGCGCTCCGCGAACGTTCCCGCGAAGGCGCACAGCATCGTGTCCGTCCTCTCGAACATCGACGCTCTCTTCAAGCTCGCCAAGGATCTCCAGGCGGGACTGCTGGTCATGGGTGCCTTCACCCGATCCCGCCTGCGCCAGCTCTTCGCCGGCTCGGTCACCCGCGGGCTGGTCGAACGGACCGAAATCCCACTCTACCTGCAGCACTAGATGACCTACCCCACCCCGACCTGGGCGATCGCTCCGTTCATCCTCTACCTCCTGCTCATTGCGACGCTGCCGCTGTTCTTCGGGGCTTTCTGGGAGCACAACCGCAACAAGCTGATCGTCGCGGCGTTGGTCTCCGCACCGGTGCTCGTCTATCTGTTCAGCGGGCATGGCGGCGGAGGCGAGGCGCTGCTCCGAACCGCCTGTGACTACGTCTCGTTCATCGCGCTGCTCGGCGCCCTCTTCACCATATCGGGCGGCATCCACCTGCGGGGATCGCTGGCCGGCTCATCCGGTGCGAACACCGTCTTTCTCGCCATCGGCGCGGTCCTCGGCAGTGTGATCGGGACGACCGGCGCCTCGGTCCTGCTGATTCGACCGCTGCTGCGCGCGAACGAGCGGCGCGGGTACAAGACCCACATCGTCGTCTTCTTCATCTTCATCGTCTCCAACGGTGCCGGTCTACTGACCCCCCTCGGCGACCCGCCGCTGTTTCTCGGGTTCCTGCGCGGGGTCCCCTTCACCTGGACCCTGCGCCTGGCGGCGCCGTGGGCCCTGGTCAACGGCGTGCTGCTCACCCTCTTCACGATCTTCGATCGCGTCATCCTCGCGCGGGAGAAGCGCAACCCGCGCCCCCGCTCGTCGACCTCCCCTGGCGGCAATTCTGTGACGGAGCCGCTTCGCCTCGACGGCGCCATCAACCTGCTTTGGCTGGTCGGCATCGTCGGCGTCGTCTTCGTCATGGGGAGCTATGGAACGGCGCTGTTCGGCGACTCGTACCTGCGGTCGCTGGCGCAGATCCTGGGGATGGTCGGGTGCGCCGTCCTGTCGCTGGTCTCGACCAAACGGGAGATCCACCTGGCCAACCGATTCAGCTGGGCGCCGATCATCGAGGTCGCGGTGGTCTTCGTCGGCGTGTTCCTCACGATGATCCCCGCGCTCTCGTTCCTGGGCGAACGCGGCGCCTCGCTTGGAATCACCAAACCCTGGCAGTTCTTCTGGGCCTCCGGGGCGCTGTCGAGCGTGCTCGACAATGCCCCGACGTATCTGACGTTCGCTTCGCTCGCGGTCGGCGTCACCAACAGCGGGGGCGCGGCGCTCTCGGTGGAGAACCTCGGCGCGTTGGCGTCTCATCCGACCGGCCAGCACCTGCTCGCCGCCGTCTCCTGCGGCGCCGTCTTCATGGGCGCCATCACCTACATCGGCAACGGGCCGAACTTCATCGTCAAGTCGATCGCCGAGCAGCACCACGTCCGGATGCCCAGCTTCTTCGGCTACACGCTCTGGTCATTCGCGATCCTGGTCCCGCTGTTCGGCATCGTCTCGCACATCTTCTTCTGACCCCGATGGGCCGAGAGATCCTCACCAGGCGGCCTGCCCGACCGGCGCGATTCCCGCGGCCGGGGGAGCCGATCGTTCCGCGTCTCCTGCGCGAGGTGATCCTCAGTGGGCAGCCGACGGCCATTCCGCCGGGCGGGGAACGCGACCTCCTGAACAGCCGGAATCTCGGCGCCGAAGCCTGGAAGAACCTTCCGCCCGAACAATGCCTCCGCCTGGGGATGGCAGTGGTCGATCGCGTTCAGACGCGCCTGCAGGGGCTGCCGCCTCACGTGCTGGACGCGTCCCTGCCCGATCCGGCGCTGGCGCTCACGTTCAGGATCGAGCGGCGCACCGCCAATACGCTCCGCCGGGCCATCAAGGACGGGGCGCAAGGACCCTGGACACTCAAGCGCTATCTGAAAGTCCCGCGCTTCGGCGGCCGGGCGGTGGTCGACCTTCTCGCCGCCGCCGAGGCCAATGGCGGCGGGGCCAACGCGCGGGAGATCGTGGCCGAACGCATCTCCGACCGTGCGCTCACCATCATCGCGCGCCAGCTACCGATCTCGGAGAAGCGGGTCAACGAGGATCTGGCGGCCTGCGGGGCGCCAACTCCCTTTGACCTTCGGGAGCTCGTGCGTTCGACGGTCGGGCGCGGTCAGATCGCGCCGTTTCACGTGCTGGAGATCGGCGGCGCCCGCGTCGCGCTCCGCCTGTCGCAGCTGAGCGCGGCGCGAACCGCCTATCGCGTCGCGGTGCGTTCCATTCAAAGCTGGGGCGCCACGACCATCGCCTCCCTGGCCGCTCTGGTGGAAGACGCTCCCGGCTCGGAGAGCGTCGAGTCCTTCGTCGAACAGGTGTTGGTCGACCTACCCGCGTTTCGCTGGATCGATCGGAGCAACGGCTGGTTCTGGTTCATCGGCGGCCCGAATCCGCTACTCGACGACCTGAGGAAGATCCTCTCGGTGACCTCCCGCTTACCCGTCCCGCGGCTGTGGAAGGCCCTCTTCCACATCAGGCGAGGTGGCTCGCCCGCGCCCGAGACCCTCGGCCGGGTCTGCGCCGAGATTCCCGGCGCCCGCATCAGGGGCGGAGAGCTGATCTTCGACGGTCGGCTGGAGCGCTCGGTCTACCTGACCGAGACGGAGACGCGACTGGTGACGACCTTGGAGGCCGCGGGGGGGAGCCTGCCGCTCACCGACCTTCGCAGGGCGATCAAAGCCAAGGGTGTATCGTGGACCCCCGCCTCGCATTCGGTGCGCACGTCACCCCTCTTCTCGACCTCCGACGGCGGTTGCGTGACCCTGCTCTGAGCGTCCGGTGTTCAGGATTTGCTCTGGAGGCGCAGGGTGATCCGCGCCAGCCCCACCGCGCCCAGCCCGAAGCCGAACAAGACGACGGCGGTCGCCAGTGCGATGTAGGCCTTCGAGCCGTGACCAGCCGCGACGATCCGCCCGAACAGAAGCAGAACGGTCAATCCCATCCCGCCCATTCCGCCCATCATCGAAGCGACCTTGGTGGCATCCGACAGATCGTACCGTCCGCCGCACGCCCGGCACTTCAGTTGCCGTCGACGATCGCTGGATGGCACCAGGGTCCACCAGCTGAGCCCCACCGGTTTCCCGCAGTGGGGGCAGCTGTCTTTCGCTCGAACGACGGGTTCTTCAGCCATCTCTTCGCCGGTACGTTCGCAGTCTACAGGTCCTCACCCTCCGCAGAGTGAAAAACGGCGCGCGAGCTGGCGTTTACCGAGCCCGCCGCAGTGGTCCCGCGAAGCTGAGGCCGAACAGGCAGATGGCCCCCAGCGCCGCGCAGGAGGCGTTGATCCCCAGCGCCCACGAGGCGCCGGCGCGATCCCAGATCCAGCCGGTGGCCAGGCCCGCGGGCAGCGCCGCCGCGCCGGTCAGTCCGTGGTAGAGGCCGAAGGCGCGCCCACGGGCGCCGCGCTCGGCCAGATCGGCGACGATGGCGCGCTCGGCCCCCTCGGCGAGGCCGTGGTAGAGGGCGTAGGCCAGAAACAGCACGACGATCTCCCAGCGCTTGCTGGCGAAGCCGAACCCCACGTAGGTGAGCGCATAGGCCGTCCAGCCGGCGCCGACGACCAGCGCGCGCGAGTGGCGATCCGACAGCGCGCCGCCCGGCAACGCCGCCATCGACTTGACCAGATGGTGGAAGCTCCAGAGGAACGGAAGGGCCGCGGCGCCCCACCCCACCTCGTGCGCCCGAACCAAGAGGAAAGCGTCCGAGGAGTTTCCGAACGCGAACAGGACGCAAGCCACGATGTACGGCGCGAAGCCTGCCCGCAGCGCGCCTCCGCGCGGTCGCGCGTCGATGGGACCGCTGCGATCCGGCAGCTGCTCGTGCTCGCGCAGGCGGAAGAAAAGCACGACCGGCGCCATCAGCCCTGCCACCGAAGCGACCGCGAAGGTCACCCGCAAGCTGGCGCCGAGCGCCAGGAGCCCCCCGGCGATGAGCGGGCCGAGCGCGGCGCCGAAGTGGTCCATCGAGCGATTGAGCCCGAACGCGCGCCCGCGCTGCGAGGGCACGACCGAATCGGCGATCAGCGCGTCGCGCGGCCCAGAGCGAATGCCCTTGCCGGTGCGATCGAGCAGTCGCGCGCCCAGCACTTGCCAGGGGGCCATCGCGGCGGCGATGCCCGCACGCGCCAGGGCCGGCAGCGCATAACCGCCTGCCACCAGCGTCCGCCGCGGCCCCCGATCTGAAAGTTTTCCCGACGCGACCTTGATGAGGCTGCCGAGCGCGTCGGCGCTCCCCTCGATGAGGCCGAGGAAGCTCATCGGCGCGCCGAGCGTCACCAGGAACGTCGGCAAGAGCGGGAAGATCGCCTCGCTCGAGACGTCGTTTAGCAGCGAGGCCAGCCCCAGCAACCAGACCACGCGCGGCAGGTTCTTGAGCCCCTGCAGCGTCAGCTGGGCGCGCGTGATCGGCCGCCGTCCCGACTCGGGATCGGCGCGCACCTCCGGTTGCTCGCCCACGTTCCGATTCTTACCGGGAAACCGCCAGGGTGCCGAATTCTTGTTGTCGTTTTCCCGCTCCTCGGCCTATCTTTTTCGCGTGAATCGGAGGTGCCCCACCTGCCGCCGTCAGTTCGCCGACACGGACGAGGTGCGCGCGTATAGTCCGTTCTGCTCCGAACGCTGCCGGTTGGCAGATCTCGGCAAGTGGCTCGACGGCGGCTACCGGATCGAGTCACCGATTTCCGAGGAGGACCTGGACCAGGGCCTCCCCACCGACGGCAACCCCGACCCAACCGAATGACTGAACCGACGCAGAGCGACGTTCAGGATTTGATCCGGTCGATCGCCGACGAACGGCGCGCCTCCAAGGAGAAGGAGAGGCGCGAGAGCTGGACCAGGTACGTCTCGCTCATGGTGGTGGTGCTGGCGGTCGCGACCGGCGTCGGATCGCTGAAGGCCGGCGGGTTCAGCACCAAGGTGGTGCTCTCGCAGGCCCAGGCGTCGGACGAGTGGGCCTACTACCAGGCCAAGAGCATCAAGCAGCGGGTCGCCGAGATGGAGGCGCACCTCGCCACCGGCGAGCGGGCGGCGGCGGCCGAGGCGGACGTGGCGCGGTACAAGAACGACCAGATCGAGTCGCAGGCGAAGGCCAAGCGGCTGGAGGCGCTGCGGGACGGCTTCGGCAAACACGGCCCCCCGATGGGTTTCGGCATCACGCTTCTGCAGATCTCGATCGCGCTGGCGTCGGTCTGCCTGCTGACCAAGCGCAAGGGGCTCTGGATTGCGTCGGGCGTGATCGGGGCCGTCGGCATCGGCTATCTCGTTTACGGCCTCTGCTTCGTCTAGCGCCGCTGCCGCGGATCGCGCCCGGCCCTTGACAGGTCCGGCGCGCGATGGTTGAAGCATGCGGTAGTTTTGAAAACTGAATAGGTGCCTTCGGTGCCCAATTCGGGCGTAACAGGGAAGCCGGTCGATGCCGGCGCGGTCCCGCCACTGTGAGTGGAGGCCGCCCTCGAGAATCCACTCGACCCAACGGGTCGGGGAAGGAAGAGGGTGGCGGCAAATCGCGAGCTCCGCGATTTGCGCTTCACGAGCCAGGAGACCTACCGAAGGCTGAAGCTTTTCTCTCCGCGCGGACGGAGAAACGGCCGTCGGTCTCTCGCTCCCGAGCGACCGGCACCGTCCCCTCGTTCGCGTCCGAGCGAGGGGTTTTTTGCGTGCCGCGCGTTTACGACATTTCCAAAGGAGCGATTCGATGCGACGTCTGTTTTGTCTCGGTGTGATGGTCTCGGCGGGGCTCATGGCTGCTTGCAGCAGCGATTCTTCCAACGCCGGCAAAGGCGGCGCGGGGGGCGCCGCGGGCCAGGCCGGTGGAGCCGCGGGTCAGGCCGCGGGTGGCGCGGGTGGCGCCGCCGTCGGCTGCCTCGATCCGTCGATGTTCGCCTCCTCGTTCGCCATCGCCGACACCACGTTCTGCGCGGTCGCGCTCTACACGGCGCCAGAATCGCTCGGCTTCCAGGCACCGACCTGGGGCTCGCACGGCGGCCCGCTCGTCGTTCAGGCCGCCACGGCGGGAACGGCTGGGGCTTCCGGCACGGGTGTGACCCTGGAGCGCTGGACGGCACCTGCGGCGAGCACGGGGGCGATGACCCCTCTGACGACGCCCGTCGCCTCGGCGCTTCCGGCCGGCACGTTCCTCGGCGCGCAGGCGCTCGATCTTCCGTTCTTTGGGTGGACCGCCATCTCGTGGACGAACCCCTTCCCCGACACCACCGGGCAATTCGAGATGATCGCGAGCGGCGCCATCGCGACGACCTACGCCGTGAACGGTCCTTTCGCAGCTGCCGCTGTTTCCGCCGCGGCGGCTTCACTGGGACGCCTGCTTTACTCCGGCCTGTCGCCTCTCGGCATGGCCACGACGGCCACGAACGGTCTTTACGCGGCGGACGCCTGCTCGTCGCCGGCACAGGCCCTCGGCGCGGGGACGGGATGTTCGGCGTCGGCCGTGGTCGCGGCCTGGGGCGACGGCAGCGGACCGGTCGCTGCCGACTCGAACGGCGACGTTTTTGCCGTGATGAACTCGCTCGCCACCAGCACCCAGGAGGCGCGGGGATTTCTCGCCAGCTCGGTCGCCCTTGGATCGGCGGCCACGGCGGGGGTCACGCTGTTCACGATTCCAGGGTTCTCCGGCTCCCTGGCCGCCCTGTCACCCACCGCGACCGATCCGGGCATCGTGATCTTTCAGCCGAACGATTCGTCGACCTTTTCCCCGCTCGACGTCATCCAGCAGAAGTTCACGACCACCAGCGCCCTGGCCGCGATGGGAACGCCGACGTCCTTGCTGACGGTGGCGGCGGGGTCAACGCAAGGGCTCTCGTTCTTGGTCGACGGGTCGCAACGACTCTGGGTCGCGGTGAGCGGAGCCTCGAGCACCACGTACGTCGTGGTGGCCCGCCGGCCCTAGGGCGAGGACTCCGATCCTGTACGGGAGTCGAATCGGTCGGCTGGTGGCGATCGCCAGTCTGGGCGTCGCTGCCGCCGCTTGTGGCAGCAGCTCGGCCCTTCCGGCCGTCGGGGACGGATCCGTCCGCGGCGACTCCACGGTGCCACGGGATGCCACCCCGGCAAGCGACGCGACCACGTCCGATGGCGGCCCGCTCGACGCGCGCGAGCCAGCCGATGCCAGCCGCCCCGACGTATGTCCGATCCCGCTCGCGCCCGATCTCTCGATCATCGCCAGCGACGAAGTATTGAATTTCGTCGTCTCCGATGGCTCCCCGATCGAGGTCGCCGTGCTTCCTGCGGACGCCGCGACCTCGACCGCGGTCTTTCAACGCGCGAGCTCGCTCGGCCTCGCGGGGTCGTCCGGTCCCACGCGGGTCCTCGCCCGGACCACCACCGGATGCGTTCAGGCGCCGTTCGACGCTGTTTACGACATCCGCGTCACGTATGCGCCCCCGCCGCCGGACCCGACGACGACGGCGATCGCGTACGACGATCCCCGGATCGTCGGGTGGGCGACCGGCGTCGCCGACTACCTGCCCGGCCCCGGCGCGACCGAGACCCAGTACATGATGCCGAGCCAGGCCCTGGGGCCGGCGGGCACCAGCACCCTCGCCGTCGTCACGCTCGGGAATGGCGGATCCGTCACGCTCACCTTCGACGCTCCCATCACCGACGGGGACGGATGGGACTTCGCCGTCTACGAGAACAGCTTCGCGACCGACGTCTTCCTGGAGCTGGGCTTCGTCGAGATCTCCAGCGACGGCGCTCATTTCGCACGCTTCGACTCCGCCTTTCAAAGCACGGTGACGCCCTCGGCTAACTCCTCGGGCACCGCCGCGCAGATTGGCGGCCTCGCCGGCAGCTACATGGTCGGCTACGGAACGCCGTTCGACCTGGCGGCGCTCCGGAACTCTCCGCTTGTCCGTGACGGCACCATCGATCTCACCTCGATCAAGTACGTCCGCATCGTCGACATCGTGGGCGACGGGACGACGCTCGATTCGTTCGGTCGCGGGATCGTCGACCCCCTCTCCAGCGGACCGACCGCCGGTTTCGACCTCGACGGCATCGCCGTTCTGAACCAGCGGATGTAGGCCGCATGTCGAAAGCGAACACGCCGCCGCCATCCGCCCCGAGCGCTCCCGACACCCTGGCGGAGTCGGACAGCCTCTGCTGGAGCTGCGTCCACCATCGGCCGATCAGGACGGCGCGATCGACCTTTGTCCTGTGCACCGCGCTTCCGGTGAAGTATCCGCGCCAGCCGAGGCCGACCTGCGGAACGTTCAGGCGGGCATGATCAATACGGCGCGATCTCCTGAGGCGGGAGATTCGTCACCGGGTCGGAGGTAAATGTCGTGGTCGCCGCCGGCGACGCGGTGACGTCGTAGAGATCGATCCGGGGCATGGAGATCGTGGAATTCGGCATCAAGAGGAGCCCGGGCAGCCCCGTCGGCATCCCCAGCGTGTAAGGGCCGGAGGTCGCGACCTTGCTGGTCGTGGCGGCGACATAGTCGAAAGCGAAGAGCGCGTCCGGCTCGACGTCCTTCGGATCGTTGCTCACGGCGAAGGCCCGCGTTCCCCCTCCGGTCGGCGGCAGCGCAAGAACCCAGCTGATGTCCAGCGGCCGTCCGTCGAACGCCGCGGACGGAATCACGCGGGTCAGGACAGGCGGCGCGGCGCCCAGAGCGACGACCGCGATGCCCGATTCCGACGTGGAGCCTCCGAAGGGGCCACCGCACGCGACCAGGAGAGTCTTCTGCACGTCCACGTAGGTCATCCCTTCGCAGTTGGTCAATCCAGTGAGCGCCACGGCCGCCGTGACCGTGTCGGTCGTCGGGTCGACCACCACGATCTTCCCCTCGCCGTAGTTCATGAACCCGTGGTCGATTTCATCGAGCGAGACGATCACCTTTCCATCGACGAGGAGCGCGCGATCTGGCCGGGCCAGGATCGTCGCGCCTGCAACAGGAGACGCATAGGCGTCGAGGCTGACACGGCCCTCCAGTGCGCCCGTGGTCGGGTCGATCACCGCGATGTCGTTTCCAGCCAGGTTCGGATCTGCCGCGGCCAGATTCAGGTCATAACGGGTCACGTAGGCCTTGTGCGCCGCCAACATGACGACGTCGTGCGGGTTGGTCCTGACCCCGGGGACCAGAATCTGGCGGGCGATCGCGCAACGATTCGGGTCGACGAAGGTCAGAGCAACGTTCCCGCGATCGACGATGACCACCTCTCCGCCGAGCTGCGGTTGCGACGGGAGTACCGCGTCGCCGGAGATGCTCTTCGTCACGCTCCCATTGGCACCGGTCGCCGAGTCGACGCAGTCAGCGCGCACCAACGTCCCCGTCGTGTCGAGGATCGACAGGCTGGTCGTCGAAAAGTCGCTGTTCACGATCGCCAACCCCGTCATGGGCGGCGGGCTCGTTGCGAGAGCGGCATCCGTGACAGCTCCGTCCTGCCCCGACTCTCCCCCGGCGGCGTCCGCACCTACCTGACCAGGGGTGCTGCTTCCGCATCCGACCGCGAAAGCCGCCGCCATCAAACCGACTCCCAGTGTTCGTCGCATCGAGGTTGCTCCTTGGGCTTCCGTCAGGGGCTGCTGAAGGGCTGGACGCCAACCGCTTCCCCGTCCTCGCCGGCTGCCGAGTCGTAGGCGAGAGACACGAATACGGTTCGTCCGGGAAGTGGGAAGGTGCTGAGGTTCCAATTCGGGAGATCGGTCAGGTTCAGCCCACTGACCGCGAGCCGCAGTCGGGAACGTGGCCGCGAGACGCTCGCGCCTGCGCCGATGAGAGCCGCCGTCGGAACCGGATAGACGTTGGCGGGGTCATCGTAGGCGCCCGCGAGCAGCGCGACGTCGGCGTAGGCGCCGAGCTCCATTCCACACGGCAGGCCGATACGGACGATCTCCGGCCTGGCGTAGGCGCTCACGCGCGGGTGGTGCGGAATCTGCTTGCCGTGAGTGGTGGGGTTGTCGCTCTCGTCGTGGGCGACCAGATAGCTCCCTTGAGCCACCAGGCGCGCGTGGCGCCCCACGCCGAGCTGAAGCTCCTGCTCGACACCGTACACGTGCGCACTGCTCAAGTTCAGGGCGCGCGATGGCCCCCCCGAAGCCAACTGCCAGTAGAGGAGGTCGTCGGCCAGCGCTCCGAAGAGAGTGGTGCGGCTGGCGGTCGACACCCGGGCGCCGGGGCGATCGACCCAGATGGCGAGATCGGCATTCGTTCCGGATTCAGGGACCAGGCTGGGATTGCCGAGGAGGCGTCCTGTGCCGTCGCCGTACAGCTCCAGGAAGGAAGGCGCGTGGCGGTACTCTCCCACGTTCGCCTTGAGCGTCACGTCCGACGAGACCGGCCGCACCAAACCCAGCCGGTAAGTGGGCAAGAGGCGCGTGGTGGCCACGCCGGCGGCAACCGGAGCGCCAGCTGTCGTCTGACCCGTCACCAGATCGTTCATTCCTTCGAACCGCACGGAGGGAATGACCTCCAGGTCCAACCGGTGCAAGACGAGCGTGAGCTCTGCGCCCGCCACGCCGACCAGACGACGCGCCGGAATGCCCGACTCGGCCGGGTTGATCTCGTCGTCGGGGGTGTAGGTCTCGCGACGGGCTTCGAGTATCCCGGCCGCGCGCCCCCAGTCCGACAGTGCGCGGGTCGCACGGACCGTCGCACCGATCGAGAGCGTGGTTTCATGAAAGACAAAGTCAGGGGACCTCTGAATTTCCGCGTCGGGATCGAGCAGTCGATTGCGCTCCACGCTGACGAAGGCCGCCGCCGACACGCGTCCCCCGGGGCCGAGATCGTCTCGCGACTCGTAGCGCAGAAGTCCGAGACCGCGGGCCGTGTGAAAGCGGGTATGGAGGGCCGGATTGGTGGTTGTGCCCGGGAGCCCCTCCGCGCGACCGAACCCAATGAGCTCGAGGCCGATCGTCCGACGCCCCTCAAGCGACAGCTCGGCGCGAAGAACGCCGTTTCCGTCCAAGGTGTCGTTGTTCTGGTGGACGGTGTCGACGGCGAAGTTGGGGTTGGTCGGCGCGTTGTTGAATTGAACCGGGTAGTCGCCCTTCGCGGAGTAGACGTGAGCCCCCAGATAGAGCCGCAGTCGACCGACGTGATCGCCTCCGGAGACGTCGCCGAAGGTGGTCCCGAACGATCCGACGCCGGCGCGCGCGCGGGCGCGCACCACACCGGGCGTGCGGGTGGTGATCGAAATGATGCCGCCGAGAGCGGCTTCGCCGAACGCCAGTGGCGTCGTCCCCCGATAGACCTCCACGCGCTCCACGTCCCCGAGCGGCAGCGTCGAGAGGTCCACGCTGCCACCTTCCGCAATGTCCAGCGGGACACCGTCGACGTAGATCTGCACCTGATCGGGGTTCGAACCGCGGAGCGTGAGGCTGGCGAAGGCTTGTGACGAGCCGGTCCGCATCACGGTGACGCCTGGGACCTGCAGGAGGAGTGACCCGAGATCGTCGTAGGCGCGCGGACTCTCGGAGGGGAGCACCACCGACGCCGCGGCCGCGCGATCCTCGCGGGGCAGAGCCGGCTCCACCGGGGCTCCGGTGACGGTCGTTTGAAAGCCAGGTTTGTGTTCTTGAGCGGCAGCATCCGACGCCGGTTTTGGGGGCCCGGCGGCGGGCAACGGCGCAACCTCGACCGTGGGCGCCCTGCCGGCGTCGGGTGCACCCGGCGGGGAGCCATCGGCCGCACCCACGTCTCGCACAGTCCCACCTTGGGCCGTCTCCTCGGCCGCTCGAGCGGATACGCCAATCGCGAACGACGCCATCACCACGATGACGGCCCAGAGCGCCCCGTCGGTGACGACGGGCACTGAAACGTTTTGCTGTTGGCTCGGCCCGCGTTTCGGGCCTCGCCGAATTCGGCGGCATGAGAAACCCTCGCTCAGCGAACGAGGGAAGGTGCCGCCTCAGACAGAGAGGGCCGGCAGCCGACCTCCGTCCGCGCGGAGTGAAAAGCCACGACCTCGGGTAGGTCTCCTGGCTCGTGAAGCGCGAATCAGACGATCGATTCGCGGCGCCTTCCCCCTTCCCCGACGGATGTCGAGTGGGCTTGGAAGGCCTCTTCACTCACAGTGGCGGGACCGCGCCGGCATTCACCGGCTTCCCTTTTATGCCCTGATTGGGCACCCGAGGCGCTTATTCAGTTGTCAGAGCCCGCTGCTAGTAGCGGTAGTGATCGGCCTTGTACGGGCCTTCCTTAGGAATGCCGAGGTAGCTCGCCTGGCGCTCGGTGAGCACCTCGAGCTCGACGCCGAGCTTCGCGAGGTGCAGGCGCGCCACCTTCTCGTCGAGCTTCTTCGGCAGCACGTACACGCGGCCCGGCTCGTAACCGGCGATGCCACTGAGCGTCGGCTTGCCTTGCGACGCCAGCCACAGGTCGATCTGCGCGATCGTCTGATTGGTGAACGAGTTGCTCATCACGAAGCTCGGGTGGCCGGTGGCGCAGCCGAGGTTCACCAGACGCCCTTCGGCGAGAACGATGAGCGACTTGCCGTCCGGCCAGATCACCTCGTGCACCTGGGGCTTCACCTCGACCCACTTGTGCTTCTTGATCTTGGCGATCTCGATCTCCGAATCGAAGTGGCCGATGTTGCAGACGATCGCCCGGTGCTTCATGGCGTTCATGTGCTCCTCGGTGATGACGTACTCGTTGCCGGTGGTGGTGACGAAGATGTCCCCGCGCGGCGCGGCCTTGGCCATCGTCGTGACCTCGTAGCCCTCCATCGCCGCCTGCAGCGCGCAGATCGGGTCGATCTCGGTGATGAGGACGCGCGCCCCCTGCCCCTTCATCGCCTGGGCGCAGCCCTTGCCGACGTCGCCGTAGCCGGCGATGACCACCACCTTGCCCGACAGCATCACGTCGGTCGCGCGCATGATGCCGTCCGGCAGCGAGTGCCGGCAGCCGTAGAGGTTGTCGAACTTGGACTTGGTGACCGAGTCGTTGACGTTGATGCAGGGGAAGAGGAGCTCGCCCTTCTGCGCCATCTGGTAGAGGCGGTGAACGCCGGTCGTCGTCTCCTCGGAGACGCCCTTGATGTTCTTGGCGGCCTGCGCGAAGAAGCCGGGGCGCTCCTTGATCGCGCGCTTGACGAGCGCGTAGAGGACGCGGCCCTCTTCATGGCCCGGGTCCTTGTCGAGGAACGAGGCGTCCTTCTCGGCCTTCACGCCGAGGTGCACCAGCAAGGTGAGATCGCCGCCGTCGTCGAGGATGAGGTTGGGGGTGCCGCCATCGGACCACTGCAGCACGCGCCAGGAGTAGTCCCAGTACTCTTCCAGGTTCTCGCCCTTGACCGCGAACACCGGTACTCCACGGTCGGCGATGGCGGACGCCGCGTGGTCCTGCGTGCTGAAGATGTTGCAGGAGCACCAGCGGATGTCGGCGCCGAGCGCCTCGAGCGTCTCGATCAGAACCGCCGTCTGGATGGTCATGTGCAGCGACCCGGCGATGCGCGCCCCCTTGAGCGGCTGAGTCTTGGCGAACTCGGCGCGCGTCGCCATCAGCCCCGGCATCTCGGTCTCCGCGAGATCGATCTCCTTGCGTCCGAAGCCGGCGAGCGAGAGGTCACGAACCACGTAGTCGGGCTTGCCGTTCACGACAGGGGCTTTCTTGAAGATGCTGGTCTCGGGCATGACTGTTTCTCCTCGACGGGCTCGCGAATCTTGGTGGATTGCGCGCTTTCATCCTCGTATCTAGATTTATGGATGCAAGCGCTCCCCAAAGGCTGCCAGCTGGAGATTGACCTGTCAAGGACAGCCCGCTCTGCCGTAGGGTGGGGACATTCTCGACGTCCTCTTTCTGGACGACCACCTGGTCGTCGTGAACAAGCCGTCGGGGCTGCTCGTCCACCGCGGGTGGGGCGCCGAAGCCGACGTGGCGATGTTTCGCGTTCGCGATCAGCTAGGTGCGCACGTCTACCCGGTCCATCGCCTCGATCGCGGCGCCAGCGGGGCGCTCGTCTTCGCACGAACGAAGGAGGCGGCCGCCACGCTGGCCAGCGCCTTCGAACAGCGGCGGATCGACAAGCGTTACCTGGCGCTGGTCCGCGGCACACCGGCCGACGCCGGGACCATCGATCACCCGATCCCGAAAGGCGAGAGTGGCCCCCGCGTCCCGGCCGTCACGCGCTTCGTCCGCGTCGCGCGCTCCGGGGTCGACCGCTGCTCGCTGGTGCTCGCCATCCCGGAGACCGGCCGGACCCATCAGATAAGGCGGCACCTCCGCCACCTCGGACACCCGCTCATCGGCGACGTCAACTACGGCTCGGGAGAGCTCAACCGACACTACCGCGCGCGCTACGATCTCCACCGGCTCGCGCTTCACGCCTCGGCGATCGCCTTCGATCACCCGGCCACGGGCGACCGCCTCGCGCTCACCGCGCCGATGCCCGAGGACCTCGCTCTCGTGCTCGCACGTCTGGAGCTGCCCGCTCTGTCGAACCTTCCCGCTCTGTGGAATCTTCCAGCCCCCGGCCCTCCACCCGATTCCAGATGATTCTCGCCGAGCATACCCACCGCCGATGGACATCGAATGCGTCGCGGTCGTTGTTTGCGATCCTCGCGGTCATCGCCATCATCGCGATCGACGGCTCTGCCGCCGAAGCCAGGCTGGCGATCCGGGACGATCGTGGCGTCACGGTCACCCTGGACGCGTCCCCGCGGCGGATCGTCAGCCTGCTGCCCTCCTGACCGAATCGGTCTGCGCGCTGGGGGCGTGCGATCGCCTCGTGGGGACCGATCGGTTCTCGAACTGGCCGTCCAGCGTGGCCGCCTTGCCAAAGCTGGGCGGGCTCGAGGACGCGCAGATCGAGCGGATCGTCGCGCTGAAGCCGGACGTCGTGCTGGCCTCGACCTCGGCCCGGTTGATGGACGGCTCGAGTCGCTGGGGGTCCGGGTGATCGCGCTCGAATCACGCAACCTCGCCGACGTGAAGCGAACGCTCGCGCTGCTCGGCCGACTCCTGGGGGTGCCCGGCAAGGCCGAGGAGGTGTGGGCCGGTATCGAACGCGACACCCGCGCCGCGGCGGCTGCGGGTGCCGGCGGCCGAGCGCGGCCAGCGCGTGTACTTCGAGATCGATCCCACCCCCTACGCGGCCGGCCCCGACTCCTTCATCGGCGAGACGCTGCGCGGGCTCGGCCTCGGCAACGCCATCCCCGCCGATCTCGGCCCGTTCCCGAGGCTGAACCCCGAGTTCGTCGTGCGGACACAGCCCGACATCGTGATGGCGGTGCAGGCGAGCGTCGCCGACATGCCGAGGCGGCCGGGATGGAGCACGCTGCGCGCGCTGCGCGACGGACGGACGTGTGGGTTCCCGAGCGCCACTACGAGATCCTCGTGCGACCGGGCCGCGCATGGGCGAGGCGGCCGCCGCGCTCGCCGACTGCCTGGCGCGCCTTCCGCCACCAAGGCCCGATGAAGCTTCCGATGACGCTCCCGGTGACGTTTGACGGACAGAAGCGCCTCCGGCTGGCGATCGGTCTCGCGCTCGCCAGCGTGGTGATCGCCGCCGCCGGGATGGCCGCGGGCGGCGAAGGGTGGTCGCTCGCCGGGCTCGTGCGCGCGCTCGGTACCGCCGAGGGGCGGCTCATCGTCTTCGAGATCCGCGCGCCGCGGACGCTGGGCGCGTGGCTCGCCGGCGCGCTGCTGGGCCTCTCGGGCGCGGCGGCGCAGGGGCTGTTTCGCAACCCGCTGGCCGATCCGTACCTTCTCGGCTCGGCCTCGGGGGCCGTGCTGGGCGTCGTGCTGGTGCTGGCGGCGGCGGCGCTGGGCGGGCACGTGGTCAGCGTGGCGACCGCCGGCGCCATCGCGCGCTTCGGACTGGTCGGCGCGGCGTTCGCGGCGCGCTCCTGGGCGTGCTGCTCACGCTGTCGCTCGCGCACGGCGCACAAGAGACGATGCATCTGCTGCTGGCGGGCGTGGTGGTGGGCGTGCTGCTGACCGCTGCCTGCCGACCTCATCACCACCGCGGCCCCCGACGCGCTCAGGGGCAAGCAGGCCTTTCTCCTCGGGAGCACCGGGTTTCTCGGCTGGAGCAGCTGCGCCTTCATGGGGCTCGGGCTGGCCGTGACGCTCCCGGCGGCCTGGCGCCTGGCGCGGGTGCTCGACGCGCTCACGCTGGGAACGGAGACCGCCGTCAGCCTGGGCCTGGCGCTCGGACGGCTGCGCCTCGCGCTGGTGGCCACCATCGCGCTCGCCACCGGGCTGGCGGTCTCGCAGGCCGGGCTCATCGCCTTCGTCGGGTCTCATCGCCCCGCATCTGGTGCGCCGGTTCGCGCCCGCCACCCACGGGTTCACGCTGGTGGCCAGCGCAGCGGCGGGCGGCACGCTCCTGCTGACCGCCGACGTGCTGGCGCGGACGCTGATCGCGCCGCAGGAGGTGCCGGTCGGCGTGCTTACCGCGCTCCTCGGGGGCGGCTACCTCATCTGGCTCTTGCGCCGCAGGCGCGCGGCGTGACCAACCTGCGCGCCACGGGAATCGTCGTTACGCTGGGCGGCGCCCGCGTGCTCGACGGCGTATCGCTGGACGTGCGGCCGGGATGGACCGCCATCGTGGGCCCCAACGGCGCCGGCAAGTCGACGCTCCTGCGCGTGCTCGCCGGCCTGCGCCTGCCCGACGCGGGCGAGGTCCAGCTCGATGGCGCCCCGCTCGCCGGCTGGGCGCCGCGCGCGCGCGCCCAGCGGATCGCCTGGCTGAACCAGCAGGGGAGCACCACCGGGGACCTGACGGCGCGCGAGATCGTGCTGCTCGGACGGCTGCCGCACCTGGGGATCGTCGCCTCGCCCGCCGCCGCCGACGAGGCCGCCGTCGACCGCGCGATGGAGGAGGCCGAGTGCGCGGCCTGGCGCGATCGCAGGCCGCAGCAGCTTTCGGGCGGCGAGCAACAGCGGGTGCTCCTGGCGCGTGCGCTGGCCGTCGAGGCGCCGCTGCTGCTGCTCGACGAGCCGACCACCCACCTCGATCCGCCGCACCAGGCCGCGCTGGCTCGGCTCTTCCGCCGCCGCGCCGCCGCCGGGACGACCGTGGTGAGCGTGCTCCACGATCTCTCGTTGGCGCTGGTCGCCGACCACCTGGTGTTGCTCGACCGCGGCCGGGTACGCGCCGAGGGGTCGGCTGACGACCCGGCACTGCACGCCGCGCTGGTCGAGGTCTTCGAGGGCGCCATCCGGATCGAGCGGGTTGGCGGCCGCTTCATCGCCTTCCCCCATCTGGAGGCCTGAAGGTGGCCCCGGTCAGTCCTCGCGCTGCCAGTCGGGCTTGCCAGCCGCGACGGCGTCGTAGTAGCGGCGCAGGCGAAGCCCTTCGGCCGCGGCCTCGTCGACGATGATGGTCGCGTGCGGATGCAGCTGCAGCGCCGACGCCGGCACCAGCGCCGACAGCGGCCCCTCGACCATCATCTCCACCGCGGAGGCCTTCGCGGCGCCAAACGCCACCAGCAGGCAGCGTCGCGCCTCGAGGATGGTGGCGATCCCGACCGTGAGCGCGTGCCGCGGAATGGGCTCACCGCCGAACCCCGCCTGATTCGCGGCGCGCGTCTCGTCGGCCAGCGTCTTGAGCCGCGTGCGCGATCCGAACGACGAGGTCGGCTCGTTGAAGGCGATGTGCCCGTCGGTCCCGAGACCGAGCAGCGCCAGGTCGAGCCCGCCCGCCGCCGCGATCTCCGCCTCGTAGCGCGCGCAGGCCGCCGGCAGATCGGCCGCCTGCCCGTCGGGCGCGTGCGCGCGTGCGGGGGGCAAGTCGACGTTTCGGTAGAGCTCTTCGTGCAGGGCTCGGCGAAACGACCCGGGATGATCAGCCGCGATCCCGACGTACTCGTCGAGATTGAACGCGTTCGCACGGGCGAACGACAGCCCTTCCGCGCGGTGCTGGCGGACGAGCTCGGCGTAGATCCCGCGCGGCGTGCTGCCGGTCGGAAGCGCCAGCGCGGCGTCTGGCTTGGCGCGCAGCAAACGCGCAACGATGCGGGCCGCCCGCTGGCAGGCGTCGTCCGCGGTGGCGACCACGATGACTTCCACCTCTCAGTTGTATCCCGAACCGCGCCTCCAACGCTAAACTGGCCCCGTGGCCGACGCCAACGCCGAGAGAGCCGCCGCCGCCGCGCGCGCGCTGCTGGCCGCCGAATCGGTCGGCCTGCTGTCGACGATCTCGGTCCGCCGGGCCGGCACGCCGTACGGCTCCCTCACCCCGTATGCGCTGTCGGCCGCGGGCTCGCCGCTCTTGCTGCTATCGAGCCTCGCAGCCCACACGCACAATCTCCGGGTCGACCCGCGCGCCGGCCTCTTCGTCGGCGACCACACCGCCGCCGCCGATCCCCAGGCCGGCGCGCGTCTGTCGCTGATGGGCCGCGCGGCCCCCGTTGGTGCCGACGACGAAGCTGACGCCCGCGCTCGCTACCTCGGCCGCTGGCCTCGCACCGTCGATACAGTCGCGCTCCACGACTTTTCTTTCTGGCGCTTCGACGTCGAGGAAGCCCGGTTCATCGCCGGCTTCGGCGACATCCGCTGGCTCCCCGCGAGCGCCTTTGCCGTTTCCAGAGAGGCATAGTCGTCAGGCCTCCTAGGGCCCGTTCACAAAGCGGCTGCGCGCCCGTCCAGTGTCGACGCGTTTGCGACCGCACCGAAGATTGCCCGACTCGACATGGACCGACGAACTGCAAGGCGCGCGCCGACGACGAATGCGCCCGTCAGCCGAAGACGTGCGTCAGCCGAAGACGATCGTCCGGTTCTCCGACACGAGCACGCGCCGCTCGAGGTGCATCCGCACGGCGTGGGTCAGCACCCGGCGCTCGAGCTCGCCGCCCTTGCGGACGATCTCATCGACGTCGTCGCGGTGGCTGACGCGGCAGACGTCCTGCTCGATGATCGGCCCCTGATCGAGCTCGCTGGTCACGTAGTGCGCGGTCGCGCCGATCACCTTCACGCCGCGCGCCTTGGCCTGATGGTAGGGCTTGGCGCCGACAAACGCCGGCAGGAACGAGTGGTGGATGTTGATGATGCGCGACGGCCAGCGGGCCACGAACGCGGGCGAGAGGATCTGCATGTAGCGCGCGAGCACGATGAGGTCGACGCCGGCCTCGCCCAGCAGCTTCACCTGCGCCGCCTCGGACGCTGGTTTGTCGCGCGGATCGACGGCCACCTGCTCGAACCGGACGCCGAAGTGCCCGGCCACGGGCCGTAGCGATTCGTGGTTAGAGATCACCAGCGCCAGATCGCCTCCGAGCTCCCCGAGCTGGTGCGCCAGCAGGAGGTCGTAGAGGCAGTGCGGCGCCTTGCTGGCGAACACCGCCACCCGCGGGCGGACGTCGGAGTACGTCAGCTCCCACGCCAGATCGAACCGCGCGCCGAGCGCCCGCATCGCGGCGTCGATCTCGGCGCGTGTCAGCTTGAAGCCGCCCAGGTCCCAGCGCAGGCGCATGAAGAAGAGGCCCGTCTCGATCTCGGCGTGCTGATCGGCGTCCAGGATGTTGCCGTCGTTCTTGAACACGAACTCTGACAGCGCCGCGACGAGGCCGGTGCGGTCGCGGCAACTGACCAGCAGCGTGGCGGTTGCCGGAGCGGCGGGCGCGGCAAGCGGGGACGAAACCGTCGAGGCCATCTGACCTCAGAATATCGCGGCGCGCGCCGGCGCGCCTGTTATGCGCGTCGGGCCCCTTCTAGGCGTCGACGACCGGCACCGCCGTGGTCTTGGCGCCGCAGGTCGTCAGCCACCAGAAGCCGGGGACCAGCCGGCGGCCGATCGCCGCCTCGGCCTCGGCCACCGTCGCCGCCTGGATCTCGCTGCGGATCTTCCGCAGCGACGCCAGCGCCCCGCCCGATGGCGTGGTGAGGCGAACCAGGTTTCCGTGCGTCTCGGCCAGTCCCCCCGACGGCAGGTAAATTGTCCTGATGTCCATCGTTCTCCTCGCCGTCCATCGAACCACGGGGAGATCAGAACGCAAATTTTCGAGCGTCTTCCGCGCTTGACGCGATCGAAATTTACTTGCGCGAGGCGCGCGCCCGTCGCGCGCGAACGGCGTCGGCCAGCTCGCGCAGCACGGGGACAGTGTCGGTCCAGGCGAGGCAGGCGTCGGTGATGCTCTGCCCGTAGGTGAGCGACTGCCCGGGCTGCGGATCCTGGCGACCGCCGACCAGGTGGCTCTCGATCATGACGCCGCCGATGGCGCGCCCGTCGGTGCGGATCTGTCCCGCCAGATCGCGCGCCACCGCCGGCTGCTGCATCGGATCCTTGCGGCTGTTGCCGTGGCTGCAGTCGATCATCAGGCGCGGGCGCAGCTTGGCCTTCTCGAGCGCGCCCACTGCCTTGGCCACTGCCGGGGCGTCGTAGTTCGGTGCGCCGGCGGCGCCCCGCAGGATGAGGTGACAATCGGGGTTGCCGCGCGTGGCGACGATCGCCGCCAACCCCTGCTTGGTGACCGACAGGAAATGGTGCGGGTGGCCGGCTGCCTGGATGGCGTCGATCGCGATCTGCGTGTTGCCGTCGGTGCCGTTCTTGAAGCCAACCGGCATCGACAGGCCGCTCGTCAGCTCCCGGTGGGTCTGGCTCTCGGTGGTGCGCGCGCCGATGGCGCCCCAGCTGACGAGATCGGCGAGGTACTGCGGCGTGATCATGTCCAGGAACTCGCACCCGGCCGGCATCCCCATCTCGGCCAGATCCAGCAGAAGCCCGCGCGCGATCGCCAGCCCCTCGTTGACCTTGAAGGTGCCATCGAGGTGCGGATCGTTGATGAGCCCCTTCCACCCGACCGTGGTGCGCGGCTTCTCGAAGTAGACGCGCATGACGACGAAGAGCGCATCGGCGAGCTCGCCGGCCATCTCGCGCAGCCCGCGGGCGTACTCGCGCGCGGCGGTCACGTCGTGGATCGAGCAGGGGCCGACCACGACGACGATCCGGTCGTCGTCGCCGCGCAGGACGCGCGCGGCCGCCTCGCGGCTCTCGGCCACCGTGGTCGACGCCCGCTCGGTGAGCGGGAGATTCTCCATCAGGATCTCGGGCGGGATGAGCGGACGGATCCGGTCGATGCGAAGGTCGTCGGTGGGGTGCAGCATGGGGGCCAGAGAATCTAGCGCATCTCGCGCGATCTAGCGCCTTCCTGCCGCCCCACACTGTCCGGCCGGCGCCTGGCGCTATAGTTGCGGGCGATGCGACGCGGCCTGGACGGTTTTCGCGCGGACGCCGACGCCTGGCGCGCCGCCGTCGGAGCGCGCGTCCCGGTCTACGACCGGCTGCTGGCGGCGGCCGGCGCCATCGTCGACGCCCCGACCGGTGCCGTCGAAGAGGCGGCGCGGGCGCGGCTCGACGCCGCCTGGCGCGAGCGGCGGTTCTCGGCCGAGTACGACCGACCGCTGCTCCTGATGGCATCGCTGCGGGCAGAGGCGCTGCGGGCCGGGGCACGCCACCCGCTCTTCCGGGCGATCGCCGCCGATCCGGTCGACCCGGCGGCCGCCACGCGCGCGGCGCTCGCCGAGGTCCTCGCCGATGCCCCTCCCCGCCTCTACGCGCTCCTCGCCACCCGGCGGGTGCAGACCAACGAGACCTCGCGCGCCGTCGCCTGGCTCTGGCCGGCCGCGCTGGCCGGCTGTGCCGACGCCCGCCGCCAGCTCACGCTCTTCGACGTCGGCTGCAGCGCCGGCCTCAACCTGGCGGGCGATCGACTACACGCCGCCTGGACGGATGGCGCCGGCACGCCGCTTCCGGTCGCCACGACCGCGACGATCGTCGGCCGCCACGGCTTCGATCTGGCGCCGCTCGACATCGAGCGCGACGACGATCTGACCTGGCTGCGCGCCTGCGTCTGGCCGGGCGAGACCGCCCGCCTCGCCCGCCTGAACGCCGCCGTCGACGCCCTCCGGGCCCTCGCGCAGGAGCCGTCGCCGCCCCGCCTCGAGACAGCCGATCTCGCCGACGTGCCCGAGCACCTCGTCAGGCTTGCGGCTGGGGCGCGCGCCCGAAGGGGTCCTTCTCGCCTACCAGACGGTCGTCCGCGACTATCTCCCCGACGCCATCAAGGCCCGTTACCTCGACGGGATGACTCGCTGGGTGGCCGGCGGGCCGGCCGCCGGGCCAGCCCGCGTCTGGATCGAGCTCGAATCAGTGGCCGACGCCTGGAAGGATCCGGGCGGCCTGCCAATGGCACTCGACGCCCACATCGCCGACGGCGCCGGGGGAACGCGCCGGCTCACCCTCGCCCGCTGCAGCTACCACCCCGACCGCCTGGCGCCCGACGGGGCCGCCGTGGCGGAATTCATCGCGCTGATCGATCGAAAAATTTGATCGTCGCCGCGTGGCCCCCTACCGTGAAGAACACGAGGAGGCCCGCTGATGGACTACGTCGCCGCGCGTGAGTTGGTCCGGCTTCGTTACGAGCTCCGCCGCCTGGTCGTCGAGCGCCCCGAAGGGGCCGACGACGACGCCCGAGCGATCCTGGCCCGCATCGAGACGCTGGTCGCGGCCGACGCCGAGGAGGCAGCCGTCGTCGCCCCCGAGCTCGCCCGCTGGCAGATCAGCCTGAGCTCGGGTTAGAGACCGCTAGAAGGTTCCCCCCAGCCCCGCGAGAGCGACGCCCGACTGGAGCCGCAGGGTGGGCGCCCACACCGTGTGGACCGGCGGAGGAGCCTCGACCGGCGACCGGGCAAAGAAGGCGTCGTCGATAGCCAGCGCGGCCAGCGGAAAAACGAGGAGGATCGGGCCGCCGAGCGCGCAGTAGCCCGGGCGGTCGAGCAGGCTGTCTTCGCTGCTGCATCCTCCGCTGGCCAGGATCGGCACCGCCGCCAGGATCCCGGCGACGAGTGCGCCCCCGCGAAGGAGAACGCTCTTCGCGGCGTGCCGGGGTTGACCGTTCACGTCGTGAACCACCATCCCGCCTAGGGTGTAGATCGCAAGGGCCGATAGCGCCGCCGCCGTGACCAGCCCGCTGTTCGGGTGGTGGTCGCTGTACGCCGCGACGCCGGCAACCAGGCCGACGTTGAGGGCGTCGATCACGACCATCGGCGCGCCGTACCAGCGAAAGCTCTCGCCTTCGCCCGCAGCGGGCGCCGCCGCCGGAACGGCGACCGCTGAAGCTGGGCCAGGCACCGCGGTCCCGTCAAGCGGTGTCACCCGGGGACCGCCGTCGGCGGGAGGCTCACGAACCGGCGCCTGTCCCAGAAGGGTCGCCATGACCGGCAGCACCGAGAGCCACGACATGCCGCTCTACAGTAGCAATGTTGGGGCCGGCGGCGGAGCCTGCGCGCCCGGCGTCCGATTTCCACGCCCGGCGGTCAGCGCGCGTGCTGGGTGCGGAACGGCCGGGCCTTGGGATCCGGCCTCGCCGCCTCCCCGCCTGACGGCTGGCGCAGCGGCACCAGCTGGTGAGGGCCGTTGCCGATCAGGTCGGCGCGGCCCATCCGGCGCAGCGCCTGGCGCAGGAGCGGCCAGCCGGCCGGATCGTGGTAGCGCAGGAACGCCTTGTGGAGCCGCCGCGCCTTGATCCCCTTGGGGACGGGGACGGTCTCGCCGCCGCGGCGCCGCAGCTTGCGCAGCGGGTTCTGGCCCGTGTGATACATCGCCGTCGCGGTGGCCATCGGCGAGGGCAGGAAGGTCTGCACCTGGTCGGCGCGGTAGCGGTTCTTCTTCAGCCAGAGCGCCAGCGCCAGCATGTCCCGGTCGGTGGTTCCCGGGTGCGAGGCGATGAAGTACGGGATCAGATACTGCTTCTTCCCGGCCTTCTCCGTCGCTTCGTTAAACAAACGCTTGAACTTCTCAAAGCTCCCGATCCCCGGCTTCATCATCTTCGAGAGCGGTCCGTCCTCGGTGTGCTCGGGGGCGATCTTCAGGTAGCCGCCGACGTGGTGGGTGGCGAGCTCGCGGACGTACTCGGGCGAGGTCGCCGCCAGGTCGTAGCGGACGCCCGAGGCGACCAGCACCTTCTTCACGCCCGGCACCGCCCGCACCTTGCGGTACAGGTTGATGAGCGGCGTGTGGTCGGTCTTGAGGTTGGGGCAGATCGCCGGGTAGACACACGACGGCAGCCGGCAGGCCGATTCGATCGCCGGGCTCTTGCAGTGCAGGCGATACATGTTGGCGGTCGGGCCGCCGATGTCGGAGATGACGCCGGTGAACCCCGGGACGGTGTCGCGGACCGCCGCGATCTCCTTCACCACCGACGCCTCCGAGCGGTTCTGGATCACCCGCCCCTCGTGCTCGGTGATCGAGCAGAAGGTGCAGCCGCCGAAGCAGCCCCGCATGATGGTGACGGAGAAGCGGATCATGTCGTAGGCGGGGATCTTGGCGTCGCCGTACGAGGGGTGAGGCCGCCGCGTATACGGCAGCTCGTAGAGGCGGTCGAGCTCGGGCGTCGACAGCGGCAGCGGCGGCGGGTTCAGCCAGAGGTCGCGATCGCCGTGCCGCTGGACCAGCGCGCGGGCGTTGCCCGGGTTCGACTCGACATGCAGCAGCCGCGAGGCGTGCGCGTAGAGGACCGGATCGCCCGCCACGACGTCGGCGTCGGGCAAGCGAATGACGGTCCGGGCGCGATCGGACTTGCGTGGGCGGAGGCTGGCTTGCGGTACCAGGACCGGCTCGGGCGCTTCGGCAGGCGCGCAGGTTCCGCCCGTCTCTGCGCGGGCCGCCCCCGCGCGGGCGGTCGGGTCGGCGTAGGGATCGGGATGCGCGGCGACCGCCCCGGGCGTGTCGACCTCGCGCGAGTCGATCTCGGTCCAGCCGTCGGGCGGCGGGCCGGCGGCGCGCGAGAAGGCCGTGCCGCGTAGATCGCGGATCGTCTCGACCGGCTCACCAGCGCCGAGGCGGTGCGCGATCTCGACGATGGCGCGCTCGCCGTTTCCGTAGACCAGCAGGTCGGCCTTGGCGTCGAGCAGCACCGATCGCCGGACCTTGTCAGACCAGTAGTCGTAGTGGGCGATGCGGCGCAGGCTCGCCTCGATGCCCCCCAGCACGATCGGGACGTCGGGGAAGGCCTCCCGGCAGCGCTGTGCGTAGACGACCACGGCGCGATCAGGGCGCCGGCCGCCCGCGCCGCCCGCGGTGTAGGCGTCGTCGTGCCGCAGCCGCTTGTCGGCGGTGTAGCGGTTGACCATCGAGTCCATGTTGCCGGCGGTGACGCCCCACATGACCGCGGGGCGGCCGAGCGCCCCGAACGGCTCGGCGCTGCGCCAGTCGGGCTGCGCCAGGATGCCGACCCGGAACCCCTGTGCCTCGAGCAGCCGCCCCACCAGCGCCATGCCGAAGCTGGGATGGTCGACGTAGGCGTCGCCGGTCACCAGGACGACGTCGCAGCTCTCCCAGCCGAGCGCCTCCATCTCGGCGCGTGAGGTCGGCAGCCAGGGCGCCGTCCCGAACCGCTCCGCCCAGTGCTTGCGCCGGGCGAACAGCGAGCGCGGCACCAGCTCCGGCGAGACCGGGACGAACCCGGCCCGCGACGGGGCGGACGGGCTCGGCGACGCTGAGTCCGCCCTGCGCATGACGCGCGGAGTGATACCACGCCCTCCCGTTTGTGGCATGCTGAGCCGGATGGGTTGGTCGGAGCAGCGGCAGTATCCGCGCCTCGGGTTGGGGTTGCCGGTGACGCTGCTGTTCCTCGGCCATGGGCAGATCGAGGCCGAGCTGCAGGACATCTCGCGCGGCGGGTGCTTCTTCAAGTCCAACGCCGTGGTCTCGCTCGACAAGCGGATCTCGGTCGTGCTGTCGGCGACCGGCGGCAAGACCTGCCAGGCCTCGGGGCGGGTGGTGCGGACAGTCGCCTACAAGGGGTTCGCCGTGCTGTTCGACGAGGACGACACGTCCTCTCTCGACGAGCTCCTGCGCGACCTGACCTCGCTGCCGCAGGAGGGGCGCGCCGCGCTGCTCAGCACGGTGCTGCAGCCCGAGATCCAGATCTGAATCGGGACCCTCAAAGGGTCCCGCGCCCCCGCGATGAGCTCGGGCCGGCGAAGCCGTCCCTCCTCACGCGATCCGTTCGGGACCCTCAAAGGGTCCCGCGCCCCCCGCGATGAGCTCGGGCCGGCGAAGCCGTCCCTCCCTCACGCGATCCGATTCGGGACCCTCAAAGGGTCCCGCGCCCCGCGATGAGCTCGGGCCGGCGAAGCCGTCCCTCCCCACGCGATCCGATTCGGGACCCTCAAAGGGTCCCGCGCCCCCCGCGATGAGCTCGGGCCGGCGAAGCCGTCCCTCCCTCACGCGATTCGTTCGGGACCCTGGGAGCGTCCCGGTCTAGCCCCGGCGTTCACCTTGGTCGCCATTCCGTCGGCGGTCGGCGCGCAGTTCACGAGGCCGCCTTCCGCCGTGGCGGTTCCGGTCATCGCGATCGTGAGCATGTCCCCCGAGACCGCGAGGGTCCAGGTGCTGATGTCGATGGTCACCGGGATGCTCATCGCGCCGGTACCTCGATCGGCCATCACGGTCACCAGGCAGGTCTGCCCCGTAACCGCGGTGGCGGTGGAGCCGCTGACCGTGAAGTTGACGTTGCACATGACGCCGGTCCCAGTCAGCTTCGTCGAGACCTCGGTCGCGCTCATATGCGTGACCATCATGGTGTCCCCGATCAGGTCGAAGCTGGGGATGCTCAGCGCAGTGCCGGACGCCAGGGACCCCAGCTTGCACATCGGCTGGATCGATCCCGAGCCGAAGGTCCAGCTGCCGGTGAAGGCCGCCGCCGGATCGCTGTTGGTGGTGACGGCGTTGTTGCTGCCGCAGCCGAGGAGGAGGAGCGCGGCCAGGGCGCCGCACAGTCGAGCGATCGAGGATGTCGTCAGCGTCATGGTCTTCTCCATTTGGTGTTCTGGGCCGGACTCTACATCTACATGGGCGGCGGCGTGAGCGCGGCCGTCGCGTAAACGAAGGGGGTGATCCAGTTGATCGCGACCTCGTTGACCTCGGAGGCGCCCGACTGGTCCGTCCAATTGGTGTCCGAAGGCATGACCATCTTCGAGGTGCTGTTGGCGCCGCCGACCAGCAGCCCTGGCCAGGGATCGCCGACGCCGTCGCCGGTCGACGGCCCGTGGTGCGGGCTCTCCGGCGGGTGGTAGCCGACCATCGTGACCTGGGACCGGTCGTAGGAGTTCCGCCCCAGCAGAAAGTCGAGCTGCATCTGGATCGCATCCGGGTACCGGTAGCTGGGGCTGAGGCTGTTGGCCACCCAGAGCAGCATCGCCGTGCGCGCCACCGAGCCATTCGACCCCAGGTAGAAGTCGTCACCGAGCGCGCGCCCAAAGGCGTGCGCGCTGGCGGTCGTCGCCAGCAGGTCGGCCGCCGCCATGAGCCCGGCCGACAGCGCCGAAACGATCGCCGGGCTGCGCGTGCTCGCGTCCGGGCGCTGCGACAGCAGATAGGTGTAGATACCCAGGTTCGCGACGTTCGACCAGTCGAAGTCGGGCGCCACGGTCGCTTGCGCCGCGCGCGTCTCGAAGTCGGCCAGCGCCCCCGGATCGCCGGTCGTCTCCCACATCTCGGCCGCCGCCCATAGGCGATTGTCCGGGTCGGTCTCGGAGTAGTGGACGGTCGAGAAGACGTTGACCCCGTTCATCGACGGGTCGTCGTTGGCCGCGACCGCCGGCCCGGCGTTGGCGCCGAGGTAGGCGTATCCGAGCCCGGCGGCGGCCAGATACCTGGCGGCGTCCACCGGCGCGCTGTCCTGGTAGATGCGCGCCGCCTCGGCCATCACGGCCACGAAGTTGGCGGTCATCGCCGTCCCGATCCCCGAGAAGTAACGCTTCTCGCTGTCGTGCTCGGGCATCGTGCCGTAGCTCTCGGGCGCGAGCGCGGTCAGCTTGTCGGGCAGGCCACCACCGCCGCCGCTGGCGCCCTGGGCGGAGAGCAGCCAGTCGAGCTCCCACTTCACCTCCCACAGAAAATCTGGCAGTGGAGCGGAGCCACCGTCCGCGAGCTTGCCGTGCTCCGGGATTGGCAGCGACAGCCCGGCCAGCGTCGGCCGGAAGTCCTCCCAGGCGGCGAGCAGCATCCCGACGCTGAAGGCGCCGTTGTTCACATACTTCCCGTAGTCGCCCGCGTCGTGCCAGCCGCCCGTGCTGGCGAATGGCGTGTCGGCGCCGGTCAGGTACTGGAGCGAGTCGGCGTCGTGCATGTGGCAGGCGCCGTGCTGCCAGGTGTCGCTTCCAATCGTGATCTTCACGGCCGTACCGCAGCGCTGCCCGTACATCCCGGTCATCGCGGTGGCGAGCGCGCCCGCGAACACGTCGGGGCCGATCTGGAACGGCGTCGACCGCGCGGTCGCATCCGCGCCGAGTGCCGGCACCGAGACGTAGAAGGTCCCGGGCTCGTCGAACGGCGAAAAGTCGGCGAAGTAGTAGGTGATGCCGAGGTCCAGGTCGGTGAAGGGGCCGGTGACCTCGCACGCCCACTGCAGGTTGCCGTTCAGATCGAACACCTCCGCCGTGGTGTCTGCGAGCGCCGTCATGCCCGGGGGCAGGACGACGGTCGCGACCTTCGTGCGGCCCGTCGCATATCCGATGCTGTCGACGCGGACGCCGTGCACGACCCAGTCGCCCGGCGGCACCCCACCCTCTCCGCCGCTCGGAGACGGGGAGGAACAGGCGGGTGCCAGGGTCGTCAAGGCAAGCAAACCCAAGCTAGATGAAAGACGCACGTGAAACCCTCTTCGTTCTGACGGCTATTCTACGCGACGGTGCCGCCGAGCGGCCAAGCGGGGCGTCAGGCCCCGGCGTCGTCGGCCCCAGCGGCGCCACCGCCCGAGGATCCCGCTGCGCCGCTGGCGCCCGCGGCCCCGCCGCCGTGGCCGCCGCCCGAGGTGCCGGCGCCGCCCGCGGCGCCAGAGTTGCCCGCGCCGCCGCCCGACGCGCCGCCGCCGGACATGCCGCCGCCCGACGTCCCACCGCCCGACGCGCCGCCGCCCGACGCGCCGCCGCCCGCCCGACCCGCACCGCCGAACGCGCCGCCGCCGCCAAACGCACCGCCGCCGCCGAACCGTCCCGCGCCACCCTGGGTGCCCGCGAGGCCGCCGAAGCGGCCGGCGCCGCCCGTCGTGCCGGCAATCCCGCCAAAGCGACCGGCGCCGCCCGTTGTGCCGGCGAGGCCACCGAAGCGACCGGCGCCGCCCTGCGTGCCGCCGGTGCTCGTGCCACCACCGGTGCCGGTCACACCACCCGTGCCGGTCGTGCCACCTTGGCGCCGCCGGTCCCGGTCGTGCCACCCTTGGCGCCGCCGGTCCCGGTCGCGCCGCCGCTCGAGGAGCCGCCGGTTCCATCACCTCCGTCGAGGTCGAGGTTATCGCTCTGCGCGCATCCATAGATCAGCGCCACCGCGGGCAGGCCGATCAGAAGGAGGCGTTTCCAGCTCCGTGTTCCGCCGTCCATGGGGCACGATCATACACAGGCGAGAAAAATCAGACATCGCAATCAACCGCGCGTCACGCCGCGAACGATCGCCATTTCGGCGATTTTTTCGATGAAATCCGGATAGAGGTGGCCACCCTCCTCCGCTGCCCAGGCCAGGTCCTCGCCCTCGGCAAGGTACGGATTGGGGTTGGCCTCGACGATGTAGATGGCGTCGTCATGCGCCAGGCGGACGTCGATGCGGCCGTAGTCGCGCAGCCCGGCCGCCTCGTAGGCGCGCAGCGCCACCTCGGCCAGCCGTTGCCGCACCTCCGGCGACAGGTTCTGCGCGATCTCGTTCTGGATGCCGCGGCTCTCGCGATAGCGGACGCTCCACTTGGCCTTGAACGTCGCGATGCGGCTCTCGGCCGTCGAGTCGTTGCCGAACACCATCTCGATCGGCGGCAGCGCCACCGGCCGCTCGTTCCCCATGACGCCGATGTAGAGCTCGCGTCCGGCGATGAACTCCTCGACGATGGCGTCGGTCTTGAAGCGCTCGTGGATGAAGTTCACCCGCTCCTTGAGCGCGTCGTCGTCGCGCACCACGGACGACTGCGCGATCCCGACCGAGGCGTCCTCGTCGAGCGGCTTGACGATCAGCGGGAAGCGCAGGTCGGAGGGACGCTGTACCGGCGCGCGGCGCGCACAGACCATGAAGTGCGGGATCCGGATCCCCTGGTAGGCGAACACCTTCTTGGTGAGCGCCTTGTCGCGCGCCAACATCAGCCCCTCGGACGACGCACCCGTGTACGGCAGCCCCAGCATCTCCAGCACGGCGGCGACCGTGTAATCGAGCGCCGACTGGCCGCGGAACCGCTCCGACAGGTTGAAGACGACATCGGTCGGCTCGGCGCGCAGGCCGGCCACCAGCTGATCGATGTTGTCGCGGAAGCCGAAGAGCCGCACCTCGTGGCCCTTCGAGAGGAGCGCGCGCGCCACGTCGAACTCCGCCTCGTCCGTCGACTCGACCTGCTTCTTGTAGTCCTGCGACGCGGGCGGCTCGCCGTCCGTGTCGAAGAGAACCAGCACCCGGGCTTTCTTCAAGCCCTCCTTTGATACCCGATCGTCTCGGGTATCGTCCAGCGCCTGGATCGATCGGCGCGCGCCTCCATCGCGCATCTCCTTGACCGTCCACCTGTCGAAATGGGAGTCTCCGCCCCGATGTCCCCCCACCGCGGCGTGACCAAAATCCCCGCCCGCTTCGCGCTCGCGCTCGCGCTCACCGTCGCCGGCGCCGCCGCGCTCGGCTGTGTCCCGACGGCAAACCCCAGCGACCTGCCCAGCGGCGCGGCCTCGCTCCCCTGTTACGGGCAGTCCTGCGTCCCGAACATGACGGGCGCGCCGGTGACCGAGGCGCCGCAGGTCTACTGCGACCCCGCCGAGGCAGGGCTGGAGTTCTTCCCCTTCGACATCCTCAACAACGACGGGGGCACCTCCACGTACTTCTATCAATACGTCGACGGGACGGCCGGGATCTGGCCGAGCGGCTACGGCCCGCCCGCCATCCAGCAGCAGATCTGCAAGGATGCCGGGCGCCCCAGCGGCAACTACGTGATGCACGAATCGGGCGGGCTCTTCACCGGCTGGGGCGGCGGCATCGGCGTCGGCCTCGCGCACTTCAACAGCATGGATGTCGCCTATTGCTCGAAAGGTGGACCCGTCTGTCCGGCGGCCGGGGGGTACACCACCAGCACGCAGTGCTACTGCCCGCCGGCGGGCACTGCGCCCGGCGCGCTGGGCAGCGCGATCAGTTCGGCGGCGCTCGACGTCAGTCAGTGGGACGGTATCTCCTTCTGGGCGCGGCGCGGACCGAACGGCCAGCCGCTCATGCGCGTCCTCGTCGGCGACAAGTTCACCGACGATGACATCAGCTACCTGACCTACGTGGGCGACAAGACGCAGCAGCGTCTGTGCGAGCGCAAAATCGAATGCTCGTGCCTCTTCCAGGACGCGACCTGCGATTGGTACAGCAAGGACGATCCCGTCTATGGCGATCAGGTCAAAGGCCTGAATCCCTCGCTGACTTTTCCCGATCCCTATCTGCCGGCCAGCATCGGCAACGGCGGCTACTTCTGCGGCGCACCGGGCTCGCACCCTGGCTCGGCCTCCTCCGGCGGAACCGCGGCGAACGTCACCATCTCCAACATCTGCGGGCGCACGCTATGCGACTACGTCTACGCGGCCTATCCGGGCAACGGACCGGATCCTCAGGCGATCGGACGTGCCTGCACGCCGTACACCTATCGCAGCGGCTCGCCGGCGAACATCTGCTACAACCCGCCCGGAACCGTCGACGGCAGCGGCAACCCCGTTCCGGCCGATCCGGTCCCCGCCGAGTCGGACGAGCAGTGCGGCGACCACTTCACCTTCCCGGTCCACCTGACGACCGACTGGCAGTTCTTCACCATCCCCTTCGCCCAGATGTTCCAGCAGGGGTGGGCCAAGCAAGCGCCCTACTTCGACCTGACCTCGGCGTCGGTCGTGCGGTTCACCTGGGACACCGGCTACGTCGACTACTACATCGACGACGTCCGGTTCTACCGGGTCAAGGCCAACGGCTCGGCGACCACGCCGCCGCCCTGATCGGGTACGGCACCGCGCTGACTTCGCCCGGATCCGTGGCTATCGTGTAGGGGGATGCGGCGTGGATGGTGGGAGGGCCTGGTCGTCGGGACGTTGGCAGTGGTGGGTTGCGGCACTCTGCCTTCGCAGCGGACGCGCACTCGCCCAGCGGCGAGCTACCTGCCGCTCGAGGTTGGCGCCGTCTGGCGGTACGCGATCGCCACCGATGGCGGACGACGCGGCACCGGAACGGTCAGCGTCGATGGGATCGACTACGGTGGATCGAACGGCGCCGTACCCGAGTACCGGGTCCGCGAGGATCTCCCCGACGAGACCATCTGGACCTGGGACGACCGCGAAACGGAACGTGTGGCGCGCGAGCAGGAGGAGGTCGACGATCAGACCGGGACGGTGCTGGCCGAACAGACCTTCGACCCGCCCCTCACCGTGCTCGACGAGCGGCCGGAGCGGCTGGCGGCCGGCGACCGGTGGCCGGAGGTGTTCCTGGCGACGACGCCCAACGCGAAGGGGCGCCCCAAGAGCAAACGCGCCGAGGTGAGGTGGGAGGTCGAGGCTGTGGCTGATCCCGTCGAGGTGCCGGCCGGGACGTTCAGCTGCCTCCGCGTGCGGCGGACATGGAAGCACCACCCGCCGCTCGTCTCCTGGTACGCGAAGGGTGTCGGTCTCGTGAAGCAGATAGGCGCCGGCTCGCTCGGCGACGAGACGCTGTCGTTGCTCGCCGCCCGGATCCCCTGAAAGGCCCGAGCCAGCAGCGTCACCAGCTGTGAACGCTGCCGTCGAGCTTGCGGTTCGTCGGCAGGTAGGCGCGCTGATAGGGGAACGTCGCGGCGAGCGTCTCGTCGAGCTCGACACCCAGCCCCGGCCCCTCGCCCGGGTGAAGCATTCCGCCCGTGAAGCGGTAGGTGTGGGGGAAGACGCGATCGGTGTCGGCCGAGTGCGGCATGTACTCCTGGATGCCGAAGTTGTGAACGGCGAGGTCGAAGTGCAGCGCCGCCGCCAGGCAGACCGGCGACAGATCGGTCGCCCCGTGCGAGCCGGTGCGGACGTGGTGCAGCTCGGCGAGGTGCGCGATGCGCCGAAGGTGTGTGATGCCGCCCGCGTGGACGACGGTGGTCCGGATGTAGTCGATGAGCTGCTCGCGGATGAGGCCCTCGCAGTCGTAGATCGACGAGAAGACCTCGCCGGTCGCGAGCGGCGTCGTCGTGTGCTGCCGGATCAGGCGGAACCCCTCCTGCAGCTCGGCGGGGACCGGGTCCTCCATCCAGAACAGATGGTGCGGCTCCAGCTCCTTGCCGAGGCGGGCCGCCTCGATCGGCGTCAGCCGGTGGTGGACGTCGTGCAGCAGGTGCAGATCGGGGCCGAGCTCCTTGCGCAGCCGCGCGAACAGCTGGGGGACGATCTCGAGGTACTTCTCCGTGCTCCAGGCCGACTCGGGCGGCAGGCCTTTGACCGCCGGTTCGTACGTGTCGCCCGGTTTGGCTATCTCACTCGGGGACCCTGAGAGGGTCCCCGAACCCTCCCGCGATGGACTCCGCCGGGCAGAGCCCGGCTCCGCCCGCGCGTGGACGCCGTACGTGTCCGGCACGCCCGGGACGCCACACTGCGCCCGCACCGCGCGGTAGCCGGCGGCGGCGTAGCGGGCGACCGCCGCGACGGTCTCGTCGATGGTCTCGCCGTTGGCGTGGCCGTAGACGGTGACGCCGTCGCGCGCGCGGCCGCCGAGGAGCTGGTAGACCGGCACGCCGAGCGCCTTGCCCTGGATGTCCCAGAGCGCCGTGTCGACGGCAGCGATGGCGGTCATCGTCACCGGCCCGCGACGCCAGTAGCCGCCCTTGTAGAGGTAATGCCAGGTGTCCTCGATGCGGCGGGCGTCGCGCCCGATGAGCAGCGGGACGACGTGCTCCTCGAGGTAGGCGGCGACCGCCAGCTCGCGGCCATTCAACGTCGCGTCGCCGAGCCCGGTGACGCCGTCCTCGGTGGTGAGCCTCAGCGTGACGAAGTTTCGCCCCGGCGAGCAGACGATCACCTTGGCGTCGGTGATTTTCATTGCGGGTCGCTCACTGGTTCACGCCGCTGGCCATGAAGCCGCCGTCGACGAACAGCACCTCGCCATTGACGAAGCTGGCCCCCTCCGAAGCGAGAAACACCGCCGCGGCGGCGACCTCGTTCGGCTGGCCGAACCGCTTCATCGGCGTGCGCATCAGGAGCTCCTGGCCGCGCCCCGTCCCGTCGAGCAGCGCGGCGTTGAGCTCGGTCCGGATGACGCCGGGAGCGATGGCGTTGACGCAGACGCCGCGCCCGCCCCACTCGACCGCCAGCGAGCGCGTCAGCATCACGACGCCCGCCTTGCTGGCGCTGTAGGCGGCCACCTCGTGGAAAGCGGCGAAGGCGGAGAGCGAGGCGATGTTGACGATCCGGCCGTAGCCGCGCGCGAGCATCCCGGGCCCGAACAGCTGGCAGGCGCGCAGCGTCCCCGTCAGGTTGACGTCGAGGATCTCGTTCCAGTCGCCCTCGGTCCAGTCGAGCGTCGGCTGGCGCTTGGTCTTGGCGGCGCAGTTGACGAGGACATCGACCTTGCCGAAGGCGCGCAGCGTCTCGTCGCGCAACCGCGTCAGCGACGCCCGGTCGGTCACGTCGGCCGGCTGCCTCAGCGTGCGGCGGCCGCGCTTCTCGATCTCGGCGGCGGTGGCGTCGACCTCCGCCGGGCGGCGCGCGGCCGCGACCACGTCGGCGCCGGCGTCGGCGAGCGCCAGGCTGACCGCCCGGCCGATCCCGGCGGTCCCCCCCAGCACCACCGCGACCCGGCCGGCCAACATCTCACCACCACATGCTGGCGGAGATCGAGACCACGTTGGCGTCGGGGACGGTGACGAAGTCGTACATCGGCGGCTCGCCCGAGCGCGTCGGCGTCAAGTTCCCGTAGAACCAGTGCGTGTACTGCAGCACGACCTGATCGGTCGACTGCCAGTCGGAGTGGAAGATGAGCCGCGGCGAGATTTCCGAGAAGCCGAGGGCGCTCTCCTTGGTGTAGGGATCGACCCAGTCGTAGCGGAGCGACGCCGCCAGCCACGACAGCAGGCTGTAGGTCCCTTCGACCCCGGCCTTGAGCTTGTTCGCGCCGTTCCAGGCGGTGGTCGTCGGGTCGGGCAGGAAGTTGTCGAAGTTCCCCGGGTCGCTGCTGGTCACGTGGGTGAACATCCCGAACACGCTGACGACCAGGTCGGGCCCGTCGCCCGAGAACGGCACCGGGTAGCTGACCAGCTTGCCGATGCTGAGATCGTACTGGAAGCCAGCCGTGTTGAGCGTCCCCGTTCCGCCGCCGTTCGGTCCCAGGTACTCCTGCATCAGCCCCGGCCCCCCCTGCGTGTTGAGGACGGAGATGACGCTGCTCAGGGTCCGCGCCTGCAGCGCGCTCGTGTACGCGTAGGCGGCGTAGAAGTGGCCGCCGCGCCCCAGCCCCAGCCGCACGTCACCAGCGAAGATGTTGATGCGGCCGTCGGGCTCGTTCTGGCCGGTGCGGTCGTCGAGGCTGAACGCGCGGATGAAGTGCGCGCCGAGCGTCAGCTTGCGGGCGATTCCGACGCCCAGGTGAAGGTGTCCGACGAACGTGCTGCCGGTCCCCGGGTCAGCGAAGTTGTTCCAGACGTCGGGCGTGATCCCCGAGTTGGCCTTGTTCGTCTGCCCGTGCAGCCCCTCCTCCGCCATCACGACCACGTCGGGCGCCGCCGCGTAACGCAACGTCGCCAGCTGGCCGACGCCGTTGATCTGCGCGATGAGCGGCGTGCCGTAGCGCCCCTCGTCGTACTCGCCGGGCGAGCCGTAACGGGTGGCGAACGCGCCGGCCAGGACCTGCAGCCGCAGCTTCTTGTTGGGAATCGGCGGCAAGAACGACAGGTAGACATCGGTGATGCCGAGCTGGTCGGCCGGCTCGAGGAACCCCTCGGAGACGTTGGCCTGCTTGGCGATGATGCTGATGTTGGCGCTGACGATGCTGTTCGATTCGGTGAACAGCATCTGCGCGTAGGTCGTCGGCGTGACGCCGGTGTGCGAGAAGGTCTCCAGATCGTCGGGGACGATCGGCGGCGCGTGCAGGACGAGGCTCGACTGCCCTGGACCGACGGTGGCCCGGTGGTTGAACCCCATGTTGAGGGGCGCGGTCACGAGACCGTGGAAGTCGAAGCGCCACTCCTCTTCGCTGAGCGAGCGCTGGCCGTACGAGGGGGTCACCCCCCCGGGCAGCGCGGCGACCTGCGGCGTCGCCGGATCCAGGCCGAACGACGGATCGGCCGCCAGCTCGCCGGGAGCGTCGTTCGGTTTGACTTCGTCCGCGCGCGCCGGAACTGCAGCGCCCGCCCCCAGAAGGGAGACGGCGAGCGCGACCGCCGCCGTCCCTCCTCGACATTTCAATGAGTGTCTCATCGTCTCACCACCAGACGTTCACGTTGAGGGCGATCAATTGATCATCGAGGCGTCCGTCGGGCGCCACGATGGAGCTAGCTTCCGGATGGGTATTCGGCCCGTAGAACCACTTGGCGTACATCAGCGTCAGGGCCTCGCGCGCCATCCAGTTCGTCTTGAAGACGATCCGCGGCGCCAGCACCCAGAACGTCTGCTGGGAGTCCTTGCTGGTGGGGTCGACGCGATCGACGCGCACGCCCGCCCCGACCCAGGGCGCCAGGGTGTAGAGCGCGTCGAGCGCCGACCTTCCAGCGCAGCCGTTGGTTGAACTGGTCGACGTTCGACGGGATCGCGATCGGCCCCGGCATCGTGAGCGTCGAGCCGACCGGCTGCGCGCCCGAGAGCGTCGTGCCGTGCGAGGTCGTGTAGGCGACGATCGCCCCGAAGCTGAGGGTCAGATCTGGCGCGTCGCTCCGCGCGGGCGCGGGCGCGCTCAGGATCTTCCGCAGGCCCGCGCTGTAGTTCACCCCGGCGACCCAGAGGCTGCCGCTGCCCTCCGTGCCGGCGCCCCACCAGCGATCGACCAGCGCGCCCCCCTCGCCGCCGTAGGTGGTGAGGCCCCGCAGCAACGCGGCGTTCGCCCCTTCGGTGTACGAGGCAGCCGCCCCCAGATAGCCCCAGACGGGGTCGCTCATCGTCGCGTCGACGCCGGTCACGTAGATGTGACCGTTGGGGATGTTCGCCGAGTTGAACTGGCGGTAGGTCGGGTTGTCGAAGCAGACGTCGGTCGTGTTGGAGGTGGGGAGCAGGATCGAGGCGCTCTGGCACTGGGCCTGATCGTCCTGGGCCCAGTTGACCAGGAAGTGCGCGTTCAGCTTGAAGGTCCGCGTGCCCGTCGACACGAGCCCGGCGTGAACGTGCGCCAGCCAGGAGGCTGGATACATCGGGTTGGCGTTGCCGTTGCCGGCGTCGGGGATCGTGGCGTCCGGCACGTGCCCGTTGCGGTTCCCAAGCAACCCCTGGTCGAGCACCAGCGAGAGCGTCGGCGACAGTCGGTATTCCCCGACCACGTCGTAACCGACCCCGCGCACCAGCGCGATGATGGCGTTGGTGTACATCCCGAGGCCGTACTGCGCGAGCCCACCGTAGTTCGTGTAGAAGTAGCCGGCCAGCGCGTGCAGCTGCCAGTCGCCGAGGGTCGGCGGCGTGTACGACAGGAACGCGTTCTGGATGAAGTTCTGGCTGCCGATCTGGTAGTAGGTCGTCGGGTCGGTCGGGTTCCAGGTGGAGAGCGTCAGGTTCGCGGTGACGGTGGGTGTCCCGTACGCGATGTTGAGCTGCACCCATTGCCCCGGCATCGTGTTCGTCCCGAGGAACGAGGCGTACTCGTCGACCGTCTGCGGCGGGATGTGGAAGACCGTGCTGGTCTGGTCCGGACCGGTCACCATCCGGTGGCCGATGCTCGACTGGAACGAGTCGTTCAGGAACCCGCTGAACTTGAACGACCACTGCCCGGGCGGCATCGGCGCGCCGTACCCCGGCGTGACGTTGCCCGGAAGCGAGCCCGTGCGCGGCACGCTCGGCGCCTGGGAGAACCCCTGGAAGGTCCGGTAGCCCGGCACGTAGCCGGCGTTGGGCAACACGTCGGACTTGAGCCTGTCGTCGTGCGCGGGAGCGGCGGCTGGCGCGGCCGTCGGGGGCGCGGCCGTCGGGGCGGGCGCGGGCGGCGGGGGCGGCGGCGAAGGCGAAGGAACCGGCGCGGCGGCGGGCGCTGCGGCCGCCGGTGTGCCCGCAGGTGACGTGGGCGTCGGGGCAGGCGCGGCGGGCGCCGGTGTGGCCAAAGGCGCCGTGGGCGTCACGATGGGCGCGTCGGTCGCGGGCGCGGCAGCCCCGGCCGCGGGTGGGTCCGCGGCCCAAACGGCGCCGGGAACCGCGGTCAGGAGAAACGCGAAAGCGATCGGCTTGAGCAAGGGGGTGCGATCCGTCGAGCGCCGAACGGGACCTTCGACAGGACGCTCGCCGCACCTTTTAACCGATCCGCGCGGGCGGACTCAAATAGAAATGCGCGCACGGAGGAGCACGTTTATAGTGCGCGCGTGACCCCCTCCGACCAGCGCAATCTCTCACTTTTTCGATTCCTCTCATTTCTGGCGGCCGGCCTCCTCGCGGGTTGCATCGGCGTCTCGCAGAAGAAGGTCGCGAGCGGCGGCGTCATCGGCGGCACCGGCGCCGACGTGAAGGCATGTCACACGGGGGTCAAGGTCGCCGAGGAGGGGATGATCGACGACTTCGAGGACGGCAACAACCAGCTCTCCGCGGAAGCCGGGCGCAACGGCTACTGGTGGCCCAAGGTCGACACGGCCGGATCGACGCTGGCGCCGACGCCGTTTGGACCCACGGGCGACGCGGGAGATGGGTCCGAAGGGGCGCTCCACGTCTCGGGCAAGACGACGACAGGCGATCCGACGTTGGCGTGGGGCGCCGGGTTCGGCGTCAACCTGGTCGACCCGCAGGGCGTCTACGACGCCTCCGCCTACGCGGGAATCTCCTTCAAGGCCAAGGTCGGCCCCGGCTCGACGACCAGCGTTCGGTTCAACATCGGCGACATCAACACCCACCCCATCGGCGAGATCTGCAAGGCCTGCTGGAATCACTTCGGCAAGAACATGGTCCTGACCACCGAATGGAAGGAATACAAGATCATGTTCAACGAGACCCACCAGCAGCCCGACTGGGGGACCCCACGCCCCCTGTCGCTGACCCCCAGCAAGCTGGTCGAGATCGACTGGCAGGTCGGCCCCGGCAACACCTACGACATCTGGGTCGACGACCTCGCCTTCCTCGACTGTAAGTAGTAGCTACCGCAACTCGAGGCGGCAGAGCACCCCAGCGCAGGGCGAGCGCAGCGCGGCTCCGCCGCGCGAAGCGAGGGGGCCCCGGGGGACGCGAGCGGCAGCGAGCCGACCCCCGTAAAACGATGCGCGAGCGGCAGCGAGCCGGCCCCCGTCTAGTTCGTACAGAGCAGGACGCGGCCGCAGCCGGCTTCGCCGAGAACGATCGCGTTACCGGTGGGCGAGAAGGCGAGCGACTGCGGCGTCGCGTTCACGCCGGCGTACGACGCGTAGGAGGTGCGGGCCGAGAGGTCCCAGATCGACAGCACGCCGTTGTCTCCGCTCTCCGTGATGCCGCTCCCCACCGCTAGGTAGTTGCCGTTCGTGGGCGAATAGGCGAGCGCCCTGACATCGGGGTAATTCGTCGAGTCCACGACCAGGCTCACGGTCGTGAGCGTCGTGTCGACGCTTGGAACAGTGGTCAGCCAGACCTCGGACACATAGTCCCCCAGTGCCAGCGAGGCGCCGTCCGCCGTGAAAGACGACGAGTAGATGGGGTCGTCGTAGTAATAGCCCGAGGAGGAGAGGTCGAGCAGGACGGGGCCGCTCAACGTGCTGCCCGCGAACGTGAAGATCTCCGCCTCGCTACCACTATAGATCGTCTCCCCGCCTACCACGATCGTCGTCGTTCCGCCGGGACCGGCGACCGGCGAGACGGACAGGGTGTCAACCAAGTCAGCGATCGGCGCCGTCGCGATCGCTGTCGGCGTGCCAAGCACGTGCACGTAGAGTGTGTCTGCATCCACGCTGACGACGTGTTGAGAGTCTGGGGCAAACGCAACACCGAGCGCCGTCTCGCTGATTGCCATCGGCGGCGACGCCTGCGTCCAGCTCGGCACGTTGTAGACCTCGACCGCGCCGCCGCCGCCGGCGGCCAGATACCGACCGTCCGGGGAGAAAGCCAGGAAACCGTAGGCGTCGAGATACGAGGTGTGCGGCAAGGCCAGCGTGGTGACGGGGGTCAAGGTCTTGCCGTCGAAGCTCCAGATCTTGACGTTGGCGTCGGCCCCGCCCGTCGCCAGCATCGTCCCGTCGCGCGAGAAGGCAACCGAGTCGACGTAGACGTCGGCCGCGCAATTGTCGTTCGCCTCGTGGCTGTACTCCGTGCAACAGGTGAGGTGCGGCGGCGTGCCGGCCGTCGGGGTCGAGGCGCAGCTCCCGCTGGTTCCGCCTGTGCTCGTCGAGCCACCGGTGCCGACGCTCCCGCCCGTGGCGCTGCCGCCCAGACCGGTCGCGCCTCCCGTGCTCGTCGAGCCACCGGTGCCGACGCTCCCCCCTGTCCCGACCGAGCCACCGGTCCCGGTCGTCTGGCCGCCGTCGGCATTGCACAGCAGGGCCCGGGTCAGATGGATCGTCGACGTGTCCGTCGTGTCGCCTGCTTCGGCGATGTTCGCGGTCCCCTGCCCTTTGTAGCCGAGACAGCTGCCCGACCGCGACGCCGTCGCGTTGATCGTGACGTCACCGATCGCATCGGACGAAACGTAGAGTCCGAACACCGTCCCCGTCGCCGAAAGACCGTCGGTCAGGCTGAACACCTTGGTCGTCCCGCCGGCGGAGAGGGTAAGGTTGGCCACGTCGCCCGCCATGCTGTCGGCGATGACCGACACGACGATCAGCGAGTCCTTGTCTTTCTTGCAACCCACGCCCGAGACATCGAGGCAGACGAATCCGCTCACGGCCACCACGGCGCGCACCCATTTCGATTGGCTCAAGTTAAGGCTCCAGGCCAGCCATTGTAAGGCGAGGCGGGCGCGCGGTCATCTTCCCCGGCAGCCCGGCGGAAGAAGAAAGTTGCTGCCAGGTCCGAAAACGGCCGGCGCCTCCGCGGCGGCAGGCGCATCGTAAGGACGTGACGCCGCTGGATTCCGAGGCCTGCTACCGCGCCGTCGTCGCCCGTGACGCGCGCTTCGACGGACTCTTCTTCGTCGGCGTCAAGACGACCGGCGTCTACTGCCGCCCGATCTGCCCGGCGCGCACGCCAGGGCGCGACCGCTGCCTCTTCTTCCGCCGGGCGGCCGAGGCCGAGGCGGCAGGCTTCCGCTCCTGCTTCCGCTGCCGCCCCGAGCTGGCACCCGGCACGGCGCCGGTCGACGCGATGTCGCGGGTGGTCGCCGCCGCTCTCCGCCGGATCGAGGACGGCGCGCTCGGAGGCGGGACGACGATGGACGAGCTGGCCGCCTCGCTCGGCGTCTCCGGCCGGCACCTCCGCCGCGCGATGCAGGCCGAGCTGGGGGTGAGCCCGCTGGCCCTGGTCGAGTCGCGCCGCCTCGCGCTGGCCCGGCAGCTCATCGCCGACAGCGCGTTGCCGATGACGGAGATCGCCTTCGCCAGCGGCTACCGCAGCGTGCGGCGCTTCAACGCCGCGGTGAAAGCGCGTTACGGTCGAGCCCCGGGGGCCATGCGACGCGCGGTCCCCGACGGCCGGGTCCCGGGCGACACGATCGCGGTGACGTTGCAATACCGTCCCCCGTACGACTGGGACGCGATGCTCGGGTACCTGGGCGCGCACGCGATCTCGGGCGTCGAGCTGGTGCAGGGCGGCGTCTACCTGCGCACCGCGGCCGTCGGGGGGCACCGCGGTTGGCTGGCCGTCGCCGCCGACCCGAGGCGCGCGGCGCTGCGCGCGACGATCTCGACGTCGCTGGCGGGCGGCCTCCCGACCCTCCTCGGCCGGCTGCGGCGGCTGTTCGATCTCGACGCGCGCCCGGCCGCCATCGCCGCCCACCTCGTTCGCGACCGACGCCTGGCGCGCCACGTCCGCGCCCGCCCTGGGCTGCGGGTGACCGGCGCCTTCGACCCGTTCGAGGCGGCGGCCCGCGCGATCGTGGGTCAACAAGTAAGCGTCGCTGCCGCCCGGACGCTCGGCGCGCGCCTCTGCGAGCGGCTCGGCGAGGCGATTGCGACGCCTCGCCCGGAGCTCGCGCGGCTCTTCCCCGACGCCGCCGCCGTCGCCGGCGCGACCGCGCGCGATTTCGCGCGCCTCGGCCTCCCGGCGAACCGCCTCGACACGCTGCGGGCGATGGCGCTGGCCGTTTCGCGGGGCGACCTCGCACTCGATGCCGCCGAACCGACCGAGCTCGTCGAAAGGCTGGTCGCTCTTCCGGGCGTCGGTCGCTGGACCGCGCATTGCCTCGCGATGCGCGGCCTCGGGTGGCCGGACGCGTTCCCCGAGGACGACCTCGTCTTGCGCCGCGCGCTCGGCGGCATCTCCGGCCGTCAGGCGCGCGCGCTCGCCGAGCGCTGGCGCCCCTGGCGCGCCTACGGCGCGACTCATCTTTGGACAGGTCTTGGGACAACTCTTGGGACCGGCCACAACCAACGCCCCACCCTCTCCGCAGGAGCAAGCCAGCCATGAACAACGCCAGGTTCTTCACCACCGTGTCGAGCCCCGTGGGCCGCCTGACCCTGGTCGCCGCCGGCGACAGCCTCGTCGCGCTGTATTTCGACGACGACCCGCACGCCGCGGCGGCGCGCGGCGGCGCCACCCGCGACGACCGCGGCCTGCGCACCGCCGCGACCCAGCTCGACGCTTACTTCGCCGGCACGCGCACCACCTTCGACCTGCCCCTCGCGCCCGAGGGGACCGCGTTCCAGAAGAAGGTCTGGGCGGCGCTCCGCCGAGATCCCTTACGGCGACACGACCAGCTACGGCCAGATCGCGCGCGCGATCGGAAAGCCGGCCGCCTCGCGCGCCATCGGCGGCGCCAACCACCGCAACCCGATCGCCATCATCGTCCCTTGCCACCGCGTGATCGGCGCCGACGGCTCGATGACCGGCTACGGCGGCGGCCTCCGCCGCAAGCGGTTGCTCCTCGATCTCGAGTCCCGCGTCGCCGCCTCCGGCTCACCACGAAATGAGGTCGTCCGAAACGCATATCGGCGGGCCGACCGAACCGCCCCCAACGACGACCTGCGCGGATGGGCCGATGAAAGCCAGCGCTAGGCCGGCGCGGCGGGGGCCGGGGGCGCCGGGGTGGCGACGGCCTCGGTGGCGCGGATGCGGCGCTTTTCCTGGACGACGTGAACGACCTGGTCGAGGACGACGGCGATCAGGATGACCGACCCGACGATGATGAAGGTCCAGTTGGGGTTGAGGCGCCAGAGCCGCGGGATGCCGTCGGCGTCCTGGTAGCGGACCTGGAACATGTTGATGCCGTTGTCGATCACCTTCATCATCGCGGAGCCGATCACGATGCCGAGGACGGTCCCCTCGCCGCCGCGCAGCGAGCAGCCGCCGAGGACGACGGCGGCAATGGCGTAGAGCTCATAGGCGACGCCGACCTGCTGGGACATCTGGCCGATGTACGCCGCGTAGCAGATCCCGGCGACACCCGCGAGACCGGCGGAGATGACGTAGGTGGTGGTCTCGATCCGTTTGACCGGGATCCCCGAGTAGGCGGCGGCGTCGCGGTTGCCGCCGATCGCGTAGAGGTAACGGCCGAACACCGTCGCGTGCAGCATGTAGCCGCCGAGCGCGACCACCCCCAGGAAGATGAGGAGCGGGTACGGGAGCAACGGATCGCCGCCGTGCATGAAGAGACCCAGGTTGGCCAGCTTGAGCAGCGATGACGTTCCGAGGCTGAGGGTGCCGCCCTGAACGATCGTCTGCGAGACGCCCCGGATGAACAGCATCCCGGCCAGCGTCACGATGAACGGCTGCAGGTTGAGCCGCGTGATGAGGAGGCCCTGCAGGAGCCCCACCAGCAGCGCCGCGGAGAGCGCGACGATCATGCCCAGCGCCAGCGAGTGTCCGCCGCCACCCGTCGCCTCCGAGGAGATGCGGGCGATGATGACGCCGGTCAGCCCGACCACCGAGCCGACCGACAGATCGATCCCGCCGGTGATGATCACGAAGCCGCTGCCGATCGCGTAGATCCCCAGCATCGAGATCTGGCGGAGCGTGTTGACGGCGTTCGACTGCCCGAGGACGTCGCCGTTGGAGATGAAGAGCGCCAGGCAGATCACCACCAGCGCGCTGGCCATGCCGAGCTCGCGCTTCACGCCGCCACCTCCGTCCCCGCGGCGCCGGTCATGAGCGCGCCGATGCGCGCCGCCGAGATCTCGTGGCGCTCGAGCAGCCCGGTCATACGCCGCTCGCGCATGACCAACACCCTGTCGCACAGACCAATGACTTCTTCCATGTCCGAGCTCACGACCAAGACGGCGATCCCTCCCGCCGCCAGGGCGGCGATGTGTCGGTAGATTTCAGCGCGCGCGCCGACGTCGATCCCGCGCGTCGGCTCGTCGAGAATGAGGAGCTTCGGGCTCATGGCCAGCCACTTGCCGAGCACGACCTTCTGCTGGTTGCCGCCCGAAAGGTTGACCACCTTCTGGCGCACGCTGGGCGTCCGGGTGGCCATCCGCTTCACCTCGGCCTCCGCCGTGCGCCGCTCGGCCGCGCCGTCGAGGCGCCCCCAGCGGCTGTAGGACCGCAGGTTGGGGAGCGTGGTGTTCTCGGTGATCGACATCGGCAGCACGAGACCGTTGTGCTTGCGGTCCTCGGGCGCGAGGTACACGCCGCGGCGGATGGCGTCGCCCGGGTTCCGGGGCGCAAACGGCTTCCCCTCGAGGGTCATCGTGCCCGAGCGCGCGGGCGTGACGCCAAAGACGGAGGTCATGAGCTCGGTCCGCCCGGCGCCGACCAGGCCGGCCAACCCCAGGATCTCCCCGCGCCGCGCGGCGAAGCTAACGCCCACCGGTGCGCCGGGGACGACCAGGTCCTTCACGTCGAGGACTACCTCTCCGGATGTGCGCCCCGCCTTGTCCGGGAAGTACGCCCCTGACAGCTCGCGGCCGACCATCAGCGCGACGATCTTGTCGGGCTTCGCCTCGGCCCGCACCAGATCGCCGACCCAGCGCCCGTCGCGCAGCACGGTGACCCGGTCCGCCAGCAACTGCACCTCTTCCATCCGGTGCGAGATATAGATGATGCAGACGCCGTCGGCCCGCAGCTTCCGGATCACCTCGAACAGCTTCTCCGACTCGGCCGCCGACAGCGAGGCCGTCGGCTCGTCCATGATCAGGATGCGCGCGTCGGTGGAGAGCGCCCGCGCGATCTCCACCATCTGCATCTGCCCGACGGTCAGCCTGCCGAGCTGGATGGTGGGCGCGATCGGCAGGCCCACCCGGGCCAGGAGCGACACGGCCCTCTTGACCATGGCCGCGCGGCGGAGCGGCGCCAGCAGCAGGGGCGCCCCTTCGTTCCCGAGAAAGATGTTGGCGGCGATGTCCAGGTTGGGCGCCAGCATCAGCTCCTGGTGAATGAGCGCGATCCCCAGCCGCTTGGCCGCGCGCACGCCGTCGAGCGCCACCGGGTGACCATCGATCCGGATCTCGCCCGTGTCGGGCGGCTGGATCCCGCCCAGGATCTTCATGAGCGTGCTCTTGCCGGCGCCGTTCTCGCCCATGAGCGCGAGCACCTCGCCCGCGCGCGCGGTCAGCGAGACGTCACGCAACGCGGTCACGCCGGCGAAGCGTTTGCCGATTCCGCGCATCTCCAGCACCGGCGCGGAGGCGGCGGCGCCGCTCGTGGACGAAAGCTCTGTCACCGGCGGGACCGGACGTTCACGAACGCTTGAGCTCGGCCAGCTTGGCCTTGAAGCCGGCCACGTTGCTCTTGTCGATCAGATCGACGCCGGTGTCGATCATCTTGTTGGGCGGGATGGCCGCCTTGGCCGCCGCCCCCTTGGTCGCCAAGTCGTGCATCCACTTGGAGGCGAGATAGCCGAACATGAAGGGCTTCTGCACGACGGTCACCTGGATGGCGCCGTTCTGGATCCCGTCCAGCGTGCCGTCGTCCTCGTCGAACACGGCCGCCAGCACCTTCCCCTTCTTGCCTAGCCCGTCCAGCGCCGCGGCGATCGCCGGTCCGTTGTAGTTGTAGAGGCCGACCACCATCGCCAGGTCGTGGTGCGCGTTGACGATGTCCTCGACGTTGGAGCGCGCCTTGGCGCGGTCGGTGTTGTCCTCGCGCTTGTCGACGATCTCAATCTTGTGCCCGGCGATGACGTCGGCGATCCCCTTGAGGCGCTGCGCGGCGTTGTCAGCCGCGAAGGTCCCCACGAACACGGCGATCTTCCCGCCCTTCGGGAGCAGCTCGACGATGCGCCCGCCCAGGACCTTGCCGGCCTGGTAGTTGTCGGTCCCGATGTAGAGCAGCCGCGTCGACTTGGGCGCGTCGGAGTCGAAGGTGATGAGGTTGGTCTTCTCGGCGATCTTGTCGAGCAGCGGCGCCTGATCGTTGGGGGCGATGGCGCTGATGGCGATGGCGTCGTAGTTCTGCGCCGCCAGGTCCTGCAGGATCTGGTTCTGGGTCTCGGCGGTGCCGCTGGCGGGAAGCTTGAGGTCGACCTGAACCTTCCCCTCCTTCTCGTATTTATGGATTCCGGCTCCAGCAATCTTCCAGAACTCACTGGTGTTGTTGGTGATGAAGGCCAGCTTGACCAGCTTCTGCTCGGGCGCCGCGGCGCCTCCAGAGGCGGAGGGGGCCTTGTTGCAGGCCAGCACCCCCGCCAGACAGAGCGAAAAAATGGCGACCGCGCCGCGCCTGTGAATCAAGTGCTTTGTCATGATGGGCCGGGATAGTAACCTACAGCTCATGAACCGATCCTCTCATTCTCGCTACCCCAATGATAAGTTCACCCCCCGCCCCGAAGACCACTTCACGTTTGGTCTCTGGACGGTCGGCAACACCGGGCGCGATCCCTTCGGCCACGCCGTGCGCGACGTTGTGCCACCGGTGAAGATCGTTCACGAGCTCTCCAAGCTCGGCGCCTACGGCGTCAACCTGCACGACGAGGATCTGATCCCGTTCGACGCGACGACGGCCGAGCGCGAGAAGATCCTGCGCGAGTTCAAGGGCGCCCTCGCCGAGACGGGGATGAAGGTCCCGATGGCGACGACCAACCTCTTCTCGCAACCGGTGTTCCGCGAGGGGGCCTTCACCAGCAACGACGCCGGCATCCGGGCGCTGGCGCTGTCGAAGACGATGCGCGCCATTGATCTTGGCGTCGACCTCGGCGCCTCGACGTACGTCTTCTGGGGCGGCCGCGAGGGTCTCGAGACCAACGCCGCCAAGGACCCGCGGGACGCCGTGAAGCGCTTCCGCGAGGCGCTGAACTTCCTCTGCGAGTACGTGCGCGACAACGGCTACAACCTGAAGTTCGCGCTGGAGGCCAAGCCGAACGAGCCGCGGGGCGACATCTTCCTGCCGACCACCGGCCACATGCTGGCCTTCATCTACACCCTCGATCACCACGAGATGGTCGGCGTGAACCCCGAGGTCGCGCACGAGGTGATGCCGGGGCTCGACTTCTCGCACGCGGTCGGCCAGGCGATCGAGTGTGGCAAGCTGTTCCACATCGATCTGAACGGCCAGAAGCCGGGCCGCTACGATCAGGATCTCCGCTTCGCCAGCGAGGACCAGAAGGGCGCCTTCTTCCTGGTCAAGCTGCTCGAGGACTCGCGCTGGGACGGCATGCGCCACTTCGACAGCCACGCCTACCGCACCGAGGACGAGCAGGGCGTCTGGGACTTCGCCTACTACAGCATGCGCTCGTACAACATCCTCAAGGACAAGGTGGCGCGCTTCCACGCCGACGCCGAGATCCGCGAGATCCTGGCCACGCAGGAGAAGCGCAACACCACGCTGACCGGCGGCCTGGGCCCGCACTTCAAGTACGACAAGAAGACGGCCGCGGCGCTCAAGGCGCACACGTTCGACGCGCCGGCGATGGCGGCGAAGGGCTTCGAGTTCGAGCGACTCGACCAGCTGACGACCGAGGTTCTCCTCGGGGTTCGCTGAACCGTTGACCCGGTGAGCCTCTTCCTCGGCATCGACGTCGGCACCACCAACGTCAAGGCGCTCGTGATCGACGGGCGTGGGCGGACGGTCGCCCGCGCCTCCGAACCGCTCTCCATGCGCGTCCCGCAGCCGGGCTGGGCGGAGCAGAGCCCCGGCGACTGGTGGAAGGGGGCGACGCGCGCGGTGAAGCGCGCGGTGGGTAAGCGGAAGATCGACGCCATTGGGCTCTCGGGCCAGATGCACTCGTCGGTCTTCCTCGACGCCGACAACAAGGTGATCCGCCCCGCGCTCCTCTGGTGCGACGGGCGGACCACCGCGCAGTGCCGGGCGATCGCCGCGCGCGTCGACGAGGCGTCGCTGCGCCGCTGGGTCTCGAACCCTCCGATGGAGGGGTTCACGCTGCCGAAGATCCTCTGGCTGCGCGACAACGAGCCGGCCGCGTTCGCCCGCCTGGCCAAGGTGCTGCTGCCGAAGGACTACATCCGGCTGCAGCTCTCGGGGACGCTGGCGACCGAGTACTCCGACGCGGCCGGCACGCTGATGCTCGACGTGGCGAACCGGCGCTGGAGCCGCGAGATGCTCGACGCGATGGAGCTGCCGACCTCGATCGTCCCCGACCTGGGCGGCTCGACCGAGGTTCTCGGCCGCGTTTCGGCGCGCGCGGCTGCGGCCACCGGCCTCACGGCGGGAACGCCGATCGTCGGCGGTGGCGCCGACAATGCCTGCGGCGCGGTCGGCGTCGGCGCGGTCGCGCCGGGCGCGGTCGTCGCCAGCTGGGGGACCTCCGGGACCGTCGTCTGCCCGACGGCCGAGCCGAAGGTCGACCCGGGCATGCGCGCGCACACCTTCTGCCACGCCGCCCCCGACACCTGGTACGTGATGGGCGTGATGCTCACCGCTGGCGGGGCGTTCGCCTGGCACCAGCGGGAGCTGGCGCGGGAGCTGGCCAAGAAGAAGGACGCCGCCGAGCTTCTCAACAAGGAGGCGGCGCGCGTGCCGGCCGGCGCGCTGGGCCTGACCTTCCTGCCCTATCTACAGGGCGAGCGGACGCCCCACCGCGACGCCGAGGCGCGCGGTGCGTTCGTCGGGCTGTCGCTGGCGCACGGGCGCGCGCACATGACCCGCGCGGTGTTGGAAGGGATCTGCTTCGGCCTGCGCGACAGCCTGGAGATCATCGAATCGCTCGGGGTCTCCGTCCCCGAGGTGCTGATCACGGGCGGCGGCGCCAACGCGCCTTTCGTCCGGCAGCTCCAGGCCGACGTTTACGGCAAGCCGGTCGTCCCCGTCGACCAGCCCGAAGGCCCCGCGCTCGGCGCGGCGCTCCTGGCCGCGGTCGGCGCCGGCGCCTTCGCCAGCGTCGCCGACGCCGCCAGGACGATCCGGCGCCGTCCGCCGGTCGCGCCGCGCGCCGTCGTGCACGGCGCATACGACGAGCCGTACGCGCGCTTCAAGCGCCTCTACCCTGCCCTCCGCGCCGCGCGCTAAGCTCGCCGCCCGATGAGTGAGCTGCACACGCTGGTCAACGCGCGCGGCGCCTCGGCGACGATCTTGCCGTTCGGCGCGACGCTGGTCGAGTTGCGCGTCCCCGATCGCGAGGGGCGGCTCGGCAACGTCGTCCTCGGGCTGGACGACCCCGCTGGCTACCCGCGCCAGAACTTTTTTCTCGGCGCGATCTGCGGCCGCGTCTCGAACCGGATCCGCGACGCACGCTTCACGCTGGGCGGCGTGACCTACCACCTCGAGGCCAACGACCCGCCCCACCACCTGCACGGCGGCGGGCACGGCTGGTACCGCGCCCCCTGGATCGCAAAGGCGCCCGCCGGGGAGCCCGCGCCCGCCGCGGGCCGGTCGTCGCTGGCGCTCGCCTATGACTCGCCCGAGGGCGACGCCGGCTATCCGGGCGCCGTGAAGGCGCGCGCGGTCTACACGCTCACCGAAGACAATCAACTGCGCCTCGAGATGACCGCCACGACCGATCAGCCGACGCCGATCAACCTGACCCAGCACAGCTACTGGAATCTGGCCGGCGCGGGCACGGTGCTCGATCACCTGCTGACGATTTTCGCGGATGCCTACACGCCCGGCGATCCGGTCGTCCCCAATGGCGCGGTCGAACCGGTCGTCGGGACGCCGTTCGACCACCGAACGCAAAAGCGCGTCTCGCCCGAGCTGGACCACAACTTCGTGGTCGGCAAGACGCCGGGGCAGATGCGCACCGTGGCGCGCCTCTACGACCCGCGCTCCGGGCGAAAGATGACGGTCGAGAGCAACCAGCCGGGGCTGCAGGTCTACGCGGGGAAGTTCCTCGACGGGTCGACCGCTGGACACGGCGTCACCCACGTCCGCCACGGCGGGATCTGCCTCGAGACGCAGGCGTTCCCCGACGCCGTCAACGTCCCCGAGTGGCGCAGCCAGGTCCTCCTCCACCCGGGAGACACCTACCGCCACACGGTGGTCTACGCGTTCGCGACCGACTGAGCGCCGCTGTGCCGCGCCTCCTGCTCGCGTACCATTTTTTCCACCCTGACGACGTCGTCAGCGCGCGCATCTTCAGCGACTTCGCCGTCGAGCAGCGCCGGCGCGGCTGGGAGGTCAGCGTCGTGACCAGCAACCGCTCCTGCTTCGACCCCGCGCGCACGTTCGAGCCGTTCGAGGACTGGAACGGGATCCAGATCCACCGCGTGTTCCGCCCGCCCTGGACGCAGGCACGCCCCTTCCAGCGGCTTGGCAACAGCGGCTGGATGACGGCCGCCTGGCTGGCGAAGATCCGCGGCCTCACCGCCCGCCTCGGGCCATTCGACGCCGTCGTCGTCGGCTCCGATCCCGCCTTCTGCGCCAGCCTCGGGCGGGGGCTGCGGCGGCTGCTTCCCGACGCCGCGCTCGTCCACTGGTGCTTCGATCTCTATCCCGAAGCGATCGCCGCCGAGGGAGCCAACGCCGCTGTCCGGGCGCTGGTCCCCGTCGCCGAGCGGCTCATGAAGTGGAGCTACGGCGCCTACGACGAGCTCTGCGACATCGGCCCGCGCATGCGCGAGCGCCTGGCCGCCTACGGCCCGGCAGCGCAGCGCACGGCGGTCCCCTGGGCGCTCGCCGAGCCGACCCGCCCCGCCCTCGCCGATCCGCGCGTGCGCGCCCAGCTCTACCCGCGCGCCAAGCTGGCGCTGCTCTACTCCGGGACGATGGGGCGCGCCCACGACCACCAGGCGTTCCTGGCGCTGGCCCGCGCCTGCCGCGCGCGCTCGGGGGACGCCGTCGCCCTCTGCTTCTCGTCGCGCGGCAACCGGCAAGACGAGCTGCGGGCCGCGGTCACACCCGCCGACGTCAACGTCTCGTTCGTCCCCTTCGCCGACGAGCAGGCGCTGGAAGCGCGCCTCGGCGCCGCCGACTTGCACCTCGTCAGCCTGCAACCCGAGTGGGCCGGCATCGTCGTCCCCTCGAAATTCTTCGGCTCGCTGGCCGTCGGGCGACCGGTGCTCTACGCCGGTCCTGGCGACTCCGAGATCGCGCGCTGGGTGGCGGAGCACGACGTCGGCCTCACCCTCCCCGACGGCGGTGATCTCGGCGCGATCGTCGACCGCCTGCACGCGCTCATCGCCGATCCGGCGGCGCTCGGGCGCTGGCAGGACAATGCCTTCGCCGTCTACCAGCGCGCGTTTTCCAAGAAGGTGACCAACGACCACTGGGATCGGTCGCTGCGCGCGCTGGTCGCCCGGCGCACCGCCGCCTGACCGAGACCTACGCGATCCCGACTGCCGCGCGCACGACCGCCGCAATGGTGGGCGCCGGGCTCCCCTTCGACACGTAGTCGGTCGCGCCCGCGGCCTGCATCGCCGCCCGGTAATCCTCTTCCGGGTGGAGGCTCATGACCACCACCGGCAGGGCAGGTGCGAGCACGCGGATCTCGCGCAGCGTCTCGATCCCTCGGCGATCGGGCAGCGACAGGTCGAGCATCACCAGATCCCAGGTCTCTCGGCCGATCGCCGCCAGGGCCGGCGCCGCGGCAGCCGCCTCGCGCACCAGGACACCGGGGAGCGCGTCGCAGATCAGCTCCCGCAGCGACGCGCGAATCGCAGCGCTGTCGTCGACCAGCAAGATCCGCATCAACCGGGATCCGTCAGGCCCGAAGGGATGCGCGCCCGAACGATCGTGCCGCGCCCTGGAGCACCGGAGATCTCGATGTCACCCCCCAGCGCCGCTGCGCGCTCGCGCATTCCCATGAGCCCTAGCGAACGTCTGCCGGCCACCTCGACGACGGGGAGGCCGCGACCGTCGTCGGCGATCACCAGCGCGGCCGCCTCCCGTTCGCGCAGGAGCTCGACCACGACGTGACGCGCCTCCGCGTGCCGCGCCACGTTCGTCAGCGCTTCCTGGAGAATGCGGAACAGCGCCAGCGCCACCGACGGCGCCACCGAGGCCTCCTGCTCCGGTAGCCGCGTCTCGCAGGGCACGCCGGTCCGCTGGGTGAACTCCGTCGCCTGCCAGCGGATCGCGGCGGCGAGGCCCAGGTCGTCGAGAATCGATGGACGCAGCATCGCGGAGAGCCGCCGCGTCGTCTCCAGCGTCTCGTCGAGAAGCGCGTCCATCGTGGCGAGCCGCGACGGTCCCTCCCCGGCCGCCCCGGCGGCCAGCTGGCCGCGCACGCCCGCCAGATCCAGCTTGAGCGCCGTCAGCGCCTGCCCGACCTGATCGTGCAGCTCGCGCGCGATCGTGCGGCGCTCCTCCTCGCGGATCTCCGACAGCCGCCGGGCGAGCGCGCGCAACTCGGCGGCTGACGTCTCGGCGTCTGCCCGCGCCATCTCGGCCGCGCGGATGGCGTCCCAGCGATCGGTGATATCCCAGCAGGTTCCCACCAGGCGCCGCACGCGGCCGTCGCTCGCGCCGATCACCTCGCCTCGCGTGTGGAGCATCCGGACCACACCGTCGGGCCGCAGGATGCGGTGGTCGTACACGAAGGGCGACAGGTTCTGCATCGCCAGCCGAAGGACGTTGCTCGTGTGCTCGCGATCGTCGGGATGGACGCTGGCCAGGAACGCCTCGTAGCTCGGCACGTGCGCACGCGGGTCGACGCCGTAGATCACGTACAGCTCGTCGGACCAGGCGACCTCGTTCTTCGCCACGTCCCACTCCCAGCTCCCCAGGTGCGCCACCCGCTGCGCCTGCGCGAGCCGCTCCCGGCTGCGCCTCACCTCGTTCTCGGCCTGGCGGCGCTCGGAGACGTCGACGCCCGTCCCCACGACGTACTTGATCGCTCCGTCAGGCCCGCGGACCGGGGCGAACGCGGCGTCGATGGCCACGATGCCGCCCCGGGTCGACAGCACGCTGGTCTCGAATCGTGACGGCTCGCCACGCGCGGCGCGCGCGATGGCCTCGCTGACCCGCGCTCGCTCGTCGGCCGAATGACTGAACCAGGGAAGGTCGACGAAGCACCTCCCCACCACCTCCGAGCGGCCGAGACCGCTCGCGGCGAGCGGCGCCTGATTGGTCTCGAGGACGATCCCCTCCTCCGAGAAGAACCCCACGAACGCGAACAGCGCATCGAGCACGTCGCGAAACCGCGTCTCCAGCGTGACGCCGTCGACCACCGACACGCGCGCCGGCTCGTTCGCTTTCTCCGTCACGGCTGCGCCTTCCCGCCCACCAGCACGACGACGGATGTTAGGCGCCCCGTCGCGCCGGCGTCAATCATGCTCGCCGCGGTTGACCGCGGTCACAGCCGGCGCGAAGCACCCTAGAGGAACGTGTAGACCAGCGTGGCCTCCGTCTGGGTATCGACCTTCTCGGCGAAAGGCGGCGTCAGGAATGTCGTTGTCGAGAACGTCGTTCCCGCCGGCACGCCGGACGGAATGGGGAGCGGCGCCGGGTTCTGATCGTACTTGATCGAAAACCCAAAACTGATGCTCAGCCGCTTGTACAGCGTGGTGGTGAGGCCGAGCTTGCCGTTCACGCGAGTGTCCTTGAGCGGGTCGACGCCGGTGACGCCGCTCGGATATTGGAGCGCGGCCCCTTCCTTGTTCAGGTTGAACAGGGCCTCCAGGCCGGCGCTGATTCCGGTGGCCTTGGTCAGGGTCAGCGTTTCGCCGACGAACAGGCGCGCCGAATGGATCGTGACCGGGTCATGCGTCGTCATCGGGACAGTGACGTACCGTTCATACGAAAGGTCGTAACCAAGCTCGGCGACCAGCAGGTGCATCCCGCTCTTGTAGACCTGCCGGCTGTAGCCGACCTGGCCACCGCCATAGAATGACTTGCCTGCGATCTCGTCAGCCGCCGCTTGCGCGCTGGCGTAGCCGGAGTTGTTGGGCGTGAAGAACCTATCGTAGCGACCTTTGGTGAACCAGTTGTTGGTGGTCTCTATGTTGGTCCGCGGAAGCCCGGTGATGGTGCTCATCATCGCGTTGGTCACCGGATCTGTCGTCGTCACAACCGTTGGCGTGATGACGCTCGAACGTCCGTAGGCCGCACCCGCGTCGATGGCCAGCCTGTTGTTCCCTTCCTTGCGCGAAACGTTCCCGGCGACGGAGGTGCCCGTGGTCTGGGAGTTGCCCGAGGTCATGAGGAAGCCTCCCTTGACCTGCGCCTTCCATTCGACGGCGGGCGGCGGTGGAGGGGGAGGCGCGGGCTTCGGCGGCTCCGCGGGCTTGACCGCGTCCGGCTTGGCATAAACAAACGTCGGATTGGTCTGGGCGACGGCCGTCGCGGCGAGCAACAGCGAGGCCGCCGAGAGCACGAGGTGGCGTAGGTTCATGCGGGGGCGCGACTGTAGCATCGGCCGACCCACGGTCAACGATCCAGGAATGTGGCGCCCCGGCGTGTTACAAGACCGCTCGATGAGCGACGTGGCACATCGCTGGACCTTCTTTCGCGCGGGGGGCTTCGATCAGGTCAAGCTGCTCTCGGGCGCCGATCTGGTGAACCTCGGCGCGCTCGATCAGAAGCTGTGGGTCGCCCTCGCCTGCCCGACGACCGGGCTCGAGATCGATTCGCGCACGCTGGCCCTGATCGACGCCGACAAGGACGGGCGGGTGCGCGCGCCCGAGCTGATCGCCGCGGTGACCTTCGCCTGCGCCAACCTGAAGGACCCCGGCGATCTGTTCAAGGCGGCGCCGGCGCTGCCGCTCGCCGCGATCAACGACGCGCTTCCCGAGGGGAAGACCCTGCTCGCTTCGGCCCGCCGGATCCTGGCCGACATCGGCAAGGCGGATGTCACCGAGATCTCCCTCGAGGACGTCGGCGATCCCGCCCGGATCTTCGCCGACACCGTCTTCAACGGCGACGGCGTCATCACCGAGTCGGCCGCCGAGGACGACGCCACCCGCACCCTGATTCACCAGATCGGCGAGAGCATCCTCACCGTGCCGGATCGCTCCGGAAAGCCGGGCATCGACGGCCCGATCACCGACACGTTCTTCGCCGAGGCGCGCGCGTACAGCACCTGGCATGCTCGCGGCGAGGAGAGCCCCGCCAACGTCTTCCCCCTCGGTCCCGAACGAACGGCCGCCGCGGCCGCTGCGATCGCCGCCATCAGGCCCAAGGTCGACGACTACTTCGGGCGCTGCCGGCTGGCGGCGTTCGACCCGCGCGCGCTCCCTGCGATCAACCGCGACGCCGAGGAGTACCTTCCGATCGCGGCGCAGAGCCTGACGATCTCCGTCGAGGAGATCGCCGAGTTTCCGCTGGCGCTCGCGGCGGCCGACCGACCGTTGCCGCTCGCTGGAGCGGTGAACCCGGCCCACGCGACCGCGCTCCGGACGCTCCGCGACGACGCGGTCGCCCCGCTGCTGGGCGCGCGGGCCGAGCTCACAGAGGGCGACTGGCTGTCGCTGGTCGAGAAGATCGCGCCGTACGAGGCGTGGCTGGCCGTGAAGGAGGGCCCCCGCGCCGAGAGGCTCGGCCTCGCCCGCGTGCGCGAGATCCTGGCGTCGAACGGCGCCGAGGTGGTGGCTGGCCTCCTGGCGCGCGACAGGGCGCTCGAGGCGGAGGCGACCAGCATCGAGCAGGTGGAGCGCCTGGTCCGCTACCACCGCGATCTCGTGCGGCTCTGTACCAACTTCGTCAGCTTCGAGGATTTCTACGACGGACGCCCGGCGATCTTTCAGTACGGCACGCTCTACCTCGATCAGCGCGCCTGCCATCTCTGCCTGCCCGTCGCCGACGCCGCCAAGCACGCGACGATGGTGGGGCTGGCCGGCGCGTTTCTCGCCTACCTCGACTGCTCCCGCCCGGCGACCAACGAAAAAGTGCAGATCGTGGCCGCCTTCACCGCCGGCGACAGCGACAACCTGATGGTCGGGCGCAACGGCGTCTTCTACGACCGCCAGGGGCGCGACTGGGACGCGACGATCACCAAGATCGTCGACAACCCGATCAGCATCCGGCAGGCCTTCTGGTCTCCCTACAAGAAGTTCGTCCGGCTGCTCGAGGAGCAGGTGGCCAAGCGCGCGGCCGCCGCCGACGCCGAATCCCACGGCGCGCTCAACGTCGCCGCGACCGGCGCCGCCAACGTCGGCAACGTCAAGCCGCCCGAGGCGAAGAAGATCGACGTCGGCACGGTCGCCGCGCTGGGGGTCGCCGTGGGGGCGATCGGAACGTTCGTGACGGCGCTGGTCGGCTACGCGACCGGGGTCTTCAAGCTGGGCGCGCTGGCCACGGCGGCCGCGTTCGTCGGGATCCTCTGCCTCATCTCGCTCCCCTCGGTGGTGCTGGCGTACATCAAGCTGCGCAAGCGGAACCTCGGCCCCATCCTCGACGCCAACGGCTGGGCGGTGAACACGCGCGCCCGGATCAACGTCCCCTTCGGGGCGACGCTCTCCAGCGTGGCCAAGCTGCCGCGCGGGGCCCGACGCGACACCAGCGATCGCTACGCCGAGAAGAAGCTTCCCTGGAAGACGCTGCTGTTCGTCGCGGTACTGGCGTACGTCGGCTACGCCTGGTCGCAGGGGCGGCTCGATCGCGTTCTGCCCGCAGCGGCCCGTTCGACGACGATATTGTCGAACCGCTAGGAACGGCGTTGCCGCAGGCAACGGTGAGCGAAGCGAACCGTGCCCGACGACGTGCCGCCCGGAGGCGGCCTAGCCTAGGTCGCCGACACCGGCGGCAGAGCGACGCGGAAGAGCGTCGAGCCGGTCAGCGGCGAGGAGACCGAGATCTCCCCGCCGGCGGCGCGCGCCAGCTCCCGGCAGATCGCCAGGCCGAGGCCGAGCGATTGTCCGCCGTTCTTTACCCCCTCCTTGCTGGTGACGCCCGGCTCGAACAGGCGCTGCCGGGTCGCCGCGTCGATGCCGGGACCGTTGTCCTTCACCTCGATGACCGCCCAGTGCTCGACCGTCGCCAGCCGCACCTCGACCTGGTTGGCGCTCCAGGGTCGGTCGCCCAGCGCGTCGGCGGCATTGAGCAGCAGGTTGAGAACGATCTGGGTGACCCGGCTCCCCGGAATGCGCACCGCCGGTGCGTCGCCGAGCACGACCGAGACGGGGCTCTTCGAGCCGAGGCGCGCGCGCGACATCCGGACGGCGCGCAGGATCGGCGCCTTGAGGTCGATGGCGGCGGCCGACTCCAGCTCTCGCGGCCGCAGGAACTGCTGGAAGTCACGCACCTGCGCGAAGATCTCGTTGCCGCTCACCGAGGCGAGCTCCAGCTCCGAGGCGAGCTCGTCGAGCGCCTTGTCGATCGGAAGCACCTCCTCGCCGCGCGCGCGGAGCCGCTCGAGCTGCTGCCCGAGACCATCCAGCGCCGCGATCAGACAGGAGAGCGGATTGGCGATCTCGTGCGCCAACCCGGTGGCCAGCATGCTGGCGGTCGCCATCCGGTCAAGGCGCGCGACCGCTTCGATCGGCAGGGTCACCAGAGCTTCTCGCGGTAGCACGGGCGTGTGTTCCTCTTCCTTGGCCAAAGAAACTGCTGGGGGCATCTGGTCCTCCTTCGTCATCCGTTCCCGACCGACCTTCGGTAGAGCCACACAGCAACCGCCGTACCAATCGATCAATCGCGGAAACGTGGCGGAAACGTGACGTCGAAAAGCTCATCCGCCCACCGCGGCCACGAACCGCCGTGGGCACCACGAATCGACCACGAGCGACCGTGGCCGATTCACTCAGGCTGAGCGGCCCACGAGATCGACCGGACGGGTCAGTCCCCAGCGCTTGAGACGGGAGCGGAGGGTGTTGGGATGCAGCCCGAGACGCCGCGCGGCGCCACGTTCCCCCTCGATGACCCAGCTGGTCGCGGCCAGCACCTCGGCCACGTAGCCGCGCTCGACCTCGTCGATGGTTCGCGAGGGGGCGCGCAGCGCGGCGACCGGCGGCGGCGTGACCGCAGCGTCGTCCGCGTAGATCGGCGGCGCGCCCGTCGACAGATCGGGGAGCGCGTCCAGGTCGACCAGCGGCCCGCGCGCCAGAATCACCGATCGCTCGATGACGTTCTGCAACTCGCGGACGTTTCCCGGCCAGCGGTAGCTGCACAGCTCGTCCATCGCCTCGGGCGTCACATCGTGGATCGGGCGCCCCGCCTGGCGCGCGAAGCGCAGCACGAACGAGCGAACCAGCAGCGGGATGTCGGCGATCCGCTCGCGCAGCGGCGGGAGCGCCACCGGAAAGACCGCCAGCCGGTAGTAGAGGTCCTCGCGGAACCGACCGCGGGCCACCATCTCCCGCAGGTTGCGGTTGGTCGCCGCGATCACCCGCACGTCGACGTGGACGGTCTCGGTCCCGCCCACCCGCTCGAATTCCCGCTCCTGAAGCACGCGGAGCAGCTTGACCTGGGTCTCGAGCGGCAGCTCGCCGACCTCGTCGAGGAACAGCGTCCCGCCATGCGCCAGCTCGAACCGTCCCTTGCGCCGCTGCACGGCGCCGGTGAAGGCCCCCTTCTCGTGGCCGAACAGCTCGCTCTCCACGAGGCCGGCGGAGATCGCCGCGCAGTTCACCTTGACCAGCAGGCGCTCGCGGCGGGCGCTCGCGTCGTGGATGGCCCGCGCGATCAGCTCCTTGCCGGTCCCCGTCTCGCCGGTGATGAGCACGTTGGTGCTGGTGGCCGCCACGCGGTCGACGCTCTCCATCACCCGGCGGAGGCCCGGATCGAGACCGACGACCTCCGACGAGGAATCGCGTCCCCCCAGCTCCTGGCGCAGGTAGTCGCGATCGGCGGCCAGCTCCTCCTCGTGCCGCTTGCGGTCCGAGACGTCCTCGAAGAAGACCGAGGCGCCGCTCGGCGAGGGGTAGATGCGGACGTCGAGCCAGCGCCCCTCGTTCACGCTCCGTCCCTCGACGGTGACCGGGCGTTGCTCTCGCACGGCCAGCTCGAAGGCCTGCACGAACGCGCCCCCTTGAATCTGCGGGAACAGCGTCCAGGCGGTCCGACCAATCAGCTGGTCGCGCGGCCGCCCCAGCATCGCGATGGCGCGATCGTTGGCGTAGGTGAAACGGCCCTCGGCGTCGACCGCCACGAAGGCGTCGGAGATGCGCGAGAGGATGCTGGCCACCTCGGCCCGCGCGTCCTCCGCCTCCTTGCGCGCTGTCTCGGCCTCGTTTCGCGCCGCTTCGGCCCGCGCCAGCAGCTCGTCCCGCTCGGCCTCGGCGGCCACCCGCCGGGTGACGTCCTCCAGAATGCCCAGGAAGTTGCGGTCGCCGAGCGGGCCGGCCAGCGGGACGGCGCGCACCTCGACCGAGACGATCTCGCCACTGGCGTGGACGAAGCGATGCACGGGGGTCGTGTAGCCGGTGCGGGCCTCGACGGTCGAGCCCCAGCGCGAGACGATCTGTTCGCGATCATCCGGGTGAAGCGCGCTCATCCAGCCGCGCCCCTGGAGATCGGCGGCGGAGAGCCCGATGATCCGCTGGGCCGCCGCGTTGACGTACAGGCACTCGCCGCGCGGGCCGGCCAGGAAGATCCCGAACGGCGACGCCTCGCAGGTCGCCCGAAAGCGGGCCTCGCTGGCGGCCAGCGCCCGGTCGATCCGCCCGCGCTCGACGGCGCGGGCCACCCCCTGCGCCACCACGTGCAAGAGGATGAGGTCCTTCTCCTCGCAGATCGTCCCCGGAGCGTCGGCGAAACCTGCCACGCCGACCAGGAGGCCGTCCACCAGCACCGGGACCAGCGCCAGCGCGCGATCGCCGTCGGGCGCGACCAGCTCGGCGATCGGGCCGCCCAGGAACTGGCGCGTGCTCGGCAGCCGGAGCATCCCGCCGCGTTTCAAGTTGGCCAGGAACGACGGCGGCAGGAGATCGACCGTCATCCGCGCGTAGCGCGGCTGGTCGCCCAGCGCGCGCAGCTCGGGCATGTGCCATTCGTGGGTCAGCTCGAGCAGCGCCGCCGTTTCGTCGAGCCGATAGTAGTAGGCGCGCTCGACGCTCCGCTGCAGGCCGACCGCCGCCAGCGCCTGGCGGATCACCTCGTCGAGCCCGCTCGTTGGCAGCGTCAGGAGCCCGGTGGCCACGATCGCCGCCACGGCGTCGTCGCTGCTGTCGGCGGCCGAAGGCGGCGCGCCCGTCAAGCTGGTGAGGACCCGCGCCAGCGCCGCCCGTCGTTCTTCTGCAGTCATCTCTCCCCTTCCTCAGTCATCTCGAATCATCCCGCCGCTGGAGGCGTTCGGCGCGCCCCGCTCACGATCGCCTCGCGCAGCCGCTCGCCGAGGTTCGACTTGTCGAGGACGTCGTCGGCACCGACCTCCTCCGCCAGCCAGCGCGGGATGGTGTCGCCATAGGCGGTGAGCAGCACGATGCACGCCGACTCCCCCTCCGCCCGCAGCTTTCGGGTGGTCTGCAGGCCGTCGAGCCTCGGCATGCAGACATCCATCAGCACCAGATCCGGTTTCGTCCGCCCCACCTGTTCGATCGCCTCGAGGCCGTCGCGGGCCTCGGCCACGATCTCGACCTCCGGCAGGGAGCCCAGGAACCACTGAAGGAGCGAGCGAAATCCGTCCGAGTCGTCGACGACGACGACGCGGCGAAGGTCGGTGCGGGCGCTGGGCACGGGAAGAGAGTCGCCCGATTGGCCGCCTCCCGGCCATCGGTGACCTCCCTGAGAAACGGGGGAATAAACCCCGAGAGCAGGGCGCGGACGACCGGCGCTATTTGTCCGGGGAGACGATCCCGGTCCGGACCGCGTAGCGGACCAGCCCGGCGAGATCGCGGATCCCGAGTCGGTCCATGATCTGCCCGCGGTGCGTCTCGACCGTCTTCACGCTGAGATCGAGCATTTGCGCGATCTCCTTGGTCGACTTCCCCTCCGCCACCAGCTGCAAGATCTCGCGCTGCCGCGAGGTCAGGACCTCGGGCGTCCCCGCCTCCCCTTCCGCCGTGCCCGGGGTCGGGGTCCGGCCGAGGTAGCCGTCGACCACCTGCTTGGAGATCGCCGGCGACAGATAGGTCTCGCCGCGCATCACCGCCCGCAAGAGAACCGGCAGCTCCTCCGCGGCGGCGTCCTTGAGCACGTAGCCGCTCACGCCGGCGCGCAGCGCCTGGGCGACGTGCCCGGGCGTGCTGTGCATCGACACGATCACCAGCCGCGTCCCCGGCGCTTCGCGTGACACCCGGGTCGCCACCTCCAGCCCGTTGAGCCCGGGCATACCGATGTCGATGAGCGCCACGTCCGGCCGAGTTTCGAGCAGCAGCGCCAGCGCCTGCTGTCCGTCGCCCGCCTCGGTCACACTCTCCACTTCGGGGAGGGCCACCAGCAGCGCCCGGATCCCGGCGCGCACCAACGCATGATCGTCCGCCAAGAGCACCCGCATCCCGAAACCGCTCTCAGCATACACCCGATCCCTGCGTCCCCGGTCGCCGCGGCTTCGGGTTAAAACCCGGGGCATGTCGCGCACCACGGCCGCGCTCGTGGCAACCCTCTGTCTCTATCTCGGCCTGGGCACCGGCGCCCTGGCCGGACCGCCCTCTCACGATCTGGTCGTGTTCGAGGCAGCGTCGCTGAAGGAAGCGTTCGCCGCTCTGACCGCGCGGTTCGAAAAGGACCACCCCGGAACCCACGTCGTCACCAACGCGGCCGGCAGCCAGGAGCTGCGCGCCCAGATCGAGCACGGCGCGGCGGCCGACGTCTTCGCCTCGGCCGACCGCCGGCACATGGACGCGCTCGTCACCGCCGGGCTGGCGGCGGCGCCCGCGCTCTTCGCCTGCAACGAGCCGGTGGTCGTCGTCCGACAGGACCTGGCGTCGGTGAAGACGTTCGCCGATCTCCCGCGCGCGGAGCGGATCGTCGTCGGAGCGCCCGAGGTCCCCATCGGTGCCTACACTGCGCAGATCCTGAAGCGGGCGGCCGACAAGCTGGGTGCGCCGTTCGCCACGGAGGTGCAGGCGAAGATCGTCTCGCGCGAGCTCAACGTCCGCCAGGTGCTGGCCAAGGTGGTCCTCGGCGAGGCGGACGCCGCGGTCGTCTACCGGACCGATGCCCAGGCCGCGAAGGGGAAGGTCCGGGTGGTGGAGATTCCGCCCGAGATCAACGTGACGGCGGCGTATCCGATCGCCGCGCTCAAGCACGCGCCCAACCCGGACCTGGCGGCCGCCTTCGTCGCGCTGGTCCGCTCGCCGGCGGAGGTCGCCGTTCTCCGCGAGGCGGGGTTCGTCGCCTGTCCCGCGCGGTGACGCCACCGCCCGTCCGGCGCCGCGGCGCCCGCGCGATCGTCTGGCCGGCGGCGATCGCGCTCCTCTCGGGGCTCCTGCTGCTGCTGATCGCGCTGCCGATCGCGGGCCTGCTCTTCGCCGCCTCGCCGCGCGAGCTCCTCGGCGGCCTCGCGGATCCGCTGGTCGTCCCCGCGCTGCGTCTCTCGGTCTTCACGACGACGGTCAGCCTGCTCGTCGTCCTGGTCTGCGGGACGCCGCTCGCCTGGGTGATCGCGCACCGCACCGGCCGCGCCTGGCGAATCGTGGAGACGATCGTCGAGCTGCCGGTCGTCCTTCCGCCCGCGGTGGCCGGGGTGGCGTTGCTGCTGGCCTTCGGCCGCCGCGGCCTGCTCGGCCCGGGCCTGGCCGCCGCTGGCATCGGGCTCCCTTTCACGAGCGCCGCCGTCGTCTTGGCGCAGACCTTCGTCGCCGCGCCCTTCTATCTTCAGGCGGCGGTGGCCGCGTTCCGGCGGCTCGACCCCGACCTGGTGTTGGTCGCCCGCTCGCTGGGCGCCTCCCGCCCGCGCGTCCTCGCCGCGGTGGCCATCCCCGTCTCCTGGCCCGGCCTCGCGGGCGGCGCGGCGATGAGCTGGGCGCGCGCGCTCGGCGAGTTCGGCGCCACGCTCATGTTCGCCGGCAACATGGGCGGGCGGACCCAGACGCTGCCGCTGGCCATCTACACGGCGCTGGAGTCGGATCTGCGCGCCGCGCAGAGCCTGTCGATCCTGCTGGTGGTGGTCGCGTTCGCGCTCCTGGTCGCCATCCGCGCCGGAGCCCGCCGATGACGGCGCTCGACGTCGAGGTTCACGGCAGCGCCGGGACGCTCGCGATCGACGTCTCGTTCCGGACCGCCGACGCGCCGCTGGTGATCGCCGGGCCCAACGGCGCGGGCAAGACGCGCGCCCTCATGATGATCCTGGGCGCCAGTCGACCCGCGCGCGGGCGCGTCACCCTCGATGAAACGACGCTCTACGACGGTGCGCGCGGGGTCGATCTCCCGATCGAGGAACGGCGCATCGGTTTTCTACCGCAGCGGTACGGTCTCTTCCCCCACCTGGACGTGCTGGGGAACGTCGCGTTCGGGATCTCCGCCGCCTCGCGCGCCGAGCGGCTGCGCCTCGCCCGTCAGGCGCTCGACGACGTCGATGCCGGGGCGCTGGCGGCGCGCCGACCCGGGGAGCTGTCGGGTGGTGAGACGCAGCGGGTGGCCCTGGCGCGGGCGCTCGCCGCGCGCCCGCGCGCCCTGCTGCTCGACGAGCCGCTGGCGGCGCTCGACGTCTCGATCCGGCGCGAGATGCGGCGCTTTCTCGCCGCGCGGCTGCGGGCCTGGTCGATTCCCACCGTCGTCGTCACCCACGATCGGGCTGACGCCGAGGCGCTGGAGGGAGACGTGGTCGTGATCGAGAACGGCGCCGTCACGCAGCGCGGGCGACTCACCGAGCTGGCCGCCGCGCCAGCGACCGACTTCGTCCGTCAGCTCGCGCGCTAGCGCGAGCGGGACGAAGGCTTATCGGCGCGGATTGAGACCGGCGCCTCGATCGGGACGACGATGATCCCGCGCGGGTCGCTGCTCCGCCAGCCGGCCGGCGCCGCGGCGGTCTCGGGCGGCGCGGGCGGCGCCTCCACCGGCGGGCTGGCGACGCTGGCCACCGGCGCGCGCCTCGCCGATCCGCTGTGATGGTGGTGCGCCGGGGGCGGCGTGTTCAGCGCCTCCATGAGGCCGCCGTCGCGATGCGAGTGACCGCCGCCCTCGTGGCGGCGCGCCTGCAGGCGCCGGCCTGGCGGCGCGCACTCGGCGACCGCGGCGCCGGCGCCGTCTCCCGCGTTCTCCTCGGCGGTCGCCAGCTCGGCGCGCAGGCGGGCGTTCTCGACCCGCGCCGTGGCGAGATCGGCGCGGAGCCGCGCCAGCTCCTCCTCGCCGGCTTCTCCGCGCGCGCGCGCCGTCCGCGCCGCGTGGTCGCGCAGGAGATCGCGGTCGCGCTTCTGCACCGGGACCACCTCGCTGGAGAACGGATCCTTCCAGAACATCGACCGCACGCGCTCCTCCAGCGTCTTGCGATCGTGCCGGATGTCGGACTTGGAGTCGGCGAGCGCCTTGTCGACGGCGGCGCTCTCGCGCGGCTCGCCGCGCCACTGCCGCATCGCCGCGTACATCAGATCGGCGTCGGTCTTCTCCTCGGGCGGGATCTCAGCCGAGGCCGCCGACAGCTGCTGCAACAGCGCCCGGCGCTGCGCCTCCTCGGAGACCGGCTTGCGGGCCTCTGCCCGCGGCGCGACCGCCGACATGACCACCCCCAGCCCCACCGCGATGAAAAGATTGGCGCGCATCTCGACCTCCCGACGAACCGACAAGGTCGAAGCGTACCCGCGTGGTAGGTTCAATCAACACGAATCACCACAGGTAAGGAAAATATTTATTTGGGAATTCCAGTAGTTACACGCGAGGCGCGCAGGGCACGCATGGGAGAATGGCTCACTGAGCTTCCATTTCTGCCGCGGCGAGTAAAGCACCGCAGAGCCCCTGCGAGGAGTTCGAGACCGGCGTCGGGCTGATGTAGCCGGCGTAGTTGGCCTGGACGCTCAACCCGGGCACCGCGTCTGTGATGGTCGGAACCCCGCTCGAATCGGTGGTGATCTTGGTCTGTAGCCCCTGCCACCCCTTGTTGGCGACCGTCAGGTAGCTCGCATCGATGTAGCCGCGGTTGACCGCCACCTTGAGCGCGTAGATGAACATCCCGCTCCCCGAGGTCTCGACCCAGTCGCTGCTCATGCTCCCCTGGTCGACCACCTCGAACCAGAGTCCGGTCGCCGGATCCTGGTAGGTCTTCAGCGCGGTGGCGATGCCGGTCAGGATCGACATCAGGTTGTCGCGGTTCGTCCCGGCCGGCAGATCGGGGAGCATGTCGACCAGCGCCATCACGTACCAGCCGAGCGCGCGATCCCAGACCACCGGCGAGCGCCCGGTCGTCGGGTCGGCCCAGGCCGCCTTCTGCCCGGCCGCGCTGTCGTCCCAGGCGTGATAGAGGAGGCCCGTCGTCGTGTCACGCACGTGCTGGGAGAGGAGAAGCATCTGCTTGAAGATGGTGTCCGAGCAGAACGTGCCGCAGGTGCCAAAAACGACGGCGTACTGATCGAGGAACGGCTCGCCCATGTAGATGCTGTCGAGCCACATCTGGTTCGGGTAGGTCGACTTGTGCCAGAAACCACCGTCGGCATTGGTCGGGATGCTGTCGTACCTCGCGCGAATTTGATCGGCAGCCGTGTGGTACTTGGCCATCTTCGTCTGCTGGTAGAGCCACGGCAGCAGCACCGACGGCTCGATGTTGTCGAAGCTGTGCGCCGTCGGGATGTTGACCGTCCCGGAGGCGTTCACGAACTCGTCGGCGTACTTCTGGATGTAGCTGACGATCTTGGTGTCGCAGGTGTGCGACCAGACCTGCTGCATCCCGCGCAGCACGATGCCGTGGTTGTACTCCCAGGCGTTCGCGCCGCCGGCGATGTTGACCGGATCGGGCCAGCGCGACATGACCGCGTTCGCGAACCGCACCGCGAAGCCCGTCGACGGGAGCGTGCCGTTGCCGCCGCACGCACCCGGGCTGCCGGCGCTGCCGCCGGTTCCCGCGTGTCCAGCGGCGCCGCCCGCGCCAGCGGTTCCGCCGCCCGTCCCGGGCGCGCCGGCCGCGCCGCCGGTCCCGGTCGAGCCGCCCTTCGCGCCGCCCGTCCCGGTCGTTCCGCCGGTGCTACCGCCGCTCCCTGTCCCCGCCGCGCCGCCGCTGCCGACCACGCCGCCGCTGCCGACCGCGCCCCCGCTGCCGACCGCGCCCCCGCTGCCGATCGCGCCCCCGCTACCGACCGTGCCGCCGCTGCCGACCGCGCCGCCGCTGCCGACCGCGCCGCCGCTGCCGCCGCCCGTCCCGTCGCTCACGCCGCCGGTCCCGCTGCCGCCGGAGCCGGTCGCCTGCCCGCCCGTTCCGCCGTTCGATCCCCCCCCCGAAGAGCAGCCCAAGGCCGCCGCCAGCACGAATGCCAGGAACCCGATCCGCCGATCCTTCGACTGTTTCGTCACACCATCCATAGGGCCCATCGTAGACAAATTGTTGCCCAGCATTGGTTTTTTGGCTCAGCTACGGGAACAGGAGCTCGACCGCCAGCCCCGGACGGACGCGCCAGGGCGAGAACACGGGTTGGAAGGTTCCGCCCGCATCGACAACGCCGTAATCAATCGCCGTCGGAAAGATGTCGGCGAACAAGTTGAGCCAAACGTGACACGAGCGGACGTGGAGGACGGCCGCGCGAACCGACGTCTCGTAGACGAACTGCGTACTCCAGTGCGCGGCGGCCGGCGCCAGCGGCGCGCCCGTCATCTGTGGCGACAGGTGGACGAAGTCATAGCCGGCGCCGAGGCGCAGGCGCAGGCGATAGAGCCCGAGCTCGATCCCCAGCCGCGCCGCGATTGTCTGGAGGCGCACGCCGGCGGCGGCGCCGGTCAGGGTCTCCGGCCAGAGGAATTGCGCGCTGATCCAGCCCCCGTTGAACAGCCGCCGCCAGTACCGCCGGCGCGTGATTTCGTCGGAGAGCCCCAGCGAGAAGCCAGGGCCGTTTTCGATCGGGAGACCCGCCGCCATTGCGCGTGCTCCGTAGAACACACCAAGCTCGAACCGCTGCCCCTGCCAGACGAGCGCGGGCGCGTCGGCCAGCGGCGACGGCGCGCCGGGCGGGATCGGCGGGACGGGGCCCGACGGCGGCGCGGCGGGACCCGGCGCGCGCCGCGCGAGCAACGCCTGCGCCTCCCCGCGCGAGAGTCCCGCGCGCTCGTCCTCGAGCAGCGCGCCCGATCGACAGCTCGATCACCTCCGCCAGCGCGGCGCGATCGATCTCGTCGAGATCGCCCGAGAGCTCGAAGTCCCGCACCAGGAACCGTTCCCCGGAGCGCGCCGCGAAGGTGAGGCGGGCGCGCCGTCGATCGCCGAGGTCGATCCAGCAGCGCAGCGCGTGCCGCGGTGAAACGGCCAGGACCTCGCCGGCATCCACCCGCTCGGCGCGTGACCAGGCGGTGGTCCCCAGCGCGGAGAGCCGACGGTCGAGCAGCGCCCGCAGACGCTCGAAGGCATCGGGGCGTCCAACGACGATGATCTCGATCGCCGGCGACGATGACGGCGCCGGCGTGGCGGCGGCATCGTCGCCGGCTGCGCCCGCGCTCCGGCCGCCACGAGCATCGCCAGGAACGGCACGGCCCACGCAGATTTCCGCGCGCGGCGCCGCCCGAGACCGTGAACGCTCACTCGATCTCGGCGAGACGGCGGCGTCCGAGCGGCGCGTAGGCGCTGTCGGGGAAGTCGGCGCAGAGACGCGTCCAGGTCCTGCGCTCCTCCGGACGGTCGCCGAGGCGCCTGAGCGCGCGGGCCCGGCCGTAGAGCGCCTCGGGAATCAGCGCCCCGCCGTGCGCGCGCCCGAGGTAGCCGTCGAACTCGGCGAGCGCCGCGCGCGGCAGTCCGTCGTCGAGCAGCAGCCCACCGAGAGGAACGTTCGAGAGCACCGCCTCCGGCGACGCCGGAAACTCGCGCTGGAGCCGGCGGTAGAGCTCGGCCGCGTGGGCCCGCTCGCCTCTCTGTCGCGCCTCCGTCGCCTGCTGCAGGATCGTGCCGGCGCTCGTGCCGTCAGCTGCACGGCCGGGCGCGACGGCGCGCGACACTGCCCGGCTGACCCGCGGGTGCGAGACCGCCTCCGGCGTGGCGCGGGTCGCCGCCACCGGCAAGGGCGCCGGCGACGCCGCGGACGACACGTGCGCGGCGAGCGCGATCCGCGGCGCGGCGGGCGATCGCCCGGACGGCGACGGCGCGGCGGCGCGGGTCGGCGCCACCACCAGACGGCCGCGCTCGCCGAACCGCAGAAGAGAGACCAGGGCAGCTGCCGCGGCCACCGCCCGCCACCGCACCGGCACTCGGCCACCGCCCGCCCACATGCGTCGGCGCGCCAGATCGCTGAGGGCGCGGATCCGCGCGGCGTCGTGCAGATCGACGGCGTCGGCGGCGTCGAAGTCGCCGCTCACGTCGCCGCCGAGGCGGCAGGTCGCGCAGACGCGGAGGTGCGCGTCGAGCGCGAGGCGCCCCTGCTCGGAGAGTCGCCCGCGCCGCGCCTCGACCGACGAGCTCGCTGCGGCAGTCGCCGCGCCGTTCATCGGGTGCTCCCCCGCAGCATCTCGGCGAGGTGCGCGTCGGCCGCCAGCTTGCGGCGCAGCGCCTGCTTGCCGAGGCGCAGCCGGCTCCAGACAGTGTTGGCCGGGACCGACGACGCCTCCGCGATCTCGTCGACGGTGTGATCGAGGATGAAGTGCAGCGCGAGCGCCTCCGAGATCGGCTCGGGGAGCTCGTCGAGCAGCTGCCGCACCAGCGCGCGCCGCCGGCTGGCCACCGTGGTCGCCAGCGGTGACAGCTCATCGCCGGGGAGATCGTCGATCGCGCCGGCGCCCCCTTGGGCCTCCGCCTCGCGCGCGCGCACCCGCGCACGTCGCCGGGCGCCGAGCGCGGTGAGCAGCGCGATCCGGCGCGCGAAGTGTTCGACGCTCGAGGCGCCGCGAAACGATTCCAGCGAGCGCAACAGCGCCAGCACCGCGTCCTGCGTGACGTCGTCGACGTCGGGATGCGCGTACCCCAGCACCTTGCGCACGATGCGCAGCATCCCCCCGGCCACCTCGGCGATCAGCGTGGCCGCCGCGTCGCCGTCGCCGCGCGCCGCCGCGCGGGCCACGCCGATCAGATCGTCGGGTGGGCGCAGCGACACGACCAGCGCACCGCCAGGTTGCGCGTCCTCACTGGTCATTTGCTTCGAGAACCGCGACACTTGGCCTTCAACGATGGCGAAGTTGATTGCGCCGGTCAAGCGCGCGCGCGTCGCGGAGCGCGCGGCTCTGTGCGTCGTTGGCGCTGCTGGCCTCGCTCGGCGCCCTGGGCGCGACCGGCTGCGGCCGGCGCGACGAGCTGCTCGGCACGCTGCTCGACGCGGGCCGGGCGGCGCCGAGGGGGGCGTCGTCCCTCGGCACCCCACCCCACTTCGAAACGCCGACGCTGGTCGCCGCGCTCTCGGACACCGCCTCGATAGACGAGGATCCGACCTTCACCGGCGATCTGCTCGAGCTCTACTTCATGTCGACCCGCGCCGGGACCAAGGACATCTGGACCTCGCGGCGCGCCTCGGCCGACGATCCCTGGGGCGCGCCAACGATGGTCAGCGAGCTCTCCTCGAGCAACGACGAGTGGTGCCCCGGCGTCTCGCTCGACGGGCTGACCATCTGGTTCGCCACCGACCGCGCCAAGGGCTTCGCCCAGATCTGGCAGGCGACGCGCGCCTCCCGCACCGACGCCTGGAGCGCGCCCGCGCCGGTCGCCGAGCTTGCGAGCGGGGCGGCCGACTTCGCGCCCGTCGTCGACGCCACCGAGACGATGCTGTTCTTCAGCTCCGATCGCGCCAACCTGGCGGGCACCGCGGGAGGCGCCAACTACGACCTCTACTGGAGCTCGCGCGCGAACGCGAGCAGCCCGTGGGAGGCGCCGCAGCCCGTCCCTGGCGTCAACAGCCCGAGCGACGAGTACGACCCCTTCGTCGCCCAGGGGGGGCTGGTCATCTTCTTCACCTCGATGAAGTCGGGCGCCGGCGACATCTACTGGTCGGCGCGGCAGTCGATCTCCGCGCCGTTCGAGACGCCGGTGCTGCTCACGGACGTCGATTCCACCGCCTACGACTCGGACTCCAGCCTGTCGCCCGACCTCGGCTACATGATGCTGTCGTCGACCCGCTCCGGGAACGCCGAGGTCTACGAGACCCACGCCATCCGCTAGGAGCGGCGTTACCCGCGCCCTTTCGGCCACGACGTTGCGCGGCAAAAAAGTGAGCTCGTCCGTGATTGATCCGCGGGGGCTCGCGCAACTACGCAGCGTAACGAATTTCCGTTCACCTCCTTACCCCGGGAGCCCCATGACGAAGCCTGCTTATCTCCTTCTCTTTGCCGCCACCCTGTGGGGCTGCGCCCAGAGCGCCGGCACCAGCGACACCGGGGAAGGCGGCAGCTCGGCGTCCGGGGGCAGCTCCGCGACGCGGCGGCGACAACGGGAGCGGCGGCAACGGGAGCGGCGGTTCGGGACACGGGCGGAAACGCGACGGCGAGCGGCGGCGCGAACGGAAACGGCGGCGCCACGGCGAGCGGCGGCACGACCGGGACCGGCGGCGCCTCCGGCGGTACGACCGGCTCGGGCGGCGTGACGGGCACGGGTGGAGCGACCGCGAGCGGCGGCGTGACCGGAACGGGCGGCGCGGCGGGCGCGACCGGAACCGGCGGCGCCAAGGGTGGCACGACCGGAACGGGCGGCGCCGCGGGCGCGATGGGAACCGGCGGCGCCAAGGGCGGCACGACCGGCACCGGCGGCGCGGCGGGCGCGACCGGCACCGGCGGCGCGAAAGGCGGCACGACCGGCACCGGCGGCGGCGCGGCGGGCAGCCCGGGCACCGGCGGCGCGACCGGCACCGGCGGCAGCACGAACAAGCTCCCCAGCTATTTCTTCGGCGCCGATGTCACCGACCAGGAGACGCAACCGGCAGCGACCATCAACAACCTGCTGACGGCGATGAAGGCGAATGGGATGAACTTCGTGCGCCTGCGGACGTTCGTCGACCCGAAGGCCTCCGACGGCTACGACAAGACGAGCGGCTACGACGACATCACGCACACCGTGACGTTCGGCAAGCTGGTGAAGGCGGCCGGGATGGGCCTGCTCGTCGACTTCCACATGAGCGACAACTGGGCCGACCCGGGCAAGCAGTGCATGCCGGTCGCCTGGCAGGGCTACACCAACATCACCGACCTTTCGACCGCGCTGCACGACTACGTCAAGAGCTCGATCCAGGCGCTCGTCGCCGGCGGCGCGCGCCCCGACATGGTCCAGATCGGCAACGAGACGACGCCCGGGATGGACCTGCACATCTGCGACTCGGGCGGCCAGCCGATAAGCGGCATGACCCCCAAGGTCACCGGCGCGGCCAGCTCGTCCGGCTGGCCAAACCTGGGGATGCTCCTCAAGGCCGGAATCCAGGGGGTCAAGGACGTCGACACGGGCATCCTGATCTCGTTCCACATCGATCGCGGCAACGCCTACGCGACGACCAAGAGCTGGCTCGACAACGCCATCAAGCAGGGGGCGACGCCCGACGCGTTCGGCGAGTCCTGCTACCAGTCGTACCAGGGGGACACCACCAGCACGGCGAACACCAAGACCATGTGGCAGTCGACGTTCTCGCAGCTCGTGACCGCCTACCCGAACATCCGCTTCTTCGCCGCCGAGTACGGCCCGATGGAGCGCGAGATCAACGACGTCCTCTTCGGGCTTCCGAACAACCAGGGGCTCGGCACCTTCGACTGGGAACCGACCACGCAGGGCTCCTGGAACGCCAAGCAGACGTCCGATCCGTCGTCGGTGACGACGCACGCGCTCTGGTCGCGGTCGGGGAGCAACTACAACGCGCTGCCGGACCTGGCGCTCTACCCGCCGATGCAGACCGCCTACGCGGGCCGCCTCTAGAGGCTGGTCGGCCCGCGACCGATCAGCGCGCGCGGACCGCGGCCAGCGCGTGCAGCCGCCGATCGGCCAGGTTCCAGGTGTCGAGCGGCGAGGGTTGCTTGGGGCGTTCGACCCTGGCGTAGGCCTCACGGGCGGCGTCGACCGCCTCGTAGCCCTCGGCGATGCGCCCGATGACGAACCACTCCGGGCCGGTGATGCTCCCGTCGTCGGCGCGCCGGTCCATCTCCTCGAGCAGCGTGTGGTAGGCGTCCTCCGGGCGATTCATTTCCGCCTCCACGGCCGCCAGCGTGTGCAGAATCGAGGCGTCGTGCCGCTGGCTCGATTCGACCGCGCGCACGGCGGCGGTCAGCGTCTCCGGGCCGAGCTGCCCACGCAAGAGGCGCAGCCAGGCCCGCATGTTGTTGACCATCGCCGGCAGCGCGCCCGCCCGGGCCAGACGGTCCAGCGCCTTCTCGCCGCGCACGAAGTCCCCCATCTCGAACAGCTGATCGGCCAGCGCGCCCTCGACCTGGTGGTCGCTCGGCTCGCGGGCGGCGCGCGCCTCCAGCAGCGCCCGCGCCTCGCCGTCGCGATGGGCGCGCGCCAGGAACGACGCCTCCGCGAAGAACGCCCGCTTCGACTGCGGGAACTGTCGGCCGAGCTCGCGCGCGAGCGCGAGGCCGTCGTCCAGCCGATCGAGCTTGTCGTCAACCGACAGCGACGCCGCCGCGCAGGCCGTCGCGGCGCGCTCGTTCGCCGGGTGAGCCCGGCACTCCGCGAGCGGCTCGACCGCAGCGGTCGGCCTGGTCGCCGTCGACAGCAGCGCCGCGGCCGCGATGCGGACGTCGCGCGCCGGCGCCGCGGCCCCCTTGGACCAGAGCGCGACCAGCGGCGACGCCGACAGCGGTTCGTCGGCGGTCCCCAGGCTGGCGTCGGCCGCCGCGTAGTCGAGCAGCTTGCGCGCGCCCGCGAGGTCCCCCTTCCCCAAAAGCCGCAGCGCCTCGCCGCCGAGTGGCGAGAGATCGTTGCTCAGGGCCACGACGCGGTGGTGCCCGGCGTCCGCCAGCACCAGGACCGCCCCCGCCTCGTTGGCCCCGGCGGAGCTGGGCCAGAAGATCCGCTGGACGCCGCCTGGCTCACCGTCGACGGTGACCTCGGCCGAGGCGAGCACGTCGGCGATCACCGGCGCCGGGATGACCCGCAGGTCGGCGTTGTTTCGGATCATGGTCTTGATCATCCGACGCAACGTCTGCGGGCTCTCGGTCTCGAGCGCCTCGGCGAAGGCCGGCGCGATCGACGCCTTGAGGCGGGCATAGGCGCCCGCGTCCGCCGCCCCCCCGAGCGCGAAAAAGGCCGAGAAGAAGAGCCGCGCCGCCCCGGCCGGCGTGCGGTCATCGAGCTTCAGCTCTTCCCGCCGCCGCGTCGTGCGCAGGCGATCGCCGAGCTCGCGCATGGCGGCGGCGTTCGCGTGCTTCTGCGCCGCCTCCTCGAGCAGCGCCGCGGCCGGCTTGTAGCGACGAATCGCCATCAGCTCCGCACCGGCGAGGCGCATCGCCTCGTGGGCGTCGCCGGCGTCGGAGATCAACGCGCGCGCCGTCCTGGCAGCCTCGGCGGCCCCGGCCGTCGCGCCGACGGCCGCCACGTAGATCCCCTGTGCCGTCGCGTTGCCGGCGACCGCTTCCTTCTCCGCCAGCACCTCCTTGAACCGTTCGGCGTAGAAGAGATCGAGCAGTTGATTGACGAGGAGGCCATTCCGGTCGGCCTTGCGCAGCTCGCGGTGCAGCGCCAGCACCTGGGTCAGCCTGTCGCCCGTCGGCCGGAAGGTCTGCTCGCCGTCGGCGTCGTGCTCGAGCAGGATCACGAGCGACGCCCGCGCCACCTGGTCGTTGGGGTCGAGCGCCATCGCCTTCCGGTAGGCGGCCTCGGCCCCCGGGGGATCGGCCCCCGGCTTGAACCGCCGCCCGACCAGATCGTGCTCCAGCGTCCAGCCCAGCGTCCGCTCGGCGCGTGACGACTTGGGGTCGAGCGTGACCGCCCGCCGCGCCTCCGCGCGCGCCGCCGCCCCCAGCCCCGCCTCCAGGTAGGCGCGCGCGATCTGGCAGGCGTGCGCCGCCTCCCACGGGTGCTGGGCGTCGAGGCGTCGGAACTCTCGCAGCGCCTCCCGCACGCGCCCCGCCGCCAGCGCCGCCTCGCCGGTCTGGTGAAAGGTGATCGTCGTCAGGCGTTGCTCCCCGAGCCTCGTCATCCCGTCGAGGAACGCGGTCAGCTCGGCGGGCGAGAAGCGCGGCTTGACCGAGTCGAAGCGGAACGTCGCCGTCACCGTCCCGTCGGATTCGATCCGATAGCCGGCGGTGTAGCGCGCCGGACCGAGCGTCAGCGCCTCGTCGGGGGGAACCGGATCGGGGACGAACCCATGCGGCGCCGCGATCCTGTAGCGCAGCTCGTGGGCCTGCGCGTCGCCGTAGACGTAGTCGACGGTCCGCGCGGCCGACGCGGCGGCGCGCTTGTGGGGCGCGCTGTCGGGATTGCGCAGGAAGTCTGGCAGCCGTTCGAACAGCTCGGCGACCGGCAGCGCGACTGTGACCTTCTCGTCGCTCACCGACCCCACGCCGGCGTCGTCGGTGGCAAGCTCGATGCGCAGCGGCCGACCGACGTCGTAGAAGTCGGAGGTCTCCCAGCGCCCGAGCGTCTTCGCCCGGTAGGTCGAACGCACGTAACCGGCCAGGCGCTCCTCGATCTCCTTCTTCTCGATCCGGCTCCAGTCGGCGCGCATGGCGTGCCCCGACGCACCCCAGAGGTCCGAGGTCTCGACGACCCGCACCTTGCCGTCCTCGCCGACGGTGATGCGCCGTTCTTCGCGGGTGAGGTTGGCGGTCGAGGGCGCCACCGGCGTGCGCAGCAGCGCCTTGGTCCCCCGCGCGGCCACCAGCGCGAGGCGCCCTTGATCGCCGAGCGGCAGCTCGCCCACCGCCGAAAATCTGTCGGTCGCGTCGATCCAGAGCGGTTTCGGCCCCGGGACGTGCACGATGGCGTGGTCGAAGCTGCCCAAGCCGGGGACGTCCGGGTCGACGTCGGCGCCCGGCCCCGCGTCGAGCAGCGCGACCTCGGCAGGAATGCCGGCCGCGCGCAGGAGCGCGGTCAAGAGCAGCGCCTTGTCCTTGCAGTCGCCGTAGCGCCGCTCGAACACCTCGGCGGGCGTCCGCGGAACGATCGACGCCTCGCCGAACTCGATGCCGGTGTACTTCACCTCTGCGCCAAGCCGGGCGACGAGGCGGCCGACGATGGCGTCGCGGTCGCGCTTCGGGTCGAGCCCCTTCCGCGCGTCGCGCACGTAGCCCCCGAGATCCGGCTTGCCGATCTGCCGGTCGACGAGGTCGGCGTAGGCCGCCGCCACCGTCGCCCAGGAGGTCCCCGTCGTGTATTCGATGTAGCCCGGCAGCGCGGTCTCCTCCGGCTCGCCGGGCACCTCCTCGGGCGGCGCCGCGATCGGGCCGCTCACGTACCACTCGTCGATCCGGCTCCCCTGCATCTGCAGCGACTGGGTGAGCGGCGAGACGCGCCGGACGACATGCTCGACGTGGAGATCGGCCGGCCGGTCGATCTCCAGCCGCGCCTTCTCGACCGGCGCGGAGCCGCCGAAGTAGAACCGGTGGGTCGACCCGGCGTCGAACAGCGGCGCGCGCTCCTCCCAGGCGATCTCGACCTCCACGACCGCGCCCGCCGCCACCCCCGGCAGCGGCGCCCGCACCAGCTGCCGATCGCTGTAGAGCGCCTCGTCTCCGCCTGAAACGCCGCTCACCTCGATCGTCTTCGGATCGAGCGTGAACGTGCGGCCACCCGGCGCGACGACCCGCCCGCGCAGGGCCGGCTTCTCCTCGTACCAGGGCGACCAGCTGCTGCGCAGCCGGTCCCACCCCTCGACACCGTGTGGGCTCAGGATCTTGTAGACCTGACGGTAGCGGTGACGGCTCCGGTGCGCGTCGACGTAGGTGTGCACCATCTCCTCGAACAGCACGACGACGGGCGTGTCGGCCGGTGGCTTGACGGCCGCGGCCGCGGCGAGGACCTCGGCGGCCGGCGCGGTCATGAAGCGGGCCTCCCAGGGGCCCGAGGCCCTGGGCGTGAAGGGATCGTCAGCCGCGCGCGCCGGCCCCGCCAGCGCCAGCAGGCAGACGCCGGCGAGCGCCGCGAGCATCCGCGCGACCGCGCGGCGACGGCTCTGCCCCCCAAAGCGGATGTGGCCGACGAACGCCGTGATGACCGATTGTACGGCATCCGGCGGCCAGAGCACGGCGCCCGGAGCGCTCAGGTGACGGCGAGGAGGCCGTCGGCGAGCCAGGTCGACAGCCAGGCGAACGCCCGCGCCGCGGCTGTCTCTGCGTCGCCGGCCGCCGAAAGGCTGTCGCAGACGAGGCCGAAGGGGACGCCCCGGGCCGCGCGTTCGAGCGCGGCGCGCTCGGACGACTCCAGGGCGCGGTGATAGACGGCGATCCCCTGGCGCCAGATCAGCAGCGTCGCCGCGGTGCCGGCCAAGGCGTCAGGGTCTCGCGGGGGCTCCTCGGTCTCCGGGCCGAGCGTGTCCCACAGCGCCTCGGTCCCACCGTCGACCTCGACGAAACGATGCGCCGCGATCAGCCGCAGCGGCAGCGCGGCGAAGTCTTCCGGCGAAACCGCCGCCAGCGCCTCCAGGGTCATCACCGGTTCGTCGGCCTGGTCGTGGAGATCGAGGCGCGCCCACTCGAGCGCGGCGAGCGCGGCCAAGACCGGGCGCTCCGGCCGCTCGGGCCGCTTTGCCGCCAGCCACGCCGGAAGCGCGCGCCCGAGCTCGCGCAGCGACGGGTGGCGCGACGGCACGTCGCCCGCGTAATCACCGCAGAGAGCGGCGAACGCCTCGCTGCCGAGACGCCGCGCCAGCCGGGGAAACTGCGACTCCAGCGCCTCGACGAGGCGCGCGCGATACATCGACGCGTACAGCTCCAGTCGGCGCTCGGCGCCGCCGCGCGCGTCGCCCCGGACCAGCGCCGCCAGGTCATGGGCCGGCACTCCGAGGCTCTGCCCCGTGATCCGCGCCAGCAACGCCGCCTGGATCGACGCCAGCTGTGGCCCGCTAGGCCGCATCGCGCGCCTCCCCGAGCGCCGCCCGCGCGCAGGCCGCCGCCCGCCCCAGCTCCCGTTCCAGCTCCTCGAACGCCGGCACGTCGGCGTCCCACTCGATCATCGTCGCAACCGCCCCGAAGCGCGCGATCGCCTCGCCGTAGAGCCGCCAGACACCGTCGCAGACGTAACCGTCGTGCGTGTCGATCAAGAGCTCGCCGTCCGCGGAGTGACCGGCCAGGTGAATCTGACCGACGCGCGCGGCGGGGAGCGCCGCCAGGTAAGCCCCCGCGTCCCAGCCGTGATTGTGCGCGCTGACGAAGACGTTGTTGACGTCCAGCAGGATGCCGCAGTCGGCGCGCCGCGCGAGCTCCGCCAGAAACTCGCACTCGGTCATGTCGCCGTCGAGCTGGAGATAGCTGGACGGGTTCTCCAGCAGGATGCGGCGCCCGAGTCGCTCCTGCACGCGCGCCACCCGGCGCGCGACGTGCGCGAGAGCCTCCTCGGTGTACGGCAGCGGCAACAGATCGTGCGCGTTCACCCCGTGGGCGGTTCCCCATGACAGGTGGTCGGAGATCCAGGCCGGCTCGACGGCGCGCGCCAGCGCGTCGACCCCGTCCAGATACGCCTCGTCGAGTGGGTCCGTCGAGCCGATCGAGAGCGACACGCCGTGCAGCACGATCGGGTAGTCCTCGCGCACGGCCTCCAGCACCCGCCGCGGATTCCCGCCGGCGACCATGAAGTTCTCCGTGATCACCTCGAACCAGTCGACCGCCGGGCGTGCCTCGACGACCTGTTGGTAGTGCTCGCGCCGCAACCCCAGCCCGCGCCCGAGATTTGGGAACAACGTGGTCATCCGATCCCCCGGGTGGCACGACCGGCGACGCGCCCAGGCGCCGCCGGTCTCGGCCCGCGCTACTTGACGGCCTTTCCGCCCTTGGCCTCGCAGTCGGCCTTGCTCATCTTCATGTTCCCCTGCCCCTTGCAGCCGTTCTTTCCCTTGCAGGCGTTGTCGCCGCCCTTGCAGGCGCTCTGCCCCTTGCAGGCGTTGACGCCGCTGCACATCACGTCGTCGCCCTTCTTCGCGGAGGCGACGCCCGAGGCGCCCATCGCGAACAGCCCGGCCACCGAGGCGGCGATCATTGCTCCTTTGATGCTCATGTCTCTCTCCTGGTTTGGGTCGAGGGCCACCTGGCCCGGTGAGTTTCACCGGGTCCTACGCCGCCCGCGAACGCCGGTTACGCGCTACCGTGGCCGTATGAACGAGACCCCGACTTCGACGATCTCTCCCGCCCCCTCCGACGCCACGCCCGCCTTCGACGTGGCCGGGCGGATCGCGCTCGTGACGGGGGCCGCGCGCGGGATCGGCCGGGCCTGCGCGCTGGCCCTGGCGCGCGCCGGCGCCGACGTGGCGCTGGGCTTCCGCGACGCGGGCACGGGTGGCGACGTCGCCGAGGCGATCCGCGCGCTCGGCCGCCGGGCGCTGCCGCTGCAGATGAACGTCGCGCGCCCCGCCGAGATCGCTCCGGCCGTGGCGGAAGCAGTCCACCACTTCGGCCGCCTGGACATCCTGGTGAACAACGCTGGCATCGGCCCGCCCAACCCGGCCATCGCGGTGACCGAGACCGACTTCGACGCCACGCTGGCGGTCAACCTCAAGGGAACGTTCTTCGTCAGCCAGGCCGTCGGGCGCGCGATGATCGCCGGCGGCCACGGCGGGCGCATCGTCAACCTGAGCTCTCAGGCCGGCTTCGTCGCGCTGCCAACCGAGTCGGTCTACTGCATGACCAAGGCGGCCATCGCCCACCTGACCAAGTGCCTGGCCATCGAGTGGGCGGCGCACGGCATCAACGTCAACGCCGTCGCGCCGACCTTCATCCGCACGCCCGGCACGGTCAAATGGCTGCAGGACGAAGACTTTCGCCGCGATCTGCTGGCCCGCATCCCGCTCGGCCGCGTCGGCGAACCGCCCGACGTCGCCGCCGCCGTCGTCTTTCTCTGCTCACCCGCCGCCTCGATGATCACCGGCACGACGCTGATGATCGACGGCGGCTGGACAGCGCGTTAGGCAACTCGGAGCGGTGGAACCCGCGGCCAGATCCGGTGTCCCTGGATCAGGATGCGGTTGTTCGTCGCTCTCGGCATCGTGGTGGTGGCGCTGCTCCTCTTCGCGGTGAAGGGCACCCGACACCATCGCCGCCTGGCACCGCCTCCCGAGCCGGAGGAGGCCGAGTCCGAGGCCCCGACGCGGCCGCCGGCCGGTCCGAGCGCGCCGTCACCGCCCGCGCGCCGGGCCTGGTCCGGGCCCACGCTGCGCGAGCTCCTGGACAAGACGAGCGGGCCCGCGACCATTCGCGGGCGGGCGCGGGGTCCGGAAGGTGCCGCCATCGGCGTTCGCGCATCGCTGACGGGAAAGCGCGAACGCGGGCGCCGGATCCGCGTCCAGGATGGCGCGTTCGAGATCCCGGGGCTCGTGTTCGGGCGGAGCTACGATCTGACGTTCGACGGCCCGAACCTGCGCCCGACGACATTGCGCTCGGTGACGGCACCCGCCGACGGCGTCGAGGCCACCCTCGATCCCCTGCCGGTCCTGCGCGGCGCGATCGGATTCCCGCTCGGCGAGGCCTGTCCCTACGATCGGGTCTCGCTGCGCCCGACCGATACGGAGGTGGTGGGCCACGACCTAGCGACGGCCGAGGTAGACGACAACTGCCGCTTCGCTGTCGACTTACCCGACGGGCCCACCCAGATGTTGGTCCTCGCGACGGGACGCACAACCCCGGTGGAGCTGCCGGTCTCGATCCCGCCCGCCGGCGATCCCGAGCCCGTCTGTCTCGATCCACCCTGTCGCGCCCATCCGCTCGCGGAAACCGCGCGCCTGCGGATCTCGTTCGCGGGCGCGGATCACGCCGACGTCTCGGCGACGCTGGTCTTCGCCAACGGCGACCGCTCCAGCAGCTACAGCTGCTTCACCGACGGCGAGTCCTGCGAGCTCGAGGCGCTGCCGACCGGCCCGCCGTTCAACCTGGTCGCCTACACCTCGGACTGCGCGACGGCGACCCAGACGATCACCTTGCACGCCGGCGACAACGACGTGATTCTCCCCTGCGAGCCCACGACGTCGGTCCCGGCGACCGTCCACGACGAGGCGGTCGGCGCCAGCGACACCGACGTCCCGGACGAGCTGGTCCTCGAGTAGCGCCGCTACTTGAGGACGATCGCCGCCGTCGCCGGCTGCAGCGTCAGCGACGCCGCCGATTCGTAGGCGAGCGAGCCCGGCTCGGCGCCGCTGGCGCCGATCGCGCCGCCTCCTTGCGGCATGACCAGCCGCGCGGTCGACGGGAAGGTCAGCGTTACCGCGCTCGCGGTCGGGTTGACCGCCGCCCAGCCATTGGCGAACTCACGCTCGTACGCGCCGCCCATCGCCAGATCGGCGACGGTGGCGCCCGTCTTGACCGGCGCGCCGAGGTCCACGTCCCACTCCGGGTACCACTCGAGCGGCCCGCCCGCGAAATAGTCGAGGTAGCTGCGATCGCCCCGCATGAGGAGATAGTTGGCGAGGTAGTAGAGCCGCACGGCGACGTTGCTCGAAGCGTCGAGGTAGTTCTGCGCGATGACGATCTTGTGCTGGCCGGCCAGCGCCAGGATCTGGTTCATCGAGCGCTGCCAGTCGGCCGGCGCGAACGTCGGGTCGGCGAACCCCTCGACGAAGACGCCTGCGGTCAGGCTGTAGTCGGTGGTGTCCCAGCTGGTGGTGAACGACCCGGTGTTGGGGATCAGCGCAAGCCCGGCGGCGGCCAGCGCCGCGTTGAAGTCGGTCATGAACGCCTGCCACGCCTCGATGTACGTCTGGCCGCCGAGCTCGGCGATCGCGGTGTCGCGCGCGCCGGTCCCCGTGAGGCGCGGCTCGGCCGGGCTCTGCGCCTCCCACTGCAGGAGATCCGGCCCCGCCGAGTCGGCGAATAGCCCGTCGTAGTCCCCCGCCGCGATCTGCGCCAGGATCGACGACCTCCAGTACGCCGCGAAGCCGCTGTCACCGATGTTCATCAGCAGCTTGCCGTCGTCGACGGCTGCCACGCGCTCCGCCGCCTGGTTGTGCCAGAACCAGCTCTCGTTCATCGTGACCGTCGGGTAGTCGTTCCCCCAGCTCGTCCCGTCGACGATGAAGCTGACCGACGGCGCCGACTGCCAGATCGCCAGGTGGTAGTGCAGCACCAGGAAGCTCGGCGCTAGCACCCGCAGCGGTTGCGATTGGGCCACCGTCAGCTTCTGCGTGCCGACCATGTGACCGACGACGAACTGCTGTTGCGCCGCGGTCAATCCGTCGGGGAGTTGATCGGCGAGGATCAGCGTCCTGGCCGTCGAGTCGGGCCAGGGACGCTTCGATGCCGACCCGCCGGCGCCGCCCGTCCCGGCGGTACTCCCGCCGGTTCCACCGGGCGAGGCGCCGCCGCGGCCGGCGAGCGAGGCGCCACCGTTGCCGCCCGTCGAGCCGCCATGCCCCGGCGATCCCCCGCCGCAGCCCCCCAGCACCAACAACCACCCCAGACCGACAAAGGCCGACCGCCGGCGCATGGCTCTGCCCTCATCGACCGATCTCCAGGGATGCTTGAGCTCGCCCGAGGCGGGTGGTGTTGAGCGCGAAGGAGAGCGCGAGCACCGCGAGGCAGCCGATCACGTTGAACCAGAGGAATCCGATCTTCGTGCCTTTCCAGATCCCGATCACCAGCACTTCCGAGGCGATCGCGGCGAGGAACACCGGCGTCGCCCGCAGGCGGCGCGTGAAGAACGCCGCCAGGAAGATCCCCAGGATCGTCCCGTAGAAGAGCGAGCCGAGAATGTTGACCGCCTGGATCAGGTTGTCGATCAACGAGGCGAAGCCGGCGAAGGCGACCGCCACCAGTCCCCAGGCGCCGGTGGCGATCTTGGCGACCCGCAGGTAGTGCGCATCGGTCGCCTCCGGGCGAAAGCTGCGGCGGTAGAAATCGACCAGCGTGCAGCCGCCCAGCGCGGTCAGCTCGCTGGCCGTCGACGACATCGCCGCGCAGAGGATGACCGCCAGCAGAAGACCGATCACCCCGCGCGGCAGGTTGGCCATCACGAACGACAGGAAGACGTAGTCGGCGTCGTGCGTCTCGGCGCGCGGCAGCGCCACCGTCAGCAGCGCCCGGGTCTTCTCCCGGATGGCTTCCGAACCGGCGGCCGCCGCGCGCAGCCGCGCCCGCGACGCCTCGATGACCGCGGCGTCCCCGCCGTCGAGCGCCGCCGCGAGGCCGTTGGCCGCCACGCGTTTCTTGACGAAGGCGATGCGGTGCTCCACCTCCAGCGTGCGCAGCTCGGCCGCATGCGGTGTCTTTGCTACGCGCGCCAGCTCCGCCTCGTTGAAGAACAGCGGCGGCGGGTTGAACTGATAGAAGACGAGGACCATCACGCCGACCAGCAGGATGAGGAACTGCATCGGGACCTTGAGCAGCGCGTTGAACAGCAGACCCATCCGGCTCTCGGTCACCGACCGACCCGACAGATAGCGCTGCACCTGTGACTGATCGGTCCCGAAGTAGGCCATCGCCAGGAAGCAGCCGCCCGTCAGCCCCGACCAGAGCGTGTAACGGCTCCCGAGGTTGGGCGAGAGATCGACCACGTTCATCTTCCCCAGCGTGCCGGCGACGGCGATCGCGTGGCGCAGCGAAAGGTCGGGTGGCAGGCGATGGACGATGACCACGAACGCCACCACCATCCCCAGCAGCATCACCACCATCTGGTGCTTCTGCGTCTGGCTGACCGCGCGCGTCCCGCCGGCGACGGTGTAGACGATCACCAGCCCGCCGATCATGAGACAGGTCGCGTTGAGGGGCCAGCCGAGCACCTTCGACAGCACGATGGCCGGCGCGTAGATGGTGATCCCGGCCGACAGGCCCCGTTGCAGGAGAAACAAGAGTGCCGCCAGTTGCCGGGTCTTCAGATCGAAGCGGGTTTCGAGCAGCTCGTAGGCGGTCAGCACGCGCGACCGGTAAAAGCGCGGGATGAAGGCGACGGAGAGGATCACCATCGCCACCGGCAGCCCGAAGTAGAACTGCACGAAGCGCATGCCGTCCTCGTAGGCCTGCCCCGGCATCGAGAGGAAGGTGATCGCCGAGGCCTGCGTGGCCATCACCCCGAGGCCGATCGTCAGCCAGCGGTCCCGGTAACCGCCGTGCACGAAGTCGGCCATGTTCGACGGGCCGCGCGTCTTCCAGAGACCATAGGCGACGATCGCGGCCAGCGTCCCGCCGAGGACGCCCCAGTCGAGCGTGCTCAACGCGCGACCGCCGTCAGCACCACGCCCAGCACGATCTCGATCGCCAGCGCGCCGAGGACGATGAGGTAGATGGCCCGCCAGCTCAAGAAGGGCGGCGCGTCGCCGAGCTCGGCGCGGTCACCTCCGTCGTGCTCGTCGCCCGCCGTCATTGCCCGCTTGGCCGTGTCACTTGGCCCGCGGGTGGCCGCCGGCGAGGAGGTTGGCGAACAGGCGGTACGCGCCCGGCACGCCGGCGGGGAGCTGCCGGAAGAACGCCAGCCCGGTGTAGACGAAGGTCCCCTTGCCGTAGTGCGCCCAGAGCAGGCTCCCCGCCTGCGCCGGCTCCTTCGGATCGTTCATCGACAGCGGCGCCTCGTAGCGCGCGTCGACCTTCTCGGCGAAGTAGAGGCCGCGCTCCTGGATCCATCCCTCGAAGTCGTGCGGGCCGACGCGGTTCGGGGTGGTGAGCGCTGGATGACCGGCGAGCGCGAACGTGACGGGCGCGGTCTCGTCGGTGACGCGCTTCTGCCCGATCTCGAACGGCCAGGGGCCGATCTCTGCGATGAGCGGCGCCAGTCGGTTGTTGGTGTTGTACTGGACGACCAGCGTGCCGCCCGCCCTCACGTACTCCATGAGCATCACGTGCGCGGCACGCAGCCGGTCGCTGGTATTGAAGGCACGCACGCCCACGACGATGGCGTCGAACCGAAGCAACGCCGCTGAATCGCCGGCCAGCGCCTCTTCGCCGAGCAACGTGACCTGGTAGCCGACCCGCCGCAGGGCAGCCGGCACCTCGTCGCCCGGTCCGGGGATGTATCCAATCTTCGTACCGCCCAGCGCCAGCTCGATCGGCTCCAGCCGCACATCGGCGTCGACGAGGTACGTCTGGATCGGGATGTGCGAGTGCTCGATCCGCACCACCCCGCGCGCGAGATGCTCGCCGTCGACGTCGGCCCAGAGGCGCAGCTTGCCCGCAGCCGGGCGCCCGGTGCCCGCTGACGGGAAGACGCGGAAGCTGAGCGTCTTCTCGTCGCCGGCGGCGTTGAGGCTGAACGGCGCGCGCAACGGCTCCACGGTCCAACCGGCAGGCAGCTCGGGGCGCAGCACGCCCGACGACTTGGCCTTCCCGGCCACCAGCCGGACCTCGAATATTTGCGGCGCGGCTCCCGCGAACATGAGCACGTTCGTCGACGGCGAGACCGAGACGACAGGCGTCACCTCCAGCGGGCAGCGGCGCTCGCCCATCACCGGATCGGTCCACTTGTAGCTGATGGCCCGCGCGAGGGTGACCTTGCGGCCGGCGATCGTGAAGGTGAAGGTGACCTCGAGCGGAGACGGCCGCTCGGGCAGGCCGATCAGCGCCGGATCGGCGTGGTAAAGGCCCGCCTCGGGCGGCACCTCCAGCCAGTACGGCGTCGTGGCCGGCACATCCTTCGGCAACGCCAGCGTGACCGTCCTCGCGAGCTCTCTCTGCGCGTGGGCCGCTTCGCCGCGCGCGTCGAGTGTCGCCCCGACGCTGACGCTGGCCGCATCGGCGCCGGGCGCCAGCGGGAACGGGAACCTCGGGGCGCTCATCGTCACCGCGATCGGGGAGCGATTGATGGCCGTCGCGGTCACGTCGATCCAGGCTCCGGGCGCGACGAGCGAGCCTGCCGCCGTCGCGTCGACGAACAGCCCCGCACAGGAGGCCAGGAGCTCACCCGCCTCCCGCTGCTTCTCGGCACGCCACCCGGCGTCGGGAATCTCGGCCACGGCAGCGTCGATCTGCGCCAACGTGGGGACCACCTTGTAGGGCGCCGCGACGTCCAGCTTGGCGACGGCCCTCGCGACGAGCGCTCTCAGCTTGCTGGTCCCCGGGAAGCGCCCGAGGCCGATATTGATCCCCGTGAAGATCCCGGCAAGTGGCTTCTTGGCAGCCTTCTCTTTCGCGTCCGCCGCGTCGAGCAGGTGGAAGTACTCGACGATCGACGCGCGGTTGCGGGCCACGCCGAACCCCTGACTCTTGTGCATGCTGCGGCTGTCGGCGGCCATCTCGCCGTACGACTCGCCCAGCAGCGGGTTGTAGTCGTTGACGTCCAGCTTGACGTCGCCGCTGAGGTCGTCGGTCGGCTTGAGAAAGAACGACGACCGGTTCCAGAAGATGCGGCGCGCCTGCCAGGCGGTGACGCCGCCGGTGAGCTGCTCGGGGTGAAAATTTGGATCCGCCGCCGCGCGGAACGCCGCCAGCGCCAGCATCGCCGAGGCCGTGTGGTGGCCGTGGGTCTCGGCGGGCCCGGGCGAGAAGCGGGTCACGATCACGTCGGGGCGAAACTTGCGGATCACCGCGACGACGTCCGCCAGGACCTCGTCCTTCCCCCAGATGCGCAGCGTCTCTTCGGGGCTCTTCGAGAACCCGAAGTCTCGGGCGCGAGTGAAGAACTGCTCGGCGCCGTCGATGCGGCGCGCGGCCAGGAGCTCCTGCGTGCGAATGAGCCCCAGGGCCGGCCCCTGCTCCGAGCCGACCAGGTTCTGCCCGCCGTCGCCGCGCGTGAGAGACAGGTACGCGGTGCGCACCTGCGCGCCGTTGGCCAGGTAGGCGAGCAGCGCGGTGTTCTCGTCGTCGGGGTGCGCCGCCACATAGAGGACACTTCCGGCGACGCCCAGCTTGCGCAGACCGAGCGCGATCTGCGCGGCGTTCGGTTGCGCCGGCGGACCGGCCGCGGGGGCAAGACGGGAGGCCATGAAGATGCAGGACGCGAAGAGAGCCGAAAGGATACGGGCGAAAGTGCGGTGACGCATGGATCGATCGCGGCGACGGGCGCCGACGGTGCGGGCGAGTATAGTTGATGCCCCCGGTGCCTCGCGCATTCGAAAGCTCGTATCTCGCCGGCGAGGCGATCTCGCGCACGTTCATCCCGCTCGACTTTCGATCGGGGGCAGACCGGATCGCCCGCACCCGCGCGGCAGCCGAGCGCCGCCCTGCCCCGGCCCTGCTCACCGAGCTCGGGGCCCAGCAGGCCGCCCTCGCGCCCAGCCTGGCGCGCGCCGCGAACCTCGAGGCGCTGGCCGGAGGCGGCACCGCGGTCGTCGTCACCGGCCAGCAGGTCGGGCTCTTTCTCGGACCGCTCTACGGTTTCTACAAGGCGGCGTCGGCGATCGCGGTGGCGCGCGCGCTGGCGGCCGAGGCCGGCGTGCGCTGCGTGCCGCTCTTCTGGCTGCAGACGGAGGACCACGACTTCGCCGAGATCGCCTCGGCCACGATCGCCGGCCCTGGCGGCAAGCCGGTCAAGCTGTCGCTGCCCGCCGAGCCGCCGGCGGAGACGCGCGCCTCGATCGCCCACCGCCGCCTGGGGCCGGAGATCGACGCCCGGCTCGACGCGCTCGCCGAGCTGCTGGGCGCCGGCCCGGCGGCCGAGGAGACGCTGGCCCTGCTGCGCGCCCACTACCGCGCCGGGGCGGGCATCGCCAAGGCGTTCGCCGGGGTCCTCGCGACGCTGTTCGCCGACGAGGGGCTGCTCGTCCTCGACCCGCGCGTCCCGGCGGTCGCGGCCCTCGCGGCGCCGGTCTACCGAAAGGCGCTGGCCGGCGCCGAGGCGATCGAGCGCGGGCTCGTGGAGCGGGGCGAGGCGTTGACCGCGGCGGGGTTCGAGCAGCAGATCCCGACCCGTGCCGGCTGCGCCCTCGTCTTCGGCCACCGCGACGGCGCGACGGGACCCCGCTACCGGCTGGAACGCCCCGCCGACCCGGCGGCGCCCGCGGCCCGCTGGCGCCTCGCCGGCTGCGACGCACGCTGGACGGCGCCGGAGATCGCGGACGCGCTGGCGCGCGATCCGCTCCGCTTCTCCACCTCGGCCCTGCTGCGCCCGATCGTCCAAGACACGATCCTCCCCACGGCCGCGTATGTCGGCGGACCGGCGGAGGTCAGCTACTTCGGGCAGCTCGCCCCGCTCTACGACCATTTCGGCCTCACGATACCGCTGGTGGTTCCGCGCGCGCGGTTTCGCTGCCTCGATCCCCACACGCGCCGGCGTCTGGCCGAGCTCGGCCGCACGGCCGACGACTTCGAGGCGCCGATCGAAGATCTCGTGGCCGGCCGACCGACGGCGCTCCCCCCGCGGGCGCCGTCCCCGGCGAATCTGAAAGACCGGATCGCGCGGGAGATCGCGCCGGTCATCGACCAGATTGCCACCACCGTCGCCGCGCTCGATCCGCGCGACCGAAACCTCGCGCGCGCCGCCGACCGCACGCGGGCGCACGTCGCCCGCGCGCTCCAGCGCCTCACCGCGCGTTACGGGCGCAAGCTGGCCGAAAGCGACGGCGCCGCGATCGCCCGCCTCGCGCGCGTGCGGCTGGCGCTGGCGCCCGATGGCTCTCCGCAAGAACGCGCCTACGCCTGGCCGTCGCTCGCGGGGCGCGTCGGGCCGGCCACACTCAAGGCCCTGGTCTTCGATCGCCTGGAACGCGACCCCTTCCCGACCAAGCTGCAGGACCTCGAGCCATGAGCAAGACCCCGGCACCGAGGCTTCGAATCGGCGTCGTTTGCTTCTCGACCTTCGGCGGCAGCGGCGTCGTGGCCGCGGAGGTCGCCACCTCGCTGGCGCGCCGCGGGCACAGCGTGCATCTCTTCAGCGACGACGTCCCCGGGCGCCTCGATCCGACGCAGCCGAACATCGCCTTCCACAAGGTCGCGCCACCCGCCTACCCCCAGCTCAAACACTCGCAGTACACACTGGCGCTCACCTCGAAGATCGTCGAGGTCTCACGCCGCGAGCAGCTCGACGTCGTCCACGCGCACTACGCGCTGCCGCACGCCGTGAGCGCACACCTGGCGCGCGAGGTCCTGGCCTCCGACGCCGGCGGCCGGGCGGCGGCCCCGCGGCTGGTGACGACCCTGCACGGCACCGACATCACGCTGGTCGGCAGCGATCCGAGCTTCCTGCCGCTCACCCGCTTCTCGATCGCCTCCAGCGACGCGGTGACCACTCCGTCCGCCTGGCTGGCGCGCGCGACGCACGAGACGTTGGGCGTGCCCGACACGGTCGACATCGAGATCGTCCCCAACTTCGTCGACGCCGATCGCTTCCGCCCGGTCCCCGGCGAGCGGCCGCTCCCCGGCACGCCGATCGTCGTTCACGTCTCGAACTTCCGCCCCGTCAAGCGCGTCGCCGACGTCGTCGAGGTGTTCGCCCGCCTCCGTGTCCTCCGCCCTGCCCGACTCCGTCTCATCGGCGACGGTCCCGACCGCGCGGCGGTCGAGGCGCGCGCCGCCGCCCTCGCCCTCGGCACCGACGTCGAGTTCCTCGGCGAGCGGGTCGACCTCCCCGCGGTCCTGCAAGAGGCCGATCTCTTTCTTCTCCCCAGCGAGACCGAGAGCTTCGGCCTGGCGGCGCTGGAGGCGATGGCCTGCGGCGTGCCGGTGGTCGCCTCCGCCGTCGGCGGTCTCCCCGAGGTGATCCCCGACGGCGAGGTCGGCGCGCTCTGCCCGCTCGGCGACATCGAAGCGATGGCCGCCGCCGCCGCCCGAATCCTCGGCGACGCCGATCTGCACCGCCGGCTCTCGCGCGCCGCGCGCCGGCTCGCCGAGAGCCGCTACCGGATCGAGCCGGCGGTCGACCGCTACCTGGCGATCTACCGCCGCGTCCTCGCCGCCCGCCCCGCGCCGCGCGTCTAGCCCTCGTCTAGCCCTTCTTCTTCTTCCACTCGTCGAGGGTCTTCTTGATCTCCCCCTCGAGGAAAAACATCGGCGACTTCTTGCCCAGCTCGTAGGCGTGGTCGCCGGTCACGCGGGCGTCCTTCAGATCACCCTTCGCCGCCTGCAGCTCCGCCTTGATCCAGACATTGAACCAGTCCTCTTTCAGCGCCAGCGACTGGTCGACATACTTCATGCCGGTGTCGTAGTCCTTCTTGTTCTCCAGCATGTAGCGCGCGGCATTGGCGTAAGTCCGCCAGCCGTTGTCGATGGCGTTGTTGATATTGGCCAGCGCCTGCGCCGACGTCTGGACGCTAATCGGGATCGGCGAGCCGCAGCTTCTCCCACTCGAGGTCCAGCGACGCCTTGTCGTCGGTGAAGTCGGTGACCAGGTAAGCGAGCCGCTCGCGGAACGGCGCCGCCTTGGGCGTCACCTTCACCCGCAGGAGATCCTCCACCTCCTTGTAGTCGCGCCCGGTCCCCGCCTGGTCAGCCTTCTTGCTGAGGATGACCGTCCAGGCCCCCTTGGTCGGGATGACGAAGAAGGCGTACGTCCCGGCCGGCACCGGCTTGTCGGCGAAGGTGACGTCGCGGCTGAAGGTGAGCTTGGTGGCGTTGTTCGCCCCCGCCCGCCACATCTGATCGTAGGGGACGACGCCGCCCCAGATCTTGCGGCCCTTCACGCCGGGGCTGCTGTAGTCGACGGTGATGTCGGTGAGGCCGACGGTCTGCACGACCTTGGCGAACGGGCTCGGGCGCGGCAGATCGAGATCGGCGTGCGCGGCGCCGGCGAAACCGAGGAGCCCGAGGGCGGCGAAGAGACGAAGGGGCTTTTCATGGGCCCGAAAGTTACGGGCTCATCCGTGGCGGCGCAAGCGCCCGCTCGGGCGAGATTGGCTTAGTACGGCTGAACGCAGTTGGCGGCGGTCGAGGAGCGCGTTCACGCAAGCCGTGACGATGCTATCCGCCCCACCAGAGTTGTTGCCGGCTCCCATGTTGTTGCAGTTGAGCGCACAGTTCATGGCCGATCCGCAGGGTAAGTTCTTGTCGTAGCAGTCGATGACCCTCTCGCAGATCGCCGACTTGTCGTAGCCTGTTCTCCGTGCACGTGCTGCAAGGTTGACGCAGCACCCGCGGAGTAGCCGTTGATCACGATCGTGTCGGCGCAGTTCGTGCCCGTCGTGCCGCCACCGCCCGTGCCGCCGGCCGCGCCGGTAGTCCCGGCCGCGCCGGTAGTCCCGGCAGCGCCTGTCGTCCCGGCTGCGCCCGTCACGCCGCCCGTGCCGATGCGTCCGGCCGCGCCTGTCGTGCCGGCAGCGCCCGTCGTGCCGGCTGCCCCCGTCGCGCCGCCCGTGCCGATGTGGCCTGCAGCGCCCGTTGCGCCACCGGTCGACGTCGTGCCCGCGGCACCCGTCGCGCCGCCGCTCCCCACGCGACCCGCAGCGCCCGTCACGCCGCCCGTGGCGGCGCCGCCGGTGCCCGAGCCGCCGGTGCCCGTCGTCCCGCCGGAGGAGGTGCCGCCGGCGCCGGTGACGATCGTGCCGCCGCTGCCGCCGCCGGTGGCCGTCGACCCGCCCTGGCCCTGACCGCCGGTCGACGACGTGTTGCCACCCGCGCCCGTGTTGATGTTCCCGGTGTCCCGGAAGAATTCTTGCGGTCCCTGGCAGGCGACGGCCCAGGCCGCCACGGTACCGAGGACACCAACGACGAAGAAACGACCCGAGCGAAACTTAAGGTTCGGCATGAAGGTAGTGCGTTTACGATACCACCTTCCAGCCGGAAAAGCGTCCTCCGAGGAGTCGCATCGTGACGCCGCCGGCGCTGCTCAGCCCGGCGGCGACACGGTCTTGGTCGCCAGGTTGGCTACGAGGCGCAGCCCTTCTTCTTCGGGTTCTTGCAGCAGTCGAGGGCCGTCTTGGCATCCTTGGCCTTGGCCTTGGCGTCCTTGGCGTCGGTCTTCTGCTTGTCCTTGAGCGGCTTCTCGCAGTCGGTCTTGTCCTTGCCCTTCTTGTCCTTGCAGCTCGTGAGGTCGGGCTTGGCGCTGGCGGTCTTCACGGCCGCGTTCGCGTCGTCGAGCGCCTTCTGCTTGTCGGCGCAGTCGGGCTTCGCGGCCGGTGCGGCGGCGGGCGCGTCGGCGGCGAGCGCCATGGTTCCGAACGTCATCAGGGCGGCGGGGATCAGGGCCATCAGCATCCGTTTCATCTGTCGTCTCCTTTGGGTGTCGGCGTCAGTACGCCAGGGTGAAGTCGTTGTCCGGATCGGTCTTGAAGGCGTCGAAGTACGGCGAGTAGGTCCGCACGCGCACGCTGCGCTGCACCGGCGAGAACTGCAGCAGGCGCAGGTAACCCCCGCCCCCCTGCGCCTGCATCTGGTAGTTCGCCAGGATCTGATGAACGATCGTCCCGTCGGCGCGCACGCTGGTGAGCCGCCCGACCCCGTCGCCCAGGTCGTGGCCGCAGAGGACGAACAGGATGTTGTCGTCGCGCGAGATCAGCTTGTCCCAGATCTCCTGGCCGTCGTTGACGCTGCCCGCGGCGCGGTCGTCGAGGTAGCGGTGCGGGTTCCAGAGCTGATCGGGGTGGTCGAGGTGATCGAAGCGCTCGTCATCCGAGGTGAGGTAGGCGTGGGTGACGACGATGGCCGGCAGCGCGGCGTAGCGCCTGGCAATCCCGTCGGCCCAGGCAAGGACGCCGTCGCGCGGGCCGAACTCGAGCGAGAGGATCAGCCACGGACCGCCCGGCGCCTGGACGATCTCGAAGCGGTTCTCGTTCCGCCCCGGCTCGTAGAGCCCCGACGGCCGGGGCGGGAAGTAGCGATCGAGCAGCGTGTCGCGGGTGATGACGTGCCCCCGGAGCGCGTAGTCGTGGTTGCCCGAGGCGAGGACGTAGGGGACGACACCGTCGAGCAGACGCAGGGAGCTTGCGGCGCGCGTCCACTGAATCGGTTCGTCGCGATCGACGATGTCGCCCTCGTGCAGGAGCAGCGCGATCTGCCGCGAGGCACGCTCGCGCGTCACCCACTCGACCTGCGCGTCGAGGATGTCCGGATGAGCCGCCGTGTAGTACTGGGTATCGGGTAGGGTCACGACGGTAAAGCTGGGCGCGCTCTGCGAGTGATTGGCGGCCTGCACCGACGGGGGGAGCCCGCACCCGACCGCAAGCGCGACCGACGCCAGCGCGGCCGCGACGGTGAGCGTCCGACAAGAAACCGAACGCTCGCGACACGAGCGACCAGGAATGAGACGGGCGCCGGTGCGCGGGCGCACCGCAATCCCGCAAGTTCCGGCGGTTGCCTGCCATCGTCGGCCGCGCACGCCGTCGGCTCCAGCAAGCTCCGGACCACACATACCGATACTGCCGACATTGCCGACATTGGCGCCTTGCTACCGCGGCGCGACAAACGGCCAAAACGCGCGAAATATTGATCGGTTCGGGCGCCCTGCGGCAACAGATCCGTGGAGTGCGCCCCTTACTTCGTCTGGAGGCTCTATTGATGCGCATTCGCCCCCAGGCTGGAAGACGATCGGCCGCCCTGCCCCGCGCCGCCGTGCTGGTGGCCGTCGCGGTGCTCGGCTGCGGCGGTGGCTCGGGTACCACGACCGGCGGACAGGGGGGCGACGGAACCGCCAGCGGTGGCGGCGGCGAGTCGGGCGGAAGCTCCGGCCAAGGTGGATCGACCGGCAGCGGTGGAACGACCGGAACCGGCGGCGATACGGGCTCGGGAGGTGCGAGCGCGACGGGCGGTGCCAACGGGACGGGCGGAACCGGTGTGAGCACCGGCGGCGTCACCGGAAGCGGCGGCAGCGCGACCGGAAGCGGCGGGGCGACCGGCTCCGGCGGCGGCACGGGCGGTGCCAGCGGTGGCGCGACCGGGGCGGGTGGAGGCGGCGGGACACCCGGCACGGGCGGCGCCGCGGGCGCGGGAGCTGGCAAAGGCGGATCGACGGGCGCGGCCGGCGGGGGCGCGACCGGCACCGGCGGGGCCAGCAGCGGCGGCTCGACCGGAACCGGCGGCGCGGCGGGCGCGCCCGCGACCGGCGCGCTGATTCACAACGACATCTTCTGGAAGGACACCTCGGGGACGCCGATCTACTCGCAGGGGGGCGGCGTCTTCACCTTCAACGGGACCTACTACTGGTACGGGGTGAAGTACAACGGCGCCGTCAGCTACGCCGCCAACACCAAGAAGAACAGCGACACCAGCTTCGCCGCGATCACCTGCTACTCGTCGACGGATCTCGTCACCTGGAAGCACGAGAACGACGTTCTGACCACCGCCAGCCTCGGCGCCAACGTCGATTCGGCGACCTGGATCGGCCGGATGGGCGTCGTCTACAACGCCACCACCAAGAAGTACGTGCTCATCTCGCAGTACCAGGGTGGTCCGGCGGGGACCGGCGAGCTTTTCGCAACCAGCGACACGCCCACGGGCACGTTCGCCTTCGATCACGTGCAGGCCGCAATCACCAACGTCGTCAACACGACGACGGGCGACCAGACGATCTTCACCGACGACGACGGCAAGTCCTACCTCATCTGCTCGTCGAGCAGCGGGCGCAGCAACCTCTACGTCGCGCCGGTGCATGCCGCCGATTCGCTGAGCATCGACGCGGCGACGCGCATCTTCGGCGGCGCCGGACGGGAGGGGAACACGATGTTCAAGTACAACGGCATGTACTACTTCTGCTCGTCGGATCTGCACGGCTGGAACGCCTCGCACAGCTACTACATCGCCGCGAGCAACATCATGGGCCCCTACGGCGCCGAGGGTGTCATCGGGAACACCGACAACGACTTCAGCCACGTCACGCAGACGGGGTTCTTCGTCACGGTCAAGGGTACGTCAGGCACGACGGTGATCTTCGCGGGCGACCGCTGGAGCGATTTCGCCGGCAACGGCCTCGGCTTCAACGAGTGGTGTCCGCTGACGTTCAGCGGGACAACGCCCAGCATGGCCTCGATGAGCGAGTGGTCGTTCAACGCGGCGGCCGGCACCTGGAGCGTCGGACCCGACAACAACTTCGCGCTCAACCCCAGCTTCGAGGCCGACCGCGTGGCAATGACCCAGCCCGCCGGGTGGAAGACCAGCACGACGACCGGCGGCGGCATCACCCCCTACACCAACGTCTCGGGCGGCCACACCGGCAACTGGGCCTGGCAACTCTCGTACACCGCCGCCTACCAGGCGACGCTGAGCCAGGCGGTCACCGGCCTTCCGAACGGGACGTACACGCTCGGCGTCTGGGTCAAGAGCACGGGCGGCCAGACGACGGCGAACCTCTACGCCTCCGGCTACGGCGGCGCCGAAAAGGACGCGGCACTGAGCAAGGCGATGACCGGCTGGACGCAGGTGTCGATCACCGGCATCGCGATCACCAACGGCACCTGCCAGGTCGGCGTGACGACGACGGCGGGCGCCAACCAGTCGGTGACCCTCGACGACTTCACCTTCGTAAGGACGGGACCATGAAAAATCGACCGACGATCGCGCTCCTCGGCGTCTGCGCGTTGCTCGGGTGCGGCCAATCGGCGGGCAGCACCGGCGCTGGCGGCAGCGGCGAGGGGGGCGACGGCATGACGGGCCAAGGTGGATCGGGCGGCGCGACAGCCGGCACCGGGGGCGCGAATGCCAGCGGTGGCACGACCGGTGGCGGCGGCGCGAACGCCAGCGGCGGCGCGACGGGCAATGGCGGCGACACGGCCACCGGCGGCGCCACGGCAACCGGCGGCGCCACGGGTTCCGGCGGCGCGGCAGGTGCGAAGGGCACGGGCGGCGCTGCCGGGGCGACGGGGACGGGCGGTGCCAAGGGCGGAACGAGCGGCGCCACCGGCGGATCCGGTGCTGCCGGCGCGGCGGGTCAGGCGGGCGCAACCGGCCAGGGTGGCGCGCCCGGCGTGGGCGGCGCGTCCTCCTGCCCGGGCTCGGTCTACGACGCCTCGAATCCACCGCAGCCGCTGACGCTGACGGGAAGCCTGGGCGCGCACGATCCGGCGGCGTACGTCCTCGGCAGCACGATCTACCTCGCCGCGACCGGCCTCATCGCCAAGACGTCGACCAATCTCACGACCTGGAACAACGCCGCGACGCCGCTGCAGCTCCCCTCCTGGGCCGCGACGGCCACCGGGGCGACCAACCTGTGGGCGCCGGACATCTCGTACTTCGGCGGCGTCTATCACCTCTATTACGCGGCCTCGACGTTCGGCAGCAACGTGTCGTGCATCGGCCAGGCGACGCGGGCGGCGCTCGACAGCGGCAGCTGGGCCGACCAGGGGCAGGTGCTCTGCTCCAACATCGGGGAGACCGACAACTGGAACGCGATCGATCCGAACGTCGTCGTCGACGACGCCGGGACCCCCTGGCTCGAGTTCGGGAGCTTCTGGAGCGGCCTCAAGATGGTCAAGCTGGACGCCTCGACCGGCCTCCGCGCGGACACGATGCTCTACTCCATCGCCAACGGAGCGAACTCCAGGGGGAGCCTCGAAGGCGGGTGGGTGTTCAAGCGCTGCGGCTACTACTATCTGTTTTCGTCGTGGGGCGCCTGCTGCAGCGGCGCGTATGACTACAACATCCGCGTCGGCCGCTCGACGACTGTGACAGGGCCGTACACCGACATGGCCGGCACGTCGCTCATGTCTGGTGGCGGCACGCTGCTCGTGCAGGGAAACGCCAGTTGGACCGCCCCCGGCCACAACGCCGTCATCACCTACAACAACAAGACCTACAACATCTATCACGCGCTCAAGGGGAGCTCGAGCGGCGCCGCCACCCTGCGCATCTCGGAGATCGCCTGGGACGCGAACGGCTGGCCGGTCTCGGGCGGACCCTAAAGACCAGCGTCAGCGAGAAGCCAGGGGCGGTCAGCGGGCGGTGACGTCGAGGTTCACTGTCTTCACGTTGTCGGAGCTACCGCCGACCATCACCTCGAAGCGCCCCGGCTCGACGACGCGCTTCATCTTCACGTCGTAGAAGCTGAGCTCGTCGAAGCCGATCGGGAAGTCGACCTTCTTCGACTCGCCAGGGGCGAGGTGGATACGGCGAAAGCCCTTCAGCTCCTGCACCGGGCGGGTGACCGAGCTGACGACGTCGTGGATGTAGAGCTGCACGACCTCGTCGGAGGCGCGCTTGCCGGTGTTGGTGACGGTGACCGAGGCGGTCGCGTGCCCGTTCGGGGCGATGCTGGCCGGCGTGACCGTCGGGGCGTCGTACTTGAAGGTCGTGTACGAGAGCCCGTAGCCGAACGGCCAGGCCGGCCCCGGCTGCTCGAACAGGTAGAGACGGCGCGCCGACGGCTTGTAGTCGTAGTACGCGGGGATCGTCCCGATGGAGCGCGGCGTGCTGACCGGCAGGCGCCCGGCCGGACTGACGTCGCCGAACAGCACGTCGGCGACGGCGGTGCCGGTCTCTTCGCCGAGGTAGAACCCGTCGAGGATCGCCGGCACCTTCTGCGCCAGCTCCGGGATCGTCAGCGGGCTGCCGTGGACGAGCAGCAGCACCGTTGGCCGGCCGGCCGCCAGCACCGCGCGCGCCAGCTCCATCTGCTTGCCCGGGAGATCGAGCGATGTCCGGTCCCCCTGGTGGTTGTCGGCCCACCCCTCGCGCGAGAGCTGTTCGTTCTGGCCGAGGACCAGCAGCACGACGTCGGCGACCTTGGCCACCTTGGCCGCCTCGGCCGTCAGGCGCGCGTCCTCGGCGGGGTCGGACATCTCGACGACGTCGTCCGCCCAGCCGCGGTTCCCCTTGGTGAGGCCGCAGCCGGGGGCGGTCGTCACCTTCACCTTGTCGCCGAGCCGCGCGCGCAGCCCGTCGACGACGCTGACCGGCTTGTCGGGCGTCCCGCTGTAGCCGCCGAGCCGCGTGACCGCCGCGTTCGGGCCGATCACGGCGATCGACTTGAGGCGCGCCGGATCGAGCGGGAGCATGTCATGGTCGTTCTTCAGCAGGACCATCGTCTCGTCGGCGGCGCGCCGGGCCAGCGCGCGATCGGCCGGGCGCTCCGCTTCCAGATTGGCGTCGACGTAGGGGTGCTCGAACAGGCCCAGCAGGAACTTGGCGCGCAGCACCCGCGCGACCGCGCGGTCGACCGCCGCCTGCGGGACCTTCCCCGCCTTCACGTCCACCGCCAGCGTGGCGAACCCTTCGATCTGCGGCACCTCGAGGTCGACGCCCGCCTCGAGCGCCACCCGCCCCGCCTCGGCGGCCGTCGCCACCACGTGGTGCTTGCGCTCGAGCTCGATGATGCCGAAGTAGTCCGACACGACCAGACCGGGGAACTTCCACTCGCCGCGCAGGAGATCAGTCAAGAGCCAGTGGTTGGCGTGCGAGGGGATCCCGTCGACCTCGTTGTAGCTCGCCATCACGCTGGCGACGTTCGCCTCGCGGACGGCCGCCTCGAACGGCGGCAAGAAGACCTCCCGCAGCACGTGCATCGAGTAGTTGCCCGGCGCCGTGTTGCGGCCCCCTTCGGGCGTCCCGTGCCCCGTGAAGTGCTTGGCCGTCGCCAGCACGTGCTGCGCGTCGACGGGCGCGCCGGCGGCCCCGCGCCCCTGGAAGCCGTGGATCGCGGCCACGCCCATCCGGGTCACGAGATACGGGTCCTCGCCGTAGGTCTCCTCGATGCGCCCCCAGCGCGGATCGCGCGCGACGTCGACAACGGGGGCCAGGACGTGTTGCACGCCGCGCGCCCGCGTCTGCCGTGCCGCTACGGTGAAGATCTGTTCAACCAGTTCAGGATCGAACGTCGCCGCCAGGCCGATCGCCTGCGGAAAGCTGGTACCTCCCGGCGCGACGAAGCCGTGCAGCGACTCCTCGTGCGAGAGCGCCGGGATCCCGAGCCGCGTCTTGCCGACGAGGAACTTCTGGATCGCGTTGGCGAAGGCGATCGCCCCCTTGGCGTCGTGGCGGTCGGAGGGGCGCGTGATCTCGCCGATTCCGTCGGGCATCAGCTTTTGCGCCAGCGTCGGCGACAGCTCGTGCGTCTTCGGGTCGTCGATGGCGTTCTTGTCCCAGTTGACGCTCCCGAGCTGGGCCACCTTCTCGGCCAGCGTCATCCGCTTGAGCAGGTCGGCGACGCGCTTTTCGACCGGCAGCTTTGCGTTGCGGTAGGCCGCGTTCGCGGGCGGCGCCGATTCGGCCGCCTCTCCCGCACCGACCGACCAAACCAGCGCCGCCAGACCCGCGGCGACCGACAGCTTCGAAAATGCCTTCTGACGGGGGCTCATGGGCGCGGACCATAACACCGGACAGCGCCCCGCAATCACCGAAGGGGCGCGCTTCCCCGGCGGGGGCGAATTGGCTAACCTGCCGCGCATGTCAAAGAGCCCCCTCGGCTTTCCCGTAATTCTCGGTGTCTGGATCGGTCTTTCGGCGAGCGGATGCATCATGCGAACCGCCGCCCCCGCGGGGGCGCCCGCCGCGGCCCCGGCGCCATCGGCGGCGACCGCGGCCGCCGAGGATCGCGTCGCCGGGCTGCCGCGCGTCGATCTGCTCGGCGGCGCCGGGATCGGGGCGTTCAAGCTGCAGGGCGATGTGCAGAAGGTCGACCTGGCGCCGATCGCCGTGACCGGCCAGCCGTTCACCGACGCCGTCCGCGCGACGATCAAGGAGGGATCGGGGCACGAGTGGGCGGTGCAGATCGAGGCGCCGAACAGCGCCGCCCTCGAGTCGGGCGACGCGATGCTGGCGACGTTCTTCCTGCGCACCGAGACGCCGCAAGAGGGGGGCGTCGGCGAGACGGAGTTCGTGTTCGAGCTCAACGGCTCGCCCTACACCAAGTCGGTGCAGTACCCGGTGCAGGGGGCGGCCGGCTGGTCGAAGGTCGAGGTCCGGTTCAAGGCGGCGGCCGCCTACGCCGCCGGCCAGGCGCACGCCATCTTCCGCCTCGGCTACGACCCGCAGACGATCGAGATCGGCGGCGTGAAGCTGGAGAGCTTCGGCAAGCAGGTCCCCTTCTCCTCGCTGCCGAGCACGCAGGGCGCCGACCGCAAGCGCCAGCAGGAGTCCGCGCTGGCCGCGAAGAAGGCCGCCGCCGCGCAGGCCGCGCTCCCCCCCACCGAGGGTGGCGACCTGGCGATCTCCGTGGCGGCCGGAGAGGTGATTCGCCCCATCAGCCCGTTCGTCTACGGCATCAACTCGCAGCCGTTCGACGGGGTCGGCGCCACGGTGCGCCGGATGGGCGGCAACCGGCAGACCGCCTACAACTGGGAGATCAACGCCTCCAACGCCGGCAGCGACTACAACCACTCGAGCGACGACTGGCCCTGCAGCGTGCTCGGCTACACCGACTGCAACGTCCCCGGCGCGCAGTTCATCGACTTCGGGATGCAGAACCGCAAGGCGGGGATGGAGTCGATCGCCACCATCCCGATGATCGACTACGTCGCTGCCGACAAGCGCGGGCCGGTCTCCGAGGCCGACAAGGCCCCCAGCAAGCGCTGGGACAAGTCGGTCGCGCAGAAACCGGGGCCGTTCGCCAGCTCGCCCGATCTCGGCGACGGCGTCGTCTACCAGGACGAATTCGTGAACACGCTGGTCGGCAAGCTGGGCAAGGCGGCCCAGGGGGGAATCAAGTTCTACTCGCTCGACAACGAGCCCGCCCTTTGGCCCAGCACGCACCCGCGCGTTCACCCCGACAAGACGACCTACGCCGAGATGGTCTCGCGCACCGAGGCGACCGCCAGCGGCCTGCTCAAGGTCGACCCGACCGCGTTCGTCCTGGGCGCCGTGGCCTACGGCTGGGCCGAGTACAAGACCCTGCAGGAGGCGCCCGACTCCAAGGAGCACAACGCGACCTACGGCAGCTACCTCGACTACTTCCTGGCGTCGATGAAGAAGCTGGAGGAGAAGCACCACCACCGTCTGGTGCACGCGCTGGACGTCCACTGGTACCCCGAGGCGCGCGGCGCGAAGCGGATCACCGACCCCGACAACTCGCCGAAGACGATCGACGCGCGCGTGCAGGCGCCGCGCAGCCTGTGGGATCCGACCTACGTCGAGAAGAGCTGGATCGCGGGCGATCTCGGCGAGAAGCCGATCCGCCTGGTCCCCTGGCTGGAGCAGAAGATCGCCAACCGCTATCCCGGCACCAAGCTGACCATGACCGAGTACGACTTCGGCGGCGCCACCCACATCTCGGGCGGGCTGGCGCAGGCCGACGTGCTCGGCATCCTGGGCCGCGAGGGCGTCTACATGGCGAACTACTGGGGCAACGGCCCCGGCAACGGCCAGCTGCCGAACTACATCAAGGCTGCCTTCCAGATCTACCGGAACTACGACGGCAACGGCGGCGCGTTCGGCGACACGGCCGTCACGGCGGCGCCCGCCGACCAGGACAAGGCGTCGGTGTTCGCGGCGACTGACTCCAAGCACCCCGGGACGCTGACCGTGCTGGTGATCAACAAGCAGCAGCACACGGTCTTCAACGGAAAGATCGCGATCAAGGGGGGCGCCTACAGCAAGGCGAAGGTGTTTGCATTCGACGGAACGTCGCCCAAGATCCAGTCCCTGCCCGACGCCCAGATCACCAACAATCAGATCAATTATCGCTTGCCGCCGATGTCGGCGACCTTGTTCGTGTGCACCGGCCGCTGAAAGGGGTTCGTGGTTTCACCTGGCTTACGTCGCTTCACCCTTGGATTTCTGTTTTCCGCTCTGACGCTGGGGGTCCCCGCCGGGTGCGGCGGCAACGCGCCCCCGCCTGATCTGGGGATGCCGCTGCCGCTGGCGGCCACGGTGACCGTCGACCCGACGACCGTGCATCAAACGATGGTCGGGTTCGGGGCAGCGGTCGCCTACTACGCAGGCTCAGCGACGGCGAACCCGATGAGCGCCCAGCTCTTCCAGACGCTGTTCGGCGATCTGGGCATTCAGATCCTGCGGGTCGGGAACTGGTACGACAACAACGGCGACAACAACGGATCGTTCAAGCAAACGGCCGCGTTCGTGAAGGCGGTCCACCAGATGGGGTACGCGCCGGTCCTCCTCATGTCCTCGTGGAACCCGCCCTATGCCTCGTGGACGTCGGCCGACGGATCCACCATGTACCCGTCGCTCAAGAGCAACGGCCTGAACGACGCGGGGGGCACCCTGACGAAAGGCACCAACGGCGGCTACGACTACGCCGATTTCGGCACCTGGTGGGCCGAGAGCCTCACGGCCTTCCAGACCGCCTCGGGCGGCATCGTCCCCGACGTCATCAGCATCCAGAACGAGCCCGACTTCACGACGACCAATGAAGGAACCTGCCTGTTCGATCCGACGGAGGGCGCCATAAACGCCGGCTACGGCCAGGCGCTCGACGCGGTGAAGACGGCCCTCGCCGCCACACCGGGGCTGCCGATGCCGAAGCTGGCCGGCCCCGAGAACGACAGTCTCAACAAGAACGAGGTCCCGAAGTACCTGGCCGGAATCACCTCCTCCGGCTACCTCGACGATCTGGACATCGTCGCGCACCACCTCTACGGCGGGACCGATTCGATCCCCAACGGGTACGACGGCAACATGACGGCGGTGGCGACGGCGGCGGCCGGCAAGCCGATCTGGCAGACCGAGTACGGGCCCAACAACGAGAACGCCTTCTACACCGCCTGGCTGATCCAGAACGCGGTGACGGTCGAGGGCGTGTCGGCCTACCTCTACTGGGATCTCTACTGGGTCCCGCAGTCGACGCCGTCGGGGCTGGTGACGGTGTCGAGCACCGGCTACACCATCAACGACGACTACTACGCGGTCCAGCACTTCGCGAAGGGGATCGGCACCGGCTGGACGCGCGTCGACACCAGCTCGACCGAGACTGTCGTGACCGCGTCGGCTTTCCTTTCGCCCGACGGGACCAAGCTGACGCTGGTTCTTCTCAACACCGACGGCGCCGACCATCAGGTGACGATCGCTCCGGGCGCCTTCGCCGGCGCGACCTCGGCGGTCTTTCGATCGTCGGGCACCGCCGAGCGCTACGCGGCGCTCGGCCCGGTCGACGCCGGGGGCTCGTTCGACATGCCGTCGCGCTCGATCGCGACGGTGACGCTGTCTCCCTGACGGCCCCCGGCCGGCGTCAGTATTCCCTTACTGAACCCACGACACGTTGGTGATCGTGACGTCGGGGCTGCAGCCCATCTGAATGCCGCCGTCGCCGACTGGCGCCGCCGAGGTGAACTGCCACTGCAGCCCGAACATCTCCATCTCGAAGGCCGCCGCCGTCGCCGGCATCCCGGTCCCCTCGAGATCGCTGAACAGGATCGTCACCGGGGCCGGCGTCGTCGACACGGTGATGGTCTTGTTCGGGAAGTTGTAGCAGCTGGCACCGTCAGGGCAGGTCCCATGGTTGGAGATCCCCTCCTGCGACAGCGTCTGCAGCTGGAAGGCCAGGTTGCAGCCGTCCGTCGTCCCGCCGATCGTGAACTGAATGCCGGTCCACATCGTCGAGTTGACGCAGTTGTCGAACGACATCCCGCCGCCGGAATAGTCACCCGGGGCGACCATTCCCTTGAGCTCGAGATCCATTCCCACGCGATCGATCGTGGCCGTGACCATCGACGCCTGCGCGCCCCCATCGGTCAGCACCATGCCGTGATACCCGAAGGTGTGGCCGGTCAGCTGCCCGGTCGTCCCCCACTGGCCGCCGGCCGTCACGCCGCCGTCGCCCGAGGCGGACCCGAAGTTCGTGAGGAGCGCCGTCGTGGGGTTCGCCGTGCAGGTGAGCGCCGTCGCGCCGGCCGCGCCTCCGGTTCCCGTCGCCGCGCCGCCGGTGCCGGTCGCCGTCCCGCCGGTGCCGGTCGCCGTCGCCCCGGCGCTGCCGGTCGAGCCGCCCGTGGAGCCCGGACGCCCAGTCCCCGAGCTGCCGCCGCACCCCACCCAGGCCAGGGTCGTCACCGCCAGCACGGCGGCCACGCCCCCCATCACCGGTCGCAAGATCCCCTTCGACATTTGTTTCGTCCTTTCCGTTCTTGTTAAGAAAAATCCGCTCTTATCACGGTTTTCACAGCGCGAAAAGCGTACGCGGTTACATCCCATGTCCGCTCGACCGATCGCAGGTCTGGTCACCTTTGCAATTGTGCACTCCAATTGCATAATTACTGCATGTGGATTGCACGGGAGTGGGGGCCGGCCGTGGCGGCCCTGGCGAAGTCCTTTCCCGCGGTCCTGGTCACCGGGCCACGCCAGGTCGGCAAGACCGCGTTGCTGAGGCACCAATATCCAAAGCACGAGTACCTGACGTTCGACGACCCTGCCCTCGCCCGTCAGGCCGAGACGCAGCCCGATCAGCTCTTCGCGGGCCTGCGCGAGCCGGTCATCCTCGACGAGATCCAGTACGTCCCGGCTCTGTTTCGCCCGCTCAAGAAGCGCATCGACGCCGACCGCCGGCCGGGGCGGTTCCTGCTCACCGGCTCGCAGACGTTCGCGCTCATGCAAAACGTGACCGAGAGCCTGGCGGGCCGTTGCGGCGTCCTCGAGATGAGCTCGCTCGCGTTCTCCGAGGCGCGGGCGGCCGAGCCGCGCCTCAGCGACCTAGAGATGCTGGTCCGCGGCGGGTACCCGCAGCTGCACACCGGCGACTTCGAACGGATCGGCGACTTCTACGCCAGCTACCTCGGTACCTACCTCGAACGGGACGTTCGCAACGCCCGCGGCGTCGGCGACCTGCGCGACTTCGATCGCTTTCTCCGCGCCGCCGCCTTGCGCACCGGTCAGCTGCTCTCCTACGCGGAGCTCGCCCGCGACGTGGGAGTCGCGCCCAACACGGCCAAGTCCTGGCTCTCGGTCCTGGAGATCTCCGGCCAGATCCACCTCCTCGAGCCCTACCACCGCAGCCTCGGCAAGCGCCTCGTCAAGGCTCCCAAGCTCTACTTCATGGACACCGGCCTCGCCTGCTACCTCTGCGGCATCGACGACGTGAAGACTTTGCTCCGCTCGCCTCTCGCCGGCGCCCTTTGGGAGACGTTCGTGGTCGGACAGGTCATTCGCAAATTCCAAGTCGCGCGCGAACGCCCGCCTCTCTGGTTCTGGCGGACCGGAACCGGCGACGAGGTCGATCTCCTCTTGGAACGCGGCGGACGATTCACCGCAATCGAGTGCAAGCTGACCGAAGCCCCCGGCCGCGCCGACGCGCGCGGCTTCGCCGCTTTGGCGTCATTCTACGGCCCCGAGACGCTCGACGCGGCCTTCATCGCCTGCCGAACCTCGCGGCCCCACCTCCTCGACGATCCCTCCCGCGCCCGCGCAGTCGGCGTCCTCGATCTCGTCGAAGCGTTACACTAGCGGACGCGTGCTGCGCGACCTCCGATATGTCTTCTACTGCGCCGATCGTAGATGGAGACGCTACGGCATTCGAAATTCACCCGGGACCGCGTATTTGATCTTGGCGTTGGTCGGATTGTGGGCTGCCGACCTAGGAATGTTGTGGGTCTGTGCTCGTGGCGGTCCCGGCACGCCCATGCCTCGAGGCATCACAAAGTGGGTGTTCTGTTGCATTGGAGGCGCCATCGGCGGGCTTGGTTCCATATGGTGGTCCGTGAAAGGAGCCCGGATCGTCGATCAGATGTATCGCGATTTCGAGCCAGACGGTGTGCCGCTTCCAATCAACTGGAAGCGAGTGCTCACTACTGTCCTTGCGCCAGTTCTGACCTTCGTCGTGCTGGGAACGATAGTTGCGGCGTGGCAGTACCATCGGGTTGGGTGCTTCAGCGCGCACTGCTGATCCGCAAGGGAGCCGCTGGTCGAACACATCCTCGGCTAACAGGCCAGCTTGTGGCGCGAAGAATTCTCAAATGAACATTTTTAGAAACCTCCGCTACACCTACTACTGCGCCGATCGAAAGTGGAAGCGCTTTGGCGTTCGAAGGTCGTCGAGCAGCGACTACCTAATCATGGGGCTGCTTTTGGTGTGGTTAGCGGACTTGGCCTTATTGGGATTTTGTGTCCGGGGTGGGCACGTCATGCCGCCGATCAGCAACTTGACCAGATGGTGGATTGGGGGTGTCTTCGCAGGCGTAGCGGGTGTTCTCTCGGTGTACTGGTCAGTGAAGGGCGATCCCATCGTCGATCGCATGTATAGCGAGTTCGAACCGGACGGCGTGCCTCTTCCGGTCAACCGAAAACGGATTCTGAACGCGGTGCTCACGCCTCTGGCGGTATTCGCCTTTTTGAGTGTCGTTGCCTTGTGGCTAATACGCATCGACGGGCGGCGACAACGAGCGGCGCCGACCGAAGCTATGACCTCTGAGGCGCGGGCCCAAGTTCGCTAGGGCATCGCGGAATCGGCTGGATGCCATGTGGGAGAGCGGCGTCGCTTCCCTATTTGACGTCGGCGAACAGAGGAGGCAGGTCGAGCGAGAAGCCAGAGAGGCGATCCGTTACCAGCACCTCGCGCAGGAGCTCCTCGCGCGTGAGGCCGGGACCGGTCCAGCGCTCGACGAAGGCGTTGGGGTCCACGACCCAGTACTCCGGAACTCCGGCCGCGGCGTAGAGCAGACGCTTGGTGATGCGATCGTAGGCCCGATCGGACGACAGAACCTCGACGCAGATGTCCGGAATTCGATCGATCGGACCCTGCTGATCGCGCGACAGGCGCGTCAGGAAGACCATCGCATCGGGCTGCAGGATGCGGTCAGGCGCGAAACGAACGTCGAGTGGCGCCTGCGCGACCGTGACCGGCGAAGGCTGACCAGAAGCCCATCCCCGCAGCGCGCCCACCAGCCGCGACAGGATCTCCTGGTGCCAGTACGAAGGGCTTGGCGACACGATCACCTCTCCGTCGACCAGCTCGGTCTTCTGCTTCGACTCCGGCAGGCTGAGGAACTCAGCCTCGGAAACGAACGGTGCTGCGGCCGCCGGCCCCATGCCCGTGATCTTACCACCGGCAGGCTGCCCGCGCCTCGCTACGGCAACCCGCCGTCGGGCGCGCCGCCGGGGGGCGCGCCGCCGTCGGGAGGGAGCTCCTCGCGGTAGCCGAGGAGGGTGTTCTTCTCCTCGAGCTTGGTGAGCTTCACGGAGATCTTGCTATCGGCGAAGGTGTAGGCGCGCGTCTGGACGGTGACGAAGCCGTCGGACTTGACGACGACGTCGAGCGGACCGGAGTCGCGCGGGCGGGTGACGATGAGCGGCGCGTGCGGGGCGACGATGCCGAGGCGCTTCTTCCCCCAGAAGACCATCGCCTTCTTGGTGTTGGGGACGATGGTGAAGACGATGCGCACGGTCTCCGACGGCGGGGCGGCTGGCGGGGGTGCGACGACCGGGGCGCCCTGCGCGGGCGCGGCGCCGCCGTCGGACGCGGCGTAGAGCGCGAACGGCGCCAGCGCGAACGCCACCAAGCCGGCGAGGATCGCGGCGCCCGACCAGCGTGCAGCTACTCGCCGCAACAGCTGCCTCCTCCGGCCTTGTCGCCGTTCTGGGGCGCCGGCGGCGGCGGGCCGGGCGGGTACTTGTTCCAGGGCTCGGGGACGTATTCGAGGATCGGCTTCTTGAGGTCGCCCATGATGTTCCCCTCGAGGACGTTGACGGAGACCGGCGGGTCGAGCTCGTAGAGGTAGCCACGCGACGGGATGCGCATCTCGTAGACGGTGTTCTTCCAGAGGAACTGGCGCGTGAAGCCCATCGGCTGGTCACCCGACACCTTCATGTGGCGGTGCTTGAGGATGAAGGAGTAGAGGCGGATCGCCAGGTGGTTGGGCAGGCGGTGGCAGCCGTGCGAGTAGCCGTTGGAGCTGTAGATCGACAGGTAGTCCGACGAGCCGTGCGCGCGCACGCCGTTGTCGAAGTCGTTGCGGCCGTTCTGGCCGGGGACGACGAAGTAGCCGGCGATGAGGCCGTAGGCCGAGAGGTACCCGGGGCCGAGCTCGTCGTAGTTGACGACCGACATCCACTTGCCGTTGACGATCTTGCCTTTGACCAATGAACGGATCGGCGTCGAGGCCGGCGCGATCCAGACCGGCCCCGAGACGACGTGGCGGATCACGCGCGGGCCGACGTCGGATCCCTTGTAGCGGAAGTATTCGTAGCCGTTGGCGGCCTGGTCGGCGCGCCAGCCGCCGATGGTCGTGCGCCAGCGGGCCAGCGCCAGGAGCTTGCCATTCACCTTCGTGTACAGCGTCAGCGACGGGTACTTCTTGCGCGGCTGCGGCTTGTAGTGTCCCTGGGCGTCGAACGGGACCTCGTACCAGACGTCGCCGCGATCTACGACGATCTGGAGGTCCATGTCGGGCGAATAGTAGTCGGGGCGCGCCGGCAGCTTGACCGCCGCGCGCAGCGTCTTGAGCTCATCCTTGCCGTGCCGCTTGAAGAAGGCGAGCGCCGAGGCGGCGTCGCCGAGGCCCAGCTGGTCGAGCACGAGCTTGGTGTCCGCCTCGACCAGGTTCTGCACCTTCGACGTCGAGCCGTCCTCGAGGATCCCGGCGGCCGACACCACCCGCTCGCGCATGGCCCGCACCAGCGCGTCGTAGTCGTTGTCGAGCAGCGACCGCGACAGCGCCTCGACCGTCTTGCGGCGCAGGAAGTTGGCCTCGTAGATCATGTGCTTCTGCTGGAAGCGGCGGACGGCGATCCGCATGGCGTCGTCGTAGACGCCGGCCTGGTGGTGCGCGGTACGGCCCGGCGCGCCCAGGAGGCCCTCGCAGGTGAGGCGCTTCTCGACCGCGGTCATCGCTGGCTTCTCGGCGGCGCGCTTCTCGACGTACTTCACCTTGGTGGCGAACGCCGGCTGCTTCGCCGCCAGATCGTCGAGCGTCACCGCGTGCGCCTTCCGGCGCGCCTCTTCCAGCTCGGTCCGGAGACGCAGGAGGTGGCGCTCGTCCTTCTTGACGTCGGCCGGCGCCACGTAGGTGACCGTCTCGACCGCGTCCAGCGCGTCGGCGCTCTCCTGGTCGTGGCACGGGTGCTGGTCGTCGTCGAGGAACCGCGCGCGCAGCACCGACAGCGAGGGGAAGATGCCGTAGAGCTCGAGGTAGTTCTTGGCGCCCGGCTCGAGCGCCTCGCCGTCCTCGTCGAGCTGGTCGTTGGCGAGGCCAACGAAGATCCGCCGATAGCGGTTGGGGAGCGGCTGCCCGTCGGGGCCGGTCTGCTCGGCGAAGATGTACGGAGTCCAGTTGTCCGAGAGATCGACCAGCGTGTAGCCGGCCGATTCGATCGCCTCGGCGTCGACCCAGCGCTCTTCTCCTGGCTTCGCCGGCTGTCCTGGCTTCGCCGGCTGTCCTGGCTTCGCCGGCTGTCCTGGCTGCGCCGGCTGTCCTGGCTGCGCCGGCGGCGCCGGTTGGCCCGGCGGCGCCGACTGAGCCGGCTCGGCCCCGATAACGACCAGCGCCCGATCCGCCGGCGGCAGGTTCGGCAGAGGCTTGAGCGCCTCGGCCTCGGAGACCGGCCCGCGCGGCGCACGGCGCGCCCCGGACCCGCCCGCGGCCGCCGGCGCGCCCACGTTGCTGGCGGGCGCATTTTCGCCGTGCAGGCCGGCCGACTCGCGACAGCTGAAGGCGGCGACCAGGCCCAAGGTGGCGATGAAGATCGCGAGCCCGCGACGAGGACGTCCCGTCATCCGGAGGTCACCATACCAACGACCCCGCCCGCAGGCGAAAAGATCGTTCCGCTGCTCAGGTATGAAACTGGACGCGGTTGCGGCCGGCGCGCTTGGCTTCGTACATCGCGGCGTCGGCGGCGGCGATCAGCGGCTGGACCTGCTGCGGCTTGTGCGCCACCGCGGCGCCGACGCTGATGGTGACCGGGATGACCCGCCCCTCGTGCTCGAAGCGCGCGCGCTCGACGGCGGCCCGCAGCCTCTCGCCCAGCGCCAGCGCCCCCTCCTTCTCGATCTCGCGGCAGATGATGGCGAACTCCTCGCCGCCGTAGCGAGCCAGCACGTCCTCGGCCCGGATGGTGGCGGTCAGCTCCCGGGCGACCGCCGCCAGCACGCGGTCCCCGGCCAGGTGCCCGAACCCGTCGTTGATCTTCTTGAAGTAGTCGATGTCCACGAACAGCAGCGCCAGCGCCTTGTCGTGGCGGGAGGCGAACCGCATCTCGGTGTTCAGCCGGTCGACGAAGTACCGCCGGTTGAACGTCGCCGTCAGCCCGTCGCGCAGCGCCGACTCGAACAGCCGCTTCTGGTACCTCTCGTCGACCTGGTCCTGGTAAGTGAACTTGAAGATGGTCGACGCGCCGACGGAGATCTTGTCACCGTCGACCAGCTCGTGGCGCTTGATCCGCTCGCCGTTGCAGAAGGTCCCGTTGGTGGAACCGAGATCCACGAGCACGTTCTTTCCCCCGTCGCGCTCGATGGCGGCGTGCTCGCGCGAGATTCCGTCGTCGAGCAGCCGGATCGCCGCTGTGTCCGACCGGCCAATCACCGCCCGCTTCCCCTGCAGCCGGTGCATCTCCCCGAAGCTCGGCCCCGCGATCACCAGGAGGTAGGCACTTGGCCCCCGGGGAGCCGCCGGCGGCTCCATGGTCGGTTGTCGCTCGAGCGTGGTGTCGTCGACGGTCATCGCCATCTCCGGCGATGTTAACAGATGGGAACTGGCGAACGCGCTGCGGGATTTTCCTGACGTGCATTCCAGAATGCACTAGTCTTCAGCTCCATCAGTTATGCCGAGCTCGGACGACACGCGGCCATCTGAAGAGACGGTAACGACGGGCGCTGAGGCCAGTGAGCCCGCCTGGCCACCGGTCGAGGCGCGCCCCGAGGAGCCACCCGCGGCCGCGGCCGCGCAGGAGCCCACCAACGAGACCAACGAAGCCAACGAAACAGAGAAGGCGGCGCCGTCAGCGGCGCCCGCCGAGGAGCCGATCCTGACCAAGCCGGCCGAGGCGGCGGGCTGGGAAGAGAAGGCCTCCGAGCCCAAGCAGGAGATGGGTCTATCGGAGTCGACGCTGCACTGGCTGGTCGACGGCGAGCAGGCGCTCGAGCCGCGCGAGGGCGATCCAGCCACCGGTCCGGTCTACGATCCGCGCGCCCCCGTCGCGGGCCGCAAGCGCACCGTGGCGGTCATCGGGGGCGCCGCAGTCGTGGCCTTCGCCGTCGCGATGCTGCTCCACGGGCAAGCCGCCCGGCACGCATCCCCGGTCGAGGCCCCCACGGCCGAGCCGGCCAGCGTGCTCACCAAGCGGGCCGAGACCGCGCTCGGGGCCGGGCGATCGGGCGAGGCGATTGAGCTCGCGCACCTGGCCATCGGGACCGATCCTGGCGCCGCCGACGCCTACGTCGTCGTCGGGAAGGTCCAGCACGACAGCGGTCGGCTGGCCGAGGCGCGCGACGCCTTCCGCAAGTACCTCGAGCTGGCCCCGCTCGGCACGCACGCCCAGGAGGCGCGCGACGCCCTCACCGCCCTGCCGCCGTGACGAGGATGGCGCCTGCGGCCTCTCTCGCGGAGCTGCGCGCCCGCTACGTCGACCGCGGGCGCCCGCTGCCGGCATCCATCGCGGCTGAGCTGGGCGCCGATCCGCGCGCCGGTGCGCGCGCCATCCTCGACGCGGTCGCCCGCCGCCGGCGTGACAACCGGGCCGAGGGGCAACGCCTGCGGATGATGCTGCGGCACGAGACCGTGCTCTGGACCGCCGGCCTCAGCCGGATCGCGGGGGTCGACGAGGCCGGCATGAGCCCGCTGGCCGGCCCGGTCGCCGCCGCGGCGGTGATCCTGGCGCCGGGGACGCGGATTCCGGAGGTCGACGACTCGAAGCGCCTGGACGCGGAGACGCGCGAGCGACTGGCGCCGATCATCAAGCAGCGCGCCGTCGCCTGGGCGGTCGCGTTCGCCGAGGTCGACGAGATCGATCGGATCAACATCTACTGGGCCGGGCTCTCCGCCATGCGCCGGGCGATCTCGGCCCTCGCCCCCGCGGCCGAGCACCTGCTCATCGACGGCCGCCGGCTACCGGGCCTCTCGCTGCCGCAGGATCGCATCGTGGGTGGCGACGCCAAGAGCCTCTCGATCGCGGCGGCGTCGATCCTGGCCAAGACCGCGCGCGACGCGCACATGCGGGCGCTCGACGGCGAGTATCCCGGCTACGGGTTCGCCCAGCACAAGGGGTATCCGGTCGGGGCGCACGCCCGCGCGCTCAAGAAGCTGGGCGCCTGCCCCGTTCACCGACGGTCGTTCGCGCTCGTCCGCGAGGCGCTCGGCCTTCCGCCGCTCCCGCCATGGCCGGAGGCGCCGCCTCCACTCGAGCCGTAGCGATCACCCTTCCCTACTTGAGCGACCTCGACGCTGATCGGGACAGATCTCCGTCGGTGTGCCGAGAAATCCGCCAAAAATGCGCTGCGGGCGCGCTTACGTCTTTCATCGCGCGGCGCGCGTGACACAATCAATTCGAGGTCGCATGACGCAGTTGCGGAGGGTCTCGCCTCGCATCCCGTACGACGAGGCGATCTGCCTGGCGCGGATCGACGGCAAGGGGCGTCTCAACGGACGCGGCGTCGATCTCAGTGCCAGCGGTCTGTCGCTCGTCTCGTCGGAGGCCTGTCCGATCGGCACGGAGATCAAATGCGATCTCTTGCTGCCGCACGGACCGCGCCCCGTGGCCGGAAAGATCGTGCGCGTCACCGCGGCACCGGGAGGGTTCGAGCTGGCGATCGCCTTCGGCGAGCTGAAGCCTGCCGCGGCGGCGGCGATCCAGAGCCTGATCACCGGGCGAACCAAGCAGGTGATGCCTGCCAAGCTGCGCATCAACGGTGTCGACCAGACCCTCCGCTGCGAGGCGCACGTCGACGAGCAGCTCGTCCGACTGACCGCCACCCTGCCCTTTCTGCGGCTCGACGGCGGCGTCGACGTCGTCCTCGGCGAAGAGGGCGCGGTCGCCGCGGCGGGGACCATCCGGAAGATCGCCGTCGACCCGGCCACCGCCGACGGCATCCCGCGGCTGGCGCTCGACGTCTCGCTCGACGACGAGCCGCGCGCCCGCACGAAACCCTACGGCAAGGCGCAGCCGACGGAGGCGACCACGCCGCCGCCGGTTCGCCTCCCACCCACCAGGCTGCCGCCCCCCTGCGGGCACCCGCTGCCTTCGGTCGTCGTCGCCGCGGGGCTGACCCGCGACGTCCGCCTGGTCGAGGCGCGTCCCCCGCGCCGCCGCGTGCACGGAACCGCCGAAATCGCGCGCCGCCCCGACCTCGCCGCCTGGGCCTTCCGGCCCGCGATGGCGATGGCGGTGCCTGTCCCGACCGCGGCGACCGTCGTCACCGAGCGGCTGGCCGCCCTGGCCGTCCCCGCCGGGTGGGCTCGGGCCTGGTGGCTGGCGGTGGCCGTCCCCGCGGCGGTCGTCCTGGTGGCAGCAATCGCGCACTTCGGCCACTAGGCCGGACCCCCGATCGGCCTCACATTTGGAGGCATGAGCCAGCGTACGGCTCAGCCAGGGGAGATAAACTACGCGCCGGTGGACCGCTACTCGCTGGCGCACGGCCTCATCGGCGTGGCGGCGGGGCTCATCGGCCTCGGGTTCTGGCAGACGGCGGGGATCGCCGTGGCCTGGGAGATTGTCGAGCATGTCCTCAAGAACCTGGTGCCCTCGCTGTTCGCCTACCCCTCGCAGGACACGCTGGTGAACTCTGTCGGTGACGTGATCTCGACGCTTCTGGGCTGGGCGGTGGCCACGGCGGTCCGCCAGCGGCGCGAGCTCGGCGGGCTCGGCTGACGCCCCGCCACGGGCCGCCCGGTCGTGGTACGAAACGGCCATGCACGACGCGGAGCAAGCCGAGCTGGCCACGGCCAGGCTTCGCGTCGAGGAGCTGCGCGCGAAGGTCGAGCACGCCAGCTACCGCTACTACGTGCTCGATGCGCCCGAGATCTCCGACGCCGACTTCGATCTCCTGCTGCGCGAGCTGCGCGCGCTCGAGGAGAAGCACCCCGACCTGCTGACGCCCGACTCGCCAACGCAGCGGGTGGGCGGCGCGGCGTCGGCGCGGTTCGCGCCGGTCAAGCACTCGGCGCGCCTGCTGTCGCTGGACAATGTCTTCGACGACGCGGAGCTCGTCGCCTGGCGCGACCGGGTAGAAAAGGGGCTCGGCCGCGAGACCACCTACGTGGGGGAGCCGAAGATCGACGGCGTCTCGATCGCGGTCGCTTACGACCACGGCCGACTGGTACGAGGCGCCACCCGGGGTGACGGCGACGTCGGCGAGGAGGTGACCGCCAACGTCAAGACCATCCGCGCGGTGCCGCACCGGCTGCGCGGCGACGATCCGCCCGCCTGGCTGGAGGTGCGGGGAGAGGTCTTCCTGCGCCTCGAGGACTTCGAGCGGCTCAACGAGGAGCTGGGGAACGCCGGCAAGCCGCTCCTGGCCAACCCACGCAACGCGACGGCGGGCCTCCTGCGCCAGAAGGACCCCGCGGTGACCGCCAGCAAGCCGCTCAGCGTCTACTTTCACGGTTTGATCCGGATCGACGGGCGCGCGCCCAAGAGCTACACCGAGACGCTGGCGATGCTGCGCGAGCTCGGCCTGCGCACGCACCCCGAGGCGAAGCCCTGCGCGACCTTGGACGATGTCCGTGCCTACGTCGCCGACATGGCGGCGCGCCGCCACGCGCTGGAGCACGAGATCGACGGCGCCGTCATCAAGGTCGATCGGATCGCCGACGTCAACGAGCTGGGCGCCACCTCGAAGTTCCCGCGCTGGGCGATCGCCTACAAGTTCCCCGCCGAAGAACAAACAACCAAGCTGCGCGACATCCAGGCTTCCGTCGGCCGCACCGGCGCGGTCACCCCGTTCGCGGTGCTCGAGCCCGTGCGGGTCGGCGGGGTCACGATCTCGATGGCGACGCTGCACAACGCGCAGGAGGTGGCGCGCAAGGGGGTGCTGATCGGCGACACCGTCGTCGTGCGCCGCGCGGGCGAGGTGATCCCCGAGGTGGTGGCGCCGATCCCCAGCCTGCGCGACGGCAGCGAGCGGGCCTTCGTCATGCCGGCCGATTGCCCCGTTTGCGGCACGGCGCTCGTCCGCCCGGAGGATGAGGCGGTCACCCGCTGCCCGAACCTGCAGTGCCCGGCGCAGGTGCTGGGGCGGATCGTCCACTTCGCCGGCCGCGGCGCGATGGACATCGAGCACCTCGGCGAGCGGACCGCCGGCGAGCTCCTCGACCAGAACCTGATCACCACCCCGGCTGACATCTTCTTCCTGACGCCCGAGCAACTGGGCCAGCTGCCCAACTACAAGGACAAGGCGATCGCCAACCTGCTGGGCGCCATCGCCGCCGCCAGGGACCGCCCGATCGACCGCCTGCTCTCCGGGTTCGGCATCCGCCACGTGGGCACCTCGGCGGCACGCGCCCTGGCCGACGCCTTCGGATCGATCGACAGGATCGTCGCCGCGCCGGCCGAGGAGATCGCCGCCGTCGACGGCGTCGGCGACGTCATCGCCGGCGCCGTGCGCGCCTTCTTCGATCGCCCTGAAACACAGGAACAGATCGAGAAGTTCCGGCGCGCCGGCGTGAAGCTGGAAGAGCAGCGCACGCAGCGAAGCGGGCGCCTCTCGGGGCAGACCTTCGTCATCACCGGCACGCTGGCGGCGCTCTCGCGCGAGGCAGCCAAGGCGCGGATCGAGGCGAGCGGCGGCAAGGTGACGAACAGCCTGTCGCAGAAGACGAGCTATCTCGTCGTCGGGGAGAGCCCGGGATCGAAGCTCGACAAGGCGGCCAAGCTGGGGGTCAAGACCCTCGACGAGGCGGCCTTCCTGCAGCTGCTCGCCGACGAGGCCTGAGTCCGCGCCCGACATTTCTCCGACGGTGGTTAACTGAAGTCGGGGAACGTCGAAACAGTCCCGAAACGTAAGACCGTCTATTGAAAGAGAGACGCCTCGCGGCGCCTCGATGGTCGCCTCACTCCCCCAGCTCCCGGTCCGAACGCACTGTCCGTACTGCGCGTTCCAGTGCGGGATGACCGTGACGCCGGCGCTGGAGGTCCGACCCGACGAGGCCTTCCCGGTCAACCGCGGACAGATGTGCATCAAGGGGTTCACCTCGGCCGAGCTGCTGGATCACCGCGAGCGGGTGACGACGCCGCTCATCCGCGGCCCCGACGGGCGTCTCGCACCGGCCAGCTGGGAGGCGGCGCTCGATCTCGTCGCCGGGCGGCTCTCGGCGATCCGCGCCGCGCACGGGCCCGAGGCGCTGGCGGCGTTCGGCAGCGGCGCGCTGACCAACGAGAAGGCTTACCTGCTGGGAAAGTTCGCGCGCCTCGCGCTGCGCACGCCGAACATCGACTACAACGGCCGCTACTGCATGGCCTCGGCGGCCGCGGGTCAGAACCGGGCGTTCGGGATCGATCGCGGCTTGGCCTTTCCAGTGAGCGACATCGGCGACACGAAGGCTCTGCTCCTGTGGGGCTCGAACGTCGCCGAGACGATGCCGCCGCTCATGCAGTGGATCTCCGCGCAGCGGGCGCAAGGGGCGCTCATCGTCGTCGATCCGCGGCGGACGGAGACCGCGCGGGTCGCCGAGCTGCACCTGCAGCCGACGCCGGGGACCGATCTGCTGCTGGCCAACGGCCTCCTGCACCTGGCGCTCGAGGACGGCCTCGTCGACCAGGCCTACATCGCGGCGCGCACCGTGGGATTCGAGGCCGCGCGCCAGGCGGTGCTGGCGATCCACCCGCCGCACGTCGAGCGCGTGACCGGCGTGCCGATCGACAAGCAGCGGCGCGCGGTCCATCTGCTGGCCGAGGCGGAGAGCGCCATGCTGCTCTCCGGCCGCGGCCCCGAACAGCAATCGAAGGGGACCGACACGGTCGTCGCCTTCACCAACCTCATGCTGGCGCTCGGCAAGGTCGGCAAGCCGCGCAGCGGCTACGGCTGCCTCACCGGCCAGGGGAACGGACAGGGCGGGCGCGAGCACGGGCAAAAGGCCGACCAGCTCCCCGGCTACCGCCTGATCGAGAACGCCGAGGATCGCGCGGCGGTGGCCCGGGTCTGGGGGGTCGACCCGGCGGTGCTGCCCGGCAAGGGGAAGAGCGCCTACGAGCTGCTCGACGCGCTTGGCCCCGAGGGAGGCATCCGCGCGCTGCTGGTGTTCGGCTCGAACCTCGCGGTCGCCTCGCCGAACGCGCGCCATGTCGACAAGCGGCTCGGCGCGCTCGATCTGCTGGTCGTCTGCGACGCCTTCCTCAACGAGACCACCGCCGCGGCGCACGTGTTCCTGCCGATCGCGCAGTGGGCGGAGGAGGACGGCACGATGACCAACCTCGAGGGGCGCGTGATCCTCCGGCGCCGCGTCCGCCCGCCGCCGCCCGGCGTCTGGAGCGACCTCGAGATCATCGCCGCGCTCGCCGAGCGTCTCGGCGAGGGGGCGCGCTTTCGGTTCGGCTCGCCCGAGGAGGTCTTCGCCGAGCTGGCCCGCGCGTCGGCCGGCGGACGCGCCGACTACAGCGGCATCAGCTACGACAGGATCCGCGCGGAGGACGGCGTCTTCTGGCCCTGCCCTGCCCCCGAGCATCCGGGCACGCCGCGCCTCTTCGCCGACCGGTTCGCATTCCCCGACGGCAAGGCGCGCTTCCACGCCGTGCGCCACCGCGACGCCGCCGAGCTGCCCGACGCCGCCTACCCGCTCTTCTTCACCACCGGCCGCTACAAGGAGCACTACAACTCGGGCGCCCAGACCCGACGGGTGGGCGCGCTCAACGACATTCGCCCCGCGCCCCGCCTGCAGCTCCACCCGCGACTCGCCGCGCAGCTCGGCGTCGCCGACGGGGGCGCGGTGCTGGTCGAGAGCCGACGTGGCGCCGTGACCTTCTCGGTCGCGGTCAGCCCCGACATCCGCCCCGACACGCTGTTCGCGCCGTTTCACTGGGGCGGCAAGAGCGCCGCCAACACCCTCACGATCCCGGCGCTCGATCCGACCAGCAGGATGCCCGAGTTCAAGGTCTGCGCGGTGCGTGCCACCGCCGTCGCGGGAGCCGTCTAGCCGTGCGCACGAAGACGCTGGCGATCGTCGGCAACGGGATGGCCACCTGCCGCCTGCTCGACGAGCTGGTGGAGCGCAAGGCGACCCATCGTTTCGAGGTGGTGGTCTTCGGTGAAGAGAAAGGCGGCGCCTACAATCGGATCCTTCTCAGCAAGGTGCTGGCCGGGGCGGCGCCCGAGGCGATCGTCACCAAGCCGCGCGGCTGGTACGAGGCGCACGGCGTTCGGCTGCACGACGGCGCCGTCGTCACCCGACTCGACACGGCGGCCAAGCAGATCGAGACCGCCGACGGCGCGCGCCACCGCTACGACGCGGCAGTGATCGCCACCGGCAGCCAGCCGCTGGTGCCGCCGCTCGAAGGGATGACCACCCCGGACGGCGACCTGCGCCCGGGTGTCTTCGTCTACCGGACGATGGATGACTGCGCGCGCATGCGCGCCCACGCACGCTCCGGCGACAGCGCCGTCGTCCTCGGCGGCGGGCTACTCGGGCTGGAGGCGGCCAAGGTGCTGGCCGATCGCGGCCTGCACGTGACGGTCATCCACGCCAGCAAGACGCTGATGAACGTCCAGCTGGACGAGCTGGGGGGCGAGATGCTCGAGCGCGAGATCGAGCGCTGCGGAATCTTCGTGCGAACCGCGCGCACCGTCGAGGCGATCGTGGGCGAGCTGCTCGTCGAGGGTGTCCGGCTCGACGACGGCAAGACCCTCGCCGCCGACATGGTGGTGCTCGCCTGCGGCGTCCGCCCGCGCGTCGAGGTGGCCCGCGCCTCCGGCATCCCGATCAACCGCGGGATCATCGTCAACGATGCGCTGGCCACGGAGGCGCCTGGCGTCTACGCGATCGGCGAGTGCGCCGAGCACGCCGCCAAGACCTACGGCATCGTGACGCCGGCCTGGGAGCAGGCGGCGGTGCTGGCGGAGATCCTCTCGGGCACGAACCCGGCGGCGCGCTACCGCGGCTCGAAGCTCTACACCCGGCTCAAGGTGGCCGGCGTCGACGTCGCCTCGATGGGGCGCGTCGAGCCGGAGCTGGAGAGCGACGAGGTCATCCAGGTCGTCGAGACCCGACGCGGCGCCTACCGCAAGATGATCGTGCGCGACGGCAAGCTGGTCGGCGCGCTGTTCGTCGGCAACACCGAGGCGGCCGCCAGCCTGGTACAGATCTACGACCGCGGCGACACCCTCCCCGCCGATCCGCTGGAGGCGCTCTGCCCGGGCGCCCAGTTTGGCAGCGGTGCGCCGGCCGACCGCCTGATCTGCACCTGCCACAAGGTCAGCGAGTCGCGCCTGTGCGACGCGATCGCCGCCGGCGCCTGCACCGTCGAGGCGCTCGGAGATCTCACCAAGGCCGGCACCGGCTGCGGCTCGTGCAAGCCCGAGCTCGTGCAGCTCCTGGCCAAGCAGGCGCCGCTGCCCAAGCTGGCCGTCGCGGGTTGACCGACGCGCGCGCTCTCAGGCGAGCGCGTCTTTGAAGAATGTCAGCGTTCGCGCGATGGCGTCGCGGGCGGCGGTCACGTCGTAGGGGGGCCGGCCGTCGTTGAAGAACGCGTGCCCCACCCCGTCGTAGACGATCCGCTCGAACCGCTTGCCGGCCGCGCTCATCGCCTCGGCGAAGGCCGGCACCTGGACGGCGATCCGCTGGTCGGCGCCGCCGTGGAACATCAACACCGGACAGCCAATCTTCGGGATCTCTTCGCTGGCTGGGGCGTTGCCGTAGAAGACGACCGACGCGCCCAGCTCCGGATCGCGGCAGGCGAGCAGCGCCGACAGCCCGCCCCCCAGGCAGAACCCGACGATGCCGAGCTTTTGCCCGCGCGTCTCGGCCCGCTCCTCACGAAGATAGCGCGCAGCCGCCTGCACGACGGCGAGCAACGACTCGCGCCGCGCCGGCGCCATCACGGTGGTCAAGCCGCCGAGCGACTCGCCGACCCGCGCCCGCTCCGCCTCCGGCAGCTTGCCGAGCGCCGCCTCGCGGGCGGCGGGATCAGAGAACACGGTCGGTGGCGCCGCGTTCATGAACGCGAGCAACTCGGCCATCCGCTCGCGCGCGAACGGCGCGGGCCGCTTCCCGTCCTCCCCGACGAACAGATCGGGTGCCAGCGCCAGGTAACCTGCGGCGGCAAACCGGCGGGTGACGTCCTCGATGTGCGCGTCGACGCCCCAGGCCTCCTGGATCACCAGGATGCCGGGCAGCGGCCCCGTGGCGCGCTCCGGGCGCGCGAGATAGCCGCAGAACCCGGGCTTCGAGATCGTCTCGGTCGCAATCGCCATCGTGTCTCCTCGCAGGTGGTCAGACGTTGACGTTCTTCATGCCGCGCTCGGGGTAACGCTCGCCTGCCGCGACGTTCTTCGGGAAGGCCGCCGCAAGCCGCGCCAGATCGGCGCCGTCGAGCGCGACGTCGACGGAGGCCAGATTCTCGCCCAGGTGGGTCCGCTTGGTCGTCCCCGGGATCGGCACGATGTCGTCCCCCTGCGCCAGCACCCAGCCGAGCGCCAGCTGCCCGGCGGTCACCTGCTTCTCGGCGGCGAGCTCCTTCACCCGATCCGCCAGCGCGACGTTCTTGGCCAGGTTCTCCGACGACATGCGCGGATTCGACGCCCGGAAGTCCCCTTCGGCGAAGTCGGCCGCCGTGCGGAACCGCCCGGTCAGAAAGCCACGTCCGAGCGGGCTGTAGGGGACGAAGCCGATGCCGAGCTCGCGCACCGTCGGCAGGATCTCGTCCTCCACGTCGCGCGTCCAGAGCGAATACTCGGTCTGCAGCGCCGTGATCGGGTGCGTGGCGTGCGCGCGCCGGATCGTCGCGGACGAGGCCTCCGACAGCCCCAGGTGCCGCACCTTGCCGGCGCGCACCAGCTCGGCCATCGCGCCGACCGTCTCCTCGATCGGCGTCTGCCGGTCGACGCGGTGCTGGTAGTAGAGATCGATGTGATCGACGCCGAGCCGCTTGAGCGAGGCGTCGCACGCCTGCCGCACGTACGCGGGGCTCCCGTCGATGCCGACGAACGTCCCATCCTCCTTGCGGACGTTGCCGAACTTGGTCGCCAGCACGACAGCGTCGCGCCGGCCGCGCAGCGCGCGCCCGACGAGACGCTCGTTGGTGAACGGCCCGTAGATGTCGGCCGTGTCGAGGAAGGTGACGCCACGATCGAGCGCTTCGTGAATCGTCGCGATCGCCTCGTCCTCCGAGGCCGGCCCGTAAAAGTCGCTCATCCCCATGCAGCCGAGGCCGAGCGCGGAGACCTTCAGGCTGCTCGTCTTGCCAAGCGTGCGCGTCTTCATGTGCGGAGGTGTAGGCTGCCGGCGGCCGAGGTGCAAGGCACGGCGGCGATTTTTGGATCGAACCGTGAGCCTTCCGACATTTGTAGCGACACCTGTGAGGTAACGATGCCCCCAGCTCGTTCGCTTAGGATTTCTCCGTCCGCAGCTTTCTGGTTCTTACTCGCCCTGTTCGGCTCCGCCGGGCTCGCCCCCAGCTGCGCCACCAACGACACCATGGGCGACCCCGGCAGCGGCGGCGGGTCGGCCACCGGCGGCGCCAGCGGCGAAGGAGGCACACCCGCCTCCGGCGGAACGACCGGCACCGGCGGTGCGACCGCAAGCGGCGGGTCCACCGGCAGCGGCGGCAACATCACTGCGTCCGGTGGGGCGACCGGCTCGGGCGGGACGCCGGCTACCGGTGGGGCGACTGGCTCGGGCGGCGCCAAGGCGACCGGCGGAACCACCGGAACCGGGGGAACGACCCCCACCGGCGGCACGACGGGCACGGGCGGTGCCAAGGCGACCGGCGGAACCACCGGCCAAGGCGGATCGGCAGGCACCACCGGAACCGGCGGGACCACCACCACCGGCAACTGCGGCTCGACGACACTCGACGAGCAGCCGTTCGGCTGTGCGTTCGCCTGGGGGACCAACAACCCAGGCGGCTCGCTCGCCTCGTACAGCTACCTGCAGTTCATGTCGAACTGGGTCGGCTCGGAGATCCAGCAAAGCGGCAACATCACGAGCTGCAGCGGGTGCACCTGGCTGACCAACAACGTCGCCGCCACCAACCTGATCCCCGTCTTCTACGCTTACTTCATTGGCTATCTCGGACACGCCAACGGGTTCCCGGACCAGAACACCACCGGCGGCGCCAGCCTCGCGTCGGGAGGCGCCTACGTGATCCGCAAGTACCGTTCGCAGCTCATCGCCGCCTACGCCTATTACGCGCAGAAGGCGCACGCCGCCTGGCCGACCAAGCCGCTCGTCTGGCTGCTCGAAGGCGACTTCGTCCAGTACACGGACAGCACGCAGGTCAACTACCCGAACGCCTCGGGGATGAACCCCGGGTCGGCAAGCACGACCGTGGAGGCGCTCTCCTACGCGGAGCTCGGCCAACTGGCGGCCGACATCACCTGCGCGATCAAGTCGAACATGCCGAACGCGGTAGTGGCGATCAACCACTCGACCTGGAACGCCGACAACGTCACCCAGAGCTTCTGGGGCGCGATGTCCGGCGTGAACTACGACATGGCCTGGACCAGCGGCGCCGCCAACATTAGCGGCGGTTTCTTTACCAGCGGCACGACGGCCTCCAGCTACAACGGCAAGACCGCGACCTACGCCTATCTGCACAGCCTGACCGGCAAGACGATCTTCGTCGACACCAGCTTCGGCGCCTCGTCGATGGGCGACACCTGGTCGAACTCGCCGGCCTCGACGATCAACGCGCGCATCGCCGACGGTGTCATCGCCGCCGACGTCACCACCCCGCCGTCGAACTATTCGTCAGCGGTCGGCTCGCTCGCCCCCTCGCTCTCGATGGTCTGCAGCAAGTAGCCGGAGCGCGATCCGGATAGACTGCCCGGATGAACCTGAAGATCGTCCAGGCCGGCGATCCCGTCCTGCGTGAGCCGGCCCGCCCGCTCACCGCGGCCGAGATCGCCAGCGCCGAGATCCAGCAGCTCATCGAGATGATGCGCGAGACGATGCGCGACGCGCCCGGCGTCGGCCTGGCGGCGCCGCAGATCGGCCTGCCGCTGCAGCTCGCGGTGATCGAGGACGTCGGGGAGATCGAGGCAACCGAGCGCCGGCCGGTTCCGTTCCACGTCATCGCCAACCCGCGGCTCGCGCTCGGCGAGGAGAGCGTCGACTTCTTCGAGGGCTGCCTCAGCGTCGAAGGATTTGCCGCGGTGGTCGCGCGGGCGCGCACGGTCGAGGTCGAGGCGCTCGATCATCAAGGCGCGCCGGTGAGGATCGCCGCCAGCGGCTGGTACGCGCGGATCCTCCAGCACGAGATCGATCATTTGAACGGCACGCTCTACATCGACCGCATGCGGACCCGAACATTTTCGACCGCCCGTAACGCTGCACGTTACACCGCCGGGGTGCCGATCACGGAGCTGCTCGCGAAGCTCGACCCTGGACGCGGTCCGGCAAGCTAGAGAATTCATAATATTCTCGCTGCCTTCTGGCCTGGCACTCAAGCTCTGCCAGGGAACTGTCGTTGTTAGGGCGTCCATGTCGGAACTTGTATGCATTAGTAAGACGTAAGATTTATTACGTTTCGCTTGTAGATTTTCCTACGGCTGACGTATGATCCCCAACGTCGTTGAAGCCGTGGAACTCGCAAGGAGAAGGCCCATGAAGAATGTTTCTTCTCGTTCCCTGCTCGCTGTTGCGGTCGGGATGGTAGTCGGAACGGCCTGCATGAACCCGTCGACCTCGACGGAGAGCGCGGCCGAGCCGCTGGTCGTGAATCGATCGCAGTCGACCTCCGGACTGACGCTCGGCTTCTATTTCCTTCCGCCGATCGCCCTGACCGCGCCGTCGCACTTCGGTGGCGTGTTCGATTCCGGGTTGTCGCCCACCGTCCGCATCGATCAGGTCGACGGCAGCGGCAACACGATCAGCAACGTCGCGACGCTGACCGGCGACGAGCGCGACGTGCGCCGCCACCCCTGGCGCGAGTTCTACATCGCCCGTTACAACACCAAGTCGCTCGACCCGGCCAACCACTACCGCGTCCGCGTGCTGGTGGACGACAAGGAGCTGGGCGCCGCCGACCTGGCGGTGGTCGCCAAGGTCTCCGACCTCTTCAAGGTGGACATCAAGCACTACACCCCCGTCGTCCGCGGCGAGATCCTCCCCATCAAGTTCCGGGTCGAGAAGTCGGCCGCCGACCAGGACGGCGACGGGGTCCCCGACTGGAAAGACAACTGCCCGACCATCTACAATCCCCCCGTCGCGGTGGTGATCGACAAGAAGCCGACCACGCCGACGCCTCCGCACTGCGACTACAACACCAGCGACTGCGATCCGCAGGAGTTCGACTGCCACGCGCACGTCACCTTCCAGCAACCCGACGTCTGCTCCTGCCCCGGCGGCGGCGCGAGCTGCGCCGCGCCCGACGCCTGCCACGTCGCCGGCATGTGCGATCCGAGCACCGGCTCGTGCGGCCTGATGGCGCTCCCCGACGGCACCTCCTGCTCGGACGGCAACTCCTGCAACGGTGACGAGACCTGCCAGGGCGGCGTCTGCACGACCGGGACGGCCCCGACCTGCGGCAGCAGCGATCCCTGCAGCGTCGGCGTTTGCGATCCGGTCAACGGCTGCGCGACCGCGGCCGCCCCGGACGGCACCGCCTGCAGCCTGGACAACGCGGCCGGTGTCTGCACCGGCGGGGTCTGCGGCTCGCCGACCTGCACGAGCGGGTTCGGGAACTGCGACGGCAACGCGGCCAACGGCTGCGAGGACAGCGTCAGCGGCGACGTCAACAACTGTGGCGCCTGCGGCAACGTCTGCGGCGCCTCCTGCGAGGCGACGGTGTTCACCGAGACCTGGGAGTCGGGCTCCGGCGCCTGGCACGCCGTCGACAGCACCCCGATCACGCTCGCCAGCGATTCATCCGGCTGCGGCACGTTCCAGCGCGAAACCGAAAGCTTCGAGGGCGGGCGTGTCTACACCAACGCGGGCACGGCGGTGAACGCCGGGGCGACCTACTGCCTCTCGGCCTGGATCCGCGGCACCGGCGACACCTTCCCGTTCCTCGGCATCCAGATCTCCGACGCCGCGGGGAACCTCACCGGATCGGAACACTGGCTGATGGGCTTTCAGGGCTACACGACGGGCTACCCGAACAATGACGTCGTCACCACCGTCACCTCCGACGGGAACTGGGCCTGGTACACCAAGTCGTTCACCATGGACGCCGGGGCCAGCGACATCGTCATCAAGGACGAGAACTTCGGGTCCGGCACGGCCGACTTCGACACCATCCAAGTCTTCGCGGGGGATTGCCCCGCCGCGCCGACCGCCACCTGCGCGGCGGCCGCGCCCAACTGCACCGCCGGCGTCTGCACCGACGGCGTCTGCTCCTCGCAGAAGCTCACGCACTGACCGCGGCTCCGGTGCTGGCGGCGGCAGCCTGGCCTAACCGCGGCCCGGCGCTGCTACCTCCCCGCGCCGGAAGCAGCGGACGGTGTGGTCGTTGACCAGCCCGCCCGCTTGCATGAAGGCGTAGATGATCGTCGAGCCGACGAAGTTGAAGCCGCGGCTGCGGAGCTCGACCGACAGTGCGTCGGACAGCGGCGTGCGCGCCGGGACATCGCCCCGGCTGCGAACGCGCCGGCGGATCGGTTTTCCACCCACGAACTTCCAGATCCAGGCGTCGAACGAGCCGTGCTCGGCCTGCAGGGCGAGAAAAGCCCGCGCGTTGCCGATGGCCGAGCGGATCTTCAGCCGGTTGCGCACGATCCCCGGATCCCCCATCAGGCGCGCCACGTCCCGCTCGGTGAAGCGCGCGACCCTGGCCGGATCGAACCCGGCGAACGCCTTCCGGTAGCCCTCGCGCTTGTGAAGGATCGTCGACCACGACAACCCCGCCTGCGCCCCGTCGAGCAGAAGCTTCTCGTACCAGCGGCGATCGTCATGGATCGGGAGGCCCCACTCCTCGTCGTGGTAGGCGACCATCAACGGATCTTCGCCGGCCCAGAAGCAGCGCGTGGGGGAACGCTTCGTCAGCATCGGGGCCAGCATACCGTCGCGGCCGAGGGAACGGGAGCGTCAGCTCGGCTCGGACGTGCTGGTCGGTTCGGCGTTCTCCTTCACGATGAATCGCTCGACCGGCCGCATCGCGATCAGGATGATCAGCGTTCCGATCGTCCCGATCGCGACTAACCGCCAGGATCCTACCGATGCGACCATCCCGATCGCCGCCGTGACCCACAGCGACGCCGCGGAGGTAAGTCCCTTCACCCGCTCGTGCCCGTCACTCGCATGGTGAAGGATCTCACCGGCGCACAGGAACCCGATGCCCGCCGCCACTCCCTGAACGCCGCGGCTCACGTCGCCGGGTCCGTCGCCTGCAATCGAGACGATGAGGGCCGCCCCCAGCGCGACCAGCATGTGGGTTCGCAACCCGGCCGGCCGGCCGCTGCGCTGGCGATCCCAGCCGATGAGGCCGCCGGCCACGATGGCCACGCACATCCGGGCGATGCTCTCGAGCCAATCGTGCGTCATCGCGGGGCGCGCCGGCCGCGACGAAGCGCGGTCAGCACGACGAGCAGGAGACCGAGCCCGATCGCCGGCGCGGGGGCGCCGCCGGGCGCGTAGCTGCATCCGCCGCTGCCCGAATCCCCGCCGCCGGAGGCGCCGGACGACCCACCGCTGCCCGTCGCGCCAGACGACCCGCCGCTGCCCGTCGCCCCGCCCGACCCCTTGGCCCCACCCGACCCCGTCGTGCCGCCCGAAGCCGACGCGCCGCCCGAGCCGGTCGTCCCGCCGGAGCTCACCGCGCCGCCGGAGCCGGTCGCCCCGCCGGATGCCGTCGCGCCGCCGGAGCCGGTCGCCCCCCCGGAGGCCGTCGCGCCGCCGGAACCCGTCGTCCCGCCCGACCCCGTGGTTCCCGACGACCCACCGCTGCCCGTCGCGCCACCCGATCCGGTCGCCCCAGCGGAACCTGCCGTCCCGCCCGAGCCGGGCGCGCCGCCGCTCCCGATGATCGTGAGGTCGGCGCACTGATGGTAGAAATACGACGGGTCGAGCGGGTGGTTGGCCATGAACTGCAGCAGCTGCAGCGTGCACTTCGCGCACGGCGTGTTGGGGATGGTCACCGTGGTGGTGTAGGCCTTGCCCGGCGAGACCGAGGAGGCCAGATGGTCGAACAGATCGTCGGCCAGCACCGGATAGCTGGTCGAGATCGCGACCTGGGCCGCGGTCCCATCGGAGTTCATCTTCGTCACCGCGGGATCGAGCAGCTCGCTCCGCGAGTTGATCGCCAGCGAGATCCGGAAGTGGCCGTCGTGTGGCACGGTCTCCGTCCAGCTCACGGTGACCTTGTCGCCCGCGTGAACGGTCGTGACGGTGTTCGTTGGCGTGTAGGTCACCGTCGAATCGACGCCGCACGGGGTGATCTTCTGCGGATCGCCCTCCGCGTTGGTCGTGATCCAGTCCGGCGGGGCCGACATCTTGATGTGCGCACCGGCGGAACGGGGGACGCCCGCGCAGAAGAGCCCGCCCAGCAACGCCAGCGCGACGCGCGCGCGCGGGCGAGCGAACGAAAACCCGAAGCTGCTCTGGGCGGCGGTCATCCGAGGCGCGCGCATGAGGTCCTCCAAATCAGGCTGCTTTTGAAGAATCCGCTGCAGATTGGATGAATGCAAGGATGAACCCCGGCAGCGGTTTTTTGCCGGCGGGCATGCCGGTCTTTGCGCCCGCTGTCGTAACATGGGACACACCGTGCGATTCCTGCCCTGGGCTCTGATCGCGGTCGCCGCCTGCGACGGTACGCTCGCCAGCCCGCGGGACGCGTCACCGCTCGAGGGCGGCGAGCCCGACGCGCGCCTCCCGGGGGCGGCCGGCCCGTCGGAATGTGAAGACGTCGCCCCCGGCGACTTCTGCCTGACGGATCCGCCGTTCGCCGGCGTGTGGGCCGGTGCCCCCGACGACGTCTGGATCATCGAGAGCGACTTCCAGCAGGTGACAGCGCGCCACTTCGACGGCCGCGGCTGGACCACCTTCCCCGCCGGTACGAGCGCGCTGTTCGCGATCTGGGGGAGCGGTCCCGACGACGTCTGGGCCGTGGGCGACGCGGGCGCGATCGTTCACTTCGACGGCGCCGCCTGGTCGCCGCTGGCCGCGCCGGCCGCAGCGGGAGCGCGCCTCTCCTCGATCTGGGGAAGCGGCCCCGACGACGTCTGGGCCGTCGGGACAGCGAGCGGGGCCGCGGCGACCTTGCACTGGGACGGACAGACCTGGTCGGCTGTCGCCTGCTGCGGCGCGGGCCCGTCCGTGGTGGGGCTGACCTTGGCGGCCGTCGGTGGCTCCGGTCCCGACGACGTCTGGGCGGTCGGAGCGGCCCAGAATTCGACGACAGCGACGACGGCCGTGACCATGCCCGTCGCCCTGCACTGGGATGGGACGGCGTTCTCGCCGGTCGCCGTCCCCGGCAGCGGATTCGGCCTCGGCTCGATCGCCAGCGCGGGCGCCGGCGACGTCTGGTTCGGGGGTGACCAGCAGATCTTCCACGACGTCGCGGGCGTGGTCACGGTGACCAGCATCGTCGGCACCGTCGCGGCGCTCGGGGAAGCCGGCGGCGAGGTCTGGGCGACGAGCAACGCCGGCGGTGCGTTCCGATGGAACGGCGCCGCCTGGAACAGCGTGCCGTCGGGCACCAGCAACCCCCTGACGGCGATCTCGGCCAGCGGCGCGAGCGATCTGTGGGCCGTCGGGCCGGCCGGGACGGTCGAGCACGGAGACGGCGCCAGCTGGACGCCACTCACCGACGGAACGACCGAGCCGCTCGCGGCGGTCTGGGCGCGCGCCGACGACGACGTCTGGACCGGTGGGCCGCTCCGCTGGGACGGCGTGCGCTGGTCGCACGACGCGGGCGACGCCTCGATAGCCGCCAGCGGGCTGTGCGGGTTCTCGGCCGACGACGTCTGGGCGGTCGGCCCGACGCTGGGCGTGGGCACCGCGAACGGGTTCATCGCCCACTTCGACGGCGCGCTCTGGACGGTCGAGGGCATCGCCGGGATCTACGCGCCGGACTCCAACGCCGCGCCCAACCTGGGTCCGTCGTCGATGAACGCCATCTGGTGCAACGCGCCGAGCGACGTCTGGGCCGTGGGTCAGATCAGCGTCCTCGTCGGCCCGGTCGCCGACTCGATCGCGCACTTCGACGGCAGCGTCTGGTCCCCGGTCGCGACACCGACGGCGGCGCTGCTCACGGGCGTCTGGGGAGCCGCGGCCGACGACATCTGGGCGGCCGGCGTCGGGGGGACGTTACTACACTGGGGCGGCAGCGCCTGGACCGTGGCGTCGAGCGGGACCACCGACGATCTCGGCGCCGTCTGGGGGAGCGGCCCCGACGACGTCTGGGTGACCGTCGCGCGCCAGCCGCGGTTGCTCCACTTCGACGGCGCCGCCTGGACAGCCGTCGCCAGCGGCGGCAGCGCCGGCCTGACAGCCATCTGGGGACGTGGACCGGACGACGTCTGGGCGACGGGCGGTGGCGCCGACTCGGGCGAGCTCCTGCACTTCGGCGGCGCCTTCTGGTCGACGGTCTGGACCACGCCCGCGAGCGTCGGCCGCCTCGGCGGCGTCTGGGGCACGGAGGACGCGCTCTACGTCTCCGCGACGAACGGGATGATGTTCCGCCGCGCCGGGTTCTAGTTCTAGCGCCGGCGCGGCACGCCGGCCCGCTCGGCGGCGTCGGCCAGCGCCTCGTACGGCTGGCAGCCGACGACCTCTTCGCCGGCAATGATGAAGGTCGGGATGCCGGTGACGCCGTCGGCCCGTGCCTCGTCCTGCTTCTGGTCGACGCGCGCCAGGATCTCGGGATCGTCGGCGGCGCGGAGCGCTGCTTCGACCGGCAGCCCCGACGCGGCCGCGATCGCCCGCAGATCGCCGTCGTCCTCCAGGTTCTTCCCCTGCCGCCAGTGCGCCTCGAACGCGGCCGCGCGGAACGGCTCCAGCCGGCCGAGGTCGCGCCCGAGCTCGGCGATCGCCAGCGCGCGTCGGGTGTTCCGCAAGACGTCGGGGGGCGTGAAGTTGGTGACGTCGAAGCGCGCGGCAAACCGGCGCGTTCGCTCGTGCAGCGACGGCAGCGAGACCCCGGGAAAAAGACGCGACAGCGAAAGCCCTCCCGGCGGCGTGTTCGGGTGCAGCTCGAACCCGCGCCAGTCGAGCGTCAGATCGAACTCGCGGAGCAGGCGCGGCACCGAGCTCTCTTCGGCGATGAAGCAGAACGGACAGACGAAGTCGGTGTAGAGGCGCAGCGTCTCGGACATGAATTCGTCTTGCTCCCCAGAAAACGAGAAAGCCCGCCTTGTGGGCGGGCTCCTCGAGCAAACGTTGTTGAGGTCGGGCTACCAGCGCTGACGGCCGCCACCACCCCCGCGGCCACCACCACCACCGCCGCCGCCGTACCCGCCACCACCGCCGCCACGGCCGCCGCCACCGCCGCCGCCGCCGTATCCGCCGCCACCGCCGCGACCGCCACCGCCGCCACCGCCGTACCCGCCGCCACCGCCGCCGCTGCCGCCGCGCCGATCCTCGGCTTCCTTCACGGCGACCTGCCGTCCCTGGACGTCGCGGCCGTTGAGCTCGTCGATCGCCTTCTTGGCCTCCTCATCCGTCGACATCTCGATGAAGCCAAACCCACGCGGACGACCCGTCTCGCGATCGGTGATGATCTTGGCGTCAGTGACGGTGCCGAGCGGCGCGAACAGCTCGCGCAGGTCGAGCTCGGTGATGCTGTAGGACAGATTTCCGACGTAGAGTCTCGTTCCCATTTCTCTTCCTCGTTGGTTGCTTCAGTGTGACCGACGGAGCTGCCGTCTGCAGAACCCTCAAACATTTTCCGGTCACCGAAGGCCGTCCCGACCACAGTTGCCGGCGGCGTCCACGAGGACGGAGACGAAGGAGTCTCCAAAAAACTAGCACGGCTCCCGCACCGCGCCCCAAAATTCTTTTCCGCGCCGGGGCCATGCCCCGAGGCCCGAAAGGGCCTCGCCTCGACGGTATTTTCGCCTCGATCGTACACGTCAACCTCGGCGGCCCTCTGGGGTAGAGTGTGCGCCGCGCGCCGGGACCGCCGGCGCAAGGACCGGCCCCCGATGACAATCACCTACACCCTCCTACCAACACCTCTACGCCGTCTCGCCTCGCCGCTGCTGCTCGCGCTCGGAGCGGCGCTCGTCACCCTCGCCGCCCGTCCGGCGCACGCGGAGGAAAATCTGCTGGCCGGGAAGCGCCCCTCGACCTCGAGCGGCGTCACCAACGCGCGCGCCCTCACCGACGGGGCTGGCGCGTACGAGGGGGAGGAGTGGAACACCTCCGTCGCGGCCATCCTCTCCTCCGATCGCGCCTTCGTGGAGTTCGATCTCGGCCGCAGCGTCTCGATCACCGCCGCCTACCTGCAGGGCGACAACAACGACGAGTACGCGCTGGCGATCTCCGAGGACCATTCCACCTTCGTCCCGCTCTGGACGGCGGGGCCGCGCCCGGAGGCGGGGCTGCGGGAGCGCTGGACCGACCAGCTCTCCGGCCACGGCCGTTGGATCCGGCTCACCGTGCGCGGCGGCGACTCCGCCTACTCGGTCTCCGAGGTGCAGCTCTACGAGCAGCGGCCGGCGGTGATGCCGCCGCTCATCCACCGGGCCGCGGGCGAGAGCCAGGCCGCCTGGGTCCGCTCCTCGCTCCTCTATCTGGTGGTCGCCTTCGCCTTCTTTCTGCTGGTGACGCGCGCGCGGTCCCGCCTGTGGGTGCTGCTGGCCGGCGGGGCGGTCGCGCTCTGCGCGGTCGGTCTGGCGGTCGACGCGATCTCGCTGGGATGGCCGTTGGCCAACCGCGAGGTGGCGTTCGTTCGCGCGGCCGCCGCCGGGATCGCGCTGGCAGCGGCGCTCCGGATCGGCGTTCGCGTGCGGCGCTGGCCGGCGGACCGCGGGGTGGTCAGCGCGGCGCTCGCGGTCGCCGCCGTGATGGCCTTCGCGGCGTTCTACAACCTCGGCCGGCCGCAGTTCTGGAACCACGCCGAGAACCGGCCCGAGTTCGTCCACACCAACGACCTGCGCGTCTACCAGCCGTTCGCCAAGTACTTCAAGGAGCTGGGCTACGACGGCGTCTACCTGGCGAGCGTGCTGGCCTACGCCGAGGACCGCCGCGGCGGTTCTCTCGATTCGATCGGGATGCAGGAGGTGCGCAGCCTCGGCGACCACCGGGTGCGGCGCGTGCACGAGCTCAAGGATGAGATCCAGGAGGTCCGCTCCCGGTTCTCCGACGCGCGCTGGGCAGAGTTCAAGAAAGACATGAACTTCTTCGAGGATGTGCAGGGGCCCGAATACCTTTCCACCCTCACCGACCACGGGGCCAACGCCACCCCCGTGTGGGTCTTCTTCGCCCGACTGCTCATGGCGCACGCCCCGGCCTCCGAGGGGCTGCTGACCGCCACGGGCCTGGTCGACGCGTTGCTGCTCCTGCTGATGGCCGTCGCGCTTTGGCGGTCGTTCGGCCTGCTGCCGATGTTGTTGGCGATGGTGGTGTTCGGCGCCAATGACCTCTACATGTTCGGCACCAACTGGAGCGGCGCAACGTTGCGGCACGACTGGCTGGCGTACCTCGGGTTGGGCGCGGCGGCGCTCAAGCGCCAGCGCTGGACCGCGGCGGGGATCTTCCTGGCCCTGGCCGCCCTCATCCGCTTTTTCCCGGTCGTGGCGCTCATGGGCGTGGCGCTGCCGGCGCTGTGGGCGTTCGGCGAGCGCTGGGTCCGCGAAAAGAAGCGGCCCGATCTCCGAACCTGGCTGGGCGAGCACCGCGCCGCCGTGCGCGTCCTCGTGAGCGCCGCCGCCTGCGTCGTCTTCATGGTCCTGCTGACGACCGCGCTCTACACCCCGAAGGCGTGGGGGAGCTGGTTCCAGAAGGTCACGCTGCTCAACCGCGACGTCGGCGTCAACGAAATCAGCCTGCGCGCGCTCATCGCCGGGGCCGACAACGCGGCCGGCGCCGTTCTGCAGGCCAGGGTCGTCATCTTCATCCTGGCCGAGATCGTCTGCATCGCCTGCGTGGCGTGGGTGGCGCGTCGCCGCCCGCTCCATCAGGCGATGATCCTCGCGATGCCGCTGGTGCTGGTCATCTCGAACCCCTCGAACTACTACAGCCACTTCGTCTTCTTGCTGGCGCTGCTGGCCGACGCCGGCGAGGCACGGGAGGGGACGGACCCAACGGCCGGCGCCGCCGCGCCCGACCCGACCGTGCAGGGCATCCCGCTCGTCATTCCGTTCCTCCGGGTCGCGGCGCCGCTGCTCGCGCTCTGCCTGGGGGGCTACTGGGCGTCGCTCGATCCGGACCTCGATCGCCACTTTCAGGATTCGACGCTGCTCATCTTCATCGCGTTCGTCTGGCTCTACATCAATGTGCTGCGCGCCGATCCGGCGACCATTGCGTTCCTTGCGGCCGAGCCGTCGCCCCCTTCGTCCGGCCAGCCGGCCGGCGTGGGGTGAAGTTCTACACAGTCCCACGGAGCGCAGACCAAAGCGCCACACAGCCCCCGGCGATCGCGCCCAGGCTCGGAAAATTCGCCCCGAGTTTCAGGGATCTGGCCCCTTCATGGATCGGGGCACGCGATGGCACGGCCTCTGCTTGCAACAACTCGCACTCGGACGGTTCGCGTCCAAACACGATCAAGGAGACAGTCATGAAGCTCACCCGCGTTATCTTCCTCGCCCTCGCCGTTCTTCTCCCCGCCAGCTGGACCGTTGCCAAGGCGGAGGATGCTCCCGCCGCTGACGCCCCGGCCAAGAAGGAGAAGAAGGCCAAGAAGTCCAAGAAGGCGGACGACAAGAAGGCGGACGACAAGAAGGCCGAGTAGTTTATCCCGCTGGTCCGGGTCTCCCGGATCGCGGTTCAAGAAGCCCCGGGAGGCGACTTCCGGGGCTTTTTCATTTTGGACGCCGAGCACCGCGCTCAAGACAGCTCCCTGACCCGCCGAGAGAAAGGGTCGGAGCAAGCACCGTGTCGGAAACTGAAACGATTGCCTGGCAGCGCGCACGACGGGGCCGCAGGCTGGAGCTCGTCGCCGCCATCGTGGCGGGCAGCGGGCTCGTGACCCTGGTGATGGTCTTCTACTCGATCCTGACCCGCTAGTCTGGCCCGTCGAACCCGACGACGGGGATGGGCGAGCCTTTCGCCTTCCCGCTCTCGATGATCCGCAGGAACGGGCCGGCCGGGCAGACTGTCAGGCCGACCGAGTCGAGCGCCTCGAGAAACAGCCGGTAAGCCTCGCGCGGCGTGATCAAGCTGGGCGCCACGATCGTCACCTTGGCGTGGCTCGCGGGAAGATCCGGCACCACGAACTGCTTGCAGGTGATCGCCGAGATCCAGGCGACCAGATCGGTGACCTCCGTCTCCGGTTTGAGATTGAGCTTCACGATCCGCTTCCCCTCGGGGAGCCTGCTGCAGGCGCTGCCCGCCCTGGCGGCCGGCGCCCGATCGGCGCCATGGGCCATCGAAGCGGTGAACACCAGCAAGAGGCCAAAACCGATGGCTCGCTTCCACATGCCGACTGCTCTCCATCGAGAGCAACGGTGGTGCCACGACGCATCGGCTCCTTCGGCCGCGAAGAGACGGGGGGAGTTACGGCCGAGGTGCGCCGGGGGCTGCCAATCTGGCGCGACGGGCTCCGGCTCAGCGCCAGCAGGGCGCTAGAACGTGACCCATCTGCTGGTGCAGTCGTTCGGCGTCGAGGTCCCGGAGATCTTGTTCGTCACCGTCACGCTGGTGCCGGTCGGGGTGAAGTTCACGTTCCCCGGCCCGAGCGTGATGTTGGCGTAGCTCGCGTTGATGTTGTCCGAGGTGACGTCATCGACGACGACGTTGTCGAGCGTCAGCCCCAGCATGTGCGTGGCGTCGTAGCCGAGCAGCGTGAGCTTCGGCGCCGTCGAGGTGCTCACCGACCGGAAATTCTGGATGGTGATCCCCGTGTACCAGGGGTACTCGGTCCCCGTGGCGGTGGAGTACTTGGGCGTCAGGATGATGGGGTTGGTGAGCCCGCGCGTACAGACGTCGCCGTAGAAGATGTTCTGCACCATCCCCCCGCGGCTCGGGTCGGACTTGATGCGGATGCCGTTGGAGCTGCCGCCCGAGAGGCCAGTGTTGGTGCCGTCGATCGTGAGATCGCAGACGGTGACGTTGGAGACGCCGCCGTTGGTCTCGCTGCCGATCGACATCCCGTGGCCGGCCTCGAAATGATTGTGGGCGATGGTGAGCTTGTTGACGTTGGTGCCGCCCTTGATGGCGATGTGATCGTCACCGACGCTGATCTGGTTGTTGACGATGAAGCCGTTGCTGGCCGACTCGCCGGGGTCGACGCCGTCGGTGTTGTGGGCGCTCGACGGGGTCAGCTTGGTCCCCACGCTGTTCACCGTCGTCGACGGCGTCTTGATGGTGATCCCCCAGACGATGAAGCCGGCCGCGCCGAGCTGGACGTGGAACTTGGGCGCGTTGTGCAGCACGATCTTGTAGAGGGTGAAGTTCGTCGCCCCCTGGGTCCGAATGATGGAAGGGTTGTCGCCGTTGGCGCCGTTGATGTCCCACGACGACATCGTGTTGCCGACCTGGGGCTCGCCCCCCTGCCCGTCGATGATCCCGGGGCCGTAGATACCCGAGTTGGCGCCGTTCGCCGTGATGAGCGCGGCGGCCTGGTTGTAGACCACCGGATCGCGCGTGCCGTAGAGCGTGACACCGGTGTCGACCCAGAGCGACACGCCCGTCGGCAGGTGGATCGGTCCGATAATGAAGCCATCGTTCGCGCCGCTGGTCACGAGCTGGACCGCTTGCCCGGCCGCGCAGCCGTTGAGCGCCGTCTGGATGCGCGAGGTGTCGAGGTTCGCTTCGCTGGGCGTCGTTCCGGCCACGCTGGCGAAGCTCGCCATCAGCGTCGCGCACGCCGGCGGGGTCGCCGGCTCGGGCGGCAACGTCGAATCGATCGTCGCGCAGGGATTCCCGACCGCCGCCGCGCCGCCGGCGCCCGCGGCGCCGTTCCCCGCGGCGCCGGTCGTGCCGGCCGTGCCCGTGCCCGCGGCCCCGGTTCCGCCCGCGGCGCTTCCCGCCGCGCCCGCCATACCGGCGCCCGCGACGCCGCTCGAGCCGCCGCCGCCGATGCCGGTGCCGCCGCTCCCCGCGACGGTCGGCGGCCCCTGATTGGTGCCGCACGCTGCAACGCCGAACGCGAGTATCAGGAAGACGAACAGGAAGCTAGGACGACGCGACATGCTCCCCCAAGGGTCTTCCGGCCGCGAAAAAACGGCTCACGCCGCGGCGCTCGCCGTCGGAAAAATGACGCCTACATCCGCTCACCCGCGACGGCGCCACGAGGCGATCTCGTGACAGCCGATCTGCTGTACGCTGTTCGATGATGCCGGATCAGTCTCGTCTTCGTCTGGTCGGCGTGCTCGCGGCGATGCTCGGCCCCGTCGCCTTCGTCGCCTGCGGCAACGTCAGCTCGACGAGCGACGGCGGCGGCACGACCGGCAGCGGCGGCGGCGGCGCGGGTCGGTCGGGCGCGAGCGGCGCTGCCGGTGGCTCGAGCGCGGGCCATTCCGGATCGGGCGGCGCAGGCGGGATCGGAAGCGGTGGAAGCGACAGCGGCGGCCGGCCGGGCGGCAGTGGCGGCGCGGGCGGCGGCGGACCGGGCGGCAGTGGCGGCGCGGGCGGCGGCGGACCGGGCGGCAGTGGCGGCGCGGGCGGCCACGGCGGCGCCACCGGCGGCAGCACCGGCTCGGGCGGCGCCGACGCCAGCCAGTGCATCCCGGCCTGCACCACCGGACAGCTCTGCTGCGAGGAACCGCTGCACGGCGCGATCGATGGACCGCACACACACTGGACGTGCGTGACGACTTCTTCGACGACGGGCTGCCCCGCGTTTCCCTAACCGTGGAGGTCGCGAAGAGGCCCGATCGATCTTGGCGCCCTCGACGGAATATGCCTAGACTCCCGTCGCCCTCCCCTCGAACAGTTTAGAGGTGTAGTTCATGGAAAATCGGATTCGCTTAATTGGGCTCGTCGCGACAGTTGTATTCGCGGCCGCCCTGACCAGCTGCGCCGGCTCGAGCAGCGACAACATTTCCGGCAGTGGCGGCAGCAACGCCTCGGGCGGCAACGGCGCGGGCGGCAGCAGCGCCAGCGGTGGCTCGACTGGCACCGGCGGCAACAACGCCAGCGGCGGCACCGGCGGCAACAGCTCGAGTGGCGGCACCACGGGGCGCGGTGGAACCGGCGGGACCGCCACGGGTGGAAGCGGCGGCAGCGGAACCGGCGGCGCCAAGGGGGGGAGCGGCGGCACGGGAACCGGCGGCGCGACCGGCGGAGCCGCCGGAAGCGGGACCGGCGGCGCGGCCGGCGCGGGGACGGGCGGCGCCAAGGGCGGAACGGGCGGGACCGCCACCGGCGGCGCCAACGGTCGATCGTCAGGCGGCGCAGCTGGCGCGTCCGGAACTGGCGGCGCGACGACGCCGGGGACCTGCAGCGACAACATGCAGAACCAAAACGAGACCGGCGTCGATTGCGGCGGCTCGTGCCCCGCCTGCCCCACTTACAAGATCAACGGGCCCGCCACCGGCGACACGGTCGGCAGCGGCTGCAACGGCGGCCCGGCGTTCATGTGCACGCGCGACATGGTGTTCAGCCCCGAGTTCAAGGTCGCCGAGACCGACGACTTCATGTCGCCGACGAACCCGCAGTTCGTCTACGGCGTCGTCGGCCACGACAAGGACACGGGCGGCCTCGATACGGAGTCGGGGGGCAACGCCTGCTGCCAGTGCTATCAGCTGATCTTCACCTCGCCGCGCGACAACGTGAGCGGCGTGGCGACCCCGAAGCCGATGATCGTCCAGGCGTTCAACACCGGCGCCGGCGGCGGCAAGAACTTCGACATCTTCATGGGGAGCGGCGGCGAGGGGGCCAACACCGCCGGCTGCAACGCGCAGTACACGACTTACCCGAGCATCGGCCAGCCAAACAACGGCGGCATCCGCGCGCTGACGGTCAGCCAGTGCGCGAACAACAACATGTACACGTCGTCATCCATCGCCACGATGTCCTGCCAGGACGCGATCGCGAGCGACTGCCAGATGATCAAGGCCGGGAACGCCTCCGTGCAGAGCTCGACCCAGGTCTCCTGCGAGGAGACGAACCAGGTGCAGAACCTCTACCACCTCAACTGGAACGTGATGGCCAAGCGGATCGAGTGCCCGGCCAACCTGACGCGCGTCACCGGCTGCAAGCTGAACTCGCAAGGGCTGCCGGCGGCCAATCCAACGGCGGTCGACATGAACTCGGCGAACGGCAAGGGCTTCTCGTCGGGCTACACGACGACGACGATGCAGGACTGCTGCCGCCCGACCTGCGCGTACAAAGGGAACGTGACCGGCGCCGACGGGACGTACAAGCAGTACTACACCTGCGACAGCAGCGGGAACCCCGGGTAGCGCCGGCCACGCGACGAGCTCCCGTCACGCGCGTGCTATCCTCGAGCGTGTGAGGCGCGGGCTCTGGGTCGGACTGGTCGTCGTCACCGCCGCCTGCGGCACCGCCGCCGGACCGGGCTCGGGGAGCGGCAGCGGCGGAGCGTCGGCGACCGGCGGCGCCAACGGGACCGACGGCGCGCCCGGCAGCGGCGGCACGACGGGCGCAGGCGGCGCGCCCGGCAGCGGCGGCACGACGGGCGCGGGCGGGACCTCCGGCTGCACGCCCGACTACACCTGTATGCCGACGGCGCCCAACACCGGTGACTATTACGCCGACTGCGTCGCGCGCGTGAACCAGTTCCGCGCCTGCGTCTGCCTGCCGCCGCTCACCCGCTGGAACGCCGGCGAGGACTGCGCGAACATGGACTCGGCGTACGATCCGGCCAACGGCGCGCATGCCGGGTTCATGTCCGGGCTCTGCAAGCCCGAGGGGTTCGCGCAGGACGAGTGTCCGGGCTGGCAATCGGAGACGCAGGTGGTGAGCGGCTGCCTGCAGCAGATGTTCAACGAGGGGCCGCCGCCGACCAATCCCTGCGGCGGAAGCTGCTACGAGACGCACGGCCACTTCATCAACATGACCAACACCACCTACACGATGGTCGCCTGCGGGATCGCCACCGTTAACGGTCAGGTCACCGCGGTGCAAGACTTCCAGTAGCGCGCGTCGCGCGCGACACCGACGCGCGGAAAAAGTTCTCGCGGAACCGTGGCGCTGGCGGCGTGTCCTTCGATCCAGGAGGACACGATGCAACCCGCCGATCAACGTCGGACACCTGGCCGGCCCCTTGGCCCCCCGCCTCGAGGCCCGCTCACCCCGCCACCGTCGCCCGCGCTCGACCCGTTCGCCGCCGGTGATCCGGACGCCAACGTCGACGCCACGCCGACGGCGCCGGCCGCCCCCGCGCCGTTGCGGCTCGCCGCGCCGGCCCTGCTCGTCGAAGCCCGCTTTCGCGGCGTCACCCTGGCGAGCCGGCTGCTGCGCGCCGACGAATCGCGAGCGTTCGCCATCGGCGACGCGCGCGGCGCCGACGCGCCGGTGAACCCGGCCTGGCTCCCCGACACCGGCGCGCCGCCCGGACCGCGCCGTCACGTCTTCCTCGAGCCGGCGCCCGGTGGGTTCGTCCTCAACCTGAGCGCGGCGATGCGCCCACGCTTGCTGACCGAGCTGCAGGCGCTGGCGCTGGGGCCGGACGCGGGGCGCGCCGAGGCACCGCTCGCGCTGCCGCCAGGAAGCCGCCTCCACGTCCCCTGCGGCGAGGTTTCGTTCGACATCCACCCCGCCGAGCCAGCGGCGGCCGTGCCGCGCCCGCGTCTGCCGAGCGACTGGCGCGAAAACGGCAAGTACCTGCTCGCTGTGGCGCTGGCGATCGGCCTCCTCATGCTGATCGTTCACCTCATCCCCGCCGACCCGCGCGCTCTCTCCCTCGACATGATCGACGGCTCCGGGCGCCTCGCACGTGCGCTGACGATCCCCGTCGAGATCGCCACGCCGGCGATTGACAGCGCCAAATCGATGCACGAGGCCGCCGGCGGCAGCGGCGCGCCGGCGGCAGCCAAGCCATCGGGCCAGGCCGGCGATCGCAAGGCGCCACGCGACGCCAACCGGCGCCTCGCGATCAAGGGAACGGCGCCACCGCAGGACGCGCGCGCGGCCGCTGCGCGGATTCACGACAGCACGCTGCTGGCCGTCCTCGACGGCCCGCGCTCGAGCGCGCTGGACGACGTCTTCTCCGACCGCTCGGCGCTGGGCTCCGAGGCACACGACGTCCTCGGGAACCTGATCGCCTCCAACATCGGTCCGGGCTGGGGCGCCGGCGGCATAGGCATCTTCGGAACCGGGCGCGGCGGCGGCGGCGAGGGTGAGGGAACGATCGGCGGCGGCGGCCCGCTCCACACGATCGGCCGCATGGGCGGCGGCGGTGGCCGGGACTACGGGTGGGGACACGGAATCGGCGATCTGGCCACCCACAAGCCGCACGGCCCCGACGCGATCCCGGGAATCGGGCACGTCCAGGGGAACCTGGACAAGGAGATCATCCGCCGCATCGTCCGCCGCCACCTCAATGAGGTCAGATTCTGTTACCAGGACGCGCTCACCAAACGCCCGTCGCTCGAGGGACGCCTCGTCACGCAGTTCACGATCGCACCCTCCGGTCGGGTCCTGGCGGCTGTCGTCCAGAGCTCGACGTTGAAGGCTGTCGCCGTCGAAGCGTGCGTCGTCAACGCCATCAAGCGCTGGGAGTTCCCGGCGCCTGAGCACGGCGGACTGGCGATGGTCTCCTACCCGTTCACGTTCGCGCCGGCCGGCGACTGAGAGCGGCTAGAACGTCACCCACTTGTTGGTGCAGGGGTTCGGCGTCGACGTCCCGGAGACTTTGTTGGTGACGGTGACGCCGGTCCCCGAGGGCGTGAAGCTGACGGCCCCCGGCCCGAGCGTCACGTTGGTGTACGACGCCGTCACCTTCGGCGTCGGGTCGAAGACGACGTTGTCGAGCGTGACGCTGTTGATGTACGACGAGCTATACCCATTGAGCGTCACGGTCGGCGAGTTTCCACCCGTCAGGACGTGGATGTTCGAGAAGGAGATGTTCGTGTAGTGCGGAATGTCGCTGCCGGTGGCCGTCGAATAGGTCGGTGTCAGGAAGATCGGGTTGGCCACGCCGCGCATGCAGATGTCGCTGTAGCTGACGTTGTTCACCAGACCACCGCGGCTCGAATCCGACTTGATGCGCAGGCCGTTCGAGCTGCCGCCGCCGGTGCCGGTGCCGATCTGGTCGATCGAAATGTCGTAGACCTTGACGCCTGAAACGCCGCCCGTGAACTCGCTGCCGATCGAGATGCCGTGGCCGGCCTCGAGGTGGTCGTGCGCGATGGTCAGGTTGGTGACCCCCGTCGAGCTCGACCCCTTGATGGCGATGTGGTCGTCGCCGTCGCTGATCTCGCTGCAGACGATATAGCCGTTGCTGGCCGCCTCGCCGGGATCGATGCCGTCGGTGTTGTGCGCGCTCGTGTAGCTGAGCGCGGTGCCGGCGCTGTTGGTCGCCTTCGACGGCGTCTTGATGGTCACGCCCCAGACGACGAACCCGTTGGCGGTCATCTTGACGTGGAACATCGGCGAGTTGTGCAGGGTGATCTGATAGAGCGTGAAGTTCGTGGCGCTGCTGACCTGGATGAGCGCCGGGCTCGAGCCGCCGCCGCCGTTGTCGTCCCAGAACGACGACGAGCTGCCGACCTTCGGCTCGCCCCCCTGCCCGTCGATCACGCCTCCGCCCACGATGCCCGAGTTCGATCCCTTGACGGTGATGAGCGCGCCCGCCCCGTTGTAGACGTTCGGATCGCGCGTGCCATAGAGCGTGACGCCGGTGTCGACCCACAGCGTGACGCCGCTCGGGATCGTGATCGGACCTGTAAGGAAAGCGTTGTTCGAGCCGCTGGTGACCAGCTTGACCGCCTTGCCCGAGCCGCAGGCGTTCAGCGCCGACTGGATGGTCGAGGTGTTGGCGCCCGATTCGCTGGCGACGCCGTTGGCCGCCACGTTCTGCGTCGCCGAAATCGACGTGCAGACGGTGCCCGGCAGCGTCGGCTGCGCCGGCATGTTGCTGTCACCGGCGCCGCAGGTTCCGGTGCTGCCGCCCGTCGACGTGGTCCCGCCCGTTCCCGTCGAGCCCCCGGTCGCCGGCGTGCCGCCGCTGCCGGTCGTGCCACCGGTCGCCGTCGTGCCGCCGGACCCGGTCGCGCCACCCTTGCCCGTCGTGCCGCCCGTCGCCGTCGTGCCGCCGGACCCGGTCGCGCCACCCTTGCCCGTCGTGCCGCCCGTCGCCGTCGCGCCGCCGGACCCGGTCGCCCCGCCCGTCGCCGTCGTGCCACCGCTGCCGGTCGTGCCACCGCTTGCCGTCGTGCCGCCCGAGCCGGTAGATCCCCCGGTCGAGGACGAGCCGCCGCTACCCGTCGAACCTCCGCTGCCTGAACCACCGCTTCCATTCGCGCCGCCCGTCTGACCGGACCCGCCGCTCCCGCTATCTCCGGTCGCGGCCTCTTGCGCGCACCCGGCAGCCGTCAGGAGAAGCGCGAGCGCCGCGGACGAGACGAGATGCGTCGACAGGAAGCGAGGGGACGGCAGCGACATGGGGGGACCTCCGTTAGGCCAGGGGACGGCAGACTTCACGCCGGGCATCGATGCCGCCAGGAGCGCGAATCGATCACAAAATCGACCGAGGCCCAGCCGTACGAATCACGACGCCAGATGGTTGAAAAGAGAGTGATCCGTGGCTTCCGCGACGGCTCATACCGTCGTCAATCATGAGCCGCCCCCTCGCGAAGCTGTCACCTTCCGTCGAGGAGCTTACTCATGCACCCACACCCCCAACGTTCGCGCTTCTGGATCTCGCTCGCTTGCGGCCTGACCGTGGCCGCCGTCACACCGACGCTGCACGCGGCCGGGACCTGGCAGAAGGCGCCGTCGAGCACGACGAACGGCGGCGCGGCGTTCGGGCTCTGGTTGCTCACCGACGGCCGGGTGCTCTCGCACGGCAACGCGCTCAACCACTGGGTGATCCTGACGCCCGACAAGACCGGCAGCTACGCCAACGGAACCTGGACGACCGTCGCCGCCAGCAACTTCTCGCGCGGCGGCGCGCAGGAGCACGTGCTCAAGGACGGCCGCTTCTTCGAAGCGGGCGGTGAGTTCCTCTACGTCTGGCCGGCGCACGACGGCGTCGCGGCCTGCCCGTCGGGCTGCACCAACCCGGCCGGCGGCTCGCCGCTGTTCAAGAACACGGAGATCTACGACCCGGTCACAAACACCTGGACGATCGAGCCCGACGCGCCCTACGACATCGGCGACACCGGCAGCGCGACGCTGCCTGACGGGCGCATCCTCGACAGCACGCGCACCGGCAACCAGACCCAGATCTTCGACCCGACCACCAACACCTGGTCGACCGGCCCGGCCAACACGAACCCGAACGGCGACGAGAATTCCTGGGCCACGCTGCAGAACGGCGGCGTCCTGGCCGTCGCCCCGACGTCTACCTCGATCTACGACCCGGTGGCGAACAAGTGGATCAAGACCGGCGCGTTGCCCGCAGGCCTCTCGGTCACGCTGACCGCCGCTTCGGGCTATCCAGGGACCTACCAGTTCGGCGACAACGCGGGGGTCTCGCTGATGTTCGACGGACGCGTGCTCGCGTATGGCCTCGGCACGACCGCGATCTACACCCCGGGCGCCACGGCGTCGTCGCCAGGGACATGGGCGCTGGGACCGAACATGCCGTTCAAGATGGGCCCGCTCGACGGCACGCCCGGCAACGAGTGCGAGGACGAGTACACCGTCACCGAGACGAACGGCAAGGTCATGGTCGCCACCCACGCCTTCGGCCAGCCTATCGATACCCTGCAGGAGTTCGATCCGACGACCAACACGATCGCGGTGATCTCGCCGCCGAACGATCCGGGCGGCGGCTACCCGGTCAGCTACCTCAACCTGCCGAACGGCCAGCTCATGACCACCGGCGGCAGCATCGACTGGCTCTACACGCCGGACGGTCCGCCGCAGGACGCCTGGCGCCCGACGGTGACGTCGGTCGTCTACAACAGCTCGGCCAGCAACTACACGCTCACGGGGACGCAGCTCTCCGGCCTCATCAACGGCGGCGACGAGGGTGACGACATGACGATGGCGGAGAACTATCCGATCGTCTGGCTGAAGGACACGTCGAACAACGTTTACTTCTGCAAGTCGTCCAACTTCAGCACGATGGGCCCCCAGGTCGGCACCACCCCGCAGACCTGCACGTTCACGACTCCGGCGAGCCTCCCGACCGGGACGTACAGCCTCTACGTCTCGTCGGCCGGGGTGCAGTCGAAAAATCCCGTCTCCTTCACCGTCGGCGTCGGCGGTACGGGGACCAGCACCGGCGGGACGAGCGGAACGGGTGGCGCGGCCGGCTCTGGCGGCGCCACCGGCGGCACCACCGGAACCGGCGGCGCGGCCGGCGGGTCGACGGGAACCGGCGGCGCGACGGGCGGGTCGACCGGGAGCGGCGGTGCCGGCGCGGGCGGGACCACCGGAACCGGCGGCGCGACCGGCGGGTCGACCGGAAGCGGCGGCGCCACCGGCGGGTCGATCGGGAGCGGCGGCGCGACCGGCGCTGGCGGCGTCATCGGGAGCGGCGGCGGAAACGGCTCGGGTGGATCGAACGGCTCGGGTGGATCGACCGGCTCCGGCGGGTCGATCGGCTCGGGCGGCAGCACGGGGACCGGCGGCAACAACGGCACGGGGAGCGGCGGCACCGGTGGCGCCAACGCGACCGGGACGTCGGGTTGCAGCTGCGGCGTCGCCACGGGACCGTCCGGCACATCGGCGGCCGCGCTTGGCCTCCTCGCCCTCGCGCTCTGCGCCACCCGTCGCCGCCGCGCGGCGTCCTGATCGGCCGATCGCTCGCAACTACCGGCCTGCCGATTTCGTGATCGACGCCCGCCGGCTTCGACATTGAGGGTGAGCGCCCATGGCGCTCGCGAAGCCGGACATTTAGCAAGTGCGTCAGCCCACCCCCAGGGTCTTGTGCACGCGACTGCGCGCAAGCCAGAGCAGGACTGCCATGAAGAACCTCCCGTTGATCTTGGTCGCCGTCGCGTCCCTCGCGCTCGGCGCGTGCTCCAACAGCGAAACTGGAGATACCTCCGGCAGCGGGGGCAGCGCCAGCGGCGGCGACAGCGGCAATGAAGGGGGAACGACCGGCTCGGGCGGGCTCACCGGCAGCGGCGGCGAGGCGAGCGGCGGCGCGACGGGATCGGGCGGCAACGCCTCCACGGGCGGTGCGACGGGATCGGGCGGCAACGCCTCCACGGGCGGTGCGACGGGCACCGGAGGCGCCACCGGGACAGGCGGGACGACCGCCAGCGGCGGCGCCACCGGCACCGGCGGGACGACCGCCACCGGCGGCGCCACGGGAACAGGCGGCGCGGCGGGTGCCACGGGAACCGGCGGCGCAAAGGGTGGCACCACGGGGACAGGCGGAACGACCGCCACCGGGGGCGCCACGGGAACCGGTGGCGCGGCCGGCAGGCCAGCCACGGGCGGAACGACCGGAACGGGCGGCGCGGCCGGCGCACCGGCAACGGGCGGGTCGACAGGCACGGGCGGCAGCGGCACCGGCAACGCCCCCGGCAACGCCAGCGGCGTCTACCCGCCCGTGAACGGCACCAACGTCTGTCCCGATCCGCAGCTGCGCATCACCTTCAGCGGCGCGCCCACCATCGGGACGTCGGGGCTGATCCAGGTCTTCAACAACGGCGGCACCGCCGTCTCGACGGTCGACGTCGGCGCCACCAGCTACAGCACGACGAACGGCGGGATGGCGTTCACCGTGCAGCGGCCGGTCTACGTCGACGGAAACACGGTGGTCGTCTACCTGCCGTCTAAGCCGCTCACCTACAACACGACCTACTACGTGAACGTCGCCTCGGGCGCCATCAAGGCGCCGGGCGGCGCGGCGTTTGTCGTCAGCGGATCGACGGCCTGGAAGTTCACCACGGCCGCGGCCGCCCCGAGCAACAAGACGGCGATCGGCGTGGCGCTCGACGGCTCGGCGCCGTTCTGCTCGCTGCAGGGCGCGCTGGACTTCGTCCCCGCGAACAACACGACGGCCACGACCGTGTCGATCGCCAACGGCACCTATCACGAGATCGTCTACTTCAAGTCGAAGAGCAACGTCACCATCCAGGGCGCCAGCGAGACCGCCACCGTCATCGAGGGGGTGAACAACAACAACCTCAACCCCAGCACCAAGGGGCGCGCGCTGTTCGGCGCCGACAGCACCAATGGCCTCACCATCAACAACCTCACCATCTACAACCAGACGCCGCAGGGGGGCTCGCAGGCCGAGGCGGCTCGGATCGAGAGCTGTACCAAGTGCGTCGTCACCAACTCGACGATCATCAGCTACCAGGACACGCTGCTCTGGGACGGAAGCATCTACGCCAAGAACGACCTCATCGAGGGGAACGTCGACTACGTCTGGGGGGGCGGCGCCGTCTACTTCGACAGCTGCGAGATCCGCACCATCAACCGCTCGGGCGGCGTCATCGTGCAATCCCGCAACGCGGCGGGGGCCTACGGCTATGTCTTCAACAACTGCAAGCTCACCTCGGACTCGGCGTCGACCGGCATCGCGCTCGCCCGCATCGACGCGTCGGCTTACCCGGGCAGCATGGTCGCCTACGTCAACTGTCAGATGACGAACAACATCGCTCCCGTCGGCTGGACCCTCACCGGCGGGTCCCCCACCTCCGCGCTCCGGTTCTGGGAGTACAAGAGCGTCACCACCTCGGGCACCGCGGTCGACGTCAGCAAGCGGCTGGCCGGCTCGACGCAGATCTCCGACTCACAGGCGACTACCTTGATGACGCCGTCGAATGTCCTCGGCGGCTGGACGCCGCCCGGAAGCTGAGGTTCGCGGCTCGGCCCCTCAGCGCGGCTGGACGCGCGCGGTGTAGATGTTGAGGATGCCGCCTCGATCCGAGGTGAAGTAGAGCGTCGTGCCGTCGGGGGAGAGCCAGGGATCGCGCTCGTCGGCGGGGGTGTTGAGGTCGCTGAGCGGCTGGGTGACGGAGAACGCCTCGTTCGTCGAGCGGCGCCAGGCCACGAACAGGTCGGAGTTGGGCACGCCCGCGTCGCCGCTCGTGCCGGCATCGACGCGCGTCGCCGCGTCGGCCGCCTCCGCCACCGGCGCGGACGAGAAGAACATCGTCAGCCCGTCGTCGGTCAGAAAGCCGTCGACCGTGCTGCGGTCGGCGTAGTCGAGCTCCGGGATTGCGACGGGCGCCTCGAACGGCGCGCCCGTCGTGGCGCGCGTGGCCAGGTAGGTCTGGTAAACGGTGGGCGTGGCGCGCTCGGACGCCATCGGCATCACCAGCGCGTGCTGGCCGGGCGGTCGCGGGATGTCGTCGGCGGGCGAGTTGAGCGCCACGACGTTGACCGGCGTCGACCAGGCGGACGCGCGCGACGCCCGCTGCGACACCCAGATGTCATTGGCGCCGGCGCCGCCCGCGCGATCCGACCCGAACCAGAGCGTCAGCCCGTCGGTGGAGATCGCCGAGCTCGTCTCGAACGAGACGCCGTTGACGACGGTCACCGCGGCGGGCGCCCCGAACGGCGCGTCCGGTGACACGCGCGTGGCGAACCAGACGTCGCCGTTACCGCTCACGCGATCGGTGGTGAAGTAGATCTCGAGCAAGTCGCCGGTTAGCGTCGGGTTGTCGGTGCGTGACGGTGACGCGAGCTCGGGGACCAGCACCGGCGCGTCGAAGTGGTACGGAATCGGCGAGCTCGATCCGAGCGCCACGACCTTGCCGCCCGAACAGGCTGAGGCCAACATCGGCACGAGGAACGCCGCGCAGGCGATCGAGAAACCGGACCGCATCCCCGGATGCTAACATCGCCGCGAGGTGCGCTCGTCACGGGTCATCTCTCTGGTGGGCGCGGTCGCGCCGCTGCTGGTCTCCGTGACGGGCGGCGCGGCCGCCGCGGGCGAGCCGAACATCGCCAACGCGCGACTGGAGGTCCACGCCCTGCCCGACTGCACGACGCGCGAGGAGCTGGCCGCCCGGGTCGCCGCCCGGTCACGCCGCATCCACTTCGATGACGACGCGCCCGGCCCCACCCTGCGCGCCATCATCGCGCCCGCCCCGCGCGGCGGCGCCGTCGGCGAGCTCCAGATAACCGAGCCCGGCGGCAGGAGCTCGACGCGCCGGATCTCCGCGCCGTCGTGCGCCGAGGCGACCGACGCGATCGCGCTCATCATCGCCCTGACGCTCGATCCGACCGCGGCGGCGACGACCCGCGCGCCCCCCGCTCCACCGTCGCCGGCGCCCCATCTTCCCGCGGAGACGCCGCCAGGCCCGAGCGCGCCCGCGCCGCCGGACGGCGAGGCCGCGAGCCATCCCGCGCCGCCCCCCGCGCCCGGGCCCTCAAAACCGGTCGCGCCCGCGCCCGTCAGGCCCGCCTCCGTTACGCCCGCGCCTGAGGATTCGGGGGCGGTCGTCGTCGCATCGCCGGCGCCGCCCGTCGCGACCAGCCCCCGGTTCGGGGGCGGCGCGGCCGCCGAGGGGGTGAGCGGCCCGGCGCCCGCCCCCCTCCTGGGCTTCGCCGTCTACCTGCTGGCCGCGCTCGATCGCGACGCCCTCTGGTCGCCGGCCGCGATCGTCCGGGGAACCCACGCCTGGTCGAACAGCCTGGTCGAACCGGGTGGCACCGCGAGGTTCACGCTCGACGCCGTCACGCTCGACGCCTGCCTCCTCCGCGTGCACAGCTCCGCCTTCGAGGCGCGCGCCTGCGCGAGCGGCCTTTACGGACGGCTGGCGGCGACAGGTTCCGAGACCTATGCGCCCGCGACCGCGTCCCGTCCTTACGTGGCTGCCGGGGGGGCCCTCGCGCTCTCCGCCCAGTTGGGCCGGCTGCTGGAGCTCTCCGGACGTCTGGGAGGCGGCGCGTCACTGGTCCGCGATTCCTTTGCGTTCTCACCCACGGTTTTCCACCGGACGGCGGCCGCCACCTTTTCGGCCAGCCTGGGGATCGGCCTACGCTTTCCGTGATCGAACCCCACTGCCCCAGGCATAATGGGGTGGGACATGCTGGGGCGACTGCGGCTGGTTCAGACCGGGGAGAGAGGCGATCGCGCCTCCCGCCGCGCCGCTGCGGTCCGGGGGTGATCGCGCTCGGCTGGAGCGGATGTTCACCGCCCATCACACGATGGTCTGGCGCACCATGCGCCGCCGCGGCCTCTCCCCCGACGCCGCGGCCGACGTCACGCAGCAGACGTTCCTGGTCGCGGCGGAGCGTCTCGCCGACATCGCGCCCGACAGCGAGCGGGCGTTCCTGCTCGGGACCGCGCTGCGCGTGTCGCAGTCGCTGGGGCGCAAGACCTTGCGCTGGCAGCTCGAGGAGGACATGGACCAGCGGGTCGCCGACGGCGCCAGCGTGAGCGACGAGCGCGCCGCCGTGCAGCTCTGCGACATGGCGCTGGCCAAGGTCGACCCCGAGCTGGCCGAGGTGTTCGTGATGTTCGAGCTCGAAGGGCTGTCGTCGCCGGAGATCGCCGCGTCGCTGGAGATCCCGCTCGGAACCGTCGCCTCGCGGCTGCGGCGCGCGCGCGAGCAGTTCCGCCTGGTCGTCGGCCGACTCGAGCTCGTCATGCGCCGCGAGGGACAGGCGTGAACCGCAACGATTCGCGCCTGCCAAGCCAGCTTCGCGTCGTCGGCGCCACCGATCTGGAGCGCCGTCTGCTGGAGGCCGGCGCGCGCGAGCTGCCGTCCGTCGAGCTCACGAAGCGGATGCAGCAGGCGCTGGGGATCTCGATCGGGGTTGGCGTGGCGACGGCCGCGACCACCGCCAAGGCCGCAACGGCGGCCGGGGTCGGCTCCGCGGCACCCGCCTTCGCCTGGCCCGCCATCTCGATCGGCGTGCTCGCCCTGGCGGTCACAGGCGGCGTGGTGGGCGTTCGCTCGACGGTCCACCACACGACGAACCGGCCGGTCGTTGCGCTGGCGGCGCGCGTCCCCGAGCCCACGCCCACGCTGACGTCGGCCTCGGTCGAAATGCCGACGGCTGCCGCGCCCGTTGCCCCGATGGTGGCTGAGATTCGGTCGGCGGCACCGGCACGTCACCACGCCGCGCAGGCCGCGGCGCGGCGCGACCTGCGCGCCGAGATCGCACTGGTCGACGCCGCCCGCTCCGCCGTCGCGGCGAGCGCCAACGAGCGGGCCCTGGCGCTCCTCGATCGCTACGAGTCGAGCTACCCGCGCGGGACCTTCCGCCCCGAGGTGGCCGCCCTCCGGATCGAGGCGCTGGATCACCTCGGCCGTACGGTCCAGGCGCGCGCGCTGGCCCGGAAGTTCATCGCCGCCCACGCCGACAGCCCGCTCGCCGAGCGGGTCGCGCGCGTCAGCGGCCTGACGACGCGCTAGGCCGCCTCCGGGCGGCACGTCGTCGGGCCAAAGTGTCGGGGACGTTCGCTTCGCAGCGTTGCCGTCAGGGCGGCGAGACGCAGGCTCCGCCGCAGGCGAAGTGGCCGCTCTGCGGGTCGTAGTTGCATGACTGCGGATAGTTCGACGGGCTGCGAGGGCAGTCCGAGTTGTCGACGCAGGTATCGGCGGGCGTGTGGCAGAAATAGATCGGCGTGAAGCAGAAGTCGGTGGTCCCGCCGGGCGAGCAGTAGCCACCCGGACCGCAGTCGGCGTCCACGGCGCAGTTCCCGCCCGCCACGCACCGATTGGCGGCCGAGTCGGCGGCCGAGGCCCTGCAAAGGCAGGGGACGTGCGTCGGACAGTCGCTGTCGCTGGAACAGTCGTCGTAGGAGCACGACGTCGGGTTGCACTCGGGTACCGGTCCGTTCGGCGAGAAGCAACGGCCGTTGGTTCCCGCGGTGCAGTCGCTGTCGGCGAGGCAGGCGTTGGCGCCGGCATCGACGCCGAATGAGCAGATCTGGCCGGCGCCGCGCGCCGCCGGGCAGCTCGATCCCGCCGCGCGGTGAAGAGCCGGCACGCGGACCGAGCCGTCGGACCCGCCTGCCGCCGACCCGCCCCGTCCGCCCGACGACCACGCCCCGTCGGCGTTCGACGAGGGCGACGTCCCATCGCAGCCGCCCAGCGCGACGACAAGGAACCAGGCCGCGACGGGAAGGAACCTTCGCCCGGATACAGTGACCATCTCGCCTCCGCGATCAGGTGTCCGGGTGGCGCCGCGCCGGCTCGCGCCCGCTCAGAAGTTGCAGGTCGCCGAGCAGCTCCCGGTCGGAGCCTGGCCGGTCATCGCCTGGTAGTGGGCGTTGATCTGCGCCTGCGTGAGCAGCTTGTCGTAGATGGCGACCTTGCCGACGGCGCCGGGGAACCAGGTGTCCTGGGCCATGGTGCCGATGTTCAGCGGGCTGTCGTTGGCCATCGGGACGACGTTGTACTGGCTCATGCAGCCGGTCTGGCCGTGCTGGCTGTGATCCCACGCGACGCCGTTGACCCAAACGTTGATGGACCCGGGATACATCGACGTGTTCTGGCAGTCCGACGGCGCGGTGAGCGTCGTGTACTCGCCGACGACGTAGTACCAGGTGCTCGCCTTGATGAGATTGTCGACCGGCTGCCAGTCGGCCGCCGAGCCGAGGCCGGCGGTGCTGTTGAAGATGTAGGCCGACATCCGGTTGGGGCGGCTCTCCGAGGTGGTGGTGCTGTACATGCGCGCCTCCCACTCGCAGGTCGGGCCGTAGTCGGCGCACTTTCCCATCCAGTCGATGTAGCCGTCGCTGCTGCTGGTCGCTGTCGCGAACTGCAGCGTGTCGGCGTTGATCCACCCCTCCCAGGTCAGGCTCTGCGCCGTCGGGACCGACAGGTTGGCGGCGGACGGGATCGTGAGATAGCCGTTCGTGCCGTTGAAGTGCGCGGCCGGGTCACTGTTCGGCAGCGTGGCTGCCGTCGGCGCCGCGCCCTTGTAGGTGCCGTTGTTGCTTCCAACGAGATCGGGCTCCGTCGAGGCGCTCGCCTTCATCGCCCAGTAGGCGACCGGCTGGTCGCACAGGACCGTCTGATCGTATGTCGACGGCGACGCGCAGCTGGTGGCCGCGCCGCCCGCGCCCCCTTTACCCGCGCTGCCCGCGGTGCCGCCGCCTCCGCCCCCCTTACCCGCCGCGCCGCCCGCGCCGCCGGTCCCCGTCGCGCCGCCCGCGCCACCGGTCCCCGTCGCGCCCCCTTTGGCCGAGCCGCCGGCAGCGCCGCCCGCGCCCTGCGCGCCCGCTGTGCCGCCCGATCCGTTGCCCCCTTTTCCGCCAGCACCGCCCGTCGCGCCGCCCGTCCCGGTCGCGCCGCCGGTGCCCGTCGACGCGCCGCCCGTGCCGGTCGTGCCGCCGGTGCCCGTCGATGCGCCGCCCGTGCCGCCCACGCAGTTCGTCCCGGATGCACAGATGCTGCTCGAACCACCGCAGGCTCCCGGGAGGGATGCGGCGAGCGCCAACGTCAGCGAGGAGAGCCTGGCGATGGAGATGGCGATGGATCGCGGTCGCGTCGACGGCGTGGTCATTGGGCTCCTGGGGGGAGGAGTTTGCTGTCTACTTGCAACCGATCGGTTGGGTGCCGATCGCGATATCGTCGTACCAGATCTCCGAGGCGGGGCCGGCGTACTTCTCGAAGCCAAACCGCAGGTAGTCGTAGGCGTCGACCATCCAGGCGGTCTGGTGCAGGTCCGGCACCTCGGTGCCGTTGACCCACACGTCTATGGCTGGCGCGTTGTGATCGAGCAACAGCTCGACGCAGGTCCAGACGCCGGCCGGGTAGTTCACGCCGATCATCATTCCGTCGCTGTAGTAAGCGTTGTTCGACATCGCGCTCTGACCGTCGCCGTTGATCGACTCGTAGATCATGGAGTTGTCCTCGCCGAAGAGGAGGTTGTTCCCCGTCCCCTGCGAGGCGTAGAGATCGCCGCGGACCAGCGTGTTGTGCCCCATCGTCGTCCCCGTCGCCAAGCGGATGTAGAAGCGGAGATAGAGCTTGCCACCCGCGACCGGCAGCACCTGTGTGTCGTGCAAGGCCAGGAACGTGTCGTAGTCGCTGCTGGTCGTCACGACGTGGATCGATTTCATGCCGCTGCTGGCGGGGTTGGTGCCGTCGACGCTCACCTCGGTCGGTGCGCTGGCGGTGGTCGTCCACGGCGACGGGGGCGCACCGGGCGCGTCGGCCTCGAAGTCGTCGCAGAAGACCATGCCCGGCCGCGCGGCGCAGTGGCTGGCGCTGACGCCGCCCGAACCGCCGGCAGCGCCACCGCCCACGCCACCGGTGCTGGTCCCGCCGGTGCCCGTGCTTCCGGCGGCGCCGCCTGCGCCGCCGCCCGCGCCCGCGCGACCGCTCCCCGCTGCGCCGCCGCTGCCGCCGCCGGTTCCGCTGACGATCGCGCCGCCCGAACCGCTGCCGCCGGTCGCGCCACCGCCGATGCCGGGGCTGCCGCCGGTCGGGTTGCCACCGCTACCGTTTCCGCCGCTGGCGCTGCCCCCGGTCGCGTTGCCGCCCGTCCCGTTGCCCCCGGTCGCGTTGCCGCCGCTACCGTTACCGCCGCTGCCGCTTCCACCGCTGCCGCTTCCGCCGCTGCCGTTACCGCCGCTGCCGTTGCCGCTGCCGCCGCTTCCCCCAAAGAGGAGCCGCCCTGGGCGCAGCCGAACAGCAACAACAGTGAGACGCACGCCGCGCACGGCAACCGGCCGCGCAGGGCGAGGAATCCTTCGGGGGGGGCCAGAGTCTTCATCCGTTCTCCCGGCGCCCGGCGGGGCATCAGTCACCACCGTGGCGATTTTCTTCATCATACACGTCCGGCCGGCATACGCTGAGCGGACGATGGCGCAACCGTCGGCCCGCGAGCGGCAGGGTGGCGTCGTGGGCGCGGCGCTGGTCGCCGCCGTCGTGCTCTCGGCCTCGCTCTCCGCCTGCATGGCCCCGGTGGCGCCGCTGCTGCCCCAGGACGTGGCGACGGCGCTGGCGCAAAAGCCGATGCGGCGACTCGAGACGGCGAACCTCGAGGTCTATTACCCGGACGACCACCACGACGAGGCGCTCCGGTTCGCGGATCACGTCGAGTGGTGCGCGCGGCAGCTGCGGGCGCGCGCGCTGGTCCACAACGGCATCGCCGACCGACGCCTCACGCTCATCATGCCGGACCTGACGTTCAACAATGCGTTCACGGTTCCGATCGTCGACGGCTACGAGCCGCTGGCCGTCGTCCCGACCTACCAGACGATCGACGCGTTCTCGCTGGAGATGGGGCTGCCGCCCGACGCCGGAACGATCGCCTGCCACGAGCTGACCCACTACGTTCACTTCAATCAGGTGTCCGGATTCTCCTGGTTCATCGACCAGATCTTCGGCGAGGTCTACACGCCGCAGCTCGGCTTCGACGGCTGGTTCGACGAGGGGCTGGCGGTCTACTACGAGACGACGCTGCAGCCGGGGGTCGGGCGCCTGGCGTGGCCGTTCTGGCACGGCGCCTTCGCGGCCGGGGTGGCGGGGCGGCGCCTCCATGGCGGTGATCTCTCCGAATTCAACCGTGACGCCTTCATGGGCAACCACTACCTGGTCGGCAGCCACTTCGTCCGCTTCCTGGCCCAGCGCTACGGCGAATGGGATCTCTGGAAGACGATCGAGGTGCAGTCGCGATCGATCCTCTTCCCGATCCTGGTCAACGTTCGCTTCTGGCAGGGGTTCGGCAAGTCGCTGGAGACGCTCTACGGCGAGTTCGCCGACGACACGGCACACCGCTACCCGGCCGCCGCGCGCCCGCCCGAGCAGAGGACCGTCGAGACGGTCGGATCGATCGCGCGCTATGGACGGGCCGCCGATGGCACCGAGGCGCTGATCATCGAAGGACACGACACGCCGACCCGCATCGTCGTGCGCGGCCCCGACGGGCGCGTGCGGATCGATCGCAACCTGACGGACGTCGTTCCGCCGCGGACGCTGGTGGCCCCGGGCGCCGAGAGCTCGGGCGCGCCCAGCTTCACCGGCGACAGCCGCACCGTCTACTTCACGACGCTGGATCAGGGAGTCACGTTCCAGAAGAGCCGCCTGGTGCGGCTCGACGTCGCGACCGGGACGCTGACGGTGGTCGCGCGCGATCTCTACGGCGGTGGCGGCGCGATCAGCCCGGATGGGACCACCTATGCCTTCTCGCGCGCCGACGGCGACCGCCACAACCTGGTGTTGCTCGACGTGGCGTCGGGGAGCATGCGGGTCCTGGTGGCGCCGCCGGCGGGGGCATTCGTTTCAGTGCCGCGCTACGCACCCGACGGACAGCGGATAGTGGCGACGGGGTTCGACGGATCGGGCTTCTCCATCCGCGTCTTCGACGCCCGCAGCGGCGCGATGCTCTCCCGGATCGGCGACGAGAAGATGGCGGTTCACGATGCGGCGTTCGCCGGTCCCAACCATGTCGTCTACCTCCGCTCCGACGATCGCGACAACGGATTCCAGGTCTACCTTTGGGATCTGCGGACCGGGCAGTCGCGGCAGATCACCCACGCTCCTTTTCTGGCGTACGAGCCGCAGGTGGCGGCCGGGACGCTGCGGTTCCTCAACCGGGAGGGCTGGCGCTGGACGCTCGACGAGCAGCCGATCAACCTGACCGACATCCCGCCGCCCCCGCCGCCCGCTCCGCCGTCGGCCCCCGCGGCCCTGCCGCCGCAGCCAGCGGCCCTGCCGCCGCAGCCCACACCCCTGCCGCCGCCACCCGCAGCCTTCCCGCCGCCGTACGCGCCCCCCACACCGCCTTCCGAGCTCGCTCGCTGGTGGTCGACCTGGCCGACCGCCATCGACGACCGGCCGTTGGAGGTCTTGAACGACGCGCCGTACTCGGCGACCGATCATCTGTTCTCGCTCCAGACGCACGGGATCGATCTGATCGCCGCCGGGCGCAACGCCGTGCTCGGGGCGCTCTACCTGGGCGGCTCCGATCGGCTGCAGTTCAACCGCTGGTCGCTCACGGGCCTCTTGCAGCTCGGCAGTCCCCACCCCGGATACGGCGGCGCCGCCGCCTACGCCAACTCCCAGCTCGCGCCGTTCACGTTCATCGCCGACGCGCTGGCGTTGCGCTACCACGACACCTGGCCCAGCCCGCCCTCCCTGATGTCCCCCGCGCCGCAGATGAAACAGTACGTCCTGGAGAAGACGCTCCTCCAGACCGAGGCATTCGTCACCCGATCATTTTACGGCGCTCCCGCCGAGCTGGGATTCGATCTCGTCGACGATGACCAGCCGAACGAGCCGACCTTGCCCGTGAAGCACCGCCGGGTGGCCGGGCCGTTCATCGCGGCCGAGTACGCCGGGATCGAGACCACGCCCTACACGGGCCTGCGGCGGGCGCTGTTCGTGCTGCCGTCGATTAATCTCTTCCCCGCCGCCTGGAGCTCGGCCGGAGCGACGCTCACCGACGGACGGCTGGAGCTGTTCGGGGTCACGCCGCTGCCGCTGTCGCGCCGGCACACGCTGTCGCTCGATCTGGTCGCCCGTGACATCTTCGGCCAGCCGGCCGGGGAGCGCTGGCTGCAGGTCGGCGGCGGGATCTCCGCGCTGCTGATTCACCGCCGCCCCGATGGCCCGGTGCCGCCGGAGGTGACGATCGATTCGCTGCCGTTCAGCCGTTTCCTCGAGCCGCTGCGGGGCTACGAGGACTATCCGATCGCGACCGACCGGATCTTCATCGCGTCGGCCGACTACCGTTACCCGATCATCATCGACCGCGGCGTGGCGTCGACGGCCTGGATCCTGCCGTCGTCGTTCCTCAGCCAGATCGATCTCGAGCTGTTCGGCAGCGCCGCCACCGACGCCCACGGAGGGCCCGGCCACGTCGCGGGAGGGACCGCGGTCACGTTCGAGATGGCGCTCTGGCGCGTCCCGCTGAGCCTCACCTACCAGATCGCCCGGCGCGTCGAGGACGACCATGCGCTGGTGCAGATCCTCGCGCTCGGCGCCCAGTAGCTGTTCCAGGATGGCGATTTTGTTGAGCCGGCATCGGACCTTCGGCGCACCTCAGTTCTGGGCCATGAAGTCGCGCGTCCGTCGCACATGTGGTTGGGCCGGCGCGGTCGCTTTGGTGGCGCTCCTCGCCGGATGCGGCGGTGGCGCGGGAAGCCCCAAAGTGGACGGGGGTGGGGGATCCGGGGGCGTCGGCGCGGGGGGCGCCGGTGGCCCGGGCGGCGGCCACGACGGCGGCGGCGGGACCGACGCGCCTGCGGTTCACGCCGTCCAGTCACACTCGGCGCCGATCACCGTCGATCCGACCGGAAAGCAGCTCTTCGTCGTCCACCCCGACGCCGACAGCGTGAGCATCGTCGATCTCGACTCGAGGGCGATCGTCCACCAGGTTCTGCTGGCGGCGGCGCCGCCGGCCACCGACGCCAACGGGAGCTATGCCCCGGCGGTCGGCCCGCGGGCGCTGGCGCTCGACTCCGCCGGCCGCACGCTCTACGTCACCGGGCAGTGGTCGGGGTCGGTCTACGCGATCGACGTCGCGTCGGGGAAGCTTGCGCGGTCGACGGCCGCCGCCGTCTGCTCGGAGCCGATCGGCGTGCTGGTCTCCGCCGACGACGCGCACCTCTTCATCGCCTGCGCGCAGGACGACGAGGTGGTCGAGCTCGCCAGCGCCGACCTGAGCGTCGTCGCGACGGCCCCCTGCCCGCGCAAGCCCTGGGCGCTTGCCTGGGCCGGCGACGGCGCCACGCTCGTCGCCACGCACCTCCTCGGCCCGGGGGTCAGCCGCTTCGCCACCGCACCGCTCGCGCTCACCGCCACCTCGGATCTCGCCGATGGACCCGCGACGGGAGACCAGACCGAGCCCCACGGCCCCGTGCGCGGGATCTACGACGCGGTCGTGCGCCCGGGCAGCTCCGAGCTCTGGGTCGCCCACCTCATGCTGGGAATCGACACGCCCCAGCCGATGCTCGATTTCAAGAGCACGGTCTTCCCGGCGCTCTCGATCCTCGGCCCCACCGGGTCCCAGCTGGCGCGGCTGTCGGTCCAGGCGAACCCCGGCGACGACGGCGCGTTCGGCGACGTCGTCTCGGGCCGCGCGCGATCGCCTTCTCCGACGACGGCGCCCTGGCGTTCATCGCCGACACCGACAGCGAGGACGTGCTCATCGTCGACGCCGCGGCGCGCGTCGAGGCGCAGATCATCCGGCCACTCCCCGGTCACCTGCCCGAGGGGATCGTCTGGTCGAGCGGAAAGATCTACGTCCAGGAGCGCAACAGCGAGGACGTCGCCGCCTTCGCGATCGCGCGGGGCGCCGCGGGCGTCACCGCCACGCCCGACGGGGCGCCCTTCCCCACCCTCGCCACCGACCCGATGCCGGCGACGCTGCGGCTCGGCCAGAAGCTTTTTTACTCGGCCAACAGCGACGACGTGCCGCTGACCCAGAACCACTGGGTCGCCTGCGCCAGCTGCCACGTCGAGGGGCGCAGCGACGCCGTGACCTGGAAGTTCGAGCAGGGACCGCGCGACACGCCGACCAACGCCGGCGGTCTCTCCGACACCGGATTTCTCTTCCGGACCGCCGACCGCAACCAGGTACAGGACTACTGGAAGACGATCAACGTCGAGCAGGGCGGCCACTTCAGCATCACCGACCCGTCGCAGAAGACGCTGCTCGACGCGATCGCCGCCTTCGTCAACAACGCCCTGCCCGCGCCGGTCCCGCCGTCGACAGACGCCAGCCACGCGATGAGCGGCTCGGCGCTGGCCGCGTTGCGCGCGCAGGGACGAACGGTGTTCGCCACCGTCGGCTGCGCCACCTGCCACCGGGGGCCGGCCGGGACCGACTCGGGGATGAGCAACCCGTCGCTCGATCTGACCGGACCGGTCGTCTCGACGCCGACGGCGGGCGGCGTGCTCCTGCACGACGTCGGCACCTGCGTCACGGCCGGTGACTTCCCCGACGCCGACCACACCGACATCGACGGCGACGACCGCGGCGCCTGCGCCTTCGACACGCCCGCGCTGCGTGGGCTGACCGACTCAGCCCCCTACTTTCACGACGGCAGCGCGCTGACGCTCGACGCGGTGGTGCCGATCATGCTGCAGGCGACGGTGGGCCCCGGCCAGACGCCGCCGTCGCTCTCGGCGTCGGATCAGCAGGCGCTGGTCGAGTACCTGAGAAGCCTCTAGTAGCCGCTACGCCGCGCGCGACGGCGCAGCGCGAAAAGGACGAGGGCCAGCGACAGCAACACAATGGCGCCCGCTTCGCGCGAAGGACCCGCGGCCGCGCACGAGCAACCGCTGCCACCGGGGCCCGTCATCTCGTCGCCGCCGACGCCGGTCCCGCCGGCACCCGTCGCGGGCGAGCCACCAGCCCCCGTCGGGGTGCCGCCCGCACCCGTCGGGGTGCCGCCCGCGCCCGTCGCCCCGCCGCTCGCGCCCGTCGCCCCGCTCGCGCCTGTCGTCGTGGAGCCGCCAGTGCCTGACGCCCCGCCCGCGCCGGTCGTGCTCGTGCCGCCGTCGGCGGCGCTGCACTCGCTGGTCGTGGTGCCAGAGCAATCGACCACGCTCACCGTGTACGCGATCGGCGTCTTCGTCCCGCCGATGGTCACCGTGTAGTCGTGCCCAGCCTGTGACGTCCACCCATTCGGCACGATCCCCATCGCGTACGTCGCGCCGTACGATCCGATGTTCGTCGAGACCGTGACGGGCTGATTGGTCGTCCCGTCGGTCACCGTGGCCGTGGCCATGTTGAGGTTGATCGTGTCGCTCTGCAGGCTCCAGCCCGACTTGTCGAGCTCGGTCGCCGTGAAGGCCTGCAGCGGCACGGGACCGGCCGGCGGCCAGCCGACGTAGGCGACCATGGCGTTCCCCTTGCCGCCGACCTGGTAGAAGCACGAGGCGGTCTTCGACCGGCCTCCCGTCCCCACCGAGCCGAATCCGACCGGCCCGAGCGAGTTGGCGAGGATCCAGGTGCGGTGCCCGTAGTTGGGGCCCGTCGCGTTGGCGCTGTCGTCCATGTAAAGGTCGATGCAGCCGACCGCCTGCCCGCCGCAGATGCTGCTCCGGTTCGACGCCGCCGCGCCGGCCGCGTTGTAGCAGGTCGCGGTCGTGGCCGGCGTATGGGTGAGGCCGTTCGCCGCCTGAATGATGGCGCAGTCCTGCGCGTCCATGTCGAAGGTCGGATCCTCGGTCACCTCCGGCATGCCGGTCAGAAAGCGATAGAGGTTCACCAGCTTGAGCGCGTTGGGGCGCCCCGGCGGCTGCAGGTCGCCGGGATCGCAGGTGGTGATGTCGCCGGTCGAGACGCCCTCCGACATGTCCGCGCGATCGCAGACCCAGCGCCGGCAGACGTCGGCCGCCGTGTTGGCGGCGCGCGCGGCGCCGCCGCCCGTCGCCGCGAGGATCCCGAGCGCGAACGCAGCCGCGCCGGCGCGCCTCACGATCGGCGCCTGCCGCGCGCCCAGAGCGTGGCGGCCACGAACGCGAAGATGAGGGTGAGCCCCGGCGTCGGGTTTCCACCGGCGTCGCACGAGCAGCCGCTCGAAGACGAGCCCTCGCCCGCGGTGCCGCCCTCGCCCGTCGAGCCGCCGGACCCGCCGCCCTCGCCCGTCGCCCCGCCCAACCCGCCGGTCGGTCCAGCGGACCCGCTGGCGCCCGACGTGCCGTTCGAGCCGCCGTTGCCTGGCAAGCCGCCAGTTCCGGGCGAACCGCCCGACGCGCCGCCGCTGCCGGGCGCGCCGCCGGTCTCGGCACGGCCTGCACCGCCGCCGGAACCAGGTTGACCCCCGGCGCTTGCTCTTCCGCCACCGCCCCCGACGCCCGCGCCACCTCCCGCGCCTCCCGCGCCCGCACGGCCGCCTCCTCCACCGCGGCCAGCCACGCCGGCCGCTCCGCCGCGCCCACCCGCCCCGGCCTCGCCGCCGCCCGCCGCGCCGCCCGTCGCGGTCCCGCCGTCGACGCCGGTGGTCACGGGCCCGTAAATCAACGTGAAGTCGTTGCCCGAGCTCTTGCCGGCGTAGCCGCAGTTGGTGGGAACCTCGGCGTCGACCCCATTGGTGTTGAAGGGCAGGAACCGGTATTTCAGCGTCTCGACGTTGCCGCTCGGATCGGTGAGCGTGTTCCCGGTGAAGGTCGTCTCGCCGCCGACCGGGAACATGTCGCACGACATCACGCCGTAGGTTTCGAGCGACCCGGGGCTGACGCCGTTGGGGACGCCGTTGGGCGCCGTCGTGTTCAGCGTCGTCGACTTCCCGCTCGTCACGTCGAGGGTGGTGACCGCCCAGGCCGAGCAGACGCCGGTCGTGCCGCAGCCAGTCCCGGTCACCGTGCCCCGGATCTGGTCGCCGGGAGCGACCACCATGATTGTGCTCTGCATGTCGTTCCCCGAGAGGCAGCAATGCTCGCTCTCGATCGACCACTTGCCGCGCGTCTCGCCGTTGAAGTCGAGCACCGGCTGCAGGATGTCGCCGCCGCCCGCGGTCGTCAGGATGTCGTTGAAGAAGGCGATGTCCTGGTTGGCGACGTTGGTCGGCGCCGGCGGGACGATCTCCTCGGTGACCAGAGTCGAGCCGGCCGTGATGGCGCCGTCGTACTCGTAGTAGACGATGTACCCGTCGTAGATCGCGGGCGCGGCCTGCGGCGGCGCGTGTGCGGGGGCGCCGCCAGCGGTCGCGCGGCCGTGCAGATCGAAGCGCGGGTAGGCGCACGGCCCGAACCCGAAGTGCGCGGCGCCATCGTCGCGGCCGCGCACAACCAAGTCAGCGCCGACCGCTTCATCCGAGCGGACGCGCACGACGCAGGACGGGTGAAACCACCCGCTGTGGGTCAGCACGTAGGACGAAGGGACGCCAGCCGGCGCCGCGATCGCGCCCGGCCCGGGGTGGCGCGCGTCGTCGGCCGCCGCCACGCTCGCCGCCGAGACGAGGGCGCCTGCGATGGCCATCGCCGCGGGCCGCACGAGCACACCCATCCTCATCGGAAGTAAGTGCTCCGGGGGGCCCCGCGAAGCTCAATTTTCGGCTGCGGGCCAAGACCCGTCGGGGTACGTCCGGAAGTCCTGATATCGCTGCCGTCAGACGACGCGTCGGCCCTGAATGATCCGGACCAGGACAATCACGATGGCGGCGACCAGCAACAGGTGAATGAACCCGCCCATGGTGACCGAGCTGACCAGGCCGAGAGCCCACAGCACGAGAAGAATGAGAGCGACTGTCCAAAGCATGGTGGCCTCCTGTACGGACGAGTTACTTCAACCGCCATGCCACCCGGTGGCTGCTCTGATTCTGTGGCGCCTTTCGCTTCGCTGGCGGGGAGCGGCGTTACGGATGCCGGACATCGGACCCCCGAAACGCCTGCCGGCGGTCGCGATCCGGAAACAACGGCGGGCATCGCCGCGGGTGGTCGCCCCCCTAACGCCGCACGGCACGGCGGCTGCATCGGCAAGACCCGCGATGCATGACGAAGCACCCATCGCGCCCAGCGAGTTCGTGGCGGGGACGATCCTGCAAGGGACATATCGGATCGTCTGTCCGCTCGCCGAGGGGGGCTGCGGCCAGATCTACCTGGCGGACCACATGCGTCTGCCGGGCCGCGTGGCCATCAAGGTCCTGCACCATGGCGTGCAGCGAAGCGCGGAGGTGCTCTCCCGTTTCCGCCAGGAAGCGGAGATCACCGCGACGCTGCGACACCCGCACATCGTGCAGGTGCTCGACTTCAACGTCACGGATCAGGGATACCCCTACCTGGTGATGGAGCTGCTCGAGGGGGAGTCGCTGGCGCGCCGGATCACCGACGCGGGCGCGCTGACCCCCGCCGCCGCGGTCGCCATCGTCGATCAGATCGCGCAGGCGCTCTCCGCGGCGCACGCGCGCGGCATCGTCCACCGCGATCTCAAGCCGGACAACATCGTCCTGCTCTCCGGCGAAGGCGTGCACGACTTCGTCAAGGTGCTCGACTTCGGGATTTCGCAGGCGAGCTGGCGCCCGCGCCTCACCGACGGCGCGCAGGTTGCGGGAACGCCGCAGTACATGGCGCCCGAGCAGGCCTGCGGACAACGCGAGGCGATCGACGCGCGCACCGACCAGTTCTCGCTGGCCGCCATCACCTACACGCTGCTTACCGGGCGCGAGCCGTTCCAGGCGGAGGATCCGATCGCGATTCTCTACCAGGTGGTCCATGCCGATCCGCCGCCGCCGTCGGCGCTGGTCCCGCGGCTGGGCGCGGCGGTCGACGCTGTCATCCTGCGGGGCCTCGCCAAGCGGTCGGACGATCGCTTCGCCAACATCACGGCCTTCGTGGCAGCGCTGCGGCAAGCGACCGAGGACGTCCGGCTCACGCTCAGCGAGCTGGGGGAGATCGACGAAGCGCCCCCCGTGCGCGCCGCCGACCTCGAACCAACGACGTTGCCGTTCCAGGCGGCGATCCGACGACCCGCCGCTCCGGCCGGTCGCAAGACCCGCCGACTGATTCGCCGGACGCGCTGGAACATCTACCGGATGCCGCGCCGGATCGCTCTGCTCGCGCTGGGCGCGGCGATCGCGGTCGCCCGCTTCTCGCCGACGGCGCGGGCCACCGCCGACACCGTCTGGCGGCACGCGCAGAGCGAGGCGCACCGGCTGGTCGCGCCCCAGATCCGCTGAAGCGGGCCCGAGCCAGGGTTGAGCCGGACTAAGCCGACTTCGTCGCCCGCGCCCGGGCCGTCGGCCGGCGCCGCCGCGCGGCGCAAAGGCCGAGCCCGAGCAACCCGACGAACGCGGTGAGGTTCGAGCTGCCCGACGGCGCCGTCTCGCAGGAGCAACCGCTGGTCGCTCCGGTCTCGCCCGAGGAGCCGCCCGAGCCGCTCGACGAGCCGCCGCTTCCGGTCGAGCCGCTCTCGCCGCCCGAGCCGTTCGACGAACCGCCAGAGCCGGTGTTGCCACCAGAGCCCGTCGACGACGAGCCGCCCGAGCCGGTGTTGCCGCCGGTCGAAACCACGCCCCCGGACCCGGTGTTGCCGCCCGAACCGCTCGACGTCGCGCCGCCCGAGCCGGTGCTGCCGCCCGAACCAGTCGTCCCGCCCGTCGACGAGCCGCCGGTGCCGGTCGCACCACCGGAGCTGGTCGCTCCGCCTGCCCCGGTCGCCCCGCCTGAACCCGTCGTGCCGCCCGAGCCCGTCGCCCCGCCTGCGGCGCCGCCCGAGCCCGTCGTGCCGCCCGAGCCCGTCGTGCCGCCCGAACCCGTCGTGCCGCCGGTCCCCGTCGACCCGCCGCACGTGCTGCTCTGGCCGGGGGTGAAGGAGCAGGGATTCTTCGAGATCACGCCGACCGCCGACACGTAGAGGCTGTACGTCGCGCTGGGCAGACCCGCCGGCAACGTGAAGTCCGCCGTCTCCGGCGTCGAGCCCTTGGTCGCCATCATGTTGCTGAAGTTGGACGACTTGCAGTAGTAGACGTTCCCCGACGTGTCCTTGAGCCAGACGATCGGGTAGTTCTCCGCCATCGTCATGTCGTCGCCTTCGTCGCCGCCGTTGATGAGGCCGCTGATCTGCGTGCCGGTCAGCGTGTAGTTGCTGGTCGCGCTGTTGTAGGCGACCGAGGTGACCGTCGGGCGCCAGCTGTCGTCGGGCTGCCCGTCCGGCGTCAGCACCCAGTTGTTCCGACCGTTCTCGGGCGTGATCATGACCTGCCCGTTCGGCAGGTTGAGGTAGTCGATCGGATCGGGGTTGGTCTCCGCGGGCAGCCCGGTCACCGCGGTGGCGGTGTTCGTCGCCGGATCGAACTGCTGCAGCACGACGCTCGGCCCGTACATCACGGCCACCAGCGCGCTCCACACCTTGCCGTTCGGCAGCGTGTCGGTGTACTCGTCCTCATTCTCCGTCGCGCCGTTGGTGGTGATGAGCGAGGTCGTCACCCAGCTCCCGGGATCGGTCACGGTGGCGCCCGGCGTCCAGATGTAGGCCTTGTTCTTGAGGCCGTAGACGTAGACGCGCCCGTCGAACATCTGCGAGATCCCCGACATGTCGCCGGTGTTGAAGCCGGAGGGGACGGTGGTCTTCACCCACTTGTTCATCGAGGGGATGTAGATATCGGCGCCCGCGCCGGCGTAGCCGACCTGCAGCACGTCCCCGTTCTGCAGCGACGCCCAGGCGTTCTCGTCGCCGGTGCCGACCAGCGACGACGCCTTGGCGGTCCAGGTGTCCGCGACGGGATCGTAGATCGTGATCGCGCTGCCATTGCGGGTACTTTCGAGGATCGTTCCGTCAGCGAGTGTCGCGCTCCCCGTGTCGCCGATGTCGTTCGGCGCGTTCGCCGTGTTCTTCCAGGTGTTGGCCACGGGATCGTAAATCTCGGCCGTGTTGCACAGCGCCGTCGTGCAGGCCGGGCCGTCGATGTACTCGCCGCCCCCCACGAAGAGGCGCCCGTCCTTGAGGACGTGCTGCTGCGCGCCGCCGCGCGCGTGCGCGCTGTTGGCGACGTTCTTCCAGGTCCCGGTGGCGTAGTTCCCTTGCTTGTCGGGCGTCAGGATCATCCACGTTTGCAGGCCTCCGCATCCGTGGCCAATCACGCGCCCGTCTGTGAGGAGCCAGAACCCGAACGAGGCGCACCCTCCGCTCGCCACCTTGGTCCAGGTCCCCTGCGCGTGCGCGGGGCGCGCGGCGACGGTCGCAGCCAGCACGACAGCGGCGGCCAGGCAGAGCTTCAACAGCGACGATCGACGGGTCAGGCGCATGGGTCTCCTCCGGGGTCGGATACAGGCGAGGTTCCGACGCCGCCCTACGGCGGCTCACAATTCGATCTATCCGGGAACCCTGGGAGGGTTCCCGCGCCCTCCCGCGACCAACTTCGCTCGGCGCAGCCGAGCTCCGTTCACGCGATCATCCGGTGGTTTTTGGGAGACGCGTCAGAGGGGTGAGCGTCAGCGGGGCGTGAGCGTGAAGGTCACGGAGTTGGCGAGCGCCGAGGGAAGCTTCGCCGCCGAGATCTCCGGCACGCAGTCGTGCTCGCGATCGGTGGTGATCACGCGATCGCCCGCGTCGGGAATGAACGGAGCGAGCGAGCCGGTCTCGCCGCTCAAGGTCCGCTCGGCCATCTGCAGACCACCCTTGCCCATCGGCTGGCCGTCGGGGCCGGTCCCCAGCTGCGCACACTCGTCGGGCCAGTCGACCATCTGGTTCTCGTTGCGATCGTCCCAGCCGTTCAGGACCAGCTTGTCGAGCCGGCCCACGCGATCGAGGACGCGCGCCGCCAGCGCGTCCTGACCGGGGAGCGTGGCGACGAGCTCGTAGGTGTCGCGCAGCGCGCCCTGCAAGAGGCCGAACCGCCGCGGTGTGAAGGTCACCGTCAGCGACGTGTCGCCGGCGGTCGGGCGATAGATGCGAGCGCCCGCGTCGTAAAAGGTCGCGTCGAGCCGCGCGAACACCTGCGCCGCGCGGTCGCGGAACTTGGTCTGCCCGGTGGCGAGGTAAGCGACCAGCAGGCCGCGCACGGCCGCGCTGTGCGCGTCGAGGCTGGTTCCGGTGTCGGTCGGCTTGGCGCCCGCGACGTCCCACCCTGCATAGGCGACGCCCGCGGCGGTCGTCAGCTTGTCGTAGAAAACGTTCGCCAGCGCCGCGATGAGCGCGTCGAGACGCGCCGCGAATGTGACGCCGTCGACCATCGAGAAGCCGTCGAGCGGCGACGGGATCCCCTGCGTGTCGGGGCTGGTGTTGGCGTAGAGCGTGAGCTGGGAGTCGAGCGCGCGCCGCGCCGTCCGCAGCGACAGCAGCGTGTAGGCGGCCACGTCAGCCGATAGCGTCGTCCCCGGCGCCAGCGTACCGCTGACCACCTTCGCGTCGTCGACGAAGACGCCGCTCGCCGGAGCGAGGTGGAAGCGGTCCATGTTCACGACGGCGACGCGGATCATGCCGAGCGCGCGATCGTGCAGCGTCGGCGAGCCATCGGGCGTCTGGTTCTGAACCGGGAACGGATCACCGTCGAAGTAGACCTCGGCAGGCTCGCTGCCGCCGACGTCGGCGTTCGCCTGGTCCGTGAGCGCATAGACGCTCGAATAGGCGCCGAGCAGGCCCGCCAGGTCGAGCAGGTGACTGCCGCCGCCACCCGGGGCGATCGCGTAGCCGGTTGGATCGGGGAACCCGCTCGCGTCGGCAATCTCCGTCACCGAGATCGACGCCGGGAACCAGCGCGCGGCCGAAGCGGGGCTGTAGTCGAGCGCATCGGCCAGCGTCGCAAAGCCCCCCAGCGCCGCGCCGTCGGCGGTGGTCAACTGCAGCAGCCACTGGGCCGCCTGGTTGTCGAGGATCTGGATGAAGTTGCCGGCCTGGAATCCTTCGATGTTGCTCGACCCGAGGTAAGTGCCGGGGAGGATGTTACCGGCCACGTCATTGCCGGGGATCCCGACGTTTTCAAGCTGACCGTCGCTGACGGTGTCGACCGGCGCCTCCTTCACGTTGTGCATCACCTGGAGGTAGTTGAGCGTCCAGAGCGCCTCTTTCCAGTCGGTCCAGCCGGACGACCCCGGTCCGATCGTCTTCGTCACCTGGGCGTCGCGGTCGGGCAAATTCAGCGTCGTGTAGTCGCACTCGTAGTCGTCGGAGAACAGCGCCGCGTGCCTCCCCCGGTTGTCGTCCGAGGTGAGCAGGCAGGTGCCGGCGTTGTTGGTCGGAACGATCGCCGGGTTCCAGGAGGTGAACGGTTGCAGCACCGGCCAGAGCCCCGGCCAGCCGAGCGGATTGCTCGCCCCGGCGGCGGTGACGTACGTGCCGCCGTTGCTGCCCCCGCCATGTGCGCGAACCAGGTCTGCGCGAGCGTGAGGGCGGCGGCGCCGGTGGCGCCCGTCGGGTTCAGCACCGGCCCGAACAGCAGCGACGTGCCGGCCCCCGACTCGAAGGCGATGTTGTTCATCGGCTGCTTCGAGTACTCGTACGACTCCACGCCCGACGCGTAGCCGGGGAGATCGATGACGCTGCCGCCGTCGGCCGAGCTCGGGTCGGTGTAGATGCTGGCCTGGCAGCCCGCGTCCTGGCAGGCGTAGTCGCGCGAGTAACCGCCGAGGTCGCGGCCCATCGATTCGGCGAACGGTTCTCCGGAGAGCTGCATCTCGACGGCCGCGATGAAGTGGTCCTCGGTGGCGAAGGTCGTATCGACCGCCGTCACCTTGAGGGTGTAGCTCTGCATGGTCGATCCGCCGCCCGCGCCCCGACCGCCCGGTCGGCCGAGCCGTCGTCCGGCTTCGGCCCTCCGTCGCGCGCGCCGCCGGCTCCGCCCGCCCCGCCGTCGCCGGCCGAGGCCCTGTCGGCTGACACGTCGCGCGCTCCACCGTCGGTCGGCTTCGCGGCACCCCCGCCGCAGCCGAGCCCCGCCGCAAGGCCTAACGCCACGACCCCGACGGTGGTTGCGCGCAACATGTCGAATCGAAGTGCCGGGTGCGGGCCGGGGCGGCTCATCTGTCAGTTGGTGATGAGCCCCATGTTCACCTGACTCTCGAAGTCCGGATCGCCCGGGTTGCCGTAGTCCGACCAGATGATGAACGCCTCGCCCCGGAGGTAGGCGTCCTGACTGTTCGGCGTGATCTTGAGCTGAACCGTGTCGCCGTCGGTGCCGCTGGTCCTGGGCGGCTGCACGGTCGTCTCGGCGTACCCACCCACGATCGCCGCGTTGTAGTCGAAGGTGTCGACCGTCCAGGCTTGCGTCACCGCCGTGGCGCTCCGCAGCGCCACACTGATGCTCTTGCTCTGGCCGAGGGGGATGTGCACGCCCCGGGTGGCGAAGGAGGGGTCGACGCCGTCGCTGTAGCTGATGGACCCGAGCTGCGGGAAGCTGTTGAGGTACGGGGTGGTCGTCACGACCGGAACGCAGGGGTTCTCGAACCGCGCCGCGGCGGCGTTCGACCAGGACCGCTGGACCATGTAGGTCGACCCGGGCGGGATCACGTTGGCGTCGTCGTTGAATTCGCACATGTCGGCGACCTCCCCGCCGGTGACCAAGGTCCAGACGATGTCGGCGTCGTCCTCTTGCTCATAGGCGGGATGGCTGTAGGAACGGATCGGTCGCCGCCTCGACCAGCTCGTGGCTCATGTCGATCGTCCGCTCCTGCAGATCGGTGATGCCGGCACCGTCGAAGCCGCTGCAGGCGCAGGAGAGCGCGTACGGGACCGTCACCGGGGCCGCACCCGTGCCGACGTCGGCCTCGGAATGGTAACCGTCGTAGCCGGTGCAGCAGGCCCCCTCGGTGTCCTGTTCGATCGTGCCCGGCGGCAGCGCGAACAGATAGATGGTGCTCGCGTCGGCCGCCCCCCACGCGGGTGCAGCGCCCGCCGTGTTGTCCGCGAGCATCGTCTGCAGCATCGCGTCGGTGATCGTCGCGGGCGCGGGGGTATTCACGGTGATGGCCGGCAGCACCGTGAGAGCGCCGACGCCGTACTCGGAGGTCGTCTGGCTCCAATAACTGGTGGAGGCCAGCTCTTGCAGAAAGGCCAGGATGTCGCTGCCGGACGGATCGCTCGCATAGAGGATCGGCTGCAACTTGGGCGTGGTCAGGACGGGGCCGCCGAGGGAAATCACCTGCGGGAGACTTGTCCCGGCCGGCGGCGTCGGATCGCTGCCGCCCCCACACGCTCCCCCCAGGAGGCCGGCCAGCAGGAACCCCATCCCCGTCACTGCGAATAGGCGACGAATGCGCAAAATGATAGCTCGCGTCTCCCGCCCCTCCCAAGCCTCAGCGATCGGTGCATGCGTGCGGAAGCTGGGATAGAAGATACGCATGATCAGCGTGCGGCGTGCGGGGGATCGGGGGCACGAAAACTACGGCTGGCTGGACACCCAGCATACGTTCTCGTTCGGCGAATACCATGATCCGCAACACATGGGGTTCCGCTCGCTGCGGGTCATCAACGAGGACCGCGTCAAGCCGGAGAGCGGCTTCGGCACGCACTCCCACCGCGACATGGAGATCGTGTCGTACGTCCTGGGCGGCGAGCTCGGCCACAAGGACAGCATGGGTACCGGATCGATGATTCGCCCCGGCGACGTCCAGCGGATGAGCGCCGGCACCGGTGTCACCCACAGCGAGTGGAACCACTCCAAGACCGAGTACGTGCACTTCTTGCAGATCTGGATCTTGCCGGATCGCCGGGGCATCGAGCCGGGCTACGCGCAGAAGACGATCCCGCCCGCCGAGATGCAGAACCGGCTGAGGCTGGTGGCGTCACGGGACGGGCGCGAGGGGTCGGTGACGATCCACCAGGACGCGGAGATTCACGTCGCGCGGTTGGACGCCGGAACGGAGATCGTGCACGCGCTCGCCTCCGGCCGGCACGCCTGGGTCCAGGTGGCGAGCGGCGCCATCGACTGCAACGGAACCAAGCTGGCGGCGGGGGATGGCGCCGCGGCGAGCGACGAGCGCACGCTGGTCATCCGCTCCGGCGAACCGTCGCAGATTTTGCTCTTCGACCTCGGCTGACCCGGTGCCGCGCTCGGATCGAGCGGCGTGCCGCGAGGCTACGGGCGTCCCGGGCCGTTGGACATGATCGCGCTGGCGATCTCGGCGAGCTTCGCCTTGTCGGGCTTGCGCTCCTGCGGAAGGATCGCCTGCGCGACCGCGTCCCCCTCGACCAGCAGCAGGCCGTAGCCCGCCGCGCGCAGCTTCTGCCCGAGCGCCTCCGCCTCCCAGCGCGGGCTGACCGCGGCGCGCGCCCAGAGGTACTCGGCGAGGGTCGCCGGCGTGCAGGCGATGTATGCCACGTTGGTGTAGACGCGCGCGCCCTTGAGCGCCTGGAGCGCGCTGTCGAGCTCCGCGGCGCCGTTCGTCGCCTCGACGCCGAACGCGCGCGCCGTGGCGATCATCCCGCCGCCGCGATAGCCGATGAGGTTGGCCCGGCCGGCCGCCGGCGCGCCGCCGACGAACGGCTCGAAGCCGCCGATTCGCAGCCAGCCGATGAGCGACGCCGACAGATCCTGAACCCGCGCGACGCGCTTGAACAGATCGTCGACGAACGGACCGGCCAGCTTCTTGGCCCGAAAGATCGACGCCGACAGGACCTCCGGGGGCGGGACCTCGAACCAGAGCGAGCCCTTCGTCGCGCAGAGCTCGTCGATCCGCTTGTCAATCGCCGGCATCTTCGTGCCCGTGGCGCCGGCGATCTCGAGCTCGTCGCACAGCGCGTCCGCGACCTCCGGTTTCTTGATCGCCTCTTTGAGGCGGCGCAGCCGCAGCCCGCAGTAACGCGTGGTATCCGGGTCGACGAAGAATCCGAATTTCACGCCGTTCATCGTTCTTGAGTTCTCGTCGCGAAGCAAGGTTCGAAAGCGGCCAGTTCTTGCTACTATGAAGACCGACGTGGCAACAACCGAAACGACCCGAGCCAAGGACGCTTGCCCCCACTGCGGGAAACCGGTCGGCCTCAGCGTCTGGAACCTGCTTCCCTCGCGCGAGAACAACCGGTTCCTCATCTGCCAGGCCTGCGGCGGCCACTACGATCTGACGAACGGCTGCAGGATGATGTCGATCCTCGCGGGGATGGTCGGCATGGCGCTGGCCATGGCCTTTCCGTTCCAGTGGATCGTGAAGGCGGGCCACGCCTCGAAGGGCTCGATCGCGGCGGGGATCGTGGTGGCGGGCCTGTCGATCGGCCTCGCCTCCATCACAGCCGCGCGGCTCGGCCTGCAGCTCGAAGCCAAGCGCTGAGTCCGCAGGCCGCGCGCCAGAGCGCGTCGGGACAATCCCGCAAACAGCCGCCAATTGTTTCTATCCGGTTACGGATTATTTCCGCTCTATTTCGCTGATATTTCCTGGACGTTTATTCTACAGGTCGGGACCGTCAATTTGCTTGATTGGCGCGGCAGCCATCGCCGAGATTTGCGGCCATGGAAGCCCACGACCTCGCCACGCGCGTCGCCGACCTCGAGGCCTACGTTCGCAACACCGCGCCGACGTCACTCCAAACGTCGGGCCCCGGGCACAACGCCTGGATGATGACGTCGACGGCGCTCGTGCTCTTCATGACGCTGCCCGGCCTCGCGCTGTTTTACGGCGGCCTCGTCCGCCGCAAGAACATCCTCTCGGTAATGGCGCAGTGCCTCGGGTGCGCCGGGCTGGTGACGATCCTCTGGTGGCTCTGCGGCTACAGCCTGGTGTTCGCCAAGGGCTCGCCCGTCATCGGCGGTCTGAAGTTCGCGCTGCTCCACGGGGTCACCTCGGTGCCGAACGGCGACTACGCACCGTGGGTCTCGCACAACGTCTACGCGATGTACCAGCTGATGTTCGCCATCATCACGCCGGCGCTGATCGTCGGCGCGATTGCCGAGCGGATGAAGTATGCCGCGATCATGACCTTCATCGCCATCTGGATGTTCGTCGTCTACTTCCCTCTGGCGCACATGATCTGGGGCGTCGACGGCCTGATGAACGGCGTCGCCAACCCGAACGCCGCCATCAAGGCGATCGACTTCGCGGGCGGGACCGTCGTGCACATGTCGTCTGGCTGGTCGGCGCTGGTCCTCTGCCTCATCCTCGGGCGCCGCACCGGGTTCGCGCGCAGCACGTTCTTGCCTCACAGCGTGGTGCTCACCATGGTCGGCACCGGCATGCTCTGGGTCGGCTGGTACGGCTTCAACGCCGGCAGCGCCGTCGCCGCCGACGGGATCGCCGCCAACGCCTTCACGGCGACCACGCTGGCGACGGCCGTCGCCGCCACTGTCTGGCCGGCGCTCGAGTGGTTCACGCGCGGCAAGCCGACGGTGCTGGGGTTCTGCTCGGGCGCAGTCGCCGGGCTGGTCGTCATCACGCCCGCCTCCGGCTTCGTCACCCCGACTGGCGCGGTCGCCATCGGCGTGCTGGCCGGGATCGTCCCCTTCGTCGCCTGCACCAAGCTGAAGGCGTTCTTCCGCTACGACGACGCGCTCGACACCTTCGGCGTGCACGGTGTCGGCGGCACGCTGGGCGCACTGCTGACCGGGTTCTTCGCCACCCCGGACGCGAACCCCAACCTCGACGCCAATCTCGGCGGGATCGTCGGGCACACGCTCTGGCTCCAGCAGCTCAAGGCGATGGGGCTGACGCTCGCGCTCTCGGTCGTCGCCACGACGATCATCGGCCTCACGCTCAAGGCGACGATGGGCCTTCGCCCCAGCATCGAGGCCGAGGAGCAGGGGCTGGACGACGCCGAGCACGGCGAGGCCGGCTACCACCCCGAGGAGGCCGGCGGCCGCGGCCATCTGGCCGAGGACGAGAGCGTCCGCAACACCGTGGAACTGGCCAGCAGTCCCTAGCTCGGAACCCTCAAAGGGTTCCGAACCTCCCGCGATGAGCTCCGCCCGGCGAAGCCGCGCTGCGCTCACGCGACCAGCTCGGAACCCTCAAAGGGTTCCGAACCTCCCGCGATGAGCTCCGCCCGGCGAAGCCGCGCTGCGCTCACGCGACCAGCTCGGAACCCTCAAAGGGTTCCGAACCTCCCGCGATGAGCTCCGCCCGGCGAAGCCGCGCTGCGCTCACGCGACCAGCTCGGAACCCTCAAAGGGTTCCGAACCTCCCGCGATGAGCTCCGCCCGGCGAAGCCGCGCTGCGCTCACGCGCTAGCCTCCAGCCGCTTCCCGACCCTTTACTTGAACGCGCGCGGTCCGTATCCTGGTTCCACCGCGTGCCCTCCACCGGTTCCCACGCCACCGGGCCGGTTCGTCGCGTAACCACGGGCATTCCGGCGGTGGTGCCGCTCCCGCCGCGCATCACGGCCGTCATCCGCTACGTCGCCTGGGTCGGCATCGTCGCCCACACCGGGTTCATCCCGATGTTCGCCCTCATGGGGTACCCGCGTCTCGCGGCGTTCAACGTGGCGAGTGTCGCGACCTGGCTCGGCGCAGCGCTCGCCAACCGGCGCGGGCGCAGCACGCTCGCGATGGGACTCCTGACGCTGGAGGTAGTCGCGCACGCCGTGCTTGCCACCTCGACGCTCGGCTGGGCGAGCGGCTTCCAGTACTACCTCGTCCCGCTCATTCCCTTCGTCATGTTCAACGACCGCCTGCCGAGCCGGACGGTGGCGGCGATCTCGACGGTCATCTGCGCGGCGTTGCTGGCGCTGCGTGCCTTCGCGCCCGAGAGCGTCGCGGTGGACGCCGCGTCGGCGCTCCTTCGTTACGGCAACCTGGCCATCCCCTTGCTCGCGCTCGGCCTCGTCACCTTCCACTTCCGGCGCGCGTCGACGACGGCGGAGCGGCGGATGGAGTCGATGGCGCTCACCGATCCGCTGACGGGCCTCCTCAACCGGCGCTCGATGGAGCAACGGCTGCGCGAGGCGGCGCAAGGCTTCCAGCGCACCGGACGCGTCTTCAGCCTCGTGATGGCCGACATCGATCGCTTCAAGCGGATCAACGACGTGCACGGCCACGCCGCGGGCGATCGCGTCCTGCGCGCGGTGGCGGGTCTGCTCGGCGAGCGGCTGCGGGGTGGCGACGCCGTCGCGCGCTGGGGGGGCGAGGAGTTTCTGCTGCTCCTGCCCGAGACCGATCTGGCCACCGCCTGCGACGTGGCCGACCGGCTGCGCGCCACCGTCGAGGCGCGGCTGTCGGACAGCGCCGGCCTCGGCGACAGCGTCACGCTCACCTTCGGCGTCGCCGTGTTCGACCGACCGATGCGCGTCGACGCCTGCCTCAAGCAGGCCGACGACGCGCTCTACGCCGGCAAGGCCGAGGGGCGAAACCGCGTGGTGAGCGCCGCGCCGGCCGCCTAGCGCCGCAGTTTCGTTTCCTGTCCGCGCGGGGCACACTTGGACCATGAGCGGCGGCGGTCAGATCCAGCGCGGCGTGGCGCTGGCGGCCCTGGCGGCGCTGCTGTTCGGGATGACCGCGCCGCTGCTCCAGCGGGCCAGCGCCGGCGTCGGCCCGCTCTACGCCGGCGCCCTGCTCTACTTCGGCGCGGCGACGGGCGCCCTCTTGCTGAGCCTCGTCGGGCGCGAGGCGGCGGGCGACGGACGCGCCTTCCGGACACGCGGGACGCTGGCGCGCCTGGTAGCGATCGCTCTCGTCGGCGGCGCCGTCGCGCCCGTGCTGCTGGTGCTCGGCCTCGCCCGCACCGACGCCGCGACGGCTTCGCTCCTGCTGGCGCTCGAGGCGCCGTTCACGCTGCTGCTGGCGCGGATCGTTCTCGGTGAGTTCATCGGCCGCCGTGTGCTGCTGGCGGCAGCGCTGATCTTCGCCGGCGGCGCGACGCTGGTCGAATCGATCCGCGTGCCGGCGGCGATCTCCGGCGCCCTCCTGATCGCCGCCGCTGCGCTCGGATGGGGATTCGACAATCTGCTGTCGCGTCCCCTCGCCGATCACGATCCGCTGCGCGTGGTCGCCTACAAGGGGTTGCTCGGCGGAGCCGCCGCCGCGCTCGCCGGTCTCCTCGCGGGCGAGTCGGTCCCGGGGCTCCCGGCGATCGCCAAGCTGCTGGCGCTCGGCGCGGTGGGCTACGGCGCGAGCCTCCAGCTCTACCTGCGCGCGCAGCGGCAGGTGGGCGCGGCGCGCACGGCTTCGGTGTTCGCGATCGCGCCGTTCGCCGGGGTGGCGATGGCCTTCGCGCTCGGCGCCGCCTGGCCGGGCGCCCAGCTCCCGGTCGCCGCGCTGCTGATCGGCGCCGGCCTGGCGCTCCACATCACGGAGCACCACGGCCACCGCCACCGGCACGAAGCGCTTACCCACGAGCACCCGCACCAACACGACGACGGCCACCACGACCACCGCCACGACCCGATGCCCGCGGGCGCGCACAGTCACCCGCACCAACACGACCCCGTCACCCACGATCACGAGCACGCCGAGGATCTCCACCACCGGCACTCGCACTGACGACCTCGTCGGCGGGCTGTTCTATGCTCGGCGCGTGGCCGAGCCCGTGCTGCTCCAGACCGAGCGGCTCCTCCTGCGTCCCTGGCGCGACGAGGATCTCGCGCCGTTCGCGGCGATGAACGCCGACGCGCGCGTGCGGGCCTACTTTCCAGGGTGCCTCACGCGCGCCGAGAGCGACGCCTCGGCGGAGAAGATCCGCGCCTCCTTCGAGGCGCGCGGGTACGGGCTGTGGGCGGCGGAGGAGATGAGCGGCGCGCCGTTCGTCGGCTTCATCGGTCTGTCGGAGCCGTCGTTCACCGCCCCCTTCACCCCCTGCGTCGAGATCGGCTGGCGGCTCGTGCACGCGGCCTGGGGACGCGGCTACGCCACCGAAGGGGCGCGCGCCGCGCTGGCCTTCGCCTTCGAGCGGCTCGGGCTGGCGGAGATCGTCTCCATGACCACGCCCGACAACACGCGCTCACGCCGGGTGATGGAGAAGCTCGGGATGCAGCGCGACCCGGCGGACGACTTCGATCATCCGAACCTGCCGCCCGCGAGCCCCCTGCGGCGGCACGTCCTCTATCGCCTCCGGGCGCCCTGACCGGGCGCCCCGCTCGCGACTCCCGACGGCGTCAGCAGCCGGTGTTCCCGGGGCAGGGCCAGGCGGTGGTCGAGGCGCAGGTCCACTTCCCGCTCGCCTGGCAGACGCAATAGCCCGTCTGCGAGGTGCCTTTGGAGTCGAGGTACATGCCGCCCACGTTGCAGACGACGCAGGTAGCGAAATTGGCAGGGCAGGCACTGGACGCCATCGGCGGCGTCGTCGGACAGGTCGGGTCCATGGTCGTCGGAATCTTGTAGCAGGCGTAGCTCTGACTCGGATCGAAGCCGCAGGCCGCCTCGGCGTACATGGCCGAGCTGCACGTCTCCGACTTCGCGCCGATGCTCGCCGGGCCGCAGGTCTTGTAGCAGAGCTGCGGATCCGTGCTGGTGCAGGCGATTCCCTTGCCGATCGCCGTGCCGGCGCTGTTGTTACCGCAGACCGGTTGTCCGAATCCGGTGCCGCTCGCGCCCGCGCTACCGGTGGTGCCGGCGGCGCCGGTGGTGCCGGCGCTGCCGGTGGTCCCGCCGCTGCTGCCGGTCGTTCCCCCGCTGCTGCCCGTCGTTCCCCCGCTCCCGTGACCTGCGGCGCCCGTCGTCCCACCGCTGCTGCCGGTGGTCCCCCGCTGCTCCCCGTCACCCCGCCGCTGCTGCCGGTGGTCCCCCCGCTGCTCCCCGTCGTCCCGCCCGACCCCGTCGAGCCGCCGCTCGCCGTCGAGCCACCCGACCCGGTCGAGCCGCCGCTGCTCGTGGCCTGGGCGCCGCCGCTCCCCGTCGAACCGCCCGAGCTCGTCGAGCCGCCGCTCCCGGAACCGCCGCTGCCGTTGGAGCCGCCCGAGCCGGAGCCGCCGCTGCCGTTGGAGCCGCCCGAGCCGGTCGTTGCGGTGTCGCCGGTCGCGCAGCCGGTCGTGATGCCCAGGGCGCCAACGAGGGAGAGTCCCACCATCCAGGTCGAAATGCGTCGCATGGCCTGTGGGTGTCCAGAGCACCTTTGGAAAGGCTCACGCCCGAGGCCGATCGCGGTCGGCGGAGCCCTTTCCGTGTAATTTGGGACGATGAGCGCCCCCCAGGACCCCGAACGGCCCGCGCTCGCGCGGGTCACCTTCGCGGCCGGCCCCCGCGGCGGATGGCGGGTCGAGCGAATGACGGCCGTGCGGGGCGCGCCCCTCCCCGAAGTCGGGTACCTCGACCGGATCGAGGGGGCGGATTTCGTCTCGCCGCCGGGCGCGGCCTGGATCCTTCGGGGGGTCCGCAGCAACGAGCGCTACCTCCAACGCGCCGAGAAGGAGCGGCTGGCGGCGGTCCAGCAGGGGCTCGGGCGTGCGGACAGCGTGCTGGGCGCGCTCATCCCGATCCAGAAGTCGGCGACCTGGTGGGAGCTGCCGCAGGACGAGCGGCGTGCGATCTTCGAAGCCCGGTCGCGCCACATCGCGATCGGGGCCGGCTTCCTGCCGGCGATCGCGCGACGGCTCTACCACGGGCGGGACCTCGGCGAGCCGTTCGACTTCCTGACCTGGTTCGAGTTCGCGGAGGGCGACGTATCTGCATTCGACGAGCTCCTGGCCGAACTGCGCGCGACGGAGGAGTGGCGCCACGTCACGCGCGAGATCGAGATCCGCGTCCGGCGCGCCTGACGCCGCCCCGGCGCTCAGCCCGGCGGCCATGCCGGCCGCCACCCGCTCCTGATGAGGGAGACGAGGACCGCGATGAACCCCGACGCGAACAACCACTCGCGGACGGCGCTCCACCGCATCCGTCGTTTGAGCGCGGCGATCTCGGGCGAATCCTCGGCGGCGTCACGCAGGGCCCAGCGAAACAGCGCCAGAAAGAACCGGACCGAGCCGAACACCGTCAGCCAGGGCCGGCGCGGGTGCGGCGGCAGCGCGGCGCGCGCCTCGGGGGTGAGCGCCGAGATCACGCGCGCCTGCAGCGGAACCTGGCTCAGAACCTCGACGACGTACGGAACGGCGGACGCCGCGAGAACCAGCGAGCCGCGGAGCTGGGAGTCCACGCCCGGGGTGTTAGCAGATCGCGTGCCGGCGCCGAGAGCCGCATCCGCCGCCGCCCTCGCCGGCTCTCCTGATGGTTTTGGCGAGGCGGCCGCCTTGCCGCTGCCAAACTGGCGGAGGCCTCAGGGCGAAGGCGAGAGCGTCAGCGTCCCCGCATCGAGCGAGACCTCGTAGAAGCCGTGGGTGTCCCAGACGAGCGTGGTCGCCCCCTGGGTCAGGGTTCCCCCGGTCACCGTCACGCGAAGGAATTGCCCCGGCGGGAAGTTCGCGGGGAGCGTCCAGGTCCAGGTCGAGGCGCCGCCCGCAGTCGCCGGCACGAGCGCGGCGACCATCTTCTGCGCACGCCAGTAGGCGGCGATGCGGACCACCGAATCGTTCCAGACATCGGGGAGCGACTGGCCGTGGCTCATCGCGCCCGTGACGTCGGTGATCGCCACCGGGTTGTACCAGACCTGGTCGGTCGGCGTGATGGTGTGGACCAGGATGATGAGCCACTCGCCCTGGAGGTGCGCCTCGTCGATCTGGGCATCGAAAATCGCTGCCGTGTCCATCGGCTGCGCCAGATAGATGGGCAGGTCGTAGGGATCGGTAAAGTCGTAGGGACCGGTGCCGACCATGCCGGACACGACACCCCGATTGACCAGAAAGCGCGTCATGTCGTCGACGTCGTAGCCGGTGTCACCGTAGGGCGAGGCAGCCGTCCAGACGCCCCCCTGGGCCGGGTAGTGCTGGGTGATGTAGCTGGTGCAGCCGTCGATCTCTTGCTCGAGGGTGGCCGCGGCGGTCCCCGAGCTGCAGCCGGTGAGGTCGGCGTGGCAGTGGTGCATCGTGTGGTTGCCGATCTCGTTGCCGTCCGCGACCGCCTGCGCCCACGTCGTGTCGTAGTTGGACTCGGTGTCGTTGACGATGGTGATGTAGAAGGTCATGGGGATGCCGACCGCCGCCAGCTCGGCGTAGTGGGCGATCTGCGACGGCTGCGAGTCGTCAAAGGTCCAGGAGACAGCCGCCTTGAACCCGGCCCAATCCAGGATCGTGAGCCCGCTGGCCGCGCCCGAAGGTTGGCCGACACCGGTCATCGGCGGCTCCGGCAGTCCGGATACGGGGCTGGTGACTCGCCCGGCGCCCCCAACCCCGGCGGCTCCGCCACCTGCCCCACCCATCGCCCCCTGTCCCGCGGCGCCTGGAGAACCGGTCGGCCTTTCCGCGCTGCCGCCGCAACCGAGGGTCACGGCCTGGGCGAGCACGACTGCGACCAGGCACCGAAGATATTTGGAGAACCGGGCACACATACTCAGCCGCCCTGCGTTGCGCATCAAAGGGTGACTATGCATATCACCGCTCGTCTCTCATTTTCGTCATCGCGCCGAAGAGCCCGCTCGAGCAGCCGAAAGTGGGCTAATTTCTGATCGGCGCGGGGTTGTCCGGGAATAGTATCCCCGCAGAGAAGAATAATGCGAGGTCCCCCCATGCGAACGAACCCGCTCGGACATGCCTTTTGGTCGGCGCTGATTGCCGCGGCGTTCGCTGTCGCGGGCTGCAGCGGGCTCAAGCCCGCGGCGTCGTCGGGGACCGGGACCGGGGGGACCACGGTCGACGCCGGCGGGAGCACCGGCGGCGCCGCCGGATCGAAGCCGAACAACCACCCGACGTCGCTCACCATCGACCCGTCCACGGCGACGATGACGGTGACCAACACCAGCGGGGCCCAGACGCAGCAGTACACGGTGACCGGGGTCATCAACGGCCAGACGCAGGACGTGACTTCCCAGGTCACGTTCAACGCGACCCCCAGCGGCATCGTCACCATCGACAGCAACGGCCTCGCCACCAGCACCGGCAAGAGCGGGGGCGCCGTGACGATCACCGCCACGCTGGGCGGGCTCAGCACCTCGGCCTCGCTCATCGTGTACTACACCTTCACCGGCGCGGATCCGGGAGCGACCGGCATCCCGGATGGCACCGACACGATCTTCACGACGACCAGCAACGACAGCAGCCGGGCGCCCCAGCTGGTCTACCCGAACAACGGCGTCCTGTTCCCGCCCAACATCACGGGCATCGAGATCCACTTCACGCCGGGCAGCGCCGGCGGCACCAACAACACGCTGTTCGAGGTGACCTTCGCCGGCATCTACGTGACGGTGAACGCCTTCACCCGCTGCACCGCCTTCAGCGGCGGCATCGCCCCCGGCTGCATCTACCTGCCCGACCCTGGGCTGTGGTCGGCCGTCGCGACAGGGAACGCGGGCCAGGGGATGGTCTCGCTGAAGGTGCGCGGCACCGACGACACCGGGACCTCGGTGGGCGACAGCGGCCAGCTCCAGATGCAGTTCGCCCGGGACAACATCGACGGCGCCCTCTACTACTGGACCACCAGCGGCAAGAGCGCGATCATGCGCTGGGACTTCTCGGGCCAGAGCACCGCGCAGATGGCGCAGTCCTACCTCACGCCGACCAACACCGACGGAAAGACCTGCGTCGGCTGCCACGCGCTGGCCCCCGACGGCAGCACGCTGGTCGCCAGCGCCGGCGGCCAGGGGGACGGGCGCCTCTTGTTGTGGGACATCAAGAACAACGTTGCCCTGCAGCCCTTCCCGCTGGCGCTGCGGAGCCAGTTCGAGTCCTGGAACGTTGACGGGTCGCAGTTCGTCGGCATGTATGGAGACACCCAGAACAGCAGCCGCGGCAAGGCCGGGGCGGTCAACCTGACGATCTTCGACGGCGCGCTGGGGACCATGGTGAAGACCATCGACCTCGGCGGCGCGCGCGCCGACCATCCCGACTGGTCGAAGAGCACGGACGCACCGAACACCATCGTGTTCACCTCGGCCGATCCGACGGCCCCCACCACCGATCAGCGACCGTCCACGGGAGCCATCGACTACGTGCAGTACGACGGCACCGCCTGGGGCGCGCCACAGACGCTGGTCCCCTCCGTGCTGGGCAAGAACCGCTACTACCCGGCCATCGCCCCCGACGGCGATCTCGTCATCTACAACGAGTCGACCTGCACCGCGGGCACGCCGGCGGCGGGGGCGGCGCCCGACCTGTCGTGCGACGCCGACACGGACGCCACGGCGACCATGTTCCTGACCTCGCTGTCGAGCCAGGGGGCGAACCCGATCATGCTGGCGAATGCCAACGGTCCCGGGATCGCCGACAACACGACGACCGCCCTGACCAACTCGTTCCCCAGGTGGTCGCCGTTCGTCTCCAACCTCAACGAGATGGACAAGCTGGTCTGGCTGACCTTCTCGTCGACCCGCCAGTACGGCCTGCGCCCCCCGCCGCCGTCGATGGCGAACAGCACCGAGGCCAAGACCGGCACGCTCATCTGGATGGTCGGCATCAACCTGGGCGTCGGCGGCAACGACCCGAGCTACACGGCATTCGCTCTGCCGTTCCAGGACATCACCACCTCGAACCACATCGCCCAGTGGGCGAAGTTCTTCATCAATCCAGGCTAACCGCCAGTTGCCAGGCCGGTCGCCGGCGGGCCGCGAAACCGCCGGCGCACGCCGAGCCACCAGGCGGCGGCAAGCAGGACGACCGCCGCCAGCGTCACCGTCAGCGCCTTCTCGTTGGGCGGCTGGACGCCGATCCAGACCAGCAGCGCCACGCCAGCCAGGGACACCGCGGCCATCGCGCGGTAGAGGCGCCCCCCCAGATCGAACGGCCCCATCCGTGTCCAGCTCCGCCCGTGGGCGCGCAACCCCGCCGCCGCCGGCATCACGTACGAGAGGTAGAGGAAGATCACGCAGGCGGTGGTGAGCGTCGTGTACGCGGGCGCGTAGAGCGTCGAGGCGAACGCCAGCGCCACCGTCGTCCAGATGGCGGCGACCGGCGTCCTCCAGCGCGGCGACACCCGCCTGAGCACCGACGAGCCCGGCAGGCCGCCGTCGCGCGCGAAGGCGTACATCATCCGCGACGTCGAAGTCACGCAGGCGAGCCCGCAGAGGTAGTTCCCGAGCACGATCCCGATCCAGAGCGCGTTCCCCGCGGCGCCCGGCAGGACCTGCGTCATCAGCCAGGGGAAGACGTTCGCCCCTTGCCTGGCGCCGTCGGCGACGCTGGGGAGCGCCAGCACGAAGGCCGCCACCATCACCCAGCCGAAGATCCCCGACACCGCCACCGAGCGGAGCATCCCCCTGGGAACGTTGACCGCGGCGTGAACGGTCTCCTCGGAGGTGTGCGCCGAGGCGTCGAACCCGGTGATCGTGTAAATCGGCCAGAGCAGGCCGAGCAGCGTGGCCGTCAGCAGGCCTCCGTGCGCCGGCCAGACGGCGCCCCCGCCGTCGCCCGTGAAGTTCTCGAATCGGAAAAGCCGAGCGGGCTCGAGGTGCGGCGTGCGCGCCACCATCGCCAGCGTCAGCAGCGCGGCCACGGCCAGGATCAGATAGCCGCTGAAATCGGTCAGCAGCGTCGTCACCCGGATCCCGAAGTGGTTGAGCAACGCATGCGACGCCGAGATCAGCGCGACGCCAGCAACCTGATGAACCACGCCCAGCTTGGCTGGATCGATCCCGATCATGGGTCCGATGAAGCCGACAAACAGCGTGTAGGCGCCGACGTTCACCGCCGCGGTGACGAACACCAACCCGCCGAGGTTGAACCAGGCGGTCGCCCACCCCCAGCCCTTGCCGCCCAGGATGGCGCTCCAGTGATAGAGGCCGCCGGCGGTGGGGAACGCGGAGGCTACCTGGGCCATCGAGAGTGCGACGACGAAGGCAAACGCCACGCCCACCGGCCAGACGATCCCCGCCGCCGCCCCGCCCACCGCGCTCACCCCGAGCTGCAGCGAGGTGATGCCGCCGGCCAGGATGCAGATGGTGGAGAAGGCGATGGCGAAGTTCGAGAAGGCGCTCATTCGCCGCCGCAGCTCCTGCGCGTAGCCCATGCGCGAGAGCAGCGCGACGTCGTCAGTGACGTTCTGGGTGACGTTTTCGGGTTCGGCGCTCACGGGCGGATGGTAACGCGGACGGCGTGGTACCGTCGCGCCATGGCGAAATCACCCTGCCCCATCTCGAAGACGCAGTTCCTCGAAAAGGCCGAGGCCGTCAAGATCACCATCAACGGCATGGAGATCATCGCCGACAAGCGCGAGTTCTCCACCGGGTCGTTCGGCTGGTACCACAACGGCAAGACGACGATCACCGTCGACGGCAAGCCGCTGTCGATCCAGATCGGGCTCAACTTGACGGTCGTCGGCAGCAAGGAAGCGGAGAGATAGGCCCCCTGCTGCCCGCGTCCGCTAGGCGCGCTGACGCTCGGGCGCGGGGCGGACGCCGCGGCGCTCGTAGAGGAAGGCGCTCGCTCGCTGGGCGGTGGTGATCTCCTTGACCTTGCGCTTGAGCGAGGCCGCCATCTGCACCAGCGCGCCCGGGTGCTCGGCGCTCTGCGCCGCCTCGACAGGGACCACCGCCATCGACAGCGTCACGAGAGGCACCGCCACCTCCTGCCCGCGCCGGTCGACCGCCCGGAAGAAGCCGTTCTTCACGTCCTCGGCCGCGAACAGCTCCAGCCGGGCCGCGTCGAACTGTTTGCAGACGTTGCGCACCGCCTCGGGATCGATCGCCGCAGGCGAGACGATCACGAAGTCGTCGCCGCCGATGTGGCCGAGCCGCGCCTCGGCCCCCAGGCGGCCGAGCGCCCGCGACAGCACCCGCGCGACGCAGCGGATCATCTCGTCGCCCTGCAGGAAGCCGTAGCAGTCGTTGTACTCCTTGAAGCGGTCGAGATCGGCGTAGAGGACGCAGCCGGCTGGCTGGTCGAGCGCGTTCAGGATCCAGCGCTCGATGCTCCGGTTCCCCGGCAGGCCGGTCAGCGGGCTCGACCCCTGCGCCGACTGCACCTCCAGCGCGGTCGACCGCATGATGAGCTGGCGGATGGTGACCGTCCCGATGAGGCGCCCCCCGGCGTCGGTGACGATGACCGGATCGTAGAGCTCGTCGGGCGGGCGCTCCATCGCCAGCTTGGCCAGCGCCGTCACGTTGATCGAATCCTCGACGATGAGCGGCGTCCGGCGCGCCAGTTCCTCGGCCGGGCGCCACTGAAACAGGTGATAGCCGACCGGCCCGCCCGTCTTCGTGTAGTAGTGCTGCCGCGTGAGCAGCCCGACCGGCTGCTCGCCGCGCAGGATCGTCAGATGATCGACCGACGGCTCGCGCCGGAAGATCCGGTCGACGTCCTCGCCGCGCTTCTTGCCTTCGTGCAGCGTCGCACAGCGAATCACCAGCGGCCCGACGGTCTCGTTCAGATCGGACTCGCGGTAGTTGAACTGCCGCATGATCCGCCGCAGCTCCGTCAGCGTCTCGGGCGTCGCGCTGCCAGGCGTCCGCGACGGCCGGGCGAACAGATACCCCTGCGCGTAGCGGACGCCGAGCCGCGCCAGCGTCTCCAGCTCCTCCCAGGTCTCCACCCCCTCGGCGATCAGGGCCGCGTCGACGCTGGCGGCGAAGGCGATCAGCGACTTGACCAGGTGCTGCTTGTACGAATGCCGGTGGATGTCGCGCGACAGCGTCATGTCGAGCTTCATGAAGTGCGGCGAGCAGGTGACCAGCGTGACCAGCCCCGAGTGCCCGGCCCCCAGATCGTCGAGCGCGATCCGGAAGCCGTGCTCGACGTAGTGCCGGATCTGCCGCTCGAACGCCGCGTAGTCACCGATCGACTCGCGCTCGGTGATCTCGATGACGAAGTTGCGTTGATCGAGCCCGAGCTCCGCCAGCTCGGTTTGCATGTGGCCGTTGCCGACGCGCGGATCGCCGATGGTGTTGGGGCTGACGTTGATGAAGAAGGAGCGCGAGCGGATCGCGGGGTCGAATCCGGCGATGGTCCGGAGCGCGGCGTGGCGGCAGACGACCTCCAGCTCGGGCCCGAGCCCCAGCTTCTCCGCCGCGGCGAACAGATCGCTCGGCGAGGCGAACGGCTCCGGTCCGCGCGACAGGACCTCCCAGGCCATGACCGTCCCGTGATGCAGGTCCAGGATCGGCTGGAAGTGCGAGGTGATCTGCTGCCGCGCGACGATCTCGGCGACCGCGCCGACGTATCCCGCGAGGCCTCCACACGCCGGTGCCGGCAGCAGGTTTTCGACCAGATCCAAAACGATTCATCGTACGCGCGCTTACGGGTCCGCTTGTGCGACAGAATTGAAAACAAACTCGTCCGCGGCTGCCGTTGGTCCCCAGGCGATGTCGGGCAACGTCGCCGCGGGACCTACAGAGCCGGGACCGGCTCGCTAGCGCGCGTCGGTCAACGTCCGGAGGAACACGACGATGGCGTCTATCTCGCGGTCGTCGAGCGCCGGAGGCTCGCCGCGCTTCCGATTATAAGGCGGCGACGTGACGTTGATCCGCGCGCGGACTTTTGCCGGCACGCTGTCGAACGGGACGCCGGAGTGGTACCAGCGTTTGGGGTTGGTCGCGCGCGTCGCGTAGAACGCGACGACGTCGCGCAGGTGCTGGAAGGCTCCGTTGTGCATGTAGGAGGTCCGCACCGCGACGTTTCGCAACGAGGGGGTGCGAAAGTAGAAGCACCAGCCCTCGTCGCTCGAGGGGACTGACGTGTTGGTGCGCTCGCAGAGCCCCAGATCCGGCTTCGCGGGGCGCGGCGCCCGCTCGTTGCGCGGAATCGCCACCGCCTCGTAGCCGTAGTCGGTGAACATCGAGGCGACCGGATCGCGAATCGTTTCGTTGAGGGTGTGACATCCCGCGCATCCTCCCTTGGCCGGGTCCTTGAAGAGGTGAAGCCCCTCCGCCTCCGCGGGCGTCAGCGAGACGCGGCCGCGGATGAAATCGTCGTATTTCGACGAGAACGGCGCCATGTCGTCGGCGGTCAGAAAGGCCTCCAGGGCGCGGCCCACTGTCGCGAGCGTCGTTTCCGGATTGTCGAGCGCCGGGCCGAACGCCCGCGTGAACGCCGAGCCGTAGGCCCCTTTTCGGATCGCCTCCGCGACGCGCCGTCCGTCCCGGTTGTTCATCTCGTCTGGATTGAGCAGCGGCTGGCGACCCAGATCGCGGACCGTATCGACCCGGCCGTCCCAGAACAGCCCCCCGAACGGCTGCACCTGCGGATCGTCCCCTTCCTGGTGATAGCGAAACGACGGGATGTATCGAAGGTAGAGCAGCGAGGGCGCCGTCCGCCGCGCGAAGTGATTGCGCCGGCTGCCGCGCGGTAAGCCGTTTGCGGAACCGTTCTGGCTGGAAAACGCGGTGGTCGGATCGTGACAGGTCGCGCAGCTCGTTCCCGCCGGCTCGGAGAGGTTCGGGTCGTTGAAGATCTCACGCCCCAGTCGCACCAGCTCTGCCGCAGCCGGGGTCTCGGCATCGGCCCGTCCGCCGGCGAGCAGGACGGACGCGCCCGCCAGCACGATCGCCGCCAGGGGGCGTCCGATATCCGGAGCCGTTTTTCGAAAACGAAGCAGCGCGCGCCCGCCGGGGCAGGAGGCGATCGCGCGAGGACGTGGAGTCTTGCGGGCTTGTCTCATCTCGGGCCGCTGGAATTTTTTTTGCACTCGCGTGCGTGCGGATTCGCTCACCAGTACTCCCGCGAGAAAGAAGACACCACGTGCAAAACAGATCGACGCCGTTTGTTTTCCTGATTGTCACAGTCCTCGCGGGCGGCCTGCTCGCGACCGGCTGCACCTCCGGCAGCGTGAACTCCCCGGAGACCCAGCAGGGAGGCTCGGTGCAGATAGCCCTCCAGGTCGGCGGCGCCACGGTCAACACGGTCAGCTACATGATCACCGGGCCGGCCTCCTTCTCGCAGAACGGGACCATCGACGTCAGCAACAGCAGCACGCTGTCGGCGATCCTCGGTCCGTTCGCGGCGGGCGGCCCCTACACGATCACGATGTCCGCGAGCTCGACCGACGGCTCCGAGAGCTGTGGTGGCTCGGCCAGTTTCACCGTCACGGCCGGCCAGACGGCCCAGGTCACCGTTCCGCTCACCTGCCACCAGGCCCCGCGCAACGGCAGCGTCCTGGTCAACGGCGTGCTCAACGTCTGCCCGCAGATCGACGCGGTCAGCGCGGCCCCCACCGAGGTCCTCGTCGGTGGATCGGTCAGCCTCATCGCCACGGCGCACGACGCCGACAACGGCCCGTCGCCCCTCACGGTGAGCTGGGCCGCCACCTCGGGCACCTTCACCGAGCCGTCGTCGCTCAACACGCGCTTCACCTGCACGGCGCCGGGCACCGCGACGCTCAAGCTCACCGCCTCGGACGGCGACACCTCTGCCGGCTGCACCGCCGCCAGCAGCCTGACCATCACCTGCGATGCGCGTCCGGCGGCCAGCACCTGCCAGCTGGGCAACGGCTCCGGGGCGGTCAAGCACGTCATCTACCTCCAGTTCGACAACACGCACCTCAATCGCGACGAGCCCAACATCAAGTCGGATCTGGAGTCGATGCCGCACCTGCTCAACTTCATCCGCGGCAACGGCACGATGATGGCCAACGACCACACGATCCTGATCTCGCACACCGCGGGCGGCATCCTCTCGTCGCTGACCGGCGTCTACCCGGATCGCAACGGCCAGACCGTCAGCAACAGCTACGTACGCACCAGCGCCACGGGCGCCTTCTCGTTCCCCAGCTCGTTCGAGTACTGGACCGACACGGCCGCGGCCGGCGTCTTCAACATGGTCACGCCCACCGGCCAGAACATGCCGGCGCCCTGGGTCGGCTACACCCGCGCCGGGTGTGACGTCGGCGGCGTGGGCACCGCCAACATCGAGCTCGAAAGCTCGTCGTCCTCGTCGTTCGGCGACATCGCCACGGTGTTCGGCACCAGCTCGGCGCAGTTCGCGGAGGCGCAGGCCTCGGCCTCGGCCGGCGCCGGGACAGCGGCGCGCAACAAGGCCCAGACCGACTTCGTTGGCATCGCCGTCCACTGCGCCCAGGGCTCGGCTCGCTGTGCGAGCGGCGTGGCCGACCTGCTCCCCGGCGAGCCGGGCGGCTATGCCGGGTTCAACGGTCTTTTCGGAGCGCAGTCGGTCGACCCGCTGCTGACCGGCCAGGCCGCCAGCGTGCCGCTGACCAGCATGCTCGGCAATCCGATCGTCGACCCGTTCGGCCAGCCGGGCTTCCCGGGCTTCGACGGGATGGAGGCGGAGGTCTCGCTCCGTTACGTCGCGTCGATGCAGGAGGCCGGCATCCCGGTCACCTACGCGTACATCTCCGACGCGCACGATAACCACAGCACCGCGCTGGCGATGGGGCCCGGTCAAAAGGAGTACGAAGCCCAGCTGGCCCTCTACGACCAGGCGTTCGCCAACTTCTTCACCGAGCTCGCGGCGCACGGCATCGACCAGACCAATACGTTGTTCGTCATCACCGTCGACGAGGGCGACCACTTCGTGGGCGGCACGCCGACCCCCGCGACCTGCGACGGCACGCCCGGCAACACCTGCGACTGGACTGGCCAGATCGGCGAGGTCGACTTCAACATCGACACCGCCGTCGCGGCCCAGTTCCCGACGCTCAACACTCTGTTCCTGGCGTCGGGGGCCCCCGACACCTTCACGGTGCACGGCGACGACGCGCCGACCTTCTACCTGGCGCGCCGAGGAGCGGGAGCGCTCGCGCAGACCGACGGCGACGCGCGCACGTTCGAGCGCACCATCGCCGGGTTGACGGCGGTCAATCCCTACAACGGGCACACCGACATGCTGCTCGCCCAGTACGCCGATCAGACCGGCATGAAGGCGATGCACATGATCACCACGGGCGATCCGGTGCGCAACGCGACCTTCGTCTTCTTCGGGGATCCGGACTACTTCATCACCGACTTCCCGACCTCGACCTGTGCCACCTGCATCGGGCCCGGCTTCGCCTGGAACCACGGCGACGTCCAGAAGGAGATCAGCCAGACCTGGATCGGCCTCGTCGGCCCGGGCGTCGCCAACCAGCCGGACCAGACGGTCTTCACCGACCACGCCGACCTCCGCCCGACCATCAACGCGCTGACCGGGCTGCCCGACACCTACGAGTCGGACGGTCGGGTCATCACCCAGGCGCTGGTCCCGAACGCCGTGCCGCTGGGACTCTCGGCGGAGCAGACCACGGTCGAGGCGCTCGGCGCCGCCTACAAGACGATCAACGCGCCCTTCGGCCAGTTCGCCCAGGACATGCTGGTCACGTCGACGAAGGCGCTGCAGGGCGCCGACCCGGGCGACACGATCTACAGCACCAAGGAGGCGTCGATCGCCAGCCTGGTCGCCTCGCGGGACTCGGTGGCGGTCCAGATCCGCCAGGCGCTCGACCTGGCGGAGTTCGCCGGCCAGGCGATCGATCCGGTCCAGGCCGCCAGCTGGATGAGCCAGGCGCAGACGTTGATCAACAACGCCGATACGCTGGCCGCCGCACCGTAACGGCCGGCGAATCCATCACCTCCCCGAGCGCGCCCGAGGGCGCCTCGGGGAGCTTTCATGGCATCATCGCGCCGTGCCCAAGCCCGCCCAGCCGAAGGCAAGAGCCAAGTCACCGCCGCGAAAGGCGGCCGCACCGCGCGCCAAAAAGGCCACCGCGCGACCGGCCAACAAACCGGCCGCGCCGGCGATGAAGTTCGGTCCCCGCAAGGATCTCGGTGCGCCCGTCGACGGGTTCTTCGCCAGGCAGCCACCGCACCTCTCGCCCATCCTCGCCGAGCTGCGGGCGATGATCGCCGAGGCGGCGCCGACCGCCACGAGCGCCATCAAGTGGGGGATGCCGTTCTACTCGGTCGGCGGCAACATGATGTGCGCGGTCGCATCGTTCAAGGCACACGTCAACCTGATCCTCCCGGGACCGCCCGGCACCTACGTCGATCCCGGCGGCCTTCTCGAGGGCGACGGAAAGACGGGCAAGCACCTCAAGCTCCGCGCGCTCGCGGAGCTCCCCGGCGCCGCCGTCCGCGGCTGGCTGAAGACCGCCGCCGCGCGCGCCCAGGCCGAGGTCAGCGGGTCATCAGCAGATAGAAGACGCTGACCAACCCCACGACGAACAGCGACGAGCCGATGATCATGACGCGCTCGCGGATGGTCTCGCGTTCGATGTGTCGCTTGAACGGATCCCCCGCCATCGCGCGCAGCTCGTCGGCGCGGTCGTAGTAGACCCGCCACTCGTCTTCGGTTGCTCTTGTCCGCGCCACTTGCTGGTCTCCGTTTGCTGTCTCCGAATATCGGTGGAACGGCCTTGCAGCCTTAGCGCGACCGTGGGGCGATGCGGCAACGGCAGCGGCGGCCCTGGGGATTGCGTGAAGATCCGCGGGATCCACTAGACTGCCCGCCATGAGCGACAACCGACAGGTCTTCATCGGAACCGACTGCGGCGCCACGACGTCCAAGATTGGCGGCGTCTGGAGCGACGGCACCGCTGTCTCGACCCGCCTTTACCAGCACCCGACCAGCTCGGAGGCGGGCGCCCAGGCGGTCGTCGGCGGCTGGATCGAGGCGGTCGGGCGCTACCTCGGGCAGAACGGCCTGGTCTGGGATCAGGTGAGCGGGGTCGGCCTGGCCATCCCGGGTCCCTATCTCCGCTACGGCGTCCTCGGCCACTCGGCGAACATGCCGCCCCAGTTCGAGGGGTGGGACTTCTACAACGACTACGCGCAGGCGCTGACGGTGAAGGCCGGGCGCGCGGTGCCGCTCACCGTCGGCAACGACGGCGCGTTCGGCGGCGTCGGCGAGGCCCACCGCGTGCGCGGCTCGGGGACGGGGGGCGTCTTGATGCTGGCGCCGGGCTCGGGGCTCGGCTCGGCCTACATCGACGCGCGCGGGCTGCCGCTCTCGGGTGACACGCTGGCGGGAATGGAGACGGCGCACATGGCGGCGCCGCTGCATCTGCTGGGCGCCAAGCCCTACAAGTGTGGCTGCGGGCGAACCTGGGGCTGCGCCGAGCTCTACACGACGCTGGCCGGCCTCCCCTACCTGCTGGAAGAGAAGCTGGCGTCGTATCCCGACCACCCGCTGGCGAAGTCGACCGACGCGCCGAAGAAGAAGGCGTTCGCGCTGCGGGGCCTGGCGCAGTCAGGCGATCCGCTGGCCGTCGAGCTGTTCGACTTCCAGGCGCGCGCGATGGGTTACCACGTCGCCAACCTGGTGCTGGCACTGGATCCCGAGTTCGTCGTCATCGGCGGCGGCCTCATGGATCCGGAGAGCACGACCGAGGCGTTCCGCGAGCGCTACCTCAAGATTGTCGGCGAGACCGCGCGCCCGCATGTCTGGCCCGTTCAGCGCGAGCGCCTGCGCATCCTGCCGTCGACGCTGGGCGAGCTGTCGCAGGCCATCGGCGCAGCGCTGGTCGCCCTCTACAGCGCCCGCAGTTAGCGCCCGCCCGCGCCTCGAAAATCTGAGGCCTTGCACCAACCAGACCGCGATCAACCGCATCAATCGACGTGGCATGTGGGTTGCTGCACGTCCGGTGCATGAGAGCGACCGGGTGGATGGTGATGGCGCTGATGCTCGGCGGCTGCCGGAGCGAGAAGCTCGGGCAGTCACCCAGGGGTCCCGACGCCTCCGTCGGAACCGTGACCTTTCACATCGTCGTGCCGTCGACGGCCAGTTTCTGCGATCAGATCGGGTTTTGCTCGGGAGCCCCCGCGCACATCGCGATCACCGACAGCGCCGGACGGCCCTACAGTCAGGTGGCCCCCTTCTTCTGCTACTGCTACGAGGACACCTGCTCGCAACGCTGTCTCACCATCCCCTGCGGCGGTGCGGGGGAAGGCGTGGCGATCACCTCCGGGGACCAGACTTGGTCCGGCGTCTACTACGGCGCTTCCGACCGCTGCGGCTCCGACTGCATCGTGCCGTACTACGCCGAGCCCGGACAGTACATCGCGCAGTTCTGCGGGACCCCAGGAACGCTGGCGGCCTCCGACGGCGGCCCGACCGCCTGCACCAAGACCGGCGACGTCGTCTGCGGCCCGACCGTCCCCTTCACCTACCCGAGCGACACGCCAATCGTACTCACGCTATCGACTCCGGACGGATCGGTTAACATGGCCGCTCCATGATGCGATTGGAGCGGGCGTTGGGGTGCGATGTTCACCGCCTCGTCGTTGTAGGCGACGCGAAACACCGCACCGCCGGCGGCGTTGGCGTGGTTGCCGGTGAAGGTGTCGCCGCAGAGCGTGAGTGAAACGTCGGCGCCGTCGTAGGTGAGACCGCCGCCGTCGCCGCCGTTGCCCGGGTTGCCGTCGGTGCCGGTGGCCGAGTTGTTGGCGAAGGTCGAGTTCACGACGACGACGTCCTCGTCCTGCGTGCCCACGCCGCCGCCGTTCGACCCGCTGTTGTCGGAGAAGACGCTCCCCGAGATGGTGAGCGTGCCGATCCCCTGGCCGTTGATGGCGCCGCCCGAGACGTCCTGACCGGTCGCCGCGCACTGGTTGTGCGAGAAGGTGCAGTCGATGACGGTCAGCGAGCCGCCGTCCTCGAAGATCGCGCCGCCCCCCTTGGACGTGCTGGTCGTGTTCGCCACGTCGGAGGTGAATCCGTTGGTGAACGTCAGGTTCTGCACGGTCAGCAGCGGCGTCGCCACGTTCCAGGCGCTCGTGATGTGCAGGATGCGCGAGGTGCCGCCGCCGCTCAGCGTGACGGTACCGCCGCCGTCGATCGTGGTGTCACCCGCCACCGGGACCTCGGAGGTCATCGTGACGGTGACCGGATCGGCGCCGCAATCGAACGTCACCACGCCGCCCGCGGCGACGGCCGCGCGGAACGCAGCCTCGGTGCAACTGGCGGGCGTCCCGGTCCCGACCACGGTGGTGGGAGACGACGTGTCGACCGGCTTTGCCGCGGTCGGACAGGTCGCGGTCGGTTTCCCGGGAAGCGCGCCGTCCTGCTGGCCGCCGGGCGTCGTGGACGACTTTCCGCCGCAGGAAATCAGGCCCGCGACCGCCAGGACTGTAAGAGCCCTCACGGCCGAGATCATATCCCTTTTGCGCGCCTGACGAAAACGGGTCCGCCTGGCACTAACCCCTCATGAACATTCGAACGACGAGCATCTTGGTTGGTGGGCTCGTCCTGATCGGCGCCGCGCCCGTCTCGGCCAGCTGTCGCATCAAGAACGATACCGCCACGAATTTCACCGTCGCCTCGGGCAACACGCCCAACCAGCGCGTCAACGCCCACGCGACCACCACGATCGCCCCCGGCAAGGTGCAGGGGCACAGCGAGGACGGCAAGACCATCGCCGGCACCTGCAAGGACGGCGGCGATCTGGTCATCCAGGAGAAGAACGGCGTGCCACTCCTGGGCGCGGCGACGAAGAAGAAGAGCGCCGCCGCCCGATCGCCCGCGGCTAAGCGCCGTTGAGCGAGCCGATCACCAGGACGTCGTTCGAGCCGACCGTGGTGAGGGTCGTCTGCATGCCGTTGACCGAGTAGTACATGTCGAACGTGCCGGTCGGCGTCGTTCCGCTGTTACACACGACGGTGACCTGGAGCGTGTTGGGCGCGACGACCGTGTAGGTCATCGCGGTGAACTGGCTGCCGGGCGCGCTCTGGGTGAACTCGCCGAAAGCGATCGTGTGCGCGGTCGCGTCGATCGTGTACTGGGCCTGTTTCGATCCCGCGTACGTGCCGCCGCCGTAGTGGATCACCGATCGGAGGTAGACCTTGCCAGAAACGAGCGTCCCGCCCGTGTACGCTGAGCTGTCCGGCGCGCTCCCTGCCTCCGGATAGGAGACCGTCGCAAACGGGAGGTTCAGCCCGAACTGCTTGCAAAGCGAGGCGGCTGCGTCGCCGCTCAACCCCCCGTCGGTCGGACCCGAGGCACCGGCCGCGCCGGAGCTGCCGGCCGCGCCAGTACCCGAGCTGCCGGCCGTGCCGCTGGTCCCGCCCACGCCGCTGCCAGAGCTGCCGGCTGCGCCGCTGCTACCGCCCGCGCCGCTGCTGCTGCTGTTGCCGCCCGCGCCACTTCCCGAGCTGCCGGCCGCGCCGCTGGTCCCGCCCGCGCCACTTCCCGAGCTGCCGGCAGCACCACTGGTCCCGCCCGCGCCGCTACTGCTGCTGTTGCCGCCCGCGCCGGCGCCCGCTGCCCCGCTGCTCCCGCTCGCCCCCGAAGCGCCACCCGCGGCGGTCGCTCCCCCCGAACCACTGCTCACCTTGGGAACGGCACAGAAGCCAATGCTGAAGTGACCGACCTGCGCGGTCAGCGTCGAGCCGGTGATCGTCCCGCCGATGTCGTCGAATCCGCCGCTCGCGTTCGACCAGAAAAGGTGCACGCCGGTGGTGGCCGAGGTCAGCGGGATAGTCACGGTGACCGGCAGCTGGAACTGCGTCCCCGACGGACCGAACTGGTACGCCTCCGACGCAAGAACATAGCCGCCGGGCGCGCTGGTGGCGGCCACGGTGATCATCGTGGCGCCCGGGACCGCGTCGGCCGGAACATCCAGCGTCACCCCCGATTGCGTCACCAGGCCGCCCGACGTGCCAACGACCTGGCCGCCGCCGCTTCCGCCGCTCGCACCCGCGGAGCCGTTCTGGCCGGCTGCTCCACCGCTGGCACCGCCACCGGTCGCGCCGCCGCCGGTGCCGGTCGTCCCACCGGACGCACAACCAGTGCTGCACTTGCCGCCCGCGCCGCCGGTTCCGCCCGTGTCTCCCGGTGACGCGCACGACGCGGCCATTCCCAGCAACAAGCACCAACCGATCCACGTCAGCCGAGGTCCCACGGTCATTCCTGCTCTCCGGTTAGAGGGGTTCCCCCCTATCGGGCGCCCGCGACCCCAGCTGAAGCATGTTCCGACGGCGGCTTGCCTGCGCGCTCCTGCGACCCGCCCGGAGGCGCGACCAAGTGCGCGATTTCACGAAGCGAGTCGCCCGGGCGCCGGTCAACTGGCGGGCCGGCGCCGTCGGATCGCGAGCAACCCCGCCAGGAGCACCAGCGCTGCGAGGCCGAGCATGGCCCACCAGCCCGCGGCGGGTACCTCGGGAGGCGCCACCAGGTTGATCGACCCGGTCATCGCCGGGTGTACCCCGCATTGATAGAACAGCGCGGACGTGCCGGTCATCGGCACCGTGAAGGTCAACGGCCCGGTCGCCATCGTCGCCCCCTGGCCTGTCAGGCCGGAATCGACGAAGTCCTGCACCGGGATCCCGGGCGCGGTCGTGATGTTGAACGGGTGACCATTCACGGTCACGTCGAACACGTACGTTTGACCCCGGGTCAGCGTGAGCGTCCCGTTCGGACTTGCCCCATTGAAGAGGTAAGCCGTGGCAGCTTGATTGGTGATCGTGAACGTCGTCGTCGCCGCCTGGGCGAGACCGGACGGAAGCACGCTCAACGCGGCGGCGAGAACCAGGTGTCTCACTTGCATCGGTAGCCCTCCTGTCGCTCGTTGCGTCTGCACGGCGCGTACCACGCCAACGCCGCGCGGCACCGCGGTCGGCAGCGCGCAGAGCAACCGGTTTTCCGACGGTGCCTGCGGTTTTCGGTCAGCGGCACGAACTTGCCGGGCGACGCGGCTGGAAACGACACGGCCCGGGCAAGCTGGCCGACGCTCGTCTCCGATGTTTTCTCCGAGGCGCGTAACCGGCAATGCGCTTTCTTGTTGTTTGACCAACGGTCACGAGTGGAGCGCGCTCCAAGGCAAACGTGTGGTGTCCGTGATGTGACGATTCGAAGTCGCGCTCCGAAAATCGACGGGGGCTCGCTGAAAATCGGTGAAGCGTCTTTCCCTTGAAGCGCGGCGCGGCGCGTTTTTGCGGGTCGACGAGTGGCGTGGTCCTTGCGAGGCCCCGGCGCAGTCATTCAGCGAAAGGAGCTCAGCCATGAACACGCGCGCACGTTTGTCGACCTTGTCATTGCTTTTCATTGTGGGTTGCGAAACATCGCCCAACCACCCAACCACCGAAGCGACCGATAGCGCCCTGGTCGCCGGCACGACGTACAACGGCTCGGGTGACAACAGCACCCAATCCCCCGTCAAACACGTCATTGTCGTCATCGGAGAAAATCGAACGTTCGATCACGTCTTTGCGACGTACACACCGGTCGCTGGCCAGAAGGTCGACAACCTGCTGTCGAAGGGGATCATCAACGCTGACGGCTCGCCGGGCCCGAACTTCGGGACGGCGGTACAGTACTCGGCCGTCGACTCGAACCCGGCGGGCACCTCGCCCCCGCTGGCTGATCCGCTGCCCGCCGGCTGGAGCAACAGCCCGGGGCAGAAGACGCCGTACAGCGTCCTCCCACCGCCTGGAATCGGCGGCCCGACCACCCCGTTCATCCCGTCGGTGGCGATCGCCGGCCAGGTCGAGAACGGCCTCGAAGACAGCGACTTGGTCCTCCTGACCACGGGGGGCACCGGCGTCACGGGAAGTCACATTCCGGACCCGCGCATCCCGCTGGTGAACTCGCTCCTGCCGGGCCCGTTCCAGCTGACCCCCAGCGTTCCATATGACGCCTACGCCGCCAGCCCGGTGCACCGCTTCTACGAGGCGTGGCAGCAGCTCGACTGCAACGTTCTCTACGCGACCGCCTCCAATCCCTCCGGCTGCCTCAACGATCTCTTCTCCTGGGTCGAGACCAGCATGGGCGCGGGGAACAACGGACTGGCGCAGCCAGCGAGCTTCAACGACCTCTCGACGGGCGAAGGCTCGACGGCGCTCGGGTTCTACAACGTCCAGGAAGGCGACGCGCCCCTGCTGAAGGCCTGGGCCGACACCTACGCGATGAGCGACAACTTCCACCAGTCGGTCCAGGGCGGCACCGGCGCCAACCACGTCATGCTGGGGACCGGCGACGCGGTCTACTTCAGCGACGGGCTGGGTAACGCGATGGTCCCGCCGGCGCAGGAGATCGAAAACCCCGATCCGCAGCCCGGAACCAACAACTGGTACACCGAGGACGGCTACGGCACGACCGACGCCATGGGCAACCCGGTCGGCGGCGGCTCGTACAGCCAATGCTCGGACTCCGACGAGCCGGGCGTCGGCCCGGTCCTTAGCTACCTGTCGTCGCTGCCGTACCTCGTCGACTCGCGCTGCGCGCCGAACCACTACTACCTGCTGAACAACTACGCCCCCGGGTACTTCGGGGACGGTACGGTGAACACGGGCGCGGTCAACTTCTTCACGGTGCCGCCATCGACGGTCCCCACCATCGGCGATTCACTCCGGTCGAAGGACGTCTCGTTCGCGTACTTCGGCGCTGACTTCAACCGCTACCTGCAGGACCCGAACTTCACCAACCCGGCCAACATCTACTGCGACATCTGCAACTTCTTCCAGTACAGCACCGGGATCATGACCAACCCGACGGCGCGCCAGGCGCACCTCAAGGACACCGACGATCTGTACGCCGGGATCGCCGCCGGGCAGCTCCCCGCCGTGTCGTTCGTGAAGCCGAGCGGCCTGCTCGACGGGCACCCCGCCTCGTCCAAGCTCGATCTGTTCGAGGGGTTCACCAAGAAGATCGTCGACCTGGTCCAGTCGCAGCCGGACCTCTGGAAGGACACCGCCATCATCGTCACATTCGACGAGGGCGGCGGCTACTACGACTCGGGCTACGTCCAGCCGGTCGACTTCTTCGGCGACGGCAGCCGCATCCCGCTGCAGGTCATCTCACCGCTGGCCACCGGGGGCCGCATCTCGCACGAGTACACCGACCACGTCTCGGTCCTCAAGTTCATCGAGCGCAACTGGAAGCTCTCGACCGTGTCCAAGCGGAGCCGCGACAACCTGCCGAACCCCGTCCAGAAGTCGGCCAACCCCTACGTCCCGACGAACAGCCCCGCGATCGGCGACCTGTTCGATCTGTTCAACTTCTCTCACTAACCAGCGCGACAATCCCGAGCTCCCCCGACCCCGCGGTGGCACAGGCGGCGTCGGGGGAGCTCGTTTTCATTCGACCTCTGGCGGCAAGCCGCGCCCCTGCTAGTGTCCGCGTCATGGCGGACGCGGACGGCAGACCGAAGGTGGTGATCATCGGTGCGGGCTTCGGGGGCCTCTCGGCGGCGAAGGCGCTGGGCGGCACCGACCTGGCCGTCACCGTCGTCGATCGCCTGAACTACCACCTGTTCCAGCCGCTGCTCTACCAGGTGGCGATGGCGGGGCTCTCGGCCACCGACGTCGCCTACCCGATCCGGCGCATCCTGCGCCACCACGCGAACATCGAGGTGCTGCTGGACGAGGTCGAGCGGATCGATCTGCCGCACCGGCGGGTCCGCCTCGCCGACGGCATCGAGCTCGCCTACGACTACCTCGTCGTCGCAGCCGGCGCCGAGACCAGCTACTTCGGCCACGAAGAATGGGCGCCTGTCGCGCCCGGGCTCAAGGATCTGAACGACGCCTTCGAGGTGCGGCGCCGCGTGCTGTCGGCGCTGGAGGCCGCCGAGCGCACCGACGATCCCGAAGAGAAGCGCCGACTGCTGACCTTCGTCGTCGTGGGGGGCGGGCCGACCGGCGTCGAGCTGGCCGGCGCGATCGCCGACCTGTCGCGCGAGATCCTGTTCGAGGACTTTCGCCGGGTGAAACCGACGGAGACGCGCGTCGTGCTGGTCGAGATGGCCGACCGGATCCTGCTGCCCTTCGAGCCGATACTGTCCGAGCGGGCGAGCGATCAGCTGCGCGAGCTGAGGGTCGACGTGCGGCTCGGCGCCCGCGTCGAGCGGATCGACGCGGGCGGCGTCCTGGTCGGCGGCGAGGAGATCCCCTGCCGCACGGTGCTCTGGGCCGCTGGCGTCCGCCCGAGCCCCCTCGCCGCCGCGCTGGGCGTGCCGCTCGGGCGCGGGGGCCGAGTGGTGGTCGACCCCGACTGCACCCTCCCCGGCCGCCCGGAGGTGTTCGTCATCGGCGACATGGCGTCGCTGACGCCCGCCGGTTCCTCGGCGCCGCTGCCCGGCATCAGTCCGGTCGCCATCCAGGAGGGACGCCACGCCGCCCGCAACATCCTGCGCGCCAAGGGCGGCCTGCCGCCCGAGCCCTTTCATTACTTCGACAAGGGGTTCATGGCCACGATCGGTCGCGCGCGCGCCGTCGCCGTGCTGGGCCGCTTGCGGATGTCGGGCCTCCTGGCGTGGCTGACGTGGGTCGTGGTGCACCTCTGGTACCTGGTCGGCTTTCGCAATCGCATCGTCGTCTTTCTCAACTGGATCTGGGCCTACGTGATGGCCAGCCACGGCGCGCGCATCATCGCGGGGCGCCCGGCCCCGCCCCCGGAGCCGCGGCGCTGAGCGACGTGGCGTTCGCGATCGACGGCGACGGGCCGATCGTCTTTCTGACGGGCGCCGGGATCTCCGCCGAAAGCGGCATCCCCACCTTCCGGGGACCGGAGGGATACTGGCGCGTCGGGTCGCGGAACTACCAGCCGATCGAGATGGCGACGGCGAAGGCGTTCGCCGGCATGCCCGAGGAAGTCTGGCGCTGGTACCTGTTTCGCCGCGGCGTCTGCCGCGCGGCGGCCCCCAACCCCGCGCACCGGGCGCTGGCCCTGCTCGAGGCGCGCCTCGGCGAGCGCTTCCTGCTCGTCACCCAGAACGTCGACGGACTGCACCTGCGCGCCGGGCAATCTCCCGACCGGACCTATCAGATCCACGGCAACATCGACTTCTGCCGCTGCGTCCGCGGCTGCGCGCCGGCCGTCCGGCCGCTGCCGACGGAGCTGCCCGAGGCCTGGCCGAGCGAAAGGCCGCTCGGCGACGCCGAGCGGGCGCGGCTCCGCTGCACCTGCGGTGACCGGCTGCGCCCCCACGTCCTGTGGTTCGACGAGTCGTACGACGAGCCGCTCTACCATTACGTCTCCGCCCTGCGCGCGGCCGAGGCGGCGGCGGCGCTGGTCGTCGTCGGCACCAGCGGCGCGACGACGCTCCCGGCGCGCATCTGCGAGATCGTCGCCTCCCGCGGCGCCCCGATGCTGGTCATCGATCCCGAGCCGACCGTCTTCTCGGAACTGGCCGAACGGAGCCCGCGCGGCCGCTTCCTGCGCGGCCCCGCGTCGGCCCTCGTCCCGGCGCTGGTCGAGGCGATCGCCGGGACCCTCTAGCCCGAGCAACCTGGTGCGCCGCGGGCGCGGTCGGACGAGGACGGACGAAGGCAGACGGTGGGTGGCGCCAAGAGGAATCGTCTACGAACCACGGCGGCGCTGGCGACGTCCGCCCTGCTGCACCTCGCCTGTGCACTCTTGGTGCTCCGTGGCGTCTCCGGCCGTCGAGCGGCGCCCGCCGCCGGTCCATCCCCGACGCCCATCGAGGTCTCGTTGACGGAGGCCGTCCGGCGCCCGTCCGGCCGCGCAGCGCCCGGCGAGAATCCGACGCCGCTCCCCCACCGACCGGGCCGTCCCGCGCGTCCGCCGCAGGCGAGTCGATCGCCCACCCCCTCGCCGCCGCCCGCCGCACCGCCGGCGCCGCCGGCACCGCCGCGGACCGAACGCCCGACCGATCTCTCGTTCGACTCCCTGGCCGTTGGGGCGAAGCGGCACTTGAACGACAGGCGCGACCCGGACGAAGCATTGGAGCGACTCCTCGCTCCCGCGCCCGATCCGAACGGTCGGCGTCCGCTCGCCGACCTGCGCGAGGAAGCCGAGCGGCGCGCGAGAGCCGAGGCGAACGTCCGTGGCGGCCGCGCGGATCCGCTGCTCTTCGACTACCTGCGCGATGCGCAGGCCCGGCTCACGCCAGAGGCGACCCGGATCGCGGAGGCGCTGCCGCTCGGCGCCGGCGAGACGACGAAAGGATGGGCACGCGGCTACCTCGGACGGGTGGCCGATGCGCGGCACGGACTGTTCGCGCCGGTCAGGCCGGCCGACGAGCCGTTCGGCGGTCCCCGCCCGGACGTCCTCGGCGCGTACAACGAAGCGGAGCATCAAGCCGAGGCGGGGGCCGAGCGGCGCACCGCCGAGGTCTGTCTCGGGGTTGCCCCCGACCACGCCGTGGTGGTGACGCTGCGCCGCTCGTCGGGGAACGCGGCGCTGGACCGCCTCGCGACCGAGAAGTTTCGCTCCGCGGGCGCCGCGCGTCCGGTGGGCGCCCGCGTCCGGCCCTCGCGGGCGTGCTACCGGGTGCAGGTCAGCGCCTACCGGGTCCCGCCGCTACCGACGGTGACGTTCGACCTCATCAAGGGGCGCGTCATCTATCCCTTGAAGCGGATCACGAAGGTGACAGTGGACCTCGAGAGCGTCGATTTCGGCCCCAAAGGAGACCCCCCGAGCTTGTTGCGGACCCCCTGAGCCGACGTCGTGCGCCCGCACGCGCGTTGGTCGGCCTACAGATTCCTGCTGCCCGGGCGTGCGGAAATTCGCCGTGCACTTGTAACCGGCCTAGATTCGTCGCATCAGTACGGGTTCATCCGGAAAGGACTGATATGAAGAAGACGACGCTCGCTCTGCTCCTCCGACTTTTCTCGCCACTTTTCTTGGGACTTTTCGCCCTCGTCGGAACCGCGGCCGCCGCCGATGCCCCCGCCGCCGCCCCCGGGAAGCCGGTCATCGACGCGACGGTGGCCCCCAAGCTCCCCGCGCGCTCCAAGATCGACTGGGAGAAGATGAACGAGAATCAGCGCAAGAAGTACATGAAGACGACGGTCCTGCCGGAGATGAAGAAGCTCTTCGTCGGCTTCGACAAGAAGTACAAGGACATGAGCTGCGCCACCTGCCACGGCGACCATGCCAGCGAGATGAAGTTCAAGATGCCGAACGCCGGGCTCCCCAAGCTCCCGGGTCCGACCGACCGCCAGGGCTTCATGGCGCTGCAGCAGAAGAAGCCCGAGGCGGTGAAGTTCATGGGCACCCAGGTCAAGCCCGCGCTGGCGGCGCTGCTCAACATCGACGAGTGGAGCCCGACCAACACCAAGGGCTTCGGCTGCTACGGCTGCCACACCCAGGAGCCGGCGTCCGCCGCTGCTCCGGCCGCGGCGCCCGCCGCGCCCGCCAAGGCCGCCGGCGGCGGCTGGTAGACGGCCGGTAGAGCTTCGCGGAAATGTTTTGGGCGGGGATCGCCCATTGATCCCCCGCAGTGGCCCGCGCTAGCATCGACGCGATCGGTTCCCCCGGGAATCCCCGGGGCAAATCGTCGATGATGCGCACCCGTCTCGAGCGCCTCGAAGGCGCCAGCATTCAGCTCCTGTGGCAAGCAATCGCCGAGGCTGAACGACCCGTCCTGCTGGACGGCGGCGATCGCCAGAGCGCGGCGCTCCTCGTGCTGGCACGGAAGGCCTTCTTCCCCGGCCCTCTCCCTTTCCCCGTCGTCGCGCCTGAAGCGCTCGATCGGCTGCGCGCCCAGCAGGGCTTCGATCTGATCCTGCGCGGGACGATCGTGGCCACCGGGCTCGACGCCCGATCGCACCCCGTCTGGCACCTGGCGGCGGCCACCGCGGGGCGCGGAGGAGAGAGGCTCGTCTCTCCCCTCGGGGGCTGGACCGCCGAGGACCTGCGGCAGTACCTCGAAAGGGACCCGGGCTTCGCCCCTGCGCTCTCGCTGCACACCTGCGGTGGGGCCGGCGGCGGCAAGAGCGCGCTCGTCGCCCGGCTGGCGGAAGCGCGGTCCACGCCGACGACGCGCAGGTTCCTCGTCGACGACGTCCCCGGCCAAGACGGCGATCCACGCGGTGTCGTCGCCGCCGCCTCGAACGCCGACCTGAGCCTGGTCGTCGTCGACGCGCGCTTCGGCCTCAGCACACCGGTCAAGCGCGACATCGTCCTTCTGTCGCTGCTGGGGGTGCCGCGGATCATCCTCGCGGTCAACAAGATCGATCTCCCGGTCGATCCCCAAGGGGCCTTCACGCGCTTCGAGCAGCAATACGCCGCCTTCGCCGCCGGCCTGAAGCTCCCGCCCACCGTCTACGTACCGGTGTCGGCGCTCCGTGGTGACAACGTCCTCACGCGCTCCGCTGCCACCCCCTGGTATTCGGGGCCGACCCTCATCGAGCTCCTCACGGCGGCGACACTCGAAGAGGTGCCCCCGCCGCGCGGGCCGCTGCGCCTGCCGGTGGAGTGGGTGATCCCGGCGGAGGGCCCCTTCCGTGGGTTCGCCGGGACGATCGTCGGCGGCCGCCTGGCCGTCGGCGACGGCCTCCGCGTGCAGCCCGCGGGGCGCATCGGCCGCGTCGCCCGCATCACCACCCCCGACGGCGATCTGACCGAGGCGGTGACCGGACAGAGGGTCGTCGTGGCGCTCGACGAGACGCTCGATGTCGCGCGCGGGGACCTCGTCGTCGCCGCCAGCGAGCCTGCGGAGATCTCCGACCAGTTCGAGGCCACCGTGGTCTGGATGAACGCCGCGCCGCTGCTGCGCGGCCGCGGGTATCACGTCCGGCTCGGACCGCGCCAGGTCACCGGGTCGATCGCCCCGCTCAAGCACAAGATCGACGTCGCCACCCTGGGCCGGCTGGCCGGCACGACGCTGGGAATGAACGAGATCGGCGTCTGCAACGTGCACCTCGATCGCGACGTCCCGTTCGATCCCTACCAGGCCAACCACGACACGGGCGGATTTCTCGTCCTCGACCGGCTCACCGGCGAGACGGTGGGCGCCGGCATGCTGAACTTCGCGCTCCGGCGGGCCCAGAACGTCCACTGGCAGGCGATGGAGGTGAACAAGACGGCCCGGGCGGCCCTCAAGCAGCAGCGGGCGTGCGTCCTCTGGTACACGGGCCTGTCGGGCGCTGGCAAGTCGACGATCGCCAACCTGGTCGACAAGAAGCTGCACAGCCTGCAGCGGCACACCTACCTGCTCGACGGCGACAACGTCCGCCACGGGCTCAACAAGGATCTCGGCTTCACCGACGTCGATCGGGTGGAGAACATCCGACGCATCGGCGAGGTCTCCAAGCTGATGGTCGACGCCGGGCTCATCGTCAGCACCGCCTTCATCTCGCCGTTCCGCGCCGAGCGGATGATGGCGCGCGCGCTGCTGTCCGACGGCGAGTTCTTCGAGATCTTCATCGACACGCCGCTCGGCGTCGCCGAAGAGCGCGACCCCAAGGGGCTCTACAAGAAGGCGCGCCGCGGCGACCTCAAGAACTTCACGGGGATCGATTCCCCCTACGAGGCGCCGGAGCGCCCCGAGCTGCGCATCAACACCACCGAGGCCTCGCCCGAGCAGGCGGCGGAGGCGATCGTCGCCTTTCTCAAGGCGGCAGGAGTCCTGTGACCGCCAGCTACGTGTTCAACGGCGACGCCGACGGGATCTGCGCGCTCCAGCAACTGCGCCTGGCGGGGGCGCCGGCGGGGCCGCTCATCACCGGGGTCAAGCGCGACATCGCGCTGCTTGCGCGCGCGGAGGGCTCGGCCGGCGATCGCGTCACCGTCCTCGACGTCTCGCTCGACGTGAACCGGGCCGCGCTGCTGGCGCTGCTCGACGCTGGCGTCGCCGTCCGCTACTTCGACCACCACTTCACCGGCGAGGTGCCCAGGCACCCCGGGCTGGAGGCCCATCTCGATCTCAGCCCCACCGTCTGCACCAGCCTGCTGGTCGACCGTTCGCTCGACGGGAAACAGCGCCCCTGGGCGCTGGTCGGCATGTTCGGCGACAGCCTCACCGACGAGGCGCGCGCGCTGGCCGCCGCCTCCGGCATTCCCGCCGAGGCGGCCGAGCGGCTCAGGGAGCTCGGCGTCGCCATCAACTACAACGCCTACGGTGAGACGGTCGAGGACCTCCACGTCCCGCCCGCCGATCTCGCGGGCGAGATCGCCCACTTCATCGATCCGCTCGACTTCGCGGCGCACTCGCCGCTGAGCCGGCTGCTTGCGGAAGGGCACCAGCGCGACATGGAGCTGGCGCGGCGGCTCGAGCCGGCGCGGCAGGCCAAGGGGGCCGTCTTCTTCACGCTCCCGGATGCGCCGTGGGCGCGGCGCGCCAGCGGGACGCTGGCCAACGATCTGGCCAAGGCGCATGCGGGCAGCGCCGTCGCGATCGTCTCGCCGAAGACCGGAGGCGGGTACCTCGTCTCCGTGCGCGTCCCGCGCGATTCGTCGACCTCGGCCGAGGCGTTCTGTCGGACCTTCCCGACCGGCGGCGGGCGCCGCACCGCGGCCGGAATCAACCACCTGCCCGCCGAGGATCTCCAAAAATTCGCCGACGCGTTCGAGTCGCAGTTCCGCGCTCCGTGAGGGGGCCGGCGGCGAAAGTGTGACCCTTTCCGCGCCGTTTCTGCTACTGCGCTTAGAACGATGAACACCATCTTCGCGCGGATGGGCCGGGTCTACCGGGTCCTGCGGCGGGCCTTCGGCGTCAGGGTCATCCCCCTGTTCATCGCGGTCGTGTTCGGCTTCGTGCGGACGCTGGTCGCGGTGGCGATGGCGCTCGACAATATCTTCTTCCCGCGCCTGCGCCGGACGCGCGCGAACCGTCCGATCGTGCTGGTCGGCAACCCACGCACCGGGACCACCTTCCTGCAGCGTTTCCTGGCCGACGAGGGGTTCGGCTCAGGGATGGAGCTCTTCCTGATGCTCTACCCGTCGCTCACGCTGCAGAAGATGCTGCGCCCCATTCTCCCGCTGCTCGAGAAAATCAGCCCCGCCAAGTATCACTCGACCGACGCGCACCAGACCAGCCTCTCCTCGGTCGAGACCGACGACGTCGGGGTGCTGTTTCGCTACCTGGACGGCTTCTTTCTCTACGGGTTCTTCCTGTCATTCGACGAGGAAGATCTGCTCTCCTGGTTCGACCCGCGGGTGCGCGACACCTCGAAGCGCGACAACGCCTGGCTGGACGCCCTCTGGCGGCGGAGCCTGGTGCTGCACGGGTCCGAGCGGAACATCGCCAAGCTGTTCTCGCTGGCGGTCAAGCTGCCGCAGTTCCTGGCGCAGGTCCCCGAGGCGCAGATCCTCTACATGGCGCGCGATCCGCTGTCGGTCATCCCCAGCTCGATGAGCCTGGTGATCGGCGTGCTCGATCGCGCGGTCGGCTTCTGGTCGCTCCCGGAGCCGGTGCGCAAGCGCTGGCTCGACCGGATGTACAAGGCCTGGATCCTCCTCCTGCAGAAGTTCCACGAGGACTGGACCTCGGGCCTCATCGACAAGAAGCGCGTCTTCATCGTGCGCTACGACCGGATGATGGCCGACTTCGAGGGGATGATGGAGGAGATGTGCCGGTTCCTCGGCCATCCGATGACGCCCGAGCTGCGGGCCACCGTCGCCAAGCGCGGCGAGAAGCAGCGCAAGTACGAGTCCGAGCACAAGTACGACCTCGCCAAGTTCGGCCTCAACGAAGAACAGATTCGCCGCGACTGCGCCTTCTTCTACGAGACTTTCCTGCCTCCCATCGCTTTGCCAACTTCCGCCCCTGCCGCGGCCCCCGCGGCGGCGCGCTGACTTAGGAGCATCGCCCATGGTCTTCGTCCGACGCCGAGACACGCCTATCTTCCTTCAGCTCGCGGCCCTCTCGCTTGTCCTGTCAGTCTCGGCCTGCAAGGCGAGTGGCTCCAACGACGGCAGCGGCGGCTCCAACGGGACCGGCGGCTCCAACGGACCGGCGGCTCCAACGGCAGCGGCGGCTCCAACGGCAGCGGCGGCTCCAACGGGACCGGCGGCTCCAACGGCAGCGGCGGCTCCGCCAACAAGGGCGGCTCGACGGGCTCAGGCGGATCGGCGACCGGCGCCGGCGGCTCGAGCAGCGGGTCGGCGACGTTCGACATCACCATCACCCAGAGCACCGCGGTCGCCAGCGTCGAGATCGTCACCTGGTCGGTCAACGTCTCGATCGACAGCGCGGTGATCAACTTCGGCCGCGACCAGAGCAACTTCGAGTTCCAGGCACCGGTCGACCTGACGCAATCCAACTACCGGACGCTGCTGCTCGGGATGAAGCAGAACACCAAGTACTACGTCCAGGTCGTCGCCCAGGGGGGCGGCAAGAGCTACAGCAGCGACGTCAAGAACGTCACCACGGGGTACCTGCCCAACGGCCTGCCCACCTTCAAGACGACGACCAACGGCGACACCTCGGCGCTGTACGCGGGCGGCGGGTTCACGGTGAACTGCTTCGGCCTGGCGGGCTCACCTGGCATCCCCGGACAGACCGGCAAGACGACCGGCTTCGTCATCGACAAGGACGGCGATCTCGTCTGGGCGCTCGAATCTGACGAGCACGCCGGCCAGCAACTGCTCGCGCGCGCGGATGTCGTACGACGGCCAGTACCTCTACGCGGGGAACTTCGCCAATTCGTCGACCGCCGGCGTCGTCTACCGGATCGGGATGGACGGCATGGGGTCGGGCACCACCTGGAATCTCCCTGGCCGCAGCCACGACTTCGCGCTGCTCCCCAACGGCAACGTCGTCTACTTCGTCATGGACAACATGATGGCCAACACCACCAAGGCGGCCGAAGAGGTCATGGAGCTCGACATCTCCACTGGCAGCTCGACCAAGATCTACGACGAGGCGACCGACTTCGGCACGCTGATCACCAACGGCATGGGGATGGCCCACACCAACCACATCACCTACTCGCCCGATCTCAAGGCGGTCACCGTGTCGATGCTGTTTCTCAACACGGTCGCGGTCATCAGCTACCCGGGCGGCAAGCTGCTGGCGACGTTCGGCGGAACGCAGTCGGACTTCAGCGCGATGAACTGGAACTGGGAGCACGGGCACGACGTGCACGCCGACCACATCTGGATCTTCAACAACAACCAGAGCGGCAACGCGCACGTGCTCGGCTTCACCTACGACGAATCGAACAAGACGGCCACGGCGACGCTCGACTACAACCCCGGCATCTCCTGCACCACCTTCGGCGACGTCAAGGAGCTGCCGAACGGCAACCTCTTCGTGACCTACTCCGACACCGGGGCCTTCCACGAGATCACCAAGACCGGGACGCTGCTCCGCCAGACCGCGACCACCACCGCGGTCGGCTACTCCGAGCACCGCGGCACCATGTACGGCCCCCCTCCCCCGTTCAATTGAATCAGGAACCCTGGGAGGGTTCCTGCGACCTCCCGCGATGAGCTCGGGCGAGCTGAGCTCGCCCTCCCTCACCCGATCACTCAGCACTCTGCGATGGCTTCCGACGACCCCTGACGGGCTTAGCTCTGGCTTAGCTCCGCTCGAGGTAGGCGGTCGTGAAGTAGTCGTCCTTGGTGTTGGGGGAGAAGGCGACCTTCTTGGTCTCGAACACCGACTTGCGGCCGTTCTGCTTGTTGGTCATCTCCATGTGCATCGCCCGGTAGCGCTTCTGCTTCGGGTCGAGCAGCTTGATGTCCTGGGCCACCAGCTCCTTGAGCAGCTTACCGTCCTTGTCGTAGTAGAGACCGCGCACGACCGCCATCTTGGCCTTGGAGACCCAGTAGGTCTTCTTCGAGTACCCCTCGGCGTCGGCGATCTCCTTGCTCTTCGGTACGAGATCGACCACATAGCAGGGCTCGCCCCCCATCGGCTCCTCTTTCGCCAGTGTGTAGCTGAACTCGTCGAGCGACGGGATGTTGAGATCGCCGTAGGAGAACTCGCTCCCCATGAAGCTCTGCGAGCGCTGGGAGCTGACCACCCGGCGCGTCTTGCGCAGCGCCGGCAGGTAGATCCAGACGTCGTCCGGTTTGTCCGCGTAGTCGTAGACCAGGATGCCGGTCCCCTGCACGTCGGCGGGCGAAAGGAAGCGGTAGATGCGCTTCTCCGTCTTGCCGCCGTCGTAGAGCTTGGTGGCCATCGAAATCTCCCGCTCGCGCGCCTGGCCGCCGTCGCCGAGGACCGTCATCTTGATGACCGCCTCCGACCCGTCGAGCTTCCGGGTGGTGGTCACCTTGTCCATGATGTCGCGCGCCGAAGGTGTAGATGCCGCCTTGTCGGCCCACGCCGGTCCCGAGAGAGAGAGAGCCAGCGTGGCGAACAGCAGCTTGCGGGTGTGCATGAGGGTCCTCGTGGTCAGAAGGTGTAGCGGAGCTCGACGTAGCCGGAGGAGAGCTCGGCGTCGATGATGCCGAACAACGTGTCGGCCGGGCCGTGGAAGACCTGGGCGCCGAGGTAGGCCACGATGGTGTCGGAGAGCTTGTAGCCGATCCGCGGCGTCACCAGCCATTCGTGCGTCGTGAAGTTGAGGAGACAGAGCGACGATACCGAGAGCGTCTCGTGCAGCCCGAGCCACTCGAAGCGCAGCGTGCCGAGGTGCTGCACCTGCGCCGTCTGCGAGAACAGGATCTGGTTGTCCTTGGCCAGCAGCGAGTTGACCGAGGTCGTCACGGCCGTCGCGTTCGACATCTGCTGCATCGGCAGGACCGACGGATCGAGCGGATTCATTGGCCCGGCCTGCTTCTGCCAGTCGAACACGTAGCGCCCCATATACTGCGCGATCACGGAGAGCGATCCGAAGGTGTGGTCGGCGCCGAGGACATACTGCAGGTCCGGGTAGGCGACGTGGTGATCGTCCGGGAAGACCGACCAGTCGTAGGGCCGCCGGTAGGCCGCCTCGCCGCGCAGCGTGCCGAACTCGCCCAGCGTCGTGGAGAAGTCGAGCCCGAACACCTGCTGCTCGTAGGCGGTACGCGAGATGACGATCGACGGCGGTATGAACGGGTTCGGCGCCCCCGTGTTGGGGTCGGCCGTCAAGGTCAGACCCGTCATCGTCAACCCGGGCAAGAGCGCCAGGCCGTGCACGTAGGAGATAGACATGTCGAACGCCGGAAGCTCGAGGTGCAACCGCGCCCCCTCGGTTCCGTTCTTCAGGTTCATCGCCGGCAGCAACGGGTAGGCCGGCGGGCCGTAGCTGACGTACTGCGGGAGGGCCACCGCCGGCAGCTCCGTCGGCAGGTAGATCGGCATCCAGACGCCTTCGAGGCGGAAGGGGGCGAAGCGCAGCAAGGCGCGCGCGCCCGCGTTCCCGAGACGGATGTCGTCCTCCAGCGGCGAGCGGATCCGGAAGTCGACCGGCGTCAGGTTGTTGGTCGGGTTGAGCGCGTCGGCCCGCCCCCAGACGATAATCTGCTGCCCAAGCCGCAGGTCGAGCCGCCCGAGATAGGCATTGACGTAGGCCTCACGCACCTCGACCACCGTCCCCTGCGTGCCGTCGCCCTGGAGCCCATAGCGGAGGCGCGCGTCAGCGAAGCCGTCGCCGTAGGTCTCCTTGCGCGTGCGCAGCGTCAAATCCAGCTCGCCGTAGCCGGACTTCATCTCGGCGGCGTCCTGGTCGTTCACCTTGCCGGCGAACAGGTCCCCGCGGACGTACCCGGAGAGCGTGAACGGCGCCGTGGGGGCTGCGGCTGACACGGTGGCCGCGCTGCCCGCGGGAGCGGCCGCCGCGGCGTTGCTCTGCTCGAACAGGCCCGGCCCCGCCTCGTCGGCGGGCGGCGCCTCAATCGCCGGCGGCGCGGCCGTTCCCGCGCCGGGGGCGGCCGACGGCGGCGTGGGCGGCACGGCCGCGTCGGGCGAGGCGCCGCTGTCGGTCTGGGCGCGAGCGGCACCCACCCCGGTGAGGCAGATCGACAGCGCGGCGGTGGCGAAGAATCTCATCGGTGGCTTAACTGCCGGACCCGGTCCACTCGCCGGCGGCCATCACCATCGAGTAGCCGGCCGCCGCGCTTCCGAGCACCAGCTTGTCGCCGCGCTTGATCTCCCGCTCCTCGAGCAGCCGACGGTACGTCACGCCGATGCTGGCGCTGGCGGTGTTGCCGTAGAGGCCGTGGGTGTAGACGCCCTTGGCCGGATCGATGCCCAGGTCATCGAGAATCTTGCGCACCATGATCTCGCTCGGCTGATGAAAGACATAGTGGTCGATGTCATCGGGTTTCATCCCCAGCGCCGCCAGCCGCTCCGTCGCCCACGGTGGAATATATTTCCCTAGCCGCATCAGCTCGACCGACGACGACACCAGAGTACCGCCGATCGGCACCTGACAAAGCTCCCAGTGATCGGGCGCGGTGAAGGTGCTCATCGCGCGCAGATGGATGCCGCCGCCGGGGAACGGCTTCCGGCGCAGCAGGAGCGCGGTCGCCGCGTTCCCGATGGTCAGCCCGGCGACCTTCATGTGGAGCTCGCGGACGTTCTGGATGTCGTAGCTCAGGAACTGACCCGTCAGCTCGGAGCAACAGACCAGCGCGGCCCGGTAGTGAGGGTGCAACGCCAGATAGCCGGCGGCCGTCTGGAGCGCCTCCAGGTGGCTCACGCAGGCGGCGGTCACGTCGAAGGCGTGCGTCCTCTTGAGACCGAGCTTGGCGGCGACCTCCATCGCCGTCGCGGGTTCGAAGTATTGCCGCGAGATCTGCCCGCAGATCACCAGGTCGACCTCGTCGAGGCCGACGTCGTTCGCCGCCAGGCAGTCCTTGGCCGCCGCCACCGCATAGTCGCCGATGATCCCGGGTCGCTCGTCGGGCTCGAGGTAGCGGACCTTCGTTCCGCACAGCCCGAAGATGTGCTCGATCGCCGACTCGATCGTCACGAACTCGGCGTCGGTCCCCTTGAAGCGCGCGCGGACCCGCCGGATGATCTCGGCGTTGTCGACGCGTGTCGCGGGGAGCGCGACACCCGGCTTCGACAGATGCAATTCGGGCAAGCTCAAGAACAGCTTCCGGAGAACCTGGGAGAGAGTTTTACGGTATCACACGCGCCGCCGGTTCGTGTGCAAACCCGTCGCTGAGCGACGCGCTGACAGACGACCGTGCGAGCGACAAAGCAAGGAGCCCGCCCATAATGGGAAGCACCGGCGCCGATTGTGTGCGCAGATTTTCCGCGCCGGTCGAATTTGCCGCGCGCTGTCGATTTAACGACCTCCACAAAATGGAAAATCGACCCGTCCCGCGTCGATTGCGTGAGCCGGTTTTCGAAAAGCGAGGATTGCGCTCGTGCTGGCACCGTTCGGGTCGACGAATGCCTCGGTTTACGTTTAAATCCGCCGCATGATATCGACCCACATCCGTCGAGGCTTCGCGATTCTCTTCCCGCTGGCGCTCGCGGCGCCGCTCCTGCCCGCCTGCGGCTCCGGCAGCGGCAGCGGCGGCGGAAACGTCATCATCCTCGACGCGAACAATTACTCGTCGACGAGCTCGCTGACGATCCCGACCGTGCAGACGGCTCCCATGGCCGATCTGACGTTCACCTGGGATGGGATCGTGAACGATCTTCTCTGTCACCCGGCCGGCTCGATCGACAACGTCGCGTTCCTGCAGATCAAGAACATGACCCAGGCCGACGTCGAGCAGAAGCTGGCCGTCGGCAAGCTCTCGCAGAACCAGGTCGCCATCTACGCCGAGAAGCACATCGTGAAGACCGACGGCAGCATCCCGACGTCCGCGTTGATCTCCACGTTCGACAACTACGATCCGTCGTCGTTCACGCTGGTCACCGACTACGTCCCCTCGGCCACCACCCAGTACCTGATGCTGTTCACCCATGGCACGACGCTGGGGGTGGGCGCCCAGTCGATGGTCTTCATCCAGCCGACGGACGGCGTGGCCACGACCATGGTCAGCGCGCCCGACGCCTGCGCCGGCAAGTTCCTCGACTTCACGCCCACCCTGAGCCCGATGGCGGTCTCGATTCCCATCGCGGGGCCGTGGAAGATCGACTGGAGTCGGATCACCAAGGACAACTTCGGCAACGCGCTCGACTTCTCGACGACGAAGCTCGACAAGGTCGAGGTCGGATTCTTCCAGAACAAACAGCCTTCCGAGGTCCAGGCCGACTTCATCAACATCGAGCAGGTCGCCACGGCCCTCTACACCTACACGGTGCCGGCGGGTCAGAAATACGTCGACCTCACGTCGCCGCCGACCAGCGGCCCGGCCTTCCCGGGGTTCGCCGAGGTCGACGGAGGTTCTGGAGGCACCTGGGCCGCCGCGGTCCTCTGCAGCGCCTGCTCGGTCCCGGCGCCGATCGTCTTCACCGTCCTCGCGCCGCAGTAACCGACGATCCCGGCATCCCGGCGGTCCCACCCCTTGAAGGCCCTCTCACCACTCGCGGCGTCGATCATGGTGGCCGCGGTCGCCGGCGCGGCGCGCGCCGACGGCGGCTACTACACCGGGGCGGTCGGTCCACGGGCGGCCGGGCGCGGCGGCGCCTTCGTCGCCCGCGCCGACGATCTGACGGCCACCGGGATCAACCCCGCCGGCCTGTCGGAGATCGAGGGGAACACCTTCCAGGTCGGCAATCAGCTCGCCTATTACGGCTACGACTACACGCGCGCGCCGACGGTCGACTACGGCAGCGCCCAGACGCCGCCGCCGGCCGTGACATTCGACAAGGTCAGCAGCGGCACCCCCTGGCAGGCGGTGCTCCCCTACCTCGGCGGCGCCACGCGATTTGGCCTGCGGGACTGGGCGTTCGCCGCCACCGTCTTCGCGCCGCCCGGAATCAGCCGGGAGCAATTCCCCCAGGACGGCGGCCAGCGCTTCATGATGGTCGACCGCGAGGCGCTCATTCTCAAGACGGACGTGAGCGCTGCCTGGCGCTTCCACGATCTGTTCGGCCTTGGGCTGACCATTGAATGGATCTCCGTCCCGCGGCTCGACTACTCGCTGGTGATCAACGCCAACTCCGCGCCGGGCGCGGCCAGCCCGGTCTCGAGCGACTTCGACATCCTGGCCAAGACGACCGGCTCGGACTGGCTCACCTTCAACGCGATCGTCGGCGGCTGGTTGCGCCCGCGCCCCTGGCTCGAGCTCGCGGCCGCCGGGCAGGTGCTCCCGGCGAACATCGTCACCAGCAGCACGCTGTCGTTGGAACCACTCAACGCCGGGCGGATCCCCTCGGTGACGACCAACCGAAATGGCGTCCCCGCCAACGACGTGAAGATCACCTTGCCGCTGCCGCTGCTGGCGCGGGCCGGCGGACGCTACCGGCACCTCCACGGCGCGCGCGAGATCTTCGACGTCGAGCTGGACGTCGAGTACGAGACCTGGTCGCGCACCAAGGCGTTCGCCCTCGACACGAATGGGCTCGTGGCCACGGGGGGCGGCGCGCTGGCCAGCCAACCGGTGCCGCTCGGACAGATCCAGATCGCCAAGCAATGGAGCGACGTCTTCAGCGTGAAGCTCGGCGGCGACGTCAACCTGGTGCCCGAGCGCTTCACGCTCCGCGCTGGCGCCTACTACGAAACGGCGGTCGCCCCCGCGGCCTATTCGAACGTCGACTTCCCGGGCGCCCGGGTGCTGGGGGCGGCGATCGGCGGCTCGCTGCTCCTGCGCCGACTGGAGATCGCCCTCGCCTATCAGCTCCGCTACCAACCGAGCTTCACCGTCTCGGAGGCGGACGCCCGCTTCTACCAGCAGGTGCCGAACAGCGCCTGCAAGGCCCCCTACACCGACTCCAACAGCTGCAACCCGAACTACCTCGGGCAGCCATCCCCGACGGTCAATGGCGGGACGTACGCCTCCACCTCGCACCTCGTCGCGCTGGCCGTCATCTACAGATTTGGCAAGTGAGTGAACGTCAAGGAGAAGTCATGCCACGCCGCTCCCCACGCATCTCGGGCTCCCTCGCCGCCGCCGCCGGTCTCGCTGCGCTTCTACTGGCCCCGGCCGAGGCCATGACGGCGGGCGGCCTCCCGTCGCTCGATTCGCCCGAGCTCGGCCAGGGGCCGTTCTCGTCTATGCACATGCTGCTGCAGAAGACGGTCCTCAAGATCAACGTCGCCAACATCGACGTCCGGTTCGACAAGCCGACGCAGGGCAAGCTGGCCGGCCTGGTGGGCGGAAGGCCCTACTCCTACGACCTCGACGCGCAGCTGGCGCAGATCGCCATCGCGGCGCCGCACGCGGTGGTGCAGATGCAGTTCGTGCGCGACGTCCCGCTCAACCGCTGGATCGGCGTCGTGCGCGACAACCTGGAGCTCGCGCGCGAGGCGGGGCTCATCGGGCGCGACATCGAGCAAAAGGTCTCGGACGGGATCCCCCAGTGGTTCGCGCCGCTCGCCGACCGTGGCTACAAGAAGGGCGACCGGCTGCTCTACGCGGTCGCGCCCGACACGCTGCGCACGGTCGTCCTGTCCGAGGGTGGCCAGCTGCTGCTCGATCTGACCGAGCGCGAGGCGGGGTCGCGGCGGGTCGTGCTGGCCAGTTACTTCGCGCCCAGGAGCGACACGCGCGAGAGCCTGATCCGCTCGCTCTGGGAGAGGCGCTGACATGCTCCGCCGCTATGTGACTGCGATCGTCGGCCGGCCGAAGCTGGTCATCGCGCTGGTGGCACTGGTGACGCTGACGCTCGGTTTCTTCATGACCCGGCTGCGCGTCCTGCTCGACGTCGACGCGCAGATCCCGCCCGGCGACCAGCTGGTCATCGTCGGCCAGCGGATCGAGAAGCTGTTCGGCGGCAAGTACATGACGGTGATCGGGTTCTACCCGCGGTCGGGAACCGTCTACACGCCCGCTGTCCTCGACAAGGTCAAGCGCGTCACCGAGAAGCTGGAGAAGCTCCCCGGCGTCAAGCCGGGCAGCGTCCTGTCGCTGATGTCGCCGCGCGTGAAGGACGTCCGCAGCACCGCCGATTCGCTGGAGATCGTGCCGCTGGCCGGCAAGGTCCCCCGGACCGACGCCGAGATCGCGGCGTTCCGGGCGCGCGTGCAGGCCAACAGCTTCCTCACCAGCCTGTTCGTCGGCGATGACGGGCGCGCCACCTCGGTGCTGGTCGACTTCTCCGACTTCGAGAAGGCGGGCGGATCGAAGTTCCTCTACGACAAGCTGGAGGCGGTCGTCGCCCCCGAACGCGCGCCCGAGCTGGAGATCGTCGCCGCCGGCGCGCCGACCGTTCTGCACTGGCTGCTCATCTACACCCGTCGCGTCGCGCTCCTTTTCGTTCTAGCGCTGGCGATGATCGGGTACCTGCACTACCGGGCTTTCCGCACGCTGCAGGGGATGATCATCCCGCTGGTCACCGCCATCATGGGCGTCGTCTGGGCGCTGGGCCTCATGGGCCTGCTCCACGCGCCGATGGATCCCTGGAACATCATGACGCCGATCCTGCTGCTGGCGATCGGCGCCGGGCACTCGGTGCAGATCCTCAAGCGCTACTACGAAGAATACAACCGCCTGCATGGCGAGCGGGCCGACCTGCCCGCCACCGAGCACAACCGGCTGGCGGTCATCGAGGCGACGACCAAGGTCGGCCTAGTCATGCTGGCGGCCGGGACGATCGCCGCGCTCAGCTTCGGCTCGCTGGCGACCTTCGGGCTGCCGACGATCAAGAACTTCGGCCTCTGCACCGCGTTCGGGATCGTGGCGGCGCTGACGGTGGAGATGACCTTCATCCCCGCCATCCGCGTGCTGATGTCACCGCCGTCGGAGCGTCAGACCGAGCGCGAGAAGCGCGAGGAGTACTTCGACCCGATCCTGGAGAAACTGGCGGCCACCGTGCGCGCCGGCAAGGAGCGGCCGATCGTCTGGGCCTTCGCGGCGCTGATCCTGGTGGCGCTCGTCGGCCTGCTGCGGCTCGACGCGGGCAACGATCTCCACGCGCAGTTCTTCGAGCGCAACGCCCCGGTCCACGGCTTCCGGATGGCCGACGCGCGCCTGGCGGGCACACGCGTCATCCAGGTGCTGATAGAGGGGAGCACGCCCGACGCGATCAAGAACCCCGAGGTGCTCAAGCGCATGGACCAGCTGGGGACGTTCATCGCCCACCAGCCGCTCCCCGTCGGCAAGGTCGTCTCGATCGTCGACTTGCTACGGCAGATCAGCCTGGCCATCGACCCGAACGGCGGCGGCAAGCTCCCCGACACGGCGCAGGGGGTCGCCCAGTACCTCCTGCTCTACGGGATGGGCGGCGAGGAGGAGGATCTGGCGCGTGTTGTCGACCGGCCGTTCCAGCGCGCCGTCATCACCGCCTACCTCAAGACCGACGACTTCCGCGCCATGAAGGCGATGACCGAGGCGATGAAGGCGGAGGCCACCCGTCTCTTCGCCGGGACCGCGGTCACCGCCAGCGTCGGCGGCGGCGTCACCAACGTCATCGCGCTCAACGAGACGATGGTCCACGGCAAGGAGGTCAACCTCATCCAGATCTCGGTGCTGGTGGTGCTGATCACCGCCGTCCTGCTCCGCTCGCTGCTGGGCGGCTTCCTGGTGCTGCTGCCGCTGGCGACCGCGGCGCTGGTGAACCTGGGGCTCATGGGGTGGACGGGGATCAAGCTCTCCATGGGGACGGCGGCGATCTCGGCGATGGCGGTCGGCATCGGCGCCGACTACGCCGTCTACTTCATCTTCCGCGTGCGCGAGGAGTTCCAGCGCACCGGCGATCTGCGCGAGGCGACCGCCACCGCGCTCACCACCTCGGGCAAGGCGATCGCCTACGTGGCCAGCGCCGTCGCCGGCGGCTATCTCTGCCTGGCGCTGTCGCTCTTCAAGGTGCACGTCCTTTTGGGCGTGCTGGTGGCGCTCACCATGGTGACCAGCAGCGCGGCGACGGTGGCCCTGCTGCCGTCGGTGATCCTGCTGGTGACGCCCAAGTTCCTTCGGCGGGGCGCGGCCGCAGAGCGCGCTACGGAGATGCGCAGGGCTGTGTGACTGGCTTCAGCACGGTCAGGTACCAGGGGGCCGGGTTCTGACACATGCCGCAGATGAGGCCGACCAGCCAGGTCCCGTCGGAGGTGACCCCTGTGAACGGGTTGCCGGCCGAATCCACCAGCGTCGTGAAGTCGAGCGTGTTCCCGTAGGGGGTCTTGGCCGTGTAGAGGTCCTGGGCGATGGTCTGCAGGTCCAGGAACTGACCCTCCAGCTCGGACAGCGACTGGGTGTAGTGACCGACGATGGCGCTGGTGATGGCCGTCGTCGGAGTGGTGGCGGTGTTCCCGAAGCTGTTTCCGAGCGCGTTCGTCTGGATCTGGCTCCAGTCGAGGGTCATGGTGGCCGTCCCCGCGGGGACGCCCGTTGGGTGCAGGCTGTGGAGATCGGTGTGGTATGTCAGCGTCGTCGACGTGTTGGTCAGCGTCACCTTCGTGTTCGTCGAGGAGTCATCCAGCTCGAACGACTGAATCATGTGGATGTTCGTCCCGAGATTCTCCCCCGTCTGCGCAACGACGGCGAAGGTCGAAATCGCCGGCGTCCAGGTGGCCGCGTCGAGGTAAGGCGCCGCCGCGGCCGCCGTGACGGCCACATCCCCCGCCGTGAAGTCCTCGTAGAGGCTGGCGGAGGTCTGACCGGTGGGCGAAACCTGGGGCGGCGGCGTGATCTGAACCGCGCTCGTGCTGAAGGAGTCGTTGTCCAGCTGCGTCTCCAGGGTCGCTGCGGGCAAATTGACCAGCAAGACGAAGACCGTCGTGAGATCTGCGACGGGGTCGACCGAATGACCGAGGAAGTCCTTGGTGACGCCGCCCCAGTCGAAGGTCAAATCCGACATCGACTTGACCTTCACCGGGTGGAGCATGATCTGGCTCGAGAAGGCATAGTCGTTCGCCTCGGCGGCGACCATCGTTCCACTCGTACAGGTTACGCTGGGGCTGTCGCCTCCGCTGGAACAGGAGATCGTCATCAGCGGGACCAGGGTCCCGGCGGCGAGGAGCAGATGATGGAGACGTTTCATCGAAGACCCCTACTTTGTCGATGGTCCGTAGAGAGAGGCGCGCTTTTCGAAGAATCCAAAATTCACATTGGACGCGATCTCCTGCACGATGGTCCCGTTCTTGTCGACCTCCTGAATGGCGTTGCCCGTCCCGAAGTCGACGATCGTGTTGCCGTTCGGGAGGCGCTCGACGTCACCGAGCACCGAGACGTTGATGGCCTTGCTCGGCTGGTAGGACCAGATCTTCTTCGACATCTTGGTCCCCTGGTCGAGCGTGAACTCGAGCGCCTGGGACCCGCCCGTGCCGCCGACGTTGTTGTTGAAGATGAGGATGTCGGTGACGTTGTTCATGAAGCTGATCACGTGGAAGCCGTGCTCGCCACCCTTGTAGGAGTCGCCGGTGAAGGTGCTCATGACGCCGGAGGGGCTGCCGCCGTTCAGCACCCAGATGGTCGCGCCGGTCTTCCGGTCGATCTTGGTGAGGCAGCTGTTGTCCAGGTCGGAAAAGATCAGCGCGTCGTCGACCGGCGAGTACTCGATATTGTTGATGTGGCACATCCCCGTGCCACCGTGCGCCTTCTGCGAGTTCACCAGCGTCGTTGCCGCGGTGGTCGGCGTGCCGTTGGCCGGGAAGATCTTGATGTCGTCACAACCGATCGTGTTGTTGGCGGCGTAGAAGGCGATGCTGCCGTCGGGGAGCGGGGTGATCTGGTGGCTGTGGCCGGCGAACGCAGTCGTGAAGTCGGTATCGGTCAGCCCATCCATCGTCACCCGGTGGGTGTGGTCCGGTGAGCCGACATCGGCGCTGGCGATCCACATGTACTGGCCGTCGTAGCTCATGCGCGGGCCACAGGCATCGCTGCCGTCGTTGTACCACCAGACCATCGTCCCATCGCTGTCGAGAATATAGGCTGGCGCCCCTCCCGTCTTGACGTAAGAGCCGGTGACGATGAACCCCTTGTAGAGCGCCGACGCGTTGCTGGTCGTCGTCATCAAGCCCGCTGGCGCGACGCCGTTCGGCGCCGGGCCGGTCATGATCGTGTTGTCGCCGCCGGCGCAAGTGCCGCTCGCGTTGGTGACGGAGATCCGATAGTGGTACGTCTTCGCGGGCTTCATCCCGAGGAGAAGCGTGCGGTACTGCGACACCGTCAGGTCGACCGGCGCTGTCAGGCCGTAGCTGGTGTCGAGACCGAAGTCGATCTGCGCGGCGGTCGGGCTCGAGAGCGTGGTCGTGAAGGTGACGATCCCGACGGTGCCGATCTTCGAGCTGGTCATCGCCGTCGGCGTGATCGTGCAGCTGGTCGAGCTGCCGCCGCTCCCGGTCGAGCTGCCGCCCGATCCGGTGACGCCGCCGGTCGACGAGCCGCCGGTCCCGGTCGATCCGCCTTTCGCGCCCCCTGTACCCGTCGTCCCACCGCTCGCCACGTTGCCGCCGGTCCCATTGCCGCCGCTTCCGGTGTTCCCGCCGCTTCCGGTGTTCCCGCCGCTGCCGCTGCCCCCGCTCCCCGACGCGTCGCCTCCACTTCCCGTGTTACCGCCGGAACCGTTGCCGCCACCGCTGGAGGAGCCGCCCGTCGCGCTCGAACCGCCCTGCCCCCCCGACCCACCAGGCTGCGCACAGCCGAAGCCCACGGAGAGCAGACATCCGAAAAACACTGCGGGTGTCGAGATGCGCATAGAAGTTCCCCTCTTCCAATTCGTCATTGGTTGTAAAGGAGCAGTGACGTTAATGGGAGAAACCGGCTCGAAAACCTTGGATTTTTATCGCCAGAAGCCCGGCGCCGCGGCGCGCCCTCGTCGCGTGCGTCGTTCCGGAAAGTGAACGCTACCGGGGCGGCGGCCCGTACAGCGTGGCCCGCTTCTCGATGTAGCCGAAGTTCTTCATGGTGGTGATCCGCTGCAGGAGGTTTCCGTCCTTGTCCACCTCCTCTATCGTCGCCTTGGTCGCGAAGTCGACCATCGTGTTGCCGTTCGGGAGCCGCTGGGCATCACCGAGGACGTCGTTCGCGATCATCGGGTTGGCCTTGTACGTCCAGGTCTGGGTCGCGGTCCACGCCGTCAGGTCCAGCTTCACCTCGATCGCCATCGACCCCATCCCGTCGCCCGCCGCGCTCATCCAGTTGGCCGTGCTCCCGGCCGGTATCTTGCTGTTGTTGTTGAAGATGACGAAGTCGTCGCCGCCGAGGACGGTGAAGCCGTGCTCCCCACCCTTCCAGACGATCGCCCCGCCGCTGAACGAGCTCTGGGGGCCGCCCGGCACGCCGCCGTTCAGCACCCAGACGGTCGCGCCGGTCCTGGTGATCTTGGTCAGACAGTTGTTGTCGAGGTCCGAGAAGATCAGTGTGTCGTCCGACGGCGAGTACTGGATGTTGTTGACGTGACACTTCAGGCTCCCGCCGTGCGCGGCCGCAGCGTTGGCGATCGTCGTGGCGCTGTCGCTCGGCGTCCCTTTGGCGGGGAAGATCTTGATGTCGTCGCAGCCGTTCGCTCCGTATGCGTAGAAAGCGATGCTGCCGTCGGGCAGCGGCGTCAACTGGTGGTTGAGGTCCGTGAACGCCGTCGAGAAGTCGGTGTCTTCGAGCCCGTCCATCGTCACGCGGTGGACGTGCGTCGTGCCCTTCGGCACGTTCACGCTGTTGATCCACATGTATTGCCCGTCGTAGCTCATCGCGACGCCGGTCGCGTTGCTGCCGCTGACCGTGTACCACCAGACATAAGTGCCGTCCTTGTCGAGGATGAAGGCCGGGGCCCCGTCCGCCCCCCCGATCATCGCCTGGCTGTACTGGCCGGTGACCAGAAAGCCCCCGTAGAGGGCGCTCGCGTTGTTTGTCGTGACCGTGGGGGGCGCCAGGCCGTTGGGCGGCGGCCCCGTGGCGATCGTGTAGTCGTCGCTGGTGCAGCTGCCGCCCGCGTTGCTGGCGGCGATTCTGTAGTGGTATCTCGCCGACGGTTTCATGCCCAGCAGCAGCGTCCGGTGGTCGGCGGCCGTGAGATCGACGGGCGCCGTCATGCCGTAGCTGGCATCGATGCCGAAGTCGATGTGGGCCGAGGTGGGGCTCTGGAGCGTCGTCGACCAGGTGACGATGCCGACCGTCGAGATCTGGGTGCTGGGTGTGCCCGTCTGCTGGAAGGTGCAGTCCCCCGACGCGCCGCCGCCCGCGTCGGTGTTACCGCCCGGCTCCGTGTCGCCGCCAACGCCTTTTCCACCGAGCGCGCCCGCGCCTCCGTCGACTCCGCCCGGGCTCCCCGACCCTTGGCTGTTGCAACCTGGGGCGAGGCCCAGCAGACAGCCGCAAAAGATCAAAGACGTCGAGAGGTGAAGCACAAGCGAGGCTCTTGTCCAATTCCGCATGAGCTATGACGAAGGCGTATTTTAGTCGGTCCCGAAAGCGCGCGTCAGGGAAGCATGATGCGGTCGAGCAGCGCGCCGTCCTGGGCGACGAAGTCGATCTGCGCCGCGTCGGGCGACACGGAGACCCGACCGTACCCGGACTCCGTCCAGTAGAGCGTGTAACCGGTCTGCGAGGCGTCGAACTTCCAGGGCGCCCCGGCGCTCCCCGGCAGCGTGTAGTGAACGCCCTCCACGACCGCGTCGGTGAAGACGTGATCGTGGCCGTAGAAGAAGACCTGAACGCCGTATTCGACCATCATCGCCTGGATGATCGCCTGCTCGCCGATGTGGGCCGCCTGCGCGCCGCCACGCCCGTAGGCCGAATCGTCCACGTCGGCCGCCGCGCCGCCGTCGGTGTGATGGATGAAGAGAAAACGCCATTTCGAGGTCGCGGCGGAGAGCGTCCGTCCGAGCCAGGCCAGCTGCGTGGCGCCCAGAGTCCAGTCGTCCGGGAGGCCGGGACCGTCGCTCAATAGGTGGCAGCCGGGCGTGTACGTCATCACATTAAGTACCACGAACAGCGCGTCGCCCCAGGTGAACGCGTAGTAGTCGCCGTTGATGCTCCCGCCCTCCGGGTAGGTGTCGGGCCCCGGGCCGGGCGCGTAGAGCTGGCGCTGGCTCATCGAGCGCGCGATCTCCTCGGGGCTGTTGCAGCCGCTCTCGCCGTCCCAGTTCCCGATCACCGGGAAGTGCGCGGCGCTTCCGACAGTGTCGCCGAGCAGCCGCCGGTAGTTGAGGTAGGCGAGGCGCGCCCACGAGGCGTCGGGGGGCGGCGCGTTGAAACCGAAGAGGTGGTAGTCGACCATGTCCCCCAGGTTGATGAGGAAGTCGGGGCTCGCCGCCGTGACCTCGCCCGCGACGGCGAGCAAGGTCTCTTCCATCGGGCCGTAGTCATCGTCGATGACCGTCTGACCGGGCGGGATGGGATCGCGTGGCTCGATGTGCGAATCGGCGATGACGGCGAACGTGAATGGCGATCCCGGTGGAGGTGCCGTCGCGGCGCTGCCGAGATAGAGCGGGAGCGCGCCGATGGAACCCGCATCTGCCAGGGCGAGAACCTGATAGCTGTAGCGATGGCCGGGGGCGAGGCCATCGACGCGCCACTGGGCCACGTCGGGTGCGGGGGAGCGCGGCGGACCTGCGCTCCGCCATGGTGCCTCGTCGTCGGCGCGAATCCGGAGCGCGAGCGTCGTCGGATCTCCGGAGCGCAGCACGACGCTGAGGCCGAAGCCGCCCGGCGTGGGCGCGAAGACGAACGGCGCGCCCAGCAGCCGGAGGCCGGCGTCGACGGCGCCGTCGGTCGCCGCGCCGTCACCCGCGCCGGCCGTTCCCGCGTCGACGGGCGCGGTCTCGGCGGGGCCGTCGCGAGCTATCCGGTCGGTCCGCGCGTCCCGTCGATCGCCGCGTCCGGCATCGGCGACCGGACCGGGGGCGTCCGTGCGATCGGCGCGCGCGTCCGCCACATTGACGTCGCGGCGACCGGACGTGGGTCCCCCCGGCTGACCCAGACAGCCGGCGAGCAACAGGACGAGGGCCGCCGCGGAGAATCGCATTGCCGGAAGAGATCCTCTTGCCATAACGACCTGCCGTCCAGCGAACCTTCTGTCAAAACGGCGGCGCCGCGCTCGGACGGCTCTTCTTCCTCGTAACTTGCGGCGTCTCCGCGGGTCCCTCCGGCTGGCATGTCTCTCGCATCGAGATTTAGTCGACGATGACACCGTGGAGGGCATTCGTGATCGTCGGGGCGATCTGCCTCGGGGCAGCGCACCTCGTGGGGTGCGACCAGATGCCGCCCATCGATGAAAACTTCGATTCGAGCCTGGGCGCCGACTTCAAGCCGCCGGCCGACACGCCGCTCGACGGCGGAGCGACCGACGCGGGAGATGGCGCCATCGCGACAACGCCCTGAGCGCGTTTCACGGTTTCATCCGCGGTGCCGCGCGTCTGCCGCCACTGCAGGAGAGCGCCGCCACCCAGTCGCCCCAGCTGACCGGTCCAGCGAACTTCTTGGCCATGTCGAGGTACCGGACCCCGGCAGCCACCTGGAAATGGAGGGCAGTTCGGAACCCCATCTTGCTCGGCTGCGACACAGCCTCGCCGCAGGTCGACGGCGTCGTGGCCGGCCCATCGCCGAGCGCCTCGGCCAGCACACGCCCCCGGAGGCGCCCCCGGCTCGGCAACGTCAGGCCCAAGATCCGCGCCAGCGTCGGCGCGATGTCGGCGTTGCTGGCCGGCGCGCGGTCGACGACCCCGTGCTTGAAGTCGGGCCCGAAGGCGATCATCGTGTTGGTGACGTCCGCGCGCCCAAAGCTGCCGTGCGTCCCCTGCCCCTCCTGCACGCCCCCGTCCTCGACGTCGATCTGCGTCCTCAGGGGATCCTGAGGATCGCGCGCCCACGATTTCAGCGCCACGACAATCGCGGGGCGCGGTGTCCGCGCGCTCCCCCACAGGTTGATGTCGCGTAGCGCGAGCGCGCCCGGCACCATTCGGTCGGTGAAGACCGCGTCGACGTAGTCCTGCGCGAGCAGAAACGTCGCGACGTCGACGATGGTGGGCCCGTTGCCCTGCGGAACGTAGATGAGGTCAGAGGCGCCGTTGGCGGCCACGATTACCCGCGCCTCGCGGGGCCCCTTCATCCAGCAGGAGCCTCCGACGAGGCCGTTGCCGGCGGCCGGGTGCGCGTCGGCCTCGATCTGTCTGTACATCTGACCGCCGCCGACGCCGATCCAGGGCTGGTCGGGATCGCAGAGAGACATCCCGAGGTGAGCGGCGAGATCGATGGCCACGAACCCCGGCGGCAGATCGCCCGGCCGGACGTCGGGCGCCCGCCGCTTGGCCGCCGGGCTCGAGGAGGCGTGCCCCTCGGCGTCGACCGCCCGCCGGCTGGCCGTCGAGAACCCGTGGTCGGAGGTGATGAACAGATCGGTCGTGGCCGCAAGATCCGGATCGGCTTCGATCGCGCCCAGGATCTGGTGGAGGGTGTCGTCGGCGTTCTTCACCGCGCTTTTCGAGGTCGGCCCGTTGATCCCGGGGACGAGAGCGCCCAGGCTATCCCCCTGGTTGTGCTGGGTCGCGTCCGGGTCACGCGACCAGAAGAGGAGCACGAACGGCTTCCCTCGCCTCTTCAGCTCGGGGAACACCACCTTGGTGACGGCATCGGCGAGATACCGCTGCTGCGGAACGTTGGCGACGCGCGTCCCCGGCGTCCGGCTGTCGCCGGAGAAACCATTGTCGTCGGGGGTGTTCGGCTTGCCGGTCGCGCGCGACGGCGGCGCGGCGCTGCCGAGCGTCGCCTTCAGCGCGGCGGCGATCGCGGGATCGAGCGGCACGCCCTTGCCCGACTCTGTCCGGTCGTCGATGAATATCGTGGCGGGCAGCGGCACCGAGCGACTCCCTTGCGAGACGTCCTGAACGAGAACCGGCCCCAGCTTTCCGATCGCCGCCGTGCTGAATCCTTTGCTACGGGCGACCGCGAGGAGGCTCGCCTCGCCAAGGTAGTTCCCACCGAACTGCGCGTCGAGCTCGGCCAGGACCTGATCGTCCTCGATGAACGGCGTCCCGCTGCCGATGACCTCGGCGCCCGTGTACAGCGTGTTGGCAAAGTCGCCTGTGTCACCGAGCATGTGCCCGGTGGCGATCGCCGAGGCGTTCGCCGTCGTGACCGTCGGAAACAGCGAATGGCTGTTCGGGAAGAAGACGCCTTCTCTCTGAAGCCGCGCCAGCGTCGGCGCGTCGGTCGGGTTGATCGAGCCCGGGCGCAGTCCGTCGGCGACGAAGATCACGACGTTCCGCGTCTTGCCGCGCGCGCGTGCCGTTCCGCACGCGGCGGCGATCACCAGCAAGCAGATCCCGAACCTGACTCTCATCGCGCCAACGATACCGCCGCGTGCGCGACGGCACGATCCCATTTGTCCGATCCTCGAACCTGTAACATTCGCGCCGTCGCCTTTCGTTGGACCTGGTGGAGGCGCGGGCGGTCGGCCACAGTTTTAGCGAGGTGGCAACGTGGCGTGTACGCGAATAACTTGGCTTGCTCGTCTGGTCGCGGCCGTCGGCGCGGCGGCCGTCCTCGGGGTGGTGCCTTCGCCCGGCTCGGCGCGCGCGGCCGACGGACACTACGTGAAGGGCGTCGTGGTGGTCCCGTCCGACAAACCCGGCAAGGCGCGGCCGCTCGCCGAGGTGACCGTACGCGCGCGTGGCGGGAAAGACGCGGCATCGACAGACGATGACGGCCGCTTCTGGCTGCTCCTTCCGGCCGACGCCAACGCCGGCGAGACGTTGACCATCGAGGTCGAGAAGGAGGGGTATCGTCTCTGGCAACCGACGGGCGGCGCCGTGCGCGTCCCCTCCGATCTCGAAAAGAGCGTCGTCGAGGTTCAGGTGGCGCCGGTCGGTTCGAAGCGGTTCGTCTCGCCCGCCGCCATCGACCTCCTGGTCAGCGACATGATGGCGCGCGCGCGCGACCAGATCGCGGAGGGCGCCCGACCGACCGACGTCCGCCTCGACCGCTACCTGCGCGAGTGGGCGACGCGCTACGGTCTCTCCTTCAAGGAGGTGAAAGCGGCCGTCGACGGCTGGGCCGCCAAGGTGAAGGCCAACCGACAGAGCCCCCCGGGCCAGAAGAGCCGGGCCGCGTTCGTCCGCCACGAGCTGGCGGAGGCGGCGCGCCTCTCGCACGCCGCCGTCGAGGCGGCCGCCGGTGAGGAGGCCAGCTTCGACAAGGAGGAGCAAGCGCTGGCGGCGCGCCGCCGCGCGCACGGCGGCTCCCTGCGGGAGCTGCTCAAGCGAGAGGCCGACGCTAACTTCCTCAGCGCCGCTTTCGGGCCGGCGGCCGATCTCTACCGCCGCGTGCTGTCGCTGACGCCACGCAAGGACGATCCGGCGCGGTGGGCGGCGGCGTCCCTCGACGTCGCGCGCGCGGAGCGGCAGCTCGGCGCCGGCCCCGACGGCGCGGCGCATCTGGACAAGGCCGTCGGCGCCTGCCACGACGCCCTCGAGATCACCACGCGCGAGCAGTTCCCCAAGGAATGGGCCGCCGTCGAGAACGATCTGGGGGCGATCTTCCAGGCCCAGGCGAAGCTCGCGTCGCGCGAGAAGGCCGGCCCCCCGCTGAAGCAGGCCGCCGAGGCGTTCCGGGCGGCGCTCGAGGTGTCGACCCGCGAGCAGCACCCGGAGGCGTGGGCCGCCACCTCCGCCCGGCTGTCGGGCGTCGAGCTCGAGCAGGCGAAGCTCGCGCGGGGGAGCAAGGGGGACGAGCTCTTCGCCCTCGCCGCCGAGACGTTGCGGGCGACGCTGGAGGTGCACACCGCCGACCGCTTCCCGAACGAGTGGGCGACCACCCAGATCCAGCTCGGCGCGATCCTCGAGCAGCAGGCCAGGCGGGCGGCCGACGACAAGGCCGACGACCTCCACGCGCGCGCCGCCGATGCGTTCCGGTTCGCGCTGCGCGTCCGCACGCGCGAGCAGACGCCCGCGGCCTGGGCGGAGGCGGAAAGTGCGCTCGCCGGCGCGCTCTGCGAACGGGGCAAGCGGACGCTGGGGCCGAAGGGCGATGAGCAGCTCGCCCAGTCAGCCGAGGCATACCGGTCGGTCCTCAAGGTCCTCACGCGCGAGCACGCGCCGCGCGATTGGGCCGCCACCGAGGCGGCGATCGGCGGCGTCGTCACCGAGCAGGGGAAGCGCGCGCCGGAGGGCAAGGGGGACGAGCTCTTGGCTCAGGCGGTCGACGCGTTCCATCTGGCCTCGCAGGTCAGGACGCGCGAGCAGCTGGCCGACGACTGGGCCGCGACCCAGGACAGCCTCGGCGGCGCGCTCGACGAGCAGGGAGTGCGCGCGAAGGGGGACAAGTCGCTTGCGCTGCTCACGCAGGCGGCCGACGCCTACCGGCAGGCGCTCGAGATCCGGACCCGGGAGAGATCGCCGGGGGACTGGGCGGTGACCGAGGCCAACCTCGGGACCGCGCTCGACGACCTGGGCGCCCGCAGCGAAGGGGAAAAGGGCGACAAGCTGCTGGCCGACGCGGCCGCCGCCTTCCACCTGGTCCTCGAGGTCTCGACGCGCGACGAGGCCCCGCGCGACTGGGCGATGGCCCAGAACAACCTCGGTACGGTCCTCGAGGATCAGGCACGACGCACCGACGGGGCGGCGGCGGACGATCTGCTGGCGCAGGCGACCCGCGCCTTCACGCTGGCGCTGGACGTCTGCACGCGCAAGGAGCTCCCGCGCGACTGGGCGATGACCCAGAACAACCTCGGAACGGTGCTCGAAGACCAGGGGCGCCGGCGCGAGGACGAGGCCGGCGAGCGCCTGCTGGCGCAGGCGGTCGACGCGTACCGGAGCGCGCTGCAAGTTTACACCCGCGACGAATTCCCGCAGGCCTGGTCGATGACGCAGGACAACCTGGGCAACGTCCTCAACGAGATCGTCCGCCGGCAGCACCCGCCCGAGACGGCGGCGGCCAGCCGGTAGCGCACCCCCGGATCTTCCACCTGATCTTGCGCGATGGGCGTTACACAGCGGCCGCCCAGAGCATAGAAAGAGTATGGCCCGGGCGAACGCCATCTTGGTCGGTGCGATCGTTCTCGCGCCCACCATCGTGGGCGCCGAAGGCTATGCGATCTATCACAGGCTCCACCGGCCGCCCAAGCAGAGCGCCGAGGTCGCGCCGCCCGCGGAGCACATCTCGCAGGATCTGCCTGCCCCCTCCCCGCCCGCCGTCGAGACGCCGGCACCACCACCGCCGCCGCGGCAACCGGAGGTGGCCGCGCCGCCGCCGCCCGACGACGGCACCACCGGCGAGATCGATCCCACGACGGCGCGCCGGCAACGCGCGCTCTACGAGCGCCGTGCCCAGGTGATCCAGGACGCCGACGAGCAGGCCTTCGACACCCTCAACCTCTCCGACGCGCAGCGCGCCGCCATCCGCGCCATCGACGAGCAGTACGCGCGCACGCTGGCGACGATCGCGAACGCCCCAGACGATTCCGCTCTTCCGACCTTCACCGTCGACTCCAACGCGGAACAGACGCGCCGGACAGCGATCGCGAACGTCCTCGGTCCCGACACGGTGCACACCTTCAACCTCGTCGAGCGCAAGGCCGAACGCCGCGTCCGCAACCACTATCGCCCAGACGTGGTCCGCGGGTACTAGTTTCACGGACGTATTCCAGTCGTGCGTTCCGCGTAGGTAACGCGGCATTTGTAACGCGCGAAGATCGGAAACATTTTCTGCCTGGAGAAACTCTCCGTTACGACCTAGCCCTCAAAAGGGACTTCTACGTAGGGAGGGCGAAGTGATGAACCAGGCAAGAGTGAGATTGGCGGGAGTTGCCGCGACGGCGGCGTTGTTCGGGCTCGGGTGCGAATCCGCGAGCGATCCGGCCGCGGTCACGGTCCGGGTCGGCGAATCGGTCAGCGTGCCGCAGACGCCACTCGAGGGGACCAGCATCACGCCGTTCGTCGAGGCCCTCACCACCTTCAGCGGCCGCCGGGTCAACGGGACGGCGACGGTCAACGTCAACATGCAGGAGTTCCAGCAGAAGGTGCTACCCGCGTCGTTCTACACGTCGCTGCCCGCGCCGTACAACGCGGGGACCTACCTCTGGGGCTATAACGAGAACGGCGGGGGTCCCTCCTGGCCGGCCCGCACCATCGAGTCCAAGCAGAACGTCGCCACGACGGCGATCTACACCAACAGCCTGACCAACACGCATCTGCAGAAGTTCCTGACCGTCGACCAGTCGATCCACTGGGCCGACCCGCTGGGGACGACCGCGGCCAACAACTGCGTCAACGGCCCGCCTCTGGCCGGCCCCTGCACCGAGCCCTACGCCGGTCCGATTCCGACGGTCGTCCACTTGCACGGCAACGAGGTGCTGTCGCAGTACGACGGCCACCCGGACGCCTGGTGGACGCCCGGCTTCGCGCAAAAAGGAAAGTCGTTCGTCAGCAACACCTACAACTACCTGAACTCCCAGGAGGCGACGACGCTCTGGTTCCACGACCACACGCTGGGGATCGTGCGCCTCAACGTCTACGCGGGGCTGGCGGGCTTCTACTTCATCCGCGACAACCGCGACACGGGCCTGGCCAACAATCCGATCACGCTGCCGTCCGGCGCTCAGGAGGCCGAGCTGCTGCTCGCCGATCGCCAGTTCGACACCAACGGCCAGCTCTACTTCCCCGACTCCGACAACCCGGCCAACCTGAACGGGCCGCCGGCCAACCCGGACAAACATCCGTTCTGGATCCCGGAGTTCTTCGGCGACGTCATCACCGTCAACGGCAAGAGCTGGCCGACGATGGAGGTGCAGCCGCGGCGGTACCGCTTCCGCTTCGTCAACGCCAGCAACGCGCGCTTCTACACCATGCAGATGTTCGACCAGCACGGCGTCGACATGCATCAGAACGGCGCGCCCGGCCCGGCGATCTGGCAGATCGGGTCGGACGGCGGTTTGTTCAACTCGCCGGTCAAGCTCGACGATCCGGCCAACGGGCCCAACGCCTGCGCGGGCGCGCCCATCGGCAACAACACCGACGTGCAGGCGGGCGCCAAGTGCCTCTTCCTCGCGCCGGCCGAGCGGGCCGACGTGATCGTCGACTTCGGCGGCCAGGCGGGGAAGACCTTCACGCTGAAGAACTTCGCCGTCATCCCCTTCCCCAGCGGCAGCCCGGTGGGGTTCGGCGCGCCCGACGCCACGGCGGACGGTCTGGTCATGCAGTTCAAGGTCGATCAGTCCTTCAACGGCCCCGACACGACGTTCAACCCGGCCGGCAGCCATCCGGCGCTGCGCGCGACGCCGATCGTCAACACCAAGACGATCACGCCCAACAAGAAGCGGCAGCTGATCCTGGTCGAGGAAGAGGGGGACACCGCGAACCCCGACGGGCCCGGCTCACCCGTCGACGACGGCGATCCGGTCGAGAGCCTCATCAACAACACGAAGTGGAACGGCAACCGCGAGGGGACAACCGTCATGGTCCCCGGCGGCGTCTCCAACGGGCATGGCGTGTCGGCCACCGAGACGCCCCAGGAGGGGTCGACCGAGCTGTGGGAGATCGCCAACCTGACCGGCGACGCGCACCCCATCCACATCCACCTGATCCAGTTCCAGGTGATCTCGCGGCAGCCGTTCGACGTCGACACCTACCTGACCGACTGGATGGGCGCGTTCCCGGGCGGGACATTCAACGGGTTCAATTTCCCGCCGGGCGTCTATATCCCGGGGTTCGGACCGCCGCTCAACTACAGCACGCTCAACAGCGCGGGCGCGCTGGGCGGGAACCTGAACTTCGACGGCAGCAAGTACCTCGCGCAAGGGGCCTGCACCGGCGGGGCCTGCCCGCAGCGGGCGCCCGACCCGCTCGACAGCGGCTGGAAGGACACCATCAAGATGTTCCCGGGTGAGATCACGCGCATCGCCGTGCGCTGGGCGCCGCAGGACATCCCGGTCAACGGCGCGCACGCCGGCACGGATCCGTTCCCGTTCGATCCGACCAACGGGCCGGGCTACATCGAGCACTGTCACATCCTCGACCACGAAGACAACGAGTTCATGCGGCCGATGCTCATCGCCAAGTGATCGTCGCTCTTCGTGTGCTGTTGCTGGCCGTCGCGGCCGCCGCGCTCGCCGCGGCGGTCGCCATCGGCCTAGGCGGTGACGGACGTCAGGCCAACCGGCGGCCGTGTCGGTGCGCTACGCCTGTCCGATGCACCCCGAGGTGCGCGCCGGCGCACCCGGGGAGTGTCCGATCTGTCGGATGGCGCTCGAGCGGGTCGGCCATCCGGCGACCGCCTCCACCCGGGCCAACGCGGCGGAGAACGCCGACTTCGTGGCGGTGGAGAATGTCCGGCGGCACAACATCATCGACTTCGTCCGTTATCGTTCGTTGCTGGTCCCGTCACGGGAGCTGCGCGGCCCGGCCTCCGTCGGCGCGGACGGCGAGGTGACCGCGCTGTTCTTCGAGGACGAGATCGCCGCGCTCGACGACGCCGAGCCGGGCACCTTCACGCCGACCGCCGCGCCTGGCGTCGAGATCGCGCTGAACCGGGTGGCCGGCCCTCCAGAGCGCTGGGATCGGTCGAGCGGACGCATCCGTTTTCGACCGGTCGCAGGTCGCGCCGGGCCGCGTCTGTCGGCGGGTGAAGCGGGCTGGGTGGAGCTCGCGCCGCGTCCTCGCCAGGTCCTGGCCGTGCCCGCTTCGGCGGTCGTGCAATCTCCCGAGGGTCCCTACGTCCTCGCCTGGACCGGCTCGGGGTTCAACTTCGAGAAGCGGCCGATCGAGATCGGCGAGACCTTCTTGAAACAAGGGCTGGTGGTCGTGCTCTCCGGGCTCCGCGTGAACGAGCGCGTCGTGGGTCGGGCCACCTTCTTCCTCGAGGCCGACCGGCGGGCGAACGCGCCGACCGCCGAGAGCGGTTGGAGTCGCCTGTGATCGCGCGCCTGGTCGCCTGGTGCGGGCGCCACCACTGGCTGGTCATCGCCGGCGCGCTCGCGCTGGCGGTGGGCGGCGACCTCGGGCGCCGCCGGCTGTCGCGCGACGTGATCCCGGACCTGGCCGATCCCCAGATCGGCGTCGTCGTCGACTGGATGGATCACCCCGCCCCCGAGGTCGAGGCCAAGGTGGCGCGCGTCCTGACCGCGGCGCTCTCCGGCGTGCGCGGCGCCAAGGCGGTCCGCGGCTCGACGATGACCGGGATGGCCTACGTGGACACGCTGTTCGACGCCGGGGCCGATCTGGACGCCGCGCGGGCGGAGATCGCGGCGCGGGTCGAACGGACGCGTCCGGCGCTGCCGCCCAACGTCCGGATCTACGTGGGCCCGGCGGCCTCGACGACCGGATGGGTGTTCGAATACGCGCTGACCGATCCGGCGCGGGTCTGGTCCCTCCTCGATCTCCGGCGATTCCAGGACGACGTCCTCCGCCCCGCGATCGCCGCCATCCCGGGGGTCGCCGAGGTGGCCTCCGTCGGGGGCGATCTGCGCGAGGTGCGGATCGACGTCAAGCCGCGCGAGCTGCGCGAGCGGGGGCTGGCCTTCACCGACGTCCGCGACACGCTGGCGCCCGTGTTCGCGGCCCACGACGGCCTCACCCACGCCTCGCTCGCCGACCTGGAAGGGCTGCCGGTGCAGAATGCCGCGCCGGGAAAGCTCGTGCGCCTCGGCGACGTCGCGCTGGTGCGCCTGACCGAGGACCTGCAGACGGGCCTGGCCGACCTGAACGGCCAGCGGGCGGTGGGCGGGATCGTGATCGCCCGGCGCGACGCCGATCTGACCGCGCTCGTGTCGGCGGTCAAGCAGACGATCACGCGCGAGCGAGGCAAGTTGCCCCATCGGGCGGCCGATCCGGCGCGGCTCGACTCGGGCGCCGCGGCGGACATCCACGTCGCCACCACCTACGATCGCTCCGAGCTGGCGACCCGCGTGCGCGGGACGCTGCTGCGCGCGCTCGCCGAAGAGGTCGGCGTCGTCGTGCTCGTCTTGCTCGTGTTTCTGCTTTCTCTTCGGGCCTCACTGGTCCCCCTGGCCACCTTGCCGGTCGTCCTCCTGCTGACGTTCGGCGCGATGTGGATCCTCGGCGTGCCCGCCACCGTCATGAGCCTGGGCGGGATCGGCATCGCGCTGGGGATGGCGGTCGACGCCGACATCGTCGCGCTCGAAGCGTCGCACCGGCGCCTGGAGACGATCGCCCCCGATGCCCCAGCGCCCGAGCGGCGAGCCAAGCTGACCGCCGCCGCACAGGCCTTCGCGCCGGCGATCCTCACCTCGTTGCTGATCACGGCGCTTTCCTTTCTGCCCGTGCTGGCCTTCTCGGGCGAGACCGGGCGACTGCTGCGACCGCTGGCCATCACCAAGACGCTGGTGGTGATCGCGGCAGCGATCGTGACCCTCACGCTGGCGCCCGCGCTGCGCGATCGCCTGCTGCGCGGCCGCGTGATCCCGGAGTTCGGCAACCCGCTGACCCGCACGCTCGTCCGGCTCTACCGGCCCTTCGTGCACTTCGCCCTCCGTCGCCCGGCGCTCACTCTGGCGACAGCCGGCCTGGCGCTGATCTCGGCGCTCCCCATCGTCTCGCGCCTCGGCGGTGAGTTCCTGCCCCGCCTCGACGAAGGCGATCTGCTCTACATGCCGACCACCCTCCCCGGCGTGCCGCCCGAGCAGGCGGCGTTCCAGCTCTACTGGCAGGACCACGCCATGAGCCAGTTCGGCGAGGTCGAGACGGTGTTCGGCAAGGTCGGCCGCGCCGACACCGGCACCGATCCCGCCCCATTCGCGATGGCCGAGACCGTCGTCCACCTGCGCCCGCGCGCCGAGTGGCCGCGCATCGCGCGCCAACGTTGGTACTCGAGCTGGGCGCCGGGACTGCTCAAGCGGGTCCTGCGTCCCTTCTGGCCGGAGGCGACCTCGCGCACGACGGCCGAGCTGGTCGCGGCGCTCGACGAGGCGGTGCGACTCCCGGGCTGGACCAGCGCCTGGACGGCGCCGGCGCGGGCGCGGATGGACATGATGGCGACCGGCGTGCGCACCCCCGTCGGGATCCGGATCGTTTCGTCCGACCCGACCCGGCTCGACGCCATCGGCTCCGCGGTGCGCGCGCGCGTGGCCGCGCTGCCCGAGACCCGCACCGCGATCTTCGAGTCGCTGGGCGGCGAGACCTGGGCCGACGTCGCGATCGACCAAACCGAGCTGGAACGGTACGGGGTCGATCCGGCCGTCGTCGCGTCGACCGTTCGCCTGCTCACCACGGGCGGCCAGATCGGCGAGGCGATGGAGGATGGGCGCCGCCTGCGCGTGCGGCTCCTCCCCGAGCCACCCGACGTCCGCCCGCGCGGTCTCACCGACCAGCTGCGGGCCGTGACCGTCCGCGCGCGGGGCTCGGGGGGCACGGCCGGGCAGCCGGTGCCGCTCGGCCTGCTGGGGCGGCCAGCCTACGTGCGGCGCCCGGCCGCGCTGCGCACGGAGCACGGTCAGCTCTGCGCGTACGTCTTCGTCGATCCGTCGCCCGGCATCGACCCGCAGACCTACGTCGAGCGCGCCCGCCGGGCTCTCGACGCAGCGGTCGCGTCCGGCGAGATTCGTCTCGCACCCGGCGAGAGCATCGAGTGGGCCGGTCAGATGGATCTGGTGCAGGAGGGAAAACGCCGCCTGCGCTGGATCGTCCCGCTCGTCGCGTTCCTGATGCTGGGGTTGCTCTACCTGCAGTTCCGCAGCCTGACCGAGGCGCTGATCGTCCTCGTCTCGGTTCCGTTCGCGCTGGTGGGGAGCTTCTGGACGCTCTACCTGCTCGGCTATCCGCTGTCGGCGCCGGTCTGGGTCGGCCTGCTCTCGGTGATTGGCCTCGCGATGCAGACAGGGGTGGTGATGGTCGTCTACATCGACGAGGCGTATCGGCGCCGCGCCCGCGATGGCCTCATCCGCACGCGCGAGGACATCGTCGAGGCGCACGCCGAGGGGACCGTGCAGCGCCTGCGACCGAAGATCATGACCATCACGACGATGGGGGCGAGCCTGCTGCCACTGCTCTGGGCCGAGGGCGCCGGCGCCGACATCATGAAGCGCATCGCGGCGCCCATGTTGGGGGGGCTCCTCTCGAGCGCGTTCCTCACGCTCGAGGTTCTGCCGGTCCTCTACACGATCTGGCGGGCGCACCAGCTCGCGCATGGACGGCGCCCGATTGACGGTCGGCTCATCGCGCCGAGGCCGCTCCTACCCGACGATCCGCGCCGCCCCGAGCTGCCCGAGCCCGCTTCACTCCGCACGTAGGCACCTTCCCCACACAAAGTGGAAAACTTGCCGGGGCCGCACGCCTCGGGCCTCATCAAAGCATGAGGCGATACAAAGGCACGCTGTGGCTGGCGGTCGCGGCCGCCCTGCTCTCTCCCTCGAAGGCGCGCGCGCAGACGAAGGCGACGGCCCGCGCCGCCAGCGGCGGCCCCCCGCAAAGGCAAGGGCGCCGGCAGATCGCGCGCCAGCCGCAGTCGCTGCCGCCCGTGACCTCACCCTGCGGCCGCCACGTCGTCGAGGTCGCGCGCGGCGCGGTGCTGATCGACGGCCGGCGCGTTCGCTCGGCCGACAGCGACGTCTTCGTGATCGCGCCGCCGACCTGGCGTCGCGACGGCAGCGCGCTCGCCTGGATCGAGCGGAGCCGCGGCGAATCGCGTCTGGTCGTCGTCCCCGATCTCGACGGCGCTCCCGATCCACTCCCGTGGACGCTGCCAGCAGTGTCGAGCGGGGACCGCGTCTTCTGGGCAGGTGACCGGCGGGTCGTCGTCGGGCCGGCCGTGCTCGCGCCGCGCGCGATCGCGACCTGGTCTGAGTAGCGCCCGAGGATCGTGACACGCGCCACGCTGAGCCTTCATCCAGCCGAACTGCGGCGTCATCTACTCGGGCAGCAGGAAGATCTCCGAGTATGGCGGCGGCACGCAGGCGCTCGGAGCGGTCGTCAAGGAGCAGACCAAGGCCCTCCCCGGTCTCGACCTCTAGCCTCGGACCCCGGCGGCGGCCTCCGTCCGGAGGTGACGTTTCCGCGCTCCGATTGTGACCGTTGTTGTCGTGGCCGTCCCAGTGCGCGCGAGCCGTGGACCAGCCGCCATCATTGTGACGCCCTGTTGCCGTACTGATGCGGATCAGTTTCCGCGACGCCGCTTGAATCGGCGTAAGAGCAGTGAGAGATGCTCAGCACGAACGGGGCGCACCCTCGGTTCGAGCAACGGGCGCCCGACGAGGGGCCCGAAGGACTTGCTCGCCGTCGCGTCGGTGAGCGGCCGAAGATCGTGGCCGTCATCCAGGCGCGCACGGGCTCGACCCGCCTGCCCGGCAAGGTTCTGCGCCCGATCGGGGGACGCCCGGTGCTGGCCTGGATGCTGGAGCGGGTCGCCGCCGCGACCGAGCTCGACGAGATCGTGGTCGCCACGACCTACCTGGCGGTCGACGAGCCGATCCGCGACCTCTGCGCCGACCTGGGCGTGATTTGTCTGTCGGGGCATCCGACCGATCTGCTCGATCGGCACCTCAAGGTCGGCCGGGCCCGCGCCGCCGACGCCGTGGTCAAGATACCGTCGGACTGCCCGCTCATCGATCCGCGGATCATCGATCTGGTGGTGGCTGCCTTCCGGCGCCGCTACCCACGGCGCGCCTTCGTCAGCAACCTCCACCCGCCGACCTGGCCCGACGGGAACGACGTCGAGATCCTGCGCTTCGACGTCCTGGAAGAGGCCTGGTGCCTGGCCACCAAGACCTTCCAGCGCGAGCACACGACGCCGTTCGTCTGGGATCAACCCGAGCGGTTCGCCCTCGGCAACGTCGTCTGGCCGGGCGGGCGAGACCTCTCAGCCAGCCACCGGCTGACGCTGGACTACGAGGAGGACTTCCGTCTCATCGCCGACGTCTTCACCGCGCTCTACCGACCCGAGGCGCCCCCGTTCTCTGTCGAGCAGATCGTCGCCTATCTCGACGCGCACCCCGAAGTTCGGGCGCTGAACGCCGGCCACCTCGGTTCGAGCTGGATGTCCCGCCACGCCGCCGAGCTCGACACCTTCCGTCGCAGCCTGCCGACGCCGACCTCGCTGGCGAGGGTGCGATGACGACCGACTTCGGCCCGATCGCCGCGACCGCCCGCCGCGTCCGCGCGCACGCCATCCGGATGGCGACCGGCGGCGGCTGCTTCCTGGGCGCCTCGCTCTCCTGCGCCGACATCCTGGTCTACCTCTACAGCCGTGTCCTGCGGACCTCGCCCGAGCGGCGCCAGGACCCGGACCGCGACTACCTGCTGCTCTCGAAGGGACACGACGTACCGGCGCTGTACGGGACGCTCGCGGAGCTCGGCTACTTCCCCACCGCGCGGCTCGCCAATCACCTGTCGACCGAGGACCACCTCTACTGGCATCCGCACCGGGCGATCCCGGGCGTGGAGTTCCACTCCGGATCGCTCGGGCACCTGTTGTCGGTGGGGATGGGGATCGCGCTCGATGCCAAGCTCTCCGGCGGTCCGTCGCGCGTGTTCGTGGTGGTGGGCGACGGGGAGCTCAACGAGGGGTCGGTCTGGGAGGCGGCGCTGGTCGCTTCGGCGAAGCGCCTCGACAACCTGGTGATGATCGTCGACCGCAACGGATTTCAGGCGAACCTCGCGACCGAGTCGCTGCTGCCGCTCGAGCCGCTCGGCGACAAGCTGGCCAGCTTCGGGTTCTCGGTGGCCGAGATCGACGGCCACCACTACCCGTCGCTTGAGGAGGCGTTCGCCACCCTCCCGCGCCGCGCGGGGCGGCCGACGGCAATCATCGCGCGGACGGTCCGCAACAAGGGGCTCCCGAGCATCGAGGGGCGCCCGGAACGCTGGTTCGTCAACCTGTCGCCCGACGAGGTGAAGATGCTGCTCGACGAGCTCGAGGGGACCGCGCGCGCCACCCTCACCTCCGAACCGCTGGTGGTCCGATGATCGCCGCCGGCGAGCAGACCTACGCCACCGTCCTTCACGATCTGGCCGAAGCCGATCCGCGCGTCCTGGTGCTGACGGCCGAGAACCGCGCCGCCATCCGCGATCTCCCCGACAAGCTCGGAGAGCGTTTCATCGACGTCGGCATCTGCGAGCAGACGATGATCGGCATGGCCGCAGGCCTCGCGTTGCGCGGACGGATTCCCGTCGTCCACGCGCTCGCCACCTTCCTGACCCTGCGCGCGTTCGAGTTCATCCGTGACGACGTGGGGATCGCGGGTCTGCCGGTCAAGCTGGTCGGCGGCGTGCCGGGGTTTCTCTCCGAGGCGAACGGACCGACCCACCAGGCCATCGACGACCTGGCGGTGATGCGCGCGATCCCGGGCATGCAGATCTTCTGCCCCTCCGACGAGACCGAGCGTTCTCGTCGACGGCCTACGTCGGCCTGGCGCTCGGGAAGGAAGTGCACTCCTACTTCGACGTCGAGGAGCTCCGACGCCTCTGTCCCGTCCAGAACGGAAGGACCAGCGCCAAGAGAATCGCGAACGTCTGTCGTCAATTGCTGGGACTCCCGGAAACTCCTCAGCTGCCGAGTCTGGGCGAGCACCGAAACGATCTGGCAGTTTGAGAACCGTTCCGCGCCATCATCGCGAACTTGGCACTCACGCTCGGTTACGACTCGGCCACATCGACATCTTTTGACCGGGGACTCGACCGGAATCCGGCGACGATTTTCGACATCCGGTGAGGCGATCGGCCGTGAAAGGCCGTTTGCCGCGGGATACGCCGGCTGGAAGCATGGCGCGCTCCTTGCGAGGCTGATCATCGAAGCGCATGCCTCGCGTTTTCGCTCAGGCCTTGATGATCGCAGCGGCCGCCCTCCTGCAGGGATGCGGCGACAACGATCGGGCCAACGGCGAGATCGTCGTGGCGACGACCTTCGCGCCGGCGGACAGCTGTCCCAGCATTGCCTGGGCCGTGGCGGCGCCGGCGCAGACTTCTGTCGGCGGCATCATCGCTCTGGCGGCGGCGGCATCGGACTCCGATCCGGAGGACGTCCTCGGCTACGCCTGGTCGCCCACCGCCGGCATTGCGAAGCCGACCTCAGCCGCGACCACGTACACCTGCCCCTCGGCCGGACCGAAGACCCTGTCGCTCGCCGTCTCCGACCACCATCGACCGAACCCCTGCAGCACGAGCACGACCTTGCAGGTCACCTGCGTCGGCGGCAGATCCGTCCCCGCGCCCTGACGGCGGCGCGGCGCGACCCCGAATCGGGCGACGGCTCACGTGCGCGGCAATTGCCGTCGCTGGCCCGAGCGCCAGATTTGCAGGGATGGACGGGGGAGCGTGGGCTGGGCGGCCGGCGAACGATCTGGGCGCGGCGCCTTCGGCACCGGACGCGCCGTCGCCACCGGTCGCGCCGTCGCCCACCCCCCGCCACCGAGCGGTGCGCGGCAGCTGTTTCGTTTCGGGCTGGGCCTGGTGACGCTCGCGCGCGAGCGGCTCGGCACGATCCTCGCGGCCTCGGGTGCGGCGGAAGGCGCCTCGCTCAGCGTCGAGGCGAGCTTCGGGCAGAGGGCCGGTGCGGCCGACGCGGCGCTGGGTCTCGTGCTGGGCGTCGCCGACGCCGGAGCGAGGGCGCGGCCTGCGCTTCGCGCCCGCTGGGCGGGGATTTCAGCCTCGGCGCGCCGGCTCTCCGCGCCGCTCGCCCGCGCGGGCGTTCTCATCGGCTGGCTTCCCGGGATTTCTCGCCGGGCGGTTGAGCTGCGCGCCTGGCGCGCGCAGAGAGAGCGGCGGCTCGCCCGCTGGGCCGCCGCGGGGCGCCGCGAGCGGGACGAGAGCCGTGCTGTCGCGCGCGCCGCAGTCACCATGCTGCGCGAGACGATGCTGGCGCGCATCTCCGAGAGCCCGGACCTCAAGGGCGTCATCCGGGAGCAAAGCGCCGGGATCGCCGTGACCGCGGTCGCCGAGCTCCGGGAGCGCTCGGCCCGCATCGACGACCTGGCGGAAGGTGCGGTCAGCCGGCTGCTCGGCCGCGGCGCTGCCCGCCGTGCGCGATGACCGCCTCGGTCGCCGCCGCCGGGCCACGGGCGGGATTCGTCACCCGCCTCGCCGCGCTCATCGTGGACGCGCTCGTGGTCGTGTTCGGGCTGCGCGGTACGATGTGGTTGCTGGACGTGAACGCGCACTTCCTCCGGCGGTTCGCTCCCCCGGTCAGCCTCTCCGCGGTGGTGCTCGTCTGCGCGCCGTTCGTCGCCGGCCTCTACCAGGTCATCGGGTGGCGTCTGCGTGGACAGACGGTCGGCAAGTGGTTGCTCGGTATTCGGGTCGTGTCGCTGGGGGGCGGAACGGTTGGTGTCGCACGGGCGCTGATCCGGTTCGGCGGCTACTTTCTTTCGGGGCTCCCTTTCTATCTGGGATTTCTCTGGGTGCTCGGACCGGAGCGGCGCGCATTTCACGATCTCCTGGCCGGGACGGAGGTCGTCCAGGCGCGGCCGCCCGGGCGCGGCTGGCCGGCCCTGCATGGAGGATCCTTGCCGACCAAGCAGCTGTCGGCCACCTGAGCGGCCGACCCGATCCCGTCACTCAAACGACACGCGACCGTCGCACCCACCGACGTCGCGCCGGGCTACATGTGCGCGGAAGCCGCGCATGACGAGACCCCGCCCGCTTTTGGCTGTCGCTCTCTGCCTCTCGGCTCCCCTGGCCGCAGCGGGCGCAGAGATCGCGTTCCCCACCCGCAGCCCCTACGCCACGGTGTCGCAGTGGCTCGGCCTCACCAACATCACCGTCAGCTACACGAGCCCCGCCGTCGCGGGACGACCGCTGCTGGGCGGGGTCGTGAAGCCGGGCTCGGTCTGGCTGGTTGGCGACGGCGTCGCGCCGACCATCGCCTTCAGCCAGGAGGTGGTGGTCGGTGGACGCAGCATTCCGGCGGGGAGCTACGCGCTGCTGGCGATCCCGACGGTCGGCGACTGGACCATCATCCTCAACCAGCAGGCCAGGATCGGACAGGCCTCCGCGCGCAACCCGGGCCTTGATGTCGCGCGGGTGAAGGTGCATCCCGAGCCGGCGCCGGCGCGCGAGCGGTTGACGTTCCTGTTCTCCGACTTCGCCGACGATCGCACGACGCTGGATCTCGAATGGGAGAGGCTGCGCGTGCGGATCCCGATCGCGCTCCGCACCGACGAGCAGGTCGGCAGGGCGATGCAGCTCCTCGACGCTGGATGGCAGCCGTACGCCGAGGCCGCGCGCTACATGCTGGAGAAGAAGCACGACGTCGACGCGGGCCTCAAGTACGTGAACAAGTCACTCGCGCTGCGCGAGACCTGGTACAACGTCTGGCTGAAGGCCTCGCTGCTGGCGGCGCGCGGGGACTACCCCGAGGCGCGAACGCAGGCCAATCGCGCGCTCGAGCTCGGACACGCGGCAGGCGCCGACTTCACGCAGGAGTCGGCGGTGCGTGAGGCCGTCGCGACCTGGGGCGCAGCGCCGCTCGCCAAGCTTCCGCCGGAGCCGGCCGAGCGCCCGCGCCGGGCCGGCCGCGCGGCTGGGCGCGTCGGCAAGGCGTCCCCCGGCTGGCCCGCGCGGACGGTCGCCGTCGACAGCGAGCCGTTCCCCGAGGCCCTCGAGCGCCCCGCAGATCTCGGGTCGTCTGGACCGCGCAGGGCGCCCGCCGCGGCCTCGGTCGCCCCGATCATCAAACGCGGGCGCCCGGACCTCGAGCGCTGCTATCAGCGCGCGCTTCGTCAGGATCCCGGGTTGAGCGCCGCGCGGGTGACCGTCTCGATCACCGTCGGCGCCTCGGGTCGGGTCGCCAAGGTTGCCGTCGACCCGCCGCTCGCCTCCGGAACGCTCGAGACCTGCCTCAAGGACGCCGTCGGCCGCTGGCCGTTTCCGGCCGCGCCGCTCGACTACGAGACCCAGGTCCCTCTGACGCTGAGCGGCCGGTAGGAAGGGGCCTGGCGGCTACGGCGGCGCGAGGTCGACCTTCAGCTCGTACGGATCGTCGAGCCCCTGCAGCGGCTCACGCTTGCCGTCGGCGCCGGGCGGGAGCTTGCGTGCGATCCCGATCAGTACCGCCGCCCCGGGCTTCGCGGCCAGCGAGAACTCCTCGCTCTCTCCGGGACCGCGCTTGTCGATCGGCCGTTTTCCCTCCGGGTCGCGAAGCAGCACCAGATCGACGCCCGCCGGCGCCGCCACCCTACCGGTCAGCGTGCCGGCCTGATTGACGGTGAGCGCAAACCAGTCCTGATCGTCGGCGCGGCCCAGGTACCCGCGCACACGCCCGGGCGCCGCCAGCGGCGTCGAGGACGCCGGCCAGTCGTTTGGCTCGACCTCCCAGCCGGCCTGCGGCGTGCCCCATCGCACCGTGAGCGTGTAGGGATCGGGCGCGTCCTCCGTCGGCTTCTCCCCCTGCATCCAGAATTCACGCACGACGAGGTAGCTCTCGGCCGGACCGATCATCGTCGGCTGCAACCACTCCCCCCATCCCCGGCCGCGCTCGTCGCTCTTGGCGACGCGACGCCCCTGGGCGTCGTAGAGCTCGAGCACCAGATCGACGTTGGGGATCCCCTCGAGGCGGGCGTCGACGGCCCGCGCCCCCTTGCCGGCCGGGATGCGAAAGTAGTCGACGTCGCCCTGACCGTCGGCGCCGAGCTTCCCGATCGTTCCCCGCAGCGGCGTCCCCAGCGGCAGCAGGTTGGCGTACCCCGGCGTGTTGTTCGGCTCGCGCTCGACGGTGTCGGCCCGCTCGCCGCCGTACCGCGCAGAGAGCGCCACCGCGCCACCGATCGCCCCCGCCGCCAGCAGCGGCCAGAGGAGACGCATCGTCCAGCGCCGACGCCGCAACCCCCACTCGTACTCGTCGACGTCGGAGCGCCGCAGCCGATCTCCCATGCCGTCGACGATGTCGGCGTCATCGATGGGAACGGTCGGCGCGTCGGCGCGCCCGAGGGGGATGCCCTCCCCCGCGGCCGGCGGCGCCGGTGGCGGCGCGGCCTGTGAAACGAAGCCCGTCCCCGAACCCGTCCCCGAGATCTCGGACAGCGCCAGCTCCAGATCCTCGCGCATCTCGAGCGCCGACTGGTAGCGATCGGCGGGCGCCTTGGCCATCGCGCGCAGCACGATCCGATCGGCCTCGGGCGGCAGCGCCCGATCGGGGACGCGCGCGCAGGGCGGCACCAGCTCGTCGGTCAGGTGCTTGGCGAGCACGCTCATCGGCGATGGCGCGTCGAACGGCGGTACGCCGGTCAGGACGCGGTAGAGCGTGGCGCCCATGCTGTAGAGATCGGCGCGCGCGTCGAGCGGCTCTCCGCGCACCTGCTCGGGCGCCATGTAGTACGGCGTCCCGATCACCTGCCCGCCGGAGCTGACCGCGGAGCCACCCGGATCGGTCGCCCGCTCGCGCAGCTTGGCGAGACCGAAGTCGAGCACCTTGACGTGTTCGGCCCCGTCGCGCCGCCGCACCACCATCAGGTTCTCGGGCTTGAGATCGCGGTGGACGATGCCCATCTCGTGCGCGTCGACGAGCCCCGAGCACACCTGCACGAAGAGGCGCGCGGCCCGCGCGAACGTCCAGGGCCCCTCGCGCCGGATGAGCGCCGCCAGATCCTCCCCGTTGATGTACTCCATCACCAGGTAGAGCGCGCCGTCGACCTGGCCGAAGTCGAACGTCTGTACGATGTTGGGGTGGTCCAGCTTGCTAACCGCCTGGGCCTCGTTGCGGAATCGCCGCACCATCTCCGGGCGCGCGGCGCCGTCGGGGGCCAGCACCTTCATGGCGGCCGTCTTGCCGAGGTGCAGGTGCTCGACCCGATAGACCACCCCCATCCCCCCGGCGCCGAGGCGGGCAGCGACCCGGTACCGGCGATCGATCACCCGGCCCAACCAGGCGTCGTCCTCACCGGCGCCGGCCGCGTCGACCAGCGAGCCGCAGCTGCCGCAGAAGCGCGCCTCGGGCTCCATCGTCGCCGAGCAGTGGGCGCAAGCGGCCATCTGGAGAGCCTACTCGCCTCGCACGGCGGCCGCCAAAATTGCGGCTCTTCTGCTGGTAACATCGGTCACCGATGGTCGGCCCTTCGCGCGTGAGTGACGGCGGTGACGTCGCGTCCAAGGTGCCCGCGGTCACCGTCGGATTCTGGATCGTCAAGCTGCTGGCGACGACGGTGGGCGAAACCGGGGGCGATGCCCTCTCGATGACGCTCGATCTCGGCTACGCCGTCGCCAGCCTGATCTACGTCGCCTTCTTCGCGGTCGCACTGACGGCGCAGGTCCGCGCGCGCCGCTACCGTCCGGCGATCTACTGGTCGGTCGTCGTCGCCACCACCACCGTTGGAACGACGACCTCGGATTTTCTCGACCGCACCGCCGGCCTCGGCTACGTCAAGTCGTCGATCGCGCTCTTCTGCGGCGTGCTGCTGGTGCTGGCCGTCTGGCGCCGGACCACCGGACGGATCGCGTTCCAGGAGATCACCGGCAAGACCGACGAGATCTTCTACTGGGTGACGATCCTGGTCTCGAACACGCTGGGCACGGCGCTGGGGGACTTCGTCGCCGACAGTGCCGGTCTCGGATTCCAGCGTGGGACGCTGGTGTTCGCCGGCCTGCTCGCCGTCGTCGCGGCGGCACACTTTCTCGCCAAGCGCATTCCGGCGAGCGCGCTCTTCTGGGCCGCCTACGTGCTCACCCGGCCATTCGGCGCGACCCTGGGCGACACCCTGACCAAGCCGCTCGCGCAGGGCGGTCTGGCGCTCGGGCGCATCGCTGCCTCGCTGGTCATCGCCGGCCTGATGGTGGTGGGGATCGCCGTCAGCAACCGGCGCACACGAGAGTCGAGCCAGCCAAGCTGACCTCGACCCGAGGGACCACATCGCCTACGATCACCTTCGTGGAGGGTGCGATGAAAAGAGCATCGATGATGTTGATCGGGATCTGCGCTGTTGCTTCCGTGCTGGCGATCGAGAGGCCGGCCGCCGCGGCCGACTCCCCCGTGGGAACCTGGAAGGCGATGGGCGATTTCTCCAACGCCAAAGGGGAGATGACCATGGTCATCGAACGCTGGGGCAAAGGCGGCGCCAAGCTGACCTACCGGATGGTCGGCCAGCCGATTGTCCTGACGATCGAAGCGAAGCTCGACGGCAGCGACGCACCACTTTTCATGAACGGCCAGCCGACCGGCGAGACGATGGCGCTCAAACGCCTCGACGGTCACCACGCCTCGAACGTCCTCAAAATGAACGGCAAGCAATTCGGCACCTCGACGGCGACCTTCTCGGACGACTTCAGCAAGCTGACGATCGAGAACCAGGTCCAGGAGGCGACCCAGGTCGGCCCGCCCCCCGGGAAGACGACCGAGATCTGGACGCGCAAGTAGCGGGTCGCCCGAAGGCTCGCCCGCGCCCTACGGGCAGCCCGACGCGACCGCTTTCCCGGCGTGGGTGGCGGTGTCGAAGATCGAGACCGCGAAGCTGCCGTGGTAGTTGCTGACGTTGACCTCACCCGGGGAGCCGTCGCTGACCACCGCTCCTTCGTTGTAGAGCTTGCCTCCGTCGGCGGTCACGTAGATGAACGTGGCTCCGTCGTTTTCCAGAAGGGCCATTCCCACCCCACCGGCCCCGCCCGTGTCGTCGCTGATCAGCTTTCCCGTGCTGGCCGTCGACGCGAACCCATAGGTCTTGAGCGGGGGCAACCCGCCATCGCCGATCGTGCCGATTCCGCCATCGACGACCACGTCGCCGGCACCCGTCAGAGGGACGAAGGCGCCCTGCACGCCGCTGCCGGCGAGGAACATGCCGACGAACCCCTGCGTCGTCCCTCCCACCGCGATCCAGTTGCCGATTTGGCCGGGGTTGCTCAAGGGGACGAACCCGGAACCGACCGCAAATCCCTCGTCATCCATGATGGTCAACCAGCCGGTAAGGCTATCGATCGTCCCGGTCGTGCCGTCCGGCTGGAAGGCGACACCGAGGTAGCTGCCGGAGGTCCCCAGGTAGCAGTCGTCTTCCTGGCTGGGGGGGTAGTTGTGGCCGGTGTTCGTCGGAACCGTGCCGATGCCGAGGCCGGAGGTGATTCCGTTGGTCTGGTACCTCTGAATCTTGGTGTAATAGCCGTTCCCACTTCCGATGTACTTCCACTGGAACGCGAAGGCGTTGTCGTGCGCCTCCCAGATGACGTGAGCGTCTCCGTTGCTGACGCTCTCCAGCTGCACCGACCTGCCGATCTTCAACCCTGCTGTGCCGCCGTCGCCCTGGGTGACGGTAAGAAACAGGGCATAGAGCTGCCCTTCGAAGCCGCCACCCTGGGGCGACCCCACGGCGTAGACCAGCGCGATCTCGCCCGTGGGGGCGATCGAGCTGTCGTAGACCGCGAGGTATGGCCCGCTGGCCAGGGCGGTGATGTTCGCGGCCGGGCCGCGCGCGTCGCCCGTCACCGGATCGAACATCTGCACGAAGAGAGCGTTGCCGACGATCCCGCCGTCGGTGCCGCCGTCCGGCGGCGCGGTCGCAGGGCCCTGATAGGCGCTGAAGATGAACAGCGTGTCTGCATTCCGGACCGACACGGCGCTGGTGAAGAGCGCGTTCGGGTCCCCCTGCGCGACGCTTCCGAACGCGAGCTGCGGCCCGGAGCAGGCGCTTCCGCCGACGCCACCAGCCCCCTTGCCAGCGGCCCCGCTCGCCCCGGCGGAGCCGCTCGCGCCCGCGGTTCCGCTCGCGCCTGCGGCACCGGTCGCCCCGGCGGTTCCTGTTGCGCCGGCGGAGCCCGTCGCGCCCGCCGATCCACTGTAAGCGCCACCGTCGGGAGTACGCCCCGTCGTCACCAACGGGACGTCGCCCGTGGCGGGATCAATTTGCGCCGTCAACGCACAAACACCGGAGGCGGTGCACTTCTCGCCCGGGGGACAGTCGACATCGGCCACGCACTGGTTGCGGCAGTGCTCGTCGCGACCGCAGACCAGCGGCGCCATGCAATTGCTGTTGTAGTAGCACTGGTTCTCGGCCGGGAGCTGGCAGACGTTCACGGTGACGACGCCGGCCTCCGTTTTTTCGGTGCCCTTCACGCACATCCCGGCCGCACAGTCGCCGTTCACCGCGCACGCGCTGTGGCAGAGGCCGAAGGTGCAGATCAAGCCCGACGCACAGTCGCTGTTGAGCGCGCATCCCACTCCCGGTGATGGCTTCGCCGACCCACTTCCACAGCTCGACAGCGCGAAGGTCGAAAGCAGGCCCAGACAGACGCCGACAGTGAGTTTTGTCACCTGCAGTTCTCCCCCAAAGGCAATTGGTGAGCTGGACCATAGTTCAGGGACTCTCTGTCCCGCAATTCCAAGTTGAAGGATTCGGGATGGACCCGTGGCTCAGAGGGCGCCAGCGACCGCGACGCCCAGGCCCGGCTCGTCGGTGAGGCGCAGGCGTGGACCATCAGCCTCCCAGCCGCCCACGAACGGGTCCTCGGCGAGCAGAAACGCGGTGTCGAGGTCGACCCACTCGACGCCCCCCAGCGCGGCCACCACATGGGCCATGGCCAGCAGACCGACGCGCGTCTCCACCATCGCGCCTGCCATGAGGCCGAGGCCCGCGGCGCGCGCGCGGCGTCCGAGCGCCAGCGCCGCCAGCGGTCCGCCAAGTTTGGTCAGCTTCAGATTCACCGCTCCCGCCGCGCGTGCCGCCAGGAGGCGGTCCAGATCGTCGGAGCCGCGGAACGATTCGTCGGCGACCACCGGAACTGGCGCGCGCGCGGCGACCCTGGCCATCCCGGCGAGATCGCCGGCCGCGCACGGCTGTTCGTAGCATTCGATCGCCAGGCCGTCCGCGAGGGCGGCGTCGAGCAGCGCCAGCGCCACGTCGGCGGTGAACCCGGCGTTTGCGTCCAGCCGAAATCGCGCCTTCGGCACCGCGGCGGCGACCGCCTGCAGCGAGGCGAGGTCGGCGCGCCAGTCGCGCCCGACCTTGACCTTGAAGCAGTCGAACCCGGCACGCGCGTGGCGGGCCGCGGCCTCGGCCATCCGCGCGGGCTCCGAGATCGAGAGCGTGATGTCGGTAATCAGCAGCGGCGCTTCGGCGCCGCCGAGCGCGCGGTAGAGCGGCACCCCGGCGAGCCGCGCCGCTGCGTCGACGATTGCGGTCTCGACCCCCGCGCGGGCCACGCCCCCCGCGGGGAGCCGGTCACGAAGAAGAACGTCGAGCTCCTCGTCGCGGGTCAGGACGGCGCCGCGCAGGCCGGCCGCCGCCTCCGCGATGAGTCGCAACAGCTCGGGCTGATCCTCGTGGGTCACCGGCGGCAAGGCGGCGCTCTCGCCGAGGCCCGTGGCGCGCCGGCCGTCATGGTCCTCGAGCGTCGTCCGCACCAGCGCCGCCCGTGTGGCCTCGATGCGGCCCGACGCGATCACGAACGGGTCACGCAGCGGGATCGACAACGGCGCAACGGTGACCTCGACGATCGAGACGCCACGTCCCCAGAGCACGCGGGAATCCTATCGGGGATCCAGAATGAAGGCGATGGCGTCGGCGGGCGTCGCCGCCACGAAGTCGGGCGATTCGGCGCGGAGCCGCTCGGGCGCGACGTAGCCCCAGGCGGCGGCGATCGCCAGCGCGCCCACCGCACGCGCCGTCCGGACGTCGGGGAGCCCGTCGCCGATCACTGCAACGCGCGCAGCGACAGTTCCGGCACTTTCGATGAGCGCCCGCGCCGCCGCCGGATCTGGTTTGCGCGGAAACCCGTCGCCCTCCCCGATGACCGTCATGAAGGCGCGGCCGAGGCCGAGGCTGTCGAGCAAGCCGCGGGCGAGCGCGCCCGGCTTGTTGGTGAGAACCGCGAGGGCGACGCCGGCGCCGCGGGCGAGCGCGAGCGCCTCGGTCACACCGGGATAGAGGTGCGAGCCGACGCAGAGCCCGGCGCCGTAGTGGACGAGGAACCGGGTGAAGAGCGCCTCCACATCCTCGTCGGCGGAGGCGCGGGCGAGCGCGCGCTCGATGAGCTTGCGGGCGCCGTCACCCACCAGCTCCTTGACGATCGCCAGAGGCGGCGCCGGCAGGCCGACCTCGTCGAGCGTCGCCGCCAGGGCCGCGCCGATGTCTGGCACCGTGTCGGCCAGCGTGCCATCGAGATCGAAGAGGACCAGGTCGACAGGCGCCACGGGCTGGGTCGGGAGAAGATAGCCTGTCGCGGGGCCGAGAGCGATGCCGCATCCGCGAGGGGCGGCAGCCGCGCTCAGTCGGGCCAGGTCCAGTCGCTGATCTCGGGGCGGTCCATGCCGTGCTCGTGCGCGTAGTTGAGGTTGTCGATGATGGCGTTGCGCATCTCTTCCTTGAGGTGCCCCGCCCTCTCGCGCAGCTGCGGCACGTGATCGATCACGTCGATGACCAGGTGGAAGCGCGAGGTCTCGTTCAGCATCGCCAGCTCGAACGGCGTGTTGATGTTCCCCTTCTCCTTGTAGCCGTGCACGTGCATGTTGTCGTGCCCCTTGAATCGGTAGGCCAGCCGGTGGATCAGCCACGGGTAGCCGTGGAAGTTGAAGATGATCGGCTTGTCGGCGGTGAAGAGGCCGTCGAACTCGCTGTCGCACGAGCCGTGCGGGTGAACTCGAGGCGGGCTGCAGCTTGAACAGATCGACGACGTTCACGAAGCGCAGCTTCAGGTCGGGCGCCCGCTGGCGCAGGATCGACGCCGCCGCCAGCGCCTCCAGCGTCGCCACGTCGCCGCAGGAGGCGAGCACGACGTCGGGCTCCGCGCCCTCGTCGGTGCTGGCCCGCTTCCAGATGCCGAGCCCCTTCGTGCAGTGGACGACCGCCTCGTCGATGGTGGTGAACTGCAGGTGCTTCTGCTTGTCCGCGACGATGACGTTGATGTAGTCGGTGCTGCGCAGGCAGTGGTCGGCGACCGAGAGCAGCGTATTGGCGTCGGGCGGCAGATAGATGCGCGTGACCGACGCCGACTTGTTGGTCACGAGATCGATGAACCCGGGGTCCTGGTGCGAGAACCCGTTGTGGTCCTGCCGCCAGACGGTCGAGGAGAGCAGGATGTTCTCCGACGCGACGGGCGCGCGCCACTTCACGTGGTTCTTGCTGATGTCGAGCCACTTGGCGTGCTGATTGAACATCGAGTCGATGACGTGCGCGAACGCCTCGTAGGTGTGGAACATGCCGTGGCGCCCGGTCAGCAGATACCCCTCGAGCCACCCGAGCAACGTGTGCTCGGAGAGCATCTCCATGACCCGGCCGTCGCGTGCCAGCTCGCCGCCGTCGGCGTCCTCCGGCAGCAGATCGGCCATCCAGGTCTTCTTGCTCACCTCGTAGATCGCCTGCAACCGGTTGGAGGCGGTCTCGTCGGGGCCGAACACCCGGAAGCACTTCGGATTGTTCCGCATCACGTCGCGCAGGAACTCGCCGAGCGGCTTGGTGTTCTCCTGCAACGTCGTCCCGCGGGTCGTGACCTGCACGGCGTAGGCGCGGAAATCGGGGAGCTTGAGCTCCTCTCGGAGGAGGCCGCCGTTGGCGTGCGGGTTGGCGCCCATGCGCCGCCGCCCCTCCGGTGACAGCGCCTTGAGCTCCGGCACCAGGGTGCCGTCGGCGTCGAACAGCTCCTCGGGGCCGTAGCCGCGCATCCACTCCTCGAGCACCTTGAGGTGCGCCGGGTTCTGCCGCACGTCCGCGAACGGGACCTGGTGCGAGCGCCAGAAGCCCTCCAGCTTGTGGCCATCGAGCTCCTTCGGTCCCGTCCAGCCCTTGGGCGTCCGCAGGACGATCATCGGCCAGCGTGGGCGTGTGACGTTGCCCGTCTTGCGCGCCGCCCGCTGCAGCGTGCGAATCTCGTCGATGGCGCCCTCCATCGTCTCGGCCATCTTCTGGTGCACCTCCAGCGGATCGCTCCCCTCGACGAACAGCGGACGGTAGCCATAGCCGACGAAGAGCGACTCCAGCTCCTCGTGGCTGATGCGAGAGAGGATGCTGGGGTTGGCGATCTTGTACCCGTTGAGGTTCAGGATCGGCAGCACGGCGCCGTCGCGCGCTGGATTGATGAACTTGTTCGAGTGCCAGGCCGTCGCCAGCGGCCCGGTCTCCGCCTCGCCGTCCCCCACCACGCAGGTGACGATCAGGTCGGGGTTGTCGAACGCCATCCCGTAGGCGTGCGAGAGGCTGTAGCCGAGCTCCCCGCCTTCGTGGATCGATCCGGGCGTCTCCGGCGTCACGTGGCTGCCGATGTGGCCGGGGAAGGAGAACTGCTTGAAGAACTTCCGCATCCCTTCGGCGTCGGCGCTCTTGTCGGGATAGATCTCCGAATAGGTCCCCTCGAGGTACGTCGGCCCGAGGACGCCCGGCGCGCCGTGCCCTGGCCCGGCGACGAAGATGACGTCCAGATCGTGCTTGATGATCAGCCGGTTCAAGTGGACCCACACGAACGACAGCGCCGGGCTGGCCCCCCAGTGGCCGAGCAACCGGTGCTTGATGTGGTCGACGCTCAGCGGCTGGCGCAGGAGCGGGTTGTCCTGCAGGTAAATCATCCCGACGGAGAGGTAGTTGCAGGCGCGCCAGTAGGCGTGCGTGAGCTCCAGTTCCTTGGCGCCGAGAGGGCCGGCTGCACGATGCTCCTTGGTGCCCGACGAGGCGCCGTGGCCGTGCTCCTTGGCCGAAAGCGGCGCTCCCCGTCCGTGCGTCGCTCCTGATTCCCTGGTGACGACTGGATGTGCCACGGCATGTCTCCCGCTGCTGTTGGTGTGCTTTTCCATCAGACCGCCCTGCTTTCCATCTCGCTGCCGTACCGGCCCAGCGCCGCAGCGCTTTCGCACTTGGCGCGGTGGAAGAACGCCTTCTGTCCCGCCCGGAAGTTCTCCTGTCGCCCATGCCAGATCTCGAGGGCCTCGTCCTGCAGCGCCCGGCCGTACGAGAAGCTCAGCGTCCAGGGTTTGGGCCCCGGCAACCGATTGATCGCCGAAAGGTGCTCCGTGGCGAGGCGCGCGTCCTGTCCGCCCGAGAGGAAGACGATGGCGGGCACGGCGGGCGGCACGTGCCGACGGAGCGTGCGTAAAGTCGCCGCCGCCACCTTCTCCACCGAGGCCTGCTGCGGGCACTCGTGCCCGGCGGTCACCATGTTCGGCTTGAGCAGGATCCCCTCGAGGACCACGTTCTGCTCGAAAAGCGCGTCGAACACCGCCTGGAGCACCTGGCCCGTCACCTCCTCGCACCGCGCGAGCGGATGGGCGCCTTCCATGAGCACCTCGGGCTCGACGATGGGGACCAGCCCCTGCTCCTGGCAGAGGGCGGCGTAGCGCGCGAGCGCCTCGGCGTTGGCGTGTACGCAGCTCGCGCTCGGCCGTCCGTCGTCGATGCGGAACACCGCCCGCCACTTGGCGAACGCGGCGCCCAGTCGTCGGTACTCCTCGAGGCGGCCGCGCAGGCCGTCGAGCCCCTCGGTGACGAGCTCGCCCGGCGCGCCGGCGAGCGGCCGGGCCCCCTCATCGACCTTGATGCCCGGGACGACCCCCTGGTTGAGCAACAGCTTCACCAGCGGCGTGCCCGTCGAGCTCCGCTGCCGGATCGTCTCGTCCTGCAGGATGACGCCGCCGATGAAGGCGGCAATCGCGGGCGTGCTGAAGAACATCTCGCGGTAGTCGCGGCGGCTCTCGGCGGTCGATTCGATGGCGTGGGCGGCCAGCCGCTTGGTCACGGTAGGGACGGTCTCGTCCGCGGCCAGGATCCCTTTTCCGTCGGCAACGATCGCTCGTGCGGTTGAGTCGAGGCTCGGCGTCATCGTCTCCCCCTCCTGCCGACCAAACCTAGTGTCGACCATCCAGGAACCGCTCTCCGCCCGCGCACAATCCAGGAGCGACTGACAACCGGCCGGCGCGCCCGTGCCCATCCTGGCGAGCGATGATTCCCGGCGGATCGGAGGCCGCGACCCGCATCAGGCTGCTCATTGCCGACGTCGACGGCACCCTGTTGACGTCGGGCAAGGTCCTCACGCCCAGCACCTGCCGGGCGGTCGAGCGGCTGCGCGCCGCCGGCGTCGCCTTCACCATCACCAGCGGACGCCCGCCGCGCGGGATGGCCATGCTGATGGGGCCGCTCAAGCTGACCGGCCCGGTCGCCGCCTTCAACGGCGGGGTCTTCGTCAAGTCCGACCTACGGACGATCCTGGCCCAGCGGACGATACCGCCGGCGGTGGCCCGGCAGACCGTCGACCATCTGCTGGCCGCGGGCCTCGACGTCTGGGTCTACCAGGGGGCGGAGTGGTTCCTCCGGCGGGCGGACGCCTTTCGGGTGGCGCGGGAGCGCAGCAACGTCGGGTTCGACCCGATCGTGATCGACGATCTGCACAGCGTGCTCGACGAGCCGATCAAGATCGTCGGCGTCAGCGAGGATCGCTCGCTGGTGGCCCGCCTGGAGTCGGAGCTCAACGCCCGGCTGGGAACCGAGGCGTCGGCGGCGCGCTCGACGGCGTTCTACCTCGACGTGACCCACCCGGAGGCGAACAAGGGGATGGTGGTGCGCGAAGCCTCGCGCATCCTCGAGATTCCCCTCGATCAGATCGCCACCATCGGCGACATGTCCAACGACGAGCCGATGTTGAGCATCGCGGGGCTCAGCGTCGCCATGGGGAACGCCAGCGCCCAGGTCCAGAGCGTCGCCTGCCACGTGACCCGCTCCAACGAAGAGGATGGATTCGCTTACGCCGTGGACACGTTCCTGCTCGGAGCGCCCCCTTTCGCTCAGACGCCCCTGGGCCTGCCGCCACGCGCGCGCGCCTGCCTCTTCGGCCTCGACGGCGTGCTCACCCAGGGCGCGCGGCTGCATGCCGAGGCCTGGAAGCGCCTGTTCGACCACTACCTGCTCAAGCGGGCCCGCGCCGCCGGCCAGCCGTTCGTCCCCTTCGACCTGTTGCATGACTACGGCCGCAACTTCGAAGGAGCGCTGCCGCTCGACGGCGTGCGCGCTTTCCTTGCCGCACGGGGCGTCGAGCTCCCAGAGCACACGGTCGCCGCCCTGGTCGACCGCAAGGGGGAGATCTTCGTCGACCTCCTCGCCAGCCAGAAGCTCGAATCCTATGAAGGCTCGGTGCGCTACCTCGAGCTCTTGCGCCAGGCGGGCCTCCTGATCGGCGTCGTCTCCTCCTCGACGCACTGCCGGGAGGCGCTCCGCTCGGCCGGCATCGCCGATCTCTGCGACGTCTGGATCGATGGCGGGTTCGCCACCGCCGAGCACCTCCTGGGCAAGCCGGCCCCGGACACCTTCCTGGCGGCCGCCCGCGCCCTGGGCGTCGCTCCCGACGAGACCGCTCTTTGCGACGACGAGCTCGCCGGCGTCGCGGCCGGCCGCCGTGGCCACTTCTGCTACGTCGTCGGCGTCGACCGGCTGGGACGGGCGGCCGAGCTGCGGCGGAGCGGCGCGGACGCGGTGGTGACCGATTTGGCCGCGCTCGTCGATCCCCGGGCCTGGGACCGGCACGACGCCGCGGGATTCGGGCCCGACACGACCGGCGCGCACCCTTGAGCTCGAGCGGGCGACGAGCGATTCATCCGTTCGCCGACGGGACCTAGCCCGGCCCCCGTCACCACCTTGTCGGGAGAGTTGGCTGAAGCTGTCACACGAAAAAGGAGCAGAACGTCATGACGAAGCGACAAGACAGGTGGAGCGTGGTTCTGGTTGGCGCCGCTGCCGGCGTGCTTTCTCTGGCGGGGGTGGCCCTGGCCGCCCCGGCGGGTGAAATCACGGAGAGCAACACGGCGACGGGCCAGACGAGGACGCAGCTCGTCCACTCGAGCGCGACGGTGACCGCCATCAACAAGAGCGCGCGGACCATCGCGATCAAGACCGACAGCGGCGAGGAGACCTCGGTCGAGGTCCCCAAGGACGTCAAGCAGTTCGACGCGCTGGCCGTGGGTGACAAGATCGATCTCGACTTCTACCGGTCGATGGCCATCTCGATGGCGCCCTCCGGGTCGAAGCCCAGCATGTCCGAGAAGAAGGGGCGGATGGTCGACGTCGGGGGCGGCGTGAGAGGTCGTGAAGTCAGCATCTCCGCCGAGGTCGTCAGCGTCGACCCGGCCGCCAACACGGTCACCTTCAAGGGACCGAAGGGGAACATGCAGACGGTGCACGTGGAGAACGCGGCGAACCAGGCGAAGCTTGCCTCGCTCAAGCCGGGCCAGGTCGTCCAGTTCGACTGGGTCGAGGCGGTGGCCGCGTCCATCCGGCCCGCGGCGAAATAACGAGCCCGGCCGGAGGCGACGCTCCGGCCGGACCATCTACCAACCAAGCCCCGGACCGACGGGAGACCAATGCCCGTGCCGAAGATGAAGAACAAGGAGTACAGCAAGGCGCTGCGAAAGCTGCAGGCCGAGCTGTGCCGGCTGCAGGAGTGGGTCAGGCACAAGGGACGCCGCATCATCATCGTGTTCGAGGGGCGCGACACGGCGGGCAAAGGGGGGACCATCCGCGCGCTGACGGAACGGGTCAGCCCGCGGGTCTTCCGGCTGGTGGCGCTGCCAGCCCCCTCCGACCGCGAGAAGACGCAGATGTACCTGCAGCGCTACATCGCTCACCTGCCGGCGGCGGGGGAGATCGTGGTGTTCGATCGCAGCTGGTACAACCGCGCCGGGATCGAGCACGTCATGGGGTATTGCAGCGAGGAGCAGTACGAGAGCTTCCTGGCCCTCTGCCCCTTCGTCGAGGAGCTGATCGTCGGCAACGGCATCCAGCTCATCAAGATATGGCTCGAGGTGGGGCAAGAAGAGCAGGAGCGTCGGATGAAGGCCCGCATCGAGGATCCGCTGCGGCAGTGGAAGCTCTCGCCGATGGACGTCGAGTCGTGGCCGCGCTGGTACGAGTACTCACGCGCGCGCGACCGGATGTTCGAGGCGACCGACACCAAGCACGCCCCCTGGTACCTCGTCCGGACCGACGACAAGCGCCGCGGACGGCTCAACACGCTCTCGCACATCCTGAGCCTGGTCGACTACAAGAAGGTGCCGCGCGAAAGCGTGACGCTCCCCAAGCGCTGGAAGAAGGAGCGCTACGACGATCAGGCCAGCCTCGAGGGGCGAAAGTTCATCGCGGAGAAGTTCTGACCGCGGTCACCCCCGCCGCGTAGGTGGATAGACGATTCGCGGGAAGGCCAGCGTCGCCCGGTTCCGGGAGCGAAGGCCGAACCCAGTATTGGGCGGACGAGGTGACGCCCTGTGAACGACGCGCCGACGACCTCCGCTGCCTTGAATGCCTCCTGGGATACTTCCTGGAACGCCCCTGCCCTTGGCGGCGCGGCGACGGAGTATCTGATCGACGCCTGGCAGCGGATGATCCTGACCTGGGATGTTCTGCGCGAGCGCGGCAATCAAACGCTCGAGCACGCCCGCTCGGGCAAACCGCCTGTCCTCGTCTTCGACTACGAGATGGTTCTCGACGGGCGCACCCTGGCGCGGCCGGCGAACTACGCCCTGGTCCGCATCACGCCCGAGGCCGGTGACCCGCCGGCCGACCCGAAGAAGCGCCCCTTCGTGGTCATCGATCCGCGCGCCGGCCACGGCCCCGGCATCGGCGGCTTCAAGATCGACAGCGGGATCGGCATCGCGCTGAAGTCCGGACATCCCTGCTACTTCGTGATGTTCTTCCCCCAGCCGCTTCCCGGTCAGACCATCGAGTCGGTCTGCGCGGCCGAGATCGCGTTCCTCGCCAGGGTGAACGAGCTCCACCCCGAGGCGGAGGGGCGGCCGTTCCTGATCGGCAACTGCCAGGGGGGATGGGCGCTGGCGATGCTCGCCTCGCTGACGCCGAAGGCCGCGGGCCCGATCCTGCTGGCCGGCTCGCCGATCTCCTACTGGGCCGGCGTCGTGGGGAAGAACCCGATGCGCTACTCGGGCGGCCTCTTGGGCGGCAGCTGGACGGTCTCGCTCCTCAGCGACCTCGGCCACGGAAAGTTCGACGGCGCCTACCTGGTCAACAACTTCGACCGGCTGAACCCGGCCAACACTTACTGGGGCAAGCTCTACAACCTCTACTCGAAGGTCGATACCGAACGCGAACGTTTCCTCACGTTCGAGAAGTGGTGGGCCGGCCACTTCTTCATGAACCGCGAGGAGATCGACTGGATCGTCCAGAACCTCTTCGTCGGGAACCGCCTCGCGGCGGGCGAGATCGAGTCTTTCGACGGGCGCCACCGCGTCGACCTGCGCAACATCAGGTCGCCGATCATCGTCTTCGCCTCCTGGGGCGACAACATCACGCCGCCCCAGCAGGCGCTCAACTGGATCCCCGATCTCTACCCCAGCGTCGACGACATCCGCCTCAACGAGCAGACCATCGTCTACTGTCTGCACGAGAAGGTCGGACACCTCGGCATCTTCGTGTCGGCGGGCATCGCCAGGCGTGAGACCAGCGAGCTGGCCAGCGCCCTCGAGCTCATCGACACGCTGCCCTCGGGGCTCTACGAGGCGGTCATCGAGGACACCCGGCCCGACATGCCGGGGATCGAGTATGTCGCCGGGCGGTACCTGATCCGCTTCGTTCCCCGCACCATCGACGACATCCTGGCCCTCGACGACGGCCGGGAGGACGAGCGGGCGTTCGAGGTCGTCGAGCGCGTCTCGGAGATCAACCAGGGCTTCTACGACGACTTCATTTCGCCCACGGTCCGCGCCCTCTCCAACGACGTGACGGCCTGGATCTCGTGGCTGATGAACCCGGTCCGGATCGAGCACTTTTCCTTCTCCGACCTCAACCCCGCGATGTTCTGGGTCAAGGCGGCCGCTGAAATACTCCGCCCGCATCGCCGGCCCGCCGCCGCCGACAATCCGTTTTCGAAGGCCGAGCATCAGGTCTCGGACCAGATCGAGGAGGCGCTGGACCGCTACCGCATGGTGCGGGACGATCTCTCGGAGCGTCTGTTCAAGGCGATCTACGAATCTCCCTGGCTGGCACGGGCGGTCGGCGCCCGCGGGGTGACCGGGGCGCGCGACGGCGCTCCGCGGTCGACCACCTGGGAACGAGAAGAGCTGGCCGGGCTCAAGCGCAAGGAGGTCGAGGCCGCGATCGACGAAGGGACCCTGGTCGACGCCTGGGCGCGCCTCTTGCTCTACGTCCGACCTGACGACATCGCCGACGAACGTCCTTTCAACATGGTCCGCCGGATCATCGAGGAGCTGAAGCCCGACAACGTCCCCTCGCTGGCCACGCTCCAAGCGGCGATCCGGCGGCAGGCGCTGGTGCTGGCGCTCGACGAGGAGCGGGCGATCGCCGCGCTGCCCAAGCTCGCGCCCGAGAGGCAGCAGGCGCGGCGCGGGATCGACATCGCGCGTGCCGTGCTGAGCGCGCGTGGCGAGCTGACCGCCCGGCAGAACGAACGTCTGCGAAGGGTGGCGAGCCTCCTCGGCGTCGACGGCGTGCCGCCCAACGGAGCGCACGTCCAGTGAGCCACGAGAAGTACCAGCGCCTCATCGAGGCGACGAAGGGCCTCGCGCCGGTGCCGACAGCCGTCGCTCACCCGTGCGACGGAAGCTCCCTCGGAGGGGCGGTCGACGCGGCGAAGCACGAGCTCATCCGGCCGATCTTGGTGGGGCCGCGCGCGAAGATCAACGCCGTCGCCAGGGAGCTGGGCGTCGACCTCGCGGCTTACGAGCTGGTCGAGGCCCCGCACAGCCACGCCGCTGCGGCCCAGGCCGTGGCGCTGGTGACCGCCGGACGGGCGGAGGCGCTCATGAAGGGGAGCCTTCACACCGACGAGCTCATGGGCGCGGTGGTGAAGCGGGAGACCGGCCTGCGAACCGCGCGCCGGCTCAGCCACTGCTTCGTCATCGACGTCCCTAGCTACGAGAACGTGCTGGTCATCTCCGACGCCGCAATCAACATCGCGCCGACGCTGGAGGAGAAGGTCGACATCGTCCAGAACGCCATCGACCTGACCAAGGCGCTGCGTTTTCCCGAGGCGCGCGTGGCCATCCTCTCGGCGGTGGAGACCGTCAATCCGAAGATCCCCTCCACCGTGGAGGCCGCGGCGCTCTGCAAGATGGCCGACCGCGGTCAGATCACGGGCGGCATCCTCGACGGCCCGCTGGCGCTCGACAACGCGATCAGCCTCGAGGCGGCGGCGATCAAGAAGATCGCCTCGCCCGTCGCGGGTCGCGCCAACGTCCTCATCGTCCCCAACCTCGAGTCCGGCAACATGTTGGCCAAGAGCCTGTCGATGCTGGCCGGGGCGGACGCCGCCGGCATCGTGCTGGGCGCCAAGGTCCCGATCATCCTCACCAGCCGCGCCGACACGGTCATGGCGCGGCTCGCCTCCTGCGCGGTGGCCTCGCTGGTGGCCGAGGCGCGGCGCCGCAGCGCCGGCAAGGCGGTCGCCTGATGACCGACGCGATCCTGGTGCTCAACGCAGGCTCGTCGAGCATCAAGTTCTCGCTCTTCGCCAGGCGCGACGCCGCGCTCGCGCTGGTGGCGAGCGGTCAGGTCGCCGGGATCCCCTCCGCGCCCACCTTCGTGGCCAAGAACGCCGAGGGGCGGCCGATCGGCGAGAAGAGGTGGGGGGCCGGCACGCACCTCGGACACGAGGAGGCCCTGGCCCACCTCACCGACTGGATCAGGCAGCGCTACGAGGGCGACCACCGCCTGACGGCGGTCGGCCACCGCGTCGTCCACGGCGGCAGCGACTACGCGGCGCCGGTCCGCATCGACGCCCAGGTGGTCGCGCGGGTCGAGAAGCTGGTGCCGCTCGCGCCGCTGCACCTGCCTCACAACCTGGCCCCCATCCGCGTCCTTTTGGCCCGCTCCCCGGAGCTGCCCCAGATCGCCTGCTTCGACACCGCCTTCCACCGGACGCAACCGCCGCTGGAACAGATGTTCGCGCTCCCGCGCGAGCTCGAGGAGGCGGGCGTGCGGCGCTACGGGTTTCATGGCCTCTCGTACGAGTACATCGCCTCGGCGCTCCCCGACTTCGATCGACGGGCGGCCGGCGGCAAGACGGTGGTGCTGCACCTCGGGAACGGCGCCAGCATGTGCGCGCTCGCAGCCGGCCGCAGCGTCGCCACCACGATGGGTTTCACCGCCGTCGACGGGTTGCCGATGGGCACGCGCTCGGGCGCCCTCGATCCGGGCGTGATGCTCTACCTGATGGACGAGCGCAAGATGGACGCGCGCGCCATCGAGGCGCTCGTCTACACGAAGTCGGGGCTGCTCGGCGTCTCGGGCGTCTCCAGCGACATGCGGGTGCTGCTCGCCTCGTCCGAGCCGCGCGCGGCGCTGGCTGTCGACCTCTTCGTCTACCGCATCGCCCGTGAGCTCGGCTCGCTGGCCGCCGCCCTCGAGGGGCTCGACGCGGTCGTCTTCACCGGCGGGATCGGCGAGCACGCGGCCCCGGTCCGCGAGGCGGTCTGCCGCCGGGCGGCCTGGCTGGGGATCGCGCTCGACGCGGAGGCCAACACCGACGACGGCCCGCGCATCAGCACGGCCGCCAGCCGAACGGCGGCCTGGGTGATCCCCACCAACGAAGAGCTGATGATCGCGCGCCACACGCGCGCTCTGCTGGCGGGAGGCTGACCCATGGGCCACAAAGAAGCAGAGCCACGGGCGTCGAGCCCGATCCTGGCGGGAAAGCGGGCGCTGGTCGTCGGGATCGCCAACGAGCACTCGATCGCCTACGGCTGCGCCAAGGCGTTCCGCGCGGTGGGCGCCGATCTGGCGCTCACGTATCTCAACGACAAGGCGCGCCCCCACGTCGAGCCACTGTCAGACGCGCTGGGCGCCGAGATCTTTCTGCCGCTCGACGTGCAGCGCCCCGGGCAGCTCGAGGCGGTGTTCGCGGCGATCGGCGAACGCTGGGGGCGGCTCGACATCGTGGTGCACTCGATCGCCTTCGCGCCCAAGCAGGACCTGCAGGGGGGGCTCCTCGACTGCTCCGCCGAGGGGTTCGCGGTGGCGATGGATGTCTCCTGCCATTCGTTCGTGCGGATGGCCAGGCTGGCCGCTCCGCTCATGACCGAAGGAGGGACCCTGTTCGCGATGACCTACCGGGGCGCGGAGAAGGTGGTGCCGAGCTACAACGTGATGGGGCCGGTCAAGGCGGCGCTCGAGTCGAGCTGCCGGTATCTGGCCCACGAGCTCGGCCCGCGCGGGATCCGCGTCCACGCGATCTCGCCCGGTCCGCTCAAGACCCGCGCGGCCTCGGGGCTCAAGGACTTCGATCTGCTGCTCAACGAGGCAGCGGGACGGTCGCCGATCGGCGAGCTCGTCGACGTCGACGACGTCGGCTACACCTGCGCCTATCTCGCGACCCCCTACGCGCGCCGCGTGACGGGCGAGACGCTCTATGTGGACGGCGGCGTCCACATCATGGGGTGACCAGATGCGCGCGCGCCTTCTCAATCGTCTGCCGGTCCGGGTCGTCATGGTGGCGCTGGTCGCCGGGTGCGCAGTCGGGCCGGATTTCACCAAGCCGACGGCCAAGGTGCCCGAGGCGTGGCACGCCGCCAGCGACCCACGCCTCGCGACGCAACCCGAGGCCAACACCGCGTGGTGGAAGTCGCTCTCCGATCCGACCCTCGATCGCCTGATCGACCTCGCCTACCAGCAGAACCTGCCGCTGCAGATCGCCGGCCTCCGCATCGTCGAGGCGCGCGCCCAGCTGGGCATCGCCACCGGGAAGCAGTTCCCCCAGTTCCAGGTGGCGGCGGGGACCGCCGCCTACTCGGGGGTCAGTGCGAACAGCCCCAGCTATGTCCCCGGCCTCCCCCGTCACTTTGGCGACTACCAGGTCGGGTTCGACGCCGCCTGGGAGCTCGACTTCTGGGGGAAGTACCGGCGCGGCGTCGAATCGGAGGCGGCCGGCCTGCTCGCCTCCGTGGCCGACTACTACGCCGCGCTCATCTCGCTCACCGCCGAGGTGGCGCGCACGTACGTCCTCATCCGCACCGACGAGGTCCTGATCGAGAACACCCGCACCAACGCCAAGCTGCAGGAGGAGGCGCTCACCATCGCCGAGTCGCGGTTCAAGAACGGCGCCACCTCGGAGCTCGATCCGACCCAGGCCACCACCCTGCTGGAGAGCACCCGCGCGTCGATCCCCACGCTGCAGATCGGGCTCGCAGCAGACGGAGAACGCGCTCTGCACGCTGCTCGGCCAACCGGTGGGGAACGTCCAGGCGCTGCTGGCCGGTCCCAAGGCGATCCCCAGGACGCCCGACAAGATTGCCGTCGGCGTGCCGGCCGAGATGCTGCGCCGGCGGCCCGACATCCACAGCGCCGAGCTCAATGCCGCCGCGCAGTGCGCCCGCATCGGCGTGGCCAAGAGCCGACCTCTTCCCCAGCTTCTCTCTGTTCGGAACGATCGGCCTCGAAACGAGCACCGTCGGGTCGAACACCCCCAACCTGTTCTCCAGCAACAGCCTCTTCTTCGCCGTCGGACCGCGCATCAGCTGGCCCTTCTTCAACTACGGCCGGCTCAAGAACGGGGTGCGCGTTCAGGACGCCCGGCTCCAGCAGCTGCTGGTCGGCTACCGCAACACCGTCCTGCGGGCGACCCAGGAGGTCGAGGACGCGCTGGCCGGATTCCTCAACGCGCAGCGAGGCAATGACGTTCCAGCAGAAGGCGGTCACCTCCGCCGAGCGGGCGGCCGAGATCGCGCTGGCCAGTACCGCGAAGGCGCCTCCGACTACCAGCGCGTGATCGACGCGCAGCGCTCGCTCCTCGAGCAGCAGCAGAACCTGGCCACCACCAGCTCGTCGGTGACGACCAACCTCATCGCGCTCTACAAGGCGATGGGGGGCGGCTGGGAGCCGTACCAGGGGCAGCCGTTCGTGCCGGCAGAGACCGAGACCGAGATGAAGCAGCGGACCGACTGGGGCGACATGCTGTCGCAGCCCCGCAAGCCGGAACAGAACCCTTCACCGGAAAAGCCGTAGGGAGTCCGTCATGGTCAAGAAACCGTCGAAGCGGGCCTTCAAGTGGATCATCGCGGCTGGTGCGGTCGCCGTCGTCGCGTTCATCGGCGTCCGCTACGTCATCAAGAAGAAGAACGCGCTGCCGGAGGGGATCGCCTCCGGCAACGGACGCATCGAGGGCAAGCTGGTCGACGTCTCGGCCAAGGAGCCGCTGCGGGTCAAGGAGATCGCTCGTCGACGAAGGGCGCGCTCGTGAAGCCGGGGCAGGTGGTGGTCGCGGATGGACACGGTGACGCTGCGATGCGCAGCTGGCCGAGGCCAACGCCAGTGTGCAGGCCGCCGAGGAGAAGCTGGCCGTCGCCAAGGCCTCCATCGCCAAGAACAAGAGCGAGATCGAGCTGGCGGGCGTCGAGGCCAAGCGCTCGAAGAACCTGGTCGCGGAGGGCGCCGGCTCGCAGCGGGAGCTCGACGTGCGACAGAGCCAGGTCGAGACCACCAAGGCAACGCTCGGCCAGGCGTCCGCCATGCTCGCCACGGCGAGCCAGCAGGTCGAGGTCGCGCGCGCCAACGCCGCGACGATCCAGACCCGCATCGACGACGCCACGCTGCGGTCGCCGGTCACGGGGCGCGTCCTCTACCGGCTGGCCGAGCCGGGCGAGGTCCTCGGTGCGGGCGGCAAGGCGCTGACGCTGGTGAACCTGGAGGACGTCTACATGGAGATCTTCCTGCCCTCGGACCAGGCGGCCAGCCTCAAGGTCGGCGCCGAGGCGCGCATCACCGTCGACTACGACACGAACCGCGCAGTCGCCGGCTACGTCAGCTTCGTCTCGCCCGAGGCGCAGTTCACGCCCAAGCAGGTGGAGACCAAGAGCGAGCGCGAGAAGCTGATGTTCCGGGTCAAGATCCAGGTCCCCAAGGAGATCGCCAGCCAGTACGTCGAGCGCATCAAGACCGGCGTGCGCGGCGTCGGCTACGTCAAGCTCAAGGACTCCGCCGTCTGGCCCGCCAAGCTGCAGAACCTGGTGGCGGCGCCCAAGACGGCCTCGCTGGAACAGTAAGCGCCGGGACCTCGGACATGACGGTCCCCCAGTCAGTTTCGACCGAATCGGCTGACCGGCCGGTCGTCTCGATCCAGAACGTCACCCACCGCTACGGCAAGAAGGTGGTCGCGCTGGACGGCATCTCGCTCGACATCCCGCCCGGAATCCGGGTGGGGATCGTCGGCCCCGACGGCGTCGGCAAGTCGACGCTGCTGGCCCTCGTCGCCGGCTCGAAGAAGATGCAGCAGGGCAAGGTCGTCGTCCTCGACGGCGACATCGCCGACATTCGCCACCGCCGCGCGGTCGGGCCCGCGCATCGCCTACATGCCGCAGGGGCTGGGCAAGAACCTCTATCTCGAGCTCTCCGTCTTCGACAACGTCGACTTCATGGCCCAGCTCTTCGGCCTGTCTGCCGACGGAGCGCAAGCTGCGCGTGAGGGAGCTGCTCGAGGCAACGGGGCTCGGCCCGTTCGCCGATCGGCCAGCGGGCAAGCTGTCGGGCGGCATGAAGCAGAAGGTCGGCCTCTGCGGCGCGCTGGTCCACGATCCCGATCTGCTGATCCTCGACGAGCCGACCACCGGCGTCGACCCGCTCTCCCGCCGGCAGTTCTGGACGCTCATCGACGACATCCGGGCCAGCCGCCCCGGCATGAGCGTCGTCATCTCCACCGCCTACATGGACGAGGCCCAGCAGTGGGACTGGATCGTCGCGATGGACGCCGGACGCGTGCTGGCCACCGGCTCGCCGGCGGAGCTGATCGAGCGGACCGGAACGAAGGACCTCGAGCACTGTTTCATCGCGCTCCTGCCCGAGGAGAAGCGCAAGGGGCACACCGAGCTGACCATCCCGCCGCGCCCCGCGGGCCGGTCGGAGATCGCCATCGAAGCGCACGGGCTGACCATGCGCTTCGGGGCCTTCACCGCCGTCGATCACGTCTCGCTGTCGATCGAGCGCGGCGAGATCTTCGGTTTCCTCGGCTCCAACGGCTGCGGCAAGTCGACCACCATGAAGATGCTGACCGGCCTGCTGCCGCCCACCGAGGGGACCGCCACGCTGTTCGGCAGCTCGGTCGAGGCCGGCAGCATGGAGGTGCGCAAGAACCTCGGCTACATGACCCAGGCGTTCTCGCTCTACGGGGAGCTGACGATCCGCCAGAACCTGGTGCTGCACGCGCGCCTCTATCACCTGCCGCCCGAGAAGGCGAAGACGCGGATCGACGAGCTGGTCACCCGCTTCGGCCTCGACTCCCACGTCGACGCGCTCGCCGGAGTCGCTGCCGATGGGGCTGCGCCAGCGGCTCTCGCTGGCGGTCGCCGTCCTGCACGAGCCGCAGATCCTGATCCTCGACGAGCCGACCTCCGGCGTCGATCCGGTCGCGCGCGACAGCTTCTGGGAGCTGCTCATCGATCTGTCGCGCCAGCAGGGGGTCACCATCTTCGTCACCACCCACTTCATGAACGAGGGGATGCGCTGCGATCGGATCTCGCTCATGCACGCGCGGCCGGGTGCTGGCCTGCGACGTCCCGCAGAAGCTGATCGACGCGCGCGGCGCCACCTCACCTGGAGCAGGCCTTCATCGGCTACATGGAGGACGCCATCGCCGCCGACGCGGCCCGCGCGCCCGCCAAGCCGGCCGCCGCCGAGCCGACGCCCAAGGCCTCGGCCGCCCACCACACGGCGAAGAAGCTCTCCCCGATGCGCCTGCGGGTGGGACGGATGCTCGCCTACACGCGCAACGAGACGATGCAGATCCTCCGCGATCCGGTCCGCCTCGCCTTCGCCTTCGTCGGCTCGGCCCTGCTCATGCTGGTGTTCGGCTTCGGCATCACCACCGACGTCGAGCACATCCGCTACACCACGCTCGATCTCGACCAGTCGCCCGAGAGCCGCACCTACCTCGAGCAATTCGCCTCGTCGCCGCGCTGGTTCTCGCGGCAACCCCCGGCGCTCTCCGCGGACGAGGCGCTGACCAGGCTGCAATCCGACGACGTCTCGCTGGTGCTGGAGATTCCGCCCCGTTTCGGCCGCGACTTTCGCCGCGGCGCCGCGCCCGACGTGGCGGCCGACGTCGACGGCGCGATGACCTTCCGGGGCGACACCGTCGCCCAGTACGTCCAGGGGGTGCACAAGACGATGCTGCAGGACCCCGCCACCGGCCTGCGAGACGGCCACACCGCAGAAGTACGCCGCCGACATCGAGAACCGCTTCATGTACAACCCGACTTTCGAGAGCGTCTACTCGATCGTCCCCAGCGTCCCCGCCCTGCTGCTGCTCCTCATCCCCGCGATCCTGATGACGGTCAGCATCGTCCGCGAGAAGGAGCTCGGGTCGATGATCAACTTCTACGTGACGCCCACCGGGAAGCTCGAGTACCTGCTGGGCAAGCAGATCCCCTACGTGGTCATCGGCCTCATCAACTTCGTCATCCTCACCGCGCTTTCGCTCACCGTCTTCAACGTCCCCATCAAGGGAAGCTTCCTCATGCTGGCGCTCTGCACGGTCCTCTACGTGACCTCGACGACCGGCCTCGGGATGGTCACCTCGACCTTCACCAGCAGCCAGGTGGCCGCCGTGTTCGTCACCGCCATCCTGACCATCGTCCCGACCATTCAATTCTCCGGCCTGCTGCAACCGGTGTCGACCCTGAAAGGGAACGCCGGGCGGGTCGGCTCGGTCTGGCCGGCGACCTACTACATGCACTCCAGCCTGGGCGCCTACACCAAGGGGCTGGGCGCCAACCTCATGATGGTCGACATCGTCTTCCTCGCCTGCTGCATCCCGGTTCTCCTGGCGATCAGCCTGGTGGGACTTCGAAAGCAGGAGAAGTAGTGAACTCGCTGCTCAACATCCTGTGGCTGGGCCTCAAGGAGATCCGCAGCCTGATGAGCGACGCCGTGATGGTGGTCTTCGTCGTCTACGCGTTCACGCTGGCGATCTACATCCAGGCGACCGGGACCTCGAGCGAGGTCAACAACGCCTCGATCGGCTTCGTCGACGAAGACGGCTCCGCGCTCTCCAAGGAGCTGTTCAACGCCTTCTACCCGCCCCGCTTCAAGTATCCGGTGTTGCTCTCCGCCGACGCCTCGCAGGAGCAGATGGACGAGGGGAAGCTGATGTTCGTCGTCGCGCTCCCGACGCGCTTCGAGCACGACCTCCTGGCGGGGCGCAACCCGGACGTCCAGGTAAACATCGACGCCACGGCGATGCAGCAGGCCGGGATCGGCGCTGGTTACATCACCAACATCGTCAACGACCGGGTCTCCTCCTTTCTCAAACGTACCGACGTCAACGCGAAGCCGCCGATCAATCTGGTGGTCCGCAAGCTGTTCAATCCCAACGGCGAGTCCTCCTGGTTCAAGAGCGTGGTCTCCATCATCAACCAGATCAGCCTCCTCACCGTGGTGCTGACGGGGGCCGCGGTGATCCGCGAGCGCGAGCACGGGACGCTCGAGCACCTCCTGGTGATGCCGCTCTCCGCCTTCGAGATCGCCATGGCCAAGGTCTGGGCCAACAGCCTGGTCATCCTGGTGGCGACCGGCGCCTCGCTGTTCCTCATCGTCCACATGGCGCTCAAGGTCCCGTTCGCCGGCTCGGTGGTGCTCTGGTTCGTGGGCGTGGTGCTCTATCTCTTCTTCGCCACGGCGCTGGGGATATTCCTGGGGACCATCTCCCGGTCGATGGCGCAGTTCGCGCTGCTGCTCATCCTGGTGATCATGGTGCTGCAGCTTCTCTCGGGCGGGAGCACGCCGGTCGAGAGCCAGCCCAAGTGGCTCCAGTACGTGACCTACCTCTTGCCCGCGCGGCACTTCGTCAGCTTCTCGCAGGTGATCATCTACCGGGGCGGTGGGATCAGCGCCGTCTGGCTGCAGTTCCTGATGGTGACCGCCGTGGGTCTCGGGTTCTTCGTCTACAGCCTCGGTCTCTTCCGCAAGTCGATCGCCGTCAGCAAGTGATCATGGAGCCGGCGGCAGGTCGCCGAGCTCGGCGTGGGCGTCGGGGGCGCCGTGAACGAGCATCTCGTCGCGCTGGTGCGCGACGGCGATCTGCGCGCCCAGCAGGATCACGAACCAGGAGAAGAACGACCACAGCAGAAACACCGGCAGCGCCGCCATTCCCGAGGCCAGCGCGCCGGCCCGCGCGGCGCCGATCTGGAACGAGGCGAAGATCCAGAGCACGGCGGTGAGCAGCAGCGCCGCCACCGCCGCGCCCACCAGCGACGAGCGCAGCGCAATCCGTGCGCGCGCCGCCGAGGCGTAGAAGATGGTGAGCGCCAGGCAGAGCACGCCCAGACCGAGGAGCGCGCTCGTCGCCGACTTCAGGGCCGGCACCGCCTCCATGATCCGTGTGGCCGTGTGCGCCACCTCCTCGCCAAGTGGCGCGTCGCCGAGCCGGCGCAGCAGACCCGAGACGATGAGCAGCGCGGGCGGCAACAAGAGCAGCGCCAGGTAGCCGAGCAACCGCCCGTACTTGCGCGGCCGGTCCCGCGCCCCGGCGATCGTGTCCAGCGCGACCTGGGCATGCCTTATCAAGCGTAGGACGCCGTAGGTCAGAGCCCCCAACCCCGCCAGCCCCGTCTCCAGACGGCCCATCCGGTTCACGCTGCCCAGGATCGCGCGCACCGCTTCGCGCAGGGGCGCGTCGCTGTTCGTGCCGGCCACGGGGAGATACCTGCCCGAGCCGATCACGTGCCCGGGCTCGGCCGGCATGAGGTGCGGGATGAGGTTCAGGAGCTTCAGCGTCCAGAGCGCCACGACGAGGATCGGGACGATCGAGAACATCGTGTAGTAGGCGAGCGCGGCTGCCCGCAGCGACAGCTCGTGGACGACGAAACCGCGCAGCGTCCAGGTCGCGATACGCGCGAGGCGCGTCCCCAGAGCGGACCAGCCCCGCTGCCGGCTGCGATCTCGGCGCCAGACGGCGTGGCCGAAGCGTCTCACCGCGGCGCCCAGGCGACCGAACCGCGACCGAGGAGGCGAATCGCGCACGTTGTCCCCGAGGCAAATCTCGATCGCCTGCGGGCCGAAAGCGGCTCGCGCTGCCGGTTTCAGCCTTTGACTCACCCTTCCAGGGGCATGCGGGCCTGGCGCGAGAAATCGGCACCTGGCGCGGCGCGGCAGACGCAGAGATGGTCTCCGGGCCAGAGGACGGATAAAATTCGGAATTATGGCTTCGCCTCGGACCCTCATCTTGCGCGCCGTCGGCGTCGGTTTTCTGTTCGGCGGACTGATCCTCGCCTGTCAGGGTCCGGAAGAGTTCTATCGCGACAGCCCCGGCTCGACCGGCGCTGGGGGACAGGCGACGGGCGGCGTGGGCGACGGCGGATCGACGGGCACCGGCGGCAACGTGACGGGCACCGGCGGCAACATCATCGGTCAAGGCGGGACCACCGGCGCGGGCGGCAAGGGTGGAGCGACCGGCACCGGCGGCATGACCGCCACCGGCGGACGGGGCGGCGGCACCGGATCCGGCGGAATCACCGGCAGCGGTGGGCTCACCGGCAGCGGCGGGCTCACCGGCAGCGGCGGTGCCGCGGGCGCGCGCGGCACCGGCGGCGCGACGACCGGCACCGGCGGCGCCGCGGGTGCGCGCGGCACCGGCGGCGCGACGACCGGCTCCGGCGGCGCGGCCGGCTCCGGCACGACCGGCTCGGGCGGCGCGGCGGGGGCGCGCGGCACCGGCGGCGCGACGGGCACCGGCGGCGTCGCGGGCGCGCGCGGGACTGGCGGCGCGGCCGGCTCCGGCACGACCGGCTCGGGCGGCGCAGCGGGGACGACCGGCGGCGGAACCGGACCGTGCGCCGGGCTGTGCAGCAACCCGGTGAGCGTAGGGCCCATGGTGAACTCCGGCGCGCTCGGTACGGGCGCCACCTGCAACGAGGTCGTGGGGGCTGTGACCAACGTGAACTGCGGGAACTTCGTCGCACCGCGCACCTTCACCGTGAACGGCACTTCCTTCATTTGCATAAATGGAATGGGGAGCGGCGGCCCGCTGCCGGCGCCGGTCAAGGGCGGCTTCTGCATGCAGGCCAGCGCCGGCGATTATTCGTACGCGTACTTCACGACGTTCTGACGTCGTCGGGAATCCCGAGCCCGGCGGATTGCGCGCCGACAGAGCAACACACGCTCTGCGCAGGTGAGCAACCCCTTGCGCAACTGACAGACGCGCTCGTCTCCGTCTTGCAGCTATCGATCCCCCTGGTCTCCGCGCGGCGCGTGAAACGAGGCCTCTGGCCCGGTGCGTGCAGAGTGGTCAGAGTCATGCCTGACTCCGTTCGCATATCGAGAACCAGCGTCGCGCTCGCGGCGCTGCTCGCGTCGTCCGCCGGTTGCACCATGACCTCGCTGACGGCGCGCAACGCGCGTGTGCCGGTGATCGTCGGTCCGGTGGCCTGCATCGACTGCGCCCCCTCCCCGGCCGCGGACGCGGCGCCAGCACCGATCGCCGACACGGTCACCCACCGCAACGGCTACCTGGCGTTGCCCTTTGGCCAGATCCAGTTCGGCGATCCGGGCGTCCCCCAGCTCAACATCGAGTCGGCAGCCTGGGACCCCTGCTCGGCGGAGATTCAGGTGGCGAAGATCGACGTAAGCTCATTCGCCGCCGCGGCGTTCGTCTTCGGTGAGGTCACGCAGAGCGTGAACGTCACGGCGCGCGTCCTGCCTGCGCCGCCAGGCGCCTGCGCGGCTGCGGCGACGGCCGGAGGGGCGCCGTGAGGCCGCTCCCGGGACTGCTGCTCGCGGCGCTGTCGGCGATGACGGCCCTGACGACGATGACGGGCTGCGCCGGCGCGCACGTCGAGATCACCGCCCGGGAATCGCGCTACGCGATCTCGATGTCCGAGGTGGTGCGCGACCGCGCCGGGCGCATCTACGACCGAAGCTCGCTCGACCCCGTTGGTCAGTTTTACGCCGACCGCACCCGGGTGGGGTTTCTCTACTCGGGCCTCACGCCGCTTTCGACCTTCGACATCTCGGAGGCCGTAAATTCCCAGGTCGCCGCCACCGGGGGCGAGGCGGTGATCGGCCTGACGGTGTCGGCCAGCGACGGCTGCGACGTCCTCAACGTCTTCCCGATCTTCAACATCCTGCCCATCTGGCCCGGCTGCGTCCCCGTCACCGTGACGGGCGAAATCGTCCGCCGGCGGGTTCGCTGACCCTCTCGCGATCGATCACCGCGCTGCTCAGCGTGTGAAGCGGACTGCACGCCCCAATCCCGTTTCGATCGCGCGGACGTGGAGATCTCCAACGGTGAACGCCCCGAACAGTTGGCCCGGATCGTGCTCAAGGAGCAGCCCAGCAAACGCACGACCAATCATTCACAAGGAGACCGTCATGAAAAGGCATCTGTCACCCGCGCTCGCCCTCGCCGCCGTCTCGCTCTTCCACCTCGGTTGCGCGGACACCGAACCGCAGCCGGGCCCGTCCCCGGGCTCGTCCGACGAGGCGATCGGTCTCGTCTATCAGGGGAAGATGACCATGCCACAGGCGGAGTCGAGCTGCGCCTGCCGTCTCGAGCTGGTCCCCATCGGCGGGACGGTGTTTCACTTCGGGCTCGATCTCACCCAGAGCCCGCCGGTCTCCTTCCCCTTCCAGTCGACGGTGGCGGGGGCGCGCGTCTCGATCGCGGAGCTCCCGATCACCAAGCTGCTGAACATCCGCTCGGACGCAAGCGGCAAGTGGAAGTTCGAGGCCATCAAGATCAAGGGGAAGCCGCTCGCCGTCTCGTTCGTCTATGACCTCGCGGGGTACACCACCACCAAGTCGCAGGTCTTCCAGATCGGCGACGCCGGCATCACCGATCTGGCGGTGCAGTTCCCGACCGCCGCCTACTACGCGGCGGCCAAGGGGCAGATCGAGCAGCAGATCGGGGGCCTCATCGGCGCCCCCTACACGCTCAGCAACGTCCTCGTGACCACGGTCGGAAAATCGTGGGCCTCGATGTACTCGCCCATGTTGCCGCACGGCGATCCGGGCGCCGAGGTGTCGATCAGCCCCGCCGCCCCCTTCCCGGCCTCGCTGGGACCGGTCTACTTCAACGCCGACGTCGCGCCCGATCCGACGTTGACCAGCACCTCGGTCGACGGCGGCGTGCTGTTCGGCAACCTGGCCGCGGGCAGCTACACAGTCACCGCCAGCAAGGCTCCGTTCACCTACGCGTCGCTCACGTTCATCATCGAGGACGACATCCCGCTCTACGTCGCCTCGCCCCCGCACGCCACACAGGGGACGAACGACTCGCCGCCCGGCCAGCCGTAACCGCCAGGGCCTGGACGTCATCGGCGCAACCCTGGGCGACACCGACGACAGACGCTCGCTGATCTCGAGGCGGCGCGACCTTCACCGGTCCGCCGCCTTTTTCCGTGGCGCCGGGCACGTGCAGGGCGGTTCACATGTTTCACACCCGTGCACGGTGTGCGCGCGGGCGGGCCCGCGACGGGCTCGGCGTTTTGGACTGGCTCCGCGCTGGCACGACCCCTGCTCTAGAGCCTGGCATGACCGCCACGACAGCACGACCGACGCCGCCCTCCGAAGCGGCCGACGACCATCTGGCCGCGCTTCACCGAGGGCTGTTCGCGCGCCTGGATGCCTCGATCGCCGAGATCTGGGCCCGCGCCCGCGACGGGCGGTTCTGGCGAGAGGTGACGGCGCGGGGGATGGACCGCGCGCTCTACCGGCTCACGATGGCGCAGCTCTTTCACTACACCCGCCACAACTCGATCAACCAGGCCGTGTCCGCCTTTCGGGCCGCGCCGGAGGAGCTTCTGCTCCTCCGCTTCGTCTATGAGCACGCCCGTGACGAGCTCGGCCACGAACGGATGGTCGTCCACGACCTCCGATCCTGCGGGCTGCTCGGCGAGGACGAACGGCTGGACGATCCGCTGCCGGCGACCGACGCCCTCATCAACTATCTGTACGGCATCGCGCTCCGGGAGGGGCCGCTGCCGCGCCTCGGCTATTCGTACTGGGCCGAGTCGGTCTACCTCCAGATCGCGCCGCTCTTGACCGCGACCCGCGACTCGCTGGGGCTGGCCGACCGGCAGATGACGTTCTTCGCGGCGCACGCGGCGATCGACGCGCGCCACGCCGAGGAGGTGCGCGCGGCGCTCCGGCGCTCGGTCACGACGCCCGAGAGCGCGGCCGCCGTCCACCGGGTGGCCGTCACCTCGCTCTGGCTCACCACCCAGATCCTGGAGCAGGCCTTCGCCGGGACGGCGCCCGGCGCCCTGGCCGCGGAGACGCCATGACGTCGCTGGCGCGCGCGCTCCCCACCACCTCGCTCGCCGGAGAGCCGCTGCGGCTCGTCCGGGCCTCCAGCGACGAAGAGCTGCATGCGGCGGCGGCCTTTCGCCAGTCGATCTTCCTCGAGCGGCGCGGCGTTGCGTTCGATGAGCTGCTCGAGGCGCGCCGCGACCGCGCTGGCCACGTCTTCCTGCTTCTCCGCGACGGGCGGCCGGTGGCCACGGCGCGCGTGCTGCCCTATCCCACCCCCCTGTCGATCCTGAAGGAGCTGGCGCCCGACCTCGGGTCGCTCGAAGCGGACTCCGAGGTCGGGCGCATCGCCGCCCTCCCCTCGCCGGAAGGGATCCCGCACTCGATTTCCCTGCTGGCGCTCGGCGCCGCCTGGCTGGTCGAGAATACGGGGCTCCGCCGCTACGTCGCCCACTGCCACCCCAGGCTGCTCGAGCTCTACCGCCTGGCGGGCGCGGAGGTTGTGGGCGGGCCCCGGCCGGTGCCCGGGCGCGCCGATCCGAACCTGATCATCGCGGGCCGTTACGACGACGCCGCGGCGGCGGTGCGCCCCCGTTCAGGGGGAGGCGTTTGATGGCCCCCGCGCGGGTCGCGCGGTCGAGTCTGGCCATTCGTTTCTTCGAGCTGGTGGCGCGCCGCCCGCTGCTGACATTGACGATCATCGGGACGCTGGTCGCAGCGGGCGTCGCGGGCACGACGCGGATGCGGATCGACATGTCGTTTCGCCCCACCTTCACCGGGGACCGCGCCGAGCTGAAGCGGACCGCCGAGCACGAGAGTGTCTTCGGCCAGGTCGGCTTCCGCGATCTCGTCGCCATCGTCGACGCCAGCGCGATCCCGCTGCCGCGAGCGTTTTCGGCGATGGCCGACCTCGCGACGCGCCTCTCGGCGATCCCCTCGGTGCGCGAGGTCCGGGACCCGACGTCGTTCCCGTTCTTCGACCGCGACGGGGTCCTGCGCCCGACCGGGATCGCCGGCGCCCTGCCCGCCGGGCAGCGGCTGGGCGGACCGGCGGCGGCGCCCCTCATCGAGGATCTGTTGCGTGCCCCGGCGGCGCGGCGTCTGGTGGTCGGCGACGGCGGCCGGCGGTTTTCGGTCACCGCCGCGCTCGACATCCCCAACGAGGACTTCGCCCGCCGGCGCGCCGCTGTCGGCGCCTTCCGTGCCACCGTGGCCGCCTGGTCGCGCGAGACCGGTCTGCCCACCGAGGTGACCGGCTACCCGGAGGTCGAGCAGGTCTACGCCGAGGAGATCCTGCGGAGCGTCCTGCGGAGCATCGGCCTCCTGGTCGCGGTGATGGTCGCCATCCTGTTCGTCTACTTTCGCCGCTGGACCGACGTGGTGACCTGCCTCGGCGGCGTCACCCTCTCGATCCCGATCGTGCTGGGGTTGATGGCGGCGCTCGGCCAGCCGTTCTCGATCGTGAACAGCCAGGTGCTGACGCTGGTCTTGATCGTCGGCATCGGCCAGGCGCTGCATCATCAAGAGGAGTACCGCCGGCGGCGCGAGGCCGGCCGCGATCACGCCACCGCGAACCGGGAGGCGTTCTCCATCCTCGCCTGGCCGAGCTTCATGACCGGCCTGGCGACGGCCGCCGGATTCGCCGCGCTGCTGTCCGCCGACATGCGCGCGATCTGGTCGTTTGGGCTCTCGACCGCGCTCGGCGTCGCCGTCGTCTATCTGATGAACTGGGCGGTGGTGCCGCGCCTCATCGCCCGGTTCTACCGGGCCGCGCCGCCGGAGGCGTTTCGCGCACGCTCCTCCTGGACGCTGTCGCTGGTCGGCCGGGCCGACAGCGGCCTGCGACGCCGCCCGGGCGGGGTGATGCTCGCCTTCCTCGCTGCGACCATCGGCCTCGGGGTGGCCGGGCTCCGAGGGCTCTCCGTCGATCAGAAGGTCAACGAAGAGCTCCCCGCCGGGCACCCGGCGCTGCGCGCCGAGGCGACCTACGAGCAGGAGATGGCCGGCTTTCTGGGGCCGGAGCTGGCCATCCGCCCGGCGGCGCCCGACGGAAGCATGCGCGACCTCGGCGGCGAGCTGGTGGCGTTCGTCGACCGTCTGTGCGACATGCCGGAGGTCCGCTACGTCGCCTCGCCGCTGGATCTGCTGCCGCAGCCGTTGCTCCCCCCGGGCGCCCGGGGCAAGGCCTGCCGGCGCCGCGGCGGAGAGCTCGCGCTGGCGGCGGCCGCTCGGGCAGGCGTTGCCGGCCCGCGCGTTGCCGCGCTCGCCACCTCGGTTGTCTCGCCCGACGGCGGTCGCGCGTCGGTCGTCGTAAGGGTGGCCGACATCGGCACCGCCCGCTCGCTGCCGTTCGTGGAGCGGATCCGCGCCGCCGCGCGAGAGACGATGCCCCACGCCGTCGTCGAACCGGTCGGGCAGTGGTGGCTGGCCCAGCAGGGAATGAACCGCCTGTCGCGCGACGTGATGCTCTCCGCCGTGACGGCGCTGTTCGTGATCCTGCCGCTGATGTGGCTGGGTATCCGCGACCGCAAGCTCTTCCTCGCGGCGATCCCGCCCACGCTCCTCCCCATCGCGGCCACGCTCGGGTTCATGGGGCTCGCCCACATCACCGTCCGGATCGGAACGGCGATGATCCTGGCCATCGCGCTCGGGCTGGCGGCCGACGACACCGTTCATCTCTCGGTCCGGATCCGCGATCGCGTGCGCGCCGGCTGCGACGTGGCCAGCGCCGTCTCGGCGACGCTGCTGCGGACGGGCCGGCCGTGCAGCTTCTCGTCCTACGTGCTGATCGCCGGGTTCGGCTCGATGACCGTGAGCTCCCTGCTGGCGCTCCGGGCGATGGGCGCCATCGCGATGTTCACGATGGCCTTCGCGCTGGCCTCCGACCTGGTCCTCGGTCCGGCCATCTATCTCCTGCTCTGCCGCACCCGGAGCCGCGCGCAAACCCCGGCCCGGGCCTCGCTCCGCGACATGTTCGCCGAGACCGTCGCGCAACATCCCGAGCGACCGGCCCTGACCTACCCGCTGCTGGGCGCCGGTGGAGAGCGCGGCGCCCGTACCTGGCGGACGCTGACCTGGCTCGAGACGGCCCACCTCGCGCTCGACGTCGCCGCCGAGGTTTCCGGGTCGGCCGGCTCCGCGCTGCCGATCGCGATCCTGTCCGACACCGACGCGCGCTACCCCCTGCTGGAGCTGGCGATCGGGCTCGCGGGCGGTGCCGTTCAGCCGCTCTATGTCAGCGCCACCGATGACGAGCTTCGCGAGGCGCTGGCGGCGACGCGTGCCTCCAGGCTGGTGGTCAGCCGCTCGCAGCGCGAGCGGGGCGCCCGGCTCCACCCGCGGGTGATCGCGATCGAGGAGCTCGTTCCCCTGCCGGGTGTCGACACGCCGCCGGCGGTCCTGCCTGCCGACGTGGAGCCATTCGATGCGGCGGCGGCCCGCGCGCGGCTCGCCGCCCTGCCGGCGCGCGAGCCCGAAGCCGCCCTGCTCTACCTACAAAGCACGGGGACGACCGGACCGGCACGCGTGATCGAGATCGGCGAGCGCGCGTTGCTGGGCGCGATTGCGGCCGTCGAGGGCGAGGCGTCGCACCGTCATTCCCGATTTCTCTCCTTCCTTCCGACGGCGCACGTCTCCGAGCGCCTGCTGACGCTCTACCTCTCCATCGCGCTCGGCGGCCACACGACGTACGGCGGGGGCCTGCCGACCTTCGCCGAGGACCTGAAGGCCTGCCGTCCGACGGTTTTTCTCGCACCCCCGCTGCTGCTCGAGACGCTGCGGACCGAGATCGTTCGTGCCGCCGGCGGCGGCTCGATCGGGCGGCGGCTGCTCTCCGGGGTGGCGCGTGGCGCCGACACGCTCCTGGACCATGGGCTGACCAGGAAGCGGCGCGGAAGCCTCTCCGCCCGCCTGTTCGGCGCACTGGTCTGGCGCAACCTCGGCCTCGACCGGGTGCGCGACGCGCTGGCGGGAACGGCGCCGCTGTCGCCGGCGCTGGGCGCCTGGTTCGCGGCCGCCGGGCTCCCATTTCGCGACGTCTACGGACAGACCGAGCTCTGCGGCGCCACGTCGATCACCGCGCGCCGCGGCGCCACGACCGGCACGGTCGGCCGCCCGGTCCCGGGCGTCGAGGTCCGCATCGCCGATGACGAAGAGCTGCTCGTCCGGAGCCGGTCGACCTTCACGCGCTACGTGGGCGATCCGGCGGCCACCCAGCGAGCTCTCCGCGACGGCTGGTTGCACACCGGAGATCGCGCCAGGCTGCTCGGGACGGGCGAGATCGCCCTCCTCGGCCGGGTTCAGTCGCGGTTCGCGACCGCTGCCGGCGCCCGCGTCGACACGGCCGCCATGAGCGCGGCCCTCCGCGCGGTGCTCCCGAACGTGGAGGTGGTGCTCGCCCGCCCTCCCGGCAGCGCCGAGATCTACCTCTACCTCGCCGCCCGGCCCGACATCTCGGGCGCGGCGACGGACGAGCCGCTCCGACCGCTCGCGGCAACCAATCTTCTTGCCTTGCGCCTGCCGGGCCTGATCGAGGACCTCGATCCGCTCGGCGTCGTGCGGGGATGGGCGCTGTTCGAAGGGGCCTTCTCGCAGGCGACGGGCGAGGTCGGGCCGACCGGAAAACCGCGCGCCTGGCGCATTCATGCGCTCCGGCAAGCGCACCTTCGCGAGCGCCCGGCCCCCCGCCACCAGCAACCGGCGATGGACCGGTGTGCACCCGGATGAGGTCTCTGTGCAGAGATCTTCACAATTCAGCGAAACCTGGGCAGCTGTGCTGCGTATTTGCGACTGGCACGTCGGTTGCCTTTGCCAAGCACCGCACGTGTATCCTCGGGAAGCCGTGAGCACTCAAGACTGGATCAATCTCATCGCCTGTGTCGGCGAGCTCGCGGTCGCCGCGCTCGTGGCCCTGCGCGCGCTGGCCGGGCCGCTGGCGACGCCGCTCATGTTCGTGAGCGTCGATTTCTTCCTCTGGAACTTCGCGCAGATCGCGTTTCACCGGACGGGCCTCACCGGCTGGCACCTGCTCGACATGGTGGCGTCGCCGATCGCCACCGCGCTGGCGTTCGATTTCCTGATGCGGTTCATCGGCCGCTCCCGCGAGCTGCGCTGGACCACCCGGGCCGCCTACCTCTACTACGGCGCGCTGTCGGCGTCGGCGGCGCTCGGCTGGTTCATACCGGCGGCGCGCGAGTTCACCCTGTCGGCGATCTGGAGCTGGATCTGGCTCGCCGGCCTCCCCCCGCTCTCCGTGGCGGCGCTGGGGTTGCTGCTCGTTCACCTGAAGCGAGTCGGAACGGTCGAAGAGCGGAGCCGGACGCGCCTCCTGCTGAGCGCGGTGATGGTCATCTCGCCGCTGGCGTCGACGGAGCTGTGGGCCGATCTCGGATTTCCCATCCCGCGTCTCGGCGCGGTCGGCATCCTCTCCTTCACCGCGATCCTGATGCTCGCCGCGCTGCGGTTCAAGCTTTTCGATCGCGCGCTCACCGCCTCGAACGTCCTCTCCGCCACCGTGCTGGCCAGCGTGGGGGGGATCGCGTACCTGACGGTCTTCCACCTGGCGGGAACCAACACCGCGCTGCTGGTCCTCGGGACGCTCACCGTCACGATCACGCTCCTCGGGGCGTCGCGCCTGGTGGTGGGGACCATCATCGCCCGCAGCCATCACACGGTACGGCTGGTGACGCTGGGGAAGATGGCGGCGCAGATGGCGCACGATCTCAAGAACCCGCTGGCGGCCCTCAAGGGGGCCTGCCAGTTCCTGCGCGAGGAACGCGCCCAGGGGCGCTCGATCGACGACCGGACCGAATTTCTCGATCTCCTGGTCTCGCAGATCGATCGACTGGAGAACGCCATGGACAAGTACCAGCGCCTGCGCGACGTCCAGCCGACGCTGGTCCCCATTCAGCTCAACGACCTGGTCGGCGGCCTGGTCGCCCTGCGCGGCATCGACGGCGGCTCCGGCGTCAGCATCCGCGCCCACCTCGCCGAGGAGCTCCCGGTCTGCCACGCCGATCGCGATCTGGTCGCCGGCGCGATCGAGAACCTGCTGCAGAACGCGCTCGAATCACATCCCCGTGACGCGACGGTGACGGTGCGAACCTCCCTCAGCAGCGCCCGGCAGACGCGCGGGATCATGGTCTCGGTCGAGGACACCGGCAGCGGGATGAGCGCGCGGGTGCGCGAGCGCGCGCTGGACGACTTCTTCACCACCAAGGCGACGGGGACCGGGCTGGGGCTCCCCTTCGTCCGGCGCGTCGCCGAGGCCCACGGGGGCGAGATCTCGCTCATCAGCAAAGAGGGAGCCGGGACGGTCGTACGGATGTTCATCCCGCTCGTGTCGGGACGGTCATGAAGAACGCAAACGGAGACGTGCTGCTCGTCGACGACGATCCGGACGTCGGCAAGGTGCTCGAGGCGCTGCTGCAACAGGCGGGAATCACCTGCTGCTGGGTCCCCGACGTGGAGAGCGCGCTCGCCGTCCTGCGCGAGCGCCCGGTCGACGTGGTGATCACCGACCTGCGGATGCCAGGCGCGAGCGGCCTCGATCTGCTGGAGGCGATCGTCGAACGCTGGCCCGAGATTCCCGTCGCGCTGCTCACCGCGCACGCGACGCTCGACATCGCCGTCGAGGCCTCGGTCAAGGGCGCCGCCGACTTCCTGCGCAAGCCGTTCGATCGCGAGGAGGTTCTGTTCACCGTCCGCAAGCTGATCGCGGTCGCGCGCCACGAAGCGCCCGCCCCCTCCCTGGACGTCCAGCGCGCCCCGACGGAGAGCGCCTCGCCCAAGATGCGGGAGGTGGAGGACCTGATTCGGCGGTCGGCCGCCGGCAACTTCCACGTCCTCCTGCGCGGCGAGAACGGCACCGGGAAGGACGTGGCCGCGCAGGCCATCCACCGGCAGGGGGCCCGGCAGACGGAGCCGTTCGTGCGCGTCCACTGCGCGGCGTTCCCCGAGGGCCTCATCGAGAGCGAGCTGTTCGGGTACGAGCGCGGCGCGTTCGCCGGCGCGGCGTCGCGCCGGTTCGGTCGGGTCGAGATCGCCGGAAAAGGGACGCTGTTCCTCGACGAGATCGGCGACGTGTCGCTGGCCGTCCAGGTCAAGCTGCTGCGCCTGCTGCAGGAGAAGGAGTTCGAGCGGCTGGGCAGCAGCCAGACGCTGAAGTCGCCGGCGAGGTTCCTGGCGGCGACGCACCAACCGCTGGAGGAGATGATCGAGCGCGGCAAGTTCCGCGAGGATCTCTTCTTCCGCCTCAACGTCCTCCAGATCTGGATCCCGCCGCTGCGCGAGCGTCCCGAGGACATCGAGGCGCTGGCGCACCGCTTCTGCGTGGAGGCGGCGCGCAACAACGGGCGCGGCGAGATGGAGATCACCTCCCAGGCGATCGCCGCGCTGCGCAGCCTCCCCTGGCCCGGCAACGTGCGTGAGCTGCAGAACTGCGTCGAGCGGATGGTGATCCTCTCGGACGGCAATCGGCTGACGGTCACCGACGTCGAGCGCCAGATCGCTCCGCTCCCCGCCGCGCGGTCGAGCCGCCCCAGCGGCGCCCTTCGGACCAGCATCGACGACTACGAGAAAGAGATGATCCGGAAGGTGCTGGTGGAAGTCGAGGGGAACAAGACCAAGGCGGCCGCGCGCCTCAAGATCAGCCGGCGCACGCTCTACAACAAGCTCTACGAGTACGACCTCGTCTGAGGCAACCGCCGCGGGCCCGGCTCAGGGGAGCGTGCAGGCGCTGCCGGTCCAGGTGCCCCCGATGATCACCGTGCACTGCTGCGCCTGCGTGAACACCTGGTTATAGATGCGCACATCGTCGAGGGTCATGCTGGTCTGGCCCACCGTGAGCTGATCCGACTGCGAGCTGTTGAAGATGGTGCTCGCCGCGTTGTTGTTGTTGATCGACGAGGTCAGCACGTCGTCGATCCAGACCTCGAAGTTGTGACTCGAGTTGTCACGGTTGTAGACCATGATGAGGTTGTGCCAGGCGCCCGACGCGCCGACGTTGACGGTGTTCGGGTTCCCGGCAGGCACGTAGCTCAGGGTCGTCGACGAGAGGATCAGCCCGGCGGTGCTCCCCGCACCGGGGAACAGCTGGATGCCGCCGTACGGTGCCGTCGAGCGGTTGTCGAAGTCCATGAAGATGCCGCTGCTCGCCGCGTAGTCGTGGATCCACATTGAAATGGTGCCCTGCGCGTAGGTGCCGATGGTGGCGCGTGCGCCCGCCGTGGACTGATAGCCGCTCGCGGAGAGCTGCGCCGCCTGACCGAACTTGCCCGTGACATAGGTGACGCCGACGGCGGTGAGATTCATGCCCGCGGTGGAGCCGGTGTTGCTCGAGTTGCCGTCGAACGTGTACCAGATGGTCGGCGCGGGATTGAACGTGGCGGTGACCGTCACCGCTGCGTTCACGGGCACGATGCAGGTGCTGGTTCCGCTGCAGCCGCCGCCCGACCAGCCCGCGAACATCGAGCCGGTCCCGGGCGCCGCCGTCAGGGTGACGTGGATGCCGGACGTGAAGCTCGCGGCGCAGGTCGCGCCGCAGTTGATCCCGGTGGGGCTCGAGGTCACCGTCCCGGTGCCGCTGCCGGCCTTCGTCACCGTCAGGGTGTACGTCGTACCGGCGCTGCCCGCGGCGCCCGTCGTCCCCGCGGCGCCTGTCGTCCCCGCAGCGCCCGTCGTCCCGGCGGCGCCCGTCGTCCCCGCGGCGCCCGTCGTCCCGGCGGCGCCCGTCGTCCCCGCGGCGCCCGTCGTTCCGGCGGCGCCCGTCGTTCCGGCGGCGCCCGTCGTCCCGGCGGCGCCTGTCGTCCCTGCCGCGCCCGTCGCGCCCGCGACGCCCGTCGAACCCGCGACTCCCGTCGAACCCGCGACGCCCGTCGCGCCCGCGGCACCCGTCGCGCCTGCTGCGCCCGTCGCACCCGCGGCGCCGCCTCCTGGGCCGCCGCCGTCGGACTTGCTGGAGACCGAGCCGCAGGCTCCGCCCAGCAACAGGGCTGACACGACCGCGAACGTGAGGAGAGGCTGGCGCGACATTCGAAGGCTCCTTTGCCGGTTGGGCGAAAGAAAGTGGAGCCGCATTTTCACCCGCAAACGGCTTCCACCGCCAGCAAATCCGTTCCTCGACCGCGCTTTGGAGAGTACGTCCATGGTCTCGCGGGTCTCACGGGCGGCGTCCCGACGCCGGACAGGACCGTCACCGCCGCTTTTCAGCGATCGTACGGCGGCGGCGGACCGTACAGCGTGGCCCGATGCTCGACGTAGGCGATCGCGGTCGTGGTCGTCACCTTGCGCAACAGCGTGCCGCTCTTGGTGATCTCGTGGAACTGCCCGTTGTCGGACCAGGTGACGAACAGGTTGCCGTTGGGGAGCTCCTTGACGTCGCCGAACGTCGAGTCGCCGATCCCGGGGTTGTAGTCCAGCGTCGCCGTCGCCGTCTTGGCGTTGCTGTCGTAGTTGAACCCGAGCACGTGGGCGTTGGCGCTGTTCAGCCCCGCGTTGTTGAAGACCCAGAGGTGGTCGGGCCAGACGTCGTGGCCGTGCTCGCCGGTCCAGGCCATGGCGCTGTAGTCGGTCTGCGTGCCGCCGAAGGTGGAGATCAGCTTCCCGCCCGGATAGCTGATGACGGCGACGGTGTTCAGGAAGTACATCGAGATCGTGAGCGCCTTCAGCTCCGGCGAGTAGGTGATGTGGTTGGTGTGCGCCATCCCCATGCCCGAATTGATGAGCGTGCCGAAGTCGGTCATCTCGTCGTAGATCAGCGTCGAATTCCCGGTGGAGGTGTCGAGCTCCATCACCTCTTCGGGAGCCCTGGTGGTGTTGGCCATCGAGTTGTCCATCTTGAAGTAGACGACGTTCCCGTTCGGGAGGATCGCGAAGTCGTGGCTGCGGCCGGGGAGCATCCAGGTCTGCCCGGAGCCCATGCCGTCCATGCCGATGCGGTAGACGGCGCCGCTGGTCGACGCGTTGGCGAAGTTCCCGGCGAACATGTACTGGCCGTCGTACGACATCCGCGCCCGGGAACAGTTGCTGGCCATCGTACTGCTCGCGTCGAGCACCCAGACGAGCGCCCCGTCCTTGTCGATGATGAAGACGTAGGTCTTCGACGTCCCGCTCTGCCCCGGAATTCCGGCCAGGCCGGTGCAGCCCACGGTGAAGCCCCCGCCTGCGTAGAGCGCGGAGGCGTTCATGTCCGTCACCGTGAACACCGGAACGCCGTTCGCCAGGAAGCCGGTCGTGACGTTTTGGGTGTCGCTGGTATACGTCTTGCCACCGCCCTGGGCGACGATCTGAACGTAGTACTTGGTGTTCTGCTTCATTCCGAGCAGGAGCGTCCGGTAGTTGGACTGGGTGAGATCGACCGTCGCCTGAAACTCGAAATTGCTCTGGTCGCGGCCAAAGTTGATCACCGCGCTGTCGATCGACACGTTCACCGACCAGGTGACGATCTCCACGGTGGCGACTGCGGTGCTCTGGGTAATGTTGATGGTGAAGGTCGCGCTTCCAGACTGGCCGCCGGTCCCCGACGAGGCGCCGCCGCTTCCGGAATTCGTACCGCCGCTGCCCGACGCGCTTCCGCCGGTCGCCGAACCGCCGCTCCCGCTTGTTCCCGTCGACGATCCCTTGGCGGCGCAGGCGAGCCCGAGCACCGCGGCCGTCAACAAAAGAGTCTGAGGTATCAGGGGCATTCGCCGCTGAATCGAGCGCATGAGCGTCTCCTCCGCGGATCACCGCGCGCCGTGTTGAGCGTCACCGTAACACGGATCACAACCCCCTTCGGGATCGCCGCCTCCCGGTCGCGTCACGCGGCGGCGAATCAGGTCATGGGCGTCCGGATTCGTCCCCCAGCGCCTCTTCCGCGATCTCGGCAAGCTCCGCGTCGGTGAGCGGCAACGGGTTGCCTTTCGTGCTGCTGGCAGCGCGCGCCTTCTCGACCAGGCGGGGGACGTCCGCGCGGCGCATGCCGTAGCGGGAGAGGCCGGGGATCTCCAGCGCGCGGCGCAGGGACGCGATCCACGCGAGCCCGTCTTCGATCTCCGCCGATGCCTCGCCCGTCAGCAGCACCGCCACCTCCCGATAGCGGCCGAGCGCCTCGCCGTCCGGCGCGCGGGCCCGGAGCGCCGCCACGTTGACCCGCGCCACCGGCCCGAGCAGCGCCGCGCAGACCGCGCCGTGGGGCGCGTCGAACATTCCGCCCAGCGGCGCCGCGAATCCGTGCACCGCGCCCAGCCCGGCGTTCGCCAGGCAGAGACCACCGAGCAGGCTGGCCAGCGCCAGCGCCTCGCGATCGGCGGGCGCGACCGCGCCCCCCATCCGCGCCGCGGTGTAGGCCCGGCGCAGCGCGGCCGCCGAGCGTCGGATTCCTTCGCGCGCGAAGCCGTCGGTCAGCGGGTTGGCGCGGACCGAGACGAAAGGCTCGATGAGCTGTGACAGGGCGTCGAGCCCGCTCGCGGCGATCACCTCGGCGGGCAGGCCGGCCAGCAGATCGGGATCGACCAGCGCCGCGTGGGCGAGCATGAGGGGGCTCCGCAGGCTCGCCTTCACCCCGTGCTCGTGCGAGGCCAGCACGGCATTCTTCGTGACCTCCGAGCCGGTGCCGGCGGTCGTCGGGATGGCGATGAACGGCAGCGCGCGCCGCGTGAGCGGTTGACCCTTGCCCACGACCTCCAGGTAGTCGAGCGGATCGCCGCCGTTCGCGAGCAGCGCGGCGATCGCCTTGCCGGCGTCGAGCGCGCTGCCGCCGCCGAACGCGATCACGAGATCGCAGGCGGCCGCCCGCCCCGCCGCCACGCCCTCCCGCGCGGTCTCCACCGTCGGCTCTCCCGAAACCGAAAACCGCGTCGCGCGTAGGCCCGCCGCCTCGAGCCCCTCGAACACGGCGCCCGCGCGCGCCGCGCTCCGGCCGGTGACCACCAGGGCGTGGCGCCCCACCCCCGCGGCGATCGGCCCCACCTGCCCCGCAGAGCCCGCGCCGAACAGGATGCGCGGCGGCGCCGCCAGCTCGAACGCCAGGCCGGCGGGGAGCATCACCAGCCCTGATCGTCCGGGAACACGTTTCGGTAACGGGCGGGCGTTCGCGGCTCGGCCATCAGATCGGCGACCGCGTCGCGCCAGCGCTGGTAGTGGGCCGTCTCCTTGTGCGCGGCCGGCGCCTCGGGCGTCCGGTAGACCTCGACCAGCACGAAGCGGGTCGGATCCTCGACCGACTGGACCACGTCGAAGCGGGCCACGCCCGGCTCGGTCACGCTCAGGCGGGCGTTGTCGAGGGAAGCGGCGCGGAACGCCTCCACCGCGTCGGGTTTGACGTGCACGTGCACGTGCACGATGACGAGCGACTGGGACATGCCGCGAGCATAGCGCGCGCCGCGCGAAGGCGGCAGAGACGGGGAGCCTCCTCGCTAGAACGCGATCTCGGACTGGAGCTTGACGACGTTCGCGTCGGGCTTCGAGCCCGAATAGGCGGCCGCCTGTTGAATGACGCTGCTCCCTTGGACCAGGGACTGGGTCCAGGGCCAGTTCGCATTCAGCACGATGTTGTCGCCATAGATGTATCGCGTGTACTGAAAGTAGATGCGTTCGCTCGAAAGGAAATGCGAGGCGAACTGCAGGCGGGTCGTTACGGCCGCGAAGATGTAGCCGTTTTGATCCAGATCGTAGTTGACGATGTCCCCGCGGAGCATGAACGCAACCCAGTCGGCAAGCTGGACTGTCACGTCGGCGCCGTACTTGAATTGCTTGAGCTTGTCGTTCTTGAGGAAGTTGAACGACCTGAGCGTCGTGCCGGTCGGCAAGTCGAGACTGGCGCCTGCATAGAGGCCGAAGAGACTGACTGCCACGTCGGGCAACATGCTGCCACGCGTTTTGCCGAGGACTTCGGACAGCGTGTTCTCGTACATGAAGCCGAAGGCAAGCATCGATCCGCTACCCGTGGAGTCGGTGGGGCTGTTGGTCAAGGCCAAGTAGTTCTGCGCGAATCCGAAGCCGCCCAGCGAGTGCATGACCTCGGTGCCCTGGCCGAGCGCCCAGCCATTTCGGACCGAGATGTAGGAGGGAGAAAGCCACAGATGGCCCGCCTGGGGAATCCTCAGATTCATCTCCGCCCCAGCGACCGACAGATGGGCATCCGACTCCGCCGTGTAGCTCTTCGGCATCATCATGGTGTCGGGGTTGAGACTGGGATCAGACGTCCACTCCGTGTTCGCATGAAGGCTGACGTCCAAGATCTTTTGATAGACCAACTGCAGGTTTACCCAGGCCATCAGATCCAGGTTCGTTTGGCCGGCATAAAGAGGGCTGATGTTGTTGATGGTGAAGTTGTAGGACCCGTCCCGGGCGGTTCCGAAGCCCTCGATGAGCGCCACCGTCACATCGGACGTGAAGGGAACCGTGAGCTGCGCTTGCTGGCCGATCTGACGGAAGCGCCCGAGCGTGTAGGTGTCGTACTTTTCGAAATAGCCAAACTTCGGCCACCAGGCTCCCATCGTGAGCGCGATGTTCGGCTTGATCTCGTCGCTCAGCTTGAAGTCCGTGTCCAGGGTGAGATAGGCCATGCCCGGGACCCAGGCGGCGTCCGGGTTACGGAAGCCGGCCCCCTGGTACCAGTACCCCATCCACCCCACCGCTGCGTCGACGTGTGGCTTCTTCTCGTGCACGAAGAGCTCCGCCCAGTCCTGCTCCTGCAGGCGGGTATAGGCGAAGCTGTAGTAGTTCCAGTCGAACACCCGATTCGGCCCGTACGAGATCTGCGTCTTGTTGGGGCCGCCCATGTCGTCGGGACTCTGACGGGAGCTGATGCCGAGCGAGACGGGCGCCCGGAAGTACCCGTGGACTTCCGTGTGCCAGCCGGTCGGCTCCGCGGCCGGTTTCTCTTGCAGGGGAACGAGGGCCGGAGGCGTGGTGGAGCTGGGAGGCGGCTGCGCGCGCGGCGTCTCCTTCGGCGGGAGCTCATCCGAGGGCGTCGCGGGCTGTTCGGTCGCGGGTTTGTCCTCCTTGTCCCCCTCGGCGTCCTGGGCCGAGGAGGACAAGGAAACGAGGCTCACCCCCACCAGCAAAGCCACTTCCAGTCTTCTTCGCATCGGTCGCATCAGTCGCATCAGCTGTCGGTTCCCCTTGTCTTGTCGAAACGAACGTCGAAACGCGCCTACTTGCCGTAGCCGGCCGCCGCGATGTTGGCCTGGAGGGAAGTGAGGGTCGCCGTCGTCGCCGCTCCGCTGGCCATGACGCCTTCGAACCACTCCCCGCCGTCGCTGTCGCTGTTGTCGCCGCCGATCCCGAGGATGATCGACCCTTGCTTGTGCATGGGGACGTACCCTCCCTTGGAGGGACGGATCCCATCGTACTTGGTGGAAAGGGTGGTGCTCGTCGCATCGCCGGCGTAGAGCGCGAAGCGTCCCTTCCCGCTGTTCTTGTCCTGCGTGTCGCCAACCACCACGGCCGTGACGTAGTTGGACTTGGAGGGGGTGTTGGTCGAAATATTCTGGTCCTGGCTGTTCTCCCAGCCGGCGTAGAGGCCGTTCTCGAGATCGGCCATGACCCACGGACCGTTGGTGTGACCGCCGGGAGATCCGGTCCCCCAGACGACGCCGCCGCCGAAGTAGACCGCCTCCATTGTCCCGTTGCCGTCGTCGTGCGAGTCCGTCTCGGCGTTGCCGTAGTCGAAGCAGCAGCTGTCGACCAGGTTGTTCTGGCTGGTCACCATGTACTCGGTCTCGGCCGCGTCGCCCGTCGCCGTCCCCTTCGGCGTCACGACGCCGCAGCCGGTGCAACCGGCCCGATAGCCCTGGTTCGGTTTGATCAGGACGCCGTAAACCGAGTGCCCGCTGAGCGTGAGCTTGAGCGCGGTGGCGGAGGCCGGGCTGTCGGCCGTCGGCTTGGCGCCGCCGGAGGGAGCGACCTTGAGATCGTTCTTCATCGGCGACTGGTCGTAGATGATCGAGATGCTGCAGGTCGAGCTCCCGCAGAACGTGTCCTGTGCGGCGGCGTTGGCGAAGCCGCCGGTGCTGCCGATGTCCATGGTCGTACCGCTCGAGCACGAGTTCGGGCCCGTACCCGCGGTCCCCTTGCAGACCTGGTAGAGCGGCCCGGTGTAGCCCGGATAGATGACACGCACGGTGCTGTGCGCCGCGACGCAGGTGTTGCCGGCCGCCGCCAGGATGCTGCAGGGCGTGGCGGCCACGGTCGTGCCGCCGGTGCCGGTCGCGCCGCCCGTGGCGGGCGTCCCGCCCGTGCCGGTCGTCCCGCCGCTCGCCGTTCCCCCGGTGCCGGGCGCGCCTGCAGCCGCACCGCCGGTGCCCGTCGTGCCACCCTTCGCGCCGCCGGTGCCCGTCGCGCCGCCACTGGCCGTCACGCCGCCGGTGCCCGTCGCGCCGCCGCTGGCCGTCACGCCGCCGGTGCCGGTCGCGCCGCCGCTGGCGGTCGCGCCGCCGGTGCCGGTCGTCCCGCCACTGGCCGTCGCGCCGCCGGTGCCGGTCGTCCCGCCGCTGCTGACTGCGCCGCCGGTGCCGGTGCTACCGCCCGTGCTGGTGTCGCCGCCCGTGCCGGTGTCGCCACCGGTGCTGCTGTCGCCGCCGCTTCCGTTGTCGCCGCCCGAGCCGGTCGCGCTCGAGCCGCCGCTGCCGTTGCCTGCGCCTGACGAGAACGAGGTACACGAGGTGACAGCGGCGCCCAGAGACACCGCGAGAGACACTGACAGTATGGAGCGAAGCTTCATCATTGGGAGATCTCCAGGTAGGGGTCGCTGACTACTCAGCGTGTAAGAGGTCGCCGGACATCGGACGTAGGGCTCGCCGAATATCGGCCCCCGCTCACCTGAGGGTTTGGCGTGGCAGAAGTGGTGCTCATTGAGCATCGCGTCGAACATTTGTGCGGCCGGGCGTGGTTCATGACTGCCCGTAGTAGGCGCCCTTGCCCGTGCTTGCGCTCGAAGTGCTTGCGCACGAGGTAGTCCGGCAGGCGAGCCGCGTTCGGATCGAGCGCCTGCGTGAGCGACGGCGATCTTGGCCAGCTCCTCGAGGACGACGGCGTGGTACACGGCCTTGTCCGCCGTCTTGCCCCAGGTGAACGGGCCATGCCCCGCCACGAGCACCATCGGGGTCTGGGCCGGATCGCGCGTGCGGAAGCAGTCGATGATCTGCGGCCCGGTCTCGGCCTCGTAGTCGCGCTCGACCGCCTCGGCGGTCATGAGCGCCGTGCAGGGAACATCCTCCGCGAGGTGGTCGGCGTGGGTCGTGCCGTAGAGCGGGATCGGCAGGCGCGCCTGCGCCCAGGCCGTCGCGTAGGTCGAATGGGTGTGCACGATCCCGCCGATGCCCTTGGCATGGAAGGCGCGGTAGAGAGCGGCGTGGGTCTTGGTGTCGGACGACGGGTCGCAGGTGCCCCTCGACCACGTTGGCGTCGATGTCGAGGACGACCATGTCGGCCGCGGTGAGGCTCTCGTACGCGACGCCGCTCGGCTTGATGGCGAACACCGCCCGGTCGGCGTCGAACGCCGACACATTTCCAAACGTATAGATGGCCAGCCCCCGGCGCGGGATCTCCAGGTTCGCCTCGAAGGCCTGCTGCTTTCAGCTCGCCGTAGCTCGATTTCATAGGCCCCAACCGATACGCAGCGTCGTTCCAGCGGAGCTCGTTCTTGAGCGCGGCGAGCTCGGTGTCGTTTCCGATCCGCACGCACTCGATGCCCAGCATGCCGGCGAGGTCGGAGAGCTCTGCGCCGGTGACCGCCTGGCTGAACGAGGTGTGGTGCGCCCCGCCCGCCAGCAGCCAGGCCTGGCAGCCGCGCCGGAAGTCGGGCCGCGGCACGTAGAGAGCGCGCGCCACCGGAAGCTTCGGCATCGCGTGCTCGGCTTTGACGGCGTCCATCTCCTGCACGACCATCCGCATCCGTCCGCCCATGTCGACGATCGACGCGGCGACCGCCGGTCCCGGCGCCGCGTTGAACACCAGCCGGCAGGGATCGCCCTTGCCGCCGATCGATGAGCGGGTGAATCTCCAGCGAGGGCTTCCCGTCGGCGCCGTCAGCGATCGACGGGCAGATCTCGAGCATGTGCGCGCCGAGGATCGTCTCCTCGCCCTTGACCAGGTGGTACGTGTAGTCCTCCATGAACGACACGCCGCCCTTGGCTCTGCCGTTCGCACCGGCGCCGGCGGCGATGACCTTCATCAGACGAACGAGCCCGGCCGCCTTCCAGTCGCCCTCGGCGCCGAAGCCGTAGCCGTCCGCCATCAGACGCTGGCAGGCGAGCCCGGGGAGCTGGTTCGAGCCCGTGCAGATCCTCGAACGTCGTGGTGAAGGCGCCGTAGCCGCCGTCGACGAGAAAGCCGCGGATTCCGATCTCCTGCCGGGCGGCGTAGCGCAGGCTCTCGCGCTGGGCGCCGCCCCGGCGCAGCTCCGGAACGAGCGAGTACTTCGCCTCGTACTCCTCGACCAGCTGGTCGACCTCCGCGTCCCGCACCTCGGCGATCCGCTCGACCAGATCGCCCACGCCGTGGCCGTTGGTCGACCACCCCAGCTGAATCTGCGCCTCCAGCCGGTCGCCGCCCGTCACCGCGACCTCGCGCATGTTCATGCCGCCGAAGCGCACGATCTTCAGCCTGCGCGACTCCGCGACCGCGCAGGCGACGCGCGACCAGGCGTCGAGATCGGCGGTGACCTCGCGGTCCTGCCAGTGGCCGACCACGATCTTCCGGTCCAGCCGGAGCCGGGCCAGGATGAACCCGTACTCGCGGTCGCCGTGGGCCGACTGGTTCAGGTTCATGAACCCCATGTCGATCTCCGACCAGGGGAGCTCGCGGTTGAACTGGGTGTGCAGGTGCGCCAGCGGCTTGCGCGAGCTGGTTGAGGCCGTTCACCCACATCTTCGCCGGCGAGAAGGTGTGCATCCAGGTGATCACGCCGACGCAGGCCGGCGCCGCGTTGGCCTCGAGGCAGATCTCGGTGATCGCCTCGGGCCCCTTGAGCGTCGGCTTCCAGACCACGCGAACCGGCAACGCCGCGTCGAAGTGCGCCGCGATCTGGCGCGAGTGCTCGGCGACCTGTGTTCAGCGTCTCCTGGCCGTACAGCTCCTGGCTGCCGGTCAGGAACCAGACCTCGTTCTTGCCTGCCTGCTTGCCTGCTGGGTGCTCGTGGCGCTCATCTGTTTTGCGTGCTCACTTCTTCTTGGTGTTTGCTTCGTATCGGTCCCGAGCTCGCCCTCGACGAACGAGCCGAGCGCCAGGTAGTCCTTGTAGAGACGGTCGTAGCGCTTCGCGCGCTCGGGATCCGGCCGATAGACCGCCTCGACGCCCGACGACATCGCGCGCTGCGCTTCCTCGACCTCGCGATAGAGACCGGCCGCCGTGGCGGCGAACATCGCCGCGCCGAGCGCGACCGGCTGATCGCCGGCCGCCACCGTGACCTCGAGGTTCATGACGTCGGCGATGGTCTGCATCACGAAGCGGCTCTTCTTGGCCACGCCGCCGATGGCGATCGCGCTGTCGATGCGGATGCCCTGCGCGCGGAAGCGCTCGACGATGGCCCGCGAGCCGAAGGCGGTGGCCTCGACCAGGCTGCGGTAGATCGCGCGGCGCGTCGGTGCCGAGGCGGAGGCCGGTGATCGCGCCGGTGAGCCGCTGGTTGGCGTCCGGCGTCCGGCGGCCGTTCATCCAGTCGAGCGCGAGGGGCACGGTCTCCTCGAAGCCGAGGCGCGGCGGCCGCTCGTCCAGCGCCGGGATGATCTCGTCGGCGACCGGCGGCCATGTCCTCGCTTCACCTCGTCCGGAGATCCCGCGCAGCGTCGGCAAGATGGTCTCCAGCGGCCAGGCCAGCAGCGCCTTGAACCAGGCGTACACGTCCCCGAACGCGGACTGGCCGGCCTCGTAGCCGATCATTCCTGGGATCACCGACCCGTCCACCTGCCCGCAGATCCCGGAGACCAGCTTCTCGGGCTCGTTCGCGCGCGGCGCAACGACGATGTCGCAGGTGCTGGTCCCCATCACCTTGAGCAGCCGGTTGCGGCCGATGCCGCCGCCCACCGCGCCCATGTGCGCGTCGAACGCGCCGACCGCGACGACCGTCTCGCGCGGCAGGCCCGAGCTTGGCGGCCCACTCGGCCGAGAGCGTGCCGAACGGCGTGTCGGAGGTGAACGTCTCGCTGCCCAGCGTCTTCTTCAGCGCCGGCAGCTTGGGGTTCAGCTTGGCGAGGAAGGCGTCCGACGGGTAACCGCCGAACTCGGCGTGCCAGAGCGCCTTGTGTCCGGCCGCGCAGCGACTCCGCTTGAACCGCGCGAGATCGGTCGTGCCGGTGAGCACCGCCGGGATCCAGTCGCAGTGCTCGACGACGGTGACCGCCGCCTCCGCCACGGCGGCGTCCGTCTCGAGGACGTGGATGGCCTTGGCCCAGAACCACTCCGACGAATAGATCCCGCCGACGTACTTCGTGTAGTCGACGCCGCCCCACGTCCGCGCCAGCTGGTTCAGACGCTCCGCCTCCGCGACGGCCGTGTGGTCCTTCCAGAGAACGAACATCGCGTTCGGGTTGTCGGCGAACGGAGCGCTGAGCGCGAGCGGCTTTCCCGAGCGGTCCGCCAGCGCCGGCGTCGAGCCCGTCGTGTCCACCGCGATCCCGCGGACGCGGGCCGCCACCCTTGCGCCCGCCTCGCCGAGCGCCTCGCGCACCGACGACTCCATGCTCTCGAGGTAGTCGAGCGGATGCTGTCGGAACCTGTTGCCGACCGGATCGCAGTAGAGGCCCTTCGCCCACCGGGGGTAGTACTTCACCGAGGTGCCGAGCACGGCACCCGTGGTCGCGTCGGCGACGATGCTCCGCACCGAGTCGGTGCCGAAGTCGATCCCCACGACGCAGACGGTCGCTGAACCTTCCTGCGTCCCCTTCATGGGCCTCGAGCAGGATCCCACGCCGCCCTGGGCGGTACCTCAAGAAATGGCCGTATGGTCGTTTTATGCGCCCCGCTGTCCGCACGAAACAACCAATCGACGGCCGGAAATACAGCCTACGATGGGCACAAGTGACCTGATATGGTCTATTTATGAGCTCGAGGCCCGCACGCGGGCGCCGCCCAGTGGCGGCGCAACTCCCTCGACGTGCTCGCGCTCGGACGTGCTCGCTGGCCGCGCGCGCGGTCCGGCTGCCCGCGCCCGAGTGGGCCCCCGCCCTGCGCCAGCTCATCGACGTCTCGCAGACCACCTCCGCCAACCCGCGATGGTGGACGCCGATGAACGCCTACTTTGGAAGCGTCGAGACCCGGATCGATCCGAGGAGCTACCACTGGGACGGCATGAACCGGCTCGATCGCCGGGATCCGCCGCTGGTCTTTTTCCAGCTCACGCTGGCCGGATGGGGTCACTTCGAGCTCTACGACCAGGCCGCCCGAGCGCATGATCGCCGGGTCGGGCCTTCGTCGCCGTCGTCCCCTCGCGGCACCGCTACTATCTCCCCGCGGGCTCGCCCGGGTGGACGTTCGCCTGGATCGGTATCTATCACCCGTATCTGGTCCGTCGGATAAAGGCCCAGGTCGCGGCCACCGGACCGACGATCGACTGTGGCCCCGACAGCGACTTCGTCGGCAGCGTGATGCGGCTCGTGCGCGGGGTGTTTCACAAGGACTTTCGCGACCGCTTCGACGTCGAATCGAAGCTGTTCGAGATCGTCCTCGCGTACGAGCGGCTGGCCGAGAACCTCAGCGATCCGCACGGCGAGCGGGATCGGCTGCTGGACGGCGTCCGGCAACGGGTGCTGGCGACGCCGCAGGATCCCGTCACCGTCGAGACGCTGGCCGCCGACCACGGCATGACCCAGAGCCGCTTCAGTCACTACTTCCGCGCGCGGACAGGTCTCACGCCCGCGAGCTTCATGACCGACGTTCGCGTCAAGGAGGCGGCCCGGATGCTGGTCGAGACCTCCGCTTCCCTCCGGGAGGTCAGCGAGATGTGGGGCTTCGCCGATCAGAGCCACTTCGGCAAGGTGTTTCGCCGCATCCTCCAGATGAGCCCGGCGACCTATCGCGGCGCGATCCGGCGCGAGAAAACGTAATCGTCGATCGTCCCCGCAAGCGTCTGGGCGGGGTAGCGTTTTGGGGCAAAACAAGGAGATATTGGTTGCCTTAACTTCGGGGAGGTCTTCATGAAGAGGCTATCGCTTATCTGTTTCCTGGCTGCCTGTGCCGTTCTCGGGGGCGCCTGTTCGGACGGTGGTACCGGGACGGGCGGAAGCGGCGGCGGAACCGGCGGTTCCGGCAACAGCGCGGGAACCGGTGGCGGCAGCGGCGGCAAATCGGGAGCCGGCGGCGGCGCGGGCAACTCGGGAGCCGGCGGCAACGCGGGCAACTCGGGAGCTGGTGGCGGCAGCGCGGGTAAGTCGGGAACTGGTGGCGGCAACGCGGGCAACTCCGGAGCCGCAGGCGGCGGTGGTCGAGGCGCAGGGGGCGTTGGCGGCAAGGCCGGAGCGACGGGCAAGGGAGGCGCGGCAGGCTCTGGCGCTGCCGGGACGAGCGGCGGTGGCGCCGGTGGCGCTCGGGGTGGGGCCGGCGGCGCCACCAGTCAGGCCTGCGGCACGGGAAACCCGTGCTCCGGCGGGAAGGTTTGCATTTCCTACAACTGCGGTCCGCTCGGCAACCTGGGCGGTTGTACCGCACCTCCGCCAAAGTGCATCGACAGCCCATGCGATGCTGGCGTCTGCAACCCCTGCCTGCAGCCGGGGCAGCCGGTCTGCAATCCGTTTGGCGGAAACTGCTTCTCGAACGATCCCATGGACATCTCCTGCGTGATGCCTGGCTGAGCGGCCCGGCGGAGCGAATCAGCCGCTGCAGCAACCAGAACAGCCCGCCACGCGCGATCCAAGGAAGGGGAGCTCATCGCAAGCTAGCCGCAATGAACGCCGGCGGAATCCACCGAAAAACATGCTCCGCCGACCTGACCATTTTGCTGGCAGACGGTAAACGGCAGACAAGAGCAGGTCGGCGCGCCCGAGCATCCGGCTGGTACATCAGCGCAGAAGGGTCGTCTGGCAGGAGCGGCCCGTCGCCCCCGCGGTGCCAGGCGTGTACGTGTAACAGAACGACTGACCGACGGTGCAGGTGTCCGAGCCGCAGCTGAAATTCTGAGCGTCCCCGGCGCCGCCCGTCCCCTTTCCCCCGCCGCCAGACGCACCACCCGCCCCACCCGACGCACCACCGGCTGCCCCACCGGCACCCTTGCCACCAACGCCGCCCGAGCCGCCGCCGGACGTACCGCCTTCCGCTCTCCGGCCGCCGCCACCCACGCCACCGGACGCGCCGCCCTCGGACTGCCCGCCAGCACCACCGGGACCACCTCCCGACGCGCCGCCCGTCCCGGGGTGGCCCGATTCGCCCGACGCACCGCCCGTCCCGAGGCCGCCCGATCCGCCGCTCCCGCCTTCGCCCGATCCGTCGCTGCTGGAGCTGGAATTCGAACAACCGGGCTGGATGAAGGCGAGCGCCAAGCCAACCGAGAACACCAACGGGGCCAGCGCGCCCGGCCGGCGCTCAAACAACGACCATCTCCGCATCCGGATCAGATCCTCCCATCGCCCGCAACGCACCGGCGCTGAGTCATTCCCCAGGACACGTCAGGGTTACACGCCCCGAGGTCCCGCTGCAGTGGCAGATGAAGTTCGGCCCCGGCGTCGGGGGGCACGTTCCGTTGGGGCAGACGCACGAGCAGTCTGTCGCACCCTGGCACCCCGCGGGCAGCTGCGGGCAGTAATAGCCCGTGGGATCGGTAGAGGTGCTCTGCCCTTGAACGACACATTACTCACTGCCCAGCGTGCATTCGAGCTGCCGCACCCGAACGTTCCGGTCACGCCGGCCCCGCCCCCGCCGCCGCCGCCTGATCCGCTCGCGCCCCCGACAGATGAACCACCGAAAGATGAACCACCGACACCACCGACCGAGCTGCTCCCTGCGTGCCCCCCTGCGTCGGTGCTGCCGCCGCCCGCCTGGCCGAAGCTCCCCGCAACTCCGGTCCCTCTGGATCCCGAGGATCCGCCGGTGCCCGATTGCGCGCCCCCGGCGCCGCCCGAACCCGTGGTCCTCTGATCCGATGACGAGCCACCGCAGGCGACCACCGCGACTACCGAGAGCCACGCCAAGTTGCGCCACCGTACGCCTAGCAACATCAGGCGCCGAGGCTAGCAACGCCCAGACCAGGCGAGAACAACGCCACAAAGCCCCAGGGATGGCGAACCACCCCGACCAGATCGCGACAGGGGCGTCACACCCCTCGGGCGCTTCGCCGGATTTCTGAGAGGCTCCGGATCATCCGCGGGCCCAGCCCTCGCGGCGCAGCAGGTCGGTGACGCGCGCCCGCACGTCGTCGCGAATCTCCCGCACGCGCGCGATGGGCTTCCCCTTCGGATCCTCGAGCGGCCAGTCGTCCCGGCGCAGGCCCGGCACGACCGGGCACTGCTCGCCGCATCCCATGGTGATCAACATCTGCGCGCCGCGAGCGAGATCGTCGGTCAGCTTTTGAGGCTTACGGTCGCCGAGGTCGACACCGACCTCGCGCATGACGTCCAGCACCTCCGGGTGGACCCTCATGCCCGGGTCTGTTCCCGCGGAGATCGCCCGCGCCTTCGTCGAATCGGCCAGCGCCTCGAACCACGCCGCCGCCATCTGCGACCGTCCGGCGTTGTGAATGCAGGCGAAGATCACCGTGTTCATGACAGCTCCTCGTCGGATCGCAGCCGAGCGACGACGCTCTCGGCGACTTTGGGCAGTGGGGGAACCAGCCAGCGAAAGAGAGCTGTCGCCGCCGCGGCACCAGCGAGTTGGGCGACGATGAACCCGGGCGCATCGGCCGGGCGAATACCGGCGAACGTGTCGCTCGCGGCGCGGGCCAGCGTCACGGCCGGATTGGCGAACGACGTGGACGACGTGAACCAGTAGGCCGCCGTGATGTACGCACCGACGGCGAAGGGAACCAGCCCCGGTCGGCGCCGGGCCGAGCCCCAAATGACCGACATGAGACCGAAGGTCGCCACGAACTCGCTCACGAGCTGCGCGCTCCCGTCGCGCCGATGCTGGGATGCGAAGAAGAGCGCCGGCTGCTTGAACATGAGGTGAGCGACGGCCACTCCCGAGAAGGCGCCCACAAGCTGCGCCCCGAGGTAGGCCGGCACTTCTCGCCAGGGAAGGCCCCCCTGGCTCGCCTCCGCCAGCGTCACCACGGGATTGAAGTGCGCGCCGGAGATCGGCCCGAAGGTGATGATCAGCGCCACCAGGGCTGCGCCCGTCGCGACCGTGTTTGCCAGCAGCGCGAGGGCAACAATCGGCCGCGCGAGCTCCTCGCCCATGATCCCGGAGCCGACGATGGCCGCCAGGAGCAGCGCCGTTCCGAGCGCCTCGGAGGTCACCCTCCTCAGCAGCACTTCCCACCGCCGTTCTTGCAGCAGTCTTCCCACAGGTAGTCCGTCAGCTTTCGGAGAGCGTCGTAGTCCGCGGAGTAGTAGTGGTACGTCCCCTCCCCGCGCGACCGCATGACGCCCGCGTCGACGAGGCGCTTGAGGTGATGGCTGAGGGTGGAGGCCGGCAGGTCGACGCGGCTCTGGATCGCCCCGGCGGCCGCACCCTCCGGTCCGGCCTGGACGACGTAGCGCAAGATCGCCAAGCGGATCGGATGTCCCAGCGCCCCGAGCTGTTCGGCGTGGCGCTCCACGCTGTCCGCCATGACGCTACTTCTATATTATTCGAAATACAGGTGCAAGGGCTCCACCCGAAGAGCGCGGGCGCGTCGTCGACGGGAGATCAGACCAGATCCGAGAGCAGCTCGAGCAGGCCGTCCGCACTCCAGCAGAAGAGCTGCGGGTCGGGCGACCGGCGCTCCGATTCGCGCGCCAGCTGCGACAGTAGGTCGGTCAGGGTCAACCGGTTGCGCACGCTGACCGCCGGACCGAGCCCTTCGATTGCCCCTGAGATGAAGCCGACGACCTTCCCCATCGTGTGGCGCTGGCCGGCGGCGGTCAGCGTATTCACCGTCGAGAGCATCTCCTGAACGATCGTGAGCTCGCGTGACGACACGGGCACTCCGCGGGCGCCAGACTCGGTGTCCCGCGCCCGCGAATCGGGGACGTACGACCCGATCGGATATTCATCGCCGAAGACCGCTGCGTTCATCGCGTCCTCTCGAGATAGTGACGCTTGGTCTCCTTCGCAAGACCCGAGATCGACCCCTTTGCCCTTCTTTTCTCGGGTCGAGTCCCGAGAGCGCCCTGACGTCGTCGGCAGCGCTGCAAAGTTGAGCGAGGTGTGTCCCGGGTAGAACGATCGGCAGCTTCCGGGAAGCTGGCGAGGGACGGGGCGGTCGCGTCGCGACCCGCGGGCGGGCACCAATCCGCACCGGTTCATCCCTTCGATTGAGGGAGATGGATTTGCCTCGCGCCGTCGTCGCGCTGTCGACGCTCGCCGTCCTGGCCTCGTGCCACCGCCACGGTCCCGCGCCGGCAGCGCCGGCGCCGCCGGCTGCTTCGGTGCAAGCCGCCGCGTCTCGTCCGGCGGCGTCGTTGCCGTTCACGCACCCACTCTTCGCGGGGAGCCGCGAGGAGCCGCTCGCCACCGCCGACTGCTCCCGCACCGCGCTGTCGCGCCTCGCGGAACAGGTGCGGTCCACCGAGAAGACGCTGCAGCCGCGCGTAAACGCGGACGCCGACCGATGGCTACAGCAGACGCGGAACGAGCTCATCCCACGCGCGGCCGCCTGCGTCGGCCACGACGGACCGCTCGACGTCCCCTGGGAGATGCTTCACTCGGCGACCCTCTCGCTGGAGATCTGCGCCGACGCGCGCCAGCGGGCCGACGAGCGCGCCCAGCGTTGCCGCCGCGCCCTCGACATCGCGGCTCGCGCCGCACGCGGGGGCTAAAGGGTGATGCCGTTCAAGGTGGCCTGAACGGCCTGAATCTTTCCGTTGTCGACGAAGTCGGCCTTCAGCACCGACTGATCGATCCCCAGCGCCGCCCCCAGCGTCTTGGCGGCCGACACGCCGCTGTCGGACTGCGCGATGTCGCCGCCCGTCGGCATCGACGCGCCGGTCGTGGCGTTGATGCCGGTCGCGCCGTAGACGCTGCCCGTGATGACGCCCGTTCCGCCCGTGATCCCCGGCGCGACGTTCTTGCCGATCATCACCATCACGGCGTGGTTGCCGAAATGGTCGCGCCCGCCGAGCGCGGTGACCTTGCTGGTCCCGGACAGATCCCGGCCGAACACGTTCATGGTGGCGAACGTCGCCGTGTCCGTCAGGCTCAGCGAGGCGAGCGCGGTTTGCACCGCCTGGATGCCGGGAACCCCGCGCCCGGTCCCGTCGTGGTCGGTGTGGTCGAAGGTCTCGTCAGCCAGATTCGGATCGGTGTGGTTGTCGCCGCCGAACGGGATGTGGAGCGTCACCACCGGCGCGACCTTGGCCGAGATGAGGGCCGCGGCCGCCAGCGCCTGTCCCTGCACGTTGTCGCTGGTGATCGAGGCCAGCGTGCTGGCCAGGCTCTGCGAGAGCTGGCGGACCTGCGATTGCGTCGAGGCCATCGCATCGAGGAACTTCTTCTGCTCGGGCGTCCCGTCGGTCTTGAGCATGCTGTTCAGCGAATCGAGCGTCTGGTCGCGGAGCGTTCGCAGCTTGACCACCGGGTCGGTCGCCGAGCCGGTCAAGAGCTGCTTGAGCTGCGTGGGTGAGATGGTCGGCAGCGCCCGCCCCGAAAACGAGATCATCTCCAGCGCGTTGCCCGATGTCCCCACCGCGATCGGTTCGGCCTGCACCGTCCCCAGGCAGGGGTAGAGGTGTTTGGCGTAAATCGACGGCACCATCTCGTTCCCGGCTGTCTGGCCGAGGAGGCGCATGGCCTTCGGGTGGTCGCCGTGCACGGTCGCCCCGGTCGCGTAGTGAAAGAAGTTCGTGCGTCCGAGGACGCTGCTGCTCAGCGCCGCCCAGGGCGCCGCCGCCGTCACCATCGAACCACCGAGCATGAAGGCCGTCGGCGCCATGCTGGCGTCGGCCGGATGAACGATGGCGCTGGCGGTGTAGGTCCCCGGCGCGTTGCAGGAGATCGAATCGCCGGCGCTCGAGCAGCTCATCACCAGGAACTGCGCCTTGCCGACGTTGGTCAGCGCGCAGGTCATGTCCTGCGCGCTGGCCCTGCGCGGGTTGGCCAGGAACCAGACCGGCAACCCGGTCGCCATCGCCCGCAGCCCCACGTAGCCCACTCCGAACAAGCCCCGGAGCAACGTCTCACGTCGATTCAAGGTCGTCATGGCAGTCCTCAGATCCCCAGGGCCAGCGAGGTGGGCGATTGGCAGGCGGCGGCGAACGTCGACCGCAGCGCGCTGGTCGCGCTCGCCTTCGCGGCCACCGCGGCGCTGTAGTGCGATTGCAGCGTCGACACCGCGGCCGCGTAGTGCGGATCGGTCGAGGGCATCCCCATCACCTTGGCGACGATGTCCGGGATGGCGGTCTGGTAGTTGGCGCTGGTGTAGACGGTGCCGCTGGTGGCGTCGACCACCTTGGCAGCGATCGCCTCACAGAGGAGCTCGCTCGACGCGCGGTAGAACAGGTTGGGATCGGTGGGCGTGACCGGGAAAGGCGTTCCGCGGCTGAACCCGTCGGCGGAGATCGCGCCCGCCGAGAGGCTCATCGCGGAGGCAGACGCCGGCGGCGAAGGGACAGCGATGTTGCAGATGTCCGACTTGCCGAGCCGGTTCGCCAGCGCGGCGCAGAGCTGATCGCGCCGCGTGATGCTGATGGTGATCCCGTCCTGGTCGAACGTCGCCGTGTCGGCGGCGGCCGTCACCAGCGGCGACGAGAGCAGCTCACGGACCAGAGTCTTGAAGTCGTAGTTGGCGTTCTGGAAGTCGGCGGTGATCTGCCGCATCACCGAATCGGTCTCCTCACACTGGGCGGAGTTCGCGAAGAAGCAAAGCTTCTGGGTCATCGCCAGCGCGAACCGGTTCACCGTCGGGTCGGCCTGCGAATCGGTCACCTGGCCGACGAGGGTCCCGAAGTCGACCAGCGTCGACCCGTTCTGGCTCACGTTGCCGAACCCGAAGCTGGCCATGGTTCCCGGCTTGCCGTTGACCTGATCGTTGTAGTCGTAAAAGTTCGCCCAGAACTCCCGCATCGGATCGAGGCTCTTGTGGCAGCCGTAGCAGACTCCCCCGGTCACCGAGTGCGTTCCGTCGAGACCGATCGCCGACGGTGGGGTGGGGATGGCGGTGTTGGCGTCGGTGAATCCCTGGCCAAGCGCCCCCAGCAGGGCCTGGTTCGCGGTGACCCGGTGCTGGTTGCTGTCGTTGGTGTTCCAGATCGCCAGGAACGACGGGGTGGTGAAGAAACTGACCCGCGGCAACTTCGAAGGGAGGGTCGTCGTGATCCCGCGCAGCGTCGGCAGATCATACGACTTCGGCGGCGTTCCGCTGTTCGCGATGGTCACCATCCGCCAGTCCGAGAGATCCGACGCCGTGAAGTACGGCTGGATCGCGTGCTCGAAGCATCCGAGGTTGGTCGTCCCCTGCCCGTTGTTCGACGAGTCGCGGTCGATCACGCCGAGCAGGACGTGGAACAGGTTGGTGCTCCCGGGGAAGGTCGAGACCTTGGTCGCGTCGCCGGCGCAGGTGGTGTAGCCCGGTCCCTTTCCCGTCGTCGTCGTGGGCGCCGCGTAGCCCCAGATCATGTAATTGGGGCTGCTTGGGTCCAGCGTGTCGGTGAGCGCGGGACGCATCCCCTGGTTGAACTGCCAGGTGAAGGTGTGGATGTCGTACGGCATCTCGATCTGCATGTACATGCTCATGAGCGCGGTGGTCATCATGAAGCGCGTGGTGGTCAGGATGTCGGTGAGCGGCCGCCCCTCCGCGATCAGCTCCAGGCAGGTGCGCGCGAAGCTCTCCTTGAGGTTCTGAATCAACAGGGGAAACGCGTTGTCGCCGAACACGCCGTACGGCAGATCGAACCCGCCCGGTCGCTTGCGCAGCTGAAACTCGTAGTCGAGCAGCGAGATCGAGGACTGCTGGAAGCCGTTCTGGAAAAAGAGAATCATCTTGGCGTTGAACTCCGGCGTCCCCATCCAGGTGTCGATGAGCCCGCGCAGCGCCGTCGCGTCGGTGGCCGCCGCCAGCTCGGCGTCGGTGGGCGCCAAACCGGTCAGGACGCTCTTGACCTTCCGCAGAACGGCCGGCGTCGCGAGCGCCGTGGTGAAACCCGAACCCGTGCCGGCGCCTCCCGCGCCACTGTCCGTACCGTAGCCGCCGCCGGCGCCCCCGCCCGTTCCCGAGCCGCCCGCGCCCGTGCCCGGACCACCTCCGGCCCCGGTGGTCGCGCCCGTCGCTCCGCCAGCCCCTCCACTGGCTCCGTTGGACGCGACGCCGATCTTGCCCTTGCAGCCGCCGACGCTTGCCGTCAACGCCGCGATGACGATCGACACGTACCGAGCCGATAGGGGGCGCTTCATGGGCTCCTTCCGCCAGATTTCCGTCGGGACTCACCCGCCGTTGAGGATGAAAGGGAGCGGCGCGGAAAAACTAATACATCGGTGTCTGTTCGCCGCGGCTCATCGGGCGATGACGGTCGCCGTGTTCGACAGCTCGAAGTCGTAGAGCTCGTCCTCCGTGGAGGAGTGGCCACAGAATCTAGCGCGGGCCGTTGCTTTCTCTGGCGCTCCGACGGGCGTCCTGCTCGATCGCAAGCCGCTCACGCAGGGAGAGGCGGTCGAGGGGGACCAGGGCCGCCACCGGCCGGCCGTAGCGGACGATCACCACGGTCTCCGCGGTTTCACGTACGTCCTCAATGACGGCAGCGAAGGCGCCGCGAACCCGCGATGCATCCATCGTCTTCATGCCGGGCATGGGGACGCGCTCGCATCCATACGGCTGAGGTTAGTCGGGGCCTCTCCAAGCCGTCAAGGGAATATACCCTCAACAGCATGGGAGCGCCCTAGACGTCCAGGAGCTCGATCCGCTCGACGCCGATCTCGGCGACGACGACGACGTCACCGCCCAGCGCGCGGACGTACTTGCGCAAGGTGGAGACGAGATGATCGCGTCGTCCTTCGATACGCGACAGCTGCGGCTGGCTGACCGAGGCCCTGCGCGCGACGTCGCCCTGGGTCTTCCGGACGTGTTCCCGAAGCTGCTGCAGGTTCATCGGCGGCCCGTCTTTTTTCGGGGCCCTGACCGCTCCGCGAGGCCGTTTGCGCTTCTCCACCTTCATCGTCGAGGCGAATCTCGCCGCCGATCAAGTTAGCGTGCGCCCCGAATCTTGTACAACAAATTCCGGGTCCGGCGCGGGGGTTTCCAGAAAGGGAATCGGTCAAGGACCGATGGACCTCCGCAACGTCGCTGGCATCCTGGCCGAGAGCCGCAGCCGAACGCCATGCCTTGGGCGTAGAGTCACGCTCGGGAACAGCGTCAGGCTGGTCTCGGGCGTCGGATCGAAGCGGTACCGCTGGATCGCGCCGGCCAGCACCAGCTTTGCTTCCATCATGGCGAAGCGATTGCCGATGCAGACGCGCGGGCCCCCGCCGAAGGGAAAATAGGCGAAGCGCGGCAGGCGGTGCGCGAGGTCGCCCGCCCAGCGCTCGGGCCTGAAGGCGTCGGGCTCGTCGAACGATTTGGGATCCCGGTGCACCACCCAGGGAGACATCACGAACGACGCGCCCTTCGGAAACCGGTAGCCACCGATCTCCACCGGGGCCAGCGCCTCGCGGGCGATGCCCCAGGCGGGCGGGTAGAGGCGCATCGACTCGAGCACGACCTTCTCCGTATATTCGAGCTTCTCCAGATCGCCGAAGGCCGGCGGTCGCCCGCCGAGCACGCCCGCGAGCTCCTCCGCCAGGCGCTGCTGGCACTCCGGGTGGGTCGCCAGCAGGTAGAGCGAATAGGTCAGCGCCAGCGCGGTGGTCTCGTGTCCCGCCAGGAACAGGATCACCGCCTCGTCGCGCACCTGGGCGTCGGTCATCGCGCCGCCGCCCTCGTCCCGCGCGCGAATCAGCAAGGACAGCAGGTCGTCGCGCGGGTCGTCGCTCTTTCTGCGCGCGTCGATGATGCGAAGGATCACCTCGTCGATTCGGCGCTTGGCCCGGTGGAGCCGACGGTTGGTGGGCGTGGGGACCCACGCCGGAGGCTGGAAGCGCGCCGCCAGACCCAGGACACGGCCGAACTCCTCCATGAGCTCGGCGATGACGCGGCCGATGTCGCCGGTCTCCGCGGAGAGATCCGTCCCGAACAGCGCCGCGGCGACGATGGTCATGGTCACGCCCATCATGTCCTCGTGCACGTTGCGCACCTGCCCGGATTGCCACCCCGCGGCCGCCCGCTCGATCGCGTCCACCATCAGGGTGGCGTACGACTGCAGTTGCTGGTGGTGGAACGCGGGCTGGACGAGCCGGCGCTGTCGCAGCCACGAGTCGCCCTCGTTGACCAGCAGCCCGTTTCCGACCACGCGCGAGAGGAGGCGGCTGGTGCGATCCTTGCGAAACAGCTCCGCCTTCTTGACCAGGATCTCCTCGACCGAGCTCGGATCGGCGACGAAGTAGAGCTGCAGCGGCAGCCGCGTCCGCACGAACCCGCCGTACTTCCCGTGGATGTACGTCAGCCCCTCGAGCACGTTGGCGCCGAACATCTGGCGCAAGCGTGGGAACTCTCGCCACGGCGGTCGCGCGGGCTTCGCCGTCATGTTACGGGCGTCCGGACTGGTGACGTCCGACTCGGTACACGAGCGAAAGGTTGTTCGCGGGCATGGCGATGATCTCGGCCGACCCGAAACCGACGGAGGTCGCCAGGACGGCGAGCTCGTCGACGTCGCGCACCCCCCAGCGCGGGTCCTCGCCGCGGAGCCGCTCGTCGAAACGCTGATTGCTCGGCGCCGTGTGCTGGCCGCCGCGCTTGAAAGGACCGTAGAGATAGAGCGCGCCAGTCGCCGGCAAGAGCCGGGCGGCTTCTCGAAACAGCGCCTCGGCCGCCGACCAGGGCGCGATGTGGATCATGTTGATGTTGAGGATCGCGTCGGCCTGAGCGACAGGCCAGGGCAGACGCTCGACGTCGAGCAGCAAGGGCGCCGCGATGTTGTCCGCTCCGGCTGCGGCGCTCCAGGCGCGGATGCTCTCGACGTGCGCCGGTGACGCGTCGGACGGCTGCCAGCGAAGCGCGGGCAGCGCAGGCGCGAAGTGGGCCACGTGCTGGCCGGTGCCGCTCGCGATCTCGAGGACCAGCCCCGCTGGCGGGAGCACGCCTCGCAGCACCTCGAGGATCGGGTCGCGGTTCCGCTCCGTGGCAGCGGCGTGCAGGCCCCCGTGGGGTGCGGGCTGGGGATCGAAGAAGGGCATCGGGGCTCAGTCTAGCGAAGACCGGCGGCGGAGCGGGGTTCTCGAAGGTTGCGTCGGCCTTCCTGCGGCTGGCAAGCTAGCATTCGGCAGGCGCCCAGCCCGGCGCGGCTCGTCGATGTCCATCTCCACCACCTCCACGCTGAGCCGAGAGTCCTCGCTCGAGTTGCGCCCGATTCGCTTCGAGGAGGTCGCCTCGATCTTGGGGCTGATAGAGCGCGCCATCGAACGCGGCTGCCGTGAACATTACACGCCGGCCCAGCGGAAAGCGGTGTTTCTGAGCTACGCCCGCAGGATATTCGCCGAGGTGCCCGGCCCGTTCGAGTCGATCGTGGCGACGCGGGAGGAGGCTCCTTTGGGCTTCGCCCAGGTCGATCCCGCCGCGGGCTGGCTCCGCGCCCTTTTCGTCGACGCCGGGGTCCAGCACCGCGGCATCGGCAGCCAGTTGCTCGCCGAGGTCGAGCGTCGCACCCGGCAATGCGGCGGCAGGCGTCTCACTGGCGCGATGTCCCTGAACGCCGTCCCGTTCTATACGCTGGCCGGCTTTCGCCCGCTCAGCGGCACCGATCGCCTCACCTCGGCCGACGTCTCGGTACCGATCGTGCCGATGGAGAAGCTGTTTCGCAATTGAGCTGCCGCCAGCCGTCGGTCTCCGAACCCTAGCCGGCACCTGGGCTACCGGAGTTCGCCGTGTATAGTTCGTCGCGCTGATGGACGCGGCGATCTACATCGAGGGGCTGGTCAAGCGCTATGGCGACCTTGCGGCCGTCGACGGGCTCGATCTCGACGTCCGGCGGGGCGAGTGCTTCGGTCTGCTCGGTCCGAACGGCGCCGGAAAGACGACCACCGTCGAGATCCTCGAGGGGTTGAGCGAGCAGACCTCCGGTAAAGTCGAGGTACTGGGGCGGACCTGGGCCCGCCAGCCCGACGAGCTGCGGGCACGCATCGGGGTCGCGCTCCAGGAGACGAAGCTCTTCGATCGGCTCACGGTCGAGGAGACGTTGCGCCTCTTCGGCAGCTTTTACGACACGCGCGAAACGATTCCGATCGACACGCTCCTCCGCGAGATGCAGCTCGAGGAGAAGAGATCTGCCTGGGTGATGAAGTTGTCCGGCGGGCAACGCCAGCGGCTGGCCGTGGCGCTGGGGCTGGTGGGCGATCCGGAGGTTCTGTTCCTCGACGAGCCGACCACCGGTCTCGACCCGCAGTCCCGACGTGCGCTCTGGGACACCATCGGGACCCTGCGCGCGCGCGGCAAGACCGTGGTCCTGACCACCCACTACATGGACGAGGCGGAGCGCCTCTGCGACCGGATCGCGATCGTCGACCGCGGCAAGCGCATCGCGCTCGGCACGCCGGCCGAGCTCATCGATCAGATCGGGGGCGCGCACCTGGTGGAGATCACCACCGACCCGCCACTTCCGCCCGAGGCGCTGGCGGACGTGCGTGGGGTCCGGCAGGCGCGCGCGGTCGGCCAGGACCAGTCGCCGTCGCTGGCGCTGTCGATCGACGAGCCGCACGTGGCGCTGCCGGCCCTCATGTCTCGCCTGGCCGAGCGACGCGCGGAACCGACGCGGCTGGTCTCGCGGACCGCCACGCTGGATGACGTGTTCCTGACCCTTACCGGCCGCAGCCTGCGGGAGGACTGACCGGAGATGCCGACCCGCTCACTCTGGGCGCTCAGCGCCGTTCGCCTGAAGCTCTTCTTTCGCGAGCCCGGCTCGCTGTTCTGGACCTTCGGTTTCCCGTTGCTGGTCACGGTCGCGCTGGGGATCGCTTTTCGCAATCAGGGGCCGGCGAGGAGCCCCGTCGCGATCGTCGCTGGTCCCGGCGCCGAGGAGGTGCGCGCGGCGCTGTCCGGGGGCCCGGGGCTCTCCGCGCGGGTCGTCGACGCCGCGGAGGCGACGCGCGAGCTGCGCACGGGCGAGGCGCTGCTGGCGATCGAGTCGACAGCCGCCGGCGCGGCGGCGCCCCTGGTGTTCCGGTTCGATCCGAGCCGCCCCGAGGCGCACGCCGTGCGCCGGCTGGCCGACGACCTCTTGCAGGCGCACGCCGGCCGCCGGGACGTGGTCGCGACGCGCGACGAGACCTCGGTGGCTCGCGGCGGCCGTTACGTCGACTGGCTGGTACCGGGGTTGCTGGGTCTTCAGCTCCTCAACGGCGCCATGTGGGGCGCCGCCTTCAACATCGTCAACGCCCGCCAGCGCAAGCTGCTGAAGCGTCTCGCCGCCACCCCGATGCGGCGCGCGCACTATCTTCTGTCCTACCGGGTCTCGGGCCTGCTGTTCGTTCCCCTTCAGCTGCTGGTGCTGTTCGCCTTCGCGCGCCTCACCTTCGGGGTGGTCATCCAGGGTTCGCCGCTCGCTGTGCTGGCGCTGGCGTTGCTCGGCTCCTGGGCGTTCGCCGGGCTCGGGCTGCTCTGCGCGGCGCGCGCGGAGAACAGCGAGACGGCCAACGGCCTCATCAACCTGGTCACGCTCCCGATGATGGTCTTCTCCGGCGTGTTCTTCTCCTCCAGTCGCTTCCCGCCTGTCCTTCAGCCCGTGATCCGCTTGCTGCCGCTCTCCGCGTTCAACGAGGCGCTGCGCCACGTCGTCAACGACGGGGCGTCGATCTTCGCCCAGGGCTTCCCGATCGCGGTCCTGGCGGTCTGGACGGTGGTCACCTCCGCGCTGGCCGTGCGTCTCTTCCGCTGGACCTAGGTCGGGAAGTCCATTCGCTGCTAGGGTTCTCGTCGCCCGCGACGTCAGTCTTTGATTGTCGAACGGTGATTCCGACAATCGAACAGCGACATCCAAGTAGCGAAAGCCCTCTCGTATCGGCCCCGACATTCGTCCCGGGGGCAGATCGGATCGTACGACGTGCGTCCCTTCTGCATTTCGCAACGGTTCCGCCAACATTGCCGCGACGGATGGCCATTGACGGTTCGAGCATCGCTGTCGATTGCGCGAAGCTGGACCTCTTCTTGCTGCGGGGGGCTCCGGGTCTCGAGTCACTGCTCGTCGTGTGCAAAGGGAGGGGAAGACATGGAGGCATCCTTCGGCTTTGAGTCGGTCGTTCGCTGGCGTCGGCGGCTCCGGTCCGCATCGCTGATGGCGCTGCTGTTCGGGCTCCCGACCAGTCTGCTGGGCGGCTGCAGCGGGCCTCCCAAGGGCGGGACGACAGGGAACGACGAGACGGGCACGATCAGCGCGGTGCTGGCAGGTGGATTTCCGACCGACGTGACCAGCGTCCGGATCGACGTTTCGCAAGACGGCAAGGTCGTCGACTCGAAGACCATCGCCGTCAGCCCGCCCTCGTCGTCGGACGGGGGGGCGACGGGGCCGCTCGCCGACGCCTTCTTCGTGGAGCGCCCCGGAACGTACACCGTCACGGTGACGCCGCTGGGCGCTCTGGGAGCGAGCCCCGACTGTCGCGGAAATTCGGCCGCCGTCGAGGTCGTCGCCTCGATGACCACTGAGATTACGCTTCCGCTCCTTTGTGGCGGCCCGGGCTCGGGCGGTCTCGACGTGGTCGTGACGACGCAGCTTTCCCCGGTCATCACGGGGTTGCAGTTCAATCCGAGCAAGTTCATCCCAGCCTGCCAGCCGGTCACCATCACGGTCCAGGCCTCGGATCCGCAGAACGGACCGCTGACGTACACCTGGAAGATCGTGGCGGGAGCGCTGGCCCCGGGGCAGGTGGAGCTGGTGCCGCAGGCGGGAGCGTCCGCGCTCTTCTACAGCGAAAACGCGGGCGACTACACGCTCGAGGTGGACGTCGCCAATGCGCAAAATCAGGTCGCCAGCCTCAGCTTCCCGGTGCACGTCCTCGCCGGCGACCCGACCATCTGCAGCGCGACCTTCAACGGGCTCAATCCTTTCTCCCCGCCGGGACCCGCCGTCCCAGGGCTGGTCTACGGGAGCCGGGTCCACGCGTTCCTCAACACCGGCACGCTGCCGGATCCGATCTGTCATCTGACCGCCCACGGCGGCCCAGTGATGCAGAATCCCGTCCTCCATCCCATCCGCTGGAACAGCAGCGTCAACGCCGTCTACACGAGCGCGGTGACGCCGATGTACACCGCGCTGTTCACCGACCCGACGCTGGCGGGATACTTCGAGATCCTGGCCCAGTACCTGGGCGGCACGCCGAGCGGAACGGTCAATGGGGAGACGACGTTGAGCCCCAGCAACACCGCCACGACCCTGTCGGACACCGACATCGTCCATGAGCTCGGCACTCAGATCGGGAACAACCAGCTCCCGGCGCCGTCCGCGGACGGGAACGACATCTACATCGTCTACCTGCCGGAGACGTTCATTGGAACGATCAACAACGGTCAGACAACGTCATGCGGAGGCTTCTTCGCCTATCACGGGTCGTTCCAGCTCGGAGGCGCGAACGCCGAGTTTGCGGTCATTGCGCCCTGCGGGGACGAGAACGTCAGACAACAGGCGGCCTCCCACGAGCTCATCGAGGCGATGACCGATCCGTTGATTGGATTCGTCGGCGGGGGAGACAACATCGCCTGGTACGACGACGAGAGCCCTCCCTGCAACGGAGAGATCGCCGACCTCTGCCAGAACAACCCGTACTTCCTGGACGGGTTCGACGTCGCGAACGCCTGGTCCGACGCCGCCCAGGCGTGCCAGATGGCCGCGATCAACGTCGATCTCTTGGCCTCCTTCACCGACCCCGGTTTCGGAGGAAACTGTTTCAGCAGCACCGACGCCTCGGAGACGTTTGGAGGCCCCTGTCCCGCCGGCAAGCACCAGGTCTCGCTGGATACGGTCGTCGTGAGCATGTCGGTTGATACGACCTGCAGCGCGCACTGGTCCAATCCAGGCAGCAGCTCCGACTGCTCCGTGGTGGTCGACTATCACGTGCCGACCGACTGCTTCAAAGGCATCCAGTGCTCGACCGAGGCGTTCGTGAGCTCCGGACCCTCTCCGACGTCTCAAACGAGGGCCGAGCTGACCAAGTTCGACGGCAACAACCTCCTCGGCGTCGACAACACCTACACCATCGGAGGGCCCTGCGATCCTGGATACGTCCGTCCCGCCGCGCCGCCGACGCCGACCATCCTCTCGGGTGATCCCGAGGCCTCCTGCACCACCAGCTGGGTCGACAGCGACCCGAACGACTGCAAGGTGAACATCGAGATCAAGACGCCGGCGGACATCACGAAGAACATCACCTGCGACACCAAGGTGATCGAAACGCTCGCTCCCTGAGGAGCTGCGACCGCGGCACCGGAGGGGCGTTCACGCGGCCTCGCCCTTGCTCGACGAAGTTTGGCGTCCTGATATCCTGCCAGACGGTAGGGGAATCTCGATGACGTTTGGATGTCGCGCGTCGATCCCGCAAGCCATCGCGGTCGCGGCGCTGCTCAGGGGCCTGATGGCATATGCCGGCGAGCCGGCGGCGCCGCCGCTGACGCCGCAGCAGATCGCGGCACGCGCGATGCCGTCGGTGGTTCGCATCGAGGTGCCGGGCGGTCTCGGCTCCGGCTTCGTGGTGCGCAGCGACGGACGCATCGTCACCAACCTGCACGTCGTCGCCGGCGCGCGGGAAGCAACGGTGGTGCTGTCCGATGGGCGCAGGCTCGGTGGCGTCGAGATCCTCGCCGTCAGTGACGCCTTCGACCTGGCGCTGCTCAAGGTGCCGGCCGACAAGCTGCCGGCGCTGTCACTCGGCGACTCGAGCCGTGTGCAGGTCGGGCAGCGCGTGGTGGCCATCGGCAATCCGCTCGGTCTCAGCAACACCGTCTCCGACGGGCTGGTCAGTGCGCTGCGGCAGATCGACGCGCAGGTTTCGCTGCTGCAGCTGAGCGCGCCGATCTCGCCCGGCTCGTCGGGCGGCCCGATCATCGACGAGCGCGGCCAGGTGGTCGGCGTCTCGACGCTGATCATCACACAGGGGCAGAACCTCAACTTCGGCGTGGCCATCAACGCCGTCAAACCGATGCTCGACGCGAAGGTGGCGACGCCGCTCGGGGCGTACAAGTGGAAGACGACCGGCAAGGTCAAGCGCAGCGTGCCGCGACACGAGCTCAGCCTGCTCGCCGGTTGCCCGGACGCGAGCCTCCACATCATCGCCGAGCGCATCCAGGTGGCCATCTCCGTCGGCGCTCCGGCCTACAACGAGGGCAACCACGAGGGGTGCTACCGCGCCTACGCCTCGGCCGCCGTCGCCATCGACCACGAAGTGAAGGCGTGCGCGGGGCCGCGCGAGGCGCTTCTGGCGGGCGTGCGCAAGGCCGACAAGCTCGCCAGCTTCGACGACAAGGCCTGGGCGATGCGCGATGCGTTCGACGGCGTGCTGGAAGTGATCGAGCGGCACGACGCGCCGGCACCCACGCTGGCGCTTCCCGCGGCCCCCGCGCGCCACGTGCCGTCGCATCCGTTGCGACTGCTCGACGACTGCAGTCCGGCCGACGCACGACAAATCGCGCGGGCCATCGACAGCGCCATCGGCGTCGGCGCCCCCCTCTACAATCAGGGAAACTTCGAGGCCTGCTTCCGCGTCTACGAAGGCGCGGCCCTCGCCGCGCAACGCCAGGTCAACGGTTGCACCGGCGCCAAGGAGGCGCTGATGGCGGGCGTCAACGAGGCGAGCCGACGGCCGGAGTTCGTCGACAAGGCGTGGGCGATGCGCGACGCGTTCGACGGCCTGATCGAGCTCGTGCGGCGCAAATGGGGATTCGGGCCCTGACGACGTAGCGTGCGCGACGGGAGCAATCTCCTCAGCCTCGATCAGCCGCTCTCGCGCTTGGCGCAGCGGATGAGTTAACATCACGACGTGGGCGGATTCCTCAGGGGCGGGCGCCGGACGGCAGCCGGTGGGGGGCAGCTGGCGTGGCCGCTGCTCTTGCTCTTGCTCTCTGCTCTTCCTGCCTCTCGGCTGCGGATCGTCGACGATGTTGCCCTCCGGAGCGGGCGGCGCCACGACAAGGGCAAGCGGCGGCGCCGGAGGCTTCGGGACCGCTGGAACCTCGGGGAGCGCCGGCGGCAAAGGGGGGGCCGGAGGCGTTGCCGGTCGCGATGGCGGCGTCGATGCTGGCTGCAACAATCCCTGCACCAGCCTCGGGGTCATGGCGTGCGCCGCCAATTCGACGATCGCGACGTGCGCCGATCAGAGCGCCGCCTGCCGAAGCTGGCAGACCTCCACGACCTGCGGCGACGGGCTGGCGTGCCAACGCCTCGGAGGCCCCCTCTGCTTCGACCCCAACTGGGCCGCGTGGCCGATGCCGAATGATGCCACCGACGTCGCGCAAGGCGCCCCGAACCCGACCCACTACACCGACAACGGAGATGGCACCGTCACGGACAACGTTACCGGCCTGATGTGGCAACAAACCCTCCCCGTCACCTCGCCCCCGCCCGAGCAAAATTGGAACGATGCCGTCGCCTACTGCAAAGCCTTGCGGCTGGCCGGTTTCGACAACTGGCGCCTTCCCTCGGCGATCGAGCTTCTTTCCATCGTCGACTACGGAAGGGCGAAGCCGCCGATCGATCAGACGGTCTTCCCGAACACGCCCACCTTGCCGTTCTGGACGTCGTCCACGACTGCCACCGCCGGCTTCACCTACTGGGTGGTGTTGTTCGACGACGGACGCACCATCCCGCAGGCCTCCCTCGCCCAGACGTACAGCTACGCCAGGTGCGTTCGATGATTCGCGGCCGGGGCGCGCTGTTGCTGGCTGGCGTGGCGGCGATCGCCGTCGTGCTCGCCGCCAGCAGGAAGGGGAGCTCGGCGGCCCCGCCGGGACGCTACACGATCCCGGGTGACGGGACCGTCTACGACACCCAGACCAAGCTCACCTGGCAACAGGCAACCCTGCCCGTCCAGACCCAGAGCGTGGCTATCGCGAGCTGTCCGTCGGTCGGCCTCCCCGGCACCGGATGGCGCCTGCCGACGATCAAGGAGCTCCACACCCTGATCGACTTCTCCGCGTCCGCGCCGCCGTACATCGACCAGACGGCGTTCCCCGACACCCCCACCGCCGACGGCAATTCGGGCTACTGGAGCTCCAGCGCCCAGGCGGGAAACCCCGTCGGCTCGGTGGCGATGGGCTGGACGGTGTACTTCTCCATTCCGGCGACGATGTTCAACGAGACGTTCGTGGGCGCCTACATCCGTTGCGTTCGTTAGACCGAGGACGATCCATGCGGCGACATCTGGCGGTTCTGGGGGCTGTTTGGGTGCTGGCGGTCGGCTGTTCGTCCGGCACGCTGGTGGCCCACGTCGACGCGGGCAAGTCGCCGATCGACGCGGGCGAGTCGCCGATCGATGGCGGCGGGCAGCCCTTCTTCGATGGCGGCCCGTGGCCGCTCGACGGCGGTGGGTCGATCCAGTCCCTCACGCTCTCGACGAACGATTTGGTATTCGATTCGACCAGGCGCGTAATCTACGCCACCCTGAACCCCACCGGCGACGCGGGGAGCGGTGTGCTCACCATCGACCCTGCCTCGGTGACGATCACCGGGGCGTTGTCCGTCGGGGGCCTCCCGAGTGTCCTTGCCATTTCCGACGACGGGAGCGCCCTCTACGTCGGGGTCAACACACCCGGCGCGCCCCCCGAGCTGTTTCCGGGCATTGACGGGGCCGACTCCGTGCGCCGCATCGACCTCGCGTCGATGACGCTCGGGCCCGCCGTCTCCATGGGCGGCAACACCACCACCTCGACGGTCACCGTCGGTCGGATCGTCGCGGTACCGGGGTCCTCGACGAAGTACGTAGTGTCGCTCCGCCAGCCGGGGTTCACCCCGGACTTCGCGGGCCTGGCGCTCTACGACGGCAGCACGCTGCTTTCGCAGCTGGATTCCTTCTACGGCAGCGGCGAAAGCATCACCTTCGCCGATCCCGCGACCCTCATCGGGTGCAGCAACGGCCAAAGCCCCTCCGAGCTCATCGAATACAGCGTCACGACAGCCATCACGCCCGTGCCAGGGGGCAAGGTGAGCGGGTTGCTCACCGGCGGCCAGGGGACCCGGATCACCTTCAACGGTGGTTGGATCTTCGCCAACGACGGTCAGACGGTCAGCGCGAAGACCTTTGGTTTGGTGGGCACCTACGGAGTCAGCACTATTGACTTGTTCTCCGACACCGCGGTCGTCCCCGATCCCGACGGAGCGGACGTGTGGTTCTTGGGCTACGACAACCCGAGCTACTCGGCGACCTTGCTCGACTTCGATCGGACGACCTTCCAGCTACGTCGGACGATTTCGCTCGGCCCCGTGTTCGACTCGGACATCTTCAATGCGACCGCGCTCGTCCAGTGGTCCCCGACCGGTTTCGCCTTCAAGACCTACTCGAAGGTCTACGTGATGACCGCAGGGAACTGAAAAGCGAGACCATCACGGCTGTCTCCGTTCGCGACTTCGTTGCAACCACGTGACAACGCAAACCGCCGGCAGGAGCGCCTATCCGATCGCGGTGGCCGAACGGATTGGTCCTTTTCGCGGCGATTTCAGACTGCGCGTCCGGCGCCAGCGATGCTGACGCCGGGTCAGTGACACCAGATGTCGACGGTGCCGGAGTCGAGCGTCAACATCTGCGAGCCGTCGCCGGGGAGGGCGAACGTGCCAGGCGCGCCGCTGCCGGGGCTCGCCGGCAGGACCCGCAGCAGGTCGCCGGTCGCGAGGTCCCAGACGTGCTCCGAGTAGTAGTCGACCGCGTGGGTGTGGGTCACGTGGAGGGGCGCGGCGAAGAGCCGTTCGCCGGCGCCGAAGCTCGCCCCGACGTAACCCCCGGTCTGGAATGTCGCGGCGGTCTCGTTGAGGGCGGCCCAGACGACGCTGGTGGTTCCGTTGGCGGCGGCGACGACCAGGTACGTCCAGTAGGGTGACACGGTCCGGACGCCGGCCGCGAAGGTCTTCACCAGCGTCGCATCGGCCAGCCGCCAGTCCTGAAGGCCCTGGTCTGTCACGACGGACAGCTCCGTGCCGCCGAAGTTGAACTGGTCGGGAGAGACGTAGGTTCCCGGGCCCGTCGGCTGAATATCCAGCAGGACCGCGCCCGAGTCGACGTTAACGACGCGCACCTCCTGGGCGTAGGCCTGCGAAGAGACCCAGCCGAGGGCCAGCTCGGTCCCGTCGCGCGAGAGCAGGCTGTTCGTGATCTCCGCGGCCGCCACGTCGATCTGCAGCCCGCGCCGCGCCGGTCGCCACGTCGAAGACAGTCACGGCCGGCGCGCTCGCGCTCCCGCTTCCCGGCCACGGCACGGCGCTGACGGCCACGCGCGTGCCGGACTCGGCCACGACGAGGTTGGTGATCGGCGAGAGGCCGGTCGAAAGGCGCGTGGGGACGGCGCTGCCGTCGGCGGGCGCGACCTCCACCGTCCCATCGTCGTAGCCGTAGGCGACTTCGCCGCCGGCCGAGGATGTCGTCACGTACCGGATCCCAGCGCTGGCGGCGGGGGCGGAGCAGAGCTTCATCCCGTCGGCGGTGCCCGTGGCCTGGAAGAGGGCGCCGCCGCCCGTGACGACCTCGAGCGCGCCGTCCTGCGACCAGACGAGCTGGTTGGCGACGAAGGGGAGCGAGCGGGTGACGGCGCCGGTCGCCGGGTCCCACCAGGAGGTCGAGCTGGCGTCGGTCGTGACGAGTCGGCCGTCCGGAGCGATCGTCTTGAACGTCGCGCCGGTGCTGAACGTGAAGCTACCGAGGGGCTGGAGCGTCCCGGCGTCGAGCGCGCTCACGACGTCTCCCTGCTGGACGTAGAGCCTCGTGCTGTCGGGCGAGAACGCGAGCACGGTGCCGACGAACGTCCGATCGGCGTAGACGGTATCGCCGGTCGCGGCCTGCACGACGAAGAGGCCGGCCCCCGGAGAGCCCTGCGCAGCGGACGCCTGCGACGCGAACGCCACCAGCCGTCCGTCGGGCGAGGTCGCGATTCCGTGGAGGTAGAGGGTCCACACGTTGAACAACGTGACCTGCGGCCCGCCGGCGTGAACGGATTCGAGCGCCATCCGCGTGCTGTTGTTCGAGTCTCCGACCTCGTAGTCGGCCCGGACCAGCAGCATGCTGTCGTCCGCCATGAACTGGACCGAGGAGAAGCCCGTCCCGAAAGCGTTGCTCTCGGGATCGACCTGGGGCGTCTGGATCTCCGCGGGCGCGCTGGTGTCGATCACCCCCAGCGAGGTAGCCAGCGTCCGCCCGTCCGACGAGAACGCGATCGCCGATCGAGTCGCGTTGACGCCCGAGACCGGCCCCAGCGCCCAGCTCCGCTCGAGGCCGCCGTCCGACGTCCGCCACAGCGTCACTTCGCCGGCCTCCGCCGAGAGCGTGGCCAGGTGCAGGCCGTCGGGCGAGAACGCCACCGCGTCGAGGCGCCCGACCGGCGACGCGACCTGGACCACCTCGCGCCAGCGCTGCACGTCGATCAGGCGCACGGTCCCGGCGCCGGTCTGCGCGGCCAGGAAACGTCCGCCCGGCGACAGCGTCACCTGCCACCCCGTCTCCGGCCCATAGGTTCCGCACCGCACGAACCTCTGACCGGGATCGACCGGCGCGAGGCGCATGGCACTGGAAAACGTCAGTGGCGTTCCGCACACGCCCAGCTCGGCCGGTGGCTCGGGCACCACGGCAACCGACGGGCCCGCGTCGCCGGTCGCCGTCGGGCGCCCGCCGTCCGGCGCCCCGGCGTCGGCGGGTCGGGAGGCGTCGGCGGGTCGGGAGGCGTCGGCGGGTCGGGAGGCGTCGCGTCCCGCGTCCGCGCACGCAGGCGCCCCGGCGTCCGGCGCGGCGCCGCCATCATCGGGGGCAGCCCCGAGACTGGGGCCCTCGCCCGCGCCCTGGTTCGATTTCTCGGACGCCCGGCATCCGACCACCGCCGCCAGACACACCCCCAGCGCCACCCACCGCCGCATTTCCACCCTCCGACCGCTCTCATGAAGCTACGGCTCCCGACTACACTGACAAGGGCAGCGCGCTGAGGGACGCCGCAGGGGCATGCCACTCCGTCAACTCAGCCGGACCCCCGTCATTTCAGGAGCTGCGCGTAGACCTCGGGAACGCGCCCGGAAGTCTGTTCGCTGCTAGGGTTCCAGTCGCCCGCGATGTCCCGGCGGTTGGAGACGAGATGAAGACCGAGAAGAGACCTTGAAGCGAGGGCTGGTCGCTCTGCTGGTTGTCTTGGTCGCGGTCGGAGCTTACGTGGGATACCGGATCCGTCGTGGCCACGCTCCGCTCGAGTGGAGCGGGACCGTCGAGGCGCACACGATGGAGGTCGGCTCACGTGTCGGCGGCCGAGTCCTCGAGGTCCATGTCCGCGAAGGCGACAACGTCACCGCCGGCCAACCGCTCGTGACGCTGGAGAAGGGCGACCTGCCAGCGCAGCGCCTGATCGCGCAGGGACAGCTGGAACAGGCACAAGGCGTCTTGCAGAAAGTCGCCAGCCGAACCCTGCCCACCGCCCGCCGCGCCGAGCTAGCGGAGGCAGAGGCCCGCCTGCAGGTGCAGCAAGCGCAGGAGGCGAAGGCGAAGCTGGACGACGAACGCGCCCAAAAGCTGCTCAGCAGCGGGGCCGGCACGCGGGTGGACGCCGACAACGCGGCGCTGGCGCTGCGCACGGCGACCGCCCAGGTAGCGGCGCAGAAGGCGCAGAAAGAGACCATCCTGCACGGCACGCCGGAGGATGTGCGGTCTGGCGAAGGGATGGTCGAAGCCGCCCAGGGGCGCCTTCAGCAGATCGACGTGATGCTCGACGAGCTGGTCATTCGCGCCCCACGCGCCTCGCGCGTCGAGTCGCTGGATCTGCGACCCGGCGACATCCTCGCCCCCAACGCGCCCGCGGCCAGGCTGCTCGAGCCGAGGGAGCTGTTCGTGCGGATCTACGTCCCGGAGACAGAGATTGGCCGCATCCACTCCGGGCTCGAGCTGCCCATCTTCGTCGACTCTTTTCCCGGTCGTGCCTTCCGCGGCCGCGTCGAGTCGGTCGCCAGCGAGGGGGAGTTCACGCCCCGCAACCTGCAGACCGCGGACGAGCGCGCCGACCAGGTCTTCGCCTCTCGCGTCCGCATCGAGGACGGTTCCGACGTCCTGCGCGCGGGCATGGCGGCCTTCGTCCGGGTGCCGAAATGAGTGCCGAGCCCGCCATCCGCGTCGACGGAGTCGGTCGTCGGTTCGGCGACTTCGCCGCGCTCGACGATGTCAGCCTGACCGTCCCGGTCGGCCAGATCTACGGCCTCCTCGGCCCCAACGGTTCCGGGAAGTCGACCCTGATCCGGATCCTGTGCGGCCTGCTCGCCCCCTCCTCGGGCCACGCCGCCGTCCTCGGACTGGACGTCACGAAGGAGGGTGAGGCCATCCGCCGGAACATCGGGTACATGAGCCAACGCTTTTCGCTCTACGAAGACCTGACCGTGCGCGAGAACCTCGACTTCTTCGCCGGCGTCTATCGGCTGGCGGGCAAGCGCCTGCGCGAGCGGCGGGAGGCGGTCGTCGCCCTCACGCACATCGGCCCTTACCTGGATCGACGGGCCGGACTTCTGTCGGGCGGGTGGAAGCAGCGGCTGGCGCTGGGGGCGGCGCTGCTGCACGAGCCGCGCGTCGTCTTCCTCGACGAGCCGACGGCGGGGATCGATCCGGTCGCGCGCCGGGAGCTCTGGGACCTGCTGTTCGCGCTGGCGGCGCAGGGGATCACGTTTCTCGTGACCACCCACTACATGGACGAGGCCGAGCGCTGCGGCGAGGTCGGGTACCTCTATCTGTCGAAGCTGCTGGTCACGGGGACGCCCGAGCGTCTGAAGACGCTGCCCATGGTCAACCAGCCGAACACGCGCCGCATCGAGATCGAGACGCCACAGCCCGCGAAGGCGCTGGCCTGGATCCGGCCGCAGCCGTGGTGTCTCGGCGCGACCATCTTCGGCCAGTCGGTTCACACCGTGGTTCCCCGCGAGAAAGCCGACGCGACCATCCTCGCCGAGGCCCATGAGGCCGGGTTCCCTCAGGCGGAGATCCGCGAGATTCACCCCTCGCTCGAAGACGTGTTCGTCAAGCTCACCGAAGACGCTGCACGGGCGCGCGGCGAATCGGCGGCCTAGCATGTGGCGCTCGTTCCTCGCCGTCTTCCGCAAGGAGTTCCTGCACATCGTGCGCGACGCCGGGACGCTCCGATTGGCACTCATGCTCCCGGTCATGCAGCTGGTGCTGTTCGGCTTCATCGACCAGACGGTCCACGATCTGCCGACCGCCATCGTCGACCAGGATCATTCCGTCGAGAGCCGCCTCTTCCGCGATCAGCTGAAGGCCACCAAGACCTTCAAGATCATCGACGTCACCACCGATCCCGAGCACGCCCGCCAGGAGATTCGCTCCGGCCGGGCGCGGATCGCGATCGTCATCCCGCCGCGATTCCACGATGACCGCGTGCGCGGAACGACCGCGCAGGTGCTGGTGCTGATCGACGGCTCCGACTCGACCGCCAGCGCCCAGGCGCTGGCCAGCGTCAACGGCCTCACCGCCAGCGACAACCTGGCGCGCCTCGAGACCGTCGTTCCCGGTCAGGGCGCGATCGCCGCGCAGCCGATCATCTTGTTCAACCCCGAGGGGCGAACGGCGAACTACATCATCCCGGGGCTGGTGGCGGTGTTGCTGCAGACTGGTGGGCATCGTTCTCTCCGCGGGGGCCATCGTGCGCGAGCGAGAGAGGGGAACCCTCGAGCAGCTCCTCGTCACGCCGATCGATCCCGTCGGCCTGATGATGGGCAAGCTCTGCCCCTACCTGGTGCTCAGCCTGGTGGAAATGACGCTCATCCTGATCGCGATGCGGTTCGGATTCGGCGTCCCCATCCGCGGCAGTGTCCTCCTGCTCTACGGCATTGCCCTCTTCTACCTGAGCGCCCTGCTCTCCTTGGGCCTCCTCATCTCCACCCGCGCCAAGACGCAGATGGAGGCGCAGCAGATGGGACAGCTGCTTTTTCTTCCAGGCGTGTTTCTCTCCGGCTACATCTTCCCCTTCGAGGGGATGCCGATCGTGCTCCGCGGCATCGGGCTCCTGTTCCCGGTGACGCACATGATCGCCATCATGCGCGGCGTGGTCCTCCGCAACGCGAGCGTCTTCGATCTGTGGCCCAACATCGCCGCCCTCCTCTTGATGACCGTCGTGCTGGTCTTCCTCGGCGCGCGCAGCATCCGAAAAGTCGCCGCCTAACCCGGGCGACTCCGGCGGGCAGAGGCCTACCCGATGCTGATCCCCTGCATGCACTGTCCGGCGACGCAGCTGTCGCCGGGGTTGCAGCAGCCGCAGCCGCACTGGACGACGTCCGGGCTGCAGATGATCCCCAGGCACTGACCGTTGTTGCAGATCTCGCCGCAGCCGCAGGCCGGCGTGCAGGTCTTGCCGGGGCAGAGACCGGCCTTGCAGGTGCCGCCGCCCGCGCAGCCGCAGGTGCCGCCGCAACCGTTGCCCTGACCGCAGGTCCCGTCGCTGGGACAGTAGGGTTCGCAGCAGGCGTTCTGGTAGGCGGTCTCGCCGGTCGGGCAGGCGCAGGTCTTGCCGCAGCCGTCCGACATCCCGGCTCGGCTGCCGTCGGTCGGGCAGTTCGCCTTGCAACAGCTACCGCTGTAGACCGACTCGCCGGTCGGGCAGGCACAGGTTCCGCCGCAGCTGTCCGACTTGCCGTCCTCGCTCCCGTCGGTGGGACAGTTGGGCTTGCAGCAGGCCCCCTTGTAAGTGACGTCGCCGCTTGGGCAGGCGCAGGTCTTGCCACAGCCGTCGGACATGTCGCCGCGGCTGCCGTCAGTGGGGCAATTCGGGGTGCAGCAGGCGCCCATGTAGAGCGTCGTCCCCGTGGCGCAGCTGCAGGTGTTGCCGCAGCCGTCCGACTTGCCGCCCTCGCTCCCGTCGGTGGGGCAGTTGGGCTTGCAGCAAGCTCCCTGGTACGTGACGTCGCCGCTCGGGCAGGCGCAGGTCTTGCCGCAGCCGTCCGACATGCCGCCGTGGCTGCCGTCGGTGGGGCAGCTCGGGGTGCAGCAGGCGCCCATGTAGAGCGTCGTCCCCTTGGCGCAGCTGCAGGTGTTGCCGCAGCCGTCGGACTTGCCGCCCTCGGCTCCCGTCGCTGGGGCAGTTGGGCTTGCAGCAGGCGCCCTGGTAGGTGACGTCGCCGCTCGGGCAGGCGCAGGTCTTGCCGCACCCGTCGGACATGTCGCCGCGGCTTCCGTCGCTGGGGCAGTTCGGCATGCAGCAGCCGTTCGTCACCTGCGTGCTGCCGGTCGGGCAAGGGCACTTGCCGGTGCATCCGTCGTCCATCCCGGCGCGGCTTCCGTCGGAGGGACAGGTCGGCGTGCAGACGCAGCTCGCCTGCACGCACTTGCCGGCGGTGCCGCAGTTGCTGCTGCACTTGCAAGTGTCGAGGCAGGTTCCGTTGCTGCAGAGGCTGCCCGTCGGACAGGTGACGCCCGCGCACAGGTTCTCGACGCACTTGCCGCCCGCGCAGACCTGATTGGCGGCGCAGGTGACGCCGGCGCACGGGTTCGGGGCGACGCAGGAGAGGTTGCAGGCCATCCCGGCGCCGCAGGCGGCGTCGCAGGCATTGACCGGGACGCACTTGCCGCTCCCCGGGCTGCAGGACTGCCCCGCTCGGACAGGTGACGCCGTTGCACGGTTGCGCGAAGCAGCCGGCGACGCAGGCGCCGTCGACGCAGGTGTCGCCCTGCGGACAGGTGACGCCGGCGCAGCGGTCGGCGACTGCCACGCAGCTGGCGCGGCAGCTGGTCCCCGACGCGCAGCTCATCGCCGCGGCGGCGAGGCAGGGATCGGGCTGACAGCTCACGCCGAGGCAGACCTGGCCGCTCGGACAGTGCGCGGGACAACCGGTCGCGCCCGCGCCGCCCTGTCCCGCGGCACCCGACGCGCCGCCGTCGACCGAGCCGGCCCCGCTGGCGCTGCCCGATCCTTTCACCGAGCTCCCGCCGGTCCCCAGCTTCAGACCGGTCGAGCCGGCGGCGCCCGCGTCGGGTCCTTCGGTGCTGAACTGGGCGGCGCGGAAGTCGCATCCGAGCGCCAGCAGAACGAGCCCGGCGACGACGGAACCCGAGACCAGCGACGCACGGCGGACGGACACGATCCTCATATCGAATCTCATCGGCACCGTCGGGCGAAGGATGAGTGAAATAAGTTGGCGCCAAACAACGACCTCGGCGCAGATCGGGGCGGCGGTGAGCGCGTCGGGGTGCCGCGTGCGGCCGTCGCATCGAGCGGCGGATCCCTGACGCGCGCCGCGCCGCTTTTCGGGCGCCACGCGACGCGACGCGGGCGCGGTGAAGAGTCAGGAATGCGTCGCGGGCAGCGCAGGACTCAGTATCCCTCCCGCAGGACCACGCGGAGCGCCGCCGCCGGCAGATCCAGACCGACGACGAGGTGATCATGCGGCGAAATCTGGGGGTTCTGGGGGCTCTTGGGGTGCTGGCGGTCGGCTGCTCGTCCGGCACGCTGGTGGCCCACTTCGACGCGGGCAAGTCGCCGATCGATGCGGGCAAGTCCTCGATCGATGGCGGCGGGCAGCCCTTCTTCGATGGAGGCCCGTGGCCGCTCGACGGCGGTGGGTCGATCCAGTCCCTCACGCGCGCCGACTGCTCCTGCCCCGGGTTGGTGGACACCACTCAGAAGGAGTAGATGGTGCCCATGGAGGAGCAGAAGAAGCGGCGTACTCGCCGCAAGTTCGCTGATGAGTACAAGACGCGGGGGATAGGACGTTCAAGCGGCCTTTGGCCGGTGGGTCGGAACACGATCAAGAAGATCCTAAAGGAGCAAGGCATCGACCCCGCGCCGCTGCGTCGGCGGCAGTACTTCGTTCCAACTATCGGTTCGAGCGGAACCATCAGGGGCTCGCGAACGAGCTGATCGAGAGCACGCCGAGCCCAGCGAACACGAACGGTCGGGTCGAGAGACGCGAGCGGCTCGGCGGAAACCGGGCGTGCTCATTGCAGGTCGCTCCCTCTGATCGTCGCCACCCAAACACCGTCTTGCGGCGAGGGATTGCGCCCGCGCACCAGGTAGGCGATCTGGGCGTACGGCACACCACCGGCGTCGAGGCCCGGGAGTGCACCCGCGGCGACGCCGAACGTGCCACCCGCGGACTCATATTGCGCGACATCAGGAGCGATGATCCGCTTAGCGCCAGTGTCGCGGTTGATGAGGCCCAGCGAGCCGGTTCCGTCCTGGGCGCTGAACTCGTATCCGACGACGAGCCAGGAGCCTTCCAGATCGATCGCGTCGCCGAAGATCTGCTCGACGATGTAGTGGAGGTGGTTTTGGGGGTCGGTCGCATCGACCCACACCAGATCCCCGTCGAGCTCGAACTCCAATTCCGTTCCCACCGCGAAGTGCGGCTGGGTTATCGCGCCGGCGCTCCCGATCATCCGCGCGCCGCTGCCGTCGGCCGCTGCGGTCCAGAGCTCTTGGTTGCCGGTCGTGGAATAAACCACCCAGAAGATCGCACTGCTGTCCGAGGAGAACCCTGCATAGACGACGTTTGCGGGCGCCAACAGCGTGCAGGTGTCGGAGCCGCCTTGACCGGCCGTCGCCAAGGAGACCAAGGCTAGCGGCCCCCCGGAGCCAACCGACGAACCGTCGTAACTGGACGGCAACGACGCGCCGAAGAGCACCTTTGTTGCGTCGTTGGACTCGACTTCGACCTCCCCGATCGACCCCGGTAATGAACAAGAAACGAACTGTTGGTTGCCGTCGTCCCAGACGAACAGGGAGTCCTTCTGGGTGGCGAGGTCCTCATACACCCAAGCCTCCGTGCCGGACCACCCGTTTTCGAAGGGGATGAGGGTCGCGTTCGCGGCGACCCCGAAGATCGCGAGCTCGCTCGCGGGCCCGGAGGGGAAGGGGCCCGCGAACATGATCGCCGTGCCGTCGCCCATCGTCCGCAGGTAGGTGTAGTGGGCACCGATCTGCGAAACGAGGTTCTGATAAGAATTGCGCGGCAAGAACAGGCTCGCCGACGACAGGGCGCTCGCCGTGGGGGTGGCGCCGCTGGCCCAGGCGGCGGGGCCGAGTGTCGGGGGGACCAGCATGGTGATGGCGAACGTGGTGGCGTCGATCGAGAACAGTCCCACCGCGGTCGGCTGCGCCGGCAAGGTGGCTAGGACGAGGACGACTTCTTCGGTGCTGCTGTAGAAGTAGCCGGAGGTGAGCTCGGCGATCGTCACCGTCAGCGGTATCTGCTGGAGAGCGTCGAAGGGGCCGCTCCAGACCGTGAGCACACCGTTCGCGTCCGGTCGCAGGATGGTCAAGGTCGAGGTGGCACCGGGGCATTGCAAGATCGCCGAGACGTCGTCGACGGTCGTCTGCTGGCCCGTGAGGTTGTCGGTGACGACAGCAGTCGAGAAGTTGCCCTGCGCATCGACCCCGGGCTGACAGCTATAGATTTCGGGGGCGACGACGGCCGCATCGCCAGCGGGCGGACCCGCGTCTGGCTGCGGTCCGAAAACGACGGTTCCGTACGTGACGGCGCCGCCGTCCCCCGTCGAATAGTCGATGATGTTCTCGCCCCACCCGGTGAAACCGAACGTCGGGTCACGAATCGGCAGCACCTCCCGCGAGCCGAATCCGCGCGCGACCGGCGTGCTTGCCCCGCACCCCGCCAGCGCGACCGCGCCCAGAGCAACGCCGCACCAAGCCGACCACCGTCGCGCCGCTGCCCTATGACCGCGTACTCGCATGTTCCGAGGCGAGGGTCATTCTATCCGATGGGCCCAACGGCGCGTTCGTGAAAGCGGTGGCTTCGCACGTACCTTCCGATCTCGCCCGACTCGCGCCCCTCCGCTACAAATTCATTTTGCCGGCCACCCAAGCGCGCGTCGCTCTGCGCATGCTGCACGCCGAAGGAATCACGGCGGCGGCCGTTCGGCCGGGTATCGCAGGTGTCGTCGAGGCCATGCGCTGTCCGACAAGCTGCTCAGCGACACACCGACGCCGATCACCTGCGACACGGCCGGCCGAGGTGCTGGCCGAGGACCACATCATCGAGAAGTTCCCGGTCCGGCTCAACAAGGACGCGGTCCGCGTGGTGCCGGTCGACCAGATGTTCGAACAGTGGCAAACAGTTCTCGACGTTTGGAAGGCTTGCCCTCAGCCCTCCATCGAGATGTCGACGAGAGCGATAGGCTCGGGTGGCTCGCCCGCGAGTACGGCACCCATGTAGTGACCGCGCGGCAAGGCGCCCTGCTGGATCTTCGCCTGGGTGGCGAAGAGATCGACCAACGCCAGCCTGAGCACCGCGCCCCGGGCGGCCAGCGAGGTTGAGAGCGACGCCGTCGGCAGCGTGCCCTGGCCGAGCACGTGGCGCAGCTCGGTCACGTTCACATCAGCGGCGGGCGAAATCGGGGCACGCAGTAGGACTTCGTGCTCGGGGGTCGACTCGGCGGCGCGGTCGACGACGAAACGCACGACCGGCGGCCCGTTCGTCGGTGTCGCGGCGGGCGCAAAAAGAAACGAATCCAGCCATGTCGACGGCGTGGCCCATCGCGACCAAGTTCGCGCCGTGCGAATGGCCCAGCGCCCGGCGCCGAGGTGCCCGGACGCCACTTCCAGCAAGCCGCGCCAGGTCCCGAGCTGATCCGTCCAGAAGCTCTCAGCGACGGCGCGGACTCCAGCCGCGTGGCGATTGCGAATCCTCTCGGTCATCGGCCAGTCAACCAAACGGCCCGCACGCGATCCCGGCCTCCTGGCGCCCGGAAGCCGGCGCGGAAAGCGCCGCTCTGGCTTCCTTTACTATCCGGTGCATCCAGGTCCACAACACGGGCGCGGTCAGGCGGTTGAGCAAGGCTATGCTGGCCACGCCGGGTGCCTCGAGCGGGATAAACCGAATGTTCTTCTCCATCTCGATCCGGGTGGTGCCGTCGGTCTGCGCGCGTGCGTGGTAGACCCCGGAGTCAACGTCGACGCCGATCCGTCGGCGCGTGAACCAGGCGCGGCCATGGAGTGGACGGTACAGCGAATACGCGAGCGCGATCGACTCGGAGCCGACCTCGAAGTCGATGTTGAGCAAGTTGGCGAATTCGCACATCGTCGCGAACCGGTTGCCCCAGCAGAAATGCTCGTAGAGAAGTCCCCGCCAGCTGGTGCCGGGCCGCTGGGCTGAAAGGTCGGGCACCACAGCGCCCGATTCATCGATGCGCATCTTGTCGCTCGACCGGAAGAAGGAGGTCAGGCGCCAGCTCTGCGGATCAGCGAGCGGCGCGAGCCGGGCGATGGGAGCCGTCACCTGGAACCACATGCGCCCGGTCGTCGAGAGTTGCTCCCGGTCGAACGAGACGGCGCACCCCGCATCGGTGCCGTCGGCCGTCCGAGCCCCGAACGGGGCACCGAAAGTCGAGCGCGAGAATTCTGACAGCACGAGGTGGTCTCCGGTAATCGTCCTCAGGCCTCCTACAGTCGCTCGATCACCCATCGGGTGAGCGCTCGGATGAAGGCCTTGTCCCGCGATTCTGCCACGCCGGCGAAGGCGGTGGAAAACTCGTGCTGCGCGGCGCCTGCTAGGCCGTGAGCCACCTGGCGGGCGTGCTCGATGCAGCCGTAGGCCTTCATGCGAGCTCTCACCCAGGTGACGTCGGCGGCGCTCCGTTGCCGCCGCGAGCGGCCGAGCAGTCGCCGGACGCGTGTCAGCTCAGGGCGCGTCGCCCGCTGGAGAAGGCGGATGATCATGAGCGTACGTTTTCCTTCCCAGATGTCGCCGTCGAGCTCCTTGCCGTAACGATCCGGATCGCCAGTGAGGTTCAGGACATCGTCGACGATCTGAAACGCGCTCCCCAAGAGGAAGCCGAAGCGGACGCAGTGACTCGAATCGACTCGCCCGCGGGCACCGATGATCGCACCGACGCGGCAGGGGTAGATCGTGGTGTACCAGCAGGTCTTCTTCAAGATCATCTTGAAGTAGTCTGCGTCGCGCAGGTCGACGGCGTTGTCTCGGCGCCAACCGAGCTCCAGCGCCTGCCCCTCGACCGACTCACGGGCCATCCGCTCGGTCTCACTGAGGATCTCCAGGCTCTTGCGGACGCCCAGGGTAGCGCGGTTTTCAATGAGGGGCCGCAGGCTGAGCACGATCAGCGCGTCGCCGGCGTTGATCGCCAACGGGACGCCGTGGATCTCGTGCAGCGCCGGCTGCCCGCGCCGCTGTTCGCTCTCGTCCTCCACGTCGTCGTGGACCAGAAACGCATTGTGGAGAAGCTCGAGCGCCACCGCCGAGTCGACCGCGCTCGGCAGCGGCGCCCCGAACGCGCGGGCGGCCGCGATGCAGAGGCTGGCCCGCAGGGAGCGACCACCGCGGGACGGGTAGTCGGCCATCAGATCGTAAAGGTGCCGCCTGGGCTCGCCCGTCCGAAGGTACTCTCCGAGCCGCGCCCTCACGACGGTGCCGTACTCGTCGAGAACCTCGCGGACCAGAGCCGATTCGGGGGTCGGCACGGCGGATCCCCTCAGCGACCGCCGCCGGACGGTGCCAACGTGATCGAGAGCGACCCACAGGGGGTGTTCGTCGTCCCGTCGACGATCAGGCCGCTGTAGACTCCGGGCGGCTGCCCGCGCGGGACGCGCACCCGCACCGTGAGGACGTTCGCCGCCGGGTCGCGCTCCAACGTGGCGCGCGGCAGCCGCTTGCCGACACCGCCCTGACGGCGCAGCGCCTGCAACGTGACGGATTCCGTCGGCGGTCGACGATCGAGCTTGAGCGCAATTTGAGTCGGCTGCGCCGACTGGACATCGACCACGATCGCCGCCGACGGATCGTCGCTGTCGCGCTCGGACGCCGTCGAAAGTCCAGTCGTCCGGGATGCCGAAGCTTCCTCGGCAACGTCGAAGCCGGGAACGCGGATCGCTCCCGGCGCCGGACGTCCTCCGAAAAAGAGTCGCACGATCTCGCCGACCGCGCTCCCGAGGCCCGCCGCGCTGAGCCAAGCGGGGCGCAGCGAAGGGCCCGCGCCGCCCGCGGGCGCCTCGGCGTCTTCTTCGCCGCGGCTGCGCGCGTAGTCGCGGCCCTCGCGGATGTGCTCCTCGACCACGCGATACGCGGCGTCGACCGCTCGGGCGATGGTCTCCTTCGCCTTGCTCTCGTCGCGGCCCGACCTCCGCGCGCCCGGCTTGGCCGCGGGATCGAACAGCGTGCGGAAGGCCCGTACGGGTCGGGTCCGCCCGAGCGGCGGCCGGGTGATTCTTCCGGCCGCCGAAGAGCGGGGCGCGCGATCGTCCGATGCGTCTTTCATCTCTACACTCCGATGTTCATGGATGGTCGAATCCTACAATCTCCTCGAGCGCCGGGGACTGGCTGAGGGCGTGCGCGGCCAGCCGGCCCGACATCACCGCGGCCTCCACGCACCCTTCGTTGAATCCACAGTCGGTCCAATCGCCGGCCACCGTCAGGTTGTCGTAGCTGTCGTTGAGCGGCGAGATGCGATGGCGCAGACTACCGGGCAAGGCGAGTGCGTACCGGTCGGACGGCGCGACGTTGGCCCGATAGTACTGTCCGCCGAACCGGCTCGCCTCGGCGGGCGCGGCACTTTCGACGCCCCCGGCGTCGACCAGCAGTTCCCAGCGGAAACCACCCCCCGGGGCAGCGGCGTCGGGCCACAAGCGAATGATGTCCCGATCGAGAAACCGGACGGCGTTCTGACGCACCTCTTCGTTCCTCGCGGCGGCGTATGCCAGCCCTTCCGCGCCCGGATGATCGCGCAGCACGCTGCAGAAGTAAGCGATCGCCGCCGGGCGGCGCAGCCAGCTCTCCTGTTCGGCGAGATGACTCATGTCTGCCCAGGTGTCGAACGGCTCGACGAAGCCCGACAGATTCGTGGGGCCGCGCCGCCAGCCCAGCTCCTCGGCATCGGCGGACAGCCAGACTTGAAAAGCCTGCGTCGGAACCGACTTGCACCGCTCGAGCATCGTGCGCCACCTGTGATCGCGCGCCGCCAGATCCCGGGTGACGTGAGGAAGGGCGCCGATCCCCACGCCGAGCACCACGAGGTCGAAGTCCTTGCCGACCTCGAGGACCTTTCGATCAGCGATTCGTCTATCCCAGGGCGATTCGAAGTCCCACGCTTCGCGCGCGAGACGCGCGCCGTCCCGCAGCTGATCGTAGTCGGGCCGGGAAGGCCAGCACGGCAGCCCGCGCACGTCGACAAGGGGCCGGTACTCCTTTCCGCCGTGCACCTCCGCCTGTACGTCGAACTCCAGCGCAGCGACGTGCGGGCGGCCGCCCCCATCGCCGTCGGCGACCCGAAGCGCCTCCAGGCGATGGAAGAACTGGAACCGGACGCCGCGGCGCCGCAAGACCTCGTAGAGCGGGGCAAAGACCACATCGCCCATCCCGGCGCGCATCTTCCAGAAGAAGGAGCCGCGATACGTGAAGAACGCTCGCACCGCGCCCCGCAGCGCCTGCCCGGCGGCGATGCGCGGGCGGGTGACGTCACCGTCCTCGTACGCGAAGGCCAGATCGTAAAGTCCGCGTACGAAAGCGCTGTTGACCGAACTCTGCTGGGCACCGTTGAGGAGAAGCCATTCGCGGCAGTCGTAGTCGTCGATCGCGTCGAACCCGCGTGGATCGGTGGCCAGCCCGAAGCGGATCGCTCCGCGAACGACGGCCAGCACCAAATCGACGACCTCCCACAGCCGGCGAAGTTCGTCGTCGCGGGTCAGCGATTCAATCTCCGTCAACAGGTCCCTGGCGATCGACTCATGGAGGGCGAGGAGCACCTCCGAGGGAAAGGCGCCCACGGTTCGCAGCGCCGACGCCAGAGCGCCCAGCGCCTCGAGCAAGACGCCGACTGTCGCGAGCCGGCCGTAACTCACGAAGCGCCTCATCCGGGCGAGCAGCCCCTCGACCCCAACATCGGCGCCCGGGGACGGGGCGGCGGCGTCCTCGGGACAGGCGCGCAGCGAGCTCAGCAGCGTGGCGAGCAGCGACACGCAGCTCGCCAGATAGAAGCCCATCGTTCGCGGCTCGCGCTCAGCGTCGGGATCGCCCGGTAGCCCCGGCCGGGGCGGGAACAGCACGTGCCAGGTGGTCCAGTCGCCGCCGCGCGAGCGATCGGCCACGGAGTTCAGGCTCGCGGGAAAGAACGCGTCCTGCCATTCGGCAATCGGACAACTCCGGCGATCACGCCCGAGCTCGGCGTAGCACTCGCGCATAATCCGGAAAGCGTTCTCGTAAAAGCCCATCCAGAGGTGCAGCCCGTGCTCTTCGATCCGGTCGGCGGGGCCGCGGCCGGAGGCGCCTTTGCCGCCGAGACGCCACCCCATCTGGTAGACGGTGACCTCGAAGCGATCGCCGAGCTCGGGGCGGGTAAGCTCGAACGCTGCAGCCATTGAGGCGCATCCGCCGCCAAGCACCGCGACGCGTGTCGGCCGCGTGCTCGGTACGCGACTCATAGGCTCACCGGATAGGTGAGGCGGACCGGCAACCGGTGCGCCTGGAACGCGCCCCAGGGCCGCCCAGCGCCGACGGGCGCGACCGAGTACTCACCGGCGAGAGCGGCGGGAACGACGGGCCAGTTGACCCGCACGACACCTTCTAGGCCGCTGCCATGGCTCTCGTCGAAGGCACGGTCCATCGCAGTGACCGCCAGCCGCCCTTTGCGCGCCGTCACGAGCGGGGCGGCGAGGCAGCTGCGCAGGCTGGTCATCTCTGGCCGCAGTCGGAAGGAACGCAACGGTTCGGTGCGGGAGACCGCAGCGTCGAGCAGAAGATCGCCACCGAGCGAGCGCGCCTCGTACCGGCCTCGCCCCTCCTCGATGGTCGCCCGACGCTTGGAGAAGCCGAATCCGAGAATCCGATCGCCCCAGCGGGCTACATGGCTGTTCGTAAACATCCCGACGACGAAGGAGCCTCGCAGACCCGATCGGGTCCTCACGCCGGGGACCGTCACCAGAATTTCGTAATACGTGCCCCAGACGCGCGACGCCGAGATACTGAGACGGGATGCGAGCTCCGCGCCCATGGCGGCGCCGAGCACCGCGCCGGCGGTAGTCGCACGCCCGAAGCCGCTCGACAGGCCCCCCGCTGCGCCGCACCCGGCACCGAGTGGGAGCCCGAGCGCGCCGCCGCGGCTCACTCCCGCGAGCGCCCCGGCCGCCGCGCCTGCGATCGTACCGATCCCGATCCCAAGGGCCCCGCCGACGACGCCGCCCAGCGCGGTTCCCGCGCCCGCCCCGCCCAGGCGGGCCCAGGAGTGTGCGTCGATTCCGAGCGCCTCGACGCGTCCGTCGTGCACCCGCCAGAGCTCGATGAGCATCGGCCGCTCGCCGCGGAGACAGTCGGGAACCCGTTCCAGCTCGAGACTGGCCGACGTGGGCAGCGCGCGACGTACCTTCGCCTCCGGGACCATCAGCGCCAGCGCCTTGACGTCCAGCCAGGCCGAGCTCTGGTACTTCCTCGGGGGAAACGCTGCCTCGGCCTTCACTGCAGCTCCAGCGAAACACCGGGAAGCTCGGTGACGAAGTCGGCCCCCCAAACCCTGGACGGAGTCTGGAAGCCGATGTCGACGTCGTCGCGGATGACGCGCTCGACGGCGGCAACGGCCGAAAGCGCGCTGAAAGTGTAGACCTCCGGCGTGCGCAGTCTCGCCCAAGCCCGCTCGCCGCCGTCGGCCTCCGCTTCGGCGACGACGACCGCCGAGCCTGCCGCGCGGTCGGCCACCGTTGGCCCCTCGGGCCAGTAGGCGAGCTGCCGATGGAGAAATGAACGGACGAGCCCCGTAGCCCTCCGGCCCATGAAGCGGTTCGTCCACAGCGAGGCGGCGAGTGGGACCGTCGCTTCGAAGTAGACATCGATGTCGGGAATTCCGGTGCTGTAATAGGCCGACGCTACGTCGGCCCACGAGACCGCGAGGCTCCGCGCCGGCCCGTGGCCGAAGTCGAACCAGTGCTCACGCGACCCGGGAACGATCCGGACGATCGCCCCGTTCCGTCGCACGGCGACCCCTTCGCCGATCTGCTCGACAATGGTCCGCGCGGAGCCGCGGGAAACAAACCGGAGGCCGCCGATCCCGAGGCGGAGGCGTCGCGGACGCCGCACGCGATCGGCGACGTGGCGAGCCAAGCAGTCGGACGCCACCACGTCGAAGCCCACGGCCGGCATGATCATCACCCGACGGCGCATCGCCTCGGCATGTCGACGGGCCGCCGCCTCGACGACGTCCACCTCGCCTGTCAGATCAAGGTAATGCACGCCCACCGCGAGCGTCGCCTCGATCAGCAGCGGCGCGGTCAGGGAAAATGGTCCCGCGGCGTTGAGCACCACGCTGGCGTCCGCGAGCACGTCGCGAAGCCGTCCGGCGTTGTCGAGGGAGACCGCCTGATACGGGAGCGCGAGCTCATCGGCCAGCACGGCCAACTTGGGCTGGTCGCGGCCGCAGAGGACGCAGGGGAGTCCGCGGCGTTTGGCCTCGGCGGCGATCAGTCGCCCTGTGTACCCCGTCGCCCCGAACACGAACACTCTTCCCGCCACGTCGGCCGACCATAACACGGCGACACCGACTGTCCGGACGCGGGCGCGTTGACATGCGTGTAACAATTCCCTCGAGACGGGACGGTGCTTCGACCGCCCCCGGAGTGCCCGTTTTCACGGCAATCCACCCCACCGCGAGGGCGAGCCGACGAACGATCCGCGAGCCTCTCATCACAAACCTCACTGCCGGCGAAGGTTGCGCGGTCGCACTTCCGTTTCCAAGGCGTCACGGACAACTTTCGGGGGTGTCGGTGATCGGTCGCCGCGCCGCTTAGAACGCGGGCGGGCCCGGGTCGTCGGCGTCGTCGACGGAGATGCAGCGGGACGTGTAAGCGCTGGGGCCGCTACACCATCAAAACGGAATGTCATCGTCGCTCGGCGGCGCGTCCGGCACTGCTACCTCCGTCGTGATGCCGTGCGGGCGCTTCCGGCGGCCCTTGGTGCAGCAATTTGCCTTCGTGTCGGTTCCCATGTCTTGCGCCTTCAACCACGATCCGCAGGTCTCGCAGGTGGGAATTTCATACCACTTGTCGCCGCAGCCCCCGCAGAACTGAGCGTGACGGAATTCTGATCCACAGTTTCCACATTGCCGTTTCAGTCGCTCCCCACAACGGCCACAGAATGCTTCCGTCGAATCTGGGTAAATTGCGGGGCCTTCGTAATATCCGTTTTGGGTCCATGCGGCTCCCGGACACTTTGTGTTGGTGCACAGAGCCGTGGTGGCCGAGCTTAGCGATCTGGTACCGCTGGCGAACGGCCGAAGGGCGTCTTGAAAGGCAGCGGCGGACGGGAAGCGCTCTTCGCGATCCTCTTGCAAGGCCCGCTTTATCACCTCTCGCAACTCGACAGGCAGGTTCGACATCTGCGCGTCCAACTGCGCCCGTGCGAACCTTGCCGATCCGGAGAGCATCTCCAACAGGACGACTCCGGCCGCGTAAAGATCACATCGCGCATCCACACGTGTCATGTCCCGCTTCTGCTCGGGGGCCATATAATCCACGCGCCCCAGGTGCTCGCCACTCTTCGTCGCCCGGGTCATCCCTACGTCGGTCTTCGTCGACATACCAATCGAGAAGTCGATAAGAACGCATCGTCCGACGCCCACCATGATGTTTTCCGGGCTTACGTCTCGGTGAACGATGCTCGCTTCATGGGCAGCCGCAAGTGCGGCAAGGAGATCCAGTGCGATCCTGTCACTTGCAGGAAGGATCCCATGCAGGCTCTGCCGGGTCGCCGCATTAGCCGTGACCGCTGGCGCCTCCCAGCGGCAGGGCGCAACAAGCGTCGATTCCGCCGGCCCCGCCTTGTCCGCCAGCGCCAGCCTCGCCGCCGCTGCCGCCTGTCGATGGGACTCCCGCGTCTCCGCACTGCCAGATAGGTCCCCACCTGCCGCAATTCGCTGAAGAATCCAGGGTGTTCGGCGGGCACTGCCAGTTGCCCGACACGCACTGGGCCGGTAAAGGGTCTGGGTTGCAGAGCCCGCCGCAGTGGCTGTAACAGTCGTTGGGGCCGCCTTTGCAGCCGCCCGAGGCGTCTGCCCCGCCGCTCGTTCCGGCGACACCGGAGGCTCCGGCCTGACCCGCGCCGCCCTGGGCGCCCGCCGAGCCATTCTTGTCGGACGACGATCCCGCGACTCCGCCGGTGCTCTGTCCGGCGACTCCGCCGGTGCTCTGTCCGGCGACTCCGCCGGCAGCCGCGCCGGCCCCGCTGCTTCCGGGGAGGCTGTTTCCGCAACCCACCGCACCGGCCATCACCAACGACACCACGACTGCGGCTCCCGCCGCGCATCCCAGGTACTCTCGCGCCATGATCCACTCCTTTTTAAGCGATTAGCTAGTCAAGGCGTCATTGGAGCAAACTTTGTGGGCTTTGTCATTTCCGGCGCGACATACACGGAGCCGGGGTGGGTTCAGCATGCCCTTGCTCAGGGCGCGCGAGGTGGCCGAGCGGCTCCACATCTGCACCGCGACGGTCTACCGGCTGTGTGAGCGGGGGGAGCTCCCGCGAACGGATCAGACGTGTCTCCGGATGGATCTCCCCACGCCACCTCGCGCGCATGTTGGATCGGCGGCCGCAACCGCTCTGGTTCTACCGGAACCGCCTATCCGTCGTCGGCGGGGCGTCGTCCGGCGGCGCCTAAGTCGCGGGCGAAGGCGCGCGAGATCGGAGCGGCCACGGGATCGCATCCGGGTCAGCGATCGAGGGGCTGCGAAAGCCACCGGCGCCTCGATTCAGGACTTGGGGTTAAATCATCGTGGCGCTGACGTCTTTGTGACCCGGGAGCTCCTGGATCGTACGAATGTCGTAGCCGGACTCCAGGAGGTGGGTCGCGAAGGAGTGGCGGCAGTATGGGGCGTCACGTGTTTGGGAATTCGGACGGCGCCGGCGGCGCGCCGAAGCCGGACGCGCCTCGGGCGGGCGGCGTGACGGCGATGAGTGTTCGGACACCATGGGAGTAGTTGTCTCGGACCGGTCCCCGTTGGTCAACCCAGGGCGGGGACGCCGAACGCACCGTCGAGGATCGCCTTCAGAGCAGAATCTCTATGTGGCAGTCGGCCGAGCAGTTCCCGGCGACGTTGCCGTTCAGGACCCCTTCGTCGCACTGCTCGCCGAGGTCAGTGTCGACGACGCCATCGCCGCAGTAAGGTGGGATCTGACACCCGATCGTGCATCCGTTGGCCCCACCGACGGTGCCGTTGGCCGCCCCCAGATCGCACGCCTCCGTCCCTTCGACCACGCCGTCGCCGCAGACCTGCCAGTAGGTGCAATCGGCGTTGCAGCCGCTCTGCGGGTTGCCGTTGGCGGCGCCGTCGTCGCACTCCTCCGACCCGGACACGATGCCGTCGCCGCAGTAGTACGGCGTCGGCTCGATGAGACAGATGGCCGAGCAGCCGTCGCCCCCGACCGTGTTACCGTCGTCGCAGGTCTCGGGCCCGACGATGATGCTGTCGCCGCAGATCGGCGCGCAGCGTCTTCCGGGTACGCGGCAGCGCCAGCCGGGCTCGATCGTGCAACTGCTCGAGCAACCATCGCCGTCCTTCGTGTTGCCGTCGTCGCAGCTCTCCGGCGGCTCCACCACGCCGTCGCCGCAGGTGATCTGGCGCTGGCACGGCTGGCCGGCCACCGGGCAGGTCCAACCGAGCTCGAGCTGACAGAGCGGCGTGCAACCGGCGCCCGAGAGCTCGTTGCCGTCGTCGCATTGCTCGCCAGGATCGAGCACCCCGTTTCCGCAGGTCGGGGGCGGGTCCCAGATAGGACCCACATCGATCGTGACTCGTCGATCGAAGGCGGCGTCGCGGCCGCTGGTCGTGCCTTTCAACCCGAGGCCGTCGCCGGCGTCGCGCTCAGGTTGCAGCGATTCGTCCCCGCACCCCTCAAGCGCCGGCGCGGCCAGCAGCGCGAGGACCGCGACCCGGCAAAAGCGAAGATATCCCAGCCGACCGCTCTGCATCACCAACGACCCTACGGCAGTCTATCATTCTGCCCAGGCGCGGGGCGCACCCCTGCTTCGCGTCCATGCCTTCCGGACGATCGAGGGGAGGCCGATGATGTGGTGGCCATCGGAAAAGGTAGTCGCCGAGCTCGGGGGACGGGGACTGCAAGATAAAGGGTCGGAGTTTCACGCTGCCCTAACCGGGCGCGTTCACTCGGAAAAGTATAGAGGCAGGCCCTTTGAGCTGGCGCTCACGCCGGCCGAAGGCCGCACCCGGACTGGGCATTCGCGGGAGGCACCCGCGAAATGCCCAGGTTTCTCGAAGGTCTTGCTGGAAGTCGATTCGAGCGAGCAGCGAGCCCGGCAACGGTGGCCGTCTCTTTGCGAAAACCGTTGCGAGGCCCAGCAGCGGTCCTCCCAGCGGCGACACGTAAACGGCGGCGTCTGTCTTCGACCGCGGGGCCCCGCGATGGAAATCGACAGGAGGCGGGTCGGATTTTTGAGGGCCGCGCTGACAACTGCGCCGCCACGCGAGAGCGACCTGCCCGAAAGAAAGTCCGGACCATTTCAACGCTGATTCCCGAGCAGGCCGGTGCGAGGAATCGAAAACGTCACCGCGTCAGAAGAAAGTCAGTCGCTTCTGCGACCCAGTTGCCGAGAAGGCCGACGAGACCAGACACCCGTCATGAGCACAGTGATGCGTCACAGAATCCGAGAGCAGTCCTACGTCGACCCCGAGCTGCTGCAGCAGGTCCGGGCTTATGAAGCAGCGAAGGGGGGGACGCACAGCGCGTTCACGAAGGAGGCGTATGAGCGCTCCTGAGCGGCGAGCGCGGTGACGCGGACCTCGCCCGCAACGCCGACATCGAGGCGATCGTCCGGCAGAAGATCTGCGGTCACGCGACCAACGAGATGTCCGATCTCTACAGCACCGTCCCCCAGCGGGAGATTCAGGCGGCTGTCGGAGCGGTCATTTCGCTGGCCAAGTACCGCGACCTTCTGCAGGACGGCGCGTCGTGGTGGGAAAGTGGTGGGAAGGCCCCAGAAACCGAAAACGGCCACCCCGCGATTGCGCGGTAAGTGGCCGTTTTTTCTGAGCGGGAGAAGGGGTTCGAACCCTCGACGTCCACCTTGGCAAGGTGGCACTCTGACGACCCGCGGCAATTGATGATGCCATAAAACAGAGGCATTTCATGCAGTTATTGGTATTTGCTGCAACCTGACAATACCCGGTCAGACCCGCAGAAACCCGCTCCGGGACGACCAACTCGTCCCTGGACTCGTCCCTGGATCCGCGAGGCGCCGCTCGAAATGTTCATGCGCCACAGGGTATATTAATGCGCTTGCTCGTCTATGCGCTTAGGGGTATAAAGGACCATCGTCGATGGAGGTCATAGTCACCGATGAGTTTCTGGCCTGGTACCAGGACCCTGACCTCGACGAACAGATCCATGACGCTGCCCGCGCCATCATCGTGCTGCTCGAACAGGAAGGAGTCACGCTCAAGTTCCCCTACCAGAGCGCGCTCAACGGCAGCAAGTACGGCTGCCGCGAGCTGCGAAAGTCGGCCGGGCGGCGCGAGATCAGGATCGCCTACAACTTCGACACCAACCGTGACGCCGTCGTGCTCCTGGCCGGCGACAAGGCTGGCGACGACAGGTTCTACGAATGGTTCGTCCCGAAAGCAGACGAGATTTGGCGGCGGTACGCGGAGGAGTTGAAGGAGGGGACGCAAGTAGAGATCCCACCGGACACCGCGCGCGACATTGACGCGGACGTCCCACCGGGCACGACGAAGGCGCATCTGAACAGAGCAAGGTAGGAAAATGAAAACTCACAACTGGAACGACATCAAAGACAAAGGAATGTCTCTAGAGCGGATCGCCGCATCCGACCGCTTGGTCGAAGAGGAGACCGTCGCCATCCGCTTGCGCGAACTGCGCGAGGCCGAGGGGGTCACCCAGGAAGAGCTGGCCCGGCGGGTGGAGGTCGCGCAGACGCAGGTCTCGCGCACCGAACACCGCGGGAACCCCCACGTCGATACTCTTCGCCGCTACCTCGAAGCGCTCGGCTACGAACTGGAGTGCGTGGCAGTGAAGAAGAACAAGCGCGTCCCGATCGCGCTGTAGGCGCGGCCATCGCGCCAATCGTCGAGAACAAGCGCCTGGGCGCTGTCCTCGCCGTCATCCAGGCCGGCCAGAACCAACGGGACCAGGCCCGCTTGGCCTCGAGGAAGCTGACGCTCCGGCAGAAGGACCGGATCAGAGCTGCTGGTGAGGCCGGTCGAGCGCCAGGTCTCGCCACGAGCGACGCCGGCACCGGTGCTGTCGCCGCCTTTTGCCCAGTTCGAGAAAGACCAGAAGGAACGCACAAAGGCTCAGAATCTCCGCGCGGCTCAGCGTCGCGAGGCGCGAGCTCAGGCCCTGTCGAACCGGACATTTCTACTTGGCAGAAACCCTGATTCCTACTTGGCGTTGACACGCGGGTGGCTGATAGTGGGGCGCTCCGTCAACCCCTCCCCTGCCTTTCCCGGGGCCTGCGGGCCCTGCCGGGAAGGCCGCACTTCGAGAGAGCCGTGGCCAGCATCAAGGACAGACGATAGACGTCGACGTTCGATGCGTTCGTCAGCGTCGACGACTCGCCCGTCCCCCTCAAGGTCCCGCGCGGGTGGTCAACAAAGCCATCGCCCGCACCGGTGGAGACCTCTTGGCCCTTCTCGATGGACGCGAACATCGGGAACCGCGGACCTCCACCGCGAACCGCCGTCGCCGAAGCGCTTGATTTCGCTCTGCCTGTTCGCCGAGGCGATCGCGCTCGACGCGATCGAGGTCCCGCGCAAGTCTACGATCCCGCTCAGTTCGATTTGTTGTAGGTAGCGCCCTCCGAATAAGTGCAGGACGTGTCCCCCGCCACCAGCTCGTCGCTCGCAGTCGTCCCGCCGGGGTCGATGATGAACTCGTAGTTTGTGAGGACCAAATCGGCCGTCCCGGCGGTCGTGGCCATGGAACAGTCCTGAGGGATGAGCGCGTTCGCCACGTCCCCGGTGACGTCCGCCTGGAGCGGGCAAGCTAGCCAGCTCGAGGACGCCACCTGGACTAGGTCGCTGGTCGTCCCCATCTGCCAGACCACCAGCGCTCCCGACAGTGGGAGAGTCGTCCTCTGGCCGCTGCAGTCGAACGTGAGCGTGCCTGACTGGGCCGTCCAGGTGCCGAGGAAGCTCTGCTGCGTGATCACCGCACCGGCGCCACCGGCGCCGCCGCTCCCCTGGCTGCCACCCCTGCCAAAAATGCCGCCGTCGCTGGGAGAGCCGCCCGACCCACACCCGGCCAGCACCGAGGCGCCCAACAAGAAGCTAACCGCGCGGCGTCCCGCCCGCCACCTTCGGCCTCCAACCCCGCCGCCAATCATCGGCCGATTTTGCCAGAGCGGGAAGTCAGCCGCAACGGGATGTCCTAGCTCAGTGACAATTCCGCCTTACCTGCTCAATGAAAATGTCCGCCCCCTCAAGGAATGCATGAGGATAAGTAAAACAAGCGCGGGTGTGGCTGATAATGGGGCGCTCCGTCAACTTATCCCCCCTGCTTTTCCCGGGCCCTGCGGGCCCTGCCGGGCGAAAGGGTGATCCCGGAGAAGGCAGAAGCATCCTGTTTTCGCTTCCGGTGGTGCTCGGCGGCGAGCGGTTCGTGCCGTCAAACGCACCATTTTGCGATCGGCCAGCCAACACTCCTCCAGGTCTCGGGAGAGGACATCGGACCGGTCCCCTTGTCCGACCTTTTTCGGGCACTTGGAGGCAGGCTGCCGCAACCTGATCGCCGCGCGCCGCGCGTGGTCTCGCCATTCTTGGCTCACCGCCAGCGGCTGATGGCGCGTGTCGACGCGGTCATGAAGCGACACCGCTGATGGGCCTGTTCGGCGTAAGTCTACGCTTCTCGATGGCCCTCTCGGGCCCGCGGGCGCTAGCTAACCCGGTATTTCTTGAGCGTGGCGCTGTTGCTGATCTCGGTTCTCACGTCTATCAAGATCTGTTCGATCCGTTCGAGGACGCTCTCCGACCCTTGCCAGGGAACGCTGAGGTACTCGCCATGGGCGACCTTGTTGCGCACAGCGAGCACCTTCGGAATCGATGAAGTTGGTTAGCGTCTCGAGAAACTTCGCTGTGTCCAGGCCGATCGAGAGAAGGATGTCGCGAAACACTGATCAATTGAGATTCGACCTTGTACTGATCGTCGTCTTGAACCCCGGATGTGCCGGGGCTGGCTTCCCGGAAAAGATCAGCAACAGCTAGGTGGTCCGCGATCTTGTTTGCCTTGTTCACCCGCTGCGCGCAGAGAGCCCAAAAATTGTCGGCTAGGTCCTGGAGCGGGAGCTTCTGATTCGCGACGAACCACAGGTAGGCCTCAGCCGCCTGTTTCGCGAATCCTTCCCAGTGAGCGTACGCCAAGGCAATCCCAGCGCGGGCGTACGTGGCCTTGCCGGGAAGCGGGGAGGTGATGATCAGAGTACGCAGCTCGCGAAGTTCCTTTCGACGCCAAGCGATACAGGAATCCAGGTGGTCTTCCAGCTGCTCATTCGTGTGAAGCTTCACGCGAAGAAGGCCCGCCCGAACGGGATGAGCGTTGTCGATTCGGGTGGTACCACGAACGCCCGCACCGGAGTTCTGTTGAAAAGCCGACTCACCCCACATGTCCTTGAGCTTCGCTTCAAGGGCGCCTGTCTGGACTTTGGCGCCCCAGTGCGAAAGGTTCGCTGATATTCCGGCCGTAACAGCCTCGAAGGCAGAGACCAAAAAACCGCCGCCGAACCGACCAGTGTCCGCATCGTATCGACGAAACGCGTTTTCTCCGACTCCGGAGGATCTGCAGATGACCTCGAAAGTCTTTGCGAAGAGCTTTTCTTCGGTCTCGAGGTACGGAACTTCGAGATTGGAAGCAAAACTCCGGATCCGGTTCGTCAGGAATTCGTGTTACGTCGCGCATCCCATCCAAGTCCGCCTGGGACGCGTCACGGATTGCAGGGAGCACCTGGTCGCCAGCTCCATGTCGTACCGCTGATCCAGCTGATTGTCAGACAAAGCGGTCGCGGCTTTGAAGTCAGCCGTGGTCGAAAGGCCCTCCAGCCACTTGAAGAATGGGCGGTTGAGCATGATCAGCAGGCAGTTCCGCAGCTCCTGCTGAGACAGACCCCGAGCCGAGCGTATTAAGGCGCTGGAACAGTTCAAACTTCGTCTGAGGGTCGCTCTCCTTCTTGAGGATCTTGATGTCTAGCTTTTCCCTCTTAAAGGCTATGCGTTGCGCCTGGGTTAAGCATGTTGTTCCGTCAGTGCCGTCGTCCCAGGCCTTTCCTTCTAGCGACGGTAAGTAGTCGGTGCGCAAGAGTCGGCTGGGCGCCCTGACAGACCTATCTTCTTCCCTAAGAATGCCGGCGAACTCGAAGATGGTAGAGAGGCGCTGAAGGCCGTCGACTACGTCCCAGACACCGTCTTCACGCTGCGAGACGAAGATGGACGGTATCGGAATGCCGAGCGGATCGATTCATCAGTTTCGTCTTCTGAAGTGGCGACCACCGAAAATAGCGCTGGAACTCGGGATGAATGTCGAGCTCTTCGTCACCATAGAGACGGATGATTTCGCCGATTGACATCGGGTATCCATCCGCGTGGATCTCCTTTTTGCGGTCGTCGATTTCCGTCTGTAGGGACATGATGCATGTGGTAACCGATCTTGGATGGGTGTCGAATCGGGGAATCGAGCGACGTTCCTGAGACATCGGTGGTGGGAGGAGGATAAGTAAAACAAGCGCGGGTGTGGCTGATAATGGGGCGCTCCGTCAACTTATCCCCCCTGCTTTTCCCGGGCCCTGCGGGCCCTGCCGGGCGATCCGGCGGCGACCGTCCGGTGCTGGCGACCGTCGAGGACGAGCCGGCGCAGGTCGACTATGTCGTCGCCCACATCCTCGAGCGGCGCGAGGCCGGCGTACCGCTGCGACAGCAGGCGGTGCTGTTCCGGACGGCCCACCACAGCGACGCGCTGGAGGTCGAGCTCGGCCGGCGCAACATCCCGTTCGCCAAGTTCGGCGGCCTGCGGTTTCTCGAGGCGGCGCACGTCAAGGACGCGCTCTCCTGCCTGCGCTGGGCGGAGAACCCGCGCGACGGGCTGGCCGCCTTCCGGGTCGCGCAGCTCCTGCCCGGGATGGGCCCGCGCTTCGCCGAAGCGTTGCTGGCCCACGTCGGGGCGGCGCGCTTCGCGCTGGCGGCGGCGCTGGCGACGTTCGAGCCGCCGTCCGCCGCGCGCACCGACTGGCCGGCCTTCGCCGATCTCTACCGCCAGCTCTGCCCGGCGGCCGCCCCCTGGGGGGCGCAGATGGGGCTCGTGCGCCGCTGGTTGGAGCCGCACCTCGAGCGTCTCTACGACAACGCGCGCGTGCGGCTCGGCGATCTCGAGCAGCTCGAGCAGCTCGCCGCGGCGGCGCCGTCGCGCGAGCGGTTCCTCTCCGACCTGACGCTCGATCCGCCGCAGGCCACCGGTGCCGAGGCCGGCGACCCGCACCTCGACGAGGACTATCTGATCCTCTCGACCATCCATTCCGCCAAGGGGCAGGAGTGGGACAGCGTCTACCTGCTCAACGCCGCCGACGGTTGCATCCCCTCGGATCATCGCGACCGGGAGCCCCGCCGAGGAAGAGAGCGCCGGTTGCTCTATGTGGCGATGACCCGCGCCAAGAGCGCCCTGACGCTGATCCACCCCCTGCGCTTCTTCATCCGCCAGCAGAGCCGCTACGGCGATCGCCGAGGATGAGTCAAAACAACGCGGGTGTGGCTGATAATGGGGCGCTCCGTCAACTTATCCCCCCTGCTTTTCCCGGGCCCTGCGGGCCCTGCCGGGCCTCGCCGACGGCCCGAGGAGCGAGGCCTTTCATGAGGCCGTGGAGCTCGCGATTCTCCTCGAAGACCAAGTGGAGCATTACGAAGAGGCGATGGCAGCGCGGGGTGTGCCGCTTCCATATGTTCGGGAACGGGCCCGAAGCGCGCGTCGATTCCGAGCGTCGACGGACGGCGTCGGATAACAAGCCGTTGCAGCAGCCGAACGCCACGCCGGTCCGCCCGTACGTGGGCTCGTGCCGCGACGCCGCGGGCGAGCCCGCGGCTCCTCGCGGCCGTGATACGCTCGAACGTGACCTTGGCGTTCGCTGCTGAACGGCAAAACGTTACCCAGACGAGATGAAGGCCCTTTCTCCGACGACGAGGCAGCATCTCGATGTTTTGTTCGGCATCGGTGATCGACCGGCGGCCGAACAGGCCCTGCTGAATTGGTCCGGAGATTCGGAGCGCCTTCGCTTTGCCGCATTGCGACTGAGTCATGGGGACCTGCGAACGCTCGACGAAGCGATCACACTCGGGCGGACCGACTGGCGAGACCTGCTCGTAGCTGCGATGTTCGCCGACGACATCCATGCTCACGAACAATGGGTACCGCAGCGACTGACGCCGGATCTCATGGACCGCTGGCAATCGGGCGGCGATCTTGAGGGCGTGCAGTTCCGAGTCGGCAGTCAAGTGCAGGTTCGTCGCGTGGCGCTCGTCGGAGGAAGTGGCGTGGTCGAATCACTCGAACAGCTCGAACCGGAACCTGCCTATACGATCCGATTCGAGAGCGGACGTCAGCTTGCTGTTAGACAGCGCGACCTGCGGGCTGCTGGCTAACCGCGCGTTGCAGCGGACGGCGCTTGCGCGCCGCCGCTGAACGCGTAATCGTTGGGCGGACTAATGGTGCAAGCGAGCCACGGCACTTCACGACCGTCGCGTGCAAATCTTCTGCGGCTCGGTGGTTTGTATCCGGTTCCGGTGCCGCTCGGCTGGAAGCTCATCGGAGCAAACGGCGAGGATGTAACTATTCCGGTGGTAGCGGGCGATCCATTTCATCGCATCCTCGCCCGCGGCGCGCTCCTCGCGACCGAGCATGACCCCGGCCATCCTGCCGAGGCTATGACCCTTCGAAAATACGCGCTGCCAAGCCCACCATCGGCCGACATCCTCGAGAAGTATACCCAGATGGTGCTCGCCACTCTGACGAAGCAGGGCGTCTCGCAGCGAGTCGCGAGCCAACGAATCTCGACGTGCGCGCTCAGTCACTTGCCTTGCGCCAAGCTCGTCGTGGAACGGACCACCTCCGGCGACAGCAGGACCGAGATCCACTACTTGGTTTGCGACCTGGCCAGCCTGAACTGGGAACTCGTTTACCTTCTCCGTCGCGACAATCTTAGCTCGTGGGCTCCTCTGCTGGCCGAGATCGACGGACCGCCCGTCGCGTCTCCCTGATCCGCTGGTTGAGGGCCGCCCAACCCGCCGTTGCAGTCGGACGGGCGCGTCGGTCGCTGCGCTCCCTCGTGCGCCCGCCGCTGAACGGCAAATCGTTGGGCAGACGGGCCAGGCTCCTTGAGTTCCGATGACTACGACGATCCCGCGCTAGAAGCCCGTTGGCTCGCTCAGCAGCGCGGCAACGTGGAGCGGTACCTTGAGACCGAAAGCGTTCGCCACGGCGGCGTGGACGCCGAGTGCAGCTGGTACGTTGCTCCATACGTCTCGGTCTGGATCGTGCGGTCGCTGGCGAGGTTGGGCTCAGTCGGATGGTGGGCCATTAGCGGAGATCTTCCGACCGACTACCTAAGCGGCGGTGATGCAACCGACGCTCGGAGTGCGCTGCGCGCGTTTGAGGATAAGTAAAACAAGCGCGGGTGTGGCTGATAATGGGGCGCTCCGTCAACTTTCCCCCCCTGCTTTTCCCGGGCCCTGCGGGCCCTGCCGGGCGAAAACAAGGACCCCTGAGTCCCGACCAAATGCCACGAGGGCGAGACTCGCCCCTCCCGACTGTGCAGGTCAAGACGAAGCGTCTTCGCCCGGGTCGAAGTCGAGGAGGTCGAGCTGGCGCTGCTCGGCCTCCGCATCGTCATGCGGCGGCGCGCGTGGCCCGGCGATCGTCGGCGGCTGGGCGCTCTCGCCCAGGTGGCGCAGGATGCGCTCGACGGCAGCTGGCTCGGTGACGGCAGCGACGATGCGCATTCGGGCGTGGCAGCGCGGGCAGTCGAGCACGTCGACGAGGAAGACGCGGCGCAGAAGCTCTGCCCACGGGAGTCGGTGGGGTGTGGGCCGCTCGGGTCCAGGCCTCTCCTTCGGCGGCCTCGATATGTCGGCGGCCGGAACGACCTTCGACCTATAACCGGCGGCGGGCGCGAGGATGCCGTGGAAACGGATGGTGTGCTTGCGCGGACGCGGGATGAGCGGCAGCAGGCGCTCGATGAGCTCGAACGGGGTAAACACGACGGCCTCGGTTCCGTCGGTAAAAGGACGCTTGAACCGGAGAGCAAGACGGCCATCTGGCAAGCGCGTCAACCGGTCGGTCGCGACTGGCGGTCGAGCAAGGTAGCGCGCGAGGTGCTCGAGGCCGTCGCGGTCGTTGGCGGCGACGCGCACGTTGGCGTGGAGGCTGAACCCCTCGACCGCCACGCACCGCCGGCCAATGGTGGTCGTCTCGAATGCAGCCCCCGACCCGAGGCGCAGCGTCCGCGCCCCGCGGCGCGGGCCGGTCGCCGCGACGCCCGCGACCGAAGCGCCAGCCAGGGTCGCCAGCACGGGCTCGGTGCTGGCGAACCCGGCGCCGTCGTCATCGCCGCGCGCGTCGAGTTTCCGCACGACCTTCCGGTACACTTGCTCGATCACGGTCGCGACGTCCGCGTCGGTCGGCGCCGGCACCGGGTGGAACACCGCAACGCCGTTCGGGGCGATCTGGTACACGCCGTCCATCATGAGCGTGTGGAAGTGGACGTTCAGGTTGAGCGCGGAGCCGAAACGCTGGACGACGGTGACGCCGCCGGTCTTGAGCGTGCCGCGTATGCCATGTTCCCGAGCGCGCCGCCGCAGCCAGCGCGAGACGATGCCGACGAAGGTCCGCAAGACGATGCCGGCGAGCGCCGGATCGAAGGCCATCCCGAATCGGAGCCCGACGGGAACGGTCAGCACCCATTGGCGCACGGGCACGTGAGGCATGACATGGTCGCGGAGGTGCGCCGCGAAGTCGCACATCCGGCGACCGAGGCACGACGGACAGAAGCCGCGGCGTCTGCAGGCGAACGCCACCACCCTGCTCTCCCGGCAGGTGTCGCAGGCGACCCGGATGAATCCGTGGGCCAGGATGCCGCATTTCAGGAATGCCTCAACTTCGTCCACCACGAAGCGCGGCAAGCCAAGTCCGCCCTCGTCCCTTGCGTCCGTCTCCGCCAGGAATGATTGCCAATGCTCCGCGAGCACCTCGTAGAGAACCGTCTCCTCCGGCCGATGACGCGCATAGGGAGGCCCCGACGTGGCGACACGCCCCGCTTCGGAGAGCGCAACCGCGCCCGGAGGGAGACACCCAGAGTCATCGGACGCTGCCGTCCGTCGTTTCCGCTCGACGCCGGGCGATGTCGAGTCACGAGCGACTTCGGGTCAAAGTGCGCCGGGTACATGGCCCTTCGCCGGAACCCGCCAGCCGAGAGCATCGATTCTTGGAGGGTGAGGCCAGTTCCGGCCCCGAGCACACCGGTCAGCGTCCCAGTCCGAAACGAGAGAACGGACCGCCCGGAGGTAGCCGTTCGGACTCTTCGCGATGGCGCTCTTGGAGCTGGCGGAATCGGTCGTGCTGCCGTCTGAGGTGCTCAGATAGGCGGTCCCCCGGAATACCGAAGGCGACTGCCACCGTGCGCTTCGCGTAGGAATCCCAATCGCGCGTCTCGCCGCGCCGACCTGCCGGTACGGCCTCTTTGATCGCCCGCTCGATTTCGCCGCGGCGATGGCCCGCAAGACGCATGCGGACGGCGATCTCGGCATCGACCCGCGAAGGGTCGATGGGTTGACCTGAGCGCTCCCGGGTGACATCCGCCAGGTGACGCCGATAGACGTCGGCTGGCGTCCGAGGTCGCCACGATCTCGGCCGCGCGGTGCTCGCTGTCCGTCGAGCGCTCTCTTCCGTGTGAGCGAGTCCGCTCCCGTTCGGCGGCAATGGCCTGCTGGAGCTCCGGGTTCGCGATCTTGAAGCCGTGCTCTGCTGCCAACTCGACGCACATGCTCCGGAACCGCTCGTTTCCGCGAATGGTGAACGTACCCCATTTCTGTGCGCTCAACTGGAGGGCGGCGAGAACGCTCTCCCGTCGGTTGCTGTCGTAGATGTCGATCTCCTTACCCCGGTCTGTGAATGCAGGGGAGCCGCGCTCGCCGACGCGACGGTAATGGACGTGCCAACCTTCGACGACCGGGGCGAACGCGCGGATATCTAGGGGCGCGGGGCGCGCGAACATCGGCCCCTCGATGCCTGGCGGCCGTCGTTCTCGATGTCGCCACGCCTGCGCGAGCCCGTGATCTCTTTCATGAAGCCATTCTTCGTAGCTCGGGAACAGTCCTCGATCCTTGTCCAGTACCCCGCGCTCCAACCTTTGGCGATCAAGCTGCTCGGCCTTTTCCTGCGCTTGACGGGCGGCGAGCAAGTTCCTGGTCGCGTTGAGGAGAGCGCCCCGTCCCTTCCAAGATCCGCGGAAGATGTCGGCTCGCTCTTGCCGATGGCGCGCGGCCATGCGTTGCCGATCCTCCCGCTGCTGCTCCATCTGCTGTTCCCGTCCGCGGGAACGCTCCAGGTAGTGCTGTCGTCGTGCGTCGGTGTACTGCCTCCAGCCGGGGGCACTGGGCATGATCGGCTCGGGGGCCCGGGTGCGTCTCATCACGCGCGCGGCATCCCTCGCCGGTTGGAACTCGCCCAGACGTTTCTGGAGGGCCGACATGGAGCAGTCGCGGCCGGCGCTGCTCGCTTTCACGGGTTGGTCGCCGATCCAGAGAATCGCGCCCGAGCCCTTCCTCTCGAGGTGCAGCCCCTTCTCGGCCAGGGCCTCGTGCATCTCCCGCCAGCTCCCCGCCGCGCGGATGGCGGGAGCTCCGTCCTCGATGGCCACCCGTTCGGCACTCCGGGCGCCCACCCGCTCTTCGAAATCGCGGGCTCGAACGGAGGGCTTTCGTTCTTGCTCGTCGCGCGGCCGCGCGCGCTCAACGCGCCCGTCCTCACGCGTCTGGAACAGGCCGCGCTCCTCCCTCTGCCACCCCTGCGCGTGCTCGATGCGAGCGATCGCCCGGTGGGCGACCTCATGGTCGAAGCCGTTGTTGACGGTGGCGAGCTTCTCCGTCTCGGGGTGGACGCGGTTGACGGCCAGGTGGAGGTGCCAGTTCTCCGTGTCCCGGTGCAATCCGTAGAGCGCCTGGTGGCCGGCCAAGCCCATCTCGTCCAGGAACATCCTGGCCGCCTGATCAGCCTGGGCCGACGTCGGCTGCTCCCCCTCCCGCCAGCTCATGATCCAGTGCTGGACCGGTTGCGGGCTGCGCTTGGCCGTCTCGGCCAAGTCGATCATCTCCTGCGACCTGTCCCTCGTGATCGAGGTTGAGGAGGTTCAGAGCCCCGCGGTGCTCGACCTTGTCACCGGCGCCGCCGGCGTTCGGGCCGGCGATGTAGTCGGCGAGGGCGCGCACGTTGTGCGCCTTGCTCTTGGCCGGCGCGCGCCTGGACGTGGGGACCTTCTTGACGATCATCGTCCCCGCTCCCCTACTGCCCGCCTGCCAGCTTGCCGACCGCGGCGCGCAGCATCGTGAGCAGCTCGGACGTCTGCTGGCGGTAGGCGCCGCCGCTTTCGACGTGGACCATCTTGAGCAGGCCCCGAGGCGTCGCAGCTCCCGGATCGTCGTGGCGTCCGTACGGGACACGACCGGCCGCCCGAGCGCGCGCAAGCGGACCAGCTCGGCGACGGCGAGCCCGGCATCGCGAGCGATGACCGCAAGCTGCTCCTTCTCGGCGGGGGCGACCCGCACGTCGAGGCGGGCCGTCAGGCCCGCCGGCGCCTTCCTACGAAACGGCATCGCCCGCGCCTCCGATCGACTGGGTGCGAGAAGCGGCAGCGCCGAGCATCTCCGGGTCTGGCGTAGCCCTGCCTGCGAGAAGCGAAGCGCCGAGCGGGCGGGGCGAAGCGGGGCTTGGGAGGGCACGTGCGGCGGCAGCCGCATGTGTCCGGACAAGCCCCCATCCTGCTACTCCGACACCCCCACTCGGTAGAGAGCAACCGTGAATGCACGTTCGTCACGTATCTCTTATCGATCGGAGGCTCGCGGATATTTCCACCCGCACCGAACGACTCAGGGGCGGTGGCATCGCGAAGCGATGCGGCCGGCCCTGAGGAAGCATCGCGAAGGCGCGTCGATGGCAGTCCGCAGACGACGGCGCTGTTTTCTGACCGCCGTCGGAAAGATTCGGCGTTGGCCGCTCGATAAGATCATCGGGAGCCATCACGCAGACATCTGCGGAATCGGAGAGCCGAATGAGTTACACGCTCGGGAAAGCAGAAGAGATGGCACGGGCGCTTCGCACCCTGCCAGCAATGGACGAAGCGAAACGACGGCTGAGTAAGCAAGCCGTCGTGAAGCACCTGGTGGCCGAGATAGCGGCGTTGCAGCAGCGCGGATACACGATCGAGCAAGTCGTGGAGAGCTTGCAGGGGGTCGGGTTGACGATCACCACCCCCACATTGAAGAGCTACCTGCAGCGAGCGAAGGCGAAGCCGGTCAAGAGCGCAACGAGGAAGCCCACCGGCAGCTCGACGGCAACGCCTGGTGGGAGCCGACAGAGGCAGTCGGAGTCGCCCAGCGCGAACCCGCCGAAGGCAGAAGCCGCCGCTGAGCGCAGCGGCAAGCAGGCGTTCCTGGTGAAGGACAAAGACAGTTACTAGTGAAAGGAGCCAGACATGTCGAAGGCACTCATTCTCGTTGGTGGTGGCAAGGGTGGCGTCGGTAAGTCCCTGTTCTCGATGGCCGTGGTGGATTTCCTCGAGAGCACGAAGGAGGCGACGTTTCTGATCGAAACGGACACCTCAGTTCCGGACGTCTTCAAGACGTACCGGGAGACCGTCGAAGGCGAGCTCGTGAACCTCGACGAACGCGAGGGGTGGATCGAGCTCGTGAACCTCGTCGAGAGCAGACCGGAGAGCACCATCGTCATCAACACGGGTGCTCGCAACCAGACCGGGATCACCAACTTCGGTAGGACGCTCCGGAAGGCACTTCCGGAGCTGAAAAGGAAACTGGGCGTGTTCTGGCTGATTGACCGGAAGAGAGAGAGCCTGGAGCTCCTGAGCGACTTCTCCGAGGCGCTCCCGGAAGCAGAGATCCACGTCGTCCGGAACATGTACCTGGGCGCCGAGAGCAAGTTTGAGCTCTACAACGGATCGAACATGAGGACGGCGATCGAAAGAGGCCGGAGGCAAGTCCCTCAATTTCCCCGAGCTGGCGGACAGAGTGACGGACGCGATGAACAAGGGACGGCTGACGATTGCGAAGGCATGCAGGGAGCTCTCCTTCGGAGACCGCATCGAGGTCGAGCGGTGGCGCGACGAGTGCAGAGAGATGTTGATCGAGGCAATTCGTGAGTAGCCCGGACGTGGCCTTCGAGACCCTTTTGGGGCGGAAGGCGACGGACGGGGAGCGGCAAAAGCTCTATCGGGTCCGTGACACGCTCGGCGTCAAGAGCACGGATGCCCTGTGGACTCTGCTCCTCGTCCTCGAGTACTACTTGGCACTCTACGAGAAGTTCCCCAAGAGACTCGAGGACGCGGCCCGCACGGCCGTCGCCGGTGCGAAGGTAACAGCAGAAGCCCAGGCGAAGGCCGCCGCGGCGGAGGTGAAACGGGCCTTGACGGCTGGCGTGCTCGCAACCGTGAACGACATCGCCGGAGCTGCGACCCTCAAAGACATCCTCAAATGGGTCGCCATGACGGTCCTCACCCTGTCGGTCGTCCTCGTGGCGGTAGGAAAGTGGGCCTTCAAAAGAGGCGCGGCAGAGGCGCAGGCTCGAGCAGCTCAGGTCGCGATGCAGGATCATGACCGCTGGGATCGCCGAGGCGTCCTGGGCGAGCACGGCGGATGGACGACTCGCCTACGACCTGGCGAAGGCGGGTATGCTTCACGACATGGTCACGTGCTCGGGACGCGGGCTATTGGCGCGCGATGGCTGGTGCATCGCGCAAGGGGAGCGAGGAAGGCCGTACCGATGGCGGTTGGCCGACCGTCCGGCGTCGGAATGAGCCACCCTGTGATACCGGTGACGTTCGACCGTTGTCCATGCGGGCCGGGACCGACTTGACGTGTCCATCTTCGACAACGACTCAACCCTGAGCGGACCCTTCGAGCCCCCAACCGGGTCACTGAGCGCGCCCGTCGTACCTGCGCTCACGATCCTGTGGCACCCGGACCTCAATCGAGTCGGTGAGGTAGCTCTTCTCGAAGACGACGGTGTGTTGGGTTTCAGCCGAGATGCCCCGGCGTTTTTTGTTCCTGGCTCCAACGTTGGCCGGCCGATCGCTCACCGCATGATGGGCCGGGACCCCGTCGTAGGATTCGCATCAGCACAGGGCCGTCTCGAGATCCGGCCAGGTTCCACCGACATCGAGGTTCGCGTCGATGGAGAGCGGTTCGATCAGGCGCGTCAGCTCGATCCAGCAGAGCTTGGACGCGGCATCATCGTGACCGTTGCTCGTGCGTTCGCTTTCTGCCTGCACAGTATTCGCCACCCGGTCACCCGCTCCCCGAACCTTGGTCTCGTCGGGTCGAGTGACGCGATAGACGACGTTCGCCACGCGATCACGCGGGCCGCAGGCAGAGCCGAGCACGGTCCTCATACGGGGCGAAAGCGGCACGGGCAAAGAGCTGGTCGCCCGCGCTTTGCACGAGAGCGGCCCTCGCGCGAAAGGTCCTTTCGTCCCCGAGAACGCCAGCCGCTTTCAGCGGGAACGCGCAGACGACGTGCTCTTCGGCCACGAACGAGGAGCGTTCACGGGCGCTACCGACAGTCAGCCTGGCCTTTTCCGCGCTGCCCACGGCGGCACCCTCTTCATCGACGAGATCGGCGATCTGCCTTTGGAGGCTCAGCCGATGCTCCTGCGGGTGATTGAAGACCGCATCGTCCAGCCTCTCAGCAGCACCAGGTCCCGAAAGGTGGACGTTTTCGTCGTCGCCGCTACCAACGCAGATCTCGAGGCCGCGCTCTCCGCAGGGCGCTTCAACGAGTCGCTGTTCTACCGCCTCAAGACCAGCGTCAACATCGCTCTCCCGCCGCTGCGCGCGCGTCGGGAAGACGTCGGCTTGCTGCTCGTTCATTTCCTCCGTATCTATCTCGACGCCGACCTCCAGTCCCTGCAGACCGTGGACCCTCCCTGGCTCGGCGCCCGTGATGTCGCCGCCTTGGCCATGCATTCCTGGCCCGATAACGTCCGAGGACTCGAAGGGGTGGCCAGGAAGCTAGCAATCGAGGCGGGGCCCGGCGCTCGCTCCGGCACGCACGACTGGATCAAGAACTTCTTGGCCGAAGCAGAACGGCGGCCCCCACCGGACGCGCAGTCGTCGGGTGAGACGAAACCCGCCGCCAGCAACCGCGACCTGCTCCTCGCTGCCCTCGAGCGCAGCGGTTGGAGCAGCGCTGGGGCCGCCAAGCTCATCGGTCTCTCCCCATCCACTTTCTCGCGGCGCCTGGGCGAGCATCCTGAGCTCCGTACGGTCGCCAAGCTTCGCATCGCAGATCTGGTTCGCGAAGAACGTGAGGCGAACGGTGACGTGGAGATCGCGGCGAAGAAACTCGGCGTCTCTCCCGCCCTGCTCGCGCGACGCCTCCGCCGCGCCCGATAGTCCAGCCGTCGCGTTTCATTTCATTTCACGGCGTTTCAGTGAAACGAAAATGAAAGGGTCGAGCGCCCTAAGTGCGCGTTTTTCCTAATCCGGTACCGCTGATTTCGTCGGCACCGAGCTTGCGATTGGCCTCCTCCGCACTGGGCGTTTCGCCCGCCGAAGAGAGGCCAGGGATGCACGACGCAGCTCGCGACCAACTGATCAGAAGCTACCTTCCTCTCGTCCACCGAGTATCGGAGCGTCTGCGCGCATCATGGCGCGTGAACGGGCTGGAGATTGACGACCTCGTCGGCAGTGGCACCGTTGGGCTGGTTCAAGCGGCCGACCGCTTCGATCAGACGAAGGGCGTCAGCTTCAAGACGTACGCCGAGATCGTGATTGAGGGCGCCATCCGTGACGGTGTTGGCCGCGGCAGCTGCTGGTTCGGCCGCCGCGCTGTCGGCCGCGTGTCGGTGGTCCATCTCGAGGATCTGGCGCCGGACGGCTGCGATGGTTGGCTCGGACAAGCTCACGAGGGCGAGGGGCTCGTCCCCGCGCTCTGGAACGGGCATCCCTTTTTCCAACCGCCCAACGACGACGAACTCGATTGTCGGTCGCTTCTTGCCGACGAGATCCTCCACCTGCCCGATCGCGAGCGTCGCGTGGTCCAACTCTGCTTCTACGAGGGTAAGAACCTCACGCACGCTGCGCAGGAGATGAAGATCCGGCTGCCGCTGGCGTCGCGGCTCCGCAAACGGGCTCTATGCCGCCTTCATCACGCGATCGGCAAGGGCCGAAAAGAGGTGCCCGAATCCGCGGCCGGAGGGCTGGCCCCTTGATCTCTGGCACTGATGTACGGCCCAATCGGCGCTGCGCTCGGAGCGGCGGATCGGAGTGTGCGTGAGCACAGACTCCGATTTCGCGTCCGGTCGGAGCGGCACGCGATATCTTACGACGGAGGAGGCGGCCGCCTATCTTCGGTTCCGGTCACCATCCGGCGTCTGGAACTTGGCGCGTCGAGGCGGTGTGCGCCCCCTGCAGCGAGGTCGTACCGCACTCTGGACAGTCGAGATGCTAGACCGGATGTTGCGGTCACCGGCTAGAGGGCCGGGCGTTTCAGAGGAGGGAGATGATGCAAAAAACGAAATATCCCGGCCTGTGGCGGCTCCCCTCGGGCGGCTACCACGTGCGGACGTCGGCCATCGACCCACGAACGGGGCGGCTGCTCACGCGCAAGCGGAACCTGCCCACGGCGACGCTGAAGGAGGCGATTCAGGAGGTCGCCCGGCTCCGACAGATCGCCAAGTCCGGGGGCACCGTCCGCGACCCAAAGCGACCGACCCTTACGGTCTTCGCGCGATCTTGGCTCGAAACACATCTCCCACGAATGACGTCAGACCTCGCCAAAGCGCGGTACGCGGAGGCGCTCGACCTCCACGTGCTGCCTGATCTCGGCGCGTTCTTCGTCGATCAAATCCGCGATCACGATCTCGAAGCCTGGCTCGTGAAGCCGCGGAAAGACCCGCGCGGCGGAAAGTATTCGCCTCACACCGTCAACGGTTGGTGGCGGGTGCTTAAGATGGTCATGCAGGCGGCCGCTCGAAAATACTACCTTCCCGACCCGACGGCCGGCGTGAAACCCCTGCCCCTCCCGCAGCGAGAGCACGAGAATTCTATGACTCCGACGGAGCTGCGGACGTTCCTCGAAGCGACGCGGTCGCTTCATCCGAGGTGGTACACGCTGACCGTCCTGGGATTCACACTCGGGATGCGTCCCGGTGAGCTTCGCCCGCTCAGATGGGACGACGACGTCGACCTCGACGCGGGCACCCTGACGATCCGTCGCTCGCAGCGCCGACGCTACATCGGGCCGACGAAGACGAAGCGGGTCCGGGTGATCTCCCTCCCAGCGGCGCTCGTCGACCTTCTCCGCGCCCACCGCGAGGCAATGAAGGGCTCGGCCGGCTTCGGTCAAGTGGCGTTCCCCTTTACGGGCGCGTCCGGCATCGCGATCGGCATGAAGCGGCTGCAAGCCTTTGCCAGCGCCCTCGGCCTGCCTCCCCGCAAGCTGCGGGGGCTGCGCTGGGACGTCGACATCGACTTGGCCACGGGCGTCGTGCGCCGCCCGAACGGCGAAGCCATGAAGGTCTCGTCGGAGGCCGTGGACCTGCTACAGAAGCGTCGGGACGAGATGAAAGGCTACGCCGCGGCCGGTGATCTTCTCTTTCCGTCCGACGTCGGCCGGTTCATCTCGCCGTCGTGCCTCGACAAGCCCTTCCGGAGGATCGCCGAAGCGGCCAAGATCAAGAAGCTCATCACGCCGAAGGCGATGCGCCGGACGGCTCAGGATCTATCGCGCCTCGCGGGCGTGAACGACCTCGTGACCCGCGCAGTCAGCGGCCACAGCGATATCGCGATGCAGGAACTCTACAGCACGGTCCGCGGCGAAGAGATGAGGAAGTCACTCACGGCCGTCGTGCAGCTCGTCGGCCTCGACTAAACCGGGCGATTCGGGATCTTCCACCGGATTGTCGCCGAACAAGCGGCCGTACTCTTCTGCAAGCGCGGCGACCTCTGGCTTCCGCTCTGCGGCGAACAGGTCGACACACTGCTCAACAAGAAATAGATACGACCACGCGGCTCCTGCCAGCGTGCTGTTGTCGATCGGCTCGGCAGGTCCGAACAGGAGCGCGACCCTTCCATCGGGTGTTTCACGAATGACGCTCGTCATGGTGGCGGGACTTGAATGCACGGCGTCCGATCCCATCCGGTACGCCGATTCATAGAGGGCCTCAAGTCCAAGGGCCTTCGCGCGCGTGGCCAGGTCTTCAGGCGTCCACCGCGATTTGTTCGGAAACTTTGACTTCACCCGTTCAAACTCCGCCTGCCCGAAGGCTACGAACTCATCTACGTTGGCGAACCCCGCACCGGCAGCTCCGGAGGCCACAAATGCTGCCTGGACGTCGGCTGGCCGATCGGAATAGCGGCCGAGGGTCGCCATGCTCTTCGTTCGGCGCTGGGTCAGCACGTGCATGTAGTCGACGAACAGTTGAAACCGCTCGTCGGTCTGTTCGGCTAGCAACCACCGGAGGTCGATAGAGAGTTCAGCAAGCGTCCGGGTGATGCTGCGGGCATCGGGTTCCAACCCGGCGGAGAGGAGCACGCATACGGACTCGGCCGCCATCGTGGCGCGAGCCAAGAAGTTTAGAGACACCTTCTCTCTCAGCGCCTTCATAGGGCGAGAGTGCGCGAGAGACCTCGCCAGCTCTTGGAGCTTGCGGATGTAGGCGATTCCCTGCGAGACCTCCAGGCCGAGATCCTGTTCCGCCATTGAGGCGTTAAACCCTATCCCAAAACTCGTACCGGAACTCGTCCCTGACGCTCTTCGCGGCCGTCCGCGTGGCGCCTAAATCGTTGAAAGGGTTGGAGCGGGAGAAGGGGTTCGAACCCTCGACGTCCACCTTGGCAAGGTGGCACTCTACCACTGAGTTACTCCCGCAAAACGAGCCAGCGTTCTAGGGCAAAAGCCTCGTCCGGTCAAGGCTCGCCGACGGGGACGCTGACCGGATCGCCGACTGGATCACCAACTGAGCTTGGCGGCACGAAGGTCGCGACCACCTCGACGTGGAAGGTCTGCGGCATGAGATCGAGCGCGACCGCGCCGATGAGGCGGAACCCGTCGGCCTTCAGGTGGCGGGCGTCGCGCCCCAGGGTCTGCGGATCGCACGAGACGTAGACGATGCGACGGCGCGCGCGGATGGCCGCCTCCAGGTGGGCGCGGTCGGCGCCCTCGCGCGGGGGATCGAGCACCACGGTGTCAGGGGACGTCGTCGGGGGGCGCGCAGACCAGGTCGCGGCGGGGGCGTTTCGCCGGCCACGCGCGACCGCCGCCGGATCGCCGTCGCAGGCGAAGACGCGCGCCCCGGCGCGCGCCGCCAGGTGGCGGGTCAAGGTCCCGCTGCCGGCGTAGAGCTCGTGGACGACGCCGGGATCGTCGCCGACCGCCTCCAGCACGGCGGCGACCAGCGCGGTGACGCCGGCGCGGCCGACCTGGGCGAAGCCGCCGGCCGGGATCGCCAGCGGCGGGGCGCCCGGCTCGGCGACGTCGACCTCGGCGCGCCCGAGCGTCGGCTTGCCGGCCAGCGAGAGGCCCACAACGCCGGCGGCCTCCAGGCGATCGATCTCGCGGCGGGCGTGCGCGGCGCCCAGGGCGTCGACACGCGCCACGTTGAGATGGACGCCCTCGGCCCCCGCCTGCACCTCCAGCTCCGCGCCGGGACCGAGCCCCCGCGCCAGCGCGCGCAGCGCCGGCAGCGCGCGCGCCAGCTCCGGCCCGAGCAGCGGGCAGCGCGGGGGATCACCGAGGTCGACGACGTCGTGCGCGCGCCGCGCGTGAAAACCGAGCGTGCCCCGCTGGCCCACCGTCAGCTTGGCGCGATCGCGGTAGCCGAATTCGGGTCCGGCCGCGCGCACCGGCGCGATGGCCATGCCCAATGCCCGCTCGACGATGGCGCGCTTGGCCGCCCGCTGCGCGTCGATGGTGACGTGCTGCCACTGGCAGCCGCCGCAGCTGCCGAAGAGCGGGCACGGCGGCGGCGCGCGGTCGGGACCCGGCCGTTCGATGGAGACCAGCTCGCCCCAGGCGACCCGTCCCTTGGCGCGCTCGATCCGCACGCGCACCCGCTCGCCCGGCGCGGCCAGCGGGACGAAGGTCGCCCGGCCGTCGCTGGCGGTCTCGGCGCCGGCGGGATCGCGCTGGCGGCCGACGGCGTCGCCGCCCATCGCCAGACCGTCGATCTCGACGGTGACCTCCCGGGTCCCCGCGCCGGCCATCGGCTACGGGAACGGCTGGCCGGAGCGGCCGCGCGCCAGATCGAAGTCGATGAAGCCGGCGAGCTCGCCGCCGATGGCCGCATTGGTCGGCGGCGTCGTGCCGTTCTCGATCGCGTTCGCCACCTGGGGATCACCGATGATCACGTCGAAGTTGGCGCGAATGCGGTCTCCGTAGTTGATGATAAACGGCGGGTCGAAGCCGATGATGTCGCGGTCCTGGGGTGCCTTGTTGGGCTGCTCGGCGGTGCCGAAGTTCTGGAACTGGATCCAGCCTTCCATCCCGATGCCGGCGTTGAGTCCGCCCGGGCAGGTCTCGCCGAGCGAGAGCGAGGCGTGGATGTCGGTGTAGGGGGTCACGTGGATGCGCGGCGCCGAGGCGGTCATCGACATCCCACCGTCGAGCGCGGTTCCGGCGTCCGGCGCGCCAGGCACCGCGGCGTCGGGCGCGCCACCGTCGGTGCTGAACGCCATTCCGCTCCAGTCGCACCAGAGCGTCATCGGCGCCGGGTTGTTCGCCGTCGCCAGCGTCAGCGGCAACGGCGGTAGACCAGGTAGTCCGGCTGGCCCCCCTCGGTCCGACCGCGCACGCAACGCGCCACCTCGTAGGAGTTCAAGACGTCGAACTCCAGCGTGTCGGTGTACATCTGCAGAAGCCCCGTGTTCTGCATCCGGAACTCGAGCTGGTTCATCGCCTGCGGGCCCTGCTGCAGGTCCTCGAGCGGGATCCCCGCGAAGAACGTGGGCTTGAGGTCGTAGGCCTTCGGCAGGACCGTGCTGGCCGAAACCATGGTCCCGTAGCTGACCTCTCCGTTGCAAGCGAAGGCGAACAGCGACCCCGAGGCCGCGCCCGAGCCCGAGCCGACCGAGCAGCCGAGCGTCGCCGTCGACGCGGCGATCACCAGGAGCGCCGCGCCCTTCACGGCGTCGCACTCCGGATGCGGACGATCGTTCCGCGCTCGGCGCCGAGCCGTCGCGCCGCCGAGCCGTCGCGGCGCGCGATCTCCAGCTGGCCGCCGCTGCCGATGTAAGCGATGAGCGCGCCCGGCTCGACGTCCGAGAACGTCCGCCCGAGCCGCGGCTCGAACCGACCGTCGCCCCCCTCGACCTCGACGATCGCGTCGGGCGCCGCGCGCGCCACCACCTCCGCCGTCAGCGAGGTGATGAGGTTGCCGAAACCGTCGACGTGGATCACCTCGCCCTCGACGACACCGTCCCGGCTGTGAAGCGGCGGCAGCGTGAGCTCCACCATCGACGGCGTCTCCGGACCGGCCTCGGACGGCGCCGCGCCGGCCGCCAGCCGGCCCGCCGTCGGGCGCGAAGACGTCGCGGCCGTGGAAGGTCGGGCTCACCGGCTCGCGCCGGAAGGCTGGGCGCCTCGATGCGGAAGATCTGGCGGGGCGCCCGCGCGGCCAGCGACAGCACGCCGTTGTCGGGGCCGACGAAGAAGCTGCCGCCCGCGGCGACGATCAGGTCGGCGCGCGCGCCGCCCACGCCCGGGTCGACGACCGCCACGTGGATCGTCCCGGCCGGGAAAAGCGGCGCCGCCTGCGCCAGCGCCACCGCGCCGGCCGCCACGTCGCGCGCCGGAACACCGTGCGCGATGTCGACCAGCGTCGCCTGCGGCGCGAGCGACAGCACGACCCCCTTGAGGGCGCCCACGTAGCCGTCGTGCGCGCCGAAGTCGGTGGTGAATGTCACGATGGGCATGGCACGAAGGGCATGGTCGCTGAGGCCGGAATTATCCCACAACGAGCGCGCCCCGCCCCTTCCTGCCGCGGCAGGCCCGGGTTATGATGAGGGTCACGATGGACAAGACCGTCGCCAGCGCCGACGAGGCCATCGCCGACTTCTTCGACGGTGCCACGATGATGGCCGGAGGCTTCGGCCTGTGCGGCATCCCCGAGACCCTGATCGCGGCGCTGCGCCGCAAGGGGACCAAGGGGCTCGACGATCATCTCCAACAACTGCGGCGTCGACGACAAGGGCCTCGGCATCCTGCTCGCCAACGGGCAGGTCGCGAAGATGGTCTCGAGCTACGTCGGCGAGAACAAGACGTTCGAGCGTCTGTTCCTGAGCGGCGAGCTGGAGGTCGAGCTGACGCCGCAGGGAACGCTGGCCGAGCGCATCCGCGCGGGCGGCGCCGGCATCCCCGCCTTCTACACGGCGACCGGCGTCGGCACGGTGGTCGCCGACGGCAAGGAGACGCGCCAGTTCGGCGGGCGCACCTACGTGATGGAGACGGCGCTCACCGCCGACTTCGCGCTGGTCAAGGCCTGGAAAGGCGACCGCCTCGGCAACCTCGTCTACCGGAAGACGGCGCGCAACTTCAACCCGATGATGGCCACCGCGGCCAAGGTGACGATCGCCGAGGTCGAGGAGCTGGTCGAGCCCGGGCAGCTCGAGCCCGATCAGGTCCACACGCCCGGGATCTACGTCGCGCGCATCCTCAAGAGCGGCAAGCTGGAAAAGCCGATCGAGCAGCGGACCGTTCGAAAGAGGGTGGCGTGATGCCGGTCGCTGACGCGCGATCAGGTGGCCAAGCGCGCCGCCCGCGAGCTCCCGGACGGGATGTACGTCAACCTGGGCATCGGCATGCCGACGCTGGTGGCGAACTTCATCCCCGCCGGCACGGACATCGTGCTGCAGTCGGAGAACGGCCTGCTCGGCATCGGCCCGTTCCCCTACGAGGGCGACGAGGATCCCGACCTCATCAACGCCGGCAAGCAGACGGTCACCGCCGTGCCGGGCGCGGCCTTCTTCTCGTCGGCCGAGTCGTTCGCCATGATCCGCGGCGGCCACATCGACTGCGCGATCCTGGGCGCCATGCAGGTCGCCGAGACACGGCGACCTCGCGAACTGGATGATCCCCGGCAAGATGATCAAGGGGATGGGCGGCGCGATGGATCTGGTCGCCGCAGCCAAGCGGGTCATCGTGATGATGGAGCACGTCGCGAAGGGCAAGGCGGCGCCAGGGGCGACGCCGGTCGAGGAGAAGAAGATCCTGAAGAAGTGCACGCTGCCGCTGACGGCCGTCGGCGCGGTGCACCGGATCATCACCGACCTCGCGGTGCTCGACGTGACGCCGAAGGGGCTCGCGCTGCGCGAGCGCGCGCCCGGCGTCTCCGTCGAGGAGATCCAGCGCAAGACCGAGCCGACGCTGATCGTCGAGGGGAACGTCCCCGAGATCGACGTCGCCTGACGATGGGCGAGCGCGAGACCACCGCCGGCATCCCCCTCGACGAGGTCTACGACGAAGCGAGCCTGGAGGCGCGCCAGCCGCCTTCGAAGCGGCGCGCGATCTGGGGCGCCCGGGCGAGTTCCCGTTCACGCGCGGCGTCCACGCCGACATGTACCGCGGGCAGCTCTGGACGATGCGGCAGTACGCCGGCTTCGGCACCGCCGCCGAGTCGAACCGCCGCTACAAGTTCCTGCTCGCCTCGGGACAGACCGGCCTCTCGGTGGCGTTCGACCTGCCGACGCAGATGGGCCGCGACACCGACCACCCGCTGGCGCGCGGCGAGGTCGGGCGCGTCGGCGTCTCGATCTCGTCGATCGACGACATGCACGTGCTGCTCGACGGGCCTGCCGCTCGACGCCGTCTCGACGTCGATGACGATCAACGCGACCGCCGCGACGCTGCTCTGTCTCTACGTCGCCGTCGCCGACGAGCGCGGGCATCGCGCGCGACAAGCTCGTCGGGCACGATCCAGAACGACATCCTCAAGGAGTACATCGCGCGCGGCACGTACATCTATCCGCCGGCCGGCCGTCGATGCGGCTCGTCGCCGACACCTTCGCCTGGTGCGCGCGCCGAGCTGCCGCGCTGGAACACGGTCAGCATCAGCGGCTACCACATCCGCGAGGCGGGCAGCGACGCCGTCCAGGAGGTCGCCTTCACGCTCGCCGACGGCATCGCCTACGTCGAGGCGGCGCGCGCCGCCGGGCTCGCGGTCGACAGCTTCGCGCCGCGGCTGTCGTTCTTCTTCAACGCGCACGCCCACCTGCTCGAGGAGGTCGCCAAGTTCCGCGCGGCGCGCCGGCTGTGGGCGCACATCATGCGCGAGCGCTTCGGCGCCAAGGACCCGCGCTCGCAGATGCTGCGCTTCCACGCGCAGACCGCCGGCTCGACGCTGACGGCGCGCCGATCCGCTCAACAACGTCGTGCGCACCACCATCGAGGCGCTGGCCGCCGTGCTGGGCGGCGCGCAGTCGATCCACACCAACGGCTACGACGAGGCGCTGGCGCTGCCGACCGAGACCTCGGCGCGCGTGGCGCTGCGCACGCAGCAGATCCTGGCCTTCGAGAGCGGCGTCGGCGACGTCGTCGACCCGCTGGGCGGCGCCTACGCGATCGAGGCGCTCACCTCGGAGATCGAGGCGCGCGCGGCGGCGCTCATCGCCGAGATCGACCGCCGGGGCGGCATGATCGCCGCGATCGAGGCGGGCTTCCCGCAGGGGGAGATCGAGCGCCGGGCGCTTCCAGCACCAGCGCGCGGTCGAGAGCGGCGCGCGCGTGATCGTGGGCGTCAACCGCTTCACCGACGGCGCGCCCGAAGCGCCGCGCCGCTGCACCGGACCGACGGCGGCCATCGAGGCGGCGCAGGCGGCCGCGCTGGAGCGGTTGCGCAACACCCGTGACGCCGACCGTGTTGCGCGACACGCTGGGCCGCCTGCGGGAAACCGCCCGCGGCGCGGGTAACATTTTTCCGGCTCTCGCTCGTTACGGTCAAAGCGCGTGCCACCCTGGGCGAGATCGCCGACGTTTTTCGCGAAATTTTCGGGGAATATCGCCCCGGTTGAGCGGTTTCCCTGGTGGTGGTTTTGGATTGCGCGGCGGCGGCGAAAGGGGTTACCGTTAACTGTTGCTCACGTTTTGGTCGCGCCGTCTGATCCTGGATTTGATCCTGGGGGACGGCCGGATCGGCGGAGCGACGGGGGGATGACGGGACGATGACGAAGTCGGATCTCATCGACGTTTTGTGCGAGACGCAGAAGATTCCGAAGGGGCGCGCAGAGCTGCTCGTCCAGGTCGTCTTCGAGTCGATGGAGGCGGCGCTCAAGCGCGGCGAGCGCATCGAGATCCGCGGGTTCGGCAGCTTCGAGCTGCGCAGCTACCGCCCCTACGAGGGACGCAACCCGCGCACCGGCGTGCGCGTCAGCGTGCAGCCGAAGCGCCTGCCGTTCTTCAAGGTCGGCAAGGAGCTGAAGGAGCGCGTCAACGACGGGTCGGATCAAGACGGCCGCGCCCAAGCTGGTCGACGGTGCCGCGGTCCCCGCGCCGGTCTCCACCGGTTCATCGACTGGACCGATCGCCGACAGCGGCGCGACGGACACGACCGAGCAGGCCGGCCGGCACCGTCTCGCGCGCCACGGCCTAGAACGGGCGAAAACCGTTCAGGCATCTCGAGGCGCGAAGCCGCGCCGGGGCCACAAGCGCGTGGCGGGCCAGCGCGGCCAGCAGCGCACCCTGGCGATCGGCCAGCACCTCAGAGCCCGAGACGCGCGCGGCGTACAGCTCCTGCACCCGGCGATCGAACAGGATCAGCGAGAGCCAGAGCGAAACGCGCGCGGGGCGTAGAGCAACCGCGCCAGGCGGCCGTCGAGCGTCAGCTCGCGGCCGACCACCGCCCGGTCGATGGCGGCGCCGTAGCCGGCGAAACGGAAGTCGTTCGTGCGCAGCGCCGCGGTCGATCGCCGCGGCGGCGATCGGCCCGTGCTCGAGCCCGACCGCGATCCCCTCGCCGGTGAGCGCGTCGATGCCGGCCGCGTCCCCCACGCACAGGAGGTGCGGCGCCGCCACGCGCCCGCCCGCGCGGTGGCGCCAGGCCGGCCAGCCCCGCGCGCCGTCCGGAAGCTCGACGCCATAGGCGCGCAGCCCCTCGCGCAGCAGCGCCTCGATCGCCGCGCCCGAGAGCTTCCGCGACGGCGTCGCCGTGTGCATCGCGCCGACGTTGAGCCGGCCGCCCGGCGCCGGGAACAGCCAGAGATAGCCGCGCAGCCCGCGCGCCATGAGCGAGAAGTCGTAGATCATGCGGCGGTCGACCCGCTCGGCCAGCGCCGGCCGGCATCGGCACCTCGGCCTGGAACAGGCGCAGCGGCCGGCGATCGTCGGTGGCGAGCGCGCGCCGCACCCGGCTGCCGGCCCCGTCGGCCCCGACCAGCACGCGCGCTGTGAACTGGCGCCCCGCCGTCGTCGCGATCCGGACCAGCCCGGCGGTCCGCGTCGACCTCGAACGCGGCGAGCCCCTCGCCCGCCGCGATCTCGATGCCGCGCGCGCGCGCCTGCGCCACCAGATCGGCGTCGAACTCGCGCCGCCGGACGATGTCGACGGGCCGCCCGAGCGCGACGTCGTACGCCCGCCGCCGGTAGACAATCCGCCCCCGCCCGCAGGCGACGTGCGGCACGCGCACCTCGAGGCCCAGCCGCGCCAGCGCCGCGTGGGCGTGACCGGTGAGCCCCCCGCCGCACGGCTTGTCGCGCGGGAAGCGCGCCTTGTCGAGGCAGAGGATCCGTTCGGCCGGGATCCGCGCGGCCAGCGCCACCGCGACCGCCACGCCCGCCGGCCCGGCCCCGGCGATGACGACGTCGCGATCCACCGGCCGCTCAGATCTGCGCCGAGACCGTCCCGGTCACGGAGAGCGTGATGGCACCGCTCGGGACGTCCGAGCCGCCCGGGATGCTGACCGTCCCCGCCGCGATGATGTTGAACGGCGTCGAGATGTTCCCGGTGAACTTCGCGAAGACCTGGGCGGCGTTCGGGACCAGCATCACCATTCCGCTTGGATCGGTCATCTTGGGAATCACCGGGATGGTGCCGAAGGGGAGCGCGCGCGAGTCCTTCGGATCGGTCACGCCGTCAGGCGCGAGGTAGATGGTCATCGCGGGCAGGTCGATGTTCAGCGAGTTGTTGCTGACCATGTAGCTGATGCTGCTGATGGTGATGCTGGAGAGCGCCTGTCCGCCGAAGGTCTGCAACACTGGAACCTGCATCGCCAGGTTCACGCTGCTGGCGGCCGACTCGGGGACGTCCGCCTCGCAGACGCCTGACGAATTGCAGGTGAGCATGGTGGTCGAGCAGTCGATCCCGGCCGCGGCTCCGGCCGTGCAGCAGTCGATGGCCGGACAGGGAATCGCGGGCACCGTCCCCTTCGGCAAATTCGACCACATTGCGGTGTCGAAGGAGTACGTCTCGGTCGGCAGATCGAAGGTCAGCTTCGAGATGTCCGAGCTGATGAGGCCGCAGCCCGCCAGAAGGGCGATGCCGAAAACTGAGATCGCCGGGGACGCTGACCTTAAGAGAAAGGGCTTCATGCCCTTCATGTTAACATCTCCCGGAGCGCGTCGGCAGCGCTCCAGGGATCGAGCGTGCGCTGCGCCACGGCGTCGACCGTCGCGGCGAGCGCACCGTTGTCGGCGAGCGCGGCCTCGATCCGGGCGCGCGCGCTCTCGCCGGCGATGGCGCTGACCTGGCGCGCGGCCTGGCGGCGACGGCGCGCGGCGCGCTCGGACGCTGGACGTCGCGCGCAGAAGCTCGAGCGCGGCGACGAGCTCCGTCGATGCCCGCCTCGGTCGCGGCGACCGTCTTGAAGAGCGGCGGCGCCGGACGCGCGCCCAGCGCCAGCATCGCCGTCAGGTCGGCGACCGTCCGATCGGCGCCCTCCCGATCCCCCTTGTTCACCACCAGGAGATCGGCGATCTCGAGCAGCCCGGCCTTGAGCGCCTGCACCTCGTCGCCGAGCCCGGGCGCCGTCACCACCACCACCGCGTCGGCGGCGTCGGCCACGTCGACCTCGGCCTGCCCGGCGCCGACCGTCTCCACCAAGATCACCGGGAAGCCGGCGGCGTCGAGCACCGCCACTGTCGCGGCCGTCGCGCGCGAAAGGCCGCCGTGATGGCCGCGCGTGGCGAGCGAGCGGATGAAGACGCCGGCGATCGATCGCGTGGCGGCTCATCCGCACCCGATCGCCCAGCAGCGCGCCGCCCGAGAACGGGCTCGAGGGGTCGACCGCCACCACGCCGACGCGCTCGCCGCGCGCCCGGTAGCCGCCGACCAGCGCCGAGACCAGCGTCGACTTGCCGACGCCCGGGCTGCCCGTCACGCCGACGACGAAGGCGCGCCCGCCGTGCGGATAGATCGCGCGCAGCGCCTCGCGCGCGCCCGGCAGCTCGTCGTCGAGCGCGCGCATGAGCGCCGCGGCGGCCCCCAGATCGCCGGCCAGCGTACGTTCTCCGGCGACCGCGACCAGTCGAGGCGCCCGGGCGAGCGTCGGACCTTCGCTCACAGCGCCCTCAGCCCTGCTCGGCCGCCGTCCGCAGGAGCTCGCGCGCGATCACCATCTTCTGGACCTCGTTCGTCCCCTCGCCGATCTCGGCCAGCTTGGCGTCGCGCAGGTAGCGTTCGACGGCGAACTCGCGCGTGTAGCCGTAGCCGCCGTGGATCTGCACGGCGGCGTTGCAGGCGCGCACGGTCGCCCGCGCGGCGTAGTACTTGGCGATCGACGACTCCTCGGTCGTGCGCTGCCCCTGGTCCTGCATCCAGGCGGCGCGCCAGACGAGCAGCCGCGCGGCGTCCAGCTCGGTCGCCATGTCGGCCAGCATGTGCTGGATCGCCTGGAACTCGCCGAGCGGCTTGCCGAACTGCACCCGCTCCTTGGCGTAGCGGCGCGAGGCCTCGAACGCGGCGCGCCCGATCCCGACCGACCAGGCGCCGATGCCGATCCGCCCCCTGTCGAGCACCTTGAGCGTGTCGAAGAAGCCGTTGTCGATCTCGCCCAGCCGCTGCTCGTCGCCGACGGTGACGTCCTCGAAGATCAGCTCGGTCGTGTCCGAGGCGCGCAGCCCCATCTTGTGGATGATCTTGCCGGTGCGAAATCCCGGCATCCCGCGCTCGATGATGAAGGCGGTGAGCCCCTTGGCCTTCTTCTCGGGACTGGTCGAGGCCATCACGACGAACACGCCGCCGACCGAGCCCTGGGTGATGAAGGTCTTGGTGCCGTTGATGACCCACTTGTCGCCGCCCCCCTGGCGCACGGCGCGCGTCCGCGCGGCGCCCGCGTCGGAGCCGGAGCCGGGCTCGGTCAGCCCCCAGCCTCCGAGCACCTCGCCGCTCGCCAGCCGCGGCACGTACTTCTGCTTCTGCGCCTCGTTCCCGGCCAGCAGGATGTGCCCGGTGCAAAGCGAGTTGTGCGAGGCCATCGTGAGCCCGACCGAGGCGTCGGCGCGCGCGATCTCCTCCAGCGCGACGACGTAGTCGTGGAACTTCATGCCGGCGCCGCCGTACTTCTCGGGGACCTGCATGCCGAAGAGGCCCATCTCCCCCATCGGCTTGATGACCTCGTGCGGGAAGCGCTCTTCCTCGTCCCAGCTCGTGCGCGAAGGGAACGATGAGCCGCTCCGCCAGCTCGCGCACCGACTTCTGCAGCACGCGCTGGTCGTCGGTCAGGTCGAAATCGATCATGGCTTGGTCGTCGTGTCCTTTTTGCTGTCCTTGTAACGATCCTCGGGGCCGGCGGGGGCGAAGATCTGCACCAGCTCGGCCCTGTCGGTCCCGGTGGTCCCTGTGAATTTGGCGGCGTGCGGCTGTCCCGCCGGAATGTAGATTGCCTCGGGCGCCTCGACCGGAAATTTTTCGCTCCCCACCGTCAATTCGCCGGTGCCAGCCGCCAAGAACAGGATCTCGTCGGCGCCCGCGTGCGCGTTCCGCGGGACCTCGGTTCCGGGCTCCGCCTCCAGCTTGCCGAGGTAGATCGCCTTGTTCCCGGTATGCGCGACGTCGAGCAGCGGGGTCACCTTCGCCTTGCCGCCGAACACCGGCAGCGCGGCGGCGGCGGACGGCGTGGCGACCACGAACTTGGCCGGCGTCCCATCGGCTGCTTGTGCATTGGCGACCTTCGGATCGTGAAGCACCTCGAACGCCGCCCGCGCGGCCGGGTCCTTCGGGTCACGATAGACCTTCTCCGGTCCCGGCGGCACGAAGACCTCCAGCAGCACGGCCGGCGTCTGCCGCCCCATGTTCTCGATCGCGTGCGGCATCGAGGGCGGAATGTAGATGGCCATTCCCTCGTCCAGCTTCTCGGGCGCGACGCCCGGCGCGCCGAGCACGCGCGCGTGGCCGCGCAGCACGTAGAGCAGCTCGGCGCCCGGGTGGCGGTGTAGCGCGATCCGGTTCGCCGGAGCGACGGTCAGCTGCGCGACCGCCACCTTCTGCGCGTGCACCGTCGCCTCGTCGACCAGCAGCTTGACCGAGAATGGCGGCGTCGGCGCCGGCGATCCAGCCGGCTTCTTCTTGTTGACGGCCGGCGCGGGCGGCCCGTGATCGGGCGCGTCGGCCACCTTGATGGTGAACTGCGCCGCCTGCCCCTGAAACGTCAGCGGCACGACGACGGTGCTGCCGGGATCGATCCCCATCAGCGTCCAGCCGAGCGCGCTCGTCTCGAGGCAGGCGAGCAACACCGGCGACTTCACCTCGTCGAGCGCCGGCGCGGCCTTGGTCACCTTGCCGCCGGCGCCAACGTCGACGCTGAGCTCGATCTTGCCGGCGACGTCCAGCGTGTCGGCCAGCGCCCGCTCGAAGCAGCGATTCACCTCGGCGCCGTGCGCGACCAGCGCCGACTGCAGGATATCGGCGATGCGATTCTCTTCCGGCTGCACGCCGGCCTCGGCGCGCGCGGCCGACGACAGCACGACCGCCAGCGCCACCGCCCACCCCGAACGAACCAGGGCGCGAATCAAGCCGCCGGCCTCTGGGTTGGGACGCGCGGCCGCAGCTCGCGCTCGATCCAGTCGACGATCGCCTGCGTCGAGGTCCCCGGCGTGAAGATCGCCGCGACACCTGCGGCCTTGAGCGCCGTCGCGTCCTCGTCGGGGACGATGCCGCCGCCGAACAGCACGACCTCCGTCGCGCCGCGCGCGTCCAGCGCCGCGCGCACCGCCGGGAAGTGGGTCATGTGCGCCCCCGACATCATCGAGAGGCCGACCGCATCGACCGACTCCTGCACCGCGGCCGCCGCGACCATCTCCGGCGTCTGGTGCAGCCCGCTGTAGATCACCTCGTAGCCGGCGTCTGCGAGCCCACGCGCGACCACCTTGGCGCCGCGATCGTGCCCGTCGAGCCCGACCTTGGCCACCAGGATGCGCAGCTTCCTGAGCTTGCCGTCCACGCCGAAAATTCTATCACGCTGCCGGCGCCGCCGAACGGCGCGCGCTTGTGCCGTCCGCCAGGCGGGATAGGCTGGGCCGCATGGGGCCGCGCCGGGCGCTCGCCACGGTTGCCACCGCGCTGGTGCTGGGCGGGTGCGTTTCAACGTCGCTGAGCGCAACCGAAGTCCGCGTCCCGGTCCTGCTCGGTCCCGTCCCGTGCATCGGTTGCGGCCCGGAGAAGCGGCAGCAGGCGGCCATTCCGGTCGCGCATCTCGGGGGACCCGAGACCGCGTTCATGTTGTTTCTTCCGGTGCCGCCGAGCGGTTGGGGGATCGCAGACGACAGCCAGCTTGGAATTTCGGCCGATCGCCTCCTCTTCGGAACCTCCTGCCAGGCCGACCTTCAGCTTTCCAATCTTCACGCACGGGCCTGGGTGCTGTCGCTGCCGCTCCTCTTCTACTATGTGAATACGTCGGTCGAGGGGGATGCCACGCAGGTCGTCGTTCCCGGAGCGTCGTGCGGGGAGGTGCCGTGAGACCGCGGGCGCTCGTGTTGCTTGGCCTCGTCGCCGCAGCGGGCTGCGCCGGCGCGCGCGTCCGGGTGACGGCGGACCGGGCGCGCTATCCGCTCTCGCTGTCGCGGGTGGTGCGCGACGGCGGCGGCCGTCTTCTCGACGCACGCACGCTCGCGAAGGTCGGGTGGCTCGACGTCCGAAAGACGACGACGGGGTTCGCCTATTCGGCGCTCGCGGCGCCGCCCCGACGTGACTTCTCCGACGAGATCAACGCCCAGGTCGCAGCGGCCGGCGGCGAGGCGGTCGTCGGGCTGACGATCTCCGTCGGCGACGGCTGCGGCTGGCTCAACGGGTTTCCGATCCTGAACGCCCTCCCGGTGTGGCCCGGGTGCGTACCCGTCCGGTTGACGGGGGACATCGTTCGGCGACGTAATATCTCCCCGTGAGCGCCCCCGATCCTCTGCGCGTCAAGAACCCCGCCACCGGCGAGGTCATCCAGGAGCTCCCCTGCGCCGGAGCCGCGGAGGTCGACGCCGCGGTGGCGCGGGCGCGCGCGGCGCAGCCGGCCTGGGCCGCGCTGCCGTTTCGCGAGCGGGCGCGCGCGCTGCGCCGGTTCGCGCGGGCGCTGCGCGACGACGAGCAGCTCATGACGACGCTGGTCGCCGAGAACGGCAAGAGCCGCTACGAGGCGGAGCTGTTCGAGCTCTTCTACGTGCTGGAGCTGACCCGGTACTACACCGGACGCGCCGGGCGGCGGGCGCTCGCCGACGAGCTGCGCCACCCGCTCATCTTCTCCAACAAGCGAGCGCGGATCGTGCGCCACCCGCGCGGGGTGGTCGGCGTGATCGGTCCCTGGAACTTTCCGCTGCTCAACAACTACGGCGACTGCGTCGGACCGCTGGCAGCCGGCAACACGGTGGTGCTCAAGCCGTCAGACACGACGCCGCTGACCTCGCTGCGGGTTGGCGCGCTCTGGAAGTCGTCCGGGATGCCCGTGGGCGTGCTGGAGATCGTCGCCGGGCGCGCGGAGGCGGGCGCGGCCTTGACGGCTGCCGCGGACATGATCTTTTTCACCGGCAGCCCGGCGGTCGGCAAGCAGGTGGCGGCGGCCGCGGCGGCCCGCTCCGTTCCGGCGATCCTGGAGCTGGGGGGCAAGTCGGCGATGATCGTGCTCGCCGACGCCGACCTTCCGCGGGCCGCCCACGCCGCCGTCTGGAGCGGCTTCGCCGGCAGCGGCCAGGTCTGCGTCCGCATCGAGCGCGTCCTCGTCGAGGCCCCGGCCGTCGACAGGTTCCTGGAGCTGGCGGTCGAGGAGGTGAAGCGGCTGCGTCAGGGCATCCCCGGACGCGACGGCCCGGGCCAGGCGACCATCGACGTCGGCGCCGTCACCTTCGCGCCGCAGATCGCGCGCGCCGAGCGCCAGGTCGCCGATGCCGTCGCGCGCGGGGCGCGGGTGCTGACCGGCGGCGCGCCCCGCACGGATCTGGGAAACGGGCAGTTCTTCGCCCCGACGCTGATCGCCGACGCCACGGCCGAGATGGCGGTGATGCGCGAGGAGACCTTCGGGCCACTCCTGCCGGTCATGCGGGTGGCAGAGCGCCGACGAGGCGGTGCGGCTGGCCAACGATTCGCCGCTGGGCCTGGCCGGCAGCGTCTGGTCGGCGGACGCCGGCAAGGCGCGCGCGATCGCGCGCCGGATTGCCACCGGCACGCTGGCGGTGAACGACGCCGTCCTGTTCAACTACTTCTGCGTCGAGGCGCCGCTCGGCGGGATCAAGGGAAGCGGCTCCGGGTTCCGCCATGGGACCGAAGGGCTGCGCCAGTTCTGCCGGATAGAGACGATCATCGAGGACCATCCCCTGCTCGGCTGGCTGTCGCCCTTTCTCGCGCGCGAGCTCAGCTTCCCCTACCGGGCGCGCACGATGCGGCTCCTGCGCCGCTTCATGAAGATCTTCTACTGAGCGCGACCGCTCTTGAGCGCGACTACGCAGACGCGGCGGCGCCGCCGTCGGAGCGGACGCGCTCGATGACGGCGAACAGCTCGTCGAGATCGATCGGCTTGCGGATCGCCCCTTGCACCTTCAAGGTGCGTGCCTTCTCCTCCATGCGGCCGTCGGCGCTGAGCAGCACGACCGGTAGGTGGGCGAACGCCGGATCGTTCTGCTGGGCCACGCGGAACTCCGAGCCGCTCATCCGCGGCATCATCAGATCCAGCAGGATGAGACCCGGCCGCGCGCCTCTCTGCAAGATCTGCAGCGCCTGCTCGCCGTCGCTGGCGGATTCGACCTCGTACCCCCGATCGCGCAGCGTTTCCACCAACGCCTCGCGGACGTCGAAGTCGTCCTCGACGAGCAAGATGGTGAATGGGGGCACGCCCGGAAGTGTACTAGAACAGCCTCACGTGATCCGGTTTTGCTGCTCGAACCGTCTCGAGGCGCTGGTCGAGGTGCTGGCCGACACCGTCGGTGCCGGCCGGGCCAGCCTGTTCGATCCGGTGACGCTGGTCGTCCCGAACGCGCTCGTCGAAGGTTACGTCAAGCAGGGGCTGGCGCGCCGGCTCGGCATCGCCGCGCACATCGAAACCGGATTCCTGCGCGGCTTCTTGCGCAAGGTGGCGGCCAGCCAGCGCGCCCGAGGCGGTGATCGCCGACCGGGACCTCCTGGAAGGCGCGCTCCTGGAGCTGTTCCACGATCAGGGATGGCTGAGCGGCCCCGAGCTTGGCCCCGGTGCGGGACTACCTCGGCGGGGGCGGCGGCGCCCTCGACGCCGACGCGCGCGACCGCAAGCGCGTCCAGCTGGCCGCCGAGCTCGCGGCCCTGTTCGACGAGTACGCCTTCTCGCGCCCCGAGATGCTGGCCGCCTGGCGCGAGGGGGCGCTGGCCCCGGAGGCCGATGCGGCGCTGCAGCGCTGGCAGCGGGAGATCTGGCTGGCGCTGCACGGACCGGCTGGGCGCTTCGCGCGCTCGCGGGGTGGTCACGCTGCCCGACTTCTTCGCCCGCACGCCGGTCAGCGAGCTGCGCCCGCCGCCCGCCGTGCACCTGTTCGGAATCTCCTACGTGGCGCGCCTCTACGGCGCCATCTTCGAGACGCTCGCGCGCGCGACCGATCTCTTCGTCTACACCTTGAGCCCCGACCGCGCGACGGCGTCCGGCGAGGCGGCCGGCGAGCAGGCGTCACCGCTCGATCAGTGGGCGCGCCCCGGCCGCGACAACGTGCAGCTCCTGGCCCGGCTGGCGGGCGGAGCCGTCGACGCCCGCTTCGTCGATCCGGCGGCGGGGGCGCGCGCTCCGCGGCTGGCGGCGCTCCAGAAAGCGGTGCTCGATCGCGCGCCGGTTGCCCGCCGCAAGCGCGCCGCCTCCGACGAAAGTCTGACCGTCGTCCCGGCGACCGATCCGCAGCGAGAGCTCGAGACGATCGCCGCCGCAGATCTGGTCGCGCGTTCGGGGCGACGAGACGCTGACCTTCGCCGACTTCGCCGTCGTCATCCCGGCCGGCCAGCGCCGCCGTCTACCTGCCCCTTGCGCAGGCGGTGTTCGAGCAGGCGTCGCGCCTGCCGCACACGATCGTCGATCTTCCGCGCCCGGCCGAGCGCCGGATCCTGGACGTCGTGGCCCTGCTGCTCGAGCTGCCGCTCGGCTGCGCTGGGACGGCCGGATCTGCTGCGCGTGGCGATGCACCCGACGGTGGCGCGCCGATTTCCCGACGTCGACCCCGAGGACTGGCTGGCGCTGTGCGAAGCGCTGGAGATCGTGCGCGGCGCCGACCGCGCCGATCAGCCCGACAGCTACCTCGAGCGCGATCGCACCAGCTGGGATCAGGGTCTGCGGCGGCTGGCGCTGGGGGCGTTCCTCTCGGGACCGCGCAGCGGCGAGGAGGAACCGTTCGTGCTCGACGGCGAGGCGATGCTCCCGGTCGATCTGCCGCCGGATCTCGAGCCGGCGGCCCGCGCGCTGGGGATCGTCGCCCGGGAGCTGATCGCCTTCGCGCGCGCGGCGCGCGGCGCCCCGGCGCCGTTCGAGGTGCACGCGGCGCTCCTCCGGCGGACGATCGCCGAGACGATCTTCCCCGAGCCCGGCGACGAAGAGGCGGCGCTCGGCGACGCGCTCCGCGCCATCGAGACGCGTCGCGGCGTCGCTTCCCGCGACGCTGCCGGTGAGCTTTCGGGTGGCGGCCGAGCTGGTCAAGGCGCGCCTCGGCGGAGCGCCGCGCCGCCACCGCGCGCCCGAGGGGGTGACCGTCGCCTCGTTCGTTCCGATGCGCGCCCTGCCGTTCCGCCACATCTTCGTGGCCGGCCTCGACGAGCGCGTCTTCCCGGCGCCCGACGCCGTACGGGCGCTCGATCTGCGCGCGGGCGCGCGCCGCCCGGGCGACGTGACGCCGCGCGAGCAGGACCAGCACATGTTCCTCGAGACGCTGCTGGCCGCGCGCGACCGGATCACCCTCTCCTACGTCGCGCGCGATCCGGTCACCGGCGAGGAGCAAGAGCCCGTCGTCGGTCGTGCGCGCGCTGCTCGACCTGCTCGAGCCCGACCGCGCCGACGAGATGCGACCCGTCGGAGATCGTGCGCGCGCGGCCGCCGCTGGCGCGCCACGAGGACGACGCGGCCTGCGCGGTCATCCCCGCGGCCGCGCGCGAGCGTCGGGCCGCGGCGCTGGGCGCGTCGCTCGGCGGGCGAACGGCGGTGGCGTACGCCAGCTCCCACCGCTCGGCGAGCTGCGGGGCGCGCTCGGCGCCGGGGTCTGGCCGAGCGTCGTCGCCGAGCTCGACTGGGCCGCGCCGCCCGCCGCGCGCGGCCGGCCTGCGGGCGCGTCGCGGCCTGACCCTGTTCGATCTGCGGCGATTCCTCGAGTGCCCGCTGCAGGCCTCGGCGCGCGCGCTCCTGCCGATCGGCGACGAGGGACGACGCGACCGGCGAGGCCGAGGCGGCGCTGCGCGAGCACGAGTCGCTCGACGAGATGCGCGTGCGGACCGTCCCCTTCCTGCGCGACGTGGTGGCTGAGCGCGCTGGCCCGCTCCGGTCGCCGACGACCGGGGACCAGGCGATGGCGGGCGCCTACGATCGGGCCGCCGAGATGCGTCGGCTCGAGGGGGTGCTCCCGGACGGACTGTTCGGTCGCGCGATGCGCGAGCGTCACCTGGTCCTTGCTCCGTTGCTGGCGCGCCGGCGATCCGCGGGAGAGCTGGTCGCCTGCCGCGTCCCCCCGCGCCAGTCTGGCTCGGGTCGCGCGCCCGGAGCACCGGCGCGACGTGACGATCCTCCGCGCCGCTCGCCCTTTCCGCTCGCCGACGGAACGACCGTCGACGCTCGGTGGCCGCACCGAGCTCTGCGCGCGAGGAGCCGACGAGTCCCGCGCTCATCCTGACCCTCGTCGGCTCGACGACCCGGATTACGCTGGAGCGAGATCTGCTGGTGCTTTCTTCACGCACCTGGCGCTGGCCGCGATCGGCGATGACGGAGCGGCGACCCGCGCGATCGTCGTTCGACCCGGCAACGATGGCGGGGACCCACGGGTCGACGAGCGACTGTTCGTCGATCGATGCCGACGCGGCGCGGGCCTACCTCGGTCGCGCTGGCCGGCGAGCTGCTGCGCGACGTGCACGCCTACTTTCTCCCCTGCGAGGGGGTCTTCTCCTGGAAACGGACACACCGACAAGGGGGAGGCGATCGGAATTCGCGACGCCGTCCTGCTCCTGCGCGACGACAACTGGACGCGGTTCGTCTCCGACCGGGGGCCGATCCCCGACCCGCGCGACTACCCGGTCCCCGATGAGAGCGACGGCGCGCCGCCATGGTCGAGCGGCGTTTCGCCCCTACCTCGACGGCACCGCGCTCGAGGCGCCGGCGAAGAAGCGAAAACGATGAGCGATCCGACCGCCGATCCTCTACCCGCTTCCCGACGAGCTGGCGCGGATCCCGCGCGACCGCTCGGCCGTCATCGAGGCGTCGGCCGGCACCGGCAAGACCTTTCTCATCGAGCACCTGGTCGTCGACCGTCTGGTGCGCGGCGACGCGCGCCTCGACGAGATGCTGGTCGTCACCTTCACCGACCGCGCGGCCGCCGAGCTGCGGCGTCGCATCGGTGCCCTCATCCAGACGGTGCGCGACCGCGCAGATCGCCGGCGACGGGCCCGAACGGCCACGCCTGGACGATCGACGACCGCGGCCCGCGAGCCGGCTCGCCGCCGCCGGCCGGGCGCTCGACGCGGCGTCGATCTCGACCATCCACGCCTTCTGCCAGCGCGTGCTGACCGAGCAGGCGTTCGTGGGCGGCCGCCTTCTTCCTCCAGCAGAGCGTCGAGAGCCGGACGGCCTTCGCGGCGGCGTTCGCCGAGGTGCTGCGTCAGGAGCTGGCCGTCGATCCGGCGGACGCGCCGTACCTCGAGACCTACCTGGCCGGCGGCGGTTCGGCGGCCGTCGAGAGCCTGGAGGAGCTGCTCTACCGGGCGCAACAGCTGCGCGCCCGTGGGGATCGCCGTTCGATCCCGAGCGCCTCGCCGCCGCCGCCGGCCGCCTCGCCGCGCCTCGCGCCGCCCGAGACTCGAGGCGGCCTGTGCGGGGCTGCACGCCCGACGGCCAAGGCCGTCGCCGCGCGCGCTCGCGTCTGCTCCACCAGGCGAGCGCGAGCCTTCGACGCTGACGGCGACGCCGGCGCGGTTCCTGGTCGCGCTCGACGTCGGGAAGGACAAGATCTGCTCACCTTTCTGGTCGACCAGCTCGGGTGCCGACGGCCGCGACGTCTCCGCCGATCGTCGACGAGCTCGCCGAGGTGGCGATCCCGCTCGAAGCGGTGGTGGCGCAGCTGTTCGTCCCGCCGATCGCTGCGCGGCTCGCGGTGCGGAAGCGCGCGGCCGGCCTCTACGACTTCGACGACATGCTGGACGCTGGTCGCCGAGGCGCTGGCGCGGTCCCGCGCGGCGCCGAACCTGATCGCGACGCTGCGGCACCGCTACCTGCTGGCGATCGTCGACGAGTTCCAGGACACCGACCAGGTGCAGTGGGAGATCTTCCGGACCATCTTCGACGACGGCGTCGGCCGGCCGATCTATCTGGTCGGCGATCCCAAGCAGGCGATCTACGGCTTCCGGGGCGCCGACGTCACGACCTACGCCGACGGCCCGCGACGCCCTCGCCGGCGCGGCCGAGCCCCACCATCTGACGCGCAACTTTCGCTCCACGCGCCCGATCATCGACGGCTACAACGCGATCCTCGATCAGCGGCGCCGCCCGCCCTTCTTCGACCGCGATGACGTGAAGTACGACCCGCCGGTCACGTTCGGCCGATCCGGCGACGCCGATCCGGCTGCGGGCCCGCCGGCGCCGGCCATCACCCTCTTGCGGGTGACGGCCAACGACGAGGTCGCCCGCCTGCCCATGCGCTCCGTGCGCGACGGGCTGGCGCAGGCGGTGGCCGGCGAGATCGCGCAGCTCCTCGCCGGCGCCGACCCGCCGCGCGCCAGCGAGATCTTCGTCCTGACGCGCACCTGGGTGGAGGCCAAGGCCGCCGCGGTGGCGCTCGCCGCCCGTGGCCTCCCGGCCGTCATCTACAACCAGGAGGGGCTCTACCTGTCGCCGGAGGCGCGGCAGGTCCGGGATCTCCTGCGCGCCGTCGCCGATCCGCGCGATCCCGCCAAGCGGCTGCGGGCCTGGCTGACGCCGTTCTTCGGGCTGTCGCTGGCCGATCTTCCGGCGGCGACAGCCGCGGACGGCGACCATCCGCTCTACGAGCGCCTGTTTGCCTGGCACGCCGTCGCCGCACGCGAGCCCCTGGGGCGGCTCTACGCGCGCATCCTCGAGGAGAGCGGCGTTCTGCTGCGCGAGTGTTTTCTGGGCGAAAGCGCACGGCGCCTGGTCAACATCCGCCATCTGTTCGAGGTTCTCGGCGCCGAGGACGCGCGCGCCGCCCGCCCGCTCGGCGACGTCGTTCGCCGCCTGTCGGCGCTCGGCGGCAAGCTGGTCGCGCCCGAGCCGGAGGAAGGGAACGTCCAGCGCCTCGAGAGCGATCGCGACGCCGTGCAGATCATGACCATGCACAAGGCCAAGGGGCTGGAGGCCGACGTGGTGTTTCTCTACGGCGGCTTCAGCCCTTCGCCGAACAAGGGGGTGCGCCAGTACACCGTCGGCGGCACCCGCCTGGCCACCGCCGGCCGTCCGCGCAAGAACGCTCTCGCGGATCTCATCAAGCGCGAGCGGGCCAGCGAGGACCAGCGGCTGTTCTACGTGGCGCTGACGCGCGCCCGGCGGCGGCTCTACCTGCCGTTCTCCGGCGAGGGGGAGAGCGACGCGCCCTGGAGGGGGGCATGCGCGAGATCGATTGGAAGCTCACCGGCGGCTACACCCACGTCAACCGGCGCTTGCGCGCGCTGCGTGCCGACGAGACGCAGCGCCACCACTTCGAGGTGCGCGACGTCCCGATCGATCCGCGGGCCACCGGTGACGGAGGTCGTCCGAAGGTGACGCTGGGGCTGGTCGGCTGGCGACCAGAGGCGGACAAGGGACCCGCGCCGGCGACCGGCGAGCTCGCGCGTCTCGCCCGCGAGCGGCTCGGCCCCACCCTCACCTCGTACAGCCGGATCAAGCACGCCGAGGGAGGCTACCGTCCGCCGACGGAGATTCACGACGAGATGACCGACGCGGTCCCCCCCCTGGCGGAAGACGATCTGCCCGGCGGCGCGCGGGCCGGCATCTTCGTCCACGACCTGCTCGAACGGGTGCCGCTCCAGACGCTGCGCGAGACCGCCGACTTCGAGAGCTGGGTCGCGCGCAACGACATCCGCCTGCTGCTCGAGGCGACGCTGCGCCGGCACGCGCGCGATCCGCGGCAGCTGGGCGCGGCGGCGCGCATGGCGTATGCAGCGCTCACCACGCCGCTGCCCGTTCTGGGCGGCGTGCTCCCCGGCCTGGCGCACGCCAAGAACGTCGCGCGCGAGATGGAGTTCCTCTTCCCTTTCCCGGCGGCCGCGGGCGGCGCCGATCGCGGCTATGTCAAAGGGTTCGTCGACGTCATCTTCGAGCACGAGGGGCGCGTCTACTTCGGCGACTGGAAGACCGATCGCCTCGCCAGCTGGGACGAGGCGGCCGTCGAGGCCCACGTGGCCAAGAACTACGCGCTGCAGGAGCAGCTCTACGCGCTGGCGCTGGTGCGCATGCTCGGCGTCGCCACCGCCGCCGACTACGAGGCGCGCTTCGGCGGCACGCTCTACCTCTTCGTGCGCGGGCTGCCGGGCGCCATTCGCAGCCGGCGGCCGACCTTCGCGGAGATCACTTCCTGGGAAGGCGGAGATCGCCGCGCGCCTCGCGGAGGGGAGCGCGTGAGCGCGGCGGCCGAGCGACGGTGGCCGCCCGCGTGGGGTGCGGCCCTGGCGGGGCCCGACGCCGACGAGGCCGCGCTCCACCTGGCGCTCGAGGCGGCGAGCTGGCCCCGCGAGCTGCCGGCGGCGACGCGACGGGCTTTCGCGCTGCTGGTGCTCGCCTCCTGTGAGGCGCGGACGGAGGGGGCGACGCGCCTGCCACTCGGCGGCGAGCTCGGGAGCCGGCTCGACCGCCTGGGCGCGCGCGCCGAGGATCGGGCCGCGGTGCTGGCGCTCGCCGCGGGCCTGGCGGAAGAGGCCGCGCTCGCCGCTCTCGTCGGGCGCCCCGGCGATCATCGGCCGTTCATCGTCGACAGCGGGTGGCTCTATCAAGAGCGCGATCTGCGGCTCGAGCTGCGCCTCGCCGACGCGCTCGCCGCGCGGCTCCACCGACCGCCCGACGCCGCGCCCGCCCAGGCGCTCGAAGCCGCCGCCGGCGGATCGCGCCGCTGGACGGCGGCACAGCAGGCGGCGATCGAGGCCGCGCTCGGCCGGTCGCTCACCGTCGTGACGGGCGGTCCCGGAAGCGGCAAGACCGCGCTCGTCGGCGGCATCGTCCGGGCCTGGCGCGCGCTGGGGATGGCGCCGGAGGCGATCGCCGTCGCCGCGCCGACCGGCAAGGCGGCGAACCGGATCGCCGAGGGGCTGGCCGCTGACGGTCTGGCGACTCCCGTGCCCGGAACGCTGCACCGGCTGCTCGGGTTCTCCGCGCACCGGTCGTTGCGCGCCGGCCCCTTCCGCCACCACGAGAACAACCCGTTGCCCCACGCCGGCGTGATCGTCGACGAGGCCTCGATGGTCGACCTCGCGCTGGTCGAACAGCTGGCGCGCGCGCTGCGGCCGCAGGCGCGCCTCGTCCTCATCGGCGACGCCGACCAGCTGCCGGCGATCCAGGCCGGCAGCGTCTTCCGCGATCTCGCTGCTGTCGCGCTCCGCCTGCCCGAGAGCCACCGCATGAGCCCCGACGATCCCGACGGCGCGGCGATCCTGGCGGCGGCCCGCACGATCGCCGCCGGCGACACCCCCGCCCCGTCTCCGGCGCTCGGCATGGCCGGGGTCGAGGCGCTCGCGTTCGCCGGCTTCGAGCTCTGCGAGCCCGACGCCCGCGACACCAGCGGACGGCGGCTTCTCGCGGCCTTCACCGACCACTGGTTCGACCGGCACATCCTGCCGAGCCTCGGGGCCGGCGATCTTCGCGCAGCGCTGAGACTCGAGGGGGAGAGACTCGGACCCGACGGCGACGCGCTGGCGCGCGGCCTCCTCGATCGCCACCGGCGCGTGCGCCTCCTGACCGTCACCCGCGTCGGCCCCGCCGGAAGCGATCGGATCAACGCGGCGCTCGGGCGGCGCGCGGCGGCGGAGCTGCGCGTCGACTCCCACGGCGACGCGCTCGCGCCGGGCACGCCCGTGATGATGATCGAGAACGACTACGACCGCGGCCTCATGAACGGCGACCAGGGGGTTACCCTGAGCGTCGCCGCCGGCCCGGGCGGCCGCATGGAGGTGGTGGCTTTCGCGCGCGACGGCGCCCTGGCGCTCTTCCCTACGGCCACGCTGCGGGGCGCGATCGCCGTCTCTTACGCCACCACCGTCCACAAGGCGCAGGGGAGCGAGCTCGAGAGTGCCGCCCTGATCCTCCCCGAGGCCGATCTGCCGCTGCTCTCGCGCGAGCTCGTCTACACGGCCGTGACCCGCGCGCGCCGATCGATCGTGGTGGTCGGCCGGCGTGCGCTGCTGGCCGCGGCCGCCGCCCGGCCGCTGGGACGATCGTCCGGGCTCGCGGAACGGCTCGCCGCGCGCGGCGCGTTCGCGCCCCCGGCGACCCGAGCCATCGACGAACGGTAACTCCGTTCGGCTGAGCAGATTACGCAGCGGTAACGGGGGGCGCGCCGGGGCAGGCCAACGGCCGACAACCCGCGCCGCACCGCGCGGCACCTCCCTTGCACGTGCTCACCCTCATGCGGCTGCGGTATCGGTCCGAACGAACATCTCAAGCGGGGGTGAAGGCAATGGGTGGTGCCGTCGACACGAACACGCCGAGCAACGATCCGTTCGATCACGAACAGCGCTTTCTGCTCTCGCGCACGGAGATGCGTCGTTTTCTGGAAGCGATCGCGCCCCGCACCGCCATCGAGATCTACGACCCCGCGCGCCCGATCTCCTACACCCGGACGACCTACCTCGACACCAACGACCTCGTCTATTTCAGCTCCGTCGAGGGGGCGCCGGCCCGGCGGCTGCGCATCCGCGAGTACGCGGTGGCGGCCTCGGCAAAGGACGAGCCGATTCTCTCGGGCGTCGCCTTCATCGAGCTCAAGCAGCACGAGGGGGCCGCGCGCAGCAAGATGCGCCTCTCGGCCACACCGGAGGAGATCGCCCGTCTCATCGCCCGTCACGACGTGCACCAGCCTGCCCCTGAAGCGATGGCGCCCTGGTCGGCGATCGCGCTCGAGCTGTCGCTGCCCACCATGGCTCCCCGGGTGGCAACCTGGTACCGGCGGCTCTGCCTCACGGCCGAGGGACGGCGCGTGCGGATCACGCTCGACGAGAATCTGACGTTCTGTCGGCCGCGGGCGCTCGGCGCCGCCGGCACCCCGGCCGCGCCGGCCGCAGAGGACATCGTGGCCGCGTTTCCCGCGCGGGTGCTGGAGGTCAAGCACTGCGGCGAGATGCCGATCTGGTTGCAGCTGGCGCTGCAGGCGCTGGAACCGGCGGACGGCTTTTCCAAGTTTCAGATGGGGATGACCGCTCTCGGCCACGGGGGCGATCGGCGCGGCGCGCTCGCGGAAGGCGCCGCGACGGAGATCGTCCCGTTTGCCCTCGGAACCTTCGTCGCCGCGTGAAGGTGGAGAGGGATGTTCGTCGTCTTTGAAGGGATTGACGGCAGCGGGAAGACAACGATCTCGAACCGCGTCGCCAAGACGTTGCGCGAGCGGGGCCTCTCGGTCGAACACCTGCGCGAGGAGGGCGCGTTCGCCTCCAAGGTCACCCAGGGAATCCGCGACTTCTGCCGCGACGCCCGCAACATGGCGCTCAGCCCGCGGGCCGAGCTGCTGCTCTACCTCGCGCGCGAGGTCCAGCTGGCCGACGAGGTCCTGCGTCCCGCGCTGGCCCGCGCCGACGTGGTGATCGCCGACCGCTATTTTTACACGGCCGCGGTGCTGGCCGCGGGGCGCGATCTCTCCGCAGCCGAGACGGCCCCGGTGGTCGCCGCCGCCGCAAATGGCCTCTGGCCCGAGCTGGCCTTCCTGATCGACGTCGACCCCTCGGTGGCGCGCGGACGACGCAAGGTGGCCAAGATCCTGACCGCCGACCGAAAGCCCGTCTCGCGCAAGGGGCTCACCGGAAGCGGCCTGCAGACCAGGCTGCGCGCCGGCTATCGCGCGCTGGCCCAGGAGGACCCCGCACGCTGGATCATCGTCGAGAACAGCGACGCCGACCTCGAGCGAGTGGTCGACGCCGTCATCGGTGCGATCGAGGGCGCACGGACCGACCGCGCGGCCGCGATGGCCGAGGTCCGTACGCGCCTCGCGACCGCGGCGTCCCACTTCGCGCCACCACCCATCGACGGGATCCGGTCGGCGCTGGGGGCTTTTCTGGCGTGGGTCGACCACCGCGCGCTGCGCGAACCGGCGCTGGCGGCCTACGTCCTCGGGGGGACCGCCGGCGACGGGATCGACGCGCGGCGCCTCGCGCTCGCCCAGGCCGCGCCGCGGGTCGTCGCCCGCGGGCTGCGCGGCCTCTCCGACGCGGCCTCCTGGCACCTGCGGCGGCAGCTCCTCGAGTCGGCCCCGGGAGAGGTGGCGCTCTCGCTCGGCGATCTCGCCTCCGAGGCCAGCGAGGCCTGGGCGCTGCGCGAGCTGCTGGCCGACGTGGCGCCCGCCGAGGTGGCCGCCAGCCTCGAGGGTCTCGACGACGAGACCGCCTGGGCCCTGCGAACGGAGCTCTTCACGCGGGTGCCCGAGTCTGTTCTCGCCTCGCTGGCGCTGCTCGACGTCCCGCGCGCCTGGGCGCTGCGCCACCGGTGGATCGAGGTGCGCGGCGGCATCGGACGCGCTGCCGGCAGCTACCTGCGCGCCCGCGCGCTCGCCCGCTCGGTGACGGGCCTCGACAGCCCCGACGCCTGGAAGCTGCGCAAGGCGGCGCGCGACAGCGCACCGGTCGCCGCGCTGGTCTCGCTCAAGGGACTCGCCAGCGAGAAGGCCTGGCTCTGGCGCGACCGCGCGGTCGGCCGCGCGCCCAAGGCGGTGCTGTCGACGATCGCCGGCATGGACGACGCGCGCGCCTGGGGGCTGCGCGTGGCGATGGCTCTCCGCTGCCGCGAGGCGCTCGATTCGATGGTCGGCCTCGATCACCCGACCGCCTGGGAGATCCGCGAGAGCTGCCTCGAGCTGTGGCCCCCGAGCGTCGTCAAGAGCCTGGGCGTGCTGGTGAGCGGCGCGCGCGGGCACGCGCTGGCCGAGCGCGCGCTGGCCCAGTTTCCTGACCAGATCTCGCTGCTCAAGCAGGCCGCCATCATCACCACCGGCGCCAACTTGATGCGATCGGTGATGGCGGCCTGACATGTCGGCCTTCGATCTCAACGACACGCTCGGGCTCGACACGATGGGCGCGGGCAAGTTCGAGATCGTGCTGGTCCGGCTGGTCATCGCCTCGCTTCTCGGGGCCTTCCTCGGATTTCGCCCCTGGCGGCGCCTGCTGCCGAACGCGCTGCCGCCCGCCCGCGAGGTGGCGCAGGCTCAGACGCTCATCGCGGTGGCCGGCGCGCTCATGGTGGTGGTGATCGGCCACAGCACGGCGCGGGCCTTCGGCCTGGTCGGCCTGGGTGGATTCATCCGCTTCCGATCGGGGATCAAGGACACCCGCGACGCCGCGGTGATGTTCGTGATGATCGGCCTCGGGATGGCCTGCGGCCTCGGGGCGGTGCCGATGGCGGTGGTGGCCACGCTGTTCGCCGGCGTGGTGCTGGCGCTGTTCGACGTGGGGCGGCGCGCGCGGCTGCGGCTCGTGCGCATGTCGGTCCAGGTCGACGACCCGCGCGCCGCCTGGGAGCGGATCAAGCCGGTCTTCCCCGGCGCGCGCGTGCTGGAGCTTCCCGACGGCGGGCCCGGCCCGGGGCGGCTGGTGATGGAGACCGTCCTCGGCGAGACGATGGACGCGGGCTCGGTGCTGCGGCTCCTGGCCGAGCGAGAGATCGCCGGCATCCACGCCGTTTGCATCGACGAGGGAAAGATGGGGCTGGCCGCCGCCTGACCGCGGCGGGTGAGGCAATCAGGGAAGGGAGCAGGCACATGCGTTTCTTAGCGACGACGATTCCACTGGCCACGATGGGGGCGCTTGCCGCTGCCGGGTGCGGCGGGGGTGGCTCGGGCCAGGGCGGCTCGGGCGGAACGGGGATGCTGGCGGCCGACGGCGCCGTTCCCCAGGTGACCAGCGGCCGCTACCAGCCGCTGGTGGTGGGCACGACCTGGGTCTACAACGTCACCGACACCGGCGTCGCCTACACCAAGAACAGCGCGGTCGAGAGCTATGAGGACATCGGCGGCGTGGCGGCGGGCACCATGGGCTACAAGGTGAGCGAGACGATCAAGACCAGCACCCAGCTGACCTGGTACGAGTCGACCGCCACCGACGTGCGGCGGCACCACGACCAGGAGATCGATTCCAGCGGGAACCTGTCGTCGGAGGACTGGTACACGCCGTACGATCTGCGGGTCGACGAGTCGCCCGACCACCTCACGGCCGGGGCCGCCTGGACCTTGAGCTACATGGACGCGCACACCTCCGCCAAGAAGCCTGCCTCCATGAAGACCATCACCGAGAACTGGACCACCGACGCCGTCGACGAGGTGGTCACCGAGCCGGCCGGGACCTTCAAGGCGCTCAAGATCACCCGAACCAACACCGCCGACGGCACCGCCAAGAGCCAGTGGTTCGTCGCAGGCGTCGGCAAGATCCGCGAGTCGAACACCACCGGCCACCTCGAGGAGCTGCAGAGCTACAACGTCCCGGCTACGAACGGCGGCGGCTGAAACGAGCTGCGCGTCGGGTGAAGGCGGTTTGGCCGCCGCAGCCCATCGCGAGAGGCGCCAAACGGCTGCCCCTGACGCGACGTGGCCGTCCGGCGCTTGCCCTCGGCCGAGGGGCGCGCGACAGTCGCGCTGTGCGCGCGCTCAGCTCACCTGAATCTCCTGCGCTCCTGGCGTCGGACATTCTCGACGAGCTCCCCGCTGCGGTGCTGGTGACTGACGCCGCCGGAACCCTGCTGGCGGTCAACCGGGCCGCGGCCGAGATGCTGGGGTTCCCTCCCGAGGAGCTGGTCGGCCGCAACATCGCCGCCCTCGCCCCGCCCGAAGAGGCGCGCGACCAACCCGCGGCGCCTCCGGCCACGCCCGGCACGCCCCACCGCCGGCGGCTGCGGCACAAGGCCGGGCAGGAGATCGTCGTCGAGGAGCGCGCCCGCACGCTTGCCGACGGGCGCGTCGCCCGCGTCCTCCTCGACGTCACCTCGACCGTCGCGAGGGAGCGCGCGCTGCACGAGAGCGCCGACCAGCTCGCGGTCGTGGCCAACGCCGTCCCGGCCCTCATGTCCTACCTCGACGCGGAGGCGCGTTACGTCTGGGTGAACGACAGCTACCGGCGCTGGTTCGGGGCGGCCCCCGAGTCGGTCCCCGGGCGCCACGCCAGCGAGGTGCTGGGATCCGCCGCCTGGGCGGTCATCCGCCCGTACGTCGACCGCGTCCTCGGGGGCGAGGAGGTCACCTTCGACCAGCGGCTGACCTACAAGGCCGGGCCGTCGCGCGACGTGCGCGCCACCTACGTTCCTCATGTCGACGCTGACGGCCGCGTGCGCGGTTTCGTGGCCCTGGTAAACGACATCAGCGAGATCCGCGCCGCGGAGGCGGCCGTGCGCCGCAGCGAGCACATGCTGGAACGGTCGGAGTCGATCGCGCACGTGGGGAGCTGGGAGATCACCTTCGCCGAGGGCGACCGACGCCAGCCCAGCTCGCTGCGCTGGTCGGACGAGCACTACCGGATCTTCGGCCATGAGCCCGGCTCGGTCGAGCCGACGCAGGCGCTGTTCCACCAAGCCATTCACCCCGAGGACCGCGAGAACATCCGCGCGATCACCAGCGCCGGCCTCGAGCGGGGTGAGCCGTTCGAGAAGGAGTATCGCATCGTTCGCCCGGACGGCACCGTGCGGGTCGTACATTCGTGGGCCCGGTTCGAACGCGACGCCGCCGGGCGGCTGCAGCGGATGCTGGGCACTTCCCAGGACGTCACCGAGCGCAAACGGGCCGAGCAGGAGCTCAAGGAGGCCGACCGCCGCAAGGACGAATTCCTGGCGATGCTCGCGCACGAGCTGCGCAACCCGCTGGCCCCCATCCTGAACGCCGCCGAGGTGCTCGCCTGCGCCGGTCCCGACCAGAACGACCTCATGGAGAAGTTCCGGAACGTGATCGCGCGGCAGGTCCAGCACATGAAGCGCCTGCTCGACGACCTGCTCGACGTCTCGCGCGTCAGCCAGGGAAAGATCCAGCTGCGCCGGGAGCGCGTGGAGCTGGGGCCCCTGCTGGCGCAGGCCGTGGAGTTCAGCCAGCCCATGATCGGGCAGAAGCGGCAGCAGCTCTCGATGCGGCCGGCCGCCGTCCCGCTGCCGCTCGACGCCGACCCGACGCGTCTCGTGCAGGTGTTCGCCAACATCATCAACAACGCCGCCAAGTACACCGAGGTCGGCGGGCACATCTCGGTGGCGGTGTCGGTCGAGGGGGGCGAGGCGGTGGTGACCGTGCGCGACGACGGCGTGGGAATGACCCCGGACCTCCTCGACCGGGCGTTCGACCTCTTCGTGCAGGAGACCCGCTCGCTCGATCGCGCGCAGGGCGGGCTCGGCATCGGCCTCACCATGGTCCGCACCCTGGTGAAACTGCACGGCGGCTCGGTGCGGGCGCTCAGCGAGGGGCCCGGCCGCGGCAGCGAGATCGTGGTGCGCCTGCCTCTCGCCCACCAGCAGACCGTCGACGACCGGCGCGCAGGTCCCGCGGTGGCGGCTGCGGCCGACGGCACGCTCCGCGTGCTGGTGGTCGACGACAACGTCGACGCCGCCCGCGCCCTCGGCACGCTGCTGGAGATCCTCGGGCACCAGGTGACGCTGGCGCACGACGGCCCGGGCGCGATCGCCACGGCGGCAGCCGTGCGCCCCGAGCTGGTACTGCTGGACCTCGGGCTGCCGGGGATGGACGGGTACGCCGTGGCGGCACGCTTGCGCGAAACCGGCCACCGCCCCACCTCGCTGGTGGCGCTGACCGGCTATGGACAGGCGGAGCATCTCCAGCGCTCGACCGACGCCGGCTTCGATCGCCACCTGGTCAAGCCGGTCGACTTCGCGCTCCTGAGCCAGATCACCGCCGAGGTTCGGCGCCGGCAGACCGACGTCCGGGGCTAGGCCAGACCGTAGTCGGCGATCTTCTTGGCGATGGTCGGGTACGAGACGCCGAGCAGGCGGGCGACGGCCGTGCGGTTGCCGCCCGCGAAGGCCAGCAGGCGGGCGATGTAGGCGCGCTCGAGCGCCTCGAGATCGGGCGGCTTGCCCGCCGCGTCCGCGTCGATCGAGAAGAACGACGGTGGCGTCGCCGTCGCGACCCCCGTGCGCGAGGGGCCCGAGAGGATGATGCAGTCGTCGCCGATCACCTCGCGGGTCGAGAGGATCACCGCCCGTTCGATCACGTTCCGCAGCTCGCGCACGTTGCCGGGGTAGTCGTACGCCAGCAGAAGGCGCTCGGTTTCGGGCGCGAATCGGACGGCCGGCTTGCGCATGCGGGTGGCGAAGCGGGCCAGGAAGTGCGTCGCCAGCGGCAGGATGTCCTCGGGACGCTCGCGCAGCGGCGGGACGCGGATGTGGAAGACGTCGAGGCGGTGGTAGAGATCGAGGCGGAAGGCGCCCTTCTCGACCTCGTCGGCCAGCTCCTTGTTCGTGGCCGCCACGACGCGCACGTTGATCGACAGGTCGCGGGTGCCGCCCAGCCGCCGGAAGGTCATCTCCTCCAGCACCTTGAGCAGCTTGGCCTGGATGGCCACCGGCATCTCGCCCACCTCGTCGAGCAGCAGGGTCCCGCCGTCGGCCTCCTCGAACAGACCCCGCTTCTGGGTCTTGGCGTCTGTGAAGGCGCCGCGCTCGTGACCGAAGAGCTCGCTTTCGAGCAGGCTCTCCGGCACCGAAGCGCAGTTGATCTCGACGAACGGACCGTCCTTGCGACCGACCGTGCGGCGCGCGATGAGGTCGGCTATTAGCTCCTTGCCGGTCCCCGACTCACCCTGGATGAGGACGGTGGTGTCGGGCGCCTCGGCGACCTTGTCGACCATGTCGATCACCTTCCGCATCGCGGCCGAGGCGCCGGCGATGAAGTCCCCCATCGCGGCCTGGGCGCGCCCGGCCAGCTGGCGCACCTGCGCGCGCAGCCGCTGCGCCTCGATCGCCTTGCGCACGGTGACCACGAACTCGGGGAGCTGCAGCGGCTTGGACAGGTAGTCGAACGCCCCCAGCTTGAGGGCCTGCACGGCGCTGGCCACGTCGGCGTAGGCGGTGGCGATGACCACCAGCGTGTCGAGGCTGCGCTCGCGCGCCTCGCGCGTCATCACCTCGAGCACCGCGATCCCGTCGGTGTCGGGGAGGTGCCGGTCGAGGATCACCAGGTCGCAGGGATCGCGCTGCCAGGCCAGCAGGCCCGCCTGCCCACTCGACGCGGTGGCCACCACGAACCCCTCCGCCGACAGCGCCTCCTCGGCGACGATACGGAACGTCTTCTCGTCGTCGATGACCAGGACTGTTGGTTTCACGTTCTCATCTCCGTGGCCGCGACCCGATGTTCTGCGTCGCCGTCAATCGGCAGCCGCACGCGGAAGAGCGCGCCGCCGGTCGTGGACGCCCCGACGTCGATGGCGCCACCGTGCGCCTCCACGAACCGGCGCGAGGTGGGCAGCCCCAGCCCGGTACCGTTCGGCTTGGTGGTGAAGAACGGCTCGAACAGGTGCGCGCGCGCCTCCGCCGACAGTCCCGGTCCGTCGTCGCTCACCTCGATGGTCGCCTCGCCCTCCCGGGCTCCGACCGCGACGGTGACCGCATGGCCCGCCTCCACCGCATTCTTGATCAGGTTCACCATCACCCCCTGGATCTTGTGCGCGTCGCAGCGGACCGGCAGCGTCGGCGGCGCGTTGACGGTCAGCGCCACGCCCCGGTCGGCGCACAGATCGCTCACCGCCTCCGCGGCGCGGGCGACGACCGCCGCCAGATCGGCCGGCGCGCGCTCGATGCGCGGCGAACGCGAGAACGACAGCAGCGAATCGACCACGTCGCGCAGCCGCGCGATCTCGCCGACCACCTGCGGCCGCAGCCGCGCGACGCGCGCGCTGTTCGCCGGATCCTGGGCGATGAGCTCCACCGCCATCCCCAGACCATTGAGCGCGTTCTTGAGCTCGTGCGCGATCGCCGCCGAGGTCTTCCCCATCGCCGCGAACCGCTCCGCCTCGACCAGCGCGGCCTGCGTCGCCACCAGCTCCTGCGTCCGGTCGTGCACCCGCTGCTCGAGCAGCCCCGCCGCCTCGCGCAGCTCCTGGTCGCGGTTCTGGATCGATGCCTCCATCTGCTCGAACGCCCCCAGCAGCGTCGAGATCTCCTCCGTCCCCGCCGGGCGCGGCCGGGCGGAGGCCTGCGGCCGGTCGCCGCGGGCGATGCGGATGGCCCCGGCGGCCAGCGCCTGCAGCGGCCGCGTCAGATACGTCGACAGCAAAACGCCGGCGATGGTCGCCACGATGATGCCCAGGACCAGGATCCCACCCAGCGTCACCCCCTGCTGCTCGATGTTGGCGGTCAGCGTCCGCCAGGGCCAGGCGAAGACCACCGCGTAGCGGGTGCCGCCGCCGACCGGCGCGTAGGCGAACAGCGCCTTCTGGCCGTCGTTCTCGCCGACCAGCGTCCCGCTGACCCCGCTCGAGGCGGCGGCGATCGCCTGCGCCCACGCCGAGCCACCGACCAGGCGCGGTCGCCCCGGCGGGTAGATGACCCGGCCGGCCGTCCCGAACTCCGCGTCCTGGTCGATGAGGACGGCGTCGGTGTCGCGCGGCAAATTCTCCCGGAAGGTGGGCGAAATCAGGTTGTTCTCGCCGAGCGCGATGACGCCCACCAGCGCCCCGACGAACCGCCCGCCGCGCACGACCGGCTGGACGATCTTCAAGGTTTGTCCCAGTGACGGCTCGTCGGTGATCCGAAAGAGCGGCCCCGAGCCGCCGCCGTGCACCGCCTGGAACCAGGGGCGGTCGCCGAACGACTCGCCACGGAACGCCGACCCGTTCGGCACCGAGCGCACGCAGCGCCCGCTGCGGTCGAGCAGCAGGACGGCGGTGTTGTAGAGGACGGAGTGCGCGTGCGCGCCGGCCAGGATCTGCTCCTCTTGCAGCAGGTCGGGATCGGCCGGGTTCATCTCCGGCAGCAGCGCCAGGCGCTTGAGCTCGTCCTCGAGGATCTCGAAGTTGTCGCGCAGCGCGAAGGCGCGGTTCTCGGCGAACAGCTGGTACTCGGTGGTCAGCTCGCGCCGCATCGTGCGCGCCGACTGGTAGACGGTCGTCCCGCCCGCCAGGCCGATCGACACGACCAGCAGCGACGTCAGGACCAGCGAAAGCTCCGTCCGAAGGGTCAGAGCGACAACGCTAGCACCGCCGGCGCGGTTTTACACACCTTCCGCCGAACGCCGCACCAGGAGGTAGGCCCCGAGGTAGCAGAGCGCCGTCGGGATGAGCAGCGCCTTGAACCCGAACACCAGCGAGAGGTACTCGACGGCGCCGCCCACCATCGCGCCGAGAACGTTCGACCCATAGGCGGCCGCCAGGTCGCGCTCGCCCTCGATGAGCCGCGCGAACAGGATCGCCGAGAAGAGCACCGGGCCGAGGAAGAGCAAGATCGCCCCCACCGCCCGCAACGGCGCGTTCCCGACGGAGAGCAGCGCAGAGACAGGGACCAGGTAGGCGGCGCCGAGGTTCCCGAGCAGCAGCGCGACCACCGCCGGCAGGCGCAGCGCCCGAAGGCGCACCGCGGCCAGGTTGCCGAGCAAGATCAGGCTCAACATCCCGGAGAAGACGACCAGGTTCACGATCCAGGTCGAGCCGTAGAGCACGGAGAGGCTGACGACGTTGCTCGTCTCGAGCAGCAGGAAGGCCATCCCCAGGAGAAAGTACGGCAGGCGCGGCCGGCGCGCCGATCGCGGCAACAGCAGCAGCGAGGCGCCGCCCAGAAGCACGATCACGGCCATGAACCAGCGGTAGTGCGCCGGTAGCCCCGGCGCCCGCAAGTACAGGAACGGCCAATCGTCGGTGGGAACGGCCACGCCGCCCTGCCGGGGGGGCGCCTCGACATCGGCGGCCCCGCGGCCGGCCGCCTCGGGAACCGCCGACTTCACGTTCTGGTAGAGGATGCCGTTGTGGTAGGCGACGCCACGGCCCGTCCAGGTCTCGGTCTTGCGTTCGAACACCTGGTCGAGCAGCGCGATCATCCGCGCGTCGATCCAGGACCGATTCGTGGCAAAGGTGAGCGCGACCCGCCCACCGGGCACGAGCAGCTGCTTGACCCGCTCGAGCGACTCGCGCGTGTAGACGAAGTTGTCCAGCCGCACCGACGAAAACGAGGAGAGCACCGTGTGACTGTCGAGGAACCCGAACACCACCAGCGCGTAGCGCCGCGTCGTCCGTCCGAAGAAGCGGCGGGCGTCGTCGTTGACCACGTGGACGCGCGGGCTGTCGTAGGGGTGCTCCGGGTGTAGCGCGCGCCCGAGGTCGAGGATGGCGGGGTCGATCTCCACGGCGTCGATCTGACGGTCGGTCCGGCGCAGCGCCGCGCTGACGTCGTTGCCCGTGCCGGCCCCCACCACCAAGATCGGCCCCGGCGGCAACGTACCCGCGGCCGCATAGGGCGCCTCGTAGAGCGCGCGCCAGGAGGCGAGGAACGGGTGCTCGTGGGGATCGACACGCAGGTCGAGCAGCATCTGGTGGTAGTCGTTGTTCACGGTGAGCGCGACGCCCACCTGGCGTCCAAAGTCGACGCGACGCCCGTCGGCGCCCGTGATCTGGGTGATCGGCGCCTGATGGATCTTGTAGTAGGGGGACCAGAGGTAGGGGCGCGCGGCCGGGATGACCACCACCAGCATCAGGACGGTCGCCGCGCCGGTGACCGCCAGGCCGCGTCGCTCGAGCGGCGCCAAAAGAAGCAGCAACAGGCCTCCGAGCGCGACCCAGACGGGCGGCCCTGTGGCGGCCGCCGAAAGGAGAGCGAACAGCGCCACGCCGGCCAGGCTGCCGAGTATCTCCGTCGAGTAACCACGCAGTGATGGCAGCGGGCGGAACAGATCACCCAGCCACTGTCCAAAACAGACGAACGGGAGCAAGGCGGCGAGGTAGGCGAAGCAGAGCACCAGCCAGACCGGAAGCATCAAGCTGTAGCCGAGCGCCACGCCCGAGAGGCCAATGCCCGGCGCGGACCCGAGCCAGAGAGACTCGGAAGCGTCGGCAAGGTTCTCGTGGGCGACCCGGCCCAGGAGCGCGGCGGCGCAAACGGTCACCGCCAGCGCCACCGGCGTGAGCCGCCACAGCTTCGGGCCGCGCCGCGCGGAGAGCAACGCCCCGGCGCCCAGGCCCAGAAAGGCCGCCGTCAGGACGAAGCTCGCGTAGTACGAAACCACGCGCACCATCGACCCCATCCAGCGGATGAGCAGCAGCTCCCAGTAGAGGGTCGTCAGCCCGCAGAGGAAAAGCCGCCCACCGGCGCCGAGCCAGTGGGGCGAGCCGCTCGCTTCACCGTCGTTGGACCTGGCCGTCGCGTCGAAGGTCGAGGCCAACCCGATCATGGTACTACGGCGCCGAGCAGGTTTTACATACGTTGTGCCACCCCGAAACCAATTCTTGACCACGCGCGCGTTAGCTTGCGGGCATCAGGAGGTAGCGATGATGTCAGTCCTGGCGCGGCGTTTGGAGAGTGATCGGCGGCTCGTGGGGAGCGCGGGGTTCGCGGCGAAGATGGTCGGGATCGGCCTCGGCGCCGGCCTCATCCTGGTGGTCTGCCAGTTTCTGATCGACGCCTGGTTCCGCGCGATCCGCTAGCTTCCGACCCGTCCCTGGGGGTCCCGGACTGATCAGGACTCCTTCGACGCCTCGAGGTCTCGATAGAACACCGTCGTGCTGCAGAGCCCGCCTTGAACACCCGCGAGCTCGTCGAGCTCCCGAGCCGCGACCTTCTCGAGTCGTCGTATCGACCAGGGAGTGCTCATGTCGCCGCCAGCGCCGCTGCTGCGGCAAGCTTGTGTTTGGCCTGCCAGGGCGGCCCGACCGCTCGACCCATCGCCTGCAGGAAGGCGTCGATCTCCTCGCGACCGAGCGCCGTCGCGGCGTCGCGAAACACGCGCTCGCGATCGTACCAACGCACGGACCAGCCGCGCGCCTCGGCGGCGGCCGCCAGCGCCTGGCGATACATGACGGAGTCAGCGAAAGTCTGCGCGCGATTGTCGGCGATCCGCTCCTCGATCGTCGGCGGAAGCTCGGGGCACGCGCGAATCGCGATGCTCGCGACCGGCAACGGCACGGCGCTGGCCAGGGTCTCGAGGCTCGCACGAGCTCCACGCGCGGCGGAGGCGCGGACGCGTTCGACGAGCGCCACGACGTCGCCGAGCGGCATCACGCGCGCGCCGGGGGTGCTCAGGTAGCGCCCCACGGCCCACGACCCCTCGTGGTGATGCGGGTGCGTCGGCAGACCGGGTTCGGTGAGGTCGATCTGCCGGCGATCGAGAAGCTCGCCGCCGGGCGTGACCGTGACCAGCACCGCCGAGTTGCCGTTCTCCGTGACGCCAACGACAGCGGCCGGCTGCGTTCGTCCTCTCGTCACTTCGTCTCCCGCTCCGACAACGATATCGCCGTTCAGCGACGGGAGCACGCGGGACCGCCGAATTGCCACGACCTCCCCGGGGCTGAAAGTGCTGTCCCCGAAGATTCGAGACGGATAGGATTCGGAAATACTGAATCGATCCATTTTCCGTGGTTCGCTTCTCGCGCTCGCGGCTTGCCTGGCGCTCACCGCGGCGTGCGGTTCTGGGTCCGACGGCAGCGGCGCAGACGCCGGGCCCCGGGGCGGCTCTGGCGGCGGCAGTGGCGGCAGTGGCGGCAGTGGCGGCAGTGGCGGATCGACCGCCAGCGGCGGAACCGGCGGGAAGATTGCGGGGAGCGGCGGCACGACCACGGGCTCCGGCGGCGCGACCGGGGGAAACGGCGGCCGCGCAGGCGCCGGCGGCGTTCCCGGTTCAGGCGGTGCTGCCGGTGCGGGCGGTCGGGGCGCCGGCGGGGCCGGCGGCGCGGCCGGGCAGTCGGGGACCGGCGTCGTCGCGGCGGGCGTCCGCTGGGTGGGCCGGGTCGACCTGAGCGACTCGCAGCACCCGCGGTTCTCGTGGTCGGGCACCGGCTTCGTGGCCAGCTTCTCCGGCACGTCGCTCTCCATCCAGATCAACAGCAGCGGGGCCTTCATCTTCAAGCCGGTCGTCGACGGAACGCCCGGCGCGGCGGTCACAATCCCTGGCGGCCTGCAGACCGCCAGCGTCGCCTCGGGCCTCGGCGCCGGAATGCACACCGTCGAGCTCTACCGGCAGACCGAGGGGTCGCAGGGGGATTCGCAGCTCATGGGGATCACCGTCGGCGGCGGCGCCCTCGCCGCCCCGCCCGGCGCGCCCGCCAGGCTCATCGAGGTCATTGGCGACTCGATCAGCTGCGGGTACGGCACGCTGGGCACGGTCTCCGACAGCGACTGCTTCCCGACCGAGAGTGCCTGGGACACCTACGAGGCCGTGGCGGCGCGCGCGCTTGGCGCCGACGTCAGCACGATCGCCATGTCCGGCCAGGGGGCCTACCGCAACTACGGCGGCGACATGAGCAACACGCTGCCAATGGTCTACACGCGCGCGCTGACCAACGACGCCTCGCCCGCCTGGGATTTCCGCACCCAGGCGCAGGCGGTCATCGTCAACCTCGGCACCAACGACATCAGCAACAACAAGGGCGACCCCGGCACCCCGTTCGAGACCGCCTACACCGGCCTCTTGGCCAGCGTGCGCGGCAAATACCCGGGTGCGCTCATCGTCTGCATCATCGGCCCGCTGCTGAGCGGCACCGACCTCACGACCATCGAGGGCCACGTCCAGAGCTCGGTCAACGCCCGCGTCGCCGCCGGCGATCACAACGTCGAGTTCTTCAACCAAATCGCCGCCCAGACGTCCGACAAGGCCGCCTGCCAGTACCACCCCGACCCCGCCGAGGACCAGATCATGGCGGCCCAGATCGTGACCGAGCTGCGCGCGCGCCTCGGCTGGTGAGGCGACGGCGCTCTGCAAGCGTCCGCCTTGTATGTTGCCCACGGAGGTTCTCAGGGCGTGGATCGTTGGCGACTGGGATTGAAATTGATCGACTGCCGTCATGGGCGGTGCTCGGGTGTTGCTCCTCGGCGTCCTGGCTGCAGGATCGCTGGCGGCTTGTTCGAGCTCGCTGTCGTCGTCGAAGTCCGACGCCCGGTCCGCTGCAACGCCTTTATGGGCAGCGCCTACGACCGAGAGCCGCCGGCCGGCGCCGGATTAGTACGCAGGCGGCGGGGCGGGCGGGGGATCGCCGTTGACGTCGTCGTAGTTGGGCATGGCGCCGAAGTTGATACCGAGCCCGACCACGTAGAGGATCGTCTTCGGGTAGTCGCTGCTGCCGAGGCGCCGCAGAAACGTGACCTCCGGGTGGAGCGCCACGCCCGGCCACATTCGAAGGTCAACGCCGACCCCGAAACGCCCAAGGGCGCCGGTGCTGGTGTTACTTCCGTCGTGGAGGCCGTTTGTGAATCTTTCCGACCCGCCGGAAGCGAAGCCCCAGCTGACCCCCGGCGTGAACACCAGGCTGGCTCGCCGCGACAGGTTCACGCCCACGAGCAGCGGCACGTGATAGAAACTAAAGGTCGTCGAGATGCCGTTGCTGTCGTTCGGCGTGACCTCGTAGACCTGAAAGGCCGGATCGATCGCCAGGTCGATCCGGCTCGATCTGAGGAAGTTCCATTTGAGGTCGCCGCCGAGCGACGACAGATTGCCGATGCGGGCCCCGATCTCCCAGGAGTGGCCGAGACCGAGGCGCAACGTGTACGTCGGTGGCACAAGATCGGTCTCGCTCTCCGCCGCGGGAACGTCGATAGAAGGAGCGGCTGGCGTGTAGGCCCCCGCGGCTTCGAGCGCAATCGAGTTCTGGAAGTGCCACGCCCCGATCGTTCGCGGCGTCGTGTAGGTATTCGGGTTGGCGCACCCGACGAGGACCAAGAAGCTCGCGGCCAAGAACCCGATTCGCAAACCGAGCCTCGAAATGCAGCGCCAGGCCGGGGAGTCCGGAGTTACGTGGGCTGCCCTTTGTCGACCACGACATATCTGTCGCGAGGGCAAGGCATCCCCGGGGCGAGCCGAAAGCGCCACTCATCTCGCTCCTCAGTCTGCCCAACGATGCTGGACTTCAGCGGCGGGCGCAGCCCGTCCGCTGCAATTCCGGGTTGGGCAGCGACATCCGGAAGATGTCGCCTTTCGTGCCATCGTCTGTCCGCGCCGCCGTTTCAAATGGAATCTATTCGAGGGTCACGTTGAAGTCGCGATTGGCGGTCGTCGAGTTCTGATAGCTCTGGGTCACGATGGTAAGCCCGTGGACCACGGTGGTTGCCTCGAGCTCCGAGCTAACACCTGCATACGTCGGCCCGGAGCCAGACATCTCATTCAGCGAGGAGAGCAGCGTGTGGGGAACGACGCCGGCCCCGGAGGCTCCTTCGAACGTGCACGCGACTGAAATCGCGACCCCGCCGGGTCGCGAGTCCCCCCCGTTGAGTTGGAAGTGGACCTGCCCGATCGAGATCGGCAACCAGGTGACTGACAGGTCTTGGGACGTGTCGATGACAGCACCGCCGTCGGTCGTTGGTACGGGCGATGTGATGACAGCGAGGCCTGGAATGGTTGCGGATACATCGAACGTGGGGACGCCGGCCCCATCTCCCCCGCGAAACGTCATGATACCTCCCGTCCCGAGCGTGATCGACGAGGGGAAGTAGACGGTCCCATACCCGGTCCCGTTGTAGCTGAGGGGCACCGTCGCCGTGCCCACGGAAGCGAACATCGGACCGAAATTGCCGTACCCCATTGCGGGGCTACCGATTCCCCCAAGTTGGCAAGAGGTCAGCCGGCACGCGCCTGCATTTACCGCGGCGGTGCACGTTTCCCCTTGCCCTACACCCGGTTCGAGGAGGGGCACCTGGGCCGCTACCTCTCCGGAAGGGCCACCGTAGGCTTGCAGCATGAGGGTTCCAGCGTCTCCGACGGTCGAGACGTCCGCTGATCTTCCTCCGCATGCCCCAAAGGCGAGCGTCGCAAAGAAGATTGCGGCACCACGGATCACGAACCCTCGTCCGACGGCGCTACCAATCATTTGGAACCTCCACGAATCTCGCCGAGACGGGACGCCTCGCCGAACAGAAAACTCGTCTCATTCGGACGTGCAAGTTCCAGACCGGATATCGCCTGATGCTTTTCACATGCGCTCTTCTCGATTCCGCCATCGGCGAGACAGTCTGACGCGAGATAGGGAGCTATTCGAGTTGCAACGATCGCCAACCCAGTTGGCGCCGGGACCGGCAGCCGCGACTTGCCGCCGTCGTCTGCTCAACGATCACGCGTTCAGCGGCGGCGCGCAAGCGCCGTCCGCTGCAATTCCGGGTTGGGCAGCGCGCTACCATAGACTGTCGTCACTAACGAACTCCTGAATGATCTCGGCCCGTCGCCGGAGAAGTTCGCCCAGTTCTGTCTTGTTCTCGGGATTCCCCACGCTCATGTCGGGGTGGTCCCCACCGCGGCGCATGTACTCCGCGACCTCTCGCCAGCGTCGAGCAAACGCGCGCAGCGCACTCCGAGCGTCGGTTGCATCACCGCCGCTTAGGTAGTCGGTCGGAAGATCTCCGCTAATGGCCCACCATCCGACTGAGCCCAACCTCGCCAGCGACCGCACGATCCAGACCGAGACGTATGGAGCAACGTACCAGCTGCACTCGGCGTCCACGCCGCCGTGGCGAACGCTTTCGGTCTCAAGGTACCGCTCCACGTTGCCGCGCTGCTGAGCGAGCCAACGGGCTTCTAGCGCGGGATCGTCGTAGTCATCGGAACTCAAGGAGCCTGGCCCGTCTGCCCAACGATCTGCCGTTCAGCGGCGGGGCGCAAGCCCCGGCCGCTGCAACGGCTTGTTAGCCAGCCACCCTGGCTGGCGTACCTGGAGCGGCTGACGGCCGCGGTGGGGCACGCCGACCGACACGAGCCACTGCGCGTGTACCTGGAGGGGCTGCTTCTGCCGGGCGAGCGGAAGAGCGTGGAGCCGATGGCGGCCCGAATCGATCCTCGAAACGTTCGATCGCGGCATCAGTCGATGCATCACTTTGTAGCCACGGCTCCATGGGACGCGCAAGAAATCATGAAAACGGCTCGCGACTACGCGCTCGAGGAGTTCGCGTATCACGGCGGCGTTGAGGCCTGGATCCTCGACGACACCGCGTACCCGAAGAAGGGGACGCATTCGGTCGGGGTCGGCGGCAGTACTGCGGCGTTCTCGGCAAACAAGACAATTGCCAGGTCGCCGTGACCTTGTCGCTGGCCAACGAGTTGATGAGCGTGCCTGCTGCGTACCGGCTGTACCTGCCGGAAGCCTGGGCCAGTGATCGAACGCGCCGTCGCGTGGCCGGCGTTCCCGACGAGGTGGTCTTCAAGACGAAGACGCAGATCGCGCTCGACGAGATCGATGGCCTCTTGGCTGACGGCGTGGCGAAGGCTCCGATCGTGAACGCAGCCGAGATGATCCAGCAGCGGAGCGGAGTCACGACGCCAGCGTGGATGATGATACGCAATCGGAAGGTCATAGCCGCCCGCTCGAACGAGGTCAGCGGCGAGTCTCAGCGCTGGTGGAAAGATCGTGGGACGATCGCACAGAGAGCAAAGCCAGCCGCCACGGAACAGGACCTCAACTTGAACCGGAATTGGAACTCCACGTCTCGCCGATCGATTCATCGAAGATGTCACGGTCGCTCTGTCTGGCTAACGTAGCAGCGTTCAGCGGCCGGGCGAAGCCCGGTCCGACTGCAACGCTGGGTTGGGCGGCGAACTCACAAGTCGGTCACCCCATCAAAGATCCCGTACGCTGGCAGCGACCATTGCCTTCGCGTGAGGCCTACGCGGACCTTTAGTAGAACTCCCACTTCGTGGCTGGCTTCTGCCCCCGATCTGAATTGGGGACGGTAGAAGGGTTCACAGTAGAGAAGAAGCGGGGCTACGTGGAGCAGCCCCCGGCCGGCCAGCGGCGTACTCGCGCCATCGCGACCGAAGCCAACGATCGGAATAGGTAGGCCAACCAGCCCGTGCACGCCCCACCGCGAAGCGGCACTGGCATCCGTGTAGTGGTCCACTCCGATCCCGAGCGTCAGTATCAGGTTGACGGCTGCTTCACCATAGACGATTGCCCCTCGATCGCTACCAGAGTACCCCACCGAGAGGTGGGGACCGCCGAGATCCGGTGAGAACGTGCCTTCGAACGTTGCCCGACCTCCTGTAACGATCCCCCCGCCACCCTCGATCGCAAATGGCCAGCGCTCCACCGTCGGACTTGCCGCCGTGGGCGTCTGAGAAGGGGGCCGGTCTGCCATCCGCGGAGGTTCAGCAGATGGTCCAGAAGGCACCACCTGGCCCACTAGGCCCAGCCAAAACAGGAATGCTCCGCCAGAATATCCCGCACCCATTGAAGCTCGTCTTTCGTCCGCCCAACGATCACGCGTTCAGCGGCGGCGCGCAAGCGCCGTCCGCTGCAACGCGCTGTTGGGCGGCGCTTCGGCATAACCCACGGCGGTCAGTCTCCACATGTGCGGTCGAGCGGTCGCCACTCTGCGCCGACCTTAACCCAGACTTCCTCACAGAAGTACTCCTCGCACTCTGGTCCATTCTCGCAGGCTCTGCGCGCGACGAAGTCCGGATGGTCGTCGCCGTCGACATCGACGGCCACAATGAGAAGCTGTGTGCGTGTGCCCTGGGGGAGGTCGGTCCGAGCGATCGTCTTCGGAGCGAGGGCTCGCGCGGCCGGCAGATCCCCCGGTAGCACCGCCACACGTGGATACGCCCCTGCTACTTGTTGACGCGCCAGCCACTCGGGCGTCGTTATCGGCTCAAGGTGAACGGCGATGTCATTGTCGTGGTCATCGTGTTCGGCGCAAGCGAACCGGGATCGCGTCGCTCGCATGGACGCATCGGCGGCGACGAGCGTGACGATCGCGTCGCGTGCCGGCGGTGCTTTCGTCGTACCGAACGCGACCATGATGGCCGACGACTTTCGGTCACGCAGCATGGCGGCGTAGCCGATAGCGCCCGCGAACGGTGGCGATTGGGGGCGGGCCGGCTCGTAGAGCGCTGACGCCATCTCCGCGAGATCATCGGGGCGCCACCCACTCGTCTCGATCCTGTACCGGCCGCCAACCTTAGGTGTTTGGAACCGAGCATCCATCCCGAACGTGAACGTTGGAGTCGTCAGGCTGCCGAACAGTAGCCTGTCGACCTTGACCGTCACGCGCCACCGTGACTGCGCGGGTGGCACGTTGACAGGCTCGAACGCTGTGACTGTGCCCAGCAGCTCGAGCGTCCTCCCGCCCCACGATCTCTTCTCCGGACCATCGGACCCGCCAGCGTGTGTCACAGGATGCATCGAGAGTACGAGTGCGCAGATCAGCGCGCCGCGGTCCCGGCCCCGATGGATGCTCTTCACTGCCCACCAACGCGCGCCGCCATCATTCCTGTGCCTTGTCCGCCCAACGACCTGCCGTTCAGCAGCGGTGCGCAAGCACCGTCCGCTGCAACGCGCGGTTGGGCGGCATCTACGTGCCCTCCTCGGGCCAGTCCCAATCACCGGCTACGCGACCGACGAAATCATGGAACGGACTTCCTTCATAGCCGTCCATGAAGGGTGGTACTTCGTGCTCCTCAAGAACCTTGAGGGTCTCGAACATTCCCAGTTCGACCTGGTGAACCAACATGCCAGCGAGGACCTCTCGCTCCGCAGAATCGAGGCGCTCGAGAAGGACGTTGATCGCGTGTTGTTCGGGAATGAACTTTGGCGTTGCGCTCCGATGCCAGACGCCTGCGCGGGCCCTTTCGGCACCGATCTGTCCCTGTCCTTCTCGCAACGCACGCACCATCGCGTCGATCACAGCTCGGTAGACCGGGGGCTTCTTCATAAGAATCTGTTCTCCATCAGGCACCGCACGCCTTGTCCGCCCAACGACCTGGCGTTCAGCGGCGAGCGCCCGCCCGAGCGCAGCGAGGAAGGGCGATCGTCCGCTGCAACGCCATGTTAGTTTAGCCAGACCTACTCGACAACTTGCGAAAAGGTGACAATGGTCCACTGCCCCTCCTTCTGGTCGAGGCGAGCGTGGAACATCGTGCAGCCGTCAGGCATGGTGGAGAAGCAACAGCCCACCGTCGCATCGACGATCGTGTTGCCCTTCACATTGTCCCTGCTGACCGTGGAGACCGGCATGCGCGTCCGTTGTCGTATTAGCGCGATTATCTTCGGAACGTCCTCTGCTGCGACATGGTCCACCCGGGGGATCTCTCCAGCAAGCAGGGGCGTGCCGCGCGGACCGCAGCTAGCAGGACCGTCGGATGGACTCGCTTCACGGGGCGTCCCTGTTGCTGGCGCATGGAGTTCCTGGGTTGGCGTTGCTGTCGCCGCACCTGCGGCAGCCTGCATACCTCCCGTGCGACATGCGGCCGCTGCGCAGAGCACGCCGAGCGCCATCGTCAATCGCCTTCGAATACCCACATCCACCTCGTTCTGGCTAACGTTTTGCCGTTCAGCGGTGAACGCCGAACGGACGCGCGATCGTACCACGGCCGCGAGGAGCCGCGGGCGTCAGCCCGCGGCGTCGCGGCACAGCTCACGATCGAGCGAGCCGCGCAGGCGTTCAGCCGCTGCAACGGCTTGTTAGACGGCGTTTCTATTTCATTGGCACCCAGACAGCAGAGCAGTCTGCTTTCCGAACATCTACCAGCCCGAGTGACGGCACGACATGATCGAGTCTCGCGAACGATACCGACCATATGTCCCCCCAGTTCTCCGCGCTGGGCCGCTTCAGGTCGTACTCACCCGCTCTCGAATGGCGACCCACAAAGGTCACAGCTGCTGCGACCGCATCGCGCTGCGCATCGCACGTCGAGCTATTGGGTCGATCAGCTCCAGCCCATACCTCGGCGGATATCAACGCCAACGCAACGGCACCGAACATGGCTGCGACTCTCATGGGCCCGGTTGTCCGTCTGCCTAACGATCCGCGTTCAGCGGCGGCGCGCAAGCGCCGTCCGCTGCAACGCGCGGTTGGGCAGCGCACAGCCTCGCATCAAAACAGGTCTGCTCGCATGTCGAGGACTGCAGGGTTACGCGTCTCCACGAATACATGAGGGGTCAGTGAGTCGCCGAACGCTACGTGCGGTGAAGGTGAGCCTCCAGCTATCGATGTTCAATCCTGATCTCCGGCCCCCATTCCGCTCGCCGGTTGTTGTCCGAAGGCCATGGATGATGAACCGACCGTTCGAGCTCCGACCCCGTGATGCGTCCGGCATGTCGTCGCCTCTAGGATGGAACCAGGCGAAGTTCCAACGAGGACCGAGCTTTAGTCCTTTCTTGGACGTCTCAATCAACGAATCGCCGCAACGGTCCGGGACCGACGCGCCTGCTCGCTACCCTCGAGCGTAGTCGCGAAGTCCGACCACTCTAAGAGTCTGTAGTGTTCAAAGAAGATCACTCCGATACCCTTCGCCTGCAGCGGATACGCGCGGGGAAGCTGTTTCCGGACCGTCGCAGCCGACGCTCCGCGCGACCCTACGTGGGCAGGTGTCGAGACTGCTGTACCCGCGCCATGGTGCGCCCTTCCCAGGTGCCCAACGAAGATCGCGTTCTGCCGGCCCCCGGGCGTCAGCCCGGTCCGATGGCGAGGGGCGGTGCAGGCAGCCATAGCCGCATTCGGCCGACCCGTCAGTTCGTCTCCACGGCCTGCTCCCTGGAACTGGTCAGCCGCGTAACCGGAGGGTCGCCCCTTCCACACGGCCACCTGTCGTTCGGACTTCCGTCCTGCGGACCGGACGTGCGCGCGGGCGATGCATGGGAAAGCCAAACCGTCCACTCGACAGCTCCCAGGTCCGAGCGATCTTTGGGACGATCCACGGGCTGCCGTCGGCCGTCGGACTTGGCCCGATCTCGGCCCTGGGCAATCAAAAGATGGTTCCGATCAGCACGCAGGTCCTTCGGCTAGGACCGCGGCACGTGACTCACAGACGCTGCGCGCACGATCCCGGACGCGACCGCCTGGGCTCACTGTCATTCCGCCACTGTCACCTTCCGCGCCTGATCGCCCTGTCCGCCGAACGTTTTGCCGTTCAGCGGTGAACGCCGAACGGACGCGCGATCGTACCACGGCCGCGAGGAGCCGCGGGCGCCAGCCCGCGGCGTCGCGGCACGGCCCACGATCGAGCGAGCCGCGCAGGCGTTCAGCCGCTGCAACGGCTTGTTGGACAGGGCGACGCTCTCTTCCACGTTCACTTTCAAGATCCCATCACGCGTGCCCCGGGTCCGCTTCCTTTTCCGGGCCGACGAAGCGGTGTTCGAGGTCCCGTCGATCGCCCCACCGTTCGATGAGCCCGCACCACCGGAGCCATCGAACGGGTGCCGACGTTGTGACCTACACGCCGCAATCGATCTACCCGTGGCGATCACCCGGTCCCCCGCCGATTCACCAACCCCAGCGCCCCAGATCGGCCGTCGTCGAAACCCTTCGACCAAGCCGTCCTCTGTCCAACGTTTTGGCGTTAACCCGCGGGCGCGCAAGCGCCCGTCGGGTTCAACGCCTTGTTGGACAGCCCGACGTGCCTTCTCGGCGCGACAGCGCTCGCAGAAGAAGACGCGGGCCCACCGCGGGTCGCTGTCGCCCACTACGCAGCCGCCGGCCACATAAGTCATCGCGTATGGCACGCCATCCCGCTCGTCCTGAATCTGTTCGTCCTCTTCGCCCTTCCCGTATCGGATCGGTACCGCGCCTTCCCGGAGTCGAGTGTGGTGGATCGGGCAATCGAATCGGTGCGTTTGGAACTGTCGCCACTCGGCCACAGCCGCGTCTCCGGCCGGTACGGTAGCGGTGGACTCCCGAGACGGAGTTGATGCATCCGGGACGTCGCGCGTCGTGGCTCGTCTGGGGCCGGAACATGACATCGCCAGCACCACGCACGACGCACCCAACCGGCGCCAATTCGTCACTCTAACTAGACACCCGCTAGCCGGTCAGGTTCCAGGTCGGGGACGCTTGTCTGTCCAACGATCACGCGTTCAGCGGCCGGGCGCAGCCCGGTCCGCTGCAACGCGCGGTTCGACAGCACCCGCGCCGTTAGCCAGGAACCAGAATCTGGAGTGCCCGGCAAGGTGGTGTCCTGATGACGATCCTGAAACTCCCGTCGCGGCTGTCGAAAGCCAAGTCCTTTTCTACGAAGCGGACGGTCCATTCTCCTCCAGATCGCCAATCAGGCGGCTCGCCCGGAAAGCGCGGCCCCTTCGAAACGGACACGGGGATCGCGCGGCTCACGAGGTTGTGCTCGCCACCTATCTGCATCGCACATATAAGGGCACTCAACTCTTCCGATGATAGGGCTGAAGCTCGGACGTCCTTTGGAGACGGTCCGAAGTCGAACGTGTACGACAGGTTGACCGGGCCACCTCCGAGGGGCTTTGGGAAGGGACACTTCTTGACCGTGTCGACGAGACACGTTTCCAGCGCCGCATTGCCCATCGTGGAAGCCCCGAGTGCGGAGCTCACGACCTGCCCCGCGCCTCCGACGGTGAAGCGCACATTGATACGTCCCTCGAGGCCAGGATGGTTGGCCGACTCCGCCTCGTAGCATGCTCGGACTTGGGGCGAGCATCGTCGGATGATCCGACGAACCAAGTCGTTGGTCGGATCCCGACTTGAAGGGGCGCCGCCAGAAATTAGGTCCCGAGGCCAACGGGCGTCCACCGGGCGGCCGGCATCGGCGACCTTCCGTTGCTCGACGGGATACCTGGCCGGGAGCGGCCCGCTCCCCGCGTCGCCCCGAGAACAACCGAGCGCGGATGCCGCCCAAACGAACAGCGTCGTGACGATCCGTATGAGCGGCGAGTCGGGCAAGCCGTGATCCTCCGACACTCGTGTGACGCCTGGTCTGTCGAACGTTATCGCGTTCAGCGGCCGGGCGCAGCCCGGTCCGCTGCAACGCGCGGTTCGGCAGCGCCTCGCCACATTCGGCCGACCCTTGCCGGCCTTCTCCACTGCAACTCGTCAACCGCGTAACCGTCCCCCTTCCACACGGCCCGTATCGTGTAGGACTTGCCCTCTTCCAGCCCGGACCGCGCCGGGCTGTGAATGGGAAAGCTAAACCATCCACTCGACAGCTCGCCCGAGACAATCTTTTGGACATCCACAGTGACAATCCACGGTCGGAGTTCATCTCCGCCCTGGGCGATCGAAAAGATCGGTTCCGATCAGCACCAGGTCCTTCTTCGTGGGTGCGGCCGTGGCTGTCGCCTCACCAGCGTGGAAGAGAGCGCCTAGGCTCACTGTCAGTACCGCCGCTATCACCATCCAGCGCATGATCACCCTGTCTGCCGAACTCCTATTCTCCACAGTTGGATAATCCTGGCCACCGCAATCTCGCGGCGGCCTTGAAGGACAACTCCGTCGCGATTTCACGAACTTGGCACGCGGGGCCTCGCTGGATAATCCGATAAGGGCCGCGGCAAGGGCCGCGAGAGTTGGCCACGGGACCCGCGTCCGGGGTCAGCGATCGAGAGGGCTGCGAACGCCACCGGCGCCTCGATTCAGGACGTGGGTGTAGATCATCGTGGTGCTGACGTCTTTGTGACCCAGGAGCTCCTGGATCGTGCGGATGTCGTAGCCGGATTCCAGCAGGTGGGTTGCGAAGGAGTGGCGGAGGGTATGGGGCGTGACAGGTTTGGGAATTCGAGCGGCGACGGCGGCGCGCCGGATCTCTTTTTGAACCACGGTCTCGTGAAGGTGGTGGCGACGGGTCTCACCGGTAGTGACGTCGACGTAGGTTCGGGTCGCGGGGAATACCCACTGCCAGGGCCACTCCCTGGGCGCCGAGGGGTATTTGCGACGCAGCGCCTCGGGCAGTTCCACGAAGCCGCGGCCGTCCTCGACGTCCGACGTCTGCTGCGCGCGCACGACCTCTAGATGCTCGCGTAAGGGGTCGACCAGCTTTGCCGGCAGCACGGTGTGCCGGTCCTTCTGGCCTTTTCCGCGCCGAACGATGATCTCGCGCCGCCCGAAGTCGACGTCCTTGGCGCGCAACCGAAGCGCCTCCAGCAGGCGCAGGCCGGCCCCGTAGAGCAAGGAGCCCACGAGCGCGGTGGGACCCGTCAAGCCCGCCAGGAGGGTGACGGCCTCCGCGGGCGTCAGGACCACCGGCACGTGCACCGGACGCTTGGCGTGAACGAGATCGCCCATCCACCGAAGCTCGCGCCCGAGCACCTCCTGGTACAGGAACAGCAAGGCCGCCAGGGCCTGGTTTTGTGTCGAGGCCGCGACCTTGGCCTCGGTGGCGAGCGACGAAAGAAAGGCCCCAATTTCGAGCTCGCCCATGGTCTCGGGATGCCGCTTGCCGTGGAAGACGATGAATCGCCGAATCCAGCCGAGATAGGCTTTCTCGGTGCGGGCGCTGTAGTGGAGCGTCCGCAGCGCCACCCGAACGCGTTCGAGCAGGCGAGTGTCCGTCGGGAGCGGCGTCCCGGGGCCGTCTTGGGCCCGGGGAAAGGGAATCACGCGGCCTCCCGACCCAGGCGCGGTCGATCTCATCGACGCCGATTATCGTCGCGCCCGCGGGCGACGGGGGCGCATGAATGTCGATGCGAGCCGTGTGCCGCGCCGGCCGGCTCGAGCTGGATCGGCGTCGGGGTTATAGTTGGTGCATTGCTTAATGGGAGGTCTGGGATGCGAGTAGTCGGATTGGGACTGGCTTTGGTCTTCGGCGCGCTGGGGGCCTGCAACAGCGCGCAGTTGGGGGGCGAGCGGCGCGACGCGGGTGGGTCACCGCCGATCGACGCCGCGACGACGGTCGTCTTCCCCGACGCCTCGGCGGGGTCGATCTTTCCGCCCGACGCGTCGACGGGTCCGGTCTACAGCGCCGCCTGCTGGGCGTCTTCGCTTCCGGCGCAGGTGCAGCCGACCATCCCAACGTCGACGGTGATGGCCAGCTGCGCGGCCGCGGCGCCCGACGCGAGCACGGACTGGACTTACCCGCAGAACCCGTCCGGAACGAACGGCGACGATCGCCGCTACATCGTCGGGCGCTGGCAGGTCTGCGACCAGAGCATCTCCGGCCTGCCCGCGCATGCGGGGATCGAGTTCGGGGCCAATGGGCGCTGGCGAATGCTGGCGCTCGACGCGACGACCGGCAACCTCGTCGCGATGGCTCGGTCGGAGACGACTTCCGGCTATTACTACATGCTCGGGAACGGCCAGCTCGATCTGGATTCCGAGCTTCCCGGCGGCGGCATGCGCCCTTACCACGTCACGTTCGCGGCGGGGATGGACGCCATGAACTTCAACGCTCCCTCAGGCCCGGCTGAGGTCTACGCCCGCACGGCGCCCTCACCGTTGAACGGCGCCGACAATCCGCCGCCGTCGTCAGCTGGTCCCTGTTCGATCGTCGGCGACTGGGAAATCGCGGCGAGCGGGCCGATCGGCGCCCAGGCCACGGTGTTTTCCTTCGACGCGGCCGGCAACTTCGTGGTGGGCTCGACGGGAACCAACATCTGCGACGCGCATGGAGGGTACGGGACTTACGCGCTCTCGCCTGGAATGTTTCAGCTGACCACCAACATCGGGCTGGGGGGTTGCCAATGGTGGTTCACGGGCGGCTTTCAGGCGGCCTTCGACCCAAGCTGCAACCAGCTCTCGCTGAACCGCGTCTACGACAACTGCACCGGCGGCCGCATCTACTTCAACGAACCGACGACGCTGCTTCGCCTACCGGCGAGTTGCTGCGATGCCGGCGCGCTGCCCACGCCCTAGCCTCGCTCGCGGACACGACTATCGCTTCCAGGCGGCCAGGATCTCGTCGACGCGCTTGTTCGCGCCGGCGTCGATGGCCTGGCGCGACTTGTCGGCGTCGAACCAGGCGACCGTCCGTTTGATCCCTTCGGCGAAGGGGATCTGCGCCTCCCAGCCCGGGACGAACGACTTCACCTTGCTGTTGTCGAACAGGGCGCACCAGCTCTTGTCGCCCAAGAGGCCAGCGCCCGTGTCGGGGTCGAGCTTGGCGATGAACTCGCTGGGAACATGGACCAGGTTCGGCTCGGCGCCGGCGGCGCGGCCAACCAGGCGCAGGATCTGGTCCCAGGTCAGCCACTCGTCCGAGGTGATGTGGAAGGCGTGGCCGATGGCGCGCGGGTTGCCGCAGAGGCCCAGGAACGCGCGCGCGAAGTCGTCGGCGTGGGTCAGCGTCCAGAGCGACGTCCCCTCGCCGTGGATGATGATCGGCAGGCCGCGACGGATCCGATCGATGATGGTGTAGTCCGACTTGCTGACCGCCACCGGCACGATGGTGTCGTAGGTGTGCGAGGGGCGAACCACGGTGAAGGGGAAGCCGGTCGCGCGGTGGGCGCGCATCAGCGTCTCCTCGCAGGCGATCTTGTTGCGCGAGTACTCCCAGTAGGGATTCGCCAGCGGCGTCGATTCCGTGATCATCGGGTGCGTGGGCGGCTTCTGGTAGGCCGAGGCCGAGCTGATGAAGATGTACTGGCCGGCGGTCGCGCTCTCGGGTCCGCCCGCGAACCAGGCGAGATCGCGCTCGATGTCCGACGGCAGGAAGGCGATCCAGTCGACGACCACGTCGTACCGGGCGCCGCGCAGCTCGGCCGGCGGCGCGCCCGAGTGGATGTCGTGCTCGATGACGCGGACGCCGGCGGGGAGCGGGTGCTTGCGGCTCTTGCCGCGGTTCAGAAGGTGCAGCTCGTGCCCGCGCTCGACGACCAGCTTGCTGAGCGTCGAGCTGATGTTCCCGGAACCGCCGATGAACAGGATCTTCATGGCCGGCAGTATATATTCGACCGTCATGCCTTACGATCACAGCTCTGTCGAGCCCAGGTGGCAGGCCCGCTGGCGCGACGCCGGCCTGCACAAGACCCCGACCGATCCGGGCAAGCCGAAGTTCTACGCCCTCGACATGTTCCCCTACCCTTCGGGCGCCGGGCTACACGTCGGTCACTGCGAGGGCTACACCGCCACCGACGTCATCACCCGCTGGAAGCGGATGACGGGGTTTCGCGTCTTGCACCCGATGGGCTGGGACGCGTTCGGGCTGCCGGCCGAGAACTACGCCATCAAGCACGGCGTCCACCCGCGCATCACGACGTCGGCGGCGATCGCCAACTTCAAGCGGCAGATCGACGCGGTCGGGTTCGCCTACGACTGGGACCGGGAGATCGACACCACCGATCCCGCGTACATGAAGTGGACGCAGTGGATCTTCCTCAAGCTCTACGAGCGGGGGCTGGCCGAAGAGGCGGTCATCCCGATCAACTGGTGCCCCAACGACAAGACCGGGCCTCGCCAACGAGGAGGTCAGCCAGGGGCGCTGCGAGCGCTGCGGGACGCCGGTGGTCCGCAAGGACATGCGTCAGTGGATTCTGCGCATCACCCGCTACGCCGATCGGCTGCTGACCGATCTCGACACGCTCGACTGGCCGGCGTCGACGGTGGCGATGCAGCGCAACTGGATCGGGCGCAGCGAGGGGGCCGAGGTCGTCTTCGCCAGCGCCGCGCCGCAGGTAGCATCAGGCAAGGAGATCCGCGTCTTCACCACCCGGCCCGACACGCTCTACGGCGCGACGTACATGGTGCTCTCGCCCGAGCACGCGCTGGTCGACGTGCTGACCACGCCCGCGCAGCGCGCGGCGGTCACCGCGTACCAGGACGAGGCGCGGCGCAAGAGCGATCTCGAGCGGACCGACCTGGCCAAGGACAAAACGGGCGTCTTCACGGGCGCCACGGCGACGAACCCGGTCACCGGCAAGCCGATCCCGATCTGGATCGCCGACTACGTGCTGGCGAGCTACGGCACCGGCGCCATCATGGCCGTCCCCGCGCACGACGAGCGCGACTTCGCGTTCGCGAAGAAGTTCGAGCTGCCGATCGTCCAGGTGATCAAGCCCAAGGACGGCAGCACGCCCGATCCGAACGCCGCCTTCACCGACGAGGGGGTCAACGTCAACTCGGGCCCGCTCGACGGGCTGCCGACGCCCGAAGCGAAGCGGACCATCACGCGCGATCTCGAGGCGCGCGGCGTCGGCAAGGGGGCCGTCAGCTACCGGCTGCGCGACTGGGTCTTCTCGCGCCAGCGCTACTGGGGCGAGCCGATCCCGCTCGTCCACTGCCCGAAGGACGGCGTCGTCCCGGTGCCGGAGGCCGAGCTGCCGGTGACGCTGCCCGACGTCGAGCGCTACGCCCCGACGGGGACCGGCGAGTCGCCGCTCGCCGGCATCGACAGCTTCGTCAACACCAGCTGCCCGAAGTGTGGCGGGCCGGCCAAGCGCGAAACGAACACGATGCCGCAGTGGGCGGGCTCGTGCTGGTACTACCTGCGTTACCTCGACCCCAAGAACGCCGCGCACGCGTTCGATCCGAAGTCCGAGAAGGAATGGATGTCGGTCGATCTCTACGTCGGCGGCGCCGAGCACAGCGTGCTGCACCTGCTCTACGCGCGCTTCTGGCACAAGGTGCTCTTCGACATGGGTCTCGTGCACACCAAGGAGCCGTTCCAGAAGCTGCGCCACCAGGGGACGGTTCTCTCCTACTCGTACCAGGATGGCATGGGCCGCTACCACGAGGCGTCCGAGGTCGAGATCAAGAACGACAAGCCGTTTCTCAAGGCGACCGGCGAGGCGCTGACCATGGCGGTCGAGAAGATGGCCAAGTCGAAGCTGAACGGCGTCAATCCGGACGACGTCATCCGCGACTACGGCGCCGACGTGATGCGCCTCTACGAGATGTTCATGGGCGAGTTCGAGCTCCCCAAACCGTGGGATCCGCGCGCCATCGAGGGGGTGAACCGCTTTCTGAAACGCGTCTGGCGCCTGTGCGAGGAGTTCGACCCGGCGCGCGCACCCGCCGACGACCCCAACCTGCGTCTGCGCCACAAGACCATCAAGCGCGTCACCGCCGACCTCGAGCGGATGCAGTTCAACACCGCCATCTCGGGGATGATGGAGTTCGTCAACGCGCTCGGCGGCGGCGCCACGCGCGAAGATCTCCTGACGCTGGTCAAGCTGGTCGGCCCGTTCGCCCCGCACCTCGGCGACGAGTGCTGGGAGCGCCTGGGCGGTGGCAAGGGCTTCCTGCTGGAGGCCGCCTGGCCGACCTACGACGATGCGCTGACCATCGATGAGCGCGTCACCGTCGGCGTCCAGGTCGACGGCAAGCTGCGCGGCAGCGTCGAGCTCGCCCGCGACGCCAGCGAGGACGAAGCCCGCGCCGCCGCCCTCGCCCTCCCCAACGTCGCCAAGCACCTCGAGGGGCGCGCCCTCAAGAAGCTCATCTACAAAGCGGGCCGCATCATCGGCCTGGTGACCGGGCCGGCGTAGCTCAGAACCGCAGGCTCAGCATCGGCCCGGGCGCCAGCGCACGGAAGGGCACCACCGGCTCGGGCGGGACGCCGACGTCCTGCCGCAGCTTCTCGTTGAACGCCTCGGTCGCCTCGGACGCCAGCGCCAGGCCGGCGACGCGCGCGACGACGTAGACCAGAGCGGCCGTCGTGAGCAGCGCGATCGCCCCGCCCTGCTCCACGTTGTGGAAGAAGCGCCCGGAGCTGTACGCGCCGCCGGGCGCCGGGTTGTTCCCCAGGTACACCAGCCAGAACACCGCGCCCGTCCCCGCCCCCGCCGCCACGGTGCTGACGATCGCCAGCAGCCATCCCTGGTCGGTGTCGTGCGCGTAGAACGCGCCCATGCCGGCGATCGGCGACAGGGCTTCCAGCGTCACGGCCAGCGCCGGGCTCTTCTTCTGCGCCTCGTAGTGCGCTTCCGCCGCGCCGGGCGCCGTCTGCGCCTCCGCGCGCGCGCAGAGCGCCAGCAGGCAGGCTGCCACCATCACGGTCCGCACGCGGGCAGCTTAACATCCGGCGCCGGCACGGCGTGGGCCGGCGGGCGTCACTGCCATCACTGGCGCTATTTCATGGCGGCCCGCTGCTCGCGCAGGAGCGCGTCGAAAGAACGCATCTGCACGAAACCCACCCGCGGGAACTCGAGGTTCAGGATGACGTAGGCGGTGATCGCGATGACCCCGGCGAACATCACCATGTGCAGAAAGCTCGGGCGGCGGCGCCTGGCCATCCCGATTCCGGCGAAGAACGCGCAGGTGAGCGCGATGACGACCAGCTGGACGAAGATGGCGATCGGCAGGTGGTTCCGCAACGCCGCGTAGCGCGCGCTCGCCACGTCGAACATCTGGTTGAGGCTCTGGAGCACGAGCAGCGCGGCGCGCGAATCGCCCATCTTCCCACTGGCCGATACCGCCTGGCGCCAGATCACCTTCTGGAGATCGTCGCAACGCTGCTTCTCGATCTTCGCGGAGCTGAGGTTCAGCAGCCTTTCGTAGAACGTCAGCCGGCAATCGACGTAGCGCCGCATGTCGTCGCGTAGCGGCGGCTGGTCCTCGGGCGGCAGCAGATCGAGGCGCAGGTAGGCGGTCCCGACCGCGTTGGCCTCCTCGACGATGAGGACGCGCCGGGTGCTCAACCGGTCCTGCGCCCCCGCGAAGGTGAACCCGACCAGGAGGCCGAGCAGCGCGTAGAGCGCCGCCTCGACCGCGGCCGTCCCCTGGGAGCCGGCCACCGGATCGCTGCGCTCCCGCCGGAGGCCGTAGTGATGGCCGGCGATCTGCATCCCGACCATGCCGGCGAAGAGCGCCGCCAGTATCGCGAAGAAAGTGACCTCGAGAAACAACCCGGCCGCGCCTCCCCCAGGACCATCGTAACCCTGCCGCCGGCCGCGGTGGCCCGCGCCAGCCGATTGAGGAACGGACTTACGTCCGACGCGGGGACCCACATCTCATATTCGGATCGATGGGCGACAAACGACGAAGCGCGGAGCGGGAACGACTGGCCGAGGCGGGCCGCAAAGAGCGCCCGTGGAAGAAGTGGGGGCCCTATCTCTCCGAACGGCAATGGGGAACGGTTCGCGAGAACCCCACCCGGGGGATCGAGGCCTGGAACGAGGTGACCCACGACCAGTCGCGCTCGCGCGCCTACCTCAGCGGGGAGGACGGGCTCTGCGGCTTCTGCGACGACCAGATGCTGCTCTGCTTCTCGCTCGCGCTCTGGAACGGACGCGATCCGATCCTCAAGGAGCGCCTCTTCGGGCTCACCAACAGCGAGGGGAACCACGGCGAGGACGTCAAGGAGTGCTACTTCTACCTCGACAGCGCGCCCAGCCACGCCTACGCCAAGATGCTCTACAAGTATCCGCAGGCGCCGTTCCCCTACGAGGGCCTGGTGAGCGAGAACCGGCGCCGCTCGCGCACTGACTTCGAGTACGAGCTCATCGACACGGGCGTGTTCGACAACGACCACTACTGGGATGTCTTCGTCGAGCTCGCCAAGGCCGAGCCGGAGGACCTCGCCTTCCGCATCACGGCCGTCAACAACGGCCCGGAGCCGGCGACGCTGCACCTTCTGCCGCACCTCTGGTTCCGCAACACCTGGGCGACCCGCCCGGTGACCGAGGGGCGCCCGCTCCTGGAGGCGCGCCCGCACCCGCGCTGCCCGACGGTCTGCGCGCGCCACGACGCGCTGGGGGCTTACTTTCTCTACTGCGACGGCGCCGGTGAGCTGCTCTTCACCGAAAACGAGACCAACCACTTCCGCCTCTGGGGGCAGCCCAACCCGACGCCGTTCCAGAAGGACGGCATCAACGACTACGTGGTCAACGGCCGCCACGACGCGGTGAACCCCAACCAGCACGGCACCAAATCGGCGGCCCACTATCTGCGGACGGTCGGCCCGCGCGAGAGCTGGTCGATCCGGCTGCGTCTCACGCCGCATCCACCGACCGAGCTTCCCGATCCCTTCGCCGGGTTCGACCGGACCTTCGCCGATCGCATCCGCGAGACCGACGAGTTCTATGGCGAGCTGATCGCGCCGTCGCTCTCCGCCGACGCAAAGAACGTCGTCCGCCAGGGCTACGCGGGCCTGCTCTGGACCAAGCAGGCCTACGTCTACGACGTCGACTCCTGGCTCACCCAGCACGGGGTGGCGCGGGGCGCGCCCGACCAGATCCGCAACCAGCACTGGTTCCACATGTACAGCGCCGACGTCATTTCCATGCCGGACAAGTGGGAGTACCCCTGGTTCGCCACCTGGGATCTGGCGTTCCACACCATCGCGCTCTCCAACATCGATCCCGACTTCGCGCGCGACCAGCTGGATCTGATGACGCTCGACCGCTACCAGCACCCGAACGGGCAGCTCCCCGCCTACGAGTGGAACTTCGACGACGTCAACCCGCCGGTGCACGCCTGGGCGGCCATGTTCATCTACCGGTTCCAGCGCGTCGCGCTGGGCGACGACGCGATTCCGTTCCTCAAGCGGACCTTCAACACCCTGATGGCCAACTTCACCTGGTGGATGAACCGCAAGGATCGCGACGGGCACAACCTGTTCGAGGGGGGATTCCTGGGGCTGGACAACATCGGTGTGTTCGACCGCAGCGCGCCGCTGCCGACCGGCGGTTACCTGGAACAGGCCGACGGCACCGCCTGGATGGCCTTCTTCGCGCAGTGCATGCTGGAGATGTCGCTCGAGCTCGCGCTGCACGACCCGACCTACGAAGGGGTGGCGATCAAGTTCTACCAGCAGGTCATCCGGATCGCGGCCGCCACCAACCGTGTCGGCGACCGCGACGCACTCTGGGACGACGAGGATGGATTCTTCTACGACGTGCTGCGGGTCCCCGGGCAGTGGTCGACGCGGCTCAAGGTCCGCTCCATCGTCGGCCTGCTGCCGCTCTGCGCGGTCACGGTGTTCGACCCCGAGGTCCTGGTCCGCCTCCCCAAGTTCGTCGAGGCGGTCAAGTGGTTCAACCAGAACCGAGGCGAGCTGTTCACCAACCTGCACCAGCCGCGACGCGCGGGCGCGGGCGGGCGCTTCATGCTGTCGATGCTGAACGACGACAAGCTGCGCCGGGTGCTGGCGCGCATGCTCGATCCCAACGAATTTTTCGGCGACCACGGGATCCGCTCGCTGTCGCGCTACCACCTCGACAATCCTTACGTCTTCCGCGCGGGCAGCCAGGAGTACCGGGTCGGCTACCTCCCCGCGGAGTCGGACACCGGCATGTTCGGCGGCAACTCGAACTGGCGTGGGCCGATCTGGGCGCCGATCAACGCGCTCATCGTGCGTTCGTTGATCCAGATGTACAGCTACCACGGCGACGACTTCCGCGTGGAGTGTCCGACCGGCTCGGGCCAGTACATGAACCTCTATCAGGTCGCGCAGGAGCTCTCCAATCGGCTCGGCAGCATCTTCCTGCTCGACGCCAGTGGCCGCCGCCCGGTGTACGGCGGCAGCAAGAAGTTCGTCGACGATCCCCGCTTCCGCGACCACCTGCTCTTCTACGAGTACTTCCACGGCGACAACGGCGCCGGCCTCGGCGCCAGTCACCAGACGGGGTGGACCGCCATCATCCCCGCGCTGATGCAGATGTTCGCCAGGATCTCGCCCGAGATGGTCCTGGCGCGGGACTTCAGCCTCGGCGGAACGCTCGGTCCGCGGGCGCCCCAGCCGGAGCCGCCCGCGTCAAGGCCGTGACACGCGCCGTCGGCCTCAGCCCGCGGGAGGGGCCGCCGACCGGAATGCGTCGGGGCTTTGGGACCGCGGACACATCGAACTGGAAAACGCGCTGGGCCATTCGGTACTCTGATGTGTAGGCCTGGCGCCACACCGCGCAGGAAGGAAGCCGATGTCCGACCTGATCCGCTTACTCCACGACGAACAGGGCGCTACGGCGGTCGAGTACGGCCTCATCCTGGCAGCGATCTGTGTTTGATCCTGGTGGTGGTTACCGTCCTCGGCGGCAAGGTCAAGAACACTTTTAATAACATTCAGTCGCAGATTTAACCCGGCGGCGTTCACGGGCAGAGCGCCTGACCGCCGCCCGAGACGTAGCTCTTGGTCTTCGAGATGAGGTAGCCGCCGTCCGTCTCGGGCGTGGTCTGCGTCCCCTCGCCCGCGCCGAACGCGACGCCGACGACGTGCGCGGAGGCGAGCGCGCTCCAGTGCGCCGGGACCGTGATCGGCGCCGTGCTGCCGACGCCGGCGGCGCTGCCGCCGAAGAAGTAGTCGACGCGGTTGTCCTGGTAGTGGTCGGCCGTGTTGTTCTGGCTGGCGTTGCCGAGCGGCGTCTGCCAGTAGAGCGCCGGCGTCCCCAGCGCCTCGGTGAGCGCCTTCACCCAGGTCAGATCCTGCGCGTAGTCGGGTAGCTTGGCGTCGGTCGCGTCCCACCAGTTGTTCTGGCTCTGCACCGTCTGGTAGTAGCCGGCGTCTCTGTCGCTCGTCTCGACCACGATGAAGTCGGCGCTCGACTGCCCGCAGGCGGCGAGGAAGGTCGCCAGCGCCTTGGCGTCGGTGGTGACGTCGGTCTTTGTGTTCGTGTTACCGGCGACGTTCCACGCCGACGCCGACAGGCCGACCAGCGCGTTCGGCGCGTACTTGCGCACCATCGAGATGAGGCACTGCCCCATCCCGCCGATCGTGTTGGGGAGCGAGCCGCAGTCGGTCGCGTTCGCGCTCTGCACCGCGGCCGCCGCCGTCGCCGCCCCTGCCTGCCGCGCGTAGCCCCAGAAGTCGGGCTCGATGTGCAAGAGCGCCTTGTTTTGCCCGATCGCCTGCAGCAGGAAGCGCCAGTCGGCGTAGTAGCGGGTCATGAGCGCGGTGCTGGTCGCCGCCTGCGTCGCCTCGGCCGAGCCCTCGCTGAAACCGGAGAAGGTGTTCTTCGCCGTCTGCAGGAGCTCGTAATACGTGAACATCGGCACCTGTGAATTCTTGGCGGCCGCCTGCATGAAGTACGTCGCGTACATCCCGGGCGGCGTGTTGTAGCAGCCCCACCAGGCGCAGCCGCTGGTGCAGGCGTTCCCGGCGGCGACGCAGGCGCTGCCGCACGCCGTGCAGGGCGTCGCCGAATCGAACAGGCCGCCCGAGATGTAGAGGTACCGGATGTCGAACGGCGCCATGGCCGCTGCCACGTCCGAGGTCGAGACCCCCACGAGCAGTCGGTTCTTGCCGAGCTTGTTCAGCATCGCCGAGCCGATGCAGGAACCGTTGCCACCCGCGGCCCCCGACGTCCCGCCGGCGCCTGAAGTCCCGGCGGCGCCGGTGCCGCCCGATCCCGTCCCGCCCGAGCCGCCTCGCGCACCATTCCCGGCCGCGCCGCTGCTGCCGGTCGTGCCACCGCTGGACGTCGCGCCGCCGCTGCCGGTCGTGCCACCGCTGGACGTCGTCCCCCCGGAGCCGCCCTTGCCGGTCGCGCCGCCGCTGGCGATCGCGCCGCCGCTGCCGGTCGTGCCACCGCTGCCGGTCGTCGTGCCACCGCTGCCGGTCGCGCCGCCGCTGCCGGTCGCGCCGCCGCTGCCCGTCGTGCCACCGGTGCCCGACGCGCCAGCGCTCTGGCCGCTCCCGCCCTGGCCGCCGGTCGACTCACCGCCATCGCCGCTGCTCCCGGCCTTCCCCTGGCAGGCGGCAACCAGGAGAGTGAACCCGGCCAGCAGGCGATACCGAGAGCGAGGGCAAGCTGTCATCGGGAACCTCCCGCCAGATCATCATATCCCCATCGCGCTCCCGGAGGCGTCGGTTACAATGGATTGCGGGGTGAGGTCTTGAAGCTCGGGGTGTTGGCTTTGTTGGCGCTCTCGCCAGTCGCCTGTTCGTCCGCGTCCCTGTCCCTATCTGGCGGCGCGAACCCGGACACCGGAACCGGCGGCGCGGGCGTCTCGCCGGGGGAGGTCAGGATCCACGTGAGCCTGCCCGCCTCGCAGTTCTGCGACGGTCCCGGCTGTGAAAGGCCGAGCCACGTCGCGTTCACCACCGCCGCGGGGGTCGTCCTGGAATCAACCTTTCCCGCGTGCGCGCCCATCTGCTCCGCCCAGTGTCAGTCGAGCGGCTGCACGGGCCTGTGCCTCGGCGACCCGAGCAACGGGCACGGCTTGACCGGGGTGGACGCGCTCTGGGACGGCTCGTACTACGTGGCGTCCACCTGCGGCGGCAACGTCACCTGCTTTGCGCCTCGCTTCGTCCCCGCAGGTCACTACCTGGCCCACGTCTGCGTCACGCCGGGCGTCGTCGACACGCCCGACGCCGGGGGGACCGTCTGCAGCGTGACCGGCCCCCAGCAGTGCCTCGACGTTCCGATCGATCTCCCCGGACCGAGCACCATCAACGTCGCCTGGCCGACCGACGCCGGCGCGCTCGACTGACGGCGCGAGCCGCGCCTCAGCGCGCCGCGACGACCGCCGGAGGGGCGATCTCCGGGAAGAACCGCGCGCGCGCCCGCTCGACGAACGCCACCAGCGGCGGCAGCGCGCGCGCGTGCGACATGCAGGGCGTCTCGAAGGGCGCGAAGATCGCCGGCGCGAGCAGGCCCCAGAGCGTGCAGTCGGTGAGCGTCGGGCGATCCGTCGACCGCCCACTTCCGACCGTCCAGCCAGGCGGCGACGGCGTCGAGATCCTGCTTGCCGAACGCCGTGATCTCCTCGGGCGTGTGGCGGAGCATCCCGCGCTCGTAGAGGTGCGCGCGGAAATGCTCCTGCATCGCCGGCGCCCAACCGGGCGCCAGCGCCCGTCGGCGTGCAGGATCAGCTCGTACTCGAACACCTGGTGCCAGTGCTCCTCCAGCAGCACGCGCAGCGCCAGCCCCTGCGCCCGCTCGTAGCGGCGGCAGACCGCGCTCGAGATCGACGTCGCGGGTCTCCGCCAGCCACCGCAGAACCAGCGCGCTGTCCCCCATGACCGTCGTCCCCGCCTCGATCCAGGGGATCTTCCGCTTGGGGCTCTTCTTGCAGATCGCCGAGCTGAAGCTGGTAGGGGATCCCGGCCATGCGCAGCGCCATCATCAGCTTCAGCGAGAGCGGGCCGGTCGTCGGCAACCCGTAGCCGGGCGGGAACGAGTAGATCCGGATGGGGTCGATCGTCTCGGGCATCGGGTCCTCCGTCGTGCGGCAACAAACTTACTTGCGGTAAGTTACTTACCTCAGGTAAATATTGCAGTCAACCATGAAGAGCCGCCTGAAGCTCCGCCTGCCGATCCACGACGCCCGCGTGGCCCGCGGCGCCAGACCCGCACCCGCATCGTGGCCGCCACCCGCGCCATGCTGGCGCAGCACGGCCAGGATCTGACGCTCGATCACGTCGCCGGCGCCTCGGGCTGACGAAGCAGGCCGTCCTCTACCACTTCCCTTCCAAGGACCGCCTGTTCGTCGAGCTGGCCCTGCTCGGCGTCGTCGAGGAGGCAGACGCGATGATCGCCGCCGTCGCCCCCGCGCGCTCGGCCGCCGACGCCGTCCGACGCTTCCTGCGCGGCAACCTCGCCTTTCACCTGGCCGACCTCGAGCGCTTCCGCCTGATCTACGTGCGCGCGCAGGTCGTCCCTGGCGCCAAGGAGACCCTGCGCCCGGCGGAGCGCCGGCCCGCCTCTACCCCGCGACCGCCCGGATGTACGCCGCCCTGGAAGCCAAGCTGCGCGCCGACCCCCGCTTCCCGCGCCACCTCGAGGCCCGCACCCTCGCGGTCGCCCTCCACCTGGCCGCCATCGGCTACGCCACCATGGCCGGTGAGCTGGAAGGCGCCGAGACGCGATGAAGCTCCCGTTCGCGCGCTACATAGACGAGCTCGCGGCGGCGATCGCCGGCAGCTTCAGTCCGCGGGCAAAACCGCGCTAGTAGGCCGCGTCCGCGACGGCCACGTCCCGGTAGGCCATGACCCAGCGGTAGCCGAAGTCGGTCAACCGGTAGCGCTCCACGCGCCCCTCGCCCACCGCGCGCACGATGAGCCCGTGCCCGTGCGCCAACTCCGGGAAGACCCTGTCGCGCGCGGGCCGCTCGAACGACCACCCCCGGTGACTCGCGTGATGCTTCGAGAGGTAGAGACTGGCGATGTGCTTCATCATCTCGAGTGCGGCATTTGAGAGCATCTGCGCCTCCTGTTCCCCGATGATTGCCCACCGGCGGCGCAAGGCTAATTTTCTCGATCTGCGCATCGTCCGGCCTTCCGCGTCGTTGACACCGCCACGGGTCGGCGGGACGATCGGCCACCCCACGGTGGGAGCAACGACACCCATGCAACGAGGAAACACCACACATGTCCCTATTGGGAGCGAGCGGAACCCTTCAGACGACGTTCGAAGCACTGAAGGGCTCCAAGCGCATGGCGGAGCTGCTGCTCCACGGCGGCCAGAAGGAACGCGGCTTCGTCGTCGGAACTCCGACCAACACGTACGTCATCCTGCGACCCGAGCAATCTGACGTCGACACCCACGACGTGATGGTCCTGTGCTCGGCGATCCAGACCATCCGGGTGGTTCAGCCGAAGTGATCGGCCCCCTGCGCTGCGGTCGATGCTCGGTGGAGATCGCCTCGGCGAGAGAGGTCCGTCGGCGGGTCATGGAGGCGCGCCGGCGCGCCACCGTGGCGATGGCGCGCTCGGGCGAGGTCAAGTCGACGGTGAAACCGAAGCCGAACTAACCGAGGGACGGATCCACCAAGCTCGCGAGATGAAAACTCTTGAGCCAGCTCCCGGGATTGAACCGGGGACCTACGGTTTACGAAACCGTTGCTCTACCACTGAGCTAAGCTGGCGACTGCGACGAGGCACCGGTTCTTACGCTACCGGTCCGGCATCCGTCAACTCCCCTCCCGACGGGAACGGCCAGCGCGCGGCGCGGCTCAGGTAGAAGGTCAGCGCGGGCGGCCGCTCGAAAGAAGTAGCTACTGCCCGAGCAGGCGGACGTCGGAGATGAAGTAGCTCGTGTCGCCGAAGCACGAGCTGGGGACGCCGCGCTTCTCCTTGTAGTGGATCGCGACGCGCTTTCCTTCGGCATCCTTGACCCGCTTGGCGACGGCCTCGTCCCGGATGGTGAAACTGAAGATCTGCGGCTGCACGCCCGGGACCGGCGTCATGGCCAGCTCGCCCTCCCACGTCCGACACACCCACCCGCGGCGAGAAAACTTCTGGACGTAGCCGATCCGATCGCCGTCCGAGTAGCTGAACGTCAGCGTGATGAGCGTCCAGAGCGCGCCTGCACCGACGACGACGGCGAGAAATCCAAACAAGATGATCTTCCACCGGTGGCGGCGAAAAAAGGTCTGCGGCGGGGCGGGTGCAGGTGCGGGTGCGGCGGCTTCCGTGGTCACGCCTGGAGGCTACGGTGGATCCCGTATGTTTGCCACCGCCCGCTCAGTAGACGTTCGCGCCGTGGGTCATACGGTTTTCGGTCGCGGCGGAGGCGAAGCTCGGGAAGCGGCGTTTCAGCTGGTCGGTCGTCGTGTCGTAATTGTCGGTGGTGCCGGTGAGGCGCCAGTCCCAGTTGATCTCGCCGCGGAGGCCGTTGTAGGTCGACTTGCTGGTTCCGCGGGCGAAGAAGTCGCCCACGTAGTAGACGCCGCCCGCAGCGAGGGATTCGTTTTCGAGCAGGCGGAACGGCGGCAGCTTGCGGCCGAGCGTGGTGCCGGAGGCGGCGGTGTAGATGATCTCATCGATCTGGCAGACGGAAGGCGCCACCCGGATGACCTGCAGCGGGCTCTGGGCGGAGAAGCGCAGGACGTAGCGGTTGCCGTCGCGGCAGCGAACCGAGAATCCCATCGACTGATGTCCATCCAGCGCCAGCGTCTTCGACTCGGCGTCGATGAAGAAGCGGCCGTAGACGTAGGCGCTCTGGGGCGAGTACGGGTCGGTCGCCCGGAGGCCAGGCGTGTACTCCGCGCAGCCGCTCAGGAGCAGCGGAATGACCCCCGAAATGACCGCGAACAGGACCGCCGACACGACCACCGGCGGTCGCGGCACCCGAGATCGAACACGCACCGGCTGATTGTACCGAAGCGCGATAGAGTGCGGGCATGAAGTTCCCCAAGCGCGTCGCGTTCGTCACCGGGGCGTCGCGCGGCGTCGGCAAGGCGCTGGCGCTCCGGCTGGCCGCCGAGGGGTGCGACGTGGTCGTGGCGGCGAAGACCGTGGCGCCCGATCCGAAGCTGCCGGGGACGATCGACGAGACGGCGCGGGAGATCGAGGCGCTCGGGCGGCGCGCGCTGCCGGTGGCGATGGACGTGCGCGACGACGCGGCGGTCGAGCGGGCGGCGCGCCTGGCGCTCGAGAAGTTCGGGCAGGTCGACTTCCTGGTCAACAACGCGGGCGCGCTCTACTGGCGATCGGTCGCCGAGACGGAGATGAAGCGGTTCGATCTGGTCATGTCGGTCAATGCGCGCGGAGCCTTCGCCTGCACGCGCCACCTGCTGCCCTCGATGCTGGCGCGCGGGTTCGGGCACATCCTGATGCTGTCGCCGCCGGTCGACGCGCGCGCCGGCGCCGGCAAGGTCGCCTATGCGCTCAGCAAGTTCGGGATGACGCTGGTCGCGCAGGGGGTCGCGGAGGAGGTGCGCGGGCGCGGGGTGGCGGCGAACGCTCTGTGGCCGGCGACGATGATCGAGAGCCAGGCGACCATCCGCTGGGGCCTCGGCGATCGGTCGATGTGGCGGACGCCCGAGATCGTGGCCGACGCGATGGTGGCGATGTTCGCGAAGCCGCCCGACGCGCTGACCGGGCAGGCGCTCATCGACGAGGACTTCCTGCGCGCCGAGGGGGTGACCGACTTCGCGCGCTACCGGTGCGATCCCGACCGCGAGCCACCGCGCATCGGATTCGACTTCAAGCTTCAGGCGGGCTGAGCGAGGAGCGAGTCAGGCCTGGGCCATCTTGCCCGGCACCGCGAGGTCGGCGGGCTGGCGCGCCGGCGCTTCCGTGGCGATACGCCGGAGCGTCAGCACCGCGATCTCGGAGGGGACCGAGAGGCGGATCGGCAGCCCCGTCGTCCCGAGGCCGCGCGTCACGAACAGCGTGGCCGCGTCGATCTGATAGAGGCCCGTGGTGAAGCGGGTGATCGAGCGCGCCAGATTGAAGCGCTTGGCGAAGAACGGCACGCCCAGCTGGCCACCGTGCGTGTGCCCGGAGAGCGTGAGCGCCACACCGCGCCGGGCGGCGTCGGGGAACAGCGCCGGATCGTGCGCCAAGAGCAGGACCGGCGCGCCGGCGGGGCGTTCGGCCAGCGCCGCGTCGAGATCGTCGCGCTTGGTCCAGGTATCGTCGACGCCGGCGAGGTAGAGGCAGGCGTCCGCACGCCGGAGCTCGACGCCGCGGTTGCGCAACAGCGTCAGCCCCGACCGCTCGAGCGCGACCGCCATCTCCTCGCCCTCGGCGAAGTAGTCGTGGTTCCCCATGCAGGCGTAGACGCCGTCGCGCGCGCGCAGCTTGCCGAGCGACGCCGCCACGACCGGCACGAAGGTCGAGCCGCTGGCGATGAGATCGCCCGTGACCGCCACCAGATCAGCGTCGAGGCGGTTGACCTCGGCGACCCAGCGATCGACGCGCGCGCCGCCGGCGAACGGGCCGCAGTGCAGGTCGGAGATCTGCGCGATCCGGTAGCCGTCGAACGCCGCCGGCAGGCCGGAGATCGCGATCTCGTGGTGGCGGATCCGCGGGCGGCCCACGAAGGCGGCCACCGTCCCGATGCAAGCGGCGCCCAGCGCGAAGGCCCAGCCGTCGTTGGTGGGCGCGTGCGCCACCGCCGCCACCAGGTAACCGAGCGGCGCCAGCGCGGCGTAGAGCAGGCCCAGCGTCCACCAGATGAAGAATGGCCAGAGGCAGAGGTAGAGACGCAGCCGCCCCGGCGCCCCCCAGGCGCTCCGCCCGCCGAACAAGGTGGCCAGGAAACCGCCGGTGATCGCGGCCGCCAGCGCAAGCACCGCGCCAGGGTGGCGGCTCAGATGCCCCAACGCCACCACGAGCGGCGTCTGGATCCCGACCGCGATGAGCAGAACCATGACCACGAACCGGCTGCGCCGCCGGGGGCCAATCCTGCGCTTGGGCTCGTTCCCGTTCGACAATTTCTCCCGGTTTAGCACCATCCGAACCACCCTGCCCCGCGGCCCGGCAAAAAAATGCCGGACGGCGAGAAACGATCGCCCCCCGCGCCTGTATCCCCTGGGCAAGAGGAGACGGAAAAATGAAGCGTCGGGGGAGCTGGACCAGGGCGATCGGGATGGCGGGCGGGCTGGCCAGCCTGACGGCGGGATGTGCCACGGCGGGCACCCAGAGGGGGGCGCGGTCGGGCGAGCGCGAGCTGCGCGGGAGCGTCGTGGTGAGCGGCGCCCAGGCGCGGTCCGCGCTCGCCGGGCCGTTGCACCTGCTTCACGTCGACTACGACAGTCGGGGGACGGTCGAGCTCTACAGCGTCGCCCGCCACGACGGGACCGACGCCGACTGCGCCGGGCCGGCGCTGATGCGCCTCTCCCTGCACGGGCGCCGCCCAAACCCGATCGATGCCGACGTCGGCCCGGGCGAGGTGGTCTGCCTGGTCGCCGCGCCGGCGGCCGCCGCCCGCACCGTCAGCGTCTCCTGGCACGCGACGCCCAGCGACCGCGCCCTGCCGCTCGCGCCGGCGATGGCCTTCAGCGCCGCGCGCTGAGCTCGTCGCTCAGCGGCGGCGGAACATGCCGAGCACGCGCCCGCCGATGAGCGCCCCCGCCAGCGAGAGGATGACGATGGGGAGGACGTGCCCCAGCAGCAGGTGCGGCACGTACGCCACCGGGCACCAGAGGTCGACCAGAAACGCGCTGCCGAGGCCGGCCCCGGCGCCGAACGCGGCGCCCGTCGCGCGCGGCGTGACCGGCTCGCTCCGCCGCCAGCACATGAGCGCGGCGAACAGCATGAGGCCGCCGGTCCCGACGCCGAGCGACAGACAGCGGAACCCCACCCGCCCCGGCCAGGCCCCGGCACGATCGTAGAGGGCGCTCACGCCCCAGCGCCAGGTGACGAAGCCGATCGTCGAGAGGACGGCGGCGCCGAGCAGCACCGTCCAGGGCCGGCGCAGCCCGCCCGGCGCGCGCGTGAACAGCAACCACATCCCGATCCCCACGCAAACGGCCGTGCCGAGGCTGGTCAGCGCGATGAGCGACGGCGGCCGATTCGTCGCGCGGAGGCCACCCTTGATGAAGAACAGCGCCAGCGCCCCGGCCAGCCCGGCCGCGAACAGCCAGGTCTGCCGCCTCAGCGTCTCCTTGCGGGTCGGGGCCGGCACCTCGCGCACGGAGGCGAGGACGCGGCTCTTGAATTCAGGAGAGAGGGGCACGGGGGATCCCTTCGAATGGGTTAGCGTAGCAGGTCGTCGTCGCCGTCGTCGTCGTCGTCACCCTGGAACCGCGACCGCCGGCAAATTTTCGCCGACCGCCTCGCGCAAGCTCACGTACGCGCGGTGGGCGTACATGCGGACGCTGGGAACGGTGATCCCCAGCGTGGCCGCCGCCTGCTGGTACGACAGCCCCTCGAGCTTCACCAGCTCGAACACCTCCTGCTGCAGCTTGGTGAGCCCCTCGTAGGTGCGGACCAGCAGCGCGCCGGTTTCGCGCGCCAGGAAAAGCTCCTCGCCGCCCGCCACCGCGGCCGCCAGCACCGCGCCCATCCCGTCGTTCTCGGCGGACAGGTCCGACGAGGTCTCGCGCCCGGCCTTTTTGCCCGTGTCGATCACCAGGTTGCGCGCGATCGCGAACGCCCAGTTGAGGACGTCCGAGCCGGGGACGAACGTGCCGCGTGCCCTGTGCATGTTCTCGAAGGTCTGCTGCACGATGTCCTCGACGCGCGCGCTGTCACGCACCTTGCGGCGCACGTAGCCTTCGATGCGCGGGGCGACCACTTCATAGACGATCTCGAACGCCCCCACGTCCCCCTGGGCGTACTGGCTCATCGCCTGGTCGGCGTTCATCCCGCCCGCCCCGCCAGCCTCCCCGGCTTTGCTCAGCATGTTGTCCGTCATACGGCTCTGCTGGAGCGGAGTTTCTCCGCCGGCGAAAAATTATCTCACCCGCTGCTACGAAAAAAAAAACGTTCTTCGCGAGAAATTTTCCGCGGCCCCCGCCGTAGTGGGTGCGAAGGCGACGGATGAACCACCACGGAACAAAAGGAGAGGTCATGAAGTTGACGTTGATGGCGTTGGGGCTGGCGATGGCCGCCGGGTGCGCGCATGGCGGCGCGGTGCGCAGCGCGGCGACGGAGCTGCGTGGCTCAGCGCGGGTGGCAGAGAGCGGACAGATGCTGGTAGCGGGGCCGGAGACGGTCCACGCCAGCGTCGACGGACCGCGTCCGGTCTCGCTGTTCCTGGTCGATCGCGTCCACGGCGACGATCGCGACTGCAAGGACGCATCGTACGCCCAGGAGGTGTTGACCCGCGCGCACATCGAGGTGGGCGCCAAGCAGGAGCTCTGCGCCGTGGCCAGCGGCGGGCCGGCCGTCGTTCTGTGGCACGCCTTCGCGGGGGAAGGCGGCAACCTGTGGGCGTTGCAATGAGCGGCGTCGAGCCGACGGCCATCGCGCGCGTCGCGTACGAGGCGCGCCGGGTCTACGCGCGCGCGCTCGGCGAGCAGGTGCTGCCCGACTGGGACGAGGCGCCGCCCCAGCTGCGGCAGGAGGTTCTCCTCGGCGTCGAGGCCGTCCTGTGCGGCGCGGCCAGCACCAGCGCCCGCCTCCACGACGTCCTGACCCGGCACGGGCACCCCCTCGACTCGCCCGGCGCCCTCTTCAAGGTCGACTATCAAGACCTGCCGATCGAACAGCGGCGCAAGCTGCTGCTGTTCCGGGCGACCGTGCTGGCGCTGGTCGACGGCCCCTGCACCGGCCTCTGCCACGACGAGAAGTGCCGGATCATCGAGGATCACGCCTGCCACCTCGAGACCTGCCTGTCCCGTTTCGGCATCCAGCCCCGCGCCTGGCACCCGGCGGAGCCAGGCGCGCCCCCGAAGCTCTACTCGTGAGAGGGACTAGAGCGGTGGTTTGGCGTTTTTGACGAGGTCGAGCAGATACGGCTCGAACAGGTCTCCCGCCTCCGGAGCGCCGGGCGCGGCGTCGTCGGAGACGCAGTTCGCGTCGAAGCGCGCCGCCTTGGTGTCGGCGGTGCCGTCCGATTCGCCCGGGGGCTTGATCCAGAGGTAGGCGTCGACGTTCGGCTCGGGTGAGGCCTGCGGGCGCTCGCCGAGGCCCGCCCCCTTGATGTTGCACCAGTTGCCCGGCTCCGTCCGGATGTTGGGGACGCCGTCGCGCGCGGTGTCGATGACGAATGCCTTGCCGGTGATCCCGACCGACGGCAACCCCTTGGCCAGATCCTGAATGTAGCCGAGCTCGTCGTTGGGGGCTGCGGCTGGATCGCGCTTGGGCGCAGTCGGATCCTTGGACGGATTGTAGTTCGAGACGTCGGTGGCGAAGCCCCGGATGCGATCGGGACCGCCCGCCATCGTCAGCACCTCTTTGTAGAGGGTGTAGCTCTTGACGATGTTGCGCGGCCAGCCGAGCCAGCCGGCGTGCGCGGCGTCGACGTAGATGAAGGCGTTCGGCAGCGACAGCTTGGCGATGGCGTAGGCGATCGCCCGCTTGTAGATCGGCTCGGCGACGGCGCAGTTCGGCTTCTCGAGGTTGGTCACCAGGTTGCCCAGCGAGTCGGGCTCCAGGATCAGCGCCGTGTTCACCTTGGGGTGCGCCGCCAGCGCCGCCGCGACGACGTCGATGTATTCCTTCTGGTAGCGCGCCTCGCCGGTCTCGTTGGGCGGCAGCTCGCCGGCCGAGGCCGCGGCGGCGCAGTCGCGGCCGGGCATGTTGTAGACGACGAACACCGGGACCACCGGCTTGCCGCCCGCGGTCTGCTGCGCCTCGGCGTCGGCCAGGTACTGGGACATCTTCGGGAGGTCGGCGATCTTGCTCATCCAGATGGCGGTCGAATAGGCGCCGAGCTTCTTGAGCTTGTCAGCCGATTCGGGGTGCTTTGCCGCCAGCCCCTCGACCATCGCCGTGTAGCTCGGGTTCACGTAGAGCTTCGCGCCCGCGAACGGGTTCACGTCCGGTGCATGCGGGCCGGTGGCCGGAACGACCACCACCGGCTTCATCGATACCGCGGCCGGGCCCGCGCAGGCCGCCGCTCCCAACGCGAGTCCCAAAAGCGACGAACCGACCAACGAGCTGAGCTTCCTCATATTCTTGTCTCCCTCCGAGGGCGGCGAGCATAAACCAAGCCGCGTGGGGCCGGTCACCTGCTTTTCGCCGGCGGTGAGTTATTGTTGGCGCCGCCCGCCCGGCGGATATGCTCACCCCCCACCCGATGAAGCTGCTCTCGGCGCTGACCGTCCTCGCGGTGGCGGGGTTTCTGCTGGCCGTCTTCACGGCGCAACCGGGCTGCGCCAGCAACTGCGCCGCGAACTGCCCGACCCCGACCGCCTACATTGGATCGAGCGACGACTACCAGCTGAGCGTCGCGTTCGACGTCTACGGCCCGGCCTGTCCGTCGCGCTCGTCGGCCCTCTGCATCGGCGACGGGGCCAACACCAGCTGCACCCACACGACCATCTCCGGCCAGGCGCCGGGCTGGTGCGACGTGCTCGTCGCCTTCGACCCTTACACCGACGGGCGCCCCTGGGAGGTCGTCCACCTGGAGTTCGGCCCGACCTACAGCGCCCCGGGCACCTGCTGCGAGGGCTATCCGGTGATCGGCCCGTCGACGTACATCATCCCCGATCACGCGGCCGGGGGCGGGGTCTACGCCACCACCGACGGTGGGACCCGGTTCTACGACGCGATCACCTACGTGACCGACGGCAGCGCCGACGGCGCCGGGGACGCGGCGCGCGACGCCGGCACGGACGCATCCGACGGCGGCTAACCGGGATGCGCGGGCTTCGATCGCGTGGGAGCCGACGGGCTTTGCCCCGCGGATCCCGGCGCGGGAGGGTGCGGGAACCCTCTCAGGGCTCCCGCTTTTTGCCGATCCCGAACAGGCGCTTGAGCGGATCGTAGTAGCGGTCGACCACCCGCTCCTTGAGCGGAATGATCGCGTTGTCGGTGATGGTGATGTGCTCGGGGCAGACCTTGGTGCAGCACTTGGTGATGTTGCAGTAGCCGATACCGTGGGCCTGCTTGAGCTCGGGGACGCGGTCCTCGGTGTCGAGCGGGTGCATCTCCAGCGCCGCGACGTGCACCAGGAAGCGCGGGCCGATGAACTCCTCGTGCTTGTGGTGGTCGCGCAGTACGTGGCAGACGTCCTGGCAGAGAAAACACTCGATGCACTTGCGGAACTCCTGCACGCGCTCGATGTCTTCCTGCTGCATGCGCCAGGTGCCGTCGGGGGCATCGGGCGCGCGCGGCTTGAACGGCTTGATCTCCTTCTTCACGCGGAAGTTCCAGGACACGTCGGTGACCAGATCGCGGATCGACGGGAAGGCCTGCAGCGGTTGCACCGTGACCGGCACTTCGAGCGGCAGGTCGTCGAGCCGGGTCATGCACATCAGCTTGGGCATGCCGTTCACCTCCGCGGAGCACGACCCGCACTTGCCGGCCTTGCAGTTCCAGCGCACGGCCAGATCGTTGGCTTGCTCGGCCTGTATTTGATGAATGGCGTCGAGCACGACCATCCCTTCCGAGACCGGCGTCCGGTAGTCGCGGAATTCCCCCTGGCCCTTCTCGCCGCGCCAGACGCGAAACACTGCTGAATCGGTGGCCATGGTTATTTGTTCTCCTCGACGACCTGCTTGAGATCGTCGCGCAGAGTCGGGATCGTCTCGCGCCGCAGATCGGCCCGTCCCCCTGCCCCCTTGCGCACGACGTGGTTGAAGGTGGCGAAATTCGGATCCTTGTCCGGGTGGTCCTCGCGGAAGTGGCCGCCGCGCGACTCCTTGCGCTCGAGCGCCGACGTCGCGATCACCTCGGCGCAGGTCAGCAGATTGGCGAGATCGAGCGCCGTGTGCCAGCCGGGGTTGTACTCGCGGTTGCCGCCGGCGGCGATCTTGGCCGCGCGCGCCTTGAGCGCCTGGATCCCCTCGACCGCCTTGCGCATGTCGGCGTCGTTGCGCACGATGCCGACGTTCTCCTGCATCAGATCCTGCAGCTCGTACTGGATCTTGTAGGGCGCCTCGGCCTCGCCGCCGGCCGCCGCCCGCTCGAACGGCGCCAGCGCCACCCGCTCGGCCGCGTCGATGGCGGTCGCGTCGATGCTCACGGGCCCGCGCTCGCGCGCGAACTTGGCGGCGTGCTCGCCGGCGCGCTTGCCGAACACCAGGAGGTCGGAGAGTGAGTTGCCGCCCAACCGGTTCGCGCCGTGGAGGCCAGCCGCGCACTCGCCGGCCGCGAACAGCCCCGGCACCGTCGACATCTGCGTGTCGCCGTCGACGCGCACGCCGCCCATCGTGTAGTGGGTGGTGGGCCCCACCTCCATCGGCACCTCGGTGATGTCGACGTTCGCCAGCTCCTTGAACTGGTGATACATGCTGGGGAGCTTCTTCTTGATGTGCTCGGCGCCGCCGGGGACGCGCGACTTGATCCAGGCGATGTCCAGGAAGACGCCGCCGTGCGGGCTGCCGCGCCCCTCGCGCACCTCTTTCATGATCTTGCGCGCCACGTGGTCGCGCGTGAGCAGCTCGGGCGGCCGGCGCGAGTTCTTGTCCCCCTGCGTATACTTCCAGCCCTCTTCCTCGCTGTCGGCCGTCTGCGCTTTGTAGTTGTCTGGGATCTCGTCGAACATGAAGCGCTTGCCGTCCTTGTTGCGCAGCACGCCCCCCTCGCCGCGCACCCCCTCGGTCACCAGGATGCCCTTGACCGACGGCGGCCAGACCATCCCCGTCGGGTGGAACTGGATGAACTCCATGTCCATCAGGTCGGCGCCGGCGTCGTAGGCCAGCGCGTAGCCGTCGCCGGTGTACTCCCAGCTGTTGCTGGTGATCTTGAAGGCGCGGCCGACGCCGCCGGTGGCCAGCACGACCGCCTTGGCCTTGAAGACGCGCAGGTTGCCGCGCTCCCGGTCATAGCCGAACGCGCCCGCGATCCGGCCGGCGTCGACGAACAGCTTGGTGATCGTGTGCTCCATGTAGACCTTGAAGCCCTGGTGGACGCCGTGGTCTTGCAGCGTGCGGATCATCTCCAGGCCGGTGCGATCGCCGACGTGCGCCAGGCGCGGGTAGCGGTGGCCGCCGAAGTTGCGCTGCAGGATGCGGCCGTCCTTGGTGCGATCGAAGACGGCGCCCCAGGCCTCGAGCTCGCGCACGCGATCGGGCGCCTCCTTGGCGTGCAGCTCCGCCATCCGCCAGTTGTTGAGGTACTGGCCGCCGCGAATGGTGTCCGCGAAGTGGACTTTCCAGCTGTCGCGGTCGTCGACGTGCGCCATCGCCGCCGCCATCCCGCCCTCCGCCATGACGGTGTGGGCCTTGCCGAGCAGCGACTTGCAGACCAGGCCGACCGACACACCGGTGGCCGAGGCCTCGATGGCCGCGCGCAGGCCGGCGCCGCCGGCGCCGATGACCAGAACGTCGTGCTCGTGGGTCTCGTGAACGGGCATGGCTAGAAGATCCTCAGGTCGGTGATGACGCCGCTGGCGCAGAGGCGGATGTAGACGTCGGTGAGCCCGACCCAGATCAGCGAGCACCAGGCCCACTTCGGATGGTGCCGGTTGAGGCAACTCGCGCAGTCGTAGGCCTTCTTGCGCAACGGTGACTTCGAAAAAGTGTCCATCACCCCGGCCACCAGGTGGCGGAATGAGTGGCAGCCGAGCGTGTAGCCGGCGATGAGCACGACGTTGAGGAGCAGCACCAGCGACCCGACGCCCATCCCAAACGTCGCCTGGCCGGTCTTGGGGTTGTTGAAGATGAACCCCTTCACCACGTCGATCGACAGAAGGACGATGAAGACGAGCGCGAAGTAGAGCGCGTAGCGGTGCACGTTCTGGATGAGCAGCGGCCACTTCTGCTCGCCGCGGTACTCGTCGCGCGGCTCGCCGACGGTGCAGGCGGGCGGGTCAGCCCAGAACGCCTTGTAGTAGGCGCCGCGGTAGTAGTAGCAGGTCATGCGGAAGGCCAACGGGAAGATCAGGATCAGCATCGCCGGCGAATATTTAATAAAGGGCACGAAGGGGAGGAGGAAAGGCCAGCGCCAGGGGCCGAACCAGGCGTGCGGCGAGTTGCCGAACAGCTCCGGCGAGTAGAGCGGCGACAGGTAGTTGCCGTAGCTGTAGTTCTCCCCCTGAAACAGCGCCCAGGTGACGTAGACGATGAACGCGGAAAACACCACGAACGTCGTCAGCGGCATGACCCACCAGGCATCTTTGCGGGCGGTGTGGCCGAAACGGACCCTCTTGAGCGGAACGTCGACGGTGGCCATGAGTTGTTCGTGGCGCAGCATAGTCGCCCGCGCAGAAGTTTCAAATGCCTTCCCGCCTTCAAGCGCTCCCGTCCCTGCCTTCAGCGCTGCCGTCCGGATTCAAGCCGCCTTCGGCTTCAGGCGCGCTCGAGGCGGGCGACCCGCCGCGACCCATCCGCGATTCAAGTGGCTGCGGCCCGCGCCGGGCAACATCCGCGGATTCAAGTTGGGTGCGCGCGCGGCGCCGAGGCGGGGTGCTCGTCGACCCGCAACAGACCGCCCGCGCGCCTCCATCCGACGCGCGCCATCCAGGTGGCAGGCGACGCCGTCGCCGAAGGAGCGCCGGTGATCGCGCCGGTGATCGCGGGGGTGATCGCGTCGGCGCTCGCGGGCGCGCGCCGCCACCCCGAAAACTGTGGCCCCGAGCTGCGCGGGTCGATGCACGCGGGCGCCCGGAGGTGCTTGCGGAAGTTGAGCAGCACGTAAACCATGCTGGTCCGCATCTGGCGCGGCGTGGTCAGCGGGCGCGCGTGGTAGCGGTCGCCGACGACCTGCCCCTTGCGCCCGAGGGCGCGGTTGACTGCCAGCGCCAGGCGGATCGCCAGGCCGTGCATACCCCCGCGGGCGCGCCGGGCTTCGTCCCCCTCGACGATGAAGTGGCCGTGGTCCTGCTGGATCGAGAAGTGAATCACCCGGAACCGGTCGACCGACGCACGCGCGATGGCGCGCCGGAGCGCCCCGAACAGCCGGGGGGAGCGCAGCGACGGCAGCCCCGGCGTCGCGCGAATGGTGACCTGCACCGGGTATCGCGGATCGACCTTCGGCCGCGTGTCGTGGGGCATCGAGGCACGGCCGCGGGGTTTCCGCCCGGCGCCCTTGCGAGCGCCACCCCAGGTGCGTGGCGCCCCGAGGGGCAAGTTGAGCTGACGCCGTCGCACCGTCTTGATTCCGCGCATGTCCCGTTGTCGGGCGCGGACCGCGGCGGGTTGCGTGGTGGGCGGCCGAATCGCCGCGGCGACCGCGCGACTTGATTCCGCTGGGACCGCGGCGCTCGCGTGACTTGATTCGGCGGGGGTGCGGTCGTCTGCGCCGGGACGCCGATGGGTTGGGCGCGTCGGCGCGCGGACGGCTCGACCTTGATTGCGCGGATGTTGGTGCCGCCGGAGATGTGACGATTCGTGAGAGGCGAATCAGGCGGCGGCGGTCGAACGCGTCGGAGGCTGCGGCGGCGCGGCGGCCAGGGCGAGGATGCGGGCGTTGACCGGGACCTCGTGCAGGAAGCGGTGGCGCCAGTCGAGGTCGGCGACCCGCTCGGCGCGGGCCAGGAGGCGCGCGCGGGCGACGATCAGCGCGGCGTGGGCCTGCGCGTGCTCGCCGGCCGCCGCCAGCGCCTCGGCGTAGGTCAGCCGCACGATCGACTCGCCCTCCTCGATCTCGCCCAGCCGCTCGAGCGCCGCGTGGGCCTCGCGCGCGGCCGCCAGCGCCCCGCCGGCATCGCCGCCGCCGAGCCGCGCGCGTGCCAGCGCGCCCAGCGCCGCGACCCGGATCGCCGGCGCGATCGCCAGCGCCGCGATCGCCGCCGAGGCCTCGCCGGCGGCGCCGGCGAAGTCCCCGCGCGCGATCAGGATCTCGGCCAGGTAGACGCGCGCCAACCCCTCGAGCCGCGGTTCACCCTGCCGGCGGAGCGCCTCGATGGCCAGCCGTTCGAGCCGCTCCGCCTCCCCCAGCTCGGCCCCGAAGCCGAGGACGCGCCCGAGGTTGTGCTGCACGGCGGCCGAGAGATCGTGGAGCCCCATCCGATCGCAGGCGGAGAGCGCCTGGCGCAGCGCCGCCTCGGCCCGCTGGAAGTCACCGAGCTCCGAGTACATGTAGCCGAGGTTGTTGCGGACGGCGCAGGCGTTGCGCAGGTCGCCCGCCTGCTCGAACGCCTGCAGCGCCGATTCGAGGCCGCTCAAGCAGCGCCCGAGATCTCCGGCCGCGGAGGCCCGTACCGCCCGCACCTGATGCAGGAGCCCCAGCGCCTGCGGATCGAGCGCGGCGTCCCGCTCGCCCGCCAGCGCGCCGATGGCCGCGATCAGCGGATCGGCGATGGCGTATCGCCCGCCGAAGACCAGAAAGTGGGCGCCCCACGCCAGCGAGATGATCCGGGCGCTGCGGACGGCCGGATCGGCCGTGAGCGGCGAATTCTCGACCAGCCGGACCTGCTCTTCGACGCTCTCCAGCCGGCCGTGCTTGCCCGACGCGAGGATCGCCTGCGCCAGCGCGCGCAGCCAGGCGGCGCCGCCGGCCGGGAGATCGGCGGCGGCGGCCAGGGCCAGGCGCTCGGCCTCGGCGAGCTCGCCGCGCCAGACGTGCGCCTCGGCCGCGATGAGCCGCAGCTTCCCCGCCAGCTCGGCGTCGGCGCCAGCCCGGAGCCCCAGCTCGGCCCGGTCGATCGCGGCCAACAAGTCGTTGGCCGAGAGCGCCTGGGCCGCCGCCCGGTCGTACCAGCGCGCCGCGCGCGCCGGCTCGTCTCCGCGCCGGAAGTGCTCGGCCAGGACCATCGCGTCGGCGGCGCCCGTCTGCTCCAGCCAGGCGCCCGCCAGCCGGTGGCCAAGCAGCCGGTCCTCGTCGGTGAGCATCGCATAGGCCGCCTCGCGGACCAGCGCGTGCGCGAACATCAGCTCGACGTCCCCTTCGAGGGCGGGCGCCTGGGCCCGGGCGAAGAGCTCGCGCGCCAGCAGTCGCTCGATCGCATCGGCGACGTCGTCGATCCCGGTCGCGCCGCCGAGCAGCGCCGCCAACCCCGCGCGCGAAAACCGCTCGCCGAAGACCGCCGCCGCGCGCAGCACCCGCTTGCCGTCGCCCCCCTCGGCGTCGAGCCGCGCTTGCACCATCGCCAGCACCGAGTCGGGGAGCGCGTCGGCGCGCCCGGCCGCCGCCGCGCGGATCAGCTCCTCGAGGTAGAAGGGGTTGCCGTCCGCGCGCTCGACGATCCGCGCCAGGAGCTCGTCGCCGATCGCCGCCAGCGCCTGCCGCACCAGTTGCTCGCTGGCGCGCGGCGAGAGCGGGCCGAGCCGGATCGTCTGGCGGTGGCGCGCCGTCCAGACGTCGGGGAACCGCTCGTCCACCTCGGGACGGGCCAGGGCCAGCACCAGGAGCGGCTGATCGTGAAGGTTGCGGAGCGCGCCGTCGAGGAAGCTCACCGTCCCCAGATCGCCCCAGTGCAGATCCTCCAGCACCAGCAGCACCGGGTGGGCGGCGCACTCGGCCGCCAGCCAGTCCTCGAACGCGCGGCGCATGCCGTCGCCCATCAGCTGCGGGTTGCCGCGCGCCGTCCGCAGCGCCTCGCTGCCGTCCGCGAAACGGACGTCGGCGATCTCCCCCAGGAACTCGGTGACCCGCTCGCGCGCCTCGCGATCGACGTGACGCGCGACCCGCGCCGCCAGCTTGTCGCGCCGCGCCTCGAGCGGCTCGCCGTCGACGATCCCGGCCGCCCGCCGGATGGCGCGGGCGAGCATGGCGAACGGCGCCCCCGCCGCCACCGAGTCGACGCCGCCGAACAGAACCTCCGCACCATCGGGCTGCCGCTGCACCCACTCGCACAGCTCCTGACGCAGCCGCGACTTGCCGGCGCCCGCCGAGCCGATCACCAGCACCGGCGTGGCGACCGACTCGGCGACGGTGCCGGCATAGAGGTTGGTCAGCATCGACATCTCGCGGCCGCGCCCGACGAACGGCGTCTGCTTGCCGAGCAGCTGGCGCTGCACGCCGAACGCGTCGCGCTCGGCACGCAGGTAGGGGGCGGTCCCCTCGCGCCGGACGTCGAAGCGCGCGTCGAGCAGCCCCGCGGCCACGTCATCGAGGCGGATCGCCCCCGGCGGCGTCCCGCGCAGAAGACGCATCCCGTTGTCGATCACCGCACCGACCGCCGACCAGGCCGCGAAGCGCCCCTGCCCCGTCGAGACGACCAGCGCCACGCCCGGCAGCGCGCTGCGCATCGCCAGCGCACAGCGCGCCGCCCGCGCCGCCTGGTCGGTGGCCCGCTCCTGCTCGGGCAGCGACACCACCAGCGAACCGTCGGGCAGCGGATGAACCTGCGCGCCGTGCTGGCGGACCAGCTCCTCCTCGATCGCGACCAGCCGCCGCAGCTGCCCGGCGATGACCACCTCCTCGTCTGTAGTATGCGATGGACTCCGCCGGGCAGAGCCCGGCTCCATCCACGCGTCAGGCTGCCGGGCCGGCGGTGTCTCGCCGCTCCAGCGCCGCTCGCCGGTGACCGACGGTCCGGCGATGACGACGCAGGCGATCCGCCGCTCGCTCGCGGTGAGCGCCGCGGTCGGCGCGCCCGGGCGCAGGCCGCCGCCCGCGCGCCCGGCGCCGAGGGGACCGAGCGCGCCCAGCGCCTCCAGTACGGCGGCCGCGTCGGCGAGCCGCCGTTCGGGCTCCCTGACCAGCATGCGCGCCACGCAGTCGTCGACCGCCGCCGGGATCTCCGGCGCCAGATCGCGCACGCGCGGCGCATCGGCCAGCAGGATCTTCGCCAAGAGCGCGGTCGGCGCCTCGGCCTCGAACACCGCGCGGCCGGTCAAACACTGGAACATCACGCAGCCGAGCGAGAAGACGTCGGCGCGCGGGGTGATGTCGCGCGCCCCGCGCACGAGCTCGGGCGCCATGTAGCCGGGCGTGCCTATCACCGAGCCGGTGCGGGTCAATTTTCGCGCGGCGCTGGTGAGCCGCGCGATGCCGAAGTCGAGCACCTTGAGCCGCTCGATGGCGCCACCGGGGAGAAACAGGTTTCCCGGCTTGATGTCGCGGTGAACGACCCCCGCCCGGTGCGCGTGGGCCAGCGCCTCCGCCGTGCGGCGGGCGATGGCCACCGTCTCGGCGACGGTCGGGTGCTCGCGCGCGAGCCGCGCCGCCAGGTCCTCGCCGTCGAGCCACTCCATGGCGATGTAGCGCGCGCCGCTGTCGGCGACGCCGTGGGTGATGTAACGGACGATGGCCGGATGAACCAGCCCGGCCAGGATCGCGGCCTCCTGATCGAACCGCTGCGCCTCGCGCGCCTCGCGGCCGGTCAGGATCTTGACCGCCACCGTCGCGCCGGTGGCGAGATCGCGCGCGCGGTAGACGGCGCCCATCCCTCCCGCGCCGGCCTCGGCGAGAAGGTGGAACCGCCCGGCGACGACCCGCTCGATCACGCCGCGCCTACTTGGGCAGAAAGACCGTGACGCTCTCGAAGTAGGTCTGGCCTTTGCCAAACTTCCCCGAATCGCTGCAGAGGTCGAAGTCGCCGAACAGCCCTTGGAAAGCGCAGGCCTTGGCGCACGACGGGAGGACCGTCATCGGGCAGTCGCTCATCGAGTCGCCGCAGACGCGTTGGTCCCCGCTCTGCCCGGGCGGCAAGCAGAGGTAGCGCGGCTGTCCGGGAATGAAGATGTTGCCGAAGTAGGTCGCCTCGCGCTGCGTGTAGCCTGCGAGCTCGCTCCAGGTCGGCAGCAGCGCGAGGTTGGGTCCGCGGATGGAGATCTCGCGGTCGATCCCCGCGGCGTCGACGCGGGCGAGCAGGCAGGCCGAGACCCACCGCTGGCACGAGCCGTCACACACCCCGTGGTCGCCGCCCCACTGCGGCGCCAGGCCCAGCTGACCGGGGAAACTGTAGGCCTTACCGGCCGCGGTGAACGTGAGGCTCTGCTCCGGACCGAGCGCGCACGAGACGATGTACTTGAGGACCTGCTGCATCATCGGATCGGTCAGCGCCGTCGAGCCACCGCCCAGAAGACCGCTGGCGGTCAACCCGTTGGCGGAGAGGCCGTTCGCCGACAGCCCATTGGCCGACAGGCCGTTCGCCGACAGCCCGTTGGCCGACAGACCGTTCGCCGACAGCCCATTGGCCGACAGACCGTTCGCCGACAGGCCGTTTGCCGACAGGCCGTTGTCGACGACGGCCGCGATGCCGATCGGCGCGTCCGTCGCCTCGCCCGACCCCGCGCACGAAAGAGCGCTGGTTGCCAGGCACAGAACACCCAGGCTTCGGGCCACACGTTCCGCCACCATGAATGAAGCATCGGTGGCCTGCCGCTAGTGCTTTAGCGGACTTACAAACTTTTCTTACTTCGTTTAAGTAATTAAAACTACGCTATTTTTCTTGTCAAACTTTTGACGGCCTCGCCGGCGAGGGCCCGGATCTCATCGTCCGTGATCCCCTTTTGCCGATCGGCCAGCGCCGTGAAGCGCGTGTAGAGCTCGTCGAGCTGGGGCTTGTCGAGCGCCAGGCCGAGCGCCTTGCAGCGATCGCCGAGCGCGTGCCGGCCGCTGTGCTTGCCCAGAACGAGCCGACTCTCCGGCACGCCGACGCTCTTGGGCTCGATGATCTCGTACGTGGTCCGCTCCTTGAGGAACCCGTCCTGGTGGATGCCGGCCTCGTGTGCGAAGGCATTGGCCCCGACGATCGCCTTGTTCGGTTGCACGCCGACGCCGATGATCTCGGTCAGGAGCTGGCTCGCCGGATAGAGCTGCTCGCTGACGATGCCGGTCGTGTACGGCAGCCGATCGGCGCGGGTCTTCAAGACCATCACGATCTCCTCGAGCGAGCAGTTGCCGGCCCGCTCGCCGATCCCGTTGACGGTGCACTCGATCTGGCGCGCGCCGTTCTGGATGGCGGCGAGCGAATTGGCGACCGCCAGCCCGAGATCGTTGTGGCAGTGGACGCTCACGATGGCCGACTTGCCGAGAGCGCGCGCCACCTGGCCGATGAGCGCGCCGTACTCCTCGGGGACGCCGTACCCGACGGTGTCGGGGATGTTGACCGTGGTGGCGCCGGCGGCGACGACCGCGCGCGAGACGTCGATCAGGTACTCGACGGGCGTCCGCCCGCCGTCCTCGGCCGAGAACTCGACGTCGGCGACGTGCTTGCGGGCCAGCGCGACGGCGGCCGCCGCCTCGTCGAGCACCTGCGCGCGCGTCTTCTTCAGCTTGTACTTGAGGTGGACGTCGCTGGTGGCCAGAAAGACGTGGATCCGCGGCGCCACCTTCGCGCCCTCCAGCGCCTTGGCGGCGCGCTCGACGTCCAGCGTGGTGGCGCGAGCCAGCGCGGCGACCTTCACCGCCACCTCGCGGCTCACCTTCTGCACCGCCTCGAAGTCGCCCGCCGAGGCGATGGGGAATCCCGCTTCCATGATGTCGACGCCCAGCTCGGCGAGCTTGGCGGCCATGCGCAGCTTCTCGCCCATGTTCATGCTGCAACCGGGGGCCTGCTCGCCGTCGCGGAGGGTGGTGTCGAAGATGTGAACGCGCTCGGGGGTCGGGGTGGTCGTGGGGGTCGTCGAACTGGGCATGGGCTCAACCTTGAGTCTCGGGACCCGATATCGCAAATTTATAATTATTCTTGGTTAGATAAGCGTTCCTTATGCTCTACCATGCCGGCCATGGAGCTCCACGCCCTGCAGGTCTTCGCCACGGTCGTCGGTGAGCGCAGCTTCTCGCGCGCGGCCGAGAAGCTGTTCCGCACGCAGCCCGCGATCTCGCTGGCGGTGCAGCGCCTCGAGGGCGAGCTCGGCGAGAAGCTGATCGACCGCGGCGCCAAGGAGCTGGTCCCCACCGACACCGGACGCACCGTGCTCGACTTCGCCCGCCGCTTCCGCAACCTCGAAGAGGAGCTGAACGACGCGCTGGCCGAGCTGCGCGACAAGTCGGCAGGGCGACTGGTCGTCGGCGCCAACGAGTCCTCGACGCTCTACCTCTTGCCGTACATCCAGCGCTACCGAGGCCTCTACCCCAAGATCAAGGTCCAGATCCGGCGCGCGCAGTCGAGCCGCATCCCCGTCGAGCTCCTGGAAGGCGACCTCGAGCTCGGCGTCGCCAGCTACGATCCGGGCGACGATCGCCTGGTCGCCAAGGTGATCTACACCGACGCGCTGGCCTTCATCGTTTCGCCCAAGCACCGCCTCGCGCGCCGGCGTTCGGTCTCGATCACCGAGCTCGGCGAGGAGACTTTCATCGCCCACAACGTCCTCTCGCCGTACCGCGAGGTCGTGCTGCGCGAGTTCCGCCGCCACAAGGTGCCGCTGCGGATGGACGTCGAGATGCCAACGCTCGAAACGATTCGCCGCCTCGTTCAAAACGGCGAAGGGGTCGCGTTCCTGCCGCGCATGTGTGTCCGCCAGGATGTCGAGAGCGGCGTGGTCCGCGAGGTGACCGTCAAGGAGCTGCACGTCGAGCGCAAGGTCCGCCTGCTCTACGCCAAGGCCCGCACGCTGAGCCACGCCGCCCGCGCGTTCCTCGAGCTCGTTCAGAGCTCGACTTGAGCCGAAGGCTAGCCGGCCGGGATCTGATCGCAGCCGAAGTTGGAGATCTCGAAGCCGGTCGTGCAAGCGGCGGCGCAGTTGATGAGCGTCGCACTGCAGGTGGTGGGTTCGCCGTAGCCGCCGTAGGTGAACGACAGTGTGTACTTCGATGTATCCGTGGGAAGGAGCCCTTCGCAGTAATTGAGCAGCTCCTGGACCGTCCGGACCGGGTCGCCGTCGCCGTGACTTCCGAGCTGCTCCACGCCAACCTCGTCCCACTGCTCGAGCGCGCCAGCGTCGGCAGCCGGCGTGCACCCGGCCGCGTCGCCGGTGAACGAGCGCTCCGTCGGCTGGCCGTTGACCACGTCGACCGTCGTCGCGGCACAGCTTCCGAAATGCTGAATCTGGTAGTGGTACGAGGGGCAGCGCGACTCGAACATCCCCCACTCCTCTCCGGCGACCGACAGCGCCCCCAGAAGTTGAAGCTCGGTCAGACCGCCGCCGTCGGTGCCGGGCGCGCCACCGCCCTCCGTCGTGCCGCCGGCTCCGGCCGCACCCGAGCCACCTCCAGTCCCGCCCAGGGAATCGCCCTTTGAAGCGCACCCCGCGCCGGCCGCGACCATCAAGAGCAACGCAACCCTGAGGCCGAGGTTAGTCGAAGCCGGTGAAATCATGATGAGCGTCCTCCGTTCGATCGAATTCAACCCGGGTTCGAGCCCGCGTCGAAGGACGGCGATGCCTCGCAGGTGAACGCGTCGATTCGGATCCCGTCGGTGCAATCGTCTATGCACTGTATCGCGGTCGCCAGGCAGGTCTCGGGGACGCCGTGGACGTCGAAAACCAGGCTCACCCCCTCGTACGCCGAAGGAGACGCCGCGACCTCGTTCACGATTGTCTGACACTCGGAGAAGAGCTCCTCGACGGTGCGCGCGGCGCCTGCGTCCGGCAGCTGCGCGCCGACCTCGTCCGACTGGCTGGTCACGTTGCCCGTGCAACTGCTCGTGTCGTAACTGACGTACGAGAATCTGATCAGCTGGTCGTTCGCGATCTCGTACGTACTGATCGAGCACGAATTGAACACGGACGAAACCCGACTTTGGTACTTGTAGATGAGACAGGTCGGCTTCGCGGCCGCCCAGATCGCCTCTGCCGAGGCGAGTACTCCCTGGCCGCCGGTCCCGGGCGCGCCCCCGCTCTGGGACAGCCCGCCGGTCCCGGGCGCGCCCCCGCTCTGACTCGACCCGCCGGTCCCGCCCAGGGAGTCGCCTTTCGAGGCGCACCCCACGCCGACCGCGACCATCAAAAACAACGCAAACCTGACGCTACCAATAGTCGAAGTTAAGTAAGTCATGCGGCGATCATGGCGCCGTTTGGGTCGAATCTCAACCATTGTAGGTCCAGGTGCGTCCAGCGCCAGGCGACGATTTCGGCGGCGGGATGAGCCGGGCGGGAGTTATATTGAAGGTGTTCCGTGAGTGGCTCGCACCCGACTCTGACGGCTGACGTCCCTCCGACGGTCGACGACGCCGCCGCCTGGGCCGCGCGCATGGCTGCCCGCCGCGCGCACGCCACCTGGCGTCCGTCGAGCGGCGCGCGCCGCTACGGGATCCAGCTGCGACGCTTCGCCGGCCCGGCCGTCTACCGCAAGCAGGTGAGCCACCTGCGGATCGCGCACCTCACCGATCTGCACGTCGGCCGCATCACGCCGTTCGAGGTCCAGCGGACCGCCGCCGAGATGACCAACGCGCAGCACCCGGATCTGATCCTCCTCACGGGCGACTTCGTCTGCCACAGCCAGCTCTACCTCGAACAGCTCGTCGAGGTGATCAAGCTCTACAAGGCGCCGGTCATCGCGGTGCTCGGCAACCACGACTACTGGTCCGGCGCCGACGAGGTCCGCCTCGCGCTCGAGCGTGGGCGGCGCCGAGGTGCTGCGCAACCGCAACACGACGATCACCCTGCGCGGCGAGCGGCTGCAGGTGGTCGGCCTCGACGACGCCTACACCGGGCACGCGCGGCGCGACGAGGCGGTCAAGGGTCTGCGCCGCGACCTGCCGTCGATCGCGCTGTCGCACATCGCCGAGGAGGCCGACGGCCTCTGGCGCCACGGCGTCCCGCTGGTCCTCTCGGGCCACACGCACGGCGGCCAGGTGACGCTGGCGCGCCTGCACGAGCTGGCGGTCGGGATGATCGCCGGCCACCGCTACGTGCACGGCCTCTACGGCTCGCGCGATCACGCGGGCCCCGACGGTGAGCCGGCCGGCGCGGTCTACGTCGGCGCGGGCATCGGCGCGGCGGTCGTTCCCTTTCGCCTCGGCGATCGCGGCAAGCGCGAGGTGACGATGTTCGAGCTCGGCTGCGCGCCCGGCGACTTCGTCGAGCACCACAGCGAGCAGGAGCCGATGACAGGCCGCAAGCCGACGCAGGCCACGATGGCCCGCCGCGCGGCGGCCGTCGTCCGCAAGCGCCTCCGTCGGGAAAAGCGCAGCCTCGGGTAGTCGTCGCCGGCCTCCGGTAGTGGGGTCGGGATAGCCGGCCTGGGATAGCAGGCCTCCTGGATCGGGGATCGCCCCGAGGCTGAGGAATTGCCTCAACCGGCACTTGCACGGCTGAGCGCGGTTGTCATATTTCGCGCCATGCCAAAGTACACCCTCCCGGAACTTGCCTACGACTACGGCGCGCTCGAGCCGCACGTGTCGGGCAAGATCATGCAGCTCCACCACGACAAGCACCACGCGGCCTACGTCGCGGGCGCCAACACCGCCGCCGACGGGCTCGCCGAGGCGCGCGAGAAGAACGACTTCGCCAAGATCGCCACGCTCGAAAAGGCGCTGGCCTTCCACACCTCGGGCCACGTCCTGCATTCGCTCTTCTGGCAGAACCTGGCGCCCAAGGCGGGCGGCGAGCCGACCGGCGCGCTGGGCGAGCAGATCAAGCAGGACTTCGGCGGCTTCGCCGGCTTCAAGGGGCAGCTGACCAACGCCGCCATGACGATCATGGGCTCGGGCTGGGCGGCGCTCGCCTGGGAGCCGGTCGCCAAGCGCCTGGTGACGACGCAGATCTACGACCACCAGTCGAACGTCAACCAGGGCGGCGTGCCGCTCCTGGTGCTCGACGCCTGGGAGCACGCCTTCTACCTGCAGTACGGACCCGACAAGAAGAGCTTCTTCGAGGCGGTCTGGAATATCTGGAACTGGCAGGACGTCGAACAGCGCTTCGAGAAGGTCCGGGGCCTCGACCTCGGGCTGCGCGGCGCGACCGACGCGAAATGAAATGAGTCAAACGATTGCGAAATAGACCTTGCGGCCGTTGTCGTCTAAGCTCTGCCGCACTTTCAAGGGAGACTCCAATGTTCAAGAAGCTTGCCGTTCCGTTCCTGACCCTCACGATCGCGGCCTTCGGCTGCTCCAGCAGCACCACCCCGACGCCCGGCACCGGCGGTTCCGGCGGTGCAGCCGGCGCGGCCGGCGGAAAGGGCGGTGGCGCAGCGGGTACGACGGGCGCGGCAGGCACCACCGGCGCCGCGGGCACCACGGGCGCGGCAGGCACCACGGGCGCCGCTGGCAGCAGCGCGGCAGGCACCACCGGCACCGCGGGCAACGGCGCGGCGGGGACTACTGGCACCGCAGGAAGCGCGGGCGGCCACAGCGGCGGCGGCGCGGGCGGCGCGAAGGCCGACGCCGGCACCTCGATGGCCGACTGCCTAGTCACCGACTCGGCCGGCACCGACAAGCTCTCGGCATCGGTCTTCTGCGACAATCTGTTTGCCTATTGCTCGAATATCTCGGGCCTGACGCTCCCGGCTGACAAGACGGCTTGCATGAACATGTACACCAGTAGCAATCAGGAGCACTGCCGCTCCTACCACCTCTGCTGGGGGGTTGAAGGCCTCAGTATGGATGGAGGCAAAGGCAACCCGATGGTGCACTGCCAACACACCGTCGGCATTAACCTGTGCCAGGCCACCGACGCCTCCGTGGGTAACTGACGCTGGGCTGACCGGTCTTTCAAAGGCGCCCCGCCGCGAGTCGGCCGGGCGCCTTTTTTTTGATCGGAGTGCAGGCACTACGGGAGCACGAACCGCCCGATCTTGTGGGGAGTTCCTTCGGTAAACCAGAGGTTTCCATCAGGGCCGAGAGCTAGGCCCTCGGGATCATGTGACGGAACGGCATATTGCGTGATCGTCCCGTCCGGTTCGATTCGACCTAGGCTGCCGCCGGCGCTGTCGCCTCCAGCGTCCGTGAACCACATGTTCCCATCGGGACCAGCGACAATTTGATCGGGCGCGACGAACCAAGGCGCGCTGTACTCGATGGGCGTACCGTTCGGCACCACGTGCCCGACCTTCTGACCTGAGTATTCCGTGAACCACAGGCTGCCATCGGGAGCGCTGGCGATTGCATCCGGGAAATGCCCCATCACCAACGGGATCTGCTGAGTGGTCGTACCGGAGAGCGTCATCGCCCCGACGATGCCCCCACCGGACTCCGCGAACCAGATACTCCCGTCGGAAGCGCTGGTGAGACCCTCGGGCCCGGCCGACGCCTTCAGCGCGAATTCCGCAAGCGATCCGTGAACGTCGATCGCTCCAACCTTGTTCGCCGAGAACTCCGTGAACCACAATCTGCCGTCGTTGCCGGCTACGATTGAGTCGGGATAGGCGTTCGGGGTCGGGAGAGAGTACCCGCCGACGAATGTACCAGTTGTCGTTATCACGCCGATCTTGTTCCCGCCTTCCTCACAGAACCAGAGATTGCCGTCTGGACCAGCGACTATCCCCTTAGGATCTGCCTGCGGCGTGGGTATCAGAAACTCGGTGGGATTCGATCCAGAGGACGATATCCGACCGATGGTGTTTGAATCCTGCACCGTGAACCAGATGTTCCCGTCCGGACCCGCCGTTATGAACTCGCTCGAGCCACCGCTCGGGATCGGAAACTCGGTAAACCGGCTACGGCAGGTGCCGTTGTCGCAGTAGGCGTTCGCATCGCACGGAGTGGAGCACGAGGCGGATGAACCCGCGGCGCCGCCCGCCGCTCCGGCAGATCCGCCGCCGGTTCCGGCGAGGCCCGCGGAGCCTGCGAGTCCACCGGCGCCCGCTCCATCTGCCGAGCCTGCCGTGCCCGTGGTTCCCGCCACTATGGACGCTCCCGCTTGTCCCCCCGCACCTCCGATGGCGCCTCCGGCGCCGGCAGAACCGGAGGCATCAGCTTGCGCGCCCCCGGTGCCGCCGCCTCCATCGGGCTTATCGATGGGTCGGGTGGGGCACCCGAGCAACAGAGTTGAACTGGCGACCAGGATCCCAAGGGCGCGAGACGTTTGCATGGCCGATATTCGGCGCGAGCTTACTCAGGTTGCGTCGAGTGCACCATCGTTGACGCAAAGCCCGATACCATCGCGATAGGATTGAGGTCTCCTATTCCTGGCTGGCGGGTTAGGATGGTCCGATGCGACGGCTCATGCTTCTAGCCGCTCTGGTTTGCGCCGCCCCGTTGATCTCCTGCGAGGACGACTCGGCGTATCTGGAGGGGCAGTCGACCTTCCAGAACGACACGCTCGATGGGGCCGCGGGCGCACCGGCGAACATGGACGCCGCGGTCGACGCGCCCGGCGCCGCGGGCACGACGGGGGCGGCCGGCGCCCCTCCCGCGACCGGCGGGACGACCGGGACCGGCGGCACCCCCGCGACGGGTGGCACCCCAGGCACGGGCGGCACGCCCGGCACGGGTGGCGCGACCGGCAAGGGTGGCGCGACGGGGGCAGCGGGAACGACGGGCGCCGCGGGAACCACCGGGGCCGGGGGGACGACCGGGACCGGCGGCGCCACGGGTGCGGCGGGGAAGGCGGGGACCGGCGGCACGACGGGCGCGGCGGGAACGACCGGAAGCGGTGGATCGACCGGCAGCGGCGGCGCAACTGGTAGCGGCGGTTCGAACGTCGACGCCGGCGGCACGGGCTGAGCAAAGTCCGAGCAGGGGCCGCCACGAGCAGGCGCCGCCTAGAGTAGCGGCGCGTCCCGGCCGAACTTGCCGGGTACGCATGAGCTGGCGTACCCTGCTGGGCGGCCCCTTATCGGCCAAGGAGAAGATCGCGATGGCGGATGACCGTTTCGTCCCAAAGTCGGCCGGCAAGTCGAAGGGGTCGCTGGCGTTGATCGCGGCCCTGGCCGGCGCGGGCACGCTGTTCGTCTGGGGATGCACCGACAACAGCGGGAACGGCAAGTTCGTCGAGCCCACCCACGACGCTGGCGGCGGCGGAGCAGCGGCCGTCGACGCGGGTGACGCGGGCGGTGCCGCCGGAGCCGGCGGTGCTGCGGGCGCCAGCGCGGCGGGCGGCGCAGGCGGCGCGGCGGGCGCGGCGGGCGGCGGCGCGGGTGCGGGTGGTGCGGCTGGCGGGGGCGGTGCCCTCGGCGGCGGCGGCGCGGCCGGGACTCTCGGCGGCGGTGGCGCGGCCGGGACCCTCGGCGGCGGTGGCGCGGCCGGGACTCTCGGCGGCGGCGGCGCGGGCGGCGCCTAGAAACGGTGGTGCGCCGCCGCGGGACGCGACTCCGCGGCCGGCGGCGCCTGGAAACAGCGGGGCGGCCGCCGCGGACGCGACTCCGCGGCCGGCGGCGAGGGGCGGGATCCTGGTAGGCTAGCCGGATGTTGGATCTGGCGCGCGGTCCCTTGATCGTCGGCGTCGCCGACAGCGTGGCGGCGCTCGGCGCGTGCGCCGCGCTCGACCGCGGCGCGCGCCCGTTCGACCTGGTCGAGGCGCGCGTCGATCTCTTCGCCGACCAGCGCATCGACGGCGGCGCCGAGGCCTGCGCCCGACTCGAGGCCAGCGGGACACCCGTCCTGGTGACCATCCGCAGCGCATCGCAGGGGGGCCGCTTCACGGCGGGCGAGGGAGAGCGCCTCGAGCGTTTTCGCGCGGCGCTGGCCGTCGCCTCCTGGGCCGACGTCGAGGACGACGCGGCGATCCTGGGCGACGTGGCGGCGCTGGTGCGCGCACGCGCGGGCGGGCGGCTGGTGGTCTCGCACCACGACTTCGCCGCCACGCCGCCGCTCGAGGCCCTGCTCGCCTGCGTCGACGCCTGTCACGCCGCCGCGCCGGGCGCGGTGGCCAAGGTCGCGACCGCGGTGAAGGGCCCCGGGGACCGCGCGGCCCTGCGCACGCTGCTCGCGCGCCGCCCGGAGCGGACCGCGGTCATCGGCATGGCGGCGACCGACGACGGGCTGCGGGTCGAGCTGGCGGCCGCGGGGTCGCTGCTGGCGTACGGGTTCGTCGCCGGCGCCACGGCGCCCGGCCAGCTGTCGGCCGAGGCGCTGCACGCGCGACTGCTCGTCGCCTCGGCCGGCTACGCCGCGCGCCGCGGGCGGCCGACCGGCGCGGCTATCTGAGGAAGCAGCTGCCCAGCAGCGGCGCGCCCATCAGCGCGCCCCGTCCCACGCAGAGCAGCGACGCCACCCGCCCCTTGGCCAGGGCCCCGAGCGCGGGGTCGTTCCGGGTGGCGAGCGTGGCGTTGACCGTGTCGAAGGCGTCGCCGGTCCCGAGCCGCACGACCATGTCCCCCTCGTAGTTTCGGTCGACCGAGCGGACGATCCCGGTCACCGTCAGCGAGCGATCGCGGTAGGCCCGATCGGCGTCGGCCGCGTCGCGCGAGTAGGCGATCCCGAGATCGGTCGCGCTGATCTCGAGCGTGCGCGACGCCGCGAGACCGCGGGCGGCGGGCGGCGGCACGACGGCCGTTGCCTCGGACGGATGAGCTTGGGGCACGAGCGCGCCCGCGCTGGCCACGGCGAACATCCCGACCATGAGCCCGCCCGCCAGAAAGAGGAGCAAGGTGCGCGGCCGAACCCGCTGGCTCTTCCCGCAACGCCGACAGGCGTACGCCGCGCGCGACACCAGCTTGCCGCACTTCCCACAGCGCCTCTGCTGCACGCGGACGGGATAGGGAGCTTGCCGGCTGAGCGCGATGCTGCTCATACCTCCAGAATCGACCGGCCGCGCCAAAGCTTGAACCGTCCCGTAACGGCCGATTTTCCGGCGGGCCCCGGCCCGGACCGTCCGTCCCGGTCAATGTTGTACGATTTAGGCGCCCTGGGCCCTTGACGGGCTCGCCACGCGGACGATGTTGTGGGTTACCGTGCCGGAGCTGGCCCAGACCATCCTCGTGGTTGAGGACGACCCCGACGTCCGGCGGGCGCTGACCGAGCTCCTGGCCAGCGAGGGGTACGCGGTCGCGGCCACCGCCGACGGCGGGGAGGCGCTCCAGACCCTGCGGGGCGGGCTGCGCCCGGCCGTCATCCTGCTCGACCTCATGATGCCCAACTGCGACGGCTGGGACTTCCGGCGCGAGCAGCTCGAGGACCCGGCGTTCGCGACCGTCCCTGTCGTTCTGGTGACGGCGGCCGGGTTCAGCCCCGATTCGATGCGCAGCCAGCTCGGCCCGATCGAGCTCTGCCCCAAGCCGATTCAGCCCGCGGTGCTCCTGGAGACGCTGGCGCGCCTGGCGCGGATGAAAGCGCCCTCGCAGGTGAAAGGGCCGCCAACGTCATATAGTTAGCCCAAGCATGGTGGAGGAGCCGGTCTCGCCCGCACGGATCAACTTCGGCTGGCTGGTCCGGCTGCGGTTCGCGACGGTCGCCGGTCAAGCGCTGACGATCGCCGCGGTGCGCTGGGGGATGAACCTGGAGATACCCGTCGCGCCGCTGTTTGCGCTGGTCGGGCTGGCGCTCGTCTCCAATCTGGTCTGCATCGTCGTCGCACGGAAGCGCCCGGCCGAGGAGTGGTGGTTGCTGGCGGTGATGGCGTTCGACGTGATCGCCTTCTCCGGGTTGCTCTACTTCACAGGCGGACCGGAGAACCCGTTCAGCTTCCTCTACCTGGTCCCGATCGCCATCGCCGCCATCACGCTGCGCTCGGCCTGGACCTGGCTCTTGGTGCTGCTGTCGCTGGCGTCGTCGCTGGTGCTGTTCGCGCATCACCAGCCGCTGCCGATGGGCGGGGGGCACGCCGGGCACATGGCGCTGCACCTGCGCGGGATGTGGGTGGCGTTCGGCGTCGCGGCGGCCTTCATCGTCTACTTCCTGCTGCGCGTGCGGCGGGCGCTGGCAGCGCGCGAGGAGGAGCTGTCGGCGTCGCGCAGCCTGGCCTCCCGGCAGGAGCGGCTGGCGTCGCTGGCGACGCTGGCGGCCGGCGCCGCGCACGAGCTGGCCACGCCGCTGTCGACGATCGCGGTGGTGGCCAAGGACCTCGAGCGCGAAATGGCGGCCGTGATCGCCCCCGCCGCTGCCGACGACGTTCGCCTCATGCGCCAGGAGGTGGAGCGGTGCGGGCGGATCCTGGCCCGCATGCGCGTCGATGCCGGCGATCCGGCCGGCGAGCGGTTCGCGAACGTCTCGGTGCGCGAGATCTTGAACGACTGCCTCGCCGACGGTGATCGCGCGGTCGATGTCACCGTCGACGACGCCGCCGCGGGCGCGGTCACGGCGCTCCCCCGCCACGCCTTCGGGCAGGCGTTGCGCGGCCTCGTCGACAATGCCCGGCAGGCGTCGCCGCCGGGCGCGCCCGTCACCCTGCACGTGGCGGCCGACGACGCAGCCCACCGGCTGGTCTTCGAGATCGCCGATCACGGCGCCGGCATTCCGGCCGACCTGGTGGCGCGCGTGGGCGAGCCGTTCTTCACCACCAAGCCGACCGGACAGGGGATGGGCCTCGGGATCTTCCTGGCGCGGACGATCGTCGAGCGACTCGGCGGCGGGCTGTCGATCCGCTCGGCGCCCGGCGCCGGCACGACGGCGACGCTCTGGCTGCCGGTCGCGGGGCGGCCATGAAGATGAAGGCTGTCCCATGACCGCGGGCGGGGCGATCCTCCTGGTCGACGACGATGAGGTCTTCCGCGAGCGGCTCGCACGCGCGCTGCGCGGCCGCGGCTACGAGGTGGCGACCGCCGCCGATCACGACGCCGCGATCGCTGCCGCCGGCGCGCGCAGGCCGGACTTCGCGGTGGTCGATCTGCGGATGCCGGGGCTCTCCGGCCTGGCGCTCATCGGCCCGTTGCACGCGCTCGCGCCGGGCGCGCGCATCGTGGTCCTCACCGGCTACGGCAGCATCACCTCGGCGGTCGAGGCGCTGAGGGCCGGCGCGCACGACTACCTCTCGAAGCCCGTCGACGCCGAGCAGGTGGTCGCCGCGCTGACCGGCGAGGCCGCGCCGCGCGCCGAGGCGGAAGCCCCCTCCCCCACCCTGGCGCGCGCCGAGTGGGAGCACATCCAGCGCATCCTCGCCGACACCAACCAGAACATCTCCGAGGCGGCGCGGCGGCTCGGGATCACGCGCCGCACGCTGCAGCTCAAACTGAAGAAGTACCCGCCGCGCGCGTGACGCGCCGATCGTCACCGACGGAGCGTGCGAAAAATTTTCGCACCCGGCTGCGAAAATTTTACACAGCGCCTCAGCCTTGGAACGCCACTACGGTACGAGGCCAGGGAGAGGCCACATGACCAAGTCGATCGTCTCCGTCGCCTTCATCGCGGTCAGCGCTGGTCGGCCGCCGCTTGCAGCAGCAACAGCAGCAGCAGCGGCGGCGCCGACTCACCGGCCGGCGTCGTCATCGGACCGCCAGACGATCACTGCAAGGCCAGCGACGGCGGGCTGACCATCCAGACGATCGGCGTCTGCGACGTGCTCGATCCCACTCTCGCTCCCGTCGAACACGGCGAGCTGCAACGTCACGTTCAACGAGGGCGCCGGCGCCGACGGGGGCGCGAGTCGCCAGCACCGACTACGGTCCGACGATGTACGGCGCGGCCGGGAACGACGACGACTGCAAGTACTACATCAGCTGGACGGCGACGCCGATCAAAGAGAAAGCGGACACCTACTTCACCGTCACCGCGATCCGCCTGGCGGACATGATGCCCGCCACCTGCGCCGGCATCCGCCCCGACGTCTCGCTCCCCGGGAACCTGAGCGGCGGGCGTGCCGGCGCCGAGGAATCCGTCGACGGAGATCGCGCCCGGCATCTACAAGGTCGGTCCCCTTGCGTTTCCCCAAGCGGGTATCTGGCAGGTCCGCTTCCACCTGTTCGAGGAGTGCAGCGACAGCCAGGACGACTCGCCCCACGGCCACGCCGCGTTCTTCGTCCAGGTGCCGTAGAGCGTCTCCCGGAGAGGACGCCGCTCAGTCGCCGGCGCCACCGTCGGTGACGAGGTTGTTGGGCGCGCCGCAAGCGAGCCAGTCGAAAAGCGTCTGTCGCTGGTCGTCGGTCAACATCAAAGGCGCGTTGCTGGGCGGCATGGTGCAGTTGTAGAAGACCTGGGTTTTGATCGCGAGCACCTCCTGCGCGTTCTTTCCGTAGATCTGCTGATAGGTGAGGAACGGCATCGACGGCTCTCCGCCGTCGCGGCTGTGGCAGCCGACGCAGACCGGTTTGATGACGTTCGGGTAGACGTCGTTGGCGAAACTGGGGCAGCCGGCATCCGGACTGGCGACTGGCGGCGGCGGGCAGTAGACGGCGGCCTGGTGGCACCCGAGCGGCGCCAGCGCGAGCGCCAGAACGACGGTCGTGCGAACGCGCCGCGGCCTCACGGTCGAATTGTGACACGCGCAGCCCTCGAGCCCATACTTCATAGCCATGAAACCGAGGGCCCGGAGCGCCGTTATCTGCGTCACGTTGGCTCTGGGTGCGCTCGGCGGTTGCGGCTCGGGCGCCGGAACGGGGACGCTCACCCAAGCGGAGCTGATGGATCCGCTCACCTGCAAGACCTGTCACCCGCAGCAGTTCCAGGACTGGTCGGGGAGCATGCACGCCTACGCCACCGACGATCCCGTGTTCCGCGCGATGAACCAGCGGGCGGAGCGCGAGACCAGCCAGGCGCTCGGCACCTTCTGCGTCAACTGCCACGCGCCGGTCGCGGTGCGCGAGGGGAAGACCGACGGCACCAACCTCGACGCGCTCGCTGCGCCGATGAAGGGCGTCACCTGCTATTTCTGCCACTCGATCGAGCAGGTCACCGGCACGCACAACAACCCGCTCACGCTCGCCTCGAACGGCGGCCTCTTCGGCCCGTTCGACGATCCGGTCCCGGGCTCACCGCACACGGTCTCCTACTCGCGGCTGCTCGACGGAGCGACGATCGATTCGGCCAACGCCTGCGGCAGCTGCCACGACATCCAGAACCTGCAGGGGGCCCACGTCGAGCGAACGTTCGCCGAGTGGTCGGCGACCACGCTGGCGAAGACGCCGGGGGGCGAGAGCTGCGCCGAGTGCCACATGGTCGCCAGCGACGGCGCCGTCTCGACCACGACGCCGACCAAGATCCGCCGCGTCCACAGTCACCTGCTCTCGGCGGTCGATCTGGCGGTCGGCGATTTCCCGCTGGCCGACGCCACCAACGGCGTCGCGCCGCAGAACGCCGCCCAGCAGGCGGCCGCGTCGGCGTTCCTGGCCACGGCGCTCCAGGAGACGCTCTGCTTGAACCCGATCACGAACAAGCTGGTGCTCACGCTCGACAACACGGGCGCCTCGGGGCACAGCTGGCCGAGCGGCGCCACGCCCGATCGGCGCGCCTGGGTCGAGCTGACGGCTTTCAAGGAGGGCGCCGTCGTCTACGCCAGCGGCAACAGCGACGCCGCCGGCAGCTTCGGGAGCGCGCTGCCGCTCGAGGACGCCTCTCCCGATCCCGATCTGTGGCTCATTCGCGACTGCCTCTACGACGCCGGCGGCGCCCAGGTCGACATGTTCTGGCAGGCGGTGACGCTGGCGCCGAGCAACCAGCTCCCCGGCCTGCTGATCCAGAACGCGATGGATCCCAGCACCTACCAGACGCACTTCACGCTCGCCTACCCGAGCGCCGGCGCGCTGCCGGCCACGCCCGATCACGTCACGGTGGCCGTTCACCTGCAGGCGATCGGCGACGACGTGCTCGGCAGCCTGGTGGCGAGCCAGGACCTCGACCCGTCGGTGCCGCCGCAGATCGCGCGCTACACGCTGGGGGGCGGCGCGGTGCTCGACTGGACGCCGAGCGGCGCCGGCAGCTTCCAGGCGACCGACAGCGCGACCGGCGCGATCATGACCTGCGTGGCGACCGGGGCCTACAAGAGCAACATCACCATGACCACCAGCCACGCCCACTGCCCCGCGCCGCCCCCCGCGCCCTGACGGGACCGGCGACGCGTACACGCGTCGGGCGGAGGCGGCTCTGCCGCCGCAGCCCATCGCGGGGGGTCGGGACCCTTTGAGGGTCCCGAGGTCAATCAATCGTCGGGGATGCAAATCGGGAAGGTCACGAGATCGGGCGTCCCGCCCGCGGGCGTCAGCTCGACGTAGAGGTCCCAGTAGCCGCCCATGAAGAAGTCGAGGTTCCCGACGCTGTAGACGCCGGCCCCCTGTGCCGTGATCGTGGGCACGGTCGAACCCCCGTGACCGTGGATCGGCATGTAGGGATCCGCCGGGACGGCCTGCGTCTTGGGCGGCGCCGTCATCGAGAGATCGTCGGGCGCGGGCATCCCGGCGTCGGCGCCCGCGTCGCCGGCGGCGAGCGTGACCGCCACGGTGAATGCGCCGAGGCCGATCGCCGCGGTCGGGACCGGGGTCGTCGCTCCCGCCTGAGCGGTGGATGCGGCCTGCAGGCTGACGCGGTAGGCGCCCGAAGCCGACAGGACGGCGACGCCGGGCGCGAAGTGGATGGCGGGCGTCCCCTCGCAGACCGCGAAGTCGGCGTCGGTGATGGGCGGGGGCCCGGTGGGCGCGGCGTTGGACCCGCAGCCGGCAGCGCCCGCGCCCATCGTCAGAGCCAGCGCCAGCGCCAGCGCCAGGCCTCGCAGCGCACGACGGGAACGCCTTTCGCCCATCGATCGGAAAGTGCCGCACGGCGGCCGCTTGAGCTCAAAAACCATCTCGGCCCGCCCGGTAAGCTTAACTCATCCCGGCGGCTCGAGGCGTAAGGTCAGCCCGGATTGTCGCGCCGGCGGAGCGCCGCCAGATCGAGCGAGTCGATCTTCTCCATCATCCGGTAGGCGCGGCCACGGCTGATCCCCAGCGCCTCCGCCGTCTGCTTGACGTTGCCGTTCTGGGCCCGCAGCGCCGCGACAAAGGCTTCGTTGTCGGGCGGCGGCATATCCGCCGTCTGGCGCGTCTGGTCCGCGGCGCCGACCTCGCCGATCGTCCGTTCACCGAGCGCGCTGCCGTCGAGCAGCGCGCCGTCCGGGTAGAGCGCGAGCAGCTTGCGCGCCAGCAGCGCCAGCTCGCGGACATTGAACGGCCAGTCGCGAACGCACAGCTCCTCGACGAAGGTCGGATCGAGCCGCGGCGGCAGCGATCGCCCGCCGTGAATCTCGACGATCTTGCGGAACAGCGCCGGGATCTCGTCGGCGCGATCACGCAGCGAAGGGAGCGCGACGGTCAGGCCATCGAGCCGCGCCAGCAGATCGCCGCGAAAGCGCTTGTCGTTCACCGCCTGGCGCAACGGCGCCTGGGTCGCCGCCAGCAGGCGCACGTCGAGCCCGACCGGCGTCGACTCACCGAGCGGCGTGAGCTCGCGCTGTTCGACGGCGCGGAGCAGCTTGGCCTGGATCGGCAGCGACAGCTCGGAGATCTCGTCGAGGAACAGCGTCCCCCCCTCCGCCGCGCGCAGGTACCCCGGGCTGGCGCGGTCGGCGCCGGTGAAGGCCCCCTTGCGGTAGCCGAACAGCTCCGCCTCGGCCAGCGTCTCCGGGAGCGCGGCGCAGTTGATCGCCACGAACGGCCCCGAGCGCCGGCTCCAGGCGTGAATGGCGCGCGCCGCCCCCTCCTTGCCCGAGCCGGTCGCCCCCTGGATGATGATCGGCAGGTCGGTGCCGGCCACCAGCCTGGCCGGCGCCAGCGCCGCCTGCAGCGCCGGGCCGCCCCAGTAGCCCGCCGTCAGCTCGCGAAAGCTCCACGGCTCGGCGCCCTCCCCCGTCAGCGCCACGACGATCCCCACCCGATCTCCCAGGCGCAGGACGTCCCCGGGCTCGAGGTTGGCGTGCTTGACCTCCTGCCCGTTGACGAAGACGTGGTTGGTGCTGTTGAGGTCGAGCAGGAGAGGCGTTCCGCCCGGCGTCCAGCGAATCTCGGCGTGGCGACGGGATACGGAGGAGCTGGGGAGCGGAACCGTGCAGTCGGGATCGCGCCCGAACGTCGTCGACCCCGGAACGAGACGGGTGAGGTTGCCGTCGGTGGGGAAGACCCAGCGGATGGCGATGCTCCGCTCGCCGCCGCCGGCCCCCACCGGCGCGGTGTTGGGCGTCGTGGTGTCCTGCCCGCGCGTCCCCATCGCCAGATCGAACTATCACCACCGTGACGATCGCGCAAACCGGTTTGGTCCCAATTGCGCCCAACCGACAGATGTGGTCGACTGCGGACAGGCTCGCGTGGGAGGCAGACCATCAGCGGCGATCAGGTGACCAGGGTTCGCGGAGAGGCGGGCGCCGCCCCGTCCCCCGGAGCCGTCGCCGACGCCTCTGCGCAACAGAGCGTGCCCGATCGGTATCAGTACCTCTCGCCGATCAGCGCCGGCGGGATGGGCTCGGTCCACGCCGTCCGCGATCTGGGCCTCCTGCGGATCGCGGCGATGAAGGTGCTGGCGCCCGATCTCGCCCGCCGGCCGCGCGAGGTGCAGCGGTTCGTGCGCGAGGCGCAGATCACCGCCCAGCTCGATCACCCCAACATCGCGCCCGTCTACGAGATCGGGACCGACCGCTCCGGGAACCGCTACTTCACGATGAAGCGGATCGAGGGCGACACGCTGGCCGACTGGATCGCCCGCGCGGGTCGACAGGCCGGCTTCTCCGAGACGCTCAGCGACATGATGGCCGCCTTTCTCAAGGTCTGCGAGGCGGTCGCCTTCGCCCACAGCCGCGGCGTCCTCCACTGCGACATCAAGCCGGGGAACATCCTGGTCGGGCCGTTCGGGCAGGTCTATCTGGTCGACTGGGGGCTGGCGATCGTGGGGCCGACCCGGGCGCTGCCGAACGAGCTGCCGCTGCTGGTGGTCGCCGGCGAAGCCAACCTCGACGCGGGCGGCGGCCCGTGCGGCACGCCGTCGTTCATGTCGCCCGAGCAGGCGATCGGCGCGCGCGACCAGTTCGACGCAGCGCACCGACGTGTTCGGCCTGGGCGCCGTCCTCTTCAACATCCTGACCGCCGTCCCGCCGTTCGACTCCGACGATCTCGCCACCTGCCTCGACAAGGCGACCGCCTGCGTGGTGACCTTCCCGCCCGGCGATCCGACCGCGCCGCTGCCCATCGGCCTGTGCCGGATCGTCAAGCGGGCGATGGCGCGCGATCCGAAGCGACCGCTACCAGACGGTCGACGAGATGCAAGAAGGACATCGAGACGACCATGCGCGGCTTTCCGCTGAGCGCGGAGATCTTCCCGCCCGGCGACCGCATCGTCGCGGAGGGCGACCCGGGCGACTGCGCCTACATCATCGTCCGCGGCACCTGTGTCGCCTACAAGACCGTCGACGGCCAGAAGGTGGTGCTGCGCGAGCTCGGCCCCAACTCGGTCTTCGGCGAGACGGCCGTCCTCTCGGGCGGCGTCCGCACCGCCACCGTGGAGGCCGTCGACGAGGTCCTGGTCAAGGTCGTCCCGCGCCAGCTCCTCGAGGAGAACCTGGGCCTGCACACCTCCTTCGGCCTGTTCGTCGTGGCGCTGGCGGAGCGGTTCAAGGAGCTCGACAAGCGGCTGTCGGGCGGGGCTGCTTCGGGCGGCGGCAAGGGCGCAAACGAACCGTAGATTCGTTTTTGTAATGCCGCAGACGATGAAACCTGCGTTTGCGATCGGTAGGCGTCTGCGAGCAACCGATTCTCGGAGCGCACCGCTACGCCACTTGCGTTTGCGCGCTCCATTGTGCGACTGTCCGCTTCGTCCAGCTCAGGAAGATAGCGAGCGAGCGCATGGCGGCGACCGATCGTGCCCCGACCGAGATCGGGGAGGCAGGGGCGGAAAAAGGAATTGCTGAGCGCGTTCTTGCCGTGATGAACGGCGCGAAGGCGGTTGTAGGCCCGTCGTCGCCTGGTGCTGCGCTCATCACCGACGCAGATCCGAGCCGGGGTTTCCCGGGCTTCGTTTGTTCGGCGATCAGTCGGCGCCCAGGCGAGACTGCAAGCGTCCCCTTTCGCGTGGCCAACAGTGGCCAGCAAGACCACTCTGTCCACCTCGCTTCCAGTGACCTCGTAAGCGCAGCGGGCGATCTCATCGACGCCGACAGCGTCTCTTTCGATCCTCAATCGCTGACAATCCCTGCGATGGGGAGCAGTCTCGCGGGAGCGCGAGTCTCGGTCCCGACTGGCGTTCCCCCCGGTCGATACGCTGGGCTGCTTGGAACCCGTGAGGGGAACTCAGTTCCCACCCTTTTGGTCGTCAACGTCGCATGAGGGATAGCGGTGCTCTGCCCTAACTGCAACAGCGATAACCCCGGCGGTGGTGGTGTGTGCCGGGCCTGTGGTGCTCGGTTGTCACGCGAGTCCGAGCGCCGTCACTTGACGGTTTTCTTTTGCGACCTCGTCGGATCGATGGCGCTATCGCGCCAACTCGATCCCGAGGAATTCAGCGACGTCATCCGCGACTATCAGACGGCTTGCGCGGAGGCAATTCGGCCCTTCGGGGGCTATATCGCGCAGTACCTCGGTGATGGGATCCTGGTCTATTTTGGCTTTCCGGAAGCGCACGGTGACGACGCCCGGAGAGCGATTTGCGCGGGCATCGAGACCGTCCGTCGCGTGTCCAACCTCGTTGGTGGGAATAGCAAGCTCGCCTGTCGGGTCGGGATTCACACCGGGCTGGTGGTCATTGGAGCGACTGGCCCCGGCGCAGGAGAACAAACGCTGGCGTTCGGCGAGGCCCCGAACCTCGCGGCGCGCGTTCAAACGGAGGCCCAACCGAATCAGGTGTTGATCACGGAGAGCACACGGCGGCTCGCGGCCGGATACTTCCATTTCAGCCCCGCCGGCGACAAGATCCTTTCGGGTGTGGTCCCTACCCAGCTTCATCTGGTGACCGGGGAGACCGCCGCCCAGACCAGGCTGGAGGCAGCCCGGGAATCTGGGTTGACGCCGTTCGTCGGTCGGGAAGAGGAGACGGCAACCCTTCTCGACTTCTGGCAAGCAGCGCAGAGCGGAGCGAGTCCCGTCTTCATCCTCCGCGGAGAGCCCGGCGTTGGGAAATCGCGCCTCATCGAGGTCTTCAAGAACCACGTCACGATGGGTGACGCGCCGGTCCTACAGGGCTATTGCTCTCCGCTGCATCAGAACGTCCCGCTCCATCCAATCGTCTCGCTCCTGCGCCAGTGGTTGCGGGCCGGCATCACGACCGATCAATTGAACATCGCGAACGTCGCGACCGTCGCGACCGAGTTGAGCGCGAGGATGTCGAATCTCGGGCTGTCGCGCTTGCAGATATCGGCTGTCGCAGCTCTGCTCTCGCTCCCGCAGGACGCTTCCGCGGCGTGGGCCGGAATCACTCCCCAGCGCCAGCGGCGCCTGCTTTTGGAGACGATCGTCGAATGGCTACGACGCCTGGCTGCTCACGGCCCGGTGCTGGTGGCGATTGAGGATCTCCACTGGGCGGATCCGACGACACTCGAAGTCCTTGAAATGGTTGTCCGTGGCTCGCTGTCTCGCGTGCTGGTCGGCCTGACGGCGTGGCCTGAATTCCAAGCACCCTGGGCCGGTCCGGCTACCGTGGTGGAGATGAAGGTCGCCTCGCTCGGACGAGAGCAGGTGGCTGAAATGGTCACTGGCGTCGCCGGTCGGATGGCCGACGAAGCACTGGCCTCACGCATCTACGAAATGACCGATGGCCTTCCGCTGTTCGTCGAGGAGGTAACGCGCGCCCTCCTCGAACTGGGAGCAGACGGGATCCGCCACGGAGGCTGTCCGACCGGCCGGGGCGACGGCATCCGTGCCGGTCACGCTCCAGGATTGGTTGATGGCCCGCCTCGACCGTCTGGGCACGGCCAAGGGGATCGCTCAGGTCGCATCGGTCATTGGGCGCGAATTCTCCGGCGACCTCCTGAGCGCCGTGTCGACGGTTTCGGACGAGGGGCTGAGGCCCGATCTCGATCGGCTCCTCTCGTCGGGCCTCCTGCTCTCCTCGGGGTCTTCTCCGGTCAACTACGCCTTCAAGCACACGTTGGTGAGGGATGCGGCATATGGGTCCCTCGCCCGATCGAAACGCCGCGAATATCACCGGCGAACCGCCGACACGTTGCGGGAGCGCTTCCCCGACGTGGCGGCTGCTCGACCGGAGCTTCTCGCCTCGCACCTCGAAGAAGGCGGCGATGTCGGCGGTGCGGCGTCGCAATGGCAACGCGCCGGGGCGCTGGCGCTCGGGCGCTCCGCCAATCAGGAGGCGATCGCTCACCTCAAACGCGCCCTCCGGCTGACGGAACTGACCCCCGCGTCGCCCGAGCGCAAAGCCGCGGAGCTCGCATTGAACCTCGCGATCGCACCGGCGTTCATGGCCATCAACGGGTGGGCGGCCCACGAGGTCGAGGACAGCTGTCGGCGGGCGCTGCAATTGGCCGAGGAGGTCGGTGCTCACGAGAGCGTTCTCCCTGCGCTCTGGGGTCTGTGGTCGACGTACCTCGTCCGCGGGCAAATCACCCGCGCGCTCTCGGTGGCCGAGCGCGTGTTGGCGCTGGCCAACGCGTCCGGCAACCCGCTCCTGGGCGTCATGGCCCGGCACGCCATGGTCTTCACCCTTTTCTATCTGGGCGATCTGTCGTCGGCGCTTCGCCACGCGGACGAGGGCTGCCGTCTCTTCTCGCTGGAGCAGGAGCAGGCCATCGTCGGCATCACTCAGCTCTCGTCGACCACGGTCATGTGGGGAATCCAGGCGATCGGCCTGGCGCTGGAGGGACGACCGCAGGAATCCGCTCACGCCCTCGCGCAGGGTCGGGATCTCGTCGCACAGTTGGGGCATCCCCCGAGCACGGCGGTTCACCTGAGTCTCTCGGCCGAGCTCTCCTACTGGCGCCAAGACGCCGCCAGCCTGCTCGAAACCTCGGGCCGTCTGCTGGCGCTGGCGCAGGACGAAGGGTTCCAGCTCTATGTCGGCGCCGCCCGGTGTTACCGCGGTTGGGCCCGCGCTCGCTTGGGCGAGCTCGCCTCGGGCCGCGCCGAAATGGAGATCGGCATCCGGGAATACGAGAGCTGCGGCGCCCACATGAACTTCGTTCACGCGCGCTGGGGCCTGGCCGACCTGCTGGCGAGGTCCGGGCTGACCTTGGAAGCGTTGGGCGTCCTCGAAGACGCCTTCCGCTACTCCGAAGCCAACGGCGAGAACAACTGCGACGCCGAGCTCCACCGTCTCCGAAGCGCCCTGCTGCTGCAGGCGAGCGGGGAGACCGAGGAGGCCAAGGCCCACTTGCGCAAGGCCATCGACATCGCGCGCAGTCAGGGCGCCTACCTGCTCGAACAGCGCGCGGTCGCGACGCTGACCGCGCTCGAGACCGGCGTGGCCGACTCCGGTCGCATTTCATCGCTCGACGTACATTCACTGGAACAGCGGGAACAATCGCCACCGATCAACCGTTAGTGGACCCAGGGGGAACTTGATGGATCGCAACTCCGCGGATTTGAACTGGTCCGATGACCAATGGAACCTAGTCCAGCAGACGGTCTCACAGGAGGCGAAGCGTGCGCGGGTGGGCGCTTCGTTCCTGCCCATCTACGGGCCGTTGGATCCAACCACCGTCGCGGTGCCCCGCCTTCTGTTGGGCCAGGACGCTGCGGGGAACCCCCCGGCTCCACGGCTCGTGATCAACAGCGATCCAGATCTCGCGCTGACAACCATTACGTCGCTGGTGTATCTGCGAACGAACGAAGTCTCGGATCCCGACTTGTCGGCCGCTTTGGGGTTGTTTAGACGCGCCGCCAATCTGATTGCCCGCGCAGAGGATGCGCTGATATTTCACGGACAGCCTGCGCTGGCCGACTGGCCACCTAACACCCCGGCGGCTTTGAGGGCCGTCGGAAGAATAACCGGGGGCGGCGCGACGGAAGGGCTCCTGCCGCCCCAACTTCCGGCTGCGCCGCTCGCGGGACCCATCGCACGCATAGGGCTACGCGGCGAGATTCGGCTGCCGCCCGTCGGGCCTCTGCTGGTCCGGTCCGTCGTGGCTGCGATAACCTCGCTCGAAGCGGCTGGACACTTCGGCCCCTATGCGTGCGCCCTTTCCAACGATCTGTTCGAGGTTGCCTGCGAGCCGGTCCCGGGCAGCCTGGTCATGCCGCGCGACCGCATCCTCCCGTTTGTGGACGGTCAACTCTATCGGTGCGGTGCACTGTCACCTGGATATGGCGTGGTGGTTTCGCTGGGAGGGAGTCCGATAGAGCTGGTCGTCGCGGCAGATATCTCGGTGAAGTTTCTCCAGATCAACACCGAACCGCGCTACGTCTTCCGCGTCTCGGAGCGAATCGTCTTGCGAGCAAAGGAAATGGATTCTGTCGTCGTCCTTCATACGTAGATCGTTCCTCTGATATTCGACTCACAAAAGGGAGCACATCATGGGCGAGAGCGTTGGGCATGAAGATCTGAGCGAAGGCGGCGACGAGACGTCCGCCAAGAAGAGAGCTGCCAAGAAGAGAGCCGCTATCAAGAAAGCCGCCGAAAAAAAGGCCGCCGAGAAGAAGGCCGCCGAGAAGAAGGCCGCCGCCAAGAAGGCCGCCGCCAAGAGAGCCGCCGCCAAGAAGGCTGAGAAACCCAGCGAAAAGGAACCAGACACGATCGTTGTTGTGAGGCAAGCGGGGATCGGTGATTCGACTGAGGGGCGCAGACAGCGGGCAGCCGTGGAAATGCGTCTTGACGGCTCCGGAGACTAGAGCCGGAGGGGCTTTTGCGAGCTGAGAACGACGGGCTCACAATATGGTACGGGGGACCGGATACGCCCGGTCCCAATGAGGACGGGGCTGCGCGCACGGGACAATCCGTCGTCGTCGCGGTCAACCCCGCAAGCGCTGGCAACGTCGTGAACGTTCGATACCGCGTCGCGGCCGGGCCGGAGCGCGTCATATCGGGCTATGAGCTCGGTCGCAACTACTCCCTCGACGTTCAGTACTTTCGCGCGGTCTTTCCGCCGCTGCTCGAAGGTGACCTCGTCGAGTACGTCCCGGTCGTAACTTGCAGCGGCCGGCAAGCGCCGGCGCCGGCCAGGACGGCGGCGTTCACGTCACGCTTCCGTCTGGTCGACCCAGCTCCGGCGGTGCCCGAGCCCGGGTCGCCGCCCAGGAACTCGGACGTCGGCCCCAAGTTCACCCCCGAGTTCAAATTCGTCGCTTCGGTCAAAGTGTTCGTCTCGAAAACACCGGAGATCATCGGCGACACGCCGGACGGGCTACGCATCAACTACTTTCTCGATGGAGGCGGCGTCACCGGACCCGATCTGCAAGCGCACTTCCTGCCGCGGGGCACCGACTATCTGACGATCCGCCGAGACGGCGTGGCCATTCTTCAGGTTCGCGCCACGATGAAGACCAACGACGGCGCGCTGATTACCGAAGAGAACACCGGATTCCTCGACATGGGCCAAGGAGGATACGAAAGGGCGCTGCGGGGAGAGTTTCCAGACTATGCGGCGCTTCAGGTGGCACCCAAATTCATGACCGCGCACGCGAACTACCTCTGGATGAATCGCCACGAGTTCATCGGTGTCGGGCGGGTTTCGACGGTCGACGATCTGGTCGAGTACGACCTCTATGTCGTGAATAACGAGATCCCGAAGAGCTGAGGTCGATTCGAGGACATGGGAAAGAGCGTCGTCATTCTCGGGGGTGGGATCGCTGGGCTCACGGCGGCGCACGAGCTCATCGACCGGGGGTTCAGCGTCGACGTATTCGACCGCAGCTCACTGGCCGGCGGGAAGGCACGAAGCCTCGAGGTCCTCGACGCGCAGCAGCCGCGGCCCTCACCCTGGGACGGACGGAAGCGGCCCGCGACGGAATCGTCGGTACGCTCCTGGTTGCCTGGCGAGCATGGTTTTCGGTTCTTCCCGGGCTTCTACAAGCACGTCATCGATACCATGCGCCGAATCCCATTCGGGGACTGCACAGTCGCGGACAATCTGGTCGCGACCTCTCAAGTTCACATCGCGCGCTTCGGCCAGGCGCCCGTCTTCTACCCCGCGCGGTTCCCCGAGTCTCCGGGCGAGCTCCGTACGGCTGTGACGTTCGTGGTCGGCCTGCTCGCCGGGCAGATGGACATTCCGCCCAACGAAACGGCATTCTTCGCCGAGCGCGTCTTTCAGATCGTGTCGTCGTGCCAGGAGCGCCGGCTGGCGGAATACGAGAAGATCGACTGGTGGCAATTCGTTCAGGCCGATGCCCACTCGCTCGGCTACCAGAAGTTCTTCGCGAACGGATTCACCCGTTCGCTGGTCGCCGCCAAGGCCGAACGCGCCAGCACCAAGACGATCGGGGACATCTTCGTTCAGATGATTCTGTCCGCCCTGACGCCTTTCGACACGGCGGATCGCGTACTCAACGGGCCGACGAGCGAGGTCTGGCTCAGCCCCTGGTATCGCCACCTCATTGCGCGCGGGGTCCGGTATCACTTCGACAGCGAGGTCGTCTCGCTGGACTGCCGCGGTCAAAGCATCCAGGCGGCGGTGGTATCCTGCAACGGCAGGCCAACGCGTATCACCGGCGACTACTTCGTGGCGGCGTTGCCGGTGGAGCGGCTGGTGCCCCTCGTGACGCCGGCCATCGTTGCTGCCGACGCGCGCTTCGACGGCTTGGCGGAGCTGAGCGAGAACCTCGAGTGGATGAACGGAGTCCAGTTCTATTTGACGGAGGATCGGCCTCTCGTTCACGGCCATTCGATCTACATGGACACGCCGTGGGCCCTGACCTCGGTTTCGCAGGCCCAGTTCTGGCCGGACTACCCGCCCCAGACCTTCGCGAACGGACGGATCGGCGGCATTCTCTCGGTTTGCGTTTCGGACTGGGACGTCGAGGGACTGAATGGGAAGAAGGCGGAGGACTGCGCCCGTGAGGAGATCGCGGACGAAGTGTGGCGCCAGCTCAAAAAGAGCCTCAATGTGGGCGGAACGGAGGTCCTCTCCGACGACATCCTCTACGGGTCGAACCTCGATCCCGACATCAGAACGAACCGCGCGACTTCTCGGCTGACCAACGCCGAGCCGTTGCTGGTGAACTACGTCGACACCTGGCGGCTCCGACCCGAGGCGACGACCGGCATCGCCAACCTCTTCTTGGCCTCCGACTACGTGAGGACGTACACGGACATCGCCACGATGGAGGCGGCCAACGAGGCGGCGCGCCGCGCCGTGAACGGAATCTTGGCGGCCGAATCCACGCCGGCCGATCCCTGCCCCCTTTGGAACCTGCACGAGCCTGAAGCGCTGGCGCCGCTGCGGCTCTACGATCGCGAACGATTTCGGCGTGGCCTCCCCTGGGACAGTCGCGTGAGCATCGTCGGAGATCGCGTCACCGCGCTCATCGGGTCCAAGCAGGTGGGCGAGCTCCTTTCCAGCACCACGATCGAACCCACGGCCGGGGCCGGCGTTCCACTCGACGAAGCCGCCGCACCGGATTCGTTGCCGATTCATCTCCTGCCGATCTGAGAAGCCGCAGCGGGCCCAGCGATGGATGCCACCACGCCATTCAAGGAGCAGCTGGCGCGCTACCGGGCCATGGTGACGCCGAGGTTGCTCGCCGCGATCGAGGGCAGAGCCCCGGGACCCTATCTTTACGATCTGATTGGCGACCATCTCAGCCGCGCCGGCAAGGGATTCCGACCAGCGCTCTGCATCGCCACCGCCGCCGCGTTCGGCGCCGACCCGCAGACGGCCGTCCCGTCCGCGGCCGCCCTGGAGATGCTCCACAACGCATTCTTGGTCCACGACGACATCGAGGATGACAGTGACTTCAGACGAACTGCGCCGACCATGCACGTTCAGCACGGGATCCCGTTGACGGTGAACGTCGGCGACGCCATGCAGGCACTCGCCCTCCACATGCTCCGCGACAACCTTACCGTGGTCGGACCGAGGACAACTCTCGCAATCGCCTACGAGTTCGATCACCTGCTCGTCGAATCCATCGAGGGACAGGCGTTGGAGCTCGGATGGATTCACGACAACCGTTGCAACCTATCTGAAGAAGACTACTTCCAGATGGTGCTGAAGAAGACCTGTTGGTACAGCTTCATGCACCCTTGTCGAATCGGCGGGCTCGTGGCCGGACTCGACAGCTCCCGCCTCGAACGCTTCGATCGCTTCGGCGTCCTGCTCGGGACGGCATTCCAAATTCAAGACGATGTCTTGAACCTCATCGGAACCCCCGAAAAGTACGGCAAGGAGATCGGCGGCGACCTCTGGGAGGGGAAGCGCACGCTCATCCTGGTACACCTCTTGCGGAACCTCATCCTGGCGAGAACGAGACGCTCGTACAAATCCTGCGGCGAACCCGCCGGGAACGCTCTCAAGACGACGTAAGTTGGATTTACGCGCGGCTCGAGCGCCACGGAAGCATCGAGTATGCGAGAAGCGCCGCCCGGGAGTTGGCGGCGGCCGCAGCTGGCGCCTTCGAGCAGGCCTACGCAGGGACTCCGGATAGCGCCGACCGAGACTTCATCGCCGCACTTCTGAGCTACGCGGTGGAACGAGACGTCTGACGGGGCCCCCGGCGTTCGGTTCGGCGGCCCCCGTCGATCCCTGCGCTTTTGAACCTGTCTGAGCGCCCGCTCGAGCTTCGGGCGCAATCCGCCGCCGCTTCTCCTCGTACATCCCCGCGTCCGCCACCGCGCAAAGCCCCTCCACCGTCCCCCCGTGGGTCGGGTACGACGCGCTCCCCAGGCTGACCGCCACGGCGTGGTCGTGGGCGCGGGACTCGTGGCGCCACTCGGTGCGCAGGCGCTTGACGAACTCGCGGCACTCGTCGGCGCCGGTGCCGGGGAGGAGCAGCAAGAACTCGTCGCCGCCGATGCGGCAGCAGACGTCGTCGGCGCGCAGGGCGCCCGCCAGGAAGCGCGCCACCCACTTGAGCGCCTGGTCGCCGGCGGCGTGGCCGCGCTGGTCGTTGATCCGCTTCAGATCGTTCACGTCGGCGACCAGCAGCGAGAAACGGTAGCCCTCCTCGTCCTGCGCGCGGATCATCTCCTCGCCGAGGCGCTCGTCCGCGTAACGGCGGTTCCACAGCTCGGTCAGCGGATCCTGGTGCGCGATGCGCCAGAACGAAGCCTGCTCGGCCAGCCGGCGCCGCAGGCGGGCGTTGGCTTCCGTCAGCTTCGCCACCCTGCGCTCGGCACTCCCTCGTCGTTCGATCATCGGTCTCCCCCTGACCAATCTCGATCCCTTGAACGTTCCGGGATCCGAATATTCGGATCTCGGAATGAGTGATCGCCGATCACCCGATCAGTGATCGGACACTGTCCGCGCCCGCGACGGAGGCCGAAAGGCGCGGCAATCCGCGGCGCGATGGGCGGCACGGCGATTGCTCACGAGACCGCCGCAGGGCTCGTCCGTCCGCAACGTGGGGCGCGGTGCTCGGGGGAGCAGGCGGGCGGACGGGCCGTCTTCAACATCCGTTGTAAACGCAGGAACACACCTTGGGGAGACACGAATGAGCAAGACGAGACAGACGACATGGCTCTGGTCGGCGGTTCTGGGTGGCGCGGCAATGACGTTCGGATGCGCGGAGGAACCGGCCCCGGCGCCGCCCGGGGCGGTCGCGCCCGCGGCGGTCTCGGCACCGGCCGCCAAGGCGCCGCCGTCACGGACGCTGGCAGCGAACACCAGGTTCATGATCCGCACGCCCGACAACGACGCGGTCAAGCAGATCGCCGGCGAGTTCAAGACGGGCGATCTGCTCGACACGCTCCGGCTCGGCCTCATGGAGACGACGCCGCAGGCAGTCTGGTTTACCAGCGGCACGCCCGCCGAGGTGAAGGCAGCCGTGAAGAAGACGATGCAGCAGGCGGCGCTCACCAACACGGTGCCGGTCCTGGTCGCCTACGACATTCCCAACCGCGACTGCGGCGGCCTCTCGGCGGGGGGCGCGCTCGACACCGCCTCGTACGAGGCGTGGATCGACGGCTTCGCGGCCGGGATCGGCAACCGCCAGGCGGTCGTCATCCTCGAGCCCGACAGCCTGGGCCTCATCCCCAACACGCTCAACATCGACGGCTCGCCGGACCAGAGCTGCCAGTTTCTGGTGCCGGACCCGAGCAACCCGGGTGGGCAGATCCCCGATCCGACCATCACCGACGCGCCCCGGTACGCGCAGCTCAACTACGCGGTCGATTCGCTGGAGTCGCACGCCCCGGCCGCCTCGGTCTACCTCGACGGCACGCACAGCGCCTGGCTCAACGTCGGCGAAGACTCGGCGCGCCTCTACAAGGGGGGCATCCAGCGAGCGCAGGGCTTCTACCTCGACGTCTCCAACTACCAGTTCTCGTCCAACCTCGCCATGTTCGGCACCTGGATCTCGGACTGCCTGACTCTCGGCTTCCCCTCGGTCTCGGCGGGGATGAACGCCGCCTTCGGGGGCTGCCCGAACGAGTACTGGAACGGCGGGCCGCACCCCGCGAAGATCGCCGACCTGGTGGGCGAGTGGACGGGTACGGCGCTCGACGCGACCGGCGTCTGGAGCGACGCCTCCGACAACCCCGCCCTCAATACCTCGGGCATCAACCTCCGGTATTCGCAAATGCTGGGCACGACCGTTCCCACCGTGCATTTCGTCATTGACACGAGCCGCAACGGAAACGGCCCGCTCCACGCGTCCCAGTTCGCCGCCGCGCCGTACAACCAGTCGTCCGACACAATCAACGTGCTCACCAACGGCAACTGGTGCAACCCGCCAGGCGCCGGCCTCGGCCTGCGTCCGACCGCCAACACCGGCGTCGCGCTGGTCGACGCCTACCTCTGGGTGAAGACGCCCGGCGAGTCCGACGGCCGCTGCGACTCCACCGAAGGCACGAAGCCGCCGCGCGCCTGGGACTACACCCAGTACAACCCCTGGAACGTGACCAGCGCGGCACAGGGCACATGGGATCCGCTCTGGGGCATGGTCGACCCCGTCGCGGGCCTCTGGTTCGCGCAGCAGGCGCTGCAGCTCGCCCAGGACGCGACGCCGCCGCTGCTCTAGTCACGACAGATTGAACCACCGGGGGTCCCGGTCGCTGCGGGGGCGGCGGCCGGGACCTTTTTTGCGCCCAGCTCGATTGCCCGCGTCGGGCACCGGGGTGGCGACCGGGAAAGCGGGCAACGGGGGCGGCGGAACGGCCGGCGGCGCCTCTTGTTCCCGCAACTCCGGGTGCAGCTCGGGCTATGTCTCTTACATCGGCGAGCTCGCCTGCGGTACCGCCGAGGCCGGGACCTGCGTGCCCCGGGCGTCTGGCGCCTGCACCGGGTGCGCCTGCCTCAGTCTCCCCTCGGGAGCGTGCACGGCGGTCGGCGACACCTGCCTCAGCAACGACGGATCCTCCGGCTGCTGGTCCTGTCTGTCGCCCGGGTGATCGCGCCGCGCGAGCGTTCGGTGGTCAACGCATGGTCTCGGGAGTCACGAGGTCGACCGTCGTGATACCGTCGCGAAATGCGAGCGCCTCGCGCGTGCTTGGGTTGGTCGTTCGTGGCTGCCCTGGCGCTTGCGGGCTGTGGTGGGAGCAGCGGGAAGGCGGCCGGCGCTGAGGGCGGTCCCTGCTTCGGCAACTCGACCTGCAACGCCGGGCTGACCTGCGCGTCGAACCTCTGCGTGCAGCTGCCGGGCGCGGTCGGGGCGGGCGGCAACGGTCAAGCCGGCAGCGGCAGCCGCGGGCGCCAGCGGCCAGGCCGGCAAAGGAATGGCCGGGGCGGGCGGCGGGAATGCGGGAGGTGGGGGAAGCCCGTCTGACGCCACCTCCTGTGGAAACGGCGCGCCCGACCCAGGAGAGGCGTGCGACGACGGAAACAGGATGGGGGGCGACGGCTGCACGTCGCTGTGCCAAATCGAGGTCGGGTACGCCTGCCCAACGGCCAATCAACCATGTGTCCGCTCGGCCAAATGCGGCGACGGCGTCGTCGAACCGCCAGAAGAGTGCGACGACGGGAACTCGAACAACGGTGACGGCTGCTCGTTCGATTGCCTGGCCGAAGTTGGATGGAGCTGCCCGACAGCCGGCGCGCCATGCGTCGGATCGTGTGCCGTGACGGCCAAATGCGGCAACGTCGGGAGCTCCAACGTCTGCGGCGACGGAATCGTCGGCTCAGGCGAGCAGTGCGATTGCGGCGCCGGAACTGTGCCGGTACCAGCCAACTGTCCCGGCCCGAACGGCGCCACCTACGGCGGTTGCACGACGAGCTGTACTTTTGGCGCGCATTGCGGCGACGGAATCGTCGACCCTCCGGAAGTATGTGACCCTGGTCAGAGCCCCTCCCACTACGGCCTCGACGGTTGCACGGGAAGCTGCCAGAGAGCTCGTTACTGTGGTGACGGCGTGGTGGACGCCGACGACGGAGAACAATGCGACTTTGGCGCCGACAATGGCGGCTCGTATGGCGGCTTGTCTGAGCGGTGCAGCGCCGACTGCCAAATCGAGATATGTCTGGACGTCCCCTGCCTCTGAGACACTCGAGCAGTTGAGCTGCGGCCCAGCCTCGACTCGGCGTTCACTCGGACTTTCCACCGGGTGTAGTCGACGGCCAGTGGCGGGGCGCCAGTCGCCCTTTGGGTCAGTGGTTTGCCCCACTTCGATCAGATGACCATCGGGATCGCGGATGTAACAACGGATCTCGTACTGGTGCTGCTTGGGCGGCGTCAGGAACTGAGCACCCCGGGCGCTCCACTCGGCATACACGGCCTGGATGCCATCTGTCACCTCACCAGTTGGGACTGTGGGTCTCCACCTCTCCGACGGCAAGCCGCCACGATTGCGCGTTGGAGCAGCGCCGGCACATAGTTTTTGGCTCCGCCCTATACTGCCCGCATGAAATTGACCCGTTGGGTGGGCGTCGCGGTGGTCGGGTGGGGGGTCGTGACCGGGTGTCGCGCCGATTCACCCGGCACCAGCACCACGCGCGGCGCGCTGGCGGTCGCGACCTGGCAGGAGGTGCCGCTCTTGATTCGGCGCCAGGGCGGCGCGATGGCCACGCTCGGAAACAAGGTCGTGCTCTTCGGCGGGCTCGGCAACGACGTCCACGCCGACACCTGGACCTGGGACGGCGCGACCTGGACGCGCCAGACACCGGCCACGAGCCCGCCGCCCCGCTCGCACGCGATGATGGCGGCGCTTGGAAACAAGCTGGTCCTGTTCGGCGGCACGCCGGCGACCAACAACCCGTACAACGACACCTGGGAGTGGGACGGCATCAACTGGACGCAACGCACGCCGGTGATCAGCCCGTCGCCCCGGTCGGACGCCGCCATCGCGCCGCTCGGAAACAAGCTGGTCATGTTCGGCGGCGACAAGCCCAACGGGACACCGCTCGCCGAGACCTGGGAGTGGGACGGCACCATCTGGACCCAGCGCACCCCGACCGTGCAACCGGCGGCGCGCACGTCGCCGGCCATGGCTCCTCTCGGAAACAAGGTCGTCATGTTCGGGGGCGCCGGCGCCAACTACTACGGGCTCGCCGAGACCTGGGAGTGGGACGGCAGCAACTGGACGTTCCGGACCAGCACCGGACCGTCCGGGCGCTTCTGGGCCCAGATGCAACCGCTGGCCGACAAGCTGGTGCTCTTCGGCGGCTCTCTGATGCTGTACGCCTACGCGGCCGACAGCTGGGAGTGGGATGGCAACACCTGGACGATGCGCACGCCGGCCACCAGCCCGCCGCCGCGCGCCGCGCACATGATGGCGACGCTCGGCACGCAGGTGGTGGTCTTCGGCGGCTACGACGGCGTCTCCCCTGGCAGCGGCATGTTGGGCGACACCTGGACCTGGGACAGCACGACCTGGAGCGAGCGGGCCGTTGCGGCCACGCCGCCCGGCGATTTCGACGGCACCACCGGCCAGATGATCACGCTCGGCGGCCGGGCGCTGCTGGCCACCTCGGACGAGGGAGCCGATCAGACGCTCGAGACCTGGCAATTCGACGGCGCCGCCTGGACGCGCCTTCTGCCGACCAGGAGCCCACCCGCGCGCGGCGGTTTCGGGCTGACCGCCATCGGCGGCCAGGGGCTGCTGTTCGGTGGCCTGACGCCGAACGTGCCGAGCGCGTATCTCGCCGACACCTGGCGCTGGGACGGGACGACCTGGACCCAGCTCGTGCCCGCCGCCAGCCCGGGCGCGCGCTCGAATCCAGCCCTCGGAACGCTGGGGAGTCAGGCGGTGCTGTTCGGCGGCCTGACGTCGACTGTCGCGAGCGTCGGAGACACCTGGACTTGGGACGGGACGACCTGGACGCAGGTGACGCCGGCCAATCCCCCCTTCTCGGATTGGGGGGCGGCCGTGGCCACCAGCGGCGATCACGTCGCGATGTTCGGTGGACAAGGCAGGTCCGAGCTGTGGAGCTGGGATGGCGCGGCCTGGACACAGCTCATGGGGCTGGCGCCGGCCTACACGGCCCCGTCCGGCCGCAGTGAAGCCGCGATGGTGTCCCTGGGCGGCGTGCTCGCTCTGTTCGGAGGGGAAAACAAGAACGGCATTCCACAGCGGGACACCTGGACCTGGGATGGCGTGCAGTGGACCGACATCACGCCCCCCGCTTTCGGCAGCCCTCAAGCCGGGATCCCCGTGATGACGACCCTGGGCGACGGCGCCGTCATGTTCAACGGCGTCGAGACCTGGATCCTGACGCTCACCAACGTCGCCACCGACGGTGGCGCGGGCGGCAGCGGCGGCGCGAGCGGAAGCGCGGGCTCGGGCGTGGGAGGTAACGCCGGCGCGGGCGGCCACGCCGGGGCGGGCGGTAACGCCGGGGCGGGCGGTAACACCGGGACGGGCGGCCACGCCGGGGTGGCCGGCCACGCGGGCGCGGGCGGCGGCGCGGGAACGAGCGGCAGCGGCGGCGCGGACGGAAGCGCCGGGACGAGCGGCATCGCCGGCGCGAGCGGCCGCGCTGGAACAGGCGGCAATGCTGGGGCCGGCGGTAACGCCGGAGCGGACGGCAACGCTGGGGCCGGCGGTCACGCCGGAACGGACGGCAACACTGGGGCAGGCGGCGCGGGCGGCAGCGCGGGAATGACCGGCAACGCGGGAACGGCGGGCCACGCTGGAACGAGCGGCAGCGCGGGCGCGGGCGGCCACGGAGGCGCAGGCCCGAATACCGGCTCGTCAGGATGCTCCTGCGATCTCGGCACCCAGGCGGCATCCCACCCTGCGTTCACGCCCCTCGCGGTTCTCTTGGCCGCCGCCTTGCTCCGTCGCCGTCGACGGGGGCAATCGAGCTCGGGCGTCTTCTCGGCGGAGGGCATCATCTCGAACGGTTCAGGTTTGCTCCGACGGTGAAGCCCGTCCGATTTCCGCCACCGTGCCCCGCGAGGCCTTCGAGCTGTTCCTCGAGATCCTCGGCCAAATGGCCAACGGAAACGCGGTCACGATCGTCCCCGTGCACGCCGAGCTGACGACTCAGCAGGCCGCCGATCTTCTGAACGTGTCCCGGCCGTTCCTGATCGGTCTTCTCGACGAGGGAAAGATTCCCTTCCGTATGGTCGGCGCGCACCGCCGCGTGAAGGCGGCCGATCTGATCGCCTACCAGCAGCGCGACGAAGCCGAGCGCAAGAAGGTGCTCGACGAGCTCACCGCCGAAGCAGAGAAGCACGGCCTCGGGTATTAGCGCGATGGCGTTCGTCGTCCTCTACGACGCCTGCGTGCTCTACCCTGCCCCGCTTCGCGATCTCCTCGTGTACGCGGCGAACACCGGCGTTGTGGGCACGCGGCGTTCGGTCCGTTGCGAACCTTCGAAAGCTGTTCGGCTAGGGCGATCCCTAGTCGCGAATCGCGCAAGCTCGCCGGACGAAGTCAGTTGCGAGGAAGAGGACTTGAACCTCCACTCCTTTCGGAACCAGATCCTAAGTCTGGCGCGTCTACCAGTTCCGCCATCCTCGCGAGGGGTTTTCAAATACTTACTTCGACGCCCCCTGGGGGGCAACAGGCTGCCGATTCCGCCGCGGCGATCGTAAGCTTGTCTCGTGAACTTCTTCGGGCACGCCGCCGTCGCGCGACGGGTCGATGACGACCCGGCTTTCCTGCTCGGGGCGATGGCGCCCGATCTGTTGAAGATGTGCGGCGCGGTCGCCGGCGCGCCGGCCTCGGTGAAGGTCGCGGCCGGGCAGGCGCACCACTTCGAGGTGGATGCTTGGTTCCACGGCAGCCTGGCGTTCACCGGGCTCGCAATCTGGGCGGCGGCGGCGCTCGGCGAGGCGGGGCTTCCGCGCGGACCAGCCCGCGGCGCGGCTCACGTCGGCATCGAGCTGCTGCTCGACGGCCTCCTCGCTGGCGATGCGCCGGCTCGCGCCGCCTACGCCCGCAGCCTCGTGGACGCGGAGGGTGGGCGCGCGCCGTTCGCCTTCGGGGACCCGGCCTCACGCGAGCGCTGGCGGACGATGGTGGTGCGGCTCCGGACGGGCGCGATACCCGACGGGTACCGCGATCTCGACTTCGTCGCCGCGCGCCTCGTCGGCGCGCTGGCCAGCCGCCCGCGCCTCGCCCTCGCGCCCGCCGACGCCTCCGCCCTGCGCAGCTTTCTTCCCGCGCTCGAGCGTCGCGTCAGCCTCGAAGCGAGCGCGCTCACGCGCGGGCCGTGGTGGTGATCGCCGCGGGCAGCAGACTCACGCGACCGCCTCCGCGACGGCGACAAACGGGGGCGGCGCCTGGCCGTCTTCTTTCATCACCTCGAGCAGCATCTCGGCTGCTACCTCCGCCTCGTGGGTTGCCTTCTCCGCGGTCGGTCCGTGCGCGAGGCAGCCGGGGAGCGCCGGGACGCGGGCGATGAACGCCAGATCCTCGTCACTCCATTCCACCAAGATTCGATATCGGAACGTCTCCTTCTTCGCGGCTTCACCTCACAGTTCTGCTCGCCTGAACGGCCGGCACCCTCGCCCCCATTCTCCGATATTCGGCGGAAAATGCCGCAGATCTCGCCGGTAACAACTTTCGCCATTCTCCTTTTTCATAGAACCTGGCGCGAGGCCCGTGTTAGCGTCCCACGACTCGCTAAGTCGAGGGAGAGTGCCCCCATGAAGCTGCGCCCCTGGTTGCCTGGTTCGCTGGTGTTGGTGTTGGCCCCCGTCGCGGGCTGCTGGGTGCGTCCGGCACCGATCTACATCGGGCCTCCCGCGCCCGTCTACGTCGCGCCCGCGCCCGCGCCCGTCTACGTCGAGCCGGCGCCGCCGCCGCCCCCGCAGCCGGTGTACGTCGAGCAGGCGCCCCCGCCCCCGCAGCCGGTGATGTTGGAGGCCTCCGCCTACCCGACCTCGCCGATTCCGGATCCGGTCCCCGAGTTCGTTCCGCCGTCGCCCGGCTACGGCTACACCTGGGTCGCCGGGTACTGGGACTGGACCGGCTACGACTGGAACTGGCAGAGCGGCTACTGGACGCCGAACCGTGCCGGCTTCGCCTACTACGGTCCGCGCTTCATCTGGGAAGGCGACCAGATGGTCTTCTACCGTGGCTACTGGATGGGGCCAGGCGGCGCGCGCGACTACGCCTACTACGGCGACCGCGGTCCCATCGGCTGGCGCGCGCGTCCTCAGTATGAGCCGCGCGCCTGGCGGGGCGCCCCGGAGCACAACGCCGGATGGCGGCGGGCGCCCGGCGCGCCGGCGGGTGGCTGGCGTGGTGAAGCGCCGCGCCGTCAGGCCGAGCGCCGCGAGGAGCACCGGGAGATGGAGCACCGGGAAGGCGAGCACCGGGAGATGCAGAACCGGGAAGCCGAGCACCGCGAGATGGGGCACCCGGGCGGACCGGCTGGCGGCATGCACCCCGCGGGCGGACCCGAGGCCCACGGCGGACCGGGTGGAATGCACCCGGCTGGCGGGCCCGAAGCGCACGGCGCGGGCGGACCGCCCCCGCCCCACGGCGGACCGGCTCCGGCGGCAGCGCCTCACCCTGCCCCGGCGATGCATGCCGCGCCGCCTGCGGCTCGCGCCCCGGCGCCCGCCATGGGTGGCGGCCGCAAAAAGAAGTAGCGCCCGAAGCAGCGCCAGCAGTAACGGCGCGACCGCGTTCGGCCGGGGACCAGGTTCCCCGGCCGGGGCGGAGGGGCGTTGACGGCCCGGCGGACGGTGGGCACAATGGATATAGGTCCGATGAAGCCCGCCGCGTCTCGTTCGTATTATCCCTTTGGGGGACGCGCTACCCGCTGGTGGTGGCGCGCGAACGAACGCCGGGCGCCCGCCACTTAGAACGCAACGTGGATAGAGAGGAGAGGCGACCCGCGGTGGTCGCCTCTTCGCGTTTTGGGCAACGCGGATCGATTGGGGGAACGCCGTGGCGAGCCGAGCCGCCGATGTCCCAACCCCAACTCGTCCCTGTTCCCCCGGTTCAAACCTACACCTTCGGCGACGGCGATCTGGCCGCCGAGCGGCTGCGCCTGCTGGCGGCGGCGTTCGCCCCCAGCTCGCGCGCGTTCGTCGCGCGGCTCGGGCGCGAGCCGGTGCGCGTGGCGATCGATCTCGGCTGCGGCCCCGGCTACACGACCGCGCTCGTGCAGACCGCGACCGGCGCCGCGGCCACGATCGGCCTCGACAGCTCGCCGCGTTTTCTCGCGCGCGCCTGGCGGCAGGCGTCGCGCGGCGTGGCGTTCGCCGAGCACGACGTCACGCGCGTACCGTTCCCGGCGCCGCCCGCCGGTCTGATCTACGGCCGCTTCGTGGTGACCCACCTGCCCGACGCGCGCGCGGCGATCGCCGCCTGGGCCGACGCGCTCGTGCCGCGCGGACGGCTGGCGCTCGAGGAGGTCGACACGATGACCTCCGACGATCCGACGCTGGTTCGCTACTACGCGCTGGTCGAGGCGATGCAAGCGGCGCGCGGGCAGCGCACCTACGTCGGCCGCGACCTCGCCGCGCTGGCGCCGACGGAGAGCTTCGTCCTCGAGCGCGCCGACACCGTTCCCGTCACGCTGCCGGCGCCGGTGGCCGCGCGGCTGCATGCGCTGAACTTCCAAACCTGGAGAAACAACCCGTTCATCCTCGCCAACGTCACCGCCGCCGAGCTCGATCGACTCGGCGACTCGCTGGACGCGCTCGCCTCCGGCGCACGCGCGGCAGCGCCCGTCCGCTGGAAGATGGCGCAGGTAGTCCTGCGCCGGAGGTAGACGACGATCGCGTCGGGGCGTAGGCGGCTCCGCCGCCGGAGCCCCATCGCGGGAGGTTCGGAGGGGGAGGGTGGGGGCCCCTACCCTACCCCTCCGAGGCGACAACGATGTCGGTCTTGACCGACTGGGCGATGAAGCAACCGTCGTGCGCTTTGTGGTGCAGCTCGGCCTCGTCGGCGGGCGTCGGCCGCTTGTCGCCGCCGTAGGTGATCGCAGGGTGCAGCGTCACCTTGCTGATCCAGGGCACGCCGCGCTCGTTCTTGGTCATCTCGCCGACGGCTTCGTCCTCGTAGGCGTCGATGCGGAAGCCGGCCTTCTTCGCCTCCCACAGAAAGGTGAGGAAGTGACAGCTCGCGATCGAGGCGACGAAGGCCTCCTCGGGATCGACGGCCGCCGCGCTGGAGTAAGGCGCCGGCACCACCGCCGGCGACGCCGAGGCCGGGACGACGTGGCCGCCGTCGAAGCTCCAGCTGTGCGCGCGGGAAAACTTCCCCTGCAGGAAGGTCTCGTTGTCCGACTTCCAGCTCACGGTCGCTTTGTGTTGGGACATGCGCCTGGTCTAGCAGCGCCGCGCCCCGGCGCCAAGTCGATGTCCCGCCACCAAGCGCGGATGTCGTTCCCAGCTAGCCGACCACGACGCCCACCACCCGGCCGATGGCGTACGTCACCGCGCCGGCCATTCCGCCGACGACCAGCAAGCGCGCGCCGCTGCGCAGGGCGCCGCGCCCGGTGAAGAGGCTGATCGCGCAGCCGACGCCGAACAGCGCCGCCGCCGTCAGCGCGACCGACGCGCCGAGCGCCCCCTGCCCGGCGCCAATCACGAACGGGGCCAGCGGCACCGCCGCGCCGACGGCGAACGACGCGAACGACGAGGCGGCGGCCGCGGTGGGCGACCCGAGCGACGAAGGATCGAGCCCCAGCTCCTCGCGCGCAAGCGTGTCCAGCGCCAGCTCCGGCTGCGAGATCAGGTGGGCGGCGGTCTTGTCGGCGTCTTCCTTGGTCAGCCCGCGCGCCTGGTAGATGAGCGACAGCTCGGCCGCCTCTTGCTCCGGGTACTCGGCGAGCTCGTCGCGTTCGGCGCCGATCTGGTGCTCGAACATCTCGCGCTGCGAGCGGACCGAGACGTACTCGCCGGCCGCCATCGAGAGCGCCCCGGCCAGCAGGCCCGCCACGCCCGAGATCAGCACCGCGTGCCCGTGCGCGTTTGCGCTGGCGCCCGAGACTCCTAGAATGAGGCAGAGGTTCGAGACCAGGCCGTCGCTGGCGCCGAACACCGCCGGCCGCAGGGTGTCCCCTCCGGCGTGCTCCCGATGCCGCCGCCCGACCTCCTCGATCGAGTGGGGCATGGCGTGCCCGCCGGGGATGGGCGCCTGCCGGAACACCGACATCCCGCGGACCTTCATGCCAGCCAGAACGCCGCGCAGCCGCGCCGGACCGAGCCGACGGACCAGCGCAGCCACGAATCTGGCACGAACCGACGGCCGAAAGTCGCCGGGCGTTTCCCCTGTAACCTTCCGCACTTCCGCCGCCCAGGTCGCCGCCTGCCCGCGCGCCTCGACGGCCAGCTTGGCGAACAGCGCGCGCCGTTCCAGCGAGGGATCAGAATCAGCCAAAACCTCATATAGGTAAGCGGACTCCATTTCCTGCGCCCAGCTCTTGCGTGCGCTCATGGCCGCCGCAGCTTACGCGCGTGCTCGCACTTTTTCCGCACGCGTCCCACCTGGAAAAGACTATGATGTGGGAGTTACACCTTCATGCCGCCTGAGATGACATCCGAATCGGCTCTCGCCTCGCAGATCCTCGTGATCGTGGGGCAAAAAGCCGATGCCCGTTTGCCCTCGTTCACGGCGGACGAGCTGTTCAACCAGGCGAGCCGGAAGCAGCTCGTCGACTGCGCCCAGACCCTGGGCCTCACCGGGATCTCCAAGCTGGTCAAGGAAGACCTGGCCGGCAAGGTGAAGAGCGCGTTCGAGGGGCTGCGCGCCGCGATCGCCCGCTCGGAGCTGGCCGCGACGAATGGCCACGGCGCCGGCGTGGAGGAGGCGATCGCTTCCTTTCCCCTGAAGTTCGATCTCGGGCCGGACGTCGATGCGGCGCCGATGCCCGACCACATCCCCTGGGGTTACGGCCACGATCGGGTCACCGCCATGGTGGTCGATCCCGAGCGGCTCTTCGTCTACTGGGAGGTCACCGACGACGCCGTGGCCGCCGCGCGCGCGGGTCTCGGCTCGGCCGGTGCCGCCGCCTGGCTGAACCTGCGCGTCTACGACATCACCGGCCGTTTGTTCGACGGAACGAACGCGCACACCTACTTCGATCATCGGGTCGAGCGGCACGACCGGCAGTGGTTCTTCGTCATCAACAAGCCGACCTCCAGCGCGTGCGTCGAGATCGGGCTCAAGTCGGAAGAGGGCTACTTCGCCAAGATCATGCGGTCGGGGCGCATCGAGTTCCCGCGCCGCGAGCCGGTGCCGGGCGGCGCGACCGAATGGCTGACGGTGCGGGCGAGCGGCGAGATCCAGCACAGCGCCCACGGCGACGCCGCGACGGCAGCCGGCGCGAACGGCGCGGGCGCGGCGCCGGGCGGCCCCGGCGGCGGGCCCGGCGGCGACGCCCCCCCGTCGGCTGGAACGACTGGACGGAGCACTTCGCCGGATTCCCCGTTCCGGGCGGCGGCCAGCGCGTCTTCGGCCGCCAGTGGGACTGGCAGGAGCAGAGCGGCGCCGAGTGGACCGGGGCGATGCAACGGACCGAGTGGGTGGGACCGACGCTGCGGACCGAGTGGGAAGCGGGCCCGTTCACCTACCCGATCGAGGTCCCGTCCTCGGTGGTCGAGTTCCACGACAGCGGCGAGATCAACGTGCGCACCGAGGGGGGCCGCGTCCACGTGGTGTACGGCCCCTGGCAGGTCGTCATTCGCGGGCTCGGCGCGCGCGCGGAGCGGCGGGTGCTGGGCACCTGGGAGTACAAGCGTCAGGTCGCGCTGTCGGGCGGCTTCGAGCGGTTCGTGGCGCTCGGGGGGCCGCTCGCGCCGGGGAGCTCGGAGTGGATGTCGATCGGCGCCAGCGAGCGGGCCTGGCTGGGCTCGAGCGAGCTGCGCTACGGCGGCGCCAGCGAGCTGTGGATGATCGGCGCCAGCGAGACGCGCCTCGGCGGCGCGAGCGAGCGGATGTACCTGGGCGCCAGCGAGCGCCGGCTGCGCGGCGCCAGCGAGATGATGTACGCCGGCGCCAGCGAGCGGATGATGCGCGGGGCGAGCGAGCTCAGCTACGCCGGCGCCAGCGAGCGGATGATGTCCGGCGCCAGCGAGCGCGCGCTCGGCGGCGCCAGCGAGGTTTCCTATGCCGGCGCCAGCGAGTGGCGCGCCCCCGGCAGCGGCGACGACCCCGAGCTCCCCTACCCGAAGGCGGGTGAGTAGTCATGCCCAACGGTTACTTCGCGCTGGTGCTGCACGCCCACCTCCCCTTCGTCCGTCACCCGGAGGATCCGACGGTGATGGAGGAGCAGTGGCTCTACGAGGCGATCACCGGGACGTACCTGCCCTTGCTCCAGACGTTCGAGGGGCTGATCGCCGATCACGTCCCCTACCGGGTCACGGTCTCGCTGTCGGCGCCGCTCATCACGATGCTGACCGACGATCTGCTGAAGGTCCGCTACGCGGCGCACCTCGACAAGCTGATCGAGCTCGCCGAAAAAGAGATCGACCGGACGCGCCCCGAGCGGCACTACCAGCGCCTGGCGTACATGTACGCCGATCGGTTCCGCTCGCTGCGCCACACCTGGCGCTGCCATGGCGGCGATCTGGTGAAGGCCTTCCGGCACCTCGAGGAGGCCGGCCGCGTCGAGGTGATCACCTCGACCGCGACGCACGCCTTCTTCCCGGCGATGGACCGCAACTGGTCCAACATCCGCGCCCAGGTCCACGTCGCCGCCGATCTGTTCGAGAAGCACTTCGGACACCGCCCGCGCGGCATGTGGCTGGGCGAGTGCGGCTTCGTCCCCGGCGTCGACGAGCTCCTGCGCGAGGCGGCTGTGCGCTACTTTTTTGTCGACACCCACGGGATCCTGTTCGCCGACCGGCGCCCGCAGTACGGCGTCTACGCCCCGCTCTACTGCCCGAGCGGCGTGGCCGCGTTCGGGCGCGACATGGAGTCGTCGGAGCAGGTCTGGAGCGCCCAGGAGGGCTACCCCGGCGACAAGCACTACCGCGACTTCTACCGCGACATTGGCTTCGACCTGCCGCTCGACTACATCAAGCCGTACATCCACCCGGAAGGGCACCGGATGTACACCGGCATCAAGTACCACGCCATCACCCACAACCAGCTGCACGACAAGTGGGTCTACGACCCGGACATCGCGCGCGGCAAGGTGGGCCTGCACGCCTCGCACTTCCGCGGCAACCGCGAAAAGCAGGTGAACCGGCTGCGCGGCCAGATGAACCGCCCGCCGCTCATCGTCAGCCCGTACGACGCCGAGCTTTACGGTCACTGGTGGTACGAGGGGCCGATGTTCCTGGGCGACGTGTTCCGGCAGATGCACTTCGACCAGCACGACGTCGAGCCGATCACGCCGGGCGACTATCTCGATCGCTACGACACGAACCAGGTCGCGACCCCCTGCGCCTCGTCGTGGGGCGCCAAGGGCTTCAACGACTACTGGATCAACGAGACCAACGCCTGGACCTACCGCCACCTGCACGTGGCGGGCGAGCGGATGACGGAGCTGGCGCGGCGGCACCCGAGCGCCGACGTGCTGACGACGCGCGCCCTCAATCAGGCGGCGCGCGAGCTGATGCTGGCGCAGTCCTCCGACTGGACGTTCATCATGCGCACCGGGACGACGGTGCCGTACGCCACCAAGCGGATCAACCAGCACATCGTGCAGTTCAACAAGCTGTACGACGATCTGCGAAGCGCGAAGGTCAACGAACGCTGGCTGGCCGACGTCGAATCGCGGAACAACATTTTCCCGCAGATCGACTACCATATCTACGCCAGCTGACGCGCTGGCCGGTCCCCCAGCCATTCTCAAGGTTCTGTTCGTCTCGTCCGAGTGCGCGCCTTTCGCCAAGACCGGCGGACTGGCCGACGTGGCGGGCGCGCTGCCAAAGGCGCTGCGCGCCCTGGGGATCGACGTCCGGGTGGTGATGCCGCTCTACGCCGGGATGCCCTGGAACGATCTCGAGGTCCTGGACGGCATGCTCTCGGTGCCGATGTGGTGGGGCGCGGCGCGCGCCCGCGTGCGCGTGGGGACGCTGCCCGACAGCGAGGTGCCCGATCTACTGCCTGGAGTTCAACCGCTACTTCGACCGCCCCTATCTCTACGGCCCGCCGGCCGAGGGCTACCCCGACAACCTCGAGCGCTTCACGTTTCTTTCGCGCGGGTCGCTGGAGCTGTGCAAGGCGCTCGGCTTCATCCCCGACGTCATCCACTGCAACGACTGGCAAACCGCGCTGGTGCCGATCTACGTCAACACCGTCGAGTGGATGCAGCCGTTGCACGGGTCGGCGACCATTTACTCGATCCACAACCTGGCCTATCAGGGCATGTTCGACGGCGGCGGCATGTTCATCACCGGCCTCGGCAAGGAGCACTACAACCCGACCGAGCTGGAGCACTTCGGCGCGATGAACCTGACCAAGGGCGCCCTCCATCACAGCACCCTGCTGTCGACGGTCAGCCCGACGTACGCGCAGGAGATCCAGACCGGCCCTACGGCAACGGCCTCGACGGCATCCTGGGCACCCGCAGCGGCGATCTGGTCGGCATCCTGAACGGCATCGACACCGACGAGTGGAACCCGGCGACCGACAAGCACCTGCCGAAGAAGTTCGACGCCAAGAAGATGGCCGGCAAGGCCGCCTGCAAGGCGGCGCTGCAGAAGGAGGCCGGCTTCGCCGTGCGTCCCGACGTGCCGCTCTTCGGCGTGGTCGGGCGGCTGACCTCGCAGAAGGGCTTCGACGTCCTGGCCCACGCGCTCGACCAGGTGCTCGGGTGGGACGTTCAGCTGGTCTTGCTGGGGACCGGCGATCCCGACGCCGAGCGGTTTTTTGCCTGGGCCGACGCCCACCGCGGCGACAGGTTCAGGGCGTGGCTCAAGTTCGACAACGGGCGCGCCCACCGGATCGAGGCGGGCTCGGACTTCTTCCTGATGCCGTCGCGGTTCGAGCCGTGCGGCCTGAACCAGATGTACAGCCTCCGCTACGGAACGCTGCCGATCGTTCGCGCCACCGGCGGCCTGGTCGACACCGTCCAGAACTTCGACCAGTCGATCGGCGAGGGCACCGGCTTCATGTTCCAGGACCTCAACCCCGGCGCGCTCGCCGACACGATCGGCTGGGCAGTCTCGACCTGGTTCGACCGCCCCGACGACATCGCGGCGATGCGCAAGCGCGCCATGGCGCAGGACTTCTCCTGGGATCGCGCGGCGGTGGCGTACCGGGATCTGTATCTGCGCGCGTACGAGAAGCGCCGCGGGCACGGGTTCGCGGGCTGACGCCGAGCCAGTCGAGCGCGCGCCGGCTCTACGGTCGGGTCAGGGCTGAACGAATCCAGAGCATGCCGCTGCTGTCGAAGAAGCTCTGGTCGGCCGCGGGAACGACGGTCGATGCGATGACGTCGAACCGACTGAGGTTGTACACGTAGTCCTTCGTGGCAAAGACACCGTGCGCGGCGTCCAGGGCATACGCGTTCTCCTCCGCGGCGCTGAAGGTGTCGACGGTCCCCGGCAGGGTGTAGATAATCTTGGTCAGGTTGAGCGCGTCGAAGATCTTGTTCTTCACCAGCACGTACCCGTCCACCTCGTCGAGCAACAGCGGCGCGTCGAGCGGGTCGGCTCGTTCTCACGCGTCGCGCTGGGAGAAGTAGGTCGAGCTGGGGTTCCCGTACCGGACCTGTGCTCGCAAGTGCCGCGTCAGCAAGCAGACGTTCGACGTTCCGACATGAGACGCGACCGCTCGAACTGCTCAGAGACCCGCGGGCGCCGCCGCCACCGCCCGCTCCTCCCGCTGACCCAGGCGGCCCCGGAGCCAAACCGCCAGCGGAATGAGAAGGATGGGCAGCGTGATCTGCCAGCAGACGGGCGACGACCAGACCGTGGCCACCAGGACGGCCGCACCGGCGGACGTCGCAGGCCAGCGTCTCGTGCGCCAGAAGGTGCCGCCGACGACCAGCGCCGGAACGGCCAGGTAGATCGCGCGCGCGAACCCACCTCTGAAATCGGCCACGTGGAGAATCCTCAGGATGCCCGTGGAGAGGCTGAGGTTGCCGGGGAGGAGCGTGCAGTCGGGCAGCGGCACGATGCCCGCGTGCAGCCACTCGACGAACGGACCGGTGCCGAGGACGGCGAGGCTCGACGTCACGAAGGCGGCCGCCACGCCGAGCTGGCGCCAGGCTGTCGACGGATACCTGACCGCCGCCGCCGCCGCCACCACGCCCGGGTAGACCTTGAGGCACGCGCCCACCGCCAGTCCGACGCCCGCTGGAAGTGACCACGCCACGAGCGCCCAGATGGCGAGGTTGATTTGGCCGTAGTCCATGTTGGCGTGGGTCCCCGGCGTGAGCATCACGACCGCCGCCACCGCCAGGACGCGAGAGAGCGTCAGTCGGCCGAAGGCCAGCCGCGTGAGGCCGGCCGCGTAGGCCCAGAAAGCGCCCAGGATGATGACGGACCAGGTGGTCTGGAAGACCCCGAGCGACATCGCCGCCGCCGGCCGTACGAGCGCCGCGAACGTCGGAGGGTAGAGGAAGCGGCCCGTGTAGATCGGCTGCCCGTGCGCCAGCCGAACTGCGGTCTCATAGTAGATGTAGAGGTCGAGCTCTCGGACGTCCGACCTCGTCGCCTGCCCAGGGAGCCAGACCAGGAACAACATCAACGCAACCGCCGCCCCCACCCATGACAGGACCAGCTCGGCCCGTTCGGCCCACCGGGGTCGGACACCGTCCAGGGAGTGCTCCCTCACGATCCCTCGAGGCGGGCCCCGCCGGCGCTGCACGTCGACGCCATCCTACCCCGGCCCGACAGCGCCCCTGACCACTCTTTCTCGAATCGACGCTGAAGTGCGGTAGACATCACGCCGCATGAACTTCTCCGAGCTGACGCTTCACCCTGCCCTGGCCCAGACGCTCGCCGCGCGCGGATACGAGACGGCCACGGACGTACAGGCGGCGGTGCTCGACCGGGCGGTGGCCGGGCGGGATCTGCTGGTGTCGTCGCAGACGGGATCGGGCAAGACGATCGCGTTCGGGGCGCTGCTGGCGGAGACGCTGCTCGGGGGCGAGCGGAGCCCCGGGGCGCCGGCCGCGGCGGCGCCGGCGGCGCTGGTGATCGTCCCGACGCGGGAGCTGGCGACGCAGGTGCGCGGCGAGCTCGCGTGGTTGCTGGCGGGGACGAAGTTGCGGCTGGCCTCCTTCACGGGGGGGACGCCGGTCGGCGGGGATCTGCGGGCGCTCGAGCGCGGGGTCGACGTGGCGATCGGGACGCCCGGGCGGCTGGTCGACCTCCTGCGCCGGGAACGGCTGCCGCTGGGCGGCCTCCAGACGGTCGTTCTCGACGAGGCGGACGAGATGCTCGACCTCGGGTTTCGCGAGGATCTGGAGACGATCCTCAAGCTGGCCCCGGTCGAGCGGCGCACGCTGCTGCTGTCGGCGACGCTGCCGCCCGAGATTCGCGCGATGGCGAAGCGGTTTCAGAAGGACGCGGTGGCGATCGATCCGCGACGCGCCCTGCCGGGCGGCGCGGCGCCCTCCCAGGCGCACGAGGACATCAGCTACGTCGCGCACCTGGTCGCGCCGGCCGATCGTCTGGGAGCGGTCGTCAACGTGCTGCGCGCGTCGGACAGCGAGCGGGCGATCGTCTTCGTGACCACGCGAGAGGCGGTGGCCGACCTGCACGCGGCGCTGGTGGCGCGCGGGTTCGCAGCGACGGCGATTTCGGGGGACCGGGCGCAGGCAGAGCGCGACCGGGCGCTCGACCAGCTCCGGCGCGGCGACGTCCGCATCCTGGTCGCCACCAACGTGGCGGCCCGCGGGCTGCACCTGCCCGACGTCGATCTGATCGTCCACGCCGACCTGCCGCTGAACGCCGAGTCGCTCACCCACCGCAGCGGGCGCACCGGGCGGGCCGGGCGCAAGGGGACGGCCGTGGTCATCGCCACGCCGGCCGAGCGGCGCAAGGCCGAGCGCCTGCTGATGAGCGCGCACGTCGCGCCGGTCTGGACGCCCCTGCCCTCGCGCGAGGCGATCGCCGCGGCGGCGCGCGAGCGACTGGCGGCGGAGCTCCTGGCGACGGTCGTCGGGGATGACCCGGCGCTGGAAGAAGGGGCCGACGCGCTGGCGCTCCGTCTCGAGACCCAGCTGCCGGCGCCCGCGCTGATTCGCCGCCTCCTGGCGCGCGAGCTCGCGCGCCTGCCGGCGGGTGAAGCGGTCCAGCTGGTCGCGTCGCCGAGGCCGGACGCGGATCGCGACAGAGCGGATCGCGACAGAAGGGACGCGCCGCCGCTGAGCCGCGCCGAGATGTCGCGCGATGCCGTCCTGTTTCGCATCAACCTGGGCGCCAAGGACCACGCCGATCCGCGGTGGATGCTGCCGCTCATCTGCCGGCGCGGCGGCGTCACCCGGCGGGACGTGGGCGCGATCCGGATCGGGCCGCAGGAGACGACCTTCGAGATCGCCGGCCGCGCCGCGCGCGACTTCGCCGAGGCCGCCGCCGAGGTGGACCCGCGCGCAAGCCACGTCGTCATCGCCCGCGCCACCGCCGGCGGCGGCACCGCAGCGCCGGCGCCGCATCACCCACCCAAGCGGCGCGACGGCTTCGCGCCCTACGCGCCGGGGCGCGATCGGCGGCCGCCGCCACATGAGCAAGGCAAGCCTCACGCTCAGGCCAAGCCCCACCCGCACGCCGAGCCCGACGCGGACGCCAAGCCGCATCCGCATCCACACGCCAAGCCATATCCGGACGCCAAGCCGTATCCGCACGCCAAGCCGCATCCGCACGCCAAGCCGCATCCGCACACCAAGCCGCATCCGCACGCCAAGCCGTATCCGCACGCCAAGCCGCATCCGCACGCCAAGCCGCATCCGGACGCCAAGCCGCATCCGCACGCCAAGCCGCATCCGCACACCAAGCCGCATCCGCACGCGCCGGCCCACCGCGGCGCCAAGCACAAACCGCGGAAGGGCTGAGTTGGCGATCCTGCTGGGCGTTCAGGAGCTGTCGGCGGCCTTCGGTGCGCGGCCGCTGTTCGAGGGCGTCAGCTTCACCGTCGAGGACGGGGAGCGCATCGGGCTCATCGGGCCGAACGGCGCCGGGAAGTCGACGCTGCTGCGGATCCTCGCCGACGATCTGGGCCCCGATCGCGGGAGCGTCGCGCGGCGGCGCGGGTTGCGGGTGGCGCGGCTCGAGCAGGTGCCGCGCTTCGCGCCCGGCGCCACGGTCGGCGCGACGATCGAGGAGGGTCTCGGGACGACCCGCCAGGGCGACGGCGACGGCGCGCACGACGAGATCGTCCGGACAGTGATGGCCACGCTGGGGCTCGACGGGCACGCCGAGGCGAGCGTCACCCCCGAGACGCCGATCGCGTCGCTGTCGGGCGGATGGCAGAAGCGGGCCGCGCTGGGGCGGGAGCTGGCGCGCCAGCCGGATCTGCTGCTGCTCGACGAGCCGACCAACCACCTCGACGTCGAGGGGATCGAGGCGATCGAAGAGCTGCTCCGCCGCGCCCCGTTCGCGACCATCACCATCACGCACGATCGCCTCTTCCTGCAGCGGGTGGCCACGCGCATCCTGGAGCTCGATCGGCGCAACGCGGGTGGCCTCCTCAGCGTCGCCGGCGATTACGTGGCTTACACGCGGGCCAAGGGCGAGCAGATGCACGCGCAAGAGAGGCGCGAGGTGGTCCTGCGCAACACGCTCCGGCGCGAGACGGAGTGGCTGCGGCGCGGGGCCGCCGCGCGCACGACCAAGCAGGAGGCGCGCATCCAGCGGGCCGGCGCGCTCGGCGACGAGGTCACCGAGCTCGGGCGTCGCAACCTGACGCGCACGGCGGGGCTCGACTTCCAGTCGTCCGAGAAGCGCCCGAGACGCCTCGTCGAGGCGCGAGGCGTCGGCCACGGCTACGGCGGGCGGACGATCTTCAGCGGCGTCGACCTGTTTCTGGGGCCCGGATCGCGTGTCGGCCTCCTGGGGCCGAACGGCTGCGGCAAATCGACGCTCATCCGTGTCCTTCTGGGGGTCGAGGCTCCGACGGAGGGGACGGTCCTGCGCGCCGACGGCCTGCAGATCGCCTACTTCCAGCAGACGCGCGAGGCGCTCGATCCGACGCGCACCCTGGCCGAGACGCTCTGCCCCGACGGCGACCACGTCACGTTCCGCGGAGCGCGCGTGCATGTCCGCGGCTATCTCGAACGCTTCCTGTTCGAGCACGACCAGATGAACACGCCCGTCGGCCGGCTGTCGGGGGGCGAGCAGAGCCGCCTCCTGCTGGCCATGCTCATGCTGCGGCAGGCGCAGATCCTGGTGCTCGACGAGCCGACCAACGATCTGGATCTGCCGACGTTGGCGGTGCTCGAGGAGGCGCTGACCGGGTTCGACGGCGCGGTGCTGCTGGTGACGCACGACAGGTATTTCCTCGACCAGGTGGCGACGACGATCCTCGCTTTTGATTCGACGTCGTCAACGTCGCCCGCCTCGTCGGCCGCGTCGTCGATCGTTCCGTTCGCCAGCCTCGCGCAGTGGGAGGGGTGGCGCGCCGAGCGCCTGGCGGCGGCGCGCGCGGCGACGACCGCGCGCAAGACGGACGCGGCGGCCGGTGCCGGATCGGCGGCGCCCGCGCGCCGCAAGCTCGGCTATAAGGACCAGCGCGAGTACGACTCCATCGAGGCGACCATCGCGCGCGCCGAGGCCGACCTCGGCGAGGCGATCGCCGACAGCGAGCGCCCCGAGCACGCCGCCGACGGCGCCCGCCTCATCGCGTTCCTGTCGCTCGTCGACGCCCGCCGCGCCGAGGTCGACCGCCTCTACGCGCGCTGGGCCGAGCTGGAGGCGAAACGCGAGGGCTCGCCGGGGAGCTAAACCGCGCTATAAAGCGCCCCATGCCCATGACCACCACCGCCAGCGGACTCCAGTACGAAGACACCCAGCCCGGCACCGGCACCGTCGCCACCGGCGGCACCTGCGTCATGCACTACACCGGCTGGCTCTGGACCGACGGGGCCAAGGGAAAGAAGTTCGACAGCTCGCACGATCGGAGGAGCCCGTTCTCCTTCGCGCTCGGCCGCGGCCAGGTGATCAAGGGGTGGGACGAAGGGCGTCGCCGGCATGAAGGTCGGCGGCAAGCGCACGCTGCTCATCCCGCGCGGAGCTCGGCTACGGCGCGCGCGGCGCCGGCGGCGCCATCCCGCCCAACGCGACGCTGCTGTTCGAGGTCGAGCTGCTCGACGTCAAGTAGCGTCAGATGAAGTTGTAGTGGAGGGCGAGGATGATCCCGCCGCTGCTCGCGTCGTATGTCATTCCCCCACCCGAGTCGTGCGCGCGGCCGTACCGGAAGGTGACCACCAGCGCCGTGTGGTCCTCACTGGCGCGGGGGATCCAGTAGACGCCCCCCTCGCCGAACCCGCCGAGCGAGCCCACCGGAGCGCCGCTGCCGGCCAGATCGCCGCTGCCTGAAATGTCGATGCCGTACTCCTTCTGGAGCCCTCCCCGGAAGAACAGCCACCAGCGATCGTCGACGTGAATCAGCAGGTGTAGCGCGGCGCCCAGCGGAAACCGGGTCAGCGATACGCCGCCGTTTTTGGCGCTGAGCGAGTCGTACTTCACGCCCGCGAACGCGCCGACGCCGAATCCGGCCGAATCGCCGATCCAGAGGGGCGTCACGATCCCTCCGATCGAGAACAGCAGACCCGATCCGAGGCCGATCGTGCCGACGGTGTTGCCGTTCGTGTCCACCGCGCTCGCCAGATCCGCACCGCCCAGGAAGAACCCGAGCTCGAAAGTCAGACCAGTGCCGGGGTGGCGAAACCACGAGGGGACCGTCTCCTCTTCGGGCGGCGGCACGTGAATCCTCGGCGCCAGGCCGGGCCCCTGGCGCGGCGTCTCGGCGTCGGGCGCCGGGGCGGGAGTGGCCGGCGGGACCGCCGGCGGCGCGGCGGCGGGAGAGTCTGCGGGGGAAAGATCGTTGTCCGACCGCGCCGGCGCCGGGCTCGCCGCCGCGGGGGCCGCGATACTCAGCGAGACCACCAGCGCGAACGCACCCAGGCACGCTTCGTGCCCCCACCGCATCCCCCGCATTGAGGTCATCATACCCGCGCGGCTCCGCGCTGGGAATTCCTGGTGCGCCAACCGTTACATCTCGCGCGCGACTTTGCCGCGCGGGATCGGGTTACACTGCCCGTCCCAATCAAGGAGGCCCCCATGGCGTTGATGGATCGTGTGAAGGCGATTTGCCTGAAGCCGAATACGGAGTGGCCGGTCATCGAGGCTGAGACCAGCTCGACGAACGACCTGATGGTTGGATATGCGGTGCCGCTGGCGGCGATCGGCCCGATCGCCACCTTCATCGGCGGTGTTTTCATCGGGCGGACGCTGCCGTTCATCGGCACGTTTCACGTGCCCCTCGCCAAGGGGCTCATGCTGGCCGGCTTCACCTACGTGCTGTCGCTGGTGGGACTGTTCATCCTGTCGATGATCATCAACGCGCTGGCGCCAACGTTCGGCGGTCAGAAGAACAGCAGCCAGGCGCTGAAGGTCGCCGTCTATTCCTACACGCCGGCCTGGGTCGCCGGCGTATTCGGTCTTTTGACGTCGCTCAGCTGGCTGGGAATCGTCGCCGGCCTCTACGGCCTCTATCTCTTCTACCTGGGCCTGCCGGTCCTGATGAAGAACCCCAAGGAGAAGTCGGCCGCCTACACGATCGTCGTGGTGATCTGCGCCATCGTGCTGGGCGTGGTGGTGGCCACCGTCGGGACGATGGTCGTCGGCACCGGGATGATCGGCGCCGGCGCGCTCGGCAGCATGAGCGGGATGTCGCGCCCCGGCGGGTCGTCGCCCGTGCAGTTCGACAAGGACAGCTTCCTCGGCAAGATGCAGGCGATGGGCCAGGCCGCGCAGGAAAGCAGCAAGAAGATGGAGGAGGCACAGAAGAGCGGCGACCCCAACGCGCAGGCGCAGGCGGCGATGCAGGGGTTGGGCGCGATCCTGGGCGGCGGCAAGCGCGTCGATCCGATCGGTATCGATCAACTGAAGCCCTTCATCCCCGAGACGTTCGCCGGCCTCGCCAAGACGGGCGGCAGCGCCGAGAAGAACGGCGTGGTCGGTTTCGCCGTCTCCAAGGCCGAGGGGCGCTACAGCGATCACGCGCAGAAGCACGCCACACTGGAGGTCACCGACACGGGCGGCGCCAGCGGGCTCATGGGGATGGCCGGCTGGATGAACCTGCAGGGAGAGCGCGAGGACGACGACAGCGTCGAGAAGACGCAGAAGGTCGACGGCCGCCTCGTGCACGAGAAGGCGTCGAAGCACCCGGGCGGCACCAACGAGTTCACCGTGGTGCTGGGCGACCGCTTCATCGTCAACGCGCACGGCAGCATCGCCCTGGCCGAGCTGAAGGCGGCCGTCGGCGGGCTCGACCTCGGCAAGCTCGAGGGCCTCAAGTCGGTCGGCGTCCAGGCGAAGTAACCGCCGCCCACCGGTACGAACGTTACGCGCCCGCGCGAATGCTACCCGTCGGCGCGAACGCTCACCCGTCGGCGCGAATGCTCACCCGTCGGCGCGAATGCTCACCCGCCCGCGCGAACGCTCACCCGCCCGCGCGAACGCTCACCCGCCGCCGCTCTGGGCGCGGCAGGCCCAGATCTGGCGGCGGAGCGCGCCGGCGTCGAGCCCTTCGCCGATGAAGACGACCTCGGTGAGCGGCGGCGCATCGCCCCAGGCGTCGCCAAAGCGCAGCTCGGTGCGCAGGCCGGCGCGCTCGAGGAAGCCGCGCCGCGGCTCGCCGTCCAGGTGGACGAACCCCTTGGCGCGCACCAGCGCCGGACCGAGGCGCTCGATGACGGCGAGCAGCGGCTCGGCCAGCAGCGGCGCCGGATCGCTGTAGGCGATCGCGGCGAGCTGGCCGTGGTGGTGCGGCCGGTGCGCTGGACGCGCGTGCCCCGCCGGACGGACGTCGAGCAGCCAGGGGCAGAGCTCCGCGGTCGCCTCGTCGGTCGCGGGAAAGCTGGCGCGCTCGGCGGCGGGATTTCGGCGCCCGAGCTCCCGGTGCAGCGCCACGACGTCGTCGGGCGCCGCCAGATCGAGCTTGGTGAGCAGGATCCGGTCGGCCGCCTCGACCTGGGCGCGCGCCTCCTCGTGCCGCGCCAGCTGTCCCCCGCCCGCCTCGGCATCGACGACGCAGACCACCCCCGAGATGACCGCCGGCGCGGCAGCGCCGAGCCCTTCGAGTCCGTCGAGGATCGCCCACGGCTCGGCGATCCCGGTCGTCTCCAGCACCACCACCTCGGGCCGGGCGCGCCGCGCCACCTCGGCGATCGCCGCCCAGAGCTCGGACTGCACGCGCACCTCGTGGCAGACGCATCCGCCCGCCAGCTCCAGCACGTCGCCCGCGCGGCTCTTGATCAGGCGGGTGTCGATGTCGATGCGGCCGAGCTCGTTGATGATGACGCCGACGCGCCGGCGGTGCTGCGCGCCGAGCACCCGGTTCAGGATCGTCGTCTTCCCTGCGCCCAAGAACCCGGTGAGCAGGACGAGCGGCGGCTTCGGGACGGATTCCTCGGCGGACACGGCGCGCGGACTATAGCCCGCCGCTCTCACGATTCGTCACCTCTCCGGCGGACCAACATCCGGGCAATCGAGTTCGAGCCCTCCGCGCGCCGACGCGCCGAACCCATCGGCCCCCCGGCGCCGCCGACCGCACCCCCGCCGAATCAAGTCACGCGAGTTCCGCGCAGCAGCCGCCAAGTCACGCGAGCGCCGCGGTCGCAGCGGAATCAAGTCGCCGCGGTCGCCGCGGCGGTCGGCCTCACGCCACGCAACCCGCCGCGGTCCGCGCCCGACAACGGGACATGCGCGGAATCAAGACGGTGCGACGACGTCAGCTCAACTTGCCCCTCGGGGCGCCACGCACGTGGGGTGGCGCTCGCAAGGGCGCCGGGCGGAAACCGTGCGGCCGTCCCTCGATGCCCCACGGCACGCGGCCGAGGGTCGATCCGCGATACCCGGTGCAGGTCACCATTCGCGCGACGCCGGGGCTGCCGTCGCTCCGCTCGCCCCGGCTGTTCAGGGCGCTCCGGCGCGCCATCGCACGGGCGTCGGTCGACCGGTTCCGGGTGATTCACTTCTCGATCCAGCAGGACCACGGCCACTTCATCGTCGAGGGGGACGAAGCCCGGCGCGCCCGCGGGGGTATGCACGGGCTGGCGATCCGGTTGGCGCTGGCCGTCAACCGCGCCCTCGGACGCAAGGGGCAGGTCGTCGGCGACCGCTACCACGCGCGGCCGCTGACCACGCCGCGCCAGATGCGGACCAGCATGGTCTACGTGCTGCTCAACTTCCGCAAGCACCTCCGGGCGCCCGCGTGCATCGACCCGCGCAGCTCGGGGCCGCATTTTTCGGGGTGGCGGCGCGGGCCCGCGATCGCCGACGCGATCACCGGCGCGATCATCCGCGCTCCTTCGGCAACGGCGCCGCCGGCCACCTGGATGGCGCGCGTCGGATGGAGGCGCGCGGGCGGTCCGTTGCGGGTCGACGAGCACCCCGCCTCGGCGCCGCGCGCGCACCCAACTTGAATCCGGGGATGTTGCCCCGTGCGGGACGCGGCCACTTGAATCAGCGGATGTTGGTGCCGCGGAGACGTGACGGATCGTGAGAGCCCGCCCTAGTCTTCGTCGACCTCGTTGCCGCCGCGTGCGGGGGCGGCTGGCGGCATCGTCTCCGCTTCGGGGAAGGCGGCGGGGACGCAGGCGCGCACGGCGGCGGCGATCTCCGACGTCGGCCGGTCGAGATCGACGAGGCAGTCCTCTCCCCGCATCGCCGCCAGCGCGCGCCGCGCGTAGTAGCGGACCAGCGGGAACGGATTGACGAGCTGCCGCGCGACGCCAGGCGCGGCGGCGGTCACGCGCGCGGCGCCCAGCGTCGCCAGCGCCACCGCCTGCTCGTGCGCCTTGCCGCGCGCGAGCGTCGCCTCCAGCGGATGCGCCCCGAGGTCGCCGTAAAGCGCCGCCAGCGCACCCCGGTCGTAGCGGCGCCCCCACCAGCGCTCCATCGTGGTCACCAGCTCGCCGACCGTCTTGTCGGCGTGGCAGAGCGCGCACTCGAGTGGCCGGTCGCGCTCGACGCGCACAGGATCGTCGGGCAGCCCGATCCGGTGATAGCGGGTGAGCGCATAGCCAAGCCCCATGTTCTTCTTCGGCATGTGGCAGCCGATGCAGCTGCCGCCGGCGCCTGTCGGATCGTGGTGCGCGTGCGCCGCCAGCGCCGCCGGCGCCGCGTACTGCGCGTGGCAACGGACGCAGACGGTGTTCCCCGCTGGCGTGGCCAAACGCTCCAGATCGGCGCGCTTGTCCTCGGCGTGTGGATCGTGGCAGGTCACGCACGACATCCGGCGCGCGCAGCCGCCGAGCAGGAAGTCGCGCCCCTCCCCCGAGGTGATCGAGCTGCCGCCGGATCCCAGGGTTCCCGTGTTCGATTGATCGCGGCGGCGCTGCCCCCCTTCCCAGGTGAACGGGTAGCGCGAGAACAGGACCTGGTGGCAGCGCGCGCAGGTCCGATTGATCCACTCGGCGCGCGTCACCTCGCCGTCCGGGCGTGGGACCTCGGGGCGCGCGGTCAGGAACGCGCTCCGCGGCGCGAAGTCGGGGAGGACGTGCGGGTCGTCGGCGTGCTCGCGGCTGCCGCCGTGGCAGGCCTCGCAGCCGATGCCGACCTCGACGAAGTGGCGCGCCTCGAACCGCGCGCGCAGCTCGTGAATGCCACGCTTGAGCACCTCCCGCGTGCCGCCCGCCGGGGGCGTCCCACCGACGGCCGACACCTCGGCGGCCACCGCGGCGGCGAGGGCCGGCTCGCCTGCCGCCGCCACCTCGAACCCAAACCGCCGATCGGGCGGCAACAACCTGTCGACCACCTCGCCCTGATACCCGGGCGCGCCGCGATCGCGTTGACGTAGCTCGGCTTTGCCGAGCGAAGTCGTCGCGGGAGGGTCCAGGTGATCATAGACCGCGCCCCAGACATCATCGAAGTAGGGGACGGTGTTGTGGCAGAAGACGCAGGTCTCGGTCCAGACTCCGCCCGCGTGCAGCCCGGGGCGCTCGGTCACCAGCACCGAATAGCCCTTGAGGCGGAAGCTCTTCGTCTCGAAGACGTACGAGATCGGCAGGATTAGCTCGCGTTCGCCGCGCCCCGCGTCGGGCCCGCCGACCTCGACGCCGGCGAAGTCCTCGCGGTAGCGGCCGCCGATCACGCGCGTGACGCGGTAACGGTGGCTGCCGCCCGCGGGCGACGTGAGCTCGACGAACCGGACGCCGTCCTTCTCGGTCAAGCGCGCCGTGTCGTCCTTGAAATGAAACGTCGCGCCGTCGAACGGGGCCCGGATGCGCGCTCCCTCCGGCAACCGGGTCATGAGATGCATCGGCGCGTCCCGCCAGGCGGTGGTGATCTCGGCGTGGCAACCGGCGCAACGCGCCGAGCCGGCGTAGTCGGCGCGCAGGATGTTGCTGCGCACGCGCGCCGGGCCGGCCGCCATCGGGGGGGCGGTGCCGGAGCGCGCCGCCGGCCGGGCCGCGCCGCACCCCGCGGCGAGCGCAGTCCAGGCAATCGCGGACGCGGTGACGAGGAATCGGACGAGACGCGCCAGCACGTGCCGAGACTATCGCAACTGGACGTTGCGGCGACGGGACCCGCACCGTACGCTTTCAGGTATGGCTGCGCAGGATCGCACGGCGCGGACAGAGGATGGGGTGGCGGCGGCGAGCTTCGAATACCGCTCGCGCCTGCGCGTTGGCCGCCTGCCGCTGGTTCACGTGGTGCGCGGCATCGATCCCTCGACGGGGCGGCGGCCGCCGGCGGTCGGCGTGATCGCCGTCGGGCAGATCGCGATCGGCGTCGTCGCCGTCGGCCAGGTGGCGCTGGGGGCGATCAGCGTCGGCCAGGCGGCCATCGGCCTCGGCTGGGGGATCGGACAGGCGGCCTGCGGGCTGCTCGCGGCCGGACAGGTCGCCGCCGGGATGCTGGGCGCCATCGGCCAGGTGGCGCTGGGGCCGCGGACGCTCGGGATGGTCCACGCGGACGGCGCCTGGGTGGCGGTCGGCTGGCTGGTGGGCGGCGCCGTCCTGCTGGCTGCGATCGCGCGGCGGCGCCGGCGGCTGGCCCCGGTGCTGGCGCTCACCGGACCGACGGCGATCGGCGCGGTGGAGGAGACCTCGGGCGACGAGACGGCGCACGTCGCTGCGCGGGTGGTCTCGCCCGATCGCCTGCGCGGACCTCTCTCCGGCGCGCCCTGCGTCTACTGGCACACCGTCGAGGTGGGACCGACGGTGCGGCACGAGCACCGCGGCGGCGAGGTGACCATCGCCGACGCGACCGGCGCGGCCCGGGTCGACCTCGACGGCCCCGTCACCTTCATCCGCAGCGACAACTACCGCGAGATTGCGGGGGCCGACTGGGCGCTCCACCTCGAGACGTCGCTGGCCGAGGGCGACCAGATCCACGTCGCCGGACCGGTGACGCTGACGCCCGATCGCGACGCGGGCAGCGGCCACCGCGGAGGCGTGTCGGCGATGTTCGCGGGACGGCCCGATCGCCCCCTCATCGTCACCACGCGCAACCCGTTGACCTTCCGCTCCGAGCTCCGGTTCGCAGCCGCGCTCGCCTGGGCCTCGCTGGCCGGCGGCGTGGTGGCCCTCGCCGCCGCCTGGCTCTGAGACGAGGGCGGCAGCCAGACTGAGGGCTGCTTGAAAAGATCGGTCGAGGGGCTACGATCGTTCGCTCGTGGCGAGCGCGGAGCTTCCAGCGCGACTGAGACCGCTCGACGGACTGCGAGGCATCGCCATTCTGCTGGTGATGCTGCTCCACTTCGGACACGGCACGCACCGAAACCCGCTGGCAAACGTCTTCTTCAAGGCCGCCTTCGCCGGCTGGACGGGCGTCGATCTCTTCTTCGTCCTCTCCGGTTTTCTCATCACCAGAATTCTGCTTGCCACCCGGGGCTCTTCCCACTTTTTCCGGGACTTCTACCTGCGGCGGGTGCTGCGGATCTTCCCGCTCGCCTACGGCGTGCTGGCGGCCGTGCTGCTGATCGCGCCGCTCGTGACGCGATCGACGCCAGCCTCGGCCGGCCCCTCGTCCGCCTGGCTCTGGCTGTACGCGAGCAACATCTATCTGATGGTGGGTGGCTCGTGGTTCGAGATCCCCAACGTCCTCGGACTGAAGTTCGGTCACTTCTGGACGCTCGCCGTCGAAGAGCAATTTTATCTGCTCTGGCCGCTCTGTGTCTGGCGGCTCGACGACCGCTCCCTCGCCCGGCTCTGCGTCGCGCTGGCCGTCTTCTGCTTCTCGCTGCGGCTGGCGCTCGCGGTCGTCGGCGTCTCCCTCAACGCGATCTACTGCCTCACACCCTGTCGAATGGACGCGCTACTCGTCGGCGGCTTCGTCGCGATCCTGAGCGCCGGCGACGTCCCGCTCGTGACCTGGAGGCGGCCGGCGCGTCTCTGCGCCGCGGCGAGCGGCGCCGTGATCGTCGGATCGATGATCGTGTCGGGCTGCACCTATTGGCCCGACCTCTTCGCGCGGGCGGCCGGCCATTCCGGGCTGGCGCTGTTCGCCGGGACCGCGGGCTACTCCCTGCTGGCGCTGCTGTTCGGTGCAGTGGTGGTCCTCGCCGTGACGGCGCCGGCCGGGTCGCTCGCCCGCCGTCTGCTCGAGGGACGCCTCCTCACGTTCTTCGGGAAATACAGCTACGGGCTCTACGTCTTTCACGGCCTTCTTTGGCCGGCGTTCGACCGTGGCAGGCTCTCGGTCGAGGGCCTGACGGCGCGGTTCGATTCCTATCTGCTGGCGGTGGCCGTTCACCTGACCGCGGCGACCGCGATCTCCGTCGCCCTCGCCTATCTGAGCTGGCACCTGTACGAGAAACAGTTCCTCAAGCTCAAGCGCTACTTCTCCTACCGCGCCGCCGCGGCGCCGGCGCCGGCGCCGGCGCTCGCGGTCGTCACGGAGCCGCGTCCGACGGGTGGGTGACGGCGCGCAGGCGGGCGCGCGTGAGGGTGGTGAACTTCTGCCCCTCCCCCTCCTGGACCTGCAGCTCCAGCATCACCGGCCCGAGATCCGGTGCGAACGTCGTGCGCGTGACGCGGACCGGATCGGTGCGGGTCACCTCGACGACCAGACAGCCGAGGTAGTGCTCGCCCGAGTCCATCTTGAAGTCCGCGCTTGTCGAGACGATGTGGGCCCGGCCCCCGTCGACCGCCCACTCGGCGCCCGCCTGCACGGGGTTCTTGATGATGAAGTCGCCGAGCATCCCGCCGTCCTTTTGCGCGATGCCGTCCGGGGTGACCGCGTAGGTCAAGTGCTGGTCGCCCGCCTGGACCACGGCCGTATCGCCGTTTCTCTCGAGCACCGCGTACGTCGCCAGGATGTTGATCCCATCCTTCTCGACGTCGTAGGCCCACTTCCACCCCGGGGCGAGCGGATAGAAATCGGCCGCCGTCAGGTTGGCGCGCGGCTTGATATCGTTCGAGGGACCACCGGTCGTGGCGCAGCCCGTCGCCGAGAGCCCGACCATCACGACCGCTACGAATGAGGAGCGCATGCGGGCGTGATCATCAACGATTTTGCTCCCCCTCTCAAGAATCTGAGGGCCGCGCGCCGGCCGGGGACGAAAACGGGATGCCGCGACCCCAACACCAGTGGTACGACCATTGCTATTCTATGGTCCTCAGGGGACGCCGCATCACGATGGCGAACAACAGCTTCACCCGACTCTGCGCGCTCGTGGTGCTCGCGGTCGGGCTCGGGGCCGGTGCCACCGCGCAGGCCGCGCCGCCGCCGACTGGCCCCGACGCCCTGACGCTGACGGCCGAGCGGGCGCGCCTGCGCGGCGAGCTCGATCGGGTCAACGCCGAGATTGACGCGCTCAAGAAGATCTGGAGCCGTGGCGTCGGCGACGAGTACCGCCTGCACGCGCGGATGGCCGACGCCGAGGCCCTGGCGCGCCGCCTCATCGAGATCGAGGCGCGCCTCGGGCTGCGCGCCCCGGCGGGCAAGCCGGGGCCGTTGCCGGTCGCGACGCCGACCGACGGGCCGGGCGATCTCGAGGCCAAGGCCGACATCCTGGCCGACCAGTCGCGCCGCGTGCGCCTCGAGGCCGATGCGCTCGATCGCCGCGTCGGCGAGCTCAAGGGGCGGCAGACCCTGCGGCGCCGCGCGGCCGATCTGGAGCGCGATCCGTTCGCGCCGCTGGAGGGATCCAAGCGGCGGGTGGCAAACATCACCGCGGGCGACAGCAGCTCGCGCTTGTCGACAAATCAGCCCCCCGTGCCCTCGACCGGCCCCGATCGGCCGGTCGTCGTGCCGACCGGGAACGTCTCCGTCGGCGGCACGCAGCCCGGCAGCAACGGGGCCAGCGCAGCCCTGTCGTCGACGGGCGGCGGAGGCGCGACCACCCCGCCGCCGACGCCGCTGGCCGGAACGCCGGCCACCGCGCTGTCGCTGGAGCTGCGCGACCTGCTCGACCCCGCCACCGTCGCCGACATCCGGCGGCTAGAGGGGGCCAAGGGCCAGACCGCATCGGTCCAGGCGCTCGAGCGCGCGGTGGCCGCGCTGCGCGTGCGCGCAGAGATGCTCGACGGCCAGGCGCGCACCATGCGCCAGACCGCCCGGACGCCGCGCTGACGGCGGGCCGTCCGCCGGATACACTGCCGCCAGATGAGACGCCCCGCGCTTGCCGCGCTCTCGCTGCTCGCGATGACGGGCGTCGCGCGCGCCGGCGTGGGTGAGGGCGGCGCGGACGACACGGAGCGCTACACCCTCCGCGCCGAGCTGGGCGTCGAGTACGACACCAACGCCCACCGCACCGAGATCGTTGCCGGTGGCGACAACCCGCCGCTGGTCGCCTCGGCGCTAGAGCGGCTGGTGCTGGCGGGGACGCTCTCCGATTCCGTCGCCGAGGGACAGCTCATCACGTTGGGGGCGACGGCGGCGGGGAAAATCTACGACAGCGCCGCGGCCCATGACGAGAACGTGGCCATCGCGCAGTCGTCGCTGGCCTGGGCCAAGGCGCTCGGCCCGCGCGCGACCTTGACGCTGGCAGGCGCCTACTACGAGGCGTTCCAGGCCGCGGCCCAGAACCTCATCGACGCGGCCGAGCAGCGCAACTTTCGCTCGCTGGCGCCGGTGGCGCAGCTCGGCTTCATCCCGGGGCCGGGGTTCGATCTGTCGGTTTCAGGCGGCTATCGCTGGTTCGTCTTCAAGCCCGACCGCGACGACGATTTCAACGCGCCGACCGCCGCCGCGGAGCTGCGCTGGACGCGTCCGGCCGACGAGGACGCCGACTGGGAGGCGAGCACCGGCGCCGCCTACGAGCACCGCACCTTCGGCGGCCCGGCGCTGGTGACCGCCTGCCCGCCGATCGTCCCCCCGGGGCTGGCCTGCTCGGGGCCCGACCAGCGGCACGACAATTTCCTGATGACCCACCTCGAGCTGCAGCGCGTGGGCCACGTTTTGATCGGGGCCGGGTACGCCTTCCACTACAACCTCTCGAACAGCTACGGCGAGACGGTCATGCGCCACTTCGTGACCGCTCGCTTCGCGACGCCCCTGCCGGGCGGCCTCACGCTGGCGGCGCGCGGCGAGCTGCTGCTGGCGTTTTACAGCCAGCAGGTGCCGATCGGGACCATCGCCGTCGGCAACAGCTTCTCCAGCGTCGAGAGCATCGAGGACGAGAACCGCTCCAGCCTGCGCGTCGATCTCTCGCACGATCTCACCGACCGGCTGCGCCTCGTCGCGCGCTACACCTTCTATGCCAACGAGATCACCAACGGCGCCGAGATCAGCTACCGGCGCCAGACGATCCTGTTGTCGGTCACCGGCACCCTCGAGAAGTAGCGCTGAAAATGAAAACGGCGAGCCGGTTGCCCGGCCCGCCGTTTCGAACCCTCCCGGGTTCCGATGTTGATCGCGTCGAGCGGGAAGGGTTTGGGAGGGGCAAGGGTGGGGCCCCCACCCTCGCCCTCCCATCTCGATTGACCGGCTACATCATGCCGCCCATGCCGCCCATCCCGCCCATCCCGCCCATTCCGCCGCCGCCGCCCGGAGCCGGCGCGGGCGCCTCCTCCTTCGGGCGCTCGACGATGAGCGCTTCGGTCGTCACCAGCAGCGAGGCGACCGAGGCCGCGTTCTGCAGCGCCGAGCGGACGACCTTGGTCGGGTCGATCACGCCCGCCTCGACCAGGTCCTCGAACTCGTCGGTGGCCGCGTTGTACCCGAAGGCACCCTTCCCTTCGCGCACGCGGTTGACGACGATCGCCCCTTCCTTGCCGGCGTTGATGGCGATCTGACGGCAGGGCTCCTCGCAGGCACGACGGACGATGCTGACGCCGATCTGCTGCTCCTCCGACAGCCCCTCCAGCTTCTCGGTCGCGGCGAGCGCCCGGATCAGCGCCACGCCGCCGCCCGGGACGATCCCCTCCTCCACGGCCGCACGCGTGGCGTGCAGCGCGTCCTCGACGCGCGCCTTCTTCTCCTTCATCTCGGTCTCGGTCGCCGCGCCGACGCGGATGACCGCCACGCCGCCGACCAGCTTGGCGAGACGCTCCTGCAGCTTCTCGCGGTCGTAGTCGCTCGTCGTGTCGTCGATCTGGGCGCGCATCTGCTTGACCCGCGCCTCGATCTCCGGCTTCTTGCCGGCACCGTCGACGATCGTCGTGTTGTCCTTGTCGATCGTGATGCGCTTGGCCCGGCCGAGGTCCTTGAGGGTCACGCTCTCGAGCTTGATCCCCAGGTCTTCTGTGATCGCCTGGCCGCCCGTGAGGACGGCGATGTCCTTCAGCATGTCCTTGCGGCGATCGCCGAAGCCCGGCGGCTTGACCGCGGCGACGTGCAGCGTGCCGCGCAGCTTGTTGACCACCAGCGTGGCCAGCGCCTCACCCTCGATCTCCGCGATGATCAGCAGCGGCTTGCCCGAGCGCGCCACCTGCTCCAGTACCGGCAGCAGATCCTTCATGCTGCTGATGTTCTTCTCGTGAATCAGCACGAACGGGTCGTCCAGCTTGACCTCCATCCGCTCAGCGTCGGTCACGAAGTAGGGCGAGATGTAGCCGCGGTCGAACTGCATCCCCTCGACCACGTCCAGCGTGGTCTCCATCGACTTGGCCTCCTCGATGGTTACGACGCCCTCCTTGCCGACCTTCTCCATCGCCTCGGCGATGGTCTTGCCGATGAACTCGTCGCCGTTGGCGCTGATCGTCCCGACCTGGGCGACGTCCTTCTGCCCCTTGGTCGGCTTGGAGATCTTCTTGAGCGCCTCGACGATCTTCACGACCGCCTTCTCCATCCCGCGCTTGAGCTCCATCGGGTTGTGGCCGGCGGCCACCATCTTGGCCCCCTCGCGGAAGATCGCCTGCGCCAGGACCGTCGCCGTCGTGGTCCCGTCGCCGGCGGTGTCGGAGGTCTTGGACGCGACCTCCTTGACCATCTGCGCGCCGAGGTTGGCAAACTTGTCCTCGAGCTCGATCTCCTTGGCCACGGTCACGCCGTCCTTGGTCACCGTCGGGGCGCCCCAGGACTTCTCGATGACGACGTTGCGGCCGCGCGGGCCGAGCGTCGCCTTGACCGTGTCGGCCAGCGCGTTGACGCCGGCCAGAATGCGGGAACGCCCCGCCTCGTCGAACAGAATCTCTTTGGCTGCCATGGGATCTCCTTATTTCTCGAGCACGCCGAGGATGTCGTCCTCGCGCAGAATCAGGTGGTCGACGCCGTCAATCTTGATCTCGTTGCCGCTGTACTTGCCGAAGAGGACGCGGTCGCCCTTCTTGACGGTGAGCGGGCGGATGGTTCCCTTGTCGTCGGCCTTGCCGTTGCCGACGGCGATCACCTCGGCCTCGGCCGGCTTCTCCTTGGCGGTGTCGGGGATGATGATCCCCCCCTTGGTCTTCTCTTCCTCGGCGATACGACGGACGAGCACGCGATCCTGTAGCGGACGAACTTTCATCACTCACTCCTTCAGAACGGCAAAACGGGTTGATGGGTTGCGAGCGGCTCGGGCCGCCCATGGATCAAACCTGGCACTCAGTTTGGGCGAGTGCCAGCGCCGGACTTTAATCGCAAACCCTTCCGAGTCAACGGGTTGGCCCAGCCGTCTGGCATCCCGGAAGTGCGTCTGCCAGCGAAACGGCGACTCATCTATCTGGAATCATTTGGCAATTCGTTGACTTTCCGGTTTTGAGGCAGCAAAGCTGATACATGGACCTTGCGCGCAACGTTGAGGGGTTCTTTCACGAGGAGGTCGACCGCGCGTTCCGGGACGAGGGGCTGTCTCCCGGGACCCTGGTCGAGCACTACATCGTCCAGCTGCTGTCGAGCTACGCCGCCCACCGGATCGAGGACCGGCCGCTGGCGCTGCGAATGCTCGCGGCGACCGAAGCGCCCCTGCCGGAGCGCCGCCGGCAGCTCCGCGACATCGGCGACACGTCGCTCTATCTGTCGGGCTTCTGGAGCGAGCACCTGGCCGGCGGCCCGGTCGACGTCGACTACTACATCGGGATGGGCGGCTCGGCCTACGGGGAGCTGGCGCGCGGGGGCGCGGGGTGGACCGGCGATCCGTTCAGCGAGGTTTTCGGCGAGCTGGCCATGAACTTCGTCCGCTTCGTCAGCGCGCTGGCGCTGGTGAGCCGCCGGATGGCGGTGCCGGCCAGCAATCAGGACGTCGTGCGCCTGTACCGTCGCTGGCAGGAGACCAAGAGCGAATCGGCGGCGGCGCGATTGGCGGCGCTGGGCGTGATCATCGGGCGCGGAGGGCAGCGCCCTTCGTGACGGCCGGGACCAGGCGCGCGGCCCGGTTGCCGGATCGGCTCTCGATCCTGGCCAGGCTGCAGCTCGGGCTGGAGGCCCTCTACCGAGTCGAAACGCGCCTGGCGATCGACACGTTCGTGATCGACGAGGCGATGCGGGCGGAGGTCGAGACGGCTCGCGCTCCCCGTGAGCAGTTGCTCGTCAGACAGGACGACGGCGAGCTCGGCCTCGGCCTGTTCCTCGACGCTGAAGCACTGGCCAACCTGGAGAGAAACGATCCGGCGGCCCGCCTCGACGAGACGAACTTCGCCGACTTCTGCCTGGCGGTCGAGGGCGTGAGCCACTTCATCTACGTCGCGCTCCGGGCCGCCGACGATCGCGCGGTGTCGCAACTCGAGCTCGAGCTGCAGGCGGAGGTCGACAAGTTCGCCTGCTGCGTCCTCCTCCACCCCGCGCAGGCGGACCTGCGCTGGGGCCCCGGTGTCGCCGGTAGCCATCCCGATCTGCGCCGGCGGCTCTACGGCGACGTCCATTTCGCCGACGATCTCGACGACGACGAGCGGGCGCGCTACCGGGCGGCGAACAACGAGGCGCGCCGCTACACCGGCGCCCTCGAACGGCGCTACGTGCGCCCGGAGCTGACAGAAGGTCTTCTCGGCGACCTGCGCCGCTTCTACCGGATGGACCTGCCCGAGAAGCTCGGGCACATCGCGCGCTTCGACTGAAGAGGGCTATCGGCGCTTCTTCGACTTCGCGATCACCCCGTAGACGAGGTCTCCGATGAGCGCGATGGCGCCCAAAGCAAGCCACATCACGAGAGTTCCCATCTCAGCGCTCACGTCGATCTCTCCGCCTTGACCGTAAAATACAACCCTAGCAGGAACAGCAGGATTGTCACACCGCTCACCGTTACCGTCCACCCCAGCGCGAAGCCATTCCCTTTGAGAATCGGATCGAGACTTCCGAAGACACCGATCAGGATCGCCGCCTCTCGAAACAGCTCGCCCAGAGAACTCTGCGTGATGGCACGGATCGACGGCGCGCGTTCTTGCTCCACCTCTCGGTTTCGGTCGGCGCCCTGACTTTGTTTCGCGCTGGCGGCTCCTGCCGTCCCCGGCGCGGCGATTCCCGCGGCGACGAGACGCCAGCATCGATCCCGCCGCCAACAACAGGACGCACGCGCCGCCTGCTGGAGCGCCGGCTGGGACGGAGCAGGAACAGCCGGAGGTGGCCTCTCCGCTTGACCCGCCGAGACCTCCCGACACGCCGCCGCTTCCCGGGGAGAGGCCGCCTCCGCCGGTCCCCGGCGCGCCGCCGGTGCCGATCGTTCCGCCGGTACCGGTTGAACCGCCGCTGCTGGTGGAGCCGCCGCTGCCTGTCGCGCCCCCGGTGGCTTGTCCACCAGAGCCGGCTGCGCCACCGGCTCCGGTGCCGGCCGCGCCTCCAGCTCCGCCGCGCCCCGGCGCACCACCGCCAGCTGAGCCGCCGCGTCCGGGCGCGCCGCCGCCTCCACCTCCTGCAACGCCCGCGCCCGCGGCGCCACCTCCACCGGAGGTGCCACCAGCGCCGCACGGTGTGAGGGCGGTGGTCGACGTTGCACCGGCCACCGGCCAGTCGTCGCTGCTCCAGGTCAGATCGTTTTCACCCAGCACCGACGTGGCGGTCGGGTAGTAGTGGTAGGTGAATCGCTCGACGCCGCAGGCGCTGTAGATCCCCATGTGGCCAGGGCCGTGGATGTCTCCGCCGCCGGCGTAGAACACCTTGGCGCCGCTGTACGGTCCGGTGATGCTCCCCGGCGAGCGGGCCACCCAGATCGTGTACGTGCTGGTGGTGCCGTCGCAGCAGCTCCCCTCGTTCCAGAAGAGGTAGTAGGTGCCGTTGCGGGCGTGGACGTACGAGCCCTCGCGCCGGCCGGGCTCCAGCGCGTGACCGAGCACCGTCGGCGGCTGGTAGGCGGAGTCGCTGGCGAGCGGCAACCCCGTCGTGTCGAGCCTGGTGAGCCACAGCTGCGTCTGCGTCTGATCCTTGCCATACCCACTCCCCCACGAGATCCAGAGATTTCCCGACGGGTCGAGGATCGGCCCCGGATCGATGGTCGAGAACTGGTAGGTCGCGTCGTTCATCGGGTTGTTCACGACCATCCCCACGTCGGTCAGCTTGTAGCGCGACGACGTCGAATCGAGCGTCGGCGTGGTGTAGAGCCCGATCACGCAGGGGGCGTTGGCCGCCGGCACGCCGCAGAACGAGTAATAGATGTAGTAGACGCCGTTGTAGAGAACGATGTCGGGCGCCCAGACGCCCTGGTTGCCGCCCGGCGCGTACGTCGTCGACCAGGACGGAACGGTGATGCGAAGCCCGGTCGTCGACCAGGCCAGGCCGTCCGTCGACGACGCGCAGCGGCCGCCTGTCGAGCAGAAGTAGAACTTGCCGTCGGACTCGACGATGCGTGAAGGATCGTGCGTGGTGTTCGCCCCGCTGGTCTGCGCGCGCGCGGAGGCCGCCGTCAGCGCGAAGAGCGCGACCAGCGCGGCGCTGAGCGGGAATGTCCTTGGCCTCGACATCCGGATCCTCCTCTAGAAGGGCCGGCCCGAGACGGGTTGGTGCGTCCTAGCGGCTCTTGCCGTCGTGCTTCACGATCGCCAGCGTCTCCGGATCGATGCCGTCGAGGCAGCGGGCGTTGATGCCGACCTGCTCCGAGCCGTCGCGCCCCTTGCCGCGGGCGAAAGACTTGATCCCGCAGACGCTGCAGAAGAGGTGATGAACGTGGTGGTGGTTGAACTGATAGTCCTTGAGCACCTCCTCGCCCGACGTCAACTTGAAGCGCTCTGCCGGGACGAAGGTCAGCAAGGTGCCCGCGCGGCCGCACATCGAGCAGTTGCACGCGATCACCGGCTGGCGGAGATCGAGCTCGACGTCGTAGCGGACGCGGCCGCACTGACAACCGCCGGAATGGGTCTGGGGTTCGCTCATGCCGGCAGACTACGAATCGATCCGGACGTTGTCGATGAGGCGGGTTCGCCCGACGAACACGGCGGCCAGCAGGACGGCCGGCCGGTCGACCCGCCCGAGGGGGACAAGCGTCTCCGCGTCACAGAGCTCGAGGTAGTCGAGGCGATCGACGTCGAGCGCGGCGCGGGCGGCTGCCACCAGCGCCGCGGCGTCACGCTCGCCGGCGGCGGCGCGCGCGCGGGCGGCGCCGAGCGCGCGCGAGATCGAGAGCGCGCGGGCCCGCTCGGCGGGCGAGAGGTAGGCGTTGCGCGAGGACATCGCCAGGCCGTCGGGCTCGCGCACCGTCGGCAGGCCGACGATCTCGATCCCCATCGCCAGGTCGGCGCAACAGGCGGCGCACGATCGCCAGCTGCTGGAAGTCCTTCTCGCCGAAGATGGCGACGTCGGGCTCCACGATGTTGAACAGCTTGGCGACGACGGTCGCGACGCCGGCGAAGTGGCCGGGGCGAGACGCGCCGTCGAGCCCGCGCGAGAGCTCGCGCACCTCGATCGTCGTCTGGAAGCCGGCGGGATAGATGTCGGCCGCCTCGGGGACGAACGCCACGTCGGTCCCCGCGCCGGCGGCCTTCGCGAGATCGCCCGGGAGATCGCGCGGGTAGCGGGCCAGGTCCTCGTTCGGTCCGAACTGCGTCGGGTTCACGAAGATCGACAGCGCCAGCTTGTCGCCGCGCTTGCGCCCCTCGGCCAACAGGGCGACGTGACCGGCGTGGAGCGCGCCCATCGTCGGCACGAAGGCGATCCGCTCGCCGCGCGCGCGCGCCGCGCGCGACCAGGCGGTCATCTCGGCGGAGGTGCGAATGACCTGTGGGTCGGAAGCCACGGTCGGCAGGCTCAGTCGTAGGTCTCTTCGGCCGCCGGGAACTTGCCCGGCGCGCACGTCGGCGGCGTAGGCGGCGAACGCCTCGCCGACCGCCTTGCCCATCTCGGCGTAGCGGCGCACGAAGCGCGGCTTCCAGGCCGGCTGCAGCCCGAGCAGATCGTGCATCACCATCACCTGGCCGTCGCAGTCGACGCCGGCGCCGATGCCGATCGTCACCGCCGGGACGGCGCGCGTGATCTCGCCGGCCAGCGCGTGTGGCACCGCCTCGAGGACGATGGCGTAGGCGCCCGCGTCGGCCAGCGCCCGCGCGTCGGCCAGGATCTGGACGCGCTGCGCGTCGGTGCGCCCCTGGACCTTGAAGCCGCCCAGCTGATGCATCGACTGCGGCGTCAGCCCGATGTGTCCCATCACCGGGATCCCCGCCTGCACCAGCCGCCGGCAGAGCTCGGCGACGCTCTCGCCCCCCTCCAGCTTCACCGCCTCGGCGTGCCCCTCCTTCATGAGTCGCCCCGCCGCGCGCAGGCCGTCCTCGACCGAGGCCTGGTAGCTCATGAACGGCATGTCGGCGACCAGGTGCGCGCGGGTGATCGCCGCGGGCGGCGATGCGCGAGTGATAGACCATCTCGTCGAGCGTCACGGAGAGCGTCGAGCGCTCGCCCTGGACGACCATCCCCAGGCTGTCGCCGACCAGAACCGCGTCGATGCCGGCCCGGTCGGCCAGGCCCGCGAACACCACGTCGTAGGCGGTCAGGACGGCGATCCGCTCGCCGGTCCCCTTGCGCGCGCGCAGCGTCGCCGCGGTGATTTTCGCCTCGGGCGGCATCAGACCTGGCTCGATCGTAGCATGGCTACGCTTCCATCTTCCGGAACGAACGGGTTGCCAGCGCGGCCAAGCACAGCGCCGAAGCGACGATGACCGCGACGTCGAGCAGCAGCGGGAAGGTGTGGTGCCCGATGCAGAGGCCGCGCACGGCGTCGACCACGTAGGACATCGGGTTGACGAGGACGATGGCCCGCAGCCCGCGCGGCAGCCCGGCGATCGGGTAGAGCGCGCCCGAGAGAAAAAACACCGGCTGGATGACGAAGTTCACAACCGCGCCGAATCCCTCGAACGACTTCATGCGCGCCGCGACGATGATGCCGAGAGCGTTGACCGTCATCCCGAAGATCGCCAGCAGCGGCAGCGACGCCAGCGCGCCGAGCGGGTTGAAGCGCGCCCCCACCAGCGGCGAGAGCAGCAGCATCAGCGACGTCTCGATGAGCGCGGTGGCGCTGCCGGCCAGGATCTTGGCGGCGACGATGGCGCCGCGCGGAACCGGCGCCACCAGCAGCTCCTTCAAGAAACCGAACTCGCGCTCCCAGACGATGGAGATGGCGGCGAACATGCTGGCGAAGAGAACCGTCATCGCCGCCAGCCCCGGGACCAGGAAAGAAACGTAGTCGACGCCCGAGTTCGGCAGCCGCACCGACGAGCGCAGCCCGAACCCGAAGGCCAGCAACCAGAGGAACGGAGCGCGTCAGGCTGGTGACGAGCTGCCGCCGATCGCGAATGAACTTGATCATGTCGCGCCGCCAGAGGGCGTAAACAACCTCGATCATGTCGGAACCCTCAAAGGGTTCCGCGCCTCCCGCGAAGGGCTCGTGCGGGCCAGGCCGTCGCTCCCCCACGCGATCATCCGCGCCTCCGGACCATGGCGCGCAGCTTGGCGGCCTGCCCCTCGGCCCCTTCGGCGCGGATCTGGCGGCCGGTCAGCGAGAGGAACACATCGTCCAACGTCGGGCGGCGAACGCTGATCCCTTCCAGCGGCGGTCGATCGGTGGCGGTCAGCAGCTTGACGATGAAGGCGTCCCCCTCCTCGACCAGAAACGTCAGCCCGCCGTCGGTCGGCGTGCTCGGCAGACCGTACTTTTCCTGGAGCAGCCGCGCCAGCCCAGCCGGATCGGTCGTGCGCGCCGCGATCTGGTCCTTGCCGACCCGCTGCTTGAGCGCGGCCGGCGTGTCGAGCGCGACGATGAGTCCCGTGATCGACGATGGCGATCCGATCGCAGTTCTCGGCCTCGTCCATGTAGTGGGTGGTGAGAAACAGCGTCGTCCCGTACTTCTGGCGCAGCCCGCGCAGCACCTCCCAGGTGCGCGCGCGCGTCTGCGGATCGAGCCCGGTGGTCGGCTCGTCGAGGAACAGGATGTCGGGGCGGTGGACCAAGCCGCGCGCGATCTCGAGGCGTCGCTTCATGCCGCCCGAGAAGGTGCGCGTCAGATCCTTGCGGCGATCGTAGAGGTCGACGAACTGCAGCGCCTCGTCGATCCGCGGGTGCCGCTCGGCGCGCGGGCACGCGGTAGGCGACCGCGTGCAGCATCAGGTTCTCCTCGGCGGTCAACCGATCGTCGAGCGCCGGGTCCTGGAAGATGACGCCGATCCGGCGGCGCACCTCGTTGGGCGAGGCCGCCACGTCGAGCCCCGCCAGCCGCGCCGTCCCCGAGGTCGCCTGCAGGAGCGTGCAGAGGATCTTGATGGTCGTCGTCTTGCCGGCGCCGTTGGGGCCGAGGAAGCCGAAGATCTCGCCCGCGCCCACGGTGAACCCGATGCCTCGCACCGCCTCGACGGTGTCGTAGCTCTTCTTGAGGTCGACGACTTCGATCGCGGCGGTCATGAGACGGAGCGGAAGCGGCGCAGGCGAAGCGGCGCCGGGACGGGCGCGGCCTCGGCCCGGGCGCGCGCGGCGACGATCAAATCGTGCCGGGGCGCCAGCGCGCAGGCCGGATCGGTCGCCGCGGCGTCGCCGAGCAACGCGAAGGCCTGGCAGCGGCAGCCGCCGAAGTCGACCGTCCGCTCGTCGCAGGTTCGGCAGGGCGCGGGCAGCCAATCCTCGCCCCGGAAGGCGCGGAAGCCGGCGCCGTCGGTCCAGATGTCGCCGAGCGGGCGATCGCGGACGTTCTCCCAGACGGACGCGAGCGCCGCGATCTCGCCCGCCTGGTGGCAGGGCAGCGCGACGCCGTCGGGGGTGACGACCAGGTAGCGGCGCGCCCAGCCGTCCATGCAAGCGCGCGGGCGGTCGGCGTAATAGTCGGGGCGCACGAAGAGGATCTCCATCTTGCCACGCAACCGCTCGCGCGCCTCGAGCGCCACCCCGCGCGCCTCCTCGACGGACGCCCGCGACGGCAGGAGGGCCTCGCGGTTGGCGAGCGCCCAGCCGAGGTACTGCGTGTTGGCGAGCTCCAACCGTGCGGCACCGAGGCGCTCCGCCAGCGCCACGAACTCCGCGGCGTGTCCGATGTTGCCGCGGTGGAGCACGACGTTGAGCGTGAGCGGCAGCCCCAGCGCGCGGGTGGCGGCCGCCGTCGCCAGTTTCGCCTCCATGTCGTCGCGTCCGGCGATCCAGGCCGCCCCGTGCGGATCGCTGTCCTGCACCGAAAGCTGCAGGCTGTCGAGCCCGGCGGCCGCCAGCCGTCCGAGGCGCTCGGCGTCGGCCGGGATCCCGCTGGTGATCAGGTTGATATAGAGATCGCTCGCCCGCGCCGCGGCGACCAGCGCCTCCAGATCGGCGCGCACGAGCGGCTCGCCGCCGGTCAGGTTGACCTGCAGCACGCCGAGCGCGCCCGCCTCGCGAAACACGCGCGCCCAGTCGTCCGTCGAAAGCTCCGCGTCGTGACGCGCGAGCTCCAGCGGGTTCGAGCAGTAGGCGCAGGCGAGCGGGCAGCGGTAGGTCAGCTCGGCGATGAGCGTGTAGGGACGCGGCGCTTCGTCGTTCAGGTCGTTCATGGCGCCTCGATCACCAGGAGGCCGCGGTCCTCGAGCGCGCCCAGGAAGAAGAGGACCTCGTCTTCGATCTTGCGAGCGCTTCGCCGCGCCGTCGGTCGCCGCGACCATCCGGTCGACGATCTCGGCGACGGTGCAGGGCGTCGCGCAGAGGGCCGCCACCCGCGCCGCGGTGTCGTTCAGCTCGAGCCCCTTCTCGGGATAGAGCAGCATCTGCTTCCCCGACTTCGGGTCCAGCTTCAACCGGACCTGCCGCGCGAGGCTGAGCCGCGTGGTCGGCGAGATCACGCCGCGCCCCCCTCCCCCGCCGCGCTGGCACCCGCCGGGCCCGCGCCGGCCGCCTGCACGCAGTCGACCAGGTGCCAGAGGATCTCCGTCTTGCGCACCAGCGCCGCCACGCAGGCCTCCTGCAACGCGCGCGACGTCGCGTTGGCGACGACGAAGGCCAACCCTTCCTCGCCGTCGCGCCGCGCGCGCGGCACGCGGCCGCGGAAGTAGGCCAGCGCCTCGGCGCCGACCCAGGGGTAGTGCTGTTCCCAGGCGGCGATCCGCTTGGACATCAGATCGGGGGCGAACATCTCGGTCAGCGACGAGGCGACGGCCACGACCAGCGGGCTCTCCCGGCAGAGCGTCACGTAGGCGTCGCAGGCGAAGCGCACGCCCGGCAGCACGCGCCGGCAGGACGCCACCTCCGCGCGATCGAGCCCCACCGCCTCGGCCAGCCGCAGCCACTGCGCGAGGCCCCCGCTGTCGGGGCCGTCACCGTCGTGATCGTTGATCCGGCGAATCCAGGCCCGCCGGAAGGCCGGGTCCTCCGACTTGGAGACGATGATCGCGTCCTTGATCGGGATGCGCGTCTGGTAGTAGTAGCGGTTCAGCGTCCAGGTCTGAAGATCTTCGCGCGTCAGCGTCCCCGCGTGCATCCGCTGGTGGAACGGGTGCTGGTCGTGGTAGCGGCGCACGCCCTCGGCGCGCAGCCGCGCCACCAGCTCGTCGGCCGACATCAGCGCGGTCTGCCCGCCCGCGCTCACAGCGTCAGCTCCAGACCGTCGGCCGCGACCTCGATTCCGGCAGTGTCGAGCGCGCGCCGCTCGGCGCTCCCCTCGCGCAGGATCGGGTTGGTGTTGTTGATGTGAATGAGGATCTTCCGGCCGCGCTGACCCGCGAGAAACGCGGCGCTCCCCTCGGGGCCCTCGAGCGGCCAGTGCGACATGTCTTCGGCCCGCCGGGTGCCGAGCCCCAGTGCGATGAGCTCGTCGCTCGACCAGAAGGTCCCGTCGAAGAACAGCACGTCGGCCTCGGCCAGCGCCCGCTCGAGCGCCGGCGAGGGGCCGGCCACGCCCGAAAAGTACGCCAGCCGTTTGCCGGTCCGCGTGTCGCGGACGACCAGCCCGACGTTGTCCTCGACCGAGGGTGCCCGCAACGACTTGAGGTGCAGCGGCGGATTCCCCGGTGTCGCCACCGCGGTGATGGTCAGCCCCGAATCGCCGAGCGGCTGCTCGCGCGCAGGCGCAGGCCCCGGCGCAGAATCGACCTCCAGCTTCCGCCAGGTGACTTGCCCCGGGAACCGTTCCAGCGTCCGGTAGAGGACGTTCCCCTCGGTGAACCCGACCCGCACGCTCTCGGTCGCGTACACGGTCAGCGGGTGCGACTCGCGCAACGACAGCAGGCCGAGGCAATGATCGAGGTCTCCGTTGGTCAGCACAAGCCCCGCGAGCGGCGAGTGTCTCGGCTCGCGCGGCGTCAGCGGCGGAAAGCTCTCGATCTGCGCGCGGATCTCCGGCGAGACGTTCAGCAGGAACCAGCTGGCGCCGTCGGCGCTGATCGCCACCGACTCCTGCGTCCGCGGGCGCACGGCCCCCGTCCTCTGGCGCGCTTCTCGGCAGTTGTCACAGCCACAGTTCCATTGCGGCACGCCGCCGCCAGCCGCGGAACCGAGGACGCGGACTTTCACGTCACGGAAGAGCGATCGTTAGCGCCGAGCGGCGTCGGTCGCGTCGCGATCGGTCTTGCCAGCGGTCTCGGCCTGCGCCACCGGACCCCAGGGGTCGCGATCGGTGAAATCGCTTCCGTAGCCGCCGATTTCCGCGCTCATGTTGATCTCGACGAAGGCCGGAGTTTCCCACTTCATGGCCGTTATTCTGCGCCGAAGCCCCGGGGAGTCAAGGGGCGGCAGCCGGCCCGAAAACCTGTCGCCCGCCGGTGAATCCTGCTGTATCCATGCGGCATGTCGCGCCTCCTTCCCACCCTTTCGATCACCGCCCTCTTCGCTGCCTTCTTGGCCGCCCCGCTCGCCCGCCCGGCTACCGCCCGCGGCGCTACCGAGATCTACGTCAGCGGCGAGGAGAGCGGCGAGATCATCGTCGTCGACGCCGACAAGGGAGAGGTCACGGCGCGCATCCCGGTCGGCAAGCGCCCGCGCGGCATCAAGCTGTCGCGCGACGGCAAGCTGCTCTACGTCGCGCTCTCCGGCTCGCCGCGGGGCGGGCCGGGCGTCGACGAGTCGAAGCTGCCGCCGGGGGATCGCACCGCCGACGGCGTCGGCGTCGTCGACCTCAAGAAGCGCAAGCTGCTCCGCACCCTGGAGAGCGGCCAGGACCCCGAGTCGTTCGATCTGTCGAAGGACGGCAAGACGCTCTACGTCTCGAACGAGGAGACCGCCGAGATGAGCGTGCTCGATCTGGCATCCGGGAAGGTCAAGCACAAGGTCCCGGTCGGCCACGAGCCCGAGGGGGTGACCGTGCGCCCGGACGGCAAGGTCGTCTACGTGACCTCCGAGTCGGACAACCAGGTGACCGCCGTCGACACCAAGAAGCTGAAGGTGCTGGCGCAGATCCCGACCGGCCCGCGCCCGCGCGTCGTCCTCTTCACGCGAGACGGCCTGGTCGCCTTCGTCAGCTGCGAGAACGGGCGCGAGGTGACAGTCATCGACATCACCAAGAACGCGGCGACCGACCACATCAAGATCGAGCCGGTCGCCAAGACCGTGCTCGGCCCGCGCCCGATGGGGCTGGCGTTGGCGCCCGACGGCAAGACGCTCTACGTGGCGCTCGGCCGCGGCGAGGCGGTCGCGGTCGTCGACGTCGCCACCCACAAGGTCGAACGACTCATCGACGGCGTCGGCTCCCGCCCCTGGGGCATCGCCGTCAGCGCCGACGGCAAGACGATCTACACTGCCAACGGCCCGTCCAACGACGTCTCGGTCGTCGATGCCGCGACCGGCAAGGTCGACAAGAAGATCGCGGTCGGCGGCCTCCCCTGGGGGCTGTTGCTCGCGCCGGCGCAGTAGGGCCGAGCGCGTTAGCGAGCCTCGCGCCAGCGGCACCAAAAGCTCGGCACGACGCTCCGGGCCTCAACGCCCCTCGAGGCGAATTTCCCGCGCGGGCCAATGCTCACCCGGGGACCTGCTGCATCACGAGGCTCAACGAGCTCTCAGTGATTTGCGCGGGCCCCCATTCTCCTTTCCCAGATGCCTGCAAGGCCTTTTTTCAGGCAATCCTTGACAGGCGATCTTTCGACCTCAGCTTCGCTCTTCGCCAACGGCGGTCGTTTCGCTTGCAACGAGCAAGGAGGTTTTCGATGGACAGTCTCTTCCAAGTCCGTTCTCGCCGCATTACTTGCGTCGTTTCGCTCGGTGCGACCATCGTCGCGTTTGGCTGCGGCGACAGGAATGGCCTGGACGTCGGGTCGGTAACGACTCAACGGAGCGCTTTGTCGACCTCGTTCCCGCCTCACCTGACCATCCCCGTCTATTTCGACGCGGACAGCAGCTTCGACTCGCAGTGGCAGCTGATAACCAACGTGCCGGGGGGAACCCTGATCGTGAACGAGGGTTCAGGACAAAACGATTCGCAAGGCGGGCCCGCGACAGCCTGGGACAGCGATCTCAGCGACAAGATTGCAGCCGCGAGGACCGCCGGCTAGCTCATCCTCGGATACGTCGACGATATCTACGACCGCGCCGCGGCGGATATCCAGGCCGACATCATGTCCTGGGCGAATTTCTATGGCACCCAACTGGATGGAATTTTCTTCGACGAGGCGGAGCGAGATTCGACCCAGTTCGACATCGGGAAATCGATCTATCTGGTCGTTTTCACGGAACAGGTCGTCGAGAGCTATCATGCGGTGTTCAACTGGGGAACGACGCCCAGAGAACACTACGTCAACTGCGTTGGCACCATATTTGACACCGTCAACGACGGTTCTCCGATGGTCAGCTTTGGCTCGTGGGAGACCTCCGAGTCCCACTACACAGCGACCAATCCCGACGGTGGTGCCACGTACTGGGATCCGCCGTCTTGGTTGAACAACTACAGAGCGGACCACTTCATTCACATCATTCACGACGCGACAGGAGACGGATCCAAGGTGAGCACGATCGCGTCCTTGACGCAGCAGCGAAATGCCTCGTCCGTGTACATCACGAACTTCAAAGAAGCCTGCAATACGACTTCTGACTGCAACGTTCCCGGCACTACCTGTGTGAGTGGAACGTGCATCGACTCCGGGGGGTACACGGCAAACGTGTACGGAGACATGCCCGCGTCGGCGCTCTGGACAGCCGAAAGCACGACCTTCACGCCGTCAAACGGCTCCATGTCCTTCCCGAGCTCCACCACCGATCCGGCGTACTTGTCCGACTGTCCGGGTGAGGTGGCCTGGTGTTCTCACGACGTGTGTGGCCAGGGCAATCCCCTCACCATGGACTGTGACGCGCCTTGGAATGATTGCAGTCGAACTGTCTGTACGAACGACCCCTACTGTTGTTCGACGTATTGGGACACGTATTGCGTGGGCGAGGCCGCTGCGTGGTGCAGCGGGGTCACGTGTCCGGAGGATTGATGATACGGGCTGCTAGTGGGGCGACCAGGAGCAGAGGTTCCCGTCGCCGCCGACGATGATGTGTCCGTTGGCGGCGATGGGCGAGGTCCACTGCCGGACGCCCGCGCAGGTGTTGCTGCTGGCATAGATTGACGCCCCGGTGTCGCCGTCGACCCCGTTCAGCTTCCCGTTGTTCATGTACCAGACGACGACGTCGTTCGTGCCGTCGCTGGTGGTCGAAATCGGCCCCGTCACCGGCCCCCCGAGCGGCGCGCACCAGGCCACGCTCGGCTTCGGCGGTGAGCCGGGGGCGATCAGGACCGACACGACGTTCTTGCCGCCGCCCCCGGTCGGACAAACGGAGCCGGTGTCCGTCCCGAAAACAACGTACAGGCCCTTGGACGTCTGGTACGAGGCCACCGCCGTGTGGATGGCCATCGTCCCGTTCGCCACCATGAAGTCCACCTTCTGACCGCCCATACCGCCGAGCGCGGTCGCGTCGAGCAGGTACATGTGCCCATCCTTCGACACCACCACCAGGATCTTCGACGGCGTCGCTCCGGCCAGTTGAACGTAGACCGGGTTGCTCGCCCCGAGATCCGCGTCCCCCATGTCCATGGTGTGCCAGCTCGAGGCGTAGAACGAATCAGACAGCTTCCCGAGCCCGGTGATCCGTACCGCCTCTTCGCTGTCGTAGTGCGTGGTCAGCTTCTGGGTGTTGTTCCCTGTCAAGGCAAACACACCGGTCCCGTCAGAGGCCATCCCGGCGGCCCCCCAGATGCCCTCGCCCTGGCCGCCCGTCGCCCAGCCGCCCATCATGGCCGGGTCGCTGGTGTCGATGCCGAGGACCCAACCGTGATAGGCGCCGCAGTCGCCGATGTGGCCACCGTAAGCGACGTAGAGGGTTCCGCCCACGAGCGACAGCGCGCTCCGCTGGTTCTGCGGGTTCGGCGTGAAAGAGGTACCCCCGGAGGTCGCTTTCAACGCGGAGACCGGCCACCCGGTCTTCTCCGCGCCCGTGTCGACCGAGAGGGCGTGCACCTGGTGGTCCATGATCGAGTTCGTCCCGACGCCGCCGGCGACGTACAACACCCGCGCCGTTTCATCGATTACACCGGTGCTGATGATCCCGATGGGGCTGATGTTCCCGCAGCCGGCGCCCGTCGCGCTCGGGGCGCTCCCGACGTTGTGCTTCCACACCGTCGTCCCGGCCGTTTCGTCCAGCGCCAGGACGTCGTTCCCCGTCGTGGCGATGTAGTACGCGCCCTTCGAGCTGGGTCCGTTCTGCAGGTAAAGTGGCGATGCCCACACGGCACCCGAGAACGTCGCGCCAGAATTGAACGTCGTGTCGGCCGCCATCTTGCCGGCCATCGCCTTCGTCAGCGTCGGTTGGAGGAAAATCCCATCGCGGCTCGGATGCTTGTTCCGCTCCAGAACCGACTGGTCGCCGCCGGCGGCAGCTCCCCCGGTCGCCCCACTTCCCCCGGTCCCCGTCCCGGCGCCACCCGTCCCGGTCGCGCCGGCCGCCCCGCGGCCGGCCGCCCCGCCCGTTCCGGTCGTTCCCCCGGTGGCCTTCGCTCCAGCTGCGCCCCCGGTCCCTGTCGCGCCGCCCGTAGAATTGACGCCTCCGGTTCCCGTCGTGCCCCCGGTCGATGTCGAACCGCCGGCGCCGGTGGCGCTCGATCCGCCCGTGGCGCTCGACCCACCCGTGGCGTTCGATCCGCCGCTGGCGCTCGATCCACCCGTGCCGTTCGATCCGCCGCTGGCGCTCGATCCACCCGTGCCGTTCGATCCGCCGCTCCCGGTCTGGTTGCCCGAGCTGCCGGTCGAGCACGCCAACGGAACGATGAAAAGTCCTACCAGGAGCCGGCGATTCATGGCCTTGCCTCTCTGCGGGCCGCCAGAGGGTCCGTCCATTTGGACCGAGCGGGGGCGCGCACGATTAATGGGGAGCTAGACGCTATCACTTCACTAGTGGGCTGACCAGGAGCAGAGGTTGCCGTCGCCGCCCACCACGATGCGGCCGTTGGCCGCGATCGGTGAGGTCCACTGTCGGACGCCCGCGCAAGTGTTGGTGCTGGCGAAGATCGACGCCCCGGTGTCGCCGTCGACACCGTTGAGCTTACCGCTGTTCATGTACCAGACCACCACGTCGTTCGTCCCGTCGGTGGTGGTGGAGATCGGACCCGTCACCGCCCCCGCGAGCGGCGCGCACCAGGCCACGGCCGGCGTCGGCGGGGAGCCCGGCGCGATCAGGACCGACATGATGTTCTCGTTCCCGCCGCCCGGGCAGATCGCACCGCTGTTCGTCCCGAAGGTCACGTAGAGGCCCTTGGACGTCTTGTACGCCGCGACCGCTGTGTGAATCGCCATCGTCCCGTTCGCCACCATGAAGTCGACCTTCTGGCCCCCCTTGCCGCCGAGCGCGCCCGCGTCGAGCAGGTAGAGGTGCCCGTCCTTGGAGACCACGGCCAGTATCTTGGAAGGGGTCGCGCCCGGCAGCTCGACGTAGACGGGGTTGCTGGCGCCGAGGTCGGCGTCGCCCGAGTCCATGCTCTGCCAGCTGGTCGCGTAGAACGAATCGGCCAGCGTGCCGAGGCCGGTCACGCGAACCGCCTCCTCGCTGTCGAGGTGGGTGGTGACGCGCTGGGTGTTGTTCCCCGTCAGCGCGAAGACGCCGGTCCCGTCGGAGGCCATCCCCGCCGCGCCCCAGATCCCTTCGCCTTGACCACCGGTCGCCCAGCCGCCGAACTTCGTCGGATCGCTGGCGTCGACGCCGACGACCCACCCGTGGTACGGCCCGCAGTCACCGATGTGGCCGCCGTAGGCGACGTAGACGGTCCCGCCGACCAGTGACAGCGCGCTGCGCTGGTTCTGCGGCGTCGGCATGAACGACTGCCCCGCCGTCGTCACCTTCGACACCGAGAAGGGCCACCCCGATTTCTCGGTCCCGTCGTCGACGGAGAGCGCGTGCACCTGGTGGTCCATGATCGAGTTCGTCCCGATCCCGCCGGCCACGTAGAGGACCCGCGCGGACTCGTCGATGACGCCGGTGCTGATGATGCCGATCGGGCTGATGTTGCCGCAGCCCGCGCCCGTGGAGCTGGGCGCGCTGCCGACGTTGTGCTTCCAGACGGTCGCACCCGAGGTCTCGTCGAGCGCCAGCACGTCGTTCGCGGTGGTGGCCGCGAAGAACACGCCCTTGCCGCTCGGACCGTTTTGCAAGTAGAGCGGCGAGGCCCACATGTTGCCGCTGAAGGTCGCGCCCGTGTTGAACGTCGTGTCGGCCGTCAGGGTCGCGGCCACCGCCTTGGTCAAGGTCGGCTGCAGGAAGACGCCGTCGCGGCTCGGGTGCTTGTTCCGCTCCAGGACCGATTGATCGGCGCTGCCGCTCGATCCGCCCGTGGCTTTCGCGCCGCCGGTCCCCGTCGAGCCGCCCTTCGCGCCCGACGTGCCGCCCGGGCTGGACCCGCCCATGCCGGCATCCCCGGCGGGCTTCTGCGAGGAACCGCAGCCGAGAGAAAACAGCACGAGCCCAGTGAACAAGAGAGGTCGATTCATTTGTGTCGCCCTTTCCTTAGAGACCCGAGAGCCCCGCGCTCATCGGCGCGAGTACACGGGTGCCGCGGCGCAGACTGCGGGGATTTTATGCCAAAACGGCCCCGCGCGCGCTGGTTGCTCTTGTGCGCGTGCGGCGCGTCAGCCCCGGCTCCAGTGGCTGACGCCGGCGCGCGCGTTGTCGATGACGGAGAGCAGCTCGCGGCGGTGCTCGGGGTTGCCGACGAAGTCGATCTCCGAGGCGTTGACCACCAGCAGCGGCCCCTCGTTGTAGGCGAAGAAGTACTCGGCGTAGGCGCGCGCGACCTCCTCGACGTACTCGGCGCGGATCGGGCGCTCCTCGGCGCGCCCGCGCTTGCGAATCCGATCGAGCAGGACCTCGGTGCGCGCCTGCAGGTAGACGACGAGATCGGGCGTCACCGTGCGGGGCTTGAGCATCTGGTAGATGCGGTCGTAGAGCGCCAGCTCGTCGTCCGACAGGTTGAGCGACGGCGAACAGTCGGTCCTTGGCGAACAGGTAATCGGAGACGACGCCGCCGCGCGAGAAGAGATCGCCCTGCGCCAGCTCCCCCTGCTGGGCGTAGCGCTGCAGCAGGAAGAAGAGCTGCGCCGACATCGCGTTCCGGCGGCGGTCCCTGTAGAACGGGCCGAGGAACGGGTTCTCCTCGGGGCTCTCGCGGATGATCCGCGCCGAGAGCGACTCGCTGAGGATCTCCGCCAGGCTCGACTTGCCGGCGCCGATCGGACCTTCGACGGCGATGTATCGTGGCCTGGCGCTGCGCACGCCCTCCACCTATACCGCGACGGCTACGGCGAGGGGAAGCCGACCAGGAGCTCCGTGCGCGCGCGGGTCGGAACGCGCGGCGACGGGGGAGGCGCAGGCGCGTCACCACGGCGCGTTCGAGGCAAGCGCGACGAAGGTCGCCGCGGAACCCCGAAGCTCGAGCCCCGGCGGCAGCTTGACGGCGGCCGCCGTGACGCGGCCGCGGCGATCGATCGCCATCTCGACGGCGATTCGGACGGGGGCCCGCGCCCGGCGACGAGCTGCGGGCGCGGCGTCGAGGCAGGCGTCGAGGATCGCCGCCTGCTCGCGCCAGGCGGCGTCGATCAGCGGCGCGGCAGCGCCGCCGGTCGCCAGCACCGTGCCGGCGGCGATCGACGCCGCGGGCCGCGGCCCGCGCGGCCGCGCGACCTGCGCCGAAGCGGCGCCGCGCGGACGCCAGGCCGGGTCGGCGGGCGACGCCAGCTCGGCGAGGTGCGCGCGCGCCTGCGGTGCCCAGCGGCTCCGCGGGCGCCTCCGCCAGGAACTCGCGGAAGGCCTCGGCGGCCTCGTCGCGCCGGCCGGCGATCGCGCGCGCCAGGCCGAGGTAGTAGTGGACGTCGCCCGCGCGGGACGAAGAAGAGATTGGCGTCGGGGAGCGCGGCGACCGCCAGCACGGCCATCGTCGAATCGAGCGCCAGCGCGCGCCGCATCGTCTCGTGCGCCGCGCCCGGCTGGCCGTCGCGATCGAGCGCCACCGCGAGCCCCACGTACCCGAGCACCAGATCCTGCGTCCGCGCCAGCGGATCGTCGAGCCGCAAGGACGCCGGTCCCGGGAACCGCCGACGCGGCGGCGATCGCGTCCCGGTAGGCGGCCTCCGCGGCGCGGAGGTGGCCGTCGGCCATCAGCACCTCGCCGAGGTTGGTGTAGACGGCCGGGGCCTCCGCGCCGGTGGCGATCGCCGCACCGTAGGCCGCGGCGGCCTCCGCGAAGCGCCCCTGGTTCGTTCGCTCGATCGCCGCCGCAAACCAGCCGGCCGCCGGCTCGCCGCTCCCCTTCGGCGCGGGGCCGAGGCCGGCGCGTCCCCAGAACGAGCGGCTGCTGTCCGCGCGCTCCGCCGCCTGCCCCGGCTCCGCCGCCCCAGCCGCCCCCGTCGCCTGCGGGGCGCCGCAGAGCGCCAGAGTGAGCGCCAACGCCGGGCCGCGCATCGAATTTCAGTATAGCGCGCCCCTTTTCGGGGACTTGGGGTACTCTCGCCTCGTGCCGCCGGGTGAACATCCTGGACCGTCGGCCTCGGGGGCGATCGCGCTCGATCCCGAGGAGAGCGGCTCCATCGCCATCGCGGGCCTCGCCGAAGCTGTTGCCGATCCCGCGCTCACCCGCTCGGGGGCCGGCCGCCGTGACGAGGAGGAGAGCCTGCTGGTCGCGCGCTGCGTGGCGGGTGACGTCGAGGCGTTCCGTCCGCTCGTGCAGCGCTACCAGCGGCTGGCGTTTTCGGTCGCCTTCCGGATGCTGGGCAGCCGCGCCGACGCCGAGGACATCGTCCAGCAGGCGTTCGTCGACGCGTTCAACGCACTCGACCGGTTCCACGGCGACGGGCGCGCCCACGCCTTCTCGACCTGGCTCCTGCGCATCGCGGTCAACCGGTCGAAGGACGTGCTCAAGTCCAAGCGGCGGACCGAAGAGCCTCTGGTCCGCGAGGTGCACGCCGGCGAGGCGGCGTTCGCCTACGATCCGCCCACGCCCGAGGCGAACGCCTCGCACGGCGAGCGGCGCGCCCACCTCGGCGCCGCGCTGCTCAAGCTCCCCACCAAGTACCGCGAGGTGCTGATCCTGCGCGACGCCGAGGATCTCTCCTACGAGGAGATCCGCGGCGTCCTGCGGCTGCCGATCACCACCCTCAAGATTCGCGTCGTCCGCGGGCGGGCCATGCTGCGCGAGCTGGTCGAGCGCACGGGGGTCACCTCGTGAGCGGCGCGGGACAGCCGCGCGCGACCGGCCGCGAGGTCGATGTAAGGATCAGCGAGCTGCGACGCCTGCGCGACGACGTCACGCCGCCGCCCGATCTGGTGGCCCGGGTGATGACCCGCGTTTCCGAGCCGCGCACGCCGTCCTTCTGGCAGTGGCTGAACCGCCCGGTCCAGCTCGAGCTCCGCCTGTCGCCGATGATCCTCATCGGCCTGGCACTGGCGCTGGCCGCCGCGTTCATCTACGTCGGCGCCACGCTGAGGTAGCCCGACGCTCGATCGCGTCGAGCGGGAGGTTCGGAACCCTCTCAGGGTTCCGACTACGACTACCCGCGGATGTCGACGCAGAGGACGAACGTCCGGTCGTTGGCGGCGTCGCGGAAGCAGGTGCTGATCGTGCGACAGAGCTGGCCGCTGGCGAGCGAGACGTAGGGATCGGTCGTGTACTTCGGGAGCTCGACGTCCATGAGGACGTAGAAGTACTCCTTCAGCGAATGGTCGGTCCCGCGCGGCGCGGGCCGGAACATCGCGCCGCCCGGACGCGCCGTCAGCCCGGAGCCGCAGATCGTCTCCGTCACCTGCACCCCCGCGTCGTCGAGCACGTAGAGGCAGTCGATCTTGGGATCCTCGCCCACCTGGCGCAGCAACACGTCGTCGAACTCGACGGCCGTCGCGCCGACCAGCTCGCCGAGGATCCGGTTCAAGATAAGGTTGAAGCGCCGGTACTCGACCTTGCGCGCGTTGATCTGGCCGACCATGTGGCCCTTGAACGCGCGCGCCAGCGGCTCGACGCAGCCGGCGGCGCGCTCGAAGCCGCCGTTGTCGAAGGCGGTCGCGGCGCCGGGGCGGCCGAGAAAGAACCCCTGCAGCAGATCGGCGCCCAGCTCGAGAACGGTCACCGCCTCCGCCTCGGTCTCGATCCCTTCGGCCACCACCAGCGCGCCGATGCGCCGCGAGAGGCTGACCAGGCTCTTGAAGGTCTCCTGCTTGTAGAAGTCGCTGTCGACGCCGGTGATGAGGCTGCGGTCGATCTTGATGACGTCGGGCCGGAACAGCGGGATGCGATCGAGGTTCGAGTGACCGGCGCCCACGTCGTCGAGCACGACCAGAAAGCCCCGCGCGCGCAGCGCCGTCGCCAGCTCGCCGAAGCGGTGCACGTCGTCCAGGCGCGACTCGAGAAACTCGACCCCCACGTTGCGCGGATCGAGGCCCGGCCTGCGGATGAGCGCCTCCAGCTCGGCCGACAGCGCCGACGGCTTCACCATGTGGGTGAGATCGAGGTTGAGGAAGAGGAGCAGCTCGTCGGGGCGAGCCCGCAGCCGCTGGAAATTGCGGACCGCGCTCTCGCGACAGAGATCCTCGACGGCGCCGGCGATCCCCTCGGCCGCCGCCAGCTTGAACAGCGTGGCGGGCGCGATCAGGTCGCCGGTCGGCCCGACACCGCGCGAGAGCGCCTCCAGCCCGACGACGCTCTTGCGGCGGACGGAAAAGATCGGCTGAAAGTGCGTGGTGACCCGGCGTGCTTCGACCAGCGAGTGAAGCGGCGCCCGCAACTCTGGATCGGTGTGGAGCAGCATCGAAGACCCCTGCGTGTAGTTGATGTAGGTGGGGTCATCGGCACGCTTCTGGCCGACCTGAGCCGTTGCCCTACGAATTGACCGAGATGAAACAAAGCCGCCGTGCGGCAGCTACAGGACTACAAATCGAGGTCGGCCTGGGCCGCCCGCTCCATGATGAACTTGAAGCGCGCCTCGACGTCCTTGCCCATCAGCTCCGTCAGAACTCTGTCGGTCTCCGCGACGTCGTCGATCTTCACCCGCAATAACCGGCGGGTAGCAGGATCGAGCGTGGTGCGGCGCAGCTCCTCGGGCTGCATCTCGCCGAGGCCCTTGAACCGCATGATGTCGGGACGTGCGTTCTTGGGCAGCCCGGCGATGATGCGTTCGCGGTCCTCCTCGTCGAGCGCCCAGAAGGTCTCCTTGCCGTAGTCGACGCGGAAGAGCGGTGGCTGCGCCAGAAAGACGAACCCTTGCGCCATGAGCGGCTGCAGGTGGCGGTAGAAGAACGTCAGCAGCAGCGTCGCGATGTGGTGCCCGTCGGAGTCGGCGTCCATCAAGAGGATGATCTTGTGGTAGCGCAGGCGGTCGATCTTGAAGTCGGCGCCCACGCCGCAGCCGAGCGCCGAAACGACGTCCTGCAGCTCCTTGTTCTCCAGCACCTTCTGCAGCGAGGCCTGCTCCGTGTTCAGCACCTTGCCGCGCAACGGGAGGATCGCCTGTGTCTTGCGCTCGCGCCCCTGCTTGGCCGAGCCGCCGGCCGAGTCCCCTTCGACGATGAAGAGCTCGCTCTTGCCAGGATCGGTCGACGAGCAGTCGGCGAGCTTGCCCGGCAGGTTCAGCCGGTGCGAGACCGCCGTCTTGCGCGACACCGCCTGGGCCGCCGCGCGCGAGGCCTCGCGGGCCTTGGCCGCCAGCGCGATCCGCTCGACGATCTGCGCGCCGGCGGTCTTGTTTCCGAGCAGGAACGTCTCCAGCGCCGGGCGGACGACGCCGTCGACCTGCGCCTGCGCCTCGGGGCTGCCGAGGCGCTCCTTGGTCTGCCCCTGGAACTGGGGCTCCTGCAGGTAAATGGAGAGGACGCCGACGACCCCCTCGCGGACATCCTCGGCGGTGAGCGTGACCCCCTTGGGCGCCAGGTTCGAGGTTTCGATGAAGGCCCGCACCGCCTTGACGATCGCGGCGCGGAAACCCTGCTCGTGCGTCCCACCCTGCGTGGTCGGGATGCCGTTGACGTACGAGCGGATCGTCTCCTCGTGCGATTCGGTCCACTGCAGCGCCACCTCGATGCGGAAACCTGCCTCGCCGGCGCGATCGAAGTAGAAGACCTGCGGCGCCGTCGGCGGCTTGCCGCGCTCGGTGACCAGCTTGGTCAGGAAGTCGGCGATGCCGCCCGCGTGCTCGAACGTCTCGGTGGTCTTCGCCGCCTCGTCCTTGAAGACGATGGTCAGGCCCTTGTGCAGGAACGCCTTGGCGTCGAGGCGGAAGCGGATCGTCTCGGCCGAGAAGGTCTGCTTGCCGAAGATCTCCGGATCGGGCTTGAAGCTGATCGAGGTGCCGGTGCCGCGCGCCGGGCCGACCTTGCGCAGCTTGCTGGTCGCCTTGCCGCGCGCGTAGGTCTGCTCCCAGAGCGCGCCGTCGCGTCGGACCTGCGCGGTCATCTCCTCCGAGAGGGCGTTCACCACCGATGACCCGACGCCGTGCAGGCCGCCCGAGAACTGGTACTGCCCCGAGGAGAACTTGCCGCCCGCGTGCAGCGTGGTCAGCACCAGCTCCAGCGCCGATTTCTTGAACTGCTTCTTGATGTCGACCGGGATGCCGCGCCCGTTGTCGCCGACGGTCATCGACTTGCCGTCGGCGTGCAGCGTGACGTCGATGCGCGAGCCGAAGCCGTTGATCACCTCGTCGACCGAGTTGTCGACGATCTCCCACAGCAGGTGGTGGTACCCCTTGCTGTCGGTGCCGCCGATGTACATGCCGGGCCGCTTGCGGACCGGCTCCAGCCCTTCGAGTACGGTGATGTCGTCGGAGGTGTAGCTCATGCCGCTGCCGTCAATTCGTCAGTTCAGGAGGGCCGGCGGCGGCGCGGGCAGCGGGGTGCTGACGCGGACGATCTTCGTCTTGCGCTTGAGCGCGTGCCCCTTGCCGCCGCGTCCGGTGACGCTGAACCGCCCGGGGCCGACCGGGAACTCCTTGCCGTCGTCGGTCTCGGCGACGATGACGTCCTTGTCCTTCGGGCCGCCGACGCCGAACCCGATCACGCCGGCCTCGCCCGCCTTGATGACCGTGACGCCACGACCGGGGTTCGACAGCTCGGGGATCTCGCCGGCCTTGCAGAGCAGCGCCCGCGCGTCGCTGGTCACGACGCAAAGGATGTCCTTGTCGCCCGCCAGCGCCACCCCGACGAGCTCGTCGCCCTCGGCCGGCTTGGCGAAGCGGCGCCCGGCGCGCGTCGACAGCTCGCGGTGGGCGTCGAAGCCGAAGCGCATCCCGAACCCGTTCTTGCTGACGGCGACCGCCAGCGTCCCCTTGGGGGCGTCCTTCTCGCTGACCGAGAGCGCGCCGACGACCCGCTCGCCGTCGCGAAAGTTGAACAGCTTCTGCACCGGCTCGCCGTAGCCGGTCGAGGCCGGCACGTCGTTGATCCGGATGACGTAGGCGTAGCCGAAGCTGGAGAAGACGGCCATCGGCTCCTTGGTGGACCCCCGGATGACGGCGAGGATGGCGTCCCCCTCGCGCAGCCGCGTCGCCGAGAGATCCTTGACCTCGCGCACCCGCTTGAGCCAGCCGTCGCGCGAGAGGATGACCGTCACCTCCTCGTCGACGATGAAGTCCTCGGCGACGAACTCCGTCTCTTCGCCCCCTGCCCCGCCCACCTTGGTGCGGCGCTTGCCCTCGAACCGCGCGGCGACCTCGGCGATCTCCGACCGCACGACGCGCAGGAGCTTGCGCTTGTCGTCGAGGATGGCCCGGATCTCCTTGGCCTGGCCGCGCTTCTCCTTCAGCTCGGCCAAAATGGCGTCGATCTCCAGCCGCGCCAGCTTGTAGAGCTTCAGCTCCAGGATGGCGTCGGTCTGCGCGTCCGACAGCTCGAAGCGCTTGGACAGCTTCACGGCGGCGTCGGCCTTGCCATCCGACTTGCGGATGATCCGGATCGCCTCGTCGAGCAAGTCGAAGATGAGCGCGAAGCCCTCGAGGATGTGGATGCGGCGCTCCAGCTCCGCGAGCTCGAACTCGAACCGCCGCCGGACGGTCTCCTCGCGGAAGGTGAGGAACTCGCGCAGCATCGCCGCCAGATCGACCCGCAGCGGTCCCGCGATCTCGCGGTTCTCCGTGGGCACGAGACAGGTCAGGTTGACGTGGAACCCGGTCTCGAGCGGCGTGTGCTTGTAGAGGTAGGCCATGACCAGATTGGGATCGGCCCCCGGCTTGAGCTCCAGCACGATGCGGACGTCGTCGGTCGACTCGTCGCGCACGTCGACCAGCATGGCGAGCTTCTTGTTGATGATGACGTCGGCGATCCGCTCGACGAGACCCGACTTGGTCAGCGCGTAAGGGATCGAAGTGATCACGATGTGCTCCACGCCGCCGCGCCCGCCCGACTCGGTCTTCCACTCGCCGCGCAGCCGAACGCCCCCCTGCCCGGTCTCGTAGATGTCGCGCAGCTCTTTCTTGCTGTTGATGATCTGGCCGCCGGTCGGGAAGTCGGGCCCCTTGATGTACTTGAGCAGGTCCTTCGTCTCAAGCTTCCGGTCGTCGATCATCGCCACCGCCGCCGCGCAGACCTCGGAGAGGTTGTGCGGCGGGATGTTGGTGGCCATCCCGACGGCGATGCCGGTGCAGCCATTGATGAGCAGCTGCGGCACCTTGGCCGGCAGGACGATCGGCTCCTCGGTCGTCCCGTCGTAGTTGGGGCGGAACTCGACCGTCCCTTGCTTGATCTCGCCGAGCAGCTCCATCGCCAGCGGCGCCAGGCGCGCCTCGGTGTAGCGGTAGGCGGCCGGGGCATCCCCGTCGAGCGACCCGAAGTTCCCGTGGCCCTCGACCAGCGGCACGCTCATCGAGAAGTCCTGCGCCATGCGCACCATAGCGTCGTAGCAGGAGGTGTCGCCGTGCGGGTGAAACTTGCCCAGCACCTCGCCGACGATCTGCGCGCACTTGCGGAACTTGGCGTCTGGGTAGAGGTGCAGGTTGGCGTACATCGCGTAGAGGATCCGCCGCTGCACCGGCTTGAGCCCGTCGCGCACGTCGGGGAGCGCGCGCGAGGTGATGACGCTGACTGCGTAGTTCAGGTAGCGCCGCTGCGCCTCGAGCACCAGCGAGGCGTCGGCGGGCGGCTGCGGACCGTCGCCGCCTGCGCCGTCCGAACCGCCGCGCTTGCGGCCACGTCCACCGCCGTCGCCAGCGCCCGCGGTCTTGGGCTTGGCGCCGCCGGCGAGAAGATCCAGCTGTCGGGTGGCCATCGCGCTAAGGTGGCATGGACCCTAAAGGAGCGGGATCCGAATTGCAAGAACGCCGCGGCGCCGCGCCGCTTCTTCCTACCAAGGGACCCTCTCTCCCGGCGCTGACGCTCGCACTCGTGGCGCTCTGTCTGGCGCGTGGCGCGGACGGCGCCCAGCCGACGCCGGATCAACCGAAGAGCTACGCGCGCGACGTCGCGCCGGTGCTCGACCACTGGTGCATCTCCTGCCACGCCGGCGCCGAGCCGCATGGTGGCCTCCGTCTCGACAGCTTTGTCGGCGTCATGCGCGGCGGCGACACCGGCCCGGTGGTGATCGCGGGCGACCCCAACGGCAGCCTCCTCCTGGCCAAGGTCGAGCGCCGCCACCGGCCGGCGATGCCTCCCCGGCGCAAGCTGCCGGCGGCGGCCGTCGCGCTCATCCGCGCCTGGATTGCCGCCGGCGCGCCCGGGTAGGTCCGCCGCGCTACTGGCAGGTCGTCAGGTCGACGGTCACGTTGGTGCTCCCCGCCGGGACGACCGGGATGATCCCGATGTTCACGCCGCTCGAGCAGGAGCTGGAGCGGACGATGGTGCTCGTCGACGAGCTGCAGTCGGTCGGCCCCGCGAACACGTTCCCCTCGGCCGCCAGCGAGAGCGTCCCCTCGTTGGGCGACATGCTGATGCACAGACCGGCCAGGTTGGGGTTCGATCCGGCGGCGGCCTGGAACTGGTTCCGCCCGGGGTCGCCCGCGACGCCGAGATTGATGGTCGACAGGTCGTTGGAGGGCGCGCTCGCGTCCGACGACGTCACGAGGAGGCCGTTCAGCTTGTTGTTGAGCAGCACGCTGCCGCGCAGCTTGACCTTCTCGCCGCCGAACAGCTGCACGCCCTGCTTGGTGTTCCCCCAGGCCACGAGGCCGCTCACCGTCGACAGCGGCGCCATCCCCGCGGCCTCGAAGATCTCGAGACCGTCGAAGGCGTTGCCCGAGACGACCACCGTCCCCTGGCCGTTGGCCGGCAACACCGGCACGCCGCTGACGTTGAGAACGGCTGTGCCCGTGACGTAGATGCCGTGCTCGCTGTTGCCGGTGAAGCTGGTGGTCGCCTGGCCGGCGCCGACCACGATGTTCACCGTCCCGCCCTGGACGTAGAGACCCTCGTGGTGCTTGCTGGCGCTTCCGGCGTTGGTGACGGTGACCCCCTGGCCGATGTTCAGCGTGCCGCTCAGGACCGCGATCCCGTTGCCGCCGCTGTTCTGAACCGTCACGTAGGAGATCGCCGTCGTCTTCCCGACGCCCGGCGCGACGTTGATGCCGATCCCCGAGGTGTTCGAGGCCCCGTCGATGGTGATCGGCGCGGCGGCGTCGGGCGCGATGACCGCCTGGTCACCCACCAGTTTGAATCCGCCAAAGGAGGTGTCGCTGCCCACCGGCATGTTCACCAGGATGGGGCCGCTCTTGGTCGAGATGGCGACGTTGGCCGGCACGACGATCGGCAAGGTCTCGCTCACGTCGAGCGCGACAGTCTGGCCGGATGCCCCGACGATCACGATCTTGGTGCCGGTCGCGCCGGCGGAGCTGGCCACCGCGAGCGCGTGGGTCACGGTCTTGAAGCTGCAGCTCGGGGTGGCGACGCCGGCGGCGATCCCGCTGCCGGTCGCGGTGCCGTCGTCGCCGTTCAGCGGGTCGACGAAGTAGGTGTTGCCGGTGGCGGCGGCGCAACCGGTGCAGCTGTTGTTCACGCAGCGGTACGTCGCGCCGAACGTCGGATTCCCCGCACAGTCGGCGTCGCCGCAGCAGTTCCCCGCGGTGCAGATATCGTTGCAACAGAAGTCACCGGTGTTGGCGAAGCAGGGGCCGCTCGTGCTGCAAACGTTGCTGACACAGGTGCCGGTCTCGGGCTGGGCGGTCCTCGTCTCGCAGATCGTCGCCGAGCCATAGACCGGGTCGGCCTGGCACTGGGCGTCGCCCGAGCAGGCGCCGCAGTCATTGGCGGTGAGGGCGCCGCAGATGAGCCCCGCGTTGGGACCGATGCAGTCGGAGCTGGTGCCGTGGCAGTCGCCCATCTGGCAGATCCCCTGGTAGCAGATGTTGCCGGACCCGTACGACATGTCGGCGGTGCACTGGACGTCGCTGGCGCAGGGGCCGCAGGTATCGAGCTGCGCGATGCCGCAGAGCTGCCCCGTCGGGCAATCTGACGACGGCCCGTGGCAGTCGCCCGCCACACAGGCGCCGCCGAGGCAGATGGTGGTGACGCCGTACGCGCTGTCCGCCTGGCAGGCGGCGTCGCCGCCGCAGGCCTTGCAGAGGTGGGTCGGCTGATCGCAGAGCTGACCGCTGCCGACGCAATCGCTGGAGGCGTGGCAGTCGCCGCTGACGCAGACATTGCCGATGCAGACGTGCTGCGGGCCGTACGCGGTCAGGCAGGCGCTGTCGTTGGCGCAGGTGCCGCAATTGTGGAGGGCGTCGCAGATCTCACCGCCGCCGCACTCGGAGGTCTGGTGGCAGGTCCCCGAGACGCAGGCCCCGCCGATGCAGAGGTGGTTGTTGCCGTAGCCGGCGATGCAGTCGGCGTCGACGCCGCACGGGCTGCAGGTGAAGGCGCTGGTGTTGCAGATGCCGCCGTTCGGGCAGTCGGGCGAGGCACGGCACTGGCCGGGGACGCAGGAGCCGCCGACGCAGAGCTCGTTCGGGCCGTAGTTCGCGCGGCAGGTGTTGTCGTCGGCGCAGTCACCGCACAGGTGGGTGCCGACGTCGCAGACCTTGCCGGGGGTGCAGTCGCTGGTCTGGCGGCAGTTGCCGGTCACGCAGCTCCCGTTGAGGCAGAGCTCCGGTCCGGGGTAGTTGGCCATGCAGGTCGCGTCATCGCTGCAGGGGCCGCACATGAGCAGGCTCGTGTCGCAGATGCGTCCGCCACCGCAGTCGCTGGTCTGCCGGCAGTTGCCCGCCACGCAGCTCCCGCCGACGCAGAGGTGATTCGCACCGTACCCCGACTGGCAGTCGCCGTCGCCGCCGCAGTCGACGCAGACGAAGGTCGCGTCGCAGATCTTGCCACTCGGGCAATCGGTCGCGTGCCGGCACTCGCCCGCCACGCAGCCGCCCGACACGCAGAGGTGGTCGGCGCCGTAGGACGCCATGCAGGCGGTGTCGGACGTGCAGTCGGTGCAGAAGTTGTCGACGCAGAGCTGGCCGTTGCTGCAGTCGCTGAAGGTGTGGCAGTCGCCAGGGATGCAGACGCTGCCCACGCAGACATGCTTCGGCCCGTAGCCGGACCGACAGGCGCCGTCGCTGGGGCAGTCGACGCAGGTGTGGCTGGCGCCGTCGCAGACCTGCCCGTTCATGCAATCGAGCGCCGACTGGCAGCCGCTGGAGCCGCCCGCCCCGGCAAAGCCGCCGCCCGCCCCGGCCGTCCCTCCCGCTCCGCTGGCCGTTCCGCCCGAGCCGCCGACACTCCCGCCAGCGCCGCCGACGCTCCCGCCCGAGCCACCGACGCTCCCGCCCGAGCCGCCGACACTTCCACCAGCGCCGCCGACACTCCCGCCAGCGCCGCCGACACTCCCGCCAGCGCCGCCAACCGTGCCACCCACGCCGCCGGTGTTGCCGCCGCCGCCCCCGCCTCCCACGTTTCCGCCCGCACCACCCATCGCGCCGCCCGCTCCGCCGACGGCTCCGCCCCCGTCCGGCCCGCCGTCGGTCCCGATCGCGCCCATCCCTCCGCCGCCGTCCTGACCCGCCGCCCCCCTGCCGGCGCCACCGCCGGCACCGGTCGCGTCCTGGGCCTGGATGTTGTCGCCGCAGGCAGAAGCGCCCACGGCCATGAGAAAGAGGGCTAAGAGAGGCCTGACGACCCCCGATGTCGGGCGGATATTCATGGCGCGGAGACCCTCGACAGATTTCTGTCGGAACTTGACCCCAGGCGTCAGCGGGGCCGGGCCCCCGGCAGAGTCGGTGTAGTGTCGGCGGTGTGAGGCGGTTCGTCGTCCCGCTCGCAGTCTGCGGGCTCGCTTTCGCGCTGGCGGCTCCGGCCTGGGGAGTGGTGTACGGGAACGACGATCGGGTCGACGTCTCGCAGGAGACCGATCCGGCGCTGCGAGGGCTGGCGACCCGGTCGACGGCCGCTCTGGTGGAGCCCTGGAACCTGCGCTTCGCCGCCGACGGGACAGTGACCGTGGAAGCGGCACCACTTTCGTCCTGGGACGAGTATTGCAGCGGGACGCCGTTTCTCGACCAGCCGACCGCGGCCAACTGCGGCGGTGTGCTGATCGACGGCGATCTCTTGCTGACGGCTGCCCACTGCCTCACGCGCGTGCCGAGCTGCCGGTCGTACGACTACGTCTTCGACTACGCCGAGGACCAGACCGGCGGGCTCGATCCGCTCGCCCGGACGCAGGTCTACGGTTGCCGGACCGTCGCCGTCTCGTTCGAGAGCCCGCCCGACGCCGACACCCACCTCGACTACGCGATCGTTCAGCTCGACCGGCCGGTGAACGCGACCCTTTCGCCCGTGAACATCGCGCCCGCGGCGGCCGTTTCGGTCGGCCAGACGGTGACCGTGATTGGCTACCCGAGCGGGCTGCCTGTGAAGATCGATCCTGCCGGCGTGCTCGAGCCGCGCGCCGCAACGCTCGACTATTTCCTGCTGGCCAGCGACACGTTCGACGGCAGCTCCGGCTCCGGGATCTACGACGCGAGCGACAACCTGATCGGCGTCTTCGCGCGTGGGACGACCGACTTCATCGACCGGGGCGCCTGCCGCGCCGTCCGGGTGGTGACGATGCCCGATCCGTCGGCGGGCGAATCGGCGACCTACCTGGCGCCGGCTGTCGCCGCCCTGTGTGCGGCGGGGTGGCCGAGCACGCGCCTCTGCGGCAACGCGCCGGCCTGCGGCGACGGCGTCTGCTCGGCCCCGTCGGAGACGCCGGACAACTGCCCGGCCGATTGCCCGGCCCCCACCTGCGGCGACGGCCTGTGCGAGATGGCCGAATGGGACAGCTGCCCCGCTGACTGCGGCAACGGGCGTCCCGCTTCGCTCCCGGACGGCTGGACCTGCCAGCCCGAGTGGTACGCCGACGGCAACACCTGCGACTGCGACTGCGGCGCCCCCGATCCCGACTGCGGCCCCACGAACCCACCCTCGGCCTGCGCCAGCTACGGTCCGGGCGGCCGACAGCCACCGTCGTCGGGCGGCGGTTGCGCGATCGCGCCATCAGCCCGGGAGAGTCGCTTCGCGACGGCGCTGGCCCTGCTGGCGGGGCTGCTGGCGGGGCTCGCGCGCCTCCGTCCGGCCCGCCGGGCGGGCTGAAGCGGCTACGACTCGAGCTTCTTGCGCTTCCAGCCGCGGGGCGGGCGCTTCTCGGCCGCGTTCGAGTTCGGCGGCGAGTAGTCGGTCCAGCGGTAGCTGGGGGGCGAGCGGACGTCGATGTGGACGAACTGGCTGCGCGGGTAGATGCCGATGCCCATCCCGCCGCGATCGAGCGTCTCGGCGAAGGCTTCGATCTTCTTCGGGCTGACGCCTTCGATCCGGATGTCGGTGGCGCGCCCCTTGAAGTGGTTGCTCGACTGCTTGCTCTGGTTGCGGAAGCCCGAGACGATCTGGAGCGGCTTGCTGCCGAAGTGATCGTAGACGTGCGACAGCAGCATGAGCAGCTGCGGGTCCATCGGCTTCTCGACGTCGGTGCGGCGGCAGCGAAGGATGTGGTTCAGCTGCTCCATCGCGTCGAGGTTGTACGAGCCGTCCTCGTTGTAGATGTTGACCTTGACCGGGTCCTCGTTCGGATTGTTGAGGCTGACCATCGCCAGGTTTCCGGACGGGCGCGGCAACGGGTCCACGCGCAGCTTGATCTTCGGAGACGACGCGGCCGCTGAACCGACCCTGGTGGCTCCTCTTGCGGCGGTGGTGGTGCGCGCGCGCAGGCTTCGCCTCGTCGCCGGATGCCGCGGGGGCCGGCGCCTCGGCCGCGGGCGCGGCCTCGCCCGCCTCGTCGTCCGCCTCCGCGTGAGCGCGGGGCGCGAATCCTATGAGCAGCGCGAAGCGCCGCTCCGAGGGCCATCCGGCGGAGCATGGACCCTTAGGGTGGTCCAGATTTCGCGATCCGGTCAACGAAAAAATCCCGTGCGGTAGGTTACGCACCTACCTCGTGAGGCATCACCTCAAGCGCGCTGCGGCGCGGGGACGTGGCTCGGCAGGTGAAGCAGGTCGATGGCCAGGCGCTCCGCGACGCTGAAGATCCGCTCGTCCCGATAGAACTCGCCGTAGACGATGCGCCGGATGCCCGCGTTGGCGATCTGCTTGAAGCAGTTCCAGCACGGGCTGGCGGTCACGTAGATCGTCGCGCCGTCGATGATCACGCCGTTCTTGGCGGCCTGGATGATGGCGTTCGCCTCGGCGTGGATGGTGGCGACGCAGTGGTCGTTCTCCATCATGTGCCCGGCGTCGGTGCAGTGGGGCATGCCGCGGATCGAGCCGTTGTAGCCGGTCGACAGGATCGTCCGGTCGCGCACGATCACCGCGCCGACGAACTTGCGCGGGCAGGTCGAGCGCGACGCCACCACCTGCGCGATGTTCATGAAGTACTGATCCCACGGCACGCGCTCGTCCATGGCCGGGTTCTACCACCGCGCGCGACGGGACTTGGGGGTTTCCTTTGGGTAGTATGCGCGCTCCCGTGGACTGGAAAGCGACTCTCAACCTTCCGAAGACCGAGTTCCCGATGCGCGCCGATCTGGCGCGCCGCGAGCCCGAGTGGCTCGCCCGCTGGGCGCGCGACAAGCAGTACGAGCGGATTCTCGAGGCTCGCGAGGAAGCGGGGGCGGCGCCGTTCGTGCTGCACGACGGCCCGCCCTACCCGACCGGCGGCATTCACTACGGCACCGTGCTCAACAAGGTGCTGAAGGACATCGTCGTCCGGTCGCAGCTGCTGATGGGCAAGCGGGCGGCCGTTCCGGCCCGGCTGGGACTGCCACGGGCTGCCGATCGAGCAGCAGGTCGAAAAGGAGCTCGGACCCAAGGCGCAAGGAGATGGACGCGGCCGCCTTCCGCAGCCATTGCGAGAAGCACGCGCTCAAGTTCGTCGACGTGATGCGCGCCGAGTTCAAGCGGCTCGGCTGTCTGGGCGACTGGGACAACCCCTACCTGACGCTGTCGAAGGACTACGAGGCGGCGATCGCGCGCCAGCTGGCCGGGTTCGTGCGCGCGCGGGCTGCGTCTACCGCGACAAGAAGCCGGTGCACTGGTGCCTCACCCACCGGACCGCGCTGGCCGAGGCCGAGGTCGAGTACGAGGACCACAGCTCGCCGTCGATCTACGTGCGTTTCCCGATCGTCGGCGACGCGGGCAAGGCCGACCCGCGGCTGAAGGAGAAGAAGGCGGCGTTCGTCATCTGGACGACCACCCCCTGGACGCTGCCGGCGAACCTGGCGGTCGTCGCCAACCCGGAGCTCGACTACGTCGCGATCCCGCGCGACGGCGAGTACCTGATCGTCGCCGCCGGGCTGGCCGAGGCGTTCCTCGCGGCGACCGGGATCGTGGCGCCGAAGGAGTCGTGGATCGCGATCTCGCGCGCCGGTCTGGAGGCGCTGGAGGGCGCGCGGTACGAGCCGCCGTTCCCGCGGCCGACGGCCGACGCTGGCAAGGACTACCGGCTCTGGTTCGCGCGCCACGCCACGCTGGAGGCGGGCACCGGCCTCGTGCACACGGCGCCCGGACACGGCGCCGACGACTACATCGTCGGGCGCGACCACGGGCTGACGATCTTCGCGCCGGTCGACGAGAACGGGCGGTTCACGGCCGAGGTCGAGCTGGGCGAGCTCAACGGCGCGCGCGTGTTCGACGCCAACCCCAAGATCGTCGCCGAGCTCGCGGCGCGCGGCCTGCTGCTCAACAAGGTGGGCGAGACGATCCGCCACCAGTACCCCTGCTGCTGGCGCTGCAAGAACCCGATCATCTTCCGCGCCACGCTGCAGTGGTTCGCGCGGCTGGGCGACGGCCGAGGACGACAAGTCGCTGCGCCACCGGGCGCTGACGGAGATCGCGCGCACGCAGTGGATCCCGAGCTGGGGCGAGAACCGCATCCGCGGCATGATCGAGGCGCGCCCCGACTGGTGCCTGTCGCGCCAGCGCGTCTGGGGGGTGCCGATCCCGGCATTTCGCTGCACGAATTGCCGGAATGACTCTGCTCGACGCGCCGGTTATCGACCACGTGGCCGAGATCTTCGCGCGCGAGGGGTCGAACGCCTGGTTCTCGCGCCCCGCCCAGGACCTGCTCCCGTCGCCGGCGCCCGTCTGCGCCTGCGGTAAAAGCGCGTGGGAGAAGCAGCACGACATCGTCGACGTCTGGTTCGAGTCGGGCGTGTCGTGGGCCGCCGTCGCCGACGGCAAGCTGGTGCCGGCGGGCGAGAAGGTCGACCTCTACCTCGAGGGCGCCGACCAGCACCGCGGCTGGTTCCACTCGTCGCTGCTCGTCTCGACGGCGACGCGCGGCAAGGCGCCGTACAAGGCGGTGCTGACGCACGGCTGGGTGCTCGACGAGCGCGGCAAGGTCTACTCGAAGTCGGAGATCGCGCGCGCCCGCGCCGCCGGCGCCAAGATCGACTACGTCGAGCCGGCCGTGCGGATGGAGAAGAACGGCGCCGAGCTCCTGCGCCTCTGGACGGCGGCCGGCGACTACCAGAACGACATCGTCTTCTCCGAGACGATCCTCAACCAGCTGTCGGAGTCGTACCGGAAGATCCGCAACACCTGCCGCTACCTGCTGTCGAACCTCTACGACTTCGCGCCGTCGCGCGACAGGCTCGACGACGACCGGCTGCGCGAGCTGGATCTGCTGGCGCTGGGCCTGCTGCGCGAGCGCGACCACCAGGTCTTCGAGGCCTACAAGCGCTACGCCTTCCACGAGGTCGTGCGGCTCCTGAACGACTTCATGGTCACCGTGTCGGCGGAATACGCTCGACCCGGTCAAGGACGCGCTCTACTGCGAGGCGGCCGGCTCGCCCGCGCGCCGCAGCGTGCAGACCGCCCTCTACGAGATGACGCGCACGCTCGCCACCTGGATGGCGCCCATCCTCTGCTTCACCGCCCAGGACGTCGCCGACGAGCTCGCGCGCGTGACGGGCGAGCCGTTCGACGTCCACGCCAGCGTGCGCGACGAGATCTATCCGCCAGGCAAGGCGCCGGCGAACCCCAACAAGCGCTGGCTCGACGAGATCCGCCCGCGCCGCGAGGCGATCCTGCGGCCGCTCGAGAAGTTCCGCGCCGAGGGGCACAAGTCGCTCGAAGCGCGTGTCCGGGTCACGCCCGTGCGCCGCCGAGCGCCCGCACTGGCAGTGGAACCTGGACCACCTCACCGAGCTGGCGGTCGTCTCGCGCATCGAGCTCGATCCCGCCGACGCGCCCGCCGGCGCGGAGACGACGATCGCCGTCGACGAGGCGCCCGGACCCGACCTGTCCGCGCTGCTGGCGCCGCACCGGCGATCCCACCACGGCCGGCGCCCCCGATCCGAACCTCTGCCGGCGATGCGCCGGCGCCATCGCCGCCGCCAGGAGCGCCCCATGACCCCCACGCGCCGCAAGTACGTCCTCTTCTCGCTGTTCACGGCGCTGAGCCTGGTGCTCGACCAGTGGACCAAGGTGATGGCGCGCGACGTCCTGCGCCCGCGCGGACCCTTCAACCCCAAGGTCGTCGTCCAGGGCTTCTTCGATCTCCGCTACGCCGAGAACCCGGGCGTCGCCTTCAGCATGCTGCAGGACCTGCCGGGCGGCCGCATCCTGCTGACGCTGCTGGCGGTGGTCGCGCTCGTGGTGGTGATCGCCTACCTGCGCAAGACCCCGACCGAGGCGACGCGCGTTGCACATCGCGCTGGGGCTGGTCGGCGGCGGCGCGATCGGGAACCTCATCGACCGGGTCATGTACGGCAAGGTGACCGACTTCATCGTCTGGAAGAAGGGGATCCACGAGTGGCCCGCCTTCAACGTCGCCGACGCCGCGCTCTGCGTGGGGGTCGGGCTCATCCTGCTCGACTGGATCATCGCCTCGCGGAGCGAGCGCGCGACGGCCTGACGCCGTGACGGCGTAGTGGCGTAGCGGCGTAGTGGCATAGTGGCATAGTGGATTGAAGGCGGGAGTCGCCGTGCACCCCGTCCTCTTCACACTCCCCCTCGGCCGGCGCGAGATCGCGCTCCACAGCTACGGCATCCTGATCGCCGCCGGACTGGGCGCCGGTATCTGGGTGGCGTACCGCGAGGGGCGGCGCCGCGGCCTCGACGGCGGCCGCGTGCTCGATCTCGCCTTCTGGCTGGTCGTCTCGGGCCTCGTCGGGTCGCGCCTGACCTACGGTCTGGTCAACGCCCGCAGCTTCTTTCACGCCTGCGCCGACGGCGGCGGCCCCTGGTGGCGCGACTGCACCAGCCTGCTCGCCATCTGGGAGGGGGGACTGGTCTTCTACGGCGGCGTCGCGGCGGCGGCGGCAGTCGCCTGGAGGTTCTCCCGGCGACAGGGGTGGTCGTTCGGCGTGGTCGGCGATCTGTTCGCGCCGGCGCTGGCGATCGGGCACGCCTTCGGCCGGCTCGGCTGCTTCGCCGCCGGCTGCTGCTTCGGCAAGGAGACCGCCGCGCGCCTCGGGGTCGCCTTCCCGCGGGGCAGCGTCGCCTTCGACGTGCTGCGGAGCGCGGGCGCGGTCCCACCGGGCGCCGCCGAGACGCCGCCGCTGCACCCGACGCAGCTCTACGAGGCGGCCGGCGAGCTGGCGCTGTTCGGCCTGCTGCTGCGCGCTCCGCCCGCGGCTGCGCCGGCGACCGGGCGCGTTGCTGCTCGTCTACCTCGGCCTCTACGCGCTGCTTCGCTTCGCGGTCGAGATCTTCCGCGGCGACGTGCTGCGCGGGCTTCCCGATCGAGCTCGCCACGCCCCGCCTCGCCGGCTGGCTCGGCTTGCCGCCCGGCGAGCCGATCTTCTTTTCGGCCGGACAGATCGGCAGCCTCGCTCACCGCGGTGGCCGTGGTGGTGGCGCTGGCCCGGCGCCCGAGAGCGCCGCGAACGCCCGCGCCTTGACCTCGGTCTCGGCCAGCTCGCCCTCGGGGGTCGAGTCGGCGACGATGCCGCCGCCCACCGAGACCTCCAGCGTGCCCGCGCGCAGCACCGCGGTGCGGATGGCGATCGCCAGATCGAGATCGCCCGCGGCGCCGAGCCAGCCGGTCGCGCCCGTGTAGGCGCCGCGCGGCGCCGGCTCGAGCTCGTCGATGATCTGCATCGCCCGGCGCTTCGGCGCGCCGGTCACCGAGCCGCCGGGGAAGGTCGCCGCCAGCAGCGCGCCGAGCCTGATGTCGGGGCGCAGCCGCCCGCGCACGGTCGAGACGAGGTGGTGCACGGTCGGCAGCGAGACGATCCGCGCCAGCGACGCCACCTCGACGCTGCCCGGGCGGCAGACGCGCCCCAGATCGTTGCGCTCGAGATCGACGATCATGACGTGCTCGGCGCGATCCTTCGGCGCGGCGCGGAGCTCGGCGGCGGCCGCGCGATCGGCGTCGGGATCGGCGCCGCGCGGCCGTGTCCCCTTGATGGGACGGGTCTCGACGGCACCGTCGGCGTCGAGCGAAAGAAAGCGCTCGGGCGAGTTGCCGAAGATCGTCAGTGTGTCGGTGGCGGGGTCGTCGCCGTCGCCAGCCCGGCGAGAAAGCAGCGTGCGGCGCCGGCGCCGCCGCCCGCAGCGCCGCGGCCAGGGCGGTCGGGTCGCCGGGCGTCGCGGTCGCGCGAGAGCCGCCGCGACAGGTTCACCTGATAGGCGTCGCCCGCCTGCAGGTACTCGAGGATCCGCCGGACGCCGTCGAGAAACGTCGCCTCGGGATGAACCGGCCGCGAGCGGGCCGAGGCGCGCGGGCCCGGAGGCGACCTCGCGCGCGAGCAGCGCCGCCAGCCGCGTCGGCCGCCGCCTCGTCGCGCGCGAAGATGCGCGCCTCGCCGCTCGCCTCGCGGACCCAGACGGCGTCGTGGAAGTGAAACGTGAAGAGCGGCCCGACGCTGTCGCGCGCGGGCAAGCCCGACCAGCCGGCGGCCGAGCTCGTACGACAGCCAGCCGACGGCGATGGGAACGCCCGCGCGGCGACGCGCCCGCCCCGCCGCCGCCGCTCCAGGCGGCGCGGGCCACGTCCCAGGCGCGCTCGAGCCCGGCGAGATCGGCCGGGGCGGCGCCGCGCACGACGCCGACCGGCCGCGCGCCCACGAAGTCGCGCGCGATCGTCGACTCGTCCCTGACCCTGTCGTCGGCGGGCGACGACAGCCAGAAGGCGCCCGGCGCGGCGGCCGCGCGCCGCGCCGCCTCGGCCGGCGCCAGCGGCGCGGCGGCGCGCGCGATCACGCCTGCGCGCGCGCGCTCGGCCAGCGCCGCCGCCAGGAAGCTGCGCATGTACTGCGCCATCGAGAACAGCGACACCACCGTCGAGACGTAGAGGACGATGAGCCCGGCCAGGTGGTAGTCGATCATCTTGCTGGTCCCCAGCATCGGGTACCGGAAGTAGATGAGCAGCATCATGATCGACACCAGCTGCAGCGCCGTCTTGATCTTGCCGCTGTCGCTGGCCGAGATGACCAGCCCCTGCGCCGAGGCGATGCTGCGCAGGCCGTTGACCGCCAGATCGCGCGCGATGATCACCACCACCACCCAGGCCGGCACGCGCCCCAGCGCCACCATGAACACCAGCACGGCGTTGACGATCAGCTTGTCGGCCAGCGGGTCGAGGAACTTCCCCAGCGTGCTCACCTCGCCGCGCTTGCGCGCGAGGTACCCGTCGAGCCCGTCGCCGGCCGCGCACACCAGATAGAGCAGGCTGGCGACGAAGCTGCGCAGCGGGCTGAAGTTGTCGATGAACCAGAGCACCAGCGGGATCAGCACCACCCGACCCATGGTCACCAGGTTCGGGACGTTGGTCAGCTCGCGCCGGAAGCTCGCCATGGGCTATCCGGACATAGCCTGGAGCAATCGCCTCGAGCAACACCACCCCCTCGCCCTGGCAGCCGAGCTGGAACGGCGCCGCGCCCGGCATCCGCTCGCCGTGCGGGACGAGCCGCCCGACCCAGCCGTAGAGCCGCGCCGCCGAGATGAGCGTCGGCTTCTCGTCGGTGACCTTGATGGCGATGGCGTCGGCCGGCAGCTCCAGCGCCACCGTCCCGCGGCCGCGGAACTGCAACATGCGCAGCCCCGTGTTGGGGACCTCGCCCGCCTCCCAGGTCAGCGCCCCCTCGAACGCCAGCACGCGATCTTCGCGCACGTAGAGGACGTCGTCGGCCAGCCGCAGCGGCAGCCAGCGTCCCACGGCGCGCCGGCGATCCAGATCTCGCCGCCGCCCGTGAGCCGGAAGTACGGCGCCCCGCCCTCGCGCCCGAGCGGCTCGCTGCTGATGCGTCCCTGCGCCCGGCGAACGCCCCGCTCCCACTTGAGCGCGCCCGAGCCGGCCAGGATGGCGTCGGCCGCGCACGTGCGCCTCGTCGGCGATCGCCAGGCGAAACGCGCCCGGCGGGATCGCGGGCGCGGGCGCCTGACCGAGCCGCGCCAGCACGAACGACAGCAGCGGCACCGCCTCGACCTCGCGCGGTTGAGGAGGTTCCACCGATTCCGTCGCGGCGGGACGGACGGCGTGCGCCGGCGCCTCCAGGCGCGCCTCGACCGGATCGGTCCGGGCGGCGCACGCTCGGCGGCGCTTCTCGGCCGACGACCCCGGGCATCGGCGGCAACGGCGGCGCGAGCGCCACGGGCCGGCCGAGCGCCCCGCCGCCGCGAACCGGCGTCGGCGGACGCTGGACCGTGGCCGCCTGATCGAGCTCGTTCGCCAGCGTGTCCTGGCCGGCCCGGCGGAAGGCGGCCGCCGCCTGCACCACCTCGCCCTTCTTGGCGTAGACGTAGCCGAGGTAGCTCCAGGCGCGGGCGTCGCCGGGGGCGATGCGCACCGCCATCTCCAGATCGGGAAGCGCCTCGTCGATCCGCCCGAGCTTCAGCGAGAGCAGCCCGAGGTTGCGGCGCGCGCCGGCGTCGTGCGGCGCCGCACCGGCGATCTGGCGGTAGGTGGCGTGCGCATCCTCGAGCCGCCCCAGCTTGTAGCGGACCAGCGCCAGCAGCGTCAGCGCCCTGGCGTCGGTCGGCGCCGCCGAGAGCGCGCGCAGGATCTCCCCCTCCGCCTCGCCGAACTTCTTGGAGGCGACCAGCTCTCCGGCGCTGGTCAGGTGGGCGACGTACGGCGCTGCCGTCATTTGTCGGAGGTGGCTCCCGCCGACGTCCGGTACTGGTCGTACCGGCGTAGCACCATCGCGACGTAGGCGTGCGTGGTCTCGTAGGGCGGGATGCCGCCGTACTTCTCGACGGCCGCGGGACCCGCCTGGTAGCCGGCGATCACCTTCACCTTCTCGTCCGGCGAGCAGACGGTGAGCGGCTCGCCGGAGTCGCCGGCCGCCGGCGTCTTGCAGAACCGCCGCGCCAGCACCTGGAGATAGCGCGTCCCACCCATGATGTTCTGGCGCGGGTCGAAGATGTCGGTGACGCCCATGAGGCGCGCCGTGCCGGGGAGAAGCTGCATCAGCCCCTCGGCCCCCGCGCTGGAGACGACGCGCGGATCGAAGTCGGACTCGGTCTTGATGATCGCGCGGATGAAGGCCTCGGGGATCCCGTAGAACGCCTGGCCGTCGAGGATGTCGCGGTCGAACCGCGCGTAGCGCGCCGACGAGAGGTCGCGGGGGGGAACGATGTCGGTCGACCCACGCAGCGCCGCCGCCTTGCCGGGGCCTGCTTTGAAAAGAACCTTCCAGTGGCTGCCGTTGGGCTGCTTGTTGGTGAACTCGACGACGCCGTCGGCGCGCTCGCGCGACCAGAACGTCCCGGCGTGCGCCGGCAGGGTCAGCGCCGTCGCGGCGGCAGCCCCGACGAGCAGGGTGGAAGCCCCCCATTTCATGTCACGAAGGATCGTAACACGAGCGTCGCGTGGACGGAGTGCGGCTTGGCCGCACGTAGTCCGTCGCGGGGGGCGGGGGACCCTTTGAGGGTCCCGCATAGAGCGCCCCTGCGCTAGACTTTCCCCGTGATCGAAACCGACTACCTGGTGATCGGGTCGGGGCTGGCAGGGCTGACTTTCGCGCTGCGTGCCTCGGGCCACGGCCGGGTCGTGGTGGCGACCAAGCGCGCCCCCGCCGACGCCAACACCGCCTACGCGCAGGGCGGCGTGGCTGGCGCGCTCGATCCGGAGGACGGCGTCGCCGCCCACGTCGAGGACACGCTGCGCGTCGGCGACGGGCTCTGCCGCCGCGACATCGTCGAGATCTGCGCGCGCGAGGGGCCGGAGCACATCCTCTGGCTGGCCAACGAGCTGGGCGTCCCCTTCGATCGCGACGCCGCCGGCCACCTCGAGCTCGGCCGCGAAGGGGGCCACACCGCGCGCCGCATCGTCCACGTCAAGGACTCGACCGGCTGGGCGATTCAAGAGGCGCTGCTGGGCGGCGTCGCCAAGCGCGCCGATCGCATCACGCTGCTCCCCGACCACCTGGCGATCGATCTGCTGACCACCGCCAAGTACGGCGGCCCCAACGTCGTGTTCGGCGCCTACCTGCTCGACCAGCGGACCGGCGAGGTGGTCACCGTCGTGGCGCGCGCGGTCGTGCTGGCCACGGGCGGCTCGGGCAAGGTCTACCTCTACACCTCGAACCCCGACGTGGCGACGGGCGACGGCGTGGCGATGGCCTACCGGGTCGGCGCGCGCATCGCCAACATGGAGTTCTTTCAGTTCCACCCGACGGTGCTCTACCACCCGGCGGCAAAGTCGTTCCTCATCAGCGAAGCGCTGCGCGGCGAGGGCGGAATCCTGCGGCTGCGCGACGGCACGGCGTTCATGCCGCGCTACCACGAGATGAAGGACCTCGCCCCGCGCGACGTCGTCTCCCGCGCCATCGACGCCGAGATGAAGCGGACCGGCGACGACCACGTCGGCCTCGACATGACTCACCTGCCGGGCGACTTCGTGGTCGAGCGCTTCCCCAACATCCACCGCCGCTGCATGGAGCTGGGGATCGACATGCGCAAGCAGCCGATCCCGGTCGTGCCCGCCGCGCACTACAGCTGCGGCGGCGTGCAGGTCGACGAGCACGGCCGCTCGACGGTGAAGAACCTCTACGCCATCGGCGAGGTGGCGATGACCGGCCTGCACGGCGCCTGCCGGCTGGCGTCGAACTCGCTGCTCGAGGCGATGGTGTTCGGCGCGCGCGCCGCCGACGACGTCAAGCGGCGTGCGCAGCGAGCGCCCCGCCCAGGTGGCGCCCTGGTACTCCGGCGACGCCGGCTCGCCCGACGACGCCGTCGTCGTCAGCCACAACTGGGACGAGATCCGCCGCCTCATGTGGAACTACGTCGGCATCGTCCGCACCGACCGCCGCCTCGAGCGCGCCGCCCGCCGCATCGAGCTCATTCGCTCCGAGATCCGCGACTACTACTGGAACGTCACCATCAACGGCGATCTCGTCGAGCTGCGCAACATCGCGCTCGTCGCCGATCTCATCATCGAGTCCGCGCGCCGCCGCCCCGAGAGCCGCGGCCTCCACTACAACCTCGACCACCCCGATCACGACCCGCGCCTCGCCCGCGACACCGTCATCGCCCGCGGCGACGGGCCCGTGGTTTAAAAGAAGAAGCCGATCCGCAGGAGGTCGATGTTCGGGAAGGGGTACTTGACGATGAAGCGGGCGAGCGAGCGGACGGTGTCCTCGGAGGATTGGGCCTGGTCGATCACGTCCTGCGGGATGGTGCTGCTGGGTTGGCTCGGGATCGGCTGGCCGCCGTAGGTGGCGCTCACCACCGGATCCCTGGGGATCGGGATCTGCGCGCCGACGCTGAAGCTGAGGGCGAAGCCCGACTGGGAGATCCAGAGGACGCCGAGCTGTGGCGAGACGAAGAAGCCGGACATGTCGGCGGTGATGGTCAGCTCGCTGTAGTCGACCGGCTCGGTGAGCGAGGCTTTGAGATTCTGATAGCCGAATCCGCAGCCCAGGAAGAACACGCCCTGTCCCGGGAACCAGCGAACAATCCCTTCGATCGCTTTCAGATCGAGCTTCGCCACACCGCCTGGGGCCGTTAGCTCCGGGAGATAGCCTCCCTTGAGTCCGAACGCGAGGGAGGTGCCGAGCTTGACCATCACCTCCCCTTCGATGGGACGGGGAAACGTGACGACGCCGACGAGGAGACCGGCACGCACGACCCCGGCGCTCGAGCCAGCCGGCGGCGGTGTCGGCTCGCTGGTCGGCGCCGGCAGCGGGGGCTGAGCAGCCGACGGGATCGGGGTGACTTCCGCTGCGGGAGGAGGAATCGGCGTGGCGATCCAGGGAGGCGTCTCGCCCGGCGGCGGGACGACCTCGGGCGCGGGTCCAGGAGCTGGGGCCGGCGGCGGCGGCGCCGGCGCGGGCTCCGCCCCCGGCGGTGGCGCCGCGAGCGAGGTCGACGGCGCGGCCGACGGTGGTGGCGCGAGTGGCGTTGATGGAGCAGCTGGCGGTGACGCCGGCACTGGTGCCCAGGGCGGCGCGACTGGGGCCGGAAGCGGCGCTGGTGCACCTGGCGTGACCGGAGGCGGCGCGGCCGGCGGCGGCGAGGTGGCCGGCGGCGGCGAGGTGGCCGGCGGCACCGTGACCGGCGGAGGTGGCGGAGACGTCGGCGAAGCTGGCGACGGCGGTGTCGTCGGGGCGGCGGGCCGTGGCGGCGCCGCCGGTCCGGGAGGCGGAGGTGGCGGCGAGACGGGCGCCGGCGATGGAGGCGGCGATGGAGGCGGCGGCGCCGACACGGATGGCGCGGGTGGTATCGGAACCAGCGGCGCGACGGGCGGCGCTCCCGCCGCGGGCTTCAGCGTCAGCGTCGTCTCCAGATCCTTGCCTGCCGTCACCCAGGTCGGGAAGGTGAGCGGCTCGAACCCCGGCTTGGTCGCCTCGAACACGTGGCGCCCCGGGGAGAGCCGCACCGGACGGCCGATCTCGTCGATGCCGAGCGCACGACCGTCGACGGTGCAGACCGCCCCCGCTTCCGGCAGCGTCACCTTCACGGTCCCGGTCAGCGCCGCCAGCTCGGCGACCGCCCTCTGGGCGGCCTCCCGATCGGCCGGCTGCAGATCTCCCGCCGGGTCGGACAGCGCCTTGTCATAGTCGCGGTAGGCCTCTCCCGGGCGGTCCATCTGCCGCTCGGCCTCGCCCATCCCCATCAAGGCCGCGCCGCTCGGATCGGCGGCGTACGAAGCGCGAAGCTTGGCGAGCGCGGCCTCGAACTGCCCTTTCTTCAGGAGCTTCTGGCCGGCGGCGAGATCCTTCTTGGCCTGCTTGCGCGCTTCGGGTGTGGCGACGCTCGCCGGCGCCGGCGACGGCGGCGTCTCTGCGGCGGCCAGGCTCGATCGCAGGAACAGACACAGGCCGACCACGCCGACCGCGCACGAAGCGAGCCGTCGGTGGCGGCGATCACGGATCGTGGATATCCGATTATCTACAGAAAATATGTAAGCCAGATAGCGCAACATCTCGGCACAGTATCTACAGGATCTCGGTATCTGGCCGCAAGAGGCATGGTGCCACCGACCTCAAAATGTCACCGGGCGGCAAACCAGCGCGGCCGACAGAGCGGGTCGGTCAGTGGCCGGCGACCTCGAGCAGGTGCTGCTCGATGATCGAGGCGTCGGCGGGCAGGAAGCCGGCGTTGACGTAGCGGACGATCCCCGCGCGGTCGACGACGTACGAGGTCGGCATCTTGTCGGGCTGGAGCAGATCGGCGACCTCGCCGCGCGGATCGTGCGCGATCGTCAGCGACCAGTGGCCGCCGTGCGAGCGCAGAACTTGTCGACGTTGGCGCGCTCCTGATCGACCGAGACGGCCAGCACGTCGACCCCGTGGGGCGAGCCGCCTGGCCATCTCGTCGAGCATCGGCAGCTCCTGCTTGCAGGGGTCGCACCACGAGGCCCAGACGTCGAGCAGCAGAACCTGCCCCTTGTACGAGGCGACGTTGATCGTCTTGCCCGAGAGCGAGTCGACTTTCAGCGGCGGCAGCGGCGCGCCGACCGGCGCCTGCAGATCGCCGCCCCCCGCGCCCGAGGTGGCGCAGCCGAGGCAGGCGACCGCGAGGGCGATCGCGCCTAACTTCCGCCTAATGCGTCCTTGATCCATTCGCGCAGGCTGTCGGTGTCGCGCGAGTCGGTGTACTCGCGCCCGTCGATGTAGAGCGTGGGCGTCGCCTGCAGGCCGACGGCCGATCCGTCGTTCTTGTCCTTCTCGACCCTCGCCTTCACCGCGTCCGAGGCGACGTCCTGACGGAACTTGGCGACGTCGAGTCCCGACTCCTTGGCCACCTTCTCGATCTCGGCGGGACTGAGCTCATCCTGATTGTCCCAGAGCTTGTCCTGGAATTGCCAGAACTTCCCCTGCTTCTTGGCGGCCACCGCGCGCCTCGGCCGCGTGGCGGGCGATCGTGTGCTGCGGCAGCGGGTAGTGCTTGAAGTAGAGCTTCACGTCGTTGGGGAACTCGTCGACGATCTGGTGCAGCACCGGCTGGAAGTGCTTGCAGTGCGGGCACTCGTAGTCGGCGAACTCGACCAGCGTGATGCGCGCCTTGGGGTTCCCCTTCATCGGCGCGTCCGAGACGTCGATCTTCTTCGGGGTGACGGGGCGGTAGCGCTTGGCGAGGGCCTCGGAGACCTCCGAGTCGGTGAAGCCCTGGTCGACGAGCCGCGCGACGTAGCGGAGCGCGTTGACCGAGCGGGGGCAGCCCCCCTGCTTGGCCTTGGCCGAGGCGATCAGGCTCTGCGCCTGGCCGCAGACCGACGGCTCGCCGTTGCCGATCCGGAAGAAGACCTTCTTGCCGAAGTCGTCGAGCTTCGAGATGTCGACGCCCGGCGGCGGCGTGTTGTCGCTGCTGCTCCCGCCCGCCTTCACCGCCGAGGCCTCGACGGGGTGCGCCTCGGCCGGCGTCTTCGCGCACGCCGGGGTCCCCGTCCAAGCGATGATCGCCCCCAGCAAGGGGAGCAGCGACGAGGGGCGGCGCATGCGGCGTCTAGATATAGAAATGTCGCGGGCCCAAGTCAAACGTCCGGGATGGTCCAGCACACACGATTGACTCATTCGCACGCAACCTCTATAAATCGCGGCGTCGGTTCGGTTCTTCCCGAAGCGGGGCCCATGACATCAGATTATCTGTCCGCAGCGCTCATGATCCTGGGCGGGGTCGGGTTCGCGCTGCTCCTGACCGCCGCCGCCAAGTACCTGGGGCCCCACCGGCCGAGCCGCGCCAAGGACTACCCGTACGAGTGCGGCTCCGAGGTCATCGGCAGCCCGCGCACGCGCTTCGAGGTCAAGTTCTACCAGGTGGCGATCGTCTTCCTGGTGTTCGACATCGAGACCGCGTTCCTCTACCCGTGGGCGCTCCGCTACCGCGCGCTCTCGTGCGCTCGGCGCCGCTCGACGACGTGGCGTAGTGCGCGCGGCGGCGTCTCGTTCTTCGGGCTCGCCGAGATCCTCGTGTTCATGAGCATCCTGATCGTCGCGCTCGCCTACGTCTGGCGCAAGCGCGCCGTCGGGTGGGAGTAGAGCGATGGGCGCCTCGATTGGATGACCACGGCAAGCTCGACCGACGCCATCAACTGGGCGCGCAAGTTCTCGCTGTTCTCGTACCCGTTCGTCACCGCCTGCTGCGGCATGGAGTACATGTCGGTCGCGGCGCCGAAGTACGACATCGCGCGCTTCGGCGCCGAGTTCCCGCGCTTCTCGCCGCGCCAGGCCGATCTGCTGATCATCGTCGGCACGATCACCGAGCGGCAGGGGCCGGCGCTCCGCCGCATCTACGACCAGATGTGCGAGCCGAAGTGGGTCATCGCCTTCGGCGTGTGCGCGTCGACGGGCGGCTTCTACCAGAACTACTCGACGATGCCGGGCGCCGATCAGGTCGTCCCGGTCGACGTCTACATCCCCGGCTGTCCGCCGCGCCCCGAGCAGGTGCTCGACGCGCTCATCCTGCTGCAGGAGCGCATCCAGCGCGGCGAGGGCCACAGCCAGGTCGCGCTCGAGCCGAGCAGAAGGGCCGAAGCCGGCGACGACGTCCCGCTGCGCACGGCGCATCCGGCCCGGCGGCGCGAGCAAGGCCCAGAGGACGAGCCGTAATGTCGCAGAACGTCCTCGATCGGCTGAAGGCCCAGTTCACCGGCGGCGAGATCCTCGAGACGCGGCTCGCCAGCACGGCGACGAGTGGGCGCGCGTCCGCCGCGACGCCTGGATCGCCGTCGCGACCTTCCTGCGCGACGACCCGGCGACGAAGATGGAGATGTTCATCGACCTCACCGTCGTCGATCGCTGGTCGCGGCGGCAACCCGGACGCCGCGCTTCGACGTGGTCGTCCACCTCTACTCGGTCGAGCCTCAAGCAGCGCATGCGGCTCTACGCTGCGGCGTCCCGAGGAGGACGCCTGCGGTCGAGACGCTCGTGCCGCGTGTGGGCCGGCGCGAACTGGTTCGAGCGCGAGGCCTACGATCTCTACGGCGTGCGCTTCAAGGGGCACCCCGACCTGCGCCGCATCCTCATGTACCCGGAGTTCGTCGGGCACCCGCTGCGCAAGGACTACCCGAAGGAGAAGCGGCAGCCGCTCGTGCGCCGCAACGCCGGGACGCGTGAATAGAGCCGAAGGCCGAGACGAGACACTATGGAGCGACCGCTTGGACAACACGCTAGCGCCGCCGCATCACCCGCGCGAGGTCGTCGTCGGCATTCAGGACGCCGCAGGACTTCGACGGCGCCCGAGCTGCCGACCGAGCCCGTTGCCGCTCAACATGGGCCCGTCGCACCCGGCCATGCACGGCACGGTGCGCATGGTGCTCGAGGTCGAGGGCGAGAGGATCTCGAGCGCCGACATCCAGATCGGCTACCTGCACCGCTGCTTCGAGAAGGAGTCGGAGAGCGCGACCTGGACGCAGGTTTTCCCGTACACCGATCGCCTCAACTACATCTCGCCGATGCTCAACAACGTCGGCTACGCGATGGCGGTCGAGAAGCTGATGGGCATCACCGACGAGATCCCCGAGCGCGCGCAGTTCATCCGCGTGATCGTCGGCGAGATCTCGCGCATCACCGACCACCTGACGTGCCTCGGCGCCGGCGCCATGGAGCTCGGCGCGTTCACGCCGTTCCTCTACGTGCTCAAGGCCCGCGAGTGGCTCTTCGAGCTGCTCGAGGAGGTCTGCGGCGCGCGCCTCACCGTCGAGCTACCTGCGCATCGGCGGCGTGCGCCTGCGACCTGCCCCCGGAGCTTCGCCGACAAGCTGCGCGACATCCTCGGCGCGCACGCAGAGCGTGCTCGTCGAGGTCGGCAAGCTGCTCGACCGCAACCGCATCTTCCGCGACCGCCTCGACGGCATCGGCATCATCACCCAGGAAGACGCGCTGGCCTACGGCATCACCGGGCCCCGTCGGCGCGCTCGACGGGCCTCGCCTACGACGTCCGCAAGGACGCACCCTACCTCGTCTACGACCGCTTCGACTTCGACGTGCCGGTCGGCTCGGTGGGCGACAACTTCGACCGCTACGCCGTGCGCGTCGAGGAGATGAAGCAGTCGATGCGGATCCTCGAGCAGGCGCTCGAGCAGATCCCCGCCGGGGCCGTTCATGCATCGACGACCCGCGCATCGTCCTGCCGCCCAAGAGCGAGATCTACAACTCGATCGAGGCGATGATCGCCCACTTCAAGATCATCATGGACGGCATCCACGTCCCGGCGGGCGAGGTCTACTCGTACACCGAGGCCGGCAACGGCGAGCTCGGCTTCTACATCGTCTCCGACGGCACGGGCCGCCCGTGGAAGTGCCGCGTGCGCCCGCCCTGCTTCGCGGCGACCGTCGATCCTGCCCGAAGCTGCTGCAGGGGCTCTTCATCGCCGACATCGTCCCGACCTTCGGCCTCATCAACATGATCGGCGGAGAGTGCGACCGATGAGCGCGAGACCCATTACCCCCCCGGGCACTCGGCCCGCCGCCCCCGCGGCCCCCGAGACCGTCACCGTCACGATCGACGGCAAGACGCAGCAGGTCCCGAAGGGCACGAACCTGCTCGAGGCGTGCAACGCCGCACGGCGCCGAACGTGCCGTTCTTCTGCTACCACCCGGGCCTCTCCTCGCCGGCCGTCTGCCGGCAGTGCCTCGTCGACGTCAAGGGTCAGGCCAAGCCCGTGCCCTCCTGCTACACGCCGGTCGCCGACAAGATGGAGGTGATGACCGCGCTCGCCCAAGGTCGCTCGACGTCCGCCGCCAGATGCTCGAGTTCACGCTGGTGAACCACCCCATCGACTGCCCGATCTGCGACAAGGCGGGCGAGTGCATGCTGCAGAAGCACTACTTCGACTGGGACGCCAAGCTCGCGCGCAACGACGGAATCAAGGTCAAGAAGGCCAAGGTCGTCGACCTCGGTCCGACCATCGTCCTCGATCAGGAGCGCTGCATCCTCTGCACGCGCTGCATCCGCGTCTGCGACGAGGTCGCGGGCGTCCACCAGCTCGAGATGTCGAAGCGCGGTGATCACGAGCTGCTCGACACGGCGCCCGGCCACAAGCTCGACAACCCCTACTCGCTCAACACCGTCGACGTCTGCCCGGTGGGCGCGCTCACCTCGAAGGACTTCCGCTTCGCGATGCGCGCCTGGGAGCTCTACGCGACGCCGTCCGTCTGCACGGGCTGCGCGACCGGCTGCAACATCGACGTCCACTCGTCGCGCGGGCAAGATCTACCGCCTCGTCCCGCGCGTCAACGAGGCCGTCAACAAGCACTGGATGTGCGACGAGGGCCGCATGACCTACAAGCGCGTGCACACGCGACCGCCTGGCCGCCCCCATGTCCGGCCGGCGTCGCCGTCGAGTGGGACAGCGCGCTCGACGACGCCACGCAAGCTGCTTGCGCGCCGCGCTCGACGCAAGCCCGGCCGAGGTCGGCGTGGTGTTCAACGCGACAGTCCCAACGAGGATCTCTACGCGCTCGCCAAGCTCGCCTTCGATCACCTCGGCGTCGGCAAGGCGTACCTGGCCGGCCGCGACCAGGGCTGGAGCGACGACATCCTCGTCTGCGCCGACAAGAACCCGAACACCGCGGGCGCGATCGCGATCGGCGCCGGACGCCTGCAGACGCTGCTCGATCTCGCCAACGACCTCAAGTCGGGCGCCGTCGACGACGCTGCTGGTGGTCGGCACCGACGGCGTCCTGGTCGGCGACGCGCCGGGCGCGCTGCCGCTCGACAGGCTCGAAGCGCTCGTCGTGCTCGGCGACGCACAGCGCGCCATTGCCCGACGCCGCGCACGTCGCCCTGCCGCTCACGGAGTGGGCCGAGAGCGACGGGACGTTCACCAACCGAGCTCGGCATGGTCCAGCGCGTGCGCGCCGCGGTCCCCGCGGCCGGCGATGCGCTGCCGGGCTGGGACATCCTCTCGCACCTGGCGCGCAAGCTGGGCGCGACGATGGACTTCAGCGACGCCAAGACCGTCTTCGCCGAGGCCAAGTCCAAGTTGCCGTTCATGAAGGACGCCGACTGGGGTCGCGTTCAGCTCCCGCTCCAGCTCCGCTTCGCCGGGTCTCGAGGCTGACGATGGAATACGGTTCGCTCGGTTTCAACGTCATCGCGGCGCTCATCGAAGATCGCCTTCATGATCATGGGTTTCCTCATGCCGCTGGCGTCGATCCTCACCTGGCTCGAGCGGCGGCAGTCGGCGATGATGCAGGACCGCCTCGGACCGAACCGCGCCAACATCCCGCTGCCCTGGAACTGGAACGGCAAGCGGGCGAACTGGCGCATGTGGGGCATCACCCACTTCATGGCCGACGCGCTGAAGTTCATGGGCAAGGAGGACTACGTCCCCGGCAAGGCGCACAAGTTCCTCTTCATGTGGGCGCCGATCATGGCGATGGCGCCGGCGCTGATCGTCGCGGCGATCATCCCGTTCGGTCCGCCCCTCTGCTGGGGCGAGCTCCTCCAGGCGAACCCCGTCTGCAGCCAGCCCGTCGCGGCTGCAGATCGCGCGGCTCGACATCGGCCTGCTGTTCTATTTCGCCATCTCGTCGCTGGCGGTGTACGGCGCCACGCTGGCCGGCTGGGCGTCGCACAACAAGTGGTCGATGATGGGCGGCCTGCGCGCCACCTCGCAGATGATGTCGTACGAGGTCACGATGGGCATGGCGGTGCTCGGATCGTTCCTCGGTCTACGGGACGCTCGAGCCCGGCGCGATCGCCGATCTGCAGACGCACGTCATCAGCCTCGGTCACTACGCCTCGAGCTGGGGCATCTTCACGCAGCCGCTCGGCTTCATCCTCTTCCTCACCGCCGCCATCGCCGAGACGAAGCGCACGCCCTTCGACATCCCCGAGGGTGAGCCGGAGATCATCGGCTACTTCGTCGAGTATTCCGGCCTGCGCTTCGGCCTTTTCTTCCTCGGCGAGTTCCTCGAGATCGTCACCTCCAGCGCCATCATGATCACGCTCTTCTTCGGCGGCTGGCACATGGGCGAGCACGATCGACAGCTTCCTGATCCAGCACCTGCCGAACGTGGCCTTCGTCGGAGTGATGGCCACGTTGCTGGCTGGTCAAGGTGTTCACCTTCTGCGCGTTCCAGCTGCTCATCCGCTGGTCGCTGCCGCGCTTCCGCTCGGACCAGCTGATGCGGCTCGGCTGGCAACGCCTGCTGCCGATTTCGATCGCCAACGTCGTCGCGACCGCGCTCATGATCCTCTGGGCGCAGAGCTGGAGCTAGGAGAACAGATGGCCGTCGGAGTCAAAGTCGTCAACCGCCCCGGAAGCCTGGCGCAGCAAATGTACCTACCGGCGATCGCCGAGGGCCTGGGCGTCACCTTCCGTCACTTCGTGAAGAACTTCGTCGAGAACGTCACCGGTCACCGCAAGCAGACCGACATCGCGACGATCGAGTACCCGGAGGAGAAGAAGGCGTACCCCGAGCGCCACCGCGGCCTGCACCGGCTCATGCTGCGCGACGACGGCCAGGTCCGCTGCGTCGCCTGCATGATGTGCCCGACCGTCTGCCCCGCCCACTGCATCACCATCGTCCCCGAAGAGGCGCCCGACGGACGGATCGAGAAGCGCCCCAAGATCTTCGAGATTGACGAGCTCCGCTGCGTGGTCTGCGGCCTCTGCGCCGAGGCCTGCCCGTGCGACGCCATCCGCATGGACACGCTCGACCACGCCAAGCCGACCTACCGCGCGTCGACGCCATCCTCGACAAGGAAGAGCTGATGTCGCGCGGAACCGTCTCCACGGCGGTCCAGGGCGGCGTCGGCGCCTTCTGGCGCGAGAAGGTCGCCGGCGAGCCGCAGACGCCGCCGTCGGGCGAGGTGGTCCCCGCCGGCCCGCCGCGCGGCCCCGTCACCTAGACGCCGAACGCGGCCAGCACCTCGGCCACCTCGTCGTCCGACGCGCCCGGCGCGTGCGGCGCGCTCGAAGGGATCGCGATCCAGGTCTGCTCGAGCGGGTTGCAGTCGTGGACGCGGCTCACCGTGACCGGCTTGCCGCGCGTCAGCAGTGCGCTCGCCGCCTGCGACAGGATGTGCAGCGGCAGGTAGAGCGGCCCCAGCCGATCGTGCTGGCGCGTGTGGGCCAGCTCGTGCGCCAGCGTCAGCCGCGCGCCGGTCGTCGGTCCGTCGAGCACGCCCGGGCGATGCAGGATCGCGTGGCCGATCGTCACCGCGCCGACCCAGTCGAGGCCCAGGCCGGCGCGGATCGGATAGAGCCACCCGACCGCCGCCGGTCCGCCGACCCGCCGCGGGAGGCGACCGCTGGCCAGCAGACCGGCGAGGTGTCCGAGCACGTTGGTGGGCAACGTCCAGAGCCCGCGCAGGAGCCGCACCGACAGCGCGCGGCTGCGCGGGCGCGGGCGGCGGAGACGGCCCGCGAGCATGGTGATCGTCAGCGGCGCCGAGCGCGCGTCAGTTGTAGGTCGCCGAGAAGAGAAGCGATGCGGCGCCCGCCGACCAGGTGAGGCCGGGAACGTTCTTGTCCTTGAGCGACGCGGTGAATATCTCGCCGGCGATGCCGAGGCCCCAGTTGGGTGAGACCCACCATTCCTTGCCGAGCATCAGCTCGAAGGCGGTTCCCGAGCGCGACGAGTCGGCGCGGAAGCCGTTGTTGTCGTCGGCCCTGAACCCCGCCAGCCCGAACGTCGCGGAGGCGTAGAGATTGATGTGCTCGAAGTAGTAGGCGATGCCCGGACCGATCGCGCCGACGCCGAGGTTGCCGAGGTCGCCCGTGACGCTGGTGCCGGCGACCTGCTTGTCTGGGTTCGAGGTGCTGGTGCCGAACGCCGCGCCGTAAAGAATCAGGTCGCGCGCGATGACGCCGCCGATCGCGATCCCGGTCGACGAACCGCCGCCCGCGTAGTTGGTCTTGATCCCCGACTGCGTCGACGAGAACCCGGTGGCGGCGATGCCGACGTGAACGCGCATGAAGAAACCGTCGTGGGTGTGGAACCCCTCCATCGACTCGACCGGCGGGGGCGGCGGCGCGTAGGCGTAGGGCATCGCCCGATAACGGTAGTAGGGGCGGTAGTAGTAAGGCGGCGGCGGGCCGTAGGGATATCCTGGCGCCGGCTCGACGGGCGGCGGCACCTCGGGCGCGGCGGCCGAGGGCGCCGCGGGCGCGGGCGCCGCGGAAGGAGGCGCGGCTGACGGCGCGGCCGGGGGGACGGCCACGGCCGCTTGGGCATGCACCGGCTGCGCTGCGAAGAGACAGGTCACGCCAAGAGCGGCCGAGCAGAGCAGGGCCTTCACGCTGCGGGGGCTTGGTGTTTGCATCGGGCGAGATTTTCCGCCTGAGCGAATTTGTTGTCCATCGCGCGACGCGTCCCAAGCGGCGACGAAGACGCGCCGGCGCCGCGCGGATCGCGCTTGACCCTCTCGATCCGAACGCCCATGCTGATTGTCGAACCTTCTGCGCGGTACGACACGAAGAGAGATTCTTTTCCCTACAAGAACGCACTAGGGAGCCGCCACTGACCGATGGATGTGCACGCCCGCCAGTCGGGAAGCCCGATGCGGTCATTTCAGTGACTCCCCCCTTACGAAAGTAGGGGCCAAGAATTCTTTTCGACCGGCCGAGGCGGTGGGTTCATATCGCGGGGGGGGCCCTAAAGGCCCCTCCCGCGACGCGCACTAAGGGGTAATCGTGATCGTGCGCGTGGCGGTCAGCGTGAAGGGCGCGGCGCTCGTCGCGTCCGGAAGACCACTCGTGTTCCCTGTGGCGGTCAGCGTGACGGTGTAGGTCCCGACGGGGAATGGAGCGCCCTCGGGGTTGCCCGTGTCCGACGGCCCGTACCAGTTTCGGCCGTCCCAGGCGATCTGGTGATAGTAGTTCCCGACGGTGGCGGAGGTGGTGAACGACTGGGCCGCGCAGAGACCCTGGTCGCACAGGCAGTAGTGCTGCCCACCGCCCGAGATGTCGTAGCTGACGATCAGGCCCGCCTCGTCGGGCTGCTGGCAGCGCCCCGCATCGCCCTGGATCGGGTACAAGTTGGGCTGCGGCTGGTCGATCTCCTCGTGGTAGGGGATCTGGATCCCGGCGGCTATCTCCGCCTGCGAATACGAGCAGGGCGCGCCGTCGAAGGTCAGCGCCACACCGGGGAGATCCGAGGTGAGACCGACGATGCAGTTGCCGCCGCCGTCGAACTCCGGAGGGATCGCGTTCAGGCAGATCTTATCGTTCCCCTGGGAGAGACAGGCCTCGGAGAGCGCTCCGCAGCAACCGCTGACCAAGCACGACTCACCGGAACCGGAGCAGGCAAGCTCGGCGTCCTGGCCCGGCTTCGTGTTGCCGGGCAGCGAGGAGCTGCAGCCGACGCTGAGGAGAATGCTCAGGCACGCCCCATGAACGAATGACCTCATGTCGTGGAGCTCATTCAAGAGCCAAACCAACAGCGCGTCGAGCCGAATCGAGGGGGTAGACGCTCGGCTGCCTCAGATTCCTGAGAGGGCCGTGACCAGCCGACGGGAATCAATACGAGAAACGGCGAACGCTGACGTTCATGACCAGCCCCAGCGCCGCGGCGATGGTCAGGATGCTGGAGCCACCGTAGCTGACCATCGGCAGCGTCACGCCGACGACCGGGAGCAGGCCGCTCACCATGCCGATGTTGATGAACACGTGCCAGAAGAGCATGGCGGCCACGCCGACGCAGACGGTGGCGCCGAACCGATCGCGCGCGTCGCCGGCGATCTTGATGATCCAGAGGACCAGCACCAGATAGGCGAGCAGGAGGACGAAGCAGCCGACGAAGCCCCACTCCTCGGCCCACACGGCGAACGGGAAGTCGGTCCAGAGCGCGGGGAAATGCCGAAGGCGGATCTGGGTGCCGTGCATGAAACCCTTGCCCAAGAACCGCCCCGAGCCGATCGCGTTCAGGGCCTGGCGCGTCTGGTACGCCCCCTCGGAGGTCGGGTTCAGGAAGGCCTCGAACCGCTTGCGCTGGTACTCGCGCAGGAGGTGCTGGTAGATCGGCGCCGCCGCCAGCGTGGCGAAGCCGATGATCGCCCCCAGCGTCCGCAGCTTGAGCCGCGCCGTGAGCATGATGGTGAAGAAGATCAGCAAGAGCAGGAAGGCCGTTCCGAAGTCGGGCTGCTTGGCGATGAGCCAGGCCGGCAGGCTGACGATGACGACCGGGATCGCCAGGTGGCGCCAGGTCCGCCCCTCGAGCGCCGGCGAATCGTTGAGGTACTTGCCGAGCGCGACCGCGGTCAGAAGCTGCACCAGCTCCGAGGGCTGGACGTGGAACGGGCCCGCGTCGAACCAGCGGCGGCCCCCCCCGACCATCTTGCCGAACACGAGAACCCCGATCAGCAGCGCAACGCCCGCCCCGTGCAGGATGTAGGCGTAGCGGCTGATCGTCCGGTAGTCGAGCATGGCCACGCCCAGGAACACCGCCACGCCGAGACCCAGCCAGGAGATCTGCTGCGAGAACAGGTTCGACTGCCGGTCGTGAACGGCGCTCCAGAGGTTGATGAGGCCGAGCGAGGTGACCGCCGCCGCCGACACCGTGAGCGTCCAGTCGAACCGAAACCGCAGCCGACGCCAGCCGACCCCCCGCGGCTGCATCATGGCGCTGGCTCCTCATTCTCCGCGGTCGAGGGCGGCGCCTCGACGGTGTGGTTTCTCCGGCGGGGCAGTCCGACACGCGGCGCGTCCCGGTCGGCGGGCGCGACGCTGTCGAAGTAGTTGTGGATGATCTCCATCGCCACGGGCGCCGCGACGTCGCCGCCGTGGCCGCCGTGCTCGACCAACACCGCGATCGCGATCTCGCGGGCGCCCGGCCGGCGCGAAGCCGACGAACCAGGCGTGGTCGCCCGCCTCGTAGCCGCCGAGCTCGGTCTTGCGGCCGTGCACCTGCGCGGTCCCGGTCTTGCCCGCCACCTCGATGTCCTTGGCGCGGCTCTTGTAGGCGGTCCCCTTCGATTCGTTGACCACGCCAACCAGGGCCTGGCGGACGATGGCCAACGTCTCGGGCGCGACCGAGATCTCGCGTCGCACGCGCGGGGCGAACTCTTCCAGCATCTGCCCGTCGGGCGACTCGACGCGCTCCACGATCTGCGGCAGCCAGAGCTTGCCGCCGTTGGCGATCGCCGCGTAGAGCAGCGCCATCTGCAGCAGCGTGACGCGCGTCGACCCCTGCCCGATGACGGCGTTGAGCGCCTGGCCGATCTGGAACCCCTCGGCCTTGGGATTCTCACGCTTCTGCTCGCGGTACCACTCCTCCGTCGGCAGGAAGCCGCCGTCCTCGCCGTTGAGGCCGAGGCCGGTCGGGCGCGCCGAGGCCCAGGTCGGAGCCGAACTTGGCCAGGCGGTCCATCATTCCGGGCCGCGCGCCCAGCTCGTAGAAGTAGACGTTGCAGCTCTGGACGATGGCGTCGTAGAGGCTCACCACGCCGTGCGTCTTGGTGCACTTGAAGCGCCGCCGCGCGATCTCGAACGACCCGTGGCACTTGGTCTTGTCCTCGGGCGTGATCAGCCGATCCTCGAGCGCCGAGATCGCGGAGATCGGCTTGAACGTCGAGCCCGGGTAGTAGGTCTCGGCCAAGCGTCTTGTCGTGCAGCGGATGGTAGCGGTCGGCGAGCAGCCGCTGCTCCGCCTCGACCGTCAGGTGTCCGGACATCTCGTTGGGATCGAAGCTCGGCTTGGAGGCCATCGCCAGGATCGCGCCCGGTGTCGATGTCCAGCACCACCACGCCCGCCGCCGAGGCGTTGCGCAGCGCCCGCTCGGTGAAGCGCTGCGTGTCGGCGTCGAGCGTCAGCACCACGTTGTTCCCGGCGCACGGCCGCCTGCGCGGCCGGCCCGTCGATCACGTCGTGGATGTCGGTCTTCGGCATCCCGCGCCGGTCGACGACGATCTTCTGGAAGCCGGCCCGACCGCGCAGATAGCCGTCCCACTGCCGCTCGATCCCCGTGCGGCCGATGAGATCGCCGGCGCGGTAGCCCTCGTCCTTCTTGGCGCGCAGCTCGTCGCCGGAGATCTCGTTCATGTAGCCGAGCACGTGCGCGGCCAGCGTCCCCTGCGGGTACGAGCGGCGCGGCGCGGAGACGATCTTGACGCCCGGCAGATCGACGCCGGTCTCGATGGCGGCCATCGCCTCGCGCGAGATGTCCTCGGCCAGCAGCACCGGCCGCTCGGCCGCGTGCGGGCCGCCGTCGGCGCCGCCGCGTCTGCACCCGCTCCCAGACGTCGATCGCCTCGTCGCCGTTCATACCCAGGACGGCGCGCAGGTGGGCGAACACCTCGGCCGTCAGGAGGCGAGGCGTGACGTAGACGTTGTAGGACGGCCGCACCGTCGCCAGCACCTTCCCCTTCGCGATCGCGGATCTGACCGCGCACCGCCGGCAAGAGATCGGTGTGCACGATGCTGTCGGAGGTGACCCGGAAGAACGTGTCCCCCTGGATGACCTGCAGGTAGAAGAGCCGCCCCGCGATCCCCAGGAAGGCGACCAGCGCGACCAGCGCGAAGTAGCGCGATCGCCTTCGTATCTCGGGGAGCTCGGCGTCTTGCCCGGCTATCTCCATGGGGGTGCGGCTCTCATCGTCGGGGGACCGGGTCGAAGGAGTGGGGGCCGCGGGCGAGGCCGACGCGCGAGCGCGCGCTGTCGACCTTGCCGTCGATGCGCCGGAAGAGTCCGAGCACGACAGGGGCGAAGATGCCGGTCAGCAGCGCCTCGAGCGGCGCCAGGCGCAGGCCGCCGTAGCCGCCCTCCGGCCCGACCTGCGCGCGCACGATGACGATCAGCGCCGCGGCGAGCAGGCTGGCGACGAAGGCCGTCGCCGCGGTCAGAACGATCCCCTGCACCGCCAGGCGGGTCGAGAGCGCGCGCGCGAACAGCGCCATCAGCACGAACACGAAGGCATGCACCCCCTGGGGCGCACCCGAGGTCGAGATCGAAGAGATACCCGGTGGCGAAGGCCACCACCGCCGCCGAGGAGATCGTCCACTTCGACGAGAGCCCGACGTGCATCACGACCAGCAGCCCGAGGCTGGGCGCCACCATGTGCATCGGCGCCAGCTCGAGGACCGTCGACTGAAGAATCAGCAGCAGGTAAGCGACGAACAGCGTGATGGCCGATCTCATGCGCGCCCCTTCATCGGTAGACCATGGGTCCGCGCGCCGGCAGGCGGCGGGCGGCGGGATCGGTGTCGGGAGCCGGCGGCGGCGCGACGACGACCAGCACCTCTGAAAGCCGGGCGAAGTCGACGTCGGGCGTGACCTCGACGTCCTGGTAGAGGCCGACGGCGCCGGGGATGACGCGGGTGACGTGGCCGACCGCCAGGTTGCGCGGGAAGGAACCGCCGAGGCCGCTGGTGACGACGGCGTCACCCACCTTGGCCGGCTCGCCGCGCGCGAGGTACTCGACGCTGCAGCGGTAGGCGTTCTCGGCCGCCTTGCCGCGCAGGATGCCGCGCCCACCGGTGCGCGGGACGACCACGTCGATCGCCGAGCGCGGGTCGACCAGCAGCATGATGTCCGAGCTCTTGCCGGAGACGCGGTTCACGCGGCCGACCACGCCGTCGGGGGTCAGGACGGGCATCCCGTGGCGGACCGACCCCTCGCCGTGGTCGATGTCGACGCGCGCGACGCGGAAGTACGGCGAGGCGTCGACGGCGATCACCCGCGCGGCGATCGTCTCGGCCGGCGTCACGTCGCGCAGGCCGAGGAGGCGCTGATAGCGGCCGCTCTCCTCGGCCAGCCGCCGCATCTCGGTCAACTCGGCGCGCAGCTTCTGGTTCTCGTGGGTGAGCGCCTCGTTCTCGCCGCGGACGTGGGTCAGCTCGACGTAGTGGCCGGCGACGCCCGTGATCGCGCGCGCGATGAACGACATCGCCGACTGCGCCGGCGAGACCAGCCGCAGGATCCCGCGATCGAGCGCCGACAGATCGCCCGGGTTCTTGGCGCTCATCCGCAGCGCGATGATGGCGATGAGCAGCGTCACCCCCACCACGGCGGCTTCGCGCAGGCGCTTTCCCGGACCCATGCGCCCCTATTGTGGCCGGCTCAGCCGCGAAAATGCCACTTCTAGAATCTGTCTACTGCAACGCGACTTCACGGAGCAAAGCCAGCTCGTCGAGGGCACGTCCGGTGCCGAGGACCACGGCGCACTCGGGGGAGTCGGAGACCATGACCGGCAGGCCCGTCTCCTCGCGCAAAAGTACGTCGAGGCTGCGGAGCTGCGAACCGCCGTCCGGTCAGGACGACCCCGCGGTCGACGATGTCGGCGGCCAGCTCGGGCGGCGTCCGCTCGAGCACGGAGCGGACCGCGTCGACGATCTGGTTGACCGGCTCGGCCAGCGCCTCGCGCACCTCGTCGCTGTTCATGACCAGCGTCTTGGGGACGCCGGCGACCAGATCGCGCCCCTTGATCTCCATGGTCATGACGTCGTCGGTGGCGTAGGCGTTGCCGATCGTCTTCTTGATGATCTCGGCCGTCCGCTCGCCGACGAGCAGGTTGTACTTGCGCTTGATGTAGGCGACGATCGCCTCGTCCATCTTGTCGCCCGCGACGCGGATCGACTTGGCGACCACGATGCCGGCCAGCGAGATGACGGCCACCTCGGTGGTGCCGCCGCCGATGTCGACGATCATGTTGCCCGACGGCTCGGTGACCGGCAGCCCGGCGCCGATCGCCGCCGCCATCGGCTCCTCGATGAGGTAGACCTCGCGCGCGCCGGCCGCCAGCGCCGAGTCGCGCACGGCGCGCTTCTCGACCTCGGTGATCCCCGAGGGGACGCCGATGATGATGCGCGGCTTGACCAGCGTTCGCCGGTTGTGGACCCGGGTGATGAAGTAGCGGAGCATCGCCTCGGTCACCTCGAAGTCGGCGATGACGCCATCCTTCATGGGCCGCACGGCGACGATGTTGCCGGGCGTCCGCCCCAGCATCTCCTTCGCCTCCTTGCCGACCGCCAGGACCTTCTTGGTTCCGTTGCCGGAGCGCTGCACTGCCACCACCGACGGCTCGTTGGAGACGATCCCCTTGCCACGGACGAAGGTCAGCGTGTTCGCCGTGCCCAGATCGATGGCGAGGTCGTTGGAGAAGAGTCCGTAGACCCAGTCGAGCAGCATGAGTTGAGCGCCCCGCGCGCCGCCCGAATCGAAACCGACCGCCGCGTCGACGAGACAATCGTTTTTAGCATACGCAGAGGCACTCCGATAGGCCGGCCGCGTCGATCTTCCCTCACGAGGCGGGTGGCAAGCCGCTTCCAGGCTCTGGCTATTGGACGCAAAAGACTGTGGTAGATTCCGCCCCGCCATGCTCGAGCAGATGCGGAAATCCTCGCAGTCGGTGCTCATCTACGCCCTGTTTCTGTTCCTGATCGCCATCTTCGTCATCAGCTTCGGACCGCAGTCGCGGGGAACCTCCTGCGACCAGGTCATGAACGGGAACGACCACTACGCGGCGCAGGTGGGTTCATCGACCATCACCCAGAACAGCTTCCGGTACGGCTTCATGCTGGTGGGGGGGCGCAGATCCCCGCGCCGGCCGCCAAGCGAGACCGTCTCAAGGAGATGGTCATGGACAAGCTGATCGAGCGTGAGCTCCTGGCCTCGGAGGCCGACCGGCTCGGCTACGTCGTGACCGACGACGAGGTCACCGACCAGATCGGCGAGTCCAAGATCATCGGGCTCGGCGCCGTGCACACCGTTCCCCGGCTGCAGAAGAACGGGGCGTTCAACTACGAGTCGTTCAAGACCTTCTTGCAGTACGACCTGGGGATGACCCCCAAGAGCTTCATCGAGGAGCAGAAGAAGGAGCTCCTGGCGTCGCGCGTTCGCGATCTGCTGCGGGCCGGAGTGTCGGTCTCGAACGACGAGGTCAAGTCGGACTTCGTGCGGCGCGGGCGGCAGGTGAACCTCGAGTACCTGCGGTTCTCCGGCCACCGCTACCAGTCGGACGTGGTGCTGACCGACGCCGAAATCGCCGATTACGCCGCCAAGAACGAGGCCAAGCTGAAGGCGCTCTACGAGCAGAGGCGGTTCGTTTACGAGAAGGTCAACGACGAGCGCAAGCTGCGCCAGATCCTGGTCAAGGTGGCCAAGGACGCCACCGCGGCCCAGGACAAGGCGGCGCACGACAAGGCGAGCGCGCTGGCATCCAAGCTGGTCAAGGGGGCCAAGATCTCGGGCACGAACGGCGTCACCTTCGCCGAGGTGGCGCGTGCATCGTCGGACGACGCCACCAGCAAGGCCCAGGGGGGCGAGCTGGGCTGGCGCGCGCACGGTGCCGCCAACCTGCAGGGATCAGAGGAAGAGAAGGTCTGGAAGGCGGGGTCGGACGCCATCGTCGGTCCGCAGCGCGGCACGGACGGCTACGTGATCACCAAGGTCGAGGGGCAACGAAGCGGCAACATCGCCTACGAACAGGCCAAGCTGGAGCTGGCCGAGCAGAAGCTGCGCGAAGAGCGCGCCGATGCGCTGGCCAAGACGGCCGCTGCCGATGCCGTCGCCAAGCTGAAGGAGACGCCCGGCAAGCCGATGAAGGAGGTCTTCCCGGCGTCGACCAATGATAAGGACGAGGCGAACGCCGTCCCCGAGGCCGGCGCCGGGCCGCGCGTCGAGGAGACCGGGCTCTTCTCGCTGCGCGCCGGCCGCGAGGGGGCGATCGTCGAGGGGATCGGCGTCTCGAACCCGCTCGCCAAGGCCGCCTTCGCGCTGACCGACGTGGCGCCCGTCGCAGGGCCGTTCGAGGTCAGCGGGACGTTCGTGGTGGTGCGTCTCAAGGAGCGCAAGGACCCCGACATGGCTGAGTTCGAGAAGCGCAAGGTCGAGCTCGCGCACGAGGCCCAGCTGACCAAGTGGGAGCACGTCCTGACCGACTGGACCACCGCGCGATGCAACGAGGCCAAGCAGGCCAAGCACATCAGCGTGAACAACGAGGTCCTCCGCTACGAAGAGAGCAGCGAGCCGCCGTCCTACGAGCCCTGCGCCCCTCACCGACCGTTCGGAGGCTGAGGAGGCTCCATGGCCGACGCCGTACCGGCGATGGCCCTCGCCCTGGTCGACGGCCGGGCGATCCTGACCGTCACGGCCCGGGAGCTCGGGCCGCTGATGGTCGAGCGGCTGGAGGTCGAGTGGCCCGGGCCGCGCAAATCACTGGCGGTCGCCGAGCTCCGCAACCGCCGCGGGCAGCTGCGTGCCGCCACGTTGATCATCGACCGCGCGGGGGTGGAGAGCCGGGTGGCCGCGGCGAAGACCGCCCACGGACCTGTCGCCGTCACGCTGGAGCCGGGGCGCATCGTGGTCACCGGACAGCCCCAAGAGGAGAACGCGGACGATAACAGCCACGCCCGGGCGGGTGGCTCGGCGCGCCTCACGCTGGGGGCCGGCGCCGGGCGCAGGCTTCAGATCTCCGTCGACGGCGGCGCGGCGCGCCCCGACGACGTGCGCGCCGCGGTGGCGATGGTGTTCGGCATCCCCGCTGCCGCCGCCACGTCGGTCGGAGCGCTGGAGGTCGACCCGCTGGCGGCCGCACTCGACGAGCTCTTCGTCGCCCAGGGGTTCCGGCTCCCCGACAGCGCCGGCCTGCACCTCGGCGCCGTGCGCGTCTCGGCCGGCCGGATCGCGCTGCGCTGGTCCTCGGCGCGCGGGGATCTCGAGCGGATCGCCGCCGATCTGGCGACCGACGACGCCGACGAGATCGGGGCCCTGCGGCGGGCGCTCGATCTGGCGCCCGTCGGCCCCGCGCGGGCCGAGGTGGCGCACCTGCTGTCGGCGGCCTACGAGAAGATCGGCGAGACCGAGGGGGCGCTGGCGGCGCTGCGCCTTTGCATCGATCACGCGACCGCAGGGCCGCTGGTGGGAACCGCCTGGCGCCGCCTGGTCGAGCTCTACGCCCGGAGCGGCGATCCGCACGGGGCGGCGCGCGCGCTCATCGCCTCGGCCGACGATCTGCGCGTCGGCGCCAGCGAGGTGGAGCGGGCAGGAACGCTGGTCGCCGCCGCGGAGATCCTGCGCAAGCGGCTCGAGCTCCCCGCCGACGCCGGCATGCTGCTCGATCGGGCGGTCACGCTCGATCCCGCGTCGACCGAAGCGCTCGAGGCGCTCGAGGCGCTCTGCGCCGACGCCGGGGACTTCACCCGCCTGGCCGACGTGCTCGAGCGAAAGCTGGAGGTCGCGGCGCGCGGCCCGCGCGAGCAGAAGGCGATCCTCGCGCGGCTCGGCGAGATCTACGACCGGAACCTATCGCGCCCGCCCCAGGCGCGTCGGGCCTACGAGCGGCTCCTCAAGATCGACCCGGCGCATGCCGCCGCCCGGGATTTCCTGGCGCGGCAGGAACCTCGACAGGAGCCGCCGCCGGCTCAGCCCGTTGCTCCGCCTGTTGCTCCGCCTGTTTTTCCCGCGCGCACCGGGACGTTGCCGCCGCCCCCGCCGGACCTCGAGAAGACGCCCCACGTGGTGCCGCCCCCTCCCTCCGAGCCGCCGTCAGCCAAGGCGGATCCGAGCTACTGGCGCTCGGCGGGGGTGGAGTCGGAGCCAGTCCGCAAGGCCAACACGCTGATCGCCAAGGCGCGAGTGTCGCTCTCGCGCGGCGAGATCCCGGCCGCCACCGACGATCTGGAGCAGGCGCTCTCCTCGGCGCCCCAGCACTCGGGGGCGCTGGTCCTGCTCGCCGAGATCGCCTACAGGAAGCAGGAATGGCCGCGCGCCCGCGAGCTCTACGCGGCGCTCGAGGCGGCCCCCGACGCGGGCGAGGCCGTCCTGCGAGTCGATCTCGGTCTCGCGGCGCGCGGTGCTGGCGCAGCGGGTGGGCGACAGCGCCGAGGCCGAGGCGTTCTACCGCGAGCTCGCCATCCTCAACCCGCGCCACGTCGACGCGCGGCGCGTTCTCGCCGAGCTGGCGCTGGCGCGCGGCGATACCTCCACGGCGGCGCTGCGGCTCGAGGAGCTGCTCCGGCTCCTGCCGGCGGGCGCCTCCACCGATCTCTGCGATCTCCGCCACCGCCTGGGGGCAATCTACGCGGAGACCGGCGAGTGGAACGGCGCGCGCTACTACCTCGAGCTGGTCGTCGACCAGGAGCCGGGGCGTCTGCCGGCGCTGGAGCTCCTGCTGCAGACCTACCTCAAGCTCGGCCTCTTTCACGAGGCGGCGCAGACCTGCGGGCGCCTCGCGCGCCTCTACCCCGATCCGGCCCACCGCGCCGCCGTGCTCTACCGCCAGGCGGAGATCCGGCGGACGCAGCTCGCCGACGAGGCGGGTGCCCTCGACGCCTACCTCCGTTCCTCGGACGCGGATCCGGGCTTCGTCCCCTCCCGGCTGCGCCTCATCGATCATTTCTGGGACGAGGGGGACCTCGACGTGGTGGCCGATCTGGCCGGCGATCTCGCCGCCGTGCCACTCTCGATCGAGACCGACGCCGACCTCATGGCGCGGCTCGCGATCGCCGTCGCCGGGCCCCGCAGCCCGACGCCCGAGCGTTTCGCGCTGGCCACGCACCCCGATCTGCTCGCCGCCGCCGCCCACGTGCTGGCGCAGGCCGGCGATAGAGCGGCGGCCCGTGGCGTCGATTCGATCGACCCGATGCTGACCCGCGCACGATTCTGGGCCGGCGCCGAGGGCGAGCGCGTGCTCTGCGACGCCCTCGTCGAGCTGGTGCTGGTCGATCCGGCGCGACCGGGACCGGCCCTGGCGCTCGGGGGCCTGGCCGCGCGCACGCGCCGGCTGGCGCTGGCGCGCGCGGCCTACTCGATGGCGGCCTTCGTCGAACCAGGGGGCCTCGGGTCCAGGCTGCTCGACGCACTCCCCGCCCCGGAGGCTCTCCGCCCGGAGGCGATTCGCCCGGGCACGCCGGTCGATCATCCTGACGTCGCGGGGCCCGTGCGGCGCGCGCTTTCGCGGCTGGCGCCGGCGCTGCTGGGCCTCGACTACGCCGAGCCGGCGCCCAAGCCGGTCGAGGGCAGCGGGCTGCCGCCGGCGCGCGCGATCGAGCTGCGGCGCATCGCCGACCTGCTCGGTGCGCCGGCGTTCGTCGTGGCCCCTGACGCCGAGGGACTGCGCCGGACGCCCTCGCCGCAGGGAGAGCGCCGTCGGCTGCGCCTCATCCCCTCGCAGCCGGCGGGGCTGCTCATCAGCCCTGCGGCGGTCATGCTGGGCCCGGAGGCCTGGTCGTTCGTCGCGGGGCGCGCCATCGAGGCGCTGCGCAGCGGCCTCGTGACCGCCGGGTTGACCGGCGTCGACGGGCTGACGCGAATGCTCGAAGGGGCGCGCGCGGCGCTGGGCGGCGCCGAGGCCATCGAGCCGCGTGGCGTCGCCGTCGCCGACTGGCTGCGGCGCCCGGAGGCCAGCGTGTCGCTCGGTTCGCCCGAGGCACGGGCGGAGCTCCTGACCGAGGTCGAGGCGGCGCTGGCGGATCTGCCCGACTGGCAGACCTTCAGGCGCGGCACGCGCCACACCTGTAACCGGGTCGGCCTGCTCGTCTGCGGCAGCCCGGTCGACGTGCTCTCGGTCGTCTCCGAGGGGGAGCTCTTTGGCGACGACGACGAGCCGCCGACCGCCGCCGTGCGCGGCGAGTTCCTGCGCGGGGCGTCGGCGCACGAGCTCGTCACCTTCATGTTCTCGCCAGCCTACGAAGCCGCGTCCGCGAGCTAGTCGGCAGCTCGTGCGGCTCTTTCTCTGCTCGGCCGGATCGGAGCCCGCGCTCGCCGAGGAGCTGGCGCGCGCCGGCGCGGCGGTGCGAGAGCTCGCGCCCGGCGTGGTGGGAATCGACGCCGACGATCTGGCCGGCGACCCGGTGTTCGCGCGCCAATCGCTGCCCGCAGCGCGGCTCATCGACGGCAGCTCCGTGCGGGCGCTGGCGGAGGCCGATCTTCGGCGCCGTCGAGGCGGCCATCGACGGATGGCCGGGGCTGTTCGTGGTTCACGCGCTGGCGCACGCCGAGCCGCCGCCCGGCCTCGCCAGCCGGGCGGAGCTGGTGGCGCGGGAGGCGCTGGCGCTGCTGGGCGACGCGGCGGCGCCGGGCGGCGCGCCGGCAGCGCACCCTCGAGGAGGCGACGGCCGGTTTCGACCCCAGCTGGCTGCTGGTTCAGGTGCTGGCGCTCGGACGCGATCGCTTCGCCGTCTCGGCCGTCCCACCGCGCCCGCTGCCCGGCGGGGGCCTCGACCTCGCGCCCTGGCCCGGCGGCGAGGCGCCAGTGGCGATCGATCGCGCGCCGCCCTCTCGCGCTTACCAGAAGCTGGAGGAGGCGTTCGCCTGGATGGGGGCGGAGCCGCGCGCGGGCGAGACCTGCGTCGATCTCGGGGCTGCGCCCGGCGGCTGGACGGCGACCGCGCTCAAGCGCGGGGCGCGGGTGGTGGCGGTCGATCGCGCGCCGCTGGCGCCGCCGCTGTCTCGCCACCCGAAGCTCGCGACGGTCATCGGCAACGCCTTCACCTACCTGCCGGCCGCGCCGGTCGACTGGCTGCTGTGCGACGTGGTCTGCGAGCCGCCGCGCAGCCTCGCGATCTGCGACGCCTGGCTCGCGCGCGGCCTGTGCCGCAACCTGATCGTCACCGTGAAGTTCAAGGGGCGGGCGGGCTACGGCGTGCTGGCCGAGCTGCCGGCGCTGTTCGAGCGGGTCCGGCCGGTGTTCGCGCGCACAAAGCAGCTCGCGCACAACAAGAACGAGGTCACGGTAATGGTTCGTAAGGCGGCGGCCGAAACGACGGGCGCGAAATAGCGGGCGGCCGCCGTCGGGGATAGACTGACGGCGATGGACGACGTGTTGGCGATCATCCTCGGCGGCGGGCGCGGCACGCGTCTGTTTCCACTGACCTTCAAGCGCTCCAAGCCGGCGGTCCCGATCGGCGGCAAGTACCGCCTCATCGACATCCCGATCAGCAACTGCCTGAACGCGAACATCCGCAAGATCTTCGTGCTCACGCAGTTCAACTCGGAGAGCCTCAACAAGCACGTGGCCCTGACCTACAAGTTCGACGTGTTCTCGTCGGGCTTCGTCAGCGTGCTGGCCGCCGAGCAGACCGAGGAAGGGGGAAACTGGTTCCAGGGGACCGCCGACGCCGTCCGCCAGAGCCTGCGCCACATGCGCCGCACGCACGGGACGCGACCTGCTGATTCTTTCGGGCGATCAGCTCTACAACATGGACTACCGGGAGATGATCCGGACCCACCGCGAGAGCGGCGCCGACGCGACGGTGGCGGTCATCCCGGTGGCGCCCGATCAGGCCTCCGCGTTCGGCATCCTCAAGATGGACGACACGGGGCGCATCGTTCACTTCGACGAGAAGCCGCCCGCCGACCGGCTGCCGGCGCTGCTCTCGGATCTCCCCGGCGGCGCCCAGGGTCACCTGGCCTCGATGGGCATCTACCTCTTCAAGCGCGAGGTGCTGGAGCAGGCGCTGTCGAGCCCCGCGCCTGGTCGACTTCGGACGCCACGTCATCCCCGACGCCGTCCCGCGCCAGCGCGTGCAGGCGCACGTCTACCGCGGCTACTGGGAGGACGTGGGGACGATCCAGTCCTACTTCCAGGCCAACCTGGCGCTGTGCGAGGCGATCCCGCCGTTTGATTTTTACGACGAGGCCCACCCGGTCTACACGCACCCGCGCTTCCTGCCGGCGTCGAAGCTGGAGCGCTGCACGATCCACAACGCCCTCATCTCCGAGGGGTGCATCATGCACGGTGCCGAGATCGACCGCGCCGTGGTCGGCATCCGCAGCCGCATCGGCGCGGAGGTGCGCATCCGCAACAGCCTCCTGATCGGTGCCGACTTCTACGAGACGCTGGCGGAGATGGAGTCGAGCATCGCGCGCGGCGTCCCGGCGGTCGGCATCGGCGCGAAGTCGGTGATCGAGAACGCCATCATCGACAAGAACGCCCGCATCGGCAGCAACGTCCGCATCGTCAACGAGGCGGGCATCAAGGAGAAGGACGGCGACGGCTACTACATCCGCGAGGGGATCGTGATCGTCCCCAAGAACGGCATCATCTCCGACGGCGTCGTGATTTAAGCGCGCGGATCAATTAGTCTCGGGCCGTGCTGCGGTTCGGAATTCTGGGAGCCTCGCGGTTCGCGCTCAAGCGGATGCTGCCGGCCATGCGGCCGTCGCCCGAGGTTGAGGTGGTGGCGATCGCCTCGCGCGACGGCACCAGGGCGGCCGAGACCGCGCGCGCCCACGGCATCGCGCGCGCGCACGCCTCCTACGAGGCGCTGCTGGCCGATCCGGACGTCGACGCCGTCTACAACCCGCTGCCCAATCACCTGCACGTCCCCTGGTCGGAGCGCGCGGCGGCCGCCGGCAAGCACGTGCTGTGCGAAAAACCGATCGCCACCACGGCGGCCGAGGCGCGACGGCTGGTCGCCGCGCGCGATCGCGCCGGCGTCGTCGTCTGCGAGGCGGCGATGGTGCGCATGCAGCCGCGCTGGCACGCGGCGCGCGAGCTGATTCGTGACGGCCGCATCGGCGCGCTGCGCGGCTTCCTCGGGACGTTCGCCTACTGCGCTCCCCGGACGCACCGACATCCGCTACGAGGCCTCGATGGGAGGTGGCGTCCTCTACGACACGGGGTTCTACCCGGTGACGATGAGCCGCTTCTGCTTCGAGGCCGAGCCGGTCGCCGTGCTGGCCCGCGCGGCCCTCTCCGGTCCCGACGGCGTCGACGTCCTGTCGAGCGCGGTGCTGGAGTTCCCGAACGGCCAGGCGACGCTCACCTGCGGGATGGAGCTCCTGTCGATGCAGCGGGCGCTGCTGCTCGGAACCAAGGGGCACCTCGACCTCCCCGTCGCCTGGACGCCGGCCGCCGATCGCTCATCGGAGCTGACGCTGGAGACGAGCCCCGTGCTCGAGCGCCCGAACGCCGAGCGCCGCACGTTCGAGGCGGTCGATCAGTACGCGCTGCTGGTCTCGGCGTTCGCCCGCGCCGCGACCGGCAGCGGACCGTCAGCCCCGGGACCGGTCCCGCTCGAGGACTCGGTGAAGAACGTGGCGGTTCTCGAGGCGCTCGTTCGATCGAGCAAGAGCGGCCGTTGGGAAACCCCCGAGGCCTAGTCTCCCTCCTGGCGGTCTCGGCCGTCGCGGCCGCCGCGTCGGCGGCCGGTTGCCGGCGCGCCGCCGTCTCCGGCCCCCGCGCCCGCCGCCCCGCCCGCGCGGGTGACCATCTCCGTCGTCGGCACCAACGATCTCCACGGCCGGCTCGAGGCGCTGCCGCCGTTCGGCGGCTACCTCGCCAACCTGCGGCGCGCGCGCGCCCGCGACGGCGGCGCGGTCGCTGCTGGTCGACGCGGGCGACATGTTCCAGGGGACGCTCACCTCGAACGCCGACCGAGGGAGCGGCCGTCGTGCGCGCCTACAACGTGCTCGGGTACGCCGCGGCCGCGCTCGGCAACCACGAGTTCGACTTCGGCCCCGTCGGCCCCGCGGTCACCGCCAAGAAGCCGGGCGAGGATCCGCGCGGCGCCCTGCGTGCGCGCGCCAAGGAGGCCCGGTTTCCTTTTCTCGACGCGAACCTCGTCGAGACGGCCCGGGGCGCGCCGCTCGCGCCCCCGCCTGGACCAACGTCGTCCCCCAGGTTCTGATCGACGTCGCCGGGGTCAAGATCGGGATCGTCGGCGTCACCACCACGAGCACGCCGCGCACCACCCTGGCCGCCAACTTCGCCGGCCTGGCGGTGAAGCCGCTGGCCCCGACCCTCGCCGCCGCCGCCGCGGACCTGCACCGGCGCGGCGCGACGGTGGTGATCGCCGCCGCGCACGCGGGCGGCGTCTGCAAGCGGTTCGACGCCCCCGAGCACTTCGAGTCCTGCGAGCCCGACGGCGAGATCTTCCAGGTCGCGCGCGAGCTCGCCGCCAGCGGCGGCGCTCTCGACGCCATCGTCGCCGGCCACACCCACGAGGGGGTCGCCCACCGCGTCTCCGGCATCCCGATCGTCGAGGCTTTCGCCAACGGGCACGCCTTCAGCCGCGTCGACCTGACGATCGATCGCGCGACCGGCCGCGCCGTGGACGCGCGCATCTTCCCGCCGCAGCGGATCTGCGCCCCCGAGCGCTGCGCTGGCGAGACCTACGAGGGGGCGCCGGTCGTCCCCGACGGCGCCGTGGCCGCTGCGATCGCCCCCGCCCTGGAGGCCGCGCGCGCCCAGCGCGACGAGAAGCTCGGCCCGGTGCTGACCGCGCCGATTCCGCGCGCGCAGAAAGTCCCCTCCCCACTCGGCAATCTCTTCGCCGATCTGATGCACGCTGCGCGCCCGGCCGCCGACGTGGCGGTCCTCAACGGAGGCAGCCTGCGGGTCGATCTGCCGGCCGGCCCCCTCACCTACGGCCGCCTCTTCGAGGCCCTCCCCTTCGACAACCGCTTCGCCGTCATCCCGATGACCGGCGCCGAGCTGGCCGAGGCCATCGCCCGCAACCTGCAGCGCGACAACGGAATCATCTCCCTCTCGGGTGTCCGCGCCGACGCTCGCTGCAAGGACGGGACGCTGACGGTCACGCTGCTGCACCCGAGCGGCCGTCCGCTCGCGCCGGGCGCGAAGCTCGACGTGCTCACCAGCGACTTCCTGGCCACCGGCGGCGACGGCCTCTTCTCCGAGGAGACCAAGCAGCGCGCCAAGCTCGACGACGGCCCGCCGATCCGCGACGCGATGGCCGACCTGCTGCGCGCGCGAAAAACGCCGCTCACGCCCGACGACCCCGCCCTGTTCGATCCCGCGCATCCGCGAATCGCCTACCCTGGCGCGCGCCCCGTCCGGTGCCGGTGACCGTCGAGCCGAGAGGGGGCCGACGCTACTCGCGCATCCAGTTGACGACGAACTGGCCGTGGCCGCCGCCCTTCTCGCCGCCGTCGATCGGCGTGCCGCCGGTGTCCTGGGTGAGGTAGTTGTCGGTCCAGGGGCCGTCGACCGGCGCGGCGGAGGTCAGGATGCAGCTCGAGTCGGTGCACTGATCGAGCTTCCACGACGCGCCGCTGATGTTGTTCTTGGCCATCCAGGCGAACCAGACGTTGGTCTCCGGCTCGCAGACGTCGTTGTCCTTCGCCGTGCCGCCGTCGGACGGGGTGGCGCCGAACTCGGTCACGAACAGCGGCAGCCCCATCGATGATCGCCGTGTTGGCCTTGTCGATCAGCGCCTGCCCGTGCGTGCAGGCGTAGAAGTGCAGCGTGTAGAGCAGGTTCGTCCCCGTCAGTCGGGCCAGCGGCCGCCAGGTCGACGTCCTGCGACCAGGTCGGCGTGCCGAGCACGATCAGGTTGTCGGGGTCGACCGCGCGGATCGCCGCCACCACCGCCTGGTGGTACGGCGTGATCTGCGCCCAGGTGACGCCGGTCGGCTCGTTGTAGTCCTCGTAGATGATGTTGGGGGATGACCCGTACTGGGTCGCCATCATGGTGAAGAAGGCCGAGGCCTGCGTGGCCTGCGTCGTCCCCGTCTTGGTGACGGCGTCGCTGGTGTGCCAGTCGACGATCACGTAGATGCCGAGATCGATCGCGTTCTGAACGATGGTGTTCACCTTGGAGAGCATCCCCGCCATGTTGGCGTTGGTCCCGGTGCCGGTGCCGAGGTAGCCGCCCGAGGTGTCGACGCCCATCGCGGCGCGGATGACCGACAGCTTCCAGTTGTCGCGCGCGTACTGGATGGCCGACTTGCTCTCGGGGAAGGTCTTGCTCTCGAGGTTGAGCCACTGGCTGCTGACGCCCTTGAGCTGGACCGGATTGCCCGACTGATCCTCCAGCTGCGTGCCGACCACCTTCAGCTGGCCGTGCATCGCCACCGGGTTGATCGCCGTCCCGAGCGCCACGTCGGAGGCGGCGTCGGTCGTCCCCGAGCCGCCGTGGCCGGAGGCGGTCGTCCCGCCCTGGCCGCCGGAGGCGGTCGTCCCGCCGTGACCGCCGGGCTCCGTCGAGCCGGCGCCACCGCCGGCGCCGCCCGTTCCCACCCCGGCACCTGCGCCACCCGACGCCGAGCTGACGCCCTGCCCGCCTGTTCCCGGCGCTCCGGACGACGAGGAGGTGCAACCGGCGAGCGCCAGCAACGCCCCCCAGGCGACGAAACGGAAGCGCGCAGACGAGACCCGGGGGTTCCGCATAAGCAAAGATTCCTTCTGCCGGGCGCCGGGCCCGGCGACGACGACGAGGGCACCAGAATACCACGGACGGCGACACCACGGCAGCGACACCACGGCGGCGAAATGGGACGGCCTCTCACCGTGGGGAATGCCGTCGCGCGGCAGCGATCGCGCCTGATACAATGGCCCTTCCCCCAGGAGGCTCGATGAACGTTCTTCGCTTCGCTTGGACGTCGCTGGCCGTCGTCTCCCTGGCCGCGGGATGCGGCGGGCAGACGGCGGGGAGCGGCGGCGAACGGCGGAACGACGGCCGCCGGAAATGGCGGTGCCACAGCGGCCGGCGGCGCGACGGCGACCGGCGGGACCACGGCGACCGGCGGCGCGTCGGGAACCGGCGGCGCGACCGGCGGCGCCGGAGCGGGCGCCGGCGGCGCGATGGTCATCCAGCCGGGAAACCCGGGAACGACCGACGTGACGTTCACCGTGGACACGACCAAGGACCAGCATGCGATCTCGCCGCTCATCTACGGCTGGAACGGCACCGATACGATCGCCGACGACGGGCAGACCATCGCGCGCTCGGGCGGCAACCGCTGGACGGCGTACAACTGGGAGAACAACGCCTCGAACGCCGGCTCGGACTACATGTTCGAGAACGACGCCTACCTGACCAAATCGATGACCCCGGGCGCCGCCGACGCGCTGACGCTCGATCCGGTGAAGGCGCACGGCATCGCCGCGCTCATCACCATCCCGATCGTCGACTACGTCTCGGCCGACGAGTCACCGGCCGGCGACGTGCGCAACTCGGGGTCGAACTACCTCATGACGCGCTTCAAGCAGAACGGGCCGACCAAGGGGAGCGCGTTCTCGACGACGCCCAGCACCAGCGACGGGTTCGTCTATCAGGACGAGTTCGTCAACTGGGTGAAGACCAACTACGGCGGAACCAACGTCATCTTCTCGCTCGATAACGAGCCGGACATCTGGGCGGCGACGCACGCCGAGGTCCACCCCAACCCGGTCACCTATGCCGAGCTGGTCATGCGCGACACCACCTATGCGGCGGCGGTGAAGGCCGTCTGGTCGACGGCCCAGACCGCTGGGTTCGTCAGCTACGGCTGGTCCGGCTACGAGACGCTGCAGAGCGCGCCCGACAGCAAGGCCAACGGCGAGTTCCTGACCTACTACCTCGATCAGCTGAAGGCCGCCGAGACGACCGCCGGCAAGCGCCTGGTCGACTATCTGGACCTGCACTGGTACCCGGAGACCTACGTCAACGACGGCTATGGCGGCAGCACCAACAGCCGGATCGTCGACAACACCGACGGCACCGCGCTGGCGGCCGCGGCCCGCATCGCCTGCACGCGCTCGCTGTGGGACCCGAACTACGTCGAGGGGAACTGGATCACCGACGAGCTCGGAAAGAAGCCGATCATGCTGATCCCCTGGCTGAAGGCGAAGATCGCCGCGCACTATCCGGGCACCAAGCTGTCGTTCTCCGAGTACACGTTCGGCGGCGGGCACGACATCAGCGGTGGCGTCGCCGAGGCCGACGCGCTCGGCATCTTCGGGCGCGAAGGGCTCGACATGGCGACCTCCTGGAACTGGCCCGACAGCGCCGGCGACAACCAGTACGAGATCGCCGCCCTGCGCGCGTTCCGCAACTACGACGGCAAAGGCGCGCACTTCGGTGACACCTCGGTTCACGCCGTCACCACCGACGACGCCAGGTCGTCGGTCTACGCCAGCGTCGACAGCGCCAGCGGCTTCATCACCATCGTCGCCATCAACAAGACGACCGCGCCCCTCAAGGCCGGCATCGCCATCACCGCGCCCGCGGTGGCCGGGCTCTCGGCCCGCACGCTCACCGGCTCGGGACCGACGCTGCAGATCTCCAGCACCGCCCCGACGGTCGCGGCACAGAACGCCTTCACCTACACCATGCCGGCCATGTCGGTCTCCGTCCTGACGCAGCTCTAGCCCAGCTCTGGCCCCGAACTGCCCGCGAAACGTGGGTTTTCGCCTGGCCGAGCCAGCCGCCTCCAGCCGAGCCCCGGTTTTGCCGTTATCTTCTGTAGACACGTGGCTGCCGCACCGAAAATGGCGGAGCATCCGCCGGGTCTCACGACCACCAAGGCGCCCTTCATCGAGGAGGCCCGCGCCCACGGCGACATCTACATCATCGAGCAGCCGTACGAGCTCTACTCGGAGGAGAACCAGGCGACCTGGGGGCGGCTCCTGACACGGATGCAGGACCGCTGGGCGCGCTACGCCAACCGGCGGTTTTTGGAAGGAATGGCCAAGCTGCAGCTTTCGGCCGATCGCATCCCGCACCTCGACGAGGTGAACCGCTTCCTGCAGCCGCTGACCGGCTTCCGAGCGCGGGCGGTGAGCGGTTACGTCCCGGCCTACGTCTTCTTCGACTGCCTGCGCCGGCGCGAGTTCCCGACGACGATCACCATCCGCGACGGCGAGCGGCTCGAGTACCTGCCCGAGCCCGACATCTTTCACGACGTCGCCGGGCACGTCCCGATGCACACCGACCCGGCGTTCGCCGCCGCGCTGGTCCGCTTCGGCGACTGCGCGGCCGCCGCCGCCCGGCGCGCCGCGGCCATTCCCGACCAGCGCGACCGGCTGCGGCGCCTGGTCAGCAACATCCGCGCGATGTCGCGCTTCTTCTGGTTCAGCGTCGAGTTCGGGCTCATGCGCCACGCCCCGGACGACGCCGAAGGCGCGCTCAAGGTCTACGGCAGCGGACTGCTCTCGTCGTTCGGCGAGATCGCGCACGCCATCGACGCACCGGAGGTCGAGCGCCGGGCATTCGAGATCGGCGAGGTGGTCAACCAGCCGTTCGAGATCGACCACTACCAGCCGCGTCTCTACATCGTCGACTCGTTCGACCACCTTTTCGCGCTGGTCAGCGAGCTCGAGCGCTGGATGCAGGAGGGGAAGCTGGACGACGTCGCGGGCGGCGAGCCCGCCGTCAGCGAGAGCGACCTCGCCTCGTTCCTGCGCGCCGACCCGACGAAGCCGCCGGGCGCCGCCTCCTGAACCCCCAGACCGCCGGTCACCGAGAACCCGGCAGGTCAGGCGCAGGAGTGCAGGTCAGGCGCAGGAGTCATGTACACTGGCGCCGGTATTTTCGTGATTCGGAGGACGGACTTGCTTACTCGCGCGCGGCTCGGGTTCATGGCGATCGTGTTGCTGGTCCCATTGAGCGGGGGATGCACGCACGACCTGGGCGCCCTAAGCACGTCCGACGGCGGCGGCGTGAGCTCGGGCGGCGGCGGCGGACTGATCGGCGGCGGCAGCGGCGGCGGCGGCGCAGGCGTCTCGGGCGCAGCCGGTCGCGCCGGCTCGGGAGGTACGGCGGTCGGTGGCAGCGGTGCGGGTGGCAGCGGCGCGGGAAGCGGCGCCGCAGGCATCTCGGGCGAGGCGGGTCGCGCCGGCTCGGGCGGTTCGGCGGCCGGAAGCAGCGGTGTGGGTGGCGGCGGCGCGGGAAGCGGCGCTGCGGGCATCGCGGGCGCGGCGGGTCGCGCCGGCTCGGGAGGTACGGCGGCTGGTGGCAGCGGAGCCGGCGGCAGCGGTGCCGGCGGCAGTGGTGCCGGCGGAGTCGGCGGCGCCGGAGCGGGCGGCGGCGGAGCGGGCGGCGCGCCGGCGACGTGCACGCCGAGCATGCATTTTTGCGTCGGGAACACCGTACGAACGTGCTCGGCGGATGGAACCACCTCGTCGCTCACCACGACCTGCGCCACGACGGCCTTTTGCAATCCGGCGACCGCGACGTGCAAGACGCAGGTCTGCAGGCCGGACCAACCGGCGTGCGACGGCGCCGTGGCCACGACGTGCAACACCGATGGCTCCGGGTTCACGGGCACGCGGACGGACTGCTCCGCGGCATCCCAGGCGTGTCTATCGGGCGCCTGCGACGCCGAGACCGTCGACGCCGTCGGCGCGAACGGCATCCTCTCGCAGGCGGATCCGAACCTCTACGCGTTCAGCGTCTTCTACGTGGCGCGTGATTGCACGCTGACGGGCGTGGACCAGTTCCTCGACATGCAGGCGAGCCAGTACGTCAGATTCCTGGTCTACCAATCGCCGACCGAGTTCGGCGACTACTCGAACCGGGCGTCGTACGCCGTGACCCCGCCCCTCGGCCAGGCCTACGTTTCATCTGGACCAATGGACGTGCCGCTCCTGGGCGGCAACTACTACATGATCGGCGTGTGGTGGGGCAGCGGTAACGCGGAGTACTCCTGGGACGCAGGGGGAACGGTCACGACCAGCTTCGGCAACTCGGTCGGGGTGGCCTTGATCTCGTCGGCGGGCGTGCTGTCGGATCTGCAGTACCCGAACCTGCAGGAGAACGGCGTTCTTCGGCAGCGCCTGTACACGGTGACGCCGTGAGCCCGAGAGCACGCGGCGCGCCCGACGCGACCTGCTGAGGCTACTTCTCGGCGTCGTCGTCGGCCGCGGGCTCGGCGGCCTCGGGCGGGGGCGGGGGGCGCGTCGGCTTGGTGAGCGCGCTGAAGCTGGGGCGCTTCTTGGGCGAGCAGCCGGCCTTGAAGCTGTCGGCGTCGAACTTGTACGACAGGCGGCCGGTGTCGCCGGGAACCGCGATCTCCAGCTGCAGCTCGTGGTCGCCTTTTCGCTTGGGCGTGCAGTACGAGAAGATGTAGCGACCGTCGCTGACGGTCGCCAGCTTGGCGGTCACCTGCTCGAACCCCTTCTTGAACGCCTTGGGGTCGTTGGAGACGAAGATGCCGCTGTGGCCGATGGCCGCGATCTCCGGGCGGCTCACCTTCTCGCCGGTGGCGATCACGTAGACGTCGACCGGGGTTTCCTTCAGCGCGCTGCTCGAGCACCGCCGCGTTCACGCTGTGGGAGAGATCGCCCCGGTCGGTGAACACCACCAGCGCGCCCGACTTCTCCGCGGTGGTCGCCTTGTCGAGCTGCTCCTTGAGCTCGCCGAGCGCCTGGTAGACGGCGCCGTTCAGGTTGGCCTTGCGGCTCCGCGGGCGGAATCCCTTCACCGCGGCGACGATCTTGGCCGTCTCCATGTTGGCGCCGAACCCGAACAGCGGCGCCACCTCCTCGCCGCCGTCGAAGACGTCGACCTCCACGCTCTGGCTGGCGCCGATCTTGTCGACGAACTGCGCCGACCGCCCGCGCCAGCTCCGGGCAGGTCCTCGGAGTCGACCATCGGCCCGCTCATGTCGACCAGCAGGAGCGCGAAGCGCGAGGCGGCGATCCCGGTGTCGAGCAGCGCCCGCTTGGCCTTGCTCTCGGGGATCAGCTTCTTGTCCTCGTAGACGCGGAAGTTGGCCAGCTCGAGGCCGCCGACCGGTTGCCCCACCTTGTCGAACACGCTCAGGTAGACGGCGACGTTGGCCGGACGCTGGGCCGACGACCCCAGCTTGGTGACCTTGAGCGTTCCGCCGCCGCAGCCGATCGCGGCGACCGACAACAAAGCCCCGAGTCGCAGGGCCACCACCCCCGGCGCGGGGGGACGCGCATTCCGGGCCAGCACCGCGCGGACAATACTCCCGACGGGGGCGATCAGGAAGCGGGAGTGTCGCCGGTTTTTTCGGACCGGGCGAAGCCGACCTTTTCGGCCAGCGCGCGCAGCGCCGCGGCGGGGCGCCCGCGCGCGATCAGCGCCCAGATCCGCTCCTCGATGGCGCGCCGCTCGGGGGCGCCGGCGGGGAGCGCGAGCAGATCGTAGAGCTCGCCGCAAAGCTGCAGCGCCTCCGCGCCGGGCGTCTCGCCCTCCTCGCCCAGCAGGATGAGGACGACGCGGGCGAGCAGCGCGCGGCGGGCGACGCCGGCGGGCGTGTCGCCGTCGGGCGGCACGTCGCGCGCCGCGACGCCGACGAGGCGCGCGACCTCGAGGTCGCGCACCTCGGACAGGAGCGCCGGCAGCGCCGCCATCACGAGCGTCCCGCGCGCGTCGTCGCCCAGATCGTCGAGCGACAGCCGCCGCTCGCCGACCCGCGCCTCGAACGGCCACCCGGCCGCGCGGCTCGCCGCGAAGGTGAGCTCCTCGGTCGCCCCGGTGCGGCGCTGGCGCGCGCGCGCGCTCCCCTCGAGGCGCCGCACGCCCGGGCGCTGCTCCTCGAGGTGGCCCGACGAGCGTGACGTCGAAGCCGGCCACGACCTCGGCGTCGAAGGCCTGCGGCGCCACCAGCGCCTCCAGCGCCGCGCCCGCCACGGCGTGGGTGGCGGTCACCTGATGCGCCGCGACCTTGCGGAAGACGTCGGCGCCCGTGCCGGCCTCGGGGCGGTTGCTCTTGCCCTCGGCGAGCGCGCGCGAGGACGTCGCGCACGGGCGGCGTGCCCGCCCGCCTGCCGCATCAGATCGAGCGCGTGCGCGCCATCCGGATCACCAGCGAGCGCCTCGAGCCCCGCGATGTCGTCGAAGAACCAGGCGCAGCTCGCGTACATGAGCAGCGTCGCGCGCTGGAGCTCGAGCAGCAGGCGCGCCCGGTCGCGCGCCGCCTCGCCGCCGGCCGCGCAGCGCCGGCCGCCCGAACGCGCGCCAGCGCGGCGTCGCGCGCGCGAATCGGCTCGTCGACGACCGCGCCGTAGGCGTCGCGCGCCCCCCAGGGATCGACGAGCAGCTCGCCGGCGGCGTCCTCGTAGAAGCGCGCGGCCGCGTCGCGGATCGAGATCGAGCCCGGCGCGCAGCGGGCCGCGCCAGGTCTGGTTCCAGCCCGGCGCCGCCGCCCATGTTGCAGCCGCAGTCGCGCCGCCAGCGCCCGACGCCGTGGCGCGCAGCTCCAGGCCGTCCCCTCGCCGTCCGGGCCCGGCGGCGAGCCGCGCCTCCCAGATCGGCGGGTGGCGCTCGAGGTAGGCGCCGAGGTTGGTCACCTCGATGCCGCGCCGCTGCGGCCTCGACGTGCGTCGCGAAGGCGAGCGTCAGGTCGGAGAACTTCTTGTGGTGCCCCCACAGCTCGCCGTCCGAGGCGCAGAGCACGAGGCGCTGCCCGGCGGCCTTCGAGCGCTCGGCCGCGGCGACGCGCGGCGTCGAGGAGGGCCGTCGGCGCGGCTCGCTCCTCGCCGAAGGCGACGGCGCGCGACATCGGCCCGTCGAACACGCCGATGGCGATGCGTCCGCCCCGAGCCGTCGCGGTGCCGCCAGAAGTAGGCGCGGCCCGTGTCGACGGTGTCGCGATCGACCTCCTCCCAGTCGTCGTCGGCCGCGGCGCGCACGGCCGTCGATCTGCTCGGGCGCGAGGATCGGTGTAGCTGGACGCCGAGCTCGATCAGCGTCTCCAGCGTCGCCGGCGAGACGGCCGTCTCCGGCAGCCACAGCCCGTCGGCCGGGCGGCCGAAGCGCCGCTCGAAGTCGGCGAGCCCCCACAGGAGCTGCGTGCGCCGATCGGCCGGGTCGCAGAGCGGCACGATCGGGTGCGCGTAGGCCTGGGCCATCGCGCCGCCCGCGGCCCAGTGCGCCGGCGCTGCTCCTCGTCGGCCGCGCGCAGGCGCGCCATGACCGCGGGATCGGCGCGCGCGATCCAGCGCGCCAGCGTGGGCCCGACGTTGAACGACAGCCGCTCGTAGTTGTTGACGATCGACTGCGATGCGGCCGTCGGCCGTCGTGGATGCGCGCGAAGGCGTTGGCGCGGTAGGACTCGGCGTGGATGCGCTCGTTCCAGTCGTGGTACGGCGCCGCCGACGGCTCGCGCGAGATCTCGTCGGTCCACGGGTTCTCGCGCGGCGGCTGGTAGAAGTGCCCGTGAACGACGAGCGAGATCGGGCGTCACGGCCGCGAAGGTAGCGCGACGACGGTCAAGGCCGTGTCAGAAATTTCGCGACCGGGTGAGGAGCGTGTCGCGCGCCTTCTGGACGACGGTGACGCCGCCCTCGCTCACCGTGTGGCGGAGGGCGTCGCGCGCCAGGTCGTGCCCGATGTGGTCCGCCTCGGCGCGATGCGCACGTTCTTGTCGATGATGGCCGCGGCTGGACGCGCGCGCCGCGGCCGACGTAGACGTTGTCGAAGAGGATCGACGCCTCGACCTCGCGCGCCCGCGTCGACGAAGCACGTTGCGCCCCAGCACCGAGTCCTTGACGAAGCCGCCGGCGATGATGCAGCCGCCCGAGAGAATCGACTGGAGCGCGACGCCGCGCCGGGTGTCGTCGTCGAAGACCAGCTTGGCCGGCGGGTCGGGGTAGTTGGCCGTGACGATCGGCCAGTCCCAGTTGTAGAGGTTGAGGCTGGGCACGACGTTCTTGAGGTCCATGTTGGCCTCGTAGTACGCGTCGATGGTCCCGACGTCGCGCCAGTAGGCGTTCTCCACCTCGTCGGAGACGCCGCGGATGCGGTTGATGCCGAAGTTGTAGGCGAAGACCTGCCCCGACTTGAGCATCGACGGCAGGATGTCGCGGCCGAAGTCGTGGTGCGACTCGCTCTCGGCGTCGGCGCGCAGCTCCTCGACGAGCGGCCCGGGCGCGAAGACGTAGTTGCCCATCGAGCCGAGGCAGTGCTCGGGATCGCCGGGGATGGTGATGGGATCCTTGTCGGGCTTCTCCTGAAACCCGACCACCCGCCCCTCGTCGTCGACCTGGACGATGCCGAACTGGTTCGCCTCCGACTTCTTGATGGGCAGGCAGGCGATCGTCGCGATGGCCTTCTTCTGGAAGTGAAAGTCCGTCATCTGACGGATGTTCATCTTGTAGATGTGGTCGGCGCCGAAGACGAGCACGGCGTCGCCGCGGTACTCCTCGATGAGGTGCAGGTTCTGGAACACCGAGTCGGCCGTGCCGCGGTACCAGGACTCGCCCATGCGCATCTGCGCCGGGACGACCGAGACGAACGAGTCGAACAGCCGCGCGCGCCCCAGGTCCGCTGCACGTGCTCGGCGAGCGACTGCGACTTGTACTGCGTGAGCACGTAGACGGACCGGATGCCCGAGTTCGCCAGGTTCGACAGGACGAAGTCGATGATCCGGTAGCGGCCGCCGAAGGGCACGGCCGGCTTGGCGCGATCGAGCGTGAGCGGGAAGAGGCGCGAGCCCTTGCCGCCGGCCATGACCAGCGCGATGAACCTTTGCTGTCCGTCCATTGGTGGTGTGCGGCGATCGGCCAGCTCAACTATAACCACTTCCCGACGGTGTGCGCCGCGAAAATCGTTTATAGTGCCCCGGCCATGACCCACGTCCGAGAAGCTCCTCCAGCAACTGACCGAGCTGTCGCGCAACCTGTGGTGGGCCTGGAACCCCCACATCATCAAGTTGTTCCGCGACCTCGACCCCGAGGCCTTCCGCGCCTCGAACCACAATCCCGATCTCGGTGCTGGCCGGCTTCTCGCCCGAGCGGCTCGACGGGCTCGCCGAGGACGCGGCCCTGCGCGCGCGCGTCGACGCCGCCCACCGCGAGCTGCGCGACTACCTCGGCGCCACGCGCACCTGGGCCTCGATCACACGCCGGGCCGCTGCGCGTCCGCCCGGTCGCCTACTTCTCGGCCGAGTTCGGCATCCACGAATCGCTGCCCATCTACTCGGGCGGCCTCGGCGTGCTCGCCGGCGACCACCTCAAGAGCGCCTCCGACCTCGGGCTGCCGCTCGTCGCCGTCGGCCTCTTCTACCGCGAGTCGTACTTCCGCCAGCACATCGACCGCGACGGCTGGCAGCACGCCGAGTACGTCCGCTCGCCCGCCGAGCTGCTCCCCGCGCAGCCGGCCACGACGCCCGCACGGCAAGCCGATCATCATCGAAGTGCCGCTCTCGCGCGAGACGCTGCTGCGCGCAGGTCTGGGAGATCGCCGTCGGCCGCAACAAGCTCCTGCTGCTCGACACCGACGTCGACGGCAACTCCGAGGAGAACCGGCAGCTCGCCGCCCGCCTCTACTTCGGCGACCAGCGCGTCCGCATCCGCCAGGAGCTGCTGCTCGGCGTGGGCGGCATCCGCGCGCTGCGCGCCGCCGGCATCCACTGGGGCGGCCTGCACCTCAACGAGGGGCACAGCGCCTTCGCCACCCTCGAGTACACGCGCTTCCTGATGGAGCAGACCGGCGCGGACTTCCGCACCTGCGCCCAGGAGGTCGCGCAGAGCACGGTCTTCACCACCCACACGCCGGTCGACGCCGGGCCACGACCGCTTCCCGCCCGAGCTGGTCGACGATCACCTCGAGCCGCTGCGCCGCTCGCTGGGGCTGTCGCAGCCGGACTTCCTCGGCCTCGGCCGCATCCGCCCCGACGATCACCGCGAGGCGCTCTGCATGACGGTGCTGGCGTTCAAGATGTCGCGCTACGCGAACGGCGTCTCGGCGCTGCACGGCCGCATCACGCGCAAGTCGTGGCAGGTGCTCTGGCCGCACCACCGCGAGGACGAGGTCCCGGTCGGCCACATCACCAACGGCGTCCACGTCCGCACCTGGCTGGCGCCCGCGATGCAGGACCTCTACTCGAAGTACGCCGGCACCGACTGGCGCGAGCACCTGGCCGACCCGCAGATGTGGGCGCGCATCGACAACATCCCCGACGCCGAGCTGTGGGAGACGCACCGGGTGCTCAAGGCGGCGCTGGTCCACTTCGTCCGCCGCCGCGTCTCCGAGCAGCGGCGCCGCAACGAGTACCCCGACGAGTTCGTCGCCGCCGCGGCAGAACGCGCTCGATCCCGAGGCGCTGACCATCGGCTTCGCGCGCCGCTTCGCCACCTACAAGCGCGCCAGCCTCATCTTCAGCGACCTGCCGCGCCTCAAGCGGCTCCTCACCGATCCGAAGCGCCCCGTGCAGCTCGTGTTCTCGGGCAAGGCGCACCCCGCCGATCGCCCCGGGCAAGAGGTGCTGCGCCAGGTGCACGACGCGACGCTCACCGGCGATCTGCAAGAACCACGTCATCTTCATCGAGGACTACGACATCAACGTCGGGCGCCACCTGGTCCAGGGGGTCGACGTCTGGATGAACAACCCGCGCCGCCCGCAGGAGGCGAGCGGCACCAGCGGCCAGAAGGCGCTGCTCAACGGCGGCCTCAACTTCTCGGTGCTCGACGGCTGGTGGGCCGAGGCCTACGACGGCCTCAACGGCTTCGCCATCGGCGACGGCATCACCCACGTCTCGGTCGACGAGCAGGACCGGCGCGACGCCGCCTCGCTCTACGAGACAATTGGAAAATGTAATCATCCCGACCTACTACGAGCGCGACGAGCAGGGCATCCCGCACGGCTGGATCGAGCGGATGAAGCGCACGATGCGCACGCTCGGCTGGCGCTTCAACACCGACCGCATGGTCATCGACTACACCAACAACTGCTACCTCCCGGCCGCCGGCGCGCAGAGCTGCCGGATGCCGTAGACGGCGAGGGCGAAGCGCAGGACCGTCAACGAATTGACGGTCCGCGGCGGTCCGCGCGCACTTCGCGCCGCAACGCTCAATTTGCGCCGCGGGTCCGCCGATGGCTCCTTCCATGCGGGGAAGGACGCTGAAGATGACCGTCGCGCTGTGCGGCCTGGCCGGCGCGGCCGGCGCCGTCTACGCCGCTGATCAGGCCGCCCAGCCGGCGAAACCGGACATCAACCAGGAGATCGTCCAGCAGCTCGTGAACGAGGGGCAGAGGGCCAACGCTGCGCCCAACGCCCCCGCCGAGAATCCGTACACCGCGGAGCAGATGCTGATCCTGGCGCCCAAATACACGGCCGACATGCAGACCGCGATCGACCATGCCGAGGACGTGCGCCTCATCGCCTACCGCTCGCACGACATCATCCGCATGACCTGCGTCGACGACAAGATCGGGCAGATGAAGACGCTGTCCAAGATGGCCGTCGACGCCGATGCTCATGCTCCGCACCTTCAAGGGGGAGCCGATCGTGATGCGGACGCAGTTCGACGTCGATCAGCCGCGCGCACGATCGCGTGACCGGTCCTCGGCGCCGAGGTCGACGCCTGCATGGGCGACAACCTCGACGCGGTCACGGCCGGAAAAATTCAAGAAGAGCAGAGACGCCGACCAACATCGACGACCCGACCCGACCGCCGTCGCCGATCCAGGAGATCGATCGCCCGCCCGAGGCCAGCCCTTACAACTGAGTCACCGATCGGCCGGGACCGCGCGAGCTCCGTCCACGCGATCGGCTCTCCTCGGGGTAATCTGCCGGGCGTGTACCGACCGCTCTCGCGGTTCCTGCTGCGGGCCCCGCTGCTTCCGATCCGGGCGCTGGCGCGCGCGGAGCATGCGCTCCTCGCCGGCGCACCCGCTTGGGCGCGGCGGCGATCGCCGTCGCCAGCCCGACGCTCGCGGGCGCCAAGCCGGGCCCCGCGCGGCGCCGGGCGCTCGTGCGCTACGCGCGCCGCGCGGCGTTTCGGGCCACGCCGAGCGGCCTCCTGGCCGGCGTCTGCGTGGGCGAGCTCGGCCCCGCGACCGACGTCGCGACGGGGACGCCCGCCGCGCACCTCGCGCCGAGCTGGGCGCGGGTCGACGCGCTCGCCCGCGCGCTGCTCGACGATCCCGCGGTTCGCGCGACGGCGTCCGCCTGCGCCGGCGCCCCGTCGGTCTGGAGCGACGGCGCCGAGGTTCGCTGGATCGGCCCCGGCGAGCCGTTCGACGAGGCCGCTGCGCCGCCGAGCTCGACGGCGCGCCTCGGCGCCGTCCTCGACGCGACGGACGGACTGGGCGCCCTGGCCGACGGTCCGGGACGCGCGCCGCGTCGACGCCGGCGGCGAAGCCGGCGACCTGGACGAGCTGCTGCTGCGCGCTCGTCGACGACGACCTGCTGACAGACCGATCTGGCGCCGCCGCTCGTCGGTCCGCCGCCCGCCGTCTACCTGCGCGACCGCCTGGCGGCGATGGGGCGCGCGGACGAGGCACGTGCGATCGACGAAGCCTGCGCGCCGCTTCGCGGCCGGCGAGCTCTCCGTCGGTCGGGCGCGCCTGGGCGGCGCTCCCCGGCCGCGCCGCCCGCGACGTCGCAGGCCGTGCTGATCCATCGCCCGCGCAAGACGCCCCGGCTCGACCGCGCGGCGGTCGCGCGCGCCGCGCGGCTGGTCCCGCTGCTGGTCCGCCTGCAAGAGGCGCTGGCCCCGCCGGCGGCCGAGCGTTTCACCGCGCGCGCCCTCGACGGCGCGCTCGACGCCGTCGACGGAGATCTTCGGCGCCGGCGCGTTCGATCTGGCGGCGCTCGCCGCCGGCGACTACGGCGTCGACCTCGACGGCGACGGCGACGACGACGCCCCCGCGGTGCCGTCACCGCCGGCGGCGCTCGTCACCCTGCTCGTCGACGCCTTCGCCGAGGCGGCCCGCGAAAACCGGCGGGAGGCGACGCTGCCGATCCGGAGGCGCTCGAGGCGGCGCTGGCGGAGCTCGCCGGGACGCCCCTGCCGTCGACGGCCGAGCTGTTCCTGACGCCGGCGCCACGCCCCGCCGGCGCGCGGCCCGGCACCGGGTGGCTGGTCGGCCTCCACGCGCCCGCGGGAGCGTCGCTGGGCCGCTTCGTTCACGCGCTGGGCGCGCCGCTGCGCGAGGCCTGCGCCGAGATCGCGGCGGCGGAGCGCGACGCCCGTCCCGACGAGGAGCGGGTCGACGTCGCCTTCGCCCCCAGCGCCGAGCTGGCCGATCTCACGGCCCACCCGCCGATCCGCGCGCGCGCGCTGGCGCTGTCGCGCTGGAGCGAACGGGTCGGCGATCTGGCCGTCCGTGGGCTCGAGCTGGAGGCCGATCCGGCGATGCCCGACGCGCTCGCGTTGCGCGAGGCGACGGGGGCGAGCGCCGCGCGCGCGATCGTCCCCTCGCCGCTCGCGCGCGTCCGATCCGCGACGGCGCCGCCCGGCGCGGCGCGGCTGCTGGTCGGTTGGAGCCTGCAGCGCCAGCACGCCCCCTGGGCGTTCTCGCCCGGCGCCGCTCGCCGACCTGGCGTTTCTGCCGCGCATCGTGGTCGACGGGTTCGTCATCGCGCCCGCCAGCTGGCGGCTGCCGGTGGCGCTGCGCGGCGGCCGCGCCGCCCGGGCCGCCCTCGCCCGCTGGCGCCGCGCGGCCGGCGTGCCGCGCATGGTCCAGGTCGGCGACGGCGACGAGCTCTACCCCGTCGATCTCGAGGCGTCAGACGCCGGCGCCGATCTGCGCGATCATGAGCGGGTGTTCGAGATCTGGCCGCCGCCCGACGCGACGATTGACCGCGACGGACGCCGCGTCGAGGCGGTCGTCGCGGTCGTCGACGACGCGCCGCCACCGCCACCCGCGCCGCGGCTCGCGCCGATCGCCCCGCCCCGCCGCGCGCCGCCGCTCGCCGGCTGGCGGACCTTCAAGCTCTTCGGCGCGGCCGCCCGCCAGGACGCGCTGCTCACCGACACGGTCGTCCCCGCAGTGGCCGAGGCGCCGCCGCACGGGCGAGATCGACGGCTGGTTCTTCCTGCGCTACCTCGACGGTCCCGGCGAGCGCCCTCACCTCCGGCTGCGCGTCCACGCCGCGTGACGGCGATCCGGCGCCGTTCGAACGCCGCCTGCGCGCCGCGATCGGAGCGGCGCGCGACGCGGGCGCGCTCACGTCGGTCGAGACCGGCGACTACTTTCCCGAGCGGGGCCGGTTCGCCGACGGCGAGCTCGCCGCCGGTTTTCGCCATCTTCGAATCGGACAGCGAGGCGGTCGCGGCGCTCGCCGTCGACGCGGAGCTCGACCGGATCGCTGCGCTGCCGCTGCTGCTCGACGCGCTCGCCCGCGGCCTCGGCCTCGATCTCGCCGCCCGCCACAGCTGGCACGCGCCCGGCGCGCCGCGGCCGACGGCTGGACCGCGATCGACGCCGAGGGGCGCCGCGCCTCCGATGCCGCCTTCCGCCGCCACGCCCGAGGCCTGCGCGCGGCGCTGGCCGAGCCGCCGCCGATCTCTCCGAGCGCCACCAGGCGCGGGTCGCCGAGGCCGCCCGCACTTTGACGGAATCGTCCCGGGCGGGGCTCCTATCGACATTGTCGACGCTGCTGCACCTCGCGGCCGTGCGTCTGGTCGGTCCCGATCCCGACGCCGAGCGGCTCGGCTACACCTTCTGGGAGCGCGCCCTCGAAGGGCTGCGCAAGACGAAGTGACCCGCCCGGCGAAAGGAAGGCGCTTCGGCGCGCTCTGCGCTCTGGCGATCGCGGCGGCCCTGTTGTTGGCCGGCCCGGCGCTCTCCGACCCGCGCGACGCGCCGGGATCGGCCGGAAGCGCCTCCGACCCGCCGCCGCCGCAAGTGACGCGGCTGTCGCTCCCGTTCTCGGGCACCTGGGGGGTCATCCAGGGCTTCGACAGCGGCGACACGCACATGGGCTACGCGGCCTACGCGATCGACTTCGTGCCCGCGCAGCCGATCGGGACGCGCGCCCCGCGGCACGGCGCGCCGCTGTCGCGCTTCGTCTGCTACGGCCGCCCGGTGCTGGCGCCGGCCGACGGCACGGTGGTGGTCGCGCACGGTGGCGCGCGCGACTGGCCCGCCTACGTCAAGGGACACGACGAAGGGAACTACGTCATCCTCGAGCACGCCGCCGGCGAGTACACCGAGTTCCGGCACCTGGCGGCGCACTCGATCGCCGTTCACGTCGGCGACCACCTGCACCGGGGCGACGTCGTCGGCCGCTGCGGCAACTCCGGGAACGCGACGACGCCCCACCTGCACATCGGTTTCCTGTCGTCGATCGATCCCATCACCACGCGCCCCATGACGTTGTCGGGGTACGAGGTCATGAACCCCGACGGCACCTGGCACGCCGGCGACGGGACCCCCGGGAAGGGCGAGATCCTGCGTCCTTTCACGGAGTAGCGCCGCCAGGCGCGCCACGGATGACCTTGTCGCGGATCTCGCTTCCGTGTTAGGCGATCCGCTTCCTGGAGGAATGAAAATGTCGACTCGGCCCCTGACCTTGCTTGTCCCCGCGCTCGTGCTCGCCGCCGGCTGCGTCTCGCCGGCCCCCCCCGCGGCGACGTCCGCCAACGCCGCTGCCGCCTCGTCCGAGCCCGCGCCGGCCGCTCCAGCCCCCGGCACGAGCGCCGGCAAGCCGGACGAGGCCATGCCGCCGATGCCCCCCTGGAAGCACGGCGAGAACATCTTCGCGGGCCCCAAGCTCGCCTGGGTCGACCCGTACAGCCCCGCCCACCTCAAGGGGATGATGGCCGAGAAGAAGGACCATGACCCGGCGCTGGCCGCGCTTTACAACAAGCTTGCCGATAACGGCGGCGCCGAATGGATCGGCGACTGGACGCCGAACGTCGGGCGCTACGTCGGCAAGCGTGCCGACATGATCCTCAAGAGCGGCGTGCTCCCCTACTTCGTCATCTACAACGTCCCCAAGCGCGACTGCGGCCAGTGGTCGGCGGGCGGCTCGCAGGGGGCTGAGAAGTACAAGAAGTGGATCACGGACTTCGCGAACAGCTTGGGCAGCCGCCGCGCGGCGGTCATCCTCGAGCCCGACTCGCTGGGCCTGCTGGACAAGAAGATGGCTGACGGCAAAGCCTGTCTCTCCGCAGAGCAGAAGAAGGAGCGCCTCGAGTTGCTGCGCTTCGCGGTCCACACGCTGGTGTCGCTCGGCAACACGGCCGTTTACATCGACGCGGGCCACTCGGGCTGGCTCAAGCCCAAAGTGGACGCCGAGCTGCTCAAGGAGGCGGGTATCGAGGAGGCCGACGGCTTCGCGCTCAACGTCTCCAACTACAAGTCGACCAGCACGGAGATCCCGTACGGCAAGGAGATCTCCAAGCTCCTGGGCGGCAAGCACTTCGTCATCGACACCAGCCGCAATGGCAACGGCCCGCCGAAGTGCGACGAGGCCGCCGACGACGAGAACTGCTGGTGCAACCCGCCGGGACGCGCCCTCGGCTCACCGCCGACGGCCAGCACGGCCGATCCGCTGATCGACGCCTACCTCTGGCTGAAGAAGCCGGCCGAGTCGGACGGAAAGTGCAACGGCGGTCCCAAGGCGGGCGACTTCTTCCAGGACCGCGCGCTCGAGCTGGCGCGCAACGCGAAGTTCTAGCGGGCCCGATCCGTCGCGACGGCGAAACACCACGGTCCAGTCACGGGACCGTAACAGAAGCGATCCGTCCGGCGCCCGTCGCGCGGGCCGCGGGCGTGGCATGCGACTTGGATATCTCTCAGGATTGTATGTCGCGTCGCGGGCGCTAACTCTGGCGGATGTGGGGAGCGGGGGGTGGAGATGCTGAGCCTCTATTTGTTGCGGCACGGGGAGACCGAGTTCAGCCAGGAGGATCGATTCTGTGGCCGGATCGATCCGCCGCTGACCGGCGCCGGGCGCGAGATGGCGTCGCGCTTCGCCAGCGCCTACGGCGCGCTCGAGTGGCGGGCGATCGTCACCAGCACCCGGATCCGGGCGATCGAGTCGGCCACCCCGCTCGCGCTGCGCACCGGCCTGGTGGTCGAGGCCGACGCGCGGCTCGACGAGATGTTCTACGGCGACTGGCAGGGGCTCTCGAAGCAGGAGATCGCCGCCCGCGACGGCGAGTACTTCGCGCGCTGGCAGAGCGATCCGAGCATCGGACCACCCTTCGGCGAGTCGCCCCACGACGTCTCGGCGCGCGCGCGCGCGGCGATCCAGGATCTGGTGGCACGCCACCCGGAGGGGCCGGTGCTGGTCGTCTCTCACAAGGCGCTGCTGCGCATCCTGATCTGCCACCTGTTCGGCATCGAGCTCAGCCACTACCGCCGCGGCGCCTGGCCGGTCGGGGCGGTCACGCAGATCGATCTCGGCGCCGGCGGTCCCTCGCTGCGCCGGTTCGCCGACGTCGGACATCTGACGTCGCCCGGCGCGAGCGAGGAGAGCTGGACGCCGCCGCTGTCGGCGGCGTCCGCCTGAATCGCTCTGCCCTTACCCTGGCCCGCAGATACCGTTGACGCAGGCTTCGCCGGCGCTGCAGTCCGCGACCGACTTGCACGCCGCGCCGCTCATGCCGGCCGCGCCGGTCGTCCCACCGATCCCGCCACCGCCGGTCGTTCCGCCCGCGCCCGTCGTCCCGGTCCCGGTCGTCCCACCGATCCCGCCACCGCCGGTCGTTCCGCCCGCGCCGGTCGTCCCGTCGCTCGGTTCGCACAGGCCGGCGACGCAGAGGTTGCCCGACGGGCAGTCCACGTCCGACTTGCAAACCGCGGGGCCGCTCGCCCCGCCGCCTCCGGCCGTTCCCGTCCCGGTGGTCCCCCCGATCCCGCCGCCGCCCGTCGTTCCACCCGCGCCGGTCCCGGTCGCGGTGGTCCCGCCGATCCCGCCACCGCCGGTCGTTCCGCCCGCGCCGGTCGTCCCGCTCGTCTCACACAGGCCGGCGACACAAGTGTAGCCCGTGGGACAGTCCAGGATCGTCTTGCAGGCGGCAGGTCCGCTCCCGCCTCCTCCGGTGGTTCCCGTCGTCCCGCCGCCGGGGGTCCCGGCGCTGCCGGTGCCGGGGTCGATCACGCCGCCGCCACCGGTGACGCCGCCGGCGCCGGTCTGGCCAACGCCGCCGCCACCGGTGGTTCCCGTCGTCCCGCCGCCCGGGGTCCCGGCGCTGCCGGTGCCCGGGTCGATCGTGCCGCCGGCGCCGGGTCCGTTGCCTGACGTCCCGGCCGTGCCGGAGCCGCTGCCACCCGCGACTCCGCCGTCGACGCTGACCGTTCCTCTCGAGCTCGAGCCGGCCGAGGGGACCACGCCGACCGGCAAGCAGCAGACGGCGCTGTAGCCGTCAGCCGAGTCGGTGCACGATTGCATCGTCGCGCCCTCGATGCCGGCGCAGGGGTTGCCAGCATCGGCGCAGGTGGGGGTCGGCGCGCAGGTCGTCGGCCCGGTCGCCGAGCGGCCGCAGGAGCTCGCCGCGCCGACCGTCGTGCAGACGGGCGCGCCGGGCGGGAAGCAGCAGGCCGCCGTATAGCCACTTCCGCTGTCGGTGCAGCTCTGCAAAGTGGCGCCGGTCAGGCCGCTGCACGCGCTGGCGGTCGTCGCCGTGGCGCAGGTCGGCGCCGGCGGGCACGTGGTGGTGCAGGAGCCGCCGACTGAGCAGTCCTCCGTGCAGGCGTTGCCGGACCCTCCGGCCGCGAGGCAGATCGATCCGCCCGACGGGAAGCAGCAGGTCGCCATGTAGCCGTTGGGCCCGTCGGTGCAGCCGGTCATCGTCGCGCCTGGGTACGACGCGCAGGCGTTGGTCGCCTCGGCGCAGGTGCTGGGGACACAGCTCGTCGAGGTGTCACCGCCGTTCGGCGCCGATGTACCGCCGTCAATCGACGCCGATTTGCCGCCGCCGGTGCTCGTCGTCCCGGTGCCATCGACGCCTACCGCGGCGATGCTCCCGCCGCTCGGGCCCGTCGACGTTTTGCCGCCGGCGCTCACGCTCGCGTCCACGCCTACGGCCGGACCACTACCACCGCAGCTGGTGCCGCCGGAGACGGTCGCGCACATTGCGCCGGCCGCCGCGGTCGTGATCCCGTACGGCGACAGGTGCGTCGTCGTTCCGGAGACGGTCTGCCCCTGCATGTCGACCGACGCGCCCGACAGAATCTGCCAGCTACCGGCGGCGAACGTCGCCACCCGCAACATCGAGGGGTCGGTTCCGGCGAGGCTCAGAGCCTTGTAGTCGAGCGTCAACGTCACCGGCATCGCGAACTGCGTTCCGGTCGGTCCGATCTCGTAGACCTTGCCGAGCGAGCCCGAGCCGGGCGATGCGGTCGGCTCGATCGTGACCATGACGTCGCCCGAGAGCGCGCCGGCCGGAATCGCGACCTGCAGCGCGCCGTCGGACGAGGCGACCATCCCGCCCGTCGTCCCGACGACTGCCGATGTCATCTCCATGTTCCCCAGGGTGGAAGAACCGCATCCGAGAACCGTTACCGCGAGCAAGCTGCACATCCCGAGCTTAGCGAACCGTCGCATCGAGCCTCCTTAATAAGGTGAGCCGCCACACTGTATATGAGGCCGATGTCTATCCGCAAGCCTGAGGTTACAGGCGGCTAGAGAAAATCGTAATGACGCATATCGGCGGCTCCAGGTCAGGGGCGCGCGGGGCCACCGGGGGCCGTCGCCCAGACGTGGGAGGCGACCGGCTTGCGCGACGCCGGCTTGCGCGCCATCGCCACCGGGTGGGAGCCGGCGAGCGTCGCGCCGACCTGCCCCAGGTCGACGAAGGCGCCGTCCTGCATGATGACGAACGGACGCTCGTCGAAGCGCAGGCTGCCGTGGCCGTCGTGGTCGATGATCTGCAGCTTCCCCATCCCGTAACCCATCGGCCCGCGGCTGTAGTAGTGGGCCTGCAGGTGGTATGGCGCCGCGCGCCCGGCGGCTGGTCCGCGGATGGTGAAGCACTCGGGGCCGTAGCCGGTGGTGACGTCAGCGTAGAGCTCGCCGCCCGACGGAAGCTGCGGCTGGCTGTAGAAGGCGTGGCCGCCGCGCGCGTCGTGGATGTGGAAGTCGACGTCGTTGGCGTCGGTCTCCCAGTTGAGGACGAAGCGGATCGAGGGCCCGTCCTCGGCGGTGCCGCCGGCGCGGGCCAGCCGAGCGCGGATCTCGACGGCGCGCGACGGATCGGCGGCTGACCAGGCGGCGGCGGCCAGCCCCAGGTCCTCGCGCAGGATGCGGTCGACGCCGCGGAAGCGACCCTCGGGGTAGCGCTGCGCGGCGCCGACGGCGAGCGCCTCGAACGCCTCGCGCGGGTGGCCGGCCTTGAGCAGCGCGAAGCCGAGCAGGTGGTGGCCCGCCGGGTGGTCGGGGCGCTGCTCGACCGCCTTGCGGTAGGTGTCGATGGCCAGTGCCAGCGGGCGCGCGCCAGCGAGGCGCTCGAGCCGCTCGCCCGCGAACCGGCGCATGTCGGCGCGCCCGGGGAAGAGATCGATGATCGAGCCGTAGGCGCGGGCCGCGTCGGCCCGCTCGCCGAGCGCCTCGTAGGCTTCGCCGAGGGCGACCAACGCGAGCACGTCACCCGGGTCGTTGGCGTGCCATGGCGAAGGCACGCGCCAGCGCATCGCGTGGCTGTTTCGCGCGCAGGAGATCGAGCACCTCCTTGAACGGGCCGGTGACCGGCGCCAGCTCGGGCATCCCGCCTACCGCGAGGGCTCCGCCGCGAAGGCGATCGACCGACTGGCTCTCGGCGACGCGCGCCCGCGCAGCGCGCACGGGCATCGGCGCGGGCGCGGGCGCGGCCGCCGGCGCGGCGTGGACGTGGCCGCCGACGCCCGTTGCGGCACCGCTCGCGATCCCTTGCAACGCCTCCCCCGACGGAGCGGCCGTGGCCGGCGGCGGCGCGGCCTCGTCCGCGGCAGCTTCCCTGGCAGCGGCGTTGAACGCGATGTCCTTGTCGTTGCCGTCGTCCATCCGCGCGGAGACCGACGCTTTCTTCGCCTTCTCCTCACGCTCGGCCTTCCCCTTGGCCATCGGCCGCACGTCCGGGGAAAGCGCTTGGTCCTCGTCGGCCGGCGCCGCGGTCGCCGCCGCGATGGGCGCCGCGATCTCCGTTCGGTGGAGCAGCGTCACGCCGTCGGGCCCGACGGTGAGGATGTCCGCCAGCGCGCGCCGCTCGATGCCGAAGCGCGCGTAGTCCTGCTCCGTCTCCAGCACCAGCAGCGAGGTGAACGGGCAGAGGACGCGGTTCTGGATCGACAGATCGATCGCCTGCTTCTTGAGCGCCGCCGCCAGATCGCGATCCTTGCTGGCGACGGTGTCACGCTCCTCGATGATGCGCGCGATGCGGGCGCGCACCCAGGCGCGCTCGAGCAGCGGCCGCGGCGTCGGCGCCAGCGCGCCGGCCGGCGTCGCGGCGACACCGGCGATCTTGAGCCGGAACGGGGCGTCGGCCGGGAGATCGGCGTAGACGAGCACCTCGTCGCCCGGCTGGACGCCGTTCACCACGCTCGGCCAGACCCAGCCGGCGCCGTCGACGCCGATGGTGATCCCCGACCGCGTGGCGCGGGTGAGCCGCCGCATGATCGCCGGCCCCTCATCGTCGGCGGCGACCACCACGCCGTCGGCGGGAAGGCCGGCGGTCACGAGGCGCGACAGCATCACGTCGTCGCGGATCCCGCCCACGGCGACGACGTCCAGCCGCCGCACGCCGAGCACGCCGAGCGCCGCCACGCGCGCCCGCAGCTTGTCGGCGCCGATCTCGCCGGCGGTGGCCACACCGTCGGTCACCAGGAGGACGCGCGAGGTCCGCGTCATCCGGGCGGCCTGCCCTTGGCCGGGCCCGATCGTCACGGCCAGCGAAGCGAGCGCGCGATCGAGATCGGAGGCACCCAGCGCGCCGCGCGCCAGGATGCGCTTGCCGACGACACCGACGGCGCCGCTGGCACGGCCGGCGAACATCGGGACCACGTCTTGATCGAACGCGGTGACGGTCACCGACGGATCGCCGTTGCCGCGCAGCTCGACGAGCAACCGCTCCACCGCCGCCGCCTCGTCGGCGAGACCGAGCGCGCGCGAGGCGCTGGTGTCGACCAGGATGTGCAGATCGGTGATCGCCTCGCGCGCCGTCGTCTCGGCGAGCGGGACGACGCGCGCCACGACCAGGTTGTCGTCGCGCAGCCCGAGCCGCCCGCCCGCGACCTTGTGCCCAAGCTGGAAGTCGCGATCCGGGGTGACGTCGCGGCGCTCGAGCCGCGTCTCCGTCTTGCCCGCGCCCATGGCCGCGCGGGTGACAGCGCGGATCGCCAGCGTCCCGATGCGCGGCAGCCCGCGCAGCGGCAGCCGGTACGGCTCGTCGGCGCGGGTCAGCTCCTGCGCGTAGGAGATGACGATCTCCTTGGTCGCCCCCGCAGGGATCGGAAACACGCGCGCCGAGAACTCGTTGCCCGCCTCGGCCTCGAGCAGCGCCGGATCCTGCCTGTGGTGCAGGAAGTCCTCGTAGGCGACGCGCGCCGCCTGCTGCTCGACCACCTCCCCCTCCTGCCAGCGATCGCCGATCCGCATGGCGAACCGGCTGACCGTCGCGCCCGAGGGGAGCGTGATCCGGAAGCGCCCCTCGCGCACCCGGTTCTCCGGGTTGCGGAAGACGAGGTGCAGCTCGGTGAAGGCGAGCGGGTCATCGATGGCGGCGTCGGCCGTGAGCGACACCAGCTCGAGCCCGGCGCCATCGGAGGCGGTCAGGCTGATCGGCGCGGGCGCGGCGACGACGACGCCACTGGCGCGGGCGTGATCACCCGCGGCGAAGGCGACCAGGACGAGGGCCAGAAGACGGGCGGAGAAACCGAGTTTGGTGGTCATGTCCGTGCAGACGCACGACCACCGATTTCGATCTGACCAATCTCGACAGGGCAGCCCGCGTCAGTCGGACGACGCGTCGCGCTTCCCCGGCGGCAGGCAATCCCCGGGGGTGAATTGGCAGTCGTCGGCGTAGCAAGCGCCGTCGGTGCAGGTGTAGGGCGCACAGAGGTTGATGGCCCCCGCGACGCAGGCGCCGAGACCGTCACAGATCGAGGCCTGCCGAACCGTCATGCTGTCGAGGCAGGAGGCTTGCGCGCAGAGCGTCCCGGGCACGTAGCGCTCACAGCCTCCCACGCCGTCGCAGAGCCCGTTGAGTCCGCAGGTCGCCGGGCTGCTGACGAGACAGTCATTGGCGGTGCGGGGACCCGTCCCGACGTCCCGCGCCACACAGGTTCCAAGCGCCCCCAGGGCGGCGCAGGTCAGACAGGGCCCCGCGCAGGCCGAGTCGCAGCAGACGCCGTCGACGCAGAAGCCGGTCAAGCAATCGGACGCAGACCGGCAGGCCAACCCCAAAGGGGACGGGTCGGGACGACCCACAAAGCCAAGGTCGGGCGCGGCGTCGGTGACCGACACGCCTCCCCGGCCGATCTCCCGCGCGGCGTCGACGACGGCGCCGCCGGTCGAGCCGCGCGGCCGATCGACCGCGCCATCGGTCCCGCCGGCCGGATCGCGCGGGACGAGCGCGGTCGTGCACCCCACCGCGAGCGCCACCACCCCGAGCCAGCCGACCCACCGTCGCATCGGGAGCATCTTAGGGCATAGGCTACGTGGTCGTGAAGCTCCTGGCTGTGGCAGCCACGCTCCTGACGGCGACGATGGCGGGCGCCGCGGGCCCCCGCCCGGTCGTGCAGGCGATCTGGGTGGCGCAGGGCGGAACGGCGATGTTTCACGGAAACGTGTCGGCGCAGGCGCTGGCAACCTCCGGGAATGCGCTGGTTGGATCGTGGACGCTGGCCGACGAGAACTGGGCGATCGTGATGCAAGGCACCTGGTCGGGAAAGAAGTCGGGACGCGGCTGGGCGGGAACCTGGCAGGCGAAGGTTGCGCCTGGCGGCGGGACGTTCGCCGGAACCTGGCAGGCCGTTCCGCCCGCCGGGTTCAAGGGCAGAACGTTCGAGGATCTGTTCCGCGCCATCGGCGACGTTCAGATCTCCGGCTACTGGAAGACGCGCGGCGGCAGCTCAGGCGCCTGGTGGCTCAAACCGCCGGAGGCGGCCGATTGACCGAAGGTTTCCGTCAGCGACTCCCATACAGCCGCGCAAAGTGCCCGAATGATCAGGCGTTCGCTTGCCGGGAATTAGGTGGAACTCACATGACTCCAAATCGGAATTCTGCACTGACAGTTGGATCGATTTGCCTCGGACTGGCGCTCCTCGCGCCACTGCCTGCGCGGGCTGCAACGCTGACGATGGTCCCCCGCGCGACCTGGGGCGCCACCGGCGTCCCGAGCTACATGCAGATGTACATCTACGTCCCGGACAAGATGGCGACCAAGCCGCCGATCTACGTCTCGTGCCACTCCTGCGGGTCGACCGCCACCGGACAGATCGGCAACATCCCGATGGCCAAGGCGGCGGCCGACCAGTACGGCTTCATCCTCCTGCTCCCCGACAACCCGGGGCAGAACTGCTGGGACGTGGGGACGACGATGTCCCTCACGCACGATGGCGGCGGCGACACGCAGGGCCTCGCCGAGATGGTGAAGTACACGCTCACCAAGTACGGCGCCGACCCAACCCGCGTCTACATCATGGGCGGCTCGGGCGGTGCGATGATGACGCAGGCCATGCTGGCCGTTTACCCCGACCTCTTCGCGGCGGGCGCGGCGCGCGCGGGCGTCGCGGCGGGATGCTGGGCGGATGGCTACTCCAGCAGCAACCAGTGGAGCAACAACTGCGCGGCCGGCAACACGACCAAGACGGCGCAGCAGTGGGGCGACCTCGTTCGGGGCATGGACCCCAACTACAACGGACGCCGACCGCGCCTGCAGATGTATCAGGGCGACGCCGACACGACCATCAGCTACAAGAACATGGGCGAAGCCATCAAGGAGTGGACCAACGTCCTGATGTTGCCCACGACCCCGACCTCGACGCAGACCGGCTACCAGGGCGCGCAAGCCAAGTGGAACATCCAGCGCTGGGCCAACGCCTGCGGCTACAACGTCCTCGAAGCCTGGACGGCACCGGGCGCCACGCACTCGATGAACTACGAGGAGGCGGAAATGCTGAAGTTCTTCGGCCTCGACACGGCCGCAAACGCCGCGGGAAGCGATCCAGAGGCGGCTTGCACGAACGGCGCGGGCGGTGCGAGCGGCGCGGCCGGCTCGGGCGGCGCTGCAGGCCGCGCGGGCACGGGCGGCGCTGGCGGCGCGGTCGGATCCGGCGGCGCGGGCGGCCGCGCGGGTACGGGCGGCGCAGTTGGTAGCGGCGGCGCGGTCGGCACGGGCGGTTCGGGCAGCGGTGGCTCGGGCAGCGGTGGCGCGGTCGGCACGGGCGGCTCGGGCAGCGGCGGCGCCGTCGGCAGCGGTGGCAACACCGGCACCGGCGGTGTCGTCATCGTCACCAGCAGCGGCGGCAACACCGGCTCTGGCGGCAACACGGCCAGCGGCGGCAACAGCGGCTCGGGCACGGGTGGAGATCAGGGTTCCGGTGGATCGAACGGATCGGGTGGAGACTCCGGCAGCGGTTCCGGCGGCTCGGGACCGACTGAAACGTCGACCAGCGGCTGTACCTGCGCGGTCGACAGCGCTCAGCAGCCCGCCTCGATCGCGACGGCGCTCCTGCTCGCCGCGTTCGGCCTGATCGCCCGCCGCGGGCGCGCACGCACCCGCGTTCGCGCTCGGTAGGGTCGGCCAGATCCTCGCCGGTCGGTCGCGCTCAGAACTGGGCGTGAAGACCGATCGTCGGGAGGATCAGCTTGATCGTGTCCTGCTGGATCATGTTCCCGCCAGGGGTCGAGGTGTAGACGTAGTCGAGCTGCAGGACCTCGGGATCGAGCGTGACGTTGGCGAAGTCGGCGTAGACGTCCATCACGAAGCGATCGAAGACGAAGCGGCGCTCGGCGCGCAGATCGAGCTGGTAGTAGGTCGGCAGCTCCTGGTAGTCGCCGCCCGGGCTGTTGACCACCGGCGCCCAGCGGCCGGTGTTGAGGTGAAAGCGCCCGCCCAGGCTGTAGCCGCCGCGAAATCGCACGCCGGCGACGACGTTGAGGATGTGCCGCTCGTCCCAGTCGGAGCGGCCGAGCACGCCGTTGTCGTCGTAGCGCTCGCTCCAGGAGAGCGTGTAGGCGAGCCAGCCGTAGAAGCGTCCCATGTCGGCGCGCCGCAGGAGCAGCTCGGCGCCGTAGGCCCGTCCGTCGCGCGTCACCAGGAAGTCGGGCGCCGTCGGGTCGTTGCTCTCGATGTCGATGTTCCGCACGTCGGTGAGGCGCAGCTTCTGGTAGAAGCCGGTGACGCCGAGGCTGAGATGGGCCGGCAGCTGCACCTCGGCGCCCAGCGCGCCGCCGACCGACGTTTGCGCGCCGTAGTCGGCGAGCCCGAACGCCTCGAAGCCAGGCACGCTGACCGGTAGGCTGGGCATCTGCGCGTAGCGGCCCCCGTCGGCCCGGAGCGTGAGCGCGCTGGTGACGTGGAGGAGAACGTCGAGGCGCGGTTCGACGTAGAACGCGGTGGTCCCCTGCTCGGCGAACAGATCGGTGCGCAGGCCGGGGGAGACGATCAGGCGATCCCCCGCGCGGAAGGTCATCGTCGCCCACATCGCCTCCGAGAGCGCCGGGCGCGAGCGTCCGAGATCGCTCTGCTTGCGCTGGAAGTTGGGGACGTCGGTCAAGAACGACTGGAGGTTCGCGTTGCCGCCGACCTCCAGGTCGACCGACCGGCCGAAGGGATGGGTGTAGATGAGGCGCGGCGCCGCGCTGAGCGCCCGCACACTGATGAGGCTCTCGAACAGCGTCGAGCTCGACCAGTCAGCGCCGGCGGTCGCCCCCAGGAGCAGCCGTCCGCCGCCGAGCGCGCGCCGCCAGCGGAGATCGAGGCGGTGGAACTGCAGCGATCCGTACTCGGAGTTGGCAGCGAGGTTGGTGAAGCCGACGTCGTCGAGCGATCCGAACGCGAACAGCGTGGCCTGGCCGCCCCCGAGCGGATGGTCGACGCGCACCTGATAGTCGCCATAGCGGAGGACGGTGCCGTTCTGCAGCAGCGAGAAGAGCTCGCCGGTGTAGGAGTAACGCGCGGCCACGACGACCGTGCCGCGCCCCCCGTCCCAGGGGGCGGTCAGGATCCCGCCCGCGTCGAACACCGTGATGTCGACGGAGGCGTGCGCGCGATCGGACGGCGGCGCGACCGTGCGCGCGGCCATGATCCCGGAGACGTAGGGGCCGTAGTTGGCGGGCGAGCCGCCCGGATAGAACTCGACCCCCTCGATGAGGTACGGGTTGATCACCGACAGCTCGAGCCCGAGATGAAACAGCTCCGGCACCCGGATCCCGTCCAGGAAGTAGCCGGTGTTCCCCGGGTTGGCGCCGCGCACGACGTAGAGCGCGGCCGGCCAGGCGACCTGCGCGACGCCGGGGAGCGAGGCGATGATCCGCAGCGGGTCGCCCGAGCTGCCCGCCGTCTGCCGCGCCTCTACGCCGGTGACCTCGAACTTCGGGATCTCGGGGCGGTCGGCGCGCACCGTCGTCGCATAGCGCGCCCCGCTGCCGCGCGTGAGCACGCGGTAGATCTGCTCCACGCCCTCCACGCCGGGAACGAGCACGATCGGCTGATGCACGACCTCCAGCCCCGCGACCTTGATCGCCAGATCGTGCGCGCCGCCCGGCACGGCGAGCGAGAACCGCCCCTCGGCGTCGGTCTCGCCGGCAGCGAGCCCGTCGATGGAGAGCGCCGCGCCCGGCAGCGGTTTTCTGGTCCCCTTCTCGAGCACCCGGCCGTAGAACGACACCGTCGCCACCGGCAGAGCTGGCGGCGCGTCGGCCGCGTCGGCCCCGGAGAGCGCGCCGGCGTCCGCGGCGCCGCGCCCCGCCCCATCGGACGCGGCGGCGTCGGGTACCGCGCCCGCGTCGGCGGCGTTGGCGGCGTCGGCGACGCTCGCGTCGGGCGCGGGCTCGGCCGCCCAGACCATCCGCGCGCAGAGGGTCCACCCGACCACGACGACGGCGCGCAGACCCACGGTCACTGGAGATCGGCCGGCGTGATGATCGCCCGCCAGATGCCGTCCTGCGCCGACGGGTTGCGGCCGCGCACCACGTAGACTACGACGTACTCGTAGCCAACACCGGCGTCGCCAAAGGGATCGACCGGGCCACCGTCCGCTCCCAGCCTCTCGTACTCCACCTCGAACTCGGCCACCGACGGCGAGATGGGGCGAACCTGCCCGTCCACGCGGTTGACGAGCGCCAGCGTCCCCGTCCCGTCAGTCGCGTTCCACTGGTACAGCAAGATCAGCCACGGGTTCCCGTTGAAATCGTAGATCGACCCGTGGACCTGTTCCGCCAGGTGTTGGGGCGGCCCGCTCGCGTCGTGCAGATCCAGCCAGGCGAGCTCGCCGTCCAGGATCATCTCCAGTCGGGCGCCCCCGTCGTCGAGGAAGTGCGCCTGCGCGATCACGCCCCGGCCGATCATCTGCGCGCCGCTTCCGTCGCTGCCGGCGATCCAGAGCTGCGAATCGCCGGTGGGGGGTTGAATGACCCAGAACATGAAATCGGCGTCGGGTGAGAACCCCGCCGCCACCACGCCGTCGCTGGCGATCTGCCGACAGCTCGCGGCCCCTCCGGGCCCTCCCAGCGTCAGCAGATCGAGCGGGCCGCTGTTGTTGTAGTAATCCTGGAACCCCTGCGCCACCGAGAACAGCACCTTCGCATGATCAGATGAAAACGCGCTCGCGAGGTCGACGCCGTGGCTCGAGGGGCAGACCGCCAGCGCCAGATCGGTGTCGTCCCAGACGATGATGTTGCTGGCCGCGCCCGACCCGCCGTCGAACGTCCATGTGAAGAGATAGCGCTTCGGAACGGCGGTGCCGCCCCCGACGAGGTCGAGCTCCGCCGCCGTCGGCAGAAGCGTGCCCGGGGGAATCTCGAACAGCGCCAGCTCGCTGGCCGCGCCCGAGGAGAAAGGGCCGGCGAAGATCGTGGTCCCGCCGTCGCTCATCGAGCGCGGATAGAGGTAGTGGCCGTCGATGAACTGGATGCCCGCGGTCGATCCGGCCAGGCTGGTCGACTGCAGCGAACCGACCGGCGTCGCGCCGGTGGCCCAGGCGACACTGGTCGGAACCGCCGGCACGACCGCCGTCACGTCGAAGGTGGCGGGGTACGTCGAAAGATCAATCGAATCGATCTCGTCCTCGTCGGGAGATGTCACCTGCGCGGCCAGCACCGTCACACTGGTCGGAGTGCCCATCGCGTCGAGGTCCCAGCCCAGGATGGCGAGCACGGCCACGGTGAGCTCGGCTTGCGTCAACTGGGTGTAGGGCCCCGTCTCGAGCACGATGCCGCCGCTGGCGTCGAGGACGAACGCGGTCAGCATCCCGTCCGCGCCGGGACAGGTGGGCCAGAAGTCCTTCACGTTGTGAATGTCGGTCTCCACATTGGTGGTGGTGTCGACGATCTGGAGCGTGACGGTTCCTGGCGGATCGCCGCCCGCGTAGTTCTGGACGCAGGTATAGAGCGAGGACGGCGGCAGAGTCGGCGGCGGCGAGGATCCGATCGGCGGCATGAAGGGGGGCATGCTGGTCCCGTAGGACTGGACGGCCCCGGTCGTCAGGTCCAGCGTCCACCAGACCTGGGCAACTCCGGCGGCCCCGCCCGTGGAGTACTGGACGACGCCGGCGCTGCTCTCGCCGTCGAGGAAGATCGTCGGGTCGCGAATGGGCTCGATCTCCGTCGAACCAAACGCGCGCGCGACGGGCTGGCTTCCGCCGCAGGCCACAGCCCCGAGCGCGAGCGCCGCGAGGCCTCCCGCCACGCCCGCGCGCGGCGACCTCCGCCGCGCAGCATCCGTCCAGCCAACGAGACCTCCCAGCATCGCCCGTCTCGACGGCGATGATACCGCGTCCTCGAGCACGCAAGACGCTCCGATTGCGCTTCGCCAACCTGACAGCGACGTCTGCCACCAAGGCAGCGGCCTGTCAGCGAGTCAGGCGAGGTGACGAAACGCACCTCCCGCGGTCACTGGAGCTCGGCGGGGGTGATCGTCGCCTGCCAGATGCCGTCCTGCGCCGACGGGTTGCGGCCGCGCACGACGTAGACGACGACGAACTCGCCGCCGACGCCGGCGTCACCGTACGGACTGACGAAGCCTCCGTCCGCCCCCAGCTCCTCGGGCAGCACCTCGTACTGGGCCACCGCGGGCGAGATGGGGCGAACTTGCCCGTCGTCGCGGTTGATGAGGGCCAGCGTTCCCGTGCCGTCGGTCGCGCTCCACTCGTAACCCATGATCAGCCAGTGCCCGCCCGTGATGTCGTAGATCGACCCGTGGAGCTGTTCCGCCACGTGGTGGAGTGTCCCCGCCGCGTCGTGCAGATCCAGCCATTCCAGCTCACCGCCCAGGGTCAACTCCAGTCTGGCCCCGCCATCGGCGATGAAGTGCGCGTCCTCGATCTGGCCCGAGCCGACCATCCGCGCGCCGCTCCCGTCGCTGGCCGCCGTCCAGAGCTGCGGATCGCCGGTCGGCGGCTGGGTCAGCCAGAAAATGAAAGCGCTGTCGGGCGAGAAGGCCGCCGTTGCGACGCCATCAGCGGCCAGCGGCAGACAGCTCGCCGGCCCACCCCCCATACCGAAGGTCAGCATCTCGAGCGGGCCGCTCGTGCTGGCGCCATCGTAGGACTGCTGTGGCTCCGCGAAGAGCACCTTCGTTTGGTCGCGCGACCACACACCGGGGAGATACGCGGGCTTGCTCAAGGGGCAGGTAATGAGCTCGAGGTCGGTGTCGTCCCAGACGACGAGGCTTGCCGCCCCGCCCGATCCGTCGTCGATCTCCCAGGCGAACAAGAACTTGGGCGGCACGTAGAGATTGCCCGGCGCGCCGACGATCGGCAGCGACAACGACCCACCGGCGGGGACCTGGAACAGCGCCAGCTCGCTGGCTGCGCCGGTGGAAAATGGGCCGACGAAGATGGTCGTCCCTCCGTCGCTCATCAAGCGGGGATAGATGTACCGGCCGGCGCTGGCGTAGGCGAGCCCCGGGTACCTGGCCAGGCTGGTCGACTGCAGTGAGCCGGCGGGCACGGACCCGGTGGCCCAGGCGACGCTCGTTGGAGCCGATGGGACGTCGACCGTCACCGCCAAGGTCGTGAGATCGATCGTATCGAGCCCGATCTGGTCGGGCGTCGCCGGCTGCGTGGCCAGCACGGTCAGGCCGGTCGTCTTGCCCGCCGTGTCGCTCTCCCAGGAGAGAAAGGCGCGCACGTCCACCGGGAGAGCGACCGGGGTCAACTCGGTGAACGGACCGGTCTCGACGACGGGCGCACCGTTGGCGTCGACGACGAACACGCTCACCATCGTGTCCGCCCCGGGACAGTTGTCCAGGCTCACGACGTTGGAGATGTCGGTCTCGACGTCGCTGCTGGTATCGACGATCTGGAGCGTGAACGTTCCCTCGACACTGTCGGGGGTCGAGGTGAAATTGTAGTTGCAGCTGAAGGGCGGCATGGTCGTCGTCGGGATTCCCGACAGCGGCGGCGACGAAGGGCGGCTGGTCCCGTCGGCCTGGACGGCCCCGGTCGTCAGGTCGAGCGACCACCAGAGCATGGGGGTGCCAGAGTCCCCGCCGCCCGTGTTGTAGAGGAGGGTCCCGAACTCGTACTGACCGTTGAATGAGATCGTCGAGTCACGGATCGGCACGAGCTCCGTCGAACCGTACGCGCGCGCGACGGGCTGGCTTCCGCCGCACGCCCATTCCCCCAGGGCAAACGCGACCCAAACAGCCGACAGGCCGGCCCGCAGCGATCTTCGCCGCGCGGCGACCGTCGAACCAGCGAGACCTCTCAACATCGCCCGTCTCGGCGGCGATGATACCGCGTTCGCGCGCCTTCTGCGGCGGCCGTCAGCGTCAGCCGTGGGTGCCGGCGTCCTTCGGGCAGGCAAGGAGCTGCCCCGGCGCGCAGCCGACCGGATCAACGAAACCCGGCCCGCCGCCCACGCAGTGGGTGATGACGCCCCCCTCCTCGGTCTGACCGTGCGTCACCGCCACGAGGTCGCCGGCGGCGTTGTAAATGTAAACGTATTCCTCGCTGCCGTTGTTGGCGGTGTCGGTCAGCTCCCGGAAGTCCCCGCACGTCGTCGTGAGGACGGTGGTCTGCGGACGGGCGCAAAGGTAGGCATTGCGCGTGGTGGCGTCCCAGGTGAGCGCGCAGTGGACCGAGAAGCTCCCGGCGTCGGGCGTCGCGGAGCAGGCGGAGGTGAGCGACTCGGCGCACGGGTTCGCCAGGTCGACCGGCTCGCCCGCGTCGCGGAGGCCGTCTTTCGCCGCGTCCTTCGTCGCGACGCCGTCCGTCTGCTGGCCGTGATCGGCGAGCGCATCGCCCTTGCCGCTGTCGCGCTTCCCGTCGCCGCCGTCGTCGGCAGCGTCCGTCTTGCAGTTCGTCGTGCACTTCGTCGAGCTGCTTCCACAGGCGGAAAGACCGGCGAACAACATCGCCATCCCCCACAGACCAACCATCCCTCGAACGGCGAATGTCATTTTCCGGGAATATGCACCAACCGCGACCAGGATCACCAGCGCTGATCGCGCCAGAATCTGCCGGCGATCTCGTCGGCGAACAGCTCGCCCGCAGGCGTCAATCGGACGGTCGCCGCGTCGACGGCCAGCCAACCGGCCGCCACGGCCGACGAAACCGCCGCCTCGCGCCCGGCCAGCGGGTCACATCCATGGCGCGCGCGGTGAGCCGCGCGATCGATCCCGTCGGCGGTGCGGAGGCCGAGCCAGACCGCCTCGTTCTCGAGGTCGGACGCGGAGCGGCGCTCAACGTGGCGCGCCGCCGGGCTCCCGGCGCCTGCCCGCGCGGCGGCCAGATAGACGTCGGTCGCGCGCGGGTTCGAGAACCGCCACCCGCCGCCGTCGGCGAGCGGCCGAAACGACGCCGCCGACGCCCCCACACCCAGATACGGCGCGAGCGACCAGTAGAGCTGGTTGTGCCGGGCGCGCCGCCCCGGGCGGGCGTAGCTGGAGATCTCGTACGGCAAGAGGCCCGCCGCCCCGAACGCCGCCCGCGCGTGCTCGAACATCGCCGCGACCGCCTCGTCGTCGGGGCGCGGCAGCTGGCCGGCGCGATCGCGCGCGCCGAACACGGTCCCCCTCTCGATGGTGAGCGCGTAGGCCGACAAGTGGTCCGGCGCGAGCGAGATGGCCACGTCGACCGCGCGTCGCCAGTCGTCGAGTGACTGGCCGGGAACGCCGAAGATGAGATCGATCGAAACGTCGTCGAACCCCGCCGCCCGCGCGGCGGCGACCGCGGCCGGCCCGGCCGCGGCGTCGTGGTTGCGCCCCAGCGCCGCCAGCAGACGGTCCTCGAAGGCCTGGACCCCGATCGAAAGCCGGTTGACCCCTTGGGCCCGGAGCGCGGCGAGGCGCGCGGCGTCGGTCTCACCCGGGTTCACCTCGACGGTGATCTCCAGATCGGCCGCCGGTGGCGCGCCGAAGGTCCCGCGCGCCGCCTCGATCACCCGCCCGAGCGCGTCCGGCCGCCAGAGCCCCGGCGTCCCGCCGCCGAAGTAGATCGAAACGAGCGGTCCCGCGGCTTCGTACCAGTAGGCGCGCGCGGCGATCTCGGCGACCACCGCCTCGGCGTAGGCGTCGTGCGGAATCTCCGTGCGCGTGTCCACCGCGAAGTCGCAGTAAGGACAGCGGACGGAGCAGAACGGGAAGTGGACGTACACGCCCAGCGGATCGCCGGCGTGGAGCGCGCCCGACGAGACGTCGGTGCCCGGCCGGCTCAGGCCTTGGGGGCCGGCATCTTTTTGATGTATTCCGTGCATTGCCGGATCCGGCGGCGGACGAGCTCGCGTCCCAGCGCCGCCAGCGTCTCGAACAGCGGCGGCGTCGCCTTCTTCCCGGTCGCGGCGAGGCGCAGCAGCATGAACAATTCCTTGGTCGACCAGCCGCTCTTCTCGCCGAACGCGCGCGCCAGCGCGTCGAGGCCGGCGGTCGAGAAGTCGCGCGAGGCGTCCAGCTCCTCGCCGAACGCGGTCAGAAGGTCGGTCACCTCCTTGGGCGTGCGGTTCTTGACCGCCAGCTCCTTGGCCACCGGCGCGTAGTCGACATCACCCGAGAAGAAGAAGTCGGTCATCGGCACGAACTCGTCGAACCGCTGGATCCGCTCGCGCACCAGCGGCACCAACGAGGCGAGCTTTTCGTCGGAGAGCCGCCAGGCACGCAGGCGGCGGACGATCTCGCCGTCGGAGAGCGCGCGCAGGTACCCGGCGTTCATCGCCGACAGCTTGACCAGGTCGAACACCGGCCCACCGAGGCTGACGCGATCGAAATCGAACGCCTCGACCATCTCGTCGAGCGTGAACTTCTCGCGATCGCCGGAGATCGACCACCCCATCGTCCCCAGATAGTTGAGCAGCGCCTCCGGCAGGAACCCCGCGTCCTGGTAGTAGTCGAGCGAGACGGGGTTCTTGCGCTTCGAGATCTTCGACTTGTCCGCGTTGCGCAGGAGCGGCATGTGCACCCACTCGGGCGCCTGCCAGCCGAGCGCCTGGTAGAGCACGACGTGCTTGGGCGTCGACGACAGCCATTCTTCGGCGCGGATCACGTGGGTGATCTGCATCAGGTGGTCGTCGACCACGTTGGCCAGGTGGTAGGTCGGGAAGCCGTCGGTCTTGAGCAGGATCTGGTCGTCGATCTGCGCGTTGTCGAACTTCACCTCGCCGCGCAGCCGATCGACAAACACTGTCTCGCCGGTGCGGGGCATCGCCATCCGCACGACGAAAGGGTCGCCGGCCGCCGCCCGCTGCGCCCCTTCCTCGCGCGGGCGCCCGCGGCAGAGGCCGTCGTAGCCGACGAACAGCCCCTGGCGCCGCTGCTCGTGCCGCACAGCCTCCAGGCGCTCCGCGGTGCAGAAGCAGCGGTAGGCGCCGCCGCTCTCCAGCAACCTGGCGACCTCGGCTCTATAGATCTCGGCGCGCTCCGACTGCCGGTAGGGGCCGAACGGCCCGCCGATGTCCGGCCCCTCGTCCCAGCCGAGCCCCACCCAGCTGAGCGCCCGCAGGATCGCCGCCTCCGACGCCGCCGTCGACCGCGCGCGATCGGTGTCCTCGATCCGCAGCACGAACTTGCCGCCGTGCTTCTTGGCGAAGGCATAATTGAAGAGCGCGATGTAGGCGGTGCCGACGTGCGGATCGCCGGTGGGCGACGGCGCGATGCGGACTCGGACGGGGCGCGACATGCGCAGGGTTCATAACACGAACCACCAGGACGGGCCCCGGGCGGCCGGGACGGCAATCACGGCGCCAACGATCGATCGCGCGCGGCCAACGCGGTTGGCGAATTCCCGGCGGTGTCCGCCGAGCGCCGGGAGCGGTGTCTGGTTCGGCGCTTGCTTGGTGGCTCATGCATAGCCTTGGGCACCATGAATCCCGTCGGACGAAAGCGAAGCTTCTACTTCCCCGACTGGATGACGCGCGAGCTGGAAGCGGAAGCGCTCCGCCTCGATCGTTCGGTCTCGTGGATCCTGCAGCGGGCCTGGCTGCTGGCGCGCGCCCACCTGCGAAAGACCGAGCGTCCCACGCGGGTCGAGGCGCACGACCGATGAAGCACGTGCCCCGGCGACGCGCTGCGATTTTCCCGCGGTTTCCTCAGATCGCGTACCATGGCAACCAATGAGAACACGACCACCGACAGCCGCGAAGACCACTCAGCCCCGCCCGATGCGCGCGGCCTGCTCATCGATCGCGGGCCTCGCCTTGATATTCTGCCTCGCAGGGGTTGCCAGAGCGCAGTACGACGCCCCGCCCGACCCGAACGCCTACATCGCCGGGCCGACGGTGTACCCGGCCACGCTGCCACCCGATCCGATCCCGGAGTATCAGCCGGCGGCGCCCGGCTACGGGTTCAGCTGGATTAACGGATACTGGGATTGGACCGGGTACGACTGGACCTGGAACAACGGCTACTGGGTTCAAGGCCGGCCGGGTTGGGGCTACGTCGGCCCGCGCTTCATCTGGGAGAACGGACAGCCCGTCTACTACCGTGGCTTCTGGCAGCGGCCCGACGGCTATCGCGAGTATCGCTACGGCGGCGGTGGCTACATCGCCCCTGGCTGGTATGCACGTCCTCGATACGAGCCGCGCGGCTGGCGCGCCGATCCTGGTCACAGCACAGCCTGGCGGCGCGCCCCGGGCTCGCCGGCCGGTGGGTGGCGCGAGGCGCCACGTTTCGAGCAACGCCGCGGGATGGAGCACCGGGAAGCCGTTCAGGAGCACCGCGAGATGGAGCATCGCGAGATGGAGCACCGCGAGGGCGAACATCGCGAGGCCGAGCACCGCGAGATGGAGCATCGCGAGGAGCACGGCCCGCCCGGCGGCCACGGTCCCGAGGGGCATCCGGGAGGTGGACCACCCGGCGGCCACATGATGGCGCCCGCGCCACATCCCGGTCCGGCCCCGCACGCGGCGCCTCCGGCCGCGCCGTCCCGAGGGAAAAAGAAATAGGCGCTCAGCCTGGCGGCAGCCAGGAGGGCAACGGCGCGCCGGCGTAGAACCGCCGCAGGCGCGCCGCCGCCATCCCGCTGCGCGGCCGCCCGTCGTCGTCGAGGAAGCCGAGAAACCGGAGGGCGTTGCGCCCCATGACGTCGGCCAGGCCGTCGGGGCCGAGCGGGCCGCCCAGCGTGGCGCGGAATCTGTCGACCGCGAGCGTGGCGTCCGGATCGAGGCCAGAGAGCCACCAGTCGCTGCCGTACATGAGGCGGCGCTTCACCTTGGGGTAGCGGGCGATCACGTCGGCGAGCAACGGGACCAGGCGCCGCCCGTAGGCAGCGTCGTAGACGAGCGGCGAGTTGGAGAGATCGGCGTAGACGTTGGGGTAGCGCTCGATCAGCGCCGCGGCCTGATAGATCCAGGCGTCGGCGCTCTCCCTGGGGGCTGCCGGATCGGCGACGCCGTAGTCGTGGCCGAAGTGCCCGAAGTTGAGGCGCAGCGTCGGGTACCTTTCGAGCACGGGGCGCCAGTGCGCGGGCGAGACCAGCCGGTGCAGGCCGAGCGCGTACTCGTTGGCGGCGCTGGCATGGGTCAGGATCGGGACCTCGGCCGCCGCGCAGGTGGCGTAGAGCGCGTCGAGCGCGCCGTCGAGGCCGGGCGCGAACGACAGATCCGCGCGCAGGTGAACGTTGTCGCAGGGGGCGAAGCCGACCGGGGGATAGATCTTGACCCCCAGGAAGCCCCCCGCCTCGACGGCATACCGCACCAGCTCCAGCGCCGAGCTGGCGGCGGAGGGGCGCGTCGGCGGGGCGCCTGGTTTGGGCGCAGCCGCGCGCGGCCCCTCGATCTGGCGGCGCGGATCGAAGGCCGCGAAGGGGTGAAACCGCGCGTCGGCGCGACCGATCCGGCCGACCGTGGAGAGGCGCGCGATGCTTTCTTGAAGCAGAATCTGCTGCCAGAGCGGCGTCGGCGCGCGATCGTCCGACCAGGCGTCGTAGTCGACCAGCGCCGGCGTGAACAGCGACACCGCGGGGAACATCCGGGCGATCGTGGAGGCGATCGCGCCGCGCGCGTGCGCCACCAGGTAGAGCGCCTCGAGATACCGGGCGACGATCTTGCGCTTGTCGGGGCCGACGGAGAACGGCAGGTGTTTCGTCAGCTCCACGAGCAGGAGATCGAGCGCTTCCGGAGGCAGCGGGGCCACCGGCTCGACCGGCGGACCGGGGCGGAGCGGGACGGCGCCGAGCATCGCCAGCTCGGCGTCGCCTGACGGCGCGGCGGCGTTGGGGAGTGTCGCCACCGCGCCGACGAAGGCGCGCACGGCGATCTCCGGCCAGCGGCTGACGAAGCGCGACAGCTCGGTGAGCCCCGGGATGAAGTGCGCGACGAACCCGACGATCGGCAGGTCGAGCGAGCAGAAGGTGTGACAGTGAACGTCGACCGCCACCGGGGCGGGCGGCGTGGGGGGCGGCGCCGGCGCCGGCGTCCCCTTCGCCCTTGCGCCCAGCGACGCCAGCCCGACGACGCCGGCACCGCCGGCCAGCAGATCGCGCCGGCGCAGAGGTCGGGAGGGCATCAGGGGACCAGCTTGTAGCCGGTGCCGTAGATGGTCACGATGTGCCGCGGCTTGGCGGCGTTCTCCTCGATCTTCTTGCGCAGCTTCACCACGAAGTTGTCGACGCTGCGGGTGGTGGCGTGGCCCGAGACGCCCCAGATCTTCTCCAGGATCTCCTCGCGCGTGACCGGCTGGCCGGATCGCTCCCAGAGCAGGCGCAAGAGCTCCACCTCGTAGAACGACAGCGCGCTCACCTTCCCCTTGCGGGAGAGCTCGTGCTTGAGCGGGTCGACGGTCGCTGCGCCGATCACCATCTGCTCGTTGGCCGGCGCGCGGTGCAGGCGCCGGAAGATCGCCTTGATGCGCGCCACCAGCTCGCCGATCGAGAACGGCTTGGTCACGTAGTCGTCGGCGCCGACGTCGAGGCCGCGGATCTTGTCGGTCTCCTGCGAGCGCGCGGTCAGCATGATCACCGGGACCAGCGGGTGCGTCGACCGGATCTCCTCGCAGACGGAGAAGCCGTTGGCGTCGGGGAGCATCAGGTCGAGCAGCACCAGATCGGGCCCGCGCTCGCGTAGAAGCCGAACGCCTTCACGCCCGAGCCCCGAGGAGATCACCTCGAACCCCTCGAATTCCAGCGCGTCGCGAAGCCCGCGCACCAGATCGGGCTCGTCCTCGATGACCAGGATCCGGCGGCGGGCGCCGACCGCGGCCAGCGGCGAGACGGGGTGGCTCACGAGGCGGCGGCCTCCTCGGGCGCCGGGGTGACGAGCGGCGCGACGGGCAAATAGACGGTGAAGGTCGACCCACGGCCGACCGCGCTCTCCACCTCGACGCGACCGCCGTGCGCCTCGGCGATGTGCTTGACCAGCGCCAGGCCGATGCCGCTGCCGCGCACGTTGCGCGTGCGTGCGGCGGTGGCCCGGTAAAAGCGCTCGAAGATCCGCCGCTGCTCCTCGAGCGCGATCCCCGAGCCGCGATCGCTGACCGACAGCGCCACCGCTCCGGGCGCGCGCCGCAGCTGCACCTGCACCTCGCCCCCGTCGCCGGCGTACTTCACCGCGTTGTCGACCAGGTTGAGCAGCACCAGCGTCATCGCGTCCTCGTCCATCCGCACCGGCGGCAGGCGCGGCTCGATCTCCGTCTTGAGCCGCAGCTTTTCCTTTTCCAATCGATGGCGGAAGACGTCAAGCGCCCGCTCGACCACCTCCTCGAGGCGCCCCTCGGCGAAGCTGTAGCTGGCCTTGCCCCGCTCGAGCCGCGCGAAGTCGAGCACGTTGTCGATGAGGTGCGCGAGGCGCTCCGACTCGCGGGTGATGATCCCGCCGTACTCGCGGGTCATCGCCTCCCCCTTGTGCTTTCCCGTCGCCAGGAGCTCGCCGAACATCCGGATCAGCGACAGCGGCGTCTTCAACTCGTGCGAGACGTTGGCGATGAAGTCGCTCTTCATCTGCGAGGCGCGTTGCTCGGCGCGCACCGACAACCAGACGACGCCCAGCCCCAGCGCGATGATCACCGTCGAGACCGGCACCAGCAGCATCCCCAGGATCCGCTCCGTCTCCGCCTGCGCCCGCAGCTCGGCCACGTTGCGCGGCGTGATTTGGATGCGCCAGGCATAGAGCGTCTTGCCGAAAGACGCCTCGTACTGGAAGGGCGTGCGTGGCTGCGGCTCGCCGTAGACCGGGCGTGCCACCTCGTCGAGGATGACCACGCGGCGCTTCCCCGTCACGACGTCCATCTCGTCGGGGATCCAGTCCTTCGCGATGAGACCGAGGTCGAGCTTGGCGGCCACGTAGTAGCTGCGCCCAGCCCCGGTCTTCTTGGCCGCGTAGGCGATGAGGACCGACTTCCCCTCGTAGAGCTGGTGCAGGTGACGGAAGTTGCCCGGCTGGTCGGGGGTCCACGGCTGCAGCGACTTCCACTCGAGCCCGCGCACGTAGCTCCCCCAGCGGTCCATCTCCCGCCGGCGGTGCGCCCCGTCCGGCGTCGGATAGAGCGAGCGGATCTTGAGCCCCTCATCGAGCAGCGCGACCGATTCGACCCCCTCCGGGAGATCGACGTGGACCGGCGGATCGGCCGAGGCGTCGTTCCACTCGATCGCGTCGAACAGCTCGCCGTCCGACTTGTCGATGCGGTCCTGAACCTGCTCGACCAGCAGGTTGGCCAGCTGCTGGTTCCCCTCCATGAGCGACGCCTTGCTGCGCACCGACGCCGCGACGGCGTAGCGATAGCCATAGTAGGCGAGCGCGATTGCCGCCCCGACGATCGCCGGGAAGACCACGGCCAGGATCACGGGGGCCAGCGAGATTCGTGCGGCTTGCCGGGACATCGGCGATGCTAAGGATGGCACACTGCGGGACATGGCCAAAATCGAGCGCCACTTCTTCGTCTGCGAGAACGCCCGGCCGGCGGGCGGCAAGCCGTCGTGCGGTGCGCGCGGCGCGGGCGAGATCGCCACCGCGCTGCAGGAGGGGCTCGGGCGCCACCCGGAGCTCTGGGGGCGCGTGGCGGTCACCTCGAGCGGCTGCCTCGGCCCCTGCTTCGAGGGGCCGACCATCGTCGTCTACCCCGAGGCGGTCTGGTACGTGGGCGTCACCGCCGACGACGTGCCGGAGATCGTCGAGCGTCACATGCGCGCCGGCGAGCCGGTCGAGCGGCTCGTGCGTCGCGACGACTGAAACGGATCGCCGAGCTTCGGGGCGCGCGGCGTCGCGGCGCTAGAGCTTCGCCGGCTCGCTCTCGACCGGGCCGTACGACATCTTGTGCACCCGCACGCGGTGCGGCGGCGGGAACGGAATCGTGTCCCCATCGTCCGCGGTCGCGGCCGGCGCCTCCTCAGGCGCGGCCTCCGGCTTGACCCGCCTCTTCGGCGCGGCGGCCGCGGGGGCGCTCGCCAGGAGGCGGGGGGCCGGCTTCGCCGCGGGCTTGGTCGTCGTCGCCACCACCGGCTGCACCGGTTGCGCGGGCACGACCGGCGCGGGCAGCGCAACCCTGGGCGCGGACGTGGCGAGCGCGGGCGGCGCGAGAGCGGGCGCGAGCGTCGCCGTGGCAGACGGCGACGTCGCGACGGGGGGCGACGCAGGTCCGCCACGTAGCGCGAGCGCCAGCGCGACGACGGCCAGCGCGCCCGCGCTGGCCAGCGCCCCGATCCGCCAGCGCGCGCCGCGATCGACCACCGCGGTCCGCACCCCGGAGGTCACCAGGCGGGCGCCGCGCAGCTCGGCGAGCTCGCTCCGAACCCCCCGGATCTCGTCCCTGATCTCCTTCAGGACCTCGATCCGGTTGTCCGCGTCCGCCATCGTCGTCCTCAGCGGTGGGTCATCAGAGCTTGGCCGGCTCGGAGTCGCCGGCCGCAGCCGCGGGATGCGACTTGTGGACGTGCGCCGGCTTGACCTGCCTGTGCTCGAGCGTCAGCTCGACCGTTTGATCGTCGTCGAGGGAGAGCGCGTGCGCGTTGGGTGTGTACCCGTCCTTCTCCAGCCGGACCTTGAGCGCGCCGCCCTTCGGGCGCTTCAGGACCAGCGGCGTCACCCCCAGCATCCCGCCGTTCGACTCGTCCACCACGTTGGCGCCGGACGGATCCGATTCGACGTGGACGGTGACGGTCTTGGGGGCGGCGGGCTTCGCCGGCGGCGCAACAGGCGCCGGCGGCGGCGGCGGCGGCGGCGGGGTGACCTTCGGCGCGGGTGCCGCCGGGACGGCCGCCATCTCCTGCTGCACGCCTATCTTCTCGCCGTCGCGGAAGATGAACACCCCCGCACCGGCCAGGCCCGCCGCGACGAGGAAGACCCCCACGACCTTGCCTTTGCCTTTCCTGCCGCCGGGGACCCCGTCGACGCGCTCGCCGACACCGGTCGAGAAGGTGGTGTCGCGCAGCTTCGGGCTACTCGTCGAGACCGAGACCGGCGGCTGGCTCTTGAAGGCGTCCGCCGGGGCCTGCGCGGTTCCGCGCACGACGAACATCGACCCGCCCGACCCCTTGAGCGCGGTCTGCAGCTCGCCCATGTCGGCGAACCGTTCGTCCGGGTTCTTGGCCAGCATCTTGAGAACAATCGCGTCCAGGGTCGGTGAGACGTTGGCGTTCTGGCTCGACGGCGCCGGCGGGGCGACGTTGAGGTGCATGTTCACCAGCTCGCCGAATCCCTCCGACACGAAGGGCGGCTGACCGCACAGCATCTCGAAGAAGATGATCCCCAGCGAGTAGATGTCGCTGCGGTGGTCGACGGTCTTCGTGCCGCGGCACTGCTCGGGAGACATGTAGATCGGCGTCCCCATCAGCGTTCCGGTGCGGGTCTTGACCGAGTCGCTGGCGCTCCCCTGCTGCAGCTTGGCGATGCCGAAGTCGAGCACCTTGATCCGCTCGCGCTCGGGATCGTGGGGATCGGGCACCACGAAGAGGTTGTCGGGTTTGAGATCGCGGTGGACGATCCCCTTCTTGTGCGCCGCCCCCAGCGCCGAGGCGGTCTGGTAACAGAACTCGACCGCCGTCTGCAGCGGCAGCGCGCCGACGCGCCGGATGCGCGTCCCCAGGCTCTCCCCCTCGAGCAGCTCCATCACCAGGAACGGCGTGCCGTCGGCGATGGTCCCCGAGTCGAGGATCTCGATGATGTTCGGGTGGCGGATGGCGTTGGCCGCGCGCGCCTCGTTCAGGAATCGGGTGAGCAGGTTCTCGTCGCGGATGTAGTTCTTGTGGAGCACCTTGACCGCGACGCGGCGGCCGATGGCGGGGTGCTCCGCCAGGTAGACCGCCCCCATCCCGCCTTCTCCGAGGAGGGAAATGGCCTTGTAGTTCCCGAATTGCTGGCCGATCATGAAGCCCCCCCATGGTAACCGACCCGGCGGGCGGCCGTCGGGATTTTTGCGGGCGTAATCTTGCCCCCAATTTTGCCGGGTGCGGGCGCGGGTTTCCGCAGTCTCAGCAGGATCTCGACGCGCCCGGGGCGGACGAGATCGGGGAGGCGGCCGACGCGGGAAAAGCCCAACTTGCGGTAGAAACGCAGCGCGGCCCCGTTCTTCCCGTCGCAGGAGACGTAAAGCCAGCGCCGCTCCGCGAAGGTGCGCGTCGCCACGTGGCCGACGAGCCCCCGCCCCAGCCCCTGTCCGCTCGCCTCTGGCCGGACGGCCAGGAGCGCGACGAAGCTCCCCAGGAGCACGCCGTCGTCGACGACGGCGAGCGCCAGCGGCGCGCCGCGTGGGGTCGCGCGCGCGATCCAGACGGCGCGCGCTCGGGCCTTGCGCGCCAGGTACCGGCCGAGCGCCTCAGCCCGGTACCCCAGCCCCCGCCAGGGTTCGATGCCCGCTATCCAGGAGGCCTGGGCGCGAGCCAGCGCGGCAGCAGGGCGAGCGAAGCGGACCATGCCTAGGGGGCCGCGGCCGTCGCGGCGGGCGGTGCCGCCTGGTGCGCCGCGACCGGCGCCGCTTCGGAGGGGCCCGCGGAGGGGCCGCCGGCGCGCATCAACTCGGAGAGCGCGACGAACCGGAACCCCCGCTCGCGCAGCCCGCTCAGGATGGCCGGCAGCGCTTCGTGCGTCTTCCAGCCGCGGCCGTTGATGTGGAAGATGATGATCGATCCGGGGCGCGCACCGTCGAGAACGGCGCGGATCATGCCGTCGGTCGTCGTTTTGTGGCTCGGATCGCCGGAGACGACGTCCCAGGTGACGGTCGGGAGGTTCTTCTGACGGACGAGCGTGACCACGCGACGGTTCCAGTCGCCGAACGGCGGCCGGAAGGCGACGGCGTGGCGGCCGTAGCGCGAGAGCGTCGCCTCGGTCTGGTCGATCTCCTCGCCGACCCGCGCCGCCGTCAGCCGGGTCATGTGCGGGTGGTCGTAGGAGTGATCGCCGAACTCGATCAGCGGATCGCCGGTCAGCTCGGCCATCGCCTCGGCGTGCGTGTCGACCCAGCGCCCGGAGACGAAGATCGTCGCCGGCACCTGCTCGCGCTTCAGGATCTCGAACACCTCGCGGTCGAATCCGTACTCACCTTTTCTCGTCGCGCAGGCGTCGAAGGTGATCGCCAGCGCGGGCTCGCGCGTGTCGACGTGCGTGATCGGATGGGCGGGACGCGCCGGACCAGCCGCCCCGGCGCGGAGCGACAGGACGAGCTGGAGAACCAGCGGGAGCAACGCCGCCGGCGCCATCAGGTCAGATCCAAGAGCATCACGATCGCGTCTTCCTGATCCTCGGCGTAGTAGTTCGGGCGGACGCCGACCGGCCTGAAGGCGAACCGGCGGTAGAGCCGCAGCGCCGCCGCGTTCGACCGGCGCACCTCGAGCGTCACGATGCGGCAGTCCTGCTGGCGGCCGAACTCGATGATGTGCGCGAGCAGGCGCGAGGCGTGGCCCGACCGGCGCGCCAGCGGGTGCGTCGCCAGGTTCAGCAGGTGGATCTCGTCGGCCACCAGCCAGTAGTTGCCGAACGCGACCAGGAACCCCTGCGCCGCGTCGCGCACCACGTCGACGTGCGCCCAGTCGCGGACCATCTCCTCTGAGAAGACCTGGGCCGACCAGGGGGACCGGAACGAGACGCGTTCGATCTCCATGACCGCGTCGAGATCGCCCGGCCGCATCCGCTCGATCAGGAACGCTTGCGGGGCCTTGCTGACCGCCATCAGACTCTCAGACCCCTTCGACATCGGCAGGTTGTTTGTCGTCCCGCGCGGCCACCGCCTCGAAGATCGCGCCCCAGAGCGTGGCCAGCCCCTCGCCCGTGTCGCTGGACACGAGTATCGGGGCCCGGCGCCCGAACAGCTTGCGGTTGTTCTGCTTGAGCAAACCGCGGTCGGTCGCCGAGAGCTTGTCGACCTTGGTGAAGACCACCTGCGCGGGGACGTTCTCGGTCCCCAGCCATTCGTAGAGCTGCCGCTCCTCGTCCTCGATTCCGCGGCGGGCGTCGACCAGGATGACGAACAGCGCCAGCGACCGCCGCCGGCGCGTGTACCCCTCGATGAGCGGCTGCCAGGCGTTGCGCTCGCTGCGCGAGACCTTTGCGTAGCCGTAGCCAGGCAGGTCGATGAGGCGGAGCTCACCGACCGGCGCGCCGCGACCGAGGCGCAGCGCGAACATCACCAGGCCCCGCGTCCGGCCCGGGGTCTTCGAGGTGCGAGCCAGACTCCGCCGCCCCGCCAGCCGGTTGAGCAGCGTCGACTTGCCGACGTTCGAGCGCCCGGCGATGGCGATCTCGGGCGCCCCATCGGCGGGAAGACCGCCGAGATCGCGCGCCTCCGCCACGAAGTCGGCCTCGGTCACATCAGGAATCGCCACTGCCACGGTTTTCCTAGGGTAGCATCGGGCGTCGTGACGCGCGCGCGCGGGGGCGATCTCAAGGTGGTCGGGCTGACCGGGGGGATCGGGACCGGGAAGTCGACCGTGGCCGGCCTCTTCACCGCGCGGGGCGTTCGGGTGGTCGACGCCGACGCCCTGGCGCGCGAGGTGGTCGGCGCCGGGCGGCCCGGCCCACGCCGACGTGGCCGCCGCCTGGCCCGAGGTGATCGGCGACGAGGGCGCCGTCGACCGACAGCGGCTCGGCGAGATCGTGTTCGCCGATCCGGCAGCCCGCAAGAGGCTGGAAGGGTTCACCCACCCGCGCATCCAGGCCGCCGCCGACGCCCGGCTGGCGGCGCTCGCCGACGCGGGGGAGTCACTGGCGCTCTACGAGGCGGCGCTGCTGGTCGAGAGCGGCCGCTGGCGCGAGTTCGACGGCCTCATCGTGGTGTTCGCGTCGACGGAGACGCAGATCGCGCGGGCGCTGCTCGCGCGGGCTCAGCCGTCAGCAGGCGGAGGCGCGGATCAAGGCGCAGCTGCCTACCGAGGAGAAGCTGAGCGTCGCCACCGAGGTCATCGACAACGACGGCGCGCTCGCCGCGACCGAGGCGCAGGTCGACGTGCTGCTCGCGAAGCTACGTCTGGACCGAGGCTAGCGAGCTCGGATCGGGCTCGGGATAGCCGCGCCCGGGGCGCGCGAACAGGTAGCCCTGGCAGAGGTCACCGCCCAGCGAGATCAGCTTGTCGCGCTCGCCTGCCGTCTCGATCCCCTCGGCGACCAGCTGGATGTCGAGCTCGGTGCAGAGCGAGATGATCGACCGGACCAGCTTCTGCTTCATCGGCGAGCCGTCGATCCCCCGCACCAGCGACATGTCGACCTTGACCACCTCGGGCTCGAGCTGGGCGAAGCTGGTGAGGCCGGCGTAGCCGGCGCCCAGATCGTCGATGGCGATCCGGTAGCCCAGCGCCCGCAGCCGCGTGACGCGCAGCTGCAGCTCGTGGATCCGGTCGAGCGCCGCGCGCTCGGTGATCTCCAGGACCACCTGGCTGGCGAACGGGGTCAGCGCGCCGTCGTCGGCGTAGAGCTCCTCGTCCTCGAGATCGGCGGGGTGCAGGTTGACGAACAGGTTGGCGGGGGGCGGCGTCTTGTGCAGGGCGCGCGCCACGTGCTGGCGGATGATCCGCCCGAGCTCCCCTGCCCGCCCCAGGCGCTCGGCGGCGTCGAAGAAGTCGAGAGGGCTCCGCAGCGTCGGTTCGTCGGTGCGCAGCAGGGTCTCGTAGGCGACGGTGCGGCGTCCCGACCACGAGACAATGGGCTGCGCGGCGACCCACAGCTTGTCCACCGCGGAGGCGAACCGCGCCTCGAGGCCGGCCCGATCGCCGATCGGCTTTCCCTCCAGCTCGTGCACCGCCACCGCCTCGCGCCGGACGCGCGCCAGCTTGTGGACGCGGACCGCCCGCGCCACCGCATCGATCATCGCGTCGGGCGCGATCGGCTTGACCAGATAGCGAAAAGCGCCGTACTCGATGGCCGCCAGCGCGCTCTCCAGCGCCGGGCTGCCGGTCATGAAGATCATGGGGACGTCGAGATCGGTCTCGCGGATGACCCGCAGCAGGGCCAGGCCGTCCATGTCGGGCATCGCGATGTCGCTGACGATGACGTCGAACTGGCGCACCTTGGCCAGCGCGGCCGCCTCGTGGCCGTCGTGCGCCACGCTGACCTTGAATCCGCCGGCGGCCAGGGCGCGGGCGTACGACCGCGCGGTGACCGGCTCGTCGTCAACCACCAGCACCTCTGCCGCCGCTGCATCTCCGCTGATGGCGGCCCCGCGGCCGTCCTGGTGGGCCACGGTCGCTTTGCCCTGCATCTCCCTGTTCATCGGCGGCCCGAGGCGCCCGCTTTAACTTGCGCGCATCTTCGTCGGTGACGATGCGGTAACGGTCGCGCAACCGTCGACGGCACGCGGACGCGCGACGTCAGATGACGCGAACGGCGCCGGTGCGGATGAGGCGCGCGGCGATGCGGAGCGCGTCGGTGGAGCCGAGCCCCGAACCGTCGAACAGCTCCTCCAGCGTGCGGAGGCCATCAATGCGGCCGATGAGCAGGCGCTCCTGCTCCCCCAGGCGGGTGCGGGCGATCTCGGCGGCGCGCGGCGCCAGGACCGGCACGCCCCCGAGCGGCCCGACGTACGCCGCGAACACCCGTGCGAGCAACGGGCGGGCCGGCTCGATCACCTCGACGATGCCGGGCGGGGGCGCCTCGTCCGCCTGGTGCAGGGCCCCTTCCGCCGCCGTGACCGCCGCCGTCAGATCGCCCTCGTCCAGCGCGGCGCGCGCCTCGTCGATGAGCGCCGCCGCGCGCTGCCGGGCAGCCGCGATCCCCGCCTCCGAGGGCGTGACCTGGCCGGAGCCCGAACCGAGCCGCTGCCGGTCCGAGTCACCGACCCGCCGGGTGTGCTGCTCCTCGTCCTCGCCGTCGCCGAGACGTCGGGTGTGCTGCTCCTGGGGACGCCGCTGGGGCGCCGCCGGATCGCGGGCCGCCCGCACGGCCTGCGACATCGTCCCCGGCAACGTGGGACGGTCCTCGTCCGTTTCGCCGGAGAGCATCTCCTCGGCGATCTGCGCCGGAATCGGCGAAGTGAGCGTCACCCGCCGATCGCGTGACAGATCGACCTGCGCGGTGTCCATGTCGGCGCCAATCGTGTGCGGCCTTCCGTCCGAATCCTCGCCCTCGAACCCCTCGAGGCTAACCTCCTCCGCGGGACCGGGGGCGTCGTCTGGCCCCAGCTCCTCGGTGCGCGGGCGCCCCGGCCGGCGAGCATCCTGCGACGCCCCCACGAGATCGGAGGCAGATCCGTCGCGGGGTTTCATTCCCTCCCTTTTTCGGCAGCCAGCGGCGCCGCCTTGAGGCAATCGCGGCGGCGCGCGTCGGGCCGTTTGCGACCTGTCGCTTGCCTTGGCGCAGCACCCGGCCGACCAGGGATGGCCGCCACCCCGCCGGCGGCTTCCGCGCAACCGATCCGTCTCCTGGCCGATACGAGCGCCTTCGTATCGCAACCACCCAACAGGAGACAGATCATGCGGACTTCAATCAAGGCGATTCTGGTGTCACTGGTGCTCACCGCCGGCGCCTGCGGCGGCGGCTCCGACGGCAAGGACCTCTCGCGCTTCGTCGGCGTCTGGTCCCCGACCGCGGGGACGACGACCGTCACCTGCTCGGGCGCGTCCCAGACGAACCCCGTGACGGGAAACGTGACCTGGGCGATGGGGACCAGCGCGGACCTGATCCAGACAGTCTCCGACTCGTCGTGCGTGATTCACGCGGACGTCGACGGGGACACGGCGTCGGGCGTCGGCACGCAGACCTGCGTCTCGAACAGCACCGACGCCTACTACGGGGACTCGCTCTCGACCTCGATCTCGCTGACCGCGTACACGTTCGTCATCGGCAGCGACGGCCACACGGCGACCGAGAACTTCTCGGGAACGCTCCTCCAGACCGACAACTCCACCGGGCTCAACACCAGCTGCACCTACAGCGAGACCGCCGGCTCTTACCAGAAGGAGTGACCAAGGGCGCCGCACGAGCGCCGCCCGGCTCCTGGTCTCGCGCCTACGGGATCAGGAGCTCGAGCAGCGCCTTCTGGGCGTGCAGGCGATTCTCGGCCTGCTGCCAGACGGCGCTGGCGGGCCCCTCGATCACCTCGTCGCTGATCTCCTCGCCGCGGTGAGCGGGGAGGCAGTGCAGGACGATGGCGTTCGGGTGGGCGCTGCGCATGAGGGCGGCGTCGATGGCGTAGCCGGCGAAGGTCGCCCGCCGCGCCTCGGCCTCGGCCTCCTGTCCCATCGACGCGAAGACGTCGGTCGAGACGACCTGCCGGCCGGCAACGGCCTCGGCGGGATCGCGGAGGACGGTGATGCGGCCCCGCTGGCCCGCCCGCGCCTTGGCCAGAATGCCCGGGTCGGGGTCGTGCCCGGCCGGACAGGCCAGCGCCAGGTCGAGGCCGAGGAGGCCGGCCGCCTCGATCCAGGAGTTGGCCATGTTGTTGCCGTCGCCGATCCAGGCGTAGCTGACCGAGCGCAGCGTCCGACCGGGATCGCTGCTGCCGCCAAACCGCTGCACGACGGTCTGCAGGTCGGCCAGCACCTGGCAGGGGTGCATCAGATCGGTGAGGCCGTTGATGACCGGAACGGTGGCGAAGCGCGACATCTCCTCGGCGCGGTCGTGGCCGAAGGTTCGGACCATGATCCCGTGGCAGTAGCCGGAGAGGACGCGCGCGGTGTCGCGGAGCGGCTCACCCCGTTCCAGCTGCGACCCGGCGAGGCCGAGGTAGAGCGCGTGGCCGCCGAGGTCGTACATGGCGATCTCGAAGCTGGCGCGCGTGCGGGTCGAGGCCTTCTCGAACACCATGCCCAGCACCCGCCCGGGCCGCGTCGCGTGCGGCGCGCGGGTCGCCCGCAGCGCGCGCAGCTCCTCGGCGCGCTTGATGAGCGCCTCGATACCGCCCGGGGCGAGATCGTCGAACGCGAGGAAGCGCCGGGGCCGGTCGGCTCCGCTCATCGCGACTCCTCCAGGACGGCGTCGAGGATTTCGACCGCTTCGTCGATCTCCGCCGTGCTCACGATGAGCGGCGGCACCAGCCGCACGACGTTCGCGCCGGCCACCGACAGGAGCAGCCCGTGCGCCCGCGCGCGCGCGACAATGTCCCCCGGATCGCCGTCGATCAGCAGCCCCTGCAGAAGGCCCCGGCCGCGCGCGCCGCGCGTCCTGGGGCGACGCCGCTCGGCCAGCCGCAACAACGACGATCCCAGATGCGCGCCGACCTCGCGGCAGTGATCGAGCAGGCCCAGCTCGTCGATCGCCTTCTGCACGTAGAGCGCCGCCGCCGTGGCGAACGGGTTGCCGCCGAACGTCGAGGCGTGGCTCCCCGGCTCGAAGCCGCGCCCCACCTCCTCGTTCGCCAGCATGGCGCCGATCGGAATGCCGCCCGCCAGCCCCTTGGCCAGCGTCACGACGTCGGGGACGACCCCCTCCCCCTCGAACGCGTAGAAGGTCCCCGTGCGGCCGCTGCCGGTCTGGATCTCGTCGAAGATGAGGACCGTCCCCGTGTCGGTGCAGATCCGCCGCAGCTCCTGCAGATAGCCGGGCGGCGGAAGGTTGATCCCCCCCTCTGCCTGGATCGGCTCGACGATGACGGCGCAGGTCCGATCGGTGATCCCGGCGCGCGCGGCGGCGACGTCGCCGAACGGCAGGAAGCGCACCGGCCCGACCAGCGGGCCGAACCCGTCGCGGTACTTGGGCTGCCCGGTCACGCTGAGCGCCCCGAATGTCCGGCCGTGGAAGCTCTGCTCGAACGCGACCAGCTCGACGCGCTCGGGCTGCTTGCGCGTCGTCACCTGATAGCGGCGAGCCAGCTTCAGCGCCGCCTCGTTGGCCTCGGTCCCCGAGTTGCAGAGGAACGCCCGCCCCCGGAAGGCGCGCCGCGAGAGTGCCTCGACGAACTCCAGCTGCGCCTCGATGTAATAGAGGTTGGAGACGTGAATCAGGCGGCGGGCCTGGGTGGCGATCGCCTCGGCGAGGCCCGCGTGACCATGCCCCAGCATCGACACCGCGACGCCGGCCGTCATGTCGAGGTAGCGGCGCCCCTCGACGTCGAACAACGCGCATCCTTCGCCGCGCGCCATGACCACAGGCGCCTGGCGGTTGTTGTTGAGGAGGAGCCGGCGGCCCCGCTCGACGAGCTCGTCTTGCTGCGACATCGCCAGACTCTACCTGCCACGCGCGGGCGAGCAAGGGGGAGCGAGCAACCGCCCGCCCGACGGGTGGGCGATCCACCGTCCGTGTCAAAAAACGGCGCTTGTGCCATGGTCGGCAACGCTTACGTTGGGTCAACCATGAAGGGGGCGCCGATCATCGTGAGGACGGCCACTGCCGTCCCTGCCCACTCCGCGTCCCAGGACGAGGTGAAGGACCGGCTGCGCGCGCTCCTGACCCTGCCGCCGCGGAAGCTCGAGGCGGCGATGGAGCTGTTCGACCACGCGGCCGTCGAGCGCCGGTACAGCGTCGAGCCGCTCTCCACGCTGGGGAACCCGCGCGGGATCGGCGAGGTGCAGCGGCTCTATCGCGAAAACGCCATCGCGCTCGGAACGCGGGTGGCGCGCGACGCGCTCGCCGCCGCCGGCGTCGAGCCGCGCGACATCGATCTCGTCGTCACCACGTCGTGCACCGGGATCATGATCCCCTCGCTCGACGCGCACCTCTGCAACGCGCTCGGCTTTCGCTCCGACGTGCGCCGGCTGCCGATCACGGCGCTCGGCTGCTCGGGCGGCGCGGCGGCGCTGGCGCGCGCGCACGACTTCCTGGTCGGGTTCCCCGAGGCGCGCGTGCTGGTGGTCGCCGTCGAGCTGCCGAGCCTCAGCATCCAGCGCGCCGACGTGTCGCCCGCGCAGCTGGTCTCGACGGCCATCTTCGGCGACGGAGCGGCGGCGGCCGTGCTCGAGGGCGGCGCTGGCGGCCGAGGCGCGGCCCGACGCGCGGCGGCGTGCGGGTCCTGGAGACGCTGGCGCACCTTTTTCCGAACTCGACCTACGCGCTCGGGTTCGATCTCGCAGGACGACGGCTTCCACTCGGTGCTCTCCAAGGACGTCCCGGGGCTCATCAAGAGCGAGATCGGGCGCCTGGCGCGGACGCTGGCGGCGCGCCGCGACCTCGGACGCGAGCAGCTCACCTGCTTCGTGCTTCACCCCGGCGGCCGGAAGATCCTCGCGTTCATTGAAGAGGAATTGGGGCTGCGGCGCGAGGACACCGAGCCGTCGTGGGAGATCCTGCGCGACTTCGGCAACCAGTCGAGCGCCTCCGTGCTGTTCGTGCTGCACGAATGGCTGACCAAGCGACAGCCCCCGCCGGGGGCGCACGGCCTCCTGGCGGCGTTCGGGCCGGGCCTCTCGACCGAGATGATGCTGCTCGAATGGACCTGACCGCGCGATGACGACGGCCTTCTTCCTCGCTCTGTGCGGCGATCGTCGGGGCCTGCCGTCTCTTCGAAATGATCGTCTCGCGCCGCCACCAGCGGGCGCTGGCGGACGCCGACAAGGGAGCCGCGCCGCTCCCCGAGCCGGTTTTCGGCGCGATGGTCGCGCTGCACGCCGCCGTCATCGGCGGGCGCGGCGATCGAGGTGGTCGCGCTCCACCGCCCGTTCGTCGCGGCCGTCGGCGTCCCGGCGCTGGCGGTGGTCGTGCTGGCCAACGCTCTGCGCCTCTGGGTGATCCGGACGCTGGGCGTCCACTGGAACGTGCGCGTCGTCCGCTCGATGCCGCTCGGCGTGGTGACCGGCGGCCCGTACCGGTTCGTGCGCCACCCCAACTACGTGGCCGTCTTCTGCGAGCTTCTGGCGCTGCCGCTGGTGCACGGCGCCTACCTGACCGCGGCATTCGGCAGCCTGCTGCACCTGCTGATCCTCCGTCGTCGGGTGGCCCTGGAAGAATCGGTCCTCATGTCGGACGAGAGCTACCGGCGCGCCTTCGCCGACAAACCGCGGTTCCTGCCATGGCCGATGCGTCCGTAGACGTGGTCGTCGCCGGGGGCGGGCCCGCCGGCGCGACGCTGGCGATCCTGCTCGGGCGGGCCGGCCTGCGCGTCGACCTCTTCGAGGCGCGGCGCTTCCCGCGGGAGAAACCCTGCGGCGAGGGGATCATGCCGGGCGGCGTCGCCGTTCTCGAGCGGCTCGGCCTCCGCGCCGCGGTCGGCGGCCGCGCGCTCCGGGCGGTGCGCTACCACGGCTTCGGCCTGACCGCCTCGGCGCCCCTGACGTCGGCCGGCTCCGCGGGCCCGTTCGCGCTGGCCCAGCGGCGGTTGCGGCTCGACGACGTCCTCCTCGGCGCGGCGCGCGCCACCCCCGGCGTGCGGGTCTTCGAGGAGACCGCCGCCGACGGCGCGGCGATCGAGAACGGCCGCGCCGTCGGGCTGCACGTGGGGGGCGAGGTCCGGCGCGCCGCGCTGGTCGTCGGCGCCGACGGGCTCGAGTCGCCGGTCCGGCGGTCGCTGGGGCTCGACGCGCCCGCGCGCCGATCGCGGCGGCTCGGTGTCCGCATGCACTTCCGGCTGGCCGCCGGGCGCGAGCCGTCCGACAAGCTCGAGATCTTCGTCGGCCGCGGCCACGAGCTCTACGCGGCGCCGCTGCCCGATGGTGAGCTGCTGGTCGCCGGCCTCGCCGACGACGGCGCGCTCGGCGGCGACGCGCGCGCCGCGCTCGATTCCTGGATCGCCGCCCATCGGCACCTCGCCGATCTGCTCGACGGCGCCACGCCGATCACCGCGCCGGCGGGGCGAACGCGGCTCGACCGCCGGGCGCGCGCTGGTTTCGCGCCGGGCGCCGTGCTCCTCGGCGACGCCGCGCGCGCCAGCGATCCGCTGACCGCCGGCGGGATCGCGCACGCTCTCGCCACCGCCGAGCGGCTGGCCGCCGCGGTGCCCGGCTACCTCGCCGAAGGGGACGCCGCGCTCGCGCGGTTCGATCGCGAGCGCCACCGCCTCCTGCGCGCCCACGACTGGCTGACCCGCGGCCTGGTCCAGATCGCCCGCCGGCCGGTGCTGGCACGCGCCACGCTGCGCCTCATGCGCGCGGCGCCGCCGCTCATGCGCCGGCTGGTCGCCGTCGCCGGCAGCGCGGGAATTCGGCCGCCCGCCGAGATTCAGCCGCCCGCAGGCGCCAGCGTGGCGACCGCGAGCGAGCTCGACGCCCGCGCTGGCGATCAACAGCGCCACCGCCCAGAACGCGACGCTGCCCCAGCGCTCCCGCTCGCCGTAGGCCCCGCGCGCGACCCGCGACGCCTGCCAGATCGCGACGGGCGCGAGGAGAATCGGGGCCGCGGCGACACGCGCCGGCAGCCCCGCCAGCGCCCACAGCGGCAGCGCGCCGAACGCGACCAGCGTGACCACTGCGTAGAGCCGCGCCGCCGGCAGCGCGCCCATCCGGACCACCAGCGTGCGCTTGCCGGTCGCCGCGTCGCCCGTGGCGTCGGGGAACTCGATGGCCAGCAACATCGCGAACTGCAGCGCCGCGGGGAGCGCCGCCGCGAAGAAAATGCACGGCGCGATCTCCCCCGCCTGCAGGTCGTACCCGAACACCGGCACCAGGCCCGTCACCACCAGCGCCGTCGTCAGCTCGCCGAGCCCCCGCGCGCAGAGACGCAGCGGCGGCGCGCTGTAGCCCCAGGCGAGCCCGATCATCGCCGCCGCCAGCACGAGCGGCGTCGGGCCCGCCCGCCGCGCCAGCACCGCCGCCGCGCCCGCCGCCAGCAGCAACAGCACGCGCGCCGCGCCGAGCGCCACGGCCGGCGGCAGCGCGCCGTCCGGCAGGATCCGGCTGCCGCCCGACCAGCGCGTCGGCGTCCGGTTGGCCCGATCGGCCGCGAGATCGAAGTAGTCGTTCGCGTAGTGGGTCATGAGCTGGGTCGCCGTGACGACCAGCTGCCCCAGGAGGTAGCGCCAGCGATCGAGCGGCGCCCCGCCCGCGACCGCCAGCGCCGAGCCCAGCCCGTAGAGGACGAACCCACCAACCAGGAACTGCGGCCGACCGAGCTTGACGAACGCGATCAGCCGCTTCACGACCCCGAGCTTACTTGATCACCCCGCAGGCGATGCGCGCGCCGCCACCGCCGAGCGGCTTTGGCGTGTCGCTGTAGTTGTCGCCCCCCTCGTGAATCATCAGCGACTTTCCCTGAAAGTCGGCCAGGGTGAGCCCCTTGACCTCCAGCTTGTCCTTGGCCTCGCCCTTGTCGGAGACCACCAGCTTGGGCAGGTCACCCTTGTGCCCGCCGCCGCCCGGCCCCTTGTGCGCCTTGGTGGCGTCCGGATCGAAGTGACCGCCGGCCGACTGCGCCGCCGCCATCTTGCCGTCCTTGTCGGCCGGCGCGCAGCTCGCCTTCTCGTGCAAGTGGAACCCGTGCTCCCCGGGTGCGAGGCCCGTCAGCTTCGGCTCGAGGGTGACGCCGTCCTTGCCCGCCTTGATGGTGATGGTCCCGATCGATTTTCCGACGCCCTCCGCCGTGACGGCGTTCATGGTGACCTTCACCGATTTGGCGGCGAAGGCCGCGGATCCACCCAGCAAGATCAACGCAACCGAAACAAACCGGATCCTTTTCATCGTTTTCATCCTGGCTCCTTTGGGACAGTCGTTGGTGTGAGATAATCATTCACGCCCAGGGCCGCCATGGAAGAAGAACCTTCACAACCGGGATCGGAACGACGGAGCTCCCAGCGCTTCACCACGCGCTCGTTGGTGGAGGTCCGCATCCCGACCTGGACGGCGCTGCAGGCGGTTTACACCGTGAACATGTCGCTCGGGGGGATGCGCTTGTCGCTCGGCGCCCGGGTCTCCATGGGCGCGCCGGTCGACATCATCATGACCCTCCCCGACGGGGAGCGGCTGCACCTGCCCGGCACCGTCGCCTACCTCGGCACGGGCGTGGGCGGCGACGTCGGCGTCCGCTTCGACCCGCTGCCGGCGTACACGCGGCAGCAGATCGAGAGCTACATCAGCGAGCTCGCCGCCGGGCGCACGCCCAAGGTCCGGGAAAAGACGAAGAGCATGCCCCCCGGCACGCTCATCAAGAAAAAGTCCTGAGCCCGTGATGCGCCCGTCGGCACGCGGCGCCCGGGTCGCGACCGTGCTCGGCGCTCTGGCGATCGCCCACCCGGCGCGGGCCGCCGACGACGACGCGCACGTTGCCGCCGCGCTCGTCGCGGCTCTCCCCGCCGACCGGGCCACCGATGTCGTCCTGGTCGATCAACCGAGCGTACCCGACGCGCCCCGGGTCCGCGCCGCCACGCGCGTCGCCGCATCGCCGCCGGTGATCAAGGACGTGCTGCTCGACCCGGCGCACTACCGCGCGCTCATCCCGGCGCTCATCCGCGGCGATCTCGAACGGCCGAACGGCGGTCCCCCCGTCGTCGACTGGGAGCTGGAGGTGCCGCTCTTCAACCTGTCGGGACGAATCGCGCTCCTGAACCGCCCCGACGGCGTGACCTTCCAGCTCCTCGACGGAGACTTCGCGCCCGGGCGGTTGATCTTCACGGTCGCCGCGAATCCCGCCGGCGGCACCACGCTGTTCCTCGACGCCCTGCTCGACGTGAAGCGTTCGAGCTGGCTCCTCCGCCGCATCATCAAGCGCAGCCCCGTCGGCGAGCCGGCCGTGCTGGCCGCGGCCGCCTACGTGGCGCTGCGCGCGGTCGCGTTGCGCGCCGAGCACCCCGGCGCTCGCTTTGCGCTGCGCCCGGGCGCGCCGCCCGCCCCGCCGCCCGACTGGTCGCCCGATCCCCGACCGCTGCTCACCGAGGCGCTGGCGCCGCTGCGCGCCCGCGGCGTCGTCGCGCTGGTGGCGCGCGCGCCGAGCGAGCGCCTGGCCGGCGTCGCCACGGCCATCACCGTCGGTGCGCCCGCCCCGGCGGTCGACGCGCGCCTTCGCGATCCCGCCGTCTGGCGCGCGTTTCCCGGCTGGGCGAAGGTCCTGCGGGTCACGCCCGGCCCGGCCGGTCCCGGTGCCGTCGTGGAGGACGATCTGCCGCTCGTCGACTGCGACGCGACCTGGACGGCGCTGGCGGGCGACGGGCCACGCTGGGTCGCCACCGCCGGCGCGACGCACGGTGCGCGCCTCGGGTGGACCGTCGGCCCGGCCGCCGGCGGCACCGCGGCAGTCGCCGCGCTCTCGCTCTACCCGCGCCTCGAGGCGACCGGATCGGTCGGCCGCAACTTCGTGTCGGCCGAGCCGCTGCTCGAACAGGGCCTCGCGCTGGCGCTCGCCTTCGCCGACGTGGCGGGCGTGAAGGCGGCGCTCCTCACGCCAAGATGATCCGACGAACCCTCGGAAATTCGAGGGGGATATCGCACCGCTCCGTCGCCAGTTTGATGGCCCCGGCCGCTCCGGGGCCACAAATCAGATGCGACAATGGGCATGACGCTTGCTGCTTAGGAGGCACATGCGACACCTCGTCTGGCTCTCGGGCATTTTGCTGGCGCTCTCCTGCGCCGTCGACAACAGCAACCTCAACGTGGACGCCGGCGGCAGCGGGGGCGCCGGCGGCTGTCCGCGCTGCGTCGGCACCGGCGGCGCGGGCGGTGGCTCGACCGGCACGGGCGGCGCCACCGCGGGCGCGCCCGGCACGGGCGGCGCCACCGCGGGGGCGACAGGCTCCGGCGGCAGCGTAACCGGCACGGGCGGAGGCGCCGCCGGCGGGCAGACGGGCACGGGCGGCGGAACGGTCGGGGGCCAGACCGGCACGGGCGGCAGCGTGACGGGCTCAGGCGGCAGCGGCACCGGCGGGCGAAAAGGGAGCGGCGGTGACGGCGCCACGGGCGGGACCACCGGGACGGGCGGCGGCAAGGGACAGGGAGGTCAGGGGGGCGCGGCGAGCTGCGACGCGATCGCCACCGACTATTCGAACGCGCTCACCGCCGCGAAGAAATGCACGCCGGGCACCACCAACCAGTGTCAGCAGACGGTCGAGAGCTCGATCGCCTGCCCGGGCTGCATGACCTACGTCAACGACGTCACCATGCTGACCCCGATCGAAACCGAGTGGTCGGCCGCGGGGTGCGCCGCGATGCCGCGGGTCTGCCCCGCCATTGCCTGCGTCCTGCCGACGAACAGCACCTGCTCGGGGACCTCCACGGCCGGCGGCGGAGCCAACCCGTCCGGGATGTGCGTCAGCGCCTTCACCCCGGTGGGGGCCAACTGATACGAGCGTCCACGACGGGGTGAGCGCGGGTCAGAGAACAGACGGGGCGTCGGCGGCGGGTGCGTCGCCGCCGCCCAGCTCGCAGATCCCGGCGCCGCAGAACGGCGTCTGCGAGCAGCTCGGATCGGTCGAGACCGACTCGGTGCAGGCCGTGTCGGCGCAGCGCTTCTTGCGGTCCTTCTCGTAGCTGTCCTTTTCCTTCTTGGGGATCGCGCGCTGCTTGCCCCCCTCGCTGCACGGGCAGCAGTCGTCGGGGACCAGGACGCAGTCCTTGTCGGTCTTGCAATCCACCGTCGAGGCGGGCGCCTTCTTCCCCTTCTTGGCCTGCGCCGCGGTGGGCAATGTGGAAAGGAACGGGACGCCGAACGAGGCGACGCCGAGCACGGCGAACGCCAGCAAGATACGGAACCGAGACGACAGTGAACGTGACATGGTGCGAAGTTATAGCCGCGTCACCGACGATCCGGAAGAGTGATCCTCGACACCGCCAACGGGCGGTCCGGGTGTTGCTCGCATCTCACAACCGTCTCGCCACAGCGAAGCAGGCGAGCGCACCGCGGCTCCGCGAGGGGGCCCCGCGAACGTGCAGGCGAGCGCAGCGCGGCTCCGCCGCGCGCAGCGAGTGGGCCTGGGGGACGCGAGCGGCAGCGAGCCGCCCCCGTAAAACGAAAGCCGTCCCCCGTAAAACTAGTTCGCGGTTCCGGGAGTGCCGATGCGGGCGGTCATCGCCACCACCTCGGCGGCGACCCGCTCGAGGCGCTGTCCGACGTCGCGGGTCTCGAGCAGCCGCTGGCGCAGCGCCGGATCGACGATGAGCGCCGAGGCCACGCCGTCGACCAGCTCGGCGGGCGTCTCCTGCGCGGCGATCACCTGGCGCAGGAGCTCGCCCCCTTCGGGGATGGCGTCGGCGAGCCGGCCGATGAGCGCGCGCAGCGTCTGGTCGGCGTCGACGATCTCGGCTGTCGTCGGCGATCGGGAGGTCGGGCAGCTCGGTGGCCGTCACCAGCCGGTACGGGCGCCCCGAGGGCGAGCTCGCGATCGATGCGCACGCGCGCGCGGCCGCGCACGACCAGGTTGAAGCGCCCGTCGGGGAGCTCGTGCGCCATCACCACCTCGCCCACGCCCGCGATCGGCTGGACCGCCGGCAGCTCGTCGTCCTGGCGCGCCTCGGGGACGAGGAGGCCCACCGCCAGGCAGCGCGAGCCGGTCAGGACGTCGCGCACCATCGCGCGGTAGCGCTCCTCGAAGACGTGCAGCGGCAGGAGCGCGTGCGGGAACAGCACCACGTTCGGCAGCGGGAACAGCGGCAGCCGGCGCAGCGCCGCGGCCAGCGCCGTCGTCGGAGGTGGCTCGCGGTCGGGCGGCGAGCGTGGGATCGGAGGTATCAGCCAAAGACGTCCACGCAGGAGCCGGTGAGCGCCGGCGGCGCATAGGCGCAGAGGTAGAGGACCACGCTGGCGACGTCCTCGGGCGACATGTCGGGCCGCGCGCCCGGCATCCCGACGCGCAGCATGTCGGTGTCGACCGAGCCGGGGCAGACGGCGTTGACGGCGATGCCGTCGGCGCGCAGCTCCTGCGGCCAGCGCGCGCGTCAGCCCGACGACGCCGTGCTTGGCGGCGCAGTAGGCGGTGAGCCCGGCCGTCCCCTGCCGCCCGGAGATCGACGCGATGTTGACGATGCGGCCGCCGCGGCGGGCGCGCATCGCCGGCAGAAAGGCGCGCGTCACGAGGAAGGTGCCCTTGAGGTTCGAGTCGACGACGGCGTCCCAGCTCTCGAGCGACGTCTCGTCGAGCCGGGCGCGCGCGACGATGCCGGCGTTGTTGACGAGGATGTCGGGCGGGCCGAACCGCTCGCAGCACGTCGGCGGCGAAGCGCGCGACGTCGGCGGGGCGGCCGACGTCGCAGGCGGCGACGCCCGGCGGCGGCGTGGCGCGCGCAGCCGGCGACGTTCGCGCCCGCGTCGGCGAGCAGCGCGGGCGATGGCGCGGCCGATCCCGCGCGAGGCGCCGGTCACGACGGCGACCTTGCCCGCGAGCGCGCCGGGGCTCGTGCGGTCGGCCGCGCCTCGCCGCTCATCGCGCGCGCCCCCCGAGGTTGGCCGCCTCGAGCAGGCGCGCCTTCGAGATCGGGGCGCTCGCGCATCTCGCCGACGAAGGCGCTGGTGACGACGCCCGACTGATCGTGCTTCTCGCCGGGGAGCGCCAGGCAGAGCTGCTCGGCCTCGATCACGCAGCCGGCGCCGCGCGCGCCGAGGTGCGCGGCAGAGCGCGTCGGCGATCTGGTGCGTCGCCCGCTCCTGCAGCGTGAGCCGCTTGGTGAAGCAGTCGACCAGCTCGGCGAGCCGCCCGAAGCCGACCAGCTTGCCGTGCGGCAGGTAGGCGACGTGCGCGACGCCCGCGGTACGGCAAGAGGTGGTGCGGGCACATGGCGTGGAAGCGCAGCCCGCCGACGACGACCACGTCGGGATCGGCCTCGCCGGTCACCGGATCGCCGAGGATCGCCGCCGGATCCATCTCGTAGCCGGCCAGGAACTCCGCCTGCCAGAGCTGCGCGACGCGGCGGCCGGTCTCCTTGCAGATCGGGATCGCCGGTCGGATCGCGGCCGGCGGCGCGCAGGAGCGCGTCGACCGCGGCGCGCAGCTCGGCTTCCGATCCGGACTGCGACCCGACGCGACCCGACGGACCGCTCAGTCCGCGGGAGGCTGGCGCGCTCGTGACGTCGGCGTCGACCGGCCGCCGCGAGGCGAAGCCGCCGTCGACCGGGTGCCAGAAGCCGACCTTCTTCTCGCCGAAGCGCCAGCAGAGCAGGATCTCCTCGCCCAGTCGCGCGCGCCGGGAAGTCGACCAGGCCGATCTCGACGTCCTTCACCTCGCCGCCGAGATCGCGGATCCGCCCGAGCTCGTCGGAGAGCGCCTCGTAGTAGCCGCGGAAGAGCGCCTTGGCGCGCCGCACCTCGGGGGAGCCGTCGTCGCTCTCCAGGATCTCCTCGCGGCTCATGCGGACGTTGGCCCGTTCGAGCTGGATCTCCAGCGCCGCGCAGGCCGGCGCGCAGCTGGAGCACGTCGACGAAGATCCGCTCCAGCGTCGGAACGAGCGCGTCGACGTCGCCGACCGTGAAGTGCTCCCGCGACATCGGGGCTACCTTACCTCAATGCCGCGCCAGGGGCGACGGGTAGAGGGGCGGCTTGCGGTTGCGCCCGGTTTGCCGCCGCACGTCGACGTCGGAGACCAGCAGCGGGGGCGAGACGATCGTCGTCGGGACGCCCGAGAAGCCGGCGCCCCCGTCCATGAAGTTGTAGACCGCGCCGTCGGCGCCGACGGCCGTGATGTCCTTGAGCGAGCGCGGCTAGCAGGTTCTCGAGCAAGAGGCCGCGCACCAGCGTCTCCTTGCCGTGGTCGACGCCGGTAGACGACCAGCGGGCGGACCGGCGGCGGGCCGTGCGAGCCCATCCCGAACGAGAGCAGCGACGGCGAGATCGTCCGCGTCGCTGCCGGCGAGCGGTGTCGTCGTCGAGCAGCCGGACGACGTAGGTGGTGACGCCGCCGCTCTTGGCGATCTTGCCCAGCTCGTCGAGCAGCGCCGCGCGCGACAGCGGATGCGCGCCGCTCACCACCAGCGTGCCGACGCGGGCGCGCGGGGCGGCGAACTTGGGGGCGCGCGCGTGGCCGTTCGAGTGCGACGATCTCCTTGCGCGGCGTGCGCGACATGAGCAGCGCCTTCAGCACGCCGTGCTCGATGAGCGGCACGCGCTGGGCCGGCACCCCCTCGTCGTCGATCTTGTAGCCGCCGAAGAGCGGCGCCTTGCCCGGCCCGGCGGCGAGCGTCGGGTCGTCGACGGCGCCGACGATCGCCGAGGCGACCTTCTGTCCCAGCTTGGTGGCGAGCGCCCCCTGATCGTTCCCCTCGTCGCTGCCGGCCTGCGCGGTCTTGGGCGGCGGCGTGCCGGCGACCTGGTCGCCGAGCAGCAGCTTGACGAGCTGCGGGGCGGCCAGCCCCTCGAACAGCACGGCGCCCGCGCCCGACGCGGCGACCGGCGCCGTGCGCATCGCCGACAGCTCCTTGGCCATCGCGCGGACCGACTTCTCCATCTCGGCCAGCGGCGGCAGGCCGGCCGGCGTGAGCGCGGTGAACGGGACGAAGCTGTGCAGCTTCATCCCGTCGGGCGCCTGCGTCTCGGCGACGACGTCGATGCGCACCGTGCGCTGGCTGTCGTCGACGAACGTCCCTTCGCTGGAGGACATGCGGCGGCGGACGATGGCGTAGGTGGCCGAGACGCGCGAGGAGGAGATCTCGGGGAAGTCGGCGAGGACCGACGACAGCTTGCGCGCGGTCTCGCGCAGCGCCTCGGGATCGGCGGCGCCGGTCGGGAACGGGACCTCGAGGTGCGCCGGCGCCTCCTTCGAGAAGTCGCCCACCGCGGCTTCGTCCTCGGAGGCCGCCGCCTGCCCCTCGGCCGCGGCCCGCTTGCGCGCCAGCGTCTCCAGCGCCGCCTTGTAGGCCTCGTCGGTCCGCAGCCACAGCTCGCGCCGCAGCGCCGCGTAGTCGTCCTCGATCGGCACCGTCTCGACGCGCGCGCCCGCCTCGAAGTTGGTGTTGTCGAAGCTCGGATCGCCGACGCGCAGGTCGGTGCGCAGGATCCGGCCGCGGTAGGCGTGCGAGGCGGTGATCGCCCCCAGCGTCGCGTTCACCGTCGCCTGATCGAGATCGTAGATCGTGTAGCCGAGGTAGTACGGGCGCGGCTCGTCGCCGAGGCGCAGATCGGCCATCGAGCGCCCGAGCTCGTCCTGCATCGCGCGCTGGACCGCGCCGTCGTTGCTGCGGACGCGCGCGATCGGATCGCCGGCCGGCGACTTGACTGGCGCATCGCCCGCGGACACTTTGGCAGGCGCGGCGACGGCGCCCAGCAACGTCGCGGCTGCCGCGGCGAGAAGCGCCCGTCGGACCACGGCGCGGATCACGGTGCCCCCTTGGCCGCAGCGGGCTTGGGCGGCATGGGCTGCAGCGAGGGGGCCGGCAAGACCGGCGGCTTGTCGCTCCCCTTGTCGCGCCGCTCGGTCTCGATCTGCTGCACCAGCAGGCTGGGGCTGGTCGCCGAGACCGGCACGAAGCCCGACTCGGCGCCGCAGTAGCCGTTGAACGTCTGGTAGTCGTTCGAGGCGGCGATGATCTTCGACAGCGCCGACAGCGGCGTGCCGACCAGATCGACGCCGCGCACGAGCTCGTCGGGGCGCCCGTCGACCCACACGCGGTAGACGAGGATCGGCAGCACCTTGAACGCCTGCGGCCCGCCGCGCGCCGTGTTGGTGAAGCCGCCCGAGATGTCGCGGAACGAAAGCCCGTAGAGCTTCCCCTGGCGCTTGGCCTCCTCGCGCAGCAGCCGCCGCAGCTCCTCGAGCGGCACGGCCAGGCTCGGCTCGACGACCAGGTTCCCCTGCCGCGAGACGATGGTCCGCCCCTCCTGCCGCCGGCCGTGGCCGTTCGACACCGAGAAGCCGCGCGTCGGCGAGCGCGAGAGCAGAAACCCGCGCAGGATCGCCGCCGTCGACCAGCGTCGCGCGCCGCGCGTCGACCCCCTCGTCGTCGTAGCGGTAGAAGCCGTTCAGGTCGACGCCGTCGAGCGTGGCCAGCGTCGGATCGTCGAAGACCGAGATGAACGACGGCATGATCGGCTCGCCGACCTTCTTGGCGAAGGTCTGCCCCTCCTCCTCGCTCTTCTGCCGGTGCCCCTCGACGCGGTGGCCGAAGATCTCGTGGAAGAAGACGCCGGCCGCCTTCCCTTCCAGAATGGCCGGCCCGGCGTAGGGCTCGGCCAGCGGCGCGCGGCGCAGCGCCTTGAGGTCCGTGATGACCGCGTCGGCCGCGGCCTCCATCGCCGCCTCGCCGCCGAGCCCCTCCAGCGTCTCGGCGTCGAAGCTCTCGAACCGCTCCAGCTCCATCCCGTCGTCGGCGCGCGCGTCGGCCTCGATGAAGACGCGCACGTAGTTGCGGCCGGTCTGGATGGCGGTCCCCTCTGAGTTGAGAAGCCAGCGCGTGAGGCTGGTCGCCTGCAGGCTGACGTCGGAGTCGAGGATCTCGGCCTGCCCGCGGAAGCGCGCCGACAGCTGGCGCAGCCGCTCGCTCCCAGGCCGGCACGTCGACGGTGAGGTGCGCCGCGCGGACCGAAGTAGGTGATCGGCTTTTCGCGCGAGAAGTCGTCGGAGGGATCGTCCTCGGCGACCTTCAGCGTCCGCTGCGTCCGGATCTTCACCAGGCGCTCGGCCGCCTCCTCGTAGCGGCGATCGGTCTCGCGCCCAGGCCACCGTGCGCAGCGCCGTCTCGTCGTCGGAGAGCGGCAGCGGCACCGGGTGGCCGGCGATCTCCGACGAGAAGTCGAAGTCGCTCGACCGGATGGCGTGCGTCGAGTCGAGCTTGTAGTCCCCGACCCGCACGTCGGCGTCGAGGATGCGCGTCCGCCGCTCGGTCGACTGCACGAGCGCGCCGTAGCTGGCCATCACCGTCGTCTCGTTCCGGTCGTAGACCTCGTACCCGATGAAGTACGGCGGCGGCTTCCCCTTGGCCGACGAGATCCTGGCATCCCGCGCTGCAGCTCCGCCTGCAGCGCCGCCAGCCCCGGCGGCTTGCCGCGCGCCGCCGCCCGACTGCGGGATCGACGCGCACGACCTGGGGCGGCGCGGCGGGCGCGCCCGGGCGCCGCGCCGTTGGCCGCCGCCGATTGCGGCGACGGCGTCCTGCCCGGCGCAGCCGACGCGCGCCGATCGCGGCGACACGGCCAAAGCAGCGGCCGAGATGGGGGCGAGGACGGCGGAGCGCGACGGCGATCGGTCGGAACGGTCACGGGGTCGGATCCGCCTATAGCATACCGTCGAATGGCGTCACCGAGATGCCACGGTCGCACGCGCTCGGTTGTGCTAGGGTGCGCGCGCTCCCGAACCGCCATGCCAGCCGACAGCCTCGACCCGCACCCACGCTGCCCGTCCTCGAGCTGATTCTCGACAACTACAAGAACTTCAACGCGCGCGCCACGCGCGACGCCACCATCGCCTACTGGAGGCACATCGAGCGCGGCGGGAAGATGTTCTGGGCGGTGGCGGGCGCGATGTCGTCGGCCCAGCTCGGAATCACCCTGGCGCCCGCCATCCGCGCCGGGCTCGTCCACGGGCTGTCCGTGACCGGCGCCAACCTCGAAGAGTCGCTCTTCCGGCTGGTCGCCCACCAGCACTACAAGGACTTCCCGGACTACCGTTACTTCACCAAGGGCGACGACACCCGGATCCTGAACGACCGGATGCGCCGGGTGACCGACACCAGCATCCCCGAGGACGAGGCGTTTCGCGCCGTCGAGAAGTACGTCGTCCCGATGTGGAAGCGGGCCAGCGAGAGAGGCGAGCGCCGCTTCTGGCACGAGTACTTCTACGAGCTGGTCCAGGCCATCGACCCGAAGCTGTCACCAAGGCCGGCCCGACCAGTGCTGGCTGCTGGCCGCCGCCGAGGCCAAGCTGCCGATCGTCGTTCCCGGCTACGAGGACTCCACCTTCGGCAACATCTTCGCCTCGCACGTGAAGCTCGGCGAGTGCGGCGCCGCGATCGCCAAGTCGGGCATCGAGTACATGGGCGCGTTCTACGACCAGTACCGCGAGCTGTCGGCGGGCGCCGGCGTGCGGCTTCTTCCAGATCGGCGGCGGCATCGCGGGCGACTTCCCGATCTGCGTGGTGCCGTCGATCAAGTACGACCTCGAGCAGCCGGTGAAGCCCTGGGCCTACTTCTGCCAGATCTCCGACTCGACGACCTCCTACGGCTCGTACTCGGGCGCGACGCCCAACGAGAAGATCACCTGGGACAAGCTGACCGCCGAGACGCCGATGTTCGTCGTCGAATCGGACGCGACCATCGTGGTGCCGCTCATGTTGCGCGCGCTGCTGGAGTGCAAGGCCCATCCGGATCGCGCCAACAGCCTCATCCAGCGCGTTTGATTGGCCTATAGTGCCGGCATGACGTCGGCGCGTCGGGTGGGGGTCGGGCTCCTTGGGTTGGCCATCGTGCTCGGTTGTCGCGCGGCGCCGCCCACGACCACCACGGCGGAGGGCGCGCTGAAAGCGGTCGTCTGGCAGGAGGTGCCGCTGTTCATTCGCCGCCAGGGGGGCGCGATGGCGACGCTGGGCACCAACGTCGTGCTCTTCGGCGGGCTCGGCAACGACGTCCACGGAGATACCTGGGTGTGGGACGGATCGACCTGGACCCGCAAGACACCGGCCGCCAGCCCCGCCGCCCGAAACGGCGCGGTGATGGCCGCGCTCGGCGGCAAGCTGGTGCTGTTCGGCGGCACCGGCCGGACTGGCGATCTCGCCGACACCTGGACGTGGGATGGAACCAACTGGACGCCGCTGTCGCCGGCCGCCAGCCCGGCGGCGCGCTGGGGCGCCGCGACGGCTGTGCTCGGCAGCAAGCTGGTGCTGTTCGGCGGCACCACGTCGACGGGGCAAGTTTTCGCCGACACCTGGACCTGGGACGGAATCAACTGGGTCCCGCAGTCGCCGGCCGCCAGTCCGAACGGACGCGAGGGGCACGCCATGACGACGCTGGGGACCAAGGTCGTCCTCTTCGGCGGGTACAACTTCACGATCGCTTTCGGCGACACCTGGGAGTGGGACGGAACCAACTGGACGCCGCGATCCGTCGCCGGCCCGTCGGCGCGGTTCTGGCACGGGATGCAGACGCTGGGAACCAAGGTCGTGCTGTTCGGCGGCGAGACGATGGGGCTCCTCACCGACGGCGACAGCTGGCAGTGGGACGGCAGCGCCTGGACGGCGCTCAACCCCACCACCGTCCCGCCGCCGCGCGCGTTACAGATGACGGCCACCACCGGCAGCCAGGTCGTGATGTTCGGCGGTCTCGACGGCGTCTTGCCCGGCAGCGGGATGCTCGGCGACACCTGGAGCTGGGACGGTTCGAACTGGACGCAACGAGCGGCCGCCGTCACGCCCCCCGGTGCGGTCAACGGGACCAACGGCCGGATGATCACGCTCGGGAGCAAAGCGCTTCTGGCCACCTCGGACGCGGGGAGCGACCAGACGCTCGAGACCTGGCAGTTCGACGGGACTGCCTGGGCGAAGCTCTCGCCCGCGCACAGCCCGTCGGCGCGAACCGGGTTCGCGATGGCCGCGGTCGGCAGCGATGGTCTCCTGTTCGGGGGCCAGACCCGGGCGTCGGCGCTCCTCGGCGACACCTGGCAATGGAACGGCGTCGACTGGACGCAGCTTTCACCCGCCGGGAGCCCGAGCGCGCGCTGGGAGGCGACCATGGCGGCCATCGGCGGGCAGGCCGTGCTCTACGGCGGCGACACCAGCCCTCCGAGTACCCTCGGAATATCCGGCCCAGACCTGGGTGTGGAACGGCGCGACCTGGACCCTGTCGACGCCATCGGGCGTCGGCCCGCTGCCGGCGTACGGAGCCACGATGACCTCCGACGGGACTGAGGTCGTGAGGTTCGGCGGCGTGTCGGGCACGAACGCGTCGAGCGAGAGCTGGAGCTGGGACGGCGCCGTCTGGACGCCGCTGGAGATGCCGGGCGGCACGTACCCACCTGCCCGCAGCGACGCGGGCCTGGCGACCGTCGGTGGAACGATGGTGGTCTATGGAGGCAGGAACGACATCGGCAGTTCGCTCGTCGACACCTGGACCTCCCCGGACGGAAACACGTGGAACGACGTCACGCCGCCGGCGACCGCGAGCCCGCAGCCAGGGTTTCCCGCGATGACGGCGCTCGGCAGCGGTGCCGTCATGTTCAACGGATGCGAGACCTGGACCCTGTCGCTGACCGACGTGCCTAGCGACGCGGGGACCGACGCCGGCGGCGGCGGAAACGCGGGCGCGGGTGGCCGCGCGGGCGCGAGCGGTGAAGCCGGCGCTGGCGGAAACGCGGCCGCGGGTGGCCGCGCGGGCGCGAGCGGTGGAGCCGGCGCCAGCGGAAACGCCGGCGCGGGTGGCCGCGCGGGCGCGAGCGGTGGAGCCGGCGCTGGCGGAAATGCGGGCGCGGGTGGCCGCGCGGGCGCGAGCGGTGAAGCCGGCGCTGGCGGAAACGCGGCCGCGGGTGGAGGCGGAAAAGGAAGCGGCGGTGCAGCGGGACGTGGGGTCGGAGGCGCGAGCGGCAACGCCGGCGCGGGCGGCAACGCCGGCGCGAGCGGCACCGCCGGCGCGAGCGGCACCGGTGGGTCGCCCGGAAGCGGCGGCGCGTCGGGTGCCGCCGGCATGACGGGCCGAGCCGGCGCGAGCGGGACTGGAGGCGCCAGCGGCGCTGCCGGCAAGGCCGGTACGACCGGAACCGCGGCCGCATCCGGAAAGGGGGGCGCCAGTGGATCCGCGGGGACGGGCGGATCCGGGGTTGGCGACACCGGCTCGTCGGGGTGCTCCTGTGAGATCGGAGGCGGACCGGCGCCGGCGGGCCTCGCCGGGACGCTCCTCGCTCTGACCCTCGTCGTCGGCCGCCGCCGGGCAAGAAAGGCGACCGCCCCGTCGTTCGCTCGACCCAAGAGCGCCGGCCGCTAAGCCCTGGCGAATCTTCGTTGAACGAAACGTCGCCTTGCGGCGACATGAAGGCATGAACTCACCTGGAAAGTCGTGGTGCCTGATCGGACTGGGGATCGTCGCGGCGCTGGCGAGCCGGCCGGCGCGCGCCGGCCGACCGGCCGCTGCTGGTGGTCGTGGAGGCACCGGCGGCGCTCGACGCCGATGCCGCGGAGATCCGTCGCGCCATCGGCACCGAGCTTCGCTCCGAGACCGTCGCACCGATGAAGACGCAGGCCGATCCGCCCGAGCGGGCGCTGATCGTCGCGCTCGATCGGGATCGGATCGCGATGTCGCTCCGCACGAGCGACGCCGCGCCGGTCGTCCGTTCGATCCCCTCGCCGCCCGAGCATGCCGCGCGGTTGCGCGCCATCGCCTGGCTGGCCGGCAACCTGGCGCGCGATCAGGTGAGTCCGATCCTGGCCCAGGTGGCCGACGCTCCCCGGACCCGTCGCCAACGGTCGCGCCGTCGCCACCTTCCGGGGTCGACAGGGCGTCCACGCCCCCGGCCGTCCCGCCGGCGACCGAGCCTCCGGGCTTCGAGACACCCGCCGTCACGGTCGCTTCCAGCGCCCGATCGCAACCGGAGCAACAGGCCCGATGGACGGTGAGCGCGGCGGCGGGACCGGCGATCAGCACCTACGGGTTGGGCCATGCCCTGCGCCAATCGATTTTTGGCTCCTGGACACTCGGCAACTCGCTCTACGACGTGTTCCATCAAAACACGACGGTCTGGCGGGTCGACCTGCGGCACCATGCGGACGCCTCTCGCACGTTCACGGGCTTGACGCTCGAGGGTAGCGGCGGCAACTACTACCAACCCGACGTCATCGGCGCGATGGCCCTCGTCGGCTCGGGCCTCCGGCTCGGCAGGTGGGTGCTGGAAGGGAGTCTGGGAGCGGGGATCGATCTCGGTCGACGAGCCCGCCCCAGACGCCGTGTTGATTCCCACCGCGAACGGCGGAGTCACCACGACCTACAGCCAAACGTGCCGCATCTCGTGCCGGTCTCTATGCTGCCGGCAGCGTCTCCGTGGCCCATCCGGTCTTTGGTTCCATGGACGCCGTCCTGAGCCTCGACGTGCACCTCTCGGTCACCAACGAATACGACGGGTACATCGGCTTCGATGCTGGGCCTCCGCTACCGTCTCTGAGATGCGACCGCACCTCCACAGCCTGCAGGCGCCCAGCACGCCCGTCGCCGACGACGCCGCGTTGATCGACGGCCTGCGGCGCCGGCGACCTGGCGGCGCTGGCGGCGGCGTTCGATCGCTGGAACCAGCGGGTGCGCGTGCTGGCGCGGCGCCTGCTCTCCGATCCGGCCGCCGCCGAGGACGTCGTGCAGGATGTGTTCACGGCGCTGCCGCGCGCGGTGCGGCGATTCCGGGGCGAGGCGGATCTGGAGACGTTTCTGCTCGGGATCGCGGTCAAGGGGGTGCGGCGGCACCAGCGTGCGGCGTTGCGGCGGCGCAGGGCGCTCGAGCGGCTGCGCGCCGTCGACCGGCACGGCCCGATCGATCCGGAGCAGGACGCCTACCGGCGCGAGCTCGGCGCGCGGCTGGCTGCGGCGCTCGACGAGCTGCCGCTGCCGCAGCGGGTGGCGTTCGTGCTGTGCGAGGTCGAGGAGCTGACCGCGGGGCAGGCGGCGGCGATCGCGGACGCGCCCGAGGCGACGATCCGGACGCGGCTCTTTCACGCGCGGCGGCGGCTGCGCGATCTGCTGGCCCAGGAGCGCGGCTGATGCGGCGGCAAGCCGATTCGTTCGCCGCGGCGGTGCGTGCGTTCAAGGAGCTGACCGCGGCCGGTGACGAGGCGGCGGCGACGCGGGCGCGCGTCCTGGCCGCGGCCGAGCGAACCTCGCGTGGACACGCCCTGCCCCGGCGGGTGTCGCTGCCGACGGTCGCCGGACTGCTGGTGATCTGCACGGCCTCGCTCGCGGGGACGACGCTGGCGAAGCGGTGGACGCGGCCGGTCGCCGTCGCGCTCGAGGAATCGGCGCCGCCAGCCCCGCCGCGTTCGGGCGGCGGGCATCACGCCATTGTCGTCATTCCACCGGTCACGCCCGCCGTCGCGGAGGCGCGCGCGTCCGGGCCGTCGGACGCCGAGTCCACCGCGTACGGGCGGGCGCATCGCGCGCACTTCGATGGCAGCGAACCGGCGCGCGCGCTCGCCGCGTGGGACGACTACCTGCGGCTCTACCCGTCGGGGGCGTTCGCGCCCGAGGCGCGGTTCAACCGCGCGCTCTGTCTCGTGCGTCTCGGGCGCGTGGCCGACGCCGAGCGCGCGCTCCGTCCGTTCTCCGAGGGACGCGTCGACGGGTACCGGCGCGCGGAGGCCGACCGGCTGCTCGCCTGGTTGCGCGAACGGCCGACCGCGCCATAAAGCCCCGCGCGAAGGTCGACCGCACTTCCCGGAAGCACGGGACGATGGTATGCAGGCGGCCATGGACGCATTGTTCAGCGCGGCGACGGGCGATCTCATTCTCCGATGGGCGCACGTCATGTTCGGCCTCATCTGGATGGGGCACCTCTACTTCTTCAACCTGGTGAACGTTCCGTTCCAGGGGGGCCTCGACAAGGAGCTCAAGCCCAAGGTGAACCCGGCGCTGCTCCTGCGCGCCTTCTGGTGGTTCCGCTGGGCCGCGATGTACACGTTCATCTTCGGCTGGATGCTGTTCGGGTGGCACTACCTGGGGCCCGAGCACCTCATCAGCTCTCCCGATGGCGGCATGTCGGGGCGCGCGATGTGGATCCTGTTCGGCGCCACCCTGGGGTCGATCATGTGGTTCAACGTCTGGTTCGTCATCTGGCCTCGCCAGAAGCTGATCCTGGGCGGGATGGCGGCCGGCTCGCCCCACCCCGACGCCGCCAAGCTGGCCGTCCCGGCCGGCAAGGCCTCGCGCTTCAACACCTACTCGTCCGGCCCGTTGCTGTTCGCGATGCTCGCGGCGCCGCACTTCGGGATCATGAGCGGCCCGGTGCTGGTGGTCGTCTCGCTCATCGGCCTCGGTTTTTGGTACGGGATGATCAAGCGGTCGTTCAAGGTCAAGACGACCGTCTGAACTTAAATTGACCTTCCGCGCACACGCGGGAGAATTCGGAGATGTCTCACCGAAGCTTTCGCGTGGCGCTGCTGGCCGCAGGCGCGTCGCTGGCCGCGACCTCGCCCGCGCAGGCCGCTGATCCGCCGCCGCTGGTCCATCCGATCTTCGCGCACCTGCCCGACGCGCCGGAGAACGACGTCGGGCGCACGCGCTTCACCGCGGCCGCGACCCATTACAACCTGCGCCCGGTCGAGGTGGTCGACGTGTCGGCGCCGGCCGAACCGCACGCGCCGAACGACACCCGGATGGGGATCCTGAACGCGCAGAAGCTGACGTTCGGCGAGGCGCAGCACGATCTCGACGCGGCGGCCGCCGAGGTGGCGACGACCGGCGGCGCCGGGTTGACCGCCGCGGAGCTCGGCGACCTCTATCTTTACCGCGCGATGACCACCGCGCGCGCCGACTGGAAGGCGACGGCGGCGGCGCCATCGACGGAGGCGCGCACGAAGGCGTTCGATGACTACCTGCGGGCGGCGACGATCCTTCCCAACCGGGTTTTGAACTCGCGCGAGCTGCCGCCGCAGGTGGTGGCCGACTTTCAGCGCGCCGTCGAGGTCGTCGCGAAGCGGCCGCGCGGCACGCTGGTGGTCAAGGGGCCGGCCGACGCGCAGGTGGCCCTCGACGGCGGCGCGCTGATGCCGATCGCGGGCGGCGTGACGTTTCGCGATCTCCCGAACGGCGAGCACCTCGTCCGCGTCGAGCAGATCGGGCATGCTCCCTGGGGAACGATCGTCCCGTTCGGTCAACCGACGTTGGAAGTGGAAGTCCCGGCGCGGACGGCGCTGGTGCTCGACGACGCGACGGCGATCGCGCACGCCCGGCGGATGGGCGCGCGGTTCGCGCTGGTCGGAATGCCCAAGGGGGGGCCCGGCGCGCCGCTCGAGATCTCTCTGGTCGACACCGCGAGCGGCGCCCGCCTCGACGCCGCGCTGGTGCCGACGGTGGGCGAGGCGGGACAGATCGACGCGGCGGTGATGCGGCTCGACGAGGAGGCGCGGCGCGTGGTGCTGGAGCAGCCGCCGGCCCCGGGCGCCGCCCCCCGCCGCCGCTCGCGACCGAGCCCGCGCCGGGATCGCTGGGGCCGCCGCTGCTGCTGACGCCGGCGCCGACCAAGGTTCTGTTCAAGGACGATCCGGCCGCCTGGGCGCGCGACCACTGGCCGCTGCTGACGGCCATCGGTGTCTTCGCCGCGACCGCCCTGGTCCTCACGGCGACGGTCTACGGCGACCGCTAGAGAAACCGACATTTGACCAACGATTGACCGTTCGGAAACAGACGCGCCGCTAGCGTGTCTGTATGGAAGAACGACGAACCCAGCGGCTGGTCGTCGTCGGAAACGGGATGGTCAGCCACCGGTTTCTCGAGCTCGTGGCGGCGCGCGCGGCCAAGGATGCCGGGGCCGGCACTTCGTTCGCGGTGACCCTCGTCGGCGAGGAGCCCCGGCTGGCCTACGACCGCGTCGGACTCTCGACCTTCTTCGACGGCCGCACGCCCGAGGAGATGACGCTGCCGGCCCCCGGGCAATACGAGGCAGCCGGGTTCACCGTCCGGCTCAACGCGCGCGCGACGGGGCTCGACCGCGCGCGACGCGTGGTGCTCGTCGGCGAGCAGGAGATCCCGTACGACCGCCTCGTCCTGGCGACCGGCTCGTCGGCGTTCGTGCCCCCGATCCCGGGACGCGACGCGCCCGGCTGCTTCGTCTACCGAACGATCGAGGACCTGGAGGCGATCCGCGGCTGGTCGGCGGCGCACGCGGGCGGCGTCGGCGCCGTCATCGGCGGCGGGCTGCTCGGTCTCGAGGCGGCGTACGCGCTCCAAAAACTGGGAATGAAGGTGCACGTGATCGAGTTCGCGCCGCGCCTCATGGCGCTGCAGCTCGACGAGACCGGCGGCGCCGTGCTGCGGCGGCGGATCGAGGACCTGGGCGTCACCGTCCACACCGCGACGTCGACCAAGGAGATCCTCGCCCAAGAAGGCAACGGCAACGGCGACGACGAAGCCGGCCGTGTCCGCGCGCTGCGCTTCGCCAACGGCGACGAGCTGGACGTCGACCTCCTGGTCTTCTCCGCCGGCATCCGCCCGCGCGACGAGCTCGCGCGGGCGGCCGGGCTGCCGGTCGGCGAGCGCGGCGGCATCGTCGTCGATCAGAGCTGCCGCACCGAGGATCCGGCCATCTACGCCATCGGCGAGTGCGCCTCGTACGAGGGGCGCTGCTACGGCCTGGTCGCGCCCGGTTACCAGATGGCGCGCGCGGCGGCCGCGGCGCTCTGCGACGCCGGCCAACCGGAGGCGGTCGACGCTCTCTTCACCGGGTTCGACATGAGCACCAAGCTCAAGTTGATGGGCGTGGACGTCGCCAGCTTCGGCGACGCGTTCGGCAGCCACAAGGGCGCGCACGTCGTCAGCCTGCTCGACACCAGCGCCGCGCTCTACAAGAAGCTGGTGCTGTCGCCCGATCGCAAGCACCTCCTGGGCGGCATGCTGGTCGGCGACGCCAGCGCCTATGGCGAGCTCGTGCAGCTGGCGCAAAACCAGGTGGTGCTGCCGCCCGAGCCGGAGAGCCTGATCCTCCCAGCGGGGCGCGGCGAACGCCCCGCCGGGATGGGCGTCACCGCGCTCCCCGACGCCGCGCAGATCTGCTCTTGCAACAACGTCAGCAAGGGAGAGATCTGCGGCGCCATCCGCGAGCAGAAGCTGACTGCCGTCGGGGCGGTGAAGAGCTGCACCAAGGCGGGGACCACCTGCGGCTCCTGCGTCCCGCTGGTCACCGACCTGCTCAAGGCGGAGCTGAAAAGGGCCGGAGTCGCGGTCAGCAACCACCTCTGCGAGCACTTTCCGCACAGCCGCCAGGAGCTCTATTCGCTGGTCCGCTTTCACAAGCACAAGACCTTCGGCGCCGTGCTCGCCCAGCACGGGCACGGGCGCGGGTGCGAGATCTGCAAACCGGCGCTGGCGTCGATCCTCGCCTCGGCCTGGAACGAGCACGTGCTCAAGCCGAAGCACCGACCGCTGCAGGACACCAACGATCGCTACATGGCCAACATCCAGCGCGACGGGACCTATTCGATCATCCCGCGCGTCGCGGGCGGCGAGATCACGCCGGCCGGGCTGGTGGCCATCGGGCAGATCGCCGGCAAGTACGGCCTCTACACCAAGATCACCGGCGCTCAGCGCATCGACATGCTCGGCGCGCGCCTGGAGCAGCTTCCCGCGATCTGGCGCGAGCTCATCGACGCGGGGTTCGAATCCGGGCACGCCTACGGCAAGGCGTTGCGCACGGTGAAGTCCTGCGTCGGCAGCACCTGGTGCCGCTACGGCGTCCAGGACTCCGTCGCCCTCGCCATCCGCGTCGAGAACCGCTACAAGGGGCTGCGCGCGCCGCACAAGCTCAAGTCCGCCGTGTCGGGCTGCGCGCGCGAGTGCGCCGAGGCGCAGGGGAAGGACTTCGGCATCATCGCCACCGAGAAGGGCTACAACCTCTACCTCTGCGGCAACGGCGGCATGAAGCCGCAGCACGCGCAGCTGTTCGCCACCGATCTCGACGAGGCGACGCTGCTCAAGTACATCGATCGCTTCCTGATGTTCTATGTCCGCACGGCTGACCGGCTGCAGCGGACGGCCACCTGGCTCAACAACCTCGAGGGGGGCCTCGACTACCTCAAGAGCGTCATCGTCGACGACGCCCTCGGAATCTGCGCCGAGCTGGAGGCGGAGATGGCCCACGTCGTCGACAGCTACGCCTGCGAGTGGAAGGCGGCGCTGGAGGATCGCGAGACGCTGCGACAGTTTCGGTCCTTCGTGAACAGCGACGCCGCCGACCCGAGCATCGTCAACATCGCCGAGCGCGGGCAGCACCGGCCGGCGACCTGGTCGGAAAAAGCGATCCGCTCGCCGGCGCTGGCGCTCGCCGGGGGAGGCGGATAGGGTGTCGGCCGCCGCGGTCCTTCCGCCGTCCGTCGAGGAGGCCCCGGCGTGGATCGACGTCTGCGCGCTCGACGACGTCACCCCCGACACGGGCGTCGCCGCGCTGCTGGACGGCCGGCAGATCGCCATCGTGCGGGTGGGCGACGGCGACGAGGTCTACGCCGTCGACAACTTCGACCCCTTCAGCCGCGCCTTCGTCATCGCGCGGGGCATCGTGGGCGACCGTGGTGGCATCCCCAAGATCGCCTCGCCCATCTTCAAGCAGAGCTTCGATCTGCGCACCGGGCAGTGTCTCGACGATCCCGAGGTGCGCCTCGGTGCCTACCCGGTGCGCGTCCAGCAGGGGCGGATCCTGGTCGCGGCCCCCGCCGCCCCGCCGCGCACTGCCTAACTCGCCGCCACCAGTCCCAGCGTCGTCACGCCGACCTCGCCGAGGAGGTCGATCTTGCGCGAGGTGAGGTTGAACCAGCCCCGCGCGTCGAGGTCGGTCTCCCCTTCCCGGCCCGCCAGGATGAGATCCTCTGCCCGCGCCAGATCGGCCTCCACCGTCGAGGCTAGCGCCCGCTCGAGCAGCTCCTCCGCCGCGCGCGGCGCGGTGGCGGCGAAGATGTGGAGGTAGCTCCGGCGCGCCGAGAGCAGCCCGGCCAGCGTCTGCCGGTCATCGTCGGAGAACGACCGGGCCGCGAAGGCCGCCCCCAGCTGCGCGCGCTCGATTCCGGTCTTCTCCTTGGCGTAGAGCAGCACCACGCTGGCCAGTGCGCTTGCGTGCTGCGGCCCGGGCGCGAACGCGACCAGCGCACCATCGCCGATTCCGAAGCAGCTCGAGCGCGGTCGCCGAGTAGACCGCGACGATCTGGGGCGCGCTGATCTGGCCGGCGTCGAGCGCGGCGCGCGCCTTCGCCACCGCCCGCAGATCGGCGTCGACCTTCTCGAACCGGCGCGCCATCGCGGTCCCCAGCGGCTCCGCCAGCTCGCGCCGCAGCGCCGCCAGCCGCTCCCGCCGGGCGTCGGCGCGCTCCCGCTGGCGGGCCAGCTCCCGCCGGAAGTGCCGCCCCGACGACGCCGCGCAGATCGACGACATCCCGCGCTCCACCTGAACCTCGTGCAGCAGCGCCGCCATGGTCGCGACCAGCCGCGGAAACAAATCGCGCGGGGGCGGCCGCACCGGCGCCGGCGTCGAACGCCGGTCGCGGCCACCATCCTTGGACAGGAAGGCGATCTGCTTCTCCACGCAGGCCGCCTTCAGCATCCCCGCGTCGGCGGCCTGGCGCAGAGCCGCGTCGAAGGTGACCGCCTCGAAGGTCCGGACCGCCGCCATGCCGGCGGGCGACTCGGCCGGCGCGACCGTCACCAGCGCGGCGCCGTCATCGGCCAGCTCGACGCTGCCAGAGTCGTCGGGACCCAGGCAGAAGTGTAGGAGTCGCAGCGCGTCCTGTCGGGTGAGCGGCATCGTGACCCCGCAAAATCTCCTTCACCGGTCAGGATAGCGGCGGGCCTGTTTCACCCGCGTTTCCGGCGCGACGCGAGATTGGTTAAATCGACCCCGGCTCCTCGTCGTTCTCGATCTCGATCTTGACGTTCCACGCCTGCGCCAGCCAGTCGAGGAGGCTCGTCTCGGCGTGGTCGAGCGCCCCCTCGCCGGCGCCCTCCAGCACCGTCCCGAAGATGAGATCGCGGGCGTCCTGGCGGCCAATCCCTTGCAGGAACTTCTTGAAGCCCGCCTCGTCCTGGAACCGCGCCTCGAAGGCGTCCAGCGTCCGCTGGTACCCGTCGTCGCCGAACGCGGCGACCAGCGTCTCGACGTGCTCCAGCTCGTCCTCCGACACTTCGCCGTCGGACATGACGATCAGTTTCATCAGCCCGACGAGCGCCGTGCGCTCGTCCTGATTGAGGTCGGGAAGGTCCATTCCGTTCGTTTACCGTGCCGCCGGCCCGGCGCCAAGCCCGTTCGCCCGCGGGGCGCCGTCCTCGGCCGGAGAGGGCCGGGCGCCGTGCTATGAAGCTCCGACGCCGAGATCTCATGCCGGGCGCCCCTGCCGAACCGAACGCCGCAACATCGCCGACAGGCGCGCCGGCGCCGCCGCCCGAGCCCCCGCGTCCGCTGCCGCGCCTGTTCGCCCAGATTGGCTACGCGGTCGTGAGCTTGCTCGTCATTGGCGGGCTGATCGAGTTGCTCGCCTTCGCCGGCTGGAAGATTCGCGCCGCGGTCCACCCCGATCCAAACGACACCAACTGGCAGAGAAGCCCCGGCCTCTCGAGCCAGCCCTGGGCCGCCGAGTTCGTGGCCGAGGAGCGCGACAGCACGCCGCCGATGGGGAGCTACCTGCCGTACCGGATCTGGGGGCCCCTACCCCGCAGCGGCAAGTTCCACAACACCGAGGCGACGCCGCTCGGGTGGCGCCGGCGCACGATCAACAAGCTCGGTCCCGACTGCGCGGGCCGCAGCGCGGAGCAGATCTGGATGTTCGGCGGCTCGACCACCTACGGTGCCGGAACGCCCGACTGGACGACGGTCCCCTCCTGGCTCTCGGCGATCTTGAACGACGGGGGGGAGCGCTGCGTGGAAGTCACCAACTTCGGCGTCGAGGGATACGTGTCGACGCAGGAGCTCCTGCTGCTCGAGGAGGCGCTCAAGCGCGGCGAGCGCCCCGCCCGGGTCATCTTCTACGACGGGTTCAACGACGCCACCGTCGGGGTGGTCGATCCAGGCGATCCGTTCGCCCACGCCGGTTACGACCGCATTCAGCGAGGGGTGGAGAACCACACCCGCAACAAGCTGGCGTTTCTCGACGAGTCCTACGCCGTGAAGCTGACGCAGGTGGTGATCGCTCACTTCCGCCGCAAGCGCCACGGCGACGCCGACAGCGCACCCCCGACCGACGGACGGGTCGCCGAGACACTGGCCAACTACGAGGCGAACCTGGCGACGGCGCGCCTGCTGGGGGTCGCTTACCACTTCCAGGTGCACGCCTTCTGGCAACCGTTTCTCTTTTATGGACAAAAACGACTCCACCCGTTCGAGGCGGAGCTGGTCCGCTGGCGCAACGAGAGCAACGGCGTCGGCTGGGGCAGCCGGCAGGCGCACGTCTACGCCGCCGCCGAGGCGCGCGCGGCGTCGACCGGCGCGTTCGTCTTTCTCGGGCGACTGTTCGACGGCGTGACCGATGCGCTCTACATCGACGGGTGGATGCACCTTTCGCCCGAGGGGAACCGACTGGTCGCGGCCGCGATCGCCCGCGCGCTGACCCCGGGTACGGCCGCGCCTTGAGCCTCTCCTGGCCCTCGGCGCCTCCTAGCGGCGGGCCGGCCCGTCCGACTCGACCAGCACGCACGCCGGATCGCCGGGTGGCATGACCGCGCGCCACAGCTCCCGCGCCCGCCCCGCGGCGACGGCGCGGATGCCGGGCGCGTTGTATCCGTTGCGATTGGTCAGGATCAGGTAAGCGGGCCAGATGGAGGGCTCGGCGACGATCCGGTAGGGGCCGAACCCCGGCCGGGCGAAGGGGCCGGCCCGCAGACGGTTGACCTGCGCGCGCGCGGCGTCGGTGGGACCGGGAACGGCCACCTCGGCGCCCGCGGGCACGTGGTCGGGGAGCGCGCTCACGGCCAGCGGGACGCAGGCTCCCCAGTAGTCGCCCATGAATCGATCGGCCGAACGATCGCCCACGAGCGGGCTCTTGTAGACGTAAGCGTAGCGGCCCCAGCCGGCGTACGAGACGAGGGCGGTGACGATCACCAGCGAAGCCAGGCCGACCTTGAGGCGCTCGCCGAGATCGTCGAGGCCGAGTGCGCCGAGGACGAGGAGCGGCGGGTAGAGATAGAGAAAGTGGCGCTCCTCGTCGTAGGCCAGCGGGTGCAGGACGAGTACCCCGAGCCAGAGCAGCGCCGCGTGAATCGCCAGCCAGCGGCGAAGCGACAGGTCGATCGTCCGACCGCCCGGCGCCGGCAGGACGAACGACTGTGGCGCGAGCGCGCCGCGGACCGCGCCGCGCGCGAGCCCGACGGCGAACAGGACGAACGCCGCCGGCGTGAGCATGACCGGCAACCAGATCACCGGGTACCAGCGCGGCAGCGCGCCCGCCAGCGAGGTGCGACCGAAGTAGCGGACGACGCCGTGCCAGTCGAAGCGCGCGAACGTCAGCAGGCCGCGCCCGAGCGGCAGCGTGCGCCCGTGCTCCCACAGTGACGGCCACACGACGACCGCGAAGAGCGCGCCCGCAGCGAGCGGCACCAACGGCAGCGCAACCCGGCGCGGCCACGGCACCGCGCGCAGCGCGGTTGCGCCGTAGAGCGCCAGGAAGAGCGCCAGCGTCAGCGGCTGCAGGATCACCGGCGGTCGGATCAAGAAAGGCACCATCGCCGCCACCCCCAGCCCCGCCAGGGTCGTGACGGGGAAGCGCCCGGCGGTGCGCGCGCCGGGATCGAGCTCGCGCAGCTTGATCCAGAGGTAGAGCATCACCAGCAACGACAGCATCGCCATCGGGAAGTCGTTGACGTTCAGGAGCGCGTGCCCGCCCAGGCGGATGGCGGCGAACAGCAGCGCCACCGCCAGCAGCGCCGTCGAGCGGCGGACGCCCGCGCGGGCGAGCAGCCGCCCCACCGCGTAGAGCCCGACCGGCCAGAGCGCGAAGTTGAACGACTGCTCGACCCACAACGGATCGCGCACGAACCGCAGTTCGACCTGCGAGATCAGGCCCAAAAGCAGCGCCCACAGCGGCCCGTACCACTTCAGCGTCTCGTTGAGGGCGTCGGTTCGCCAGGACGACGGGAGCCCGTACATGTGGACCAGCCACCGGCTGCGATCGAGGTGCCCGAGCGAATCCCAGGTCGCCATCCCCGGCGCCGTCACGACGAACCCCAGAGCGATCGATCCCAGGGCCACCAGCAGGTGACCGAGCCGCGCGCGGGTCATACGGCGCCCGCGGCTGGCCGCCTGAGGTTAAGCTCGGGCGCGAGTTGGTGACCCCGTCCACGCACCCCATCGCGGCGCTCGGCGCGCGCCTCTGGCGGCGGCGCTACCTCGCCGTCTATCTCGCCTGCGTGGGCGGCTTTGCGCACGCCCTGGCGCGTTTCCACGATCCGCACACCGACTACTCGTCGTTGATCATGTTCGGCGAACACTTCGCGCTCCGACGGCTGCCGGCACTCGGCGACGTCCCCCTCTACACCTACGCTGGTCAAGACGGCTACGACGGTCAGTTCTACGCCCAGATGGCCGTGGCCGGAAACCCGTTCGACCGTGCGCTCCTCCGGGCGCTGGACGATCCCGCCTACCGCGAGCGCCGCCTGCTGCTGCCGCTCGTGGTCCACGCGGTCGGTCTCGGGCGCCCGGCGGCGATCGTCCAGATCTTCGCGCTCGCCAACCTCGTCTGCCTGGCGCTGCTGGCCGCTCTGCTGGCGCGCTGGTGGTTTCCCCCCACCGACCTGCACAATCTCTGCCGCTGGGCCGGGGTTCTCTTCGGCGCCGGGATGATGCTCAGCGCCTCGCGCAGCCTGACCGACGGGCCAGCGCTGCTGCTGGTCGCCGTCGGCGTCAGACAGATCGAGCGCGGCCGGACCTGGCCCGCCGCGGCGGTCCTGGCGCTGGCGGGGCTCACGCGAGAGACCAGCGTGCTCGCCGCCGTGGCCTTCTGGCCGCCGCCCGAAGCGACCGCGCCGGCCCGCCGCCGCGCCCTGCTGGCAGCGCTCGTTGCCGCGGCGCCGATCGCCGTCTGGATGGCGGTCCTCGCCACCCGCCACGACCACGTCGCCGGCCTCCCCAACCTCGCGCCGCCGTTCTCGGCGCTGGCCGCCAAGGCGCGCGAGGTGGCGGCCGCCTGGCGCGCGCGCGGCTTCGACCCGGCGATTCGCGACGAGCTTCTGATCGACGCCGCGCTCGCCGTTCAGATCGCCTTCATCGCCGCCCGCCCGCGCCCCGCTCAACCGTGGTGGCGCGTCGGGGCCGCCTTCGCCACACTCGCGGCGTTCTTCGGCTGGCCGGTCTGGGAAGGTTTTCCGTCGGCGGTCTCGCGCGTGGCGCTGCCGCTGACACTGGCGTTCAACCGCCTGGCCCCGCGCACGCGCGGCGGCATCGCGCTCCTCCTGGCCGGCAACCTCGGCCTCCTGGCGCTCCCCGACCTGCTCGACGCCGACGTCCACACCGAACAGGCGATGTTCGCGGGCGGCATCGACGCGCGACATGGCGACGGCTGGCTCTCCCCCGAGCACGCCGGCCGCGAAACCTGGCGCTGGGCAACCGGCGCGGCGACGATCACCCTCGGCAACCCCAACCAGCGGGCGCGCGCCGTGTCGGTCGACTTCGCCCTCCGCTCGGTGACGGCGCGGACAGTCACCGTGACGGTGGGTGGCGGAGCGCCGCTCCGGCTGACGTTGCGACCCGACATCCTGGTGCCGGTCCACGTCGGGCCGTTCGAGCTGCCGCCGGGACGGACTGACCTCCTCTTTTCGACCGACACGCCCGCCTGGATCGAGCCCGGCGCGGGCCAGCGTCGGCTCGCCTTCGCCGTTTACGGCTTTTACACCGCGGTCGCGCCCGCTCTATGATGGCGGGCGTGCGGAGCCGGGTCGCGGGTCTCGCTGCCGTCGCTGGGGTCGCGTTGGCGCTCGGCTGCGCGCACACGGCGGGCCCGCCGGCCTCGGCCGCGCCGCCGGCCGCCGGGACGATCGGCGCCCACGGAGACGTCCGTGTCTCGAACGACGTCGGGCCAGCCGAGATCATCGCGCACTGGGTGAGCTATGCCACGGTGCTGACCATCGCGGACGAGAAGCTGGGACACGACGACTTCGCCGCCGAGGTCGAGGCGCGTACCTTCCTCGCCGACGTCTGGAAGAGGGGGCGGGCGACGTCCAGCGCGAGCGATCCCTACCTCGACACGCTGGCCGCCGTACGCGACGCGGGCTTCATGTCGGAGTACGTGCTCGCCTTTCTGACGCGCGAGGGATGGACCATCTCCGGCAGCGACTTCGCGAAGCTCGACATCGCCGGATTCACCGCCTGGGCGGCCGCGCACCTGCCGAGATCGCACGAGGCCGTGACCCGCGTGGAGGTCGCCCCCGTCCGACCCGCGGTCGTCCCCGGCCGCACTCTCGTGCGCGCCGGCGAGATCGACCCGCAACACACGGACTGTGCCTCTCTCCGGCCGGTCGTCGATCGCGCGGCCGCCGACTGGATCCGGGAAGCGCGGGCGCTCGCCGCCGTCCCGCTGTCGGTCAACGCGCGCGCGCAGATCCTGCCGTCACTCAAGGAGCTTGGCGCCGACCCCCGCGCCCGCCGCAACGGCGTGGTCTTCGTCTCCGCGCTGGTCCTCCAGCTGGTCTTCCGAGCCGGATTCTGCGAGGTCGACCGCGGCGCCTGGGCCGACGCCGAACGGCTGCTCCGAGAAGCGGTGGCCGTCTCGCCCGCCAGCACCGACGCCCGCAGCGAGCTGGTCCAGTCGCTCATCATGCAACAGAAGCTCGACGCGGCGGACGCCGAGCTGGGGCACGCGATCGCCACCTCCGATTCGGTCTGCCAGACGGCGATCCTCTGGCGCAAGCGCGGCTACATTCTGTTCGACCGCCGGAAGCTGGTCGATGCGTACCGCGCCTACGCGAAGTCACTGGAGCTCGATCCGCAGAGCGAGCTCGCGCGCAGCGAGATGCAGCTCATCGTGAAGCTGCTTCATCAGACCGGGACCTACGACGACAAGCAGCTCGGTCAGGCGCTGGGGCCGCCGGGCGAGCTGGTCGTCCCCGGGAAGATGAGCGTCGCCAACTGCCCGAAGTGATCGGCCGGATCGGCCAGTCGGCTACGTGCTGCGCGTGAAGAGCTGCCCGCGCGTGGCGGCGAAGGCGTTCGTCCGGATGAGCTCTCGGACGTCGCGCGGGTTCTCCACGCCGAGCAGGCGGAAGCTCCGCATCTTCTTGTCGGCCGACAGCACGACCAGCTGGCCGACGCCGAGCAACCGCTCGAGAAACGTCTGCTGAAACTCGATGTCCTCCACCAGCCGCATGTCGATCTCGTCGAGCCGCTTGGTCAGGACGCCGCTCTCCACCACGATGCGCTGGTTGGAGACGCGGTAGCGGTGGCTGCGCAGCGCCGCCATCTGTCCGGCGAGCTTCGCGACGCGCAACACGACCGCCACCCCGATGGCGATGGTTAACACCGTGGCGATCGCCGAGCGGTTCGCGGCCACGAGCTCCGCCGGCCCGCCGCCCAGGCGGGCGACCAGCGCGCAGGCCGGGTCGAACAGCACCAGCGCGCCGACGGGGAGCCCGATCGCGTAGAGGCCCGCCCCCACCATCTCGACGGCCAGGGCCTTGAACGAGGGGACGCCACTCCAGACGATCTCCTCGGCGGCCCCGCCGGCGGCCCCTCCGGCGGGCGCCGACGCCACGCCGAGCCCCATCGGCCGGTTGCACTGCGGGCAGCGGTCCGCCGAGGTCGAGACCTGGTGACCGCAGTCAGGACAGACGGCGAGAGGCACGACCCGAGGTTACACCGACCCGGTCAGGCGGCGCGACTGCTTGCCTGAGCGGGGGGCGCGGGACCCTCTCAGGGTCCCGAACCTTAGCCGAGCCGCCGACGCTCGGCGCGGCGCGCCTGGCGCTTCTGCCGCGCCACCTTCGCCAGGCGCAGTCGCTTCTCGCTCATGGCGAGCTGGTTGGTGATCGTGCGGTCGGGCGGCAGCACGAACGCCGAGAGAAACCGGACCGGATCCTTGAGCTCGCCGTCCTGGTGGACCTCGAAGTGCAGGTGGCTCCCCGAAACCTTGACGCCGCTCCGACCCACGGTGCCGATGATCTCGCCCGCGTGAACGGTCTGACCGGCGACGACGCGGAAGCCGGTCAAGTGAAAGTAGCCGCTGCGGATGCCGCCCTCGTGCATGATCCGCACGAAGAAGCCGCCCGGCCCCATCGTCCGGTTGCGCCAGCGCCGGATCTGTCGCGGAAACAGCCCCAGCGCCGGATGGTCGCCGGTCAGGTCGACGCCGGCGAACTGCACGACGCCGTCAGCGACCGCGCGCACGGGCTCACCGACGGTGGCGTCGATGTCCTCGCCCCGATGCGCCCGCGCGCCGTCGTCGCGATCGGCCCCGAGCCCGCTGGTCCCGAGCCGCGTTCCCCCCTCGAGCGGCGCCACGATCGTCAGCCCCAGCGACGAGCCGCGGAAGGCGAGCGGCGCGCTGTCATACGCCTCGAGCAGCCGTCGGCGCGCCGTCAGCGCGCGGTCCTCGGCCGTCGCCCCCCAGACCCGATCGCCCCAGAAGAAGTGGGCCACCGCCGTCCGGTGCGGCGTGCTGCCGAGCGCGCGATCGATCGCCGTGTGGTCGACCTCCCACATCTTCAAGAGCGCGATCCCGACGCGCAGGTTGTGCGCCGGATCGAGCAGCGCCTCGCGATCGAGATCGGCGCGCGGGAACGGCAGCGGCGCGCCTGCGGCGAACATCGCCGGCTGGATCTCCAGCAGGCCGATCCCGCCGGCGCCCGTCGACGACGGACGGCACCGGCTGGCGCGATAGGCGAGCGCGGCGACGAGAAAGGGATCGGCGCCCGCCTCGGCGCTCGCCTCGCGGACGAGACGCGCGACCTCGGGCAGCCCGGCGCTCGGCGCCACCTCGCCGCAGATCTTCTCGACGGCGGCGTCGAACCGCGCGGCGTCGATCGGCCCGGCCACGTCCGCCGGCTCGGCGGGCCAGTCGGACGGATCCTCGAGCTCGTGAATTCCGCGCCGCTCGGGTCCGGTTCCGCGCCGCTGGCGCTGTCCGGCCCGCGGCATCTCGGCGGCGCGAGCCGTTTCCGCCGACGGCGGCGCCGGATCGGCGGCCCCGCCCCCTGAAAGATCAGCCGCGACCAGAACCAAGGACAACGTGACGGCGCCGAAAGCCATGTTCTTTCGGTCTCATATCGGCTGAGCCCGTCAAGATTTGAGCGGTTATCAACAGGTTACAGATACCCACATGCGCGTGCGGTCTACCTGGTGAAGGTCAGCAGCAGAGCCGGCAGGAGGCCGACCGACGACGCGGGTGGCGCGGGTGTGTCCGAGTCGAACCCGTAAAGGGTGAGGCGGCCCATCACGCCGATCGACCAGGCCCGGGCGAGGTGCCGTCGGTACCCGGCGTGAACCGACAGCGCGAACCCGAGGTGCGTCGCAGTGCTTCCCATGTGCGTGTCGACGTCGGTCGCGGCCGCGAGGCCGGCGCTGCCTCCGACGTGAAACCACGGCCTGGACCAGGGCGTGTAGTCGACGAGCGGACCCAGCGTGTCGACGAAGTGGAGCGTGTCGGCGAGCGGATACGAGCCGCCCAGGTAGCTCTCGGTGCGGTTGACGATCATCGCGAGCTGCAGATCACCTGCCAGCACCAGCCCGGGCCTCACCCGCCGCCCGACGGAGACCTCCAGCGCCGGCCCCCAGCCGGTGTAGCTGGCGCCCGAGCTCCCGCCCTCGGGACTCCAGCTCTCGTGATCGAACGCCGGCCCGACGGCGAGGTTGAGGAAGAGTCGATCGCTCGGCCGCAAGCTCTCCGGCCGCGCTTACCGGCATCGCGCGCAGGGCTGCGGCCGCGAACGCCAGCGCGGCAACGATGAGCCCGCGAGGCCCGCGGCGTGACGATCGGCGCATCAACGATAGATTTCTATGTAGTTGGACGCCACGTCGGTCGGAAAGTTGGGGTTGCGATAGAGGGTCATTCTTCCGTAGAGCGGGCCGGTGACCGGCACCGCTGCCGCACCGACCGGCTGGCAGCTCCCCTGATCGAAGCCGCAGTCGGCGCAGATCTCTTGCAACCCGCTGCTCAGGGCCCCGGAGAACTTCGACGCCAGGTTGAGGTAAAACGTCGCCGAATCCGCAGGGTTGGGAACGCCGATCGCCAGCCCGCCCGTCGCGACATCCAGGGGAGAATACGGATAGGGTGCCGCGGCCGCGCAGCTGTCGGCCAGGTAGGAATCGACCGTCGCGGTGACCAGCGGCGCGACCACGTAGCGCGGCTCGTTCCCGTCGAGCCGTGCGAGGACACTGCTGCCCCTCAAGGTCGGACGAACGCCGGCGCAGTCCTTGACGAGGACTCCCTGGCCGAGGCCGGCCGTGAGCGACAGCGTTTGCCCGGCCGGATCGGGCAACGGCCAGTACGGAGCGCGCGCTGGATCGTTCGTGACTGGGCCGGTCGGAGCGAGCGGCGGCAGCGAGCACGGGCAGATCTTGGTCTCGTACATCGCCGCGGGGACGATGCCCGGCGGCAGGGCGTGAATCGCCGTCCAGACCTCGTCGAGCGTGACGCTCCAGAAACTCTGAAAATTCGCGGCGAACAGGGCCGGATCGCGCTGTTCGGGAGACTGCTCGTAGTACTGCAAGAAGGAATCGATCCCATACGTGCGAATGAGATACCGCACGAAGATCCCGCCCTGAACGTAGACGTCATCCGAATCCGACTCGAGCTGCCCGACTGTCGCCTCCCAGGGGACGTCGGACGGGTACATGGGCAGGTCGCTCCCGCAGGAGATCGCCTCGGCGATACCTTCCGCCAGGAAAGGGATCGGCTTGCGCTGATTGCGCAGATACATATACGCGTGGTTGAGCTCGTGTGGGTTGGGAAGCGTGGGCGAATCGATCTCCAGGCTCTGCTCCCAGATGCAGGCCCCCTCGTCCGCCTCTCCGCACGCCGTGCCGACGTGCTCCTGCGAGAGCCAGTAGTAGGTGATCTTCCCGTCCGGCATCTCCAGCATCGTGTGAACGTCCGCCCACTCGGTCTCCAGCGCGACGAGCCCGTTCATGCCATCGAGCCCCGCGGGGATCGTGGCATCCGGATCGACGTACAGGCGAAAGTGCGCCGACTCTCCGATCAGCGTTCCGGGGGGCGTGGCGCGGCCGCATCCGGCGAGCGCGGCCAGCACCAGCCCTGCCCACCACCACTCGTCGATCGGTTGCTGCCTGACCATTTCGGCTACGCGCGAGCGTAACACCCCGCGCCTGACGAGCGGCCGTCGATCGACCTACGGGTTCCCACAGTTTACAGGCGTCGCCACGATTGCGAGCCTGTCGCCACCTCAAGGTGAGGTTCTTGTTTGGTCGTCCAGCGAGGAGAGGTTGAACATGCGAGTAACCATCGGCCATCTGATTCTATCCGCCCTGCCTATTGCCTTCGTCACGCTGTTTGCCGACGGATGCGCGAACAGAGGCATGCACGCACCGGTGGACCTGCCCCCGCCACCGGTTCCCACCGTGGCAAAGTGCACAATCACCCGGGGAGAATGCACCCAGGAGTCTCTCGTCTCCGGCGATATTCAATGCAACTCGTTCCAAACAGTGACTCCGCCGCTCATCGGAACAGCTTGTGCGACGGACAAGACCCAGGACGCGCTGAATGCGGCCTGCACGGCCGCTTTCTGCACGCGCCCGGCGGCGAACCCAACCGTGGCCTACGACTTTTCGCCCTGTATGGTCGTCGCCGAGGCCGCCGACATGACGAACCTGCCTTACGCCGGCACCTGTGCGTTCGCCGCGGCCGGGACCGGGGTGAGCTCGATAGCCTACTTCGTCCATCAACGCAGCTGCACGCTCGGAGAAGAGAACGTCTGCACCTCCTTCACCGACGAATCTTTTGGGTCGGCACCAGCGCCCGCCAACTGCCCCGACCTCTCGATGGTTGCGGCGATCGATGCCGCCCAGTACACGTCAGCGGATCGTGACATCGTCGTCGGCCTCACGAAGATCGTGGCGAATGACGCACGTTGCACGCCGACCGCACCCCTCATGTATGACTTGACGCCTGGGCCCCTCGGACAGGCCACGGCCGCCGGGACGACCGCTGCGTTCGCGCTCACCCGCGGCTCGGCGGTGTTCAGCGGCAATCAGCTCTTCCGCCTGAGCGCCGACGTCGCCAACCTGACGGTCGCGGGGACCAACCTCACGAACCTCCACATCTCGACCGGCACGCCCAGCCCGCTCGAGATCGGCGATCCAGACAATCCCTCGCACACCGGGATCGCCGCGGGAAATCTCAATCTCACGATCACCGGGAAGGCGAACGGGGCTTCGCAGGTCTATCACTTGCAAAACGACACCAGCCTGGACCTGATCCTTTCCAGCACGAGCCTCAAGCTCTCGGGCACGTTCAAGTTCAACGACATCGACCAGAACGGCTTCCCGCTCCCGGTGACCGCCACGTTCACCCTCCCCGGAACGCCCTCCACGCCGGCCACGTCCGCCTGCGCGCTGGCGTCGCCGCGCGACCGCCTGTTCGGCTTCGAGAACCCGCAGTCTTGGTCCTCGACGGTCGCCACGCTTTCGCTCGTCACCTCGCCGGTGACTCAGGGCTGCGGCGCGCTCGGGATTCAAGGACAGGGCTACATGCCGATCACCAGCGCTCCGTTCGTGGCCGCCGGCCTGACGCTGAACTCCGCGGTCAGCGTCGACCTCTTCATCCCGAACAACCAGCCGAACCAGTTCTACCTGGGGGCGCTGCAAATGTACCTGACCTGTCCGTCGCTGAACGCCTTCAACGAGTACATCGGGCAGGTTGAGCTGACGGGCAAGCCGCAGAACGCGTACTCCACCCTGCGGTTCCCGCTCCCGAGCCAGGTAACGAACACCCTGAAGCAGGGCGCGAGCGACTGCTCCTGGGGCTTCGCACTCAACGCCAACCAGACGAACCGGACCTGGATCCTCGACAACCTCCGCTTCACGAACTGAGGCCCCGGGAGCGCTGGGAATCAGAGCGCGAATTAGAGCGCCAGCAATCGCGCGATCAAGGTCGCGCGGTTGTCGAGGCCGGCCTTGTCGAAGATCGCCGAGAGGTGAAACTCGACGGTCCGCTCCTTGATCCCCAGCGCTTCCGCGACTGCCGCGTTCGTGGCCCCACCGGCGACCAGGTCGAGCACCTCGGCCTGGCGCGCGGTGAGGTTCCACCGGCGGATGCCGGCTCGGCACCCGCCGCCGTCGGTCGGCCGCGCCACGGTCGACTGGAGGACGGCGATGAACCCTGGGGGCGGCTTCGCCCCATCGAGCGCGGTGAGCCGCCATTCTCGGTCGCGGGACTCGCCGAGCGCCGCCTGCACCAACGAACGCCGGACGCTGACAGGCTCGCGTCCCAGGAGCTGGTCCCCCAGTGCGTTGGCGTACCAGATCTGCCCGGCTCCGCCAATCACGAAGGTCGGCTGGGGAATCATCCCCAGCGCCGCCTCGAAGGCGGCGAACGTGGCCAGCCCCTCTGGCAACCGAGTCCCGGGCCCCACCTCTTCCGCTCGGCGCAGACTGTTCTTCATCTCCCCGACCTCACCCTCTTAAGAACGCCTACACCGTCAGTTCATTCGTCACAAATCCCGTACGGTTTGAGCGCGGGTGGGTGCGCTTTATTGCAACGTTGTGAACCTTCGGATCCAAAGGTTCGAACTATCCTCGCGATCTGTCAACGTTGTTGCCCAACGTACGGGGCCACACCACGCGCGTTCGTTTAAAACGCAATCTGACCGCGTCCAAAGAAGGGCCCTGCAAATCATCGACATTGTTCCCGCGAGGGCTGCCAGTCCTGCCGCTATCCGTGGGTCGAGCGACGCGACCACCGCCGCCCGCTTTGTTCGCGCACGAGCGACGTCCGCGCAGACGCCACCAAGGTAGGCGGACGTCCTACAAGATCCTACCCGTGGGCGCCAGCCACGATAGTCGTCGAGCGAGAGAGATCGTCGTCGTATGATCCGGAGTCGGGTCCGCGGGAATCTCTTCAGGACGATGTACGCCCCCAGTCGTTCCCTTAGGTCGTTCTTTCTCGTCACCTCCTGCCTGGCCGCCGTGTCTCTCGCGGCCTGCGCCAACTCCGACGGGATCGCCAGCGGCAGCGGCGGTTCGAACGGCAGCGGCGGATCGAACGCCTCTGGCGGCGCGAACGGCTCCGGTGGTTCGAGCAGCTCCGGCGGCGCCAGTAGCTCCGGCGGATCGAACGGCTCCGGCGGTTCGATCGGCTCCGGCGGAGAGAATGGCAGCGGCGGCGCGACCGGCTCCGGTGGTCTGATCGGCGGCAGCGGCGGCGCCGGCGGCGAATCTGTCAGCGGCAGCGGCGGCGCGGCCGGAAGAGGCGCGGCCGGCAGCGGCGGCGCGGCGGGCAGAGGCGCGACCGGCAGCGGCGGCTCGGCGGCCGGCGCCCCCGGCAGCGGCGGGACCAGCGCGGGAGGCGGTGGCGGTATCACGTCGTCGGCCACGACGACGATCCCCGGGAACGGCTGCACGCCGCCGGGGGCCTACGCCAACCTTTTCATCAGCCTCCTGGGCGAGACGCAGGCCCAGAGCGACGCCAAGATCACCGCCGCCTGGAACCAACTGTTCAACCCGTCGAACGCGAATACCATCTTCTACACTGGGCCGCAGTCAGGCGAGGCGTACATCAAGGACGTCGCGGACAACGCCGTCCGCAGCGAAGGCCAATCGTACGGGATGATGGCCGCCGTCCAGCTCAACCACCAGACCGAGTTCGACGAGCTGTGGACCTTCGTCAAGGACTACATGTGGAAGTCGGGCAACACCATATCCTGGCAGACGAGCACCAGCGGCGGCGTGACGGGCTCCGGCGGCGCGCCCGACGGCGACGAGTGGTTCGCGGCCGCGCTCGTCTTCGCGCACTACCGATGGGGCGACACATCGGGCAAATACAACTACGGCACCGAAGCTCAGAAGACGCTCGACCTGGTGCGCACCACCGACTTCAGCTCGACCCAGCACCTGGTTCGCTACTTCACCGGCACCGACGGGAACGGCACCGACGCCTCGTACATGCTGCCGGCCTTCTATCAAACGTGGGCCTGCTTCGACACCGCCAACGCGACCTTCTGGAACACGGTGCTGACGACGACGCGCGCCTGGCTGCAGACGGCGGCGGGCTCGACCGGCAACATCGGCGACCAGTCTTCGTTCGCCGGCCAGACCACGAACTCGGGTGGCGACGACAAGCTGCGGATCGTCGCCAACTTCATGAGCGACTACAATTTCTTCGACGCCGACCCGTTCGAGGCGACCTACGCCAGCGAGTACGCGACCTGGGTCAGCAGCAACAACAACGGATCGACGGCCATGCTGGCCTGCAACGGCCTGCTGGGCTTCGGCCTCCCGGCGTCGTCCGGGAAAGCCTGGGTGCAGAAGCTCTGGTCGGCGGCGATCCCGACGGGCACCTACCGCTACTACGACGGCGCACTCTACATGAACGCGCTCCTGTACGTGAGCGGCGCGTTCCAGCTCTGGTACTGAGCGCGGCGGCGCCCGCGCGCCCCGGGTGAAAGAAAAAATCTTCCCGAACCAGGGGAGAACCAGACTAATGGACCTGAGATGCGGGGCAGCGGACCGATGCGACTGGCGACGATCGCCTGCTTGGCGTACGCCGGCCTCGCTTGGCTGGGGGCGCGGCCGTTGCTCGCGCAGGGGGCCGCGGGCGACGAGCCACCGGCTGCTCCTGTCACGCTGGTCGATCCGGATGCGGCGCCGTTCTCCTCGGCAGAGCTGACCCAGGCGCTGCTGGCCCGGCTGCTCACGGGCGACGCCGGCGCGACCACCGTGCAGGTCTCGCCGGCGGGCCCGGGCCAGGTGACCGTCCGGGTGGGCAAGCGGAGCCGGGTGGTGGAGCTGGGCGACCGGACCGGTCCCGGCGCCGCGCGCGTGGTCGCCCTCGTCATCGCAGAGCTCGCGAGCAGCAATCCGGCCGAAGGCGACGTCGAGACCCCCGGCGCGCCGATCGTGACCGTCGGCGGGAGCTCCCGAACTGCGCCGCCCGTCCCCTCCGCGCCGCCCGTCCGCTCCGCGCCGCCCGTCCCCTCCGATCCGTCCGTCCCCGCGGTCGAAGCGGTCGCCGCCGAGCCGCCCGCCTCGGGCCCCCCGCTGCGGTTCACCTTGACCGGCGGAGTCTCGAAGGGGCTTGGGCACGAGGAGCTATTGAACGCGGGCGCCGACGCCGACGTCGCAGTGCCGATCGGGCCCGAGGGGTTCCGTCTCGTCCCCGCGGCTGGCGTCCTCTTCTCGACGACGCGGAACGCGGGAACCTTCGACCAGGTCTCCTATCAGGCGCTGGTGGCGCGGCTGCTCGCGGGCCGAAGCTGGCAGTACTGCGACCTCCTGGGCGGTGCGCTCGTCGAGCCCTACCGGATCCAGGGTACCGACCCCCACGCGAGCGTCCTGGTCGGCGCCGAGGCGCTGGCGCGCATCACCTACCCGATCGCCCCGCGCGTGCGGCTGGTCGTCTCGGGGCGCTTCGACGCTTACGCCAATCGGGTACGGACGGTCTTCGTCGACAACGGCGCCTACGCGACGCCGCGCCTCGCGGTGGTGGCCGGCGCCGGGGCGGCGTGGGACTGGGGGCCGTGACGCGCGCTTCGACGATACCGCTCCGCCGCTCCTCGGCGAGCGCTGAGACCGCGGAGGACGCGCGCCTGATCGACGCCGCGGCGGGCGGTGATCGGCGTGCCTTCGCGGATCTCTACCGGCGCCACCTCGATTCCGTCTACGCGCGGCTAACGCGGGTGATCGGCCCGACGTCGGACCGCGACGATCTCGTGCAGCAGATCTTCCTCGATGTCTACCGCGCGCTCCGTCGTTTTCGGGGCGACGCCAGCTTCGCGACCTTCCTTCACCGCATCGTCCTCAACGTGGCGTTCGAGCACCTCGCACGGCGGCGCCGCGGCCGCGAGCGCAACGCGCCGCTCGAGGCCGATCAGCTCGAGACCTTGATCGCGCCCGGATCGTCGCCCGAGGAGCGGGCCCGCCAGCGGCAGGAGCTCCACCGTCTGTTCGCCCTGCTCGACCAGTTGTCGACGAAGCGCCGGGCGGCGTTCGTGCTGGTGGCCGTCGAGAATCTGACGCTCGAAGAGGCCGCCGCCCTGCTCGAAGCGACCCCTGGGGCCGTCAAGCAGCGCGTGCTCGAGGCGCGCCGCGAGCTGGCGCTCGCGCTCGAGCGCGGCACGAAGGAGGAGTCGAGATGAAGGCCACCGAGCGAGGCACCCGCGTCGAGGCGGAGGTCGCTGGCCCACTGCGCGAAGCAGGCGCCGGCCTGGACGACCTGCGCCGCGCACGCTTGGCGGCGGCGATCGAAGAGGCGCTCGATGGCGAGGACGAAGCGCGGGCGGAGAAGCGCCGACGGGAGAGTGATCCGCGCCGGCGCCGTCGGTGGCGGGTGGCGGCGGCCACTGCGGTCGCGGGGCTCGCGCTGCTGCTGGTCGTTCGACCGCTCGGCCGGCACGGGCAGCCGGCCGCGCGCCCGGGGAACGGGACACTGGCGGTCGCGTCGGCGCCAGCGTTCCCGCGTCTCTACGACGAGCCCAGGGGCGCTGCAGCCCGAACGCTCGCGCCGTCGACCAGCCTGGTCGCACTGGGCGGGGAGCGGGCGCGGGCGACCGTCGGAAAGCGTGTGCGGCTGACGCTGGTGGGCCCAGGGCGCGTCTCGGTGCTGGCCGCCCCGCGCGACGGCGACATCGAGCTGGCCCTCGAAAGCGGACGCCTGTTGGTCGACTACGACGGCCACGGCGGCGGCACCCTGCGGGTGCGATCGCCGGGCGCGCTCACCACCGTGGTGGGAACGCTGTTCGCGGTCGAGGTGACGGGCGCGGAAAGCCGCGTCGCCGTGGCGCGCGGGCGCGTCCGGACGGAAGCCGCGTCCGGCAGCCGCGCCGAGGTCACCGCCGGCAGCAGCTGGACCAGCGCGGACGACCGGCCGGCGCCGATCCCGGACGACCTCGCACTGGCGCTGGCCGAGCACGCTGCCGGGTGGGCGACCCCGTCGGTCGAGCCGGACCACGGCGACGTCACGGATCACGCCGAGCTGGCGCGGCATCGGGCTGCGCGCCCGCCGGCCGAGCCGGCTCTGGACGCGCTCTATGCGAAGGCCGAGGCGGCGATGCGCGCCCGCTCGCTGGCGGAGGCGCGGCGCGATCTCGAGACGATCGCGGCCCGAGATCCGCGGGGGGCTTTCGGCGAGACGGCGCTGCTCGATCTGGCCCGGCTGGCCCTCGCCGACGACGATCGCGCCGAGGCGCGCCGCGCGCTCGCCTTGCTGCCTCGCCCGCTGCACGATCCCGCCCTGGCAGAGACGGCGCAGCACCTGCGCTGTCGCGCGCAGCAGCCCGACGAGGAGGCCGCGGGCGATCACGACGGCTGCGACGGGGCGCAGGCGGCGAAGGCAGCGGGGGAGGACCCACAATGAAGGACCGCCGGCGGCTCTCCGCTCTCTCGTTCGTCTTCGCGGCGCTGGCGCTTCCGGCCTGCCAAACCCAGCAGATCGAGGCGCCCAACGTTCTGGTCATCGGCGGCCCGAGCGGGCCGGACAGGGCCGACGTGATGGTCCAGATCGCGCCCGCGGACGCCACCTACGAAGCCGAGCAGGCGCGGTACCAGTCGCGCTCGTACGAGCCCCAGTATCACGTCCTGATCGACGGCGACTACGTCTCCGAGCCCACCACCGACGGCCTGTGGGCGGTGGTGGTGGAAGAAGGCGGTGGGCTGGATCTCGCTTACGTGGCGGCCGGCCCGCACGAGTTCACGATCATGGACCCGAACAACGAGCCGATCTTCAACGGCGAGGGCGACGTGCCCGGCACGGGTACCCTGCGCTTCTTCCTCTACGGGTCGCTCGATGCGCCGCAGGGCCTCTTCGTCCCGATCCCGAACGTCCCCGCATCGGGTGACGACCACATCACCGTCGCCAACCTGTTGCAGAGCGGTCAGACCATCGAGGTGGTGAGCTGCACCAATGCGACGACCTGCACGGCGATCTCGCCCGCGCTCGCGCTCGGCGCCGTGTTCGACGCCGACGTCCCGGCCATCCCCTCTCACCCCTGCTCGATGCCTCTCGGCGCCGAGAATTGCGACACCCTCGCGGACGGGGTCGGCGTGGGATACCGCCTGGTGCCATCCGCGGCGCTGCCGAACCCACCGGTGAACGCGGTCTACCAGAGCACGGGATCCTACCCCCCGGCCGGGAACGTCTCGACGTACCTGGCGGCGCCGATCTACATCTCCGACCAGGGGCAAGTGCAGCTCGCCCTCGACTGAGGATTACTCGCAGGCGTCGTCGGTTTCGCTGGCTGCATTCCGGGTCACTTCGATCCGCCCCCGGTTTGTGACGACGGCGGGAGGATCGCGCCGTCGAGGCGCGCTCCGGACAGATTCGCCCCCTCGAGACAGGCGCCCGAGAGATCGGATCCCTCCAGGTTGGCGCGGGCCAGATTCGCGCCCGTCAAGTCAGCGCCGTGGAGATGCACGCCGGGGAGCTCGGCGTACCCGCCCCGGATCCCGGCCAGCATAGCGCCCGAGAGGTCGAGCCCCTGCTTGGCCGACATGTCGAGCGTCTGATCGGCGAGCATCGCAAAGGCGACCTGTCGGTTGGCCGGCTCGCCGGGATCTTCGATCGGCGGCCGCCGCAGATAGCCGGCGAGGTCGCGGGCAATCCGCCCGTGCTCCGCTCGACCGCGGCGCGCGTTGATCATCAGGTCGACCAGCGCACCCTGGCGCTCGTCCGGATTGGCGCTGCCGAGGCGGCGGTGGGCCGCCTCGAAGTGCGCCGCCAGGCGCTGTCGCCGCCAGTAGGCCATCGCGAAGGCGGCCAGGCATATCCAGACCAGCCCGACACCCTTCGTGAGCAACGTCGAATCGCTGTAAAAGGCCACCACCCACAGCATCGGGGCCGCGCCGACCGCCACGATCGTGAGGGCGATCGCGAGCGCGAAGCCGGGCGAGAGCCCCAGCCACGGATACTTGCCGTCGTTCGGCGCGTCCTCGAATCGGCCGATGCTCTGGAGGATTCGGCCGAACCCATTTTCGTGGTCGTCCGACCGCAAGGTCACTGAATCTTGAACGCGTCGAAGTAGACGGTGCCGGACCAGGGCGACCCGCAAGGCAGGTAGAATTCGATGTTCAAGCCTTCCAGCGCGACGTTCCCGGGATCGGTGAGCGGGACCGTGACCTTGTTCCAGGTCCCGCTCGTCAGGGCCGGAATGAGGGTGGTGGGGGTGCTGCTCTGGGTCAGGAGGGTGACGCTGGACTCCAGGGCCGAGGGGAAGGCCGGCCCTTCGGGGTAAATCTCGAAGGTGAGCGTCAGCCCCTGGACTGAGGTTGGGATGAAGTTTTGGCCGCAGGGGTTGAAGTTCACGATGAACGCGGTCCGAGAGCAGTTGAAGACCGACGGTATTGCGAGCGATTGCGTGCCGTCGAAGGCCTGCGCGCTGCTGACTCCAATTCCGCTGGCGGAGGTGCCCACCGTCTGGGTCTGCGTGAAGCCGTCGGCAGTGCCGTCCTCGAAGTTCCAGCTGGCGCTCCCGCAGGTCAGCGTTGTTCCTTGACACTGGAGATAGCCGGTATTGCAGGTCAGGTTGCAGGAGCCATTCGAGAGGCAGCTGGTGGTCCCGTTGCTCGTCGTCGGGCAGGGGGTGCACGATGAGCCGCAGCTGTTGACGCTGGTGTTCGACGAGCAGGCCCCGCCGCAGTTGTGATAGCCCGTGTTGCAGCTCGAACCGCACGAGGTCCCGTCGCAGGTCGCTGTGCCGTTGGCGGGGACCCCGCAGGCGCTGCACGACGAGCCGCAGCTGTTGACGCTGGTGTTGAGAGCGCAGCTGTTTCCGCAGGCGTGGTAACCCGAGTTGCAGGTGAACCCGCAGGAAGTTCCGGAGCAGGTTGCCGTCGCGTTCGCCGGCGGCGAGCAAGGAGTACAGGACGAGCCGCAGGTTGACGTGCTGTTGTTCGACGCGCAGGCGCCGCTGCAGCTGTGATAGCTCGCGTTACAGGTGAACCCGCAGGAGGTCCCGTCGCAGGTCGCCGTGGCGTTGGCAGGGACCCCGCAGGCGGTGCACGACGAGCCGCAGCTGGCGGTGTTGTTGTTCGCCGCGCAGGCGCTGCCGCACACGTGGTAGCCGCTGTTGCAAGAGAACCCGCACGACGTCCCATCACAAGTCGCGGTGGCACCGCCGGGCGGCGCGCAAGGCGTACAAGCCGATCCACAGTCGTTCACGCTCGTGTTGGACTGACAGGTTCCACTGCAGTTGTGAGTCCCGCTCGCACAGAATCCCGAGCAGGCCTGCGACGCTCCGATACAGACGCCCAGGCAGAGCTGCTGTCCAGAGGGGCAAACCCCGCCGCAGGAGTTGCCGTCGCAGGTCGCCGTGCCTCCAGTCGGAGGCGCACAGGCCGTGCACGAAGTCCCGCAGGTCGCGACGGCGGTGTTCGAGACGCAGGCGCCGCCGCAATTGTGCGTCCCGGTGCCGCAGCTCACCCCGCAGTTGGTGCCGTCGCAGGTCGCCGTTCCGCCCGTCGGCGTCGCGCAGGCCGTGCAGGAGCTTCCGCAGTTTGCGACGGCGGTGTTCGAGACGCAGGCGCCGCCGCAATTGTGCGTCCCGGGATTGCAGGCCACCCCGCAGCTGGTGCCATCACAGGTCGCGGTTCCGCCCGTCGGCGCCGTGCAAGCCGTGCAGGAGCTTCCGCAGCTCTGAATCGAGCTGTTGTCCATGCAGGTTCCCGAGCAGTTATGCTGCGTCGACGCGCAGGTCTTCGCGCCGCCGGCGCCCCCGCTGCCGCCCGTTCCGCCGCCGCCGGCGCCCGCACTGCCACCCGCTCCGCCGCCGTGGCCCGCGTTGCCGCCCGCGCCTTGGCCGGAACCGCCGATGCCGCCGGAACCGGCAGCGCCCGCCGTCCCACCTGCCCCGCCCGCTCCGCCGCCCTTGCCCGCCAGGCCGCTGCCGCCGATGCCGCTACCGCCGATGCCGCTGCCGCCGCTGCCGCGATTTCCGGCGCCGCCCCCCGTCCCGCCAAGGCCGCTCCCGACACCGCCGTCAGGATGCAGGTAGCACCCGTTCTGCGCGCAGGTGTACGGCGAGGGACAGGTTCCGGCCGCCGAACAGGGGAACCCTTCCTTGACGTTCAGGTCCAGGCAAGCGAGGCCGGTCGAAACCAACGCCGCGATCGCCACCAGGCTGACACGCAGACTCTTCTTCATGCTCCGCATTTAGAACCGTCCCCCGATGAGAATGTGGCCGCCGGCGCCTGGCGCGTAGCCGAGCGACACGTGAGTCTCCGTCGAGGTCTCCGCCTCGCGCCCGAACAAGTAGAGGACGGCGCCCGTGGCCACCGCCGCGCCGCCGGCGATCATGAGCCCGATTCCCGTGTCGCCCAGTGTCCGGTAGTTTCCGTTGGACGGGTCATAAGGGAGCGGAGCGAGCGGGTTCGCGTCCTGCTCGATCGCATCGCGCTTCGACGCGCCTGAGTGATAAACGAAGATTCCGGTAACACCCACCGCCACGCCGGCGCCGGCCGTGACGAGGCCCGCGATCCGCAGCGTACGTTTTGAGTCATCGGGCTCGGCCGCCCGGGTGGTGGTCACCGTCGCAGCGGCGCCGTTCGTCTCGGTCGATGCCTGGCGCGCGGCCGTTTCGGTCCCGGGCCCCGGCGCCGCCAGTGGAAAATCCACCTCCAACTCCACGCTCATCCCGGCCGATGCGACGGCCTCCTTGCTGACCGAGGTGTGATCGGGCGCCGACAACGCGAGCTTCACCATTCCCGGCGGGACCCAAAGCACCCCATCCTTCGGGACCGGTATCGGGGGTTGCCCCGAGATGCCAACCACCGCGCCGGCTGGGAGGCCGTGGAGCTCGATCTTCCCGAGGTGCTGACGAACCGATTCCCGACTCTTCTCCAGCACGGCTCGGTTCTGATCGACCCAGGCGTCGTTGCCGTCCAGGGCCTCCGACAGATGCTGCTGCGAATCGAGGAACCTTCCCAGCGCTTGCTCGACCAACCCGAGCTGGGCGGTGGTGCGTGGGGTGTGGGAGATTTCGTAGGCGCGTTTGATGTACCCGTACGCCTTCGCGTCATCGCCACTGCGCCGCAGCGAAACGCCCTCCCGGATCAAAACCTCAGGATCATCTTCAGCCCGGACCGTCGACTCGACCAGCGTCACCGAAAGAACCGCTGCGACCAGAAAGCTAAAAAACCCGCGTAACCTCATGAGACCCATCGAAATCACCTCTTCGTGCGGCGAGGATATTCTCCTATTTCCCATTGCCGGTCTCGATATTTCCAAGCCGAGCTAACGACGCCGGCGGATTTTGATTCCCAGCTCGGCCGATAAACGGCCGGAAGACGGCAGAAAGACGGCCGGTGAGGGCGGGTCACTCCCAGGCGTCGTAGGCGTCGAACTGCATCGAGTAGTTGGCGCGTCCCTGGGTCGCGCTGCGGAGATCGGTCGCGTAGCCGAACATCCGGCGCAACGGGACCTTCGCGATGATGACGCGCTGCTGCCCCCGGAAGCCGACGTCCTCGATCTGACCGCGCCGCGCGTTGAGGTCGCCGAGCACGTCGCCGACGTTTGGCTCGGGGCAGGTGATCTCGACCTTCATGATCGGCTCGAGCAGCCGCGTGCCCGACTCGCGGAACGCCTGGCGCAGCGCCTCGCCGACCGCCGCGCGCTGTCCGGCGATGTTCGAGGTCTCGGGACGGTATTCGATCGCCGTGATGGTCACCGCGATGTCCTCGATCGGGTAGCCTTGCGGGCCCGAGCGCATCGCCTCGCGCGCCCCCTCCATCGCCGCGTCGAGGATCGCCTGCGGCGTCTCCGGGATCTTCGCGGCGCCCGTCGTCTGCGGCGGCCGTGGGACCTGCAGCTTGAGCTCGTTGCCGGCGTGGCGGGGACGCGGCGCGACGTGGACGCGGGCGTGGCCGAACAGCGTCTCGTCCTCGACGACGCGCTCGAACCGCGCCTCGCCGTCGGCCGGCTTGGCCAGCGTTTCGCGGTAGACGACCTGCGGCCGCCCGACGGTCGCCTCGACGCCGTACTCGATCCGCATCCGGTCGACGATGACGTCCAGGTGCAGCTCGCCCATCCCGCGGATGATCGTCTGCCCGGTCTCCTGGTCCTCGTTCCAGCGGAACGTCGGATCCTCGTCGGCCATCTTCGCCAACGCAAAGTCGAGCTTTTCCTTCTCGGCCTGCGTCTTCGGCTCGATCGAGCGCGCGATCACCGGCTCGTAGATGTCGATGCGCTCGAAGATGATCGGCGCCTTCGGCGCCGCCAGCGTGTCGCCCGTGCCGGCGTCCTTGAGCCCCATGGCGACGACGATGCTGCCGGCGCCGGCGCGCTCGATCCGCTCACGCCGGTTGGCGTGCACGCTGAAGAGCCTCGCCACCTTCTCGTTCTTGCGCGTGCGCGCGTTCTGCACGTCGTCGCCTGCCTTGAGCACGCCCGAGTAGATGCGCAGGTAGACCGCCTTGCGCCCCTCGTCCATCGCCACCTTGAACGCCAGCGCCGAGAACGGCGCCGCGTCGTCGGGCGGCCGGGTCGCCGGCTCCTCGGTCCCCGGCACGGTGCCGGAGACCGGCGGGACCTCCAGCGGCGACGGCAGGTAGTCGCAGACGGCGTCGAGCAGCGGCTGAACCCCCTTGTTGCGCAGCGCCGCCCCGGCGAGCACAGGCACGATTGCGCAGTCAATCGTTGCCTTGCGGATCGCGGCTTTGAGCGCCGCCTCGTCGATCATGGCGCCCTCGAGAAAGGCGGCGGCGATCGCGTCGTCGACGTCGGCGGCCGCCTCGATCACCTTCTCGCGCGCAGCGGCCACCTCATCGGCCATAGCCGCCGGAATGGCGTCCTCGCGCGCCCCCTCGTCCTCGTCGCCCGAAAAATACAGCGCCACCTGTCGCACCAGATCGACGAGGCCCACGAAGCGATCCTCGGCGCCGATCGGCAGCTGGATCGGCAGCGGGCGCGCGCCCAGGCGCTCGCGGATCTCGGTCACCGCCGCGCCGAAGTCGGCCCCCGCGCGGTCCATCTTGTTGATGAACGAGATGCGCGGCACGCGGAACTTGTCGGCCTGCCGCCAGACGGTCTCCGACTGCGGCTCGACGCCCGAGACGCCGTCGAACACCACCACCGCGCCGTCGAGCACGCGCAGGCTGCGCTCGACCTCGATCGTGAAGTCGACGTGGCCAGGCGTATCGATCAGATGGATGTCGTGGTTGCGCCAGGTGAAGCTGGTCGCCGCCGCCGTGATGGTGATGCCGCGCTCGCGCTCCTGCGGCATCCAGTCCATCGTCGCCTCCCCTTCGTGGACCTCGCCGATCTTGTGGATGCGTCCACTGTAGAAGAGGAAACGTTCGCTGACCGTGGTCTTGCCGGCGTCGATGTGCGCGACGATCCCGATGTTGCGGACGCGCGACATCTTGGAGCCGGTCGGTTTGCTGGGGGAGGCAGCCATCGCGGCGACGCAGTATACGCGCGGCCTTACGGAAGTCGCATATGTAGTTACGTGTAAGTATTGATGATCTGAACCACAATGTGGTTGCCGAGCGCTCCCTGTACGCGATAATCGGAGACGTAACCCCCACCGAGGAGGTCCCTCAGATGCAGCTCAAGTTCGCGTCGTCGGCCGCACTCGCGCTCCTGATCGTCGTGGGCGCCACGACCGCCCGGGCCGACAAGAAGAAGAAGAGCACCGGCAGCACCACCGAGGTGACGGCCAACGAGAACAAGCAGTTCGAGTGGGAAAACAAGGTGGTCGGCCCGAAGGAAGGGATCGACAAGAACCACCTGGCCGCGGTGCAGGAGCAGGGGCGCCGCGAGGACGCCGAGCGCAAGAAGGCGCCGGCGAAGAAGCAGGAGCGCGCCAAGGGCGTCGACGCCGCCGGGAGCGCCTCATTGCCGACGATGGACATCGAGAAGGCCGCCACCCCGACAGCCAAGAAGCAGAGGAAGGTCGCGGTCGCCGAGCCGAAGCGCAAGGACTCACTCGACAACCTGCTCGATTCCGAAGGGATCAAGCCCGACAACCCGTCGGGCGGCAAGACCGGCGGCAACGACGACGGCCTCGGAAGCATCGTCGCCTCCGACTCGGGCAGCAGTGCCAAGAAGTCCAAGAAGCACCGCCGCTAACGCCGGCGGAAGCTATTGAGCCGATCCGCGCAACCGAACTAAGGTTCCGCCCGAAAAGGCGGAACCATGAGCAAACTCGGCGCGGTCGTTGTCGTCCTTTCCCTCGTCTTCACCTCCCTGGCCTGCCCCACCCGGCCAATTAAGTCGGACACGGGCGACGGGGGGCTAGGCGGCGGCGGCGGGGCCGCGGCCGGTCAAACCGATGCCGCGGGAGCTGCCGGGCAAGGCAGCGGGGGTGTGGCCGGTGGAAGCGCCGGTGGTGCCGCGGGCACACCCGCTGGCGGGGCCGGTGGCGGCGCGGGCGTTGCGGGGACAGGCGGGGGTGGCGGCGGCGGGGCCGCCGGCTCGGCGGGCACCGGCGGATCGGCTGCCGGCGGCGCAGCAGGTATGGTCGCCTCCGGCGGTGCCGCTGGGGGCGCAGCAGGAAACGTCGGACTTGGCGGCACCGGCGGCGCCGCAGGCAACATCGCCTCCGGCGGCGCCGGCGGAGTCGGCTGCGACGTGCAGTCCTGTACCGGACACCTCAATTGCTCGGGCAACACTTGCAAGAGCAGCTGCGGCAGCGATGCCGACTGCGTATCCGGGTATTTTTGCGACGGAGGGAGCTGCCACCTAAAGGCCGCGAAGATCGCGTGCGGAGATGACCACGACTGCGTGGTGTTGAGCGATGGAACCATCCGATGCTGGGGTAACAACATGTCGGGCCAACTCGGCGGGGGAACGATGTCGTCCGGGTTCGCGGCGAACCCCGTGACGGTCGTGGGATTGCCGATGGCAGCGACGGCCGTGGCAGCGGGACTGAGGCACAGCTGCGCGATCGTCACCAACGGAGACATCTGGTGCTGGGGTTCAGGTCCCGCGCTCGGAGATGGGCTGGGAGCTATCGAATTGGCGCCGGCCAAAGTCGTGACCTTGGGAGCAAAGGCCGAAGCGATCGCGGCCGCAGGAATAAACTCGTGCGCTCAGCTGGCTGATGGCTCCGTCGCATGCTGGGGAGACGGGGGAAATGGCCAGCTTGGGACCGGAATGCCCACGGCTTCATCAGCCACACCCGTCTCGGTGGCGCTGCCTGGCTCGGCCAGTGGCATCGCCGTCAGCCAAACGCACGCCTGCACGAGCGTCTCCTCCGACCTCACCTGCTGGGGAGATAACACTGACGGCGAACTTGGGAACGGCGGAGTCCCTGCTGGGATCCTAAAGGCTACGACCTCGATCGCGCAATCCGGGTTCGGCGTGGGCTCATCCGTCACGTGTGCCCTCGTGATCGGCGGCTACACGGAGTGTTGGGGGAACGATGGCAGCGGTCAGATCGGGAACGGGACGACCTCGACGAGCCCGGTCACGGCGCCCACCGCGGTATCGGTGGTGAGCGGCGCCGTCTCGCTGGCCGTTGGGGGCTCCGGCGCCTGTTCCGTCACGGGTGCGGGAAAGATTTTTTGTTGGGGCTATAACTCCGATGGCGAGGTCGGGAACGGATCAACTACGACCCTAGCTCCCTACGCTGTGCCGACTCCGGTACAGGTCAGCACGATCACTACTGCTTCGGCAGTCTGCGCCGGACTCAATCACCGCTGTGCGCTACTGGCCGACGGAGCAGTCTGGTGTTGGGGCGCAAACTTTGGTGCATCGCCGGTCCAGATCCCCGGTTGGTAGGGACTTCCAGACCTCTGGAATATCGAACCTCATCGCGCGTTCCTTTCGCCAGCGCCTCCAACTTTTGGAGATGTAACTGGGCCCACGCTTCTGTTATGGTCCAGCTGACTTTTACCAGGGGGATCACGTAGGGATGACGTACTTTCTTCGGTCGCTCGCTTTGGGTCTTGTTGTCGCTTCTGCGTCGCTGCTGGTGGGCTGTGGAGGAGGATCGGCGAAAGCTCCCCCCGGAACGGGATGCGCGCTCAACAGCGACTGCGCGACGGGGCTCATCTGCACGTTCGGGCTCTGTCACAGCCAGTGCGCCGTGAACGGCGACTGCGGGGCCGGGATGTGCGTGAAGGGCACAGTGAAGACCGAAGCCGGCGTCATCACCGCGAACGTCTGCCAGCTCGCCGCGGAGAACCACTGCGTCTACAACAGCGCCTGCATGTCGCCGCTCGTCTGCGGGCGCGACGAGGAGTGTCGCAACCAGTGCGCGGCCGACGTGGACTGCGCCCCGGGTCAGAAGTGCACCGCTTCCGGTGTTTGCGCTTCGGCGACGCAAATCGATCCCACGACCAACGACGTCCCGCTGGTCACGACGGGCCGCACGCCTGACGGCGGCGTCTTCGGCGCGGCCGGTGCTTCAGGCGCCGCGGGCGCGACCGGCGCCGCGGGCGCGACGGGCGCGGCGGGCTCCGGCGCCGCGGGCTCGGGCGCGGCGGGCTCGGGCGCCGCGGGCGCGACGGGCGCGGCGGGCTCGGGCGCCGCGGGCGCGACGGGGAAGGGCGGTTCGGGCGGGGCTGGGGGCAGCGCTACATGTGGCGCGGGCTGTGGACCGGGCACGCAGTGCGTCTCCGGTGCATGCCAACCCTGCGGCGCCGTGAACGAAGTCTGCTGCGGGGCCACGTGCAACTCGAACCTCACCTGCGCCGCGGGGATGTGCAGCTGCGGCGGCAAGGGCCAAGCTTGCTGTCAGGCCACCACCTGCGGCAGCCAGCTGACCTGCACGGCAAGCGTCTGTGCTTGCGGCGGAGCGGGGCAGCCCTGCTGCCCGAGCGACAACTCCTGTTCGACCGGATTGGTCTGCGGCGGCCTGGGCTGCGGCTGCATTACTGCGTGCGACGGGTCGACGGTCCTGAAGCCGGACAACACTGTCTGGTACGGATCGCCCCTGACTAAGCTGACCAACGCGGATGCGTCGGCCTTCGTGGCGACGTCGATCTCCACCAACAGTTACTTCGGATGCGGCGTCAAGTCCGATGGCTCCGTCTGGTGCTGGGGGCAGAATACCTACGGCGACCTAGGGAGCGGAAGCTCGGTTTCGATGACGGCGATGTATCCCCTCCAGGTGGTAACAAATTCAACGGCGACGACGCCTCTGATGGGAATCAGCTCCGTGAGCGTGTCTGAGAGCAGCGGCGATTTTGCGTGCGCGGTTGCCGCCACCACCGGCGCCGTCTGGTGCTGGGGATATGGGGCCCAGGGCCAAATTGGAAACGGGTACACGTTCAATTACCCGTATGCGGTCCCGGTCACGACCGACATGACCAGCGGCATCCAGTTCAGTGGTGTAAAGCAGATCTCGGTGGGCTACGAGTTCGTCTGTGCCGTGAAGACTGACAAAACCGTGTGGTGTTGGGGCGACAACTCCTACGGCCAGCTCGGCCTCGGAACAACGGGCAATACCCCGCCCGTGGTCAACCCGGCTCAGGTCACGAACCTGGCAAGCACGGCCACCAGCGTCGCCACCCTGAGCTACTACAACACTTGCGCGAGCACGGTCGATGGCGGCGTATGGTGCTGGGGATACAACGGCTACAATTACCTCGGGAACACGACGGCGACCACGACCCAGAACCAACCGATCCAGGTCATGATCTCGACGGGTGCGACGACGCCCCTGACAAACGTCACGCAAGTGCTCGACTTCAGTCAGTCCAGCTCGAAGGCCTGCGCACTCAAGACGGACGGTACGATGTGGTGCTGGCCGGGGGCCTCGGGGAACTACTATGCGGTTCCCTTCACCAACAACAGCAACGTGCCGGTCACGAGCATCACCACCGTGGGCCGTGGGTGCTACCTCGACGCCAACGACAAACTCTGGGAAGGCACATCTCCAGGTCCGACGCTCACCTGCCCCTAGCGTGGTAGTGTCACCACCGTGGCGGAAACGGCGGAGAGCGATCTCGAGCCCGGAGCCAAGGTCGGCGAGTACCTAGTCGATCGCAAGATCGCCGAGGGCGGGATGGGGGCCGTCTATGCAGGTCACCATCCGGTGATCGGCAAGCGGGTCGCCGTCAAGGTGCTCGCGCCCGCATTGCGCCTCCATCCCCGATCTGGTCCGCAGGTTCGTCGAGGAGGCGCGGGCCGTCAACAAGATCGGCCACCCGAACATCATCGACATCTTCTCGTTCGGGACGCTGGCCGACGCGCGCCCGTTCTTCGTCATGGAGTTCCTCGACGGGGCCAGCCTGGCGCGACCGGCTGGACGCCGGGGATCCTGACGGCGACCGAGACGCGGCGGATCCTGCGGCAGATCTGCAGCGCGCTCGAGGCCGCGCACCGGGCGGGGATCGTCCACCGCGATCTCAAGCCGGAGAACGTCTGGGTCGCGTCGCCGGCGCACGAGGATTCGTTCGCCAAGGTGCTCGACTTCGGGATCGCCAAGCTGCTCGACAACCAGCAGGGGAAGAGCACCCAGACCGGCGCGGCGATGGGGACGCCGCGCTACATGGCGCCCGAGCAGTGCATGGGGCGCGCGGTCGACCACCGCGCCGACATCTATTCGCTGGGCGTCATCCTCTACGAGATGTTCGCCGGCGTCGTCCCGTTCCGCGGCGAGACGCTTCGGCGAGCTCATCTACCAGCAGATGTCCGAGCTGCCCGAGCCGCCCTCGCGCCACCGGCCGATGGAGCCGGAGCTGGAACGCATCATCCTCACCTGCCTGGAGAAGGACCCGGCCAAGCGGCCCGAGTCGGCGAAGGAGCTGGGGCGCCTGCTCGACCTCGCGCTGCGCGACGGGAGCCGAGCCGATCACGCAGCCGCGCACCGCGCGCTGACGGCGCAGCGCCGCGCCCGTTCCGATCACGACGATGAGACAGTCGGTGGGCGAGGTCGTCGCTCCCGCCCCGGCCGCCAACGCAAGCGCGCTGGGCTGGTCATCGGCGCGACGGCGCTGGTCGTCGTCGCCGGCGGCGTGCTGCTGTCGCGGAGCAGCTCGGAGCCGCCGACGCCGACGCAGGCGGCCGCCCCGGTCGCGGCGCCCGCGCCCGTCGCGACCGCGCCCAGGCCGCCGACCACGGGCCGGCTGCAGCTGCGCGTCGAAGGGGGGCCAGCGGACCGGGTCAGCCTCGACGGCAAGGAGTTCGCGCACGCCACCAGCGCGGTCGACTTCGGCGAGGTCGCGCCGGGCGCGCACCTCGTGACGATCGAAGCGGCCGGGCGCGACACGCAGAACACGCCGGTGACGGTCGCGGCCGGCGCGCCGACCGTGCTGTCGATCGTCGCTCAAGACCGCCGAGCCGCCGCCCAGCCACGGCGTCCTGCGCCGGGCAGCGGCGCACGCGCCGGCCCCCGGGCACGCGGCGACCGGCGCGGAAGCGCCCGCCCCGCCCGCTCAATCCGCACCCGTCAGACAAACCCGCGCCGAGGAGCACGGACTCATGGACGAGAACCCGTTCCGTAAACAGTGATGCGTCTCGCTCTCGCTCTCGCGTCTGGAACGATTGTCGTTGTTGCTGGCCGGGGGCGGTGCGCGCGCCCAGACGGCGCCGCTCTCGCCCGAGGCCCGCAAGGAGGCCGCCGAGCGGTTCGACCGCGGCCTGCGCCTCTTCAATCAAGGGGAGAACGCGGGGGCGCTCGTCGAGTTCAAGCGGACCTACGAGCTGACCGGCGATCCGTCGACGCTGCTCAACATCGGGCTCGTCTACGCCGAGCTGAAGCGGCCGGTCGAGGCGGTCGACGCGCTCGACACCCTGCTCAAGAGCTCCGCCAAGCTGGGGCCCGAGCAGCGCCAGAAGGCCGAGCGCGTGCGGGCCGAGCAGTGGACCTTCGTCTCGTTCCTGACCGTCGATTCCAACGTCCCGGCGCTGATCGAGGTCGACGGCGTCGAGGCGGCGCACACGCCGCTCGGCGGGCCGTTGCGGGTGGCCGCCGGCCACCACGTCATCGGGGCGGTCGCCGCCGGCTACCCGCCGTCGCGCAAGACGATCGACATCGCCGGCGGCGAGACGCAGAAGCTCGACCTTCGCGCTGGTCCCCGGCGAGGCGGCGCTCGGCCACCTCGCGCTCCACTGCTCGCTCCCCGACGCCGCCGTCTTCGTCGACGGCGCCGACAGCGGCCGGACGCCGCTGACGCAGACGCTGGCGCTCAACCCCGGGCCCCACCACATCGAGGTGCGGCGCGACGGCTACCGTGCGGCGACCGCGGACATCAAGCTGGATCTGGGCGCCGTCGCCGACGTCACCCTCGAGCCGGAGATCGACGCCGCCGCGGTCGCCGCGACCGGCGGCAACCTGGCGATCGCCGTCAGCGAGACCGACGCCAAGGTCTCCATCGACGGCCGTCCGCCCGAGCCGCTGGCCGGCGCCATCCGCCTGCCCGTCGGGACCGCACCACGTCTCGATCACCCGGGCAGGGTTCGAGCCGAGCGATCTCGACGTCACGATCGCGCGCGGCGCGACCTTCAACACCACCGTCAACCTGCAGCCCGACGCCCAGACCCGCGACGCCTACCTGGCGGCGATTCACGCGCGCCGGATCTGGGGCTGGTCGATCGGCGGCGTGGGCGTCGCCGCGATGGCCACCGGCGTCGTCCTCCTCGTCACCGGACACAGCGCGCTCGACACCGCGAATGCCAACCTGGCGGTGGTCAACGCAATCGTTCGTCCAACGGCGGCGGAGCTGCGACTTCAGGTACCAGGTCAACCAGGACGCCTGTAACGCCATGTTCGCAGACGCGCAACAGCGCGTGAACGACGCGAAAAACCGGATCACGGCCGGCTACATCGTGGGCGGCGTCGGCGCCGCCGTGGTGATCACCGGCGCCGTCCTGCTGCTCACCAACGACGATCCCGGACAAGTACGACCGCAAGACGGCGTCCGCGAGCCGCCCCATCCTGTCCGGCTGGACCACCGGCAGCGGCGGCGGCCTCCTGCTGCTCGGCCGGTTCTAGCGCCGGCCGCGCCGCACCCGGCTACTTCGTGCGGGGATCGGAGCCGGCCCGAGCGTGAAGTACGTGAAGGCCGCGCCGGGCGCGCCGACCAGCGGCAGCGGCGTCAGCGTCGCCGCCATGCAGGGAGCGGCCGCGCAGAACGACAGCGCGCCGACCGCCGACGCCGTACCCCTCGCCCGTGCCGGGGTTGTGATCGGTGAGCACCAACGGCTCCCGAGGGCCGTCAGCACGGGCGCCAGCGTCGGCCCGGTGTAGACCGTGACGCTTCCCGCGCCGCCGACGCCGTCGAGCGTGGCGCCCGGATCGCCGACCAGCGCCTCGTCGCCCTTCTTGCCGTCCAGGTTCAGCGCCGCCAGCGCCACGCCGAACTCGGCGCTGCTGGCCGGCTTCCCGATGGTCGCCGTCGGTGTCGCCGGGAGGGTCAACGGACCCTTGTAGAGGTAGACGGCGTTGGGCGGAGCACCGACCAGGAGATCGGGGAGCCCGTCGCCGTCGAAGTCGCCGATCGCCAGCGACGCGCCGAACCCGGCGTTGACCAGGCCGGAGGCGAGCGCCGGCGCGCCCAGGATCCCCGCGCAGGTCACGGCGCCGGCCGAGACGGCGTAGAACACCACCGTGCCGGGCGCGCTGGCGCCGGGCACGCCGATCGCGATGGCCGGCCCGCTCGGGAGCAGGGATCCGATCACCATCGCCCGGTGGGCCCGTTCCGCGTTCGGCACGTTGCCCAGCGCGATCGGGCAGGCGATGATGTCGGCCGCGGCCGGAGAGAGATCGTTGGCCGGGAGGGGCGAGCCGCCGACGAAGACGTGAACCGTGGAGGTCGAAATGGCTGCCAGATCCGGCGCGGCGCCGCCGGTCAAGGCGCCCGCGGCAACCCCGGCTCCGAGCTGTAGCTCGGACCCCGTCGCCGCAGAGACAAGGAAGGGGGTCACTTCCAGCGTCGCCAGGTTGACCGTCATCAGGCTGCTCAATGACGGCGCGCCCAGGAACGCGGTGCCGCCCGCCCCGGGGATCTCCGCCAGGGCCGTCAGGGGGTTGTTGATCCCCAGGTTGTCGAGCGTCGCGCTCTGGATGTTCTGGACCGATTCGCCCCCATTCGCATTGACCTCGACCAGCGCCACACCCGTCGACTCCGTCGCCGAGGTCAGGTACCAGGCGGCGACCGATCCGTCGACCGGCGGCGCCACCGGCAAGCAGCAGGCTGGCGAAGTCGCTCGGCGACTGGAAGCCGCTCGGCGCCGTCACCTTCACGGCCGGCGTCTGATTCTGAAGCGTGTCGAAGTCGCGCCAGTCGCAACCGATGCCGGCGGCGATCGTCAGCACCGCCGCGCAGAGACCACCGACCCGGCCCGTCTTCAACAACGCGCGCATCAGAACCGCCCCGCGAAGGCGAGCCCGGTCCCTTCGGGTCCGAAGCAGCGGCGCCGAGGGTGATCTGGTGGTGCTCGGCGACGCCGGTGCTGTCGGGCCCGTGCTCGAAGCAGGCCGTAGATCGCCGTGGCGGCGATGATGGCGCCGAGGCCGTAGAGAACGTCGGCGCCGATCGCCTCGATCTTGCCGTTCATGAAGCCGAGTCTTTGTTGTCGATCAGCTGGCCGCCCTTGATGTCGTTCTGCAGGCCGTTCTTGTTCTGGTCCGACAGGTAGCCGACGTAGGCGCCCGCGCCGATGATGACCAGCGCCGACGACGCCGGTGGTGATGGCGTGCGCGCGCGGTGGCGTGGGCGACATCTGGACCTCGATCGCGCTCTCGATTCCCTGCCCCAGCTCGACGCTCGGTCTCGTAGTCCTCGAACCCCTTCTTCTCGACGCGGAGCTTGTGCTTTCCCGGGGGCAGCTCGGTGCGGCAAGGGGTCGACGCAGCCGAACTTCTCGTCGACGATCAGCCGCGCGCCCTGGGTGGTCTTGCCGGTGACGGTGATCCAGCCGACCTGGCTCTTCTCCATCGTCAGGTTGTGCTGCATGGCCGTCCCCGCGCGGGACGTCGATCTCTTGTTGCAGCGGCTGCCAGCCCGAACTTCTCGAGGAAGATGGTGTGCTTGCCCGGCTTGAGCTGCCCGGTGAACGGCGTGCGGCCGATGGCGCCGATGTCCTTGCGATCGATGAAGACGTCGGCGCCGACGACGTTGGAGGTGATCTCGATCCAGCCGAGGTAGTGCTCCTCGGAGAGCGCGATGTAGACGTCGATCAGCTTGTCCGAGCGCGGGCTGATCGCACGCTCCTCGGCCTTGTACCCCTTCGACTCGAGGATCAGGCGGACCGGCTTCGACTCCAGCGACCCGTGCCAGGGCGTCTGGCCGAACGGTCCCGACCGCTTGTCGTTGAGATAGATCGTCGCCCCCTGCGGCTTCGAGTCGATCACCACCAGCCCCTTGGTGTCGATGTCCGGGAGCACCGGCGGCGGCGCGGCGGGCGCGGGCGGCGTCCGGCGTCCCCGGCGCGGCCGGCGTCGCCGGGCGCGGCGGGCGCTCCGGGCGCTCCCGGTGTCGCGGGCGCTCCCGGCGCGGCGGAGCCCGGGCGGGTCGCCGGGGCCGGGCGCGACGGGCGGGCGGCGGCGGCGCGAGCAGCTTGCCGATCACGTCGAGGCGCAGCCTCACCTGCGCGGCGTCGCTGGCGTTCGGATCCTCTCGGAGGTAGCGCTCGAAGTAGTCCTTGGCCTTCTCGAGCTGCTTCGCCTTCTCGTACGAGACGGCGACGTTGAAGAGGAACGCCGGGAACGCCTTCTTGTTGTAGGCCTCCAGGAACTTGGCCGCCGCCGCGTCGTATTCGCCGCGCACGAAGAAGGTCTGCGCCGTCTCGAAGTCCTCCTTGGCGTCGTTGAGCGCCTTGTCGGGCGTCGCCTCGTCGGCTGCCCGCGCCCTGCCGCGCAGATCCCGAAGGAAACGGCGGCTGCCGAGCAGCATCGCCGCGCACCGGGAACGCACCATCGGTCATCGGACGACGATTAGAGGGCAGAAGGCGTCCGCTATCAAGAGGGCGCGCGGCCGGCCGGTCAGAAATCCAGGCGCAGCGTACCCGTCGCCGGACCGCCGTCACCTGCGTCTGCGCCGCCCTGAATCCCGCCGACCAGCTGCGCCATCAACGTGCCGTGCACCAGGTAGAGGTCGGGGCTGGACAGCACGCCGTCGACGACGAAATTCGTATCGACCGAGGTCAGCGACAGCGTCCAGTCTCCCAGCGTCGGCTCGGAGCCGAGGGAACATTGGGCGCTCGTGAAGGCTTGGTAGGAGATCGTCGGCGCGAGGACATGGCAGTCCGGGCCGCCGCCCTCCAGGGTAATTCTCGGAGTGCAGCCCGGCGGACAGTCCCCGCGTCCGTGAACCCGCCACAACTGGCATCGGCGTCGGCGGGTAAGAAACCCGGTGAGGGAGATCTCCCCGCATCCGGCGGCGCTCGGCCACACGCGCGGCGACGGCGCGCCGATCTGCAGCGAGACCGAAAACGCGGCGCTGGCGACGCCGGGCGCGCCATTGTCGAACGCCACCTGCGTCGCCGATCCGACGTCGCCCGTGCCCAGGTAGAACCGGTAGGGCGCGTTCTCGAACGTCTCCTCCAGAAAACCGGCGCCGTCCGGAAACGCGATGCTGGCGCTGACGCCGGGGCCGACGAAGGTTCCGCTCACGGGACCACCGACGACGACCAGCCCCTCGGGCACGGCATCGCGTACCGGTATGCCGGCGTCGGGCACCAGCGCGCCAGCGTCCCTGCCCGACTTTAGCGCCTCGCTCCGGCAGCCGGCTGCGCCGACGACGAGCGCGACGGAGACCGAGCACCCCGACGACACCCCGCATGTACGGATGTTCCCGCTTCTGGGCACGGACGTAAAGTGCCGCCGTCGCGCGCGCCCGGATTCTCGGTTATCGTGTGACGATGGCAACCGATCCGACGATTCGCGAAGTCACGGTTCTAGGAGCCGGGGTGATGGGGGCGGCCATCGCGGCGCACCTCGGCAACGCCGGGCTGCGCGTGCGGCTGCTCGACATCGTCCCCAAGGACGCGCCGGCGGGCGACAAGAAAGCGCGCAACAAGATCGCGACTGGCCGGGCTCGAGGGCGCGCGCAAGGCGAAGCCGGCGGCGTTCTTCTCGCCGCGCTTCGAGACGCTGGTGACGGCGGGCAACCTCGAGGACGACCTCGAGGAGGCCGCCGCCAAGAGCGACGTCATCATCGAGGCGGTGATCGAGAACCTGGCCATCAAGCAGAAGCTCTACGCGCGCCTCGACGGCTACGGCGGGCGCGCCATCATCACCTCGAACACCTCGGGACTGCGCATCGCCGAGCTCATGCAGGGGCGCAGCGCCGACTTCCGCGCCCGCTTCTGCATCACCCACTTCTTCAACCCGCCCCGCTACCTCAAGCTGGTCGAGATCGTCGCCGGCGCCGACACCTCGCCCGAGACGCTGGCGCGCGCCGAGGCGCTGTGCCGGCGGCCTGCTCGGCAAGGGGCTCGTGCGGGCCAAGGACACGCCGAACTTCATCGCCAACCGCATCGGGACGTTCGCGCTGATGCGGACGCTCGACGTGGCGGTCGAAGCAGGGCTACACGGTCGAGGAGGTCGACGCCGTGTTCGGCCCGGCGACCGGGCGCCCGAAGAGCGCCGTTTTCCGCACGGCCGACGTCGTCGGCCTCGACACGCTGGTGCACGTCACCAAGAACTGCGCCGACGCGCTCGCCGAACGACGAGCGGCGCGAGGTGTTCGAGCCGCCGCCGGTGCTCACGCAGCTGGTCGAGAAGAAGTGGCTCGGCGCCAAGACCAAGCAGGGCTTCTACAAGAAGGTCGGCGACGACATCCTGCAGCTCGACCTCAAGACGATCGAGTACGGCCCGCAGAAGAAGCCGCGCTTCGATTCGATCGGCGCCGCGCGCGGCACCGACGACGTCGACGAGAAGCTGCGCCGCGTGGTGGCCGGCAGCGACCGCGCCGCCGCGCTCGCGCGCACGGTGCTCTACGAGACGCTCATCTACTCGGCGAACCGCCTGGGCGAGATCGCCGACGACGTCGTCGACATCGACCGCGCGCTGCGCTGGGGCTTCGGCTGGGAGCGCGGGCCGTTCGAGACCTGGGACGCGCTCGGCGTCAAGGCGACCGCCGCCAAGATGGAGGCCGCCGGCTACACCGTCCCCGGCTGGGTCAGGGAGCAGATCGCCGCCCAGGGCGAGGGGATGAACTTCTATCGCACCGACAAGCCCGGGCCAGCGGGCGCAGCTCGGCCAGCGCGGCGGCTTCACGCCCGTCGCCGAAGACCCGCGCGCCCTGTCGCTCGACGCCATCCGCGCCGCGGGCGGCGAGATCGAGCGCAACGGCAGCGCCTCGATCCTCGACCTCGGCGACGGCGTCTTCTGCCTCGAGTTCCACGCCAAGATGAACGCCATCGACCACGACATCGTGGCGATGACGATGAAGGCCGTCGACCGGGCCGAGCGCGAGGGCGTGCGCGCTGGTGATCGGCAACGACGCCCCCGACGCCTTCTGCGCGGGCGCCAACCTGTTCGCGCTCATGGTCGCGCTCGGCCAGGGAAACATGAAGGCGATCGACGACATGGTCGTCGGCTTCCAGAACGCCTGCGCCGCGCACCAAGTACGCGCGCGTGCCGGTGGTCGGGGCGCCGTTCGGCCTCGCGCTCGGCGGCGGCGCCGAGGTCGTCCTGGGCTGCCAGACCGTCCGCGCCGCGGCCGAGCTCTACCTCGGCTGCGTCGAGGTCGGCGTCGGCCTCATCCCGGCGGGCGGCGGCTGCATGGAGATGGCGGCGCGCGCCTCGGCCCGCGCCACCGACGATCCGCAGTTCGACCTCCTGTCGCTGGTCCGCGTGCCGTTCCTGAACCTCGCGCACCGCGCGCGTCTCGACCAGCGCCGAGGAGGCGCGCGACCTCGGCTATCTCCGCCAGGGGGACAGCGTGTCGATGGCGCGCGAGACGCTGATCGCCGACGCCAAGGCGCTGGCGCTGGGGCTGGCGCGCGCCGGCTACCGGCCGCCGCCGCCGCGCATGATCCGCGTCATCGGCGAGACCGGCGCCGCCACGCTGCGCACCGCGCTGCACAACCTCCTCGGCGCTCACCAGATCAGCGAGCACGACGCCGATGGTGAGCGGCCACCTGGCGCGCATCCTCTCGGGTGGCGCCGTCCCGGCCGGCGCGACCGTCAGCGAGCAGCACATGCTCGACCTCGAGCGCGAGTCCTTCCTGTCGCTGTGCGGGGAACCGAAGACCCGCGAGCGCATCCAATACATGTTGGCCAAGAGCAAGCCGCTCCGGAACTGAGCCCTCGCGGAGCCAAAGGACAAACCACCATGCGTGACGTCGCGATTCTCTCGGCCGTTCGGACCCCCGTCGGCCGCGCCCCGCGGGGGTCTTCAAGAACACCCGCCCCGACGATCTCGGCGCGCTCGTCGCCCGCGAGGCGATGCAAGCGCGCCGCCATCCCCCCGGCCGACATCGAAGACGTGGTGCTCGGCTGCGCCCACCCCGAGGCCGAGCAGGGGCTGAACGTCGCGCGCCAGGTCGGCTTTCTGGCCGGCCTGCCCGACAGCGTGCCGGCCATGACCATCAACCGGTTCTGCTCGTCGGGCCTGCAGGCGGCGGCCATCGTCGCCGATCGGATCGCAGCCGGCTCGATCGACGCCGGCCTGGCCGGCGGGATCGAGTCGATGTCGCTCGATCCCGATGGGCGGCTCCAAGATCGCGCTCAACCCGGCGGTCGTCGAGCAGTTCCCGGAGGCGTACATCCCCATGGGGAACACGGCCGAGAACGTCGCGCGCCAGTTCGACGTCAGCCGCGAGCAGCAGGACGCCTTCGCCCTCGCCAGCCACCAGAAGGCGGTCGCGGCCTGGACGCGCGGCGACTTCGCCGCCGAGGTCCTGCCCGGTGAAGACGCGCGTCTTCGACGGCGAGATCTGGCGCGACGTCACCGTCGACCGCGACGAGGGGCCCGCGCGCCGACACCTCGCTCGAGAAGCTGGCGGCGCTCAAGCCGGTCTTCGATCCGACCGGCACCGTGACGGCCGGGAACTCGTCGCCGCTCAACGACGGCGCCGCGGCCGTCATCCTCACCTCGGCGCGACAAGGCCAAGGCTCTAGGGCGCGAGGCCCCGTGCCTACTTCCGCGCGTTCGCGGTCGCGGGCGTGCCGCCGGAGATCATGGGGATCGGGCCCGTGCCGGCTGTTCGCAAGCTGCTCGGCCAAGACCGGCCTCAAGGTCGACGAGATCGATCTCTACGAGGTCAACGAGGCGTTCGCCTCGCAGGCGGTCTACTGCCTGCGCGAGCTCGGCCTGCCGCTCGATCGAGTGAACGTCAACGGCGGCGCCATCGCCCTCGGTCACCCGCTCGGCGCGACCGGCGCCCGCCAGATCGCGACCGCGCTGCACGAGCTGGAACGCCGCAAGGGCCGCTACGCCGTCATCACCATGTGCGTGGGCGGCGGCATGGGCGCCGCCGGCCTGATCGAGATCCCGCGCTAGCCGGCAGTAGCTCAGCCGAGGCCGACAGCCGTCCGCCCGTTCGGGTGGGACAAGGTGGCAGGCACACCGCAAATTCTTAGGCAGTGTTTCGTACACCTCTAACGTTTCGTGTCGCAATGGCCGATGATTGGGACCGCCGTTTTCGCGTCCCCACACATCAGGAGCCACTGCATGCGTCGTTCTCCTTCTCTCGCTCGTTCCAACTCCCTTCATTCCGCTTCTGTCGCGACGCTCCTGGTGGCCGCCCTCACACTGTGGGGTTGCGGTGGTGGAGGCGGCGGCGGGACCGGCGGTGAGGGCGGCGGCCTCGGCGGCGCAGGCGGCGCCGCGAAGGGTGGCACGAGCGGCGGCGGCGCGACCGGCAAGGGCGGCGCCGCAGGCGGAACCGTCACCGGCAACGGCGGCGCGGCTGGCGGAACCGTCACCGGCAACGGCGGCGCCGCAGGCGGAACGGTCACTGGCACGGGCGGCACCGCCGGCGCGGCCGGCGGAACGGTCACTGGCACCGGCGGCGCGGCCGGCGGAACCGTCACCGGCAACGGTGGCGCGGGTGGCGCCGCGGGTGGAACGGTCACCGGTAACGGCGGCGTGGGCGGCGCAGTCGGCGGCGCGGCCGGCTCCGGCACCACCTGCACCAACGGCGCGTCCTGCACGACTTCGGGCGGCGTCACCGGGATCTGTTCCGGCGGCACCTGCGAGGGTTGCAGCGCTTCACCGGCCTGCGTGACCGCCTACGGCAGCGGCCACGTCTGCCTGACGTCGTCGGGCAACTGCGTGGCGGGGAACTGCGCCACCAACGGCGACTGCAACGGGAAGATCTGCGGCAGCAACCACACCTGCGGCGTCTGCGCGGCGACGAGCGACTGCACCACGGCGTACGGCACCGGCTACATCTGCCAGACCTCGAGCGGCACCTGCATCCAGGGAAACTGCACCGCGAACAGTGAGTGCGGCACCGGCCAGATCTGCAGCGGCAACAGCTGCGTCAGCTGCGGCACCACCGACAGCGCCTGTGTGACCGGCTACGGCACGGGCTACATCTGCGTGTCGGGCAACTGCGTGATGGGGAGCTGCCACTCGGGCGCCCAGTGCGGCAACGGCCAGATCTGCAACTCCAGCCACGCCTGCGCGAACTGCACCGACGACACGGGCTGCCAGGCCAGCTACACCGACGGCCGCATCTGTGACACCACCTCGGGGGCGTGCATCGTCGGCAACTGCCACGACAACACGAACTGCAGCAACGGCCAGGTCTGCGTCGGCAACGCCTGCGTCAACTGCACCAGCAACGGCCAGTGCGGCTCGGGGAAGGTTTGCCTTCCGTCCGGCGCCTGCACCGCGGGCGACTGCCTGGCGGCCGCCGACTGCAACGACGCCACCAAGGTCTGCGCGAGCAACCACTGCGGCGCCTGCACGGCGACGAGCGACTGCACGGCCGCCTACGGCACGAACCACGTGTGCAACAACGGCGCTTGCACCGCTGGCAACTGCACGACGAACGCCGAGTGCGCGGCGAGCGGCCAGATCTGCGGCTCGGTGACCGCGCTCAACTGCGGCACCTGCGGCACCGGCACGGCGGGCGACACCGCCTGCTTCAACGCCTTCGGCGCGGGCCACATCTGCAACAGCGGCGTCTGCGTCACCGGCACCTGCCATGACAGCACGGGCTGCAACGCCGGCCAGGTCTGCAATCTGACGACCCACACCTGCGGCGGCTGCGGCAGCGGCGCGGCGGGCGATGCTATCTGTCAGGGCGACACCAGTCGGTACAACTCGACCTACATCTGCCAGGGGAATGCCTGCATCATCGGGAACTGTCATGCGGCGGGCGACTGCAACAACGTGGCCCAGGTCTGCAACAGCTTCACCTGCGGCATGTGCAGCGCGACCTCCGACTGCACCAACGCCTACGGCGCGAACCACGTCTGCACGGGCGGCCAGTGCGTCTCGGGTAACTGCAACACCTCCTCGGAGTGCGGCGGCAACCAACTTTGCATCAATCACGCCTGCACCGCCTGCACCGCCGGACCGACCGGCGACGCGCAGTGCGTGGCCGACACCTCCACCTACGGCGCAATGCACATCTGCCTTTCCGGCCAGTGCGTCGCCGGCGATTGCCACGACACCACCACCGAGTGCACCGGCGGCAAGATCTGCGGCATCTCTGCCGCCCACATGTGCGGCAGCTGCGGCAGCGGCACCTCGGGCGACGCCGCCTGCGTCGCCGCCTACACCAGCGGCAACATCTGCGTCGCCGGCGCCTGCGCCCAGGGCGACTGCCACGACACCGACACCGAGTGCCCGGCGGGCAAGATCTGCGGCGTCTCGAGCCTTCACACCTGCGGGAACTGCGACACGGGAACCGCGGGGGACACGGAGTGCGCGAGCGACCCGCACTATACCTCGGCCGACATCTGCTTCCAGGGGCTGTGCGGCGCGGGCAACTGCCACGCCACCAGCGCCGACTGCAGCGGGACCAACGCGGGCCTCATCTGCGGCGTGACCCTGGCGAACACCTGCGGCAGCTGCACCAGCGACAGCCAGTGCCAGTCGGATCCGTTCTACATCAACGACATCTGCAACAAGACGACCGGCAAGTGCGAGAGCAACACCTGCGCGCCCAACAACGCGACCTGCACGGACAACACCAGCGACTTCTGCTGCGGCGGGAGCTGCGTGGCCGGCAACTGCTGCGTCGACACCGACTGCGGCGCGGTCGGCAAGGCGTGCGTGGGTCACACCTGCTCGACGTGCGATGCGGCCTCCAACAACACCTGGTTCGTCGATCCGGTCAACGGCAACGATTTCACCGCGACCGGAAGCGGAACGGCGAGCGGGGCCTCGGCGCCCGGCTGCGCGTTCAAGACCATCACCGTGGCCATCAGCAAGATGCCCGCCACGCCCTTCCCTGGCAGCAAGATCGTCATCATTGGCGCCAGCACGGGACCGGCCACCGGGCTGGCGGCGGGTGACAACCTGCCGATCATCATCCCGACCAACACCACGCTGACGACCACGGGCGGCCCGATCACCGTCACCCTGGCCACCACCACCGTGAACAACCCGGCCGGGTTCCGCCTCAACAACAACGCCTCGGCCATCTCGGGCGGCACCGGCGCGCCGCTGGTCTTGGCTGGCGCCATCAACGCCGGCGTGGACGTGTCGGGTATCGCGATCCAGGTCTCCCCTGGCACGACGACCTTCACGTCGAGCGTCTCCAACCTGACCATCCAGAACACCAACGGCGACGGCATCCGCGTGGCCGCGGGTACGCTGACCGTCGGTGGCGGCGTGACGGTCACCGGGTCGAACAACGACGGTATCCACATCACCGGCGGCGTCGCCAACATCAACAACCCGTCCGGCGCGCAGACCCTCTTCAGCAACAACGCGCAGCACGGCATCGAGGTCGGAACGCTCGGCTCGGTCAACGTCGTCGGCACGCCGGCGTCGCCGCCCAGCGCCAGCGGCACCGTCCTCGCCTACCAGAACACCCAGGCCGGCATCCGGATCAACCAGACACCCGGTGGCGTGGGGCTGATCACCAACAGCATCAACGGCCTCGTCACCTGGGCCAACACCAACTACGGCATGCGCCTCTTCGGCGGATCGCTGGTCAAGGTGCGGAACAGCGTGATGCTCGGGAACGGCCAGTATGGCGTCCTCGTCAGCAGCGGCGCCAATACCGTCGCCGGCAACGACACCTCCAACATCGACCTCGGCAAGGTGGCAGCGACCGACCCGGGGAAGAACTATCTGCAGTCGCCGCTCGGCGCCAGCAACAACTCGCAAGCCGGCCTGTGCGTCAACCTCACGGCTTGCACCGCTGGTTGCCTCGCGGGCGGCCCGCTGACCGAGACCATCTCCGCCGAGGGGAATGAGATGGTGTCGAACACCGGCAACCTGCAGGTCGACTGCTCGACGGCCACCACCGTCATCACCAAGGGGAACTGCGCCAGCCAGCACAGCGACGGGATCGCAGTCGCCGCTGGCATCACCACCATCGTCGACATCGCCGGCTGCCAGTAGGCAGGTACCCGCCGGACCGGTTCGCGGCAACCCGCCGTGGGCCGGTCCGATAACGGAGGGTGCCCCGCCCTCGCCTGGTTCGCGCAGTCACCCTGGCCGTCGCTCTCGCCGGTCAAGGCCTCCACGCCGGCTGCGATCTGACGCCGCCCCTGCCACCAGCGACACCGCCCTCCCCGGCGGTGTCGGCCGGCCCGGTCACGCTCGTCGTCGAGCCCGACGCGGGTCCACACGCGGTCCTCGACCTCGTCTCCGCGGCGCGTACCAGCCTCTGGATGGAGATGTACCTCTTGACCGACGCGCGGGCGATCTCCGCCATCGCTGGCCGCGCCGCCGCCGGCTGCGACGTGCGGGTGCTCCTCGAACCGGCCCCCTACCAGGATGCCGGGGCGAACCAGGCCGCGTTCGACGCGCTCACGGCCGCAGGCGCCGACGTCCGCTGGTCGCTGCCGCGATTCTCGTACACGCACGCCAAGACGTTCACGATCGATCACGCGCGCCTGGTGGTCCTGACGCTGAACCTGACCGGCGACGGGCTGGGCGGCAACCGGGAGTACGCGGCCGGCGACGACGATCCGGCCGACGTCGCGGCGGCGGAGGCGGTCTTCGCCGCGGACGCGCTGGGTGCGGCGACGGACGCCCCCGAAGGCCGGCTGGTCACCTCGCCCGAGTCGTCGCGCCCCACCCTGCTGGCGCTCATCGGCGGCGCGCGCCAAGCCCTGGCGCTCGAGACCGAGGAGCTGACCGACGGCACGATGGTCGATGCGCTGCTCGCGGCCCGCGCGCGGGGCGTCGCCGTGACAGTCGCCTGGCCGGGACCGGCCGCGGGCGCGGGTAACGGGTTCACCAGGCTGGCGGCGGCGGGCGCGACCGTCCGGGCCGTCACCGCCCCGCCGATTCACGGCAAGGTAGTGGTCGCCGACGACCGAACGCTCTATCTGGGTTCGGTGAACCTCTCCCCAACCTCGCTCGACGACAACCGCGAGATCGGACTGCTGCTGTCGCTGCCGGACGTGGCCGTCCGGGTGAGGGCGATTGTCTCCGCCGACTCGGCCGTCGGCGCCGCGCCGGGCCCGTGAATCGACGACCAGCGCCCGCGCGCTATGATGGAGGCGTGGACCCGGCCGATCGGCAGGCTTACCTGGAAGAGCAGATCCAGCGGCAGAAGCGTGGCGAGGCGATCGACGTCGAATGGGTCAAGGCGGAGCTCGAGCGGATCCGCCAGCAGCAGGTCGCCACCATCGCCTCGACCCAACGGAACCTGCGCTGGCTGGTGATCGGGGCGGCGGTCCTGCTGACCGTCCTCTGGCTCAAGAACGGCGGCTTCGCGCGAAGCGGCCCACTCGTACCGGGGCTGGTCCTGATCGGCCTTATGACCGTCTGGGTGCTGAGGCGCCGCCGGAGCTGACCGCCGCGCCCGCGGTCAGCGGAGCGCCCGCAGCACGCGGTCGAGGATCTCGCGCCGATCGCCGATCTCGGCGTCGCGCGCCTGGCGGACCAGTCCCGCCATCTCGTCGCCGCTCAGCTTCTTGAGCTGCGCCTCGGCGGTCACGCGCACCGGGCCCATCTCCTGGCGGACCGCCTCGATGAGGACCACCGCGGCCGCCGGCGTGCGCAGCCGGCCGATCCCCTCGAGCGCCGCCAGGCGGACCCGCTCCTCCGCCGAGTCGCGAAAGATGCGCAACACCGGATCGAGGGCGTCGACGAAGTCGACCGTGCGCAGGGCGCGCAGCGCTTCCTCGACCACCTGGGGCGCGGTATCGCCCAGGCCCTTGCGGATGAGCCCCAGGCTGCGGGCGGCGTAGACCAGAACAGTCGCGCCCATCACCGCGGCTCGCACCTCTGGCGCCGGGTGCTCCGCCAGGCGCTCGAGCGGGCTCAGGACGTCGTAGTTGTGCACCTGCCCCAGCGCCGTGGCGAGCCGGGCCGCCGCTCCCGCGTTGTTGATCGTGAAGCCGGGATCGCTGCAAACCAGCAGCGCCAGCAGCGCCGGCCGGGTGTACTGGTTGACGGGCGGGTGCTCGGCGACATAACGGACCAGGGTGTCCGCCGGATCGCCCCCCAGCTCCCACTCGATGAGGTCCTGCCGCCAGACGTCGGGGTAGGCCGTGCTGTCGGGCCGGCGCAGGTGATCCGGGAACGGAACGGTCGGCGGCGGCGGCTCGATGGGCATGGCCGCGTACCGCTGCGAGAGCTCGCGGAAACGCAGACGCCGCTTCTCGCCCAGTGGCAGCTCGGCCATCTCGGCGTACAGGCGTCCGCAGGTCGCCAGATCGCCGAGCGCCGTCGCCGCGTCGACGGCGGCGTGGAACGCGTTGGCCGAAAGATCGACCGGGCCGTGATTGGCGCTGTTCTCGCGCGCGGCCCGCGTCCAGGCCTCGACCGCCCGCCCGAGGTAGTGCCGGTCGTAGGGCTTTCCGGCGCGCAGGCTGTGGTTGGCCGCCTCCCGCGCCGCCATCGCCGCCGCGGGCCACTCGCCGCTCTCCACCGCCTGGGCGATGAAGTCGTCGTAGTACTGCATCACCAGCGAGTGGTCCTCGGCCGCCAGCACGCGGATGGCGTTCAGATAGCCCTCGGCGATGTTCTCGAACGAGCCGGTCTGCTTGCCGAGCCGAAGCAGAACGCAATAACAGTCGATCGCCCGCTGCGGCTCACCGCGCGTCTCGAACGCGTCGGCCGCCGTTTCGAGCAGGCGCTGCGCCTCGCCGAACGCGCGCGTCGCCCCCTGCCGGTCGCCGATGCGCGCGAGCGCCTCGGCCAGGTTGAAGTGCGCGAGCGCCGTCTCGTAGGGGTGCCCGGACAGACGCCCGTCGCGCAGCACCCGCTCCCATTCGAGCCGCGCCGCCGCGCTGGCGCCCGCCGCCTCCAGCTCGATCGCCGCCAGCACCGGGCGGCCGCTCTCCGACAGGGCGCGCGCCGCCTCGCCGTGGTGCCCGAGCTTCGCCGCGCAGACCGCCCACTCGAGCGGCCGCTCCGTCGCCGGGAAGTGCCGCTGCGCCTCCGCGTAACGGCGGAGCCCCAGGAGGGCGTATCCGGCCTCGCGCGTGCGGTTGAGCGCCAGGTAGGCGCCCACCGCGCCGTCGAGCCAGCTCTCGTAGTGCGCCCGCGTCGCCTTGACGTTCCCCAGGAGCTGCCAGTAGTGACCGAGCGCCTCGCGCGGGTGGCCTCCCCGCAGCGCCCGATCGGCCCGCTCGCGCGTGTCCAGGATTTCCGCCCGCTGCTGCGCCATCAGGCCTCCGCCGCGTCCTCGACGATCTCCAGCGCCCGCCGCCGCTTGTCCACCGTGTGCGCCAGCGACGCCGCCGTCACCACCTGAGCTCGGTGCAGCCGCGGCAGGTAGTCGAGGTCGAGGGGCCTCGAGGGAAGAACGAAGATCCCGTAGAGGCGCGCGTTGGCGCGGAGCGCCTCGACGGTGGCGAGCGGAATGTGGCAGACCCCGTGGGTGATGAAGGTGATGGCCATTTCGCGCCCCTCGTCGCGCGCGAGGTGTGAGACCTCGACGGCCAGGTCGGCGAAGACACGCGCCGTGTTGCGCCCGCGCTCCGAGCGAAACGCCAGGAGGCGCGGCAGATCGCGCCGCGCCGCCCGCCCCAGATCGAGCTTGGGCGAAAGCCGGCTGTCGAAGAACCGCAGCCAGACGTCGCCGCCTTGCAGGGTGAGCTTCTTGGCCAGCGCCAGCGCCAGCCCGCGGGCGAAGATCTCCCGCGCGCCGCGCATCGAGGCACTGGCGTCGACCAGGAGATAGTTGAGCCGGCGCGACCGCTCGTTCTGGCGTTCGTGGCCGTAGTAGAGAAGGTCGTCGGAGAGCGCCTTCTGCTCGAACACGTCGTCGTCGTGCGCCAGCTCGCCAGGGAGGAGCGCATCGACGTTTCCGCGCCGCTCGACGGAGACGTAGCCGTCGACCGAGAAGCGCTGCGCGGCCGGCCGCCGCTTGGTCTCCAGCAACGAGGGCAGCAGCTGCAGCGAGAAATCGACCACCTCGGTCGCCCCCGCGGTGCCGACCAGGCGGTAGAGGTCGGCCAGATCGGCGGCGCCACCGTCGGTCGAGAAGAGCCCGAGCAGCCGGAGCGCGCCCATCTCGATCTGATCGAGCCGCGCCAGGACGCCGCGCTCGTGCTCGACGAGGCGCTGGACGAACCCCAGCGCCCAGGCCGGATCGTGGGCCCGCGCCAGCGCCTCGCGGTCGAGCTCGTAGATCGCGGAGGCGGTCGGGAGATCCGCCGTCGCCAGCACGCGGGAGGACCAGCGCAGCGCCACGTCGCCGAGCAGGCGCGCCAGGATGACCGCCAGCATCTCGTCCTTGAGCGGCGCGGCCGCCAGCTCCCGGATCGCGTCGGCGCCTGCCACCCGCCCGAGGAACGTCTGGTAGCGCGCGACGACCGCGCCCCCCGCGCCGTCGTGGCGGATCTTGCGGGCCGCCGCCAGCCGGCCGCCCGACAGCACCAGGCCCAGATCCTGAACCACCACCAGCGGGATGCGCAGCCCGAGCCGCCCGAGCAGGTTCCACCAGCCCGCCGCGGTGATGGCGTCTGCCGGGACCGCCGGCTGGAGCTGCGAGTAGGTCAGCGTCGCCAGCTGACGCCTCAGCTCGCGGTCGCCGGCCTCGCGTGCACCGAGCTCATCTGTTCCCTCAGCCACGCCCTAGGCTACAACCAGCCGGTCGGCTTCGTCGAACCGGGCGTGATGCGCGCGGTCGTCGCGCCCTCCCAGCCAGCCGAGCGTCGCGCCGTAGCAGAGGTGCAGGACCAGCGTGAAGAGCCCCGTCCAGGGATAGCCGTGCCCGAGCCCGAATTCGATCCAGTGGTAGGTCAAGGGGACGAACAGCATCTGCATGAAGATCCAGAGCCCCAGGCCAAAGGCCAGCCCCCGCCCGACGCTCATCGGCCGGGCGAGAAAAGCAAACAGCGCGGCCGCCGCCGCCCCGTACCCGAGGTGCAGGACCAACGTCGCCAGCGTTAGCGCGAGCGGCGCCAGCGACGGAAGGGCGCGGTGCGCGATGTCGACCGGGAAGGCGCGAAAGGCCGACGGCGCCCCCCGAAACAGACCGACGACCAGCAGCAAGGTCATCGTCGTGGTGGCGACGACGCCCAGCACGGCCGCGCGCCCGGCACGGCCGAGCTCGCCGCGATATTGCAGGTTCTTCATCGTTCCCCCCAGACGAAAAGGTGGAGCGGCGATGGCCGGGGTCAACCGGCGATCAGCGGGCGCGCTTGGCGAGGAGCAGGAGGTGCTCGCGCCGGGGCCGGTCGGCGAAGATCTCCGCCAGGCGCCGGTCATGGATGGGTCGGACCTGAGAAGCGCGCGCGATCGGCTCCAGGCCGACCGGGGCGCCGGCGGCCGCCACGCTGTCGGGGGCGTGCTCGGCACGCCCGTCGACGATGCCGTCCCCGACCACCAGCAGCGCCCGACCGCCCGGCCGCAGGACGCGCGCGATCTCGGCCACGAAGCGCCCCACGTCGGCACGCCAGCTGTTGACGTGGGCCTCGCCGATCGCCTTGCCGCGGGCGCCGAGCTGCACGCGGCGGAACGTCCGGGCGGAGAGCCCCAGCCAGACGAAGCGCGTCTCGTGCTGGGCGGCGTAGTCGTAGGTGCCGGCGTACGGGGGGGACGACAGGACCAGCGCGGCGCGCCGGTCGGGAATCGGCAGCGCGCGAGCGTCGGCCTCGTGGACCTCGGGTGCCGGGGCGCCGGGCGGCGCCCGCCGCTCGAGCGCAGCGAGGCCGCCTGCCAGCTCTGTCGCGCGATCGGCCAGCATGCGCGAGGGGATGCCGCGCGCGATCCGCTTCTCCCCGCCGTCGCGCGGCGCCTCCGGCCCGGCCTTCATGAACTTGACCAGGATCGACGACAAGCAGAGGCGCAGCGCCCGTCCCACGTCGTCCTCGGGCGTGGCGAAGACCAGCTCGCGCAGGCCGAGCAGCTCGTAGAGGACGTGGGCGTGAAAGCGGGCGATCTCGCCGCGCGCCCAGGCGGGCACCTCGGGGCGCCGTCGCTTGCGCGCCCGCTCGCCCGATTCCTCGGCGATGCGGGCCGCCTCGGCGACGAGCCGCGCGCGCGTCTCTTCGCCGAGCACGGTCGACCGCACGCGGGCGATCGCCACCGCCAGCGCGCTGGCGTCGACGCCGATCGCGGAACGCCCCGCCGCCAGCGCCTCGACCAGCACCGTTCCGCTGCCACAGAACGGATCGATCACCGTGTCGCCGGGCGCGCTGAAGGCCTCGATGGCGCCCCGGGCGATCGAGGGGTGCATCCGCCCCGCGTAGCTGTGAAAGCCGTGCGTCAGCGCGCGCGCGGACGCCGGATCGACGTCGAGAAGCTGGCGGAGGATGCGCGCGGACGCCGCCTCGCCCCCGACGTCGACGGCGCCACCCAGCGTCGAGAACGCGCGCCGCTGGCGCGGCGGCAGCTTCTTCTTCTCCTGGGAGTCCACGCGGCGAGAGCCTAGCCGGTCCACTTCGAGGACTCGAACACCCCTTCGAGCAGCTTGTCGACCTCGGCCGCCATCGCCTGCGCGGTCTCGGTGCCGATCGTCTGCAGCGCGGCGCGAATATCCTGAAGGTTGCGCAGCTGCGAGAAAAGCTGCACGTCGGAGAGCGGCGCACCGCCGAGCAGGAGCGCCCGGATGGCGCCCAGCTCCGCCAGCACGCCGTCGAGATCGCGCGCCCGCACGCCGGCCGGACGCGCCTCGGGATGCTCCTGGCGGTGCCGCTCGAGGATCGGCGCGACGATGTCGTCGCAGAGCGCGATCTGGTCGACGCTGTTCCAGGTGTGCCGCAGGACGAAGAGATCGCCATCGTCGACGACGGGTCGCCCGTCGAGGAGCGCGCTCGCGGCGCAGAGCTTGAGCAGCTTCACGATGCGGCGATCGGAGAGCGTCACCCCCTCGGAGCGGATCTGGAAGCAGAGGGCCTTGTAGCGGGCCAGGAACTCCTCCGGGAACGTGAGCTGCCGCGCCAGCCGCGCCTGCAGCGTGCGGATCTCGGCCAGCGTCACCAGCGGCCGCACCGGCGCCTCGCCCTCACCCGAGAGAGCCTCCACCTCGCCGCGCAGGCCCCGCTCGACCAGGCCGTGGAAGTGGAAGCTGTCCAGGTTCTCCGACGAGGCGCGGACCAGAAACCGGTCGAACACCGCGCCCAGCGCGTCGTCGTTGGGGACCTCGTTCGTCGCGCCGAAGAGCGACGACAGCGGCACCTTGATGCTGGCCGCCCCGGTGAAGAAGCGCCGCTCGTTCAGGATGCTGAGCAGCGCGTTCAAGATGGCCGAGTTCGACTTGAAGATCTCGTCGAGGAAAACGATGTCGGCGTCGGGGAGCATCGCCTCGACGCGGCGCACGTAGGTCCCCTCCCGGAACGCCTTGATGTCGATCGGGCCGAAGATCTCGTTCGGCTCGGAGAAGCGCGTCAGCAGGTACTCGAAGTAGCGGGCGTCGATGAGGCGCGCCAGGTGCCGCACCAGCGCCGACTTGGCCGTGCCGGGCGGTCCGACGATCAGCATGTGCTCGCCCGCCACCAGGGTCACCAGCAGGAGCCGGATGAGCTCCCCCTTGTCCAGGTAACGCGCGTCGAGAGAGCGCGCCACCTCGCGCAGCTTGTGGCCGATGCGCAGCGCCTCGGCGTCGAGCGCAAGCTGCGACGGCGTGAGGGGCTCGCTGGCGGAGGTCGACATGGGACTGCCCATCATAGCGCGAGGGGTCGCGTGACGGGGGCGGCGGCGAAGTCGGCGATGGAGAGGGCCGCCGCGAGACGCGGCGAGCCGGCGGCCGACGCGCGGGCGTCGAGCGCCTCCAGCCGCGCGGCGAAGGCCCTCCCGAGGTCGCTGTCGCGCGGGACGTCGCCGGGCCAGACCAGCGCCGGGCGCGTGCGCGCGGCCGCCGTGATGACCACCGCGAGCTCGAGCCCCGGCTCGCGTCCCGGCTCGCCGCCGCGCTCCTGGCCGGGCTCCGCCGGGTAAAGGACGTCGAGCCACACGAGGTGGGCCAGGAACCCGAGCGCGAAAGCGACGCTCTCGCCGGTGACCGGCAGGCCGATCGGGGGATCGTGCATCCCGGCGTAGCGGTAGAGGGCGCCCGCCAGCGCGTCCCCCGCGCGCTCGACGCCGACCTCGGCGACGGCGCCGGCCACGGCGCGGGCCAGGGACGGGAAGCGCAACACCGGCAGGATCCGCCCCCAGCCGAGCGGCGGCTCGAGCCGCAGCGGATCGAGCGCCTCGCCGAGCGGGCTCGCCGCGTTGAGCGCAAGAAAGGCGCGCCGGCCGACCGCCGGGATCCCGATCTCGCGCAACCAGCCGCGGCTGGCGCGCTCGACCCGTACCCGGCGCAGCGACGGCAGCGCCATGATCCGCCCGGGCGGGGTCCGCCCCACGAACGTTCGGCGCCCGAGCCAGAACCGCACCGTGCGATCGACGCGGACAATCTCGGGCAGCCGGGCCAGGAGCGCGTGGCGATTGACCGCTTCGCGCGCCGACGCCGGCGCCCCGACCGAAGCCAGCTCCAGCGCCGCCGCCGCGATCTGCTCCTGTCGGCGGGCGAGCCCCGGCCCGGCCAGATCGGGGTGCGCCAGCGTCAGCAGGTCGTGCAGCGCCGCGCCCAGCCGGACGCTCACCTCGTCGAGCGGCGGCGCCGCCGCCGTGGGGAGAAGCCGCCCGGCGCAGAGCCGCCGCCCCTCGCCGAGCACCGCCAGTGCCTCCGCCTCGTCGTCGGCGGCATCCCGGCTGGCGCGCGCGATCCGCTCCATCACGCGCAGGACCGCGCGTGCCCCGAGCGGGCGCCCGACGTGCAGCGCCCCACCCCGCACGAGTGGCAGCAGAAACTCCCCGACGAACCGGCGCGCCATGCTGGTTCAGCCTCTGCGCCCGAGCCCCCACAGCGGCATCGGCCCGAGCGGCTGGTTCTCGATCTCCACGGGCGGGTCGGGCTCGCCGTCGCTCCGGCCGAAGGGCTCGAGGCTGGCCAGCGCCGGCTCGAGCTCGACGAGCAGCCGCCGATCGAAGGCCATGACCGCTTCCGGCAGGATCCGAACCGGGGGACCGGTGCGATCGGGGAAGAGCACCATCGCGCCGCCCGTCGCCCCCAGCCGCTCGGAGAGCAGCGCCGGCGCGGCGGCCGGGCGAATCTGCATCCCCAGCGGCACCAGCACGTCGGGCGCGCCCAGCTGGTAGAGCGTCCCGAACGGCAGTCCGTCGAGCACGTCGGCGGCGCGGATCAGCAGCCCGCGCTTGAGCAGCACGACCCGGTAGGCGCGCAGCGCCGTCGGGGGCAGCGCATAGACCAGCCGCTGGAGCCAGACCGCCTGCCTCCAGGGGACCAGCGCCGCCACCGGCGGCAGCGCGGGGCCGCCAGGGTCGAGCCGCAGCGTGACCGCCAGGTCGGGGCGCCCGGCCGGCATCCCTTCGACCCGGTCGGCGATCTCGGGCGCCGGCGCCCGGATCCGGATCAGATCCTCGATCGCCGCCAGCATCGGCAGCGGCGCCACCTCGGTGACCCCCCGGGGCGAGAACAGATGCAACCTGTCGGCGGCGAAGGTCCCACGACAGGCCTCGAGGTGAACCGGGTGGCGGTACCCGGCCGCCACCGCCACGTTGTCCGTGACCGGCAGATAGAGCTCGAGGCCCGGCGTCGTCGAGACGAGGCGCATCAGGCGCGGCGGCAGCCGTTCGATGCGGAAGATCCAGAACGTCCCGCCCGGCGAGAAGGGGCCGGGGGCGGGGGTCTCGCACAGCGCCGCCGACGCCCGCATCGCGCCCGCGGCCTCGCGCTCGTAGCTCCCCGCCCGGTGGAGCATGCCCGCCACGACCGTGCCCAGCCCGCGGCGGGCCGTCAGGTAGATCGGCCCCTCGGGCAGGCGCGCCGCCCGCCCGTGCAACCGCACCAGCGACAGGCGCAGCAGCAGCTTCGGCAGCGGCAGCTCGGTCTCGATCCGGTAGGCGACCGTCTGTTCGACGCCGTAGAGGGTCAGGTCGGCCCCCCCCTCGCCGAGCGCCTCGACGTCGTAGCCGAGCGGCGCCCGGGCCTCGCGAAACTGGACGAAGTGCTTCCCCGCGCCGGTGAACAGCTGTCCGCCCGCGAGGCGCACCGCCTGCGCCACGGCGTCGCCCTGCTCCGGCGCCGCCGGCAAGAGCACGATCGCTTCGCGGGTCCCGGCGCCGCCGCGCGCGTAGACGATCCGAAACCCCGGCTGCAGGTCGTCGAGGCTCTGCTCGGCGGAGAGCAGCCGCAGGAACGAGACCAGTCGATCGACGGCCGCGAAGCGCGCCACGAGCTGCCGGCCGATCACGGCCCCGCGCGCGTCGGCGGCCAGCCCGGGCAGGTTGAACCGAGCCTGCCCGAGCGCGATCCGCTGCAGCATAAGAGAGTGATCCTAACACTCGCCCACGATGAACGACGCGGGTAGATCGCGTCGGGGGAGGGACGGCTTGGCCGGCCCGAGCCCGATCGCGGGAGGTCCGGAACCCTCCCAGGGTTCCGGGTAGAATACTCAGGTGACTTCCCGCGATCCGCGGCCGGCGCTCGACCCGTCGCTGGCGATCTCCGGTGGGCGCGATCTGGTGGCGCTGGTGGGGCGGCTGACCCGCGAACGCTCGTGGGACACGCTGACGGCGCTGTTCACCTCGCTGGAGGGGGGCGAATCGGGGATGGCGCCGGCGGCGCTCGGCGACCTGGAGGCGGCGGCGCGCATCGTCGACGAGGCGCTCGGGGCCCTTCCCCCTGCGAGGAATCCGCGCGGGCCCCAGGTCGACGAGCTCAAGGCCCTCTGCCTGGCAGCGGCCGAGGCGATTTCCGCGCGCGCTGCGCGTCCCCCGCTGGCCGACAGCGAGCGACGCGCGCTGGCCCGCGCCGCGGAGCTGTTCAGCCGCGGCGGGGATCACCGGCGGGCTGCGCTGGCATTCGAGGATCTGGGAGCCGACGAACGCGCCGCGGACGCCTGGGGGGCGCTCGGCGATCTCGATCGGATGGAGGCCGCGCACGAGCGCGAGGCGCACCGGACGGCCGCCGGGCGGGCGGCCAGCGAGCTCGGGCGCCGCTTCGAGGCGCTGCTCACCGGCGGCGAGCGGCTCGCCGCGCTCGCCGCCGTCACGACCGCGACGGGCGTGGCGGAGGCGGCCTCCTTGCGCCTGCGGGCGGCCTCCGTCGAGCGCCGTCTCTGCCACGGCCGCGCGGTCGGCCTGCGCGCGCCGGGGGGCGCCTGGGTCCGCGTCGCGCCGCTGCCGGCGGAGATCGGACGCGATCCCGGGGTGGGGATCGCGCTGCGCGACCCGGCCATCTCGCGCCGGCACGCGGCGCTGCGCGCCGTCGGCGGCGAGGTCGTGATCGCGGACGTCGGCTCGCGCGCGGGCGTCCGCCTCGGGGGCGTGCGGCTCGAGGCTGGCGCGGAGCTCCCCCTGCGCGGCAGCGGGGAGATCGCGCTCGGGCCGACCACGCTGCTCCGGTTCGAGGTCGGCGCCGGGTTCGTGTCGTTCGAAGGGGCGAGCGGGCTCGACCGCGGGCTCCGGGCCCTGGCGGGCGAGGCTCCGGTGCCGATCGAATCGCTGCTCCCGGGAACGGCGGGACTGGCCGTGACCGTGGCGCGCGATGTGGTGCGGCTCGTGCGGCGCCCCGACGTCGCGGTTCGCGTCGACGGCAACTTGATCGGTCCCGGCTGCGATCTCCTGCACGGAGACGTCGTCGAGGTCCCCGGCACCGGCGTGCGCTTCGAGGTCGAATGATCGAACGCAGCCTCCTCTCGGACGCCGACCGTGCAGAGCGGGCAGGCGATCCGCTCGCCGCCGCGCTCGCCCTGCGCCGTCATCTCCAGCAAAACGCCGACGATCACCCGGTCCGCCTCCGCCTCGGGCGCCTGCTGCTGGCCGCCGGCGAGCGAGCAGCCGCGCGGGAGGCCCTCTGCCGCCTCGAGACGGCGCCGCAGGCGGCGATGCTCGGACTCTGGCGCGATGTGGAGCGCGCCCTCGCCACGCTCGACGAGGCCGAAGGGGCGGTCGAGAGCGCCGCCGGCCGGTGGGAGCGGCTGCTGGCGGACGACATCGACGATGCGCAGGCGCGCGCGCACCTCGGGCGCCTCAGGCCCGCGGCACCCTCCCCGCTACGCCCGGGCGGCGCCCCCGGTGGCGCCCCCGCCACGCTCGTCTCGCCAGCCGGGGTCGAGGCGCTGCGCTTCCGGCTGGTGCGGGAGATCGGCCGCGGCGCGACCGCCACCGTTTATCTGGCGCGGGACGAGCCGCTCGATCTGCTGGTCGCGCTCAAGATCCTGCACCCCCAGCTCGCCAGTGGCCCGCTCGGGCGCTTCCTGGCAGGCGCGCGCCTCCTGGCCGGGCTCCGCCACCCCGGCGTGGTGGCCGTCTACGACGTCGACGAGCGGGCCCGCGCGCTGGCGATGGAGTGGATCGCCGGCGGCACGCTGCGGGCGCGTCTCGCCGAGCACCCCGACGGACTTCCGGCCGACGAGGTGGTGGCCACGGTGCGCGCCCTGCTCGACGCCCTCGCGTTTCTGCACGGCCGGGGGATCGTCCACGGCGACCTCAAGCCGTCGAACCTGCTCCTGCGCGCGCCCGGCGAGGTCGTGCTGGCCGACTTCGGCGGCGCGGTGCGCCTCGATCGCGCGGCGGGATCGGGGCGCCCCGGGGAGGCCGGCGGCACGCCCCTATACCTCGCGCCGGAGCAATTCCAGGGGGCCGCCGCTTCCGAAGAGACCGATCTCTACGCGGCGGGCGCGATCCTCTGGGAGACCGCCACCGGCCACCCGCTGCGGCGCCACGAAGATCTCCTGCGCGGCCGGTCGGCCGCAGCCTCGGCGGAGGCGCGCTCGGCGGCGGACGCGCGCTTGCGTGCGCGCGTCCCCGCGGCGGCCGAGACTATTTTGGCTCTTCTTGATCCGAGCCCATTGGCACGTAGGCCTTCGATACCGGCGCGGTCGACGAGTAGAGATTGAACTGCAGCGAGACTTGCCCGTCGGTGACGGCGCCGAAGATCGGAAGCCCGACGAGCTCGTGCAGCTCGACCACGAACGAGACGGCCTTGCTCACCTCGTAGTTGAGCCCGCCGCCCACCCCGACGAGGATTGGACCGGCCACGACGGTGTCCTTGAAATCGGCGTAGCCGTTGTCGGAACCGGCGTCGGGATAGCCGACGAAGCGGAAGTTGCCACCGCCGACCATGACCGTCCCGAAGAAGCGGAGCTGCGACTGCTTGGTGTAGAAGAGCAGCTTGGCCAGCACGCCGATCGCGCCCTGGGCGGCGAACTGAGAGTACTTGGAGGGGATGCCCGTGTACTGCAGCCGCCCCTCGAGCGACACCGCCATCCCCGGCGTGATCGCGTAGCCGAACTCGGGGACCAGCTGCCCGAGGCCCGCGAAGGCGAGCCCCTGCTGAAACTGCAGGCAGTGAAAGCCGGTGTTGTTGTCGGTGCAGGGCCCAATCGGGATCGTCTCCTTCGACTTGTTGACCGCCTCGAAGCCGTTCCCCTTGGCGAAGCCGTAGCCGGAGCCGATGCCGATCCCAATCCACCACTTGCGCTTGCCGTAGCGGGTGTCGAGCCCCTCGCGCTCCTTGTCGACGTGCCCGAGGCGGAGCTTTGGCCGCTGGTCTCCTTCGTTCTCCTCGAGCGGGTTCTCGTCCTCCTCGCCCACCGGCACCTTGGAGGCCTCGCCGGCCGCCTCCTCCTCGACGACCAGCACGATGTTCGGGCTGTCGGTGCCGCCGTTGGCGACCACTGCCTTGCCGGCGGCGTTGCGCCCCTCGAAGAAGAACTGGATCGACTTCCCCGTGACCGCCTTCTTGGGGATCTTGGCCTGCAGCCACCCCTTGGGCGTCCTGGTCATGAGGACCTCGTTGTAGTCCTCCTTGTCGGGCGCGCGGTACTTGAGATAGACGCTGGCCACCGGCAGGTTGGGGGCCACCGCGCAGCGGACGACCAGCGGTTTGTCGATGATCGCCTCGTCCGGCTCCGGGCAGTCGAGCGCGGCGATGTGGGCCGGCAGATCGGGCTCCTCGTCGCCGTTCCGGCGCTTCTTCTTGGGCGGCGGGTGATCCTCCCCCGCCGACGCGTCGTCCCCCTCCATGATCGGACCCCGGCGCTTCTTCTTCGGTGGCGGGGGGCCGTTGTCGTTGCCGCCGCCCCCGGACGAGGCGCCGCCGCGTGCATTGCGCTGCGCCTCGGCGAACGCAGCGGTCACCTCGGCGCTCTCGATCCCCTTGGAGAGCTGGATGCTGGGATCGATCTCCAGCGCGCGGGAGAAGCTCTGCATCCCCTTTGGCCGGTCGTGAAACCCGGTGATGTAGACGGCGCCCAGGTGAATGTACGTGCGCCCCATGACCGGGTGGTTGTCGAGCCCGGCCTTCTTCCCGGCCACCAGCGCGTCGAGCAGCTTCCGCTTGGCGGCGTCGAAGTCGAGCGTGTCGAAATCGTCGAGCGCCTTCTTGTTCATCTGAACGAGCTTGTCGATGGCGGCCTGATCCTGGGCCAGGGCCGTCCGGGCCGGGAGCGCCACCGCGACTGCGCAGGCGAGCGTCACCGAGCCGAGAGCGATCTGCTGCGAACGGGTCATTGCTTCGTCCTCTTGTTGCCTGACTTCGTTGCGTCTGCCGGCGTGGCCTTACTGCTGCGTGATGAAGAATTCCACCCGCCGGTTCTTCTCCCGCCCCGCGGCCGTCTTGTTGGTCTCGATCGGTTGATCGGGCCCGAATCCCTTGGCCTCCATCCGCGACATGTCGATTCCCAGTCCCACCAGATGTTGCCGCACGGACTCCGCTCGGCTCTGCGACAGCTGCATGTTGTGATCGTGCTTGCCGCGCGAGTCGGTGTGGCCCTCGATACGGACGGTCATCGTCTGGCGCGACTTCAGCACGGCGGCGATCTCGTTGAGCAGCCCGAAGCTGCGCGCCTGGATGGTCGCCTTGTTGGTGTCGAAGAAGACCTTCTGTTTGAGCTCGATCTTCTCCTGGGTGACCACGATGTGCTCGTACTTCTTCGGGCAGCCGTCGTTGTCCGGCGGGCCGGGATCGTTCGGGCACTTGTCGGCGGCGTCGAGCACGCCGTCCTTGTCGTTGTCGGGATCCGGGCAGCCGTCCGCGTCCTCGAAGCCGTCCTTGTCCTCCGGCTCGTTCGGGCACTTGTCGACGTTGTCGAGGATGCCGTCCGCGTCGTTGTCGGGATCGGGGCAGCCGTCCGCGTCCTCGAAGTTGTCCTTGTCCTCTGGCTCGTTCGGACACTTGTCGGTCTTGTCGGGAATGCCGTCCTTGTCGTTGTCGGGATCGGGGCAGCCGTCCGCGTCCTCGAAGCCGTCCTTGTCCTCGGGCTCGGTCGGGCACTTGTCGACGCTGTCGGGGATGCCGTCGTGGTCGGTGTCGGGCGGGGTTGTCGGCGCGACGCATTTTTCGCGCGGCGAGAGCCGGTAGGCCTCGCGGGCGTTGTGGTCGGCGACGTGCAGGTGATCGCGCGCGCGAAAGTAGTCCCCCTGGACAAGCTCCCGCTCGGTGAACTCGATGTGCGTGTCGGCCAGGGCCAGCTCGCGGGGGGCGCACTTGTAGGCGCCGTTGTCGCGCGCCTCCTTGGCGATCGTGCGCACCTCGCGCACGCTGTTCTCCATCTCGGTCCCGGCGCAGCCCGACACCGAGACCACCGCCGCGAGCGCGGAGGCGGCCACGACCAACCGCGCGAGCTGGGCCCGGCGATCTCCTCGAACGATCGGTCGCAAGTCCTGGCCGCTCACTCGGGGGCCTTCTCGCCGCGCTCGCGCGCCCGCTTCTTGGCGGCGGCGGCGGCCGGGTCGTCATCTCCCGCGCCCGGTTCCTCGTTCTGCGTCTTCGGCGTGTAGGGGGTGCTGGCCCCCTCCTTCGCCATCCGCTCGACGGTGATGGCGCGCGCGCGGTTCGCCAGATCTTCGGCCTTGCGGCCGTACTCGATGGCGTCCTGGTACTCGGCGTGCGACGCCTCCTCGCGCGCCTTGTGCAGATACTCCTCGGCAGCCGTGTACTCGTAGGGGGCGTAGCGCTCCGCCGAGGCGAGCTTGGCGGCCGACACCGCCGAGGCCGCTTTGTTGCCGACCTGATTGATGTACTCGACGGGCCCACAGCCCAGCGCCGACACCATGAGTGGCGCCAACATGAGAACCAGGCTTCCCGTCGGAAGATAGCGGTCGCGGCGCAATCCGGCCCGACGGTAGCAACTGCCGCCCGTCGGGTCAATCATCGTGGGCGGGGGCCTCCCCGGCGCCACCTGACCGCGACCCCGTCGTGCGCCCAATGCCTTGCGCGCCGAGTTCATCCGCGATATGAGCGAGGCCTGCCGTTTTCGATGCCGACCCTTCCCGTCTTTCACAATTTTTTGGCCCCTTCGGAGGTATCCCGGTGAAACAACTGATCGCCTATCTGCTGGATCACGCGATAATCGACTTCTCAGGCGATCTCACCCTGGACATGGTGCGGGATTTCTTGCGTGACGACGACAGCCCCGAAGGACGAAAGCTGCTCGGCAAGCTGGTCGAGGACCGGGGCGTCGACGACATGGTCGTCACGCTCGCCGACTGCCTCCAAGACTACCTGCGCACGGGGATTACCGACGACGTCGTCCGCGAGCAGATCCGCCTCTACAGCGAGAGCTGAGCGCGGCGGGGCCCCGGGCCTCGTCGTTCTCGCCGCCGTCTCCGTTCTGGCGGGCGCGGGCTGCAGCTACCCGACCGACGTCACCCCCTACCCAGGGCTGTGCGCCGAGATGTTCGTGGCCGACTGGTCGCCGTACGGGAACGAGTTCAACGTCCCGCTCGACCCGATCATCGACCTGACGTTCTCCGACTACCCCGACCCTGACACCGTTGGTGAGCCGACGATGCTCTTGACCACCGGGGTCTATCGGGTCCCCGAGATCTATCGGGTCGACCTCGCACGCAAGGCCGTCATCATGACGCCCTCCGGCCAGCTGAACTCGCAGCTCGGCTACACGATAACGGTCGCGGCGGGGGTGGCCTCGCTGGCCGGCTGCAGCGGGACGTTCGCCCAGCGGAGCTTCACCACCGGGGAGAGCCCGGCCAACGCCCCCTCCCCGTCGGTCCCGGCCCTCGCCGACGTCCAGACCATCTTCACGGCCGCTTGCGCCGGGAGCAAGTGCCACTCCGACGCCTCGGGAGGCTGCCTGGCGGCTCCCGCCGCCGGATTGTCGCTCTGCGCCGCGGAGGCGCGGGACGCCTTGGTGGCCGTCCCCTCGCGCGAGGTGAGCTCGCTGGCCCTGGTGGCGCCGCTCGACTCGGCGCGCAGCTATCTGGTCCGGAAGCTCCTCCCCGCCACGGCGGGCGGGGGCCCCATTCCCGGGACACTCGGCCAGCGCGAGCCACCCGGCCCCCCCCTTTCACCGGACCAGCTCGAGACCATCGTGGCCTGGATCGACGGTGGCGCACTTCCTTGAGATCGGCGAACCTGAAGGGGGAAAACCCCGGGCGCCGGTTTTAACGTCTTGCGCCGAAACCGCCGATGAGAGCCGTCGATGTCCACCCGTGAGCCCGTCGTCCCGACCCGGATGAAGCCGGCGGTGATGACGACGACCATGTTTGGTCGTTACAAGCTGCTCGGGCGGATCGGCGAAGGGGGGATGGCCGAGGTCTACCGCGCGCTCATGACCGGGCCCGAGGGGTTCGAGCGGGAGCTCGTGCTCAAGCGGATCCTCCCGCGCCTGTCGGAGACCGGTGACTTCAAGACGATGTTCATCCGGGAGGCGAAGATCTCGGCGCTGCTGCTGCACCCGAACATCGTGCAGATCTACGAGTTCGGCGAGGCCGACGGCGCCTACTTCATCGCCATGGAGAACGTGCAGGGGGTCACCCTGCGCGAGGCGCTGACCACGCTGCGGCGCGAACAGCGGGCCATGCCCTACCTGGTGGCGGCCGACATCGCCCGTCAGATCTGCATCGGGCTCGACTACGCGCACACGCTGCACGGGCCGGACGGCGTGGCGCTGGAGATCGTCCACCAGGACATCTCGCCCACCAACATCATGCTGGCCTACACCGGCACGGTGAAGATCCTCGACTTCGGCATCGCCCGCGCAGCCTCGTTCGCCGAGGAGGAGGCCAAGAAGGGGCTCATCAAGGGGAAGGTCAGCTATCTGTCGCCCGAGCAGATCAACGTGCGGCCGTTCGACGCGCGCGCCGACGTGTTCGCGCTGGGCGTCGTGTTCCACGAGATGTTGACCGGCCGGCGGCTGTTCCAGGCCAAGAATGACATCACCAAGATGCGGCAGCTGCTGACGCAGACGATCCTGCCACCGTCGGCGATGAACGCCACGATCCCGCGCGAGCTCGATCGGATCGTGATGCGCTCGCTGTCGATCGACGTCAACCAGCGCTACCAGACCACCGCCGACATGGCCAGCGACCTCGAGCGAACGCTGATCGCCGCGCGCTATTCGAGCCGCGAGCTGTCGAAGCTGCTGCACGGCCTGTTTCTCCCCGACGAGGACCCGCTGGTGGTCGTCGACACCGATGACCACAAGACGGTGGCGATGACCGGCAGCACCTCGGGCAGCGGCAACAGCGGGAGCGGCCAAACAGGGACCGGCACCAGCTCCGGATCGCGCACCTCGGGCGGGTCGCGCACCACCGCCTCGCGCTCGACCTCCAACTCGAGCTCGACGCCCGGCGGTGCGACCGCGCCGATCGCGCACTCGAGCTCCGCGCGCCCGACCTCGCCCACCCACTCCATCACCGAGCCGATCCCCGACGCGGCCGACGTCCGCCCGAGCGATTCGGGCGCCCAGCGCCTCGATCGGGTGGTGCAGGCCGAGGCCGGCCGGCTGGCTCGCAAGCGGATGCGGGGCCGACTCAGGATCCTGCTCGTCGCCGCCGGCATCTGCGTTGGCCTGGCGATCGTCGTGGGCGCCGCGGTCTGGGCCGGCAAGCGCTACCTGCCGGTGCTGCTGGCCCCGCCGCCGCCCCCCCCGCCGGCGCTCCCCGCGCCGACGCCCAACCAGGTCACGCCCGAGCCGGCGGCCAAGCCGGTCAAGAAGAAGACGACGCACAAGAAGTCGCACGCCGCCACGCCGGCGGCGGAGCCGACGCCCGCTCCCGGCGACGAGCCGATGCCGCCTTCGGAGACGCCCCCCTCGGAGGCGGCCCCCTCGCGATGAGATCCGCGCGCCCGGGTTCGCCCTGGCGATGCCTGGAGGCGGATTAAATACGTTTGAGCGCGAGAAGGAGCTTCTCGATCGCCGCCTCGAGCTCGGCCAGCCGGGCGCGGTCCTTCTCCAGCACCTCGGCCGGCGCTCGGTTGATGAAGTTCGCGTCGCCGAGCTTCTTCGCCAGGTGGTCGCGGTCCTTGACCAGCTTGGCGAGGGTCTTCTCCAGCTTGGCCTTCTCGGCGGCCGGATCGACGATCCCGTCGAGGGGGACGATCACCTCGACGTCGCCGGCCATCGCCATCGCAGTCTGGCCGATCACGTACTCGCCCGAGGCGCTGGCGCCCGAGCGCCTCACCCGCACGTCGCTCGCCTTGGCGTGCTCGGCGATGATCCCCTTGTAGCCCTCGAGGATCGTCTTCTTGTAGTCGTCGGCGACGGCCAGCAACACCTTGAGGCGCGTCGCCGTCGGAATGCCCCGCTCTTGGCGGATGTTTCGGACGGCGATGATGATCTTCTGAACGAGCGCCATCGAGGCCTCGGAGGCGTCGTCGTGGAAGCGGACGTCGCGCACGGGGTAGAGCGTGATCATGATGCTCTGCGGAGAGCCCGAGGGCTTGGGGAGCTTCTGCCAGATCTCCTCGGTGAGGAAGGGGATGAACGGGTGGAGGAGCCGCATCGCGGTCTCGAGCGCGGTCACCAGCGTCCCCTGGATCTTGCGGCGCGCCTCCCGGTCGGGCTCGGTGTCGCCGGCCACCTTCTTGAGCCCCGCCTTGCCGAGCTCGATGTACCAGTCGCAAAGCTCGTCCCAGACGAAGTGGTAGGCGGCCTGCGCCGCGTCGGCGATCCGGTATTCCTCGAGCGCGCCGTCGACCTCCTCCGACACGCGCTGCACGCGCGAGAGGATCCAGCGCTCGGGGAGATCCAGCTCGGCGCCGTCGGGGCCGTCGGCGATCCGGTCGGCGAACCGGTCGGCGTCGTACCCCTCGAGGTTCATCAGCGTGAACTGCGCGGCGTTCCAGATCTTGTTGGCGAAGCGGCGCGCGTCCTCGACGTTGCTGACGGAGAACTTGATGTTCTTCCCCTGCGCCGCCTGCGTCGTCTGCCAGGCCAGCGCGAAGCGGAGCGCGTCGGCGCCGTGCTTGTCGATGACCTCCAGGGGATCGATGGTGTTCCCCTTGACCTTCGACATCTTCTCGCCCTTCTCGTCGGTCACCATCGTGTGCAGGTAGACGGTGCGGAAGGGGACCTTCTTCATGAAGTGCAGCCCCGCCATCAGCATGCGGGCCACCCAGAAGAAGAGGATGTCGTAGCCGGTATCGAGGACGGTGGTCGGATAGAAGGTCTTGAGCTCACGCGTCTCGTTGGGCCAACCGAGCGTGGCGAACGGCCAGAGCCACGACGAGAACCAGGTGTCGAGGACGTCCTCGTCCTGTTTCAGGTCGCCCACAGGCGCGCCGCACTTACTACAAGCCGCGGGCGTCGTGCGCGCGACGGTCGTCTCGCTGCACTTGCCGCAGTACCAGGCCGGGATGCGGTGCCCCCACCACAGCTGCCGCGAGATGCACCAGTCGCGGATGTTGTTCATCCAGTGGAAGAAGGTCTTCGACCAGCTCTCGGGGACGAACTTGGTCTTCCCCTGCTCCACCGCCTCGATGGCCGGCTTGGCGAGCGGCTCCATCTTCACGAACCACTGCGTCGAGAGCATCGGCTCCACGACCGTCTCGCAGCGCTGGCAGTGACCGACGGCGTGGACGTGCGGCTTCGAGCCGCGCTCGAGCCCCAGCTCCTTGAGGCGCGCCTTGACCGCCTTGCGCGCGGCGAAGCGGTCCAGCCCGGCGAACGGGCCCCCCTCCGCGTTCACCATCCCCTTGTCGTCGAAGATGGAGATCATCGGCAGGTTGTGGCGCAGCCCCGTCTCGAAGTCGTTCGGATCGTGCGCCGGCGTCACCTTCACCGCGCCGGTGCCGAACTTCGGATCGACCAGCACGGCGTCGGCGATGATCGGGAACTCGCGGTTCACGATCGGGTGGCGGACCAGCTTGCCGATCTTCGCCTGGTGCCGCGGATCGTCGGGGTGGACCGCCACCGCCGTGTCGCCCAGCATCGTCTCGGGCCGCGTCGTCGCCACCACCACCTCGCCCGAGCCGTCGGCCAGGGGGTAGGCGAACTCGTACAGCTCGCCCTGCGTCCCCTCGTCGTAGTCGACCTCCAGGTCGGAGAGCGCCGTGCGATCGTTCGGGCACCAGTTGATGAGGCGCCGCGCCCGGTAGATGAGCCCCTCTTCGTAAAGGCGCACGAACGCCTCGATGACCGCCGCCGAGTACGGCGGGTCCATGGTGAAGATCGCTCGATCCCAGTCGAGCGAGAAGCCCATCCGCTTGAGCTGCTCGAAGATCCGGTCGCCCGTGCGCCGGCGCCAGTCCCAGACCCGCTCGATGAAGGCCTCGCGCCCGATGTCGTGGCGGCTCTTCTTCTCGACCGCCTTCAGCTCGCGCTCCACGACCATCTGTGTCGCGATGCCGGCGTGATCCGTCCCGGGCAGCCACATGGCGTTGTAGGCGGCCATCCGGCGCCAGCGGGTGAAGATGTCCTCGATGGTGTAGAGCGCGTGCCCCATGTGCAGCGAACCGGTCACGTTGGGCGGCGGGATGACGATGGCGAACGGCGCCTTGGGGGCGGCGGCGTCTCCGTGGAAGTACCCGCGCGCCATCCACTCGGCGTACCAGCGCGGCTCGATCTCGGCGGGGTCGTAGCTCTTGGGCAGTTCGGCCATGGGAAGGACGGTTTTAGCTCGGAACCCCGGAGGGTTCCAAACCTCCCGCGATGAGCTCCGGCCAGCAGAGCTGGCCTGCGCTCGACGCGTTTGTAGCGCGAATCGACGGTGCTTGTCGCCTTGGCCCGCGGTTCGCAATTCGAAGTGTCCGTGCGCCTGACCTTCGATCGCGGGACGTTGCTCTTCGCCGACCTGGCCGACGCGCCGGCCGACCTGGACGTCACGCAGATCCCCGGCGTTTTGTGGGATGAGCGCGTCGGCGCGCCCCGGGCGCCGGCCCGTCTGTGCTACCGGCTCGTCTCGGAGCTGCGGCGCCGGGGCGTCCCGCTCGCGGACATGCCCCGGCCGACGCTCGCGCCACCGTCCGAATTCCGTCCGTTCGAGCTCCGCCCGTATCAGGAGGCCGCGCTCGCCGCCTGGCGCCAGGCCGGCCGGCGCGGCGTGGTGGTTCTGCCGACCGGGAGCGGCAAGACGCGCCTCGCGCTGGGGGCGATCGCGGCCACCCGGACGCCCGCGCTCTGCCTGGCGCCGACGCGCGCCCTGTGCGACCAGTGGGCGGCCGCGCTGGGCGCCGTCTGGGACGGGCCGATTGGCCGTTTCGGAGACGGCGAGCGCGTGGTCGGCCCCGTCACCATCGCCACCTTCGCCGGCGCCTACCGCCACATGGCGGCGCTGGGCGACAAGTTCGGCCTGCTCATCGTCGACGAGGCGCACCACTTCGGCCCCGGCGGGCGGGACGAGACGCTGGAGATGTCGATCGCGCCGTTGCGCCTCGGCCTGACGGCGACCCCCCCCGCGCCCGGCGAGGCCGCCGACCGCCTGACCGCGCTCATCGGTCCGGTGGTTTTCGAGCGGACCGTGGGCGATCTGGCCGGGCGCTACCTGGCGCCGCTAGAGCGCGTGACCTGGCACCTGGCGCTCGATCCCGACGAGCGGCGCGAGCACGACGCGCTCTGGGCTGTCTACCGCCAGGCGCGAAGCGCCTTCGAGGGTCACCACCTGGGCGCCAGCTGGGAGGACTTTCTCCACGACGCCGCACGCACGGATGAGGGGCGCCGGGGTCTGTCAGCCTGGCGGAGGGCGCGCCGTCTGCTTGCCTACCCGCGCCGCAAACGCGAGGCGCTGGCGCTCTTGCTCGGACACCACCGCGCCCGGCGGACGCTGATCTTCGTGGCCGACAACCAGACCGCCTACGCCGTCGCGCGCGAGCACCTGGTCATGCCGCTGACCTGCGACATCGGCCGCGGCGAACGAGAGGCGGCGCTGGCGGCCTTCCGCGCCGGAACATTGCGAGCGCTCGTCTCGGCGCAGGTCCTCAACGAAGGGATCGACGTGCCCGACGCCGAGGTCGGCATCGTGGTCGCCGGCCGGATGGGCGAACGCGAGCACGTCCAGCGCGTCGGTCGGTTGCTGCGGCCCGGCGAGGGGAAACGCGCGCTCGTCTACGAGCTGGTGGTCGAAGGATCGAGCGAGTGCCGCCAGGCTGAAAGGAGGGGCGAGCGTCTTGCTCTCCGAACGCGATCTTCCGCTTAGGCTGATCGAGGAGCGCGCCTTCATCGATTACCTCGGCCCCCAGGACGAGCCGTGGCTGCGCGTGCTGCTGGCCGAGATGGCGCGCTTCGAGGGGCGCCGCCGGCGCGAGCTCGCCGAGCGGCTCGCCGAGCCGCTCCCCTGCGAGGCCCCCCACTTCAAGCGGCGCGCCGCGGCCCGGACACTGCTCGCCCTCTGGCGAGCGGAGCGGGCATCACCGTCCCCCGCTGCCGAAACCACGCCGCCCGCGCCAGCGGCGCTGCGGCAGCTCCTGTTCACCGAAGCGGCCGCCGCCGAGACACCCGCGGCGACGATCATGGAGGCGGCTGCCGCTCGCTTCGGCCTCGCCCGCGAGGTGCTGCTCGAGCGCCTGTTCGCGGATCTGCCCGGCGAGCGTCCCGTGCAGGCCCCGACCCCGCCGCCCACGCCGGCCGAGGCGATGCTGCGCACCAACCTGGCCATCGCCCAGGCGGTCCTCATGCGCGCCTCGCGCGTCGAGCTGCGCGTCGAGGGGGGAGTCCGCCCGATCGTCCGCCTGGCCAAGCTGCGCGGCCTGCTCTGCACGATCGTCGACCCGGCCGAGGGCAGCCTCCCAGTCTTGGAGATCTCCGGCCCGTTCTCGCTCTTTCAGCACACCCTGCTTTACGGTCGTGCGCTGGCCGAGCTCCTGCCGCACCTCGCCTGGTGCGCGCGCTTCGAGCTGCGCGCGGCCTGCGCCCTGCGCGGCCGGCTCGCCACCGTGTCGTTCGAGACCGGCGACCCCATTTTCCCCGCGGCGCCGCCGGTGCCGTTCGACAGTCGGCTCGAGGAGCGCTTCGCCCGTGACATCGCCCGCCTCGCCCCCGACTGGGACCTCGTACGCGAGCCCGAGCCGCTGCGCGCCGCCGGGACGCTCATCTTCCCCGACTTCCTCTTGCGGAACCGCCTGCACCCCCGCCGGCGGGTCCTCATCGAAATCGTCGGCTTCTGGACGCCGCAGTACCTCGACGCCAAGTTGCAGAAGCTGCGCCAGACCGAGGCGGTCTGCCTGCTCTGCATCGACGCGGATCGCGCCTGCGCCGTCGGCGACCTGCCGCCGCATCTGCCCATCCTGCGCTTCCGCCGCCGCCTCGACGCTGCTGCCGTTTTGCGCGAGGCCGAGCGCCTCACCGAGGGCGAAACCTCCCACGCGGCGTGACCCTGTCGCGCCGCTCCAGAACGCGCGCCCTCATGATCTCTCCTTTCACCAACCCGCAGGGACGGAGACCGCGTGGTCGCCGAAGCAGACCGTTGTCCCGGTGGTGCGAACCGCGCAGAAGGTCGATTCGGCGCCCGCGATCTGGACGAAGGGTCCCGGCGGCGGGGTGAACGCCGGCATCGAGACGTTGGCTTCGGCGGCCCAGCAAGTCACCTCGCCGGACGCGTCGATCGCGCAGGCGCGGCCGCTGTAGTCGAGCGCGATGTGCGTGAACGTCCCGGATTTCTCGACCGTCGTTCCCGGGATGATCGTGACGGCCGTGCCGTCGGAGCGGATGGCGCCGACCCGCTGGGCATCATTGGCCGCGATGTCGAGGTAGGTTCCGTCGGGAAAGGTGTCGTACGGATAGTACGGAGCGCCGTTAACGTCGAGGGCGGCCACGAGCTGCTCCGACGGCAGGATCCGGGCCCAGACCTGCGACGACGGCGGAACGCTACGGATCTGCTGGCCGCAGCTGACCGCCCCCGTCGCGTCCAGCGTGCAGGTCCCGAACTGCGAAAGAACCACCGCCTCGAGGCCCTGCCCGATCGTCACCGGTGGACCGCCGCCCCAGCAGATCCCCTTGCCCCCGTTGTCGACACCGCAAAGGAGGTAGGGGATCGGGCCGCCGCTCTCGGTAAAGGCGTTCGTCATCGAGAGCTGCACCAGATTGGGCGGCGCCGTGGCGAGCGCGTCGGACCACCCGTATCCGGTCATGAACAGGAAGCCGAGCCCATCGGCGGCCCAGCAGTTGATCCGGCCGTCGGCCTTGAGCGCGCAGTAGATGTCGTTGTCGTTCCCGGAGACGATCCGGGTGGTGCAGGCCACCCTGCCGCCGTCGACCGCGACGGCGCATGCCGTGGCGGCGTCGTGACCGGCGTCAGTCGCCGTCCCGCCGTCGCGTCCTCCGCCGCCAGCCCCTGCGACGCCAGCCCCCGCGCCCCCGTCACCACCGATCCCGGCCGCGCCCCCCACGCCAGGCGCGCCGCCGGTGGCCGAGGACCCGCCGACGCCCGCCGACGCGCCCGTCGCTCCGGCGCCGCCACCGCGCTGCCCGGCTGCGGCTCCGCTGCCGGCCTGACCCGACGACCCCGCTCCGCCGGCCACACCGCCCCCGAAGCCGCCTCCCGGCCTGCCGCTCGCGCCTCCTTTCCCTGAGCCGCTCGAGCCGCCACCGCACGAGCCGGTCGCTAACAGAAAACTGAGCAGCAGCGTCGAGCCTCGCCTCATCGGTCTCCTCCAAACATGGGAAGGTTCCGTCGGAATCCTTCGCCGACTCAACGGCGTCAGCAGCGCGGGTGCTACCGGCCCTCCAGCTCGCGCAGGATCTGGCCGGCCCCGCGCGCGATGAGTCGCCGGGCGACCTCGGTTCCGATCGCGCGACCGTCCTCGGGCGCCCCCGTGAGCGATTCGTGGATCATCTCCGAGGCATCGGGGCGGCCCACCAGGCCGGCCAGCGTCAGCTGACCCGCGGCGAGCGTGGCGTGGCCCGCGACCGGCGTGCGGCAGCCGACGCCCAGACCCGCGAGCAGCGCGCGCTCGGCGGCGACGGTCACCTCGGCGGCAGGATCCGACAGCGGCCGGCAGAGCGCGATCACGCGCGCGTCGTCGGCGCGCGCCTCGAGCGCCAGCGCCCCCTGCCCGATCGCCGGCAACATCCGGGCGGGATCAAGTCGTTCGGCGATGCGCGAGGAGAAGCCGAGCCGGTCGAGGCCGGCCGCGGCGAGCACGCCCGCGTCGACCACCCCCTCGGCGATCTTGCGCAGCCGCGTGTCGACATTGCCACGAAGGATCTCGATCGTCAGATCGGCACGCGCGGCGCGCAGCTGGCAGACGCGGCGGAGGCTGGAGGTGCCGACCCGGCTGCCGGGCGGCAGTGCGTCGAGGCCTGCTCCCGAGCGGCTGACGATCGCGTCGCGCGGATCGGCGCGCGTGGGGACGGCGACGATCGCCAACCCGGCGCGCAGCTCGGCGGGGACGTCCTTCAGACTGTGAACGGCGACGTCGATCTCGCCCGAGGCGAGCGCCGATTCGATCTCCTCGACCCAGGCGCCTTTGCCCTCCAGCGGAACGGCCGGTGCCGACTGCGCGCGATCGCCCGCGGTGACGATGATCTGCTCGCGCACCTCCAGCCCCGGGTGCGCGGCGCGGAGCAAACGGCCGACCTCGCCCGCCTGCCAGCGCGCGAGCGCGCTGCCGCGGGTGCCGATGACAATCCTCTCGGCGCTCATCGCCCGGCCGCCTTCTTGTCTTTCACGTCGGAGGGGGCGGGCGCGGCTGCGTCGTCGCCGTCGTCCTCGAGCGGCGCCGAAGGAGCCACTTCCAGCGCGAACAGTCGCTGCACCGCCACCACCAGCGGAACGCCGTCGGCGTCGTCGTTGCGCAGCGCCATCTGGGGCGTGTGCAGCAGCTTCTTGGCGAATGACTCCGCCAGGTCGGCGAGCAGCTTCCGCTCGCGCTCGCCGAGTCCAGGGTTCGCCGCCGCGACGCGCGCCGCCTCGGCCTGCGCCAGCCCGAGCACATGCGCGCGGAACGCCGTCACCGTCGGGCCGAGCTGCCGGCCGCGCCAAGATCTGAGGAAGCGGTTCAGCTCCTGCGCGACGATCGCCTCGGCTTCGTCGGCCTCGTTCTTCCGCTCATCGCGGTGCTCCGCAGACACCTTTTGCAGATCGTCGATGTCGGCCAGATAAATCCCGTCCAGCTTTCCCACCTCGGGCTCGACGTCGCGCGGAACGGCAATGTCGAGCAGGAACAGCGGACGCCCGCGGCGCGCCCGCTGGACCTGGCGCATCGTCTCCACGGTCAACACGGGGCGCTGCGCACCGGTCGAGGCGATCACGATGTCGGCGGCCCCGAGCGCGTCGGGTAGGTCGTTCCAGTCGCGGACCGCAGCACCGAACCGGGCGCCGAGCTCGTCGGCGCGCGCGCGTGTCCGGTTGGTGACGGTCAGCGTGGCGCCCTGTGTGCGCAGCGTGCGCGCCGCCAGCTCCGACATCTTGCCGGCACCGACGATCAACACCTGCCGCTTGTCGAAGCCGCCGAACACCTGGCGGGCCAGCTCGATGGCCACCGAGCTGACCGACACCGGGTTGCGCGCGATCTCCGTCTCCCGTCGCACCCGCCGCGCGACGCGGAAGGCACCCTCGAAGCAGGCGTTCAAGATCGCGCCCGCGCTTCCCTGCCGCTTGGCGGCCTCGTGCGCATGCTTGGTCTGCCCCAGGATCTGCGGCTCGCCCAGCACCAGCGAGTCGAGGCTGGAGGCGACCCGGAAGAGGTGCGCCACCGCCTCGGCGTCGCGCCGCTCATAGAGGTGGGTACCGAGCTCGAGCGGCGCCACGCCGGCCCGGCGGGCCAGCGCCTCCGCGAGCCCGTGCGCCGCGCGGTCGGCGTCGGCGTCGACCGCGGCGTAGATCTCGACCCGGTTACAGGTCGACAGCAACGCCGCCTCGCGCACCGACGGCAGCGCGGTCAGCTCGGCGAGCACGGCGTCCATCGTCTCGGGGACCACCGCCAGGCGCTCGCGCACGCCGACCGGCGCGGTCTTGTGCGAGACGCCAAGGACGAGGAGGTCAATGGCCGCGCCGCCCATGGATCACGCCGCGTGACGCAGGAAGTAGGCCAGCAGCACCAGCATGGCGCCGCCGAATCCCCCCAGCGTCAGCCAGGCGGCGCGCCGCCCGCGCCACCCGGCGCCGACGCGCGCCACCAGCAGCACGCCGAACGCGGCCCAGGTCGCGAGCGCGAACAGGTACTCGGGGCGCAGAGCGGTCGCCGTCCGCAGCACGCCGAGGCGCGCCACCCAGATCGCGCCGGTCACTATGGCCACGGTGAAGATCGGGAAACCGATGGAGACGCAGCGGAGCGCCAGACGATCGAGCGTGTCGAGCGGCGTCCCCCGCCCCATCATCCGGTCGAACCGCTTGCGCTTGAGCTGACGGTCCTCGAACAGGTAGAGCAGCGCCAGCACGGCCGCCAGCGTGAAGACCGAGACGCCGACCACCGCCAGCAGGATGTGCACCCGGCCGAGCGAGCCCATGTGGGGCGCGTCGGCCTCGGCCGGCACGACGCGGGCGAGCACCAGCGAGGCGAGCGCCGCCGGCACCGCGAACGCCCCCGCCGCGGCCAGCCGGTAGCGCAGCGACGCCAGGAAATAGCCGGCCGCGATCAGGAACGCCACCAGCGACATCGCCTCGGGCGTCGAGGAGATCGGATTGACCCCGTGCATGCAGCGAAGGCCGATGTCGCAAAGGTGCAGACCGACGCCAAGCGCGAGCACGGCGTGCGCCACGCCGACCGCGCGCGCCCGCTCGGCGATGGCGCCGCCGGTCATCGATCGCCCCAGCAGATAGCCGAGGTAGATCGTGGCCGCGAGCGCGTAGACCCCGATCACGACCGCCGTCAAGGTCGCCACGCTCTAGATTTACCACGCGCGGCACGAGACGGCGCGGGCGGAGCTACGAGCTTGGACGCGACGGGCCGGCGTGCTAAGCCATGGCCCCATGGCAAGCGAGAACATCGTCGAGGTGACCGACTCCAACTTCCAGACTGAGATTCTGGGCTCGAAGCTCCCCGTGCTGGTGGACTTCTGGGCCGTCTGGTGCGCCCCCTGCCGCGCGATCGCGCCGCACGTCGAGGCGCTGGCGAAGGACTACGACGGGAAGCTCCGTGTCGGAAAGTGCGACATCGACTCGAACGCCCAGGTCGCCACCCAGTACGACATCCGCAGCATCCCCACCCTGCTTGTGTTCAAGGAGGGAAAGGTCGTCGGTCAGGTCGTCGGCGCGGTTCCCCGCGCGAAGATCGAAGACCTGATCAAGAAGGCGCTGTAGGCCCGGGCGAACCGCCCGATCTTCAGGCGTCCGCGCCGGCGCTCGGAAGCACGAGAGCCGTGTCGTCGATGACAATCTCGCCCGAGAGCGAGTCGGTCGCGCGGCCGGCGACGACCGGATAGGCCGGCGGCGCGACCACGGTGACGCCGCTGCCGCCAAACATCCGGCGCCACGCCGCGCCGACGCCGCCCTGCCAGACCGAGCCCCAGCCGACGTAGCCGAAGCCGCAGAGGAAGAGGCAGAGAAACGGGATCGAGATGTAGTGGCGGTGGTCGACCGCCACGGCGATCGCCAGCACGAAGTAGGCGGCCAGGCCGAGCTCGATGAACGGCGTGAGGGACTTGGCGGAGCGGTACTTCTTCCCGGACCAGCTCTCGAGCTTGCCGCGGATGCCGTGCTTGGGCGTGCGCACGAACTCGGTCTCGCGCCCCATGAGCGCCTCGAGCACCGCGCGCGTCTGGTTCACGCACAGGCCGATGCCGATCGACATCGTCAGCGGCAGGCGCCGCACCGCCAGCCAGATCGAGCGCCGCCGCTCGCCGGGACCGGCCATGAGCGCGATTTCGCGCTGCGAGGCGAGGTAGAACGACGCCACCGACGCGGTCGTCCCGAAAAAGAGCGGCAGGTCGATGAGCAGCACCTCGCGCCAGCCGTGGTGCGCGCGCAGCGCCAGGTTCGGCAGCAGCAGGATCGACAGCAGCAAAAGCAGCGGGTAGGCGATGTTGTTGCTGAGGTGAAAGAACGCCTCCAGCTTCTGCGCGAAGGTCGCGTTCGACCGCAGGATCGTCGGCAGCAGCTTCTTCGCCACCTGGATTGACCCCTTGGCCCAGCGGAACTGCTGCGACTTGAAGGCCGACATCTCGACCGGCAGCTCGGCCGGCGCCGCGATCTCGGGCAGGTAGACGAACTTCCAGCCGCGCAGCTGCGCCCGGTACGAAAGGTCCATGTCCTCGGTCAGCGTATCGTGCTGCCAGTCGCCCGCGTCGGCGATGGCCGCCCGGCGCCAGAGGCCCGCCGTTCCGTTGAAGTTGAAGAAGCGCCCCGACCAGTTGCGGCCGGCGTGCTCCATGATGAAGTGGCCGTCGAGCATCAGCGCCTCGACCTCGGTCAGCGCCGAGAAGTCGCGGTTGACGTGCTCCCAGCGGCACTGAACCACCGCCACGCGCGGATCGCTGAAGTGGTCGATCGACCGCTCGAGGATGTCGGGCAGCGGCAGGAAGTCGGCGTCGAAGATGAGGACGAACTCGCCCTTGGCGGTCTTGAGTCCGTTCTGCAGCGCACCGGCCTTGAAGCCGCTGCGATCGACGCGGTGGATGTACTCGACCTCCAGCTCCGGGAAGCGGCGCGCGAGGTCCTCGACCTTGCGCTTGCAGATCTCCTGCGTCTCGTCGGTGCTGTCGTCGAGCACCTGGATCTGGAACCGGTCACGCGGGTAGCGGATGCCGGCGACCGCGTCGAGCAGCCGCTCGACCACGTACATCTCGTTGTAGAGCGGCAGCTGCACGGTCACCGCCGGCAGCTCGGCGAAGCTCCCCAGTGGCTTGGGCCGCTTGTGACGATTTCGGTAGTACAGCCAGACCAGCGAGGAGCGGTGGAAGCCGTAGAGGGCCAGGACCAGGAGGACGGCCAGGTAAGTCCCGACCACCAAACCCGAAATCGTCATGCCGTCATCCTAGAGCGGCAATTGTCATCCAATTGTAATTCGTTGTGTTTCTTTGTGCGCAATGTAGGTGCAAGGCAGTTCGTCCGGACACCTGGCGGAAACAAGTCGTCGACGAAACGGCGATGAAGCGCCCGCGCATCGCGCGCCGCGCGCTCACCCCTTCGGCTTGTCGTCGGCGACGGCGTAGAGCCCCAGGCAGCCGTTCGCCAGGTGGCGGATCTCGGCTGCGAGGAGGTCGCTCTCGGCCGCGTCCTGGCAGCGCGCGAAGATCTGCAGGAGCGTGTCCCGGCTGCGCCGCACCTCGGCTGCCATCCAGCGCACGTCGTCCTCGCACCCGTGCGTGCCGTCGCGGTGCCCGCGCTCGATCTCGCGCAGCCGCCACTCGTAGAGCTCCAGGCGCCCGGCTAGCTTGCCGTGCCCCATGCAGTCCCGGCAGACGAACGGCCCCTGGTCGGTGTTGATCTCCCCCGAGCCGTAGCAGGTCGCGCAGGTCTCGGCCGCGGCGGTGCTCATCGACACAGAGGTAGCGCGGTTTCGGTTTCCGCGGCGTAACGAAACGCCACAGAGCCGGTTAACGGCGGGTCGGCGCGAACCGTTAGTAGAGGTACATCACCCGGAGACGCACGCTGAACTGATCGTCGTCGTAGCTCCCGGTGGCGACGTTCTCGAAGTGCGACTTGGCGTAGCCGCCCACCAGCTTCACGAACAGCTGCTTGTAGACGAGGTACTGAATCGCCACGAAGGTTTGCAGGTTCGTCTCGTGCTGATAGGCCATCTCGTTGGCCGGAATATAGAGGTTGTGAAAGTGGGTGTAGTTGGCGCCCACCCCGACGAGCAACCCGGCGATCGGGGGCGGAGCGAAGTTGGCCCAGCCGCCGAAGCTGTATTTGTTCCCCGACGTCGAGTTGTTCGGCTGAAACGTCCCTCCAATGGACTGGGACTCGTCGTTGATGGCGTAGGCGCCGTTCAGGCCTGCCTCGAGGACAGGCGCGGCGACGACCTGCATCGACCCGCCGACGCCGCGATTGTGCTGGGTGTGCTGGTTCCCGGTGGTCGACTGATTGGAGAACTCATACTGGTACTCTCCCGCGACCCGGAACTTGAGAACGCCCAGGTCGAGGATCGCGGCGGGGCGCCCTCCCACAATGTTCAGCTGGCCGGTGTTGCCCCACTGCCCGAGCAGCTCGATCCGCAGCTGTTTGCTGGGGTAGAGGTGAAAGGCGATGTCGCCCGGCCCGGCGGGACGGTAGAGCATGTAGTCGACCGCGTAGAGCTGAGTCGGCGTCTGGTTGAGGCTGTCGTAGGCGCCCGTCCGCTCGTCGGAGTTGAGATCGAGGCCCATCCCCAGCGGGTAAACGTCGAACGCTTGCATCCGGCCCACGGTCACGTCCCAGGCCTGCCAGACGCCCGTGCGGACCCAGACGTCGTCGGCGTCGACGAGGCCGCTGGCCTGCGTGTTGATCTGATCCTTGTTGGCGACGATCTCCGCCTGCGCCTGCACGAACCACCGCCCGTTCGTCCACGTCGGTGTCACGCGGAGCAGGAAGCGCCCCTGCTGGAACAGGTTCGTCACCTTCGGCCGCTCGCTCGCGTCGCCGATCCGGGTCAGCTTGTACATGGTGTCGATCCAGCCGTAACCGGAGAGTCCGATCCCGGTCTGCGGCATGTAGGGCCACTGCAGCCCCTGCATGTCGAGCCAGAGCGAACCGCCATAGAGACCGCGCGTCGGCTCGGGGTAAGCAGAGGCCGGCAGCTCCTGGACGATCGCCGTCGGCGCGGGCGCCGGCTCCTCGGGGGCGGCCGGCGGTCCCTGCTTCTGCGGTCCCGGCTCCCCGGCGCCGTCGGCCGCCTGCGGGACCGGCGCCATCGGCGCGCCCGGAGGGGGCGACGCCTTGTCGCCGGCGAACGGATCGTCGGCGGCACGCGCCGAACCGAGCGCCGTGAGGCTGGCGAACGAGAGGACGGCGACTGCGGTGAGAGAGCGCTTCGATCCTGTTTTCGCGTTCATCGGTTGATAGCCTGCCTCCTCATTGGGTCACCATGAAAGTGCCGGAGAGCGAGCAGTTCGTCGTCGTGCTCCCGCCGCACGGCGTGGCGACGGCGCCGGCATTCGGCGCGACGATGACCTTCACCATCCCCGGCTCGACCGCCCACTGGTTCGAGGTGGTGTTCCAGTACTTGAGATCCTTCACCCGCAGGGGAATCGTGACGCGCGCTGCCTGATTGGCGGCCAGCGGCACCCGCTTGAACGCCTTCAGCTCCTTGTAGCTGCTCCCCGCGCGATTGGTGACCGACGTGCCCGGGTACTGCACGAAGACGAACACCGTCTCGGTCCCCGCCACGGACGTGGCGTTGGAGAGATCGAAGATGACCGGCACCGTGCCATTGGCAGGAACCGTCGTGCAGCCGACCAGCGGCATCGCGGCGTCCGGCGCGTACTTGAACGACGCGTACGACATCCCGTAGCCAAACGGGAACTGCGGCGTCGTCCCGTTGTGATCGAAGTAGCGGTACCCGAGCCAGTAGTCCATCTGCGTGGTGCCGCTGCTGTCCGCGAAGGTCGGCCAGTGGCTGGCGTTGGTGTCCCAGGTCAGCGGGAGCTTGCCGCTGAAGTTCACGTCGCCGAACAGCAGGCGGCCGAGCGCCTTGCCGCCGACCATGCCGGGGTACCAGGCCATGATCACCGCCTGGACGTTGGCGATCCAGGGCATGTCGATGATGCTCCCGCCCTCGAGCACCACGATTGTCGGCTTGCCGAGCGCCGCGACGCTGGTGATGAGCGCGTTCTGAACGCCGCTGTTGGCCTTGGGGTCGAGGCCGAAGTTCACGATGTGCGTGGTCGCGCCGATGCCACCGGTCGTGCGGTCGCCGGCGCCCGTGTACTCCTCGCCCTCGTCCTGCGGCGTCAGACCCGCGATGACGACCGCGACGTCGAAGCTGCTCGCCGATACGCCGCTCGTGCTGTTGTAGCCGGTCACCGGAACGCTGTTCGCGGCGGCCATGATGCCGGCCAGCGGGCCGACGCTCTTGGCGGGATCGGAGAAGACACGGCTCGATCCGTCGTCACCGGTGCGAACGTTGGTCGAGAAGTCGAGCGGACAGCTGATTGTTCCGCTCCCGCCACCCTGGCAGTCCTGGCTGCTGGTCTGCTGTAGCCCGTAGGTCACCTTGGCGCCGAAGACCGCAATCTTCTGGACCTTCGTTCGGTCGATCGGCAGCACCGGGTTGCCGCTGCCGTCCTGGTTCTTGAGCAGGACCATCGACTCCTCGGCCGCCGTCTGCGCCAGCTGGATATGACTGGCGCCGAGCGCCGGGTCGGTCTGGTCGTTCTTCTGGATGCTCCCGCTGGACATGGAATATGTCGTGAACGGCGTCTTGCTCCCGAAGCCGGAAAACTTGTCGGCGCCGAAGCGGTACTTCTGCTCGAGGATGCGCGCCGTCGATGCGATGAGCTGCGAGCCCTGCAGGCTGCCGGCGTTCACGAGCGAGGTCAGCGTCGAGTAGTTGTATCGCCAGGGAAGCTCCATATCGAGGCCCGCGTTGACCCCCTGCAGGGCGATCGGCTGCAAGGTGCTGGTCGACGGATAGGGGACAGTGTTTCCGTTCGGCATCGCCCACCAATCGGAGAGGACGAACCCCTGGAACCCGAAGGTCGTCCGCAAAAGGTCGGTGAGAAGGTGCGAGTTCTGCGTCGAGTGGAGCGCGGAGCCGGTCGGCAGACCAACCTCGTTGTAGGAGGCCATGACGGAGGAGACACCACCCTCCTGAACGATCATCTCGAAGTGGCGCGCGTAGACCTCGTGCAGCGTCTGGTCGTCCATGATGGCGATCGCGGTCTCGCGCCCGTCCTCGATGTTGTTCGCCGCGTAGTGCTTGGCGCAGGCGCCGGTGTACTGCTGGACGCCCGCGACGAACGCGCTGCCGAGCCGCCCGAGCAGAAAGACGTCCTCCCCGTAGGTCTCCTGCGCCCGCCCCCAGGCGGGGTGGCGCAGGATGTTCACCGTCGGCGCGAGCAGCATCGTGTTGCCCGAGGCCAGCATCTCGTCGCCGATCGCCTCGCCAACCTGGTACTCGAGGTCGACGTCGAACGAGGCGCCGCGCGCCATGGCGACCGGGAACGCCGTCGAGTAGTCGTTCAGTCCGTCGCCGCTGGCGTTCAGGTTCACACCGCGGGGGCCGTCGCGGTAGTGGAAGCCGCGGATCATGCGATCCGAGTTGTCCTCCTGGCTGAAGACGTTGTAGTTCGCGGTGCCGCTCTGCGGAAGGCCGCTCATCTGCTGCGCCCGCTCGTCGTTCGACATGGCCGATGCGTCGCTCATCGCGCGCGCACGGTTGGTCGAGTTCGCCGTGTAGCCGCCCGTATAGGGAAGCGGATCCATCGTCGCCGCGCCGCAGGCGATCGGGCCGCTGCCGCCCGAGCCGCTGCCGCTCGAGCCACCACTACCGCCCGAGTCGCTGCCGCCCGAGCCAGCCAAGCTGCCGCCAGCCCCGGTCCCGCCGCCGCCGTTGGTGCCCCCGGTGAGGACGACGATATCGCCGCCGGCGCCCCCCGTCCCGGATCCGTTGCCGGTGCTCCCCGACGAACCGCCGCTCGGATTGCCGCTGCCCCCGCTCCCCGAGCTCTGCGATCCGCCCCCGCCGCCGACCCGGGCCGGCGGCGCGCATCCGGCCGCCAAGGAAACCGAGATCGCGCTGACCAAGAGAAGCGAAAGAGAACGAAGGTACAACATGCCTAGGCTGCTCCTATATCGATGGGGGTGCTGCCTCCGGCGAAGAGGTCGCCGGATCCGGGAGCCTGACCTCCCCTGGTTACAACGAAATCGGCCCGGATGGCCAGCTTATTGGCCGCCCGCGCCAGGGCTGTACCGCGGCCGGCGGAGCGCGCGAATTCCGGAATCATGTCGCGGCTCGGGCGCCCTGCGACAGAATGATCTAACGAAGCGAAGGGGCGTGGGTCGTCCCCAAGGATGGCGCGATCGGTGGCTTCATCAGGCGCTTTTCGGGTCGGTGCGGTATCGATGGTCGTCGTGGTCTCCTGGACGGCGGTGGCGTCCGCCGCACCGGCGACCGTCGTCGCGCCGGGCGCGCAGGCGCGCGCGACCGCGGCCGAGACGGCCGAGGTGCTTCGCACCTACACCGCGGGCGAGAGGGTGTTCGTCTCGCCCGCGGTAACCGCCGGGTTCCGGCGGATCTCGCTGCCGGACAAGCGGATCGGGTTCATCCGCGACGACGACGTCCGGCTCGACGCACCCGCGCCGGCACCGGTGCAGCCGCTCTCCACATCGACGGCCCGGCCGCTGTTCCTGGTCCGAAATGCACGCGAGCTGGCCGGGCAGGTAAAGGACGACTCGCTCCTCGCCCAGCGCGCCAACGACCACGTCTCGAGCCAGCACGCCCAGATCGCCGCCATCGGGATCGCCAGCGCCGCCGCGCTCGTCACGGCGTCGCTCGGGCTTGTCTTCACCGAGAACCAGTGCGTCGGCTCGGGGAGCACGCAGCTCTGCCAGCAGACACCCAACTTCACGTTCTTGGCCGTCGGGGGCGCGATGTTCCTTGCGGGCGGCATCACGGCGTTGGCGCTCAGCCCGACGGAGGAGCTGGTCGGCATCGTGAACGACTGGAACGCGCGCCACCCCAACCGCCCGCTCGCGCTGGCCCCGATGCCGGCGCCCACTCCCGATCCGCCGCCGCCGACGCTGATACCCGGCGTCGATTTTCCGATCTGACCGCCGCCCTGAAGCCGCCCTAAGGCGTGGGACTGGCGCCCACCGGATCGGGCGCGCCGACGGTCGACGGCACGCCCGGCAGGCCACCGTCGCCGTAGAGCAACGGCCCCTCGCCGGCCGCGCGCCTGCGGGCGATCTCGGCAAGCGCGGCGCGCGAGCGGTCGCCGCGCGCGTCGCTGCCGGCGGCCCAGCGGGTGAGCGCCGTCTCGGCCGCGGCGCGCACCTCGGGGTTCACGTCGTAGAGCGCGGCGTGGCGAAAGATCGGCACCGCTTCATCGTCGCCGATGCGGGCCATCGCGGCGATGAGGTGCAGCCGCCCGGACGGGGCGGCGGTGTGAAACGCCGTCTCGATCTGGGGGATGGCGGCGCGCTTGAAGGCGGCCAGGCGCTCGGTGGCGGGCGGGACGAGCTGGTCGTTGCGGCGCACCAGGATGTTGATCTCGTCGCCGATGTCGCCGTGCGAGCCGTCCTCGCAGGCGACCGCGAGCGAGGCCGCCAGCGCGAGGGCTAGGAGGCCGCGACGCACGTCTCGTCGGCCTCCGCGTGACCGCCGGCGCGCCGCCCGTGGCGCGCCATCGACTTGGAGATCGGATCGGCGGGCGCCAGCAGCGGGCGCGGCGATCCGGCGACCTCGGCGGCCTCCAGCTCGGCGAAGAACTTCTCACCGAGGTCGCGCAGCGCCTCCGGCGCCTCCACGGAAGACGCCCGCTGGCGCAGCGACGCGCCGCCGTAGAGGCCGCGCGAGTACCAGGCCAGCGTCTTCTTCAGCTCGTGCTGGCGCATCTTCTCGGGGCTGTGCGCGACGACCAGATCGGCGTGGTGGCGCCAAACGCGGCGCCGCTCGGCGAGCGTCGGCGGTCCAAGATCGACAGCAGAGTCGGCGGCGCCCGTCTCGAGCGCGGCGATCGAACGGAAGAACCAGGGGTTCCCCATCGCGCCGCGGCCGACCATCACCGCGTCGCAGCCGGTCTCGTTCTTCATGCGCGTGTACGCGGCGAGGTCCTTGACGTCGCCGTTGCCGACGACCGGGATCTCGCGCGGCAGCGCGGCGCGCACGGCGGCGATCGGCTCCATCCGCGCCGCGCCCGAGAAGCCCTGCGCGCGCGTCCTGCCGTGCACGGTGATCATCGCGGCGCCCGCCTCGACCAAGCGCAGGGCGAACTCGGCGGCGTTGAGGCTCGACTCGTCCCAGCCGGAGCGGTGCTTGACGGTCACCGGGATCGGGGCCGGCACCGCGCGCCGCACCGCCGCGACCAGCGCGGCCGCCAGCGCCGGCTCGCGCATGAGCGCCGAGCCGCACGCCCCCGCGGTCACCTTCTTGGCCGGACAGCCCATGTTGATGTCGACGATCGACGCGCCGACGTCGACCGCCATCCCGGCGGCACGCGCCAGAGCTTCTGGCTCGCGGCCGAAGATCTGGACCGCGAACCGCCGTCCCTCCAAGCTCGGCCACATGCGCCCGACCGCCTTGGCGGCGCCACGGGTCAGCGCCTCGGCGGACAGGAACTCCGTGAAAGTCAGGGTCGCGCCAAGCTCCTCGCAGATCGTGCGAAATGGCAGATCCGTGACCGCTTCCATCGGCGCCAGGAGGGCGCCGGGGTTAAGCTGCAAATCGCCGATGCGCATGCGGGTCCGGGAGAATAGCATCGCCCTGGCCGGATTCGTCGCTCTCGCTGCGCTCGGCTGCCACAAGGCGCCCCGCGCGCCGGCGCCGGAACCCATGGCCGCCCCCTCGGGGCCCGAGGAGCTGCTCACGGATATCGCCGATCCGTGGAGCTGGGCCGCGCAGCCGCACGAGACGCCGCGCAACGACCGCGAAGAGCGGGAGGAGGCGCACCAGCGCGCGATCGAGGACATCGGTCCGTTCCAGCGCGCGCGTCCGGGCGATCCCGGCTCGCCGCTGGTGAGCACGAACGCCGACTACTGGACGCGCCTCGTCGGGATCGCCTGGAACCGCGACGTGGACATCGATCTCGAGCGGGAGCCGGTCGACCTCGACGGCGACGGCCGGCCCGACACCACGGTCACGCGGCACATCCACGCCAGGGGCGGGATCCTCGCGAATCCGGCGCTGTTTGGGCTGACGCCCACGCCCGACGATCCGCGCGGCCGCGTCGGGCGAATCTCGGTCTCGACCGGCCTGCTCGGCCTGCGGGAGCCGCTCGGCCCCGACGGAAAGCCGACCGGCCAGATTGGGATGACCTGCTGGCTCTGCCACGGCGAGGCCAACCCCGCGGGCGGCGCGATCGCTCTCGGCCTGCCCGGCGCCGAGTTCGACTACGGGCTCCTGCTGGCGACGGCCGCGATCCTCGACGACCGCAACGCCCCGGCGGCCGACGCTCGCCGCGCCCGAGGATTTCCCTCGGGACGAACGGTGCGCGCGCGGCTTCTGCTGGCCGGGCCCGGCCGCCAGGACCTGACCGGCGAGTTCGGTCTCGACGTGACGGTTCCCGGCTACCACTCGGAGCTCTACACCGGAACGGCGCGCGTGCGACAGGGGATCCGGGGCCTCGTGAACCCCATCAGCGTCCCGACCATTCTCGCAGCGCCGGGGCTGGCGCTCGAGAACTGGTCGGGCTCGGAGGCATCCGATTCCCCCTGGCTCGAACGGCTGGTCGCGCTCGGGGGCCAGCCGCCGCCGGCCGGCGACCGACAGGCGGTCCGGCGGGCGCTTCTGTTCGATCTGCGCAACCTCGGGACGCTCGGGCTGCAGCAGGACTCCTTCCCCGGGCTCCTGTGGGCCGACGCCATCTACGGGCGCGCGACCCTCTCGCCCGAGGCCATGCGGGCGATCCCGGCGATGTACGCGGCGACGTCGGTGCGGGCCGTGCTCCAGGAAGACCTTGCCCGGCCCCTCGGCGCCTGGGAGGCGATCGCGCGCGGGCGTGCGCTCTTCAGCGATCGCACGGTGGGAACGATCGCGAACCGCCAGATCCTGAAGACGGCCCCGGCCGCCTACGCCGCCGCCAAGCTCGCGGGGCCGATCCTGGCGCCGATCGATCCGACCAAGCGACTCGACGCGAAGCTGGCCGTCCGCTGCGCCGACTGCCACGCGGGCGCGCCGCTCGAGAACAAGGTACCGCTCGCGTCCAACGGGCCGCCGCTCGGCCGTTGCTCGCACTGCCACGTCGCGCACACCCGCGTCGACGAATGGAAGGCGATCCGCGCGGCGTCGATCGATCCCGCGCTGGTCGCCGTCGCGGCGCTGCCGATCGGGGGCAAGGCGATCGACGAGGTCGCCTTCTGCGAGGGGTGCCACAGCCAGCACCGCGACTTCGGCCCGCTGGTCTTCTCGTCGAGCCGCCTCTTCCCCTTCGACGCCAACGGCGACGGCGACGCGCAGCTCAACCCCGCCGCCGACCGGCGCGCGGGCGGCATCGGCACCGACCCCTGGCTGGCGTTCGACGTGCCACGCAGCGAGTGGCCGTTCGCGATCGACGTTCCGACCATCTCCGATCCGGCGCGGGCCGGGCACGTCGGATCGGCCCACATTGGTGCCGCCTGGGTGCGCGCCGCGCCGCTGGTCGGCATCGCCGCGAGCGCGCCATACCTCCACAACGGCTCGGTCCCGTCGCTGCGCGCCTTGCTCGATCCGCCGGCGAAGCGTCCGAAGACCTTCCCGCTCGGACGCGCCGGCTTCGTCCTCGACACCCGTCTCCCCGGCAACGGCAACCAGGGCCACGAGTTCGGCACCGCGCTGACGCCGTCGGAGAAGGACGATCTCACCACCTACCTCGAGAGCCTCTGACTATCCCGTGGTCGTCAGCCCGGGATGACGACCACGGTGCCCAGCCGCGCTCCGGTGGGAACCAGGTCGGCGATCCCACGATCGAGCGTCGCCAGAAGTCCGCCACGGCGCAGGGCGAGCGCGAGGAGGTGCACGTCCGTCACCTGCGCGTGCCCGCCGACGCGATCCCAGGCAATCTGAGCGTCCCCCGCGAGATCGACGTTGTCGTTCCAAAAGCCGTGGCCCGGCAATTCGGTGATCCGGCGCAGCAGCGCCTGAGCTTCCCGCGGCGATCGGGCTCCGGGAATGGCCCGCGCGTTGGACGAGACACGGATGAACCCCGACTGGGTGACGGGACAGGTCGCGAAGGGAACATCGCCGGGAGCCCCAAGCCAGTCCAGCACGGCGGCGTGATGAACATGGTTGGGCCACGCCATCGCAATCAAGACATTGACGTCGAGTAGCGCGCGCTTCGGCGGGCCGGCCTTGCGCGCGCCCGCGCGCGCCGTTTTCACTCGTCCTCGAGCGCGGCGCGGACCATCTCGCGCGTGAGGGGGGGAGCATCCGCGGGGACCTCGAACACGGGAAATCCCTTGCGCTTGCTCCCACCGCTTACGGGTGCAGCGAGCCCTTTGCGCGCCAGCTCCGAGAGGACGGCCCCCAGCCCCTCGCCTCGAGCGGACGCCAAGCTGCGCGCCGCCCGGTAGACGTCGCCGTCGAGGTGCAAGGTCGTCCGGATCGCCGAAGAGCTCATTCTGATACTGTGATGTTATGATGTTATGATGTCAAGCGACGCCAGTCCTGGCCGCCCCGCTGCAACCGCTGTCAGCCGCGGGCTAGGCGCCGACCGCGGGGCGGGGGGCGATGTCGATGCCCCAGGCGGTCCAGGCGGCACGGCGCATGTCGGCGGGCCGCCCGGTGGTCACGAACCTGTCGTCCGCGCCCGTCGGCAACTGCCAGCCGGCGATCTGGTCGACCACCGCCGCCGCCGGATCGAGCAGCGCCGCGCCGGGCGCCGCCCGGCGGAAAGCCTCGGCCGCCGACGGATAGTGCGTGCAGGCGAGCAGGATCGCCGTCGCCTGCTTGAGCGGTCGCACAATGCGGTCGAGATCGCGCGCGAAGGCGGGCGTCCCGCCCCGCCCTGCCTCGATGTGCGCCGAGAGCGGCTGCGCGATCCGCTGGATCACCCGCCGCTTGGGCGTCGTGAGGGCGCGGCGGTAGAGCCCGGAGCGGATCGTCCGCGCGCCACCGACGATGCCCAAGAGGCCGGTGAGCCCCGGCGGGACCATCGCGATGGCCGGCGCGATCACGCCCATGACCGGTAGCGGGACCTCGCCCAGCTCGTTCAGGATCGTCGAGGCGGCGTTGCAGCCGACGATGACTTGGGTGGCCCCCTGCCCGGCCATCGCCCGGAGGACGGCGGACACGCGCGCGGTCAGATCGGGCGCGGACAGCCGCCCGTACGGCGTGGCGCCGGTGTCCGACCAGTAGAGGACCGGGACCTCTGGCCGCCGCCGCCGCAGCTCGCGGAAGATCCCGAGCCCACCTATCCCCCAGTCGAGCAGCCCAAGACGTTCGCTCATCGCCGCCTCACGGGTAGGCGAGCGGGGCCACCGCTCCTCCGGGCGCCAGCGGCCCGGTGTCGAACGCCACCAGCCGCTGCCGGCGCCCCACGTTCAGGATCTCCAGCTTCTGACCGGGGAAGCGGCTCTCCAGGTACCACTGGTATTCGTGCTGCGCGCGAATCGGGTTGTACTTCAGCATCGTCTTCCAGTCCGGGTGCGAGGTCAGCGCGGCCACGTCGCGCACGAACCGGCGATCGCGCACCGGACGCAGCAGATGCTTCGCCGCCGACCGCGCCAGACGTCCAGCGTCGCGCCAGGCGAGCGCGCGCTCGACCATGTCGACGATCAACAGGTGACCGCCAGGCGCCAGCACGCGGCGAATCTCCTGCATGATCGGATCCCAGTCGAGATAGCGAAACGACAAAAACGACGTCACCACGTCGAACGAGCCCGTCTCGAACGGCAACACCGGCCCGTCGATCCTCTGGAAGCGGAGGTGAGAGGAACCGGCCCCGCGCGCGATCGCCTGGTCGATCATCTTCGACGAGGTGTCGACGCCGACGCCCGAGGCGATGCGCGGCGCGAGCGCCCGCAGCAAGGCCCCCGTCCCGCACCCGACGTCGAGGACGCGTGGGCGGCCTTGGGGGAAGGCGGCCCGGTCGAGCCGCACGTTCACCCAGGCCCACTCGTCGCGGCGCACGCGGATGTCGGCGAACGCCTGGTCGTAGAGGGTCGCCACCGCGTCGTACGAGGTGTCACCCTCGGGCGGCAGGGGTCGGTACTCCTCCATCGGGACGGCGCGCGCGCCGAGATACTTCGTCAGCGAGCCGGCGAGCCCGTGTGACTTTCTCCCGGGGCAGCAGACGAGATAGAGCGGCCCCGGCCGGCCGAGCCGCAGCGGCTCCCAGACAAACCGGTCGGGCGCCGTCGAGACGGTGGTGTAGCCGTGGTGCCCGTGCGCGTGAACGCCGAAGGTCCGCGCGAAGAACGGCGCGAACCAGCGCGCGGTCCGACAGGCGTGAAAGTAGGCGTGGGCGTCCCGCGCGAACGGAATGCGGAGCGCGCGCCATTCGTGGGGGCTCAGCTGCTCGGGCCAGGCGACCGACCCGAACATGATCCCGTAGAGCCCCGAGTGGCCGATGAAGTGCAGCTCGTCGATCTGCTTCCCTTCGCCCGCGATGCGCTGCAAGGCGGCCACGAAGTCTCCTTTGCGGACCAGAGGCTCGAGCCGCACCTCGGTCGCCGGGTGCCGCGCCTCCAACTCTTCGCGCATCGTCTCGGCGGCGCGCGCGAACTTGTCGCTCCCGGTGCGGTACTGCGTGGTGTGGCTGATCCAGATCATCGGGCCGCCGGCCAGCTCGTGCGGGAGAGCACCAGCCCCTCGTCGCGCGGGACCCAGGCGCCGCAGTCGTCGCGCACCAGCAGCGTCTCGCGCCGCGCCGGATCGAACACCCGCATCCCCGAGATCGCCGGGCGGTAGAGGTGGAGCGTCGTCCCCGCGTCGTGCGCGATCATCGAATGAATCGTCCCAGGGGCGACCGGGATCGCGTCCCCGGCGCTCCAGCGACGGCACGCGCCACGCTCGAGACCGCCGTCGCGCCAGAGCCACTCCGTCTCGGTGAAGGCGCCGTCGAGGATGCAGACCAGCCCCTCGCCGCCAGCGTGATCGTGGGGGGCGCACTCGGCGGCGGTCCACCCGGCCAGCATCACCTCACCCTCGGCGTCCCGATGAAGCGGCAGCCGACCGTAGGGCTCGCCGGGCCCGGGAGGGGCGCGAAGCCGCAACAGGTCGGTGCGCGCCTCCAGGATCAGTGGCACCGCCGCGCGCATACTGCGCAAGACGGCGCTCCAGGACGAGACTGCCGAAACTCCCGAGACTGCCGAACCTGCCACGCCGGTCAGCGAAGTATACCGCGCGACCTCCGTGCACGGCATCGGCGCGGCGCCGGGGCCTTGCGGGACGCGCCGGAGCTTACTTCGCGTAGTCGGTGGCGCGGGTCTCGCGGATCACCGACACGCGCACCTGGCCGGGGTAGGCCAGCTCGGCCTCGACCTTGCGTGCGATGTCCTTCGACAGGAGGCGCGCCTCCTGGTCGGAGACGCGCGAATTCTCGACGATGACCCGAATCTCCCGACCGGCCTGGATGGCGAAGGCGCGCTCGACACCCGCAAAGCTGGTGGCGACCTGCTCGAGATCGTTGAGGCGCTGGACGTACGACTCCAACATCTCGCGCCGGGCGCCCGGGCGCTGCCCCGACAGCACGTTCGCGGCGTCGACCAGATGGTCGAGTACGTCGACGGGCGGCACCTCACCGTGGTGGGCCGCGATCGCCTGCACGACCCGCGGCGGCTCGCCATACTTGCGCGCGGTCGCGGCGCCGACGGCGGCGTGCGAGCCCTCCGCCTCCTGCTCGATCGCCTTGCCGATGTCGTGCAGCAGGCCCGCGCGCCGCGCGGTCTTCACCGGGAGATCCAGCTCGGCGGCCATCGCGCCGGCCAGAAAGCCAACCTCGATCGAATGTTGCAGCAGGTTCTGCGCGTTGCTCGAGCGGAACTTCAGCTTGCCGACCAGGAGGGTCAGCTCCGGGTGCAGCCGCGGCAGGCCCAGATCGAACGCCGCCTGCTCGCCGGCCTCCTTGCACTGCTGCTGGATCTCGGCGGTCGCCTTCTCGACCATCTCCTCGATCCGCGTCGGGTGGATGCGCCCGTCGGCGATGAGGCGCGTGAGCGCCAGCCGGGCGATCTCGCGGCGCACCGGGTTGAAGCAGGAGATGACCACCGCCTCCGGCGTGTCGTCGATGATGAGGTCGACCCCCGTCGCCGCCTCGAGCGCGCGCACGTTGCGCCCCTCGCGCCCGATGATCCGCCCCTTCATCTCATCGGAGGGGAGCGGGACGGTCGCGACGGTCCGCTCGGCGACGTACTCGCTCGCGTAGCGCTGCACCGCCGCCGAGACGACCATGCGCGACTTCTCCTCGGCCTCCGCCCGCGCGCTCTCCTCGATCTTGCGCACCTCGTCGGCGGCCGCGCGGCGCGCCTCGTCCCGGACCTCGTCGTAAAGCCGCGCCTTGGCCTCCGCCATCGAGAGCCCGGCGATCTTCTCCAGCCGCGCCCGCGCCTCGGTCGCCTGCGCCGCCGCCTGGCGGGCTGCAGCCTCGGCCGCTGCCTCGCGTCCGGCGAGCTGCTTTTCGCTGCGCGCGGTGTCGTCGAGCCGCTGCTTGAGCTGACGCTCCTGACGTTCCAGCTCCCGCTCGCGCTCGGCCGTCTCGCGGGCCTGTCGCTCGAGCGCGTCCTGGCGCGACTTCAGCTCGGCGTCGATCGCCGCGCGCGCCTTCTGGGCCAGCTCCTTGGCGTCGAGCGCAGCCTGCCGCTTGAGCGACTCGGCCTCCACCTCCGCCGCCGCCACGAGCCGCTGCTTCTCCTCCTCGGAGTGGGGCAGCGACGCCGGCCGCAGCGTCTTCCCGGCGAGGAACCCGATCACCAGCACCGCCAACGCCACGATGACAAGCGGGATCGCCGCCGGAAGCCCGATCATCGCGCGCCTCCCGCCGGGCGGAGCACACGCGCGTCGGTCACCACCACGTCGACCGGAACGTCGCCGGCGCCATCCGGACAGCGCGGGACGACCTGGAAATCGTAGCAGAGCCCGATCAATGCCGGGCGCTTGCTCCCCGTCCCGGCGCCTCCGAACGCGCCGTCGTAGTAGCCGCCGCCGAAACCGACCCGCCGCCCCTCGGCGTCGAACGCCAAGCCCGGCACGATGACCACGTCGAGCGCCTCGAGCGGGATCTCCGGCGACGTCGCCGCCGGCTCGAGCAGCCCGAAACGCCCCGGTACGAGCGGCCCGAACCGCTCCGGCAAAAGCGGCCTGAAGTCGGCGCGATGAAAGCGCATCCTGCCGTCGGCGACCCGCGGCAGCGCCACCGTCGCGCCGCCCGCCGCGGCGCCGGCCAGCGCCGATGCGGGATCGATCTCCCCCTTGGCGGCGACGTAACCGGCGACAGTCCGCGCCAGCTCCCGACCACCGATCGACCCCAGCTCCGGCAGCGCCAGCAGCCGCGCCGACGCCGCTTCGCTGCGCGCGCGCTGCTCGTCTTCGGGCAGACCGACGCGCCTGGCACCCATCTCGCGACGGAGCGCGCGCTTGTCCTCGGTAACGTCGGAGCTGGAAAGGGGAGCCATCGTCAGGTGATGGGTCCCGGTACTTTATTTAGTAGACGCGCCTGCCGTCGGACCGTGCCGACGGCAAACGGCAGACCGGAACGATCAATCGAAAATCATAGTCGCGCCTCGCGCGTGAGCACGTCAAGCAGGGATTGGCTCTTTTCGCGAATCCTTTTCCGCAGTTCAGATGTGTCGCGCCGCTCACGGAACAGCTCCTCTGCAATCTGCAAGGCCGTGAGCATGGCCACGGCCTGCGTGTCCGGCGTGCGGGCCTTCTTCTGGATGTCGCGGAAGCGCTCGTCGACGAGGGCCGCCACCGCCTTCACCCAGCGCTCGTCCTCGTCGGTCTTGAGCGCGTACTTCACACCCGCGATCTGCACCGTCACGGATTGTTTCATGGCTTGGGCGGCAGCATACCACCGCGCGCCCGGGCATCGGGCGCCGGGACGCTCGCCGCCGGCGACACCGCCGGGACGCTCGCCGCCGGGGGCACCGCCGGGACGGAGGCGCCGCTCCCGTACCAGCGCTCGCCGGTGAGCTGGCCGCGCTCGTCCCAGAACTGCCAGCGCCCGTCGCGCAGGCCGCCGAGGTACGACCCCTCGGCCGCCGGCGTCCCGTTCGGGTGCCACTCGCGCGCGCCGCGCTCGCGGACGCCGCCCAGGTACTCGATCTCCAGCGCGGGGCGCCCGTCCTCGAACCAGGTGCGCCAGACGCCGACGCGCAATCCATCGGCGTCGTAGCTCCCCGCGACGCGCGGGCGGCCGTTCGGGAAGCGGGAGACGAAGGTGGCGCCGGGGATCTCCCGCGTCTCGCGCCCGGGGATCGGATCGTGCGAGACGAGCTTGATGACGCCCGAGGTGGTCGGACCGAGCGCCGCCAGCTCGTCGGGGCTCATGCGCGCGACGGCCGGATCGACGGTCGTCTGCAGCAGCGCTCCGTCCTCCCAGCGCTCGGCGCGCCAGTTGCGGCCGTCGTTGAAGCGGTATCGCCAGACGCCACTCTGCGTGCCGTCGACGTAGGCGCCGCTCAGGAGCTCGGCGCCACTTTCGTAGAAGCGCGTCTCGGGCCCCTGGCGCGCGCCGTCCGGGCGCACGCACCACTCCGCCTCGGCGCCGCCCGAGAAGACCTGGCGCGCGAGGTCGGTGCCGAGCGGGCAGGTCGTCCGGGGCGTCGCGCAGCCGGCGGCCGCACCCGCGGCCAGCCCGGCGACGACAATGAGAGCGAGCACCCGGCGGTCCATCGATGGCATTGAAGCCGCATTGTAAGCCGACCGACAGACGAGGACGCCCATCGCGTGTATTAATTCTAGGTGAGCACGAACCTCGAAAAGAACCGCAAGCCGGGTGTCCGCTACGCCCTCGCGCCACAGGGAAAAAGCGGCGACCTCGAGCTGCCGGTGATCGACGTGACCCACCCGGCCTTCGCGGTCACGCTGACCGAGGCGGAGATCGACGCGGAGGTCGCGCGGTTCCTCGACGGGCCGCAGCCGTTCGCCAAGCTGCCGCAATTCCTGCGGCGCGCGATCTTCGGCTTCTTGCTTCGCAAATCGCTGCTCGGGCAGGGCATCCGGAAGTCGGAAGGAGCCTTCCTGACCGGTCTCAGCACCTACCTGCTCAAGCTCGGGCCCGACAACCTGGACGGGGCTTACGCGACGCCGATCGACCGCCGCATCGCTGCCTCGGTCCCGGCGCTGTCGGTCCGGCTGCGCCTGCAGGACATGGCGACGCTGCTCGGCGAGACGCTCGCCCCGCGGCTCGGCGCCGAGGCGGCCCGGCCGCTGCGCCTGCTCAACATCGCCGGCGGGCCGGCGATGGACAGCCTCAACGCCCTCATCCTGCTCCGCCGCGATCACCCGACCGCGCTGGCCGGTCGCCGCGTCACGATCGACGTGCTCGATCAGGACGCGGACGGTCCGACCTTCGGCGCGCGGGCGCTCGGGGCCCTCACGGCGGCGGGCGGCCCGCTCGAAGGCCTCGACGCCAAGCTGCTGGCCATCCGCTCCAACTGGTCTGACACGGGCCCGTTGCGCCAGCTTTTGCGCGAGCTCGGCGCCGAGGGGGCGGTCGCGGCCGGCTCGTCGGAAGGGGGCCTCTTCGAGTACGGCAGCGACGACGAGATCGGCGCCACCCTCGCCTGCCTGCGCGACGAGGCGCCGGCCGACTTCGCCATGGTCGGCTCGGTGACCCGCGACGACGAGACGAGCCGTCGGCTCCGCCAGGGGAGCCGGCACGCGATCCGCCCGCGCGGCCTCGAGGTCTTCGGGGCGCTGGCCGCGCGCAGCGGCTGGCGGATCGCGCGGGCGATCGGGCGGCCGCTCAGCGATCAGGTCGTGCTCGAGCGGGCGCCCTGATCGCTCCGCGGCGCTTGTCCCGGCTGGGGCGGCCCTTACCTTCAAGCTGAGCGATGCGATTTCCCTGGCCGAGACGGTTGAGCTGGAAGGCGTTCTTCAAGGAGATCTACCGGGAGTACGAGCACGACAGCGTCGCCGACAGCGCCGCCGTCCTCAGCTACTACTTCGTCTATTCGCTGTTCCCCTTCCTCTTCTTCCTCACCACGCTCGCGGCCTACATCCCCCACCTGCAGGGGGCGCTCGAGACCACGCTGGAACGTGTGCACGTGCTGCTGCCGCCGCAGGCGCTGCACATCATCGACAAGAACCTGCGCGGGCTGGTGGAGCGCCAGCGGCCGCACTTCCTGACCATCGGCCTCGCCGTCACCCTCTACTCGGCGTCGCGCGGCGTCGACGCGGTTCGCAAGGCGCTGAACCTCGCCTACGACGTCAAGGAATCGCGCCCCTTCTGGAAGACGGAGCTGGTGGCGTTCGGGATGACGATCGCCGGCGCGGCGCTGGTGCTGATCGGGATCGCGGCGTTGGTCGCCGGCGGAGACCTCGGGATGTGGCTGGCGGGCAAGCTGCACATCGCCCGCGCCTACGTCGTCGTCTGGAGCTGGCTGCGCTGGCCGGTCACCGCGTTCGTCATCATGTCGAGCGTGGCCTTCGCCTACTACTTTCTTCCCGACGTGAAGCAAGAGTTCCGCTTCATCACACCGGGCTCGGTGGTGGGGACGGTGGTCTGGCTGCTGGCGACCTGGGGCTTCGCCGAGTACGCCGGCCACTTCGGCAGCTACAACGTCACGTTCGGCTCGATCGGCGGCGTCATCGTGCTCATGACCTGGTTCTACATCTCGGGGTTCATCTTCCTTGTGGGGGGCGAGGTGAACGCGATCCTCGAGAGAAAGTCGGCGGGCGGGAAAGCCGCGGGGGCGCGCGCGCCGGGCGAGGCGCCCCCGCCGCCGTCGCAGCGCCCGAGCGCCATGCCGCCCGGCGCGGCCGCCAAAGCGAGCACGGCCGAGGAGACACCCGGCGGCGCCAACCCGCCGCCGGGCGGCGCCGCGCCCCCGGCGCCCGGTACCGAGCCGGCGGAAAACCGCACGCACTGACCCGCGCGGTGGTATGCCTCCCACGGTCGAGCCATGAAGGTCATTCTGTTCGGCGCAACGGGGATGGTGGGCCAGGGCGTGCTGCGCGAGTGCCTCCGCGATCCGCGGGTCACGGCCGTCCTGGCGATCGGGCGCAGCGCGGGCGAGGCGACCGACCCCAAGCTGCGCCAGATTGTCCACCGCGACTTCACGGACTTCTCGTCGCTGGAAGGCGAGCTCGGCGGGTATGACGCCTGCTTCTTTTGCCTCGGCGTCTCGTCGGTCGGGATGTCGGAGGCCGACTACCGGCACGTCTCGTTCGACTTCACGCTGGCCGCCGCCCGCACGCTCGCGATGTTGAACGCGGGAATGACCTTCATCTACGTCTCCGGCACCGGCACAGACAGCAGCGCCAAGGGGCGCTCGATATGGGCGCGCGTGAAGGGGGAGACGGAGAACGCGCTTCTCGCGTTGCCGTTCAAGCGGGCCTACATGTTCCGCCCCGGCGTCATCCGGCCGATGCACGGCGTGAAGTCGAAGACCCGCCTCTACCGCGCCGCCTATGTGGTGGCGACGCCGCTCTTCCCGATCCTGAACCTCCTCGCGCGGGGAAGCGTGATCACCACCGAGGACGTCGGCCGCGCCATGATCGAGGCCGCCACGAACGGCGCCCCTCAGCGCTTACTCGAGAACCGCGACATCAAAGCGCTGGCCGCCAAATCGGCAGCGGTCTAGATCGCGTCGAGCGCAGCGCGGCTTCGCCGCGCGAAGCTCATCGCGGCGGGCGCGGGACCCTCTCAGGGTCCCGCCTCAATTGACGTCGCCGTAGATGTAGCCGCGGCCGCCCGTCGTTAGAAAGACGCGGCCGAAGTGGGTCTCGTCGCCGCCGATGTAGCTCCCCTGCAGGCCGCCGAACTGGTGCTCGTCGTCGTTCATGCGCGTCCAGCTGGCGCCCGCGCCGTCGTCGCTGCGCCAGAAGCCGTACTGCGTACCGACGGTCCCGACGGCGAACAGCGCCGGGTGGGTCATCCCCGTCGCCGGCGCGCCGAAGCCGACGCCGGTCACGTTGGTGATGTTCTCGAGCTGACTCCTGATCCCGCCCGCGAAGCGGAACAGGCTCCCCGCCGGGACCCACACCTCGCCGGCCTGGCCGAACACGGGGCGCGGCGCGCCCCCCTTGCCGGTGAAGGTGTTGGCACTGGTGAAGGTCATGCCGCCATCGGTGCTCACGTAGAGGGTCGACATCCCGCCGGTCCCGCCGGCGGTCGCGTAAAAGTTCCCCACGGTCACGCGATCGGCTGCCACCAGCGCGCCCGACGGAAGCCCCGTCGTCGCGGTCCAACCGGCGCAGTTGGCGGTCGCGACGGCGGCGAAGCCGGTCCCCGAGGTCCAGGAGACGACGTAGTGGCTCCCATCGGCCGACACGGCCACCGAGCGCATCTTGTTGGCGGTCGTGTAGCCGGGCGGCGCGGCGCACGGCTTCCAGGTGGCGCCGTTGTCCGTCGAGTACGCGACGTCGGAGGCGACCTTGCTGCTGTTGCCGACGCGCACGACGATCTGGGGGTTGCTCTCGGCAAAGTCGATCCCGTTGACGTTCGACTGAATCGGGTTGGTGTACTCGCCCGACACCGAGTAGCTGTCGAGATCGGCGTTCCGCATTCCGCCGAGATCGCCGATCGCGCCGAGGAAGGCGCCGCTCACCGACGGCATCATGTACTGCGGGACGGTCTCCTCGAGCCCCGCGTCGCTGAACGTCCAGGTGACGCCCTGTCCGCTGGCGCCGGTCGCGCTGCCGATGTTGCTGCTGCTCCAGATGCCGGCGCCGCAGCCGTGCATCGCGTGGTTCGCGTTGAACGGATCGAGCGCCACCGCCTCGACCCAGTTGGTGGCGCCGGTGCCGATCTGCGGGCCGGCCGAGAACCAGTAGGCCGCCCCCTGGTCGTCGTACGTCGAGCCGACCGCGTTGCCCGAGATCGGCGGCTGCCCGATGACGGTCCAGGTGGTCCCGGCGTCCTTGGTCATGAGCAGGCGATCGGGCGCGTACCAGTCGAGCGTCGAGACGATGACATGGTTTGGATCCTGCGCGTCGACGCTGATGCCGCCGCCCATGCCACCCCAGTTCGCCGCCGGCGGCGTCACGTTGGTCCAGGTGCCGGCCGCCGAGTACGTCCAGACCTGGCCGATCAGCTTCACGCTGCTCGCCGTGTTGAACGGGCCGTAGTTGTTGCCGTAGGCGAGCCAGACCGTCCCGTCGCTGCCGATCGACGCGTGATGCACCATGAGGCCGGTCGGGCCGCCCGAGATCTCCGCCCAGGTCGCCCCGCCGTCGACGGAGTGGTAGAGGTTGCTCCCCGCGGCCGTCGTGGCGGCGGCGACGTAGATGGTCATCGAGCCCGCGGCGGTGCCGCCGCGCCTGTCGAACACGACGACCGGCAGCCCCCAGCTGGTGCCGGTGGCGGCGACGTCGCCCGTCGTCGGGAAGGCGGTCACCTTCGTCCAGGTCGAGCCCGAGTTCGTGCTCTTGTAGAGCCCGCTGCCGCGGCTGCCGAAGTAGAGGATGGTGTTGTTGTTCGGATCGACCGCCAGCCGCTCGCCCATGCCGCGCCCGGTGTCGTTGCCGCCCATCGGGACGGCGATCGGGTTGGCCGTCCAGCTCGCGCCTTGATTCGTCGAGCGCAGGATGACGCCGTTGCCGGCGGTCTCGTACATCCCCGCCGCCGCATAGACGATACTGGCGTCGGTCGGATCGGGCGCGATGCTCTCGCCGCCGAGGTAGCCCGACTGCGACGCCGGATACTGGTCGGTGAGCGGCGTCCAGTGCGCCCCACCGTCGGTCGAGCGGTAGAACCCGCCGACGTCGGTGCGCGCGTAGGCGAGGCCGTTCTGCGCGGGGCTGAAGACGATCCCGGAGACGAACCCGCCGCCTCCGATGGCGACGTTCTTCCAGGTGTACGGCCCCGTCGGTGCGGTGCCGCCGCTCCCCGTCGCGCCGCCCGAGCCCGCGCCGCCGCTCGCGCCCGTCGCGCCGCCAGCGGCGACCGCGCCGCCGCCCCCTTGGCCCAGGCTCGCGCCCGTACCCTGGCCGCCGACGCCGATCGCGCCGGCGCTTCCGATCGCGCCGCCCGCCGCCTGACCGCCGCTCCCCGCGTCGCCTGCGGCGGCGCCACCCGCGCCGCTCTTCGAAGCGGTCGATACGCAAGCAAGCGAGATCGCGAACGATACTGCGGCCGCGGCGCGGCCAAGACGAAACGAGCTCAAGAGAGGCCTCCGTAAGCAGCTAAGGGTCGGGGAGGCCCGAGATCGTATCTCGACTTGGTTCTCGTAGCTCCGGAAAAGAAACAGCCGGCCGCGACGGCGAGCGCTACTTGCGCGCCTCGGCGTCGATGATCCGCTCCGCCGCGGCCTCGTGCTTCTCGAGCGTCGGGATGAGATCGGTCAGGAGCCTCCGCAGCTGCGGATCGGTGGTGGTGTCGCGCGCGTCGGTCAGGACGCCGAGCGCCTTCCGGTGGTCGTCGAGCATCTCCTGCGCGAACTTCCGATCGAAGTCGGGCCCCGACGCCATCGTCCCCATGTCGTTCGGCCCCGGGGCTGGCGTGCTCGCAACCAGGTCGACCCGCTCGCGCTGCGCCAGCTCGGCCACCTTGTCGTCGGCCGCGGTGTGGTCCTTGACGAGCATCCTGCCGTAATCCTTGACCGCCTTCGACTTGCCGTTCTTCTGCGCGATCTCGCCGGCCTGGATCTCCTTCTGGTCAGCCTCGTGCAGCGTCCCTAGCACCTCGGCCGTGTCCGGGGGAGGATTGGCGGCACCGGCCCTTCCGTCCACCACGGCCAACAACCCACCCGCGAGCAACCCCAACCGCAGGAACCCGATCCGAGGCACGCTGGTCATGCTGCCGCCTCCTCACGGACGAAGGTGGGGGCGTAAGGGAATCCCGCAAGGCGACCCGGCGTTCCTTTTTTTGGTCGGCTCAGCCGTTGTGACTTGTCATCCTCGATCCTGCCCCGTAGCTTTGGTCAGCCATGAGTCGCCACCGCGTTTCGAATCCGATTCCGCGCCCCGTCGTCGTCGACGGGGCCGGCCGGGTCCCGCGCGGGTAGCGCTCGCGGACGACCCCGGCCGGATGGGCCGGAGGTCGTCAGTCGTCGTCGGTTGACGATCTGCGGCCTCTCCGGCCGGCCAGCAACGGAGCACGCCACGGAGAGAGTCAGATGACGACGTCACCGATCGAACAACAGGAAACCACCAGCCCGCCGGCCGCGCCCGAGCGGTTCTGGCCGCTGGTGCGCGAGGCGCTCGCCGGATCGCGCCGCGATCTGACGGCGATGCCGCTTTCGCGCGCCATCCTTCTGCTCGCCGTCCCGATGGTCCTCGAGATGGTGATGGAGTCGATCTTCGCCGTCGCCGACATCTTCTGGGTCTCGAAGCTGGGGCCCGACGCCGTCGCCGCCGTCGGGTTGACCGAGAGCCTGCTGACCGTCGTCTACGCGGTCGGCTTGGGGATGGCGATGGGCGTCGGTGCGGTCGTCGCGCGCCGGACCGGCGCCAAGGACGCCGAGGGGGCGTCGCGCGCCGCCAGTCAGGCGATCTTCATCGGGCTCGGGCTGGCGATCGTGCTCGGCGTCGGCGGCGGTCTCGCCGGGCCGGCGCTTCTGCACGCGATGGGGGCTTCGCCGGCGGTGATGGCAGTCGGGGCGGGCTACGCCCGGCTCATGCTGATCGGCGACGTCAGCATCCTCTTGCTCTTCCTCATCAACGCCGCCTTCCGCGGGGCCGGCGATGCGGCGATCACGATGCGCGCGCTCTGGCTGGCGAACGGGATCAACATCCTGCTGGGGCCGCTGTTCGTGTTCGGCCTGGGCCCGTTCCCGCGGCTCGGCGTCACCGGGGCCGCCGTGGCGACCACCATCGGGCGCAGCATCGGCGTGCTCTACCTGCTGCGCGCGCTCGGGCGCGGCCAGGGGCGCCTCGCGGTCCGTCGTGCGCACCTCCGCCTCGAGCCCGAGACGTTGAAGACGATCTTCCGGCTGGCGAAGAACGGCGTGGTCCAGACGCTGATCGGCTTCACCAGCTGGATCGGTCTGGTGAAGATCCTGGCGGCGTTCGGCAGCGTGCCTCTGGCCGGATACACCATCGCCATGCGCGTCGTGATGTTCATGCTCCTGCCGTCGTGGGGGCTCGGCAACGCGGCGGCGACGCTGGTCGGGCAGAACCTGGGCGCCGGCAATTCGGCGCGCGCCGAGGCGGCCGTCTGGAAGGCGGCCTTCTACAACCTCGTTTTTCTCGGCGCGGTCGGGTTCCTGCTGGTCCTGTTCGGCGACAGCGTGGTCCGCCTGTTCACACCCGACGTGACCGTGGTCGCCGAGGGGGGCCGCTGCCTCCGTATCGTGGCCTCGGGGTTCGCCTTCTACGCGTACGGCATGGTGGTCACCCAGGCCTTCAACGGCGCGGGCGACACCCGGACGCCGACCCGGATCAACCTCGGCTGCTTCTGGCTGGGGGAGATCCCGCTGGCACTGCTGCTCGCGCGCGGGCTGCACCTCGGCCCGACCGGCGCCTACGTGGCAATCGCGGCGGCCTTCTCGGCCCTGGCGGTCGTCTCCGTCACCCTCTTCCGCCTCGGCCGCTGGAAGAGCGTGAAGGTCTAGCCCTGCTGAGTATCTATTATATAGAATTGATATCTAAATTATAGATTCTCGCGTCAGGGGCCCTGCAGAGGCGAGGCGCGGCGCGCCTTCAGACTCGGCACGCCGGCTGCAGATGCAATCCGTCATGACCGGACTCGAATTCATCATGGCCGCCCGGGCCTTTCCGGGCGAACGGCTGGTCGTGCCCGGCGCGACCCTGGAGATCGGCCGCCGCATCGTCAACCGCGAGCTCGTCGGCGTCGCCGGCGCGAACGACGCCTTCGTCCCCGGCGAGCGGGTCTACGCGCACACCGACGTGGCCGGACACGGCGCCGGCTTCATCGAGCACGTCTGGACCCACGACGGCGTCGAGGTGGCGCGCCACTACATGCCGATCGGCGACGACCGCCAGTGGCGGACCTGGTCGCAACACCAGCTGGAGGTCGGCGCCTACACCGTCGAGCTCTTTGGCCCCGACGGCAAGCGGATGGCGGTCCGGAACTTCTTCGTCGGCTCGACCGCCGAACGCTGAACCGGACCGCGACGGACGTCGAGCGGACGTCGACCCCTGCCCGCGGACGGTCGTGGACAGGTATTCTCGGCGCCCGTCGCCGTGCTCTCGCCCGCCGCCATCGTCCTCCTGTCCGCCGTCGCCGGCGTCGGCGGCTTCGTCAACTCGATCGCCGGGGGCGGAGGTCTCGTCACCTTGCCGGCGCTGCTGGCGGCCGGGCTGCCGCCGCAGATCGCGATCGGGACGAACAAGGCGCAGGCCGTCTTCGGCGCCTTCACCTCGGTGGCCTCGTACTGGCACGGGGAATCGCTCGATCGCGAGCGGGCGGCGCTCGGCTTCGCGGCCGGGTTCGTCGGCTCCTCGATCGGGGCCCGCATTCTGCTGACCGTCCCCGGCGGGCCCCTGCGCGTCATCGTGATGCTGCTTCTGCTGGGAGCGGCCGCCGTCGTGCTGGCGGGGCGGAATATCGAGCCGCACCCGCGTAAGCTCTCGCCCCTCGTCGCGCGCCTGGCCCTGATCCTCATCGGGCTCGCCCTCGGCGCCTACGACGGCTTCTTCGGACCCGGGACCGGCTCGCTGCTGGTGGTGGCGTTCGCCACCGTCTTCGGCGACAGCCTGACGCGGGCCTCGGGCAACGCCAAGGTGGTGAACTTCGCCTCGAACCTGGCGGCCTTCGCGCTGTTCGCCGCACGTGGAACGGTCGTCTGGCGAATCTCGGTGCCGATGGCGGTGGCCAGCGTGATCGGCTCCGCGGCGGGCGCGCGCCTGGCCGTGCGCAACGGCGATCGGCTGGTCCGCGGCGTCGTGCTCGTCGTCGTCCTCGCGGTGGTCGTGAAGCTCGCGATTGATCTGAGTCGCGGTTGACCTTCAGCCGTCCGCGACCGGACGTGGCCGGAAGATCCGCACGTCGACCTCGCGCGCATAGTGGACCAGCGCCGGCGGCCCGATCGTCGGGGGGAGGCCGGCGGCGCTCGTCAGCGTCTCGCGAACGTCGGACGCGACCGCCGGCTGGAGCGGGTACGGCAGGTGGTGAACACGCGCGCTCGAGAGCCTCCGCCCGGTCCAGGCATAGAGCAGGTAGCGCTCGGCCAGGAAAAACTCCCGCGTGCCGGGGGCCGCGGGTGCCGCCGGGCCGGTCGGGGCATAGCGGCTCGCGAGCTCGGCCGCCGCGCCGCCGCCCCGGCGTCGCGATCGATAGGCGATGGCCGCTCCCTCGGTGGCTTGCAGCGACATCCGGGCAGCGAAGTAAGGGAGGTGATAGGCCGCGCGTGCGCCCGCGACGGCCAGACGGCTCCCGGCGTCGAGGCTGAAGAACCAGACGCCCGGATCGCGACCTCCGCGGTGGACATAGGTGCGCAGGTTCACCTCGTGAAACGCCGGCGCGATCGGAAACCCGAGCCGCGGCGTGCGCGAGAGCGGAATGGTGAAGGGGACCAGGCCCAGGTAGGCGACGCCGTCGAACGTGTCGAGCTCGAGACCGGGCGGCAGCAGACGGGCGACGGCCGCCGCGTCGACCGGCCAGTGAAGAAAGCCGAGGTGGCGCCAGATCTGTCGCATCACCGGCCGCTCCGCCGGAACCTCGCGGGCGCGTAGCCGCTCGGCGTCGGTCGGACCGGTGGTCACGGCGCGGGCGCCCGCCGGGCGGCGAGGCGCGCGGCGGCCGAGCGAAGCGTCTCGTCGCTCTTGGCGAAACAGAAGCGCGCGAACGGCGGCGCCGCCGCCGGGTCGGCGTAGAAGACCGACGTCGGAATGGCCGCCACGCCGACCTCCGCCACCAGGCGACGGCAGAACGCGACGTCATCGCTCACGCCGAGCGGCCGGAGGTCGACCAGCAGGAAGTAGGCGCCGTCGATCGGCAGCGGGTCGAGCCCCGCGCCCCGCAGCGCCGCCGCCAGCAGATCCCGGCGGCGCCCGTAGTCGGCGCGCAGGCCGGCGAAGAAGCCGTCGCGCGCCGCCACCGGCAGCACGTCGGCCAGCGCCTCCTGAAACGGCGACGCGTTGGTGAAGGTCACGAACTGGTGAACCGCGCGCAGCGCCGCGGTCAGCGGCGGCGGCGCGATCGCCCACCCGACCTTCCAGCCGGTCACGCTGAACGTCTTCCCCATGCTGTCGATGGTGATCGTCCGCTCGTACATCCCGGGCAGCGTGGCGATCGAGAGGTGCGGCACGCCGAAGGTGATCTCCGAATAGACCTCGTCGGCGACGACCACCACGTCGTGGCGGCGGCAGAGCGCCGCGATCACCTCCAGCTCCGGGAGCCGGAACATCTTGCCGGTCGGGTTGTGCGGCGTGTTCAGGATGAGCGCGCGCGTGCGCGGCCCGAACGCCGCCGCCAGCCGCGCCGGATCGAACCGCCAGTCGGGCGGCGCCAGGGGCACCGGCCGCACCGTGCCGCCCGCCATCGCCACGTCAGGGGCGTAGGCGTCGTAGGCCGGCTCGAAGACGATCACCTCGTCGCCCGGATCGACCACCGCCAGGAGCGCGTCGTGCAGCAGCTCCGTCGCGCCGCTCGCCACGGTCACCTCGGCGTCCGGATCGACGGCCGGGCCGTCCGGCCAGCGGCGCCGGTAGTCGTCCGCCAGCGCCCGCCTCAGCCGTGGAACGCCCGCGCTCGCCGCGTACTGGTTCCGGTCCTCGCGAATGTGGCGCTCCGCCGCCTCCTTGACGAACGCCGGCGCGGCGAAATCCGGGAACCCCTGCCCCAGGTTGGCGGCCCCGTGCTCGACCGCCAGCGCGGTGATCTCGGTGAAGATCGACGTCCCGATGCCGGCGATGCGCGTGGCTCCGATCTGGCGCGGCATTCCCATCTGCCCCGGTTTACCGCGAGATGGGGGCAACGGTCGATCATTGACCAGGTTTTCCGGGGTCCGGCGCACTATGGAGGAAGCGATGGTTTCGACCCCCTTCCGCGTCATCCGCGGCAGCGCCTCCAGCGAGCCGACCGACGCGGCGATCGCGGAGGCTCTCCGGCGCGGCGACCGCCCGGCCGAGCTCCTGGCCTGGAACCGGTTCTCGCCCGGGGTGGCCGAGACGCTGCGCCGGCTGCATGGGGCCCGGGGACGACCGGGAGGACCTCCTGCAGGAGGTCTTTCTCAGGTTCTTCCGGCGCATCGGGACGCTGCGCGAGCCGGCTGCCGTTCGCGGCTTTCTGGCCGGCATCTCGATCCGGGTGGTGCGCGGCGAGATCGCCAGCCGCACCCGTCGGCGCTGGCTGCACCTCACGCCGACCGGCGAGACGCCCGACGCGCCGGTCTCGGGGCCCGACCTCGAGGCGCGCGACGCCATCGCCCGCTACTACGCGCTGCTCGGAGCGCTCGGCGCCACCGAACGGTCGATCTTCGTGGCGCGGACGATCGAGAAGCTGACGCTGGCGGAGGTCGCCGAGGTTCACGGCATGTCGATCTCGACCGCGCAGCGCCGCCTCACCCGCGCCACCAAGCGGGTCGCCGCGCTGGTCCGGCGCGATCCCGCGCTCGCGCAGCTTGCGAACGGAGGTGAGGCGTGACCCGCCTGGACGACGAGGCGCTGGTCGCCGCGCTGTCGGAAGAAGCGCGACGGGTGGCGGCAGCCGACGCGGCGGGGGAACCGACGCCCGGCGCCTGGCACCGGCTGGAGGCGCGACGCGCCCAGCGCGGGGGGCGGGGCGTTGACCGTGACCGTCGCTGGTGGGCGGTGCGCGCGGCGCTCGGCGCCGTATCGGCAGCGGCGGCGCTGGCGCTGGTGCTGGGCCTTCACGGCTGGCGCACCGCGCGGCCGCTGACCTACGACGTCGGCGGCGGCGCCGTCGAAGAGGGGGGCTACATCCGCGGCGCGGCCGGCGTGGGCGCCAAGGTCCAGTTCTCCGACGGCACGCGGATCGATCTCGGCGCGGGGGCGCGGATGTCTGTGGTTGCCCCGGGCGCGCACGGAGCGCGGTTGCGCGTCGAGGAAGGTCAGGCGCACTTCGCGGTCAATCACCTGCCGCACGCCGCCTGGAGCGTCGAGGCCGGCCCCTACGTCATCGAGGTGACGGGGACGGTGTTCGACGTCCGCTGGTCGGGCGCCGACGAGATCGTGGAGGTTCGCCTGCACACCGGCTCGGTGCGGGTCAGCGGGCCGATGCTGGCCGAACACGCGACGCTGCGTCCGGGGCAGCGCCTGACGGCGCGGCTCGCCACGCGCGACCTTCGGATTGACGAATCGGGAACGACGACGTCGCCCGGTGGAGCCGATCGACGTCAACGCGACGAATCGGGAACCCTGGACGGGCGCGCGAACCCCGACGCCGCACCGACGTTGACGGTGCCGCCGCCGGTGGCCTCGGCGGCGGTGGTCGAGGCGGCAGCGCCGGCGCTCCCCGCCGTGGCGCACGAGCCGCCGCTGACCCCGGTCCCCTCAGCCCCCGCGCGCACGCCCAAGGCGCCCGCCCGGACCCTGGCGCTGGCCAACAGGCGCATCGCCTATGCGCCCGACAAGTGGTCGGTACGCGTGTCGGCGGGCGACGCGGCGGGCGTCGTCGCGGAGGCGGTCGCACACGGGATCGACGCCACCGTCGCGGAAGCGGACGGGCCCACACTGGTGGCGCTCGCCGACGCCGCCCGCTACGGCGGCCAAAAGTACCTGGCCGAGCGGGTGCTGCGCGCGCAGCGGACCCGCTTCCCCGGAACCCCGGCCGCGAGCGCGGCGGCGTTCTTCCTGGGGCGTCTGGCTGACGATCGCGGCGCGGCGACGGAGGGGCTCGGCTGGTATCGCCGTTACCTGACCGAGGCACCGCAGGGCCCGTACGCTGCCGAGGCGCTCGGCCGCGAGATGCTCGGCGTGTCGCGGCTCTCTGGCCGACTGGCGGCGCGCCAACTGGCCCGCGACTACCTCGATCGTTTCCCAGACGGTACCTACCTGCTTCACGCCCAGGCTATTCTTCAAGGTCGGTGATCGCGGGCGTTCTCTGGGTCGCGCTGGTGCTGGCTCTCGCCGGTGATCCGCCGCTGGCGCCCGACGCCGCGCCACCCGCTCCCGACGCCGCGCCATCCGCGCCCGACGCCGCGACCCCCGCACCCGACACCGCGGCCCCCGCACCCGACACTGCGGCCCCCGCACCCGCGGCGGGGCTCGGCCCCGGGCAGTTCGTGGCGGTCGTGCGGCCGGTGACGCAAGACCCGTTGCTGCAAGAAGCCAGCTCGCGAATTCGATCCGAGCTCACGGCCAGCGGACTGCCGAGCCGAATCGTCGACTGCGCAGAGCCGACGGAGGCCCCCTGCCCCGGCCCGGAGGCGGCCGCGGCGATCGCGCTCGGCCGCAAGGACGGCGTCGTCGAGATCGACGTCCGCGCCTTCCTGCCCGACGGGTTCGAGCTCTCCCGGCACGTACGCGTGCTCGATCGCGACGGCGGTGGAGACCCCTCGGTGCTGGGGGTACGCGCCGTCGAGCTCCTCCGCGATCTCCGTCTCAACGCCCAGCGGCGCGCGCCGCCGGGCCCGCCGAAGCCCGCCGAGGACGCGGAGGAGCCGAAGATCCCGCTGCCGCCGCCGCCCCCGCCCCGCTGGCGCGTCTCGATGGGCGCCGCCGCGCTCGCCGCGCCGCCGACCGGGGAACCGGGGTTCGGACCTTCGCTCGGCGCCACGCTCAGAGGAGCGGCGATCCTCGACCCGCGCCTCTTCGTCGTCTTGACCCTCGCCGGCCCGTTCAACTCCACGTTGTCCACGCTCAACGAAGGACAGGCCAGCTTGATCCAGGCGCTGGCCACGCTGGAGCTCCGCTACCGGTTTTCCACCCGTCTGGTCACACCATTCGTCGCCGTGCTGACCGGAATCAACTACCTGCGGGAGACCCTCACGAGCCCGGGAACGAACCAGGTGCCGTCGGTCAGCACGGCCTGGGTCCCACTGTTCGGCGTGGGGGGCGGCGTCTCCTACGATTTCGCGGGACGCTTCAGCGTCGGCGCGGAGGCGGAGATCTTCGCGACGACGCCCAACATGCTGGTCGAGGTCGACAACAACACCGTCGTGGCGCGCACGGGCTTACCCTCGATCCTCCTGACCGCCGACTTCGGCCTGACGCTGCCCTAGACTGGCCGCCGACGGTCAGGGGACCGTCATCTGAAATGCCAGCGCGTAGTTCTGTCCGGGCATCGCCGTCAGGTAGCCGACGAAGGGATCCGAGTCGTGCAGCAAGCCCCAGCGGACGGTGCCATTCGTGCGCGGGGCGCTGTCGGCGGTGAAGGCGTAGGCGACCGTCACGCCCGAGGCCGGCAGGCTGCCCGTCACGGTGATCTGCACGCTGTTTCCGACGATCGCCACGCCGCTGATCGTCACCGGCGTCGTGCCGGAGAGGACCTCGAACCCCTTCCCCTGCGCCCAGGCGGTGTTGCTGGCCTGGTGTGGCGCCGGCAGCGTCGTGTCCCAGGCGAGGGGCGGAACGGGCATCCCGGCGACCTTCTCGGCGGGGACGTTGAAGGTGACGGTGATGACCTGCCCGCTGCGCGAGGCGCCGGTCGGCTGCAGCGGCTGCCAGTCGATCCCCAGCACGACCCGCTGGTAGTAGACCTGCGCGTCCTTCTCGCCGAGGCGCTCGTAGTCCTTGTTGATGAGGTGCGTGAAGTCGTTGACGTAGGAGTACTGGTACTTCGGGCCGGTGCAGATGATCTGCCCCGGATGATCGACGCCGATCTTCCATTGCGCGACCGTCGCCGGCGAGGTCGTGCCGGCGTCCATCGGGTTCGAGTGCTGCTGCGACAGCAGCATCGGGATGGCGAAGGTCTGCCCGGTCAGCGGCGGCAGGTCCTGGTTGTAGTTGTTCCAGAGCGTCACCATGTCGCTCTCGTAGCTGGTGCTGGCGGCGTCGGACTCGCCGTGGTTCAGCAGGATCGCGCCGACGCCGTACGTCTTCCCCGCCGTCTTGGCCAGGTGGGCGATGGCGCCGACCTCGAACAGCGACGCAGCGTAGGCGCGCCCGGTGGTGCCGGTGTCGGTCGCTCCTTTCGAAATGATGGCGATCGGCTGTCCGGCCTCGCCGACCTCGGTCTGGGCGCTCACGAAGTCCCCCTTGCCGGCGGCCATCGACAGCGAGGTGAGCTCGTCGCCCATCGCCGTGTGCACCGACTCGCCGTAGATGTTGGCGGGGTACGGGCTCGGGTAGACGGTGGTGATCGTGCGCAGCGGCTCGACGAGCGCCACCATCGAGAGGCCGGCGGCGGTCGCGTTCCAGGGCGGGACGGTGACGCTGCCGAGCGACAGCTTGAGGTTGTGGAACGGCTGCGACGTCGCGCCGATCGTCATCGCCGGGGCGTTGCCGTGTCCGCCGACGGCGAGGCTCTGGCCGGTGCCGAGGACGCCGGTCCAATTCCAGACGGGCGCCGTCGCCAGCGGCGCACCGCCGGCGCCCGCCGCGCCGCCCGCACCTGCCGCGCCACCGCCGGCCGCACCGGCCGCGCCGCCGCCGCCGCCGGCCGCGCCGCCGCTCCCGCCGCCACCGCTCCCCGCGCCGCCACCGCGACCGCCGGCGCCGCCGCTCCCCGCGCCGCCACCGCGACCGCCGGCGCCGCCGCTCCCCGCGCCGCCACCGCTGCCGAGGCTGCCACCGCTGCCGGGACCCCCACCGCTGCCGAGAGAGCCTCCGGCGCTCCCGCCGGTGCCGCCCGCCGCGCCGCCGCTGCCGGGTGTCGCGCCGCTGCCGCTGCCGGCCTGGGCGTCGGCGCCGCCCTCGCTCTTGCCGGTCGCGCAGCCGACGGCGAAGAGCAACGTCGCGCACAGAAGCCGGCGCCCGCGCACTGGCCTCCGGTCGATCTGGGGGGCGACCGCCATCGCCCAATGATCGCACATTCGCGCGCGGTCGGCGCCGCGCCGCCGGACGCTCAGACCTGCCGGCGCAGGTATTCGCGCGGCGTCACGTGCCGCAGCGCACGAAACACCCGGTGAAACTGGGCGTAGCTGCCGAAGCCGGCCGCCAGCGCCGCCTCGAGCAGGTTGGTCCGGCCGCGGTCGAGCAGCACGGAGAACCGATCGAGCCTCAGCCGGTTGCGGTACTCGACCAGCGACATCCCCATCTCCGCCTTGAACACGCGCGACAGGCGGCTGAGGCTGATGTCGAGCCCGGCGGCGATCTCCTTGCCCCCCATCGCCGGATCCTTGGCCAGCATGCCGACCGTCGAGGCGACCAGCCGGTGGCCGGGCGACTCGCCCGGTCCCCCCGCCCCGCTGGACAGTGAGCCGCGCATCGGATCGAGCATCGTCCCCAGGAGCGAGCAGAGGATCGCGGCGTGGGCCTGCTTCGCCTCGTCGACGGGCGCGTCGGTCAGCGCGGCGTCGTTGAACATGATCCCGACCGCGGCACGCGTGGATCGAATCGGCGTGCAGGCGACCCAGCCGCGCCCCGCGATGCGCGTCTCACCCTGGTGGTGCTCGACGATGGGGCAGTTCTCGAACACCGTGAAGTGCGCCGCCTCCTCCTCGGAGCGACGGAACGCCTCCCGGTCGGTTTCGCTGAGATCGTACATGAGGTGGTGCTCGTCGACGACGTTCCCCTTGAGGTCCATCCCCCAGGTCCCGAGCATCAGGTTGTGCGAGCGATCGAGCACGAAGATGCCGGCGCGCTGAAGCCCGATCCGGTCGCGCGCCAGCTCGATCGCACGCCGGAGCATGAGGTTCGGATCGTCGAGCGCGTGAATCTCGTCGAAGGCCTCCAGCAGCATGGCCAGCTTGCCGCGCGCAGATCGATCCACGACCTTCGGGACCGGTGCCTTCGGCCCGAGGATGATCGGCCAGTCCACGCGTCGCCGCCGCGTCACAGTGAGCAGATCCTATTATTCCCTGGGGGTGGGAGCCCCATCAAAAGCGCCATAAATGAGAGATTTCTGCAAAAAATGAGATGATATCCAGGGGTCATCGGCTGTTCAGAACATATCCTTTATGGCATGGCCGAGACGGAACCTGCGACACCCTGGACTTTCAAGATAGGCGGCGACCTGCCGGTCCATCGCCTCGGATTCGGCGCGATGCGAATCACCGGTCCGGGGATCTGGGGCGAACCAGCCGACCGTGGCGAGGCGATCCGGACGCTGCGGCGGGCGCGCGAGCTGGGGATCGACTTCATCGACACCGCCGACTCGTACGGCCCTGACGTCTCGGAGCGCCTCATCCGCGAGGCGCTGCACCCGTACGGGAGCATTCGTGTCGCCACGAAGGCTGGCCTGGCGCGCACCGGTCCGGACCGGTGGGTCGCGCTCGGGCGGCCCGAATATCTGGTCCAGCAGGTGCACAAGAGCCTGCGGAACCTGGGCGTCGAGCGGATCGATCTGTGGCAACTGCACCGGATCGATCCGAAGGTTCCGGCGGACGAACAGTTCGCGACGGTGAAGGAGCTCGTGGATCAAGGTCTGATCCGGCACGCCGGCCTCAGCGAGGTCAGTGTCGGAAACATCGAGGCGGCCTCGAAGCACTTCAAGGTGGCGACGGTACAGAACCGCTACAACCTCACCGAGCGCAGGAGCGACGACGTGCTCGCTTACTGCGCCGACCACGCGATCGGCTTCATCCCCTGGTATCCGCTGGCGGCGGGGACGCTGGCGCAGGCGGGCGCCGCTCACGAGACGATCGGAAGGATCGCCCAGCGCCACAACGCGACGCCGAGCCAGATCGTGCTCGCCTGGACGCTGCGAAGGAGCCCCGTGATGCTGCCGATCCCGGGCACCTCGCGCGTCGCCCACCTCGAGGAGAACGTCGCCGCCGCAAGGATCGTGCTCTCGGACGCCGAGGTGGCGGCCCTCGACGATCTGCCCCGGGCGTAAGCTCGTTGCGAACGACGTGGGCCAGAGCGACTACCTCCTCGACAACCGCCAGATAGAGGCCGGCGATCGGATCGCCGCGCTCTCCGCGCTGTTCGATCCGGCAACCTTCCGTCACGTCGACGCGCTGGGGATCGCGGCGGGGTGGCGCTGCTGGGAGGTCGGCGCCGGCGGCCCGTCGGTGCCGCGGGGTCTCGCGGCGCGCGTGGGACCCGGCGGGTACGTGCTGGCGACCGACATCGAGATCTCGCCCGCGCTCGCGGCGGCGGCGGGCGCGCCTATCGAAGTTGCGCGACACGACGTCGCGCGCGATCCGCCGCCGGAAGGTCGGTTCGATCTGGTGCACGCGCGCCTCGTGCTGGTGCACCTGCCCGACCGCGAGCGCGCGCTGGGATCGATGATCGCTGTCCTGCGGCCGGGCGGCTGGCTGCTCGTCGAGGACGCCGACCCGGCGCTGCAACCGGCGAGCGTCATCGACGCGGTCGACGACGATGCGGCGCTGGCCAACCGGCTGCGCAACGGTTTCCGCGCGCTCATGGCCGAGCGGGGCGTCGACCTCGCCTACGGTCGCAAGCTGCCACGCCTGCTGCGCGCGGCGGGGCTCGCCGACGTGACGGCCGACGCCTACTTTCCGATCGCGCACCCGGCCTCGGTGCCGCTGGAGCTCGCGACGGTGACGATGTTGCGCGGACAGCTCGTCGACAAGGGTCTGGCGACGCCCGCGGAGATAGACCGGCACCTCGCCAACGTCGCCGCCGGCCGCCTCGACCTGGCGCAGCCGCCGATGATCTCTGCCTGGGGCCGCCGCCCCTGACCGCGCGACATCCGCTATAGTGCGCCGCCAATGTCCACGTCCACCGAATCGCTGAAGCACAACAGCTACTTCGACGGCAACGTCCAGAGCGTCGGGTTCGAGCGCAACGGACGCCGCGCCACCGTCGGCGTCATCGCCCCCGGCACCTACCACTTCGGGACCGAGGCGCCCGAGCGCATGACCGTCGTCAGCGGCGCCCTCTCCGTGAAGCCCGACGGCGCCGCCGCCTGGTCGCTCTACCCCGCCGGCACCGCCTTCGAGATCGCGGGCAAGAGCGGCTTCGACGTCCGCGCGGAGACCCCCGCCGCGTATTTGTGCGAGTTTCTCTAGACGAGATCCGTCAGCTCTCGACGGCGCTCTTGAATAGGTGGTCGAGGGCCGCCGCAGGGTCGTCGCAGAGGCCGGCGTGCGGCGACGACGGCTGGACGATCGTGCTGCGCGGGGCCGAGAGCCAGTGGAAGCGTTCGGAGGGCGGCAGGCCGGCGATGGGACCGGCGGCCGCCTCGCCGGCGGCGACCGCCCTGACGGCGTCGAGCTGAGCGTTGAGCGCGGCGACATCGACGTCGGGGGCCAGCGCGCGCAGGCGCCGCTCGTCGAGGGCGATGCGGCAGCCGAGGTAGGCGGCCGTAGGGCAGAAGAGGATCACGCCGGCGTTCAGCCGCTCGTCGCGATCGACGCGCGGCACGACCTGCACGATCACGTAGTCAAACGCGCGACGCTCGGACACGGTTCGCCTCGTCGATGATTCGCGGCAGCGCCGCCCGGCGCACGCGCAGCCAGTCGCGGTACGCGGCGCGCAGCCCGTCGCCGCCCGGCCCGTCGAGCCAGAGATCGGGGACCGCGTCGATCGCGCGGGCGATCTGGGCGTCGTCGAGCGCCGCCGCCAACGCGGCGGCCGCCGCCGGAAGCTGATCGGCGAACGGCAGCAGCACGTGCTCGCTGACGCGCGCGAACGGGCGCGCCGCCGACGCCCCCAGCTCGGCGGGATCGCCCCCCTCCCAGCCGTGGTGCCAGTAGAGCGCGGCGCCGTGATCGATGAGCCAGAGCTCGCCGCCCTGCCAGAGCAAGTTGGGGTTGCGCGCGGTGCGGTCGACGTTGACCGCGAAGACGTCGAGGGCGACGATGCGCGAGGCGAGCTCGCCGTCGATCGGGCGGCGCGCCGCCACGTCGTAACCGACCGCGCCGGCCAGGAATCCCATCGCCAGGTTGAGGCCGGCGCTGGCGATCAGCAGCTCCTGGATCTCCTGATGGGGCTCGCTGCGGCCGAGCGCGGTGTCGATCTCGATGAAGGCGAGCTCGGGGACCCGGAGCCCTGCCGCGCGCGCGAGCTCGCCGACGATGAGCTCGGCCGCCAGCGCGCGCCCGCCCTGCGCGGCGGCGCGGAACTTGGCGACGTAGAGCGCGCCGTCGTCGGCCTCGACGACCGCCGGGACCGAACCCCCCTCGCGCAGCGCCGTCACGTAGCGCGTGGCGAGGAGGTGCCGCAGGGACGGCAAGGACGGCGCCGGGGCGGCGGAGGGCGGGGTGGCGGCGGACATCGGGGAACGGGATTCTGCCCGACGGACCGGCCACGGCAAAGCCCGCCCTCTCCCACGCGATCGTCTTCTGCGCTCTCGGCGTGGGTTAAGTTCGTCTGATGTCCACCTCGGCGACGGGCGGCCGGTCGTGAGCCGCAAGCGGCTGGCGATCGTCTCGCCGGGCGGGATCGGCGGCGGCGCCTTCGCGCAAGGCTTGCCGGCGATCGGGACGCTGGTCGCGTCGCTGGCCGAGCGGTTCGACGTCACGTTCTACTCGCTGGCGCCCGTCGCGCCCGGGTTCGCGCCGGCCGGGTACCGGTTGCGCGCCCCGTCGCCGGCTCTCGACGCCGTGCCGATCAAGGGCGTTCGCTGGGCGGAGCTGGCGCGGCGGTTCGTCGCCGACCACCGGGCGGCCCGCTACGACCGGCTGCTGTCGCTGTGGGGCTATCCGATGGGGGCCTTCGCGGTCGGCCTCGGGCGCGCGCTGACCGTGCCGACGGCGATCATGCTGCTGGGGGCCGAGACCGCCGACCTCCCGGCGATCGGGTACGGGCACTTTCGGGACGGCGTGAGCCGGCGGCTGGTGATCGAGACCTGCCGCCGGGCCGAGGCACTCATCGCCGTCTCCGAGGCGCAGCTCGAGGCCCTCGCCGGGCGGGGGCTCACCCGGCCGGACGCGCACCTCGTGCCGATCGGCGCGGAGGCGGAGCTGTTCCCGTTCGCGCCCAAGCCGCGCCGGCCGCCGCTGAAGATCGTGCACGCCGCCAACCTGACCGCCGTCAAGGACCAGGCCACGTTGCTGCGCGCGTTCGCCCGCGTGCGCGCGGCGACGGACGCGCGGCTGCGGATCGTCGGCGACGGATCGCTGCGCGGCGGGCTCGAGCGGCTGGCGCGCGAGCTGGGCGTCGCGGAGGCGGTCGAGATGACCGGTGCGGTACCCTTCGCCGCGATGCCGGACCACTATCGATGGGCCGACATGTTCGTCCTGACGTCGCTCTCCGAGGGACAGAACCGCGCGCTGACCGAGGCCGCCATGTGCGGCGTCCTGAACGTGAGCACGCCGGTCGGGCACATCGCCGCGCTCGGCGAAATGGCGGCGGTGGTGGTGCGCGCCGGCGACCCGCAGAACGTCGCTGACCGGATCGTGGCGATCGCGCGCGACACCGCCGGCTGGGATCTGCGGGTGAAGGCAGCGCACGCCTGGGCGGCCGCGCACGACATGCGCTGGACCGTTGCGCGGATGATCGAGGTGCTCGACGGTCTGGAGCCGCGCCGATGGAGGTGAGCGTCGTCGTGCCGACCTGCAACCGCCCCGAGCGGCTGCGCGCGCTGCTGGAGAACCTGGCGCGGTCGACCCTCCCGCCGCGCGAGGTGATCGTCGTCGACGCGAGCGACGCCAAGCTCGGCCCCACCGCGTTCGGCGGGCTCGATCCGCTGCGCGTCGTCTACCTCGAGGCGGCACCCTCGGTCTGCGCTCAGCGCAACGCCGGCATCCGCCGCGCGTCGTCCCCCTGGATCTTTCTTTGCGACGACGACGTCGAGGTTCCGCCGGACACGCTGGCGCGTCTGGCGGCGCACGCCGAGGCGCACCCGGCGGCGGGCGCCGTCTCGGCGCTGTTTCTCGAGCGACAGCCGAGCGGCTGGAGCGCGGCCTTCCCCGAGACGTCGGCGCTGGTCGTCGCCTGGAAGACGCTGTTCGCGCTCGGCATGTGGGGGCCGGTCCGCGCGCGCGGACCGCTCGGACGCGCGCTCGCCGCCCGCCAGCGCCGGCGCGGCAACCGCATTGCCGCCTCCGGCTGGCCGGTCATCACCGAGATGGAGGGGCCGTTCTTCCGCACCCCGATCTACACGCTGGGGGCGGCGCTCGTGCGGCGCGACTGGCTGCTCGCCTCGCCCTTCGACGAGTCGCTGGACAGCCACGGCCTCGGCGACAACTACGGCGTGGCGCTCGGCTTCCCCGCCGAGGGGATCCACGTCGTCAACGACGCGCCCGTCTATCACCACCGCGCGGAGGCGAACCGGCTCGGCGACGGCGTGGCGCAGGAGCGCCGGATGCTGGCCCTCGACTACCTCATTCACGCGCGCGGGATCGACGGCGTCAGCAGCGCCAACTTTCTCTGGTCGCTGGCCGGCGCCGGGGTCCTGCACGCGGCGTCGGGCAACGGGACGGCCGCGCGCGCGATGTTCCGCGCGTTCGGCCGCGTGGCGACCGGACGCAACCCCTACCGCGCGGGACGCGGCGCGGAGCCGCTCGACGGGTCGCCCCAAGGACGACGGTGACGCCGGTGACGGCCGTGAGGGCGGCCAGCCTGACCGGCGGGGTGATCGTGCGGCGCGACGGCCCGGCGCGCGCGGCGCTGCACTTCGCCGGTGGCGCGGTCGTCGCCGAACCACCGGCCGGCGGCGCGCCGATCGATCTTTCGGGTCACCTGATCTTCCCCGGCCTGGTCAACGCGCACGACCACCTGCAGGTCAACGCCGTCCCCCCGCTGCCGGCCGGGGCACCGTTCCCCAACAGCTACCGGTGGGCCGAGGCGTTCGGCGCACACTTCCGCGACCCGGAGGTGGCGGCGGCGCTGGCGGTCCCGGCGGCGACCCGTTGCTGGCAAGGCGGGCTCAAGAACCTTCTGGCGGGCGCCACCACCGTCGCGCACCACGATCCGTGGGACGCCGTGCTCGACGACGCCGACTTCCCGGTGCGCCTCTCGCGCCGGTCCGGCTGGTGCCACTCGCTCGGGCTCGCGCCGCGCGAGGGCCTTTCGGGCAAGCTGCGCGACCGCCTCCGCGGCCTCTTCGGGCACGCGGCGCCGTTCGGTCCGCCGGTCGTCCGTAGCTTCGCCGCCACGCCGCCGGGAGCGCCCTGGATCATCCACCTCGGCGAAGGGACCGACGCCGTCGCGCGCGGCGAGCTCGCGCGGCTGGACGCGCTCGGCTGCCTTGACGCGCGCACCGTCGTCGTGCACGGCGTGGCGCTCTCGACCGCCGACGTCGAACGGGTCATCGCCCGCGACGCGGCGGTCATCTGGTGCCCGTCGAGCAACCTCGCCTTGCTCGGAACGACGCTGCCGCCCCGGCGGCTCTACGACGCCGGGCGGCTCGCGCTCGGGACCGACGCGCGGCTCTCCGGCGCGCGCGATCTGCTCGACGAGCTGCGCGGCGCTGCGACCGCGAGCGATCTGACGGCCAGCGAGTTGCTCCGGCTGGCGACCGCCGGCGGCGCCCGCGTCCTGGCGATGCCGGAGGTCGGCGATCTCGGGCCCGGCCAGCGGGCCGACGCGCTCGTCGTGCGCGACGACGGCGGCGATCCGGCCACGCGGCTTTGCGGCTGCCGCCGGGTCGATCTGCGCGCGGTGGTGCGCGACGGAAAACCGGCAGTCGCCGATCCCGATCTCGCCGGCTGGTTCGCGGCCGCGGGCGTCGAGACGGTCGCGGTCACGCTCGACGGCCGTCCCAAGCTGCTCGCGCGCGTCTACGCCCGCCCCGACGCCGTCGCGCGCGAGCCGGGCCTGACGCTCGCCGGCGGCTGAGACCGCGCGGCGCTCAGCGCGACGCCCCGACGCGGTAGAGAACGAGTGGCCCGCGCGACGCGATCGGCGTCAGCCCCGCCTGCGCGCGCAACGCGGCGAAGAAGCTGGCCGGCCCCGGCCCCCGTTCGCCTGCCGCGATCTCCGTCGGGTTTTCCAGCTCGAAGCAAGGACACTCGCGGGCGAGCAGCGACGGAAGCTCGGCGGGCGTCAGCAGAAACGTCTCGCGCACGCGCGTCCGGCCGTAGCGCTCGATCATCATTCCGCCGCCGTGCATGAGCAGCGTGGTCCCCGCCGGGACCCGGGCATCGACCCAGTCGACCAGCGTGCGCTCGGCGTTCTTGCGCGCCACCGTCCGGCCGTGCTCGCGCGCGGCGAGCCCCAGCCCTGCCACCAGCGACGCGAGGAACGCGAGCGCCAGAAGCTGTCTGCGGGCGGGGAAGCGCGCCACGAGCGCCCGGGCACCGAGGCCCGCCAGCGCGCCCAGCGCCGGCAACGTCGGCCAGAGAAAGCGCGGGTTCTCGTAGGGGATCCCCGAGATGAATATCCAGTTGACGACCGGCCAGCCGACGAGGAGCGCGAGCTCGACGGCGCGCCGCCCGCGCAGCAGCGTGAAGGCTCCCAGCGCCGCCAGCGCCGCGATCGTCGGGAACAGCGCATCCGGCCAGCCGACCCGCCCGAGGTAGAAGAGCCCGACGGGGAGAAGATGGTGCGCGTGCCCCTCGCGGGTGAAGAAGTCGCGGCGGAGGGCGTTGAGCGGGCTCCAGCGCTGCAGCCACTCGTGCTGCTCGAGCGCGTAGGGGACGCCGTGCGCCGACCAGAGCTGGGGAATCACCACCGCCAGCCCGGCCAGGCCGGCCAGGATGAAGGCGCCCCAGGCGGGCGGGGCGTGGCGCGCGCGCGCGTCGAGCACCGCCGCCGCGACGAGCGGCAGCGCGAGCAGGCCGATCTGCCAGCGGGTCACCCCGCCGAACGCCACCGCCACCGCCGCGCCGACCAGCCAGGCGGCGCGCCGTTCGCGGAGGTGGCGCGCGAAGCACCAGAGCGCCGTCGCGACGCAGGCGATTGCCAGACCGTCGGCCATCACCACCTGGCTCGATCGCAGCACGATCCCGGAGCCGGCGACGACCAGGCCGGCGACGGCCGGCGCGACGCCGTCGGGGGGCGCGCCGCCGTCGGCAGGGGCGCCGCCACGGCGACGGCGGTCGAGCTCGGCGGTCAGCAGCAGGGTCGCGGCCGCGGTCCAGGCGAGCGCGAGCGTGCTCACCAGCTGACCCGCGACCGGCCCACCCCCCACGAGCGGCAGCAGCGCCGCCACGGCGATCGGGTAGCCGCGCGGCCAGAAGAGATCGGGCAACGGCGCGCCGTGCAGGAGGTGCGGCCAGATGGCGCGCGCGAACCGGAAGTAGGCGAAGGCGTCCTGACCGAAGAGGCCGTCGAACGGGTAGACGAGGCGCGTGACCCCGGCGACGAGCAGCGCGACTCCGAACGGCCAGGCGGCCCGGTCGAGACGAACGGTCGGCACGGCGGCACGGTACCGCCCCGGTCGCGGCGAGGTAAAGTCGGCGGCCGGTCGCGATGTCCCCTCTCCTCCGCCGCGTCCTCCGCCGCCTGTGGCCCGCACCCCCCGAAGAGTTGGGCGTGCGCGAAGCCTACGCCCGGCTCGCCGACGGCTACCGCCCCGAGGCGCACAACCCGTTCATGCAGCTCGAGCAGGCGACCATGCTCGCCCTCTTGCCCGACGTCGCCGGAAAAACGGCGCTGGACCTCGCCTGCGGAACCGGACGCTACCTCCAGATCCTGCGCGCGCACGGCGCCGCGCGGATCATGGGGATCGATCTCGTCGCCCGAGATGCTGCGGCAGGCGCGGGGCCTGGCGCCGCTCGCGCGCGCGGATTCTGCGGGCGCTGCCCGTCGCCGACGCGCGCTTCGACGTCGTCACCTCGGGCCTGGCGATCGGCCACGTCGCCGATCTCGGCGGCCGCCGTCGCCGAGATGGCCCGCGTGCTCCGCCCGGGCGGTGCCCTGCTCTACTCGGACTTTCACCCCTCCGCGCGGCTCGCGGGGCACGCGCGTTCCTTCACCGTCGGCGGACGCGCGTTCACCGTCGAGCACCACCTGCACCTGCCGGAGGCGCACCGGGCGGCCTGCGGCGCCGTGGGCCTCGAGATCGAAGAGATGCGCGACGGGCTGTCGGCGACGCGCCCCCCCTTTGCGGCCGTGCTTGCGATCCGCGCGCGACGGCGACGATGATGTCTCTTCCCCGCGGTTGTCGGATGACCGTCTCCACGTTCGCCCTGGCCAGCCTCGTCCTCCTCGTCCTCCTCGCCGTTGTCGCGGCCTGCGCGGCGCCGCGGACGCGCGCGCCCGCCACGGCGTCGGGCGGCGTCACCGTCACCCGCGCCACGTTCGCCGGCTGGGAAGCGCTGGTGCTGCGCAACGGCGCCGCGGAGGTGACCGTCGTCCCCGCCATCGGCCGCATCATGCAGATCGCGCGCGTCGACGGCGGCCGCGCGCGCGGGCCGCTCTGGAGCCATCCCGGGATCGGCCCCGACCCTCGGCGCCGATGACAACGGCTGGATCAACTTCGGCGGCGACAAGGCCTGGCCGGCGCCGCAGTCCCGCTGGGAGGCGATCGCCGGCCAGGGGTGGCCGCCGCCCAGGACGTTCGACGCCGCGCCCTTCACCGCCCGCGTGCAGGGCGACACCGTCGAGCTGCTCTCGGCGGTCGACCCCGCGTACGGGCTCCGCGTGCGGCGGACCATCGCGCTCGATCGCGCCGCCCCGGTCCTGACCGTCGAGACCGCCTACGAGAAGGTCGCCGGCGCACCGGTCCGCGCCGCCGTCTGGACCATCACCCAGCTGGAGGCGCCCGAGCGGTTGTTCATGCGCCTCCCCGCAAAGTCGTCCTTCGAGGGCGGCTTCGCCCAGTTGCTCCCCGACCGCCCCAAGGCGCTGACGGTCGAGGGGCGGCTCCTGTCGCTCGCCCGCGATCCCGCCGCCAAGACGATGATCGCCAGCGACGGCGACGCGCTGCTCTGGGTCGGCGACGGTCCGGATCTGCTGATCGAAACCATCGCCGACGCGCATGACCCGGCAGCCCAGTGGCCCGACGGCGCACACGCCCAGATCTACACCAGCTCCGACGCGGCGCTCCCCTACGTCGAGCTGGAGCTGCTCTCGCCCCTCGCCGACCTCTCGGTCGGTGGGCGCGCCAGCCTGCGGCTCCGCTACACGCTGATCGCGCGGGCCGAAGCGGACGCGACGGCCGAGGCGAGGCGGGTGCTCGCCCCGTGAGCCAGCCGACGACCCGGTCGACCTGGCGGATGATCGGCAGAGCGCTGGCGCCCGGCGGCGCCCTGACGTCCCGCCGATCGTCTCTCCTGCTGCTCGCCGTCGCGATCACCCCGTTTCTCCCGGGCGCGCTCGATTTCCTGCGCCACGGCGTCCCCGACCTGCTCTTCACCGGGGATGCGGCCGTGCTGGAGATCCGGACCCTCCACGCCGTCCACGGCCGCCAGCTGCTCGGCCCCTACTCGCGCTTCGTCTGGAGCCACCCCGGCCCGGTCTTCTTCTATCTGGCCGCGCCGATCTACCGGCTCTGCCATCTGCGCGGACCGGGGTTGAACCTGTTCGTGTTCGGCGCGAACCTGGCCGCGGCGACAGCGCTGGTGCTGACCGCCCGCCGCCTGCGCGGCGATCTGTTCGCCTTCGGCGTCGGCGTGTTGCTGGCGCTGTACGAAACTGTCGGCGCGCCGTTCCCGCTCTCCGGCGAATGGAACCCGATGACGCCGATCCTGCCGCTGGCGCTGCTCTTCTTCCTCGCCGCGCGGCTGGGCAGCGGCGCGGTCGGCGCGCTGCCGGCGGTGGCGTTCGTCGCCTCGGCGATCGTCCAGACGCACCTGGGCTTCGCCCCCGTCGTGGTCTACCTCTGCGCCACCGGCGCGCTGTTCTGTTTGCGCGAGCTCTATCTCGTTGGCCAAGCGCGCCAGGTCGACCGGCAGGTCGACCGGCGACACATCGGGCGCGCCGTCGCGCTCGCCGTCGGGGTGTCCGCGCTGCTCTGGGTGTTGCCGCTCTACGAAGACCTGACCCGACATCCGGGCAACCTGGGCCAGCTGCGCACCTTCTTCCTGGCCACGCACCGGTCGGAGCATTCGTGGCGAGTCGCAGTCGACACCGTCGCCGGACAACTGGCGATCTTCCCGCTCGCGGTGGCGCGCGCCCTCGGCCGGTCAGCGACCGTCGCCGGCCCGGGGCTGCGGCTCGGGCTCGCGGCGGGTGAGCTGACGGGCCTCGGCGCGGCGCTGGGGGTCGCGTTGCGGCGGCGCGACCAGGTGGCCGCGCTCCTTTCGGCGATGGCGCTGGGGACGATCGTGGTCGCCGCCTTCTCGGTCCGGGCGATTCGCGGCGAGATCGAGGACTACCTGGTGGCCTGGATCTCGGTGCTCGGATTCCTGGCCTGCGCGGCGATCGCGACCCTCTTCCTGCGCCCCGCCGGCCCGCCGCGGCGCGCGTCGCTGGTCGTGCTGGCGGTCGGCGTCCCGCTCCTCTTGATGGCCGTCCGCTTCGGCAGCGACACGCCGATGGTCCGCGAACGCGAACCTCCCATCGAAGCGGCGGCCGCCGCCGTGACCGGCTTCGTGCGCGACGCGCGGCTCGATCACCCGCGGCTCGAGATCGCCTCGCACGACAAGTGGCCCGAGGCGGCGGCGTTCGTGCTCGCGCTCTACAAGCAGCGCCTGGGTGTCACGGTGACGGACGACTGGTTGTTCATGTTCGGTGACCAGCTCCGCACGGCGCCGGGCCCGCATCCCGCGCTGATCGTGGCCGACGAGACGGACGCTGTGCCGCTGCGCGCGCGGCCCGATTGCCGCCTGGTCGCCGCCGCCCCCGGCCTCTTCGTCTTCTACCGCCCGGAGGACGCGCCGTGAGTTGCCGCCGCCGCTGCCGCGCGCTCGCGCTGGGCCTGCTCGCGCCGTTGCTGGCCGCCGGCCGCGCCGGCCCGGGCGGCGCCGCCCGAGCCGCCCACCACGCCCGCGCCCGCGCCGTCGGAGCCGCACGCGACGATCACCGTCAACGGCAGCTGCCCGAGCGCGCGAGGCGATCTGGTCGGCGGTCGCGTCGATCGTCCCGGCCAAGGATCGCGACCGGCTCGCGCGAGCGACCCGGATCGAGGTCTCCGATCTCGGCGACACCTACCGCGTCGCGGTCAACGCCGCGCGGGGATCGACCGACTGCGCGTCTACCGCGACGTCGGCGCACGACTGCGATCACCGCGCCCGCTTCGCCGCCGTCTTCATCGTCCTGACCCTGATGCCGCCCGACGTACTGCTCGACGCGCTGCCGGTCCCTCCGCCCGAGCCGCCACCGCCTCCACCGCCGCCGCCGCCCGAGCCGACCTCGCCCCCGCCTCCGCCACCGCCGCCGTCGCCCAGCGCCGCCTCCGGATCGAGATCTGCTTTCTCGACCGATCTGGCGCCCCGCGCCGGACGCGCCCTGGGCCGTCGCGCTCGGCGGCGAGCTGCGGGCGGCGCCCGGTCCCGGGCGGATGGGTCCAGTCGGCGCGGTCGGGGTCGCTGGCGGAACGATCGATTTCGGGAGCGTGCGCGCGACGGAGCTCCGCCTCCCGTTCGACCTCGGGCTGCGCCTGCCGCTTGCTGCTCGCGCAGCACCGTCGATCTCGTCGCCGACGTCGGCCTCGGCGGCGCGGCTCTTCCGCGACACCGGCAAGAACACCGCCGATCCGCAGGCGGGAACCCGCCTCGATCTCGGCGCGCGCGCCGGGCTGGTCGTTGCACCACGGGCGGGCGCGTGACCGGCTGCTGGAGATCGTCGGCCTTCACGCCGAGGTCTTCCCGCGCCCCTACGACGTCACGCTCACGCCGCAGGGAACGGTCGGCCACACGCCCGTGTTCTGGTTCGGCGCCACGCTCGGACTGGCGGTGCAGCCGTGATGGCCGCGCGCCGGGCGATCGGCCAGACTCGCGGCGTGCGTCGCGTGCGCGCTCGCCCTGCTGGCCGTCGCCCTCGGCGCTGCCGGCCTGCAACTCGCGGCTCAACCTGGGGAGCAGCATCCTCTGGTCGGCGCGCCACGAGACCGGCGATCTCAGCGAATGGACGCAAGGGGGGAAGGGGGGAACCGCGGCCGACACGCCCGACTCGCCCGACACCTCGCTGGCGATCTCGACCGACTTCGCGCACAGCGGGCGCTATTCGGTGAAGCTGACCAACGGCGCCGTCTCGACGTACGAGGACGCGCATCTGTGGCGCGAGGACGACTACCCCGTCGAGGCCTACTACAGCGCCTGGTTCTATCTGCCGCGCGCCTACCAGACGACCGCCGACTGGTCGATCATCCAGTTCCAGGTCCCGACCACCGACGACTCCGGCGTCGTCGGCCAGCTGCTCGACATCGACCTGCGCAGCCTCCCCGACGGCGATCTGATCCTGAGCGTCTACGACCACCGCGCCGCCTACCTGCGCTCGCCGACGCCCGATCCGGCCATCCTGGTCCCGATCGGTCAGTGGTTCCAGATCGAGACCTTCTACCGCAACGTCAACGACGACAGCGGGCGAGGTCGCCATCTGGCTCGACGGCCAGCTCAACTACGATCTCCACCGCCCGTTCGGCTCGAACAGCACCGTCTACTGGACGGTCTGCAGCAAGACCTACGGGCTCTCGCCCGCCGAATCGGTCATCTACGTCGACGACGCGGCGGTGAGCCTGGCGCGCGTCACGCCGACCGGCGACCTTTGACCCATGACTCCGGGCCCGCCGCCCGTGTGAAGAGATGGTTGGAACTCCTCGACTCGGCACCTGGTCATGACGTTCTTCGACCGCACTGGTCATGACGTTCAACCGACCGCGGCCGGTCACCCGTGGCCGGCAGGTCGTGGCGTGGGACGACGTCGACGTCCGCGGACTCGTCCGGCGTCGACGTCCACAGCTTCCAGGCGATCTACGACGCCTACTACGCCGAGGTGGCGCGCTGGATCCGCGCGCTCGGCGGACCGGCGGCCGATCAGGACGACCTCATTCAGGAGGTCTTCGTGGTCGTCTACCGGCGGCTGCACGACTTCGACGGCCGGAACCTGGCCGGCTGGCTCTATCGCATCACCGCGCACCAGGTGCGCGACTACCGGCGGCTGGTCTGGATCAAGTACATCTTCCGGCGCAGCATCGCGCTTTCGTCCGAGGTGCCCTCGGCGCAGACCGACGCCGGTCATGATGCTGGAGACGCGCGAGCGTCAGCGGAACCTCGAACGCCTGCTGTCGAAGCTGAGCGATCCGTTGCGCGCCGCCTTCGTGCTGTTCGAGATCGAAGGCTACACGGCCGAAGAGATCAGCGAGATGCAGTCGGTCCCCACCAACACGGTCCGGGCGCGCATCCATCGCGCGCGCAAGAAGATGACGGCGCTGCTCGAGTCCGCGGCCAAGCCGACGAGCCACGACCAAGCCGGCAAATCGAGAGACCAGCGGAGAAGCCGGTGCAAGAGCGGCGAAGGTCGCGAAGGTCGGTGGAGGCGGTGAAGGGTGGATCGCTTGATTCAGAGGAAGGGGTCGTCCACGGAGGCCGAGAGCGGAGCTCGTCGAGCCTCATCGAGGCGTGCGAGCCGGTCGTGCATCTCCGACGTCGCGCAAGCGCCGCTCGCTGAGCGCCGTCTACGACCGCCACCACGAGCGGCGGCGGAGCGTGCGGTTCGGCGATGCGCCTGGCGATGGCCGCCGGCGTGCTGCTCGATGGCGGGCGCGGCGACGGCCGCCGTCTTCGGCGTCCGCTGGAAGTGCGCGGCCAGCGCCGCCGGCGCCGGTGGCGCTCGCGCCGGCTCCGGCGCCGTCCACCATGTCGCGCGCGCGCTGCCCGCGCCGATCGCCGAGCCGAGCCGGCCCGCGGAGCCCGAGATCCGCCGACCGGCCGTCCGCGCGGCGTTCATCACGCGCGGGTGACCCTGAAGTCCGAGGATCCGTCGCTGGTCGTCTCCGCCATCCAGGCGCTGCGCCAGGATCGCGATCCGGCGCGCGCCGGCGCGGCTGCTGGCCGCCTACCTGCGGACCCATCCGCGCGGCGCGCTCGCCGAGGAGGCGGTCGCGCTCTCGATCGAGGCGGCCGACGCGCGCCACAGCCCGGCGGCGCCACGTTCGCCGAGCGCTACCTGCAGGAGTACCCGCACGGTCGCTTCCGCTCGGCCGCCGAGCGGGTGCTGGCGCGGCCGGCGCTCGTAGCGCCGGCGGCGCCTTGTTCGCCGCCGCGTCGCTCCCGTACGATCGCGCGCCGTGTCGTCGGGGCGAGCTCTGTCGATCGTCTGGCGCTGGCGCTGCTGCCGGCGCGCTGCTGGCCGCCTGCGGCGCGCAGCAGAAGTCGCCGGGCGCCGACGGACGGCGCGCCGGCGCGCGACGGCCTGACCTTCGACATCCCGCCGATCCTCGACGGCAGCGCCGCCGGATACGCGCTCAGCTTCGACGGCGACAAGGACTACGCGACGGCGGGCGACGCCGGGTTCCCCGATCGCGTCGGGCCGCAGACGCTGGAGATGTGGATCAACTACGCGGCGCCGACGGCACCCAGGACTTTCTGGTCCTGCGCACCGACTTCTCGAGCGGCGTGCAGGTCGGCATTCACGACGGCGCGCTGGCCGCCTGGCGGGTCTACGCCGACCGCGTGCTGGTGCAGGCGCCGACCACGCCGGCGGCCGGCACCTGGCACCACGTCGCCTACAGCTACGACGGCACCACGCACCTGCTCTACGTCGACGGCGCGCTGGTCGACTCCGAGACAGTCCCCGCCGACGATCGCACGCCGACCTCGGTCTGGCTGGGGACCCGACGGCTCGAGCAACCTGTTCAAGGGGCAGATGGACGAGGTGCGCGTCTGGTCGCTGACCCGCACCGCCGCCGCAGGTCGCCGCCGACATGGCCCACACGCCGGCCGGCGCCCAGACGGGGCTGGTCGCCTACTGGACCTTCGACGACGCCATCAACGGCGGCAGCTCGATCGATTTCTCCGGCTCGGGCAACGACGTCACGCTCGGCGACGGCGTCGCGTCGCTGATGCCGAGCCGCGTCCCCTCGACCGCCCCGGTCGGAAACTAGCCGGACGTTCAGCGGCACCGCCGTCGCGGCCGCTCGACCTCAGTCGGCCCAGCGTCTGGGCGCCGTGCGGAGCGTGTTCGCGCCGACGGCGTCGCACCAGGCCTCGAAGCGGGCGCGCGGGACGCCGCGGAAGCGGAGATCGTCGAGCGACTCGGCGAGCGGCACCGTGTCGACCAGCGTCGCCAGCGTCCGATAGAAGAGCGCCTCCTCGCGCCGCGCGGCCAGCGTCGCCGCCAGCTGCAGCGCGCCGCGCGGCTTGACCGTCCAGCGCGACGGATCGTCGGGGATCGCCTCGATGTGCCCGTAGGCGCCGATCAGCAGCGACGGCGCTCTTCTCGCCGAACCCGGGCAGCCCCGGGATCCCGTCGGCGGTGTCGCCGGTCAGCGCCAGGAAGTCGGGCACGCTGGCGGGGCCGTAGCCGCGCGCGGCGCGGAAGGTCGCCTCGTCGGTCACCTTCCGCTGCCGGCGATCGACCTGCACCACGCGATCGCCGCGCAGGCACTGCGCGAGATCCTTGTCGGGCGTCATGATGCGCACCTGGCCGACCTCGTCGGCGAAGCGGCGCGCGCCGCTGGCGAGCGCGTCGTCGGCCTCGTGCTCGTGCATCGACCAGACGGTCACGCCCAGCGCGCGCACCGCCTCCTCGACGGGATCGAACTGCGCGCGCAGCTCGGGCGGGACCCCCTCGTCGCTCTTGTAGTCGGGGAACAGATCGTTGCGGAACGAGCGGATCGGGTTGTCGAACGCCACCGCCAGGTGGGTGACCGCCTCGTCCGCCTCGGAGAGCAGCGAGAGCAGCGAGGCGACCAGCCCCACCGTCGCCTTGCGATCGGCCCCCGACGGATCGAGGTGGTCGGGGCGCGGCGCGAAGTGCGCGCGATAGAGCTCGTAGGTCCCGTCGACGAGGTGAAGGCGCGCCACGCTCATTTCGGAAGGCTATCGCGAAAACGGTGCGATGCTCCAGCCGACCACGCATGACCCGCTCGATGACCCGCCGCTGGCATCGTCCTCCTGGTCGTCGCTGGCCGTCTGCGCGCAGGCGGCGGCCGCCGATCCCGAGGTTCACGTGCTGCCGGTGGCCGACCGCGCCCCGGGCGAGCGGCTGCCCGCTGCTGCTCTACCTGCACGGCCTCGGCGGCTCGGGCGCCGAGGCGCTGGCCAACCCCGAGCTCCGCGCGCTGGCCGAGCGCCGCCGGATGGTGCTGGTCGCCCCCGACGGCAACCTCGACCGCGAGGGGCGGCGGTTCTGGAACGCCGGCGGCGGCCTGCTGCAACTTCGACGGCAAGGCGGTCAACGACGTCGCCCGGCTGGAGGCGCTGATCTACCACTGGACGCAGCGCCCGGAGATCGATCCGGCGCGCGTCTACGTCGTCGGGTTCTCGAACGGCGGGTTCATGGCCCACCGGCTCGCCTGCTACATGGACGATCGGCTGGCGGCGATCGTCAGCATCGGCGGCGCCGGGCGCGCGCCCGAGGAGGCCTGCGCGCCGGTCTCGACGATCGCCGTGCTGGAGATCCACGGCGACGCCGATCCGATCGTCCGCTACGACGGCGGGCACGTGCTCGACAACCGCGCCGCCGATCCGCACCCCTCGGCGCCCGAGACCTTCCACGACTGGGCCGAGCGCCTCGGCTGTCCGACCGAGGCGCACGCCAAGGTGACGACCGCGGTCGATCTCGATCCGCGGCTCCCCGGCGCCGAGACGACGATCGAGAGCTACGCCGACTGTCCGCTCGGCACCGTCGAGCTCTGGACCGTCCGCGGCGGCGGGCACCAGGTGGCGACGCCCGCGCTGCTGGCGCGGGTCGGCGAGTTCCTGGTCAGCCATCCCAAGGCGCCGCCGAGGAAGAAGAGCCGCCGAGAAAGAAACAGAAACGCGAGCGCGGCACGCCAAGCGGTCCCCAGAGGCTCAGAGTGACGCCGGGGGCGGCTGCCAGTTGTTGTGGCGGCCGTCCCAGTAGATGACGTGAGCTCCGAGCTCGACGCCGTCGAGGCAGTTGTAGTTGACCGAGACGTAGGCGCCGCCGAGCTCCGCCAGGCTGCCGCGCCCGAAGCAGTGGATGCCGCACGGCTTGCAGAAGAACCGCTTCGACGTCCGGCCGCCCCACTCGTAGGACGACAGGGCTCCTCGCTGGAGACGAGCTGGAACGCCTCCGGCTTCACGATCCCGCCCGTCTGCGCGACCTTCGTGCAGATCGAGCAGTTGCAGCGCCCCGCCCCGGCGGCGAGGTCGGCGGTGACCCGAAACTGGACGGCGCCGCAGTGGCAGCTTCCGGCGTAGCGCGTTCTGCTGCGGGCGCGCTCGCGATCTGCAGCTCGCTGCCGTGCTCGCGTGCGATGTTCCCGCATGCCGGCGTCCCAGTGTTCGCCGGCGTCGCGCCGATTCCGACGGATCGAAACAGTCCCGCGTCCTCGAGGACGAGCTCGACCTGGGAGTCGTGCGAAGGTTGCGAGAACGTTCTTCGCCCCGCCGTGGTCACGGGCCTTGCTGCACGCCTCCTGGAGTCCCGCGCCGCGTCCGGACTCGCGCCGCGAGACTCTGCGCCGGCGGCTGAGGTCAGCGCACGCTCCGGCGGCGTCCGGAACGCTGCGGCCTCGGCTACCCGGTGCCTGCCCGATTGCTCGGGCGTGGCGGGCCCGGCTACGCCTCGGCGCCGCGACGGCAGCGGCGCCGCCGCTGCTGCTCGAACCGACGAGACGAGGCGCGGTCGCTCTCGTGTTCCGCCGTGCGCTGCGGACCGCCGCCGCCGGCAGCGTCACCGGGATGGAAGAGGTCGCCCTGCGCGCGCTCACCAAGCTGGAACAGGTGCTGCCGGCGCGCCTGCGCCGTCGGCTCGCGGCGCTGCACGCCGCCGATCGTCCCGCCTCGCCCGCGGCGGCCCCACCGTCGACGCGCGGCACGCTCGGCCGCCATCGCCTCCGCCTCCGGCGAGCACGCCCGGCTGGCGTTCGGCTACCGCGGCAACGACGGCGCGCGCACCAGCCGCCAGGTCGAGCCCGCCGGCCTGGTCCACACCGGGTGGCGCTGGTACCTGGTCGCCTGGGATCTGACCCGCGCCGACTGGCGGACCTTCCGGGTCGACCGCATCGAGGCGAAGGTCACGACCGGCGCGCGCTTCTTTCCGCGCAGCCCGCCCGAGGGCGGCCTCGCCGCCTACGTGGCGCGCTCGGTGTCGCTGGGCCCCTACCCCGTCCGCGCGCGCGTCCTCCTGCACGCGCCGATCGCCGAGATGGCGCGACGGATCTCCCCGCGACCGGGACGCTCGAGAGCGTCGGCCCGCGCTCCTGCCTGCTGCTCGCCGGCGCGCCGTCGCTCGACGTGCCCGGCGGTTCGGGCGGGGCCCCTGCGATGTTCACGAACGGCCTCGCCACTGTGGCGGCACCTGCGTGTCGCTGAGCGGAAACCGGTTCCACTGCGGCCCGGCGCATCCAGTGCGCGGGCGCGAGCGCTGCGCTCGGCTGGCAAGTGTGTCACCGACGGTGACCAGCACGGGTGGCACCTCGGCGACGAGCGGCACGCCCGGCACCGGAGGCACGACCGCACCGGGCGGCAAGATCGCCACTGGCGAACGGGCAGGCTCGTCGCTCCCGAGCTGCCGCAGCGTCCTCCGCGTCGCTCGCCGCGCTTCAGCGTCCATGCAGTTCTTGGCGCCCGGGCGCCGACTGTTCGACCGTCTCCTCTGCAGCGCCGGAAATCTGGGCGCGTGCTACGCGAACGGGACCTCGATTGCGCAGCCATGACCTGCGCCACCAGGGATCGGGCGGCCGCGGAGGTGGAACCGGCGGCGGCAGCGGTGCACCGGAACCTGCACCGGCACGCCCGCACCTGCTCGTTCCATTCCACGTCGACCGACTGTACAAGGAGCTGCTGCCAGTGGAACAGCGAGTGGCAGGGAACAGCCGAGGCCTGCGAAGGCTTCAACTACGCCGCGAGCGAGTGTGCGTACCAGGGCTGCGATACGACTTCACCTCCGACGAGTGCTGCGGCGGGCCCGACGGCGCCGTCTAGCGGTTCGCTCTCCTGCGGCCACCTGCGCGGTGCATCTGGACAGCGGCTGCATGGAACGCCGGCCGCGTGCGCGACCCACGCCGACGCTACCAGCTGCAACGCGGCCGGTTGTAAGCCCGGATGATCGAAGAGGCGTCCGGCGTGCGCCGCTAACCGCGTCGGGCCGCCGTCGGCGATCCACTTGAGGAGCCGCTCGGGCGCCCAGGTGTTGGCGACCGTCGCCGGGTCGACCCAGGCGCGCTCGGCGTTGAGCGCGGCGAAGCGGGCGCGCTCCAGCTCCTCGGCGCGGTGGGCGTCGCTGGTGAGCAGGAAGGTCACGTCGCGCGCGCGCGCGTGGCGCAGCGCCTCGACCGAGAGATCGAGCCGCGGCAGCGCGCCGTTCACCTCGAGCGCGGTGCCGGTCTCCTCGGCGGCGGTCGCGATGGCGTCGATGTCGAGGTCGATCGGCGGCCGGCCGCCGATCATGCGCGCCGAGAGGTGGCCGATCATCCGCACCGCCGGATCGCGCATCGCCGTGACGACCCGCTTGGTCTGCGCGGCGCGATCGAGCTCGAAGTGGTCGTGCACCGAGGCGAGGCACCAGTCGAACCCGCGGCGGAACTCGAGGTCGTAGTCGAGCTCGCCGTCGCGGCCGATGTTCAGCTCGACGCCGTGGAGCAGGCGCAGCGAATCGCCCAGCTCGGCCTGCAGCGCGCGAAAGCGCTCGCGCTGCTCGAGCAACTTCTCGCGCGGCTGACGCCCGACAGCGTCCCCTCGGCGTGGTCGGTGATGGCCAGGACCCGGTAGCCGCGCGCCTTGGCCGCCGCGACCACCTCCTCGAGCGGCGAGCGGCCGTCGCCCGAGACGGTGGTGTGGACGTGGAAGTCGCCGATCACCGGCGGCATCCGGCGCCGGCAGCGCGCCCTTCTCGGCCGCCTCGATCTCGCCGGCGTCCTCGCGCAGCACCGGCGGGATGAAGGGGAGATCGAGCGCCTTGTAGATCTGCTCCTCGGTCTCGCTGGCGACGACGCGGCCGCCCTCGATCTCCGACAGCGCGTACTCGTTGAGCGTCAGCCCGCGCGCCAGCGCCCGCTGCCGCAGCTTGATGTTGTGCCCCTTCGAGCCGGTGAAGTAGAGCAGCGCCGCGCCGAGCTGGTGCTGGGCCACCACGCGCAGATCGATCTGCGTGCCGCGCCGGGTGACGACGCTGGTCTTCGATTCGCCGCGCCCGAGCACGCGGTCGACCAGGCTCATGGAGCACGAGCGCCTCCATCACCGGCTCGGCGGCGGCCGCCGCGACCACGATGTCGACGTCGCCGATCGTCTCGGAGAACCGGCGCAGCGACCCGCAGGTCGAGGCGTGCGTGACGCCGGGGAGCTCCAGCATGTGCGCCACGATCCGCTCGGCCAGCGGCAGCGCCACGGAGATCGGCGTCCGCTCCATCGGCCCCTGCGCCTCGAGCCGCGCCAGGGCCTGCGCCAGCTTCTCCTCGGACTTCTGGCCGAACCCCGAGAGCGCGCGCAGCTTGTGCTCGGCGAGCACGCGCCGCAGATCGTCGATCGACTGCACGCCCAGCTCGGCGCGCAGCCGCTTGAGCGCCTTGGGGCCGAGCCCCTGGATCCGGAGCAGCTCCACCACGCTGCGCGGGTGCTTCTGCGCGGAGGCCCTCCAGCTTCTCGACCTTCCCTTTTTCCAAGCAGCTCGCGGATCTTCTCGGCGGTGCTCTTGCCGATCCCCTCGATCTGCTGCAGCTCGCGCGCCGTCAGCCGTCCGAGATCGGTCGCCTGCGCCGAGATCGCCTGCGCCGCGCTCTCGTAGGCGCGCACCCGGAACGACTGGGGGTCCCCCTCCTCGAGCATCGTCAGCTCGGCGAGCTCGCGCAGCATGTCGAGCACGTCCTGCTTGCTGTCGGCCATGCGGAGGTTTTAACGCGAACCGCGGGCCGCGCTGGCGCCTTTCGTCCGGGCGCCGCCAGGCCGGGGACGTCACGTCGCTTCTTGGAGGCCGCGCGGCGCTTGCCGCGCCGGCCGGCCGGCGTCTGCGGCGTCGAGCAGGACCTCCGCCATCGCGCGCGCCGTCCGGCTGGCGGCGGGGCCGCCGTCCATCGAGCCGCCCACCGTCGTGCCGTCGTAGAGGACCACCAGCTGCTCGGCGAGGCGCTCCGGGATCGCCGGCGCCCGCGTCGCGCGCCAGCTCGGTGAAGAGCCCCCGCGTCCAGGCGCGCTGGTCGGCGCAGATGCGCGTCACCTTGCGTCTCCCCGCGCGGCCCCTCGGCGGTGGCGTTGAGGAAGGCGCAGCCGCGGAAGGTGGGTGAAGCGGCCAGCTCGCCCAGGAGATCGAAGACGCGACAGGATGCGCTCGCGCGGATCCTCGTAGAGCGCCAGCCGCTCGGCGATGCGCCGCCGCCGCGTCTCGGCGCGCCCCTGCAGATAGGCGCGGACCAGCTCGTCCTTGCTGCCGAAGGTGCTGTAGAGCGAGGCCTTGGCGACGCCGGCCCGCTCGATCACCCGCTCGATCCCGACCGTGTGGACCCCCTCGGCATAGAAGAGCTCGTTGGCGGCGGCCAGCAGCCGGTCGTGCGCCGAGCCCTGCAACTTCGGCTGCGTCGACATGGCCTTGACTATACCGACCGGTCTGTTTATCGTCAAGGCAACTAGACAGACCGGTCTGTATCACCGGCACTCAGAAGGAGATCCCGCATGTCGACCCCAGCCACCGCCCGCGCCCCCGCCACGCTCGGTCGCCCCGCCATTCCCGCGCGGCCTGGCCCTCCCCCAGCTCTCGAAGCAGCGCGGCCTTCTACCTCCAGGCGTCGATCATCCTGTTCTTCCTGGCCGGCTCGAGCGCGCCGACGCCGCTCTACGCGCTCTACCAGGCCGCCTGGGGCTTCTCGCCGATCACGATCACCGTGGTCTTCGGCGATCTACGCGCTGGCGGTGCTGGCCGCGCTGCTGGTGGTCGGCAGCCTCTCCGACTACGTCGGCCGACGCCCCGTCCTCCTCGCGGCCACGCTGCTGCAGGCGGTGACGATGGCGATCTTCGCCACCGCCCACGGCGTCGGGGCGCTGGTCCTGGCGCCGCGTGGTCCAGGGCCTCTCGACCGGCGCCGCCGCCGGCGCCGTCGGGCGCCGGCATGCTCGATCTCGATCGCGCCAAGGGGACCGATCGCCAACGCCGTCGGGCCCGATGCTCGGCACCGCGACCGGCGCGCTCGCCTCCGGCCTGATGGTGGTGTTCCTCCCGGCGCCGACCGTGCTGGTCTATGTCGCTGCTCGGCGCGATCTTCCTCGCCCAGGCGGTCGGCGTCGTCGCGATGCCCGAGTCGGTGACGCCGCGTCCCGGCGCCCTGGCCTCGCTGCGCCCGCAGTTTCACCTGCCCGCGCACGCCCGCGTGCCGATGCTGCTGGCGGTGCCGGCGCTCGTCGCCGCCTGGTCGCTGGTCGGGTTCTACGGCGTCGCTCGGGCCGACGCTGGTGCGGCGCCTCGCTCGGCTCGAGCTCGCCCGCGCTGGGCGGCCTGGTCCTGTTCGCCATGGCCGGCAGCGGCGCGCTCGCGGTCTTGCTCGACCCGCCAGCGGTCGGCGCGCTTCCTGACGCTGTTCGGAACCGCCGCGCTGATGCGTCGGCGTGGCGGTGACGCTGCTGGCGATCGCGCACGCGCTCGGTCGGGATCCTCTTCGTCGGGACCGCCGTCGCCGGCGTCGGCTTCGGCGGCGACGTTTCAGGGCGCCATCCGCAGCGTCATTCCGCTGGCCGCGCCGCACCAGCGCGCCGGCGTGCTGTCGGTCCTCTACGTCGTCGCCTACCTGGCGATGGGCGCGCCGGCGGTGCTCGCCGGGTTCGGCGTCGTCCACGGCGGCGGGTCTGCTGGTGACCGCGCGCGAGTACGGCCTGGCGTCATCGCGCTGGCCGCGCGGCGCTGCTCGGCACCCTGCCGTCGCGCCGGCCGCAAGCGCGCGCCAACGCCCGTTGTAGCCTTGGTGCGTGGCCCAGGGAGAAGAAGGAGCAGCAAAAACGACGGCGCCGAGACGCTGACCGTCGCCGGGCGCGAGGTGCGGGTCAGCAACCCGGGCAAGCCCTACTTCTCGCGCGAGGCGAAGCTCAGCAAGCTGGACGTCGTCCGCTACTACCTCTCGGTCGCCGACGGCGCGCTGGGCGGGATCCGCGATCGCCCGATCGTCCTCAAGCGCTTCGTCGACGGCGCCGAGGGCGAGGCCTTCTACCAGAAGCGCGCGCCCGACAAGCGCCCCGACTGGCTGCGCACGGTGACGCTGTCGTTTCCCTCGGGGCGGACCGCCGAGGAGGTGGTGGTCGACGACGCGGCCGGGCTGGCCTTCGTCGTCAACCTCGGCTGCCTCGAGCTGCACCCGCACGCCGTGCGCGCCGGCGATCTCGACCACCCCGACGAGCTGCGCGTCGATCTCGATCCCGGCCCGGGCGTCGCCTGGGACGACGTGCGCCGCGTGGCGCTGGAGGTGAAGGCGCTGCTCGAGGAGCTGGGTCTGCGCGGCTGGCCGAAGACCAGCGGCTCGCGCGGGATGCACGTCAACGCGCGCATTCATCCGCGCTGGAGCTTCGACGACGTCCGCCGCGCGGCGCTGGCGCTGTCGCGCGAGATCGAGCGGCGCGCGCCGACGATCGCCACCTCCAAGTGGTGGAAGGAAGAACGGCACGGCGTCTTCCTCGACTACAACCAGAACGCCAAGGACCGCACGACCTGCTCGGCCTACTCGATCCGCCCGCTCCCCGACGCGCGCGTCTCGGCGCCGCTCGACTGGAGCGAGGTCCCCGACTGCGAGCCCGCCGACTTCACCGTCGCGACGATGCCGGCGCGCTTCGCCGCGCGCGGCGATCCGCACGCCGAGATGGACGCCGCGCCGGGCAGCCTCGACGGCCTGCTCGAGCTGGCGGCGCGCGACGAGGCGGCCGGCCTCGGCGACGCCCCCTGGCCGCCGCACTTCCGCAAGACGGAGGGCGAGGCGCCGCGCGTGGCGCCGTCGCGCGCGCGTGGCGCCGCCGAAGAAGCCGGCGGAGGCCAGTGCGCCGAAGACGCGCGTCTCGAAGATGCCGCTCATCACCGTCGCCAACTCGCCCGACAAGGCCGCCGCGCTGGCCGGTCTCGAACGCTGGAAGACGAGGCACCCCGAGGCCGCCGCGCCTGCTCGCCGTCGACGACGTGCTGATCGATTCGATGCGCGGCCGCTCGTCGACCTGGACGCGCATCCGCGTCAACCTCCGCCACGTCCCCGAAGCAGCCCGACCGCCGCAAGAGACGCCCGACCCCGACGACGATCCGACGCGCGAGTGGCGCCGTCGCTGGGCCGAGGCGCGCAAGGGCGGCGGCGGAGCAGACGGCTAGCGACCGGGGCCGCTGCCGACGTGTCGGGGTCCCGGGCGAGCGGGCGCTGCGATCCCTGCACGCGCCGCCGGCGACGGTGAGCCTGCGGGCGGACATCGTCCGGGCCCGCAGCCCACGTGGCGCTTGAGCGTGTGGTGGTGCCGGTGCGGCGCCGGCCGCACCGCGGCCTTGACCCCGACGACCGGCGACTCTGCAGCGACCGGCGGATTGATCGGCGCGGCCGAGGGCATGGGCGGCGCCACCGCGGGCAGGGACGGCACCGTCGCCGGCGGAGACGGCGCGACCACGGCGATGGCCATGGCGACCGTGGCCGCGGGCGAGGCGTGATGGGTCAGCGTGAACAGCAGAAACGGAATCAGCCCCACGCCCGCGAGCACGAACAGCCGATAACGATCGAGCGCGGGATGCAGCCTCGAGGCGAGGCGCCGAAGTGGCGTCTCGGGTGCCGCCGGTACCATTGCCGTGGCCGCGGCCTTCTCGTCGAGTCGGTCACCTTCGTCCAGCCACGCACTGATGAGCTCCGAAAACGGGGCGGCCGCGACGCCGTCGGTGGGAGCTCCATTCTGGTCTTCCATCAATGAGTCTGGTTAGTGCCGAGGCGAGGCCGAACGGATGAAAAAATCGCCCTCTTCGTGACTGCTATCACCGGGATTTTTCAGCGATGAGCGACGGCGGAGCTCTCTAAATCGTCCAGCGAGAACTCTCTCGCTCGATCGATCCCGAACCACGGAGAACAGTCCATGAACCGCACCTTGATCCGCTGCGCCATCCTTCTCGCTGCCGTCGCCTTCGTCGACTGCGGCGGCTCATCCGGAACCTCGCCCAAGGACGGAGGCCCGGACGCGCTGAGCGGATCGGCCGGCAGCAGCGGGGCCAAGGCGGGCGCTTCGGGAGGCGGCGGTGCTTCGAGCGGTCTCGCGGGCGCGACGGGCCAGAAGGGTGGCGCCGGCGGAGGCACGACGACCGGCGGTGGCGGTAGCGGCGTCGGTCCTGGCGGTGCCGGCGGTAACGCCGCTGGCTCGGGAGGCGCGGGCGCGGGCGGGCACGCCGGTGGATCCGGCGGCGCGGGCGGCGCCGCGAACGTCACCGGCACCGCCGGCACCACCGGCGCTGGAAACACCACCGGTGCCGCCGGCACCACCGGCAACCCCACCGGCGCCGCAGGCACGACCGGAACCGGGAACACCACCGGCGCCGCAGGCACCACCGGCAATCCCACCGGCGCGGCTGGCACGACCGGCGCTGGGAACACCACCGGCGCCGCCGGCACCACCGGCAACCCCACCGGCGCCGCAGGCACGACCGGAACCGGGAACACCACCGGGGCGGCCGGCAGCGGATCGAGCGGCTGCGGAGGACCGGGCGGGCCCTGCTGTGCGGGAGGCAACTGCAACGATGGCGCGACCTGCGACCCGAGCGGGTTCTGCGTCCTTTGCGGCGCGCCCGGCAGCATCTGCTGCGCGAACAACGCCTGCGCGACCGGAGCGCGCTGCGCGACCAGCGGCGGGACGGGAAGCGCGATGATGTGCTTCGCCTGCGGCGCGGCCGACGGCGAGATCTGCTGCACCGGGACCGCAGCCAACGCGTGCGGGGCGGGCCTCACCTGCCAGGGGTCCAGCGCGACGTCGACCGGAACCTGCGCGACCTGCGGCGGCACCGGCAATCCTTGCTGCACGCCGGGCAACAGTTGCAGCACCGGAAACTACTGCGCGACCGGGACCCCGCGCACCTGTGCCGCCTGCGGCGGCGACGGACGAATCTGCTGCCCTGGCCCTGGTCGCCCCGGGGTCGGCGGCGGCGCCGGAAGCTGTCTCGCCGGCTTCGCCTGTGTCGCCGGCACCGGCGGCGCGGCCGACAGCTGCAACGCGTGCGGCTCGGCAATCGGTCAGCCCTGCTGCGGCGGCACCGGCCCGGGCGGCGCAGGCCGGGTCTGCGACGACAGCCTGGGCCTCAGCTGCGTCAGCTTCAACGGAATGTTCGTCTGCGACACGACCCCCTGAGGGTCGCCACTCATCGGCCCGCCGCGAAGATCGCGGCGAGCTCGTGGGGAGCGACGACCTCGAGCTGCTCGTAGGTGCAGTCGCGCGGATTCTTGTCGGCGCGCCAGCGACGAAAGTGGGCGGTGTGGCGGAAGCGCGTCCCCTGCATGTGCTCGTAGGCGACCTCGGCGACGAGCTCGGCGCGCAGCGGCTCCCACGACAGGTCCTTGCCCTGGCTCCAGCGGCTCTTGCCGCCGGGGACGCGCTGCCCCTCGGCGTCGGGCTCCTGGGCCGCGGCCCACTCTTGCCAGGGGTGACCGACGAGCGCGTTTTCGCGGTACGGCGCGAGCAGCGCGGCCAGCTCGATGCGCTTTTTGTCCGTGAAGCTGGCGGCGACACCCACGTGCTGCAACTTTCCGTCGTCGTCGTAGAGCCCGAGCAGCAGCGACCCGACGGCTGTCTTCTCGCCGCGCGCGTGCCAGCGGAAGCCGGCCACCACGCAGTCGCATTCGCGCTCGTGCTTGACCTTGAACATGACGCGCTTGTTCGGCTCGTAGGTTCCGGCCGCGGCCTTGGCCATCACGCCGTCAAGCCCGGCCCCCTCGAACCGCTCGAACCAATCGGCGGCGGTCGCGCGATCGGTCGTGGCCGGGGTCAGGTGGATGGGCGGCTTCGCGCCGGCGAGGCGCTGCTCCAGCAGCGCGCGCCGCTCGCCAAACGGCGCGGCGCGCAGGTCGCGATCGCCGTCGCACAGCAGATCGAAGAAGACGACCGAGGCCGGGATCTGGGCCGCCAGCAGCTTCACGCGCGACGCCGCCGGGTGAATGCGCTGCTGCAGCATCTCGAAGTCCAGCCCCGACCCGCGCACGAGGACGATCTCGCCGTCGAGGACCGAGCGCTCGGGCAGCTCGGCGCGCAGCGCTTCGACGAGCTCAGGGAAGTAACGGTTGAGAGGTTTTTCGTCGCGGCTCTGGATGGTGATCTCGTCGCCGTCGCGGAACACCAGCGCCCGGAACCCGTCCCACTTCGGCTCGAAGATCCAGCCGTCACCGTCGGGCAGCGCGGCGACCCGCTTGGCGAGCATCGGCAGCACGGGCGCGACAACCGGCAACGTCACGTCAGCTCCGCAACCCCGGCGCCTCGTGGCCGCTGCGCGCGACGTACTCGAGGTAGCCGCCGCCGTACAGCGTCGGCCCGTCGGGTCCGAGCTCGAGCACGCGGTTCGACAGCTTCGCCAGGAACTGGCGATCGTGCGACACGAACAGCATCGTGCCGTCGTAGTCGGCGAGCGAGCGGACGATCATGTCCTTGGTCGCGATGTCGAGGTGGTTGGTCGGCTCGTCGAGCACCAGGAAGTTCGGCCGCGTCGTAGAGGATGCGCGCGAGCACGAGGCGCGCCTTCTCGCCGCCCGAGAGGATGCGGCAGATCTTGTCGACGTCGTCGCCCGAGAAGCCGAAGCAGCCGGCCAGCGTCTGCAGCGAGCCGACGCTGGCCAGCGGGAAGGCGTCCTCCAGCGACTCGATAGACCGTCTTGCCCGGGTCGAGGATCTCCATCGCGTGCTGCGCGAAGTAGCCGAGCTTGACGCTCGCGCCGACGGTGACGCCGCCCGCGTCGGGCGTCGTCTCGCCGGCGATGAGCTTGAGCAGCGTCGACTTGCCGGCGCCGTTGACGCCCATGACGCCCAGCGCTCCTTGCGGCGGATGTGAAGTTCGAGCCCGTCGTAGACGACGCGCGCGCCGTACTGCTTGTGCAGGCCGCTCGATCTTCACGACGTCCTCGCCCGAGCGCGCGCAGGGCGGGAACTCGAAGTCCAGCGTCTTGCGCCGCTTGGGCGGCTCGACCTTCTCGATCTTGTCGAGCTTCTTCACGCGCGACTGCACCTGCGACGCCTTGGCCGCCTGCGCCTTGAAGCGCTCGATGAAGCGCATCTCCTTGGCGAGCATCGCCTGCTGGCGCTCGTAGGCCGCCTGCGCCTGCACCTCGTTCTGCGCGCGCTGCTGCTCGTAGAAGTCGTAGTTGCCCGAGTAGCTCGTGAGCACGCCGCCGTCGATCTCGATGATGCGCCCGACGATCCGGTTCAGGAACTCGCGATCGTGCGAGGTCATGAAGAGCGCGCCCTCGTAGCCCTTGAGGAAGCCCTCGAGCCAGATGAGCGACTCGAGATCGAGGTGGTTCGACGGCTCGTCGAGCAGCATGCGCGTCGGGGCGCATCAGCAGAATGCGCGCGAGCGCGACGCGCATCTTCCAGCCGCCCGACAGCATTGCCGACGTCGCCGTCCATCGTCTCCTGCGAGAACCCGAGGCCGGCGAGGATCTCGCGCGCCCGCGCCTCCAGCGCGTAGCCGCCGAGCTCGTCGAAGCGCGCCTGCACCTCGCCGAACCGCTCGAGGAGCTTGTCCATCTCGTCGGCCTGCGCCGGATCGGCCAGCGCGTCCTCCAGCGTCTTCAGCTCGGCCGCGACCTGCGACACCGCGCCCGCGCCCGCCATCACCTCGGCCACGACGGGCCGCCCCGTCATCTCGCCGACGTCCTGGCTGAAGTAGCCGATGGTGACGTTCTTCTCGACCGACGACCTGCCCGCTCGTCCGGCGACTCCTCGCGCATGATCATCCGGAAGATGGTCGACTTGCCGGCGCCGTTCGGGCCGACGAGGCCGACCTTCTCGCCGCGGAACAGCGCCGCCGACGCCTCGACGAACAGGATCTGCGGGCCGTGCTGCTTGCTGATCTGATCGAGGCGAATCACGGGGCCGCGAAGAATACTTGGCGCGGACCCGGCTCGCGCGGGGAAATGGAGCCACGACCCTCGGCGCGAGGGTGCCGGCATCGACCGGACTCCTGGCGCGCCGCGTCTTTTATCGGCCCGGACCCGTTGCCCACGGAACTGAGGCCCTCTTCGGAAAGAAGGAACGACGCAGGACGTTTATTGCTTCAGGAGATCCTGATTTTGGTGTTGATACTTGCGGTTCATTTCGGCAACGTAGGGGGATGTCGGGGAAATACCTGCAAGTGCGTCTCCAGGTCGCGGCCGGGACGACGCACTGTGAGGTGCGCCGGCCGGAGTTGCGGTTGGTGAGACAGGCCCTACTGAGCTGTTGAGGCCCCGGATGGAGTTAATACATGTGGTCGGATCGTGTCGCGCGGTGGAGTGTCGGCGGTTGGTTGATCGTGGGCTTCTTGATCGGCCTCGGCTGCGGCGGAGGCGGCGGCCAAGGCAAGGAACCGATCGATGGGTCCTTCAAGAACGACAGTGGTCGGGGCGGGAGCGGCGCGCCGCCCGTCTGTAAAGACGGCGGAAGCGCCAGCACGCGAACGGGTGATACCTGCGCGTGCAATTCCGATTGCGCCAGCGGCCATTGCGCGGACGGCGTTTGCTGTGACAGCGCGTGCACCGGAAAGTGCATGACCTGCAACGCACTGGGCTCGACAGGGACGTGCCGCCCGGTTGCCGCCGGCGCCAAATCGACCAACGCTTCCGACTGCCCGGCCGGACAAGCGGAGCTCTGCGGCCTCGACGGCTATTGCGACGGCAACGGCGGCTGCCGCGACTACCCGTCAGCGACGGTCTGCAAGGGTGGCACCTGCAGCGGAGATGGAATGACCGGCGTCTACGTCTGCGACGGGAAGGGCAGCTGCCAGCTGGGACAGGATCAAAGCTGTTATCCCTACCACTGCTCCGGGACGGCCTGCGAGACCCAATGCACGACCAATTCGGACTGCAGCACCGGCGTCAACTGTCAGGGCGGCAAGTGCGGCACCCTTCCAACTGGGCGACCCTGCACCGCCGACGGCGATTGCACCTCGGGTCACTGCAGCGACGGCGTCTGCTGCAGCTCCGCCTGCGGCGACGCGTGCGTCTCCTGCAACCAGACGGGGTTTGCCGGTCAGTGTCGGCCGCTCGGAGCCGGTCTGAGCGACTCGCACTGCGCGACGTCCGCGAAATCGACTTGCGGACAGACGGGGGCGTGCGATGGCTTCGGGAGCTGCGCCGTTTATCCCAAGGAGACCGAGTGTGTGCCCCCGACGTGCTCGGGCAGCATCAACATCACCGCGGGCACCTGCGATGGGCTCGGGAACTGCCAGCCCGTCGGTCAAATCGACTGCACGCCCTTCCAGTGCACCGGCACGGCATGCATTCCGGTTTGCAAGAATGACGGCGACTGTGTCCCACCGAACTCGTGCATGAACGGATCCTGCGGGAAGAAGCCGAACGGGTCGTCGTGCAAACAAGGTTCGGAGTGTCTGTCCAGCTATTGCGTGGACGGCTTGTGCTGCGACAGCGCCTGCACCGGGGCGTGCCAGAGCTGCGCCCTCACCAGCGCCCCGGGCAAATGCAGCAACGCCGCGTCCGGCCAATCCGATCCGCATCACATGTGCAAGGACATGGGAGCGGCGAGCTGCGCCACCGACGGGTACTGCGACGGAAACGGGTCGTGCGAGCAGTACCAGCCCGAAACCGTCTGCGCGGACGAGACCTGCGTCGCGGGCGCCTACACGCCCCAGGCCACCTGCACCGCGAGCGGCCAGTGCATCCCGCCGGCCAGCCGGACCTGCTATCCGTTCGCCTGCGCCGGGAACGCCTGCTACTCAATCTGCTCGCAGGACAGTCAGTGCGTCTCCCCCAACTCGTGTGTCAACGGATCGTGTGGCCTCAAGCCGCCGGGGGCCTCGTGCAGCGCCGCCACCGACTGCCAGGCGGCTCCTGACGGGAAGCAATATTGCTCGATGGGCGTCTGCTGCAACAGCAGCTGCGGGAACGCGTGTCAGGCCTGCAACCTGAACGGTTCCATGGGGACGTGCACCACGGTCGCCAACGGCACCGCCGATTCCAGGTGCGCCACCACCGCGGTCGCTACCTGTGGAACCAACGGCAAGTGTCGGAGCGGCGCCTGCGACGTCTACCACACGAGTGACCAGTGCAAGGCAGCGGCCTGCTCGGGGACCAGTGAGGTGCTGGCGTCGTTCTGCGACGGGCGCGGCGACGTGTGTCCGGCGCAGACCAGTCAGAGCTGCGGCAAGTACGCGTGCAACACCACGACGGCGACCTGCAAGACGGCCTGCACCAGCGATTCGGACTGCGTCAGCCCCAACAGCTGCATCAACAACTTGTGCGGCACCAAGGCCAATGGCTCGGCGTGCAGCACGGGTCCGGAATGCGTCAGCGGGAACTGCACCGAGGGCGTGTGCTGCAACACCACCTGCTCTGACGCGAGCACCGGAACGTGCCAGAGCTGCAAGGTCAGCGGCCAGGTGGGCACCTGCACGCCGGTCGCGAATGGAGGCGCCGACCCGAAGTCGCGCTGCACGGCCACGACCAGCACCTCCTGCGGGCTCGACGGTGCGTGCGACGGAACGGGCAAGTGTCGGTTCTGGAGCACCTCGACGGCATGCCGAAACCAGAGCTGCTCCGGGATCACGCAGACGAACGCCGCGACCTGCAACGGCACGGGTGCCTGCTCGGCGTCGACGACGAAGTCGTGCGATCCCTACGGCTGCAACACGACGACGGCGACCTGCAAGACCACCTGCGCCAGTGGGACTGACTGCGACAACGTCACCTGCAACACCGAGACGAACAAGTGCGGCGACAAGCTCGCGGCCGGCCAGGCGTGCGGCGTGGGGACGGACTGCTCGTCCGGCTTCTGTGCGCTGACCGCCGCTGGAAACGGCGTTTGCTGCAACACCGCCTGCAACACGGCAGCGTCCTGTACGTCGACGCAAGGGATCGCCGCGAGCTTCTGCAGCACGGCTGGGAGCTGCCAGGTGGGCGCCGCGGCGACGATCGATGACAGCAATCCGTGCACGACCGACACGTGCAATGCGAGCACGGGACAAGTCACCCACACGAACAACACAGTGGCCTGCGGGACGGCGTCGTGCGCGAACGGCATCGGTACGACCGCGGGAACCTGCTCGAGCGGCGCCTGCAAAGGTTCGGTGACCGCCACCATCGACGACGCCAACCCCTGCACCGCCGACGCGTGCAGTACGGCGGGGGTCGTGACCCACACGAATGTGGCCAACGGGACGTCTTGCAGTGACGGCAATGCCTGCAACGGGGCGGAGACCTGTAGCGCGGGTGTCTGCAAAGCCGGGACGCCGATCGTGTGCACGGCATCGGACCAGTGCCACACGGCGGGGACGTGCAACACCTCGACCGGCGCCTGCTCGAACCCGGCGGCGGCGAACGGAACCTCCTGCAACGACGGCAACGCCTGCACCCAGACCGACTCCTGCCAGAGCGGAACCTGCACCGGCAGCAATCCGGTCACTTGCACCGCCTCCGACCAGTGCCACACCGCCGGCACCTGCAACCCCTCCACCGGCGCCTGCTCCAACCCCGCTGCGGCCAACGGCACCGCCTGCAACGACAGCAACGCCTGCACCCAGTCCGACACCTGCCAGAGCTGGAACCTGTACAGGCAGCAATCCGGTCACCTGCACCGCCTCCGACCAGTGCCACACCGCCGGCACCTGCAACACCTCCACCGGCGCCTGCTCCAACCCCGCGGCGGCCAACGGCACCTCCTGCAACGACGGCAACGCCTGCACCCAGACCGACACCTGCCAGAGCGGAACCTGCACCGGCAGCAATCCGGTCACTTGCACCGCCTCCGACCAGTGCCACACCGCCGGCACCTGCAACCCGTCCACCGGCGCCTGCTCCAACCCCGCGGCGGCCAACGGAACGTCCTGCAACGACGGCAACGCCTGCACCCAGTCCGACACCTGCCAGAGCGGCATCCTGCACCGGCGGCAATCCGGTCAGCTGCACCGCCTCCGACCAGTGCCACACCGCCGGAACCTGCAACCCCTCCAACGGCGCCTGCTCCAACCCCAACGCGGCCGACGGCACGTCCTGCAACGACGGCAACGCCTGCACCCAGTCCGACTCCTGCCAGAGCGGAAGCTGCACCGGCAATCCGGTCACTTGCACCCCCTCCGACCAGTGCCACACCGCCGGAACATGTGACCCCGTGAGCGGGCTATGTTCGAACCCTGAGCAGCCCGACGACACTCCCTGCGACAACGGGAGCGGGAGCGGCATGTGCATGGCAGGATCGTGCAACTGATGGCGACCGCTCCGCTCCGGTTGGGCGCGCTGGCCCTCCTCGGCGCCCTGGTGGCTTTCGGGTGTTACCGCCCCGATATTGCCGATTACGGCTTCAGCTGCGGCGGCAACGGGGCCTGTCCCGACGGGTACTCGTGCACCGTCGGCGGCCTTTGCCACAAGATCGGGGTGGATGCAGCCCCTCCCGCTTGTACTCCCAGCGCCGCCGTTCAAGGCTGTACCCCCGATCCGTCGCTGCCGTGCGATCCTGTCTGTCAGACTGGATGCTGCTCGGATCAGAAATGCACCGCGCTCAACACCGGGAAGAATCCACCCACCGCTGCCTTGGGATGCGTGGCGAACAACCCGGTTCGAGATTTCAACGCCCAGTGCGACGTGACGGGAGCCGGGACGCCCCAGAGGACCGATGACTGCCTTCCTGGATTGATCGGCATCTCGGGGAACAGCGGCGCTTATTGCCTGAAGCTCTGTCGAACCGACAAAGATTGCTCGGGCGGCGTCCACTGCGAAAAGCGTGTCATCGACAGCGACGGGACGTTCGTGGCCTCGGTGTGCGGCCTTCCCAGCACCGCATGCGATCCCACCTCGGACACCAACTCCGGCTGTGCGCCGAATCGAGTCTGCTATCTGGTGACGCCCAATGCCGCCGGCGACACGACAATCTGCGAGATCGCGAGCGGTGACCACCGCAACGTCTCGTGCCAATACTCGCGGGAATGCCTGGCGAAGTACACCTGCGCCGACGTGGGCCCGGGCGCCGGCACCTGTCTTCCAGTCTGCTCCAATGCGTCGAGGCAATGCCCAACCGCGACCACCTGTCAGGATTTCGGCCAGCAATACGATTACTGCTACTGATCCGCGCGACGGTTTCCGTTGAGCTCAGTTCGGGCAGACCGATTCGCAGGTATGGCTGGTCGCGGTGCTGCAGCACAAAAACGAACCGCAGCAGGGCAACGTCTCGCAGCTCGCCCCGCCGCCGGCGCAGAAGGCCGAGCCGCCGGTCCCGAGCGCGGTGAAGCCACCCGTACCGGTGAAGCCGCCCGTGCCGTTCCCGCCCGCGCCGAAGGCGCCGCCGATCCCGAAAATTCCGCCCGAGCCCACGTTGCCCGCCTGGCCCGCCTGGCCCGCTCGCCCGCCGCTCGACGACGCGCCAGCCGCACCGCCGCTCGACGACGCGCCAGCCGCACCGCCGCTGCCGCGGCTGCCCGGAGCGGCACCGGCCGAGCCGCCGGTGCCGCCGCCGTCGGGCGTTCCGCCCGCGCCGTTCGACGTCGACGTCGTGCCCGACGGGCCCCTGACCGGCGCCGCGTCGATCGGGTTGCTGCTCGAGGAACAGGCGGCGACGACGGCCAAGCCGAGCGCCGCCCAGAACGACGAGCGACCATTCATGTCTCCTCCATCGTCGAGCCGCCCTCTCAGAAGTCGGCCGTCGCGCCGGTCGTCCCAAAGGCGACCAGGTCCATGGTGAACGGGCGGTCGATCCCCTGGCTGCGGACGAGGCCCGAGAGCGGGACGGCCGGGTGGCGCCACGAATCGGCGAGGCTGCGCCAGGGGCCCCACTGCGCGTCGGCGCGCGCGCGGAAGCAGCCCTCGAAGCGGCCCGCCGGCACGGTCGCCGATTCCCGCTGCTCCCCCATCATGGTGAACGCCAACGCCGAGACGACGCTGCGGTAGGTCACCTGCATGACCGGGATCATCGCCGGCGGCACGGGGCTGACGCTGCCGCGCCGGTCGAGCATGACGACGGCGCGCACCTCGATCTGGTTCGGGTCGGTGCGGCTGCCGAACGCGACCAGCATCTTCTGGGCGGTGCGCCCGAAGTAGGTCTCGTGCAGCGTCTCGATCCAGAAGGCGCCCGCCTCCTGGGAGAGGACCTTGTAGGTCAGGAACGACGGCTGTCCCTTGTCGTCGAGCATCTTGTATTGCACCCACTGCCCGACGGAGAGCGGCATCGGCTCGAACCCGGGCGGCGCGGGGACGGTGGTGGCGCCCACCCGCAGCGCCGCCAGGCGGCCGTCGATGTCCGCCTTGGCCGCCGGATCGATCGACGGGGCACAGGCGCCGGCCAGCAGCGCGCCCAGCGCCAGGACCAAACCCGCCCACCCCGCGCCCGCGCGGTGCGATCTTTCAGCGCGAGCGATTCGCTCGTATGGTTCTCTCATCGTGGATCCTCGTTCGTTCCGCACGTTCGCCCCCGCCCTGATGGCCCTGTCCGCAATCTGTGCGCTCGGGTGTCGTCGGCAAGCGGCGCCGGCGGCGGATACGGACGCCGCGCAGTACCGGGACGCCGCCGCCCAGATCGCGGAGGCCAACCGCGGCGGCCAGGCGGCCTTCAAGCGGATAGAGGCGCTGACCGATCTGTTCGGGCCGCGCATGACCGGCTCGCCGGCGCTGGAGCGGGCGATCGTCTGGGCGCGCGACGCGTTCGTCGCCGACGGGCAGCAGCACGTCGCGCTCGAACCGGTGCGCGTCCCGATCTGGCAGCGCGGCAAGGAATCGGCGGAGATCGTCACGCCCGCGCAGCGCCGTCTGGCTGTGCTGGGGTTGGGCGGCAGTGTGGGAACGCCGCCGGGCGGCCTCACGGCCGAGGTGGCGGTCGTCTCGACGTTCGACGAGCTGGCCAAGTTGGGCGCGTCCGGCTCGGCGCTGCGCGGAAAGATCGTCCTCTTCAATCACCCCTTTCCGACCGACGTCCCGAACGCCGCGGCCGGCTACGGCCAATCGATCGACTACCGCACGGAGGGGGCGACGCGCGCGGCAGCGTTCGGCGCGGTCGCGGCGCTCGTGCGCTCGGTCGCCTCCGCCAGCCTCGGCGCGCCGCACACCGGGCAGATGCACTACGGTCCCGGCCCGCAGATTCCGTCGGCGGCGCTGTCGGTCGAGGACGCAGCGCTGGTCGCGCGCCTCGTCGCGCGCGGCCCGGTGACGCTGCACCTGGTCCTGGAGGATGCGCCGCACGGCGACGCGCCCTCCTTCAATGTGCTCGCGGAGCTGCGCGGCCGCGAGCGCCCCGACGAGATCGTCGTCGTCGGCGCGCACCTCGATTCGTGGGACGTCGGCGAGGGGGCGCAGGACGACGGCGCCGGCTGCGCGATCGTGATGGAGTCGCTGGCGACGCTGCGCCGGCTGAACTTGGTTCCGCGCCGCACAATCCGCGCCGTGCTCTACACCTCCGAGGAGGAGGGCGCCCAGGGCGGCAAAACCTACGCCCAGGCCCACGCCGCGGAGATCCCCCGGCACGTCGCCGCGTTCGAGACCGACATCGGCGCGGGGACGCCGCTCGGCTTCCGGATCGACGCCGGCCCCGTCGCCGTCGCCGACCTGCGCAACCTCATCGCGCTGCTGGAGCCGCTCGGCGCGAAGAGCGTCGACACCGGTTTCGCCGGCTCCGACATCGCCGCGTTGCGCCCCGCCGGCGTCCCGCTGCTGGGCCTCTACGCCGATCCCGCGCACTACTTCGACGTCCACCACTCCGCCGCCGACACGCTGGAGAAGATCGACCCCGCCGCGCTCGGCCGCGACGTTTCTGCGATGGCCACGATGGCCTACGTCGTCGCCGACCGCCCCGCCCGCTGGCCCGTCTCCCCGCCCCCGCCCCCCGAACACAAACCATGACCGCACCGGCGTCCGCATCCGTCCCCGCCGACGCCGCCCGCGCCCGCGCCGCCTCGCGCCTCCCAGCGCTCGACTGGATGCGGGGCCTGGTGATGGTCCTGATGGCCATCGACCACAGCTCCGACGCCTTCAACGGCGGACGCCTCTTCACCGACGCCGCCTTCCTGTGGCACCCCGGCGCGCCCCTGCCCGCCGCCCAGTTCCTGACCCGCTGGGTGACGCACATCTGCGCCCCGACATTCCTGTTTCTCGCCGGCACCAGCCTGGCGTTCACCGTCTCGCGCCAGGTGGCCTCCGGCGATCGGCCCGGCGCCATCGACCGGTACATCGTGGTACGCGGCGCGGTCATCGCGGCGTTCGAGCTCTGGATCTCGCTCACCGTGATGGGCCACGGCCATTTCATTTTCCAAGTCCTGTGGGGGATCGGCTCGGCCTACGTCCTGATGGCGCCGCTGCGACGCCTCTCCGATCGCGGCGCGCTCGCGCTGGGCCTACTGCTCATCGGCACCGGCGAGCTGCTGGTCGGCCTCTCGATGCACGGCGGAGACCCCGCGCTGCCGCTCAAGCTGCTCGTGACGGGCGGTTCATACGGCCGCCTGCTCATCGCCTACCCCACCATCCACTGGCTGGCAATCCTGCTGCTCGGCTGGTGGTGGGGCCGCCGCCTCGTCACCTCCCCCAACGCACGCACGACAGCCGGCCGCGACCTCGCGCGCGCCGGCCTCGCCGCCCTCGCGCTCTTCGTGCTGCTGCGCGCCCTCGACGCCTACGGCAACATGCGCCTCCTACGCGACTCGTTGGCGCCCCTCCAGTGGCTCCACGTCAGCAAGTATCCCCCGTCGATCACCTACGACGCGCTGGAGCTGGGCCTGATGGCTGTCATCCTCTCCGCCCTCTTCCGCCTGGCCGCCAACCGCACCCCACGCCCCAACAGCCTCCTGATGGTCCTCGGCCAAGTCCCGATGTTCTTCTACCTGCTCCACTTCCCGATCCTGGCCCAGAGCGCCCGGCTGCTCGGCATCGAAAAGAAGTACGGCGCCGGCGCCGCCTACCTGGGCGCGGCGGCCGTCATCGCGCTGCTCTACCCACTCTGCCTGTCGTACCGCGCCTACAAGGCGGCCCACCGGACGGGCTGGGTGCGTTTCGTTTGAGCCGGAGCGCGTGCCAAAGGCCCCAGCCTCGCTGCGCTTATTGCGTTATCCAGCAGAGTTTTGCGTGAGACGCACTGTCGGCCTTGATTCTGGGCGCCAAGCACCTCGATGTTCCCGAGTTGCTGACTCTCCTTCCCGATCGCCCTGTCACGGCTCCCGATTGCATCGGTTGCTCTGGAACCGGCCGATGGAGCCTTCCCAGCGAGACCTCGCCACCGAACGCGGCGATCTTGTGCCCTGATTGCGGCGGACTGGGCTGAGGCGCCGAATAACCCGCGACTGAAGCGGTTGCGGCGGACCGCCCGGCGCCCGGCCCACCGATGAACCCGCAACCGTTAGGTCGAGTTGACGACAACTGTCCAGCGTGGCGCAGAGCCGTCCTGGCATTCGAATCGTCTGAGAGATCGGCCAGGTCGAGCTGATCGCCTCCGGCCGTCGAATTCGAGAGCTGGCACGTCTCAAGAAGGTGTACGGGACGGGCCGGTGGCGGAAGCTGAAGGGTGTCGCGCGGGTCTTGTTGTCCGATGGCCGTACGGCCGCTGCGGAAGTACACTGGCATGAGGGGCACGGCCTCGGGCGCCGAGAGCGCAAGATCAAACGGTTGCTGGAAGACCAATCATGAGACGTCGTCGTCGAACAGCTCAGTACTTGCTTTGCATAAGGAACGACGGCTATCCAGCGTCCCTGCAGACCCGACGGCTCTACGAGAACGTTTCCGACAAGGCGGCCGAGGCGCGAGGGCTGGTTCGGGTGATCGACGAATCCGGGGAGGACTATCTGTACCCGGAGAGGCTTTTCGCGACCGTGAAGCTTCCTCTACCGGTGGTCCGAGCGATCGCGGCCTGACAGGCCGTTGAAGGAGACGCCCGCCGTGAAGGCGCCGGCCTACGGCGCGACGAGCCCGGCGATCGTTCCGGTCAGGAACGTCGCCAGCGAGCCTGCAATGATGGAGCGGATCCCGAGGCGCGCCAGATCCGAGCGCCGCTCGGGCACCATGCCGCCGACGCCGCCGAGCACGATCGCCAGTGACCCGAAGTTGGCGAAGCCGCACAGCGCGAAGCTGGCGATGCGGGCGCTCTTCACCGACAGCTCGGCCGGGTGGCTGGTCATCATCTGGTAGGCGATGAACTCGTTGAGCACGGTCTTGGTGCCGAGCAGCTGACCGACGAACGGGGCCTCGCGCCAGGGGACGCCCATCACCCAGGCCAGCGGCGTCAGGGGCGCGCCCAGCAGCCGCCCCATCGACCAGCCGGGGTGCCCGACCAGACCGCCTATCCACGACACGCCCTTGTCGCACATGCTGACGATCGCCACGAACGCGATCAGCATGCCGCCGACGTTCAGGGCCAGCTGCAGCCCCTCGCCGGCGCCGCGCGCCGCCGCGTCGACGATGTTGACGTCGAGCCGCGGGACCGAGACGCGCGCGGCGTCGGAGGTCTCGGGCGTGCCGGTCTCGGGGATCATGATCTTGGCGAACATGACGGCCGCCGGCGCGCTCATGAACGACGCGGTGATGAGGTAGCCGGCGTCGACGCCCATCGCGACGTAGGCGAGCAGCACGCTGCCCGAGATGGTCGCCATCCCGGCGCACATGACGGCGAAGAGCTCGCTCTCGGTCATGCGCGCGATGTAGGGGCGGATCAGCAGCGGCGCCTCGGTCATCCCCAGGAAGATGTCGCCCACCGTCGACAGCGCCTCGGCGCCCGAGACGTGCATCGTGCGCGAGAGGCCCCGGGCCAGCAGCGCCACGACCCGCTGCATGATCCCGAGGTGGTAGCCGATCGCCATCAGGCTGGCGACGAAGATGATGATCGGCAGGACCTTGACCGCCAGCACGAAACCGACCATCACCGGGCGGAAGCCCGCCCCGCCGCCCGACAGGGGCGTCTGCACGACGGTCGTCGCCGGCCAGTTGCCGAACACGAACCGGATGCCGCCGTCGGCGAACCCGACGAACGCGTCGGCCAGATCGTTGGCCAGCGAGAAGAGGCGGATGCCGGCGCGGGTGCGCAGCGCGAACAGCGCCATCGCGAACTGCAGCCCGAAGCCCCAGCCGATGATGCGCCAGTTGACGGCCAGGCGGCGGTTGTTGGAGAGCGCGAAGGCGATCCCCAGCAGGACGAAGATTCCGACGAACCCCATCAGTCGATCTCCAGCGGTGGGCGCGCGAACCGCGCGCGCAGGCGGTTGATGCCACGCAGGACGGGCGGCATGCGGACCAGCCGGCGCTCGAGCCGCCGCTTGCCCGGAAAACTGAGCAGCGTCAGGCCGATCAGCATCGTGAGCAGCCCCTGCCCCGGCACGCCCGGGATGGCCATGATCGCCCCCAGGACGACCAGCACGGCGCCGGCCAGGTTCCTGCCCACGAGCGCGAGGGCGCGCACGACGACGTGCTGGTCTTTCCCGACGAGCGTCGGTCCCTCGCCCTTGAAACGATCGGCGGGCCATCCGACCACGACCACGGTCGCAATCGCGAGCGACAGCACCGCCAGCCCGACGGAGATGCCGATGCTCCACCAGAGCCCCCCTCTCTTGAGGAAGCGCTCGACCCAGGCAAACACCCGCTCGGCCGTCTCCGTCACGCCCGCCGACTCTTCCACGACCGGCGCGTGCTGGCCAGCGCCAGCGACGCGGGTTCATTGACGCGCCCCCGCGCGCCCGGCGAGACTCGCGCGTCGGTGGCCATCCAGCAACCACGATGGGTGCTCCTGGCGGCGCTGGCGCTCGCGCCGGCCTTCCCGCGGGCGGCGCGCGCGCAGAGCGCCCAACCCGAATGGACCTCGCCCGTCCACCGACCGCCGCCGGCCCCCGCGAGCCCTCCGCCACCGACGGCACCCCCTCTGCCCCCCGCGGCGCCCTCTGCGGAGCCTTCTGCCTTGCCGCCCGGATACGCGCCCGGCTACGGGCCGCCGGCCTACGTCCCGCCCTCTTACAAGCCGCCCGCTGACGTCACACCGCCGGCCGAGCCTGTCCACCAGGGGTTCTTCTTGCGCCTCCACTTTGGCGGGGGATCCAGCTCGTTCTCGGGATCGGGCTCCGCGGGCTCGACCCAGATCTCCGGCGGCGGTATCTCGTTCGCCGTCGCGCTGGGGGGCGCCATCGCACCCAACCTCGCGCTGTTCGGAAACTTCTTCGTCTCCGGCGCCACCCAAGCCAGCGTCACCACCACCAACACGGCCTTCACCACGACCAGTGACGCCGCCGTCGAGGGCGTGGGCGGCGGCGTCCTCTATTACTTCGAACCGATCAATCTGTATCTCTCCGGCGCGATCGCCGCGACCTTCCTGGTCATAGACGACGCCCAGAAGACGCTCGACCTGACGAAGACCGGGATCGGGTTCGAGGGGATGGTCGGCAAGGAGTGGTGGATCTCCCAGCACTGGGGGGTGGGCGGGGCGGGCGAGTTCATCGCCGCGACGGGGATGAAGGGCGACAAGATCCCGAACGTCAACTGGAGCGCCAAGGCGTTCAATCTCGTCTTCTCCGCGAGCTACTACTGAGCGGCGGCGCCGCGCGCGCCGGTTTTCTTGCTAGGCTCGGACATCATCGAGCTCGAGATCGTCGACAGCGTCACGGCCGTCGCCGCCGCCGACTGGGATCGGGTGGCCGGCGAGAACGATCCGTTCCTCGAGCATGCATTTCTCGCGGCCCTCGAGGCGTCGGGGAGCGTCGGGGAGCGGGCCGGCTGCGAGCCGCGGATCGTCCTCGCGCGCGAAGGCGCCCGGTTGATCGGCGCGGTGCCGCTCTACCTCAAGACCAACAGCTACGGTGAGTTCATCTTTGACTGGTCGTGGGCCAACGCCGCCCACCGCGCCGGCGTGCGCTACTACCCCAAGCTGGTGGCGGCGATCCCCTTCACGCCGGCCACGGGGTATCGGCTGCCCGTCGTCGACGCGCCCGACGTGGACAGGACGGCGGTCGTGGCTGCGCTCATCCGGGGCACGCGCGAGGTCAGCGAGGTCGAAAAGGCGTCGTCGACTCACTTCCTGTTCTGCACCGAGCCGGAGAAGGCGCGCCTCGCCGAGGCCGGCTACTTCCCGCGCCTCAGCATGCAGTTCCACTGGCACAACCGCCCCGGGCGCCCGTTCGAGAGCTTCGAGGACTACCTCGCGACCTTCCGCGCGCAGAACCGCAAGCAGGTGCGCAAGGAACGGCGCGTGGCGGCCGAGCACGGCCTGACGTTTCGGACGGCGACCGGCGCGGAGCTCGAGACGCGCGACTGGAAGGCGCTGCGGGCGTTCTACGTCGAGAACGTCGACCGCCACGGCGGCCACGCCTATCTCTCGGCGGAGTTCTTCGAGATCGCGCGCGAGGCGCTGGGCCACCGGCTGGTGGCCACGCTCGCCCATCACGGCAGCAAGCCCGTCGCCGGGACGATCAACTTCGAAAAAGGCGCCCACCTCTACGGCCGCTACTGGGGCTGCCTGGCCGACTTCCAGATGCTTCACTTCGAGCTCTGCTACTACCAGCTCATCGAGCGGGCTATCGCCAAGCGCATGACGCTGTTCGAGGCGGGCGCGCAGGGGGAGCACAAGCTCAAGCGCGGCCTCGTGCCGGCGCTCACCCACAGCGCCCACTGGATCCGCCACCCGGGCCTGGCCGACGCCATCGGCGGCTTCGTCGAACGCGAGGCGGTGGAGGTCGAAGCCGAGGTCCGCGCCTACGCCGAGCACACCCCCTTCCGCGCCGCGGGCGAGCCCGACGGCGCATGATCGAAGGCTTCTACTTTTTTCTATTCGGGGTCGTCGCGGTCGGGATGGCGTACATGCCGTCGCACCTGCGGGCGCTGGGATTTTCTGGCGCCCAGATCTCGACGGCGCTGGCGATCGCGCCGCTGCTGTCGCTGGCGGTGCCGCTCGGGTGGGCCTGGCTGGCCGATCGCACGCAACGGCACGATCGCGTGTTGCGGTTCATCGCGCTCGGCGCCTGGCTGGGGTTCTCTCCACTGGTCTTGTGGCACGGGCGCGCGGCACAGACCTTCGCGCTGGTGCTGATCGGCTACGCTGGTTACGCGATCTTCTTCGTCGGGATGGGCGGCCTGGCCGACGCGCTGGCGGTGGCTCGCGTGCGCGCCGGCGCGGTCTACGGACGGCTGCGGCTCTGGGGATCGGTCGGCTACGTCCTGGCGGCCCTGGCGGTCGGCGCGCTGCTCGGAACGTCGCCGCAGCGCCTGCGCGGGCTGCTGGTCCCGGGCGCGATGTGGGCGGCGCTGGCGGGCGCGTTCGTCGCCTCGCTGCCGCTCGGCGGCACGGGCGAGCGGACCGTGCGCCCGCGCCTCGGCGACGTTCGCACGCTGCTTGGCAACCGGGGGCTGCGCCTCCTGCTCGTCGCGGGCGCGCTCCACTGGGCCTGCATGGCGCCGTACAACGTCTTCTTCGGCGTCTTCCTGCGCGACCTGGGGCTGCCGCCTTTCTCCTGGGGCCTCGCCTACTCCATCGGCGTCACCGCCGAGATGTTGGTGCTGCTCTACTTCCACCGGATGCACGCGCGCGTCAGCCTCGACGCGCTCCTCGCCGCCGCGTTCGTCGCGAGCGCGCTGCGCTGGGTGGGCAACGCCGTCCTGCGCGCGCCGGCCGCCTTGATCGCGTTGCAGGCGCTGCACGGGATGACCTTCGGCATGTTCTGGAGCGCCGGTATCGCCGTGGTGGCCGCCACCGTCCCGCCCAAGCTGCGTGCCACAGGCCAGGCCTTGCTGGTCATGTCGATCAACGCGGGTGGCGCGATCGGCAACCTGGCGGTCGGTCGGGTCTACGACAGCGCCGGCCCGGGGAAGCTGTTCGCGATCGCGGCGGCGGGGGAGCTCCTGCCGCTGCTGGTCGTGCTTTACGGTCGGCGCCGAGGCCTCGTCACCGCCGCGCGCGACGGCGATCCGGGCGAGCACCGCGCCGGAGCAGCATGAGCAAGCCCGCCACGAGGAAGAGCAGCGAATCCGCCGGTGTCGAGCCACCGATGCCGCAGCCACAACCGCTGCCTCCTCCGCTCGTCGAACCCGACGCGCCGCCCGTCTGAGCAGCGCCGCCGGTGCCGCTCGGTCCAGCGCCCCCGCCTCCGCCTTCGGAACGGCCACCAGCGCCGCCGACCGATCGGCCACCAGCGCCGGCCGCGCCCGATGGGCCACCAGCCGCGCCCGATGCCCCGCCGGTTTCGAATCTGACCGCCGGTGCCGGCTGCGCCGCCCCCTCCCGACTGACCGCTTGCACCCGCCGCGCTCGCTTGACCGCCCGCCGCTCCGCCGGCGCCCGACTTTCCACCTTGTCCGGCCTTCCCGCCCGCACCACCGCCGGCGCCACCAAGTTGGCCACCCTGCCCACCCCCGCTGCCGCTCGCTCCGCCCTGGCCTGCCTTGCCGCCAGCACCCGCGGAACCGTTGTTCCCCGCGCTGCTTCCGGCCGCGCCCGCGGTTCCGTTGTTCCCCGCGCTGCTTCCGGCCGCGCCCGCGGTTCCGTTGTTCCCCCCGCTGCTTCCGGCCACGCCCGCGGTTCCGTTGCTCCCCGCGCTGCCGCCCGCGGAGCCGCCGCTCCCAGCGCCGCCGCCGGCACCGCCCGTCGCGGTGCTCGGGTTCACCAAGCCGAGGTCGACCCACATACTGTCGTGGACGAAGCGGTAGCCCGAGCCGTTGTTCTGCGACAGCTCGACGATTATCCCCTGGCTCACGGGCGCGCCCACCGGCGGCTGATAGCAGTTGATGGTGCTGGAGCCAAAGGGCGGGTTCACGCACGAGAGAGAAACCTCGCCGCCCGTGGTGGCGTTCGTGCCGAAGACCGGGACCGCCGGCGTTCCGCTGGTCGCCACATCGGTCCAGCTCCCGCCGACGCCAATGGTCGAGGGCCAGCCGGCGATTCGGAACCGCGCCTGGAGCGAGCCTGGAGTGAGCGGGTTGAGCGTGTCGCTGTTGCCCGCGGCCGCGACGAAGTCGTTGCCCGGCTGGCCCGAACCGAAGAAAATCGTCGTCCCCGGAACGCCCGCCACGAGGGGCTTGGTGCCGATGCTCGTCCCGTCGATCGAGATCCCCACCGGGCAGTTGCCCGACGTCGCGGCGTCGTTCACGATCCCCCACTGCGCGATGGAAAGCAGGGCGCAGGGGCTGGCCGGCGTGCACCCAGTCGAAGTGCTGTCGAACCCCACCGTCGATCCGGCCGGCCAGGCGTACTGGACAGTCGTCGACGCCGTCTCGATGTTGATCTGGTACCAGAGGTAAAACGGAGGTGCGAGCGGGCCGCCCAGGCCCAGCAGAGTCCCCAGCGTCGCCAGGCTCATCTTCGCGTTGTAGCCCCAGGCGACGCCGTTGCCGGTTCCGGCGCCGGTCCAGAGGTGGATGTTGGCCGGCGTCGCCCAGCTCTGCGGCCCCTGCTTCGGCCACCCGCTGGCGCCGCCGTTGGTCGTCTTCCACGAGCTGGCCGACGAGATCGCGGTAGCGTCGTTGACGAAGCCGCCCGACGGAGGAGCGGCATCCATCACGAGCTTGACGAAGACGCCCGTCGTCCCGTCCTTGCTGAACCCGAGGTAGACGGCGTCGCTGCCGATCTGAGCGCCGTCGGGATCGACGACGGCCTGGAGGCTCAGGAACAGGTTGTTGCCGTCGTTCAGAATCCGCGCGGCCGCCTGGGTGCCCTGCGAGGCGGCGAAGTCCTCGCGCGAGGCGCCGGTCCACCGCGGGTCGTCGAGCTGCGAGGCGAGCGCGTCGGGGAGAGTCGCTTCGGCGAACGCGGGGCCTCCCGAGAGGCCCGGCACGCCCGCCGGTGCGGGCGGACAGACGTAAGTCGTCTGCGCCCGCAACGCCGGCGCCCAGGCGAGACAGAGCCCGAAAACGACCGTCGCCTGCCTCATCCCGCGTACCCAGCTCATGCCCCGATTTGTACGCTGTTCCCCCTCGCGTGGGAAGATCCGGCGCGTGCGCGGGGGACCCAGCCAGGGTCCCGATTTAACTGACGGGCGCGGGACCCTCCCAGGGTCCCGATCTGGTGCGCGTGAGCGGGGGGCGCGGGACCCTCCCAGGGTCCCGATTTAACTGACCGGCAGCAGCGCCTTGTCGGTGCTGAAGGCGAACGTCACCTTGTCGTCGGCGACGTCGACGCGAACCCCGCCGCCCGAGGCGAGCTTGCCGAATAGCATCTCGTCGGTGAGCGGGCGCTTGATCTCGTCCTGGATGACGCGCCCGAGCGGCCGGGCACCGTTCATCGGGTCGTATCCCTTCTTGGCGAGGTAGGCGCGCGCGGCGGCGGAGAGGTCGATCTTCACCTTGCGCTCGGCGAGCTGCGTGCCGAGCTCGGCGATGAACTTGTCGACGATCTGCCCCATGATCTTGGGGTCGAGCGGCGCGAAGTCGACCTTGGCGTCGAGGCGGTTGCGGAACTCGGGAGAGAACATTCGCTTGAACGCCTCGTCGGTGTCGCCGAACCGCTCGTCGGCGCCGACGCCGAACCCCGGCATCCGGCGCGACAGCTCCCGCGCGCCGACGTTGCTGGTCATGATGAGCACGACGTGGCGGAAGTCGGACTTGCGCCCGTTGTTGTCGGTGAGCGCGCCGTGGTCCATCACCTGCAAAAGCAGGTTGAAGAGGTCGGGGTGCGCCTTCTCGATCTCGTCGAGCAGCAGCACCGCGTGCGGGTTCTGGTGGATGGCGTCGGTCAAGAGACCACCCTGGTCGAACCCGACGTAGCCGGGCGGCGCGCCGATGAGGCGCGACACCGTGTGCCGCTCCATGTACTCCGACATGTCGAAGCGCAGGAACTGCACCCCCAGCGTCTCGGCCAGCTGCTTGGCCAGCTCGGTCTTGCCGACGCCGGTCGGCCCGGCGAAGACGAAGGCCCCGATCGGCCGCTGCGGCAGGCCGAGGCCGGCGCGGTTCATCTTGATCGCCTGCGCCACGCGCTCGACGGCCGCGTCCTGGCCGTAGATCTTGGCCTTGAGGTCGTTCTCCAGGGTGGCCAGCCGCTCGCGATCGTCGGCCTCCACGGTGCGCGCCGGGATGCGGGCCATGGTCGCCAGCACCACCTCGATGTCCTTGCTGCGAACGCGCCGCCTGACCCCTTTGACCGTCCCTTTGCCCTTCTTGAGCTTGGCCGCCGCGCCCGCCTCGTCGATGAGGTCGATCGCCTTGTCGGGCAGCCGCCGGTCGTTGAGGTAGCGGGACGACAGCTCGGCCGCCGCGCGCAACGACTTGTCGGTGTAGGCGACGCCGTGAAACTCCTCGTAGCGCTCGCGCAGCCCCGACAGGACCTTGATCGTCTCCTCGATCGTCGGCTCCTCGACCTCGATCGGCTGGAACCGCCGCGCCAGCGCCCGGTCCTTCTCGATGTAGCTGCGGTACTCCTTGTGCGTCGTGGTCCCGATGCAGCGGAGCTTGCCGTTGGCCAGCGCCGGCTTGATCAGGTTCGAGGCGTCCATCGCCCCGCCCGACGCGGCGCCCGCGCCGACGATGGTGTGCAGCTCGTCGATGAAGACGATGGCGTTCTCCTTCTCGCCCAGCGCCTTGAGCACCGCCTTGAACCGCTCCTCGAAGTCGCCGCGGTAGCGCGTCCCCGCCACCATCGCCCCCATGTCGAGCGCGTAGATCGTCGCGCCCGCCAGCGCCGCCGGCGCCTCGCCGAGCTCGATCCGCCGCGCCAGCCCCTCGACGATGGCTGTCTTGCCGACGCCCGCGTCGCCGACGAACAGCGGGTTGTTCTTCCGCCGCCGCGCCAGCACGTGCAACGCCCGCTCGATCTGGGACTTGCGCCCGATCAGGGGATCGATCTCGCCGGCCCGCGCCCGCTCGTTCAGGTTGACCGCGAACTGGGCGAGCGGATCGGCCGGCGGCTCGTCCGGCTCGTCGTCGTCCGGCATTCCACCGTCTCCGGGGACGCCCGTCTTGGCCGGCAAGAGCTTGCTGATCCCGTGCGAGATGTAGCTGACCACGTCCAGCCGGGTGATCCCCTCCTCCTTGAGGAAGGCGACCGCGTTCGACTCGGGCTCGGAGAAGAGCGCCACCAGCACGTTGGGGCCGTTCGCCTGCTCCTTGCCGGCGCCCAGCACGTGGTTGACCGCGCGCTGGACCACCCGCGCGAACGCCAGCGTCGGCTGGGCCCGCTCGCGGTCCTCCTCGGGCAGGGGCTTGATCTCCTCGTCGAGGAACGTCTCCAGCTTCTTGATGAGGCGCGCGATCGAGCCGCCGCAGTGCTTGATGACGTCGCTCGTCTTGTCGTCGACCATCAGCGCCAGCAACAGGTGCTCGAGCCCCGAGAACTCGTGCCCCCGCTTCGTCGCGTCGTCGAGCGCGTGCCGGATGGCGGTCTCCAGCTCCGGACTGAGCATGCTCATGACTCCTGACTCTTTCGCAGCGACGCCTGCAGCGGCATCTCGTTCTCGCGCGCGAAGGCGACCACCTGGTGCGCCTTCGTCTCGGCAATCTCGAACGGGAAGATCCCCGCCACCCCGATCCCCCTGGTGTGAACGTGCAACATGATCTTCCGCGCCGCGGTCGCGTCGTGCTGGAAGTACTTCATGAGGACGAAGATGACGAACTCCTGCGTCGTGTAGTCATCGTTGTGCAGCAACACCTCGTACAGCGGCGGCCGTTCGACCTTCTTCTGGGTGTCGGTCTCGCGGACGAGCTCGGGCCGCGTGATGGTCCCGAGATCCCCGTCCTTCTGGTCATCCCGCCGCTTCGGCATTCCCGAGCCGGATCGTAGCGCACTCTCGGCGCGTCACAAGGGGCGGCTCGAGCTTTGCCAGGCCGGCCCAGGTGCCCTCGCCAGCGCGCGATCCCGACCTCCTCGGCCGGTCCGCAGCGATGTTGTACCCTCGGGCTGGCACCGGTTGGAAACGCTCGACTCACCCTCCGCCTCTCCGTGCGCCCCTCCGTTGCGGTTCGTCCGAGGCGCGCGCGACCCGGGCTCGGGCGCCCGGCGGGGGACGCTGGTGATGGCCCGCGGATCGATCGAGACGCCCGTGTTCATGCCGGTGGGGACGCGCGCCACGGTGACGGGGCTGACGCCCGACGACCTCCTGACAATCGACGCGCCGATTCTGCTGGCGAACACCTATCACCTGCTGCTGCGGCCGGGGCCGGAGCTGTTCCGGCGCGTCGGCGGCCTGCACGCGTTCATGCGCTGGCCGCGCCCGGTGCTCACCGACTCGGGCGGCTATCGGATCTTCTCGCTGCCGGCCGACCGCACGGTCGACGAGGGCGGCGCGCGCTTTCGCAGCTACATCGACAACCGCCTCCACCACCTCACGCCCGAAACCTCCATCGACATGCAGGCGGCGCTGGGGTCGGACATCATGATGGCGCTCGACGAGTGCATCCAGGCAACGGCCGAGGAGGGCGCCGTCCGCGCGGCGATGGAGCGCACGCACCGTTGGGCGTTGCGCAGCCTGGCCGCCCGCAAGAACCCGGCGCAGGCGCTGTTCGCGATCGTGCAGGGGGGGCTGGTCCCGGCCCTGCGGCGCCAATCGGCCGGGTTTCTCACCGACCACCCGTTCGACGGCTTCGCCATCGGCGGCCTGGCGGTGGGCGACACGCGGGCCGAGCGCGAGGAGATCACCGATCTCGCGGTCGACCTGCTGCCGGAGGCGATGCCGCGCTACCTGATGGGCGTCGGCACGCCGCCCGATCTCCTCTACGCCATCGGCTGCGGCGTCGATATGTTCGACTGCGTGCTGCCGACGCACCTCGCCTGGCAGGGGACGGCCTTCACCTCGACAGGGCGCGTGCGCGTCACGCGCGGGGCCAACGCGGCGATCGACGACGCGCTCGACGCGCGCTGCGCCTGCGCGACCTGCCGGACCTTCAGTCGGAGCTACCTCCACCACCTCTTCAAGTGCAGCGAGCCGCTGGGCCCGCGCCTCCTCAGCATCCACAACCTGCACTACTACCTCGAGCTGATGCGACAGGCGCGCGAGGCGATCGACGGCGGTGTCTATGCACGCTTCGCGCGCGAGCGACTGGCCGAGATCGATCGCCACGAGCACGCCGCGGTGCGCGCGTGAGTCCCGACAGCCACGAGCGCCCGAGCCACGAGATCGTCCGGACGCGCGGCGGCGCGCTCGCAGTCCGCAGCCTCGTCGACGGCGAGGTCATGCACCCGGGCGTCGGCCCCCTCGTGGAGGCCGAGCAGCTCTACGTCCGGCAGTCGCGCCTCCGCGACAGGTTGGGTGGCGGGCAGGACGGGCGGCTGGTCCTGTTCGACGTGGGTCTCGGCGCCGGCTCGAACGCGCTCGGGGCATGGTCCGCGTCCGAGGGGCTTCCCGAGGCGGCGGCGCGCCTCGAGCTCGTCAGCTTCGAACGCGATTTCGGCGCGCTCGCGCTGGCGCTGGCCGCGGGGGAGCCCTTCGGGTGGCGCGGCGAGGCGGCCGACGCCGCCCGCGCCCTGCTGGCCCACGATGCGCATGAGACCCGGCGGACGCACTGGCGCCTCGTCCGCGGCGACCTCCTCGAGGGGCTCGCCCGGCAGACGGTCCGCGCGGACATCGTCTACTGGGATCCCTTCTCGCCGCGCGCGAACCCCGCCCTCTGGACGGTGGCCGCGTTCTCGGGCGCGCGGCGGATCGCCGGGCCCCGCTGCACGCTCTACACCTACAGCGCTTCGACCGCGACGCGCCTGGCGCTGCTCTTGGCCGGCTGGGCGGTCGGCGTCGGCGACGCCATCGGCGACAAGGCGCAGACGACGGTGGCCGCGGTCGCGCCGAGCGATCTGGCGCGCCCGCTCGACCGCCGCTGGCTGGCCCGACTGTCGCGACCCGATGTTCCCCTGCCCTCGGACGCGCCCCCGGACGCGATCCCGCGCGCGCGGGTGGCCCCGCAGTTCGGCTAGGCGTAGCGCGGGCTCGACCCGTCGTTGCGGTCGACGTGCGTTCGGTTAGGCTGCCCGCGTGCGCTCCCGGACCGCCCTCGCCCTCGTGACCCTCGGCGTGGTGCTGGTGCTGCCGTCGCTGGGGGCGGGTTTCTTCGCGGACGACTACCTGCAGATCGGCCAGCTCGAGGGGTGGTCGGCGAACCCGGTCAGCCCGCTCGATCTCTACTCGTTCGTGCCGCGCGATCGGGCGCGGGTGGCCGCGCTCGTCAACCGCGGCGCCCCGTACTTCATCGCACCGACTCTGCGAGCTCCGGTTCCTCCGCCCGCTGTCGAGCGCGCTCATGGCGCTTCGACCACGCGCTCTTCGGGCGGCGGCCCCTCCCCTACCACGTTCACACGCTGCTCTGGTACGCGGCGCTGCTGGCGGTGGTGGGCGCGCTTTACCGGCGGGCGGCGCCCCGCTCGCTCGCCCTGCTCGCCTTCCTGATCTTCTGCCTCGACGACGGGCACGCCCTCTCCGTCACCTTCATCGCCGCCCGCAACGCCGTCGTCTCCTGCGTGCTGGTCTGGCTGGGCCTGGGGGCGCACCTGCGCTGGCGCATCCACGGCTGGCGCGCCGGGGCCGGCCTGGCGCCGCTGCTCGGCGCGCTGGGCCTCGCCGCCGGCGAGATGGGCCTCGGCGCGCTCGCCTACCTCGTCGCCTGGGAGCTCTGCGAGCGCCGCCCCGGCTGGCGGCGCGCGCTGGCGCCGACCGCGCTCCTGGTCGCGGGGTACCTCGTCGTCTACCGCCTGACGGCGCGCGGGCGCCCATGCCTCGGGTGCCTACCTCGATCCGTTCGGCGATCCGCTCGGCTTCCTCGCCGAGCTGCCGGCCCGCCTGGCGCTGCTGTTCGGCAACCTGATCCTCCGCACGCCCGATCGACTTCGCCTTCCTCGACGATCGGCTGCGCGCGCCGCTGATCGCCGTCGGCGTCGCCGCGGCCATCGTGGTCGCGCTCTGGCTGCCGCGCGCGCTGCGCCGCCTGCCGCCCGACGAGGCGGCGCGGGTCCGCTGGCTGGGCCTCGGCGCCGCCGGCGCGCTCGTCGCCGCGACGCCGGGAACCCGGGGCGACGCCTCCTCTTCGCCGCCGGCCTCGGAGGCTCCGTCGTCGTCGCCGCCCTGCTGCGCGACGCCTGGCAGCTGTTTCGGGCGCGGCGCGCGCGCCTGCCGGCGGCGGTGGCCCTGGTGTCCCTGGGCCTGCCGAACCTCGTGATGGCCGCCGTCGTTCTCCCCGGCAAGACCGATCTTCTTCGCGCAGCATGTTCGACGGCTACCGCCGGCTGGCCCGCGAGGCGGAGATCGCCGCGCCGGTTCCGGCGCGCGTCGTGGTGGTCGCGCTCGACGATCTGTTCGCCGTTGCAGCTTCTGGCGGTCCGCGCCTTCGAGCAAGGGCGCACGCCCGCCGAGCTTCGCCCGCATCGCGCGCGGCGAGGGTGCCGCCCTCGGCGGACCCGATTCGCCTCGGCGAGCTCGGCGGCGGCGTCCTCTCGATGGCCGCGGCGGCGCACCGGCTGCGCCGCACGGCCGCCGACACGCTGGAGCTCTCCACGCCCGAGGGCACGCTGCTCGACGGCGCCTGGCCGTCCGTGTTCCGCACCCGTTCGCTGCCACTTCCCGCGCGGCGCCGTCGTGCGCACGTCGTACATGACCGCCACCGTGCTCGACGACCGCGCCGGGCGCCCGACGCGCGTCTCGTTTCAGTTCACGCGGCCGCTCGACGACCCGTCGTTGATCTTCCTGACCTTCCGCGACGGCGGCCTACGCCGGCTCGCGATGCCGCCCGTCGGTGCGGACTCGCGCTGCCCCGGCTGAAGCCGTTCGAGATCGCGATGCACTGACGAGCGACCGTCAGTCAGGGTTCGTAAGGGGGCCCGGCGAGATAGGTGCGGCAGGTGTTCGTGGCACCGAACCCGTAGATCGCCGAGGCGATGAAGACGATGCTCGGGAGGAGCACCAGCGAGGTTATCGCGGGGGCAGCATCGCCGCCCCCGCGACCGGCGTAAACCGCGAGGGCGGCGTCCGAGAGGACGAGCGCGCTGTCGGCGAGGGGGAGGATCGGCGAGCTCGAGCACCGGTTGAGCGCCAGGCCCCAGCGGTTGTCTTCGGGCCACCGATCGCGCGGCGGCGCACCCTCGACGAGCACGAAGGAGCACCCGCCGAATGCAGCAGCGGCGGCCAGCAGACCGACCATCAAACCTCCACCCCTCCCCACCATCGAGCTCAGACTCTAACAGGCTAGGACGATCGGTCGTCGTGATCACCCTCGAGCCGTTCGCGCGCCCAGCGGGCGGCGTCGGCGACGACGTCGGCCGGGTCGTCGACCAGTCGCTCGACGACGGCGCGGGCCGCGGCATCGGCGCGTGTCGGGGCGCCGCCGATCGCGTAGAGGGCGTTGCGACGGAGGCCGTCGTACTGCGCGCGCGCCAGCGCCATCCCGGCGGCGAGGCGCTCGAAGTCCGCGCTGGCTGAGCGCCGGCGATCTCCGCCGGGCGACAGCGACGCCAGCGGGCGCGGCGAGAACCGCGCGTCCCCCTCGGGCAGCTCGCGCGCGTTCCAGGGGCAGACCTCCTGGCAGACGTCGCACCCGAAGACGCGCTCGCGAAATTCCGGCCGCAGCGCCTCGGGGACCGTCGCCGCGGTTTTCGATCGACTGATAGCTGAGGCAGCGACGCGCGTCGACCACGCCGGGCGACGCGAACGCCTCCGTCGGGCAGGCGCCGAGACAGAGCGTGCAGGCGCCGCAGCGCCGATCGTGCGGGCGATCGTAAACGTCGACCGCGCGATCGATGAACATCACCGACAGCGTCAGCCACGACCCGAGCTTGGTGTTGATCAGGCAGCCGTTCTTCCCGATCCAGCCGAGCCCCGCCCGCTCGGCCCACACCTTCTCCATCGCCACGCCGGTGTCGACCGCGGCGTAGGTCTCGACCGTCGGATCGAGCGCCAGCAGGCGCTTGCGCAGCGCCTTCATCCGGTCGCGGTGCGCGTAGTGGTAGTCGCGCCCACGCGCGTAGCGGGCGATCGCCGACGGCGCCTCGGTCGCCGGCCGGTGATAGGGGATGGCGAGCGCGATGACCGTGCGCGCGCCCGGCAGCACCGCGCCCGGATCGAGCCGCTCGTCGAGCCGCCGCGCCATCCAGTCCATGTCCGCCGCGTAGCCCGCCGCGAGCCACGACTCGAGCGGCGCGGGATCGAGCGGCGCCGCCGGGGCCAGCCCGACGAGCGCGAACTGGCAGGCGCGCGCGGCCGCCTTGACCGCCTCCGCTGAAAGAGTCGACAGCGTCGAGAGCGGCGGGGAGTCCATCCGGCCCGAGTCTACCCGCGCGTGATCGGGATGTATCCCGGCTGCGCGGCGACGCGGTCGAGCCAGGCGCGGACGTGCGGATAGGGTTGCAGGTCGAAGCCCCCCTCGCCCGCCACGTGGGTGTAGGCGAAAAGCGCGATGTCCGCGATCGTGTAGCGCTCGGCAACGAAGAACCGCCGCGTGGCGAGGTGCTTCTCCATCACCCCCAGCGCCGCCTCGCCCTGCTTGCGCTTCGCCGGTATCGACAGCTCGATGAGCGGCGTCGGCGCCACCTTGTGCATGATCCAGAAGCGCACGGTCGCGATGTTCGGCTCGTGGCTGTACTGCTCGAAGAACATCCACTGAAGAACCGCGGCGCGCTCCCGCCGACCCTCGGGCAAGAACGGCGTCCCCTCGGCCAGATACCAGAGGATGGCGTTCGACTCCGGCAGGAACGTCCCGTCCTCGAGCTCCAGCGTCGGGACGCGCCCGTTTGGGTTCTTGGCCAGGAAAACCGGCGTCCGCGTCTCCGACTTGTCGATGTCGTACTCGATCCGCTCGAACGGGATCTGAAGCTGCGACAACAAGAGCCGCACCTTGAACCCGTTGCCGGACGACAAGCTGTCGTGAAGACGCAACATGAGCCGTCATCCTACCTCACCGGCTACCGCATCGGCTCCCGGCTGGAGCGCGCCGGCACGCCCATTGGCCCGCTGGACACGCTCATCGCGGCGCAGGCCGTCGCGCGCTCGCTGACTCTGGTGACCAACAACGACCGGAGTTCCGCCGTGTCCCGGCCTTCGCCGCGAGAACTGGGCAGCCGGGTAGCCCCGCTATCCGCGCGTCCCACCGTCGGGAGTGCCGCCGCTGCCGCTGACGCCCGGTGTGACGCCGCCGTCGGGCTGGCCGGGATATCCGGGCGTCTCCCCCGGGCAGTTCTCGTCGACGACGCCGTTGCAGTTGTCGTCGACGTGGTTCCCGCAGATCTCGGGCGCGCCCGGATGAACCGCCGCGTTGCCGTCGTCGCAGTCGTTGCACCAGGGGACGCCGTCGCCGTCCGCGTCGGTCGCGTCGGCCGGGTTCCCCTGCTCGCAGCGGACGAAGCTCTGCAGGTATTGCGGCCGGTTCTGGATCTCGTCCTGCAGCGCCGCCACCGCCATCTGCGACTCGGCGACGGTCGCCCACTTGTGCGGATCGGCGGCGATGGCGCTGGCGATCTGCGGGGTCCAGGCGCTCACCCACCCGGAGATCTCGGCGGGATCCCACTTGCCGACCTGGGTGGCGACGGCGCTGGCGTACTGCGTGCGCCACCCGGGGTCGTTCATCACGATCAGGTAGTCGGCGCCGGGCTTGTCGGGCGCGACGCGGCCGGCCCACCAGTAGATCGGGTGCTCCATGTACGACACGCCGGTGAAGAGCTCCGCCCACTCGAGCGCCGAATCGGTGTGGTCGGCGATCCAGACGTACCCGGGCGTCCCCTGGTCATAGATGAAGTAGTTGTGCGACCCGCCGTAGTAGCCGTCGCAGTCCTCGACCACCGCCTCGGCCGCCCACTCGAGCACCGTGTTCGGCAGGTCGACCAGCGTCGCCAGCGTCGCGATGTCGGTCGCGGCGTTCAGCGCCTCGAGGCGCGCCCAGTTCGGGCCCTCCACGTTGGTTTGCGCCTCGGTCCCCCCCTTGAAGAGATCGCCCCCCGAGTTGCCGGGAAAGAACTGCTTGAGCAGCCCCGTCCCCACGCTCCCCTCGGCGACGTAGAGCCCGTAGAACGCGCCGTTGACGGTCATGGTCACGCTGTTGGCACAGGGCGCGGGCTGCCCGATCTTCCGCAGCCAGTTGTCACCGACGCGGTTGTTGATGAAGGTCCAGTCGTCGCGCGGCGCCGACAGGTGAAGGCTGGAGACCCCGTGGAACTTCCCCTTCGGGTCGTACTGATCGAACGACACGTCGAACTGCATCTTGGGGTTCGCGTCGTAAAGGACGGTGTTGACCCAGGACGACTTGCCGCGCAGCCGGACGGCCGCGTCGGTGACGGTCTCGGCGCCGTAGTGAAAGGTGACCGGGTAGTAGGTCTGCGGCGGCGTCCCGGCCAGCACGTCCTTCACGTCCTGAAAATCGGCGGTCAGCTTGGCCCAGTCGTCGGCCGAGATGTCGATCGAATACGCCGGCACGATCGTCTGGTCGAAGAGATCCGAACAGAGCCGCGGGCTCCCCCCGGCGTCGCTGACCGTCCCCTGCGAAGCGCCGGCGGCGTCGCCGGAGTCGCCGGGCCCCGTCCGCATCACCGCGCCGTCGATCCGCGCCGCGGCTGAGCTTCCCTTCGAACAGCCGCCCGCCCAGGTCGAAAGCACAACCAGCGTCCCCGCCCCATAAGCCAACAACCTCATCGTTGTCCTCCGCCCGATTCGATCAAAGCAAGACCGGGACCGGCGCTTGGCCCCGTGCCGCCGCGTCAGACGCTACGACGATCGTACAAATGAAGGCGCACGCGTTCCGGGTTCGTACCGACGCGTGGGCTGGGTCACGCGCGCCCGCCGGTTTCGCGGGCCTCGCCTCAGGGGATCGTCTACGCCGCGTTGGCCTCATGGCAGGCGATAGGTCGGCGTGAGCGTCCCCGTGCGCCGCTCGGGAGGTCATATCTCTCCGCATGCACACCATGTTGCTGCTTTAGGCCGCCAGCCGCCGGGCGTGGTCGTCGGCTAGAGTTGTCCGGACATGGAATTCGACGATCGAGATCGCGCCGACGAATCGCAGGTCGAGGATCGCCGGGGGATGCGGTTCCCCGGCGGTGGCATCGGCATGGGCGTTGGCGGCCTGGGCCTCGTGGGGGGCGTGATCTATGTGGCGATCCAGATGTGGGCGAGCAGCGGCAGCCCGACGGGCGCGGCCGTCAGTCGATTGATCGAGGAGAGCCAGCGCGGGGTCGAGACCGGCGCGCCGGTGACGAGGGGGTCGCAGGCGCAGATTACCGGGAGCTGCCGGGGCGTCACCTCAGAGAGCGATCCGGCGAAGTTTGTCGTCTGTGTGGAGACTAACGTACAGGCGTTCTGGCGGCGGCAGCTCGCGGCGTCCGGGGGCGGGTATCGGCCGGCGAAGCTGGTGCTGTTCAGTGAGGCGACGCGCAGCGGGTGCGGGACGGCCAGCGCGGCGACGGGGCCGTTCTATTGTCCCGAGGACGAGAGGGTCTATCTGGACCTCGGATTCTTCGACGAGCTGCAGCGACGGTTTCACGCGCGCGGCGGCGACTTCGCCGAGGCGTACGTCGTCGCGCACGAGTACGGGCACCGCGTGCAAGACAGACTAGGGACGATGCGGCGCGTGCAGCAGGCCGAGGAAGAGCACCCCGGCGAGCGTGGGCCGCTGTCGGTGCGGCTGGAGCTGCAGGCGGACTGTTACGCGGGCGTGTGGGGACACGCCGCCTACGCGGAGGGGAAGGTGAGCCGCGCGGAGATCGCCGAGGCGCTGGACGCGGCTGCCGCCGTCGGTGACGACCGGATTCAGAAGGAGGTCGCCGGGCGGGTGAACCCGGAGACGTTCACCCACGGTAGTGCCGCCGCCCGGCAAAAATGGTTCAGCGTCGGGATGGAGAGCGGCGATCCGGCTGCCTGCGCGACCTTCCATGACGGAGAGTGACCTGTGCCTCGGCGCGTCGCTTCTCCGAAGCGAAACAAAGATCCCGCACCGACGAAATTTTGAGCTGGTACATGCTCAGCCGTCACTGCTGAGTAATGGAAATTGCACCGCCAGACCATTCCGTTTTGGGAACTCTGCGTCGAGGCTCCCGTTCACCGAGTGACGAGGAGCTGCGATGAAGAATGGAACCAAGGGGCGAAGACTGTGGGAGGCGGGGCGGAGTGTTCAGGTCGACATCTGCGCCGACGAGGAGGCGGAGTTCGTCACCACGATCGGGCGCGTCTCTCTGTGGCTGAAGAGGGAGGAGGCGCAGGATTTGGTCGCCACCCTTACGCGCGCCCTGCTGCGCGCGGCCGCGCTCGATTCGGACCACAAGCCGGACCTCGGGCCCGAGGCGATGGTGGCGGCGCTGCAGGCGATGCTGCGCGCCGCGAACTGAGCGACTTCCCGCGAGCGACTTGCCCGCGAGCTACTTCCCCACGAATTTCGCCGCGTGGGCCTGGAAGTAGGTCCCCATCGTCAGGTTGGCGCGCTGGACGACAAGCAGCTTCTCGACGAAGGCGTCCCACCCGCGCGCCGGGATGGCGACGTACGCCTCGTCGTCGCCGATCTTCGTGAAGACGCGGTTGCTCTTGCAACCGAAGGAGAGGGCCAGGCTGCCGCTGCGGGCCGCCGCCGGCAGGATGGCGCAGCTCGGCCGGTCGATGGAGGCGGTCCCCTCGCCGGCGATCCCCGCGCGGCGGGCGGCGTCGTGGATCAGCGCCAGCGCGCCCGGGGTGACGGCCAGCAGGATGACGTCGGCCGCGAAGGCGTCGCTCCCGGCCGGGGCGTAGGCGATCGCCTTTGGCTCGCGCTCGACGGCCGGGATGCCGGCCACCTCCGCCGCGTCGGTGTAGCGGGTCTCGATCATGAACTCGATCGTGGCGTCCAGCTCGTTCGCGCGGTCAGCCGGCATCGAGATGCCGTGGATATGGCTGCCGACGGCGCAGTTCCAGTGATCGGCGGCGATCGTGTAGAAGCTCTTGCCGTCCATCGCCGCGTCCCAGAAGACGCAGCCCGCGGCAACCGGCCCGCCCGCCCAGCGCGGAAGCTGCGCCGGCAGACCATCCAGAAAGCCGATTTTGATCGGCAGGCGGCGCAGTCCCAGAATCTCCCGCACCCGCGTCGCGCGCTCGTCCATTTCTCCTCCGGGCGGTGAGTCTGGTCAGCGTCTTTCCGTGTGTCAATCCGACCGCGCACCCGCCCGAAAAACGACCGCGCGCGCGTTACGTTCGGCCGGGTGCATTCGCGAAGGTCGACATCGAGATATTTTTTGATATCTTTGAGATATGCCAAAGAAACCACCTGCCGAGGGGGCGCTGTTCGTGCGGCTGCCCGCCGCCGCGGTCGAGAAACTGGATCGTGCCGCCGAGGCGCTCGGAATGCGCAAGAAGGATCTGGTGGCCGGGCTGGTCTCGCGGTACGTCGACCCCGAAAGCCCCCGCGGGCTCTCCGCGCTGGGCGCGCTGTCGATCCACAAGCTCGGCGCGAATCCCGGCGAGCCGGTCTCGACAGTCGGAGCGTATTCCTTCCAGCCTTACGATCCGCCCGAAGTGATGAACGCCCTGCAAGCCGCGCAATTTTTGCAGATCGAGGAGGCGGTCGTCATCGAGATGGCCGAGGCCGGCAGGCTGCCGGGGCGGCGGCTGGGCGACGTCTGGCGGTTCTCGCGCGCGGCGCTGGTCGCCTGGCTGGCGAAGCCGGAGAAACGATGAAGCCGGCGATGAGGCCGCCGCGGGCAGCCGAGGCGTTGATTCCGACGGTCGTCGAGCAGACCCACCGCGGCGAGCGCGGGTGGGATCTCTTCTCGCGCCTGCTCAAGGATCGCATCGTGTTCCTCGGCAGCGCGATCGACGACGCCGTCGCCAACGTGGTCGTCGCGCAGCTGCTGTTTCTCGAGTCGGAGGATCCGGACAAGGACGTCACGCTCTACTTGAACTCGCCGGGCGGCGACGTAACCGCCGGCCTGGCCATCTACGACACCATGCAGGCGCTGCGTTGTCCGGTGGCGACCTACTGCGTGGGCCGCGCGGCCTCGATGGCCAGCTTGCTCCTGGCCTCGGGCGCCAAGGGCAAGCGTCACGCCCTCCCCCACGCGCGGGTCATGATCCACCAGCCGCTGGCCGGGATGCAGGGGCAGGTCACCGACATCGAGATCCACGCGCGGGAGATCCTGAAGGCGCGCGACACCCTCAACGCCATCTACGCGCGCCACACAGGGCAGCCGATCGAGAAGATCGCGCGCGACACCGAGCGCGACAACTTCATGTCGGCGGCCGAGGCCCGTGACTACGGCCTCGTCGATCTGGTGCTCGGCGAGGCCCGCTAGGCGGCCCGCCCGGCGCGCGGGTCAGGCGCGTCCGTCAGGCGCGCGGGTGGAAGCGGTCGTAGACCGAGCGGAGGTGGCCGCGCGAGACGTGCGTGTAGATCTCGGTGGTGCCGATGTCGGCGTGGCCCAGCATCGCCTGCACCGCGCGGAGATCGGCGCCGCGCTCGACGAGATGGGTGGCGAACGAGTGGCGCAGCTTGTGCGGCGAGATCCGCTTGCGAATGCCGGCGGCGATCGCGTAGCGGCCGAGCAGCTTCCAGAACCCTTGCCGCGTCATCGCGCGGCCGTGGTGGGTGAGGAACAGCGTGTCGAGGGCGCGCCCGCCGGTGAAGCCGGCACGGATCGTCTCGACGTAGGCGCGGATCGATTGCATCGCCGCCTCGCCGACGGGGACCAGGCGCTCCTTGCGCCCTTTTCCCATCGCGCGCAGGTACCCGGCGTCGAAGTTCAGGTCGCGCAGGCGCAGCTTGACGAGCTCCGAGACGCGCAGCCCGGTCGCGTAGAGCGTTTCGATCATCGCCGCATCGCGCCCCCCGCGGGGCTTGCGCCGATCGGGCGCCGCCAGCAGCCGGTCGACCTCCTCGATCGAGAGGAAGTCGGGCAGCTTGCGTCCGAAGCGCGGCAGGTCGACGTCTGCGGTCGGATCGGCCGCGATGATCCGCTCGCCCTTGAAGAACTTGAACAGCTGGCGCAGCGCCACCAGCCGCCGCGCCTGCGAGCGCGCCGACAGCTTGCGCTCGTTGAGGTGGACCAGGAAGTCGAGCACGTCGATGGCGCTGACGGTGTCCGCGCGAGAGATCGTCCGGCCGGCGGCGAAGTGCGCGAAGCGTGAGAGGTCACGCCCGTAGGCCTCGACCGTCGCCGGCGTCAGCTCGCGCTCGACCCGCAAGTGGTCGAGGAACTGCTGGATCCCCGCATCCAGGCTGGGCGCCACGCTTTCATGCTCGGCCCGCGGCCCGGGCAACGCAAATTTTTTGCCCAAAGCGTCCCGGCGCGACGCCGGTCACCGCGCGCTCCCCTCGCAGCGCGTAAGCCCTGTCGGCTGGGCTGCGCCGGCCAACGGCGCTATCATAGGCAGCCTATGAAGACTTCCTTATGGTTGATGTCGGTCTTTGGTGCGGTCGGAGTGGCGGGCCTCTTCGGATGCGCCCAGCAACAGCTCGGAGGCGGCCCCCAGCAGCAGACCGACGGGGCTCCCGGCGACGACGCCGGATGTGGGCCGCTCGGAAAGATGGTCTGCGTCTACCCGCTTATCGGCTGCCCGACGACGACGCCGCCGCCGACGACGACGCCGGCACCAATCGCGCCCGTTTGCCGGAACGGCAGCTGGACCTGCCCGCCCGACGTCGGCGCCACCCAGAGCTGCGAGCCCCCGGTGTGCGCCGGTTCGCTGCCGCGCGGCTGCACCTGCGACGTGGCCACCGGCGTCACGACCTGTGTCGACGCGGGCGCCGTTTGCCCAGCCGACGCACCGGACGGGTCGGTCCTCTACTGCGTCGCCAATTGCAGCGACGACGCCGCCGTCGTCTCGACGTGCTCGGGCGGCGTCTGGAGCTGCCCGCCAGGAACGGTGGATATCCGCGAGTGCGCGCGCGACGGGGGCACCGACGCCGGCACCGGCTGCCCACCGAACAACGGTCAGAACGGCGCGATCGTGTCGTGTGTCAACACCTGCAACATCGACGCCTACTTCCATCGCCCCAGTCTGCGCGAACGGAGCCTGGGTCTGCCCGTCCGGGCACGACGTGCGCACCTGTTGCCGGGGCCCGGCGCCTCCGGGCTGCAGCGTGACGCGCTCTTCAGCACGCTCACCTGCAGCGGCAACGGCGGCGCCGACGCCGACGCCGGCGGGCACGGCGGCTGAGCGGGCGCCCTCGACCGAGCGCAACCCGAGGTCAGGTCGCCACGACGACGTCGGCGGTCAGCACCTCGTTGCCGCTCGGCTGCATCGGCTGCGTGCTCGTCCTCGGCCGTCACCATGATCTCGAAGGTCGTGAACGGCGTCTTGGTGTCCAGCTCCGCGTTCAGCTTCTTGTCCGGTGAGAGGACGCCGATGTTGAGCGGCTTGCCCTCGGCCGGTTTCAGCCAGACGACGTAGGTGGACGTCCCCGGGAACGCCGTGTTCGCCGGCAAGAGATTCTTTGCCTCGACCTTGAGGCTGCGGTTCCCCTTGTCGCCCGTCGCCACCTGGACCTTCCCCTCGGCCGACGGCCCCTGCGCCGGCGCCGACGTTTCCGCGTGCATCGTCCAGGTCTGCTGATTCCGGCCCATCATCTCGTTCGTGGTCGAGCAGCCGCCGAACGCGAGCGTGCTGGCCAACGCCCCCGCCAATCCCAAACGCTTGATGATCGTCATGCCACACCCCCGCCCGAAACCTGGGCGTGCCCGGTACGTCAGCCTGGCAAGCGCGACGGTCGCGCGGTCAGCCGCGCCCGGTCTCCGTCGCCGCGCGGTCCAGCAAGCCGTTGACGAAGGCGACCCCCTCGGCCGTGCCGTAGCGCTTGGCCAGCTCCACCGCCTCGTTGATGACGACGGCGGTCGGAACGTTGGGCGCATGTCCCAGCTCGAAGAGGGCGATCCGGATGACGTTGCGCTCGACGATGCCCATCCGCTCGAGACGCCAGTTGCGCGACAGCTCGGTGAGCTGCGCGTCGATCTCGGCGCGGTACGCGGAGACCCCGCGCACCAGCTCGTTGACCAGATCGAGGTCGACCCGCGCCGCCGGATCGCCCGCCTGCTCGTCGTCGGCGACCGGGGCGCTCTCCGGCGCCAGGTGGGCGAAGTAGCGGGCGATCATCTCCGTCGGCGTCGAGCTGCGGCTCGCCGCCCAGCGTCCATCTGGTGCAGGATCTGCAGCGCGATCTCGCGCGATCTGCGGCGGGGACCGACCATCACGTTCAGGACCTCCGTCGGGGGATCGCTCGGGGGCCTCATTGCGCCACCGGCGCGGCCCCGCGCGATCCCGCCGTTGCGCGTAGAGGTCGGCCATCTCGATCGCCACCATCGCGGCGTCGTAACCCCGGTTCTCGTTTCTTATCCGGCGCCCGAGCGCTCCGAGCGCCTGCTCGAGCGTGTCGCAGGCGAGCACGCCGAACGCCACCGGGATGCGCCCCTCGGCCGCGAGCGCGCCGATGCCGCGCGCCGCCTCGCCGCGACCAGATCGAAGTGCGGCGTGCCGCCCCGGATCACCGCGCCCAGACAGACGATGCCCGTCGAAGCGGCCCGTCTCGGCCACCCGCCGGGCCAGCCCCGCCAGCTCCATCGCGCCCGGGCAGCGAAAGAGCTCGACGTCCGCCTCGGCGGCGCCCGCCTCGCGCAGCGCCTCACGCGCGCCGGCGATCAACCGGTCGACGATCTCGGCGTTGAAGCGCGCCGCCACCAGCGCGAACCGGCGCCCGTGCGGTCTTGAGCTCTCCCTGGTGAGACGACCCCGGCGACACTGTCTGATACGACGAGGCCTTGCTGGCGACGCGGCTCACGCCGACCTCTTGCCGCCGTCGGCGTCGCGCAGCGGCAGCACGCTGCTGCGGCGGCCGGATGGGGACGCACTCGATCGACCTCGATGCCGTAGCCACCGAGGCCGACGATGCGGCGCGGGTTGTTGGTCAGCAGGCGCACCGTGCGCGCGCCGAGGTGGGCCAGCACCTGCGCCCCCAGACCGAAGTCGGTCAACGCGGGAGCCCCGACGGCGCCTCGGCTCGCGGCTACGATTCGTCGTGCGGCGCGACGCCGCCCGCGAACCCTTAAAGTCGGCGACCAGGCTGGCGCGGCCGCGCGGGAAGACGTAGAGCAGGATGCCCGCGCCCGGCCTCCTCGATCATCCGCAGCGGCACCGTCGCGGGGTGGTCCCCCTCGTACGGCGACGCGCCGAGCACGTCGCGCAGCACGCTGGCGGTCTGCACGCGGACGAGAATCGGCTGGTCGGGCTTGCACCTCGCCCAGCACCAGCGCCAGGTACTCGGTGTCCTCGACGTCGGTCGCGTAGACGACGGCGCGGAACTCGCTGGTGACGCCGCCGAGCCGCGGGCGGATCTTCGCCTCCGACGACCGGCCGGACCAGCATCTCCTGCTCGAGACGGTACTGGATGAGGTCGGCGATCTTGACGATCGGCAGCTCGTGCTTGCGCGAGAACTCGACCAGCTCCGGCATGCGCGCCATCTCGCCGTCCTCGCGCATGATCTCGCAGATGACGCCGGCTGGCTCGCGCCCGGCCAGCCGCGCCAGGTCGACCGACCCCTCGGTCTGCCCCGAGCGGACGAGCACGCCACCGCGCCGCGCCCGCAGCGGGAAGATGTGGCCGGGGATCACCAGATCGTCCGGGCCGGCGTTGCGCGCGACGGCGACGCGGATCGTCTCGGCCCGCTCGCGCGCCGAGATCCCCGTCGTCGTCCCGTGGCGCGCGTCGACGCTGACCGTGAAGGCCGTGTGGTGCCGCGCCTGGTTGTCGGCGGTCATCATCGGCAGCCCGAGTTGCGCCACGCGCTCTTCGGTGATCGACAGGCAGATGAGCCCGCGCCCCTCTCGGGCCATGAAGTTGATCGCCTCGGGCGTCACCAGGTCGGCGGCCATCGTGAGGTCGCCCTCGTTCTCGCGATCCTCGTCGTCGACCAGGATCACCATCCCGCCGGCGCGGATCGCCTCCAGCGCCCGCTTCGACAGCGGCGTGGCGCGCGCGGGTAGACGCTCCGTCAGCGGACAACGCCGTACCTCTTGAGCGTCTCGATCGAGATCGGCCGCGCCGGCGTCTGCGCCGCGGCGCCGTCGCGCGCGGCGTAGGGGCCCACCAGCCGCTCGACGTGCTTGGCGATGAGGTCGGTCTCGACGTTGACCGCCGCGCCGATCGCCTTGGCCGCGAGCTTGGTCACCGCCACCGTGTGCGGGATCAGCGTGACGCCGAAGATCGCCGCGCCCGCCATGTCGGCCAGCACGTTGATCGTCAAGCTGACGCCGTCGACGGCGATCGAGCCCTTGGGGGCGATGGCGCGGCCGACGTTGCCGGGGACGGAGATCTCGAGATCGAGCGCCGAGCCGTTCTCGCGCCGGGCGACGACGAGGCCAACGGCGTCGACGTGACCGGTCACGAGGTGCCCGCCCAGCTCGTCGCCCAGCCGGAGCGGCCGCTCGAGGTGGACGCGCGCCCCCGGCTCCAGCGAACCGAGCGTGGTCAGCATCAGCGTCTCGGGGCCGAGATCGGCGGCGAACCGCCCGCGCGCGACGTCGAGATCGACCACCGTCAGGCAGACACCGTCGACGGCGATGCTGGCGCCGATGGCGACGCCGCCCGAGATCCAGGTCGGTGGAGACGGTCAGACGGGCGGCTGGATGCTCGGGCTCGGCCCGCGCGATCGACTCGACCGTCCCCATTTTCTCGACGATGCCGGTGAACATGAAACCGGCGGAATTATAACATCAGGGGCGCAGGACGTCGGCCGACAGCAGCAGATCCGGCCCGATGGCCGAGGCCGAGATCGGCCCCAGCCGCAGCGCGCGCGCGAGCGGCCGATCGCCCCCCGCCGCCACGGAGAGGCCGCCGCCCAGCAGCTTGGGCGCCACGAACAGCGCGACCCGGTCGACGAGGCCAGCCTTGACGAAGGCGCCGGCGATCGCCGCCCCCCCTTCGACCAGCACCGACTGCAGGCCGCGCGCGGCCAGCAGCGCGAGCGCGCGGGCGGGCGCCACCCGACCGCGCGGGTCGGCGATCCGCAGCGTCGGCGCGGACCGGTCGAAGACGTGCGCCCGCGCCGGCAGCGCCCCGCGCCCCGCCAGCACCACCCGCAGCGGCTGCCGCGCCGGGCGCCGCCCGCCCAGCCGGACGGTCAGCCGCGGGTTGTCGGCGCGCACGGTCCCGGCGCCGACCAGGATCGCGTCGTGTGCCGCGCGCAGCGCGTGCGCGGCCGCGCGCGCTTCGGGGCTGGTGATCCAGACGGGCGCCGGCTTGCCGCGCGCGGACCGCGCCTTCGGGCGCTCGGCGATGAACCCATCCAGCGTCGCCGCCGCCTTCAGCGTCACCAGCGGCCGGCGCTCGCGCACCCAAACGCCATAGGCCCGAATCGCCGCCTGGCACTCGGTCTCCAGGCACCCCACGTCGACGCGGATCCCTGCTCGGCGCAGGCGCGCGATCCCGCGCCCGTCGACGATGGGGTTCGGATCGCGGCAGCCGACCACCACGCGGGCCGGCCGCGCCGCGATGATGACCGCGGTGCAGGGGCCGGTGCGGCCGGTGTGGTCGCACGGCTCGAGCGTCACGTAGAGGGTCGTGCCGCGCACGCTCCCGCGAAGGCGCGCCGAGCGCGTTCACCTCGGCGTGCGCCTCGCCGGCCTTGCGGTGAAATCCCTCGGCCGCGATCCGCCCGCCGCGCACGATCACCGCGCCGACGACCGGGTTCGGTTGCGTCGTCCCGCGTCCGCGCTCGGCCAGCGCCAGCGCCCGCCGCATGAACCGCGCGTCGGCCGCGGAGAACCCGGCCCGCTTCACGGCTTGCGCCCGCGGTTGTCGACCAGGCTCTTGAGCTCGTTCATCAGCTCGTTCACGTCGCGAAACGACCGGTACACCGAGGCGAACCGCACGTAGGCCACCTCGTCGATGTCGCGGAGCGCGTCCATCACGGCGTCGCCGATCCTCGACGAGGGGATCTCCTTGTCGCCCGCCTCGAGCGATCGCTCGATCCTGTCGGCCGCGCCCTCCAGAACCTCGACCGGCACCGGGCGCTTCGAGCAGGCCTTCTTGAGCCCGCTCAGGATCTTGGCCCGGTCGAACGGCTCGCGCCGGCCGTCCTTCTTGACCACCAGCGGCAGGATCTCGTCGATCCGCTCGTAAGTGGTGAAGCGGCGGGCGCAGGTCAGACACTCGCGGCGGCGGCGGATGACCTGCTCGCCGTCGGACGGGCGAGTGTCGACGACTTTGTCCTCGATGGCGGCGCAGAAGGGGCAACGCATGGGCGGCTTCGGGTTATGCTTCGCTACCACAGATGAACGACCTGCGCTTGACGGTCAACGGGGAGGCGCGCGCGGCCGCCCCCGGAACCACGGTCTCCGGCCTCCTCCTGGCCATGGGCGTCGACCCGGCGCGGGTGGCGGTCGAACGCAACCAGAACGTCATCCCCCGCAAGACCTGGGCCGAGGCGGCGCTGGCCGACGGCGACAAGATCGAAATCGTGGCGTTCATTGGTGGTGGATCGGGTGGCGGTTCGGGAGGTGGCTCCACCAACGTCGACCACGACGACGTGCTGGTGCTGGGCGGCCGTAAGTTCCACCTCACGCCTCCTGGTCGGGACGGGCAAGTACCGGACGCTCGAGGAGGGACGCGAGGCGATCCGCCGCTCGGGCGCCGAGATCGTCACCGTCGCGCTCCGCCGCGTCGATCTGACGCCCGGCAAGCCGAACGTCCTCGACACCATCGACCGCACCCGCCAGACGATCCTCCCCAACACCGCCGGCTGCTACACCGCCGAGGAGGCGATCCGCACCTGCCGCCTGGCGCGCGAGCTGGGGATCGCCGACCTCGTCAAGCTGGAGGTGATCGGCGACCAGCAGACGCTGTTCCCCGACGGCGCCGCGACGCTGGAGGCGGCGCGCGTCCTGGTGAAGGACGGCTTCACCGTGCTCCCCTACTGCATGGACGATCCGATCCTGGCCAGGAAGCTGGAAGACGCCGGCTGCGCGGCCGTGATGCCGCTGGCGGCGCCGATCGGCTCGGGCCTGGGAATCCGGAATCCGTACAACCTCCGCATCATCCTCGAGCACGCCAAGGTGCCGATCATCGTCGACGCCGGCGTCGGGACGGCCTCCGACGCGGCGGTGGCGATGGAGCTCGGCTGCGCCGGCGTCCTCATGAACACCGCCATCGCCGGGCGCGCGCGATCCGCTGATGATGGCCGAGGCCATGCGCGACGCGGTCATCGCCGGCCGGCGCGCCTTCCGCGCCGGCCGCATCCCGCGCAAGCTCTACGCGAGCGCCTCGTCGCCGGTCGACGGCCTGATTGAGTAGCGTCGCCTGCGACGCCGCGCCGCCGCGGCTCTACATCGTCACCGACCGCGCGGCGACCGGGGGCCGCCCGCTCGTCGAGGTGGTGCCCGGGCCCTGGGCGGAATCGCCGGCAGCGGCCTCGCGCCGGGCGAGGTCGCCGTCCAGCTGCGCGAGAAGGATCTCGGCGGGCGCGCGCTCGTCGAGCTGGCGCGACCGCTGCGCGACGTGACCGCCGCCGCCGGCGTGCGGCCTCTACGTCAACGACCGGATCGACGTCGCGCTGGCGGTCGGCGCCGACGGCGTTCACCTGGGCGGCACGTCGCTGTCACCCGCCGACGTGCGGGCGCTCGCGCCCGCCCTGGCGATCGGCGTTTCGGCTCACCGGATCGCCGACGTCGCGCGCCGGCGGCGGGGCAGGCATCCTTCGCGGTCTTCGGTCCGATCCGCGACACACCTTCGAAGCGCGCCCTACGGACCGCCGCTCGGCCTCGAGCCGCTCGCCGAGGCGGCGCGCCTGCCGCTGCCGCTGCTGGCGATCGGCGGGATCGACGCCGCCGACACCGTCGCCGAGGTCGTCGCGGCCGGCGCCCATGGTGTCGCCTGCATCCGCGCAGTCATGGAGGCGGCCGACCCCGCGCGGCCCTCCAGAGCCTCGCCGTAGCGCTCGCGTCACGCGCCCGCAAAGCAACAGGCAAGGGACCAAGTGGCGCGCCGTATCGGACTTGACACTATTTGTAACACTCGTACTCTCAGGCCCCGATTTCCACGGCAGAGCCGGGGAAATGGGGCAATGTCAACGTTCGTAGGAGGGTAGTAAATGGCAACCGGCAAGGTGAAATGGTTCAACGACGCGAAGGGGTACGGGTTCATCGCCCGTGAGGACGGACCGGATGTTTTCGTCCATCACACGGCGATCATGTCGGAGGGCTTCCGCTCGTTGAGTGAGGGTCAGGAGGTCGAATTCGACATCACAGAGGGTCCGAAAGGCCTGCAGGCTGCGAACGTTCGCAAGTCAGCGTAAGCGTCTTCGATCATCGTGAAAACGGCCGGCCCCGCGTGGGTGCCCGGCCGTTTTTTTTTTGCTCAGGGGGTGCGTTCGACGACCAGGGTGACCTCCTCGTCGGAGGGGCGGCCGCGGTTGGCCGGCCGCACGCGGCAGCCGGGCTGGCGCGCCAGAATTGCGACGGCCGCGCGCACGATCTCCGTGGCCGCCGGCTCGATCTCCGACCACCAGGCGTAGCCGTCGGCCTCCCCGTCGTAGTCGGCGGGAAACGCGCAGCGCACCTCGATGCGCAGCGTGAAGTCACGCTGCTCGACATGTGTTAGGTCGGCCATGGTCGATAATTAGCATGGCCCGCCGGCGGTTAACCTGTCTTGACCGTCCGGGCACGGCGCGCGCAGAATTTTCGTCCTTCAAGACGATGCCAGCAGAGCTCACCGACACGCGACGCAAGTTCCTCGCGATGGTGACCAAAGGCCTCGGCGCGATCGCGGGCGCGATCGCCCTCATCCCGGGCCTCGGTCTCCTCGCGGCGCCGCTGCGCAAGACCATCGTCCGCGGCGCGCGGGCAGCCGCTGCGCGTGGCCGATCGACCACGACGTCAAGCCGGAGAAGCCGATTCGGGTCACCGCCGTCGGCGAGCAGCAGGACGCCTGGCTGCGCCTCGATCACGTCACGGTCGGATCGTGCTGGCTGGTGCGCGCAACCGAAGGGGCGCCCATCCGCGCCTTCTCGACGGTCTGCCCGCACCTCGGCTGCGGCATCGACTTCGACGAGAAGAGCACCAAGTTCAACTGCCCCTGCCACGCCTCGACGTTCGATCTCGAGGGGCGCTGCCTGTCGGGCCCCTCGCCGCGCGGTCTCGACGAGCTCGAGGTGAGCGCCGACGGGCACGAGGTCCTGGTGCGCTACCAGCGCTTCCGCACCGGAGCCGCGAAGAAGGAGCCGATCGGATGAGCTCCGGGCCGGTCCCGATCCGGGAATCGCCGCGCAAGCCGAGCCGCGGCGACCTCGCGCCGGTCGGCAACCGGAGCTGGCTCGAGGAGCGCCTCGGTCTGGCCGGGCTCGAGCAGGCGCTCCTCGGCGGCCAGATGCCGGGCGGCGCCAGCCTCTGGCACGCGCTCGGCTCCGTCGCCGCAGGGCTCTTCGTCCTCGAGGCGGTGACCGGCATCTTCCTGTCGCTCTACTACGCCCCGTCGGTGCAGACCGCCTGGGCCTCGGTCGCCTACATTCAGAGATCAGCTGCCGCTCGGTTGGTTCCTGCGTGGGCTTCACAGCTTCGGCTCGTCGGCGCTGATCGTCGTCGTGGGGCTGCACCTCCTGCAGGTGCTGCTGTTCGGCGCCTATCGCAAGCCGCGCGAGCTCAACTGGATCATCGGCCTCGGCCTCTTCGGCGTGACCGTGCTCGGTCGCGCTGTCGGGCTACCTCCTGCCGTGGGACCAAAAGGGGTACTGGGCCAAGCTGGTGGAGGCGACGATCACCGGCAGCGCGCCGGTCGTCGGCGCTGCCGCTCAGCAGGTCGTGCAAGGCGGGAGCGCGTTCGGCAACCTGACCGTCACGCACGCCTTCACGGCGCACGCGCTGGCGCTGCCGGCCGCGTTCGTGGCGCTGGTGGTGCTGCACATCTATCTCTATCGCAAGCACGGACCGACGCCGAAGTGGTCGCTCTCCGCCGAGCAGATCGCCGCCCGCACCGTCCCCGCCTGGCCGTACCAGTCGGTGCGCAACGCCTCCGCCGGCCTCTTCGTGCTCCTGGTCGTGGTCTGCCAGGTCACGGCCCGCCACGGCGCCGCGCTGGAATCGCCTGCCGATCCGACCTCCAGCTACCTGGCGCGGCCCGAGTGGTACGCGCTGCCGCTCTTTCAGCTGCGCATGTACTTCGAGGGGCCGCTGGAGATCGTGGCGACGATGGTGATCCCCGGCCTCTTGACGGCGCTGCTCGTCGCGCTCCCCTTTCTCGACCGCGCGCCCACCAACCGACCGCTGGATCGCAAGCCGGTGATGGCCGCGGTCGGCCTCAGCCTGGTCGCGATCGGCGCGCTCTCGGCGATCGCGCTCGGGAAGGACGCGCGCGATCCGGCCTACGCCAAGGCACGCGCCGCCGAGGAGACGCGCGCCCGCGAGGCGCGGCGCCTGGCGAAAAAGGGGATCCCGGCCGAAGGCGGGATGGCCGTCTACCAAAATGACCCACTCAACCACGCGCGCGCGATCTGGGAGGAGCGCTGCTCGGGCTGCCACGGCCTCGTCGGCGCCGGCGGCGACAAGGGGCCCGACTTCAAGGACTACGACTCGCGGGCCTGGATCCGGGGCTTCCTCGAGAACCCCGAGGCGCCGCTCTTCATGGGGACCGCCAAGATCGACAAGGGGATGAAGGCCGTCCAGGGAACGCCCGAGGAGCTCGACGCGCTGACCGAGATGGTCTACGCGGAGACCGGCGCCGCCGACGCCGACGCGGCTCGCGCCGCGCGCGGGCGGAGCCTGGTCGATCAAAAGGACTGCGACAGCTGCCACGAGCTCGACGGCGAAGGGGAGAACGCGGGGCCCAACCTGAAGGGGCGCGGGACGCTCGCCTGGACCGAGGCGGTCATCGCCGACGCCGGCCAGGGGCGCCTCTACGGCGAGAAGAACAAAATGCCGAAGTTCGCCGGCAAGCTGACCCCCGCCGAGATCGAGGACTTGGCTCGGTTCGTGATGTCCCAGAAGACCCGCCGCTAGAGGCCCCCGCCTCGGGCCCTGGCCCGAGCGCCGCGAGCCGTCCTGTGTGGGTGCGGACACTGGTTGGGGAACCCCCCCAAGGAGGCGTCAGATGACCCTGCGTTCCTGGTCCGCGCCGACCGCTTTCTCGCGGTCCCTGGTCTGTTCGATGGTTCTCGGCTGCGCCGTCGCGCTCGCGTCGTGCGCCCAGCCCGAAAGCGGAACGGAAGGCAGCGGCGGCAGCCAAGGTGAAGGGGGCGGCTCGGGCGGCGACAACGCCACCGGCGGCAACAATGGCAGCGGCGGATCGACCGCCAGCGGGGGCGCGACCGGCAGCGGCGGCGCCACCGGCTCTGGCGGAAATGTCGTGACCGGCAGCGGCGGCAGCGGCAGCGGCGGCGCGACCGGCACGGGCGGCGTCACCGCCACCGGCGGAGCCACGGGCACCGGCGGCGCGACCGCCACGGGCGGCGTCACAGGCACGGGCGGCGCCACCGCCACCGGCGGAGCCACGGGCACCGGCGGCGCCAAGGGCGGAACCACAGGCACAGGTGGCGCGACGGCCACCGGCGGCGTCACAGGCACCGGCGGCGCCACCGCCACCGGCGGAGCCACGGGCACCGGCGGCGCCAAGGGCGGCACCACAGGCACCGGCGGCGCGACGGCCACCGGCGGAGCCACGGGCACGGGCGGCGCCAAGGGCGGCACCACAGGCACCGGCGGTGCCACCAGCACGGGCGGCGCGACCGGCACCGGCGGGTCGACGAGCTCCAGCTCGCTCATCGGCTGGGCGGCCAGCGGCTGTTCGCTGGGCGGCATCAGCACCACGACCGGCGGCGGCAGCGCCTCGGCGACGACCGTCAGCTCGGCGAGCGCCTTCAGCTCGGCGGTCAGCGGATCGTCGGCCGCCGTGATTCACGTCTCCGGCTCGTTCAGCGGCACCTTCAAGATCGGCTCGAACAAGACGATCGTCGGCATGTCGGGCGCCAAGATCACCGGCAACCTGACGTTCGACGGGTCGTTCAATGACATCCTCCAGAACCTCACCATCGTCGGCCTGAACTGTTCGGACGTGCCGTCGAACGGCGACTGCCAGGACGGCGCAGACGGCATCACCGTCGAGAACACCGCGCACCACATCTGGATCGATCATCTCGATATCTCCGACGGCTCGGACGGCAACCTCGACATCACCGAGGGGAGCGACTGCGTGACCGTGTCGTGGACCAAGTTCCACTACTCGACGAGCCGCGTCTCCGGCTACACGGGCGAGGTTCACCACTTCTCGAACCTGGTCGGCGGGTCGGACAGCAAGACCAGCGACGCGGGCCACCTGCGCGTCACCTGGCACCACGACTGGTGGGCCGATCACGTCGTCGAGCGCATGCCGCGCGTCCGCTTTGGCGACGTGCACATCTTCAACAGCCTCTACACCGCGAGCGGCGACGACCACTGCGTCGAGGTCGGGGTCAGCGCGAACATCCTGATGGAGAACAACTTCTTCCTCGGCGTGAAGGACCCGATCGACAGCAGCGACTACTCGAACTCCGCCAGCATCGTGGTCTCGAAGGGAAACTCCTACAGCGGCACCAGCGGCACGACCGCCAACAAGGGCTCGACGGCGTTCACCCCGCCCTACAGCTACACGCTCGAGTCCGCCACCGCCATTCAGAGCGAGATTCAGAGCAACGCCGGCCCGCACTGATCGCGGGTCTGGCGCGTCTCGACAGACGACACGTCTGCTGATATCAGCCAGACGTGGTGAGGGTTGCGTGCGCCGTGTTCGCTGCTTGCTGCGCCGTGGCCGCTGGCATCGCTCCAGCCTGGGGCGACGCTCCGGCGCCGGCCTCCGAGACCGCCGTCGTGGGACCGCCAAGCGCGCCGCCACCTCCCGCGCCTCCCGCGCCGGCGAACTCTCGTCGGCCTGACACTCACGGCGCTCGTCTTCCGGACGACCGCGACGGTGTATCTCGGATCGCATCCGGAAGGCGTCGTCTCGCTCGGCGCGTACTGGGGCAAGCGCTGACCCAAGCCCAACTCAGGCCGAAGCGTCGACCTCTGGGGCGGCCGCGAAGGGCACGGCCACCACCACGCTCGAGCGCTTGGCGCTCGTAGGGCCTGCTCGCCGACGTGCGCGCCCAGGATGTCGCTGCGGGTGAGGATGCCGACGGGCACGCCCGGGTTGGCTCGCTCGACCACCATGAGCCGTCCGACGCGCGCCCGTACCATGAGATCGAGCCCCTGGCGGAGGGAGCTCTCGCCGGCACCGGCTTTTCAGGCTCCGCGCCGCCTCTCTCTCGCTCAGTCCTCGGCGCCGCCGAGCCAGTCGGTGCGGACGTCGGGGCCGAGCTGGTCCAGGATCTCGGCCCGGAAGCGCCTCTTGAGCTGGTCGGCGATCTGCCCCATCCGCTGCTTGGAGACGCCGAACCGCGCCCCCAGCTCGCCCAGCGCCACGGGATCCTCTGTCGCCAGATGCTCGTGCCAGACGGCGCGCTCGCGCGGGTCCTTGAGCGTGTCGCGGAAGCCGCCTACGAAGTGGCGGACGGCGTCGGCCAGCTCGGCGTGCGCCGCCTCCGACTCGGGTGAGCGCCCCGCCGCGGCGATCCGTTCGGACAGCGGATAGCCCTCCTCGCCGTCCTTGGAGGCACCCGGGTCGAGCGACACCTCGCGCGATTCGAGGTGCTGGCGGACCTCGTCGAGATCCCGCTCGTCGACGTCCAGCTTGGCGGCCAGGAGCTTGGGCGTCGGCTCGAATCCGGCCGCCAGGAGCTTCTGGCGCTCCTTTTCCAGCCGAAAAAAGAGCTTGCGCCCCGCGCGCGTGTTGCCGACGTGGATGAGGCGCGAGTTGGTCATCAGGAACTTCAGGACGTAGGCACGGATCCAGTAGACGGCGTAAGTGCCGAAGCGCGGCCCCAGCGAGGGCTCCCAGCGCTTGACCGCCTCCATGAGCCCCACGCTGCCTTCTTGGAAAAGATCGAGGATGCTGGCCCAGGCGCGTCGGTACTGGTACGCGATGGAGATGACCAGCCGCAGGTTGTGAACGACCAGCTTGCGCGCGGCGTCCATGTCGCCTTCCTCGCGCACGGCCTTGCCCAGCGTCCGTTCCTCGTCGTCGCTGAGGCGCGGGTAGCGGCGCGCCTCGGCCAAGAATCGACCGACCGGATCGCGCAGCGGCGCGAGCGCGCCGGCCGCCGCCGGTGGCGTCACCTCGTCCACGTCGATCGCCGCGTCCGGCTCCGCTGGCTCGGCCGCGCCCGCTTCCGCGACAAGCCCCTCCTCGTCCGGGGTCCCTGCCTCGGTCTCGGCGTCCGTCTCTCTCTCTGTCTCTGCTTGGCGACGCTTGGCTGGCATCGGTCGTCTCCCGCCCCGGGGCGGAGATGGAGATACTATCGCTGGTCGGAAGTGGCGTTGTGTCTCTAGCATCGAAAGCTCACCCGCGCCTCGCGGCGGCCGTGCTGGGTCTGGCGCTGTTTGGATGCCGGAAGCCCGTCCCGGTGCCGTCCGACGCGCCTCGGCCGGCCGGGGCGGGAGCCGCCTTTGCGGCCGGGGCGGATGGGGGTGGCGTCGAGCCCGCCGCACCGCGCGGTCGGGAGATCGCCCTCCTCTACGCATCGAACCTTCAGGGAAAGTACGCACCCTGCAACTGCGCCGTGCTGCCGCTCGGGGGGCTCGCGCGCCGGGCCACCGTCATCGCCCGCGCACGCGCCGAGGCCGACGCGGCGCTGGTCGTCGACGCGGGCGACCTGTTCGCGCCCCAGGGGACCGCGGCCGAGACCGAGCGCCAGGCCCGGCTCCTGGCCGAAGGTGTCGGACGCGCCGGGATCGACGCCTTCACGCCTGGCGACGGCGATCTGGCGATCGGCGTTCCCCGGCTGAAGAGGCTGACGACAGCACACAAGATCCCCGTCGTGTCGGCCAACCTCTACGACCGGGACGGCCACCGGCTGTTTCCGGCCGAGCGCCTGATCGACTCCGCCGGCACGCGCATCGGGATCTTCGGGGTCACCGCGCCGCCGACCGCCGCCGACGCCAACCGCTGGCGCGCCGACGGCATCGTGGTGCGCGATCCCGCCGACGCGGCGCGCGAGGCGGCGGCGTCACTCCGGACGCGCGGCGCCGCGATCGTGGTGGCCCTGGTCCACGCCGGCCTGCCGGCCGAGAACCGGCGGCTGGTGCGCGGCATCGGCGGGATCGACTGGGTCGTGCTGGGGCACAGCGCGCTCAACCTGGAACGACCCGAAAAGGCGGACGGCCCATTCCTGCTGGAGGCGATGTCCGAGGGGAAGAACGTCGGCCGACTCGACCTGCACGTCGTCGGCGGCGGCACGGTGTTCGCTGACCGGGGCGAGCGCGCGGAGCTGGCCGCCACGCTCGCCGACCACCGCCGCCAGCTCGAAGGCAACGACCGTTCGCTGGGGGGGATCGACCCCGCGTCGATCGAGACCTATTACCAGCAGCGGCGCCAGGCGCTTGCCGCCCAGATCGCGCTCGAGACCCGGGTCCTCGGGGCGCTCCCCGCCGTCATCACCGGGAGCTGGTTCGAAAACCGCATCATCCCCCTCGACCGGAGCATCCCGGACGACCCCGCCGTGGGGGCGCTGATCCGCGAATATCTGGTGGAGGGGCTAGCAGACAAGCATCGGGCTCATCTATAGTCCGCCCGATGCGCCCCGGGCCCCCCGCCAGACGCCTGCTGCCGCTGGCGATCGCCTTCGTCGCGCTGGCACTGGCGCCGGCGATCGTCCGGGCCGACGAGGCGGCCGACAGCAACCCCTCGTTCGAGAAGCTGGCGCACGGGGCGGTGAAGACCCAGGACGTAGGGACGCTGCTGGCCCCGTTCATCGATTCGTGCGGCGGTGACATGCGCGAGCTCGATCGCGCGCGCTGCCGCGGGACGACGACCTTCCTGCGCAAGAAGCTGCCCCAGCAAACCTTCATCGCCGAGTCGAACGATCCGGCCGCGATCGACGTCTCGGGCTACGACGCCGCGGCGAAGGGGTACCACCTGGCGCTGGCTGGCTGCATCGCCTGCACCGAGCCGATGCCGATCGGCAGCCGGCGCGAGCCGCGATTCATCACCCTGGCGACCCCCGACAAGCGCGCCGCCTCGCTGGCCGCGGGCGTTCAGGTGTCGAAGAGCGTCGTCGCCTTCGACGATTTCGCGGCGGCCAAGCGCTGGGCCGAGATGGAGAAGCCGTTCCTGCGCGCCGAGTTCCTGTTCCAGCCGCAGGCCGAAGGGGCGGACTTCACCGTCGGGATGGCGCCCGGCATCGCGCTCAAGCTGGTCGGCGCGCGCGTCTTCAACCGCTGCACGGGCGAGATCCTGGTCTCGAAGCCGCCATCAACCGGGGTGGCCGATCGCCCGCCGCCGGGCCACCAGGATCCGGCGTGCACGAAAGCGGGGCAGCCGCAGCCGATGAGCGAAGAGGAGCTGGCCGCAGACCAGCGCCCCGAGGAGCTCTCCAAGGCGACCATCAACGAAATGATGGAGAAGATCCGCCCTCAGTTTTACGGCTGCTATCAGAAGTTCCAGATCCCCGGCGCGCTCGTGCTCAGCTACGTCGTGGGCGGGAACGGCACCGTGCAGTCGGTGCAGGTCGGATCGACGTTCGCCGGGACGCCGACCGGCACCTGTGCGATGGAGGTGGGGAAGGAGATGCGTTTCCCCGCCTTCAAGCACGAGCGGCAAACGTTCAAGTACATGTTCTATTTGCGCCGGTCCTGACCGGCATTGCTGCACCGGTCAGCGACGCCGTGGTCGCGCGATGAGCGCGCCGAGACCGACGAGGCAGAGAAAGCCGAACAGGTCACCCAAGGCGCGGTAAAGACCGCCGCCGGGCAGCATCGCCAGGTCGACCAGCAGCGTGGTGGGCGGCGCGGGCGGCTCGTCGGCCGGGTCGACCGACTCGGTCTTGGCCCGCACGCGCCCCGCGGCGTCGATGTGGGCCGAGACGCCGGTGTTGACGGCGCGGACCATCTCCAGCCGGTGCTCGACCGAGCGAAACACCGCCAGCGCCAGGTGCTGGTAGGGCTCGGCGGTGCGGCCGAACCAGGCGTCGTTGGTGATGTTGACGAAGGCGTTGGGCGACAGCTGCGCCACCCGGCGCGCGAACGACGGCAGGATGTCCTCGTAGCAGATGAGCGGGCCGAGCTTGAAGTCACCGGCCGCCGTATGCAGCGGAAACGACGCCGGCTCGCTGCCGCGCGAGAAGTTCGACGCCTCGGGGACGAGCTCCGTGAACCAGGGGATCCGATCGTAGAACGGAATGTACTCCCCGAAGATCATCAGGAAGACCTTGTCGTAGCTGCCGGTCGCGTTGCCGGCGGCGTCCATCATGAGCGCCGTGTTGTAGGGGTAGCGATCGGCGCGCGTGCGCGGCGGACCGACGGTGCGCGTGAGGGCGCCGAACATGAGCGGCGAATCGAACCCGCGCCGCACCATTCGGCCGTCCTCCTCTCCGAAGTCGTGCGCGAAGGTGCGCGGAAGCGCGTAGGGGTATGACGACTCCGGCCAGACGACGAACTCGGCGCCGGCGCGCTCGAGCTCGGCGGAGGCGCGCTGGTGCAGTGCCAGGAGGCGCGCGAACTCGACCGGATCCCACTTCTCGAGGATGCCGACGTTCGCCTGCACGAGGCCGGTCTTGACCTTCGGCGCGGCGGCGCGGCGGGTGTCGGCTTGATGCATCCGCAACGCGCCGTAACCGAGATCGAGGACGAGCAAGCCGCCAGCGATCGCCACTCCCCGCCAGACGGCGCCGGCGCGCCGCGACGGCGAGAGGACGACATCCGCGAGGGCGCCGCTCGTCGTCAACATCAGCGCCGTCACGCCGAGCGGCCCCGTCAGATCGGCGATCTGGATCAGCACCGGCACGAACGCCTGCGAGAAGCCGAGGTAGTAAGGAAAGATCTGCGGCATCAGCAGCTCGACGGCGACCATCACCAGCGGCGCCAGCAACACGAGCGGTGCGCCCGTCCGATCCGACGCGCGCCGCACTCCCCAGGAGAAGAAAGCGAACGCCAGCCCCTGGTAACCGACCAGCAACGCCATGATTGGCAGCGCCTCGAGCGCCGGCATGTGGCCGAATCGCTCGAGCAACCCGTCCATCCAGTAGAACCCGCCCGCGTTCGCGACCGTCCCGGTGAGCCAGCCGTAAAGGAACGCGCGCTTCGGGGTGGCGGCAACACGCGCGACGTAGAGCTCGGGAACGGTCGCGATCCACATGAGCGGCCAGAGGCCGTAGGTCGGAACCGCCAGAAACAAGAGGATCCCCGCCAGCAGCGAGAGCCCGATCCGGAGACCGACGGTGCGCATCGAGGTGCCTGTCATATCGCGGACGGCCCGATCTTCGCACGGGTGACCTCGTGATAGCATCCGGCGCGATGCGGTCGAGGGTGTTGGCGTTCTGGGTGGGAGCCTTGTTCGCCTCGACGTTCGCCTCGACGGTGGGCTGCGGCGACGGGAGCAGCCCCGGCAGCTTTGGCGGCGCGGGCGGCGCCGCGGGTGCGGGCGGCCGCGCAGGAGCCGGCGGCGCGGGCGCCGGTGGTCTCGGCGGTGTAGGCGCGGGCGGCCTCGCGGGCGCTGGAGCGGGCGGCCTCGCGGGCGCCGGCGCGGGCGGCCTCGCGGGCGCTGGCGGCATGCGCGGCGTCGGTGGTGGGGCTGGCTCGAGCAGCGCGGGCGGCGGAGCCGGCCTTGCCGGCGCGGCCGGCGGCGGCGGAATCGCGGGAAGTGCCGGCGCGGCGGGGGTCGCGGGAACGGCGGGCGCTGGCGGTGGCGCCGCCGGCAGCGGCGCAGGAGGGGCCGGCGGTGGGGGCGTCGTGACCTGCGACCCGAACGATCAGACGACCTGCCCGACGAACCAGCGCTGCACGTGGGTCGCCGTCACCGCGACCACGGGATACCCGGCCTGCCTGGCCGACGGCACTGTCGCGCAAGGCGGCGCCTGCGCGGCCGGACCGTACGGGGCCGCGACCGGGTTCGACGCCTGCAAGCGCGGGCTCGCCTGCGCGAACGGGCAATGCCAGCCGATCTGCAAGACCTCGAACGACACCTGCGGCACGCACTTCGTCTGCACCAACTACTCGAGCGTCTTCTATTCGAGCGGAACGATCCTGGCCGGCGTCTGCGCGCCCACCTGCAACCCGCTCACGCAGGCGCGCGACTACGACGCCGCCCCGGCCTGCGGCAGCCCGACCCCCGCCACGCCCGCGCTCGGCTGCTTCGGCAAGAGCGTGTTCACCTGCTCGAAGGTGGTCTACCCGAACAACAAGTCGGACGCGCCGGCCGCCGGACCGAGCAGCGGCGGCTTCTATCTGAACGGCTGCGCGCCTGGCTACCTGCCGGCGCTGACGGCCGCGACCGGAAGCACGCAGCAGATCTGCGTCGCGCTCTGCCAGCCGGGCCCGACGTCGATGGACGCGCCGGCCGACGCGGGCGGCGTCACCCCGTCGACCTGCGCCGCCGCCGGCGCGGCGTCGCCGCACGAGTGCCGCTACTGGTGGTGGCTGGAGAACACGTCGCTGTCGTCGTTTCCCGACGCGCTCAGCAACACGATGGGTTTCTGCATCGACTACACGAAGTACACCGGCAACAAGAGCGGCACCGGCACCGCCCCCTACCCCAGCTGCACGGCGCTCTCGACCTCCGCGCACACCTACGACGCCACGCTGACCGACACGCAGTACTGGGGCTGCGAGCCTTACCCGACGACGCCCTGACCTGGCGCCGCTCAGAAGTCGTAGCGCAAGAGCCGCACCTCGAGCGGGCCGTTCCAGAGGCGGTGCGACACGCCCGGCTTGCGGCGGATGGCGCGCTCGATCGCCGGGTTGCCGCTGAGGACGATCACCCGCCAGCCGCCGAGCCGCTCGAACGCGCGCCCCATCTCGCGGTAGGTCGCCTCCAACTCGGCGGGCTTGAGGCGCTCGCCGTACGGCGGGTTGGTGGCGACGGTGCCGCTCGGCCAGCGCCGCTCGAGCGTCGCGATTTCCGCGTTCACGAATTCGATCCCGTCGTCGACCGACGCCGCGGCCGCGTTCTGCCGCGCGGCGGCCAGCGCCTTGCCGTCGATGTCGGCGCAGACGATCGGGGGCCATTCGGCGCGGACCGCCTCGCGCGCGGCGGCGTCCGCCTCGGCGCGCAGCCGCGCCAACGGGGCGAGCGCCTCCGGTGACAGCGTCGGCCAGCGCTCGAACCCGAAACGGCGGCGCAGCCCAGGCGCGATCCCGCGCGCCGCCAGCGCGTGCTCGATGGCCAAGGTCCCCGACCCGCACATCGGATCGACGAACGGCGCGTCGCCCGCTACGCCGCCCAGCAACAGGACGGCCGCCGCCAGCGTCTCCTTGAGCGGCGCGTCGACCATCGCCACACGATAGCCCCGCCGGTGCAGCGGCTGACCGGCGAGATCGAGAAAGACGCCCGCTTTCCCCGCCGCCAGGTGCAGGACGATCCCCACGTCGGGCGACTCCGTGTCGACGTCGGGGCGCGCGCCGAGCGCGTCGCGGAGCGCGTCGGCGACGGCATCCTTGACCTTGAGCGCGACGAACCCCGAGTGGGTGAGCGCCGGCGTGTCGCGCACGCTCGCATGCACGGCGAACGCGCTCTTGGCGGTCAGCCAGTCCTGCCAGGCGATCGCCCGCGCGCCGGCATAGAGGCTCTTGGCGTCGGGCGCGTCGAACGTCGCCAGCCGAACGAGCACCCGCACAGCGACGCGCGCATGCAGACAGACGCGCATCCCCATCTCGAGCGGCCCCTCGAACCAGACGCCGCCGTGGTCGCCCTTGGCGCCGGCGATACGCATTGCGGCGATTTCACGGCGCAGGGCGCCTTCCGTCCCGCGCGCGCAGGTCACGAAGAATCGATGCACGGCGCGCAATCTACGCGCTCGGCGGACCAATGACGAGCCGGGTCAGGGGATTCCCTTACACGCGCTGATGCCCCCCTCGCTCGCAGAGCAGGTTGCACCGGAATACCCCGGGCATCCTGTCGGACAGCCTGGTCCGCTCTTGCAACCCATGCTCTGCCACCAGCCCTGGAGCGCGTCGAGCGCCGTCGAGTCATTCACGAACGTGAGGCAGCCGCAATCAAGAGACAGAGGAACCTCTTTCATGCACTGATCCACCCCGCCAACATGGCAGCCGAGCGCAGCGGGAAGCGCGTTGGCGTATTCGGACGCAATTTCGCTGCAGCTCGCGGGACCTTTCGCATCGGACGTGGTTCCGGCGTCGCTCGGGAGGGGTACCAGCTTCACGTCGAGGTGGGACGGAGTCACAAAAGTGGAGCCACAGCCGGACATGCTCCCCCCGGCGACGTCAGAGACCTCGCGGGGCTCGTACCCCGGCGCCGAGACCTCCACCGTCGATCCGGTCAGATCCTGATCGAGGGCCAGAAGCTCGAACGGACAAGTCGCGCCGCCATCGTGAAAGACGGGACAGTCGTAGCTCGACGGCGTGCATGGGTATCCGAAGGCGTCCTCGGACGTCGAGCCGCCGTCCGCCTGAACGAGGATTGCGAAGGTCGGATCGCAGATCGGCGCGCCGGTCTGGGCGTCGAAGACGTTGAGAACGGGCGGTTCGAAGACGATGGAGTTGCAGCCGCCCGTTCCAATACGGCCGCCGCTGCCGATCCCACCGGCGCCAGCCGCACCTCCCGAACCCGCCAAACCGCCCGAACCCGCCAAACCGCCCGGTCCGCAGCAATCAACGCCGCCGGTGCCAGGACCACCCCCGGCGTCGCCGACCGAGCCACCGACACCCTGGAAAGGTCCGTTGCCGCCCGTGGCTCCACCCGCACCTTGTCCCCCCGATCCCGAACCGCCGAGCCTCTCGCCGCTGCAACTCAAGACTGTCAGCGCGCCACCGGCCAGCGCGATCCACGGCCAGATTCGAGAATAGTTCACGACGCCCTCCATTAAGCTACGAAGCGTTCAGTGTCGCGCCCAACGAAGGCAGCGTCAAACGGCACGCAATCTGCGCGCACCGGGGTCAATGAGGAGAGGGACCGGGGGAATCAGCGTTCGTAGGACAGAGGAGCGCGATCGCGCCGCGCTTGTTCCGGCTATAGACCCGAGAGTCCGGTCCCGCTGGTTCGCGAACGCGACGAGGAAACCGGTGTCGGTTATCCCCTTCGCGAACGCGAAAAGCCCTTGCGGCGCGACAGATCGCGCGCATCGTCGACAACCCCGGCGAGGCGCATAAACGGACGCGCGTGGAGCCGAGCTCTGGACGCCTTTTCGATCAGCCGGATCGTGAGTGTCTTACGCATCTGTCAAAAGTGTACACACGACCACCCGGCCAGGGCCACGAGCCGCCCGCAGCGGCGGCCGCGATCCGGCTGTCGTCGCCTGAGGCTGTTCGGCGCACCAATCGTCGCTAGCGCGCCGGCCAGTTGTCAGCGACCCAGGCGTCGATCTGCCGCCAGGCGTCAGTGGGGCGTGATGCGGGCGACCGCGTCGAGGCGGGCCTGGGCCCAGCCGCGGCGGAGGACGAGGGCGTGGTAGGCGCCGTCGAGCTCGCCTTTCCAGGCCGCGAGCGACTTGTCGGCTTCCGCGAGATCGCGCGTGGCGGCGGCGCGGTCGACGTCGGCGGCGGCCAGGGCTTGGTCGACGAGGACCAGGACGCGGTCGCGGTTGGTGTCGTCGGTGCGGGCCTGGGGGGCGACCTGCAGGAAGCCCTGCCCCACCGCCACTACACCGTCGTGCTCCTTCGACTTGTACGAGAGGACGCCGGGGCGCAACACCGACATGAGGGGCACGTGGCCGGGCAGGACGCCCAGCTCGCCGATCTCCCCCGGCGCCGTGACCTCCTCGACGTCGGTATCGACGAGGGCGCCTTTCGGCGTGGTGAGCGACAGCTTCATGACGGCCTGATCGCGTCGAGCGTAGCGCGGCTTCGCCGCGCGGAGCTCATCGCGGGAGGGTTTGGGAACCCTTTCAGGGTTCCCATGTTAGTTGCCGGCTTCTTTCTTCATCTGCTCGGCCTTGGCGCGAACGTCGTCGAGACCACCCTGCATGTAGAACGCCTGCTCGGGGATGTCGTCGCACTTGCCGTCGACGATCTCCTTGAAGCTACGCACGGTGTCCTTGATCTCGACGTACTTGCCGGGCGTACCGGTGAAGGTCTCGGCCACGAAGAACGGCTGCGAGAGGAACTTCTGGATCTTGCGCGCGCGCGACACCGTCAGCTTGTCGTCCTCCGACAGCTCGTCCATCCCCAGGATGGCGATGATGTCGACCAGCTCCTTGTACTTCTGGAGGATCCTCTGCACCGAGCGCGCCACCTGATAGTGCTCGGCGCCGACGATCTCCGCCGACAGCATGGTCGACGTCGAGTCGAGCGGATCGACCGCCGGGTAAATCCCCAGCTCCGAGATGCTGCGCGAGAGGACCGTCGTCGCGTCGAGGTGAGCGAACGCCGTCGCGGGCGCCGGGTCGGTGAGATCGTCCGCCGGGACGTAGATCGCCTGCACCGAGGTGATCGACCCCTTGCTGGTCGAGGTGATCCGCTCCTGCAGCTCGCCCATATCCGTTGCTAATGTGGGCTGATAACCGACGGCGCTGGGGATACGGCCGAGGAGCGCGGAGACCTCCGAGCCGGCCTGCGTGAAGCGAAAGATGTTGTCGATGAAGAGAAGCACGTCCTGCCCCTCGTCGTCGCGGAAGAACTCGGCCACGGTGAGCGCGGAGAGCGCGACGCGAGCGCGCGCGCCCGGGGGCTCGTTCATCTGGCCGTAGACGAGGGCGGTCTTCGACAACACCGACGAGCCGTCGGAGAGCTTGGACTCCGCCATCTCGTTGTAGAGATCGCGTCCCTCGCGGGTGCGCTCGCCGACCCCGCCGAACACCGAGAATCCACCGTGCTTCTTGGCGACGTTGTTGATGAGCTCGAGCATGGTGACCGTCTTGCCGACGCCGGCGCCGCCGAACAGGCCGACCTTGCCGCCGCGACGGTAGGGCGCCAGCAGATCGATGACCTTGATGCCGGTCTCGAACATCTCGACCCGCACCGACTGGTCGACGAACTTGGGCGCCGCGCGGTGGATGGGGAGCTTCTTGCTGGCGGTGAGCGGTCCCCGCTCGTCGACCGGCTCACCGACGACGTTCATGATGCGCCCCAGGACCTCGCGGCCGACCGGGACCTGAATCGGCGCCCCGCTGTTCTCGACCGGCATCCCGCGGACCAGGCCGTCGGTGGTGTCCATCGAGATGCAGCGGACGTGGTGCTCGCCGAGGTGCTGCGCCACCTCGACCACCAGGTTCCCGGGCTTGTCGTTGATCGACGGGTTCGAGATCCGCAACGCCGTGTTGATCTCCGGGAGGTCGCCGCCGGTGAACTCGACGTCGACGACGGGCCCGATGACCTGGATGACCTTGCCCTGGGTGCTTGCTTGAACGCTCATGACGGTCCTTGTCCTTATCCTTTCAGGGCCTCCGCCCCGCTCACGATCTCCATCAGCTCCTTGGTGATGGCGGCCTGGCGGGCGCGGTTGTACTGAAGCGTGAGGGTGGCGATCATCTCTTTCGCGTTGTTGGTCGCGCTGTCCATCGCGGTCATGCGCGCCCCCAGCTCGGAGGCGATCGACTCGAGCAGCGCGCGGTAGAGCTGCGACTCGAGGTAGAGCGGGAGGAGCGCGTCGAGCAGCTTCTCCTTCGACGGTTCGTAGGCGAAGTCGAGGGCTCCGACGGTGGCAGCCTGGGTGGTCCCCGCCGCGGGGAGGTCGGCGCCGATGACCGGCAGGAGCGGCTCGACCACCACCCGCTGCTGCACCGCCGACTTGAACTCGTTGTAGACGAGAAACACCGCGTCGGTCCGCCCCTCGTGAAACTCGTGCGAGACGATGTGCGCCATCTCGCGCGCGATCTGCGAGGCGGTCTCCGCGGTGGGCGCGTGCGTCTCGCGCGTGATCGCCTGCCGGCGGCGGCGGTAGTAGTCGCGCCCCTTCTTACCGATGATCTCCAGCACGATCTCGCGCGCCGGCGGCGTGGCCGCCTTGCGCTCGGCGATGTACTTCTGCGTGACGCGGAAGACGTTGGCGTTGAACCCGCCGGCCAGCCCGCGGTCGGAGGTGAGGAGCACCAGCGTGATTCGCTCGGGGCTGCGCCGCTCGAGCAGCGGGTGCGACTCGCCGCCGGCCCGCAGCGCCACCTCGGCGATCGCCTCGGCCAGCGAATTGGCGTAGGGACGCGCAGCGACGATGGCGTCCTGCGCGCGCCGAAGCCGTGAGGCCGCCACCAGCTTCATGGCGCGCGTGATCTTCTGCGTCGACTTCTTCGACGCGATCTGCGTGCGAATGTTCTTGAGGGAAGGCATCAGGTCGTCGCGGCTAGGCGGCCGGGGCCTCCGCCGAGAACTCCTTGCCGAACTCGGTCAGCGTCGCCTTCATCCGGGTCTGCAGCGCGTCCCAGGCCTTGCCGTCGTTCCCCTTGGTCTTGAGCTCGGTCCCAGAGGTCTGCGTGGCGCGCGCTCACGAAGGCGTAGAGCTCACGTTCGTAACGGCCGAGCGAATCGACCGGCAGGTTGTCGGTGAAGCCGCTCGTCACCGCGAACAGGATGAGCACCTGGTTCTCGACCGACAGCGGCTGGTACTGCCCCTGCTTCAGGAGCTCGGTCATGCGGGCGCCGCGCGCCAGCTGCTGCTGCGTCGCCTTGTCGAGGTCGGAGCCGAACTGCGCGAACGCCGCCAGCTCGCGGTACTGCGCCAGCTCGAGGCGCAGCTTGCCGGCCACCTTTTTCATTGCCGCGATCTGCGCGGCGCCACCGACGCGCGACACCGAGATACCGGCGTTCACCGCCGGCCGCTGCCCCGAGTAGAAGAGATCGCTCTCCAGGAAGATCTGTCCGTCGGTGATGGAGATGACGTTGGTCGGGATGTAGGCCGACACGTCGCCCGCCTGCGTTTCGATGATGGGCAGCGCGGTCAGCGAACCCGCCCCCTCCTTGTCCGACAGCTTGGCGGCGCGCTCGAGCAGGCGCGAGTGAAGATAGAAGACGTCGCCCGGGTAGGCCTCGCGGCCCGGCGGGCGGCGCAGTAGCAGCGACAGCTGGCGGTAGGCGACCGCCTGCTTCGACAGATCGTCATAGACGATGAGCGCGTGCCGGCCGCTGTCGCGGTAGTACTCGGCCATCGTGACGCCGGTGTACGGCGCCAGGAACTGCAGCGGCGCCGGCTCGGAGGCCGTCGCGGCGATGACCGTCGTGTAGGCGAGCGCGCCGGTCTCGCGCAGCTTCTCGACCACCGCGGCCACCGTCGACTGCTTCTGGCCGATGGCGACGTAGAAGCAGTGCACGTCCTGCCCCTTCTGGTTGATGATCGCGTCGACGGCGACGGCGGTCTTGCCGGTCTGCCGGTCGCCGATGATGAGCTCGCGCTGGCCGCGGCCGATGGGAATCATCGAATCGATCGCCTTGATGCCGGTCTGCATCGGCTCGTGGACCCCCTTGCGGGCGATGATGCCGGGCGCCTTCACCTCGATCTTGCGCGTCTCGTTGGGGCCGACGGTGATCGGCCCCTTGCCGTCGATCGGCACGCCCAGCGCGTTGACCACCCGGCCGGTGAGCGCATCGCCCACCGGGACCTGCGCGATCTTGCCCGTGCGCTTGACGGTGTCGCCCTCGCGCACCTCTTCGAAATTCCCGAGGAGAGCGACGCCGACGTTGTCCTCTTCCAGATTCAGCACCAGCCCGACGACGCCGCCGTGGCCGAAGTCGAGCAGCTCGCCGGCCATCGCGGCCTCGAGGCCGTAGACGCGCGCGATGCCGTCGCCGGCCTCGAGCACGGTGCCGGTCTCCATGACGGAGACCTTCTGATCGAAGCTCTCGATCTCCTTGCGGATGATCTGGCTGATTTCTTCGGCGCGAATTTGCATGACTGGTTTTCCTGTCCCCGTTTCGTGCGTCTAGTTGAGAAGCTTCTGCCGCAGATCGCCGAGCTGGGTGCGGACGCTGCCGTCCAGCACCAGATCGCCCACCTGCGCCACCACGCCGCCGATGAGCTCGGCGTCGACGGCGGTCTCCACGATCACCTTCTTGCCGGTGCGCTGCTCGAGCGAGTGGCGCACGCGATCGAGCGCGGCCGGCGTCAGCGGCTCGGCCGACGTCACCTTGGCCCGGACGCGGCCGGTGTGCGCGTCGGCGAAGTCGCGGTAGGCGCGCGCGATCGCCGGCAGGAGCAAGATCCGGCGCCGCTCGAGCAGCAGCAGCGCCAGCCGCTGCACCTCGGGCGTCGGGGCGACGCGCGGCAGGATCTGCTCCAGGACGGCGCGCTTCTCCGACGGCCGGAACACGGGGTTCTCCAGCGCCTGGCGCAGCTCGGCCGACGACGACCAGAGCGTCGCCAGCTCGCCGATCTCCTGCCCCAGCGCCTCGAACTTGCCGCTGTCGACGCCGATCCCGAACAGCGCGCGCGCGTAGCGCCGGGCGACCGAGCCCCCCATGGCGGCCATCAGGCCTGCCCTCGATGATGGGTCACGTCGGCCACGAAGGTGTCCACCAGCCGTTGCTGATCGGCCGCGCCCAGCGACTTCTTCACCATCTGCTCGGCCAGGTCGACGGCCGCCAGCGCCACCTCGCGCCGCAGCCGGCCCTCGGCCTCCTTGATCTGCTGGTCGAGCACGAAGCTGGTCTCTTCCTTGATCCGCTTGGCGCGCTCCTCGGCGGTCGCGATGAGGCGCGCCTTCTCGGCTTCGGCCTCAGCCTTGACGCCCTTGCGGATGCCGTCGATCTCCTGCTCCAGCGCCGCCAGCCGGGCCTCCTGCTGTTTGAGCCGGGCCTCCGCCTCGGTGCGCGCCGCCGATGCTGCCGCCAGATCCGCCTTCAGCTGCTGGTGCCGCGCCGCCAGCGCCTTGCCGATCGCCGGTCCGCCGAACTTCACCAGGATGAAGATCAGAACGCCGAAGTTCAGCAGCTGCAGCGCCAGCTTCTTGCCGCTGATCTCCGGCGCGCCGTGCTCGGGGACCTCGCCGCCGGGATGATCGCCCGCCTCGGCGGCGGCCCGCTCGGCCGACTCGTCAGCGCGCGCGTACCCGACCGAGGCCGCCAGCGCAGCGGCCGAGAGCACGCCCACCAGCGCCCAGCGCCGGATGGTTGCCCCGCGCCGAAGCGCTGCCCAGCGCCGAACGGCGCTCACAGCGACGCCTCGCGGCCCAGGATCCGGCGCGCCGCCGTCGCGGCGACCTCGCGCGTCTGCGTCTCCAGCTTGGCCCGCTCGGTAGCCAGCGTGGCGTCGAGCCGGGTGCGCGCCGCGGCCAGCGTCTTCTGCGCCTCGGCGTTCGCCTCGGCCAGCACGGCGGCCTCCCGCGTCTGCGCCTCGGCCCGTGCCTTCGCCCGCTCGCCCGAGCCCTCGCGGCGCGCCGCGCCGAGCGCGATCTCCGCCTTGGCCAGGCGCTCGGCCGCGTCGGCGTCCATCTTCACCGCGTCCTGCCGGTAGCCCTCGACGCGCGTCACCCGCTCGCCGCGCACGCGCAGGTACGGCTGCCAGAGGAACTTCCAGAGCACCAGCGCCAGCAAGAGGAAGATCCCGAACTGCACGAACACCGTCTGGTCGAGATCGATGAGCTGCGGCTCGTGCGAGACGGGCGCCGCCTGAAGCAGGAAAACGAGAGCGGAATTCATAGAGAAATCCGCGGGTCGTTTACCCAATCGGTGACGGTTCGTCAATGGAAACGTCAGGAGAAACTCGTATGCTGAAAACGATGATTCTCGGAGCCCACGAATCGGTCGCCGGCGGCCCCCACACGGCCATCGCGCGGGGCAAGGCGGACGGCTGCGAGGCGGTGCAGATTTTCGCCCGCCCGTCAGCGCAGTGGCGCGCCAAGCCCTTCCAACCCGAGGAGATTTCGCTGTTCCGCAGCGAGCACGCCACGGTCGGGTGGCCGACCCTGTCGCACGCCTCGTACCTCATCAACCTGGCGGCGGCGAATCCGGACATCCTGGACAAGAGCCGCGACGCGCTCGCGGACGAGATGTTCCGCGCCGAGGAGCTGGGCCTCGACTACGTCGTGCTGCACCCGGGCGCGCACCTTGGCGCCGGAGTCGAGGACGGCATCGACGCCGCCGCAGAATCGCTGTCGGACCTGCACGCCCGGACGCGCGGGATGCGCGTGCGCCTGCTCCTGGAGATCACCGCCGGCCAGGGGAGCTGCCTCGGCTGCCGCTTCGAGGAGATGGAGGCGATGCTGTCGCGGGCGCGCGGCGGCGACACGATCGGGATCTGCTTCGACACCTGCCACGCCCACGCCTCCGGCTACGACCTTTCCACCGAGGCCGGGTACGAGCGGACGTTCGACGCCTTCGCGCGCACCATCGGCCTCGACAAGCTGCGCGCCTTTCACCTCAACGACTCGAAGACGCCGACCGGCAGCCACGTCGACCGCCACGCCGAGATCGGCGACGGCTACCTCGGCGCCCTGCCCTTCTGGCGCCTGGTGAACGACGCTCGCTTCGCGACCACGCCTGGCGTTCTCGAGACGCCGTCCGGACCCGACGGCGAATCATCGTTCGCGCGCAACCTCGCCCGGCTGCGCGCGCTCATCGGCGCGCCCCGCCCCGCCGGCCCGCCCAAGTCGCAAGCGCTGCCCGACAAGGCCGACCCTCGACAAGGACGCCTGTTCGCCTAGCTCGCCCTAGACCCCAGGGACGACCACGCCCGCGGCGCTGCTCGATACGCTGTAGATCCCGGTCGAGGTCGAGACGTAGAGACACGCGTCGTCGACGGCGAAGCCGGTCTGGATGCTGGACGGTGGCACCGTCGCCACCGCCACCGCCGCCCCCCCCTGCTGCGGGATCCGCTCGATGGTGTAGTTGCTGCCGGAGGACGAAGGAACCGCGGTCGTCCCCACCACGAAGAAACTGGTCCCGTCGAACAGGAGATACGCAGCCCCGGCGACGGAAGCAGGCAGGCTCGCGACCGGGGTCACCACTCCGACGACGGGGTCAAATTGCTCGATGCCGGCCGCGTCTCCGGTCATGAGCCAGCACGCGTTGGTACCACAGGCGATCAGGGACAGTGGCGCAATCGGGCCGGTGCCTGTGCGGAGCGTCGTCTCGCCGCCCGCGTCGCTCGCGCCAATCGTGATCTCTCTCATCCCCCCGATCGCCCCGTCGATGAGCAGCAGCTGCTGCCCGAAGACGCCGATACCGGATGGATAATCCGAACCGAGCTGCGTCGGAACGGCCGGGGCTGCGCCGGGCGTCAGGGGAACGGCGTCGATGGCGCCCAGGTCGGTGGCGAAATAGACGGAGGTCCCGTCCGTGACCGGGGGCGCCTCCAGCTCGTCACCGGGCAGTACGACGAGTGGCGTCGCCGACCCGCCGTTCCGCGGAATCGAGAGGATGCCGCCCGTGTAGATGGAGTCGACGTAGCCGACAATGATCCCCGTCGGCGTGACGACCGGTGTCTGGAACAGGTAGCCGCTTGCGAGCTGGGTCGCTGCGCCGCCGGACTTGGAGACTCGCATGAGCGCGCCAGTCGAAAGAGAGGTCTCGACCGAAAAATAGAGGTCGGAGCCGTCGAGGGCCATCCCCACGACGAAATTTTGGTCAGCAGCCCCGGCATCGGGTGCGTACGACGCCGCGCTGACCAGCAGGGTCGGCGCGGGCCCGCAGCGGGCGGCCTGGGGCGTGAGCGTGTCCGAGCCGTGACAGCCGGCTGCCACGATCCCCATCGTACCCATCAACCCCAATAACCTAAGCTCGTAGTTCATCCCTCGATGATGCCACCACCTCGGAGGGGGGCAAAATGAGGGCAGCCCTTGGCTTGATTCCAGCGACCCCGGCGATCAGGCAGGCCGCTCGGGCCTCATGCCCAGCACGAGGCCGCCGAGGATCAGCGCGGCGCCGGCGAAGGTCGACGCCGTCAGTCGCTCGTGGCGCACGAGCGCCCCGAGCGCCAGCGCGACGATGGGGACGATCACCGTAACGTAGGCCGTGCGCGTGACCGTCCAGCGGTGGACCAGCCAGGACATGATGACGTAGGCGCCCAGCGACCCGGCGACGGCCAGGTAGATGACGGGCCAGGCGGCGCGCACGGTGGTCGGCAGCGCGTGCGGCTCGCCCAGCGCCAGGCTAATCGGCGCCGCGATCACCGCGCCGATCGCGCACCCGACCGCGTTGGCCCCGAAGGGATCCTGCCGCGGCCCGCGCTTGAGCAGGACGGTTCCGAGGCTCGCCGCCGTCGCGCCCACCAGGATCGCGGCGAGCCCCATCGGCGCCACGTGTCCGTGCAACGTCGACGAGAACAGCATCGCGACGCCGCCGAGCGCGACCACCGCGCCCGCCACCTTGGCCGTCGTGAGCCGCTCCATCCGGAACGCCCGCGTGATGAGCGCGCTCGACAGCGGAATCGTCGCGTAGACCACCGCCGACAGTCCCGAGGGGACGACCTTCTCGCCCCAGTAGAGCAGCGGCAGATTCACGCCGAACTGCGCGACGCCGTAGCCGAGCGCCGCACGTAGCGCCGCCCCGCGCGGCAGCGCCTGCCTGCGCGCCACGGTCACGCCGCCGAGCAACAGCGCCGCCAGCGCGAGCCGCAGCGTCGCTGCCCAGACCGGCGCCAGCGCGTCGTTGCCGATGCTGATGACCAGGAAGGTGCTCCCCCAGATCGCGCTGCAGGCCGCGAAGGCGACCCACGGGCCCGCTTCGGAGGTCGGGCGGGTGTCAGCGGGCGACGGGCTCACCCGCCACGTTTACCACCTGGCGCGCAGCGCCGGCTCAGGGTCCGCCCATCGGGTCGCCCGTCGGGCCGAAGCCCGTGCACTGGTGCCAGCGCCAGTCGGTACCCGCTCGCTCGAGGCAGGGGTCGCAGCGGTCGTGGGCATCGTGACTGCACACCTCGGTCACGTGAACGTCGGAACGCATGCCGAGGGGTTTCGGGACGTTCACGAGCAACGCCGGATCGAGGTCCCATTTCGACGGGTCGGGCTCGCGGGTGCACTGCGCAGGAACGTGCTGGCTCGAGATGCACGAGTAGCGAACCAGCTTGCCGCAAGCGTTGACGTCGTAGACGTTGTTCGCGATGTCGGCGCGCTCGACCGCTGCGATCCGCTCGGCCGGACAGGAAAACTCCCGCGACGCCCGGCTGACCGCCTCGAGCTGAAACGCGCCGAAGCACCCGGTTGCCGCCAGCCCGAGACAGCCCAGCGCCCCCCACCTGCCCGCCTCGTTCATGACCTCTCGGAACCGCAGACCCCGATGGAGGTTAGTCTACGGGACGACGATGCCCTGGGCGCTCTTCAGCAGGCTGAAGATGCCGGTGGAGGTCGCGAAGTAGACACACGCGTCGTCGACGGCGATCGGGCCGGAGGACGGCAGCGTCGCCACGACGACCTGGGCACCGCCCGCGCTCGGGACGCTCGCGATGGTGGCGCTGGTGGCGGAGAGGCCGCCGGTGCCGGACACGAAGAAGCTCGTCCCGTCGAACACCAGGGCCGAAGGGTCGGCCACCGGTCCGGTCAGCGCGGCGAGCGTCGCGAGCGGTCCCGACGTGGGATCGATCTGGTCGATCTCGCCGGTGCCGAGCCAGCAGGCGCTGGCGCCGCAGGAGACAAGCGTCCCCGGAATCGCCGCAGATCCGGTGCCAATCGTGGTCGCCGCCCCGCCGTCCGCCCCGAGCGGCAGACTGTCGACGCTGCCGTCGGGCAGCAGCATGAGCAGGCTCGGCCCGAACACGCCGATGTTGGAAGGAAACTCCGTCGAGAGTCGCGTCGGCACGGCGGGCGACGCGGCCGGCGTCAGCGGCACGCTCTCCACGCCGTTTCCATCGGCAAAGTAGACCGAGGTTCCATCGGTGACCGCGGGCGTCAACAGCTGGGTCGTGGCGACGGTGCCGAGAATCGCTGGCGCGCTTCCGTCCCGTGGAACCGAGACGATATACACCTCGCCGGCGCTGGCGCCCACGCCCATCTCGGCGAGAAGGACGCTGGTCGGCGTGAAGGCGGGCGTCTCGAAGGCGGCGCCCTCGGCGATCTGCGTTGGCGTCCCCCCGTAGGTGGAAATGCGCATCACCGCGCCGGCCCCGGACACGGCCGGAAAGCCCGGCGCGGCCTGGGCGCTGAGGACGTAGTAGAGGTCCTGCCCGTCGACGGCCATCGAGCTGACGCCGTCCTGCACGCCCGAGGCATCGGCCGCCCCCTGGTAGGCGCTGGCCCCGATCAGCAGCTTCGGCGTGGGGCCACAGCGCCCGTTGTCGGTAACGAGACTCGAGCCGTGGCAGCCGCCGGTCACAATCGAGGCGGCACCGACGAACAACAGCCCCGCCCCGCCGACGATCTTCACCCCTCCAGGATGCCATTCCGCCCGGCAGGCGCAAGCGCCGGTCTCGTGACGCGCGCGTTCAGCAGGCGCCCGTCAGGCCGCCTGGGCGGCGTGCGACGCCCGGCGGGCGCGGATGTTCACGATCAAGTAGCTGACGATGGCGACGTTCAAGACCAGCAGGATCGCCCGTCCGACGCGCAGGTGGCGCAGTAAGGCGACGATCTCGAACGGGATCAGGAAGGCGGTGGTGCCGACGACCAGCCACTCGGCCCAGGTGTAGCCGCGGGAGAGCGCCCACCCCTCGACGCCGCTCAGACCGGCGTCGAGCAGCAGCGCGTCGGCCGTCCAGGCCAGGCTGTGGCGCGAATGAACGAACCGGAGCAGCGCCGCCGCGAAGAGGTTGCTCCAGGCGTGGACGGCGTGCTCGCGCAGCCGCTCCGCGAAGTCGGCCAGCCTGTCGCCGAGCCCGTGGGCCGCGCCGTAGAACAGCAACGCCGCCGCCGCCACCTGCAGGATGGCCTTCACGATCTTGTAGGTGACAATCAGCCGGAGGCCGGCCGGCACTGTCTGCATCGTCCCCATAAGGTAAGGCCTACGACCGCGAACGGCTCGCGCCGCTCCCCCAGATGACGGCGCCGACGGCGGTCACGATCAGGAGCGCGGCGAGGCCGGTCCGCGGGCCGACCGCCTCGCCCGCCACGAGGGTTCCCAGAACGACGGCGACCAGCGGGTTGACGAAGGCGTAGGTGGACGCGCGCGCCGCGCTGGTGTTCTTGAGCAGGAACACGTAGGAGCCGAACCCCGCCAGGCTGCCGAACACCACCAGGTACGCGAGCGCGATCCAGGCCCCGGGCGCGACGGCCGCCGGGTGGAAGCGCCCCCACTCGCCCCGCGCCAGCGCGGCCAGCGCCAGGAGCGGGCTGGCGGTGAGCATCTCGAGGGAGGTCGCGAGGGCGGCCTCGGCGGGCAGCGGCAGGCTGCGAGACCAGAGCGAGCCGATCGCCCAGGATAGACAGGCGACGAGGAGGCCGATTCGCCCCCCCATCAACGCCGCGGCCGCCGGCGTGCCGCGACCGGCGGCCGACGCGCCGCCCACGAGCGTCGCGACGCCGAGAAGCCCCAGCGCGATCCCCACCAGCGCCGCCGGGTGCGGCGCCTTGGCGCGCCGCGCGAGCCAGGGCAGGAGGGTCATCCAGAGTGGCACGCTGGCCACGATGAGCGCCGTCTCGCCCGAGGGGACCCACTGTTCGGCCCAGCAGACGAGGCCGTTGCCCCCGCCCAGCAGGAGAGCGCCGACCAGCGCGGCGGCGCCCCAGTTCCTGGCCGAGGGGCGCGGCAGACCGCGCAGCCGCAGGAAGAGGTAGAGACCGCCGCCAGCGATCCCGAAGCGGAGCGCCCCCGCCACGAACGGCGGCACGCTCTTGACGGCGATCCCGATCGCCAGGTAGGTCGAGCCCCAAACGAGATAGAGCGTGGCGAAGGCGATCAGCAGCGTCGATCTCGACGGTGTCGAGTTTGCCGTCGCGGTTGGCGCCGTGGTCAATCGTCGCGCCGGCGCCTCCACGGCGAGGGGTGCGTCTGGGAGAGATCGAGATCGCTCGCGGCCGCAAGACCGCCCGCGCGCGCCGTCGCAGCCGCCGCCGCGATCGCCGCCAGCGCCGCCGTCTCGTCGTCGGGCGCGGGCTGGGCCAGCTCCGCCTTGTGGCGCTCGATGAAGCCGGTGTCGTAGTCGCCGCGGACAAACGCCGGGTGGCGCATCACCCGGCGGTGAAAGGCGAGGTTCGTCTTGATGCCGCCCACGTGGTACTCGCCGAGCGCGCGCCGCATGCGATCGATGGCCGCCGGGCGCGCGTCGGCCCAGGCGCAGAGCTTGGAGATCATCGGGTCGTAATGGACCGAGACGACGCTGCCGGCGACCACCCCGCCGTCGTCGCGGATCCCCGGGCCCGACGGCACGCGCAGCGAGGTGATCGTCCCGGGCGACGGCAGGAACTTCACCGGGTCCTCGGCGTAGACGCGGCACTCGATGGCCGCGCCGCGCCGCGGGATCGCCTCCTGCGCGAGCGGAATTTTCTCGCCCTGCGCGACGGCCAGCTGCCAGCGGACCAGATCGACGCCGGTCACGAGCTCGGTGATCGGGTGCTCGACCTGCAGCCGCGTGTTCATCTCCAGGAAGTAGAAGCTGCGCGCCGCCGAGTCGTAGAGCATCTCGATGGTGCCGGCGCCGACGTAGCCGACCGAGCGGGCGGCCTTGACCGCCATCTCGCCCATCTTCGCGCGCGTCTCGTCGTCGATCACCGGCGAGGGCGACTCCTCGATCACCTTCTGGTTGCGGCGCTGGATCGAGCAGTCGCGCTCGTAGAGGTGGACCGCGCCGCCGTGCTCGTCGCCGAACACCTGGATCTCGATGTGGCGCGGGCGGACGATCGCCTTCTCCAGATAGACCGCGTCGTCGCCGAACGCCGCCTTCGCCTCGCGCTGCGCGCCCGCCAGCGCCGCCTCCAGCTTCTCCTCGGCGTCGACGAGCCGCATGCCGCGGCCGCCGCCGCCGGCCGCCGCCTTGAGCATCACCGGGTAGCCGATGCGCGCCGCGGCCGCCTTGGCGGTCGCCGCGTCGGGGAAGCCGCGCCCCTCGGGGCCGTTGTCGCCCGGCACGACCGGGACGCCCGCCGCCTGCATGCGCGCGCGCGCGCTGGTCTTGCCGCCCATCGCCCGGATTGCCGAAGGTGGCGGGCCGATGAAGGTCGCGCCGGCGGCGTGCACCGCCTCGGCGAACTCGGCGTTCTCGGAGAGGAAGCCGTAGCCGGGGTGGACGCCATCGGCGCCGCTGCGGCGGATCGCGTCGATGATCTTGTCGATCACCAGGTAGCTCTCGCGCGCCGGCGGCGGGCCGATGGCGATTGCCTCGTCGGCGAGCCGCACGTGCGGCGCAGCCGCGTCGGCCTCCGAGTAGACGGCGACCGTGCGCAGGTCCAGCTCGCGGCAGGCGCGGATCACGCGGCAGGCGATCTCGCCGCGGTTGGCGACGAGCACCTTGGTGATTCTTTGCACATTCCGCGCCGGCATCAGTACCCCGCGGGCGTGCTCGGGCTGCGCGGCTCGGCGCCCGCCTCGATCCCCTTGTCGGTCCGCACCAGCACGTTGACCGTCCCGATGTGCGGCATCTCCTTGATCTTGTGGCCGCGCTTCTCGAGCCCGGCGAGGACGTCGGGCGAGATGTCGCCCTCGACCATCAACAGATCGGGGAACCACTGGTCGTGGATGCGCGGCGCCGCCACTGCCGCCTGCGCGTCCAGCTTCCAGTCGACGACGTTCGACAGCACCTCGGCGGTCGCCGAGATGATCGTCGGCCCGCCCGCCGCGCCGACGACGACCTTGACCTGACCGTTGCCGTCGACCGCGATGGTCGGCGTCATCGACGACAGCGGACGCTTCTTGGGCGCCACCGCGTTCTGCTCGTTGCCGATGAGGCCGAACGCGTTGGGCACCCCGGGCGTCAGCGAGAAGTCGTCCATCTGGTCGTTGAGCACGATGCCGGTCTTGCCAGCCACCAGGTGCGCGCCGAAGGTGAGATTCACGGTCGTCGTCAGCGCCACCGCGTTCCCGTCCGCGTCGATAATTGAAAGGTGCGTCGTCCCGCCGTCCTTGTGGACCGCCGGCAACGGCCCCAGCGTCCCGTAGCCGTCGCGCGGCAGCACGGCGTCCGGCTTGATCCGGCGCGCCAGCTCGGCGTGGTAGGCGGGGCTGGTCAGGTGCGCCAGATTGACGGGGACGAAGTCTGTGTCACCGAGGAAGCGCGCCCGATCGGCGAAGCCGTGCTTGAGCGCCTCCGACAGGACGTGCAGCGCCGCCGACGAGCCGCGCCCCTCGCGCAAGAGCTCGGCCCCCGACGGATCGCGCGCGCTCAGGATCCCCAACGTCTCGATCAAGACGACGCCGCCCGACGACGGCGGAGGCATCGAATAGACGCGCAGCCCGCGGTAGTCGGTCGCCAGCGGCACGCGCTCAGTCGCGGTGTAGCCGGCGAGATCCTCGGCGGAGAGCACGCCGCCGGCGTTCTTCACCGCGGCGACGATCTCCTTCGCCACCTCGCCCTTGTAGAAGGCGTCGGCGCCGCCGGCGCGCAGCTTGCCCAACGTCCAGGCCAGATCGGGCCGCCGCCAGGTCGCCCCCTCGGCGAGCGGCTTGGTGGCGAAGATCTCCATGAACCGCTTGTCGGCGTCGGGCCCCTTGCGATCGATCTCGCCGAGGTTCTGCGCCAGGCGCCAGGAGACCGGAAAGCCGCGCGCGGCCAGCTTCTGTGCGCCGTCGACGCAACGGGCGAACGGCAGCTTCCCCCAGCGCCGCACCATCTCCGAGAGCCCGCGCACCTCGCCCGGCACCGCCACTGCCAGTCCGCCGTGCTTCGACAGCTCGGGCTGGACCTTGCCGTCCTTGAAGTAGGCCTGCGGCGTGATGGCGGCCGGAGCTCGCTCGCGAAAGTCGAGCGCGTAGCTCTTCTTTTCCTTGGCCAGGTAGATGACGGCGAAGCCGCCGCCGCCCATTCCGGACGCCTCGGGGTGCACGACCCCCAGCGCCAGCGCGGTGGCGCAGGCGGCGTCGACCGCGTTGCCGCCCCCCTTGAGCGCAGCCAGGCCGGCGGCCGACGCCAGCGGGTGGTCGGAGGCCACGGCCGCGTGTTTCGCCCGAAACGGCGGCGGGGTGGCCGCACCGGCGAGCTCGGCCGCCGAGATGGCAAGCGCCGCCCCGGCCAAGAGCGCGGCGGGCACGAACCACGCCGGCCGGCCCCGCGGCGGGCGCCGGGAGCGGCCAGAGTCGACGAGGGGCGGAGCAGGGCGCGTGATTTCCGATGAATATCAGGGATAATCACCGCTTTGCAAAGACCGAACAGACTTATAGTCTCGTCGGCGTCGGACCCCCGAGGACCATGAGCGAGCCCACCCCGAAAGACCCGCGCGGACCGACCAACCTCCGCATCAAGTTTCGCAGCGCCAACCTCGATCAGTTCATCGCGCGCTACGCGGTCGACGTGAGCCGCGGCGGGATCTTCATCCGCACCCGTGAGCCGCTGGCGGTCGGCACGCGCCTCAAGCTCGAGTTTCAGCTGCAGGACACGGCGCCGCTGCTCGCCGGCGAGGGGACCGTCGTCTGGATCCGCGAGAACGATCCGTCGCGGGAGAACGTAACGCCCGGGATGGGCGTTCGGTTCGACAAGCTGACCCCCGACAGCCAGCCGACGCTGGAGAAGATCCTCGCCGAGAAGACGCGCCTCGAGCAGGCCGGCGTCGCGCCGACCGGACCGGCCAACAAAGGGGGCGGGATGGCCGTGCGCCGCCCGTCGGGTGTGTTCGCCAGCCTCGAGACGAACGCGCGCGCCGTGTTCGGCGGGACGGCCGGAGCCGAGTCGTCTGTCGCATCGGGGCCCGAGTCGACGCCGATCGCGGTCCCGCCCGCCCCCGCCGTTCCGGCGGCCGCCCGCCGGCCGGTCCGAAGACCGCTTTCTCGGGTCGCGTTCGGGCGCGCCGACCGCGCCGGCCTCCCCCGCGCCGGCGGGTCCGTTCACCCGCGCCCGCACGACGACCACGCGGCCCGTCCCGGTCCCGTCGGCGCTGTTCGAGCCGCCGACCGCCGCCGACATCGACAGGGCGCTGGAGGCGCTGGCGGAGGTTCCCGGGCCGACGCCGGCCGCGCGCCCGACGCCGTCGGTCCCGCGCTACGTCGCCGACGACGCCTCGAACGAGCCGACGCGCGTCGCCGACGTCGTCGACGAGCTGGTCGGTGGTCAGCGGCCGATCCCGGGCAGCCTCGCGCCGGGATCGGCGCCGATGACCGAACGGCTGGCCGGCACGCCGGGCCCGCAGCCGGCCGTGCCCAGCGATGGCCCGGCCGCCGCGCTCGACGCCCCCCTCGATGTGGTCGACGAGGGCGAGGTCGTGCCGGCCGTCCCCGAACCGCAGGCCGTGGTGCAGGCGCCGGTCTCGCCCGATCCGAGCAAGCGGTTCCGCGCCGCCTCGCGTGCATATCCCACGCTGAACAAGCGCAAGCGGGGCACCACCAGCCTCGTCGTCGTCGCGATCGTCCTCGTCGCGGGGGCCGGCGCCGCGGTCAAGTTCCACCTCCCCGATCGGCTGTTCCGGCGCACCGAACCGCCGGCGCCCGTCGCGGCGACGCCGGCCGCGGCCACCCCGCCCGCGGTTCCGACGCGCCGCCGAGAACGCGCCCGCGCGAACCCGCCGCGCCCGAGAAGACCGCGCCCGACGACGCCGAGGGCGCCGGCGGCAGCAGTGCCGTCGCGGCCGCGCCTGCCGAGAAGGCCGCCGCCGAGAAGGCCGCAGCGGAGAAGCCCGCGCCCGAGAAGACCGCGGCGAGAAGACCCCGGCGGAGGAGAAGAAGCCCGCAGCCGCGGCCAGAGCCCGAGGAGCACCGCGCCAAGCGCCACCCGCCTCAAGCGGCACGCCGAGGCGGAAGCCACGAACAAGGAAACCTCGCCAGCCGCCGCCGAGGAAAAGAAGCCAGCCGCCGCGGAGAAGCCCGCCGCCGAGAAACCACCCGCCGAAAAGGCGGCAGCCGAGCCGCCGGCCGCCGAGAAGCCGGCCGAAGGCTCGTCCGAGAAACCGGCGGCTCCCGCGGCCGCCGCGCCACCGGCGCCCGTCCTCAAGATCACCTCGACGCCCTCGGGCGCCCAGGTGCTGATCGACGGCAAGGAGGTCGGGACGACGCCGTTCCTGAGCAAGGAGGTCGACCCGGCCTCGCCTCACGCGATCACCATCAAGAAGGACGGCTTCGAGGCGAGCGAGCGGATGGTCAGCGGCCTCGACTGGTCGCGCCCGCACGGAAACAGCCCGCAGACGCTGAAGGTCGCCGCCAAGCTGCACCGCTCGGCGGCGAGCCCGCGGCCCCCGCCGCCGCACCCGCCGCGCCCAAAGAGAACGCCGAGCCCGAGGACACCGGCGGGCCGTACATCAAGGAAATCAAGCCGGACTCGCCGTGATGGTGGCGACGCGACGGGCGCCAGCGATCCCGCGCTTGCTCGCGCTCGCGATCCTCGCGGTCGGCTGCCACCGATCGCCGGCGGGGCTCGGCGATCCGCCGGCCGCCGGACAGCGCTTCCACCGCATCGATGTCCACACCCACATCTCGCCCGACGGGATCGAGCGCGCCGTCCGTCTGATGAAGGAGTGGGGGATCGACGGCATGGTCAACCTCTCGGGGATGTACCCCGGCCCGCCCAGGAACCCGCTCCAGCGCCAGCTGGCGGCCGCCGCGGAGAGCGGCGGGCGGATCGCCGTCTTCACCACGCCCGACTTCAAGCTGGTCGGTCGCGTCCCCAACTACGGCGCCGCGATGGCCGATCAGCTGACCGAGGCGCACCGCCTGGGCGCCATCGGCCTCAAGATCACCAAGGGCCTCGGGCTTGGCTACCCGGCGCCCGACGGCGTCCACCTGCTGGCCGTGGACGATCCCGGCCTCGACCCGATGTTCGAACGCGCCGGCGAGCTGGGCATGCCGGTCGCCATCCACTGCGGCGATCCGAAAGCCTTCTGGCAGCCGGCCACGCCGGCCAACGAGCGCTGGGACGAGCTGCAGGCCCACCCCGAGTGGTCGTTCTACGGCAGCGGCGCCCCGTCGTGGCAGCAGCTCTACGACGCCTTCGAGCGCCGCGTGGCGCGCCACCCGAAGACGACCTTCATCGCGGTCCACTTCGGCGACGACCCGGAGGACCCGGACAACGTCGCGCGGATGCTCGACCGTTACCCGAACTTCTACCTGGACACGGCGGCGCGCGTCCCCGAGATCGGCCGCCAGCCGCAGGAGAAGATGCGGCGCTTCTTCGCCAAGTACCAGGACCGCATCCTGTTCGGGACCGACACCGGCATCGGCGCCGACCAGGATCAGATGATGTACGGCTCGAACGGCGCCGATCCCCCGACCCGCGACGACGAGGTCCGCTTCTTCACCGAGACCTGGCGCTACTTTCAGACGCTCGACCGCCAGTTCGACAGCCCCACCCCCATCCAGGGGCGCTGGAAGATCGACGGGGTGGGCCTGCCCGAGGCGATCCTGCGCAAGGTCTACTTCGACAACGCGGTCCGTGTCCTGCGCTGGCGCCCACCCGGCGCTTGACTGACGAAGGGCGCTCCTCATAATGAGCGCCTCTCACATTCCGGAGTAGCTCAGTGGCAGAGCAGGCGGCTGTTAACCGCCGGGTCGGGGGTTCGAAACCCTCCTCCGGAGCAAGCGACGAACTCGCGACGAACCGGGCTTCGTCACAGACAGGCGGGGAGCGTCACCGTCTTCCCGTCGAGCATCGCCGAGCCGCAGGCGGAGCTGAACGTCCAGGAGTGAGAGCCGGCGTGGCTCCCCCCGGTCCGCGTGACCGCCAGCGTTCCGCCGATCGGCTTGCAGCAGCTCTTGTCCTGCTGGAGGCCCGTCGCCGTCATGGTCCCCGTGCCGCCCGCCTTGTCGGTGAAGCTGACCGCCCCATCAAGGGTGTAGGTCTGATTGGCGATCGAGATCGACGAGAACGTGCGACTGCCGGTGAACGTCAGATCGAACGCCGTCGTGCCGTCGGCCCCGATCCGCTGAATCTCGCCGTTTGACATCATCGCCACGGTGGCCGGCACCTGGCCAGGAGAGACGTTGATGGTCGAGGTGTCCGTCTGGTTCGGGATGACGAGCTTCGCGCCGCCCGTGCCCGTGTAGACGAGGTTGGTGAGGGTCGAGGTGTACCCGATGCTGACCATCGCCGACGGAGCGCAGGTCGTGTCCGAGGCGGTCAAGGTGAACCGAACGTTCACGGTCCCATCGACCGTCCCCCCTCCTGATAGCTGGCAACCGTTGAACACGATGTCGAGACCGTTGCCCGAAACCCCACAAACGCTGGTGCCCGCTGGGTGCGTGACCGTCGCCTGGCCCGGGCAGACGGAACCCCCGAGCGCGATGTTCCGGATCGCCTCGCCCACCGCACCACGCACGGTGGTCGCGCCCGAGGCCGTCGAACCGGATCCGCCGGCGCCGCCGCTCCCGCTGGCTCCCCCCGGACCGCCGTCGGCAGGACCAATGATCGGCGTCGCCAGCGCGCTCCCGGCTGGCGTGGCGAGGTAGACGCCGTAGTAGCCGAATCCCACCGCGGCGACCCCCGCATAGCCGACGGTGGCCGGGTAGTAGTAGGCGCCGGAGTAGCTGTCCTCGTAGGCGACGTCGGTCGAGGTGGTCGAACCACAGCCCGCAATACCGAGGGCCAACAGCGACGTGGCCAGAGAAAGCTCGGAAATCCTTCTCATCGTGCTTCGCATGGGTGGTCTCTCCTTCTTGGTCGACGAACGTAGTGCTTCGTCCCGAGGAACTGCGGCGCGGGGCGACGCCGCGGTCGGTTCACGCCAATCTCCTACAAGCGATCCACGGCCCGCCGCCCGACCCAGCGCCAGTTGAGAACGCACCCGGCGACTGGGCCGTTTGCGCCAACGCCTCACTCGCCGGGTCGTGCCTCCGTGTCGATAGTCTGGAAACAACGGAGGGCCAATGGCGAACGAGGGCAGCGGACAGGTCGAGAGCCAGTCCGGGCGGGGGAAGACCGCACCCGGTCTGGCTGGTCTCTACGGTCGCGTGCGGTTGATTGTCGCCGGCAAGCCCGTCGGGACGCTGGTCGTCGAGGGGACGTACGTCATTCTGGTCCCGGACACCAGCGGGCCGGCCGACGCCACGGTGTTCTTCGCCGACGACGAAACGATGCGCAAGCTGCTCAAGGGGGAGATGAACCCGTTCATCGCGGCGATGCGGCGGCTGGCGCGCGTCTCGGGCGATCGCGGCTTCGCGACGCGGGTGGTTCTGGGGCTGCAGGTGCAATCGCCGTTCGCGGCTGACGCGGGGAAGGAAGAGTTGCCATGACACTCGATACGGTCGCCATCCTGGACGGCAGCACCTTCGTGGTCAGCGATCGGCGCGGGGATCTGGACGCCAGCCCGGCCGACAACCACGGCCTGTTTCTGGAAGACACGCGCTTCCTCTCGCACTGGATCCTGACCGTGGGCGGGATTCGCCCGAAGATGTTGTCGGTCGACGATCAGGCCTACTACCGGGTTCAGTTCTTCGAGGCGGTCACGACGGGAACGGTCTACGTCGACTCGCACCTCTCGGTGTTGCGCAAACGCTGCGTCAGCAACGGCTTCGAGGAGACGATCGAGATCGAGAACCACGGCAAGGAGCCGATCGAGGCGGAGGTGAAGCTGGAGACACGGTCCGACTTCGCCGATCTCTTCGAGGTGAAGGACAAGCTGGCCAAGGTCGGTGAGCTCTACCGGAACGTCAAGGACGGGGCGCTGACGCTCGGCTACCGGCGCGACACCTTCGTGCGCGAGACCGTCATCAAGGCCGACAAGAAGGGTGAGATCCACGAGGACGGCTTCATCTTCCAGGTGAAGATCCCACCCCAAGCTTCCTGGACGGTAACCTTCGACGTGGCGGCGCGCGGGCGACGGGCAGATATCGAGGACATGGAGAGCCCGCGGGTGTCGTCCGCGGCGCTGGATGCCCGGCTCGGCCAGGGCCTGTCGGAATGGATCGCCGCCGCTCCCCGGCTGGTGGCCAGCTGGGAGCCGCTGCACCGGATCTACCGCCGCAGCCTGGTGGATCTGGCGGCGCTGCGCTTCGAGACCGGCGTGGCGCCCGGCGCCCTGCCGGCGGCGGGCCTGCCCTGGTTCATGGCCGTCTTCGGCCGGGACAGTCTGCTCACCAGCTTCCAGGCGCTGGCCTTCGTGCCCGAGCTAGCGGCGGCGACGCTGCGCGCGCTGGCCGCGCTGCAGGCGCGCAAGGAGGATCCGTTCCGCGACGCGGAGCCCGGCAAGATCCTGCACGAGGTCCGCTTCGGCGAGATGACCGCCTTCGAGGATCGGCCCCAGTCCCCCTACTACGGCGCGGCGGACGCGACGATGCTCTTTCTCATCCTGCTCGAGGAGTACGTGCGCTGGACCGGTGACCAGGCGCTGGGGAAGGAGCTCGAGCGGGAGGCGCGCGCCGCCATCGACTGGATCGACAACTACGGCGATCGCGACAAGGACGGCTACGTTGAATACGAGCGCCGCGACGCCAAGACCGGCCTCGACAACCAGTGCTGGAAGGACTCCTGGGATTCGATCGCCTTCGCGGACGGCACGCTGGCACCCTTGCCGCGGGCCACCTGCGAGCTGCAGGGCTACGTCTACGACGCCAAGCACCGGATCGCGCACCTGGCGCGCACGCTCTGGGGCGACGCCGCGTACGCCGACAAGCTGGACCGCGAGGCGGAGGAGCTGAAGCGGCGCTTCAACGAGGACTTCTGGATCTCCGAGCGCGGGTTCTTCGCGCTCGCGCTGGACGGACAGAAGCGCAAGGTCGATTCGCTGACCTCGAACATCGGCCACCTGCTCTGGAGCGGGATCGCCGACCAGGAGAAGGCCGACCTGTGCGTGAAGCACCTCATGAGCGACGAGCTGTTCTCCGGGTGGGGCATCCGCACGATGGCTTCCAGCGAGGGGTCCTACAATCCGATCGGCTACCACGTCGGCACCGTCTGGCCGCACGACTGCTCGTTCATCGCCTGGGGCATGCGTCGCTACGGATACAAGGCCGAGGCGGCCCGCATCTGTCGGGCGGTGCTCGAAGCGGCTGACCTCTTCGACGGTCGGTTGCCCGAGGCGTTCGGCGGCTACCCGCGCTCGAAGACCAACTACCCGGTCGAGTATCCGACGGCGTGCAGCCCGCAGGCCTGGGCGACCGGCGCGCCGCTCCTGATCCTCCGCACGCTGCTGGGGCTCGATTCCGACGGCAAGCACATGATCATCGACCCGGCGATCCCGCAGCCGCTCGGCCGCATCGAGCTGCTCAGCGTCCCGGGCTGCTGGGGGCGGATGGACGCCTTCGGACGCGCCCTCTCGGCGACCGAAGACTGAGCGCCACCAGGCCGGCGCCGGCTTTCGCGGCGGATTTTTGCGTTACCAGCCCGCGCGGGCGGGTTGCAGGGATGCGCGCTTTCTGGTTTGCTCGCGCCCCATGCGACACCGCGCCTTCCTGGCGATCGCCTTTCTTTGCCTCGGCCTCGGCTTCGCCGCCGCGTGCGGCGGGAAGAGCGCCGCGCCAAAGGCCGACGCGGGGAGCGACGCGGGGAGCGACGCGGGGAGCGACGCGGGGATCGACGCGGGGCCGACTTGTCCGTCCCCGTTCGACGGCTCGGCAACGCTGGCGGTGACACACCCGAACCCGCTCATCTCGCTCGGCGCGGCCGCCTTCGCCAGCCCCAACGGAAACGCCGCGCCACTGGTGACCAACGGCGTCTACCACAGCGGCGGATGGAACGCCGGGAACCCGACGCCCGCCACTCCCTCCTGGGTCGCGATCAAGCTCGCGTCCGGGCCGACGCGCGTTTTGCTCTCCTGGGACGACGGCGGGACCTACGACTACGACTACAAGACGTACATCACGCCGCCGCCGCAGACGGTCTACGGAATGCCGACCGAGTACCACCTCGACGTCTCGGCCGACTCGACCAACGGCGCCGACGGGACCTGGACCACCGTGGTCCCCACCGTCGAGAACGAGGTCCGCACGCGGGCGCATTCGTTCGCCTTCACCGGGATGTCGTGGGTGAAGATGGTGATCACCAACGGGCCGGCCAACATGGCCGACGCCGGACTCACCGAGCCGGGCGGCGTGGTGATCGGCCAGATCGACGTGCACGATCTGTCGGCCACCGGGAGCTGCCTCCCGGACGACACCTGGTTCTTCATGGGCGACAGCATCACCGCCTTCGCCTACGACCGCGCGCTCGTCCACCAGCCGAGCTTCGCGGCCGGGGTCAACGCCACCAAGCCGGCCTACTTTCCGGCGATGATCAACGGCGGCATCGGCAGCGAGAAGTCGGGCGACGGCCTCCTGCGGCTGCAGAACGCGCTCGACTGGAACCCCGACTTCCGCTTCTTCCTGCTCGGCTACGGGACCAACGACTCGGCCAACGGCCAGATCGACAGCACCACCTTCGGCACCAACATGCAGGCGATGATCGACACGATCCGCGCCGCCGGGCGGGTGCCGATCATCCCGCACATCCCCTACTCCGGCGACGGCAGCCACGGAGACATCCCGCAGTACAACGCGGTCATCGACATGCTGACCACGAAGAACGGCCTGCCCGCCGGTCCCGACTTCTACAGCTACTTCATGGCCAACGCGGGCACCGACTTCACCTGCGGCTGCGCGGGACGCATGACCGACAACCTTCACCCGAACGACGTCGGCCTCGCGGCGATGAACGCCCAGTGGACGACGCAGATGCTTTCGCTCTATCCCTGACATGTCGATGCGAACGTTCTTAGCGATGATGGCGGCGGCGCTGGCGGTCGCGGCCGGGTGCGGCGGCGACCCGAACGCCAACAGCATGGTGACGGTCTCGCTCTATCCCACGCCAACGGCGGTCGGCCCGGCGGCGAGCTACCCGACCGGGCTGCACGTCGCGGGCAACCAGATCCTCGACGGCGGCGGCAACGTGGTGGTCCTGCACGGCGCCAACCGCTCGGGGAGCGAGTACAAGTGCGTGCAGGCGACCAACCCGACGATCTTCGACGGTCCTGCCGACGAGCCGTCGGTGGCGGCGATCGCCTGCCTGGCGCTTCAACGCCGTGCGCGTCCCGCTCAACGAGTCGTGCTGGCTGGGAATCAACGGCGCTTCCCCCGCCACCTCCGGCGCCAACTACACGGCCGCGATCGGCGCCTACGTCGACCTCTTGCACAAGTACGGCCTCATCCCGATCGTCGAGCTGCACTGGGTCGGCCCGGGGACCGACCTGGCGCTGCGCCAGCAGCCGATGCCCGACGCCGATCACGCGGTCGACTTCTGGACCAGCGTGGCCACCGCCTTCGCGGCCGACAGCGGCGTCATCTTCGAGCTCTACAACGAGCCCTTTCCCGATTCGAACAAGGACACCGTCGCCGGCTGGACCTGCTGGCGCGACGGCTGCACGGCGAACGAATCGGTCGGCATGGGCGGTACGCCCGCGACCTACCAGGCGGTCGGCATGCAGGCGCTGGTGACCGCGATCCGGACCAACGCCGCGGCGACCAACGTGATCCTGCTGGGCGGCCTCGAATACTCGAACGCGCTCACGCAGTGGCTCGCCTACGCGCCCGTCGATCCGACCGGCAACCTGGGCGCCGCCTGGCACATCTACAGCAACAACGCCTGCAAGACCGACACCTGCTGGGACATGGCGCCCGAGACGGTCGCCGCCAGCGTCCCCGTCGTCGCCACCGAGATCGGCGAGAGCGACTGCCAGGGCACGTTCATCACCCAGGTCATGACCTGGCTCGACGGCCAGAACATCGGCTACCTCGCCTGGTCCTGGAACGCCTTCGGCGCCTGCGTGCCGGCGACCATGAGCGTCGGGCGGCAATCCCTGGTCGCTGACCTCGAGCTACAACACGGGCGTCCCCAACAGCGACTACGCCAACACGTTCTACCAGCACGTCCTCGGGCTCTAATCGCCCCGCTCGGCGTCGAGGCCACCGTCGCACGTTGACGTAGCGTCCGCGACGCCGCCGTCGGCCGAACACGTCGCGCCGAGACCGTGCAATGTGACGGTCACCGCCTCTTTTTGGTTGGCGACCACGTTCGCCATCGCGGCGCCGCGGGCGAGGACGGTGCCGCTGTAGATCTCGCGGCCTTCCGCCTCGACGAGCACCTCGCCCGAAAGATACGACGGCTCGAGCGTGAAGCTGACCTGCCGCGGGAGACTGACCGGCGGCAACCCCCCTTCCGTTCCGTACCCGGGGTCCGTGGAGATGAACATTTGCGACAGCTGCCGGCTCGGGTCCGCGACGCTGGAGACGTCGATGACCAGCTGGGTGAAGTGCGGCACAGAGCTGTCGCGGACGTCGACGGTCACCACCAGCGTCGTCGAGCTGTCGCAGCCACCGAGGGTGAAGGCCAGCGCCCACGATCGAAAGGGCGCGGGCAACTGTCTTCCTCACGCGACTCACTTCGCGCCGATCAGTACCACACGCGCAGCCGACGGGATGTGACGCCGGCCGCGACGAAGCTACGGTCCTTTGCAGATGAAGGCGATGTCGTCGACCAGGAAGTCGTAGTCGGCGCCGGGCGCCTTCGACTCCCAGTGGATCGCGAACAGCTTGCTCGCGTCGAGGTGCGGCTTGCGCGGCGCGCCCCAGTCGGGCTCCTGCCTCAAATCGTGGAACGGCAGCACGAAGCGCGACCAGTCCGCGCCGACGTTGATCGTGTAGCCGTAGTCGTTGAAGCAGGCGCTGCAGATCTGGCCGTCGGGATCGGTGTCGCCGTCGGGCATCTTCACGGTGAGGCGGCCCGTCGAGGTCGCGGCGCGCTTGGCCCAAAAGGTGATGCCCGCGTACTGGGAGGCATCGAAGGCGCTCTTGGGGTCCTCGAAGTTGAGGCCCATCGCCGCGTAGACGATCGACTTGCCGGCCAGCTTCCCCTTGAACTCGGCGGCGTACTTCGATTCGTGGCCCCCTTCGATCGGCGCGAACGTCCCGCCCTGATCGCCCGGCGCTGGGTCGACGGTGGAGCCCTCCTTGTCGACGTACGTGTACCAGTAACCGCCGCGATCGCCGACGACGTTGATCTGATTGTTGCCGTCCTCGAAGTCCTCGATGACGCCGTCCGGGCCGCATTCCTTGAACGACGCCCCCGCGGCGCTCTCGGGACGGGCGCCCGGGGTAACGCAACCAATCGACGCCGCGGGCGCGGCGGCGAGCAGCGCGATGACAAACGGATCGAGCTTTCGGTTCATGTGGAGGACCCCCGTTGGGACGGCCGCTGGAGGCACCGCCGCCCGCGTTGATAGCCGGCCCGGCGGGACCTCGTCAAGCCGGGCGAGGCGAAAACTCCGGATAAAGAAGAGTTGACAGTGGGAAGCAGAGTCCCGACACTCGCGGCCTCACAGCATCCAAGGACCATTTTCAATGAAGCCAATCTTGAGGGTTGCGGTGGTTTTCGGATCGCTCACGGCGCACGCCGCCTGGGCACAAACGCCCGGGACGGCGCAGCCGGCACCGGCGGCGCCAGCTGCGGGAGGTGGTAACGCTACCACCTCCGCGCCGCCACCGGCCGCCAAGCCGGCTGCTCCAGCGCCTGCGGCTGCGGCGGCCCCGACGGTCACGCCGCTCGCGCCCGCGCCGGCGCCCGCCCCGCGCCGCCACCGACGATCAACCTGACGCCCACGCCGCCCGCGCCCGCGCCCGCCAGCCGGAGCAGCAGCCTGGACACCGGCGTCGGCCTCTCGCCGAGCGCGCCCGCGATCGGCGGCGGCACCAACCTCTCGAACAAGGAAGCGGCCACGCTGACCCCCAGCACCGGCGGAGCGGCGGACGAGTGGAAGTTCGACTTCCACGGCTACCTGCGCGCCCCGATGCGCGTCAGCTTTGGCCCGGCCACGCCGCTGCAACAGCCGACCATCAACGGCGCGGCGATGGGGTACTCGCCGAACATGCCGCCACCCGTCTCGGGCTTCCAGGCGCACAGCACGCCCCGCGTGCCGGGCATGCTCTACACCACCTGGGAGTACACCAACACGGTCTCCGGCCCCTGGTCGCAACTCAACTTCAGCTATGGCAACTCGAAGGTGACGGCGACGGTGATCGTCGACGCCTACAACCAGACCGACGGCGGCTACCGCAACCTGCAGGCGCAGCAAGGGATCGATCAGGCGTTCGTGACGCTCAACTTCCCCGACCTCTTCAAGGACTACGGCGGCCTGGTCTGGAACGTCGGGTCATTCCAAAATCGATACGGCGCCGCGGGAAAGTACGACGGCGGAATGTACGAGACGTACCTGTTCGGCCGCACGCACCAGGCGGGCGAGACGCTGACGGCGACGTTCTCCAACCTCGATGCCCGCGGCGACTGGACCTTCACGCTCGAGCACGGCCTCGGCACGAAGATGGACGTCGTCCCCTTCCTCAACAACGCCAACTACCAGGTGTTCCAGAACGTCCCCATCGGCGGCAACATGGGCTCGCCGTATCTCTCCGACCGCACCGCGGACTATCTCCCCTACGCGGGGGCGGTCCCCCTGGGGTCGACGTTCGTCAACCACGTGCACGTCGGCGCCAAGTACCAGAAGACCTGGACGTTCGGCGCCCACTACATCTACGTCTGGACGCCCGACGACAACTGGAGCCCGCGCAACTCGGCCCAGATCGACGTCTCGGACTCGGTGCCGCGCTCGCAGGGGCCGATCCAGGGGAGCATGGCCATCGTCGGACCGGAGGTCCGCTTCGACGGCGGCCCCTACGGCTACGGGTACCTCGGCTGGTCGCACATCGACGCGCGCAACATCAACGCGCTGGCCGACATCCTCGAGGTGCTCCACTCCTACGGCGGCTCCCAGTTCAAGCAGAACTTCTTCGGCGAGACCTTCAACCAGCACACGGGCGTCTACAACGGCCCGGAGAACGAGACCGGCACCGTCGACAACATCATGGCGCAGTACACCTTCAGCCTGGGCGCCTGGAACCGCGCCCCCGAGGACTGGTGGGGCGACGGGCCGGACCTGGTGTTCACGGCGTTCGGCCTGCTCTCGGTCGTCGACAGCAAGGCGCCGCCCATCGCCATCGCGCAGGACGCAGCGCGCGCCACCACCTGGGACATGAGCACCAAGAAGCTCAAGTTCGGCCTCGACGGCCAGTACACGCCGCTCTCCTGGCTGGGTGTCGGCGGACGCTTCGACATGGTGATGCCGGATCTCGACAGCGCCTACTCGCGCACCCCTGGCAACCCGGGCGGCAGCAGTCTCGACTTCGCCGTGCTCACGGCCAGGGCCATCATCAGGACCGCGTTCGTCACGCACGAATCGGTCACGCTGATGTACCAGCACTACCTCCTCGGCGACAACGCGTTCGCGCCCTATCCTTACCAGTGGTTGCCCAAGGCGGACGCCGACCTCGCGTCTATCTACGCCACGATGTGGTGGTAAGGAGCCGGCCATGATCTCTTTCAGACGCATCTCCCTGGTCGCGGCGGTGGGCCTCACGGCAATCGGGTGCTTCGGCAGCGACCCCAACCAGAACTCGATGAACACCGACGGCGCCTTCGTCGCCACCGGCGGCACCAGCGGCGGCGGCGGCACGAGCGGCGGAACCTTCGATCCCAACTCACCCGTCGTCGGCACGGCGTTGGAGACCTTCGACACCGGCGTCCAGGGGTGGCAGTACAGCATGTACGCGGATCCCAACATGATGAACCTGGGCGCCAGCGGCACGCTCTTCCCCACCTGGCTCGGCACCGACGGAAGCCCCAGTCCGGGAGCCCTCGTCGCCATGGCGCCCTTCTCCGCCGCCAGCCAGTACATCGACATCCAGTCGAAGAGCTTCGAGACCGACTCCAGCACCACCAAGCTGTGCATGGGCTGCTTCGACTGGACGGGCGCCAAGCTGCACGTGCGGGTCAAGGTGGAGGCGGGCGGAACGTTCGCCGGTCAGATCGAGCCGTACGCCGACACGACCGACAACTACACGTTCGTCGGCACGTCGTTCAACGCGTCGGGCGACAACAACTGGCACGAGTACGTCGTCGATCTGAAGAACGCGATGACCAAGAACAACGGCTTCGACCTCTCCAAGGTCATCCTTTTCGGCGTCCACATCGGCACGGGGACCAGCGTGGCCGCGACGCCGACGCCCGTCACCTTCGAGATCGACAGCTTCTCGATCGAAGGCGCGCCCGGCGGGACGGGCGCGGGTGGCGCGGGTGGCGGCGCCGCCGGATCGAGCGGCATCGGCGGCTCGGGCGGCGCCCACGACGCCGGCAGCGGCGGCTAACCGCCCGTCTCGCGCGGTTGGGCGGCCCAGGTCGGGGTTGCTACGACTTGGTGTCGGACAGCGGAATGTCTCGGGGAACCACCCTGACATGGAAGATCTTGCGGTCCTTGCGGTCCAGGGGCGAACGATCTCGCACCCCCGAGGCCCATCGAATATCGAATCCATCTGACATCTGCCACGACTCGACGTAGCCCATGTTGAATTGGGCGACGCGGCGATGGCAAAGATGTGTGGGGTCAATACCCAACGCTTTGAGTACGACGTCCTTCCGGCGGACCGTTCCGATCGGGACGACGTCCTTGGCTCGCAGAGCCAGATCCTGAGCCTCGCCGTCCGTATACAGGTTCGTGCACCCTTCTACGGAATCGCCGGCGATGGTCTCCGGAGCTGCTCCCGTGGTGACATTTACGCCCCCGCAACTCCCTGCGCCGAGCGCAACCGACTGCTCAGGCGTAAGCGTGTAAACGACTGGGTTAATCCATTCGGAGATCTTCTTGCCGTGCCTCCACTCCTCCGAGCGCCAGACCGTGCCATCGTTGAAGAAGTACTCCGTCAGGCCGTGTTGGACGCCATTTACGTAGAGTTGCTGAACGAGCCTTGTTCCATTCTCGTAGTAGAAGGCGTGGGGACCCTGGCGGCGCCCCAACCTGTCGGCGCACCATTGCTCGTCGACGCGCCCATCCTCTGCATGGCGGCGCTGCCTGGTTCCGGTGGGACAGTCTAGCGGTGCCAGAGTACCCACAAGAAGAAGGGCGATGAAGTTCATGCCTCAAGGCCCCCAGCTCACAGACACCCAAATTGGTCGACGGTTCCGAGCGTTCCCGTCCGGCGACAGCGGCGCGAGCCGCCGCCACCCGATCGTGAGACGCGAGGCTACTTCTTGAGCGCGCCGTTCTTCTTGCCGCCTGCCGCCGTGGCGGTCCCCGCCTCGTCGAGATAGGCCGCCACCCAGGCGAGCGGCGCGTTCCAGTTGATCGTCACCTCGTTCGCCGACCAGGCCTCGCCGTTGTCGATGAAGCACTTCTGGGGCGCACAGCCGTCGAGGCCGGCGGACGCCATGTAGGGGTCCTCGAATCCGGAGTTGGGGCCGCCCGAGAGGACGCCCGGCGGCGGCGGTGGGTAGGCGGGGAGCGACTGGTGGCACCAGAAGCGGTGGTAGGGGTTCTCGAGCGGGCGGTCGCCCCAGCCCGGTCACGTAGCTCTGATCGAGCGGGTTGCGGCCGAGGATGTAGTCCATCGCGGCGCCGACGCCGTTCAGGTAGCGGCCGTCGTGCGTGAAGTCGTGCGCGAGGCCGAGCACCAGCGCGTTGTTGAGCACGAACGAGCTCGAGCCCCAGGGATAGCCCTTCTGCGACGGCACCGCGAACGGCACGCGGTAGCCCTGCTTGCGCGCGATCTCCAGGTACTCGTCGGCGGCGGTGACGAGGTTCTTGCGGATCGCCTCGACGGTAGCCTTTCCAATTCCGTTGGGGACGACGGCCAGCGAGACCGAGCCCATGAACTGCGTGTTCGCCCAGGTCACCGGCGTGTACATCCCCTCCTCGCCGGTCCCCTGCGCCTTGATCTCCTTGAAGTGGGGCGACTTCGTGAGCGACTCCTTGAAAGCCTCCTTGCCGGTCGTCACGTAGAGCTCCGCCGCCGCCCAGTAGAACTCGTCGTCGACGTGGTCGTCGTCATAGGGCCCGCCGCCGACGCCACCCTTGGACTGGAAAACTTCCGGGTGAGCGACCGCCGCTGCCCAGGCGCGCTCCGCGGCCGCCAGGCACTTCGCCGAGAATGCCGGATCGATCTTCTTCCAGACGCGCGCCGCCTGCGCGGCGTTGGCCGCCAGGTTCAGCGACGCGGCGGTGGTCGGGGGCTGAAGGAAGCGCACCATCGGATCCTCTTGCGGCGCGAGCCCGAGCTGCGTCCAGTTGCCGTCGTGGATCTTGGCGTGGACCATCCCGGCGAGCGGATTCCCCTCGGGGACCTGCATCTTGAGCTCGAACTCCAGCTCCCAGCGGACCTCGTCGAGCAGGTCGGGGACGCCGTTCGCGTTCTCGGGGATGTTCATCTTCCCGTCGGCGAAGTCGCCCGCCGAGCGTGCCGAACGCCTTCTCCCGCTCCCACCAGTTGAGCAGCGTCCAGACGGAGATGCCGGCGCTGATGAGGTACTTGCCGTGGTCACCCGCGTCGTACCAGCCGCCCGTCACGTCGAGCTTGTAGTCGCAGCCGCTCCCCGGCGCGCACGGGACGTCGCTGTCGCCGTGGTTCGGTTTCACGCCGACGTGACCGGCGGGGTGCGCCCACTTGGGATCGCCCGCGTAGGGCATCTTGATCTCGATGCCGCTGCGGGTCTGGTAGAAGTAGGCGAGCGCGTCGTACTTCAGCTTGCGGTAGATGCCGGGGCCGATGTCGAACGGGTGGCTGGTGTCGTTTCCCACCTTCAACGTGTAGCCGGTCCCCTCCTGCGTCGTCCCGGTGAAGTCGGCCGCCGAGACCTTCTCGCCCGAGTCGTGGTCGTCGCCGAACGGGATGGTCACGCCCGACGCGACCGACTCCCCCTTGGCGTTGAGCAGCGTCCAGGGTGTCGCCGTCGGGTTCTTGACGATGGCGATCTTGGCCAGCGCCGGCAGGTAGCCGACCTGGTTCACCAGCACGTTGAGGACCGGCGGCGGCGACGGCTCCGGCACGGGCGTGTACTCCGGATCGTCGAGGTGCGTGTCGTCGAGGCAGACGGTGAACGGCAGCGCCGCCTTGGCCAGCTGGCCGCCCATGTGAAGCGCGAACTCGACGCCGGCGTCGTCGGGCCCGGTCATCGTGAAGCTCCCCGCGTAGACCTTCGGCGTCGGGCCCGGCGTGAAGAGCAGCTTGTAGAACTCCTTGTAGGGCGGCCCCGCGTCACCGATCTTGAGGTAGACGCGCGTCTCGGCCGTCGCGTGCATCTTGAACTGCACCGCGTAGTGGTGCCCCTTCTGCAAGTGAATGTGCTGCTGTTTGAGCTGCGCATCCCAGCGCGCTTTCCCCTTCTGGCGCACCTCCATGCAGAGCTCGCCGTTGGTGATCCTGGCCTTTCCCTCGGCGCCGTTGCCGAACTCGCCGCTCCAGGGCAGCGCGCGTGCTCCCTGCGTGAAGCCCTCGTTGTAGAGCAGGTTGTGCCCCACGAGCGGCGCGGGCGCCTTGGCCGGATCGACCGGCGCGCCGGCGTTCGGCCCCATCGTCGGCGCCGGGCCCGGGTGACTGCAGCCGCCGATCACGAACGGAGCGAGCAGGGCGAGCCAAACGGCGGCGGACCCAACCGCGAAAACCCGGCGAAGAGTGCTCATGGGAACGATACCTATCCCCACCCGCCGACCGCAGGCAAATGGTTTCCGTGCGCCCCCTGTCTGGCGGCCGCCCGCCCTCTCTGATATGCGTCGGCCGAGTCCCAACGATGCCGATTCGGTTCCGCCCTCCGCTCCTCGCCGCCCTCGTTGCCGCGCTCCCGCTGGCGCTGGCGGCGACCTGTGCCACAACGCCCCCCAACCCGAACGCCGGCAAGTACCCGCCGCGGGCGAGAGGCTGCAAGATCCGCGTGTTTCACACCCCGGTGCCCGACGTGAAGGAGTGGGACGACCTCGGCGTCGCGCACGTCGACTGCTACCTCGACGTCGGCGCGGTGCAATGCCTGCAGAAGCTGAAGATGGAGGCCTGCCGGCTGGGCGGTGACATGCTTTACGATGTCCCCAAGAAGCCGCTGCGACCGACGGACCAGGGGATGGTCTACACCGGCCATGTGGCCCACACGAAGGCGAGCCCCGACGGCGGAGGCAAGGATGACGACGAGGCCCCCTCCGAGGCCGGCACCGGCGCGGACGAGCCGACGTTCCCGAAGAGCGGACCCGTCGAGCCGATTGCGCCTGCCCCCCCGCCGGCCGCCGACACCTCCCACGCGAAGGACGGCGGGAGCCCGTGACGACGGGCCGCTGGCGGGCGGCAGGCCTCGCCCTCGGCCTTCTCGCGGGCTGTGCGACTCCCGGCGGCGCCGCCGCCAAGAAACCGCCGTACGCCGTCCCTCCGCCGGCCGGGGACCTTTCACCCGCGGAGCAGAAACGGGAAGAATGGCGGCGCGGCCGCGTGAGAATCTACATGGACGACTTCGGTGAGCTTGACCGATATCGCGCCGCCAACGCGGCGCTTAAACCTCCCGGCCCCGCGGAGAGCCGCGTGGTCTTCTACGGCGATTCGATCACCGATCTCTGGCCGATGGTGCTGTCGTTCCCCGGCAAGCCATACGTCAACCGCGGCATCAGCGGGCAGACCACGCCCCAGATGCTGGTTCGTTTCCGGCAGGACGTGATCGCGCTCGGGCCCAAGGTGGTGGTGATCCTGGCCGGCACCAACGACATCGCGGGCAACACCGGGCCGATGACGCTGGAGGAGACCGAGGCCAACATCGCTTCGATGGCCGAGATGGCGCGCGCGCACGGCGTTCGGGTGGTCCTGTCATCCGTGCTGCCGGTCCACAACTACACGCCGATGTCGCAGATGGCATTTCCGCTCCGGCCGCCCGAGAAGATCGCCGCGCTCAACGCCTGGCTGAAGACGTACGCCGCGCAGGGTGGCTGCGTCTATCTCGACTACGCGACGGCGATGACCGACGCGCGGGGGTTCCTGCAGCGCGAGCTGGCCACCGACGGCCTGCACCCGAACAGGGCCGGCTACGCGATCATGGCGCCGCTCGCCGAGGCAGCCATCGCGGCGGCCCTCGCGGCGCCCTGAGTCCGCGCGATCCGCTTGTATTGCAGGGGCGGCCGACGCATCATGCGCCCATGGTTTCCGGAATGTGGCGGGTAAACGCCGCTCTGGTTGCGTTCACACTGGCCGGCGCCGCCGGGTGTGGCGGGGGGGCCGCGGGGCCCGGCGGAGCTGGCGGGGCGGCCGGCCAGATCGGCGCCGCGGGCGCGATCGGCGTCGGCGGAAGCGCCGCGGGCAGCGGCGCCGCGACCGACGCCGCTCCGACCGACGCTGCTCGGCCGTTCGTCACCCTCTACGACTTCGCAACCGTCGCGCAGATCTCGGCGGCCGCCGTGGCCAACAGCGCCGACACGAACACGGGCGACATCGGCGTCCATCCGAGCGGCGTCGACGGCGGCGGCCTCGCCAGCGTCGGGTGGGACGGCCAGGCCGGCTCGCCGGATCCGGGATCGTTGCAGATCCAGATGCCGTGCAACGCCTACGGCCAGTTCGTCGACTACCAGTTCATCCTGCCGATCATCACCGATATGGGCGGCAAGACGCTGTCGCTCATGCTCCGGCTCGACAGCGGTTTCTCGCCCGACGCCGCGGCCGCGGGGTCCGTGCTCCTCTACGCCAAGAGCGGCGACAACTGGGACTGGGGCCAGGCGGCCGCCGTTCCCATCGCCCCCACGTCGGCCGGCCAGTGGATCCAGTACACCTTCCCGATGGCCGCCCCCTCCCGGGTCTCGTCGGCGAATTTCGATCCCGGCTACGTGAAGTCGGTCGGCCTGCAGATCAACACCGGTTCGGCGAACGGCGTGACCGCTCTGCCGACGCCGGCCAGCTTCCACGTCGACAGCATCGGGTACCAATGAGCAAGCGGGCACGAACCCGGAACGGCCCCGTCGCTGTCAGCGCGATGGTCGTCGCGATGGGCGCGCTGGCCGCGGCGGGCGCGCTGGTGGGCTGCGGCGGCTCTGGCGGCGCAGGCGGCGCAGGCGGCTCCGGCGGCTCCGGGAGCCCCGGCGATGTCGACGACGACTTCCCGCAGGCGCCGGCCGCCGGCCTGGCGCCGACCCCGCCGATGGGCTGGAACAGCTGGAACGAGTTTGGCGGCAACGTCAACGAGAAGCTGGTCGAGTCGGTCGCCGACGCCTTCGTCGCCAGCGGCCTCAAGGACGCCGGCTACACCTACGTCAATATCGACGACACCTGGTCGAACAAGGCGGGGCGCGCGGCCGACGGGTCGCTGCAGCCCGACCTCGGCAAGTTCCCCGACGGGATCTCGGCGGTCGCCGACTACGTCCACGCAGCCGGGCTGAAGCTGGGGATCTACGGCGACCGCGGCACCGCCACCTGCGGCGGCTATCCCGGGTCGCAGGGGTACGAGACCCAGGACGCGACGACGTTCGCCGGCTGGGGGGTCGACTACCTCAAATACGACAACTGCAGCGCCACGCTCAACGTCGAGACGCAGTACCAGACCATGCAGGCGGCGCTGGCGGCGACGGCCCACCCGTTCGTGTTCAGCCTCTGCGCCTGGCAATTCTACGAGTGGGGCGTGACCACCGGGAATCTCTGGCGCACGACGAGCGACATCAAGGACGCCTGGCCGTCGATCTACGCCAACATCATGAACGACCGGACGTACGCCGCCTACGCCGGCCCGAACGGCTGGAACGATCCCGACATGCTGGAGGTCGGCGTCACCGACGATCAGTTCAGCTACAACACCACGCACACCGAGTACCAGTCACACTTCAGTCTGTGGGCGATCGCCGCGGCGCCGCTCATCATGGGGAACAACCCCACCAAGCTCACCGAGAATCCCGAAATCCTCGCCATCCTCACCAACAAGGAAGTGATCGCGCTGGACCAGGACGCGCTCGGGCTGCAGGGGACCGAAGTGTGGCAGAGCGCCGACGGAAACCTGTCGGTCTGGGCCAAGCCGCTCAACGCGGCGGGCGCGCGCGGCGTCGTCCTCCTGAACGCCGGTGACGCTCCCGCGGATGTCGGCTTCACGCTGCCGATGATTGGTCTCGCGGGCGGGACGGCGACGGTGCGCGATCTGGTCGCGCACGCCGACCTCGGCGCCTTCACCGACGGTTTTACGTCCGCCGCGATCCCCTCGCACGGAACGGCGACGCTGCAGGTGACCGGCACCGAGCCGCCGCGCCCCTCGGGAACCGTGGAGCTCTCCGATCTCACCTGGACCTACCAGGCCAACGGCCTCGGGACGATCGAAAAGGACATGAGCAACGGGTTCTCGGAGGCGGGCGACGGCACGCCGATCTCGCTCGGCGGCACCCCCTACGCCAAGGGGCTGGGGATGGCGGCGCCGGCGGCGGTCATCTACCGGCTGAACAAGAATTGCACCAGCTTCACCGCCACCGTCGGCGTCGACGACTCCACGCACGGCGAAGGATCGATCGTCGCCTCTGTCTGGGGCCAGGGCAACAAGACCGACGGCAAGGACGACGCCTGGCACAATCTCTTCACCAGCCCGACGCTCACTGGCACCGACGGCGCGTACCCGGTGGCCGTGCCGGTCGCGGTCGACATCACCGGCATGCGGCGCCTCAAGCTGACGGTGACCAACGCGCTGGACGGCGCGGCCTGGGATCGCGCGAGCTGGGGAACCCCGCAGCTCGTCTGCGCGAAGTAGCGCGATGCTCGCCGCGGCCGCGATCCTGCTGGGCCTCGGCGCGCAGGCAACACCGCCCGCGACCGCCGGTGTACCGACGTTGACCTCGCCCAACGGCCGGATCTCGGTGGTCGTGCACACGGCGCCCGCTCTCTCGTACGACGTCCGCTTCGACGGCAAGCCGCTCCTCGCGGGGGCCACGCTGGCGCTGGTGGTGGACGGCGTCCGGCTGGGCGCCACACCGCGGGTGCTCGCCGTCCAGCGTCGCACACCGACGCGACCGTGATCCCGCCGGTCAAGCAGACGGCGGCGAGCCTGGCCGACAGGCACAACGACCTGCGCCTCGACTGCGCGGGCGGCTACGCGATCGAGTTTCGCGCCTACGATCTCGGGGTCGCCTATCGCTTCGCCACCACGCTCGGCAAGCGGGAGGTGAAGATCACCGCCGAGGAGGCGACCTTCCGCTTCGCCGCCGACGCGGGCGTCTACTACCCGCGCGAGGAGAGCTTCTTCTCGCACAACGAGCGCCAGTTCAAGCGCGTGCGTCTCGGCGAGCTGAAGCCAGACGCGCTCGCCAGCATCCCGGCCGTCGTCGAGACGCCGGTGGGTCCGAAGGTGGCGATCGCCGAGGCCGACATCGAGGACTACCCCGGCCTCTGGCTCAAGGGCACCGGCGGGCCGGCGCTCTCCGCGACCTTCCCGCCCTACCCGCTCGAGGAGAAGCTGACCGAAGGATCGCGATCTCCGCGTCACGCGCGCCGCCGGCTACATCGCCGTCACGCGCGGCACGCGGACCTTCCCCTGGCGCGTGCTGGGGATCGCCGAGAGGGACACCGACCTCGTCGGCAACCCGCTCTGCTACCTGCTGGCGCGCCCGTCGGAAATCGCCGACACCTCCTGGATTCGCCCCGGCAAGGTCGCCTGGGACTGGTGGAACGCGCTCAACCTGCGCGACGTGAAGTTCAGGCCCGGCGTCAACACCGAGACGTACGAGGCCTACATCGACTTCGCCGCCGACTACGGCATCGAGTACGTCATCCTCGACGAGGGGTGGTACAAGCCCGGCGATCTCTTGTCGGTGACGCCGACGCTCGACATGCCCAGGCTGCTCGCCCACGCGCGCGACAAGCACGTCGGCATCATTCTGTGGGCCGTCTGGAAGACGCTGGCCGATCAGTTAGAGCCGGCGCTGGCCCAGTTCGAGAAATGGGGCATCGCCGGCCTGAAGATCGATTTCATGCAGCGCGACGACCAGCCGGTCATCCAGTTCTACTGGCGCGTCTGCCGGGAGCTCGCCAGGCGGAAGATGCTGGTCGACTTCCACGGCGGGATCCGCGCGGTCCTGCTGACGCGCACCTGGCCGAACCTGCTGACCACCGAGGGCGTCCAGGGGCTCGAGCACGACAAGTGGAGCACCAACACGGAGCCGGAGCACGACGTGACGCTCCCCTTCACGCGCATGTTCCTCGGCCCGATGGACTTCACGCCGGGCGCCATGCGCAACGCCGACCGCGCGCACTTCAAGATCGTCTTCAACGCCCCGATGAGCCTGGGCACGCGCTGCCACCAGCTGGCGATGTACGTCGTCTACGAGAGCCCCCTGCAGATGCTGGCCGACTCGCCCTCCAACTACCGCCACGAGCCGGACGCCATGCAGTTTCTGGGACCGGTCCCGTCGGTGTGGGACGAGACGCGCGTTCTCGACGGCAAGCTCGGTGACTACGTGGTCGTCGCGCGCCGGCACGGCGAGGACTGGTACATCGGCGCCCTCAACGACTGGACGCCGCGCGAAATCGACGTCGATCTCTCGTTTCTTCAGGGCGCCGGCCCAGGCGCCGGCGGCAGCTCGCACCTCATGCGCGAGATGGCCTCCTACGTCGACGGCCCCGACGCCGACCACGCCGCCGAGAGCTACCAGCGCAAGCTGACGCCGGTGGTCCCCGGCCAGCACGTCCGCGTGAAGCTGGCCGCGGGCGGCGGCTTCGCGGCCCGGATCAACCTGCGCTGGGTCGTTCCGAAGAAGGAATCGCCGCGGTCGGCGCTGCCGCCGGCGTCCCGCCCGACCCCGCCGACAGGCCCGTGATTTTGGGCGACCAGTCGGCGATCAGCTTCAGCGTCGTGTCCTGGTCGTAGATGCTGTACCAGCCCTGCTTCTCGTGGGGCGGATCGCCGATGAAGGGATCGCCGGGCTTCCAGAACTCGCCCGGGCGGGGCGGCCGCGTGGCGCCGCTCCAGGCCCAGGGCATGATCCCCGCCATCGGCGTCGTCGGGATGAGCGACGCCACGAGCGCGTAGACCTCCTGGAAGTACTGATCGCGAAACGTCGTCGGCGAGGCGGGATCGAAGCTGCCGCCGTCGCGCGGGAACCCGAACTCCTCGAGCAGCAGCGGCTTGCCACTTTTGGCCGCCAGCTCCGCGTGCTTGGCGACGTACTTCTTGGCCAGACCCAGCGCCTTCGGGTAGCCGGTGGGGATCGATTCGCCGTGGACCCAGTTCCAGTTCTCGGCCCACATGTGAAAGCAAATGAAGTCGATCGCCGCGCTCTCGTGATCCTTGACCGGGTCGACGCCCGCGTACTGCGGCGTCCCGGTGAGCCCCTCGCTGCCGGTGGTGCAGAGCTGCCCCGGCGCCAGCGACTTGATGAGGCGCGCCGTCTTGTCGATCCAGTCGTGGAACGCGGAGAGGTTGGTCATCCCGCGCGGCTCGTTGGCCAGCTCCCAGATCACCGTCGGGTTGCTCTTGAGCTGCGGGACGATGAACCGGACGTAGGCGTCGTACATCTCCATCGCCTTCTGGTTCTTGTAGAAGCCCCCGTTGGATTTTTGGAACAGGTCCCAGCTGCCGCCCGGCGCCGGGGGCGGGTACGGGATCGGGCCGCCGCCCGCCCAGGAGATGTACTGGGCGAACCCGCCCGACCACTGCCAGAAGTTGCTCAGCATGTAGATGCCGAAGAGGCCGCGCTTCTGCAGCTCCTCGGCGAACCGCAGCACGCCCGCCACGCCGGCCGGATCGTACTGGCCGGGGGCCGGCTGGATCGTCGGCACGATCCGCTCAGGCTCGGTGTTCGGCCCCTCGGTGGCGCCCATCGTCCGGATCATGTTGATGCCGGCCTTCTGGATCCCGTCGAGATCGCGCTGGACCTGATCCCAGCCGGCGGCGTCGTCCGGACGCGCCAGGGTCGTGCCGGCCCAGTAGTTGATACCGCTAACGAAGAACGGCTTTCCGTCCTTGGTGAACCGCGTCCCGCTCACGTCGAGGCCGCCGGGCAGCGGCTGGCGGGCCAGGCTGGCGGCCGAGGCCGGCGCCGGTCCTCCGTGGCAACCATCGATGAGGAGCGCGCCCGCAGCGACGGTGGCGCCCTGCAAGATCTCGCGGCGGGTCGGGGACATCGGTGCGGCGGGGAACCTCGGCATCGGTAACCTCCGCCGGCTTTGTCGCACGGGCGAACGTCCCGTTCAAGCACCGCTTGCGCCCGCGAGCCGCCCGCGGCACGCTCGGCCGCCATGGGCCGATCCGCGAGAATCATCGGGCTGTTTGCGTTCCCATTGGTGACGGCATCCGGAGCGCTCGGAGCGTTCATGCCGACCGCGCGCGCCGCCGCCGACCCGGCGGCAGGCGGCGCCGCCGCTCCGCTCGGGGTGACCTATGCGGGCTGGCGCGGTGATTTCAAGCAGGCCGCGCGAAAGCTCGACGCCTTCAAGGCAGTCGGTTTCCGTCTGGTCGCCTTCGTCCCGAACTACGCCTACGTGGGCCTCGACAAGATCGATCTCGCCTCCGGCCCCGACGCCGCCGAGCTGGGCGCCGCGGTCGCGACGGCGCTGGCGGACGGATTTACCGTCGTCATCAAGCCCCACCTCGACCCGCCCGCGTACCAACCGGGCTTCGACCAGTTCCAGTCGGAGAACGGCAGCTGGCGCGTCGCCTGCCCCTGGCGCGGCTTCTTCGACGTCGATCCGATGACCCCGGCCTATCGTGAGGGGGTGGTCTTCGGCGCGCTCCGGATGCTGAGGGAGGTCCTGGGCAAGCCGGGTGCGGCGAGCGGGCAGCCGATCCGCCTCGAGCTGGGCGTCGAGCTGATGAACTCCATCGTCTACGGCCCGGAGAAATGGGAGCAGCTCCTGGCGGCGGCCAAGAAGGAGCGCCACCGGCTCGGCCTCGACGGCAAGGTGCTCCTGTCGCACAACTTCACCCACCACCTGGAGATCGCCGACGACTTCGTCGGGCGGATGACGCCCGTCGGGCGGGCGGCGCTCCGCCGCTACATCCGCGGCCTCGACGCGCTCTCGCTGTCGCAGTACATGGATCTGACCGCGGCCGTGCCACCCGCCGAGCGCGGCAAGCGGCTGCCGACCGTCGCGGAGATTTCGGACGCGCTGGTCTCGGCCGAGACGAACTTCCGCAGGGATATCCTGGTGGGCGCGCTGGGCCTGCATCCGAAGGAGATCCCACCGCTGCAGATCGGCGAGTTCGGCGTCGGGCGCGGCGGTCTCAAGCACCCGAACCTGTGGGCCGGCGACGCGACGCCTGCCCAGGAGAAGGCGCTGGCCCACGAGATCGCGCTCGGCCACGCTGGCCTCCTCGCCTACCTGGCCCGCCCCGACGGCCGCACCGTCGGTGGCGCGATCCTCTGGGTCACTGGCCGCCACTACGACATCTTCGGCTGGGAGAACCCGAGCTACGCCATCCCCGAAGCCACCGCGGCGATCAAGGCCGCGCTCGGCCGCTGATAAAACGAAAGCCCGGTCGCGTCGCCGCGGCCGGGCCTCGTTCGAGACAGCTAGTCTTCAGCGGCTCTTCGTGGGCGGCTACTTCGCCGCGATCACGTTGTCGATGTAGAACGTGTATTCGGTCGGGGTGAAAGTGCCGCCGTCGAAGGGCGAGTCCGAGTAGATGTGGATCCCGATCTCCTGGATCATCGACGGCATGAAGGTGCCGCTCGCGCCGGCCGCCGCGGTCGCGGTGTCGAAGTCGAAGGTCAGCGGCGTGAAGACGCCGGTCGACAGCGAGGTCCCGGTCGAGTTCGAGTAGGTGTACATCTGGCCCGACTTGGCGTAGATGAACGCGCCGCCGAGGAAGCTGGAGGGAGGCGCGGCCACGTAGACCGAGGCGTGGAGAACCGCGCCGGTCATGTCCTTGGGGGGCGAGAAACCGAGTCGGATCTCGACGTACTGGTTGAATTCGGTGAAGTTGGCCGTGACCTTGAGCGCGCCCGAGGGTGGCGTCCCCTGCCCCTGGCCGTCGACCTGGGTGCGCGTCGGGTAGGTTCCGCCATCAGGAACGCCCGCGTCGGCGGCCAGCGATCCGAGGTTCGAAGGATCGACGTAGTTCTGAATCTGGAAGCCTCCGGTATCCCCCGGCGTGTCGAAGGTGAGCGCCAGGATGTTCGTCTTCCCGGCCGCGCCGCCAGCACCCGCGCCGGCGCTGCCAGTGGTGCCTGCCTTGCCGGTACCCGCACCGGCGCTGCCAGTGGTGCCTGCCTCAGCCGAACCAGCCGAGCCACCGGTGCCGCCGCTGCCGCTGCTCCCGCAGGCGACAGAGGTGAGCATGAGCGCCGCGGCGCCGAGCCCCAAGATGACCGAAGATCGAGCTCCCAAATTTTTCATGACCGAATCTCCCTGAATGAGAGTTGCGCGACGCGTGGCTGGTTCGGAGCGGATTAGAGCCGCATGTTCCCGGCGCTGTCAAACGTTTCTCTCGGGATGGGAACGATACCCACGCCCGGCCGGCGCCGATTCCGGGGGGCCGGGACTTGTGTTACACAGCTGCCGTGTCAGCCGACCGAGACGACGACCCTCAGTCCCCCGCCCCCACACGCCGCGCCTTCCTGGGCGCCGCCGCCGCCACTGCGCTGGCCCCGGCGGCCTGCGTCGGCCCGCGTCCGGGCGCCACGCCGCAGCCCAGCGCCGCCGACGTCCCGGCCGCCCGCAAGAACGGCGCGCCATCGCCGGACGTCGAGGCGTTGCTCGCCCAGATGACGCTGGACGAGAAGATTGGCCAGATGACCCAGGCCGACAAGAACGCGCTCAAGGACGGGCGCGAGATCAACCAGCTCTTCTTGGGGTCGGTGCTGTCGGGCGCCGACTCGCTCCCCAAGCCGAACGACCCCGCCACCTGGGTGACGATGACCGACCGGTTCCAGAGCCAGGCGCTGTCGACGCGGCTCGGGATCCCGATCTTCTACGGCGTCGACGCCGTCCACGGCGACGGCGACGTGAAGGGCACTGTCCTCTTCCCGCACAACATCGGGATGGGCGCCACGCGCAACCCGGACATCGTGGAGAAGGCGGCGCGCGTGACGGCGCGCGAGGTCGCCGGCAGCGGCGCGCGCTGGACGTTCGGCCCCTGCATCGCCGTCGCCCGCGACGAGCGCTGGGGACGAACCTACGAGAGCTACGGCGAGTCGCCCGAGCTGGCCGAGCTCTTGGGGCCAGCCGCCGTGCGCGGGTTCGAGCAGGCGCCGGAGTCCGAAGCCGGCAGCGCGATCCTCGCTTCCGCGAAGCACTTTCTCGGCGACGGCGGGACCTCTGGCGGCAAGGACCAGGGCGACACCAAGGTCGGCGAGGCGGAGCTGCGCAAGATTCACCTCCCCGGCTACGTCGCCTGCGTGAAGGCCGGCGTCGGCAGCGTGATGGTCTCGTATTCGAGCTGGAACGGGACGCCGATGCACGGCAACAAGGCGATGATCACCGACGTCCTCAAGGGCGAGCTCGGTTTCCAGGGCTTCGTGGTGACCGACTGGGCCGCCATCGACAAGATGTCGAAGGACTACAAGCAGGACGTCGAGGTGGCGATCAACGCCGGCATCGACATGGTGATGGTGCCCATTCGCTACCGCGAGTTCGTGGCCGACCTCAAGGAGCTGGTCGCCGCCGGTCGCGTGTCGATGGCGCGCATCGACGATGCCGTCCGGCGGATCCTGAAGCAGAAGGTCCGCTTCAAGCTGTGGGAGCGGCCGTTCGCCGATCCGGCGCTGACGGCCCGGATCGGATCGTCCGAGCACCGCGCGGTGGCGCGCCAGGCGGTTCAGCAGAGCCTGGTCGTCCTGAAGAACGACAAGAACGTGCTGCCGCTCGGGAGCACCGCGCGCGTTCACCTCTGCGGCTTTCGCGCCGACGACATGGGCGTCCAGTGCGGCGGCTGGTCGGTCGGCTGGCGCGGCCGGCGCGGCGCCGTCACGCCGGGGACGACGATCCGGCAAGGGTTCGAGCAAGTGCTGGGCGCGGGTCGGGTGACGTTCTCCAAGGACGCCTCCGGCGCCGCGGGGGCCGACGTGGTGGTGGCCGTCGTCGGTGAGGATCCCTACGCCGAGGGGAGCGGTGATCGCCCCACCAAGCTGGAGCTATCGGCGGAGGACCGGGCGCTGATCGACGCCGCCAAGCGCAGCGGCAAACCGCTGGTGATCGTGCTCCTGTCGGGGCGGCCGCTGATCCTGGGCGACCTCGTCGATGGCGCCAGCGCGCTGGTGGCCGCCTGGTTGCCGGGGACCGAGGGGGCCGGGATCGCCGACGTGCTGGGCGGCGGCGTGAAACCGTCAGGCAAGCTCCCCTGCACCTGGCCGCGCGAGTTCGCGCAGATCCCGATCAACGTGGGCGACACGCCGTACGCGCCGCTCTTCGAGTACGGCTTCGGTTTGAGCTGGTGATGACGGCCCCCCCGGTCGCCCACCTGGCGGCAACCGCCGCCGCGCTGGCCGTCGCCGGTCCGTCGCCCGCGACCGGGCCCGACGATCTCACGCGGCGCGCGCTCGCGGGGCCGTGGACGTTCCGGCGCGTGACCGGCCCGAAGGAAGCGCCCGAGCCCTGGCTGCCGGCGACGGTGCCCGGCTGCGTGCACACGGATCTCTTCGCCGCAGGCAAGATCGGCGATCCGTTTTACCGCCTCAACGAGAAGGACCAGCAGTGGATCGAGAACGCGTCGTGGGAGTACCGGACGACGTTCCAGGTCGATGCCGCGACGCTGGCGCGCGATCGGGTCGAGCTGGCGATCGGCGGCCTCGACACCCACGCCGAGCTGTTCGTCAACGGCGCGTCGGTGCTGGCGACCGACAACATGTTCCGCGCCTACCGGGTCGACCTGAAGCCGCGGCTGAAGGTCGGCGACAACGAGCTCCTGATCCGTTTCCGCTCGCCGATCGAGGCGGTGCAGGCGGCCTACGACCACCTCGGCTATCGGCTGCCCGCGGCCAACGACCAGGGCAAGGAGATGGTCAGCATGTGGTCGCGCAAGGCCCCCTACCACTATGGCTGGGACTGGGGGCCGCGCTTCGTCCAGAGCGGCATCTGGCGGCCGATCGCTCTCGAGAGCTGGAGCGGCGCGCGCCTCGATGACGTCCAGGTGTTCCAGACCAAGCTCGACGACGCCGCCGCCGACCTGACGATCAAGGTGCGCGTCGTCGCCGCGCGCGCCGGCAAGGCGCACCTGGCGGTTGTCGCCGACGGCAAGGCCACCGTCGCCGCCGCCGATGCCGATCTGAAGCTCGGCACCAACGAGATCACACTCGGCGCGCGCATCGTCCATCCGGAGCTCTGGTGGCCGAACGGGCTCGGCGCGCAGCGCCGCTACGCACTGGCGACGACGCTCTCCGGCGCCGAGGGCGCGCGCCTCGACGCGCGCACGACGCGCATCGGCCTGCGGACGCTGGAGGTCGTCCACGCGCGCGACGCCATCGGCAAGAGCTTCTTCATCAAGGTGAACGGCGCGCCGGTCTTCATGAAGGGGGCCAACTGGATCCCGGCAGACAGCTTCGTCACCCGGATGACCGAGGCGCGCTACCGCGAGCTCTTGCAGTCGGCCGCCGACACGCACATGAACATGGTCCGCGTCTGGGGCGGCGGGATTTACGAAGACGACCGCTTCTACGACCTGTGTGACGAGCTGGGGTTGCTGGTCTGGCAGGACTTCATGTTCGCCTGCTCGATGTACCCGGGCGATGCGGCTTTCATAGAAAATGTGCGCCAGGAGGCGATCGACAACGTCCGCCGCCTCCGCAACCACCCCTCGCTGGCGCTGTGGGCCGGCAACAACGAGAACGAAGCCGCCTGGAAAGGCTGGGGCTGGCCGCAGAAGTTCGGCCTCTCCAAGACCGCGCAGGACCGCATCTGGCGCGACTACAAGGCCATGTTCCACGAGCTCCTGCCGTCTGTCGTCAACGCCGAGGATCCGGGGCGCTTCTACACGCGCAGCTCGCCGAGCGCGAACGAGGACCGCATCGCCGCCGGCAAGATGGGCTGGGGCGACAGCCACTACTGGGGCGTCTGGCACGCCGAGGCGCCCTACGAGGCCTACAGCGACAACATCTCGCGCTTCATGAGCGAGTACGGCTTCCAGTCGTTCCCCGAGCTCGGCTCGGTCGCGCGCTACACCGACCCGAAAGCCGACTGGGACATCGGTAGCCCGGTGATGCTGTCGCACCAGCGCCACCCGCGCGGCAACGCGCTCATCAAGAAGTACATGGAGCGCGACTTCCGCGCGCCCAAGGACTTCGCCTCGTTCCTCTACGTCGGCCAGGTGCTGCAGGCGACCGTCATCAGCTACGCCGCCGAGGCGCACCGGCGCGCGATGGGCCGCAACTGGGGGACCCTCTACTGGCAGCTCGACGACTGCTGGCCGGTGGCGTCCTGGTCCAGCATCGACTACTACGGCCGCTGGAAGGCGCTGCAGTACGCGGCCCGGCGATTTTTCGCCCCGGTGCTGGTCTCGCCCGTCGACAACAAGGGGTCGATCGAGATCTGGGGCGTCTCCGATCGGCGCGCCGACGCGCCCGCGCGCCTGACCGTCCGGGTGCTCGACTTCGCCGGCCACGAGCTCGCCCGCCGCGATCAGGACTTCACGCTCGGCGCCAACGCCAGCCAGCTCATCGTCTCGTTCCCCAGAAAGCAGCTCCTCGGCGCGACCGATCCGCGAACGGTCGTCCTGGTCGCGGAGATCGAGGAGACCGGCAGGACGCTGTCGCGCGGGCTCTTCTGGTTCGAAAAGACGAAGGATCTCGACCTGCCGAAGCCGCACCTCACTGTCGACGCCAAGCCGAACGCCGACGGCTCGTTCGCCGTCACGGTGCGCACGAGCGCGCTGGCCCGCGCCGTCCGCCTCGACGCCGGCGCGGTCGACGGCTTCTTCGACGACAACTACTTCGACCTTCTCCCCGGCGACGCGCCGATCGTCACCTTCCGCCCGCACGCCCCGACGACGCTGGCCGCGCTGAAGACCGCGCTGCACGCCACGTCGATCGCCGACAGTTACTAGCCTGGTTTCCGCGTCGGAGCGGCGCTGAATCAATCCTTCAGCGACGGACGGTAGGCGCGGACCTCGCCCATCATCGATGGCGCCCCGGCGCCGACTTCAACCTCGACGTTGTGAGGGCCGTTCGGCAGGCCGGTGGCCAGGACGTAGCGCTGTTCCACTTTCCCGTTGCCGAGCGCCACGGGTGGTTGGTCCCCGCAGACGAATGAGCGATGCCACTGGATCACTTGCCCTTCGGAGACGCCCGTCCCGGAATGTTCCGCGCCATAGGCAAGAACCCAGTCCACCGGATCGATCGACACGCGCCCGGAGCTGGACTTGAAGGGCTTGTCGGCGGTCCCGTCGCCATCCGGACCGCCGTGCTCGCTCGTCAGCGTGAAGTTGAAATGATCCTGCTGACGATTGAGGTCGGTGACCTTCATGGTCCAGGTGTCGGCCTGATGGTAGTCGGGCGCCACGGTCACGCGTTCGATGGCCGGCCAATCGGGGGCATTGGGCAGATACGACGTTCGGCTCTCCTGCCAGCAACCATCGATCTCCTGCGGCGGTTTTCCATCGACCCTGACGGTGATCAGGCGGCCGAGCGGCCCGGTGCCCAGAATCTCCAGGCGGTTGCCGACGAAGCTGTAGGACTTGGTGGCCCCGGCCGCGGGAGAAGGAAACGACTGGACCTGTCCTTCGAGCGCAGCCGGGCTGCCAGACTGCGTGGCGACGACCTGCTTGAACCAGGAGACGAACAGGTCCGACATCAATCGCCAACCTTCCGGGTTGGGATGAACCTCGTCGCTCAACAGAGAGGCCGGCTTCAGATCGTGCTCCTGAAGGTACGCGCTCCATCGCGGACGCCTGGGCTCGATGGCCAGCCCATACCGGCTCGCCATCTCCGGAATCCAGACCTGGGACATGAACTCTTCCCAGCTGTTCTGCTTGAACCAGAAATGACCCTTGCAGCCCGGCGGCGGCGAGTAGGCCAGATGCAAGCCGGTGTTGCAGAGCGGCTCCACCGGCGTCGTGACGTGATCGGTAGAAACCACGATGTCGGCCGCGGTCAGGGACCTGAAGGCCTGGATGACCTTCTCGTAGGCCCGATGGTCGCCATAAGCATGGAAGATGATCAGGTCCGGGTAGAACTCCTGCACGTCGCGGATGACGGTCCGCTGGAGCTTCACGGCGGAGAAGCCTCCAATCGCCAGGTTCCGGGTGTCGAAGACGACGTGGGGATAGGCCGTGCGCAGGGCCTCCACCGCCTGATCCGTCCAGTGTCGGGTGCTGATCGATTGTCCGTAGAACAGGATCCTCAAGACCTGCGGATGCTCGGCCGTCGCGCCACGCAAGATCGAAAGGGTTCGCGCCAGCGCGCGCGCGGGGTCGGGAGGCTCCGTGCGCGCCGCCGTCTTCGCGCAGCTCGCGGCCAGGACCGCCGCGCTCATCGCCACCAAAAGCCACGCGGGCCGGCGGCACTTGTCGAGGGGGAGTCCGCTGCTCACCGACGCCTACCATATGCTCAAGCCGGCGTCCGCGACAAGCCACGCGGTCGGCGCTCGCGCAAGGCGGGGAAATGATCTACAAGGGCGCTGCTGGTCCACCTCCAACAAAGGAGACTTCCATGAAGTTGATTCTCGCGGCGATCCTCGCCGGTTCGTTCCTGGTGTCCCTCCCGGTCAAGGCCGACGACAAGAGCGCCGGCGATGCGAAGGCGGACAAGGGCAAGAAGACGGACAAGAAGGCCGACAAGGGCGACAAGAAGAGCGACGACAAGAGCGCCTCGAAGCCTGCCGGCGGCGGCTGGTAAGCCGGCCCGAGCCCCTAGCGCGTCGGGGGAGGGACGGCTTTGCCGGCCCGAGCCCATCGCGGGAGGTTCGGAACCCTCCCAGGGTTCCGAGCTAGAGCGACCGCAGAAACGCCAGCAGCGCCGCCTGCTCGTCGGCCGTGAAGGCCGGCGGACGGGCGGCATTCGCCTGTGCGTGAACGGCGTCCGCGTTGGGGTCGGTGCGGCGCAGGACCTCCTCGAGCGTCCGCGCGCTCCCGTCGCTGAAGTAGGGGGCGTCGTCCCACACCCCGCGCAGCGACGGCGGGTTATTCCCCCCTTCGCCGAGCACCGGCGTCCCGACCCGGTAGCGTCCGGGCGACGTGAGCGCCACCTGGCCCGCCAGGAGCCGCGCTTCCTGCGTCGACTCGGGGACGTGGTTCCCGAGATCGCTGTTGCCGATCATCTGGTGGCAGCCGGCGCAACGATCGCGGAACAGCAGCAGGCCTAGACGCGCCGCCGGTGTCAGCGCGCGCGCGCCTGGGGCCACGAACGGCGACGGCTCGGGCGGAATCCGCTCCATGTAGCGGGCGAGCGCCACGCGCACCTCGTGCGGCTGCAGCGTCACCTCGGGCGTCCCCGACGCTTCGTGCAAGCGCAGCGTCACCGGGTAGTCGGCGAAGTGCTCGGGATCGCGCTCGGCTCCCTGGGCGTGGGTCGAAACGATGTTGTCGGCGAAGACGTCGATCGTCGCCTGGTTGCCGAGCCGCAGGTAGGGCGCGGTGGTGCCGATCCCGCGGCAGGTCGAGGTGGTCGAGAAGAACTTGTTCTGCTTGGCCGGGTGCAGCCGCCCGTCGGTGTGCCCGTCGTCGTGGCAGGCGGCGCAGGTGTAGAGCGACAGTGGCCCGGTCGCCACGTTGTTGCGGACCAGCGCGCGACTGTAAAAGAGCAGCTCACCCCGTTCGGCGGGCGACGGGCGCGCCGGCGCGCCCACCACCAGCGTCGCCTCCACGCCCGGCGCTCCGCCGAGCGAAACAAAGGTCAGCGTGTCGCTCAATCGATCGGCGGTGACGAACCTCTCGTCGGGCAACGCGGCGACGGCGGACGGATTGGCACCGACGGGGACGGCGAGCGCGTCGCCGAGCTCGACCTCCGCCCAGCGCGCGAGGAGCAGGTTGTCGCTCCCCGCGCCCGCCACCGCCAGCGTGCGGCCGCCGTCGGTCGCGGCGGCATCGGGCTCGACGGCCGGCACGGCACGATCGCTCAGGTTCACGAACGGCCGGCGTCCGGGCCCCGGATCGTCGAGCAGGTGCCCGGCCGGGAGATCGGCGCGGACCGACAGCCGGATGACGCCGCCGTCGAGCCCCTCCACCGGACCGCGCGCGCGGGAGACGGCCCGATCCTCGTGCGTGAAGAGCCAGAGATGCGGCACCTCCCCGCCGCTCGGAACGAGATCGAGCACGGGCGCCTCGGTGCGGATCGTCTGAACCGCCGGCGCCAGCCGCCCGTCGGCGGCAACCGGATGAAACGTCACCGTGTGGTCGATGAAATTGCTCACCACCAGAAACGGCCCCCGCCCGCCCGGCCAGAAGGGCTTCGGCACGAGGCGCAGCGCCCGCGGCGAGATCCCCGTCGGGATCGTCTGCAGAATCCGGCCGTCGGCGAGCGTCACCACGGCGATCCCCCGCAACGGCGGCGACGCAACGTAAGCGATCCTTCCGTCGGCGGTCACCGCCAGCCCGCGCGCGCCCGGCGGCACATCGCCGGCGGTCAGCTCGGCGTGGAAGCCGCCCACCACCTCGGCGACGATGCGTCTCAGCCCCGGATCGAAGCGGCAGCCAACCAGCGCTCCACCCTTCGGAAGCGCGACGATCGCGTCGGGGAACCGACAGACCTCGACCTTGGCCACCATCCGCGGCGGCGACGGCTTGGGATCGACGATCGCCACCTGGTCGGCGGTCGAGAGCGCGACATAGAGCAGACCATCGTCCGGGTTGAACGCCAGCGCGCGCGGACGGGCGTGGCCGTCGTGATAGTCGGCCGGCTGAAACGCGAGCTCGCTCTCGTCGGCGCGCGGCACCCGCGCGGCGGAGGCAGCCAGAACCGCCGTGGCGACGCCGACGGCCGCCGTTCCGCGCCATCTCACGGTCGTCCCCTAATCGGCGTGCGTCTCGACGCTGTCGAAGGTCGGGGCGCTCCGCCAGAGCTTCCAGCCGGACTCCACCAAGGCCCGGACGTCGCGCGCGCGCCCGGCGAAGACGCTGGCAGCCAACGCCAGCGCCTCCTGTTCCAGCTCACCGCGGCGCGCGTCGACGGCGGCCAGCACCGCCTCGCCGTCGGCGGCGCGCCCGAACCAGCGCGGGTGCAGCTCGGCGGTCGCCTTGACGCAGTCGAGATCGTGGACCTGCCCCAGGATCTCACCGAGGCGTTCGATCTTCGGGAATCAGCGTGGTGGTCAGCTCGGGGACCGCCGCCGCGATGATGCGCAGCTCGTAGGAGAGCGCCTTGACGTGCTTGCGCCAGTCGTGGAACCGCTCCGCCGACGGCTGCTCGCGCGCCGCCTCCAGCGTCTCGAGCCCGCTCCGGTAGGTGCGGGTGACGCTGTCTCCGATGGCGCGTCGCCCCTTGCCGACACCCCACACCGACAGATCGCGCCGCAGCCGCCGCAGCGCGCGCGCCGCGCGCTTGAGATCGCGCTCGACCTCCTCGGGCTCGAGCGCCCGCCGGATCTGCCGCTCCGCCGACGCCAGGCGGGCCAGGAGGCGCGGCGGCAGCTCCGACTGCAGCCGGGTGCCGAGCACGCGGAAGGTGTGCGCCTGCACCGCCAGATCGCGCGGCTTGGCCAGCATCCGGCCGGCGTCGCGCAATCGGCGATCGTCCCGCGCGGCCTTGTCGCCGGCCTCCCGGCGGATCAGTGACAGCGCCGCGCGCGAGCGCTTGAGCCGCGTCCGCACCTCGTGGACGCGCTCCTCCTGGTCGAGCTTCCGATCGCGCGCCGCGCGGATTGCGCTGCGAAGCTGCTCGCGGACAATCCGGCGCACCGCCTTGCCGACCTGCTCCGTCTGCTTGATCCGGTAGCCCACGCCTCAATATGTATCGCGGACGGACGTCGCGTGCAGCACCGATGACGAGCCGCTCGGCGGCGCCCGGGCGGGCCCCCGGTCCGGGCGTCCACTCGAGCGTCGCCGTCTCGCCCGGCAGAAGGTCGAAGAAGTTGTCCGAGAACGCCCCCTCCCCTTCCGGCGTCGACAGCCAGACGGCGCGGGCGAAGCGGCGCGCGGTGACCCGCACGGTGGCGCCGATCCGGTGAGGCGCCACGGCCACCGACAGCTCCGGCGCCGGCAGCGCCAGCTCGCGCGTCTTGAGGAAATAAAACAGATTGCGGCTCAGCGTCTCGCCGCCGGCGGCGAGCTCCGCAACCAGGACGACGTGGCTCGGATCGATCCCCTTGAGCACGTCACGCTTCCAGGCCGAGAACAGCGGCAGGCTGCTCAGCGCCTTGACAGTGACGTCGCGCTCGAACCGCCAGCGCTCGCCGCCGCCGTCGAGATCGACCAGGCGCAGGGTCAGGTGCGCCGGCAGATCGCTGCGGCGGTCGGAGACCCCGTACACCTTCAGCGTTCCGTTGTCGTCGACCGGCGAAACCAGCACCGGCGCGAAGAACCGCCGCGCCGCGTACTGCAGCGCCTTCCAGCGCCCGTAGTAGTCGATGCTGGACCACGACGCCACCGGCCAGCAGTCGTCGAGCTGCCAGTAGAGGCTCCCCATGTTCCCGGGCATCGCGCGCCGGTGCGCCTCGGCGCCGAACTTGATGACGTTCGCCTGCAGCACCTGCGACAGATAGAGAAACGCGCCGAAGTCCTTGGGGACGCGGAAGTCGCGATCCATGTAGGTCCGCACCAGCGCGTTGCCGCGCGGGTGCCGCTGGTGCGACAGCATCACCGGCGAGTCGATGCGCCACTCGGACGGCGGCGCGTAGCGAGCCACGCTGTCGAGCGTGGGGAACGACTGGAACCCGTACTCGCTCATGAAGCGCGACACGTTGGCGGCGTAGGCTTCGTACGGCGCCTCCGCGTGCCAGACGCCCCAGAAGTGCATGTCCCCCCACCCCATCTTGTTGGGCGGCACGCCGTCCTCGTTCGCGCTCGGCGTCGAGCGCGTGTAGAACCGCCCCGGGTCCACGGCCGCCACCACCCGCGGCAGCACTTCGTGGAACAGGCGCTTGTAGTCGTTCCAGATCGTGTTCTGGGCCGCCTTGTCGAGGTGGAACTTGAACGTCCACCCCCACTGCTGCCAGGCCGCCTCGATCTCGTTGTTGCCCGCCCACAGCGCCAGCGCCGGGTGGTTCCGCAGGCGCCTGACGTTCTCGATCGCCTCCTGGCGAACGTTCTCGACGAACGCGGCGTCGCCCGGGTACATGCTGCAGGCGAACATGAAGTCTTGCCACACCAGGAGGCCGAGCTCATCGCAGAGGTCGTAAAAGCGGTCGTCCTCGTAGATCCCGCCGCCCCAGACGCGAACCATGTTCATGTTGGCCGCGGCGGCCGCCCCCAGGAGCGCGCGGTACCTCTCCTCGCCGACCCGGGTGACGAAGCTGTCGGCCGGGATCCAGTTGGCCCCCTTCATGAAGACGGGCGCGCCGTTGACCTTCACGGTGAAGCTCTTGCCGGCGGCGTCGTGCCGGCTCACCACCTCCAGCGTGCGGAGCCCGACGCGCGTCTGCCGCCGCCCGCGCTCGACGGCGCCGGACGCCAGCGTCGTCTCCAGCGTGTAGAGCCTCTGGGCTCCGAGGCCGTTCGGCCACCACCGCTCTGGCTTGTCGATGGCGACCTCCAGGCGGATCTCGTTGCGCCCGCGCACAAGCGGCTGGTCGGCGATCCCCAGCGTCGCGCCCCCCGGCAGCCCGACGGCGACCCGCGCGCGCCCGGGGCGCGACGCCACGACCACCGCGACGACCTCCAGCCGCGCCCGCGCGTCGTCGAGCGACCGCTGAATGACCTGCACGTCGTCGAGGCGCGCCTCGTCCCAGGCCTCGATCGCCGCGGGCCGCCAGACGCCGCTGGTCACAAAGCGCGGCCCCCAGTCCCACCCGTACTGGTAAGGGGCCTTGCGCGTGAACATCGAGACCATCTCCTTGGCCTGATCGTTCGCCGCCGGCAGCGTGTAACCGAGTCGGTCGTAGAGCGGCTTCGTCACGGCGATCGGTGACCGGAAGCGGACGATGACGGCGTTGCTCCCCGCCACGACGTGCGGCTTGATGTCGGCGCGCCAGGAACGAAACATGTTGTCGGCCGAGAGCACGCGCGCGCCGTTGACCGACACCTCGGCATAGGTGTCGAGCCCCTGGAAGACGATCTCGAGCCGCTCGCGCGCCAGCAGCGCGGCGTCCGCGGCGAACGTCGTCCGGTACTCCCAGTCGGTCCGCTCGATCCACTGCAGCGCCTTCTCGTTCGTCCCCACGAACGGGTCGGGGATCTTCCCCGCGCGCAGAAGATCGGTGTGCACGCACCCCGGGACCTCGGCCGCGATCCATTCGCCGAATCCGGCCGGCCCGTTCACCGCCCGCATCGACCAGGGACCGAAGGCGACCGTGCGGCCGAGATCGATCGACGCGGCAGCCGCCGCGCCACGGGCAGACGCCGCCACGGCACCAGCCGCCACCGTCGCGAAGACCGCGAGCGCTAGGGCCTGTCGATGACGATCGGGATGTTGAAGTCTTGCCACGCGGGCGTGGTGTTCAACCTCTTGGGCGGCTGGTTGTAGAGGTAGATCGCCGGGAAGGTCTGGAGGGGTTTGCCGTCGGCCTTGACGACCGCAGTGATGTAGAGCTGCGAGACGTAGACGGTGTTCGACATGTTGTCGTTGGTCACCGGCATTGGATTCGGGTTGTACCGGTTCGACGAGAAGATGATCCAGTAGTAGGTGTTCCCGCTGGCGTCCGTGCTGGCGGTCGGCGACCACTTCGGCCAGTGGTTGTTGATGCCCGGGCTCTGCAGGTTGGTGCAGGTGGGCGGGTCGTTGGCGGCCATGCGGATCGCACTGGTGTTGGAGTCGCCGGGGAAGGGCACGACGTAGAGCTCGGCCTTCGGGTTGGCGTACATCACCTGGCCCGACGGGACCGCCGTGTAAGCCAGCATCGAGTCATCGGGCGCGAACGCCGGGTAGTACTCCTCGTACTGGGTGGTGGAAGCGCCCGGGACCGGGGACGCCGTGCCGCCGGCGCTCTTCGTGCTACCCCACGGGACCTGGTAGAGGTCGGTCTTGCCGAGGTTGAGGCGGCCGTCCAGGAAGGCGGTCGACGCCCCGCTCGAGGAGTAGACGATCGTGTTGCCGTCGTTGCTCCAGGTCGGGAAGGCTGCACCCCCAAGGTCGCCGGTGTGTGACACCAAGCCCCAGGCGACCCCCTGCTGGGGAACGGCAACGCCGTTCATCATCGAGAACGACGTCTGGGTGGTGTCGACCCAGATGAGCTTGGCCTGGTTCATGTCGGGAGGAGGGGTGGGGTAATTCCCCGGATTCGTGGGGTCAGCAAGCTGCGTCGTCATGACAGCGAGACGCTCGCCACCCGAGATATTCCAGTGGGACTGGGAGAACGCCATCGGTCCGCCCCACGGCTCCTGGATATAGGTCTTTCCGTTGGAGCAGAAACTTCCATAGTTGCAGTTCGGCGTGCAGTTGTTCCAGTCGGTGCAGGTGGTGCCGCTGTACCCCGGCAGCGTGGAGCCGGCCGTGTTGCCGTTGCTCGAGCTGACGTCCGCGAACGCCACCGACCAGGGCCAGAAGTCGACGAACGCCACGTAGTCGCCGTCGGGCGTCCCGACGTGGCAGCCGATACACCGCGGAGGTGTGTGGGTCGCGCCGTTGGTGCCGGCTTGCGTCGTGCTGTCCTTCTCGTTGATCAGCGTCGGCTGCTGCACGTCGGTGATCTGCAGGACTGGCCGGCCGTTCGACTGAGCGATGGTCGAGACGTCACCCACCGTGAACCCGTCGAGATACGAATCGTTGACGATCGAATTTTCCGAGTAGGTGGTGAAGTTCGCGAGGTCCTTGCCGACCGCCGTCGGATTGGCCGACCAGAAGACCATGCTGCCGCCGGCACCCACGGGCGCGACCTGGAAGCTGACGCTGGTCGCGCCGCCTCCCGGCGTCTGCACGGTCACCTTGATCGGCGCCCCCACGATGTGCGCCGCGAGGTTCTGCCAGATCGACTTCGGCAACGGCCAGTTGTCGCCCTGGGCGTAGACGATCAGATCGGTCGACTCCGCATCGGCGTGGAAGGTGATCTTGAGGTAGCCGCTATAGGGGTTGCTGCTGCCCGGGACGATGACGCGCACGCGGGGGGAAGCCAGTTGTTCGGGAACAGCGAGCCGTCCTCGGGCTCGGTCACGCAAGGGCCGTCCCCTGATGGGTTCCCGAACATCCCTCCGACATCGGCGGGGACCCCCTCCTGAATGATCGGGTTGGTGCCGCCGGACGGTCGGCTCGAAGTCGGTGCAGGCGCCGTTGCAGCCGGTCGGGGTGATCGACCCGCCGCTCCCGTTCGATCCGCCTCTCCCGTTCGACCCGCCAGTGGAAGATGAGCTTCCGCCGCCTCCGCTGGGCGATTGGGCCGACTTGACCCCTGCGCATCCGACTCCGGCCAGCAGGCCGGCCGTCGCCAGCACCCCCCAAAGACCTGGGTGAGGACCTCGATAAGCTCGTGTGTTCACAATCTATCCCCCTGAAAAACCTCGATTATAGCTGGCTTCGGGTCGCTCGCCACAGACCAAGGTGCCTGGATCTCGGGCCGGGGTGTCACCCAATGTGAGAAAAGGGCGGCGAATATCCGCCAAGAATTGCCTCTTGTCTGTGGCGCAACTTGACCCCACTCGTCGAAGCTGGTGGAGTCAAATGAGAAGATGACCGTTGGCACGCCCTCCGATCACCGCCAGGGCGGGCGGCTCTCCCAATCGCGGATGGACGACACGGTCAAGCGCCTGGGGCGCTTTCAGATAATCGGACGCCTCGCGACCGGAGGGATGGCGGAGGTCTATCTGGCCCTGTCGGGCGAGCTGGCCGGGTATCGGACCTTGCTGGTGGTGAAGCGGATCCTCCCGCACCTGGCGTCGAACCGGCAGTTCATCGGGATGTTCCTCGACGAGGCGCGGCTGGCGGCGCTGCTCGATCACCCGAACGTGGTCCGCATCATCGAGGTCGGCCACGACGGCGAGGAGTACTTCCTGGCGATGGAGCTGGTTCAGGGCAAGCCGCTGTCCGCCGTGCTGCGCAAGGCCGCGCGCGAAAAGCGTCCGCCCAGCCCCGCGCTGTCGGCCTACATCATCGCCCAGGCGGCGAGCGGCCTCGGCTACGCGCACGCGCTCACCGACGGCGAGGGGCGCCCGCTGGGCGTCGTCCACCGCGACGTCTCGCCGCAGAACGTCCTGCTCTCGTTCGAAGGGGCGGTAAAGCTGATCGACTTCGGCGTCGCGCGCGCGTTCGGCCGCGTCGCCCACACCAGCCCCGGCGGCCTCAAGGGGAAGATCGAGTACATGTCCCCCGAGCAGGCCTCCGCCGAGGAGGTCGATCACCGCGCCGACGTGTTCGCGCTGGGGGTCGTCCTCTGGGAGGTGCTGACCGGCCGTCGTCTGTTCCGACGCGAGACCGAGCTGGCCACGATGCGCGCGATCCTCGACGATCCCATCCCCCGCCCGTCGGAGATCGCCGACGTGCCGGCGGAGCTGGACGCCGTGGTGATGCGCGCGCTGCGCAAGCGGCGCGACGCCCGGTTCGCCAGCGCGCACGAGATGGCGCAGGCGCTGGAGCGCTTCGCCTTCAGCAACGAGGGGTTCAGCCCCCTGCAGGTGGCCAGCTACATGAAGGGGCTCTTCGCCGCCGAGTTCCTGCAATGGCGCAAGACCGCGACCGCGGCGCTCGACATGGAGGTCGACCACGGTGATCGCCACCCGCGCCTCGAGGCGCCGGGCGCCGAGCCGCAGACGCAAGGTCCGACCATGGCGCTTGCGCCCGGGCGGCTCGACAGTCTCGGGCGTGCGCGCGCAGCGAGGTGCGGAGCGAGCCGCGAAGCCGCGGGACGCGGACTCCGGCGCCGTTGACCTTGCCGTCCTCACCGTCGAGCGTCGAGCCGCCGAGCCGGCGCGATCGCTTCGGGTCTACGGCGGGCTGGCGGCGCTGGCGGGGATCACCGCTCTACCTCACCTGGATGCTGGCGCGACCGCAGATCGGCGGCGTGCTCCACGACCACCCGCCCCCGCTGGCCACGCCGGCGACCTCCATCGAGCCCGTGACCTCGAGCGCGCCCGCGACCCCGAGCGCGCCCGCGACCCCGAGCGCGCCCGCGACACCCGCCGTGGTCCCGCCGGCCCCGGCACCGAAGCTGGCCGCCCCGGCGCCCGTCTCGCCCCCGGTTCCACCTGCCGCGGCGCCGTCCGCTCCCCCGTTACCGGCCCGACCGCGACGGCGCCCAGAGCGGCCTCCCCTGCCACGGCCAGCTCCCCCGCCCCGAAGGCGGCCGCCCACGCCCGTCCCAAGCGGCGGCGTCCGGGTCGACACGACGAGGCAACCGCCGCAGCCCCAAAGGCGGCGACGACAAGGCCCCGCCCGCTGCCGCGGGCGAGCCCGCCGAGAAGAAGGCCGACCCGTTCGAGTAAGTGATTTGACCGGTCGTTTTCGCAGCCGTGTAGACTTTAAGGGTCCATGGCGGCGGTTCAGATTCCGGGAATCAAGGACACCGAGTTCGAGGCGACGGCGGCAGTCGACGGCCAGGCGCTGGTGATGCGCCTGTGGGGGAACGCCGACCTGCGCGTCAACGCCCCGCTCGGCCCCTTCCTGGACTCCGTCGACGACGAGGCCCGGCGCGGGCACATGGGCGAGGTGGTCGCCGACTTCCGCGAGCTGGTGTTCATGAACTCCTCCTGCCTCAAGGAGTTCGTGCGCTGGATCGCCCAGGTCGACGAGCGCGCCGACGACCACTACCGCATCCGATTCCTCAGCGACCCGGGCGCGCAGTGGCAGTCGCGCAGCCTGCAGGCCCTCCGCGCCTTCGCGCCGAACCTCGTCACGATCGAAATCGCGAAGTCGTCTGAGCTGAGCGCGGGAGGGGCTGCGCCCCTCCCACGGGCCCACCCCCGGATCGCGACAAGAGCCGTACCCGGATCGGGCTCGGCGGGCGGCGTCTCCGGCGGGCAAAGCCCGCCCCGATCGGGCACGCGGCCCGAGACGCGCCAGAACGTCGCCGTAGCTCGCATCGAGCACAGAGCCCACGTCGCACCAAAAACGAGCCGCCTCAACCTGAAAGTCCTGAAAGGCATTCGGTTCGGCCTGGTAGATTGGCGAACCTTCGGCGGCGACCCGGAATCTGAGCAGCGCCGACCCGCGGTTCAAATCGACGAGGTCGATCCGGTCGCTCCCCAGCGCACCGACGAGATCTGCCTGCAGCACGTCGGGGTCGAACCCCGAAGCGTCGCCGGTGATCGTGTAGGCGAAGTCCCAGTCAGAGTCGGACCTGGCTTCACCTCGCGCCCGCGAGCCGAACAGGACAAAGAGATCGACGCCCGCCCGCCGGACGATGTCCCGAACACCATCGGGTAACACCATGCGGTCATCTTACCCGATCGCGCGCCGGACGCGGATGCCCCGGCTGGATGCAGCCCGTCCGACCCCGTACGCCGGCGGAGGGCGTCAGTTTATGGGGCCGGTGCCGTAGACGAGCGCGCCGTTCAGATAGACGGTGACCTTCGTGGTCCGTGAAGGCGTCGTCGACCGTGTTGTACGAGTAGTCGTTCGTCTGCGTTGAAGGTCGGAGAAGTCGCTCTTGTTGAAACCCGGGCCGATCTCGGCGGTCGCGTCCGGCGCCAGCGTACCGGCGCCCGACGTGAATCCGAGCAGGAAGTAGTGGTTGGCATCGGTCCAGCGCCGGCTGTCACCAGGACGAAAGACTCCGTCACGTTGGTGCAGCCGCCGCCGGTCGAGCCGAGAGAGTACAGTGCACGCTGCCGCCAGCGTCGGTCGGCGCGTCACGCCGTCGTCACGTCCCACGTGTACCAGTACTTGATCGTGATCTGCGAAAGCGTGATCGGCATCGTTCCGGTGTTGGTGAGTTGGATCTCGAAGTAGACGAACGGCGCGGTTTCGCGGTGCGCTCTTCGTCTTCACCGTGACGGTTGACCGGCGGCGACGCAGGCGCTGCCGAGCACAGATGTCGGGCGAGAGGCAGTCGGCGGTCGTGGCGCAGGTCGTCTTGCAGGCGTTCGTGCCGCAGATGTAAGGCGTGCAGCTCGTCGGCGCTCGGGGCCGTGCAGACGTTGCTGGTGTTGCACGTCGACGGACCGGTCAGCGCTCGCTGCCGGTGTGCAGGTCGCCGCCCGCGCACTGAGTGCCCGACGGGTACTTCTGGCAGGCGCCGCTGCCGTTGCAGAGGCCGTTCGTGCCGCAGGTCGACGGCGCCCTGGTCGGTGCACTGGGTGGTCGGGTCGGGCGCCTGGCCCGCCGGTAATCGAGGTGCAGGTCCCGACCGTGCCCGAGCAGGTTGCAAGAGGTGCAGGTGCCGGCGCAGGCGTTGTTGCAGCAGACGCTGTCTGCGCGCAGAAGCCCGAGGCGCAGGCGTTGCCGACGTCGTGCAGGTCGCGCCGATCGCCAGCTTGCCGCAGCGTGAGCGGGGTCCCCGTGCAGGTGGCGGCGACGTGCAGTCGGTGCTTACCGGCGCAGGTCGTCTTGCAAGCGTCGTTGGTCGTCCGCAGGCGTAGGGATCGCACAGCGTCGAGGTGACCGTCTTGCAGGTCCCGGCGCCGTCGCAGGTGCGCGTCGGCGTCAGCGTGTCGCCGCTGCAGGTCGCGGCGACGCACTGGTCGTGCCGTTGGCGTAGAGCTGGCACTTGCCGGTGCCGTCGCAAAGGCCGTTGGTTCCGCAGCTGGCGCGCGCCGGCGTCGGCGCACTGGGTGGCGGGTGTCGGCGCCGTGCCGGACGGGACGGGCGTGCAGGTACCCGCGCTGCCGCTGAGCGCGCACGACATGCAGGTATCGCCGCAGGCGCTCGTGCAGCAGACGCCCTGCTGGCAGAAGCCGGAGGCGCATTCGGCAGGCGCTGGCGCAGGGCGTCCCGGGCGTCTTCAGCGTGCAAGCGCCCGTGTTGCAGACGTAACGGAGAGACGCAGTCCCGTCGGCCGTGCAGACGTCTTGCAGGCGGTGGCGGTGGTGCAGGTGAGGTTGCCCGGGCAGGCGCCGCCGGTCGACCGGCTCTGCAGGTCCCGGCGCCGTCGCAGGTCTGCGCGGGCGTCAGCGTCGAACCGCTGCAGATCGCGGCGCAGCGCACTGCGTGCCGCTCGGGTAGTTTCGGCAGGCGCCGGTGCCGTTGCAGGTGCCGTCGGCGCCGCAGGTCGCGGCGGCCGTCATCGTGCACTGGGTCGCCGGGCGTCGGCGTCTGGCCGGCGGGGACGGGCGAGCAGGTCCCAGCGCGTGCCGGTCAGCGCGCACGACATGCAGGTCCCCGCGCAGGCGTTGTTGCAGCAGACCCCCTGCGCGCAGAAGCCCGACTGGCAGGCACGACGCCGCCGTGCAGGCCGCGCCCGGCGGCAGCTTGCCGCAGCTGTTGTTCGTACAGGAGTTGGGCGAGACGCAGTCGGCGTCGGTGGAGCAGGTCGTCTTGCAAGCGCCGGTGCCGCACTCGAACGGGATCGCACATCGCGGTCGTCGCGGCCCGGCAGGTGCCGGCGCCGTCGCAGGTCCGCGCCTGGGTGAGCGTCGAACCGGTGCACGACGCGGCGGCCCCGCAGTTCGTGCCGGCCGGGTAGAACTGACAGGCGCCGGCACCGTCGCAGGAGCCGTTCGTGCCGCAGGGGTTGGTCGCGCCGACGTCGGTGCACTGGTTCAGCGGATCGCTCCCGGCCGTGACGGCGGAGCAGGTGCCGTTCGTGCCGGTCAGGCCGCACGACATGCAGGTGCCGGTGCAGGCGGTGTTGCAGCAGACTCCCTGCGCGCAGTGGGTGGTGCCGCAGTCGGAGTCGGCGGTGCAGGTCGCGCCGGGCGCCTTCTTGCCGCAGCTGCCACCGATGCAGAAGTTCCCCGTCGAGCAGTCGGCGTCGACGGTGCACGTCGTCTTGCAGACCCCGGTCGTGTCGCAGACGTAAGCGTTGCAGGACGACATGGTCGCCGGCCTGGCAGGTGCCGGCGCCGTCGCACTTGCCGGCCGCCGTGGCCACGCCGGAGGCGCAGCTGTTCGTGCCGCAGACGGTGCCCGACGCGTAGTGCTGGCAGCCGCCCTTGCCGTCGCAGGAGCCGTTGGTCTTGCAGCTCGGGCGCCAGCTGGTCGGCGCACTGCGCGAGCGGGTCCTGGCCGGCGGGGACGTTGATGCAGGTGCCGGCGCTACCGGCGATCGCGCACGACTTGCAGTTGCCGGTGCAGGTGGTCGCGCAGCAGACGGCGTCTGCGCGCAGTGGAGCGACTTGCAGTCGGTGTCAGCAGCCGCAGCTCGCCCCGGGCGGCTTGGGACCGCAGCTGCCATTGACGCAGAAGTTGCCCGGGCCCGTGCAGTCGGCGTCGGCCGAGCAGGTCGTCTTGCATGTCCCGGTGGTGCCGCAGATGAACGGCGTGCAGGACTGGCTCGCCGGCGCGTTGCAGCTCCCGACCCCGTCGCAGCGTCCGGCGAACGGACAACGTGGTGCCGGTGCAGCCGGACGTTCTGGCAGGCGACGCCGGCGACGTAGAGCTCGCAGGCGCCGGTGCCGTCGCAGTTTCCGTTCTTGCCGCAGCTCGACTGGCCCTCGTCGGTGCAGTCGTTGCGCGGATCGGTATTGACGTCGGCGGGGATGCAGGTCCCGACGTTGTCGGTCGAGGCGCAGGTCACGCACGTTCCCGTGCAGGCGCTGTTGCAGCAGACGCCGTCGGCGCAGAAGGTCGACGTGCAGTCAGCGCCCACCTTGCACGGCTGGCCGATCGCCGCCAGCGGCGTCGTCGGACGGTCGGCGGATCCCATGTCCACCCCGACCTTGCCGCCGCTGCCTGTCATCCCACTGCCACTCCCGCCGCCGGTGGCTGTCGCCCCGCCGGTGGCCGTCGCCCCGCCGCTGCCTGTCTTTCCGCCACCGCCATCGGCGTTCGTCTTGCCACCGCCGCCGCACCCGGCCAGACCCGAGAGGATCAGAATCGAGGCGACGAGGAGCGCGCGCACCCTAGGCTGGGGGAAACCTATGGTCATTGGGCGGCCTTTCTTACCTAAGAAGACGAGAGGGCGATAACTGCAGGAGTACGTGTCTGGAAAGGGGCGAGTTCGTCGCCCTGTTCCAGAAATCATCTTACGCGCCCACGCAAATCGAATCTACGATCACCTTCAAAAGCAGGCTTCCACAACCCGGCTTGGCGGCATTACCCTCGCAGGATGAAGATCGCGCGTGGACGCAGCGTGGAGCTGGCGTACGAGCTCAAGGTCAAAGGCGGGGCGGTGATCGAATCGTCGACACGTTCGGGGCCACTTCGCTACGTGCACGGCGACGGCAAGATGTTGCCCGGCCTGGAGAAACGGCTGGAGGGGCTGGAGCCGGGCGACGAGCGCCAGGGAGAGATCCCGGCCGGCCGAGGCGTTCGGCACGGAGGACTCCCTCCCGGTCAAGGAAATGGCGCGCAGCGTCTTTCCCGCCGGGACCAAGATCGAGGCGGGCGCCGTCTTCGAGGCCAAGGATCCTGCTTCCGGGGCGCCGATCCACTTCAAGATCATCTCGGTCTCGGGCGCCAGACGGCCAACGTCCGGCTGCTCCACCCGCTGGTCGGACGTGACATCGAGTACCGGGTCACCGTCCTCGCTGTCCGCGACGCGGCGGCGACCGGACGCCCGCCCCCGATCCCGGGCGTCGTCGAGCTGGATCCCGACGAGCTGGCGAGAGCTGAGCGACCGCTCTGGGTGCGCTCGAGGCGTGCCTCCGGAGCCTCCCTCAGTCCGGCTGAGATCGCCCCCTCCCCCCTGTCGCCTGGGCGGGACCGTGCGCAGCTTTGTCCTTAGAAGACGTTCGGGACAGCGACGCGGGCGAGGTTCCGCGGGGAAGGAAACCGTCATGGCGGTAGCAGCGAAAAGGGCGAGAGCCGCGGACGTGGCTTCGCGGGGATGGATAGAGAGCGTCAGCGCCAGATCTCCTCGCAGGGGGGCAAGGCGGCTCATCAAAAGGGGACGGCACACGAATTCGACTCCGAGGAGGCCCGCGAGGCGGGGCGCAAGGGCGGCATGGTCAGCGGCGGGCGCCGACGGGCGCGCGAACAGGCCGCCAACACCCCGTCCCCCGAAGTGAGAGAACGGGAGGGCGCCGAGACGATGACCGGCGCGGCGCGAGGGCTCGGGCGCGCCCGGCCACGGCGCGTAATACAGGGCGGGCCGCGAGACGCTGGTAGACTGACCGGGGTGGACGCAAACGATCGGCCGAGGCCGACCCCGGTGCCCGGCACCGACGCCCGCGAGGACGACGCGGGCCCGAACGGGCTGGTGGCGCTCGGCGGCCGTCTCGACGTCGAGACGCTGATCGCCGCGTACCGCGCCGGAATCTTCCCCTGGTCGTCCGATCCGGTCCTCACCTGGTGGTCGCCGGATCCGCGCGCGATCTTCGATCTCGAGCGGCTGGCGCCCGCACCGCACCGTCGGGCGCAGCGCGCGGCGAGGCGGGCTGGCGCTTCACCGTCGACGCCGCCTTCGAGGAGGTCATGCGCGCCTGCGCCGAGACGGGCGGCGACCGCCCGTCGACCTGGATCACCGACGACTTCGTGCGCGCCTACGGCCGAGCTGCATCGCCGCGGCCTCGCCCACAGCGTCGAGGTCTGGGAGGGCGAGGCGCTGGTGGGCGGCCTCTACGGCGTGGCGCTGGGCGGGTTCTTCGGCGGCGAGTCGATGTTCCACCGGCGCACCGACGCGTCGAAGGCCGCGGTCGGGCACCTCGTCGAGCGGCTGCGGGCGGGCGGCTTTTCGCTGCTCGACGCGCAGGTGCCGACGCCGCACCTCGAAAGCCTCGGCGCGGTGGCGATCCCGCGCGCCGACTACCTGGCCCGCCTCAAGCGCGCGCTCCGCCAGGAGGCGACGCTCACCTAGACGCGATCAGGTAGCCTCGGCGACCGAGACGCGGTTGCGGCCGCCGCGCTTGGCGGCGTACATCGCCTCGTCGGCGCGCGCCACCAGGTCGCCGGAGCTGGACATCCCCGACGCCGCCGCGTGTGCCACGCCGACGCTGATCGTGACCGGGATGGCGGTCCCCTGGAACTTGAAGGGGTGGCTCTCGACGGCGGCGCGCAGCCGCTCGGAGAGCGCGGCCGCCTCGTCCAGGTCGACGCCGCGGGCGACGACGGCGAACTCCTCGCCGCCGTAGCGGGCGAAGGTCTCCTCCTCGCCGAGCATGCTCATCACCAGCGTCGCCAGCTGCGCCAGCACCTGGTCTCCCGCCTGATGTCCGTGGGTGTCGTTGATCTTCTTGAAGTGGTCGATGTCCAGGAAGATCAGCGACAGCGGTGTCGTGTGGCGGATCGCGTACTGGAACTCGCTCTCGATCCGATCCGAGAAGTAGCGCTTGTTGTAGGCCCGGGTCAGGCCGTCGCGCAGCGCCGACTCGGACATCTGGCGCTGGAACATCTCGTCCAGCTTGTCCTGGTAGCTGAACTTGAGGATGGTCGTCGACCCGATCAGGATCTTGTCCCCCTCGGTCAGCGGGTGGCGCTGGACGCGCTGGCCGTTGCAGTAGGTACCGTTGGTCGACCCCAGATCCTCGAGGACCACCCGCCCCTCGTCCTTGATGAGGCGGGCGTGCTCGCGCGAGATTCCCTCGTCGACCAGGCGCAGATCGACCTTGTCGCCACGCCCGATGACCATCTGATCCTTCTCGAGGCGGTACATCTCCCCCACGTTGGATCCCGACAGGACCACCAAGGTGGCTGTCGCCGCTTGAGCGTCGGCCGCCGCCGGCTGGGCTGGCGCCGTCCGCGTCGTGTCGTCGAGCGGATTGGCGACGCGGTCGCGCGTCATTCTGGTAGTTTACCGACGGGGACGGGCGTTAGGCAAACTCCCCGTGGTGATCACGTTCAGGGTGCGGGAGGGACGATGCAGGTTCTCATCGGCACGAGCGGCTTCAGCTACCCCGCCTGGCGCGGCGGTTTCTACCCGGAGAAGCTCCCCGAAGCCAAGATGCTCGGCCATTATGCCGGCCACTTCCGGGCGGTCGAGATCAACAATAGCTTCTACCGCATGCCCACGGCGGAGGTGCTGGCGCGCTGGGCCGGAGAGACGCCGCCCGAGTTCCGCTTCGCACTCAAGAGCCCCCGGCGGATCACCCACGACAAGCGCCTGGTCGACACGGCGTCAGCGGTCGAGCGGCTGGCCGAGGCGTCTGTCGGGCTCGGCGACAAGCTGGGACCGGTGCTTTTTCAGCTGCCGCCGAACATGAAGAAGGATCTGGTCCGCCTCGACGATTTCCTGGCGGCGCTGCCGGCCGGGCTTGCCGCGACGGTCGAGTTTCGCCACGAATCCTGGTTCTCGGACGACGTCTACAGCTGCCTGCGGGCGCGGCGCGCCGCGCTCTGCATCGCCGAATCCGAGGAGGTGGCCACGCCGCTCGAGGCGACGGCCGACTGGGGCTACCTGCGGCTGCGGCGCGAGGACTACGACGACGCCATGGTGGCCGCCTGGGGCGCGCGCATCAAGGCGCAGAGCTGGTCGACCGCCTACGTCTTCTTCAAGCACGAGGACACCGGCAAGGGCCCGATCGCCGCCGCCCGGCTCCACGAGCTCATGGCCTGACGGCGATCGATAAACTGGACGTTATCCCACATCAGTATACACTGGAGCACATCCTCAGGAGCACAAATGGCCCGACCCATTGCTGGCGCGACAATCTCCTTCGGTCTGGTGTCGATCCCCGTCCGGCTCTACCCGGCCACGCAGAGCAAGGCGGGCGTGTCGTTCAACCTGCTGCACAAGAAGTGCGGCTCGCGGCTCAAGCAGCAGTACGTCTGCCCGCGCGACGGCGAGCAGGTGAGCCGCGACGACATGGTGAAGGGGTACGAGTTCTCCAAGGACCAGTACGTCACCTTCACGCCTGACGAGCTCAAGTCGCTGGAGGAGAAGGCGACCCAGAGCATCGACATCGACGCCTTCGTCCCCCTGTCGGCCATCGACCCGATCTACTTCGAGCGTCCGTACTATCTCGGACCCGAGAAGGGGGGCGACAAGGCCTACCTGCTGCTCGCCGAGGCGATGCGCGAGACAGGGCGCGCCGCCCTGGCCCGCTACGCCGCGCGCGGCAAGCAGTACCTGGTGATGCTGCGCCCGTCGCCCGACGGCCGCGCGTTGATCCTGCAGGAGCTGCTCTACGCCGACGAGGTCCGGCCGATGTCCGAGGTGCCGCTGCCCGACGGAGAGGCGCGCGAGGCAGAGCTGAAGCTGGCCAAGCAGCTCATCGACCAGATCGCCTCCGAGACGTTCGAGCCGTCGAAGTACCACGACGAGGTGCGCGAGCGGATCCAGGCCGACATCGAGCGCAAGGTCCAGGGGCACGACATCTCTGAGAGCGCGCCGGCGCCGGAGCCCGCGCGCATCATCGATCTCATGGCCGCCCTCAAGGCGAGCCTCGGCAAGGGGACGGGCAAGCCGGAGAGCGCCGTGGAAAAGGCGCCGGCCGAAGCTGAGCCGGAGCACCCGCGCCGCGGCGCCCGTCGCTCCGAGGAAGCCGCGCACGCCGAGCCGAAGCGCGCCAAAAAGCGCTAACCCGGAGCTGTGATCGCGTGGACGGAGCTCGGCTCTGCCGAGCGGAGTCCGTCGCGGGGGGTTCGGGACCCTTGAGGGTCCCGAGGTGTATAGTCCTTGCCGCCTTGAGCGGGTACACGACCCAGGACGTCGCGAGGATGATCGGCGTCTCCTCCGGCCGGCTGCGCGCCTATCTGCGGGCCGGCGTGCTGGCGCCTGAGCGCGGCGAGCGCGGAGAGCTACGCTTTTCGTTTCAGGACCTGATGCTGCTGCGCAAGGCGGAGGGGCTGGTCAGCCAGCGCATCCCGCCGCACCGGGTGCGCAGCGCGCTGAAGAAGCTGCGGGCGCGCCTGCCCGAGACGAGCCCCCTCACCGGCGTGACGCTGGGCGCGGAAGGATCGTCGGTCTTCGTTCAGGAGGGGAACACGCGCTGGCAGGCAGAGTCGGGCCAGGTGCTGCTGTCGTTCGATCAGCCGACGGACGCGGCTCCCGAGGCGCCCCTGTCGATGCTGCGCGCGCGCCCACCGGCCCCCTCGGGCGGCGACGTTGCGCCGCCGTCGCCCGAGGAGATCTACGAGATCGGCTGCGACATCGACGAGGCCGATCCGGTCTCGGCCGAGGCGAGCTACCGGCAGGTCCTGATGCAGGCGCCGGAGCACGCCGACGCGCACATCAACCTGGGGCGGATCCTTCACGAGCGGGGCGACCTGGAAGCGGCCGAGGCGCACTACCGGCGCGCGCTCACCATTCGCGCGGGCGACGCCACGGCGCTCTTCAACCTCGGCGTGGTGCTCGAGGATCAGGGGCGCAACAGCGCCGCGCTCGACGCTTACGCGCGCGCCATCGAGGTGGACGGGCGCAACGCCGACGCGCACTACAACGCCGCCCGCCTCTACGACCTGGCGGGCGACTACGGCGCGGCGCTGCGCCACCTCCGGATCTGCCGGGACCTGACGCGACCGACGCGCTAGGCGAGGCGCGCGTCGAGCGTGATCTTGGCGCTCGACATCAGCTTGGAGATGGGGCACCCGGCGCGGGCGGCCTCGGCGGCGCGCTCGAACTTGGACTTGTCGGGGCTCGCCAGCTTGACGGTCACCTCGAGGTGCGACGCGGTGACCGCAACGCCGACCTCCACCTTGTCGAGCGACACGGTCGCCTTCGAATCGATGTTCTCCGCGACGAGCCCGACCTTCTCCAGCTCGCCCGACAGCGCCATCGCGAAGCAGCTGGCGTGGGCGGCGGCGATCAGCTCCTCGGGGCTGGTGCCGGTGCCGGTCTCGAATCGCTGGGCGAAGTCGTAAGGCACATTCGAAAATGTCCCGCTGGCGGATGAAAACGTTCCCTTGCCGGCCTTGAGGCCACCCTTCCAGTTGGCGGTCGCGGATCTCTTCATGGCGTTCTCCTTTTTTGGTGAGCGCCGAACTTAACCACGAACGGCCCAGCTTGCCACCCACCGCTTCGCCGGGGGCGCGGGCGCGGCTACAATCCCGCGCGATGCCCTCGCGCGCCCCCGCCGGCTTCGCTTTGCTGGCGCTCGGGGGCGCGCTCGCGCTGGCGACTGGGACCGCGCGCGCCCAGGCGCTCGACCAGCCGGGCGAGCAGCTCCCCGCGCCGCGACTGCCGCGCGCCGACTGGTACACGCTGCAGACGCCGCACTTCGAGATCCAGTTCTATTCCAGCGAGCGGGCCTTCGCCGAGCGGGTGGCGCACTTCGCCGAGCGGGCCTACCGGCTCAACACTCGCTACCTCAACTGGCGGCCGAGCGGCCGGGTGATGGTGACCCTCAGCGACATCTCCGACGGCGCCAACGGCTCGGCCAGCTCGATCCCCTTCAACTTCATCAACGCCTACGGCGTCCCACCCGATTCGCTCGACGAGCTGAACGACTTCGACGACTACGTGAAGCTGCTCATCACGCACGAGCTCACGCACGTCGTTCACCTGGACACCATCCTCAGCGCCTGCCCCCTCATCTACAACACGCTGGTGGGCAAGACCTGGGCGCCCAACCTGGCCGAGCCCGTCTGGTTCATCGAGGGGATGGCGGTCCTCATGGAGTCGCGCCAGACCACCGCCGGGCGCCTGCGCAGCAGCTTCTACGACATGCATCTGCGCGTGCCGTTCCTCGAGGGGCGCATGTTCGGCCTCGACCAGGTCACCGGCATCCCCGACGCCTACCCGCAGGGAACCGCCGCGTATCTCTACGGCTCGAGCCTGCTCCGCTACGTGGAGGATCGCTACGGACCGCAGAAGATCCGCGAGATCTCGCATCGCTACGCCGACACCTGCATCATCGGCGGCATCAACCGGACCGCGATCAAGGCGGTCGGCCGCGGGTACGCGGGGATCTTCGGCGCCGGCCTGTTCGACGACTGGCGCCGCTCGGCCATCCACCGCTACACCCTCGAGATCGAGGAGGCGGAGCGGCGGCCGCTCACCGCGGCCACGCGCATCACCTGGGACGCCCCTGCGCCGCGCAGCGAGGGGCCGGGCGCGCACTTCTTCCCCGACGGGACGCTGGTCTACCACCGCACCAACAACGATCAGTCGCCCGCTTACGTGCGTCTCGATCCGGCCACGGGCGCGAGCCGCTCGCTCGCCAACCTGCTCTCCGCCGGACCGGCGGCGCCCACGCCCGACGGCCAGGCGCTGATCTTCCAGCAGCTCTACTACCCGCAGCTCACCCGGCGCATCATCGGCAGCAACAACGTCTCCTGGAATGATCTCTTCCGCCTCGATCTGGCGAGCGGCACGATCCGTCAGCTGACCCGCGGCGCTCGCGCCCACGAGCCCGACGTCTCGCCCGACGGCCAGCAGATCGCCTGCGTCCTGGCCGGGACCGGCAGCCGGCAGCTGGCGCTGGTGCCGATCGAGGGGGGCGAGCCGCGCCTGCTGTTGCCGGACGCGCCAGGTCTCGCCTTCACCCCCGCCTTCTCGCCCGACGGGCGGCTCATCGCTTACTCGCGCTGGAAGCCGGGCGGCTTCCGCGACATCCACCTCTACGATCTGGCGACCGGGACCGATCGGGCGCTGGCGGTCGATCGGGCGATGGACCTCGACCCCCGCTTCTCGCCCGACGGGCGCTACGTCCTTTACTCCTCGGATCGCAGCGGCATCAACAACATCTACGCCTACGAGCTTTCGACCCGGCGCCTCTTCCAGGTGACCAACGTCCTTTCGGGTGCGTTCCAGCCCGCTGTCTCGCCCGACGGGCACCGGCTGGTCTACACCGGGTTCACCACCGACGGGTTCGACCTCTGGACGATGCCGTACGATCCGGCCACCTTCCAGCCCGCCAAGCCGTTCGCCAACGCGCGGCTCGACAGCCCCAGCGACCCCGACGCCGAGACCGACTCACCGGACGCCGCCCCCGAGGACGCGGCCGCCGCGCCGTTTCCCGAGCGCGTCGTCCCCTACGTCCCCTGGAAGTACATGTACCCGCACCAGTGGACGGTCGGTGTGCTCCAGGATCCGTTCGGGCTCGGAGACACGTTCCAGCTCCAGACCTCGGTCACCGATCCGGCCAGCATCCACTTCTTCTCCTTCAATTTCCTGTTCCCCCGGAGCGGCAGCCCCTCGGGGGTCATCGGCTACACCTACGCCCGGTTCTGGCCAGCCTTCAACCTGGCGCTCTCGAAGGTCGATCAGGTGACCAACGGACTCATCATCGACAACCAGAACCTGAACTACGTGCAGCGCACGATCACCTTCTCGGCGTCGACCGATCTGCCGGTGCTGCAGACCCCGGATGCCTCGGCCACCGTCAGCTTCGGGTACGACTACGCCGCCTACGGACCGATCAGCCGGAGCCAGTTCCCCGTTGGCGAGCCGACCGGGGGCATCACCGTCCTGCCGCAGACCGGCCCGGCGGCCGATCTGACATTCTCCTGGAGGTTCTCCAACGCCCACCAGTGGCAGTACTCGATCAGCAACCAGGAGGGCCGCAGCGTGGGCGTCACCCTGCGGCTCGTCGATCCCGCGCTGGGGGGAACGCTCCGGTCGACGAGCATTCAGGGGTCCTGGGCCGAATACCTGACCCCGCCCTGGGCGCGGCTCCACGCGCTGGCGCTCTTGGCGGAAGGGGGCTTCTCGCTCGGCGACCAGCGGCAGTTCTTCTCGCTGGGCGGCTACGGCTATCAGGACGTCCTGCGCAGCGTGCTGCTCAAGCAACAGTCGTTCGCCTTCCTGCGCGGCTATCCGGTCAACGTCGTCTCGGGAGACAGCTTCGTGGTCGCCTCCGGGGAGTACCGTGCCCCACTCCTCTGGATCGAACGGGGCTACCAGACGTTTCCCCTCTACCTGCGGCGAATCTGGGGCGCCGGTTTCGTCGACGCCGGCAACGCCTTCCAGGGCCCGTTTCACGCCGGAGATCTGAAGACCGACGCCGGAGTCGAGACGCATCTGCTCTTCTCGGTGGGCTGGTACCTGGAAGCACAGATCACGCTCGGCTATGCGCACGGATTCCAGTCCGGCGGCGGCAACCAGCTCTACTTCGTCGCCTCGGCGACGTTCTGACCTCCAAGCGTCTAGCGCCCGATGACTGCGTCGACGCTGGCGGCGAGAATGGCCGCCATCTCGTCGATCTCGGGCTCGGTCACGGTCAACGGCGGGAAGAGGTACATCGTGTCGCCGAGCGGCCGCAGCAAGGCGCCGCGGCGGACCGCCTCGCGGTAGATCGCGTAGCCGGTACGCTGCTTCGGATCGCGCGCGCCTCCGTCGGCCGCGCGGACATCGACCGCGGCCACCATCCCGCACGCCCGCACGTTGCGAAGCGCCGGGCGACCGGCGGCGACCGCCTCCAGCGCGGCCCGGAGCCGCGGGGCCATCGCCGCCACCCGCCCCAGCAGATCGTCCTCGGCGAACACGTCGAGCACGGCGTTGGCGACGGCGACGCCCAGCGCGTTGCCGGTGTAGGTGTTCGAGTGGAGAAAGGCGCGCCCCGCCGCATGGTCGGAGTCGAACAGATCGTAAACGGCATCGGTTGTGAGGACCGCCGACAGTGGTAGGACGCCGCCCGTGAGCCCCTTGGAGAGCGCCGCGAAGTCGGGGAGCAGGCCGGGACCCGCGAGGTGGCTGGCCAGCATCGCGCCCAGGCGTCCCATCCCTGAAGCGATCTCGTCCGCGATCAGGTAGACGCCGTTCGCGTCGGCCCAGGCGCGCAGCCGGCGCAGGAGATCGGGGCTGAAGAACAACATGCCGCCCGCGGCCTGCAGCACCGGCTCGTAGACGATGGCCGCCACCCGCTCCCCCTCGGCGGCGAGCGTTCGCTCGAGCGCGGGCCAGGCCTCGCCGGCGTCGAACCAGAAGGGGTCGTGGGGGCCGCTGCGGTAGGGGAGCGCGCGGAGCCGCTGCACCGGGAAGCAGAGCGACCGGTACGGCGCCGCGTAGAGCTCGAGATCTCCGACGGAGAGCGCCCCCACCGTCTCGCCGTGGTAGCCGTTCTCCAGGGCGACGAACCGGGTGCGTCGCGGCTCTCCCCGCTGCGCCTGCGCCTGCAGGGCCATCTTGAGGGCGATCTCCACCGCCGTCGATCCGTTGTCGGCGAGGAACACCTTGCCGAAGTGTCCGGGCAAACGCCCGGGCGCCGCGGCAGGTCCCCAGGTAAGGGCGGGGTGGCCGTTGGCGGCGGCCAGCAGCCGCTCGCACAGGCGCACCAGCGGCGCGCTGGTGGTGTTGGCGGTGATGACGTGCTCGAACGCCTCCTGCTGGTTCCGCAGCGCCGCCGCGAGACGCGGATGGCCGTGGCCGAGCGCCTTGCACCACCAGCTCGAGATGGCGTCCAGTATCTCGCGCCCGTCGGCGAGCCGCAGGCGCGACCCCCGCGCCCCCACCACCTCGAGCGGCGGGAAGTCGCGGTAGTCGTGCATCTGGCTGCAGGGGTGCCAGAACACCGCCAGGTCGCGGGCCGCCAGATCGTCGGGCGGCCCGCCTTCGAATCGTCATCCCCCAGTGACTAGCACGACCCGGCCGCGCGCGGCGGCGCCGCCGACCTTCCGCGCTGCCGCCCCCGCACGCGAAAAGCCAGCCCGCCGCCGAACAGGCTGAAGAGAGCCGCTCCCGGGCCAGGAGCGTCGTCGCCGAGCGCGCAGTTGCAGCCTCCGGTCGTTTGCGGGTTCGGCTTCGGGTACCCCGCGTCGCTCTGGTGTCCGCCGCCACCGCCGGTGGCTCCCTCGCCCGCGCCGGCGCCCCCGCGGCCGCCGGTGTGTCCGCCGGTCGAGACCGAGGCGTCCCCCTCGCCTTCTCCCCCGCCGCCGGTCCCCGTTTCCTCGCCCCCGGATTCGCCGCCCGCGCCGGCGCCCCCTTTGTTGCCCGCCGCGCCGCTCGTCCCCGCGGCGCCGTTGCCGGCCGCGCCCGCATTTCCGGCGGCGCCGCCGTTCCCGGCCGCGCCCATCATCCCGGCCACGCCCCCGCTTCCGGCCGCTCCACCCGCACCGGTCACGCCCATCATCCCGGCTGCGCCCGCGTTTCCGGCCGCTCCGCCGCCGCCGGCCGCGCCCATCTTCCCGGCTACGCCCACGTTTCCGGCGGCTCCACCGGCACCGGCCGCGCCCACCGCACCCGCGGCGCCCGCGGTGCCGCCCACGCCACCCGCGCCGCCCGCGCCCGCGTTGCAGTCGGTGAGCGACAGCGTCCTCGACTCGCCGGCGCCGAGCTGCAGATACGAGATGGTTTGACCGGCGTAGCTCTCCGCGCCCGGCGTGCAGAGTCCCGTCACGGGCACGGTCGCCGCGTTGGTCACCCTCACCGTCATCGAGGTGCCAGCGGCGATGGTCGCCACCACGCCCGACGCGTCGAGGGCCATCCGGTTCCTGACCCGCTGCGCGAGGTCGTCCATCGTGGGGCTGACGATCGGCAGCGTCATCACCGCGCCGTACTTCGCGAACGACGCGTCGAGGAGATCGCTGAGCAGGCTGCGCCCGGCACCATCGTAGTTGCGGGTGTTCGCCTGGTGAAACATCCAGGGATCGTTGTTGCCGTTCATCATGTACGACGCGAGCGCGTCGCTCTGCGTCCCGATGATCGTGTCGTAGCTGACGGTCGTCAGCTTCTGCGTGGACTCGTACTCGGGGATCCACTCGGACGGCTGCGACACGTTGTAGTAGAGCTCGCTCGGGATCCGCGGAATCACGAGGACGCTCGGCTGGAGGGCATCGAGTAACCCGGCGTTGGGCGAGGGGTTTCCCTCCCCGCCCACCGACGTGTCGCCGACGATCTGGGTGATCCCCGAATCGCGGATCGCCAGCATGGCGTCGGGGTTGGCCAGGCCCGAGATGTCAGGTGTGACCGCGTTGGCCGTCGCATACGGCGTGAGACCCAGACCGCGCAGATACTGATCGTTGTGGGTGAACTCGAACACCGTGTCGGCGTAGTCGGCGGCCAGGAGATCCATGTGGTCCCAGGTGTGGTTGATCCAGGAAAAGGCCGACCCGAGCGCGACCGCCCTCGTGGTCAACGGGTCGCCCGCCATCGACTGCGACCCCTGCCCGTTGCAGGCGTAGGCGGCGCGGAAGCCGGCGGTGAGCGGCGCCGCCCGGGTGGCGCTCTCCCAGTCCGCGAACGCCTGCAGATCGCTGGCGCTGAGTCGGAAAGTGACGCCGGCGTTCGGGTAGATGTCGCTGAAGAGGAAGAGGTCGTCGATCTGCGGAACGGCGTAGGTGTGCCGCTCACCGACGAAGAGCCCGCGCGTCGCCCAGTCGACCAGGCCGTAGGCGAGCTCGAGGGTGGAGACGTAGAAGGACGCCTGGGCGAAGGTGAGAGCCAGCGCCTCGCGACCGTCGGAGTAGGTGCGCGTCGCCCCATAGACGTTGCCCGAGGCGTCGACCAGCAGCGGAATCGTCATGGCGTCGGTCGGTGAGGCCGGATAGGCGAATCCCTGATCGATGTTCACCGGGTTGTCACAGTTGGTGCCGACGAACACCGAGCGGCCGGCGGAGGTGCAGCTCGCGCTGATCGGCGAGACCGACGGATCGACGGACCCGTTGAGGGAGAGGCCGTAGTCGAGCGTCGGCGAGGTGTAGAGCGACACCCGGCGGACACCGAACGAGGCCTCGTAGGTGGCCAGCGTCGTCCACTCCGCGTCCGTGAACGCGCTCGCGCCGTTGACCGAGAGGTCGCCGATGTCCAGGAAGACCGCCGCGAAGTTGCCGTGCGTGCCCGACGACAGATAGTCGGCCGTCAGCGTGGCGTCGGTCGCGTTCAGCACGCGAAAAGGCGTCCCCAGATACTGCAACGTGTTCTCGATGGCCCCAAAGGAACCGCTGGTTCCGTCGGCGGTGATGACCAGGATGACGGCATCGACCGAGGCGTTGGTGATGAGCGCCGCGTACGTCGGAGGCGCGACGTGGGCCGAGCGCGCGGGCGAGAGCGGCTGGCCCCGCACCCGGGGCCCCGTCGGTGGCGCGTGACGTAGGTGCTCGCGCGCGATCACGGGGGCGCCGTCGCGTCCGCTGTTGCACGCGAAATCCGTCGCCGCCAGCAACCCACACGCCACGATCGAAACTCGAATTCCCACGATCGACTTCTTCATCGCCCCACCCCCGAAAGCTCGGCGGGATGACGCAGCACGAGACGTGCCACGCGAACGAGGGAGATCCTCGGCGACCTCGCTACCGTTCGGTGCCGGCGCGCCCCGCGGCCGTTGCGCAAACGCAGCGGGGCCCGGAGCGCCTCCTAAGCGCGTGAACGCCGACGGCGGACGACGAGCACGCACCCGAGGAGGCCCAGCGCGAGAGCGCGCGCCCCGGCCGGCTCTCTCTCAATCGCGCAAGCGCATCCCGACGGTTCGTGGGTCGCGGTCGCCGCACCGACGGTCGTCGCGTTCCCTGGGACCGCGCTCACCGCGGCGTCCGAGCGCCCGGCGTCCGACGACGGATTTCCCCCGTCGCCGCCGCTCCCGGTGGTCTCTCCGGCGCTCCCCCCACTGCCGCCCGTGCTCGAGGTCCCTGTGACGCCGCCCGTGCTCGAGGTCCCCGTCGCCCCGCCCGCACCCGAGCTTGCCGGCGCGCCGCCGGCGCCCGAGGTCCCCGTGGAGCCGCCGGTGCCCGAAGCTCCCCGGCGCCGGCGCAGGACCCGAGCGGGTAGGTCGTCGTCTGACCGTCAGCGAGCGACAGGTACGAGATCGTCTGGCCGGCGTAACTCTCCGCGCCCGGAACGCACAGGCCGGTGACGGGGACGGTGGCCGCATGAGTGACGGTGACGCTGAGCGTGCCGCCCGCGATCGTCGCGACCACCCCCGAGGCGTCGAGCGCCATCCGGTTCCTCACCCGGGTCGCCAGGTCGTCCATGGTCGGGCTGACGATCGGGAGCGTCATCACCGCCGCGTACTTGTGGAACGCGGCATCGAGCAGATCGCTGAGCAGGCTGTGCCCGGCGCCGTCGTAGTTGCGCACGTTGGCCTGGTGAAACATCCAGGGATCGTTGTTGCCGTTCAGCAGATAGTTGAAGACGTCGTCGCTCACCTTGCCGTTCACGGTCGGGTAGTCGATGGCCGACACGGTGTGGATCGTTTGGTACTCGGGGATCCACTCCGCGGGTTGCGAGACATTGAAGTAGAGGTCGCCCGCCTTGCGGGGGACTTCAAGGATCGACGGCTGGAGCGCGTTCCAGATCCCGGCGTTCGGCGACGGGTTGTTCTGACCCGCCACCGAGGTGTCGCTCACGATCTGCTGGATGCCAGCGTCGTGGATCGCCCGCATCGCGTCGGCGCTGCCGAGCCCCGAGACGTTGGGCGTGACCGCGTTGACCGTGGCGTAGGGCATGAGCCCGAGGCCGCGGAGGTACTGATCGTTCTCGGTGAATTCGCTGAGCACGGACGCGTAGCTCAGCGTGTCCAGCACCGGGTGATCCCAGCTGTGGTTGATCCACTCGAACGCCGGCCCCAGCGCCATCGCCTTGGCGGTCAATGGATCGCCTGGCCGGGTGGACGAGCCATAACCGTTGACCGCCCACGCGGCGCGGAAGCCCGCCGTCAGCGGGTTCGCCTGCGTCGCGCGCTGCCAGTCGGCGAACGCCTGCAGATCGGCGTCGCTGATCCGGTAGGTGCCTCCGGTGTAGATGGCGCTCGCCAGGAACAGGTCATCGATCTGAGGCATGGCGTAGACGTGCCGCTCACCGACGAACAGCCCCCGCGTGGCCCAGCTGACCAGCCCGTAGGCGATCTCCAGATACGAAACGTAAGAGGATGCCTGACCGAAGGTCAGAACCAGGGCCTCGCGCCCGTCGGAATAGCTTCGGGTCGCGGCGTAGACGTTCCCCGCCGCGTCGACCAGGAGCGGCGTCGTCGAGGCGTCGGCGGCCGCCGACGGATAGGCGTGACCCTGGTTGATCTGGATGGGATTGGCGCAGTTGGTGCCGACGAAGATGGCTTTTCCGGCGGCGGTACAGCTGGTCGCAATGGGGGCGCTGGTCGGGTCGACGCCGTCGTCATTGCCGGTCAACCCGTAGGAGGCGTTCGGAGCGGTGTAGAGCGCGACGCGGCGGATGCCGAACTCGATCTCGTAGGTCGTGAGGACCGCCCACTCGGCGTCGCTGAACGCGCCACCCAGATCGCCGATGTCGAGAAAGATGGCGTTGTACTTCCCGTGTGACCCCGAGGAGACCGCGGCCTCGGTCAGCGTCGGTCCGGTCGAGGCGTTGAGGACGTCGAACGGCGTCCCCAGATATTGCAAGGTGTTCTCGATGGCGGCGAATGCGGCATTGTCTCCCCTGGCGGTGATGACGAGCGCCCGCATATCGACCGAGGCGGTCGCCATGCGCGAGGCGCCGGTCGAGGGCGCGGTGTCGATCGTGGCGATCGTCAGCGGCCGAACCACCGCGGGCGGCGCCGGGGGCGGCGGAAGCGCGATTCGTCCGCTGGCCACCATCCCATCGCCGGCGCCCGGGACGCTGCAAGCAGGCGCGCTCCACGTCCACCCGACCAGACCCGCGATCGCCCACCCCATCTCCGCCCACCGCTTCATGGCCGTGCTCCCGAACTGCCGCTTCAAGGAACGGCGAGGTGGGAGAGGAGCAGAACGCGTGCCAGCCGGCGGCCCCCGGGCGCGTGAGGCCGCGATACCGTTTCGTGCCCGATCGCGCCGCTCGGTATCGAGTCGTTGCGCTTCTTAGGAGCTACTCCTGACCGTCGCCGCGCGAGGCGCCGAGGCCGTGCTCTTCCAGCTTGGCGTAGAGCTGGGGGCGCGCGATGCCGAGCAGGCGGGCCGCCGCCGAGCGATTGCCCTTCGCCCGTTCGAGCGCCCGCACGATGAGCTCCTTCTCGACGCGCGCCACCGCGGCGTGCAGCGACAGGTCGTCGCCGTCCGCTGCCGTCGGCAGCCCCGGCGCACGGAGATTGTCGGGCAGGTCCCCGACGTCGATCACCTCGCTGCCGCACAGCACAGCCGCACGCTCGAGCACATGGAAGAGCTCGCGCACGTTGCCGGGCCAGGGGCTCTCGGAGAGGCGTTGCATCGCCGCCTCCGACACCGCGCGCGCCGGCTTGCCGCGCAGCGCGTGCGCGACCAGCAGCGGGATGTCGCTGCGCCGCGCGCGCAGCGGAGGGAGCTCGATCTCGATGACCGCCAGCCGGTAGTAGAGCTCCTCGCGCAGCGCCGCGCCGGCCGCGCCCGGTCGGACCGGTCGGTTGGTCGCGGCGATGAGGCGCGCGTCGCTGGCGATCGGGTCGTTCCCCCCTACCCGCTCGTAGGTTCCCTCCTGCACGACGCGCAGGAGCTTTCCTTGCAGCGCAGGATCCAGATCGCCGATCTCGTCGAGGAACAGCGTGCCGCCCGCCGCCGCCTCAACCCGGCCGCTGCGCCGGGCGGTGGCGCCCGTGAACGCGCCGCGCTCGTGGCCGAAGAGCTCACTCTCGATCAGCGTCGGCGGCAGCGCCGCCTGGTTGACCGCCACGAACGGCCCGCGCGCCCGCGCCCCGTAGGCGTGAATCGCGCGCGCCACCAGCTCCTTGCCGGTCCCCGTCTCGCCGGTGATGAGCACCGGGGCCGTCGAGGCGGCGGCCCGGCCGATCAGCTTCCAGATGGCCAGCATCGCCGCGCTGGTCCCGACCAGATCCTGGCGCGCCTCCAGCACGTCGGGCGCCGGTCCGGCCTCGCGCGCGAGGGCCCGCTGGTTGAGCGCCCGCAAGATCGTCGCGCGGAGCGCCTCCAGATCGAAGGGTTTGGTCAGGTAGTCGAAGGCGCCGTCGCGCATGGCGCGGATGGTCCGTTCGCTGTCGCCATAGGCGGTGGCGACGATGACCGGCACGCCGCGCGCCTTGGCACGCAGCTCGCCGAGGTAGTCGAGCCCGTCGCCGTCCCGCAGGCGGATGTCGAGCAGCACGCAGTCGACGGCGCGCGCGTTGATGACGGCGCGCGCCTCGCCGAGCCCGGCCGCGCCGACCGCCTCGCACCCCATCGCCTTGACGACGTCCTCGAGCCCGTGCCGCAGCCCCGCCTCGTCCTCGACGATGAGCACGGTGCCGGTCACGCGCGCGCCCCCTCGGCGACCATCGGCTGCAGGGCGGCGCGCCCGCGTGGCAGCGTCAGCTCCAGGCAAGTGAGGTCGGCGACCCGCGCGTAGGTGAGATCACCGCCGTGGGCGCGCGCTATCGCCCGCGAGATGGCCAGCCCCAGCCCCGTCCCATCGGGCTTGGTGGTGAAGAAAGGCTCGAAGATCTCGCCGGCGCGTCCCGGCGGAACGCCGGCGCCGCGATCGGCGATCCGGACCCGCACGCCATCGTCGTCCGTCTCGACGGTGGCTTCGACCGTGGCCCCGTCGGGCGACGCCTCGACGGCGTTTCGCAGGACGTTGTCGAGCGCGCGCGCCAGCGCGTCACTGTCAGCGACCGTGTCGCCATCCCCGTGCGTCGCGACCGTCACCCGGCGCAGCGCCGCCCAGGGGGCCAGCCCCTCGGCGCGCGCCCGCAGCAGCGCCCCCAGGTCGAGCGCCGTTCGCTTCCCCAGCGCGCGCCCCGAAACGATCAACAGATCGGCCACCAGCCGGTCGAGCCGGGTGATCTCCGATGAGGCGTGATCGATGGCCGCCCGCGCCTCGGGTGGCAGCGCCGCGCCGCCGGCAGCCAGATCGAGCCGCAGCTTGATGGAGGCGAGCGGATTGCGCACCTCGTGCGCCACGCCGGCAACCACGCGGCCGAGCGCAGCCAGGCGCTCCTGGCGCGCGAGCTCCCGCCCCATGCGATCCTGAATCCGGCGCGCCTCGTCGAGCCGCCGCGCCAGCGCGCCGATGCCGACGGCGATGTCGTCCAGCTCGCGGATCTCGGAGCGCGGGACCGTCGCCGAAAGATCGTCGCCCAGCGCCGCCAGCGCGCTTTGCAGGCCGGAGGCCGCCCGCTTGACCGATACGAGCGAGTACGACGCGCTCGCCACCAGCAGCAGCGCCGAGAACGCCAGCGCGACAATCACGAGGCGCCAGCTCTGCAACGTGGGCGACGGTCGGACGTGATCCGCCGCCCAGAGCAACCCGCCGCTGCGGACCGGGCGCCACGCGCGCCACCAGCTGCCCGCCGTCGATCTCGAAGTTGGCCTCGGCGGGCGCCGCGCTTCCGGCGGCCCGGGCCGCCGTCGCCCGCATCGCCTCGCGCCAGCCGGCTGGCACCGCGGCCGCAATCTGGGCCGGCGCGGTCGCGCCGCGCGCCACGCCGGCGCGGAGGCCCACGACCGTCGAGACCGTCGAGGCGATGCCTTCGGGCCCCAGCGCGGCGAGCCGGTCGATCTCGTCGCGAACCGCCTCGCGCCCGCGCTCGAGCCGCTGGGCGCGGGTGACCGAGATGGCCCGGTAGAGTGCGTCGCCCGAGAGCGCCGCCGTAACCAGGCCCAGCACCGCCACCGCCGCCAGGCGATGACGGATTCCACGACCGATTCGCACGCGCTCGTCGTCAAGCAAGCGCGATACCGCCTGGTTGTCCCGGCGCCGCCGCGTGCGACGCGCGCGGCAAGGTGCCTCAACGCCCGACAGGTGTCCAGAATCGATACAGGTTACCGCCGCCCGATCGCCCTGGCCAGACCGCCCTGTCGCTCTCTCCTGGCGCCGCCTCCGCTGGCCCGAAAGTTGCGAGGATGCGCCGCCGCCGGGCAGTACCGCTGCTCCGATCTTGAAGCTAGTCTCACGCCGCCCATGCCTCCCCGCCCGCTCGCCCTGCTGACGATCCCGCTCGTGATGGTGGGGATCTTCGTCGGCGCGTCGGCGGCCGACGACGGCGACGCGCCGGCTGCGACACAGCTCTCGTTGCGCCAAGCCGAGCAGACGGCGCTGCGCAACCAGCCCACGATGCGCCAGGCGCACGGCCTCTACGAGGCGGCCGAGGGCCGGGTCGAAGAGGCGCGCGCCGGCTACCTGCCGCAAGTCACGGTGAGCGGCTCCTACGAGCGGACCACCGGGAACTTCGGCCCCCGCCCGGGGCAGTTTCCGAACAGCGCCAACAGTCTCCTCAACGGCACGGGCGGCATGAGCGGCGCGGGAGGGATGCCCGGGTCGACCGCCAGCATCTGGAACCCCCAGTACAACTACTTCCAGCTGAACGCGAGCGCCAGCCAGCTCATCTACGACTTCGGTCAGACCAGCAACAAGATCGACTCGGCCGGGGCCAGCCGCGACGCCGCCGGCGCCAACACCCGCACGGCGACGCTGCAGACGCTGCTGACTGTCCGCCGCGCCTACTTCACCGCCGGGCGCCAACCGCGATCTGGTCGCGGTCGCCGAGGAGACGGTGCGCAACCAGGAGAAGCACGTCGAGCAGACGCAGGCGTTCGTGCGCACCGGCATCCAGCCCGACATCAACCTGGCCACCGTGCAGACGGCGCTGGCCAACGCCAAGGTGCAGCTGGTGACGGCGCGCAACAACTACGCGGTGGCCGAGGCGCAGCTCGCGCAGGCGATGGGCGTATCGGTCGGCGATCACTATGCGCTGGCCGACGCGGAGGTCCCGCCCATCGCCGGCGAAGACGGCAGCGCCAGCTCCGCTGGTCGAGCGCGCGGAGAAGAACCGTCCCGAGATCGCCAACCTGGTCAACCAGCGGCTGCGCCCAGGAAGCGACGGTCCGCTCGCTCAAGGGCGCCTTCGGACCGAGCCTGAGCGCCCTCGCCAACATCTCCGACGTGGGACAAGCCATCGATTCGCTGACCCCGAACTGGTACGTCGGCCTGGGCCTGACCTGGAACATCTTCCAGGGGGGGCTCACGCGCGGACAGGTTCGCGAGGCCGACGGCACGCTGGAGAACATCGTGGGACAGGAGCAGGCGCATGCGGTTGCAGGTTCAGGTCGACGTCGAGCAGGGACGCCTCGGCGTGCAGGCTGCCAAGGCCACGATCGGCGCGGCCGACGAGGCGCTGGTGAACGCGCGCAGCCAGCTGACGCTGGCCGAGAGGCGCTACGAGCACGGCCTCGGCAGCGCCGTCGAGCTCGGCGACGCGCAGGTCGCCTACACCAGCGCCGAGGCGCAGGTGGTGCAAGCGAAGTTCAACCTGGCGGCGGCGCGCGCGCAGCTGCTGGCCGCCCTGGGGGCAGAATGACAGCGACGACAGCGACGAGTTCGAGACCATCCTGGCGGGCGCTGGCGCTCGCGTCCGTTTTGGCGGCGGTCGGCTGCGGAAAGAGCGCCGACGGAGCCGCCGCGGCGCCCGGCGGCAAGGGCGCCGGCGCCGACCGCGCCATCCCGGTGCTGGTCGCCGAGGCGGTCACGCGTGACGTCCCCATCTACCTCGAAGGGCTCGGCACGGTCACGGCCTACAAGACGGTCAACGTCCGCGCCCAGGTCGACGGGCGGCTCGACAAGGTGGTCTTCCGTGAGGGGCAACCGGTCAAGCACAACGAGGTGCTGGCCGAGGTCGATCCGCGCCCCTTCCAGATCCTGCTGCACCAGGGGGAGGCCGCGCTGACGCGGGATCAGGCGCAGCTCGACGGCGCCAAGCGGGACCTCGATCGCTATCAGGCGGTCGGGTGGGCAGCATCTGCTGCCGCAGCAACAGATCGACGACCAGCAGGCACTCGTCGCGCAGCTCTCCGGGACCGTGCAGAACGATCGCGCGACGATCGAGAACGCCAAGTTGCAGCTCGACTACGCGCGCATCAAGTCGCCCATCGACGGCGTGACCGGCGTGCGCCTGGTCGATCCCGGGCAACATCGTCCACGCGGCCGACACGGGCGGCATCGTGGTGGTCACGCAGATGGACCCGATCGCCGTGCTGTTCACGCTGCCGCAGGACGATCTGCCCGACGTGGCCAAGCAGCAGGCGGCCGGACAGCTGCCGGTCGAGGCGCGCAGCCGCGACGGCGCGCAGCTACTGGGTAGCGGCCAGCTCGAGCTCATCGACAACCAGATCAACCAGGGGACGGCGACCATGCGGCTCAAGGCGATCTTCCCCAACCCCGATCGCGCGCTGTGGCCCAACCAGTTCGTCAAGGCGCGGCTGCGGCTCACGGTGCGCAAGGGGGCGCTGGTGATTCCGGCGGTCGCGGTGCAGCGCGGACCGCAGGGGTCGTTCGTCTACGTGGCCACCGGCGACAAGGCCGAGCTGCGCACCGTCGGCGTCGAGCGGATCGAGGGCGAGGACGCACTCATCTCGCAGGGCCTGACGGCGGGCGAGAAGGTGGTGCGCGAGGGGCAGAGCCAGCTTCGCCCGGGCGCCAAGCTCGCGTTGCGCGAGGCCGCGGGCGGCGGCGCGGCGAAAGCCCCCGGCGGCCCGCCGAGCGATAGCGGCGCACCGAACGGAGGCGCCCCCGCCGGCGGCGGCAAGCGACACGGGGGCAAGAAGGCAGTTCAGTGAACGTCTCCGAGGTGTTCATCCGGCGTCCCGTCGGGACGTCGCTCTTGATGATCGGCGTCGCCGTCGCCGGGATCGCGGCCTACAACCAGCTGCCGGTCTCGGCGCTCCCGCAGGTCGACTACCCGACCATCGTCGTCTCCACGATCCTCCCGGGCGCCAGCGCCGACACGATGGTCTCGTCAGTGACGACGCCGCTCGAGCGCCAGCTCGGGCAGATCCCCTCGCTGGCGCACCTGACCTCGGTATCGAGCGCCGCCAGCTCGCAGATCACGCTGCAGTTCACGCTCGATCGCGACATCGACTCGGCCGAGCAGGATGTGCAGGCGGCGATCAACGCGGCATCGAACCTCCTTCCGCGCACGCTGCCGACGCCGCCCACCTACAGCAAGAGCAACCCGGCCGACGTGCCGGTCATCTCGCTGGCGGTCCGCTCGGACACCTCGCCGTTGTCGGTGGTCGACGATTACGCCGATTCGATCCTGGCGCAGAAGCTGGCGCAGGTCTCGGGCGTCGGCCTGGTCACGCTCAACGGTGGGCAACGCCCGGCGGTGCGCGTGCAGGTCGATCCGGTCGCGCTGGCGGGACGTGGGCTCGGGCTCGAGGACGTGCGCTCGGTGCTGGCGCTGGCCAACGTCAACCAGCCGAAGGGGAACCTGGACGGCCCGCGCCAGAACTACCTGGTCTCGGCCAACGACCAGCTCGCCTCGGCCGAGGGCTACAAGCCATTGGTCATCGCCTACCAGAACGGCGCGCCCGTGCGCCTCACCGACGTGGCCAAGGTGCTCGACGGCGTGGAGAACGCGCAGCTCGCAGGCTGGGCCAACGAGCACCCGGCCGTCATCCTCAATGTCCAGCGTCAGCCGGGCGCGAACCTCATCGAGGTGGCCGAGCGGGTCAAGACGCTGTTGCCGCGCCTCGAGGCCTCGCTGCCGCAGGGGATCAGGGTCGAGGTCCTCTCCGACCGCACCGAGACGGTGCGCGCTTCCGTGCGCGACGTCGAGTTCACGCTGGTGCTGACCATGATCCTGGTCGTGGCGGTCATCTACCTTTTCCTCCGCACGTTGCGCGCCACCATCATCCCGGGCGTTGCGGTGCCGCTGTCGCTGATCGCGACCTTCGGCGTCATGCTGTTTCTCGGCTACAGCCTGAACAACCTGACGCTGATGGCGCTGACCATCTCGACCGGCTTCGTCGTCGACGACGCCATCGTCATGATCGAGAACATCGCGCGGCACATCGAGGAGGGAGACGCGCCTTTCACCGCGGCGCTCAAGGGGTCGAAGCAGATCGGCTTCACCATCGTGTCGTTGACCGTCTCGCTGGTCGCGGTCCTCATCCCGCTGCTCTTCATGGGCGGCATCATCGGGCGCCTCTTCCGGGAGTTCGCCGTCACCCTGAGCACGGCCATCGTCGCCTCGGCGATCATCTCGCTAACGCTGACCGCCATGATGTGCGGCCACATCTTGCGTCCCATCCGCAAGGAGGACGAGGGGCGGGTCGCGCGCGCCTCCGAGGCGGCGTTCGACTGGATGGTGAAGATCTACGACCGGGGGCTCGGCTGGGTGCTCAACCACCAGGCGCTCACGCTGGCCGCCACGATCGCCACGGTGGCGTTCACCTTCTTTTTGGCGGTGGTCATCCCCAAGGGGCTCTTCCCGCAGCAGGACACCGGCATGCTGCTGGGGATCACCGAGGCGCCGATCGACATCTCGTTCCCGGCCATGATGAAGCTGCAGCAGAGCGCCGTCGACATCATCCGCGTCGATCCCGACGTCGACAACGTCGCCTCCTTCATCGGCGCCGACGGCACCAACCCCACCCTCTCGACCGGCCGCCTCTCGATCACGCTCAAGAGCCACGACCACCGCAAGGCCGACGCCCAGGAGATCATCGATCGCCTGAGCAGCAGGCTCGGGCAGCTGACCGGCGTCACCGTCTATCTGCAGGCCGTGCAGGACCTCCAGCTCTCCAGCCAGGTGAGCCGCACGCAGTACCAGTACACCATCGAGGACGCCGACCCGAAGGAGCTCTCGATCTGGGCGCCACAGATCCTCGATCAGATGAAGAAGCTCCCCCAGCTGGCCGACGTGGCCAGCGATCAGCAGGACGGCGCGCTGCAGATGACGCTGGTGATCGACCGCGACAGCGCCTCGCGGATGGGGATCACCGCGCAGGCGATCGACGACACCCTCTACGACGCCTTCGGGCAGCGGCCGGTCTCGACGATCTTCACCCAGCTCAACCTCTACCGCGTGATCCTGGAGGTGACGCCCGAGTATCAGGCCAACCCGGCGGGCCTCGAGCAGATCTACATGCGAGCGACGACGGGCCAGACGGTGCCGCTCAGCTCCTTCGTGCACTTCGAGAAGACGCAGACGGGCGTCTCCATCGCGCACGAGGGGCAGTTTCCCGCGGTGACCCTTTCTTTCAATCTGGCGCCCCGCGCCGCGCTGGGGGACGCGGTGCGCGCCATCAAGGACGCGGTGGCCGGGATGGGGGCCCCCCTCGGGCTGCACGCCGACTTTCAGGGCGCGGCCGCCGCGTTCGGCGACTCACTCTCCACGGAGCCCCTTCTGATTCTCGCGGCCATCGTCACCGTCTACATCGTGCTCGGCGTGCTCTACGAGAGCTACATCCACCCGATCACGATCCTTTCGACGCTCCCCTCGGCCGGCGTGGGCGCCTTTCTCGCCCTGCTCGCCTGCCGCTCCGAGTTCTCGATCATCGCGCTCATCGGGATCGTGCTGCTGATCGGCATCGTCAAGAAGAACGCCATCATGATGATCGACTTCGCGCTCGAGGCCGAGCGCGAGCAGGGCAAGTCGCCGCGCGAGGCGATCCACCAGGCCTGCCTCCTGCGCTTCCGGCCCATCATGATGACCACCCTGGCCGCGCTGCTGGGCGGCGTGCCGCTGGCGCTCGGCACCGGGATCGGCGCCGAGTTGCGACGGCCGCTCGGCATCACCATCGTCGGCGGCCTGCTGCTGTCGCAGGTCCTGACGCTCTTCACGACGCCGGTCATCTACCTCTACATGGAGCGGCTGGCGGCGCGCTTCCGCCGCGGCCCGAAGCGCGCTGCTGAGACGTCGCCCGAGCCCGCCCCGACGCCCCCTGGGGCACACGGCGCGCCCGCGCCCGAGACGCCATGAACATCTCGGCGCCGTTCGTCCGTCGGCCGATCGCCACCTCGCTCCTGGCGGCGGCGGTCATCCTGGCGGGCCTCGTCGCCTACCGCAGCCTGCCGGTGGCACCGCTCCCGCGCGTCGACTTCCCGACCATCCAGGTCTCGGGCGCGCTGCCCGGCGCCAGCCCCGACACGATGGCGTCGTCGGTGGCCACCCCGCTCGAGCGCCGCTTCGGCCGCATCGCCGGCCTCACGGAGATGACCTCGGTCAACACGCTCGGCTCGACGTCGATCACGCTGCAGTTCGATCTCGATCGCGACATCACCGGCGCCGCGCGCGACGTGCAGGCCGCCATCAACGCCTCGCTGTCCGAGCTGCCGCCCAACCTGCCGAGCCTCCCCAACTACCGCAAAGTGAACCCGGCCGACTCGCCGATCCTGATCCTGTCGCTCACCTCGAAGACGCTGCCGCTGGCACAGGTGTTCGACGCCGCCAACACCGTCCTGGCCCAGAAGATCTCGCAGATCGAGGGCGTCGGTCAGGTCTTCGTCGGCGGCGGCCAGCAGCCCGCCGTGCGCGTGCAGATCGATCAGGAGGCGCTGGCGGGACGCGGGCTCTCCCTGGAGGACGTGAGGGCCGCGCTCGCGTCGTCGACCGCCAACCAGCCGAAAGGGTCGCTCGACCGGCGCCAACCTCACTTACAACATCGCCGCCACCGACCAGCTGCTGGGAGCCGCGGCCTACCGTGACCTGATCGTGTCGTATCAGAACGGCGCCACCGTTCGTCTGGGCGATGTGGCGACTGTCTTCGATGATGTCGAGAACAACCGGCTGGCGGGCTGGATCGACGGCCAGCGCTGCGTCCTCATGATCATCCGGCGGCAGCCGGGCGCGAACATCTTGTCGACGATCGAGGGGGTCAAAAAGGCCCTCCCCTACCTCAAGCAGTCGATCCCCCCGTCCATCGACCTGAACATCGCCGTCGACCGCACCACCACCATCCGGGCCTCCGTCCGCGACGTGGAGCGGACCCTGATCCTGAGCGTCCTCTTGGTGACGGCCGTGGTCTTCATCTTCCTGCGCAGCGCCCGCGCCACCGCCATCCCCTCGATCGCCGTGCCGCTGTCGCTGGTCGGGACCTTCGGCGTCATGTATCTGCTCGACTACAGCATCGACAACCTGTCGCTGATGGCGCTCACCATCTCGACCGGCTTCGTCGTCGACGACGCCATCGTCGTCACAGAGAACATCGCCCGCTTCATCGAGGAGGGGAAGACGCCGCTCGAGGCGGCGCTGGAGGGGGCGAAGCAGATTGGCTTCACGATCGTCTCGATCACCGTGTCGCTCATCGCCGTGTTCATCCCGATTCTGCTGATGGGCGGCATCATCGGGCGGCTGTTTCGTGAATTCGCCGTCACGCTCAGCATCGCCGTCGCGCTGTCGGGGCTGGTCTCGCTGACGGTGACGCCGACGATGGCCGGGCGCCTCCTGCGCCCAGTGAACGAGGCGAACCTCGGCTGGTTCGCCCGCGGCTCCGAGCGCGCCTTCGCCGCGCTGACGCGCGGCTACGACCGGAGCCTCCGCTGGGTGTTGCGGCATTCTTTCATCATGATCCTCCTGACTATCGGCACGCTGGGAGTGACGGTCCTGCTGGCCATTCGGGTCCCGAAGGGTCTCTTCCCGCAGCAGGACACCGGCATGCTGGCCGGTTTCTCGGAGGCCTCGCAGGACATCTCCTCGCAGGCGATGCGGCACGCCCAGGAGAAGGTCAACCAGATTGTCCAGCAAGACCCCGACGTCGAGCACGTCATCGCGTTCGTCGGCGGCTCGAGCGGCGCCGGCAACACCGGCACCGTGTTCATCAGCCTCAAGGACTACGACAAGCGCAAGAGCACCGCGGACCAGGTCATCGGCCGCCTGCGTCCCAAGCTGGCCAAAGTCCCCGGCATCAACCTCTTCTTGCAGGCCGTGCAGGACGTGCGCATGGGAGGACGTTCGTCGCGCACGCAATTCCAGTACGCGCTCGAGGACGCCGACCTCGCGGAGCTGCAGGAGTGGAGCCCGAAGGTCCTGACCAAGCTCAAGAGTCTCCCCCAGCTGCGCGACGTGGCGACCGATCAGCAGACCGCCGGCCTCATGCTGGCGGTCGATGTCGATCGCGACAGCGCCAGCCGCCTCGGCATCAGCCTACAGGCGGTCGATGACACCCTCTACGACGCCTTTGGCCAGCGGCAGGTGGCGACGTCGTACACGCCTCTCAACTACTACCGCGTGGTGCTGGAGGCCTCGCCGGCACAGCAGGCCAGCCCCGACCAGTTGGTCCACGTCTTCGTCCGTGGCGCGAACGGCGCGCTGGTGCCGTTGCCGAGCATCGCCAAGGTCTCCGCCACGCCGACGCCGCTGGCCGTCACGCACCAGGGGCAGTTCCCGGCGACGACGCTTTCCTTCAACCTGGCGCCCAACGCCGCGCTGGGCGACGCCGTCAAGGTCGTCGACGCGGCGACGCGGCAGATCGGCCTGCCGTCCGGGGTCCACGCCAGCTTCCAGGGGACGGCGCAGGCGTTCGGCGCGTCGCTCTCCAGCGAGCCGTGGCTCATCGCCGCCGCGCTGTTCGTCGTCTACGTCGTGCTCGGCATGCTGTACGAGAGCCTCATCCACCCCATCACCATCCTCTCGACGCTCCCCTCGGCCGCGCTGGGCGCGCTGGTGGCGCTGTTCGTCTTCCGCACCGACTTCAGCATCATCGCTCTCATCGGCGTGGTCCTGCTGCTCGGCATCGTCAAGAAGAACGCCATCATGATGATCGACTTCGCGCTGGAGGCCGAGCGCCGCGAGGGGCTCGAGCCCGCCGAGGCGATCCGCCGCGCCTGCCTGCTCCGCTTCCGCCCCATCCTCATGACCACGCTGGCGGCGCTGTTCGGCGCGGTGCCGCTGGCGATCGGCTTCGGCGCCGGCTCCGAGCTGCGTCAGCCGCTCGGCATCACCATCGTCGGCGGCCTCTGCGTCTCGCAGCTCATGAACCTCTTCTCGACGCCGGTCATCTACCTCTACCTCGATCGGCTCCGCCGCGACCGCGCGGTCGAGCATCAGACGGTGGCGGCCGAAGCATGAGCTCGTGACAGCGCGCACACTGATTGTTTTTATTTTCGACAACGCTGAGAGCGACATCGGGCACCAAGTACTCGATGAAGATCGAATCGCGCGAAACGAACCCGCCGGGCCCCAGCCGCCGGTACGTCTTGAAGGTCATCGGGTCGTCGGCTGGGCTGGCCGCCATGGGCGGCGTGCTGTCGTGTCAGCAGAAGGGGTCGCCGCCCGCCGGACCCGTCAGCGGCGGCAACGTCTCGAGCCTTCAGGTCGGCAAGCTGCTGATCATGGGCAACATCGCGGTCGGGCTCGACGACCAGGGCGTCTACGCGATGTCGGCGATCTGCACGCACGCGAGCTGCTTCCTGGATGACGGCGCCGACACGATCGCCGCCGGCCTCGACTGCCCTTGCCACGGCTCGCAGTTCGACGGCAACGGCGCTGTCACCCAGGGCCCGGCCCGGGACCCGCTGCAACACTACCTGGTCACGATCGCGTCCGACGGATCGATCACCGTTGACGGAAGTCAGCCGGTCAGCGCCACCACCCGCACCGCCCTCCCCTGAGCCGAAACGAAAAGCCCCGACGTCCGAGGACGCCGGGGCCGGGTGTCGCCAAGCTGGAGGGAAAGAAGGCGTTACTCGCCCATACCCATGCCGCCCGCGCCGTGGTGGAAGCGGGCGCGCGCCTCCGCGATCGCTGCCGCGGCCGTCTTGCGCTGATCGGGTGTCAGCACCTGCGCCGTCTGCACCAGCCCCTGCGTGAACGTCGCCGACATCTGGTTGGCGACGCCCATGGCCTGCTGGCGCAGCTGTTCGACGGTGGCCGGGTTGATGGTCGCGGCGCTGAGCGCGGCGCCCATCTGCTGGTGGATCGACCGCTCCTGCTGATGGAACGACTTCAGCTGCGGGCGAAGCCCGGCCCAGATCGCCTCGATCTGGCCGCGCTGGCCGGCGGTGGCGCCCACCTTGTCGAGCAGCCGCTCGAGGCGGCGAGCGCCGAAGCCGCCGCCCGGCCCGGCGTCCATCTCGCCGGCCGACTGCGCGTTGGCGGCGGTGTAGGTGCCGCCAGCGATCCCCAGGACGGTGAGCGCCGGAATGAGCAGGAGCCACGACCGCCGGCGCGGGCGGTTGGTGGCGATGTGGGTGTCGAGGGTCTTGGTGTCGGTCTGCATGGGCTTACTCCTTTTCGAGCCTTCCGACGGAATGACCCCTCGCGGCCGAGAAGGTTAGCGCTCAGATCTTTCGGCCCAGCCGTGCGTCGATACTTCCAGGAGGCTCAAAATGACCAGGCGCACAATGTTCAGCTCGCTGCTCGGAATCGGCTCTCTGTTGCTGGCCGCGGACTCATGCGCGGCGTCACCGCTCCCCGGCGGGCAGGCGCTACGCGACCGGGCTGCCGGCTACGAGATGACGGTCCTCATCGACGGCGCGCCGGCGCAGACCTACGACTACGCGGGCGGAACCTACGTCCTCGGGCAGCTGGGCGCGCGCTACACGCTGCGCGTGTCGAACCATTCAGGACGCCGGGTCGAGGCGGTGGTCTCGGTCGACGGCCGCGACGCCATCGACGGCCGCCCGGCTGACTTCCGCGGCAAGCGCGGCTACCTGATCCCCGCCTGGGGATCGGTCGACATCGACGGCTGGAGGATCTCGCAGAGCGAGGCGGCCGCCTTCCGCTTCTCGTCGGTCCCCGACTCCTACGCGGCGCGCTCCGGCAACGCGCGCGAGGTCGGCGTCATCGGCGTGGCTGTCTTCCCCGAGCGCTACGTTCCACCGCCGCCGGTCTACTATCCGTATCCGCGCCGGCCGTACGGGATGCCGGACGCGGAGCGCCGGCGCGACCTCGATTCGCTCGGCGACGGCTCGTACGACAAGTCGGCCCCGCCCCCTCCCGCGGCTTCGCGCCACGCGGGCGCCGAAGAGAAAGGCGCCGGCGGCCTCGGGCGTAGCGCCAGCACACCACCGGCGTCCGCCGCCGAGGCGCAGGTCGCGCCGGCCAAGCGTGCGCGCCCGGGCCTCGGCACCGAGTACGGCGAGTCGGTGAGCTCGCAGATCTATGAGGTCGAGTTCGTCCGCGCCAACGCCACCCACCCGGCGGCGTTCCTGGGCGCCCACTACAACGACCACGACGGTCTCCTGGCGATGGGGATCCCGATCGACACGCCCGAGACCTGCTTCGACGACTCGGACCTCCGCAACACGGCCGAGCCATTTCCGGCCAGCGACGGTCGTTACGCGGCGCCCCCTCCCGGATGGCGGCGCGCTTGCGGCTGGCGCTAGAGGCGGCGAGGATGCCGTCTCGGTGGACGGCGAACCCTCGGACGAACAGCTGCTGGCAGCCTACCGAGGTGGCGATGTGCGCGCGTTCGACAAACTCCTCGCCCGCTACGAGAAACCGATCTGGAGCTTCCTCCGCCGCTTCGTGCGTGACGCCGAAGCGGCGGAGGATTTGCTGCAGGAGGTGTTCCTGCGCGTCGTGCGCGATGCCCAGGAAGCGCAAGCGAAGGCGAACGCGGCCTTCAAGGGGGAGGCGAAGTTCTCGACCTGGCTCTACACCATCGCGCGCAACCTCTGCATCGACCGCGCGCGCCGCAGCGCCATCCGTGGGGCGGATTCGATCGACGGCCCGACCGACGGTGAGCCCGAGACGACAGCCACCCTGCACGAGCGGATCGCGGCGCCGGGGCCGCAAGCCGACGCGGTGGCGGCGGGTCGCGAGGCGGCGCGCCGAATCGACCGCGCGGTGGCCGAGCTGCCAGACGACCAGCGGGAGGTGTTCCTGATGCGAGAGGTGATGGAGATGCCGTTCGCCGAGATCGCGTCCGTGGTGGGCGCGTCCGAGCCGACGGTCAAGAGCCGGATGCGCTATGCGCTCGAGAAGCTGCGCGCGGCGCTGGCCGACCTCGGCGACGCCGGCGGCGGTGTCGGATCGAGCGCGGCAGAATCAACGGGGTCAGGATAAGAACGATGCCGATCGGCTGCGAAGACGTTTCCGCCCGCATGATGGATCTCCTCTACGGCGAGGTCCCGGCGGACGAGCGCGCCACGCTCGAGGCGCACGTCGCGGGCTGCGCGCGCTGCCGTGCCGAGCTGGCGGGCTTCCAGGCGACGCGCGCCGCGGCCCGCCGGGCGCTCGACGCCGACGCGCCCCCCGCCCGGGCGCACGAGGCGATCCTGCGCGCCGCCGCGGCGGCGGTCGCCGCGAAGGAGGCCCAGCCGATCGCCGCGCGACCGGTCCCGGCGCGGCCGCCCTTCTGGGAGCGGCTGCGTGCGCGCTGGACGCTGCCGACCTTCGCCACCGTCGGCGCGGTCGCCATCGTCGTGCTCGCGAGCAAGGTGTTTCTCGAACCCGAAAAGACCGTCGAGCTGGGGCGCCAGACCGTTCATTCCGCGCCGGCCGAAACGCCCGCCGCGCCGGCGGGGCAACCGCGGCCGGAGGCGCAGGGAGCCGCCAAGGCGGCCCGGCCGGCGGAGACGCGCGACCTCCTCAAGGACGAGATCGAGCCGGTACAGCAACCGTCGGCCGACAAGGCGCCGGCCCGATCGACCGCGTCGGCGGAGCCTCCGCGCGAACGAAAACGCGCCGCCCCTGCCGAAGGGGTGGCAGGCCTCACCTTCGGCAAGGGCTCGGGCGCGCCGACGCGGCACAAGGCCGCGTCGTCCACCCTCGACGGCCTGGCCGAGGAGAGCGAAGGCGCGGCCTCGGCGCCGAAGCCGAGCAAGCGCGAGTTCGCGCCGCCGCCCCCGCCGCGCGCCGAACCGCCGAGCGCGCCGGCCGCTGTCGAGAAGCAGTCGCTCGTCGACGAGATCAGGATGAACGCGGGCCCGGTCCCGGGCCGCGCCGGCGGCGGGCGCCTTTCCAGCGGTGCGGGTGCGGCACCGCCGCCGGCCCACGCCGCGGCCAAGGCCAAGAAGGCCTCCGCCCCCACGGACGAATTCAAAGACATGGACCGCGCGGCGGCCGCTGCGCCGGCATCAGCATCAGCGCCGCCACCGCCCGCCTCGCCGCCGGCCCCGGTGGCGGCCCAGATGGAGGCAAAAGAGGCGCGGCGTAGCGATGCCAAGACCGAGGCCAAGCCTGCTCCGACCGAATCACCTATCGCCCGCGCCGATCGCCTGTTCTCCGAGGGGCGCTGGGCGGAGGCGGCGCGCGCCTTCCGGGAGCTCCTGCGGCGCGATCCGCGCAACGCCGACGCGGCCCGGTGGCGTCAGCGACTCGCCGCCGCCGAGGCGGCCATCGCCCCGGAGGCCCCGGCCGCGGCGACGGCGCCGGCGCCGGCGCCCTAACCCACCGCGACCCACGGATCGCGCTCCGCCGCGACGCGCCTCATTGTGCGCGGCGCGGCTTGTCTTCCCTCCATCGAAGCGACAGAGTGCCCCGCGTGACAACGGAGGGGGAGAACGCGGAGGAGCTGCGCCTCATCGCCAACGGGGTCCCCGCGCTGCTCTCCTATGTCGACGACGAGGCGCGGTACGTCTGGTGCAACGAAGGCTACGACCGCGCGTTCGGCTACTCGACCGAGCAGATCCGTGGAAAGCACGTCCGCGAGGTGCTCGGGGTCGCCGGGTGGGAGGCGGTCCGCCCCCACCTCACCCGCGCGCTGTCGGGGGAGCAGATCACCTTCGAGAATCAGGTGCACCTCAAGGACGGGGCACTCTACGAGGGCCACGTCTCTTTCGTCCCGCATCGCGATGCGAACGGATCCGTTCGCGGCGTCATCGTGCTGGTCAACGATCTGACCGACAGGAAGGCCGCCGAACGGGCGCTCCGCAAGAGCGAGCAGATGCTCGAGCTCTCGCAGTCGAAGGCCCACGTCGGAAGCTGGGAGGTGGAACTGTCGGGGAGCAGCTGGTCGCAACCTGGCGGCGTGAAGTGGTCCGCGGAGACCCACCGGATCTTCGGGTATGAGCCCGGCTCGCTGGAGCCCAACCCAGCGGCGTTTGTCGACCGCATTCATCCGGACGATCGCGAGCTGATGCGCTCTCGCGCCGACCGTTTCCTGAAGCGGGCCGAGCCGTACGAGAATGAGTATCGGATTGTGCGGCTGGACGGGAGTGTGCGCGTGCTGCACTCCTGGGTCGATTTCGAGACCGACGCCGCCGGCGAGCCGACTCGGGCGATCGGCACCTTGCAGGACATCACCGAGCGGAAGCGGGCGGAACAGGAGCTGCGGGACGCCGACCGTCGCAAAGACGAATTCCTCGCCATGCTGTCGCACGAGCTGCGCAATCCGCTGGCGCCCATCCTGAGCGCCGTGGAGATCATCGAACAAGCGGGGGATGACCAGCGCGAGCTGCGAGCGACCTACCAGGCGGTCATCACCCGCCAGGTCCTGCACATGAAGCGACTGCTCGACGATCTGCTCGACGTCGCGCGCGTCAGCCAGGGGAAGATCCAGCTGCGGCGCGAGCGGGCCGAGCTGGCGACGCTGCTGTCCCAGGCGGTCGAGGTGAGCCGTCCGATGATCGTCGACAAGGGCCACGCCCTGACGATCGTGCAGGCGAACGCGCCCTTGCCGGTCGACGCCGACTGCACACGCATCGTCCAGGTCTTCGCCAATCTGATCAACAACGCCGCCAAGTACACCGATGCCGGCGGCCACATCACGCTGACCTCGCGGGTCGAGCGCGGCGAGGCGGTCGTGTCGGTGCGCGACGACGGAACCGGCATGGGCCCCGAGCTTCTCGCGCGCGCCTTCGACCTCTTCGCCCAGGAAACCCGAACGGTCGACCGCGCGCAGGGGGGGCTCGGCATCGGCCTCACCATGGTGCGGACGCTGGTCAAGATGCACGGTGGATTGGTGGAGGCGCTCAGCGAGGGCCCGGGACGCGGCAGCGAGTTCGTCATCCGGTTGCCGCTCGCGACGGCACCGCTGGCCGCGCTCGCGGTGCCGGTGGCGAGCGGTGACGCCAGGCCGGCGCCGCTGCGTGTTCTGGTGGTCGACGACAACGTCGACGCCGCGCGTGCTCTCGAGCAGGTCCTGGCGTTGTCGGGCCACCGGGTCACGCTGGCCCACGACGGCCCGGGCGCACTGGCGGCGGCCGCCGCGCTGCCACCCCAGCTGGTGCTGCTCGACATCGGATTGCCGGGGATGGACGGCTATACCGTCGCCTCGCGGCTGCGGGCAGCCGGACACGATCGGGCGGCGCTGGTGGCGGTCACCGGCTATGGGCGAGACGACGACCTGCGCCGCTCGAACGCGGCGGGGTTCGATCGCCACCTCGTCAAACCGATCGACGGCGCCGCTCTCCGCAAGCTCCTCGCCGAGATGAGCGATCGGTTCGGGCCCGGTCCCGTCCCTCAGATCCCGTAGGGACCTGCGCGCTAGCTGGCGCGCAGGTCGAGCTGGAATGGAGACGCGACGTCCGGGCTCGCCAGCCATAGGAACGCCGAACGCGCGCGGATGTACTCCTCGGCGGCAGCCTGCGCCAGCTGCGGGGGCAGCGCGTCGATGTCGAGCCCCTGCCAGGCGAAGCCGGGGACACCGTTGCTGCGGGCCAGCAGACCGCCCGTGCTCATCTGATCCTGCGCGCGCCAGCAGCGGGTGACGATCGTCTTCATCGCCACGGCGAAGAGCGGCGGCTCTGCGAGCGCCTCGGGGAGCGCAACCCGGTCGAGCCCAACTGACCAGCAGAGCCAAGAGAGCGCTCCCCAGTCAGCCTGCGCCTCGCCGAGCAGCGCGGGAACGCCGAGTCCCGCGGTCCCAATCCCCTCGTCGATCTCGACCTCGCCGGGTGCCTCCCCGGCGCCATCCTCGTCCGGGTCGGCCTCGTCCGCGCCCTCCTCGTCGGCGCCGCCCTCGTCCGCGGCGGCCTCGACGGCGAGCCGCAGGTGCCGCAGGTCGACCGGGCCGTCGGGGAGCAGCGCCGACAGGTCAGGCGGCAACCAGGCCGGCGCCGCGTCGGGCCCGACCAAGGCCTGCACGGCCGCGCGCAGGCGCTCGAGCCGGGTGGCGTAGACCGCGATTGTGCTCCGCACCTCGGCGAGATCGCGCACGAGACCCGCGCCGACGTCGGCCAGAAGCGGGTCCGGCGCCAGCGGCTCGCCCGCCGGCCAAAACGTGTACCCCCGCAGCCCCAGATTCATGTAGGCAGCGAGCGACGCGGCGGCCTCGGGCGCTTCGGCGGCGACGATCTCGACGTCGGCGCGGGCACCGGCCTCGTCGCCGTGCTGGAAGCGGACCAGCGCCCGCGTCAGGTAGGTCAGCCGCCGCTCCGGTGCCAGGAGCAACGACGCCGCGACGAAGTCCGCCGCCGCCGGATGCGCCCCCGGCAACACCCCCGCGAGCGCCCGCAGCGCCCATGCCGGGTCGGCGCCGCAGACGAGGCCGTCGAGGATGGCCGCCACGTCCACCTCGACCGACTTCACCAGCGCCTCTCCCCGCTCGAGCGCCAGCGGCGGCGTCAGCGCGGCGATCGCCGCGGCCAGCGTCCGCGCGAGCGCGGCGCGATCGCCATCCCGGGCCGCCGCGCGCGCGGTCGCGCACAGCCCCTCGCGCACGCGCCCCTCGCGGCGGAGGACATCACCAAGCGCCCGCCAGTCCTCGGCGGACTTGTCGGGAGCTGCCGCGAACACCGGCGACGTCCGTTCACTTCCCACCGTGAACGCCACGCCGCGCTCCACGATGCGCCGGGCGGTCCCGTCGCCGGCAGCGAGGGTCCAGGTCCCGACCGCCTGCCCGCGATCGAACGCACCGCGCTCCTCGCGGATGTCGGGATCGGCGTACGGGCTCGGGGCGTCCGCCGCGAACCTGCGCAGAAACGCGCCGTGGCGCCTGCCGTCCTGCGAAACCTCGCACGACTCCGCGAGCCGTCCGTCGAGCGTCGAACGTGCGCGTCAGGCGCCGGGCCCCGTCGAACTCGCTCTCCGACTGGAGCGCACCGGTCGAACTCCAGAATCGTTGCGAATCCGGGCGCCAGCGCGACCAGCGCGGTCCGTTCTCGTCATAGTCCGCGTCCTCGGGGACGCCCGCCGGGCGCGGCGGACAGGGGCGGCCGTCGGAGAGGATGGGCTGTCCGCCCGAATCGTAGAAGATCTCCTGCACCATCGCCCCGGCCTCGAATCGCTGATCGAGCCGTACGGCCGCATCCGGAACGCAGCAGGCACGCAACGGCTCGGCACCGGCACCGGCGCCGACGTACGCCGAGACGATCCCCTCGATCCGACCGGCGACGAATTTCCCCTCCCGCGCGAGCCGCCCGTCCGGGTGAAACGATGGCGAACGGCCCCTCCTGAACGCCGCCGACGAACTGGAAGCGCGACTGCAGGCTGCCGTCGCGCCGGTAGAACAGACACTCCCCTTCGCGCGCGCCTTGCGCAGTCCGCTGGGAAACCTCCCAGCTGCCGGCTTCGGGGTTCCAGAGGCCTCCCTCGGGAACCCCGGCCGGCCGTTCGGGTCGGGCGACAGCCACGGCTGCCGCCCAGAATACCGCGACCGCGCCCTAGTTGCCGCTCATCCGGCAGAAGGCCCAGAACAGCGAGCCCGACAGCAGGATCGAGACGGGCAGGGTCAGCACCCAGGCCATGAGCAGGTTGCGCACGGTCCCCCACTGGAGGCCGGTCTTGTTGGCCGCCATCGTGCCGGCGACGCCCGACGACAGGACGTGCGTCGTGCTGACCGGCAGGCCGAAGGCGTCGGCGGCGCCGATGGTGGCCATCGCGGTCAGCTCGGCGGCGGCGCCCTGCGCGTAGGTGAGGTGGTCCTTGCCGATCTTCTCGCCGACGGTGACGACGATCCGCTTCCACCCGATCATCGTGCCGAGACCGAGCGCGATGGCGACCGCCACCTTGACCCAGGTGGGGATGAACTTGGTCGCCTTGTCGATGTGCTTGCTTGTAGTTCTTGATCACGTCGGCGTCGGCCGGCGCGATGGTCGGGCAGCTTGCGCCTTGTCCATCAGGCGCAGCGCCTCGCTGATGAGGTACATGTCGTTGCGGAAGTTGCGCGTCTGCGCGGCCGGGACGTTGCGCAGCTCCTTGTAGATCGGACATGTCGTGGCCGACGGCGCCGACCAGCTTGCGCAGCGCGGGGATGGTCGTCGGCTCGAGCTTGCGGCTGCGCACGTAGGCGGTCACCTCGTCGCGTCCGTCGCCGGCGACGGCCACGCCGGGGTCGGCGTAGTGGCCGAGCGTGCTCGGCGGCCATCGCCGAGACGGCGATGAAGTCCTGCGATTCCTTGGCCGACACGGCGTGGTTCAGCGCGTAGGCCGTCGGGACGGTGCCGATGAGGATCAGCATGATGAGGCCCATCCCCTTCTGACCGTCGTTCGAGCCGTGCGCGAAGCTGACGCCCGTGCAGGTGAGGAGCAGCAGGCAGCGGATCCAGAACGGCGGCGGCGCCTCGCCCACGGGCGCCTCGTAGAGGTCCTTGCTTCTTGATCACCGCGCGCATCGTGATGAGCAGGAGGCCGGCGACGGCGAACCCGACCAGCGGCGAGATCGAGCAGCGACTTGCCGATGTTCGAGGCCTGGTGCCAGTCGACGCCGCTCGTCGCGGTGCTGCGCCCGCATGAGCTGGTTGGCGAGGCCCACGCCGATGACCGAGCCGATGAGCGTGTGCGAGCTCGACGACGGCAGCCCGAAGTACCAGGTGCCGAGGTTCCAGATGATCGCCGCCGTCAGGAGCGCGAACACCATGGCGAAGCCGGCGCCGCCGCCGACCTGCAAGATGAGCTCGACCGGGAGCAGCGAGATGATGCCGAAGGCGACGCCGCCCGTCGACACGAGGACGCCGATGAAGTTCCACATCCCCGACCAGACGACCGCGATCTGCGGGCTCGAGCGAGTGCGTGTAGATGACCGTCGCGACCGCGTTCGCCGTGTCGTGGAAGCCGTTGACGAACTCGAAGCCCAGCGCGACCAGCAGCGCGATGCCGAGCAGGATGAACGGCAGCGCCGAGGTCGGGTGCACGTCCGCCAGATCGGTCAGGAGCTGCGAGCCGGCGTAGCCGAGGCCCGACCACCAGCGCGATGGCGAAGACCGCCATTCCGATGCGGCCGGGACCGGCGGCCATCTTGGCGTGGACGGAGTGGGTGGACGGAGCGGGTTGCTCGACGGCGGCGGCGCTTGTCGTCATGGGGCGCGGACGATACCCATCTCCCCGTGCCGCGCATGCGACCGTCCGGTTACGATTATCGCAACTGCCGCGGAGTGCCAACTGGATCACTCAGATTTCTGAGGACGCGCCGAACGAACGAGGCACCTTCGCCCGAAGATTCGCGAGCTTCCGAGGCTGTCGGGGTTGGCGCGATGATTGCTGCCAAGCAGACGCGATGATCGAAGGGCGCCCCACCCGCTCGCTGCCGATTGCGCCCCGCCCCGGCCCGGCGCTCCGCCACCTCCCGCTGGCGGACGCCGCGCGCGACGTCGACCGGCGCTGGCGACCCATCTACGCGGTCTGGGAGCTCACGCTCCGGTGCGACCTCGCCTGCGGGCACTGCGGCTCGCGCGCCGGCCGGGCGCGCCCGGACGAGCTCGACACCGCGGCATGCCTCGATCTGGTGGCGCAGATGGCGGCGCTCGGCGTGCTGGAGGTGACGGTCATCGGCGGCGAGGCCTACCTGCGCGACGACTGGCTCACCATCGTGCGCGCCGTCCGCGACGCCGGCATGCAGTGCTCGATGACCACCGGCGGGCGCGGCCTGACCGCCGAGCTGGCGCGCGCCGCCGCGGCGGCCGGCCTGCAGTCAGCCAGCGTCTCGATCGACGGCAACGAGGCGACGCACGATCGCCTGCGCGGCGTGACCGGCGCCTACCGCGTCGGCGCTGGCCGCGACGGGTCACCTCCGGGCGGCCGGGATGGGTCTCTCGGTCAACACGCAGATCAACCGGCTGTCGATGCGCGAGCTCCCCGACGTGCTGGAGACGATCATCGCGCTCGGCGCGCGGGCCTGGCAGATCCAGCTGACGGTGGCGATGGGGCGCGCGGCCGACGAGCCCGACCTCCTGCTGCAGCCGGAGGAGATGCTCGAGCTGCTCCCGCTGCTGGCCACGCTGAAGCGGCGCTGCGACGAGGCGGGCGTGGCGCTCTGGCCGGGAAACAACATCGGCTACTTCGGCCCGTACGAGTCGATCCTGCGCGGCGGCATCGCGCGCGGCCACATGTCCTCCTGCGGGGCCGGCTGCACCACGCTCGGCATCGAGGCCAACGGCGCCATCAAGGGGTGCCCGTCGCTGCACACCGTCCCCTGGACCGGCGGCAACATCCGCGACGCCAGCTTGCAAGACATCTGGGAGCGCTCGGCGCCGCTGCGCTACATGCGCGACCGCACGGTCGACGATCTCTGGGGCTACTGCCGCACCTGCTACTACGCCGACGTCTGCCGCGCCGGCTGCACCTGGACCGGCTTCAGCCTGTTCGGCAAGCCGGGCAACAACCCGCTCTGCCACCACCGCGCGCTGGAGATGCGCAAGCAGGGAAAGCGCGAGCGCCTGGTGCGGGTCGAAGCCCCGCCGGGCGCGCCGTTCGATCACGGGAAGTTCGAAATCATCGTCGAGGAGATCACGCCATGAGCCATCTCGCACCCTGCCCCGCGTGCAACCGCCACGTCGACGTCGCCGAGACCGCCTGCCCGTTCTGCGCCGCCGTGCTCGCCGAGTCGTTCCGCGGCCAGCCGCGACCGGCGCCGCCGCCCCGCCGCCTCGTCGCGCGCGGCGCTGATGGCCGCCGGCGCCACGCTGATGGGCGCCGCTGCCTGCAGCAGCCAACGACGCCATCTCGGCGGCAAGACGCGGCCGACGCCGCATCGGATCGGCCGGTGGCCACGACAGGACGCACACGTCGTGCCCGTCCCGGCGTACGGCATTTCTCGGACCGCCCGGAACGGGCGGCACCTTCGGAACCGGCGGCACCAGCGGCGCCGGCGGCACCGGCGGCGCAACCGATGCCGGCAACGATGGCGCGACCGATGCCGCACCCGCGCGCGACGCCGGCCCAGGACGCGATCGGTCATCGCCATCTACGGCGCGCGCCTTCGCGGGCGGCCGGACCAGCGACGAGCCGCAGAGCTAGGTAGGCAGCTAGAGCGCGCCGGCGAGCAGGCGGGTCGCTGCCGCCGTCAGATCGGGGAGCACGGCGTCGGCGGCGGCGAAGTTGCCCGAGGCGGTGAGCCCCGAGGGGACCACCCAGCAGGCCAGACCCGCCGCCTTGGCCGCGCGCAGCCCGCGCTCCGAATCCTCGATCACCAGGCAGCGCGCGGGCGGAACGCCGAGGCGCGAGACCGCGCAGAGGTACGGCTCCGGATCGGGCTTGGCGTTGGTGTAGTCGACGCGCGTGAGCACCAGCTCGAAGTGCGGCAGAAGGCCGGTGCGCGCGTGCGTGCGCGCGAACGGACCCGGCTCCGAGCTGGTGACGATCGCCATCCGGAAGCGCGCCGCCAGCCTCGGCAACAGATCGGAGACGCCCGGGATGACGATCTCGGACTCGTCGACCAGCTGGAAGTAGCGGCGATCGCGCGCCGCGCGCAGCTCGGCGATCCCCGTCCGGCGTCGATGCCGCGCGCCTCGGCCAGGTGCCAGGCGCCCGAGCCCCTCGCGCAGGAAGAGCTCGATGTACGTCGCCTCGTCGAGCTCGACGCCCACGCTGGCCAGCGCCTCGCGGTTGGCGCGGAAGTAGAGCGCCTCGGTGTCGACGAGGACGCCGTCGTTGTCGAAGAGGATCGCGTTCGAACATCTAGCGGATAAGGGAAGTCGGCCGTCGCCTCGGTCGGCTCGACGTCCTGGAACTTTCGCAGGTCGAGCAGCAGGTGACCATCGGGGGTTTCGCTCAGGACGTCGGCCAGGCGATGCCCCCACAGGATGTTGCGGGCGAAGTAGCGGTGCCCGCCGTGCACCATCTGCATCGTCGCGTCGTCGAGCCCGATCACCTGCACCTGCAGCTCGACCTCCTTGGCCGCCAGCGAGGCCGGCGTCTCACCGTAGAGCGGGCTGCCGGCGTCGATGACGTGGACCACGTTCCACGACCGCGACAGCGACAGCGCCCGCTGCCGGGTCAGCGCCAGATCGAGCATGCGGTAGAAGGTCCGCCCCTCGCTGGTCGTCTCGGTCCGGATGAGCACGACCTTGATCTGCGCGTCGACGATCTGGTTGCCCCGCTCGTTGCCGAGGCGGAACGTGAGGGTGGGGACGCCGTCCTGCGGGGAGATGGCGGCCCTCTCGGTGAAGATGAGACGCGCCGTCGAGCGCGAGAACTTGGCGAACACCAGCCCGGTCGCCAGCGCCGTCAGCGTCAGCCCCGTGATCGCCTCGGCGGTCACGACCAGGTTGGCGGCGGTCGACTCGGGGAACAGCGCGCCGTAGCCGACCGTCCCCATCGTCTGCACGCTGAAGAAGAAGGCGTCGCGGAACGACGCCGGCGCGGCGTGCGCGACCCCGCCGACGATCAGGTAGGCCACGGCGAAGAACGCGTTGGCCGTCAGGAACGTCCCGCTGATGGCGGCGATCGTCACCCACCAGGGGCGTTCCAGGAGCGCGTGGTAGAAGTCGCTCAGCGGCGCGCGGCGATCGCCGACGATCCGGATCTCGTAGTCCGCGCCCGGTTCGCGGACCCGCTTCATCTGTCTGGCGCCAGACACGGCGCCGACGTTACTTCACTTGACGCCCGAGATGCAGCAACCGTTCGGCATGGCCGGGGGCGCCGCGCTCTTGAGCGAGCAGCGGGCCCAGGGGCCCACGACGTGCGGGTGGACGTAGGTGAAGGCCGCGCAGCGTGGCTCGCGGTAGCAGATCTCGCGGCACATCTCCGGGTTTGCCGCCGGGAGATCGAAGGTTCGGTAGTCGGCGCCCGGGCGCGTGAACCCGCCCTCGAACTTCCGATAGGCCGGATGCGGCGGTGGGGGTGGCGGCGGCGGCGGCGCGGTGGCGGGGCGGCCGGCTTGAAGCCCGAGACGCAGCAGGCGTCCGGAACCAGGGGCGGGACGGCGCTCTTGAGCCAGCAGCGCGCCGCCGGTCCCTGAACGCCGGGCGCGACGTAGGTGAACGCGGCGCAGGGCGCCTCGCCGAGACAGGCGTTGCGACAGATCTCCGGGTGTGGCGCGATGTCGAAGCCGCGGTAGTCGGCACCCGGGCGGTTCGCGTTCATCTCGAAGCCCGGCCCCGTGACGACGACCGGCGCCGGCGCCGGCGCGATCGGCACGGTGACGCCGACGCCGACGGGGACGGGGACGCAGCTGCCGGCAAGCAACGCGAGCCAGAGGACGCCGCATGGTTCCTTGAAGCTAGAACGCATCGTCCCCTCCCCTCTGGCAGCCGTTGTCGACGACGAATATTGCGTCGCCGACCGACGAGCGCCAGTCGGGCGCCCCATCAAAAGGCTGACCGCCCGAAGGACTGGAAGTGATGCCCTACTGCGTACTGCCGTTGACCAGCGTGGTCACGCTGTCGGCCTTCAACGTAATCGCGCCGTTGGCCATGTTGCCGGCGGAGACGCAGTTCTCGCTGGCCGACGTCCGGTAGGCGTCGAACGTCTGCGGGACGCCGGCGCCGCCGATGGTCAGCGTCTTGTCACTTGTCGCCGTATTGATGGCGACGATGGTGAACGCGCCCGAGCCCGGGTTGGTGAACGCCACGACGAACAGGCTGGAATCGGTGGTGGTGACCTTGACCGCCTTCGCGCCCGGGCGAATGTAGCGGTAAAAGTTCTTCGAGACGTAGTAGCGCTTGCCGAGGACCTGCGTGCCTTGCATCAGCGTGTACTGGCTGGGCGGATTGCCCATCTCGCTCCCCTGCCACCAGATCCACGCCGAAGCCTGCCCGTAGTTGAGCGCGGCGTAGATGGCGAACGCCAGATCGCGCGCGCCGTTGGCGTCCGACCAGTTGTCGGTGTAGCCGGAGGTCTCGCTCATCCAGGCCGGCTTGCTGTGCGGCGCGTCCCAGCTCGTGCGCACGTAGTTCCAGTAGGTCGCGAGCTGCGAGCCGGCGGTCGGCGCCACGCCGTCCTGGTAGCCGTGGTACGCGAGGGCGTCGAGGTTCCCCCAGCCCGCGCTGTCCATGTACGCCGAGTAGAAGTAGGCCTGTCCCTCGAGCTCCAGCATGTTCTCGGTGCCGAAGATCTTCACGTTCGGGTCGACCTTGCGCACCGCCGGAACGACAGCATCGATCATCTTGGCGTACGCGTTGAGCTTCGTGGCGTCGACGTCGTAGACACACGAGTTGTAGGTCTCGACGAACATCGGCTCGTTCTGGGGCGAGAGCGCGTAGAGGTTGATCCCGACGTCGGCGTAGTTCTTCACGCCCGCCTCCAGCCACTGCGCGTAGGCTGCGTACTTCGAGGGATCGAGCGTGCCGCCGTTCTTGAGGCCGCCGGGGTTCGCCGTGCAGGGCTTGGTCCCCGCCTGCACGCTGTCGACCGTGCACTTCATGCTCGAGGGGGGAGACCAGACCGTGAAGACGAATTTGAGCGGAACGCCGGCGGCGTCGGCGACCGCCTTGAGCCCCTGGACGACCGGCTTCTGCTTGGCCCAGTTCGCGTCCTGGTTCGCCTCTTCCGAGTAGTACTCGTTGCGCCAGATGGTGATCCCGAGGTCGTTGATGACCTGTTTTCCCCAGGCGTCGGAGTAGAGGTTCGAGTTCCACCAGTCGTCCATCGCACCGAAGAACCCGAAGCCGTCGATGGTCTGGTACTGCGTGCCGGTGTCGATCGTGACGTTGGGCGTGCCGAGCGTGCCCGCGGCGCCGGTGGTGCCGCCGGTTGCGGTCGACCCTCCGGCGCCGGTGGAGCCGCCGCTGCTCGTCCCGCCGGTGGCGCCGCCGCTGCTCGTCCCGCCGGTGGCGCCGCCGCTGCTCGTCCCGCCGGTGGCGCCGCCGCTGCTCGTCCCGCCGGTGGCGCCATTGCCGCCGGTCGCGCTCGCCGCGCCGCCCGTTCCGCCCATGCCGGCACTCGACGTGCTGCTGGTCCCGCAGGCCGAAGAAGAGAGGATCGCCAGCAACGGAGCGAGTACGGGCGACAGGAAGTGACTGTTGTTTCTACGCATGCGACCTTTCGGGGGTGTGACCTGGGCACGCGCTCGCCGCCGGCGGCGGCTGGACCTTGGGACTGCTCCCAGGTGCTCGACGAAGCGCTGACGCCTCGATCACTCTATCGCAAAAGAGTGCTTTGGGGCAGCCCGAAGCTCCCCGGCGACTCGCGACTTTTCCGTCTTTCCGTCTTTCTTTCCGTCTTTTTTTCTTCGTCTCTTTTCTTTCATCTTTCTGTTTGCCACCGGCGCCCGGAGAAATCCCGACTGAAATGATCTGTATTCAGAAGCGCGGGAATTCCGATCACGATGTGCCCCCCTCGTCGGTCCCTGAGGTCGAGTTGCGTCCTGACGTTCTGCCTCACCGCGATAGCTCTGGCGGGCTGCGGTAGCTCCGGATCTGCCGGCGGTGACGGCGGCAGCGGAGGAACTTCGACCGGCAGCGGTGGCTCGACACCTGGAAGCGGTGGCTCGACCGGCGAAGGCGGCGCCGCCGGCGGCTCGACCGGGACAGGCGGCGCGACGCCCGCGACGGGCGGCGTGACCGGATCTGGCGGGAGCGCGAGCGGCGGCACCGGCGGCAACGCTTCGACCGGCGGCGTGACCGGCTCAGCCGGGACCGCGGGTCAGGCCGGCGGCGGCGCTGCGGGCAAGGGCGGCGGCAACGGCACCGGCGGCGCGGCGGGAAGTCGGGCCGGCGGCGCCGGCGGCGGCGCGACCGCCGGCGCGGGCGGTGGGTCCGACGGCAGCGCACCCGGCGGCTCGAGCGGTTCCCCCGGGGCCGGGTGCACGCCGCCGGCGACGTACACCAACCTCTTCGTGACCGTCTCCGGGCACACGCAGGCGGACAGCGACACCAAGGTCGCCGCCGCCTGGACCTCGATGTTCACCGCCGGAAGCTCGAGCAGCATCTACTACAACGGGCCCGGCTCGGACGAGTCGTACGTCGAGGACACCTACAACAACGACGTCCGCACCGAGGGCATGTCGTACGGCATGATAATCGCGCTCCAGCTCGACCATCAGACGGAGTTCGATCGTCTCTGGACCTTCGTCAAGAATCACATGGCCCAGGGGACCGGCCAGATCGCCTGGCACGTGTCGACGTCGGGTTCGAAGCTGGCCACCGGCGGCGCGCCGGACGGCGACGAGTACTTCGCGGCGGCCCTGGTGTTCGCCCACACGCGCTGGGGCGACACCTCCGGCAAGTACAACTACGCCACCGAGGCTCAGTGGGTGCTCAACCTGATCCGGACGCAGGACTTCAACACCACCTACCACATCGTCGAGTTCTACGCGGGCGCGGGAAACACCGACGGGTCCTACATCCTGCCGGCCTTCTATCAAACGTGGGCCTGCTTCGACACCGCCAACGCCGCGTTCTGGAACAGCGCCGTGAGCGCGGGGCGCACCTGGTTCCACAACGCCATCAACTCGAACGGCGTCATTCCCGATCAATCCGCCTTCACCAACGGATCGTCCGGCGGCGCCGGCGCCGACACGATCCGCTGCGTCGCGAACATCATGATGGACCACAACTTCTTCGACGCGGACTCCTGGCAGACCGACACCTACGCGCCCAAGTACGGCTCGTACGAGAGCAGCCATTCGAGCGGCGTGGCCCAGCAGTCGTGCGACGCCCTGCTGGGCTTCGGCCTGCCGACGTCGACGGGAAAGCCCTTCGTCGACAAGCTCTGGTCGACGGCGGTCCCGAAGCACGACTACTGGAACGGCGTGCTCTACATGCTCGCGATGCTCCACGTGAGCGGCACGTTCCACCTCTGGTACTGACCGCGGCCTCGAGCCGCCCGTCCGTTCAGAACGTGATCGCGTTGACCAGCGACGGAACGCCGACGGCGCCGGCCGGCGCGATGTCCAGCAGAACGGCGCGCGCGCCCGCCGGCAGATCGCGGCGCGCCGCCTCCAGCGTGGCGTGCAGCGGATCGTTCCCCGCCGGCACGTTCAAATCGATCGCGCGCACGCCCCACGCGAGGTGCAGCCGGCGCGTCGTCTCCGGCACGCGGCAGTAGGCCAGGACCGGCCGGCGCGGGCGGAAGGCGGCCAGCCGCTCGGCGCTGACGCCGGTGCGGGTGGGGACGATGATGGCGGCGGCGTCGAGATCGTCCGCCAGATCGGCGGCGGCGTGGGCCAGCGCGTTGGTCATCTCCGAGCGGGCCGGCCCGTCGTGCGCCGGCAAGAGCGGCTCGGTCTCGCAGAGGAGGCGGATCATCATCTGCACGGCGCCGGCCGGATCGTGGCCGACGGCGGTCTCCTCGGAGAGCATCACCGCGTCGGTCCCGTCGAGCACCGCGTTCGCCACGTCGGTCACCTCGGCGCGCGTCGGCAGCGGGCTCGAGACCATCGACATCAGCATCTGCGTCGCCGTGATGACCGGCCGCCCGGCCCGGTTGCAGGCGCGGATGATCCGCTTCTGCATGGCCGGCACGCGCTCGATCGGGATCTCCACCCCCAGATCGCCGCGCGCCACCATGATGGCGTCGGCGGCGCCGACGATCGCATCCAGCCGCTCCAGCGCCTGCTGCTTCTCGATCTTCGCCACCAGCGGCAGCTTGGTCAGCCCGCGCGCCTCGGCGAGGTCCCGCTCGTGGCGCACGTAGGAGATGGCGACGAAGTCGGGGGCCAGGATGCCGACGTCGGCCAGATCGGCGCGGTCCTTGTCGGTCAGCGCCGGCAGCGACGAGGTGTCGCGCGGCAGGTTGATTCCCTTGCGCGAGCGGAGCGTCCCGCCGACGCGCACCTGACAAACGACCCGATCGGCGGCGATCTCGCGCGCCTCGAGATCGATCGTCCCGTCGGCGATGAAGATCGGATCGCCGGGGCGCACGCGATCGTAGAGCGACGGATCGCCGACCGGCACGCCGCCCGTTCCCAGCGTCAGCATCTCCCCCGCGCTCACCACCTGCTCGGCCGGCAGCTCGCCGAGCCGCAGCTTGGGACCCGCCAGGTCGACCAGCACGGCGACGTCGGGGCGGTGGGCGCGCGCCCGCCGAACCCGTTCCGCTTGCGCGCGCGGCGACGCGTGCGACAGATTCACCCTCAGGACATCGACGCCCGTGTCGAGCAGGCGCTCGAGCGCGCCCGGCGGATCCTGCGCGGGACCGACGGTGGCGATGATCTTCGTGCGGCGTTCGGACACACCGGCACTTTACTCCACCCTTCGACGCTCAGGCGATCACTGCGCCTGAATCTGTCCCCCGTCGGTCAAGATCAGGTTTCGGTGGCGGTGAGCGCCGGTGAACCCCTCTATCTCCTGGACCCATTGCGAGTCGGGGTAGTGGTTGACCGCGTACTCCGCCTCGCCGCGCGCCTCCTTGGCCATCCCCTGCGCGGCCAGCGCGTGGATCAGGATCGACGCCCGCTCGGGGGCATCGGCGCTGTCGGGGAAGCGGCGGTTGCCGGCGCGCGCCAGCTCGACGGCGAGCGGATAGTCGCTGCCGGCGGCACCCGCAGGCGCGCCATCAGCACCGACTCGTTGAGCGGCTTGGCCGCCTCCGAGCCCGGCGGCGGTGGCGGCGCGGTCGTCGAGGGCGACTGGTCGGGGCCGGGCGGACGTGGTGCGGGGGCCGGCGCGACCGGGGCTGGCGCCGGTGCGGCGGCGACGGCGGGCGCGGCCGCCGGGACCGGCTGCATCTCGGGCGACGGTTCCGCGTCGCGCGCGCCGCGGCCGGTGCCTTTGACGACCAGGACCGCCACCGCGGCAACGGCGCCCACCACCAGCAGGAGCTTGAGACGCGTCGTACGCTGCACGCGGCGAGTCTACGCGGTCAGGGGCCGGCGGTCAGGGCAGGCCGTCAGGGGCAGGCGTCGAGCGTCGCCTTCTGGGCGGTGTAGAGGTTCTGCATCGGCGTCTTCATCGTCGGCCAATCGGTCATCGTGCTGCTGTTGTCGTTGGTCTCGTAGTTCCAGGACCAGGCGCCGTTGTAACCGTTGTTGTACAGCGAAGTGTACGTGTCCGCGCCGTTCACGCCGTCGGTGGTGATGGCGTAGAACTCGCCCATCACCACGTTCTTGTCGAGCTTCCAGTTCGACGCCGGGTGGGTGAAGCAGGAGACGCCCGACCCGTTCGACGTGTAGTAGTGGACCTCGTAAAAGTCGAGCGTCCCGTTGGCCTTTCCGCCGGCGGCCGTGAGGGCGCTGTTGGAGTAGAGGTTGGTCCCCCCGGTGGCGTTCGAGCAGGTGCCGAAGGTCTGCGCGCCGCTCGTCACGCGCGCGTTGGGATCGGTGGTGTGGATCGCCGCGGCGAGCACGTTGACGGTCTTCTGGATGTACATCTGATCGACCTCGGTCCCGCCGTTGGCCTTGGTCCAGCCGTGCTGCGTGGTCATCCCTTCGGGCTCGTTGAAGATCTCGTACGAGTAGACGCCCGGGTTCCCCTTGAGCGCGGTGACCACTGGGATGAGGACGTTGTTCACGTAGGCCGTCCTGTTGGCGTCGACGGTCAGCAGGTTCTGGTTGTTGGTCCGCAGCGCGGTGGTGATGTTCTCCCCACCCTGCAACATGTCGAACGACCAGAGGCTGATGTTCAGCGCCACGCCCGCCGTGTGCGCCGCGTTGACCAGCTTGGTGAGATCGCTGATCGCCGCCGCGGTGAGCGGCTTGGCCATCCCGCTCGAGTCATACCCGGGCGTCACCGTGCCGTTGGTGTGGAACCACCAGCGGATCACGCGCCCACCGACTGCGGCGCTGTTGGTGAAGATCGTGTTGAAGGTGGTCATGTTCGGATTGGGGATGTCGTTGGCGAAGTTCACCCAGGCGACGTTGAGCCCGCTCGCGAACTTGCAGACGGCGTTGCTCGTGGCGCCGCCCGTCCCCGTCGCGCCGCCCGTCGCGCCCCCCGTCCCGGGGGCGCCGCCGGCCGCGCCGCCCGTACCGGTCGTTCCACCTTTGGCGCCGCCGGTGCCGGTCACGCCGCCGGTGGCAACAGCGCCGCCAGTGCCCGTCGCGCCACCCTTGGCGCCGCCGGTGCCGGTCGTGCCGCCGCTGCCGGTCGCGCCGCCCGAGCCGGTGACCCCGCCAGTCGCCGTCGCGCCGCCGCTGCCGGTCACGCCGCCAGTGGCTACAGCGCCGCCCGAGCCCGTCACGCCGCCGCTGCCAATGACGCCGCCCGAGCCGGTCGACCCACCGCGGCCGCCGGTTCCCGTCGCGCCGCCGCTGCCAACCGTGCCTCCGGTCGCGCCACCGCTCCCGGGCGACCCGCCGGACCCGATCGATCCGCCCGAGCTCGACCCACCCGACCCGGTCGATCCGCCCGATGCTCCGTTGCTTCCCCCTTCGTTCGAGGCGCCGCCGGAGCCGCTGCCGCCGTCATCCTCGCTGGACTCGGGCGTCGCGCAGGCGGTCAGGGCCAGGACCAACATCAGGGGGAGCAGCCGGGCGGACTTCATGTTTCCTCCGTAAGACAGGTCGGGAAGCAAGGTGGGGGTCGCTCGCGTAAGGGCGGACGGGGGTGTCGAACTTCATGAAAAACGGTCCCGGGCGTGACGCGCCCGGGCATGCTCGCACGGAACCCGCTTGGCCCGGCGAACGTTGGTGCGGCAGCCGTCGCCATGCTATGCGCCCGGCCATGAGACGCTTCCGTTGGCTGCTTCCGCTCGGCGTCGCCGCCTTGTCCCTGGTGGGCGGCCGACGCCTCCAAGCCCAGCCGATCGAGCCGCTCCCGTCGGCGCCGCCACCGTCGGCGCCCGCCGCGCCGACGGACCTCACGGCGCCGCCGGCGGACGCCAAGAAGACCGCGAGCGGCCTGGTGTCCAAAGTTCTCGTCAAGGGCAAGGGCAGCACACATCCCGGCCCCTTCGATCGGGTGACCGTCGTCTACACGGGTTGGAAAGCGAACGGGAAGGTGTTCGACAGCTCTGTACCGACGGGCGAACCGGCGCGGTTCACCCTCGACACGGTGATACCCGGCTGGACCGAGGGTCTGCAGCTGATGGTCAGCGGCGAGAAGCGGCGCCTCTGGGTCCCGGCCGATCTCGCCTACGGCGACAAGCCGGAGCGAGCGGGTGCACCCGCCGGCCCACTGGTCTTCGACGTCGACCTCGTCGACTTCGTGAAAGTGATCCCGCCGCCCCCGACGCCGCCGGACGTCGCGGCACCGCCCGCAGACGCCAAGAAGACCGCCTCGGGACTGGCCTACAAGATCCTCGCGCACGGCAAAGGGAAGGCGCACCCGTCCGCCGACAGCACCGTCGAGGTCCACTACAGCGGGTGGACGACGGAGGGCCGACTGTTCGACAGCTCGGTGGTGCGCGGCCAGCCGACGACGTTTCCGCTCGACGGCGTGATCAAGGGATGGACCGAAGGGCTGCAGCTCATGGTGGTCGGCGACAAGGCCCGGTTCTGGATCCCCGGCAACCTGGCCTACGGCGACAAGCCGACCCGGCCCGGCGCACCCGCCGGCACGCTGGTGTTCGACGTCGAGCTGCGCGCGATCAAGTAGAGCAAGTCGAGAGAGATCGACTGGCCGCGACGCGGCTACCGCTGGGCGTCGAGGGCCAGCGGCCGGAACGGCCCCGAGGGGTACCGCCGCAGGTAGCGGGCGCCGAGCACGGCGGCGTCGGCGTCGTGATGCGCGACGGCGGCCTCGATCGAGAGCGCCAGCGCCTCCTCGGCCAGCGCGCCGCCCGGGTTCCGCTCGAGGTACCTCGCGAGCAGCGCGCGGGCGCGGACCGGATTCTTCTCCAGCCGCAACGCGCGCATTGCCTCGAGCACCAGCTGGCTCTCCGTCTCCGCCTGCGGCGGGGTCGCGGCGGACGGCGCGACGTGGCGCACGCGCGGCGCGGCGGCCGGCTCGCGGATCGCGATCGGCGTGCGCGGCGGCGCCACCGGTGATAGGGCCACCGGGGCGGGCGGCGTGACGAGCGCGAGTCTCGGAGCCGCGGCCGCGTGGACCCGGGGTCGCGACGCCGCGGCGATCGGCGTCGGCGCCACCAGCCGCTCGTAGGCACGTCCGATCCACCCGCGCCACGGACCGAGAGCCGCGCTGGCGAAGGCGCCGCACCCGACGAGGATGCCCAGCACGATCGCCGGACGCAGCAGGCGCGGCGTGCGGCGTGCGGCCCGTCGCCCGAAGCCGAGAAGGACGCGCTGCTTGCGCCCCGGCGGCGCCGCGTAGGGCTCGGTCGAGCGCAGGAGATCGCCGATCCAGGGATCGAGCCCCGGATCGTCCGCCAGCCGAGCGGGATCGTCCTCGCGCCTCATCGGCTCACCCGTGTTCCAAGATGCGCGTCGCGGAACCTGGTGGCCAGCGCCAGGAACTCCTTGCGCGCGTGGTAGAGGCGCGTCCAGACCGTGTTGAGCGGAACGCTCTGGATACGGGCGATCTCCTCGCCCGAGAGCCCTTCGATCTCGAACAGCACGAAGGCCGTGCGCCGCTCCTCGCGTAGCTTTCCGAGAATCGTGGCCAGCACGAGCTGCCGTTCCTTGCGCTCGAGATCGGCGGCCGGACCGCCGGCGCCGCTGACGAGGGTGTCCGGATCCTCGACGTGCCGCCCGGTGAAGATGTGCTTGACCCAGCTTCGGCGGCGGAAGTCGCGCACCTGCCGGCGGGTGATCCGATAGAGCCACCCGGCCGGATTGATGCCGTCGAAGTCCTCCATCCGGCGACGGACCACCAGGAAGACCTCCTGCACGATGTCGTCGCGGTCGGCCTCGGCGCCGCCCAGCGCGCGGATCCATCGCGCCACGTCCTCGAACCAGAGGTCGTAGAAGGCGCGAAAGTCCTGCGGGAAGCCCGGTGACCGGAGAGCGGCATGCCCATTTCGACTAGGGCGGTCTCGTGCCAAAACCTTCATGGGCAGGCTTGGGATTTTAACCGAGTGACCCCGCCGGCGTCTCGCCCAAGTCGTTTCGATTCGGATATCGTGGCCTGGTGCGTGAACGGGTCCTTCGCGGCGCGGTCCTCGCCGCTGCGGCGATCGGCGCGTTCGGCCGCGCCCCGGCCCGCGCGGCCGGGGGACCATCGCCCGGCGTGCCAGCGGCGCCAGGCGCGCCGGCGGCACCGAGCGAGCCGGCGGCGCCGAACGCGCCGAACGAGCCGGCGACGGCGATCGGCGGTCCCAGCACCTGCCCGCGCCCCGACGCGGTCTGGGACGAGCTCTTGACGCTGGTGCCGCGCGAGCGCCTCGAGGCGCGCCTCGGCGCCGTCGCGCGCGGCAAGAGGCCTGCGGTGGAGATCGTCGACCTGGGCGTCCCCTACCGGATCGTCGCCGCTGGGCAGGTGCGCGAGTATCGCGACGAGAGCCACGACTGCGCGTACCGGGCGCGCATCGCGGCGGTGTTCGTCGCGCTGGCGATCGATCCGGCCGAGCTGGTCATGCCGCCGCCGCCCACGCCGCCGCCGTTGCCCGCGCCGCCACCTCCCCCCGGGCCGGCGATCGAAGCGGCGCCGCCGCTCACCCGCCTCGATCTCGGCGTCACGGGGCTCGCGGGGATCGGCCCCGACGACCGAACCGGGCAGCTCGGGGCGGAGGTTCGCTGGGCAGGCGGCGGACGGCGGCTGGGGCCAGAGGCCGGGGTGCTGGTGTTGCTGCCGGTGGACGACACGATCGGCGGTGTGCGGCTGCGGCAGTGGCGGCTTCCGCTCGACGCCGGCGTGCGCGCGCGGTCGATCGGACCGCGCGTCGAGCGCTACGGCGAGCTGGGGATCTCGGTGGCGCTCCTCTCCGAGCGGGCGCTCGATCTCGCGAGCCCGCAGTCGCAGACCGCGCTGGAGATCGGCCTGCGCATCGCCGTCGGCCTGCACGCGACCCGCGGGCGCTTTGGCCCCTTCGCGGCGCTGGCCGCGGTGCTGGTCCCCGATCCGCCGGCGGTGTTCGCGCTGCCCGCCGGGACGCTCGGGCACACGCCCCTGCTTTGGATCGGCGCCACGGCCGGCGCCTCGCTAGGCTTTCTTTGATGCGCGGGACGACGATGCGTGGAACGACGCTGACGACGATCGCGGTGCTGGCGCTCGCGGCCGGGTGCGGACGGATCGACGTGGGGTCGGATCTGCTCTGGACGGCGCGGTTCGAGACCGCCGATTTCAGCGAGTGGACCACCGCCCCCGGCGGCAAGACCGAGGCGTACCCGATGCCGCCCAACATGATCGCCGTGTCGAGCGTCAACGCCCACACCGGTGGCTACTCCGCCGCGCTGACCATCACCGCGGGCCCCGACGGCGCCCAGGAGAGCGCGGCGCTGGCGCGGGCGGGCAGCCTTCCCGGCGAGGCGTACTACAGCGCCTGGTACTACCTGCCCCGGAGCGTGTCGGTGGGCACCTTCTGGGTGCTGTTCAAGTTCCGTGAACGGACCAACGCCGACGATTCCACGACGGAAAATGAACGCTACGACATGGATCTCGCGACGCTGCCGAGCGGCGAGATGACGCTGCTGCTCTACGACCATGCGACGTCGGCGAACATCCCGCTCGACGTGACCGATCCCGTCGTGCCCGTCGAGCGCTGGTTTCAGCTGGAGGCGTTCTACCGGCCCGCCAACGACGACACCGGCCGGCTGACCTACTGGCTCGACGGCCAGCAGGTGGTCGACATCGCCGGCCCCACCAGCCCGACCACCTGGGCCGAGTGGGACGCCTGCAGCATCGGCGAGAACCTGACCCCCGAGACGGTCACCATCTACGTCGACGACTGCGCGATCAGCGGCTCGCGCGTCGGGCCCACCGGGCGGCTTAGCGAATAGGCGCTATGGCTTCTTCTTCGCCGCCGCCAGCAGGCGCGGCAGATCGTAGTCGCAGAGTTCGCCGATCCGGCCCAGCGTGATGTCGGGGGTGGGAAACGTCGACACGTTGGCTGCCAGCGCGTAGTGACCCTGGCGCGGGAAGACCGTGGTGAGCCGCTCGCCCCAGATCTTCTTCACGGCGGTCAGGATCCGGATCTTGTCGTCGACGAGCACGTAGTGGTCGGCCGGGTAACGACGCTCGACGTCGTCCAGCTCGTGCTCCTTGTGGATGTAGATGAGGACCCGCTTCTCGACGGCGTCGAACAGGCCGGCGCGCTCGACCTTGCGCGGCTGGAACACGACGTCGCCGTCGGAGAGGATCACCGTCTGGCCGAAGCTGGCCGCGTGCTCGAGCGCGTCGAGCGATCCGGGAAACAGCCGGTTCGCGAACGGGTAGTTGACGAGGAACGACGAGACCGCCAGGAGGTGCGGATCGCGCGGGTGGATCATCCGGTAGCGTTGCAGGGCGCCGAGATAATCGGAGTAACCAAGCTCCGTGCGCAGGACCTCGAAGATCTCGAAGTACTGCTCCGCGCGCGAGGGACCGACCTCCTTCGTGAGGTAACGGCGCAGGTCGGCGCTGACGCGATCGTTGTCGAGCAGCGTGTTGTCGACGTCGAACAGGAAGACGACCTTGTCGACTTTGTTCGGGCCGCTCACGGCAGGTCCGATCGCTTGAAGACCTCGACGTGCCCGTCAGGATGGCCGACCAGGACGCGCTCCGCGGTGCCGAGGAAGAGCCCCGTGTCGACGACGCCGGGGATGCGGCAGACGGCGGTCTCCAGCGTGCGCGCCAGCCCGGGCTCGGCGAGCGGACGCGAGACACCGCAGTCGAAGATCAGGTTGCCGTTGACCGAAACGAAGGGGCCGTCGGCCTTCGGATCCCGCCGGAGGACCGGCTTGAGCCCCAGCGCCTTCAGCCGGCGGGTGGCCAGACCCGCGCCCATCGGGATCACCTCGACGGGGAAGGGATCGTTGGCGCAGAGGACCGGGACCATCTTCTCGGGCGTCACCAGGATGACCTGACGCCGCGACGACGCGGCGACGATGCGCTCCCGCACGAACGCGGCGCCGCGCCCCTTGACCAGGTCGAGGTTGGGCGACACTTCGTCGGCGCCGTCGACGGTCAGATCGAGCAGCGTCTCCTCGTCGATCTCGATGAGCGGAATCCCCAGCGAGCGGGCCATCCGCTCCGAGGCCTCCGAGGTCGGTACGCCCGAGACGTGGAGCCCGCGGCGCGCCCGGCCGGCGAGCGCCGTGATGAACGCCGAGGCGGCGCGCCCCGAGCCGAGCCCGACGCGCGCGCCGTCGGTCACCAGCTCGGCGGCCTTGGCGGCCGCGGCCAGCACGCCCGGCTCGGTCGCGGCGCCGGGCGCCGGCGTCTTGCCCGTTTGCTTGGCTGTCTCTCGCCGGCTCATGCCGGCACGTGCCAGCCGCCGACGTCGGCGGTCAGTCGAACGGCGTCCGGCGGCCCCCAGGTCCCCTTCTCGTACTCGTGGACGGGCGTCGCGTTGCCGAGGATCGGGTCGACGATCGACCAGGCCGCCTCGACGCCGTCCTGGCGAGAGAACAGCGTGGCGTCGCCCGCCATCGCGTCGCCCAGGAGCCGCTCGTAGGCCTCCATCTCGTCGCCGTCGGTCTGGTGCACCATCTTGAGCTCGGTCGGCTCCGAGACCATGTGCTCGCCCGACTTCTTGATGCGGGCGCCGAGCGCGATGATCACCTCGGGCGAGAGCCGAAACCGAAGGTGGTTGGTCTCCTGCGGCGCCGAGGCGGCGCAGCGGTGGTCGCTTGAGACTGACCATCACCTCGGTCGTCGAGGTCGGCATGCACTTGCCGGCGCGAATGAAGAACGGCACGCCGTCCCAGCGCCAGGAGTCGACGTGGAGCCGTACCGCCGCGAACGTCTCGACGTCCGAGTCCGGCGCGACGCCCGCTTCCTTGTCGATAGCCTTCGAACTGGCCGCGTACGAGATCGTCCGGGCTGAGCGGGCGGATGGCGCGAAAGACCTTGACCTGCTCGTCGCGGATCGACTCGGCGTAGGTGCCGAGCGGCGGCTCCATCGCCAGAAAGCCGATCACCTGCAAGAGGTGGTTCTGGATGACGTCGCGGATCGCGCCCGCCTCCTCGTAGAACTTGCCGCGCCCCTGAACGCCGAAGCTCTCGGCCATGGTGATCTGCACGCTCTCGACGTAGTGCCGGTTCCAGATCGGCTCGAGGAACGTGTTGGCGAACCGGAACAGGAGCAGGTTCTGCACCGACTCCTTGCCGAGATAGTGATCGATGCGGAAGATGGCCGACTCGTCGAAGGCCTGGTGCAGCGTCTGGTTGAGAGCACGCGCCGAGGCCAGATCGCGGCCGAACGGCTTCTCGACGATGAGGCGCGCCCCCTCGGCCGCGCCCGACTTCGCCAGGCCGGTCACGACGGTGCCGAACACGCTGGGCGGGATCGCCAGGTAGTGGGTCGGGCGTTGAGCGTCGCCGAGCTCGCGCTTCAGCGTCTCGAACGTCGCTGGGATCGCCGTAGTCACCCCGCGACGTAGCGCAGCTTTCCGATCAGCTTGTCGACCACCGCCGCGTCGGGCTGCTTGACGAAGGCCTTGAGGCTCTCGCGCGCGCGCGCCTGGAACTGCTCCAGCGTCCAGTCGAGTTGGCGACGCCGATGACCGGAATGTCGAGGTGCCCGCGCCGGGTCATGGCGTAGAGCGCGGGGAAGATCTTCTTGTACGCGAGATCGCCGCTGGCCCCGAAGAAGACGAACGCGTCGGCGTGTGGCTCGCTCATGGCGGCCAAGTATATGAACGACCCAGCGGCCCTAGGGAAGAAAGAGCGGGCGAATGTGACGGTCGAACAAATTTTCCGTCACGCAGCGGCCCGCCACCTCACGGGCGGCCTCGAGCGCCCCCGTCCATTCGGCGCCCATCTCGGCGGCGACGCGGAAGGCGACGTGGACGAACTGCCGCAGGTTGACGTCGTAGGCGGGGTTCGCCTGGTCGTGGCGCAGGCGGGCGACGAAGTCGTCGGAGGTCCAGCGCTCGACCGTCGCCGCGGCGGGTAGCTTGGCGCGATCGATCTCGACGACCGTCGCGTAGGGTTTGACGAGCTCGTCGTAACGGGGCAGCCCGGCGGTGTAGACCTTCTTGGCGACCGCCAGCCCGGTCGGGCCGGAGAGCGCGACGCCGATGACCTCCTCGAGCCAGGTCGTGCCGGCCGTCTTGAGGTGCAGCCCGGCCCCGTGCCTCTTCGAGCGCCTGGTGGATGATCGGGTAGAGCTTGAACTTGTCGCTCCCCGTGTGGACGCTGATCTTGAGCGACGGCCGGCAGGCCGAAGACCGAGATGGCGTGCTTGACGACCGCCAGGTCGGCGTCGAGCTCCCGCGCGAAGGCGTTGACGTCGCCGACGTAGTCGATCCCCTTCAGGAACTTGCCCGAGAACTTCGGCGCGATCGTCTGCACCGGGATCTTCTCGCGCGCCAGCGCCCCCAGGATGAAGAACAGCTCGAACGGGAGCTGCGGCTCGGTCGCCTCGTCGGTCGAGACCTCGGGGATGAAGTTCCCCGGCCCCTTCGCCGCGAGCACGCGGCGATAGATGGTCCCCGCCTCCATCACCGCCGCCAGGTAGCTGCGGCCGATCTTCTCGAGCACGGCGTCGGTCACCTCGAACGTGGCGTCGACGCCGGGAATGCGCAGCGTCCCCTTGAACGACGCCATGTCGCGGACAAACGCGCCCAGCGCCGCTTCGTCCGGCGCCTGGCCGATGAAGTCGGCGACGTCCAGCGTGTAGAAGTCGCTGGAGGCGATGAACCTGTCCACGGTCTTGACGCCGATGTGGTCGGCGTCGACGTGGTAGGCGTGTTTCCAGCCGCCGCGCCGGACCGCTTCGTCGGCCTCGGCGCGGACGTCGTCGGGTGTGGTGCCGATCAGAGAGTGCTCGCGGTTCGACTTGTTCCAGACCGGCACGACGACGACGCCCGCCTTCTCCGCCTGCTGGACCGCGCGCAGCTGCGCCAGCCCCTCGCGGCCGAACCGGTCACCGATCCCCAGCGAGAACTTCTCGATCTGCATCACTGCCCTTTCTTCAGACCCCGAAGGTCAAACAATGTAGGCGGACGAGGCCGTGTCGCCGCCCCGCCCCGTCCAGTTGGTGTGGAAGAACTGCCCGCGCGGCTGGTCGACGCGCTCGTACTGGTGCGCGCCGAAGTAGTCGCGCTGCGCCTGCAGCAAATTCGCCGGCAGCCGCGCGGTGCGGAAGCCGTCGAAGTAGGTGAGCGCCGTCGACGTGGGCCGGGATCCAGATCCCGTTCTGGCGCGGCGGTCGCCACCACCCGGCGCCAGCTCTCCTGAGTCGCGTCGATCTTCTGCTGGAAGAAGGGCGCCAGGAGCAGGTTCGAGAGCTTGGGATCCGTGTCGTACGCCTCCTTGATCTTGCCGAGGAACTTCGAGCGGATGATGCAGCCGCCCCGCCAGAGCAGTGCGATGCCGCCGTAGTTGAGGTCCCACTTGTACTCGGCCGCGGCCGCCTGCATCATCTGGTAGCCCTGCGCGTAGGAGACGATCTTCGAGGCGTAGAGCGCGTGGCCGATGTCGGCGATGAACGCCTTCTTGTCGCCGATGAACTTCGGTGTCGGGCCGCGCAGGATCTTCGAGGCCGCGACGCGTTCGTCCTTGATCGCCGACAGGATGCGGGCGAACACCGCCTCGCTGATGAGCGTCAGCGGGATCCCCAGATCGAGCGCCGTCACGCTGGTCCACTTGCCGGTGCCCTTCTGGCCGGCGGTGTCGAGGATCTTGTCGACCAGCGGCGAGCCGTCCTTGTCCTTGAAACCAAGGATGTCGCGCGTGATCTCGATGAGGTAGCTGTCGAGGTCGCCGCGGTTCCACTCGGCGAAGACCTGGTGCATCTCGTCGGCCGACATGCCGAGGAGGTCCTTCATGATCTGGTACGACTCGCAGATGAGCTGCATGTCGCCGTACTCGATCCCGTTGTGGACCATCTTCACGAAGTGGCCGGCGCCGTCGTTGCCGACCCAGTCGCAGCAGGGCGTGCCGTCCTCGACCTTGGCGGCGATCGCCTGGAAGATCGGCTTGACCGCCGGCCAGGCCGCGGGTGAGCCGCCCGGCATGATCGACGGCCCCTTGAGCGCGCCTTCTTCGCCGCCCGAGACGCCGGTGCCGATGTAGAGCAGCCCCTTCGCCTCCAGCGCCTTGGTGCGCCGGATCGTGTCGGGGAAGTGCGAGTTGCCGCCGTCGATGATGATGTCGCCCTTGGACAGAAGCGGCGTCAGGTGATCGATGAATTCGTCGACGGCCGCGCCGGCCTTGACCATCAGCATCACCTTGCGCGGCGCCTTCAGCGACGCGACCAGCTCCTGCAGCGTGTGCGCGCCGACGATCTTCTTCCCCTTGGCCCGCCCGGCCATGAACTTGTCGACCTTGTCGATCGTCCGGTTGAAGACCGCCACGGTGTAGCCGCGGCTCTCCATGTTGAGGATGAGGTTCTCGCCCATCACCGCCAACCCGACGAGCCCGATATCCGCCTTTTCCATTTTCGTGTTTGTCCTTTTGGGTCCGTGAAACCAGGGTTACCGCTGGATGCGCGCCGAGCCGCCCTTGGCGAAGGCCCGGACCTCAGCCAGCGTGGCCATGGTCGTATCGCCTGGGAAGGTCGTGAGCAAGGCGCCGTGTGCCCACCCGAGCTTGACGGCCTCCTCGGCGGGGGCGCCGGAGAGCAGGCCGTAGATGAAGCCGGCCGCGAACCCGTCGCCGCCGCCGACGCGGTCGATCACGTCCAGCTCGGCCGTGGGCGCGAGGTGGGTCTTGCCGTCGACCCAGGCGACCGCGCTCCAGCTGTGGCGGTTGGTCGAGTGGACCTCGCGCAGCGTGGTGGCGACGGCTTTGACGTGCGGGTGCTTGGCGACGACCTTGTCGATCATCCCGAAGAACGCCGACGGATCGAGCTTCGACTTGGCCGCCACCTCCGGGCCCGGCGATGCCGAGGCCCTTCTGGAGATCTTCTTCGTTGCCGACCAGCACGTCGACGTTCTCGACGATCTTCTCGACCACCTCGACGGCGATCTTCTCGCCGCCCCAGAGGTTCCAGAGCTTCGCGCGGAAGTTGAGGTCGAAGCTGGTGACCGCGCCGGCCGCCTTGGCCGCCTTCATCCCCTCGACGATGAGCGCGCCGGTCGTCTCCGAGAGCGCCGCGAAGATGCCGCCGCTGTGGAACCAGCGGACGCCCGCGCCGAAGATCGCCTTCCAGTCGAAGTCGCCCGGCTTGAGCTGCGCCGCCGCCTCGTTCGAGCGGTTGTAGAACACGACCGGCGCGCGCACGCCCTGGCCCGCGGTCGCTGTAGACCGTCGCCATGTTGGGGCCGTTGACGCCGTTGTGCGCGAAGCGCTTGTAGAAGGGCTTGACGCCCATGGCGCGCACGCGCTCGGCGATGAGGTCGCCGATCGGGTAGTCGACCATCGCGCTGGCGATGCCGGTGTTGAGCCCGAAGCAGTCGGACAGGTTGGCGGCCACGTTGAACTCGCCGCCGCTGACGTGGATGTCGCAGTGGGTCGCCTTGCGAAACGGGACGATGCCGGGATCCAGCCGGTGCACCAGCGCGCCCAGGCTGAGAAAGTCGAGCGCCCCGTCGGCGCGGATGTTAAGCGCTCCGTGCAGGGCTGCGTGGCTCTGTTGGGTCATGTCGGCATCCTTGCTGGTCGTGAACGGATCGTTCTTCAGACGGTACAGCGTCTCGCCCGCCTTGGGGACGTAGAGCGACCCTGATCCTCGCGACCTTGCCATTCACGCGGGTCGATCGTCCGGTGGTCGCGGTAGCCGAGGTTCACCGCGCGGCACTCCGCTTCCGGGATCCCGGTCGCCAGCGTGACGGTGATGCGCGGCGTTTCGACGCCGTTTTCGTAGCGGCCGATCCCCTTGACGTGCGTCGAGTGCGCCAGCACGCCGCGCGGCACGTCGGGGAAGCGCCCTGGCTGCTTCAGGAAGTAGTCGCGCACGTGGTAGCCGATCTTGCGGATGAGCGCGCCGTGCACGACGGAGATCTCGTGGATGTGCGGCGCGTAGATGACGATCTCGCCGCCGTCGGCGACCACCGGCTCCAGCTTGTAGGCGCACTTGCCGCCCACCCAGAGCTCGTCGTACATCGGCGGCGCGCACGACAGCACGCTCGTGTACGGATGGTCCTTGTAGACGACGTGGATCTGGCTCGACAGCGTCGACGCCGCTTCCCAGGTCTCCTCGGGCGCGCCCAGATAAAGTCCGGCCAGGTTGCTCCCCTCGACGACCAGGCTGGCGCACTTGCGCTCGACCGGCACCAGCGCCGCCGCCCGGTCGACCACCGCGCGCACCGGCGTGTACTTGGTGCCGATGATCGACGGGTTGGTGATGAGCGCGCCCAGCCAGTGGAACATGTCGAGGATCTCCTGGCCGCCGATCCCCGGGAACAGGTACTTGTTGCCGCCCGAGAAGCCGACCACCTCGTGCGGGAAGGTCGGGCCGACGATCAGCAGCAGGTCGTACTCGAGCGCCAGCTTGTTGATCGTGACGTCGACCCGCTCGCGCATCAGGCCGCCCGAGATCGCCGCCACCTCGTCCTCGGAGATCGTGCCGATGGTGGCCAGCGCCGCCGGATCGTTCCAGGCGTGGTTGAAGATCTTCACCTTCGCGTACTTTCCGGCGCGGTCGGCCGGCGTCAGCCCGAGGCGCTGGTTGATCGCCGCGTCGCTCATCGGCGGGTGCGTGCCGAGCGCGATGAGGACGTCGAACGCCGACGCGCCCGCGCCCAGCACCGTCTCGTGCAGGACGCGGAACATCACGTCGATGGGCGCGGTGCGCGTGTGGTCGGGGACGATCGCCAGCACGCGCTTGCCGCCGAGCCCCCAGCGGGCGATCTCCTCGCCGCAGAGCGCGCGCACGGCCGCCTCGTCGAGCTTGGTCCCCTTTTGGCCGCGTCCCGTCATTCGCTCCGGTCCTGGCTACACGCCCGAGTAGGCGGTGAACCCGCCGTCGACCGGCAGCACCACGCCGGTCACGAATGCCGAGGCCGGCGACAGCAGCCAGAGCAGCGCGCCGGTCAGATCCTCGGGCTTTCCGAACCGCGCCATCGGCGTGTGGTCGAGGATCTTCTTGCCCCGCGCCGTGAGCGCGCCCGTCTCCTTGTCGGTCAGCAGAAACCGATTCTGCTCCGTCAGGAAGAACCCCGGCATGATCGCGTTGACCCGGATCTCCGGCGAATACTCCTGCGCCAGGTGCACCGCCAGCCACTGCGTGAAGTTGCTGATGCCGGCCTTGCTGGCCGAGTAGGCGGCGATGCGCGTCAGCGGCCGCGACGCGTTCACCGACGAGATGTTCAGGATGACGCCCTGCTTGCGCTCGGCCATCGGCCGCGCGAACACCTGCGACGGCAGGATCGTCCCCAGCAGGTTCAGGTTGGTCACCGCCTGCCAGGCCGCGATCGGGACGTCGAAGAACCGCGCCTCCGGCGTCGTCGTCGCGCGCGGGTCGTTCCCGCCGGCGCCGTTCACCAGGAAATCGATCTTGCCGCGCTCACCGAGGACCCGGCGGCAGGCCTCCTCCAGCGCGGGCCGGTCGAGCACGTCGGCCGCCAGCGCCAGGTGCTTCCCGACGCGTCGGCTCGCCCCGGTCGGCTTGGCGAAGGTGGCGATCACCTGCTCGGCACGCCCGACGTTGCGCCCCAAGCAGCACGACGTCGGCGCCGCAGGCGGCCAGCGCCCGCGCCATCTCGGCGCCCAGGACGCCGGTTCCGCCGGTGATGACGGCCGTCCGACCGGAGAAGTCGTACGACATGGGGTTTAACGCGCCTCCGCGCGAGACATCGATAGCTGGTCGATCATAGAGCGAGCGGCGCCGCCGCGCCAAGGCCGTCGAAAGGTACTCCCTCGACCTACCTTCCCTGGAAGTAGCCGGAGGCCCCGCGAAGGCTCACGCCCCCCGACGGTGACTCGCGCGGCTCAGTTGCCGGCGGCGCCCCCACCCCCGGCGCGACCGGCGCCCCCATCGGCACCGGTCGCGCCCCCGCCGGCCGCACCGGCCGCACCGCCGCTCGCACCGCTCGCGCCACCGCCGCCTCCGCCCGAGCCGCTCTTGCCGCCGGCCGCGGCGCCCCCGCCACCGCCGCCACCCGCTCTTCCACTCGACCCGGCGCCGCCGTCCACGCCGGGAAGGCTCTGCGAGCTGCCGCAGCCGGTCGCGCCTCGCCAGGTCAAAGCCAAGTGCCATCCCGACTGCCGCCGCTGCTCTGCGCTTCATGGGTCTCCTCGTTGGGTTCACGAACGTCAGGCCCGCACCCGGATGCGCGACTCGATCAGCTTCTTGCCGGCCAGCGTGGCGAGCGCGAGCAAGGTGAGGATCGAGGCGACCGCGAACGCGCCCGACAGGTTGTACTCGTTGTAGAGAATCTCGACCTGCAACGGGACGGTGTTGGTCTGGCCGCGGATGTGTCCCGAGACGACCGAGACCGCGCCGAACTCGCCCATCGCGCGCGCGTTGCAGAGGATGACGCCGTAGAGGATCCCCCAGCGCACCTTGGGCAGGGTGACGCGAAAGAGGATCTGCCAGCCGCTCGCGCCGAGCGTCAGCGCCTGCTCCTCCTCGTCGTTGCCCAGCTCTTGCATGATGGGCAGAACCTCGCGCGCCACGAACGGAAACGTGATGAACGTCGTCGCCAGCACGATCCCGGGGACGGCGAAGATGACGTGCAGGTCGTGCCGCTCGAGCAACGGCCCGAGAAGGCCGCGCGACCCCATGAGCAGGACGAAGATCAGCCCGGCGATGACCGGTGAGACGCTGAAGGGCAGATCGATCAGCGTCAGCAGGACGCGCTTGCCGGCGAAGCGGTACTTGGCGATGAGCCAGGACGCCGCGACGCCGAACACCAGGTTGAACGGCACCGAGATGGCCGCTGTCAGCAGCGTCAGCTTGATCGCCGCCAGCGTCTCGGGGTCGCGGACCGCGTCCAGGTAGGCGGCGCTCCCCTTGCGAAAGGCCTCGACGAAGACGGTTGCGACCGGCAGCCCGACGAACAGCGCCAGGAAGCCGAGCGCGATCGCCAGCAACAGCCAGCGCAGTGGGCGCGGGTCCTTCACCGCGTCCCCCCGCGCGCCATCCGCGCCTGCAGCAAGTTGATGGCGCCGAGCGCGACGAACGACGCCAGCAACATCACCAGCGCGATCGCCGTCGCGCCGGCGTAGTCGAACTGCTCCAGCTTGGTGACGATGAGCAGGGGCGCGATCTCGGTCCTCCCCGGCATGTTGCCGGAGATGAAGACGACCGACCCGTACTCGCCGACGGCGCGCGCGAAGGCCAGCGCGAAGCCAGTGAGCGCGGCCGGGAAGACCGCCGGCAGGATCACCTTGCGCAGCGTGGTGAGCCGCGAGGCGCCCAGGGTGGCCGCCACCTCCTCCATGTGCACGTCGAGATCGAGCAACACCGGCTGCACCGTGCGCACCACGAACGGCAGGCCGACGAACACCATCGCCATCGCCACGCCCGCTGGGGCGAAGGCGACCTTGATCCCGTGCGGCTCGAGGAAGCGACCCAGCCAGCCGTCCGGCACGTAGAGCGTCGTGAGGGCGATCCCCGCCACCGCCGTCGGCAGCGCGAACGGAAGGTCGACCGCGGCGTCGACCAGCGCCCGCCCCGGGAACTCGTAGCGGGTCAGCACCCAGGCCAGGAGGACGCCGAAGACGACGTTCACGCTCCCGGCGACGAGCGCCGCGCCGAAGCTCAGCCGATAGGCCGCGAGCGCCCGCGGCGCCAGCACCGCCCGCGCCAGCGCCGCCCCGTCGAGGGAGGCTGTCTTCCAGACCAGCCCCGACAGCGGAATGAGCACCACCAGCGACAGCAAGGTGACCGTCATCCCGAGAGACAGGCCGAAGCCGGGAAGGCTCCCGCGCGACCGGGCGGGCGCCGGCGGGACCCGCGCGGGAAGATCGACCGAGGCGACGCTCATGAGCCTGGCGTGTAGATCTGGTCGAACGTCCCGCCGTCGGCGAAGTGCGTCGCCTGCGCCTTCTTCCAGCCGCCGAAGAGCTCGTCGATCGTGAAGAGCTTGATCTTCGGGAAGACGCCGGCGTGCTTGGCGGCGACGGCCGCGCTTCGCGGGCGGTAGTGGTTCTTGACCGCGATCTCCTGCCCCTCGTCGCTGTAGAGGAACTTGAGGTAGGCCTCGGCGACCGCGCGCGTGCCGTGCTTGTCGACGTTCCTGTCGACGACGGCGACCGGCGGCTCGGCCAGGATGCTGGTGCTCGGGTCGACGATCTGGAACTTGTCCTTGCCCGAGCTCGTTGACCAGCAGGTAGGCCTCGTTCTCCCACGAGACCAGCACGTCGCCGATGCCGCGCTGGCCGAAGGTGGTCGTCGAGCCGCGCGCGCCCGAGTCGAGCACCGGAATGTTCTTGTAGACCTTGCGGACGAAATCGCGCGCCGTCGCGTCGCTGCCGCCGGGCTTTTGCAGCGCGTAGCCCCAGGCCGCCGAGATAGGCCCAGCGCGCGCCGCCCGAGGTCTTCGGGTTCGGCGTCACGACCACCACGCCCGGCTTGGCCAGGTCGTCCCAGTCGCGGATCCCCTTGGGGTTCCCCTTGCGCACGACGAACACGATCGTCGACGTGTAGGGCGAGCTGTTGTCCGGCAGGCGCTTCTGCCAGTCCTTGGCGATCCGTCCCGACTGCTCGGCGATGGCGTCGATGTCGTAGGCCAGCCCCAGCGTCACCACGTCGGCGTCGAGCCCGTCGATCACCGACCGCGCCTGCTTCCCCGAGCCGCCGTGCGACTGGCTGATGCTGACCGTCTGGCCGGTCTTCTGCTGCCACTGCTGCGCGAAGGCGGCGTTGACGTCCTGGTAGAGCTCGCGCGTCGGATCGTACGAGACGTTGAGCAGCTTCACCGTCCCCTTGGCCTGCACCCGTTGTGGTCGCGCGGCGAGCAGCGCCGCCGCCGCCCCGAGGCCCATGACTCCCATCGCAATTGTACGTTTCATCGCATCGCTCCTTTTTGCTCGGCCGTTAGAACGCCAGCTGGAACCGGCCGATCCCGACTTTCTCGGTCTTGCGGTTGGCCGGCGCCTTGGCGCCGCCGTCGAACCAGGTCGTGTCGTAGTCGGCGGCCGCCTTCAAGTTCCGCGACAGCTGCCAGTTCAGCGCCACGCCGAAGTCACGCGCCCGGTTCACCGACTTGGTCGGATCGGCCGCGGTCGGGAATGCCGCGTGGTCGACGTCGAGCCATGCGTAGCGCACGCCGATCTCCAGCGCGCCGAAGCCGCCGGAAGCGAGATCGAGCGCGTGGTGGGGCTTGACCCCCTCGTAGCTGGCGTCGCCCCCGACGACGAACGACGCGACCACGTTTCCAGCCGAGTTGTTGAGCGCACCCGTCCCGACGGAGTTGGAGATCCCCTGGTGCTCCCGTACCCACTCCGCCAGCAGACCGAACGGGCCGAGGTAGTAGTAGAGCTGCGGGTTGACGCGCGTGTGACGCCCCAGCGAGTAGACGGTCGTGGCCGTGGTGGTCGGTCAGGTAGCTGAAGATCGTGCTCTGGCTGGTCGACTTGAACGCGCCGACCCAGGTGTTGGTGGCCGATCCCTTTTCATTGCCGGTCTCCGCGGCGATGCCGAGGCCGAGGCGCCCGAACGCGCGCAGCGCACCGGTGTTGAGGGGCTGGAGGAGCAGGCGACCGGCGAACGACTTGGCGTGGTCGCTGTCGATGTCGTTGAGCCCGTTGTCCGGGTTGCCGTTCAAGACCGCGGCCTCGTAGCGGACGATGCCGCCCGCGATGTCGCCCCACAGCTCGAGACCGACGTCGCGCTGCGCGCTCAGGTTCTGGGTCAGGCCACGCTCGATGAACGTCACGTCTTGATCGGCCTGCAGCCGCTCGAGCCCGACCGGCGGCTTGAACTTTCCGACCCGCAGGCGCAGCCAGGGGAATGGGTGCGTGTCGAGATAGGCGTCGAGGAGTGCCACCGTGTTGTTCCCGAAGTCGGGCGTGAAATTGAAGTCGGTCAGCCCGAGGACCGTCCCCGCCAGGATCGGCCGCGCGCGCCGGACCAGGAACGTGTCGACGCTGTTGCCGAGCGCCTCGTCGCCGAAGATGCGACGGCCGTCGATCTGCAGGAGCCCCTTGAAGCGGACCTGGTACTGGCGATCGGCGCTGGTGACCGCGAAGCCGCCCTCGTCGGTCTGGAAGGTGGTGGTCGAGCGCGGCGCGGAGGCCTCGGCCTCGGCCCGGGCCAGACTACGCTGGAGCTCGGCCGTCTTCACTTCCAGCGCGTCGACCCGCCCCTGCAGCGCCGGGTCGGAAGGCGCCAGCACCGCCGCCGGAGCGGGCGGCGGCGCCTCGGCGGGCGTCGAGGGCGCCCCACTCGCCGGCGGCGCGGGCACCGCCGTTTCCTGCGCGAGCGCCTGTGGACCGGCGAGCAGACCACCGGCAATCAGAATATTTAGCCTAGCGATTTTATAGACTGTTGCTCGTGCGAAGCGTCTCATTCTGTCCTCTCGGTTTGTTGGGGGTCAGCGCCTCAGATGCTGTAAGTGACCGGCGTTCCGGTCGAGAATCGCGCGCGGGCGATCTGCGTCTGCACGTCCGCGAGCGTGGTGCCGTCGAGAATCGCCGCGATCGCGTCGCGGACCTTCTTCATCACCTGACGGGTTCCGCAGTTCGCCTCGTCGACGCACTCCTCGCACTTGACGAAGGCCCGCTCGCTGGCGCACGGGATCGGCGCCAGCGGCCCGTCGATGATCCGAATGACCTGTCCCATCGTGATCTGCTGCGGTGCGCGGGCCAGCGCGTACCCGCCGCCCTTGCCCTTTTTGCTCTTGAGAACGCCGGCGTTCTTGAGCTCGAGCAGGATCGCCTCCAGGAACTTGCGCGGAATCTTCTCGCGCTCCGCGAGATCGGCGATCAGGATCGGCCCGCGCGCCTCGTCGGCGGCCAGGGCGTAGAGTGCCCGCAGCGCGTAGCGGGCCTTTCGCGACATCTGAGTCATCCTATCTGTTTTATCGATTATCAACTGGCTGAGGTCGCGTCAAGGGAGAAAATCCTGGCCGCTCGGGAGAATCTCCCGCTCCGGGAACGGCCAGGCGCGTAACCCACTGATTCTTCACGGGGCATTGCGTGGCACACGGGGTGCTTTTCGAGGGAGCTAGAGAGGTGCTCGAAATGATCAGTCACCGAACGATCCTGTTTGTCGCGCTGGCCGGGGGAACGCTGCTGGCGCCCGCGTGCGCGCTGCAGCCACCCGCGCAGAACGGCGGCGCGGCGAAATCGGAGACCGGCGTCGCGGTCGCGGTCATCGGTCAGCGCTGCACCGAGACGGTCGAAACGGAGCTTCCCGGCGTCCCGCTCGTCGAGGCCAATCTCGAGGTCGAGGTTCGGAACACCGCACCGCCGCCGCTCGTCGTCCACCGCGACGCCTTCCACCTGCGCGGCCCGGACGGCCGGGCGATACCGACCACCAGTTGGCAGGCCGGTGATCCACTCTCGATCGAGGCCGGCCAGGCCCGCACCTTCGAGCTCCGCTTCATGAGCCGCGGCGGCCTGTCGTGCACGAAGGCGATGCAGCTCGAGGCGGCGGCCGGCATCACCAAGGGGGACGCGCCCGTGCAGATCGGGGCCGTCACCTTCGTTCCGTCGCACGCCTGACGGCGGCGACGGAACGACCCGCCCTTTCAGCGAACGGACGCGCGCCGCCGTCTGACGAACGCCAGCAGCAAGGCCAGCGCGAGCAACGTCCAGACAGTGGAAGGCGACCCGCCGACGTCGCAACCGCCGCCGCGGAGACCTACGGCCGGGCTGCCGCCGGTGCCGCAGGCGTTGCCGCCGCCCGTGCCCGGGGAGACCACGTCCGAGCCCGGCGCGGTGTTGAGGCCGTTCTTACAGACGGGCAGCGCGGCGCCCGAGCCCGACGTCCCGCCCGTTCCAGCACCCGACGACGTCGCGCTGCCCGCGAGATGCTGGCCGATCTTGTCGACGATCGCGGTGACCGTGTTGCCGTAGGTCGGATCGCAGACCGATCCCGCGATCCCGTTGGCGCCGAACGCATTCACGAACTGCGTGAGGCGGACGGCAGGATCGCCGAAGCTGTCGTCGGTCGGGTTTTGCGTGGCGAGCGGATTGACGTCGTCACCGCCGGCGGGGCCGCACGAGTGCTCCACCTGCGGCCAGAGCTCGCCGGGCTCGGTGTTCTGCCCGTTCTGCTCGGGCACAAAGTTGACGGTGTACGGCGTCGCCGGGGCGACGATGGCGCCGACGATGATCTGGTTGTCCGGATCGGCCTTGAGCGACCGGATGCCGCTCACGAAGCTCTTCACCGAGCTGAGCAGTCCCGAGCCGTCGGCCGATTCGCAGTCGGTGAGGTTCAGCGTCACCGCCGAGGGCGAGCCCTGCGCGTCGGCCGGCGCCTGATTGGGCGGCTCGATGAGGCAGGTGCTTCCGGAGGCCGGATCGACGCAGAGGTGACCGTAAGCGTTGCAGCGGTAGTTTGCGATGGGTCCGAGCGCATTGGAGATGTTCTGCTGGTTGGACCCACCTGTGCTGAGCGAGTAGAGCAGCGTGTTGGCGGGGGCCGAGCAGTCGTCCTCGTTGCTGAGCAGAATGATCGCCAGCTGGGCGTTGGGACGCAGGAAGCCGGCGTTCGAGGCTGGCGCCTGCGAGCCGTCGGCGCCGAGGGCGCGCGTGACGGATGCAAGCTGGTGCTCGAACCCGCAGCCCGAATCACCGAGCAGCGCGATACACGAGAGGGCGTCCGACAGGTTGCCCGTGTAGTTGACCACGCCGCCGACGTTCGAGAGGTAGGTTGCCCCTGCCGCGAGCGGCGAGGCCGTGCAGGTGCCGCGCGACTGGTTCTGGAAGATCCCCTGATCGCCGAGCGACGTGCAGCCGATGGAGCCGGTCGCGTCTCCCGGGGCACCCATGTCCGACGAGACGACCGCGAGGTGAATGTTGGGGAGCCCCATGGGGAGGGCCTCGAGGGCGCTGACGAACTGCGGGAGCTGGTCCTCGAGCTTCTGCTGCATCTCCGTCATCGACGATGAGTTGTCGATCATGAAGAGGACGTCGAGGTCGCCGGGGGCCACCGACCCGTCCGCCGTCGTGGCGGTGAGCGCCGCGGTCTGCGCGGTCGTCGGCGCATCGGCGTTCCGGTCGGCGCACGAGGCGGCCACCAGGCCGGCGCCGAGCGCGAGGCAGGCGAGAGCGGTCGAGTGGATTCGAGAGAAGCTGGGGCGAGCGAGCATGGCGACCTCCTTGGGAACCGTTGCGCGAGGACAGTCCGCGGTCGGGATGTCTTCATCCGTTAGTCCGCGCGGGGCGGTTGCTGTAGGTCAGGTTTTTTCGCGGGTGGCACGCCGCCGCGCGATCGCCAGGGCAATCAGCAGCGCGGCCAGGCCCGAACCGGCGGGCGCCGATGTGCCGAGGACATTGCACCCGCCCGCGCGGAGACCGCCCGCGCCGTGACCGCTCGCCGCCCCGGGGCCATTCACGATTCCGCCGCCGCCCCCTGCCGCCCCACCCGTGCCCGAGACGCCGGAATCGCCGTCCACCCCCACCCCGCTGTCGCCGGCGGTCCCGGTGATCGCGCCGATCGGGACGTTCGTCGCGATGAGCGTGGCGAGGGGCTGCACGATCGCGGTGTAGGTCGCGGCGCAGACGGAGGCGACCACACCATTCGCGCCGAACGCTTCCACGAATTGCCTCACCCGCACGCCCGGATCACCGAAGCTGCCGTCGGTCGACAGATCGGTCGTCGTGGGGTTGGTGCCGGGTCCCGCGGGTCCGCAGGAGTGCTCCACCTGCGGCAGGAGCTCGCCTGCCGCCGCGTCCTGCCCGCTGCCCGCCGGAATCCAGGCGACCGTATAGGGGGCGGCAGGCGCCACGATCGCGCCCACGACGATCTGGTGGTCGGGATCCGCCTTGAGCGCCCGGATCTCCTCGACGAAGGTCCCCACCGGCGTCAGCAGCCCGCCCATCTCGTTGGACTGGCACTCGACGAGGTCGAGCATCGGCGCGGAGGAAGTCCCTTGCGCGTCGTTCGGCGTCGACTCGGGAGGTGGGTTGAGGGCGGACGGATCCTTGCCCCGGGGATCGCGGCAGAGGTGGCCGAACTCGTTGCACCGGTAGGTGGCGAGCGGGCCCCCCGAATTGGTGAGGTTGTTCGGCCCGCCGTTGAGCGAATAGAGCGGCGTGACGGGCGATGCGGCAGAGCAGTCGTCCTGGTGGGTGAGGATGATGACGGCGAGCAGCGCGTCGGGGCGCAGAAACTCGGCGTTGCGGTCGGGCTGCGGCGTGCCGTCGACCCCGAGGGCGTGGGCGATCGCGGCCAACGGATGCGTGAACCTGCACCCGCTCTCGCCGAGCGGCAGGATGCACTGGACGACATCGGCGATGTTGGCGGCGGTATAGTTGACGACCCCGTGGGCGTCGGAGACGAACGTCGCGCCCGCCGTCAGGGTCGAGTCCTTGCAGGCGCCGCGCGGCTGGGTCTGGAACGCCCCGTAGTCGCCGTTCGGCGTGCAGCCGATCTTCGCGACGCTGTCGCCGGGGGCGCCCAAGTCCGACGAGATCACGGCGATGTGCGTGCTCGGAAACCCTGTCGGCAAACTCCCGATCGCGTTCATCATCGAGGGGATCTGGTCGGCGAGCTTGTCCTGCATGACGGTCATTCCGGACGAGTCGTCGATCATGAAGAGGATGTCGAGGTTGCCCGAGCCCGTCACCTCGGGTGAGCTCGCCGCTGCGATCCGGGTGTCGACCGGCGCCGGCCGCTCGGGCGCACAGCCGACCAAACCGACGCCGAGCGCGATCAGCAGCAGGCTCCCCGCCCAGCACACCGGCCCCCGCCGAGCGCGAGGGGCCGACACGCAGGTCGCCCGGGGCCCGTCAATGAGACGCCGCACGTCCACCGTCCACAGGTAGTCCGCGCTGACCCGATCTTTCGGTCAGCTTTCGACGTCCGGTGCCCTGCCCGGGGCTTGCCTCTAGGCGCGGCGTCGGCCGCGGCGACGCAGCGTCACCGCCGCCAGCAGCGCGATCAGGAGTGCCGCCGGTGGTCCGCCCGGCCCGTTGGCGACCGCGCAGGCGCATCCGCCACCGCCCCCCTCGGCCGCGGCGCCGCTTCCGCCGGTCCCGGGGCTGCCGCCGCCGGTGCCCGAATTCCCGCCCGAGCCGCTGCCCCCGCTCCCGGTGCCGCCGCCCGTGTTGCTGCCGCCGCTCCCGCTGCCACCGCCCGTCGCGGAGCCGCCGCCCGTGCCCGTCGTGCCGCCGGAGGAGCCGCCGGTTCCGTTGCTGCCACCGGTCCCGCTGGAACCCCCGGAGCCGGTCGTGCCGCCGCTGCCCGTCGTACCGCCGGCACCCGTCGTGCCGCCGCTGCCCGTCGTGCCGCCGCTGCCGCTCGTCCCGCCGGAGCCGCTCGCGCCGCCGACGGAATTGTTACACCCCGATCCGATCTGGACGGCGCTGGTGGCGCCCGCGCCGACGGAGAGCGAGACGACGGTCGGCTTGCCGCTCGTGGCGGTGACCGAGCCGCCGCTGCTGCCGCCCACGGTGACGGCGTAAGCGCCGGCCGCGAGCCCCACCACCGTCAGCGTCGTCATGTGGGCGTCGCTGGTCTGGTTCTGCAGCGTGAACCCGAGGTAGTTGTTCGCGGAGCTGACCGTCGCGCCCGTGTAGCGATCGCGGTTCAGGCTGAACGACATCTTCTGCGAGATCAGGTTGAGCCGCTTGAACACGCCGTCGGTCGGCGTGACCGACGTGCAGCTGTTCGCGCTCGAGACGTTGCAGCCGTACCCGGTCAACCCGAAGATCGGATCGTTGGCCACGTCGGCGGAGAGGATCCGGAGCGCGCCGAACAGGCCCAGGTCGGCCTCGCCGCTCATCTGGCGCCAGTCGTTGTGCAGGCTGCTGGTCGCCGGGTCGAAGCTGTTGACGTAGACGTTCCCCTTCATCCCCTGGTACGTCCAGGAGACCGTCCCCATGTTGGCGGCGGTCGAGTCGATCTGCCCCGAGTTGATGGCGCTGATGTTGGCGATCTTGGCGGCGTAGGAGAGCCGCTCGTCGACCTCGGGCGTGGTCGACTGGGTGCGGACGAAATCGTCGAGGCAGGTGCCGGCCAGCGCGGCGGTGTACTGGAACTGCCACCAGTTCTCGCCGTTGTTGGTGACCGGATCTGCGTAGTAGTACCAGACCGGCTCCTGACCGCGGCAGGCGCGGGTCTTGGCGTTCACCTTGGAGAGGACCTGCGTGTTGCCGTTCTGCTTGGCCGCCATGTAGACGGCCTCCTCGCCGGTGTTGTCGTAGGTGTACTCCGAGCCGTAGGGGTAGGCGCTCCCGGAGAACGCGCTGTAGAGCATGTTGATGGCGCTGCCGACGAATGCAGCCTCGGTCGTGTGACCGGCCGCCGAGAGCGCCGCCTGGATGTCGGGGAGCGTCTGCTCGCCCATGTAGCCGGTGCCGGCGATCGTCGCGGGCGCCTTGGGCGCCGGCGGCCCACCCGAGTAGAGCGAATGCAGGATGCCGTAGGCGCGCAGGAGATACGTGTCGGCGCTGTTGTGGTAGCTGGCCAGCTTCGGGTAGAGGCTGGCGATCTTGTACATCGAGAAGTAGGTGTTGAACGCGTGCGGGTATGCGTAGGGCCGGTTGTAGAAACAGTTGTTGGTGTTGCTCGCGCTGGTCCCCGAAGGGCACCACCAGTCCTGGACGACGTACGAGCTGTTGTCGATCTCGCGCGCCCAGACCGCGTCGAGGTAGTTGTCGAGCGCGGTCACCTCCGAGGCGACGGGGCTCTGCGCGTTCTTCTCGGCCAGGAATTCGCCGTGCGTCCAGCCCCAGTCGTCGCCCCAGCCACTGCCGCCGGAGAGCCCACGCCTCGCCTTGCTGTCCATCATCCAGTCGTCGAACACCCCCTTCATGTCGCCGCTTGGCACCTGCTGATTGGCGACCATGAACGTCGCGTGGCGCTGGAGGGCCGTGTCGACAGGCTCGATCACGTAGAACTGCAGCGTCGTCGTCAAACCGTTGCCGTAGCTGACGGTGACGTTGTTCTGCCCGAGCTGCTTGAAGCTGAGCTGGTAGATGTTGTGGCCGGTCGACGGCGAGCCGAGCGAGGTGATCGTCGTCTGCCCCGGGACCTGGGCGGTGAGCGAGTTGATGGCCTGCGAGGTGTGCAGATCGATCTTCGCCGTCATGTTGGTCGCCACCATCATGCCGGGGACGGCCGTCACGTCGATCATCCCCTCGCTGTAGAGGCGGTTCTGGACGTCGGCGTGGCTGGCGACGTTGAAGAACTTGAAGCTGTAGGTCTGGCTGGCGCCGGCGGCCAGCGTGAGGCTGGTGTTGGGCAGGTAGCCGCGGTTGGTGCTCTTGATGACGTTCGAGTGGATGTAGAAGACGTCGAGTCCGTTCGTCCACTTGGGCGTGCCGCCGCCGGCCGCCCAGGCGCTGCCGGAGTGCTCCTTGGCGACCCAGTTGTCCATGTACTCGAAGCCGGCGCCCGTCGACTGATCGGGGACCATCAGGACGAAGGGGCCGACGCCGCTCGGGCGCTGGACGGTGAGGTACGAGTCGTTGTTGCCGACGAACGAGTGGTAGATGGTGCGCGTCTCGTAGATGACGTCGTTGGCCTGGTTCCAGTACTCGTTGAACGGCAGCGGCAGCCCGAAGTCACCCATCTCCATCGTCTGCGAGCTGGTGTTGGTGACGGTGATCTGCCAGGAGAGGTAGTCGTTCACCAGCGCGTAGGTCTCGACGAGCTTGAAGTTCTTCACCCCCTGCGCGTTGCCCGAGTTCTGGTAGGTGACGGTGACGGAGTTGGTGCCGGTGGTGATGGCGCGGACGTCGGCCGACTGGTTGGTGAGCGCGGTGGTCCAGCCGCCGCCGTTCAATCGGTAGGTGAACATCAGCTCGCCGACCCACTCGTGGTCCGCGCTGTTCTGCCCGACCGCGTTGGTCGCGTTCAGCACGTAGTTGGTGGGGAAGGCGTCGCCGGTCAGCTGCAGCGAGGAGATCTCGCCGTTGCTGCCGATCTGCGCCTTGAAATAGCTGTTGGAGAGCGTCTGAGCGCGCGCGCCGCCGCCGAGAGCGAGCAGCAGCGCCATCACCAGCGTTCCCCCGACCCAACCCTTCGCCGAGAGAGTTGCCATGCGGAGATGAAGTGACGCGACCCGGGGCTCCGCGGCTCGCAGATCGACATCTGCGCCCCCCCTTTGCCCAGCCCGCCTTTTCCTGAGCCGTCCGCCGGGGGTGCCGTCACCTTGGAAGGGATGCGCCGGTCAGGGCGCGGTCGCCGGGCGCTCGAACGTGCGGATCGCCGCCCGCTCGTCACCGCGGGCGCGCTCGAATGCCGACCGCGCGAGCGACATCGTCAGGTCGCTCTCCTCGTCGATGAACTCGCGGGCCTCCGGGCTGTCGTCGACCTCGTAGCCGAGCTTCTCGAACAGCCGGCGGGAGGCGGCGTTGGCCGGAATGACCGAGATGTAGAGGCGCCCGAGGCCCAGCACACCGTACCCGAACGCGTGCAGCATCAGCCCGAACCGCGTGCCGAGCCCACGCCCCTGCGTCGCGCGCCCGCCGATCATGATGGCGAATTCGGCCGTGTCCTCCTCGATGTTGCGGAAGTCGGCGTCCCCCATCAGCACCCCGTCCAGAAAGAGAAGAAAAGGCCGCCCCTGCGCGGCCCGCAGCTCCTCGTAGTAGGCGACCACATCGACGGCCGTGTAGGCCTCGGTCTCGTGCGCCATCATCGCCCGGTTGTGGGCGTCGTTGTAGAAGGCGGCCAGCTCGGGGGCGGCGCGGCGCAGCTCCTCGCCCGTCGGCTCGATCGCCGTCAGCGTCTCGTCTCGCTGTTTCCACTCGACGGCCCAGAGCGTCGCCTTCGTCATGGAAGCTAGAGTATCCTGCGGGCCGTGAGCGCGTGGGACGAATTGGAGGTGGAGGCGCGGGACGCGTTCGCGGGTGAGGGGCGCTTCCCGTTGCCCGCCTACTCCGAGTACATGCCGTCGCCGCACGTGGTGGTGAAACCGTACGCCGCGCGGCGCGCCGACCGCGCCGCCACTGTGACAGCCAGCGACGGCGACGCGATGGACGTCACCGAGGAGGAGCAGGCGCACGAGCTCGCGCCCGGGCTCGGCAAGATCGCCGGCCACGTTCTCGCGGAGCTCGAGCGGCTCGTCGACGGCAAGCCGCACGACCTCTCCCGCACGCTTCTCGCTGAGAACGCCGCCTGGCCGCGCGCGCTGACCGAGTCCGCGCCGGCCCGGCGGGCCGCCGGCGAGCCGATCGTCATCGCGCTCTCGCTGGCGCTGTCGCGCACGCAGGACGACAAGGGGAACGTTCGCTGGACTCTGTTCGGCGTCAGCCACGACGGCCCGGGCGCGGCGTTCTGGCGCAGCTTCGCGGACGACGACCGCGAGGCGTTCGCGCGCTTCGTCGGCTGGGCCGCCGGCGGCGCGCCGCTCGATCGCGTGCGTATCCTCGCCGAGCCGTCCGAGCTGCCGGCCTTCGCGCGCGCACTCCGGCTCGAAGCGAGACGACTCGCTCGATGGCGTCGAGACGCTGGTGACCTTCCGTCCGTTCGCGGCGCTGCCGCCGGCGGTGCAGCAGGCGTACCTCGGCGGCAAGCTGCGCCTCGTCCCCCACCCCGCGGGCCTGATCTTCTTCGAGCACGTCGGGCTACCGCCGGCTCGCCGCGGCGCTGCCGCGCGCCGCACAGATTCCGCTGCTGCATCTCTTCTCGCACCTCGCCGACAGCAACCAGATCCGGATCCCGCAATCCGGCTGGCTCGACGAGCTCGACGACGCGCACGCGTCGCGCGCCCAGCACGGCCACAACGTGGTGAAGAAGGTCGTCCGCACCCACCGCTGGCAGCGGATGGCGCGCGATCAGAAAGTTCGCGAGGTCGCCACCTTCGAGGACCAGGTCTCGGTGGCGCTGTTCTCGACCGACCCCGACGACCTCGGTCTCTACGGTAAGCCGATGGCGCGCAACGCGCAGATCTGGAACGAGGACTACACGCTCCTCCTCGACGGGCCGCGCGCGACGTCGCTCGAGCTCGAGCACGCCTCGCGCGACGGTCGACCGGGGCGGCCGGTTCGGCTACCGCTTCTACTATCCGCCGATGCGCGCCGGCGCGCGCGAGATCTTCTGGCACCTGCCGCTGCGTGGCGCGGCTGCGGCGGCGACCGGCACGCCCGAGATCTGGGGCGGTGGGCACCTCGACGGCTACGCGCGGGCCGAGGCGCCCGCCGAATACTCCGACCGCGCGCCGATCGCGCTCGTGCCGCGCCTCCTCCGCCGCCCCGGCTACCTCGAGGCCGCGACGCTCGTTCGGCGCCGAGCCGGGCCATGCGCGCTTCACGACCATGCACAACATCCAGAAGCTGCTCGAGTTCAGCGAGCTGCTCGACGGCCCGCTGACGCCGTCGTTCGCGCGCGCGCTGACCCACGCCGGCAGGCGCGAGTCCTTCGACGCATGGCTGGAAGAGATCGCGCCCCGGGCCAGTGACGCCGCGGGGGGCGCCCGCTGCGCCGCGCTCCTTCGGCGCGTCGTGGGCGTCGAGGTGCCCGTCACGCCCGCGCTGACGTTCGAGACGACGCGGACACGCGCGTTCGAGGAGAAGGTCTGGAAGACGATCGCCGGGCTCGCCGAGGGGGAGTTCCGGATGAAGGAGACGGCCGACGGTGTCCTCGTCAACAAGGGGAAGACGGGCGGCCCGGCGGCGAAGGCGGCGCACCTCGAGCTCGCGCAGCGGCGCGATCTCGATCGGCTGGGCGATCACCTGCACGAGCGCTACCGCGCGCTCATCGACGCGCACGGGATGACCGGGCAGGCGGCGGTGGTCGATCACGCCTTTCGCTGGGAGACCGACTTCCCCTTCCGCTGGTCGGAGGGCTGGAGCCGCAACCAGTCGCACGAGGCGAACGAGCGCAACATCGTCTGCATGATCCCGGGCCGCGACCGCGGCCAGGCGGTGATCATGGCCGACCACTACGACACCGCCTACATGGAGGACGTCTACGAGGAGGAGCGCGGCGGCGACGGGCTGCGCGCGGCGGCCGCGGGCGCCGACGACAACCACTCGGCGACGACGGCGCTGCTGCTGGCGGCCGAGACGCTGCTGGCGCTTTCGCGCGCGGGGAAGCTGGCGCGCGACGTCTGGCTGGTGCACCTGACCGGCGAGGAGTTCCCCTCGGACTGCCTCGGCGCGCGCGCGCTGGCCCAGGCGCTCGTCGAGCGGCGCCTCCGCTTCGCCGCCGAGTCGGGCGGCGATCGTCGACGTGTCGCGCGTGCGCGTGGTCGGCGCCTACGTGCTCGACATGATCGCGCACAACAACGACCGCGATCGCGACGTCTTCCAGATCGCGCCCGGCGAGGGGGCCGCCTCGGCGCGGCTGGCGCGCCACGCGCACCTGGCCAACGAGCGCTGGAACGGCGCGGCTGAACTCTGGAACCAGGCGCCCGACCGCAAGGGGAAGGACGTGCGCACCGGCAGGAGCACGGCGGCAAGGTCCCGCCGCCGTTCGCCCACCTCGCGCTGCGCGGCGAGGTCCGCCCCGAGTGGGATCCGCGCTCGTCGCTCTACAACACCGACGGGCAGATCTTCTCCGACGTCGGCATTCCGGTCGTGCTGTTCATGGAGAACTACGACATCAGCCGCACCGGCTACCACGACACGCCGACACGATGAAGAACATCGACCTCGACTATGCGGCGGCGCTGACCGCCATCGCCATCGAGACGGTGGCGGCGACCGCCGCGGAGCCGTAGCGAGCGCCCGAGGCCGGGCTCAGCGGCACCAGACGGCGACGTCGTTCCCGGCAGGGGTGTAAAGCTGCGTTCCCACGGGCGCGGCGATGGCGATCGATTGGGTCCCGATCGTGGCGCCGAACTGGCGCAGCAGCGTCGCCGACGCGGTGTCCGTGACGGCGAGCGCGTCGTAGTTGACGGCATGGGTGTGAACCACGAAAGCCGACGAGACGGTGAGCGAGCCGTCGGCCGACGTCGCGCTCTGGTTCTCGCCGGCGGGTCCCGCCGTCCCCAGCGACGCGAGCGTCGGCGCCGCCGTGGCGTCGGCCCCCGGACCGCAGAGCTGCGTGTCATCGGCCTCGCGCCAGAAATGAAACAGCGCCGCCGGATCGCCCGTGCCGGCGCCGAAGCGGCCGTCACCAGACCAGGTGAGCGCGACCAGCGGATAGCCCGAGCTTTGCACGACGGCGCCCGTTGCCGGATTCAACCAGGAGGTCGCGTTCGAGACCGAACCGACCAGATCGCCGGCCGGCGACACGCCCAGGAACACGAAACCGGCCGGGGCCGTGAACTGGCTGATGAGGTGCAGATCGGTGCTGCCGGCGCCCGTCACCGTCGTGCCGGTCTCGGTGAAGATCTCCGAGCCGTCGCGCGAGAATCCGAGCACGCTGCCCGTGAAGCTGGGATCGAATGCCACCTGGGCCCCCGTGGTCGCGTCGAAGATGGTGAGACCGGCCGCGGCCCCGCTGGCCTCCGGCGTCGTCCCGATGGCGACGAACCGTCCGTCCGGCGAGACCGCATAGCCGAGGAGCGCCCGGCTGAAGAAGCTGAAGAGGACGATCTGGGCGCCGGTCGAAGGGGCGCGCAGCTCGAGGCGGGTGCTCGTCGGTGAGTCCCCGATCTGGAAGTCGGTCTCGACGAAGAGCTGCGCATCGCCCGCGGTGAACCGCATGACCGGGATCCCGCCGCCCGCCGGGCTGCTGAAAGCCAAGCTCTCGGGGTTGTCCACCAGCGTGAACGTCCCGGGCGCGCCGGTCAGCCAGCTGGTGGTGGTCCCGGTCGCAAGGTCGATGATCGTCCCCAGCGACGTCGCCAGCCGCCCGCCGTCCGAGGAGAAGGCCAGCGCCGACGCCGTGGTGTCGACGCCCGACGCGGCCGGACCGGCGAAGCTGCGCGCCAGCGTCCCGGCGGCGCTGTTCCACAGCGTCACCTCGCCCATCTCCGCCGACAGCGCGGCGAGCGTCGCTCCGTCGGGCGAAAAGGCCACCGCGTCGATCTGCCCGAGCGGCGATCCGATCTGGGCGATCTCGCCCCAGGGATTGGTGGCGAGCAACCGCACCGTCCCGGCGCCCGTGCGGGCCGCCAGGCGATCGCCGGTCGGCGAGAGCGTCACCTGCCATCCGCTCTCGGGACCGAGCGTCTGGCAGCGAACGTAATCCTGCCCAGCCGCGGAAGGACCGAGCGCGATCGTCTGGCTGAAGGTCAGCGCGCCGCAGGCCACCCCGGGACCAGACGCGCCGCCCGCGCCGCCCCCGCCCGCCATCATGCCGGCGGCGCCGCCCATACCGGCGCCGCCGGCGCCCGACATTCCCATTGCGCCCCCTTGATTCCCCTGCCCGTGGTCATGCAAGAGCTGCTCGAGCAACCGATCGCACCCGAGGGACCCCGCGACGACAACCCCGGCAAGCACGTAAAACATCCGCATCTTCCTACCTCCACGCCCAACCAAGTTCGTGGTTCAACGTAAGGCGCTGCCTGCCCCTCACCAGTGAGGGAGGTTCGGATCAGCGGTCGGCGATGAAGACCATGATCAGGCTCCAGGCGCCGAGGGCGGGAACGAAGAGCAAAAACTGAAGCGGCACCGGGAGCGCGTAGATGATCGAGACCATCGGGATCCAGAACAGCCAGGAGGGAATCAGCAGCGGCAGGACGCGCGCGCGGTAGAACCCGCGCCGCAACACCGGCAGAGTCGCCGCCAGCGAAAACCGGCGCTGCCGCCAGAGAAACAGCAGAACGATCAGCACCCCCCACACCGGGTTGAAGACGAACTGATCGAAGGCGACCTTCTCGACCACGGTGAGCGGGTGCGGGTCGCCGCCGAACAGAAGCGCCTCGCCCCGGTAGAGCAGATCGATCACCACGCCGTTGAAGGCGAAGAAGGCCGTGTTGAACAGGATCTCCCCGGCGCGCCCGCGGCAGTCGTGTCTGGCCCCGATCGGCGGCCAGCCTGGCCAGCTCGGGGAGCGCACCGCCGGCCAGGGCGCGGTCGCGGCCGCGAACGGCAAACCGCCGGAGCTCTTCCAGGCCGCCGCCACCGCGCAGGCCGCCCGAAACGTCGCGCTCATCCAGTAGGCGATGGCCAGCAGCGCGGCCGCCGCCTGGATGAGGATGAAGGGGCGCCAGAAACGCCGCAGCGCCGCCGCGCCCGCCGCGAGCGGCGAGACCGATGCTGACGGATTGTCGGCGGCTGTCATCGAGGAGCGACACTCTAGCAGCGCTCCCGCGGCCGGGTCGCCGCGCGCCCTCCGGGCAACCTCGAGCGGGCGGGAAGAATCTGACCGCCAGGGACGTTATGGAGGCTGAACATGCGGATCGCCTTTTCCAACCGCGCCGCCGCGCACGCCGCCGCCTCGATCTTCGAGCAGTACGGCTTCTCGGCCAAACAGCTCGACACCGAGGTCGTGACCGACTGCCCGACACTGCTCGCCGCGCCGGCGATCGAGCGCAGCATCGGGCTCGAGCTGGTCGAGCGGATCGACGTCGGCGGGCGGGCCTTCGCCCGCGCCCGCTAGCCGCCGTCACTGGAACGGGTGCCAGGGAGCGCTATAGCTCGACGGCGGGCCCAACGCGGGGACCGTCGGGTCGCCGCGGGGGACGGCAGGGGAGATCTCGACCTCGACCTTGGTCGTGTCGATGGTGCTCAGCTCCTCGGTGGCGCAGACGCGCGCCGCCCGGGTCAGCTCGGCCGAGCGCTCGACCAGGAGGTGCAGCCGGTGCAGAGCGTAGTCGCGCTCACCGGCCGCCTCCGGGGCCGCGCTCTCCTGCACCCGCCCGAGCTCGGCGCCGGCGATTTGCAGTCCGGCCCGCGCTTCGGCTAGCTTCTCGTCGACGCAGCTCCCGTCGAGGGGGTCCGCGTGAGCCTTGGCGCGGATGCGCTCGATCTGCTGGATGCCGGCCACCAACTCCCGAATCTCGCCTCGCGCCGCAGCCTCCGTGTCGACGGTCCGGCACTGCGCGCGGGCTGCGCCGAGAGCGCGCAAATCGACGCCATCAAAGCGATGAGCAGCCACATCCGCTACCGGCCGTCCCGCGTGGAAAGGTGGTCACGCCGTGGCCCAGCCGCAACGGGTCGCCTGCGGGAATGCCGCACGATCGCCGCGCTGGCGGCGGCGATCGCCCTCGCCGCGGCCGCCTGCGGCGCGGCCACCTACCGCGAGGTGCGCCCGACCGAGCCGATCGCCGCCGCCGGCGGCCGGCTCGGACGTCCAGGTGCGGCGCGTCTTCCTGACCGACGAGACCATCGAGAACGGCGTCCGCGACGGCATGGCGCTGGTGGTCGAGCTGGCCGTCACCAACCACGACACGATCCCTTACGGCCTCCCCCCGACGGGGCTCTGGTGCCTGATGCAGGTCGACGCCCGCCGCCCGGCAGAGACGCGCCTCCTGCCGCCGTCGATGAACGGCGACGGCGCCTTCCCCGGCGCGCTCGCCCGAGGGGGGGGACCTCAAGTCGATCGACGTCGCGCCCGGGCAGACGCGATCGTTCTGGGTGCTCTTCCGCGGCTACCAGTTCGACGGCAGCGACGTCCCGCGCCGGATCACGCTCGACGATGCCCGACGCCGAGGGGCGACACGCTCGAGGTGGTGCTGGCCGATCCGGCGCGCGGCGATCTGCGCTGGAACGTCACGCCCACGCACAGCACCTGGACCGTCGGTGTCCAGGGCGGCATCGCTTACGGCAGCTACGTCCAGGCGATGGCCTTCTCCGAGCGTGTCTCGCGCCTGGCGACCGCCGGGCGCTTCCTCTGGGACGCGGGCCTGGTCTCGACGACGCTGGTGCAGGTCAAGGGCGCGCTCCGCTCGACGAGCTCGTCGTTCACGGGCCTCGGCGTCGACGCGCACCTGACCTGCCCGCTGCTGGCGCTGGGGCGACCCGGCCTCTCCCGTGCGCCTCGGGCCCTACCTCGGCGGCCAGATCCAGACGTTGATCGCCATCCAGCCGACCCCGAAGCAGACGTCGACCTCGACGCCCCCCGCGCCGCCACCCGCCTACGGCCAGGGTGGGCCGGAGATGGGCCTCGAGTTCGACGTCGGCGCGCTGCGGAACGCGGCGACGCCGTTCCCGCTGTCGCCGGTGGGCGACAACCCGCTGCCGCGCTGGCTGCTTCCGCATCGGCTACACGCACACCTGGATCGGGCACGGGACGGCCGACGGCTACCTCACCGGCGCACGGTTCGCCTGGTACGTCGTGCGCGCGCTACTTGCCGCCGGACTTTTTCTCCAGGTGGCCGCCGAACTCGTAGCGCATCGCCGACAGGATCCGGTCCTGGAACTCGGCCTCGCCGCGCGAGCTGAATCGCTCGAACAGCGCCGCGGCCAGCACGTGCGCCGGCACCCCCTCGTCGATCGCCGCGTCCAGCGTCCAGCGCCCCTCGCCCGAATCGGAGACGCGCCCGCTGAACTTGCCGAGCTGCGCGTCGCCGGCGAACGCCGCCGCCGTCAGATCGAGCAGCCAGGAGGCGACCACGCTCCCGCGCCGCCAGACCTCGGCGACGTCCGCCGAGATCGAAGTCGTACTGGTAGTACTCGGGCGCGCGCAGCGGCGCCGTCTCGGCGTCGGCCTTCTCGACGCGGCGACCGACGCCGGCGTGCTTGAGGATGTTGAGCCCCTCGGCGTAGGCCGCCATGAGGCCGTACTCGATCCCGTTGTGCACCATCTTCACGAAGTGGCCGGCGCCCGCCGGGCCGCAGTGCAGGTACCCGAGCTCGGCGGTCCCGGCGCGCCCCTCGCTGCCGGGCGTCGGCGCGATCGTCCCCTGGCCCGGCGCCAGCGTGGCGAACAGTCGGATCGAGCCGGCGCACCACCTCGGGCTCGCCGCCGATCATGAGGCAGTAGCCGCGCTCGAGCCCCCACACGCCGCCGCTCGTGCCGCAGTCGACGTAGTGCAAGCCCTGGGCGGCGAGCCGCTTCGCCCGATCGACGTCGTCGCGGTAGAACGAGTTGCCGCCGTCGATCACGATGTCGCCCTTCGACAGCAGCGGCACGAGCTCGCCCAGCGTCGCGTCGACGACGCCGGCCGGCACCATCAGCCAGATCGCGCGCGGCGCCTCCAGCGCCGCCACGAACCCGGCGAGCGTGACGCCGGGGACGGCCCCCTCCTTGCCGAGCGCGCGCGTGGCCTCCGGCGAGACGTCGTGGACCACGCAGCTGTGTCCACCGCGCAGCAGGCGCTTCACCATGTTGGCGCCCATGCGCCCGAGCCCGATCATTCCGATCTGCATCGCGACCTCTCCGTGAGAATGAGAGACAGGTATAGCCGATCCGCGAATCCGAGATACGGTACGTCTCGGTGACGAAGCCGGCCTCCACCGACCCCGACGCCGACACTGACGATCGGCGGCGGGGCGAGCGCCTGCGGGCGGCGATCGGGCTCCTCATCGTCGGCGCGTCGGTCGCCCTGGCAGTGGGTCAGCTCACCATCGCTGATCTGGGTGCGTTCGCGGTGGAGAATGTGCTGGCGGCGCGCCGGCGGATCGCGCTGCTCGCCGTGACGGGAGCCGGCGTGGCGCTCGCGGCCCTGACCATCGGCTGGATCTGGCGACGATCGCCGGAGGGCGCCGACCGGACGGCGCGCCTCGATCGGGCCGCGCGACTGGCGGCGCCGCTTGCGCTGGCGGCCGCCCTCCCCGGTCTCTGGGCGCTTCCCGCCTGGTCCGATGCGTTCGTGCTGGCGCTGGTGCTCGGCGCCTTCGTGCTGGCGATCGAGCCGCTCCTGCGGCTGCACTTCGGCGCCTACCGCCCGCGCACGGCGCCCGCGCACCTCCGGCACGGCCGCTGGGCCTGCCTGGTCGTCGGCGCCGCGGTCGCCTTCTACGTCGCCTACATGATCTTCTTCACGTTGCGGAACCACGCCAAGTTCCAGACCTTCAACTGGGACCTCGGCCAGCTCGACAACCAATTTTGGAACGCGCTCCACGGCCACCCGTTCCGCTGTACGCCGCTCATCCGCGAGGGGAGCTGGAGCGAGCTGCGCAACCACGCCGAGTTCTCCGTCTACGCGCTCTTGCCCTTCTACGCGCTCCATCCGGCGGCCAGCACGCTGCTGGTCCTGCAGAGCGTGCTGCTGGGCGGCGCGGCGATCCCGCTCTACCGGTTCGCGGCGCGGCGGCTGTCGCCGGGGCTGGCAGCGCTGGTGGCGCTCTCGTACCTCGCCTACCCGCCGATGCACGGCGCGCAGATGTTCGACTTTCACTTTCAACCGGTCGCCGCCGCCTTCCTGCTCTGCGCGATCGACGCCTTCGACAAACGCCGGATGCGCCTCTTCGTCCTCTGCTGGGTGGTGGCGCTCGGCTGCCGCGAGGACGTCGCGATCGGAACCATGGTGCTGGGCCTGTTTCTGCTGATGTCGGGGCGACGAACGCGCGAGGGGGCGCTCATCGCCGCGCTCTCGGCCTTCTACTTCGTGGCGATTCGTTTCTTCGTCATGCCGTCGGTGGGGAGCTGGGGGTTCGCCGAGCTCTACAAGGACCTCGTACCCCGCGGCACCGAGGGCTTCGTCGGGATCATCAAGACGATGGTGACCAACCCGACCTTCACCTTCCGGACGTTGCTCAGCAACGACAAGGCCCGCTACGCGCTGCAGATCCTGCTGCCCCTGGCGTTCCTGCCGCTGCGGCGCCCGTGGCTGGCCGTCTCGGTGATCCCCGGCGCGATCCTCACACTGCTGACGACCGGCTACGGACCGACGCTGGACATTGGCTACCAGTACGGCTGCGACTTCGTCCCCTACGTTTTCCCCGCCGTGGCGCTGGCGCTGGCCGCGATCGGAGGCGGCACCGACGGCGTACCCCGGCGGCGCGCCGCCGGCGCCACCCTGGCGCTGGCCTCGCTGATCGCCACCGCGGCCTGGGGCGCGATCCCGCCGCGACACGATTTCCATTCGAGCTACGGCGGCCTGAGCTTCGCGCCACCGACGGCCCAGGAGCGGCGCCGGCTCCGGGCGCTCGAAGAGGCGATGCGCCTCGTCCCCGTGAAGGCCGTCCTGGCCGCCAGCGATCGCGAGCTGCCGCACGTGTCGAACCGGACCGACTGCTGGAACCTGGCGGTCGGATTCGAGGGGGCCGACTACATCATCTACACGAAGATCGATCCGATCGCGCCCGACCGCGAGCAGGTCGCCAAGGCGCGCGCCGCCGGCTGGCGCTCGGTCTACGACACCCCGGAGATCGGCCTCTTCGCGCGCCCCGGCCTCTGACGCGGTCTGCCTCAGCTCGCCAGTCGGACGTCGGCCGGCTCGAGCATCGTGAGCCGGCGCGACGCGGGGACCGGGGGCCGGCGCTCGCCGAGGAGGCCGGCGATCGTCGGGCGACAACCGCCGCAACCGGTTCCGGCGCGGCAAGCCGCGCCGACGTCGTCGACGGAACGGGCACCGTCACGGATGGACTCGCGAATGGTTCGGTCGCAAATTCGATGGCAATGACAGACGAGCAACGGGACCTCCCTGACGAGGACCGAAGGATATTGAAAGTAATTCTCAAAATCAACTAGATTCGACGGCCGTACGTCCAAGAATCGCGCAGATAATCGCCGCCGCCGAAGGAGCCGAGATGCAGGGAGACCAGGAAATTCTCGCCGCGCTCAACGAGATCCTCACCAGCGAGCTGACCGCCATCAACCAGTACTTCATCCATTACAAGATGCTGGAGAACTGGCACTACGGGCGCCTCGCCAAGAAGAAGCGCGACGAGTCGATCGAAGAGATGAAGCACGCCGACAGGATCATCGAGCGGATCCTTTTTCTCGACGGAATCCCCAACATGCAGCGGCTCGCCCCGGTCAAGGTCGGCGAGGAGCCGATCGAGATGCACAAGCTCGACCTCGAGCTCGAGCGGGAGGCGGTGGCCCGGCTCAACAAGGCGATCGCGCTCTGCCTCGGCAAGCAGGAGGCTGGCACGCGCGACCTCCTCGAAGACCTGCTGGAGGACGAGGAGGACTCGGTCGACTGGCTGGAGGCCCAGCTCAAGCTGGTCGGGGACATCGGCCGCGAGCGCTACCTCTCGGAGCAGATGCGCGAATAGCGCCGCGGCCTCAGTCCGAGAGCGAGAAGCGGATCGGCTGGTCGCGCGTGCTCTCGATGGGGACCCCGCCGACGCGAGCCGGCTCGAAGGTCCAGCGGTGCCGGACGACGTCGAGAGCCGCCTCGTCGAGCAGCGGGTGTCCGCTGGTCCGTTTGAGAGAGACCCTGGCCACCGAGCCGTCGGGCTCGATCACCACCGACAGAAGCGCCACCCCCTCTTCCCGTCGCCGTTTGCTCGGCAGCGGGTATTCCGGCTTGGGGTTGTCACGGGTGCGGGGCTCGGCGGGGACGAGGATGCCGGCGCCCGACCTCGAGACACTCGCCCCGCGGGACGGCTCGACCGCGGGCACCGGCGCTGGCACCGCCGCCGGTGGTCCGGGCACCGCCGTGGCCGCGGGACCATCGATCCCGGGCGGGCCGTCGAGGGCGACCTCGCGCGCGGGCAGCGTCTCGCGCGAACGGCGGTGCGCCGGCGCGGGTACCGCCACCTTCGCCGGAATCAGCGCCGAACTCGGCGCGGCCGCGACGACCGGGTCGAGCCTGGGCGCGACGACCTCGACATCGAGGACCACCGCCTGCGCGGGGCGCTCGGGCGTCTCCCGCGACAGCACGACGGCGGCGACACCGAACACGGCGCCGTGAAGCGCCGCCGCGCAGAGAAGGCTCACCGAGAGCCGCGTCGCCGCCAGCGTGCGCATCAGAAGTGGACCGTCAAGCTCGCGCGCAGCTGGAACGGCTCGGCGGGGTGAAGGTGGGTGTCGAGCACGCCGGCGGCCGGCTCGGGTGGGCGGCCGCCCGAAGCGAGGAGCCCGTCGGGCAACCGCGACGCGTAGTAGTAGGCGATGTCGTCGGATTTGGAATCGAACAGGTTCAGCGCCTCGGCGCTCACCTCGTAGCGGCGGAACCGGTAGCCGACGACCGCGTTCACGATCGTCGAGGCCGGCTGCCGCTGGCTGTCGTCCTCGATGATCGGCTGCGAGCTGAAGGAGCGAAGCCGCACGCCGGCGAAGACGCCACTCGGCGTGTCGACCACCGCCGCCGCCGAGACGACCACCGGGATCGAGTTGGCGATGTAGAGCCCTGCCCGTCCGTCGACCGCCTCTTGCGGCTGGAGATAGCGCGCGTGCGTGAAAGCGAAGTCCGCGCTCAGCGTCAACCAGCCGGTCGGCTTCCAGAAGTTCGCCCACTCGACGCCGTACTTGCGGCTCGGGCCGCTCGGCTCGGTGTCGCCCGAGTCGCCGTTGAACGTCAGCTCGGAATCCGACTGCAGCATCCAGAGCGACAGCGTGCTCACCAGCCCCCGGAGGATCGACGTGCGCAGGCCGATCTCCGCCCCCTTGGTGCGGACCACCAGCGGCACCGGCCGCTGCGGCATCCCGCGCCGGATCGACGGTGAGGGTCACGCCGCGCGCATCGTTGCTGTGGAACCCCGCGCCGGCGTCGAGATAGATCTCCGTCCGCTTCCAGGGCCCGAACACCAGCGTGGCCTTGGGGCTCAGGATCCCGGCGGCGGCCGTTCCGGAATTGGCGGCGTCGGTGGTGCTGTCGACGTCGATCGCCGTGACGATCTCCGCGCAGCCCGAGCTCGCTCCGCAGCCAGGGCGTCCACTGGATCCGGTTGCGCCCGTAGACGCCGGCGGTGAGCTCCCCGATGTGATCGTCGCTCTGGCACCTCCAGCACCTGGCGGTGCCGCCGTGTGGTTGCGGCCGGAGTCGGGGATGTCGTCGTTGCGCAGCTGGACCCCGACGGTGTTCTCCACCTGCCTTCCCGCACCAGAGGAGCTCCCAGGTCCGCTTCAGCTCACCTCCCGTCGTGAAGCGGCGGTCGACCTGCTCGATCTGATCGAGGTTGACCGGATCGGCGAGCGCGTAGTCGAAGTCCGACCAGAGGTTGAGCCGGTAATAGAACCCGTACAGCGAGAGCTCGGTCGTGGCGCCGTCTCCGCGCCTCGTCCAGTCGAACGAGAGCAGCGCGCGCCCCGTGCTGCCGCCGTCGGTCGGATCGATCGCGCCCGTGCGCGAGATGAGACCCTGGTCGATCGCCCGCCGGGCGACTTGATCGGTGGCGTGCCAGAACGGCGCCCAGGTAGAAGCTCCCCGTCAGCGTGTAGCCGTCGCGCCCCCGATCCCAGTGGTAGCGCAGGAGGCCGTTATAGCGGTTGGAGTTCTCCGGCAGGTCCCAGGGCCCGTCGTAGTGGCTGTACTCGAGAGCGTAGAGGAGATTCCCCGGCCCGAGCGACGGGCTCTCGGCGAGCAGCGCGCGCGCATAGCCGAACTGCCCGAGCTGCAGGTTGGCGATTCCTTCAGGCAGCCGCGTGACCAGCCGGATGTTCGCCGCCCCCGCGCCGGAGAAGTCGCCGACCTCCGGATAGAACGGCCCCTTCTTGAACTCGATCGCGTCGACCAGCTCGGGGATCAGGAAGTTGAGATCGGCGTAGCCCTGACCGTGCGCGTGGCTCGGGAGGTTGACCGGCACGCCGTCGACGGAGAAGGCGAAGTCGGTCCCGTGATCGAGGTTGAACCCGCGCAGGAAGTACTGGTTCGCCTTGCCGTCGCCCGAGTGCTGGGTGACCACCATCCCCGGGACCGACTCGAGCAGCTCGCCGCGCCGGAGCAGCGGCAGGTCCTGCCAGATCCTCCTCGCCGACCACCCCTTGCGAGGCGCCCGACGGCAGTCCCCACCAGGTCCTCCGCGCGCCCGCGCACGACCACCTCCGGCATCTCGGTCGGCGCGGCGGTCGCCGAGGACTGCGCCCGGGCGGCCGACGGGAGCGCGACGAGGAGCGCGGCGACGAGCAGCGAGGAACGACGACCGAAGGGCATGAGTAGCACGATTCGATAAAATCGTGTCCCCTCATAACACGGTCCTTTACGATCGTGACACCGACATTCTCGTGACTATCGGTGCGGGTGCGGATGGCGGTGCGAATGCGCGAGCCCCTGGGGGTGCGCGTGCCCGTGGTCACCCCGGCGGCGTCGGCGGGGATGATCTCGATCCCGCCGTGCTTGACCCCGCGGATCGCCAGGATCTGCTCGGCGATCTCGGCCAGCCGGTCGGAGCGGCCGCGCATCACCACCACCTCCAGGCAAAGATCGTTCGAAAGGTGGACGTGCATCGCCGCCCGCACGTCGTCACCGAGGCTCGTGCTGCAGCTCGGTCAGCTTCTCGCTCAGATCGCGCACGTGGTGGTCGTAGACCAGCGTCAGCGTGGCGACCGCCTCGACCCCGGCGGCCGCCTTGGCGCGCCCCACCTCGGCCCGCGCCAGATCGCGCAGCAGCTCCGACCGCGTGCAGCGCCGCTTGCGCGCCTCTGCGTCCAGATCGCGCAGCAGCGACCGCTCGATGGCCACGCCGAACCGGACCAGGGGATCCTTCATGTCGCTACGCTACCCCGCCGAGCGCGGGGCACGATAGCGTGACGGGCTCCCGGTCCGAGTCGCTCGGACCTCAACGCAACGTACCGTACCGGTCGCTGAAACAACGGCCCTGCCTGGTCGTGGTCGGATATCCGCAAATCCCGTCATTGGGATGGCGCGAAAAAAAGTGCAAGAAAATGCGCCAGCGTTGCACCAACGGGATCGCTCTGAGAAACTGAGTCGCCCCCATGACTTATCCAACCTATTCAAAGACGTTGGCGCTGCTTTTTGCGAGCGTCGTCGTGGTGTTCGGTGCCTGCGGGACCAAGTCCGAATCCGCGGACGGCGCCTGCTCGCCGGGCGGCGAGCTCTGCGCCTGCACGTCGAGCGGGGGTTGCGACAACGGCCTGGTCTGCGCGACCAACATCAACGAGTGTGTCCGCCTGGCCACTGACACGGGCGGCTCCACCGGCAGCGCTGGGTCGACCGGCAGCGGCGGCACCACCGCCAGCGGGGGGTCAACCGGCTCGGGCGGGACGGTCACCACCGGCGGTACCACCGGCAGCGGTGGATTCGACCGGCCGCGGTGGCACCACCGGTACGGGCGGCGCGGCCGGCAGCGCGACCGCCACCGGCGGCCGCGGTGGCACGACTGGCACCGGAGGCGCGACCGGCAGCGGCGCCGGCGGCACGACCGCCACCGGCGGTCGCGGCGGCACGACCGGCTCCGGCGGCGCGGCCGGCAGCGGCGCCGGCGGGACGACCGCCACCGGCGGGCGCGGCGGCACCACTGGCACAGGCGGCACCGCCACCGGCGGCGCGACAGGCACCGGCGGCGCGACGGCGACCAGCTGCGGCACGCTCGCGCCGTCAGCCAGTGGCAATGGCGAGTTCACGCACTACGTGTTCAGCACCGGCACCCCCAAGGGAGAGCTGGGCGATTACCAGACCGCGTGCGGCTACCTAGGCACCGAGAGCGGCGGGATCGACACGGTGATGAACGTCGCCAGCACCTCGCCGGCCAAGGGCAGCTACTTCGCGGCTATCCCTGGTGACAACGGGTTCAACACCAAGGTGGACTGCGGCGCCTGTGTCCAGATCAGCAACGCCGGACACACCGTCGTCGCGACGATCATCGACGAGTGCCCCTACGGCAACGACACCACCCAGTCGAATCCCAACGACCCGTGCCAGATGAGCCCGACCGGCGAGCTCGATCTGAGCATCGACGCCTTCAACGCGCTGCAATTCGCGAACGGCAACCCGACCGGGACCAGTTGGAAGGTGATCCCCTGCCCCGTCACCGGGAACGTGGTGGTGCGGATCAAGCAGGTGAACGAGGTCTACATCGAGAACGTGATCCTCGCGCTCAAGTCGGTCAGTGGCCCGGGCGGCAGCGCATCGCGCACGTCGTACGGGTCGTGGCACTTCAACAGCAACGTGGGGAGCGGCTCGCAGCTCACGCTGACGGATGCGGCCGATCGCACGATCATGGTGACGCTCAACAGCGGCGCCACGGACCAAAATCAGGACACAGGCCAGCAGTTCCCGAAGTGCCAGTGACCGCAGCCAGGGTTCGCCCGTCGCTACTCGCTGCCGTGATAGAGGATGGAGAGCTCGATGCGTGAGCCAGCGCCGGCCGCGCTCTTGCCGTCGACGCTGATCCGCTTGGGATCGATTCCACGGCCCACCAGCGCCCAGTAGACGGCGTTGGCGCGCGCCAGCGAGAGGGCGGCCAGATCGTCGGACCTGCTCGACTCGGACTTGCCGGGGTCGGGCTTACCTGGTTCGGCCTTCCCCTGATCCTCGGTGAACCCCGTCAGCTGCAACGGATAGGTCGGGTACTTGTTCAACAGATCCTTCACCGCGTCGACGGTCTTCGCCTGCTCGGGGCGCAGCGCCGCGTGCTTGTCGCCGAAGAGACCCCGCAAAACCAGCACCAGGCGTTGCAGATCACCGTCGCGCTCGAGGCGCGTCTCGACGCCGCCGATGGCGGTCGCGTCGGCCTCCAGCTCCCGATCGCGCGCGCGATTGCTGAGCGCGTGGGCCGCCTTCTCGTACTGCGGCCGGGCGAGCGCGATCCCCTTCTCCGCCTCGGCCTGGGCCAGCGTGGCGCGCGCGGCCGCCTCGTCCCAGTGACCGGCGTCGAACTCCTTGTGCGCGTCCTGCAGCATCCCCGCCGCGGCGGTGTACTCCGCCTTGGCGTAGGCGGGCGTCTCCACCGTCTCCGCGATCTTGAGCGTCAGCTCGAGGACGCGGATCCCGTGCAGGGCATCGGCCTTGCGCTTCTCCGCCGCCGCCTGCTTCTTGGACGCGTCGGCCTGGGCGGAGAGCGCCTTCCGCTCGGCCACCGTGGCCGCCTTCATCGCGGACAGTCGCTCGAGCAGCGCCACCTCCTCCTTCGCCGTCGCCAGCTCCTCCTCGAGGCGCGTCGCCTCGTCGTTCGAAATCGCCAGCTCGGCGTCGAGCTCGGCCACCTTGCCGCCCAGCCGCTCCGCCTGCATCAGCGCCAGCGCGGTCTTCATCTCGATCTGCCCCATGAGCGCGTCACGCCGGGCCGCGTAGGCGTCGTGATGCTCCCAGGCCCGTGAGGCCTGCACGAGGAGCCCGTCGGCCGCCGCCAGGAGATCGAACGCCCGCCGGTCGGGATCGGAGAGCGTCGGATCCGATCGCATGTCCTCGAGCGCGACGATCTCCTTCGGCTTGGGGGTGGTGGCGCAGCCGACCGCCAGCAGAAAGCAGAGAGCCAGGGCGGCCTGCACGGTGCGGACAGGCATTCGCCGGCAGTCTAGTACGAGCCAGGCTGAATTTTCATCCAGTCTCCCGCCGTCGGTGACGTCGCCGTCGGTGACGCCGCCGAGGGTGCGGCAGGAGCTTCTTCAGCGGACGACTTTGACGTTGACCTGGCCGGAGCCGGTCGCGCCCCAGAGCCGGATCCACATGGCCATGTACATCTCTGGTCCGCGCGCGGTCGACAGATCGCCCAGGTCGAGAACGTCGGTCCAGCCAAACGACCTGAGCAGCGCGGTCACCTTGGCCTTGGCGTCGGCGTCGTTGCCGCTGACGAACACGGTGTGGTCTCCGCCGCCGACCGCCTGGGGGTCCACCATCACGAGCGCGTTGATCGTATTGAGCGACTTGACCACCTGGAGGTTCGGGAAGGCGGCTTGAATCTTTTCCGCCAGGCAGCGCTCCTGGCTGGCCAGCACCGCGGGCGGCATCCCCTTGCTGAAGTCGAGCTCGTTCGCCACGTCGAGCAGCACCTTGGCGCCCACCTTGTCGACCGCCGCCAGCTCGAGCGCCGCCAGCGAGACCAGCCCCGAGGTGGCGTTGACGAGCAGCTCGCCGTGGGCGGCCGCCTCCTTGAAGGTCACGACCTTGCCCCGCCCTTCCGTTTGCGATTTCCACTCTCGCAAGGTGGCGCCGAACATCTTCTTGTCGTCGAGCTTGTTCGGGTCCCGCGTCCCGAGCACGACCTCGTGTCCCTGGCCGATCAGCTTGGATCCCAGCGTCTGCGCGACCACTCCCGTGCCGATGATTCCGATCTTCATGGCGTCCTCCGCGCAAAGCCTGACCCGGCGGGACCGCAACGACAAACCCTGACCCGACCGTCACACCACTGACACTTGGAAGTCGCCCCCCCGAGGGCGCCCGCGTGCGTTAAAGTACGCGCGCCGTGGATGCTCGTTTTCTTCGTCGGCTCGGCCGTCGTGTCACTCCGGCCTCGCTGCGAATCGGCAGCAAGGAGGCGCGGCGGCGTACATTCCTGGTGGGTGCGACCCGGGAGGCCGGAGAACTGCGACTCACCCTGGGCCCGGTGCCGAGCTGTCCGCCCGGGCGCGCGCGGGCGGTACTCGATTTTTCGGATGCCGGGCAGGACTACTGGCTGGCAGGCACGGTGGCGGCGACCGCCGACCGCGGCTCCGAGCTGGCCGAGTTGATCGTGGACTCCGGCCCGACCAGGCGCCCGGGCCGTTCGATGCGGCTCGCGCCGGCCGCCGACGTCGCCTTCGCCGTCTGCGTCGTCGAGGTCGAGGGAGGCGGACGGCAGTGCGTGCCCATCCTCGACATCGGCGTTCGCGGGATGCGGGTGGAGACCAGCATGCCGCTCGAGGTCGGGACCGTCCTCGGCGATCTGGTGGTGATCTTCCGGCGCGAGGTGCTCCGCAGCGGCGAGGGGGTCGTCACCAGTTGCTCGCCCGCCCTCTACCCCGACGGCCGTCGGGTCTACGAGTGCGGCGTCCGTTACCGCAGCAGCGGCCGGCGGCAGATCGACACCCCGGTCGGCGATCGGATGGAGATCGACGACCTGGCTCGCGTCCGCGCCATCCTCTGGGCGCTCTGCGATCTCGAATACGAGGTCACCATGACGGGACCGACCGGCGTGGTGAGGGGTCGGATGCTGCCGCAGCGGGGGATCGACCGTACGCGGGTCCCCGAGCTGCGCTGCCGGGTCGACGATGCCGACCGGTTGCCGGTTCGCTCGGGCGCGGTGGTCGTCGAGTGCTCGCTGTTCGGCAGCGGCTACCGGTTCTACGCGCGGGTCTCCGATCGCCGGGCCGACGTGTTGACGCTCTCCCCGTCGCCGAAGCTGCGCGAATGGCACCGGCGCGGCGAGGAGCGAACGACGCTCGGCCCGGAGAGCGGCGCGATGGTCAGCTACCGCCACGCGCTGACCGGGGCGCGCCGCGCCCATTCACTGGTCGACCTCTCCTCCCACGGTTTCTCGTTTCCACCCGGTGCCAGCGACGAGGAGCTGTGGGCCGGCCTGCCGCTCAAGGAGGTCAGAATCCACTTCGGCGACCTGGCCTTTCGAGCTCCCGAGGTGGCGATCCGCTCGGTCTCCGCCGGCCGCGTGAGCGCCGAGATGCGCGCTCTGCCCGACCGCGACGCCGACCTCATGCGCGAGAAGCTGATCGAGCATGGGCGCGATTCGATCCGCTTTCACGACGGGCGCGGGTTCGACGAGCTCGTCGACTTTCACCGGTCGATGAACCTGCTCGAGGACGACATGGAAGCCAACCTGGCGAAGACGCTGGACGAGACGCGCCGGACCTGGCGGCTCGCTCACGATCGACGGGCGGGGTTGATGCGCACGGCGATCGTCCCCTGGCGCGGGGGCATCGGAGCCACCCTCACCTCGGTGCGCGCCTACGAGCGGACGTGGGTCTTTCAGCACAGCGCGGTCGCCTCGGGCGCCGTGCCGGCGGGCGCCGGACAGTTGCACGGCATCCTGATGCGTCTGGCCGCGCACCGCCGCGACGGCGAGTACATCGCCGGCGCCATCGACACGAGCGCCAAGACGATGCATGGCCTGGTGAACACCTTCTTCTCGCAGTCGGCGCCCGCCCACCGGGGCGCCATGCGCCTCTCGCTCTACGCGGCGCCCGCCGGCCCGAGGCGGCCGCTCGACCCGACCGTCGTTCGGCGGCTGCGTGGCCGAGAGGAGAGCCTCGTCGAGCACGTGGGCGCGCGCCAGCTGGACCCCGTCTGCGCGCGTGCGCTCAGCCTGCGCGCCGGCGAGATCGAGCTGCCGGAGACGCGCGCCGCCTACGCCAGGCTCGGCATCGAGCGCGGCCGCGACGCCCACGGCGCGTTCCGCGACGACCAGTGCGTGGCCGTCTTGCTGCGCGAGACCGCCTCGCCCGGGCTCTGTCTGAGCGGGCTCATGTCGGCCTCTTTCCTTTTCCCGGTGCTGCCGGGCGCCGATCCCGACGGAACCAGGCAGCTGGCGCTCTGCGATCTGGCGCGGGCGGCGCCGGTCCCCGGCGATCCGCCCAACCGGTTCCTGTTCGTCCCGACCAGCAACGACCACGGACCGGTGCTGGCGGCGGGCTTCCGGCCGATCGGCGAGTGCACCTACTTCGCGCTCCACCGCCTGGGAATCGTCGAGTACCAGCGCTACATCGCCGACAAGTACGGGCTCCTGCAGGCGCGGCTCCGGCGACGGGTCGCTCACCTGCCCGAGGCCGCCTGATGGCCGACGCCGGAAGCTACCGGGCCCAGGGCGGCGCCGCGGTGGAGAGCGAGACGGAGCGCCTGCGCCGGCAGGCGGCTGCCGTCTGGACGCGCGAGCGGGCGGCGCTGCTCGCCGCCGGCCTCGCGCCTGGACAGCGGCTGCTCGATCTCGGCTGCGGCCCGGGAGGCCTGCTGGAACGGCTCATGCCCGAGCTCGGTCGCCCGGCGATCGGCGTCGATCTCAACCACGACCTCTTGCGCCAGGTGCGGAGCGCGCCGGTCGCCCGCGCCGACGGCGCGCGGCTGCCTTTTGGGGACGCCGTGTTCGACTTCGTCCTCCTGAGGCTGGTCCTGCGCCACGCGCCGGCGCGCGAACGAATGATCGGTGAGGCGGCGCGCGTCCTGCGGACCGGCGGAATTCTATGCGCCGTCGACGTCGACGAGGCGGCGACGGCCTTCGATCCGGAGCCCGCGTCCTGGCCGACACTCAAGGCGGCCCTCGCCGAATCGGCCGTTCGCCGCGGGGGAGATCCCTTGGTCGGCCGCCGGCTGCGCCGGCTGCTCGCGGAGGCCGGTCTCACCGACCTCGCCACGGTCGCGCTGCCGGTCAGCACCGACGACCTGCCGCCGCCCGCCTTCGTCGAAACGATGCTGGCGCCGGCGGCGCGGACCATCGATCCCGACCTTCTCGACGGTCCGGGGGTGAAGCGCGGGTGGGACGAGCTGCGACAATGGGCTGCCGGCCCGAACGGATTCGGTTACGCTCTCGGGTGGATGGCCCGAGCGAGAAAACCGGATGGCTGGCGAACCCACGCTCGCGCATGAGCTGAGCTGCCGCTACGTCATCCCGCTCCTCGACCTGGCAGATGCGGAGGGGCGAGCGGCGGGCGTGGACGGGCTCTGCGACCGCTGGAGCGTCACGCGCGGCGAGCTGCGCGACGAATCGAACTGGGTGTCGCTGCGTTTCTGCGAGGATCTGGTCGACTGGTTGGGGCAGGAGATCGGCGCCGAGCGTCTGGTCGACAGCATCACCCGGGCCGTCTACTCACCGCGTGCGCTCGGTGTCATGTACCCGGTGTTGCGGGCGTTCGGGTCGCCCCGGGTCGGCTACGGCGCGCTCGCCCAGCTGGTCCCGCGCATGAACAAGGTAAGTGCCGTCACTGTGACCCGCGTAAAGCGCGGCGCCGCCGAGATCGCCTACCGGCCGGCGCATCCCGAGCGGCAAGAGCGCTCGCCTCTCATCTGTCTCTTGCGCAAGGCGCAGATCGCGGCGGGACCGACGCTCTGGAAGCTTCCCGCCGCGCGCGTCGAGGAGACGGAGTGCCAGTCGCGCGGCGGAGCCTCGTGCCGCTATCAGGTCCGCTGGGTCGAGCGCCCGTCGATGCGGGGCCTGCTCCTCGGCCTGCTGGTGGGCGGCGCCCTCGCGCTGGCGCCCATCCACGGCCTGCCGACCGCGCTCATCGCGCTGCTCGCCGGCGGCGCGCTGGGACGGATCTGGGATTTGCGCGCCCACGGCCGCGAGCTGCAGACGTTCGTCGAGGAGCACACGCTGGCGCTCACCGCGGCGCTCGACACCACTGAGCGTCGCTTCGTCGAGCTGCAGAAGGCGAAGGCCGAGGTCGACGCACGCGTCGAGCAGCGGACGGCGGAGCTGCGCACGGCGACCGAGAAGCGCGTCCACACCGAGAAGCTGGCCGTCCTCGGCACGCTGGCCGCTGGCCTCGCGCACGAGGTGCGCAATCCGGCCAATGCGATCGTCAACGGCCTGCGGCCGGTCCAACGGTATCTCATCGAGGCGAACGGCGACCCCGACTACACCACCTCGGTGCAGATCGCGATCGACGCGGGCGATCAGATCGCGCGCCTGGTCGGCGATCTGCTCGACGTGGGACGGACCGATCGCGGGGTCGAGCCATGGGATCCGCACCAGGGGATCGAGGCGGCCATCCGCCTGCTCTCGTACCGGACCCAGCGCGTCTCGTTCGACCGCGACTTCCGGTTCCGCGGCGAGATCTTCGGCCGACCGCCGGCGTTGAACCAGATCTTCCTCAACCTGTTCGACAACGCCCTGCGCGCGGCCGGAGAAGGGGGTCGCGTGCGGGTCGCCTCGCGGCCCGAGCGCGAGGGGGTGGAGATCCTGGTCGCCGACAGTGGGCCCGGGATCCCCCCCGAGCTGGCCCAGCGGATCTTCGACCCCTTTTTCACCACCCGGGAGGTCGGCGAGGGGACCGGGCTCGGCCTGCATTTCAGCCGCCAGGTCGCGTACGATCACGGCGGCTCGCTGGACCTGGTGGCCGCCCCCGGGTGGGGGGCCTGCTTCAAGCTCTGGCTGCCGGGGCGCCGTGCGGGAATAATGTCGTCGTGAGCACCCTCCCCAGCATCCCCCACTCGGCGGTCCTCTACGTCGACGACGACGCGCGCAACCTCCACGCGTTCCGGATGGGGTTCAAGAGCCGATTCCGGGTCGTGACCGCCGGCTCGGGGCGCGAGGCGCTGGAGATCCTGGCCCGCGAGCCGGTCGCCGTGCTGCTGGCCGACCAGCGGATGCCGGAGATGTCGGGCTCGGAGCTGTGCGCCACGGTCAAGCAGCGGTTCCCCGACGTCATCCGGATGATCCTGACCGCCTACTCGGACATCGGTTCAGTGGTCGAGGCGATCAACGGCGGTCAGGTGAGCCGCTACTTCATCAAGCCCTGGCGCGAAGAGGAGCTGGCCGACGCCATCCGCGCCGGCATCGACGCCTTCCAGCTGGTGACGGTGACGCGCGATCTGCAGATCCGCCTCCTGCAACAGGAACAGCAGTCGACGACCACCTACCTCTTGGGACGGATCCTGCACGAGGTCGTCTCGCCGGCCATCGGCATCCGCGACAACCTGGGGTTCGTCGTCGACAGCGTCACCCAGCTGGCGCGCATGGCCGCCGCCTCCGACCCGGACGTGCCGCGCATCGCGAGCGATCTGGTCCCCGCGCTGACCGACGCGCACGATTCGGCCATCGACCTGGTGGGCCGCATCGAGCAGTTCCGGCAGGGGGAGGTGCCCCTCCCCTCGAGCGACGGCGGGACCAGCCTCGACCGAGCCATCCAGACGGCGGCGGGGATCGTCCGCCCGCGCATCAGCGAGAGGGCGCGGCTCGTCCTCGACACCACCCACAAGGCGTTCGTGCGCGGCGAGCCGACCCAGCTCACCCAGGTGATCGTGAACCTGCTGCTCAACGCCTACGAGGCGATCGAGCCGGGCGCCCCGGACAAACACCAGATCACCGTGACCACCCTGAGCAAGGCCGATCGCTGCGGCTTCGTCGTCGAGGACACCGGGCGCGGGATATCCGACGAGGTGGCCGCGCGCATCTTCGAGCCTTTCTTCTCGACCAAAGGGGGCGGCGGCAATTCGGGCCTCGGCCTGCCGATCGTCCACGAGATCGTGCAGCGCCTGGGCGGCACGATCGAGCTCGATCGGGCCAGCCGCGGGACCCGGTTTTACGTCGAGCTCCCGCGGGCCGGGTAACCCCGGGGCTCGCCTCACTCGCCTCACTCGCCTAACTCGCCTCACTCTCGATTGCGCTCGCCGCCGGATCCGAGGCGCACAATCGAAGGCGACCCAGGTTACGTGCGTCTCGAGCGCTTCCGCTCGACCGACTGCCGAGGGCCGCACGTAACTTTTTTCGGCGCGTAGCCTGCGTTCACAATTTCGAGGGCAGGCTACGCGCCGAAAAAAGTCCGCAAGCGGACGCGGGGCGCGGACGAGACTCGAGGTGTGACGCGCGCGCGAGGTGGGGTCGCGGGCGTCAAGGGCGAAGCCCAAGGGCGAAGCCCAAGGGCGAAGCCCAAGGGCGAAGCCGAAGAGCGAAGCCGAAGGGCGAGCGAGCGAGCGAAGCGAGTGAGGCGAGCCCGAGCGAGCCCGGGCCCTAGAACAGCGCGGCCAGCAGGGCGTTGCGGGGCGCCGACTTGGGGACCACGGCGTCGACGAGCTTCCGCTGCAGCAGATCGTTCCAGACCTCGAGGTGCGAGAACGAATAGAGGACGCGGCGGACGCGCGGGTAGTTGTCGCGCACGTGCTCGAACAGGTCGTCGGTCTTCTGCCACTCGAGCCGGTGGTCGCAGAGCAGGACGTGCGGTGCACGCTCTTGCAGTTGCGCCAGCGCGTCGCGCTTGGACGAAGCCACGCGCACGTTGTGATCCACGGAGAGTGACCGCTGGAGGCCGCGGGCCATCTTCGGCTCGTCCTCGACGACCAGGATGTCGAGCCGCGAGCGCCGCCAGTTGGTCGGGAAGGTCGAGCTCCCCAGCTCCGCGATCACGTCGGCGTCGGTCGTCGGCGGCGCCAGCTCCCGGCGCCACAGGGCGTCCAGGCGGACCATGTCGGTGACGAGGTCTTCGGTCTTGCTGAGGATCTCCTCGACCGCACCAGCAAAACGCCGCAACGTCTCCTCCGAGCCGCCGGGGCTCGCCCCGAGCTCGCGGAACCCGCCGTGCGCGCGGCGGAGGCTGGCGCGGGCCAGCCGCAGATCGCCGGCCACCGCGATCTTCATCGCCTCCTCGTTCGTCGAGGGGCCGCCCGTCGCCGGGAAGACCGGGACCTGCAGCGGTCCGGGTAACGCGCCCTCGGGGACGTCGACGGTGTAGAGGCCGGAGCGGTGCATGGCCGGAAAGCGCGTCACGGGCATGACGTTCTGGAACTGCCAGGCGTACCCGCGTAGCAAGGGCGCACTCATCTCACGCGTGATCGCCTGGACGTCGACCAGCTCCGCCAGGGCCAGCCCGTACCAGGGCTCCTCGTCGCAGACGATCAGGATCTCGCCCCGGTAGGGAGTCCGGAAGCTCTTGTAGGCGGTCGCGGTCGCGCCAGCGGCGATCTGCGACGCCCAGGGCTCACGGATTGCGACTGCCTTGACGACCCTCATCCTTCGACCGAGAGACCTCGACGGTAACACATCGCGGCCGTGGAGCGCACCCTCGAAAACGCCCGAAAACCCGACCCCGCTGGGGCCACCCCAGCGGGTGACTTCAGTTCGGGCCGTGCCGAACGTCGGCCCGGGCCGAGGTGGCGGCTGCGGCCAGCGAGGCGGCCGCCGCCGGGCGACGGCGCGGCAGCTCGACGGTGAAGGTCGACCCCAGCTCGGGGCGGCTGTCGACGCTGACCACCCCGCCGAGCGCGTCCACGATCTGCTTGACGATCCAGAGCCCGAGGCCAATGCCCGAGTAGTTGCGGCTGGAGGCGGCGCGCTCGAACCGCCTGAAGATTCTGTCCTGGTCCTCGGCCGGGATGCCGAGCCCATGATCGTGAATCGCCAGGACCACCCGATCGGCGTTCGTGTCGAGGCTGATATCGATCGGCTTGCCGCCGCCGTACTTGATGGCGTTGGAGAGCAGGTTGGTGACCACCTGGTCGAGACGGCTCGCGTCCCAGGCCCCGGTCGCCTTCCCGCCTGACCGCACGGCCAGGGCGCACCCGCGGCGCAGCGCCTCGTCGGCCAGACGGGCGCGCACCTCCTCGACGACTGCCCCCAGATCGACCTCCTCGATCTGCAGCTCGATCCTGCCGGCCGCGATGCGCGACACGTCGAGCAGCTCGTCGATGAGGTGGTTGAGCCGCGCCGCCTGCGCGTCGATCCGCGTGACCCGCGAGACGACCCCTTCGGTCGCCTCCCCGAGGCTGCGGCGCGCGAACCGGAGCAGGTTCTCCACCTCCAGCCGCAGCGAGGTGAGCGGCGTGCGCAGCTCGTGCGAGGCGACCGACAGGAAATCCTCGCGCAGCCCGATCGCCTCCCGCAGCGTCTGCTCCGCCTTTTTTTGATCGTCGATGTCGGTGGCGGTCGCGATCCAGCCGACCAGGGCCCCGTCGCTCCCCTTCTCGGGAACGGCGCGGGCCAGGTGCCAGCGGTAGCTGCCATCGGCGGCGCGCCGCAGGCGGATCTGGCACTCGAACGGTTCCTGGCGGCCACGCCCCTCGGCAAACGCTCTCTCGACCGTCGCGCGATCGTCGGGGTGAAGGGAGGCCCAGAGCGACTCCTGGCTCGCCCTCGCCGCGTCGTGTCCGTGGTAGTTACGCCCGGCCCGATTCCAGAAGGTGACCCGCCCGTCCGCGCCGGCCGCCCAGATGCTCTGAGGGAGACCGTCGAGCAACCTCCGGTAGCGTTCCTCGCTGGCGCGTTCGAGCGCCGCCCGCTCGTGCTCGCGCAGGAGCCGCTCCTGCGCCTTGATCTGCTCCTCCTTGAGGTGGAGATCGATGAAGACCTGCGCCTTCGAGCGGAGGATGTCGGGGTCGAACGGCTTGACCAGGTAGTCGACCGCCCCCTCGGAGTAGCCCCGGAAGACATGGGCGGCGTCGCGGCCGACCGCGGTGATGAAGATGATCGGGATGTACCGGCTGCGCGGGCGCTGTTTGATGAGGTTGGCCGTCTGAAACCCGTCGAGCCCCGCCATCTGCACGTCGAGAAGAATGAGGGCGAAGTCGCGGCGCAGGAGGTGGCGCAGCGCCTCCTCACCCGAACCGGCGGCGCAGAGCTCCTGTCCGAGCGGCGCCAGGATCGCCTCCAGCGCCACGACGTTCGCCGGATGGTCGTCCACCAGCAGGATGCCGGCGCTCGCGACCTGGGGGGCCGGATGGGTCGTCACGTCACGCGGCCTCCGACGGCCGCTCGCTCAGCCGCCGGATCAGGTGGAGCAGACGGTTGACGTCGACCGGCTTGGGGAGATAGTCCGAGGCGCCCGCCTCGAGACACTTGTCGCGATCGTCCTCCAGCGCCTTCGCCGTGACGGCGACGATCGGCAATTCGCGCCAGCCCGGGTTGGCGCGGATGGCGCGGATGGTCTCGTAGCCGTCCTTGCCGGGCATCATGACGTCCATCAGCACGAGGGCGATGCTCGGATCGGTCGCCAGCACGTCGATGCCCGACTGCCCGTTGTCGGCATAGACCACCTCCAGCCCCGCGGCCTCGAGCACGCTGGTCATGGCGAAGACGTTGCGGACGTCGTCGTCGACCACCAGCACCCGGCGGCCGGCGAGGGCGGCCAGGTCCACCGGGTCGGTGGCGGCCGCTGTCGCGTCGGGCGCGGCCTCCGGCGGACGCCAGGTGCCCCGCGCGCCGTACACGTCGTCGGTGGCCGGCAGCCCGAGGTAGCGCTCGGGCAGGTAGAGCGTGAAGACGCTCCCTTTTCCGGGTTGGCTCTCGACCTGGATCTCGCCGCCCAGATGGCGGGCGATGTCGCGCGAGATCGTGAGTCCCAGGCCCGTGCCGCCGTAGCGGCGGCTGGTGGTCCCGTCGGCCTGCTGAAACGCCTCGAAGATGAGCCCCTGCTTGCCCTCGGGGATCCCGATTCCCGTGTCGCTGACCGAGAAGGCCACCACGCGCTCGAAGGCGAGTGAGGGGCTCGAGAAGTGCGTCTCGGGGCCCGGGCGGTGGATGTGCAGCCTGACCGAGCCTTCGGCGGTGAACTTGAAGGCGTTGGCGAGCAGGTTCTTCAGCACCTGCTGAAGGCGCTGCGGATCGGTGTAGAGAGAACGGGAAACGCCCAGCTCGACATCGACCGAGAAGGTGAGCCCCTTCTGCTCGGCCAGCGGACGGAAAGAGCGGTCGACGAAGTCGGCGATCTCCGAGGGGTGGATGTCGCGCGGGTCGATCGGCATCTTCCCCGCCTCTACCTTGGAGAGGTCGAGGATCTCGTTGATCAGCGTCAGCAGGTCGCCGCCCGAGCCGTAGATCGTCTTAGCGTACTCGACCTCCTTGGGCGATAGGTGCGCCTCGGCGTTGTCGGCGAGCAGCTTGGCCAGGATGAGGAGGCTGTTGAGCGGCGTCCGCAGCTCGTGCGACATATTGGCCAGGAACTCGGACTTGTACTTGGAGGTCGTCGAGAGCTGTTCGGCTTTCTCCTCGAGCGACCGCCGCGCCTGCTCGACCTCGCGGTTCTTGACCTCGACCTTGGTGTTCTGCTCGGCGAGCAGGCGCGCCTTCTCCTCCAGCTCCAGCGCCTGCTTCTCCAGCGCCGTGTTGGTGCGCCGCAGCTCCGACTGTTGCGTGGTCAGCTCGGTCGACTGCGACTGCAGCTCCTGCGTGAGCGACTGCGACTGCTGCAGCAGCTCCTCGGTGCGCATGTTGGCGCCGATCATGTTGAGCACGACGCCGATCGACTGCGTGAGCTGGTCGAGAAACAGCTGGTGGATGGGGCTGAAGGGATGGAACGAGGCGAGCTCGATCACCGCCTTGACCTGTCCCTCGAACAGGACCGGCAGGACGATGATGGTGAGCGGCGGCGCCTCGCCGAGACCGGAGCTGATCTGGATGTAGTCGGACGGGACGCGCGTCAGGAGGATCGTCTTCTTCTCCAGCGCGCACTGCCCGACCAGGCCCTCGCCCGCCTTGAAGCGGTTGCCGACCCCCTTGCGCTCCCGGTAAGCGTAGGTCGACATCAGCTTGAGGACCGGCGTCTCCGGCGCGTCGCTCTCGGCGTCCATCATGAAGAAGGCGCCGTAGTGCGCGGAGACCAGCGGCGTCAGCTCGCTCATGATGAGGCGCGACACGGTCTCCAGATTTTTCTGTCCCTGCATCATCGAGCTGAACTTGGCGAGGTTCGTCTTGAGCCAGTCCTGCTCGGCGTTCTTCTCGGTCGTCTCACGCAGGTTGATAATCATCTGGTTGATCTTGTCTTTGAGCGCCGCGACCTCTCCTTCCGCCGCGACCTCGATCGACCGCGTGAGATCTCCCTTGGTGACGGCGGTCGTGACGTCGGAGATGGCGCGCACCTGCGAGGTCAAATTCCCGGCCAGCTGGTTGACGTTGTCGGTCAGCTGCCGCCAGGTGCCGACGGCGCCCGGCACCTTGGCCTGGCCGCCCAGCTTCCCTTCGATGCCGACCTCGCGCGCCACCGTCGAGACCTGGTCGGCGAACGTTCCCAGCGTGTCGCACATGTCGTTGATGGTGTCGGCCAGCGCGGCGATCTCCCCCTTGGCCTCGACGCCGACCAGCTTCTGGGTCAGATCGCCGTTGGCGACCGCGGTGACGACCTTGACGATCCCTCGCACCTGCGTGGTGAGGTTCGAGGCCATGAAGTTGACGTTCTCGGTGAGATCCTTCCAGGTGCCGCTGACGCCGGGGACGCGCGCCTGGCCGCCCAGCTTCCCCTCGATGCCGACCTCGCGCGCCACGCTGGTGACCTGGTCGGCGAACGTCGACAGCGTGTCGGTCATGCTGTTGATCGTGTCGGCCAGCGCCGCGATCTCTCCCTTGGCCTCGACGACCATCTTCTGTTTGAGGTCGCCGTCGGCGACGGCGGTCACGACCTTGACGATGCCGCGGACCTGCGCGGTCAGGTTGCGGGCCATGAAGTTGACGTTCTCGGTGAGGTTCTTCCACACGCCGGCGACCCCCCCGACGTCGGCCTGACCGCCCAGCTTCCCCTCGGTGCCGACCTCCTTGGCGACGCGCGTGACCTCGCTGGCGAAGCTGTTCAGCTGATCGACCATCGTGTTGATGGTGTTCTTGAGCTCCAGGATCTCGCCCTTGACGTCGACGGTGATCTTCTTCGACAGGTCGCCCTTGGCGACCGCCGTCGTGACGAGCGCGATGTTGCGCACCTGCGCCGTCAGGTTGGAGGCCATCGAGTTGACGTTGTCGGTCAGATCCTTCCAGACACCGCCCGTGACCCCCTTGACCTCGGCCTGGCCGCCCAGCTTGCCGTCGGTGCCGACCTCCTTGGCGACGCGCGTGACCTCGCCGGCGAACGAGCGCAGCTGATCGACCATCGCGTTGATGGTGTTCTTGAGCTCGGAGATCTCGCCCTTGACGTCGACGGTGATCTTCTGCGACAGGTCCCCGTTGGCGACCGCCGTCGTCACCTTGGCGATGTTGCGCACCTGGTCGGTCAAGTTGCCAGCCAGCAGGTTGACGTTGTCGGTCAGGTCCTTCCACGTCCCGCTGACGCCCGGGACGCGCGCCTGGCCGCCCAGCTTCCCCTGGGTGCCGACCTCGCGCGCGACGCGCGTGACCTCGGCGGCGAAGCTGTTCAGCTGATCCACCATCGCGTTGATGGTGTTTTTCAGCTCGGAGATCTCCCCTTTGACGCTGACGGTGATCTTCTGCGACAGATCGCCGTTGGCGACGGCCGTCGTCACCTTGGCGATGTTGCGCACCTGGTCCGTCAAGTTGCCGGCCAGGAGGTTGACGTTGTCGGTCAGGTCCTTCCACGTCCCGCTGACCCCGCGCACGTCGGCCTGGCCGCCCAGCTTTCCCTCGGTGCCGACCTCGCGGGCGACACGCGTGACCTCCGAGGCGAAGGCGCGCAGCTGATCGACCATGGTGTTGACCGTGCTCTTGAGCTCGAGCACCTCGCCCTTCGCGTCGACGGTGATCTTCTTCGACAGGTCGCCGTTGGCGACCGCCGTCGTGACCTCGGCGATGTTGCGGACCTGCGTGGTCAGGTTGTTGGCCAGCAGGTTGACGTTGTCGGTGAGGTCCTTCCACGTCCCGGCGACGCCGGGGACCTCGGCCTGCACGCCCAACTTCCCCTCCACGCCGACGGTGCGGGCCACGCTGGTGACCTGCTCGGCGAAGATGCCCAGCGTCTTGGTCATCCCGTTGAGCGTGTCGGCCAGCGCCGCGATCTCCCCCTTGGCCTCGACGCCGACCAGCTTCTGCGAGAGATCGCCGTTGGCAACAGCGGTCACCACCTTGACGATCCCGCGCACCTGCGCGGTCAGGTTGGTGGCCATGAAGTTGACGTTGTCGGTGAGGTCCTTCCAGACGCCGCTGACGCCCTTGACGTCGGCCTGGCCGCCCAGCTTCCCCTCGGTGCCGACCTCGCGCGCGACGCGGGCGACCTCGGCCGAGAAGCTGTTGAGCTGATCGACCATGGTGTTGATGGTGCTCTTGAGCTCGAGCACCTCGCCCTTGGCGTCGACGGTGATCTTCTTGGACAGGTTTCCGCGCGCGACCGCCGTCGTCACCTCGGCGATGTTGCGCACCTGGGCGGTCAGATTGTTGGCCAGCTGGTTCACGTTGTCGGTCAGGTCCCGCCAGATGCCGGCGGCCGCGGGGACGGCCGCCTGCCCGCCCAGCTTGCCGTCGGTGCCGACCTCCTTGGCCACGCGGGTGACCTCGGCGGCGAACGCCGACAGCTGATCGACCATGCCGTTGACGGTCGTCCCGATCCGCAGGAACTCCCCCTTGACCGGCTGGCCCTCGATCTGGAGCGCCATCTTCTGTGTGAAGTCGCCGGCCGCGACGGCGCTGATGACACGCGCCACCTCGGTCGTCGGCTGCACCAGATCGCCGATGAGCGCGTTGATCGATCCGATGCTCTCGGCCCATCCGCCGCTGGTCTCGCCCAGCGAAGCGCGCTCCTTCATCCGCCCTTCGCGCCCGACGACCCGCTCGACGCGGACGATCTGGCTGACGAACGCCTCGTTGAGGGCGACCACCGCGTTCAGCTCGCGGGCGATCTCCGCCATCAGTCGATCGACGCCGGGGCGTGCGATGCCGGGATGCCCGCCGTTGGCCGCCTCCGCGCTCGAGCCCTCGAAGTCGAAGTCGAGGCGGACGGAAAAGTCGCCGCTGCGCGCCGCACGCAGGGCGCCGAGAAGGTCTCCCAGCTGCTCGTCGAGGGACGGGACGACCTTTGGGCGACCGTTCCGCTTGGGACCGCCGGAAGCCCCCCGGCCCGGTCCGCGGGTTTTCTGAGAAACGGCCGAAGGTGATCGACCATTGGCCGGGCTGTGGATATCTTCCATCGCTATCCCCTCGCGACCCGATGGGCGCCTGGGCCGCCGCTCGGCGACCGACCTCTGCGTTCCAGGAAAGTCGGCTCCAAAATCAGTGAATTTCCTAAGTAGTCACTCATCCCGCCCGCGCAAGGGTGTACCCGGATCTTTGATCACGCTCTGACCGCCAAATGAGCCATTTCCCCCGCCCCGCGTCGCTCCTAACCGTGCTTGCTGTCACGTTTTTTGGCTCAGTGGCGGCCGGGACGTTCTGGGCCGGGTTGTTCTTCGTGACGGCGGAGCGGTACGGCTTTTCGGCGCTCGCGAACCTGTCCCTGGCGGGGGCGATGGGCGCCGCCTACGCCCTCTCTGCCCGCTTCGCCGGGCGGCTGGCCCACGGTCGGGCTCCCCGCCGCGTCCTCCTGGTGTCGCTCGGAACCTGCACGGGGGCGACGCTGCTCCCGATGCTGCTCCCGGCGAGCGTCGCAGCCCTCTGGATCGCGGCGCTGGTCGGCGTCGCAGCCTCCGCGGCGACCTGGCCCGTCGTCGAGAGCTACCTGACGGCGGGGCGGCACGGGGCCGAGATGCGATCGGCGATCGGCAAGTTCAACGTCACCTGGACGCCGGCCACGGCCCTCCCGCTGGTCGTCCTGCCGTTCGTGACGCGCGCCTCGCCGTCGGGGAGCTTCGCGATCTCGGCGGGGGCGACCGCGCTGGCCTGGGTCGTCGCGCGCGGGTTGCCGTCGCAACCGGCGCCGCACGAGCCGGAAGCGGCGCGCGCGGCGGTCGGCGCGGAGTATCCGTCGCTCCTGCGCGCGGCCTCGTGGTTGCTGCCATTCAGCTACGTCATCTCGGCCACGCTGGCGCCGGTGCTGCCGCAACGGCTGGCGGCCGTCGGCGTCGGCGACGGCAAGAGCTTCGTCGCGGCCGCCTGGATGGGGATGCGGTTCGTCGTGCTGCTCGCCATGTGGCGGACGCACTTCTGGCACGGACGCTGGGGGACGCTCGCCGCGGCCGGCGCTGCGCTGGGCGGCGGTCTCGCGCTGGTGCTGCTGGCCGGCTCTGCGCCCGTGCTGGTTGCGGGCCTTCTCGTTTACGGCGCCGGCATGGGGCTCACCTACTACGCGTCGCTCTACTACTCGATGGCCGTCGGGCACGGGGCGGTCGATGCCGGCGGGACGTTCGAAGCGCTGATCGGCGTCGGCTACTGCGTGGGCCCGCTCCTGGGGATTGCCGGGCACGCGGCCGCGGGGCCCAGCCGCGCGGGAACGGCGACCGTGGCCCTGACCTGGATGCTGGCGGCGATCGTCGCGCGCGGTGTCGTTCAGCCCTATCTGCGGGCCCGAGAAGCCCGGCGCCGACGCTGAACCGACTCAAATCGACCCGTTCGTTGCGCCGTCGTCACACGTGCTGACGTTCGTCACAATCGTGGCCGTTTCGATCCCATGTGAAACAGGACTTTGCACACTCGTCGCGGTCTCGTTGGCGCAGGCGCTGTCGAACAGGGGTAACAACGAACGGCAATGGCGATTCCAAAGCCGGCGCGCAACCCGAGAGTAGCTCAACTCGCAGCGGGCCCGTTCGGCCCGCGCATCGAACGCCTGGCGTTGGTCACCGACGCCTGGAAGCCGCAAACGAACGGCGTGGTCAACACGCTGGTGCGGCTGGTGAAGCACCTCGAGCTCGAGGGGATGGAGGTAATGGTCGTCGCGCCCGATGGCCACTTCACCCTGCCTCTACCCTCGTACCCCGAGATTCGCATCGCCTGCGATCCCTGGAAGGCGATCGGGCGCATCCGCGGCTTCGCGCCGGACGCGGTTCACGTGGCGACCGAGGGGCCGCTGGGGTTCTCGACGGTGGCCTGGCTGCGCTACAAGAAGCTGCGCTTCACCACCAGCTTCCACACGCGCTACCCGGAGTACCTGAGCGCGCGCGTGCCGGTCGTCCCCATCGCCTGGGGCTATGATCTCGTCCGCTGGTTCCACGGGAAAGCCGAGCACACGCTGGTGAGCTCGATGTCGCTCCTCCACGAGCTCGGCGACAAGCGCGTCGGCCGGCAGCTGGTTCACTGGCCGCGCGGCGTCGACGCCGACGTCTTTCACCCCGGGCACCGGCGCGGCGACGTCTACGCGGAGCTGCCCGGGCCCATCTGGCTCTACGTGGGGCGGGTGGCGATCGAGAAGAACATGGAGGACTTCCTCAAGCTCTCCCTGCCGGGCACCAAGGTCGTCGTGGGCGACGGGCCCTCCCGCGAGGAGCTTCAGCGCAAGTACCCGGACGTCGTGTGGCGCGGCTACCAGTTCGGCGCGGCGCTGTCGGCGCACTTCGCCAGCGCCGACTGCTTCGTCTTCCCCTCGCGCACCGAGACCTTCGGCAACGTCATCCTCGAGGCGATGGCCTCGGGTCTTCCGGTAGCCTCGGTCCCGGCGCCCGGGCCGGTCGACCTGGTAACCGAAGGGGTCAACGGCGCCATCGACGACGATCTCGGCGCCGCCTGCCTGCGCGCGCTTCGCTGCTCACGCGAGCGCGCCCGCGCCAGCGTCGTGCGGCGCACGCTGCGGGCGGGACACGATCTCTTCCGCGCCCACCTCGTGCCGATGCGGCCGGAGATCCCCTTCGCCCTCCCGCGTCCGGCCGAGGCGGCCTGAGGCGGAGCCGAAGGTGCCGCGTGAGGGCGGACGAGCTCGGCTCGGCCGAGCTCGTCGCGGGGGGAGCGGGACCCTCCCAGGGTCCCGAACTAGGAGGGGAGCCGCAGGAGCGGCTGTCCCATCTTGATGAGGGTCCCCTGCTGGATCCCATCCACCAGAGAGAATCCATCCGGCGCGAAGACGATGATCGTCGATCCGAGCTCGAACCACCCCATCTCGTCACCCTTCTCGAAGCTGGCATCGCAGGCGACCGCGCGCGGCCCCGCGTACGCCAGGTGGAGCGGCACGTCGAGGAACCGGAGCCGGATGCTGGCGACCAGGATCGACGCCACCGGTACCAGGGTGACGATGTGATTGCCGGGGAGGTGGGTCTCGATGACCGCGTGCTCGTTCTTGACGTAGAGCTTCTCCACGCGGCTCACCGTGATGGGGTTGGTGTTCCAGGTGTCCCCGGAGTGATAGTCGAGGTGAACGACGCGGCAGTCGTAGGGGGCGTGAAACCGGTGATACATGCTCGACGTCAGGCGCAGCGTCACGTAGCGCCCGTTGCGGTAAAGTCGCTCCAGCGCGGGATTATCGAGGAGATCGTGCAGCGTGTAGGTGAGTCCCTTGGCCTGCAGCAGGACGTCGCCCTCCACCGTCCCCGAGGCGCCCACGATGGCGTCGCAGGGGCTGGTGAGCACGGCGGGATCGGGGTCGACCGGGCGGAGGCCGGGCTTGAGCTCGCGGATGAAGCAGTCGTGCAGGCTCTCGAACGACGACTTGTGCGCCTCGTCGAGCTGCGGGTCGGCGAACAGGCGCCAGAGCCCAATCGACAGGTCGCGCACCAGCGGCTGGCGCACCTTGCTGATCCATCCGACGAACCGGGTGGCCAGGCGCCGCGGGATGCGGTTGGTGAGCAGGAAGTTCAGCTCTTCGTGCTGGCCGAGACGGGCCAACGTAGATCGGAAAGGAGTCGACGATGACATTGGCTCTCTATGCGTTGGGTGCGGTCGGTACCGTCGGGTTGACGGCGTCACTGCATCGGGTGACGACGCGATTGACGTTGTCCAAGGCGAAGCATCCGTCGTTGCGAGGCCACGCCAAGATATCCCGCTTCGTCGCCAAGTTGGTGCCCTTCTACGAGTACGACGAGAAACATTTCTTCCGTTCGGACGAAGCGCCGGAGGAGATCGCCGAGCGTCGGCGCATCGGCTTCCAGCGCCTCGCCGAGATCTACAAGACCCGCTACGCCGAGACGGTCAAGCTGACGCGCGAAGTGGAGGCGGGGGTCTCCGACCTGCAGTTCACGGCCTCCTACCGGGTCCCCTTCCAGTACAGCCGCTTCGTGCGAAAGAACCTGGCCGCGGGCGCGTTCGTGGCGTCCACGGCGGGCGTCCAGGTGACCGATCTCGACGGAAACGAGGCCTACGATCTGACCGGCGCCTACGGCGTCAACGTGTTCGGCTACGACTTCTACAAGCAGTGCCTCGATCGCGGGTTCGAGCGCGCGCGGGCGCTCGGTCCCGTGCTGGGTCCCTACCACCCGGTGGTCGCCGACAACGTGAAGCGCCTGCGCGAGATCTCCGGCCTCGACGAGGTGTCGTTTCACATGTCGGGAACCGAGGCGGTCATGCAGGCGGTGCGGCTCGCGCGGTACCACACGCGGCGCTCGCACCTGGTCCGCTTCTGCGGCGCCTACCACGGCTGGTGGGGCGACGTGCAACCGGGGGTGGGAAACCCGACGCCGGCGCACGAGACCTACACCCTCAAGGAGATGGACGAGGACGCGCTGCGCGTGTTGCGCAACCGGCGCGACATCGCCTGCGTGCTGGTCAACCCGCTGCAGGCCCTGCACCCCAACGCCAACGCCCCCAGCGACTCGATGCTGCTCGGCAGCGACCGCGCGGCGCGCTTCGACCGCGCCGCCTACACCGAGTGGCTGAAGAGGCTGCGGGCGGTCTGCACCGAACGCGGCATCGTCCTGATCTTTGACGAGGTGTTCGTGGGCTTCCGCCTGGCGCCGCGCGGGGCGCAGGAGTACTTCGGCGTCAGCGCCGACCTGGTGACCTACGGCAAGACGCTGGGTGGCGGGCTTCCGATCGGCGTCCTGTGCGGGCGCAAGAACCTCATGAAGCGCTTCCGCGACGACCGCCCCGCCGACATCTGCTTCGCCCGCGGCACCTTCAACGCCCACCCCTACGTGATGACGTCGATGAACGAGTTCCTGCATCGGCTCGAGACGCCCGAGGTCCGCACCCTCTACAAGAACCTCGACGACCCTGGAACGGACGCGCCCAGCGCCTCAACGCCCGCCTCGCCGAGGAGGGGCTGCCGGTGCAGGTTGCGAACCTGCAAACGATCTGGACCGTCCTCTACACGCAGCCCGGACGCTACAACTGGATGCTGCAGTTCTATCTGCGGGCCCAGGGGCTGGCGCTGTCGTGGGTCGGCACCGGCCGCTTCATCTTCAGCCTCAACTACACCGACGCCGACTTCGACGCCGTGGCCGACAAGTTCCTGGCCGCCGCGCGGGCGATGCAGGCGGACGGCTTCTGGTGGCACGATCCCGCACTCACCGACAAGGCGATCAAGCGTCGCGTGCTCCGCGAAATGGTGACCCATCGGTTTTGAGGGCCAGCTAGGCCGCCGCCGGCGCCGCGAACTGTGCGTGATAGAGCGTGTGGTACGCGCCATCCGAGCCAAGCAACTGCTCGTGCGTGCCCTGCTCGACGATCCTGCCGTGCTCCATCACGAGGATGAGATCGGCGTCGCGGATCGTCGAGAGCCGGTGCGCGATCACGAAGCTTGTGCGGCGCTCGCGCAGCGTCGCCATCGCGCGCTGGACCAGCACCTCGGTGCGCGTGTCGACCGACGACGTCGCCTCGTCGAGGATCAGGATCGCCGGATCCGCGAGGAATGCGCGCGCGATCGTGATCAGCTGCTTCTCGCCGGCCGACAGGTTCGAGCTCTCCTCGTCGATCACGGTGTCGTAGCCCCCCGGCAGCGCGCGCACGAACCGGTCGACGTACGTCGCCTTCGCGGCCGCGAGCATCTCGTCCTCGGTCGCGGTCGGATGGCCGTACCTGATGTTGTCGCGGATCGTGCCACCGAACAGCCAGGTGTCCTGCAGCACCATGCCGAGCTGCGCGCGGACGTCACGGCGCGGCACCGACGCGATGTCGATGCCGTCGATCCGGATGGCGCCGCTCTGGAGGTCGTAGAACCGCATCAGCAGGTTCACGAGCGTGGTCTTGCCCGCGCCGGTCGGTCCGACGATCGCGATGGTCTGGCCGGGCTGCGCGACCAGCGACAAGTGCTCGACGAGCGGCACGTCGGCCTTGTAACGGAAGCTGACGTCGTCGAACCGGACCTCGCCGCGCGGCGCCAGCGGCAGCGCCGCGGCGCTGCGATCGAACGACTGATCGGGCTCGTCAAGGAGCTCGAACACGCGCTCTGCCGACGCCACGGCTGACTGCAAGACGTTCGCGACCTGCGCCAGCTGTGACAGGTTCTGGGTGAACTGGCGCGAGTACTGAATGAACGCCTGCACGCTGCCGAGCAGCATCGCGCCCGATGCGACGCGCAGGCCACCGACCACGGCGATCGCTACGTAATTGAGGTTCCCGACGAAGGTGATCGCCGGCATGATCAGGCTCGAGATGAACTGCGCCCTGAAGCCGGCGTCGTAGAGCTCGTCGTTCTTCGCGCGAAACCGCTCCTCGACCTGGCGGCGCCGGCCGAACACCTTGACGAGCGCGTGGCCGGTGAACGCCTCCTCGATCTGACCGTTCAACGCGCCGACGTGCTTCCACTGGGCGGTGAAGCCCTTCTGGGCGCGCTTGCCGATCTTGGCGGTGAGCGCGACCGACAGCGGCACAGTGACGAGCGCGATCACCGCGAGCAGCGGCGAGATCACCACGAGCATCACGAGCACGCCGAGCGCTGTCATCGTCGCCGTCATGATCTGGCTCATCGTCTGCTGCAGGCCCGTCGCGACGTTTTCGATGTCGTTGGTGACGCGCGAAAGCACCTCGCCATGCGGCTGGCGATCGAAGTATGCGAGCGGCACGCGCATCAGCTTGGCGTCGACGTCGGCGCGCAGCCGGTTGACCACGCGCTGCACGAGGTGGGCGACGATGTAGCCCTGCAGCCACATGAACACGACGGCGCCCGCGTAGAGCGCCATCACCAGAGCGAGCACGTGGGCGAGCTCGCCGAAGTCGATGCCCTGCCCCGCCTGCACGTGCATCAACTGCGCAAGGTCGGTCGGATTCCTGCCGGCGGGGCGCGAGCCGAGGAAGCCCCTGAAGATGATATCGGTGGCGCGCCCGAGGATCTTGGGGCCCGACACCGTGAGCGCGACCGCGACGGTGCAGCAGGAGAGCACCGCGATCACGAGCCCGCGATGCGGCGCGAGCAGGCCGAGCAGCCGGCGGGCGGAGCTCTGGAAGTTCTTCGCCTTCTGCGGCGGGCCCATCATCCCGCCCATCGGACCGCGCATCGGAAGGCCGGCCGGGCGTTGCGCCCCAGCTGCAGGTCGGTTCGTACTCATGCCGCTATCTCTTCCTGCTCGGTCTGCGATTCAACGATCTCCGCATACGGCCGGCACGTTGCGACGAGCTGCGCATGCGTGCCCTTGCCGACCAGCTTGCCGGCGTCGAGCACCAGGATCTGATGCGCGTGGCGGATGCTCGCCACCCGCTGCGCGACGAGGATGACGGTCGCCTTTGCGAGCCGCGGTGCGATCGCCGCGCGCAGCCTCGCCTCGGTCGCGAGATCGAGCGCCGAGAACGCGTCATCGAACAGGAATACGGCCGGCTCGCGCAGGAGAGCGCGCGCGATCGCCAGCCGCTGGCGCTGGCCGCCGGAGACGTTGGTACCGCCCTGGGCGATCGGCGTCTCCAGCTGTTGTGGCATCGCGCGCACGAAGTCCGAGCCCTGCGCGAGCTCGAGCGCGGCCCACAGGTCGTCGTCGGTCGCGGCGGGGTTGCCGAACCGGAGGTTCGACGCGACGGTGCCCGTGAACAGGTACGACCGCTGCGGCACCATGCCGATCCGCGCCCACAGCTCCTCGGGCGCGCGCTGGCGGACGTCGACGCCGTCGACGAGGACGGTGCCGGCCGTCGTATCGGAGAGCCGCGGGATGAGGTCGAGCATCGTGGTCTTGCCCGCCCCGGTCGCGCCGATGATCGCGGTTACCTCGCCCGGCCTGGCGACGAACGAGATGTCGGCCAGCACCGGTGCGGCCGCGCCTGGGTAGCGGAACTCGACGCCCCGCAGCTCGACCGTGCGCGTGTGCTCGCCGGGCACGACCGGGGCGGCCGGGGGCGCGATCTCCGGCGGGGTATCGAGCACCTCGACGATGCGCTCGGCGCACACCGCCGCGCGCGGGATCATGATCGACATGAACGACGCCATCATCACGCCAAGGAGGATCTGCATCAGGTAGCCGAGGTATGCGGTAAGGGCGCCGATCTGGAGCGTCCCGTCGGCGATCCGCCGACTGCCGTACCACAGGAGCGCGACGCTCGAGGCGTTGAACACCAGCGTCACGGTCGGCCACATCAGCGCCTGGAGCTTGCCGACCTGCAACGCGGTCGCCGTGAGACCGTCGTTCGCGCCCGCGAATCGCGCCGCCTCCGCCGGCTCGCGCACGAACGCGCGCACGACCCGCATGCCGGTGATCTGCTCGCGCAGCACGCGGTTCACGGTGTCGATCTTGGGCTGCATGATCCGGAACTTCGGGATCATCCGGGCGATGATGAGGCCAACGCTGCCGGCCATCGCCGGGATGCACACCAGCAGGAGCTTCGATAGCCCAAGGTTCTCGCGCAGCGCCATCACGATCCCGCCGACGCACATGATCGGCGCCATCACCAGCATCGTCATGCTCATGAGCACGAGCATCTGCACCTGCTGGACATCGTTCGTCGTGCGCGTGATCAGCGACGGCGCGCCGAATTTGCCGACCTCCCGCGCCGACAGCTTGCCGACGTGATGAAAGATCCCGCCGCGCAGGTCGCGTCCGTAGGCCATCGCGACGCGTGCGCCGATGTACACCGCGCAGAACGAGCAGGCGATCTGGCCCGCCGCGATCGCCAGCATCATCCCGCCGCGCACGAGGATGTAAGCGGTGTCGCCGGTCGCGACGCCCTTGTCGATGATGTGCCCGTTGATGCTGGGCAGGTACAGCGACGCGATCGTGCTGCCGAGCTGGAGCAGCACGACCAGCCCGAGCTGTGTGTGAAACGGGGCCAGGTAGGTACGGAGCAAGCGCCAGAGCATCAGGTCTCCTCGTCGCGCGCGCGGATGCCGTCGAGCAGCAGCGTCACGATCTCGTGCGGGGTCATCGGTTTGTCGGTGAGCCGCGGGTGCGTGCCCGCGAACGCGAGGGCGCGCAGGAACCTCGCCGCTTCCTTGGGCGCACAGCGGATCTCGTCGCGGTGGGGCGCGAACAGCTTGGCGAGCGCGGCGCGCAGCCGCGAGTCGTCGATCTGCGGCGGCGGTGGCCGGCGCGCCTCGGGCGGCACCGCGAGGCCGAGCGTCGAGATCAGCTGCCAGACCTCGCCGACACGACGCTGCAGCATCTCGATCGCGGCGATGAGCTTGTCGCGCAGCGGCAGCTCGGGATCGATCCGCGCGACCTCGGCCTCGTCCGCGGTCGGATCGAACACGCTCGCGACCGCCCCGGAGATCAGCGCCTCCTTGTCGGGAAACACGCGGAACAGGGTGCCCTCCGCGACGCCGGCGGCGAGCGCGATCTGCGACGTCGTGACCTCGCGACCGTACATACGCAGCAGCGGCAGCGTCGCCGCGATGATGCTCGCGCGCCGCGCATCGGGAGACAGCGGAGCCGCGCGAACCATGCCGTACTATTTAACTGAGTGAGCGCTCACTCGCAAGCGGCAGGCGCGCAAGATCAGGCATCTCCACGAGATTATTTTCGCGCGAGCAAATAGATGCAGGCGCCGTGGCGGCCGCGTTCAGCATCGATACTCTTCTGGTTCGCGGTCAGGGCAAAGAAAAGGCCGCGCGGACTCGGACAGAGTCAGCGCGGCCTCTATGAGCACGGAAGCACCGTCCAGCGTCAAACGGTGAGCTGCCGTGACCGGTGCTCAGGCGGCGTGCTTCACGGGCTCGACCATCTCCCCGCGGATCAAGTACAGCGGCGCGCGGTGATAGAGGTAGATGTCGTGGAACGGGTCGGTGATGATCTTGGTGAACCAGACCAGCCCCGTCTTCACGCCGCGCAGGAAGAAGAGGTGGACGGTGCGGAACACCAGCGCGCCGCCGGCCAGCACCAGCCAGAGCCGCGCCAGGTGCTCGGCGTAGGTCATGGCGTTGGTCCAGGGCTGCTCGAAGATCCCGAGCATCGTCGGCGAGAAGAACAGCACCAGCGGGACCAGGCCCCAGATGCCGTGCAGGATCACCTTGCGGCGGAGGTTGAAGCCCACCTTCACCGATTCCTTGTACTCGTGCGTCGCCTGGTTCTCCTCGTCGTAGCCCTTCGGCTCGAAGAAGAAGTGCCCCACCTGGCGGATGCACATGGCGAACGTCCAGCCGAACAGCACCGCGAACACCGGGTGCATGAACAGCAAGACGTAGGTGGCGCAAAAGCTCATTGCGCTCACCAGGTGCAGCGTCTGATTGACGCGGCTGTGGTGGTAGAAACGGTGATCATCCCAGCGTTGCTCTTTCAATTCCTCGAAAAAGCCGTTCATGCTCTCTCCTTCGCTCGTTGACGAGCCAGTGAATCCTGGCTCCATTTGCCGTCAACTGCGCGCTTTTGAAAGCGAACTTCCCGCAACGTTCTCGTCACCGACTGTCACAGAGGCGGTCTTGCGGGCGGCAGCGGCGCGCGTCAGCCACAAGCTGACCCACACGCCGGTGCTGAAGTAGAGCGACATCCAGGGGATCTCCTCACGCCACGGCTCCCATTCCCGCGTCACGACGCGGCGGGTGGCGGCGTCCCGCAGCCCCTCGAAGAACGAGAAGTAGTGGCGACCGAGCTGCTCGTCGGCGATCCAGCGGTGGAGGTACATCGGAATATCAACCAAGGACATGAACACGATGTATGCACCGATGAGGGCGGCGGCGATCCCCACGAACCGCTGTCGGGCCCCGCGCTCACGCCAGACGAGGCCGACGACCACCAGCGCCGAGGCCAGCGTCCAGATCGATTGCTCGAAGGCGTTGCCGAGGTAGTTCGTCGACAGCACCGCGTACCAGGAGCACAACTCGGCCACGGCAATCATTGGCACCAGGACGCGGGAGATGAGCCGCGCGACGTCTCGCTGCCCAGCACCGGCGGACTCGCCGAGCAGCAGGGCCCACTGGGCCATGAAGGCCATCTCGGCGATCGTGGCCACCGAACGGCCAATGGCCACGACCGAGATCCAGTTGTCGAAGAGGCAGATTCGCTGCACGTCGGCGCGCGGGAAGATCGAACGGAACGCGCAGCCGAACACGAACAGCGCCGAGAGAATCAGCTGGCGCCGGCGATAGCGACGGAGCTCGGGCCCCTGCAGCGTGCTCTCGCGCTGGAACTGGGCCGCCATCCGCAACCAGATGGCGATGTTGAAGACCGAGAGAGCCCGAAGAAACCAGATCCAGGCAACGACCCCGAGCGACGCGTTCCCCATTGGAGTTTGACCATACTGCGTCGAATCCGTGACGGTCACGTTACAGTTCTGCAACAACGACCAGGTCCGGCGGTCAGCCGGCACTCAGCCGGCGGCGCGAACAGTCGCTTCTTGAATCCGCCCGAGCCAGTCGACGGTCAGCTCCTCAGCCCAGTAGCGCGGCCGCCAGGGCCAGCTTCCCGAGACGAAGCCGGTGTGCCCGCCCCAGGGCGTCACCTCGAAGGTGACCGACGGCGAGGCGGCGACCCGCGCGCGCTCGACCGACTCGGCCGGGCAGAAGGGGTCGTCCCCACTGCTGATGCAGAGGGTCGGCACGGTGATGCGTGAGAGGTAGCCGAGCGAGCTCGCGCGTGCGTAGTAGTCGTCGGCGCTGGCGAACCCGTGCATGGGCGCCGTGACCGCCTCATCAAACTCGGCGAACGTCCGCGCGGCCTGGATCCGGGCGGCATCGAGGTGCGCCGTCTCGCGCGGAAATCGCGCCAGCACGTCGAGCGCCTTCGGCTTGAGCCGCCGCAGGAAGTGATAGGTGTAAAAGCGCGCGCCCGGGCGTTCCAGATGTCGCGAGGCGGCGGCCAGATCGTACGGAACGGAGATCGTGGCCGCCCCGCGGATGGCGCTCGCCGCCCCCACCTCCCCCAGCCACTTGAGCAGCACGTTTCCCCCCAGCGAAAATCCCACCGCATAGAGGGGCACGGCAGGCTCGCGCGCCATCAGGGTGCGCACCACGAAATCGAGATCGGCGGTCTCGCCCGAGTGATAGAGGCGCGGCCGGCGGTTCGGCAGCCGCCGCGAGATCCGCGCCGGATCGCGCGCGCAGGAACGGAAGTTGAGCACCGTGCAGCGCCACCCGACGCGCGCCGCCTGCACCGCCAGCCCCTGGGTGTGCAGCGAATGGGCGCTCCCCTCGAGGCCATGCAGGAGAAGGATCCGCGGGGCGCCCGCCGGGCCGGGGGCGTGATCGAGGACCAGATCGTCGTCGTCGGACGTGGTCAGCACCTCGCGCTCGAACTGCACCAGGTGACGCGACCGGGCCAGGCGCGCCCAGAGGGTCTGGGCGGTCGCCCCGCGCAGCCACCAGGCGGCCACGGGCTGTTCGGCTCCGGGCGAGGGCTCGATGGCTCCCGGCGTGGGCTCTGGGGCTCCCGGCATGGGCTCTATATAGATGAGGGACCGGGCGGGGGCCTGTCCAGAATCCGGACACTTCCGCTTGCACGGTGCCCGGGCGCCAACTAGACAGAATGCCATGAGCTCATCCGGAGAGGCCCCCACGGCCGACGACAGGAATCAGCGCTCGGGGGAGGCCGCGGTGATCGATCCCCGGTCGCGGCCGGCGGCGGCGGGCGCAGGGGCCGAAGCGGCGCCCGACAAGCCGAAGCGGAAGCCGAAGCCGATCATGATGGTGATCCTGGCCGTGCTGGCCGTGGCGGCGGTCCTCTACTACTTCAACGCGCGCAACTTCGAGGACACCGACGACGCGCAGATCGACGGAAACATCAGCAACATCGGCCCGCGCGTGACGGGCACCGTGACGGCTGTCCGCGTGGTCGAGAACCAGGCGGTCAAGGCGAACGACGTCCTCTTGGAGATCGATCCCACCGATCTGACGGTGGCGGTCGCCCAGGCCAAGGCCGCGGTCGCGCAGGCCCAGGCGCAGCTTCAGGCCGAGGACCCGAGCATTTCGATCACCGAGACCTCCAACACCGCGGCGATGGCCGGCGCGGACGCGGAGATTCTGTCGGCCAGCGCTGGGTTGACCGGCGCGGAGAAGGACGTCGACCAGCTGATGTCGCGCCTCACGGAGGCGGAAGGGAACGAGCGGCTGGCGGAGATCGAGCGGAAGCGCGGCGAGGATCTCTGGAAGGCGCAGGCGATCCCGCGCGCCGATCTCGATCGCCGAGTGACCGCAGCGGAGACGGCCAGCGCCCAGGCGCAGGCCGCGCGTCACGCGCTGGCGGGGGCGCGCGAGCGGGTCTCGGCGCAGAAGGCGCAGCTCGGCGCGACCAAGAGCCGACTCACCGAGGTGCGGAAGAACGCGCCCCGGCAGGTGGAGACCCGGAAGGCGTCGGTCGAGTACCGCCAGGCCAACCTGGCGCTTGCCAAGGCGCAGCTGGCGCAGGCCGAGCTGAACCTCGGCTACGCGCAGGTGCGCACGCCGATCCCCGGCACGGTCGCCAAGAAGGCGGTCAACATCGGAGACCACGTGTCGCCGGGGCAGCAGCTGATCGCCGTCGCCCAGATCGACACGCTGTGGGTGACCGCCAACTTTCGCGAGACGCAGATCGAACGGATGAAGCCGGGGATGGCGGCCGACCTCCACGTCGACGCGCTGGGGAACGACCTCACCGGCAAGATCGAGAGCATCGGCGGTGCCACCGGCTCGAAGCTCAGCGTGCTGCCGCCCGAGAACGCCTCCGGCAACTACGTGAAGGTGGTGCAGCGGATCCCGGTGCGCATCACCATCGATCCCGGCCAAGCAGGAATAGACCGCCTGCGTCCCGGCATGTCGGTCGAGCCGAAGATCCGCGTGACGCCGTGAGCGCAGCCGGCCCGGCGGCGGCCGCCCCCGCGCGCCCCGCCTACTTCGCCACCGGCTGGACGGGCGGCCACAACCCGTGGGCGATCGCGCTGGTGGTCACCATGGCCACCTTCATGGAGGTGCTCGACACGAGCATCGCCAACGTCTCGCTGCCCCACATCGCCGGCAACCTGTCGGTCAGCCAGGACGAGGGGACCTGGGTGCTGACGTCGTACCTCGTCTCGAACGCGGTGGTGCTGCCGATCAGCGGCTGGATCGCCTCGAAGATCGGCCGCAAGCGCTTCTACATGACCTGCGTGATCATCTTTACCATCAGCTCGTTCCTGTGCGGCATCGCGCCGTCGCTGGGCTGGCTGATCTTCTTCCGCATCCTGCAGGGGCTCGGCGGCGGCGGCCTCGGCCCCAGCGAGCAAGCGATCCTGGCCGACACCTTCCCGCCCGCCAAGCGCGGCATGGCCTTCGCCGTCTACGGGATGGCGGTCGTGCTGGCGCCGGCGATCGGACCGACGCTGGGCGGCTTCATCACCGACCACTTCACCTGGCGCTGGATCTTCTTCATCAACGTGCCGGTCGGCCTGGTCTCGCTGACGCTCACCCGACGGCTGGTGTCGGACCCTCCGCACATCGTGGCCGCCAAGGGGAAGACTGGCGGCATCGACTACATCGGCCTCGCGCTCATCGCCGTCGGTCTCGGTTTTCTGGAGATCGTCCTCGACAAGGGGCAGGAGGACGAGTGGTTCGCCTCGCCGTTCATCCTCGGCTCCTCGATCATCGCCGGCGTCGCGCTGGTCTCGTTCGTCCTGTGGGAGCGCAAGCAGGACCATCCCATCGTCGACGTAAACATGTTCAAGAACCGGACCTTCGCGGTGTCCAACGTGATGATGTTGACGCTGGGGGTGGCGCTGTTCGGCTCCACGGTGCTGCTCCCCCAGTATCTGCAGGTGCTGATGGGCTACACCGCGCAGCAGTCGGGGATGGCGCTCTCGCCGGGCGGGTTCGTGGTCATCCTGCTGCTGCCGTTCGTCGGCATGATGGTGTCGCGGGTCGACGCCCGCTACATGATCGGCTTCGGTTTCATGGCGCTGTCGGGCGCGCTCTTCTTCATGAGCCGGCGCCTCTACAACGGGATCGACTTCCGCACGGCCGTCGAGCTGCGGGTCATCCAGTCGATCGGCCTGCCGTTCCTCTTCATCCCGATCAACACGCTGGTCTACGCCGGCGTGGCGCCCGAGAAGAACAACGCGGTGTCGGGGATCGTCAACCTGTCACGCAACATGGGGGGTGACATCGGCATCGCCGCGGTCACCACGCTGATCGCGCGGCGGTCTCAGTTTCACAACAACGTCCTGGTCAGCCGGGCCAGCGCCTTCGACCCCAACTTCACGGCGCGGCTGGCGGGGATCGCCAACACCTTCGAGCGCGCGGGCGCCTCGGCGCTCGACGCCAGCCACAAGGCCCTCCAGGTCATCTACCTCCAGGTGCAGCAGCAGGCGGCGACGCTGGCGTTCCTCGACGCCATCAAGATGCTGGCCATCGCCACCGGCTTGATGATCCCGCTGCTCTTCTTCACTCAGCGGGCCCGCCCGGGCGGCGCGCCCGCCGGCGGCCACTGAGACGGCGTTGACGCCTCGCCGCGGGCATGAGATGTCCGTCGGCAATGCGGGGCGAGACACGGATCGCAGGGGGGCTGATCCTCGTTTGGTTGGCGGCGCTGTTCGGGACAACCGGCTGCTTGCCGGCGGGCGGTCCGCCGACGGGACAGCGCTGGCTCTCGGGACGGACGCTGGTCGGGTTCGTCCTTCAGTTCGTGCCCGACGCGGCCGGCGCCGCCCCGTCCATCCTGGTAACGGACGGCGATCCGGCGACCGAATTGGATCTGTATCACGTCGTCGATCCGGGGCCGGCGGTCCCCTCGGCGGCGGCGCCCACGGCGGCCCAGGCCGGGAAGCTGCTGCTCTCGAACTATTCGTGGCAGAGCGGCTCCTGTTCCCCATCGGGCTGCCGCCCGGTCCAGGATGCGGAAGGGCGCCTGCTCGCCGCGCAGGTGCCATCCGATGCGGGATACGGCAGAAGCTCGGACTCCGAGTTCTTCCGCATCGATTTGACGACAGACGCGGCAACGGACCTCGGGCCCGAAAGCTCGTTCACGACGTCGGCCTCCGGACAACGCGTGCTGCTTCTGGAGGGATATCCCCAGAGCGCGACGCTGTACGAAAGCGACGGCCGGCAGACGGCATTGACGAACGTCTCGAGTGCTTCGTTCGCGGGCGAGGATCTCTACTGGCTCGAGCTCGCCGACCCGACCTACTTCAATTCGGCCACGTTGCACAGGTTTCCCGCAGACGGTCCGGACCAGACAATCTCCCAATCCGTGGCGACGTTGGAGGTCATCAGCGTGGGCGGCGGACCGCTCATTTTCCTGGGGCGGTTCGACGCCGCGGGCAACGGCTCGTCGTCGATACTCGATCCGACGACGCTCGCCGAGATGCCCGTCCCCGACGACGGAACGTACCGGTCGGGATCGTCCGACGGCAGCTGGGTCCAGCTCTGGACCTTTCCAGGCGGGAGCGAACCGGTACAGAACGAGCTTTTCGACGTATCGACCGGCACCACGCAACCCATCGGCGAGGCGAACCAGGGGAGCTGGAGGCCGGGCCACGACGACTTCTGGATGGTGCCGTACTCCGCATACGGCACCGATGTCCAGATCTGGCAGGCGGGCATCGGCATGACGACGACGACCATCAACGCGAGCCTCGCGACCTACAATCGGGTGGGCGACAACAGCGGCGGTTCGCCTTTCACGCCGGATGGCCGGCACTGGTTCTCGTTCGTGATCGACAATGCCGACCGCGGCCAGATGTTCGTCGGACCAGCCGACGATCTCACTGCCCCCACGTTCCCGGTGAACCCGCCGGGCACCGGCCCCGGCCAATACTGGCAGCTCGCCGACGGCCGCCTGCTCGTCGAGGCGTACGTGTCGGATTCGCAGCGCAACGACATCTACCTGGTCGATCCGGACACCGGCCAGACGCGCGAGCTCGGGACCGGAGGTCACGTCGTCATGGCGGGGCGAACGCGGGCGCTGGCGCTGCTCGACTGGGTCTCGTCGGCCGACAATGGGAATCTCACGTTGATCGACTTCGACACCGGCGCCACGACGCTGCTCGGGGAGAACGTCTCGGGCGCCGCGCTGCAGGGACCTGCCGACCCTACGGATCCCTCCGCGGATCCGCTGGCGCCCGGACTGGAAGTCGCCTTCTTGGTTCGCAATCTCCTCGATTCTCCCTACGACGGGCTCTGGGTCACGACGCTTCCATGAGCGGCCTCGCGCTGCTCCTGGCCGCCTGCCTGGGCCTGCCGCTGGACGCCACCGTACCCGACGGCGGCGCTGCCGATCACCGACGCCGGCGCCGATGCGCCGGATGCCCACGCGGCGAAGGCAGCTCCCGTCTCTTCAGACGCCCTCGCACCGACGCCGCCGCCCGCGAGCGCTGCGCCGCCGGCCCCGCCAGCTCGCGCTCGACTCGCGGGCCGGGTGCTGGAGAAGGGGACGCGTCGTCCGGTGGCGGGCGCGCTGGTGACGGTCGAGCAGGGCGAAGCCACCGAGACCGGCGCCGACGGCCAGTTCGCCGCGGACCTCCCCTGCGGGCTGCGTCCGATCGTCGTGCAGGCGCCCGGGTTCGTGCCACTGCTGGTGGCGCACGATCCCTGCGCCGACCCGTCGCCCCTGCTGGTCCGGCTGGTGCGACGCGAGGGCGCGACCACGTTCAAGACGACCGTCCGCGCGCCGGCGAGCTTGCCGAGCGTCAACGTGCAGGGACCGGAGCTGGTCAAGACGCCCGGCTCGCTCGGCGATCCGCTCCGGGTGATCGAGTCGTTGCCCGGCGTCGCCTCCGTGCTGCTGCCGGCGCCCCTCTTCGTGGTCCGCGGCGCCAACCCCGGCAACACGGGGTTCTTCCTGGACGACCTGCGCATCCCGGCGCTGTTTCACCTGGCGCTCGGCCCCTCGGTCATCCACCCCTACTTCTTCGACAGCATCGACTTCTTCCCGGGCGGCTACCCGGCGCGCTACGGTCGCTACGTCGCCGGGATCGTCACGGCGCAGACGCGCGAGCCGCCGGCCGACATGGTCCACGCCAGCGTGGACGTCCGGCTGTTCGACGCCGGCGCGCTGGTCTCGGGGCCGCTGCCCGGCGGGGCCGGGTCGGTGGAGGCCGCCGCGCGCTACTCGTACACGGGCGAGGCGCTCTCCTTGTTGAGCAACGCCGTCCAGCTCCAATACTGGGACTACCAGCTGCGCGCCGATCGCGACTTCGGCCGCGTGCACCTCACGCTGCTGGCCTTCGGCTCCAGCGATCTGCTGGCGTCGAAGGGCACGAAGGCCGCCCAGACCGAGCTCGCGCTGCGCTTCAATCGGGTGAGCCTGCGCGCCAAGGCGCCCGTCGCCGGCGGCGTGGTGACGGGCAGCGTGGCGCTCGGGACCGACCACACCCAGGCCCCGCTCGAGCAGGAATACCCGCTCGTCATCGACTCGCTCAGCGTGTTCCCGCGCCTCAGCTTCCGCCGGCCGCTGGGGCCCGCCGCGCTGGAGATCGGCTTCGACGGTCAGCTGCAACACTTCAACGCCCTGACCCCGGTCCAGCGGCCGATGGTCCTGGATCTGGCCCGCGCGCGCGACGCTCGCCTGATGGCGGAGTACGCGTCGCTGGTGATCGACGCGGGCGAGCGTCTGGTATTGACGCCCGAGGTGCGCCTCGACACGTACGAGGTGAGCGGCGTCGAGAAGGCCGACCTCGGCCCACGGCTGAGCGCGCGGCTCGCGGTCAGCGATCGCAGCTGGATCACCGCGGCGGGAGGTCGGTTCACGCAGACCCCCAGCCTGCCGTTACAGCTCCCGGGCGCGGAGAGCTTCGGCCTGGCGCTCTACGGCCTCCAGACCTCGTGGCAGGGGTCGCTCGGGGTGGGGACCAAGCGCGCCCATGGCTTCGAGCTCGACGTGACCGGGTACCTGCAGCGATACGTGCTGACCGATCTGCGCGATCCGTCGATCACGATGAGCGTCGATCCCGTGGCGGACGATTTCTTGGTCCGGCGCGACGCGCTGTCATACGGCCTCGAGATCCTGCTGCGACGCGCGCAGACCGAGCGGCTCTACGGCTGGCTCTCCTACACGCTCTCCGAAAACCTGCGCGCGTTCGGCGGCGGCGTCATCGGCCCCTCCGACTGGGACCAGCGCCACATCCTCAACCTGGTCGTCGGGTACCGCGTCGGTCCCTACACCCTCGGCGGGCGGGCTCATTTCAACACCGGTCGCCCGGTCCTGGTGGGGGCGACGTTCGTGCGTCTCCCGCCCTACTACCAGATCGATCTGCGGGCCGATCGTCGTTTCGTCTTCAAGTCCTTCGCGCTGGAGGTGTACGCCGAGCTGCTCAACGCCACGCTCAGCAGCGAGGTCCTCAGCCTCAGCCCCGGCCCGAACGGGATGACCGCCGAGAACAGCTACCGGATCGTGCTGCCGTCGATCGGCATCCACGGCGAGATGTGAGATCCCACCCGCGGGTGGGGGTGCCTCAGGCGCGCGCCCGCAGCTCGAAAAGATGCGCGGCGCTCCCCAGCCGCCGCGACATCCGCGCTCGGCTTTCAATCGGCCAGCCGGCGCCGAAGAGCAGGTGGCCGGTGTAGGTGAGGCCCATCGGCTGGTCGTAGACGATCTCGAACCCGCTCTTTTCGAAGTGCCGGCGCCAGGCGCCTGGGTGGAACCGCCAGAGCTCGCCGAAGATCGTGCCGCGCTCGCCGTGGCGACCCTGAACGAACGGCGCGAAGAGGTGGCGCAGCGTCATGGCGGCGAGGACGAGCGCCCGGAGCGCCCGGGCGGCAAAGGTCCCGCCGCGCGCGCGCCCCTTCACGGCTGCCACGGCCTTTTGTACGCCGGCGGGAAACGCCGACAGCATCGTCCAGAAGCGCCAGCGGTGCGTCGGCATCACGTGAACGCAGATTGCACCCGGGCGCATGACCCGCCGGATTTCCGCGTGCAGGGCGGGCAGATCGCGGACGTGCTCGAGCACGTTCGACGAAAAGATGACGTCGAAGCTGGCGTCGGCGAACGGGATGTGCGTCCCGTCGTAATCGGTGATGGGGAAGAGCTGGTCGCTCTTGTAGTTGGAGCTGGGGATCTCGATCGCCTCGACGTCGAACCCGCGGCGGCGGATCTCCAGCGCCTGCTTCCCGGTGCCGGCGCCGATCTCCAGCACGCGCGCGCCCGGCGGAAATCGCCGGACGATGGTCTCGATCTCGGCGGCGCGGATCTCGTTCAGGAACTCGATCGAGAACATCGGTCAGGCCCCCCGCCGCGCCCGCCTGCCGCGAACCCGTTCCCAGGCCGCGTCGACCAATCGGCGCTCCTCGGGCCCGAGGCCCAGCGCCAGCAGCGCCGCCAGATACGACACGAGCCCGCCGACGATCACCAGCGGGACACGGATCCCGGTCGTGGCGACCTGGGTCGCGACGGCGAGCTCGACCGCCAGCGCGCCCGCCGCGGCCGCCAGCGGCTTGAGGATCGTCCGATCGAACGGGTAGGCGCCGAACCCCAGCCCCACCTCGATGAAGACCAGCAGGTGCAGGAGGACGACGCCCCCCAGCGCCGCCAGCGCCGTCCCCACCAAACCGAACCGCGGGATGAGCGCCAGGCCGAGCGCGATGTTCGCCACCGCGACGACGAGGTTGTTCTTGAGCATCGTCCGCGATTTCCCCCCGGCGATCAGGATCCAGCCCGACAGACCGAAGCTTACGTTGATGAGGTGGCTGGCCGCCAGGACCGCGAGCGCGGTCGCGCCCTCTTGAAAGCTCCGGCCGTAGAGCGCCAGCAGATCCCGGCGCAGCACCGCCACCGTCAGCGCGATCGGCGCCGCCACCGAGACGACCCAGCGGTTCATCATGATCAGGTTCTGCTTGAGCCGCTCGCGCTGGCCGAGGTGCAGCGCCTCGGAGAAGACCGGCGCCGCCACGCTGTCGAACACCGTGCGGGCGCTGGCGATGACGCGGGTGATGAACTCCGCCGCGGCGTAGACGCCGGCGGCGCTGGTCCCCACGAACATGGTCAGGAGGATGATGTCGGCGCGCTGCAAGACGCCGTTCAGCACGTCGCCCGCCGCGAGCGGCAGCGAGAACGTCACGAAGCCAGGCAGCTGGGGCGCCCCCATCGAGCGGCGCAGCTCGCCGGGCCCGAACACCCGCCCCACCGCGACGATCGCCAGCAGCAGCGTCGCCACCGCCGCGAAGACGTGCGCCACCGCCAGCGTGGCCAGCGATCGGCCGAACAACGCCGCCGTCAACCCCGCCAGCAGCAGGGCAGCCGGCTCGCCGAGCCCACGCACCCAGAAGTTCGCGCGCGTTACCTTGGCGGCCAGGCTGGCCTGGACCAGCACCCCCATGCAGCCGGTGACGATCGCCGCCGGCGCCAGGATCCGCAGCGCGGTCTCCAGCGGCGGCGCGCGCATCAGCCGGGCAAGCGGCCCGGCCGCGGCGACCAGGGCGAGCGCCGCCATCCCGGAGATGGTCAGGCAGAGCCGCAGCCCGGTCCCGATCGCGCTGCGCACCTCGTCGTGCTGGCCGCGCGCCCGCGGGCCGGCGACGTAGCGCAAGATCCCGCCGCCCGCGCCCCCGGTCGCGCCGCGCGTGACCAGCTCCAGGATCGCCAGGCAGGCCTGGTAGCTGCCGAACACCGCCCGCCCGAAGAGGCGCGCCAGGAGCACGTGCGTGACCGAAACCAGCGCCTGCGCGGCGACGGTGAGCACCTGCATCCCGCCGCTCCGGGCCGCGTGCGCGACGTCCTGTCGCTTCTCGCGGTCGTCGTCGGAGGGGGTCATCAGGAGGAAGGCACCCGCCGCCAGCATGGCATGCCGCCCGCCGTTGCGGTATAGGGGACGGCGATGCCCCGCATGGTGATGTGCCGAAAGCTCGGCAAGGAGCTCCCCGGACTTCCGTTCAAGCCGGTCCAGGGTGAGCTGGGCGAGAAGATCTACGCCGAGATCTCGCTCGACGCCTGGAAGATGTGGCTGCAGGACTCGGTCAAGTTCGTGAACACCTACCGGCTCGACCTCACCACCAAGGACGCGCAGGCCTTCATGCGAAAGCAGATGGAGGTCTACTTCGGGTTCGCCGAGGGGGATATGGCCGACACGGCCTGGACCCCGCCCAAGCCATAGTCGGGGACCGGGCTCTCGGCGGGCCGCTCGCGCTCGGAACGTGCCCAGGCCGGGGCGACCCCGACAATCTCTGCGATCGAGATGCCGCGCCGCTGCGCGCTCTTCAGCTGGCGCGTGCGCCAGAGCGTGTAGAGCACGGGAATAACCTCGAGCGTGAGAAATGCGCTCGTCAACAGCCCGCCGAGCATGGGAGCGGCAACCCGCTTCATGATTTCGGCGCCCGCGCCGTCGCTCCAAAGCAGCGGCAATAGGCCGACGGCCATCGTCGTAATCGTCATGACCTTGGGCCGCAGTCGCTGAACAGTCCCCTCAGCGTGGGCCTCGATGATGTCTTCGCGCGTTCGGAGCCTGCCCTCGCGTACGCGGCGCTGGAAAGCTTCGTCGATGTAGACCACCATCACGACACCCGTTTGCATCGCGAGGCCAACCGTCGACAGCAGGCCGACCCAGACGGGCGCGGACATCGGGTAGTGAAGCAAGAAGAGCGTCCAAAAGCTCCCCACCAGGGCAAATGGCACCGAGATCAGCACGATGAGCGCCTCGGTGACGTTCTTGAATTGCAGGAATAGAAGCGCGAACATCGAAAGGGCCACCAAAGGCGCGATCCACTTCAAGCGCCGTTGACCTGCAGCCATCAGCTCGTACTGACCTGTCCATTCGATACGCTCTCCTGGCGCGAGGTGGATCTCTGCCCTACCGATGGCGCTGCTGAGATCTTGTCGTGCCGCCTTCACGTAGGTCGCCACGTCGGTTCCCGAATCCAGATCGACGTAGACGTACGCAACCATCTCGCCGTTTTCGGTCCGGATCGTGGCGGGCACCGTGTCGTAGACGGGATGCCCGAGCAGCCCCAAAGGTACCACCTGTCCTGTTTTCGAGCGCACCGTGATTTCCCGCAGCAGATCGGCGTCGGCGGGCCTCATGCTCATGTCCGGGACGATCCGGAGCCGATATGTCGACAGCCTGTCGGGAGCGATGCCGCTGTCTCCGGGGTGGTGTCCGTGCTCGATGATGAATCGCTTGGGGCGAAATGCGGTGCCGCCCGCGCCGTGCCAGGTCAGCTCGTTCACTTGCCCACCGTTGACGACGAAATCGGCGGTGGAGAGGGCAAGCGCCGGGTCGACCTGATGCTGCTCCGCCGCGGAAGCATCGAGCTGGAACCTCAGCCAGGGCTCACCACCGAGCGATTCCAGTACCGCGCTTCGGGCATGGGGCAGCTGCGCCACCCACTTTTGCACCGCTGCGCCGACCGCTTCCAGCCGTTCTGGGCTGGCGGCGACGATGCGAATCCCGACCGGCGTACGCACACCGGCTGTCGACATCATGTCCATGCGGGCACGCGCCGGCGCGCTCCAGGCGCTGGCCCACCCTGGCGAGCGCGTGGCCCGATCGAGCTTGTCGACGAGCTCGGCCGTCGTCTCCTGCTTCTCCTCGGGCCACAGAAGTCGGAGCACGGCTTTGAGTCCCTTCGGTGCCCAGCTCGAGTACCAACGCGCGTGAAGCACTTTGGGCCATTCCGCGCGCGGCTTGAGCCGAATGGTCGTCTCGGCCATCGAAAATGGCGCCGGATCGGTCGCCGTGTTGGCGCGTCCCACCTTGCCGAACGCTGCGGCCACCTCCGGAAACTGCGCCAGTGTCTTGTCGATTCTGCTGAGCTCGACACCGGCATCCCCAGCGGACACGCCCGGCAACGTCGTCGGCATGAACAGCAGATCGCCTTCATCGACGCGGGGTAGGAATTCGCCTCCCAGCCGACCCACGATCGGGAAACAGGACGCTGCAGCCAAGCGCTGCCGTGGCGAGTGTCAGGGTCGGTCGCGCCAACGCGAACGTGACGAATGGTCGATACATCCGGACCAACCGTTTGGTGAGCGGGTTGTCGAACTCGGGCACGATGCGGCCCTGTATCAGTCGATCGCGCAGGGCCGGAGCGACGGTGACGGCCACGATGGCCGCTGCGATGATGACGAGTGTCTTCGTGAACGCGAGCGGACGCAGCAGCCTGCCGGTCTCGCCGGTAAACGCGAATACCGGCAGGAAGCTGAGCGCCGCGATGAGCAGCGAGGTGAGAATCGCCGGCGCGATGCTGCCGGCCGCGCCGATCAGCGCAGCCCGCCGGTCACGTTGAGAAGCGCTCGTGCCGAGTGTCTCCATGCGCCGGTGACACGCTTCCAGCGCCACCACGTCCGCGTCGACGGCCATGCCGAGAGCGATGCCGATGCCTCCCAGACTCATGATCGTGGCTGGGACGCCGAACAAGTACATTCCCGCGAAGGTAATCAACAGCACGAGCGGTAGCGTCAGGGCCGGTGCCAGCGCGCTGCGCCAGTGCAGCAGGAACATCAGGATCACGAGCACGACGACGGCCACTTCCTCGGCCAGCGCCCGCAGCAGCGTATGCTCGACACGATTGGCCAGGTCCATTCTGTTATAGATCGTGACCAGCCTGACGTTGCGAGGGAGGTACTTCTTCGCCCCTTCCAGCGTACGCTCGACGGCCTCGATGACCGCTTTCGGATCTGCGTCGCGCTTGGCGATGATGATCCCACCCGCAACTTGTGGGTCACCGTCCAGGTCGGTGATGCCGATCGGCATGTCCGGGGCGAGGGCGGAGTGGGCGACATCGCCGACCAAACGCTTCGAGTGGTTGCCGAGGAGCAACGATTCCGTCTCCATTTTCCAAGGATCGGGGTTGCCGTTGACGTTCGCGCGCACGGATTCGACAACGTCGCTGAAGGCTATATTTCGCGCCCGGAGCCGCTCCGCATCACTCTCGAGGACAATCTGCTCCGTCGTGCCGCCCACGGACGCGACCTCTGCGACTCCAGGAATCTTCATCAGCTTGTTGCGCAACACCTCGTCTTGTGTCCGATGACCGACGGCCAGCGGCAATCGAGACGAACCCACCAACGCGTACTCGTAGATCCAGCCCGTGGAGGACGCGGGTGGACCCACTTCCACCCGTATCGTGGACGGCAGCTTCGACCTTGAGATCTTGGACGCGGTGAACGATCTCCTGCCGCCCGGGCTCCAAGCTCTTCGACGAGCCAAACAAGACGTCCACGTACGCCATTCCCGCCATCGACGCGCCGCGCACGGAGGTGACGCCCCGGACCGACTTGAGCGACCCGGTCAGTACGCCTGTCACCCGCGTGGCGACCTCGCTCGCGGGATGGCCCATCCACTCGACGACCAGACCGACCTGCGGATCCGACAGATCAGGTACCGCGTCCTGCGCCAGTCGACGTCGAGCATGTTCACCCCATATCGCCAGCGCCACGGCGATGACGATGACAATCCGGCTGTGCCGGCTACACCATGCGACGCAGCGCTGGATCACTCGACGATCTCCTCAGCCCTGCCTTGGGCCGCTCGCAGACGCCGCTCAGCGTCCAGAACGAATGTGTCAGCAGTCACCACCCGTTCGCCCTCGCTCAGGCCTGAAAGCACGACGACACCGCCGAGCCGCTCCGCGGCCTGTTCGGCGACGTAGCCCGAGTCGAGGATCCGGCCGACCTGGATGGATCGCCGTGTGAAGGAGTGTCCGCCCGCAGGGGCAGCCAAGACATAGGCGCCGTCACCCGAGTACAAGACCGAGCTTTCCGGCACGACGAGAAACGTACGCGGCTCGGCATCGAGTTGAAGCCACCCGGTGTCCCCGTCCGCCCCAGCCGCAGCTTCTGCCACGAAGCGTACCTGGACGGTGGCCGGATCCCAGGGCGCCATCGGCTCGGACGTCAGGCGCACCGCAATGGCCTTGGCCGGCTCGTCGTTGCGAAAGAACACCGCCTTGTCCCCGGGCTTGAGGCCCTCCAGCGACTCCTTGTGGACAATCGCCGTCACGAGGTCGCTTCGGGCCCTAGCCAAGCCGGGGCGCGAACGGCCTGGGCGACGACTTGTCGCTTGACCTCCTCGACTGCCCCGTGCTTTGCAACGACTGCCTCCGTGCTCTTCCCGTCGCGCATCCGTTCGAGCGCCATGTTGCAAATCGGGCAGTCGCCGGGCGCGGTCGATACGACCTGGGGGTGCATCGGGCATACGTAGCGTTCGCCGGAGCTCGCTGGCGGCCCGCATCGTGCCTCTGCGAAAGCACGACGCCCACCACGAGCGCCGCCCCAGCGGCGAGCAGCAGCAGCAGCCGACCGATGACAACACCGGTCGACACCTTACCGTCGATGTTCGCTCTGTTCATTGACGCCTTGTTGCGACGCCTTAACTGCGAATCGGCCCCCGGGGACGCTCGGTCCCCAGGGGCCTTTCCTAGCCGGCGCGTGTCACTAATCGCGGTGCAGCGCCGGCTCGCGTGCACCGTCGTTTCTGGCTCACCAGGCCGCGAAGGCAGCGTACGAATTATTGCCAGGGCTGACCTGAATGCAATAGCCGTCGTTCCGCAGGGGCGGCAGCGGATAATTCCAGTTGCCGTTGAGCGGCTCCGGCGCGGCCGTTGACCGTGAGTTGCTTCCCTGTCGCGAAGCTGCTGCTCTCACCTTGGAACAGACGCGACCGAGTCTCGAAGCAGGTGGCGCCGGTACCGAGATTGCCGGACTGGAAGTTGCTTCCATCTGCGACACTGAACTGCACCGGATTATTGCAGAGTCCGCCGCAGGGCCGGAGGACTTGCGGGTCGCAATAGCCCAGGCACGGTTCCACCTCGGCCCTGCATACAGCCTCGTTCCCAGCCTGACCGTCGTGGAGGCACTGGACCGCGTTCGTGTTGGAGTTCCCCTGGCAGAACTGGGCGAACTGTCCACAGAACGTCGACGGCAACACCCGCCACAGCGTCGGGTTGCTCGCAGGCGTTTGCCCGGTCTGCGACTGGAACACCGACAGCGCCCTGTACGTCTGGCCGTTGAATGTCGTCCTATCGTCCAACGCGTACCGGATCTGCGGCTGCCACGACCCGTCGTTGTTGTTGACCCGATCCCATAGATCGAAGCGGGTATTCGGCGTCTGCCCCGCGACCGCCGTGATGATTCACGCGAGCTCGGTAGTCGACCTGGTTGAACTCCACCACGTTTTCGGCCACGTACGCGGTGCCAGCCTTCCACGAGTTCACCAGCGCGAGCTGGCGCAGCATGTCGTGGTCCTCGTGACCCACGATGTGGCAGTGCCACACGTAGCCAGGACCCTTCACGTTGTCCGGGAAGCTCGTCGGATCGATCGTCTTGAACTGGTTCACGCCGGGCGTGTTGTTCGTGTCGTCCTGTGGTCCCCAGCGAACGATGATTCGATTGACCATGGCGGGCATCGCTTGGACGGTGTCCTTCCAGCCGGTCTCGTACGGTGCAGGCGCCTGCGGGGGACCCGTGAAGTACGGCGTCGGATCGAGCACGATGGGCCGCGTGACCGGCATGTGGCCGTTGAGCAGGTGCCAATCCTGCCGATAGCGCACGGAGTCGATCGGTTGCCGATTCAAAACCTGGAACTCGATCAGGTGGATGTGAATCTGATGGAAGTTCTTGTCCTGGTCGTCCTGGCGCGGCTCCATCATGTGGATGAGGTCCCACTCTTCGGTCGAATTGACCAGCGGCAGCTCGGTGGCGGGAGCACTGAATTCCAGACCGTCGATCGAGCGCTGATTGCAGTTGGGGAGCGCAGGATCGGGACAGCTATCGCCGTCAGGACGCTCGTCGTCGAAGACCCGGAGGACCTTGAAACGCGTAGGCGCGTTGGTCGTCAAGACAGGCCGCGGCGGGAACAGCGAAGGATTGAGCGTCGGCGGGGCGACCGCCGTTCCCGACTGAACGGTGAACTGCATCACTGTCCCCAGGCCCGGATCCGATCCATCGCCGACGTAGAGGTTGTTCAGCTGGATCTTCGTTCCCGCGGGGAACTTGGAGAAGTCGAACAGGACGTCGGCGCGCTCGGTGATGCCGAACTGGACGTCGGGAGACACCTGCGGCGCCGGTAAGTAGCCGCCGTCAGAGCCGATGATCGTCAGCGGCTGGGGAACGCCGGTCGCCTGATTGACGAACTGCATGTCCCAGAGCTGCGTGTTCGCGGCGCCCAGCATGCGGAAGCGATATTGCTGGCGCTGGACGTTCATGTTCGGCCATACCTTGCCGTTGACCACCACGGTGTCAGCGCCCTCGTTGTACGACCAGTAGGCGATGTTCGGCGGCGCATCTTGGCCGGCGTTCAATGAACCGGGGTCCGGCGGGAAGTGAAGTTGACCGTCGGTGAAGAAGGCACGCGTCGCGAAGGCGAGGAGGACCTCGAACTGACCCTTGGGCAGCGGCGAGCTCGGGGCGTCGAGCGCCGTGCCGTTGGGATCCCGAATCATGTACCCGGCGCCGACCTCGCCGCCGTACACGCCGAGGCGGGTGACGCCGAGGACGTGGTCATGGTAGAAGAGCTGCGTCGGGCTCTGGTCGTTCGGCATCGTGTAGTCGTCGGTCGTGAAGCTGGGACCGCGGTACTGCACGTTCGTGAACCACTCATTGGCCGTGCCGTCCATCTGTGGCAGCACCACCAACCCGTGGGTGTGCGTCACGCGGGCGACGGGGAACTGCGCATTTTGATACCCCGGCGGGAACAGATTGAACGGCGCCAGCGGCTCCTCGATGGCCTGCGGGTTCGCCCAGGCGATCGTCGGATCGACAGGCAGAAAGTACGGCTGCTGAATGTTCGTCCGCCAGTGGACGACCGTGGGAATGCCGCGGATATTTTCGAAAGTGGCCCCTGGGGAGCCGGAGAACTGTGCGCCTCCGACGATGGTCCCGTTCTGGACGAACACGGTCGTCGCCGGGTGCCCGGGCGGCAGCATCTGCACTGACGCTTCAGAGTCCGAGATCGTATATTCGTTCCGAATGACCTGCCCCGAGGAGTTCTTGATCACCGTCGGCTGCCACACGGGCAGGATCGGAAGCTGTGTCGCGAACTTCGCAATGTCCGGCCCGTCAAGGTTCACCTCATTCGGCGGCGGTAACCCGACTGCCTCGGTGGTCTGCGTTACGGATCCGCCTTGTGGACCGCTCTGGCAGCCTGCCGTCAAGGCGAGTGCCGCAAGCGACGACGCCAATACGGTGCGTCTCTGATTTCTCATAGGGACCTCCCCGGCGGCCGATGGTTTCGAGACTGCTGTCGCGCCGCCTGCGTAGTAAGTATCCAGGCGAGACCGAACGTAACGGCGGGGCTCTGAAACAATCCCCTACATTTTCGTCGAGGATCTAGGTACTTCGGGGAGAACCCTAATCCCCGTCCCCGCGACGTGTGCGGGCTGACGAGCGGATCCGCATCAGCCGCATGCGCAGCGCCGCCGGGGTCAGCCCCATTTCGTCCGCCAGCTCCTTCCCTGTCACATTGTCGAGATAACGGCGAAACAGGAGCGCCACGCTCTCGCTGTCGTCGCCGATCGCTCTCTCTAATGAGGCGCGAGCATCGAACCGCTGATCGGGGGAAGCGACCGGATCTCGGATCTGATCGATGATCGGATCCTCCAGCGGCTGCTCGGCGCGCACGCGGCGGCGGCGGCGCCACTCCATTCCGATGACGTGTCTGGCAATACCACAACTCCAGGAAAGAAAGCTGTCCGGATCGCGCGGCCCTTCTCCGGCGAGCGCCCGCAGGCTCACCTCCTGGAGAATCTCGTTCGCAGTCTCGCGATCACCGACGCGACGACGGACGAACGCGAACAACGTCGGCATGCAACCGACGAGCATCTCCCCTAGTTTCTTGTCGTCCGCTGAGGACATCTCGTTCGAGATTCCTAGATCTAGGTGAGACTTCGAACCGACCGAGCAATAGGACGACGAGGGTGTCGGCGGTTCGTTGCTTGGTGAGTGGCATCCACCAGGCAAAACCGAACATAATTTTTTCGGTTAATGACCGATTTTGGCGCAGCCGGACAAAGCTGAACCGTCGGGCGCAAAATCGGGCGGCCGATTGCCTACAACCGGATCAATCGTTTGCGCGGATACGGTTTTTGACGGAGTTGGTAATCCGCGTGGGAGCTCGTTTGGCGGGGCGTTTGTCGCTTCCGACGACCAGCGCGGACCGCAGCGACGGCGCCGCCAATGGCAAAGTAATGAAGAACGTCGAGCCGGTTCCGACCTGGCTCTCGGCCCAGATCACCCCACCCTGGGCCTCGACGATCCCCTTGGTAATGAAGAGGCCGAGGCCCCGTCCCTTGCGCGCGGTTTCGTCGGCCTGCCAGTACCGTTGAAACAGGTGCGGCAGGCGGGCGGGCGGGATGCCGGGGCCGGTGTCTCGCACGGCGACCAGGGCGTTCGTCCCAGAGGCAGCCGCGGACAGAACGATCGTCCCGCGCTCGGGAACGAACTTCACCGCGTTGCCGATCAGGTTGGAGAAGACCTGCATCATCCGCTCGCGATCGCAGCGAACCTTGAACGGCGCGGCCGGCATCTCGATCTTGATCTCGATCCGCTTGTCGGCGATGAGGGGCGCTGACAGCTCGACGGCGTCCTGAAACAACTCGCCCATCTCGTGCTCGCGCGGGTCGATCGCCAGCCGGCCCGAATCGATGCTCCCGACGTCGAGCAGGTCTTCGATCATCCGCCGCATCTGGAAGATCCCGCGCCGGATGCGATCGAGCTGCTTCCACCCGTGGCGGCGCTCATCCTGGGGTGCGTTCCGGTGCAGCATCTCGACGTTGAGAAACAGACTCATGAGCGAGTTCTTGAGGTCGTGCGAGACGAACGCCAGGATGTCCTGCCGCGCGGCAATGGCCTCCTTGGCCTGGTTGTAAAGTTGCGCCCGCTCGATCGCGGTGCCGATGCGTCCCGCGAGATCCTGCGCGAGCGCGAGGTCCGGCGACGAGGAGCGCCGCCCCACCCGCGTCGAGACCAGCGTGAGAACGCCGAGCGGTCCCTTCGTCGAGGTGAGCGGCAACAGCAACGCCGACCTGGCGGCGAGACCTCCGACGCCGAGGAGCGACGCCGCCGCGCCCGGCTTGGCGATCACGATTGGACGTCCCGAGCTGAGGACACGCTGCTGCAGCGACCCCCCGGCGAGACCGGCGGGGGGGAGCTCCGCTTGCTTCGCCGGATCGGCGACGGCGGTCGCGGCCCGCCCGAGCTCTCCCTTGGGGCCGAGGACGTCGACGAGGGCGACGTCGCCCAGCTGCGGCACCATCATGCGCGCGACCTGGCGCAGCGGCTCCGCGAGGTCGAACGAGGCGGCCAGCACCTGGCTGGCTGCCGCGAGCAGCCGAAAGCTCTCTTCCCCCGGCGATCCCTGAGCATCGAACCGATGGGCGGCGCCGCGGCCGCGAATGGATCTCATCGCCCGCCCCTCACGCCCACTCGCGCCTCATGTCGCGGCCAGAGATACAGGCTGGCGAGTCGAAGGGTCAAGCAGCATCCCCGGCCCTACCCCAATCTCAGTATCTGCCTCAAGCCGATGTTGCGAAACGACGGAGACGGCGTCGCGTCGCCAGTTTTTTTTGTGAGTCGCTCTTTACTTTTCGCCGTCCGGATCGAGATTGCCCCGGCGTGAGTTCGGCCCCTACCCGCATTCTCATCGTCGACGATCACCCGATCGTGCGCGACGCACTGGCCAGCCTTCTCGGCGAGAACCAGGACCTGCAGATCGTGGGCTTGACCGCGAGCATCCGTGAAACACTCCCGTTGCTGGAACGTTTCACGCCCGACCTCTTGTTGGTCGACCTGTCACTCGAGGACGGCAGCGGCATCGAGCTCGCCCGCGCGCTACGACGTTCGCGCCTCAAGACGCGCGTCCTCATCATGACCGGATTTCGCGACGAGTTCTCCGCGGCGGAGGCGCTCTCGGTCGGCGTGCACGGCTATATCCTGAAGGAGCAGCCGACGGCCGATTTGCTGACCGCGATCGAGACCGTCTCCCGCGGTGGCCGCTATATCTCGCCGCTCATGGCCTCCCGCATGCGGACCGACACCTCGTTCGAGTCGGAGGATCGCCTGCTGGCGCGCCTGTCACGCCGCGAACGTGAAATTTTCCGTCTGGTGGTGGCCGGTAGTGGCAGCAAGGAGATCGCCAGCCGCCTCTTCATCAGCGTCAAGACGGTCGACACGCACCGCACGAACATCAACCGCAAGCTGGGCGTGCGCACCACCGCCAGCTTGATCCGCTTCGCCGCCGCGCACGGCATCGCCATCGCGCCCCGCGCATCGTCCGAGGACACCGATCTCCTGGAGCCCGCGCCGGTCATCCCGGCGATCCCCACGGTCTAGCTTCACGGGGGACGGCTCGCTGCCGCTCGCGCCCCCCGGTCCCCCTCGCTCCGCGCGGCCAAGCCGCGCTGCGCTCGCTCGGCATCGCCGTACTCAACCCGTCACGATCGCACCCGCCCGGCCCGGTCTTGACCGAGCGACCTCGTCCTGTATCCTCGTCGCCCCTCGGGCCCATAGCTCAGCTGGTAGAGCTGCGGACTTTTAATCCGTTGGCCGCAGGTTCGAACCCTGCTGGGCCCACAAGCAGTTAGCTGTTTTTCTCGGGGAAAAGTGAGGGTTAGCGGGAGGGGCTGGCCCCGGTTGTCCACCTGGGGAGGGACACGAAAGGGCCCCAACTTGGGGCCAGAACAGAGGCGGGTGCTTCAGCTCGCCCGGGCGGGCGGCCGCGGGGATCGTGCTGTCGCCAACTGAGCTGACGTCGGCGTCATGGGGGACCGGCTCGTGGCGGCCGCTCTCGCTTCACGTAAGCCAAGACGAAGATCTGCTGCGCCGCATCGGTCACGAGCAGGCCGAAATCGCGTCCGCGCTTGCCTCTACATTGTGTTTGCCCTCGGTCGACGGTGCAGGTCAAAGGCTCGAAGGCCAGCTTCTCGAACAGAGGCGCATAGAACGACTCCAGCTGCTTGCCGTAGAACGCTGAAGCGATGACCACCTGGCCGTGGCTGTCAGCGCCGCACAGGCGCGCTTTCGGTGGGAGGCGGCGCAACGTCGCGGGAACCGCGCCCCACGAGCCGATCTTGAGGCGGGTGTCGAACGCGGCATGGGGCGCGGTCTTCTCGACGTCGCTCCGATACCGCCCGCAGGTCACACGCATCCGCGCCGGCGGGGGCTGGTCCGCGCCCTCGGTCGTCGCGGGGATGGGGGTCGCGTTCGCCGCCGAGCCGAGCAGCATCGCTGCGAGGGCCGCGTGGATTCCGGTGGTCACCGCCTTATCGCGTTCCTGGCGAGGTCACAGAGACCGCAGGAAGTTGACCAGGTCCTGCTGATTGGAGGCGCTCTGGGCGGCGAGGTTGGAGACCGTCGTGTTGGCCTCCGAGCCGCTGCTGAAGTGCGCCTGGATCGCCTGGACGATGTTGGCCGTCCGCCCGTCGTGGAGGAAGAAGAGGCGCTGGCCGACGCCCCACAGCGGTGCGGTCCGGAACTGGTCGGGGCCTGCCCCGCCCTGGGAGACGCCGTCCGCCAGGGTGCCCATGTGATGGACCGCGATGTCCGAGTACGGGCTGTAGGAGGCGTTGTTGAGCGGGGCGAATGGCGAGGGGCCGGTCGTCAAGCTCGGCGTGTGGCAGGAGGCGCAGCCCACGAGGTTGAAGACTGCCAACCCGTTGGTGGTCGACGACGTCGGCGCGGCGGGCGCCGGGGGCGCCGAGAACCGCATCGCCGCCGCGAAGTTCACCACGTCGGATGAGACGTCGGACGGCGAGCCGCTGTCGACCTCGTCGTTGTTGGTGTGGTCCTCGGGCGACCCGTTGAAGACGCACCCCGCGACGGCGGACCGCTCATTGGTGAAATTCTCGTTCGACACGCCCTGTTCGACGTTGTACGCCTCGCCGGCGAAGATCATCAGCGACTTGTTTTGAGCCTTCCAGCCGAACCGCGTGACGGTGCCGTCATTGCCCGAGGTGTTGAGCACGCCCCCGATCCCGAGCGACGCCTTGGTCGACGCGTTGGCCGCCAGGTTGTTCTGCAGCACGAGGTCGGGCGTGTTCTCGACGAGGCCGAGGCCGAAGGTCGGCGTCGGCGTCCGGAAGATGATGTCGCCGGAGGCGAGCTGGGCCGTGAAGTTGGGCTGCCCGAGCGTGCATCCCGGCGCGTCGCTGCGCCCCTTGATCGTGTAGAGGTCGGCCACGCCGCCTCCCAGCGCGACCGGAAACCGCGCTTCGCGCACTGGACCTGCGGCCGTGATGAAGGAGGGCACCACGTTGGTCGCGCCGTCGAGCGTGGCGAGCGCGACCTGCGGGTTGGCCATCGGGTGCTGGGGGCTGGTCAGGCCGGGGCTGGCGCCGAGGACCGCCGGCTGCCCGTGGCAACCGGCGCAGCTGTTGAAGTTGAACGTCGGGCCGAGGCCCGACCCGGTTTCGCCGGCGATCCCGCCGGAGACGGAGTCCACCTCCTCAAACACCGTGAGGGCCGCGGTGAAGAACGCCTGCTCCTGGGCGCCCAGACCGGGCAGCGCGGCGCCGGCGGCGGCGGCGCCCCCGCGCGGGCCGGGATCGGTGGCGGCCAGGGCGGGGGCCTGCGCCACGCCCACGCAGCTGGTTCCGCTCCCGGTGAAGTTGTTCACCCGGCTCGAGGTGACGGTGAGGTTGACGACCGACGGGTTGAACGAGCAACCGTTGCGGGTCGGCATGATCGACCACATGCCGCTGCTCTGAGGAATGTTGAGCGCAAACGAGTACGTGCCGGTCGAGCCGGTCGTCTGCGTCGCCTGGGTTCTCCCGTTCAGCGCGACGGTGACCCCTTGCAGCGGCCGCCCTTGTGTGTCCGAGATCGTCCCGGACAGCGTCGCCGTGAGGTCGGAGCTCGCTATCGTGACGTCCCCGCTCTGCTCCTCGTTCGCGCAACCCGCGGTCATTGCGGCGACTGCCATCGCGAGCGCCAAACCCGCGCGCGCCGACAGCCGGCCGCCACCCATCAGACGCACTGACGTTGTTTCCATTGCGGAACCTCCACAGATGTACAAGTCGGTTATTGCCGGACGCCCAGGCAACTATTTTTCGGGCCGCCGATCTTTTGGGGAGATGCGCGACTACGTACGCACACACGAGAGGGTGGAGTTTGTGCGGGGGCTCACCACTGTCGTTGCAGAACGAGAGGACGAGTGTCAGCGGTCCCGTGTGGGATTGCAGGGTGCCTGCAAGAGCTCGAGAATCCGTTTGCGCGCCCTTACGAGACTGGATTGGGCGGCGCTGGTCGAGAGGCCCAGCATCTCGGCCACCTCGGCGAGATCGTAACCGAGCGCATCGTGCAAATACACGATGCGGGCTTTAAGTGGACTGAGGCTGGCGAGAACCCGCTCGACCCGCGCCAAGTCGTGGCGCGCCTCCAGGCGCTGCGGCCGACTGCGGTCGTCCGCGGTTTCGAGCCATCCCTGCGGGCTGTCGTCTTCTCCTCGGGTAAACAATCGACGGCCCCGGAGCCGAGCGCGCAGGGCGTTCACGGCGACGTTTCGGGCGATGATGGCCACCCACGTCGTCAAGGCGCTCTCGCCGCGAAAGCTCCCCCGGGCCAGCGAGCCAAGGACGGCCTCAATCGCCGCTTGCTCCAGATCCTCCCGTTCCGGATCGTTCGCGCCGAGGACGCGTGACAGCGCGACCGAGACGGTTCGCCGAATCGCTGGCAGCGATGCCCGAGAACCGCTATCGCCAGATGCGGAGCGCGCCATGAACACTTCGTGGCTCGAATTCCCGGATCATGACTTTCCCATCTCGGCATCGGCGGCAGCGGTCGACGAGACTGGCTCTCCTCGCTGGGCCGGTGGACGCACCCTCACCTTGCGCTGCAACGTGCGCCTTGTTATTCCGAGGCGTCGCGCGGCCTCCGACTTATTTCCATCACAATCGGCCAAGACTCGCAGGACGTGTTCCCATTCGACGCGCGCGAGCGTCTGGGACCGTGTGTCGCCGTGTGTGGCGCCGGAGCCAGCGGATGGGACCGCTCCGATGACGTCGTCAGCTTCCAAGGACTTGGTCAAGCAGTCATTCGCACCGATTCGCTCGGCCTCTATGGCCCACTCAACGCTGTCGTGGCCGGCGATCCCCACCCACCAGCGACCGGCGATCGGTGCGCCCGGTGGGCAGTTCGCCAGACGCCATCCGCCTGTTACGTCCGCTTGCGAAGAAGCGCCTTACGCCGAAGCGCGACCACGGCTCGTCTGTGCGATCGGGTATTAGGAGGCGCGTCGCGCCGGCGCCGCTCTGACTTCCGTAACACTTCGGCCCCGCGGACGAACTGACCATGGGCAATGAGCGCCTCCACAACGACGGCTGGCGTCTTGCTCTTCGGGAGATCGCCGTGAAGCATTCGATGGCGGCTTCGTCACTCGTCAGCGCGCAATAATGGCGGCGCACTCTGCACGTGCGCGCGCCGTCCGGGTGGTGTCGTCCCAGGATGCAGAACCGCGAGGAAGGAACGACCCATCGGACGAAGAGCGCCTTCTATTGGCGCGCGAGACGATAGCAGGAGCGAAGTGGCTTCTGATGCTGGCATCCCAGGCTCTCGACGGCTCTCAGACACTTCACCTTGAGGAGCTGGAGACAAAACGAGCACACCAGACAGTCACAACCCTCTGCGAACTTCTGGAGGGCAGCCGGTTTCGACTAACGCCAAATAGTTAGTGACGCCGTTCGCTCCAAATACACTATCCCACTAGGGGAAGAGTCCGCTGAGGGCGCGACCCACGAGGCGGGAGAACTCCAGGCCCATGGCGCAGACGGCAATTGATAAGACGGAGGTAGGCCCACGAGATGATCGAGGCTCGTCTACGCCAGGGGTGGGCCGACTGCTAGCGAGTATGTCGCGAGCAGGTCGTCCGAGCCGGACATTTGTTCGCGCGGTGGGCGTGTTGCCGGTGGGAACCAGGACGGAAGAGAAATTGATGGCTCGGTATGCGGCGGGCGACGAGGCTGCCTTTGGGCAACTGTTCGCGTTGCTGGCACCACAGCTCCGTGCGTTTTTCTTACGATCTTTCGTCGATCAATCAGTCGCGGACGATCTGACCCAGTCGACGTTCCTCAGACTTCACCGGGGACGAGCCGACTATTCGCCCGATCGTCCGCTAAAACCATGGGTCTTCACGATGGCGGCCTGCGTTCGACGGGACGAGTTGCGGCGCCGCTATCGCCTGCCGCCCTATGCAGGGGAGGCTGAGCTCGAACAAGCCGAGCCAGCGTCGCCCGACTGGCCCTCGCACGAGGGTGCCGAGGGTCGCGACCAGAGCAAAGCCATCAGAAACGCGCTGGAGCATCTGCCGGAGTCCCAGCGGGTGGTCCTTCACCTGCACCTGCACGACGAGCTCACTTACGAGCAGATTGCGGAGGTCCTCGGTACGACGCCCGGAGCCGTGCGGGTCCGTGCATCGCGCGCCTACGATCGGTTGCGCGGGGAGTTGGCGTCATACATGCGCTCCCGCGATCCTTGATCCGACGATGTCGGCACTATGGCTGAGCCGGAATCGCCGTCCAACGCCCGTAACCTGCCGCTACGAGAAGAATCGCGAGCACCACTCCACCCAGATGGAAGACGAGAAGATGGGCCTCCGAATGGGGGACCCTGCACGCCAGATGCTGTCCGGCGTGCGTCGCGAGAGCACCCGCCGCTGCCACCGCCACGGCGTTCCACCTGCTGGGCGCAAAGCCCACCCGCCGACTGGAGACCATCACGATCGTCCACATGATCGCGGTCCCCCAGAGCTCCCGAAAAGTGCAGCGGATGCCGATCCCCGGATCGAACCCCACTTCGGTTCCTGAGAGATAGGCGAGGAGCCCCGAGGTCGCAACAGCTATCGCGATGACAAGTCGCGGTCTTCCCTTGAGCAGCGTGATGCTTCCGATCGCGATCGCGAGGACGCCCAACGAGACAGTGGCGCAATCGAAGTCCAACTCAAATCCCCCTCCGACCATCAACTGAAAGCTCCACGCCACGGCAGCTGCACCAACGGTCACCCAGGCCAGTTTACGGGGGGCATCGCCCACCTCTGGTTCGCTTGCGGGAGCATCGGGATTCCAACTTGGTTTTTCGGTCGTCGGCTGCCGCGATATCTCTCGACGCAACATCGCAACGAGTCGCGATCCGTCCTCGAGTGCCTCTCGACAGGAAGGGCAGATCCGGGCGTGCCTCTCGGCGAGCTCCCGCTGAGGGTCGCTCCTCGGCAGTGAGGCGATAAAACCAGCCTTGTCGGCGATATGGTCAAGATGGTCGGCCACGATAGCTCCGGCAAAATGGGCTCAGGTATGGATGCAGTCTCCGGCGGCTTGGAGGCAGACGGGCGCATTCATCGTCGTGCGTCCTGTCACAAGTTCGTCGGGATCGGTTTGAAGTTACACGAATACGAAGCGTTCCGGACCGACGGCAAACATTCGTCGGCTGTGGAGCGAAAACCCGCCTCCGATTGCTTTGGCACACCAGCGTCGGGGGGACTACAGACCGCAAATGCTCGCGGGTCAAGGTCGGACACGAAGGAAGCGGTGGGCCTGGCTGGCTCTTCGTCGCCCTTTTCGGCAACGACCAGGGCAGACGGAAAGATCGTCTTGCTCTCAGCGGGCGCGGACTATTTGGCCTTCAGCTCCTGGGTCTGCGCGGGCGTTGCCTACGCTACCGGAGCAGGCGATGTCAGTGCAGACGAGATTTCAGGCGGGGACCGACAGGGGATCCCGAACGGTACCGGCCTTACACCGGCTTCATCACCTACGACGCCAGGATCCGGAGGCGAAGTTCCCTCCCGTCGATGCGCTGCTGCCCCCCGAGGGGGCGCCCAACGTCCTCGTCATCGTGCTCGACGATGTCGGATTCGGAGCCTCCAGCGCCTTCGGCGGCCCCCGGTTGTCCTCGTGGAGAGGATACGAATGGCCCCAACTTGGGGCCAAGACGGAGGCGGCCGCCGGAGGGACGCCGGTGCTGATTCCGGTATGAGGCGGGGCGCCCCATCCGGAGCACCCGGCGCCTTAGGGAGCGTCGACGTGGGCCCTTCGGCGGGAGGACCAGTGACTGCAGGAGAAGGCGGACTTCATCTTCTTCGACGGCTCGTCCTGGGTTCGGAACGACTTCGACATCGGCCGAGCCGGCAGCGGGACATCTATCTTCATCGACAAGGAGAGCGGACTGAGCTGTTGCAAGGCTTCGGCGTAGCTCGGGGACGGACGACAGGCACTCCCTGCCGCTAACTCCCCGTGCAGGCCGATCCATTGCAATTCGCGTTCGAGCTGAGCGTGGCCGGCGTGGGGCAGCAATAGTAGGCCGTGCACCGCGACGGTCGCTGACACGTCAAGCTGGTCTGGCATTCGTTGGCGCCTCCGCCATCGGGCGCCGTGCACGGGCTCCCTTCATTCCCTGCCTGACTGCAGCCGACCACCAGGGTGACCAGGAACGTGATCGTGACTGTCCACCGCGCCATCGTCATTGGCCCGAGAGTCTGGACCCAGGCGCCGGCGCTGTCGAGATTGAGCGCGATCACAGGACGGCTCTAACGACCCGCTGATCTTTAGAACGTCGCGGCAGCGACAAAGAAGGTCTCGTTTCCACCACCCGACTGAAATCCGTGCGCGTATCCGAGTCGAATCTCCGGCGCGAGGTAGTAGCCCACCGAGAAGAGAAGATGCGCCTCGACCCCCGCGTCGGTTTTGACGTTCGCGACGCGAAAGGGCCCTTGATAGGCGGTGCCGGCATCGAAGAAGGTGTCGCCCCAAATCCGGCGCAGGTAGAGCGGAAACGTCTGGTAGCCCTTCTCGACCCAGACGAGAGGGGCACGGTACTCGCCCGAAGCGACCAGAAAGCCGTCTCCCGAAACGACGTTGACGGGATAGCCGCGTAGGAACGCGAATGACTGCTGCCGAAGCAGGACACTCCGCAGGACGTCCTGATCGGGGAATCCGCCGAGGCTGAAGAACTGCCGCTGATCGCCCATCGAGAATCCGCCCTGGGTGATGAACGCGAACGCGTGCAGGCGCGCCCAAGGTGGCGTGAAGTATTCGGTCCAGCTCCAGTCAATTTCGGTGGTTCGAAACCGGCCCCCCAGCTCAGGCAGAGACAACCGGAGATTGAGGTTCAGGGATCGGCCCTCCTGGTTGCTGATGGAGTACTGCCAGGAGTGAGCGTCGGAGAACGACCAGGAGAACCGCAAGTCCGCGGCCGGTCCGGTTTGGGGAAGGACGGTGATGCCGCCCGTCGGCTCCCCCACGGGGATCCGGCTGATTGGGCCGTAGATGGAGTAGTCGTAGCCGAACGCGAGGTCCCCCGAGGTGTCGGGCGTTCGAATGAGCGGCAGGTCGGTCGAGGCGGAAACACTGAACGTCCGCTGGGTATAGTTCAGGTTCTGGTTGTCGATGATGAGGCCGTTCGTGATGACGTCGACCTTGGACACTGAGGCGTTGAAGGACGGCCAATACCGCTCGTTCGTGTAGGAGATCGAACCCGACGGGCTACCGCCCGTCGGAAAGAGAAGGTTGAACGCGAACGCGTGGATTCCGGCTGGATCGCTGACCGAGGTCTGGACCTGGAACGTCTGTCCCAGCCCGAACGGGTTATTCAGCACTCCGACCGTCCACTGGCGCGGGTACATGTACTTCCACGGAACGTAGGAGAGGACCCGCTTCGGAAACGGTACCGCCGCAGCATCTTCGGGGAGCGCGTCGGGCGAGTCAGTCTCGGCGTCGGGATCGCTCGGGCTGTCCGGGCGCGCGTTAGCGAACGGCTTGGCCGGAAGGAACGTCGCCGGATCGAGCGGCATCGTCCAAAGATCGAACCCGTCGCTGGTGAACCCCGTGTACACGAGCCGGTGTCCGTCAGCGGAGATGGCGGGCTGGAAGGCGCCCGACAGGACATTGGTCACCTGGAGCAGCCGCCGCGTCGCGAGCTCGTACGCGTAGATGTTGTGTATGCCGCTGCGGTCGGAGGAAAAGAGCACGAAGCGCCCGTCGGGCGAGAAGCGAGGGTCGAGGTCCATCGCGCGGTCCACCGAGATCGCCCGATCTGTCGCCGCGGCCAGGTCGTAGATGTGGATGTCCCGGTAACCTCCGGGCTTCCAGCGCGAGTAGGCGATGAGCCGACCGTCGGGCGAGAATGCCGGGGTGAACGCGAATCCCGGCGCGCCAGGCATGAGAAGGCGCGGCGGTCCGCCCTCGATCGGCACCAGGGCCAGCTGCCGGCTGCTCGTTCCCACCAGCACGCAGGCGATCTGCTTTCCATCGGGCGATACGTCGGGCTCGTGCGCGCGGATCCCGTTGGTCAGCTGTCGGATGGTGCCGCTCGCCAGGTCGAGTCGGTAGAGGTCGTTCCAGGCGAGATCGGAGTTGCCCACCAGGCGACGCGGCAGCGACACGAAGTTCACCCGCTGGATGATCAGCGCTCGCCCGTCTGGTGTCGGGGCGGCGGGTCCTCCACCCTGCATCTCGGCGATGGTTCCGCGCGCGCCCGTCGAGGGGTCGAGACGAACATATGCCGGTGATTGGTCGTTGTTGGTCCGGTGGAAGACGACCGCGCCGTCGGAGAGAAACCGCGCCCCGGGTCCTTCGCTGCGCGGCGACGGGGCATCCCAGGTGATCCTGGTGGCGGTCGTAAGCGACCGCTGCTCAGCCTCTTCGATCTCGAGCGCATACCGGTGCCCGACCGACCTCCGCCAGTCATCGAAGAGGCCGCGGTCGAAGATCCCAGCGTACCCGCGGCCGACCGCCTTGATCGCCGTGCGGTTGAGGCCGCCCGGAATGCAGGTGTCTGCGTAGCGATGGGAGATCTCTCGGATCTTCTCCGGGCCGTAGCGGTCCTCGATGTAGCGGAGCAGGCTCGATCCATAGAGATAGGCGGCCGTCCCTTGCGGGTACGCGGCGGGGATCGCGGTTATCTGATCCAGCCCGAACAGCCGGCCTTCGAGAAAGGGGACGCGCAGGTGCATGTCGTAGAAGCTGCTGCGCAACCGTCCGGCCGTCGTCTGGCGCGACTCCATCAGGACGGCCATCCCTTCGATGAACCAGGTCGGTTCCGCCAGGTTGGGCGCGAACGTCTTTCCCAGCAGAGTGTTGTAGATGAGCGCGCAGGGGCTGAGGATCGTGTCCAGGTGAACGACGTGCGTGAATTCGTGCGTGATGAGCAGCTTCACGTAGTCGTCGAAGTCGTTCAGCTCGTCGAGTGAGTCGGGCGGGACGCCATACGCGTTGATGAAGGTGTAGGGGACGGAACTGGCCGATCCGTTTGCGCTGTCGGTGACGTCACTGAGCGTCACCGTTACCCGGCCGCTCGGCCGCCAGTTGAAGTAGCGCGTGTTGAGCCTATAAGCCCGCTCCGCGAAGTGCGCGACTCGTTCGGCGAACGCCTCCTCGCCGTCGTAGAAATGAATATTGAAATGTGGCGTTTGCAGGGTGAACCAGTGGCCGCCAGGCACCGGTGCCTGTGGAAGGGGCTCGGACGGCTCCTCGAGAGCGTCTGCGCGGGCGAGGTGGGGCGGAATGAAGAACGTGGCCAACAGCGCCGCGGCTCTGCCGATACCGATGCGGCGACTCACTTCACGCACTGGTGCGCGATCTCCTCCGGGTTCTGCGCGGCCCGCACGCAGGCGATCAGATCGTCACCGACCTGGATCGTGCGGCAGCGGCGCAGATCGTCGTCGAACCGGCGGGCCAGCTCCTCTTGCCAGCGCGGGACGAGCGCCGGATCGTGAAAGCCCTGCTCCTTGAGCTCCATCTCGACGAGGCGATCGAGGATGGCGCGGCAGTCGGCGGCGGTGGCGGTGTGGCGGTGACAGCCGGCGAGCGTGCGCCAGGCCGGCCAGCGCCGCCGCACAGCGACAACCCCCGTGTGATCGGCCCGCGCTTCATCGAAAGAAGTGAACCCGAATAGGCGGTGAGAGCGCGGCGATCGGATCGCCGGCTGGGTTGCGGGCCGCGCCGAATCGCGTGGCCAGCGCGCACTGCCGCGCCGCCGTCCCGAAGCCGAACCCCGGATCTTGCAGGACGTCGACGCGATCGGCGCGCCCGTCAACCCCGACCGCCACGCGGATGACGACCGTCTCTTGATCGACCTGACGCGCGTCGGCCTCCGCCGGCCAAGGACAGTTCCAGGCCGCCTGGTCGAGCGAGACCGGACGCGCCCGGCTGCGCGCGCGCCGTCGCCGGTGCCGTTCGGGGCGACGGGACCGCTGATCGGCTTGCGATTGGTCCCGGTGCTGGTGGTGGTGCCGCCGGCGTACGACGGCCCGGAGCCGACGACGAACGCCGAGCCGGTGAAGTCGAGCGGCGACGTCGAGGCGGCGGCGATCTGTCCGGCCTGTGCCGGCGCGGCCGGTGCGTGGTGTGCGGCGGCCGTGTGGACGTGCTCGCGGATGGCCGGCTCCGCGACGTGCGGCGTGGGTGGTGTCTCCGCCGGGGGGCGGTGGCGGTGGCGGGGTGACATCGACGGCCCGCTCCGCCGCGATCGCGTCGTGCACCCGCGCCGCCATCTCCGCGCAGACCGAGGCCCCCGATCGCCCGAACCGCCCGACCACCAGGATCGCGCAGGCGTAGAGCGCGACGACGCAGGCGCCGCCGACCGCCAAGCGGCGCACCCGTCCGCCCGGCTCGCCGGCGAAGACCAGATCGACGATCCGGACGGTCCGCTCTGGGCGACCGTCGCGCTGCTCGGGCGTCTGTTCGCGCTCGCTCATCTCGTCGTCAGTTCGGCGCCGCCGACCGTGGCGTCGGGGAGCGCGCCGAAGGCGACGCGCGTGATGCCGACCCCCTTCAGCTCGTCGAGCAGGTGGACGACCTTCCGGTGTGGCACGTCGCCGTCGGCCTGAATGACGGCGCGCAGGTCGGGGTTCCCGGCGAAGGCCGCGCGCGCGCGCGCCTCGAACCCGGCGTCGTCGGTGACGGCCGCGCCGTTGACCAGCATCGGGCCGCGCACCGGCAGGATGATCGACAGGACCACCTGCACCTCCTCGCCGTGGGCGGCGTGCGGCAGATCGAGCGGCACCGCCGGCGTCACGATGATCTTGGCGGTCACCACGAAGATCACCAGCAGCACCAGCATCACGTCGACCAGCGGCGTGACGTTGATGCCCTGGATGAGCCCGCCGTTGTCGTTCCCGCTAGCGGACGCCACCTTGCACCTCCCGCAGCGGCGACGCCTGGCCGGGCCGCGCGCGTCCTCGCTGATGTAGGCCAGCACCAGGTTGGTGAGCACGTCGGTCCCCGACAGCAGCGACGTCACGCGCCGCTGCAGGTAGTTGTAGGCGGCCACCGCCGGCAGCGCGACGGCGATGCCGACCGCCGTCGCCACCAGCGCCTCGGCGATGCCGGCCATCACCGCCTGCGACGCGACCTGTCCCGCCGAGGTCGCGCCGTGGCCGGGGGCGGCGTGCCCCAGCTCCTCGAAGGCGTGGATGACGCCCACCACCGTCCCGAACAGGCCGACGAACGGCGCGTTGTTGCCGATGGTGGCGAGAAACGCGAGGCCCCGCTCGAGCCGCCCGCGCTCGAGCGCCGCCGCGCTCGCCATCGCCTTCTCCGCCGCCTCGGTGCCGCGGTCGGCGAGGCGCAGCCCCGCGTCGGCCACCCGCGCCGCGACCGCCGGGCTCGCCTCGAGCTCCTTGCGGGCGCGCGCGAAGTCGCCCGTCGCGAGCTGCTCGTCGAGCGCGCGCGCCAGCGCCTCCAGATCGCCGCCCCGCTTGCGCAGGTAGAGCCAGCGCTCCATCGCCAGCGCCAGGCTGGACATCGACAGCGCGCCCAGGAACCAGAGCACCCACCCGGCGCCCGAAGCGAGCAGCACGTCCTTGACCGATTCCATCGCGCTCATGTCGTAAGTCCTTTCAGGTCGGGCTCTCTAGAGCGGCGACGGGTAGTGGCGCGACACGTAGCAGAGGCCGTCCGAGTTCAGGTGTCCCTGCGTGCTCTGGTCGTACGTCGCGAAGTCGTAGTAATCGCGGAGGCCGCTCGCCGTCCGCTGGCTGCCCGTCGCCAGGGAGACGTTCTGCGCGTCGAACACCATCGGCCCGACGAATTCACTGTGGACGTCGGTCGGCGGCGCGATGCAGTAGCGCCAGAGAAGCTGATTCCCCAGGCGTCGGTGTAGGCCCGGTAGCTGATTCCCTCCGTCATCTCCAGCGTCACCGTCGGGAACGTCACGTTCGTGCCGCTCGGTCCCATCCCCGCCACGCGTGCGGCGAACTGATCGAAGTGCGCCGGCGAGTCGTGCAGCACGCTGTCCCAGAACGGGTGGTCGGTGTGGATGGTCACCTGGCCGACGACTGACGAGTTGGTCTTGAAAAAGATCCCGCGCGCGTGCTCCTCGCCCGGGAACGCCATGGCCGGATCGTTGTCGGGGTTCTGGCAGTTGACATACGTGGTTGGCGAGATGAAGCAGAGGCGGAACGGCACCGTGTCGCCTCGCTGTGGCCACTTGCCCGCGCCGTAGATGGCGGGATCGCAGGCGGCCGTCGCCGAGGCCGTCGTCGGGCAGGTGCAGGTGGCGGCCGTGCCCTGAAATGTGGCCGTGCCGACGTAGAGCACCGTGCACCCTTCCGTCGCCATCTGCGCGTAGTCGGCCTGGCCGGGCGCGTCCAGGTTGACGTTCATGGCGCCCGGCGTCGCGGGAACGACGTCGAAGCCGAACGCATAGGGATTGGCCCCGCTGGTGTCGAACGCGGCGCTGTTCCCGGCCGGGTAGTTCTGGTGCGAGAGCGCCACGATCGGCACGGCCTCCTCCCCCGGGCCGCCCTTACCTTGCAGGTAGCTCGGATCGCTGTGCGCGAGGTCGACCGCCCAGGGCCCGGTCACCTTGGCGACGGGGGGCTCGGTGCACGACTGATCGCCCGGCGAAACGGCTGACCCGTTCGACAGTGTGATGTCGTCGACCGTGGTCAAAAGCCGCGTGAAATGGACCTCCCACCCATCGACGAATGCCGGATCTCCCGGGTTCGCGGGCGGAAACGGGTACCCCTGCAGTGCCAGCACTTCTCCTGAAACGGAAAACAGGATCCCGCCAGGTCCGGGATCGGTCGGCGGCGTGAAGGCTTGCAGCGCCAGTGCGCCGCCTCCGCCAGTCGAGGTGACGCCGGCGTCGGCCGGTGGAACTGCTCCTCCGTCCGTCGCGGCAGGTGCGCTGCTGGCGCAGGTGACGTTGAGCGACTGTTTGCTGGAGCAGCCGCACGCGGCGACCGCACCCGTCACCATCCAGATCATTTCCACCGTGTGCACGCGCATGATTTCTCCTTCGTGAAGGTCGTTCAGAGGTCGTTTGTCCAAGAGAACGTGTACGGACCGATCGACGTGAGGTTCGAAAACAGGTCCTGGCCAGTCGGGAAGTAATCCGCTGCCGACGGATCGTTGCTGAAGACGTAGTCCGCCGTGTTCGTGCCAGCTGGCAGTTGGCTGAAGTCGATCCCTGCGAAGAAGAGCCGCGGATCGATACGCAGCAACAGACCGCCCATCTTCTGGATCGTCAGCGCCGCCGGGATCGGCGTGACGATCCGTTGCTTGCAGATCGGATCGCCGCCACCGGTACCCGCGCCGGTCGGCACGTGGTTGGCACCAATGGTGACCGTGCCGGTCAACGGGTACTCCGTGCCGCTCTCCGTCGCGGTGCCGGCCACCATCAGAATCGGCGTCGTGTCGTCAGCGGCGTTGATGTCGCCGCCCGTGAGCCACACCTGGCCTATCAGCGCCGGCGGCTCGGTGATCCCGAGCGCCTTCGAGGGAAACGGCTGCAGCGCCGGATTCAACAAATCGACGTCGAGCGCCGACGTCTCTTGCGCCAGGTAGGTCCCGGTCAGGTAGCAGCCGGTCGCCTGCTGGCCCGACACCGGCGCGGTCTGATCGAGGTAGACAGCGCCGACGTGCAAGGTGGCCTGCGTCAGCACGACGTCGAACGCTCCGGAAGAGAACGCCAGCGGTTGGCCGGCGACCGCGTCCTCAGGGCCGGCGGCGGCGACCGGGAAGAGAATGGAGTTGCCGCCCGTCTGGCCGACGCAGGCGACGCAGAGGAGAGATCCGAGTCCCAGCATCCAGGCGCGCATCAAACGCCTCCGAAGGTGATGGCCAATGTCCCGAACACACCCCGGGGCGCGCCGGCCGTAAACGTCCGCTCGGGGACCAACGTCGGCTGGGCCTGACTGTGGAAGTCAGACGCGTAGTCGTACTCGCCGAGGCGGTACTGCGAGTCGAGCAGGTTCGTGGAAACGATCTTGACCTGGAACATCGACCAGGCCAGCGACGCAAAGGCGTCGACGGTGAAGATGTCGCCGCTCACCTGGCCGTACGGCAGCGGCCGCGGCCCGACGTAGGTGATACCCGCGCCGAGCTTCGCGCGGATCGGCTTGCCACGCAGGCTCCATGGGAGGGTTCGGAACAGCGTGGTGTCCGAGCGAAGGACGGCGCTTGGGACGTAGGCGACCGCCTCGCCATTGTCGTTGAAGGTGGCGCGCACCAAGGTCAGGTTGGCCGACTCGTCGAAGAAGCTGCCCGAGAGGCGCAGCGCACCCAGCCAACCCGAACGGGTCGTCCCTACCCCGAGTACGTTCCGTCCGGCCGTCTGGTCGAAGATCAGATCGCGATCGACCACCGTCTGGAACAACACGGAACGCGCCACCAGCACCACGTTCCTGAGACTCCCCGCGTAGCCTGCGCCCACCTCGTATGAGGTCACGCTCGAGAACGGCGCCTGGACGTCCTGGGTGATGTAGATGGGGTCGACCGAGCGCACGCCGCGGCCGTAGCTGGCCGACAACGTGAAGTTGCGGAACGGTCCGACGATCAGCGACCCGCGCGGCTCGAACGCCACGCCCGAGGTCGACGTCACCTGATCGATCTCGCGCGGCCGTCCCATGTCCTGCTGGGTGAGGCAGCTCTGGTCGATCGGCGGGTTGGTGGTCGACGGGTGCGCCACGCTCTGCGCCGCGCAGTTGTTGAGGACGTCGTAGGTGACGATCTCGGCGCGCCCGCCGCCGCGCAGCGACAGCCAGCGCGTCGGGCGCAGGTTGAGGTCAGCGTAGAGGCCGATGTTGCCCAGCGTGGAATCGAGGTCGGTGTCGGTCTTGTACGGGACGCCGGTCGACGCCTCGATCCGCTGCTGTGTCCCGTCCGCCTGATCGCCGCGCGCGAAGTAGCCGAGCTCCAGCTCCTGCCGCAGCCCGAACGCCTCGGTGTGCATGCGGGCCGCGCCGCGGGCGCCGATCGTCAGTTCGTGGACGTCGAGGTCCAGCATGTCGCCGCGCTGATCGTGCGAGGCTCTGCAGCGGCTCCTGAACGTCGAGCAGGAAGCCGGTGAAGTCCTCCAGGAGGCGCATGTCGCGCTTGATGAGAAACAGCTGCTGCGTGAGCACCATGTCGCCCGGGTGCGTCTCCAGATCGGCCGCTATCGAGTAGCGAGAAGCGTCGCCCGCCTCGGGGACCTTCTGGCTGGCGAAGCTCGACAGATCGTAGCTGTCGTAAAAGCCGATCTTTCCCGCGTCGTAGTCGTCCTCGCGGATGACGCCGGCCGAGTGGAAGTGCGTCGAGTAGCCCTGCGTGGTGAGACGGAACGTGCCGCGTCTCGCCGAACCGCCCTTCGTACTGCCCCATCGCCGAGCCGTGCTGTGCATCGCGGTTCTGACCGAAGCCGTTGGTCTTGTAGATCTCGACGCCGCCGAAGGTGTGGTCGCTCTCGCCCGGCGGCCCCCACAGTCCGAGCACGCCGCTCCGTCCCCCAACTCCCGGCCGTGGCGCTGGCGGTCAGTCCCCGCTGCGGCAGACCGAGCTGGTAGTCGGCGCTGCCGGCGACTGCGAAGTTCCCTTGGTGTGGATCGAACGGTCCCTCGAGGACGCGCAGCGACTCGACCAGCTCGGGGATGATGAAGTGCGTGTCGGCGTAGCCGTTGCCGTGCAGGTTACCCGCCTCGTTGATCGGGACGCCGCCGACGGTGATCTCGACGTCCTGCCCGTCGCCGGCGTCGAAGCCGCGCATGAAGACCTGCTCGGCGTGCCCCTCGCCCCCTTCGTTGGTCGAGCAGGATCCCCGGCGCCAGCTTGAGCAGGTCAGAGGCGTTGGCGTGCGGGATCTCCGCCAGCTCGGCCGACGCGAATCTGGAAATCGGAGACGCCGCGGCTCAGCGGCGGCCGGCGCCCGAGCACGTTGACGTCGAGCGCGGCCGGCCCCTTCGTCGGCCCGGTCGCCGGCTCGGTCGGTGGGGCCAGCTCAGGCAGCGGGACGGCGACGGGCATTGGCGCGCTCGGCGGTGGCGCGGTCGCCGAGGGCACCGACGCCGTGGGCGCCGGCGCTGGTACTGGTGGTGGGCGCGTCGGACGGACGGCGCGGCGGGCGGCTCGAAGTGAAACAGCAGCTGGACGCGGCTGGCGACCGGGGCGCCGTCGCGGAGCGCCGGCCGGAACCGCCAGCTCATCGCGGCGTTCGAGCGCCGCGCGATCGAGCGCGGGCGCGACGCCGGTCGTCAGCTCGACGCCGCTGACGTCGCCGGTCGTCGTGATGGTGGCGGTCACCGCGACATCCCCCTTCACCCCGCCGGCCTCGGTCGGATACGGCGGCCGGCTCTCCTCGATCACCACCGGCGGTTGCACGTGCGGCGCGTCGGCCGCCGGCGGCTCTGCGCGCGCCACGGATGGGCCGGCCACGAGCGCGCACGCGCTGAGCGCGCACAGGAAGAGCGAATGACGAAAGTTTTCGGACGAGCGAACAGGGCGTGACGAGACACGGAGGCCTCCCAAGCTCAAGCCGTAGAGAAACGGCGCGCTCATGGCGCCGCAAACGGCGTTGACGCCGCGCTGGTCCCGGGGAAGGCGCGGCGCGAGAAGAGACCGGCGCGAAGGCGCCGGCCGACGTCGATCTCGCTACGCCGAGGGAGGCGAGGTCTTGGGGGCGCTGGCCAGAACGACGGCCCGCCCGCTCCACGAGACCGTGGCCGGTGCCGGACGCACCGCCGGTGGCGGTGGCGACGCGCTACTCGCGCTACCGGACGACGGGGTGCATGAGCTCCCCTCGACGGTGAAGGCAACGCCGCAGTGCTCGTGCGCGTCGGCCGTCTCGGCGTCGCGCGCGCGGAACGCGTCGTTCGTGCGCTGCGCGGGCAGCTCGACCTGTGCCCCGGCCATCGCCACGACGTGCGTCAGCTCGCCGTGCTCGGCGCAGCGGAAGTGCCGCACCGTCATCTCGTGCGAGATCGACAGCAGCTGGGCGAACATCGCCGCCGCCATCACCGCGACGGTGAACGACTTGGCGGCTACTGAAGCCCTGTGATTTTCCCCACGTAGACGCATACCGCGCTCATCATGGGGTAGACGAGTTGAGATCAATCGTCAAGGACTCACGTTACGATGCAACCCGAACGGCTTCCTCCGAGGGGAGCGCTTGTTTCCAACGGACACCGTCGTCCGGCGAACTTGAGCCGGTCGGTTCTGAGTTAGTTGGCCGCAAGCGCTTCGCACGCGGTGTGGAGAACCACACGACGCGGCTCAACCAGACGCAGGACCGGCGCAAGCTTCCGCGCTACAAACGTCGGTGGCGAATCGAACGCGTCTTCGCTTGGCTGATGCGCTCACGCCGTCTCGTCACCAGATACGAGCACCACGCTCAGAACTTCTTGGGCTTCGTACAGCTCGCCTGCGCCGTCGTCCTCTTGAGGCGGTTATGAGACGCGTTCTAGTTACGCTTTGACCCCATCGGGAATCGAACTCGTCTGGAGGCGCTAACCGAGAGCCGCCAGCTCCTTCGCGCTGAAGGGCTGGCTGGCGAGCGAGACGTACCGCAAGGTAGTCGTGATCGACGCGTGCCCCATGATCGCCTGCAGCCGAGGGGCTGAGACGTTCGCCGACAGACCCACGAGGGACCCGAACGTATGCCGGCCGAGGTCGTACATCTTCCCGGGCTTGATCTTAGTCGCCTTGAAGGCCGCGGTGAGGGCGGGACCGATCGTCTTCTTTCCGAGGAACTTCCCCGTGTCGCCGACCCGAGCCGGGGGCGGGCAGACAAGATCCGTGTCGGTCGTGCGCGGAGCGCATGCCGTCTTCCACTTCGCCAACTCGGCGCCGAGCTTAGGGGCGATCGGCACCTTGCGGGGCTTCCCCGATTTCGGTGGCCCCTCCTTACCGCTCCGAACGCTCGCCCGCACCGTGAGCACCGTGCCATCGAGGTCGACTGATCCCCAGCGCAACGCCATCGCCTCGCCCGGCCGCAGACCGGCGCGCGCCTGTAGGTAGAAGCAGACGCCGACCGATGTCCGGCCGAGTGCCTTGTAGAGCCGGTCGACCTCGCTCCAGTTCTTGAGATAGTTGGCGGTCTCCTTGTCATGAGTCGATGCGAGCAACGCCTTGACGTCGGGATCGCGTAGCCCGGGCCGGACGGGGTTGGTGTCGGCAAGCCCCTCACGGATCGCCCACGAGTAGAACGAGGACAACAGCGCGAGCACCCGTTGCGCCGTCTGTCCTGAGATGGGCTCTTTAGGCGAGCCATCGGGCGCCTTGGTGCCCGGGGTCGGGTTGACGAGCTCCTTGGCCAACTCCCGAACCCACTTCGTGGATAGGCCACGAACGGTCTGGGTCGCCAGTGCGCCGGTCAGGTGTCGCTCCCAGCGGGAGCGGTCTTCCAGAGCCATCCGCCGCTTGTGAGCGACACGGTAGGCGATGAAGTCGTCGAGTAGCTCCGAGAACGGCCGGCGCCCTGCTGGATCGACATTCCCGGTCGGTTTGGGCTTGGGCGGGCTGACGCCCGGCGCACCGAGCCGTAGTCGCGCCTGGATCCTCGTCAGCTCGTCGCGTGCCTCTTGCTCCGACTGGAAGCCCGAGACGCTCCTGCGCTGACTCTCCTCACGCCATCGAACCTGCCAGCGATCCCCACGCTGGCGGATGGAACCGTTGCCGTAGGTGCCATCGCCCGGGACCGGTTGGACCTTTCGCTTCGGCAAGACCCCTGCCCCCTTTCGACCGCGAACTTGGGGCCAGAACGGGGCCAGAGTCAATGTTAACAGCGAAATTTAGCTTAATTTACCGTAAGACGACCGGACTTTAATCCGTTGGCCGCAGGTTCGAACCCTGCTGGGCCCACAAGTAGTTAGGCGCCTTTTCTCGGGGAAAAGCCGGGGTCAGCGGGATTGGCTGGCCCCGGTCGCTCTCCCCGCAAGGCGATCCGCAGAGTGGGGAGAGCGTCAGGGCGAGAGAGATCCCCTCAGCGCCGGGCCGGGAAAACTCCCTGGTCGCAGATCGTGTAGGTCAGCGCGACCGGGTTGCCGTTCACGGTGATGGTCGGCGCGAACGGGCGCATGTCCGGAAGCGCAAATGTGGTTATCCCGTCACCGCCCCATGCCGTGCCCATCAGCGAGAACAGCGCAGGATTCTGGCCGATCAGCAGGATCTGCCCGGTCGCGGGAACGCCGTTGCCGACAAAGCCCGCGGTGAGGTGAATCTCTCCGAGCGTGCACTGCGCTCCGTTGCCGGCAGCGACGCCCACCCCGGGCCCTCCGAACAGCGTGTTCCCGCTCGGTCCCGGCACGCCTTGTGGCCCTGCCGGCCCCGCCGGTCCCGCAGGCCCAGTGGATCCGGCCGGCCCCGCAGGTCCCGCCGACCCGTTGGCCCCAGTCGGTCCTGTGGCCCCCGCGGGTCCCGAGGGTCCCGCCGGCCCGTTGGCCCCGGCCGGCCCTGCGGGCCCGTTGGCCCCAGTCAGTCCCGTGGCCCCCGTGGCCCCCGTGGGCCCGATAGGTCCGATCGGCCCCTGCGGTCCCGCGGGCCCCGCAGGTCCCTGTGGACCGGCCGGCCCCGCGGGTCCCGGCGGTCCCTGTGGGCCGGTGGCGATCGGCGTCCCCTTGCAGCTCGCGCCGGAGCCGGTGAAGCTCACGACCTGGCTGGTACTGATGCTATTCAGGTTGATCGGGCCGTTGAACGTGCAGCCGGTGAGACTGGCGGTCGCCGTCACCGAGACCGGTAGGTTGGTGGTGAGCGAGATCGAATACGCGCCGGTCGCGTCGGCCGAGCCGGACAGCTGCGAGGCTCCGCTGAGCTGGACCACCGTTCCCGTCAGCGCGGTGCCGCCGGGTCCCGTCACCTTGCCCGAGATCGTAATGCTTCCCACGACCGCGCCGACCCTGGTCGAAAGATCGACGTCGCCGTTGGCATTGGTGCACGCGCTGGCTGCCACGAGCAGCGCCAAGGCCATCAACCACACACAACTCCCTCTTGATCTCGTCATGCCTCTCCCTCCGTGTGATGCGGCACCCCGCTGACCGGACTACCGCGTTGTTCACTCCGCGTACCGCATGTTCCCAAAATAGGAAAGCGACATCTTCGCAGCCAGCGCCTGTCGAACGATCGCGGCCGGAATCCGTCGCCGCGGCGGCCGGATGTTATCAATGAGGCGGGTGCCACCGCGACCTTCGGGGGGGCAGTGAGTTCAAGCCGGTATTCGGGCCGCGTCGTTGTCCGATAAGCCCCTTTCTATTAACTCCGCCCCTAACGCTCTAAAGGCCGCACTTCACCAACCGCCCCCGCAATAACTGAGGATGGCTGGTGCCGTGCCCTCCGCGTAGCAATCACAAGAAGCTTGCGGGCGAGATCGAGGTTTGATCTAAGCGTTGGGGTGAAGACCGAAGCGATTCTCCGGGTTGAGGCTCTCGGCGTCGGATCGGGCCGAGTTGGAGCGGATGCACCGAGGCCCCGATTGCTACCGGTTGAGCGGCAAGGGTGGAGCACACGACTCATCGCCGAGGAGGTGAGCCGGCGCGGCATCGTGGACAGCATCGGTCGCGAAGCAGTTCGGGTGATGCTGGCCAGGCGAGACTTGAAGCCCTGGCGGGACCGATTGTCAGTCCGGGCTCTTTTGCCCCAACGGCGTCTGCCTCAGCGCGCGCTACCCCGGCGACTCCTGCGCCGACGCGAGCTCCGGCGGCGTCCAGAGCCTGTGCAAGGCAGGCACCTGCGTCGACCACCTCAAAGCGAGTCAACCCTGCGCCGCCAGCACCGACGCCGGGTGATACAATGGCGCGGGTTGTTGGTGATGCAGAGCGGTCGCCTGGGATATCTTTGCTTTTGCCGGGTCGCGGCCCTCGCGCTGCTGGCCGCGCCGGCGCTTGGGGGGTGCAGGGACGAATCGCTGCAACCTGGGCGCGACGCCGGCGAGGACCTCGGGGTGAAAAGCACAAGCACCGGCCGCGACGCCGCCTTCGATCGGCGCGTCACGATTGATGTGAGTCCTATCTGGGACCCGCCCCCGACCCACTGCGGAGACGGGGTGCTCGAGCCTGGCGAGCAATGCGACGACGGCAACGAGATCTCGGGCGACGGGTGCACGTCGCTCTGTCAGCTCGAGCTCGGTTGGACCTGCCCGGGGGCCGGCCAGGCGTGCCAGCGCGAGATCACCTGCGGCGACGGCATGGCGGAGCCGCCGGAGAGCTGCGACGACGGCAACACGAAGGACGGCGATGGTTGCTCGAGCAGTTGCACGATCGAGCCCGGCTGGCGCTGCCGCGTACCCGGAAGACGCTGCGCGCCGATCTGCGGCGACAGCATGATCGTCGGGCCGGAGACCTGCGACGACGGCAACACGGTCGGGGGCGACGGCTGCTCGGCCATCTGTCTCATCGAGCCGACGCCGTACGACTGCGGCGACGGCATCGTGTCCGGGTCGGAGGAGTGCGACGACGGCGCCGCCAACGGCGACCCGCGGAGCGGCTGCAACGCCGACTGCACTTACTGGCAGGTCTGCGGCGACGGCGTGGTCGAAGGGATGGAGGCGTGCGATCTGGGGGCGGCCAATGGCACCGTCGGTGGGGCCGACGGATGCACGATCGGGTGTCAGATCCCGCCTTACTGCGGCGACGGCATCGTCGACACCGACCTCGGCGAGCAGTGCGACCTGGGAGCCCTGAACGGCGACGGCAACAGTTCCTGCTCGGCGGACTGCCATATCATCATACTCCTTTGAACGGGGTGAGCGCGCGCAGCAGACGCGCGGCCTGTACTCGAACCCTCTCCAGGCCTGCGAACTGAGCGGGCTGCTCCTACCTTCGAACCAACGCCCGCCCGGTCGCTGCAAGAACATCGCGTCGCCTTGACGACACACTGACGCGCATCACTCCGAACTCGGAGGAGTCTCGGTGTCGCTCGGCGGCTGCTTCCCGTCCTGTGCTGAAACAGCGGGGGTGACCGCCCTGACGGGCGGCGCAATCCCTTGCCTACCCTTGTTGGTGCCCCAGGTTGCCAAGGGATGAAGCTGCGTCTTCTGGCATTGGTCTACCTCTGCCTAATCGTGGCGGCAGGCCCCGTTCATGCCGACGCGAGCGATGGACCGTACGATAGCTCGAGCACGTCCGCGACCACCGTCACCACTGCACCGGCCACGCCCTCGAGCGTGCGCCGGATGGGTTGGTTCGGGATCGGCGCCCGCGTCGGGATTACTCAGCTCAGGCTGATTCCGCCAGCGAGCGTCGTTAACGACATCGATCAGATCAGCGGCGGTACCGCGGTTGCCGACCAGTTCGCGCTGCGCTCCAACGTCACGACCGTCACGCCGACGCTTCACCTCGGCGGCAGTGGGTTCTTCCTCAAGCTGGACCTTCCGATCAGCTTCGGATCGAATTTCACGATGGTCGGGTTCGGCCTCTACCCGATCAACTTTGGGATCTACTTCGATCGCTTGGCCGTGTTCCCGTATCTGTCGTTCGGTGGCGTGGCGAGCATCGTGACGTCGCACGCAACTCCCGACCCCGGCACCTCGAACCGGCTGATCGGCGGGGTTTTTCAGGCACGCGTGGCGGCAGGCCTCAAATATTTTCCGCTCCACGACCTCGCGCTGTCCGGCGAGGTTGGCTACTCACCCTGGACCGCTGGTGCCGTCGCGCTACCGTCGGACTCCGGCTCGGGCTCAAATGCCACGCACTTTGAAGGCGGCTTTGGATCGGTCTTTGATCTCGCCTTTGGCGTCGAGTGGTTGTAGATGGCCGCTCCGATGATACGCGCCGTTGATTTGGTACTCTTCGTTCCTTGACCCGCACGCTCGACCGGCGGAAGCTCGTTTGGTGGCCTTGCAGGGATGGGCGAGCGTCGTTCTGACGTTCGTCGCGGCGGCTGGGTGCGGGTCGGTCAGACCCAACATCAGTGATGCGTCGGCCTGCCAGCCGGTCACGATCCCGAATTCAGGCTGCAACAACCTCCAGAACACCGCGTCCCCGATCCACGCGGTCCTGCATTCGGGGACCGGCGTTCTGGGGGGCCCGCCCGGCGCGCTGACCGACGGCATCTATCGCGCGACGGCGCTGGATGGGTATCGCGGGGCGGCAGACACCGAGGTTCGGGATACGGTGGCAGTGACGCAGGGGGGGACCGTGATTTTGTGGGCGAGCCAGGTCTTCGACACGAGCACGGGCGCCGCCACGACCCATGTGGGGAACGTGACGGAGTTGGCCGCTCCCGCGTCGGACAACTACGAGCTTTCCTGCGGCACCGTCCCGTTCGCACCGTTTCAGGTGATGCTCACGTCCGCCGCTGGCTTCACGACGTTCACGCAGCCCCCGGTCAATGGTGACCCCATCTTCCAAGAGACGTTCACCCTCGCCGACTGCGCGCCGCGCAACGGGGGCTAGGCGTCGCCGGTCACTTTCAATCCGTTGGCTGCAGGTTCGAACCCTGCTGGGCCCACCCGCCGGCATCCTTCGACCGGCGCTCCACCTCGATGAGCGCCGCGGCGAGCGGCATACCCCTGCGCCGCAGCGACTGCAGGAGCGCCAGTTGCCGATCATCGTCGACCCGCGCGCGCGCCGCGCGCAGGGCGCGGACCCGCGCGTCCGCCGCCGCCTCCTCCGCCCGGAGTGCAAGCCCCACCGCCGCCGCCCGCACGTGCGCCCGCTCCTTCTGGCGCGCCAGCGCCCGCGTCGCGGCCTCGTGCAACCGTCGCTGGTCCCAGCGCTGCCGCGCGACCGTCCGCTCTTGCTCGGTCGGCCGGTAACCGGCGTCGCAGCGGACGCACTCGCAGTCACGCCGGTGCGTGATCCCGTCCGCCTCCAGCCGGGGCAGGTGCGCGAGCAACGAGAGAGTCCGTCCCATGGCAGTACCTATACTGGTGTTCAGTATAGCCGCGGGGCCCGCCCGGTCAAGGCGCGACGGGAGCAAACGCCACCACGCTGTAGGCGACCGCCAATCCGGGGCCCCGGTTCCGGTAGCCGTGCCGCTGATCCCCGCGGAAAACCACGACATCTCCCGGATCCAGGGTGAAGGTCTCGCCCCCCGCCGCAAGCTCGATCCGACCCCGTTCGCAGGTCAGGTACTCGCGGGTGCCGGCGGTGTGGGGGACGCCGGCCATGGCGCTCCCGGCCGGAAGCTCCATCCGCTCGATCTCGAGCCCGGCGATCGTCTCGGGCAGGAGCTTGCGGACGACGACCGGCCCGCGCATCCGGCTGGGGAGCGTCCCCGCGCGGTAGAGACGGCCGAGCCGGCGCGGCGGCTCGATCAGCTCCTCGAGCCGGACCGACAGCGCCTGCGCGACCCGCACCAGCACCGCCAGCGTCGGGTTGGCGGCCCCCGATTCCAGGTTCGCCCAGGTCGCCCGCGGGATGCCGGCCACGCGCGCGATCTGCTGCTGCGTCTGCCCGCGCGCCTCGCGCAGAGCCTGGATGTTGCGGCCGAGGTGGGCCGCGGCCCCTGCCCGTTCGTCGTCGGCCATCGTCAACAAGATGGCCTCTTGCCAATATATTGGCAACCCGGTTGATGCGTTGTCAGGGGCGCGCATCGTTAGGGCATGGCCCAACACACGCGAACCATCGACACGCGAGGAGTCTTGCAGGGACAGTCGGCGCTGATCACCGGCGGCAGCCAGGGGCTCGGCCGCGCGCTCGGGCGCGCGCTGGCGGCGGCCGGCGCCCGCGTCGTCCTGGTGGCGCGCCACGCCGAGGCGCTGGCCGCGGCGGTGGCAGAGATCCGCGCCGGCGGAGGCGAGGCGCACGCCGTCGTCGCCGACGTCGCCGACAAGGACGCCGCCGCCGCGATCGCCGGCCAGGCCGCCGCGCTGGTCGGTCCCGTCGATCTGCTGGTCAACAACGCCAGCACGCTGGGACCGGTGCCGCTGCGCCTCTTGCTCGACACCGACTGCGAGGATCTGGAGCGCGCGCTGGCGGTCAACCTGGTGGGCGCCTTCCGCCTGACCAAGGCGATCGCCGGCCCGATGGTCCTGCGCGGTGCCGGTACGATCGTGAACATCACCTCCGACGCCGCGACCGAATCGTACGAGCGCTGGGGCGCCTACGGCGCCTCGAAGGCGGCGCTCGAGCAGCTCGGCCGCGTCTGGGCCGCCGAGCTGGCCGGCACCGGCGTGCGTCTTTACACCGTCGACCCCGGCGAGATGGACACCCAGATGCACGCCGACGCCATCCCCGACGCCAACCGCGCCGAGCTCTCCGACCCGGCGCGCGTCGCCGAGAGGATCGTGGCGCTGGTCGCCGGCACCGCCACCGACGACGCGCCGGCTTCTGGCGCGCGCGTCGCCATCCGGGTCGGCGCCCAGGGCGCCGGGGCCGTCCGATGAGGCCGGCGCGGACCTACCCCGACCGCCGCGACGACGTGCGCCTGCTGGTGATCGATCCCGCCGCGCCGGACGGCAGCGGGTTGCGTGAGACGCGCACGCCCGCATTGCCGGAGCTGCTGGCGCCCGGCGATCTGCTGGTGGTCAACGACGCCGCCACCCTCCCCGCCTCGCTGCGCGGCACCGACGACGCCGGCCGCCCCATCGAGGCGCGCCTCGTCGCCGCGCGCGGCGGTGCCCGCTTCGCCGCCGTGCTGTTCGGCGCCGGCGACTGGCACGCACGCACCGAGGACCGCCCCGCGCCGCCCGAGCTCGCCGACGGCGCGCGGCTGCGGTTCGGCACGCTCGGCGCCACCGTCGGGCGTCACGCCACGCTGTCGCCCCGGCTCGTCGAGCTGCGCTTCGATCTCGACGGCGACGCGCTCTGGGCCGCGCTCTACAAGGAAGGACGCCCCGTGCAGTACTCGCACCTCGCGCACGATCTGCCGCTCTGGGCCGTGCAGACCGTCTACGCGGCGCGCCCCTGGGCGTTCGAGATGCCCTCGGCCGGACGGCCGCTGTCGTGGGAGATCCTGCTCGCGCTCCGCCGGCGCGGCGTCCGCTGGGCCGCGCTCACGCACGCCGCCGGGCTGAGCGCGACGGGCGATCCGGCGCTCGACGCCGCGCTGCCGCTCGCGGAGGCGTTCGAGATCCCCGCCGCGACGGCGCGCGCCGTCGCCGAGACGCGCGGTCGCAACGGCCGCATCGTCGCCGTCGGGACCACGGTCGTGCGCGCGCTCGAAGGCGCGGCCGCCGCAGAACGCCGGCGTCGTCCGCGCCGGTCGCGGCGAGACCGACCTGCGTATCACACCGACCTTCCGCCCGCGCGTGGTCGACGGCGTGCTGTCGGGCGCGCACGCCGCGCACGAGAGCCACTTCCAGCTGCTGGCCGCGTTCGCCGGCGCCGAGTTGCTGGCGGCCGCGGCCGACCACGCCGAACGCGCCGGCTTTCTCACCCACGAGCTCGGCGATTCCATGCTGGTCCTGCCGGGCGCGCTCGCCGCGCGCCGGGTGGCAGGTGCCGCCGCGGGAGCGTAGATTCTGGCCATGACGCTGGAGACTTTCGCGGCGGCGACCAAGCGCCGCGAGGAGCCGCCGTATCTGCCGCCGGTGCTGCGCGCGCTCTGGCTCGACGGGGCGGGCGACTGGAACCGCGCCCACGAGCTGGCCGGCGAGATCGAGACGGCCGACGGCGCCCATATCCACGCCTACCTCCACCGAAAGGAAGGCGACCTCGACAACGCCCGGTACTGGTACCGCCAGGCCGGACAAAAGCCGTTCGAAGGGAGCCTCGACGACGAGTGGTCCGCCCTCGCCCGCCACTACCTCGCCCGCACCGACGGCGACCAGTAGCCGCCGCCCGAGAGACCGCTTGCGCTTTGCGGTCCCTTCCCTAGACTACCGGTCCCTCGTCGGGACCCCATCGTCTAGCCCGGCCCAGGACAATGCCCTTTCAAGGCATGAACGCGGGTTCGAATCCCGCTGGGGTCGCAGCTGATCCGAAATGATCTCGAAAACTTTGCCGGCCCGATCGCTGGAGCTGGGGCCACATTTTCCTGGCCCAAGACACAGTTCGCGACGTCGGTGGCCCGCATTGGCCCCAACGGCCACATTTTCTGACAGCCGGCTCAGGCCGGGCGCGAGCAGATGGCCGGCGTCGTCGAGGTGTTGCGGTGAATGCCGCACGTTCAGCTCGAGGAGCAAGGTGCAGGTGGTCCTGCGTGTCGAGGCGCGCGACGCCTCCGGGCGGTGGCGCGAGCGAGCAGCGCTCCAGTCAGGAGCGTGAGGAGCACCAGCAGCGCGAGGCGTGCCTCGCCTGCCCCGAAACGCGAATGGGCAGCGTGAAGGCGCGAGATCGTACGCGGAATCGAAAGACGGGAAGTCGGATACTGCAAGATGCCGACGACATCCGCCGTAGTGCCGGCTGCTTCGCCGGCGCGGGCCGTGGCGAAGATGAAGTGATTGCGGATCTCGCGCGTGATCGCGTCGTCGACCAGAACGAGGTCGGTCACGTCTCCGTCGGGGGGAGGGGTCAGCATCATGTCGACCGTCCAGTAGTCGTGGTCGTCGAGGGTATCGGCCTTCACTGCTCTGACGGTGACCGACCAGGGCGCCCCATCGTGTGATTCGGCTGACACATGCGTGGCGACGTAGCGCCTCAGCGCCCGCTCGTCGATGCGTGCCGAGCCGGGATCCTGCGACGCGACATCGGTCATCGCGTACGTCAGCTCGGACACTGGCAACAGAAGCTTGGCTTGCACCGATCGCGGACCGAACGTCAGCGCGACCGACGAGCTCGGCGCCGGGTGCGCTGCGGCCGGCGAAGACGACGCGATGACAGCGGCGACGGCAGCGACCATGGCCGCGAACGTCGAGCTCGCCGCCAGGCCGACGCGGGTCACTGTTTCGCCTCCCCACCGTAGTCGGACTCCTTGTCGCGCCAGAGGGCGTGGTAGTGGGGCTTGTCGGGAAACGCGATGCCCGCTTGCACGACGAACTCCATCCAGCCGCGCGGACCGTCGATGCGGACGTAGGTTCCGACCTTCGACAGGTCCGCGTCTCCCGCCCAGCCGACGTACGTCTCGCCGAACGCCACGGGCGCCTCGTAGGCCTTTAGCAATTCGCCCGCAACCGATTGGGCGGGCAAGGAAGCGTAGCTCTCGAGCGCGCGACGAACCAATGCCTGTTCGTCGGCCGCGAGTGCGTCCACACGGATCCCACGGTCGGCTGTACCGGATGGGTAGTTGAGCGGAAAGGCCGTGTCGAGGCCGCCGGTCGGTGGCTGTCCCGGCGGGTAGTTGATGACCACGCCCTTGACGACGTCGGTGAACTTGCCCGACAGGCGCGCCGACGGCCGAGCCGCGATGGCCCGCGCGAGCGCGAACATGGCTGCGCTCTGCTCCTTCAACGGCTCGTGCGTCGCGCCGTCAGCCGTCGTGAACCGGGTCGGCTCGGTGCCGAAGAACAGCGGCGTGGCGCCGGCGCGCTCGCCGTTGAACGTGAGGTTATACGCCAGGTGGTGACCCCCGATCTGCAACATCCATGGCGTCCGCTTCGACGGCGCGCCGAGGAAGGCAACGTAGAAGTTGCCGGCGCCCCATCTGAGGCCCCTCTTGTCGACCGTCGCCAAGACGTCATCCGACAGTCGCACCTCGTCAATCATCGCGAGACCGCAGGTCGTCGTCGCAGCGGCGAACAGCCGTCGGGCGGCGGCGCTCTGGATCGCGTCGAGATCGCCCAGGCGAACGCCCGTTCGCGGCACGAGCTTGACGGGGAGATTCGACCAGACAATTGCGGTCGCACGAGTGAGCGGGTGCTGAAGCATCGCTCGCAGGTTGTCCGGCAGCGCGTCCCGGAAGGCTGTAGCCGCGGCCACGACGGCTGCGACATTGCTGCCGCCGCCACCGGCGTCGCCGCAGGCCGCGGTTTTCGTCGTGTCCCCGGCTGGCGCGGCAGTCGGCAACGGGGGTTTGGGCGGAACGGCGGAGCTCGGATCGTGCCTACAGTCGAGCAACGAGAGCCCGACAACGAACGAGACGAGCAGCGGTGCGGGTGAGCGAGTCATGAAAGCGGAGTCTACAGGCGTTGCTCGCGCGATGACCATCCTCGGTACGGTTTCGGCTCTGTCGGCTCGCCACCAACCTCGAACGGACTGTCGACTGACGGGGGATGGGATTCTTGCAGCGCACCGGCGACCCCACCGGGCTCCCACCCAGCTGGGCCGGTCACGGGCTTCAGTTCGAGGCGACCGCCTTCGTGTTCAGGGCCGGTGACCGATGCCTAGACCTTCGATAGTTGGATTACGAAATTGTCCTCACAAGGTTGGCAGGAGGGACTCGACGGGGAGAAGTTTCTGTAAAGCACCACCGGGGGATAATCCCCCACAATCGGGGTAGCGTAAATTCCGCCCGGCCCTCCGCCCCCGTACAACTCGAGGGTCATGGTCCCCGTACAGTTCCCCACGCTAACTTCCTCGACCGAGTAAATGAAGTCCTGGTTGTTCTGGGCCTGCAAGTTCGCGGACCGGTCCGTCACTGGCCCTGTTACAACCAGCTGGCTTGGCGCCGACACGATCTGAGCGGTTACATAGTCACAGATCCCATGGACGTCGCTCACCTCTCCAGTTCCTTGCAGGTCGACCTCCGTCCCCGGCGCGAAGCCATCCGCCGCAAGGCAGCTCCCCTGAAACCCGTACTGTGACCAACCGGAACTGCCCACGACGTAGCGGAATGTGCTCGACGCATCGTAGACGTCCAGCAACTGGAGGTGGTACCGGGCTCCCGGGTTCGCCTGGCTGTCACAGAGGGGCGGCTGACAAGCCTCAAGGCACGCAACGATTACCACAAGAAGGCAGGAGTAGACTCGACTAGGCATCCGCGCGATGCGCCCCCCGGCCCGGTGCCTGGTCGCATTGAATCTAACCGAGTCAAAGCGCCGGGCCCAGCGGAGTGCCTGCCTTTCGCCTTTGAGGTCTTGCGGTGCTCGAGCCCGATTGTCATTCGCCACGCGGACCGATTTTAGCAAGATGGATGCCTCCCCCAAAGAAGCATCCATGCGCGTACCTTCGACACGGGCGATGCTGCGCCTGTACCATTGGGGAGCGTGACGGTGTGGCTGGTGACCTTCGGGTTGGTCATCCTCCTGTTCGGGGTGCCGGCCGTTCACGTCCAGCGTCTGGGCGATCCGCAGCAGCGGCCGGTGCTCGTGCGATCACATGCTCGCGCGATCACCAGCCCCTTTAGGCCGGCTCGCTGCGTTCCATCCCGGCGGGAACCGGGAAATAGTCGCCCTTCGGTCCGATGGCGTGGCCGGCCGGGATGGGGATCCCCAGCTCATCGATGCGGAAGGACGTGGGCGGCAACCGCAGCGATTCGCGCAGCCGGTCCATGGTCCCGGGCACGAAGGGGTAAAGCATGATCATCAGGTTCTTCAGCACGTAGAACGCGCTGAAGAGAGCGTTGCGCCGCCCTTCTTCCGGGTGTCGATCATCGTGCGGTTTGTACTGCGCGAAGAGGCTGTTGATGATGCGCGCGTAGTTTTCCACCTCGAAGAGCATGTTCGGGTAGTCGGCGCGGTCCATCGACTTCACATAGCGCTGGACCATCCGCACGGTGTCGCTGAGCACGCCGTCCACCAGCACACCGTCGGGGACGCGCCCGTCGAACTTCGAGTGCGCCGCCGAGATCGGGCGTTCGAAGGCGGCGTTGAGCGGACCGGCCAGGAAACGGTTGCGCTCGTCCAGCTTGCCGAACTCGAAGTCCGACGACTTCTCCGACAGCCCCAGCAGCGCCAGGTAGTAGCGAATCTGGTCCGCCGCGTAGCCTTTCTCGTCCAGCAGCTGATCGCCGCCATAGAAGTTGCCGCGGCTCTTGCTCATCTTTTCGCCCGACACCATGAGGTGGAAGGCGCTCACGATGTCGGTCAGCTGCAGCTCGCCGGGCAGCGGCATGCGCTGCGGATCATCCTGCGTCCCCAGCCACATCGCCCCCTGCATGAGCACGTAGAAGAAAACGTTGTCCTGGCCCAGGAACTGCACGACTCGAGCTTCGGGATCGCGCCAGTACTGGGCGTAGGTCTCGGGGTCGAGGCCCTTCTTCGCCAGCGCCACCTTCGAGAAAGCGATGGGGGCAATCAGCGAGTCGGGCCAGACGTAGAGGGTCTTGCCCGCCAGATCCGGATCGATGGCCGGCACCGGCACACCCCAGTCGATGTCGCGGGTGATCGACCGGTGCGCCCACTCGTTGGCCACGGTCGACGGGATCCCGGCCGCCGCCAACGCCGCTGCGCCCCTTCTCCAAGGCCGCCTTGTCGCCAAACTGCACCACCACCTTCTTGCCCGGGGCGTACTTGCTCTTGTGCGCAGGCAGAGCGAGCGTGGCCTTGAGCGCCTTGTAGGCCTCCTCGTGCTCGCCGTCGAAGCGCAGCGACGGCAGCACCTTCTCCAGCGTGTCGGCGATGACCGAGGGGCGCCACGCCTTCTTCTTGGCCTTGCCTTCAATCCAGGCGCGCAGCACCTCCGACACCTTCCACATGTCCAGAAACCAGTGGACGGTGTCGCGCATCTCGGGCGTGGTGTTGGACAGCACGCTCTTCGGGTTGATGAGCGCGGTCGGCTCGTGCTGGTGGCCGCAGCGATCGCACTCGTCGCTGTAGGCGCCGTCGTAGTTGCACTTCGGGTTGGGGCAAGTCCCCCGCACCAGGCGGTCGGGCAGGAAGCGCCTCTGCTGGGGGTCGTACCACTGCCGGCTGGTGCGCTTTTCCAACATGCCGTTTCGGTGCAGGTTGGTCAGGAAGAAGTCGCACAGCTGCTTTTGGATCGGAAACGTCTCGGGCTGTGAGGTGCCGGTGTAGACATCGACGCCGATGGCGTAACGGGCGAGCGTCACCTGCTGCCGGGCGTGGATGCCGTCGATGAACTCGCGAATCGGGATCCCGGCCGCCGCGGCCGACACCTCGCTGGTCGAGCCATGATCGTCGGTGCCGTTGACGAACAGGACGTTCTCGCGGCCGATGAGCATGCCCATCCAGCGACTGTAGATGTCGGCCGGCAGATGCGCCCCGGCCAGGTGGCCGAGGTGGAGCGGCCCGTTGGCGTAAGGCATCCCCGCGGTGACGAGAGCACGTCGTGGACGCTGGACGGTCTTCAAAACCGAAGGCACGTCGACGGGGACATGCGGGTTCTTGCCGGCGAAATCGGGTGCTTTGGGAGTGTTTTGGCCTGCCACGGGACCGAGAAGCTTGCCTTGAGAATTGCGGTCGTACAAGCGGCGGCGCTGCTTCGAGTTCACAGGGTCCCGACCGTCGGCTAGTATCCACTGCGCCATGGAGAGGGAGAGAATCGCGAACCCGGACCGTGCTGGCGAGCGACACCGCGTCGCCTACGCGGTCGTCGAGGGTCGTGGATACGTCGCCGACGGGGAGAGCGTCGAGATGTGGGCACGCTTCGATGCCGAGGGGTACCTGTGGCTCGACTTCGTCAGCGTCGGCACGACGCAGCCGAAGGCGTCGTACCCGGTTGGTGGCGAGCGCTCTACCGTCCAGAGGATGGAACCGATCCTCTTCGCCTAGCTCACCCGCGATTGGATTCCGCGACGCTGGTTCGTGACCCCGCGTCTACGCCGCTCGCAGCGCCACCACGGCGCGTCGCCATCGTCGCGACGACCGCACGAGAACCGCTGTGGGGCCGATGGCGACCATGGGAATGTGCCCCATTCATGAAGTGGTTGAAGCGGATCGCGATCGTGTTCGTTGCCATCCTGGTGCTCGCCGGCGGCGCCGGAGCCGTCATGGAGCTGCGCTCGCCCAAGGCGCGCGCGATTGACGCGGCGAAGAAGTTCGAGGCGACGCCCGAGCGCCTCGCGCGCGGCAAGTACCTGGTCGAGGCGCAGACCCGCTGCCTGTTCTGCCATTCGGAGCACGACTCTGGAATGCACGGCGCGCCCTATGCGGCTGGAATGCTGGGCGCGGGCTGGGACTTTCCCTACGCCGACAACAAGATGCCCGGGCGCGTGTTCATCCCGAACATCACGCCCGATCCGGAGACCGGCATCGGCGCGCTGCCCGACGATGCGATCGCGCGCGCGATCCGCGAAGGGGTCGGCCACGACGGCCGCGCGCTCTTCATGATGCCGTCGAACCACTTCCGCAGTCTCTCGGACGAGGAGGTGGCGTCGATCGTCGTCTTCCTGCGCACGCTGCCGGCGGTGAAGAAGCAGCGCGAGCTGACGCAGATCAAGATCCCGGTGCGGTGGTTCATGAAGTTCGGGCCGCAGCCGCTGACCGCGCCCGTGCCGGAAGCCGATGCCTCCGATCCGGTGGCGCGTGGCAAGCATCTGGCCGAGATCGGCCTCTGCGGTGAATGCCACACGCCAGTCAACGAGCGCCACGAGCCACTGCCCGGAATGGCGTTCGCGGGCGGCCAGAAATTCGTCCTCGCCGGCGTGCGCTATCGGTCCGCGAACATCACGCCGCACGCGTCCGGCCTCGCCCACTACGACGAGGCGCTGTTCATCAAGACCATGCGCACCGGCAACATCGGCGGCCGCCGCCTGAGCCCGGTCATGCCGTTCATCGAGATCGGCAAGCTGACCGACGCGGATCTCAAGGCGCTGTGGGCCTACCTGAAGACGGTGGCGCCCGTCGCGCACGACGTCGAGCGCACGCCCGTCGACGTGAAGGACAACCCCGCGATCAACGAGCACCCGGAGATCACCGCCGGCGCGCTCGCGCCCATCGACGCCGCCAAGGCGGCCGGGCCCTGATTCACGCCGTGAAGACGGCTGGATCGGGCGATCGGCATTCGTCGCCGACCCCTACCTCAGCGGTCTGATCGACGACTTCCGCATCTACAACCGCGCGCTCACCCTGGCTTGCCAGTGACGTGGGAGTGATACAATCTCGGCCCATGGTCCCGGCGCGGCCGCCCCGTCGACGCGCCGTACTGGCCGCCGGGGCGGCGGCCGTCGCGACCGGGGTGGTCTGGCCTGGATGCGCGACGTTGCCGGGGGGCGGCGAGCCGGCGTTGCGGCTGCCGCCCGGCAGGCCGTGGATTCCCGAGCGGCCGCCGAGGCTGGCGCTGCCCGGCGGCCTCGGCGTCGCGGACGCGCGTTTCGTGAAGGGCGGCCAGCCGTTCTTCATGCACGGGTTCAACCACTGGGCGGCTGCGATCCTCGCCCGCGCCGACGTCGCCGGCGGCTGGGACAGCGTCCGGCGCGATCTCGACGATCTGCAGGCGGCCGGGACCAACGTGGTCCGTGTCTGGTGCGGCGGCGAAGGCGGGAACAACGACTACCCGTCGATCGCGCCGACGCTGCAGCCCGCTCAGGGCGAGTTCGATCGCCTGGGCGTGGCGGCCCTGCACCGGCTGGTCGAAGAGCTGGAGCGGCGCGATCTGCACGCGATCTTGGTGCTGACGAACTTCCATGCCTGGTCGGGCGGCCTGCCTCAGTACATCGCCTGGACCGGCCGCATGCGGCCCATCCCCGGACCGACGCGCTGGATGACCAACTACCGCCTGTGGCCGTTCACGTCGCGCTTCTACGAAATCGAGCCCGCCACCGTCGCGTTTGCGGATTTCGTGCGCTTCCTGGTTCCCCAGCTTCGCAACAGCCGCGCGGTGATCTGGGAGCTGTGCAACGAAGCGCGTGGCTTCGACAGCCAGACGGATCCGTTTCAGCGCTGGCTCGCGCGCACGGCGGCGCTGGTCAAGTCGCTGGCCCCCGCGCAGCTCGTCACCACGGGCAGCCAGGGCAACCTCGGCATGGGCGAGGGCAACAGCTTCGTGCACGATCACGAAAGCCCCGACATCGACTTCGTCACCTTTCACGTCTGGCCGGATTTCTGGGAGCAGGACGGGATCCGGATGCCCGGCAATCCCAAGGACCTCGAGCGCGCGGAGCGAATAATCCGCTGGCACGTCGAGCGCGCAACGAAGATCGCGAAGCCGGTGGTCCTGGAGGCGTTCGCGTACGGACGGGACGCCAACGCCGTCGAGCCGGGAACTCCCACCCACCATCGCGACCGCTATTTCGACGCCATCTACGCTCTCTGTCACGGGCTGGCGGCGGCCGACACCACGATGGCGGGCCTGCTGCCCTGGGCGTGGGGGGGCGATCGCCGACCGCCGCGCCCGCGCGGGCCGTGGCGGCCGGGCGACCCGCTAACCGGCGACACGCCCGACGAGCCGCAGGGGCGCGCCAGTGTCTACCGCGACGACTCGACGCTCGGGATCATCAGGACGTGGGCGGCGCGATCCATCACAGATAGCGGACGTATTGGCACGTGATGCGATCGCCCCAGATCCGGATCGCGTAATAGCGCTGGCCGTGAGCGCCCGGATCCACGCACGTCGATACCGAGGTCACCTCCTTCGTCGCGCGCGCCTCGAGGCGTGCGCGGCCCTCGGATTCGTGAAAGCCGAGCTCGATGCAGCGCTGGTGCAGGAGGCGCTGATACCGCGCCCGCGCCTCTTCGACCCCGGCGCCGCCGAACGACGCAGGCGAAGGGTCCCCGTCCTCGTCCAGCTTCCATCGCGGCGGTTCGGTCACCTTCGCGGTCAGCGTGACACGAAACTGCTTGTCCCATTGCCGCTCGACGTCGTAGCCGCCGCACGTATCGGGCCCAGGGTGCGCACAGGAGACGACTGCCGCGGAGAGCGAGAAGAGGCAGACGGTGAGGCTGACAGAAGAGTGCGCTCCGCCGAACATGTCGGCGCGATTGTAGGCCAGTTTCGGCACGAGTGAACCGGAGCAGGCTCGCGTGCCTCGACGATGTGAGCCGTCGTCCTCAGGGTTGGTGCAGCGCGAATGCCGTTTGGTAACCGACGGTGCCGGGGGCGACGCTCGAGTAGAGCGCTCCCATGCAATTGTTCGAGGTGAGGCCGATCAGGTTGCCGTCGTCGAACACGAAGGTGTAGGTCGCGTCGACGTTCAACCTCGCGGTCAGTGGGGTCCCGTCGGTGGCGCTCGCCCCAAGCCCGAAGGTGCCGTCGGAGCGTCGCTTCAGCGCGAGCTGGCTGACCTGATTGAGCAGCACACGGTTCACGGAGTCGTAGGTCCACAGTTGGTCCCCGACCGGAACGTCCGGAGCGGTCCCCGGCGTCCAGCAGATGATGTCCGAATTGGGGCCCTGCGGAGACCGGGCCCCCATGAAGACGAGGATCGGTCCGGTGCATTGGATCGTGCAGGAAAAGCCGCCGCTGAGCGTGCCCCCAACGGCGCCGCCCGCGCCGCCCGCTCCGCCCGCTCCACCCGCTGGTTGTCCTCCAACGCCGCCCCCGGTTCCCGCGCCGCCGCTGCCGGCGTTGCCGCCCACGCCGCTGACGTCGCCGCCGTGCCCAGCTGCGCTCGTTCCGCCGCTCCCTCCGCTGCCGGCGATCCCGGTCGTGCCCGCGAACCCTCCACTCCCGGCTGTGTCACCGGAGCCAGCCGCTCCACCGGCGTTCACGCACGCGTTGGAGAGGCAACTGAGGCCTGGGTTGCAGGTCGAGTTACCGTAACACGCGCATCTCTCCGCGCCCTGCGGGCAGGCGGGTGCAGATGGATTGGGACTGCCGCAGGTGGCCGCCAGCAATACGGCGCTGCACACGAGAATCGTCAACCCCCAGGCTCGCCAATGCGGCATACGCGCTCTCCTCCGCCGACGAGCGTTTCATGTTCGTTTCCTGCTAGCAAGCGTCAGGTTCCGCAACGTTTCTTCACAGTTCGACCGGTACGGACTTAACAAAGACCTGCGATCCTGACGACCACATGCAGGAAGTCAGAAACTATTCCGGGGGCCTCGCGGTCGAAGCGATCGGCCTCGTCAAGACGTTCGAGACCGTTCGCGCGGTCGATGGCATCGACCTCGAGGTCCACCAGGGAGAGGTGCTCGGGGTGCTCGGGCCCAACGGCGCCGGCAAGACAACGATGCTGAAGATGCTCGCCACGCTGCTGCCGATCGACGGCGGCAACGCGCGCATCTTCGGAGTCGACGTCGCGGCGAATCCCCACCAGGTGCGCCAGCTCGTGGGCGTCACCGGACAGTACGCCTCGGTCGACGAGAACCTCACCGGCTGGGAGAACCTGGTCCTGTTCGGCCGGCTGCTCGGGCTGTCGCGCGCCGAGGCGCGCTCGACCGCCGACGAGCTCCTCTCGAGCTTCGGGCTCACCGCCGCGGCCGGTCGACAGATCAAGGCGTTCTCGGGTGGCATGCGGCGACGGCTCGACCTCGCCGCGTCGCTGATCCGCCGCCCGCCGCTGATCTTCCTCGACGAGCCGACCACCGGCCTCGACCCGCGTACGCGCGGTCAGATGTGGGACACCATCCGCGCGCTCGTCCGCGACGGCGCGACGGTGTTGCTCACGACTCAGTACCTCGACGAAGCCGACCAGCTCGCAGATCGCATCGCGGTGATCGATCGAGGCGCCAAGGTCGCCGAGGGCACGCCGGACGAGCTGAAGACCAGCGTCGGCAACTCGACGCTCCACGTTCGCCTGGAGGACCGCGAGCGGACCGCGGAGGCCGCGGCGCTGGTGGCGCGTGTGATCGGCGAAGAACCGGTGCTGACGCCGGAGGCGGGTGGGCTCAATATCGCGCTCGCCGACGCCAACGGTGCCGCCGACGTGCTGATTGCGATGCGTGAAGCGAGGCTCGGCATCTCGAGCGCGAGCGTTCGCCAACCCACGCTCGACGAAGTCTTCCTGGCGCTCACCGGTCATCACAGCGACCGTGACGACGCCGGGGCCCCTGGGGAGATGCGCTGATGGTGATCTCGTTGGCGCAGGCCGTCGCGGCGCGCCCGCTCGCCGTGCGTCCCACGATGCGCGACACCCTCCGGCAGACCAGGGCCATGGCGTGGCGGGCGCTGCTCAAGATGCGGCGCAACCCGGAGCAGTTCTTCGACGTGACGCTACAACCCCTGCTGTTCACCGCGATGTTCACGTACATCTTCGGTGGCGCCGTCGCCGGCAGCGCGCAGAACTACCTGCCGATCATCATTCCCGGCATCCTGGCGCAGACGACGCTGACCGCGTGCATGGCGACCGGCATCCAGCTGCGCGAGGACATGGACAAGGGCGTCTTCGATCGCTTCAAGTCGCTGCCGATCGCGCGCATCGCGCCGCTCGCGGGCCCGGCCATCGCGGACCTGCTGCGCTACGGGGTCGCGGCGACGCTCACGATCCTGGTCGGTGTCGCGATGGGCTACCGTCCGGGCGGCGGCCTCGGTGGCGTGCTGGCCGGCTGGGCGTTGACCGTCACGGCCGGCTGGTCGCTGGCGTGGGTATTCACGTGGCTCGGCACCATCGCGCGCAGCGCGCAGGCCGTGCAGGGCATCTCGATGATGTTCATGTTCCCGCTGACGTTCCTGTCGAATGCGTTCGTGCCGACGCAGACCATGCCGGGATGGCTGCAGACGTTCGTTAAGATCAACCCGGTGTCCCAGGTCATCTACGCCTGCCGGGACCTCATGAACGGCGGCCGGTTCACCGCGCACGTGGGCTGGGCCGCGCTGGGTTGCGCGGTCATCGTCGCGGTGTTCGCCCCCCTCGCCGTTCGCTCGTACGCCCGCAAGATGTGATCTAGTTGCTCGATCGTCCCGAGACGTTGGCGAGTCGATCGGGGGGCGAGGCGCCTATCGCCCAGCGCGGAAAACTGCGCACACCCCATCGACGCAGCCACACAGAGCGCGTTCGTCGAGCCACGCGTATCCGAGGCACTCGCTGGCGTGCGAGGGAACGCGGTAGCTCGTGCACTCGTTGCCGCAGCCGTTCAGCTGGCATTCCCCGTCTTGGCTGCAGCGGTTCGGCGTGTTGCGAACATCGCCCGCGTCGCCCCCTGTCGCCCTTGGTGGCAGAAGGTCGCGTTTGTCGGACGGACGATAGCACCGGTAAACGTCGTGGATCGGCTGCGGCCCGCAGTTTGGACCGATTGCGGCGCAGCGGGGTACCGGCGCCGCCTCGTCGGTCGCGAGATCACTGGACGCCGGCCAATCGGTGGTAGGAGACCTCGTCAGCGTCCTGCACGGCTCGAAGTGGCAGGCAACCGCGGCCAGGAGCGGCAGGGCGATCGCGGCGGCCCGCGCCCAGACGCCGGCCTCCCAAGAACGCCTTCCCATGGCGCGATGCTACTCCGATGCCCCCCTCCGTTGGGCAAGGCTGGCGGCGAGACCGAGGCCCCCTCTTAGGGTTTCCCCGCTTTCCCGCCATCGGCCGCTTCGTCGGCTGGCCGCTTGGCTTGGTCTTGGACGCGCTTGGCCTCGGCCTCCTCGCGTCTCTTGTCGTCCTCTTGCGCGCGCCGGACGGCGTCGGCCTCCTCCTTCTCCATTTCTTTGTTACGCTTCTCCTCGCAGCCGACAGGCTCGCATTCTCCAGGGCACTCGCACTTCCCCTTTTTGCTGGTGCAGACGCAGCCGTTGCCCTTCCGGTAACAACCGCAAGCATTCGGCGTCGCGCCCGGCGGGGCGGGGGCAGCAGAATCGTCGCTGGGGGGCTTCGTTTTCTTGGCGCCTTTGGCACCAGCGGCGCCCGCAAGGGCGAACATGAGCCCCATCGCGAGTCCGAACCACAAGACCGCCCGACTCGATCGCATCATCCCGCCCCTCCCTGAATCAGACCTGCCGCGAGCTCAGGGACCGCCCGTCGCGCAGGTTCCGTCAGATTTGCGATCGATACAGATGGTCCCCATCGAGCAGGTGTAGATGAACTGAAAGCCGGAGAGCGCCCCGCTCTGCAGGTCGCTGCAGGCGGTACCGTTGAGGACGATTGTCGTCATGCTGGCGTCGGTATACGACCAGCCGTTGGTCGGGTCCGGCATGACCTCGACCGTGTTGCCGTTCGCGTCCTTGGCCGACACGGCCACCTTCTCCAGCGTCCCGTTGACGCCGGTCAGCGGGATGGTGCACGACGCGACCATGCCGACGATCTTGTTGAGGGCGGTCACCAGATCGGCCGTGCTGTTGACCTCGTAGAAGGAGTTTCCATCCGCGGACCCGACCTGGGCCTCGCCACCGGCCATCGCCAGCTGGTTCAGCGTCGTCACGCCGTTGGTATTCCCGATCCCGACCACGAAGGTCTTGAAGCCGGCCGTGGCGGCGTTCATGACCGCCGTCTTCGCTCCCGCAGAGTCGTCGTCGCCCACATTGCCGCCGCCGGGGATGCAATTGGGCAGGCCGTCGGTGGCGAGCAGCAAGTACTTGGGATTGGTGTCGGTGAGGGTCGCCATGTAGGCGGCGGCCGCGTTCACCGCCGTCCTGGTCGGCGTGAAACTGCCCGGCGTGTTGTTGGCGTAGGCCTGCGAGATCGCGGTGTAGTCGTTGGCGGCGATCGCCACGTTCGGCGTCGCGCTGACCCCGCACATGTTGTCGCTGCCGAAGAAGATGAGCCCCCAGTTGACCATCGCCTGCGTGGTCATCACCACCGTGTCGATCGCCGCCGTCACCTGCGACCACTTCGAGTTGGCGCCGCAAGCGACGTTCCCGTTGCAGTTGACGTTCAGGCCGCACATCCCGCTGCCGGTGGTGCCGCAGCAACAGCCGTTCGCTTGCTCGGTCATCGATCCGGACTTGTCCTGCACGATCAGGATGTCGGGCGGCTCGGGCATGACGTTGACGTTGGTCTGACCGCAGCTCGTCGTCACCCCGCTGTCGATCACGACGTCGCCGCCGCCCCCCCCGCTCCCGAAGATGCCGCCGCCGCCCGAACCGCTGCTGAGGCCGGCGCCGCCCGAACCGGGCGTGCCGCTGCCGCCTTGGCCGGCCGGCGTGGAGCCGCCCGAGCCGCTGCTCTGCGAGGCGCCGGGGGCGAAGCCGCATCCCACCAACGCCGACATCAGCGCCACTCTCATCAGCTGTCTCTGGGATCGTCGCATCGTCTACCCCCTCGAGAGTCGGAAAAACTCGCCTCTATCTTTAGTTTCACCTGCGCTCGATTTCTTCTCACAAATCGGAGCGGCCCGAGCACCAGTCGCGCTAACGCGACCCTGCACTCCGTGCAGGCCCGCAGCGCGGGTTAGCGTGGCAAAAACGCTTCGCCAGGATCGGCGTCAAGAGAGGGCGCGCCCTGAGCGCTGGTCGTGAGCGCCGTGTTGCCGCAGTAGGTCGGCGAGGTCCTGCTTTCATGTCTTGATCGTGTACGCAAGGGGCGGCCCTCCCCGTTCGGGGCTACAGCGCCCTCAGCGCCACGATCTCCACCGGCGCTGGCAGTCTCAACTTTTCGAATCCCGCTGGGATCGCCGAATCCTCAATGATGTTGCTGACGCGTTCGTGAGAGCGTGTCGCCGCCTCGAGCTCGCGGCCCGGGCGCGGCATTGAGCGGGCCGGCGTCCCCCTCGATGTGAACCGGCGTCCTCACCGTTGGTGCAGCGCGAACGCCGTCTGGTAGCCGACGGTGCCGGGGGCGACGCTCGAGTAGAGCGCGCCCATGCAGTTGTTCGAGGTCAGGCCGATGAGGTTGCCGTCGTCGAACACGAAGGTGTAGGTGGCATCGACGTTCAACTTCGCGGTCAGCGGCGTCCCGTCGGTGGCGCTCGCCCCAAGCCCGAAGGTGCCGTCGGAGCGTCGCTTGAGCGCGAGCTGGCTGAGCTGATTGAGCAGCACTCGATCCACGGCGTCGTAGGTCCACAATTGGTCCCCGACCGGAACGTCCGGAGCGGTCCCCGGGGTCCAGCAGATGATGTCCGAATTGGGGCCCTGCGGAGACCGGGCCCCCATGAAGACGAGGATTGGTCCGGTGCATTGAATTGTGCAGGAAAATCCGCCGCTGAGCGTGCTCCCAACCGCACCGCCCGCAGCGCCCGCTCCGCCTGCGCCGCCCGCTGGTTGTCCTCCGACGCCGCCAGCGGTTCCCGCCCCGCCGCCGCCGGCATTGCCGCCCACGCCGCTAACGTCGCCACCGTTACCAGCTGCGCTCGTTCCGCCGCTCCCTCCGGCGCCGCCGATCCCGGTCGTGCCCGCGAACCCTCCACTCCCGGCGGTGTCACCGGAGCCACCCGCTCCACCGGCGTTCACGCACGCGTTGGAGAGGCAACTGAGTCCCGTGTTGCAGGTCGCGTTGCCGTAACACGCGCATCTCTCAGCGCCCTGCGGGCAGGGTGCTGATGGATTGGGGCTGCCGCAAGTGGCCGCCAACAATACAGCGCTGCCCACGAGAATCGTCAACCCCCAGGCTCGGCAATGCGGCAAGCGCGCTCTCCTCCGCCGACGAGCGTTTCACGTTCGTTCCCTGCTAGCAAGCGCGGGCCATCTGCCGCGGGCGTCGATCCCCAGGCGGTCGAGCGGTGCTACCGTGGTCGTGACCCGATGCTCCCAAGCGCGTTTCGCAAGAGGGCCTGCCCGACGCCGAGGAATGCCGGCTGGCGATCGCCGCGAGGAACCGCCCGGTCGCCGACTACTTGCCCCACTACGCCCTTCGTCGAGCTGCCCGATGGCGGCGCGGTCCGCCTGCTCGATCAGGCGCCGGGCGCCTTCCCCACGCGATCCCGGATACTAGTCCTTCGGCCCAGGCGTAGTCCCTGGGCGATATCGGAAGACGCGGCGGGCGTGGGCCGTGGTGAATCGCCAATTGATCCTCCTGCGCGCGCGGTCGGCGGCCCTGTTCCACAGCTGCGTGCGGTACTTGAGTAAGATCATTCCTCGATCCAAGACGCAAGTCTGGCGCGGCTCCCTCATGTCCCGCCGGAGGCGCCACCCACGATCACGCGGGCGCCGGGTTGATTTCGGAAGTTCGCTCGCACCACGAGGACTCAGCCTCGATGTCGAACCGTTCCAGTCCGGGAATACAGGCATTCAGCATGGTTTCTTGGAACGTCGACGAAAGCTCTGTCAGATCGGGAAGACCAATGGCGCTCTCCGCTTCGGTGGGAGTCCGTGCGTCGGGAGGATTTGCTCCCATGTATTGCTCCAACATCGCGAACGCGTGACGGAGATAGTGGGCGAGCGAACGTCTCACCTCAGGTCGACCGTCGAGCCATTCCCGGCGCGTCTCTAGATAGTGGAAGCCGAACTGCGCGTGCAGTCGTTCATCTGCCGCCAGTTGACGGAAGGCCTCTCGGATAAAGGGATCGCGCACCTCCCCCACCCGTTTGGCGAGTCGCGCGGCATTGACGGTCTCCCCCAGACAGCAGCAATAGATGACGTTGCGCAGGACGCTCTCTTCGAGGCCACAATCGGGATGCGTGACAACCCGCTGTACGGGTGGCGCCGGGATCCGCGCTTCGGCGCCCAACGCTTCGATCACTCTCGCGCAAATCTCGGCGTGATGGAGTTCATCCTGGCCCATCCTCAACACCACTACCTGCACGTCCAGTGGCGCGTCGATCTGGCGCATCTGCAAGGCCAGATCAACGAATACTGAAGAGGACTCGTACTCGGTCCGCATCATCAGCATCCACCACCGCCGCGCCGCCTCGACGACGTCCGTCGGGTACAGCGCCGGATCAAACTGGTGAGCGCGCGGCTCGCATTGACGGATCGATGAGATGACGGCGCGGTACTCAGCGGTGATCGGTCCCTCGGAAAAGACAGCGGTCACCCAGCGTGATTCGGTGAGCTCGGCTCTCGCCATTACGCGCTCACGGAATTGCACCATCAGGGACTCTGCGGATCGCTGAATCCTTCGCAGCGTCAGACGCCGTGTCGAGGACAGCGTCAGCATTCGCGTCTTGAACATGACCGGCGTCTTGAGCGTGACCGGCGTCTCGGGCGTGGCTCGCGTCTTGGGGTGGTGGCAATATCTGTCCCGGACATGGCGTCCCCGAGCAGGTGCAACCGGCGCTGCCGACCGTCGCGGCCCCGGCTAGGAAACCTACTGCTGCGCCGGAAACCAGGGCGAGAGAACGCGCATAGCGGATGTATCGGGGCAGGATACCGGTCTCGGCGGGCATCTCTTTCAGAAGACAGCAAGGATCGTGCCCCCCCGAGCCCCCGACAACATCGGCGTCGGGGCGAGTTCTGCCGTCATATCGGACGAGCGAGCCTGACATCTATGTCGTGGCTCGACTCCCTCCTCGTTTCCCCCGCCGGTCATTCCTCGATCCGCGATGCAAGTCTGATCCTCACGCGCGGGCCGGAGTACTAGTAAGGATTGGAGCGAAACCTCAACCGCAAATCGGTCGACGAGCGAACGGCGGCTCCGCTTGTTCGCCATCGCCCCTGGCGTGCCGACCCCGCCCTCGACGAAGCCGGCCCCTGAAAGCTCGCCGACGCCGCTCGCAAAGCCGCGACCCTCACCGGCACCGCCAGTCTCACATTGAATCGCGACACCGGCGACTAAGCCGCGTCACTTTGTGCCGACGAGGTTGAGGCGATGCGGCGGGCTGGACGGGCCGCTGCGGCCACGCTGGCGTTGGTCGGGGCGCGAATCTCTTCAGGCATATCGACCGCCGACATCGATGCCTGGGTGCGCGCGGACACCTCTCGGCGCGGTGGACGGCCCAGCCAGCTCGGGTTCCACGGGTTCCCGGCGGCGGTCTGCACGAGCCGCAACGCCGTCGTCTGCCACGGAATCCCGACCCCGCAAGAACGGCTCGCGCCAGGCGATATCATCAACGTCGACGTCACGACCGAGCTGGGAGGTTTTCACGGCGACACGTCGGCGACATTGTTCGTGGGTGCGCCCAGTGCAGAGGCGAGACACGTGGTGGAGACCGCCCGCCGCTGTCGCGATGTGGGAATCGCCGAAGTCCGCGACGGCGCTCGCCTGAGCGACATCGGCGCGGCCATCGAGGAGCTGGCCGCGCGCGAGGGCTGCAGCGTGGTGCGCGAGCTCGGCGGGCACGGAATCGGCCGCACCATGCACGCACCGCCGACAATCATCCACGTCGGGCCGCGCGGGTTGGGCGTGCGTCTGCGCGAGGGCATGGCCATCACCATCGAGCCGATGATCAACCTCGGCGGCCCCGGCGTGCGGCAGCTCGATGACGGGTGGACGATCGTCACCGCCGACGGCTCGCTGTCCGCCCAGTTCGAGCACACCGTCCTCGTCACCCGCAAAGGCTGCGAGATCCTGACGCTCCCGGGTTGAGGTTAGCCGACCCGCAGCTTGGCCGAGGCGTCAGTTTCCGGGGTCGTAGTTCAGGTTGGGCCCCAGCCAGCGCTCGATCTCGGGCACCGTCATTCCCTTCCGCGCGGCATAGTCCGCCACCTGATCGCGGTCGATCTTGCCCAGGGTGAAATAGCGCGACTCCGGGTGCGCGAAGTAGAGGCCGCTCACGCTGGAGCCGGGCCACATGGCGAATGACTCCGTCAGGAGCATGCCGGTGTTCTTTTCGACGTCGAGCAGCCGCCAGAGGGTGCCCTTCTCGGTGTGATCGGGGCAAGCGGGGTAGCCGGCCGCCGGGCGGATGCCCCGGTACTTCTCGGCGATGAGCTGCTCCTTGGAGAGATCCTCGCGGTGTCCGTAGCCCCACTCGTCGCGCACCCGCTTGTGCAGGTACTCGGCGAACGCCTCGGCCAGCCGGTCGGCCAGCGCCTCGGCCATGATGGCGTTGTAGTCGTCGTTGTCGGCTTTGAATCGATCGACGAGCTCCTTGAGGCCGATCCCCGTGGTGACCGCGAATCCGCCCAGGTGGTCGCGGAGCTCGGCGGCCCGCGGCGCGACGAAGTCGCCCAGGCACCGCGACGGCTCGCCGTCGTCTTTCGCCGCCTGCTGCCGCAAGAAGTGAAAACGTTCCAGCACCGTGCCGCGGCCGGCGTCGGTGTAGAGCTCGACGTCGTCTCCGACAGCGGACGCCGGAAAGAGACCGTACACGCCGCGCGCGGTCAGCAACTTCTCGGCGACGATGGTGTCGAGGAGGGCGTTCCCCTCGGCGAAGATCTGACGGGCCTGCTCGCCATATTTCTCGTGCTCCAGGATGCGCGGATAGACCCCCTTGAGCTCCCAGGTATGGAAGAATGGGGTCCAGTCGATGTACTCGCGCAACGTCGCGAGCGGGACGTCCGGCAGCACCCGCACGCCGGTGAACTCGGGCAAGGGGACGTCCTCGGCGCGCCACTTTATCGGCGCGCGCTTGGCGCGGGCGACCTCGAGCGACGCCAGCTTGTGCCGCGGGCTGCCGTGGATCTTGCGCAAGTTTTCGTACTCGGCGCGGTGCTGTGCGACGAAGGGCGGCTTCCCCTCGGGGCTCAGAAGGCTGGTGGTGACCGGCACCGCGCGGCTGGCGTCGAGGACGTGCACCACCGGCTCGCTGTAGTGCGGGGCGATCTTGACGGCGGTGTGCGCGCGGCTGGTGGTGGCGCCCCCGATGAGCAGCGGCACCTTGAACGACTGCCGCTCCATCTCGCGCGCCACGTGCGCCATCTCGTCCAGCGAGGGGGTGATGAGGCCGGAGAGGCCGATGAGATCGGCCTTTTCGCTCTTGGCGCGCTCGAGGATCTTCTCGCAGGGGACCATCACCCCCATGTCGATGACCTGGTAGTTGTTGCAGGCCAGCACGACCCCCACGATGTTCTTGCCGATGTCGTGGACGTCCCCCTTCACCGTGGCGAGCACGATCTTCCCCTGCGTCTTCACCACCTGCCCGGCGGCTTCGTTGGCCGCCTTCTCGGCCTCCATGAAGGGCAGCAGGTAGGCGACCGCCTTCTTCATCACGCGCGCCGACTTGACGACCTGCGGGAGAAACATCTTTCCGGCGCCGAACAGATCACCGACCACGCCCATACCGTCCATCAGCGGTCCCTCGATGACCGACAGCGGCCGGCCGAGCTTCACCCGCGCCTCCTCGGTGTCCGCCGCGATGTGCGTCTCGATGCCCTTCACCAACGCGTGCGAGAGCCGCGCCTCGACGGTCCCCTTGCGCCACTCTTCTTCTTTCTGTTGTTTTTCGGCCGCGCTGGCCCCGCCGTCGGCGAGCTTGAGCCGCTCTCCGTAGTCGACCAGCCGTTCGGTGGCGTCCGGACGCCGGTTGAGCAGGACGTCCTCGACCATCTCGCGCAGCTCGGGGGTGATCTCTTCGTAGACCTCCAGCATGCCCGCGTTGACGATGCCCATGTCCATTCCGGCCCGGATGGCGTGGTACAGAAACGCCGAGTGCATCGCCTCGCGGACGCGGTTGTTGCCGCGAAAGCTGAAGGAGATGTTGGAGACGCCGCCGCTCACCTTGGCGTGCGGTAGGTTCGCCTTGATCCAGCGGGTGGCGTTGATGAAGTCGACGGCGTAGTTGTTGTGCTCCTCCATCCCCGTCGCAACGGTGAGGATGTTCGGATCGAAGATGATGTCCTCGGGGGGAAAGCCGACCTCGTCGACCAGGATCCGGTAGGCGCGCTCGCAGATCCGGATCTTGTCCTCGTAGGTGGCCGCCTGCCCCTGCTCGTCGAAGGCCATCACCACCACCGCCGCGCCGTACTTGAGGACGGTGCGCGCGTTCTGGCGGAACCTCTCCTCCCCCTCCTTCATCGAGATCGAGTTGACGATCCCCTTGCCCTGGAGGCACTTGATCCCCGCCTCGATGACCTCCCACTTGGAGGAGTCGACCATGAACGGCACCTTGGCGACCTCGGGCTCGCTGGCCAGCAACGACAGGAAGCGCGACATCGCCGCGACGCCGTCGATCATCCCCTCGTCCATGCAGATGTCGATGATGTTCGCGCCGTTCTCGACCTGCTGCCGGGCGACGCTGACCGCCTCCTCGTATTTCCCTTCCTTGATCAGCTTGGCGAACTTCGGCGAGCCGGCGACGTTGGTGCGCTCGCCGATCATGATGTAGACGCCCAGCTGCTGCGTGAACGGCTGCGAGCCCGAGAGGCGCAGCGGGCGCGGCGCCACGGCGGTCACCTCGGGCGAGGCGGTCGCCTCGGGCGAAGCGATCGCCTCGGACGCCGCGGTCACCTCGGACGACGCGCCGGCGGGAACCGCCACGCTCACGGGCGCGCCCGCGGCGTCGGCGGGGATCCCGCGTGGCGGCTGGTCCCCGAGAGCGCGCGCGATCGCCGCGATGTGCTCCGGGGTGTTGCCGCAGCAGCCGCCCGCGATGTTGATGAGGCCCGAGTGCGCGAACTGGCCCAGAAAACGGGCCATGTCCGCCGGCTCGAGATCGAAGCCAGTGGGCGACAGCGGGTTCGGCAGGCCCGCGTTCGGATAGCAGGAGATCGCCGCGCTGGACTTCTGTGCCAGCTCGGCAAGAAAGGGATACATCAGGTCCGGCCCGAGCGAGCAGTTGAGCCCAACGGAGAGCGGTTTGACGTGCTCGACGGCGTTCCAGAACGCCTCCACCGTCTGCGCCGAGATCATGGTCTCGCCGCCGCGGCCGACGGCGGCCGAGATCATCACCGGAAGCTCGCGGCCGTCCTCGGCGAAGACCTCCTGGATCGCCACCAGGGCGGCCTTGGCGTTCAGCGAATCGAAGATGGTCTCGACCAGCAACACGTCGCAGCCACCGGCGATGAGCGCGCGAACCTGCCCCAGGTAGGCGGTTTTGACCTGGTCGAAGGTCACCACCCGGAACCCGGAGTCCTCGGCGTCGGGCGAATTCGACAGCGAGACGGTCAGCGGCCCGATCGATCCGGCCACGAATCGGCGACGCCCGTCGGCGTTGCCGACGCGATCCGCCCACTCCCGGCACTGCCGCGCCGACTGCTCGTTGATCTCCCAGGCCAGGTCGTTCAGGAAAGGGGCCTCGATGATCTTCTGATAGAAGGCCGGATCCTTTCGCCCACCCTGCTCGCGCGGATCGTCGACGAAGAACTCGCTCTGCGAGATGCTGGTGGCGCCGAAGGTGTTGGTGCAAATGATGTCGGCGCCGGCCTCGAGGAACCGTCGGTGGATGTCGCAGATCATCGCCGGCTGCGTGAGCGAGAAGAGATCGCCGTTGTTGAGCAGATCCTTCTTGGCGTCCTTGAATCGCTCGCCGCGGACGTCCGCCTCCTTCATCCCGTAGGTGCGGATGGTGGTCCCCATCGCGCCGTCGATGATGGCGATACGGTGTTCGAGCAGCTCGTGCAGCGGGTGGGTCATCAAATGGCTTTCTTCAGTTGGCCTTCTTCAGGTGGCTTCTTGCGACCGCGGGGCTTGCCGTCGCCCGGTTTGTCGGCGACAGCCAGCACCACCTGCAGGTGGGGCTTCTTGCTCTCGCGAGACGCCACCTCCGCGGAGATGACGCCGAGGCCGGTGCGGGAGAGCAGGCCGCGTACGGCGCGCGGCGAGAAACCGGGATGGACCTCGCCGTAGCGGGCCGTGACCTCCGACTGGCGGTGTTCGTCGAGGCAGAGCAGCACGAGGCGCCCCCCAGGCCGCAGGACCCGCGCGCATTCCGCCAGCGCGCGCGCCGGGTTCTTCGCGTAGGTCAGGGTGTGAAACATGATCACCGAGTCGAAGGATTCGTCGACAAACGGCAGCGCGTGCACGTCGGCGACCTGCGCACGCACGCCGGAGTGCCGCCCCAACCGTTGCTGGGCCGCCGCGATCGAGCGCTCGTTCGTGTCGATGCAGGTGAGCGAGCGGCAATAGGGGACGAGGACGCTCGCCGCGGCGCCGTCCCCCGACCCGACGTCGAGCACGTCGCCGAGATGTAACAGCGGCGCGATCCCGACGGCGAGCGACCGCCAGGTCCGGCCGGGCGAATAGTCCCGGTCGAGCTCGTCGACGAGCCGCTGCGGGACCTCGCCCCGTCGTTCGGCTTGGAGCTCCCCCAGCCGCTTCTGATCTCCCTCGAGCGTGGGATCACCCGAGGACGCCGCTTCGTCCAGGCAGGCCCGGAGGGCGGCCGGGAAGGCGCCGTCCGCCAGGGCATAAAATGACTGCGCTCCCTTCCGGCGATCGATCACGAATCCCGCCTCGCGCAGGCGTCCGAGGTGCGTCGAGACACGCGATTGCGCGATGCCCGTGACGCGCACCAGGTCCGTCACGCAGAGCTCGCGGCCGCGCAAGAGCGCACAGAGCCGCATGCGGTTCTCGTCGCCGAGCAGGGCCAGCGTATCGGTGTAGTGCGACAGGTTCAGGGCCGGCATGACATCCCTATATCTAGATAGTAGGATATCTCAGCCCGCCCTGCCCGTCAACGGGCCGGATTGATCGACGACCCCGAGCCTCCCGACCAACTCGGCCATAGCAACCCGTGATAAATGAGGGAGTCATGCGCAGACGACTAATCCTAGGAGCGGCCTCGACATTGGCGGTGCTGGCCGGCTGTAGCAGCCACGATCTCAACAGCCTCGTCGACGGAGGCGCCGGCACCAAGGGCACGGCCGGGACCGACGGGGGAAAGGCCGGCAATGGAGGCGGCGGTCCGGGCGGTCAGGCTGGCGCCAGCATGGGCACCGCCGGCGTCGGCGGTTCGAGCGCCGGTGCGGGCGGTTCGAGCCCCGGTGCGGGCGGTTCGAGCGCCGGTGCGGGTGGTTCGAGCGCCGGTGCCGGCGGAGGCGGCGGCCGTGGCGGTTCGAGCGCCGGTGCGGGCGGAGGCGGGGGCCCCGGGGGCTCGAGCGGGGGAGCGGCAGGCGGCGCTGCAGGTGGAGCGGGCGCGGCCGGCGGCAAAGGCGGCGGGTCCGGCGGCGGCCTGACCGTCGAGTATCCGGTTCCGACGGCGACCAGCGAGCCCTACGGGATCGCGGCGGGGCCCGATGGGAACGTCTGGTTCACCGAGTACACCCCGGGGAAGATCGGGCGCATCACGCTCGCCGGGGTCATCACGGAGTTCCCCACGAACAGCACGCAGCTCGGCGCGATCACCACCGGTCCCGACAACAACTTGTGGTTCAGCGAGGGCACCGCGAACAAGATCGGACGCATGACGCCGGCCGGTGGCCTCACGGAGTTCTCTGTCCCCACGGCGGGAGCCTTCCCGTACGGGATTACGCCGGGACCGGACGGCGCCCTCTGGTTCGCCGAGAACGTCTCGGGCGGCATCGGACGCATCACGACTGCCGGTGCGGTCACCGAGTTTGCGATTCCGACGGCGGGCAGCCAGCCGCTGATGATCGTGGCCGGGCCCGACGGCAATCTCTGGTTCACCGAATACGCGGGCAACAAGATCGGGCGGATCACGCCCGCCGGCGTGGTCACCGAGTTTCAGGCCAGCGGCAACCCCTGGGGCATCGCCGCGGGAGCGGACGGCAACCTCTGGTTCACCGAGGAGAGCGGCAGCAAGGTCGGGCGGATCACCACGGCGGGAGCCGTCGTCGAGTATTCACCCCCGACGGCCGGGAGCGGCGCGCGGGGCATCACGCGCGGTCCCGACGGGAACGTCTGGGTCGCCGAATCGAACAACAACAAGATCGCGCGGGTCACACCATCCGCCGTGTTCGCCGAGTTCGTCCTGCCGAGCACCGTCGCCAATCCGGCGCAGATCACGACCGGCCCGGACGGCGACCTCTGGTTCTCGGAAGAGATCGGCAACCGGATCGGCCGCCTCGCGCCCTGACCTCGGGCCCCGATCTCAGGACGCCGCGGCGCCGGTGGCTCGCCCGTCGCGCCAGGCGGCCGGCGCCGCGCCTGTCGCCTTCTTGAATGCGCGGCTGAACGCCGCCTCGGAGTCGTAGCCGACCTCGGAGGCGACCTCGGAGACCTTCGCCGCGCCCTCGCTCAGCAGGTGGGCGGCCGCGCGCATGCGCCAGCCGGTGAGGTACTGCATCGGCGGCTGACCGACCAGCTTGGCGAATCGATCGGCCAGCGCCGAGCGTGAGGCGCCCGCCTGCTTCGCCAGGGCGGCGAGCGTCCAGGGTTGCGCGAAGCCGCCGTGCAACAAGGCGAGCGCGCGGCCGACCACCGGATCGCGCAGGCTCGAGAGCCAGCCCGCCTGCGTGGGCTCGAGGGTCGCCAGGTGCTGGCGCACCGTCTCGATGAACATCGACTCGCTGAGACGCTCGCGCACGGGCGCCTCGCCCGCGCCCTCGACCTCGGCGAGCGCCAGATCGACGAGGTGCTTGAGCCGCCCAGTGGCGCCTTTGAGGTGGAGCATGCGCGGCAGCGCCCGCAGCAGCGGATCGAACGGCCGCGGATCGCACCCCAGAAAACCGCACACGAAGCGGGTTCGCTCCTTCTGGTCGAGGTTGAAGGCGAGCCGCGGCGGGACCATTCCGGACGAGACGCCCTCGAGCAGCCGCATCAGCGCGACCGCGTCGGCGGGACCGGGACGCGGGCCGAGCTCGGGCGCCAGGAAATAGGCATCGCCGCGCGGATAGACGACAACGTCGCCGCGCTCGAGCCTGACCGGGTCGCCGTCCTCGAGCCCCGTCCAGCACGACCCTTCGACCAGCACGTGGTACGAAAGAACGTTCTGCGTCCGCGGCCCGAGGCCGCTCGCCACGGCCGCGCCGGGCGGCACCCGGATCGGCGGCCAGGGGGCAGCGGCGTCGACCGTGTAGTAGAGCGCGCGCGTGAACCGCACGGCGCGAAACAGCTCCGACAGCGAATCGTCGGCCGCCGGATTTGGCCGCGCGGGCAAGGAGGTCGGACGCTCGGTCATGGGTGCAGCCCGGCGCCCATTGTACGTGGAACGCGGTTGCGATCGTCGCTTCGCAAAAACGGCTCACGGGCCGTGATCATTTTTCGTACGGGAGGGAATTTGATCGGCGTCACCGGGGCCGCTACAGCCGAGACGCTGCACGGCGCACGTTCGTGACCGGAAATTTCGATCTTCGTCGAAGGCTTTCTTTCGATCCACCCATTATGCCCTGTGGGCTCTGTGCCCACCTGAGACCTCTTCGCTAACACCACGCCACGGACGGGTTTTTCCGTCCGAAACCCCGGAGGCCCCATGCTGACGAAAAGACTACTGACGCTCGCGGCGATCTCGATGCTCTCCCTCTCCTGTGCGCAGACCGGAGCGGGAGACACAGGCAGCGGCGGTGGCAACGGGTCCGGCGGTGACAACGGCAGCGGCGGTGACAACGCCAGCGGCGGCGGCAACGGGTCCGGTGGCAACAACGGATCGGGCGGCAGCTCGGCCAGCGGTGGCAACAACGGATCGGGCGGCAGCACCGCGACCGGCGGCAACACCGGCAGTGGGGGCACCACCAGCTCAGGCGGCGTCACCGGCTCGGGTGGGCTCACCGCCTCCGGCGGGGTCACCGGCTCGGGCGGCGTCGCCAGCACGGGCGGCGTCACCGGCTCGGGCGGCGCGGCCGGCCGCGGCGTGACCGGCTCGGGCGGCATGGCCGGCGGCGGCGGGCGCGCGACGACCGGCTCCGGCGGCGCGGCCGGGAGCGGCACCACCGGCTCGGGCGGCTCGTCGGCGGGCGGCAGCGGGCAGGTCGGATCTGCCGAGAACAACTTCGCGGGCTGCACCGCGACCGCGGGCGCCTTGCTGTCCGCGGACAACAAGAGCCTTCCCAACCCGTTCGTCATGCACGACGGAACCACTATTTCCAGCAAGTCGCAGTGGGAGTGCCGGAGGGCCGAGATCATGGCGGACCTCGGAAAGTACGAGATCTCCCCGAAGCAGGATCCCAGCACGGTGACGTCAGTGAAGGCGACGCTGGCCGGCAAGAATCTGACCGTGGCGATCACGACCAGCTCGGGATCGATGAGCCTCACCTCGGCCATCACCGGGAGTGGTAGCTGCGTCGCCATCACCCTGGACGGCGCCTCGGGCCTGGTCAACGGCTGCACGACGGTTCCGTTCACGTCGAGCCAGGTCGTCCAGTCGATGCAGAACAGCAACCAGTACCAGAGCGATCCCTTCTACAAGGTGTACCCATCGCTGTGGCAGAAGATCGGAAACTACAGCGCCTGGTCGTGGGGGATCAGCCGGCTCATCGACGGCCTCTCGCAGGTGGCGAGCCAGCTCAACATCGACATGACGAAGATCGCCGTGCACGGCTGCTCGTACGCCGGGAAGATGGCGCTGTTCGGCGGCGCGCTCGACGAGCGCGTCGCGCTGACCGTCGTCGAGGAGTCGGGCGGCGGCGGCATCGACAGCTGGCGGATGTCGCAGGAGTACACCGACCGCACGGGCGTCCAGGTCGAGAAGATCGACAACACCAACTACGCCTGGTTCATGACCAGCATGAAGTCCCTCGACCCGTACAAGCTTCCCCACGATCACCACGAGCTCATCGCCATGATCGCGCCTCGAGCCGTCATCATCCTGGGCAACCCCGGCTACGACTGGTTGGGTGACGAGTCCGGGTACAAGTCGACCATGGCCGCCGTCGAGGTCTTCAAGGCCATGGGCGTCCCGGACCACATCGGCTACGACTTCACCGGCGGCCACAGCCACTGCGGGCCGCCGGCGAGTCAAGTCGACAGCGTGGCCACGTTCGTCGAACCGCTACCTCAAGGGGACGTCGACCACCTCCAACGTCACCATCAAGCCCGACAGCTCCGGCAAGATGTTCAATCTGGACCTCACGACCGCGATCAACTGGACGACCCCGACCCTGCAGTAGTCTGGAGCGGCGCCTTCAAGCGCCGCCCGTCGGTCCTCTGCTCACAGGCGGAGCGGAGGACCGTAGAGAGTCGGGCGCCAGTTGGAATAGCCGACGCGCACCGTGAAGGTCTGGACTTCATTCCAGCTCGCGATCGAGCTCGACGATCGTTCCGTCGTTCGAGTAGGTGACGAGGGTGTTGCCGCCCGGCAAGCGCTGCACGTCGCCCAGGGTGGCGCTGGCCGCGGTGCCCGTGTAGTCGCGGACCATCGTGGCCGCCAGCGCGTCCGCCGTGTTGTCCAGCTTGAATTCGAGGACGTGCGCGTCGCCGTACGTCTCGGTGTTGTTGAAGAGCAGGAACGTGCCGTCGTCGAGCAGCTGGTGTCCGTGATTGACCTGCCAGCTCTGGGCCGAACAGTGCGTCCCGGTCGGCGCACCGTCGCACACGCCTCCGAGCTGCCATTGCGGGGACGCCGCCGAGCTCACCTTCACGACCACGTTCGGGTTGCGATCCGAGATGGTGAAGCTGTCGTCGGACGGGATGTAGTGAACCGCGTCGGCGTGAAAGATGTCCGAAAGGTAGATGTTGCTCCCGATCGTGAAGGCGGTCGTCACCTGGCCATCCGGTGTGCGGATCACCAGATCGCTCGGCGGCTCGTTCTGCGGCGTACTCCAGACGAGGGCCGCCACCTTGCCGCCGGGCATCACCGTGAGGTCGTGGTGCGCTCCATCGAATCCGGCGACGTTCATCGAAACCTGCGCGCCGTCCATTGAAACGGACCGCAGCTCGCCGATCTCGTTTATCGGGTTGCAGGTGATCATCCACATGGTGTTCCCCTCGTAGTCCATCTGCGCCCGGCAGGTGTTGAGCGGACCGGGGAAGAACCAGACCATCTCGCCGTCGGCGTCGATGATGTAGGCGCTGTCCGGCACGCTGGTCCCCGAGCTGGTCACGATGAACCCCGGCTGCCGCGCGGCGGGTTGCGCGACGTTCACCGAGACGCTCGGCGCGCCGGTGAAACTGCCGGTCGTGGGGAGCGCGTAGTCGGGGCTGGCGCAGGTGGTTCCGCCTCGGGTCGCCTCGATGTGAAACGTGTAGTCCCTCGCCTGCTTCAGGCCCAGCAGCAGGGTTCGATAGTTGGCGTTGCCGAGCTGCACCGGCGCCTCGCCGCCTTGGTTGAGGAGCGCCGGATCGGCGTCGTTCAACGTGTAGACGATCTTGGCGCTGGATGGGGGATCCCCCTCCAACGACCACTCGACCACGCCGACCGTCGGGATCGGAGAGCTGACCTCGTTCGTGCTCACGGTGAACGTACACGCCGTGGCGCCGTTGCTCCCGCAATCGAGCGATCCGATCAGCGCCAGCGCGACCACGAAGAGGCGCTCACAGAGGCACACACGAGACGACACGATGATCAGTAGCACAGCCGATTTCCCGCTGGTGATCGCTGTCGACTGCGCTGTCTCCAGGCTCAATTAGCGGCTAGTCTACCCGTGCAGCATGAAGCGCGAGCGACTTATGTGCGCGCTGGCAGGCCTCGTTTTATTGGGCGCCTGCGCGACCCAGGGCAGCGGCGGAATGACCGGCTCTGGCGGGAGCGGCGGTGTGTCCTCTTCGGGTGGATCGTCCGCCGGCGGCAGCACCGGAACCGGCGGTGGCCCGTCGGGTGGCAACACCGGCAGCGGCGGCGCCACTGCCAATGGCGGCGCGACCGGCAGCGGCGGCGCAACTGCCAATGGAGGCGCGACCGGCAGTGGAGGCACCACCGGCTCGGGTGGCAGCGGAAGCGGCGGGGATACGGGCATTGGCGGAACCGGGACCGGCGGCGCGATGGGCGGCAAGGGAGGCAGCGGCACCGGAGGCAACGCCGCCAACGGCGGAACGACAGGCACCGGCGGCACCGGCGGCGCGGCCGGCGGGAGCGGCACCCCACACTGGGTTGGGACCTGGACCGCGTCGCCGTACTACGATGCGAGTAACCCGCCTGCCGTGTCGCTCTCGAACAGCGTGGTCCGGCAGGTCACCCACGTCTCGCTCGGCGGCAGCCAGCTTCGCGTGCAGTTCTCCAACCTGGCCGGCAATGGCTCGGTCACGATCAACTCGGCTCACATCGCGATCTGCGGGGCCCCCGCCTCCGTGGGCAGCGCCGTCGACAGCACCATCAACACCGCGACCGACAAGGCCCTCGCCTTCTCGGGAATGGCCGCCGTGACCATCATGCAAGGCAAGGAGGTCTGGTCCGATCCGATCTCCTTCACCGTCGCGCCGCTCGGCAACATCACCATCACCACCGCGTTCGGCAGCGTTCCCGGTCAGGTCACCGGACACACGGGCTCGCGGACCACGTCTTACATACAAACGGGCAGCAGCAACGTCAGCGCGGCCAGCATGACCTCCGCGACGCCGATCGCTCAGTGGTTCTACATCTCGGGCATCGACGTGATGGCCGACGCTTCGGCCAAGGCCATCGTCGCCATCGGAGATTCGCTGACCGACGGCAGGGGCACCGACACCGATCACAACAACCGCTGGACGGACGACCTGGCCGTGCGCCTGCAAGGGATGACCGCCACGTCGGATGTGGCGATGATGAATCAGGGGATTGGCGCGACCAATCTGGTCGGGACCGGCACGGCGGCGCAAGCGCGTTTCATGCGGGACGTGCTGGGGCAAGACGGTGTCCGGTACGTGATCGTCTTCGACGGCGTCAACGACATCGGCAACGGCGCAACGTTCGCCTCCATGCAAACCGTCTACGCCAGCCTGATCAGCCAGGCGCACGCCCACAATCTGCTCATCTACGGCGCGACCATCATGCCGTTCGGCGCGAACACCTACTACACCGCTGCGCACGAGACCGTCCGCCAGCAGGTCAACACGTACATCAAGAGCGGGGTCTTCGACGCCTACTTCGACTTCGACGCCGCGGTCACTGACGGCGGAAATCCCCCCGCCCTGCAAACGCAGTACGACACCTGGGCCCAGACCGACGGGCTGCACCTGAATCCGGCCGGCTATCAAAAGCTGGCGGACTCGATCGACCTGACCCTGTTCACGAAGTAGCGGCCGCGGCGTCGGCGATCGCCTCGACGGCGGCCAGCGCCGCCACCCGGTCGGGCGGCAGCTGGTGGCGCTCCTGAAGATAAGCTGCGCTGTTCGTGCTGACCCAGACCTGCCCCGCGGCGTCCTGCCAGATCAGAATCTTGAGCGGCAGGTCGATGGCCAGCCGCGGCGCCGCCAGCATCAGGGGCGTCCCCGCCTCCGGCTTCCCGAACACGAGCAGCCTGGTGGGCGGCATCTTCATCCCCACCTTCGCCGCCTCGCCGTCGTGGTCGACGCGCGCGAACAGCGTTATCCCCTTGGCGCGCAGGATGACCTCGATCCGTTCGACGGTGCCGTCGACCGAATGGTGGCTGGGCCGGTCGACGATTCCCTGCGACGTCACGAGCTGATTTTGGGCGCGGCTTCGCCCGGCGGCAACTTCGGCGCACCGAGCGCGGCCACGAGCTCGGCGGTGGTGGTGACGGTGGCCTGCCGCGGGAACACCTTTCCCGTCAGCACCCGGTGCACCTCGTCGTCGCGGTCGGCGCAGGCGTCCTCGACGACCACGACACGGTAGTCGGCGTCGGCGGCGTGCCGGATGGTCGAGAGGACGACGCCACTGGTCGCGATCCCCGAGAGCACCAGCGTGTCGACGCCTCTGGCGCGCAGGATCATGTCGAGGTCGGTCCCGGCGAAGGCGCTCACCCGGTGCTTGACCACCACCACCTCGCCCGCCTCCGCCCGAAGCGGCGGCGCGAGGTCGGCGCCGGGCGTCGCGACCACGAAGCGGCCGCTCTGGGCCACGGCGGCGAAGCTGGCGTTCCGGCGGTTCAATTCCGGGTAGCCTGGGCGGAACCCCACGACGATGTAGACGATCGGAACCCCCGCGGCGCGCGCCGCGGCGCAGAGGCCGGCGGCGCCCTGCGAGCGCGGCGGTGGCCTTGTCGCCGAACATCGCGACGACCTCCGACTGGAAGTCCATGACCAGGAGAGCGGTGCGGTCGCGTTCAACGGGAATCATTCGGGACTCCTTGTGAGGGGTCGACTAACGAAAGTCTGTGATCCGTGTTACTCCGACGCACGTACCGGGAACCGGACGTTCCCTCAACCACCGACCCCAAGGAACATCGCATGCACAGACACCAGACCATGATCGTTCGTTCGCTGCTCGTCGCCACCGCCGTTTCGTTCGTGCTCGCCGCCCCCGCCCGGGCCGCGTCGTCGAAGGACGAGGACGCCATCAAGGCCCGGGTGGCCGACTTCATCGCCCTGTTCAACAAGGGGGACGTCAAGGGGATGGCGGCGTTCTGGACCGATGACGCGATGCTGGTGAACCCCGTCGGCATGAGCGGCAAGGGCACCGCCGAGATCGAGAAGATCTTCACCGGCGACACCGCCTTCTTCAAGGACAGCAAGATGGAGATGAAGGTGGTCGAGTTCCGTCCGGTCGGCAAGGACGCCGCCTGGGTCGAGCTCGAGCACTCGGTCACCGGCGCGCACACCCCCGACGGCAAGGCGATGCCGCCGATGACCTTCCACGTCCCCACCCTGATGGTGAAGAAGGGGAAGACCTGGATGATCGCCGAGGCGCGCCCCTACGCCTACCTGCCGCCCCCTCCCGGCGCCAAGCCGGCCGCAGCGGCCGCCCCGGCCGCGCCCGCCGCTCCCGCCAAGAAGTAGCTTCATCAAGCGAGAGGCGCGCGTGAACTCTTGCCGGCGACCGACGCCGACAGGCTGATGTTCACGCGCGCCGGCGCGGGCGATTTGCGCTAGGTGCGGGTCGCCACGACGACGGCCTGCACGAACATATCCTTGACGCTGAAATCGTAGGAAGCCAGATCGAATCCCCCTGACGCGAGCAGGTCCGCCGCCTCGCGCTCCGAGTGCACCAACGAGACCTCGGGCGGGTGAAACTGAACGTCCTTGTTCAGGACGTCGTTCAGAAACCAGTGGGCCGAATTGAGGACGAACACGCTGGTGGCGTGCGCGTGGGGCCAGAAAACCACCAGCTTGCCGCCTGGCTTGAGGACGCGGTGGAGCTCGGAGAAGGCTCGCTTGAGCTCGTCGGGCTGGAAGTGCTCGACCACGCCCAGGTTGTAGGCGCCGTCGAAGCTTTCGTCTTCGAACGGAAGGTCGAAGATGCTGGCGTGCCGAACCTCCGCGCTGGGGTTGTGGCGACGATAGAGTTGCAACGCTGAAGGGGAGATGTCGACAGCGGTGATCTTGGCGTGCTCATGCAGCCGCTCGTCCACTTGACCGCTGCCGCACCCCGCGTGCAGCAGGGTCGCGCCCGGGGCAAACTCCTTGGTGATCGCCGCCTCCAGCCGTGGCTTCATGATCGCGTTCCGATAGACGGTGGCGATGGCGTCGTAGAGCGCGTTGGTGCGACCCGTCTTCTTGTCCCAGTACTCGTTCCAGTTCTGGGGGTCGACGAGGCCCGCCTTGAGGGTCGCGGAGCGCGGAAGGCGAAACCGCGAGGGGTTGGTCTTCTGCTCGAAGTAGAGCTTCATCAAGGTCTGGGTGCTGCGCCGGACCTCGTTCACCGTCATCTTGGACGCGCCGTGAGCCCGCGCGCCGAGGTCCATCGGGATCTGCGCGATCGAGAACCCGTTGCTGTGAAGTATGAACAGGCTCTCGAAGAAGAACGCATACCCGCGCGATTGCACCAGCTGGAAGAGCTCGCGCGGAATCACCTTGAGGTCGTAGACGCGGTAGGCGCCGGTCGCGTCCTGCGACACGCCCAGCATGTTCGTCATCAGGAAGTGCCCGGTGTTGGTCAGCCCCTTCCGCAGCCAGTTCCAGTCGCGGAGGCTCCCCTGCTTCAAGAACCGCGACCCGACGACCACCGCGCTCGACTCCCCGCGCCGGAGGAACTCGGGAATCAGGGACGGATCGTGCGTGAAGTCGCAGTCGAGCGTGAGCAGTCGATCGTAGCCCTCGCGGTAAGCGAGCGCGATCCCCTCCTGGTGTGCGGTCCCGATGCCGGCCTTCTCCGGCCGGTGGATGATCCGCAAGCGGGGATACTTGGCGGCGAGTGCGTCGAGAACCTGTCCGGTACCGTCGGGAGAGTTGTCGTCCAGGAAGACGACATCGGTATCGAGCCCGTGCGCGAGAATCTGCTCGCACATCGGAGTGACGTTGTCGCGCTCGTTGTAAGTGGGAATGAAAATTAAGGTTTTCTTAGGCATTTTGAAGCCCGCTGCGCCGGGCCCGTCTTAATATCATGTCCGCCGGTCGGGAAAAACGATGATTCCCCGAGCTGGGTTAGGGGGCGGGAAGCCTTGCTGGTCGGCGGCGATTCGGGCAAGCTCGCGCGCGCTTGCCCGACGAACAGCAGGAGACACGGTCACGGGGAAGCGACCTCCGCCTGATGGTCCGGCGGGTGCGGGAGCGGACGGCGCTCCTGGTCGAGCGCTTCGGAACCTGGCTGGGCGGCTGGAGCACGGCCCGCGCGGCGGCGGTCGCGATCGTCCCGATCGCCCTCGCCCCCTGGCTGCTAGCCGAGATCCGCAAGGAGCTGGCCAGCCCCCTCTTTCGAGATGCCGCTCAGTGCCAATACAGCGGCTGGTGCCTCCTCCACGGAATCAGGCTCTACAAAGACGTCGGCGCCCCGGACGGACCGTTGGTCCACTTTCTCCATGCGTTTCTGCAGATCCTCGCTTTCGGAAGCAACAGCGACGCGGGGTGCCGGCGGTCGGACCTCATCCTGCAGCTGTCCGGCTCCGGCCTGATGGGCGCGGCCCTGGCGGCGCGCTCTTCGGAAACGCGCCCCGGCAGGGCGCTGTCGCGCGTGGCGTGGGCCCTCCTCGGGATGGCGCTGTGGCTGACCTGGTATCTGGAGCTCGGCTGGGAGCAGACCATCCAGCGCGACGGCCACTTCGCGCTGCTCGGCTACCTGGGCCTGGTGCTGGTCTACGCCAGCGCCGACTACGAACCGCGGATGGCGCGAATCGCGGCCTTCGCAGGCGGTGCGCTGTGCATGCTCGAGGTTTTCGGCCGCCACTCCGGGATGGCGTACGTGGGAAGCGCCGTCCTCGCCATCTGGCTGGCCGACGATCCCACCCGGGAGCTCCGATCCCTGCGCTGGCGGGCGGCCTGCCAGGGGGCGCTGGGCGCCGTGGTGGCCATCTTCGTAGGCCTCGCGCTGTTCGGCAGCATCGGCGGCATCTGGTTCTGGTACGTCAAGTTCCCCTTCACCTTTCACCGCTGGCTGGTCAAGCAGAACGCTTTCCTGCTCCTGACCGAGCACTATCCGGTCGCCGGCACGATCGCCGTGACCATCCTGATTGGCGTCGTGGTGGCCGTGGCGGTACGTCTCATCCCGCGCCGCGCGCTCGCTTTTGCCTTCCCACCTATCCTGCTGCTGATCGCCGCCTGCCTCGAAGGGAAGGGCTGGCCCAACCACGTTCAGCAGACGACTGCCGCCGCCGTTCCGCTCGAGCTCCTGCTGTTGTCGGAGCTCTGGGGCCGTCGCTCCTCGGAGCCCGAGCGCTGGCGCCCGGCGCGTGTCGCCGTGGCCGCCCTGGCGCTTCTCCTCATCGCCTACAAGACCAACGACACCATCCAGGGGAGCGGGTATCTCCACCTGCCCATGCCCCAGTACCTCGAGCCCGACATCGTGTCGGCGAAGACCCTCGGCGACTATCTGAAGGCGCACACGCAGAAGAACGACCGCATCTTCTTCTACGGGTATGAATCGCACGTCCTCCTGAACGCGGAGCGAGGGCCGGCGGTCCCGTACTACGTCAACATGTCGCTGAACATCGAGATCTTCTACCTGCGCGCACCCGCCGCGCCGGGCGAAGGCCCGAACGCCAAGCAGCTCGACGCCATCAAGCGGCTGCAGGCGCAGATCTCGGCTGACGCCTGCCACCGGCTCACGACGGCGCCGCCCGCCGCCATGGTGTTCCTCGACAACTCATTCAACATCTTCCTCAACGGCCGCGCCGAGGTGTTCGCGATCTGCCCGCCGGTCGAGGGGATGCTCAAGACCCAGTACGAGGCGGTCACGGTGCCGGGCGCGAAGGAGTACCACGTCTACATGAAGCGGCGCTGACCCGGCAGGCCTCGCGCCTCTCTCAAAAATCCGCGCGCGCCATGAGCGCGTGTCTCCGTTCCCCGTTGAAGCTATGATGAGAATCTAACCTTCAATACTCGCCTAGAGGGGCATTCGATGAGGCTTACCTTGATTGGGATCGTGTTGGCGACGCTGGGTAGTTGCAGCAGCGCAACGTTGACTCCGGCGGGAACCGGCGGCTCAGGCGGCGCCGGCGGTGGGGTCGCCGGCGGGGATGGTGGCATCGCGGGCTCGGGTGGGGTCGCCGGCGGGGGTGGTGGCGTCGCGGGCGCGGGTGGAGTCGCTGGTGGCGGTCCGGGAATCGCGGGATCGGGCGGAATCGCCGGGGCTGGGCCCGGCGACGCGGGCAGCCTCCCGGCATGCAACGGGCAGCCTTCGGCGACAGGGCCAATCGAGTTCTGTGTATTTGAGGATGAGGCGGCGGACGCCTCTCCGCAGCAGTCCACTGCGTTCGACAACTACAAGGGACCAGCCACCGTCGCAAGTGTCGACGAGGTCCCGGGAGGCAATTGCCAGGATTTCGATCGCTCGACCGCGACGACGGCGAAGATCGTTCTGTCCTTGCCTGCACGCTTGCCCCTGACGGTCTTTCTTCGACTTCCCGATCTTCCCGCAGGCCGGTTCATGCCCGGTGACGCCGTGGATCTGGACGTCGCCACGAGCGAACTCTTCTTCCAGGGACTGGCGCAACAGATCGTACTATCGCGCGGAGGGAGCGTGCTGGCGTTCGCGGCCCTCTCGCGCTACGGCACCACCAGCCTTGCCGACTACGGGATTTCCATTCAGATGGGAGCCGCCACGTGTGCGGACTCGAATTGCAGCTTCACTCACTACGACTCCCAGGTGAACGTCGGCGGGACCGAAGCTGTACTGGCACCCGGACAGAGCGCCTTGGTGGGAACCCTATCGATCAGCCTCGGCCGATCGGACGTCTGGAATCCAACAACCACCAACGGCGCCTGCGACGCCTCCAACATCTTCCAGGTTGCCGGGTTCGACACGACTGCCGACCCGATTCGCACCGACGGATCGTCTCAGTAGGGACCCTTCCGGCAGCTTGCTGCACAAGAAGTTGTGCGGCCCAGTCGGCAGAATCCCTAGGCCCGGCCATCCGAGCTGCGCAGCGCTGCGATCGCGCCGCGGTAGTCCCCGCCCGGCGCGTGGAACACCGCCGATCCCGCCACCAGCACCGTCGCGCCCGCGGCGACCACCGCCGGCGCGGTCTCGGGCATCGATGCCGCCGTCGACCTCGATGTCGACGTCGAGGCCGCGCCGGTCGATCTCGGCGCGCAGCGCGCGGATCTTGGGGACCACCGCCTCGATGAACTTCTGGCCGCCGAAGCCCGGGTTGACCGTCATCAGGAGGACCATGTCGAGCTCGGGGAGCACGATGTCGAGGCCGTCGAGCGGCGAGTGCGGGTTGAGCGCCACCGCCGCCTTCTTGCCGGCCTGCGCGGATCTGCTCCACCGTCCGGTGCAGGTGCGGCGCCGCCTCGAGGTGCACGCTGATCAGATCGGCGCCGGCCCGCGCGAACGCGTCGATGTAGCGCTCCGGCTCGACGATCATGAGGTGCACGTCGAGCGGCAGCTTGGTCGACCTTGCGGATCGCCGCGACGATCGCCGGGCCGATCGTGATGTTGGGGACGAAGCGGCCGTCCATCACGTCGACGTGCACGAGTCGGCGCCGGCCGCCTCGACGGCGCGCACCTCCTCGCCGAGCCGGGCGAAGTCCGCCGCCAGGATCGACGGCGCGATCCTGAGTCCCCGGGGCACTACCCGCCCACGAACACGAACGGATAGCTGATCGCCAGCCCGCCGCTCTGCGACTTCGGGAACGCCCAGTGCGACACCATCCCGCTCACGCAGGTGGGAAGCGACGTTCCTTGAAACGACGGCGCGTCGACCTTGGTGTCGCGCACGTCGCCGGCGGGGCCGACGTCGAAGCTGACGATCGCCTTGCCCGACCGCTGCTCGCCGTCGCGCGAGATGCGCAGGTAGCAGGCCTTCACGCCCGGGAGGTTCTGCCGAATCACCTGCTGGATCTGCGTCCTGGCGAGAGGTTGGCGGTGCGGCCATCGGTGCTTGTCGGAGCCCGCCGGCTGCTCGTGGCGCGCGCGCCGCACGTTCCCCATCAGCCCCTCGCCGCGATCGTCCTCGACGTAGAAGGCGTCGAGATCCTTCGAGGCGAGGGCCGCCCACTTCTGATCGAACTCCGCGTTGCTCGGCCGCGACGGGCGCGGCCGCGGCGAGGGGCCGTCGGAGCGCCGGCCACGCCTCGACCCACCTGCCTTGCCGCAACCCACCAATGCGAGTCCCCCGACCAACACGACGGCAGATGTACGCATGGCCGACATTCTACCCGTCAAGCGCCGCCAGCGGGCCGAAAAGGGGAGGCGCTCTGCGCCCGCCGGACGCGGCGCAGAACGAACTGCCAGAGCGCCACGGAGCCGACGGAGATGATTACCCAGATCCTGCGGCCCGAGCCCGTGGTGAAGCGCGTAGTCGTAGAGACCGTGAAAGACGATCGGCACGGTGAAACAGAGAAGACGATCCGGCCATGGCGTGCGGCTACCCGTCAGCTTGGCGAACTTCGCGCGGCCGGCGTAGTAGCCCATCGTCGCGCCGCAAAGGGCGTGCGCCGGCACCGCGAACAGCGCCCGTTGCCAGGCGACGCCCAGGCCGAGGCGCAGCACGAACAGGAAATTCTCCAGCGTGGCGAAGCCGAGCGCCACCGCCACGCCGTAGACGACGCCGTCGAGCGGCTCGTCGAACTCGTCCCAGTGATAGATGGCGAGGATCAGGACGACCCACTTGGCGAACTCCTCGATCGCGCCCGAGAGGACGAAGGCGTCGAACAGGCGCGCTGGCTCGCCGCCCGTCGCCAGCCACTCGGCCGAGACCCACCCCTCGGCCGTCGTCGCCATCCCCTGCGCCGCGATCATCGAGTAGAGCCCGAGCCCGAAGGCCATCAGGATCTGGAGCAGCGGCTCGCGCTCGTACCGGTCCTTCAGATAAAAGAACGTCAGCAGGAACAGCGACGGCGCCGCGGCGGCGACGATCAGCAGGCCGAGCTTCACAGAGGCGATTCTACTCGCGGGCGCGAAGGCGCACGGCGAAGAACGCGTCGGCGTCGTCGCGCTGCGGCCAGGTCCGCACGGCGCCCGAGGCGTCGGCGAGCGCCGCCCAGGGGACGCGGCCGCCGGCCGCCGACGGCGGCTCGATCGCGAACTGCGGGTGAGCCTGCGCAGAAAGGCCGCCACGACCTCCTCGCACTCCTGCCGCTCGAACGTGCAGACCGCGTAGGTGAGGAGGCCGCCCGGGCGCAGCGCGGGCGCCAGCGCCGTCAGCATCGCCAGCTGCTGGGCGGCCAGGACCGTCAGCTCGGCGGGCGTGCGGCGAACGAGCGCCTCCGGGTGCCGCCGCAGGACGCCGAGCCCGCTGCACGGGGCGTCGAGCAGGATCCGGTCGTAGCGCGCCGTCGCGTCGGGGAGCGGCCGGGTCAGGTCCCCGACCTGCAGGCGCGCTGACGCGAGCCCCAGCCGCTGCAACGTCCGCCGCGTCTCGTCCAGCTTGGCGGGCGCGCGATCGATTGCCTCGACGACGGCCCGGTCGCCGGCCAGCGCCAGCAGGTGCGCTGTCTTGCCGCCCGCCCCGGCGCAGGCGTCGAGGATGCGCTCGCCGGCCGCGGCGCCGCAGAGCTCGGCGACCACCTGCGCCCCCGCGTCTTGCACGGCGAAGAGGCCCTCGCGCCAGGCAGCGGTCGTCGCCGGGGCGTCGAACCGGCGCGCCAGGAGCGCGTCGGGCGCGATCGAGGACGCGGCGAACGTGGCGCCCGGGCGCTCCGCGGCGAGCCGCGCCAGGAGCGCGTCGCGCGAGACCCGCGTCGTGTTGGCCCGCAGCGTGATCGGCGCGGGAGCGATCACCGTCTCGCCGAACGCGAGCGCGTCGGCGGCCGGCAGCTCGGCCAGCGCCAGCCGCGCCAGCCAGGCGGGAAACCCGATCGCCGCCTCGAGGTAGCCGGCCGGATCGACGGCCGCGTCCGGCAGCGGCGGCTCGCCCGACCGCGCGAGGCGGCGCAGGAGCGCGTTGGCGAGACCGGCCACGCCGCGCCCGCCCGACGCCCTTGCAGGCCTCGACGGCATCATCGACCGACGCGTAGTCGGGGACGCGATCGAGGAACAGGATCTGATAGGCCGCCGTTCGCAGCGCGATCCGGACGGCGGGATCGAGGCCGGCTGGTCCCGGTCTTGGCGAGGGCGTCGAGCGCCCGGTCGAGCCGGGCGCGGCGGCGCAGGACGCCGTAGACCAGCTCGGTGGCGAGCGCCCGGTCCTCGGGCGACATCGCCCGCGCCCGATCGAGCGCCGCCGCCAGCGCGCGCCCGGCGTACGCGCCGTCGCGCTCGACCCGCTCCGAGCACGCCGCGGGCGAGAGCGCGCGCGGAAGGCGCGGGCCTCGGTGGCCCTGGCTGCGCCGCCTTCGTTCTCTTGGCCATCAAGCGCCGAGCCGCGTGCCGGGCCGCAGGCGATCGCGGGCAAGCGCCGCCGGCATGCGGCGCTTGCCGGGGAACTGGATCTCGCCGAACGCGATCAGGTGCTCCGCGGCGTCGCCGCAGGCCACGACCAACCCGTCCGAGGTGACGTCGCGGATCGTCCCGGCCTCCTCTACTCGCGGCGCCGGCGTCGAGCACGCCGCGGCGCGAACAGCTTGAGCGTCTCCCCGCCGAGGGTCGTCGTCGCGCCCGGCCAGGGGTCGACGCCGCGGGCCTGCGCCGACACGAGCCGCGCGGGCCGATCGAACTTCAAGATCCCGTCGCCCTTGGTCAAGAGCGGCGCCAGCGTGGCCGCGCCGTCGTCCTGCCGGCGCAGCGTGATGGTGCCGTCGGCGATGGCGGGCAGCGTGTCGACGAGCAGCCTGGCGCCCAGCTCCGCGAGCTTGAGCGACAGCGTCCCCGTCGTGTCGTCGTCGGCGATGGGCAGGGCGCGCGTCACCGCCACCGGCCCCGTGTCGAGCCCGGCCTCCATCCGCATGATCGAAACGCCCGTCTCCTGCTCGCCGTTGATGATCGCCCACTGGATCGGCGCCGCCCCGCGCAGCTTCGGCAGCAGCGAGGCGTGCACGTTGAACGGTCCCTTCCGCGGCAGGTCGAGCAGTGCCTGCGGCAGGATCCGCCCGTAGGCCACGACCACGAACAGATCGGCGTCGAGCGCCGCGAGCGCCGCGTGCGTCTCGGGCGTCCGCACCTTCTCGAACTGGAGCACCGGCAGGCCCAGCGCCTCGGCCTCGCGCTTGACCGCGGGCGCGGCCGGCGCCTGGCCGCGCCCCGCCGGGCGATCCGGCTGGCTGACCACAGCGCATAGCTCGGTCTCGGCCGCGACGGCGCGCAGGCAGGGGACGGCGAAGGCGGGCGAGCCGAAAAAGACGGCGCGCAGCCGCGGCGCAGAGGCCTTCATTTCGCGACGGTCATTTCGCGGCGGGCGCGCCCGGCAGGTGGCTCAGGTAGCGCGGGCGCAGGTTCTCGTCGGTGAGCACCCGCAGCGCCTCGGCCGCCACCGCGCGAATGGCGTCGATCTGGGTGGACATCTCGCGCGCCAGATCCGGATCGAGCGCGTCGGGCGCGGTCTCGCGGACGATCTTCTCGTGCGCCCGCTGCAGTTCCGCCGCGCTGGCATCACGCCCGACGTCGAGCACGGCGAAGTAGTCCCCCTCCTCCACCGGCGCGTACCGGGCCAGCAGGCGCGCCCGGCCGTTCTCCGAGGCCCTGGCCACGACCCCCAGCAGCGCCGGCTCGACCTTCTTCGTCGTCTCACTGGCGAAGTCGGCCTTGGCGGCGCGCGCCGACGGCGGTGTCGACGGCGGCCCGGACACCTTGACCGGCGCCCTCGGCGCGCCGGCGACAGCGGCGTCCAGCTCGGCGTCGAGGAGCGCGTCTATCCCGGCCCCCAGCTCGGCCAGCAGCACCCCCGGATCGGTCGCGCGCGCCGCCGCGACGGGGGCCCCACCCAGCGCCACCGCGACCAGCGGCTTGAGCGTCGAACCGGCCGCCCGCGCCGGATGCCCGCCACTCTTGGGACGCGCCACGGGCGCCGGCGCGCCGCTCGGGTTCGGCGCCGGCGGCGGCAGCTCGCCCGCAGGTCCAATCCCCATCTCGGTCCGTTCGAGATCGAGGCTGCTGTTCTTGCGCCGGCGCCCCTCCTCGACGGGCGCCAGGATGGCGCGCGCCCGCTCGAGCAGCAGATCGGGCGCGATCGGCCGGACGAAGAAGCCGTCGGCCAGATCGCGCAGGCGCGCCTCGTCCGCCTCGTCTCCGACGAGAAAGATGGGGACGCGGCCGCGCGGAACGGCGCGCACCTTGGCCAGCGCCAGCGCCGGATCGGCGTTGACGATCTGGGGCGCCATCACGATCAGCTCCGGGCGCGAAGCGGTGATCCAGCCCGAGAGGCTCTCGCCCGGGCTCGACCGCCACCGTCTCGAACCCCGCCGACAGGGCCGCCTTGCGGATGCGATCCGCCTCGTAGGGCCCGGCAATGATGAGCAGCTTCATCAAACCGACGCTGACTCTAACACTGCCGCCGGAGGGCTGAAAAACAGGCTCACAGCGCGCTCTGGGGGTCGACGTCGACGGAGAGGCGCAGGTCCGCTCCCGAGCGCGCCGTCGCGGACGCCGCGCGCGCCGCCGCCACCAGGCGGGGACGATCGTGAGAAGACAGCCAGACCTGCCAGCGGGTTCGACCGCGCAGGCGGCTGAGCGGTGCCTCGGCGGGGCCGCGCACCGTCACCGCGGCGCCCCCGGCCCCCCGCGCCGCCTCGGCGGCCGCCATCGCGCCCGCCCGCGCCTCGGCCGCCTCGCGCGCGTCGACCCGCAGGACGATCATCCGCGCGAACGGCGGGTAGTCGGCGGTGCGCCGCTCGGCGAGCTCGTCGCGCACGAACCCCTCGTAGTCGTGGCGCGCGACCGCGGCGATCGCCGGGTGGTCGGGCGCGTAGGTCTGGACGATCACCCGCCCCGGCCGCTCGCCGCGGCCGGCCCGCCCCGCCACCTGCTCGAGCAGCTGGAAGGTCCGCTCGGCGGCGCGAAAGTCGGGGAGGTGCATCCCCTGATCGGGCTGCAGCACGCCCACCAGCGTGACGCCGGGGAAGTCGTGCCCCTTGGTCACCATCTGCGTCCCGACCAGCAGATCGATCTCGCCGGCCTGCATGCGCCGCAGGATGGCGTCGAGATCTCGCACCGACCCGCTGCCGGCGGTGTCGCGGTCGAGGCGGGCCACCCGCGCGTCCGGGAAACGCTCGCGCACGACCGCCTCCACCCGCTCGGTCCCCGTGCCCAGGCGTTCGATCCGCGCCGCGTTGCACGAAGGGCAGTGCACGGGCACCGGCGTCGTCCGGCCGCAGTAGTGACAGCAGAGGAGTGACCGCCCGCGGTGGTAGGTCATCGAGACGACGCAGTTGTCGCAGCGGACCACCTGACCACAGGCGCGGCAGAGCATCACCGTCGAGAAACCGCGGCGGTTGAGGAACAAGATGCTCTGCTCGCCGGCCGAGAGCGCGGCCCCGAGCGCGTCGGCGAGCGGCGCCGACAGGAGGCCGTCCGGCCCCGGCGGATGGCGCCGCAGGTCGACGATCTCCACGGTCGGCAGCGGCCGCGGCGTGGCCCGCTCGGGGAGCGACAGGCGCGAGAATCTTCCGCGCGTGACGTTGTAGGCGCTCTCCAGCGACGGCGTGGCCGACCCGAGGATCGCCAGCGCGCCGGCCTGCTGTGCCCGCACGATCGCCAGATCGCGTCCGTGGTAGCGCACCCCCTCCTCCTGCTTGAACGACGGATCGTGCTCCTCGTCGACGACCACCACGGCGAGGGCCCGCACCGGCGCGAACACCGCCGAGCGCGCGCCGAGCGCGATCCCGACCTCGCCGGCACGCAGGCGGCGCCAGGCGAGGAGACGCTCGCGCGGCGGCAGCGCGCTGTGCAGCACCGCCACGTCCTCGCCGAAGCGGGCCCGGAACCGCGCCGCCAGCTGGGGGGTTAGTGCGATCTCCGGCACCAGCACCAGCGCCCCTCGCCCCGCCGCGCGCGCCGCCGCGATGACCCGCAGGTAGACCTCGGTCTTGCCCGAGCCGGTCACGCCGTGAAGCAGAAAGCTGGCGAAGCCCCCGCCGAGCGCGCTCACCAGCGCCTCGACCGCCACCGCTTGCGCGGCATTGAGCGTGACCGGCGGCGCCGCGGCCGGCGGCGGCGCCGGCGCGTGAAGGATCGGCCGGTGCTCGACCCGCGCCAGCCCTGCCATCGAAAGCGCCCGCAGCTGCGTCCGCTCGCCGGCGGTCAGCCCGGCGAGCGGCAAACCGTCGACGGCCGCCGCGAGCCTGCCAAGCAACGCCCGGCGGGCGGCTGCCCGCTTGGGGATCGCCCCGTCCGCGGCGCCCGGGACGGCGAACGCCAGCGCCACCGTCGGCGCGGGGCGCCGGCGCTGCACCTCGTCGCCCGTCTCGAGCGCCCCCTCGGCGATCAGGCGCCCGAGCACCCCCTTGGCGCGCGGCACCAGCTTGAAGAGGCGCGCCAGCGCGAGCTCGCCGCCCGCGTCGGCCAGCGCGCCCAGCACCGGGTCGCGCGGCGCGTCCGCTATCAACGTCCCCTGCCGCTCCAGCGCCCGCCGCCCGAGCTCGGTCAGCCGCACGGCGCGCTTGGCGGTCGCTTGCTCGCCCTGCGGCAGCGCGGCGCGCAGCACCTCGCCGAGCGGCGCCTGGTAGTAGTCCGCGGTCCAGCGCCCGAAGGCGATCATCGCCGCGTCGAACGCCGGCTCGCCACCCACGACCTCCTCGATCTCCTTGGCCTCGAAGCCGCCCGCGGCCGCGCCGGGGCCGACGACGAAGCCGGTGACCGTGCGGGAGCCGAACGGCACCACCACCTGCGTCCCGACGGCCGCCGCGGCGCCGGGGCGCGGATCGCGGTAGGTGAACGTCCCGGGAACCGGCAGCGCGACCGCCACCTCGAGCAGCGCGCCGACGGGGACCCTCCCGGGATCCCCGAGTCGATCGCCGCCGGGTGCGCTCACTTCGCCAACAGCTTCTCGATCCCGGCGCGGACGTCGTCGGCGATGTCGGGGCGGCGGAGGGCGTAGTGCACCATCGCCACGACGTAGCCGGCGCGATCGCCGACGTCGAACCGGTCGCCCTCGACCTCCAGGCCGTAGAAGCCGCGCCGCGCGCAGAGCGTCGCCAGACCGTCGGTGAGCTGAATCTCGCCGCCACGCCCGGGCGGCGTCTCGGCCAGGATTCCGAAGATCTCCGGCGGCAGGACGTAGCGCCCGATCACCGCCGCCCGCGAGCTGGTCGTCCCCGGCGCCGGCTTTTCGATCAGCTTGTCGATCTTGAGGCCGCGCGCACCGTCACGCGCGCCATCGGCGATCCCGTACATGTGCGTCTGGTCGGCGGGGACCTGCTTGAGCGCGACCACCCCGGTCCCGAGCTTCTGGTAGACCTCGATGAGCTGCCCGATCCCCGGCACCTCGGCGTCGAGCAGGTCGTCGCCGAGCAGCACGGCAAAGGGCTCGTCGCCGACGGCGGCCCGCGCGCAGAGCACCGCGTGCCCAAGCCCGCGCGCCTCCCCCTGCCGCACCGACGAGAACCGCGCCAGCTGGTTCGGCTTCTGCACGAGCGCCAGGTCGTCCTTCTTCCCGCGCCGCTCGAGCAGCGCCTCCAGCTCGGGCGCGCGATCGAAGTGATCCTCCAGCGCCGACTTGCCGCGCGCGGTGACGAAGATGATCTCCTCGATCCCGGCCGCCACGCACTCCTCGACGATGATCTGGATGCTGGGGGTGTCGACCAGCGGCAACATCTCCTTGGGCATCGCCTTGGTCGCGGGAAGAAACCGCGTCCCGAGTCCGGCGACCGGCAGCACCGCCTTGCGCACCTTCTTGGTCGAGGTCGAGCTCATGGCGGCGCTTATCTTAAGCCCGCTTCCAGCCGGCGCCACGCGGAACCTCGGGCGACGTGCTGGCCGGCACCGGCACCGGCGCCGCGTCAGCCGCCGGCGCTTCCATTCCATAGACGACCCTCAGCACCTCGGCAACCGCCTCGTAAAGCGCGGCCGGGATCTCTTCTCCTTCGGGCAAGCCGCGCAGCGAACGAGCCAGCGTCACGTCGCGGAATATCGGAACCCCGGACTCCCGCGCGACCTGCTTGATCCGCTCGGCCAGGAGGCGCTCGCCGCTGGCGACGACCATCGGCGCCGCGTCGCCGTCACGGTCGTAGCGCAGCGCCACCGCAATGTGATCGGGATTGACCACCACGAAGTCCGCTTTTCGGACCTCGGCGACCATTCGTTGCTCCATGAGCTCCCGGTGCAGCCGTTGCCGCTCGGCGCGGTGGCTCGGATCTCCCTCGGACTCCTTGCTCTCGCGCTTGACCTCCTCGCGGGTCATCATCAGCCCGCGCCGGTGCCGCCGGTAGGCGAGGAGATAGTCGGCGACGCCGAGCGCCAGCGCGACCAGCGCCACCCGCAGCGCCAGCCGCGAGGCCAGCACGCCCAGGACCACCAGGGTTCGCGCGGCGCTGCCCCCCGCCAGCGTCGCGAGGCCCCCCAAGACCGGCCGCACCGTGGCCCAGGCCAGGATGCCGACCAGGGTGACCTTGAGTAGCCCCTTTCCGACCTGCAGCGCCCCCTCTCCGCCGAAGATTCGCTTGAGCCCTGCGCCCGGGGAGAGCCGGCCGAGGTCGGGCTTGACCGCCCCCAGCGCGACCAGCCCGCGCGTCTGCAACATCCCCACACCGAGGGCCATCGCCGCGGCCGCCGCCAGCGGCAGCGCCAGGGCGCGCGCCAGCACGCCCGTCCCCGCCAGCAGCGCGTCCGACGGTGCGCCGCCCACCGGCGCCGCCGCCAGCGCCCCCTTCCAGTAGGCGCAGAGGCGCGCGACGATCTCCGGACCGCCCGCGACCAGCGCGACGAGCGCCGCCGTCATCGCCGCCGCCGACGTGAGGTCGCGACTCTGCGCGACCTGACCCCGACTGCGCGCCTCCTCGAGGCGCTTGCTGGTCGGCTCCTCGGTCGGCTCGCCCGACGCCGCCACGCCCCAGCCTCCCCCTCGTTCCGATCCCGACCGCGGCTACTTCGACTTCGCCGGGGGTGGGGGCGCGCCTGCGCCGCCGCCCGCGGTGTCGCCGCCCATCATCTGCTTGACCAGCTCGTTCTGGTCGAACGGCTTGGGCTTCTTGGTGATGACCGGCTTGGCGTCCTTGCCCACCGACTCCAGCTCCATCTTGATCGGACCATTGATCATCGGGTTCGATTTCTGCGTCATCTCGATCTTCACGAGCCCGAGCGGCGCCACGCTCTCCGAGACCCAGAAGTCGACGGTGTCTCCCTGCGGCGTCTTGTCGTGATAGTGCTTCGCTTTGTAGGAGCCGGCCGTCACCTTCACCGTCTCCTCCTTGACCAGCGTCTTCGGATCGGGCTTGGCGAATTGCTTCCCCTGCGCGCCCTGGACCGGCATCTCCATCGGATCGTTGGAGCCGACCTGCAGGACCAGCTTCTGAACGTTCCCCTCGGACCCGGGAGGGAGCGTCATCTGGGTGATCACCTTGCCGGCCTTGGCGGCGAGGCCGCCTTCGACCGACATCTCCAGCGTGTTGCCGGAGGCGGAGCGGGAGACGAGCGCCATCTTCATCGACATCGGCGGCATCGTTCCCATCGTCATGTTGTACTTCGCCCAGTTGCCGACCGTCACCTTGGCGAGATCGACCGCCAGCGGCGTGGGCGGACCCTGGGTCATCTGCGCCGAGGCGGCGGCGGGGACCGTGAGGAGAGCGGCCAAAGTGGAGAGGAGCAGGAGGCGAACGCGTCGAAGCATGGGGCGCAGCATATATCAGAACGCCGCCGAGGTTCGACCGACGAGCCGCATCCAGGAAGCCAGATCTCCGACGAGCGCCGCCTGCAGGGTCCCGAGACAGAGCAGCACGAGACCGATGGCCAGGAGACCCTTGAGGGGCAAGCCGATGAAGTAGACCGGCACCTGCGGCGCCGCGCGCGCCACGAGGCCGAGCGCGAGATCGGTCAGCCAGAGCGCGACGATCACCGGCGCGGCCAGCGCGACCCCCGAGGCGATGAGGCGCGCCGAGGCGACCGTCACGACGGCGGCCGCGCGATGGGCAGCGCCAGCGTCGAGGCCGCCACCGACGGGAAGCACCCGGTAGCTGTCGAGGAGCGCGTCGCAGAGGCGCGGTACGCCGCCGATCTGCAGGAAGATGATGGTGGTGAGCAGCAGGTAGAGAACGCCGAGCGGGCTAGAGCGTTCCTCGGCGGTGGGGACCAGGATCTCTGCGATGTTGGCGCCCCGGAGCGTGTCGCCGAGGCGGCCGGCGATCTCGGCCGCGCGGAAGGCCGCCGCGGCGACGAAGCCGAGACAGAGCCCCACCAGCACCTCGCGCCCGAGGGCGAGGGCCAGCGTCACCACCGACGCCTCTGCCAGCGCCGCCGCCCCCGCCGAGGCCACCAGCGCGGGCGAGGCCAGCGCCGCCAACAGGAGCGCCAGCCCGGCGCGCACTGGCGTCGGCAGGCGCGGGCCACCGAGCGGCGCAACCATCCAGACGATGGGCGTCGCGCGCGCCGCGCCGAGCGCGACGGCCAGGATCAGGATCGCCAGCCGCCCGTCGCCGCCGGCCATGGGTCAGCGAATGGTCGGGATCGCCAGCAAGAGCGCCTGCGTGAACCGCACCAGCGAGGCGCCCAGGACCGGACCCATCGCCACCAGCACGCCCATCACGATCACCAGCTTGGGGACGAAGGCGAGCGTCTGGTCCTGGATCTGCGTCGCGGCCTGCAGCAGACCGACCACGAAACCGGTCACCAGGCTGGCGATGAGCGGCGGCGCCGACAGCAGCAGCACCAGGATCAGCCCCTCGCGGATCGCGCGCAGCAGGAGCTCGGTTGCCCCGCCGCTCACAGGTAGCTCTCCAGGAGGCCCTTGATGACCAGGGTCCAGCCGTCGGCCAGCACGAAGAGCAACAGCTTGAACGGCAGCGACACGGTGGTCGGCGACAGCATGTGCATCCCGAGCGCCAGCAACAGGTTGGCGATCACCATGTCGACCACCAGGAACGGGATGAAGAGCAGGAAGCCGATCTGGAAGGCGCGCCGCAGCTCGGAGGTGACGAAGGCCGGGACGATGACGCCGAAGTCGCGGTCGCTCACCCCGGCGCGCTCGGCCGGCGCGCGCATCTTGAGCGCCAGCGCGTGGAACGACGCCCGGTCGGCCGCGCCGGTGTGCTTCAGCAAGAAATCACGCAGCGGCTCCTTGCCGCGATCGGCGGCCGTCTCCAGCGCCGCGATCGTCTCGCCGCTGGTCAGCTCGGCGCCGGCCGCCATCCCCAGCGTGGGCGCGATCGCGGCGTACATCCGCTCGCCGGTCGGGGCCATGACCGCCAGGGTCAGCACCATCGCCAGGCCGGTCAGCACCTGCGTCGGCGGCACCGACGGCGTCCCGATCGCGCTGCGCAGGATCGACAGCACCACCGAGATCCGCACGAACGAGGTCACCATCAGGAAGGCGAACGGGATCAGCGACAGCGCCCCCATCGCCAGGATGAGGACGAGCGGCCGCGAGCCAAGCCCGCTGTCGTGCGCGTGCGCGCTGGCAGCCGCGTGCGCCAACGAGGGCGCCAACGATGCGGCGATGCCCACCGCCAACGTCCAGAAGCGCCTCACGGCGTCGGCTCCTTGGGCTGCCGCCCCAACGCCCGCGCCAGCACCTCGGCAAACTTGGGCGAGCCCACGCCAACCGGCACCGAGCTCTTCAGCTTCTCGCCGTCCAGCTCCGCCAGCACCGTCATCGGCCCCTCGCCCACGCCGATCAGAAACGACCGTCCCGCCGCCTCGATCACGTAAACCGACCGCCGAGGCTCCAGCGGACAGCGCGCAATGACCTTCACCGCGCCGCTGGCCTTCCCGACCCCCCGCCCCGCCAACAACCGCAACGCCCCCCAAGCAACCAGGCAAACCACACCCAACGACGCCAGCGACAACATCACCGAAGACCACCCAACCCCCGGCACCCCCGCCGCATCCATGATTCGGCGCTTATACGCCAGAATCAGCCCTACGCGAGCGAGCTTTTTGCCGCCACGTCAGAGCGAGCATCGCGAGCGAGTCCTCACCCGGGAGGCGCGGCTCCGCCGCGCCGGCTCACCTCCCCAAGCAGGGGGGGCCGGTGGGGGGGACCTGTCCCCCCCGCCCCTCATTCATTCGTCGTCGTAGTACAGCGACTCGCGGCTCTCGACGAACTTCTGGATGGCGGTGGCGGCAGCTGGCGACAAGTTGACGAACCGGACGCCCATCCCGGTTGCGCCCTCGACCTTGTGGAGCGCGCTGTTCTCGCGGATCCAGCGGACCTCCGTATCGACGGCGAGCGTCTCGCCGGATCCGGGTAGCGTGAACTTCAGGGTGATGTGATCGCCGATCTTCCGGATCGCGCTGGTCGCGATGAACACACCGCCCGAGCTGATGTTCTGCGTGAGCCCGGTGTAGAAGTTGTGGTCACTCTCGAGATCGACCTTCACCTCGAGGTCGAATCGCTCCGCGGCCCGAACATGTTGCTGGTTCTGCGCCACTTTGGCCCCCGTGCCGGTGTCCATTGAGTCGCTCCTTCGTCCCGTCCGCAAGACCGGGGCGGCCTTGCTTCCAAGACGGTTCGACAGGAGCGACGCGAAACTGTAGCGCGGGCGGGCAGCGGCCCGAACGAAAATCTACTTGTCGCTCTTGGACTTAGAAGCCTTCGGCTTCTTCGCCGCGTCCTTGGCCGCGTCGGCCGATGATTTCGAACCTTGAGCGCCCTTGGCGGCCTTGCCGGTGGCCTTGGGCTCGCCCTTGGGCTCGGCCTTCGGGGCCGAACCACCGTCCTCGGGCATGAGCTCGAGGAGCGACATCTGACGCCGCGTCACCCGGGCGCTGGTCCAGCTTGACGATGCGCGTATAGCCGCCGTGGCGGCCGGCGAAGCGAGGGGCGAGCTCGTCGAACAGCTTGAGCACCGCGCCGCGATCGCGCACCACGCGCCGGGCCATGCGCACCGCGTGAACGACGCGCGCCGACTCCTCGGTCGAGCGCCGCTCCGGCTTCTTGGTCAGCACGTCGCCGACCCGGCGGGCCCAGGTGATGGTCCGCTCGGCGAGCCGCCGCGTCTCCTTCGCCTTGGCGTCCGTGGTCCGGATGCGCTCGTTGGTGAAGAGCGCCGCCACCAGGTTGGAAAACAACGCCTGGCGGTGCGCCGACGTACGCGAAAGATGAACTCCAGCTCGACGATGTCGCATGGTCTAAGGCTCGTGGAAGGTCGTTTGTTCGGACGTGGGCGGACTAGGCTTTTTTGGGCGGACCGTCGCCCGGCCAGCCTTCGAGCTTCATCCCCAGGGAGAGACCCATCTCGGCGAGGATCTCCTTGATCTCCTTCAGTGACTTGCGGCCGAAGTTCTTGGTCTTCAGCATCTCCGACTCTGTGCGCTGAACCAGCTCGCCAATGTAGCGGATGTTCGCGTTCTGGAGGCAGTTCGCCGAGCGGACCGAGAGCTCCAGCTCGTCGACCGACTTCCAGAGGTTCTCGTTCAGCTTGGCCTGCTCCTCGGAGACGTGCGCGTCGTGCGCCGGCTCGGCCCCCTCCTCGAAGTTGATGAAGATGGAGAGCTGGTCCTTGAGGATCTTGGCGGCGAAGGCGACCGCGTCGTCCGGCTTGACCGCCCCGTTGGTCCAGACCTCGAGGCTCAGGCGGTCGTAGTCGGTCTGCTGCCCGACGCGCGCGTTGGTGACCTGGAAGTTCACCTTGCGAATCGGCGAGAAGAGCGAGTCGATCGGGATGACGCCGACCGGGACCTGCGCCCCCTTGTTCCGCTCCGACGGGACGTAGCCGCGGCCCGAGCCGACGGTCAGCTCCATGCGCAGCTTGGCCCCCTTTGAACAAGTCAGGATCTTGTGGTCGGGGTTCAGCACCTCGATCCCGTCCGAGAGCAGGATGTCGCCGGCGTTCACGCGACCCTCTCCGTCCTTCTCGATGCGGATGACCCGCGGCTTCGAGTCGACGGCCTTGAGCAGAACCTCCTTGAGGTTCAGCACGATGTCGGTCACGTCCTCGACGACGTCGGGGATGGTGGTGAACTCGTGCAGCGCGCCCTCGATCTTGACGGCCGTGATCGCCGCGCCCTGCAGCGACGACAGCAGGATGCGGCGCAGGCTGTTGCCGAGCGTCGTCCCGAAGCCACGCTCGAGCGGCTCGCAGGTGAACTTCCCGTAGGTCGCGGTGAGCGACTCGGGATCGACCTCGAGGTTGCGTGGGCGAATGAGGTCGCGCCAGTTGCGCGCGATGAAGCTGTTCTGTCCGGTGCTTTGCGTAGCCATTGCGGTCGCCATGTCCTTCTCTCCTGTCAGCGCGAATAAAGCTCGACGATCAGTTGCTCGCGGATCGGCAAGGTCAGATCTTCACGAGCGGGGAGCGCGGTCAGCTTCCCCTTGAAATTTTCCTTCTCCAACTCCAACCACTTGGGAACCCCACGCCGATCGACGGCGCCCAGGCTCTCGAGGATGCGGGTGATCTTCTTGGAGCCGTCCTTGACCTCGATCTGGTCGTTGGCCTTGCAGAGGAACGAGGGGATGTCGACCCGGTGCCCGTTGATCTTGAAGTGGCCGTGGCGCACCAGCTGCCGCGCCTCCGCGTGGTCGGAAGCGAAGCCAAGACGGTAGATGACGTTGTCGAGGCGCCGTTCGAGGAGCTGCAGCAGGTTCTCGCCCGCCACGCCCTTCATCCGGATCGCCTTGTGGTAGTAGCCGCGGAACTGCCGCTCGGCGAGGCCATAGAGCCGCTTGACCTTCTGCTTCTCGCGCAGCTGCGAGCCGTAGTTCGACAGCTTGCGCCGCCGGGCCTGGCCATGCTGGCCGGGGGCGTAGGCGCGCCGCTCGTAGCCGCACTTGTCCGTGTAGCAACGGTCCCCCTTGAGGAACAGCTTCATGTCTTCGCGCCGGCAGAGCCGACAAACAGGTCCGGAGTAGTTCGCCATCTAGATGTGCTCGATTTCTTTCGTGGAGAAGACGATCGGGAGCAGGTCAGACGCGGCGCCGCTTGGGCGGGCGGCAGCCGTTGTGGGGGATCGGGGTGAGATCCCGAATGAGCGTGATCTTGAAGCCGGTCGAGGCGAGCGCGCGCAGCGCCGACTCCCGCCCCGAGCCGGGGCCCTTGACGTACACCGACAGCGAACGCATCCCGTGCTCCATCGCCTTGTGCGCGGCGTCCTCGGCGGCGAGCTGCGCGGCGAAGGGGGTCGACTTGCGCGACCCCTTGAAGCCCTTCACCCCCGACGACGACCAGGCGAGCACGTTGCCCGAGACGTCGGTGATGGTGACGATGGTGTTGTTGAACGACGCCGTGATGTGGGCGATGCCGCTCTGGATGTTCTTCTTGACCTTCTTGGCCTTGGACTTCGCCTTCGGCTTGTTGGTCGTCTCTGCTGGTCCGGCCATGGGTTAAGCGCCCGTCCCTTCCGTCTTCCGTTTGATGGCCTGGCCCTTGCGCGGACCCTTGCGCGTGCGCGCATTCGTATGCGTGCGCTGGCCGCGGACCGGCAGGCTCTTGCGGTGGCGGAGACCGCGGAAACAACCGAGGTCCATGAGCCGCTTGATGTTCATGCCGACCTCGCGCCGGAGATCGCCCTCGACCTTCAGCTGCCGCGCCTCGATCGCCTCGCGGATGCGACGGGTCTCGTTGTCGTCGAGATCGTCGGTGCGCTTGTCGAGCGGCACCTCCGCCTGCTTGAGGATATCGCGCGAGAGCGCCTTGCCGATTCCGTAGATGTACGTGAGCGCGATTTCCATCCGCTTGTTACGCGGAAGATCGACGCCAGCCAGTCGCGCCATGCTTAACCTTGCCTCTGCTTGTGCCGTTGATTCTCACAGATCACCCGCACGACACCGCGCCGGCGGATGACCTTGCATTTATCGCATACCTTTTTGACCGAAGCCCTGACCTTCATCGGACGCTCCCGATAGCACGAATTCGCTACAAATACTCGAATAACAACCCCATCACGCCGCTCACGCCCGTGAGAGCACCACCGGGCCATCGTCGGTGATGGCAACCGAATGCTCAAAATGGGCGGAGAGGCTACCATCTTTGGTTACAGCCGTCCACCCGTCATTTTCAATGGAAATTTCCGGGGTTCCGGCGTTGACCATCGGCTCGATGGCGATGACCAGGCCGGCCGACAGCCGCCGGCCTTTCCCGGCGTCCCCGTAGTTCGGGACGTGGGGCTCCTCGTGCATGGCCCGGCCGATCCCGTGCCCCACGAACTGCCGGACCACCGAGTAGCCCCGCTTCTCGACGTGGGACTGAACGGCCCAGCCGATGTCCCCCAGCCGGTTGCCCGGGACGCAGGCGGCGATGGCGCGGTCGAGCGACTCGCGGGTGGCGTCGATGAGCGCCTGGGCGGCGGGGCTGACTGGACCGATGGGGACTGTCCGGGCCGAGTCGCCGCACCAGCCGTCCTTGAAGGCGCCGAAGTCGATGGAGAGGATGTCGCCGTCCTTGAGAACGACGTCGCGGCGGGGGATGCCGTGGACGACCGCGCTGTTGACCGAGGTGCAGACGACGGCGGGGTACGGCGGGTGACCGTAATTGAGAAAAGCCGAATCGGCCTTGAGCTGCTTGAGCTTGGTCGCCGCGATCTCGTTGAGCTCCCAGGTCGAGACGCCGGGTTTCGAGGCGGCCGCGAGCGTCTCCAGCACCTCGGCCACGACCAGGTTCGCCTCGCGCAGCTTGGCGATCTCGGACGGGCTCTTGAGTTGGATGGCCATTCGTCTTCGCTTCCGGTGGTCCCTACGAAAGCAGCACGGCGGCGTAGATCCGCCCGAAGATCTGATCCATGTTGCCGTCGGCGTCGATCTTCCGTACCGGCCACTTGTTGGTGGCGAAGTAGTCGACCACCGGCTTGGTCTTGGCGGCGAACTCGCGCAGCCGGTTGCGGATGATTTCCTCCGAGTCGTCGCTGCGCTGCTTGAGCACGCCGCCGCAGCGGTCGCAGACGCCCGGGACACGCGGCGGCTTCGCTGTCACGTGGTAGCTCGCCTGGCAGCTCTCGCAGGTGCGACGGCCGGAGATGCGCTTGACCAGCTCCTCCTCCGGAGCGTCGAGCACGATCACCCGATCGATCGACTTTCCATAACCGGTCAGCATCTTGTCCAGGACCTCGGCCTGCGGGACGGTGCGCGGAAACCCGTCGAGCAAGAAGCCGCGCGCCGTGTCGGGCTGCTGCAGCCGCTCGCCGAGCAGCTCGAGGACCAGCTCGTCCGGAACCAGCTGGCCCTTGTCGATGAAGCCCTTGGCGCGCTGGCCGAGCGGCGTGTACGAGGCGATCGCGGCACGCAGCATGTCTCCGGTGGCGACGTGCGGAATCCCGAAGACCTTGGAGAGACGCGCCGCCTGCGTCCCCTTTCCAACGCCCGGTGGTCCAAACAACAGGAGGTTCTCACTCAACGCCCGACTTCTTCAGGAGAGTGATGGGGGTCAGCGAGCGCCGCCCAGGGCCGGCCCGCCCGTGCCGCGTGAGCCGCGACCCCGGATCCGCGGCCCCTTCGGCCCGGTGAACCCTTCGTAGTTGCGGGTGATGAGGTGCGACTCGATCTGCTGGACGGTGTCGAGCGCGACGCCGACCACGATCATGAGGCCGGTGCCGCCGAAGTAGAAGGGCACCTTCATCTGCTCGTGTAGCAGAGAGGGCAGCACGCAGACCGCCGACATGTAGACCGCCCCGCCGAAGGTGATGCGGGTGAGCACCTTGTCGATGAAGGCCGCGGTGGCCTTGCCGGGCCGGATGCCGGGGATGAAGCCCCCATACTTCTTCATGTTGTCGGCCACGTCGACCGGATTGAAGGTGACGGCCGTGTAGAAGTAGGTGAAGAAGACGATGAGCGAGACGTAGACGGTGTTGTAGCGCCAGTCGCCCGGGCGCAGCGCCTCGGAGATCCGCTGCATCCAGGGGGTCTGCACGAACGAGGCGATCTGCTGGGGGAACATGAGGATCGAAGAGGCGAAGATGGGGGGGATGACGCCCGCCGTGTTCACCTTGAGCGGCAGGTGGGTCGACTGCCCGCCATAGATCTTCTGCCCCACGATCCGCTTGGCGTACTGGACGGGGATACGTCTTTGCCCCCGTTCGAAGAAGATGATGACCCCCACCACCCCGACGACGATGAGGCCGATGACCGCCAGGTCGAAGGCCGTGATGTCCCCCATCTTGGCCTTGGAGAACATGCGTACCGTGGCGTCCGGTATGCCCGTGACGATCCCGGCGAAGATGATCAGCGAGATGCCGTTGCCGATCCCGCGCTCGGTGATCTGCTCGCCGAGCCACATGATGAACGACGTACCGGTGGTGAGCGACAGCATGGTCATCATGCGGAAGCCCCAACCTGGATCGGTCACCACCTGCCCGAACTGCGCGTAGGAGCGGTTGTTCGATTCCAGCCAGCGGGCGATGAAGAACGACTGGATCAACGACAGGACCACGCAGCCGTAGCGCGTGTACTGGTTGATCTTCCGCTGCCCCATCTCCCCTTCTTTTTGAATCTGCTCCAGCTTGGGGACGACGACGGTCAGGAGCTGCAGGATGATCGACGCGCTGATGTACGGCATGATGCCGAGCGCGAAGATCGACATCTGCTCGAGCGCGCCGCCCGAGAACATGTTGAACAGGCCCAGGAACGACCCCGAGGCCTGGTTGACGATCTTCCCCATGATGGCGCGGTTCACGCCGGGGGTCGTCACGAAGGCGCCGATGCGATAGATCGCCAGCAGCGTGACCGTGAACAGGATCCGCCGACGAAGCTCGGGGATCTTGCCGATGTTCTGGAAGCCGGACGCCATGGTCGGTTAGGCGGCGACGACCTCGGCCTTGCCGCCCGCCTTCTCGATCTTCTCCTTGGCGGAGGCCGAGAACGCGGTCGCCTTGACCGTGAACTTCTTGGTGAGATCACCCTCGCCGAGGATCTTCACGGCGCCCTGGCTGCGCGGGACCATGCCGGCGCCCTGCAGCGTCGCCAGGTCGACCGTGCCGGCTGGGAAGCGCTTCTCGATCGCGCCGACGTTGACGGCGAAGATCTCCGTGCGGAAGGGGTTCTTGAAACCCTTCTTCGGGAAGCGCCGCTGCATCGGCATCTGACCGCCCTCGAAGCCGAAGCGCGCGCCGTGGTGGCCGGTGCGCGCCTTCTGCCCCTTGACGCCCTTGCCCGACTGCTCGCCGGTGCCCGATCCCGGCCCGCGACCGATGCGCTTGCGGTTGCGCGTGGCGCCCCGCGGACCCTTCAAAGTACTGAGCGTGGTTCCCATGGAGGTTCCTATTCTGCTTTCTCGACCCGGACCAGGTGGGAGACGGCGCGAATCATGCCACGCACCGAGACATTGTCCGGCAACGTTACGGCGACACCCATCTTGTGGAGCCCGAGGCCCCGGATGGTTCGCTTATGTTGCTCGGGGCGGTTGATGCCGCTCCGAATCAGCGTCACGCGCAGCGTCTTGGCCATGATCTACTCCCGGATCTCGTCGAGGCGCTTGCCCCGCAGGCTCGCCGCCGCCTCGGCGCTGCGCAGCTGCTCCAGCGCGTTGATGGTGGCGTGGATGACGTTGTGCGGGTTCGACGTCCCAATGCACTTGGTGAGGATGTCCTGCACGCCGGCCACCTCGAGCACCGGGCGGACAGCGCCGCCGGCGATGACGCCTGTTCCGGCGCTGGCCGGCCGCAGCAGCACCGACCCGGCGCCGAAGTGCCCCTGCACCTCGTGCGGGATGGTTCCGCCGACGAGGGGGATGAGAAACAGGTTCTTCTTGGCCTGCTCGGTCCCCTTGCGGATCGCCTCCGGGACCTCGTTGGCCTTGCCCAGGCCGGCCCCGACGTAGCCGCGCTGATCGCCGACGACGACGAGCGCCGAGAACGAGAAGCGGCGACCGCCCTTGACGACCTTGGCGACGCGATTGATGAAGACGACGCTGTCGACCAGCTCGCCCACTTCTTCGTAGTTGATTGCCATCTCGATCGATCCTCTTTCGCTTAGAACTTCAAACCGGCTTCGCGCGCGCCGTCGGCCAGCGCCGAGACACGTCCGTGGTACTTGAAACCGGCGCGGTCGAACACGACCTTGTCGATCCCCTTCTCCAGGCACTTCTTGGCGATCGCAGCGCCGACCTTCTTGGCGAAGGCCTTCTTGCCCGCGTCGTCCGCCTTGTCCGATCCCTTGGCCGCCGCCTCGAACCCGAGGTCCGAGGTGCCGACCAGCGTCTTCCGCGCCAGATCGTCGATGACCTGCGCGTAGATGTGGCGGCTGCTGCGGAAGATGGCCAGGCGCGGACGCTCGGCCGTCCCCTCGATCCGCTTGCGGAGCGAACGGTGCCGCTTCTCGCGGCTCTCTTTCTTGTAGTTGTTGATGAGCATGTGAGCCTCTGGTTAGCCGCCGCTCGTGGCGCCGGCCTTGCCGACCTTCCGCTTGATCACTTCTTCGACGTACTTGACGCCCTTGCCCTTGTACGGCTCGGGGGGGCGCAGCTCGCGGACCTTGGCCGCCGTCTGCCCGACCAGATCGCGATCGACGCTGCTCAGCGTCACGCGGTTCTTGTCGACCTTGGCGGTCACGCCCTTCGGCAGCTTGAACGCGATCGGATGCGAGAAGCCGAGCGCCATGTTGATCGTGTCGCCGGCGACCTCGGCGCGGTAACCGACGCCGTTGATCTCCAGCTCCCGGTTCCACCCATCGGTCACGCCCTTGACCATGTTGGCCAGGTGGGCGCGCATGAGGCCGTGCTTGGCGCGGTTCTCACGCGAGTCGTCCGCGCGCAAGACGTGAAGCTTGTCGGCCTCGGCCTTGATCGAGACGCCGGCGGGGAGAGCCTTCGACAGCTCGCCCTTCGGCCCCTTGACGCTGAACGCGCCGGGCTTCTGCGAGAGTGTCACCCCCTTGGGGAGCGGCAGCACCTTTCGTCCGATGCGTGACATCTACGAACCTTCCTTTGCCAAGCTTTGCTTTACCAGACTTCGCAGAGGAGCTCGCCGCCGAGCCCCTCCTTGCGGGCCGCGCGGTCGGTCATGAGACCCTTCGACGTCGAAAGGATCGCGATGCCGAGACCGGAGCGGATCTTGGGGATCGTTCCGTGGCGGACGTACATTCGCTGCCCGGGACGCGAGCGACGCCGCAGGCCGGTGATCGCGTTGGTTCGCGGATCGGCCCAGCGGAGGCGCACGACGATCTCGGAGGCGCCGGCGATGGTCTCCGAGTCGCGAACGTCCCACCCCGCGATGTACCCCTCGGCTTTGAGCAGGTCGCAAAGACGCTGCTTGAGCTTGGACGATGGGGCCAGCACGTCGGTGTGGCGCGCCAGGATTCCGTTTCGAATCCGGGCCAAAAAGTCTGAAATCGGATCAGTCATTGACATTCAATCACCTACCAGCTCGATTTGATGACGCCCGGGATGTCGCCGCGGAGCGCGAGGTTCCGGAAGCAGATCCGACACATGTCGAACTTGCGGAGAAACGCGCGCGAGCGCCCACAGTTGTGGCACCGGTTGCGATGACGAACACGCCACTTTGGCGTCTTCTTGTTGGCGGGCATATCGACGGTCTTGGCCATGTTCAGTTCCTGAAGGGCATGCCGAAGTGACGGAGGAGCGCTCGCCCCTGATCGTCGTCGGCCGCGGTGGTGTTGAAGGTGATGTTCATCCCCTTCGGCTTCTCGATCTTCTCGTAGTTGATCTCCGGGAAGATGATCTCCTCCCGGATGCCGAGCGTGTAGTTGCCGCGCCCGTCGAACGACTTGGGCGACACGCCCTTGAAGTCACGCACGCGCGGCAGCGCGAAGTTGACCAGGCGGTCGAGAAACTCGAACATCTGATCGCGCCGCAGCGTCACCATGACGCCGATCTTCTGGCCGGCGCGCAGCTTGAAGACGGCGATCGACTTCTTGGCCTTGGTCACCACCGGGCGCTGGCCCGTGATCGCCCCCAGCTCGTCGACCGCGGTGTCGAGGATCTTCGGGTTCGTGACCGCCTCGCCGAGACCCATGTTGATCGTGATCCGCGTGAGTCGCGGCGCCTCCATCGGGTTCTCCAGCTTGAACTCCGAAATGAGCTTGGCGCGGATCTCCGTGTCGTAGAGCTTGCGCAGGCGGGCCGGCCCGGTCCGCTTCACGCGCTCCTGCGCGACCTCGAGCGTCGAGCCTCCGCCCTTGCCCTTGCCCTTGCCTCCGCCCTTGCCGCCGCCGCCCTTGGCCTTGGCCTCCGCGCGCGCCGCCTTCTTGGCGGCCGCCTCGGCCTCCTGCTCGGGCGTCAGCGCCGGCTTGCCGGCCTTGCCGCCTTTTTCTTCTTTTTCGTCTTGAGCCATCGTCTAAGTCCTCTGCGTCCCCGAGTCTCTAGGCGGTCTCGAACGGCGTGCTGCACTTGATGCAGACGCGGCGCTTCGGCTGACCCTCGTTGTGCTCGTGGCGTCCGCGGCGCGGCGCCACGCACTTGCCACACCAGAGCGCCACGTTGGAGAGATCGATCGACCCCTCCTTCTCCAAAATTCCGCCGCGCGGGTTGCGCTGCGTCGGCTTGGTGTGGCGCTTGACCATGTTGATGCGCTCGATGACGACGCGCTTCTTCTCGGTCAGGAGCCGAAGCACGCGACCGCGCTTCCCCTTCTCCTTGCCGGCGATGACGACGACCTGGTCTCCCTTGCGAACGTGCATGACTACAGAACCTCCGGCGCGAGCGAGATGATCTTCATGAACCGCTTGGCGCGCAGCTCGCGGGCGACCGGGCCGAAGATGCGCGTCCCGACCGGCTCGTTGTCCTTGTCGACGAGGACCGCCGAGTTGGTGTCGAAGCGGATGTAAGAACCGTCCTGGCGCGACACCTCTTTCTTGGTGCGCACGATGACGGCCTTGGCGACCTCGCCCTTCTTCACCTTGGCGTTGGGAATCGCCTCCTTGATGGAGACGACGATCACGTCTCCGAGCGACGCGTACTTGCGCTTGGTGCCGCCGAGCACCCGGATGCACATGATCTTCTTGGCGCCCGAGTTGTCGGCGACGTCGAGCGTGGTGGTTGTTTGGACCATGGTTCTTAAGCCTCTGGCGCGCGCTCGATCAGCTTCTCGACCCGCCAGCGCTTGTCACGCGACAGCGGCCGGCTCTCCACGATCTGCACGCGGTCGCCCGACTTGAACTCGTTCTTCTCGTCGTGCGCCTTGTACTTCGTGCGGCTCGTCAGGTACTTGCCGTACTTGGGGTCGGAGACGCGACGCTCGACCAGCACCACCCGCGTCTTGTTCATCTTGTCGCTGGTGACGACGCCAATCATGCGGCGCTTGTGAATTTTGTGTCCGGGCACGTCTAGGTCTCCTTCGTTGCCTTGGGCTTCGCCGCCGACTTCTTGGCCGGCTTGGCCGCCGTCTTCTCCGCCTTGGCAGGCTCAGCCGACTTTTCCGCTGCCGCCTGTGGCGCGGCCGCTTTCGCCGCGGCCGGCACGCCGCGGAGCTTCTCCGCGAGCACCGTGTTCACGCGCGCGATGTCGCGTCGCGTGCTGCGGATCAGCATCGTGTTCTCGAGCTGGCTGGTCGTCTTCTTCAGCTTGTGCTTGAAGAGATCCTCCTCCAGCTTGCGCACCGTGCGGCGCAGCTCGTCCGGGTCATTCCCCCGCAGATCCTTGGCCTCGATCACAGCCGATCCTCCCGCGACAGGAACCGCGTCTGCACGCTGAGCTTGTGCTCGGCCAGGTGGAACGCCTCGCGGGCCAGCTTCTCGTCGACCCCTTCGAGCTCGTACATCACGCGCCCGGGGCGCACCACGGCCACCCACTCTTCCGGGTTGCCCTTGCCGTGACCCATGCGCGTTTCGGCCGGCTTCTTCGAGATGGGCTTGTCCGGAAAGATCCGGATATAGAGCTTGCCGCCGCGCTTCACGTGGCGGGAGATCGCGATACGCGCCGCCTCGATCTGGCGCGAGGTCACGAACCCGCACGACAGCGCCTGCAGCGCGTACTCGCCGAACGCGACGTCGGTCGCGCCCTTCGAAAGGCCGGTCATCCGGCCCTTCTGCTGCTTACGCCATTTGACTTTTTTGGGAGCGAGCATCGTCTTGGTCCTTTATTTCTTGCTGCGCGAGCCTACGCGAGCCGCGAGTTCCGCTGCGGCAGAACCTCGCCCTTGAAGATCCAGCACTTGACGCCGATGGCGCCGTAGGTGGTGTGCGCCTCGGTCGTGCCGTACTCGATGTCGGCGCGCAGCGTGTGCAGCGGCACGCGACCCTCGTGGTACCACTCGTAGCGCGCCATCTCCGCGCCGCCGAGGCGGCCCGAGCAGGCGAGGCGGATCCCCTTGGCGCCGAACTTCATCGCCGTCTGGACCGACTTCTTCATGGCGCGGCGGAAGGCGACCCGGCGCTCGAGCTGGGTGGCGACGTTCTCCGCCACCAGCTGGGCGTTGGTCTCGGCCTTGCGGACCTCCTGAATGTTCAGGAACACCTCGTTCGACGTCAGCGACTGGACCTCTTTCTTGAGGGTCTCGACGCCCGCGCCGCGCTTGCCGATCACGATCCCCGGCCGCGCCGTGAAGATGTTGATCTTCACCTTGTTGGCCGCGCGCTCGACCTCGACGGCCGAGACGCCCGCGTGGGAGAGCTTGGCCTTGACGAACTTCTTGAGGCGCAGGTCCTCATGCAGCCACTTCGAGAAGTCCTTCTCGGAGTACCACTTCGAGCTCCAGCCGCGAACGACGCCGAGGCGGAAGCCTACCGGATGTGTTTTCTGACCCATCTAGATTCCTTTTCCCTTGCCTTGTGCCTTGCCGCTTCTTACTAACCTTGCTTACCGCTGAGGACGTCGACTTCGACCGTGACGTGCGAGGTGCGGCTGATCAACCGGTTGGCGCGGCCCATCGAGCGCGCCATCCAGCGCCGCGTCGTCGGACCGCCGTCGATGAACACCTTCGTGACGAACAGCTTGTCGGCGTCGGCCTTCTCGTTCTCGGTCGCATTGGCGATCGCCGAGTCGAGGACCTTGCTCAGCATGCGAGCCGCCTTGCGCTGCTGCAGCCGCAGGATCGACATCGCATCATCGACCGAGCGCCCGCGGATCATGTCAGCAACCGCACGCACCTTGCGGGGCGATTCACGAAAGCGTCTCAAAATTGCGCGTGCCATGAGCGTCTCTCCTCGTCGTCGTTACTTTTTTGCCGCGCCAGCCGCGGGAGCAGCCGGGGCCGACCCTGGCGCGCCGCCGCCGCCGCCGCCACCACCACCGCCAGACGACGCCTTGCGCTCGCCCGAGTGGCCGTGGAACGTGCGCGTGGGCGAAAACTCACCCAGCTTGTGGCCGACCATGTTCTCCGTCGTGAACACCGGGACGAACTTGCGCCCGTTGTGAACGGCGAAGGTCATTCCCAGCATCTCGGGGATGATCGTGGAACGGCGTGACCAGGTCTTGAGGACCTTCTTCGACTTCTGCCGCTGCATGTCGACGACCTTCTTCATGAGGCTGGTGTCGACGAACGGACCTTTTTTGACTGAACGAGCCATGGTGAGTCCTTAGTCCTGTCTACGCTTTTTTGCCGCGGTGCTTGACGATCATCGCGTCGGTTCGTTTGTTCTGCCGCGTCTTGAGGCCCTTCGAGAGCTGGCCCCACGGCGAGCAGGGGTGACGGCCGCCGGACGAACGGCCTTCGCCGCCGCCCATCGGGTGATCAACCGGGTTCATGGTGACGCCGCGGTTGTGCGGGCGGCGCCCCTTCCAACGCGTGCGGCCTGCCTTGCCGACGTGCACCGAGGCGTGCTCGATGTTGCCGACCTGGCCGACCGTGGCGCGACAGTCGAGGTGGACGCGGCGGGTCTCGCCGGAGGGCAAGCGAATCTGCCCCCAGTCCCCCTCCTTGGCCATGACCTGGGCGCCGACGCCGGCCGAGCGGCACATCTGCGCGCCGCCCGAGATCTTGAGCTCGATGTTGTGGATCGTCGTGCCGAGCGGGATGAACCGGATCGGCAGGTTGTTCCCCGGCTTGATGTCGGCGTTGCGCGACGAGAGGACGGCGTCACCGACCTTGAGCCCGTCGGGGCAAAGGATGTAGCGCTTCTCGCCGTCGGCGTAGTGCAGGAGCGCGATGCGCGCCGTACGGTTCGGATCGTACTCGACGGTGGCGACCGTCGCCGGCACGCCGACCTTGTTGCGCTTGAAGTCGATGAGACGGAAGCGCCGCTTGTGGCCGCCACCGCGGAAGCGCGAGGTGATGCGGCCGTTGTTGTTGCGGCCGCCGGTCCGGGACATCTGCTCGGTGAGCGATCTCTCCGGCTCGTTACCCTGCGACAGCTCCGAGAAGTCCGGGGCGACCCGGCCGCGGCTTCCCGGCGTGGTGGCGTTGTGTGGACGAAGACCCATGGCTGCTCCTTACACTCCCTCGAAGAACTCGATGTTCTGGCCCGGCGCGATGGTCACGATGGCCTTCTTCCAGTTCGAGCGGCGACCGATGTATCGGCCCATCCGCTTCTCTTTGCCGCGCACGACAGAGGTGCGGACGGAGAGCACGTCGACATTCCAGAGCTTCTCGACCGCGTGGCGGATCTCGATCTTGTTGGCGTCGCGCGCGACCTCGAACAGCAGCTGCGACTTGAGCGTCTCGGGATCGACCTCGCCGCCGGCGCCCGACTGGCCGCCGGTCTCCTTGAGCAGGGTCCCCTTCTCGGTGAGCAGGGGGCGCTTGATGATCTCTTCGGGTGTCCGCATGGCTTCGTTCCTTACGCCTTTGGCGCCTTCGACGGCGGCGCGATCACGCGCGCCTCGACCTGCTTGATGGCGTCGGCCGCGATCACCAGGCCGCTGTGTTTGAGGATGTCGTAGACGTTGAGCCCCTCGGGCGCCAGGTACTTCGACTTCGGGAGGTTGCGCACCGACTTCGAGAGGTTGGCGTTCTCCTTGCCGTCGACCACCACCGCCGACTCGACGCCCAGCACCTTGAGGATGCCGGCCAGCCGCTTGGTCTTGGGGGTCTCGAACGGCAGCTTGTCGACGACGACCAACTTTTTTTCCTGCGCCCTGAGCGAGAGCGCAGACGCCAACGCGGCCCGCTTCACCTTCTTGGGAACGTTGTACGAATAGTCGCGCGGGTGCGGCCCGAATACCTTGCCGCCGCCGACGTGGTTGGGGGCGCGGCTCGAGCCCTGTCGGGCGTTGCCGGTCCCCTTCTGCTTGTACGGCTTCTTGCCGCCGCCACGGACCTCGTCACGGGTCTTGGTGTCGTGCGTGCCGGCGCGCTTGGCGGCCTGCTGCGCCTTCACCATCTCCCAGAGGAGATAGTCCTTCACCTTGGCGCCGAACACGGCGTCCGCCAGGTCGGCCGACCCGACCTTCTTGCCTTCGATGTTGACGATGTCGATCTGCATGGGATGCCTTCTGCCGCCTAGGTCTTGATCTCGACGTCGACGCCCGCCGACAGGTCGAGCTTCATGAGCGCGTCCAGCGTCTGCTGCGTCGGCTCGAGGATGTCCAGCAGCCGCTTGTGCGTCCGGATCTCGAACTGCTCGCGCGACTTCTTGTCGACGTGCGGCGACCGGAGCACGGTGAACTTGTTGATCTTGGTCGGCAGCGGAACCGGACCGGCGACGCTGGCGCCAGTCCGCTTGGCCGTGTCCACGATCTCGCCCGCCGACTGGTCGAGCAGGCGGTGATCGTAGGCCTTGAGACGAATTCTGATCTTCGGTGTCATCTCTACTTCTTTCCTGCTTCTTTCACGTCGTCGGGAAGGATCTTGGTGACGACGCCGGCGCCGACGGTCTTGCCACCCTCGCGAATCGCGAAGCGCAGACCTTCCTCGCAGGCGATCGGCGTGATGAGCTCGATCTTCAGGGCCACGTTGTCCCCGGGCATGACCATCTCCGCGCCCTCGGGCAGAGTCACCAGACCGGTAACGTCCGTCGTCCGGAAGTAGAACTGGGGACGGTAACCCTTGAAGAACGGCGTGTGCCGCCCGCCCTCTTCCTTCTTGAGGATATAGACCTCCCCCATGAAGTTCTTGTGCGGCGTGATGCTCCCTGGCTTCGACAGCACCTGCCCGCGCTCGATCTCCTCGCGCTTCGTCCCGCGCAACAGCGCCCCGATGTTGTCGCCCGCGCGACCCTCGTCGAGCAGCTTCCGGAACATCTCGACGCCGGTCACCACCGTCTTCACGGTGTCCTTGAACCCGACGATCTCGATCTCTTCGCCGACCTTCACGATCCCGCGCTCCACGCGTCCCGTGACCACCGTGCCGCGGCCGGAGATCGTGAATACGTCCTCCACCGGCATCAGGAACGGCTTGTCGATCTCACGCTTCGGCTCCTTGATGAACGAGTCGCAGGCGTCAAGCAGCTTCAGCACCGACGGCTCGCCCAGCTCCCCGGCGTCGCCCTCCAGCGCCTTCAGCGCGCTGCCCCGGATGATCGGCGTGTCGTCGCCCGGGTACTGATACTTCGACAGAAGCTCGCGCAGCTCCATCTCGACCAGGTCGAGCAGCTCCGCGTCCTCCTTGGCGATCATGTCCACCTTGTTCAGGTAGACAACAATCGCCGGGATCCCGACCTGACGGCCCAGCAGGATGTGCTCGCGCGTCTGCGGCATCGGGCCGTCAGGCGCCGACACCACCAGGATCGCCCCGTCCATCTGCGCTGCGCCGGTGATCATGTTCTTGATGTAGTCCGCGTGCCCGGGGCAGTCGACGTGCGCGTAGTGCCGCTTGTCCGTCTCGTACTCCACGTGCGCGATCGCGATCGTGATGCCGCGCTCCCGCTCTTCCGGCGCCTTGTCGATCTGGTCGTACGCCAGGAACTTCGCGAATCCCTTCTTCGTCAGCACCTTCGTGATCGCGGCCGTCAGCGTCGTCTTCCCATGGTCGACGTGCCCGATCGTCCCGATGTTCAGGTGCGGCTTGTTCCGGATGAATTTTTCCTTGGCCATCGCTCTCTCCTTAAACTCCGCGTCGTTCGACGATCGATTCGGTCACGCGCGTGGGAACTGGGGCATAGCGCGCGAACTGCATGGTGTACGTGGCCCGTCCTTGTGTCATGGATCGGACGTCAGTGGAATACCCAAACATGCTGGCCAGCGGAACTTCGGCGCTGATCGCCTGAGCGGATCCACGCGCTTCCATCCCCGAAACCCGGCCGCGGCGGGCCGACAGGTTCCCCGTCACCTCGCCCATGAACTCGTCCGGGGTCAGCACCTCGACCTCCATGACCGGCTCCAGCAGCACGGGTGCCGCCTCGCGGGCCGCCGCGGTCGCCCCCATGGAGCCGGCAATCTGGAACGCCATCTCGCTCGAGTCGAGCTCGTGATAGCTGCCGCCGGTCAACCTGACGGCGACGTCGATGACCGGGTAGCCGCCCAGGATGCCGCGTGCCAGCGACTCACGCACGCCGCGCTCGACCGCCGGGACAAACTCGCGCGGGACGATGCCGCCCACGGTGGCGTCCTCGAACACAATCCCTTTGCCCTCGGCTGGCGCGACGTGCAGCGTGACGTGCCCGTACTGGCCGCGCCCGCCGGTCTGCCGGATGTACTTCCCCTCGGCGTCGGCTTCGCGGGTGATCGTCTCGCGGTAAGCGACCTGCGGCCGCCCGACATACGCCTCGATCTTGAACTCGCGCACCAGCCTGTCGACGATGATCTCCAGGTGCAGCTCGCCCATCCCCGAGATGATCGTCTGCCCGGTCTCGGCGTCGGTCCGGACGCGAAACGACGGGTCCTCGATGGCCAGCTTCTGCAGCGCCAGGCCGATCTTGTCCTGGTTGGCCTGCGTCTTCGGCTCGATGGCGATCGAGATGACCGGCGCCGGGAACTCCATCAGCTCCAGCACCACCGGTTTCTTCTCGTCGCACAGAGTGTCGCCGGTGGCCGTCGCGCGCAGGCCGGCGGCAGCCGCGATGTTGCCGCAGGTGACCTCGTCGATGTCCTCTCGCTTGTTGGCGTGCATCTGCAGGAGGCGCCCGATCCGCTCGCGCTTCCCCTTGCCAGCGTTGAACACCGTCGCGCCCGCGGTCACCTTCCCCGAGTAAACGCGGAAATAGGTGAGCGTCCCGACGAACGGGTCGTTCATGATCTTGAACGCCAACGCCGAGAACGGCTCGGCGTCGGTCGCGCGCCGCTCGGTCCGCTTGCCGTCCAGATCCTTGCCGATGACAGGCGGGATGTCGTTCGGCGCCGGCAGATAGTCGACCACGGCGTCGAGAAGGGGCTGGACCCCCTTGTTGCGGAAGGCCGCCCCGCACAGCACCGGCACGGCCTGGCCCGCGATCGTCGCCCGGCGGAGCGCGGCGCGCAGCAGCGCCGGCGACAGCTCGCTCTCCTCGAGATAGGCGCGCATCGCTTCGTCGTCGGCTTCCGAGATCGCCTCGATCATCGCGGCGCGCGCCAACTCGGCGGCCTCCCGCAGCTCCGAGGGGATTTGCTTGACCACCGGCTCGGCGCCGACGCTGTCGTCTTCCCAGTCGACGAGCTTCATCTCGATGAGGTCGACGACGCCCGAGAACCCGTCTTCGAGCGCGTTCGGGATCTGGATGACGATCGGATTCCCCTTGAGCCGCTCGCGCATCTCGCGCACGCAGCGATCGGGATCGGCGCCCACGCGATCGCACTTGTTGACGAAGGCGAGCCGCGGGACCCGATACTTGTCGGCCTGCCGCCAGACCGTCTCGGACTGCGGCTCGACGCCACCGACGGCGTCGAACACCGCCACCGCGCCGTCGAGCACCCGCAGGCTTCGCTCGACCTCGGCGGTGAAGTCGACGTGCCCGGGCGTGTCGATGATGTTGATCCGGTGCTCGCGCCAGAAGCAGGTGGTCGAGGCGGCGGTGATGGTGATGCCGCGCTCCTGCTCCTGCTCCATCCAGTCCATCTGGGTGGTCCCTTCGTGGACCTCGCCCATCTTCCGCGAAACGCCCGTGTAGAAGAGGATCCGCTCGGTGGTCGTGGTCTTCCCCGCGTCGATGTGCGCCATGATTCCGATGTTCCGGATCTGCGCTATGGGAAATGTTCGAGCCACGACTGCCGAGTTGCCTTTCCGACGCTCAGCCGTTTTCCGTCCACCGGGTTAACCGGCGACGGAACCCGTCAGGTCCGCCGTTGTGTCCGAGGGTGAAGAGCTAAAAAGTGCCGCGAAATTTATGCGAAAATTGAGAAATTACCAGCGGTAATGCGCGAACGCCTTGTTGGCGTCCGCCATCTTGTGGGTGTCCTCGCGCTTCTTGACCGCGTTGCCCTTGTTGGACGAGGCGTCGAGCAGCTCACCCGCCAGCTTCTCCTGCATCGTCCGACCGTCGGAACGGTCGCGGGCGGCCGAGATGATCCAGCGCATCCCCAGGGCCAGAGCCCGGTCCGGGCGAACGTCGACGGGCACCTGATAGGTCGCGCCACCGACGCGCCGCGACTTCACCTCGACCTTGGGCTGCACGTTGCTGAGCGCGCGATCCCAGACCTTTACCGGATCGTCCTTGGCCTTCTCGGCGATGATGTCGAACGCGCGGTAAACGATCTGCTCGGCGACCGCCTTCTTGCCCGAGCTCATGATGGTGTTGACGAACTTGGTCACGCGGCGGCGCGTATCGACCGGCTGATCCGTGAACTTCGGATCGGGAAGCGGCTTGCGCTTGGGAACTTCACCTTTGCGGGGCATGTCTTCTCTTTTGGTCTTTCGAGTGGCGTCTTGGGAGTTACTTGGGTCGCTTGGCGCCGTACTTCGAACGCCCCTGACGCCGGTTGGTGACGCCCGAGGTATCGAGCGTGCCGCGGATGATGTGATAGCGAACGCCCGGGAGATCCTTGACGCGGCCGCCGCGGATCATGACGACCGAGTGCTCCTGCAGGTTGTGCCCTTCGCCCGGAATGTAAGTGGTCACTTCCATCCCGTTGGTGAGACGCACGCGGGCCACCTTGCGGAGCGCCGAGTTCGGCTTCTTCGGGGTGGTGGTGTAGACGCGCACGCAGACGCCGCGCCTCTGCGGGCAAGCCATGAGCGCCGGCGACGCGGTCTTGCGTCGCTGCGCCTGGCGGCCGAATTTGACCAGCTGATTGATGGTGGGCATCTGGGGCAAAAACCTCGGTGTTTGTCGCTAAAATCGAACGGTGCCCGCGCAGACCACGGGCGCCAAAGAGGGAGGGATTATAGGGATAGCGCGTCGCTTGTCAATCGGCGGTTTGAAAGGCCGAAAAGCCTTCGCCGCCAGTGGTCAGCCGCCAGCGGTCCGGGGTCAGCGGGTCTGGGCCAGCGCCACCGCCGCCTGGGAGGCGGCGCCGACCGGCCCGAGCAGGCGGCGGACCAGGGCCCGGGCCGTGTCGCTGCGCCGCAGAACCTCGGCCGCGGCGGGACCGCTGCGGTAGTAGAGGTCAGTCGCCACCGCGAACATCGTGCTGGCGGGGCGCAGTCGGTCGCGCACCTTCCGCATGGCCGCCACGTCCGGCGCCATCGCCGAGCCCCAGGCCGCGGTCGCCACGAAGCAGCCCGACAGCTGGGTGAACTTCATGGCCGGGGTGGTGAAGGTGAACGTCACCGTCGGAGACGACTTGTTGCATTGATCGAAGGCCGTCACCGCCACCGTGTACTGGGTGTCGGGCTTGAGAGACATGATCTTCACCGACGCGGGCGTCCCGGGCATCCCCGACGACACCGACGACGCGGGGATCGCGGAACCGAGCTGGGCGTCCGTCAGCGTCGGCCCCGGCAGATAGCGGACGTCGTACCTCGTGACCGGCGCCTCGTTCGGAGCGGCGTTGTCGAACTGGAGGATCACGGACGTGGCCCCCAGGCCGCTGGTCGACACCCCGAGGTTGGTGACCGCACCGGGGGGCGCGGGCACCGTCGGACAGACGATCAGGCAGGGAGAGACGCTGGCGATCACCCGGCCGCTGAGCCCATTCGCGCTGGTGGTCAAGAGCCGCCCCTCACCCGAGCCCGGGACGCCGGTCGAGATCGAGGTGTCGCGCGGATTGAGGGTGCCGGTCGCGCCGGTCCAGTCTCCGTAGCCGGCGATCTCCGAAACGGCGGCGGCGTCCATGGTCGGCGTGGTGACGTCGATGTGGAGGGGAACCTTGTAGACCACGGATGGTTGGCCGAAGTTGTGCTCGGTGCCGTAGCTGGAAAGGTTGTCGTCGACGAAGTCCGGGTGGTCGTGCGCGGCGTTGGTGTCGAACTCCTTGTTCACCTCGACCATCAGCGCGTAGTCGCCCGGCGGCAGGTCCCCGGGGACCGCCCAGGTGCCGCCATAGGGAGCGCCATAGGAGGGGGTCGCCGCCGCCACCGCGTCGAGGTCGTTGATCGCGGCGAAGGTCGGCGGATCGGAACCGTCGTTCGACCCGAAGCTGGTCAGGTCACTGCGCGGCGGGTAGTACGACGGGGTGGTCGGATCGAACTTCCCCTTCTCACTGTTGAACTTGGTTGGACAGGTGATGGCGTCGACGGTGGTTCCGATGGCCGCCTGCGCCTCCATCATCTGCAGCGGCCGGCAGTAATAAAGCTCCTGCGACGAGTAGCCCTCGTGCCAGCCGAGGCAGCTCTCGCCCGGGTAGCCCGGGCCACCGACGGCGCAGATCGCCTCCTGCATCATGAGCGTCGAATAGGTCTTGCCTCGAGCATGCGCCCAGATCGGGAGCGCCATGACCCGCTTGCCATAAGGAAACAGCGGACCGGACAGGAAGTCCCACCGTCCAGGGCGGTTGCCGATCCCGCGCCGGGCCGTGGCGTTGGTAACCAGCAGCGTGTCGACGAACTTTCCCGAGCCGTCCTGCACCCAGACGGCGATCTGGGGTCCAAGGTCCATCCGGGCGACCGACTGCACGCAGTCCGAGCTCTCGTCGGGTCGGTAGCAGTCCGGCTGGAACTGGTACTGGAGCGTCATGCACGACTGCGCGCGCGCGGCGGACGGGGCCAGCGCGGAAAGCAACAGAGCGGTCCCGACGGTCAAGAAAGCGAGGCGCGAAAACCACCAACGACACGACGACAATAGGTCGCTATTCTGGCCTCGACCTCCCCCCAGGCGCAAGCGGCTCACGGCGACATTTGCAAAGCCTGGGCTGGGGGTGCCATCTTGGCGGCGTGCGGATAGGCATCGACGTTGGCGGCACCAAGATAGAAGGCCTCCTGATGGGGAGCGACGGGCGGGAGATCACGCGCGAGCGGGTCGCCACCCCGGCCGCGTACGGCGAGGTGCTGGCGGCGGTTGGCGAGGTCGTCGGGCGCCTGAGCCAGGCCGCCGGTGGTAACGCAACCGTCGGCGTGGGAACCCCGGGGTTCCTGCAACCGGGGCGCGGGGTCATCCGGAACTCGAACCTGCAGAGCCTCAACGATCGGCCGCTCGACAAGGATCTGGAGGCCGCCCTGCGTCGCCCGGTTCGGCTGGCCAACGACGCCAAGTGCTTCGTCCTGTCGGAGGCCATCGATGGCGCCGCCGCGGCCCCCGCCGCTGCCGACAGGTCGCGCCCCGACGTCGTCTTCGGCGCCACGCTGGGCACAGGCGTCGGCGGCGGCATCGTCGTCGACGGACGCGTCCTCATCGGCGAGAACGGCGCCGCCACCGAATGGAGCCACACCACCCTCCCCTTTCTGCAGACCGGTGAAGAGTCGCCGTACGTCTGCTTCTGCGGACAGCCCGGCTGCATCGAATCGTTCATTTCGGGCCGTGGCCTGGCGGCGGTCTATCGCCGCCTCGGGGGGCAGGACCTCGACGGCGCGGAGGTCGGGCGCCGGGAGGCCGCCGGCGACCCGGTCGCCCAGCGGGCCTTTCTCTGCTACGAGGACTGGCTGGCGCGTGCGCTGGCGATGGTGATCAACCTCGTCGATCCGCGCGCCATCGTGCTCGGCGGCGGCGTCTCCAACAACGAGCGCATCTTTCGCAACGTCCCGACCCAGCTGGAGCGGTTCACCGTGGCCAAGCAGCTGCGCACCCGAATCGTTCGCGCGCTGCACGGCGACGCCAGCGGCGCCCGGGGCGCGGCGATGCTCTGGTAGGGACGCGCCTCGCCGGCGCGAAGGTGATCCTTACGTCGCGCCGGCCGTCGGAGTGGTTCTGGTCCCGCTTGCTTCACAGCTCTCCAGGGAGAGCTCGCTCGCCATGCAGCTAGGGACCTGAACCGACTGCCCGGTGCAGGTGAGCGAAGCGGTTCCCGCGCAGCTCAAGAACGCCTCCAGATCCGCCTGACAGTTCGGGAACTCGGTCGCCGACTGACTGCACCCGGAGGCGCAGTTCGCCGACGCGTAGCCGGGACAGCTCGCCTCGATGCGGGCACAGATGTCCACGCAGAGCTGCGCGACCGACTGTGTTCCCTGTCCGCCGGACGGGGGCATTTCGTTCGAACCGCCGGTCGGCTCGCTGGCCCCGCCCGAGGGGTCGGTCCCGAACGGATTGAACGGTGTGGCGGGGCCGGTGCCACCGCCGCAACCGGAGACGAGCATCACACCCCCGAGCGCCAGGCCCGTGACCGCCAGGAAGTTCATATATCGGCCCCCAGCTAGAAGTAGTACCGCGCGGAGATGTTCCCCGCAAAGATGTCCCACGGGTTGTTCTGCACCGTCGTCGAGATCGAGAGCGTCGTGTCGGAGGCGTCGACGCCGGCCATGCTCTGCCCAGTCCGCAGGTATTCGAACTGAACGCCGACGGTGGCGGAGAGCGCCAACTCTGGAATGCCGATGAATCCGAAGAAGACCTCGAAGCCGGCGCGCGCCCCGACATCGAGGCGAAGCCCATTGAAGTCGGTCTCGGTCATGTACCCGTAGTTCATCCCCGTCGACGTCCGCCCGTAGCCCACGGTCAGGTAGGGGATTGCCTCGAAGTTGACGTGCCGGTGGGTGGCCAGCACGAACGGCACGCCGCCCTGAAAGAGGAGCCCGAAGACCGCGTTCTTGTCGGTGCTCATTCCGGCCGAGTCCGTCGAGCCACCCGTCCAGCTGATCCCCAGCGCGACGTCGATGCCCGTGCTCGGACTCACCCAGTAGCGCAGGCCGACGGCCGGCACGGTGATGGACCCTGCGCCGGTCGGAACGATGCTGACGCCGGCGTAACCGAGGGCCCAGCGGCGCTGCTCGACGTCGAAGTCGGACTCGACCCGCCGCGTCTCGGCCGCCGGAGAGGCAACGTCCACCGCCTGGGGCAGCGCAGCCGGCGGCGCCGGAGGCGGGGGGGACGGGACCTCCCCCGCCGGGGAGACGACCGGAGCCTCAGGCGGCGGCGATACCCCCTCGGCCCGGGACGCGACCGACCACCCTATCGAGACGATCGCGGCGATGACACCAATCGCCAGCCGTCGCCATCCGTCGGAGCTCCCTCGTCGCATGGTCTCTCCTTGTCGTTCAGCGACCGGAGGGCGCCGCGCGGACGCCATCCGGTGCTCGTCAAGGAACGAGACTAACGTGCAGCTCGGACACTGCCAACATTTGCAACATTGCACGCCGGTGGCGTGCCGTGACCGCTGTTGCCCGGCCTTTTCTCTGGTTATTCCTCGAGGGGAACCGGCGCCGGCGCGGCGGCCGCGGCGGCCATCGGCGCCGCCGGCAGATCTTCCGCGCCCGAATCCTCGACGTGGACGGAGAGGCGCTTGTAGGCGCCGAGCCCCGTGCCGGCCGGGATGAGGCGGCCCATGATGACGTTCTCCTTGAGGCCGCGCAGGTAGTCGACCTTGCCGCAGACAGCGGCTTCGGTGAGCACCTTGGTGGTCTCCTGGAACGACGAGGCCGAGATGAAGCTCTCGGTGGAGAGCGACGCCTTGGTGATGCCGAGCAGCAAGGGCTCGCCCTGGGCGGGCTTCTGCCCCTTGGTGATCACCCGCTCGTTCTCCTCCTCGAACAGGTACTTCTCGACGTGCTCGTCGACGAGGAAGCCGGTGTCGCCGACGTCCTGGACCCGGATGCGGCGGAGCATCTGCCGTACGATGGTCTCGATGTGCTTGTCGTTGATCTTGACGCCCTGGAGTCGGTAGACCTCCTGGACCTCGTCGACCAGGTACTTGGCCAGCGCCTTCTCGCCGAGCACCTTGAGGATGTCGTGCGGGTTGGCGGCGCCGTCCATGAGCGGCTCGCCAGCGCGGATCTTGTCGCCTTCACGCACGGCCAGGTGCTTGCCCTTGGAGATGAGGTACTCCTTGGCGTCGCCCCGCTCGGGGGTGATGAGGACCTTACGCTTGCCCTTGGTGTCCTTGCCGAAGCTGACCACGCCGTCGATCTCGGCGATGACCGCGTGCTCCTTCGGCTTGCGCGACTCGAACAGCTCGGCGACACGCGGCAGACCGCCGGTGATGTCCTTGGTCTTCGTCGTCTCGCGCGGGATACGCGCGATGACGTCGCCGGCCTGGATGGCGTCGCCTTCGTTCACCGCGATGGTCGAGCCGACCGGCAGGAAGTACCGGGCGTCGTTCTCGCCGCTCGGGATCTTGAGCGTCTTGCCGTGCGCGTCCTTGAGCGAGATTCGCGGGCGCAGCTCGGCGTCCTTCGACTCCGTGATGCTCTTGCGCGACAGGCCCGTGACCTCGTCGAGCTGCTCGGTCATCGTCACGCCCTCGATGACGTCGCCGAACTTCACGACGCCGGTGACCTCGGTGAGAATCGGCACCGAGAAGGGATCCCACTCCGAGAGGAGCGACCCCGCCTTGACCGCCTGGCCGTCGCCGAAGTGCAGCCGCGCGCCGTAGGTCAGGCCGTAACGCTCGCGCTCGCGGCCGGTCTCGTCCTGAACGACGATCTCGCCGTGGCGGTTCATCACGATCCATTCCTTCTCGCGCTTGACCACGTCGGTGTTCTCCAGCTTGACGACGCCGTCGTAGCGCGCCTCCAGCTGTGACTGCTCCGTGCGGACCTGGCCGACGCCGCCGATGTGGAACGTCCGCATCGTCAGCTGGGTGCCGGGCTCGCCGATCGACTGGGCGGCGATGACGCCGACCGCCTCGCCGATGTTGACCATGTGCCCGCGGGCCAGGTCGCGGCCGTAGCAGAGCACGCAGATGCCGCGCCGGGTCTCGCAGGTGAGCACCGAACGGATCTTGACGTGATCGATGCCCGCGTCCTCGATGACCTTGACCTTCTCCTCGGTGATCTCGTCGCCCGAGGCGACGAGAACCTCGCCCGTGTACGGGTCGAAGATGTCGTCGACCGCCACGCGGCCCAGGATGCGGTCACCCAGCTTCTCGATGATCTCGCCGCCCTCGACCAGCGCGCCGAGCTCGATTCCGTCGATGGTGCCGCAGTCGTACTCGGCGATGATGCAGTCCTGCGCCACGTCGACGAGCCGCCGGGTGAGGTACCCGGAGTTGGCCGTCTTGAGCGCGGTGTCCGCCAGACCCTTGCGGGCGCCGTGGGTCGAGATGAAGTACTGGAGCACCGACAACCCCTCGCGGAAGTTGGTGGTGATCGGCGTCTCGATGATCTCGCCCGAGGGCTTGGCCATGAGGCCGCGCATCCCGGCCAGCTGCCGGATCTGCTGAGCCGAGCCACGCGCGCCCGAGTCGGCCATGATGTAGATCGGGTTGAAGGACGGGCTGCGCCGCTTCTCGCCGGTCTCCTCGTTGGTCAGCTCCTCGGTGCCGATCTCGCTCATCATTTCTTCGGCGATCAGCTCCGAGACCTGCGCCCAGATGTCGACCACCTTGTTGTAGCGCTCGCCGTCGGTGATGAGACCTTCGGTGTACTGCTCCTCGATCTCCTGCACGTCCTTCTGCGCAGTCTCGAGGAGCTCGGTCTTCCGCGCCGGAATCTGCAGGTCGTCGACGCAGATCGAGACGCCCGCCTTGGTCGAGTGGGCGTAGCCGAGCGACCGCAGCTTGTCGGCCAGGAGAACGGTCTCCTTCTGGCCGCAGGCGCGGTAGCAGCTGTCGATGAGGTCGCCGAGCTGCTTCTTGCCCATCACTCGGTTGACGATCTTGAACGGCAGCTGCTTGGGGACGATTTCGTAGAGCAGCACGCGGCCGGTGGTGCTGGCCATGATCTCGCCGTCGAAGCGAACGCGGATCGACGCCTGCAGGTCGAGCTCGCCGTGGTCGTACGCCAGGCGCACCTCCTCCGGCGAGGAGAAGACGCCCTGCATCTTGTTGGCGGGGATCTTCTCCGCCTTGACGTCGCCCTTGTCGGACTTCTTGTGGTCGTCCGGCTTGCCGTGCGGGTACTCGCCTTTGGCGAAGGTCCGCTCGCGCGTCATGTAGTAGAGCCCGAGCACGATGTCCTGCGACGGCAGGATGATCGGGCGTCCGTTGGCGGGCGAGAGGATGTTGTTCGTGCTCATCATGAGCACGCGCGCCTCCATCTGCGCCTCCAGCGACAGCGGCACGTGAACCGCCATCTGATCGCCGTCGAAGTCGGCGTTGAACGCCGCGCAGACCAGCGGGTGCAGCTGGATCGCCTTGCCCTCGATCAAGAGCGGCTCGAAGGCCTGGATGCCGAGCCGGTGCAGCGTCGGCGCACGGTTGAGGAGGATCGGGTGCTCCTTGATGACCTCTTCGAGGATGTCCCAAACCTCGGGACGCTCCTTCTCCACCAGCTTCTTGGCGCTCTTGATGGTGGTGACGAGGCCGCGCTCCTCGAGCTTGTTGTAGATGAACGGCTTGAACAGCTCGAGCGCCATCTTCTTGGGCAGGCCGCACTGGTGCAGCTTGAGCTCGGGACCCACGACGATGACCGAACGGCCCGAGTAGTCGACGCGCTTGCCGAGGAGGTTTTGACGAAAACGTCCCTGCTTGCCCTTCAGCATGTCGCTGAGCGACTTCAGTGGTCGCTTGTTGGGGCCGGTGATGGTCTTGCCGCGGCGCCCGTTGTCGAACAGGGCGTCGACCGCCTCCTGCAGCATCCGCTTCTCGTTGCGGATGATGATCTCGGGAGCATTGAGCTCCTGGAGCCGCTTGAGCCGGTTGTTCCGGTTGATCACGCGGCGGTAGAGGTCGTTGAGATCGGAGGTCGCGAAGCGGCCACCGTCGAGCGGGACGAGCGGACGGAGATCCGGCGGGATCACCGGGATCACGTCGAGCATCATCCACTCGGGCTTGTTGCCCGACTCACGAAACGCGTCGACGACCTTGAGGCGCTTCGACAGCTTCTTGCGCTTGGCCTCGCTGGTCGCTTCCTTCATCTCGCCGCGCAGCTGCTCGCTGAGCGTGTGGATGTCGATGTACTTGAGCAGGTCGCGAATGGCCTCGGCGCCCATGCCGGCGGCGAAGGCCTCCTCGCCGAACTCCTCGACGGCCTTCATGTAGCGCTCCTCGGTGAGGAGCTCCCCGCGGACGAGTCCCGTCTCCTTCGGGTCGGTGACGACGTACGACTCGCAGTAGAGGATCTTCTCCAGGTCCTTGAGCGTGATGTCGAGCAGGTTGCCGATGCGCGACGGCAGCGACTTCAGGAACCAGATGTGCGCGACCGGCGTGGCCAGGTTGATGTGGCCGAGGCGCTCACGGCGCACCTTCGACTGGATCACCTCGACGCCGCACTTCTCGCACACGATCCCGCGGTGCTTCATGCGCTTGTACTTGCCGCAGTTGCACTCGTAGTCCTTCACTGGGCCAAAGATCTTCGCGCAGAAGAGGCCGTCCCGCTCCGGCTTGAACGTCCGGTAGTTGATCGTCTCGGGCTTCTTCACCTCGCCATGCGACCACTCCCGGATCTTCTCCGGCGACGCGAGCGAGATGCGGATGGCCGAGAACGAAAGCGGATCCTTCGGCTTCTCGAAGAAATTGAAGATGTCTTTCATCTTGCCTCTGTGTTGGTGCGGACCGTTGGGTGAACTTTTTAAAACTTTGCTTATTCGCCGCCGAGCTCGGCGGCGCTGCTACTCGCCGCCCAGCTCGCTGGCGCTGGCCGCCGGCGGAGGTGCGGCCGCTGCCGCGCTCGCCTTGGCGGCGACCTCGCGCGCCATCAGCTCGAGGGTCGACTCCTGCTTGCGCGGGGCGTTCGGATCCTCGATGAGCTCGACGTTGAGACAGAGCGACTGCAGCTCCTTGAGGAGCACGTTGAACGACTCCGGCAGACCGGACTCGAGCACGTGCTCGCCCTTGACGATTGCCTCGTACATGCGCGTGCGGCCGATGACGTCGTCGGACTTCACGGTCAGGAACTCCTGCAGACCGTAGGCCGCGCCGTACGCCTCCATCGCCCAGACCTCCATCTCCCCGAGCCGCTGCCCGCCGAACTGCGCCTTGCCGCCCAGCGGCTGCTGGGTGACGAGCGAGTACGGCCCGATCGACCGGGCGTGGATCTTGTCGTCGACCAGGTGGTGCAGCTTCAGCATGTACATGACGCCCACGGTGACGTCGTGGTCGAACGCGTCGCCGGTCTTGCCGTCGAACAGCGTCGCCTGACCGTTGGAGGCGAGGCTGGCGTGGGCCAGCAGCGCCTTGATGTCGACCTCCTTGGCGCCGTCGAAGACCGGCGTCGCCAGGTGGACGCCCTCGCGGACCGTCTGCGCGAAGCGGAGCAGCCCCTTGTCGTCGAGGGTATCCAGCATCTCGACGTGGTGCGGGTCGGTGAAGACCTTCTTCAGCTTCGTGCGGAGCGCGTCGCCCGTCCACTGATCCTGAATCATCTCGTCGATCTGCTTGCCCAGGTAGAGCGCGGCGCCGCCGAGGTGGGTCTCTAGAATCTGTCCGACGTTCATACGCGAGGGCACGCCCAGCGGGTTGAGGACGATGTCGACCGGCGTCCCGTCGGCGAGGAACGGCATGTCCTCCTCCGGCAGCACCCGCGAGACGACGCCCTTGTTGCCGTGGCGGCCGGCCATCTTGTCGCCGACCGACAGCTTGCGCTTGATGGCCACGTAGACCTTGACCATCTTGATGACGCCCGGCGGGAGCTCGTCGCCCTTGGTGAGCTTGGAGATCTTGTCGCGGTAGAGCGCCTCGATCGCCGCCACGTCCTCGGCCAGGCGTGCGGCCAGCTGCTCCAGCTTCTCGCTCGGCCTTGCCCGCCTCCTCGACCTGCAGCTCCGACCAGTAGCGGGCCGGAATCTCGTCGAGCGTGGCGTTCTCGATCTTCTGCCCCTTGGCGCAGAGGACCTTCCCCTTGTCGTCGACCAGCCGCACCGCCGTGGTCTTGCCGACCAGCAGCTTGCGCATCTTGGCGTAGTACGACTCGGAGACGATCTTCACCTCGTCGCGCTGGTCGGCGAGAAGCTTCTCCTTCTCGGCGTCCTCGATGTCCTTGGCGCGCTCGTCCTTCTCGGTGCCCTTGCGCGAGAAGACCTTGGCGCTGATGACGATCCCCTGCACGCCCGGGGGGACGCGCAGCGAGCTGTCGCGCACGTCGCCGGCCTTCTCGCCGAAGATCGCGCGGAGCAGCTTCTCTTCGGGTGACAGCTGTGTCTCGCCCTTGGGGGTGATCTTGCCGACCAGGATGTCCTGCGGCTTCACCTCGGCGCCGATGCGCACGATCCCCGACTCGTCGAGGTCCTTGAGGGCCTCCTCGCCGACGTTCGGGATGTCGCAGGTGATCTCTTCCTTGCCGAGCTTGGTGTCGCGCGCGACGCACTCGAACTCCTCGATGTGGATCGAGGTGAAATGGTCGTTGCGCGTCAGCCGCTCGGAGACGAGGATCGAGTCCTCGAAGTTGTAGCCACCCCAGGGCATGAAGGCGACGAGGATGTTCTCGCCGAGCGCCAGCTCACCGCGTTCGGTGGCCGGACCGTCGGCCAGGACGTCGCCCATCTTGACGTGGTCGCCGCGCTCGATGATGGGCTTCTGGTTGATGCAGGTGTTCTGGTTCGAGCGCTGGAACTTGGTCAGGTTGTAGATGTCGGGCTTGGCCGACAACGGATCGGTCTCGCTCTCCTGCGTCGGGCGCACCACGATGCGGGTGGCGTCGACCGAGTCGACGACGCCGTCGCGCTTGGCGACCATGGTGACGCCCGAGTCGCGCGCCACGATCCCCTCGATGCCGGTTCCGACCAGCGGCGAGCGGGTGCGGATGAGCGGCACCGCCTGGCGCTGCATGTTCGAACCCATGAGCGCGCGGTTGGCGTCGTCGTTCTCGAGGAACGGGATCAGCGAGGCGGCCACCGAGACCAGCTGGTTCGGCGACACGTCCATCAACGTGACCTCCTCCGGCTTGGCCATCACGAACTCCGTGTTGTGGCGGCAGGAGATGAAGTCCTCGGTGAACTTCCCCTTCTTGTCGACGGAGGTGTTGGACTGGGCGATGTAGTGCCCCTCCTCCTGCAGCGCCGAGTAGAACTCGACCTTGTCGGTCACGCTGCCGCCGTCGACCTTGCGGTACGGCGTCTCGATGAAGCCGAACTCGTTGACGCGCGCGTAGGTCGACAGCGAGGCGATGAGGCCGATGTTCGGACCTTCCGGCGTCTCGATCGGGCAGATACGGCCGTAGTGCGTGCCGTGGACGTCGCGCACCTCGAAGCCGGCGCGCTCGCGGGTGAGACCGCCCGGCCCGAGGGCCGAGAGCCGCCGCTTGTGCGTCACTTCGGAGAGCGGGTTCGTCTGGTCCATGAACTGCGACAGCTGCGAGGACCCGAAGTACTCCTTCACCACCGCCGAGACCGGCTTGGCGTTGATGAGGTCGTGCGGCATGAGCGTCTCGATCTCCTGAGACATGCTCATGCGCTCCTTGATGGCGCGCTCCATGCGGACCAGACCGATGCGGTACTGGTTCTCCATCAGCTCGCCGACCGCGCGAACGCGGCGGTTACCGAGGTGATCGATATCGTCGATCGACCCCTTGCCGTTCTTGAGATCGATGAGGTAGCGGATCGTCTCCAGGATGTCGCGCTTGGTGAGGACCGTGTTGTCGAGCGACTCGTCCAGCTTGAACTTGTAGTTCAGCTTGAGGCGGCCGACCTTGGAGAGGTCGTAGCGCTCTGGATTGAAGAACAGGTTGTTGAACAGGTTCTGCGCGGTCTCGAGCGTGGGCGGATCACCCGGGCGGAGGCGCCGGTAGATCTCCATGATCGCCTCGTCCGACGTCTGCAGCTTGTCGGCGATGAGCGTGTCGCGCAGGTACGACCCGACGTTCAGGTTGTCGATGAAGAGGACCTTGGTCTCGCTGATCCCGTGCTCGCGCAGCTCGTCGAGCTTGGACTCGGTGAGCTCCTCGTTGCACTGCAGGACCACCTCGCCCGTCGCCTCGTCGATGACGTCGCTGGCGGCGACCTTGCCGACCAGATCGGTGACCTCGACGGCCAGCCGCTCGACGTTCGAGTCCTTCAGCTTCTTGATCGCCAGCTTGGTGAACTTGCGGTTCTTCTTGACCAGGATCTCGCGGGTGTCCGGGTGGCGGATGTCGCGGCTGGCGCGCTGGCCGGGGAGCAGATCGTACTCGACCGACTTCGCGTACTTCTTGTTCGGCTCGAGGTAGATCGTCTCGGTGTCGTAGTAGTAGTTGAGCAGCTCCTCGGTCGAGTAGCCGAGCGCGCGCAGTAGCACCGTCGCGTGCAGCTTGCGGCGGCGGTCGATGCGGACGTAGAGCAGGTCCTTGGGATCGAACTCGAAGTCGAGCCACGACCCGCGGTAGGGGATGATGCGGGCGCTGTAGAGCAGCTTGCCCGACGAGTGCGTCTTCCCCTTGTCGTGATCGTAGAAGACGCCGGGGCTGCGGTGCAGCTGGGAGACGACGACCCGCTCGGTGCCGTTGATGATGAAGGTCCCGTTGTCGGTCATGAGCGGGATCTCCCCGAAGAAGACCTCCTGCTCCTTGACGTCACGGATCGACTGCGACCCGGTCTCCTCGTTGGTGTCCCAGACGACCAGCCGGACGATGACCTTGATCGGCGCCGCGAAGGTCATCCCGCGCTGGCGGCACTCGTCCACGTCGTACTTCGGCTTATCGAGCGTGTACGAGACGAACTCCAGCGACGACGTCTCCGAGAAGTCCTTGATCGGAAACACGCTCTTGAAGACCCCCTGAAGGCCCAGGTCCTCGCGCTTGTCGAGGGCGATGTCCTTCTGAAGGAACTTCTCGTAGCTCTGTTTCTGGATGTCGATCAGGTTCGGGATGTCGATGATCTTCGCGATCTTCGCGAAGGTCTTCCGCGCCCTGAAGTTGTTCTGGATCACCGGAGACGCCATCTATACTCCTTCGATTCCTGCGAATTTCGCCAACGGCCGACGGTCGAACGTCCCCCTTGCCGTCAAAGACGGGGAACGTCCGACCTCAAATTTTCGGATTTTTGTACGTTTGAAAAGGTCCGTCCGAGTTGTTCGCGGTGTCGTCTTACTTGACGTCGACCTTCGCGCCCGCCTCGGTCAGCTTCTTCTTGATCGTCTCGGCGTCGGCCTTCGACACGCCTTCCTTGACGGTCTTCGGCGCGCCGTCCACCAGGTCCTTGGCCTCCTTGAGGCCGAGGTTGGTGACCTCGCGGACCGCCTTGATGACGCCGATCTTGTTGGCGCCCGCATCCGTGAGGACGACCGTGAACTCGGTCTGCTCGGCGGCCGGAGCCGCCGCGCCGGCCAGCCGCCGGAGCCGCCGCCACGGCGACGGGAGCCGCCTTGACGCCCCACTTGTCCTCGAGCTCCTTCGTCAGCGCCGCCAGATCGAGCACGGACATCTGGGAAAGAAAACTAACAACCTGCTCCTTCGTCACGTCGGCCATTTCAATCGCTCCTTCGGGGTGAGTTATGTCGGTCGTTCAAAAAATACAAGGATGCCGCAGCCCAGTTTCTGGTTTCGGCCGGGTTACTTCGGGCCCTCTTCGGCCAGGGCGCGCTCCCGCGCAGCCAGCAGAAGGGCAAAGTTCTGCTGGGCGGCGGTGGTGAGCCGGAGGAAGTTTTGAGGCACGGCCAGCAAAGTTGCAAGGAAAGTCGCCCGGAGCTCGTCCTTGCCCGGGCAGCTGCGACAGCGCCTGGACGCCCTTGACGTCCAGCGCCTTGCCGTCGACGTAGCCCCCCTTGATGACGAACTTCTCCTCGGCCTTGGCGACCTTGGTGGCCACCTTGGCCGGCGCGGCGGGGTCCTCGAACGAGTAGGCGATGGCGGTGGGGCCGACGAACAGCTTCTCGACCCCCTCCATCGGCGTCCCCTTGACCGCGATCCCCAGGAGGGTGTTCTTCACGACCTGGTAGTGGCAGCCGTTGCCGCGGAACTCGCGGCGCAGGGCGGTGTCGCTCTTGACCGTGATACCGCGGAAGTCGGCCAGCACCAGGCTGGTCGCCTTGGCCAGCGACGCCTTGAGCGCGCTGATGTTCTCTTCTTTGACGGCTTTTTCCATGGTCCTTGCTCGATTTTCTACTTACTTGGTCTCGAACTCGGCGACCAGCGGCAGGTGGTCGATCCTGATCCCCGGCCCCATCGTGGTGGAGATCGTCACCGACCTCATGTAGGTCCCCTTGGCCGTCGCCGGCTTGAGGCGCAGCAGGGTGTCGATCATGGCGCGGGCGTTGTCGCGCAGCTTCTCGCCGCCGAACGACGCCTTGCCGATGCGGGCCTGGACGACGCCCGCCTTCTCGACGCGGAACTCGACGCGGCCGGCCTTGAGCTCGCGGACCGCCTTGGCCACATCATTGGTAACCGTCCCGACCTTGGGGTTCGGCATCAGGCCCTTGGGACCGAGCACGCGGCCGAGGCGGCCGACCAGACCCATCACGTCCGGCGTGGCGACCATCGAGTCGAAGTCGGTCCAGTTCTCCTTCTGGATCTTCTCGACCAGGTCCTCGGCGCCCACGGCGTCGGCGCCGGCGGCCCTGGCCTCGTTCGCCTTGTCGCCCTTGGCGATCGACGACGACGCGCAGGCTCTTGCCGGTGCCGTGCGGCAGCACGACCGCGCCGCGGACCATCTGGTCGGCGTGCTTGGGATCGACGCCCAGGCGGACGGCGATGTCGACGCTCTCGTCGAACTTGGCGACCTTCGTATCGGGCAGGAGCTTGCAGGCCTCGTCGATCGGGTAGCGCTTCCCCCGCTCGACCTTGGCCGCGGCGTTTCTGAACTTCTTTCCGTGCTTGGGCATTTCTTGTTTCCTCGGGACCTACTGGCGGCCTTATCGGCCTTCCACCTCGATACCCATGGATCGCGCCGTGCCGGCGATGGTGCGCATCGCCGATTCGACGTCGGTGGTGTTGAGGTCCGGCATCTTCATGGTGGCGATGTCCCGCAGCTGCTTTGCGGAGATCTTGCCAACCTTGACCTTGTTCGGCTCCTTGGAGCCCGAGCCCGGCTTCTTCTGCGTCGCCAGCCCCGCCGCCTTCTTGATCAGGATCGGCGCCGGCGGCGTCTTGGTGATGAAGGTGAACGACCGGTCAGAATAGACCGTTATCTCCACCGGGATGGTGACGTCGTCCTTCGCCTGCGCCTGCGTGCGGGCGTTGAACTGCTTGCAGAACTCCATGATGTTGACGCCGTGCTGACCCAGCGCCGGCCCGATGGGCGGCGACGGGTTGGCTTTCCCGGCGGGAACCTGGAGCTTGATGAAACCGGATACCTTCTTCATTGAGCGGGCCCCTTACGACTTTTCGACTTGAGCGAAGTCCAGCTCGACCGGCGTGGCGCGGCCGAAGATGGAGACGTTGACGCGGATCTTCTGCTTCTCGGCCTTCACCTCGACGACCGTGCCCGTGAAGTTGGCGAACGGGCCGTCGATCACGCGCACCGTCTCGTTCATCTCGAACGAGACGCGCGGCTTGGGGCGGGTGGCGCCCTCGGTCATGGCGACGTTGATGTTCTGGATCTCCGTCTCCTTGACGGGCTGCGGGTTGGTGCCGCCCAGGAACCCGGTGATCTTCGGGGTGTTCTTGACCAGGTGGAACGTCTCCTGGTCGAGATCCATCTGGACGAACATGTAGCCGGGGAAGAACTTGCGCGTGGTCGAGCGCTTCTGTCCCTTCACCAGCTCGACGACGGTGTCGGTCGGGATGAGGATGTCCCCGAACTTCTGCAGTCAGCGCCGCCTGGCGGACGCGATCGAGCAGCGAGAGCTTGGCCTTGTTCTCGTGGCCCGAATAGGTGTGTACGACGTACCACTTCATCGGCATGAGGGAGCCCTCGACTCGATTAGCGGAGGAACCAGTTTGTGAAGAATGACCAGAGTGCATCGAAGCTGCTCAAGATGAGGGCCGCGATCACCACCGTCACGATGACGACGATGGTCGCTGCCGACGTTTCCTTTCGGGTGGGCCAGGTGACCTTCTCCAGCTCGCGGGTGATGTCGACGACCTGACGCGTAGACCTTTTCGTTGCGGTAGGTCACGACCGCGGCGGCGCCAGCGACCAGAATGGCGAAGCCGTTGACGACCAGGTCGTTGGGCTTGGCGAAGTAGCTCCAGGCCCAGTCCATCGCGCGCGACAGCACGAACGCCGCCAGAAGGGCGCCGAGCGCGAAGGTCAGATGTACGAATTTGTTGGGTCCCATGATGATCTGATCGTCTCGTTGTCTGGTCTGGGCTTTGGCTGGCGGCAGGGCAGGAGGGACTCGAACCCCCAACCCGCGGATTTGGAGACCGCTGCTCTACCATTAGAGCTACTGCCCTAGAAGGTCCTGCCGTTACTTGCGTTACCTCTACTTGGTTTCTTTGTGGTTGGTGTGTTTGCGGCAACGCGAGCAGAACTTGGACAGCTCCAGCTTCTCGGCGTTGGCGCGCTTGTTCTTCGTCGTGGAGTAATTGCGCTCCCGACAGTCAGTGCATTCGAGGGTGATGATGACGCGTTGGGCTGCCATGGTCCTTCTCGCGGTTTCTGGCTTCCTTACTTGGCTTCGCTAACGTCGTCGGGAAGGATCTTGGTGACGACGCCGGCGCCGACGGTCTTGCCGCCCTCGCGAATCGCGAAGCGCAGACCTTCCTCGCAGGCGATCGGCGTGATGAGCTCGATCTTCAGGGCTCACGTTGTCGCCCGGGCATCACCATCTCCGCGCCCTCGGGCAGCGTCACCAGGCCGGTCACGTCCGTCGTCCGGAAGTAGAACTGCGGGCGGTAGCCCTTGAAGAACGGCGTGTGCCGCCCGCCCTCTTCCTTCTTGAGGATGTAGACCTCGCCCATGAAGTTCTTGTGCGGCGTGATGCTCCCCGGCTTCGCCAGCACCTGCCCGCGCTCGATCTCCTCGCGCTTCGTCCCGCGCAAGCAGCGCCCCGATGTTGTCGCCCGCGCGACCCTCGTCGAGCAGCTTCCGGAACATCTCCACGCCCGTCACCACCGTCTTCACGGTGTCCTTGAACCCGACGATCTCGATCTCCTCGCCGACCTTCACGATCCCGCGCTCCACGCGCCCCGTCACCACCGTGCCGCGGCCCGAGATCGTGAACACGTCCTCCACCGGCATCAGGAACGGCTTGTCGATCTCCCGCTTCGGCTCCTTGATGAACGAGTCGCAGGCGTCCAGCAGCTTCAGCACCGACGGCTCGCCCAGCTCCCCGGCGTCACCCTCCAGCGCCTTCAGCGCGCTGCCCGCGCACGATCGGCGTGTCGTCGCCCGGGTACTGGTACTTCGACAGAAGCTCGCGCAGCTCCATCTCGACCAGGTCGAGCAGCTCCGCGTCCTCCTTGGCGATCATGTCCACCTTGTTCAGGTACACGACGATCGCCGGGATCCCGACCTGACGGCCCAGCAGGATGTGCTCGCGCGTCTGCGGCATCGGGCCGTCAGGCGCCGACACCACCAGGATCGCCCCGTCCATCTGCGCCGCGCCCGTGATCATGTTCTTGATGTAGTCCGCGTGCCCGGGGCAGTCGACGTGCGCGTAGTGCCGCTTGTCCGTCTCGTACTCCACGTGCGCGATCGCGATCGTGATGCCGCGCTCCCGCTCCTCGGGCGCCTTGTCGATCTGGTCGTACGCCAGGAACTTCGCGAAGCCCTTCTTCGTCAGCACCTTCGTGATCGCGGCCGTCAGCGTCGTCTTCCCGTGGTCGACGTGCCCGATCGTCCCGATGTTCAGGTGCGGCTTGTTCCGGATGAATTTTTCCTTGGCCATCGCTGTCGTCCTTTTTCTTAACCTTGCCCTGAGCCCACGACCCGGATTGAACGGGTGACCTCGTCCTTACCAAGGACGTGCTCTGCCAACTGAGCTACGTGGGCGGAGCGGGAGACGGGTCTCGAACCCGCGACAACCAGCTTGGAAGGCTGGAGCTCTACCAACTGAGCTACTCCCGCGTGTGTCCGATTCGCCGTCTCCATCCAACGCTTTCGATCTCTGCTGTTTCGACTGTCTCGGGGTGGACGGGGAAGGATTCGAACCTTCGAAGTCAGAGACGACAGATTTACAGTCTGTTCCCTTTGGCCACTCGGGAACCCGTCCGAAGCTTCAGCGGAGCTGGCGATGGGACTCGAACCCGCAACCTGCTGATTACAAATCAGCTGCTCTACCATTGAGCTACGCCAGCGCCGGAATCTGTCCCTGTCCATTGTCGTGTGATTCTGATGAGTTTGACTTTGTTCACGCATCGACATAGCTATCCCAGGCCGGCGCGCAGAGCGCGAACGTATAGTTCGATCACGCCACGCTGTCAAGCGACAATGAGCCGGCTGGCGAGCTTCTTGCCAGGCGCCGGCTGACTCGTCGCGTCGGTCTGCCAGTTTCCCTAGAGAATCTGGCGCTCTGGCCCCGTGACCGGCGCAGCCTGGTCCTTGGGGTCGCGAACCGAGGGCCCCTGCTCGGGCGCGCCGCCGCGCCCCGTCGGCGGGGTCGGCGCGGGCGGGGGCGGCGGCGCGGGCGTCGTCGCTGCCGGCCGACGCCGGGTCGGCGAACTCCAGCTTGTAGGTCGGATCGAGCATCTTCTGCAGCTTGGCGAAGGCGAGCTTGGACTTGTCGCGCCATTCGTTCTGCACCCCGAGCCGCTCCAGCATCAGGAGGTTCTGCTCGTGCGTGCGGATCGACTTCTCGAGCAGGATCCGGATCTCCTTGCGCAGCTCCTCGTAGTAGACGTCGCGTTTCTCGCGGTTGGTCTCCCCCTGCAGCTCGTCGGGGATGGGCGCGTGAACGAACGCGTCGTAGAGCTCCTCGTAGAGCGACCCGATCTGGTAGCCGGCCGCCGACGCCCACTGCGGGTTGCCGAGCTTGATCGTCTCGATGTACTGGCGCTGGGCCGCGAGCAGCAGCTTGGCCTTGTCGTTCAGCACCCCGAGAGCCTTCTTGTCGACGGTCTCGATCGACGCCTTCTCGGGCAGCCGCAGCTGAATCGCCCGGAAGCGCTCGTGCGTGATCTCCCCCAGCTGGTAGCGGACGAGGCCCATGTAGAAGTCGGTCTCCAGCCGTTCCTCGCTGGCGATGCTGTTGAAGTAGTAGACCGCCGACTGGAAGGTCCGCTCGGCGGTGTCGAGGTCCTTGAGCTGGAATTGCGCGTAGCCGCGCCGGCCCATCGCCTCGATCTTGTCGTCCGCGTTCAGGTCCTTCCGCTCGAGGATCTGGGCGAAGGTCGTCGCCGAGGTCGGCCAGTTGGCGAGCTCGGCGTAGCAGGCCCCGATCTGGAAGAGCGCGTCCTTGGCGTCGGAGCTGTCGGCGTGCTCGTTGGCCAGCTTGCTGAAGCGCGCGATCGCCGTCTGCCAGTCCTTGACCGCCTCGTACGCCAGACCGGCGTTGTAAAGCGCGGCCTTCGTGAAGCGGGTGTCGGGGAATTCCTTCAGCAGCTGGTCGTAGTCGCGCGCGGCGTCGGCTGGCCGCTTGGCCGACAACGCCGCCCCCGCCCGCTCGAACAGCTCGGTGACATCGTAGGTCTCGAGGTGCGTCCCGTCCGGCCCCTTCACGGCGGCGATCTTGATAGGATCCATCTCGATCTGCTCGACCTGCGCCCCCGGCGGCACCACGGTGACGTCGTTCTTCGCCTTCCCGGCGCAGGCGCCGAGCAGCGCCAGCGGCAGAACCCAGAGTCGTCTCGTCATCTCGGGAGCCCCCTCGTCAGTCTTAGGGACAACGCCGGGAGGTGCCAGGTTCCAAGGGATATCCCATCGCATGCCCCATCGGATGGGTTCGGCCCCGGGTTGACCTTGACCGTTTACAAGGGGGCCCGCGGTCGGGCACCGTGGGGGGCGTGCCGACATCACCGCCGAGGGAGCTCATCTCCGCCGCCCAGATCGCCAGGCGGGTCGCCGAGCTGGGGGCGGAGATTGACGCCCGCCTGCCACCAGGGCCGCTGACCGTGGTCGGGGTGCTGCGGGGGGCCTTCGTCTTCATGGCCGACCTGGTCCGCGCCATCCCGCGCGACCTGACCTGCGACTTCCTCGGGGTCCGCAGCTACGGCGACGCCACCGTCTCGTCGGGCGTCGTCCAGATCACCAGCGACCTGCAGGCGCCGATTGCTGGCCGCCACGTGCTGCTGGTCGAGGACATCGTCGACACCGGCCTGACCCTCCGCTACCTGCTCGATCTCCTCCGCGCGCGGGGACCGAGCAGCGTCCACGTCTGCGCGCTCCTGGCCAAGCCGTCGTACCAAGACCCGAGCGCCCCGCTCGACTTCTTCGGCTTCCCGGCGCCCGATGCCTTCGTGGTCGGCTACGGCCTCGACGGCCGGCAGCTCTATCGCAATTTGCCCGGGATCTGCGCGCTGGAGACCTAGCGCTTCTTCACCGGTTTTTCACCGGTTCTTCTTGCGTCGGTCGAGCTCCTCCTTGAGCCTGACCTTGAGACCGTTGTAGCGCTGCAGGAACTCGAAGTGCTTCTGGCGGAACGCCTGCAGGTAGCGGCGCTCGTGTGACTTCTGCTTGAGCGCCTCGCGGATCTCGGTGAGCGGCGCCACCAGCTGACCCGGGTCAGAGTAGCTGCTGAGCAGGCTCATCGCCCGACCGGCGTCGATCAGCTTGACCTCGCCGGCACGCCCGCTCTTGCCGGGCGGCGTGTACAGGATCGTCAGGACATCCGGCGCGCTCGCCTTGACGGTGGTGACCACCATGCTCCCCGGAAGGTCGGGCAGGTCCTCCTTCACGATGACGATCTGCGGGCGCGTCTGGGTGACGACGTCCAGCGCCTCGCCGCCGCTCAGCGCCGCCCGGAACTGCCATCCGTGGGCCGCCGTCAGTACCTTCTCCAGCTTGGCGATCGCCTCGGGGTCGTCGTCCACCACCACGACGCTGGCCGTCGCCGAGGCCGCGGCGTCGTCGTCCCTCCGGCCGGAGAGCCGATCCTCGAGGTCGAGCAGCTCGTGCGAGACCTCGCGCAGCTTGCGCAGGAACTCCTCGTGCGTCTCGGCCACCTCTTCCAGCAGGCTGTTGCGATCGGCCGTCGCCTTGATGTCGCCGGCCGCCTCGATCACCCGCTCGCGCAGGTAAGGGACCACGTCCGGCTCCTTGAGAACGACGTCGGCCGCTCCCGCCCGGAACGCCTTGACCGCCGTCTCGTACGACTTGCGGGCGGTCATGATGACCACCGAGGTCAGCGGCGACTTGTCGCGGGCGAACTGCAGGAGCTCGATCCCCCCGCCCGGCGTCGGCGTGTCGGCGTCGACCACCGCGACCGCGTAGAACTTGTTCAAGAGCTGGTCGCGCGCCCGCACCGGGTCGTGGGTGCCGGTCACGATCAACCCGACCTTGGTCAGCAGCCGGTCGAGCCCCTTGATGACCTGCTCGTCGGCGTCGACGACCAGGACCTCTTGCCCGGCGGCGGCGGGTTGATTGGCCACGTTGTGCTGAACTTAACCTGGAACCCCCGATGGGTTCCAGGCCTCACGAGCTGGTACTCTTGACAGAGCTTGGGGATCGCAAGGGCCGCCGACATGGACTCCTTCTTCGACAGAGCGCTCCTCGAGGCGCGCCGTCTGGGCGCCTCGGACGTGCACCTCAAACCAGGGATGGCGCCCGTTTTGCGGATAGCCGGCGAGCTGCGGCGGCTGAGCGTCGGCCCCCATCCCCTCCCGGCGCTCTCGCGCGAGTTTCTGCACAGCCTGGGGATGTCGCTGCTCAACGACCGGCGGCGCGAGACCCTCGAGCGGACCGGCGACGTGGTGGTCGCCATGGCGACCAGCAACGGCGGCCGCCTGCGCGCCCACATTTTTCACCACCGGGGCGGCGTCAGCCTCTCCCTGCGGCTCATCCCGCCCGAGGTCCCGGCGTTCGACAAGCTGGGGCTGCCGGACGAGACGCGCGCGCTGACCGATCCTTTGACCGGATTGGCGCGGGCCTGGCCGTCGTGGCCGGCGGCCCGGGAAACGGCAAGACGACCACCCTCGCCTCGCTGGTCGAGGACCTGCTCCAGCGGCGCACCTGCCGGGTGCTGACCGTCGAGGAGCCGGTCGAGTACCTGCTGCGCGACTGGGAGGGGGTGGTCGTTCAGCGCGAGGTCGGCACCGACATTCCGTCGACGGCGGCGGCGCTGCGGGCGGTCGGCCGGCAGGACGTCGACGTCCTCGTGGTGAGCGACATCGGCGACCCGGAGGTCGCCGGCCTGGCGGTGGAGGCCGCCGAGAACGGCCGACTCGTGCTGGCCGGCGTGACGGCCGGAAGCGCCGCGCAGGCAATCGAGCGGCTGACCGGGGCGGCCACCGACGAGGGGGCGCGCCTGCCGCGCGCGCGCCTGGCGGCGGCACTGCGGGGTCTGCTGTTCCAGAGGCTGGTCGCCGTGCCGGGAAACCGACGCCGGCCGACCGGGACGCTCCTACGCGTCACGGACGAGACGCGGGCCCGCCTCGGCGACGAGGCCGCACCGCTCGCCCGCGTCGAGCTCCCCGGGAGCGTGGCGTTCGAACCGCCGGCCGAGCCGCCGCGCCGCCGCCGGGGGAGCGAAATGCGCGACGGTGTTGAGGACGAAGCCGCGGGCGACTAGGCCGCCTATCGGGCGGCACGTCGTCGGGCTTGGTTCGCTTCGCTCACCGTTGCCTTTACGGCAACGCCCTCCTAGTCTTCGCCTCCGTCCATGTCCCCAACGTCAGTCCCGACTTCCTCGCTCGACGCCCGCCGCGCGTTTCTCGACTACTTCGCCCAGCGCGAGCATCGGGAGACACCCAGCGCCTCGCTGGTGCCACTGAACGACCCGACGCTGCTGTTCACCAACGCCGGGATGAACCAGTTCAAGGACTTCTTCACCGGCAAGGCGAAGACGACCTTCTCGCGCGCCACCAGCTCCCAGAAGTGCGTCCGCGCGGGCGGCAAGCACAACGATCTGGACAACGTCGGCCGCACCGCGCGCCACCACACCTTCTTCGAGATGCTGGGGAACTTCTCGTTCGGCGACTACTTCAAGCCCGACGCGATCGCCTTCGCGCACGAGCTTCTGACCAAGACGTTCGCCATCAAGCCGGACCGGCTCATCTACACGGTCCACGAGTCCGACGCCGAGGCGCGGGTGCTCTGGAAGAAGATCGCCGGCGTCGGCGACGACCGCATCATCCCGCTCGGCGACAAGGACAACTTCTGGGCGATGGGCGAAACCGGCCCCTGCGGTCCCTGCAGCGAGATCCACTACCTGCAGGGAAACGACATCCCCTGCCACGTCGAGGCGGCCGGTGGAAACTGTCTGGGCCCGGCGTGCGACTGCGACCGCTGGGTCGAGATCTGGAACCTGGTCTTCATGCAGTTCGAGCAGGTGGCCCCCGGCGATCGCCGCCCGCTGCCCAAGCCGTCGGTCGACACCGGCATGGGCCTCGAGCGCCTCTGCGCGGTGCTGCAGGGCGTGCGGTCCAACTACGAGACAGATCTCCTGCGCCCGCTGATCGACCGCGTGGCTGACCTGTCGATGAAGAAGTTCGTCCCCACCGACTACGAAGGGGAGAGCGTCTCGTTGCGCGCCATCGCCGACCACGCGCGCGCGGCGGCGTTCCTGATCGCCGACGGTGTCTTCCCCGACAAGACCGGCCGCGAGTACGTGCTGCGGCGGATCATGCGGCGCGCCGTCTATCACGGCTGGCTGCTGGGCATCAAAGAGCCGTTCCTCGACGGTCTGGCGGCCGACGTCGTCAAGACGATGAGCGGCGTCTACCCGGAGCTCGGCGAGCGGGCCAGCCTCATCGCCAAGATCACGCGCGAGGAGGAGACGCGCTTCCGCGAGACGCTCGAGCGCGGCGTGCGCCTGCTCGACGAGAAGGTATTCGCCCAAAGTGGATCGGCCGGATCGATCGGCTCGACCAAGGAGATCCCCGGCGCGACGGCGTTCATGCTCTACGACACCTACGGCTTTCCGCTCGACCTGACCCGCGTGATCGCCGAGCAACACCGCTTCACGCTCGACGAGACGGGGTTCGCCAAGGCGATGGACGAGCAGCGACGGCGCAGCGACTTCCACGGCTCGGGCGAGGTCGCGGTGGCGGCGGTGTTCCAGCAGATCGCCGACCGCGTCGGCCCGACCAAGTTCCTCGGCTACGAAAAGACCTCGGCCTCGTCGAAGGTCGTCGCGTTGCTCGCGGACGGCAAAGAGGTCGATGTCGTCGGGCCATTTTCAAAGGATGTCGCGGTCATCGTCGCGGAGACGCCGTTCTACGGCGAACAGGGCGGCCAGATCGGTGATGCCGGGACACTCGTCTCGCCCAAGGCCCAGCTCGCCGTGCGCGACTGCAAGCGGCCGGTCTCGACGCTCTGGGTTCACTTCGCCGAAGTCGAATCGGGCGAGTTGCGCGTCGGCGACACCGTCGAGCTCACCGTCGACGTCGAGCGGCGGGACGACATCCGCCGCAACCACTCCGCGACGCACCTCTTGCACTGGGCGCTCCGCCACGTGCTCGGCACCCACGTCACGCAGAAGGGCTCGCTGGTGGCGCCCGATCGCTTGCGCTTCGACTTCTCGCACACGGCGCCGCTCACCGACGAGGAGAAGCGGAAGGTCGAGGATCTGGTGAACGCGCGCGTCCGCAAGAACGTCGCCACCGACACCGCCGTGCTCGCCATCGCCGACGCCAGGCAGGCCGGCGCGATCGCCTTCTTCGGCGAGAAGTACGGTGACACCGTCCGCGTCGTCACGATGGGCGATTCGAAGGAGTTCTGCGGCGGCACGCACGTCGCGCGCACCGGCGACATCGCCCTCTTCAAGATCACCGAGGAGACCGGCATCGCGCAGGGGGTGCGCCGCATCGAGGCCGCCACCGGCGCGGGCGCCTTCGGCTACGTCCGCAAGATGGAGACGGAGCTGCTCGAGTCGGGACGGCTCCTTCGCGCCGGCGAGTTCGAGGTCGCCGCCCGCATCGCCAAGCTACAGGCCGACCAGCGCGCGCTCGAGAAGGAGCTCGAGAAGCTGCGCCGCAAGCTCGCCTCCGGCGGCGGCCGCGATCTCCTCTCCGAGGCGCGCGACGTCGCCGGCGTGCGCGTGCTGGCGACCCGCGCCGACGTCGCCGACCCGAAGGCGCTGCGCGAGGTCGCCGATCAGCTGCGCGACAAGCTCGGCTCGGCCGTCATCGTCCTCGCCGGCGTCGAGGGGGACAAGATCGCGCTCGTGGCCACGGTGTCGCCCGATCTGGTCGGCAAGCACCACGCCGGCAAGATCGTCGGCGAGGTGGCCAAGGCCGTCGGCGGCAAGGGGGGCGGCCGGCCGGACATGGCGCAAGGGGGCGGCTCCGACGGAGCCGCGCTCGACGCGGCGTTGGCGAAGGTGTTCGATCTCGTCCGTGGCTGAAAAACGCCCCGCGCAGACCTTCGAGCTCGACGCCACCGACGACGGTGTCACGCTGGCGGCGGCGCTGCGGCGGCGCCTCGCCGGGGAGAGCTGGAGCGACGTGCGCGCGCTCTGCACGACCGGCAAGGTCACGCTCGACGGGGAGCGCGCGCTCGATCCCGCCGCCCGCGTGACCGCCGGTCAACGGATCGAGCTGCGCCCCAACGCGCCCAAACCGAACACCCTGCCGTCCGGCTTCCGGATCGCCTTCGAGGACGGGCACCTGGTGGTGATCGAAAAGCCGTCCGGCATCACCAGCGTCCCCTACGAGCGCAAGGAGACCGGCACCGCGCTCGATCTCATTCGCTCCAGCTGGAAGCGGGCCGGGAAGCGCGCCACGGTGACGCCGCTTTACACCGTTCACCGGATCGACAAGGACACCTCCGGCCTGCTCGTCTTCGCCAAGACCCGCCTCGCCGAGCGCGCGCTGCACGAGGTCTTCCAGCGCCACACCGCCGCCCGCGCCTACCTGGCCCTGGCTGAAGGGGAGGTGGCGGCCGCGCGGATCGAATCGCAGCTCGTCGCCGATCGCGGCGACGGGATCCGCGGCTCCACCCGCCACGCCGACTCAGGGACAGCTGGCCATCACCTACGTAGAACCATTGCGCCGCTACCGATCGGGCGCGGGTTCGCGGGCCGGGAAATCGACGGCGCCGGGGGGGCCGGCCGGCGCGATCGCCGCTACACTCTGCCGCGTGCGCCTCGAGACCGGGCGAACCCACCAGATTCGCATCCACCTCTCCGAGCGCGGCCATCCGCTGGTCGGAGAGACCGTCTACATCCGCGAGCTCTGGCGCGCCGGGCGGGAGCCCCTGCCGGCGCCGCGCCTCATGCTGCACGCGGGTCTGCTCGGGTTTCCGCATCCGGTGACCGGCGCGCCGATCGAGCTGCGCGCCGAACCGCCCGCCGACTTCATCGCGGTGATCGAATCGCTGGGGGGGACCCGTGCCGACTGCCGGATCTGACGGGACGATCCGCTCCGCTCTCGCCGCGGTCATCGAGGCGATGCGCGCGGCGTACGGCCCGAACGCCCAGCGGGCCGCTGAGCTCCCGGGCGGCGGGTTCGATCCGGTGTTCGCCGAGCGAACGGCGCCGCTGCTCGAGTTCCTCTGGTCGCGCTACTTCCGAGTGCGTCTCCTCGGCGTCGAGAACGTGCCGGCGACCGGCGCCGCCATGCTGGTCGGCAACCACTCGGGCGGCATCCCCTACGACGGCGCGCTCTTGCTGCACGGCATCCATCGCGACCACCCGGCCCATCGGCGCGTCCGCCCGCTGGTGGCCAACTTCGCCTTCCGCGCCGGCTGGATGGCCAACGTCGTGGCGCGGGTCGGAGGCGTCCGAGCGTCGCGCGAAACGGCTCTGCCATTGCTGGCCGCGGGCGAGCTGGTCGCCGTATTTCCCGAGGGCCTGAAGGGGGTTGGAAAACTCTACCGGGAGCGCTACCGGATGGCGCGGTTCGGCCGGGGTGGGTTCGTCCGGCTGGCCGCCGAGGCCCAGGTCCCGCTGCTCCCCGTCGCCATCGTCGGCGCGGAGGAGATCCACCCCGTCATTGGGAAGATCACCTCTCTTGCCGAGCCGCTGGGGCTGCCTTACATCCCAATAACTCCGACTTTTCCATGGCTTGGCCCGCTCGGCCTGCTCCCGGTACCCACCAAATGGACGATCAAGATTGGCTCACCCATCCCGCCGCCGGCTGTCGGCGACCATGCGGGGACCGCCCGCGTGGCGGAAGCGGTCCGCTCGGGAATCGATACAATGATCGCCGATTTGCTGGTCCAGCGACGATCGATTCTTTTCGGCTGATCGTCGGGAAACGTTTGGCTTCTCGTACGTTATATTCGTGCGGCACTATACAGTTCAGCTATAAACTGGAGGCTTAGCCCCCGGCTGCATGATCGATATCGGGCATACGATCGGTAACTACAAGATCACCGCCAAGCTCGGAGAGGGGGGCATGGGGGTGGTGTATCTGGCGGAGCACCCGGTCATCGGCAAGAAGGTTGCCATGAAGGCAATCCACCCGGAGCTCTCGAAGAACTCCGACGTGGTGTCGCGCTTCATCACCGAGGCAAAGGCCGTCAACCAGATCGGCCACGAGCACATCGTCGACATCGCCGACTTCGGGAACACCTCGGACGGCGAGTTCTACTTCGTGATGGAGTACCTCCAGGGCGAGTCGCTGTCCGACCGCCTCAAGAGGGAAAAACGGATTCCACTCAACCAGGCGATGTCGATCGGCGCCCAGATCGCGGACGCGCTGAACGCCTCGCACCAGCAAGGGATCATTCACCGCGACCTCAAGCCGGAGAACATCTTCCTTTGCCACCGCGGCGCAAACCGCGAGTTCGTGAAGGTGCTCGACTTCGGCCTCGCCAAGCTGACCCAGAACGACCAGAAGGTGACCCACAAGACCCGTACGGGGTCGGTGATGGGGACGCCCTATTACATGTCCCCCGAGCAGTGCGAGGGGAAGACCGAGATCGACTACCGCGCCGACATCTACTCGCTCGGCGTTCTCATCTTCGAGATGCTGACCGGGAAGGTGCCGTTCGGAGGCGAGGGGTATGGCGAGATCATCGTCAAGCACGTCACGATGCCGCCGCCGTCGGTGCGCAGCGTGGTCCCCGAGCTGCCCGAGTTCATGGACGCCATCATGTACCGGGTGCTGGCCAAGGACCGCGACCAGCGGTTCCAGACCATGTCCGACCTGCGCGAGGCGCTGCTCGACCCGGAGCGCTACGCGAGCTCCGCGCCCGAGATCGGCATCCCCGAGGATCTCTCGGGGATCGCGCGCGCCGCCGCGCCCATGGCCCGCGCCGACATCGAGGCACGCTCGGCGCTGCAGGATCCCGGGAACATCCTCACCCCGCCGCCGCCGGGCGGAACCCCTTCGGGCCGCGGCGAGCTGATCGGGAACATCGACAACCTGATCCGGACCAAGCAGGGGAGCCGCGTCGTCCTTTTCATCGGCGTCGCCTGCGCCGGGCTGGCGGCCTTCCTGCTGCTCGGGCACCAGAACGACAACCGCCGCCAACTCCCTGCCGCCAGCCTGCCACTCCATCCAGCGACGGTCCGCGTGAACTTCAACTCCGACCCCGACGGCGCGGTCGTGTTGCGCGCCGACGGCAAGACGCTGGGGCTGACGCCGCTATCGATCGAGGTCACCTACAGCGACTCGGCGGTCGAGTTCCAGTTCAAGAAGGCGGGCTACGAGCCCAAGACGATGTACGTGGTCCCCAACCTTCCGTCGCCCCTTTTCGCGACCCTGCGCCACGCCGACGTCGAGCCGCCCCCGGTCGAGGGAGCCGGCGGCACTACTGGTGAGCACGCCTCCGCGGCCCGCTCACGTCGCCCGCGTCCCGCTGCGCCCGCCGCCGTGCCCCAGACCCAGCACGCGCCCCGGGAAGACGAGGACGGCGTCCTCGAACCGTCGATTCACTGACCGCCCTCGGTTTCGCTCGCCTCCTCCGCTCCGCTCGGCACACGCGTTTCCTGACCGCGCCTCGCCTCCGTTTCGTGCGGCGAGCACCAAGCGCCTCGCACCACCGCTGAGGGCCGCACGAAGCTTTTTCCGGCGCGTCGGCTGCAACAACATCAAGGGCAGCCGACGCGCCGGAAAAAGCCCACGCGCGGGGAGCAGCGCCCGGTCAAGGCGCGAGGCGCGCAGCCGCGCGTAGCGGAGGCGAGCTCACTTTAAAGCCCGAAGGCGCTCGGGTCCTGCCAACGTGAAATAAGGCGCCGAGGGGCCGCGGGGCCCCGAAGGTGGGGTCAGGCGCAGACGCGGTTGCGGCCGCTGGCCTTCGCTTCGTACAGGCGCTCGTCGGCGCGCTTGATGAGCGCCGCCGGCTCGGTCAGCTCGGCGTCGACGGTGGCGATCCCCATCGAGATCGTCACCGGGATCTTCACGTTCTCGAACTTGAACTCGGTCTTCTCGACGATCTGCCGGATCTTCTCGGCGAACGGCAGGCAGCTGCCGCCGTCGATCTCGGGCAGCACGATGGCGAACTCCTCGCCGCCGTAACGGGCGAAGCAGTCCTCGCGCCGGATCTTGGCCCGCACGGTCTGCGCCAGGTGCTTGAGCACGTAGTCGCCGGCCAGGTGGCCGTAGCCGTCGTTCACCTTCTTGAAGTGATCGATGTCGAACATCACCAGCGACAGCGGCCGCCGGTAGCGGTGCGCGCGCGCGATCTCGCGCTCGATCGTGTCGAGGAAGTAGCGCTTGTTGAAGATCTGCGTGAGGCCGTCGACGGTGGTGAGGCGATAGATCTCCTCGTGATACGCGTTCTCGATGTTGCCGCCGGTGAGGAACTTGAAGATCGTGCGGCCGATCTTGATCAGGTCACCGTCGCGCAGCACGTACTCGTCGACCGGCTCGTCGTTGACGTACGTTCCGTTGGTCGAGCCCAGATCGCGCACCAGGATCGACTTGCCGGTGTTGACGATCTTCGAGTGGTTGCGCGAGATCGATTCCTGATCGATCTGAATGTCGCACTTCGATGAGCGGCCGATGACCATCGACGCCGCGTTGAGATTGTATTTCTTCCCCAGCTCGGAGCCGTAGATCACCACCAGGCACGCCTCGTTACCGGCGGGCCGCTCGGTGATCCGACTGATGCTGGTGACGACCGTCTTCGCTCGGACATGGTCCGATTCCGACGTGTCGTTGGGATCTCGGGGATGGCGCGCCACGGGGTCCGGCGAAGCAGGCTAGGTCAAAGCCACGAAGGCGGCAAGGGGAGGATAATTTGACACTTACACCTACATGTAAGACGGTGTCATTATGGCACATACCCACCGCTTCGCAACGGTCGCCGCTCTGATTCTGGTCTCGTTGCCCGTGCGGGCCCAATCCCCCTCCGTGAAGCCGGAGTCGATTCACCTGGCCGGGCACCGTTATGTCGCCGAACTCACCGACGGTGGACACGCCGAGCTGACGCTCGACCCGCGCCTGCAGGCCAGCACGGACGACGTCCTGCGCACCTTCCAGATCCCCTACGCCGGCGCTGTCGTCATCTCGATCCCCGACGGCCGCGTGCTGGCGATGGTGGGGCGCTCGGCTGCCGATCCGCGCCTCGGCCCGGCCGATCTGGCGCTGCACCCCTGGGCGCCGTCGGCGTCGGTGTTCAAGGTCGTCTCCGCCACGGCGCTCGTCGAGAGCGGTCTGCCGGGCACGACGCGCGTCTGCTACCACGGCGGCGTCTCCGCGGTGCTGCCCGACAACCTCATCGACATCCCGGCCATCGACAAGAGCTGCGCCTCGCTGGCCTACGGGATCGGCAAGTCGCAGAACGCGATCGTCGCCAAGCTGGTGACGGACCACCTCACCGCCGAGGACTCTGATGCGCGAGGGACGCGCCTTCGGCTTCGGCGAGGAGATCCCCTTCGAGATCCCCATCGAGCCGTCGCACCTCGACGTCCCGACGGACAACCGGCTCGAGCTGGCGCGTGCGTCGGCCGGCTTCTGGCACTCGACGCTGTCGCCGATGCATGGCGCGCTCCTGGCCGCGACCATCGCCAACGGCGGCGCGATGCCCGCGCCGACGCTCATCGAGCGGGCCGTCGACGCCAGCGGCCGCGCCGAGTCGCTGCCGGTCGCCTCGACCCGCCGGGTGGCCGATCCGGCAGCCGCCGCCGAGGTCGGGCGGATGATGGAGCTGACCACCCGCATCGGGACGGCAAAGGCGACCTTCCGCAACAAGCGCGGGCAGCGCCTCTTGCCGGTGGACGTCGCCGGCAAGACCGGCACCCTGAACGCCGAGACCGACCGCGGCCCCATCGGCTACAGCTGGTTCGTCGGCTACGCCCCCGCCGACCGGCCCGCGATCGCCTTCGCGGTGGTCCTCGGCAACGCCCCGACCTGGCGGATCAAGGCGACCTACGTCGGGCGGCACATCGTCACCGAATACCTCGCCGGCAAGCAACTGGAGAAGAACGACCGCTCCGGGACCCACCTCTACGCGGCCCGCTAAAAACCGACCTTTCTGCCCCGCCCCGCCGGTGGGGCCTTGTGGCCGTTGACCGTGGGCGTATAAACTGACCCGCGCCTTCCGAAAGGCCGCCCGCCGCAGCATGCAGCTTTACGAGTGGCTTTCGAGCTCCGCCTCGAACCAGAGCAGTGGCAAGGCCCTGGTCTATCGCGACACGTACCTTTCGTGGCGCGGGCTGCTCCACCGTGTCGATCGGCGCGCGCAGGAGCTGCACGCGCTGGGGATCGCGCCGGGGGCCTGGGTCGGCCTCATGCTGGGGAACGTCCCCGACTTCGTCATCCTGGCGCTGGCCCTGTCCAAGATCGACGCGGTGATCGTTCCGCTCGATCCGACCACCGGCAACCGCGAGCTGGAGATGGTGCTGGAGGCGGCGCCGCTGCGCGCGCTCATCACCCGGCCGCGCGGCGGTGAGGGGGGACAGGCGACCGCCGGGCTCCCCTACTACGCCGGCCCACCGATCCCGCGGCCGCCCGCCGGACCACCGTCGAAGTTCGTGCCCGAGTCGCGCCGCCGGCTGCAGGGGACGCTGCTCACCTGTGGGCTCTACAAGCGCACCGCGCTCGCCAAGCTGACGAACGGCGGTGGCGAGCCCGAGGTCGTGCAGATGACCGCCTCGGTCGGTGGGGACCCCAAGGGAGTGATCAAGACGGCGGCCAATCTCCGGGCGGCCGCCGAGGCGATCCGGAAGACGCTGGACGCCACCGCGGCGGACCGCATCCTCTGCTCGCTGCCGCTGCACGGAAGCTACGGGTTCGACTTCGGCCTGCTGACCTCGCTCGCCAACGGCGCCACGCTGTTCCTCGAGGACGAGGTGTCGCCCAAGCGAATCGCCAAGCTGCTGCGCGAGCAGCGGATCGATCTGTTCGCGGGGACGCCGGCGCTGTTCGGATCGCTGGTGCGCGTGCCGACGGTCAAGCCGCTCAAGAACACCGGCGCGCGTTTCCTCAGCTCGGGTTCGTCGCTGCCCGCGAACATCGCCGAGACGTTCCAGCAGAGGTTCGGCGTCCGCCTGCTCTCCTGCTACCACACCACGCAGGCCGGCCCGCTGGCGATCGATCGCGCCGGCAAGGACCCGGAGAGCGTCGGGCGGACCTTCGAAGGCGTCGAGCTGCGCATCGCCGGCCCGAAGGGCGACAAGCTGTCGGCGAACGAGACCGGGCCGATCTGGGTCCGCTCGCGGGCGCTGTCGACCGTCTCGGTGCCGAAGATTCACCTCCCCAAGCGCGGCGACGGAATCGCCGATCGGCGGCGTCGAGGAGGGCTGGCTGCGCACCGGCGACCTCGGCCAGCAGGACAAGACGGGCCGCACGGTCATCACCGGCCGCGAGGACGATCTGGTCAAGGTCGACGGCAAGCGGTTGGCGCTCGGCGAGGTCGCCGGCTGCCTGGAGGCCTTCCCCAAGGTCAAGGAGGCGGAGGTTCGGATCGTCACCGACGATCTGGGCGGCCCGATGGTCGTGGCGCGCATCGTCCGCGCCGGCGTCTGCCGCGCCGAGGACATCATCGACCACTGCGCCCGCAACCTGGCGCCCTACAAAGTCCCCCGCCACATCGAGTTCTGCGAGGTCGAGCGCTGTGGGCGCTAGTCCAGCAGCTCGCGCAGCTTGGCGTTGACGACGGTGTGGCTGCCGGCGGGGAGATCGACTTCCTGGAAGAAGGAGTAGTAGCCGGGGTGGCGGATCTCGATGCGGTGGAAGCCGGCGCGGATCTGGTGCCCCTCGCCCTTTCCACTCGGCCGCGCTGCCGGCCAGGAGATCGTCGATCCAGACGCTCGCGTCGGGGACGTTGCACTCGACGCGGACGCCGACCGCGTAGTCGCCGAGCGTGTGCGCGCAGCCGCCGGCGGCGGCCGCCAGCAGGACGAGCAGCACCCCGAGCGCGGAGCGCGCGGGCGGCGGCGCGAAGCCGGTTCATGGGGTGTTGCCTCCCGGTCTCCGCGGCCGGGGGCGCGCAGCCGGGCTCGAAGCCGGATGACGCCGCCAGCGATCTGCACGTCGCTCAAGCTGATCATCGCGTCGGCATCGCGCGAGAGGGCGGCCGCCAGCGGCCCCGGGGCCGAGCGGGTCCGGGCACGAATCTCGGCATGACCGCCGCCCACCCGCCAGAGGTCGGCCCCCGAGACCGCGCCCACCGAGCGGACGCTCTTGAGCAGCGCCGAGACGGCCGCCGGCTCGACGACGTCGGCGTCGATGGTGAGAATCGGCAGGTCGCCCGCTGCCGGCGGCTCGCCGCGTTCATCGTCGACGCGAGATCGGCGCCCAGCGCGCCGGCCAACCGGCCGAGACAATCGGCGCGACCTGCGTCGGCGGTCTCGGCGAAGGCGCGGGCGGAGGCCGCGCGCTCGGGCAGCGGGGCACCGGCGAACCGGGCGGTCGCCTGGCAGGCCACCGAGACGCGCCCCGTGCCGCGTAACGCCCCCTCGTCGCGCGAGGTGACAGTCACCGTCGCGGTGGCGGACCCCGGGCGCCGCCGGACCGGTGGAGCCGCCGCGTGCGCGAACGCCCGCCGCCGACAGGGCGCGCGACCAGCCTGGCGATGAACTCCGGGGACGCGCCCTCCCCGGCCTGCAGGGACGATCGACGGCGCGGCCGCCACGGTGGGCGCGGGGCCCGGCGCCGGCACCGTCCAGCGCTCGACCTTGCGCCGGAGCGCGACCAGATCGACCTCGGCCTGGATGCGCACGGAGTAGACGCCGTTCGCCTCCCCCTCCTCGAGCGTGCGGTAGCTCCCCACGAAGCTGTGCGCCTTGGCCTCGAGGGCGCGGACCGCCTTCGCCTGCGCCGCGCGTGTCTGCGGATCGACGAGCTCGGCGAGCGCCTGATCGACGACCTGGCGAATCGCGTCCTCGAGCGCCCGCTCCCGCGCGCCGGCGGCGTTTCCCCCCACCACCGGCGCCTGACCGGTGGCGACACGCGCGCCCGGAGCGACCGCGGGCTCCGCGACCGGCGCCGACGGCGGAACGGGCCCCGGCGGCGCCTGGGCCGCGGCGCGCGTCCCGGCGAGCAGCGCCAGGGCACCCGCGATCGACACGGTCCGGAGGTTCTTCACCGCAGCACCTTCTGAACGTAGATCAGCGCGGCGCCGTGGGCGAGCTTTGCCGACAGGTCGGCGCCGCCCTCGATAACCAGACGGCCGGCGTGGTCGACGCGGGCCGCATGCGCGCGGGCGTCCGCCGGCGGCGCGCCGGTCCGGTAGGTCGCGGCGCCGAGCGCGATCTCCTGTCCGCCGACGACGGCCCTGGGCGAGGCGGCGAGGTGCGTCTCGTGGACGGAGAGGACGGTGGGCGCCGCGGCCGGGTCGTCCAGCCAGTCGGCGAACCCGACCTCCAGGCGAACGACCGCGCCACCGTTCGACTGGTACTGCACGTCGGCGGCGCGGGCGCGGCCAAGGGCCTTGTCGATGCGATCGGGGTCGAGCTTCCGCCCGCCGCCGGCCGGCAGCGCGGCGAGGGCCGCACGCAGCTTGCCGACAGCCGCTGCCCGGGCCCGCCGCTCGGCACCCGGCCGGGCCAGGTCGACGCTGGGCATCCGGAGATCGGCGGCGGCGCCGCCCGTGGCAGTCAGAGTGCCGGCGCGCCAGTCGATGGTCACACCGTCGCGCGTCTCGACGAGCTCGGTGGGGCCCGGCGGCTCGGCGGAGGCCAGCGCCGACCAGGCGAGCGACACCAGCGCCGCCCGGGCGAGCGACGCCAGCGCCGCCCGGGCGAGCGGCGCGGCCATCAGCGCCGCGCTACTCCCACTCGATCGTCGCGGGGGGCTTCGACGAGATGTCATAGACGACGCGGTTCACCCCTTTGACCTCGTTGACGATGCGCGACGAGAGGGTGGCGAGCAGATCGTAGGGCAGCGGCACCCAGTCGGCGGTCATGCCGTCGCGCGAGTGCACCGCGCGCAGGGCGAGCACGTCGGCGTACGTCCGCTCGTCGCCCATGACGCCGACAGTGCGCACCGGCAGGAGGACGCCGAACGACTGCCAGATCGACTCGTAGAGCCCGGCGGCGCGGATCTCCTGCTCGATGATGACGTCGGCGGCGCGCAGGACGTCGCAGCGGGCGCGCGTCACCTCGCCGAGCACGCGGACGGCGAGGCCGGGCCCCGGGAACGGCTGGCGCCAGAGGACGTGCCGGGGGAGCCCCAGCTCGGCGCCCAGCGCGCGGACCTCGTCCTTGAACAGCTCGCGCAGCGGCTCGATCAGCTTGAGGTGCATGCGCTCGGGGAGGCCGCCCACGTTGTGGTGCGACTTGATCGTCGCCGACGGCCCCTTGAACGAGACCGATTCGATGACGTCCGGGTAGAGCGTCCCCTGCACGAGGAAGTCGGCGCCCCGCCGATCCTTCTTCTGGCCTCTTCCTCGAACACGGCGATGAACTCGCGCGCCGATGATCTTGCGCTTCTGCTCGGGGTCGGTGACGCCGGCCAGCTTGGTCAAGAACCGCTCGCTCGCGTCGACGACGCGCAGGTCGGCCTTGAAGGCGTCGCGAAACAGCGACTCCACCTGCGCCGCCTCGTTCGGCGCGCTGCAGGCCGGTGTCGACGAAGATGCAGGTGAGGCGCGAGCCCATGGCCTTGAGCACCAGCGCCGCCGCCACCGACGAGTCGACGCCGCCCGACAGGCCGCAGACCGCGCGCCCCGAGGTACCGACCTTCGCGGCGACTGCCGCGACCGCCTCGCCGGCGAAGCCGGCCATCGTCCAGCTCGGCTCGGCGTGGCAGATGCGGAACAGGAAGTTCGCCAGGATCTCCGTCCCGCGCGGCGTGTGCACCACCTCGGGGTGGAACTGCACGCCCCAGAACTTGCGCGCGGGTGCCGCCACCGCCGCCGCCGGACAGTTGGCGCTCTCGCCGACCACCGCGAACCCGGCCGGCAGCGACTCGACGCGGTCGCCGTGGCTCATCCAGACCGGGATCTCCTCGCCGGCGCCGAAGCCGTGGAACAGCTCGCCCGGCTCGGTCACCTTGACGGTTGCCCGGCCGTACTCGCGCCGCTCGGCCGCGACGACCTTGCCGCCGAACTGCAGCGCCGTCAGCTGCGTGCCGTAGCAGATGCCGAGGATCGGCACCCCCAGCTCGTAGACCTCGCCGCTGATCCGCGGCGCGTCCGCGGCGTAGCAGGAGGCCGGCCCGCCCGAAAGGATGATCCCGCGCGGCGCCAGCTCCCGGATCTTCGCGAGCGGCAGGTTGAACGGGTGGATCTCCGAGTAGACGTTCTGCTCGCGGACCCGGCGCGCGATCAGCTGCGTGTACTGGCCACCGAAGTCGAGGATGAGGATGAGGTCGCGGCGCGACATGCGCTCACTGCTCGACGCGGTAGTTCGGCGCCTCTTTGGTGATGATGACGTCGTGGACGTGCGACTCGCGCAGGCCCATCGCCGTCGCGCGCACGAAGCGCGCCTTGGTGCGCAGCTCCTCGATCGTGCGGCAGCCGGTGTAGCCCATCCCCGACTTGAGCCCGCCGATCAGCTGGTAGAGCGACTGCGACAGCGGCCCGCGGTACGGCACGCGCCCCTCGATCCCCTCGGGGACCAGCTTGGCGTCGCTGGTCACCTCGCTCTGGAAGTAGCGGTCGCGGCTGCCGGCGCGCATGGCGCCGAGCGAGCCCATCCCGCGGTAAACCTTGTAGCTGCGCCCCTGGTACAGGATGATCTCGCCCGGCGCCTCGTCGGTGCCGGCGAACAGGCTGCCGATCATCACGCAGTTGGCGCCGGCGGCGATCGCCTTGGCGACGTCGCCCGAGTACTTGATGCCGCCGTCGGCGACGATCGTGACGTTCATGCGAGGCGACCGCCTTGGCGCAGTCGTTGATGGCGGTGATCTGCGGGACGCCGACGCCGGCCACCACGCGGGTCGTGCAGATCGAGCCCGGGCCGATGCCGACCTTGACCGCGTCGGCGCCGGCCTTGGCCAGCGCCAGCGCCGCCTCGCCCGTCGCCACGTTGCCGGCGATGATCTGCGCCTTGGGGAAGTTGCGGCGCACGTCGGCGCACCGCCTGGACCACCGCGCGCGAGTGACCGTGCGCGGTGTCGATGCAGATGACGTCGGCGCCGGCCTTGAGGAGCGCGTCGACCCGCTCGTCGCGGTCGGACCCGACGCCGACCGCGGCGCCGACGCGCAGCCGGCCGAAGTCGTCCTTGGCGGCGAACGGGTGGGCCTGCGCCTTCTCGATGTCCTTGATGGTGACGAGCCCCTTCAGGTACCCGCCCCCGTCGATCACCAGCAGCTTCTCGATGCGGTTCTTGTGCAAGAGCTCCTTGGCGCTCTCGACGCTGGTCCCCTCGGCGATGGTGATGAGCTTCCTGGTCATCATCGCGCTGATCGGCTGCTCGAGGTTCCGCTCGAACCGGATGTCGCGGTTGGTGAGGATGCCGACCGGCCGCCCGTCGGAGGCGACCACCGGCAGGCCGGAGATCTCGTGCCGCTTCATCAGCTCGAGCGCGACCGCCAGCTTCTGGTCGGGGCCGACGGTGACCGGGTTGACGACCACGCCGCTCTCCGCCTTCTTGACCTTGGTGACCTCCAGCGCCTGCTCGGGGATGGAGAAGTTCTTGTGGACGATGCCGATGCCGCCGTCGCGCGCCATGCAGATGGCGGTGGCCGCCTCGGTGACCGTGTCCATGGCAGACGACACGATCGGCATGGCCAGGCTGATCCGCGGCGTCAGCTGGGTCCGTACCTCGACGTCCTTGGGAATGACGTCGCTGTCGGCCGGAACCAGCAATACGTCGTCGAAGGTGAGCGCTTCCCGAAGGTTACCGTCCGGCAGCATCTCGGGAGACTAGCAAAGTCACCGCCCTACGCGGTGACTATTTTGCGCCGTGCTTGGTGCAGGTGGCGACGATGGCGTCGGCCTGTTTCTGGGCCTCCGGCTTGACGCCCATCCCCTTGAACCGGGCCAGCTCCGACCTGGCGTCGGCGCAGTCTCCCTTGGCCACCAGCACCTTCATGAGCTCATAGCGGGCGAGCGGGCTTTTCGGATCGAGCTCGACGGCGGCGCGGCACTCGGGGGCCGCCTTGCCCGCGTCCTTCTGTTCGAGCAGCGCGCGGCAGAGATCGGCCGCGAAGGCGCCGTTCTTGGCGTCGAGCTTGCGCGCCCGCTCCTGGGCGGCGACCGCGGCCGGGATCTGCCCGCGTTTCAGCTCGACGCGCCCGAGCCGGTTCCAGCCGAGCGCGAAGTCGGGTTTGAGCTTGGTCGCCTTGTCGAGCGCCGCCTGCGCGCCGTCGAGGTCCCTCTGGTCCGAGAGCACCATGCCGAGATCGGCCCAGCCGATCGGATCGCGCGGCGCCAGGCGGGTCGCGTCCTTGAGCGCGGCCACCGCGCCCGGCAGATCGCCGGCGCGCCGGAGGGCGGCGCCCAGATTCAGGCGATAGCCGGCGTCGGCGGGCTTGAGCCGCACCGCCTCGCGGTAGGCAGCGACGGCCTCGGGCTTCTTGCCGAGCGCGTCGCGCGCGACGCCCAGGTTGTACTGCGCCTCGGCGTAATCCGGCTTGGCGCGCGTCGCGGCCTCGAGCTCCCGCGCGGCCCCGGCCGCGTCGCCGCCCGCGATCAGGAGCGCCCCGAGGTTATTGTGCGCCTCGGCGAAGTCGCTCTTGAGGGCGACCGCCTTCTTGTACTCCGCGGTGGCGCCGGCGGCGTCCCCCTTTTTCTCCAGGGCCACGCCGCCGAGATAGTGCGGCCGCGCGTCGCGCGGATCGGCCTTGGCCGCCTCCTGAAAAGCGCCCAGCGCGCCGGCCGTATCTCCCTGGCGAAACAGGCGCTCTCCCTTTTCGAGCAGCGGCGCGGCGCCGCCAGCCTCCTGAGCGAGCAACGCCAGCAGCAACGGGAGCGCGGTCATCGGGGCCCAGTCTACCTGTCGGCGAGCAGGTCCAGAAGCCTGGTCTTGAGGCGCGCCATCCGCTCGGGGTCGGTGATCTTCACCAGGTTGGCCTTGTCGCGCACGTAGAAGACGTCGATGGCGCGGTTGGCCTCGGTGGCGATCTTCGAGCGGTGGATGTCCAGGCTCTCGTTGAACAACGTCCGCGTCATCTTGTAGAGGACGCCGGGGCGGTCCTCGGTGACGATCTCCAGCACGGTGAAGTCGCGGCTGACGTCGTTGTCCATCTTCACCTCGGTCGGCACGGCCGGCGTGCGCCAGGCGGCGATCGAGTCGCCGCGCGGGCGCGCCGCGACCAGCGCCTCCCCTTTGATCTTTCCCGTCAGCACCGCCTCCAGGTCCTCGCGCACCTTCTTCCAGCGCCCCTCGTCCATCACTGGGCGGCGCATCCCATCGCGCACGCGGAAGATGTCGAGCGCCTCCGCCTCCTCGCCGGCGTCGGCCGGCTGGCGCGAGTAGATGGCGGCGTCGACGACCTCGATCCGGTTGGCGAAGAGGACGCCGGCCACCTCGGCGAGCAGGCCGGGGAGATCGCGCGCGGCCAGCACCATCTCGGTCATCCCCAGCCGCTCCTCGTGGGCGACCTCGACGAGCGCGCTCTTCTTCTGCTGGCGACGTTCGCGGATGAGGCGGACGTGCTTGGCGATGCGCAGCGCCGAGTTCTCGGCGAAGTAGCGATCGGGGAAGCCGCCGAACAAGGTGGTGAGGGCGGCGTTCTTTTCGGGCTCCTCGAGGATCGCCGCCGCGCGCTTCTGCCGCCGCTCGACGATCTCGGCCCGCTCCGCCCCCAGCAGGTCCGGCCCGCGGCTTATGAACTTCTGCGTGCGCGTGTAGAGCTCGCCGAGCAGCGTCTCCTTCCAGCTGGACATCGCGTCTGGAGCAACCGAGGCGAGGTCGCAGAAAGTGAGCAGGTAGAGCTCGCGCAGGTTCTCCTCGTCGCCGCACAGCGTGGCGAAGTCGGAGATCATCCCGATGTCGTCGAGGTCGCGGCGCTGCGACATCTGCCCCATGACCAGGTGCTGCCTGACCAGGAACTCGATGCGCTTGATGTCGTCCTCGTCGATCCCCAGCCGCCGGCAGATGGTGACCGCCAGCCCGGCGCCGATCTCGCTGTGCGGGCTGCCGTACGGTTTGCCGACGTCGTGCAGGAGCGTGCCGGCCGCCAGCGCCACGGCCGCGTTACCTCACGCACCGTCTCGGTCGGCGTCCTGAACTGGTCGGCGTGGTCGCCGCGCCCGAGCGCGTGCAACCGGCCGACTGCGTAGAGGGCGTGCTGGTCGACCGTGTAGACGTGATAGATGTCGTGCTGCACGCGCCCCGTCGACGGCTCCCACTCGGGCATCAGCGCCGCCAGCAAGCCGAGATCCTGCATCTGTTCGAGCCGCGAGGGGTTGGCGCGGTCGCGTCCGTCGCAGACGATCTCCATGAAGCAGCGGCCCGAGTCGGGATCGGCGCGCAGCGACTCGCCGCGCGTGGCGGCCAGCTCCCCCAGCATCTCCAGCGTGCGGAGCGACAGCGGGATGTCGAAGGCGATCGCCACCTGGAAGATGCGGATCATCTCCGACGGCTTCTGCTCGAACACCGACCCGTCCTTGCCCTCCAGCATCCCCTCGCGCACGACGAAGCTCTCGTCGACGGCGCCGCCGTCCAGCGTCGGCACCGGCTGGCTGGGGCGGCGCGACTCGTCGCGCGCGGTCGCCCGCTGCAGGAGGCGCTCCGTCTCGTTGCGGATGAGCTTGGCGTGCGCGTGATACTGGTGCATCAGCGCCTCGACCGCGGGGTGGACCGCCGGCCGGATGACGCCGCCGCGATCCTGCGCGTCGGGGCAGAGCCAGGGGGCGATTGCCTCCTGCAGCGCGAAGCGCAGGTGATCCTGCCGCCGCCCCGCCGCCGCGTGCATGGCGATACGCACGCGCAGGAGCCACTCCGTCGCGTTGACGAACGCCTGCGCGAGCCGCCCGGTCATCACCCCCTTGGCGACCAGCTCCTTGGGATCCGAGGTGCCGAACCGCGCCTGCGCGGCCCAGCGGCCGACGCAGAGATCGCGCATGCCGCCGGGACCGTTCTTGAGATCGGGCTCGAGCAGGAAGATCGTGTCGCCGAAGCGGCTGTGGCGCGCCCGCTGCTCGGCCCGCAGCCGCGCCACGAAATCCTCGGCCGCCGTCTTGGCCACGCGCGCGCGGAAGGCCTCCAGGAACTTGCGCCCCAGCGCCAGGTCCCCGGTTAAGAAGCGCGCGTCGAGCAGCGCGGTGGCCGCTGCCAGATCGCTCTCGGGCAGCGACAGCGCCTGTTTGAACGAGCGGATGGCGTGGCCGGCGTCGACCTTGGCGTCCCAGAGCGGGTAGAGGATCGCCTCCGCCAGCGTCTGCACCGGCTTGTCCGGCGACTTCTCGCACAGCACCAGGAGGTCGAGATCGGAGAATGGCGCCAGCTCGGCGCGGCCGAAGCCGCCGGTCGCGAACACCGCCACCGGTGTCGGGCACTTCGCCACCTCGGCCCCCGCAGCCTCCACCACGATCCGGTCGACGTCGCTGGAGAGGGTGCGTGCCACCTCGATGCCGTTGCCGCCGGCCCGGACGGCGGCGGCCGCCTGCTCGCGGGCCTCCGAAAATGCCCGGACGATGTCCAACGTCATGGAGACGAACACTACCAGATCCGCCCTAACGCATTGACGGCGGTCGGGGCGTGCGGCACGGTTAGGAACCATGGCCGAGATCGAGCTGGCGCCGCTGTCCCATCGCCTCGACGACGACGAGACAAGGACGCTCGCCAAGCTGTTGGTCGAGGCGGGCGCCCCGCCGTTCGAAAAGGCGGACGAACACGCCTCGCACACGATCGCGGCGCGCCTCTCCGAGGAGGCGCTCACCGAGTTCCTCGACCGCCTCGACGCCCACGATCTGGGCGCCGAGATCTACCTGCCGGTCGAGTTCGAGGGGCGGGTCACCATCGGGGATTTCCGTGTAGCGTCGTCGCAGGCGCTGCTCGACGTACTCGAGGAGATGCGCGAGGAGCTGTCGGTCGACACGGAGGAGCCGGAAGAGGACGAAGAGGAAGAAGAGGAGGACGACGACGAGGGGACCGTCATCGAGGCCCAGCTCCGCCACATCTGGCACCTGGTCGCCGACGGCGCCACCGAGTCGATCGAGAAGGGGCTCCCCCTTCACATCCAATTGTGAGGACCCTGGGAGGGTCCTCACCCTCCCCCGCGATGGGGTCGGGTGGGCGGAGCCCGCCCACCCCCACGCGATACGCTTTGATCACGCGCGCATGAAGACGTGGGGCGGGATGGGCTCGGAATACACCGACCGCAGCTCGACCTTCCGCTCGAGGTCGCGGATGATGGCCGTGGCCACGTCGACCTCGTAGAGGTCGTGGATGTTGGCGATTCCGCCCGGCGCGAAGACGTTGATCTCGAGGATCTTGTCGCCCACCAGATCGACGCCGACGAAGTAGAGGCCGTCGGCCACCAGGCGCGGACGCAGCAGATCGCAGATCCGGCGTTCGGCCTCCGAGAAGTCCGTGCGACGGCGCGACCCTCCGACGTGGATGTTGTTCCGGATGTCGTCCTTGGGGCGCATCCGCTTGTAGGCGGCGACGACGCCCCCCACGGCCAGCGGCGCGCCGCCCAGCAGCAGCACCCGCTTGTCCCCCTTGGCCACGGCCGGCAGGAACTCCTGCACGATGACGTAGCCGGCGCGCCGGACGGTCGAGATCATCTGCTGCAGGTTCGCGCTCTGCCCGCGCGCCACGTAGAAGACGTTCTTGCCGCCGAACCCGGCCAGGGGCTTGATGATGGCCGGACCGTCGAGCTCGCGCAGAAAGGCGCGCACCCGCTCGATCGACCGGGTGACCAGCGTCTTCGGCCGCAGCTCGACCGGAAAGCCGGCCAGGTACATCTTGGAGCCGGCGCGGGCCAGCCCATCCGGATCGTTCACCACCAGCACGCCGAGCTGCTTGAGGCGCCTCCCGAAGTCGAGCGCCGGGTTGAACCGGTCGCCCTCGTCCGAGCCGGCGTTGGGGTTGTTGCGCAGGAAAATCACGTCGAAATCGACCAGCCGCGCCTCCTCGCGCGGGGCGTCCGCACCCGTCAGGGCCTTCGCGTAGGCGGCGGCGTCGCGCAGGCGTCCCGGCTTCGGCCGGACCACCTCGGCCACGATGTCGGCCCCTTCACCCTGCGAGAAGGCATCGACCGAGGCGAAAGCGACGTCGTGGCCGCGCCGGTAGCCGGCGAACGCCAGATGCAGCGTCGTGTAGCTCGCCTTCTGGGTCCGGGCGCTGTTGACGACGAAGCAGATGCGCATGCCGAACGCCCCGAAAACTATACACGGGCGATGTGCGGAGGGTCGTGTTTTGGGCTGATATCCGCTAAGATCCCGGGCAATGGCGGGAAAGACTTTTCCCGGAATCGGGGAGCTCGAAGACGAGGAGCCCCCGCTCGACGCGGCTGACGCGGCGGACAGCGCCGGATCCGCGTCGTTCTACTCCGGGCCGACGGTGGTCGACGAGGCCAAGGTCGAGCAGGGGCTGAAGAAGCTCCGATCGCTCGACGCACCGCCCGGGCCGCAGACCGGCATCCACCGCGCCGTGGCCGACGCGATCGCCGATCCGGCGCGGGTGACGCCCAAGGTTCCAGCTGACGCCGCGCCGCTCATCCCGGAGATCACCGTCGACCCGTCGCGCGGGACCGCCGTCGGCCGGAGCGTCAGCGGTCCGCTTCCCGGCCAGCAGACGACGCAGCCGTTCGACGACAAGCACCTGCGCGGCACGATGTTCGGCCACGGCGTTCACCTCCCCGACCTCGAGCCGGCCCGTCGCGCCGAAGAGGTCGACACCTCGAAGGCCCTGGCGGTCGTCGAGCGTGGAAAGCCGACGAACCACGAGATCGCGATCTTTCAGCCCGGACCGTACGCGCACTACAAGGCCACGCCCGTGGCCGACGCGCCTGCCCCGCCCTTCCCGCGCCAGAGCCGGTACTACCGAACGCCGATCGAGGTCCAGCCGCTGCCGCCGCGCCGGAAGATCATCGGCCGGATCGTCGCCGCCGCCGCGTGCATCGCGCTCATCGTGGTGGCGGCGCTCCTGTGGGTCCGCGCCAACACCGACGACCTGGGCGCCCCACCGCGACCGGCGGGATTGCCCGCGGCCCGCCCGCTCGATCTCCACCCGCTGACGCCGCCCCCGCCGACACCGCCCGAGGTGCCCGTGGCGGCTCCGCCCGAGGCGCACCTGCCCGCGGCGGCCCCGCCGCCGGCTGCGACCGCTCCCGCTGCCGCAGCCACCAGACACACGCCGACGACCGACCGCGACGACGAGGCGGCGGCTCCGCCTGCCCCGCCGGCGCGTCCCAGACCGGCGGCCGTCCCATCCGCGGCGACGCACCACACGCGCCCGGGGGCGAAACACCACCCGGAGGCCGGCGCCGAGGGGTCCGACAAGCCCGACCAGGGCGACAAGTCGGACGGCAAGCCCGCTGGTAAGTCCGACGCCGTGGAGGGCAAGCCCGCCAAGGGGAAGCGCCCGGTCGAGGACGACCCCGACGCCACGATGGCCCCGACCATCGAGTGAGCCCGGCCGCGCGCCCGCATTGCCGGGGACATTTGGGCGTGTTACCCCTAAGCGCCAAATGAACATCGCCCCGGATCAGATCGATCCCGACGCGGCGAACGTCGTCCGGCGGTTGAAAGACTCCGGCCACGCCGCGTACCTCGTCGGCGGCTGCGTGCGCGACCTCTTGCTCGGCCTCAAGCCGAAGGACTTCGACGTCGTCACCAGCGCCACCCCACCAGAGATCAAGAAGAGCTTTCGAAACTCGCGGATCATCGGCCGACGTTTTCGGCTGGCCCACGTCTTCTTCGGTCCGAAGATCATCGAGACCTCCACCTTCCGCGCCAACCCGCGCGAGATGGAGGACGACGACAACGACGGCGCCGCGCCCGAGAGCGGCGACCTGCTGATCCGCCGCGACAACGTCTTCGGCACCCCCGAGCAGGACGCCCGGCGGCGCGACTTCACGATCAACGGCCTCTTCTACGACATTCAGACCAGGCAGGTGATCGACCACGTGCAGGGGCTGCCCGATCTCGAGTCGCGGACCGTGCGCACCATCGGCGATCCCGACATCCGGTTTCGCGAGGACCCGATCCGGATCCTGCGCGCGGTGAAGTTCGCGGCGCGCTGCGATCTGACGATCGAGCCCGAGACCTACCGGCGGATGATGGAGCACCGCCAGGAGATCGCCAAGTGCGCGCAGGCCCGCGTCTCCGAGGAGTTCTACCGCCTCCTGCGTGGTGGCGCGGCCAAGCGCTCGCTCGAGCTGCTGGTCGAGACCGAGCTGCTCGAGCTGCTCGTCCCCGAGCTCGCGCGCGGGCTCAAGGGCGATCCGGCCGACGACGACGAGGCCCTGCGGCGGCGGCGGCTGTGGGCTTATCTCGCTGCGCTCGATCGCTCCGCGGCCGCGCGGCCTACCGCCCCTTCGAACGCGCTCATTCTCGCAGCGCTGCTGCTGCCGCCGCTGCGCGACGCGCTCGACCCCGACACCAACGGCGTGCGCGACATCGGCCAGATGGTGGCGCAGGCGATCGCGCCGGCGCTCGAGCGGCTGCGCCCGTCGCGCCGGGACAGCGAGCTGGCCCGCCAGATTCTGCTGGCGCTCCGCCACCTCCTGCCGACCAAGCGGCCGAGGGGCGAGAGCCGGCGCCTGCGCGCCCGTGAGCACTACGCCGAGGCGTTGCGGCTCGCCCAGATCGTGGGCGACGCGGAGACAGAGGATCCGACGCTGGCCGGGCGGCCCATCGTGGCCGAGGGGGCGGACATGGTCCCCTACCCCGACGAGCAGGAGGACGAAGAGCTCGCCGGGCCCGAGCCGGGGCGCGATCGCTGGCGCCGCGACCGAGGGAGACGCGAGCGCGGTCCTGCGCCCGCCCCGCCGGTGCAAGCACCACGGAGCCTGGCGCCGCTGCCGCTCGATCTCGGCTCCCTGGGCGTTGCCGCCCGTGCGCTGCTGACGCCCGACCTGCGACCCGCCTTCCTGGGGGGCGGCAGCTTCGGCGGCCCCTGGAACCGCGGCGAGTAGTCAGACGTACCGGGTCGGATCCTCGACGCCGGCGGACTCGAAGCCGCGCCGCCGGAGCTGGCAGGAGTCGCAGGCGCCGCAGGCGGCTCCCGAGGGCGACGGGTCGTAGCAGGAGTGCGTGAGGCCGTAGTCGATCCCCAGCTTGATCCCGGCGCGGATGATCTCCGCCTTCGACATCTTGATGAGCGGCGCGCGGATGGTGACCGGGCGCCGCTCGACGCCGGTCTTGGTGCCGAGGCGCGCCACCTCCTGCATCGCCGCCAGCCACTCGGGGCGGCAGTCGGGGTACCCGGACGAGTCGAGCACGTTGACGCCGACGACGATCTCCGAGGCGTCGCGCACCTCGGCGAGGCCAATGGCGTAGGCGAGGAAGATCGTGTTGCGGGCCGGCACGTAGGTGACCGGGATGCCGCTGCCGATGGCCGCTTCGTCGCGCCCCTTCGGCACGGCGATCTCGGCGGTCAGCGCAGAGCCGCCGATGGCGCGCAGGTCCAGCGTCATGACGTCGTGGCGGACGGCGCCCAGCGCGCGGGCCACCCGGGCCGCGGCCTCGAGCTCGATCGCGTGGCGTTGCCCGTAGCGAAACGACAGGGCGTGACAGCGGTGGCCGGCGGCGCGGGTCATGGCCAGGGCGGTGGCCGAATCGATCCCACCCGAGAGAAGCACGATGGCGTCCATGGAGCCCTCCAAAATCCCGCGACGGGCGGCGCGCCGTCAAGGGGCGCCGCGTATGCTCGGCGGGTGCGAAGCCCGTTCGACGATCCCGTCCTCTACGACTGGGAGTACCGGCGCCGGCGCGATGACCTCCGGTTCTACCGGACGCTCGCCGACGAGCGGGGCGGCCCCATCGTCGATCTCGGCTGCGGGACCGGCCGCCTGCTGGTGCCGCTCCTGCGCGACGGTCATCGCGTCGCCGGCCTCGATCGCTCCCCGGCGATGCTGGCCGGGGCCGCCGCCCGCGTGGCGCGCCTTCCGCCCGCGGCGCGCGGTCGCGCCCTCCTCGTCCGCGGCGATCTGCGCGCGTTGCCGTTCGCGCGCCGGTTCGCCTTCGCGGTGGCCGCGTTTCACACCGTCCAGCACTGCGAGACCGACGAGGAGCTGGTGCGGTTCTTCCGGGACGCGCGCGCGGCGCTGCTGCCGGGCGGCTGGCTGGCGTTCGACACCTTCGCGCCGACGCGCCGGTTCGTCGAGCGGCGCACTCCGTCAGGGACGACCCGCTTCCGCGACCCGCGCACCGGTCGCGCGACCCTCTACAGCGAAACGCACGTCCTCGACGGCCGCGTGCTGGCGATGACCTTTCGCTACCAGCGCCTCGACACCGACGGGCGACGCTCCCGCGGCAAGTTGGTGTCGCTGCGCCACCGTTTGCTTCAACCCCGCGAAATCGAAGCGCTGCTCCGTCGCGCAGGCCTCGATCTCGTCGCCAGCTGGGGCGGCTTCGACGGTCGGCCGCTCGATCTCGACGACGAGCACGGCGAGCAGCACGTCTATCTGGCACGCAAAAAGCAACGCCGGACGACGCGCCGCGTGGCCTGAAATAATTTCGAAAACAGGGCAAATCAGCGAGAAGAACCACCGATCGTCGACGGGAATCCCACTTGACAGCCCTGCGCCCCCCGATACGATGCACATGGCTTTTTGCAGCTCATTTTTTCGCAAACTTTCTGACGGAGGTCGGCCGAGATGGCGGAGAAAGTCGCAAAGCTGGGTGTCGAGCGCGAGAAGGACTTCATGTACTACGTGAAGGACGGCGAAGTCTGGAAGGTGCAGCGAAAGCAACCCGGCGTCCCCAAAGGTCGCCCGGAGAAGGTCGCCGACGGTGGGTTCGAGGTAGATACGAACTACATCTACTTCGTCGACCGTGACGGTGACGTCGCCCGCGCCAAGCGCGCGGTCGGCGGCCAGAAGCGCAAGAAGAAGGCCGGCAAGAAGGCAGCCAAGAGAAAGGTTGCCAAGAAGACCAGCAAGAAGAAGCCCTCCAAGAAGGCGGCCAAGAGCAGCAAGAAGGCTGCGAAGGGCAAGAAGGGCAAGGCGGGCAAAGCGGGCAAGAAGAAGGGCCGGCGCTAGCAGAACCTCCGTACCCGAGACCGCTTCCGCCAGTCTGACTTCGAAGGCCGCCGGGCTTCATGCCGGCGGCCTTCTTCATTTTCGGCGCTCTATCGCCGGCGCGATCGCCGGCCGCCCCGCCGGCGGGTCTCGTTGCCGCCCCCCCGACGCGCAGGCTTGCGCACGTTGACGGAGTGGGCAGCCTCGGCGCTGGTGGCGCCGGCGACCACGACGGCGGCGTCGGCCACCGCGCTCTCCTCGATGGGGCGGACGTAGGCGAACCGGTAGAGGATCCAGCACACCGCCGCCAGCGTGGTGAACGACATCATCGTGTACTGTTCGTCGAGCCACTGCGACACCTTGAAGTCCATCCAGGGCTTGACGTCGGGGAGGTAGCGGGTCGGCGACCAGTCGATGAGGCCGGTCACCGCGGTCGCGCCCAGCAGGATGGCCCCGGCCTCGCGCCGCTTGTGATAGAGCAGCGTGATCGCGAACAGGAACGAGTAGTAGTAGCAGGTCAGCTCCACCCCGACGGCCATCGTCATCCCACCGAGGGCGCAGGCGACCCACGGCTCGGCGTCCTTGAGCGCCTGGTAGAGCAGGACCATGAAGCAGGCGCAGAGGAAGAAGTAGATCGGCTCGCGCGCGTGGAAGGTCTTCAGCTTCTGGCGCTTCCAGGGGCCCCAGGGGTCCTCCTGGCGATCGTCCTTCATGTTCCGCCCCGCCTCCGACGGGCTGTAGGCGACGACGGTGCGCAGCCCCATGTAGTTGGTGAGCGGCGTCTCCTTGTGCTTGTTGGTGTTGAAGGCGAACGCGCGGTAGCCAGCGATGCCGTTGCTGGTCACCAGGCTCACCGGCACCAGGATCGCCGCCGCCAGCGCGGCGCCGGCGAGGACGCGAACGAAGCGGCGGTCGACGCGCGCCACGAGCGCCTGCCAGGAGTCCCACGGCTCCGGCTGCCACCACTGACGCGCCGGCGGGGCGTCGCTCGGCTCCGGCTTGGAGGTTGCGGGCGCTTTGGCCCCGGCCGCGGGTGCCGGCTTGGGCCACTCACCGACCTTCCCCCAGAGCTGCCGGAAGATGACCAGGATCGGCCCCGCGAAGATGAACATCGGAAAGATGCGCAGCAGCGTCGAATAGCCGAGGAAGAACCCACCCAGCAGGAACCGATCCTTCTTGATGAGGCAGACGCCCCCGACCATGTAGAAGAGCCAGTCCCAGCGCAGGAACGCGCCGCCGGTCCAGTAGAAGCGTGAAGGGAAGTTGGTGGCGAACACCGCCAGCGCGACGCACATCGTTCGCCAGCCGAACGCCCACCAGGACATGAGGATGATCCCGAAGATGAAGAACGGATCGATCCGGGTCAGGAAGGTGATCTGGTCGTCGCTGATCGGCGACAGATTCGCCAGCGTCGTGCCGACGATGTTCCAGACCGGCGTGCCGTTGTAGCCGTGGTCGGTCTGCGCCTCCTCCCATCGCTTGGTGTCGTGGTGGTTGCGGAAGTACGCGGTGTCGTGCTTGAAGCTGGCCCAGCGCTCGGGCGTGAAGTGATCCTTGCAGAGCCCGGGGTTCGCCAGGATCTCCTGCGTCCCGACCATCATGTTGGTCCGCAGGTTCATGATCTTGCGCAGCTCGACCCGGCGCCGCAGTCCCGGCTCCTCCGCGTCGGCGACGGCGACGCACTCGTAGAGGCGGTCGTAGGACAGCTCCTTGAAGTACTTCGATCCGATGTAGTAGTGGAACGTGTCCCACATGTGGACGTAGTTCCCGAAGTGAAAGCTGCCGAAGTTCCAGTAGGCGCAGAACGAAAGCACGCCCACCACCATCAGCAGCCGATCGCGCAGCTTGCGCTTGAAATCCTTGCGCCCCTGCCTGGTGAGCCAGATGCCCCAGCCGACGAGCGCCAGCGCCGCCAGCGCCAGCACCATCTCGACCCGCGAGCTCGCGTCGTTCTCCCACCAGGCGAACTTCCAGAACCCCGGCTGGACGACGATCGCCGGCGGGGCGTTGCTGATCGTCAGCTTGGGCGGGAACGGCGTCGGCGGCCGGCAGTAGGCCTGGAACTCGGCGATTGAATAGGAGCCGTCACCGACCGGCTCGCCGACCTTGAGGTAGCGGACCGGCGTGGCGCCGATGGTGACCGCGCGCGTGCGGAACCCGTGCCCCTGCGTGCCGACGACGTTGTCGATCTCGATCAGCAGCTTGAACGCCTCGGGCTTGTTCTCCTCGGCGCCCCAGATCTTGTAGGTGTCGTTGGCGTCGGCCTGGAGCAGGAACGACGACACCGGCTTCACCGCGCCGAGGTCGTAGGTCAGCGACCCGGCCGGCGTATCGAGAATCACGCCGACCGGCGCGTCCCACTGCGCCCCCTCGGGCGCCACCGACTCGTCGGTCGGCAGGTGGAGATCGCCGCGGATGTCCTGCCGCCAGATCGGCTGCTTCTTCGACAGGAGGTTGTCGGTGGTGCAGTCGCCGGTCGACTGCAGCGCGTCCGCGCGTGCCGGCGAGACGCCGGCCCCCAGCGCCACGAGCGCGAAACCCAGGGTGGTCAAGGCTAGTTTACGGAGCGTCACGGCCGCGACATTACCACCAAATCCCGCAAGTTCCGGCCGGTTTAGCGGAGCCGGCCGGGGTGTGCGATTCTCGGGGGTTCCATGCATCCGAGCCTGGCGCTGCTGCTCACGGCGGCGATCGTCCTCGCCAACGCCTTCTTCGTCGCGGCCGAGTTCGCCTTCGTCAAGATCCGCCCGACCCGGATTCAGCAACTGGCCCGCGAGGGGCGGCGGCGGGCCAAGCTGCTGCTGCGGATCACCACCCAGCTCCCCGCCTACCTCTCGGCCAGCCAGCTCGGCATCACGCTGGCGTCGCTGACGCTCGGCTGGCTGGGCGAGCCGGCGTTCGCCGCGCTCTTGCGCCCCTGGCTCTATCGCGGCGGGCGCCACCTCCGACCGAACGCTGCACACGCTGGCCACGACGGTCAGCCTCATCGTCATCACCTTCCTGCACACCGTGCTGGGCGAGCTGGCGCCCAAAGCGCTGGCCATCCAGCTGACCGAGCCCATCGCCCTGTGGGCGGTGGTGCCGTTCCGCGCGTTCTACGTGCTGACCTTCCCGGTCATCTGGACGCTCAAGGGGGCGGCCGCGCTGGTGCTCAAGATCCTGCGGCTGCCGCCGGCGTCCGAGGCGGAGATGGTGCACTCCCCCGACGAGCTGCGCCTGGTCCTGCAGCACGTTCATCTCGACCCCGGCGCCCGGCGCCTCATCGACCGCGTGTTCGACTACACGCACCGGCTGGCGCGCCACGTGATGACCCTGCGGCGCGACGTGGTGACGCTGGAGGCGGGGCGTCCGTTCGAGGACAACCTACGGATCGCGGTGGCCAACCAGTACACCCGCTACCCGCTGGTCGAGCCGACGACCGACCGCGTCGTCGGCTACGTCCACCTCAAAGGACATCGTCAGCGCGCTCGCCTCCGAGAAGCGCCCGAGCCGGATGCGGGAGCTGGTGCGCGAACCGATCTACGCCTCGGAGGACACGCGGCTCGAGTGGCTGCGGCGCGAGTTCCAGCGCCGGCGCGTGCACATCGCCATCATCCTGGGCCCGGGGCACGCCTTCACCGGCATCGTGACGCTGGAAGATCTCGTCGAGGAGGTGGTGGGCGAGATTCAGGACGAGCAGGACGCCGAGGAGATCCCGCCCATCCGGCGCAACGCCGACGGCAGCTTCGACGTCGACGGCCGCCTCACGCTCGACGTGGCGGCGCGCGATCTCGGGCTCGTGTTCCCCAAGGTGGCGCCCGAGATCGAGACGCTGGGCGGCTTCATCATCACGCAGCTCCCCGAGCTGCCAGTGCCGGGCGACGAAATCTCGACCGTGGGCTTTCACTTCACCGTGCTCGACGTGCGCGATCGGCGCATCCGCCGTCTGCACGCCGTGCCGCTTCCCGCCGCCGAGCCCCCGATCGCAGAAGGTTGATGCCCTGTATTTCTGGTGAGTTGCGCGAATCTTCGCAGAAAAACTAACTTTTTTGAGCCGCTCCGAGCGGTTTTGCCACTTACTAGTATGGTGCGCCCCCGCTGCTACCGAGGCCTGGGTGCGGGTACCGTCGCGCTGGTTCTGGCGACGTTCGTGCCTGCTTGTTCTCCCAACGCGATCGACGGCACCGCCGGCGCCAGCGCCGACCCCGGCGCGGTGACCGGCGAGTTCGTCACTTACATCGCCGACAACCGCGACGGCACGACCGAGTGGTGGCACGCCGTCCGCACGACCGACGGGCGAGAGATCCGTCTCGACTTCGACACGCCGACGCTCACCGCCACCGGCAGCCAGGTGCGAATCCAGGGCGACGTGATCGGCGAGCGGCTGCACGTACAGAGCCTCAGCGTCCTGCCGGCCGTGGAGATCGCCGCGGAGACGCCGCCGACCTACGAGTCGCCGGTGTCGCCCGACACCTACGGGCTCGTGCTGGTCGATCTCGGCAGCGGCGTCAACATGACCGCCGCGCAGGCGATGACCATCCTCAACGGCACGGGCGCGACCGACAAGTCGTTCGCCGAGTACTACAACGCTTCGTCGTACGGGAAGTACCAGGTCCAGGGGAGCGTCCTCGGCCCGTACCCGTTCTCGATGACCACCTGTGACACGACCGGGATGTACAAGGCGATCGAGCCGATGATCACCGGCACCGTGCCCAACCACCTCATCTACTACTTCAACGAGACCAGCCTCTGCACCTTCGGCGGCCTCGGCGAAGAAGGGTCGGCGATGCAGCCAGCCAAGCGCACCTGGATGAACGGGTCGCTCTCCTGCGTCGTGCTGATGCAGGAGCCCGGACACAACATCGGCCTCATGCACGCCAACACCATGAAGTGCGGGAGCGGCGCGATGGCGACCGGCACGATCAGCAGCTTCGACACCAACCCTGGCACCGACTGCACGATCACCGAGTACGGCAGCTCGATGTCGACGATGGGGGGCGGCTGCCGCGAGTTCAACGCCTACGAGCGCTGGTACGAGGGGTGGCTTACCGGCTGCAACGGAGTCAAGACGCCGGCGAACGGCACCTTCAACCTGCTGCCGCTGGAGAACAACTGCTCGGGGAGTGGCGGCGTTCAGGTCCTTCAGGTTCCGTTCCCCGCGCAGCTGGTGGTCAGCGACCCCCAGTCGACCGGCACCATGGTCGACCTCAATAACTTCTACGTCGAGCTGCGCACGGCCGGCGGCATGTTCGACGCCTTCTCCACCACCGGCCGCGGCGGCGGCGGCTTCGGCTCGGGTGTCACCTTCACCGCGCCCACGGTCTTCATCTACGCCAGCGACAACGTCAAGCTGCCGACGACCACCACCGGCCGCGGCGGCACCAGCACGACCCGTCAGGCGAACAGCGTCTGGACGGAGCTGCTCAACATGAGCCCAACGGCGACGGCGTTCGCGGGTCTTACGACCGCCGGGCAGAGCTTCACCGATCCGGACAGCGGCGGCCCGACAATCACGCTCAACTCGATCAGTGCCACTGGAGCCAGCGTGTCGGTCAGCTACCCGAGCGGCGGCACCGGCTCGCCCACCTGCATCGACGGCACGACGCTGACCGCCCCCGGCCCGACGAGCTGCACCGGCGCCGCCACCGGCACGGGCGGCACCACTGGAACGGGCGGCACCACCACCGGCACCGGCGGCACGACCACGACGGGCGCGGCCGGCGCCACCGGCAAGGGCGGCGCCACGGGCACGGGCGGCGCCACCACCACGACGGGCACCGGCGGCACCACCACGACGGGCACCGGCGGGACCACCGGCAGCGGGGGCACCACCGGCTCCGGCGGCACGACTGGCTCCGGCGGCACGACCGGCTCGGGCGGCGCCGGCAGCGTCAGCATCGGCTCGGGCGGAACCACCGGGAGTGGTGGTTCGAACAGCGGCTCCGGCGGATCGTCGACCGGAGGCTCCGGGACGGGCGGCGGCACCTCGAGCGGCACCGGCGGCGCCGATCCGAACGAGAAACCGGCACTCACGGGTGGGTGCTCGTGCAGCTTTGATCCCGCGCGTCCGGCGGGCTCGTCTCGAGAGCTCTGGCTGACGGCCAGCAGCCTCCTCGGCCTGGCGTTCGTGCGGCGCCCCCGCAAACAACGGGCCTGATCGCCGCCGTACCGATGCACGCGCGCGTCGCTCTCCGCGTCCGGGCGCGTCCTTCGCACTGGTGGCTGCTGCTCGCGGTCGTCGCGCCGCTGCCCTTCGCGGGCGCGGCGCGCGCCGACGGCGCATTCCCCGACTCGCTCGGGCTCATGACGCCCACGCAGCTGCCGGACGAGACGCTGCTCGCCACCAACTTCGGCCTGGTCATGTCGTTCGACCGCGAACAGACCTGGGTCTGGGCCTGCGAGCAGGGCGCCAACAACTTCGCCACGCTCTACCAGATGGGCCCGCCCCCGCGGAACCGGATCTACGCGATCTCGCCGACCAACCTGATCTTCTCCGACGACAACTCGTGCAGCTGGACGGCGGCCGCGCCGGGCGCCCTCGACGCCTTCGTCGATCCGACCAACGCGAACCGGGTGCTGGCCGTGGTCGGCACGCCGCTCGACGCGGGCGGCAGCACCTACGCGGTGATGGAGTCGTCCGACGGCGGTGCCACCTTCCCCCAGACCCGCTACGCCGCCGCGGCCGGCGACCACATCACCGGCGTCGAGATCTCCCGCTCGAACCCGCAGACGGTCTACCTCACCATCACCAGCGGCACGGCCTACACGCCCAAAGTCGCGGTCACCACCAACGGCGGCGGCAGCTGGACGCTCCACGATCTCTCCGGCAGCCTGCCGGCGGGGACCTACAGCATCCTCCTGGTCGCCGTCGATCCGAACGACCCCCAGAAGCTGTTCCTGCGCATCGCCAACGGGCAGGCCCAGGCCCTGGCGATGAGCACCGACGGGGGCGCCCATGCAACGACGCCGCTCACCTTCGACGGCGGCGCGTTGACCGCCTTCACGCGGATGGCGTCGGGCTCGCTCATCGCGGGCGGCGTGCTGGGGAGCACCGACATCGCCTATCGATCGACCGACGGCGGCGGCACGTTCACCCAGCTCCCGACGGTCCCCTTCACCTTCAAGGGACTGTCGTCGCGGGGGACCAAGCTCTACGCCGCGACCGAGAATATGACCGACCCCTACGCCATCTACACCTCCATCGACGAGGGGATGAGCTGGCAGCCGCTGATGGCCTACGGCACCAACGACCAGCAGACGACGCCGGCGCCGGTCATCCAGGCGATCGTCACCTGCCTCAAGACGTACTGCCAGACCGACTGCGAGAACCGCGCCGGGATGGAGCTCTTCTCGCCGGACGACTCCGACGCCGTCTGCTCGGCGGCGGTGATGCCCGCCCCCGTCGACGGCGGCCAGGACGCCGCTCCGCCAACGCCCGACGCCGGGCACTCGCCGACCTCCGACGCCGGGGCACACAAGGATGCCGGGGCGGAAACGCCTACCACCTCCTCGGGCGGCTGCCACTGCGCCCTCCCCGCCCGGGCGCCGTCCCAGCGCTGGTCGTGGCTCGCCCTGCTCGCGGCCGCGATCACGCTCGCCCGTCGCCGCAAGCGCTGAGCGCCCGCCGGCACCTTTTCCGGACGCGCGCCGATGATCGGCGAAATTGGGCCGTAAACTGGAACATCGGGCGGGTCTGGATGTAGCGTCTGAATCCAGACATGATCTCGATGCGGGGCTTTGGGATGCTCTGCGCGGCGACCCTCGCGGCGGCCCTGGTGCCGTCGGTTGGGATCGCGGCGCCGGGAGAGGCGGCGCGACCGCGGGTGGTGGTGGTGAACGCGGTTGATCTGCCGGACAGCCTGGCCGACATCCGCGCCCAGCTCCGGACGACGCTGAACGACGCGGTCACCAAGCACGGCTTCGACCTGGCCCCCGAGGCCGGCAGCTGCGCCGACCGCGAGTGCATGAAGGTCGCCGCCAAGACCGCCGGCGCCAGCGACGTCCTGGTCGCCACCGGCGGCCGCAACGACATGCGCGGCTACCACATCGAGCTGCGCATCTGGAACGTCGCCAGCGACCGCGAGGACAACGCCGTCGCCGAGTGCAACATCTGCGCGGCCTCCCAGATGGTCGAGAGCGTCGACGACCGCCGCCGACCCCCTGCTCGACCGCGTCCCGACCCTGCACGCCAACCTGTCGGCCACCGCGGCGCCGCCGCCGGCTGCCGAGCTGGCTCCGGACGCGACGGCCGTCCCCCTCATCACCGCGCCCGCCACCCCGGCCGCCGAGACCAAGAACCCCCACCGGCTGCTCGGCTGGTCGCTGATCGGCGCGGGCATCGCCGCCGGCGCCCTCAGCGGCGTCCTGTTTGCGATCAACGGCGACCCCACCGATTCGGCGTCGGTGATGCCGACAAACGGCACCCCTCGCGAGGCCCGCCAGTGGACGACGCTGGTCCCAGGCTTCATCGCCGCCGGCGTCTCGGCGGCCGCGCTCGCCGGAGGAATCTTCTACTTGGTTCGCGGCAGCGAGGACCACCCGAGCGTCGCCCTCGGAATCCAACCGTTCGGTCTGACGCTGGGAGGTCGGCTATGACCGGCCGCTGGAGGATCTGCCTCGTCCTGTTCGCCGCGACGCTCGGCTGCACAAAACTCCTCGATGGCCGGTGCGACCAGACCTCCGACTGCACCAACCCGAGCAAGCCATTTTGCGACACCCAGATGAAGATCTGCACGGTGCAGCCGAGCGGAGCCGGTGGCTCCGCGGCCACCGGCGGCGCGGGCGGCAAGGCGGGTGCCGGCGGCGCGGCAGGCTCCAGGGGCGGCGCCGGCGGCGCGATGGGCGGCGCAGGTGGCGTCAAAGTCACGTTCACTTGTGCGATGTGCAAGGATTTGAAGCCGATCTGCGACGTCGACGCCGGGACTTGCTTGGGTTGCAATCAGGTACCAGGCTCCTGTGGCAGCCCGGATGGGGCAACGCCCGTCTGCGCGGTCGATGCGGGCGCGATAGATGCGAGCGCGATAAACGGCATGTGCGTCGGCTGCCTCACGGACAGCAACTGCAAGGGCGCGAAGCCGATCTGCGACAGGACGAGCTGGACGTGCTCCGGCTGCGAGAGCGAGAGCTCCGATGCCTGCAAGAAGCTCAGCCCCTCGACCCCCTACTGCGTGACGGCGACCGACGGCGCTGCTGGTCCCAAGCACGGGACGTGCGTCGCTTGCCTTTCGAACGCGAACTGCGGTGGCGTGACGCCGATCTGCGACCTCTCAGCGAACGTTTGCATGGCGTGCAGCGCCGACACCGACTGCAGCGCGGTGAGCCCGAGCATCTGCATGACCGACGGGCACTGCGCCACCGACGGGGAAACGATCTACGTCAAGAACGACACATCGACCTGCACCGTGAATCCGCCGGATGGGAGCGTAAATGCGGGAACCAAGGCGCAGCCCTTTTGCTCGATGCAGTACATCCTGGGTTATGTTTCGACCAACCGAGATCTGGTCCTCGTCGACGGATCCGGCGCCCCCATCACGGGAGGCGACTGGAGCTATGCAAATCAGGCGCAGCCCCACAAGCTCTCGATCGTGGGACAGCACGGCGCCACGATAGGCAACATTTCGAACCCGGCGGCGTTCAGCATGAGCAGCGGAACCGTCTACATTCGAGGGGTGACGTTCTCCCCGTCAGCATCGGTCGGTATCCAAACGACCGGCGGCAACCTCTCCCTCGACGGCGTAACCGTGGACAGCTGTAAGGGCGGGGGGATCGTCCTCAGCGGCACAACCTTCGACATCGAGAACACCACAGTCACGAACAATGGTCCCGGAGGATCGGGAACGAGCGGTGGAGTGACTATCAGCACCGCGGGCACTGGTAGCACGCTGAATCTCGTCACCATCGAGAACAACAAGGCAATCGGCATCACCTGTGACGCTGAGATCGCTGCGACGAACGTGTACGTCATGTCGAACACGGGCAGCCAAATCGCCACAATTCTGCATGTTCTCGTCGTGCAACCCACTGGGGAGCAGCCTGCGGTGCGCAGCCATGAGACCATGACTGAAACCCGCGAGCACACGCAGTTCGGGCCCTACCTGGTCGTCCGCGTTTCGGGCGCGGGCGGGATGGGGCGCGTGGAGCTGGCGCTGCGGATGGAGGCGAAGGATCCCGACGTCTGCGTGATCAAGCGGCTGCACGGGGCGCTGCACGACGAGGATCAGGAGGCGCGGTTCCGGCGGGAGGCGCAGATCGCGGCGCGGCTCGAGCACGAGAACATCGCGCGCACGCTGCGGATCGAGAAGATCGACGGCGAGCTCTGCATCGCGCAGGAGTTCGTCGAAGGGGTGAACCTGGGGCGGCTGATGCGGCAGCTCGGCGCGCGGCCGCTGCCGATCGCGGTGGCGGTGCACGTGGTGGGGCAGATCGCGCGCGCGCTCGGGCACGCGCACGGGTTCGGGCGGCTCGGCATCGTCCACCGCGACGTGACGCCGGAGAACGTCATGCTGTCGTTCGCCGGCGACGTGAAGCTGATCGACTTCGGGATCGCGCGCTCGGCGGTCGACGAGGCGGTGACCAACCTGGGCGTCGTCGTCGGGCGGCGCAGCTACGTCCCGCCCGAGGCCTGGGACGGCGCCGCGGTCGACGGGCGCGGCGACGTCTACGCGCTGGGCGTGGTGCTCTGGGAGGTGCTCACCGGGCGCCGCGCCGAGGAGACGGCGGAGCCGACGCTCGGCGATCCGCGCGAGCTGAACCCGGAGGTACCGGCGCTGCTCGGCCAGATTGTCGAGCGCGCGATGGCGCCGGCGCGCGAGCACCGCTACCAGACGGCCGACGAGCTGGCGGCGGCGCTGGGCGGGTTCGTCCCGGAGGGGGCCGACCCGCGGCTCGAGCTGGCGAACCTGCTGGCGCTCTGCTTCAACGTTTCGCTGCACCGGCGGCTGGTCGCCGAGGACGTCGCGGAGGCGAAGTCGTTCCTGCGGCGACGCGCGGAACAGCGGGCGGGCAACGGCGGGCAGACCGGCGCGGCGCCCCGCCCGGACCACCGTCGCGCTGATCCCGCCGGCGGCGCAGAGCCGGCAGAGCAGGCGCCGGTCCCTGGATCGCCGCCACCATCGCGGCGGTCGTCGCTACCTCGGGGATCGGGCTCCTGCGCACCCACGGTCGCACGGCGCGCTCGCGCGCGTCGGCGGAGCCGCTGGTGGAGGCCGTGGCGCCGCCTCTGGCGTCTGCAGCGCCGCCATCGATCTCGCCTCCCGCGCCGGAGCTCGTCCCCCGCCGTCGACGGCCGCCGCCCCAGAACCGACGGTGCCGACCGCGCCGGCCGCCGCCTCGGAACCGGCAGCGCCCACCGCCGCCGTCGTCGCCGCACGCGAAGCGACGCCCGCGGGCCCGCGGCGGGTCGAGGGGCGCGCGCCCGAGCCGATCGATCGGGCGCCGCGCGATACCGCGGCCGACCGGCTGCTGCGCGAGGCCAACGATCTGTGGGAGCGCGGCAACAGCTCGGCGGCCTACGCGCTGGCCCGCGAGGCGCTCGCGGCCGGAGCCGGCGCGCCGGCCCACGTTCTCCTGGGCGCGCTGCTCATCAACATGCAGAACTACGCGGCCGCCGAGCCGGAGCTGGCGACCGCCGTCCGACTCGACCCGCGCAACGCCGAAGCGCGCCGCATGCTGGCCCTGCTGCACCGGACCAGCGCCGAGCGCCAGGGGCGCTAGGCGGCGTCAGAACGCGCAGCCGGGCGGCGTCACGGCCGGTGCTCCCCCAGCCAGCCGTCGAGCTCCTTCAGGTTTCGCGCCTCCGAGGGGACCCGCGCGAGGGTGCCGTGCGCCTCGGTCGCCAGCGCGAGCGCGCGCCGGCGTTCGCGCGGCGCCGACCAGAGCAGTCGCGCCAGCTCGAAGCGCGCCTCGGCCGCGTAGTCCGAGTCCCCCAGGCTGGTGATCGCCTGCTCCAGATCGGGGCCCGCCTCCCTGCCGTGGCCCTCGGCGATCTCCAGGCGCGCGCGATCGAGCAGGCCATAGCCGGAGTAGAACCGCACCCCATTGTCCCTCCAGATCGCGAGCGCGCGCTCGATGTCGGCGTGCGCCCGATCGAAGCGGCGCAGCGCCGTGAGCGGCTCGGTGAGATCGAGCAGGACCAACGCCATCTGGCCGCTGTCCTCGCCGGCGAGATGGGCGTAGAGCTCCCTGGCCCGTTCGCCAGCGCCGACCGCCTCTTCGTCGCGCCCGAGCCCGTGCAAACGCACCAGGAGGTTCAGCAACGTGTCGGCCGTCTCGATGGTGGCGGCCTCCCCCGCCCGCTCGCGCAGATCCAGCGACCGCCGCTGCTCCGCGAGCGCGTCGGCGTCCCGCCCAGCCGCGGCCAACCAGGTGGCCCGCGCCGAAGCAATCTCGGCCGCCAACAACGGGTGGTTCGGAAAGCGCGCCAGGAGCGCGTCGGCGTGCCGCACCCAGAATCCCCCGACGATCGGATCTCCAAGGCGATCGCTGTGCAGCACCGCGAAGAAGCTGGAGGCGCGGATGGCGACCTCGTCGTCGTTTGAGGCCTCCGCCGCCAGCACCGCCTCTTCGAGATACGTCGCGGCAGCGGGTGGTTCGAGGCAGCTGTCGACGAGGCGTCCGAGCCCGAACGCCGCTTCGGCCTCCAGCGGTGCGGTACCCGAGTTGCTTGGCCCGCTCGAGCAGCGGCGTTCCGAGCGCCTTCGCGTCGTTGCAGCGTCCGGCCGAGGCCAGCGCGGACAGCTTGGCGGCGCTCTCGCGCAGGGCCGCCACCTCGGTCCGCTTGGCGGGATCGTCGGGAGGCTTGATCACCGCGCGCAGCATCGCGACGTCGGCGCACCTGTCGAGCGCCGGCAGCGCGCTGACGGCGGCCATGGCGCTGTCGACCATGCTCTTGTCGGCGGTCCCGAGCACCTCGCCGAGCGCGCGCACGCCCGCCAGCCTGTCGTCGAGGCAGCTCATGCGCAGGTCGAGGACCTCCGTCGATTGCTCGCCCCGCACCTGGGTCGCCTCGCAGGTCTCCCGGAACATCGCCTCCCAGCGCCCCACGTAGGCATCGACGTGCGTGCCCACCGCGGCGAGCACGGACGCCGCGTTCTTGCTGCCGCTCGCCCGGAACGCCTGCTCGATCGAGGCGCGCTGGGCCGGGCCCCAGGCGGTTGCGGCGCGGTCTGAGCCCCCGGCGCAGAGCGTGCGACGCCCCGTGGTCAGCCGGTAAGTGCCGATGGCCGCACCGGCGACCACGACGGCCCCCATCGCCGCGGCCGCCCAGCGCCGGCGGCGCGCCGCCGGATCCTGCGCAAGCGCCGCCAGCAGCGCGTCCATCGACGGGAAGCGCTGCCCCGGATTGGTGCCGAAACCGCGCAACAGGATCCGCCGGATCCAGGTCGGGACGCGGGTGTCGGCCGGCGGATCGGCGATCTCCCCGCTGACGACGCTGGCCATGAGCGTGGCCGGCGTGGTCCCCGCGAACGGGCGCGACCGATAGAGCCCCTCGTAGAGGGCGACGCAGAAGGCGAACTGATCGCTGCGCGCGTCGCCCCCCTTCCCGGCGAACTGCTCCGGTGCCATGTAGGCAGGCGTGCCGAGAATGGCCCCGGTCTGCGTCAGCTTGAGCCCCAGGACGTGGCCCGAGCTGGACGCGATCGGCGGGCGGCCCCCGCCGCTGCCGAGCTTGATCGTGCGGTCGTCGAGCACGCCGCCGAGGCTTGCTGGCGAGAGCGGCCGCCCGGGCCTCCGATTCGACCGGATCCTCGGCCGGCTCCCCGCCCGCGCCCGTCTGCACGCGCGCAAGGCCGAAGTCCATCACGCGCACCTGGCCGCCCTTGGTGAGCATGACGTTGTCGGGCTTGAAGTCGCGGTGCACGAGGCCGGCCTCGTGCGCGGCCGCCAGCCCCCGCCCTGCCGCCAGGTAGACGTCCAGCACCTCGCGCCAGGCGCGGTCGGCCGCCGTCAGCCAGTAGCCGATGGTGTTCCCCTCGACGAACTCCATCGCGATGAAGATCGAGTCCTTGAAGGTGCCGACGTCGTAGACGACCACCACGTTCGGGTGCGACAGGCGCGCGATCGCCTGCGCCTCACGCAAGAGGCGCGTGCGGCCGTCCGTGCCGATGGTCCCGGTCGCGGTGGCCCCCGCGCGCAGCAGCTTGACGGCGATCTTTCGATCCAGCTCCGGATCGTACGCGGCGTAGACCTCGCCCATCCCGCCCCGCCCCAGCAAGCCGAGCACGACGTAGCGCCCGAGGCTCTCCCCTTTGGCCAGCGCGACGTCGTCGGCGAGCGGTTCCGGCGGCGGGCTCATTCGGTAGAGCTTTCATCGACACACCGAATCAACCGCTTGAATTTCCGGAGAAACCGGCGTCCAAATCGGCAATTGCGCAACGGCCTATGACGCGGGGCCAATCCGCGCTATGACCGAGGAAAATCCGGCCGAGGTGTATCGATGGTCGAGATTCCCGACTCCCTGGTCGACAGACTCAAGGCGCGTCAGGTCGTTCTGGTCGCTGGCCTCGGTTGCAGCGAGCTGGCAGGCGCGCCCGGATGGACCACGTTCGTTGAATCGCTGGCCGATCGGCCGGTGTTCTCCGACGTGCGCGCGCAGATCGCCGGCCTGATCAACGCCGGGCGGCTCGGCGACGCGCTGGCGCTGATCCGCGATCTGCTGCCGCCCGCGCAGATCGAGGAGGCGATCGAGCAGGCCTTCGCCGACGGCGCGCCGCTCCCCGAGACCATCAAGCAGGCGGCCGACTTCCCCTGGCGCGCGGTGGTGACCACGGCGTTCGACGACCAGTGGGCGCGCGCGCTCGGCGCCGCCCCCGGCCGGAAGGATCCCCTGCGCGTCCTGGTCGGGATCGACGCCTCGGCGCGGGCCAGATTCGGCGGTCCCGACACGCCGCTTATTCACCTGTGCGGCCGGCGTGCGCTCCCCAAGAGCCTGTGCATCGGGTCGGCCGACGCGCGCAAGCGACTGCTCCCGTCGGCCGGGATGGCCTGGCTCGATCAGCTGCGCCGCCGCCGCTCGCTCGTGTTCGTCGGATTTCGCCCGGAGGATCCCGACCTCGCCTGGCTGTCGGCCTGGCTGGCGGCCCAGCCGGCCGCGCAGCCAGGGGCCGTTCCGCACTACCTGTTCCTCGACCTGTCCGAGGAGAAGGACCCCGACCGCGAGGCGCAGGTCTGGGAGCTGCGCACCGGCCTCACCATCCTCCCCTGCCTCGGCGGGACGGCCGAGGCGCTGACCCGGCTCGGCAAGATCGCCGCCTCGATCTCCGTGCAGCTGCCCCGCTCCGACGGCGAGGTCGATCTGGCGGCGCTGCTCGAGCGCTGGACGCGCAACCCGGCCGATCCCGAGCCACGGCAGATTCTGGCCCGCGCCGAGGCGGCCCTGCGCGACGAAGAGCGCTGGGATCGGCTGGTGGAGCTGCTCTTGCGGCGGCTCGACCTGCAGGAGGATCCGCGCGAGCAGATCGCGGCACTGGGCGAGGTGGCGCGACTGTTCCGAGACAAGCTCGACGCGCCCGAGCGCGCGCTCAAGGCGGAGGTGGTGATGTTGCGGCTCCTCCCCACCGACGACGATCTGTGGGAGCGGCTGCGCGCCGACGCGCGCGCCGGGGGCGCCTGGGGCGCGCTCTGCGCCGAGGCGCGCTGGGTGGCGGAGATGGCGGGCGCCACGCCGGCGGCGACCCGCATCTGGCGCGAGATCGCGCGCGTCGAGCGCGAGGAGCTGTCACGGCCCGACCGACGCGCTCGCCTCGCTCGCGCAGGCGCTGCTGGCGACGCCGGGGCACCGCGAAGCGCGGGCCGAGCAGATCGCGCTCCTGCGCGCGCTCGGCCGCTGGCCCGACCTGGTGACGGCGCTCAAGGAAGCGGCCGCCGAGACCGACGAACCGGATCGGGCGATCGTCGGGCTGCTGGAGGCCGGCGAGGTGCTCGAGGGGCCGGCCAACGATTCGGCCGGCGCCGGCGCCGCGTACGAGGCGGTCCTGGCGATCGCGCCCGATCGCGAGCAGGCCGTGGTGGCCCTCGAGCGGCTCTACGTGCGCGAGAAGCGCTGGGGCGATCTCGCGGCGCTGCTCGAGCGGCGCGCCGATCGCTTGCCGGCGGCCGAGGCAGCCGCCCTGCACCACCGGCGGGTGGAGATCCTGGTCGATCACCTCGACGCGCTGGGGCAGGCAGCCGATCTCCTCGAGACGCTGGCCGCCGCCGGCGATCGAGCGGCGCTGGCGAAGCTGGAACAGATCTACCGGCGGGCCGAGCGGCACGACGACTACCTGGCGACGCTCGGGCGGCTGGCCGACGGCGCCGGCAGCCAGCCGGAGCGCATCACGGCGCTCCGGCGCCTCGCCGCCGAGGCCGAGGCGCTCCCCGAAGGAGAGGAGCGCGCGCTCCGGGCGCTCGACGAGATCCTGCGCCTCGATCCGCGCGACGCCGACGCGTTCGAGGCGCTCAATCGACTCAGCCGGGCCGAGCGCCGCTTCGCCACGCTGGCCGAGGCGCTCTCACGGCGGCTGGAGGTGACGGAGACGGCCGACGCCAGGCGCGACCTCCTGCTGTCGCTCGCCAGGCTCTACGAAACCGAGCTCGGCGATCCGGAGCGGGCGCTCGAGACCTACGTGGCCGCCAAGAGCGCGGGTGACCGGCGCGAGGAGATCCACGAGGCGACGGCCCGCCTGGCGGAGCGCCTCGCACCGCTGGGCGCTCTGCGCGGAGGCGCTGCTCGGGTGGGCCGACGTCGCGCGGGAGACGGAGCTGCGGGCCGAGGTGCTGGTCGAGGCGGCGCGCGTCTTCATCGACCATCTGAACGACGGCGCGGCGGCGGAGGCGGCGCTGGAGCGCGTGGCGGCGCTGGCCCCCGAGCACCCGCGCGCGCTGGCCATCCTGGGGCGCGTCCGCGAGGAGAGCGGCGCCGATCGATCAGGCGGTGGCGCTCTACGAGCGGGCAGCCGCGCAAGGAGCCCGATCGCAGCGAGCAGTCGGCGCTCTTCACCCGCGCCGCCGTCGTGCTGCTCGAGCGCGGCAAGGACGAGGACCGCGCGGCCGACCTCCTGGTGCGCGCGCTGGCAGCCGATCCGGGCCACCGCAACGCCAACGAGCGGCTGGTCGACGTCTACACGCGCCGCGAGCAGTGGGCCGACGTCGAGGCGCTGCTCGATCGCGAGCTCGAAGAAGAGCGCGAGGAAGAGACGGACGCCGCCCGACGCCGATCGACTGGCCGCGCTCGAGACGCAGCTGGCGCGCGCCTGCACTCGCGCTCGGGAAACCCGACAAGGCGCTCGGCTGCCTGGAGAGCGCGCACGCCAGCGCCCCGAGCTCCTGCCGATGCTGCGCACGTTCGCCGATTTCCGCTACGGGCGCGAGCGAATGGAAGGAGGCGGTCGACGCTCTACGAGTCGCTGCTGGGGCTGCACCGCGCGGCGCTGCCCGCGGCGGAGCTCCCCGACATGTTCCAGCGCATCGGCCGGGCCAGGGCGGAGCTGGGCGACGCCGACGGCGCGATCGCCGCCTACCGCGAGGTGCGGGCGCTGGCGCCCGAGCCAGCGCCCCGCCATCGAGGGGCTCTCGGCGCTGCTGGCGGCCAAGGAGGACTGGCCCGCCTGGGTCGACGGAGCGCGAGGCGCTGGCCGCCGTCGCTTCCGACGGCAAGGGAACCATCTGGGAGGAGATCGGCGACGCCTGCGCGGCGCCGTCTCGACGACCGCCCGCGCGCCGAGGCGGCCTACCGGCAGGCGCTGGAGGCGGAGCCCGCGCGGCGCTCGACGATCGAGAAGCTGCTGGCGATCTTCAAGGAGGGACAACCGCCACGCAGCAGACGGTCGAGATGCTCTCGGCGCTGGCCAAGGTGGAGACCGGCGGCGGCGACCCGGGCCCGGCTGCGGCGCGAGGCGGCGCGCCTCCTTCTCGACAAGGTCAACCGGCCGCTCGAGGCCGTCGAGCTGCTCGAACACTCGCTCGACGACGCGCCCGAGATGATCGACGCCTTCGACGAGCTGGCGCGGCTCCGCGAGGACGCCACGGACTGGGCGGGCCTGGTGGCCGAGCCACCGGGCGATGCTCGAGCGCCTGCCGCCCGACGCGCCCGCGCGCGCTGCGGCTGCGGCTCTGGACGCGGATGGGGAACGTGGCGCTGCGCCAGCTGCGCGATCGCAAGCTGGCCATGACCGCGTTCGAGGAGGCGGTGGCGCTCGATCCCGACGACCACGCCAAGCAGGAGACGCTGGCCCACGTCTACGAGCTCGTCGGTCCCGACGCCCGCGCGCGCGCCATCGCCGCGCACCAGCGCCTCATCGCGCGCGATCCACACCGCACCGATTCGTTCCTGGCGCTGGCCAAGCTCTACGGCGAGACGGGCGAGACCGACAAGCGCTGGTGCGTCGCCGCGACGCTCTGGTACCTCAAGAAGAACACCCCCGCGCTCGACGAGCTGTTCCAGCCGTCACCGCTCGCCGCGCGTGCGTTCGGCGCAGCGACCGTTCAGCGAGGAGAGCTGGAGTCGGGTGCGCCACCCCGACGAGGACCCAGCGCATCGGCGAGGTCTTCGCCATCGCCTCACCGTACCTCGGCCTCGTCGGCCGCCTACGATCCGGTGCACGTCGGGCTCAAGAAGCGCGGGCAGGTCGATCTCGAACGGGACGACAGCCTCTGGGCGCGCACGCTGGTCGAGCTCGGCGGGATCGCTGGCGCTGCCCTTGCCCGACGTCTACCGGATGGAGGGGGAGTCGGGGCAGACCACGTTGGTCAACGTCCGGCAGCGGAGCGGTCCCGCGCCCGACCCTGCTGCTCGGTCCGCCGACCATGCGGCGCAACAGCTTCGACCTGGTGTTCGATCTGGCGCCGCACTTCTCCTTCCTGCGCGCCGAGCGCTTCCCCGGGTGGCGCTGCGGACGCCGGCGATTCTCCACGGGCGTCCTGGGCGTGCTGCGGTCGCTCGGCGCCGCCGAACGGGCGCCCGCCGCTCGACGGCGAGGCCGGTCAGCTCCGGGCGCACCTCGCGACGGCGATGCCGCCCGCCGCCCTGGCCCGGCTGGTCGAGGTCGACCCGCCGGCTGAACGGCGGCGCGGGAGGCGGTCGACGTCGAGAAGTGGATCGGGGCCACCGATCTGTCGGCGGCGCGGCTGGCGCTGGCCCTGACCGGGGAGCTCGCGGCCGCCTTCCGCGTGATCTCCAGCGAGGCGATCCCGCACTCGACCGTCCCGGTCCACCGCCGGATGGCCGATCTGGTGGCCTTCTCGGTCAGCGACGACTACTTCACGCTGCGCCGCGAGCTCGGCCTGGCCGTCGCCTAGGCCGCCTCCGGGCGGCACGTCGTCGGGCCAAAGCATTCGGGACGTTCGCTTCGCTCACCGTTGCCTTACCGCGCAACGCCCTAGCCGATCTGGTGGGGCTGGCCGCGCAGCGCCGCCGCGGCTTCCTCGACCGGCCGAGCCGGTCGACGCGCCCGGGCTCGGCCGCCGTCCTCGGGCGGGGCGGGACCAGCGCCGGGTCGTCGAGCTCCTCATCGTCCAGACGATGCGCGCGATCGCGGTCCCGGTGTTGAGCAGCGCCATCACGAACAGCGCCACCGCCGTCACCACGTAGAGCGGATGGGCGACGAACCCCTCCGTCCGATGGCGCCAACAGCGGCGAGAACGCCGAGCGCGATCGAGAGCAGCGTGATCCGGTCGGCCCGCTGCATGAGCCCCTCCGCGCCGGCCAGACCCAGCGCCTCGGCGCGCGACCGCGCGTAGCTGATGACGAACGACATGATGAGCGCCACCAGGGCCGCGTACATCACCACCGTGCCCGCGTAGTAGACGACGCAGCCGCCGAACATGAGACCGTCGGCCACCCGGTCGATGGTCGAATCGAAGAACGCCCCGCGCGCGCTCGTCGAGGCGCAAGGCGCGCGCGACCTCGCCGTCCATCACGTCGAGCGCCCCGGTGCGCGATCAAGAGGACGGCACCGAGCGCGAAGTGCCCGGTGGCGATGGCGATCGCCGTCAGCGAACGCCCCACCAGGCCCAGCGCCGTGAAGAAGCTGGCCGACTGCCCGCTGCGAATGGCCAGCCGACAGATCGGCTTGGTGAGCCAGTAGAAGTAACCGACCAGGAGCGGGGCCGAGCAGGCGGCGGCCGGCGCCGCGCGGGCGCAGCGGCGGCAAGCGTCGACAGGCCGAGCGCCACGCGCACCGCGTAAATCAGAAGCGCGAGCGTGAAGAAGCAGGCGAAGCCGACGAGGAAGGCGACGTCCACTTGCTGCGGCGAGAGGTGAACGAGCTCACGAGCGAGGTCTCCTGCTGGCGGTGGGATGCCGTCGATCGACCCACAATCGTTCCGCGATCACGACCCGCAACAATTTCAGGTAGGCCACGAGGGTCAGTTGACCAAGGCGCCCGACAAGCAAGAGTTGGCTTCGCAACGTCGCTGTCCTTCTGATTGAAGTAACCATCTGAACCACAGTCGCCAGATGCAAGCTCGACACCGCACGGTGTGCCGTCGGACGCTCGAGTCCGCGGATCACTTCGAGACGGCCGAGCCATCGCACGACCGTCAGGATTTGGACGAGTCGTCCAATGCCTGACGTCTGTGTCCGCTCGCGTCGCACCAGCCATCGACGGGACGAACAGCAGCGCGGCCAGCAGGCAACCGATCTCGCCCAGGTCGGCCAGCTTTCCGAACGAGCGGAGCGCGCCGTTCGAGGCCATGAACAGCGAGCTGTAACCGATGATGGTCGTCGTCGAGCAGAGCGCCACCGCGCTCCCCGTCTCGGCGAGCGCGCGCGCCCGGCTCGCCGCCGGCTCGGTCCCCAGCCGGGCGAAGATGTTGACCGCGTAGTCGACGCCGATCCCGAGCGTGATCGGCAACGCCACGAAATTGAGAAAGTTCAGCTTCAGCCCCAGCGCCGCGCCGGCCCCGCCCATCCAGAGCATCCCGGTCGAGCAGCGAGGTCAGCACCAAGCACGGTGCTGCGGATCCGTTCCTGAAAAGGATCGCCACCAGCAGCGCGACGCCGCCGAGAGCGACCTCGGTCGCCAGCGGCCCGTCGCGCGAGATCGAGCGCAGCATCGCCGCGAACATCGAGGAATTGCCGGCGGCGCTCACCAGCTCGCCCGCCGGGCAGGCGGACGTCCTTGAACGTGTCGGACATCCGGATCAGCGCGTGGCCGTCCCAGTTGGCCCAGACGCGGACCGGGTAAATGAGGGCCACCCGCCCCAGCGTCCCGTCCACCTCGCGGAACGGGCGCACGATCGGCTCGGGCAGATCCTCGATCGTCAAGCCGCCGCAGATCGGGCGGCGGCGCCCAGGCGTCGATCTCCTTCTTCTGGTCGGCGTCGAGCAGCTCGAACGCCGGGTCGGCCAGTCGCTGCGCGGAGATCGGCGATCACCGCCAGCTTGGCGTCCTGATCCTTGGGCAGCGCGGCGTGGGCCGTCGCGACCGACGAGAGCAGCCCGCCCGTCGGCTCGCCCGCCGCCACCCGCCGCGCGCAGAGCGCGGCGCAGCTTGCCGGGGTCCGCCGCGCGCGGATCGCGCGCGTCCGTCAGCCCGGCGACGCAATCCTTGCCGAGGAGGGCGTCGCGAAACGGCGGCGCGTCGTCGGCGCGTGGGGAGCAGCGCGATCCCCACCGGCGCCAGGTCCTGCGGGAAGATCCGCCCGACCCGCACGTAGAGATCGCCGGCGCCGTGCTTGCGGCTCTGCTGGTTCCGCAGCTTGGAGAAGTCGTACTCGAACGGGCTCCGCACGAGCGGCGCGATCGCCCAGGCGGCCAGCAGCGATGAGCGCGCCGATCGCCGCCAGCAGCGCCCGCGTGGTTGCGCGATGATCGTCTCGGCCAGCCGGAGCCGCAGCCGCGGCGTGCGCCACCGGCCGGCTGTCTGGCCTGCGAATCCGCTCCCACAGACAGATGAGCGCCGGGCAGTAGCTGTAGGTGAAGAACCAGCAGAGGATCATCCCCACGCCGCCCACCTGCCCGAACTGCTGGAACCCGCGGAAGTTGGTCAGCGCCAGGCTGCCGTAGGCGATCGCGGCCGCCAGCGCCGCCGTCAGCGTCGGCTTGGCGGTCGTCGGAGAGCGCCATCGCCAGCGCCTCCTCGACGGTCTCTTCGGGGCTGGCGGCCGCGCTGCTCGCGGTAGCGGGCCAGCAGGATGATGCCGAAGTTGATCCCGTTGCCGAGGATGATCGATCCCAGGAACGCCGTGTTGGTGTTGAGGTAGCCGATGGTGAGCGCGGCGATGGCGAACGCCGACGCCACGCCGAGCAGGGTCGGGAAGAAGATGTAGGTGAGCGCGACGACGCTCCGGTAGTAGAGCGTGATGACCAGCAGCACCGCCACCGTGCAGACCAGGGAGACCCACTCGATGTCGGACTTGAGCGCGTCGTGCTCCGCGATGGCGCTCTCGACGTCGCCGGTGATCTGCGGCCCGCACGTCGCCGAAACGGGCCGGGGCGGTCTGCGTCGATCGCGCGCTGGACGTCGTCCCGGATCTGGAACCCCGAGACGTCGCCCGTCCCCGACGACTTGGTCCAGGTGACGATGGCCAGCAGCTTCCGGTCGGCGCTCTCGTAGTAGCCGTTCGGGAACCGGACCGGTCCGCGGCGCTTTTCGATGTCGCGCTTGAGCCGCCGCAGGTCGGCCGCCGGCTCGTCCTTCTCCTCGCCGAGGTCGGCGTCGGCGAAGGGAACGAACGCGGGATTCTTCCTGGAGACGAGCAGCTTCTTCAGATCGTCGTCGGCCCGCCGCAGGTCGCCGAGGTCGGCGTAGAGGATCTTGTTCTGGTCGTAGAACGCCTTGCGTCGCGTCGGGGCGGTCGTCGATCGCGCGCAGCTCGCCGTCCGACCAGCGGCTGCAGGTTGGCGACCAGCGCATCCGCGAACCGTTCGTTGGCGCCCGGATCGGGGCCCTCGACCGCGATCACCAGCGTCGAGCGTGCGCCGATCCGATCGCCGATCTGCTGCAGCGACTTGAGCTCCGGATCGTCCTGCGGCAAGAGCTCGCGAAAGTCGGAGCGCAGGCGGAGGCGCGCCGCGGTGGCGAGCGCCACCACGAACAGCACCAGCGCCGCCACGCAGATCGCCAGATCGTGCCGGCCCAGCAACCTGACGTACCGGTTCATGAAGGTGGGGGTCGGTCGCCGATCCCCTCGGTCATGGGCGCGCCGGCGACCGGCGGCTCGTAGAGCGCCAGGGCGCCCGTGCATGGAGCAGTCGGTAACCGCGCGCGGCCAGGAGCGCGGTGAAGTCGCGCGGCGCCGCCCAGGTGAGCAGGTAGTCGTACGACGTCCCCAGCAGCGGCGATCCGCGCCTCGGCCCGCGCGCGCACGTCGTCGCAGGAGAGCGAGGGGGAGAAGCGCCGTATCGGCGGCGCAGAGGCGCCCCTCGATGAGCGCGTACGGCTCGTCCTCGGCGTCCGACGGAAACGGCGAGTCGCGGTGATGCAGCGGGCAGCTCGCGGTAGCGGTAAGGGAAGCGGCGTCTCGTGCCAGGCGAACGCGTAGGGGGTGACGACGTCGCGGGCGAGGCCGTAGTAGCCCCAGGCGTGCAGGAACGGCTTGACCAGGATCGACGGCGAGCGGGGATCGAAGATGACCGGGTAGACGCGGCTCCCGCGGCGCACGAAGGGGATCCCCGAGGCGAAGTCGTCCAGCGCGCGGCCGAGGCTGCGGAAGCTCTGGGCCAGGAGCGCCACGCCGCCCGAGCCCCGAGACGAGCGCCAGCAGCGTCACCCGGCGGCGGGCCCGCGGCGAAAGAACGACGCCACCGTAGCAGAGGAGCGCGAAGACGATCAGCGGGCGCAGGCGGGGCGCCAGGTCGGACCCGAAGACGATGTGCGGCGACACGAGGTAGAGGATCGCCAGCACGAGAGCCGCGAGGAGCGGCCAGCGCGGCGCAGAGACCGAAGCGGCGCGGCGCGCGGCCAGCGGCACGGCGATGAGCACGACCAGCGGCGGACCCAGTGCCGCCAGATCGGCGAGGTGGAAGCGAACCGCGAACTCGACGAAGAACGATCCGACCGCCGAAGGGAAGTCGTACATCTCCCAGCGCGAGAGCGTCGGCTCGGGCGGCAGGTGCGACCCCCACAGCCCCCGCCAGGAGACGAGCTGCAGGATGAGAGCGGGCGCGAGCGCCAGGGTGGCCGGCCCGGCGTTGCGCAGCCGGCCCGCCAGCGAGAGGCGGGTCCCGTCGCCCGGCCAGAGGATCCGGATCGCCGTCACCAGCAACAGGACGGCGAAGGTCACCGCGTGCGCCAGAAAGACCACCACTGCCGCGAGCGCGAGAGCGAAGCGCCGCGGCCGGCCGGGGCCGGCCGCCGTCGCGCGCGACGATCCCCAGCCAGACGAGCGCCGGCGGCAACGAGAGCACGTAGTTGTAGAGCCCCTGGACGGCGAACCAGCTCCAGACCAGCGGCAGCAGCAGCAGCGCCAGCGGCGCGCTCGCCGGGCGCGGCGGCGCGCACGCAGAAGAGCCCCGCCAGCGGCAGCGCCAGCGCGTAGCCGGAGAGCACCAGCCGGTGCGCGACGGTCGATCGAGATCGGGAGCCGCAAGAGCCCCAGCATCAGCGCGTGGAAGAGGACGTTGGTCTTCAACCCCAGCGCCGGCACGAAGGCCGCCGCGATGGCCGGGGAGCGCAGTGCCGCTGGTCAGCGCGCGCAGCACCTCGACGGCATAGAGGTGATCGCCCGTGTCCTGCCCTGGAAAGTAGTGAAACGCCCAGATCGGGATCAGGTTGGCGGCCGACACGACGGCCAGCACCGTCCACTCCCACGGATTCAGCGCGGAACGCCAGGTCATGAACGTCGCCTCACGGGGTCCGCAAGACGTAGAGCCGGGCCCCGGCGACGTCGCCGACCGGGGCGTAGTTTCGGTCGACGATCGCCTGCAGACGCGGGAATCGGGAGAGGGGAAATTTTCCGTACCCGCCGAAGTTGCCGGGCGAGGTGTCGACGAGGACCTTGGGGCGGCGCGCGGCGAGATCGGCGGCGAACATCTCCCAGCTCTCGGCGACGACGTTCGCCGACGAATCGGCGCCTGGATCAGACTGCGTGCGCGTCGCGGGCGAGAGGCCCGTCTGGTAATTCGAGAAGACGAAGCGCGTCCCCAGCGGCCGCTCCGCCTCGAAGTAGACGATGGGGACGTTCCCCCAGACGACCAGCGCGTCGTCGGGGGCGGTGCGGGCCCGAACGGCGGCCGCGATGGCGCGATAGTCCGGATCGGTCGCCCCGACCGCCTTCGCCACCGGCGCGTGCAAGAGACCCGACCACCAGAAAGACGGCTGCCGGGAGCCCCACCGCCGACCAGGCCGAAGGCCCGCCGCGCGCGCCAGAGCCGCGCCGCGCCCGGCGCCGCCAGCACCGCCAGCGGCGCCGTCACCTGATGAAAGTAGTGCCCGAAGAAGCGCCCGCCCGCCGTCGTCGCCAGCACGCTCACCGCGCACCACCCGATCAGGAAGAGGCCTGACGGGTCCTGGCCGCGTTGGCGCCAGCGCAGCAGCGCCGCGCGCAGCCCCAGCACCCAGAGCAGCAGCGCCGGAACCACCCCGTACGAGATCCGCGGCGCCGCGCGCGCCGCGATCTCCGACAGGTGCAGCCCCTGTCGAATGTAGGCGCCGTTGAACCTGAACCAGAACAGCGCAGACCCGAGCGCGCCAGCCCGATGAAGCACCAGACGCGGCGGCGGCGATCGGGGCAGTGACGCCGAGGCCGAGCGCGAGCCAGCCCGCGCCGAGCACGCGCCAGGCGACGGCGATGCACGACCGCCAGGTGCAAGGCGTAAAGCGGCAACTGGACCGCCGCCTGGTACTTGTAGAGGATCGCCACGCCGACGAGCGCGCCGGCGCCGAGGAGATCGCGCGGCCGCGACAGCTGCGAAACCGCGGAGATAGAGCAGGACCGACGCCGTGAGCGGCAGCAGCATGTAGAGCTCGCAGTTGGCGGCCAGCGCGTCGAAGTCGAGCAGCGTCGTCGTGAACACCACGTAGAGCAGCGCCGCCGCGAAGGGGGTGGCGTCGTCCGACCCGCTGTCGCCCGTCCGCCGCGCGATCCGCGCCAGCACCAGCGCCGTCGCCCACACCACGACGATCGTCAGGAGGTGCAGCAGCAACATGCCGTTGCCGGTCCCGCCCAGCGCCTGCGTCGGCCGCGTAGGTCAGGTAGATGAGCGGCGGTTTGTGATCGACCACGTCGCGGTAGAGCACACGGCCGTGCAGCATCTCGCGCGCCACCACGCAGTAGGTCGCCTCGTCGTCCGACAGGCAGGGGCGCGCCAGCGAGACGATCCGCAACCCCGCGCAGAGGGCCAGCAGCGCCAGCGCTCTTCGGGTCGCGGGTGGTCATGCGCTGCGCGCCCGGGCGGAGGGTTGAGGCAGCTCGCCGCGCAGCCGCGCGTAGAGCTCCAGCACCCGGGCCGTGATCTCCCGCCAGTCGAAGGCGGCGGCCGTCCTGCGGCCCGCCTCCGACGAGACGGCGCCGGGCCGACTGCGTCGACGAGGAGTCGGTTGGCGGCGTCCGCGAGACTCCGTGACCCCGGATCGGCGGCGGCGCTGACGTCGACCAGCAACCCGTCGACGCCGTTGCGGACGACGTTGCGGAAGCCCGGGGTGTCGGCCGCCACGACCGCGCACCCGGCGGCCATCGCCTCGAGCGCGATGATGCCGAACGTGCCGCCCGTCGCCGGGCAGAGCAGCAGGTCGCCCGACGCGTAATAGGAGCTGCGCTCATCGGCCGGCACGAACCCGACGAAGTGGGCGTCGGCGCGCAGGGCCGCCGGGACCATCGCCTCGTACCGCTGGCGCAGCGGCCCGTCGCCCACGACGATGAGCCGCGCATCGGTCCCGCGGCGGCGCACCTCCAGCCAGGCCCGGACCACGCGATCGACGCCGTTGCGTGGATCGAAGCGGCCGACGTGAAGCACGTTGAGGCGCCCGTCGTCGAACTCCGGGCGCCGGCGACCCGAGGCGAACGAGGCGACGTCGACGCCGTTGGGGATCACCGACCAGGGCGCCCGGAAGTAGCGGCCGACGCCCGCCAGCGCCGTCTCGGAGACGCCGACCGCCGCATGCAGCCGGTCGAGTACCGCTGCAGCGGCCGATGCAGGAGCCTCATCACGAAGCTGTGATCGAACGCGCTGTGGAAGGTGCCCACGTTCAGCGCGTCCGAGCTGCGCAGCGCCAGCAGCGGCAACGTCGGCATCAACGGTGAGTGGACGTGCAGGACGTCGAAGCGCTCGGCGCGCATGATCTCGCGCATTCGCGCCGAGAGATCGGCGCCCATCGACACCCGGGCGATCGATCCGCCCGACAGCACGGGAACCGACACCCCGATCCGGATCACCTGCCGTGACTCGTCGAGGTCTTGGTCGAGACGCCGCGCCGCGGTCGCCGAAGGAGTCGCGCCTCCGACGGAGGCCAGTCGGTCCCTCACCTCGGGTGTCAGGATTCGAACATCGTGACCCACGCGACGCGCCTGCCGCGCGAAGTGATGGACGTGCTCCTGAATCCCGCCCAGCGTCGGGTAGTAGTACTCGGTGACGATCCCGATCCGCATTGGTCGCCTCCCGCGATGGAGGAAATGGGTCCGGTCCTTGACAAAGCAAGGTGCAGTGCAAGGCGAAGACCAGCGGGAAGTGTCGGTTCGCCCATCCCACAAACGAGATCCAGGCGTTGACCCAGCCCCGCCGGCTAGCGCCGCACGGTCAGGACCAGCGACATCCCCGTTCCGGGAAGCGGCGCCAGGGCCACCGAGCCGCCGCCGCGGTGAAGCACGGGGACCACGACGCCGAACGCCGCGCCCGCGCCGGCGCCCGTCAGCACGTCGGTGAAGTAGTGGCGGTCGGCCGCGATCCGCAGGTAGCCGACCAGCGCCGCGCCGGTCAGACCGGCGGCCCAGATCGCGGCTGCCCAGCGATACCGCCTCATGGACGCCACGGTGCCGGCCGACACGGCCAGCGCGAAGGCGAAGCTGGTGTGGCCCGAATAGAAGGAGATGTTGTTGTCCGCCGGGTTCGCGGTCAGCGACTTTTTGATCCGGCGCCAGCGCATGAACGAACGGCCGCTCGCGCCCGACCGCGAACTTGACGATCTGATTGGCGTCCCCCGCCAGCGCCACCGCCTGGGCGATCACCAGGGCGTTGCGCCGCCATCTCGCCGCTGCGATCCTCGGCGTGCGCGCCGAGCGCGAGCAGACCGACGCTGGCGGCGGGGACGAGGGCGAAGGCCCAGACGTTGCTCGCCAGACCGGCGGCGGCGGGGTCGCTCCACAGAAGAGCGCCGCGCACCGACGTGTCGAGCGACCCGGGTGCGCACCAGCGGCAGGTCGTCGCGGCGAGATCCTTTTGAAAGAGCTGCGACCCGCCCCACAGCGCGAGCGCCGCCCCCGTGATCGCGCCGTCGACCCGCCAGTCGACCTGGATGTCGTCCCCTGCCCGCGCGGTCGAGCCCCAGAGCGCGAGCACCGCGGCCGCGACGGCTGCGGCCCGCGGCCCGCGACGTCGTCGCGCACCTCTTCCTGGATCGTTCGGCAGGCTCTTCACCTTCGCGCGCGAAAGTTAAGCAGGCGCCCTCCCGCGCGCTAGGCTAGCGGGAGGAGCTTTGCGCGCCGCGGGCGAGCCGCGGGTCGGACGTCGGCTCGTGGGGCCGCATCGGAATGACGATCATGAAGGTCGACCCGGTGCCCGGCTGGTTCTCCACGCGAATCCGTCCCCCATGCGCCTCGACGTACTCCTTCGAGATCACCAGCCCCAGACCGACGCTGGCCCGCCGGCGCCCGTCGTTCCCCAGGCGGCCCCTGCTGAACATGCTGCGTCGAGATCGCCAGGCGCGATCCCGGGGCCGCTGTCGGAGACGGCGAACACCACCTCGTCGCCGACCTGCTTGACCGCCATGTCGACCCGGCCCCCTTCCTGGCTGATCTCGACAGCGTTGGCCACCACGTTGCTCACGGCCTGCACCATCCGGTGGCGGTCGACGAACGCCTGCAACCCGGCGTGTTCGGTCACCGCCCGGAGCTCGGATCGCCCGCGCGTCGGCCAGGGGACGGAACAGGTCGGCGACCTCCGCGATGATGGAATCGACCGACTCCATGACCCGGCCGAGCACCAGCGCCCCCGATTCGATCACCAGCAGAGCGCCCAGGTCGCCGAGCAGCCGATCGGCCAGCGTGGCCGCGCTCCGGATCTGCGTCGCCAGCGGACTGCCCCCCTGCCGGGCCAGCTCGGTGGCGATGAACCCGATCGCGTTCAACGAATTGCGCAGGTCGTGCGACACCATCTTGAGGACATCGTCGCGCCCGCGGTTGGCCTCGCGGGCCGCCTGATAGAGGCGCGCATTCTCCAGCGCCAGCGCCGTCCGATCGGCCAGCGCCGCGGCGGTGGGAACGTCGTCGGGCACGTACGAGCGGCTCCCGTCCAGGATGAGCAGTGACAGGACGCCGATCGGTTTTCCCCCGAGTCCCAGCGGAACCCGGAGGACCGAGCGAACATCCAGCGTCCGCAGACCGTCGTCGTCGTCGGTCACCGAGGTGATGACCTCCGGCTCGCCCGACCGGAAGACCCGGCTCGCCCCCACGCTTGGGCGCGTCCCCGCGGGCCAGTCCCGGAGCCCAGCCCGCTGGTCGATGGCCGCCCGGTGAAGCTCGCCCCCCTCCTCGAGGTCGACGATGCAGACGTCCGCGAAGCGGGGGACGACCAGCGAGATCAGCATGCGCAGGATCTCCGGGCGCTCGAGCGAGACCGATACCGCCGCGCCGGCGTCAGAGATGAGCCGCGTGGCCCGCTCCGCCCGCTTGGGCTCAGTGAGGTCGACGATCGAAACGCTGCTCCGCAGTTGACCGTTGCGGTCGGTGAACATCGCCGATGAGGCTTCGACCGGTATCTTCGCTCCGTCCCTGCGAATCATGGTGACTTCGTGCCGGGCGAACCCGACACGGTTTCGTTCCTCGATGAACTCCGCCCATCTCGGATCGTCGGGATCGGCGATACCCACCCGCCCGAGCTGGCAGATCTCCTCTTCGGTTCGCTGCAGCAACCGACAGAACGCGGGATTCGCCGCCAGCGTCTCCCCGGACGGCGTCGTCAGTAGCACGCCGTGAAGACTGTGGTCGAAGAGCAACCGATACTTCTCCTCGCTCTCGCGGAGGGCGTCGGCCGCCGACTGCCTCTCGGAGACGTCGCGGAAGTAGATCGACACGCCCGACGCGGACGGATAGACCGTCTGCACAACCGGCCGGTTGCCGATCCGGGACCGGACCTCCATCTCGACCGGCACCTTGCCGGCGGCCGCCCTCAGGAGCAGCTTGCCGGCGGGCGTCTGCTTGCTCCCCGGAAACAGCTCCCAGATCACCTTCCCCAGCACCTCCTCCTTCGGCATACCCAAGAATCGCTCGGCTGCCGCGTTGACGTGGACGTAGCGCCAGTCCCGATCGAACGCCACGAACCCATCGCTGATCCGATCGAGCATCTCCGCCAGCTGACCGCCGAGACCGTCAGACTCTCCCAAGGCGCCTCCCATAACAGATGCGAGTCTACGCCCACCCGCGTAGATTGCGCGCGTCGAAATCGCTAATTGCCTGCGAGCGCCCGCTGCAATGTTTCGAAAGCGACCGGCTTGACCAGATAGCTCTCGAAGCCAACCTCGTCGCCGAGCCGGCGGTGATCGCCCTGACCGTAGCCCGTCAGCGCGATCAGCCTCACGCCGGGAGCGCCGGCCTTGAGTCGGCGCGCCAGCTCGAAGCCGTTCATCCCCGGCAGCCCGATGTCGACGATGGCCACCTCCGGTCGCGCCCGCGACGCCACCTCGAGCCCGCTCGGCCCGTCGCCGGCTTGCGACACCTCGTGGCCCGCAAGTTCCAGGAGCCTGGAGAGCGCCTCGCGAGCATCCTGGTTGTCGTCGACGATTAGGATCCGCCGGCGGGACGAAGTGGGGCTCTCGTGCTCGCCGGAGCCGAGAGAGGCCGCGAGCGGGAGCCGGACGACAAACTCACTCCCCTTGCCGGGCCCGTCGCTCCGGGCCTCGATGCGCCCGCCGTGCGCCTCGACCAGGCTGCGCGCGATCGACAGTCCGACTCCCAGCCCACCCTCCCGCCGTTCGAGCCCGCGGTCGCTCTGAACGAAGAGATCGAACACCCGCGGCAGGAGCTCGGGCGAGATTCCGACGCCGGTGTCCTTCACCCGCAAGACCGCCTCGCGTGCGTCCGACTCGAGCTCGAGGACGATCTTGCCGCCGGCGGGCGTGTACTTGATGGCGTTCATCAACAGATTGGAGACGATCTGCTCGAAGGCGCGGGCCGTCTCCGTTCACGCGCGCCCCGGAGAAGCGCAGCTCGTAGCGATGGCGGTCGAGCAAGCGGCGGTCGACGAAGTCGTGGACGCAACGATGCACCAGCGCGACGAGATCGACGTTGGTCCGCTCGATCGTCATCTTGCCGACGGAGAGCCGCGAGACGTCGAGCAGATCGTCGACGATCCGGACCAGCTGGTCAGTCTGGCGGCGGATGGCAGCGCTCGCCGGCGCGGCGACAGGATCGGACTTGGTGACGTGCCCGAGCAGCGTCGCCGAGTTCAGGATGACGGAGAGCGGGTTGCGCAGCTCGTGCGACACCATGGCGAGGAATTCGTCCTTTCGCCTGTTGGCGTCCCAGACCGCCTCCTCCGCCCGCTTCCGTTTGGTGATCTCCATGCAGACGCCGACCAGCCGAAACGGCTCGCCGCCGTCGCCCACCAGGACCTTCCCCTTGCCCAGCATCCAGCGGACCCCGCGGGAGGCGTCGGCGCAGCGAAACTCGACCTCGTAGTCCGCGCGCCCCTCGACGCAGCCGCGGATGGCGCCCATCACCCGCTCGCGATCGTCGGGGTGAATCAGCGCCCGGTAAGCCTCGAACGTCCGGCCGAAGCTCCCCGGCGGGACACCGTGGAGCTGCTCCAGGTTCTCCGACCAGCGCACCTCACCGGTCCCGATCTCCCATTCCCAGACCCCGATCTCGCCCGCCTCGAGGGCCGGGCGCAGCGCCGGCTCTGTCCGGCGGGCGGTCTCGCCGACGACTGACCGGTTTTCGGGCGTCCCTGCGGGCTGGGCGGCACCGGGATCCTTCGCGACGCCTGGGTCGGTCGGGGTCCCGTGACTCATGCGCCGAAGTTATACGCGCTTCCGCCCTCACCAAAAGTTATTTGAGAATGACGGACTGAGCCGAAACTCTGCGAGATCTCCCGTGATTTCGGCTTCGAATTGGACGCAGTGTGGCGCGATCGTCACCCGTCACCGGCCGTAGACAATGACGTTGTGGCAGCGCGCCTCGGCGCCGCCGACGTTTTCGTAGACGTGGGGCCTGTTGGCGTCGAAGACGATCGCGTCGCCGGGGCCGAGCTCGTCGCTGTGGCTTCCGACCGTCATCCTCATCGCCCCGGAGAGGACGACGACGATCTCGCGGGTTCCCGGTCCGTGCGGCTCGGAGGCATGTCGCGAGCGCGCCGCCAGCCGGAGCTCGTACATCTCGACCTGCGGGATCCCGGCGGCGGGCATGAGCGGCCGGCTGTCGAACCTTCCGTCAGCCGAGCGCAGCAGTTGCGCCTCCCCGCGGCGGAGGACCGAGAGGCCCGTCCGCGCCTCCCCGATCAGATCGGAGATGGCGATCCCGAGACCGGCGGCGATCTTCCACAGGACGCCGATCGTGGGGTTGGTCTTGCGCGTCTCGATCTGGGAGAGCGCCGCCCGGCTGACCCCCGTGAGCTGCGCGAGCTGGTCGAGCGACATCTCCCGCCGCTTTCGTTGCTCGCGCAGGTGCTCGGCGACCCGCCCCGCCAGCTCGGCCGCCCCGATGTCGTCCCCGGCGGGAGTCGGGGCGCCTCGAAGACCCGCCTTCGGCTTCCGCGTCGCCATGCGCGACGACCGTATCACGGGAGGCGGGTCGTCTCCTTCGAGCCGCCACGGCGGGCGCCGCGCGCCCCGTCTACCTCCAGACGACGACCCGGGGAGCTTCGGCCAGTGACCGGGAGGTCGTCGATGGCGGGTGCCGCTCCGCCGGCGCGCGGTTGATCGTGCGCAGCAGGAGACCGAGCGCGATGACTGGAACGACGATCGTCGCCATCAGGATCGCCGCGCCGCACGCCAGCCACGGCGCCAGGTGCCCCAGCCCGACGACCGCCGCCAGCAGGGCTGCCGTCCCGATGATCCGCTCCGACTTGAACCTCGCCATCGTCCTCTCCTTGTCTGTTTTAAAAGATACCAGTCTCGTAACAAGGACGCAAGCGCAATGCGTTCCAATTTCACAGCAAGGCTGGCGAGACATTCCTTTCGAACGGTGTCCGTTTTGATAGACAGAGACTCAGTCGCCGAGCGGATCGGGGGCCTGCCCGAGCGAGATCTCGCGCGCCGTCAGGGGCGCCCGCAGCGCCAGCGCCACCGCGACGGTCTCCGCGTGCCCCGGCGCACCCCAGGCCTCCAGCGAGGCGATCATGTTCAAGAGATCCTGCACCCCGAGGAGGTCGATGCAGTCGAGGGCGACCGCCACGGCCCGCGCCAGATCGTTCTCCTCGGCGCAGAGCTCGACGAGGCGACGGGCCGCCGCCCGCCCGAACGCCGGCCGCCGCCGCCCGCGCAGGAGCGCCTGGATGGCGCCCTCCGCACGACCGTCCGACATCTCGATGTTTGCCTCCAGCAGGGGGTCGACATGGCGGGCCGGGCCCATGCGCCCCACGAGCTCGCGCGCGGTGCGCAGGTTCTTCTCCGCGATGGCGACCTCGACCATCACCGTGAGGGCCGCGTTGCGCATCCGCCAGCCGGGAGCCGCTGCGGCGGCCGCGCAGGCGATGTTCCAGGCGATGGTGTGGCGCCCCTCGGCGAGCGCCGACGTGGCCGAGGCGACCTGGCCTCTCAAGGCCGCGTCGAGACGCTGGCGGTGCCGTCGGGCCCAGCGAAGCGCGTGCGCCACCGCCACCCCGGTCACGCCCAGCGCGATCAACGGTTGCCTCGCGAGGGCGACCAGCAGGCTCGCCCCGACCTCACAGCCGAGGATCGTCACCACCAGCGTCACCCAACCGGCGCTGGCGGGCGACGGCGCGTTGCTGACAGACGTAGCCTCGGAGGTCCTGCCCCGCATGCAGCCATCATGGGCTGCATTGCATTTCACAACTATTTCGAGTTCTACTTACTTTTGTAAAGACCGATAGTTATCTGTCACACGCCGGATCATCCGACGGGCAGCGCGACCGTGACATTGCGAATTGCAATCATCTGCCGGCGGCCCACAGACGGCGCGCGAACAGGTAGATGGCGGCGCCCACGGTCAGCCCGGACAGCCACGCACCGATGTCGGGCCCGCGCCGGACCATCCGCTCCAGCGTCCGGGCGACCCCGGCGAGAGAGGGCGCGCGCCGGCCGCGGCGCGCGAGCGCCCTGATCGTCGGCGAGCCGATCCCGAGCTCGCGCCTCGGGCGCAGCGCCGCGCGGAGGGCGACGGCCGCGATCGCCTGCGGGTCGGCGATCGGCGTGACGAGGAGCGAGGCGCCCGCGCGTCGGGGTGCCGCCTCGACCTCGGGCGCCTCGGCGACCGGCAGTTGCAGGTGGGTCACCTGGACGGCGCTTCGCGCGCGCGCCAGCTCGCCGTGCAGGGCTTCGGTGAAGCCGCGAATGGCAGCCTTCGAGGCGCTGTTCGCGCTCTGCAGGGGGATCGTCCGGTGGGCCGCCTCGGCGCCGATCTGGACGATCACGCCGGCGTTTCGGGGACGCATGTGCCTGAGCGCCGCCAGCGTGCCGTGGACGTAGCCGAGGTAATTCACCTCCATCACCCGCCGGTACTCGTCGGGCGTCGTCTCGTGCGCCGGCGCAAAGATCGAGAACGTCGCGTCGTTCACCCAGACGTCGATCTTCCCCCAGGCCGACACCACGCGATCGGCGGCCGCAGCGACGGCGGTCGACTGCGACACGTCGAGCGGCAGCACCATCGCCTGACCGCCGCGGCTCCGGATCTCCGAGGCGGCGTCCTCGAGCCCGATCAGATCGCGCGCGATGAGCGCCACCCGCGCCCCCTCGGCGGCGTAGAGTCGGGCGATCGCCCGCCCGACCTCGCTCGAAGCCCCGGTAACGACAGCGACCTTGCCGTCGAGCTTCCGCGGGCGCACACCAGACACCTTTTCAACCTAGGCGGCGCGGGCACGTCGTCCAGAGCCGAAACGACAGCGGCCGGGCGTCAGCCGGCGCCGTGCAGGGGCTCGCCGAGCCCCGAGCGCTTGCCGCCCGGAAGCTCGCGCTCGAGCACCTCGACGAGGGCGGCGACCGTGAAGGGTTTCTCGATGACCGGGCCGCCGAGGCGGCTTCCCTCGCGGATCGAGGCGGTCATGAAGACGAAGGGGAGGCTCCGGAGCGCGGGATCGCGGGCGAACTCATTCTTGAGCTCGCGACCATCTTCGCCCTGCAACAGGAGATCGCAGAGCACGACATCGACCGCGTTCGACCGCGCTACCTCCAGCGCCGTCGACGGCGAGCCCGCCACCAGGACCTGCCAGCCTTCGTCGACGAGCGCATCGCCGAGGGCGATCAACGAGATCCGGCTCGTCATCCACCACCAGCACGACTGGCATCACGCGCGCAGAACGTAGCACACGGAGCGCCTCCCGCACCGTGCCCAGCTTCCGGGAACCTGGGTCGCTGCCGGACCGGCGGCGCGCCTGTGGCATGCTCCGGGGATGTCGATTGCCGCCCTCCCGCCGCCGGAACTCGAGGCCCAGGGACCTGACGGCGCCGGCGAGATCGAGCCGCTGCGCGCGCTGCTGGCGGGGCGGCGCGCGGTGGCGCTGACCGGCGCGGGCTGCAGCACCGAGTCCGGCATCCCCGACTACCGCGGCGCCGGCCGCCCCGGGCCGCGCAACCCGATCCAGCACGACGCGTTCATGCGCTGGGCCGACGTCCGCCGGCGGTACTGGGCGCGCGCGACGCTCGGCTGGGAGCGGTTCAAGGGCGCGCGCCCCAACGCCGCGCACCGGGCGCTGGCGGCGATGGAGTCGGCCGGCGTCGTCGCCGGCGTGATCACCCAGAACGTCGATCGCCTGCACCACGCGGCCGGAAGCCGCCAGGTCGTCGAGCTGCATGGGGCGGTGGCCGACGTCCGCTGTCTCGCCTGCGGCGCCGACGAGCCGCGCGCCGAGCTGCAGGACCGACTGCTGGCGGCCAACGCCGGCTGGCTCGACCGCGCGCGCGACGAGCTCGCGGGCGACGCCAACGGCGGCCTCCGCCCCGACGGTGACGCCGAGCTCTCGCCCGAAACGGTGGCCAGCTTCGAGGTGGTCGCCTGCCGGCGCTGCGGCGGCGCGCTCAAGCCGCAAGTGGTCTTCTTCGGCGGCACCGTCCCCGAGGCGACGCTTGGGCCCGCCTGGCGGATGCTGGAGAGCGCCGGGGCGCTCCTGGTCGTCGGCTCGTCGCTGACGGTCTACTCGGGTTTCCGCTTCGTGCGCCGCGCGCACGAGCTGGGGCTGCCGATCGGGATCGTCAACGTCGGCCCGACCCGCGGCGACGCTTTGGCCCAGGCCCGCGTCGCGGCGCCGGCCGGCGCCGCGCTGTCGCGCCTGGCGACCGCCCTCGGCGTCGCGATCTGATCCGCCGCGGTCGAGTGGTCAGCTCGCGGTGATCGCGTAGTCGCCGATCGTCCAGGTGGCGTCCTGCCCGCCGGTCGAGCAGACCTCGATCCCGAAGCTCAACTGGTCGACCGTCGAGCCTGCAGGGAGCCAGCCGTGCGCGGCCGCGTAGTTGAAGATGCCGAGCAGATCCATTGTCCCCGAGGTGAAGGTCGTGGTGGTGACGAACGCGACGTATCCACCGCCCCCGGTCCAGACGTCGTACACCCGCCCGCCGAGCGAGACGTTCGAGGCGACCTTGCTGCCCCCCGGGACCTGGTTGTAGGTGTCGACCCAGATCATCAGCTCGTTGCCGTTGTCGTTGAACCAGCAGTCCCAGGCCACCTCGTAGTCGCCGACGTGCGGGCTGGTCTCGGCGAAGGTCGCCGAGATGGCGGTGAACGACGTCAGCAGCGGCTTGCTGTCGAAGTTGTCCTGCATGGCCGGATAGGTCAGCACGGCGGTGTTTCCCGCGGGCTGGTTGGAGGTCACGACGAAGCTGACGGTGCCGTCTCCGTCGGTGCAGCCGTAGGCCGACTCCGGCCCGCAGCTGTTGCCGCTCCCGGCGCCGCAGTTCCACTGGTTGTCGTAGAGGTAGTAGCTCCCGACGTTGCAGCCGCTGTTCATGCCGACGCATGCCGCGGTCGCACGGGTGCAGGCACCGCTCGCGCCCCCGCCGCTCGACGCACCGGCTGCTCCGCCCGTTCCCCGGCCGCCGGCCCCACCCGTCCCGCGGCCGCCACCGGTGCTCCCGGCGACGCCGGTCTCGCCGGCCGCGCCAGTCGTTCCGGCGGCGACCCCTCCCGATCCACCACTGCCACCGCCGGTGCCGACGCCGCCGCTGCCACCGCTACCGCTGCCGCCACAACCGACGCCCGCGACCACAAACAGGGAGACAACGTGCATCCACCGCATTCGGCGCATGCCTCATTTTGCGCCGATTCTTAGACGACCGCGATCAGTTCGTCGAGGTGAGCAGAGCCAGCCGCCACGGGATGGCGTTGTAGCCGGCCTCCGGCTTCAGCATCGTCGGATCGGCCCCTTGATAGAGGTACTGCAGGTGGCAGGGCGTCACCGAGAGGTGCTGGTCGTAGCCGTCGCGGATCATCTCTCCGTGGCTGATGTCGTCGGTCCAGGCCGGCGGCGCCGTGAACGTCACGTTGGCCGTCGAGGCGAAGGGCATCGCGTACGTGTCGGCGAGCGCGGTCCAGGCGCCGTCCAGGACATCCGCGGTCCACGAGCGAAAGTAACGGTGGTACCCGGAGTCGGCGTCGAACGCCTCGACGAGCGCCAGGTACTTGCTGGTCCCCGTCAGCTTGTAGACGTTGCTCGCCTCGAACAGGTGGTAGGGGTTCGCGTCCTGCATGACGACGACGGGCTCGCCGAACTTGTCCGGGAAATCGGCGGCGGCGGTCTGGCTGCGGTACCAGTGGCCGTTGTCGTCGGAGAAGAACATGAAGCAGTTGACGTCGTCGCAGATCACCCAGAAGTCGAGCCACCCGCCGTTCGCCCCCTTGTTCTGGGTGACGGTGGCCGGCTCGCCGTTGAAGAACTGCGCGGGCGGCGTCCAGCTGGTCGGGTCGTCGATGTTGGCGGTCGTCGAATAGGTCGGCGGCCCCGACTGGTAGACCAGGTACCAGAGATTCTGCGGCGCGAAGAAGAAGACCTCGGGCGCGGCGTGATACCCAGCGAGCCCGGGCGTCTGGCTCAGGTTATAGAAGGTCGCGTCCGCGGTGTGGTCCCAGTCGGGGAACGTCAGGTACGCCATGTTGTAGTTGCCGGTGCTGTCGATGGTGCTGGTGAACACGCGCCAGAGGTTCTCGTAGTAGACGACCGACGGGTCCTTGATCGCGACGATGTCGTGCGTGGCATCGGACTGCGGCCCGAGGATCGGCCCAGTGGAGGTCCAGGCGAAGGCCGTCGGGACGCCGCACGTGGGGCTGACGTCGGGCGCGGCGTCGGGTTTGGTCGCCGACTTGCTGGAGCAGGCGGAGAGCGCGCCGGCGACCGCGAGCACCGCAAGCCACGCGGGGACGCTCCTTCTTCGAGACTGAATGAGCACGACGCGGATCAAGTCACGGTTCCTTTGCCGGGTCGACCGCTGTCTTGTCACTCCTTTTCCTGGGCGCGCCCGCGCGTCGATTCTTGACCCCTCTCCTGTCGATCATGCGACCTTTCGGTTGACGTGTACTCGAACCTCAAGATGGCGCTCGCCGCGCTGGTCGTCGCCGCGGTGGGTTGTGGCGGAAGCGGATCCGGACAACCGCCGGGCCCCGACGGCGCCGCCGGCACCGACGGCGGCGGCATTGCCCACGCGGGCGTGGTGGCGGCCGGCGTGCGCTGGGTCGGCCGCGTCGACACCACGACGCCGACCGCGCCGCGCTTTGGCTGGTCGGGCACCGGCTTCATCGCCCAGTTCTCCGGGACCGGGCTCTCCGCCGCGATCTCGGTGACCGACTCCAACGAGATCTATTATTTCAAGTCCGTCATCGACGGAGCGCCCCAGCCCGCGTTCATGGTGAAGTCACCCGGTGACACCTACGCGCTCGCCTCCGGCTTGGCGGCGGGGACCCACACCGTCGAGCTCTATCGTCAAACCGAGGGGGGCGAAGGCACCGCGACGCTCACCGGCCTCACGGTCGCCGACGGCGCGCTGCTCGATCCCCCGCCCGGGCCCGCGCGCCTGATCGAGGTGATCGGCGATTCGATCACCTGCGGCTACGGCACCCTCGGCGCGGTCGCCGACACGGATTGCTTCCCGACCGAGAGCGTCTGGGATGCCTGGGGCTCCGTCGCCGCGCGCACGCTGGGCGCCGAGGTGAGCACGATCTGCGCCTCCGGTCGCGGCGTCGTCCAGAACTACGACGGCACGACCATCGGCACGGTGCCGCTCCTCTACCCGTTGACGCTGGCCAACTCCGACACCCCGGTATGGGACTTCCACATCGAGCCCGACGCCGTCGTCATCAACCTCGGCACCAACGACATCCACCCGAGCGACCCCGGCGCCGCCTTCACGTCGACCTACGAGACGCTGCTCCAGACCGTGCGCACCAACTACCCGCACGCGTACATCATCGCCCTCCTCGGCCCGCTGCTGTCAGGCGGCCAGCTGGCGATCATCCAGGGCTACATCCAGGCGGCCGTCCAGGCGCAGAACACCGCGGGCGACGCACGCGTCGAGTACTTCGACCAGATCCAGCCGCAGCCGTCGTCGGCCTTCGCCTGCCAGTACCACCCCAACGTCACCGAACAGATGCTCATGGGAACGCAGGTGGCCACCGAGATCGCGGCGAAGCTGGGTTGGTAGCCGACCCGCGTGTCATCATGGGCGCCCATGAGCACTGAACTCGAAGGGCGGCAGGTGGTCGTGACGGGCGCGGCGGGCGGGCTCGGGCCGGCGGTGGTGGAGGCGCTGCTCGCGGCGGGGGCGACCTGTCACCTGCCGATGCGCGGGCGCGACGAAGGCGGGCGCCGGGACGCGCGCGTGGTCGCCATCGGGGGCGTCGACCTCACCGACGAGGGCGCGGTGCGCGCTTTCTATGCGTCGCGGCCGGCGCTGTGGGCGTCGGTCCACGTGGCGGGCGGGTTTCGAGCGGCGCCGATCCTCGACACGTCGCTGGCCGATCTGCGCGGACAGCTCGATTTCAACCTGGTGACGGCGTTTCTCTGCTGCCGCGAGGCGGCCCGTAACATGCGCGCGAGCGGGAGCGGCGGGCGGATCGTGAACGTCGGCTCGCGCGCCTCCGCGCTCCCGGCGGGTGGGGCCGTCGCGTACACGGTCGCGAAGGCGGGCGTCGCGGCGCTGACGCAGGCGCTCGCCGACGAGCTGCGCGGCGACGGCATTCTCGTCAACGCGATCCTGCCGTCCATCATCGACACGGCGGCCAACCGGGCGGCGATGCCCGGGGCCGATCACGCGCGCTGGCCGAAGCCGGCCGAGGTCGCGGCGACGATCGGCTGGCTGGTCTCGCCCGGCAACGGCGTCACCTCGGGCGCGCTCGTCCCCGTCTACGGTCGGGCCTGATTCAGCCGCCGAAGAGACCGAACAGGCGCCGCAGCACGCCCACCTTGGGCTTCCCTCCGTGGGTGGCGGCGGCCTCGGTCGCGCGGCACTGACAGCGCTCCGACGGCGGCACATCCTTGAGGACGCTCTCGACGTGAAGGCCGCAGCCGGCGAAGGAAGGCTTTCCACAGACGTCGCAGGTGATTCGGCGGCACATGCTCGTGACCCTCTACCATGTCGATCGCACGTCGGCGGAGGTCGCGCCACACAAAATGGTCCCGAAGCGCACGGGGCGTAACCGACCGCGTGGACAGGCGTATGTCCCGTGAGCATGCGACTGCGATCGATGGTCTTGCTGGCCGGTCTGTCCGCCGGGACGCTGTCGGGTGGCCCAAGCGCGGCCGCGCCCGCGCCCGGCTCGTGGCGGCGTGCGGTTCTCGTCGAGCTCTTCACCTCGCAGGGCTGCAGCTCCTGCCCTCCGGCTGACGCTTTCGTGCGTGAGCTCCCAACCTTGGGGCTGGGACCCGACAAGGTCGTCCCGCTGACCTTCCACGTCGACTACTGGGATCGGCTCGGTTGGAAGGATCGGTTCGCCAGTGCGGGCAACACCGCGCGCCAGGAGTGGTACGCCAGGTCGGGCCGTCTGCGATCGCCCGATGCAACCGGCGGGCTCGACGGTCTCTACACGCCGCAGATGATCGTCGGCGGCGCCGTCCAGTTCTCGGGCCAGCGTCGCGAGACGGCCCGGCGCGAGATGGAGCGCGCGGCGGCCCAGCCGGCGCCGTTCGATCTGGCGATCGAGGCGACAGCGCGCGGGTCGGCCGTCGATCTGAGGGTCGCCGTCACGGGCACGCAGCCCGGCGCGGTGCGGCCCGATCAGGATTGGCGCGTCGTCGCCGCGCTCTGCGCGAAGCGGACCCGGACGGCCGTCGGGCGCGGCGAAAATGGCGGCGAGACGCTCGACGAGGCCGCCGTCGTGCGCGCACTCTCCGAACGGATCGGCCTGCCCGCGGCCGGGAGCGCCGCGCGGATCCGCCTCGTCAAGCCCACTGACCTCGCCTGGGCCGACGCCGAGGTCGTCGTGTTCGCTCAATCCGAGGCGACGCGAGAGATCGGCGCGGTCCGCGCGCTCGACGCCCGGCAGCTCGACGTCCGGTAACGCGCCGTCGATTCGTCGCTCGGTCAGCGGGGATGCACGTCGTGCTTCGGCACCGCGACGGGCGGCGGCGCCGGCGCCGGCAGCGCGCCGGGCGCCACGACGACCGGGTACTTCTTCTGCTGCCAGGCGAAGATCCCCTCGTCGAGCACGGCGGTGTGTGGATAGCCGCGCCGGCGCAGCTCGGCGACGACGTCGCCCGACAGGTGGTGCGGGCAGGCGCAATACGCCACCACCCAGGTGCCGTCCTTGGGCAGATCGTCGAGCGACTTCGGATCGTAGAACGGCGTGGAGATCGCGCCCTGGACGTGCAGGTTGAGCCACTCCGACGGCGGGCGCGCATCGGCGATGACCATCCGGCGCTTGCCGTCGAGCGCCTGCTTCACCTGGTCGATCGAGACGTAGAGATCGTCCTTGAGCGTGAACTGCGGCGCGCGCCCCCGCGGGTTGAGGACGATCGGACCGTGTCGCGGCGGGGCCCCGGGACCGAACGGGTTGGGCGGCGGCACGGCCGGTTTTGCAGGCGTCACCGCCAGGGAGCGGACGTACGCGACCACGTCGTCGATCTGCTTGGGGGCGAGCGTCGGCTTCCAGGAGACCATCGACGTGGGCGGACGGCCCTCGACCACCGCGTAGCGCAGGAACGCGTCGGTGGCCGTCTGCAACAGGATCGGGTTGGCCAGGTGTACCGCCGTGCTCCGCTGGGTCGCGGTGCCGTGACAGCGAACGCAGGCGGTCTCGTAGATCGCCTTCCCCTGCGCGGCGTCGCCGACGACGGGACCGGATGGCAGCGCGACGCGGGGACCGCCCGCCCGCAGAAACGCCACGAGGGCGTCGACCTCCTCCGGCGTCAGAGGACCGCCAAGCGCGCGCCCGAACGCCGCCATCGCCGTCCCCGGCCGCCCGCGCGTGATGGCCTCGTTCAGGAACCCGTCCGTCGCCGACGCGAGGAACGTCGTCGTTCGCAGCGACGGCGCGTTGTCGGAGGCGTAGCCGTCGCGCCGCGCGCCGTGACAGGTCGCGCAGAGCCGGACGTAGCTCTGCGCGCCCGTGGCGCCGTGCGCCGCCGACGGCGCCGGTGGCGCCGGCTGTCGCGCGCAGCCACCGGCGAGCGTCCCAAGCGCGCACCCGACCAGGGCGAACATGACGAGACCGCGCACGGAGCGGCACTATACTGGATCGGAGTAACATTCCGCCCATGCGCACGCGCCGGCTCGCAATCGGACTCTTGGCGGCCGCCCTGGCCAGCGGTTGTGGAGAGAGCATCTCGCACAACGGGTGCGCGGTCACCGGGAACACGATCGTCTGCACCGGTGAGACCTTGGACGCCTGCGCGGTTGCGGGGTGCTCGATCGCGGACCTGAACTGCCAGGATCCGCCGGCCGGATGCGAAATCGCGCCCGGGGCCGTCCTCGCCCACTACTCCGAAAAACCGCCGAACGACTTCTACCTTTGCGCTTCCGGGACCTGCGGCACCTGGACCGAGGCGAACTGCCAGGTGACGGTGACGCTCGACGCGGGCGGATCGCTCGACTACACGATTCGAGATCCGGGCTGTCCCTAGAATCGATACACTCTGCGATTGTGAAGGGACCTTCGGTCGCGACAACGACGCTGCTGCTCGCCGCTCTGTCGGCCGGCTGCGCGCATCTTCCTCACGTGCGACGGGTCGCCAAGGGGGACCCGAAGCTCGCCAACGTCATCTACTACGCCCTCCCTCGAACGGTGGTGAACGTGCAGGCGACGGTCCACCGCGAGGAGACCGAAGCGGGAAGATGCTCCGGGGACATCGCCTGGATCACCTCGCGGTTCGGCCCCAAGGCGCAACCGATGCGCTACGGCCTTCAATACGAGATCAACCGCTGGCGAATCGCGACCCGGGCCGAACCGGATCCCGAAGCGGTGTTCGCGATGACGGTCTCCGCCGACATGTTCGACGACAGCAACCAGGCCATCGAGCTGTCGCCGCACGGCGTCCTGCTCCTCGACAGCGCCGAGACGGCGGGGATCGTCCCCCAGTTCGTGTCGAGCGCGACCGAGCTCGGTGGCTCGCTGGTCGCGAAGGCGGTCCCGCTGGCGGGGTTGATTCCGTCCGCGGATGCCAGGGAGTTCACCGATCACTTCTGCAAGGAGGTGAAGAAGCGCATCGAGGAGATGGACACGGCCGAGACCAAGCTGGTGGCAGACGCCGTCGGCGACCCATCGAAGCGCGGCAACCTGGAACCGCTTCTGGGCGAGGTGCGCGCGGCCCGGGAGCAGCTGCTGCTCAACTTCACGGGGCGCGTCGTCGCCAAGAATGACTATCGGATCCAATGCGAATTCACCCCCGCTGCGCTTCCCTCCGCCGGCGCGGCCCCCGAGCAAGTCGTCACGCTCTTCACGTTCGATCCCAAGGGGGGTGTGGCCCCGGCGCCGGGCGTTCGCTGCGCGCTTCCCGCGGAGGTGACGGCTGACTGGGCGAGCGGCAACCCGATCCGGATGCGCGTCCAGCCCGCCGCCGGATTTGCGTCGGCGGTGCGGGACAGCGCGATGGCCCCCGACCCGCTCAACGATCCCAGCCTCTACTATCGGCCGGCTTCGCCGGCCACGATCTCGATCGAGGACGGCGCCGCCGTTCAGATGTCGTCGGTGCAGACGATCGCCCAGCTGGGGCCGGTGCTCTGGTTGCCGGGCGACGCCGACATTCGCGCCTTTCGGGCCAGGTACGAGATCTCCCTGCACCCCGACACCGGCGCCCTCAAGAAGATCTCCTTCACCGCCTCCGGCGCCGGCGCGAAACCGCAGACGGCGAGCCCCACGACCGCGGGGGCGACGGACGCTCCGGCGGATCCCAGGAAGGCGGCGGTCGGGGAAGCGCCGAACGCGAAGTTGGAAGAGCTGGTCCAGGAGCGCAAGGTTCTCGAGGAGCAGCAAAAGATCGACCAGCTCAAGAGCGGCCAGAGAGTCGATCCGTAGCGACCCGGGCCGTCGCGCATGAGCCCCAAAGTGAAAACCCCAGCAAGCGCCGGGGTTTTCGGGTGCGAGGACGGGGACTTGAACCCCGATGGCTGTTAACCGCTAGCACCTCAAGCTAGTGCGTCTACCAGTTCCGCCATCCTCGCGAAAGCCCGTTGATATAGACGTGCGCGCGTAGGCTGTCAACGGCCCGCGCGACCTAGCTCAGTCGGTGGATCCCGTCGACGACGTGCCAGGTCGCGACGACGGTCAGCTCGACGAGCTTCTCGGTGCGGCGGCTGTCGGGGACGACCATGTGCTCGGCGGTGCAGAGCGCCTGCAGCTGACGCAGGTAAGCGGAGGATCACCCGCTTGTCGGAGTCGCCGATCCAGCGGCTGATGCGATCGACCAGGATGGTCTGGTGCTGCTGGATGAAGCGCGCCGCCGACTGGGCGTTCGCCGTGCGCGAGGTCAGCCCGCGCATCGCGATGGCGCGCGCGCGCGGCGGCCGGCGGCCGAAGATCTCGATGCAGGTCCTTGCGGTACTCGAGCAGGTCCTGGTCGAGCGTGTCGCCGATGTCGAAGTACTCGGCGACCGTCTCCTTGATCTCCGTGTACGGGACGCGCATCCCGAGGCGCACGTTGTTGGGGTTGCCGCGGCAGGCGCGCTCGATGGCGACCACGCGGTCGACGTACTCGAGCTTGGCGCAGCGCCACCTGCCAGTCGCGGTAGCGGCGCCGCCAGGGTGCCCCCCTCCAGCCAGACGGCGAACGTCTCGGCCCAGTCCTCGTCGGGGTGCTTCTGCGCGTAGTGGTACATGCCCGCGCGGTGGAGGTAGCGGACGTAGTCGCGGCTCCAGGGGTTCGGGTTGTAGACGTCGCGGTACGGGCGCCGGAAGTCGCCGAAGGTCTGCGTCCAGTCGCGCCGGCGCCACAGCTCGAACGCGTAGTTGATGGCGTGCCCCGCCTCGTGGCGGAGGTACATCAGGACCTCTTCGCGCGTGTACTCGAACAGGTGATCGTTCACCAGCCCCCAGAGCCGCGGGTTGGCCAGGTACCAGGGGACGTTGACGCTGACGGCGCGGTCGGCCGTCCAGAAGTCGTCGTCGCCCAGGTAGTAGGCGGGCACGAAGGTGATCCCCTTGTCGCGCAGCTCGCCGATCACCTGCTCGACGCACTCCGCGAGCGTCCCTTCCGGACGCAGATCGCAGATCGCAGATCCGGGTCGAGAGCAGCTTCTGCTGGCCGACCTCGCGCACGACGGTCGTCGGCAACAGCGCGTACGCCGCGCGACGTTCGGTGCCTGCTGCGAAGTGCCGCGACGGCCATCGCCGAACTCGTTTACCATGTCGACAGGGGGCCAGCCTGGCAAAACCGGGGGAAAAATATTCCCGCCCCGACCGTTGATATCCTTCCGATATTATTTGGTTATCCCGCAAGCACCCGGGCGCGGAGAAGTTCACGGAATCGCCCCGGGCAAATGCCGTAGTATGTCGACCAGGCGCGCCATGGACGGGAAGGAAACCGTGTGGTCACGCGGGTCTAGCTGGTCTCGACCGGTCCTGGTGATGACGTGCGTACCTGGTGCTGGGCGCGGTCGCGCTCGCCTGGGGCAACCTGCGGGGACAGCCCAACGTCTGGCACCTCGGCGGGCAGGAGCCGATGCTGGGCGATGACCGTCGCCGGGCATCGTCTGCGGGCTGGCGGCCGGGCTGGCCCTGGTGTTCGCCTCGCGGATGGCGCTCTACCGATTCGACTGGGCGCGCGCGCTTCATCGCGAGCTGCGGCACATGCTGTTCCCGCTGACCGACGCCGAGATCGTCGTTCTGGCGGCCGCCTCCTCGGTGGGCGAGGAGATGTTCTTCCGCGGCGCGCTCCTGCCGGTGGTCGGGCTCTTCGCCTCGAGCGCCATCTTCGCGCTGCTCCACATCGGCCCGAAGGCGCGCCACCTCCCCTGGACGCTGAGCTCGTTCGGCGCCGGGCTGCTGTTCGGCGCGATGTTCCTCTGGACCGGCGACCTCACCGGGCCGGTCATCGCCCACTTCCTGATCAACTTCCTCAACCTGCGACACGTCGCCCAGGTCGAGCTGCGATAGCGCCAGCCTGACGCCCCCGACGCTCTACCGACGGACCATGCCCACCGGGTGCCAGGCACCACCGCCGCGCTGGCCGAGGATCAGGATCAGCATCTCGTCCTTGCCGATCGCGACGACCGAGTAGAGCTGGCCACCGCTGCCGTCGTCCAGGTCGGAGGGGAGCTTGCCGATCGCCGCGCGCAGCCGGGCGGCGGTGACGACCTGAACGGCGGAGGGTCGGCGAAGCCCTTCGCCGGCGAGATCGGTCAGCATCGCGGAGAGATCGGTCTTCTTGGTGACGTCCTTGCCGTTGGTCTTGAAGGGAAGCGCCACCATGTCGAGGAGGCGCGGGCTGTCACCCGCGGCCAGGGCGGTGAACCAGCGCAGCGCCGCAGCCTGCGCGGCCGGATCGCTGGCGTTGGGCGGCGCGGCGGGCGGCTCGGCCGGCTCGTTGTGCCGCGCGGGCGAAAGCTCGCCTGAGCCCGCCTCCGCGCCTGCTTGCGACCCCTCGGCGGTGGCCACCTCGTGCTCGAGCGCGGCGCGCTTGGCGCGATGGGCGGGGTTGTCATCGTCGAGCCGCTGCAGCCGCCGCGGGCCGTCGCCCTGTCCGGACGTCGGCGGCGAGAGCCCGGCGACGTGGACCGGACGCGGCATGTTGAGCGCCGAGGTCTTGTCGGCGTCGGCGGCGGCGTTTTCCAGGATGTAGGGATCGGCGTAGGCCGGGCTGCACTGGCGTTCGTCCCGGTAGAAGTGCCAGTGCAGGTAGACCTTCCCGTTGGAGGAGCGGATGGCGCGCGGCGGATCGGGGTACGGGCCGGCGCTGTAGACCACGTCGACCGCGGCGACGTCGTACGCGGTCAGGCCCGAGCCCCGCACGACGCCGACCCGATCGACGGTGCCGTCGCCGTTGAGCACGATCTCCAGCTCCGTCACCAGGCTGCGGCTGTTGAAGGGGTTCGAGCCCGACTTCTCGTCCCATTCCTCGAGCTGGCCGAACCCCCAGAGCTCGTGGATGCTCCGGTGCATCCGCGCGATGAACGCGGCGAAGGGCGCCGCGCGCGTGTTGAGCGCGGTCTGGTTGCCGGGCTTGACCTCGGGGATGAAGTTCTCGACCGCCGACTTCACGCGCGCGAGCCGCTTCTCGAACTTCCCCTGGTGGGTCGAGCGCGCCTGCTGCGCCAGCTTCCGCTCGGCCGCCGCGTCGGCGCCGAACAGGTATTCGTAGTCCTTGGCCGAGAGCGCCAGCTTGACCCGCTTGGAATCCGTCAGGTGCGAGGGGTCGCTCTTGTTTCCGCGCGCCGCGTGCGACGGCAGCGGCATCTCACCGTCGGCGGCGTGCGGGAGCGACAGGTCCGCGGTCTCGGGCGTCAGCTCGTGCTGCTTGGGCGTCGGGTTGCGCAGCGCGAGCAGCGACCTGTCGCGGTGCTCGGGCTCGTCCTTCGGCTGCGCGAGCTGCGGGTTCGCGTGCGGCGTGACCTCGGGCGCGGCCCGCCCGAGCTTCGACTTCTCCTCCTCGAGCTGCGCGATCCTCTCCTTCTCGCCACCGACCTTGCTGTCCTGGCGGTCGGATGGCGAGCTCTGCTGCGCCTCCTCGCCCTTCTGGTCCTTCACCATGTTGGTGTCGTGGGCGCGCGTCTCCACCTCGGCGCGGTTGTTCTTCTGCGCCAGGTACTTCGCGTCGGGCGGCGGCTGGACATCCTTGTCGTTGTCGAGGTCGACAATCTTCTCGTGCGCCTTGTGCTCCGGCGGCGGGGGCGGCGGCATCGGCGGCATCGGCGGGGCGACCACCTCCGGCTCGGGCTTCTCTGGCTTCTTCTCCGCCTCCGGCTTCTTCTTCTGCTTGTCCGGCTTGGGAACCTTCGTCAGCTCCGGACGCTTCTTGTCCGGCTTGGGCGCCTTCTTGGCCTCCGGCTCCAGCATCTCCGGCGACGGCTCGATCGGCGGCAGATCGGGCGGCAGCGCGACCTGATCCGCCGCCTGGAACGCGACGTCCACCTCCTCGGCGCGCTGCGCCTCTTCGCGCCCGCCGTAGACCCAGGCGGCGATCGCCAGCGGCGCCACGACGTTGGCGTGCAGCAGCAGCGAGATCAGCGCACCGCGCGAAAGATGCCCGCGCGCGCGAGTCGACAACCGCTGCCGCATGAGAGGTGTCAGCGTAACACGCACTCTCGGGCGGCGCCCTGAAGGGAAACCCCCGATCGTGCTTCAGCTCACGGGCAACCGCGCCGCCTCAGGCGCGCATCTTGCGGTAGACGCCAACGACGAGGCCGATGATGTTCACCGTCTTGAAGTCGCGCTTGCGCACGATGATCGGCTGCATGGCCGCGTTGGCCGGCTGGAAGCGGATGGTGTCCCCCTCGGGGTAGTAGCGCTTCACCGTCGCCTCGTCGTTGATCATGGCGACCACGATGTCGCCGCGGTTCGCCTGCAGCTGCTTGCGCACGAAGATGTAGTCGCCGTCGAAGATGCCGTCCTCGATCATCGACTCGCCCTTCACGCGCAGCGCGAACACCTCGCGCGTCTGCCCGATGAAGAAGCGATCCACTTTGACCGTGTCCTCGACGTTCTCGACCGCCAGCAGCGGCACGCCGGCGGCGACCCGACCGACCAGCGGGATCTCGACCATATCCTCGTCGCGAGTGGCCGCGCGCATCGGCGCGCCGCGCGGGCCGACCGGGCGCAAGGCGCGCGACTTCAGATCCTCGCGCTGCAGGTGCCCTTTCTTCTCCAGCGCGCGCAGGTGGTCGTTCACGCCGTTGGTCGAGCGGATCCCGAAGTGCAGACCGATCTCGCGCAGGGTCGGCGGGTAGCCGCGCTCGCGGATCGACTGGGTGATGAAGTCGAGGATCTCGCGCTGCCGGTCCGTGAGGACGCCGCGCGAATCGTCGCGAACCAGAGTCAGCGAGCCCATGTGTCCCTCCGTCCGTTGCTCATTGAGATCGTTGAACCGCCGGTCCTTACTGAACATGCGTAGCGTACGGAACAGATGTGCCGTATGTCAACTTTTCGTTCTCGATCCCTTCGCTCTCCTTCACTCGTCTTGACTCGGCACGAAACGGACCAGCCACACGTCCAGCCGAACGCGCGCGTCCGTAGTTCATCCGTAGACGAAATGAGTGCTCAAGCAGGGTTTTTTCCGCTGTTTTGGCGTGCCGACCCCGAGCGCGTCCCCAATACTGTTCGCCCGTTGGGCAAGTCCGCAGCAGTAGCGGCGCTGCACCCGGGTGTCACGGGAGCGCCAGAGAAGACCTCCGACCGGGTGCTGCTCGGTCGGGTCGCGACCGGAGACGTGGCGGCGTTGCGTCTGGTCTATGAAGAGCACGCGCCGCGCGCGATGGCGATCGCCCGCCGCATCCTGCGCAACGTGGAAGAGGCGGAGGACATCGTCCAGGAGACGTTCCTCGAGCTGTGGCGCCGGGCGCCTCAGTTCGACGGCCGGCGCGGCGGCCTCGTGCGCCTGGGTCGTGACGATCGCGCGCAGCCGGGCCATCGACCGGCTGCGCTCGTCCGCCACGGCCGGGCGGGCCGTGGATGAGGCGAGCGCCTCGCCCGAGGTTCACCCCACGGCTCCGCCGTCGCCCGGTCGCCGAAACCGAGCGGCGGCTCACCGAAGTCCAAGGTGGCCGACGCGCTGGCCACGCTGCCGCCCGAGCAGCGCCGCACGATCCAGCTGGCCTACTTCGACGGCCTGTCGCAGACCGAGATCGCCGCCAAGACCGGCAGCCCTCTTGGCACGGTGAAGATGCGGGTTAAGTTGGCGGTCGAAAAGTTGAAGACCCTGCTCAAGGACGACTTTTCGTGAGCCCGCGCGGCGCGCTGACCTGCGACGAGTTCAAGGAACTGGCCCCGGCCTACGCATTGATCGCGCTCGACGACGAGGAGCGCGAGGCCTGCGCGCGGCACCTGGCCCCGGGACTGCTGCACCGCGGCTGCCGCGAGGCGGTCGCGGAGGCCGAGCTGGTGGCGGCCCGGCTGGGCGCGGCGCTCGCGCTCCGGATGCCGGCGCGGCCACGTGTGGCGCGGCAATCGCGGCCGCATCCGCGCCGCGCGGGCGCGCCCGACCGCTCGGCCGACGACGCCGACGCGGCGGCGCGGCCTCTATCATCTCTGCGGCTTGATCGTCGCCGCGACGCTGGTCGGGCTCTACCTCTACAACGCGCCGCTCGAGCACGCTCTGCACCTGCGCGCCAGTGCGCTCAGCCGGCGCCAGGCCTCGGCCGCGCACTGACCCGCCGCGCCTCAGGAGACGCCGAACGGCTGCGACGCGAAGGTGTCGAGCACCAGCGTGCTGAGGCGGCGCCGCACCAGCACCGCCGCCAGCGCCGAGGTCGCCAGGCAGGCGACGAGGTAGCCGAGCACCGGAGGCCAGCCGAGCGCCAGCGCCAGCAGGGTGAGCGCCGCCTCGCCGGCGAGGAGGCCGGTCGAGATCACCAGCGCGTCGCGCCGCAGATCGAAGTAGTAGAGCAGCAGCACCTCGAGCAGCGTGATCATCTGGGCCGCCGCGCCGATGGCGTTGAGGCGAAAGAGCGGCGTCGCGTTGGGCGAGAGCCCGACCGCGTGCACCAGCAGCGGCGCCGCCACGATGGCGATGCCGCTCGCCGAGGCCTGCACGACGCCAGCGCCGCGCAGGATCCGGCGTGCCTCGACCGCGATCCCCTCGGCCCCCTCCTGCAGCTTGCGCAGCGGCGCGCCGATCTCGATGTCGGCGTAGAAGGCGCGGAAGCGGCGGTAGAAGGTCGTCTCGATCTGGACGTAGATCCAGGCGAAGGCGGGGATGACCGAGAACCAGGCGACCGCCGAGATGGCGGCGTAGAAGGTCGCCGCGTCGCCGCCCTGCACCAGGTAGACGACGATCTTGTCGGCCCAGATCGAGACGTAGTAGGCCAGCGCCGAGAACGCCAGCAGGCGGTACTCGCGAAAGGCCGGCAGCAGGCGCGCCGACTCGTCGGCCTGGCCGGGGATGGCGCGCGCCACCCCGTGGACCAGGATGGCCGAGCGTGGCGAGCTGGCCGGCGGCGAAGCCGTAGAGGTAGCCGGCCGCGCCGAACCCGAAGGTGACGTCGAGCGCCCAGGCGGCGCAGAGGCCGAGCGGCGCGCCGACCCCGAACGCGCGCAGCACGATCACCGGCGAGGTCATCCCGCCCGCCGACCGAGAGCATGAGCCACTGCGCGCCGATCGATCGCGCAGAGCGGTGCCCCGACCACCGCCATCGCCAGCGGCAGCTTCATCGACCGCACCAGCAGGACGCCGGCGAGCGCGAACCCGACCAGCGTCAGCGCCGTCGCCCGTCGGAGCGGCGCGCCAATCTTCTCGACGTGGTGATCGTAGAGCCGGTCGGCCGTGTAGCGCGACACGACGACGTGCACCGGTGCCGAGAGGATGACGGTGACGGCGTAGACCACGGTCAGGAAGCGCTCGACGACGGAGAAGTCGGTGCCGCTGCGACGGGCGACGATGCGCAAGCTGGTGAGCACCGCCGTCGTCAGCAGCCAGGGCGCGCTGGTGACAGCGACGCCCGGTCAAGTAGGCGCCGATCGTTCCCGGCCAGCGAGCCGCGATCGATGAGCCGCTGCAGCTTCCACCCGATCCCCGCCACCTCACCCTCCCATGCGAATCAGGAAACGGCCTCGCGCGCCCGCGCCCATCGAGGCGTAGAGCGCGCGGTAGGCGGCCAGCATGTCGCGCCGCTGGTAGTAGGCCGCCACCCGCCTCCACCCGGCGGCGCCGAGCCGCCGCCGCAGCGCGCGGATCGCGCGCCAGCCTGACCAGCGCGGCCGCCGTCTCCTTGGGCGCGGCGACCCTGGTCACGAAGCCGCTCGGTCCGATCGCACGATCGGCCGCCTCGCGCCCCTCGATGAGCTCGCGGCAGGCCCCCACGTCGGTGGCGATCACGGGAACGCCGCGCGCGTAGGCCTCGAGGATCACCAGCGGCTGCCCCTCGCTGAAGCTGGTCAGAACGACGACGTCGAGGTCCGGATAGATGTCGCGCCGGCGGCATCGGGCCGACGAAGGCGATCTGGTCGCCCCGCCGCAGTCGAAGCGACGAGATCGCGGCAGCGCGCCGCGTAGACCGGGTCCTCGTCCATGGGGCCGATGACGCGCACCTCGAGGTCGACGGTGTGCAGCGCCAGGTCGCAGGCGCGGATGAAGGTGATGAGATCCTTGATCGGCACGACCCGCCCGACGAACCCGACGCGCAGTGGCGCCGGCCGCAGGGCGATGAGGCCCTCGTCGGGCTCGTCGTTGTCGTTGGCGCGCGGCGGGAGGGCGCGCCGTCGGGCAGGTCGACGCCGTTGGGGACGATGTCGATCTTGGCCGCCGGGGCGCCGTCGGCGATCTGCTTGCCACGGTTCACCTCCGAGAGCGTCACGATCCGGGTCGCCTGTCCGTACGCCAGACGCGAGAGCGAGCGGAAGAACCGGGACCAGATCTTGCGCAGGGGCGAGATGTGCGGCGCCCAGGTGGCGGTTCGCAGGCCGAACCCGCCGTCGTCGATCTCGGCGGCGTCGCGGATCCAGTCGGCACGCGCCAGCTCCATCTCGCGCTCGCGCGCGTAGATCCCGTGCTCGGTGAGCGCCAGCGGCCGTCGCGTCCGCTGGCTCCAGACCGCGGCCAGCAGGCCCGCGTAGCCGGTGGCGATCGCGTGGTAGCAGACGGCCGACACCTCGGGCGCCGCCAGGAGCCGCAGAAGCGGGACGTGAATCGCGCGGTAGTGCCAGAAGAGATCGAGGAATGGCGTCTCGGAGGCGGCGCCGGCGGCGAGCACCGTCAGCAGATCGAAGCTGGCGCGCCCGTAAAGAAACTCGTTGAGCGGCAGATCGTTGGTGGCGAGATCATCGAGGATGCCCAGTCGCGACGCGGGATCGGGGGCCCCCTCGAGATGGAGGCGGCGGAGGCCCTCGAGCACGCGCGATGGCCGGGTGCGCGTGTCGGCGGCGACGCGCAACGTCCGGATCTCCTCGCGCAGATCGGCGCGCGCGGCCCCGTCGAGCGGCGGGCCCGCCGTCTCCTGACAGAAGACGCGGTGGAGCCCGACGACGTTGTCGGGGAGCTGGTAGCGCGGCTCGCCGTAGGCGGCGGGATGCGATCCCACGTTCAGCACCGCGAACGGAGATCGGGGTGCCCGAGGATGATGTCGTCCACCCAGGACGAGACGCCGCCCGAGACGTAGGGATAGGTCCCCTCCACCAGCAGGCAGACGTCGGCAAGAGTTGGGGCGTTAGGGTTTTCCAACCGGGACCTCACGGGTGCTGGCGGGCGGCGGGACCTGCACGACGCCGACGGTGACCGCCGCGCCGCCGGTCGCGCCGCGCGCGTGCAGACCGGAGAGCCGGCGCGCGGCCGACAGCCGGCGTCTGATGAGCGGCGGCGGCGAGGCCGGGTGATAGCTGGCCAGCGCCGAGGCGCTCTCCCAGGGGAGCGTGTGCGTCGCCAGCACCGCCTCGTCGCGCAGCGCGAGCAGCATCTCCAGCTCCGCCGGCTCGACCTCCGCGGCGGCCCCGGCGGCGAGCGCGGCCGCGGTCGCCGGCGCCCCGTCGTCCATCGCCACCACCTCGTCGATCGCTTCCAGCGCCGCGTCGGGATGCAGCACCGCCAGCTCGAGCCGCGCGCGACCGATCGCGATCTGTCGCCGCCCGTCTCGGTTCGCCGACCAGCGCCGCGGCGTAGTTTCCACGCGCCTCCTCGGCCAGCGCGGGGATGAGCGCCGTCTCCGCCAGCCCGGCCTCGATCGCGTCGGTCGCCAGCTCGGCCGCCGCCAGCGCCGTCCCGTCGCCCGCCTGGCGAACCCTTCGCCTTTCGGTAACCGTCGAGGCGCGCCTCGAACGAGGCGGTCATCTCCTCGATCGCCAGCGCCGCCTCGACCGCCAGGTCGGGGTTGGCGGCGCCCAGCGCCCAGCGCAGGAGCGCCACCGCGCCCGCGTCGGCGCGCAGCGCGAGGGTGGCGACGATCGCCCGCCGCTCGTCGACGTTCCCCGCCAGGAGTGCCTCGCAGGTCGGGCAGCGCCTCGCCGAGGCGCCGCAGCTCCTCGGCGCGCGGGGCCTCGGCCGCGCCCTGCCCGGCGGTCGGATCGGCCTCCATCAACTCCCCGTGCCCTTCGGTTCCCAGGGCGAGCGCCGCCAGGCCCGCCCCCAGCACCGGAATGGCGAAGGTGAAGGCCAGCCCCAGCGTCCGCTCGCTCGACGCCAGCGCAGGCGCGGCGGCGATCGGGACCAGCGCGAAAAGGTGAAGCGCCGCCGCCGAAAGCGCGGTCGACGTCGCGTGATGACCGACGAGCAGGATCACCGCCGCCGAGATCGGCGAGGGTGGCGGACACCCAGGGCAAGATCGGCAGCGGTGACGGCAGCGGGGAGCGGAGGGGCGACGACCGCCCGAAGAGATCGTCCGGTCCCCCGGCCCGCCGCCCCTCGGGACGCTCAGACATTGAGCGCCGACCCACCCGGGCGATCGCCCCGCTCGATCCCGCGCCGCGCCCGCGCGCGCGCGAACGCCGCCTCCAGCCACTCTGCCACCACCACCAGATCGCGGAGCGCGGCGGCGCCTACCCGCGCCACCCCCCGCACCGTCAGCACGCCGACCGTCTCGCCATCGACCACGATGGGCGCGGCCAGATCGCTGTCGCCGGGCCCCGCCCCCGGCAGATCGATCGCCCGCACCGCCTGCCCGCTCCGCAGCGCCTCGCCGACCGTGGCGTCGTTTCCCGGCGGCTGTGTCGGGTCCCAGGCGCCGGTCGCCGCGACAATGACCAGCGTCCCCTCGGGGGACCGCGCCAGGGCCGCCCCGGCGCGCGCCCCGAGGCGCGCGACCACCAGCGCCAGCGCCGCCTCCGCGGCCGCTCCCAGATCGCCGCCGTCGATCCGGCGCGCGACGTCGCGCAGGAAGGTGAGCGCCAGATCGAGCCGATCGTTGCGCGAGCGCAACGCCAGCGCCGCCCGGCGCAGCTCTGCCAGCGCGGCAACGTCGTGCGTGGCCCGCGTCATCAACGCCTGCACCTTCTCCTCGAGATCGACGCTGCGCCGCTCGTGAACCGAGGCGATCCAGCCGACGGCGATCGCCGCCACCAACGCCCCCAGCTCGGCGGGCGTCGCCAGGGCCGCCAGCGCCTGGCTGGGCGCCGAGCGCCACGGCCCGGCCAGGAGCGCCAGCGCACCCCAGGCGACCGGCATCGCCGCCAGGAGGCCCCGCGCGCCGTAGCGCGCCGACAGCGCCAGCACCACCAGCCAGACCGGATGCGGGCGCAGCGCGCCCCAGCCGAAGTGCGGGGCGCGGACCAGCAGCGCCACGGCGGCGAGCACGACGGCCGTGCCGACCGCCGCCTCCAGCACCAAGCGACGGTTAGAGATCTGCATGGAAGGCAACCCATCCGATCTGCAGCGTGCCCGGCAGGCCCGTGGTGGTCTGGTGAATGTAGTCGTAGCTGACCGTCAGCCGCGTCGACCAGGTGGAAGCGACGAGCAGCACGCCGCCCGCCTGGGCCAAGCACCTGATCCTGCACATTGTCGTAGCCGACCCCGCCATGCGCCTCGATCCCGGCGCGCCCCGCGAGGAACGCCTTGCGGAAGACCATCGTCCCGTTGTCGATCGAGTTGCGCGATTGAAGCGCGACGCGGGTACTGAAGTCGGGCGGGATGTTGGCGAAGTTCTCGTAGTGCCGGTAGGCGAGAACGCCCGCGTCGTTGAGCGGCCGCCGCGCACCATCCGCTCGTCGAGAGATTCGCCGCGCACGATCCGGCTGGAGTCGTTCCAGAGGTTGAAGTCGATCCCCGCCCAGAACAGCAGCTGGGAGGCGATCGGCGTCGGATCTGCCCGGCTCGAGCGGCCGCAGGCTGAGGCGCCGCACCTGCGCGCCGCTGTCGACGAGCACGACCCGGCTGCGCGGGAACAGATAGAGGTGGCCGGTCGCGCCGGTCATCGTCCCTCCTTCATGGATGGTGACCGGCGCGTCGTTCCATTGTTCGTTCAAATCGAGGTGCAGGTTGACCTGCACGAACCCACTGACAGGCATGTCGACCTCGCCCTGGCCGCCGAAGGCGAGCTGGCGGGTCGGGCCGTAGAGCTGCACGCCGGCCGCGTTGTCACCGGTGGTGGTCGAGTAGCGAACGTCGCTGCCCAGAAGAAACGAGGCGCCCGACCGGCGGCCGAGCATCGCGTAGGCGCCGAGGCCGGTGACCGAGCCGCTTTCGCGCAGCACGTTCGGGCCGACCACCTGATTGGCGTTCCAGTCGGTCGAGGCGTCGTGCCAGACCAGCACCCCCGCCTGGTGGTGGGTTCCGAACGGCAACGCCCCGCCCGCCTGCACGCCGCCAGTCCCAGGCCTGCGGATCCGATCGGTACCATCCGCCGCCGGAGAGCTCTGGCGTGACGCGGAGTGCATCCGCTCGTACGAGGTGCGGACGGTGTTGTCGGCCCCGTCGCCGTTCTTGAGCGCGGCCGAGTACTCGGTGCTGGCGGCGCGGTAGCTGGTCGCGCGCTCGAGCGCGCGCCCGTAGTCGTACTCGTTGGCGGCCGTCGGTTGATCCTCCGCCAGCCCGCGTCGGACGGCCAGCTCGCCGTCGAGATCGCCGTCGGCCTCGAGCGCCCAGGCGAGCATCTCGCGACCGCGGACGTTCTTCGGATCGAGCGCCAGGTAGCGGCGCAGAAGCCGCGCCCCGCCCACCCAGTCCTTGTTGAGCAGATGCGCGTCGGCCTGGTTGAGCGCCACCTCCTCGTCGAACGACGGCGGCGCGGGGTGCATCGGTTCGTAGACGCGATCCGAGAGCACCAGATAGCCGCGCCGCGCGTAGATGCGCGCCAGCCAGAGCTTCTTCATGCGATCGGTCGGGATCGGGACCGATCTCCAGCTCGGCGATCCGTTGCTCGCGAGCCGCCTCCTCGTCGCGTCCCAGCGTGTAGAGCGCCTCGCCGCGCAGGTAGTGCAGCTCCGGATCGGGCTTGTGCCCCTCGAAGTGGTGCGCCTTCTCCAACGCTTCGGCCGCGTACTCGAACTCGCCCGCCGCCGCCGCCGCGCGTCCGGCGTCTCGCTCGGCCGGGCCGTCGTGGTGGAGCGTCTTCAACACCTCCTCGAACTGGCGCCGCGCGCGATCGATATCGCCGCGCGCGAGGGTCTCCGTCGCGCGCCGCCTTTGCTCCGCCACCCGCTGCGACTCCTCGGGCGGCAACGGCGGCTCGTTGCCGTCGAAGCGATCATCCTCCTGCGCTGCCGCCGCAGAGGTGAGCATCAGGTAGAGCACGCTGGCGATGAACGTGGCGGCCGCCGCGCGACTCACCCAAGCTGTCCCCCCTCCGCCGGCAGCCGCCACGGGCGGGACAAAGTGCAACCGCCGTGCCCGGGGACCCCGACGCCATTTTCCGGGACATTCGCAAGCTTCACCACGACCCGGTCACTGCGCCGTAACGCCCAATGGATGAGAGTTACCCGCAACTTGACAGGCATTTGCTCGACCCTAAGTTGCAAATCGTTTGACTCAACCGAGGAGGAGAAACAATGCGCAAGTTGCATCAGGGTGGAATGTTCGTGCTGGCGCTGGCGCTGGCGGCGCCCAGCTTCATCGCGACGCGGGCGGCGGTGGCGAAGACGGCGGCGGCCAGCGGCGACGACACGGCGGGCACCGCCATGTCCAAAGAGGATCAGGACAAGCTGAAGGAGCACAACAAGCTCCGCATGGAGATCAAGAAGGTGAAGTACCCGGCGGCGAAGACGACCATCGTCGCGCACGTCAAGGGGATCAAGCCCGACGACAAGAAGTGGTTCGACCAGACGCTGCCCGACAAGACGTACACCTCGGCCGACGAGGTCTTCTCGGCGCTCGGCTGGGAGACGGCCGCGCCTGCCTCCACCAAGTGAGCGCACCCTCGCGGCGCGCGTGATCTCTTCCAGGATCGGGCGGAGCCCGGTGGCTCCGCCCCTCGTCCGCGCCGTCGTCCTGGCGGCGCTCTCGTTCCTCGCCTTCTCCTGTCAGTCCTGCCTGCACACGGCGGCCTCCAAGAGCGCCGACCTCGCGCACGTGCGGCGGTGGTGGATCCTGATCGGAACCTCACCCATGCTCGACGGCGTCGACTGGCGGCAGGCCGCGCGTGACACGCAGATGATCGTGCTGGGCGGCGATCCGCAGATCCCGCCCGGCGAACTTTCCGCGCGAGACCATGCGCCTCGGCTATCTCAGCGTCGGCGAAGCCGACCCGCGGCGCCCCTACGGGACCGAGGTGCGCGCGGCGCCGTTCCTGGTCGAACCGGACCCCGCCTGGCCCGACAACTTCCGCGTCGATGTGCGCGATCGGCGGTGGCAGCAGATCCTGCTCGGCGAGGAGATCCCGCGCCTCCTCGCCCAGGGGTTCGACGGGCTGATGCTCGACACGATCGACACCGCCCCCTACCTGGAGGGGAAGGACCCGGCGCGCTTCGCCGGCTCGCGCCAGGCGCTGCGCGATTTCGTGCGGGAGATCCGGACCGCTTCCCGGGCGCGCCGCTCCTGGCCAACGGGATCGCCGGCCTCGTCGACGTCGCGCCCTTCGTCGACGGCTTCGTCGTCGAGGGGGTGTTCGCCACCTACGACTTCGGGCGGCGCCTCTATCGTGAGACCACGACCGTCGAGCGTGACTGGAAGCTGGGGCGGATCGCCGAGGCGCGAGGCGATCGCGCACCGGCCGGTCTTCACCATCGACTACGCCGACGTGGGAGACATCGTGCTGGCACACTGGGCGGAGAGCGAGGCGGTCGGCCACGGCTTCAAGCCCTACGTCGGGGTCCGGGACCTGAACACGCTTCCCTGAAGCCGGTGGGGCACGCGGTTTCCCTTGCATATTTCAAATATTTTTGAATATTTAGAAACATCGTGACCACGGCCGGGTCTATGACGAATATCAGCGCCTTGTTCACCGCGGCCGTCTCGCCACCCATACCCACCCTGGGTCCCATCGCCCGGGCCGCCGCACTCGTCGAGGACGAGATGCGGGCGGTCGAGGCGCGCCTCAGCGAGCGGCTGGAGAGCCCGGTGGGGGCCATCCCCGAGATCGGCGCTCATCTGCTGGGCGCGGGCGGCAAGCGGCTGCGGCCGCTGCTGTCGGTGCTGGCGGCGCGGGCGACCGGCGCGCCGCTCGATCACGCGGTGGCGGTCGGCTGCGCCGCCGAGCTGATTCACACCGCGACGCTCTACCACGACGACGTCGTCGACGACGGCCGCGTGCGGCGGGGCCGGCCGGCTGCCCGGATGGTGTTCGGCAACGGCTTGGTCGTCCTGGTGGGTGACTTCTGCCTGGCGCGGGCGCTCGAGACGGTGGCGCTGACCGGCTCGCTGCCGATGGTGCGCTCGCTGGCGGCGACGGTGACGGAGATGGCCGAGGGGGAGGTCGCCCAGCTCGAACGCGCCGGGAACCCCGACGCCTCCGTCGAGGAATACTTCCGGGTGATCGACCGCAAGACGGCGTCGCTCATCGCCTGGTGCGCGCGCGTCGGCGGCTCGGTGGGCGAGACATTCTCTGCGCCGCTCGAGAGGTACGGGCGGGCGGTCGGCCGCGCGTTCCAGATCGCGGACGACGTGCTCGACAGCGCGATCGACGAGGCGACGGCCGGCAAATCGGTCGGCCACGATCTGCAAGAGGGGAAGCTGACGCTGCCGGTGCTGCTGGCCTGCGAGGCCGATCCGACGCTCTCGCGGCGCGTGCGCGAGCACCTCGGCGAAAAAGGGGTCCCGGCCGGGATCGTCGCCGAGATCCTGACCGAGGTCCGCGCCGCCGGCGGCATCGAGCGGGCGCGCCAGAAGGCGGCCGCGCTGGCCGACGAGGCGGTCGCCGCGCTGGCCCCGCTGCCCGCCTCGGGCTACCGCGATGGCCTCGTCGCCCTGGCGCACGCCTCCGCCGACAGGAGCTCCTGATGGCGGGCGCGATCGCGACGGCCGCCGCCTCCCCGGCGGACGGCTCCGCCACCAACGACGCCGTTCCGGCGCACTGGGACGATCTCGGCGGCTTCGTCCGTTACCTCGAGCAGCGGGGCGAGCTCCGCCGCGTCACGCAGGAGATCGATCCGGTGCTGGAGGTCTCGGCGCTGGCCCAGCAGGCGGTGCGGGCGGGCGGCCCGGCGCTGCTGTTCGAGCGGGTGAAGGGATCGCGCTACCCGCTGCTCATCAACACCTACGCGACGCGCCGCCGGATCTCCTGGGCGCTGGGCGTCGGCGATCTCGACGAGCACGCGCGCGCCATCCTCGAGCTGGTGAAGACGCAGCCGCCCGTCGGGCTGCTCGACAAGGTGCGCATGCTCCCCAAGCTGGCGCGCGTCGCCGCCGCCACGCCGAAGTTGGTGCGCCACGCGCCCTGCCAGGAGGTCGTCGAGACGGAGCCCGATCTCGGCAAGCTGCCGATCCTCACCACCTGGCCCGAGGACGGCGGCCCGTACATCACGCTGCCGATGGTCATCACGCGCGATCCCGACAAGGGGACGCGCAACGTCGGCTGCTACCGGATGCAGGTCTACGACGCGCGCACGACCGGCATGCACTGGCAGCTGCACAAGACCGGGCGCCGCCACATGCGCCGCTACAAGGAGCTCGGACAGCAGCGGATGCCGGTGGCGGTCGCGCTGGGCGGCGATCCGGTGCTGTCCGTACGCGGCGACCGCGCCGCTCCCCGACGGAATCGACGAGTTCCTGTTCGCCGGGTTCCTGCGCCGCAAACCGGTCGAGATGGTCAAGTGCAAGACGATCGATCTCGAGGTCCCCGCCTCGGCCGACTTCGTGCTGGAGGGCTACGTCGACGTCGACGAGCTGCGCCGCGAAGGCCCGTTCGGCGACCACACCGGCTACTACTCGCTGGCCGACGACTACCCGGTATTTCACCTGACCGCCATCACCCGGCGCGAGTCGCCGATCTACGCGACGACCGTCGTCGGTCCGCCGCCGCAGGAGGACGCCTGGCTGGGAAAGGCGACCGAGCGGTTGTTTCTCCCGCTCTTGCAGATGACGTTCCCCGAGATCGTCGACATGAACCTGCCAATCGAGGGGGTTTTTCACAACCTCTGCATCGTGTCGATCAAGAAGGAGTACCCGCACCACGCGCGCAAGATCTGCCACTCGCTGTGGGGGATGGGACAGATGATGTTCGCCAAGTGCATCGTGGTCGTCGACGACGACGTCAACGTGCAAAAGGTGCAGGAGGTCGCCTGGCGCGCGCTCAACAACATCGACGCCAAGCGCGACGTCTTCTTCGCCGAGGGTCCGATCGACGTGCTCGACCACGCGTCGCAGGCGTTCGGGTTCGGCGGCAAGCTGGGCGTCGACGCCACCCGAAAGTGGAAGGACGAGGGGTTCACCCGCGAGTGGCCCGAGGTCCTGAAGATGGACCCCGCCGTCGACGCGCGGATGGCGGCGCTCATGAAGGAGCTGGGGCTGTGAGCGCCAGCACCGCGAGCCTCGCCGAGGCGGGCGCCGACGTTCAGTCGATGTTCAACCGCGTGGCGCGACGTTACGACGCCGCCAACCGGGTCATGTCGGGCGGCATCGACGTCGTCTGGCGCAAGAAGGCGATCACGCGCCTCGTCGAGGGGCTGGGCGCGACGCCGCGGATTCTCGATCTCGGTGCCGGGACGCTCGACGGCGCGCTGGAGATCGCCCGGCGCGCGCCGGGCGCGCGGATCGCGGCCGCCGACTTCGCGCGTGAGATGCTGCGCGCGGGTCGGAAGAAACTCCACGGCGCCGCCATCGACACGCACGCCGCCGACGGACATGACCTCCCCTACCGCAACGCCGCGTTCGACGGCGCGTTCTCCGCGTTCTGCGTGCGCAACCTGCGCGATCTGCCGCGCGGCCTGCGCGAGCTACGCCGCGTGGTGCGGCCCGGGGGCCGGGTGGTGATCCTCGAGTTTCTCCGCCCCGACAAGACGCGCTTCTTCTTCGACCGGATCTGGAACCCCCACGTGCTGCCGCTGCTCGGCTGGGCTGTCACCGGCGATCGCGCCGCCTACCGTTACCTTCCCGATTCGATCGCGGCCTTTCGCTCCGCCGCCGAGTTCGCCGCCCTTCTGAACGAGGTCGGCTTCGCGTCGGTCGAGACCACGGCGCTGTTCCCGTCGGGCGTCACCACGATGGTGGTGGCGTCGTGAAGCTCGTCGTGGCCGTCGGGGGCGCTTCGGGGTCGGTCTACGCCAAACGACTGCTCGACACGCTGGCGCCCTCCGCCGGCTCGGGCCAGGGGCAGATCGAGGTCGGTCTCGTGTTCACCAACTCCGGCAACGAGGTCTGGAACCACGAGATCGGGGCCGTCCCCGACTATCCGTTCAAGCGCTACGGCCTGCGCGATTTCCGGGCGCCGTTCGCCTCGGGATCGGCGGGGTGGGACGCCATGGTGGTCATCCCCTGCTCGACGGGCGGACTGGCGCGCATCGCGCACGGGATCTCCGATGATCTCGTGGGGCGCGCCGCCGACGTGATGATGAAGGAGCGCCGCAAGCTGGTCCTCGTGGTGCGCGAGACGCCGCTCTCGACGATCCACCTCGAGAACATGCTGGCCGTGACCCGCGCCGGGGCCGTCGTGCTGCCGGCCGCGCCATCGTTCTATTCCAAGCCGGCGACGATCGAGGCGCTGCTCGACACGGTCGTCGGCCGTGTGCTCGACCAGCTCGGCCTGCCCAACACCCTCATGCCCCGCTGGGGCGCCGACGTTTCCAAGGGAGGACCGCGATGAGCATCGAGCCGCGCGGGTTGCCGACGCCCGAGCTTTCGTCCGAGGCGTTGGAGTCTTTCGCCACGCTGGATCTATTTGCGCTCGGCCGCCGGGCCTCGGCGGCACGCGACGCTCAGTTGGCGAGGCGCGGGTCGTTTGTCCGCGCGCGCCAGATCCTGGCGAGCGGCGGATGGCGCGGACCGCGCGACGCCGCCGAGTCTTATGTCGAGGAGGCCGACCTCGGCGCCGTCGGCGGCCTCGAGGCGGCCCGCGCGGCGGGGATCGACCTCTGCGTGGGCCTCTTCGTGGGCGCGGCCGGGGCGCGCGCCGCGGCGGAAGCGGGCCTCCGCGTCCTGCTCCGCTTCCCCTATCGCCTGGGCGAGAGCGATGGCGAGCGGCTGGCCCGCCTGGGGGCGATCGACGCCGCCGGTTTCGACCTCTGGGGGGTGATGCCGGCGCCGATCGGCGAGCCGTACGGGCTCGACACGCTCCGGCTCTATGCGCTCTGCCGTCTGGCGCTGCCGCGGGTGCCGCACCTTCTCGCCGACGTCGGCGCACTGGGACCGCGGCTCGCGCAGATGGCGTTCGGATTTGGCGCCGACGAGATCTTCGCGCCGATCGTCGCCGAGCGCGCGCTCCGCCTCGGTGCCAACGCCCACAACCCGGCGCTGACCCGCAAGGAGGCCGCCACGCTGATCCGCGGCGCCGGCCTGGCGCCTTGCGAGCGCTTCGCCGATGGCACGTTCGAGGAGGTCCCCGCGTGAAACATCCAGATCCGGGAACCCAGGAAGGGTTCCCTCACCCTCCCGCGACGGACTCCGCCGGGCCAAGCCCGGCTCCGTCCACGCGCTCCTTCGCCCAGATCCGCGACAAGGTCCGCGCTGGTGAGGCGCTGTCGTTCGACGACGGCGTCGCCCTCTACGCGCACCCCAACCTGATGGAGCTGGGTGCCCTCGGCAACGAGGTGCGCGAGCGCCTGCACGGCGACCGCACCTACTTCAACCGCAACCTGCACATCAACGCCACCAACGTCTGCGAGGCGAGCTGCAGGTTCTGCTCGTTCGCCCGCCTTCAGCCGGGCGATGCAGCCGCCTACACGATGTCGCACGAGGAGGCCTGGGGGAAGCTGCGCGCGCGTGTGGCGGCGAACGATCCCATCACCGAGATCCACATCGTCAACGGCCTGCACCCCGGCCTCGGGTTCGACTACTACACGGAGCTCCTGGCGGGCCTCAAGCGGATCCAGCCGGGCATCCACCTCAAGGCCTTCACCGCCGTCGAGATCTTCTACTTCGCCAAGAAGTTCGGGATGTCGATCGCCGCGGTGCTCGAGGCGCTGCGCGCGGCCGGCCTCGATTCGCTGCCGGGCGGCGGCGCCGAGATCTTCGCCCCGCGGGTCCGCAAGAAGATCTGCGACGACAAGTGCGACGCCGACGAATGGCTGGAGGTTCATCGCGTCGCCCACCGCATGGGGCTGCGCTCGAACTGCACGATGCTCTACGGCCACATCGAGTCGGCCGAGGAGCGCGTCGATCACATGCTGCGCCTGCGGGCGCTGCAGGAGGAGACGGGCGGGTTCCAGACCTTCATCCCGCTGGCTTTTCACCCCGACGGCAACGCGCTCATGAAGCTGCCGGGACCGACGGGCGTCGAGGACCTGCGCACCTACGCGGTCGCGCGCTTGCTGCTGCACAACATCCCGCACCTCAAGGCCTACTGGATCATGCTGGGGATCAAGACCGCCCAGACCGCCCTCTGGTTCGGCGCCGACGATCTCGACGGCACCGTGCAGGAGGAGCGCATCTACCACATGGCCGGCGCGGCAACCCCCCAGGTGATGCACCCGACCGAGATCATCCGCCTGATCCAGAACGCCGGACGCACGCCGGTCGAGCGCGACACCCTCTACAACGTGGTCGCCGAGGGAGCGGCCCTCATCCCCGACAAGCCGTTTCGCCGTGACGTCCGGCGGAACCTGGAGGTCGTCTCGTGAACGCGCCCGCCAAGCCCCCCGGAAAGCCCCCCGGGAAGATCCGTCTGTCCGCCGTGTCGTTCCTCAACGCCCGGCCGATCACCCACGGCCTCGAGCAGTCGCTCGGCGAGTCGAACGACCTTTTCGAGCTGTCGTTCGACCTGCCGTCGCGTTGCGCCGAGCGCCTGGCCGAAGGGGACGCCGACCTCGGCCTCATCCCGGTGGGGGCCTACGCCGCCAGCACCGACGAGCTGCGCATCGTCCCCGGCATCGCCATCGCCAGCCACGGCCCGGTCCGCACCGTGCTGCTGGTCGGCGAGGTGCCCTGGGAGGCGATGCAGGAGATCGTCCTGGACGGCGCCTCGCGCAGCTCGGCGATGCTGCTCAAGCTGCTCTGTCACGAGCGGGGGCTCAGGCCCCGCTTCCGCGAGGTCGCGCACGACGAGGTACTCGAGGCGGCGCGCGGATCGACCGGCGCGCTCGTGATCGGTGACCCCTGCTTCGCCGCCGCTGAGCGATTTGCGCACGTGCAGGATCTCGGTGCCGCCTGGCACGCGCTGACCGGCCTCCCCTTCGTCTACGCCGTCTGGGCCGGACGTCCCGGCGCCGTCGACGCCGAGGCGATCGCGGCTATCCAGCGCAGCCTGGAGGCCGGCCTCGGGGCGCGGCCGCTCATCGCGCGCGCCCACGCCGAAGCGCACGGGGGCGCCCCCGCGACCTACGAGGCCTACCTCTCCGAGAACATCCGCTATGGCCTGGGATCCGAGGAGCTCTCCGGCATGGCGGCCTTCTTCGCGCGCGCGCGTGACGCCGGTCTGATCGAGGGAACACCCCGGGCGCGGCTCTATGAAGCAGGCGTCGCCACCCAGCGCGCGTCCGGGCATGCTACGCGTTCGGTCGACTCCCTGCTCTCCGACGCCGCGGCTGGCGGGCGCCTTTCTCCCGAGGAGGCGATGCTTCTCTACGCCGAGGCGCCGGTGCTGGAGCTGGGCGCGGCCGCCGACGCGCGCCGCCGGATGCTCCACCCCGACGACGTCGTCACCTACATCATCGACCGCAACGTCAACTACACCAACGTCTGCGTGACCCGCTGCAAGTTCTGCAACTTCTACCGCCCGCCCACCAACAAGACCGAGGGCTACGTGCTCTCGCGCGAGGAGCTGGCGCGGAAATTCCAGGAGACGGTCGACCTCGGCGGCGTGCAGATCCTGCTGCAGGGGGGCCTCAACCCCAACCTGCCGATCGCCTGGTACGAGGATCTGTTCCGCTGGATGAAGGCCAACTTTCCGCTCGCCATCCATGGCCTCTCGCCCGAGGAGATCCGCTACATCGCCGAGATCGAAGGGATGTCAATCCGGGCGGTCATCGAGCGCCTCGTCGCAGCGGGCCTCGATTCGATCCCCGGCGGCGGCGCTGAGATCCTCGACGACGAGATCCGCCACGCCATCTCGCCCCTCAAGTGCACGACCGACACCTGGATGGAGGTGATGCGCCAGGCGCACGCGCTCGGCCTGCGCACGACGGCCACCATGGTGTTCGGCTTCGGCGAGGAGCCGCGCCACCTGGTCAACCACTTCGAGCAGCTGAGGGCGCTTCAGGACAAGACCGCCGGCTTCACCGCCTTCATCTGCTGGCCGTTCCAGGCCGAGGGGACGCGGCTCAAGCTGCGCGACGACACCACGGCGATGCGGTACCTGCGGATCTTCGCGCTGGCGCGGCTCTACCTCGACAACTTCCCGGGGCTGCAGGTCTCCTGGCCGACGATGGGCCCCGAGGTGGGCCAGGTCGGGCTTCGCTTCGGCGGTAACGACTTCGGCTCGGCGATGATCGAGGAGAACGTCGTCTCGCAGGCGGGCGCCGTCTTCAAGCTCTCGGCCGAGGACATCGAGCGCTACATCCGCGCGGCCGGGTTCGAGCCGCGCCGCCGCAACATGCGCTACGAGCGGCTCGCCGCCGCCTGAGGAGCCGGGCGATGCGGATCGTCAGCGCGCGCTCGGTCGTCCCCGTCGACCGCCCATCGATCGCGGAGGGCGCCGTGGCGCTCGACGACGACGGCACGGTGAGGATGGTCGGCCCGCGCGCGGCCGTGCGCGCCGCGTTCTCGGCCCTGCCCGAGGAGCGCGCCGAGGGCGTCCTCGTCCCGGGCCTCATCAACGCCCACTGCCACCTCGAGCTGTCGGCGCTGGCCAACACCGTCCCCGGCGGCGGCGGGTTCATCGCCTGGGCGCAACGCTTTCTGAAGACCGTCGGCGAGACGCCGCGCGAGCGACGGCGAGTCGCGGCGCGCGAGGCGGCTGCCGCGGCGGTCCGCCTCGGCACGGCGGCGATCGGCGACGTCGGCAACACCCTCGACGCGGCGCCGGCCATCGGCGAGGCCCGCCTGCACGGCGTTCTCTTCCACGAGCTCCTCGGCTCGCGCGAGGCGACGACCGGCGATGCGCTCGCCGACGCCGCCCGCGAGCGCGCCCAAGCGGAAGTCGCCGCGAGCTGGCCCGAGAACCTGGGGTACGTGCGCGCGCCGCACGCCCCCTACTCCGTCGGCCCCGATCTGATGCGCCGGATCTTCGCCGCCGCCGCCACCGAGCAGCGTGCCACGTCCATCCACGTCGCCGAGGACGAGGAGGAGCTGAAGCTGCTCCGCGACGGCACGGGCGCCTGGCCCGCGATGCTCGCCGCAATGGGGATCGACGCCGCCGCGCGGGCGCCTGGAAAGGCGCCCGTCGAATACCTCGCCTCGCTCGGCGCGTTCGACGGCGGCGCGCCGCCGCTGCTCGTCCACATGGTCCACGCCGGAGCCGACGATCGCCGCCTGGCGCGCGAAGCGGGCGCCACCGTCGTGCTCTGCCCGCGCTCGAACCTGCACATCGGCGGACAGCTCGCCGACGTCCCCGCGCTGCTCGCCGACGGCGTCCAGATCGCGCTCGGTACCGACAGCCTCGCCTCCACGCCCGACCTGTCTCTGTGGGGCGAGATGGCGGCGCTGGCCGCCCACTTCCCGTCGGTGCCGGCCGCCCGCTGGCTGGAGGCCGCCACCCGAGGCGGCGCCCACGCCATCGGCCTTCCGGCGCACGGCACTCTCGCTCCGGGCAAGCGCCCCGGCGTGCTCGACGTGCTGGTCGGCGATCTCGCAGCGCCGGTCGAATCGCTGGTCCGCGATCCGAACCCCACGCTCCGCTGGGTGGCCCGACCATGACGACCGCCGCCGCTCCCGACGAGGCCCGCGAAGGCGCGCTCACGCAGGTCACGAAGTTCGGGCGGATGATCAAGTTCGAGCACACGCTGTTCGCGCTCCCCTTCGCGATGGCGGCGGCGGCGATCGCGGCGCGAGGACACGGCCTCTCCGTCGCGCGCATCGGCGGGATCGTGGTCGCCATGGCCGGCGCGCGCACGGCGGCGATGGGGTTCAACCGGATCGTCGACCGGCACATCGACGCCCGGAACCCGCGGACCGCCAAGCGCGAGATCCCGACCGGCGCCATTTCACTGCGCGCCGCCTGGACGATGACGCTGGTGGCGACCGCCGTCTTCGTCGGCGCGGCCGTGGCGCTCGGGCCGCTCTGCCTCGCGCTCTCGCCCGTCGCTCTCTTCTTTCTCTACGGCTACTCCTTCACCAAGCGGTTCACGGCGCTCTGCCACCTGTTCCTAGGCCTGGCCATCGCTTCGGGCCCGGCCGGCGCCTGGATCGCCGTGCGCGGCGACTTCGGCTGGGTGCCGGGCCTCCTCATGATCGCCGTCGGCTTCTGGATCGCCGGCTTCGACATCCTCTACGCTCTCGCCGACCGCGACTTCGACCGCGGCGCCGGTCTGCACTCGATCCCGGCGCGGTTCGGCGTCGGCGGCGCGCTTTTCCTCTCGGCGCTCCTCCACCTCGTCACCGTCGGTGCGCTGCTGGCGCTCGCCTCCGTCGCGCAGCTCGGGGCGCCCTACCTGGTCGGCGTCGCCGTGGTGATCGCGCTGCTTGCCTACGAGCACGCCATCGTCCGCCCGAACGATCTGTCGCGCCTCGACGTCGCCTTTTTCAACCTGAACGGCTACGTCTCGGTCGCCTTCTTCGTCGCCACGCTCGTCGACACGCTGGCCCGCTGATCAGGACGGTCCCCGACCGACGGCGTCGGGCGCGACGAGCACGGTCCAGGCGTCGTCGCGAAAGCGCGTCTGCCAACCATCGCCGGCGAGCCGCCCGGCGGCCGCGGTCACGACCGGCAGGATCGCGCAATGGATCCCGTAGCGCGCGAATGTCTCGCGGTACGGGCCGCCGCGCTCGATCGACGATGCCTCGTGGGTGATCGAAAGCGGATAGGGATCCTGACGCGTGTCCGCGAAGACCCGCCGCTCGGGGACGAACCAGATGAGCGGCCCACCGTCGTTGTAGCGGCCGAAGACGCGCTCGGGGCAGGCGCGGACGGCGGCCAGCGCACCGGCGCTGATCGGCCGCCAGCCGAGCTGCCCGAAAGGGATCTGCCAGGCGTAGAGAACCGCGGCCGCCTCCAGCGCCGAGACGCCGATCAGCAGCGCCAGATTGAGGCGCGGGTGATCGGGCGCCTCGGCAGGCGCGTCGCGCCGGCGAAAGCGAAAGTCGGCGCCCAGGAGGCGGCTGGCGGTCGGGACTGAGATCAGCAAGAACACGCAGGTGTTTCGGATGGCGCGCGCCGCGAGCGGCAGCACGACCAGCGACGCGGTCACGAGGACGATGTCCGCCCAGGGCAGCTCCCGCAGACGGCGCCGTCGCACCACGAGCAGCGCCAGAAAGCCGAGCGCCAGCGCCCAGAAGATGATCCCGAACGGACCGTTGGGCCAGGTCGGTTGCCATTCCAGCGTCTTGTTCGCGCGGGAGAGCGCCATCGACATGCCGACGTAACTCCAGAGGCCAAAGCCGAGCGGAGTCAGCGCCGTCACCAACGTCGAGAGCGGCGTCAGAACGCAAAGCACACGGGCGCGGCGACGCGCGCCCGGATCACCACGCAGGGCCTGCAGGACGGCCATGCCGGTGACCGCGACCAGCACGGCCACCCCCAGCGCCACCCCCCCGTGGAAGTTCGCCCACACGAAGAAGAGCAGCGGCAACCACCGGTAGCGTTCGTGCACCAGCACCCAGAGCAGGATCGCCAGCGTCAACATGCTGACGATCTGCGGTCGCAGCGCCCAGGCCCGGGTCCCGAGCGGCAAGGCGAGCGCGAACAGCAGAACGCGCGCCGACGTCGGCCCCACGCACAACCGATAGAGAATCACGCAGGCCCCGACGATGATCGACGCCGCCCCGAACGTCAGGAGGCGCATCCCTCCGACGTGATAGAGACCGTAGGCGAGCGCCTGCCAGAGCCACTCGTCGTCCGGCCAATAGGCCCCCGGCACGGTGTACGAATAGTGTTCGACCAGCGAGACGTGCAGGGTCCGCCAGATTTCTTGCCCGGTCCGCAGGTGCCAAAAGGTGTCCGCCTGCGCCGGCATCAGGCAGGCGACGACCGCCATGGCGCCGAACAGCAGCCCCACCGTCATCTGGCGGAAGGTCAGCCCGCGCGTCATCCGAGGGACACGGTATCACCCGCCGCGCGCGCCCGGCAGAGGGCAGCGCCGATCAGCGCTTCGGTGTCCAGCCGGCGACGGGCGACCCGCTCGACGATCCGCCCGCGGGGGGCGGTGCCTCGGCCCGCTCCATCACCTTGGGCGGCGGCGCCGAGTGCGGGTGGTGGACGTCGAACGCCGGCTTCTGCTTGGGATCGCAGTTCGGCCCGAAGCCGTTGGCGTTGAAGGTGTAGGCGATCCGCCCGCTGGCGCCGGCGGCGTTGGCCTCGATCTCCACCTCGTGCTCCCCGGCGCGCGACGGCGAGCAGTACGACAGCAGGTAGAAACGACGCGAGGCCGCCTCGATGCGGGCGCCGATCTCGTCGAACCCCTTCTTGACGTCGCCAGGGTTCTGCGAGGCGAAGGTCCCCGAGCGGCCGATCCGCGAGAGCTGGCTGCGGTCGACCTCCTGCCCCGCGCCGATCACGTAGGTCTCGAAGCCGGCGCTGTCGAGCGCGTGGTCGACCTCCTCGGGGCTGGCGCGGTGGGCGCGGTCGGTCCCGTCGGTGAACACCACCAGCGTACCGAAGCGCAACGGCACCGGCGCCCGCTCCATCTGCTGCGTCAGGAGGCGTACCCCCTCGATGACGGCGCCGTTCAGGTTGGTCGACGGGTCGCGCGGCCGCTTCATCGCCAGCGAGGTGACGCCGCCGCGCACGTTCCCGCCGAACGGCACCACGGGCGTGAGGTGGGGGCTGCCGTCGAAGCTGTAGACCGCGACCTTCTGGTACGGGCCCACGCGCTCGCCGAACGACGAGGCGGCGTCGATCAGCGTCGGCATGTCGCCCGAGTCGACCACGCTGCCGCTCATGTCGACCAGCAGCAGCGTGTAGTGGATCGCCGCCACCTCGGGCTGCAGGATCGTCTGCTTGCTCTCGAGGATCGAGACCGGCTGCTTGTCTTCATAGATCCGGAAGTCCTGCGGTGTCAGGTTGGCGACGGGCTGGTTGTTGTGGGTGTCGACGGTGAAATAGACCGCGACATTCGACGGCTTGCGAACCGAGGCGTCGACCATCTGCAGCTTCAGCCCACATCCGGCGGCAACAACTGCGCAGAGCGAAACGACCAGACCCCAGGGATTTGCGGGACGCATCCGCCCCGCATACCACGAAATCAAAAAAGGAATTAAGCTTCCCTGGCGCACTGCCGACGGAGAAGATCGCCCCATTCTCGGAACTATGACCCGCGCCCACCGAATCCAGGATCCATGAAGCGATCGTTTGTCTTTCTGAGCGCGCTCGGCCCCGCTTTTATCCTGGGGCTTGCGCTGGGGCCGCTGGCCCGCGCCGCGGCTCTCCCGGCCGACAAGCTCCCCGAGCAGCCGCTGGCGTTGCCGCCGCCCGGTCCAGAGGCCACCTATCTGGCGGCCCTGCACGCGCACGTGCACCGCCGCTGGACGGACAACTTCCTCCGCCTCATCGGCGAGAAGCTGGAGCTCACGAACCCGCTCAACGTCCCCGACCGCACGGCCGAGGCGGACGTCGTGATCTCCCCCGACGGACAGCTCCTGTCGTCGAAGATCACCCGCTCCTCGGGCTTCCCGGGGTTCGACGACGCCATCATCGAAATCCTGCGCGACGCGGTCCCCTACCCGAAGCCGCCGACCGCCGTCCGGTCGGACGACGACAACCTTCGCCTCCACTGGGTCTTCGCGCGCGACCAGCGCCGCTGCTCCGGCGTGATGCTGACCCGCTCCTACGATCCGGTCGAGGTCGCGCTCCCCAAGCTGCTCCACCAGGGACGGCGCGACGAGGCCCTCAAGCGGGTGGCGCTGGCCCGTGGCAGCGGCGCGCACGTCGGACCGCAGTTCACCTTGCTGGCGCTCGACTGGATCAAGGCCGCCCTCCACGAGCCCTACGCGACGGTGGCGATCGCCCGGACGCTGGGCGCGCGCGGCGACGCCGACGCGATCAAGTGGCTCAAGCTCGCGGTCCGGCGCCCCGAGCTGGCCACCGAGGCGGGTGCAGCGCTGGCCGCGCTCAAGGTCCCGGTCTGTCCGCTGGTGAAGGACGCCTTCGACAGCCAGAACTGGGCCGACCATCAGCCGGCGGCGCAAGCGCTGGCCACCGCCGGCGAGGCGGCCTGTCTCCCCGGCCTGACCACGTTGCTCGGCAACGCCAAGGCCCGCCCCGAGGCGCGCGCCGCGGCCGCGGTCGCGCTCGGCAACATCGACGACCCGGCGGCCAAGAAGGCGCTCGCCGAAGCGGCGAAGGAGACCAATCCGATGGTCCACGGCGCGGCGATGCTGGCTCAGATCCGCCCGGGTGCCGGACGCCGCGCGGTGATCGCCATGGAGGTCTACCTGCGCGATCCGGCCCCCGACCTGCGGGCAGCGGCGGCGGCCGGCGTGGTCCGCGCCGGGGGCGACGCCAACCTGGCCGACCTCTACGTGCTGTTCAAGGAGAGTGACGCGCGACCGCCGCTGGCGGCGCTGCAGGAGCTCCGCAAGCTGCGCACGGACGAATCGACCAAGCTGGTCGCCCGGCTGGCGCGGCGGCCGCAGCTCGAGGTCGACAAGCTGGCCGCCGACATCCTGTTCGAGCGCCACGCGCAGGGGAGCTATTCGGCGCTCAAGGTGTTCCTCGAGCCGAGCGCGGCGCTGCCGATGCACGGCCGCGCGCTGGTCGTCGCCGACGACGCCACGTTGCGCTCGCTCGCCGCCGACCCGAACCTGGGGATCTGGGTCTACCGCGCGCGCCTGCTGCGCGACGAGCCCGATCTGGCGGCCGACTGGTTCATCGCCTACGGCACGAAGCTGCCGCCCGCGGCGCAGGCCGACGCGATGAACGAGTGGATAGTCCACGCGCCTCCGCCGCCCGCCGCCGCGCCGGTGACGGCCGCCCCGACGACCACGCCCGGGGCCGCGCCCGCCGCCGAGGCCGTTCACGAAGCGCCGCGCCCTTAAGGCGAGGGCGTTACTTGTGTCGGCGGCAGCGCCGACTTCTCGGCCAGCGTGCGGCCGTTCGAGGCGATCACCTTCTTGAACCAATCGAACGAGTCCTTGGGGACCCGCTTCTGGTTCTGATAGTCGACGTAGACCAGCCCGAAGCGCTGCTTGTAGCCGTCGGCCCACTCGAAGTTGTCGAGCAGCGACCAGGCATAGTAGCCGGTCACCGGGATGCCGTCCTTGATCGCGCGCGCGAGCTCGTCGAGGTAGCGGTGCATGAAATCGATCCGCTGCGGATCGTGCACCTTGCCGTCGAGGAAGACCTGATCGCGCGTCGCCAGGCCGTTCTCGGTGATCGCCATCGGCAGCTGGTAGCGATCGTGGAAGAAGCGCGGGCCCCAGTACATGCAGCCGGGCGTGATCGGCTGCCAGTCCGATCCGGCGCGCGGGAACCCCGGCGGCAGCGCGACCTGTTCCGGCTTGCCGTCGGCGCCGTGCCGGAAGGTGTCGGCCTTGTAGACGTTGAGTCCGAGGAAGTCGAGCGGCTGCTTCATCTCGTCGAGGTCGGCCGGCTTGAACTTGGGCATGTCGGCGCCGAACGTCTTCATGCCGTCCTCGGGGTACTTGCCCAGCAACACCGGGTCCATCCACCAGGCGTTGTTCCATTCGCTGCGGTTGCCGACCGCGAACATCGCGGCGCGCGCCGCCTCGACGTCCTCGGGCTTGTCGCTCGCGGGCTGCGTGATCTGCGCCGAGACGGCGTAGCCGATCTTGGTCCCCTTGGCGTCCTTGGCGCGCGCGCGCAGCACCTGCACCGCCTTGGCGTGCGCCCGCATCGCGTTGTGCGCCGCCGTCAGATACCCGCCGACCTTGAGCTTGTCGCCCGGAGCGTGCGCCCCGTCGAGGAGGCCGAGCCCGATGAAGCACTGGGGCTCGTTCATCGTCGCCCAGACCTTGATCCTATCCGAGAACTTGTCAGCCAAGAGGCTGGTGTACTCGGCGAACCAGTCGGCCGAATCTCGGTTCAGCCAGCCGCCCTTCTTGTACAGCGCCTGCGGATAGTCCCAGTGGAAGATGGTGCAGAGCGGCTCGATCCCGTGGCTGCCGAGCTCGTCGAGCAGCCGGCTGTAGAAGTCGAGGCCCTTGGGGTTCGAGGCGCCGATCCCGTTCGGCAGCACGCGCGGCCAGGAGATGCTGAACCGGTACCCCTTCACGCCCAGCGACTTCATGAGCGCGACGTCGTCCTTGTAGCGGTGGTAGTGGTCGCAGGCGACGTCGCCCGTGTTCCCGTCGAAGACGACCCCCGGCTTCTTGCAGAACACATCCCAGATCGACGGCCCCTTGCCGTCCTCGCTGGCCGCCCCCTCGACCTGGTAGCTGGCGGTCGCCACGCCCCAGACGAAGTCCTTGGGGAACGGACCGGCACCCGCCTTGGCCGCGCCGGTCTTGCTCGCCGCGTGCGCCGCGCTCGCCACCGCCATGCCCGCCGCGGAGACGCCCAGAAATCTCCGACGACTCAGTCCCTTGGCATCGGTCATGGCCGATCGTGTATCACGGCCGAGGAAGTGAGCGCGGAAGGAATCGAACCTTCAACAAAAGGATTAAGAGTCCTCTGCTCTGCCAGTTGAGCTACGCGCCCGAAACAGAAACGGTGCAGGTACTTACGCCATCCCCGCCCCCCTCGTCAACCGATTCTGTGGCGCGCGCCCACCCGCGGATCGTTGAGGGCGCACCTGTCGCGATCAGTCAGTTTTCCGAGAGGCACGCGCGGAAGAGCCGCGCCGAGCCGCGACCTGGTGGTGGTACGCTGCTTGCTCGAGCACGACCCATGCGTTCACGCCTCGACCAGCGCCTCGGAATCGTCATGGCCGCTGCCGCCGCTCTGGTCGGGGCAGGCGCCGGCTGTAGCGGAGCCCCGCTCGGGGGCGGTAAAGGGACCGGCGGCAGCGCACCTCCATGCACCACGTACCTCGGATGCGGAACCGGCGCCGGCGGTACGGGTGGAACCAGCGCCGAGCTCTGCGGTCAGCTCGATTCCGCCTACGCGTCCGCGCTGACCACCGCCTCCGCGTGCACGCCGGGCGCTCCCGATCAGTGTCAGGCGTTGGTGGCGGTCGTCCCCACCACCTGCCCCAACCTGGCTTGCGGAAAGCAGGCCTACGTCAACGATGGATCGACCGTGGAGGCACTACGCGGGAAGTGGATCCAGGCCTGTGATTCGGACTCTCTTCATTCGTGTCCCGCCATCGCCTGTGACCCGACGCTGGGACCCGCCGTGTGCGTCCCGAGCGGCTCGGACCCCACGACCGGCACCTGCGTCCCGTCGGGATCCGATGCCGACGGGGGCGCGGCCCCGGACGGCGGGAACAGCGCGCTTTGCAGCCAGATCGCCGCCAAGTACAGCGAGGCGGTCGCTGCCGAGCAGGCCTGCACGCCGGGTGCGGCGAGTCAGTGCCAGGCACTGGTGGCGACCGTTCCCGCCAACTGTCCGGAGCTGCTCTGCGGCCAGCAAACCTACGTGAACGGCGGCTCGCTGGTCGAATCGGAGCGACAGAACTGGCTCAATGCCGGATGCGGCGCTCCCCCCAACCTCTGCGTCGGCATCGACTGCGCCCCGCCCGCGCCCTCGGCCGCCTGCGTCTCCAACGGTCCCGGCTCGACGATGGGGACCTGCGTCCCCATCGCGCGCGACGCCGACGCGGGGGCGCCCGTCGGCGGGGAGAACTGCGCAGAGCTCGCCGCCGACTACGCAGCCGCCGTCGCCGCAGGGCGCGCCTGCACGCCGGGTGCTTCCGGCCAGTGCCAGGTCGCGGTGAACACGACCCCGTCGAGCTGCTTTCCGAGCCAGTGCGACGTGAACGGATGGGTCAGCGACGCGACCGCCGTCGACGCCGCGCAGGCCCGTTGGCTCGCCCAGTGCGGAGTCCTCGAGGGCTGCCCGCTGATCCTCTGCGAGCCCAGCCAGATCACCTGCGTCCCCTCTGCCTCCGGAGACGCGGGGACGGCGACCGGCCTTTGCACGGCCGTCCTCGCCGCCCCGTCGATCTGACTCGCGCGCCCGAGGTGAGTCGAACACCTAACCCTCGGCTTCGAAGGCCGATGCTCTATCCAGTTGAGCTACGGGCGCAGACCTTAAAATTCGCGACCTTGCGGTCATGAACTCTCTCCCGCCGATGTCGCTGTGCCCAAATTGTGCCCAGCTGCACCGGTAGAGACGACGGAGACTAGCCGATCGCCCGCGGCGAGGTCCACGTCCATGTGGCCGAAGTCCCGGGCCGTGAAGAGCTCCGGCCGGAGGTGGGCGTAACGCTGGGTGACGATCGTGGAACTGTGACCCATGACGGCGGACAGCTTCTCGATCGACCCCCCGCCCAGCACCCAAAGGCTGGCGAAGGTGTGGCGGGTCGCCTGGTACCAGGTCATCAGGGGCAGCTCGCAGGCCTCCAGCGCCGCCTTGATGGCGGCGTGCAGGGTGTGCAGCCGGATGAACTGCGCCGGGCTCCCAGGGCGGCCGCCGCGGGCCGGATACTTCGGCCGGAACAGCAGCCCCTCCCCGCCCGTCTTGAGCTTCCAGGCGGACAGGATCGGCACCAGCGGGTTCAAGATGGGCGCGATCCGGGACTCGGTGTCCTTGAGGGGCGCCAGCCGGCCGTCCCGCATCTGCAGGCGGACGTGGATGCGGCGCCCGGGCAGGTCGACGTTGCGCCAGTCCATGCCCAGCGCTTCACCGGTCCGGAGGCCGGCGAAGCACGCCAGCGCGAAGGCCACGCTGTAGGGCTCGGCCAGCGCCAGGTAGACCCGCCGGACGTCCTCGAGCCGCTGCAGGAAGGGCGTCTCGCGCGGATCGACCGTCGGCTTGAACAGGCGGCGCGTGGACCGCGGCACCGACCGGAGCGGGTTCACGGTGGCGATCCCGCGCTCCACCAGGTCGGTGAAGAATGTGGAGAGCAGGCGGCAGCAGTGCCCGACCGTCGCCGGGTTCAGGCCGTCCGCCAGCTTCGCCTCCACGAACGAGCGAACCACCGCCGGGGTCACCTGGTCGGGCCGGAGGTGCCCGACGTGCGGCTTGAGGTGGAGGTTCCAGCGCCCCCGATCGCTCCGGATCGCCCGGTGCGTGGCCGCCCGCCGCTCGAGCCAGGTGTCGGCGAGCTCGCTCAGCGTGGGGTCGGCCTTGGGGTCGCGGGGAAGGCCTCCGCGCCCGGCGGCCAGGTCCGCCAGGATCTTCGCCAGCACCGCCTCGGCCATCTCCCGCGAGGGAAACCCGGAGGCGATGCGACGTCGACCGTGCTCCCGCCAGCGGATGCGGAAGGTCCCCCCGGCGCTCGGAAAGACGCTCCCGCGGCCGCCTGCCCGCTTGACTCGCTTCCTACCCATGGGCGGCCTCCGTCGTCTCGGGGGCCGGCGCCGCGGCCGCGCGCAAGGGGATCACCTTCGCGCCCAGCTGCATCGGCGCCACCAGCGCCGCGGAGAACTTCTGCCGCACGAAGTGGTTGTAGGTCCGCTGGGTCAGGCGGACGTCGGCGTGCCCGAGCGCCTGGCTCACCTCATCCAGCGCCGCGCCGGCGCTCAGCAGCCGAGAGGCGAACGAGTGCCGGCCCGCGCGATGGAACGTGAGCGCGCGCGGCAGGCCGAGCTCCTCCCGCACCTTCCGGAATGCGGCGCCCACCTCGTCCTTGCCAGCCGGGAAGCGGCCATCGCGGGCGGGGAACGCCAGATCCTCGGGCCCGGCGCCGGCGGCGCGCCGACGTTCGAGCCAGGGGCCGAGCAGCTCGGGGAGATCGGCCGGCGCCGGCGCGTACTTCACCTTCGGCGCGCCCGCCTTCGCCTCCTTGAGCAGCGGCGAGAGGTAGTTGAACCGCACGCGGATCGCTCCGTCGCGCAGATCGGCAAGGTCGGAGAGGCGCAGGCCTGCCGCCTCGCCCGTTCGCAGCCCGCAGCGGTTCGCGAGCAGGAACACGTAGCGGATCGGCTCGGGGAGCGCCTTGAAGACGTCCAACACCGTCGCGTCGCTGGTGATCCACGGCGTGTCAGGTCCGCCCCCCTGCGATCCCCTCGGCCGCCGGCTGGCGGGGATCGCCTTCGCCGGGTTCGCGGGCAGGTAGCCCCGATCGCAGCACCAGGAGAAGAACCGGGACAGCAGCGCCAGGAGGCCGCGCTGGCTCCCCGGCTTCATGGTGCTGGCGGCGAGCTCGTCGAGCCACAGCACGACGGCCGCCGACGTCACCTCAGCGATCCGGAGGCCTCCGAACCGCGGCACCAGGTGCTTGGCGATCCGATAGCGATCGTTCCTGGCGCCCCGGTTGGTGAGCGCGGCCGCCCAGCTTTCCAACAGGGAACGCGCGGAGAGCGATACGTGCGCGGGCGCCTCGAGGCCGAGTGACACCCGTTCCTCGCGCGCCTGCATCGCTGCAGCGATCCGGCGGGCCTCGCCGAGCGTCAGCGCGTGACACCGCCGGGAGATCCATCTCTCGGGCCGTGCGGAGCCCCCTTCCTTCCCGGACACCTTGATCCGAACGTAGAACTTCGGCGCCGTCCGGGTGCCGCGGTTGAAGACGCTGGCCATGGCTACCGCCCTCCCTTCGCCGCGCGCTTCGAGATCGCCTTCCGCACGCGATCGATGTCCGACGGGTCCAGGTTGACGCTCGAGGTCTCGGCGAAGATCTGGACGCGCGCGGCCGCGGCGCCGGCGGGCGCTTCGGGGTCGTACGACAGCTTCAAGATCTTCCCCTCGGCCTCGATCAGCTCCGTGTGCTTCCCGTGCGCGTTCATGACCGCACCGCCAGCGCCTTCGCGTTCCTCGCACGGATTCGAGCCAGCACACCGGCAAGCGTGCGGAGCGGATCGATCTCGTGCGGCACCAGGTCGAAGTCGGCGCCGAGGCCGGCGACGGCGTTGCGCGCGCGCTCGAGGATCAGGTCCTCGGGGATGTCGATTCGATCGCGCGTTCTCAGGACGCGGAGCGCGTCGGCGACGATTTCGACCGCGCGGGCTTGGGGGTGCTGATCCGGTTCGCGTACGTTGGTCATGTCGATCCTCTCTCTCAGGGTCGGCCGTGGCCCCGGACGTTCCAGCGTCGCGGGGCCGTTACATTGTGTAGCTACATTAGAGTGCTACGTTGTGGCCATGAAATCAACCGCTTGGAGGCCCTCCCCACGTCGACGTAGATTCGCGCGGCCGATGGCGCCGCAGAGGAAGGACCCCGCCGACCGAAAGACGCTGACGATCAGGGTCCGAGTCACCGAGGAGCAGCGGCGCGTCCTCCAGGCCGCCGCCGACAAGCTCGACTTCGAGCTCTCCTTCTGGCTCCGCCGGCTCGCCCTCGAGGAAGCCACCAAGGTCAACGACCGCGGCGGCCGCAAGGCCCGCGAGAAGTAGGACCGGCGTCAGCCGCGCCAGCGGGCCGTGTTTCTCATCGGCGACCGGTTCCGATAGTCTCCCCGGATGGCCGCCGACTCGCCGCCCGACGTCTTCATCAGTTGGTCGCTCCCCCGCAGCCGTGCGGTTGCAGTCGCCCTGCGAAAATGGCTCCCGGTGGTCGTCCAGCGATCCAACCCGTGGATGTCGGAGACGGACATCTACACCGGGCAGCGATGGCGCAAGGAGATCGCCGCCAACCTCGCGACCGCCAAGGTCGGGATCATCTGCACCACTCCGGAGAACTGGGAGCGCCCGTGGTTGAACTTCGAGGCCGGCGCGATTTCGAACAGGTCGGCGGGATCGAGCGCGTGTGCTGCTTTTGCTTCGACATGGTGCCGGTCGATTCCAAGGATCCGCTCGCCGACTTCCACAACGTTGAGGCCAACTCCGACGGTGCGTCAACGCCCGGTGCTGCCGGTGCTCTCTCGTCGATCAACGACACGACGAGCGATAGACTGCCGTGCCCTTCGAAGAACGCCTCTTCGGCGGCCTCGATGCGCGTCGGTCGCGGCCTACCCGCGCGGTGGCCCGGGCGTCGATCGCGCTGCGGCGAATCGGCAGTGTGCGGTCGATCAGTACGGCCCGCGGTGGCACGGCCCGTCCGCATAAAGCTGATCGAGCACGGTGCGATAGGCGCCGACGTGGAGACGCATCAGCCGGCAGTGGCAAGGGCTGCCCCGCCGGCACGTGGATGGTGCCGGCCAGTTCGGTATCGCGCCGACGAATGCCAACTCGGCGCTCCTGCACCGTGCCCCGCCTCGGCAGCGGCCAGCGGGCGACGATCAATTGCTCGTCCTGGGAAGGCTTCTTGTCGGGCGCCGCGGCCGGCTTGAGACGCTCGAACTGCTGGTATTCGTCCCAACTAAAGTTGTATTCTCGCCAAGGCCTCGGAGAGTTTCCAGTACAACTCGGTGGCGAGGACTCCGCCCCGCGATCCGGACCGATGTGCAATACCTCGACCAACGTTAGGGACCGACCGCCGATCTTTTCCGACTCAGGAAGCGCCGGTACCGCATCGGTCAGGACTTCGGCCGCCGACAATTTCATGGTGTGCGGTTCGATCGCCACCAGCGTGCGCCTTCAGGTGCTCGCGCTCGGCGGCGGTTGCCCAGCGGCGGGCGACCTGACATCTGCAGCGGGCTGACCCGCTGGCCGAGAGTTCGCCGGCGGCGATGTGGTGGGCGGAACTGTTGCCGGCGGCAAATTCGACGGCGTGGTGGGCGCGGCGGTTCTTCGCCTGGCCGGGCTCCCGGACGGCCGCGGCCACTGGGCGGGGCGTGGGATCCACGAACGGCGGCGGCTCCGGCTCGGGAATGGGGGCGGTCGCTGCGGGCGACGTCGGCGCGGCTGCGGCGCAGCGCCGCTTTGACCGGCACTGGGTCCCTGCGGCACGTGGCGCGGTGGGAAGCTCGCCAGCAGCCCGCAGATAATCAATTGAGTCACATACATTCCCTGGATCCTCCAGGATCGATTTCGTGGCCAGCGGATGTGGGATGCGTTGCGGCGCGAACCACTCGATGGGTGGCAAAAGCCGTCCGCCGAACCGCTCGCCACCCCCGCACCGGCGGGGCACCGATTCGCTTCCAGCCTGACGCCTTCCTGCCAAACCGTCAACCGGATGTAAGGTTGGCCGCGCCACGCGACCAATAACTGCAGGTTCATTCTGCGCAGGCTGCTCAACCTTTGGCGGTCTTTCGCGCTAACATCGTTGACCAGGCAAGCTCCGGGGCGAGAGAATGTGCCGGCCCTCTCACACCTGGCCCCGGACGTTTCCCTCATAGCGATGGCAGACCAGGATGACGATTCGCCGCAGCAAGGGTCCGGACCGTCGGGGCGCGCGACGGAAATCGCATCTTCCGACCCTGGCACTCGGCGTTGGGTTAGGTGTCGTGCTCGGCCTGGTCGACAGCCTGGCCGTGCGATACTGCGCGCGAGACCTCGCCACCGGCGATCACGTGCGCCGATCTCGCCGCGGCCGAGCAAAAATGGACCGATCATGGCCCCCTCAGTTACGACATGGATATCACAATCGGTGGCCGGCAGCCGGGCGAAGTGCACATTGAAGTCCGCAAACGTGAGGTCACGCGAATGACTGCGTGACGGCGTGACCCCTCGCAGCCGTCGCACGTGGATCGACCTGGACGGTGCCCGAACAGTTCGAAACGATCCGCCAGGATTTCGATTCTTCCGAGAATGCCCGGCGGCTTCGGTGCGGCGCCGGGAACGGAAGTGTTGATCAAGGCCGAATTCGACGGCGAGTATGGTTACCCGAAACGCTATCAGCGATTTGTGCTGGGGAACCGATTTGGAAGTGCAATGGACAGTGACGCGTTTCACGCCAGTCGAGTGAAGCTGTTGGCGGCAATCGCAGTCTGGAGAAATGACGGGAATGACGAACTGGTCGGGGAAGGTCGTGCTCGTCACCGGCGGATCGAGCGGGCTGGGACGCGAGATCGCGAAGGCCTTTGCCAGGCGCGGTTGCCAGGTCGTCATCGCCGTGCGCGGGGAAAGAGCGCTGAACAAACGGCCGTCGAACTGGCACAGCAGGGAATTGCCGTGGCACCCATCGTCGCTGACGTGACCCGGGACGAATCCGTCGTGGCTCTCGATCTGCGCAAACGATTGCGCGATTCGGTCGCCTGGACGTGCTGGTAAACAATGCCGGGCGGTCGAGCCGCCGGACCGTGCTCGACACGACACCGGAAGACTTCGCCGATCTGCTCGATATCAACCTATTGGCGGTGGTGCGGCTGACGCGGTGCGGTGCGCGGCACTCTATCGCCTTCGCGAGGACATATCGTCAACATTGGCTCGCTGGCGGGAAATCGGCCACACGATTCATGGGGGCGTATCCAGCGAGCAAGTTCGCCCTCTCCGCCTATTCGCAGCAATTGCGGCTGGAGCTTGAGCCGAGGGGCTGGCACGTGCTGTTGGTCTGCCCCGGCCCCATCGGCGATCAGCCACGCCGGCCCGATAGCGAGCGTGCCCGGGAAGACCTCGGGGTATCCCCGAAAAGCGCGCGAAAGCCGGGCGCCGGGATCAAAGAAGCCTGCTTCGGCCCGAAGACCTTTCCGAGCGGATCATCCTCGCGTGCGAAGTGCGTATCCGGACTGGTCGTGCCGGGCAAAGCGCGGGCCGCTGTTCGCCATCGCCGCGCTCCGCGCGGCTGGGGGACCGGTCGGTACGGGAAAATGACTGGGTAGTCTTAGCTTCGTTCGCAAAAAAAAGGGGTGCAAAAACATGTTCCGCATGCTGGCAACTGGTGGTCTACTGATCTCGGCGTTTGCATGGTGGATTTGCCCGCTGATTGCGCAGGCGGCAACCGCCTCTCGCGCGGGCCGAAGTCGACCGATTCGTGCGGCCGCTCATCGACGATGGTCCTGGATCCATGCCGCCGCAGTCGGCGTGATCGGACCACAAGGAACCGACACGTTTGGCTATGGCCGCATATCGCAGCAGAATCCCTCGTCACCGGATGCCGATACGGTGTTTGAACTTGGCTCGGTGACCAAGGTATTCACCGGGCTGTTGCTGGCTCAGATGGTCGGCACCGGCGAGGTGCGATCGAACCAACCTGTGCGCGAGCTGCTCCCTGACGGGGTAACCGTGCCGAAATTTGGAGACCACGAAATCACAACTCGTCCACCTGGCCACGCACACCGCCGCGTTGCCAAAGATTCCGGGCAACATGAAATTCGTGAATCCCGCGAACCCCTACGTCGATTACACGCCCGCCGATCCGTATGCGTTCCTAGGCAAGTACAACCTCCGGCGAGCCGGGCCAGAAGTCGGAATACAGCAATTTGGGGATGGGGCTCTTAGGGGATGACTCGCGCTCCGGCTGCACAACGTACGAAAATCTGGTCGTGACGCGGGGTTGCGCAGCCGCTCGATATGCTCAGCACGTCGATCAAGCTCGATGACAACCAGCGTGCTCGCCTCGCTGAACCGCACGATGCCGACGGAAATGCGGTCAGAAACTGGGACATACCCACCATGGGCGGTGCCGGCGCACTGCGCCGAGCGTGGCCGACATGCTGCGGTTTCTCGCGGCTGAGCTGATTCTTGATGAAACTCCTCGCTCGCCGAGGCGATCCGCCTCAGCCAGCAGCCGCACTTCGACAACAAGAACGAGCCAAATGCACTTGGGCTGGCCTGGCACATCAACAACCGAGAGGGCGTCTTCTGGCACAATGGCCAGACAGGCGGCTATCACACCTTCGTCGCGTTGTGCTGGGAGAAAAAAGTTGGCGTGGTGCTGCTCACCAATACCGGCACATTTCGCGCGGTGGACATGCTGGGATACAACGTCCTCGCACCGCTGTCGCGGAAAGGAAGCCGAGCCGATCTCGCTGCCCAAAATCCTTGAACTCGATCAAGCGGCCCGGCAGCCGCTGGCCGGCACCTACGCGTCGGGCCCCGTCACACTGCTGATCATCAAAAACACCGACGCCGGACTTACCGTCAAACTCCCCGGCCAGGCTCCGGCCAGATTACTGCCGATCGGGAACGACAAATTCATTTGCCGCGCCTTCGACAGCTCGTTCGACTTCGAGCGCAATGAGGCTGGCGAGGTCACTGGCGTGAAATTCGAATTACTCGGCCAGAAAGGAGATGCGAAGAAAAAAGTGCGAACAAATTGAACGGGTGAATGCGGGGAGAGAGCAACCTTCCGTTAGCACGCAGCACGCATCGACTGAGCTCGCCGAAGTCTCATCGTATAGCAATTATTCAACAAGCGTCGACACATGCCCCTGCCGCTCGACCTTGGGCAGAACCTTCGGCTGATAGATCTCGGTGTAGGCCTTGGCCTTGCGGTGCAGGTCGAGTGCTTTGGGCGATTCCCAGTGCCATGAGAAAAAATCGCGTCTCATCGACCGTCGAGTGATAGACCTCGAAGCGCATGCAGCCCGGCTCGGCCCGAGACAGCCGGCCCTGCTCGCGCAGCAGCTCGCGGATTTCCGCTACGTCCTTGGCATCTTTGACGGTCAACCAGATGTTAGCGCAGATCATGGCGTTGCTTCCGGGGCTTTCGCGGGTGTCACCGCCGATCGATTGCGCGGTGCCGCACGGTGACTCGTTCCCGGGGTTTTAATGCATGGGGTACGGCGTGCCAAGCTCGCGCGAACTCGCGCCTTTCGCACTCTCGACGCGAAACTGTGCGGGGGGCGATTGCCTGCGCGGCTTCGGTTTGGCACGATGATAATCTTCCGGCACCGGGCGCTGCCCGGGTTAGGCCGCATTTGAAACTCCAAAGTCGCCAATTCCACACCGATATCCGAAAGTCACGACCATGGCCGCATTCCCCGAAGTCGCCAAGATCCGTTACGAAGGCCCCAAGTCCAAGAATCCGCTCGCCTTTCGCCACTACAACGCCGACGAGAAGGTCGAAGGCAAGTCGATGAAGGACCACCTCCGCTTCGCCGTCGCCTATTGGCACACGTTCCGCGGCACGGGCAGCGATCCGTTCGGCCCCGGCACGATGCGCCGGCCGTGGGAAGACGGCGACACGACTCGGTCGAGAACGCCGTCAATCGCGTCCGCGTGGCCTTCGAGTTCATGGAGAAGCTCGGCGCGCCGTTCTACTGCTTCCACGACCGCGACGTCGCGCCCGAAGGCAAGACGCTCGCCGAGATCAACAAGAATCTCGACGCGGTCGTCAAGGTGCTCAAGGAAGAGCAGCAGCGCACCGGCATCAAGCTGCTCTGGGGCACGGCCAATCTGTTCAGCAATCCGCGCTACGTGCACGGCGCGGCCACCAGCCCGCAACGCCGACGTCTTCGCCTACGCCGCCGCGCAGGTGAAGAAGGCGATCGAAGTGACCAAGGAACTCGGCGGCGAGCAACTACGTCTTCTGGGGCGGCCGCGAAGGCTATCAGAACCTCTGCAACACCGACATGAAGCGCGAGCTCGATCACCTGGCCCGCTTCATGCACATGGCCGTCGATTACGCCAAGAAGATCGGCTTCACGGGCCAGTTCTACTTCGAGCCGAAGCCGAAGGAGCCGACCAAGCATCAGTACGACTTCGACGTGGCCGCCTGCATCAACTTCCTGCGCGACCTACGGCCTGGCCGACCATGTCAAGATGAACATCGAGACCAACCACGCCACGCTGGCCGGCCACACGATGCAGCACGAGCTGGAATACGCCGGCAGCCAGGGCTTGCTTGGGCTCGATCGACGCCAACACCGGCGACCTGCTGCTCGGCTGGGACACCGATCAGTTCCCGACCGACATCTATCTGACCACGCAGTGCATGCTGGTCGCTCCTGAAGTACGGCGGCCTCGACACCGGGCGGCGTCAACTTCGACGCCAAGGTCCGCCGCGAGAGCTTCGAGCCGGTCGATCTGTTCCACGCCCACATCGGCGGCATGGACGCCTTCGCCCGCGGCCTGAAGATCGCCGCCGCGATCTCGGGCCGACGGCCGGCTGGCCGAGCATGCTCAAGGAGCGCTACGCCAGCTGGGACTCGGGCGTCGGCGCCGAGATCGAAGCGGGCAAGGCCGAGCTTCGAGTCGCTCGAGACGTACATGCTCGAGAAGGGCGACGCCACCCCGAACACGAGCGGCCGGCAGGAGATGCTCGAGAATCTGATCAACACGTTCGTGTAGAGCAGCAATCGTGGGCAGCGGACAGCAAGCAGACGGCGGTTCGCCGTATTTGCCATTTAGCCTCCAGGCCCGCGGCTCGACTGAGCACGCCCAAGTCCCGGCGTTCGTTGTAACTACTGCTTACTGCCGGCCGCCTGCTGCCGACTACCCGAAAGCACAACGACGGCAGCTCCCCGCATACGCGGGAAGCTACCGTCGGTTGGCATGGTCGGCCCCTGGCAATTCTCTTTCCGAGTGCCTCCGTGCGCCCGACAATCTCTCGTTATTTCTTTCGCCACCTGCTCCAAAGCAAAGCGACCGCGCCCAGTCCGAGCAGCGTGGCGCTGGCCGGTTCGGGAATGGGTGTCGTCGTGGTATGGAAAGTCGGCGTGAAGAACGACAGTCCCGCTAGCCCGCTGACCGAGTACGCCAGCACGGCGTCCTGCACGTCCAGCACCGAATAGCCGCTGGCGAACGTGACGTTGGCAGTGTTCTGTGTCGAGCCGGGTGAGATGGCGAAGAGATATGAGCGTGTCGCTGTAATTGGTCGGCTGGAGCTTTCGGTCACGCTCAATACTCCGCTGCCACCCAACACTGTGGGAACGCCCGAGAGGGCGGCGCTGGTGATCGTCTCGCCGACAGTCAACGTCGAAACGCGGTAGCCGATCACGCCGTCGGATCCGCTCGCGCCGAGGAAGTCGAGGAACGAGCCCTGGAAGTTCAGGCCTGCGTCGCCGTGGATCGGCGAAGTGTACGGATTGACGTTGACCGCCGACGCGTCGGGCATGTCGCCGGTGGGCGAATAGCTGAAGTTGCTGAGGAACAGGTCGCCGACCTGGATCGTTTGCCCAGTGCTATGAGCGTCGATAGCAAGGCCCCGCGGGCGCCGCCGGCACTGGCCAGCAGCAGTGCGGGAAGCACCAGGTGCCAGGCTCTCAATCGTGGATAAGTCATGTGTTTCTCGTCTCGTAGTTGCCGTTCGTGTTGCGAAATTCGATGTATGTGGATTCATGTCGCTCGCCCCCCGAGCGACGCTTCGTCAATGCGTAGAACTTGCTGCTGCAGACGGAACGATCGAAGTCGCTCAACGTCGCTACCGTGCGCTTCACAAAGGCGGATGAGCAGCGAGCGAGCCGACCGATTTGGTGTGCGACTTCCAGTGCGAAGTGCACGAAGCGACCGTCGAGCCGCAAACGAGGAGAAACGAGAATCGCGAGAAGGGAGAGCGCTTATTCCGTCATGTGTGCTTGAGCGAGGAAATTGTGGCGAT
>CAVSAG010000001.1:0-847199 GCA_963725905.1 uncultured Pseudomonadota bacterium | reverse complement strand
CGCGCCCCCACAGGTTCTTGACGGGCCGTGGTGCGGTTTGAGACCATGGTTGGGCTGGCGGGGCCATCCAATGACGACCTCCCGCCATACGCCCGCGACACGCGGCAAGCGGCTCGCCGCCCCGGCATCCGGCCGTGGCCGGACCCACGCGGTCAAGATGGCGGGGGCGTCCAGATGAGCTGCCACGACCTCGACGACGACCACGCGGTCATCCGGTTCGCCTGGCCGGGGGCCCCGCGGCGGCGCGGACGCGGGCTTACGCGAGAAACCTGACCTTCGCGTCGAGCGTAGACCGGCTTTGCCGGTCGGGTCCCGAGTGTATTTTTTGCAGGTCGCGCGCTCGGTTCGTAGTCTGTCTGTGTGTGGATCTCGCGCCGCTCGCCGGTCGCCGCGGCGACGCTCTCGCTCGCCCTCGCGGGCGTCTCGTTCGCCCAGCCGGTCGGCGATGACGACGAGGCGCCGGCCGTCGAGGCTGCCCCACCGCACGCGGCCGGCAAGCCGATCCCCTTCGACCGCGACTGGCTGGAGCCATTCTTCCAGCACGGCCCGGCCAAGCAGGCGGCGGAGAAGTTTCGCGGCGACGACTGGAGTGGGGCCGAGGCCGGGTTCAGCAAGGCGCTGAAGTCGCTCGCCCGCGGCGGCGACGAGCGGCTGGCGGCGAGCTACCTCCTCGCGCTCGCGCGGGCCAATCAGTCGAACTGGGCCGACGCGGGCAAGCTGTTCGAGGAGCTCTTCGAGAGCTACCCGAAGCTCGCCCCTACCACGCCTACAACGCCGCCCGTTGCCGGCTGCGGCGCAGCGACTACGCCGGCGCCATCGAATGGGCCGCCAAGGTGGCGCCGGGGACGGTCCCCGAGGCGGAGGCCGATTTGATCCGGATCGATGCGCTGCGTTCGCTCCTGCGGTGGGACGAGGCGCTCGCCGCGATCGACGCGCACCTGAAGCGATTCCCGGGCGGACTGCGGCACGCCGAGGTGCTCTACAAGAAGGCCGAGGCGATCGAGAAGACCCGCGCCGGCGCGGGCCAGGAGGCGATCGATCTCTACCGTCGCGTCTGGGCCGAGGCGCCGCTCGAGGCCTGGAGCGAGCGCGCGGGCGATCGGCTGGAGCAGATCGCGAGCGCGCTCCCGGCCCCCGAGGCGGCGGTCGTCCGTTCGCACGGCGCGGCGGCGCTGGTCACGCGCGGCATGGTCTTCTTCGACCACAACCGCAACCAGGAGTCGGAGTCGGCGTTCGCCGCCGCGCTCGGCGCCTCCGGGCTCAACGCCGACCTCGAGTGCAAGGCGCGCTTCTACCGCGCGCAGTCGGTCTGGAAAGAGCGGCAGCGGCCCCGGGCAGCGCCTCTGTTCGACGAGGCGGACGGCATCTGCGCCAAGGCCGGCAACCGCAATCTGCACGCCAAGGCGCTGTACCAGGGGGCGCGCTCCTGGGCCTCCGCGGGGAACCGCGACTTCGCGCTCGGGCGTTACGCGCGCGTCGAGGCGGAGCACGCCGACCACAGCTACGCCGACGACGCACGCATCCGGATGGCGGAGCTCTACAGCGACGCCGGCGACGAGGCGGGCGCGGCCAAGATCCTGGCCGAGGTGCCGATCCGCTACCCGCAGGGTGATCTGCTGAACGAGGCGCTCTGGCGGCTGGCGTTCGGCGCCTGGCGCGGCGGCCGCCTCGACGAGACGCTTCACTGGCTGGACGAGAACCTGCGCCTCGTCCCCCACGAGGAGATCTGGTACGCCGAGGGACGCGTCCAGTACTGGAAGGGTCGCGTGCTCGAGAAGCAGGGGCACGACGACGAGGCACGCACCTCTTACGAGAGCGCCGTGCGCGAGTATCCGCTGTCGGTCTACGCGCTGCTGGCGCTCGGGCGGTTGAAAAACTCCGACGCCCACGCCGAGGAGGCGCTGGTCGCCTCGCTGCGCAAGGGTCTCAAGGAGGTCCCGGACTGGTCGTTCCCGCCGCGCGCGCTCTACGCCGAGCCGGGGTTCCTGCGCGCCGTCGAGCTGGCGCGCCTGGGCCAGGGCGGCGATGCGCGGCGCGAGCTCGGCCGGCTGGGCCTCGCGACGTCGGCCGACAAGCACGCGACCGCCGCGGCCACCGCCACGGCGCGCGCCCAAGGTGAAGACGTCTTGTGGATCACCGCGACGCTGCTCGATCGCGGCGGGGCCTGGAGCGCGTCGCACTCGCTCCCCCGCTACGGCGTGACGTCGTACCGGCTCGAGTACCCGAAGGGGATCGGCGCGGCCAAGTGGAAGCTCGCCTACCCGCGCGCCTTCGCGCCGATCGTCAGCAAGAACACGCACGCCAACGATCTTCCCGAGGCGCTGGAGTTCGCGATCATGCGCGAGGAGAGCGCCTTCGCGCCCAAGACCGAATCGTTCGCCAACGCCATCGGGCTGACGCAGATGCTGGTCAAGACCGCCAAGGCGCACGCCGACGGGCAGCCGGTGAGCCGCGAGATCCTGCTCGACCCGGCCAAGAACGTCGAGCTGGGGGCGAAGTTCCTGGGGTTTCTCTACAAGCGGTTCGGCGGCGCGCCGCCACTCACGATCGCCGGTTACAACGCGGGCGAAGGGGCGGTCGATCGCTGGCTCGGCGAGCGCGGCGACCTCGATATGGACGAGTTCATGGAGACGATCCCCTACGACGAGACCCGCAACTACACCAAGCGGGTGCTCGCCTCGTACTTCGCCTACTCCTGGCTCTACGGCGCCAAGCCTGTGCCGTCGGTGCCGCTGCGCGCGCGCGCCGAGACCAAGCACGCCGACGCCAAGCACGTCGAGCACGCGCGGGCCGAAGCCGCGCACGCGCCAAAAGGGTAGTTACTCTACGCGGGAACCCTGGGAGGGTTCCCGCACCCTCCCGCGAAGGATTCCGCTGGGCATAGCCCAGCTCCGTCCACGCGATTACTCCTTCTGTCTCTACTTTTTCTTTTTCCGCCGGAAGAAGCCGCCCTTCTCGGGGCTGACGCGCTGGCCGCCGGCTGCGGCGTAGGCGCGCAGAGCGGCGTCCTCCTCGGCGGTGAGGGTGCTCGGCACGATCAGCTTGAGGTGCGCCACGACATCCCCCTTGCCGCGGGCGTTGATGTGCGGCATCCCCAGCCCCGCCAGCGCGAGCGTCTCACCCGGCTGGGTCCCCGGCGGGATCTCGACCTCGGCGTCGCCGGCGAGCGTCGGCACCGAGATCCGATCCCCGAGCGCGAGCTGCGGGAAGGTGACCTCGACCTCCGTGTGCAGGTCGGGGCCGTCGCGCTCGAACCGCTCGTCGTCCTCGACGCGCAGGACGACGTAGAGATTCCCCGGCTGCCCGCTGCGCGGCGCCGCCTCGCCCCGCCCCATCAGGCGCAAGGTCGAGCCGTTCTCCACGCCGGCCGGGATCGAGATTCTGCAGCGTGTCCTCCTTCTGGTCGACGCCGCTGCCGTTGCAGGTGCCGCAGGGCTTGCGCACCACCCGCCCCTCGCCGCGACAGGCCGGGCAGGTCGACGAGATCATCAGGAACCCCTGCGAGTGCATCACCTGGCCGCGGCCGCTGCAGTGCTGGCAGACCTCCGGCTGCGACCCGGGCGCGGCGCCGGTCCCGCCGCAGGTCCCGCAGGTCGTGTTGCGCAGGATGCTGATCTCCTTGCTGACGCCGGCCGCCGCCTCCTCGAGCGTGATGGAGACGCGCGTCTCGATGTCCCCGCCGCGCGCCGGCCCGCGCCGGCCGCTCGGGCCGCCGCCGCTGAAGATGTCGCCGAAGATGTCGGAGAAGGCCGAGAAGATGTCCCCCACGTCGCGGAACCCGGCGCCGCCGAAGCCCGCCCCCGGGCCGGCGTGGCCGAACCGGTCGTAGGCCGCGCGTTTTTGTGGGTCGGCGAGGACCTGGTAGGCCTCGGAGGCCTCCTTGAACTGGTTCTCCGCCTCCTTGTTCCCCGGGTTGCGGTCGGGGTGCAGCTCCATCGCCAGCTTGCGGTAGGCCCGCTTGAGCTCGCCGCCTTCGACGGATCGCTCGACGCCCAGGATTTCGTAGTAGTCGCGCTTCTCGGACACGGATGACCTTTGTAAAGAGCCTCACCGACGGTGTCAATCCGCGGTGATATCTTGGGGGTCATGAAGCATAGCCCGGGATTCCTCGCGCTGGTGGAGGACGCGAAGAGGCGTGTCACGGAATGCACGATCGCCGAGGTCAAGGCGCGGTTCGACCGGGGCGAGCGGTTCCACTTCGTCGACGTCCGAGAGGACGGCGAGTTCGCGGTCGACCGGGCGCGCGGCGCCCGCCACATCGGCCGTGGCGTGCTGGAGCGCGACGTCGAGACGCTGATCCCCGACCATGCGGCGCCGATCGTCCTTTACTGCGGCGGCGGCTTCCGCTCGGCGCTCTCCGCCGACAACTTGCAAAAGATGGGCTACACCAACGTCGTCTCGATGGACGGCGGCATGCGCGCCTGGCGCGAGGCGGGGTACCCGGTTGAGCGTGACTCCATACCCGAGGGCTGAGGCCCGCCCGCCGTCGCTGGCAGCCGTCCGGGCGGCGATCGTCGCCTGCGAGGACTGCCCGCGCCTGCGGCGCTACTGCGCCCGCGTCGCCCGCGAGAAGAAGGCGGCGCACCGCGACGACACCTACTGGGGCCGGCCGGTGCCGGGGTTCGGCGATCCGGACGCGCGGTTGCTGCTGGTCGGCCTCGCGCCCGCGGCGCACGGCGCCAACCGGACCGGGCGGATCTTCACCGGCGACGGCTCGGGCGACTTCCTCGCCGCCGCGCTCCACGCCGAGGGCTTCTCCAACATCGCCACCTCGCGCAGCGCGGACGACGGCCTCGCCCTGCGCGACGCCTACATCCTGGCCGCCGCCCGCTGCGCCCCGCCTGACAACAAGCCCTTGCCCGAGGAGATCGTCCGCTGCCGCCGCCACCTGGCCGCCGAGATCGCCGCCCTCCCCCGCATCCGGGTGGTCGTCGCGCTCGGCAAGATCGGCCACGACGCCTACCTCGCCTACGTCGCCGCCACCCACGGCGTCCGCCCCCGCCCACGCCCGGCGTTCGGCCACGCCAGCGAGGCGCACCTCGGCAGCGGCCTGCCGCTGCTGCTCGGCTGCTACCACCCGAGCCGCCAGAACACCAACACCGGCAAGCTGACCGCCCCCATGATGCGCGCCGTGTTCGCCCGCGCGCGTGGCATCATCCAGGCCTCGCATGGCTGACCCCGACGACAAGCACCCCGACGAACTCCCGGACGATCCTGGCGCCTGGAAGGTCCTCTCGCGCGAGTACCTGGCGCGCAAACCCTGGTACACGGTGCGCGTCGACCGCGTCGAGCTGCCGAACGGGACGGTGATCCCCGAGTACTGGGTGAACGAGTACGCGCCGTGGGTCAACGTGGTGGCGGTGACCGAGCGCGACGAGGTGGTCCTGATCCGCCAGTACCGCCACGGCATCGAGAAGGTCCACTACGAGCTGCCCGCCGGGACGACCGATCCCGAGGACAAGTCGCTCGAGGAGGCGGCGCGCCGCGAGCTGCGCGAGGAGACCGGCTACGGCGGCGGGCGCTGGTCGCTGCTGGCGACGCTGTCGGCGAACCCGGCGCTGCAGAACAACCTGACCTACACCTATCTCGCCGAGAGTGTGACGTCGCTCGGCGCGCCCGCGCCGGAGGCGAGCGAGGAGATGACGGTCCACTTGACGCCGCTCACCGAGGTCGAAGCGTTGCTCGAGACCGGCGGCTTCGTGCAGGCGCTGCACGCCGCCCCGCTGCTCAAGCTGCTCCTGCACCGCGCGCACGCGCGCGAGAAACAGGCCCGCTGATGCCGATGCCCGACGAGATCGTGGGCCTCCTGCGCTCGACGATCACCTTCAAGTGGCCCGACGGCCACGAGAGCCGCTACAAGGCCCGCGACCTGCGCCTCGCCTGCCGCTGCGCGATGTGCATCGAGGAAACGTCAGGCCGCGCGCTGCTCGAACCGGCGACGATCCCGCCCCAAGTCCAGGCCAAGCAGATCGAGCTCGTCGGTCAATACGCGATCCTGATTCAGTGGAGCGACGGCCACTCGACCGGCATCTACAACTTCCACTCCCTGCGCGCGAACTGCCCCTGCGAGACCTGCACGGCGGCACGCGCCGGATAGCGGCGCCCCGGGACGGGACTGCAGGGCCAATGACAATCGCGTTCTCGATGCCGGACGGGGTTGACCAGGTATGGGACGCAGACCATACTAAGGGATGCGATGCCGACGGTGGTGGAGGGGGACTAGAGTGGGACTCGGCCAAGGCTGAGTCGAATCTCGAGAAGCATGGGGTGTCCTTCCCTGAAGCCGCCGCGGTCTTCGCGGATCCAATGGCGGTCTATCTCGATGACGGCACGGGAACGCACCGTCTACGGAATCGGAGGTTGAAGATGAGCACAGTAGCCAAGCGTCGCAACACCGCGGAGTCTGAGCCCGTTCGCATACTGGGGCGCGGTCTTCGCGCCCAAAGAGGGGTGCATCTCACGATCCGGGCTGTTCGTGAGGCAGTTGGGAAGACGCAGGTCGACATTGCTGCGGAGTCGGCGATGGACCAGTCGGACGTCTCCCGGCTCGAGGGTCGAGCGGACTTCGAGGAGTGCCTGGTGTCCACCCTCCGCCGGTATGTCGCCGCCCTGGGTGGGCAGCTCGAGCTGGTGGCATCCTTCGGGGACAAGAAGATCATCCTCGCCGGAAGCCAGTCGGGCTCGGGTGGCGGGACAGCAAAGGTGTTGCAGCGGTCGGGGCGACGACCGGCCCGCCGCTGAACCAACAGTTATCCGGACGGACGCATGCTCAGAGCGTCGGGAACCTGAGCGCCTTCGAAAGACATACACGCTTTCTCGCTCCGCGCGGGCGGGCGTTCGCCGCTGAACGCCAGTATCGTGGGGCCGACACGGAAATCGGGAGAGATGAGTCATGACCAAGGTCTTCGTGAACATCGGACTTAGCCTCGACGGCTACATGGCACCGGAAGGGATGACTCTGGAGAATTGGGAGAGGCCTGACTACAAGAACTGGGGGGCCAAGTGGGGTGCGCTGATGGGCTGGGTCCTCAATCAGCAGTACTTCCGCCAGAACCTCAAGCTCGGACCGGGGGGCGAGACCGGTCCGGTCAACGACATGCTTCGCAGCACCACGGAGCGCATCGGCGCCAACGTCATGGGAAAGCGAATGTTCGACGCCGGCGAGCGCAGCTGGCCGGCGGAGGCTCCGTTTCACACGCCGGTCTACGTTCTCACTCACGAGAAGCGCGAACCTTGGGTCCGCCCGGGCGGGACGACGTTCTACTTCGTCAACGACGGCCCGGAGAGTGCGCTCGCGCAGGCCCGGGAATCTGCGGGGCGTCGCGATGTTCGCATTGCGGGCGGCGCGGACGTGATCCAGCAATACTTGAACCTCGGCGTCATCGACGAACTGGAGATCGCCCTGGCGCCGGTGCTCTTCGGCGGTGGGAGACGTCTCTTCGAGAACCTACGCGAACCGGCTCCGAGGTTCCGAATCGACAAGGTGCTTGATGGTCCGGCTGCCACACACTTGCGGTACGTGCGTGACTAAAGGCGGCCTCGGGGCACCCAAGACAAAGATGCTGGGAATGACAAACAGGTCTACGCGGGAGGTCCCATGGTTGAGATATCGGTGATTGGCGACCATATCCATCTGGAGGTGAAGGGGTTGGACAAGCTCTGGGCCTTCAAGGGTCATCTCGACATACCCATCACCAATGTTCGTGCCGTCCACGCCGATCCCGATGTTGCGAGGGGCTGGTGGAAGGGCATCCGCGCGCCGGGCACGTCCCTTCCGGGTGTCATCCGCGCGGGAACTTTCTACCAGGACGGTAAGCGCATCTTCTGGGACGTCCACGATCCGGAGAAGACCGTGGTGATCGATCTTCGCGACGAACGATACGATCAGCTGATCGTCGAGGTCGCGGATCCGGCCACCGCCGTCGACCAGGTCTCGCGGGCGCTCATAGCACCCTGACGCTCATCTGACGTGCCCCAGGCCGTCGCTCCCTAGATGTCCCGCCGCCGGCGAACCGGCCGCAGCCGTTCGACGAAGGCCGGGACCTCCGCCAGCGGGATGGTGACGGGCGGCGCGGTCGGATCGGCCGGCTGGTGGACCACGGCGACCACGTTGAGGTAGTCGAGGGCGACCTTCAGCTCTTTGTTGCGGCCCCGCGACGTCGTCGAGACCTTGATGAGGTCGCGCAGCTCGGCGCGACGGTCGCGCAGCATGCGTGCCAGAAAAGGACGCACCGTATTCGAGAATTTCAGCTTGGTCCGGCGCTTGACCTCGCCGGTGACGAGGTCGATCCCGATCCGGGTGTCGCCGCGGGCGGCCCAGCCGAGCGCGACCCGCTCGGCCTCGGGGTAGAGAGCCTCGAGCTGGTCCATCGTGAACCCGAACTCGGACAGCTTGTCGGCCACCCACTGCGCGTCGACCGACAGCGCGCCGATTTTCTCCGAGACTTCGTCGTTCATCATGCCCCCCCGCGGCATCCTCGCGCCGCCCGCGAGATTTTTCACCTTCGATTTCGACGCCGCGGCCGGGCCACGCCGCGGTAAGGTCGGCGCGGTGGGGCTCCTCGATGAACCTGGGCTGGACCGCCTGGTGAAGGCCGGCTGCGCGGCCTGCGGCGGCCACACGCTGACCTTCCGGACGTACGTCGACGGCGCGTTCCCCTTCATCGCCGGCGAGCCGGTCGGGCGCCCGAGCTGGGCCTACGACGGAGAGAAGTTCGTGGACGGGGTCTATGGTGTCGATTGCGCGGGGTGCGGCGCGACGGTCTTCGCCGCGGACGTCTGCCCGCGCTGCCACGCGCCGGGAGGCCTCGCGACCGCGCTCGGCAGCGAGAACCGGTGGCCCGTCCCCACCGGCTGCGCCGACGCCGACTGCGGCGGCGAGGAGGTTCGCTATCTCGCCTTCGTCCCGGTCAGCGTCAGCTACGAGGGCGCGCGCGCGGACCGGCCGCGCGGCATGGTCGAACCGCACGATCCGGGCTTCCACGGCTACCGCGCCGACTGCCGCGCCTGCCGGCAGGTCATCGCCGCGCGGAGCGACGGCGACGCGTGCCCTCTCTGCGCGGGTCCCGGCCCCCTACGCGCGCGTCCGGGCTGACCCATGCGCCTCTTCACCTGCGCGGCCTGCGGACAGACGCTCTACTTCGAGAACAGCCAGTGCACGCGCTGCGGCCACCCGCTGGCGTTCCTGCCGGACCATGGCCTTCTGGCGGCTGTTCGCGCCGACGACCCGGCGACCGGGCTCCTCGTCCCCGTCGACGAGAGGCTCGGACCGGACCGCTATCGGCCGTGCGGGAACCAGATCGATCAGGGGGCGTGCAACTGGGCGGTGCCCGAGAAAGACGACCAGCGCTTCTGCCGCGCCTGCCGTCTCAACCGGCTGATCCCCAACCTGGCAGAGCCCGGGTCCAAGGACGCCTGGCTCAAGCTGGAGCGCGCCAAGCGGCGCCTCCTCTACACCCTGGCCGGCCTGCGCCTGCCGATCGAGCCATCGGATCCGGCCTCCCGCGGTGGACTGGCGTTTTCGTTCGCGCGCGATGAGCCCGGCGCCGAGAGGGTTCTCACCGGGCACAACGACGGGGTCATCACCATCAACGTCGCCGAGGCCGATGCGCCGTTCCGCGAGCGGATCCGGCAAGAGCTCGGCGAGCCGTACCGCACGCTGCTCGGTCATTTTCGCCACGAGATCGGCCACTACTATTGGGACCGCCTGATCGCGGGGTCGAAGTGGCTGGCGCCGTTCGCCGCGCTGTTCGGTGATCCCTGGGCCGACTATGCCGCCGCCGTGAAGCAGCACTATGACAGCGGTCCCCCCGCGGACTGGCCCAATCGCTTCGTGAGCGCCTACGCGTCGACGCACCCCTGGGAGGACTGGGCGGAGACCTGGGCCCACTACCTTCACATGGTCGACACGCTGGAGACGGCGCGCAGCTTCGGCGTCGCCATCCAGCCCGCCCCGACCGGCGGCCGGCAGGAGCCGCCGATCGTCACCCCGCTCGCCGAGGTCGAGGACCTCGACGGTCTCTTGGCCGCGTGGGTCCCCCTCACCCTGGCGCTCAACAGCCTCAACCGAAGCATGGGCCTCGGCGACCCCTACCCGTTCGTCCTGCCGCCACCGGCGCTCGAGAAGCTCCGTTTCGTCCACGACGTCATTCGCGACGCGGCCGCGTAACTGAATCGGTGGGCCAACGTATAGTGTCCCGCACACGCGTGCCGGGAGGGACCATGGCGACGACCGATTGGGTGGCTTTGATGAGGGAACTGGGGACCGACTTTGCGCGACGCGCGCGGGCGCACGACGAGGACGACTCGTTCGTCGCCGAGAACTACGCGACGTTGCGGGCACGCGGCGTTCCCGCTGCCGGCGTCCCCGCCGAGCTGGGCGGAGGCGGGGCCTCGCACGCGGAGCTGGCCGCGATGATCCGCGAGCTCGGGCGCCACTGCAGCTCGACGGCGCTCGCCTTCTCGATGCACACGCACCCGCTCGCGGCGCAGACGTACCTCTGGCGAGCCGGCAACAAGGGGCCGGAGGCGCTGCTCCGGCGGGTCGCCACCGACAACATCATCGTCGTGACGTCCGGGGGCTCCGACTGGCTCAACGGGTCGGGCAAGCTGGAGAAGGTCGAAGGCGGCTTCCGCCTCACGGGGCGCAAGGTCTTCGGCAGCGGCGGCCTCGGCGCCGACCTGTTCCTGACGATGGGCATCTATGACGATCCCAAGGACGGACCCACGATCATCCACCTGCCCGTGTCGATGAAGGCGGAGGGGGTGAAGATCCTCGAGACCTGGAAGGTGCTCGGCATGCGCGGCACCGCCTCCAACGACATCCTGCTCGAGAACGTCTTCATTCCCGAGGCGGCCGCCGGGTTGCGGCGCCCCATCGGCAAGTGGCACCCGATGATGCACACCGTGGCCATGCTGGCGCTGCCAATCGTCTACGCGGCGTACCTGGGCGCGGCCGAGGCCGCGCGCGACATCGCGCTCTCCCTCGCGGCGCGCAAGAAGAACGACGAGACGGTGTCCTACCTGGTCGGCGAGATGGAGAACCAGCTCGTGACGGCGCAGGTCGTGCACGCCAGCATGGTCGACATGGCCGCGCGGGAGAAGCCGGGACCGGCGACCACCTCCGCCATGCTGGCGCGCCGGACGGTGATCGGGCAGGCGATCCTCAAGACCCTCGACAAGGCGATGGAGACCGCGGGGGGCGCGGGCTTCTTCCGCGAGACGGGCCTCGAGCGCCTCTTCCGCGACGTCCAGGCCTCGCGCTACCACCCCGCGCCCGAGAAGACCCAGACGCGCCTCACCGGCCGCGTGCTGCTCGGCCTCGACATCGACGGGTGAGCGCCGCTCTGGTCTGCAGCGGCGGTCGCCCGACCGGCCGCGGGAGCGGGGTTGTTGGAGGGTCGGGGCTGAGTGTCACGCACGTGGGCGAGCCAGGATGGAACCTCGGGAGATCTTCGGTGTCCGCTCAGTATGATTCGCTGGCTCGTGACGTTGGTGGTCATCGTGGCGTCGTCGTGCTCGAAGCATCCACCTCCGCCAGCCTCTCACGCCGATAGGGTCACCAACCCGCCGGCCCCCCTCGCACCACCAGTGCCGCCACCGGGCCGCCGTGTCGTGCGTCTCGCGTCAGCGATATTTGACACCTCCTGTCTCGATCGGATGGGTGGAACCCTGGTCGCGACGGAGCTGTCGGACGATGACATCCGGAAGATCGAATCGTTGATTTTGATGGTTGACGACCTTCCCATCGTCGAGATTGATCGCCCCGGCGCGTTCGGAGGCCGCCGCGACCGGCGATCTTCCGATTTCGAGTTCGAGGCCATGACTGGCGTGGAGTGTGGCCCGCTGTCCGGACACGGACACCTCTACCGGCTCAACCTCGTCAACGGCGAGTGGACGCTGTTGCCCGGTGGTTCCGGGGTTTCGTGAACCTGCCCTGTCGGAACGTCAGCCGACGCACTCCCCCGCCCGCCGCTCCAGCAGCGCCCGTTCCCGCGCATTCCCGGCCATCCCGGCCGCCCGCTCGAACTCGGCTCGCGCCTCGTCGAGACGCCCCAGCTTGAACAGGAAGTCGCCGCGGACGCTCGGGAGCAAGTGATACCCGGCGAGGGCCGGATCCCCCGCCAGCGCGTCGACCAACTTCAACCCCGCTTCCGGGCCGAACAGCATCCCCAGGGCGATCGCGCGGTTCAATTCGACGATCGGAGACGGCGTCACTTCCGATAGGACGCCGTACAACCCGACGATGCGCGCCCAGTCGGTGTCCGACGCCACGCGCGCGCGCGCGTGGCAGGCGGCGAGCGCGGCTTGCAGCGCGTACGGGCCGCGCGCGCCGCCGAGCGACTCGGCTTTTTCGAGCGCGGCCAGCCCGCGCCGGATCAGAAGCTGGTCCCAGCGCGAGCGGTCCTGGTCCAACAGGAGGATCGGGTCGCCGTTCGCCGCCGTCCGGGCTTTCAATCGTGACGCCTGGATCTCCATCAGGGCGACCAGGCCGTGAACCTCGGGCTCCTCGGGCGCCAACCCCGCGAGCACGCGACCCAGCCTCAAGGCGTCGTCGCACAGCTCGGGGCGCATCCAGTCGTCGCCGGCCGTCGCGGCGTAGCCTTCGTTGAAGACCAGATAGATCACCTCCAGGACCGAGGCGAGACGCTCGGCGCGCTCGGCGCCGCGCGGGACCTCGAACGCGACCTTCGCCTGGGCGAGCGTCTTCTTTGCCCGCACGATCCGCTGGGCGATCGACGGCTCGGGCGTCAGGAAGGCGCGCGCGATCTCGGCGGTCGTCAGCCCGCCCAGGAGCCGCAGCGTCAGCGCCACGCGCGCGTCGCGCGCCAGCACCGGGTGGCACGCGGTGAAGATCAGCCGTAGCACGTCGTCGCCCACGTCGTCGTCCAGCTCGCGTTCCAGGCGCGCGGCCAGCGCGGCGCCGCTCGCCTCCTGTTCCTCTGCCAGCTCGCGACCGAGCTCCTTGTGCTTGCCGCGCAACATCTGCTCGCGCCGCAAGTCGTCCAGCGCGCGGTTCTTGGCCGTGGTCATCAGCCAGGCGCCCGGGTTGTCCGGGACGCCCGTCTCGGGCCACTTCTCCAGCGCCGCGACCAGCGCCTCCTGCGCCAGCTCCTCGGCCAGGCCCACGTCGCGGACCACGCGCCCGAGCGCGCCGATCAGCTTGGGCGATTCGATCCGCCAGACCGCTTCGATCCGGCGGATCGCTTCGTCCGTGGCGGCCAGCGTCCCCCTCCGGCTACTGCTTCGAGGGGGAGTTGGCCGGCAGCTTCTTCCCCAGTTCCTTGGCGGCGTCGACCGCCGGTCCGGGGGCGAAGTCTTCCAGCTCGTAGAAGGGCCGCAGCTCGACCTCGGGCACGTTGCAGATCTCGGCCGGGATCCGCTTGGCCCACTCGATCGCCTCTTCCTTGGACTTCACCTGGATGATCCAGTAGCCGGCGATTAGCTCCTTGGTCTCGGCGAACGGGCCGTCGACCACCCTCGGCTTGCCGCCCGAGAAGTTGACCCGCACCCCGGCCGAGGTCGGCTTCAGCCCCGAGAGGTCGAGCAGCACGCCCGCCTTCTGAAGCTCTTCGTTGTACTTCCCCATCGTCGCGATGTGCTCCTCGGTCGGCAGCTCCCCGGCCTCGGACCGCTTGCTCGCCTTCACGATCATCATGAAACGCATGGTCTATCTCCTTGTTGGGTAAGGGCCTTTGAACCTGCCCTCACCCAAACGACGAACCTGGGGTCGCCGGATCGACAGCGGACGACTTTTTTTACATGCAGCAAGAGTCGAAGTAGCGGCAGGTCGGGCACTGGTAGTGCGCCTTGACCGGCTGCATCTTGACCCGCTCGCCGCGCGCGGCGCAGACGGGGCACTCCGTGTCGGGGTCGATGGCGCAGGCCGGCTTCCCCGCCTGGGCCGTTTGGGTCGAGGCGTCGCGATCCGCGGCGTCGGGCATGCCCCGAGCATACCCGAACCACGCGCCGCCGCGTCCGCCGATCAGCGGCTGCGTCGCGCGCGGCCGGCGCGCGCGAAGGCCACCGCGGCGAACGCGGCAAAGAGGAGCAGCGTGCCGGCGCCCGGCCGGCCGCCGGCCTCGGAGCAGCCACTGCTCTGGTAGAAGCACATCGGCGTCGCCGTCGTGGGCGCCTGGCAGGTCATGCCGCTGCCGCCGCTGGAGCTGCAGTTGAAGCTCTGGCACTGGTAGTCGTCGAGGCAGGCGCCGTTGTTCGGCGAGACCGACTCGCAGAGATCGTCCGAGGCGTCGGCGGTCCCCTCCGGATCGCAGACGGCGTTGGGTCCGCAGCTGGGCCCGCCGGCCGCGGCGCACGACTGTCCGAGCGGGACGAAGCCCGCGCACACGCCGTCGCCGTTGGTCGAGGTCGACGGCACGTTGCACCAGCCGTTGATGCACTCGTAGTCCTGCGAGCAGGCGCCCCCCACGGCGACCAGCGGCGTGGTGAAAGACTCGCAGCCGGGGATCCCGGTGAGGTGCGTGGTCATGTTGAGCGTCGTGCAGTCGCTGGCCATGATCGTCGCCAGGCAGGTGTCGACCTGCGCCGACTGATAGGTCGCGCGCTTCTGGTCGACCGAGCTCTGCAGCGTGGAGAGGATGTTCTGATAGGCCGACTTCGTCCCTGACTCGCACGAGGCCACGTCTGTCCCGGCCTGGTCCATGTTCATCGCCAGCTCGTCGGGGGTGCAGCACTGGTAGGCCTTGGGGCAGACGGTGTTGGCGATGCGGGTCGCCGTCTCGTCGATCGGGATCCCGCTGACGCCGCCGCAGCCTGCTGCCGCGAGGCCCGTCCAGACGGCCAGGAGAGCCCCAGCCCTGATGACCGTCTTGTTGCCGCGCATTGCGTTCGTTCCCATGGCGTCGCCCTCCCGGTGGCTAATGCTTGCAATTCTCGGTCACTGGGACGAAATCCCGAAAAAATCGGGAGTTGGGTCCCCCCGCGCGTCAGGGTTCAGGCGGCGCTGTTCAATTTCTGACAGCGGCGTTCATCAAATCCAGACAAAACCGAAACGCCGGCGTCTCGGCGCGCGTGCTGAAATGCATCACGATGACCGTCGGATTGGAGCCCCGCCGCCAGGACGAGGCGGAGGCTCGGGCCCGCGGCGCCGGCGGCCGCCGCGCCAGCCTCCAGGCTGCCGATTTTCGCACCTCGGTGCTGGAGCACGTCGTCCACACCTGCGCCAAGGAGCTGCGCGACGCCTCGGCGCTCGATTTTTACAACGCCTTCGCCCACACCGTGCGCGACCGGCTGGTGCACCGGTGGCTGGCGACGCAGCGGACGCACGTCGAGGAGGACGTCAAGCGCGTCTGCTACTTCTCGTCGGAGTTCCTGACCGGGCGCAGCCTCGGGTTGTGTCTGATGAACATGGACCTCTACGACGCGGCGGTGGAGGTGGCGGCCGACTACGGCCTCGAGCTCGGGCGCGTGCTCGAGTGCGAGGGAGATCCGGGCCTGGGCAACGGCGGCCTCGGGCGGCTGGCGGCCTGCTTCATGGACTCGCTGGCGACGCTGGAGCTGCCGGCCATTGGGTATGGCATCCGCTACGACTTCGGGATGTTCGAGCAGAAGATCGACGGTGGTCGCCAGGTCGAGCAGCACGACAACTGGCTGCACCTGGGGAACACCTGGGAGCTGCCGCGCCACGAGGAGGCACAGACCGTCCGCTTCGGCGGCGAGGTGGTCTTCTATCAGGACCGAGACGGAAGGACCCGCGCGAGCTGGGTGAATACGCGCGCCGTGATCGGGCTGCCCTACGACTCGTTCATCGTGGGCCACCGCACCGACACCGCGAACACGCTGCGCCTGTGGGCGGCGCGCGCCACGCGCGACTTCGACCTGCAGTTCTTCAACGAGGGGGACTTCCGGCGCGCGGTCGAGGAGAAGATCGACACCGAGAACATCTCCAAGGTCCTCTACCCCAACGATCAGAGCGAGGAGGGCAAGGCGCTGCGGCTCAAGCAGCAGTACTTCTTCGTCGCCTGCTCGATCGCCGACATCGTGCGGCGCTACAAGCTGCGCCACACGACGTTCGAGGCCTTTCCCGACAAGTTCGCCATCCAGCTGAACGACACCCACCCGTCGATCGCCGTCGCCGAGCTGATGCGCGTGCTGCTCGACGAGGAGGGGCTCGACTGGGATCCCGCCTGGGAGATCACGCAGAAGACGATCGGCTACACCAACCACACCCTGCTGCCCGAGGCGCTGGAGCGCTGGCCGGTGGCGCTGTTCGAGCGGCTGCTGCCGCGGCACCTGCAGATCATCTACGAGATCAACCACCGGTTTTTGCACCTGGTGCAGCGGCAGGTGGCCGGGGGACAACGACCGCATCGCGCGCATGTCGATCATCGACGAGCACGGCGGCAAGCAGATACGGATGGCCAACCTGGCGACGGTCGGGCGCCCACAGCGTCAACGGCGTCGCCAAGCTGCACTCCGACCTGGTCAAGGCGCACCTCCTCGCCGACTTCCACGAGCTGTGGCCCGAGAAGTTCAACAACAAGACCAACGGGGTGACGCCGCGCCGCTGGCTGCTGCACGCGAACCCGCGCCTCTCGCGCCTGCTGACCAGCCGCCTGGGGTCGAGCTGGATCGATCTGCCCGAGCTGTCGCGACTGGAGGCGCTCCGGGCCTGCGCCGACGACGAGGACCTGGTCGACGCGCTCCATGCCGTCAAGCAGGCCAACAAACGCGAGGTGGCGGCGCTCATCCACCAGCGGACCGGCGTCGAGCTTCCGCCCGAGGCGATGTTCGTCGTGCAGGTGAAGCGCATCCACGAGTACAAGCGCCAGCTCTTGGCCTGCCTGCAGATCGTGGCGCGATATCTAGCGCTCAAGCGCGATCCGGGCGCCGAGGCAGTGCCGCGCGGCTACGTCTTCGCGGGCAAGGCCGCCCCCGGCTACGTGATGGCCAAGCTGCACATCCGGCTGCTCAACGACGTAGCGGCGGTGATCAACGCCGACCCGGCGATGCGCGGACGGCTGGCGATGGCCTTCGTGCCGAACTACGGCGTCTCGCTGGCGCAAGCGATCATCCCGGCCGCCGACCTGTCGGTGCAGATCTCCACCGCCGGCAAGGAGGCCTCGGGCACCAGCAACATGAAGTTCGCGCTCAACGGCGCGCTCACGCTGGGAACGCTCGACGGGGCCAACATCGAGATCCGCGACGCCGTCGGCCACGAGAACTTCTTCCTGTTCGGTCTCACCACCGAGGAGGTGGCCGCCACGCTCGCCGCCGGCTACAACCCGCGGGCGGTCATCGCTCGCAACCCGGTGCTCTCCGAGGCGATCGAGCTCATCGAATCGGGGTTCTTCAGCCTGGGTGAGCGCGATCGCTACCGGCCAATCTTCGAGGGGCTGCGCGCCTTCGACCCCTACCTGGTGTGCGTCGACTTCGAGGGCTACCTGGCCCGGGAAGCCGAGGCGGCGACCGTCTACTGCGACGCGCGCGAATGGTCGCGCCGCGCGCTCTTCAACATCGCGGGGGCGAGCCGCTTCTCGAGCGACGCGACCATCCGCCAGTACGCCTCCGAGATCTGGGGCCTCCGGCCGGTGAAGACGGACTTTCGGCTCCTGAGCGACAAGCGCTGAAAGGCTGTAAGGTCCCCCCCGCATGGCGATCCGCATCGCGCTCACCCACTCTTCCCGCTACCGCTACGACCGCGAGGTGACCCTGCAGCCGCACGTCGTGCGCCTGCGCCCCGCGCCGCACAGCCGGACGCCGATCGTCAGCTATTCGATGCGCGTGACGCCCGAGGATCACTTCCTCAACTGGCAGCAGGATCCCTTCGGCAACTACCAGGCGCGGCTGGTCTTCAACAAGCCGGCGCGCGAGCTCTGCGTCGAGGTCGATCTGATCGCCGAGATGATCGCCCTCAACCCGTTCGACTTTTTCGTCGAGGAGTACGCGGAGAACTTCGGCTTCCGCTACGAGGCCTCGCTGGCCCGGGAGCTGGCCCCGTACAGCGTGCAGTCGGCGCCCGACGCCAGCTTCGGCGCGCTCATCGAAGAGGTGCACGGCAAGTACGCGCGCACGGGACGCCGCAACATCGACGTGCTGGTCGACATCAACCGCGACATCTCGCAGCGGCTTCGCTACGACCTGCGGATGGAGCCGGGGGTGTTCGAGCCCGAGGAGACGCTGGTCCGCGGCCACGGCTCGTGCCGTGACTTCGCCTGGCTGGAGGTCGAGCTCCTGCGCCGGCTCGGCTACGCAGCGCGCTTCGTCTCGGGCTACTCCATCCAGCTCAAGCCCGACGTCAAACCGCTCGATGGCGGCCCCGCGGGCGTCGCCGAGGACGTCGCCGATCTGCACGCCTGGGTGGAGGTCTATCTCCCCGGCGCCGGCTGGATCGGCCTCGACCCGACCAGCGGCCTCTTCTCCGGCGAAGGGCACATCCCGCTGGCCGCCACCGCCTGGCCACAAACGGCGGCGGCGATCAGCGGCTCGTTCACCTTCAACGCGAAGTCCGAGGACGACCGCGTCGCCGAAGAGGCGACGTTCGGGATGCGCCTTCAGCGCATCGTCGAAACGGCGCGGGTCACCAAGCCCTACCGCGACGACCAGTGGACGGCGATCAACGCCCTCGGCGCGCGCGTCGACCAGGATCTTCAGCGGTACGACGTCCGGCTGACGATGGGGGGCGAGCCGACCTTCGTCTCGATCGACGACCGCGACGCGCCCGAGTGGAACATCGCCGCGCTCGGCGACGGCAAGCGGCGCCTCGCCGACAAGCTGGCGCGGCGGCTGCGCGCGCGGTTCGCGCCGGGCGGTCTCATGCACCACGGCCAGGGCAAATGGTACCCGGGCGAGCCGCTCCCCCGCTGGGCCTACGCCTGCTACTTCCGCCGTGACGCCGAGCCGGTCTGGACCGACCCCGCGCTGTTCGCCCAGGAGCCCGATCCGAGCCGGCCGACCAGCGCCGCCGATCGGCTGGCCGCGCAGGGGTTCGTCACCGCCCTCGCCGGCCGGCTGGGGCTCGCTGACGATGTCGCCCAGGCCGCCTACGAGGACGCCTTCTACTACCTGTGGCGCGAGCGTCGCCTCCCCGTCAACGTCAACGTCCTCGAGAGCCGGCTCGACGATCCGATCGAGCGCGCGCGACTGGCGCGCGTGTTCGGTGCCGGCCTCGGCGAGGTGGCCGGCTACATCCTGCCGCTGCGCGCGCGGACCTTCGACGATCTCGTGCTGTGGGAGAGCGGCCGCTGGTCGACCCGTGAGGGTCACCTCTTCTTGCTGCCGGGCGACTCACCGATGGGATACCGGCTGCCGCTCGACGGCCTCCCCTGGGAGTCGGAGGGGGAGCGGATGCAGATCTACGCGCGCGATCCACTGGCCGCCCGCCCGCCGCTCGGGCCGATGATCCGCCGCGCGCAACCCGGCCCCAGGCCAGCCAAGCCGGCCGTCGACAAACCGCCGCGAGCAGGAGCCGGCCGGCGTCGTCCGCACCGCCCTCTGCGTCGAGCCGCGCGAGGGGATGCTGCACGTCTTCATGCCGCCGGTCGAGCTCCTCGAGGAGTATCTGGCGCTGGTCGCCGCCGTCGAGGACGTCGCCCGCGAACGGGCGCAGCCCGTGAGGATCGAGGGCTACCACCCGCCCACCGACTACCGGCTGGATCGTCTCTCGGTCACGCCCGATCCCGGCGTCATCGAGGTGAACGTCCACCCGACGCGCACCTGGACCGAGCTCGTCCGAGATGACGGACGCCCTCTACGAGGAGGCGCGCCTCTGCCGGCTCGGCACCGAGAAGTTCATGCTCGACGGGCGCCACACCGGGACCGGCGGCGGCAACCACGTCGTGATCGGCGGCGCGACGCCCGGCGACAGCCCGTTCCTGCGGCGGCCCGATCTGCTGCGCAGCCTGGTCGGCTACTTCGTCAACCACCCGTCGCTGTCGTATCTCTTCTCCGGCATGTTCGTCGGTCCGACCAGCCAGGCGCCGCGGGTCGACGAGGCCCGCGCAGGACAGCGTCCACGAGCTGGAGATCGCGTTCGGCGAGGTCCGGGCGGAGAGCGCCACACCGACACCGCCTTGGCTGGTCGACCGGATTTTCCGCCACCTGCTGGTCGACGTCACCGGCAACACGCACCGGACCGAGATCTGCATCGACAAGCTCTACAGCCCCGACAGCGCGACCGGCCGCCTGGGGCTCGTCGAGCTGCGCGCGTTCGAGATGCCGCCGCACCCGCGGATGAGCCTCACCCAGCAGCTCCTCGTGCGCGCGCTGGTCGCCTGGTTCTGGCGCGCGCCGTACACGCGCCGCCCCGTCCGCTGGGGGACGGCGCTCGCACGACCGCTTCATGCTGCCCGCACTTCGTCGAGCAGGACTTCGACGACGTGCTCGACGACCTGCGCGGCGCCGGCTACCCGTTCGCGACCGACTGGTTCCGCGCCGCATCGCGAGTTTCGCTTCCCGCTCGCCGGCGCGATCGCGGCCGATGGCGTGACGCCTGGAGCTGCGGCAGGCGATCGAGCCCTGGCACGTGCTCGGCGAGGAGCCCGGCGCCGGGGGCACCGCCCGCTACGTCGACTCGTCGGTCGAGCGGCTGGAGGTGAAGGCGCGCGGGTTGATCGAGTCGCGCCACGTCGTGGCCTGCAACGGGCGCCGCGTCCCGCTGCACCCGACGGGCGCGCCCGGCGAGGCGGTGGCCGGCGTGCGCTATCGTGCCTGGCAGCCGCCCTCGGCGCTGCACCCGACCATCGGCGTTCACGCGCCGCTGGTCTTCGACCTCATCGACAGCTGGACCGGCCGCGCCATCGCTGGCTGCACCTACCACGTCGCGCATCCGGGCGGCCTCTCGCACGAACGGGTGCCGGCCAACGCGCTCGAGGCCGAGGGGCGGCGCATCGCCCGCTTCTTCCCGTTCGGCCACACGCCCGGACGGCAAGAGGCGCCCCCGAGGAGCGCAACCCCGACTTCCCGCTGACGCTCGATCTGCGCCGCCCGCCGCCGGATTAGCCGCGCCGCTCGGTGCTGCGCCGGCCTGTCAGTGCTGCGCCGGCCACTGGTTCAGGATACCGACCATGAACCGGGCGAAGCGATCGGAGCCCCCCTCCGCCCAGTGCCCGTCGTAGGGGAGCCAGTCCGCCCGAATCTGTGAGGCTGTCCTTCCGTCGAAAGCCAACCCACCGTTGACCGGCTCCGCGCCGAGCCATTCGGCAAAATTGCGGGTGTCCTTGTCGATCTCGCCGGGGGCGCCCTTTTTGATCAGGCGTCCCCTGTCGGGGATGTAGACGACCAGGGCGGGAACGTTCATGGACGCAAGCACGCGTCGAATGTCGTCGATCATCGCCCGCCGTTCGCTCTCGACGTCGACGACGCCCCGCAGGCTCATCTCCGTGCTTCGAAACGTCGGGCGCAGGACCTTTTCCCACAGCAGGTTGGCCAGGAAAGGAGCCGGTGGCCGGGGCCTCCAGTCGCCCTTCACGAAGGCGTCGAAGTCTTTCTCTCCCACGATGGTGGCTTCCCACGGTTCGTAATAGGTGTTCGCCTGTTCGGCCGTCTGGGGAAAGCGGCGCGGGTCCCAGCTCGGCACGCGCGCGAACATGGGATGCGTGTAGCCCTCGTACTCCGTGATCGAAAACCCTCTCCGGAGATCGCCCGAGAACACGGCGAACACCACGCCGTCGAGCTGGTACTTCTGCGCCACCACGATTCGGGTCAGGACGCTCCACCAGTTGGCCAGCCCCCCGCCGTCGATCGAGAAATTCAGCAGCTCCAGCGGCGTTCCCGTTTGCCGGGTCAAGTCCTCCACCAGATCGGGCCAGCTCGTTTTCAGGAACTGGGCGGCGGTGAACGAATCGCCGAACACGGCCAGGCGTCGCTTCGCCGGGCTCGATCTGGGGGGAGAGAAGTCATCCCGATCCGGAAAGCCCTGGTTGTTGCCGCGGGCGTGTCCGATGTATTCCAGGGTCCCGTTGGTGATCCGTGCGTAGCGCGACGGGGTGGGTCCGAGCCGGATCCCGCGAATCGGATCGAAGTGGAGCGTCTTGCCGGCGCTCTCGTAGACGATCAGAGACTTGGTCCGCTGTCCCAGCCCCCCGTGCAGCGCCAGCAGCGTGGCGACTGATTCGCAAAGGAGATAAGCCACGACCGTCGCGGCGACGCTGAGGATCAGCTGGTTTCGATGCCCCTGGAGCCAGCGGCGACCTCGCAGAGTTCCGCCGAGCCTCGCCACCAGCACGGCGTAGACCAGGACCGGGAGATCGGTCAGAAGCGCCATCCATTCCGTGCGCGCTCCCCGGACGAGACGGATCGGGAAATCGATCAGGACGAATCCGAGTGGAACCAGCTGCAACAGCCAGACGACGATCCAGGCGCTCCAGTATCGACGGTCCGCCGGGGTCCTTTCGGCACTGGTCATCAAAACAGCGTGTAGATGAACGGCGCCGCGGCGGTGGCTCCCAGAATCGCCAGAGCTCCGAGTCCCACCAGGACGACGACGAGGGGCACCAGCCACCACTTCTTGTTCTGCGCCAGCAGGCCGAAGAAGTCCTTCAGCAGCGACGACTTCGCCTTCGCCGCGGCGGACTTGAACTCGCTGGCTGCGTCGTCGGGTTGTTGCTCGTCCATGGGCGGGGGACCTTTCAGAACTGCCGAAAATATCTACGGACGTCCCGGCTCGGAGGGTGTGGCTCCCAGAAGGTAGCGTCTTCCGCGGGGAAGCGCCGCTTCATGCTGTCGCGTCCGAGCAGGCGAAACACGAACCCGAGGGGAATGAAGAGGATGAGCCAGACCATACCAAGAAGAATCGGGCTTGTGAGGCGACCCAGAACCAATCCCAGGCCCATCCAGCCGACGAAAAGCCATCTTCCGAGGCCAGGGACGAGCGACAGGAGCGCCAGCGCGACGCCTCCGCAGGCCACGGGCAGAGCTGCGCCGTGCCGGTGCCTCACGAAGTAGAGAAAGAGCGCAGCCGCCACGCCACCGAGGGAGAGCACCCACCGGAACCCACGCAGGTCGCTCGAGGATGGCGGTCGCTTGAGGTCTGACAATGTCCGCATCGGCTAGTCCAACTCGAACCGCGAGAGGTATTTGCCCGCGTCGACACGCAAGAGCTCCGCTGGCTGCTCGGTCTTGAGGAGCAGAAAATCCTCGAGAACCAGCGCGTCCATCTCCGTGTTCAGGAAACAGGCGAAGGCCTCTTCGGGACGGCACACGATCGGCTCTCCCCGGACGTTGAAGCTGGTGTTGACGATCACCGGACAGCCGGTCTTCTCGGCGAAGCACTTGATGAGCCGGTAGTACCGACCGTGCCGCTCCTCGTCCACCGTCTGGATCCGGGCCGAGTAATCGACGTGCGTCACGGCCGGAATGGTCGACCGCGGCACGTTGACGCGCTTGCGGAGGTCAGGATCGGCGAGCAGCTCGCGCTGCGCGTCGGAGAGCGACGTTCGGTGCTCCTCCTTGACCGGGGCGACGAGCATCATGTACGGACTCTCCTCGTCGGCACGCACCGCGAAGTAGTCCGAGGCACGCTCGCGAAGGACGCAGGGGGCGAAGGGGCGGAACGACTCGCGGAACTTGATCTTGAGGTTCATGGTGGTCTGGAGCTCGGTGCTCCGCGCATCCCCGAGGATGCTTCGGCAACCGAGCGCGCGCGGGCCGAACTCCATTCGCCCCTGAAACCACCCGACGACCTTGCCGTCGATCAGGAGATCCGCGACCTCGGCCAGGAGATCGCCTTCGGTCGCCGGGCGCTTGAACGAGGCCTTGCTCTGCCTCAGGAACGACTCGATCGTCTCGCCGCTGAAACGGGGCCCGAGCAGCGAGCCCTTCTGGGCATCATGCCGGCCGTCGACCCGCCGCGGATTGCCGAGCAGCTGGTGCCACACGAAGAGCGCGCCGCCCAGCGCTCCCCCCGCATCGCCGGCCGCGGGTTGGATCCAGATCCGTTCGAACGGACCTTCGCGCAGGAGTCGTCCGTTGGCCACGCAGTTCAACGCCACGCCGCCCGCTAGGCAGAGGTTCGGGAGCTTGGTCTTCTCGTGGACGCTGCGCGCGGTCGCCAGCATGACCTCTTCCGTCACGGCCTGGATCGACGCCGCCAGGTCCATCTCCCGCTGGGTGATCTGGTCCTCGGGGCGCCGGGGCGGACCGCCAAAGAGTCGCGCGAACCGGTCGCCGGTCATCCGCAGCCCCTGCGGATAGCTGAAGTAGTCGAGGTTGAGCCGATAGGATCCGTCCGGGCGAATCTGGATCAGCTTCTCCCGGATCAGGTCGGCGTAGATCGCTCGGCCATAGGGGGCCAGGCCCATCAGCTTGTACTCCCCGGAGTTCACCTTGAAGCCCGTGAAGTAGGTGAACGCGGAGTAGAGCAGCCCGAGGCTGTGCGGGAACCGGATGCCCTCTCTGATCTCGATCCGGTTTCCCTTGCCCACCCCCCAGGTGGTCGTCTCCCACTCGCCCACCCCGTCGGCGGTGATGATGGCGGCCTCCTCGAACGGTGACGGGAAGAACGCCGAGGCCGCATGCGACTCGTGATGCTCGACGAACACCAGCGGGCCCCGATAACGCCGGCCCTGGCCTCGAAGCTCGCGGCGGATCTCCCGCGGCAGATGCAGCTTCTGTCCGAGCCATTGAGGCATGGCTTTGAGGAAGGAACGAAACCCGCGCGGCGCGTACGACACGTAGGTCTCGAGCAGGCGATCGAACTTCAGGAGCGGCTTGTCATAGAAACAGACGTAGTCGACCGCCTCGGTCGTGAGCCCGCCCTCCGCCAGGCAGTAGGCGATGGCGCCCGTGGGGAACCGGTGATCATGCTTCTTGCGCGAGAACCGCTCTTCTTGCGCGGCGGCGACGATCTCGCCATCCCTGATCAGCGCGGCCGCGCTGTCGTGGTAGTAGGCCGAGATACCAAGGATAGCGGTCACAGTTATGCCCGCTTTTCGTATCATATCCGCAGCCCGGTAGGCCGCGGAGGCGCGCGACTAGCGGGCGCGGTCCAGGCTGTCGATGAGCTCGCGCGGCTCGAACGGCTTGGCGATCACCTCGACCTCCTCCAGCCCAGCCGCCGAGAGCCGTTCGCGAATCACCCGGAGATCGTCGCCCGTCATGAGGATCGCCGGAATGTCCCGCAGGCGCACCTGCCGGCGCATCCAGAGCAAGAGATCGATCCCGGTCCAGTGGCCAGTCAGGTTGTAGTCGGTTAGCACGAGCGACGGCAGGTGGACGGCCAGCACCCGCTGCGCCTCCTCCACCGAGGCGGTCGCCAGACAGGCGCGGTGGCTGGCGACGAGCACGCGCCGCAGGGCGAAGCGGACGAGCTCGTCGTCCTCGACGAGCAGCACCTCTGACAGGCGCGGATTCTCCGCACGCTCGACCCGTGAGGGCCTCATCACGTCGATTGTCATGCTGCCTCCGAACGAGTTCGATGCTCCGACGCGCCGAAGGGTTGTACGGCGCGATCGCTGGACCCGCGCGATCGCGCGCAGGTTAGGCGCGGCGCCGGAGGACCGGATCAGGTCCGCCCGGGCCTTCGCATCTCCCTGTGCCATGACCGCCCGTCCAGGGTACCATTCTTGCCTCCTTCGCTTCGGCGAGCCCGATTCAGTTCGACGAGCAACTGATGGTTCGATGCACCTACCCTCTGACCGAGTTTCAATCCGCATGCGCCAGGTCCGTCCGTCGAGCAAGCTGATATCTCCGTTGGTGGCGGTGCTGGCCGGTATGCTGGCGGCGCCCGCCACGCTGCGGGCCGGGGACCAGAAGGCGGCGCTGGCCAAGATCAAGGCCCGCTACCAGGCGGCGGCGGCGGCCTACGACGACGGCCAGATCGAAAAGACCGAGACCCAGCTTCAGCAGGCACTGAAGCTGGCGGAGGAGAACGGGCTCGCGGAGAACAAGCTCTGCGCCCAGACCTACCTGCTCTACGGCGTGCTCGAGGTGGCCGCCCTCAAGAATAGCGAGCAGGGGGTGAAGTACTTCGCCAAGGCGATCGAGATCAGCCCGGCCATTCAGGTTCCCGCCACCATGGCCTCGAAGGCCGTGCTGGCGGCGTTCGAGCGCGCCGAGAATCAGGAGAGCGAGACGCCGGCCACACCGCCCGTGGCGGCCGACGAGTCGGATGCCGCCAGGCCGAGCAAACCGGCCGGCGGCCGCGCGGCCAAGTCGCAGGACGCTTCCGGGCGCAGCGACGCCGACAAGGAGAAGCTGGTCGACGATCTGGCGGCCGCCAAGGTGAACGAGAGCCTGCAGCAAGCCGAAAAAGAGAGGCTGCAGAAGGAGAAGCAGGAGCAGGACAAGGAGCTGCAGGGCGCAAAGGGTCACGCCCAGGAGCTGGCCAAGGAGAAGGCCGATCTGGCCAAGGAGAAGGCCGACCAGGACCGGCAGCTCGCCGACGCCAAGAACAAGCTGCACGATCTCGAGCGCGACAAGCAAGATCGCGACAAGCAGGTCGCCGACCTGAAGGCTCACCTCGCGCAGCTCACCAAGGACAAACAGGACGAGGACAGGCAGCTCGCCGCCAGCCAGGCGGGCGAAAAGAAGGAGCGCGAGGCGAACAACAAGCTTTCGCACGACAAGGCCGAGGTCGACCACCAGCTCGCCGACGAGAAGCGCAACCTGCAGGACCTCGCCAAGCAGAAGGCCGACGTCGACCGTCAGCTCGCCGCCGCCAGCGCCGAAGCCAAGAAAGAGCACGACGGCCGCGAGAAGGCCGAACGGTCGAAGGCCGATGCGGATCGCCAGCTCGCCGATGAGAAGCGCAACCTGCAGGACCTCGCCAGGCAGAAGGCCGACGTCGACCGCCAGCTGGCCGCCGCCCGCGACGACGCCAAGAAAGAACGCGAGGCCAAGGAGAAGTTGGCCGCCGCCCGCCGCGACGCCGACGCGCGCGAGAGCGAGCGCAAGAACAAGGAGATCGAGGAGCGCACGACGCGCGAGAAGCTGGCCGACGGGCCCGAGCTGCCCGCCCGCGTGACCGAACCTGTCGCCTGTACCGTGCCCGACGAGATCCCCTCGGGGACCGACCTCTACGTCCACTGCGTGCCGCGCCCCAGCCTCGACGCCAAGGTGGCGGTGGTGGCGCTCTACTACCGCGTCGGCGGCGTCCTCTACAACGTCAGCACGATGGACCGCTCCAAGAAGGGGTGGTACACGGCGGTCATCCCGGGCGGCAAGATCGCCGGCAAGGTGCTCCACTACTACGTCGAGGCACGCAACGGCCGGCAGGATGTGGTCGGCTCGAACGGCCGCGCGAGCTCGCCCAATATCGCCACGATTCGGCCCGGCAAGCGGTAAGCTCGCGCGCCATGCGCCCTCCCCGACGCGCCCTGCGCCTTTCTGGACGCGCCACGCGCCTCCGTCGACGCGCCCTGCGCCTCTGTCAAAACGCCTTCGCCCGGGCCAGCTTCGGAACGACGGTCCTGCTCGCCGCGCTGGGATGCGTGGGGAGCGTCCCCCCCAAGCCCGCCACGGTCGCCCCGCCGCCGGCCACGCCCACCCCGGAGGTCGCCGGCGCCCCGCTCGCCGCGCGCGCGCTGCCGGCCCCCGCCACGACCGGCGTCCCCCGGCCGTCCGGCGCGCCCGGCAACCTGACCGTCCTCGACTGGGCCGGGTTCAAGTCCGCCGTCAGCTGGACGTTCGACGACGCGCAGCCGTCGCACATCGCGCATTACGCGGAGCTGGCCGCCGTCGGCGTGCCGATGACCTTCTACATCACCACCAACAACGACGCCGAGCCGGGCTTCGTCGAGACCTGGCAGCGCGCCATCAAGGATGGGCACGAGCTCGGCAACCACAGCGTGCACCACTGCCACGCCGATCTGACCGGCTGCACCTCGGGAAGGCCGCTGCCGACGCTCGACGCCGAGATCGACGACGCCAGCGCCTATATCGTCGCGCACTCCGGGCAGCCGGCGGTCTGGACCGCGGCCTCGCCGTTCGGCGACCGCGGCTACGAGCGGCCCGACACCACCCGCTTCTTCGTCAACCGCGGCGTCCCCGGCGGGATGGTCGCGCCCCGGGACCACACCGATCGCTTCAACTTGCCGATCCACATGGTGGCAGCCGGCGAGACCGCCGCCCGGATGGACCAGGCCACCGAGGCGGCGCGCGCCGGCGGCCGCTGGGTCATCTTCCTGGTCCACACGCTCACACCGACGGGCGCCATCTGGTACGCGCCGGTGGCGACGACCGAGGTGACGGCGGCGATGGCGCACGCCAAGGCGTTGCCCGACGTCTGGACCGGCACGCTGGTCGACGTGGCCGCCTACTGGTGGGGGCAGAAGCTGCTCGCCGAGACGAAGCCGGCCGTCGCGGGCACCGCCACCACCTGGAGCTGGACGCTGCCGCCCCACTTCCCGCCGGGAAAGATCGTGCGCGTCAAGGTCGACGGCGGCACGCCGAGCCAGAACGGCAGCCCGCTCGCCTGGAGCGAGCACGGCTACTACGAGGTCGCCCTCGACGCCGGATCGTTGACCCTCGGGCCGTAGCCCGAGGCGCTGCCGCCTTGTCAGGCCTTCGGAATGATGGTCGGTTCGTCGTGCCCCGCCGCGGTGCCGCCGATCAACGTGGTCATCGGCGCCTTGTGGGCGGCGTGGGCGCCGGGCATCGGCACCGACGAGGACGACTCGGCCTGCTGCAGCCGATCCCTGACGTCGGTCGTCTCCTTCAGGTCGGCCTCCAGCGCGGCGATCTCCTTGCGGTGCGCCGCGAGCTGCTTCTCCAGCTCCGCGTTCTTCGCGTGAAAGTCGGCAATCTTGTCGCGCACCGCCTTCTGCTTGCGCGTCGCATCCTCGATGATGTCGGGCAGCCGCACGTCGAGCGACGCCAGCGTGGCGCGCACGACGCGCACGACCAGCTCGACGTTCTGATCGGCCGGCAGCGTCCGCATCAGCTGGATCGCTTCCGCGATCCCGTACTTGGGCGAAGCCGTCCTGGCTGCCGGCGGGTGCGCCGGGGCACCGACCTCCGACGCCACCTTGTTGTCCCAGCTCTCTTTTTTCGCGAACATCGCCATCTTCCGCCTCCCCCCGCCATTTTCGGCGGTTTGCGGCAGATCTTGACCCCGTTTGGCATCGACGCGCCAGGCCGCAAATTGCCGTATGCTGGTTCCCCAGCAATAACATGAAGATCCTCGTCGTCGACGTGGGCGGAACCCACGTCAAGGTTCAGGCAACCGGGCAGCGGGCGCGGCGAAAGCTCCCCTCCGGACCGGGCCTGACGCCGAGCCGCATGGTCCGCGCCGTGAGCGACCTCATCGCCGGCTGGAGCTACGAGGTCGTCTCGATCGGGGTCCCGACGCGGGTCCGGCGCGGCCGGATCGCCGCCGAGCCCGCCAACCTGGGACGTGGCTGGGTGGCGTTCGATTTCGCCCGGGCCTTCGACCGCCCGGCCAGGCTGATCAACGACGCGGCGATGCAGGCGCTCGGCGCCTACGAGGGGGGGCGGATGCTGTTCCTGGGCCTCGGCACCGGCCTCGGCACTTCACTGATCGTCGACGGCACGATCGTTCCGATGGAGCTGGCGCACCTGCCTTACAAGAAGGGGACCTACGAGGACTACGTCGGCCTGCGCGGCCTCGAACGGAACGGCAAGAAGAGGTGGCGGCGGGACGTCGCCGACGTCGTCGGCCGGCTGGCCGTCGCGCTCGAGGCGGAGGATCTGGTCCTCGGCGGCGGCAACTCGAAGTATCTCAAGAAGCTCCCCAAGGGCGCGCGCCTGTGCACCAACGCCGACGCGATCCGGGGCGGGTACCGTCTCTGGACCGATCGCGGCGCCGAAAAGTAGCCGCCTCGATCGTCCGGGCGATGTCCCGAGGTCGCCGAACGCCCGCGCATGGGTATATTGGCCGCATGAACCAGCTCGGCGCGCGGCGGCGGCAGTTTCTGGCGGGCGTGGCCGGGGCGAGCGGGGCGGCGCTCTGGGCGCACACGGCCGAGACCAAGCCGCACGCGGCCGAGACCAAGCCGCACGCGGCCGACATCCCCCCCACCGAGGATCTGATGCGCGAGCATGGGATCCTACGGCGGGTCCTGCTGGTCTACGAAGAGGGGGCGCGGCGGCTGTCGGCTGGCGATGCGACGGTGCTCGACGTGGTCGCCGGCGCCGCCAACATCATCCGCCGCTTCGTCGAGGGCTATCACGAGAAGCTGGAAGAGGACTTCGTCTTTCCCCGGCTGGAAAAAGCCGGCAAGCTGGTCGACCTCACGACCGTACTCCGCGTTCAGCACGGGGCCGGACGCAAGCTGACCGACGCCATCCTCGACGGGGCGCGGGCCGGCAAGGCCGCCGGAGCCGACCGGCGCCGGACGATGGTGGCGGACATCGATAGCTTCATCCGGATGTACGCCCGCACGCGGCGTGGGAAGACACCGAGCTCTTCCCGGTCTACCGCGGCCTCTTCAGCGAGCGCGAGCTCGACAAGCTCGGCGATCGGTTCGAGGAGCAGGAGCACGAGCTGCTCGGCGCGGGCGGGTTCGAGGGGTCGTTGAAGGACGTGCGCGACCTCGAGGCCGCGCTGGGGATCGCCGATCTCGCCCAGTTCACGCCCACCCCTCGGTGACGCGCCGCCGCCGCGCCCCGCGCGAAGCTTAGCCGGGGCCTGGCCGCTCTCCGTTCGAACCTGCCAACTGGGCGCAATGCGGTGTACCTCGGCCGCCCAAAAGGATCGAACGGAGCCGTCGAAGCGCGATAGAATGCTGGAAGGAGGATCAGCAGTCTTGATCTCCACGTCCCCTGCCCCCCGACTTGGGCCGCCTGGCTCGGCCGGCGCTCGCGCGACGCGCTGTTGCCGGCCGCGCTCGTCGCTGCGCTCCTGGGCCCCTCGGCCAGCTGCTACGAGTCGACCTCGCTGCGCCTGAGCGTCCGGACGGCCGCGACGACGCTCGACTGCGCGCGCACCGTCGATCTGTCTTCTTCGACGCCGCGTACGTGCGCCTGAACAACGTGACGGGGCCCGATCTCTTCTACACGCCGCGCATGCCGCCGCGCGCGATGTCCAGGTCGATGACGATGGGCGCGACCGATCTCGGGTGGGGAATTGGCGTGTGGCTCAAGGACGCGCCCAAGAATGGGCCCGAGCCCGGCGGCTCCGTCTGCGGGTTCGAGCTCGAGGCGCTGTCGCCCGAGCCCGGCCCCGGAATGTCGCATCTCTACTCCGCGCAGCGCGGAGAGCCCTTCGACCGCACGCTGCGCGAGATGGCGCAGCGCCTGAACGCGGCGTTCGGCGGCGCGCGACCGCCCGGCTGATCGCCGCGCGGCGGAACGCCGACCGATCAGGGCCTGTCGATGATGATCGGCGGCGGCGGCGGCGGTGGTGGTGGCGGCGGCGGCGGCGGCGGAACGGCGGCGCCCGGCGGCGTCGGCGCCGAGCCCGGCGGCGGGATCGGCGGCAGCATCGGCGACCCCGTCTGGATCGTCACGCAGGACGACAGATCGAAGAACATGAACTCCAGCGCCAGCTCCGGCGGCGTCATCGTCGTCGTCGACTGGCAGCCCATGGGGAAGGGGATGTCGGGGTGCGAGACGTCGCCCGGGCGCCTCGGCGACGTGCACGTCGGTGAAGGTGACGCGGCCGCACTGGTTGGCGGCCGGCGCCTCGACCGGCGTGTTGAACGTCATGTACTGCGTCGTCGCCTTGCGGGACTGGCTGTGTAGATCCACTGCTGCGCGGGTGCATTCACGCTGTCGATCGAGTTCTGCCCCGTCGTCGACCGACATCTGACCGCGCGTCGTCGAGGCCTTGGTCGTCACCAGCCAGTCGGCCAGCGCCGTCCCCTTGGGGAAGGTGGTGTCGATGAACACCGGGATCGGCGGAAGGTTGCTCTTGCTCGGGTCGGCCAGGTCGGGCAGGACACTCTGGGCCCAGGCGCCGGTGGCCGGCCAGGGGGGGAGCCCCTTGCGGATCCAGTACGAGTGGAGGTGCTCGGCGAAGACCTTGCCGCCGCTGTCGGCGTAGCGCTTCATGTTGAGCACGTACGGGATCCTTGGCAGCCTCGAGCTGCTCGCTCTCGCAGGTGAGGACGACGATGTCGTACTTCGACATCTGCGCGAAGCTGGGGAACAGCTTGGTGTAGACGAGTTGGCCAGCGTCGCGCCCGAGGCGAGCGTCGTCGACCCCTCGTTGGCCGGACGTCCCGGCGCCACCCGCGTACATGTGCACGCGGCCGGTCCCGGTGTCGGCGGTGAACTCCGAGTCGTCGATGCCGACCCGGCGCAGGAAGCAGTCGAGCGCGTCGGCGTGGCCGGTGGAGATCGCGATCTGGGGCAGGTCCCCCTCGCTCTGCTTCTTGCGGCAGCCGGAAGGTCTGCGGATCGTTGAAGGGGTTGTCCTGGCAGGCGATCACCTGCGGCAGCGTGACCTGCCGCCGCCACTTCCCGATCTGGATGACCAGCGGGACGTTGGTGCCGTGCGGGGCGTTGTGAATCACGAAGTGCCCGGTCGCGTCGCTGAGCCCCGCCGCCACCGGCGTCCCCGAGATCGGCGAGTTGCAGGTGTTGCACGAGACGCCCTGCGGGATCGGATCGACCTTGGTGTTCGGCACGTAGAGCAGGACGTTGTAGAGCGGGTTCAGGCCCGCGGGATCGTAGACGGTGCCGCTGATGCTCGTCTCGGCGCCGCCGCTGCACTTGTCGAGGTTGCACTGCAGGTTGGTGCAGGTGGTCTGCGTCGACGGACAGACGTTGGCGAACGTGCCCGTGGTGGCGCAGGCCATGCCATTGGTGCAGGCGCCGCAGTCCTCGGTTCCGCCGCAGCCGTTGCCGATCACGCCGCAGTACTGGCCGCCGTTCGGCGTGCAGCTGACCGGGGTGCAGTTGGCGGCGGTCGCGCCGCAGACGCCGGTGATGCCGCCGCCGCCGCAGGTGAGCGCGCCCGGTGCAGGCGCCGCAGTCGAGCGTTCCGCCGCAGCCGTCGCCGATCGAGCCGCAGTACTGCGAGCCGCCGCCCGCGTTGCAGGTGGCCGGCACGCAGCCCGACTTCACGCAGACGCCGCCGTTGCAGGTCTGGCCGCTCGGGCAGTCGCCGCAGGCGACCGAGCCGCCGCAGCCGTCGCCGATCGTCCCGCAGTACTGCGCCGACCCCGCGGTGCAGGTGAGCTTCACGCAGCTCGGCCCACCGAGGCAGATCGCCTGGCCGCCGCAGGTCTGGTCGCCGGGGCAGGCGCCGCAGTTGATCGAGCCGCCGGGGCAGCCGTTGCCGATCGTCCCGCAGTACTCGCCGCCGGGCGGCGTGCAGGTGACGTTCGACGTGCAGGCGGCGTCGGTGTCGCTCGAGCCGCCGCTGCCGGTGACGACCGTGCTGCCGCCGGTGCCGGTCACGTCGCTGCCGCCGCTGCCGGTCGGGTGGTCGCTGCCGCCGTCGACGTTGGTGCCGGTGCTCCCCCCCGTCGCCGGAGCCGTTGTTCTTGACGCCGGCGGTGCACCCGAACGACAAGAGCGCGCCGAGCGCGACGGCAGAGACGATGAACGAAAAGGTGTCCGGTCGTTTCATGGTCAATTGCTCCCGGCGGTCCAATCAATGGCGGCGCTCAACAACTTGAAGCCGTTGATGGTCAGGTTCTGGACGGCGCTGGTCTTGAACGCGAGCCCCACGCGCCGCGCGGGCGCGGTCCCGGTCGCCGTCGCCGTCCCCTTCTCGAAAGCGAAGTCGATGAGCTCGGTCGGCGAGCCCATCACCGACGCGACCGCGATCGCCGCGCCGCCCGGCGTCCCCCAGTAGAGCGACGTGCTGGTCGTCGAGAGGATCGCCGTGAAGCTGGTCCCGGCCCCGATGTCGGAGGCCAGCGGCGTCGCCGTGCTGGTCATGGTGACCATCGTCGTGCTGGAGACGGTCCCCTTGGACGACGACGACGGCGTCCAGCCGAGCGTGCTGTAGGCCGAGTTGCCGAACACGATCATCGGCACGGCGACGGTGCCGAAGATCGGCACGAAGTCCCCCGCGCCCGCCGAGTCGGAGACGACGACGACATTCATCCCGGCGGCCAGCGAGGCCGGCCCCGTGGAGGCGCCGACGGTGACCACCAGGCCGCGCTCCTCGAGCACCTCCTGAACGATCGTCTCGTTGTCGCTCAGGCTACTCGGCGAATCGACCAGAAAGAGCGCCTTGCGCCCGGTCAGATCGATCGGCCCGCCCGCGGTCGAACCGCCGCCGCCCGCCGCCCCGGTCGCCCCGCCGGTGGCCGGCGTCCCGCCCGTCCCCGTCGCCCCGCCGCTCGCCGGCGTGCCGCCCGAGCCGGTCGCGCCCCCCTTCGCCGGTGCGCCGCCCGCCGCACCGGTACCGCCCGCCCCACCCTTCCCTGTCGTCCCGGTCGTCCCGCTCGTCCCACCGGTCGTGACGGCGCCACCGCTGCCGGTCGCGCCGCCCGTCGCGGTCGCGCCGCCCGTTCCGGTCGCGCCGCCCGTCGCGGTCGCGCCGCCCGTTCCGGTCGTTCCGGTCGTCCCGCCGCTGGCCGGCGCACCGCCGGTCGCGCTCTGGCTCCCGCCCGAGCCACCTTCGCCGCTGGGCCCGGCTCCGCCACTGACGTTGGGCGCGCAGCCAGACAGAACCGACGCCAGGAAGAGCGCGCACCCCGCTATCGGGCGGCCGAATGCCTTCATGCGCAATGAGTGTCGCGGGCCGCGCCGAACGGTGCAGGCGCCCGCCCGGTTGAAAGGGATCGAGAGAGGTGAATTGGTGAGCCGCCCACGAACCCGGGCGACACTCCACCAACAACGACCCGGGGAATACGTGCGTCCTCACAGCCGTTCGATGGCCGTGACTGGATGCTCGGACATCCTCGCTGGTCCCAGCCGTTCCTCTTGGGACGAGGCGCGCTATGTGGCGGAGGCAGCCGCTCTTCTACTCGGCCTCTGCTTGGCCGTCGCTTCCCTGATGCAGGGGTGCTCCGACGCCCATGTGCGCGTGCTCGTCATATTGTTCGTATCGACGCCGAGCCTGGCTCTATTCGGCGAGCTCGTCGTCCGCGCCGATCGCCGCGCGCGACACCGGGGCGCTGTGCTCGCCCGGGAACGGCAGCGGATCATGGGCTCGGGCTCTTCGCATTCATCCTCGCCGACCTCGTAGTCCATTTTGTGCGCGGCGAGAATCCGAAGCCGTCGCCGACGCGCAGCCGAGCGGACCTTCTTCACAGAGCCGCGCCAAGGCCGCGATCGACTGCCCGCTCCCTCAGCGCGAGTTCATGGCAGCTCTCCGGGCGGCGCGCGGAGCTCGGGTCGGACCGCGCTATCGCCGCTCGGCCTTCGCGGCCGGTTGGCGGCGACGGCTTGCGACGATCATCAGCGACAGCAGCGAGAATCCGAAGAGGAGCCCGCCCTGACCGCCAGGCGCGGTGTCGCACGAGCAGCCGCCGCCGCCTGTTTCGCCGGTCGTGCCGCCGGAGCCGGTCGATCCGCCCTCCCGAAGTCCCGCCGCTCCCGGTCGTGCCGCCGGAGCCCGTCGTCGAACCGCCGCTCCCGGTCGTGCCGCCGGAGCCCGTCGTCGAGCCACCGCTCCCGGTGTTTCCGCCGCTGCCGATCCCCACGGCTCCGCCGGTGCCCGTGCCCGAGCCGCCAGTCCCTGTGGTCCCGCCGGTGCCGGTCGTCCCGCCGGTGGCGGTCGTCCCGCCGGTGCCGGTCGCACCGCCGGTGCCGGTCGCACCGCCGGTCGCGGTTGTCCCACCGGTGCCGGTCGTCCCGCCCTTGCCGGTCGTGCCGGCGCTTCCGCCCGCGGCACCGCCGGTGCCGGTCGTCCCGCCCTTGCCGGTCGCGCCGGCGCTTCCGCCCGCCGGCGCCGCCGGTGCCGGTCGCACCGCCGGTGGCGGTCGTCCCGCCGGTGCCGGTCGTCCCGCCGGTCGCGCCGTATTCGTACGCGCCGAGATCGGGCGCCGACCCGTTGTAGGGGAGACTCACATTCGTCCCCTTATCGATCATGTGGCTGCCGGCGCTCAGATGCATGAAAGCGCAGGCCGTCGGCATGCTGCCGTCCGCCTCGCGAGGGCCGTCGCAGCCGGTGTCGGAGATGCTGGCAAAATCGCTGGACGCCGGGGTGATCCCCAGGTCCCAGGTGTTGAAGGACGTATCGACCCCGCCCATGTTGGCGTTCTTGTTGGGGTAGCCGATGTTGTTTCTCATGATGTGGGCGAGCGAGCCGGTCAGGGTAATGGTCCCCGTCACGTTGCCGGAGGAATCAAAGCTGCTCGCCAGCATGTTGTACTGCGTGCCGTTGTTGTACGACGTGTTGTTGTACCAAGTGTTGCCACCGGTGGAGTGGTTGGCATAGAAGCCCGAATCCTTGTTACTCCAGGCCACGTTCTGCTGCACGATGTGCCTGATGCCGGTCTGGCTGCTCCCCATCTTGAACCCGTTGCCGTTGCCGTCAGTGCCCCGGCCCATCTTGAAGGCCCAGCTGTTCTCGACGGTCACCGGAACCTCTTGCGAGATGAGGTCGTACCCGTCATCGGAGTTGTTCCAGGCACGGCACCCCCTGATGGTGGTGCTGGGGCCGGTCTTTTGATAGTGAACGCCGAACCCGTCGCCGTTCTGGCCATCCCCCTGGCTGCCGTTGACGTCGTAATTGTCGTGCGAATCGCAATTCAGAATCAGGTTGCCGCCGGTGCCGGTGTCGACGAACAGCCCCGGCCCGAAGCCGTTGTGGATGTTGAGCAGCTCGAACGTGTTGTTGCTCGCGTTCTTGGTGCGCAACAGGGAGTAGGAGTGCGAGCCGCTGGTTCCGACCTTACCGTTGGCGATCTCGAGCCCCCGCAGATGCATCCAGTTCCCGGTCACCGTGATGGCCGGATGGTCCGACGTCTGGCTGGCCAACGAGAAGTTCGAGAAGTCGAGAACAGGCACCTCGCCCGTGTACGCAAAGATATTGGTGCGATTGGTGTCCGAGGTTCCGCTCTTCGAAAGCGTAATTTGAGTCGTGCAGTTGTAAGTTCCCGCTCGCAGATAGATGGTATCGCCCCGCCGCGGCGGTGTCGTTCGCCTTCTGAAGGGTGGCGAACGGCGTCGTCATCGTCTTCCGTCGGCGCTGTCGCTGCCGGTCGGCGACACGTAGTACGTGTTGGCGGCCTTCGCCGACAGCGGCGCGAGCCCGATCAGAAGAACGATTCCAGTCCTGATCCACGAGCGAGTGAGGGGCTTCATGAGTCGGAGAATACTCCGTCCGAAAGCGCACTTGGACGATAAAACGACTTCCTAAAAAACGCGCCTCGCCGGTACCACTTTGTGGTCGTCTAACCCTTTGATAGTTTGCGGGGCGTGTCGGTGCGCGTTGACCGTGTTGGCCCGCGTCAGGGGCTGCGACGCCCCTGCGGTGCCTCCGTTTCCGCCGCCGCTGCCTCCGGTCCCACGGTCGCGCCCCTGCAGGTGGGACATCCCAGATCACGCGATGTCACGCGATCGCCTGGCGCTTCGACCAGCCGCGAAACCGTGAGCAAGATAACATCGCCCCCCGAACCTTCGAAGTAGGTTAGCGCCACTTGAGGTTGGACGGTCTATTGGTCGGCTCATTGTGGAGGGGTTCATGACTCGCTTATTGAAGGCTTCGCGTCTGCTCTCCCGGTCCTGCTGCTCGGCGGCTGCGTCCCCAGGAGTCGACCCGGCGGTCCAGTCAAAAACCGGTGCACTGACCAACGCGCTCGAGGCGGGCGTCGACCCCGGCAACCTCGACATCCTGTTCATGATCGACAACTCGTCGTCGATGACCCAGCTGCAGATGAAGATGCTCGACCAGGACCCGGGGTTCATGACGGTCCTGCAGAACCTCACCAACGGGCTTCCCAACGTCCACGTCGCAGTCGTCTCGTCGGACATGGGCGCGCCCGGCGACGCGACGGCCTCGATCGCATGCACGACCGACGGCGACGACGGCGCTTTTCAGTCGACGCCCCGCGGTGCCTGTACCGACGACGACGCTCACGACCGGCGCGACGTTCATCTCCAACGTCGACGGCGTCGCCAACTACACCGGCACGCTGGAGGGCACGTTTTCGGCTGCATCGCGCAGCTCGGCGACAAGGGCTGCGGGTTCGAGCACCAGCTCGCCTCCGTCGCGCGCGCGCTCGGCGCCGACGGCGCGTCTCCGCCCCGCCGCGAACAGCGGACTTCTTGCGCGACGACGCCGTGCTGGCGATCGTCTTCCTCACCAACGAGGACGACTGCTCCGCGCCGGCCAACACCTCGCTCTATCTCGCTGAACGTGGGCGGCTCCAATCAGCAGAACATCGCCAACGCGCTCGGTCCGATCGCCAACTACCGCTGCAACCAGTTCGGTCACCTCTGTATCGATCCCGCGAGCGCCACGCCGACCGCGCTCATCTCGCCGCCGCTCAACCCGCCGACCGACGCGCAGGGGACCGCGACGGCACCGACGCTGAACCTGACCAACTGCGAATCCAACGACACCGGCACCGGCCTTCTGACCCCCGTCACCGATCTGGTCGCCGGCATCCGGGCGCTCAAGGCCGATCCCGACAACCAGATCGTCGTCGGCGCCATCGCGCCGCCGGTGACGCCTTACACCGTCGCCTGGGTGCCCGAGCAGAACGGTCAGAACACCCAACCGGGCGAGCTCTGGCCCCAGATCGAGCACTCCTGCGGTGCGGCTGGGCGCAGACGACGTCAATCCGCTCGCGACGCAGAACACGACCGACGGCAGCTTCGGCGATCCGGGCGTCCGGATCGCGCAATGGGTGAAAGCGTTCGGCTCCAACGGCGTCGTGACCTCGATCTGCGACCCGGACTATTCGGTCGCATTTCAGACCATCGCCGACCGGATCAACGCCCACCTGCACCAAAACCCGTCGACGGGCGCCGCCGGGAGCGGTGGGGGCGCGGGTGGCAGCGGCGGTGGTGCGGGCTCGGGTGCGGCGGGGGCCGGCGGCGCAGGCACCGCGGGCTCCACAGGATCTGGCACCGCGGGCTCCACGGGATCCGGCACCGCCGGCTCCACAGGATCTGGCACTGCCGGCTCCACGGGATCGGCATCGCCGGCTCCAGCAGGCGCCGCGGGCACGACCGGCGCCGGCACCGCAGGCTCGGGTGGCCACGGAACAGCCGGCGCGGGCGGCGGCACGACAACCGGCACCGCCGGCTCCACCGGATCTGGCACCGCCGGCTCCACCGGATCGGCACCGCCGGCTCCGCCGGATCTGGCACCGCCGGCTCCGCCGGATCGGCACCGCCGGCTCCGCCGGATCTGGCACCGCCGGCTCCACGGGATCGGCACCGCGGGCTCCACGGGATCTGGCACCGCGGGCTCCACGGGATCTGGCACTGCGGGCTCCACGGGATCTGGCGTTGGCGGAGCGGCTGGCCAGGGGACGGCGGATGGGGGCAGCGGCTTGACGAGCGGCACGGCCGGCACCGGGCCATCGAACGGCGGCGCTGGCGGCGGCATCACGACCACGAGCGGCGCGGCGGGCGCGGGCCCATCAGCCGGGGGCGCCGGCGGCGGAGCCGGTGGCCCGAGCGCTGGAAGTGGCGGCGGAAGCGGCGCTGGCGGCGCGACCGGGACGACCGGTGCTGCAGGCACCTCGGGAGGCGGCCATGCCGGCGGTGGCGCCGGGACGGGCGGAACCACCATGAGCTCCGGCAGCAGCGGCTGCGGCTGCGACACCGGCGCGTCGGGGCCGAGCAGCTTCGGGCTGGTGCTCGTCGCCGGGGTGCTGGCCGCGGTGGCGCGCCGTAGGCGGCGCGCCGTCGTTACGGCACGGGTTTCTGCGCCGTAGCGGCGGTGACAGCGGCCAGTCGTCGGTGCGGAACGGCGCCGCCGGCAGGTCGGCGCCGTTTCGCAAGCGTGTTGGGCGGATCGTTTCCCCACCCGTAGCGGACGGCGAGCGGCTCGCGCACCTCGGGGCTGGAGACGATCACGCACGTCGCGCTCGATGCGCGCTTCGGCCGGGTGCCAGACGCGGTCGGCGCCGGCGATCAGGAAGCCGCGCGGCGGCGCAGCCGTCGTTGGTGACCGAGCCCGCTCGCGACGCTGCCGAAGCGGCGCGGATGGTGTCGCCGCTGCGGGTGGCGGTCAGGAACGTCGGGCCGGCCACCAGCACGTCGCGGCCGTACACCAGCTTCAGCGCCGCCAGCGCCAGCCGTCGGCCGACCTCGCGCTTGTTGCGCGGGTGCAGGTTGTCGCGCTCGCCCACGTCGAGCGTCACCGCCATGGCCGTCTTGGGCTCGCGCAGGGCGGCCGCCTGCGCCTCGCGCAGCTCGGCCCAGCCTCCCTCGCCGAGGCGGCCCCTTGGCGATCGGATCGTCGAAGTTCGGCAGCTGGACATAGAGAAAGGTGAGCGCCGGGCTCGTGCAAGGCCGCCCGCCAGGCGCGAATCATCGTCGGGAACAGCGTCCGGTACTGCGCCGCGCGGCCGACGTTGCTCTCCCCCTGGTACCAGATGACGCCGGCGAACGTCGGCGCGCCCGCGGCGTCAGCGGCGCCAGCATCCCGTTCCAGAGCACGGTGGCGCTCTGCGGATCGTCGGCGCCCAGCGCCGTCGGGCGCGAGGCCCAGTCGGCCTTGGCGGGCGGCAGGCGCCGTTCGATCTTGTAGAGCCAGGGGCCGGCGAGCGGCAACGGCGCGGCGCTCGCGTCGGCGGGCCCCGACCGAGAGCTGCGCCGGCGTGCCCGCAAACCCACCCGAGCCGTAGTGGTCGAACACGCGAACGGCGACGACGTTGCGCCCAGCCTTGGCCAGCGTCGCCGGGACGGTGTAGTGGCGGGGGGCGCGTAGTACTGCGGCGTCTCCGCGCCGGTGGCGCCGATCCGCTCGCCGTTCCAGTAGGTGACGTCGAAGTCGTCGAGCGGCGCCGAGCGAGAGCGCGAGGTCGCGGCCGGCCCACGATTCGGGGAGCGTCACCTCGCGCCGGAACCAGACCGCGCCGTCGATGGCCAGGCCGGCGTTCTCCCAGACCTGCGGGATCTCCATCTTGGCCCAGCCGGCGCCCGCCGCCCCTGGCGAAGCCGAGCCGCTCGCCGCGGTTGCCGGTGTCCTGGTGGAAGTTCTTCGCCTCCCAGGCGGCGAGCGCCCTGGCCAGCTCGGCGCGCCGCTGCGGATCGTGAACGACCGCGTCGAGCAGCGTCGACGAGCGGCTTGAGCGACGGATCGGCGACGAGCGCCTCGCGCGGCGTCCAGGCCTCGGCCGGCGTGCCGCCCCAGGCCGCCTGGATCAGGCCGACGGGGACGCCCAGCGCGCGGTGGATGTCGCGCCCGAAGTGAAACGCGACCGCCGAGAACCCGGCGGCGAGCGCCGGGTCGCAGACCTGCCACTTCCCGTCGACGTCGGTGCGCGGCGCGGCGGCCGTCTTCTGCGGCACGGTGAAGAACCGGATCCCGGGACAACCGCCCGCCGACGGCGTCGTCGGCACCGAACGTGCGCGTGAGCGGCAGCTCCATGTTCGACTGTCCGGAAGCGAGCCACACCTCGCCGCTCCAGACGTCGGCGAAGGTCGAGCGTGTGCGATCCCTCGATCGAGAGCTCGAACGGCCCGCCGGCGTCGAGAGCCGGCAACGCGACGACCCACCGTCCGGCGGCGTCCGTCTTGACGCTGGCGCTTCGGCCGGCCAGCGTGGCGCGGACCATCTGGCCCGGAACATCGGTCCCGGTGAGGCGCACCGGGCGCCCGCGCTGCACGATCATGTGGTCGCCGACGAGTCCCGAGACGCGGGTCTCGGCGCGCGGCGCGGGGCCGCTCGGGTCGGCGAACGCCTGCGAGCCCGCCAAGGTGACGAGCACTGCCGCCAGTCCGAAGACACCATCGACTTTCTTCATCGCGCGCGAGATTACCTCGCCGGGCCGCACCGGGCGACGCGCCAGCTCGACCGTTTCAGGCCAGCGCGCCCGCGACGACGGTTCCCGTCGAGACGTCGCTGGCGATCAGCGCCGGCGAGACGCCCACCGCCGCCAGCATCGTCTGGCCGAAGGCGGCGAGACTGCCCGTTGGGGTGATGTCGCCGCTCGACGAAGCCGCGCCGGTCTTGGAGTCGATCGCCAGCGCGCCATAGTCGCTCCCCACGGGTGCGACGCCTCCGATGATCCCGCCTTTGAACGGCTTGCCGATGGTGAACGAGACCTGATGGTTGGGATTGTGCTGCCGCCCGTCGGTGTTGCCGGGACCGATCGTCCGCCCGAAGACGTTGAGCGAGACCAGCGTGACCTGATCGGAGAGGCCCGCCGTCGCCAGCTGCTGCATCAGCGACACGATCGTCGCGACTCCAGAAATGGTTTGCGACGTCTCCGTCGCCAGCGCCACGTCATGGTGGTTGTCGCCGCCGAAGGGGATGTGGATCGAGATGACAGGCGAGACCTTCATCTGGATGAGAGTGATCGCCGCCAGGATCTGCGAGGCGGCCGTGTTGTCGGTGATGGAACCGAGCGCGTCGAGCAGGCTCTGGTTGATGTTGCGGACCTGCTGCTGCGAGGTGACCAGCGAATCGACGAACGCCTGCTGCGCCGGGCTGGCGCCGGTTTTGTAGAGGTCGTAGAGCTGATTCATCGTCTGATCGCGCAGCGCCTGCAGGTTGGTGAGCGCGCCCGGCGCGCTGGTCAGCGTCGCCTTGAGCGCCAGCGCCGGGATGATGGGGAGCGGCGCGCCGCCGTACGAGATCCCTTCCGATGGCGTGGTCGCCCCCATGCAGATCGGCTGCGCCTGGATGGTCCCGAGGCAAGGGGCGAGCTGGCGCGCCAGCAACGACGGCAGCATCTCGTCGGAGGCGGTGACGCCCATCAGCTTGAGGACGTTCGGCTCCTCGGGATGGACCGGCGTGCCGGTCATGATGTGCCAGAAGCAGGTCCGGTCGAGGACGTTCTGGGGCAGCGTGGCCCAGGGGGCGGCGGCGGTTGTCGCCGTCCCGTTGAGCTTCAACGACGTCGCCGCCATCGTCGGGTCACTGCTGTGCACGATCTTCGCGTCTTCGTACGTCCCGGGGACGCTGGCGTTGATCGGATCGCCGTTGCCCGAGGTGGCGAAGATGATGTACTGGGCCTTGCCGTTGGAACCGCAGGCCGGCACCGCACCGGCGGCGAAGGCGCGCCGCGGGCTGAGGAGAAAAGAGGGCGGCAACCCCGTCGCCAACGCCCGCAGCCCGACCAGCCCCGCGCCGAGCAGCGTCGTCTTCAGTCCTTGTCGCCGGGTGATCATGCTCGTCTCCTACATACCGATCGCGACCGCCGAAGGCGCCAGGCAGGCCGCCACGAAGGTCGATTGCAGCGCCGCTGTCGCGGTGGCTCCCTGCTGCATCGCCGCCGCGAAGTGCTGCTGCAGCAACGTGGTCGCCGCCGCCGCACGCGGATCCGAGGGGACCAGCGCCATGACGGTCGAAACGAAGTCGGCGATCGCAGCGTCGGGATCCTTGCTCGACCAGGTGACGCCACCGTCGGTCTGCTTGCCAGCGGCCACATCGATGACCTGCGCAGCCACCGCGGCGCAGATGTTCTCGGTCGCCGCGCGGTAGAACAGTGACGGTTGGTTGGGGAGCACCGGGATGGTCGAGCCGCGCCCGTATCCGTCAGACGGCAGCCCCGAAACGATCTCGGGCACGGTGGCCATCAGTTGCTTCTTGGTGGTGGCCCGCAGTCCGCAGACGTCGGAGAGCCCGAGGCGGCTGTCGAGCGCCGCGCACAAGTGGTCACGGCGCGACACCGCCACCGTCTCGCCGTGAGCGGTCGTGGTCTCCGTCGGCGCGGCGTTGGTGGTGAGCGGCGAGGCGAACAGCGCGGCGACCAGCGTATTCCAGGCGTAGCCCGACGACTGGAACAGCGTGACCAGCCGCTGGAACTCCGGATCTGCGGCGTCGCAGGGCGCCGAGTTTGCGTAGTAGCAGAGCTTCTCCACCCAGGCACCCGCGAAGAACGGGTGGGCCGCGAGCGTGCTCCCGAGATCGTTCATGCTGGCGACCGGCGCCACCACCCCCTGGAAGACGAACTCGCCCGGCTGGCCGGACCAGGTGGTGTCGAGCTGGTCGTGGTAGTTCCAGGAGTAGCTCGCCGCGAAGATCGAACGCGTCGGATCGAGCGTCTGGTGACAGCGCAGGCAGGCTGGCTGTGCCGCGTGCACGCCGTCGAGACCAGGCGGCGGATTCTGGGGCGCCGTCGTGTCGTCGGTGCCGTCGACCGACGCCCCCAGGGCCACGATCAGCGTCTGGTTCATGGTGACGCGCATCTGGTTGCTGGTGTTGGTCTGCCAGTTTGCGAAGAACGCCGGCGTGCCGAAGAAGCCGACGCGCGGGATCGACAGCACCAGCGTCGTGGCGCCGCGCAGGGTCGGTAGATCGTAGAACGTCGTCGTCGCCTCGGCGGCGTTTGGCGGGCGGATGGTGACCATCGTCCAGTCGGAGAAGTCGGACGCCGCGAGCTGCGCCGCGCTGGCGCCGCCCCCCGTCTGGGGACAGTTGGTCCCGTCGGCGAGCTTGTGCCCATCGAGCGAGCCGTAGAGCAGCCAGTGCAAGGTCAGGGCGTTCGCCGGATAGACGATCGGATCCATCGTGCAGCCCGCGACCGAGGTGCCGGCGGTCGCGACGTCGGGGTTGTACCAGTGCATGTAATTGGCGCTCGTGGGATCGAGCGTCTCGGCGATCGGAATCGGCCCGGCCGCTGTCTCGGCGGTGATCTGCAGGCCCGGGTTCGCCTTCTTGAAGAGGTCGGTCACCTTGCTGTTGTCGTCGACCTCCCAGACGTCGAGGAAGGCGTAGAGTTCCTTGAGCGCGGTGGTCATCATCAGCTGGTTGGTCGTCGTCGCGACGGTGAGCGGCTGCCCGGCGGCGATGAGCGCCAGCATCGTGCGGGCGAAGCTCCCCTCGAGGTTTTGCAGGATGAGCGGCGTCGTCGTGTTGTTGACGTCGATCTGCTTGGGATAGAACTGGTCGACGTAATCGGCCGACGTCACCTGCGTCTGCTGGAACGCCAGCTCGAAGAATCGCTGCATCTTCTGCGCGTACTCGGGGAGCTGCATCCAACCAGCGATGAGCGGCTCGAGTTGCGTCGGATCGGCCGTGACCGCAGAGACCTCGTCGGCGGTCGGCGGCAGCCCCACCAGCAGGTTCTTAACCTTGGCGAGGTAAACGGTCGGCGGATCGGCCTCGAAGGCGAGCGGGCCGGTCTCCGCGGCGCCGCCGTCGGCGGCCACGCCGCCGTCCGCGGGTGGGGGCGCGCCGGCCTCGGGCTTGGCCTTGCCGCCGCCCGAGCAAGCGGCCGCCGCCATCAACAGCGCAAGTGATGCTCTTCCAAATCGCGACATCGATACGACCCGTCAGACACGTCAACGGTCGATACGGATCAATTCTCGTCGCTGTCGACAAACAATGCGGTGACCCGTGTCACCGCGTGAACGGACGAGCTCCGACTGCGACGGCCACTTTGCCGGGTGTCAGTGCAGCGACCAGGCGCAGAGGTGCCCGTCGCCGGCGACGACGATCCGCCCTTTGACCACGATCGGCGCGGTCCACTTGTGCACGCCCGAACAGGTGTCCGTGCCGGTGTAGATCGTCGCGCCGGTGTCGCCGTCGACGCCCATCAGCTTGGTCCCGTCGATGAACCAGACGATCGCGTCGTTGGTGCCGTCCGTCGTCGTGACGGCGGGCGCGGCGGGGAACCCGAGGCTGGCGTTGGCCGTCGGCACACACCAGGCGACCTTGGGCTTCGGGGGCGAGCCCGCAGGGACGAGCACCGACATCACCACCTTGCCCTGCGACCCCATCCCCGAGGGGCACTGCGCCCCGCTGTTGGTGGTGAGGGTGACGTAGGTCCCCATCGCGGTCGTGTAGCTGGCCATGGCGGTGTGCACGATCATCGCGCCGCCGGTGGCGATCGTCAGGCTGGCCAGTTCCCCCTCCATCCCGCCGAGGTTGCTGGCGTCGAGGAAGTAGAGGACGCCGTTCTTCGACGCCGCCACGACCATCGGCTGGGGCGAGATCAGGTAGACCGGGCTCGACGAGCTCAGGTCCTCGTCCGCGTTGTCGAGCGACTTCCAGGCCGCGGGATAGAAGAGGTCCTGGTTGGTGCTGCGATCGACGGTGGCGAGGCCGGTCAGGCGCACCACCTCCTCGCTGTCGGCGTGGGTGGTCGCGCCCGCGAGGTTGTTGCCGGTGACGGCGAAGACGCCGTTCCCGTCGGAGGCCATGCCGCCCGCCGCCCAGATCGCCTCGCCGCGCGTCCCGCCGGTCACGAAGGCGCCGCGCGAGGTCGGGTTCGTGGTGTCGACCGCCATCACCCAGCCGCGGTAGTTGCCGCAGTCGCCGTTGTGGCCGCCGTAGGCGACGTACAGGATGCCGTTCACCAGCGACAGCGCGCTGCGCTGATTCTGCGGCGAGGCGCTGAAGGTGCTGCTGCCCGCCTGGATGGTCGAAGCGTCGATCGGCCAGCCGGTGCGCTCGGTGCCGTCGTCGACGGAGAGCGCATGAATCTGATGGGCGGTGATGGTGGTGGCGTTGCCGATCGCGCCCGCCACGTAGATCGTGCGTGCCTGCTCGTCGATCACCGGCGTGCTGATGATGCCGAGGGGCGAGATGTCGCCACAGCTCTGGCCGGTCTTGCTGGCCGGCGTTCCGATGTTCTTGGTCCAGACGACGGCGCCGCTCGTCTCGTCGAGCGCGAAGACGTCGTTGCCGTTGGTGACGGTGAAGAAAGCCCCCTTGCCGGCGGGCCCGTTCTGCAAATAGAGCGGCGAGGCCCAGGTGTTGCCGGTGAACGTGGCGGCGAACGTGGTTTCCATCGCCAGGGTGGCGACCGCCACCTTGGTCAATGTGGGCTGCAGGTACTGACCGTCACGCGACGGGTGGTGGTTTCGCTCCAGCACGGAGTCGTCGCCCGCGGACGTGCCGGCGGCCCCGCCACCGGTCCCCGTGCCGCCCGTGCCGCCCGTGCCCCCCGTGCCGCCCGCGCCCCCCGTGCCGCCCGTGCCCCCCCGCCCCGCGCCGCCGGCCGCACCGCCGGTGGCGATCCCTCCGCCTTTGCCGCCCCCGCCGCCGCTGCCACCCGCGGCGTCGCCCGATTGACCACCCGTGCCCGTCGACCCGTTCTTGCTCGAACAGCCGAGGACCAATGCCATTGCCAGAGCCGCTGAGACCAATCGCGTGAGCACGTCTGGGCGTTCCTTCGACAGCCGCGAACGGCTCAAGATTCGCGGCTGATCACATCTCCCTACGGCGGGCGCCGCGCGCGGCAGGTCGCGCGGCGCGCCCCGCGCTCAGGCGGCGATGTTCGGCAGCGGGGTCTTGCTCGAGCCGGTCAGCATCGGGTCGCCGAACTTGCTGAAGTTGGTGATCCCGAACGCGTCGCAGACGTTGAGCAGGATCCGCTCGTGCCGCTCGGTCGAATTGACGTAGCGGCCGCCGCTGGCGAGCTTGAGGTAGCCGGCGCTGCCGCTGGCCAGCACGAAGCGCATCGACTGCTGATTGTGGTTCTGCGCGTCGCCCATGTCGCGCGCCCAGATCATCAGCGTGTTGTCGAACAGGGTCGACTGCCCCGTCGCGTCGAGCGGGTCCTTTATCGCCTTGAGAGCGGTGATGAGGTTGGCGAACTGGGTCGCCAGGTAGGCCTCGAACTTCACCAGGTTGGCGTAGTTCGACGATGCGCCGCTGTGAATGTAACCGCCGTGCTGATCGTCGTACGGCAGAGTGAAGCTGGACGGCGCGTTGACCATCAGCTTCTGGTCGTTGCCGTACTCGAGGCAGGCGACGCGCGTGATGTCGCAGGCGAAGGCCTGCACGATGATCTGCTGGTGGATCAGGTTCGCCGCCATGGCGTCCATGTCCCCCATGTACTGGAAGGTGCTGTCGGCGCCGGGCGTCGACGGCTTCATGCAGACGTTGCCCGACATGCTGGCCTTGAGCTTGTTCTGGAGCTCCGTGATCGACTGCAGGTGGGCGTCGAGCTTCGCCTTCTCGGTTTTGCCCAGCGTGTTCTCCAGGCTCGTGATCTCGCTGCTGACGGTGTCGAGGATGTTCTGCCGGCGCGTCAGCAGCGCCGAGGCCGAGGTCCCGGTCGGCAGCGCGGTCCCGAACACCGTGTTGAAGGCCGACAGCGGCGAGCCGATCGTCGGAAGGTTGCCGCCGTTCGTGCCGCCGTAGAACTGCGACATGCCGCCGTTCTCGTTGCAGTTGGCGCCGAGGAGCAGCGAGGAGATCTGGCGGCCCATCCCCACGGTCTGGGCCACGAACTGATCGACGGAGATCTTGATTACCCCCTGGCCGTAGTAGCCGAACCCCTGACCGGTCAGGCTGTCCGAGGACCCGTGGCCGTCGTTCGGGTTTCCGCTCGGCATCCCCTCGACCAGGATGACGTTGTCGGCCACCGCCGACAGCGGCTGGGTCATGGCGCTCCAGCTTGGTGATCGACTCGCCCGAGACCGTCGGTGTCCACAGCGGCGGGTAAGTCCCCATCGGCAGAAGACCAGCAGGCGCTTGGACTGGCGGCTCCCCGCCTGCGCCTTGCGGGCCAGCCCCATGTTGATGAAGGGCGCCAGCAAGAGACCGGCGCCCACGCTGCCCACGAACTGTCTGCGGCTCGGCATTGGTTGCGTCGTTCTCCTAGTTGCCTTTTTCACTGATCTTGTACCCGGGTCGTGAAGTTCGGCGCGTGGATGATGGCCATCAGCACGCTCTTGAGCCCGAGCCCGTTCGTCTGCGACTCGTTGTAGACCGAGTCATAGGTGCAGCCGTCCTGCGCCCAGGAGCTGGACCCGTAGACGTAGTAGGTCCAGTACCTCTCCATGCAGTGGGTCACGTCATCGCTGCCAGCCAGGAACGCCGGGAGGCTCCCCGAGCCCGACAGGCCGGTCACGTTGTCGTCGTTCCCTTCCGGATCGGTGTAGATGGTGGCGCTGTCGTCGGTCGGCAGGCCGTTGTCGGTGGTGCGGTAGCGCCCCCAGCCGTCGTAGTTCTCGAACGCGAAGCCGATCCAGTCCATCTTCTTGTGGCAGTCCTTGCACTGCCCCTGCTCGTGCTCGTTGATGAAGTGGTCGCGCGTCGTCTCCACCGTCGTCGACGGCATGAACGTCGTGTTGAGGTTCGGCGGCGGCGGGTCGATGGCCTGACACAGCATGCGCGAGCGGATCATGTGTCCGCGCTGGGTGGGCGAATCCTCGTCGGGCCGCGCGTAGCCGTTCAGGATGGTGCCCGTCGCCAGGAGGCCCGGATCGCGGGTATTGGCCCCGCCGTACTTGACGCTCTTGAACGTGGTCCCGGTGACCCCCGAGATCCCGTAGAAGCTGGCCAGGTCGGCGTTCAGGAACGAGTGGTCCGCCGTCAGCACCGACCCGAACGTCCCGGTGCCGTTGAAGGCCTCCATGATCAGATCCTGCGACTCGGTCTGCATCTCGTTCTGCACGGTCGCCGAGATCTGGTAGATGGTGGCGTCGTGCGCGGTGGTGAAGAGACGCGGCAAACCGAGCCAGCCGTTCATGAAGCCCATCACCGCCGTCGAGTTGCTGGCCGCGCTCGAGGCGACGAGGCGCATCGCCTGCTGATCGATCATCGAGGACATCGATAGGCTCCCCGAGTTGACCGAGTCGGCCGCCGAGAGGAGCGTGCTGTCCGGGCTGGTTCCCGTCAGCGTGTAGGCGAGCTCGCTGGCCACCTCGTAGGAGGTCAGGCTGAACGTGTTCCCGCTCTGCTTGCCGAGCTCACTGCGATAAAGAAAGTACGGTGACTGCAGCATCGCCGAGATGACCGCCTGCGCCCCGTCCGAGTTGGAGCTGCCGGCCATGAACAGGCTGCTGTAACTGCTGATTCGCGGATCGCTGGAGGCGAGCGTGGTCCGGAAGGCGGCCTTGCCGAACGCCTGGATGAACGAGGTCGCGCAGCTCGCCGCTGGAGCGCCCGACATCGTCGTGCAGGTGGCGAACTGGGACAGCTTACCCGCGGAGGCGGCCCAGGCAGCGATCGCCTCCGCGTTGTCCTCGAGCTGCGAGGCGTTCAGGTCCTGCACCAGGAGCGCATTGGCGTCGACGGAGAACCCCAGCACGGCCGGATCACTGAACACGGTGGCCACCGGCGCGGCGTTGGCGGTGTCGCCAAAGATCGTGTGGATGCTGGCCGCGAACTCGGGCGCGGTGAGCCGCCAGAGCTTGCGTGGGCCGGGGGTGCCGCCGCCGGTGCAAGGATCGGCAGCCGCCAGCGTGCTCGACGGGATGACGACGCCGCCGTCGGTGACGTTCGCGCCGCCGCTCCCGGTCGAGTCCGAGCCCCCGCTGCCGCTCGACGACCCGCTACCGCCGCCGGATGAGCTGTTGTCGCCGCCGCTACCCGAGCCGCTGCCGCCGCTGCCCGAGCCGCTGCCACTGCCGCCCGAACCGCTCCCGGACCCGCTGCCGCTCCCTCCGGTCCCCGTGATGATGTCCCCACTTCCACGGCCGGCGCAGCCGCCGAAGACCAGTGCTGCGGACGCGACTAAGAAGAGAGTGGACCGATACATCAGACCTCCTGGGGGCGATCAAACGACGGAGGCAGACAGGCGATTAGAGCGGGATAACGTTATCGCCCGACATTGACGAAATCAATTGCCGTTGAGGTTAATCCGTTCATTTCGCACGCATAAAGGCGGTTAGTTGCCTACGTTTAGCTTCACATGCGGGCCACACCTACCTTGTCCCACCAGTGCTCGCCCCGGGCATTTTCCGGGCGCCTGCTGAGGGTTCTTCGGCTGTCTACCGGAAGTCCCTGAGGTGCCGACGGCCGCCCGTCCGGCGCGGGCCGTCCTGCAGTTGCTGGCACTCCACGCAGAGCTCGACGTAGGGCAGCAACTCCAGCCGCTTGGGGGCGATCGCCTCGTCGCACTCGGCGCACAGGCCGAACGACGCCGGGTCGTGCTCGATCCGGGCCAGCGCCGCTTGCACGCGCGCGAGCACGCCGGAGCGGTTTCGGTTCCGCGACGAGGCGATCGACTGCGACATCTCGGCCAGTGGCTGCGTGTCCTCGTCGTTCCCGACCGCCGCGGGATCGTCGCGCGCCGACTCCGGCGCGATGTCGCCGGCGGCCAGGATCTCGGCCCTGAGCGCCAGGAGCTTGTCCCGGTGACGTTGCAGGGCCGCGGCGTGCATGGGAGCTCATTCTAGATCGGCGCGCGCCGCCGGGCCGCCCGCTGGCGCGCGGCCGTGGCGTGGGCGATCGCCGCCGCGCCCACCACCGCCGCCAGCCACACCAACGTCCGCGGATCGTCGGCCAGCGTGTACCACAGCATCCAGCCCGAGCCCGCGAGGTAGACCAGCGCCGCCGCCATCACGCCCCAGGGCGGGCGGGGAAACGACGTGCGCCCAAACCTCAGCCGCGCCAGCGTCGCCACGGTCAGTGCCGCGACCAGCGTCAGGATCGCGCCGACCGCGCGGAGCAGCGCCTCGAAGCTGTGCGTCGCCAGGAGCGCGAGGGCGAGGCCGCTCTGCAGCAGCACGGACCAGACCGGCGGGCGCCCGGCCGCGCCGGCGAACGCGCGCGGCAAGAACCCCTCCGCCGCCATCGCCGCCGCCACCCGCGGGCCGGCCAGCGTCATCGAGATGATCGACGAGGCGAGCGAGAGAACGACGAACAGCGAGGTGAGGCGCGCGGCCCCCGAACCCGCCAGCTTCTGCATCAGCAAGTGCGCCAGCGTGATGCGCGTGGTGTCCTGCGCCAGCCAGCCGGAGAGATTCTCGCCGGTGAGGTTGGCGACGAAGATGGCGTTGACGACGAGGTAGACCAGCGTCACCAGCGCCGTCCCGAGCAACATCGCGCGGGGCACCGTCCGCGCCGGATCGCGAAACTCCTCGGCCGCGTAGGTGACGGCGTTCCAGCCCGAGAAGGCGAAGGCGATGTAAACCAGCGAGACCGCGAACGGCCGCACCGGCAAACCGGCGGAGGCCTCGGGCGCCCGCCAGCTCGGCGCGGCGTGGCTGCCGAGCGCCAGCCCCACCACGATAAAGCCGGCGATGAGCAGCGCCTTGACCAGCGCCAGCGCGTCCTGGGTCCCTTTCGCAAAGCGGAGATCGAAAGCCTGGGAGGCCGTCGCCAGCACGATCAGCGCCGCGCCGACCAGACGCGGGGGCGCGCCGGGGACCAGCGTGGCGAAGAACGGCCCGGCCGTCGCGGCGCAAAGCGCGATCGGCGCGGCAAACCCCACCAGCAGCGAGGTCCACCCGGCGAGCGTCCCGGCGAACGGGTGCAACAAATCCGACAGGTAGCGGTACTCGCCCCCGGAGCGCGGGATCGCGCGCGCCAGCTCCGCGTAGCTGCGCGCCCCGCACATCGCCATCACCCCCCCGACCAGCCAGGCGAGCAGGATCGCCCCCGGGCCGAGGCGCGCCGCCATGTAGCCGGTGTTGGTGAGGACGCCGACGCCGACCACGTTGCCGACCACCAGGCCGACGCCCGACCAGAGCCCCAGGCGCGACCGCATCACCCGCCCCGACGAAAGCCACCCCCGGCCCGACCGTCGCCGTCGATCCAGGCGTGGGCCATCCGCGAGGTGTCGTGCGCGAGGCCGATGCGCCCGTGAGCGTCGACACAGATGAGGCCGCCGTCGCCTTTGTAGCGGCGGACGAGCGGCAGGATCTCCCGGGCTGCTTCGACGGGCGTGCGACCGGCGCGCATCGCCTCGACGGCTTGCCTGCCGGCGACCGCCTTGATGAAGGCCTCGCCGACGCCGGTGCACGAGACGGCTCCCGCGGCGTCGTCGGCGTACGTGCCGGCGCCGATCACCGCCGAGTCCCCCACCCGTCCGCGTCGCTTGAGCATCATCCCGCCGGTCGACGTCGCCGCCGCGACGTGCCCGCTGGCGTCGCAGGCCACGCAACCGACGGTGCCGCCCGAGTGGCCCGCGCTGGTGACCTGCCGCCGCGCCAGGGCGGCCCGCCATTTTTCACGCATCCGGTCGGTGACCAGCGCGTCCGCGGGGAGCGGCGCGAGCCCATTTTCGACCGCGAACGCGGCGGCGCCGGCGGCGACCAGCAGGACGTGCGGCGTTTTCTCCATCACCAGACGGGCCACCTCGATCGGGTTCCTCACGTCGCGGAGCGCGCCCACCGCGCCCGCCCGCCCGTCGCCGCACATTACCGAGGCGTCGCATTCGACCTCGCCGTCAGCGGTCAGCGCCGAGCCGGTCCCGGCGTTGAAGCGCGGATCGTCCTCGAGGACGACGACGGCGGCCACTGCCGCGTCGAGCGCGGAGCCGCCGCGCGCGAGGATGTCATACCCCGCCTGCGCGGCGGCGCGGCACCCCGCGAGCGGCTCCTCGCCCTCTCCATCCTCGGGCGACCAGTCGCCCGCGCCGCCATGAACGATGATCGCGGGATTCATCTCGCGCGCCATCATAAGCCGCCGGTGGGCTTCCAGACGCGCTTCGTCGGCAGCGGCCGCTCGGGTAGCATGCGCGGCCGTGCGCTCGGCTCTCCCCGTTGCTGTCGTGGCGCTGGTGTCCCTGGGCGCGGCCTGCGCGCACCGGCCGCTGGCCGTCGTGCTGTCGTTCGCCGCCTGCCCGGTGACCCGCGCCGCCGACGGCCGCGACGTCGACGACGGCGGTGTGGACGTCGCGGCGAACGTCTCGTCCGACCTCGCGCCGGCGACCCGCCAGCTCGCGCGCGACCATTTTCCCGGGGCCTGCGCCGTCGAGTCGGCGCCCGGCGGACTCCCGGCGCTCTCCTGCGTCGATCCGCACGTCGACGTCCGCTACGTCCTCGCCTGGACCCGCCCCTCGCCGCGGACCCTGGTCCTGGAGCGCCGCGAGTACCCGGTCGGCGCCGGCGCGACGACGGGCGGCGCGCCGGCACCAGCGACGCCTGCCGTTCGCCGGCCGGTCGCCGAGCTCGGCATCGAGCGCAAGACCTGGATCAGCGCGCCGCCGAGCGCGAGCTGCGGCGGCGCACCCTAATCGGACGGCCGCCCGTCAGGGCGTTACCGCGCCGATCATGATCGGGTTGTAGCAGGTGCACCCTTGCTGGCCCGCGCAGGCGGTGTTGGTCGGCGAGTAGGTGCACTGGACGTTGTTGCAGCAGGGGGTCCCGGCGTTGCAAGCCTGCCCGTAAAGCCCGCAGACGCCCGCGTCGGCCGGCGGCGGCGTGGGCGGCGGCTCGCAGGTCCCCGTGCCGCCGCCCGAGACGTTGCAGACGTAACCGGTGCAGCAGTCGCCGGTCGCGGTGCACGTCCCGCCCTTCGGGACGCAGACGATGCCGCCGTCGTTCGGTGTCGTGGTGAGGCAGCGCAACGTGCCGGTCGAATCGGGGATGCACGGTGTGAGGCCGCAGCACTCGGCGGCGGTGTTGCACGTGTCGCCCGGCTTGCGGCAGCAGGCGGGATCGTTTCCGTTGAAGATGCCGGTGGTGCCACCGTCGGCGCCGCCGCAGGTCCCGGAGCCGAGGCAGCGCGGCAGGCCGAGCGTGTCGTAGGCGCAGCACTGCGCCTTGGGCGAGACGGCGCACTCGCAGTCGCTCTCGGCGTTGGAGCAGGCGTTCGCGTTGCCCGACAGCTTGCAGATGCCGCCCGGCACCTGGTTGCCGTGGTTCTGCGAGCAGACGCCGATGCTGACGTTCCCGCCGCTCGCCGGGGTACAGGTGACCTCGGGGCTGGCTCCGCTGCCGCCGCAGCACTCGCTGTCGCTGGTGCAGAGACTGTTGAGGATCTTGCACCCGAGGCCCGGCTGGCAGACGTTCACGCCGGTCAGCGCCCAGGGGCCGCAGTTCTTGCTGCAGCAGCTGCCGCAGCCGTTGCAGAGCACCCCGTCGTGCGTGCAGTTCCCCGTGCCGCTCGCCGTGACGTCCATGCAGACGCCCTCGGTCGCGTTGGCCGCCTTCGAGCAGAAGCCGCCGCAGCAGTCGAGATCGCGCGCGCAGACGTCACCGGGCTGGATGCAGAACGATGCGCCGAGGATGCACTTGCCACCCGAGCAGAGGCCTGAGCAGCAGCCGCCCGCACCACCGTCGGTCGAGGTGCAGGGGTTGCCGGCCGTCAGGCAGGTGGTGTTGAGCGGCACGCACTTGTTGCCGGTGCAGGTGCCGCTGCAGCAGGCCCCCGAGGCGGTGCAGGCCGCGTTGTCGGCGGTGCAGCTGGTCGCGCTGCTGCAGACGCCGCGCGTGGTGTCGCACTGAAGATTGCAGCAGTCGGTGGCGACCCCGCAGGAGCTGCCCGCGCCGCCGCAGGTGGTGACCGACGACGCGCAGGTCTTGGAGACGGGGTCGCACGACTGTGAGCAACACTGGGCGTTCGACGTACAGGTCGCCCCCGCAATCGTGCAGATCACACCCGCGCCGCCGGTGGCCCCCGCCCCGCCTTGTCCCTGGCCGCCCGCGGCGGCGGCGCCGCCGGTGCCCCCACTGCCCGTGGTGACGGCCTTCACCGAGTCATTGCCGCAGCTCGGGAGCGCCAGAAGCGCGACCAGCAGCAGCGCGAAGATGGCGACGATGGAAACGTTGGTCGGCGAGGGTCTCATGGGGGGGTAGATCCACCAGCCGGGCAAAACGGCTCACCGCGCCGAAACGCCTGTTCGGTGAGCCGTTCGGGCCTCCCCGGGAATCCTTACTGATAGAATGGGCGTACTCGTGAGTCGGTCGCTGCCGCTCAAGCCATCGGAGGCCCTCGGCGACGAGGAGCTGGTCCGGCGGGCTCTGGGCGGCGACCGCTGGGGGCGGGAGATGCTCTACCGCCGGCACGCCGGTACGGTCCTGGCCATGACCACCCGCCTGCTCGGCAACCGCGTCGAGGCCGAGGAGATCGTTCAAGACACGTTCCTGACGGCGTTCGAGCGGCTGGAGACCTTGCGCGATCCGGCGGCGGTGGGAGGCTGGCTGGGCCAGATCGCGGTGAACCTGGTGCGCCGGCGCTTCCGGAAGCTGCGTCTGCTGCGGTTTCTCGGCCTCGATCGCGGCGCCGACGACGCGACCCTGGAGGCGCTGGCCGACGCGAGCGTTCCGGCCGACGATCGCGCGGAGCTGGCGCTGGTCGACAGGAAGCTGCGCGCGATGAAACCGGAGGTGCGGCTCGCCTGGACGCTCCGGCGGGTCGAGGGGCTCGAGCTCACCGAGGTCGCGTCGATGGCGGGCTGCTCGCTCGCCACCGCCAAGCGACGCATCGCCGCCGGGGACGTCCTCGTCGATCTCCACGCGGCCGGACCGGAAGAAAAGGAGCGCGCATGAGCCGGCTCCGCTATCCGCTCAAGGACGGCCTCGTCGATCCGGCGGGCGAGGAGGCGCTGGCGCGAATCTGGCGTGGGATCGACGCGCGCAGTCCGCGCGCGCGATCGGCGCGATCGGGAGGTAATGCCGGCTGGCTGATCACCTCCGCGGTGGCGGCGGCGGCGGTGGCCGTCGCTGTGTGGGCGGTCCCGCGTCGCGATCACGGGCCGCTCCGCTTCGCCGACGGGCGTCCGCTTGCCGTCGTCGACGCGCCGGCGGCCGGCGCCGTGGTGTCGATGTCCGACGGGTCGGTGGTCGATCTGGCGGCGGGCGCCCGCCTGGCGCCGCTCGAATCGAGCGGCACGTCGTTCGTCGCTGTGCTCGAGCGCGGCAGCGCGCACTTCGAGGTCCGCCCCGGCGGCCCGCGCCGCTGGCAGATCGAGTGCGGCCTCGCCACCGTCGAGGTGGTGGGGACGGGGTTCGACTGCGCGCGCGCGCCCGGACGGCTGCGCGTCGCCGTCGAGCACGGCGCGGTGCTGGTGCGCGGCGAGCGGGTCCCCGACCGCGCCCGCCGGCTGGCCGCGGGCGACACGCTCGATGTCGTCGAGGCACCGCCCGCACCGCCGGCCTCGCCGACGACGCCGACAACAATCGATGCGCCGCTCGCCCCGTCAGCGGCGGTCGTCCCGGCGGCGGCGCCGGGGCCCGAGCCGGAGCCGGCGGGAGCCGGCAGTGCGTCGGCCTGGCGGGAGCTGGCGCAGGGCGGACATCACCACGAGGCGTTCGCCTCGCTGGGGGCACAAGGGATCGCGCGCGAGACGCGCCGGCTCGGCGTCGCCGATCTGCTCGTGCTGGCCGACGTGGCGCGGCTGTCGGGTCACGCCGAGCAGGCGGTGGTGCCGCTGGAGCGGATCCTGCGCCGGTTCCCCAGCGATCCGCAGGCGCCGCTGGCGGCGCTGGCACTGGGCCGCCTCGAGCTGGATGCCTTGCACCGCCCGGCGGACGCGGCGGTGGCCCTCAACCGCGCGCTGGCGCTGGGCGTGCCGGCCAGCCTGCGCGAGGACGTCCGCGCGCGCCTCGTCGAAGCCTACGCGCGCGCCGAGAACTGGCCGGCGGCGCGGGCGGCAGCGGCGGCCTACGTGCGCGAGTTCCCCGACGGACGCTATCTGAGCCTGGTACAGTCCCGGCTTCGATAGACGTCCATGCGACCGATTCCGTTTCCGGCGTTGGCGGCCGTCGCCGCCGTCGCGTTCGGCGCGCCCTCCGCGCGTGCCGCCGACGCGCCGCCCATCCGCGTCTCGATCCCATCCTGCCCCTCCCCCTTCTCGATCGAGGCGTTTCTGGGATCGCTGGAGGTCGAGTTGGCCGGACACGTCCCGGCCTGCTGCGTGTTGGCTCCGCCTGCCGCAGGAAATGACGCCGGCAGCCCAGGACTTCTGGTCGCCCTCGCGCTCGACACGTGCGACGCCGACGCCACCGCCGTCGACGTGCGGGCGCTCGACGGCGCCCGTGGGACCAGCGCTGCGCGCCGGGTCGGCCTGGGCGACATCCCCCGGGAGGCGCGGCCCCGCGCGCTGGCGCTGGCGGCGGCCGAGCTGGTGCACTCGCTGGCCCAAAACGCGCCGCCACCGCCGGCGAGCGCGGCCCCGCCACCGGTCGCGGCCAGGACCAGCGCGGCGGGCGCAGACACCGGCGCGGCGTCTCGTCTGCCGACCCTCGCCCTCTCGGGGACGATCGAGCTCGAGACGCATCCGGGAAACAACATGCTCCTCTGGGGCCCCTCGGCGTCGGCGGCGCTCGGACGTCGTCGCTGGCAGGCGGCGCTCGATCTGCAATACCTGACCGGCGATCCCTCGGTCGCGTTCGGCGACGTCAGCACGAGACTGTTCGCGCTGGCCCTGACCGCCGGTCCGCGGTTCTCGCTCGGCCGCGTGGTCGTCGACGTGGGCGCGACGGGCAGGCTCGGGTGGTGCTGGATGGGCGGCCACGTGACCGATCCGAACGCCATCCCGGGCTCGGGCTCCGCGCTGGTCGCCAGCGCGGGCGGCCGCGTCGGCATCCTCCTGCCGACCGCGGCGCGGATGAGCCACGTGCGGGCGTTCGCCGAGGGGGGCGCGATGATTCACGGCCTCGAGGCCGAGGTGAACGGGGCCGCCGCGGCGGGCCTCGCGGGCGGCTACCTGCTGTTCGGCCTGGGCATGGGCGAGCATCGGTAGCGACGAGCCGCTCCCGGCCATGCGTCGCCGCCGGGGATCCGCCACCTAGGGCAGATCCCGAAAGCGGCGGCGGCGAATTGACGGTCCTTCGAGAGGGCGTAGCTTCCCTCGCGATGCACGAGCTGGCCCTCATGGAGAGCATGGTCGCGGCGGTGGAGGCGAAGGTCCGTCCCGCCCGCGTCGGACGCCTTCGCCTGCAGATCGGGCAGCTCGCCGGCGTGCTCCCGGAGACGATCCAGTTTTGCTTTGCGCTGTGCGCCCGGGGCACGGCGCTCGACGGCGCCCGGCTGGAGATCGACGAGATCTGCGGGCGCGGGCGCTGCCGGTGCTGCGGTCGGGACGTGGTGATGGAGACCTCGGCCGACGCCTGCCCGTGCGGCAGCGCGGAGATCGACGTCATGGGCGGCCGCGAGCTGCGGATCGCGACCCTGGAGCTGCAGTGACGGGGGCGGGAGTCGCGCGGTGAGATTCGACGATGCCGCGGCGCTGGCGGACGCCGTCCTGCAGCACGGGTCGGCCAATCTGCGCTGCCAGCTCGGCGTGCTCGCGCCGCGCGCCTGGAGCGAAAGCGGCGGCGGCGATCCCTGGTGGCAGCAGACCCAGTGTCTGATTGCCCCGACCGCCCCGACCGCCCGTCTCGAGGGGAAGGTTCGCTTCCTTCAGCTGCGTCGCCGCTACACCGCCGGCGACAGCCAGGCGCTGACCGGCCAGGCGCCGACCGCCGATCCCGCGGAGACCGAGACGCACGAGATCGACGTCGACTTCTCGCTGGCCGCGCTGGCCGCGGGCGGGGAGCGGATCGTCACCTTCCGCCTCACCGGCGGCACCGATCTCTCCGGGGCATTGACCTATCAGAAGTGGCCCGTCTTCGGCGCGGTACGGCTCTCGGTCGAACCGATCGCCGAAGCGCCGCGGCCGATCGTCCGTCTCGAAGCGCGCGTGGAGAACGTCACCGCCTGGGTGTTGCCGGGCGACAGCCGCGAGCGCGCGCTGCGCGGCTCGCTGCTGGGGGCGCATCTCTTGCTCGCCGTATCGGGCGGCGCCTTCGTCTCGCTGGTCGAGCCGCCCGACTGGGCGGCGGCGGCCGCCGCCACCTGCAGGAACGTCGGAACCTACCCGGTGCTGGCCGGCGAGCCTCACCGGGACGACCTCTTGCTGTCGGCGCCGGTCTTGCTCCGCGATCACCCGCGGGTCGCCGCCCGGGAAGCGGAGGCCTCATGAGCGCGCGCATCTTGATCGTTGGACTCGGCAACACCTTCCTGGGCGACGACGGCTTCGGCGTCGAGGTAGCGCGTCGGCTGGCGCGCGATCCGCTGCCGGCGGGCGTGGCCGTCTCGGACGTCGGGGTCCGATCGCTGCACCTCGCCTACGCCATGCTCGATCGTCCCGATCTCCTGCTGGTGGTCGACGCCGTCCGCCGCGGCGGCCCCCCGGGGACCGTCTATCTCATGGACGTAACCGATCAGACGGGCGGCCCGCCGCACCAGGTCGCCGAAGCGCACGGCATGAACATCGACACCGTGGTGACGGCGGTCTGGACGCTGGGCGGGAAGCGACCGCCGATCCTCCTCGTCGGCTGCGAGCCCTCCTTCATCGGAGAACGGATGGGGCTCTCCCCGGCCGCCCGGCGGGCGCTGCCCAAGGTGCAGCAGCTCATCCGCGCGACCACCGAACGCTGGCTGGGGAGCGCGGCCGGTCAAGCGATGCCGCTCGACGCGATCGCGAAGTCGTCGGCCGAAGGCGTCTGGTTCCCCTCGCAGGACGGCTGATCCGTTACCGGTTCGTCTCGCCCGGCGCTACCGAGCGGTGCCGCGCGTACGGCAAAGCCCTACGCGACCGCTTCCCTCTCGGGCACGATCTCTGCACTCGCTGTACCCCCAGGAGGGTGAGATGACCCAGCGACTTCCGACTGCCGCGGCCCGCAAGAGCTTCGCCACCGTGCTTCGCGACACCGCGGCCGGCGAGCGGATCAAGCTGACCCGCTACAACAAGACAGTCGCCGTGATAATTCCGAAGAAGGATCTGACAGAGCTCGAGAACTGTGAGAAGTCCCGCGCCGAGACGCCGGCCGCGGCGACCGTGCGGGCCGGCCGCGGACGCCGCCGCCGCAACAGTGCAGCGGACCAGAGCTGACGCTTCAGGTCGCGACCGTGCGCAGGACCTGATCGAGGCTCTCGACCGCGACCGGTTTGACCAGATGGTGGTCGAACCCCGCCTCGCGGGTGCGTCGCTGATCCTCTTCGCGTCCCCAGCCGGTCACGGCGATGATGGTCGGCTGCACGGCCGCCGGCAGCGCGCGAATCCGCTGGCAGACCTCGACGCCGCCCATGTGCGGCAGGCCGAGGTCGCACAGCACGACGTTGGGACGCACCTCCTCGACGAGGCTGACCCCCTCCGATCCGGTCTGGGCCGACCAGACCCGGTGCCCGGTGTCCTCCAGCAGATCCTTGAGCGACGCGGCCACGTCCTCGTTGTCCTCGATGATCACGATGCGGAGCGGGGACGGCACCGGACCGCCGCTGCCCTGCGGTGCCCGGTCGACGAGGGAGACGACCCCCGCCGGCGAGAGTGGCAGCGAGAGGGTGAAGGTGCTCCCCTGATCGTCCCCGGCGCTGGCGACCGTCAACGTCCCGCCGTGCATCTCCGCCAGCCGGCGCGCGAGCGCCAGGCCGATGCCGAGACCCGCCGGGCTCGCCACCCCCGGGCGAGGAATCCGGGCGAACATCCCGAACACCCGGTCGCGCTCGGTGGCGGGAATCCCGACGCCCGTGTCGGTGACGGCGATGCGAACCATCTCCTCCTGGCGGGTCACCTTGACGGTGACGCGCCCCCGCTCCGGCGTGAACTTCGATGCGTTCGTGAGCAGGTTGGTCAGAATCTGCGCGATGCGCGTCGAATCGACGATGCCCTCCTGACGTCCATCCGCCTCGAGCACCAGCTCCTGGCGTCGACGCTCGAACATCGGCCGCACGGCCTCGACCGTCGCGGTGACCAGGCTGCCGATCTCCGTGGGCTCTCGTTTGAGCTCCAGCGCGCCGCGCGTGATCCGCGAGACGTCGAGCAGATCGTCGATGAGGCGCACCATGTGGCGGAGCTGCCGGTCCATCGCGCCCAGCGCGCGCGAGACGGGCGCCTCCCGCTCTTCTCGCCGCAGGAGAAAGTCGAGACCGGTCCGGAGCGGCACCAGCGGATTGCGCAGCTCGTGCGCGAGGACGGCCAGGAATTCGTCCTTCTGCTGGGAGGCCGCGCGCAACGCGGCTTCCGAGCGTTGGAGCTCGGTGGTCCGCTCCCGAACCCGCTCCTCCAGCTTCTCGTTCAGGTCGGCGAGCTCGCGCCGCTTGCGATAGAGCTCCGCGAAGACGGCGACCTTCTGGCGAAGGACCCGGGGCTTGAGCGGCTTGGCCAGGAAATCGACCGCGCCCGCGTCATACCCCGCCATGATCCGCTCATCGTCGAGCGTGTACGCGGTGAGAAACAGGATCGGCGTCTCGCGAAAGCGCTGGGTGCTCTTGATGAGGCGCGCCAGCTCGATGCCGTTCATCTCGGGCATCTTGATATCGAGGACGATCGCCGCGACGTCGTGGTCCATGAGGAGGCGCAGGGCGCGATCGGAATCCGCGGCGCGCAGCAGCCGGTAGCCCGGGCTCTCCAGAATCGCCACGAGCGCATCCAGGTTTCGGGGCTCGTCGTCGACCAACAGGATATCGATGGGAGAGGCCATGTCGGGACGCCCGGAGGCAAAGCGAGCCTAGCAGCGCCGCCGGCTCATTCACATGAATAAAGAAAAAGCAACGATGTTGTACAACACCGACCGATCGCCCTTCGCCGCCCCTTCGCCGCCTAGGCGACCGCGCGAATCTGCGGGAGCGGCGCGCGGACCGACCGGCGGCGCTCGCGCAGCGCGCGCTCGACGTCGGCCCGGGCGACCGTGCCGATCAGGAATGCGCCAGCCGCCACGGGCAGCGTTGAGGCCCCCGCCAGAACGAACAGCTCGCGCGCCCGCACGAGCGGCGTCGCTGCCGACAGACAGCCCGCGACGGGCGACATCCAGACCTCGGCGCGGGCGTCGTCGGGAGCCGCAGAAAGTGCCCGGTCATCCAGGATCCCGACCAGCTGCGCGCCCCGCGCCACGAACAAAAGGGCGGCCTGCTTGAGCGCGGCGATCTTGCGGGCGCCCCCCATCGGGAGGTGCGCGGGAATGATCGGAACGGGCCGTATCGGCAGGTCGCCGACCCGGAGGTCTCGAAGATCGAAGGAATCTCTCATCGTCGATGCCCTTCGCTTACAACGCTCGTGCCAGCCTGCAGTTCCCGTGGAATCAGGGCTTGGTTGGGGAATTGTGGCCTCTCCTCAGAATTTCTCGTAACGTCGCCTGGTCGACCCGTTACGAAATCCGGAAGCGCGGCGGGTGCGGGCCCTTACCTTCGCCGGTGCCGCGGCGGCGGCCTTGGCCGGCGTCCTGGCGATGACCGGATGCGCCCCGGCGCCGCGCCCGGCGGGCGGCGCGCTCGGGCGGATCGCGGCGCGAGGCGCGCTGCTCTGGGGCGCCGACGAGCAGGGAGGAGAGCCTTACGCCTACGAGGATCCGGCGCGCGGCGGCGCCCTCGTCGGCTTCGAGGTCGATCTGGCAAACGCGCTGGCGGCGTCGCTCGGCGTCGGCGCTCGCATGGTGCAGAACGACTGGTCGACGCTGATCCCGTCACTCGAGAGGGGAACGTTCGACGTCGCGCTCAACGGTATCGAGGTGACGCCATCCCGGGCGGCGCAGGTCAGCTTCACCCGCCCGTACTACGTCTTCGCCGAGCGGCTCTGCGCGCGGCGCGGCGACGCGCGGGTGCGCGATCTCCCGTCGCTGCGCGGGCTGCGGGTCGGAACGCTGGCCAGCACCCTCGCCTGGGATCTGCTGCGCGAATCGGGCGCGATCGCCATCCCCTACGAAGGGGTCGACGAGCAGCTCACCGATCTCGAGCACGGGCGCACCGACGCCGTCCTGCTCGACGATCTGATCGTCGGTCGCTACCTGCCGCGGCACCCGGCGCTGGTCGCGGTCGGCGACGTCGACGAAGGACGCTACGCGATCGCGCTGCGGCCCGACGACGACGATCTGCGCGCGGCGCTCGACCGCGCGCTCGGCGAGATGATCGCCTCCGGCGCCTGGCGGCGAACCCTGCGCCGCTGGGAGATCGATGACGATCGTCAGCAGCGGTTGGCGTCGATGGGCGGCCTCCCGATGCAGACCGGGATCGCCTCTGCGGCGGCCTCGCCGCGGGCGCTCACCGGCGGGCAACTCTGGCTCTTCCTGGAGGGAGCACTGGTCACGCTGCTGCTCTCGCTGGCGGCGATGGCGCTGGCGGCGCCGCTCGGGCTCGCGCTGGCGCTCGCGCGCACCGAACGCTCCCGCCTGCGTTTGCCGGCGACGATCTACGTCGAGATCGTGCGCGGCACCCCGGTGCTGTTGCAGCTCTATCTCCTCTACTACGGCCTGGCCGGCGTGCTGCCGCTCGGCCCCTTCACCGCGGCGATCGTCGGACTCGGCCTGAACTACGCCGCCTACGAGTCGGAGATCTACCGCGCCGCGATCGCCTCGGTCCCCCGCGCGCAGTGGGAGGCGGCGCTGGCCGTCGGCGCCACGAGGCGGGTCGCCTTCCGCGAGATCATCCTGCCGCAGGCCCTCCGCCTGGCGGTCCCCGGCGCGACCAACGATTTCATCTCGCTGCTCAAGGACAGCTCGCTCGTCTCGGTCCTCACGGTCGTCGAGCTGACCAAGCGGATGACGATCACCGCGGTCGACAACCGCGGCTGGATCGTCCCGGGCGCGCTCTGCGCAGGGCTCTACTTCGCGCTCGGATATCCCTTCACGCGCCTCGCCCGGGGCCTCGAGCGACGACTCGGTACCCACGACTCCGCGTGAGGCCCGCGCCTCGGCGTCAGAACGCGATAGCGCCGCCCGCGGCGAGCGAGCGCTCGCCGAGCGGCACCCCCTCGGCGAAGAGATCAACCCGCCGGGCGAGGACCAGCGTCAGACCGGCCCCGACCTGGTAGTGGTGCGCGTCGGTCCCGGTGACGCTCTGCCCCTGGTACTGCCAGTAGATTGGCCCGCCGAACGCGCGCACGACCGCGTAGGGGCTGAGCACGCCCGCCAGCGTCGTCCCGACCAGCGCGCCGCCCCGCAGATCGAAGGCGTCGTAGCTCACCTTCTCGCCCGTCTCGCCGGAGAGCTGCGTCGAGGCCGCCGAGAACGAGAGGTTGGCCGTCACTATGACGAACGGCTTCACCCCGGAGACCAGCCGATACGAGACGCCCGCCGCTCCCGTCGGCCCGGGCGAAAACTCGTAGACGCCCGCGGGCGTGTCCAGATGTCCGCCCACGGTGCTGCCCGCCGCCAGCTGCACGGTGAGACGGTTGGTCGGCTGGTACGCCAGCGAGGCGACGATCGATCCGCGCGTCTCGTCGCTGTGCAGGCCGCCGCCGAAGTCGATGGTCGTCGAGGTGTAGAGCCCCGCGGCGCCGGTCCGCCAGCGCGGGCGCGTCTCCTCCTCGTGCTCGGCGAGACTGCAGGCCGAGAGGCCATCGGCCGTCGAGACGCCGCAGGCGCGCGCCGGCCGAGCGACCGAAACCGCAGCGAGAAACGTAAGAGCCAAGGCCGCAACCCGCACCCTCAAAGCCTGACCGGTGGCCGGGCATCCAGCCGGGCAAAAATCTGCCGGGGCGATGCGCTCGCCCCCGAACCGCCCGCGCCTCAACCGGGACGACATTCTCACCAATCCGTTTCAGAACTGGCATGGCGCCACCCGGCGTCCGCGCCTACAGTCGCCTCCGCAATGCGAAGGCGTCCAGCGGGGCGCGTGGTTCAGCACCCGCAGCTCATGCTGCTCGCGCTGGCTTGTCTGGTCGGTGTCGCCGCGTGCTGGCGCGATGATCTCCCGGCGCTGGCCACCCGCGCCTCGGCCGGCCCGGAAAGCTCGGACGCTGGGACCGTCGACGCCCCCGCCCCCACGCCCTCGGGAATCGACGCCGCGACGGAGAACGTCATCGTGATCGCCCCCGGCAGCGCGGCCGACGGAGGCAGTGAGACAGGGGAAATAGCGCTCAGCGTGAGCCTGCCGATCGACACGGCGACCGGTCAGGTGGCGCCAATCGGGTCGGTCACCGTCAAGCTCACCACCGCGGACAGGGCGACGGCAAGGGTGCTGACGTTGGAGCTGGGACAACCGCGCCAGCAGGTGAGGATCGACCTCACCGAGATCCCCGCCGGGGGGCCCTATGTGCTCGAGGCATCGGCGACGGCAGGGAGCTCCGCCTGCGCCACGTCGTCGACCATTCCGTTCTCGCTGCTCCAGGCGGAGACTGTCAGCGTGTTCCTGGCGCTCAGCTGCGCCGGCGACGGCGGCTGGAGCGCGACGCTCTAGCCGCGATCGCTCGACGAGTAGCTCACCAGCTCCTGCGAGGCGTCGACCGCCGGGCAGGTGGCGAGGCGGCGCGCCTCTTCCTTGAGCTCCTCGCCGTAGAGCTCGTTGACCAGCAGCGCCGTCGGCGTCGCCCCGTGGAGCGCCCAGTTCTTGAGATCGGCCGCCATCTCGCGCGCCGAGGGGTAGCGCCGGCCGAGATCGGGATCGGTGGCCCGCTGGATCACCGCCCCGAAGGGCTTGGGCAGCCGCTGGATCTGCTCCCGCGCCGCCGGGCCGGGGCCGGTCGCCGCCTCCATGAGCCGCTCGTAGACCCCGTCGGCCGTGTAGAGCGGGCGGCCGGCGCAGCAGTAATACAGCACCAGCGCCAGCGAGTAGAGATCGGCGCGCCCGTCGACCTCCATCCCGCGCGCCTGCTCGGGGGCCATGAAGGTGACGTTTCCCTTGACCATCCCGATCTCCGTCTTGGTGACCCGTCCCTCGGCCGCCTTCACGATGCCGAAGTCGAGCAGCTTCACCTCACCCTGCGCGGTGATGACAACGTTCTCGGGCGAGATGTCGCGGTGGACGATCCTGAGCGGGCGCCCCTCGCTGGTCTCCAGCTTGTGGGCGTAGTCGAGCGCCTTCAGGACCTCGCGCGCGACGTACGCGATGAGCTCCGGCGCCGGAGGGCGGCGATCGCGCCGGAAGCATTGATCGATGATCTGCCCGAGGTTTCGCCCGGCGACGTACTCCTCGGCCAGGAAGAAGCGGTTATCCCACTGCCCGAAGTCGTGGACCGCCACGATGTTCGGGTGGTTGAAGGCGGCCAACAGGTTGGCCTCGTCTCGGAACTGCGCGACCGCCGCCGGATCGGCGGCCAGCTCCGGCTTGAGCCGCTTGATCACCACCGGCCGGCGGAAGGCGCCGACGCCGGTCGTGACCGCCGAGTAATCTCGGCCATTCCCCCCTCGCCGATCCGCGAGACCAGCGTGTAGCGGCCGACGTGCGCCGGGCCGTCGGTGCGCGTGTCGCGCAGCGCTTTTCGTCGCGGCCCGCGCCGCGCCGACAGCGCCGTGAAGCTCCCCAGCGACAGCATCACCCCCACGATCAGAATCCCGATGCCGCCGCTCGGAAGCTGCGTCAGGCCGAGGCCACCGGCCGGGGCCGGTACGGCCGCCAGGATGGTCAAATCGCCGGTCAGCGCGCGCGCCGCGACGACGTACCCACCCGAGGCCGCCACCCCGAAACGGGAAGCGCCAGCGCGGCCGCCAGCGCCGCCGCACCGGTCGCGGTCACGGCGCCGGTCCCGGGACCGGCAGTGGACGTCACCAGCAGCTGGTGCCCGTCGGAGATAGCCAGCGCGGCGCTCGCCCGGTTCGCGGCGCCGTCGAGCAGGCCGGCGTCGAGAGCGCGCACCGCCACCAGCGCCGGCTCGGTCGACCGGCCCGCCAGCGCGACGGGCGCCGCGGCGACCAGCAGCACGTCCGCGCCCGCGACCACCAGCGACGCGCGCGCCAGACCTGTCTGGCGCGCCTCGCGAACGATCGTGCGCGCGTCGAAGCCGACCGGCAGGCGAGAGGCGACGATCGGCTGGGCGTCGGCGCCATAAAGACCAAACCCGTCGACCGCGCGCCGGAACGACTCCCACCAGGGCTCGTTCAGCAACAGATCGCCCAGCGTCGTCGCGTCGACCCTGGCGTCCAGCGCCGCCATCAGCCGTGGGTTGGCGGTGCCGTTCTGGACCTGAGCGTCGAGGGTCCCGAGCAGTGTCTGTATCGCGTCCGCGGCGCGCAGGCTGGCGGCGCGTGCGTCGTCGGAACGCCGCTCGATCGCCCGTCCCGCCTCGGCGCGCGCGACGACGACCACCGCGGCGCCCGTCAGCACCAGGAAGGAGAGAGCAACCACCACCGCTGCCCCACGCGTTCTTTTCCGTCCCGCCATCAAATCGTTTGTCCTCGGAGCTTGGTCGCGAATTTTGTCGTCGGAGCGCTGGGGGTTAAGCTGCCGGCGGCAATCGAGATCGCCGCCCATCCTAACAGAAACATTTCCGGAACCCCGCGCCTGATTTGTCCCGTTTTTAAGTGTCCGCGGTCATATGAGAAGGACCAAACTTTCGAATAGGAATGCACGTGTGACCAGGAAAACTCTTTCTATCGTCCTTGCTGGCGGGCTGACGGCCGCAGCGGTGATCGGTTGCGGCGGTGCGTCGGGCGGCGGCGCGAAGGCCGACGCCGCGGTCGACCATCCCGGCGGAAGCGCGGGCGCCGCCGGTCGATCATCGGCGGGCGGCGGCGGCGCGGGCGCAGGTGGGGCGGCCGGCACGAGCGCAGGAGGCGCGGCCGGCACGAGCCCGGGAGGGGCCGGTGCCAGCGCAGCAGGCACGGCTGGCGCGGGCGGTCGAGGGAGCGGCGGCGGTGGCGGCGGCAACCGCGACGGCGGCGCCACCGCGGGCGCCGGCGGCGGCGCGCGCGATGGCGGCTGCCCCTCGCAGAACCCCGACCCCTGCATCTGCGGCCGCCCCGATGCAAATTCGATCTCCGCGACCGAGTGCACGCGCGAAAGATCTTGCCGCGACGCCGGTGGCGTCTGGGAACCGTATCTCGTCGAGCTCCCGGAAGGCGGTAGCTACGGGCCGCGTTGCGAATCGCGCGATGGCGCCGCCTTCGGCAGCCTCTGAGGAGGGGCAGTCTCTGACGGCCGGTCTCGGGCCTAGAGCACGAAGTTCACGAGCAGCTTCTCCTCGCCCCGCAGCAGCTCTTTGGGAAAGCGCCACTTCTTGAGGTGGCTGCTGTAGCAGTGGCGCACCTCCCGCGGCGCCCCGTCGGCGCCCAGGATCTGCACCACCTCGACGGAACCGTTGGCGTCGATCTCGAACGCCGCCCCCAGCTCCTGAGGCGGGCCGTGGTCGGGATCGTCGAGGCAGTCGCGCAGCTCGGGCGCCCGCTTGGACGCGAAGTCGCGCAGCGCCTTCGTTCGCTCCCCCTCCTCGAGCGGTTTGCCCGCCGGCAGCGGAATCAGCGCGGCGGCGGCCCGGGCCGCCTTGGCGTGCCGCGCGTGCGCCGCGCCGGTCGCGCCGCCGCCGCCGCTCGACGGTGGCGTGATGCAGGCGACCGCCGGCGCGCAGACCGGCGGCGCCACCGGCGCGGGGGGGACGATCCGGCGCAGCGCCAGCCCGTAGCCGGCGCCGCCGCCCGCCGCGAAGAGCAGGATCGCCAGCGCGGCCAGCAGCCCCGGCCGGCGCTGGTCGTCGCGGCGCCGGCCGGACACGCCGCTGGCGCGCAACCAGGCCGGCAGATCGCTCGAAGGGCGGCATGGTGGTGGCCGGCCGCGATCAGTGGGTGGCGAGGGCCGCGACGCTGGTGGCGAGAGACCGCATCGTGCTGTCGCCCTTCTGTCCGATGAGGGTACAGAAGTCGCCGCTCTGTCCGGTGCCGGGGTAGGCGGCGTTGAGCGCCGCCATGAGCGGCGTGAAGTAGGCGTTCGGCGACGGGCCGATCACGTCGAAGTCGTTCTGCGGGAACCCGGGGACCGCCGCGCAGCGGGTCTCGAACGCGCTCCCGCTCTCCCCTTCACTGGTGGCGATCGCCACCTGGACCACCTTGGCCGGCGAGATGCTGCCGCCGCTGAAGGCGAGCCAGCTCGCGCCGCCGTAGCCGTCGGTGTCGAGGAAGATGTCGCTCGGCGAGCGGCCGTTGACGTTACAGGCGTCGCTCGGCAGCTGGCAGCGTCGCGGCAGCGGCTGCAGGTAGACGACGATGAACAGATCGTGCGGCGAATCGAAGAACGCGCTGCGGTCGATCCCCCCCAGCTCCGGCGGCAGCGAGAAGGAATTGAGCCCTTCGCCGAACGCGATCAGGTTCTGGGCCTCGCAGGTGACCCCGTCGCCATCGAAGTTCCCCGAGGCGGCCAGGAGCTGCAACGCCGGCCGCAGATCGGCGTCGTCGATGTTCCCCAGCGTGCCGCCGATCAAGGGGAGCAGGCTGTTGTAGTCCTTGATCCCCGCGTCGGCCTCCTGGGCCAGCAGGGCGAGCAGCGCCAGTGACGACGGCGACTGCTGGTTCGCGGCCGAGCGCCCGAGCAAGAGGCGCGGCCCGAACTGGTCGCCGTAGGTGGCGATGAGCCCCATGTTCACCACCGCCAGGCTGCCCGGCAGATCCCCCAGGAACTCGGTGATGAGCGAGGCGTACTGGTCGGACAGGTTCGCCGACGAGCGCTCGAGGTTGGCCACGAAGAGCACGCTCGCCTGCAGCGGTGGCGGCTGCATCAGGGCATCGGGGCGGACCGGGATGAATACCGGGACCGGCTTGGGCTTGGGCATTCCGCCGTCCTTGCCGGGCGGCGTGACGATCGTGCAGCCGGCCGCGACGGCCGCGATCGAGACGGAGACGAGAGCGAGAACGACCAGGCGATTTTTCATAACGCCACCACCCTTCCTTTATCTTTGCTGGTTTCCTTGCCGGACGACGATTCCGCGATCCCCGCGCCCTGCGGCGCGCCGAGCCCGCGCGCGCGCAGCGCCTGACGGAGCGCTCCGAACGCCGCCCGCCGCGCGTCCCCGAGCTGGCGCGGCGTCGAGGAGACGGCGAGCGAGAGGTCCTCCGACAGCGCCGCCGCGACGGTTCGGGGGAGCACCGCCAGCGTGCGGCTGGCGATCTCCGGCGCGGCCGCCCGCAGGAAGCGGGCCAGCACCTCGGTCGGGATCCCCGAGACCGCCGCACCGAGCACCTCCTCCGAGACCAGCTCGAAGGAGGCGTCGGTGATGAGCGCGGACTCGACGGCGCGCGCCTTGACCGGATCGGCCCGCCGCATGGCATCGAGGATCTCGGCCTGCTCGGCGGGCGGACGCTCTTCGACCAGCTCGACGGCGAGATCGATCTCCCCCGTCTGCCCCGAGTCGATGTGTGCCTGCTCGACCGCGCGCGCCCGCATCGTCGCCGCCACGTCCAGCAGGTGCTCCTTGGAGAGCGACTTCGGCGAGCCGATCGCCGCGGCCAGCGCCGCGCGCTCGCCGGTCGACCGCCCTTCGAGGTAGACCGCGCGCAGGTGCGCCGGCGCGTAGCGCAGCGCCGCCGCCCGGACGGTCGGGGGCTCGGGATCGAGCAGCGCCGCCAGACGCGGCGGCGACAGCCCGAGGAGAAAGGCGAACTCCTGCTCGACCGGATCCTCCGAGCCGACCATCCGGTGCTTGAGGATGCGCCGGTGCAGCTGGTCGACGATCTCGCGCGTGTTCGCGTTGGGGCGGCCGTCGACCAGCAGCGCCGCCGCCTCGCGGAGCGCCGAGGCGCAGGCCGGATCGCCGCGCAGGTCCTCGACGATGCTCGGGCCGATGAGCTCGACCGCCACCGCCACTTTTTCGATCTGGTTCTCGCGCAGAAGCTCGCCCATCACGCGGCGGGCGAGCACGCGGTCCTCGCGCAACGCGCGCCGCACCTCGGGTAGGTGGTCGGCCGCGGCCGCCCCCGGAGCGCCGCCCGCGGACTCCCCGCGGCGATCGGGCGCCGTCCCCGACTCGATGGCGCGCCGGGCGCGCCGATCGGCGAGCGCGCTCAGCAGGGCGAAGGCGACCCCGCCGATGAGCAGCGCCAGGATCGCGAGCGCGATCGTGACGCTGAGCGGAATGCCGCGCGCCCCCGCTTCATCGTGAAGGGCGGGCGGCGCAACGGGCGCGGGCGGCGGTTGCGGCTCGGCGCGCGGAGCCGGTTGCGGCTGCGGCTGCGGATAGGGGTACGGCGGCATCTCCCGCTGCTGCGGCTGCACGCGCGGCGTCGGGAAACTGATGACGCTCTCGGTGATCTCGACGGGGACGTCGAGCATCTCGAGCTTGCTCTTGATCAGGTTCTTGAGGTCCTTGCGGAACTGCGCGGGGAGCTTCGAATCGAGCGTCAGCGCCACCTCGACCCGCTCGGCCACGAACTCCGTCCCGGGCGTCAGCTCCTCGAAGCCGGGCGCGGCTCCCGCTGGCAGCGCGGTCGGGTGGTTGACCCGCACGTCGATGTACTTGAGCTCGGCCTGCCCGGGCGCCATCTCCTCCAGCACGGGGGCGATGCGGCGCTGGACCTCGTCGCGCACGTTCGTCTCCAGGAGCTGCGCGTCGTTGCCGAAGGGCGGCCGCCGCTCGGCCCGCGCCGACGTCGCCGACAGCAGCGTCATCAGCGCCGCGATTGCCACCCCTGTTCTCATTTGGATGATGCGCTTGCGTTTCATTGCGACCACTCCCCAGCTTTAATGGACCCTGATGACGACCCTGCGGTTTTCGCTGCGCGCGCGCGTCTGCTGCGCCACGTCCCCCTGGACGGGCGAGGTGGGACGCGTGTCAGCGTAGCCCTGTGCGGAAAGACGTTGCGGGCTCACCCCGATGACGGTGAAGAGCTTGAGCACGTTGATGGCCCGCGCGCTCGACAGCTCCCAGTTCGAATCGAAACGTCCGGTGTGGATCGGGACGTCGTCGGTGTGCCCTTCGATGGCGATCTGATAGCGATTGTCGATCGTGGGGAGCAGCTTGCCGACCCGATCGATCGCCTGGTGGCCGGCGGCGGTGATCTCCGCCTGACCGCTGTCGAACAGCAGCGCGCTCTTGAGCTCCATCCGCAGCCCGTCGTCATCGAGAACGGTCTTCACCTGGCTTTGCAGATTCTGCTGCTGAATGACCGAGTCGATCTTCTCCTTGAGCACATCGAGAGATGGCGGCGGCGCCTGGTGCGAGATGGCGGCGGAGACCATCTCGAACTTGCGCAGGTTCACCTTGGACATGGCGAGCGCCAGGATCAGGAACGCCAGGAGGAGGCTCACCACGTCGACGTAGGGGATGAGCCAGGAGGTGTCGTCCTCCTCGCCGTAGGCGAGCAGATCGCTCGCCTCGGGCGAGCGCGTCGACTTGACCGTCGTCTTGGACGCGCTGGTCTCGCCGCCGAGCATTCCCCCGCCCCCGATCATGCCGCCTCCGCCGCGGGCGCCCCGCCGTTGCCCGAGCCCGCCAAGAGCCGCAGATCATAGAGCGACCTCCCTTCGGCAATGCTGGTGAGCCCACGCTCGAGCAGGCGCGCCGACACCGACAGGTTGCGCCCATAGTTCTCGATCCGCTTGGCGAACGGCGACCAGATCGCGTAGGCGAGAATGAGACCGTAGAACGTCGCCAGCTGCGCCACCGCCATCGCGGGACCGAGCTGCTCGAAGTTCTTCAGGTTGATCAGCATGTTGACCAGCCCGACGATCGTCCCCATGAGGCCGACGGCCGGCGTGGTGCGGGCGAGGAACCGGAACACCTCCTCGGCCTCCTTGACCTGCGCGAGGCGGGCGTAGGAGAGCGTCAGCACCGTCTCGCGCGCGTCCGCCGCTCCGCCCGGCTGCAGCAAGAGCGGCCCCACCTCGCGCAGGAGCGGGTCCTCCGCCTCGGCCAGCACCTTCGAGGCCTCGACGCTCTTCCCCTGCTTGAGCTCTCGCCCGAAGCGATAGAGGTCGGCGATCATGCGCGTCTCCGCCTTGCGGGCGTGGTAGCGCAGCGCCTGCGCCAGGGTGACGATCCCGCGCCAGATCTCCCGCACGTCGTGCCCGACCAGCAGGATCGACGGTGGCGCGCCCAGGAGAAGAATCAGCGCCGCTGGGTGGAAGAACCCGGTGAAGCCGTTCGGCATGTGGCTGCGGGTCGCCACCAGCGTCGCCCACAACCCCGCAAGCCCGATGATGATGTGCATCTTGTCGTCGTCCTCTCTCTATTTACCGAGGCGCTGGAGCGCCTCCAGCACCGCGAGGTTGAAGGGGTTCAGCCGCAGCGCCTCCTGCCAGGCCTCCCGAGCGAGGTTCTTGTTGCCGAGCCTCTCGTAGAGCGAGCCTTTCATCGACAGGATGTGCTCATCGTCGGGGTACTGCTGTTCGAGCTTCACGATCTCCACCAACCCCAGCTCGTAGTGGCGGGTGCGATAGAGATCCTTCACCTTCGCCAGCGTCAGCAGGTAGCTGGCCTTGGCCGGCTGCTCGGCGCCGGCGCCCCCTTGCACCTTCAGCGGCCCGGAACGCGCCGCCCCCTTGCCGTCGGCCGGACGCGGCGCCTTGCCACCGCGCGGCCTGTCGTTCTCGTCGACCGCGTCGTCCGGGCCGGCCGCCGACTCGCCTCCCGCGCGGAGGGCGGCGTCGTGGTCGGCGATGATCTCGCGATCGGCAGCGGTGGCCGAGTCCATGTCGGCGGACAGCGACGACGGCCTGCCGGAGAGCGGAACCTTCACCTCGTAAGCGGTGGCAATCTCGGGCAGCTGGATCTCCCAGTCGCGCTGGCCGTCGGTCATGCGGACGACGTAGCGGCTGCGCCCGTTTTCGCCGCTCGCCGTGTAGGGGGACCCGCGCAGGAGATCCGGCGGGACGTGGACGTCGGCCGGCACCGCGCCGCCGGTCGAACAGCCGGCGAGCGGCGCAACCGCGGCGAGCGCCAGCGTCCCAGAAGAGGAGCAGAGCAGATTTGAGCATCGTTTTTACCAATTGAGCACCACCCGTACCCGGAAACCCAGCCCCCCCAGATCGTAGCCCGAATACGTGGTGGGGAAGACGTACATGAGGCCCGCCGACAGCGAGAGCCTGAATTTCAGGTGCAGATCGAGGCCGCTCTCCAGATAGAAGGTGTTCCCCTCGTTGCCGGTGAACATCCCGCCCGCCTCGCCGTAGATCCAGAACTCCGGCTTGTTCAGGTTGGGCGCCGACAGATCGTGGGAGTAGTAGGCGCCGAGCAGGATCGAGTTCAGCGCCTGCGGCTGCTTGTTGATACTCGGCGGGCCGGTGGTGAAGATCCCGGCCGAGATGCCGAACAGGTTGCTCTGGTTCTCGCCGAACCGTTCGTGAAACCGCAGCGCCACCTGGGCGCCGACGACGTCGCCGGTCGGCGCCGTGTAGCCGAGCTGCGCCATCCCCAGCGACGCCGCGTAGCCGTAGCTGGGGCGTCCCGAGATCTTCTGTTCCAGCTCGGCAGCCCGCTCGGCGCGGGTGGGGATCTTCTGCCCGGTCCGCAGGAGCGCGGTCATCGTCCCGTCGGAACGGTAAGCGTCGCTCCAGAGCACGCCGCCGTCGGAGGCGCGGTACACCGTCGCCTCCATCCAGATGATGTTCTGGTCGGGGCTGAAGGTGAAGTCGAGGTCCATGAAGGTCTTGATCCCGGTCTTCTCGCCGAGGCGCCGCAGCTCGTCCGATTCGATCGTGCCCGAGCGTCAGGATCCAGTTGCCGTTCTCGACCCGCGAGCGCAGCGCCGTGCACTCGGCACAGATGTTCACCTTGAGCGCGGTCGCGTTGAGCAGCCGCGCGGTCAGGCGCGCCTCCAGCGTGTGCGCGAACTCGGGACGCAGGTTGGCCGACACGCGTACCAGCCGGATCGCCATCGGCGACAGGAGGTTCGGATCCTCGAGCGCGAGCCGGCGCGCGACCTCGTCGATCATGTCGTCGACCAGCTCGAAGAAATCGATGTTGTCGTTCGAGCGGCGGACCAGCTCCTCGACCTGGCTGGGCGAGGCCGGCGTGGGCGGTGGAGGCGGCGGCTCGGATTGCGTTCGGGGCGTGCGAGGCGGCGGCGTCCCGGAGAACGACGCGACCGGCCTCGCCGCGCGTCCCGCCGGGTCGGTCTCGAAGGACGGCCGCTTGCGCGTCGGAATCTCGGCGTCGCTCCGTTGCCGGACCTCGCCGCCGTTCGCCGCGCCCGCCTCGGCGCCGCCTGCGCTCGACTCGGCCCCGGTCGGCGGGCGGGCGCGCTGCCCGGCGTGCTGGGGCCGGCGCGGGGGCCGGCGCGTCTGGCCCGGTGTAGGTGCCGGGCGCCGCGGGCAGGCCCGGGGCGGGCGCCGGCGCGCCAGGCGTCGCCGGATCGGCAGCGCGTGCGGGCGGCGCGAACGCCAGCGCGGCGGCGACGAGTCCGGCGAGCGCCAAGCGGCTAGAACGCATAGCCCACCGTGAATCGATAGCCGTTCCGATCGGCCTTCAGGCTGCTCCGCGAGAGCGCTGTTCAGATCGGTGCTGGGGGTCTTCTTCGTCGTCGTCCAGGCTGGCCCCCGTGTAGAACGCGTACTCGAACACGTATTCGAGGCTCATTCGGAAAGCGCGGTAGCCGAATTCCAGCCCCGCCCCGGCGCTGAGGCTGTTGGCCGTTCCCGAGCCGCTGGCGAAGTTCGACCCGTTCGACTGCTGCGACGAGGTGTAGAGCTGGAGGGGCGAGGTCATGATGGAGAGGCCCGTCGTCGACGAACGGGGTGAGGTCGTAATCGGTCAAGTACCACCGTCCTTTCAGCCCGAAGGCGGTGCGGCCGCAGTCGGACGTCTTGCCCCCGAGTACTGATCCTGGCAGGAGATCGGCCGCCAGCCGAACCAGGCGTTCACCTCGCCCCGCTGCACGAAGTCCCAGGCGAAGACGAAACCGTAGCTCGGCGAGCCCCGACCCGACGAACGCCTCGACCGAGATCGGGTGCGTCACCCGCGACGGTTGTGTCGACGTCGATCCACTGCTGGACGCGCGCCTCGCGCGACTGTCTCCTCGACCGCGACCTTCTGGCGCCGCTCGGCGGTCAGCCGGTCCTCGAAGTGCTGCGAGGCGGCAGCTCCGGCGCAGGTGCTCGGCGGCCGGGCTGGTGTCGTCGATGTCGAGGGCGCGCGCCGCCTCGCAGGGGTCCTCCGGCGCCTTGTCCACCAGCGACTGCGCGCGCGCGTCGGCGGCCGCCAGCACGACGGCAATCGCGACCAGCAGCACCCACCGGCTCACGAGCCGCCTCCCGTCCAGGCGACGCGGAAGCTCCCCGGCCAGCGCCGCAAGCCGCCGACGACGGATCGGTGCCGAGCGCGGGACGAACACCAGCGGCCCCGCCTCCTCGAGCGCCGGCGTCAAATCGATCGCGGGCGCGCGCACGTCGTAGCTGCGCCCGATGAGGATGTCGCCGAGCAGGATCGGGCGCCGGGACGACCCGACCGTCTCGGCGTAGGCGCGCGGCCCCGACTTGAGGTGGGCGCTGGCCGCGCGGTAGAGCGTGGTCAGCTCCTCGTCGACGGGACCGCGCCCCGCCTCGTCGAGGTGCCGCTTGAGCGTCGCGACCAGCGTCGCGAGGTCGGGCTGATCGTCGTTGTCGACCAGCGCCGGCAGCGCGTCGCGCGCCACCACCAGCAGCGCGCGCTGCCAGTCGACCGAGCGCGCGGCGCGCTGCTTGGCGTGCCGCCCCTCCGCCTCCGCCGAGGCGATGAGCCCGTCGTCGACCGCCGGCCTCTTCGCCGCCGACTTTCCCTTGGTCTTGCCGGTCGGTTTGCCGGCCGCCTTCGCCGGTGACCTTGGCCTCCGCCACGCCGACCGACGGCGCCGCCGCCCGGCGCGGCGTCGCGCCTCCTCTTCCTGTCCGGCGAGCTGCCGAAGGTCCGGGCGAACTCGGCCTTCGCGCCGGCGCGGGCCGCCGCCACGCACTCGCGCGCCAGGTGCTGCAGCGGCGCTCGGACGTCGGTGTCGTTCTCGTAGAGCCAGGCGAACGTCGCCATCGCCGAGCCGTACGCCCCGGCCGAAAGCGCCCATCTCGGCGAACGTCTCGGCGCGCGCCAGCCGCTCGCGCGGCGGCCCGAGCGCCTCGAGCACCTCCACCGTCTCGGTCGAGACCGGCGACGCCTCCAGCGTCCGCAGCGCCATGTCCATCACCGCGCCGAGCGCCGGATCGGCGTCGACGTCGGCGCGCCCGTGACGGTGCAGCGCCTCGCGCGCCTCGGCGAGCAGCTCGGCCCGCCGCCCGGCCCGCGCGTGGGCCACCACCTGGCGGAAGGCGATGTAGCGCCCGATGGCGTCGTCGCCGTGCGGGGGCGGGCCGAGGATCGCCACCGCGTCGTCACTCCGCTTGGCCGCGTCGAGCCGCTCGGCGAGGAGGAGCGCCAGCGAGCGACGCACGACGGGCGGCAGGTCGAGCGCGAACGCGGCGCGCCCGCGGCGCGAGCGCCGACATCGGGGGCGATCGGCGGGTCGTCGATCGAGGCCAGCGCCGCCGCGAAGACCGCCTGGGTGCGCTCGCGCGCGTCGAGGACGCCGCCCGCCGCCTCGAGCTCGGCGAGCGTCGCGACCGCGGGGACCGCGCGCCCGTGGGTCATCTCCAGCACGCCCGCCTGCAGCAGCAGCGGCGCCGTCGCGGGATGACCGGGGGGCATGGCCCGCGCCGTCGCCGCCACCAGCGTCATCTCGGCGTCGGCGGCCGGCGTCAGTCCCGTGCGCACCGACCCCGTCTCCCCGGCGGCGACGCAGCGGGTGACCAGGACCGGAACGGCCGTCTCGTCGCTCCAGCGTTCCCCCTCGACCGGCCAGGTGACCTCCCTGGCAGCGCGGGCACCCGTCGGGGCGTCGAGACGCGCGATGAGCCGGCCGTTCTTGGGCGGCGCGGGGAGCTCGCGACCGAGCCGGACCCGCTCGATCTGCACCAACCGGCGCAGCCGATCCCAGGGGTCAGCGAGCGTCGGATCGCCGCGCCCCGCCTGCGGCACGCGCCCGAGCGGCTCGCAGCGCAGAAGCGCGAGCAGCTCCGACCAGAAGTCGAGCGTGCTGTCGGCCCGGCCGTGTTCGCGATCGGCGAGCGCCGTGAGCGCCACCTCGGCGGCCGCCAGATTGCCGCGCCAGATCGCCGCGCCGGTGTCGGCGAGCAGCTCGTCGCGCGCGAGCGGCTCGGAGGTCATGGCGCCCACGCGCGGCCCGGCCGGCGCCGGCACGCGTCCGGTCGAACCGGCGCAAGCTCCGACGACGGTTCCCAGCAGCGCCGACAGCGCCACCAGGCCAGCCCGCCTCACCCGCTTCACAGCATGCCCCCCAGGCTGAGCGCCGGCAGCGTCCCCCAGACCGTGTCCGTCTGCCCCGAGCGCGTCTCCCAGTCGAGCGTCACCGCGACGTCGGCGCGGACGAACACCCGCGGCATCAAGTAGACCAGGAATCCGAGCCCGAAGTCGGCCGACGGGCCGACCTCGCCATCGTTGTCGTGCACGCCGCCATGAACGAACGCCTGCGGCTCGAAGTGGATGACGCCGCCGAGGCCGCCGACCATCAGCTTGCCGTAGCCGATCGAGTAGCGCGCGCCGGCGACCGCCAGCCAGCCCGGCGCGTGGCTGTCGGGGAGCGTCCCGTTCGTCATCTTCACCTGCTGGGCCGTCGCGTCGAGCGAGCTCCAGAAGTGGGAGAGCTGCAGCTCGAGGCCGAGCGACTCGAGCAGGTAGTAGGCGCCGCCGACGCGCAGGCCGGGGCTGTTGTAGAAATCGCCGCGCGAGAGATACTCGACGCCGGCGAAGACCTGGACCAGGTTCGCCTTCACCGCGAACCGCTGCTGGACCCGCACGGCGGCCTCGGGCCGGGGCGCCGCTTCGTGAATGAGAGGCCGCTTCGCCGCCGCCCCGGTAGCCGGTGTGACGACCGCGGTCGCGGGCGCGCCGCCAGGAAGGGCGACGGTGGCGGCGGCCGGGGCCGGCGTGGCGGCGGCCGGCGGCGCCTCCGCGGCAGACGCCGGCGAGCCCGCGAGCGCGAGCGCGACCACCGGCACGAGGCGTGGGAGGGCCGCATCAGTCGGTCGTCCCCGCGCAAGCGTAGCTGGCCGACCAGGACGACTGCCCCGGACCTGCCGTCGACACGTACGGGTGATTGTCGCAGTAGCGGCTGCAGATCTGGTAGTCGACCGTCGCGCCGTCCTGAACGAACGAGCCGTAGGACGCCGAGGCGTTCGGGTGAAGATCGACCAGGTAGCCCGGCGGGTCGGAGGCCTTCACGGCCCAGCTCGGGCCGAAGAACTCGGTGCCCGAGGTCACGTCGATCGGTATCACCGCCGGCGCCGAGTAGCAGATCTTGATTTGATCGCCGTCGTCGGCCATAGCGTCGTCGGGCGAGAGCAGCGCCACCGGTGTCGACGGATCGTGCGTCTGGCTCTCGTACGGGAGGTTCTGCATGACGTACATGGCGAGCGTCATCTCGAAGCTGGGATCGTCGACCGACTGCCAGGGCGGCTGGGTCATCGTCCAGGTCGGGGTCGGGGAGTTGTCGGCCAGCCAGCTCCGGGTTGAACAGCCAAGAGACCATGCGCAGCTTGTACCCGGTGGGCGGCGTCTGCAGCGCGCTGGAAGAACGTGGAGAGCGAATCGGTGAGCGCCGCCGACAGCGGCGCGTCGAGGTTGTCGAAAAAGAAGAACTGAAACTGCTGGTACTGCTCGGGATAGCTGGTCACCTCCTGCATGACCGCATCGGCCATGTCGCTCGCCGGCAGCGTCGGTCCGTTCTGCTGCTTGCAGTTGGCCGAGCCGTCGGTCCCGTTCGGATCGACCGCCAGGTTCATGGTCGGCAGCTTCGTCACCGGCACCGTGGCGTTGCCCTTGTTCATGTACTTGTCGACCAGCGTCTCGATTGTCTGGAGCGCCGACGTGCAGCGATCGGCGATCGGAATCTCGAGATCGAAGACGATCTGGTAGATGACCGGCGACTGCTCGACCGGCGGCGCGAAGGTCTGGTGCAGGGTGACCACCTCGGGCCGCGTCGCGATGCGCGTCTGCGCCACCGCCGCCGCCCCGCGCGTCAGTCGGGACCGGGCGCACGGCGACGCAGTAGATGCCGCTGTCGGTGAGCGGCGAATCGGGGGCGAACCCGTCGGTGGTGCGGATCGAGCGGCAAGAAGCTGACACCGTCGGGTGCGGAATCGGACACGCAGAGCCCGTTCGTCGGCCACATCGCTGTGGTCGTAGCTGCGCGGATAGAGGTAGGGCGGTTCGTGGGGGCCGCGACCTGATCGGTGATGTTGACGGTGACCTGCTGGTTCCCGGTGTGAAAGAACGAAGCCACGGTGAGCGTCTGGGCGACCGGCGTTTCCTGGGCGATCGCCCCCGGTAGGACGCCGTAGAGAGAGTGCACGGCCTGGACGGGGCGCCCCTTGTTCCAGGTTCCGTAGCGGCCACGCAGGACAAACTGGAAGCAGGAGCCCGACCATCGGTGCAGGCGATCCCGCCGCCGGGATATAGCGACTGTGAAAAGTCGATGTCGTGGAAGCCCTCGACGCCGAGAATCTGAAACCGCAGGTCGGGATCGGCCGGCACGGTCGAGGAGATCCTCCAGCGCACCACAGTGATGTCCTCTTGGCTGCTGTAAACCAGGTCGACATTCTGAGGAGTAAATGGCGACGGGACGAAGGAGACATCTCCACAACCGACGCCGATTCCCGTCATCGCCAGTAGCACAGACGCGGCCAACGCGCGGCAAGAGGCCCGACGCCGCGAATGGCGCCGCCTCCAACTCTCTTGGCTCGATCCTTGCTGCGCCGAGCCTCGGAGACTTGTGCGTTTGATTGGGTGCGAGGGTTTCATCCAGATTCGGGCTTTGGTACCCAACGCGAGTCAGGCAATATTCGTGCTCATGTAAACGATAGAAGGCGGCACTTATTGAGCGGGGGTTGAGGGATTGTCTCTCAGATTTGTGAAACCATGATCGAAATGTCGCGCTTGAGGCTAAGTGTCCTGGTCGTGCTGGTTGGTCTCACCGGAGCGCTTTCGGGCTGCTGCGGGGGGGTCCACTCTCACAAGTGCGACTTTACGTCGTTCAATGAGTCAACAGGATGCGGGGAGCGACATGATGCCTCGCCTGCGGCACCCAGGTCTGCGACAAGACGCAGGTCTGCTGCCTCACGAAGATCGCCCCCTTCGCGAGCTGCATCGACCCCGCGGACTTCGCGGCCGACCAGTGTGAAGATGCCGCCGGGTCAGCCCACCTGCCTCACCCCCGGGGACTGCGACGCGGGCCAGGTCTGCTGCCTCAACGAGACCACGTTCAGCATCGCCTGCTTGTCGTCCGTCATGTGCCCGGGCAACGGCCAATCGGGACCTACCTCGCCTGCGGGACTGCCTCTCGATTGCCCCAATCCGAGCACGGCAACGTGCACGGACGTACCCGGCACAGGCGACGCCGGCTTGCTCAAGTACTGCAGCCCGGTCCCGCAGCCGTAACCGGCCTCCCTGCCTCACCGACGTCCTGTTAGACCGAACGATGCCGTCGGTGCGTCCGGACGCCATCTGCGCTCAGAACAGCACACCCATGCCGAGCGCCGCGCTGGGCGCCCACTGGTTGACGACGCCGTGGTCGGGGTCGCGGCTGGCGAACGTCGGCGCCTCGAGCTCGAGAAAGGCGAGCAGGCGCAGGTCGGAGATGCGCAGCGCCTCCACCCCCGCGCGCAGGCCGACCGCCAGCCCGTCGCTGGTGGCGACGCCGGTCGCGCCCGCGCCGTCGAACGGCGCCGGCCCCTCGAAGCGCTGGTAGACGAGCCCGACCAGCGCGCTCGCGAACAGCGAGACCGAGTCGACCGGCCGGAAGTAGAACGCCGCCTCGACCTGGGCGTCGAACTGCAGCGCGCAGGTGCAGCGCGCCGGCTCGGCGCCCGGGGCGAAGGCGCCGGCCAGCCGGACGCCGATCGAGACCTGGTCGATCTCCCGGCGCAGCGCGAGCGCGACGCCGGAGAGCGTCGTCAGCGAAGCGCCGATCGGCGCCGCCAGCTCGTAGACCTCGAGCCCGACGTGCGTCGTGCTGCGCAGCGCGAGCGCCCGCTCCTGCCGCACGAGCCAGCTCGTCGACTCCGGCCCGCGCAGCACCAGCGGATCGTTGTGCAGAAGGATCGTCACCAGGCGCTCGACCGCGGGAGCGAGCCCGTCGGCGCCGACCCGCTCCCGGTGCGGCACCTGCGTGCCGAGGCGGCCGGTGATCCACTTGCCGCCGTCGGCGCCGAAGTCGAGCAGCTCGACCGAGAGAAGCGCCTGGCAGTCGGTGGTCGACCGCCCGGTGGGTGGGGTGGCGATCGATCTCGTCCCTGACGAGGCGCACGAGCGCGTCCGGTCGGCCCGGGCGCGGTCTCGATCTCGACGCAGGTTCGGAGCTGCGCGCGCGGCGGCGCGCGGAACAGCCGCCAGCGCCAGCGACGACCGCGAGCGCGAGCGAGCGCCGGAGCGCCCGCCGCGACGGCCGCCGAGACATCGCTAGAAGATGATCCCGATCTGCGCCAGCGCGCCGGGCATGTAGCTGTCGATGGCGCCGCTGTCGTTCTCGGTCTTGAGCAGGTAGGTCGGCACGTCGAGCTCGATCTGACCGAAGAAGTGGATGGAGCTCGCGCGCAGGAACTCGTAGCCGACGAGCAGGTCGACGTTGAGACCGCCGCCCAGCAGCGTGTCGCGGTCGGTGGTCGCGGTCCGCTCCGCGAGCGGGCGGATGGCGTCGAAGAACGCCAGCTCGAACGCCGCGCCGCCGCCGAAGTAGAGCGAGTTGATCCCCGGGCGCGTCGAGGTAGCGCAGGAAGTGCAGCCCCGCCGAAAGGCTGAACGAGTAGTCGACGTGACCGCCCAGATCGTTGTCGTGAATCCCGGTCTGCTCGGTGCCGAGCCCGACCCGCCCGAAGGCGTCGAACCCCCAGGAATGGAGCTTGCGCCGGTAGCCGGCCTCGACGCTGACCGGGGTCAGGATGCGCAGCTCGTTGGCGGCGGGCAGCGTCTGCCCCTGCGCCGTCGGCAGCTCGGCGAGCCGCACCTCCGTCCCCATGCCGAAGATGAAGTGCCCGCTCCCCTCGACGGTGCGCAGATTCCGCTCGCTGTCCGAGCGCAGCACGTTCTCGCGCGTGATCGTCTGGCCGACTGCGCGATCGCGCAGGAGCGCGAAGGCGATCCGCTGCGCCAGCTCGACGAACTCGTCGAGCTGCGCCTGATCGACCTTCTCCTCGCGGTCGGCGAAGCGCGCGAACACCGTCCAGCCGCTCTCGAGCTGATAGAGCTCGACGACCAGCCGCTGCTGGCAGCCGTCCTCGACGGCGGCGAACCCGGGCTCGTGCGTGATCTCGTACTCGAGCATCCGTTTCAGATAGAGCGTCGGATCGATCTCGTGCGCGGCGGCGGACGCCTTGGCGGCCGCCTGTGGTGGCGGCGCGGGTCGGGGCGCGGCGGACACGCCGGCGTCGCCGGGCGGCGCGGCGGACGCGCCAGCGTCGCCGGGCGGCGCGAGGGGAGGCGCCACGCGCACGGGGCGGCGCAGCCGCCCCGCGGTACCAGGACTTCTGCTCGACGCTGACGCAGACGCGGGTGGCCGCCGTCGCGGCGGTGGTGGATCCCAGGACGATCGCGAGCACTGCGGGACCGAGCCAGAGCGGCTTCATGATCTCTCCTTCGGGTGGACGCGCCTTGCGTGTGCGCGGTCGCCTTTTGTGAGCGACGAACCGCGCTGCCAACCGTTGTGCAGTCGACGTGCCACCGCGGTCTCCGCGCCCGTCGGGGAGACGCCGGCGTGCCGCTGTCAGAAACCGCACAGGCGTGTCGAGACACGCCCACGTTGCGCGCTGGCGCACACGATCCGTTGCGCGCGCGACGCGGAGAGGTTCGTCAACCCGCGCGGTCCCAATTCAGGATCAACCTCACATCCGAGAGGCCGGTTGAGGCATCGACGCCGCTGTCCGTCCCGGGGAGGCGATCCACGTTGGCGTTGATGGGACGACGCATACCGGTCGGCGCCGGCGGCCCGCCGGGGGGAGGCGGGTTCTCGTTGCTCGACGGCGACCCGCTGTTCGAGCTGCAGCGCGCGGTGCGGCTGGCGGGGGGCCGCCACGACGTGCTGCCACGGGCGCTCGCCCTCTGCGCCGTCGGCTGGCTGCCGCCCGTGCTGCTCGCGGCGATCGCGGGGCGGCCGCACGCCCCGCTCTTCCCGCTCGACACGCGCTTCCTCATCGCGATCCCCTTGCTGCTCTGGGCAGAGAGCTTCGTCGACGTGCGCGTGCGCGCCGCCGTCGCCCATTTCACCGCGCGCGGGATCGTCACGACCGCGGACGTCCCGCGATTCGAAGCCATCGTGGCCGAAGCCCAGCGCCTGCATCGCTCTGTGCGGGCGACGGCCGTCATCGTCTTGCTCGCCTTCGGACTCTCGGCCGCGGGCGGTCTCTACGGCCGCGCGTCTCATCTGGCGGTGGTCGACGGGTGGACCGCCTACCTGAGCCTCCCCCTTTTTCGCGTCGTGTTCTTGCAGTGGCTCTGGCGGTGGGCCCTCTGGGCGCTGCTTCTCGTCCGCACCTCGCGACTCGGCCTGCGCCTCGAGCCGACCCACCCGGACCTCGCGGGCGGCCTCGGCTTCCTCGAGCAGGCGACGACGGCGTTTCTCTGCCTTCAGCTGGCGGTCGGCGCCGTGCTCGGCGGCCGACTGATGTTGGATCTCTCCCACGGCCTCTCGGACCTGCGGGAGGCGAAGATGGAGGTGGCCGCGTTCAGCCTGATCACGATCGCGATGACGCTGGGGCCGCTCGCCTGTTTCTTTCGCAAGCTGCTCCTCTGCAAGCAGGGCGGTCAGCTCGACTACGGCCAGCTCGCCAGCCGCCACAACCGGCTGTTCGCCGATCGCTGGCTGGGGGGTGCCAGCGGCGAGCCGCTGGGCGATCCGTCGATCTCTTCGCTCGCCGATCTGGGAACGAGCTACGGATCGATCGACCGCATGCGCCCGCTGCCGGTGGGGCGCCATTCGCTCATCGCCATCCTGGTGGTCTGCGCCGCCCCCGCCCTCCCCGCGCTCCTCGGTCATGTCCCGCTGCGGGAGGCGCTCATGCGGATAGTGAAGGGCGTGCTGCTCTGATCCCGGGACCTCCCGGCGGCACATGGCACGCCGCCGCCTGAGCTCAATTCACCCGTGATTCCAGATAGCTGACCGTCGCATCCGGTTGCGCGCCGGCGCAGGCGCCTCGGCTCGGCCGCCGGATTCTTTGACAAAACACAGCGCAAACGACAATGCGCTGACCCCTTCCGGGACCGGACCGCTACTGCATGGGAGGCACGTGTACGTGGGCATTTCGCTCATTTCCATCCTGCCTCCTTTTTTTCACTCTCGAGCAGCAGCGCTCGAGCCCCCCTGGAGGGAGCATGTTGACGAACGATTTCCGGCGAATCGGCATGGCGCTCTTGCTCGTGGCGACCGCGGGGACCGGCTGCGCCGGCCAGATCGGCGACGCGAAGAGCGGCTCCGGTGGCTCCTCCAACAACGGCTCCGGCGGCTCCTCCAACACTGGCTCCGGTGGCTCCTCCAACAACGGCTCCGGCGGCTCCTCCAACACTGGCTCCGGCGGCTCCTCGAACAACGGCTCCGGTGGCTCCTCGAACAACGGCTCCGGCGGCTCCTCGAACAACGGCTCCGGCGGCTCCTCGAACAACGGCGCGGGCGGGTCGGTCATCATTCCGGTGGATGCCGGCAGCAGCGCCGACGCGGGCGGCGTCACGGTGAAGCCGACCACCTTCACGCCCGCGCTGGCCGCGCCCACCTGCCGGAAGATCAAGGACCTCCTCGTCGGCATGCCCTGCTCCGACGACGAGGTGAACACGGTTCAGACGATGGGGCCGGCCGGGCTGCAGGAGCTGATCATCGGCTGGACGACCGGCGCCTCCTATCAGCCGAAGTTCGAAGGCAAGATGGTCTCGTTCTTCCGCAACATGTTCCAGCAGGTCGGGTTCACGCCGACGGAGAACTTCAAGCCCCAGCTCCTGGAAAACGGGGGGTTCGACTTCGGCCCGCTGGGGACAGCGGCGGTCGGCGACGACGTCTATTTCAAGCTGGTGCAAAACCTTCAGGACAGCTTCGCGCTGACCGCGTGGGAGATGGTCAAGGAGGGGACCGAGCCCTTCTCCGACGTGCTGACCACGCAGAGGTTCGTCATGACGACCGGCCTGCTCAGTCTCTACACCGAGATCGAGATGCCCGACGACGAGCCCTACAACTTCAGCGGCGGCGCCAACACGAACACCAAGCTTCAGTGGAAGCTGGACTACGTGAACACGATTCCACTCGCGGACTCGCTCAACCCGCAGAGCCCGAACTACATGGTGTTCGACGACGAGAAACCGGCGGTGTCTGGCCGAGGGTTCTTGACACCGACCTGTCAGGGGACCGGCGACATGGTCGGCGGAACCAAGACGGTCGTCCAGTTCGGCACCTCGGCGAGCGGCAGCAACTTCAGCCCGACCGGCGGGTACGCACAGCTCTTCCAGCGGCTCATCGGCTACACGCCGCGCTACCCGTTCGTCGGCTCGCCGGACTGCTGGGAGCACCCCTCGAAGCCCTACATGACCGACAGCGACGTCTCCGACTGGCGCTGGGTGACGATCGCGCCCAAGCAGAGCAGCGACTCGTACGTGCAACCCTACGATCTGCCGACGCTGCGGACAGCGAGCACGATCAAGCTGACGATGCCGCGGGTCGGGTTCTACACGACGCCCGCGTTTCTCGCGCTCTGGAACACCAACGACAGCAACCAGCACCGCGTGACGATGAACCAGACGCTGATCGCCTCCCTGGGGGCATCGTTCACGCCCGACAACAACCTGACGCCGCTCAGTGAGGTGGGGCTGGCATCGTCGCACACGACGACCTCGGGTGAGTGCTACGGCTGCCACAAGAGCCTCGACCCGATGCGGATGTTCTTCGGCAACCAGTACGACTTCAACGACCGCAACGACTTCGTGAAGAACCCCTTCAACGGCTCGCAACCGAACCCGCGCCCGGCGGCGCCGCAGCAGTCGGGATTCGCCTTCGCCGACGTCAACTGGGCCAGCCCCTCGAGCGGGACGAGCATGGCCGACCTCGGGCCGCTCCTCTTGAAGGCGACCGATCAGGACTCGAGCGACTCGGGCGGGCCGCTTCCGCTGTTCGCCGTCTCGGTGGCGCAGAACCTCTGCTACTGGGCGAACTCGAACGCCTGCTCCACGAGCGATCCGGTTTTCCGCGGCATCGTGGCCGACTTCGTGAGCAGCAATTACAACTTCACCGCGCTGGTGAAGGAGCTGTTCTCCTCGCCGCTCATGACCGGGGCGGCCGCCACCGCGACCTACCCCGCCGACACGGGGGGCAACGAGACGGTGCCGGTCAGCATCGCGCGGCAAACGCACTTCTGCGCGGCGCTCTCGAACCGCACGGGAATCGCCGACATCTGCGCGCTGCAGGCCGCCGTGCCGACCTCGACGCAGAACACCACGCTGACCATCGCCGGCAGCGTGGCGGCGGACGCCTTCAGCCGCGGCTCGCCGACGCCGGTCACGCCCGCCTACCCCGACCTCTTCTACCGCGCCGCGAGCGAGGAGCTCTGCGAGAACATCGCCAAGCTGGTGGTCGACGCGACCGGCGGGCCGTACACCAGCTCGAGCACGAGCTGCGCGAACGGCGACGGCCTGCTTACCAAGTTCACGGAGCAGGTGATGGGGGTGAACCCCAGCGATCCGGCCCACGCCCAGGCGATCAGCATCCTCGAGACCCACTGCGCTGCGGCGGCCAAGGTCAAGACGTCGGGCGGCGGCAGCGCCCAGACGAACTCGGTGCGGTCGACGTTCGTGCTGGCCTGCGAGTCCCCCACCTCCCTCGGAATCGGTCTTTAAAGGAGCGCTGCGATGACCAAGCCAGTTACACGACGAGAAACTCTCCTCGCCGGGCTGTTCGGCAGCGGCTACATCGGCCTGCGGGCGCTGGCCACGGGGCTGCCGCCCTGGTTCCTGCTGAACCCGCGCCGGGCGACCGCGCAGGATCTGACCTGCATGTTGAACGCGCAGAACAACAACCAGTACTTGATTCTGAGCACGTCGAGCAACGGCGACCCGGTGAACTGCAACTGCCCCGGGACGTACGAGAACACGAACCTCGTCCACCCGACGGCCGACGAGATGTCGGAGCAGAAGGTAACGGTCGGCGGGCAGTCGCTGGGCGCGGCCCTGCCGTGGGCCGATCCATCGGTGACGACGACGGCGGGCAGCGCGGGGTTGCCTGTCGTCATCGGTGCTGGCGCGGACGTCGTTCTTTCACTACCTGACCGGCACGGTCGTGCACGGCGACCAGCCGAAGGTCATGAAGATGATGGGGAACACCTCGGGCGGCGAGATGATGGTCTCGGCGTTCGCCAAGCACCTGGCGGCCTGCTTCGGCACGGTGCAGACGGCGCCGATCGCGGTGGGGGCGGGCGGGAACGCGGGCGAGCTGGTGAGCTTCTCGGGGCGGACGCTGCCGTCGATCACACCGATGCAGCTCAAGACGCTGCTGACGGGGACGAAGAACGATCCGCTGGTGACGCTGCAGACGCAGCGGGACATGGACCTCGACAGCCTGAACTCGCTGATCAAGAGCGAGTACCCGTCGGGGAGCGTGCAGGCGCAGTTCCTGGACGCGCTGGCGACGTCGCAGACGCAGGTGAGAGGGCTGGCCAGCCAGCTGGCGACGACGCTGGGGAACATCACGGCGAACGACACCAACGGGCAGCTGTGGGCGGCGGGCGCGCTCATCGCGGCGAAGGTGACGCCGGTGGTGACGGTGCACATCTCGATGGGCGGCGACAACCACTCGGACAGCAACCTGCAGGCGGAGTCGGACCAGCACGTCAGCGGCGTCACCGCGATGAACAAGCTCCTGATGCCCGACACGACGAACGGCGTGCTGGCCAGCCTCGGATTGCTCGACAACGTGACGTTCGCGTTCTGGAACGTGTTCGGGCGCAACCTGGCCGGCATCTCCAAGGTGACGTCGCGGACGGGACGCGATCACTGGGGGAACCACAACGTCTCGGTGATGGTCGGGAAGAACTTCAAGTCGTCGGTGATCGGCGGCGTGACGGCCGACTCGAGCAACGACGGCGGCTACGCGGCGAGCGGCATCGACTCGGCGACGGGCGCGGCGAGCGCCTCGGGCGACATCCCGGCGGCGCAGACGATGGTCGCGGCGGCCAAGACGCTCGGCTCGGGGCTCGGCATCCCGGACAGCGTCCAGATGCCCGACTGGATCGCCTCCGCCGGCGGCAAGACCGTCACCGGCGCCCTCAATCATGTCCCCACGACGGCGTAGCCCTCGGCACGTCCCCACGACGGCGTAGCCGTCGGCACGTCCCCACCACCGCCTAGCGCCGCGCGCGGACCGTCGCCCAGAGGGCAACGGCACCGAGCGCGGCCAGGTCGGCGAACAGCAAAGGCGCGAAGGCCGGCGCGCCGAAGATGAACCGGTCGATCACGCGCTTGGCGGGACGATGGAAGTCGGCGCTGGCGTGAAGGACGAACCCCAGCAACCCGACGACGGCTTCGACGGCGAGGACGCCCCCGCAGAGCCGAACGAGCGCCGGATCGGGCGCAGCCAGACGACGAAGAGAAAGCTCGTGCCGAACGCCGCCGCGACGACCGGGATCCACTCGGTCCACCGGAAGAAGCCGTTTTGCGCGTGGTCGAGCAGCGACAGGCCGAGGTTGCCCGCGAACCCGCCGAGCGCCAGCAACAGCAGCCACCGCCCATCTCGGGACGATCCCGGCCGTCTCCAGGCGTAGCAAGAGCAGCAAGCAGCCCGACGCCGACGTAGGCGAGCGGCGCGATGAACGGCGCCGAGTAGACGAGACTCGTGCAGCGTGCGCTGCTGGAAGAAGCCGCTCTCCAGGTGGAAGACCATCCCCAGCACACCGACCGCGATCGCCGTCGCACCGACGGCGCGCTCCACGCATGCGCCAGCGCGCGCCCACCGTGCCGGCAGCCATCGGGACGAGGAGCAGCGTGGCCAGCGCGGAGAAACCGAGCGGCGTCCACTCGGCGCGACGCGCGAACGCGTTCTCGGCGTGCGCGAGCGCGATGTCGACGCCGAGGAACGCCAGGTTCGCGACGACGAACCACTCGGCAGCACCGCTCGGGCGTCAGCCGGACCAACCGAGGCGCGGCCGTCATTTCGCGGCGTGCTTGGCGCGCAGCGCGGCCGCGGCCTCGTCGATCGTGACGCCGCAAGCGCAGGATCTCGTAGTTGCCGTGCCACTGCACGAAGTCGGCGCCGCCCATGAAGGCGCCGTGCTTCGACGGTGCGGCCGTAGTAGTGCCACAGGTCGAAGTACGGAAGTCGATCGGCGTCGTCGAACGGCGCTCCGTCGAGCACGCCGTCCTTGCGCAGCGCCGTCCATCACGTCCGACGCCGCCTGCACCTTTCGTTGGTCGCGTGCACGACCACCTTCTCGGCCTCCGTGTAGACGCGTCGAGCACGAGCGGCGCGTGTGGCACTGAGTGCAGATGTCCTTCATCGCCGCCTGCGCGCGCTCGTAGTTCGGCCGCTTGGCTGGTGATCGCGCGCGAAGAGGTACTAGACAGCCGCTCGGACGGGTCGTGCGTGACCTTCTGCGCCGTTGAGTCCGCTCATGTGGCACGTCGCGCAGGTCGGGACGAACATGTCGCGCGTCGTCAGCGTGCTTCGGTCGGCGCGTCGAGGTTCAGCAGCCGCTCGCTGCGCGGCGAACATGACCCCGTGCTTCGACTCCTCGTAGATCTCGATTTGCGAGTGGTCGGGGCCCATGTGGCACTGGCCGCAGGTCGTCGGCAGGCGCGCGAGCTCGACCGAGGTGGTGTGGCGCGTGTGGCAGGCGGTGCAGGTGCCGAACGATGCCGTCGGCGTTCGGCTTGCCGACGCGTGGCAGCTGCGTCGCAGCCGCTCGCCGTCGCCGCCGGTCCCTCGAGCGCAACGAGTCGGATGCGGCGGCCGCTTGACGCCACCCGGGTGGATACCGCTCGCCGAACGCGACCTGCTCCGGCGTGAAGTCCTTGCTCGCCGTAGACGGCCGCCCACGACGCGGCGGCGTGCCGGCTGCGCAGGAACTGCTGGTACTCGCCCGCGTGACAGCTGTCGCAGTTGCCCGCCGTCAGCCGTGTGGCGATCGTGAAGCCGTGATGGTCCTTCGTCGTGCTGCGCCCTCGGCCGGGCTGGTGGCAGTCGAGGCAGTGTCACGCCCCTTGGCGCGTGACGGCTCATCTCGTACTCGTGGACGATCGCAGTACTGCTGCGTGGCGGTGGCATTCGGCGCACTTGCCGGTCGCCTCGATCAGCGTCGGCGACGGTTGGTCGCGCTCGCGGCGCGGTCGGTGCGCGTTGATGAGCAGCGCCGCCACGACGAGGGCGGTCCCCAGGACGACCGCGGCGAACACCGAACGAAAAGGCACGGCGCGGATGTTCTCAAAGCGCGCGGTCCCGTCAAGCGGCCAGTGTCGGCGTTGAGCCGCCGCCACCCCGCGTTCCTGGATGAACGGGCAAGCGTGCTGGACGTTCGGTCATGGAGCCGGCCGCAGGCGGGCTTACGTTCGTCCTCGGCCCGACGAACGGGCGGATGGGAGACACACGTGAAGAAGACTCTCTGGATCCTGATGGCGCTCTCGATTTCGGTGGTGCCGGCGGCAGGGGCGCTGGCCAAGGGCGACCTGGCGACCGACACCAACCCCGAGGCGCAGGCGCAGGTGAAGAAGCGGCTGGACGAGATCTGGTCCGTCTGCGCCAAGAAGGACTTCGCCAAGCTGGCCTCGTTCCACATGTACGGACCGAAGTTCACCGAGTTCAAGGACGGCGAGCCGCGCGGCGACGCGGCGGCCAACCGGAAAACGGAGGAGACCGAGCTCGGGATGCTGGGCGACCCGAAGGTCGACATGAAGGACCTGGCCGTCAACGTCTACGGCGACACCGCCATCGCCACCTTCAACGGCGACTTCTCGGCCAAGATGCAGGGGAAGCCGCTGGCCATGAAGCTGGCGACCACGATGGTGTTCGTGAAGTACAAGGGCGACTGGAAGATCGTCCACGAGCACTTCTCGCCGATCGGCCCGCCGCCCGGGATGCCGCCCGGGGCGCCGGCCAAGTAAGAAGTCGGCGGGGCGAGGCCCGTCAGCGCAGCGTCGCCGCCATCTCGGCGGCTTCCCTCTTCACGCGCCGCTCCTCGGGCGCGTCGTAACGCCCGACGGGCGCCGCGGCGATCTCCGCCAGCAGCGCCTTCGCCTCCGCCGGGTTCCCTTCATCCTTGTCGATGCGGGCCTGATAGAGCCGCGCCCGCAGGTTGGCGGGGTTGATGGTCAGCGCGCGCCGGAGCTGCTCGGCCGCCTTGTCCCGATCGCGTTTGGGCCAGGGGAGCTCCAGGTAGTAGGCGGCCCAGATGACGGGGATGCTGCCGTGGTCGTAGCGCTCATCGAGGGCGGTGGCGCGCTCGAGCGGCCGGCGGAACTTCCCCTCGATGCCATTGGCCAGCGCGCGCAGCGCGCCCATCCCTTCGGCGTAGCTGCCGATGCCCAGCGCCGCCCAGTAGTGGCCCGCGACGTCGTTGGGATTCGCCGCGATGGCGCGCTCGGCGTAGTCATAGGCCTGCTTGCCCAGGCGGGAGCGCTCATCGGTCGAGCGACCAGGCAGATCGCTGGCGGTGAAGGTCAGGCGGGCCGCTCGCCAGAGGACGCCGTAGTCGGTGGGTGCCTGCGCCAGCGCGGTCGCGGTCAGGCGCTCCGCCTCGGCGAGCGCCGCGGGATCGTCGCGCCGCGCGTGAAGCGCGTCGAGGCGCGCGAGGAGACCGGGCAGCTCCGGCTCAGCCGCCGACGCAGGCAGGTCGGCGGCGGGCGAAATCGTCGCGGCGATGGCCAGAAGAGCGAGCGCGCGCATCGCCGCCAGCATAGCGGCTCGACCGCGAGGAGGAAGTCCGCCGCGCATGCCGTCGGTCACCGCTCAGAGCTTCGACCGCTCAGAGCTTCCCGCGCGGAGGGCGCTCGGCCGCGTCGCGCGCCTGGTGCGCCTCGGCCGCCTCGGCGGTGTCCTCCTCCGGATCGTCGTCGCGCGCGGGCCGGTGCTGGCCTTCCCGAGGCTCGGTCTCGAGGTCGGGGTGGGCCAGGCGCTCGCTCTCGGCCGCCGCGGGGACCCGCTCGTTCCCCTCCGCGCGCCTGGCCGCCGCCTCCGCCTCGTCGTCCGGACGTCGCTCGACCGCGTCACCCTTCCAGTGGCCGACCTCGCCGGCGGTTCGATGCTTCTTCGCCATGCCGTCGATCGTGATCACCAGATCGGCGCCGGGCAACATCTTGCGGATCGGCGCGGAGGGAAGAAATTGGCGACCCGGGCGTTTTGCGAGTACCTACGACGTGAGGCAGAGCCGATGGCCGGAGAGACGAAGGTAGCGTGGATCGGCGCGATCGCGGCCGTTGGATGCGCGCTGGTCTCCGGGTACTTCACGATGCGGGCGTCCGACGCCTCCAACCAAGCATCGAACGCCTCCAGCCAGGCGACGACGGTGTCGACCCAGCAGGCCGCGACCGCCGTCGACGAAGGATACGCCACGACGGTCAGGCCGTTCTTCGACGAGCTCAAGGGACGGATGGACGCCATCCAGGGTGAGATCTCGCTTCTGCAGGCGGCGCTCGCCGAGAAGCAGCACAGCCTCCCGGCGCCGACGCCGCCCCCGACGACGCCGCCCCCCGCCGCTTCGAAGAAGCTGGAGGTCCCTCCCTCCATCCGGTTCAAGTCGCAGTCCTTCACGCGGTTCCAGCAGCAACCCCCGCAGTAATCGAAGTCGCCACGCGGCCGGGTTATCTTCCGCCCATGGCGCGACGGCTGACCCGGGTCCTCAAGTGGTGCGTGATCGTAGGCGTGGTCGGTTTCGCCCTGCTCCAGATCGCGCCGGTCAAACGGCTGGTCGGATTCCCACCCAGGACATCGGGACGCAACCCGCCCGAGCGGTTCAAGTTCGACGGGCCGCCCGAGGTCGAGGCGGTCATGCGCCGCGCCTGCTTCGACTGCCACACCAACGAGACGCGCTGGCCGCTTTACGCGCGGATCGCGCCCGGCTCATGGCTGCTGGCGCGCGACGTCCACCACGGGCGCAGCCACCTCAACCTCTCGAAGTGGGGCGACGCCGACGAGGACGAGCGCCAGACCGATCGCGAGAACGCCTGGGAGCAGGTCGAGTCGGGCGCCATGCCCCCCTGGTTCTACGTCTTGCCGATGCACCCCGACGCCAAGCTGTCGGACGCCGACAAGGCGACGCTGAAGAGCTACTTCCTGGCCAAGTCGACCAAGGACAAGCCGACGACAGACAAGCCGACGACAGACAAGCCGACGACAGACAAGCCGACGACAGACAAGCCGACGACAGACAAGCCGACGACAGACAAGTAATCGGTGGCGCCGAGCAGACTTGCCATGCGGGCGATGCAGTTCGACGGTGCGGGGCGGCCGCTGCGCGCGGCCGACGTGCCGCGCCCGGTTCCGGCCGACGACCAGATCCTGATCGAGGTCGCCGCCTGCGCGGTCTGCCGGACCGATCTGCACATCGTCGACGGCGAGCTCCCCGACCCCAAGCCCGCGGTCATCCCGGGACACGAGATCGTCGGACGGGTGGCCGCCAAAGGGGCGCGCGTCGACCGCTTCGCGATCGGCGATCGGGTCGGCGTCCCCTGGCTCGGCTGGACCTGCGGCGAATGCGCGTACTGTCGGTCCGGGCGCGAGAACCTCTGCGACCGGGCGCGCTTCACCGGCTACCAGATCGACGGCGGCTTCGCCGACTTCGCCGTCGCCGATCACCGATTCTGCTTTCCGATCCCCGACGGCTACGGCGACGTCGAGGCGGCGCCGCTGCTGTGCGCCGGGCTGATTGGCTACCGTGCGCTGCGCGCGGCGGGCGACGCGCGCCGGCTGGGCCTCTACGGTTTCGGCGCGGCCGCGCACATCATCGCCCAGGTCGCCGTCCACGAGGGACGCGAGGTGTACGCCTTCACCCGCCCCGGCGACGGCGCGAGCCAGGCGTTCGCGCGCACGCTGGGCGCCGTCTGGGCGGGCGGCTCGGACGCGGCGCCGCCCGCCGCGCTCGACGCCGCGCTGATCTTCGCGCCGGTGGGCCCGCTCGTCCCGACGGCGTTGCGTGCCGTCGCCAAGGGGGGCACCGTCGTCTGCGCCGGACATTCACATGAGCGACATCCCCGGCTTCCCCTACGACCGATCTCTGGGGCGAGCGCTCGATCCGTTCGGTGGCCAACCTGACCCGCCGCGACGCCGAGGAGTTCCTGGCGTTGGCGCCGCGCGTGCCGGTCAAGACGACAGTCCGGACGTATCCGCTCGACCGCGCCAACGAGGCGCTCGACGATCTGCGCGCCGGCCGCGTCGACGGCGCAGCGGTCTTGCTCCCCGGAAGCGGCTGAGCGGCGCTACTGACAGGCGCCGGCGAGGCCGATGTAGACCTGCCCGAGCGCCGTCGGCGAGCCGTCGCTGTTGACCAGCTTCGCGTTGGGGATCGGATCGGCGCTGAACCAGGAGTAGCGGTAGACGTGCGGGTTGCTTTCGAGGTACGGGATCGCCGCGCGCATGTAGGCTTCTTGCTGCGCCTCGGTCGCGCTCGGGTCGCACGAAAACTCGGTGAGCCAGATCGGCTTGCCGAACTGCTCGTAGCCCGCGAGGCTGCCGCCCGGTTCGAGATAGTCCTTCAACGACGGAAGGTCGCAGTTGTACCAGTGCGCCGCGACGTAATCGACCTCGCAACCGGTGCAGTCGGCAAGGAACGTCGTCAGGTAGGCAAACGGATCGGTGCCGTTGCAGCTCGCCGCCGGCCCGCAGAAGTTCATCCCGGGCCCGACGATCTGCAGCGCCGACTTCACCGCGTTGGCCTGCAACGCGACCCAATCGGCCGCCGCCTGGGCGGCGGTGAGGTTCGACTGCGACTGGAAGTTCGGCTCGTTGAAGCCGAGCAGGAACTTCGACCCGGTCGGGATCGTCCCGCTGACCGTGCTCGCCCCCCAGACCATCGGCACGAACTCGATCCCGGTGTTGCCGCCCGACGGTTGGAGACTCCAGTTGTACCACCAGCCCACCGCCGGGAAGAACGCCGCGCCCGGCGCCGTGTTGGCGGCGATCCCCCGCTTGCATGCCGTGGGCGCGCCGCCCGCTCCGGCCGCGCCTGAGCCCGCGGCGCCGTTCGAGCCGGCCGCGCCTGCGCGCACCGGCCGCTGCCGCTCCGCACCGGCCGCTGCCGCTCGTCCCCGCCGCTCCGCTCGCTCCCGCGCGCGCCGCTCGCTCCCGCCGCGCCGCTCACTCCCGCCGCGCCGCCAGCCCCGGCACCGGCGTCGCTCGCTGCGCTCGAGGCGCCACAGCCGAGCGTCGTGATTGTCAAAAGAACCAACGAGCGCTTCATCCGCCTCGTATTTTAACGCGCCGAGTGCATTGGATGAAAAACACGAACGGCCATCGCCAATTGTAAAAAAGATCTTGACGGACCAGATCCTCGAGTTCACCTTCGCCCAATCATGTTGATCGTCCGCAAAACAGAACGCGACGCGATACGCGCCGCATTTGCGGCCGATCGCGCGCGCCTCTGCGGCGGTCAACATCGCTATATGAGGCCTTTGTGGACGCTCGTCTGCTCGATCCCCAGCATTTCCTCGTCCCAGGGTCTCGAGCTGAGCGATTGGAGGGGCGGCTAAACGCGAACTGAACGATAGTTCGATGTGAAGCCGCCCTGGGAAACCACGGCGGCTTTTTTCATTTCTGGAGGTCAATCATGCAGGCGGGAAGCTATCGCGGCTCCTCGACGGGGAGCGTGCATCCGAGTGGCAAGGAACTGTCGAGTCCTGTCGCTCCCACCTATTGAGCGTTCCAGATGCCCGACTGCGAGGGCCGGAAGCTTTGACGGCGAAGCACTCGGTTCTTACCCGAGCGAACGGGGTTCGACTCCCCGCCGGCCCACGCTTGCCCGATTCGGGATCGGCCAAAGGCAGGTCCCAACTCGGGGATCGGCCTAATGGCAGGCCGGCAGGTTTTGACCCTGTCAATCGAGGTTCGAGTCCTCGTCCCCGAACGATTTCGTCGTTGCGCAACGACGCTGCTCTCTGACAACCGAATAGTCGACGATGCCCGTGGCCGGGCACCACCCCGGCCACAACTTGCCCTTGTAGCCGATCTGGTGATGGCGCCTGCCCGAAGAGCAGGAGACGCTGGTTCGATTCCAGACGAGGGCACAACCGACTCTGGAACCCTCAAATGGGTTCCACGACCGGCCGCCGCGCTCGGAGCTCCGCGAGGCAGTAGCCTCGCTGCAGCGCGACGCGCATCGACCTGGCACGAATGCGCGTGTCGCCCACCGGGCCGCCGCGCCCGGTGCCGAGAGGCGTAGCTCAACAGGAGAGCACGCGCACGATAAGCGCACGACGAGGGTGCGACTCCCTCCGCCTCTACGACCACTGGTGGCCGTGGTGTAGTGGCTCTGCACGTCGCGCTGTGAACGCGAAGGTCCCGGATCGATACCGGCCGGTCACCCCAATGGGCAGCGATCTGGGATCGCGCTGGTCTCCAAAACCGGCCAGCGAGGTTCGATTCCTCGGCCGCCCGCAAGAGTGCGCGGAGAGCGCCCCTCGTGGCGAGGAGCTGGTCCCGAAAACCAGGGTGACCTTCGGGTCAGAGGTTCGATTCCTCCGCTCTCCTCCGAGTGGGGCCGGCCCGGGTGAGCGGTGGTGAACCGAGTCCCGGGTCGGCTCGCTCGCTTGCGGGTTGTCCCGCCCCGACTCGGTCCATTCTCGCGCCCAAGGTGTTCTCGGCTGCACGCTGGCTCGCCATGTCAGAGGCGCGGGTTCGACTCCCGCTGGGCGCTCTCAACGCACGCGTTCACGCAGGGGGTGACGCCGCGTTCGGCGAGCACCCGAGCCGGCCTCATAAGCCGGACGCTGTCGGTTCGATTCCGACCCCTGCAACTCAGGGAGCGACCTCTCGCTGCTGCTCTAGTAAATGTGCCTCGTAGGGGGCCGACGCGCCGAAGAGCACCGGACTCAGAAGCCGGAAGCTATCGGAACGGGACGAGGGCAACAACCTCTCGAGCATCAGCAGAGAAGAACGCGCTGGCAGACCGCGTGTCGCACGTCTGCAAGTCGGCGGTCGTCTGGTGGGACGACCGTCGCGCGCTGCCTCTCAAGCGTAGATGGCGACGTACCCGGCCCGTACCCGGGAGAGGACCGTTCGAGTCGGTCGAGAGGCTCATTGACGCGTAAACATACCAGGGTGGCGAAGCGGCAACGCAGGCGCCTGTTAAGCGCCCCACCGCAGGTTCGAGTCCTGCCCCTGGTGCACGCCCGATCGAATGTCCCCATCGGCTAGCTCGGCCAAGGCCGCCGCCCCCTCAAGGCGGAAACCAGGGTTCGAATCCCTGTGGGGACGCCCGCCCGTGTGGACCAACAGCAGGTCGCCACCCTTTCACGGTGGAGAGCGGCGGGGCAGCACCGCCCACGGGTAACGCGCCCGCGTCCAGTGGAGGACAGCTCGTCTTCTAAACGAGCCCGCGCAGGTTCGAATCCTGCCGGGCGCACGACACAGGCCCCCGCGGTCCGATTGGAACGGACGCCGCGCTACGAACGCGGAGACAGGAGGTTCGAATCCTCCCGGGGGTGCGACAACGCGAGCGTAGTTCAACAGGAGAACGCCGGCCCGACATGCCGGAGACGCGGGTGCAACTCCCTCGCGCAGACAGGACCCGTGCTCCGAGCGAGGCTACCCGGCCGTCTACCGGGCGAGGCGGGTTCGATTCCCGTCGGGAGCGCAACGCCTGGCGAAGCTCGCTGGTGCGAGCAGCCGCTTTATAAGCGGAAGGATCGGGTTCGATCCCCGACGCCAGAGACGGGCGCTTGGCGCAACGGTAGACGCGGCGAGCTCAAGCCTCGTTCGCATCCGGGTTCGAATCCCGGAGCGCCCACGACGAAGCACGATGCCTGGGTAGCCCAACCGGTAGAGGCAGTGCGCTCAGACCGCACGCAGTGTGGGTTCGAATCCCTCTCCAGGTACGACGACGACCAACAACGCAACACAACCCGAAGGAGGTGCGCCATGACGATTGTTCTGTTTCTCGACGCCGACTGGCAGCCGCTGCGGGTCGAGCCGTGGACGCGCGCGATCACGGACCTGTTTCTCGGCAAGGTCGAGGTGATCGCCGCACAGCCGCGACCGCACGATCAAGTGCGTGACCCGCGAGCTGCCGATGCCGTCGGTCGTGCGCGTGCTGCGGCGGTTCCGGCGCGATCGCCAGGCGATCCGGTTCTCGCGCGTCAACATCTACACGCGCGACGGGTTCGCCTGCCAGTACTGCGGTGAGCGCTTCGACACCGAGGACCTGACGTTCGACCACGTGCTGCCGCGGTCGGCCGGCGGACGCACGACCTGGGAGAACATCGTGACCTGCTGCGTGCCGTGCAACCACGCCAAGGCGAACCGCACGCCGGAGCAGGCGCGCATGCACCTGCGCCGGCGCCCGAGCAAGCCGCGTTACCTGCCGGTGGTCACGGTCCAGATGGACCGCCGGCATGTCCCCGACGAGTGGCGTCCGTACTGGAACGTCGCGCTCGACAACTGACCCGGCCGGCGCGCAATGCGCGGCTCTGTCCCCGCAGCCCGAGTGGACGGGCGCCGCCCTCCGAAGGCGGAGGCTGCCGGTTCGAATCCGGCCGGGGACGCCGCCGTTGCCACTGCCGCCGACACCGTTGCCGCCGGCCTCGCAGGTTACCTCAATCGAGAAGCGGAGACCATCGAAGCTTGATATGACCTGATTCGTGGGTGATCCGATCCGCGACCTGTTCGGTGTTCCCGCGATGGAGCTTTTTGCCGGCAAGGAGCTCGTCGTTCAGCACGGTGCGCTCGATCGGTTCCCTGCGTTCATGCGCACCGGGCTGATGGAGAGCATTGAAAGCGTCTGTCGTGGATACGCTGGCCCTCTGCAAGTAGCGAACGGAAGCGCAATCCACGGCGTTCAAATCGCCGTGGTGGGCGCGCACGCGTCTGCCCTCCTGCGGCTGGGACTGACCGTCTACTTCACCGACCTCGATCGCGCTTTGCCCGAGTCGGGTGCGTGGCTCCGCGACATAGAAAAAGCGCTCGGGCTCCCGGAGTGTGCCGGCCTGTCGGCGTTCGCAAATGCTCCGCGCTCCGGGCTGGCGCTGCATCACGATCGGTTCGATCACCTCCTCTTTCAGGTTCAAGGCGAGAAGGAGTTTCGCTACGCACCCAACGGCTTCGTCGAGAATCCCGACGTCCAGTTCAGCCCCTTCGGCGCCGCCCCGCCCGATTGGGCGCAAACGTACCGACACGGATTCCCGCTGAGCGGCGAGGAAGTCATGGCGCGGGGCCTGTCGACCGCGACCCTGAAGCCGGGCTCCGCCTTCTTCATGCCCGCGGGAACGTGGCATACGACCGCCGGCCAGGAGAGTGAATCGCTTTCGGTTGTGGTGGTGGTGCGCGCTCCCTCGCGGTTGGCGATCGTCCTGAACCTGCTCCGTCACTACGCGGGGCAGTCGCCCGAATGGCGCGCGCGCAGCTACGGTGGCTGGGCGGCGACCGGACCGGCGACCAACCTTGAACGACAGAAATTGGGCGCGCTGATGGCTGACCTGGCGGAACGCCTGCCCACGGTGCCTTCACGCGACGCGTACGGGGCTTGGTGGAGCGAATGCTTCACCGACGGCACCCAAGGTCACTATCCGCTGGAGGCTCGTTTCGATCGCTACGTGCGGCTGCCCAATTCTTCCGTTCGGTACGCGGGCGCCGCAACGTCCGGCCTAGCGACTTGCATCGTGCGGAGTGGCCCGACGGATCGCCCGCAGGCAGAGACGGTCCTGGCGATCAGCGATGAGGTACGGCCTGTTGTCGACTGGGTTCTTCAAACTCACGCAGCCTTTTCCGTCGACGATGCCTGCAAAGCATTCGACGACTGCACGCGCGCTGATCTGGAGACGTTATTTGCCTGGCTGTCCCACGCGGCCCTCATTCGACCGCTTCCAGCCCCGGAATGGGACCGGCGCTGACCGCGAGTTCAACCCATCGTTGTCGGCGTCACGGGTGCCGCCTCGGATCACTTCCGACGCTTGGCGTTCCAGATCGCCATCAGGTCGGCGGAGCCCTGGGCGCGGATCCCGTTGTCGTTGAGGATCTCCTCGGTCGAGGCCTCGATCTCCTTGCGCTTGAAGACCAGGGTCTCGTACCCGGGCTGGACGAAGGAGATCGTCACAAACTCGTCCTTGCCGTCGCGCAGGACCTCCACCAGGTGGCGCAGGTTCTTGATCCGGACGCCGCCCACCGACTTGACCACGCCGCCTGCGGGGCTGCTGTACCCGTTGACCAGCTTGTGCGGGAAGAACGGCGACGGCACCACCACCAGCTCCTCGCCCGGGAACGCGGGCGGGTCGGTCATGCGCGTGACGACGGGGCTCCCGAACATCCCCGCGCCGCCCCCCTCGCCGTAGCCACCGAGCCCGTAGCGCGCGAGCCCGGCGAACCCGCCCGCCGGGTCGGAGAAGACCAGCGGGCCGTAGATGAAGTACGGCGGATAGCTGCCGTCGCGGTCCTGGATCAGCATCGGGTACCGGGGCGAGACCGGCATCTCGAGCTTCACGCTCTTGCCGCCGCGAACCACCGTGAGCGGCACCTTGCCGTTCTTGGCCAGGTGCTGGACCTCGTAGCGGAAGCGGATCCGCAGATCGGCGACCGACCTGCACCATCCCCTGGTCGTCGACCGGCAGATCGCCGATCCGCGTGATGACGTCCCAGGCCTTGAGCGGGTTCGGTCCCGATCCGCGAGAACGGCTCCTCGACGACGATCCCCTCGACGTCGGACCCGAGCTTCAGGAACGCTGCGCAGCGCCGGATTCTCCAGCGTCTGCAGCTCGTCGAACAACGCCGGCTTGCCGTCGTAGCTGCCGTCGGCGACGTCCTTGAGGAAGAGGTCGATCTCCTCGTTGGGGATGATGTAGCCGATGTTCTGCGCGCGCCCCAGCGTGCTGAAGGCGAGGCCGATCATCTTGTCGCCGACCACCGCGGGACCGCCGCTGTTGCCGGGGTTGATGGCGGCGTCGATCTGGATGCGAAGCCCGTACACCGGGTGGTTGTAGGCGGCGAACTCGATGCGCGAGACGATCCCCTTGGTGATCGAGAGGTTCGAGCCCGCCCGCCGGGTAGCCGTAGGCCATCACCGCGTCCTTGACGTCCGGCAACCCGGTCGCGCGCGCCAGCGGCGGGTGGCGTCGCGAACAGCTTGTCGTCGTCGAGCTTGAGGACCGCGAGGTCGATCCCCGGCGCGATCGCCTCCACCGTCGCCGAGATCTTGTCGCCGGCCTGGAACGCCTGCACCTGCACCTGGCTGGCGTAGAGCACGACGTGCGCGTTGGTCAGGATCCGCTTCCCCTCGATGATGACGCCGCTGCCGGTGTGCTCCTCGGGCGCCCGCTTGTTCCACGGCTGCGTGTAGTCCGGCGCGCGCACGGTGGAGAAGACCTTGACCACCGACCTCTCGACGCTCCCCGCGCCGGTCGGCGCCGCCGCGGTGGTTGCCCCGGCGTCTCCCACGAGCGTCAGCAGAGCGACGGAGACGGCCCACCCGGCGAAGCACCCGAATCGAAGTGACATGCCGCCACTATAACGGATGAGCTGGCGCCCTCCGAAGCGGACGGGAGAACACCCGACGCGGGCGTCCGGCGGCGCGGCGGCGGATCAGTTGCGCGGCAGCGGCGTCACGCCGCCCGCGTCGGGCGGCAGGTGCTGTCCGGCAAACTGTCCGAAGCGTCCAGTCGGGAACTCGAGAAGGTAGAGACGGGCCAGACGCCGCGCGCCCGCCACATCCGCACGGGTATCGGACGCCTCGATGGCGAGCACCAGCGCCTCCTCGCGCAGGGCCCCGTGGCGGTTTGCACCGAGGTAGCGATCGAGCAAGCCCGCTGCGCGTTCGGCGTCGCGATCCCGGCGAAGCGCCACGAGGGCGTCGAGCACCTCGGTGCGTCCCTCCGCAGCATGTCCCTCCGCGGCCGGCACCCCGCCGTGCCGCGCCGAGCGGGACGGGGCGCGCACGTCGGCCGCGGGCGGGGCCGCGACCACCTCGGCGGCGACCGGCGAAAGCGGCGCCGCCACCTCGGACGGCTCCCAGGCGTCGGCGATGCGGCGAACGGCCCCGCGGCGGTGGTGCGGCTGCGCGTCGGTGCGTGCCGCCGCGACCGGGGCGGTCGACCGACCGATCCGCGGCGCGATCCACCGCCCGCCGATCGCGGCGCCGGCGGTGGCCGCGGACGCCACGACGACGATGCCGAGCGCGAGGGCCTTGAGCCGCGCGTGGTGCGGCGCCTCCGAGGTGCCGACCAGGATCTCCTGCACCCCCGCCCAGACCCTCCGCCTCAGATCCGGACGGCTGGGCGAAGCCGGCACCCTGCGAAGAAGCTCGATTCCTCGCTCGGACACCGAATCCCACCCCGACTCGTCACGCAAACGGTCCATTCGTCGTCTCCCTCCGTACATGGGAGGCCCCGCGGCAAACCTTCAAATCGGCGGGCGTCGGCCCGGTTTTTGCGACTTACGAGCCGTTCCCGAGGCGCGCCGTGCTGATCGCGGCGTCGTCCAGGTAGACGGTCGCCGGCGACGAGGAGAGCGCGTCGCAGGCCCCGCCGGCGTCCCACTGCAGCCAATCGTTCGTGACCGTGGCCAGCCCCGCCCGCTGCAGGATCAGCGTGCCGTCCTGCCAGACCTCGATCTGCCCCGTCGCATCGGTCGCCTTGACGAAATAGACTTCGAACTGAACCCAGGTATCAAAGGGGACCGGCAGGGGGTTCACCTGCCGCGTGTTCTTCTGGTTGGCGTAGTCGAAGAGCTGCGCCTCCAGGCTGCCGTCCGGGAGGGGATAGAGGTTCACGTCCCAGATCGCGGAGAGGTTGTTTCCGTCGGCGGTCTGGCTGCCGCGGAAGTGGGTCAGGCTCAGCCAGGTTCCGACGGTGACCGACGACGGAACGTAGAACCAGGCGCTGTAATACGCGGCGGTCGGCGCGGGCGCGTTGCGAAAAAGGTAGTTGGTCGAGGTCATGCCGGCCGCCGGCGAGAGGGTCACGAGCCCCGCGTAGCGTCCGCTGTGCGCGATCGTCGTGGTGGCGGTGGGGACGACCATGTTGATGTTCTCGTTGAAGAGCCCGCCGTGCCCGTCACCCATCCACTCGGAGAGGTTCCCGGGCTCGAACGTGGCGCTCCAGAGCAGGCTGGCCGCGCCGTCACCGATGGTGCCGAGATCGACCCGGCGGGCGCACGCCGCAGCCGCGAGCACCGCGCAGCCCAACACCACCGGCCACCGGCTCCTGGGTCCGCGCTCGGCATTCTGTTTGGCGGGCACGATCGGGAGGTCCGGTTAGCTCTTCCGTAAATGGGTTCCAGGGCCCCAAAGCTTCGCTAGTTTCCGGCCAGCGCCGCCGCGATCGCTGCCGTCATCGGCTTGCCGCGGTAGTCGGCGTCGAACGGGAGCGGATGGTGCGGCAGCCGCCCGCGCAGCGCCCCCCAGTGCGCATCGTTCAGCCACGAGTAGCGGTCGGTGAGGCCCCAGAAGGTGACGCCAGAGCAGGCCGGCAGCGCGACGCAGGCCGCGACGATGTCGTGCGTGAGCACGCTCTGTCGCGCCTGCTTGGTCGCCCGGTCGCCGGCGATCTCGCCGACGGGGACATCCATCTCGGTGATCTCCACGCCGAGCCCGAGCGCCGCGAACCGCTCGAGGTTCTGGCGAATGGCGGAGGCCGGCGGCCAGTGCCTCGGGTCGACGTGCATCTGGAACCCCACGCCGCCGATGGGCGCGCCCGCCGCCTTCAAACCCTGCACCATGCGATAGACGGCCTCCGTCTTGGCGGCGTCGGGACCTTCGATCTCGTAGTCGTTGTAGAACAGGATTGCCTCGGGATCGGCCTCGTGCGCCGCGCGAAAGGCCTCCGCGATGAACCCGGGACCGAGCGCGGAGAAGGGCGAATCGCTTCGCAGGGCGCCGCCGTCACCGTCGGCGAACGCCTCATTCACCACGTCCCACTGGGCCACCCGCCCCTTGAAGTGGGAGACGACGCCCCGCACGTGCGCGAGCATCGCGGCCCGCAGCGCCTCGCCCTCGAGACGCCCGACCCACGGCGCGAGCTGCGTGTGCCAGACCAGCGTGTGCCCCCTGACCCGCATGTCGTTCTGCGCGGCGAAGGCCACCAGCGCGTCGCCGCCGCGAAACGCGAACTGCCCGGCCACCGGCTCGATGTACGCCCACTTCATCTCGTTCTCGGGCGTGAGCGAGTTGAAGTTCGTGGCCAGCACCTTCGCGAACACCGGCTCGCGCAGGCGCTGCGACTCGACGGCCGCGCCGATGCGCCGCGCGCCGGACACGCTTCGCAGTGGCGGAACGTCGGGCGCCGGCGCCTTGCCGGAGTCTCCTGCCGCGCCGGCGGGCCCGTGCGCGATACAGCCTGCGCCCACCAGAAGGAGGGGCAGCACCATCAAACGAAAGGATACAGGCGTCGTCACCGCCGGGATGATAGCCCAGCCCGCGGCGCGGGCGTCCGTGCAGCCCGTCTGGCGCAGCGCCGTCTAGCGCAGGCCGTCTTCGTCGCGCCGGTGCCGGTCCTTGACCAGCTTCCAGAACTCCTTGCGCGCCTTGTGCAGCCGCGTCCACACCGTTCCCAGCGGAATGTCCTGAATGCGCGCGATCTCCTCGCCCGAGTAGCCTTCGATCTCGAACAGGATGAACGTGGTCCGCAGCTTCTCGCTCATCTTGTTCATGAGCAGCTGCAGCTGCCGGCGTGTCTCCGCGTCCTCATACTTCTGCGCCGGACTGGCCGCGCCGTGCGGCATCTGGCTGAGATCGACCTCCTGCCGCCGGATCACCAGGTTCTTGAACCAGGCGCGCCGCCGGTGATCGCGGACGGTCAGCTGGGCGATCTTGTACAGCCACCCCCGCATGTTGCCGCCGTCGAACCGGGAGAGGTTGCGGCGAACGACCAGAAATATCTCCTGCGCCAGATCCTGGGTATCGGATCGAGGAACCCCGAGGGCGTACAGCCAGCGCACCACGTCGTCGAACCAGCGCTCGTAGACCTCGCGGAACTCCGCGTCGCGGTGGCGCGGACCGCTGCCGACGGCCGTCTCGGGAGGCGCGCCCCCCGGGAGCACGGTCAGCGCAGGGCGCTCCTCGCGACGCCGGGAGAGACCGAGAGGGGTCCGCATCTCGATCACATGGGAGATGTAGCAGGAAACCTTTCAATGTCGGCGCAGAGAGCACCGCATCGCAACAAATGAGAGAAACCCGCGCGATTATGCGAGGAGCGACCGGCGCGGGTGGGACGGCGAACGCGCTACGGGCAGATGGTGACCGTGAACTGACCGTCGATGGCGTTGTCGCTGTCGGCGCTGACGTTGATGCCGCCGGTGATCGTGGTCGAAGTGACCGAGCTGATCACCAAGTGCCCACTCGTCGCCGCCGGGGTCTGCGTGCCTCCGAGCGAGAAGTTCGCCGTGAAGTCCTGGGCGTTCAAGGGGTAGTCACCGGCGGCCAACGGAAACGACGCAAAAACGTAATTTTGCTGAGTGGAAGAGCCCGAGCATGCCGTGAACGTGTCGGAATACATCTCCACGTAGAAAGAGGTCGAGTTCGAGAGGAACGAATCCGTCTCACCCGTCCCCAGCGACCACGACTGGCCGCCGATCTTGCCCGCCAGCGGCGTCATTGCGATCGCCGGCGTGCTCGGTCCGCTGCTTCCGCAGCCCACGGCGCCCCCGAGCGCCAGAAGAGCCACCGCCAACGTCCCGGCCAAAGTTCGACGCATGGCGCATACGTTATCAGGCGCCGAGTCTTCCCGCAAAGCCCAGGGACGGCGCGCCGGCGCTACTTGGTCTTCGAGGCGGCCCCGCCCGTATAGAAGTAGTAGTCGGCGCTGTAGCTCGCGCGGGTCTCGGCCCCGGCGTGGGTCGCGTCGCAACCGGCGGCGGCAGCCGTGCCCCCCTTGGTGTCGACCCGCTGGACGAAGCTCACCGCGCCGAACTGGCCCGCGCCGGACGTCGAGGTGGCGCGCAGGAGAAGCCAGGGAACCGCACCCGCCACGGGCGCCGGCGCCTGCTCGAGCTTCTTGCCGACGACCGAGCTGCCGTCCTTCGACGTCCAGGTAGGCCCAGCGCCGTGCGTCCCAACCACCGCGCCCGAGGCGTCGCGAAGGGTCGCGTCGGGGCGCGCCAGGACCCAGCCATACTTGCCGTCCGTGGCCACGCACGTGTAGACCTGCGCGCCGGTCGCGTGAAACCGCGCGGTCGGCTTGGCGCCGGCCGGGACGCGAAGCACCTCCGGCAAGTTCGGCGGCGGCTGAACTTGGCTGGTGGCGGCACGCGCCGCCGACGGCGTGCCCAGGCCGAAAGCGGCGTCCAAGATCAGGATCGCAAGTCCACCATTCATCACCGAGGCCGAGGCCGAGCGGGTCATCTGCGGGAACGATGCTCGACGCGAAGTGCGGCCGCCATGAGGAAGATCACCCGCGGATTGTCGAGGCAGGCTCAGGGCCATACCTCGGCTAGACCAGGGGCACGCGGTGCTTAGATGAGGCGCGTGGAAAACGACGGCGATTCGGTGGTCTATCCCTGCAGCGCCTGCGGTGGCCTCAACCGGTTGCTGCGGGCCCGGCTGCGCGACAATCCGACCTGCGGGCGCTGCAAGGAAAGGATCTTCCCCCGCCGACCGGTCACGGTCACCGACGCCAGCTGGAAGCGCGAGGTGGAGGATTCTCCGATTCCCGTGCTGGTCGACTTCTGGGCCCCCTGGTGCGGCCCCTGTCGGGCGGTCGCGCCGGTGCTCGAGGCGCTGGCCGGCGAGCGCGCCGGCAAGCTCAAGATCGCCAAGCTCAACGTCGACGAGAACCCGCGCACACAGGCCCGCTTCGCGGTGCAGGCGATCCCGACCATGATCGTCTTCCGCGGACCATTGGAAGTCGACCAGATCCGCGGCGCGGTCCCCAAGGCGACGATCGAGGCCCACCTCGATCGCGTGACCTGAACGCCAGTATCATTGACCGGTGCCGCTCCTCGGCCTCACCCTCACACCCGCCGGTGAGCAGCGGCTCCTCGCACGGCCGCCCCAGCTCGCGCTCTCCGACGTTCAATCGCCCACCATCGAGCCCGGACGGCCGGTGCGTCTCCTCGATGCGCGCGGACGGACCTGCGCGACCGGGGTCGCCGATCCGGAGAACGAGCTCCTGCGCCTCTGGGCGCACGGCGACGAGAGCCGCGCGCCGGACGCGGCGTTCCTGCGCGGCAAGCTGGCCCCTGCCCTGGCGCTTCGGCGGACGCTGGGACTCGCCGACGGCGAGTCGGCGTACCGGCTGGTCAACGGCGAGGGGGACGGCCTGTCGGGTCTCTGCGCCGACGTCTACGGTCCCTTCGCCGTGGTGACCGCCCTGTCGCGTGGGCTGCTGGGGCACGCGCGCCTCCTGGCCCAGTGCGCGCTGGAGATGCTCCCCGCGGCCGGGCTGCCGCTGCGCGGGGCGGTCCTGAAGGCGCGGCTCAAGGGGACAGGCAACACACCCGAGCGCGCGAAGGACGACGTCGTCGGCGAGACGCCACCCGAGAAGCTCGTCGTCCGCGAGGGCGGCGTCCCCTACGAGGTGCACCTACGCGGCGGGATCAACGTCGGCCTCTTCACCGACATGCGCGAGCACCGCGCGGGGCTCGCGCGCTTCGTGCGCGGCAAGCGCGTGCTCAACACGTTCGCTTACACGGGCGCCCTCTCGGTGGCGGCCGCGCGCGCGGGGGCCGCCCAGATCACCAGCGTGGACCTGGCCGCCGGTCCCCTCGCCTGGGCCCGGGCCAACTTCGCGCTCTCCGGGCTCGATCCGGCGGCGCACCGCTGGGAGGTTTCGGACGTCTTCCGCTTCCTCGAGGCGGAGCGGGCACGCGGCGCGACCCACGACGTCGTCATCCTCGATCCGCCGACGGTATCCGGCGCCCGCGCGTCGCTGTGGGCGCAGAAGCGCGACTATCCCGAGCTGATCGCGGCGGCCTGCGCGGTGCTGCCCGAAGAGGGCGGCCACCTCTGGGTTTCGTCGAACACGCACCGCGGCCCGAGCGTCCTCAAGCACGTCGACGCGGGGCTCGCCCTCGCGCGGCGAGAGGCGCAGATCCTCGAGACAGGCGGCCTGCCGCCCGACCACCCGACGCCGATCAACTGGCCGGCCGCGCGCTACCTCGAGGTCTGCCAGGTTCGGATCGGTGTCCGCATCGGCGCCTGATCACGGTCCGAACGCCGCCTTGAGATCCTGTCGGACCTTCGTGATCTGGGGACATTGCCACTCTTCGGCCAGCTCGCGCTTCTCCTTGGGCGTCAGGTGCCACGACAGCGGCACGCGCTCCGGCGGCGCGGTGCTCGCACCGCAGCCGCCCACGTACTCGAAGGTGAACACGCGGATCGGGACGTCGTAGATGTGCGGGCGGCTGATGAATGACAGCGCGAACTCGTTGCGCGCCAGCTGCGCGGTGTCGCGCACCGCGAGCAAGGTCTCGAGCGGCGCCAGTCCCTGGAAGACGCCGCCCCGCTCCTCCTTGGGCTTGCCGCCCGCGCTCTCGGCGGGCAACTTGAACGCGCGGATCTCCACGATGAAGACCGCGGGGGGCTTGCGCCCGTCGCCCAGTAGACCGGTGTCGAGCCACTCGACCAGACTCGAGACGCCGAAGTTGTCGTAGTAGCCGCCGTCGACGACGTGATAGTCGCTGCGCCAGAGATCGTCGGTCTCGATTCGCACCGCGGGCGTCACATAAGGAAAACTGGCCGACAGGCGCGCGGCGGTGGCGACCGGCAGGTCTCGCCCGGGGTACATCTGGCTCCACTCGCGCCGCCCGAGGCTGTCCCCGCTCGGGCCGAGCGTGGTGGTCGACAGCAACAGCCGATCGCCGGTCTCCACGAGCGTGGCGTTGAAGATGACCGCCGGCCGCGTGCCGGCGCGCGCCTCCTCCTGCCAGTCGCGGAGCGTCCCCTGCTTCACGTTGTCGGTGAGCTCCCACGCCCGCTCGAGAGCCGTCCCGCGATCGCTGGTGAGATTCGGACCGGTGAGGAGGCGGCCGCCGCCGATCCCCTTCAAGAAAGGGACGACGCTCCAGACCAGGTCGGGATAGACGAGCCCCCAGGTCAGATCGTCCAGGCTCGACCTCGCCGCGTCGACGACCGGCGGGTAGGTCTCGAGATCGGCGACCGGGGCGAGGTGCCCGTGATCGTAGGAAGCGAGGAAGTGCATCGCCCCCACCGAGCCGCCCGAGACGCTGCTCACCAGCGCCAGCGAGCGGTCGAACCGGTCGCCGAGGTCCTGCCGGATCCCCGCGAGGACCCGCGCGGTCCAGGCCTCCGCCTGGATCCCGCCGCCGCTCGCGGCAACCAGGATGACCGGCGCGTCGGCGCGCGCCTCGAGGATCTCGCGCGGCGACGGCGGCTCATAGGGAGGTCGCACCGCGGCCCGGTAGAAGTGATCGCTCTGGGGCCAGAGCGCCATGGCCGAGATGTACGCCCCGATGATGAGCAGCAGCGGAACCCGGAATCGGTCGAAGAAGAACGCCAGCCCCGCGAGGCCCCAGCAGATCAACGTGGCCAGGACCAGAACCAGGCAGAGCGTGGGGACGGCGCGCGCCAGGTTCGGAACCCAGGCGCGCATCACGAAGAGCGCGGCATAGAACAGCAAGGCGATCAGCAGCTGGACTGAAGCGAACCGATGCCGCGCCCGAAGCCGGTGGTCGGCGGCGTCGACGTAGCCCTGGGGACTGAGCGCGATGATCCGGTCGAACCCTCTCTCCAGCCACGCCAACGGGACGGAGACCAGCTTCCAGGGCCAGCGCGACGCCGCGTGGAGATTGCCCGACCGCGCGCGCCGCCGCCGGTGGAGCGCCGCGAGCGCGACGAACGCGGCGATCCCCGCGGCCGTTCCCAGCATCTCGCCCCAGATCGAGACGGGCGACTCGCAGAGGTGCGCCTCGGTCCAGACCGCCGCCACGACCGAGGCCGGCGCCACGACCACAGACAACCAGGACAGAGACCACCTCAGGCGAGGCTCCGGCCGGACCGGCGTCGTCTCGAAGCGCCGGTGACCGTCGTAGAGGACGAGCCGCGCGATCACTGCCGTGCTCATGCCGCAGAGCAAGCTCGCCAGCGTCACCGAGAAGTAGGCAAACGTCGACTCCGTGAGCGACGATCCGGCGACGTCGAAGATGCCCCGCAGGACCGCGCTCGCGGCGTTGTCCCTGGCGACGGCCAACCAGGGAAACAGCAGCAGAAACAACCAGACCAGGAGCGGGACGCGCAGCAGATACAGGTAGGCGGCGTGACGCCCGGCCCACTTCAGCCACCTCAACCGGCCGAGAGCGTTCGCGTCCGTCACCGTGCCCTTCCCGACCCGCACCTTCCCAGCCCGCGACGCGCGCTGTCAAGTTGCCGGCGCTTGCTGAGATCAGCGCCACATATTTCGGCGGCCGGAAATGACAACTCCGCTCGCGGAAATGTGAAGAGTTTGGTCGTCACATTGTGAGAGAGCAGAGCCATGACGCTCTCACGGATGGCGCGCGGTCTGCTGGTCGTTGCCGCCGCCACGCTGGCGGCCTGCGGAAACTCGAGCTCCGGCAGCTCGGGGAGCGGCGGAAGCGGAGGCACGCATGGCTCCGGGGGCGTCTCTGGCAGTGGCGGCTCCGTCGGAAACGGCGGGTCAGGCGGGAGCAGCGCCTCGGGTGGAACGCCGGGAACGGGCGGCACGAAGGCGAGCGGCGGCGCGACCGGCAGCGGCGGCGCCTCGTCGACCGGTGGCGCGACCGGCAGCGGCGGTGCCGCGTCGACGGGAGGTGCCAGCGGCACGGGCGGCGCGACGGGCGTGGGCGGCAGCGCCGGATCTCGCGGCGCGGGCGGCGGCGGCGCAACCGGCGCGGGTGGAAAAGCGGGCGCCGGTGGCTCCACCGGATCGGGCGGCAGCCCGGGCGACGGCGGCGTCTCAGTCGCCAAGCCGTCCTTCGACTGGGTCGGCGTGATCGGATCCGGGCAGAGCCTCTCGGTCGGTACGACACCGGCCAACCTGACGACGCAGCCCTACAACAACCTGATGCTCTCGCTCAACGGCGCAACGGTGCCCAACGCCGGTCCCGACGGCGGCGTCAAACCCGGCGTCAACCCCTGGGACCCGACGGTGAGTGGGCTGACGATGGTCCCGCTCATCGAGCCGGTGCGCGCGCTCGAGACCGCCTACCCGAGCTCCTACCCCGACAACATCTACGGCGAGACGCCGCACGCCGCGATGGCCAACGAGATCACCCGGTTCGTGAAGGCAGCGTCGTCGAGCGCGGACTACGTCACCGTCCACACGATCGTCGGCGAGAGCGGGCAAGGGATCCCCGCGCTCATCAAGCAGACCCCCAACACGGGGAGCATCGGCCGCGCCTACGCGGCGTCGCTGTTCGAGGCCGGCGCAATCAACCTGCAGGCCAAGGCGGCGAGCAAGAGCTACGGCGTTGGGGTAATCGTGATGACTCACGGCGAGACCGACTGCAACAACACGACCTACGGCACCTCGCTGGTGCAGCTCCTCTCCGACTACAACACCGACATCGCGGCCGTCACCGGGCAGACCTACAAGATCCCGATGTATCTCTCGCAGCAGCACGGCTGCCCGGGCGCCCCGGCGTGCACCAAGAGCAGCGAGCTGCGCCCGACGGCGAACGACTTCGAGTGGCAGCTCGGCGTCCAGCACCCGGGCGATTTCGTTTGCACCGGTCCCAAGTACCAGTACCCGGCGCACTCCGACGGCGACGGCATCCACCTCAACGTCACCGGCTACGAGCTGCTCGGCGAGAAGACGGCCGAGATCTACTACCAGCGCGCGGTGCTGGGGCAGAACTGGCAGCCGCTGGTGCCCGTCAACGTCGCGCGAACAAGCAGTACCGTCGTCACCGTGCAGTTCCACGTGCCCAATCCGCCGCTCGTCTGGGACACCACCTTCAACGCGCCCAACATCACCGCCTTCAAGAACGGCAAGGGCTTCGAGCTCTACACGTCCAACGACTCCAGCGGGTACATCACGATCAGCTCGGTCGCCATCTCGGGCGATTCGGTCCAGATCACCGCGAGCGGGACGCTGCCCACGACCGGGCTGAACGTTGGCTACGCGCTGGTCAACCAGGGCAAGCAGAGCACCAACCACTCGAAGGCGGTTCGCTGGGGTCAGCTGTGCGATTCCGATCCGTTCATGGGCGGCACGACGAAGATGCCCAACCCCAACTACGCCGTCTCGTTCAGCCAGCCCGTCCCCTGAGCGCGCTCGGGACGAGCGTGGCTACTCGTCGTTCTGGAGCAGGAAACGGATCTTGAAGCCGCGGACGCGGACCGGGACCGGCGTCCCGCTCTTTTCGCCGGGGGTGAAATGGCACCGCTTCGCCGCCGCCACGGCCGCCTCGGTCAAGCCGTGGCCGAGGCCGCTGACGATCTGGACGTCTCGGACGCGCCCCGTCTCGGTGACGATCAGATCCAGGATCACCGTCCCTTCGATGGCGGCGCTCCTCGCCTCCTCGGTGTACTTGCCGTCGCAGCGTCCTTCGGGCAGCGGCATGGTGGTCACCTCGTAGGCGGGCACCGGCGGCAGCGGCTCCTTCAGGCCCTTGTGCGCCTCCTCGGCCGGCGCGAACGCGCCACCCGTGTTGCCGATCGGCATCGCCGGTCCCGCGCCCGCCTGGGACGTCGACGCCATCGTGACCCCAAAGACGGGGGCCGCGGGGCCGACACCCGTGACGGCCGGATGCTCGGTCGGCGGCGGCGCATCGGGCGGCGGAGGGACGTGGGTCGGGGGCGCCGCATGGGCGTGCGGGCGCTCGTGGGGAACGACCTTGGGGGCCGGCTCGGCCGGCGCGGCGGCGGGCTCCGGCGGCGGCTCGAGCGGCGGCGGCGAAACCACCCGCAGCGAAATGATGCGCTTCACCGGCGGGTCGACGTGCTTGGGCAGCTTGCTCAGTCCCTCGGCGAGCGCGAAGTGGCCCCCGATCGAGAGCACCGCGCAGATCACCAGCCGCCAGTCGGTGATCACGGGGCTCCGGGTGGTGTCAGCGCCGTGGGATCGATCTGGATGGCGAAGGAGGCCACGCCCAGCGACTTGACCACGTCGAGCACCCAGACGACGCGGCCGTGCGAGACCGCCTTGTCCCCGGCGATGATCGCCTGGGTCTTGGGGTCCTTGGCCACCGCCGTCGTCACGGCGTCCCGCAACTCTTGCGGCGTCGTCGGGCGTCCGTTGAGATAGAGCGAGCCGTCGCGGGTCAGCGTGATCGCCAGCGTCGTCGGGTTGAGCGTCGTGCTCTGGCTGGCGCGCGGCAGCTCGACCTCGATGGCCTGCTTGGCGATCAGGTTGGCCGTCAGCATGAAGATGATGAGGAGCACCAGCATGATGTCGACCAGCGGCGTGACGTTGATGTCGGCGATGATGCCGCGCTTGCGCGTCGCTGACGCCATCAGGCCGTCTCCAGCGACGCGGCCTTCGTCTCGGCCGGCGCGGTCTTGAGCACCGCGAGGATCTGGTGCGCGAGGACCTCCGACGCCGAGACGGCGCGCTCCACCCGGCGCGTGAAGATGTTGTAGGCGGCCACGGCGGGGAGCGCGACCAGCAAGCCGACCCCGGTGGCGACCAGCGCCTCGGCGATCCCGGCCATCACCGCCTGCGTCCCCTGCATCGAGCTGCCGGCCAGGTCGTGAAAGGCACGGATGATCCCCAGCACCGTCCCGAACAGCCCGACGAACGGGGCGTTGTTTCCCAGCGTTCCGAGAAAAGCCAGCCGCCGCTCGTAACGGACGCGCTCTTCCTCGATCGCGCCGGCCTTTCGCTCCTCGACCGCCGCCACGCCGTCCGCCGCGTGGCCGAGGCAGGCGCGGGCCACCGCCGCCTCCATCGAACGCGCGCCGGTCAAGTTGCCGAGCGCCGCCGCGGCGCCAGATTTACGGAGCTGGGCCAACGCCGCCGACAGCGCCGCCTGCGGTGGTCGCTCCTGAACAAAGAACCAGATCCGATCGAACATGATCGCCACCGCCCCCAGGCTGAGGGCGAGCAGCAAGTAGAGAATCCAGCTCGACCCCGCCCTGAGCATCAGGTCGAGCAGCTGGGAACCGATGGCACTTCCGTTGTTCATGGCCTCTCCTGGTCAGGTCAGAGTCTGCCTCTCAAGCCGACGGTCGGCAGGACATAGCGAATGACGGTGCCCGGGGTGATCTCCTCCGGGAGCAAGGCGGCGTTCGTGATGTCGACGTAGAAGTCGAGCAGCCAGCGCTTCCAGACGGCGCGCTTGTCGACCCGCAGGTCGAACCGCCAGAAGCCGTCGTTGCGACCGGCGTTGTACCCGGTAACGGTCGGCGAGGGAGAGGTGATCGTCGTGGGACGGCCGCTCTCGTACTGGCCACGAAGGCCGAGGTCCCAGTTCCGCGCCAGCGGGATGCCGGCCACGAAGTTGAAGAGCTGGAGGCGATCGAAGTCGTAGGGGATCCACTGGCTCCCCTGCTGGCGCTCGGAGCGCGACAGCGTGTAGGAGATCCAGCCGAACACGCCCGACTTCGACTGCCGCCGGAGCAAGAATTCGACGCCGTAGGCGCGCCCGAGCTCGGGCTGAGTCAACCGATCGAGGATCGACTGCAGGTCCATCTGCTGGGTCACGATCGCGGTGGGAAACAGCGTCGGGTTCGCCGGCGTTCCCACCGACGTGCTGTTGACGGCCAGGTCGAAGATCGTCGGGTCCATATAGTTGAAGAACCCTTCCACCGACAGCTGAAAGCGTTTCTTGAGCGGCACCTCCGCGCCGAGGCTGGTCTGGTAGGACTGCAAGAGCCCGTACTTGAGCGGCAGCAGATCGAGCCCCGGCAGCGGCAGCACGAAGCGCGGCGGCTGGTGGTAGATCCCGGCGCTCCCCTTGAGCCAGACGGCGCTGTCGTCGCTGCCCGGCGCCACCTCGGGCAGATCGCGATCGAAGAGGTGGTAGCGAACCGTCAGGCGCGGATCGGCGTCAGAGGCGGTCGTCACGCCGTCGCCGTAAGTGTCGAGACGGAGGCCGGGCCGGATGAGGAAACGCGGCGTCGGCCGCCAGATCGCCTCCAGCCACCCCGAGCCGACGTAGTACTTGCTGAGCTGCCCGGTGATGGCCGCCAGCGTTCCGGCCGCCGCCATCGCCGCCGCCCCCTGGTTGATGTCGTGGAGCGAGCCCTGCAGCCCGGCGTCCAGCGTCAGCCTTGGACTCTGGATCCAGCGCGCGACCACCGACGGCTCGGCCAGCAGGACCGTGAAGTCGGTCCCGTTGCTGAGCGTGTGGTCGTAGCCGAGCACCACCCGGAAGGTCTCGTCGAGCCGCCCCTGCGTCAGGTGCTCGCGCAGATCGAGCCGGTGGAAGGTGAGGACCAGCGTCGGCGTCAGCGGCGGCGCCGGCGTCCCGGGCGCCGCGGTGGCGGCCCGGGTGTCGAGCTCGTCGTTCGCGCCGTAAACGAACGCGGTCCAGCCGTTGTTCGCGTTCCCGCCGTCGAGCCGAAGCTGGTAATCCCAGTACGACAGCGATATCTGGTTCGTCGCCAGCCCGAGCAGGAAGCCGGGGTAGCCGTAGCGCGCCGCCGCGGTGAAGGTCGCGCCCAGCGGCTTCAGCGGCTCGCGCACGAACGCGCCCGCCTGCAGCAGGTTGATGTCGAAGTCGAGCAGGTGCTCGTCGGGCCGCGCGCGCGCCGTGCGTCCGTCGATGATGCCGCCCGTGTACTGGCCGTAGGGCGCCGGCGCGCCGCCCGGATAGAACTGGATCTCGTCGATGAACTCCGGGTGGATGACGCTGGTCCCCACCAGGAGGTGGTAGAGCAGCGGGATCGTCGTCCCGTCGAGCAGAAAGCCGGTCGAGGCCGGGCTGGCGCCGCGCACGACCGGAAACGGGAGCAACGACACGACCGACGCGACGCCCGGCAGTGTCTGGATGACCCGGAACGGATCGCCGAAGGTCCCCGGAATCTGGCGGAGCTCGGGGCCGCGCAGCGTGATGCGCGAGACCTCCTCGCGCCGCTGATTGTCGCCGACCACCACGATCTCGTAGGGGTCGTAGCGGTCCCGCTCGACCAGGTAGGTGACCGCCAGCTCCTGGGACGAGACCAGGGTCTCTTCCTGGACGAATGGGTTGTGGTTGGGCGCGTAGACCGAGACGCGGGCCTTGCCGGGCGGCAGCGGCAGCCGGAATTTCCCGCGCCGGTCGGCCTCGACCGAGTACCGCTCTGCGCCGACCAGCGCCGTCACCGTGGCGTCGGTGACCGGCGCGCGCGTCCCGAGCTCGACCAGCTTTCCGCGCAGCACGGCGGTGCGCGCCGGCCCGTTGTCGACGGGGCGCACCGGCGGCGGGGGCGGCGGCAAGAACGTGTGCGTGAACGTGATCTCGACGGGGACCGGCGTTCCGCCATAGCGGCCGGGGGCAAACCGAAAGGTCTGCGCCGCCGCGACGACCGCGTCGTCGAAGATCGGCTGCGGCGGCGTGCGAACCTCGACCTTCTGCACGGCGCCGGTCGGGTCGACGAGCAGCTTGATCGTCACGACGACCGGCGTCGTCCGGACCGGCGCGTTCGCCGGGTAGGGCACGCCCGTGTCGGTCAGCGCGCGCGGCGGCTCGAAGCTCGGCGCGGCGTCGCCGGTCGGCGCCGCGTCCCGCGCCGTACCCGCGTCCGCAGCGCCCGCGTTGGCGGCCTCGACGCCGGCGTCGGAAACGCCACCGTCCACCGCCGGTTGGGCGACGGCCAGCCAGGGCGCCAGCAGCGACGCGGCCAGCAGCGGCAAGCTCAGCGCCACGTGAATCCCCAGATCGCCGTCCCTCCGGCCTGCGGCCACCACTGGCGGCGGACGATCGCCTGCCCGGTGTCGGGATCGACCGTGCCCGTGTCGTCGACGCATCCGGTCCACTGACCGATCGCCTCGAGCGCGAAGCTGGTCGTCGAGCGAGGACCGAGCACGATGGTCCACTCGGCGCGGGCGAGCGCCGACACGCCGACGCCGCTGCAGCTCGGCAGCGGCGGATCCGCGGTCGGGAAGGTGTACGAGCTGGCGAGCGTCGCCGGGTACGGGCTGACCTCGGGGCGGCTGGTGCTCCCCTCGACGATCCCCCCGAAGCCGAGGCCGATCGCCAGCGACAGGTGCGGCGTCGCGTGCCAGGTCGGATCGATCGTCCCGGAGTAGCGCAGCCCGTCGAGCCCACCCGCGGTCAACGCGCGGGCGTACTGCAGCGAGGCCACCAGGGACCAGTCGCGATCGAGACGAACCCCGAGCCGCAGCAGAAAGCCGAGCAGCCGGCCGCTCGGCGCACCCTGGAGACCGACGAGGTTGCCGTACGAGATCCCGAGGCCCAGGCGAAACCCGCTGCGCGCCCAGGCCTCCCGATCGGCCAGCGTCGGTAACGAGAGCTTTGGCTCGCCCTCGTCGTCCTCGCGGACGGTGACCGGCGCGGCCGGGGGAGAAGCGACCGCCGCGCGGGCCTCCGCTGGTGGCGGCGGCGGCACGCCAGGCGGAGCGGCCACCGGCGACTGCGCGCGGGCCCCCATCGGCGCGGCGAGCGCCAGCAGCAGCGCCGTCCAGAAGGTTCGCTGCCTCAACTGGTCGGGCACGGCCACCAGGCGGGAGGATTCGCGGTGAAGTCCCAATCGGGGACCGCGCAGCTCACGTCTTCGCGGCATCCGCGCAACGTGTAGTGCGTGAGCCCCTTGCAGTGATCCTCGGCGCGCCCCGAGACGACGAGCTGGATCAGGTTCAGCTGGCTGCCCGGGTCGAAGGACGGCAGATGCGCGCAGGCGCTCACGCGACCGGTGAAATCGGGTGCGCTGTCGGGCGGTTGCCGGTAGCGCGTCGATCCATCGAGTGCGTCCTCGGAACAGGAGACCTCGCCGACGTCCGTGGGCGCCTGCGCGGCGATCTGCACCACCGTCTGGGTGGGAAGCACCTCGTTGCATGTGTTCGGGTCCTCGGCGGGCAACGCCCCCACCTCCGCCGCCGCCACCGCCGCGGCCTCGGTGAAGCCCCCGGCGCTGAGGATCTGGAACGGCTGATCGGGACCGGCGCAGCCGCTGCGCGGATAGAACCCGCTCTGCATGAACGTCCCCTCGAGGTACGAGACCCGCACGTCGGGCGCGGCCATCGTCAGGAAGCTGGCGCCGTAGATCACGTCGGCCGAATCGGGGTTGTCCTGCTGATCGCCCCGGTCACCGCCGAAAGCGGTCGGGTGGGAGCTCGAAAGACCGAGTGTCCCGCTGCCATCGCGATCGTCGTAGAGGACGAAGCTGGCGTAGGCGACGCGCGAGGTGGCGTCGCCGACCAGCAGATCGACGGCCGGGAGATTGGCCAGCGAGAGCGCCTGCTCGGTTCCGACGGTCACGGGGACGCTTTCGGCGGCGCGCGCCGGGACGAAGCCGATCGGGTCCCGGCAGCCCGCGGCGATCACCGCCGCCACGTCGCTGGACTCGGCGGGCAGGATGCAGAACGGTTCCGGGAGCCACTGCGCGCCCCACACGATCGCGATCTGCAACGAGCTGACGGGGGTCACGCCCGGGGGACTGACCAGGCCGGGATCACCGGTCGCCTCGACCTGGAACGTCACCAGCGGCGGCGACGGCCCGCCCAGTCCCTGCAGATTCCCGCAGCCGGCGGCGAGCAGCAGGCCCGCCCAGCCCAGCGACCGTCGCGGCGTCATGGCTGCCACCCGATTCCGATCTGGCTCACCCAGCCGCCGCGCGCGGAGCCGGACGAGCCGATCGCGAGACCGGGACCGCCGCTCACCGCCAGCAGCCACGGTCCGAAGACGTGAAGCCCGACCACCGCCTCGAGCTCACCGGCCGCGAAGACCTCGGTCGCGGAGTTCTGCAGGTCGGTCCCGGTGAGCCCCGCGCGCGCCCCCTGATTTCGAAGCCGCGATTCGTAGACGATCGTCGGGCCGAGCCCGAGGCGCAGACCGACGCGCGCCCGCCCGAGCGTGTGCTGGAGGACCGCGCCGGCGCGCAGCCGCACGTCGTCCTGCGTGACGGTCCACGGAATCGACGACTCCGTCGCGGTCGACCAGGAGGCGCGGACCTGCCAGGCGACGAGACGCCCGCGCGTCACGCCGAGCCCGACGCCCGACGAGAGCCCCGTCCCCAGCGCCGTCGGAAGCGCCAGCAGGAGCCCACCGTCGACGGTGAGCGCGCCCGCGGAGCTGACGCGCCAGACGTCCGAGACGGAAAGTGGCTCGTCGCCCCAGGCCTCGGCCGGGAGGACCCCAACCAGAAGCAGCGCGGCCAGCCATTGCCTCATCGCCTACCGTCAGTGCCCGCTCGGTCCAAGATCTTCACGTGCATCGGTCACTCCCACCCATCGGGTCCGTGCCCCATGTCACGTGGACGTTTTCGCGCGCGCCGTGGCAAGATGGCTCGAAGCGGCCGGGTTGCGTTGAAGAACGCTCCGGCTCGGGGCACCAATGACGCAGATGGGGTGGAGCACCCGTTCACGACGTGCCGCCACGACCATCGCGGTGGTCGCGGGATCGTGCCTGGCGGTCATCCCGACCGTCCGCGCGCAATCTGCGGACTGCGCGCTCGCCGTGCTCGTCGAGGGGACGGAGCCGGCCCGGACGGAGATCGCCGGCGAGCTGGCGCGCGCCGGCGTTGCCACCACGCCCGCGCCGGGATGTGCGGTCGAGACCGTGGCGGTCGCGGCGCAAGGGCCGGCGCTCGAGCTGACGATCACCGATCCCTACGGCCGGGTCACCCACAGAACGGTGGCGGACCTTCATGCCGCCTCGGCGGTCATCGAATCGACGCCGGGGTCCGAGGCTCTGCGGCCGCTCCTCCCTGAGGTCGCGGCCCTCCCCGCCCCGCCCATCCTCCGTCCCGGCGACGATCCGGGCGATGACGAGCCGGTGGCTCCATCCGGTGCGGCGCCTGGCCCAGCGGCGGTCGTGAGCGACGCGCGGGCGGCAGAGCGCTCGCCGGGACGCGGCCTCTCCCTGCTGGTGGCGACCGAGCTCGCGACCGGCTCCGACGGTTCGGGATGGGCGGGGCTCTCCGTTTCCGGCTGCGTAATGCTGGGGCCGACCTGTCTCGGAACGCGCGTCCGCTTCTGGCGTGACCTGGACCCGGACGACGAGGCCGGCGGCACGATCGGGCAGCGAGCGACCGGCGAGATCGCGCTGTCGCTGGACGTACCGTTCACCCGGCATCGCATCGACATCCGACCCGGCGTCGAGCTGGGGCTCGGCTGGATTCACATGGGAGAGCTCGTCGTTCACCCGCAGGCCTCCGACGACGCGGACTTCGATCAGGGCGAGGTCCTCGCCGGCGTCCATGTCGGCGCCTCCTATCCGATCTCGAAGCACTGGGCGCTCGAGGCGGGTCTCGGCGCGAGCCTGTCGCTGTTCGCGCATCAGGCCCCCTTCACCGTGCAAGGGGCCCGGCTGCCGGGCGAGCCCCTCGCGTTCGGCCTCGCGTCGCTCGGTCTGCGTTACGGATCACCATGAACGACAGAGCCAGAAAGAGGCCGGGAGGAAGCATGGTCCCCCTTCGCCGCGTCGAGGGGCTGCCGAACGAGATGTCCGACGAGGCGCTGCTGGCCGCCTGCGCGCTGGGGGACAGCGCGGCCCTCGGCGCCCTCTACGATCGACTGACCCCGCACCTCTGGCGGTTCCTCTCGCGCCTGGCCGGCGATCGGGTCGAAGAGCTCGAGGATCTGGTGCAGGCGACGTTCGTCGCCGTCCACCGATCGGCGGCCAGCTTCCGGGGAAACGCCTCCGTCCGGACCTGGGTCTTCGCCATCGCCTCCAACGTCACGCGACGGCACCTGCGCGACCAGGTTCGCCGCCGCTCGGCCTTCGACCGGCTGGCCAGGCAGCCGATCACCCCGGTCGGTCGCCCCGACGAGTCGGTCGAGCAGCAGCAGCTCGTGCGGCGGATGCGCGCGGCGCTCACCGCCCTCCCGCACGACCTGCGGGTCACGCTGGTGATGTGCGATCTCGAGGAAATCCCGGGCCGCGAGGCGGCCGCCGTTCTCGCCATCCCGGAGGGGACTCTCTACCGCCGGGTTCACGAGGCGCGTCGTGCGCTTCGCGCGCTCGTCGAGGAGCAGCTGTGAGCGCGACGCCTGCCCGGGGCCTGCCTTCTGCCGAGGACGAGCAGCTGCTGGCCCTCGCGCGGACGCTGCCCGAGCCGCCGCTCTCGGACGCGCGCCGGGAGGAGATGCGGACCGCATTTCTCGCGACTGCCCGCGGGCTCCGGAGCGGATCTCGCGGGCTCGCTGCCGCGAAGAGGCGCCGGCGCCTCCTCCTCATCGGAACCATCTTCTTCGCCGGCGCGGGAGCCGCCGCGGCCGCCTGGCGAATCAACCGCCCGGCGTCGCCGGGGCGTCGTCAGCCAGCGAATCTCGCCGTCACCGCGGACGGCACCGTGCCGCATTCGTTGGCCGCTCCGGCGGAGAGCGAACCACCGACGCCGCAGAAGACGTCTGAACGGCGCACCCTCCCGGCGCGCAAGCTGGCTGTCGTCGGGCGCCGCGCACCCGGCGAGACATCGTCTGAAAACGAGGCCGAGATCGCCTTCGCGCGCGGGTGGAGCGCCCTGCGAACCGGCGATTTCAGCATCGCCGCAGAGGCGTTCGGGCGCGTCTCTTCCGGGAAGGACAGCGCGCTCGCCGCGGACGCCCTCTTCTGGCGAGGCATCGCCCTCGACCGCGCCGGCCGGTTCGCACCGGCACGCCAGGTGCTGACGACTTTTCTCGAGCGCTATCCGGACTCCGATCGAAAAGGGGAGGCGTCCGTCATCCTGGGATGGCTTCTGGTCCGCTCCGGCGAGAGCGGGGAGGCCCGGGCGCGTTTCACCGGCGCGCTCCAGGATCCCGCCGAGCGGGTGCGAAGCAGCGCGCGCGCCGGACTGGCGGCCGCCCAGGACGCTCTCCCTCAGGCGGCGGGCGCGCGGGCGCGCTAGACCGCCTCCGGGCGGCACGTCGTCGGGCATGGTTCGCTTCGCTCACCGTTGCCTTACGGCAACGCCCTCCTAGCGGCGCGCCTCACCGATGTCGTCGAGAAAGGCCGCCGTCCAGGCAAGCGCGGCGTTCCAGTTGATCGCCACCTCGTTGGTCGAGTACGAGTCGGTGTTGTCGACGTAGCAGGTCTCGGGCGGGCAGCCGCCCATCCCCATCCGACGGATGTACGGATCCTGCAGCGCCGAGTTGGGGCCGCCGGAGAGCGCGCCCGGCGGCGCCTCGGGGAGCGCGGGATCCTTGAGGTGCGCCCAGACGCGGTGGTGCGGGTTTCGCAGCGCGTAGGTGCCGTAGCCCGACACGTAGCTGAAGGCGAGCGGGTTGCGGCCCAGGATGTAGTCCATGCAGTCGGCGGCGCCGGCGGCGTACTTCGCATCCCTGGTCAGCTCGTGGGCGAAGCCGAGGAGGACGCCCGCGTTCATCACGCCGCCGTTCGACCCCCAGACGTAGCCGGTCTCCGAGACCATCGGCACCCGGTAGCCGCGCCTGGGGATGATGCCCAGCAGGCGATCGGCGGCGGCGAGGATCTGCTGGCGCTGCTCGGCCAGCGCCACGTCGCCGAGGCCGTTGGGCGCGGTGAGCAGGCTCATCTTGGCGAGCGTCGCCACGTGGTCCCACCCGATGTTGCCCAGCATGATCGCCGCGGCCGCCTTCGGCGCGTGGTAGCGCGAGCGAACGAGGTCCTCCTTGTAGTCCGGCTTGCCCGTCGTGATGAAGAGCTCCGCCGCCGCCCAGTACCATTCATCGTCGAGATCGCCGTCGCCGTAGGCGCCGCCGCCCGGCGTATCGCGCCCGACCGAGAGGTGCGGGTTCTTCCTGGCGGCCGCGTAGGCGGTCTCGGCGGCGGCGAGGCAGCGTGCCGAGAAGGCGGGATCGAGCGTCCGCCAGATGCGCGCCGCCTGCGCCGCCATCGCCGCCAGGTTCAGCGTGGCGGCCGTGGTCGGCGGGCGCAGGTAGCGCTTGATGTCGTCGGTGGCCGGCGAGGTCGGGATGGCCGACCACTTCTCGCCGTGCATCTTGTGGTGGACCATCCCGGCCAGCGGCTGCCCGGCCGGAACCTGCAGCCGCAGGAAGAGATCGAGCCCGAAGCGCGCCTCGTCGAGCAGGTCGGGCCGCCCGTTCTTCGACTCGGGGATCTTCATCTTGCCGTCGCCGAAGGTGGCGGCGGTGGTGCCGAAGCGGGAGAGCGTCTCGTACTCGTTCTGCAGCATCCAGACGGTGAAGCCGCCGTTGACCACGTACTTGCCGTGATCGCCGGCGTCGTACCAGCCGCCGCTCGCGTCGAGCGTGTAGCTGCAAGGTGCGTCCGGGGGACAGCCGACGCTTCTTGTCGCCCGGGATGTCCCGGCCGGACGCTCGTAGGCCTTCGAACCGGCGTACGGCATCTTGATCGGGATGCCGCTGCGCTGCAGATAGAAGAAGGCGAGCGCGTCGTACTTGAGCCGCCGGTAGACGTCCGGGCCGATGGCGAAGGGAACGCTCTCGTCGGCGCCGACGCGCAGCTTGAACCCCTCGCCCGGCCTCGTCACCGACGAGAAATCGATCTGCTGCACCCGCTCGCCCGACGAGCGGTCCTCGCCGAACGGGCGCGTCTGGCCGCTGGCGCGCACCTTTCCCGCACCGTCGACCAGCTGCCATGCGAGCGGCGCGTCGCCGGGCGGTCGCGATCGTCGCGACCTTCGGGAGGTCCGGCAGATACCCGACCTGGTTGACGCGCACCCTGGGGATCGCGCGCGGGTGCAGCTTCTCGAGCGGGATCTCCGCGTCCGGATCGTCGAGCGCGACGTCATCGAGGCAGACGGTCAGCGGCGTGGCGCCGGCCAGCGGCCCGCCGAGCTCGATCGCCAGCTCGACGTTGTCCTCGTCCTCCGCCCCCTCGAACGCCGCCGACAGCACGCGCGCGTCGGTCCCCACGTCGGCCGTCGCCGCCCAGAGCTCCGTGTAGGGCGCGTTGATCTTGGAGAGCCGCGCCCGCAGATGCGTCGCCGCCGTCGCGTGCACCCGCAGCCTCAGCTGGTAATGATGTCCGCGCGCGACCGAAAGCGGCCGCTGCCGCACGACGACGCTCCCGCGGTCGGGTCCCGGCTCGGCGATCTGCAGGCAGAGCTCGTGGTTGGTGATGGCGAACCGCCCGACCTGTGGCGAATCGAAGCCGACGCTCCAGGGGCGCGCCGACTCCCCGTCGAACGTCCCGTTCCAGAGCACGTTCTTCCCCCCCTTGCCGGCGGCCGCGGAGGGCGTGGCGGTCATGGTCGTCTCGGCCCAGGCAACGGCCGGAGCGGCGGCGATCAGCGCAGCGAGCAGGATCCTCTTCATGCGCCCAGCCGACAGCAAATGGCGCGCCACCGCATTCTCACGGCGCGACGGGGCCTTGGCCGATCGTTTTGTCGGTTGGACGTCCGCGCGAACGTCCGCGGACGCCCTTCCCAGCCTGCGCGCGCACTTCCCAAAGAAGCTGCCCCCCAAGTAGCCGTGGCGCGCGCGCCACCCGCCGTCGCGCGCCTTGGTATGCTCGCCGGGAAATGCCGCGCGACTGGGACGCCGCCACGTACGATCGGGTCTCTGCGCCGCAGACCCGCTGGGGGCGCGCGGTTGTCGACCGGCTGCCGCTCGCCGGCGACGAGCGGGTGCTCGACGCCGGGTGCGGGACCGGGCGGGTCACGGCGATGCTGCTTGAACGGCTGCCGCGCGGGCACGTCGTCGCGCTCGATGGATCGCCGTCGATGATCGAGGAGGCGCGCCGGCGCTTCGCCGGTGACTCCCGGGTGGTGCTGGTGACCGCAGATCTCGCGCAGCCGCTGCCGCTCGCCGCGCCGGTCGACGCCATCCTCTCGACGGCGACCTTTCACTGGATCACCGATCACGGCGCGCTGTTTCGGAACCTCGACGCCGTGCTGCGGCCGGGCGGGCGGCTCGTCGCCCAGTGTGGCGGCGCGGGGAACGTCGCCCGCGTCACCGCGGCGCTGCGCGCCGTCGACCCGACGCTGCGACAGACGAAGAACTACGCGACGCCCGAGGAGACGACCGGGCACCTGGCCGCCGCCGGCTTCGTCGACGTCCAGGTCTGGCTGCAGCCGGAGCCGACGCGCTTCGACCCGGGCGAGCCGCTGGAGACGTTCCTGCGCACCGTCATCCTGGGCGACGTCCTGCCGCAGATCCCGGAGGCGCGCCGGGCCGCGTTCGTGCACGAGGTGGCGACGCGGATGGAAGAGCCCGAGATCGATTACGTCCGCCTCAACATCGACGCCCGCCGGGCCTGACGGCGCCCGCGGGGCGACCCTGAAAGTCTCGTTTGTGTTAGAGCCAACTTTGGAGTGAAATCACCGCCGAAAGGAAGCCCCCCTTGCCTGACACCGACCCCTCCCCCTCTGAATCCGGCCGACCGCTCTCGCGGCGGCCCGCCTGGATCGTCCTCGCCGCCGTCGCGGTGATTGCCCTCGCCGTCTGGAGCTTTCGCGGCCGCCACGGCGGCGGCGCCGGCCCCGGCAGCGACACCGCCATCAACCTGGTCACGACGGACAAAGACGATCTGGCCTGCGCGAGCGAGAAGTCCTTCGGCCGCTACCGGTGCGAGTTCCGCGCGCCCGGCGTCCCCTGGCCCGATCCCCCCGCGCCCGCCGACCGCCTCGCCGGCTACTACACCATGGACCAGAAGCTGGTCGTCATCGCCGGCCTGTTCGAGCAACCGACCCTGGCCGCCCGCTACGCGCAGGAGGCGCAGGGCAAGCTCCCGCGCGACCAGCGGCCGCGGTTCTCGGCGAACTGTCAGCTCAAGACGATCGACCACCTGCATGACTTCCAGACCCGCTGGGTCAAGAGTGGGGACTGGAACCACCAGGACGACGCGCCGGTCGCCGTCCCGTCGGACTGCCACATCCAGTAGCCAGGCGCGACGAGGGCTCAGCGGCGACGACGGGGTCGTACTCTCGTCGCGGCGTCGGAGAGCCCCTGCTCGAGGCGATGCGAGAGCAGCGGGACCGTGGTGCCGAAAACATCGGCCAGTCGCTCCAGGTCTCCAGCACACGCCTCCTTCTCGTACAGCAGGATGGGCAGCGAGACCCGGGCGAGGCGATGCAGCTCCGGCCACTTCGTGACCCGACGCCAAAAGCAGCCCCGCGAGATGCCGAGGATCTTGGCGGCGCGCTCTCGGTTCCAGTTGGAACCGTCGAACGCCAGGAGGAGCTGCTCCTCGGTCGGCAGGGCCGCTCGCTGAACCCGGGGCTGAGGCTGCTGCATAAGTAAGTATGTGTTTACTACATTCCACGCCGGGTGAAAACATCGATTTATCGGAGCGGCGGTTGGGACGTACTCTTGCCTCGATGAATGGCGCCAAACGGAACGCCGACCGGACCCGAGAAAGGATCCTTCGCGCGGCGATCGGTGAGTTCGCCGCTCACGGCTACAACGGCGCGCGCGTCGAGCGGATCCGGCAGCGCGCCCGCGCCAACACCCGGATGATCTATCACTACTTCGGCGACAAACGGCGCCTCTACGTCGCGGTGCTGGAGCACGTGATCGGGGACTTGCGGCAAGAAGAGCTGCGCCTGGAGGTCGACCAGATCGATCCGCTGGAGGGCCTGCTGCAGCTGTTCCAGTTCATCGATCACCACTTCGCCGCCCACCCCGAGCTCATCACGCTTCTCAGCGGCGAGAACCTCCTGCGCGGCCGGTTCCTCGGCAGCTCGGCGAAGCCGCCCATCATCAGCTCGCCGCTCATGCCGCTCATGAAGCAGTTGCTCCGGCGCGGCGAGCGCAAGGGCCTCATCCGTCCCGGGATCGATCCGTTGCACCTCTACGTCGTCATGGTGGCCCTCTGCTATTTCCACCGTTCCAACGCCCACACGCTCTCGTTCCTGTTCCGGACCGATCTGCTCTCGCCGGGCTGGCAGGGTGAGCACAAGAAGATCGCCGTTGATCTTCTGACCCAGCTATCTCCGTTCCGGCCGCGCGCCCGCCTGACGCGCGCGCGTGGCTGCTGCGCACTCGACCCGATGACGTCAATCGGGCTCCCGCCGCGTGTAGGTCGAAGTAACGAAAGACTCTCGACCTCGAAACCGCTGCTTAACATCCGTTCGATATCGTCGGATCTGAAAACGACAGGCGCCGTCGGTCGGTGGACGAAGTGATTGTCCACGCCGACGGGTGAACGAAACGGCGAGGGGGGCTCGCCTGTTTCGAAGGCCTGCTCTCAACCAGATCGGGGCAAGGATGAAAGACTACGCTCGTCTCGCGCGGCCGGCCGTTTGCGTCACCACCATCGCGCTCGCTTCAATGTTCACCGCGGGAATCGCCCGCGCCCAGGCGGCGGCGCCGCCGGCGGACGCAACGCCGCCACCAGCGGTGACGCCGGCCGCCCCGGCCGCTGCTCCGCCGCCGGCCAGCCGCCGCCGCCGCCGCCGGCCACGCCGCCGGCCGCCGTGGCCACCGAGGCGAAGCCGCCGACCTCGACGGAGGCGATGCCCGCCACGCGTCCCGACGTGCTCCCGCCGATCGACGTCGGCGCCTGGGTGCGCGTCGGCAGCATCTTCCAGGGGCAGGACGTCCAGCAAGACTCAACGACTGGCACATGGACAACGCCTACGTCGAGCTCCACGCCGGCGGCAAGATCACCAAGAACGTCGGCGTCACGCTGAACCTGAACGCCAACATGACGCGAGCACTTCGACCCGCCGGGCAGCGCCCTGATGGACGGAGGGCGGGCAGCTACGTCGCGGTCGAGGACGCCATCATCTCGTTCGACTTCATCGACGAGTTCCACCTCTGGGCCGGCCACCTGCTGGTCCCGGTCGACCGCTCGAACGCCTCGGGTCCGTTCTTCATGATCCCCTGGAACTACCCAGGGTTCTTCGCGCGGCGCCCTCGTCGGCGCGCCCAACGAAGGGCCGTCCGGCCGCAACAACGGCGCCGTCGTCTGGGGTGACATCGCGGGCGGCAAGTTCTCGTACTTCGCCGGTGCCTTCGACAACGCCAACGTCGGCATCGAGCCCGCTTTTCTCGGGCAGCTTGCGGCTGGCGCTGCTCGACCCCGAGCCCGGATTCTGGGGCAACGGCAGCTACTTCGGCGACAAGGACATCCTGTCGCTTCGACGTCGGCGGGCAGGTCCAGAAGCACGGCGAGCGCGACAGCCACGGCGCGGCGACAAGACCTACGCCGACATCAACGTCGACGGGCTGCTCGAGAAGAAGCTCGGGCGGCGGCAGCTTCGTCACGGCCGAGGCGGCCTACTACCACTACAACGTCAACGACGGCGGCGATCAGCGACTCGCTTCTACGTGCTGCGCGGCCTACGCCAGCCCGACGGTCGGCGTCGGCAACATCCAGCCGATGGTCCGCTACCAGTGGGAGAAGGTGAAGGGCAACACGCGGCACCAACCCCTGGAACCTCGACGTCGCGCGTCGCCTACCTGATCAAGGGCCCCGCGCTGCGCGTGATCGCGACCTACAGCCACACGAAGCGCTCGTCCGTCGCCGCCGTGGGGGTCCACGAGCGCCAACTCCATTCAGCTCGGCGCGCAGGCGATCTTCTTCTAGGCCGCGCTTGTCGATGACCAACGCAGGACCCAGGTTTCGCCGCTTCGAAGACAAACACGTGAAGGGGAGAGACATCATGCGACGCAAGCAACTCGTATGGCAATGTTCGCAGGGACGCTGGGCGCGGCCTGCTCCCAACCCCCGGCGCCGGCGCCGGCGCCGGCGCCGCGCCGGCGGCACCGGCAGCGGCCGCACCGGCCGACGACAAGGGGCCGATCAAGGTCGGCATCCTCCACTCGCTCTCGGGCACGATGGCCATCAGCGAGACGTCGCTCAAGGACGTCGCGCTCATGACCATCGAGGAGATCAACGAGGCGGGCGGCGTCCTCGGGCCGCAAGCTCGAGCCGGTCGTCGTCGACCCGGCCTCGAACTGGCCGCTCTTCGCCGAGAAGGCGCGCGACCTCATCCAGAACCAGAAGGTCGCCGTGACCTTCGGCTGCTGGACCTCGGTCTCGCGCAAGTCGGTGCTGCCGGTCTTCGAGGAGCTGAACGGCCTGCTCTTCTACCCCGTGCAGTACGAGGGCGAGGAGTCGTCGTGGAACGTCTTCTACACGGGCGCGGCGCCGAACCAGCAGGCGATCCCGGCCGTCGAGTACCTGATGGGCAAGAAGGGCGGCGCCGCCAAGCGCTGGGTGCTCCTCGGCACCGACTACGTCTACCCGCGCACGACCAACAAGATCCTGCGCTACTTCCTGCACTCGAAGGGCGTCGCCGACGACGACATCATGGAGAAGTACACGCCGTTCGGGCACAGCGACTACCAGACGATCGTCGCGGACATCAAGAAGTTCGCCGCCGGCAAGCGCACGGCGGTCGTCTCGACCATCAACGGCGACTCGAACGTCCCCTTCTACAAGGAGCTCGGCAACCAGGGGATCAAGGCCACCGACATCCCGGTGGTCGCGTTCTCCGTCGGTGAGGAGGAGCTGCGCGGCATCGACACCAAGCCGCTGGTCGGCCAGCTGGCGGCCTGGAACTACTTCGAGTCGATCGACAACCCGATCAACAAGGCCTTCATCGACAAGTGGATGGCCTACGTGAAGAAGAACAACCTGCCGGGCGGCGACAAGCGCGTCACCAACGACCCGATGGAGGCGACCTACATCGGCATTCACATGTGGGCGCAGGCCGTCGAGCAGGCGCACACGACCAACGTCGACGCCGTTCGCCAGGCGGTCGGCTACCAGCACGTCGCCGGCCCCGACGGCTTCGACATCACGATGGACGCCGAGAACCACCACCTGCACAAGCCGGTCTACATCGGCGAGGTCAAGGCCGACGGTCAGTTCCACGTCGTCTGGAAGACCGACGGTCCGATCAAGGCGCAGGCCTGGAGTCCGTACATCCCCGACGACAAGGGGAAGATCGCCAACTGGCTCTACCCGTGGGCGTGCGGCAACTGCACGGCGGCGAAGTTCGGGGGCGGCGCCGGTCACCGCGTCCAAGTGACGGCCGGGCGACGAATCAGAGACGGACAACTCAAGGCCGGCGTGGGCATGACACCCAGAACACGGCAGTTGGTAACCCCCGTGATCGTCGCAGTCACGGGGGCCGTCTCTTGGTCGACCGCCCACGCCGGCCCCTTAAACGAGGCGATCGATGGGCTGGCGTCCGCGTCGGACGACAAGATCACCGAGAGCGTGACCAAGCTGGGCGCGCTCGACGACCCGCAGGCGATCCCGGCGCTCGACGCGCTGATGGACGATCGCCTGCGGCAAGGGGCCGACGGGCACGCCTACCTCTGGGATGGCAAGACGCACGACGCGCGCGACCCGCTGACGGGCAGGTGGTGAACGCGCCGCGGCCGCTCAAGGAGGTGGAGGTCAGCAACGACATCCGGCGGGTGGCGGATCCGGTGCTGGCGCAGCTTCACCTCGGCTCGCCCGACAGCGCGGTCCGGCTGGCGGCCGCCAAGGAGCTGTCGAACGCCGGCTCCGACGAGGCGGCCGCCCTGCTTCACCGGGCGCTGGCGCGCGAGCACGATCCCAAGGTGCACGAGGCGCTGGCGCTGGCCATCGCGCGCGTCGATCTGGCCAGCCCCGACGCGAACGCGCGGCTGGCGGCGCTCGACGTCATCGCCAAGAGCGCGAACGACGATTTTCTCTCCACCTTGCAGCAGATGCTGGCTCCAGGCGACAGCGGCGCCCCGCGCGAGCCCGACGCGCGCGTGCGCGCCGCCGCGCACGCGCGCGCGCGACGCCATCGTGTCGCACCAGCGCCTCGTCAGCTTCGTCGGCGACCTGCTGCACGGCCTGTCGCTGGCCAGCGTGCTGCTGTTCGCGGCGCTCGGGCTGGCGGTCACGTTCGGCCTGCTGGGCGTCATCAACATGGCCCACGGCGAGATGCTGATGCTGGGCGCCTACGCCACCTACACCGTGCAGACCCTCATGCACGGCTCGCGCTTCTACTGTCCTGGTGGCGATCCCGGTGGCGTTCCTGGCCACTGCGCTGGTCGGGGTGCTGCTGGAACGGACCGATCATCCGCCACCTCTACAAGCGGCCGCTCGAGACGCTGCTCGCCACCTGGGGGATCAGCCTCGGGATCATCCAGACGGTCCGCCTCATCTTCGGCGCGCAGAACGTCGACGTCGCCAACCCCGACTGGCTGGCCGGCGGCGTCGAGATCGCGCACGGGCTGGTGCTGCCCTGGGCGCGCGTGGCGGTGGTCGGCTTCGTCATCGTCGTCTCCGCGGCGCGTCTGGTTCATCCTGCAGCGGACGCGCTTCGGCCTGCAGGTCCGCGCCGTCACCCAGAACCGCGCCATGGCCGCCTGCATCGGCATCCCGACCAAGCGGATCGACGCGCTGGTGTTCGGCCTCGGCTCGGGGATCGCCGGCCTCGGCGGCGTGGCGCTCTCGCAGCTCGGCAACGTCGGCCCCGAGCTGGGACAGAGCTACATCATCGACTCGTTCATGGTCGTCGTCCTCGGCGGCGTCGGGCGGCTGGCGGGCGCGGTGGCGGCGGCGCTGGGCCTCGGCGTCGTCAACAAGCTGCTCGAGCCGGCGGCCGGCGCCGTGCTGGGCAAGATCGTGGTGCTGGTCTTCATCATCCTCTTCATCCAGCGACGGCCGCAGGGGCTGTTCGCCCTCAAGGGGCGCGTGGAGGCCTGAGCGTGGAGCGCCTCGCGCGAGATGCACTCTCCGCGCGCCTGGCTGCTGCTGGGCGTGGCGGCGCTGCTCATCGCGGCTGGTCGTCCCGCTGGTGGCGCCCGACTACCTGGTGCCGCTGTTCGGGAAGTTTCTCTGCTTCGGGATCGCGGCGCTGGCGATGGACCTGGTCTGGGGCTACGCCGGGATCCTCAGCCTCGGCCACGGGCTCTTCTTCGCGCTCGGCGGCTACGGGATGGGGATGTACCTCATGCGCTCGATCGCCGGCGAGGGCGTCTACCGCAGCGAGCTGCCCGACTTCATGGTCTTCCTCGACTGGCACAAGCTGCCCTGGTACTGGCACGGCTTCCAGAGCTTCCCGTTCGCCGCGGTGATGTGCCTGGCGGCGCCGGGTCTGCTGGCGCTGGTGTTCGGCTGGTTCATGTTCCGCTCGCGCATCCGCGGCGTCTACCTCTCGATCGTCACCCAGGCGCTCACCTACGCGGCGACGCTGCTGTTCTTCCAGAACGCCACCGGCTTCGGCGGCAACAACGGCCTCACCGACTTCAAGCGGATCCTGGGCGCGGCCGCTGCACGAGCCGGGCACGCGCCAGATCCTCTACGTCGCCTCGGCCATCGCGCTCGTCGCGACCTACCTGCTCTGCCGGTTCGTCGTGACCAGCCGCCTCGGCCGCGTGGTGCGCGCGGTGCGCGACGCCGAGCTCAAGAGCCGCTTTTGCGGCTACGACTCGACCAACTACAAGCTCTTCGTCTGGACGCTGTCGGCCGATGCTCTGCGCGCTGGCGGGCGCGCTCTACGTCCCGCAGGTCGGGATCATCAACCCCAGCGAGATGCAGCCCTCGAACTCGATCGAGATGGCGATCTGGGTGGCGGTCGGCGGCCGCGCGACGCTGCTGGGCGCGGTGCTGGGCGCCTGGCTGGTCAACGGCGGCAAGAGCTGGCTGACCGCCGCGATCCCCTCGGCCTGGCTCTACGCGCTGGGCGCGCTGTTCGTGGCGGTGACGCTGTTCCTGCCCGACGGGATCGTCGGCCTGGGCGGCGCGCGTCCGAGCGAAGCTGGCCGCGCGGCTCGCGACCAGGCTCCCCCCGACGCCGGCCCCCGCCGGCCCGACACCTTCAACAACCTCGACGCCGCCATGAGCGCCATCCCGGTGACCCACGTGGAAGAAGACGATCGCCCGACGCCGATCTCGAACGTCCCCATTCCGGAGGCCGCGCGGCCGCCGCTCGCGCTCTGGGTCGAGAACCTCTCGGTCAGCTTCGACGGGTTCAAGGCGCTGACCGACGTGACGCTGACCCTGGAGAAGGGCGAGCTGCGCTGCCTCATCGGCCCCAACGGCGCCGGCAAGACGACGCTCATGGACTGCATCACCGGCAAGACCCGCCCCGACAGCGGCGCCGTCTACCTCGAGAACCGGCTGACCGATCTGACCAAGCTCTCCGAGGTGCGGATCGCCCAGCTGGGCATCGGGCGCAAGTTCCAGCGCCCGACGGTGTTCCAGGGGCACACCGTCTACGAGAACTGCGAGCTGGCGCTGCAGGGCAAGAAGGGCGTCTTCCGGACGCTGTTCGCGCGCCTCGGCGCCGCCGAACGGACGCGCATCGACGAGATCCTCGAGCTGATTGGCCTGCAAGGATCAGGCCAAGCGGCAGGCCGGCCTCCTGGCCCACGGGCAGAAGCAGTGGCTGGAGATCGGCATGCTGCTCGCGCAGTCACCGACGGTGCTGCTGGTCGACGAGCCGATCGCCGGGATGACCCACGCCGAGACGGAGCGGACGGCCGAGCTGCTCAAGAGCCTGGCCGGCTCGCACACGGTCGTCGTGGTGGAGCACGACATGGAGTTCGTCCGCAGCATCGCGCGGCGGGTGACGGTGCTGCACCAGGGGAAGGTGCTGGCCGACGGGCCGATGGCGCAGATCCAGAAGGACCCGCGCGTCATCGAGGTCTACCTGGGTGAATGACGACGGATGAGATGAGATGCTGGCGGCGGCGAAAGTCAACCAGTTCTACGGCGGCAGCCACACGCTGTGGGACATCGACCTCGAGGTCCCCAAGGGGGACTGCCTGTGCCTGATGGGGCGCAACGGCGTCGGGAAGACGACGCTGCTCAAGGTGATCATGGGGCTGCTCCCCGCCACGTCGGGCGAGATCAAGTTCGGCGACACCGAGCTCACCGGCGCGCCGCCGGAGGCGCGCGCGCGGGCCGGCATCGGCTACGTGCCGCAGGGGCGCGAGATCTTCCCGTCCCTCACCGTCGAGGAGAACCTGCGCATCGGGCACGGTCGCCGCGGCACGGTGCGCGAGATCCCGGAGCGCGTGCTGACGCTGTTCCCGGTGCTCAAGGAGATGCTCCGCCGCCGCGGCGGCGATCTCTCCGGCGGACAGCAGCAGCAGCTGGCGATGGGGCGGGCGCTGGCGCTCGATCCGCAGCTCCTGATCCTCGACGAGCCGACCGAGGGGATCCAGCCCAACGTCGTGCACGAGATCGGCGACGTCATCCTCAAGCTGGTCGACGAGGGGGTGACCGTGCTGCTGGTCGAGCAGAAGCTGACCTTCGCGCGGCGGGTCGGCCGCAGCTTCTGCCATCCTCGACCGCGGCCACGTCGTCGCCGGCGGCGAGATCAGCGGCCTCACCGACGAGCTGGTCCGCCGGCACCTGACCGTGTGAACGCAAGGAGGAGGACGTCATGCCCAAAGTCACCATCGAAGCCGAGCCGGGAGCGATCGCCGTCGATCCCGCGCGCACCGCGATCGTCATGATCGACATGCAGCGCGACTTCCTCGAGCCGGGCGGGCTTCGGCGAGACGCTGGGGAACGACGTGTCGCTGCTGGCCAAGGCGGTCAAGCCCGCCAAGGCGCTCCTGACCGCCGCGCGCAAGCTGAAGATGCTGATCGTCCACACGCGCGAGGGGCACCGCCCCGACATGGCCGACGCGCCGCCGGCCAAGGTCGAGCGCGGCGCGCCGTCGCTGCGGATCGGCGATCCCGGGCGCGATGGGACGCATCCTGATCCGCGGCGAGGCGGGGCACGACATCATCCCGGAGCTCGCGCCCGAGGAGGGCGAGCCGGTCGTCGACAAGCCCGGCAAGGGCGCCTTCTACGCCACCGACCTGCAGTCGATCCTGCACAACCGCGGCATCGAGAACCTGATCGTCGGCGGCGTGACCACCGAGGTCTGCGTCCACACCACCGTGCGCGAGGCCAACGATCGCGGCTACCGCTGCATCGTGGCCGCCGACTGCTGCGGCTCCTACTTTCCCGAGTTTCACGAGATGGGCCTGAAGATGATCAAGGCCCAAGGCGGGATCTTCGGCTGGGTGTCGGACTCGAACCGCATCCTGGCCGCGTCTGCGACTGAAGGAGGCCGACGCACGGAAATGACGGAGACAGCCATGGACAACGCAAAACCAAAACTCTGGGTGCCGGGCGACTGGAACGCATTCTTCGGGTTCGGCACCAACATTCTCGTCAACCTGCTGACGCTCACCGGCCTGCTCCGGTTCGTGCTGCAGATGCCGGCCGACATGGTCTTCAAGCGCATCCTGCCGGCCGCCGGCCTGATGATGTGCATGAGCACCGTGTACTACGCCTCGCTCGCCTATCGCCTGGCGAAGAAGACCGGTCGCAACGACGTCTGCGCGCTGCCGTCGGGCATCAGCGTGCCGCACATGTTCATCGTCACGCTGGTCATCATGCTGCCGGTCAAGCTCGTCACCGGCGATCCCATGAAGGGCTGGCAGGCCGGCCTGACCTGGGTCTTCATCCAGAGCTTCGTGCTGATGGCCGGCGGCTACCTCGCCCCGATCGTCCGTCGCATCACGCCCAAGGCCGCGCTGCTCGGCGCGCTGGCCGGCGTCTCCATCACCTTCATCTCCATGAAGCCGGCGCTGGAGATGTTCATGACGCCGATGGTCGGCGTCGTCTGCTTCGCGATCATCCTCGTCAGCTGGTTCGGCGGCGTGAAGTACGGCGGCATCCCGGCCGGCCTGGTGGCCATCGCCGCCGGGCACGCTCATCGCCTGGGGCTCGAACCTCTTCGGCCTCAACTTCGGGGGCATGAGCGCCGAGGCCCTGAAGGCGTCGTTCCAGACCTTCGGCTTCGCCGTTCCCCACCCCGTCATCGGTCTGGTGCTCGGCGGGCTGCACTGGTCGTTCCTCAAGACGATCCTCGTCACCGCCATCCCGTTCGGCATCTACGACCTCGTCGAGGCGATGGACAACGTCGTCAGCGCCTCCGCGGCCGGCGACGAATACCCGACCACGCGGGTCCTCACCGCCGACGGCGTCATCAGCCTCATCGGATGCCTGATGGGCAACCCGTACATCAACGCCGTCTACATCGGCCACCCGGGCTGGAAGGCGATGGGCGGCCGCATCGGCTACTCCGCCGCCACCGGCATGATGGTCATCGTCCTCTCCTGGTTCGGCGTCATCTCGCTGATGACCGCCCTCATCCCGGTCGTCGCCATCTCGCCGATCCTGCTCTACATCGGCATGCTCATCGGCTCGCAGGCCTTCCAGGAGAGCCCGCATCGACACGCGCCGGCCATCGTCGTCGCCCTCGTCCCCTCGCTGGCCGCCTGGGCCAAGCTCCAGATCGACAACTCGCTCGGCGCCGTCTCCGGCATTCACCACGTGACGCCGGACATGATCGCCTCGATGCAGCAGGTCGGCATCTTCTACCACGGCCTCTCCATCCTCGGCGGCGGCTCGATCCTCGCCGGCGTCGTCCTCGGCGCCATGACCACCTTCATCATCGACCGCGATTTCTCCAAGGCCTCGGGCTTCGCCGTCGCCGGCGCCGTGCTGACCTTCTTCGGCCTCATGCACGGCGAAGAGGTGGGGGCCTTCGAGAACGCCCCGGTCGTCATCGCTTACCTCGTCGTCGCCAGCTTCCTGTTCGCGTGCAGCCGCTTCGCCGTCGCGATGGCCCTGCAGCCATCCCCGAGCAGCACCTCGCGACACATCACGGCGGAGGAAGCCGTCCTCGAAGCGACGCGTCCTGAGGCCGCTACCCGTCCAGCATTCCCTGGCGAACCACGAAGTCGGCCACCGCGCTCGACGCCGTCGCCGGCGCGCACGCAGGTGAAGACGAACGGCCGCTCGCCGCGCATCTTGCGCGCGTCGCGGTCCATCACCTCCAGCGACGCGCCGACGTGCGGGGCCAGATCGGTCTTGTTGATGACCAGCAGGTCGGAGCGGGTGATCCCGGGGCCCCCCTTGCGCGGGATCTTGTCGCCGCCGGCCACGTCGATGACGTAGAGCGTGAGATCGGCCAGCTCCGGGCTGAAGGTGGCGGCCAGGTTGTCGCCGCCGCTCTCGATGATCACGAGATCGAGCGTCGGGAACCGGCGCCCCAGGGTCTCGACCGCGTCGAGGTTGATCGAGGCGTCCTCGCGGATGGCGGTGTGCGGGCAGCCGCCGGTCTCGACGCCCACGATGCGGTCCTCCGCGAGTGCGCCGCTTCGGACCAGGAACTGCGCGTCCTCCTTGGTGTAGATGTCGTTGGTGACGACGGCGATCTCGAACCGGTCGCGGAGGTGCTTGCAGAGCGCGTCGACCAGCGCGGTCTTCCCCGAGCCGACGGGGCCGGCCACGCCGACGCGGAGTGGTTGCAGTCTGGTCATGCGATCCCCCTCGGGTGGTTGGCTTGGGTCATGAGCGGAACAGGCGCGAGTAGAGCGTCTCGTGCCGGGCGCTGGCGATGGCTTGACCTGGCGACACCGAGCCGAGCTCGTCGTCGGGCAATTCGAGGGCGCGCTTCACCAGCGCGGGAATGGCCCGCCCCGCGGCGGCGAGCATGCGCTGACCGGCGTTCTGCCCCAGCGGGACCAGGCGCACGGCCGCGCTGGTGATCGCCTCGGCCCAGGAGAACGCGTGCCCCGCCAGGGCCGCCGGCAGCGGCACCTCGAACTGGGCCGCCGCGAGCGCGAACATCGTGGCGTGCGTGACGTGAAGGTGCGTCGCCCAGCCCTGGGCCTCCAAGACGCCCAGCGTCTCCAAAATCCGCGCCAGCGCCGCGCCGAGCTGGCGATCCTCGGCGCGGATCTCGCGGGTGGGGCGGCAGGCGGAGAGCCAGGCGCTCCAGCGGGCCACCGCCGCGCGGTCCCCGGCGCGCCAGCCAACGAGCAGGCGGGCCAGCACAGGCAAGTCGAGCGTCCCGAAGCTCGATTCGAGCAGCCCGAGCAGCCAGGCGGTCGCCTCGTCTTCGTTGGTGACCCACCCTTCGGCCACCGTCTGTTCGAGACCCTGCGAATAGGCGAAGGCGCCGATCGGCAGCGCGGGGCTGACGATCTGCATGAGCCGGACGAGCGCGAGGTCGTCAATGTTCATGGTGATGATCCCCATGGCTGTGCGGCACGCCGGCACCGTGGCGATAGCCGCCCGATTCGGGCTCGAACGGCGCGCGCCGCGTCGCAACCGGGAGGCCCATCTCCGCGACCATCCCGTCGAGCACGTGATCGTGCAGGTAGGCCAGCCAGCCCGGTCCGATCTGCACCGGCACGTGCCGGTTGCCGAGGTGATAGGCGGCGCGGGCCAGCAGCAGCGGATCGACGGCGGCCACCCAGGAGAGCGTCTCCTCGGCGGCGCGCACCGAGACGCAGAGCTCGCCGGTCTCGTCGCGCAGCCGATCGCCGTCGTGCAGCTGGGTCCCGCGCGGGAGCAGCAGCGCCACCTCGCGGCCGTCGTCGAGGCGCGCCCGCAGCCGGCTGCGGCGGCGATCGCCGAAGGCGAGCGTGAGCGTGCCGTTCACCGCGCCGGCGGGCGCGATCTCGGTGAGCCGGGGCAACGTGACCTTCTCCATGGTCAAAAGAGGAAGTACCGCTGCGCGAGCGGCAGCGTCTCGGCCGGTTCGCAGGTGAGCAGCAGACCGTCGGCGCGAACCTCGTAGGTCTGCGGGTCGACCTCGATCGCCGGCAACGCGTCGTTGAGCACCATGTCCTTCTTGCGCACGGTCCGCGTGCCCCTCACGGCCGACACCCGCTTGGCGAGACCCAGCTTGGCGGGGACCTCGGCCGCCAGCGCTGCCTGCGAGAGGAACGTCAGGCAGGTGGCGTGGCGGGCGCCCGCCAGTGCGCCGAACATCGGCCGGTAGTGCACCGGCTGCGGCGTCGGGATCGAGGCGTTCGGATCGCCCATCGGCGCCGCGATGATCATCCCGCCCTTGATGATCAACGCCGGTTTGGCGCCGAAGAAGGCCGGCCGCCAGAGCACCAGATCGGCCAGCAAGCCCACCGCGATCGAGCCGACCTCGTGCGCGATCCCGTGCGTGATGGCCGGGTTGATGGTGTATTTCGCCAGGTAGCGGCGGACGCGAAAGTTGTCGTGGCGGGCCGCCCCACCCTGGGCGGCCGCGTCCGCCGGCAGGCTGCCGCGCTGGGCCTTCATCTTGTGAGCGGTCTGCCAGGTCCGCGTCACCACCTCCCCCACCCGCCCCATCGCCTGCGAGTCGCTGGACATCATGCTGATCGCGCCGAGGTCGTGCAGGATGTCCTCGGCGGCGATCGTCTCGCGCCGGATGCGCGACTCGGCGAAGGCGACGTCCTCGGCGATCCCGGGATCGAGGTGGTGGCAGACCATCAGCATGTCGAGGTGCTCGTCGACGGTGTTGACGGTGTAGGGACGCGTCGGATTGGTCGACGACGGGAGCACGTGCGGCACGCCGCAGACCTTGATGATGTCGGGCGCGTGGCCGCCGCCGGCGCCCTCGGTGTGAAAGCTGTGGATGGCGCGACCCTTGAAGGCGGCCAGGGTGTCCTCGACGAAGCCCGACTCGTTCAGCGTGTCGGTGTGGATGGCGACCTGGACGTCGTACGCCTCGGCGACCGAGAGGCAGCAGTCGATCGCGGCCGGCGTGGTCCCCCAGTCCTCGTGCAGCTTGAGCCCGACGCAGCCGGCGACGACCTGCTCGACCAGCGCCTCCGGCCGGCTGGCGTTCCCCTTGCCGAGGAGGCCGATGTTCATCGGCAGCGCGTCCGCCGCCTGCAGCATCCGCGCGACGTTCCACGGGCCGGGCGTGCAGGTGGTGGCGTTGGTTCCGGCTGCGGGGCCGGTGCCGCCGCCAATCATCGTCGTCACGCCCGACATCAGCGCGTGCTCAACCTGCTGCGGCGAGATGAAGTGGATGTGCGTGTCGATGGCGCCCGGCGTGAGCAGGCAGCCCTCGCCGGCCACGATCTCGGTGCCCGGACCGATGACGATCGTGACGCCCGGCTGCACGTCGGGGTTGCCGGCCTTGCCGATCCCACTGATGCGCCCCTCTTTGATCCCGATGTCGGCCTTGAAGATGCCGCCCGGGTCCATCACCACCGCGTTGGTGATCACCAGGTCGGCGACCTCGGCGCCCGCGCGCTGGCTCTGTCCCATGCCGTCGCGGATCACCTTCCCGCCACCGAACTTCACCTCCTCGCCGTAGATTGTATGGTCGCGCTCGACCTCGATGGTGAGGCCGGTGTCGCCGAGGCGCACGCGATCGCCGGTCGTGGGACCGTACATCTCGGCGTAGGCGTGGCGGTCGATGGTCTTCATTTGTCGGTCACCTATCCAACTTGCCCATCACCTCGCCCCGGAAGCCCTGCGCGACGCGCTCGCCGGCGTAGGCGACGAGATCGACGGTGCGGGTCTGGCCGGGCTCGAAGCGCACGGCGGTCCCGGCCGGGACGTCCAGGCGGAACCCGCGGGCGCTCTGACGATCGAACTTCAGCGCCGGGTTCACCTCGAAGAAGTGGTAGTGCGAGCCGACCTGGATCGGCCGGTCGCCGCTGTTGGCGACCTCGAGCGTCCTGGTCGCGCGCCCCGCGTTGAGATCGATCGTCCCCGGCTCTGTTGTGACGGCGCCGATCCCCAGCATCTTCTTCACCGGGATCGGCTGGTGGACGGTCACCAGCTTGGTACCGTCCGGAAAGGTCGCCTCCACCTGCACCTCGGTGATGAGCTCGGCGACCCCTTCCATCACGTCGTCGGCGCCGAGGATGCGCGTCCCCTCGGCCATCAGCTCGGCGACGGTCCTGCCGTCGCGCGCCCCTTCGAGGATCGCCGCCGAGATGTAGGCGACCGCCTCGGGATAGTTCAGCTTCAGACCGCGCGCCTTGCGCCGCTCGGCCAGCAGCGCGGCGGTGAAGAGCAGAAGCTTGTCCTTCTCGCGAGGGGTGAGCTCCATGGTCTTCCTAGGTGGCCCAGATACGCGGCGCCACCGCCGCGCGTCCGAAGAGCCCGGGGCGAACCAGGACCCAGATCGCGTGGACGAAGGCGCGGGCCTCTTCGGCCCGGGCGCCGAGGTGCCGGACGACCAGCGCCTCGCGGTCGCCGAGAACGGTGACCGCGGCACGCGCCGTCTCGGAGGTCGACGCGGCCAACGCGCGCAGCTCATCGACCACGGCGTCCTCGGGCGCGGGCGCCGCCACGAGCAGCGTCAGCACCGTCGCGCCCACCAGGCCCCAGGGCGCCTGCTGCACCGGCGACCCGCCATCGAACTGGCCGCGCTCGACGAGAATCGGCAGCCCCTCGCGCCGCAGATCGAAGCTGGGCCGGCACGATCCGCGCGCGAACGGCTCGCTGCGCGCGGGGAGCCCGAAGACGATCGTCTCGGCGCCGAGGAAGCGCGCCCGCGCGCCGAGCTCGATGCGCGTGTCGATCTCGACCCGGCAGCCGTCGTACAGGATGGTCTCCTGCGGCAACCACTCGAGCGCCCCGCCCGCTTCCACGGTCAACGCATGCGTCTGTCGCGCGACCGGGCCCAGCGTCCGGTACGCCTTTCCGGCCGCCGGCGTCGTCACCAGCACGTGCGCCCCGGCATCGACGCTCAGATCGAGCCGCAGCTCGTCGCCCCCCACCAGGCCCCCGGGCGGGTGCAGCAGGTAGACGTGGCAGACCTCGCGCCCTTCGGGAAAAAAAGGCCGCTGGACGACGAACGGCCCCCGGTGCGCGCGGCGCGCCAGCCGCGTCTGGCCCCCGTCGGCGGCAAACCCCAGCTCCAGCGCCCCACTCCAGCCCAAGCGACTACTCTCCCGCGGGCTCGAGCCAGGTGTTCGGCTTCTGCCAGATGACCAGCACCAGGCAGCCCTCCGGACTCTCGACGGTGTGGCTCGAACCGGGCGGGTTGACGATGTGCGCTCCGGCGGCATAGACGCCGCGCGCGTCGCGCTGCCATCCGCTGAGGACGAAGATCTCTTCCACCTCTTCGTGGCGGTGCGCGGGGACGGCGCCGCCGGGCGCGTACCGGAGCAGCACACCCGATTCGCCGCCGGCCGGCTCGCCCCACAACCGATGAATCTCGACCCCGGCCCGGAACGACTGCCAGGAAAAATCGGCCGCCTCGGCGCGCGCCCGAATTTCGTCGAGACGTAGATCTTCACGTTTCATCCTGGGCGAAAGGTGTGGAGGAAGATCGCCGCGCGGTCAACCGTGGCCCGCCATGTGGCGCCCGATGACGCCCAGATCTGCTTGCGCGATCGGCGTCTCGTGGACAGCGTGCCCCTCGCTGATGACGACGATCCGATCGCTGAGCGCGAAGATCTCGTCGAGGTCGGCGCTGATGAGCAAGACCGCAGCGCCCCGGTTGCGCGCCTCCATGAGGCGGGAGCGTATCTCCGCCACCGCCGCGAAGTCGAGACCGAAGCAAGGATTCGAGGCGATGAGCAGCGTGACGTCGTCGGAGAGCTCGCGCGCCAGCACCGCGCGCTGCACGTTGCCCCCGGAGAGGCTCCCGATCGGTGCATCGGGACCGGGCGTCCGGATGCCGTATTCCACGATCAGGGACTGCGCGCGCTTGCGCAGCGCGCCCCCGCTGACCAGCGCCTTGAGGAAGGTGAACGGGTGGCGGTCGAAGCGACGGAATCCGATGTTCTCGGCGACCGACATCGCGCCGACGCAGGCGTTGCGGAGCGGCTCGTCGGGGAGGCAGCGCACCTTGAGCGCGCGCATCTCCGCGCGCCTGGCGCCGTAGCGAGCGCCCGAGACCGCGATCTTCCCCGCCCGCGCGACGCGCTGGCCGGCCAGGACCTCGACCAGCTCCTCCTGGCCGTTCCCGGAGACGCCGGCCAGGCCGACGATCTCGCCGGCCCGCACCTTGAGCGAGAACTTCGTCACCGCCGGCGTGCCGAGATCGTCGACGGCCGACAGGGCGTCGATCTCCAGCACCACCTCCTCGCGCGGCGGCGCCTCGCGCGTCCCGCGGGCGCGGGGCGGCTCGTCGCCGACCATCATGCGCGCCATCGCGTCGGGGGTGAGATCGGCCACCCGCCCCGCGCCGGCGGGACGGCCCCGCCGCAGCACCGTCACCTCGTCGGCGAAGGCCATCACCTCGCGGAACTTGTGCGAGATCATGAGAATCGTCAGCTTGCCGGCGCCGTCGGCCTTGGCCATCCCGCGCAGGAGGCCCAGCACATCATCGGCCTCGTCCGGCGTCAGGACCGAGGTCGGCTCGTCGAGGATCACGATCGAGCTGCCGAGATAGAGCTGCTTCAAGATCTCCAGCTTCTGCTTCTCGCCCGCCGCCAGCATCCGCACCGGCTGCGCCGGATCGAGCTTGAACGGCATCCGGGCCATGAACTCGCCGACCGCCTTCTGCTCGGCGTCCCAGTCGAACACGAACGGGTGGCTGCGGCGGGAGAGGACCAGGTTCTCGGCCACCGTCATGTTGTCGACCAGCGTGAAGTGCTGGTAGACCATCCCGATGCCGAGCGCCGCGGCATCCCGCGGGCTCTTGATGCGGGAGGCGACCCCGCCCACCAGAACCTGGCCAGCGTCGGCCGCGTAGTAGCCCATGATGCATTTGACCAGCGTGCTCTTGCCGGCGCCGTTCTCGCCGAGAAGCGCGTGAACCGACCCGCGCGCGAGCTTGAGCGACACGTTGTCGAGCGCCAGCACCGACCCGAACTGCTTGGAGATCCCGATCGCCTCCAGCGCCGGCGTCGCCGCGTCGACGACCGCCATCGCGCCGTCGTCGAGCTCCAGCGTCATGTGAGCGCCTCGCGGCTCACGGCAAGGCCTCCAAAATCGCGCGCGAGCTGGAGACCGTCCCGAACACGCCGTTCTGCATCTTCACCATCTTGATGGCCGCCGCGTGGTTGCCGGCATCGGTGGCGGCGCAGCAGTCCTCGAGCAGCAGGCACTCGTAGCCGCGGTCGTTTGCCTCGCGCATCGTGGTGTGGACGCAGACGTCGGTGGTGATGCCGGTCAGCACCAGTTGGCTATCCCGCGCTGGCGCAGGATGAGGTCGAAGTCGGTCGCGCAGAACGTCCCCTTCCCCGGCTTGTCGATGATCGTCTCGCCGGGCAGCGGCGCGAGCTCGGGGATGATGTCCCAGCCCGGCTCACCGCGGACCAGGATGCGCCCGCAGGGCCCCTGGTCGCCGATCCCCACCCCTTCATTTCCAGCCGTCCGGCGCGAACGCCAGCGCTTGTTGGCCGGCAGGTCGGCGAGATCCGGCGCGATGTCCCTCGCGGGTGTGGATGACGTGGAACCTCCTGGCACGCATCCGATCGAGCACCGCGCGGATCGGCGCGATACATGCGCGGGTAGACCGAAATGTCATAACCCATCAGATCGATGTAGCCCCCTTTGCCGCAGAAGTCGGTCTGCATGTCGATGACGACCAGCGCCGTATTTTCGGGCCGCAGATCGCCGTTCCAGGGCCAGGGATAGGGATCGCCCGGGACGTAGCGTGGGTTCACGACCGTCATCGGGCCACCCGCAGCTCGGCCGGCTGCCCGAGCAGCGCCCGATCGCGCGAGCTCGTGGCCACGATGATCGCCAAGCGTCAGCGCGTACGGGGCCGCGTTGAAGAGGTAGTAGCCCGACGTCACGCCCACCGACTGCAGCGCCGGACCGAGCGCGCTCGCGCCGCCGAACAGCAGCGAGGCCAGCAGGCAGCGCACGGGATCCCAGCGCGCGAAGATCACCAGCGCGACGGCCATCAGCCCCTGGCCGCTCGAGAGCCCTTCGTTCCAGCTCCCGGGATAGAAGAGCGACAGGAACGAGCCGCCGATGCCGGCCAGGAATCCGCCGGCCATGGTGGCGAGCAGCCGCACGCGCGCCACGTCGTAGCCCATCGCGCGCGCCGTGTCGGCGCTCTCGCCGACGGTGCGGATGATGAGCCCCCAGCGCGTCCGCAGGAGGACGAAGCGAACCGCCACCGTGGTGACGAGGCCGAGCACGAACAGCGCGTTCACCTGCAGCGCCGAGCGGACCTGCCCCGAGCTCGACCACCAGCCGAGCGACACCGACGGCAGGTGCGGCGCGGTCGGCCCCACCAGCGGCTTGCCCAGGAAGAACGCCAGCCCGACGCCGAACAGCATGAGCGCGATCCCGACCGCGACGTCGTTGACCCGCGGCCGCGCGCAGAGCCAGGCGTGCAGCGCGCCGAGGACGACGCCGCAGCCGCCCGCCGCCAGCACGCCGAGCCAGGGCGAATTCGTCAGGTAGGAGACGCCGTAGGCGGCCATGGCGCCCATGACCAGCGTCCCCTCGAGCCCCAGGTTCACCCGGCCGCTCTTCTCGGTGAGGCACTCGCCGAGGCTGACGAACAGGAACGGCGTGCTGATCCGGACGGCGCCGCCGACCATCCCCAGCGCCACGCCGCCGGCGGCGCTCACGCCGACACCGCCGAGCGCCGGGCGGCGCCGCCAGCGCCGGCCGTAGAGCGAATCCGAGAAGAGGATGGCGATGAAGATGAGCCCCTGCAGGACGTTGACCGTCGCGTCGGGGAGCTCGAACACGCGCTGCAGGAGGCCGCCGCTGGCGCCGATGCCGCCCAGCAGGAGCGCGACCGGGATGACGCCGAAGGGGTTGGCGCGCGCGATGAAGGCGACCAGCACGCCGGTGTAGCCGTACCCGGTCACCAGCGAGGCGTTGGCGTTGCCGTGGATGGCGGCCACCTCGACCGCGCCCGCCAGCCCGGCGCCGAGGCCCGCCGAGGAACGTGGCGATGACGATGAGGCGCCGCACCGGCAGCCCGTTGAGCAGCGCCGCGCGCACGTTGCCGCCCACCATGCGCGCCGCGAAACCGAAGGTCGTCCGCTGCATCAGGAACCAGGCCACGCAGGCAGGCGACGAGCCCGAAGCCGAGCCCCCAGTGGACGTCGAGCCCCGGCAGGTTCCCCAGCATGTTGTCGTCGCCGATCGGGCAGCGTCGACGGCTTGTTGAGGCTGGCCGGATCGCGCAGCGGCCCCTCGACCATGTGGTTGAGCAGCGCGATGGCGATGTAGTTGAGCAGCAGCGTGCTGATCGTCTCGTTGACGCCGCGGTAGGCGCGCAGCGCGCCGGCGCCCGGCCATCCAGAGCCCTCCCACCAGCGCGCCGGTCACGAACATCGCCAGCTTCACCGAGAGCGGCGCGTGCAGGTGGATGCCGATCGCCGCCGCCGCCAGGCCGCCCAGCACCATCGCCCCCTCGCCGCCGAGGACCACCAGGCCGAGCCGCAGCGGGATGGCGGTCGCCAGCGCCGTCAGCATGATCGGCGCCGCCCGCTGCAGCGTGTTCTGGAACGAGAACCAGGTCCCGAACGAGCCGCGGTACATCTCGTGGTAGACGCTGAGCGCGTTTCGCCCGGTCAGCGCCACGAAGATCCCGAAGAGGACCAGCGCGGCGACGATGGCGCCCAGCGGGATGGCGACCGACTCGATCGACCGCCTCCAGGACGCGCTCGGCGCGCCTCGCGCAGCCGCGGCGGCGAGCGCCGCGGCCTCCGGCGACTTCTCGGTCGCCGGAGCGAGCGCGCCGATGGTCACGCCGATCCCCAACGTCGGTTCCCTCAGTGCGTCTTCCCGACGACGCCCTCGACCAGGTAGTCCATCTTCTCGAGCGCGATGTCGGTCTGCTTCTCCTCGGTCCCGGCCGCAATCACGACCTTGCCGGTGTTGTCCTTGAGCGGCCCCTTGTAGACGACCATCGTGCCGGCCATGAACTTGGCCTTGGCGGCGTCGGCCTTCTTCTTGGCGGCCGCCGAGACCGCCTTGCCGTAGGGCGAAACCTTGACGAACCCCTCCTTGAGGCCGCCGCGCAGGAGATGCGGGCCAGACCTTGCCGTTCTGAATCATGTTGACGTAGTCGGTGTAGACCTTCCCCCAGTTCCACTCGGCGCCGGTCAGGTAGCCCTTGGGCGCCAGCGCCGCCTGGTTGGCGTGGTAGCCGGTCACGAAGACGCCGCGCCGCTCGGCCGTCTCGACGATCACCTTGGGCGAATCGACGTGCATGGTGAGGACGTCGACCCCCTGGTCGATCAAGCTGTTGGCCGCCTCGGCCTCCTTGACCGGCATCGACCAGTCGCCGGTGAAGATCACCGTCGTCGTCACCTTGGGGTTCACCGAGCGCGCGCCCAGCGTGTACGAGTTGATGTTGCGCAGCACCTGCGGGATCGGCTTGGCGGCGATGAAGCCGAGCTTGTTCGACTTGGTGGTCATCGCCGCCACGATCCCGGAGACGTACTCCGCCTCGTCGATGTAGCCGAAGTAGCTGCCGACGTTCGTCGGGTGCTTCCCGTCCTGGTAGAGGCCGCCGCAGTGCAAAAACGTGACGTTCTTGTACTTGTTCGCCTCCTTGAGGATGTGCGGGTCGAAGTAGCCGAACGACGTCGGGAAGAGCAGCGTCGCCCCGTCGAGGTTGATCATGCTCTCCATCGTCTTCTGGACGGCGGACGGTCTCGGGGACCATCTCCTCCTCGCGGATCTTGACGCCGGGCAGCTTGGCGATGGCGGCCGCGCCCTCGGCGTGCGCCTGGTTGTAGCCGTAGTCGGTCTTGGGACCGACGTAGACGAAACCGATGGTCAGCGGCGTTCCCGCGACCGCCCGCCCGCGGTGGGCCCCCTCCGGGAACAGCCCCAGGCCCGCCGCCAGGATGGCCGCCAGGGCCACCTTCGAGCCGATCCAGCGACCAAACCTTCCGAGCCTTTGTCCGGCGAACTTTCGAGCTTTGTTCATGGTTTCGTTATACGCACCCGAATGTTTCTCGAACTTTTCTGCGGGCTGGATCATTCGTAACTTCGGCGGAGATCGGCTCCCGCGCCGTTGTCGAGGCAGATCCGATCCGGCATTCTGCCGGCCAGATGACGATCGACGCGAAGATGGCGCCCGTCGAGGTCGCGGAGCGGGCCCTCGGGGAGATCGCGCGCCGGGGCGACGACGGCGTCTGGATCACCGTGACGCCGCGCGAGCGCCTGCTGACGAGCGCCCGCGAGCTCCAGCGCCGGCGCGACGCAGGCGAGTCGCTCCCCCTTTACGGCCTGACGTTCGCGGTCAAGGACAACATCGACGTGGCGGGCCTGCCGACGACCGCCGCCTGCCCGGCGTTCAGCTACCAGCCGGACAAGAATGCGCCGGTCGTCGCGCGGCTGCTCGACGCCGGCGCCCTCTGTCTGGGAAAGCTGAACCTCGATCAGTTCGCCACCGGTCTGAGCGGGGTGCGCTCCCCCTACGGCGTGCCCAAGAACCTGTTCGACGGCCGCTTCATCGTCGGCGGCTCGAGCTCCGGCTCGGCCGTCGCCGTCGCGGCGGGCCTGGTCGACTTCGCGCTCGGCACCGACACGGCCGGCTCGGGCCGCGTCCCGGCGGCCTTCAACAACATCGTGGGGCTCAAGCCCAGCCGGGGCCTGCTGAGCACGACCGGGGTCGTTCCCGCCGTCCCCTCGCTCGATTGCGTCTCGATCTTCGCGCTCACCGTCGAGGAGGCCGCGCGGGTGGCCGCCATCGCGCGCGGCTACGACGAGTCGGATCCCGGGTCGCGGCCCGAAGCCGAGACGTTCAGCTTCGCCCCCGTCGACCGCCCGCCGCGATTCCGCTTCGGGGTGCCCCGGGGAAGCGCCCTCGATTTTCTCGGTGACGGGCGCGCCGCCGAGCAGTTCGCGCGCGCGTGCGCCCGGCTGGCGGCCCTGGGCGGCGAGCGGGTGGAGATCGACTTCGCGCCGTTTCGAGAGGCGGGCGCACTGGTCTACGACGGGGCGTTCATCGCCGAACGGCTGATCGCCGCCGGGCGTCTTCTGGCCGAAGAGCCCGAGGCGCTGGTGCCCCCGGTCCGGTCGATCCTGCGGGGCGCGACGTCGATCGGTGCCCGGGCCGCGTTCGACACGGCCCGCGCGCTCGGACGGTTGCGCCGGCACGCCGCACGCGTCCTCGGCGGGCTCGACTTCCTGTTCGTCCCGACCACGCCGACGATCTTCCGCATCGAGGACATCGAGCGCGATCCGATCCGGCTGAACGCGGCGCTCGGCACGTACACCACCTTCGTCAATCCGCTCGATCTCGCCGCGCTGGCTGTCCCGACCGGCTTCCGGAGCGATCGGCTGCCGGCGGGGGCGACTCTGGTCGGGCCGTGGGGCAGCGACGCCCGGCTGGCGGGGTTCGGTGCGATGCTTCACCGGGCGATATCGACGGAGCTGGGGGCCACCGGGCGGGCGCTCGAGCCCGCCCTGCCACCCGCGATCTCGGTGGCGTCCGACTGGATCGCGGTGGCCGTCCTCGGTGCTCACCTTTCGGGCGAACCGCTCAATCACCAGCTGACCGAGACCGGCGGGCGATTCTTGCGCGCGGCGCGCACGGCGCCGAAATATCGCTTCTTCGCGCTGCCGAACACCACGCCCGCCAAGCCCGGGCTGGCGCGCGTCGCCGAGGACGGCGTGGCGATCGAGCTCGAGGTCTGGGCCCTGCCGCCCGCCGCGTTCGGCAACTTCGTGGCGCGCATCCCGGGCCCGCTCTGCATCGGACGCATCGAGATCGAGGATGGCTCGGTCGTCAGCGGCTTCCTCTGCGAGGGCTACGCCTTCTCCGGCGCGCGCGACATCTCCGAGTTCGGCGGCTGGCGCGCCTACCGGCGGTCGCTGGCCACGGGCTGAGCTGTCTACGCGGCCGGATCGAGGCCGATCACGATCTGGCCGGCGGTCACCAGCCCGCCGCGCTCGACGCGCACCACGCTGACCTCGCCGTCGCGAGGCGCCAAGAGCGGCGTCTCCATCTTCATCGTCTCCAGGACCACCAGCCGGTCGCCGGCCGCCACCCGATCGCCCGGCTTGACCAGGATCTGCCAGACGCTGCCCGTGACGTCGGCGCGCACGGCGACGGCTCCCGCCGGAAGCGGAGTCTCCGCGACCGGCACGGCGGCCTCGGCGCTCTCCTCGGGCGGCGGCGGCAGCGCGGCCCACCGCTCGCGCTCGGCGACGAAGGCCGCCTGTTGCCTCTGCTTGAAGGCGGCGATCGACGCACGGTTCTGGTCGAGCAGGGCCCGGTACTCGGCGAAGCGAAAGCGGGTGGGCTCGATCCGGAGGGCGGCGCGGCCGCGCGGGAAAGCCTCGCGGAAGGCCAGCAGCTCGTCGGCGCTCGCGGGGAAAAAGCGGATCTGGTCGAAGAACCGGAGCAACCAGGGCCGCCCCGCCTCGAACTCGGCCGTCTCGTGAAACCGGTTCCACATCTGGCAGGTCCGCCCGACGAACTGGTATCCGCCCGGCCCCTCCATTCCGTACACGCAGAGGTAGGCGCCGCCGATCCCGACGGCGTTCTCGGGCGTCCAGGTCCGGGCCGGGTTGTACTTGGTGGTGACCAGGCGGTGACGGGGATCCACGGGCGTGGCGACCGGCGCGCCGAGATAGACGTCGCCGAGCCCCAGCACCAGATAGCTGGCGGAGAAGACGATCTGCTTGACCTCCTCGATCGAATCGAGACCGTTGATCCGGCGGATGAACTCGATGTTGCTGGGACACCAGGGCGCGTCCGGCCGCACCGAGCTCATGTACTTCTGGATCGCCAGCTGGGTGGCGGCGTCGTCCCACGACAGCGGCAGGTGAACGATCCGCGAGGGGACCTCGATCTCGTCGGTGGGGGGGAGCGAGGCCTCGATCTCCGCGAGCAGATCGAGCAGCCGCTCGCGCGGGAGCACCCTCGCGTCGTGGTGAACCTGCAGCGAGCGGATACCGGGCGTCAGATCGAGGACGCCCGCCAGCCTCCGGGCCGCGATGGCCTCGGTCAAGGCATGGACACGAAACCGGAGAGCGAGATCGAGCACCGGTGGCCCGTACTCGACGAGGACGTTGGCGTCCCCGTCCTGACGGATCACCACCGCCGGACGATCCGGGCGCGCCTCCTCGCGCCGCAGGATCGCCGTCGGGAACGGCGGCGCGGGGGCTCGCGCGGCGCTCTGCTCGCGCGGTCGCAACGTCTCGAGGACCTCCTCCATGCGTCGCGCGCCCTCCCGCGCCTCCTCGAGCGTCACCGCGCGGAAGCGGACCCGGTCGCCCGCCTTGAGCTGGCCGATCTTCCACAGGTCGGCCGAGACGATCGTCGCGGGGCAGACAAAGCCGCCCAGGCTGGGACCGTCCGGGCCCAGGATGACCGGCATGTCGCCGGTGAAGTCGATGGTGCCGATCGCGTAGGCGTTGTCGTGGATGTTCGAGGGGTGCAACCCCGCCTCGCCGCCATCCCTCCGCGCCCACCTCGGTTTGGGGCCGACGAGGCGCACGCCAGTACGGCTGGAGTTGAAGTGGACGCGCCACTCGGCGGAGAAGAGGTCGGCGATGTCCTCGGGGGTGAAGAAGTCGGGCGCGCTGTGGGGGCCGTGCAGGACCTCGATCTCCCAGGCGTCGGTGAGGGCGGGCGCGACGGCCTCGGGCAGCGACGCACGCACGGCGGCCTCCGGGGCCTCTTGCGTCCCGAGATGTAAGACATCCCCGGCGCGCAGGGAGCGTCCGCCGTGGCCGCCGAACTGACCCAGGGTGAAGGTAGCCCGGCTGCCGAGATAGACCGGAACGTCGAGACCGCCGCGCACGGCCAGGTAGGCGCGGCTTCCCGCGCCGCGCACGGCGCCGAGGCGCAGCTCGCCGCCGGCCGGGATGTCGAACGCGGTGTGGCGGAGCACGGGCGCGCCGTCGACGGTCGCCTGCATGTCCGCGCCCGCGAGCGCGACGGTGGCGGCGGCATTGAAGCGCAACGTCGGGCCGACCAGCGTGCACTCGAGCCCGGCGGCCGCGGCGGCGTTCCCCACCAACCGGTTGGCGAGCCGGAACGAAAGCGCGTCCATCGGCCCCGACGGGGGCACGCCCACGTCCCAGTGGCCGAGCCGCCCCGGAAAGTCCTGCACCGTGGTCTGGGTCCCCGCCTCGACGACGTCGATCGTGTGCGGCGCGTACGAGAACCTTTCGAGCAGACCGGTGTGGACGGCGCCGTTCACGAACTGCGGCGCGTCGAGGACGGCGATCAGATACTCGCGGTTGGTCTCCACGCCGGCGATGCGGCAGCGCCCGAGCGCGTCGCGCAACCGCACCCGCGCCTCCTCGCGCGTGGCGCCGCGGGCGATGATCTTCGCCAGCATCGGATCGTAGTACGGCGTGACCTCCTGCCCGCGCTCGACAGCCCCCTCGACCCGGACGCCTTCGGGGAAGACAACCTCGGTGAGCAGGCCGCAACTCGGCTGGAACTGCTTCCGTGGATCCTCGGCGTAGAGGCGCGCCTCGAGCGCCGCGCCCCGGGCGCCGGGAACGATGTCGGCGAGCGGTGGCAGCTCACCCGCCGCCAGGCGGACCATCCAGGCGACCAGATCGACGCCGGTCACCTCCTCGGTGATGCCGTGCTCGACCTGGATGCGGGTGTTGACCTCCAGGAAGTAGAAGGCGCCGTCGTCGAGTCGCTCGGCGTCGACGATGAACTCCACCGTCCCCGCCGAACGGTAGGCCGCCGCCTCCCCCAGCCGCGTGGCCGCCGCCAGCATCGCCTCGCGGACCGCCGGCGGCAGGTGCGGCGCCGGAGTCTCTTCGATCACCTTCTGGTTGCGTCGCTGCAGCGAGCAGTCACGCTCGCCCAGCGCGAGCACGCCGCCCGCGCCGTCCCCGAAGATCTGCACCTCGACGTGCCGCGCGCGCGTCACCAACTTTTCCAGGAACAAGCCGGCGTTCTTGAAGTTCGCCCGCGCGAGCCGCTCGACCGCCGCGTAGCTGTCGGCGAGCGCGCCGGCGTCGTCGCAGCGGCGCATCCCGATGCCGCCGCCGCCGGCCGTGCTCTTGAGCATGACCGGGTAGCCGATCACCTCGGCCGCCTTCAGCGCGGCGTCGGCGCTGGCCAGGAGCTCGGTGCCGGGCAGGAGCGGCACGCCGCTCTCCTGGGCCAGGGCGCGCGCGGTGTGCTTGAGCCCGAACGCGCGCATCTGCTCCGGCGTCGGGCCGATGAAGGCGATGCCCGCCGCCTCGCAGCTGGCGGCGAACTCTGCGTTCTCGGCCAGGAACCCGTAGCCGGGGTGGATCGCCTCCGCGCCACGCCCGCGCGCCGCCGCGATGATGCGGTCGGCGCGCAGGTAGCTGTCGGCGGGGGCCGGGCCGCCGATCGGCACCGCCTCGTCGGCGGCCAGCACGTGGGGCGCGCTGGCGTCGGCTTCAGAGTAGACGGCGACGCTGCCGACGCCGAGCCGGCGCAACGTGCGCATGATTCTCAGCGCGATGGCGCCGCGGTTGGCAACGAGAACCTTCTTGAACAAGTGCGTCCTTCCGGCCGCCGCTAGTCGCGCGGCCAGATCAACAGGCGAATCGGCGTGGGGTTGTAGGCGTTGCAGGGGTTGTTGAGCTGCGGACAGTTCGAGATCAGCGCCAGCACGTCCATCCTGGCCTGCATCTCGACGTAGCGTCCCGGCCCCGAGACGCCGTCCGCGAAGGTGAGCGCGCCCGCGGGAGTGACCGGGACGTTCATGAAGAAGTTGATGTTGGCCGGCAGGTCGCGCTTCGAGGTGCCGTGCCCGTAGCGCGTCAGCGCCAGGACGAAGCTGTCGCGGCAATTGTGCATGTGCTTCTTCTCCAGGGCGTACCGCACCTGGTTGCTCTCGGCCGAGCAGGCCCCGCCCACCGTGTCGTGCCGCCCGCAGGTGTCGGCCACGATCTCCAGCAGCGGCCGCCCCTCGCTGGACATGAGCGCAGTGCCCGTCGTCAGGTAGATGTTCCCCTGCGCGCGCATCGTCTCCGTCGCGCTGTAGCGCTCGTCGAGATCGTGGCTGTTGTAGAACAACGTGTCGGCCGCCTGATTCCCCTCGAGATCGACGATGCGGAACGTCTCTCCGCTCAAGATCTCCTGCGTCCAGCCCTCACCCGCGGGCAGCACCAGATCGTAGCGGGCCCGCGCCGGATCGCGGGCGCTCTCCTTCAGGGCGGTCATGACGTCTCTCCGATCTTCTCTCCGAGCTCGGCCAGGTACTGGGCGGTGAGCGCGAAGCCGCGCCCGTTCTCGGGGCGCGACAGGCGGCAGGGATCGTCCGCGGGCGCGGGCGGTCCGAGGCGCGCGGCCAGCGCGACCGCCCCAGGACCGTAGCTCTCGGCCGGGTCGAGCGGATGCGGCGTGTTCGAGAGGACGACCAGCGTCTCCATCTCGAACCGCAGCTCGACGAATCCGCCGGCGCGGCTGGCACCGGAGACCCAGCGCAACGCGCCGCCCTCGTCGACCTCCACCCGGGCGAAGAAGTTCACGTTGGCCACGAGGTCCCGCTTGCCGAGGCCGTGCTTGCCGAGCTCGACCAGGAAGTTGTCGCGTGCGCTCCGGTGAAACTCGTTGCGCAGCTCTTGATATCGACCGGCGCCGAAGCGCGCGTCGTCGCCGGCGCGCGTCCCGTGTCCGGCGATCGTGTCGTGCCAGCCGCAGCCGTCGGCGACGATCGAGCAGAGGACGCGCCCCATGTCCGAATAGAGCACCCGCCCCGCCGTGAGAAACGCCGTGTACTGCGCCTTCAGCGTGTCGGGCATGTTGTAGCGCTCCAGCGGATCGCGCGCGTTGTAGAAGAGCGCCGACACACAGGCGCGCCCTTCGAGGTCGGTGAGGCGCAGGACCTGATTGCGCCGCATCCGGCGGGACCAGGCCTGACCGGGACGGAGGCCGTCCTCCCACAGTGTCTGCGAGGGGCTCATTCGACGTCGTCTCCGATCTCGGTCAGGCGCACGATCGGCAGCGTCTCGATCGGCACGTCGACCGGGGGGTGGATCAGCTCTTCCAGGTGGCGCTTGGCGGCGACGAAGGTCGGCGACAGGAACTGCGCCGGGACGCGCGGACGGGGGACGGGGACCTCCATGAGCTCGCGAACGCGCCCCGGATGCGCGTCGAGGATCAAGATGCGGTCGGCGAGATAGACCGCCTCGTCGAGGTCGTGGGTGATGAAGACGATCGTGATGTCGACCTGCTTCCAGATCTGCAGCAGGTAGGCCTGCATCTGGGCGCGCGTCTGGGCGTCCAGCGCGCCAAACGGCTCGTCCATCAGCAGGATGCGCGGATGGTTGGCCAGCGCGCGCGCGATCGCCACCCGCTGCTTCATCCCGCCCGACAGCTGGTGCGGGTACGCCGAGGCGAACTTGGTGAGGCCGACCAGCTCCAGCCACCGGCGCGCCTCTTGCTCCGCGTCCGCCTGGGTCCACTTCCCGGAAACCTCGAGCCCGAACATCACGTTCTTCTTCACCGTCAGCCAGGGGAAGAGGGTGTAGCCCTGGAAGACCATCCCCCGATCTGGTCCCGGGCCCTGGACCGGTTTGCCGTCGAGCAGGACCTCGCCCGAGGTCAGCGGATCGAGCCCGGCAATGAGACGCGCCAGCGTCGACTTGCCGCAGCCCGACGGGCCGATGACACAGAGGAACTCTCGCCGGTGGGCGCGGAAGCTGACGCGATCGAGCGCCAGGACGCCCTGGCCGTCCGCGGTGGTGAACGACTTACAGAGGTCGCGCACCTCCAGGATCACCGGCCGCTGCTTGAGCTTCCCGAACCGCTCGGCCACCTGCGGCGACTGCTCTCGCCAACCGGCGCTCGGGTCGGTGGCGGTCATACCTGCGCCACCTTCTTCTCGGCAACGTGCGCTGCCGGCAGATCGACCGGCGCCTCGGGAACGTCGCTCGCCGAGGCGGCCGCCGCCACTGGCGCCGCCGGCGAGCGCCGCCGCGCCCAGTCCATGACCGACGAGAACCAGCCGCGCCGCGCGGAGCGCAGCCAGGGGAAGATCTGCCGCCCCAGCGAGGCCAGCACCAGGTCGGTGCAAAGGCCGATGATGCCGATCAAGATGATCGAGGCGTAGACGCGGCTGTAGGCGCGGTACTTCGCCTGCTGGTTGATGAAGTAGGTGATGCCGGAGCTGACGCCGATCAGCTCGGCGACGATGAGGTAAGTCCAGGCCCACCCGAGCAACACGCGCATGTCGGTGTAGATCTCGGTGACGACGCCAGGGACCACCACCCGGGTGAGCAGCTGGCGCGGCGAGGTCCCCAGCGTCTGCGCCGTCTCGAGCAGCGCGGGATCGATGCGGCGGGTCGTGTTGGCGATGACCAGGACCTGCTGGAAGAAGGTCCCGATGAAGATGATGGCCACCTTCGGCGCGTCCTCGATCCCCAGCACCGCCACCGCCAGGGCGCCGAACGCCGGCGCCGGCAGGTAGCGGAAGAACTCGATGAACGGCTCGGTCAGCCGCGCGATCGGCGGCAAGGCCCCGCACAGGATCCCCAGCGGGACGCCGACAATCGAGGACAGCAGGAAGCCCCAGAAGATGACCATGATGCTGTGGCCCAGGCTCTGATAGAGCCACGGCTCGTCGGGACGGACCGGCGGCGTGGTGAATCCGGTGACGAGGGCCCGCGCCACCTCGTGCGGCGCTGGAAGAAAAACGGGGTTGGCGCGGACACCGACGGCCGGACGCCCGTGCCGCGCGACGATCGCGGCGTTGTCCCGGTCCAGATCGGCCCGCGGCGCGAGCTCGCCCACGGCGGCCCAGTCGACGTCGCCGGGATCGGTGACCTTGACCATCGGGTGCCAGACGAACGGCACGTAGCTGACGATCGCCCACGCGACCAGCGGCAGGACGAACGACAGGATCCAGAGTCGGCGCGACTGGCGCGGCGAGAGCGCTGCCAGCGGCCGAAACCAGGAGATCGTTTCGCGCATATTTGACCCGGGCGCGCTACTTGGCGAGCGCGTCCTTCGACAGCGAGCCGTCGATGTAGGAAGCGACGTCCTGGGACTTGGCGTAGACCTTGTTGGCGACGTTGAACGCGTCGGCCACCTTGCCGCTGCCGAGCAGCGAGTCGAGCTTGTCCGTCGGCGTGAAGCGGGTCAGCGCCTCCTCGGGCGGCAGGAAGTGCGTGCCGGGCAGGTAGGTGGCGTACTCGGCCGGCGGAACACCGGCGCGGCCGGCCATGATCTTGACCGCCTCGTCCTTGTTGGCCGGATCGAGCACGAAGGCGACGATCTTGTTCCAGACCTTCACCACCTTGACCCAGTCGTCGCGCCGATCGGCCAGGCTCTTCGGGCTGACGCACACCAGGTCGTAGATGAGCCCCGGAACGTCCTTGCTGGTGAAGACCGCCTTCGATCCCGCCGACGCCTTGAGCGCCTGACCGGCGTTCGGTTGCCAGGCGCCGATCGCGTCGACGTCGCCGGTGCCGAGGGACTGCGCCGTCTGGTGGGTCGGGATGTTGATCAGCTTGACGTCGGACTCCTTCATCCCGCTCTTCTCCAGCGCCTTGTCGAGCATCAGGTGCTCGACAAGGCCGACCTCCAGCCCGATCTTCTTCCCCTTGAGCCCCTTGATGTCCTTGATCCCGCGCTTGGCGACGATCATGTCGTTCCCGGAGCTGTAGTCGGTCACCAGAATGGCCAGGCTGCGGGGCCCTGGCGCCCCCGTGACCAGCGCGTCTCCCATCGTCATCATGACCGCGTCGACCTTGCCGGCCGCGAACGCGTCCATCGACGGGGCGTACTCGAACCAGTCGAACTTGACGTCGACGCCGGCGTCCTTGAACCACCCCTTCTCGATCCCGATCTGGAACGCCGTCCAGCCGGGCCAGTCGGAGAACCCGATCCGCAGCGGACCCTTGACGGGCGCGGGCGGGGGCGCGGCGGGAGCCGGCGCGGCGGCCGGCGCGGGCGGCGGCGTCTCCTTGCTACAGGTGCTCGTCGTAAACGCGAAGATCAGCCAGCCCACGATCGTCAGCGTGCTGGCGACGTGGGAACCCGAACCGACGGCGAAGCGACGAGATCTGTTCATTGGCTCTTAAAGTAGACACGGTCACATGTCGGCCAGATTTCTCGACTGACCGAACGTAGTAACTTGGCGAAGCGCGTCTCGTTCCCGCGCCTCTGATAGGTCGGACCAACGCGTCTCAGAAATTCGAGGAGCCTCCGCCGCGCGCCCGTATCGTTCGGCGACCTTCGGCGTGGCACATCCGTTGCTCCTCTCGCGGGCATGCGTCTCCTCGCTTCGGGTTCAGTCTTGGCTTCTCTTGCGCTCGCGGCCTGCTCGCCGGGGACCCTCGGGTCGCCGGGAACGGGCGGCTCGCCCGGCTCGGGCGGCTCGCCGCCACCGGCGGGACGACCGGAACCGGTGGCACGGCGGGAGGCTCGCCGGGGACCGTCACGCTGCAAATCGTTTTGCCCCCGGGACAATCGTTCTGCGACGAGAACCCATCGTGCACTGCGACCCAGCACCTCTGGGTGATGACCGCGTCGGGACAGGCGCTCTCGCTCGGCTCCGTCGGGTGCAGCATATCTTGCTCGTCCTGCACCGGGAACCTCTGCCCCGAGGTGCCGGTCATTGCCTGCCCCGTGGGAAACTACGGCGTCGCGGTCACCGACTACGACGTCACCTGGGATGGCAGCTACGTCGAGAGCGGCGCCTGCGAGCCGAGCGGCGCCTCTGCCGCCATCTCATGCCTCGACGCCAAGGTGGCGCCGGCCGGAACTTACGTCGCGCGGTTCTGCGCGACCCCCGGCATCCTCAGCACGCCCGACGGTGGCGGCTTCCAGAGCTGCACCACGACAGGGCCCCAAGAGTGCGTCGAGGTGCGCTTCGAGCTTCCGTCGGCGCAGCCCGTCGTGATCACGCTGCCGACGGACTGAGCCGCCGAGCGCCGACTATCGCGCGACCGCGGTGACCTGTACGGCGATCCGCCGGTTCTGCGCCCGGCAGAACTCGGTATCGTTCTTCGGGCAGACCGGGTGCTGGGACCCGTACCCTTGCGCCTCCAGCCGGTCCGGCTTCACGCCCATCTGAATGAGCGCCGTCCGCACGGCCTCGGCTCGGTTCGTCGAGACGCTCTGGGTGCGCGCCGCCGGGCCGGCGTCCATGAAGCCACCGATCTTCAGCTTCACCGTCGGGTAGGCCCTGAGGATCTCGACCACGTTTTGAAGCTGCGATTCTCGATTTGGGAAAATCGATGTCGGCGCCCTCGCCGATGAGCACGAGGCGGTCGAAGTCGTACCAGCTCTTCTTGTCGACCTTCTTCGTGGGGTCCTGGATGCACCCGATGAGGCTCGCCTCGATGCCGGACGACGCCGCCTTGATCCGATACCCGCCGGGCAGCTCCCGCTCGTAGGGAGCCTTGAGCAGCGCCGCGACCCTCGTCAGGCGTGCCTTCTCATGCATCAGATCGACGGAGACGGCGCCGACCTGCCCCAGGTCCGCCGCCGTCTTCGTGACCTGGTCGGCGAGCGCCGCGATCTCTTCGATTTTTTTCCCGGGCGTCTTGGCGGCCGCGTCGATCTCTCCACCCAGCCACTTCGTCCGGGCGTCGGCCACACCCAGCACCTCGTCCGCGGTCAGGAGCTTCGATCGAAACTCCTCGCCGCCGGGGGCCGCGCCCGCGAGCTCATCGGCGCCCTTGTGGAGATCGGCGAGCGCCGCTTGCAGCTCGGCCGCCCGCGGTGAGAGTGGCTGGTAGGACTTCACGACCTCGGCGAGGAGCTGTTCGCTCTCATGCTTGTCTCGGTGACACCCGAGCGTCGCTCCGCCGATGAGGCTCGTCGCGACCAGGAGCACTCCACAACGAAGGCGGGCGTTCATCATGGTTCACTTCGCGTATCAGGTTTTGAACGCCGCTTGAAGAGAGACCTCGCCCATGGCAGCGTTTTTTGAGGCGCCGCAACGTGAAGCCACAGACAACGATCGGGGATCTGCTGGAGCGGGCGCTCGGCCACCAGCGCGCCGGACGCCCCAGGGAGGCGGAAGCGGCGTACCGCAAGGTGCTGGCGCGCAAGCCGCGCCACGATCGGGCGCTGTTCCTGTTGAGCGGATTGCTGTTCGAGGCGGGGCGCTTCGAGGAGACCAGCCGATACCTGGAAAACCTGGTCGCGATCACGCCGCACCCCGCGTACCTGACGAACCTCGCCGAGGCCTACCGACGCCAGGGCGAGCTCGGGGCCGCCGCCGATGCCTGCGCGCGCGCTCTCGCGGCCGATCCCGATCTCCCGGAGGCGCGCCACAACCTGGGGCTCACCTTCATGAACGCCGGCGCCCCCGCGAAGGCGCTCCCGGAGCTGGAACGCGCCGTCGAGCTCCGCCCGGAGAGCGCCCACTTTCACGTCAGCCTCGCCTGGGTGCTCCTCGGGCTGCGTCGGGTCGACGAATCGATCGCGCACTGCCGGCGCGCGCTCGCGCTCGGCCCCAACCTGGCTGCTGCCCAACATCACCTCGCGAACGCGCTCACCGAACAGGGCGACCGCGCCGCCGCCATCGCCAGCTACCGGCGCGCCGTGGAGCTCGACCCCGCGGATCACGACGCGCACAGCAACCTGATCCTGGTGGCGCTCACCGACCCCGAGTACGACGCGGCCCGGCTGGGCGCCCTCGCGCGGACGTGGGCCAAGCAGCACGCCGACCCGCTGCGCGCGCACCAGCGGCCCCACGCGAACGACGCAGATCTCGAGCGCCCGCTGCGCATCGGCTACGTCTCTCCCGACCTCCGCGCGCATCCCGTGCGGCATTTCCTGTGGCCGCTCCTGCGGCATCACGATCGCTCGGCGTTCGACGTCTACCTTTATGCGTCGGTCGAGCGCGAGGACGCGGTGACCGGCGAGTACCGCACCTGGGCCGGGGACAGATTTCGGGAGATCCGGCGAATGGACGATGGGACCGCGGCGGAGCTCGTGCGGCGCGACCGGATCGACATCCTGGTGGATCTGGCCGTTCACGGCGCGGGCCACCGGCTGCGGCTGTTCGCGTGCAAGCCGGCCCCCATTCAGATGACCTGGCTCGGGTACGCCGGGACGACCGGCCTCGACGCCATCGATTATCGGATCACGGATCCGTTCATCGACCCGCCGGGCACGGATCTGACCGTCTATTCGGAGGCGTCGTGGCACCTGCCCGAGAGCTTCTGGTGCTACGACGCCCTCGGGACCGACCTCGGCGTGGGGCCGCTCCCGGCGCTTGCGGCGGGCTTCGTCACTTTCGGCTGCCTGGGCAGCGCGCGGAAGGTACACCCGGGCGTCGTGTCGCTGTGGGCTCGCGTGCTGGCAGCGGTTCCCCGATCCCGGCTGTTGCTGGTCGCAGAAGCGCGCACACGGGAGGCCCTGCTGCGCGCGTTCGCGTCCGCGGGCGTCGCGCCGGACCGCCTCGAGATCACGGGGCGGCTCGCGCATCGCGAGTACCTCGCCCAGTACAACCGGATCGACATCGGCCTCGACACCTTCCCCTTCGCGGGGGGCACGACCAGCCTCGACGCCGCCTGGATGGGCGTCCCGGTGGTCACGCTCGGCGGTGGGACCGCCTTGCACCGGGCTGGGGTCTCGATCGCCATGAATCTGGGCTTGCCGGAGCTCGTCGCGCACGCACCGGACGAGCTCGTCGCCAGGGCGGCCGACCTGGCCCGCGATCCCGAACGGCTCGCCCGGCTTCGCGCCGGGCTGCGCGCTCGACTCGGAGCGTCGCCGCTCGGGGACGCGCCCCGGTTCGCGCGCCACCTGGAGGCCGCCTACCGGGCGGCCTGGAGACGCCGGCAGACCCCGGCCGAATGAGAAAGCGGTTCGTTTGTGTCCGGACAGTGAAGGTATGGGGGAGCAAGCCCCATAGGTAGGACGGTAGGGATTACGCGCCTACCCATCACTCACTCGCTCTGAGGCACTGCCGCTCTGAGGCGGCAGGTCATTGACAGATCGCTGTGCCGCCGGCGGAAGGGCAAATCCAATGACGCGATCCAACCGAATGCATCTCGTAACGGGGCTGGGGCTGGTCAGTCTGCTGGGCGCCAGCCTGGCCTGCACCGGGAAGATCGGAGACACCACGGGGAGTGGCTCCGGCGGCTCGAACAACAGCGGTTCGGGGGGCTCGAACAACAGCGGTTCGGGCGGCTCGAACAACAGTGGTTCGGGCGGCTCGAACAACAGCGGTTCGGGCGGCTCGGGGAACGGCTCCGGGACCGGGAATGGCGGCTCGAGCGACGATGGCGGCACGCCGCCGGCGGTCGGCCAGTCGAACGTGATCACCTGTTCGCCCGGTGTCGCCACCACCTCGCAGATTCCGCGCATGACGGATGCGCAGTACGACAACGTCATCGCCGACCTCCTCGGCGTGACGGCCGTGACGTCGAATTCGAACCAGCCGCCGTCCGCCTATCTGTCTCCCGACTCCTCGGGGAGCCTCGATACGATCGGGTGGAACGGCTACCAGTCCGCCGCGGCGGCGATCGCCGCCCAGGTCTTCGCCAACTCGACGACCAAGGCGAACTTCATGACCTGCGACCCGACGACGAACACGACCACCTGCCTGACGAGCACCATCCAGACGTTCGGACGCAAGGCGTTCCGCCGGACGCTCAGCAGCACCGAGGTGACGAGCTTCATGCGGCTCAACAGCCTCACGCCGGCCGGGACCCCCGCCCAGGTCGCGCAGGCCATCCTGCAGGCGTTCCTGCAGTCTCCGTCGTTCATCACCCTCCCGGAGCTGACTCAGACGAAGTCGGGATCCAACTACCAGCTCAACAGCACCGAGGTCGCGACGCGGCTTTCGTTCCTGTTCTGGAACTCGATCCCGGACGCGACGCTGAACACCGCCGCCGACAACAACCAGCTGACGACGAAGGCCCAGATCCTCACCCAGGCCAACCGCCTGCTCCAGAGCACCAAGGCCACCTCGATGGCCAAGAGCTTCAGCGAGTACTACCTGGCGATCATGAACGGGTCGCACTGGACCAACAACACGACCCACGACTCGACCAAGTACCCGGCCTTCACCACCAGCTCCTACACGCCGTTGATGGCCGAGATCGACTCGTTCTTCCAGAACATCACGCTGAACGGCGGAGCGTTCAAGGACATCTTCCTCAGCAACGTCGGGTACGTCACCAAGGACACCGCCGCCATCTACGGGCTGACGGGGAGCACGTACACCTCGACGCCGACGCAGGTCACGCTCGACTCGACTCAGCGGCCGGGGTTCCTGACCCGCGCCGGGTTCCTGAGCACGTTCTCGCACTCCGACGTCACGAGCCCCATCCTCCGCGGCGCGTTCGTCACCGGACGAGTCTTCGGCATCAATCCGGGAACGCCCAATCCGGCCTTCATCAACGCCACGCCGCCGGCCGGCAACTACACCACGCAGCGCGACGCCATCGCGGCCATGGTCGCGAATCAGCCCTGCCAGAGCTGCCACGGCACCTACATCAACCCGCCGGGCTACGTGCTCGAGCACTACAACGCCATCGGCGCCTGGCAGGACACCGATCCACTCGGCGGAACGATCAACGGAACTGCCGACGTCTACTTCAACGACAGCGATACGAAGACCATCTCGTCACCGAAGGATCTGATGACCGAGATCTCGACGCTGTCGAACGCGCAATACACCTACGCGCAGGAGTGGGTCGCCTACGCCACCGGGCGGGCCGCCAACGCCAACGATGCCTGCACGGTCGACACGCTCAGCGGCAACCTCGCCCAGAGCAGCTACACCATCGCCAACATGTTGGCGGACTACACCCAGGCCGATTCATTCAGCCAGCGAACCCAGGGCAACTAAGGGGAACCTGACCATGAAAAAGACATTCTTCAATCGTCGAAAGTTTCTCCGCGGTCTGGGCGGAGCCGTCGTGGCGGCCCCCTTCCTGAGCTCGGTCGCCGAGCAGGAGGCCAAGGCGCAGGGCATGACCGCGACGGATCCGAAGCGGCTGATCGTGTTCTTCACGCACTACGGCTGCCTGACCGATCGCTGGTTCCCCGCGCTGTCGAACGGCGCGCTGGCGTCGTCGGACTACATGGGCATGCAGACGCTCTCCCCGATGGCCCCCTATGCCCAGAAGCTGCTGATGGTGCGCGGCATTCGCTCCATGAACGAGTGGAGCTTCGGCGGGACGCTCGGCCAGACGACCGATCCGCACACCCAGCCGTGCGGGTCGTACTTCACCTGCCAGCCGGTGACGCCGGACAACGGCAAGTTCACCGCCACGGCGACCGGTCGCTCGCTCGACCACTACGTCGCCGAGCAGATCAACCCGAACGGCGGAGGCCCGCTGTTCGTCCAGATCGGCGGCATCTACGGCAACGCGTCCAACACCCAGGCCGTCATCTCCTACGACGCGCCCGGCAGCATCTTCCCGGGGGTCTCGTCACCGCAGCAGATCTACAGCAGCCTGACGAACCTGTTCGGCAGCGGCTCGACGTCGCCGGACACCTGGGCGAACGCGAGCGGAAATAGCATCATCGACATCTGCAGCGACGACATCGCCAACCTGCAGCGGGTCAACATGAGCGCCGCGGACAAGCAGAAGCTGTCGGACTGGAAGGATCTATTTCACCAGACCTCGGGCACCATGTCGGCGATGTGCACCCAGTCCACGGCAGACGGGATCGTCACCTCGGCGGCCGTGAAGACGGCCAGCAGCGGCGGCGGTCTCAACGTGGACATCTCCAAGATCACCGACGTCATGTACGACCTCACGCTGCTGAGCGCGATCTGCGACTCGAACCGGGCGATCTTCCTGAAGATGCCCCCGAACTACGTGTTCAGCTTCCTCTCATACAATGGCTCGCCCTTCACCATCGAGTCCCACTCGCTGTCGCACCGGATCGGGAACGCCAACATGGGCGGCATGTGCGTCAGCGGCGTCATGGACATGCTGCACATGATCGACCAGTGGTACGCGCAGCAGTTCGCAAACCTCGTCGGGAAGCTCGACGCCTTCAAGGAGGGCAGCGGGACCGTCCTGGACAACAGCGCCACCGTCTGGTTCCAGGAGATGTCGGACGGCGACAGCCACAACCTCAACAACCTGCCGATCCTTCAAGCCGGGAGCTGTGGTGGCTATTTCAAGGTTGGACAGGCGATCAACGTCGAGAACACCAGCGGCAAGGACACCGGTGGGACGCCCAACGCCGCGATGAGCGTCGGAAACAGCGACGGCGACTGCGTGAACGGGAGCACCCTGGCGAACCTCGACAGCGCCGGAACTGCGTCCACGATCGCCACGCAGCCGATCAACAAGTACTTCTGCAACCTGATGAACGCGGTGGGCGTGAAGGCCGACGCGACCGGCTTCCCGGTGATTGGGGGCACGATGCCGGTCACCCATTTCGGCAAGTACGACGACACCACCCTCTTCAAGGGAGGCGGGACCGCGGCCGCCACCATCAAGGACCCCGGCGAGTACACGATCCTCAAGGCAGGCACTTAGGTCGAGCACGCTGGTAGCTGGCACCCGACGGGTGCCCTTCGGTCCCAAGACTAATGAAGAACGGCAGGCTTACGCTAATCGGCTCCTTGCTGGTGCTGGCATTGGCCTGCCCGTTCGGTTCCTGCGCGACGAGCGCGCCCGTCACGGGTGAGACCGGTGGCTCGACCGGATCCGGCGGGACGACGGCTTCGGGCGGCAGCGGTGGATCGACCGGCAGCGGCGGCAACATCGGGTCGACCGGCGGCAACCACGGGAGCGGTGGAAATGGTTCGGGAGGTCAGTCGGCGAGCGGCTCCGGTGGCAGTGGCTGCGGCGGCAAGGGGAGCGGAGCCGGTGGCCAGGCCGGCAACAGCAACTTCGGCGTGGACGGCGGCGGCGCCTCCCCGTACGCGAACTTCGCGACGATCCAGCAGATCGTCCAGCTGAAATGCGGGGGATCGTCCTGCCACAACTCGGGGCTACAGAACCCGATGTTCCAGGACGACTCGAATCTCTACTCCGCGCTCACCACCGACAAGGCGCCGGATTGCATGAACTACCTCCTGGTGAAGGCCGGCGCGCCGAGCCAGAGCGCGATGTACCTGGCCATCTCCGGCGCCTGCCCCTGCGTCCCCCAGATGCCGAACGGATGCATGGGGGGCGATCCGAACGGTCCCGAATACTCCTGCCTTCCACCCGATTACATCGAGGGCGTCCGGCAATGGATCGCCAACGGCGCGCCCCAGCAGTGACGCCGGCGGACGCCACCCGCCGCTGGTGACGCTCCGGTGCGGTCGAAGTGGTGCGGCATGGTCGGATCGCTCGCGCTCGTGGCCGTGGCCGGGTGCTCGGCGACCGCTGCGCGGGTAGACGCCGCCGCATCGGGCGGCGACGATCGGCTGTTCGTGCCGGAGGATCTGCCCAACACGAACGGGGATGGGCAGGATGTCGGTCTGGTGCTCGTGGCCTTCACGCTGGTTCCGGGAGCGGCCGGCCCAAGCTTCTTCGCCGCCGTCCAGAACGTCCTGGCGACGCCGCTCTGCGAGGCCGGCATGATGATCTCTTTCTACGACCAGAATGATCAGCTCGTCGGCAGCGCGGCCAGCGTGCTGCAAACCGGGCGCTTCTATCAGGTCAGCGACGGGACGGTGATCCCCTGCGTCGATCCCGGCCAGATTGCCATGACGGGCGAGACGGGGCTGCCCGACACCATCGTGATCGACCAGCTGGGCTCCCTCGTGCACCTGTTCCCATCGTTCAACGTCGATGTCGTTCCGGCCGGCGGGCTCACGGTCAGCGGAATCGCCTCCGCCATGGGCGACGGCGGGACCGGCTACGCCGGAAACGTCGTCAACGAGATTGGTTCGACTTTGAGCAACCCGAGCGTCGCGATCTTTCCGGTGAACCGCGCCGGGCGGCCCCTGGGAATGGCCACCGCGACCACCACGACCGATCTGCCGGCCGGGGGCAGCTGGGCCTTCCAGACGACCGCCGTCGACGACTCAGGCGTCGGTGAGGTCGCATTCGCGTCCGGGAGCGTTCCCTAGAGGTCGGCCCAGAGGCCAGCTAAGAGGTCGGTTAGAGGTCTTCGCGCGGATCGCGCTCGAGCTCGGCGTCGTCGACGGGGTCGCGCGGCCCGAGCGCCCCCGACTCCGGTTGAAACTCGACCGGCGACCCGTCGTTCCGCTCTTCAGCCTCCGAGGGCGCCCGCCGCGGCTCAGGCGTCCCTTCGCCTGCTGGAACCGTCTCCATTCCAACAACCTAGAATCAGGCAACGGCGGCGCAAGCGGGGCCTGGACACCCGCGCCACTCGGACCCAGGCTCATCCGCGTGCGGAAGCCCGTGGGGCGCGCGGCCGCGACGCTGGCGATCCTGCTGGGGCTTCCGCTCGTGGTCTTCTGGCGGCCGCTCACGCGCGGCGAGACGCTCTACCAGGAAGATCTCGCCGCCCAGTATTTTCCGCGCGAGCAGCTCCTGCGGACGAGCGGCCTTTCGGGTTGGAACCCGCATGAGTTCCTGGGCCTGGGGCTCGCCTCGGATCCCCAGACCGCCGCCTACGAGCCGGTGCGCGCGCTGGCCCGTCACGCGGGGCTCTCCGACCGCCTGGGGTTGATCCTCTATCTCGCGGTCTATCTGACGCTCGCCACCGGCGGTTGCTGGACGCTGGCGCGCCGGTTCGGCGCCTCGCCGACGGGCGCCGCGCTGGCGGTGCTGGCGTTCGTCTGGGGGGGGACCTTCATCGTCCGCTTCCGTCATCCCTGGATGTTCGCGTCGATGGCGCTCCTGCCGTGGGCCGCGTTCTACGCCGATCGACTCGCCCGCGGCCGGCGTCTGCGCGACGCGCTGGCCATCGGCGCGCTCGACGCCTGGGGGGCGCTCGGGGGACATCCCCAGGTGGCGTACATGACCTGGCTGTTCGTCGCCGCGTACGTGGCGTTCCAGACCTGGGGCACGGCCGCGCCGGGGAGACGCGCGGCGCGGCTCGCCGGGCAGGCGCTCCGCCTCGGCGCGGGCGCCCTGCTCTTCTGCGGCCTGCTGGCCGGGTTCTACGGGCCGGTGATCGCGCACCTCTTCGCCAGCGCGCGGGGAGGCGGCCACGATCTCGCGTTCGCAGGAACGTTCTCGTTCAATCCGTGGGACTGGTTGCGCCTCCTGGCGCCGGATCTCTACGGCAACGATCTCGCCGGCACGCACTTCGGGACCCGCAACTACCACGAACAGACCTGCTACCTCGGCATCGCGCCGCTGGCGCTCTTCGTCCTCGCGCTCGGCTGGCGCGCCGGCCCCGAGGCGCGCCTCGGCGCGCTGGCCCTGGGCTTCTTCGCGCTGGCGGCCGGGCGGTACCTGCCGCCCTTCTACCTCGCCTACGCGGTGGTCCCCGGGTTTCGTTTGTTCCGCTGCGCCTGCCGCTATTCGTGGTTCTTCACCCTGCTAGCTGGCGTCGTCGCGGGCGTGACGCTCACGCGGATCGCGCGCGGCGAGCGGCCGCGCGATCCCGAGCGCGCGCGCCGGCGCCTCGGTCGGCTGCTCGCGGGCGCGGCGCTCACCTTCACCGGCGCCGCCGGGGTCGCCCTGCTCTGGCCCGGCATGGACCGCCACACGCAGCCGGGCGCGCATCTGACCTGCGCCTGGGCGGCGGCGCGCGCGGCGGCGCTGCTGTTCGCGGCGCGCGCGCTGCTCGCCGGCTGGCTCCGCGGCCGTCTCTCGCCGGCGACCGCCGCCCGCGGGTTGGTGGCGCTCACTTGCCTCGATCTGGCGCTGCAGTGGCTCCCCTATCGGCAATCGCGCCCACCAGGCGAGGTGCTCCCGCATCCGGTGGTGGTAGCCGCGCTGGCGGCGGCGGCGCCCGGACGCGTCCTCGTGCGCGCGTTCAACGAGCGCGGCCAAGCCGACATCGTTCCGCTGGCCAACTGGGGCGAGGGGGCCGGCTTCGACGACCTGCGCGGCTACAACCAGCTGGCGCCGCCCGAGACGCTGGCGTTGCTCGCGCGGGCCGATACGAACGGGCGGCTGCTCGATTTGCCCGACGCGCTGGGCGGCTTCGATCCCGACGACTGGCTGCTCGATCTCGCGGGCGTCACCCGGATCGCCGCCCGCGCCGGAGACTGGCCCGCGCGCTGGCGCTCGCTTCCTCTCGAAGCGGAGGGGGGCGGCTGGCAGGTGCGCCGACGCTCCGGCGCTCTTCCCCGCGCCTGGCTGGTCGGCTCCGTCGAGCGGCGCCCGGACAAGGAGGCGCTCGAGCGCCTGCCAGGGATCGATCCGCGCCGCGTGGCACTCATCGACGAAGGCGCGGCGCCGGCGCTCCCGACCGGCGCCGGCGGAGCCCTCGTCGGCACCGCCCGCCTCGTGCTCGTCTCGCCCGACGAAGTGCGCCTGGTCGTCGACGCCGCACGCCCCGCGCTGGCCATCCTGGCCGACAGGTTCGACCCCGACTGGTCGGTCGAGGTCGACGGCGCGGCGGGCGCGCTGCTTCGCGCCGACGGCGTCTTCCGCGCCGTCGAGGTTCCCGCGGGCCACCACACGGTCCGGTTCCGCTACCGAATTCCCGGTGCGCTCGGCTGGCCGATCACCGCCGCCACGCTCGGGATCGTTCTCTGCGCGGCGCTCGTGCTGGGCCTGGCCGCCGCGTTCGCCGCGGCCCGCAAGCCCACGGCGCAGACACGACTCCCCGAGCGAGCTCTGTGACCGACGCGTCCGGCACCGTGGTACCAAGCAAGGATTTCTTGAAGATCGGCGGCCAAAGGATCCCTTTGGTCGATGATGAAGGGACGACCTCGGCGCTTCGCGCTGCGCGGCGCGTTCTCGCTGCTCGTGGTCGGGTGCTCAGGCCAGATCGGAGGCGCGAGCGGGTCCGGAGGCGCGAGCGGAGGCCAGGAAACGGGTGGCGGCATGGGCGTGGGGGGAAGTTCGGGAACAGGCGGGACCACCGGTGGCTCCACGGGAAGCGGTGGTTCCGGCGGAGTCGTCGGTTCCGGCGGGATCATCGGTTCCGGCGGGATCGTCGGTTCCGGCGGGATCGTCGGTTCCGGGGGCAGCACGGGCACGGATGCGGGGACCAGCGCCTGCAGTGGTTCCGCGTCTGATCCTGGCGCCGCCGCCACGATCGGCGGCTATCTCGATACGCTGCCCTACGGCGATCCCGCAGGAACCGAGCGCGCGCAGGTGATCGACGCGATCATCAAGAGCTGTGTCGAGTTCGGCCCGCCTGCGTCGGACACCGGCTGGCTGCCGCAGTATTGCTGGGCGCACCTCGTCGCCGCGATCGAGAAGGAGTCGAGCTACGGCCAGACCGAGAACGTGCTCGACACGTACGGCAAACGAACGGTGACCGTCGGCGGCGCCAGCGAGACGGCCGATGACCCCACGATCGGTCTCTTGCAGGTTCGCTTCAGCTCGACGGTTCACGATTTCGAGGCACAAGGGCCGCAGGACCGCCTCGCCTGCATCGGCTGCACCTTTCCTTCGACCTTCGCGAGCCACGCCAGCGAGAGCGGCGATTCGGACTTCTGGGCCGTGTCGGGACCCACTCAGAACCTGTCGCTGATGGAGAGCGTGCCCTGCAACGTGGGGATGGGAGCCTGGTACTACTACACCTACGCGACCGGGAACGGGAACCCGACCAAGGTGACCTACCTCGCGCAGTACTGCGCCGGGCAAGGGACCGGGGCGAACCTGATCACCGGTCTGCGCTCGCACCTCGAGGGACCGGCGTCGGCCTACGGTGTGGTTCCGAACGTCGCGGCGCTCAACACCCTCATGACGAGCGATTCGAACGCTTACAACTACGTCAGCACGATCATGGGCTGGTTCGACAAGATGCAGGGGATCACGTCGGTGACCGATTCCCATCCCTTCTTCATCCCGCTCGGGTCGAACCCGGGTCAATACTGCGCGGACTGATCGGCCGGCAGGCGCCAACTTCGCGGGAAGGTTCTTCCGTCCTCTCGCCCTTGTCCGAGGCTGCTGCCCGTTGCCCCCCGGAGGTCCGATCGCATGATGTCCCTCGATGCGCGAAGGTGCTTGCTCACGCTCGGGCTTGCAGGTTTCCTGACGGCGTGCAGCGGCGGGTCGACCGACGAGTCCGGCAGCGGCGGCGCGACGAGCACGGGCGGAACGAGTGACAGCGGTGGCGCTTCCGCGACCGGGGGCAGCGGCGCGACGGGGGGAACGACTGCAAGCGGAGGCACCGGCGGCGCGACCGCCGCGGGCGGCCAGATCGGCACCGGCGGCACGGACGCAACCGGCGGCACCAGCGGGCTCGGCGGCGCGACCAGCTCGGGCGGAGCCACAGGATCCGGCGGAGCGACAGGAGCAGGCGGGGCGCTCGGTTCCGGCGGAACGACGTCGACGGGTGGAGGCGCGGGCGGAGCCGCGACGGGAGGCGCGGGCGGAGCCGCGACGGGCGGCGCGGGCGGCGGTCGGGCGGGGACCGGTGGCACCTCGGGAGCCGCCGGAGCCACGGGCGGCAACGCGGGGAACGCGGGGATGCCCGGCTCGGGTGGCGCTGCCGGGGGAAGCGCCACCTCGCCTGCCGTGCGCGTCGTCGGGAGAACTGCACCCGGGGCGACGGACGGCTCGACCGAGTATTCGTGGCCCGGCGTGAACATCCAGGCGCGCTTCACGGGCACTCAGGTGTCCATGGCTGTCAACAATGCGACGGGCAACAACCGCGTCACGGTCGTCGTCGACGGCGGCACGGCCAAGGTGCTCTCGCTCGGGTCGGGGCAGTCGACGGTCTCGCTGGCCTCTGGGTTGCCGAGCGGTCCGCACGACATCCTCATATGGCGAAACACGGAAGCGTCGCCCGGTGGGACGACGACCTTCAGTGGTCTGTCCGGGTTCGGAACTGGCGGGGCTCTCCTGGCACCCGATGCCGCACCCGGCAGACGCATCGAGGTGGTGGGCGACTCGCTCTCGGTCGGCGCTGGCGTAAACGGCGACAGCACGTGCACCGGAGGCATCGACGCGTACACCGACAACTATCTCGCCTACGGCTCCGTCGCGGCCCGGGCGGTCTCCGCCGACGTCGTGACCATCGCCTACTCGGGTATCGGGGTCTATCGCAACTACGGTGAGACGACGCCCACCGCGGCATCGTTGACGATGCCGAAGCGCTATCCGTACGCCCTCCCCGACACCGTGACGTGGAACTTCGCGCTCTATCAGCCCCAGGTGGTGGTCATCAACCTGGGAACCAACGACTTCGGCTCCAGCGATCCTGGCACGCCCTACGAGACGGCCTATGTGTCGTTCGTCCAGACCATCCGACAAAAGTACGCCGACGCCTATTTCATCTTGATCGACATGTACGGCGGCACCAGGCTCACCCGGCTCAACAACATCCTGGCCTCGTTGAAAGCCAGCGGTGAGACCAAGGCGGAGGTTCTGAGCCTCAATTCGGTGCAGAACAACCTGGGGTGCAATCAGCATCCCAACGTGGCGGGCCAGCAAGGCATGGGGACGACGCTGGCCGCCCGACTGCGAACGCTCCTGGGTTGGTGACGGTCGCCCGCGCGCGCGTTTAGAACAACGGAACGAGCGCGTTGTACCAGTTGGTCGCGATCTTCAGCGACCCGGCGTCGGTGGCGTGGACGCCGTCGACGGTATCGGTGGAGACATTGAAGTTGGTGGCCTGATCGACGACCGTGACCGGCGACTGCGCGGTGGTGTTCGTCGTGGCCCACCCGGGAATGGCGGCGTTGAGCGCCTGCACGCCGGCCAGGCACCCGGAGCAGCCGGACGGGTTGAGCGGCGTGATCTGGGCGACCAGCATGTGGACGTTCGGATTGTTGGTGCGCAGGCGCGTCAGGATCGCCGAGTAGGCTTGCAAGATGTTCGTCGGCGTCTTGCTGTTCCAGACGTCGTTCGTGCCGAAGTGCATGAGCACGACATCGGCGGGGTGGCCGTCGAACCAGGTCGCCAGATCCTTCGCCGAGGCGTCGAACAGGTCGGTCGGATCCGCCCCCGACGGTCTGCCGGTGCTGGTCGTCTTGAGGATGTCGGTGACGATGTAGCCGCCGTGTCCCTCGTTGTCCTTGTCGTAGCCGGTGAAGCTGCATCCCGGGTCGCCGTTGCGCGTCCCGATGAAGTCGAACTGCGTGTGCCCCGCGTTGGTGAGCAGCTGCCACAGGTGCGAGCGGTAGCAGATCGAGGAGGTCGTCGAATCACCGAGCGGCATGATGCGCAGATTGCCCGTCCGTCCCGCGGCGCCGGTGGCACCGCCGGTGCCCGTGGTACCACCTTTCCCTCCGGCGCCGGTGGTCCCCCCAGTGGCTGTCGTTCCCCCGGAGCCGGTCGTTCCGCCGGTCCCCGTCGTACCCCCGCGACCTCCGGAGCCGGTGCTCCCGCCGCTGCCGGTCGTTCCGACGCTGCCCCCGGAGCCGGTGCTCCCGCCGGTTGCTGCTGTTCCCCCGGAGCCGGTGCTCCCGCCGGTTGCTGCTGTTCCCCCGGAGCCGGTCGTCCCGCCGCTGCCGCCGGACCCCGTCGTCCCGCCGCTCCCGGTGTCGACGGTGCCTCCGGTGCCCGGGGTACCCCCGTCGCCGGAGGTCCCTCCCGACCCCGTGGTGCCGCCCGATGCGGCGCCGTCGCCCCCGGACCCTGTCGATCCGCCGTTCCCCGGCGAGCCCGCGGTCGTCGGCGAGTAACAGCCCAGCGGGACAACGAGGGAAGCGAGCAGGAGGAGCCTGCCCGGGGAGAGCAACAGGCGGTTGGTCTTGCGCATGGTTGGCCAAGGGCGCGCCATCGTCCATTCCTTCACGAAAAGTCACGCGCTAGAAGAAGTACGCCTGCCACTGCAGCTGGAGCTCGTTCGCGCTGTGATACGGGACGGCGGGCGGCGGGGGCGGTGCCTGCGTGATCCGCGTGTAAGAGACCTTCAAGTTCGAGTTGTAACCGAGGTGCCAGAACGCCAGGCCGCCCCCGTAGCGATTTTGCGGCGGCAAGTTGGGGCCCTCGATGTGCTCGATGTGACCGATCGGGCTCAAGCGGACGGCGATGAAGGTGAACCCGGCCTCGCCCATCACCGCCGTCTGGTCTTCGAGCACGATCCCCGCCTGGCCCGCGACCGGGACCATCGGAATGAAGTTGTGGCCGTTCCAGTGCGCGACGTTGACCTGCGCCGTGACGATGCCCGGCCCCACCGGCAGATCGAGGAAGGCGTCCCCGGCGAAGTACTGGTAGTCGTTCGAGAGGCTGTTCTGAAAATCGTACGAGCCGCCGATCGAGAGGATGCGCTTCGTGCCGAGGTACGTCCCGGCGTAGAAGAAACCGCGTTCCGGGTCGAGAAAGTTGATCTGGATCCGGCCCGTGACCCGGAAGCTGTTCTCCGATCCGGTCGCCGACGTCGTCTTGGCGCCGCGCAGGCCCTGGAACATCCCCACGCGGTACTCGAGGTGCTGGCCGAACAGCAGCCCGCGCAGCTCGACGCCGGTGTCGCGGCCCACCGAGGTCGTGATGGGCGACTGCGTGCCGAAGGCCTGATCGTGCTGGAACGAGTATTCGAAGTAGTCGAGCCCGAACAGCGTCGCCGCGCTCTGGAGGGTGTTGTGGGCCATGGGCGGCAGAAAGTAGCCCGCGTCCACCATGAATAGATCCCCGAACGGCCGGTAGGTCAGGAACGCGTCCTGAATGTTTGCCGTGGGCGTGTACTTCACCGTGGGCGTTCCGGAGGCGGCCTTGCCGATGAACAGGTTGGGATAGTCGATGTCGAAGAAGAACTCGACGACGCTGAATATCGTGGCGCCGAGCATGACGCGGGCACGCCGCAGGTAGAGGTTTTGCCCCTGGCCGCTGTAGGTGTTCTCGCCGAGGCTCTGGTACTGGGGCTGCAGGAGGAGCCCGAGCCGCAGGCTCCCGTTGGGGTTCTCGATCCGGAACGGCCCCAGGTCCGGCGGAAAACTTCGCCGCTCGGTCGCCCGTTCGGCGGGCGGCGTCGGGGCTTCGAGCGGGGGCGCAGGCGGGGGCACGAGCGCGGGCGTGGCTGCGCTCGCCGGCGTGCTGTCCGGGGGTGGGAGCGTCATCTCCGAGGCTGTCGGCTCTGCTGCAAGCGCCGACATCAAGACTGCGAGCTGTCCTGCGAGCATCCTGTCCTCCTCTCCTCCTCGGATCTGCTGGAAGCCAGAAGATCGGCCGACCTTGTACCGTCAACGAACAACGGCGTAAAGAGGCGCGTTGCCCTGTTTCTGATCGCGATCAGGCGGTGATCCGCTCGGCGTTTTCTTTGAAGGTCATCGATGGGGCGTGCCCTTTGGGCCTTGTCCCGATGCTCCAAATCACCGCTTGCCTCCTCAAATGAGGAGAACGAAAAAGAGAAAGCAGAGCGTGCATTTCTCTGGCCCGATGGCGAAGGAGATCGCGAGCGAAGCCAATCGGTTGGACCGTTCTCTCTCGTGGATCGTGCAGGAGGCCTGGAAACTGGCCAAGAAGCAGATCGCGCAGCTTCCTATCGCGAGCCGCAACGGTGTTCAAGCTCGAGGCGTTCGCCAGCAGGGAGAGACTGATCGCGAGTAATCGCGATCGGCATCGGGGGGGCGCGTTCGACTATCCGAGTCGCACGGGTCGGCGGCGGGTCGCCGAGGCGACGACGACGGACAGCAGGAAAAAGAGAGCCGAGAAGGGCCCCTCGTGACCGGCGACCATGGCGCAGGAGCACCCGCTTGTGGCGCCGTCGCCGCCCGTCCTGGAGCCAGCGGCGCCACCGGAACCGCTGATCGCACCGCCAGTGCCGTTGCCGCCTCCGCTGCCCGCGGTATCGCCGCCAGCGCCATCCGACGATCCGCCCGTTCCCGGGTTGCCGCCCGTTCCCGGGTTGCCGCTTGTTCCCGGGTTGCCGCCCGTTCCTGGGTTGCCGCCCAGACCTGAATTTCCGCCTGTGCTCGTCGCGCCGCCCGCTCCCGTCGTGCCGGCCGTTCCTGCGGCGGCGCCGCCGGTCCCGGCCCGCCCCGCGCTTCCACCGGCGGCACCGCCGCCACCGGCGCCACCGCCCGCGCCCGCTCGACCCGCGCTGCCGCCCGTCGAGCCCCCGACCGCGCCGCCCCGTCCACCCGCGCCCCCGGTCCCGCTCGCTCCGCCGGCAGCGCCCGAGCCGCCGCTCCCCGGCGCGCCGCCGTCGACGTCAGCCGGGCACGCCGCGCTGCCGGGCCCGGGATTGTCGCGATCGAAGCTGACGCCGTCGAACGGCACGACGATGACCTTGCTGCCGTGGGTGTCGTCGGCGAGGTCCAGCGTCTTGTCGACGTCGATGACCGCGAAGGTGAACGCCGAGACGTGGCCGTTCTGCATGAAGACGCCGGGCCGCTCGATCTTGTACCAGTGGTTGACCGTCCCGTCGGTGTAACGGATGAAATCCGTGGTCGGATCGTATGCGAGTCCCTGGTTCGTCCAGTTGTGGATGCCGTCGGCCGACGTGAAGTGATTCGCCTTGCGGGCGTTGTACATGTTGGCGATGAGGTGGTACTGCCCGCCGCTGCACCAGACCACCGGGTCTTCGTAGCCCTGGCTCTGCAGATTGGGAATGGTCGCCTGGATGATGTACGGCCCCACGATGTTGGTGGCGCTGGTCATCGCCTGGAAGCTGCGGCTGATGATCAGGAAACTGCCATCCGCGCTCTGCCACAGGCTCTGATTCTCGGTGGTCTGCGTCGAGATCGTCGAGCCGTTCGCGGTGATGGTGAGCGCGCCCAGCGACGCCCACGTTCCCGTGAGCGAGGTGGCCGTATAGATCTTCCCCGGACTATCGATGAGGGCGTAGCTGCCGTTGTCGAGGACGATCCCCGACACGTTCTGTTCCTTGCCAGAAAACGGCGTCGTGGTGAGGGGAACGTACGAGCCGATGATCGTGCTGTTGCTGACCCCCTCGACGATCACGGAGTTCGGCCAGTCGGCGAACCCTTTGTTCTGAGGCCAGCGCCCGGCGTACATGTGGAACTTGCCGTCGGCGCCCTGCAGGATCTTCCCGTCCCAGTACTGCCAGCTGGCGTTGGTTGAATCCTCGAGGCCGTTGCAGGTGTCGCGCGGCAGGACGGCCGTGTCGCCCCAGGTGTTCGACGTCAGCGGACAGACGATCGGCGTCGGCTGGAAGTAGTCGATCAAGGTCTTGGCCGCGGCCGGCGCGGACATCACAGCCCCCAGGAGGATCGCCACTGGCGTGAGCGCACGTCGCATTTGCGTCTACAAGGGCAGGCCCGCCTGAGAGTAATGCCGACGGGATCCACAAATCGGATTGGCGCCCGACGTTTTCCGCCGTCGCGCATCGCGATCGGTGGCGGGGCGCGTTTTTCCGTGAAGGTAACGATACCGGGCCGCCCTATCACCCGCGCAGACACTGCGGAGCGCTTCATGACATCGAGATGCGGCTTGTCCTTCGTCGTCTTCCTGGGCGTCGCTTCCTGCGCGCAACCCGCCACGACCACCGAGGGGGGCGACATGGGGAGCGGCGGCTCGCCAGGCAGCGGAGGCGCGGAAGCCATGGGCGGCGCCGGCGGAAGCGGTGCCGAGACGGGTGGAGCAACGGGCTCTGGCGGAGTCACCGCCTCCGGCGGCGCGACCGGCTCCGGTGGCGCGACGAGCTCCGGTGGCGCGACGGGCGCCGGCGGCACGACGGGCTCCGGTGGCGCGACCGGGTCCGGCGGCACGACCAGCTCTGGTGGGACGACCGGCTCTGGCGGCACGACAGGCACGGGCGGCGTAACCGGTAGCGGCGGCGTGGCTGGCCGAGGCGCGGCTGGAACCACGGGCACCGGCGGCGCCATTGGTAGCGGCGGCGCGGCTGGTCGAGGCGCGGCTGGAACGACAGGCTCCGGCGGCGCGATCGGCACCGGGGGACGCGGTGGGACGACGGGCACGGGCGGCTCCGCGACCGGCGGGACCCCCGGGACCGGCGGCGCGACGGGCGGCACCGGCGGCACCGCGGGGCTCGGCGCCTGGACCACGGGCTACGCGGCGACGATGTACGGGAACGATTCGTCCGGCGACTGCGCCGGCTACCCGAGCTTCGGCGACACCACCAGCATCAACTCGCAGACCTGCACGACCGGCCAGAACAAGGTCACCATCGCCAGCTACGCGTCGGGCGTGAACAACAACGCCAGCTACTACGGCGCGCTCGGCGATCTGAGCACGCTGTGGGTCGGCGCCGAGTGCAGCTGCAATGGCAACGATACCTGCCCCAGCAACCAGGCCCCCTCCTGCACGGCGGAGTCGTCGGCGGGCGGCGACTGCGGCATCTGCGTCGCGGTCAAGTGCGACCCGAACGGCACGTTCTCGCTCGGCGGCACGACACACGATTCGGACTGCAGCAAGACCGAGTACGCGGTGGTCCAGATCATCGACGCCTGCCCGCACGACCACCCGACCAACGTCGCGTCGTCCGAAGGCTGGTGCACGAGCCGCCAGGCGAACCACATCGATCTCTCCTGCAGCGCGCTCGGCGGAATCTCGACGAAGGGGATGAACATCGGCCAGGACGGCTGGCTCAACGTCGACGTGCAGAAGGTCGACTGCAGCGTCGGTCTCGGGCTGCACACGCTCTAAGGATCGAGGTCGGTGAGAACGGCGGCTTGTTGACCGAGAGCTTCACCTTCAAGATGAGGCAAACCATGCGTATCTGGAAGCTGCTGTTCGTGTCGCTGACCTCGACCGCTATCGCGTGCGGATCCTCGGGCGGAACGAGCGGCTCCGGTTCCGGTGGGAGCGGGAGCGCCTCAGGCGGGGCGACGGGAAGCGGCGGCGCCACCGGAAGTGGCGGCGTGGTGGGGACCGGCGGGACAGGCGCGGGGGGCGCGACCGGGAGCGGCGGCGCCACCGGGACCGGAGGTGCAACCGGCGGTGCGATCGGGAGCGGCGGCACGACGGGCACCGGCGGTGCGGCCGGACCGGCGGCGCGGGTGGAACGCACAGGTGCGACAGGCGGTACGGCCGGTTCCGCCGGCGGTGGCGGTGGTGCGGCGGCGGCGGTGCTGCGGCGGGCGGCGGCGGCGCGGGCGGGTCGCGACAACCTGCGCTCTGCCCGACGACCTTCAAGTGGACCTCATCGGGACCGCTCGCGATGCCGAAAGCGCCCGCGGGCAAGACCTGGGTCGCGCTGAAGGACTTCAGCGACGTCGTCTACAACAACATGCACATCGTCTACATGTCGACGCACGACTCGGCGACCAGCTACGGCTCGGCGATGTTCACGTTCAGCGACTGGCCCGACGCGGCCACCGCCACCCAGAACGCCACCCCGCACGGCGTGGCGCCGACGCTCTTCTATTTCACGCCCAAGAACACCTGGGTGCTCGCCTATCAGTGGGGCGCGACGGCCTTCAGCTACGTGACCTCGTCGGACCCGACCAACCCCACCGGCTGGTCGTCGGAGAAGGCGCTCTTCGCCAGGACGCTGCCCGACGGAGGCTCGAGCACGGGCCCGATCGACCAGACGGTGATCTGCAACAGCACGACCTGCTACCTGTTCTTCGCCGGCGACAACGGAAGCATCTACCGGTCGTCGATGACGATCGGCAGCTTCCCGGGCACCTTCGGCGCCCAGACGACGGTCATGTCCGACACCACCGCCAACCTGTTCGAGGCGGTCGAGGTCTACACGGTCAAGGGATCGAACCAGTACCTGATGATCGTCGAGGCGCAGGGCGCCAACGGGCGCTACTTCCGTTCGTTCACCGCCACCGACCTCGGCAGGTTCCTGGACGCGCGCTGGCGGCGACCGAGAGCAACCCCCTTCGCCGGCAAGGCCAACGTGACCTTCACCGGCACCGCCTGGACCAACGACATCAGCCACGGCGACATGGTCCGCAACAACCCCGACGAGACCATGACCATCGACCCGTGCAACATGCAGTTCCTCTACCAGGGCCGCAACCCCAGCTCCAACGGAACCACCTACGACCTGCTCCCCTACCAACCGGGCCTGCTGACGTTCACCCAGTAGCGCGCGCGAGACTTCGCGCCGCTCGCGGGGCCATGAGCGCTCAGTACGCGAGCGCTGACGCGGTCGCCGTCGCGGATGCGACTGCGGCCAATGCGTGCAGCGCCACTGAGTCGGCGTAGGTGCTCTGCCTGTCTTCCCGCGGGGACTTCTCTTCCCGCGGGGGCTTCGAACACGAACAACGCCACGCCATAGGCGGGGACCTCGAGAGGATCCGCGACGTTCGGGACGGCGGTCTCGACCACGTCGACGCCGCGCGGCCGGCCAGGCTCGTTGTGGGCGAGCGGGCCAGCGCCGGTCAGGACGAAGCGGCGGCCCGGACCGGCGAGGGTCACTCCTTTTATCTGGGGGCGGAGCTTCCGCGCGCGCGCCGTGGGGTTGACGACGGCGATGGTCAGCGCGCGCCGCTCGCCCGCCGTGAAGGCCGCCGCGACGTCGAGCGGGCTCGGCACCTCCGACACGGCGACCGGAATCGTACCGAAGTGGTGCCGGTAGAGCGCCAGCACGAGGCCGTTCGGCTCCAGCTCCGCGGCGTCGGCGCTCGTCTTGATCGCGCCAAGCACGTTCACCGTCTGCGCGCAGTTGGCCATCGCGAACAGATCGCTCTGGCGCGCGAGCTCGTTCAGCCCCGCGGCGATGCCCAGCGCGTCCTTCAGCGTGTAGCGGACGCCGAGCTCGCCGTACTCGAACGGCCCGTACCAGTAGTTCCACTCGTCGAAGGCGATCCGGATGTCGGTGCCGGCCAGCGCCGGAATGTCGCGCCGGTATCCCCGGTAGGCGTCGGCCACCTTGCGGATCGCCGCCGGAACCTGCGCGACGTGCGCCACGACGTCCTCCTTGCCCTGCCAGTAGTTGTGCTCGCTGATGAAGGTCATGTCGGACGCCGCCTCCGACAGCATCGTCTTGCTCCACTCCCCCATCGCTCCCACGGCGACCAGCTGGATCTTGGGATCGGCGGCCCGCATGGCGCGGACGATCGCCTTGTGTTTGGCCACGTAGTCGGTGAGCGACATGTGGCCGAGCTGCCATTGCCCGTACATCTCGTTTCCGACGGCCCACAGCGAGATCCCGAACGGTTGCGGGTGGCCGTTGCGGGCGCGCAGCTTTCCCATCGGCGTCTCTCTCTTGCCGTTGGCGTACGCAACCAGCTCCGCCGCCGAGCCAGCATCGCCGAGCCCGGTGTTGACCGCGACGTACGGCTCGGCGCCGAGCATTTGCATCAGGTCCATGAACTCGTGCAGGCCGACGTCGTTGGCCTCCACCCCCTTCCAGGCCGGGTTCTTGCGCGGCGGGCGGCGATCCGGCTCGCCGATGCCGTCCTTCCAGTCGTACCCGCTCACGAAGTTGCCGCCGGGCCAGCGGTAGACGGTTCCGCCGAGCTCGCGCAGGCGAGCCAGCGTGTCGGCGCGCCAGCCGTGGACGTTGTCGGCCGGCATGAGCGAGACGGTGCCGACGCGAACGGTCCCCGCGCCGCGCACGACGATCTCCAACCGTCCGTCGTCGGTGGCGCGGCCGGCGCGAAACCGCAGCGGGATGGTCTTCCACCCGCGTCCTGGCGGCGCAACGACGACGGTCTGGCGCGCGCTGGCGCCGCCGCCCCAGACCAGACTGACCTCGACGGGCGCCGCGGCCGAATCACCGGCGAGCACGATCCGTCCGACGTACTCCCGCCCCTCGTCCAGCACCAGCCGCTCCTGCATCAACCCGGCGGCCGCCTTTCCGCCCGGGCTCTTCAGCTCCGGGCTGTGCGCGCCGGTGAACGCCGCCTCGCCGGCGGAAGCGTCCGCCATGCGGACGTTTTTCTTGTCGCCGAGGATCATCCAGGGAGATCGGACCAGCACTTCGTACGGATGCCCCTCGCCCTCCCAGGTGCTCTTGCCCGGATTGGTCATCTCCCACGCCGGCGCGTCGCCGGTGACGGGATAGAAGAACTTCCGGTCCTCGAGCATCTCCGCCCACAGGCCGCCGTAGATGCAGTGCCCGAGGTGCTCGATGAACTGCCCATAGATCCGTGGCGAGACCGGCGCCCCGGTGCGCCCTGCGTCGATCACCACGCGCTCGCCATCGGACGGCGGCGGCGCAGCGCGCGCGATCACTGGCAACGCCCACGTCACGATCGCCAGCGCGCGAACAGCCGTACGGAGGGTCATCGCTTTCACCGGTAGCATCTTCCTGGTGAATGGCCCAGCGGTCGGCTCGACCTTCTTCGGATTTTGTGATCGTTGGACGAGTCGCTCCGCATTAGCCCCCATGAACCCCCATCGAAGCCTGTTGTGGCCTGCCACCTCGCTCTTCGCATCCTTGCTGCTCTCGTGCGTTGCCATCGGATGCGGCGGCGAGGGAGGGATGACTGACCAAGGCAGCGGCGGCTCCTCGGGCGGAGATGGCGGGACTGCCACCGGCGGGAGCACCACGGGCGCAGGCGGGAGCACCACCGGCGCAGGTGGGAGCACCACCGGCGCAGGCGGGAGCACGACGGGAGCAGGCGGAACAAACGTCGGCGGCGGCGCTGGCTCGACTGGCACGGGTGGCGGAGCAGCTGGCGCAGGCGGCCATGCTGGCACAGGCGGAGCAACTGCCGCCGGCGGACATGCTGGCGCAGGCGGCGCCGGTGCCGGCGGACATGCCGGCGCGGCGGGTGGCGCAGTTGCGGGCGCGGGCGGGCACGCGGGTACGGGTGGTACCGCGGGCACCGGCAGCGGCGCGGCCGGCGCGGGTGGACGTTCGGCAACCGGCGGCAGCTCGGGCGGCGCAGGCGGCGCTGCCGCGCTTCCGGCCATCACGATCTGGATCGCCGGCGACTCCACCGTGATGACCTATCCGGAGCCGAACACCGACGGTGACAACATGGTCAGCATCTACGGATGGGGCCAGGAGATCGGCCAGTTCTTCTCCAGCAAGGTCACCATCAACAACCAGGCGATCGGCGGCCGCAGCGTCGGCTTTTTCATGTGGCAGGTGGTCACGGACAGCGCCGGCAACTATCAGTGCGTGGACGACCAAGGCACCCCGGAGTTCGTGATGAGCAACGGAAACAAGGTCGCCACGTCGCAGTGGTCCCGGATCATGACCGGCATGAAGGCGGGCGATTTCCTGCTCATCCAGTTCGGCACCAACGACGAGACGCACACCTGCCCGCGCTACGTCTCGCTTGCCGACTTCGAGACCGACTTCGGCATCATGGCCGACGCCGCCCGGGCCAAGGGCGCGACGCCGATCTTCGTGACGCCGCAGGGCCACCGAACGTTCAGCGGCACGATGGCGACCAACACGCTGCTGCCCTACGCCAACGCCATGAAGGACGAGGCGACAAAGGAGACGGTCGAGGTCGATGATCTGAACCTCGAGAGCGAGGCCTACTACACCAGCGTCGGGACCGCCTACCTGGCGGCGAACATCTTCGATGGCGGCACCACGCACTTCAGAGAGGCGGGCGCCGTGGAGATGGCCACGCTCATCGTGAAGGAAATCAGCAAGAACAACGGTCCGCTGGCGGCCTATCTCAAGTAGTCGAGGCGTCAAAAAGCATCAGGGGTTGGCGAGGGTCGCCCACGTGTTGGGCGCCGCCTGACCATTCGCGACCCCGGTCATGATGCCGCTGATGATCGTCGGGAAGGTCTGAGCGCCCGTGGTTCGGTTGAAGATGGCGTACGAGCCGGTGCCCGAGCCGCCGTTGTCCCACCAGACGGGGACCATGCCGGCCGTCGTCACGTCTTGCGAATAGGCCAGGGCGTGCGCCGCCCGGTTGGCGGTGGCTTGAACGCCCAGCGAGCCCCACTCCCCGATGACGATGGGCTGGGTCGGCAGCCAGACCCGGATCTGCTTGCTGATCGAGTTCTGCATGTTGGTGTAGTCGGTGGTGCTTCCCCAGGCGTAAGCGGTCGTGCCCAGACCGAAGTTGGTCGGGTAATAGGTGTGAATCGAGATGAGGAGGTTGGGGTCGTTGATGATGGACGCCTTCTGCATCGACTGAATGCCCGCCTGATTGGGGCTGGCGCCGACCGGCTGGATCATGATGATCCGTGTCGCGTTGGCGCCGCCGGTTCCGCGGATCGCGTTGACGCACGCCTCGAGGTACATGTTCAGATCCGTTTGTGCCTGCGTCGTGTTGCCGCCGCCGGCCTCATTCGGCTCGTTGAAGCACTCCAACATCAGACGGCTGTCGAAGGATTTGAAGGCCGTGGCGATCTGCGTCCACACCGCCGTGACCTCGGCCGCCACGGTCTGGGCGGCGGCGGTCGTCGCCGGGAAGCTCACCCAGCCGCCATTTCCATCCGCTTCGTGGTGCGTGTTGACGAAGACATACATGCCGGCGTCGACAGCCCACTGCGCCGTCTGCACGACTGAAGCCATCCACGTCGCATTGATGGTGTAGGTCGGCGCGGCGCCGATGTGGCTCGTCCAGGTCACGGGGAGCCGCAGGGTCTTGAACCCCGCCGCGTGCACGGCGTTGATCAGGGTTTGGTTCGGCGCTGGGTTTCCAAAGCTGGTCACGTTGGGGTTACCGTCGAAGGAATTTCCCAGGTTCCAGCCCGGGGGCATGAGCTTGACCACCTCTTGCGGCGTCAGCGCGCCCGCGGCCCCGCCGGTCGCGCCCCCAGCGCCCCCCGAACCCGTGGCTCCGCCCGAGCCGACGCCGCCACCGGAGCCCGTCGTGCCTGCCTGGCCGGCGGCGCCGGCTGCGCCCCCGGCTCCGCCCGACCCTGTCGCTCCGCCTCTCGCCGTTGATCCTCCGGTAGCGCCCACGCCACCCGTGGCGGTGCCTCCGGAGCCCGTCGCTCCTCCAGTCGCTCCCCCTTGACCGGAGGCTGCGCCCCCGGTTCCCGGCGAGCCGCCTGAACCGGTCGAGCCACCGGTGTCGTCGGCCGCGCCGCCCGACCCCGACGAGTCGGAGGACGAACCTCCGCAGGCGGGGCCGATCAAGAGGAGGAGCGCAAGGCCAACGAAGACACGCGTCATGAGTCGGGGGGTACCCATAGTCTCCTAAGTCACCCCAGGTTCCGAAACCGGTCCACACGCCCGCGTCAGATTCGCGTCATCGCGGGGTGCCGCGGTTCATCGTCCGGTCAGTCGCCTGGAGGTTGCTGGGAAATAGTGGCGATTTCGCCTGCATCGAGCGCGCGGCTCCAGATGGCGAAGTCGTCCACCGTCGCGGCCAGGAACCGCTCTCCCATGTTCCAGGTCCCCATCAGGAGCGTGGAGTCGCCGGTCAATATCGACGTCGGCAAGCTGGTGTGATCGACGATCGTGTCGTCCTGATAGAGAGTGAACGTGCTCGCCTGGTCGTCGAACACCGCGGTCAGGTGGATCCAGCGGTTCTCGCTGATGCAGTTGCAGAACAGGACCTCGTAGTCGTTGACCGTGGAACCCGCCCAATAAGCGGCGTCGTATCGCTTGTAGCCAGGCCGGTTGTCGAGGTGCAGCTGCCAACCCCCAGCGAAGACCTCTTCCGTGCTGAGAATCGTGGCCGTGTCGCTGGTGTCCGCCTGGAGTTGCGCACGCGAAGTCTCGGTCCAGACCGAGACCGTCCAGCCGGGCGTGGCCTGCGGAAAATTGGGGACCGTCACGTAGTCACCCGAAGCAAGAGTGAGCGCCCCGCCGAAACGGCCGGCCGTGGTCCAGGTGCCGCCGGTCAGGGCGCCGTCGAGGCCGTTGCCCGAGCTGTCTCCGACGACCGACCCGCTCCCGTCGTCGAAGGTCCAGTGAGCCACCAAACCCGTCGTCAGGCTCTGCGGATTGACCGTGACCGCATCGAGAGGGGCGGCGCCGCAGCCGGCCGCCGCGGCCACGACAGCCGCGAGCTGCATCGTTCGCTTTGGGCGCTCTAGAGCCATGTGATGAGGGTCCAGGTTGCCAGCAGCGCCGGCCTGCCGATCGTGGCCGCATCGGTGCCGGCGAACCGGATCACCGGGTGAGGAGCGGCCAGCATGACGTGCAGCTCGAGGGCGGTCGCCAGGTGCGTTCGGAGCCGGGCAACCAGCCCCACCCCACCGTCGATCAAGGCCGCCCACCGGCTCTCCTCGATCCCCTGATACGGGAAGACGCCGGCGCCGGCGCTTCGGACGTAGATCGTCCCTGCCCCGAGCGTCACGATCGGATTCAATCGCCGCTGGCGCCGGAAGACGGCGCCCAGCTCCAACAGACCGAACGCCTGGGTGATGTCGGCGGTGCCGAACGAAGTCGAGACCCTCGGTCGCGTTCCGAAGCCCGCGAACGTCAGGCGCGCCAACAGGGGCGGCGGCAGCGGGAGGCGCAGGCGCGCCGTCGGCATGACGGCCGCGCCGGGACCGTCGATGCTCTCGAGCGCCGCGATGCCGACCTCCACGCCGACGGGATCGCGACGCTCCGTCGGTTGACCGACCGGGGCGGGTTGCTTGAGGGGCGCCGGTGGCCCAGGTGCAGGTGATGACAGAGCCGGAACCGAAATCGGAGGCGGGGGCGCTGCCGCCCGATTCGACTCCACCAGGAGCGAGAGGGCGCTCGCGCGCAGGAGCTCGATGGTTCGTATCGCCAGGATCTCGGGAACGCGGTCCGGATCGTCACGCGGGACCATGATCCGCCGGACTTCGGGCCGGGCACCGATTCGGTCCAAGATCCAGAGCTCCGCCGGACCAAGGTCTGGATCGCCGAGCAGTGCGATGGTCGCCACCGATCCGTGTTGGCGGGTGACGGCGTCGGCGACCGAGACGGGATCGGACCCCGGGCCGGGGTCGACGACCTCGACATCGAACCCGCCCGCCAACAGCTCCTCACGGATGCGCGTGAGGCAGCGGCGCTGGGCGGGACTGCCGGCGCCCGCCTGCAGCAGGATCACCAGACGGTTGGCCGCGCGCGCCGCTCGGGCCGGACCGAGGGCCACCAGAAGGAGAGCAGCGGCGGCGACTGCGGCCGGACGAAGTCCGGCTGCGCGCTTCGTCATGGTGCGCGGACGAGCGCCTGCGCTGCGTGGAAGTAGATCCCGCTCGGAAATCGGCGCAGGTAGTCGGCGGCCACGGCGACCGCCTCGGCGCGCCTGTGCATCCGTTCGAGATCCATCATTTTGCGGCCGAGCGCCTCGGAGACGTAGGCACCCCCGGGAGCTTCATCGAGATACTGGTCGTACCAGCCGAGGGCAGTCTCCGCGCCGTCGTCCGTCGCGTCATCGAGACGACCGAGGAGGAACGACGCCTCGCGCGCCCGAAGGGCACGGGGGAACCTTCGTCGCTGCGCCAGCAGCGCGCGCCGGGCCAGGTCGTCCCTCTTTTCGAAGCGGGATGCGTCCGCGAGCGCCGCGAGGTCTTCGCTGCTGCTCGAGTCCAGGACCTTGGCGAGACCTCTTCGCTCCGCGTCCGCGACGACGGCCGCGGTTTTCCCGGCCGCGAGCTTCGCCACCCAACCCTCGATCGAATCGCCTCGGGCCCTCGATCGCCCGTTCGAATCGTTCGTCGCTCGATCGAGCACCGGTGGTGGCGCCAGCGTTGGTGCCGGCGCGGGCGGCGCGGACGGCCCCGACGGCGGCGAAATCGCTGCCGCGCCGGCACCGCTCACCGTGGCGCTCGCCGCCGAGGCGCCCTCGTCGTTCAGGCTGACCGAGAGGGTCTGTCCCGCCCGCAGGAAGATCTCGCCGCCCGTCAGCGGGCCGCTGACGGAGACGACGCCACTGTCCATCTGGACGTCGAGCCGGGCCTGGCGCGTGCTCCACCCGAACGTGAACTTGGTCCCGTGAACAGTGATCACGAAGGGCCCCGCTTCGAATCGCCAGTCGGCGCCCGGAAGGTGGGCGACCTCGACGTGCGCCTTCCCTTCGTCGAGAGCGATCCGGGCGCCGTGCCCGCCGATCTCGACGACGCGTCCGCGCGCGGTCGGCTCGAGCGCGACGCTCGTTCCGTCGGAAAACGACAGCATTGGCTGGCCGGCGGAGGGCGCGATGTAGCCCCCGTGGGGAGGCGGCTCGCCGTTCAAGGTGTAAGTGAGCGCCGGGTGCGGCCCCTCGCCGAGGCCCGGCGCCAGCCAGAGGCCACCAAGAGCGACGAGGCAGGCCGCGCCGCCGAGGCCGATCCAGGTCGCCCGCCGCCGGGCCTGCCGTCGTGCCATCCGATCGGTCAAGAGGCCGAACGCGTGAGGCCCGCCGTCGCCGATCCCGGCCTCGCCGTCGAGGTGATAGCCGATCACATCGACGACGCCCCTGGCGAGCCGATCGAGACCGTCCTCGGTCGCGTTTCTACGATCCATCGGACGCCTTCGACGCCGCGTCGAGAAAGTAGCCCCGGAGATCCGCGTTCTTCCCGACGTGGTCCGACACCCGCTCGCTTGCCCCGGTCAGCACCCGCTTCGCGGTGCTCAGCGAGCAGTCCATTCGCTCGGCAACCTCCTCGAGGGTCATCTCTTCCAGATAGCGCAGGACGAAGGCCATCCGCTCCCGGACAGACAAGCGGTCCAGGATCGCGTAGCAGGATCGCAGCGCGTGCCGGGCTTCTTGATTGGCCCGGTCCGGGGCGCCGACCTCGGGGAGATCTCCGTCCTTCGAGAGACGGACCACGCGGCGGACCCAGCGCCGCCGGAGCTCGCCTTTGAGCACCCGGAACGCGACGGACATGATGAACTGTTGCAGGGCGGCGGGCTCCCGGATCGCTCGCGTGCGGGCGAAGACCCGCAGGAAGACCTCCTGGGTGAGATCCTCAACCTCGTCGCCCGGCGACCCGAGCGCCCGCCACAGAAAGCGACGCACGCTCGACGAGTGTCGATTCCAGATCGCCTCGGCCGCCCCACGCTCCTTCCGCCGGAGAGCGAGCACCAGCTCGGCATCGGTCTGCCGGCGTTCCTCGACCGACGTCGGGATCAGTTTCAGTCTATGCGCCGGTCGTTCGAGCATGGGGACGCGAACCTCAGACCCCATCACGGTACCGCGCCGTACTTGAGTTTCACCAACCATTTTGAGCGACCCGACCTCGTGCAATCCTTCCGATCGGTGAATAAGTTCCCCGGCCACGCAAAAGCGGGTCAACCAGCGAGCAGCAGCGAGCCGCAGGCCGAGCTCCGCGCGCCAGCGCGCACGAACTCCCAATGATTCCAGACCGCTAGGCTATCCAGGCTCGACGCGTGGACCGGTTTTGGGTGCTCTCGTGACTTAGGGTCTCTCGCGTTTCCTTCGAGTAGGAGATCATATGAAGGTCCCCCGTTTCGAGCGCGCCTCCGCTCGACAGGTCAGCACGGCTCTCGGTCTGGCGTTGGCGCTCGTCCTCTCTTCCTGCGCAAACAGCGAGAGTGTCTCGCTCGACGCCGGAACTGGAAGCAACTCGGGTTCAGGAGGCATCGCACCCGGCACGGGTGGCGCAACCGGCTCGGGCGGCGCGACCGCCTCGGGTGGGACGACGGGGACGGGTGGAGCGGCGGCAGGCGGCACACCGGGCACGGGCGGCGCGACCGCGTCGGGTGGCGCCACTGGCGCCGGAGGCACGACCGGCGCCGGCGGCGCGACGGCAACGGGCGGGCGCGGCGGCTCGACGGCGACCGGCGGCATGACCGGCACTGGCGGCACGACGGGCAGTGGCGGCGTCACGGGCACCGGCGGAACGACGGCGACCGGCGGCCGCGGCGGGACGACAGGCACCGGGGGCACGACCGGCACCGGCGGGGTCACGGCGACCGGCGGGACGACAGGCACCGGCGGCACGGGCACCACCGGCAAGGTCTTCAGTCAGTGCCGGTTCCATTTCGGCGCGATCGACACAATCGCCAAGGCCTCGGCGTCGAACATCATCCCGCAGCTGGACATGTTCACGCCGGGTTGGATGGGACAGAAAGACACCTTCGACATGAGCTCTGTCTGCACCGAAGCGAACGCGGGCGGTGCGCTGGCCAATCAGGTTCCGGTCATCGTCGCGTACGTGGCCGCGTTCTACGTGAAGCGGCACAATGGTCTGTGCGACTGCAACGTGACGACCTGCGGGACCAACAACGATCTCTGCCACGCCGGCTCGGCGGCCATCACCGCGAACCTCACCAACATCCTGAATGTCTACAAGAGTTACGCGCAGGGGTTCGCGAGCTGCTACGGCACGACGCGGCCGATCATCTTCGAGATGGAGCCGGACTTCTATCAGTACACCGACTCGAGCGAGACGCAGCCCTGGACCTTCGCGCAGGCCGGACAGATCATGGGCCAGTTCGTCGCCGCCATGAAGCCCTCCCTGCCGAACGCGGTGTTCTCGATGGACATCTCGCCCTGGGTCGGCACCAACAACAAGACCGGGAGCGACGGCTCCGACAACGGAAAGAACTGGTACTCGAACTTCGACATGACCCAGTTCACCTTCATCAACACGTCCGGCGGAAGCACCGACGCGGCGACGGCCAAGATTCGCAGCGACGCCATGACCTGGGCCGGCGTCAGCCAGGCGACCGGAAAGCCGATCCTGGCGGACACGGGCTACGGCGTGAACGGGAGCTCCTCCGGCCCAGATCCGGTCTGGGACACGCCCGCCAACATCAACGCCCGGATGGCCGACGGCGTCGTCTCGATCACCCAGTACAATCCAGCGTCGACTTGGGGCACCACGATCGCCGGAATTCGATCTCAGCTGAACACGCCCCGCACCTGTCCATGAGCAGGGGGGCGAGGGCAGCCTGCCTCGCCCCGCTGACGATCGCGCTGACGATTTTGGGCCCAGGCTGTCGGGCGCCCCGCAACTCGAATAGCGACCAGATCCCGGACGCTCGGCGCCCGCCCGCGCCGCGTCTGGCTTTCTCGCCGTCGATCGTCGAGCTCGGTGGTCGATTCGGGGTCTCGTCATCGCAGGACTTTCTCCTCACGGGCGAGTTGGCTCGAGAGGCGAAGCCGGCCGTCGTGGCTGTCGAGGGGTCCGACGTCGTCGCGACCGTGATTCCGGCGGGCCCTACCTCGATGTCGGCGCCGGGCATCCGGCTGACGACCTCTGGCCGGCGCGTGGGAGAAAGTGTGGGCCACGTCGTCGTCTCGACGGGTCTGCCAGACCCCAGGGAGCTGGTCCTCTACTTCCGCTCGCGGGTGCCCGGAACCCTGACGGTATCGCCGTCGAACCCGTACATCGATCTGCGCCTGACGCCCCCGCACGCCGTGAGGCTTTCGGTCGGCAGCAGTCGGCCGGACTTTCGTCTCCTGCGGGTGGAGGTGACGTCGGGCCCCTTCGCCGCGCGGATTGCACCCGAGGCGCCCAACGGCCGATACACCGTCTATATCCAAACCATCGAGAGTGCCGTCGCGACCGGACAGCGTGGCTTCGGCGGCCGGCTGCTGCTGATCAGCAACGATCCGGCGGAGCCGCGTAAGGAGATTCCTTTGCTGGCGATGGGCGATCCGGCCCGACGATGACGACGCCTCAGGGAGAGCTGACCACTTTCAGCATCGCGACGCCGTGGCTCGGTATCGCGTTGGCGGTGTAGCTGTTGGCGATCGTGCCGAGATCGGTGTGACTCCAGAGATCTCGCACGGTGGCGTTTCCCGCCGGGAGGCCGAGGGTCGTCCATTGCACCGTGATCGAGGCGCTGGCCGCGGTCCGGTTGAGGAGCGCGACGGCGCGAACGTTCGTCCCGGACAGCGTCTTCGACCAGACCTGAAGGTTCGTCGCCGGCGTGGCGACCAGCTTCCCCTGGGCGCCGAGCAGATCCTGATCGACGGCGATGACGTCCGTGTTGGTCAGCACCGCGCGCGTGGCGCTGCTCATGGACCGGACGTCGTTGCCCGCCAAGAGCGGCGCCGCCAGCATCGCCCACAAGCTGAAGTGGGACTGATCCTCGTTGGCGGTGAGGCCGTTGCCGACCTCCAGCATGTCCGGATCGTTCCAGTGTCCGGGCCCGGCGTACGACGAGAGCGCGGCGTCCTGGTCGACGAGCGACATGACCGAGGTCCAGCTGGCGTTGATGTCGAACCCGATCCGCCACATGTTGGCGATGCTGACCAGGTTGAGCGAGCAGGTATTGGGCGGGCAGAGATCGTCGCTGCCGTTGCCCGGGTTGATGCTGTAGACAATCGAGCGCCCGCTGGCGCGCAGGGCGTCCCGCATCGTCGCGAAGTCGCTCCGTTGCCCCTGGCAGAGATCGTACTTGAGAAAATCGATCCCCCAGGAGGCGAACGTCTTCGCGTCGGCCGTCTCGTGACCGAGGCTGCCAACCGCGACGGAGGCGCTGATCCCGCCGTAGATCCCGACGCAGGTCTCGGTGTTGGGCGTTTCGTAGATGCCGATCTTGAGCCCCTTGCCGTGGACGTAGGTGGCGAGCGCCGGAATCCCGGAGGGAAACTTGCTGGCGTTCCACTGCAGGTTGCCGCTCGAATCGCGCCCGTTCATCCAGCAGTCGTCGAGGTTGACGTACTGATACCCGGCCGCTTGCATGCCGCTCGAGACCATCGCGTCGGCCGTCGCCTCGATGAGGCTCTCGCTGATGTTGCACTGGAACGTGTTCCACGAGTTCCAGCCCATCGGCGGCGTGGCCGCGATGACGGTCGCGCTCGCGCCGCCGGCACCCGCGCTCCCCGAGCCGGCCGTCCCCGCCGTGCCCGCCGCACCGGCTCGGCCGCCCTGCCCGCCAGATCCGGCGCTGCCGGCCGCGCCCGCACCGCCGGAACCTCCCTTGCCGGCCGTACCTGCCCCGCCCCGCCCGCCAGCTCCTGCGCTGCCGCCAGACCCACCGCCTCCGCCCGCGCCGGCGTTTCCCGCGGCGCCGCCAGTTCCCGCGCCCCCTGAGCTTCCGCCCGCGCCACCAACGCCGCCGCCGGATCCGCCACGTCCAGGCGCCCCGCCGGTGCCCACGCCGCCCTGGCCGGACGCGCCGCCGGTGCTGTCGCCCCCGCCCGAGCCGGGAAGGCCGCCACTGCCGACCGCGCTCCCGCCGCTCCCCGGCCCGCCCCCCGCGCCGCCGTTGGAGACGTCGCCGGACCCGCATCCGGCGCCGTCCGCGCCGATCAAAAGGAACGCGCCGATCCAAACTACAAACGGCGTCTGACTCTTCAAGGTCACGCTCGAAAGAAGGGGAAGTGGCGGCGAAACTGCTACCGACCGGCCGCGATCATCAGGGGGTCATCACCGCGGGCGCCAGCGCCTGGAGGGCAGCCAGGAAGTCCGCCGACGCGGGCGCGGTCCACGTCGTGTCGAGGACGCCGAAGGTCTCCTCGGCGCCGAACGTGCGGCCGTAGCCGCTCCCCTCGGTGCCGTTGATCGCCCAGTAGCACCAGTCGAAATCGTTTTCGGCCAGGTACTGCTGGATCCAGGGCCACCACATCGCGCTCGGCGTGGTGTGGTTGGTGCCGAACTCGCCGACCCACATCGGCGCCGTGTACGTCTGCCCGGCCGTGACGACGTATCCCCACGACGAATCGAGCGCCGCCTTGAAGGCGTCGTAGGTCGCGAACGAGGCGATACCCCCGTTGCTCGACGAATAGTTGTGAGCTGAGTAGACGAGCCGGTTCGGCACGCTGAGGGTGACGGGCGTCCCGTTGGCCCCGATCCAGGTCGACCAGAAGTCTCCTTCGACGATGATCAGCCAGTCGGGGTTGACGCCCAGGACAGCGTTGCCAGCGCGCGTGGCGGCCGCGGCCCAGTCGGTGAGCGCGTTGCCGTCGCCCCACGACGGCTGCAGGCAGGCGCAACCCGAGTTGGCGGGCGTGTCGCAGTCCGTGCAGACGGCGGGCGCGTCATCGGGAAGCTGACCACGCAGCTCGTTGCGCAGGTCGGCGCCGATCACCGCCGGCTGCGACTGGTAGCGCGCGGCCATCGCCTGCCAGTCGGCGATGAAGCTCGTCTCGGGATAGGCGACCGTGTGCCAGAGGCCGTCGCCGTGGGCCGTGTCGCAGCACCAGTCGCCGCGGCTGCGGTGGTTGTCGAGCACGACCACCAGACCTTGGGCGGCCAGCGCGTCGATGACCGCGTCGAACACCTCGAGCGCGGTCTTCCCCTGCAGCGCCGGATTGGCGGAGAGCCTCAGGGCCGGAACAGTCGGGTTCGCTTCGTAGAGCTGCAGTGCCCAGGGGAGGCGCACGGAATTAAATCCCAGCTGGCGAATGAGGCGCGCGATGGCGTTTACATCGGCGAGATCGAGGCCCGCCGGCACGAGATCGGGCGATTCGCCGCCGTACCAGTTGACGCCGGCCAGCTTGAACCGCTGGTCGTTGGCGTCGACGATGAAGCGCGACTCGGTGTGAAACGGGACCGCTGGCAGCGAGACAACGCTGCTGTCCGGGCCAGCGTCCACCGCCTGCACGTCTCCCTTCTGGGTCACGCATCCGCACGCGAGCGCCACAGCACCAACGAGGATGAACGCCAGAGGAACGCCCGCGAGGAACGCGCGGAGGAACGCGCGATTGCCAGGTTTCGCCGTCGGACTCAAGGTCCCTCAAGTCACGGCATCGCGAAAAATCGGTCCATCGGAGGGGCGATGCGCGTCAGATGCAGGGAATCATTCGCTTTCGAGCATTGTCGTCGGCGGTGCGGCCGCAGCGCTGGCCTATGGAGCGAGTCGGGCGACCGCGCGGACGTCCGACCGACGTCCGGTCACCGCTCGCGACGCGCACGAGACCGACGAAAGCCAGCATGGAGGCCTCGTTGTCCATGGCGCGGAACCTGCTTCTGTCGGACAATCATGCGGGGCCGATGTCGAGGTTGAAACGACCCTGGTTGGTCACGTCCTTTGCCTTCGCCGGGCTGCTCGGCTGTGGGGGCAGCGGAGGGAGCACCACGACGACCAGCGCGCCGCTCTGCGCGACGGATCCCGGGCCGGCGCCGCTCCGGCGGCTCACGCGCTTCGAATACGGGCGGTCGCTCGCCGACCTGACCGGCGTCGATCCGAGCGTGACGGAGAGCCTCCCGCCCGACGAAGAGACGCTGGACTTCGATGACATCGCGGTCGCCTACAGCGTCTCGGCGCTGCACGCGGAGGGATACCTGGAGGTGGCCGAGCAGGCGGCCACGACGCTGCTGGCAGACGCCGCGCGGACCACGGCCGTCGCGAGCTGCGATCCGACGGGCGGCGATGCAACGTGCGTGGCGGCCTTCGTCGGCGCGTTCGGGCGCCGCGCCTGGCGGCGGGCGATGACGGGCGACGAGCAGGCGGCGATGGTGCAGCTCTACGGCGACACGGCTTCCCCGGGACCGACCGACGGGCTCGCGGCCGTGGTGGCGGCCATGCTGCAGGCGCCGCAGTTCCTCTACCGGCCCGAGCCGCCGCCGGCGGCATCGCAACCCCTCGACGGCTACCCGCTGGCGACGCGCCTCGCCTTCCTGCTGACCGGCGCCGCGCCCGACGAGGCGCTGCTGGAGGCCGCCGAGCACGGCGACCTCGCGACGGAGAGCGGCGTCCTCGTCCAGACCGATCGGCTGCTGGCGCTCGATCGGGCGGCGGAGCTGTTCGTTCACTTCGCGAGCGAATGGTGGGAGGTCGAGTCGATCACCGGCATCGACAAGAATCGGTCGCTGTACCGAAACTGGACCGACGCCACGCCCGGCGCCCTGGCCCAGGAGACGTCGCTGTTCCTGACCGACGCCTGGAACAACGGGCCGACGCTGACGACGCTGCTGACGGCGCCGGTCACGTTCGCGGACGCGTCGCTCGCGACGTACTACGGCTTGACCGCTCCGTCCGGCGACGGCTACCAGAAGATCGCGCTCGATCCGACGCGCGCCGCCGGCATGCTCACCCAGGGCTCCTGGCTCGCCGTCCACGCCAAGGCCGATCAGACGTCGCCGGTCCTGCGCGGCAAGTTCGTGCGCGCCCAGCTCTTCTGCACGCCGCCCCCGCCCCCGCCCCCGACGGTCGTGGTGGCGCCGCCCGTCGTCGATCCGCGCCTGCCCACCCGCGAGCGGTTCGCCCAGCACACCAGCGATCCGTTTTGCGCGCGGTGCCACGTGCTCATGGATCCGATCGGCTTCGCCTTCGAGAACTACGACGCGGGCGGCGTCTGGCGCGACACCGACGCCGACCAGCCGGTCGACGCGACGGGATCTCTCACCGGCACCGACGTCGACGGTGATCTCGACGGCGTCCCCAGCCTGGCGACGCGGCTCGCCGGCAGCGCGGAGGTGGCGACCTGCGCGGCCACGCAGTGGTTCCGCTACGCGTTCGGCCGAAGCGAGCAGAGCTCCGGCGATCTCTGCGCCATCTCCGACCTGGCGGGCACGCTCACCGGGCCGGGGGGCGACTTCAAGAAGATGGTGCGCGAGACGGTCCGGATGGCCGAGTTCCGCAACCTCCCGCCGGAGACCACGCCATGAAGCCTCTGTCGAGACGAACCATCCTGCGCGGCGTCGGGGGCGCCGCGATCGCCCTCCCCTTCCTCGAGGCGATGCACCCGCACAGGCCGCGCGCGGCGACGGCGCCCAAGCGCTTCGTCGTGATGTTCTCGGCGAACGGGACGATCCCGACGGCGTGGACGCCGACTGGCGCGGACCAGAGCTTCACGCTCTCCCCGATCCTGTCGCCGCTCGCCGCCTATCAGTCCGATCTGGTGATCGTCGAGGGGCTGTTGCAACAGGGGGGCGGCGGCGACGGACACCAGAACGGCATCGGCGGCATGCTGACCGGCTCCCCGCTCAATCCGGGCCCGTTCGCCGGCGTCGGCGCACCCCCCGCGGGCTGGCCGACCGGCCCGTCGGTCGATCAGCGGATCTCCGACGGACTGGCCGCCCCGACGCCGTTTCGCTCGCTCGAGCTCGGCGTGCAGGTGGGGGCCGCCGACAACTGGGGACGGATGATCTACCAGGCGGCGAACCAGCCGCTCCCGCCCATGGACGATCCGGCCGCCGTTTACGACACGGTGTTCTCCGACCTGCACACCGACCCTGGCGTGCTCGCCCAGCAGCGCGCCCGTCACAAGTCGATCCTCGACGCGGTGGGCGCCGAGTACACCCGGATCTCCGGACAGCTCGGCAGCAGCGACAAGCAGCGCCTCGACGCGCACCTGCAGGCGGTGCGGGAGATCGAGACGCGCCTCACGACCGATCTGACCGAGAGCAATCCGGCGTGCAGCGATCCGATCGTCCCGACGGTGGCCGCGCAATCGAACGACTCGTTCCCCACGGTGGGCGGCATCCAGATGGACCTGCTCACGATGGCGCTCGCCTGCGATCTGACCCGCGTCGCCTCGCTGCAGTGGTCGCGGTCGGTCTCCCAGGTCCGGTTCACCTGGCTCGGCATCCCCGACGGACACCACGATCTTTCGCACCACAGCGACACCGACACCGACGCCGTCAGCAAGCTCACGCAGATCAACACCTGGTACGCGCAGCAGATGGCGGGGCTGATCTCGCGCCTCAAGAGCACACCGGACGCGGGCGGCGGGACGCTGTTCGACAACACGCTGGTCCTGTGGGCCAACGAGCTGGCCAAGGGGAACACCCACAGCCGCCAGGACGCACCCTACGTCCTCGCCGGGAACGCGGGCGGGCCGCTCGTCACCGGCCGCTTCCTGAGCTACGAGGGACAGGGGCTCAATCACAACAACCTGCTGCTTTCCATCCTCAACGCGATGGGCATTCCCGACACGACCTTCGGCGAGGCCGACTGGTGCACCGGCCCGCTCACCGGGCTACTCTGAGAGACAAAATGGGAGACCACGGATGACAGCCGACTCGAATTCCGCGCCCGCACGATTGGCCACGCTGCTTCTCCTTCTCGCGCCTGTCGTTCTCGCGCCCGCCTGCAGCTCCTCTCCGGAGCTCCCGCCCGACTCTGGCATCGGGGGCGCGGGCGGGGCCAGCGTGAAAAACGTCAACTGCCCGGACAGCAGCGGCCCTGTCGATCCCACCGCGCTCATCGACGATATGGAGGCGGGCGGCTCTGCCCTCCCGATGGAGGGGGGACGAAACGGCGGCTGGTGGGCGGGCGGCGACGCCCTTTCGCCGAACGCATCGATTGACCCGAACGGCGACGCGTCTTCGGAGCTCATCCCGGGCGGAGGCCGCTGCGGAAGCCTCCACGCCAAGCACGTGACCGGGCAAGGGTTCACCAGCTGGGCGGTCCTCACGACCACGCTCCGCTACGGTCCCGTCGACGGGGGGGCGTCGGCGACGCTCCCCTACGACGCTCACATCCGGACTGGCCTGACCTTCTGGGCACGCATCGGCGACACGTCGGCCAACCAGGTCCGCTTCGCCGTCAGCGACAAGTACACCCGGCCGGAGGGCGGGATCTGCGATCCGAACGCCACGACCGGAAACACCGCCTGCTACGACACGGCCGGCGTCGATCTGGCGCCGCTGGGGACGGCCTGGACCCAATACCGGATCCCCTTCGGCGGCCTCGGCCAGCGCAACTTCGGGCTGCAAGAGCCGAACGGCGTCGACACGAGCGCGATCTACACGATCGACTTCAATTTCTACGTGGGCGAGATCTTCGACCTCTGGATCGACGACATCGCCTTCTACTAAAGCATCGTTTTTATCTGAGCCATGAGCGTCGTCGGGCACGACTTCCCAGGAGGAGCGGCCCATGACGACCTCACGAACCCTTGTTTTGAGCGCGGTTATCGCCCTCGGGCTGCCTGCCCAGGTCCTGGCGGCGGCCGGTGACGGCTGGGGCGCGAGCTGGAGCTTCGGGCCGGTGCACCCGACCACCACCAACCACATCATCTACACGAAGACCACGCTGGTGCCGGGGCGCTTGCCGACAGGGTGGGCGTCGGGCGTGGGCCCGCTCTTCATCTGGCCCGGCCTCTCCAACCCCACGAGCGACCTCATCCAAACCACCGGGGATGCCTGGGGGGACAACGCCTCGGCTTGCGGCGCCAAGGCTGGCCAGTGGTGCCTGGAAGCGTCGGTCTTCGGCAGCTTCGGCCAGCGCAGCGGCCCGAGCGTCTCCATCGACCCCGACGATCAAATCACCATCGAGTACAAACTGGGGTCGGACAACAACACCTGGACCCAGACCGTCACCTCCATGAAGCTGGGGAAGGTGGTGTCGACGCTGACGAGCACCAGCGGGCTGATGCTGGGGGGCGGCTTCGGCTTCGCCACGGAGGCCGACGCAAATTCGTACACCATCGACACCCAGTACTACTTGTGCACCGAGATACACCTCGCGGCGGCCGACACGGCCTTCGGCAAAACTGGCGTTGGTGGCGCCGGCGCCAAGATGGGCGCAACGGGCACCGGGTCCGGCACTGGCACCATCAAGAACCTTCACACGCCGGACAACGGCCTCACCTGGCTGGCGGACCTCATCACGCTGCCCGCGATGAACCCGATGGGCACGCAGAGCCCGGCACCCGCGTACAGCTGCAGCACCACCGGGACGGGTGGCACCGGCGGCGGGGCAGCTGGCGCCAGTGGAGCAGCGGGCACCAGTGGAGCAGCGGGCGCCGGCGGAAAAGCTGGCACCGGCGGTGCGGCGGGCGCGCGTGGAACTGGTGGCGCCGGCGGCGCCGCCGGTCGCAGCGGATCTGGCGGCGGCGCGGGAGGCAGCGCCTCGGGCGGTGCGAGCGGCACCGGCGGAACCGGCAGCGGCGGTCGCGCGGGCGGAACCGGAACGGGCGGAAGTGCGTCCGGCGGAGCCAACGGTAGCGGCGGAAGCGGCAGTGGCGGCGCGGTTGTCGGCAGTGGCGGCGCATCCGGGGGAAGCTCGGGAGGCACCTCGGGCGAGGGCGGCAGCGGAAGCGGCGGCACGTCGAGCGGATCGGGCGGCGACGGAACGGGTGGCGGAACCGGCGGTTCCGGCTCGAGTGGAACCGGCGGAGATTCGATGGAAACCAACGGGACTTCCGGCTGCTCGTGCGGGATTCAGCAAAGCGCACCAGGCGCGGGCGGCTCGTTGCTGCTCCTGGGGCTCCTGGTCACCTCCCTGGTTCGCCGTCGGCGGATCACCTAGCCGCCTTCGACGCAGGAGCCGATCACGCGAACGGATCAACGACGGGAACCTTAGCGGCCGCAAAGTCGCGCCGATTGCGGGTGGCAACCGTCAGGCCGTGGGCAAGCGCGGTGGCGGCGATGAAGCTGTCCTTGACGGGCATCGCTCGCCCCGCCGTTCGCAGATCGGCGAGCAGCTCGGCCCAACGAAGCCCGAGCGACGCATCCCAGGGCAGGCACTGGATGCGCGCGATGCCCCCGTCGAACCAACCCTCGAGCTGCCGCCTTCGCTTTCCGCGCGGCAGCAGCAAGATGCCGAAGCGGATCTCGCCGAGAATCACGGGATCGACCGCGAGGTTGCGCTCGTTCGCCCTGAGCCACGCGACGACCTTCGGGTCGGGCTCCGGCTTGGTCGGCTCACAAAGGACGTTGGCGTCGACGAGATAGATCAAAGATCGTCAGTGGATTCGGATTCGATCGGGGTGAAGAAACCCTTCTGCGGGCAGGCGATGAGCCAATCGACCACCCCTTCGTTCGCGCGCGGCGCCAGTCGAGTGAGCCGGTATTCCCCGCGGTCGATGCGCTCGAGCTCGAACTCCTGACCAGGCTCGATGCCATCCTGCTCCCGTATCGCGACGGGAAGGACGATCTGGCCCTTCGTGGAAACGGCGGTCTTCACTCGGGTAAGATGACATCTTACCCAGCTGGGGTCAAGCCGAGCGGCGGACGTCGACCCCGCGTTTACACGTCCGTGCCACGCTGCGCGGGTAGCCCCGACTGATCCGGAGCCGCTTCAGACCCGGGCTCACTGGACCTCGCTGTCGCGGACGGAACTCGACCCATCTCCGCGCGGGCGAGCTTCCACGCCTTCTGGACGATCCACGACATCGACCGATCGAGGCGGGTCGCGGCGTCGGCGATCTCCTTCAAGATCTCGACCGAGAAGTAGATGCTCTGTTTTCGTTTGTCCACGCGGTCCTCCCTTCGACGTTCAGGCCCAGCGCGATGATGGCGTCAGGTCCGGGTCCATCTCGCGAAGGAACTCGTGAATGGCTGCGGCCGCGGCGATCGGTGGGTTGACGAATCGGAGACCGACGCCTGACGCCTGACCCTCGGTGAGAACCCAGCGAACCTCCGCGGTCAGGCTGCACGGCAGCCCCTGATCGGGGAGGGTGAACTTGACCGCCAGGCGGTCGCCGATCTGGAGCGACCGGTCGACCGCGAGGCACAGTCCCCCGAGGCCGATGTTTCTCGAAGTCGCGACGAATGACGCGTCGCCAGCCCCGACCAGGACTGGCATGTCGGTCTCGGCGCGACCCGGTCTGCTGGTCCCTCTCACGCGGGCGAGGCCTTCGATGCCGGCATCGACTCGTTGGCGAGCAACACCCGGGCCACGGCCATTGGCCCGGGAAGGCGGGCACGATCCCCAGCAGACCATCAGAAATTTGAGAGGCCCGGTGGCGGCGAGTCATGCCCTTCCCTGGAGCGCCCGGACGTGACGCGCTTCACTGCCGTCGACGAACAATGACGACGCTGGCGGTGACCCGACTCCAAGGAGCTGAGATTCGAAACCTCAGGGGGGAACATAATGATTCGTCTTTCACTTAACGGCGTCGTCTGGCGACTGTTGGCTCTGTTGCTGCTGTTCTCGGCGCTGGCGGCATCCTGTGGCGGAAGCTCGTCGTCGACGACGGTTGGGCCCGGGGGGCAGAGCTGCGGCGCCGCGGGGCAGGTCTGTTGCGCCGCGAACAGCTGTCAGTCAGGTGGCTGCTGCGTCGCTGGAATGTGCGTGGGCAGCGGAGCGGCTTGCATGGGCGCCGGCACCAGCGGCACCTGCTCGAACGGATCGTGCAGCGACGGCGCGGGGGTCGCCTGCGGCGCCGTCGGACAGACCTGCTGCGGCGGTGGCGCCGCTGGCGCGGGTGGCGCGGGTGGTGGTTTCGGGGGCGGAGGTCCCATGACGTGCACCGCCTCGGGCGCGCGCTGCTCGGGCGGAAGTTGCGTCAGCTGCGGCAGCCGGGGGGCGACCTGCTGCTCGGGTGGCGGGGATACGTCGTGCGCGGCAAGCCTCTCCTGCCAGCGCGACGACGGCGGCATGAGCTGCGAGCCGTGCGGCGCCAGCGACCAGGTCTGCTGCGCGGGCGATACCTGCAACGGCGGGCTCGGCTGCGCCAATCCCGGCAACGGCATGCGCACCTGCATGAACTGCGGTGCCACGGGCGCCGCGTGTTGCCCTGGCGGAACCTGTCAGACCGGCGGAACCTGCACGGGAGCGACGATGGGGATGGGCGGCACCTGCGTCGCCTGTGGCGGCTCGGGGCAGAGCTGTTGCGGCGGCGGCGGGTTTGGAACCTGCGACACGGGCCTGGCCTGTATGGGCGCGGGAGGTGGGGGTGCGGCGGGCGCGCCGGGCGGCGCGGCGACCTGCATGCCGTGCGGCGGCTCCGGGCAGGCCTGCTGCGGCCGCACTTGCGGAACCGGGCTTGCGTGCACCGGTACCGGCATGGGTGGCGGAGGCTCCACCTGCCAGCCTTGCGGCGCGAGAGGCCAGGCCTGCTGTGCGGCGGCCGGGGGCGGAGGGGCGCCGACTTGCAGTGCGGGTCTCTCCTGCGCTGTTCCGGATGGCGGCGGCGCTCGCAGCTGCCAGTAGGCCCTCCACACGCCCTGCTCCGCTTCGGGAAGGCCGACGGCCGTCGGCCCGGCTATGCTCCGGCCGATGGCCATGGCCAATCCGATGCTGGCGCGCTCCGCGCAGATGTTCCCCGAGCTGACCGACGCGCAGATCGCGCGCGTCGCCGGGATCGGCAAGCGGCGCGAGATCGCGGCCGGCGAGCTGCTGTTCGACGTCGACGAGCAGAACACGCGGTTCTTCGTGGTGCTCGAGGGGACGATCGAGGTGGTGCTCCCGGTGGCCGATCGCGAACAGACGGTCGTCGTGCACGGGCCCCGCCAGTTCACGGGCGAGATCAACATGCTCTCGGCGCGGCGCAGCCTCGTGCGCGGACGGGTCAAGGAAGCGGGGGCCGTCATCGCCGTCGACAGGCAGGACCTCCGGGGCCTGGTCCAGCGCGACGCCGAGCTGAGCGAGATCCTGCTGCGCGCCTTCATCCTGCGCCGGGTGGCGCTGCTCGCCGAGGGGTCGGATCTGGTGCTGGTCGGGTCGCAGCACTCGGCGAGCACGCTGCGCATCCGTGAGTTCTTGAGCCGCAACGGCCAACCGTTCGTCTACCAGGACGTCGAGACCGATCCGAGCGTACAGGCGATGCTCGACAGCTTTCACGTCGGCGTCGCGGAGGTCCCGGTCATCGTCTGCCGCGGCGGCCACGTCCTGCGGAACCCGTCGCTCGAGTCGCTGGCGACGACCCTGGGCCTCGCCGGGACGTTCGATCCGAAGGAGGTGCGCGACGTGATCATCGTGGGCGCCGGTCCGGCGGGGCTGGCGGCGGCCGTCTACGGGGCCTCCGAAGGACTCGACGTCCTGGTCCTCGACAGCACGGCGGCTGGCGGCCAGGCGGGGACGAGCTCGCGCATCGAGAACTACCTCGGCTTCCCCACCGGCATCTCCGGGGAGGCGCTGGCCGGACGGGCGCGCACGCAGGCCGAGAAATTCGGCGCCGAGGTCGCGGTCGGCCGCCACGTCGTGCGGCTCGACTGCGACAGCCACCCCTACCGGATCTTCCTCAGCGACGGGCAAGAGCTACGCACGCGCGCCATCGTGATCGCGACCGGGGTGCAATACCGCAGGCTGGAGCTGCCGATGCTGGCTCGCTTCGAGGGCGCGGGGGTCTTCTACAGCGCCACCCACCTCGAGGCGCAGCTCTGTCAGGGCGAGGAGGTGGCCGTCGTCGGGGGGAAACTCCGCCGGTCAGGCCGCCGTCTTCCTCTCGCAGCTCGCCGCCAAGGTCGACGTCCTCGTGCGCGGGCCAGGGCTCGCCGAGAGCATGTCGCGCTACCTGATCCAGCGCATCGATTCGAGCCCCAACATCACGCTGCGCACGCGCCGATCGATCGACGACCTCGCCGGCGACGACCACCTGCAGAGCGTGCGGTGGAAGAACCTCGACACGGGCGAACAGGAGACGCGTCCCATCCGCAGCGTCTTCTCCATGACGGGCGCCGATCCGAACACCGGCTGGCTGGCCGGGTGCCTGGTGATGGACGACAAGAAGTTCGTCAAGACCGGCGTCGACCTGCTTCCCGACGATCTGAAGGCCGCCGGGTGGCGGCTCCCCCGGCGCCCCTACCTGATGGAGACCAGCATCCCCGGTGTGTTCTGCGTCGGAGACGCGCGCGCGAACAGCGTGAAACGGGTGGCGTCGGCGGTCGGCGAGGGCTCGATCTGCGTGCAGCTGGTTCACCGCGCGCTGCAGGAGCTCTGAGGACCTCTGATGGACCTCTGAGGGCCTCTGGGACGCGCGCGTCACCGCTCTGGCCGACGGGCGGGATCATTACTATGATCCTGGTCGGGCGTGCGGAGATGAGGCTCCTCGACCAATACCGCGCGGTCCGCGCGCGCACCCTCGAGCTGGCGGCGCCGCTCTCGCCCGAGGATCAGGGCGTGCAGTCGATGCCGGACGCGAGCCCCACCAAGTGGCACCTCGCGCATACGGCCTGGTTCTTCGAGACGTTCGTGCTGAAGCCGCACGCGCCCGGCCACCGGCCGTTCGACCCGGCCTTCGCGTTCCTCTTCAACTCTTACTACGAGGGCGTCGGGCCGCGGCCCGACCGGGCGCGACGCGGAGAGCTCTCTCGCCCGTCGCTCGAGGAGGTCCTGGCCTATCGGCGCCACGTCGACCAGGCCATCGGCCGGATGCTGGAGGCGGCAGACGCCAGCCCCGCCCTGGCGTCGACGATCACCCTGGGCCTCCACCACGAACAACAGCACCAGGAGCTGCTGCTCACCGACATCAAGCACGCCTTCGGCTCGCACCCGCTGCAGCCCGCTTACCAGGCAGCCGCGCCCGCGGCCGCCGAGCGCCCGGCAGCGACGCCTCCGCTCGCGTTTCAATCGTTCGAAGGGGGCCTCGTCTCGATCGGCCACGAGGGATCGGGGTTCGCCTTCGACAACGAGGGGCCTCGCCACCGCTGTTTTCTCGACCCATTCGCGATCGCCCGGCGTCCGATCACCTGCGGCGAGTATCTGGCGTTCATGCGCGACGGCGGGTACGCGCGGCCGGAGCTGTGGCTGTCTGATGGCTGGCGGATGGTCGAGAGCGATCGTTGGCAGGCGCCGCTCTACTGGCAGGAGGTCAACGACGGCGAAGCCGGCCAGAGAGGTGAAGAGGGCTGGCTCGTCTACACGCTCGCCGGCCGCCGCGCCCTGGACGCACATGAAGTCGTCGCGCACGTGAGCTACTACGAGGCCGACGCCTACGCGCGCTGGGCGGGCGCGCGCCTCGCGACGGAGCAAGAATGGGAGCACGCCGCTGCGAGCATCGCGGTTTCCGGCCACTTCGCCGATGCGGGCCGGCTGCACCCGGCGAGCGTAGCACCAGGAATGTTCGGCGACGTCTGGCAGTGGACGAAGAGCGCGTACGGCGGATACCCCGGTTTTAGGGTTCCCGACGGCCCGATCGGGGAGTACAACGGCAAGTTCATGAGCGGCCAGATGGTGCTGCGCGGCGGGTCGTGCCTCACCCCGGCCGGTCACGTCCGCGCGACCTACCGGAATTTCTTCCCGCCGGCGACCCGCTGGCAGATGAGTGGCATCCGTCTCGCGCGCGATCTATGAGAGGCACCTTGACGACGACGGCGACGGACGAAGCGATCGACGGCGGGATCGGCGGCGCGGGCGACGGCGCGGGCGTCGACGGCGCCGGCGCCGGCGCCGGCGTCGATGCGACCGCGGCGCCCGACACACTCGGGGCGGTGACCGCGGCCGTCCGCGCGGGCCTGACGTCCCCGCACAAGAGCCTCCCCCCTGGCTGCTCTACGACGGGACCGGCTCCGCGCTGTTCGAGGAGATCACGGCGCTGCCGGAGTACTACCTGACGCGCACCGAGCGCGCGATCCTCGCGTCGTCGTCGGACGAGATCGTCTCCGCGGCGGGCCTGCCGCTGGAGATCATCGAGCTCGGGGCTGGTTCGGCGACGAAGACCTCGCTGTTGCTCGAGGCGTTGCTGGCCCGACAGCCGACCGCGCTCTACACACCGGTCGACGTCTCACCGACTGCGCTGCGGCTGGCGGCGGCCGGGCTGCGGCGTCTCCGGCGCCTGCACGTGCGGCCGATCCTGGCGCGCTATCCGGATGACCTGGTGCTCCCCGAGCGGACGGCCGAGCGACGGTTGGTCCTGTTTCTCGGCTCGAACATCGGCAACTACGAGCCCTCCGAGGCGCGGGCGCTGCTGGCGGGCGTGCGCGCACGCCTGGATCCGGGCGACGCTTTTCTTCTCGGCGCCGACCTGGCGAAGTCGCCGCGGCTGCTCCGCCCCGCCTACGACGACGCCGCGGGGGTGACGGCCCGGTTCAACCTCAACGTGCTGGCGCGCCTCAACCGCGAGCTCGGTGCGGCGTTCAATCTCCATCGCTTTCGTCACGTCGCGAAGTGGAACGCCAAGGCCTCGCGCATGGAGCTCTATCTCGAGAGCACCATCGCGCAGAGGGTGCCGATCCGCGCGTTGAACGCCAGGATCCCGTTCGCCCCCGGCGAGCGGATCCACACCGAATCGAGCTACAAGCTGACGCGCACGGCGCTGCGCCGCCTGCTCGTCGACGCGGGCTTTCAGCCGGAGGCGAGGTGGACCGACGCGCGCAAGTGGTTCTGCCTCACCCTCGCGCGCGTGCCGGCGCGGCGGCGCGGCCGCGTCGCCGCCTCCTAGCCTGGCCGGCGCGGCGGCCGTCGCGTAGAACCGACGGCGATGGCCTACTTCGATCGCGAGCACCCGACCCTCCTGGCCGACCCCGTGAGCGCGGCGGACCACGTCCGCGGCCCCGCCGACCCGAATTCGGCCAGCGTCACGCTGGTGGAGTTCGGCGACTTCGCCTGCCCGTCCTGCGGCGCGGCCTACGGGATGATCAAGGCGCTGCTGGCGCGCCGGCCTGACCTGCGCTTCGTTTTTCGGGCCAACCCGCGGAGCCACCTGTTCCCGCACGCCGAGATCGCGGCGGAGGCCTCCGAGGCGGCGGCCGCGCAGGGGAAGTTCTGGGAGATGCACGATCTGCTGTTCGAGAACCAGGCGGCGCTGTCGCGGGCGGAGATCTCGCGACTGGCGGGGACGCTCGGCCTCGATCTTCCGCGCTTCGACAGGGAGCTCGACGCCGGGACGTACCGGGCGGCGGTCAAGGCACAGGAGGTTTCCGGCTGGCACAGCCACGTGCTGTCGACGCCGACCTTCTTCGTCAACGGCGTCCGGTTCGAGGACGCCCCGAGCGCGCTCGCCGGCGCCGTCGACGGGGCTGCCCGCCAGGATCGGATCGAGCACCAGCTGTTCCGCGAGGTGCGCGTGGAAGGGACCGGGGACCACCACCGGCAAGCGCTCTCGATCGGCCAGCACCGGATCGTGTCGGATCTCCCTCCCCTGGAGGGCGGCGCGGACGCCGGCCCGAGCCCGTACGATCTGCTGGCCGCCGCCCTCGGCTCCTGCACGGCGATGACGGTGGCCTGGTCGGCCGAAAAGCACCAGATTCCGCTCCAGGGGGTCGACGTCCGGGTCACGCAGTCGCGCGGCTCGGGCGGGCATCTGTTCCGGCTGGCGGTTGCGCTCCGGGGCGATCTGGACGACGCGCAGCGGGCCACGCTGGAGCGGGCGGCCGGACACTGTCCCGTCTCCCGCACGTTGCAGCACCCGATCAGCATCGAGGCGCGCGTGACCTCCGCGGGAATCGTCGACGAGGCGAGCGACGAAACCTTCCCGGCCAGCGATCCCCCTGCCTGGACCCTGGGCCGCTAGCTTAGCTACCTGACCGCTAGCTGCTCATCAGCGCGATGATGTTGCCGTCGGGGTCCTTGAACCAGGCCGACTTGAACTCGCCGAACGCGTGCACGTCGCCCTTCCGGGTCAGGCCCGGCAGGTCGTAGTGCTCGAACGCGACCCCCTTGGCCACGAGCGTCGCGACGATCTCCTCGAGCGCGTCCCCGACCCGCCAGTTCACGGCGGTGGCCTGGTTGGTGCCGGCGTACTGTGATCGATAGACGACCAGCTCGGTCCGCCCCGTCTTGAAAGTGAGAGCCTCGCTGCCGGCGGCGCTCGCCAGCGCGAGACCGAGCGTCTCCTCGTAGAACTTCCTCGCGGCCGCCAGATCCTTCACCGCGATCGTGGCGATGGTGTCGTTGTCTCCGAGCATGTGGGCCCTCCCCTTCTCCTGGTCGACTATTCTAGCCTGCGATGAATGAAGCCGCGGTGCCTCGAGATCCGCGCTGGGCCCTGGTGGTGGCGATCCTGGGATCGAGCATGGCGTTCCTCGACAGCACGGTCGTCAACGTCGCGCTGCCGGTCATGCAGCAGAGCCTCGGCGCGACGGTTGCAGAGCTGCAATGGGTCGTCGAGGCCTACGCGCTCTTGCTGGCATCGCTGGTTTTGGTCGGCGGCGCGCTGGGCGATCGGCTGGGACGGCGCGCGGTCTTCTCGACCGGGGTGGTGGTGTTCGCGGTCGCCTCGGCGGCGTGCGGCGCCGCGCCGGGGATCGGGCTCCTCATCGCCGCCCGCGCGGTTCAGGGTGCGGGGGCCGCGCTGCTGGTCCCCGGAAGCCTCGCGCTCATCAGCGCCAGCTTTCCGGCCGCGAGCCGCGGCGCCGCGATCGGGACCTGGTCGGCCTGGAGCGCCATCACCGCGGCGGTGGGGCCGGTGGCCGGCGGCTGGATCGCCTCGCACGCCTCCTGGCGCTGGCTCTTCTTCTTCAACGTCCCCGTCGCGGCGCTGGTCGTCGCCCTGGCCGCGCGGCGGGTCAGCGAGACGCGCGATCCGGAGGCGACGGCGCGGCTCGATCTGGCGGGCGCCGCGCTGGCGACCGTCGGCCTCGGCCTCGTCGTCTACGCGCTCATCGACGCCGGACCGACGGGCATCAGCGCCCCGCGCGCCCTCGCGCTGCTGGGCCTCGGCGCGGCCTCGCTGGTCGCCTTCCTGATCGTCGAGGCGCGTGTGAAGGAGCCGATGGTTTCGCTCGCTCTCTTTCGCTCGCGGACCTTCGCGGGAACGAACCTGCTCACCCTGTTGCTCTATGCCGCGCTCGGCGGCGCGCTCTTCTTCGTGCCGTTCAACCTGATCCAGGTGCAGGGCTACTCCCCGGCGGCCGCCGGCGCCGCGCTGCTCCCCTTCGTGGTGTTCGTCTCGACGATGAGCCGCTGGGCCGGCGCGCTGGCGACGAAGATCGGTCCGCGCACATTTCTTTGCGGCGGGCCGCTGATCGTCGCCGTCGCTTTCGCGCTTCTGGCCCACCCCGCCATCGGCGGCAGCTACTGGACGACGTTCTTCCCGGGCGTCCTGACGCTGGGCCTCGGGATGGGGTTCACCGTCGCGCCGCTCACCACGGCCGTCATGGGGGCCGTCGATCCGCGACACGCGGGCGTCGCCTCGGGGATCAACAACGCGGTGGCGCGGACCGCGGGGCTGCTGGCGGTCGCGGCGCTGGGGGTGCTGCTGCTGTATCGTTTCAACCAGGTGCTCGACAGCGCGCTCCTGCCGCTCTCGCTCGACCCGGCGACCGCGGGCGCCGTCGACGCGCAGCGTGTCCGCCTCGGCGGCGCCGACTTCGGCGCTTTCGCGCCGGCGCTGCGCGCGCCCCTGCACGCCGCCTTCGCGGCCGCCTACGTCGCGGCCTTCCGGACGCTGATGTTCGCCAGCGCCGTGCTTGCCGCGCTGGCCGGCGCGGCCGGGCTGCTGGTGGTCTAAGCTGGCGGTCGTGGATCCGATCCTCGAGCTTGGCGGCGCGACCAAGCGCTACGACGGCAAGACGGTGCTGGCGCCGCTGGATCTGCAGATCGCCCGCGGCGAGACGGTAGGGCTCATCGGCCCGAGCGGCTCGGGCAAGACGACCATCCTCCGGTTGGCGCTGGGGCTGCTGGTGCCGGACGGCGGCGTGGTGCGGTTCCGCGGCGCGCCGCTCGACGCCGCGACGGTTCAGGCCGCCCGCCGGCAGATGGGCTACGTCGTGCAGGATGGCGGCCTCTTCCCGCATCTCACCGCCGCCCAGAACGTCGAGCTCATGGCGCGCCATCTCCGCTGGGACGCCGCCCGGATCGCTGCGCGCCGCGGTGAGCTCGTCGAGCTGACCCGGTTCCCGGCCGATGCGCTGGAGCGTTATCCGGCGCAGCTGTCGGGCGGCCAGCGCCAGCGCGTGGGCCTCATGCGCGCGCTCTTTCTCGACCCCGAGCTGCTGCTCCTCGACGAGCCGCTCGGCGCCATCGATCCGCTGGTACGCGCCGAGCTGCAGGACGATCTGTCGGCGATCTTCGCCCGCCTCGACAAGGCGGTGATCGTCGTGACCCACGATCTCGCCGAGGCGGCGTTCTTCGCCCGCCGGCTGGTCCTGTTGCGCGACGGACGGATCGTTCAGCAGGGCTCGATCGAGGCTCTCCTGCAAACGCCGGCCGAGCCGTTCGTCACCCACTTCGTGGAGGCGCAGCGCCGCCTCACGATCACCCGGACCGGCGGGACCGCGTGAGACGCGGGGCTGGCGTGGCGCTCGCGATCGCCGCCACGGTCGCACTTTGGGGCGGCGTCGCGACGGCCGCGCCGTCGCTTCAGGTGGGGTCGAAGGCGTTCGCCGAATCGGTGATCCTGGGCGAGGCCGCCGGTCTCGTCGCCGCTGCCGCGGGGGCGCCGGTCGAGGATCGGCGCGCGCTCGGCGGGACGCGCCTCTGCTGGGACGCGCTCGTCAGCGGCGCTCTCGATCTCTACCCCGAGTACACCGGCACGTTGCGTGAGGAGATCCTGAAAGGCGACACAGCCTTCGGCGGAGTGTCCGGCGACGCCTCCCGCGATCTCGACGCGCTGCGGGCGACGCTGGCGGCGCGCGGTCTCGGCTTCATCGGACCGCTCGGGTTCGACAACCGATACGCGCTCGCGATGCAGGAGCAGGTCGCCGCGCGTCTCGGCATCCGCGCCATCTCCGATCTCGCCCGCCACCCCGAGCTGCGCATCGACCTCAGCAACGAGTTCCTGCGCCGGCGCGACGGCTGGCCCGGCCTGGCGGCGCGTTACGCTCTGCCGGAGGCGCAGGCCCAGGGGCTCGATCACGAGCTCGCGATCCGCGGGCTCGCCGCCGGCGCGCTCGACGTCACCGACGTCTATTCGACGGACGCCGAGATCGCGCGCGACGGGCTTCGCGTGCTGACCGACGATCGCGGGTTCTTCCCGCGTTACCAGGCGATCTTGCTCTACCGACGCGACGCCGAGGCACGCTGGCCGGCGGCCTTCGCGGCGCTCGCCCGCCTCATGACGGGGCAGATCGACGACGCAACGATGATGCGCCTCAACGCCCGCGTGAAGCTCGACAAGGTCGCGGAGCGGACGGTGGCCGCCGACTTCGTCGCCGAGCGGTTCGGCGTCCGGGGCGCCCAGGCGGACGAGGCGCGGGGACCGGCGCTCTGGCGTCGGGCGCGCGAGCACCTGGCGCTGGTCTCCGTGTCGCTCCTGGCGGCCATCCTCTGCGCGCTGCCGCTCGGGATCCTGGCGGCGCGTCGGCCGCGCCTCGGAAAGATCGTGCTGTCCGCGGTCGGCGTCGTGCAGACGATCCCCTCGCTGGCGCTGCTGGTCTTCATGATCCCGCTGCTCGGCATCGGCGCCTGGCCGGCGACCGCGGCGCTGTTTCTCTACAGCCTGCTTCCGATCGTGCGCAACACCCACGCGGGCCTCACGGGGATCCCGGCCAACCTGCGCGAGTCCGCGGAGGCCCTCGGCCTCCCCCGCCGCGCGATCCTCTGGCGTATCGAGCTGCCGCTGGCGTTCGGGACCATCCTGGCCGGCATCCAGAGCGCAGCCGTCATCAACATCGGCACCGCCACGCTGGGCGCGCTGGTCGGCGCGGGCGGATTCGGCCAGCCGATCTTCGCGGGGATCCGGCTCGACGACGTATCGCTGATCCTCGAGGGCGCGATCCCGGCCTCGGCGCTGGCCCTGCTCGTCCAGGGTCTCTTCGATCTGCTCGAACGAATCCTCGTCCCCAGGGCACTGCGCGCAGAGCCTCGCTAGGCCTCGCCCTCACGATTCGTCACATTCGTGGTCGGCAGCAACATCCGCGCAATCAAGGCCGAGCCGTCCGCGCGCCAACGCGCCCAACCCATCGGCGTCCCGGCGCCGCCACCGGCATTCCCGCGGAATCAAGTCACGCGACTGCCGCCTCGCAGCGGTCGTCAGCCTCACCCCACACCGCGCAACCCGCCGCGGTCCGCGCCCGACAACGGGACATGCGCGGAATCAAGACGGTGCGACGGCGTCAGCTCAACTTGCCCCTCGGGGCACCACGCACCTGGGGTGGCGCTCGCAAGGGCGCCGGGCGGAAACCGCGCGGCCGTCCCTCGATGCCCCACGACACGCGGCCGAAGGTCGATCCGCGATACCCAGTGCAGGTCACCATTCGCGCGACGCCGGGGCTGCCGTCGCTCCGCTCGCCCCGCGTGTTCGGGGCGCTTCGGCGCGCCATCGCACGGGCGTCGGTCGACCGGTTCCGGGTGATTCACTTCTCGATCCAGCAGGACCACGGCCACTTCATCGTCGAGGGGGACGAAGCCCGGCGCGCCCGCGGGGGTATGCACGGCCTGGCGATACGGTTGGCGCTGGCGGTCAACCGCGCCCTCGGGCGCAAAGGGCAGGTCGTCGGCGACCGCTACCACGCGCGCCCGCTGACCACGCCGCGCCAGATGCGGACCAGCATGGTTTACGTGCTGCTCAACTTCCGAAAGCACCTCCGGGCGCCCGCGTGCATCGACCCGCGCAGCTCAGGGCCGCACTTTTCGGGATGGAGATGCCCGCCCGCGAGCGCCGAGGCGAGCACCGACGCTCCTTCGGCGACGGCGCCGCCAACCACCTGGATGGCGCGCGTCGGATGGAGGCGCGCCGGTGGTCCGTTGCGGGTCGACGAGCACCCGGCCTCGGCGCCGCGCGCGCACCCAACTTGAATCTGCGGACGTTGCCCGTGCGGGTCGCAGCCACTTGAATCGGCGGATGTTTTGCGGCCCGGAGTGGTGGCGAAGGGTGAGAGGCCTCGCTAGGCCTCAACCGAGCAGCGTGGCGGACGCGCCGACGGCGGCGTCCAGGAATCGCGAGACGGCCTCGGCCCGTTTGGACGGTGACGCGGCGGTCTCGGCGAAGATCGCCGTCGCCGTCAGCACGGCGCCCAACCACCCCGTTCGATGCCAGGCCGCGCCGCCCGGCAAGCCAGGCAATCGCGGGTCGTTCCAGTTGGCCGGGACCGGCCACGGCGTCACGTAGAAATACGGCTCCTCGTAGCTGCCGTCGCCGGGTGACAGACCCACACCGATCGTTCGCCCTCCGGCCGACGCGCCCGGCGGCAGCTCGATCAGCGTTGCGATGTCGAAGTGATGCGGCCAGCAGCGGACCGGAGAGGCGTTCATGGGCGGGTGAGATCTCGTGCGCCGGACCTCGCGGAAGAGCCCGTCCGCGGCGGCGTACCAGCGTTCGAGCTCCTCGAGCGCCGCGCGATCACCGCCGGTGAAGGTCCCGCGGTGCGCCACCGCGTGCGGCGGCATCTCATACGGTGGCACCACCGTCGCCACGCTGCCGAGCGCCTCGGTTGCCCAGAGGCGCGCCTCGTCGAGCGTCCGTCCGGCGAGCGGGAGCTCACCGCGCGGCCCTGCATCCCGATCGTGCGGATCGAGCAACACCAGCGTGAGATCGGCCGGGCGCAACCCGAGCCGCAGCCCGCTCGGCGTCGCTCCGCCGAGGAGCGCTCTCTCCGCCTCCAGCCACTCTAGGCTGGTGTGGCTGTCGTCAGGGGCCGCCGGGATCAGGGCGCGGCCGACGGCCGCCACGATCTGCGCGGCCCAGTGCAGCTCCACGCGCGCGCTGGCGAGCATTGTGGGCGCCGGAACGCCACGCGGTGCAAACGCGTTCGTCTCGGCGCCCATCGGACGCAGGCTACGGCCGCCTGCGGGTGACTACCAGCGGTTTCGGCCGCCGCCGCCGCCGCCCCGGCTGCCGCCGCCGCCCGAGCGCTCCTGCGCCTCGTTGACGTTGATCGTGCGGCCGCCGAGCTCGCGCCCGCTCAGCTGCTCGACCGCCGCCTTGGCCTCCTGCTCGGTGCTCATCTCGACGAACGCGAAGCCGCGCGGGCGGCCGGTCTCGCGCTCCGTCACGACCTTGGCCTCGGCGACCGTGCCGATGGTCCCGAAGATCTCCCTCAGCTCGAGCTCGGTGGTGTTGTACGAGAGGTTGCCAACATAAAGACGTCTACCCATGTGTTCGATTCTCCTGCGTTTGAACCCGACGGAAACTGCCGTCGTACAGAGCCTCCAGCGTGCCGACGATCGACCTCGAACGAACGGCAGACGAAGCTCCGACGCAGAGACGAAAACCCGGACCCAAAAAGGACGTGAAGCTTGTAGCACAAGTGTCGCCGCCCCGCCATCGCGCGGCGCGCTCGAGATCGATCGCGCTTGGCAGGGCGCGGGCCTCCCCCTGGAAGGAGACTGGACCTAGGTTGGGGCCATGTCGGTGACGCCAACAGTCGGCCCCCCCAACGACCAGGATGCTTGGCCCCGGCTCGACGGTGGCGGCGGCACGGAGACCCGCCAGTCGCTGCTCCTCTGGGGTCAGGTTCTCGGGAAGACGCGGCTGGCGCTCTCCCCGATGGTCAACCACTGGTGGCAGGTCTCCCTCCGGCTGACGGCGCGGGGCTTGACCACCACGCCGATGCCGGTCGGCGAGCGCATGCTGGACGTGGAGCTCGACCTCGTCGACCACCGCCTGGTCGCACGAACCAGCGACGGACGCGTCGAGTGGATGAGCCTTTGTGATCAACCGCTGTCGAGCTTCTTTGCCGAGTACATGCGCCTCCTCGGAGCCCTGGGCGTGCGCCCGGAGATCTCGCCGATGGTCGTGGAGATCCCGGACCGCGTGCTGCTCGATCGGGATGCGCGCCTCTGCCGCTACGACGCCGACTGGGCGAATCGATTTTTTCGCGCGCTCATCCAGGCCGATCGCCTGCTGAAGATATTTCGGGGGCGATTTGTGGGAAAGGCCAGCCCGATCCACTTCTTTTGGGGGGCGGGCGATCTGGCGGCGACGCGCTTTTCGGGGCGGCCGGCCCCCCTGCACCCCGGCGGAATCCCCCACGTCAACGACGCCGTGATGCAGGAGGCGTATTCGCAAGAGGTGAGCAGCGCCGGCTTCTGGGCTGGGGACGCCCGATTTCCCGAGGCGGCTTTCTATGCCTACGCCTATCCGGCCCCCGCGGGCTTCCAGGACGCCGCCGTTCGTCCCGCCGCCGCCAGGTTCGAGCCCGCGCTGGGCGAGTTCGTGCTCCCCTACGCCGCCGTCCGCAGCGCCTCGGATCCGTCAGCGGTGGTGCTCGCCTTCCTGCAGAGCACCTACGAGGCCGCCGCCGATCTCGGGAAGTGGGATCGCGCGCGGCTCGAGCGGAACCAGGATAACCTGCAGGCGCGCGCGCCGCTCCCGGGCGACGCTGCTCATCCATCAGCGAGGTCATGAGATGCCCGATACGTGTGAACACCTGGACGAAGCGTCGAAGCGGGTCGCCGGCGCGAAGCCGAGCGGCCACGGGTGCAAGGAGTGCCTCGCGTCCGGCGGCGTCTGGGTCCATCTGCGGCTCTGCCTCGCCTGCGGCCACGTCGGCTGCTGCGACAACTCGCCCGGTCGCCACGCGACCAAGCACAATCACCAGTCACACCATCCGGTGATTCGGTCGTACGAACCCGGTGAGGAGTGGGGCTACTGCTACCCGGACGACCTGTTCGTCGAGGAGCTCCCCGCCCGCCCCGGCGAGCGCGCGCCCCGGCATTTCGATCCGCCCGAGGGGTGAGCCAGGAGACTCGGCTACGTCGACGGCTGGCAGGTGAGGGTCGTCAGATCGCAGGAGAAGCCGGCGTTCGCGCCCTGAATGCCGAGCGTGGTTCCCACCGTGACGATGGCATCGCCGCCGCTCGCGACCGGCACCCGGAACTTGACCTGAGACTTGGAGATCTCGAAGTCGAACGACGCCGAGCCGACCTGATCGCCGACCCCGATTGACCCGCTGAAGATGACCAGAAACTGTGCATCGGAGGTGTTCTTCGGCAATGGCCCCAGGGAATAGAGGATCAGGGTGCCGCTGAGGGTGGCGTTCACGACGGTAGAGGTGGCCGAGGCGACCGTGCCGGTGCTGCCGGCGGGGGGGAAGCGCGCCAGGCAATTGGTCGCCGTTCCCCAGATCTCCGGGTTGAGCTTGCCGGTGTCGGTGATGGCGGTGACCTCGATGGAGCCGTTCGCGCTCGCGTCGGGCGGGCCAGGCGGATCGCTCCACCCCGCGCAGATGCGCGTCATCGTCACGACCGCCGTGAGCTGGCCCTTGCGCGGGTCGGGCATGCTCTCCGGATCGTCGGGGAGACCGGCGGCGGCGAGGCGGCTCTGCACGCGGCTCAACGCGTCGGAGAGAAGATCCGGGAGCCAGTCGAGGTTCAGCTGGTCGAGCCGGGTCTGCGCGTCGGCGCGCACCTGATCGATGTTGCTCGTATCCAGGTTTCCGGGCGGCATCTGGTAGGTCGTGACCAGCGCCGCTGTCTCCGCCTCCATCGGAGGGGTCGGCAGCGTGACGTTTCCGGGCCCGCAGCCGAGCAAGAGTGCCGCCAGCACCAGCGCCGAGGATCTCACAGGACCACCGAGATCGAGGCGTCGGGCACGAACGTCTTCTTCGTGTTGGGGATGTCGAGGCCGGGAACGAAGTAGTAGCCATAGCCCGCCCCGACGGTGAAGCGGAAGTGCTGCCAGAGAAAGGCGACGCCCCCGATCGCCTCCCAGGGGTGTTGCACGGCCGGAACGAACTGCCCGTTCAAGGTGGCCGTCGTGTAGGGGTCGGTCATCGAGCTGCCGCTCAGCGGGAGATCGGAGTTCCAGACCTGGTAGCGGCCGGTGGCGGTCAGAGAGAAGACGCGCGTCACCTGGTACTGGGCCATGAGGCCGAGCTGGCCGGCGTGCACCGCCGTGGCGCCGTCGAGAGACGCCTGCGTGATGTCGCCGGTCCCGAACACGCGCGCGTAGATGTAGGCCGCCTCTGCGTGCAGCGTGATCCGCGGGTGGACCTTCACCGAGACATACAGCGACACCGGGATGTCGATCAGATTGCCGTCGAAGTTCGACCTGCTGAGACTTCCGTAGTAGCCGGCGACCTGCACCGCGACCGCCACCGGGTCCCGATCGAGGATCTGATACTTGAGGTGGAGGTTGGGGATGAGGACGCTGGTGAACGCGCGCAGCGCCCAGGCGGGCGGCTCCGTTCCGATCGAGAGCTGCTGGAGGATCCCGAATTCGAAGGCCAGGATGCCGAGCTTGAGCTTGTGCTTCCCGACCATGTAGGCGGTGCGCTCGTCGAGCTGGGGGATCGGCTCCGGCGGCGCGGCCGGGATGGGGGGCGGCGCTTGCACCGTCGTCGTCTCGATCGGCGACACCGTCTCATCGCCCGCGGCGACCGCCTTGGGCGAGACCGAGAGCAGGAGGGCCGCCGCCAGCGTGTTCACGATCCCTCGCGCGCGCATGGAATGAGGCTTGGGCCCGATCTCTCGGGCGGCCAGCTACTGGGGCGGACTTTGAGGGAGGGTCCTATGGCACGGGCCAGGAAGCGGGATCCACCAAAGCCCGCCGGGGCGAAGCGAACGCCTCTCACAAAACGAGGTTGAGCTGCAGCGTGATGATCTGGAGGTGTCCCACCGTCGCGGGCAGCGTCACGGCGCCGAGCGCGGTCATGCCCGGGGACTGCTGATCGCTGTAGCCGTAACGCAGCTTCACGATCAGCATCGGCGCGCGCACGTACCAGGCCACCTGCGCCTCGCCCATGAACAGGAGATCGTCGGACAGGTCGAGGCTGGCGTTCGCCCAGCTCCCGCGGACGGCGAAGTCGAGCCGCCTCGGAAGCAGCAACACGCCGAGCTGCCCCCACGCGCCGACCGACGTGTAGCGCGGGCCCGTGGGCGGCGTCGTTCGCCGGGCGTACCCCTCGGCGAAGAACATGAGACGGCCAGACTGGACGCCGGCGTCGACGCCGGCTGCCGCCTGCGTGGTCGTCATGCCGCTCGGGACCACCTTGGCGTTGAACGTGTCCTCGTCGAAGTTCTCGGTCGCGCTCTGGATCTTCCCGTAGTAGCCCTGCAGCGAGAACGAAGGCCGGAACGGAGCGGGTGTCTCCTCGAGGACGTACCCGAACTCGGCATCCCGGATCTCGCCGAGCGGGCTCACCGTGAGGCGACCGTCGAAGACATAGTTGCCGGCGATCGTCGAATACTGGCGCAGGGGCGAGCCGCCGTAGACTCCCGCCGCGTAGTCCAGCCGGTCGGAAGCCGCCGCCCCGTGCACGGTCAGGCCCTTGTCCCTGCCGCCCCAGAAGTAGTCGGCGACGGTATCGCCATCCGGGAACAGGAACTTCGAAAGACCGTAGTTCTCGTGGCGCGACACGGGCGTGTCTTGCTGGCCGACCTTGAGACCGAGCGCCTTCCAGGGACGGATGTCGACCCAGGCGTAGAGGAGATAAGGCGGGTTCTGCGCGAGCTCGGCCGTCGCGAGATAACGAATCCAGGGACGGACGGCGTGCCCGGACAGAGAGGGGCGCACGGCGTAAATGGTGTCGCGATCCTGCGACTTGCCGTCGAGGAAGCGCGGTTCGGCCTTCACCGCGGCGGTCAGGCCGGGGCGGATGTCGGAGGCGTTCTGCGCCTCCGTCTCCACCTGGGTGTCCTGCCCCGCGCCCTCGTCGGAGCGCGCGTCTTCGGCGAAGAGCACGCCGCCGGCTGCCAGGAGGCCGGTGAAGATCAGGCGTCGCGATGAAGTCGCGTTCACGACCGCTGTGACTTGAGGCCGCCCGCCGCGCGCGCAACCTCACCGGGAGTGGGGCAATACCTCAAAAGCCTGAGGCCGATCCCCACCCGGGACGCCCGGCCGCACTCTTGGGCCATGAACGGCCACGACACAGTTCCGGCAGCGGGCCGCGATCCCGAGCTTGCCGGCGTCCTCGGCGACGTGGCGGCCGGGCTTCACGCGGTCTCGTTGCCGACCGACGTCGTCGAGCAGGAGCTCCGCGCCATCGGCGACGGACAAGGCGTCTCCGTCGACTCGCTCATCTTGCAGAGCCGCCTCGAGCTGCAGGTGGGGAGAGGTCCCGGCAGCGAGGTCGTAATGCGCAACATCGAATCCGATCCGGGGTGGAACCTCCGTCGCCTCGTCGATCTGCAGGGCGTCGTTCACCGGCTGCAGGCCAAGGGCCACGCGACGAACGCGGACCTCCTGCGCGCGCGCAGCGAGATCGCCACCATCGTCTCCAGGCGGCCGGCGTTTTCCACCGGGATCGTGGCGCTGGGCTACGGTATCTACGGCGCGGCGGTCTCCGCGCGCGTCGGGGGTGGCTGGCTCGAGGTGGCGGCTGGAATCGTGGTCGGGCTCGTCGCGGGGGCGGTTCACTTTGCCTCGACGCGCGACCGACAGCTGGATCTCCTGCAGAGCTTCTCGGGTGCGCTGCTCGGGACACTGGCGGCGTTCCTGCTGCGCCTCGTGCTGCCGCCGTTCGACCAGGCACGCGCCGTATTCGGCGGCGGCTCTCTCCTGGTACCGGCTATGGTCATCACCATCGGGACACGCGAGATCGTTCACGAGGCGCTCGAATCCGGCGTGCTCCGCCTCTGCTACGGATTGCTGCGATTCGTGATGATCGGTTTTGGGATCGCCGCCGCCATCAAGCTTTACGGCCTGTTCGGGCCGCCTCCGACTTCGGTCCACCCATCGCCGCTACCGCTGCCGCTGACGACGCTGCTCGTCGCGATTGGCGGCGTCGCCCTCACTATCTGCCTACAAGGGCGGTGGGGCGACACCCCGTGGATCGTCACGGGCGTGCTGGTGGCGTTCGGCGCGCACGAGGTGACGAAGGCGATCTTCCCGCCCGACGGCAGCCCGCTGCTCGCGACGTTCTTGCTGGGCACAGTGGCCCTCGTCCAGCACCGCCTGGGCGGGCGGTTGCCGGCGATCCTCATCATCCCGGGTTTCCTTCAGATCGCCCCAGGGTTTCTGGGGAGCGAGACCGTGCTGGCGCTGCTTCGGCCCGGCACCCACCCGGCGAATGTCGATACGTTCTTTCACGTCATGCTGCTGGCGTTGCAGCTCGTCACCGGTCTGCTCCTGGCGGAAGCCGTTTTCGGCCGTCTGTCGCGGCAGCCCCTCAAGGCCGCCGCCTCGGGCAAGTCCTCACCTTAGGCTCTGTCTGAGCCGCGCCAGGATCGGGTCGTGGACGACGATGATCCCCATTCGGGGGTGGGCGAGGTCGAACACCAGCCCGATGACCGCGGCGAGGAGCACCGGCGCCACGAACATTCCAAGCGCGCGCATTCGGGATTCCAGCCCGCACCCGTAACCGACCGACAACATCGCCACGGCGGTGACCAGAATCAGCACCACGAACACCGTCGGCGGCAGCGGATTCTCGAGCGCCGCCAGGTGCTCCGCGCCGGCGTCGAGCATCCCGTTGGCCGCCTGGATCAGCAGGGCCGTGGTGGGCGAATGGTCGGCCCGTCCCGCGGCCACCACCCGCGCCCAGATCTGATCTTCCAGATCGGATGACTGGCGCAGCAACGCCTCGGTCCGGTCCCCGGATAGCCCGGGCTCGGCGAAGGCCAGGCGCGCGTCGACGTAGCGGCGCAGCAGGACGCGCAGCTCTTCACCGCGCGCGGCATCGAGCAGCTCGGTCCGCAGATAGGTCGTCCCGATCGCGTTGGCTTCATCGAGCACGAGGTGCTTGCGCGCGTCGTAGCGCGCCTGCGCCATCGAGAAGGTGAAACCGATGAGCAGGGCGGCCAATCCGAGCAGCGCGGCCTGCCAGGCAGAGGCGTGCGCCCTCTCCCCTTCGTCCTTGCGCCGCGCGGCGCGGCTTCCGAGCCGGTAGCCAATCTGGCAAGAGGCTGGCAGCCCCACGAACAGACAGACCAGAATCCACACGTACGTCATCTGCGTAGGGTGGAGCGCGCGACGCGTGAACGCTGGTCAGCTTGCGGATGAAAATCGTCCCGGAGGAGGGCGGGAGGCCCGGGAACAAGGCCCGCGGCGCTCCTGCGCAGCGTTCCCGATTGACGGAAGGGGCGCCCGGAGGTAAAGGTAGATTATTCGTTATTGAGAACGGATATCAAAATCATGTTCAAGGCAGGAATCATCGGCGCCGTGCTGGTCGGCGCTGTCACGGCGGCCGCGCCGGCGCGGGCCGAGGTCGCCTACTTTTCGACCCGTTCGGTCCTGTCCGCGTTCTTCCCCAGGAGCGAGCGCGTCACTTATCGAACGCTGGTCCTCGACGGCCCGAACCGTGCGCGCTTGACCCAGCGGCTCGGGTACAAGCCGGCCGTCGATCGGTACACCGTCTTCGTCGCCATGACCCAGGGGAGGGTCGATGGGTACGCCGTCATCGACGACGAGATGGGGTTGCACCAGCCGATCACCTTCGCGACGAAGCTCTCGCCGCAAGGGGTGGTCGAGCGCGTCGAGATCATGGTCTACCGCGAGCCGCGCGGTGACGAGGTTCGAGACCCTCGCTTTCTGAAACAGTTCCAGGGACGAAGCGTGCGCGACGAGATGCGGGTTACCCGCGACATCGACGCCGTGAGTGGCGCGACGATATCGTCGGCGTCGCTGACGGTTGGTGTCCGGCGGGCCACCATCCTGGTGGACGAGGTGGCGTCCTTGATGCCGAAATCCCCCTCGGCGATGGGGTCCGCAGTGAAAGCGCCGATCGTCGCTTCGAATCGCTAGGCCCGTGCGCCAGTTCGGGTCGTCCGGCTTTCGGCTCTGGAACCTTGGCCTCGACGCCAAGCTGCTCTACACGGCGTTCTGCGCCCTGATCCTCTTCGGCGTCGGGTCGTCCGCGCTGTTCTACGTGGACCTCGTCGGAACGGGGACGAGCGGCATCAAGCGCTACTACGCCGGGGTGTCGGAGCGCGTCGCGGATGAAAATCCCTCTCGGGGCCCCGTCATCGACCTCCCGGCGTCGGAGACCGAGTCCCATCCTCCGCTGGTCGTCGCCGTCAGCTACCGAAAGCTGCTCGAGGTGACTCATTTCCATCTCTTCACCATGCCGGTGATCTTGCTGATCCTGGGACATCTCTTCCTGGCCACCGGCCTCCGCGACACCCTCAAGCGGGGATTCATCGTCGCCGGTGCCATCAGCGTGGCACTCCACCTCGCGACGCCCTGGCTGGTCCGCTCGTTCCCCGGGCTCGCGTTTCTGCATGCGGTGAGCGGCCTCGCGCTGACGCTCACCATGGCGGTCTTGACCGGCGTCCCGGTGCTCTCGATGTGGCGCGGACCTGGGCCTGAGCCCACCCCCTCGCCGTAGAGCGAGCCGTCCCGCGCCGCGAATCGGCCTTGACAGGTCGCGCTCGGCGCTGATACACGCTCATGCATGCGAATGAGAATCGTTTTCAAAATCATTTGGCTGGCCTCCCTCGTCGTTTCCGCTGGAGAGAGCCGGGCAAACGCGCAAGCCCCCTCCCCTCCACCCGAGGTGATGGCACCACCCGCGCCCCCCCAGGGAGCGGTTCTGCCTCCCAGCGCCCCCTCGGCTGATCGCTCGGCGCCCGACACCGGCGGCCCGGTCCTGGAGCTCCCCGCCGAGCGCGACATGCCGCAGATGACGCTTCCGCGCGAAACGGCGATCGAAAATCCCCTCCGCGGCGTCTCCGCAGGCAGCGCCACCGCCATCGGCGGCTACGGTGAGCTCACGCTGAATGCGCCGTCCAACAGTCCCTCGGTCATCGATCTCCGGCGGCTGGTCCTCTTCGTGGGACACAACTTTTCGGACCGAATTCGCTTCTACTCGGAGCTCGAGGTCGAACACGCCGTGGCGTCGTCGACCGACCAGGGTGAGTTCGAGGTGGAGCAGGCCTATCTCGATGGCCTCTTCAACCGCCACTTCAACTTGCGAGGCGGCCTCATCATCATGCCGGTCGGGATCATCAACGTCTATCACGAGCCTCCGACCTTCAACGGCGTCGACCGGCCCGACGTGGACACCCTGGTCATCCCTTCGACCTGGCGCGAGGCCGGCTTCGGTGCCTTCGGCCAGATCGCGACCGGCCTGTCCTATCAGACCTACGTCGTCACCAGCTTCAACGCGAACAAGTTCACCGCCGAAACGGGGATCGCCGAGGGACACCAAGAAGCGCAGTACGCGTACGCCCGAGACGTCGGCCTGGTGGCACGTCTGGCCTACGAACCGGTGCTCGCCACCATCTTCGGGATCTCGGGCTATGCGGCGACCTCGGGGAACACGCTGCGCGACACGGTGGGGCGGGTTCCCCTCGGGCTCGTCGAAGCGGACGCCCGCACGCGCTACCGGGGTTTCACGGCGCGGGCAGAGCTCGCCTTCCTGTTCATCGGCGACACCGAAGGCCTCAACCAGGCTCTCTCCGCGGGAACCCCGGAGCAGATGACCTCGGTGGCCGTCGCCTCCCAGCTTCGAGGTGGCTATCTCGAAGCCGGCTACAACCTCCTGCGGCTGGCGGCGCCGGCGAGCGATCAGGACCTGACGCTCTTCTTCCGCTACGACTACGCGAACACGCAGGCTGCGATCGCACCGGGGTTCGTCGCCAACCCGGCTTTCATTCGATACACCGAGACCGTGGGATTGGTCTATCGCCCCATCCCCGAGATCGGACTGAAGCTCGACTACCGCCGTCACGAATTCGGCGCGGGTCCGAGCTACAACGAGCTGGCGTCCGCCATCACCTGGATGTTCTAGCGGGTCGGATCCGGCGCCGCGCGCCTTTGTCATGTTCTGACGCCCAGATGGCGTTACGCTGTTCGTGCGTGGGGAATTGCTTGCCAGGTTCTAACGTCACGGCCCGCTTTTCCCTCGCCACGCTGGCGCTCGCCGCCACGCTGGCGCTCGCCGCCACGGGCTGTTCGACCCGGACGCTGGTGGTCGTCGATCCGCTCTCCTGTCCCGACGGCGGCGGGCCCGGCTGCGCGGCCGGCCTGCTCGATGGGCTGGTCGGCTTCTGGCGCCTCAACGACCCGCCCGGCAGCGCGACGGCCCGCGATTCGTCGGTGTGGGGGAACGACGGGATGCTCGCGGGGCTGGATCCGTCGATGGCCTGGGTGACGGGCGGGCCCGAGGGAGAGTCGCTGGCGCCGCAAGCCGCGGGCTACGTCAACGTCGCTGCGTCTTCGTCGATCGACTCGGTCACCGACCAAGTCACCGTCATGGGCTGGGTGTACCTAGACGGGCCCGTCACCCAATACGCGACGGTCATCTCGCGGCAGATCGGGACCGGCTTCGGACAGCATTACCACCTCTCGGTGACCCCCACGATGAATCCCGGCCTCTACATCACGACGACGACCGGCGGCCAGCTCGACATCGTGGCCAACAACGTGGTGGTGCCGCAGAAGACCTGGGTGCACCTGGCCGGCACCTACGACGGAACCACGTCGCGCCTCTATCTGAATGGCGTGCAGATAAACAGCGGCGTCATCAGCGGCCCGTTCGCCGCCGAGACCAACCCGGTCGTCCTCGGCGGGAACGGCAACGGCGCCAACTTCGCCGTCTCGGAGATGATCCCGGGCCAGCTCGACGACGTCATGCTGTACCGGCGCGCGCTGGCGGCCGACGACATCGCGCGGATCGAGGGCGGGGCGCTGCTGGCGGCCGGCGCGCCGGGCCGGGACGGCGGGCCCTAGGCGGGCCACGATTTCGTCCACCCGGCATGACAAGATCGGCGGCACCGCGACAATCTTTCTCGCGGTGTTTTCGTTGTTTGCCGACGCGCGCGCACGCCAGGGGGCGCCGAGGGGGCAGCCGGCCTGGATCTGCTGCGCGGCCGGCCGGCTCCTGACGGTCGGGTTGATCGCGCTCGGCTCCGTTGCGCGCGCGCAAAGCTCGGCGTCGACCGTGACCGTCACCGTCGACGCCACCGCCGCGGGAACGCCGCTCGAGCGGGTGTGGCCGTTTCATGGCTACGACGAGATCAACTACACGACGACGCCAGAGGGCGCGGCGCTGCTGGGAACCCTCGCGGCCGCGCACACGGCGCCGGTCCACATCCGCAATCACTTCCTCCTCAACACCGGCGACGGCACCCCGGCGATGAAGTGGGGGTCGACCAACGTCTACACCGAGGACGCCACCGGGAACCCGGTCTTCGACTGGACGCTGACCGACGGGATCATGGACACCATCACCGGGGTGGGCGCGCTTCCCTTCGTCGAGCTCGGGTTCATGCCGGAGGCGCTCTCGACACACCCGATGCCCTATCGGAACTCGAGCGCCACCACGCTCGACGGCGGCTGCTTCTATCCCCCCACCGACTATGCGAAGTGGGCCGATTCTCGTCAGCGCGTGGGCGACGCACGCCGATGGCCGCTACCCGAACGTCGCGGCGAGCTGGCTGTGGGAGCTCTGGAACGAGCCCGACATCACCTACTGGAACGGCACGTTCGACGACTACGCGAAGCTCTACGACTACACCGAATCCGCACTGCACGCTGCGCTCCCCGGCGCGGCCCTCGGCGGCCCGGCGGTGGCGGGCGCGGGCAGCAGCTTCCTGACCCAGTTCCTGCGGCACTGCGCGACGGGCACCAACGCGGTCACGGGCCAGATCGGGACGCGCCTCGACCTGGTGACGTTCCACGCCAAGGGCGGCGTCGCCATCACTGGCGGGAACGTGGAGATGGACCTCGGCAATCAACTGAAGCTTCACCGCGCCGGCTTCAGCGCGGTGGCCGGGATCCCCCAGTTCAAGCAGACGCCCATCTACGTCACCGAGGCCGACCCGGACAGCTGCGCCGCCTGCTCGGTGGCGAGCACGCCCGCCGACGCCTACCGCACCTCCCCCGCTTACGGCGCGTACGAGATCGCGATGATGAAGCACACCCTCGAGCTCGAGGCCGAGGTGGGCGTCAAGCTGGGCGGCCTGCTGACCTGGGCCTTCACGTTTCCCGGCACCCCGTACTTCACGGGGTATCGCGTCCTCGCGACGAACGGCATCAACCTGCCCGTGCTGAGCGCGTTCAAGCTCCTGGGGCGCCTCGACGGCGTTCGCCTGCCCCTGACCAGCAGCGGGGCGCGGCCCCTCGACGACATCCTCGTGAACGGCGTGCGCGGCCAGCCCGACGTCGACGGGATCGCGACGCTGAACGGTGCCGCCGTCCAGGCTCTGGTCTGGAATTACCACGACGACATCGTGACCGTCGCCGCAACGCCGGTGCACCTGGCGGTGAGGGTACCGCCGAGCTTCGGCGCACGCGTGCGCGTCTCGCACGTGCGGGTCGACGAGTCGCACGGCGACGCGTACACGCTCTGGGTGGCCGAGGGCATGCCGGCGAGCCCTTCGGCGTCCGACCTCGCCGCTCTGCAACAGGCGATGGATCCCGCTCCGCTGACCGCAGACACAACCGTCGCGGTGGCGGCGGACGGCTCGGTCGGCGTCGACTTCGATCTGCCCCGCTTCGGCGTCTCGCTGGTGACGATCACGCCGGCGCCCGGCTCGACTGACGCCGGCACCGACGCCGACGGGAGCGCCGGTGGCGACGACGGCTCGCCGTCTCCGCCGGGCCCGGGCGGCGGGTGCGGCTGTCGCGTTGACGGTCGCGGCGACCGAACGTCGGCGCTGTTCGGCATCGGCGTTCTCGTTGCGGCCGCGCGCGGCCGGCGCCGACGCGCCGCGAACCGACGTCCGGTTTTCTGACAAGACCGGGCGCACCGGAACAATGGCTCTCTACCTTGAGAGGAGAGCTTCGATGAAGGTCCGGTCTACCGTTCCTGCGATGGCCCTGGCGTTTGGACTGATTTCGGCCGCTTGCAGCCCCGGCGCGGGCAGCTCGGCGGGCACCGGCGGCAGCTCCAGCACCGGCGGCAGCTCCAGCAAGGGCGGAACGAACGGCTCGGGCGGGATCTCCAGCACCGGCGGAAGCGCCGGGGCTTGTCCCAACGGGTCGGCGTGTGGCGGCAATGTCGTCGGGACCTGGAGCGTGGCGTCGTCGTGTCTGAGCGTGAGTGGTCAGGTCGACCTCACGCTGGTCGGCGCGGGGTGTCCGTCCGCACCCGTCACCGGCTCCCTCCAGGTGAGCGGGACGTGGACCGCGAACGCCGATGGGACCTACACCGACAACACGACCACCTCCGGCCAGGAGCAGCTCACGCTGGCACCAGCATGTCTCATCATCTCGTCGACGCCCGTCACCTGCGACGGGGCGGCGAACATCATCCAGAACCTCGGCTATACCTCACTCACCTGCGCGTCCGCCTCGGGCGGCGGATGCACATGCTCGGGCACCGTCCAGCAGACCGGCAGCCTGGGTCAGGTCTCCGTGGCGCCGACCACGAGCGGCAACTACAGCACGTCCGGCAACCAGATCACGATCGTGGGCGACGTGGGCGACACGACGTACGCGTACTGCGCCTCGGGAACCAAGCTGACCCTGATCCCGCAGGGCACGAGCCCGACGATCACCGGCACGATAGTTCTCCAGGGCGGCGGCGCGACCGGCTCCGGCGGCGCGACCGGCTCCGGCGGTGCAGTCAGCTCGGGCGGCACGACGGGCTCGGGCGGCACGACCGGCTCGGGCGGCACGCCGGGCTCCGGCGGAGCGGTCGGCGCGGGTGGCGTGAAGGGGACCGGCGGCACGCCGGCGACCGGCGGTGCGACCGGCTCCGGCGGCGCGGCCGGCGCGGGCGGCGTGAAGGGGACCGGCGGCACGGCCACCGGCGGTGCGACCGGTTCCGGCGGCGCCACCGGCACCGGCGGAACCAGCGCTGCGATGGGACCGTGCGACATCTACAAGAGCGGCGGCACGCCGTGCGTGGCGGCCCACAGCACCGTGCGAGCCCTCTTCGGCGCCTACAGCGGGAAGCTCTATCAGGTCCGCAACTCGGGCGGCACGACCAAGGACATCAGCGCCGTCGCCGCCGGCGGCGTCGCGGACGCGGCCGCGCAGGACACCTTCTGCTCGGGCACGACGTGCGGCATCACCATCATCTACGACCAGACCGGCAAGGGAAACGACCTCGCCTTCCAGGGCTCGGGCAGCGCGGCCGGCGGCCAGGACAAACCCTCGACCGCCACCACCGAATCGATCAAGGTCGGCGGCAACAAGGTCTATTCCCTCTACATCAACCCCAGCAACAGCTACTGGGTCAACGGCGCGAACTCGGGCATTCCGCTCGGCAGCGCGCCCGAGGGGATGTACATGGTCACCAGCGGCACGCACTACAACAGCGGCTGCTGCTTCGACTACGGCAACAGCGAAGCCGACCGAAAGGCCGACGGCGCCGGCGCGATGGACGCCCTCAACTTCAGCAACATCACCGCCTGGGGCACGGGGGCCGGCAACGGTCCGTGGGTGATGGCCGACCTCGAGTACGGCATCTTCGCCCAGAACAACACCAACAAGAACCAGAACGATCCGACACAGACGAGTGCGTTCGTCACCGCCGTGCTGAGGAACAACGGGACGACGGAGTTCGCGCTCCGGGGTGGCAACGCGGCGAGCGGCAGCCTCGCCACCTACTACAAGGGCGCCCTGCCGGCGGGATGGAGCCCGATGAAGAAGCAGGGCGCGATCGTCCTTGGCAGCGGCGGCGACTGCTGCGCGACGAACAACAATCTCTCGGACGGCACGTTCTACGAGGGGTGCCTCGTCTCCGGCTATCCGTCCGACGCGACCGAAGACGCGGTGCAGGCAAACATCGTCGCCGCCGGGTACAGCAAGTAGCCCGGAAGTAGCCGGGAACAGGCCCGCTCTTTTTCTGACAAGACGGCTCACCTCGAAGCAATAGCCCGTGTAGGCGCCAGTTCGGCGATTCGCTTCGAGGAGACTATCGATGAAGGCCCAGTCCCCCGTTCTTGCGTTGGCAGTAGCTTTGGGAATCATTTCGGCGGCTTGCGCCCAGTCCGGCGCGAGCGACCACTCGGGCTCGGGCGGAAGCTCCAGCAGCGGGGGATCGACCGGTTCGGGCGGGAGCTCGCACAGCGGCGGGTCGACCGGCTCGGGCGGGAGCTCCAGCGGCGGCAGCTCCGGGTCCTGCTCGAACGTCTCGGCCTGCGGCGGCAACGTGGTCGGTACGTGGAGCGTGAGCTCCGCCTGCCTCGACCTCAGCAGCAGCAACCTGGACATCTCGCTGGCGGGCCTCGATCCCACCAGCTGCAAGAACGTGACGATGACCGGGTCGCTCAACGTCACCGGGACCTGGACCGCCAACTCCGATGGAACGTACACGGACGGGACGACCACGACGGGATCGGCGGATCTCGAGCTGCCGGCGGGATGCTTGATGCTGTCGGGAACCACCACGACCTGTGACGGGATCTCCGGACCTCTCTCCTCCCTGGGCTTCTCCAGCGTCAATTGCACAAACGCCACGAGCGGCGGCGGGTGTTCCTGCACCGGCACCGTCCAGCAGAGCGGCTTGCCCGGAGTGACCTCGCTCAACGCGATGGCCAGCGGCAACTACACCAGCTCCGGCAACACGCTCACGATCGACGGCAGCACGCCCTACTCGTATTGCGTCGCTGGAAGCCAGATGACCTGGACGCCGCAGACCACCAGCCCGACGACCAAGGGGACCATCATCTTCCAGAAGAACGGCGCGACCGGCACGGGCGGCGCGACGGGGAGCGGCGGCTCCGTGAGCAGTGGGGGCACGACTGGCAGCGGCGGCACCACCAGCAGCGGCGGTGCGACCGGCACCGGCGGCGCCAAGGGCGGCTCGACCGGCACCGGCGGCGCGGCTGGCAGCGGGACGACGGGGACCGGCGGCGCCAAGGGCGGCTCGACCGGCACCGGCGGCGCGGCTGGCAGCGGGACGACCGGCAGTGGCGGCGCGGCTGGCAGCGGCACGACCGGCACCGGCGGCACCTCGGGGACGCGCACCAACGGTCCCTGCGACATCTACGCGGCCTCCAGCCCGGCGACGCCGTGCGCGGCGGCCTACAGCACGATCCGCGGCCTCTCGAAGTCGTACACGGGCTTCCTCTACCAGGTTCGCAGCGGGAGCTCGACCATGAACACGGGCTCGGGCGGCACGACGAAGGACATCGGCATGACCGCGGATGGGTTCGCCGACACGACCACCCAGGACTCTTTCTGCAGCGGCAGCACCTGCACGTTCTCGCTCCTCTATGACCAGTCGGGGAACGGCAACAACCTCAAGGTGGCGCCCGCGGGCAGCTCCAACGGTGGGACGTACGCAGGCATGGCCGACTTCGAGTCGAGCGCCAATCACTCGCTCACGGTCGGTGGTCACAAGATCTACACGCTCTACATGAACGCCCGAGAGGGGTACCGGCTGACCGCCGTGGGCAAGGGGATGCCGACCGGCGCCAAGGCCCAGGGGATCTACGAGCTGGCCGACGGCACGCACGTCGGGACGGCGTGCTGCTGGGACTTCGGCGACGTCTCGACCGACCCCCTCGTCTACAGCACCATGAACACGATCTTCTTCGGGCAAGGCTTCTGGGGCAAGGGCGCCACCGGCGCCCCGTGGTTCATGGGCGACTTCGAGGGCGGCGTGTGGTCCGACGGCGCCAGCACCCCGGACACGAACAACAACGACCCGCAGATGAAGTACCAGTACGCCTTCGGCATCGTGAAGACGGCCCCACCGTCGGCCATGTCCATCCGCGTGGGCAACGGAAACCTGCCCACGGCCACCGGCCTGACGACCGCCTTCAGCGGGAACAACGCCGCCAAGACCTGGAACAACTCCGGCGGGATCCTGCTCGGCATCGGCAGCGACAACAGCAACAACTCGTGGGGGACGTTCTACGAGGGCGCCATCACCAACGGCGAGCCCTCCGATGCGACCGACGCATCGGTGATGGCGAACCTCCAGGCCGCGGGCTACGGGAAGTAGATATGAAGAAGAGTCGCGCCATCCTTGCACTGTCCGTCGCCGTCTCCCTCGGCGCCGGGGTCGTGTCCTGTTCGTCGTTCGGCAGCTCGGACCCGACCGGCGGCTCCGGTGGTGGGAGCAGCACCGGCGGCAGCGGCGGCTCGAGCGCGACCGGGGGGACGACAGGCTCCGGCGGCGCGTTCCCCACCTTCGACGGATCGATCCTCAGCGGCGCGACGCCTTGCGAGATCCTGGCGGCCGCCGGCAACAACTGCGTCGCGGCGCACAGCACCGTGCGCGTCATCTACCCCGGCTACACCGGGCCGCTCTATCAGGTCTGCAAGGGGACCTCGGTCCCCGGCCCGAGCTCCTGCTCGAACGGCATGACCATGGACATCGGAAGCGTCGACGGTTACGCGGACGCCGCCTCGCAGGACGCCTTCTGCACGGGCGGCACCTGCACCATATCGATCATCTACGACCAGTCCCCGATGAAGAATGACCTCATGCCCGCGCCTTCCGGCGGCGCCAAGCCGACGGCCGACTCCCCGGCCATCGCCACCGCGCTGCCGACGACGGTCAATGGCCACAGCGTCTACGGCGTCTACATAAAGCCGGGGATGGGCTATCGCGCAGGCTGCGACACCTGCGGCGTCACGACCGCCAACGGGACGGCGACCGGTGACGAGGCCGAGACCATCTACATGGTGAACACCAAGAGCGGCCTCATCGACAGCTGTTGCTTCGACTACGGCAACGCCGAGACGGACTCCCACGACGACGGCAACGGCACGATGGAAGCGGTCTACCTGGGAGGCGGCGTCGTCTGGGGGACCGGAACTCCCGGAGGCCACAACAACGGCCCGTGGGTCATGGCCGACCTCGAGAACGGCATCTATGCCGGCTGGGAGAACAACCAGGACCAGAACATCTCGACCAACCCCCCGATGAGCGCCAACTTCGTCACCGGCGTCCTGGTCGGCGACTCGTGCACGGGGCAAACGGGCTGCGCGGGTACGGGCTCTGGGGCTCCCAAAGGCCGCTTCGCGCTCTACGGCGGGGATGCGACGTCCGGCAATCTCACGACGCTGTGGGACGGCACGCGTCCCGTCAAGCCCGGGTACGTTCCCATGCACAAGCAAGGGTCGATCATCCTTGGAACGGGCGGAGACAACAGCTCCGGTGATGGCGGTCAATGGTTCGAGGGCGCGATGGCGAGCGGAGCCGCGAGCCTTCAGGCCGTCTACTCTCTCCAGGCCAACATCGTCGCCGCCGGATACGGGAAGTAGCTCCATATACCCCAGGGTGTTGATTGGCGGCCGACGACAAAAGCCCCAAGTGGAGGTTTGACCGCGCCGCTCGCCTCGACATCGTCCGGTCCGGCGAGGGTTTCATCATGACGATTGGACCCGTGTTTCTCTCTCTGGATCGCGAGGGCGCCGAGGAGCTCATGTGCCTGCTGGCGGACGCGCTCGAACCAGCCGATCCGCTGGGCGTCATCTCGACCGATTCGAACTGAGCCGCGGCCGCGGCGGTCAGGGAGAGACGACGGTGGCCCAGCCGTTGCCCGGCACCGCGAACTGGAGCTTCTTGCCGGCGGCGGCCACGGTCATCGTCTTGGCGGCGCCGGCGTTGTACATCGTCACGACGATGCTTCCGTCGGGGTTCTTGAACCCGAGAGCGTCGCCCCCGCTGGTGGCGACGACCCTGGCCCCGGTGGCGACGAATCGCGCGACGTGCCGGAAGACGTAGTAGGCCGGCGTCACGTTGAGGGTCTTCGCAGTGGTGTCGACCGTGAGGAGCGCGTTCTGGGGCCAGACACGCGTCGTGTCGATCCCGACGCCCACCGTGTCGAGCACCATGTTCCACGCGCTGTAGGCGGTCACCCCGGCCTTGATCCAGTCGCGGATGAGGCCCCAGCTCTCGACGGCGTAGGCCTGATCGTTGGGCGCCACGTTCGCGTCGAACGGCGTGAGCCACGGGTAATTGCCGCACTTGTGCTCGGTTTGCCAGATGGGGAGTTGGTACTGCTTGGCGCCTCCCACGTTGCTCTCCATCCCCCACTGATAGCCCAAGACCTGGATATAGCCGCGGGCGGTCGCGTCCCCCATCACGCTGCCGACGATGGAGGTGTCGGCGCCGGCGCCACCGTTGAACGTGCCGAGCATGATTTTCGTCGGCAGGCCCGCGGCTGCAATCGCGGGGCCGAGATACTGGCCGATGAACGTCGCGTAGGGCGCGGGCGACCACCCGCAGGTCGGGTAGGTCCCGGAGTAGTTCGGCTCGTTCTGCGGAGAGACGGCCTCGATTTGCAGCCCCTGTTGCGCGTACGCCTGCACAAACTTGATCAGATACTGCGCGAACGCCTTCATCGTCGCGTCGTCGGTCTTCATGGTGCCACCGTCGAAGGGCGTGACCGCGTTTCCGGCCGAGAAGGGCCCCTGCTTCATCCAGGTGGGCGGCGTCCAGGGGCTGGCCCAGAGGCGGATGTTGCCCTTGACCGCTTGCGCGGCCTTGACGTACGGGATGAGCCACATCAGGTCGCGATCGATCGAGAAGGCGGCCAACTGGTCGTCGGTGCCGCTCGCGACCTCGTCGTCAGTGTAGCGATCCATCGCGTAGTCGCTCGCCCCGATCGGGACCCGGCCGAACGCGAACCGCGCGCCGTCCGCACCGTAGAGCAGGTCGAGCGCCGTGCCGCGATCGGCGTCGCTGAGCATGGAGAGATAACTCCAACCCTTCTCGTTGAACGCGCCGCCGAACCCCTCCCAGATCTGCGCCGGTGAGGTGTCGTCGACGGTGACGTCGACGGCGCCGCTGGTGGCCGTCGCGACCGCGCCGCCGGTCTGCCAGTACGCCCCCGGCGCCGAGGTCACCAGCGTGGGCGCGCTTTCAGCCTCGCAAGACGTGGTGACGCCCGCGTCAGGCGCCAGGCAACCGCCGTTGCAGTCGAGCGTTCCGTCGGTGCACTGACAGACGCCGCCCTGGCACGCTTGCCCCGCGAAACAAGGGATGCCGCACCCGCCGCAGTTTGCAGGATCCACCGTGACGTCGACGCACGCCTCGCCGCAGGCCACCTGCCCGGCGGCGCAGATCGTCTGCGGGACGCCGGTTCCCCCCTTCGAGCACGCCGAGGCGAGAAGCGCGAGAGCGACGGCGACGTGCCCTGGTCGCCGCGCGATCACCCCGCGCGCCCAGCCGATCGCCGGCGAAGCCCGACCACCGCCGCGATCAGGCCCAAGAGGAGCAGACTTTCCGACGGTCCGCCGACCTCGCCGACGCTACACGCGCAGCCGGCACCACCACCGGTCGCGGGCGACCCGCCCGAGCCGGTGCCGTTTCCCGAGCCGCCGCTTCCATAGCCAGTTCCGGAGCCGCCCGAACCGGAGCCGCCGCTGCCCGAGCCGCCCGAACCGGAGCCGCCGCTGCCCGAGCCGCCGCTGCCGGAAACCAGGCTGCCGCCGTTGCCCGAGCCGCCTGAGCCCGAACCGCCGCTGCCGGATCCGCCGCTCCCCGACGAACCACCGCTGCCGGATCCGCCGCTCCCCGACGAACCACCGCTGCTCGATCCGCCACTCCCCGACGAACCGCCGCTGCCGCTCGATCCGCCGGTGCCCGGCGTCCCGCCCGTCCCGCTGCTGCCTCCGGTTCCCGTGCCGCCGCTCGCCGCCTGGAACAAGAGCCAGTTGAGGTGGACCGTTCCGTCGAACACGACGTACAGCGTGTGAACGCCGGAGATCGAGGAGAGCGTGCAGTTCTGCGTGGCCCAGCCGGTGGTGGCCGACACCGCGCACTTGCCCAGCAACGTTCCCGTCTGGGAATCGGCGTGGAGCTCGAGGTTGGTCGCGCTCGACGCGTTGACGCGCATCTGGACCGCGCCCACGCCTCCGTCACTGAAATCGACGACGTCGTAGAAGACGTAGCTGCCACTCTGCCCGACGATCGATTGTCCGAGGTCGGTGTCGTTGCTGTCTTCCTTGGTCGCGCTCGACTGGCCGTCCCAGTCCTCGCCCTCGATTGTCGCGAGGCCGTTGCGGCCGGTCACCGGCCGCTTCGTGCTGAGGATGAGCACCGTCCCCGCCTGCCGGTTGATGGTGAAGGTCGTCGAGTACGAGCTCGAAAGGGTGGTCGTGCTGACCGGCTGCATCAGCGCCAGGTGCTGGGCCGCCTTCATCGCCTGCCACTGCGACTCGCTGGGGCTCGTCGGGCTCCCCTGGCCGGTCCAGACGCTGTACGGGTTGCTGTGGGTCGCGTCGACGACGAACTGGGTGACGAAGACCTGCTTGCCCGACAACCCCGACGGCAGGTTGCTCACCGTGACGGTCACGCTGTCGCTGCCGGTCGTGTTGAGCGTGGCGTAGTAGTCGTAGGCGAGGATCTGCAGCGAGTCGCCGGCGCTGGACATGGTGGCCATGGCGTCGACGCCGTCGCTGCTCGTGCCGTTGCCGGCCGACAGGAGGCGCACCGGGCCCAGGTAGTTGAGCATCTTGAAGGCGTTGAAGGAGGCCTTGCGTACCCCCTGAGCCGTCATCAGACCGAACACCCGACCGAAGGGGAGATTCCCGTTCGACTGGCCGAGGATGTAAGACCCGGACGGACCGCTCGACTCGTCGAACACGTCCGACAGCACCCAGTACGAGAAGACGCTGAGCGGCGGCGTGTTGCCCGAGTTCTTGTCGGAGAGCAGCTTCGTCCCCTTGAGGATGAAGCCGACGTTCCAGTGGTTGTCCATGCTGGTGACGACGTCTCCCGTACCGCCGCCCTGACCCGAGTACGACGAGTTCCACTCGGTGTTGAACGACATCACCGACGAGGTCGCGTAGCCACCGGCCGTGATGTCGCTGACGCGGGTGTTGTTGTCGCTCACCAGGGTGTTGGCGCTGGCAGAGGTGCCGCTCGCCATGCCGCCCGGATAGACGTGCGAGGAGACAAAGCTCACCCGGGTCCCCGCGCTCTTACAGTGCTGCAGGAACGCGGTGATGGGGCCGGGGCCGGTCGTCACCGGCCCACCCACGATGGCGTTGGGGATCACGGCGGTGATGGCGCCGACCGCCGCGTCGTAGAGCGGGTAGTAGTCGGTCATCTTGGCGGCGAGCGCCTCGCTGGCGTTGGTGCCGTTCCAGAACCCCGTGTAGTCCGGCTCGTTCCAGATCTCCCAGTACCATTGCGAGACGTCCGACATGCCGAACTTGTCGACGCAATGCTGGACGACGGCCTGGATGAAGTTCTTGTAGTCGGTGACGTTCTTGTACGTGTCCTTGTCATTGCCGTTCAACGCCAGCGCGGTAGGCATGAAGTCCAGCTCCATGATGGGGCGCATTCCGGCCTGGGAGATTGCGGTCAAGTACTTGTCGAAGTTCGTCCAGCTGTACGAGCCCGGCCCCTTGTAGATTCCCATGGCGTCACTGAGGACACCGTGGCCGCGCACCCTCTGGAACCCCGCCTCGCGGTTTCCAATCTTGTAGTGCGACTCCAGATCGCCCCGCAGGGTCAAGCTGGCGGTGCCGGTCCCGACCGCGGCGGCCCAGAACGGCGGGTTGCCGGCCGATTGTTTGGAGGCGTCGACGGTGATCGTGTAGCTGTTCGCGCGCGCGGTCCCGCTCAGGGCCAGGACGAGCCCCAGCGCGGTCAACAGGCCTTCTCTCGTCATGGCCGTATTTGTCGGACGGCGAGCCGTCGTGTCATGGATTCTCGCTCGGGGATTGTGCGAAAGACACGGTTGTTGTCATGCCATTTCCGACAAAACGTGCGAGCCGCGCCGGACTGCGACGTCCTGCGGCTGACGTTTTTTGGTATTAGCACTCCGCGCAATGGCGAAACCTGTCGGGCCGATCATTCTTCTTGCTTCTTGGCGTGACAAAACGGGCCGCCAGCGGGCAATAACGCTGTCGTGACAATTCACCGGCACGCCAATCGAGGTGCCACCGCGGGGCGGGGCCTGCCGGCACCTCAGATGGTGCAGCGATTCGCGCCCAGGGGACTGGCGACGCTGCTCTCCGCGCTCGAGGAGCTTCGCGCGCTCGACGACACGGACTTGATCCTCAGGCGAGCGGTCGAGCTCGCGCGGGATCGGATAGGGCTTCGGCGCGCGGGCGTGTTCGTGTTCGACCGCCTGCGAAACCTCATGCTCGGAACGTGGGGAATGGACCTCTCCTGCGCGGTCATCGACGAGCATCACGTCATCTACGACCTGGCGGGGACGGATCTCGAGGCGCTGCGTCGCTCCGAGGGCGGGGAAGCTCCCTTCACGGTGTTCGACAACTGCCCGATCATCGAGCACGAGGGGGGTGAGGCCCGCATCGGGGGACGCGGCTGGGTCGCCAAGACACCCATCCGATCGACCCATGCCGCGATCGGGATGATGTTCAACGACGCGGCACTGACCGGCGACCCCGTCGACGAGGTCAAACAGGCGCACGCTGCCATCCTCTGCTCGATGCTCGGAACGATGCTCGACCCGATGCGCGGGTGGCTCGGGCGGCGCACGGCAGGCCCCGGCGAATCGGCCAGCCAGAGACTCGTCGCGACGACGATCGGAATGCTCAAGAGGAACCCGGGGCTGGGCGGCAAGGAGATCGCATCCGCCCTGAACGTCGGCCTGTCGCGCCTCGGCCGGGTGTTCAAGATCCTCGTAGGGATCTCGCTGGTCGAGTACCGAAACCGGCTTCGTCTGGACAAATTCGAAGAGCTGCTCCACGGCGGCCGCACGAACCTCCGCGGGGCGGCGCTGGACGCCGGGTTCGGCAGCTACGCGCAGTTCTACCGGGTGTTCCGGGCTCGGTTGCACGCGAGCCCACGCGAATACCTGGCCCGATAGGCCCCCGCCGTCGGCCGCAGCGTGTCACCGCGGTTTGCGTGACAACTTCCCGCCGGCCCCAGCAATACCGTCAGAACGGTTGGTGCACTCTTGACTCATCGAATCTCGCTGGGCGCGACGGTCGGCGCGCTCTGGCTCCTGGGACTGGCGTGCTCGCCCTCGGGTGGCGACGGCGGCTCGGGCGGAGATCAGTCAGGAGGCGCTGGCGGAACCAGCGGGGCCGGCGGCGCGACGAGCTCGGGTGGAAGCAGCTCCGGTGGCTCCAACGGCTCCGGCGGTTCCGTCGGCACGGGCGGCTCCAACGCCTCCGGGGGGGCCGTCGGCACGGGCGGCTCGAACAGCTTCGGTGGCAGCAACGGCTCCGGCGGTTCCGTCGGCATGGGGGGCTCGGCCGGGCTGGGCGGCGCCGGTGCCGTCGGCGCGAGTGGCTCCGGAGGCGCGTCGGGGGGGGCCAAGGGCTCGGGCGGCAGCGCCGCGGGCGGGTCCGGCGGCTCCGCGGGAAGCAAGGGCTCGGGGGGCGCAGGCGGCTCCGCGGGCTCGACGGGACTGGCCGGCGCGACCGGATTGGGCGGCCAGGCGGGCGCCGGAAGCGGCGGCGGGGGTTCCGGGGGCGCAGGCACCTACAACCCGTGCCCCACCAGCGGCGCCGCCTGCAAGATCCTCCCGCTCGGCGATTCGATCACCTACGGCGTCAACGACGAAGGCAATGCCGGTTATCGCGGTCCTCTGTTTGCGTCGGCCGTGGCGGCGGCCCAGAAGATCACCTTCACGGGCTCTCTCACCAACGGGCCGAGCACCGTGTCGGGACAGACCTTCCCCCAGAAGAACGAGGGTCACAGCGGCTGGGGGATCTCGGAGGTCACCACCTACAGCAACGGCAATGCGGGAATCGCGACGGTCATCCCCACCCCGGCATTCAGCTCGGCGAGCGGCGGAACGCCCGACATCATCCTGCTCCACATCGGCACCAACGACGCGAGCCAGTTCTCCGCCACGCAGATGACCAGCGACCTGCAGGGTCTGCTCAACAAGATCATCAGCAACGCACCGAACGCGCTGGTGGTCGTCGCTCAGATCATCCCACTCGGGTACGGGACGAACAGCGTCATCAAGGCCTACGACCAGTCGATCCCGGGCGTGGTGCAAGCGCTCGCCGCGGCCGGCAAACACATCGAGACCGTCGACATGTACACCGGCTTCGACACGGCCACCATGCTGGGCTCGGACAGCATTCACCCGAACACCACGGGCTATACATTCATGGCCGCCCACTGGTACTCGATCATCGGCTCGCTGCTGCCGAAGTAGCGCCCTTCCGACGAGCGCTTCTCACATCCGATAGGTGGCTGGCGCCCCCCGCCCTCTGCGCGCAGCGGACGCGAAATAAAACGTCCAGACCATCACCGCGACGGCGGCGAGAGTGGCCACAACGATCAGGGCGACAAACGTACGGCCGGTTGCGGGGCGGGAGGTGGGTCTTACCCCTTTCGTCATCGTCTACTTCTCGCAGGGACCCAGGCGGCCGTCTACTGGAAGCTGATGCCGGAGACGTACTGGTTGATGTCCCAGCTGGCGTTCGCATCCGTCTGGCTGGTGATGGTCTTGCCCTGAATCGTGAGGTTCTTGAAGTGAACGCCCGCGATGTTCACGGTTGACGACTTCCCGTGCAGGCTGATGACCTTCTTGACGTCCGAGCTGACGTTGGTGAAGTACGTATCCTTGTACATGCCCGTGTCGGCGGCCGTTCGCCAGGTCGGCGGGACGTCCAAGGCCAGGTTGATGAGCATGCTGTCCGCCGCCTCGACGCGGATGTTCGAGAACGTCGCGTTGCTCACGACGGCGGTGTCGTAGGCCTCGATGGTCATCGCTCGTCCGGCCCTGACCACGTCGATGTCGTCGAACGTGATGCTGTCCATGCTCTGACCGACGCTGTTCGTCCCGATCTTGCAGCCCACGGAGTTGTTGTAGAGGACGACGTGCTGATGGGTGATGTTCTTGGTGTTGATGGTGCCGGTTGCGTCCTCGTTCTTCGGCGCCATCCCGTCGTCGCCCGTGTAGAGAAAAGCGTTGCTCAAGAGGCCGTTCGTCGATTCGACGAAGTCGACGCCGTCGGTCTGGTTGTAGCCACCGACCGCGCTCGGCCGACAGTTGACGACCTTGTAGTTCTGGATCGTGACCTGGTCGCTCCTGTAAGCGAGCGTGTTCCAGTAGCTCGGATCCACCGAGGTGATCCCGTCCACGAGGATGTTGCTGCTCTGCTCGATCTTCAGAAGATTCGCGTTCAGGCTCTGCCCGCGGATGTAGTGACCGTTGCTGTCGAGGACGCCGCGGCCGAGAATCTTGGCGTTCTGGATCTGATACATCCGGACCAGCGCGTGCTGCGCGCCTTCGATGTTGATCCCACCGGAACCGGTGTTGAAGTCCGCCGTGTTGCTCGAGCCGTAGAGCTCCGCGCCGCAGGCGAGATACATCGTCACGTTGCTCTTCATCCAGAGCTCGCCGACCTCGTACTTGCCGGGCGGGAAATAGAGGATGTTCTGGGTCGAGGTCGACGCCGTGTTGATGGCCGACTGGATCTTCGTGGTCATCAGCGTGGCGCCGGTGCTGTCGACCGAGTAGTCGGCGATGTTCTTCACGTTGGCGTCGCCGAGCTTGGGCGGGTTGGTCTCGGCGGCGTCGAGCAGGATGAAGAGAAGGTCGAGCGAGTCGACCTGCAGGATCAGATAGTTGGGACCGCTGCTGAACGTGATCGTGTTGCCGCTCTTGGTGGTGGCGAGACTTCGGCTCTTGGGGCTGAGGGTGAAAGAGGTGAAGCTCTGCTTGACGGTGACCGCGACGGTCGCCGCGCCCGCGCCGGTCAGCGACCCGTGCGCGTAGTGCACCTGCATCTCGGGCGAGAACTTGGTCATCTGCTCGACGAACAGCGGCGAGCCGTTCACCGTCACCGAATAGAGTGGGCTCACGGTGGCGCCCGGCAGGCTCGGGCACGAGACCAGGGCGACCGCCCCCGACGATCCGCCCGCGCCGCCGGTCCCCACGCTCCCTCCAGGGCCGGCTCCTCCCGAAGCCGTCGCGCCCCCGCCGCCCGAGCCCGCAGCCCCGCCGCTCCCCGCTCCCCCGCCGCCCACCCCCGGGCCGCCGCCTCCCTTGCCGCCCGCGCCGCCGCCACCCGAGCCACCGCCACCTTGGGCCGCGCCCCCGCTTCCCGTTACTCCTCCTGCGCCTGCGCCTGCGCCTCCGCCGCCCGTCCCGACGCTCCCGCCCGTCGCACCGCCCGAGCCCATGCTGCCGCCGCTGCCCTGGCTTCCGCCCGCCGCCGAGCCCCCCGATCCGGAGCCGCCCGATCCGGAGCTATCCGCGGTGCCGCCCGTGCCCGCCTGGGTGCTTCCACCGGATCCGCTGCCGCTCCCGCCCGACGTCGTCGAACAGGCGCCGAGCATGGCGATTCCCGCGACAAACGAGATGAGGTCCGCGCATCGCATCGAAGAAGCCCTGGTGTATCGCATCGCCGGAGAGAATTCCCGATACTTCTGGACCTGATCCCTCCCTCACCGGTCCTTTGACAAGATCGCCCGGGACCCGACAAATACAGGCGCGTCGGTCCATATGATGCGCTCTGGCGTCGCCCGGATAATGGGGCGCGCGGCGCTGTTCGTCGTTCTATTGGCCAGCCGGCAGGCGGTGGCGGACTACCCGATCATGTCCCACCGCTACCTCGCCGACCCAGGGTCGCTCGTCTACAACGGAGAGGTCTACCTCTACATGTCGAACGACGACGACAACGCGGTGGCGGGCGGCTACGCGATGCACTCGATCGTCTGCGCCTCGACGACCGACATGAAGAACTGGACCGACCACGGGATCGTCTTCCAGGTTCCGGCCGACGCCTCGTGGGCCCAGTACTCCTGGGCGCCGCAGCCGATCGAGCGCAACGGGACCATCTATCTCTACTTCGGCAACAACGCCAACGGCGTCGGGGTCGCCACCAGCACGGACCCCGTCGGCGTGTTCAAGGACGGCAAGGGGAGCGTTCTGGTCGACGCGAGCACGCCGGGCGCGTCCGGGACCAGCAGCTGGCTCTTCGATCCCGGCGCGCTCATCGACGACGACGGTCAGGCCTACCTGTCGTTCGGCGGCAACGGGATGACCAACGCCCGCATCATCAAGCTCGGCACCAACCTCACCAGCGTCTCGGGCTCGGCCGCCGCGCTCTCGCCGACCGGGTTCTTCGAGGCGTCGTTCCTGTTCAAGCGCAACGGGATCTACTGCTTCGCGTACTCGAGTGATTCGAACAACGGGCTGCGCATCGACTACCTGACCAGCACGAGCCCGATGTCGGGATACACCTACCGGGGCACGATCGCCGGGCAGCCACCGGTTGAACGGCAACAACAATCACGCCTCGGAGTTCGTGTTCGGGACCGGAGCCGGCGGGGGGAGCCAGCGTCGTCGGTCGGTTCGGAGGCGACCTCGCGGTTGCCGGTCAGCGAGCCCCGCGCGTCGGCCGCGGCGACGCGAACGTGGCGCGCGCCGGCCACGGGCTTGCCCGTCGGAGGCACGACGACGACCGCGTGGGCCAGCGGACGCGGGGGCGGCGCGCTCTCAGCGACGGGCGCACCGGCCGCGGGTCGCGCCACCTCGCGGGTGCTCGAGGGCGAGGAAGCGCGTTGCAACGCCACCCACGCAGCGGCGACGCCCGCCACCGCCATCACCGCCGCCCCGACCGCGAACGCCACCCGTCCGGAGCGCTCGCGCCGCCGCCTCCCCGGCAAGGTGACTCGCCCGGCGAGACGCGCCACGACCGCCCGATCGTCGCTCGAGGACAAATCGGGGACCTGCTCGTAGAGCGCCCCCAGCGCGGCCGTCGCACGACACGGGCCGCACACCGCAAGGTGGGCCTCCCGCGCGCGCCGCTCGACGAGAGACAGCGGACCGCGTCGGCTGCGCGCCAGCAAGTCGTCCGGACAGCGCTCTGCGCGCCCGTTCATGACGTCACCCGCAGCCCCGACGCCCGCGACCAAATAGGCGCGCCATCCGGCCCCCGCGGGCAGGCCTGCGGCGACCCCGGCTCACTGCAGATCGGCGGCGTTGATCCGGGCGATCCAGATCCCGTCCTGCGGCGAAGGGTTGCGCCCGCGGACCACGTAGACCACGTCGTAGGCAGTGCCGCCGGCGTCGATGGGTGGCTCCGTCGCGTCCGGCGCACCGCCGTCGGCCGGTGCCCGCGCGATGGCCGCCCGGAAATGCGCGACCGAGGGCGAGATGGACCGGGTGGCGCCGGTGTCGCGGTCCACCAGCCCCAGCGTGCCGGTGCCGTCCTGGGCGCTGAAGTCGTAGCCGATGAGGAGCCGGGAGTTGCCGAGGTCGTAGTACCGCTCGAAGACGTCCTGGACCACGTCGTGGAGAACGATCGGGTTGTCGTGCAGATCGACCCACACGAAGTCGCTGTCCAGATAGAACTCGAGCCGCTCCGATCCGGAGCTGGAGGCGTCAGCGAGGGCATCGGCGGGGGCGACGGCATAGATCAGGGAGAGGGCGCCGCTCCCGATCATCCGCGGGTTGCTCCCGTCCGCGGCCGCCGCCCAGAGGTCGCTGTTCAGGGGACCCGAGGCGATCGTCCAGTACATCGCTTGTCCGTCGCTCGTGAATCCGCCGCCCGAGCCGCCGGCGGGCGCCAAAGCGACACAGCTGTCGGCGCCACCGGCGGCCGCGATCGTGAGCAGGGTGACGGCGGTCGTTCCGGCGCCGTCCGACGCGGAGAAACCGGTGAAGAGGACGCGCGAGCCATCGGGCGAGAGCTCGCCGGCCGGATCGGAGCCCACCGAAGAGGGGCAGGCGACGACCGCCCGCGCGGCGTCGTCCCAGACCATCAGCGTGCTCTGCTGGGCGCCACTGGTTGGGGGTGACCAGGCGGCCAGCGTCGGTACGGTCGTCGCGCTCTGGTCGTTGTAAATCGCAACGCCCCACCCGGCGACGGCGATGGGGTCGGCCTGGAACAGCGCCAGCTCACTGGCCGCGCCCGAGCCGAACGGGCCAGCGAACATCGCGGTCGTGCCGTCGCTCATCGTGCGCGCGTAGACGAAGTGGTCGCCAATCGCGCGGATGGACTGCGCCGCGCCCGTGGCCAGGCTGGTCGACTGCAGCGACCCGCCGGCCGCCGCGCCGGCGGCCCAGGCCGCGCTGGTCATCATCGCGGGAACATCTTCCCTGAAGGTGATCGTGCCGAGGTTGAGCGTGTAGAGCCCGAACGCGGCCGGCGCGTCGATCGTGGCGGCCGCGACCAGCACGCCGCTTGCTTGCCCCTGGGAATCGAACAGCCATTGCCCGACGGACTCGACGTCCATCGGAAGCATCACGGGCGTGAGCGCGGTGAACGGGCCTTGCCAGAGTACCGGGCTGCCGGTCGTCGGATCGGCGCGAAAGACTGCCAGCGAGTCGTCGCTGCCCGGACAGGCGGCGTAGCTCACCACCTGGTCGACGTCGGTCTCCATGCCCGTGCGGATGTCGTGGATCTGGAGCACCTGGGGCCCGTCCGTGAGGCTCGGCTGGAGGACGCAGGAGTAGGGGCCGGAGGTCGCCGTGATCGACGCGGGTTGCTCGGTGCCCAGGTTCTCGACATTCCCGCTCCCGGCGTCGAGCGACCAGTAGTTGAGGGCCGTCGTCCCCGACGGCACCGTCGAGTAGATGACCGTCGGCTCGCCGGTCTTCTCGGTGAACGACCAGATGCTGAGGGTGGCGTCGCGCAGCGGCAGCACCTCGCGGGAGTCGAAGTTGCGCGCCGCCGGGTGGCCACCACCGCAGCCAACGAGCGAGGCCGCCACGAGGCAATGGATGAGCAGCGCCAGGCCCCCGATCGGTCGTTGGGCCTCTGCGCGCGGCACGGAAGGGAGTCTAGAACAGTGGCGCCCGGGCCGCCCGTCGTGTGCCATTTCACGATCGAGGCGCATTCACGCCGCCGCCCGGTAATAGAAGTTGAGCAACCCGCCGAGCCGTTCGTGTCGCTCGACCCGACCGTTCGTGTTCGCTGGGCCCGGCGCGCCCTCGATCAGCACGTTCCCGAGGCCCTGATGGTTCCGCTCGAACCGATAGTGGCGCACGAACTCTGAGATCGACCGTCGCAGGTGTGCCTCGCCCAGCGGGACGATCCGGTCCAGACACTCACTTCTGATCGAGAGCACGAATCTCTCCGCGTACGCATTCAAGTTCGGACTGCTCGGCGGTAAGCGCAGCACCCCCACCCCACCCCGCTTCATCGCCGCCCGGAACTCGCGCGTGTACAGCGGGTCCCGGTCCAAGATCAGGTACCGCTTGCCCAACAGGAAGCCATCATTCACGTCGAGTAGGTTCCGCGCCACCTGCTCCATCCACAGGCCGTCGGGGCATCGCGAGATGCCAGCGATCTCGACCCGCCGAGTTGCCAGATCGATCACAAAGAACACGTGGTACCGCACCAGCCCGACCCAACTCAGCACCTCCACCGTGAAGAAGTCCGCGGCGGTGATCGCGCTCAGGTGCGCCTTTATAAAGGTCGCCCACGAGTACTGCCGCCGACGCAACGGCGCTGGCTCGATCCCCCGCTCTCTCAAGATTCGCTTGATCGTGTTCCGGCCCACCTCGTACCCGACATTCTTCAGCGCGCCTCGCAGTCTCGTGTAGCCCCACGTAGTGTTCCGCGTCGCCATCTCGACGAGTAGCCGCACGATCACGGTCGCCGTGCGAGGTCGACCAGGACCTCGGCGCGCGCTGCCGTCGTATTTCTTGGCCACAAGCTCCCGATACCACCGCAGGATCGTGTCCGGGCTCGCGATGCACGCCACCTCGCGCAGGGCCTTCCGGCCCAGTTCGTGTCCCAACCTCGCCAGACGGCGTCGCTCCGGGTCGGTGAGGCGGACCCGTCCCCCCAGTCTCTCCCGCAGGACCGCATTCTCCTCTTTCAGATACCCAGGTCCCGATCCACGCGGCCAGAAATCGAAACGGCAGCGGCAGGTCGTTCATCGATCCGAGTGCCAAATACGCCCGCGCCATCGCCCCCGTCAAGCCTTCCCAGCGTTCCTCAACCCTCGGATCTCTAGACCTTCTTCGCCGATCGCCTTTCGGCACAAGACGCGGTCTTCGCCAAACCGAAATGAGCGGGTGAGCGTTCGAACTCGAGTTGGAGGGATTGAGCGCTCGACGTGAGGCATCCACATGTAGTCTTCGCCCATGTCCGATAGCGATCCAGCTGCCGGTGCCGAACTGGCGCTGTTGCGAACGGTCGTCGACGGAATCTCTACGTCGCTCTCGTACTGGGACTCCTCACTCCATTGCCGCTTTGCCAACCAGGCTTACGCGCGCTGGTTCGGAACCTCCTCCGCTACCTTGATCGGTAAGCACGTCGGCGAAGTTCTGGGGCCAGGCTTGGAGTTTGACCGCCCCTACATCGAGGGTGTGTTGCGTGGTCAACCTCAGGAGTTCGAGCGGGAGTTCCCAGCTTCGACGACGGGCGACCCCACCAGGCAGACCCTCGCCACCTATATCCCTGACGCCGTCGACGGCGTCGTACGTGGCTTTCTTGTCCAAATCGTCGACATCACAGAGCGCAAACGCATGGAGCTGGCTCTTCGGGAATCGGAGGCGAGGTTCTCCGGGATCATGTCGATCGCGGCCGACGCAATCATCAGCGTCGACGAGGACCGGCGCATCACCATTTTCAACGACGGCGCCGAGCGAATCTTTGGTTACGCGAAGGCCGAGATCGTCGGGGCCCAGCTCGACATGCTCCTGCCCACGCGCGCGCGCGCCCACCATCGGCTGCCCCTGGGGGCGTTCTCAGCTGGGAAGACCCCGCCCGGCCCGATGGGCGAACGTAGCGGGACGCTCGTCGGTGTCCGAAAGAGCGGGGAGGAGTTCCCCGCGGAAGCGGCTATCTCGAAGCTGGAGGTCGGAGGCAGGCGGCTGTTCACGGTGGTGGTTCGCGACATCACGGACCGCAGACGTACCGAAATGGAACAGGAGGTTTTCGCTGAAGCCGGGGCCGTGCTGGCCTCCTCGTTGAACTACGACCAGACGCTGAAGGCGATCGCCGAGCTTGTCGTGTCCCGCCTGGCGGATCTGTGCGCCGTCGACATCGTGGAGGAGGGCGAGCCGGTGCGCCGAACCGTGACGTCCGCGGATCCGGCGAAGGCCTCGGTCTGTGAGCGGCTCGCGATGCTCCCCCTCGATCGGCGCCGAATGCTCACCTGGACGGCCATCGAGACGAAACGCACACAATTGCTCAGCATCATGACCCCCCAGCAGGTGGAGGCCATGGCCCAGAGCCCCGCGCATCTGGACGTGCTCGCGGACCTCGCGGCGAGATCGTCGGTCATCGCCCCGATGTTCGCGGGCGATCGCGTGATCGGAGCGCTTGTCCTTGCGTCGAATACACCAGGCCATTTCGGCGAGCGCGACGTAGATTTTGTGACGGAGCTCGCCCGCCGAGCCGCGCTGGCTCTCGAGAATGCTCGCCTTTACGAGGCGAGCAGCGAGCGACCAAGGCGCGTGACGAGGTGCTCGCCTTCGTCGCCCACGATGTTCGGAATCCACTCGCCTCTATCAGCTTTGCCGCCACGACCCTCAAGTACCAGCATGGGGCATCGGGCTGGGAGAAAGACCACCATAGTGTCGAGGTCATTCTGCGTTCCGTAAACCGCGTAAGCCGTCTCATTGAAGACCTGCTCGACACGACCCGCATCGATGCCGGGGCGTTGTCCGTCGATGGCCAAGCGCTCAGCGTGGGTCAGGTTCTCCTTGACGCGGTCGAGGCCGAGCGGGAGCTCACCGCGTCGGCGTCGCTGGAGTTGCGGATTGAGGCCGGCGAGGAGCTTCCGCCAATCTGGGCCGATCGGGTCCGCCTGCTCCAGGTGTTCGAGAACCTCGTGGGAAACGCGATCAGGTTCACGCCGAAGGGCGGGCGCATCACGATCGGGGCGACGCCGAGACAGAGAGAGGTGCTGTTCTGGGTGGCCGACAGCGGCACGGGCATCGCGCCGGAGAGCCTCCCACACGTGTTCGACCGGTTCTGGAAGGAGAAAAGGGCGGAACGGCAGGGCGCCGGGCTCGGGCTGCCCATCTGCAAGGGGATCGTCGGGGCCCACGGGGGTCGCATCTGGGTCGAGAGCCTTCCGATGCGCGGGACGACTTTCTACTTTACGATCCCGAGCGCGACGCCTCTGGGTGACCGCCCCGGCCAGACCACCTCGCTGTGACGAGCCGGCGAAGGCGGTGGCACCTTCGCCATCGCCATCCCGAAGGCATCACCGAGCCGGTTGTGCTTCGCACGTAACATAGGCGGACTCGGGGGTTCGGCCTGCCTTGGTCACACGGTCTTCGAGGGCCCGCTGGATCCTGTCGTTCGCCAAAACTCGATCGAGGCGCACGAGGGATGCCGCCGAAAAGGCGGAGCGAGATCGCATCGACCGAGAGGAAGAGGCGATCCGAAATCCGAAGAAGGAGGTGGCACCGATCTTCGCCAAGTTCGCCGAGACGTTCACTGACGACCTACGCGAAGACCAACAACAAGATCAGCGAGCAGACTGCGAAGAGATCGATCGAGGATAAGTAGAATGTACGGACCGGCTTGATGGGTGACAGATAGACCGACTTCATGGGTGACACTTCAGCGGCGATGCGGACGATGCGCAGATGCCGTGGAAAGAGACCACCCAAGTGCAAGCACGCGTTCGATTTATCGAGGATTGGCTCGCCAAGGAGTACGAGAGCCTGGCCGTTTTGTGCCGCGTCCATGGGGTCAGTCGCAAGACTGGCTACAAGTGGGTGGGGCGGTTCAGGGAGGGCGGCAGACCCGGTCTAAACGATCAGTCCAGGCGTTGGCGATCACACCCGCATACGACGGCGCCCGACGTAGTGGAGCTCGTGGTGGGTACGCGAAAACGTCACCCGACGTGGGGGCCTCGCAAGCTACAGGCGTGGCTCCTCGGGCGCGGTTGGGAGTGTCCGGCGGCGTCGACCATTGGTGCGATTCTGAAGCGTGAGGGCTGCGTGGTTCCGAAGAGGAGGCAGGAGAGGACGGGCGAGTATTCCGACGGCCTGTCGGCGCAGGACTCGCCCAATGCGGTGTGGGGTGCTGACTTCAAGGGTTGGTTTAAGTTGAGCACGGGAGCCAAGTGTTACCCGCTCACGGTCTCTGACGGATACAGTCGGTACCTCCTTCGCTGCGACGCGCTGGCGCATCCCGATGAGGAGGCCTGCCGTGTCGCATTCGACGGGCTCTTCAAGGAGTACGGTCTCCCGCAGGTGCTGAGGACGGACAACGGCACGCCGTTCTCCGGACGTTTTGGAATCAGCTCGCTATCGGTCTGGTGGGTGAAGCTGGGCATCAAGCCGGAGCGCATTCAGCGAGGGAAACCGACCCAGAATGGCCGGCATGAACGCATCCACCGAACGCTGAAGGCAGACGCCATCCGAGCGGGCGTGGCCCTGCGCATGTACTTGCAGCAACGTGTCTTTGATCGCTTCAGGCACGAGTACAATACCGAGCGGCCGCACGAGGCGCTGGACTACCGAGTGCCTGCCTCGGCGTACGTGGCTTCGCCCAGAAGCTATCCGGTGAAGCTGCGTTCACCGGAGTACTCGAACGATCGGGACGTCTACGTGGTTCGCGCAGATGGCAGCATCCGCATGCCTGGCCGCGATCTACTCCTGTCGCCGGTGCTGCGGGGAGAGCCGGTAGCCGTGCAGATCTGCCAGGACGACACCATGGTCGTGAGCTACGGGCCGCTGAAGCTCGGCACCGTCTCAACTCAAGGTCGCTTCGTCCGCGGTTCGCGTGCTCGGAGCCGCGGTTCAGATGCCGCAGCTGAAGACCTCAGCTCGCCGGCCGAATAAGCAAAGCCCTCAGAATGGTAGAAGTAAGTAACCGACCACCGTCACCCATGAAGCCGGTCTGCGCTGTTACCCATGAAGCCGTACGTACAAGAACAACGTCGTTGTCCGATAAGCCCCTATCCGTCAACTTCCGACCCCTTCGAATCGCCCCCGGAGTGCCCGTTTTCACGGCGGCGCGCGCGTGCCGAGCTGCGCGCTGCCCTCGAAGAACCTGCGCGAGACGGCGCTCGCGCTCGCGGGCTTCCGCGGCGCCCGGAAGCGCGCTGCGTGCAGACCCAGTGCCCGCCGACGCGACGCTGGCCGAGTTGCTCTGCCGGCACGAGCCGCTCGTCACGCCGAAATCGCGCGCGTCGCGCGCGAACCTGACTCCGCCACGCCATCGACGATCGTTCGGGGCACGCGCCCGCTTCGAGGATTCCGCACACCGTCCTGCGTCCGCATGCGCCCGCACGGCGCGCGGCACGACTGCGCGGCGCCGCGTCATCCTCGTCGCCCCTGGCTCGTCGCCGCTTTCGCCCGCCCGGCGATTCCGTTCGACGATCCCGGACGTCCTCGACACCGACGGGATCCTCGCGGCGGGGCGCGTGCCTCGCCTCGCTCACCGTCATCGGCGGCGGCGTCATCGGCTGCGAATTCGCCTCGATGTTCGCGCCCGCTCGGTGTGCGCGTCGTGCTGCTCGACGCGGGGTGAGCGCCTGCTTGCCGTTCTGCCGACGCCGAGCTGTCGCGGCCTGCTGGCGGACAGCCTCGCCGCAGGTCGGCGTCGAGGTGCGCTTCGGCGCAAAAGCCGTCGAACGTCCAGCGCGCGCCGCGGCGGCATCGTCACGCGCGCTCGACGACGGCGGCATGCGTCGATCACCGAACAGGTGCTCGTGTCTGCGCGGGGCGGATCGGCCACACGGCTGACCTCGCGCTCGATGCCGCCGGCCTCGCGGCCGACGCGCGCGGTCGGCTGCGCGTCAACGCCCAGCATCAGACCGACGGTCCCGCACATCTACGCGGCGGGCGACGTCATCGGCTTCCCGGCGCTCGCGTCGACGTCGATGGAGCAGGCGCGCGTCGCCGTGTGCCACGCGTTCGGCTTCGACGTACAAGACGGCAGATGTCTGCACGTCCTGCCCTTCGGCATCTACACGATCCCGGAGGTGGCCTGGTCGGCGATGTCCGAGGAGAGCGCGCGACGGCGGAGGGCCTGCGACGTCGGTCGTCGGCCGCGCGTTCTACCGCGACAACGCGCGCGGCAAGATCGTCGGCGACAAGGACGGCGTGCATCAAGCTCGTCGTTCGCGCGCGGCGACGCGACGGCTGCTCGGGTGCCACTGCATCGGCGAGCGCGCGACCGAGCTGGTGCACATCGCGTCAGACGGTGCCTGCTGCTCGGCGGCACGATCGACGACGTTCATCGAGATGGTCTTCAACTACCCGACGCTCTCCGAGATGTTCAAGTACGCCGCCTACGACGCGCTCGCCCGGAGCCAAACGACCCGATCGTCGGCTCCTGCCCGGTGAACCCGATCTAACGATCTCGCGCGCCGCGCCCAGGTGCGCTCTGAGCGCCGGTCGGCGCGCTCGCGTGTTACCTTCGGGGCCATGCGCGGGCGGCTCTCGTGGCTCCTCTTCCTGGTCCTGTTGAGCGCCGCTATCCTCGGCGCCTGGAATGTCTTCGGCGACAGCAAGCCCGCCGAGGCGGCCGCGCGCGCGGCCGCTTGCGCGGGGCAAGGTACGGGGTGCGTGGCGAGGCAGGACGGCATGTACGCGAAGACGCCCTTCTTCCACGATATCTCGCTGCGAACGTCGAAGGAGCGCAAGATTGACGTTCGCTGCATGCGCGCCTACGTCTTCCTGGGTGACTACGCCTGCACAATCAAAGCGCAGTAGCGTCGCCGACCGCGGGAACAGCTCACGCGCGAACAAATGATCGCAGAGTTCGGAGACACGGGCGTACAGTCGGGTCCGAAGTGGGCGCGGTAGGGTAACAATCACATGCAGGTCGAGCTGTGCCGGAAGTCTGTCGAGCGATTGGGCGCGCCGCTCGCGCTTTTGCTCCCGGCAGGGCCCGCAGGGCCCGGGAAAAGCATGGGAGGGAGTTGACGGAGCGCCCCATTATCAGCCACACCCGCGCTTGTTGTACGTACGGCTTCATGGGTAACAGCGCAGACCGGCTTCATGGGTGACGGTGGTCGGTTACTTACTTCTACCATTCTGAGGGCTTTGCTTATTCGGCCGGCGAGCTGAGGTCTTCAGCTGCGGCATCTGAACCGCGGCTCCGAGCACGCGAACCGCGGACGAAGCGACCTTGAGTTGAGACGGTGCCGAGCTTCAGCGGCCCGTAGCTCACGACCATGGTGTCGTCCTGGCAGATCTGCACGGCTACCGGCTCTCCCCGCAGCACCGGCGACAGGAGTAGATCGCGGCCAGGCATGCGGATGCTGCCATCTGCGCGAACCACGTAGACGTCCCGATCGTTCGAGTACTCCGGTGAACGCAGCTTCACCGGATAGCTTCTGGGCGAAGCCACGTACGCCGAGGCAGGCACTCGGTAGTCCAGCGCCTCGTGCGGCCGCTCGGTATTGTACTCGTGCCTGAAGCGATCAAAGACACGTTGCTGCAAGTACATGCGCAGGGCCACGCCCGCTCGGATGGCGTCTGCCTTCAGCGTTCGGTGGATGCGTTCATGCCGGCCATTCTGGGTCGGTTTCCCTCGCTGAATGCGCTCCGGCTTGATGCCCAGCTTCACCCACCAGACCGATAGCGAGCTGATTCCAAAACGTCCGGAGAACGGCGTGCCGTTGTCCGTCCTCAGCACCTGCGGGAGACCGTACTCCTTGAAGAGCCCGTCGAATGCGACACGGCAGGCCTCCTCATCGGGATGCGCCAGCGCGTCGCAGCGAAGGAGGTACCGACTGTATCCGTCAGAGACCGTGAGCGGGTAACACTTGGCTCCCGTGCTCAACTTAAACCAACCCTTGAAGTCAGCACCCCACACCGCATTGGGCGAGTCCTGCGCCGACAGGCCGTCGGAATACTCGCCCGTCCTCTCCTGCCTCCTCTTCGGAACCACGCAGCCCTCACGCTTCAGAATCGCACCAATGGTCGACGCCGCCGGACACTCCCAACCGCGCCCGAGGAGCCACGCCTGTAGCTTGCGAGGCCCCCACGTCGGGTGACGTTTTCGCGTACCCACCACGAGCTCCACTACGTCGGGCGCCGTCGTATGCGGGTGTGATCGCCAACGCCTGGACTGATCGTTTAGACCGGGTCTGCCGCCCTCCCTGAACCGCCCCACCCACTTGTAGCCAGTCTTGCGACTGACCCCATGGACGCGGCACAAAACGGCCAGGCTCTCGTACTCCTTGGCGAGCCAATCCTCGATAAATCGAACGCGTGCTTGCACTTGGGTGGTCTCTTTCCACGGCATCTGCGCATCGTCCGCATCGCCGCTGAAGTGTCACCCATGAAGTCGGTCTATCTGTCACCCATCAAGCCGGTCCGTACATTGTTTTACTTATCCTCGCTCGTCGACGACCTCAGCAGGCTTTCGCGCGATCTCGGTGACACCTGGCGGATCGTCTTCGAGGACCTCGCTTGCGTCGGAATCAAGGTCATCGACGCGAGCACCGGCATCGCCTCCGACTCCGACGGGGCGCGCCTCACTTTCGGCGCGATGGCGCTGGTAAACGACACGTTCCTTCAGCTCGTGAAGAAGGAGACCCACCGGGGCCTCGAAGGACGCGCGCTCCAGGGGTTCGCCACCGGCGGAAAGTGCTACGGATACTCGTCCGTTCAAGAAGAGAACCCGCCCGATCCCGATCATCCGCGCCGGGTCCCGGTCATCGACCAGACCGAGGCCGCCGTCGTCGTCCGGATATTTCGAGCCTTCATCGCCGGCCAGAGCTGCCAGCGCATCGCCTACTCGCTGAACGAGGAGGGAATTCCCGCGCCGCACGACGGAGGGAAAGGGAACAAGCAGGGTCGTGGATGGGGGCATACCACCGTGCGGGCGATGCTCCTGAACGAGCGATACATCGGCCGCTGGACCTGGAACCGCCAGAAGTGGGTCCGCGTCCCCGGCAAAAAGTCGCGGCGCGCGCTCACGCGGCCGGCTGCCGAGCACGTCACCAGGGAGGTCCTCACCCTTCGAATCGTGGCCCCGGACCTGTGGGAACGCGCCCAGGGCCGCTTTCCGAAACGGAGGCAAGGGAAAGGCCGCGCGATGGGTGGCGGTAAGATGGGGTCGACCCTACTCACCGGTCTGCTCCGCTGCGGCGCTTGCGGCGGCAGCTTCGTGGTGGTCTCCCGGCGCCACAAGAACGGCGTCACCTACGCCAACTACGGCTGCACCGTGAACCGCTCGCGCGGTGACTCGATCTGCTCGAACGCCCGGACCGTCTCCGAGAAGAAGGTCACCCATGCTGTGATCGAGACGCTGAAGGCGCAGCTCACTGTCCCTACCCTACTCGAACGGTTTCAGGAGACGTTCACCAGGGCCTTCAAGCAGGCGAACGGTGGTGAAGCGTCTCGGGAACGCAAGGAGGCGGAGAAGGAGCTGGCCGCAGCCGAGAACCGGGTCAAGAACGTGACCTGCGCCCTGGCCAAAATCGGGTTCTCCGAGGCTCTGGCCGCCCAGCTCGCCGAGGAGGAGAAGCGGGTCGCCCACGCGAAGGCACGGCTCTCCCAAGCAGGTGCCCGCACGCCGAAGGTGCTGCCGCACCCCAGCCGGATCGAGAGCTACGTCCGGAACCTCCTGGCCGTCCTGGAGGCCGACAAGGACGCGGCCCGTGCCCTGCTCGGGCGCCACATGCCGCCCCTCGTGCTGACGCCCGAAGGCTCGACCTACCGAATCACCGGCGGATTCGACCTCTCGCTGTGCTTGGACGACCAGCAGGCGCCCGGCCCCTTGGGGGACCGGAGCGCCGCCGAGTCTATGATAGGAGTTGTAGCGGGGGCGTGATTTGAACACGCGACCTTCGGGTTATGAGCCCGACGAGCTACCAGGCTGCTCCACCCCGCATCAGGTTTTAGAGCCGGGGAACCTTGCCTGATCGGGCAAGGTCCGTCAAGCGCCATCGACTCGCAGCACCGTCGGAGCCCGATGATGAAGACACGCACGGTCCCGCTGTGGGCGCGGATCCCTCCCGGCGCCGCAGCGCGGCCGCTGAATCCCGGCGGCCCCGCCATCTTCGGTGTAAAATGAGGGTTTTCGACTTAGCCTGGACAGACATCCGATGCAGGTACGCTTACGCGCAGCAGGACTGGGCTCGCGCTCGCTGATTTTGGCGCTGGCGGTGTGCGCGCTGGGGCCCGGTTGCGCGAGCTCGGACAGCAGCGGTAGCACCGGCGAGGGAGGCTCCGGGGTCCGGGACGCCGGGACCTCGACGGGGTCCGGCGGCTCGAACGGGTCCGGTGGCGACTCGGGCTCCGGTCTCTCGGCCGGCAGGGGCGGAGCAACGGGCGAGGGGGGAACGACCGGTTCGGGCGGCGTCTCGGCCGACGCCGGCGGGGTCGGCAGCGGCGGTGTCGGCGGCCAACCGAGCGGTGCCGCCGGGGCCGGCGGCCAATCGAGCGGCGCCGCCGGGGCCGGCTCGGGAGGCGTGACCGGCGGCTTGGGTGGCGCCTCCAGCGCGGGCGGCAGCATCGGCAGCGGCGGCGCCACCGGCATCGGCGGCGCGGCCGGCGGTAGCAGCCGTGGCGGCACCACGGGCTCCGGCGGGGCGACGGCCGCGGGCGGCGGCACCGGCAGTGGCGGCACCACAGGTGCCGGCGGTGCGACTGCGGCGGGCGGCAGCACCGGCACCGGCGGCGCGACGAGCAGCACTTTCTGTCCGTCTGGCGCCATCTTCTGCACGGACTTCGAGGAGGCGAGCGGCGTCCCCACCAATCGCCCGGTCGGGACCGCGACGTTCGAGGACCCGACCGAGGTCAACGCGACGTTCGACGGGCCGAACGGCGTCATGTCGCTCGACACGACGGCCCCGTACGACGGGCGACAGTCGCTGAAGGTGATGCCCTCGTCCGCCGCCGCAGTGCGAGCCCTGGCGATCGGCGTACCATCGACCTTCTGGGTCCGCCTCTACCTCAAGAGCGATCAGCCGATCGGACAGACGAACGAGAACGGGTTCCTCGGCGCCGGGACCAGCCCGGTCTTCGCGACCGGGAACTACGTCGAGCTATCGGAGGATCTCGACTGCCTGTTCCTCGACAAGGCGGGGACGCTCTTCCCGACCGTCAAGACCTGCGGCCTCAACGCGGCGCTGTCAGCCAACGTGTGGCACTGCCTCGTCGCGGCGTTCGACGGAGCGACCGGCAACGTGATGGTCTTCTCCGGCCAGACCGAGATCATCAACGCGACCGGCTGGGCGCCAGCCCGCGAGGCCTTCAACACCTTCGAGCTCGGCACCTTCGTCGACAACCCCAACGGCGCCACCGTCTGGTACGACGACGTCGCCATCTCGGCCATGCCGCTCACCTGCCCGTGAGTCGCACGACGCTGTACGGATAAACGGACCCCCGGTAAGATCAACCCTCCCCTCTAGCCTGGAGATGCACCTGATGGACCCACGCCCCCACTTCGCCAGATTCGGTTCGCGGTCGATGATGTTGTTGGTCCTGGCGATGGGGGCGGCCGGCGCCTCCTGCGCCGGTGGAACAGGAGGGACGACCGGGTCTGGTGGGAGCGGATCCGGGTCGGGCGGATCGAACGCCAGTGGCGGGTCGACCGGATCGGGTGGCAGCAATACCGGATCAGGCGGCGCCGACAGCAGCGGCGGCAACACCGGCACGGGTGGGAACACGAGCACCGGCGGCACGACCGGTAGCGGTGGCGCGACCGCCTCGGGTGGCAGCACGGGCTCGGGCGGCAACGTGAGCACCGGTGGCACGACCGGCTCGGGCGGCAGCACCAGCACGGGCGGCGCTACCGGCAGTGGTGGCGCCACCGGCAGTGGCGGCGCCACCGGCAGTGGCGGGTCGACGGCGACCGGTGGTGCGACCGGAACCGGTGGTACCAGCGCCACTGGGGGCGCCACGGGAACGGGCGGCGCGGCCGGCGCGAGCAGCACCGGCGGCACCACCGGCTGCCCCAGCAACGCCACTTTCTGCTCCGGCTTCGAGACGGCGGGCCTGCCGTCCGGGGCAATCTACATGGTGAACGCGGGCCCGAGCGACTGGAGCCAGGACTTCGCTATCGACGCGACCCAGCACCACTCCGGCAGCTCGTCGCTGCTTGTGAAGTCCGCGAGCGACAGCGGCGTCACGTCGAGCGCATACAAGATGCTGGCTGTCCCGGCGACGGCAGGCGCCTTCTGGGTCCGGTTCTGGGTAGAGAGCGACCAGCCTATGGGTTACGCGACGAACAACCCGCACAATGCCTTCGCGGCAGCGTCGGTGGGGGACGGGCCCAACGACCCGAAGCTCCAGTTCGCCGAGGATGTCGGAATCGCCTTCAACTATATGGACTCCGACCAGTGGCCCAGCGGTTATGGACGCCCCTCGGGCGGACCGAACCCCTACACGCTGCCGGCGATGACGTGGGAGTGCGTCGAGATCTCCTTCGATGGCACCAACCGCGCGCAGCAGCTCTACATCAACAACGTGCAGCTCATAAACGCCACGAGCTATCCGACGGCAACCTTGGCGTTCACCTACTTCACGTTCGGCTTCCAGCAGTTCGCGGGTCCCGCGCGACACATGTGGTACGACGACGTGGCCGTGGCGCCGACCCGGATCGGGGGTTGCCCGACCGTCACGAAGAGCAACCAGTAGCTACGGCTACGCGGGCGCGGCGCTCGCGTACTTGGCGATGAGGCGGCCGATGCGCGGCACGGCCGCCTCGACGTGCTTCTTGCCCGTCGGGCGCAGCCTCTCGTAGGCCTTCTTGAGCGTGTTGTTGGTCGACCTGGCGGCGCGCTCGTCGCTGATGGCGAGCAGCGCGTCGGAGACCTGAGGCGCGCGCGCGCTGAGCAGCGCGCCGATCGGCTCGTTCTTCGCCTGCGCGTCGGCCCAGAACGGCTCGAGCCGCTTCACGAAGTCGTCGAGCATGTGATCGACCGCCTCGTTGACGAAGCCCGGCTTGACCGCCTTGACGACGGCGAACGCGGCCTTGACCGCCAGCCCGGTGAGGCCCCCCTTCGAGTCGACCTCTTCCTCGATCAGCTTCGTGCAGTCGGCGACCACCTTCGGGCGGTTGCCCGGTACCAACAAAATATCGTTCAGGTTTGGCATGGCGGGGAATCTACACCACGTCCCGGCGACGTGGTACGGATGGCCGAGATGCCCCGCCGGATTCTCCCCTCTCCGCGCGCCGCGCTCGGCATCCTGACGGGGCTGAACTTCCTCAACTACGTCGACCGGTTCATCCCGGCGGCGGTCATGCCGGCGATCATCGCGGAGCTGCACCTCTCGGATTCGCAGGCCGGCTCGCTTTCCACGCTGTTCATCCTGACGTTTTCGGTGGTGTCGCCGGGAGCCGGGTGGCTGGCCGATCGGAGGCCGCGCTTCCAGCTGGCCGCCCTGGGCGTCTTTGTCTGGAGCGCTGCGACCTTCGGCTCGGGGTTGGCGGCGACCTTCGCAGTGCTGGCCCTGGCGCGCGCGCTGACGGGCGTCGGCGAGGCGAGCTACGTCGTCATCACCCCGTCGCTGGTGTCCGACTACTACCCGCCGGCGCGCCGCGGGCGGGCGCTGGCCACCTTCTACGCGGCGATCCCGGTCGGCTCCGCGCTGGGGTTCGTGCTCGGTGGCGCGATCAACGCGCGTTTCGGCTGGCGCTGGGCGTTTTTCCTGGCGGGGGCGCCGGGCGCTGCGCTGGCCATCACGTTGCTCTTCCTGCGCGATCCGCCGCGCGGCGCGATGGACGGCGCCGCCGCGCCGCCGGCGCCACCGTCGCTGGGCGCGCTCAAGCGGATCCCGAGCTTCGTCTTCAACACCGCGGGCCAGATCATCTACACCTTCGTCGTGGGGGGCCTGGCGACCTGGATGCCGACCTATTTCGTGCGTGTGCGCCACCTGCCGCTCGCCTCGGCCGATCTCAGCTTCGGCGGCGTGCTGGCGGCGGCCGGCCTGGTCGGGACGCTGATCGGGGGGCGGCTCGGCGATCGAATGGCGGCCGCGCGGCCGGCGGGGCATTTCCTTCTTTCGGGGGTGTCGCTCGTCCTAGCGGTGCCGTTCGCCGTCGTGGCGGTCACCGTCCCTGCACCTGCTATCTTCTGGCCCTCGATGTTCGTCGCGCTCACCCTGATGTTCCTTACGACCGGACCGCTCAACGCGGCGATGGCCAACGTGCTGCCAGCCCAGCTCCGCGGCTGGGGCTTTGCCATCAACACCATGGCCATTCACCTGCTCGGCGACGCCAGCTCGCCCTACCTCATCGGCGTCGCCTCCGATCGGACGGGACTGGCGCTGCCGGTCCTGGTCACGGTGACGCTGCCGGTGCTGGCCGGCGTGGTGCTGCTGGCCGGGCGCGGCGCGCTGGCGCGCGATCTGGCCCGGAGCGGCGCCCGATGAGCGACGGTACCTACGCGCGCGAGCTCGAGACGGCGGCGAAGATCGCGCGCGAAGCCGCGGTGCTGGTGCGCGGCTATCACCGCAAGAAGATGGTCATCGAGGCCAAGGCCGGCAACGAACCGGTCACCGAGGCCGACCGGGCCGCCAACGCGCTCATCGTCGAGCGCCTCGCCGCGGCCTTCCCCAAGGACACCATCCTGTCGGAGGAGATCCCCGACAGCGGCGCGCGCATCGGGCGTTCGCGCATCTGGATGGTCGACCCGATCGACGGCACCAGCGACTTCATCCTGGGCGACACCGGCTTCGTGGTGATGATCGGCCTCGCCATCGACGGGCGCCCGATCGTGGGCGCGGTCGCGCACCCGCTGTCCGAGAAGGTCTTCGCCGGGGTGGTCGGGGCCGGCGCCTGGGTGGAGGACGCCGCGGGCGCCCGCACGCCGCTGCACACCTCGACGATCGAGCGCGCCCCCGGCATCCGGCTGGTCGCCTCCAAGACGCACCGGACGCAGCGGATCGACAAGATCAAGAAGGCGCTGCAGATCGAGGACGAGATCAACGTCGGCAGCGTCGGCCTCAAGATCGGCCTCGTCACCGAGGCCAAGCGCGATCTCTACGTCTACACCGGCGGCCGCACCAAGATCTGGGACACCTGCGGCCCGGAGGCGGTCCTCACCGCCGCCGGCGGCAAGATGACCGACGTCGACGGCAACCCGCTGGTCTACGACCGCGAGGATCTCTACAACCGGCGCGGCATCGTGGCCTCGAACGGCCCGCTGCACCCGTTCGTCATCGAGACGCTGACGCCGCTCGTGCGCATGACCGACGTCTGAGCGACGACCGTCGACTCAGCTGCCGGCGATCATCATCTCCGACACGCGGAAGGTCGGGCACTGCACCGACGAGCGGGTGTCGAGATCGTCGCCGACGGCGTCGACCCGCTTCCACAGATCGTCGAAGCCGAGCGAGACGGTGATCTCGGTGACCGGAAAGGCGCGTTCGCCGCGCTCGATCCAGAAGCCGCCCGCCCCCTGCGAGTAGTCGCCGGTGGCGCCGTTGAAGCCGAAGCCCATCAGCTCGGTCACGTAGAGACCGCGCTCGAGTCGTTCGATCTCGGCGGCGGGCGTGCGGCCGGCGCGCAGGATCAGGTTGGAGACACCAACGTGCGGGCCGCCGCCGATGGCGCGGGTCGCCGACCCGGTCGAGCGCCGCCCGAGCTTACGCGCGGCATAGACGTCGCAGAGGAAGGTCCTCAGGAGACCGCCGGAGATGAGCACGTTGGTGCGGCTCGGCAGCCCCTCGCCGTCGTAGGCGCGCGAGCCGGGGCCGCGCCGGATCAGCGGATCGTCGACCAGCTCGACGAGCGGCGAAGCGACCGCCGTCCCTTCACGACCGGCCAGGTAGGTGCTGCGGCGCCAGAGCGCGCCGCCGGAGAGGACGCCGGCGAGCTGGCCGACGAGCCCCCGCCCCGCCTCGGGGGAGAAGATCACCGGCGCCGCGCCGGTCGGGATCTTGCGCGCGCCCAATTTTGCGATCGTCCGGCGCGCCGCCTCGAGCCCGATCGCCTCCGGATCGCCGAGACCGCTCGCGAAGCGCGAGGCGCTCCAGTAGACGCCGTTGCGCTTCTTGCCCTCGGCGTCGTCGCACATCGGCTCGACCGCGAACGAGGCGTGCGTCCCGCGCGCGGAGCCGGAAAAACCCGCCGAGGTGGCGAACGCCGACGCCCCGACCGTGCGCCCGAAGACGGCACCGTCCGAGTTGGTGATCCGCTTGTCGAGCTTGAGCGCGGCCGCCTCGCCGGCGCGGGCCCGCCGCAGCCCCTCGGCCACGTCGAGCGAGAGCACGGCCTCGTCCCACAGATCGAGCTCGGGAACCTCGCGGGCCATCTCTTCCTTGGCCGGCAGCTCGCCCGCCGGATCGGGCTCCGACAGCGACGCCAGCTCGACGCTCTCCCGCGCGAACCGCTCCATCGCTGCGGGCAAGAAATCCGAGGTGTAGGTGACCGCCGAGCGCCCGTCCTTGAGCACCCGCAGCCCGAGCGCGCGGCTCCCCGCCTCTTTGATCAGCTCCGTTTCGCCGAGCCGGACCTTGACCTCCAGCTCGGTGCCGTCGCGAACCAGCACCTCCGCGCCCGAAGCGCCGGCCTTGAGCGTCAGCGCCAGCATCTGCTCCGCGAGTCGCTGGCAGGTCTTCGGATCGGGCAGCCGTCGTCCGGCCCCCTCCACGCGCGCCGCGCTCATCGCGACCTCATCGCGTCTTGGTCCCGCCGACGGTGATCTCCGCGATCTTCATGGTCGGCGTCCCGATCCCCACTGGCACCGACTGCCCGTCCTTGCCGCAGGTCCAGGTCCCCTGCGAGAGCTCAAAGTCGCCGCCCAGCATCGTCACCTTGCGCAGCACGTCCGGCCCGTTGCCGATCAGGTTGGTCCCCTTGAGCGGCGCGGTCAGCTTGCCGTCCTCGATCAGATAGCTCTCGGTGAGCGCAAAGACGAAGTCGCCGTTCGAGATGTTCACCTGCCCGCCCGCGAACCGCTTGGCGTAGACGCCGCGCTTGACCGACTTGACGATCTCCTCCGGGTCGTCCTGGCCAGGGGCCATGAAGGTGTTGGTCATGCGCGGGAGCGGCTCGTGGCGGAAGCTCTGGCGCCGCCCGTTCCCCGAGGGCGCCGTCCCGAAGTGCTTCGACGACAGGCGATCCTGCATGTAGCCGACCAGCACGCCGTTCTCGATGAGCACGTTCCGCCGCCCCGGGTTCCCTTCGTCGTCGACGTTGATTGTCCCGCGCGCATTGTCGACGGTGCCGTCGTCGATCACGGTGCAGAGCGGAGAGGCGACGTTTTTCCCGATCTGGTCGGCGTAGTTCGAGGTCCGCTTGCGATTGAAGTCGGCCTCGAGACCGTGCCCCACCGCCTCGTGCAGCAGGATCCCCGACTCACCGGGGCCCAAGACCACCTCCATCGGGCCAGCCGGCGCGTCGACCGCGTGGAGCATCCCGATCGCCAGCCGCGCCGCCTCCCGCCCGTGCTCCTCGGGGCTCTGCCCCGGGCGCGCGAAGATCTCGAAGCCGTACCGCCCGGCGCCGCCCGAGCGCCCGACCTGCCGCTGCTTGCCGGCCCCCTCGCCCTCCTCGGCGACCGCGCTGACGCCGAAGCGGATCATCGGCTGGCTGTCGCGCGCCAGGTGTCCGTCGGAGGTCACCACCAGCACGTCGCGCTGCTCCTCGGCCAGTGACGCCTCGACCCGCACCACCCGCGGATCGAAGGCGTGCGCGGCCGCGTCGGCGCGGCGGAGCAGCTCGATCTTGTCGACGCCCGAGCGCGCGTCGCCCGGCTCGCGGACCGGATAGCGATCGGCGAGCGCCACCGGCCGCACGCCGACAGGTCCCGGCGCCGCGCCGCTGGAGGCGATCTGCGCCGCCGTGCGCGCCGCCTCGAGCATGCGGTCCTCGGCCAGCTCCTCGGTGTAAGCGTAGCCGGTGGCGTCGCCGCGCAGCACACGCACGCCGAGGCCCAGCGTCACGCCACGCCCGACGGTGCGCACCCGCCCGTCCTCGAGAACGAAGTCGGCGCCCGAGCGGTGCTCGAAGTAGAGGTCGGCGTAGTCGCCCCCCGAGCCAAGCGCCGCCGCCAGCAGGCGCTCCGCCAGCGCCGCGTCGATCCCGTCGAGCGGCGAGGTGGCCACAACGCCCGTTCCAGCGCCTGCGCTCATCGCCGCGGCTCCACCACGCGGCCGGGGAGCGAGGCAAGCGCGCCATCGATGGCCGCGGCCGCCTGCCGGATCTCCTCCTCGCGTCCACCCAGCCAGACGCGCCCGACGGCGCCGAAGGTGACCACCTCCAGCACGCCGATCTCCGCGCGCTTCTCCGCCTCGTTGGCGGCGAACGCCGCGTAGCCGGCCGGTTGTACCTCCAACGTGTAGAGCGTCTGTCCGCCCTGCAGCATCTCGCCGTGTCGCATGCGGTTGATCATGGCCGACTGGTGGCCGTCGATGCCAGTGATGATTTCCCGCGAAAGCACCCGCGGCGCCAGCCGGTCGCTCTCGGCGAGTCCGAGCTTGCCCAGGATCGCGGCGGCGGCCGCCCGCACCGCGCCCTGATCGAAGGCGTGCAGCTCGAGCAGACCGTACGCCCGTTCCACGATCTGCATCCCGGGCGTCACCTGCGCCTGCTTGAGCGCCACGTCGGTGAGCGCATTGATGGCGATCCCGGGCGCGATCTCGACGACCAGAGCGGCCTGGCCGTCGAGCGGCAAGAGGCCCTGGGAGACGGTCTGCAAAAAACCGGCGAGCTGCGGCTGAAGGACGTCGAGGAAGGTGAGCGCGCGCAGCTCCACGGGGCGGAAGTATCCGGGATTTCCGTCGCGTCGTCGACCGGATCCCTCCGCCTATGCGATCCCGCGCGTCTAGTAACCGCGCTCGGGCGGGATGCCGAGCTCGCCGCCGGTGTCGTCGTTCTTGATCTTGCAGAGGCCGCGCACCTCGACCTGCCGGATGCGCTCGCGGGTCAGGTTCAAAATGGCGCCGACCTCCTCGAGCGTGATGCCGCCGCGGTCCGCGACGTCGAGCGAGCAGGTCTCCGCCATCTCCCAGACTTCGAGGTGGGGGAAGTTCAGCTTGATGGCGCCCGTCTCCGGATTCACGTCGAGATAGAGGTGGTGCGAGCAGGAGACGAACGGGCAGGGGCGCGCCATCTGGCTGCAGTGCTCGCGCGTCGCCGGCCGATCGACGTCGTCGGGATAGACCAGGAGCTCCGAGAGCCGGCGCTCGTCGCGCGTCAGCCGCTTGGGCGCGATCGTCTTCGAGCGCACGCGGCCGTCGCGGCCGGCGGAGTGCACCTTGCGGCGAATCCGTGCCACTTCTGGTTGCGGCGCGTCCTCGTCTTCGTAAGCACCTGCGCTCTGTGGATTCAGATCGTCGCTGTCGTCCAATTCATCCATGGGCTCCTCCTCGGTCGGTCGGCCTGGCCACGGGTCAATAGAGGTCGCTCCCGGCGGCCGTCGCTCCGCCCGTGGGCGACTCGGCGGCTTGTGCCGAAATTCTTCGTTCGAGGCTGCTGATCCTGCGGACCAGATCACCGGCGGCGCGCTTGGCCTCGACGATCTCGCGCTCGAGCTCGCGGCGGCCGTCGGGATCGACGACGGCGGGCGCCTTGGCCTCGCGCTCGAACCCGGCGATGAGGTCGCGGAGGTCGTTCTCCACCGTCTCGATCTCGTCCTTGAAGCGCGCGAACGAGCGCTGGATCTCCTCGATGGTCCGATCGGAGGCCATCATCCCCTTGACCACATTCACGCGCCGGACGACGTGCGACGGGTAGAGCCCGCACGACCCGCGGTGCTTCCCCTTGCGTCCCACCCGCACCGACCGGGGCAGCAGACCGAGCTGCACGTACTTGCGCAGCGTCGCCTCTGAGAAGCGAATTCCGCGGGTCTCGAAGACGTCGACGATCTGGCGCGAGGTGAGGCCGTTCGGCCAGGTCCGCTCGATCTCTTCGATCTCCCGCTCGTCGAGCAGTCCGCGGGCGGCGGGAGCGGTCGACGGTAGCGTTCGCTTCATTGTAGGGTGTTCAAGGTAATCTATTGAATAGAATCTCCTCAATAGAAAAATGACTGTGAACTTGTTCAGTGCGTCGCCCATCTCCGCCTCCACCGACGCTTCGATCACCGTCGGGCGCGGCTCTTAGGACCCTCTCTCCCACTGCCGCGACCGCTCTATACTGCCCGACAGATGAAGGCCCTCCGCACCGCCGCCACCGGCGCCCTGTTGCTGGCGAGCACCACCCTCGCTGGTCTCGCCCCTTTCGCCGACGCCGCGAGCGCCAACAACGAGCGGCGCTTTTACAGCGCGCGCGCCGGTGTCGGAATCGAGGCCCCGCCCGGATGGACCCTCTCGGCGCACACCGGTTACGCGAACGTGCTCTGCCTGTTCGTGCACCCGGGGGGAAGCCGCGTCTCGCTCGCCGTCGACGCTGCCGTCACCGCGCACGACGCCGCCGCGCTGGCCGCCGAGAGCCGTCCCGGCCTTGGCGCCCAGGGGATAGAGGTGACCGCCGTCGGCGTCGGCCCGCGCGGCGGCGTTCTGCTCGACGCCCGCATCCCGCGCCGCAACCAGGCCCTCCGCCAACTCTACCTGGTCCGCGCCATCGAAGGGAACCCGCCTGCGCGCCAGGCGATCGTGCTGACGCTGACCGCGCCCCTGGCCGATTTCGCCGCCGCCAGCGGCGCGCTCGACTGGGTGATCGGCCGCCTCGATCTCGAGGCCCCCGTCCGTCCCGAGGACAAGCACGACCACCCCGACGGCGGCCTCTGACGGTTGGTTTCACGGGGCCGACTCGCTGCCGCTCGCGGCCCCCGGTCCCCCTCGCTCCGCGCGGCAAAGCCGCGCTGCGCTCGCCTGCACTGCGGTGGCTCACCGGTCATTGAGAGCGGTCTAGCTCGTCAGCTTCCCGCCGCCGAAGAGCGGCGGCAGCTCCTCGCGAATGAGGCGCCCGAGCGCCGCCAGTCCATCGCTGCCGAGCGCGTCGACCGGCGCGCGGCCGTAGGGAGCCTCCATGTACTTCCACATCTTCTTCCACCAGCGGACCGGCCCGCGATCGGCGCAGCCGAGCCGTCGGTCGCCGGGATCGCAGTAGAGCCGCACGTGCATGTGGTCGTCGTGCGGCTCCGAGTCGCCCGGCTCGTGGATGATGTAGGCGGCCCGCGCCAAGAGCGCCGGATCGTCGCCCGCCGCCGCGGCCTCGCGCAGGAGCGACGCCCCCAGGCTCCGCTGCATGAAGATCCACTGAACCTCGGCATCGGGATCGGTCAGGAGCGCCCGGACGAACGCCCAGTTCCGGCGCGCGTCGAACCGGACGGGCGGCACCGGCCGCGGAGGCGGGCGCGTCCCCTGCGGCGGCGACCAGCGCACCGCGCGCCCGTCAGGTCCGAAGTGCAGCATGGCGTCCGTCAGTCGGGCCGGATGACCGGCGGCGTCGACCGCGTAATAGAAGATGTCGACGTCGCGCCCGTCCTGGTGCGAGCGGTGCTGGACCGACTGGCCGCCGGACTCACGCGAGAGATCGCCGACCGCCGCAGCGCCGCCGGGCGCCTCGCGCTCGACGGCCCGCGCCGCGCGCGCCACCGCGCCGACCAGCGCCTCCGAGCCGTAGTTGGCGTGGCGCGCGCGCCACGGCAGCGGCACGGCGTACCCGTCGCCCTCGAAAGGCAGGAGCGCCGGGTGTCGGAGCGTCCCGTCGCCGCTCGTCCCGAGCGACGCGCTGGAGAAGTCCATCGCCAACGGGCCGGCGCACCCGATCGTGCCGGCCAGGGCCAGCGCCCAAAGGACCGCCCGGCGCATGCTCACGAACAGTCGGCCGGGGACTACCCGTACGCCTTTTCGATCCGCTCCTGATCCTCTTTGCAGCGGATGCAGAGCGTCGTTTCCAGACGCGCCTCCAGCCGTTTGATGGAGATCGGCTCGCCACACTGCTCGCAAACCCCGAAGCTCCCCGCCTTGATCTTCTCGAGGGCGTGGTCGATCTTCTGCAGGAACACCTTCTCCCGGCCCCGGAGCCGGAACGTGAAGGAGTGCAGGTACTCGGACGACGCCAGGTCCATCTCGTCCGGGAGGTCGTCCGCGTCGAGGGTCATGTCCTCGTTCAGCGTCCGCTGCGCGTTTCTGAGAATTTCTTTCTTCTTGGCGAGCAGGATGTCGCGAAACCGCTTGAGGTCCTTCTTCTTCAGCCCGGTCCCTTCCATGAAAACGCTCCGTCCCCGCGCCCCAAACGTGGGTTGATCGATGGTTGTAGAGGGCGCCGAAATGGCCCGATAGGATAGTCTGCCTCCCTACAATCGTCAAGCCGATACCTGGGACGATCTCCTGGGCTTGACACCTGCGGGTACGCCCACTTACACTCACCCACTCCGGCTATTCATATCCCGGTTTTTACGTCGCCGCATTAGCCACCTCACCCCTGTTCGGAGGCTTCGTCACCACCATGGGCGGTTCCGACAAGCGCAAGCAGAGCCTGTACTTCCCGGAAGAGATGCTGAAAGAGATCCAGGACGAGGCCACCCGGCAAGACCGGTCGCTGTCGTGGATTGTTCAGAAAGCCTGGAAGATCTCCCGCAAGGAGATCATGAAGTACCCGTCCGTGAACGAGTTCCCGGGCGAAGAGGACGAGCGGGGCGCGACCGAGTAGTTTTTTGGCAGGACGAGATTTTCTGCTGATAGCCGACGCGGTGGCGCCGCTCGGAGAGGGGGTTTCGGCGGTGGGCGCGAGCGGGCTCAGCCGCGCGCTCGCGGCGCTGGGTCACCGGGCGACGGTCCTGACGCTCGGCACGGTCGAGGCGGCTGGCCGTGTTCCGGGCCTCGCGCGTCGCCTCCGCACCGTGTCTGCGACCGTGGGCGGGCAGACGCGGGAGCTGGTGCTGTTCGAGGGGCGCTCGGCGCTCAGCGAGGCGCACCTCCTGGTGCTGGCCGGCCCCACCCTTCCTGCCCGCGCCGAGGCGGCGGCGATCCTGGCCAGCGCCACGCGGTCGCTGGCGGCCGACAAGCTGGTCTCGCCCGAGGTGGCCATCGGCTGGGGCGAGTCGGCGGCGGCGGCGCTCTCCGCCACCTCGGCGGCGACCAGGTTGTTCGTGCTGCCGACCGGCCGTACCGGCGCACCGCTCGCCCCCGAAGAGACCGAGCTGCTCGGGCCCTTGCTGCTGGGAGACGATTCCGCGTCGCACTCCCTGGTGGCTCTCGGCTGCCTGGGGGCCAACGCGATCATCGCCCCCAGCCCGAGCGCGGCGCGGGCGACGGAGTCCGACCCCGGGCTCGCCTCGCGCCCCTCGGACGAGCCGATCATCAGTGTGCGTTTCGGCTGCGACGATGCGCCCAACGATCCGGCGACCGATTTGGCGCTGCCGGCGCCCTTCTCCGCCGCGACGCTCTCGCACAAGGCGGAATGCCGGCGCGCGCTCGCCCGGCGCTGCTCGCTGGCGGTCGGACCGCGGACGCTGCTGCTCACCACGGGGCTGCTCGGACGCGAGGCGGGGACCGACGCCATTCTGGCGGCGATCGAGCGGCTCGCCCCGTTCGACGTCGTGACCGTGATCGTGCCGCGCGGCGAGCCCGAAGCGATCGACCGGGCGCGGCACCTGGCGCTGCGCCAGCCCGGCCGGGTCGCGGTGCTGCCGACCGCGGAGCCGGCCGATGAACGCTTCGCGCGCGGCGCCGCGGATGCCATCCTCCTCGGCGACGACCACGATCGCATCGGGCGATCGGCCGGCCTGGCGCTGCTCTACGGCACCCTCCCGATCGTCCCCGACGTGGGCGCCAACCACGACTACCTCGTCGACTACGATCCGGCGTCGCGCACCGGCCAGGCGATCCTCTACAGCGCCGACACGCCGTTCGAGATCGAGAGTGGCGTCCGGCGCGCGCTCACCCTGCGCGCCGACGGCGACGTCTGGGCGCCGCTGGTCAAGTCGCTGATGGATGGCGCGCCCCGCTGGTCGGCGACGGCCGCCGCGCTGGCCGAGGTCGTCGAAGAGACGATCGCCTCAGGGACGTAAGAGCCGGGTCACCCGGACGCCGAGCTCCCCCTCGACGTCGACCAGCTCTCCCTCGGCCCAGAGCTCGCCACCCGCGCGCAGAACGATCGCGCCCCGGCGATCGGCCGGCACCGTCAGCACCACGCCGGGCACGAGGCCGAGCAGCTCCTCTCCGCGCAGCGTGAGCCGCGCGAGCTCTGCGGTGATCTCGATCGGCGCGGCCGCGAGCGCCGCGGTCGCCTTCTCCGTTGGCCCCGACACGTCCATCGTTCCCTCCTTGGCGACGCCGACCTTCCGCCCGCCTGCCGCCCCGGTCAATTGAAAATCGCCCACCAGCGTGACGCCTCCGCCCGGATCGATGCGCGCCGCAGCGCCGTGCGCGCCGATCGCCAGCCGAGCGGTAAAGGAGGCCCCGGCGGCGAACGCCGCCGCGCCCGTACCGTCGAACACCAGCGCGTCCCCGGGCGAAAGCCTGGCCAGCTCCGACGCGGCCAACGTGGTGGCGGCGATCTCGAGCCGGGCCTCGATCGGCAGACCGGCCGCACGCTGCCGCCAAGCCGACGTCGCGCCGCGGTGCCCGGCGGGGAGATCCAGCCAGAAAACGCCCGGGCCGAACGCCCCCTCGATCTTCACCGCCATCGACACGGCCATCGACGGTTCCGTCGCCGCCGGCGGTGGCTCGAGGTCGAGCGACCATTCAATCGGATCGAGCGCGGGCCCGAGCAGCGCCACGAGCAGGCCCCGCTCCGCCGGTCCGAGTGGGCGGGCGGCCACGAACGTTCCCCGCCCACCGAGCGCCACGTCGCACAGACGCGCCGCCAGCGGCTGCGGGAGCGAGAGGCGCCCGCGCGCCCGCCCCTTGCAAAGGCCGAGCGTAATCGCATCGCGCGGGCGGGCCACCGAATCGATTCCCACCACGGCGACCGCGACAGCACCGAACGGTGGAAGATCGACCTGCCAGGATCGGGGAAGCGAGGCCCAGGTCTCGGCGAGCGCGCGCGTTGCCCGCGCCTCCGACTCCTGCACCGGCGGGCAGGATCGGAGATCGAAGGGCGCCGCCTTCACCGCCCGGCCGGCCATCGATCACCCAGGCCCGCGCCCGCGCCCGCGTCTCGTTCACTCTCGCCGCCGTGGCGCGGATCATCCGCCGGCCGACCGCGCGCGACGGACGAGGTGAGCGCGATTCCCTTGTCGCGCAACCGCAGCCGAATCTCTTCCATCGCCACGGAAAGCGTCTGCCGCGAACCCGCACCTGGTGTCAAGAGCTGCGCGGTGACCGCGGGCGACCCCGCGACCGAGGTCAGACGGATCTCGGCACCGGCCAAGACGCCCGTGCCGATGCGAATGCGCGCCTCGGCGTCCCCGCCGACGGTGCCGACGAGAACCCGATCGACCCGGCCCACGGGCGCCGCAGCGGTCCTCGCCGGGGGCGGCGCGACCCGGATCGCGGCGGGCGGTTGGGCGTTTGCGCCCGAGCCGAGGAGACCGACAACCTCCGACCCGAGCTCTTCGCCCGCGCTGCGCCTGAGCGCATCCCGGAACCTGGGATGGGGACCAGGGCGAGCTTGCTGCCGCACGGAGCCGTCGCCTCGCAGGCCGGCCGCCTCATCCTTGCGGGCGGGGGAAACCGCGCCGACGGTGGTCGTCTCACTTACCTGCACGGCTAAGTTATCGACCTGACCATCGGGCGGTTGCGCGCGAAACGACCCTGTTGGGGTATGATTCAACGAAACCGGGGGCCGAGGGGGCCATCGAATAGTTAGATGAGAGGCGCCGGGCGCTGTATGCCGAGATCAGGGCTGCGATGAACTGTCAGGAGCTGATCGAGTTCTGTATGGACTACATCGAGGGCGCGTTGCCCGACGATGAGCAGGTCAGTTTCCGTCGGCATCTGGGACAGTGCTCCGACTGCGTGACCTTCTTCGAGACGTACCGCAGGACGCCGGAGCTGACGCGCGACGCGCTGGCGACCGAGATCCCGGCGTCGGTGCGCGAGTCGGTGCGCAGTTTCCTGCAATCCCGCCGCGACCGCTGAAGCCGATCTCCTGAAGCCGATCTTCTGAAGCCGATTTTCGGGCCGCCAGGCGACGTCAGTTTGCCGGTTTTTTGACAGGCGACGTTTTGGGTTTATCGTATCCTACATGTACGACATTCTCTCACTCGCCCCCGACAATCGCCGCCTCTCGCCGCGCCTCCGGATGCGGGTCTTCCTGAACGAGTACGTCGGCGACCATCCCTGCCAGGCCATCGTCCGCGACGTCAGCGAGACCGGGCTGGCGCTTCTCAAGCTGCCCCAGCGGGCCGTCCCCTCGGTCGACGTCGTCACGCTGGAGGTCGAGCTGCCGGGAACGAACGAGACGATCTGGGCCGCCGCCCAGCCTCGGTTCGAATCGGTCAACTTCGACCACCAGATCTCCGGCCTCCGCTTCGTCTCGATGGCGCGCAAACACGAACGCCTCATTCGCGACTACGTCCGCGAACGACGCGAGCGCCTCGCCCGGTTGTTCTCCCGTCCACCCATCGTCGCCAGCCGCTTCGCTTAGCTTCTTCCTTCCTCCTCGGTCTGCCTCCGGTTCTGCAATGGTGCGGCGCCGGAGGCAGTTTTTTTTGCTGTCTTCGGTGGGCCAAGCCCACCTCCGCTCCGGCGATCTCTCTTCTTTCCGCTCACCCGACTGGCCCGGCGGCGTCACCTCCGCGGCCGATGCTAGGATTGAGGGGTGCGCCGCCTGATCCTTGCGGCCGTTTTGATGGCGGCGGCCGGGCCGGCGCGGGCTGACTGGCAGGTTCATCGGGACGGCTCGCGCGCTCTCGTCGACCGCGCCGAGAAGGCGTTGCTCGATCGACCTGACGACGAGGCGCTGGCGCGACGGCTGGTCCGGTTGGCCGGGCGGCACGGTGCCGGCGAGCTGCGGGCTCATTTTGGCGCGCGCGCCGCCGGCGCGACGGGCTATGGCCCGATCGCGGCGTACGCGCAGGTTCTGCTGGCGCTCGGCGACGCCCGAGCCGCGGCGGCGGCCTTCGGCGATGCCCTCCGGCGCGCGCCAGGCGCCCCGGCCGCGCTGGCCGGACGTGCGCGAGCACTGGCAGCGACGGCCTCGCCCGACGCGCCCGCGGCGTACGACGCGGCCATCGCGCGCGAGTCGCGACCCGTGGCGCGGCGGCGCCTGATCGAGGCGGCGCTGCAGCTCCTGCCGGCCGAGCCACACGACGCCGATCTGGAGCGCGCGATCGCGCTCCGGCGCGAGCTCGTCCGGCTCGCGCCCGACGACGATCGCGAGGCCGAACGACTTTCTGACGTGCTCGCCGAGGCCGGGCGTCCCGCCGAGGCCGCCGCGGTCCTCGAGCAGCGGCTGCAGCCGCACGAGCCGCTCGCGAAGCTCGCGCTCTCTCTCCGCGCCGTTCGCTTGCGTCTCGCCGATCACGCCGCCGACGATGCCGCCCGCGCCGCCGAAACCGTGCGGGCGTTGCTGGCCCGGATCCCCGCCTCCGCGACCGAGAGCCGGCGGGCCGCGTGGGCCTCGGCGCGCGAGGTGGCCCGGGCACGCGGCACGCTCGGCGCGCTCGCCGACGAGCTCGCCCGCGCGCCGGGTCCGATCGAATGGGACCTCCTCGGTCAAATTCGCGAGGAGCTCGGCGATCTGGAGGGCGCGCTCGCCGCCGCGCAAACGGCCCGCCGGCTCGCGCCGCGCGACGCCGAGATCGGCCGCCGGCTGCTGGTCCTCGACGATCGCCTCGGCCGCGACGCCGACGCGGTGGGGGCGGCCGCCGAGCTCGCACGGGAGAACCCGTCCGACATCGGCTTTGCCGTCGGTCTCGCCGAGCGGGAGCAGAGGCGGGGGGACCGGGCAGCGGCGGGCGCTGCCTTCGACCGCGCGCTGGCCCGCTTCTCGCGCGAGCCCTCCGCCCTCCAGACGCTGGCCGAAACCGCAGCGCGCTGGGGCGACGACGCCCGCGCCCGCGCCGCCTGGACCCGGCTCGTGCGCGTCGACCCGGCGAGCGAGGTCGCCGTCGTCGGTCTCGGCGAGGCCGAGTTCCAGGCCGGCCACCGCGACCTGGCCCAGCGCACCTGGGCGAGGCTTCGCAAGCGCGCGGCGACGCCGGCCGAGGGGCACCTTCGTCTCGGCGAGCTGCTCTACGACCACGAGCTTTTCGACGACGCGCTCGGCGAGGCCCACCGTGCCGAGACGGACGACCGCGCCGGGGCGCGCGCCCACCGGTTGCTCGCCCAGATCGACGAACGCCAGCGGAGGCTCGACGAGGCCGCCAGCGAATGGCGGCGCGTCCTCGACCTGGCGCAGCCGGCGCGCCGCGACGAAGCGGGCCTGCGGCGCGAGGCGCGGCTGCGGCTTCTGACGCTGCTCGGGCGGCTGGGGCGCGGGCGGCTCGACGACGAGGTCCACCGTCTGCGCGACGAGTCGCGCGCCCACCCGGACGACCTCGAGGCCGCGATGTTTCTCGCGGAGGCCGAGCAGCGTCTGGGCGACGCCGCCGGCGCAATCGCCACGTTGCGGGGGCTCGCGACAGCCGGAGCGGGAGCGGCGTCGGGTCCGGCCCGCGACGGGGCGGTCGAGGCCGGGTTCGCGTTGGCTCGCCTCCTCAAACAGACCGGTCAGCTCGACGAAGCGGCGGCACGACTCGGCGAGCTCGGCCGCCTGGCGCCCGATCGGGCGCGCGACGCCGAGCTGCAGATCGCGGAGATTGCGCTCGACCGCGGCGATGGCGCCGGGGCGCTCGCCAGCGCGGAGGCGGCCGAGAAGGGGGCGGACGCCGCGCAGCTGGCCCGCGTCGCCGAGATTCGAGAGCGCGCGGGCGACGACGCGCGCGCCGCGGACACCTATCGCCAGGCGATTGCGCGCGACCCCTCCGAGGTGACGGCGCTGGCGCTGGCCCGCCTCCTCGAGCGGCAGGGCGATGCGACCGGAGCGGCGGTCGTTGTCGAGAGGGCACTCTCGAGCGCGCGGGACGACGCCTCGGTCGCCGACACGACCCGGCGCGCGCTCGACCTGGACGAGGCGCTCGGCCGACTCACCAATCTGGCCGAGGTGCTGGGGCCCGGCTCGGGGACCGAGGAGGAGACCCCCGCTCGCCGCCGCGCACTCACCGACGTGCTCGGTCGACTGCTCCCCGAGCTCTACCGCGATCCGGCGGCCGACGCAGCCCGCGCGCGGCTGGCCCGGATCGCGCTGCGCCCGCTGCTCGACCTGGTCGTCGGAGCCGATCTCCCCGACCGTCGGGCGATCGAGCTCCTGGGACTTCTCGGCAGCGCCGACGCTACCCCGGCACTCGCGCGCCTCGTGCAACGCGACCCGGCCGCTGATCGCGGGCCACCGGCAACTCGGCTCGCCGCGGCGCTGCCGGCGGCGGAGGCGCGGGCGGCGGCCGTCGTGGCGCTCGGGCGCCTCGGGGATCCGCGCGGGCTCACGGCGCTCGCGACGGCCGCGGCGACCGGAACCCCGGCCACGCGGGCGGCGGCGATCTGGGCGCTCGGACGCATCGCCGACAACCGGGTCCGCCCGATCCTGTGGCGGGCGGTCGAGGATCCGCGGCCCGAGATCGCCGCGCTCGCCTGCCTCGGGCTCGGCCGCCACCCCGACGCGCCGACGCGGGCGCTGCTGCTCCGGATCGCCGCGGACATGGCGCGGCCCGGGGAGACACGCCGCGCGGCGGCGCTGGCCCTCGGGCGCGCCGGCGGGCCCGGCGCGGTCGGCGCGCTCGTGGTGCTCGCCGACGGAGGCGACGCGGAGCTCTCGCGAGCGGCCCTGGTGGCGCTCGCCTGGACACGCGATCCCCACGCCTGGGAGCCGCTGGTGGCGCGGGTGCTCTTGCCCGCCGAGTTCGCGCTGGGCCGGGGCGATCTGCCGCGCGCAGCTCTGGCGGTGTGGCTGGCGGGCGGGCCCCTGCCCGACGAGGGGCGATCGATCGCGGGCACCGAGCTGTCGGTGCGGGAGATCCTGGCGGCTCTGGTGGAGCTGCCGATGGCGGCGGGCGATCCGACGCCGCTCATTGCCGCGCACGCCGGCGAGATCGACGCGCTCCTCGCCGAGGCGCTGGCGCGCGGCGGCCTGGCCCGGCGGGCGGCGCTCGACGCGCTCGACGCGCGGACCGATGGGCCGGGCCTGGGCGCCCTGGCCCCCGCCGGAAGCTCGCCGCTGCCCGCCGGGGCGGCCGCCGCGCTCCGCGAGATCGCCTGGCCGCTCTGCGATCGGATCGCTGCGGCGCTCGACGACCCCGATCGACGCACGCGCGCCCCCGCACTGCGCGTGCTGGCCAAGCTCGACGACGAGCGGCTCACCCCGGCGCGGCTCGCCGAGGCCGTGGCCGACGGCGCGCCCGGACTGGCGGACGCCGCCGCCACCGCCGCCCGAATCCTGGTCGAGGCCCACCCGGCGCTCGCCGCGCCGATCGCCGCCGCGGTCGCGCCACTGGCCGCCGAGGAGAGCGCTGCTTCCTGGAGCTGCCGGCTCTCGGCGGTCGAGCTATTGGCCGTGCTGGGCACCCCCGGGCTTCCGGCGCTCGAGCGCGCGGCGAGTGACCGCCATCCCCTGGTGCGCGGGGCGGCGGCCGACGCGCTCACGCGGGCCCGCCAGGCGGGGCAAAAACGCCGCCCCGGCTGACCGCCGCCCGACCCCGCTTGACTTGCTGGCCGCCCGGCCGAAAATGCCGGGATGCTCTGTCCGACCTGCGGCGCCGAGGTCCCGAACGGCAACCGATTCTGCGGGAGCTGCGGCAACAAGATCGATGCCGCCCCCGCGGCGGCCAAGACGATGTTCTTCGGCGCGACCCAGCAGGCGCCCGGGCGCGCCAAGCTGACCGTCATCAAGGGCGAAGGGACCGACGGCGTCACCTACCTACTGAACGCCAACGAGCACCTGGCCGGCCGGGTCGAGGGGGCGATCATGTTCCCCGACGACTCGCTGCTGTCGCCGCGCCACGCGAGCTTCATCTACCGCGACGGGAAGCTGCACGTCGTCGACGAGGGCTCGGTCAACGGCGTCTTCATCCGCATCAAGGCGTCGGTCGACCTGGTGCCGGGGGCCCTGTTCCTGATCGGCGAGCAGCTCCTGCAGATCGAGCCTTCGCCGCCCGATCTCGGCCCGCAGCCCGACGCCGAGGGGACCTACTTTTACGCCAGTCCCAAGCGGCCATCGAAAATGAAATTGATCCAGCGCCTCCGCGGCGGGGAGATCGGGATGATCTACCGGTCACGGAACGACACCATCTCGATCGGGCGCGAGGGGAACGACGTCAACTTCCTGGATGATCCGTTCATCTCGGGCCGCCACGCGCAGATCGCGATGAACGCGGACGGTCAGATCACCCTCACCGATCTCGGATCGAAGAATGGGACCTTCGTCCGAATCAACGACGAGCTGGCGCTCGATCACGGCGACCACGTCTTCCTCGGCCAGCAGCTCCTGCGCGTCGAGATCAGCTGAACCGGCGCGGCGTGGCAGGGCCGGTTTCCGGCTGAAAAATCGCCCACGCGGCCGGCGGGACCGAATTGACGCTGGCGGCCCGCCATGTTAGTTGCGATAGGCTTACCGGGGGTCCCTTTTGATTACCTGTAACCGCTGCGGCAAAGAAAATCAGGACCACTACAAGTTTTGCCTCGGGTGCGGCGGCGAGCTGGCGAAGCCGGCGGCGGCCCCGGCACCCGCCCCTGCCCCCACCCCTTCCGTAGATAGCCGGGATCCCGCGCTCGACCGCACCGTGCTCCCGCCCGCACCGATGGGCGCCACCGCCGCGGGTGAGCTCCGCACCTCGTCGCCCGCGGTCGCGAAGGCCAAGGGTGGCATCCCCTGGGGCGATTCCCCCAAGATGCCGGCCCCTATCCCGTTTCAGCTACCGCCGAACCCACTGGCTGGCACTCCGGCGCCGCGCGTCACGTCCGGCTCGGCCAGCAACGGCGGCGGAGTTGGCGTCCCGGCGGGCGCCACCCCCGCCCCGATGCGCGTGACCGGCGGCCCGGCGCCCGCAGCCGCGCCCACCGCCGGGACAAACGAGATCCCCTGCCCGAACTGCGGCAGGATGGTCCAGGTTGGCTTCGCCTTTTGCGGCGCCTGCGGAACACGGATGGGCCGTCAGCCGTCGAGCCCGGGGGCCGCCACCGGTCCCCGCACGATGTTCATGGCCGGCTCGGCCAATGCGCAGCCGGTCGCCATCCCGCGCGGCCGCCTCATCCTCATCCGGCCCGACGGCTCGGAAGGGGGCGCCCATCCGCTGCACGACGGGGAGAACATCATCGGCCGCGGACAGGCGCCGCTGTTCGACGCCGACGCCTACCTGTCACCGCGTCACGCCGAGCTGTCGGTCGGGGCCGACGGGGTCACCATCCGCGACCAGCAGAGCCTCAACGGGGTGTTTCTCAAGATCAACGGCGAGGAGGCGCTCGAGTCGGGTGACATCTTCCGGATCGGCCAGGAGCTGCTCCGGTTCGAGGTGATCTCCCCGCCGCAGCCGCTCGAGGACGGGACCGAGATCATGGGAACGCCGAATCCCGGGTTCTGGGGACGGCTGTCGGTCATCGTGGGCCGCGACGTCGACGGGTCGGCCTTCCCGCTGTTCGGCGAGTCGATCGTCCTCGGGCGCGAGCGCGGCGACATCCTGTTTCCCGAGGACGGCTACGTCTCGGGGACGCACTCGCGGATCTCACTGCACGACGAGCACGTCTATCTGACCGACCTCGGATCCTCCAACGGGACCTTCCTGCGGCTCCGCCACGAACGCACCGTTCCCACCGGCGCGTTCATGCTGATGGGCCAGCAGCTGTTCCGCCTCGAGTATCGCTAACGACCGTGGCGGCCCTGTCGGCTCCAGCGGCGAGCGCAGGGTGGCTTTGCCACCCCGGAGCGAGCGGGGGTGCGGGGGGCCAAAGCGAGCGCAGCGAGCGACGCCCCCCGATCTAGACAACGGCTTTGCCACCCCGGAGCGAGCGGGGGCGCGGGGGGCCAAAGCGAGCGCAGCGAGCGACGCCCCCCGATCTCGAAGACCCCGACCTACTGCTTCTTCTCGACTTCGATCTTGCCGCCCGCGGCGGCCTTCTGGCCGCCGAAGAAGGCCTGGCGCGCGTTGTCCTGCGCGGCCGGCTCGACGTAGCGGAAGCCGTTCGGGATCTTGAAGTAGCTGCCGTCGTCGAACATCACGGTCACGTCGACGGGGCCCTTTTCGCTGGCAGGCGTCACGACCCGGATCTTGGTGGTCGAGGCAATCGTGACGATCTCGGACTTCTTGTGCCCGAACTTCACCTCGGCCTGGGTCTTGCCAGGGGCGAAGCCACCGCCGTTGATCGAGATCTCCTCGCCGCCCGCGGTCGTACCCTGCGGCGGTTCAATCGTGTCGACTTTGAGCGGGCCGCCACTTTGCGTGCACGCCGCAATCGTGACGAACGCAGCCATGGAGAGGGCAAGACCGAGGACACGCTTCATCGTGTGTTCGCCTCCGCGAGAGAAGGAGCCGACCATAGCCCCCGGCGTCTGGGCGGTCAACAGATGTTGCGCCTCAGTCAAGCCGCCGCGGCCGAGGTTCAAAATCGGACCAAACGAGCTGCGAAGCCGAACGAACCCCTCGACGCGAGAGGCGAGCGCAGCGCGGCTTCGCCGCGCGGAGCGAGGGGGGCCCGGGGGACGCGAGCGGCAGCGAGCCGTCCCCCGTGAAATCAAACAGATTCGCGCTTGGCCATCGCGCGGCGCATCTTGACCAGCGCCTGCTCCTGGAGCTGCCGCACCCGCTCGCGCGAGAGTCGGTACTCGTCGCCGATCTCCTTGAGCGTACGCTCGCGGTCGTTCACCAGGCCGAAGCGCTTGCGCAGAATGTCGGCCTCGATCGGCTTGAGCGAGGATAGAAACTTGAGCATCTCGCTCTGCGTCTCCGTCGACGCCATCTGGTCGGGCACCGCCGGCCCTTCGTTCGGGTCGACGAGCACATCGATGAGGCGCCGGCCGTCCTCGTCGGAGATCGGGCGGTCGAGCGACACCGGCGTCTCCGAGAGGAAGGTCTTCATCTTTTCCAGCTTCTCGGCCTCGATGCCGGTCGCCGCCGCGATCTCCTGGGTGGTCGGCACCCGTTCGAGCTTCGACTGCAGCTCGCGCTGGGACTTGGCGATCCGGTGGTAGGCGTCGATCATGTGGACCGGCAGCCGTACCGCGCGTCCCTTGTCGGCCAGCGCGCGGCTGATCGCGTGACGGATCCACCAGCTAGCGTAGGTCGAGAAGCGGAATCCGCGGCGGTAGTCGTACCGCTCGACCGCCTTCATGAGGCCGATGTTCCCCTCCTGAATGAGGTCGGCGAGCGGCAGGCGCCCGTGGTTGAAGCGTCGCGCGATCGAGACGACCAGACGGAGGTTCGCCTTGACGAACTCGTTCTTGGCCGCCTTGAGGCGGAACGCTTTGCCCGACACCGTCTTCACGAAGTCGGCAAAAGCCTTGGTCGACGTGGAGAATGGAACCGTCCCCTCGTAGGGAAGCCCGTGGACCGCGCGACCGACGCGGTGGATCTCGGCCAGCGCCGCCTCGAGGAAGATGCGGTCGATATCGAGCGCGCGGAGCCGGATGCCGAGCGCGGTGGCCGTCTTGTCGAACTGGCCGCGGGCCGGGATCGACGAGCGGTGGCGCGCACGCGCGGCCGCAGCCCGGTGAACCTTTGCCTCGGGAAGCGGCTTGCCGACCTCACGCTCGACGATGTCGAGGATCCAGTCGGTGCCGGAAGCGAAACCGAGGATGGTCTTCCAGAGATGGAGCTCCATCTCCTCGATGTTGCGGGCGGTCTCGAACTCCTGCTCCGGGCGGAGGACGTCCAGCTCGGCCATGTCGCGGAAGTACATCGCGAGGAAGCTCGCCGGCTCCTCGTCACCGCGGCGTTTCTTGGAGGTGGTCGCGGGAGCCTCAGCCGCCTCCTCTTCCTCCTCTTCTTCGTCCTCTTCTTCGGACTCAGCCCCGGCGGCACGGACCTCGCCAGCGACCTCATCGGTCTCGTCGGCCTCGATCTCCACGCCCGGGGTCGCGCCGAGCGCCTCGGGCTCGAGCTCGTCGACCGCGGGGTCGGCGCCGGGCAGACCGATGGCGTCGGCCGGCAGCGTGTCGTTGGCAGGAATCGGCGCGCGCGCCGAGAAAGATTTTGCCGGCACCTTCGCCTTGGCGTCAGCCTTACCGTTCCCGCCGGGACGGCGGGCCAGTGTAGACGCCGGCGTTCCAACCTTGCGGCCAGCCTCGGCCGGGCGGCTCTTGCGCGCCAGTTTCACTTTTGCTCCTCGTGCGCTCATCTTGCTCATCTCCATCGAGCCGCGTCGCGATCCAGACACTTCAGGACCCGTAAGGGATATACGGACCTGGGCGTTGAAATATTCCGGGTCTAGCCGCGTCGTGCCTCGTAGACTCTGATGCTTGCGCCGGCGCTTTGGTTGCAAGTTGCGCACGCCCGGCAAGATGGGGAGCGCTGACACAAGCACAATGGCCGCGCAATCGGATTTTCGACGTTTCAGCGCGCCGCGTTAACGGCGCCGGGCGTCACCCTTCGTCTTCGCGCTTTTCGGCCACGATGAGCAGGTTGCGCGAGGCACTTCCGAAGAAGTCGCCCCTCGTCGCCAACCCGCCTGAGACGTCTATCACCCGGAAGCCGGCCTGCCGCAAGAGCCGCCCGATCTCGTGGAGGCTGTACGCGCGAACCGAGAGCTCCTGTTCCAGTTGGCGCCCATCTTCGAATACGATGGACCGATGGGTGTTGATGCGGCTCGTGTGGAAGTTGAAATCGACCTCTTCCAACACGACGCACCCTGTCCCCTCCCACCAGACGCGGACCGGAAGGTCGGCCACGACGTAGTCGCGATTGACGATATCGAGGAGGAAGCGCTTGCCCGGCTTGAGGGCGCGCCCTATCCGCTCGGCCACCCGAAGGTTGGTCTCCTCGTCGAAGTAGCCGAACGAGGTGAGCATCGAGTAGGCGCCGTCGAACTGCTTCTCGAACGCCATCTCGCGCATGTCGGCGTGCACGAAGTTCACCGACAGCGCTCGCCGCTGGGCCTCGTCGGCGGCGCGGATCAGGAGCGGCAGCGAAAGGTCGAGCCCGGTGACGTTGAAGCCGCGCTGGACCAGCTCGATCGCGTGGCGGCCGTAGCCACAACCGACGTCGAGGATCTCCGAGCCCGGCGCGGCCGTGAGCGCGTTCGAGATGAACTCGACCTCGCGGAGCGTCTGGTCGGCCCGCATGAACGGGAGGGTCCGAAGGTAGTCCTCGTCGAAGACCTCCTCGAACCAGGGCTTTGACCGCTTCGGCCGGCGCGGTCGCTGCGACAGCGCCTCCGGAAGGATCGGCAGCGCGGGCAGCAGGGGCCCGTGCCCGGTGTCGGCCTCAACGACCGGAGCCGGCGGTGGCGGCTTCAGCTCGGGGCCCGGGGTCTTGAGGAAGCTTCCCGGGATCGGCGGAGGCGTGGTCGGAATGCCGGTCGGTCGAGGTGGCGGCGTCGGGGTCGCCACGGCTGCGTCGGCCTGGCCGGCGTCGGTCCCTTCGTCGACCACGAGCTCGTCCGACCCCTGCAGCTCGACGTCTCCGTCGCTCGTCACGGCCGGCGCCGGCGTCGGAGCGCTGACGCCGATCGGATTGGCCAGGTCGGACGAGGCGGAGCTGCCGTCAGTCCCCATCGGCCTCATCGGGAGGGCTCCCTCCACGTCGGTGGCTGCCGCGGGCGGCGGCGTGGCAGGAGCTGGAAGAGGAGCGGTCGCGATCGGCTCGGGCGGCGGCGTGGCGGCCATCTCCTCCGCAGCCGCGGCGGACTGGACGACCTGCCCGACCGTCGGCTCGGGCGGCGGCGTCGGCCCGGGCACAGACAGCTCGGGCGGCGGGGTGAGCGGGCCCGAGTCGAGCGCGCGAACAGCGGCGGCCTCGGCGGCGAGCGAGGCCGCCTCGGCATCCAGCGCCCCTGTCGAAGGCGGCACGAACGGGCTGTCCAGCGAGGGCGGCGGAGGAGCTGCACGCTGACCCGAGGGCCCGTCAACGAGGTCGACCGGCGTCGCCCCGATCGGCGGGACCTCCGGTGAAGGGAGGGGCGCCGCCTCTTCTTCGACGCTTGGCGGGGGGGCGAACGGGACCGAGAGCGGGATTCCGACCGCCGGCGTCCCGCGCGGCTGGGTGGTGGTCCGGCGGCGCACCGTCGGCGTCGAGAAGTCGCCGCTGGCGATGCCGATGGGACCGCTGCGCTCGCGCGCGACGGCCGACCCGACTCGCGCCCGACGGGCTCCCGCAGCGGCCGCCGCCCGCTTGGCGCTCTGCGCGTCGTCCCGGGTCGGAGCCGGCGTGGCCCCCTCGTCGGAGGGAGCGGCCGACTCGCGCGATGTCTCGTCGTGAGCCTTCGACACGGTCATCAGCCTCGCGACACCGCGGAAGAGCCGTTCGTCGACCGCAGCCGGCCGATACCGATCCCCATCTTCATCGTCTCGCCGGCGGCAAAGGTCTCGAGCTCGGCGTGGCCTGGCTCGAAGACCACGATGGTCGTTGACCCGAGGTGAAAGATGCCCAGCTCTCTCGCCGCGGTCGATCGGCTTGGGAACGTCGTAGCGACGGTGGCGGAGGGCGGCGCGCAAGAACCGGGGCCGGTGCGTGGCCACCTCGTCATCATACGACACCGTGACGTGTCCGACGCCGATCGCGGCGACCATGACCACGGCGCAGAGGCCGCCCGACTCCGTCTCGATCAGCGTGACGAACCGCTCGTTGCGCACGAAGAGCCCCGGCTCGCTGGCGACGCTCTTGGCGCCGACCGAGAACAGCGTTCCGGGAATGTGACGCCAGCCGACGACGCGGCCGGCGACCGGGGAGTGGACGCGGTGATAGTCCTTGGGCGAGAGATAGGTGATGAGGTAGGCGCCCCCCTCGAGCCGCGCCGCGATCTCCTGCGTCGCCGAGCAACTCCGCGAGATCGAAGAGGGTCCCCTTGGCCTGGATCAGCTTGCCGGCGGTGGCGAGACCGCACTCGACCACGGTGCCGTCGGCCGGTGACACGATCCCGCCGCGGCAGCGTCGGCGATCGGGCGCGCGCCGCTTCGCAGGCGACGGGTGAAGAACTCGTCGAAGCCGGCGTAGTCGCCGAGCGGCTTCTCCGCCTCGCTGACGTCGATCCCGTAGACGCGCGCGAAGCGCGTCAGCATCGACTCTGCGCAGCCGGGTCGGGATGCCCCGTCGGGCTCCCCACCCGATGGCCCCCGACACGGCGCGTTTGGGAACGATGCGCCACATCGAGCGTCTGGCCCGGTCGCTGAAAGAGAGGCCACCCATGAGGAGTCGCGGAGCGTCGGGGGCTTCCGCGAATCTCGAATCTTAGGTCAGCGTCACTTCCCCGTCAAAGCTTAAGGGGCCGTCCCCACGTCGGGAACGGCCCTTTCTTAATCGGAAAATCGGAGACCCGGGACCCTTGATGGTCCCGAGTTAGGTCGCGTCGAGCGCAGGCGAGCTTTGCTCGCCGGAGCTCATCGCGGGAGGTCTTAGTTGTCGAAGTAGAGCGCGAACTCGTACGGGTGCGGGCGGAGGCGGATGGCGTCCACCTCGTTCTCGCGCTTGTAGTCGAGCCAGGTCGAGATGACGTCCGGCGTGAACACGTCGCCCTTGAGCAGGAAGGCGTGATCCTTCTCGAGCGCGTTCAGCGCCGCGTCGAGCGAGCCCGGCGCCTTCGGCACGTCCTTCGACTCCTCGGGCGACAGGGCGTAGATGTCCTTGTCGAGCGGCTTGCCCGGGTCGAGCTTGTTCTGGATGCCGTCGAGGCCGGCCATCATCATCGCGGCGAACGCGATGTAGGGGTTGGCGGTCGGGTCGGGACAGCGGAACTCGAGCCGCTTCGCCTTCGGCGAGCTGCCGCCGATCGGGATGCGGACCGACGCCGAGCGGTTGCGCGACGAGTAGGCCAGGTTGACCGGCGCCTCGTAGCCAGGCACGAGCCGCTTGTAGCTGTTCGTCCCCGGGTTGGTGAAGGCGCAGAGCGCCGGCGCGTGCTTGAGGATGCCGCCGATGTAGTGGAGCGCCATGTCCGAGAGCCCGGCGTACTTGTCGCCGGCGAACAGGTTCTTCTCGTCCTTCCAGATCGACTGGTGGCAGTGCATGCCCGAGCCGTTGTCCCCGAAGATCGGCTTCGGCATGAACGTGGCGGTCCGCCCGTTGGCGCGCGCGACGTTCTTGACCACGTACTTGTACCACATGGTCCAGTCGGCCATCTTCTTGAGGCTGTTGAACTTCATCGACAGCTCGCACTGACCGCCGGTGGCGACCTCGTGGTGGAACACCTCGACCGGGATGCCCACCTTCTCGAGCGTCATCGCCATGTCGGCGCGCAGGTCGTGCAGCGTGTCGGTCGGCGGAACCGGGAAGTACCCGCCCTTGTGCGGCGGCTTGTAGCCGAGGTTCGGTCCCTCTTCGCGGTCGGTGTTCCAGCGTCCCTCGATCGAATCGACCATGTAGCTGGAGCGGTTCGGACCCTCGGAGTAGCGGACCTCGTCGAACACGAAGAACTCCGGCTCGGGGCCGAAGTACGAGGTGTCGCCGATGCCGGTCGACTTGAGGTACGCCTCCGCCTTGCCGGCGATCGTGCGCGGGTCGCGCGAGTAGGGCTGCTTGGTGATCGCGTCGACGATGTCGCAGGTGAGCGACAGCGTCGGCAGCTTGAAGAACGGATCCATGACCGCCGAGTCCGGAGTCGGGGATGAAGATCATGTCGGAGGCGTGGATCGGCTGCCACCCGCGGATCGAGCTGCCGTCGAAGAAGTAGCCGTCCTTGAAGACGTCGACCTCCAGCTTCGAGATCGGCATGGTCGTGTGCTGCCAGATCCCGAGCAGGTCGACGAACTTGAAGTCGACCATCAGCGCGCCGCTCTTCTCTGCGAGTTTCAATGCCTCAGCTGGAGTCATGTAGTTCCCCTGTTGCGGTTGTGTTGGTTGGTGGTGCCCCGAAAACTCGAATCCGTTAGAGCGCGTCCTCGCCGCGCTCGCCGGTCCGGATGCGGATCGCCTCATCGACCGGCGTGACGAAGATCTTGCCGTCGCCGATACGCCCGGTCCGGGCCACCGACATGATCGCCTCGACGACGTCGCGCACGATGTCGTCCTTGACGACGATCTCGATCCGGACCTTGGGAACGAAATCGACGACGTAGGCCGAGCCGCGGTAGACTTCTTTCTTGCCGCCCGTTCGCCCGAACCCCTTGACCTCGTAAACGGTCATCCCTTGGACGCCGACCTCGCGGAGACGATCCTTCACGTCGTCCAGCTTGAACGGCTTGATGATGGCCTCGATCTTCTTCATTTGTCCCCACGCTAGCGCGCGTTTGTTTCGCGCCAGTTTCGCAGCAGTTAAATCGTCGTAACCCTAGGCAGTCAAGCGGAAAGACGGGCGCGAATTTGTCCGTCGGCCTTCAGCTGACGCGCAGCGCACCGACCAGCTCGCGCACGTCGCTGATCCCGTCGGCCGCGAGGCAGCGCGGCGAGATCGCGCACGATGTGACCCGAAGCGTCGGGATCGACGAAGCTCTGCGTTCCGACCTGCACGGTGCTGGCGCCCGCGAGAAAGAATTCGATCGCGTCGGTCGCGTCCTGGATGCCGCCGATGCCCGAGATGGGGAGCGGCACGCCCGCGCGGCGCACCTGGAACACCATCCGCAGCGCGATCGGCTTGATGGCCGGACCCGACAGCCCGCCGAAGATCGTGGCGATCTTCGGCTTGCGGGTGCGCGCGTCGATCGCCATCCCGGTGATGGTGTTGATGATCGAGAGACCGTCGGCGCCGCCGTCGGCGCAGGCCTTGGCCAGCGCGACGATGTCCGAGGTGTTGGGCGTCAGCTTGATCCAGAGCGGCTTCTTGATCACCTCGCGGCAGGCGCGCACGAGATCGCGCAGCACCTTGGGGTCGGTCCCGAACTCGATCCCGCCCGCCTTGATGTTCGGGCAGGAGACGTTCATCTCCAGACCGTCGACGCCGTCGAGGCGGTCGAGCCGCGCGCCGCAATCGACGTACTCGTCGAACGTCGCGCCGAAGAAGTTCACCAGCACGCGCGTCCCGCACTGACGCAGATAGGGCAGCTTGTCGCGCTCGAACCCCTCGACGCCGACGTTCTCGAGGCCGATCGAGTTGAGCATCCCCGAGGCGGTCTCGCAGATCCGTGGCGTCGCGTTGCCGAACCGCGGCTTGGGCGAGATCCCCTTGGTGACGAGCCCCCCGAGCGTTCCGCAGGTCGGTCAGCCCCTCGAACTCCTTGCCGTACCCGAACGTCCCCGACGCCGTCAGCACCGGGTTCCGGAAGGCGATCCCCCCAGTCTCGATCGCCAGATTGACCTCGCTCATGCCGGGCAGGCCGCCGGCGCGGGCGGCGGCGCTTCGTTGGACGTCGAGCACGTCGGCGGCGTCGAACACCGGCCCGTTGCTGCAGACGTAGCGGTACGGGCGCGAGCGCGCCGGGATCGCGCAGCCGAGGCAGACGCCGATCCCGCAGGCCATCTGCTCCTCCAGCGAGATGAAGCAGGGGACCTGGAGGTCGCGCGCCATCCGGGCGATCGCCCACAGCATCCCGTTCGGGCCGCAGCCCATCACCCGGACCGGCCTTTCCCGCTGCTGATCTCGATGATGGCGGAGGCGCGCCTCGAGCGCGCGCGTGACCAGGCCCTTGTCGCCGACCTCGCCGCTCTCGGTGGTGAGGAAGAGCGCGAGGCCCATCGCCTCCATCTCGCGCAGCAGGACGAGATCGGGCGCGCCGCGACCGCCGTAGATCATTTCCGATCGGTCAACCTGACCGCGCGCCGCCGCCAGCGCCCCCTGCATGTACATCGGCGGCAACCCGACCCCGCCCGCGACCAGGAGGTCGACCGTGTCGCCCCGCGGTTCGGGGAAGCTGGTCCCGAGCGGACCCAGAACGTCGATCTCGGCGCCGGGAAGCGCGCGCTCGAGCAACGCCGTGCCCCGTCCCACCGTTTTGGCCAGAATCTCGGCTCGACCGCCGGGCCCGACCGACATCAGGGAGAACGCGCGGGGCAGCAACGGGTCGCGCCCCCAAGCGCCTCGAATCATTACGAATTGTCCGGGCTTGGCGGCGGCCAACGATTCGCAGCCCGAGAGCCGAAGAATGAAGTAACCACCTCCAAGTCCCCGGTTTTCCGAGATTTTTGCCTGGAAGTAGCGCACGGCCCTGTTGGTCGTCTTTCTACCGCGAACCGGCTGTAATTGCCCTCTTAATCTTGCAGGGTTGAAAGACCTGTGTTAGTGACCGGACTCTAAAGGGGCGCCGCCAATGGACTTCATGTTCGAGGACGAGGTCGACGAAGTCGGGTCGGACGTCGAGGCATATTGCCCCAAGTGCAAGGGCGATACCACGCACGTCGTCATTTCGAAATACGAAGACGAAATCCGGCGCGTCCAGTGTAACCCTTGCGGGGACGTTCACTCGTTCCGCAAGCCGCGCGGAGATGTCGAAGACGACGTCCCCGAGCCCATCGCCGCCAAGAAGCGCGCGATGATGAAGAAGCTGACGTTCGAGGAGTTCTTCGCGAAGCACAGCGACAAGAACGCCAAGCCGTACGAATTCCGCGAGCACTATCACGAGAACGTGATCGTGACGCACCCCAAGTTCGGCAAGGGATTCGTTTCGGAGATCCTGTCCGACAGCAAGGCCGAGGTGACCTTCAAGGATTCTCGGCGCGTGCTGGTGCACAACCGGAAGGACATGCCGGGACTGCCGCTCGCCGCCGAGGGGGACGGCCACCCGTCGAACACCAAGCTCACCAAGAACGGTAAGCTGTTGGGCAAGGTGGCGGCAGGCAAGGTGAAGCCAGGCCAACCTGCGGCTGCGGCTGCGGCTGCCGCGCTGCGAAGGATGTACGCAAGGCGAGCCCAGCGCCCAAGCCGGCGGCGACGCCGGCACCCGTGGTCCGCTCGACAAAGGCACCGGTCAAGACCGCGCCTGCGGCCAAGGCGGCCAAGCGCACCGCGAAGCCTGCCCGTCCCGCGCGAACCGCCGCGCCGCGCCCGCGCGCTGCCGCCAAGCGGCCAGCGAAGGCCGCCAAGCGCGGCAAGAAGTAGTCCGGCGGGCAACAACCGCGGGAACCCTGGGAGGGGTCCCGCACCCTCCCGCTCCCTCGGCAGGAAGACCTGCTACTTCACCAGGAAGACGTAGAGATCGTAGAGGGCGTGGGTGTACACGGCAACCGCGAAGCCGCGGTACCAGTAGAGCGCGCCGAAGCAGACGCCCGCCAGCACCCGGAAGACGAAGATCCCGACGTGCAGGGGATCGCCGTAGGGCGGGATGTGGTGCATGGCCGAGAACAGCGCGGCCTGAAGCAGCAGTGCCAGTGGGAAGGCGATCCAGCGCCGCATCCCGATGACCCGATCGAAGAGGAGCATCAGGCCGCTGAGGATCCCCAGTCGGAACACCGTCTCCTCGTAGACGCCGGCGCCCAGCGACATCACAATCCGCGTCCCGAGTCCCTGTTGCGCGACGAAGCCGCCGCCGCCGGCGAGCTGCGGCGAGATCCCCAGGGCGCGGGTCATCACGAACACGATGAGTGACCCCATGGTGAGCGCGTAGATGGCGCTCTCCAGCATCACCCGGACGATGAGGTGCGGATCGAAGCGCTGCTTGTGACGCAGCACGGTGACGGCGATGGCGAACGCCACCGCCACCGCGAAGGTGTAGGCCAGGTACGACCCCGTCGAGAGCCCCAGGTTCCGGAACAGGAAGACGGTCAGGAAGTCGGCGCCGTTCAGCACCGGCAGCGTGAACAGAACGCCGATCTGGTAGACGAGAAACAGCGGGAAGACCAGCACCAGGCTGGTGAGGAGGTTGCGCGGATCGTGGCCTGCCTTGCCGCCGCCGAGCTTGGCGAGGGTGCTGCCGGCACCCGACCTTCCGATTTTGCCGATTTTGCCGCCCGCGCGCTTCATCGCGGCACTCATCGGCCGCGCCGCGTGTGGCGCTCCGCCGTCGGGTGCGGCGACTTCTTGTCCAGCGCGGCAATCGCGTCGATCAGCTCCTGCTTCATGCAGGCGGTGTTCGTCCCGCCCCAGCTGATGGGACCGACCCGGCGCGCCCGCAGGCCGCGCAGACCGGGGAGCGCCCGCGCGTCGCCGAGCTTGCCCAGCTTCTCGACCCAGTCGCGCTTCTCCTCGCAGGTCGGCGCCTTGCGGAGCTCGAGCATGTCGAGCGAGACGCGATCGACCCTCTTCTCCTCGTCGAGATCGCCGAGGGCCGTGGCGGCGCGGCGGCGGCGCGGCAGATCGCTCCCCTCGTTCGCCACCTTGGCCAGGAGATCGGCGCCGGGCGCGCCGATGTGGTCGATGAGCAGCGACAGCGCCGCGTCGTCCAGCTTCGGATCGGCCAGGAGCGCGTCGAGGTGGCCGAGCAGCACCGGATCGCCCCGGAAGCCCGGGATCGAGCGCGATCGCCTCGGCGTAGTCGTCGAGCGCGTCCTGACGGCGATCTTCGGCGTACGACACGCGTCCCAACATATAGCGCACGCGCGCGTCCTTTGGACGCGAGGTCAGCAGGGTCTCCAGCGCCAGCCGCGCGGCGGCGGTGTTGTCGTCCTCCAGCCAGGCCTCGACCTTCTTCATCTCGGCGGCGATGTCGGGCGGCGGCGGCGCCGGGCGCGTGGGCAGGACGGTCAGCGCCGCCGTCCGGTGGTGCGCGTGGCGGTGCTTGACGATCGAGAGCGTCCCGACCGCGGTCACCAGCAGCGCGAGCGCGACCGCCGGCGCGCGCCCGCGCCGCGCGGGGCGGCCGGTCGATCGCCGGCACCGTCGCCGTCACCCCTTCGGCGAGCTCCACCTCACCCTGCGCCTCGGCGTCGTCGAGCGCCTGCAGGAAGGCGGCGGCGCTCGCGAACCGGTTGTCGCGCGACTTCTCCATCGCCTGCAGGATCGACGGCTCGACGCGGCGGGACGCGCACGGCCGGGTTGACGTCGCGGATGCGGGGCGGCGCGTGCGCCAGGTGCATGGAGATGATCTTGACCTTGTCCTCCGACTCGAACGGCCGCCGCCCGGCCAGCATCTCGAACAGGATGCACGCCGGCGGCGTAGATGTCGGCGCGCGCGTCGACCGCCTCGCCGAGCGCCTGCTCGGGCGACAGATACTCGGGTGTGCCGAAGATGACGCCCGCCTGGGTCAGCGCCTGTCCGCCGCTCTGGGGCTCGGTCACCTTGGCGATGCCGAAGTCGAGGATCTTCACCACGTCGCGCTGGCCGTCGCGCTCGACCAGCATGATGTTCTCCGGCTTGAGATCGCGGTGGACGACGCCGGCCGCGTGCGCGTGGTCGAGCCCGCGCAGGATCTGCCGTTCGATGGCCAGCGCGCGCTCGAGCGTCATCGGCCCGCCGGCGATCGCCGCCGACAGCGAGGTGCCGGCCAGGAACTCCATGGCCAGGAACAGCGACCCCTCGGCGGTGCGCCCGAAGTCGGTGACGGTGATGATGTTGGGGTGAGCGAGGCGGCTGGCCGACTCGGCCTCGCGCTCGAACCGGCGCGCGAACTCCTCCTTGCCCGACAGCTCCGGGAGCAGCACCTTGATCGCCAGATCGCGCCGCATCATCGTGTGCTCGGCGCGGTAGACGGCGCCCATGCCGCCGACGCCGATCCGGCTGACGATGCGGTAGCGCTCGCCGACGACCGTGCCGATGAACGGATCGGTGACCGGCGCGCCGCAGCGGGCGCAGAAGGTGTCCTCCAGTTGCACCTCGGCGGTGCAGCCGGTGCAGCTCGACACTGCGCGCCCTTGGTGGCGCGAGCCATCGTCGTCGGCTGCGCGGTCGGCTGCGCGGTCGCTTTCGCGGTCGGCTGAGTGGTCGCCTTCGTGGTCAACTTCGTGGTCGGCGCCTCCGGTCGGACGACCGCGATCGTCTCGCGCTGCGGATCGAGGAACCGACGCGCGGCGCGGTTGACGTCAGCGGCGGTGATCGCGCCAGCGCGGCGGGGACCGGCGGTAGCTCATGAGCGCCAGACCGTACGCCTCGTCGAGCGCCAGCGCATCGGCGATCGCCGCCTGCACCCCGCAAATCGAGCGCCCGGGCGCCGGCCAGCCGGCGGGCCGCGGCGGCCACCTCGTCCGCGGTCGACCGCCGCCCGCGACCACCTCGGCGAGCGCGGCGCGAAGCGCGGCCACCACGGCGTCGACGGCCGCCGGCGCGCAGGCGACGGCGACCGCCAGCTCGCCGGGATCGACGCCGCGGGCCGCGGAGGCGGCGACGCCGAAGACGCCGGAGACGTCCGACCGAGCGCGCGATCGAGCCGGCCCCCCGAGCGACCGCGGCGAGCACCTCCAGCGCCGGCCGATCGGGATCGCGCGCGGTCGGGACCGGGATAGCCGAGCACGATCTCGGCGACGTCCTTGCCCGTCGGGCGAAACAGCGCCACCGGCTCGGTGTGGACCGGCTCCGGCGGCGGGTCCGGCGGCGCCGCGCCCGCGGCAGCGTCGGCGAACAGCGCGGTCAACGTCGCGACGACCTCCTTTGGATCGACGTCGCCGACCACCGAGACGACGAGGTGTGAGACCGGGTAGTGGCGGCGGTAGTGATCGAGCAGGCGGACGCGCCCGAGGCCGGCCAGCGTCTCGGCGGTCCCGAGCGGATCCAGTCGGAACGGGTGGCCCGGCCAGAGCGCCTCGCGAAACAGGCGCGCGGCCGCCGCGCGCCGGATCGCCGTCGGCGGCGCGCGCCCGGTCGACCACCACGCGGCGGCTGCCGTCGACCTCGCCCGCCGGAAAGCTCGGGCGCAGGAGGCAATCCGCCAGCAGCGCCAGCCCGCGCGCCCAATCACCGGGCAAGAACTCCGCGCGCAGGCCGAGATGGCTGCGGTCGGAAAATCCGTCCAGTGTCCCGCCGAGCGCCCGCGCATCGGCGGCGATCTGGGCGGCGGCGCGGGTGCGCGTCCCCCGATCGAGCAGCGCCGCGATCATCGCCCCGGCGCCGTTCGACCCCGCGTCCTCGGCGCGCGCACCGCCGGCCCAGGCCGCCTCGACCGCCACCAGCGGTGCGCCCCGATCGCGCAGCACCAGGATCCGCAGCCCCGACGGGGCGACGGCGCGCACCACGTCGCCACCCACCTCCGGGGGGGTGGCGGCGACCTCGGGCCTGTCGATCCGCGCCGCAGCTTCGGTCACCAGCGCCTCGAATCGCGCCGCCTCGGCGTCGGGCGCGCGACCGCGCGTTCCACCCGGATCGAGCGCGGCCAGCGCGAGCGCCTCCGGGCGCAGGAACCTGGCGGCCGCCTGCGCGCAACGAGGCGGGATCGAGGGCCGCGAGGCTCTTGCGGTAACGGGCGTCGTAGCCGGTGTCGGCGGCGACCGCGACCGCGAAGCCCAGCCGGCGTGCGCGCCCCTCGACGCCGTCGCCGTGACGGCCGATGTCGCTCTCGAGCGCGGCACGCGCGCGCCCGAGCTCGTCGGCGCGAACCTCCTCGCGGCCGAGGCGCAGCGCCTCGTCGATCGCCGCCTGCGCCGCGGCCTCGGTTCGCTGAGGCGCAGGGGAGACCAGCAGCTCGAGCAGCGCCCCGCCCCGCGACGAACCGCCGCGCGCGTAAAACGTCAGCCCGCGAACGGAGGTGGCCACCTGTCGGTTGTCGCCGAGCTCGCGTGACAGGCGACCCTCGCGACCGGCCGCCAGCAGCGCCGCCAGCAGATCGAGGGCGGCCGCGTCCTCGGCGCGCGACGCCGAAACCCGGAAGCCGACAGCGACCTCCGCCTCCGGCCCCGCCGCCGTCGACACCAGGGCACGGGGCGCGGAGGCCCGGGCCGGCGCGTCCGGAGCGCGGGTCGCGCGCCGGCGCGGGGCTGCGGCGAACGCGCGCGCGACCGCCGCGCGCGCCGCCGCCGCGTTCACGTCACCGACGACCACCACGGTCATGTTCTCCCCGACGTAGCTCTCCGCGAAACGCGCGGCGAGCGCCGCCCGCGTCGCGCCGGCCACCGCCTCGAGCGTTCCCAGCAGCGGACGCCCGGGGCGTTCGCCCGGGAAGGCCGCCGCGCGCAGCATCTCGGTCGCCGCCCGCGCCGGATCGACCGCCTGGCGAGCGATCTCCGCCTCGACGACCTCCTTGCCGGCCGCCAGCTCGGCCGGATCGAAGGTGGGCGCGGTGAGCGCGTCGGCGAGGACGTCGAGGCCGACGTCGAGGAACGGAGGGGCCACCGTCGCGTGATAGACCGTCTCGTCGAGCCCGGTCCAGGCGCCGATCGTGCCGCCGATCGCGGCGATCTCGCGCTCGGCGGCACCCGGCGCGCGGCGCCGCGTCCCGCGGAAGACCAGGTGTTCGTAGAGGTGCGCGGCCCCGGCCAGCGCCGGCGGATCGTCGCCCGCCCCGACCGCCAGCCAGACCTCGAGCGCGACCACCGGCGCAGCGTGGTTCTCCTCGACGACGACCCGCACGCCGTTGTCGAGCCGCGACTCGGCGCGTGTGTCGGGCCCCCCCATGGCGCCCGCGGCCACCAGCGGATCGGCGGCCGCACCACCTGGCCCGCCGGGACCGCCGAGCGAGCGGCATCCCCCGAACGAAACCAGGACGGACAACGACGCGAAGGCGAGCGCCGCGTGAGCGAGCGAAACGGATCTCACGAGCGGCTGGAGGTTACCATCATTACAGCGGTGCGCGGGCGCGCCTCCCACGTTCCGCGAATGGTTGTAGTCTTCCGGACGGATGAAGCGACGGGCGTTCTTGCGCGGGGTCGGCGCGGCCGGCGGAGCCGCCTTCGCCCCGCGCCTCGCGCTCGCGACGCGGGGCGCACGCGCGGGCGCGCTCGAGCGGCTCAAGCAGGCGCACATCGCGATCGGCGCCCGCGTGGCGCCGCCCGGTATCCCCGGCGGTGGCACCGGGGAGCTCGCACTCGGCTCGGGCGAGAGCGCGCGCCGGGATCTCGCGACCGGCACGCTCGCGCTGCGGGTGGCGCCGGTCGCCGGCAGCCGCGAGGCGGTCGATCTCTACCTGACCTTCAAGGCCAAGGCGGGCGCCCCCGCCGGAACGCTCAGCCTCACGCTCGACTTCGCCGACTGGTCGTTGGACAACCACCTGGTGTTGCCGGGCGCCTGCTACGCCGGCAATCGATTCGAGTCGCGCTTCGTCGGCTACCCGCCGCTGCTGGTCGAGCCGGCCGACATCGGCCCGCACGTACCGCCGATCATCACCGACATCCCGCGCCTCAACCTGCACCCCGGACCGTCGCGGCTGGAGATCGCGGCCGGCGATCTGGCCACGCCCGCCCTGGCGATCTTCGCGCCCGAGGCGCGGCTGGGCCTCATTCTGCTCTGCGACCCCGCGACGGCCCTCGGGCAGACCGGGTTCGGAATCATCGAGAGCGACGATCGCGCCCGCGCGTCGGTCGCGATAGCGACGCCGTTCGTGCGCGAAACGCGGCGCGCGCCCGGCGGCACCAGCGCGCCGCACGAGCGCCTCCCTGCGCCCCGCCCCGGCCAGTCAATCACGCTCCGGGCCCGCGCCATCGTGTTCGACTGCGCGGGCGTCGCCCTTCTCCACGAGCGGCTGTTCGCGGCGCGCAAGGTCCTGACCGGACCGACCGCGCGCGCTCACACCCTCCCCTTCTCGGCGGCGTTCGCCGCGCACGAGGCGCGCGTCAACGCACGATTCGTCGCCAAGCAAGGATTCTTCGCCGTCGGCGCGCGTGACAGCGCCTATTCGATCTGGCAAAGCGGCTGGTGTGGCGGGCTGGCAGCGACCCTGCCGTTGCTGGCCGCGGGGACGCCCGAGTCGCGCGCGCGGGCGCGCCAGACGATCGCCTTCGCCCTCGGGGGGCAGGCCCCGTCGGGGTTCTTCCACGCCGTCTCCGACGGCAAGACCTGGTACGACGACGGCTTCACCGCGCCGCTACCGCCCGCCCCGCCCGACGCCTGGCCGCCCCGCGCGCCGGCCTACCAGCACGCGCGCTGGCATCTCACCCGCCGGACCGCCGACACGCTGGCGGTCCTGGTCCGGCAACTCATGCTGCTCGAGCGTCAGGCGGCGGCCGCGCCGCGGGACCAGCTGGTCGCACCGGTCAATCCCGCCTGGGGCGAGGCGGCGCGACGCGCGGCCGATGCGCTCGCGCGCCTGTGGGAGCGCCACCACCAGCTCGGGCAGTTCGTCGACGTCGACAGCGGCGAGCTGGTGGTGGGCGGATCCTCTTCGGCCGGGATCGCGCCCTGCGCCCTGGCGCTGGCCGCCGCCCACTTCAAGGAGCCGCGCTATCTTCAGATAGCCGAGGCGTCGGCGCGACAGTACTTCGACCGCTTCGTCGCGGCGGGACTCACCTGCGGCGGGCCCGGCGACGCGCTCCAGTGCCCCGACAGCGAGTCGGCCGCCGCGCTGCTCGAGTCGTTCGTCGCGATCTGGGAGGCGACGCGCGACCGCGCCTGGATCGAGCGGGCGCGCGCCGCCGCCCACCTGCTCGCGAGCTGGGTCATCTCCTACGACACGCCGCCGGCCGGGCGTGGCTGCCCGGCCACCGGGGCGATCCGGGCCACCGGCGCCGTCTTCACCGACGCGCAGAATCGAGCCGGTGCCCCCGGCTACGTGGTGGCGTCGGGCGCCGCGCTTTTCCGGCTCTACCGCGCGACCGGAGACGTCGCGTTCCTCGACCTGCTGCGCGACACCGTCCACAACCTGGCGCAATACCTCCCGCTTGCCGAGCGCGAGAAGCCAGGCGCCACGACCCGCGAGGCCGACCAATGCGCGCGCGCCGACACCGCCGGTTGGCTGGAATCGAATGGCCGCATCGTTCCGGCCGCGGGACAGTTCGATGCCATCGCGTTGCTGGCCTACACCGAGGTCCCCTCGGTCTACGCCGAGACCGACACCGGTTTCATCTTCGCGTTCGATCACGTCGAGGCACGGGTCAAGGAGCGGCTGGCCGGGCGGCTGGTCGTGTCGCTGCGAAACCCGACCGAGACCGATGCGCGGCTGCGCCTCCTCGCCGAGAGCGCGGCCGAGGCGGCGCTCCCGCTGCCGCCGGACGCGGTGATGAACGCGCCGACCACGGTCGTGCCCGCGGGAGCGACCCTGGAGGTGGCGATGCCGCCGATGTCCGGGCGCGCCGCCCGATAACCCCGCCACCTCTGCTAAAATTTGCGCGTGGCGCTCACGCGACTGTCGATGCGCCTCGGTCAGATCCGTCGGCGACTGCGTCTGCTGGCGGCGATCGAAGGGGCCGTGGCCGGGGCGGCGGCGGGCGCCCTCCTGGCGGCGGCCGGCCTGGCGTTCGCGCGCCTCCGCGGCGCGCCCCCGGCGGGGGTGGGGTTGGCGGCCTTGATTCCTCTCGCGGCGGTGGCGGGGGCGCTGACGCGCGGCGCCCGGCGGATCTCGCTGGCCCGCTGCGCCCGCATCGCCGACGCTGCGCTCGACGGTCACGATCGGCTGCTGTCGGCGTTGACGCTCGAGGCGCTGCCGCCGACGCCGTTTACGCGCGCGCTGGTCGCGGACGCCGTCCGGCGCGCCGAGGTCCTGGTGCCCGGCTCGGTCGTTCCCGCACGCCGTCCCGCCGGATTGCCGGCGCTCGGCGTCGCGGGGCTCGCGCTCGCGGGGGCGGCGCTGCTGCCGACTGCTTCGCGCGCCGCGCGGGTGATTCCACCGGCGGCGCCGGCCGAGCGGGGCGTGCCGCTCGCCGCGGGCCTGCTCGATGCCGAGCGGGACGCGGCGCGGGCGGCGGCGGCCGAGGCGGCCAGGTTGGGTGACGCACGGCTGGCGGCGCTGGCGGCCGAGCTCGATCGCGCGCTCCGTCGGCTGGCGAGCGGCGCGCTCGGCGACGGCGCGGCGCTCGATCTCCTGGGGGAGATCTCGGCGCGCGCCACGGAGGCGGCCCGGGCTGCTGGACAGGACCGTCAGGCAGCGGAAGCGGCGGCGCGCGCGCTCGAGACGAGCGCCGATACACGGGCGGCCGGCGCGGCGCTGGCCCGTGGCGGCGAAGGCGACGGCGATCGCGCGCGCGAGATGCTGGGCGTGAGCGCCGCCGAAAATCCCGCGGAGACGGCACGAGCCCTCGCCGCGGCGGCCGCCAGCCTCTCCGCCACCGCGGGCGCGGGCCAGGAGGGCGCCGCGGACGACTCGACCGCCGGCCGGCGGCGCCTGGCGCGCGACGACGACCGGAGCGGCGCCGCCGCGCACGGTGGCGCGCGACCCGGCGACGCCGAACAGCGACACCTCGAACGGCTCCGCCGCGATCTCGACGACACGGCGGCGGCCTGCCGCGACGGCGATCCCAGCTGTCGGGCGCGGGCCGAGGAGCGGGCCCGCGATCTGGAACGGCTCGGACGCCAGGGGGCCGCCCGGGAGGGTCTCGAACGCCTCGCGCGGGCCACCCGGCAGCTTCGCGAGCGCGTCGGTCGCGGCGAGCTGCGCGACGGCGACGGGCAGTCTCAGCGTGGCTTCGGACGTGCGGCCACGGGAGAGCGAGGCGACGACGATGGCAGCATCCCCGGCGACGACGGTGCCAGCACGACTGGCGCCGAGGGCAGCGACGACGGGCCGGGGTCCGAGGGCCAGGGCGGGCCCCGCACGGGCGCGCCAGACGACGCACCCGGAAATGCCACCGGATCGGCCTCGGCCGCCCTGGGCGCCGAGGGGGGCGACGCCCCCGGCACCGACCAAGGAGGCACCGGCAACGGCATCGGGCACCAAGCGGGCGGCGCGCCGATGGGCGCTCGCCCGGACGGCACGGATTCGGGGCGGGGCACCAGGGCCAACGTCCCCGTCGCCGACGGCGCGGGACCGAGCCGCGCCGAGGTGATTGGCGCTGCCGCCGCCCGCGGCTTTGCGAACCCGGCTTACGCGCGGGCATTCGCCGACTACGCCGCCGCCCTGGAGGACGCGCTCGACACCGGCGCGCTGCCCGAGGGAAAACGCTACCTCGTGCGCCGCTACTTCGATCTGATCCGACCGCGCCGGTCCCCGCACGCGCCCGGGGGCCAGCCGTGAGCGCGACGCGTCCGGACGATCTGCACGACGCCGAGACCGCCGCCGTCGCCGCGGCCGTGACCGCCTTCCGCGCCGATCTCGATCGGCTGTTGGCCGAGATCGGGAGGCGGCTCGTCGGCCAGGGCGAGGTGGCGGCCGGCGTCGCCTCGGCACTGCTCGCCGGCGGTCACGTTCTGGTCGAAGGGGTCCCCGGCCTCGGCAAGACGCTGCTGGTGCGAACCGCCGCGGCGGCGATGGACCTGACGTTCTCGCGCCTCCAGTTCACGCCCGATCTGATGCCGGCCGACGTGCTGGGCACCAACCTCATCGTCGAGGAGGGCGGCGGGCGGCGGTTCGAATTTCAAAAAGGGCCGATCTTCGCGCACGTCGTGCTGGCCGACGAGATCAACCGGGCCACCCCCAAGACGCAGTCGGCGCTGCTGGAGGCGATGCAGGAACAGTCGGTCACCGTCGGCAAGACCACCTACGAGCTGCCGCCCCCGTTCTTCGTGCTGGCCACGCAGAATCCGATCGAGATGGAGGGAACCTATCCGCTCCCCGAGGCGCAGCTCGATCGCTTCTTCTACAAGCTGCGGGTCGATCCGCCGAGCGGCGCGGAGCTGCACCAGATCCTCGATCGCACCACCGGCGCGGTGGACGAGGCGACGCGCGTCGTGCTCTCTCGCGCACGCCTCCTCGAGATGCGCGCGCTGGTCCGGCAGGTGCCGGTGGCGCGCCCGATCCAGGACTTCGTCGTGCGCCTCGTCGAGGCCACCCACCCCGCCCGCTCGGCGCTCGGCGAGGTGAAGCGCTTCGTCCGCTACGGCAGCTCGCCGCGCGGGGCGCAGGCGGTCATCCTGGGCGCCAAGATCGAGGCGCTGCGCGCCGGACGGTTCGCGCCGTCGTTCGCCGACGTCCGTCGGGTTGCAGCGCCGGCGCTGCGCCACCGGGTGCTGCTCAATTTCGACGGCGAGGCCGAGGGGATCAGCCCCGAAGCGTTGATCGAGAAGCTCCTGGCCTCGCTGCCGGAGATGCCGTGACCCAGGCGGGCACGGCCGCGCCGCGCGCCGCCGGGGCGCGCCCAGCCGGGTCACGCGAAGCCGGATCACTCGAACGACGGTTCGACGATCGGTTCCTCCGCCGGCTCGAATCGCTGGCGCTCACCATCCGGCGGACGACCGCCGGCCGCACGCACGGAATGCGCCGCAGCCACCGGCTCGGCGCGGGCCTGGAGTTCGCCGACCACCGCGACTACGCACCCGGCGACGATCTGCGCTACCTCGACTGGAACCTCTACGGTCGCCTCGAGCGCCGGGCGCTGCGCCTCTTCGAAGAAGACGAGGATCTCGCCGTCGACGTCCTCGTCGACGCCAGCGCGTCGATGGGTCTGGGACGCCCCCCCAAGCTCGACCTGGGGATGCAGATCGGCGCCGCGCTCGCCTACGTCGCGCTCTCCAACCTCGATCGCGTCGCGGTCGCCGCGCTCGGCGACGCGGGCACGGACACGCCCCCCGCGCGGGGCAAGGCGCGCATCCTCCCGATCCTGCGCTCGCTCGAGGGCGTGCGCGCGGCTGGTCGCACGCCGCTGGCAACCGCCGTGCGCGGTTTTCTGGGGCGAAGGCGCGGCCGCCGGCGCGGGCTAGTCGTGCTCATCTCCGACTTCTACGACCCGACCGGCGCGCGGGCGGCGCTGGAGCTGGTGCGGCGGCACCGGTTGCAAGCTGTCGCCGTTCAGATCTCGGCGCCCGACGAGATCGTCCCCGAGCTGCGCGGCGACATTCAAGTCCACGACGTCGAGACGGGCGCCACGCGCGAGCTGACGGTTTCGCCGCGGGTGCTCGCCGACTACGCCCGCCGCCACGCCACCTTGCTGCGCGACCTCGCGGGATATTGCCGCGAGCACGCGATCCCTTGCTTCACCGTCACGTCGGACCAGCCGTTCGATTCTGTCGTGCTGCGGATGTTTCGCGCGGGCGGCCTCGTCGGCTGAGCGGGGCGCGGTGAGGATCCCCAGCGTCGCATGGCTCACCTCCGGCGCGCTGCCGGCGACGGCGGCGGTGGCCATCGCCGCGGCGGGCGCGGCGGTGATCGTGGCGCTCTACATCCTCCGGCTGCGCCGGCGCCGCGCGGTGGTGGCGTTCGCGCCGCTCTGGCTGGGAACCGCCGGCGAACCGCGTGCCAGCCGCCGCGCCCACCGCTTGCGGCACTGGCTCTCGCTGGCGCTGGCGCTGGCGCTCTTCGCAGCGCTCTGGGTCGGCGCCGTCGATCCGCGGCCCGCCGCGATCGATCGCCGGGGCCGCAGCGTCGTCATCCTGATCGACCGCTCGGCGTCGATGTCGGCGACCGACGAGCCGGGGACGCGCCTCGGCGCCGCCCGGCGGGAGGCGACCCGTCTGGTTAACGGCCTCGCGCCGGCCGACCGCGCGCTGGTCGCTTCGTTCGCCGACGAGGCCGAGGCTGAGAGCGGCTTCGAGTCCGACCCGCGACGCCTCGCGCGGGCGATCGCGGCGCTCTCCCCCACCGCGGCGTCTGGCGATTTACCGCGCGCGCTGGCGTTCGCCGCGGCGATCCTGCGCGGGCGCCCGCGTCCGACGGTCGTGCTCGTGAGCGACGGCGGCTTCACCGACGACGCGCGCCGCGCAGCGCCCGCCGATCCGGACGGCCAGCCGCTCGACCTCCGCTACCTGCCGGTCGGCCGGCGCGCGGACAACGTCGGCATCCTGTCGTTCGCCGCGCGTCGGAACCCGGCCGACCCCGGCGCCGCCCTGACCGCGCTCACCGTGCAGAGCTTTCGTCCCGCGCCGAGCCACGTGGGCGTCGAGATCTCCAGCGGCGGACGTCTGATCGACAAGATCGATCTGCCGGTCGGGGCGGGCGAGCGGCGGCAGCTGCTGCTCCCCTCCCTGTTCGCGCCCGACGCGCGTGTCGAGGCGCGGCTCACCGGCGGTGACGACCTGGCGCTCGACGACCGGGCGACGGCGGCCATCCCGCCGCTGCCGCGCCGGCGCGTTCTGCGGGTGGGCGGCGCCGACCTCTACCTCGACGGCGCTCTCCTCGGTCTCGGCCGCACCGTCCGGATCGAGCGCCTGCCGGCCGCCGACGCTGACCGGGCCGTGGCGCGCGCGGCGAGCTACGATCTCGTCATCTTCGACGGCGTCACGCCGTCGGCGCCACCGACCCGCGGCCGCTACCTCTACTTCGATCCGCGCGGGCCAGGAAACCCGTTCACGGCGCCGGGCGCCGCGCGACCGATCCGCGATCCGGTGCTGGACCCCGCATCGCTCCGCCGCGATCACCCGCTCCTGCGTCAGCTCGATCTCGGGGACGTCAACATCGCCGAGGCCGACCGGCTGGCGCTGGGCCCCGGCGATCTGGCGCTGGCCGGCTCCTTCGGCGTGCCGCTGATCGTCGCGCGCGCGCGGCCCGGGCTGCGTGTCGCCGCGCTGGCCTTCGACCCGCGCCGTTCGGACCTGCCGATGCGCCCGGCCTTTCCGCTGCTCATCGCCAACGCGCTCGCCTGGACGGCGGACACCGCCGTCGGCGACGGAGCGGCGTCACCCGCGCTCGCGCCGATCGCGGGCGGAACGGCGCGCGACGCCCGCGAATCGGACACCGCCCCGGTCCCGTCGCTGGCGCTGGGCGGACGGACGCTGGCGCGCCCCGATCCGCCGGCACCGAATCGGCCCGCGCGCGCAGCGATCTGGGTCCTGCTGCTGGTGGCGGCCCTCCTGCTGTTCGACTGGGTCAGCTATCACCGCCGGTGGACCACGTGACGCCGCTCGGAACGGGCGCGCGGCTCGCCTTCGAACGCCCGGCCTGGCTGCTCCTCCTGCTGGTGACACCCGGGCTATTCGTGGTGCTCCGTCGATCGCTGGCCGACTTCCCACCGGGCCAGCTGGCGCTGCAGGGGGCCCTTCGCGCGCTGGTCCTGGCCGGGGTGGCTGCCGCGCTGGCGGGGCCGGAGCTTCGCCGGCCGGCGCACGGCGTCTCGATCGTCGCGCTGGCCGACGTCTCCGACAGCGTCCCCACGGAGGCCCTCGCGTTCGAGCGCACCGCGCTCGCCACGCTGGCGCGCGCCGCCGCCGAGCAGGGGGATCCACCCCCGCGCGTCGTCCGCTTCGCGGCCCGGCCCGAGGAGGTCGTGACCGAGGCAGAGGGCGGACCGGCGCTGGCCCGCTTCTCCGCGGAGGGCGGCGCCGCGACCGATCCGGCGCTTGCGGCGGGCCTGGGCGCCGGCCTCGTCGACACCGAAGCGATCCCGCGCCTTCTGCTGCTCTCCGACGGAATCGCCACACGCGGCGATCTGCCGAGCGCGGCCGCGCACCTGGGCGCACGCGGCATTTCGATCTTCGCGTTGCCGCTGCCGGCCCCGGCCGCCGGCGACGCCGCGGTGGTCGATCTCACCGCGCCGGACGAGATCCACGAGCGGGTCCCGTTCAGGGTCGGCGTCCGCCTGCTCGCCGACCGGGCGACGACCGCGCGGGTCCGCCTCGAGGCCGACCACGGCGGGACGGTCGACGACCCCGAACGAACGGTCGCGCTGGCGCCAGGCGCCACGGAGATCAGCTTCGAGATGCGCCTCCCCGAGCCGGGGACGGCGACGCTCCGCGCGCGCCTCCAGGCCCCGGGCGATCGCCACCGCGAAAACGACGAGGGCGTGCTGGCGGTCGCCACCGCGCGCGATCCGCGGCGGGTCCTCTGTCTCGAGGGAACGCCCAACGCCGCGGGCTCGTTCGCGCGCGCGCTCGGTGCCGAGCGGATCCAGGCCGACGTTCGTCCGGCCGCCGGGTTCTCACCCGCCGCGCTCGGCCGCTACGACCTGGTCGTGCTCGCCGACGTCCCGCGCGCCGCTCTCTCCGACGGTGCGATCGCGGCGCTGGAGACGTTCGTCCGCGACGGCGGCGGCCTGCTCGTTGCCGGGGGTACCCAGAGCTTCGGCCCCGGAGGCTACGTCGGAACGCGGCTGGCGACGCTGCTGCCGCTGCGGCTCGACGTCCCCGCCCGCCAGGAAGAGGCCTCGCTCGCGCTCGCGCTGGTGATCGACAAGTCGGGCTCGATGGCCGGCGAGAAGCTCGATCTCACCAAGCAGGCCGCCCGGGCGACCGCCGAGGCGCTCCCGCCGGCCGATCAGATCGGCGTCATCGTGTTCGACAGCCAGGCGAGACCGGTGGTCCAGCTGCAGCGCGCCGCCAACCGCCAGCGGATCGCCAACGACATCGGCCGCATCCAGGCCAGCGGCGGCACCAACATCCTGGCGGGCCTGCGCGAAGCGGTCGACGAGCTCGGCGCCGCAACCGCCCGCAAGAAGCACGTCATCCTCCTGTCCGACGGGCAGTCCCCCTACGACGAGATCCCCGATCTGGTCGACGCCGCGCGCGCCGCCCGCATCACCATCTCCGCGATCGGCGTCGGCGACGGCGCCGACCAGACGATGCTCAAGATGATCGCCGAGCGCGGAGGCGGGCGCTTCTACCAGACGCGCGATCCGGCCAGCATCCCGCGCATCTTCTCGCGCGAGACCTCCGCGCTCGACGACCAGCAGATCGTCGAGCGGCCGACCGCCGTCCGCGTGGCCAAGCGGATCGCTGCGCTCGCGGGGATCGACCTTGCGCACGTGCCGCCGCTGGGCGGCTACGTCGTCACCCGACCGCGCGCGCAGGCGGAGACGGTGCTGGCGACCGCCGACGGTGCACCGCTCCTGGCGCGCTGGCAGCTCGGGCTCGGCCAGGTGGCCGCCTGGACCAGCGATCTCGGCGGCCGCTGGGGCGCCGCCTGGGCCCGCTGGGCGCCGTTCGACAAGCTGTGGGCCCAGCTGGCGCGCGCCACCATGCGCCGGGGCGCCGCCAGCCATTTCCCGATCCGGAGCGAGCGGCACGGCGACCGCGTGACCGTCGCCGTCGACGCCATCGGCGCCGACGACAGCTTCGTGACGGGCCTCGACGGGCGGCTGGAAGTCACCACCGTGGCCGCCGAGGGCCGCGACGCCCCGGCGCAAGCAGCCGTCCGGTCCCTCCCGCTGCCCGAAACCGCCCCCGGGCGCTACGAGACGACCTTCCGCCCGGACATCGGCACCGGCGCGCTGCTGTTCGGCGCCACCTTCACCGCGGCGGGCGCGCCCGCCGCCGACGCCACCGGGCGCCTGACGCTGCCGTTCGCCCCCGAGCTACTCCCCCGACCGCCGTCGTCGACCGAGGGGGCGGCCGAGCTGTCCGCGGCGGCGGACGCCAGCGGCGGTCGGGTCGTCGCCGACGCCCGCGAGGCGCTCGCCCCGGGCGGCGACCACCGCGAAACCCGCCACCCGCTACGGACGCCGATCCTCCTCGTGACGCTGGCGCTCTTCGTCGCCGACGTCGCGCTCCGCCGCGTCCGCCTCCCGGAGCGCGCCGTAAAGCATTGACTCCCGACGGTAATTTTGGCATGAACCCCGTTCCACATAACGGGGCGTGGCGCAGCCTGGTAGCGCGTTCGGTTCGGGACCGAAAGGTCGGAGGTTCAAATCCTCTCGCCCCGACAACTTAAACCCGCGAGAATCCTTTCCAGTTCTTCGGCGGCGGATCGGCGGTGGGTGGGCGATCGGAGGGGTGGGTCCCAAATGGGTAACAAACGGAGCCGCGAAGCGCAGCGACGCGCGCGTGTCGGCGGGTAGCGGCGGCGATCACGGCGGTCACCGTCTGCGAGCGGGCCGCTGCGTACGCGCCCAGCTTCTGAAACAGATCAGGAGGAAGGTACGGCTGGATCCGGATTGCTCGTCTCATGCTCACCCGCCTTCTCGGCAACTGGGGCGACGAACGAACGAAATGTCGTCATTTCGTCGTCGCAGCGGTTCTCGAAATGAACGCGGCGAGCGTTGCCCGGGACGAAGGATCGGCCGGACTGACAGGTTCGAATAGCTAGCTCAGCCGATCGGTGAAACGGCCAGAGCGTTCGCGGCGTGGTTATTTTCCAGCGTTGTATGAAGTGGTGGGGAGGAACCGGAGTGGTCGGTTTGGTGGCCGTGCTGGGATGTGGGTCCCCGCGACAGCCAGAGCTCGGGGGCCGAGGCCAACCCCCAGCCCAGGACGCCGGCCAGGAGACGCGCGCAAGCGCTCCGGATGCCTCGCCGCCAAGCTCACCGGATGCGCGAACGAACGACCCGGTAGGGGCAGCTGCGGACGCCGGCAGGCCGGACGCGGCCAGCTCGGGCGCGGGTCGCGATACCGGCCGAGGCGATACGGGGTCACCCGACAGCGGTTCTTTGGACGCAGGGACTGTCGTATCGCCATTAGCCAGCACCATCGTCGCCGAGAACGTCGGCACGATCGACGCGCTGGCGATCGACGTTTCGACGCTCTATTGGCTGACGAACGAGAACGCGGTCTGGGTTCTCGAAGCAGGAAGCCCGGTGCCGCGTCTGCTGGCGCAGGACGCGACCCCAGTTGGGTCGGATGATTGTGGGCTCGATTCACGGCTGGCCCTTAACACCCGTGATGCGTTCTGGCTCGCACGATCAACCGGCACGACGAATGACAGTCTCCGCGTGCTTCATCGCACCGAAAGGGATGGCTCCGGTGATACTCTGATCGCGACCGGGGTACCTTCCGCGCCTTATCCGAGGGTGTCCGCCGACGAGACAAGGGTCTATTGGAACGAGCGGGCGGAATCGTCAGACGGCAACCCCGGGGACTTGGTGCGCACGCTCCCGGTTGAGGCGGCGCTAGGGATGGCGCCCACGACGTTGGTCCCGGTGAACGGGGGCTACACCATCACCACGATCGCCCTGGCGGGCCCAACGATTTACTGGGTGTTCATCTTCGACTACACGACTGCCTTCGAGCCACGACTCTACGGAGAGCTGGTCACCGACCTATTGGCGCCTCAACCGCCACCTCCGACCAATTTCGGCGCGTCCGGCTGGGTGTCCCCGCACGACGGCGATCTCTACGTTGGGGAGCCGGATCTGGCACTTAGGTCGCCAGACGGTTCGACCGTGGAGCTGGCCCCTATCAAATTCGCAGAAAGCATCGTCTTCGTCGACGACTGGGCGCTCGTCTCGAGTCCCTCTGGCGGTTGCGAAAACGTCCAGTATCAACTGCTGGCTGCATCCACCGTGGCGGCAGGCGGTCCGGTCGTCCCGCTGGCAAATCATTTGCGTGTGTCCGCTGTCCTGGGAACCGAGCTGGCCTTCGTGGACGTCGGCGGCCAGGTTCACACCAGCACGCTCGATCAGGTCCGCGAGGCTTTGGCGGCCTCCGGTCAGCAACCGTAAGGCTCGGGCCGTCCCGCTGCCAAACGGTGGTCGTGGCAATTTTCGTGGGAGTGGTTCATCGACCGGCGTAGAGGTGGCGCGATGCACATTCGCCGAACCAGCGCTGGCAGCGGCAGCGGACGCGATACGCAGCGTCCTCTATGCAGGTTGCAACTCGCTGCTACCCGCCGCGATCTCCGGATGCGCCCCTGTCACGCGTGAGGCCGCGGGTTCAGTCCCGTCAACACGGCCAGATCCCCGATTACCCGCGCGTCCTGCCCTCGCGCTCTAACGACGAGGGTCGCCAGATCCCACGCCGGACGTCAGTGGATACAACCCAGGGTGACGACCTCGTCCGTGACAATCCCCGCCGCCGGAAAGAGCTTCTGCGCTTTGTGCAACGTCGCCCGAACGCTGGCGTCACCTTTGGGGCCGCTCGCGATGACGACGACATATCCCGTGGGACCGCAGGGCGCGAGCCTCGAGCCGTCTTCGACACTGACGTAGCTGCCCGCATCGAGGGCGCCGCGTGCGACGAAACAGGGGTAGGACGAGTGTTTCGCCTCGCACTCGACTTTGGAGAATGTCAGGTGACCATGACCGTCCGGCAGCGCACCACGCAAGTCGAGCCTGAGGCCGAGCCGGGCCGCGGCGCTTTCGGCGAGCTCCCGCGCCTTGTCGTACGACGCCTCTGCGGGAAGGATCACGAAGTCCGCGTCGGCGACGTCGTTAATCCTTGGAACCGTCGGGTCGTCGATCGAGTAGACCCTTGTCCATGGACACTGGCGTGACGCCGTCGGTGTGCTGCGAATCACCGACAGGTGAAGGAACACCTCCGGCGCGAGATGAAGACGAAGCGGCGACGAGCAGAGCTCCGATGCTGGTGTTCGTTCGTCGGGGGACATCCGCACATCCGCCGCGAAGGCTCCGGCCGGGACTTCGGCACAGACCTTCTTCCCCTCGCCGAGCGGGCCTCGCGCGCGCATGCTCTCGACGCTCGGTCCGATAAAGACGAAGAGCGGACGCGCCTCGGCGTCGATCTTCTCGATGGACCGCTCCACGCACACCCAAGCCGGTACGGGACGCCGAGCGCCTGCGCCCGCGCGCCCGGTCGGCGTGGCGATCGTCAGCGCGACGGCAATCGCCACGCCGGCGGTCAACGGATCGGTCCTTGAGTCACCATTCGCGCAGCCCCACGAACTCCAATGTTGGCGCACGATTGTAGCGTGGGCGGGATCTCACCGACCAACGGCGCCAACGGCGCCCCCGGCGCCCTGGAAAAGCTCGCTCGCCTGATTGCGACCGGCCGACTCCGGGTGCCCATCGCCGCAAGCTTCCCCGATCGAGCAAATCCGCACCGCAGTCGAGCTCCAGGCCGGCCGGCACGTGAAGGGCAAGATCGTCATCGACCTCTAGGAAAGCAGCCGCGGCCGCGGTCGCCGTCGACGATCTCCGGCCCCCTCGCGGGTAGCATTCCCCTCGCGGCAGGGGTCGTTCTGGCGCGCTTGGGCCTTCGCTGCGGCGCCGACGGATCGGCGTCCCTTTGCCTCGCCTGATTGGTACGGGGTAGCGCGGGACGCACACCTCAGCGTTCGTGGTCGGCGATCCTCAGCCGCTCCGTCACTCGATGACGGGAGCTTTGTTCGTCGTTTGGGGTATAGCTGGCGTACGCGGGGCGGAGGGCGCGGGAGTCTCGACCGGATGCGCCGGGCTCCTGTTTCGATGCGACGACGGGGAGTGCTTCTCAGTCTTACCGGTTTTGCTCGCCGCGGCGGGGAGAGCAGGGGTGGGGACCAGAGTCAGCTCTTGCGCCGGCGAGCGATCTACGAACTCCACGACCGTCGAATCGTATCCCGGCAGCCGGGCGGCCAATCGATGGACGTGTCCGTCGCGCGGCAACCGGCGGTGGATCGGACCGGGGCCGAGCGAGACTCCGTCGAGCTCCAGCACCGCGGCCGGGGGGGCGGCCTCGACATCGACCGGGAATGTCGTCGGTTCGGCGGAACGTAGCGGCGGGGCCGGGGCGGGCGTAGCCGCCTGTTGTGGAGGCGCGGGCGCTGGCGCGGGCCTGTGCGCAAGACCGACGGCCGCGACGATCCCCCCGGCGACCACCAGCCCGGCGGCCAGCGCCACTGGGCGGCGGCTCTTGACGGGTGTTCTCGGTTCGCCGTCGATCCGCTCCCCGACGGTGGTGCCGAGCGTGCTGGTGGAGCGGCCCGGGGGCTGGCTGGTTGGCAGCTTCGTCTTCGCCGTAGGGTTTCCGGTCGCAGCCAAGGTGGGCGCCGTTGCCGGGCCATCGATCCCAAACGTGTCGCGCCACAGGATCTGCGAGGTCTCGCTCGCGAAAGGGAGCAGAGCGGCCGCGAACTGGCGGACGGTGGGGAAGCGCCCCGTGGGATCGACCTGCATGGCCCGCACGATCGCCGACTCGACCGCCACCGGTAGATCGGCTCGCACCGACCGCGGCGCCGGGTACTCGCCCGCACCGATCGCGTGAAGGATGGTGTAGATGCTCTCGGACTCGAACGGGCGGCACCCGCAGACGCACTCGTAGAGCACGACGCCCATGGCGTAGACATCACTCCGCTGATCCACCTGGCGCGCACCGCGGACCTGCTCGGGCGGCATGTAGTAAGGCGTGCCGAACGAGGCGGTGGTCCCGGTCAGTGCCGGGCCGCCGCCGGTCATCTTGGAGACGCCGAAGTCGAGCAGCTTCGGTTCGACGCCCCCCTGGCGCCGCTTCGCCAAGAAAATGTTCTCCGGCTTGAGATCGCGGTGGATGACCCCTTCTTCATGGGCGACCGAGAGCCCGGCACAGACAGGCAGGAGAATGTCGACAGCGTCGCGGACGCCCAGCGCTCCCTCCCGGACGAGCTTGTGGGCCAGATCCTCACCTTCGAGGAACTCCATCACCAGGTAGGTAGTCGTGCCGTCGACGCCGACGTCCGTGACGTCGACGACGTGGGGGTGCTGGATGCGCGAGGCCGCCTCTCCCTCGCGTAGAAACCGCTGCTTGGCCTCCTCGTTTGCCGCGACCGGGCCGCTCAGGACCTTGATCGCCACCCGCTTCTTGAGCTCCCGGTGGATCCCCTCGTAAACGGCCCCCATTCCGCCCCGGCCGAGCTGTCGCTTGATCTCGTAGCGGCCAAGCAGCGTGCCGGGCGGCAGGAAGTCGTCGGTTTCCGGCATTGGCGCGGTTCTATCGTCTCAGACGAGGGGATGTGTTGTCGACACCATCCGTTTCCACGGCGATCGGCTGCGCTGGCGGCAGTGAGAGCGCGATCACCTGCAATTTGGCGCCGCCGATGAGGGCGGGCGCGAGCTTCCGCGTGGTCCGGCGACCGTCGCGCGTGGCCGGCCCGTCACCAGTTGACGGTCACCTCGAGGGGCGTCTGCGAGTTGTTCCCCTCGGTTCCGTTGCCAAAGGCGCCGTTGCTGTTGAAGCCGAAGCACCAGGGCGACCCCTCGTCGGTGACGACGCAAGCGGTGGCTCCGTTTCCGGTGCCGAGGAACTTGGCCCTCACGCCGGCGGGGAAGCTGGTCGTGATTGTCACGGGAGGCGACCCGGTCGGGCCGTAAGAGAACGGGAGACCCCAGCATCGGAGTGTCGGGACTCCGTCGTTCATGAGCACGCAGACGCCTGAGCCGTAAGACTGCATATCCAGGAGCGGCGAGAGGCCGATGAAGTTGCCCGTGGGCGGAACGCTGAGGGTGGTGTCCGGTTCCCCGCAGGCGCCGAGGTCATTGTCGCCCCAGCAAAGGACGCCCAGTCCGGCCAGGACGCAGGCGTAGTCGGCCCCCGCCGCGAGCATCTCGACCTGGCTGCCGACGCTGAAGCAGTTGCTCGGCGCCGAGTAGCAGGCGACATTGCACGTGCCGCCGGTGACGTCATTGGAATTGTTACCGGCGTCCCACGGGCAGACGGTCTGGCCGTTGGCCGTCAGGTGAAAGCCCTGGCCCCCGAAGAAGTCCGGCGCCGAGCTGATTCCCATGACCGGCGAGGCGTAGAGGATGTTCTTGGCGGTTGCGGAGGTCACGGGGTCGACGCCGAGGCCGTGGCCGCCGTTGTTGCCCCAGCAGTAGACGCCCCCGGCGGTGGTGGCGCAGGCCAATTGATCACCGGCCACGATGTGGGTGACGCCGGTCAGCGGGGTGGCGGCGGCCGTCTCGACCATCACGGGCGTGGATTGGATCGCGGCGCTGGCGCCGTTCCCCATCTCGCCCGATTCCCCTTGGCCCCAGGCCCGCAGCGTGCCCGACGTCGTCAGGGCGTACGTGGCCCCTTGCCCGGCGCTGACCACGACCGCGTCGGTGAACGTCCCCGCCTGAACCGGTACCAGCGCATCGTCACTGGCGGTGCTGCCGTTGCCGAGCCCGCCCGACGATTGCATGCCCCAGCAGAACACCCGGCCGTCCTTGAGGGCCGCACAGGTGTCCTCGCCCCCCGCGGAGATGCTGACCACGTCGCTGTGGCAGGCGTTGGCGTAGCAGAAATAATCAGCGAGGCAGCCGGCGCTGGTGCTGCAGCTGGCGGAGCAAGCGCCGCCCGAGCAGAGGAAACCGCCGGCGCAGTTCTGGGCCGCGGGCGTCACGCAGCTGCCGGCGTTGCAGGTCCCCGCAGGCACGATCTGCTGGCTGGAGCAGGTCGCCGCGCTGCAGGTCGAGGTCGGATACGAGCAGAGCCCGCTCGCAAGCCCCGCGCACGACCCGGCACAGGTCCCGGTCCCCTGGCAGGTCGTTCGATTGCCGTGCACCGGCCCGGACTGGACCGGGCTGCAGATCCCCACGCTTCCGGTGTTATCGCAGGCCTGACACGAGTTGGTGCAGGCCTGGTCGCAGCAGACGCCGTCGGGGGAGCAGAAGGTGCTCCCGCACTCGTGCGTCGCGCCGCAGGTCGTTCCGTTGGTCTTCTTGACGATGCAACTGCCGCCGCTGCAGTAGTAGCCGGAAGCGCAGTCCGTGTCCGCCGAGCAGGTGGTCTTGCACGCGGTGTTGCCGGCGCAGACGGCGACGTTGTTCGGACAGGCGGCCGTCGCCCCCGGCGTGCAGCCTCCGCCTCCGTTGCAGGTCCCGATGGCTGTCAGCTTGCCGCCGCTGCAGGCCGTCGTGCCGCAGCTGACGGTCGAGGGCTGGTACCGGCAGCCCCCGTTGCCGTCGCAGTTCCCATCGTGTCCGCAGGCGGCGCTATCGACCGCGCAGGCGCCGCCCGATGAGCCGCCCGCCGCCACCGGTTTGCAGAGGCCGGTCGCGCAGGTCAGGCAGGTGCCGGAGCAGGCGGTGTGGCAGCAGATCCCCGAGATGCAGTTGCCGTTGGTGCACTGGCTGTTCTTGTTGCAGTTTGCCCCGTCGGAGAGTGTCGCGGTGCAGGTCATCGCGGAGGTGCAGTAGCCGCCCGGGCAGTCGGTGTCGGCCGAGCAGCTCGTCGCGCACCCCGTGGTGTTCGAACAGCTGAAGCCCATGCAGTTGGTGGTGGCCCCCTGCATGCAATTCCCCTTGCCGTCGCAGACGCTGTTCGCGGTGAAACCGGAGGTGCCGCAGCTGGAGGACACACAGACGGTCGTGCTGCCTAACTTCTCGCAGGCCCCGTTGCCGTCGCAATGACCGGTGTTCCCACACGTGGTCGACGCACCGGCGGTGCATCCGCCGGCCGGATCGTCTTTGTCCGACGAGACGACGGCGCAGGTTCCGTCGGCCTGGCCCGTGAGCGTGTTGGCGCAGGCGTAGCAGGTGGCGGTGCAAGCGGTCTTGCAGCAGATGCCCTGCGCGCAGTAACCGGAGTCGCAATCGGTCCCTAGCGAGCAAGTGTGTCCGGTGGGCAGCTTGGTGGGACCGCTGTCCCCCCCGGCGTCGCCCGTCTCGCCGCCGGCCCCGGCGTCGCCCGGCCGATCGGGGTGCGCGTCGACGGATGACGACGCGCCGCCGTTTCCACCTCGGCCGCCCGCGCCGGCTTTGCCGCCCACGCCGGCTTTGCCGCCGGCGCCGCCTCCGCCCCCGTCGCGCACGCCGCCGTCGAGAGACGGACCGGTCACGATGATCATGCCGCAGGTTCCGTTCGCGCAGCTCTGACCGGTGGGGCAGGACTTCCCCGCGCAAGCGGCGGTCAACATCAGGGTGACGGAGACGCGCTGCCCGCTCACCACGTTGGCGCCGCCGATCGCGTTCACGACGGCGTTGTTGGTTCCCTTCTGACCCGTAGCCGTCACGAGCGCTTCGAACGGCGCGGAGAGGTTCGAGACCACCACCTCCCACGTCACGGGCGCGACGGTCGATGGCGTCCCGCTGGCACTCACCGCGAAGGTCCGGTCGAGCGGCGGGCGCTGGCCGCCCTGGACGTCGACGGCCACGTGGTCGAGGCCGAGCGCGGGGTCGACGTCCACGGTGATCTCGATCAGCGGGTTGTTGCCGGCGGTCGAGTTGCATCCCGCGCTCGCGACCGCGGCGCACGCGGACGCCAGGACGGCGAGGATCATCGGGAAGCGACGGTGGGTCGGGGCCGTGCGCGGGTTCACCTCAGGATCCCCACGTCGTGCAAGGGATGTTGGGATCGCACGGCGAGGTCGAACCATGGTGGAGCACGATCGCGGCGACGACACCCCCGGCGATCGCTGCGCCGATCGCGGTCCAGAACCACCAGCGGGCGTAGAGCGGGCTCTTGCCTGCGCTCTCCGGCGCGGGCTTGGCGACCAACCCGGGCGTCGACTCGTTTGGACCGGGCGGCGGGGGCTTGAGCGCCAGCGTCGTCCCTTCGGTGGTCGTGGCGGCGCTCGGCGCCGTCTCGGCGCTCAGGATCACGTTCTCGCGCAGCGAGTCCTCGCTCTTGACCTCGACCGTCCGGCTCGCGTCGGCATATCCTTTGGCGCGGACGGTGAACGTCACCTGGCCGATCTCGACCCGCACCGGACCCGTGTCGGGCAAGGTCCCGACCAACCTCCCGTTGAAGAGCACCTGCGCGCCCCCGGGATCACCCCAGACCTCGAGGCTCCCGAGGTGACCGCCGATCGTGCGCAGCGACTCTTCGAGCGTCGCGTGGTTCTTTCGGATCCAGGGATCGTCGACGGTTCCCAGCGCCTCCTTGATGTGCGCCTCCGCCCTGGGCCATAGCCCCAGCGCCTGCTCGGCCAGGCCGAGCTGAGCCAGATTTCGAGGCGCGCTCTGGAGGGTGACGGCGCGCTGGAATACGTCGTACGCCTCGCGGTCCTTACCCTGCTTGCGCAGCTGAATCCCTTGCCGCACCAGCGCGTCGGCGTCCTCCGCGCGCACCGTCCCCTGCGAGACGACCGCCAAGAGAAGCGAGGACAGGAAGACGTTCTCGATCAGACGCAAGCGTGCCCCTCCAAGACCGGGCCCTAAGACCGCCAAAGTTCGCACGTCGAGCTTCTCCTCAGCAAGGGAAACCGGCGTCCGACAATTCCCTGGCGGCGTCCGGTCGGGCCAGCGTTTTGTCGGTCGTCTGCCCCTCGCGAATGTCACCAACAGGACGCCACCGATGTCACATCGACTCGCATATCGACCGCCTTACCGCAGCTCCCTCGCGGCGCGGCGTGGGCGTCGCGCCACGCCTGCCAGACCTCGGGCCGAGTCACCTGCCGCGGCGAGCACGGACTTCAGGACAGCGAGAGCGCTCGCCTACGCCGCCTTGGTGGCGCCGGGGAGGCTCTTCGGGTTGTCGTCCCACTTCCCGTCGGCGTAAGCATCACTCGCCGTTGCACTTCACGATCAGAGATCCCGAGCTCCCTCTGCAGGAACAGAGGTAAGTCAACACAAAAGGAAAACGGGGACAGCTCCCGTTCGGACAAAGGCAGGCGCAGTCCGTCGCGCCCGTGCACCCCGACGGCAACGGCTCGCAGCCACGGAGCCGTGAGGCGCGCCGACCCTCAAGGGGCCCGCGCACAACGGGCGCCGGTCAGCGCGCCGTGGTTCGCCGGCGCGGCGTTCTGGCGCGCCGAGCTGAGCAGTGTGGGCGCGAAGTCGTTGGAGCCGCCGCCCCGATACATCCGGAACGTGAGGACCGACAGCTCAGCGCAGTTGTTGCACGGGACGATGGAGTAGGGGTTCGCGTAGCCGTCCATGACCCACTCGACGACGTTCCCGGCCATGTCCGCCTGGCCCCACTTGCCGTCGCCGAGCGGTGACTTCGAGCCGACGCCGGCCACATATTGCGCGCAGTCGGCGCAGCCGGTGTCGTAGACGGCGTAAGTGCCGTCGATTGTCGTGCTCGTCGGCGGGCTCGACCAGGGATAGACCCGCTGCTCGGCGCCGCCGGCGGAGGCGTAGTTCCACTCCGCCTCCGTCGGGAGGCGGCCCCCGTCCCAGATGCAGAACGCCTGCGCGTCGTACCAGTCGAGGCAGTCGATGGCCAGGCTCTCGCTGCCCGGGTTCTGCGGGGTGTCCGTCCAGGTCTGAAAGATGGCGTGGCACTTGAGTGCGGCCACGAGCGCCGTCTGGTCCGCTTCCAGGCTGGCGTTCCAGGTCGCGTCCCAACCCGTGTCGGACGGATTGTTGGGATCCTTGCCGGTGCCCCCGGCGATGAGGTTCTGTGAGTAGGCCGCCACGAAGTTCCGGAAGCGCCCCACGGTGACCTCGTAGGTGTCGAGCCGGAAGTCACTCACCGTCGCGGGATAGGCTTGGCTCGTGTACCCGGTGCTGACACCGTCGTAGCTCCGGTAGAAGGAGCCGCCGGTGACGACGGTGGACGCGCAGCAGTCCTTGCTCCCGTTCGGCCCGCACGTGGCGGCGATCCCCTTGCAGCTCGGTCGCGGTCCACAGGTGTGCGTGGAGAGGTTGCAGCTCGGCGTGGTGCCGCTGCAGTCCCCGTCGCCGACGCAGGCGACGCACGCGGAGGACGCGGTGCCGACCGGGTTGCACCTCGGCGTGCTGCCCGTACAAGAGCTGCAGCTCGGACCGCAGCTCGTGTCCGAGCTGCAGGTCGTGCAGGCGCCGCCGCTGCAGGTCTGGTTGCTGGCGCACGCCGTGTCCGTCGGCGCGTAGCCGCAGACGCCCCCGCTGCAGGTCCCGGGAGCGGCGTAGGTCCGGCGCTTGCCGTCCGGCGAGCAGGTCGCTCCCGGCGACGAATTGCAGGCGACGCCGGCGCAGGGATCCCCACCTTGGCCGCCCGTTCCCCCGGCGGAGCTCCCCCCCTTGGCTCCCATCCCGGCGAGACCGCCCGTGCCGGCCGCGCCGCCGGTCCCCCCCGCGCCGCCGGTCCCCACGCCGCCTCCCCTTCCGCCGGCGCCCGTCGTCCCAGCGGCGCCTCCCTTTCCGCCGGCGCCCGTCGTCCCAGCGGCGCCTCCCCTTCCGCCGGCGCCCGTCGTTCCAGCGGCGCCGCCCCTTCCGCCGGCGCCCGTCGTCCAGCGGCGCCTCCCGAGCCCATCCCGCCCAGCGAGCCCAAGTCGTGGCTACAGGCGGTACTCCAACAGAGGAACAACCCGGTCAGCGCCAAACGGGCGGTGTAGCGAAACGACACGGTGGAGATTCCCCTTGATCTAAGCGACGACATATTGCGATGGAAGCTATCACGCCGCGCGGAATTCCGGCGAACGCCCCGGCGGGCTCGCTATCGGCCGAAACCCCGCTTCAATATGCCCGGAACGCCACGCCTCGCTCGACGCTCTCCAAAGGGAGGCCCTTCAGCTTCGTCCGGCGCAGGCCGGCGACTGACTTGCCCCAGCCGAAGATCTCCTCGACCCGTTTGCGAATGACCTGGCTGACCTTGTAGCCCTTGTTGCGGACGAATCGCCGCGCTGGTGACCGAGTCGGTGCGTTGTCTGGCACCGCGAGGTGCGGCTTGATTCCGAGGTCGAGCACCTTCTGCGGGAAATCGCTGAGGCAGTAGGGGCCTCATTCGGTTGGCTGCTTCCGCCGGTGCGGACGGCGTTCCTCGGCGACCGTGACGCTCGAGGCGATGAACTCTTGCAGGTCCCTGGGACGGACCCGAATGGAGTTGTTGATCCGGACGTGCGGCAGATCGCCGTTCTCGCAGAACCGGTAGATCGCCCAGGCGCCGACGCCGAGCATCTCCGCCACCTCGGCGACCCGCAAGAGGCGGTCCCTGCCGCCGTGAAGAGCCACCAGGTCCGCCGTGCTGGGCGTTGTGGCTACGCGTGGGGCCGGTACCCGGGGCGAGCCAGGGCCTGGCGCTCCCGCCCAGGGGGGTCTGGGAACTCCAGCCTTTTCGGCTCCGGCCCGATCGACCGTTTGGGTAGTAAATCGGGTAGTAAAATCCTTGGGATTTTCTGCAAACGGCTGGAAAGGCTGGACTGGCTCCCCTTCCCTGTCTGTAATCTTTGCGCCATCTTGCGACGCGTTCGCACCGGCTACGACCGTGCCCAGCCCGTTTCGGGACCGAAAGGTCGGAGGTTCAAATCCTCTCGCCCCGACTCAGTAAACCCGCGAGGATGCTTTCCAATTCTTCCTCGCCGGGTCGAGGGTGCATGGGTGATCGGGCGGGCCGGTACCAAATGGGTACCAAACGGAGCCGCAAGGCGCAGCAGGGTGCCTGTGGCGGTGGGTGCCGCCGAGCCTACTTACCCCCGTGCCGTCGCAACACCTCGACCACCTCGGCATTTCCGGCGCGGACGGCGCCCTCGAGGGGTGTGTGGCCGGCCTGCTCCCTGGCGTTGACGTCCGCGCCCTTCTGAATCAAGAGCTCAGCCAGCTTGCCATCGTGCATGAACACGCCGAGAAAGTGCAGCGGAGTGAGTTGGCTCATGTTGCGGGCGTTGACGTCGGCACCCTTGTGGATCAGCAACTCGGCAACATCGCCGTGCCGCTCGGCAATCGCCGCATGCAGCGGCGTCTCGCCCTTCGACGTATCGTCAATGTTTGCCCCATGCGCTAGCAACGCCTCGGCGAGCGCTCGGTCGCCAACCGTGGCAGCTGCTCCCAGGGGCGTGAAGCCGGGCGCTGCAAGATTGGGATCTGCGCCGCGGTTCACCAGCATGACTGCCACGGCGCTGAAGTCCCCCTTCACCCGGCGCAACATTTCACGTTCGCTGGTCCAATCGGCACCAGGCACCTTACGACGCAGGTCTTCTGCCCCGGGAGTTGACGCCTCGAGCGTGTAGCGGATCAGAAGCGACCGGCACGCGGAAAGGAGTGCCGTGACGCCGTCCTTGTCGCGAACGCCAACATCCGCGCCGTGCTCGAGGAGCGCCTTGGCGATGCCTGGATTTCCATTGCCGGCCGACACCATGAGGGCCGTGTAGTCGCTCTTCGTTCGGGCGTTCACGTCGGCCCGCCGGGCGAGCAGCAGTTCGGCGACATCCGCGGAATCTCTCTTGGCGGCCTGATAGAGCGGGGTCTGGCCGTCGTCGCTCCTGGCGTTCACGTCAGCACCCTTGTCGATCAGCATCTGCACCAGCGCCTTCTGTCCGGTGAGTGCGGCCATGTGAATCGGCATGCCGACCTTGGAACCCTGGGCGTCCACCGCGGCGCCGCTCGCCAGCAGCAGCTCCACCACGTTGACCACTTTCGCAACCTCGTCCCCGGGCGGTGTCTTGTCCGCCGGCGCCATGGCGAGTCGCTCCATCGCCTTGTGCAGCGGCGTCCAGCCATTTTCGGTCCGAGCGTTGATGTCGCCCCCTTTGCGAACGAGCAGTGCCACCATCGCTGGTTTCTGGTTGTAAGCGGCCACGTGCAGCGGCGTGCTCCCGAGCCGGTTTCCACCGTTGACGTTCGCCCCGCGCGCGATGAGCAACTCGGCGGCCTTCGTGGAACCCCACACACCGGCCCAGGCGAGAGGCGGCAAGCCACCGTAGGACTGGTCGGCGTTGACGTTGACGTTCGCGCCCGTCGCGACCAGCCGCTCGACCTCGCGCGCATTGTCCTCCTTGATGGCGGCGAACAGATCGCGGTCGGCCTTAGGCATCGTCGCGCATCCGACGGCCGCCGACAGCAGCAGGAACAAGGAGCCTTTGTTCATGATGAATAGGCTACACGAGCACGGATGGGTGCGGGCGTAAGTCGAACGGTTCGCACCGATTGAGGCGCTACGCAGCGTGCTGACGAAGATAGTCCAGACTGCCCGGCAGGTCCCGGAGAAGCCGCAGGAGCATTTCCATCGCTTCCGTCTGCACGTTCCGACCCGATTCCCAGCGCGAGATGGTATTCGCGCCCAAGTGTAGAAGCCGGGCCAGCTCGCCCTGCGTGAGCCCGAACCGCTCCCGCAAGGCGCGAATCTCGTCGGCCGACAACAACCCGTGCTTCTTGCGGTAGGCCGCGATCGCGTCTTCCTGGAGGCGACGGGCGTCCGAAAACCGAAGGACGAGCTCGTCGCACTTCGGACAGCGGAGGTGCAGCGCGGAGGGGACCGACACGTCCTCCCCGTTCACCGGCACCTTCAGTGCCGAGCGCCGCTCGAACATGGCCGTCCCGCAGCGAGGACACGCGTTGTCGGGCAATGCGCGCTGACGCGCAGACATCGGGGGATTCTTCCTACGGCTCTTCATCGGATTCGCCTTCGTCCTCATGGAAGGAGATCACCACGCACGCGGTGCGCACAACCAGCTTGAGATACACGACCGTGCCGGCCAACGCCGGCTTGAAGACGTACATCCATTCGCCGGTCGCTTCGGATTCGAGTCGCTCGGCAAAATCGTCGACCGTGAGCGCCGCCAGAACGTCGCAGGCGTCCTGCGCGTCGAGCCCGGCGCCGAGCGCGGCCAGCTCGCGCAAAGCCTTGAGCGTGAGCCGAACCTGGCCTCGATCGGCGAGCTCGTGGATGTGCCTTAGCAGCCGCGGCAGCCAGCGAGGCACGGTGTCCGCTCCTTATCACTGTTTGATGAATTATGCATATGGTTAGTGGGTGCGGTCAAGAGTCGCGCCGCCCCACCGCCTGCCGATCCAGGAACGCCCTTAGGTCATCGGGGCGGATGCGCATCGAGTTGCCGATCCAGACGAAGGCCAGCTCGCCGCGATCGCACAAGCGGTACACGGTCGCGTTGCACACGCCAAGGTGCTCTGCGAACTCGGCCACCGTGAGCAACCGATCGCGCCCTCCCCACAGGACCTGCAGGTCGGCGGGCGTGGGCGCCACGCTTGGCCGCTGTCGCGTCTTCGGCGCCGGCGTGGCGCCCTGCCCGCCCGACGCCGGCTTAGCGCCACCGTGCCCGCGAGTGGCCGCCGAGCCCGGCACCAAATGGGTACCAAAACTTTCCGTAAAGGCTGTGGACAACTGCGAATCGCTGGACTGTGGGCTCGTGTCGGTATGTAACGAATCCGCAGCGTTGGTACCGATCGCGTCGCCGTGCGACGGTGCCTCTCCCGTTTCGGGACCGAAAGGTCGGAGGTTCAAATCCTCTCGCCCCGACAACTCCAAGTCCGCGTAGAGCCTTTCCATCAGCTCCGCGGTGCAAGGTCTCGTGGTTCTGCTTGAACGCCGCGCATCGTCGGCGTAAGACGCGCCGGCCAGCATGATCACCGTTCAGAACCTCTCCGTCGCGTTCGGCAGCCAGACCTTGTTCGAAGAGGTGGACGTGAAGTTTACGCCCGGCAATTGCTATGGGCTCATCGGCGCCAACGGCGCTGGGAAGTCGACGTTCCTGAAGTGCCTGGCGGGCAAGATCGAGTCGACCTCCGGCTCCGTGAGCATCGAGCCGAACAAGCGGCTCAGCATGCTTTCCCAGGATCACTTCGCCTTCAACGAGGTGCCGGCCCTGACGGCGGTCATCATGGGGCACAAGGTCCTGCACGCGCTGATGGTGGAGAAGGACGCGCTCTACGCGAAACCGGACTTCAGCGAGGCCGACGGCGTGCGCGCTGGTGAGCTGGAGGCCGCGTTCGCCGACCTGAACGGCTGGGACGCCGAAGCCGAGGCAGCCAAGCTGCTGAGCGAGCTGGGGGTCCCCGCGGCAAAGCACTCTTCGCTCATGAAGGACCTGCCCGACGCCGAAAAGGTCCGCGTCCTCATGGCCCAGGCGCTCTTCGGCAATCCGGACATTCTCCTCCTGGACGAGCCGACCAACCACCTGGACGTCGATTCGATCCTCTGGCTGGAGGAGTTCCTGCTCGACTTCCCGAACACCGTGGTGGTCGTCTCCCACGACCGGCACTTTCTCGACAAAGTCTGTACCCACATCGCCGACATCGACTTCGGCAAGGTGACGCTCTACTCCGGGAACTACACGTTCTGGTACGAGACCAGTCAGATGGCGCTCACGCAGCGATCGAATTCGAACAAGAAGAAGTCTGAGCAGATCGAGGATCTGAAGGCGTTCATCCGGCGGTTCAGCGCCAACGCCTCCAAATCGAGACAGGCCTCCTCGCGAAAGAAGCTGCTCGACAAGATCACGCTGGACGACATCCGGCCCTCGTCCCGCAAGTACCCCTTCATCCAGTTCAACGCGGAGCGCGCCCTCGGCAAGGAGGTCGTGAACGTGGAGGGCCTACGCAAGACCATGGGCGGTGAGCTGCTGTTCGACGGGTTGACCTTCTCGCTCGGCCGTGGCGAGCGCCTCGCGCTCGTCGGCGACGACCGGGTGATCTCGACCCTCCTCGACATCCTCGCCGGAGAATCGAAGCCCGACGCCGGCACCGTCACCTGGGGACGCTCGACCGAGGTCGCCTACTTTCCGAAGGACAACAACACGTACTTCGTCACCGACAAGAGCGTCCTCGAGTGGCTGCGCCAGTACGCACCAGACAGCAAGGACGAGACCTCGATCCGCTCGTTCCTGGGCCGCATGCTCTTCACCTCCGACGAGGTTCACAAGAAGGTCGAGGTCCTTTCGGGAGGCGAGCGGGTGCGTTGCATGCTCTCCCGGCTGATGCTGAAGAACCCCAACACCCTCCTGCTGAATCAGCCCACCAACCATCTCGATCTCGAGTCGATCACGGCGCTCAACAATGGCCTCTTGAAGAGTGAGGCCTCGATGATCTTCGCCTGCCACGACGTGCAGTTCGTGGAGTCGCTGGCCACCCGGGTCATCGAGATCTCCGGGAAGACCTCCTATGACCTCCGCATGAGCTACTCGGACTATCTCGCAGACGTGGAGAGACTGGCCCGGGTCGGCCGGGCCGCGGCGTGAGTCCGAGCCTCCACCTCGTCTGACGGTCGTCCGTCGCCGGCGGTTACAGAAGACGTCACAGCTTCATCGTGAGCTCGACGTCCTCGCCGAACGGGATCGAGAGGTAGCCGGAGTCGGCGGCGCGAATGTGGGCCTTGTACTCGGGGCAGGCGTCGGCGTTGTCGGCGACCACGTAGGATCCGGCGCGGAAGCGCGGCGCGACCAGCGCCAGGATCTTGTCGTAGAGCGGCTTGTGGCCGTCGAGCAGGAGGAGATCGACGGTGTCGGGGAGGTCGCGGGCTAGCGTCTGCAGCGCGTCGCCCTCCCGAATGTCGACCAGATCGGCGAGCCCGGCGGCCTGCAGGTTCGCGCGGGCGTGGACCAGCTTGTTGGGCTCGAACTCGGTGCCGATGAGCTTGCTGCCGCCGTTGTCGCGGAGCGCGGCCGCCAGGTGAATCGTGGAGAGCCCGAACGAGGTCCCGAACTCGACGATGGCGCGGGCGCCGTTGCCCCGGGCCAGCATGTAGAGGAGCGCGCCGGTGGACCGCGAGACCGGCATGTGGATGTCGCGGGCCTTGCCGAAGAAGGCGCGGTAGTCGGCGTTGGGATCCGACATCCGCGCCAGGCGCTCCGCGCGCGAGAGATGTCCGAACATCTGACCGAGGATCTGTCCGCTGCGTGCGGCGTCGGCGTAGAGCCGATCGAGCAGCGGGGCGACGGGAGCGGCGGTGAGTGTGCTGGACATGAAGGACCTTCCTGTTGGTGTCTCGCTGGCGATAGACCTAAAATACGAATGTAGCTTCGCGTTCACAATTCGCATTTCGGAGCGTGCCGTGCCCAGAAAGCCTGCCGTCGTCATTGTCCCGAGAAAACGGCCGAAGCAGGACCGCTCCACCCGCCTGGTCGATGCCATCCTCCAGGCAGCGGTTCGCGTTCTCGAGCGAGACGGCGCCGCCGGCTTCACGACCGTACGGGTCGCCGAGCGTGCCGGGGTCAGCGTCGGTTCGCTCTACCAATACTTCCCGAACAAGCAGTCAATCCTCTTCCGCTTGCAGCAGGACGAGTGGACTGCCACCGGCCGCCTCCTGGACGGAATCTTCGCCGACGAGCGGCGCGGGGCCACCTCGCGCCTGCGCGCCGCCATGCGCGCCTTCTTCCGGTCCGAATATGAAGAGGCCCCCCTGCGGCGTGCGCTGGGCGATGCCGCCCCCCTTTACCGGGACGCCCCCCAGGCGCGCGAGCACCGCGCGCGCGGCATGCCGCTCTTGCGGGCTCTCATCGCCGAGGCGGCGCCCGATCTCCCGCGGCGCCGCCGCGCCTTCGCCGCCCAGCTCTACGTCGCCACGCTTGCGGGGATGGGCAAGCAGGTCTCCGAGACCGCCCGCAGCCGTGCCGAGGTCGACATCTGGGCCGCTGCGACGAGCGACATGTTCCTGGCCCACCTGGGCGTTCGTCCTGGATCCACGCACCGCCGTTGAAGACGGCGCAATTCAGAGATCGTCTTGCCTTTCGGAGACCCGACTACTCTGTCGGTCGATGCTTCGTGCTCCGCTTCGCCCGTCTGCGCGCTCACCTATCGAGCTGTTGATGCGCACGTTCGAGAGGCTCTCCCAGGGTGACGAGAAGCTCGTCCAGTTGCTCGAACGTCTCGCGCATCCCCTCCCCGGAGCCGATGGCATCGTCGAGAGCTTCCTTCGAGGGATGGAGCTCGTGTAGGACCAGCAGCGTCTTGCCACCCTTTTCCTCGAAGGTCACCGTGGTGATGGCCTCACCGCCACGCCTTCCTCGTTGGTCCAGACGAGGCGCGAGGGCGGTGTCACCTCGATGTATCTGCCGAAGAACGCCATGGTCTTCGAGGCATCGAGGCCGAACACGAGCCGGTATCTGCCCCCGACACGAACATCCATCTCGCAGGAGAGCAGGGACATGCCGCATCGACTTCGGTACCCACCACCGCTTGAACAGCTCGGGCTTGGTCCACGCCTCGAACACGAGGCGCGCCGGGCCGTTGAAGGTCCGCGCGACCACGAACTCACGCTCGGACTTCCGTTCCACCGTCGTGCGGTTCTTCACGGGGGTGGGCTCACCTTCGCTTCTTGCGTCCATTGGCCTTCTCCTTTCGTTTCAGTTCCTCGACAACCTCGTCCAACTCGTCGAAGCGTGAGGCCCACAGCTGGCGGTGCCTCGCGATCCATTCCGTCTCTTCCTCCAGTCGGTGCGGACCGAGCTTGCACGTCCGCACGCGCCCGACCTTCTCCGTGGTGACGAGCCCGGTCTGCTCCAGGACGCCGACGTGCTTCTTCATGCCCGTGAGGGTCATGTGGAACTTCTCGGCAAGGTCCGTGATCGAAGCGTCTGCGCGGCCGAGCTGCTCCAGAACGCCGCGTCGGGTGGCGTCCGAGAGCGCGGCGAACGAGGCATCGAGGCGGACCCTGCTATACTGAACCATTTGGCTCAGTATCTAGCACGCCGATTTGCGGCACGCAAACGGAGCCCGAGCGCGCGCTTCCCAGCGGATGGCCGAACGGCCGGCGCGGTCTCGCCGCGCCGGCCGTTCAACCCTTGCCGTGGTTTCTGTCGTCACCGAATCGCCGATGGCTCCCCCTGAGCGGGTGGCTCCATCCGCAGCGGGGGATCGACCTTGGCGGTCCGAATGACCGACTTGACCCCCTCGAGCCGACTCAGGCTGGCGCCTGCCCGGTCGCTGTTCATGGCGACCGCCTTGTCGTAGGCGTCGCGGGCGTCGTCCAGACGATCGAGCTGCTCGTAGGCCATCCCGAGGTTGTTCCACATGTATCCCTCGACGGGCTCGAGCTCGACCGCCTGCTCGAGCGAGTCGACGGCCTCCTCGAAGCGCCTGGCGTAGATGAGCGCCAGCCCGAGGTTGTTGCGCGCGTACGAGCTCTGCGGGTTGAGCTCGACCGCCTTCTCGAACGAGGCGATGGCGTCCTTGCGCTTGCCGAGAACGAGCTGGGTGCGACCGAGAACGTTCCAGGCGTTGGAGCGTTTGGGCGTACGCAGGACGGCGACCTTCGCCATCCGGAGCGCGCCCTCGCCGTTCCCGTCGTCGAGCAGCTTGCGCGCGCCGGCGAGCGCCTGCGACGGCTCGATCTCTTGATCGTCGCCGTCATCATCGTCCTTCACCGCGGTCGTCGGGTGCAGCTTGGGCTGGTCGTCGGTCGCGGGCGTGGGCGTGGGCGTGGGCGTCGTCGTCGCCACCGGCGGCGACTCGGACGGCCGCGGGGGCTCCGCGGCGATCGGCGGGGCCCCTTTGTGGGGCTCCTGCGGTAGGTCGTTGCAGGCGGCGAGGCCGGCAGCGAGGGTCAGTGCCATTGAGAGTCTCGTGATACGGAATGAGTTGGACATGAACGGTCTCCTTTCGGACGACCGAAATTGCAGCGCCCGTGCCAGCGGCGATCGCCGCGCGCGGCCGGCCCTTTCCGGCCGCCGCCGCAACCGGGCGCCCAGAACGATGTGGAACGTAGAGCGGCCCTCTACGTTTTGGGCGCTGACCGAGGCGCGAGCTCCAAACGCTCGACGGACGGTGGCATGCAACCGTTTCAGAGCCGTGACACCGTGGTCCAGCGGGTGCACGTACTGTGGCCGCGCGAACGCGAGGAGGGATGCTCATGGCCAAGCGAGGCTCCCAACAGCTTCCTGCTGGCGTAGCGTCGGCCCTCGCGAGATCACTCGTGTTGGTGACGCTCGGGGCTGCCGACGCGCGCGCGGCGACGCCCTATGACTGGCCGCAATTCAACGGCGACGCGCGCCACAGCGGGAACAACACGCGCGAGACTGTCCTGTGGGCCGGCAACGTCGGACGCCTGCAGCAGCTTTTCCAGGTCACCCTGCCGGAGGTGGCCGACGGTGCGCCGGTCGTGCTCACCTCCGTTTCGACGAGCGGGGGAATGAAGGATTTGCTATTCGTGAACACGAAGCAGGGGCGCCTCGTCGCGCTCGACGCGCACACCGGCGCGACGGTGTGGTCCTTTCTGCACGCGACGACCGCCTGCGGCTCCTGCATCACCATGTCTTCCCCGGCGATCGATCCCGGCCGTGGATTCGTCTACGCCTACGGTCTCGACGGGAAGGTCCACAAGCACGACGTCGGAACCGGGGCAGAATCGACGGGCGGCGGGTGGCCCCAGATGGCGACCGCCAAGCCGGACGTGGAAAAGGATTCGTCGCCGCTGGCGGTGGCGACGGCCCGCAGCGGCACGAGTTACCTCTACGTCACACACAGCGGCTACGTCGGCGACGGCGGCGACTACCAGGGGCACGTCACGACGATCAACCTCGCGACCGGCGCCCAGACAGTCTTCAACGCCGCGTGCAGCAACCAGACGATCCACTTCGTCGAGGCGGGAAGCCCCGATTGCCCGTCGAGGCGGTCGGGCATCTGGGCGCGTGCCGGCGCGGTGTATGACTCCGACATCGACAAGCTCTTCGTCGTGACCGGAAACGGCGACTTCGATCCGTCGAGTGACGACTGGGGAGACTCCGTCGTCGAGCTGAATCCGGACGGCACAGGCCTCGGTGGTGGGCCCGTCGACAGCTACACACCGACCACCTTCCAATCGCTGCAGGACGACGACGTCGACCTCGGAAGCACGGCCTCACTCGTCTTGCCAACCCCGCCTGGCTTCCCGTTTCCCCACGTCGCTGTTCAATCGGGCAAGGACGGAACCGTGCGGCTCCTCGACCTGGACAACTTGAGCAACCAAGGGGCTGGCCCCCTGCCCGGGCGCATGGGCGGGGAGCTGGCGATGGACCAGCTCTCCACCGAGGTCATCACGGCGCCTGCCGCCTGGGTCAACCCGGCCGACGGCAGCACCTGGGCGTTCGTCGCCGCGGACGCCAGCATGTCTGCCTATCAGCTCGCCGCCAATGGTTCGAGCGTGGCCTTGGTCAACAAATGGACGAACGACCTGGATGGCACGTCGCCGATCATCGCCGACAACGTGCTCTACGTTGCCGGCCTGAACGGGATCGGAGCGTTCTCTCCCGTCAGCGGCGTGCAGCTCTGGCAGGCGTCGATCGGCCGCATCCACTGGGAGAGCCCGGTGGTGGCCAACGGGATCCTCTACATCCTCGACGAAAGCGCGCACCTGACCGCATTCGCCGTGCCCGCCGCCCCTGCGGTTCCTGCGGCGCCTGGCTGGGTCCTCGGAACGGCGGCCCTGGGGTTGCTCCTCATCGGTCTCCTGGTGGCCCGGCCCCGACGGACAATCCTGCCGGTGCTCACGCGCGCGCGACGACGACGAAGGCTGCGCCGTCCATGACGACGCCGCGGGCGCTCGCGAAGGGCGCGAGCGCCTCGCGGAGCGCGGCCTCGAGCGCCGCCTTGAGGCTCTCCGGCGCCCCCGCCATCGCGCGCGCCGCCGGGCCGATCTGCAGCGAGTACTCGACCGCCTCGTCGAGCGTCGTGGCGCCGCCGAGCTGCAGCGGCATTTCGACCGGCTCGAGCGAGACGTCCTTCCACCCGGTCTCACCGAGGATCGCGCGCACGCGCGCAGCATCGGACATGAAGAAGGGCCCGGGCCGCCCCTCGCGCAGCATGTCGGGCATCGCCGACTCCGGAAGAAGGCGCATCACGGCCTCGAGCGGGCGGGCAGCCCAGGGGTTCTTCGAGAGGTCCTGCCAGCAAACGAACGAGAGCCGGGCGCCCGACCGGGCCGCCGCGCGCAAGTTGCAGAACGCCGCGCGGGGATCATCGAAGAACATCACGCCAAAGCGCGAGTACACGGCGTCGAACGCCCCCGGCGCGAACGCGTACGTCTGCGCGTCTCCCAGCGCGAGGGTGATCGTCGGCCGTCCCGCGACGCGCTCCCCCGCGCGCGCCAGCATCGGCGGCGAGATGTCGACGCCGAGCACCTGGCCGGATGGGCCGGCGAGCTCGGCGAGCTCGAGCAGCGTCTGGCCGCACCCGCACCCCACGTCGAGGATACGCTGGCCGGCGACCACGCCCAGGCGCTCGATCGCGACGCGCCCCAGCGGATCGATGAGGGCGTCGGTGCGCTCCTGCATGCGCACCCAGGCCTCGCCCCCCTTGTCGACGAAGGACTGGCTCGCGCGCGGCGGATCTGGACTGGTCGTCGACGGCAAGGAGCCACCAGGTTACACCGTCGGCATCGACGACGGATCAGAGCGAGGAGACGGGAATCGATCGCGCGTCCTTGCCCCGCGGGGCGGCCAATCGCGCGAACCAATAGAGGCCAGTCTGGAAAATCGGCTGCCGCTGGTGCGGCTCGAACCCGAACTTCGCCAGCTCGTCGACCTTCTGCACGACGCGGTCACGCTCCGACGCCCACACGATCGCGCCGGTTCGGAAACAAGTCACACCGTGGTCCATCCGCGTTCGATGGCCGATCAGGGTCGACCCACAGCTCCTCTCACACCTCACCCTACTCCTTCGTGTGTTTCCGAACTGTCAGCAAACAGCAACAGAACGAAACTCCAGCTGGTACTATCGCCAGATGACTCGATTCGAGCTTCCTCAAGACCTGAGCTTCAACACCGGGAAGGTCGCCGACCCTTCGGCCCTCGCCCAGGAGAGACGGGCCGCCTCGTGGCTGTACTTGAACGGCGAGGAGTTCGCGGCGATGGAGGGAGGCATGTCCTACGCGCAGGTCCAAGGCGCCGTGCCCCGCTCGACCAACGTCATCTCCGATCCGCCGAGGGTCCTCGACCTCGAGCTGGCGCGCCTGCACGTGGCGGCTCTGGACGACCTCCCGCGCCCGACCCTGGTCACCTGCCGCATGGGTCCCCGCTCCTCGGCCGTGACGTACATGTATTCGGGCCTGAGGAGCGGCGCGGAGGCCGACGAGGTGCTCGCCGAGGCCGAGCGAAACGGCGCTCCGTTTTCCAAGTTCGACGACTTGAAGCAGTGGGTTCGCCAGTCGATTGAGGCGCTCCGGCGCGAAGGCGTCTGAGGCTCAAGCTGACCGGGCCAATGACCGATAAGAATCGCCATGAGTGATGCCCGGGCGCAGGCAAAGGCGAAGCTGGCCGAACTCGTGAAGAGGGTGATGGCCGACGGGAAGATCGACGCCTCCGAACGCGAGGAGATGAAGAGCATCTACCGGGAGGCGCTGCTCACGGTCCCCGACATCAAGGAAGTTCTGACCGGCTACCTCGGCGGCGTCCGGGACGAGGTGCTGGCGGACGGCAAAGTGACCGAGGAGGAGCGCGCGCGTTGCCGCGCCGTCCTCGCCGAGCTCAAGCTTCCGCGAGAGCTCGTGCCCCCGGACTTTCAAGCGCTGCTCTGATTGGAGCGGCCCGGGCGCGGCGTCAACCGCGCTCGGCTTGCAGGCGCGCGACGGTCTGGGCCCGCAGCTTGGCGACCTGGCTGTTCCGCTTGCCGGTGGCCAGGAACGGCGGCACGACCGAGAAGCGGCCGCGCAAGAGCGCTCCCATTGTCCAGCGGACCACGTCGCGCACCGGGATCGCGGCCTGGGGCGCGATCAGGCGGTCCACGCTCTGCGCGAGTCGCTCGGCGATGTCGGGGCGCGTCTCGGAGCGCTCGAAGACGAGCGCGTTGAGGGGATTGATGTACGAGGGATCGCCGAGCTCCTTCGCGAAGTGGAACAGCTCCAGGGAGTCGATGTCGCGCTGGAGATGATAGAGGCGCAGCGCGCGGTCGCCTCCCTCGAGAATGGCACGCGCCAGGTTGCGGGCGTCTCGAAGGGCGTCGGTCATGCCGATGCCGGGGGTCGGATCCTTGTGCAGCCCGGCGTCGCCCACCAGCGCGAAGCCGGGGCCGGCGGCGTCCCGGAAGAAAAAGCGCAACTTCTTGAACCCAAGGATCGGTCCCACCGGCTGGTTGCCTTCGACGAGACGGCCGGTGTAGCGCCCGCCGCGCAACGACTCGACGTAGGCGGCGGCGTGGTTTCCGCGGAAGCTGTCGAGAGCGGAGAGCTCTGGCGCGGCGCTGAGCAACAACAGGTCGCTGTCACACTGGAACGCGAAGCGCACGACGCGATCGCCGCCAAACTCGATCGCGCCGTCGAACCCGGAGAGCTCTGGGTCCTCCTTCCACGACTTTGGCGCGGGCCAGTAGCCCCAGTAGGAGAAGCGCGGATTGTCGTAGCCGAGGTACTCCTTCGCACCCGTCAGCTTGGCGACCGTCGAGTTGCGGCCGTCGGCGCCGACGACCACCCGCGCCCGCAGCGCTTCGACCTTGTCCCCGCTGCGCGCCTGGACCCCGACGACGCGCTCGCCTTCCCGCAGGAGCCCGACCACCTCGGTCCGATCGCGCAGCTCCGCGCCGGCGGCGACCGCGGCCTCCTGGAGCACCGGATCGATCACCGAGCGTCGGACGCAGCAGCCGGCGCGCCCGCCTGGAAAGGTGAGCGTGAACCCCCGACCGAGCAGCTCGAGGCGCACCCGGTGCGAAGGCGGGGCCAGCGCGCGGATCCGGGCGCCGACGCCCAGCTCGTCGAGCCAGTCCATCCCGATCGCCTGAACGAAGTGGGTGGAGAGCGGCTGGTCGCTCGGCAGCTTGTCCGCGTCGAGCAGCAGCACCTTCTGCCCCCCGCGCGCCAGCAGCGTCGCCAGCGGTGCCCCGGCCACCCGTGCGCCGACCACGATGGTATCGAATTCACTCGCCGTCATGCCGTGCCTCCATCGTCACGCGGGACGCGACGCGAGCTGCTCGATGAAGTCCAGCACGCGCCCGAGAGGGAGGGGCTTCGCGAAGTGCTCATTGAAACCGCTGGCCAGCGAGCGCTGTCGATCGCCGTCTCCGGCGTAGCCGGTGAGGGCAACGAGGCAGGTCCGCGCGAGGGTCGGGATTCGCCGGAGCAACCCGGCCAGCTCGTACCCGTCCATCGCCGGAAGACCGATGTCGAGCAAGGCGATGTCGGGCACGTAGGTCCCGACGAGCGCGAGCGCGCTGGGGCCGTCGCCGACCGTGCGCACCTCGTGCCCCGCTTCGGCGATCGCCGCCGCGAGCATGGCGGCCGCGTCCGGGTTGTCGTCCACGATCAGCACGCGGCGCGCGGCGTGACGCGGGCTTGCCTTCGGCACGTGAGGCGCGGGTACCTGTTCCGTCGAGGGCGAGCGGGCGCGGGGCAACCTGACGATCATCGTGGTGCCTCGGCCCGGCCCCTCGCTCCGGACTTCTATCGTCCCCTCGTGCCCATCAACGAGCCGTCGGGCGATGGCGAGCCCGAGTCCGAGCCCCCCATGCTTTCGATCCAGTCCCTGCTGCCCCTGGGTGAAGGGATTGAAGATGCGCCGCAAGAGGTCCGGGGCGATGCCGGCACCGTCGTCGGCGACCTCAAGCGTCACCTGTTCCCCCTCGGCGCGGGCGGAGATGGTGACGTGCCCACCCTGGGGCGTGTACTTCGCCGCGTTGGTGAGCAGGTTCGTGACGACCTGAGCGAGCCGTCCGCGGTCCGCCGCGACGACCAGTCCCGCCGCGGGCACAAAGACCGCAAGCTGCTGGTGTCGACCCTCGACGAGCGGGCCGGCCACCTCGATGGCGTCGGCGACCACCACCGAGAGCTCGACGGGCGAGCGCTCCAACCGCAGGCCCTCGCGCACCGATCGTGACACGTCCAGCAGATCGTCGACCAACCGCACGAGATGCTTTGCCTGCCGCTCGATGACGGCGCGTTCCTGCTCAAGGACGCCCGCACCGCGCATCCGCATCACGTCGAGCGCCGTGACGATGGGCGCCAGCGGGTTGCGTAGCTCGTGGCCGAGCATCGCAACGAACTCGTCCTTCGCGCGGCCCGCCTCCTCGGCCGCGGCCCGGGCCGCCTTCTCGCTCTCGAACAGAGTCGCGCGCTCCAGGGCTTGCGCCGCGTGGTGAGCGAGCACGGTCAGGAACATGCGTTCGTCGTCGTCGAAGGTGCGGGGGTTCGGGAATATGAGCGACAGACCGCCGACGGCGCGGCCGTGAGCCACGAGCGGCAGGCACGCATACGACAGGTCCGCGAACTGCTCGTTGATCGTCACCACCTTTTCCGCCCTCTCGTATCGGCGGCGGAACTCAGAGCGCGACTCGAAGAAGAGCGGCTCGCACCGCAGCATGGCGTCACCCATGGGCATCCATGGCTCGAGCGGGATGCGCGCGTACCGGTCCAGCACGCCCGGACCGTGGCCGCTCGCGCCAACCAGATTGGCGTGCGTGGGCGGGTCGTCGACCGTCCACATGAGCGCGGTGACGGCCCCCACCGCCGTCTGGGCTTGATCGACGACGACCCGCACCACCTCGTCAGCCGGCATCGGTTCGCTGAGCCGGCTGGTGAGCCCAAGCAGCTCGTGCAACCGGACGCGCACCTCGCCCTGATCAGGATCGGCTGATCGGTCCTGGGAGCTCAAAGTCGGGGCAGTATATCGTTCGCCGATGTGCATGTCGCCGCCACCGGTGCGGGCCGCAAGCAGTGGCGCCGGCGCCTAGGACGTTGTCGTCCACGACCAGGACCGGGTCGGGCGGAAGACGCGGTGGCTTGCTTGCTGAGCACCTCGAGCGTGCTTAGTTTCGGCCGGCCCGCGCCGCCTGTAAGGGTTGAGGGTCGCGCGCCTACGGCAAATTAATCCACAGGCTGACATCGAGAGATCATTGTTGCACCTGAACCCTTGGATCTACCTGCTGGCGGCAGGAGCCGCGGAGATGGGCTTCACCACCTTCATGAAGCTGTCCAATGGGTTTCGGATCTGGACCTTCGATGTCTGCTTCGCGCTCTGCGCGCTGGCCAGCTTCGGCCTTCTGAACCTGGCGACGCGAGAGCTGTCCCTCGGGACCGCCTACGCGGTCTGGACCGGCATTGGCGCCTTTGGAACCGCGGCCGTGGGCATCCTGTTTTTCGACGATCCCGCCACGTTCTGGCGCCTGGTCTTCCTGACCAGCCTGATAGTCTCCCTGGTCGGCCTGAAGTTCGTGTCGTGACGCGCTTCCGCTTCGGACTGTGAAACGCGGCAAGCGTTTCTAGCTTCAGGGGATGGCGATCATCAGCCGCTTCTGGCGCGGATGGGCGGTTGAGGCCCTCTTCGGTCGAACGACGGCTCATCAGCGAACGCTGTTCCTCTCAATCGTAGGCGCGGCGATCGCCTGGCCGGTGCTGCTGTTCGGGATCCTTCTTCCGAAGTTCGCGGTTCAGGTGATCGCCTTCGTCCCGCTGCCGGACCGCATCCCGAACTGGACCGTCCGGGTGGTCTGGATCGCGCTGGCGATACTGATTCCGATCGGTGTGGGGGTCGCGGTGACGATCAAGGCCCCGCGAACGGCCAGCTGGCGACCGCTGGTGGTGCGCGTGCTGCGCGGCTTTCCCATCACCGTTGGGCTGACGGCATCGTTCGGGATCATCTTCATCTCGCTCCCGGTGATGCGAATCGCAGCGCTGATCCGAAAGGAACAGAGCATCGACATCCCGTTGCTCATGGACGCGCCCGCGTATCAGCAGGTGGCGCGCGAAGTCTGTGAGGTCCTGAACCGGCACGGGTTCTCGTTTCGTCCGGCCGATCCTGGCTGGTGGGTGTCGATGCCGATTCGCCTGCTGACGTGGATGGGAGGTGACGTGCTCCGATCGCACGTGCCCGCGCGGCTGGAGCACTTCGTCACGGAGGATCTGGCGATGTCGCTCTATCCGAGCGGACTGCTCCTGCGCGGCAAGCCCGAGCGGCTGATCTGGGCCCACGGCCTGATCGCCGAGTCGGTCGTGCACACCGAAGGGTTGCAGACGACAGATCCGAAGGCCCAGGCGCTGGAACGCCGGTTGCGCCCGCTCTGGCGTCGCTACGACGCCGATCCGGCCGGGCCGATGCGCGACGAAACCCTCCTGCGCGAGCTCGATCGGGTCACCCACGACTTGAAGACGCTGCAGGTCGGCTGGGACGACTGGCAGGTGCTGTACCGCCAGATCCTGCAGCTGGCCCGGGCAGTGAGCGGCGAGCTGCCGCTCCTCGAAGGCGCACCACCGCCGGGTGCTTCGCAGAATGCGGCGCCCTAGCCCCGGTCGCGGAGGGCGGTGATGCGTCGTAGCTCGGCGAGGTCGGCCGGCTTGACGACGTGGTGCGCAAAACCGCGCTCGTGCGATCGCCGCGCGTCTTCGACGCCCCCGTAACCCGTGACGGCGACCAGCGCGGCGCTGTCGAGGCCGGCGGCCAGGAGCGCGGTCGCCAGCGCGTACCCGTCCATGCCGGGGAGCCCGATGTCGACGAACACGAGGTCCGGGCGCGTCTCCGCCGCCGTCGCGAGCGCACCCGGACCGTCGTGGGCGATCACGACCTCGTGGCCGAGGAGCGTGAGCAGGCCCGCCAGGGTGCTCGCGGCGTCGACGTTGTCGTCGACGACCAGGACGCGCAACGGTCGTGACGTGGGCGCGATCGCAGGTTGCGGCTGTTCTCGCCCCGCCAGCGGACGTCCCTCGCCGGTGCCTTCGCCCGCGCCTTCGCCCACGCGGGGGAGGCGAACGACGATCTCCGATCCGAGGCCGGGGCCGTCGCTGAAGGCCTGGACCGACCCGCCGTGCAGGTTGACCAGGCTCCGGACCATCGTGAGGCCGATGCCGATGCCGCCCTGGGCGCGGTCGAGCGATCGCGTATCCTGCACGAACAGATCGAACGCCCGCGCGATCAGGTCGGGCGTCATACCGACGCCTTGGTCCCGCACGCGCACGACCGCCTCGCCGTCCTCGATCGCCGTTTCGATCTCGATCGCGCCGCTGGGCTCCGAGTACTTCGCGGCGTTGTTCAGCAGATTGCCGAACACCTGGACGAGCCGCGCCGGATCGGCGTCAACGACAATCGAGCCGCTCGCGTTCGTCACCGACAGCCGCTGGCCCTTCTGCGCCATGAGCGGCTGGCTCACCTCGACAGCCCGCTGCAGGATCGTTCCGAGGTCGAGCACCTGGCGGCGCAGCGCGATCTTCCCCTGGCTCACCCGTGAGACGTCGAGCAGGTCCTCGAGCAGCCGTTTCATGTGCGCGACCTGCCGCTCGATCACCGCGCGCGCCTTGGCCGAGGCCTCGGCGTCTTGGGGGGCGAGGCGGAGGATCTCCACGGCCGTGAGAATGGGCGCCATCGGGTTGCGCAGCTCGTGCGACAGCATGGCCAGGAACTCGTTCTTCCTCCGGTCGGCCTCCTGCAGCTCGGCGAGCGCGCGGGCGCGTTCGCTTTCGAGCTTCCGGAGGTGCGTGTTGTCGGTGATGACCGCGACACAACCGTCCAAGGTTCCGCCAGCATCGAAGGTGGGCGAGACGACGAAGTGCATCCAGCGCGCGCCCAGCCTCGGGTAAGGGACCTCGATCTCGAGATCGATCGCTTCACCTCCCAGTACGCGGGCCGCGCCCGGTGCGAGGACGCCGAAGGCGGTCGGGCCGACGATATCGGACAGGTGCTTTCCCACGAAGTCCCCGGGCTGCTTGCCGAAACGGGCGGCATAGTTCTTGTTGGCCCAGACGAGACGGAGGCCGCGATCGTAGCGGGAGATCAGGGCGGGCGTCGCGTCGACGACGACCTGAAGGTGCTCGCGCGCCTGCCGCATCTCCGTCTCGGCGAGCTTGCGCTCGGTGATGTCCTGGCAAGTGCCATGCAGGCGCGTCGCCCCACCGGCGGCGTTCCGCTCGACGGTGGTCCAGGAGTGGACCATGCGCACGGCCCCGTCGGGGCGGACGATGCGGTACTCGACCTCGAAACGGTCGTCGGGCCCGGCCCCCACGTTGCGCGCTGCGCTGCAGGAGCGCGCGATCGTCGGGATGAATCGCGGAGACGAAGAGGCCGTGGTCGACCGCGACCCCGCCGGGCTGGTAGCCGAAGATGCGATATGTCTCGTCGGACCAGCGCAGCGAGCGCCGGGACCCATCCTCGCTCAGGATCGCCTCCCAGCTGCCCACCCTCGCGGCGATCTGGGACTCCGCGAGCATTCGCTCGCTCTCCCGCAGAGCCCGCTCGGTGGCCTGTATCTCGCTGATGTCGGCGACCATCGACACGAAGCCCCGCACGCGACCGCTGGCGTCACGATCGGGGATGTAGGCCACCCGGACGTCGCGCGCTTTACCGGGGCCGAAGTCGACCCGTTCCTCGTACGAGACCTCCTCGCCGGCGAGCGCCTGCGCCACGTGATGTTGAACCGTCGTCCAGGCAACCTCTCCCACGATCTCGCGCGCGTGGTGGCCGACGATCGACTCGGGCGAGCGACCGAACCAGCTCCGGTACGCCTCGTTGACCCACACGTAGCGCACCCTCTCGTCCAGATAGGCGAGCAGTGCGGGGACCGCGTCCGCGACGAACTGAATTCGTTTCGAGTCGGGCGGATCCGGGCTCGCGATCGGGCGGTTCACGTTTCGACGACCCTGCGCTGTCAGGGGGTAGGCACCAATGGCTTTACCGACCCGCAGTCGGCGCTCAGCCACTTGCCCGTCATGGTGATGCGCGAGTTGCTAACTTTCCCACCCATCTTCGACACCGAGGCGACCTTCACGGTGTAGCTCTCGCGACCTTTGAAAACGATTTCGCCGTCGGACTCGCTGGCGAACTGCTGACAGCTGCTGTGCCATTTCCACGAGGCGGCGTTCCGTTGGCTGAACGAGACCTTGCAGCTGCTCTGCTGTTCGGCCCAAGGGGAACGCTCGAGCATCTCCCGCGTGTAGCAAACCTGGGCTCCTCCAGCCCCCTCCATCGACATGCCACGTTGTTTCATCATGGCTTCGACCTGGGCACGTTTTTCGGGAGGCATATTCTTCATTCGCTCGCTCGCGTCCGGCATTTTCTGGCCGTTCACTTCTCGCTCGGTCTGGATCTGCCAGAGTCCCGTTTTGATCGGCGCTGCCGGTTGCGCCGGCGCCGCCAATCCCGAGGCAGAGAGCACGAGGGCGACCATCAGTGGACTGAGGGCGAAGAGGCGCATCGACAGCCGGTACCGCGTTTACTCCGGAAAGACAAGCGCGGCCGGGCTCACCGATGGGCGAGCGCGGGATGGGCGCGAAGGCGCAGCGCGTGCAGCACAGTGGGCACGTCGGCGACGTGGCGGCGCAGGACCAAGCTGATGGCGATCCCCTCGAGATGCGAGAGCGTTCCGGCGGCGCAGGCCGCCACCAGCCACGGACCGCCGGCGCCGAAGCCGTACTGGGCGATTGCCCAGAGGCCCAACGCCCCCGCGAACAGCTTGGCGCTCCAGGAGTGAAAACCGGCGACGGCGCGCCAGCGGATCAGATCCAGAAGGTACCAGGCAGCGAGCGTCCCGAGGCAGACACCCAGCGCCAGCGCGTGGCGCCGCAACACCTCCGGGTGCAGGGTCCAGGTCGCGACCGCCAGCACCACGTAAAAGACGGTGTCGACCAGGCTGTCCGCCTGACGCAAGCGGCGCGTCACCACGTTCAGCGCGCGGGCGATCACGCCGTCGAAGTAGTCGCTCACGAATGCGACGACGAACAGCCAGAAGACCAACCGGTCGCCCAGCGCCCCCTCCGCCAGCGCGACCGCCAGGACCAGGGTGGCCGCGGCGCGGGCCGCGATGAGCAGCCAAGGGAGGATGGCGATCACCGGCCTAGAGGGTGCCTCCATCGGGCCAGTGACGCCAGTGCGTGTTGGGGACCACAGAGGGCTTGTAATCGGATGGGGTCCCCGTGACGAGAGCGTGCGCGAGCTGCTGAAAAGTCTGAGAGCCACTTGGCCGCTCCGTCTCCTCGACGACGTTCGGGTGGTTCCAATCGTCGAGAATGAGGAGCTCCAGCAGGTCAGGCGGCACACTCGCACGTCGCTCTGCCGGCGTGGCGAGGACAGCGTCGCGGCGAGCGCCGGCCAGGAACCGACAGAGCTCGAACGTCTGAACGCGCGGCTGCTCCATGAGCTCGATCCCGTACTTCGCGAACTCGGAAGCCGGAGGAATGTCGATCGGGCGATCGCGCACCTCGACGACCGACGCATCTTCTGCGATCAATTCGTCGGTATCCGGGTCTTGCCACGACCCTTCGGAGATCGGGTAAAAGAAGCGCGATTCGTTGTGAGGATTCGTCGCCAGATAGTTGTCGAAGGCCTCGCGGTTCACGTAGTCGCCTGGGACCTTCCCACGAACAACTCGGCTGCCAAACGTGAAGATGTGGAGGTCTGGCAACCCCACCCTCGGCGAAAAGCCAAACACCTCTATCGCGACCGCCCAGTCGGACGCCGATCGGTACGCCGATAGCCGAGTCGCCGCCAGGTAAACGTACCCATTGTCCAGCACCGGGAAGCTGGAGGAATCGCAGCAACCGTCCAGCACGGCCAGGATCTCGCTGGCAGCCCACTCCGACCGCGACGTCATTTCTTCGCCCTCTTCTGGACGCCGGGGGCCTTCCCGGCCCGCGGTTTGACGCCTCCCGCGGCGGCGAGGTCGAGCGCTTCCTTGGCCAGCGCGACCCAATCGGCTTTGGGGTGCGTGACCTCCAGCCAGCCTCGCATGACCTTGCCGGGGGAGGGGCTGAAGGGCTTGGCGATGCCGGTCGAGATCAGCGCGCCGGCGCGCGCTTCGTTCATCTTCAAGATCAGTCGACCGTGCGACGACATGCCGAACGACTTTCCGTTCAACATCAAGCCGCGCATCGCCCGCGACTTGCTTTCCATCAACGAAAAGCCGCGCGTTCGCGCGAACGCCTTTGCGACGGGTTCGAAACGCGGATCCGCGTCGTCTCCGACGGCTGTCTTTGCGCTCGCCTTCTTGGCCATGCGACGGTCGATCGACGGATTAGTAGAGCTGGACGTCGTCAACGATGAATCCGAAGGAGATCAAAGCCGACCGCGACAACCCAGACGTCTTCATCGGGGCAGACTAGCGGGATGGCCCCAGCGACGGGAAGGAAAAACCCCACCATCGCCTGGTTGCTTGGACGGCAGAGTTTCGCCGGTCGGAGCCGTTCGGTCAGGAAGGTCGTTGAGGCAAGCTTCGGCGTCGTGCGGCCCCGATCAGCAGCACCGTCAGGACGGTGTGCAAGCCGACCGCCGGCCACAGCAAGATGCCGGGATTGTGACTTCCGAGGCCGACGTAGGCGAGAAGCAGCGCGACCCCCGCGCCGTAGATCGACATGCCGAGTAGAGGCCGACCCCAGCAAGCGACGCCGAGCGCGACGAGGGCGATGCCGGCCACGCGACCAAGGGGCGTGGCCACGCCGTCCAGGCTCTCGCCGAGCAGCACGCGCCCAACGACCGACGGGACGATCAACAACGCCGCGCCCGTGGCGACTTCGACCACGGCGGCGAGCCTGAGCACGTTCCTACCCACTCGTCCACCGCGCATCGGTGTTATGTAAGAGTGAAGGAGACCCGCCCATGAGCAAGAGCCACGACACGAAGAAGAACGTCAAGAAGCCCGCCACCCGGACCCCGCAAGAGAAGCGCGAGGCCAAGCGGATCAAGAAGGCCCAGAAGAACGGCTAGGCTCGAGGCCGGATTCGAGGATCCCGCGCGGCGGCCGGCGCAGATCCCAGATCACTCCCAGAAGCTCGAACAGGCAAAGAAGGTAGTAGGTCACGTCGATCTCCCACCAGCGAAAGCCTTGCTTGGCCGAGCTCTGGTAGTGGTGGTGGTTGTTGTGCCAACCCTCGCCGGTCGCAAGCAGGGCGAGCAACCAGTTGTTGCGGGAGCCGTCCGTGGTGGCATAGCGGCGGCTGCCGAACAGGTGGCACACCGAATTGATCGCGAACGCCCCGTGCCAGAGCAGGACCGTCGAGACGAAGAATCCCCACACCAGCGCCCTGCCGCCGCCGATGAAGAGGAACGCCAGGGCGAGGGCGACGACCGGCAGGATGTCGATGCCGGAGCGATTCAGGAATCGAAGCTCCGGGAAGGCCGTCAGGTCTGACGCGAGGGCGACATTGGTCTCGGTCCAGGTGCTGCTGGCGATCCACCCGAGGTGGGCGTACCAGAACCCGCGCCGTACCGGCGAGTGGACGTCCCTGGCGGTGTCGGAATATTTGTGATGCCAGCGGTGGTGGCTGGCCCACCAGATGACGCCCTTCTGCGCCGCGCTCTGCGCACCGACCGCCAGGACGAGCTGAAAGAGCCGTGAGGTCTTGAACGACCGGTGCGCGAAGTAGCGGTGGTATCCGGCGGTCACCGCGAACATCCTGACGAAGTAGGCGCCCGTCGCCAGCGCCAGTCCCCTCCACGACCACCCGTAGTACAGGACCCCGCCGACCGCGGCCAGATGGACCGCCCAGAACAGCACGGTCGTGGTCCGAACATAGTCGAGCCAGGATTTCGTCGGAGACCGAGCGCCGTCGAACGTGGCGTCCACGATTTCGAAACTAGGTCGCCGGCTCGAGGGCGGAACCACACATGCTCGAAGTCCGGCAACGGCCAGGACCCATCGAAGTAGGCCCGTCTATCAGAATTCTGATGGATTGCGCGGGCGCGGCTGCGACCGGCGGCCTGTTCTGACTGGTCCGGGAGTTGCTGCACCTGCGGGCCATGCATCTACGTTTCGTTTCCGTCGTGGCAGTCGTGGCTCTTGGACTCGGCGTCGGGTGCGGCTCGATGGCCAGCAACAGCGACGGCGGCGGCACGGGCGGCAGCACGGCAGGGCAAGGCGGCAGCTCCGGCACCGTCGGCTCCGGGGGCGCCGCGGGTTCGTCGCGCGGAGGCGCCGGCGGCGCGGCGGGGATGGCGGGCGCGGGCGGAACGGCGTCCGGCGGGAGCGCGGGCTCGACGTCGCACGGCGAATGTACCCAGGCCTCGGACTGCGTGCTTCACGACGACTGCTGTACCTGCGCGTCGGTCCCCAAAACCGACCAGGGCGCCACGTGCAACATCGCCTGCCTGGCTGATCTTTGTTCCACGCGAGGAGTCACCTCATCGGACGTGGCCTGCGTGGCCGGACGGTGCGCGCTGGCGCTCAGCTGCAATCCCAAGAACATCGCCTGCACGATCGCGACGCCAGCGTGCGCCGCCGGTTCTCTCCCCGGCGTGAGGGGCAGCTGCTACGCCGGGGGCTGCCTGCCCGTGGCCCAGTGCGCTGACGTCGCTTCGTGCGACACCTGCACCAGCGCGGGGCTCGCTTGCGTGACCGATCAAGCCTTGGGGGGCCCGACCCTTCATTGCGTGACCGTGCCGTCGAGTTGTTCGAGCGCCCCGACCTGCCAGTGTCTCGGCGTGTGCACCGGTGGGTTTCAGTGCGCAGATCCTTCGAGCACCACCGCGCTTTGCGACTGTCCGACTTGCTGATTCCGGGGCCCTTCGAGCGGACGAGCTCCCGCGCCGCTCACATCGGGCAGCTGGTGAGCGCGGGGACCGACTGGAGGCAGATGTTCACGTTGAGCCCCGTCTCCGGGCAGCAGATCCCGCCCGGGCAGGCCGCGCCGGCAGCCTGGTTGCAGCCGAGCTGCTGGTAGACGGAGCAGGCGGCCGCGACCTCGCAGACGTTGCCGGCGGTCGCGATGCAGCAGGTCGTCATCATGTCGCCGCCGCAGTCGCTGTTGCTCTTGCAGGGGCTCCCGGGCTCGCCGAACGGCGGGCAGCTGCCTCCGCCCGCCCCGGCGGGGCCGAAACCGCCGCACGCCTGGAAGACACCCGAGCCCGCGTTCGTGATGGGGACCATCGTGTTGTCGGGGCAGGTGATCTCGGTCTGCGACGTGATGAAGATGCCCGCCTGGAGGATGAATTTGATGTCATTGCTGCTGGAGAGCAGCTGCTCCGAGCCGCACATGGTGCCGGTCGGGCCGTAGAAGCTGATGTCCTCCTCGGTGCCGCCGATCAGCGTGACGACCTCCTTGGATCCGTTGCTGTAGCTCAGGGTCTGCATCAACGTCACCGGATCCTGCACCGACGTGCAGGAGGCGCTCGGCTGGAAGCAGTTGAAGAAATCCCCGAGCGGCGCGGCGCAGCCGGGGAAAGGATTGGCGCGGCCGCCGCCGTCGGCGCCACCGTCGGCGCCCATGCTGAGCGAGACGCAGCTCGGTCCCCCGCCGTCGGGCTGGGAGCCGTCCGTGCCGGCGTCGGCGCTGCGGCCGATCACGATGTTCGGGGCCTTCCCGCAAGCCGCCGGCGAGCAGAGCGGGCCGCCGCCCGACTCGGCCCCGCCGCTCACGGCCTCGATGATGCCGCTCGCGCCTCTCTTGTTGGCGGCGACCTCCGTCTGGGCGCCGGGGAACGTGATGAGGCAGTAGTGGCCGAGGAAGTCGGTCGACCCGGCGGAGTCGAGGACGCCTTGCGCGCTGTCGGCGGCCTCGACGGTGGCGCCCGCCACGGGCGTGCCGTGCGCGTCGACGACGGTGCCGCTGATGCAGCCCGCGTAACCGCCCAGGATCGCATCGTCGATGTTCCAGATCGACAGGTGCGGCAGCGTCGCCGTGTAGAGGTTAGTGCCCGTCTGGAGCGCCGTCGCGCTCTCTTCCTTCCAGAGCCCCGTCGTATCGTCGAAGCTCCACAGTGTCGATGATGCCGGCAGCGTCCCCTTGGCGGCGCCGGGGATGGAGGCGGTGAGCGTCTTGCCCGCCGCCACCTGCAGCTTGGCGCCGTTCTGGCGCACGTCGATGTCGAGGACGCCGTAGCTGTGGAGCGCGACGATCGACGAATCGAGCCGCTTGGCCATCAGATCGCCGGGGTAGGCGGCCAGCTGGGAGGGGTTCGTCGGATCGAGCGGGGTGAGCGCGACGTCGACCGTCCCCGTCACGGCCTTGCCGGTCGCGTCGACGAAGGCTCCCGCGGGTGCGGTCAGCGACGCGCCGCCCGGCCCTGCGACGGTGCCGCCGTTGGTCGCATCGAGCGGCTGGGCCGCCGCCTGCGCCATCATCGACACCTCGAGGTAGCTCGTCTGGCCGAGCGTCGCCGCGACCGCCTGGCAGCCGTCGACGTAGCCGGCCTTGGTGAAGACGACCACCGGCGTGCCGGCGCTGGCAAGCGACAGCGTGACGGTGCCGTCGGCGGCGGTGATACCGCTGGCACCCGCCGCCGCGACGGTCACACCCACGAGCGGCGCGCCCGAGGTGTCGACCACGGCGCTGGTGACGATCGCGAGGGACGAATTCCCTCCCGCCCCGGCCGCCGCGCCCCCGGCCGCCCCGCCCGCCGCAGCGCCGCCGCCCTGCCCGGCGGCCGCGCCGCCCACGCCGGTCGCCCCGGCGGCGCCTCCGTCATGGGGACCGGTCGACTTGCCGCCCGACGACGAGCACGCCAGGGCGAACGAGACGGCGCAGAAAAACGAAACGACGCGGATGTCACGCAGCATTGAGGGTCCTTTTCTGGTTGTTTTGGCGCTGGCGGGAGAGGTCCTCACCACCACGCTCATGAACAGCCAGTCGTCGCCGACCCTGACCACTCCACGGTCGCCTCGGGCACGACCGCCCACCGGAATTATCACCTCCGCGCGATGGTCACAAGATTTTCGGGCGCCGCTGCGCGAGGCGGTGACGGACTCTCGTGGCACGCGGCGCGCGTTCAGGGACGACAATGCTCGAAGAAGACCATGCCGTCGATCTTGCCGCCGCCCACAGCGCACTTGAAGGTGACGTCGGCGCTGACCGTCTTGAGCGGGTCGTTGTCCTCCGAAAAGAAATCGACCTTCCACTCCGAGCAGTCGCGCTGGTCGACCGGGATCGCGACGCCGGAGCCTTTCGGGTAGAGCGACAGCAGCACGCCCTGCTCGTCCCGGACCAGGCGGAGAAGGTTGCGGCCCGAGCTCTGCAGATCGACGCCGATGGAATCCGGACCGGCGACCATCACCTTCTTGCAGACGTCGATGGTGAACCCGGTTCCGTCGACGGCGACCGTGCCGAGCACGTGCCGGTTGCGCTGCCTCATGGTCAGCCAGCCGGCCCACAGGGCGAGGACCAGGACCATCAGCCGCGGGATCGCGACCAACCTGATGGTGTCTCGAGGTTCGGCCACGCCTGGACTTTACCGCGCGCTACGAATCAGATTGAACTTCTCGGCGGGCCGGAACAGGGTACGGGCCCGTGATCCACGACGCGCTCATCATCGGGGCAGGACCGGCCGGCAGCACCTGCGCGCGCTTCCTGGCGCAGGGGGGCGCGCGCGTCGCGCTCGTCGATCGCGCGGAGTTTCCGCGGGTCAAGCTGTGCGGAGGCTGGATCTCGGCGCCGATCTGGGAGGCACTGGCGCTGACGCCGCGGGAATACCCCGGAGGTCTTTGGGAGTGGAACACCTGCCACGTCAGCTACGGCGGTGAAGCGCGGGCCATCCCCTGCCACGGCTGGTTCATCCGACGCTTCGAGCTCGACGACTTCCTTCTGCGCCGCAGCGGCGCCGACCTTCATCTGGGCGTCGCGGTCCCGGCGCCCGTGCGCGACAGTGACGGGCTGTGGTCGGTCGGGGATCTTCGCGCGCGCGTCCTGGTTGGCGCCGGCGGAACGCACTGCCCGGTCGCTCGACTGCTGGCGCCGCCGCGCCCACAGGGTCCGGTCGGCGTCCAGGAGCACGAGTTCCGCGCCGATCCCGCGGCGATCGCGCGGACGCGCGCCGGGCGTGACGGCGAGCCCGAGCTCCTGCTGCACGACGATCTGCGCGGCTACTCCTGGAACGTCCCCAAGACCGATTGGCTGAACGTCGGCGCGGGCACCGTCGAGCCGCACGAGGTGCGCACGGCCTGGCAGCGCGCGCGCGCGCACTTCCAATCCGCGGGACACATCCCGGCAGAATCCGCCGCGGACCTCGAGGCCATGAAGGGCCACACCTACTACCTCTTCGACCCGGCGCACCTCGAGGGCGCGGTCGGCAGCGAGCCAGGGGCCGGGAAGGACGACGTCCTCCTGTGCGGCGACAGCCTGGGGCTCGCGCAGCCGCTCACCGCCGAGGGGATCCTGCCCGCGGTCGTCTCGGGCCGCCTGGCCGCCGAGGCGATCCTGGCCGGCGCCGCGCGCAGCTACCCCGCGCGCCTCGCGGCCCACCCCGTGCTCGCCGACTACCGCCGCGTCTTCCGCCTGCGCGAGGCGGCCGCAGTCCTCGGCGGTCGCCCCGGGAGCGGTCCTCCGACCGGCGGCGGTCGCGGTGGGCCGGGAGCGCGCCTCGGCCGCCGCGCCGTCGCCCGCGGCTTCGCCTGGATGTTCTCGGGCGCGCGGCTGCCGGCGCCGCGGATCGTCGACGCCGGGTTGGCTATTGCGGAGCGATGGGCGGACAATCGCCGCCCGCGACCTGACGCCTCATGATCGACCTCGCCCGCAAGCTCGCCTCCACCCTCGACCGCAACAACACGGTCGAGGTCCTCCGCGAGGCGCTCGCCCGCGCCGGCATCACCGTCGGCGGCGACGCACCGTGGGACATCCAGGTCCACGACCAGCGCCTCTACGAGCGCATCCTGCGCGAAGGGACGATCGGCGTCGGCGAGTCCTTCATGGAGGGCTGGTGGGACTGCCAGGCGCTCGATCAGATGATCGAGCGGATAACCCGCGCGCGGCTCTACGACGGGCTCGCCAAGAGCTGGGCGTTGCGCGCGCAGGTCGTCCGGGCGCATGTCTTCAACCTGCAGCGCACGCGCCCGTTCGAGGTCGGCCAGCGGCACTACGACGTCGGCAACGATCTCTACCGCGAGATGCTGGGCCCGCGCATGGTCTACACCTGCGCCTACTTCAAGGGGACCGATTCACTCGACGCCGCGCAGGAGGCCAAGCTGGATCTGGTCTGCCGCAAGATTGGCCTTGCGCCCGGGATGCGCGTCCTCGATCTCGGCTGCGGGTGGGCCGGCTTCGCGGCCTTCGCTGCCGAGCGCTACGGCGCCAGCGTCGTCGGCTACACCGTCTCGCGCGAGCAGGCGGCCTGGGCGCGCGAGCACTACGCCGCGCTGCCGATCGAGATCCGCCTCGACGACTACCGCCACGCGACCGGCAGCTACGACGCGGTGGTCTCGATCGGGCTCATGGAGCACGTGGGGCCCAAGAACCACCGCGCCTACATGGAGCTGGCGGCGCAGCGTCTGGTCCCCGGCGGCCGGGCGTTCATCCACACCATCGGCGGCGCCACCCCCCGCACGCACATCGATCCCTGGTTCGACAAGTACATCTTCCCGAACGCCGCCATCCCGACGCTCGGCCAGCTCGCCACCGCGATGGAGGAGATCCTGGTCCCGGAGGACGTCCAGAACATCGGCCCGCACTACGACCGGACGCTGATGGCCTGGTGGGCCAACTTCGAGGCCGCCTGGCCGCGCCTGCGCGACAAGTACGGCGATACCTTCTACCGGATGTGGAAGTTCTATCTGCTCGTGAGCGCGGCCTACTTCCGCACGCGCGAGCACAACCTCTATCAGATCGTCGCTACCCCGGCGGGCGCCGCGCAGCCGCCGACCATCCGGGCGAGCTGAGCGCCGACACCGAGGGCCGCCTATGAGCAAGCTGCGCGTGAGCTGCTTCACCGTCTCGCTCGATGGCTACGGCGCGGGGCCGGGCCAGGACGAGCAGAACCCGCTCGGCCGCAACGGGACCGACCTGCACCAGTGGTTCTTCCCCACACGCACGTTCCAGAACATGCACGGCGGCGGCGAGGCCGCCGCGGGGACGACGGGCATCGACGACGACTTCGCCCGTCGCGGCGTCGAGAACGTCGGGGCGTGGATCCTCGGGCGCAACATGTTCGGCCCGGTGCGCGGTCCGTGGCCCGACGAGATCTGGCGCGGCTGGTGGGGCGAGAACCCGCCCTACCACGTACCCGTCTTCGTGCTCACCCACCACGCGCGGCGCCCGCTGGAGATGGCGGGCGGGACGACATTCCATTTCGTCACCGGCGGCATCGACGAGGCGCTCCGACGCGCCCGCGAGGCGGCCGGCGGCGCGGACGTGCGCCTGGGCGGCGGCGTGGCGACCATCCGCCAGTACCTGCGGGCGCGGTTGGTCGACCAACTGCACCTCGCGGTCTCGCCCGTGTTGCTCGGCTCGGGGGAGTCCCTGCTCGAGGGCCTCGACCTCCCTGCTCTCGGCTACCGCGTCACAGAGCAGGTGCCCGGCCCCGCCGCGATGCACGTCGTGCTCCGGAACGCCTCAGGCGCCTGAGCGTCTCCGGCGCCTGTCTCCGGCGCCTGTCTCCGGCGCCTGTCTCCGGCGCACCAAGCCCACACCGAGTACCAGATCCTGAACAAGGATCTGGTGCTCGAGTCGGCACGCCTGATCTGAGGTCAGACCACCTTCACGGCGCTGGCCTGGGGCCCCTTCTTTCCCTGGACGACCTCGAACTCGACCTTCGTGCCCTCCGCCAAAACGGCCCCCCCCGTGTCGTTGGCGTGGACGAAGACGTCCTTGCCACCACCATCCGGCGTGATGAAACCGAAACCCTTGGCCGTGTTGAAGAACTTGACCGTACCTTTTTGCATTTACCGTCCCCGCTTTTGATTTCCAGCTTCCCGAAGTGGGAAGCTGGGTACCGCATTGCCAGACCGCCCGATCCCGGGCAGACAGGCAGGCAGACTCTACACCCCTCTAGCTATCGGAGGGCGTGTTCGTGTGTCGCCGACAGAAAATACCGGCTACGTCGCAGTGTGAAACCGGGTTCTGTGAACCGGGAAAGCGCCGGATGGCGGAGTCTACCGCGAGGGGGCGACGCCGTTGGCCAACCCCGGGTGGCCAGCCGACCTAGGCCATGGTGCAGCTGATTTGATACGTGTGGGTATGCGCGCTGACGTTCGTCGAAAGAACCATCACCGACCCACCGCCTCTCAGCATGGCGAGCTGGGCCGCGGTCAGCGTGATCATGTGCATGTGCCCCGCGCCTTGCCCTGCGCTGCTGGTGGTCAAGGTCTGCGGGGTCGTCGCGTTGAGAGTCGCAGCGTTGACCGTCACCATGTGCGTGTGCGCGTTCGTGTCCGTCGCGGCGACGACGATCTGCGTTTCGGGGAGCGGGATCGTGCAGGACGCGCTGCCGCTTCCGCCACCACCGCCAGCCCCGCCTCCACCGGCGCGTCCGCCTCCGCCGGCGGCGCCGCCAGTGCCCGATGCCCCCGCTCTGCCGCCGCCACCGGTACCGGCCGCTCCCCCGCCCCCGTTTCCGCCTCGTCCCCCGCTGCCGTTCGCTCCCCCCGGGCCCGCGCCGCCGGAACCGGAGCCGCCGGCCCCGCCGGACGCTCCGCCCGAGCCTGTCGTGCCCCCCTCCCGAGCCCGTCGCACCGCCCGAGCCGGTCGTGCCACCCGAGGCGGTCGTGCCGCCGCTGCCGCTGCCTCCGCTGCCGCTGCCACCGCTGCCCGTCGTCCCGCCGGTTCCCGAGCCGCCCGTTCCACCGCTGCCGTTGTCACCACCGCTGCCGTTGTTACCGCCGCTCCCGTTGCTGCCGCCGCTGCCGCCGCCGTCGCCGTTCGTCGCGCAGCTGGACTCCAGCGCCGCCGTCCCCACCAGTGTCACCGTCAGAACAAAGAACTCCTTGCGGGTGAGCAACTTTGGATTCTTTGAGTTCGAGTCCATGGGGGGGCCTCCAGGATGTGGTGGCGTGAGCATACGCCTGCTGCTTTTGTCCGAACGCCCTTTCGGGCGCCGCGGTGATACCGTTTCGCGGCAATCCTCGAGCCGCGCCTGATGACCGAAGCCCAGAGCCCCGATGTCCTCCCCGCCGGTACCGTCCTCGACGGCGCATACCGTCTGACGCGGCTGCTCGGACAGGGGGCCATGGGGACCGTCTACGAGGGCCACCACACCGGGGCCGGCAAGCGCGTGGCGGTGAAGGTCATGCACCGCGAGCTCCTGGCCTATCCGGAGCTGGCGGCGCGGTTCCGGCGCGAGGCGAAGGTGACCAGCGAGCTCAATCACCCGCACATCGTCAACGTCTTCGGCCTCGGTGCCACGCCGGCAGGGCAACCGTACATCGTGATGGAATTCCTCGAAGGCGAGGACCTGCAGACGCGCCTCGAGCGCGTGGGGCCTCTGCCGCCGGAGACGGTGGTGCAGATCGTCAACCAGGTGGCGTCGGCGCTGGCCGAGACGCACGCCGCCGGCGTCGTCCACCGCGATCTCAAGACGGACAACGTGTTCCTGGTGAACGCCCCCGACGGCGGCGTGTTCGCGAAGGTCGTCGACTTCGGTCTGTCGAAGGTGCTGAAGACGTCGGCCACCAAGCTGACCGTTGCGCGGGCCGTGTTCGGCACGCCCGAGTTCATGGCGCCCGAGCAGGCCGAGGGGCGCCAGGACGCCATCGATCACCGCAGCGATCAATGGTCGCTGGCGTGCCTCGGCTGGTTCTCCTGGACCGCCTGCCTCCCCTTCACCGGCCCCGACGTGAACGCCACGCTGAACCAGGTGATCTCGGCGGTTCCCACGCCCCGCGGGCCGGGCGCGCCGCGCATCCCGCCCGAGGTCGACAAGGTGCTGCGACGGGCGCTGTCGAGACACCGCTCCGATCGCTTCCCCACCATCAAGGCCTTCGCCCGCGCGTTCGAGGCCGCGGCGGCGGGTCGCCCGGACCCCGACGCGGCGGCGATCCGCAGAGCGCCCACGCCGCCGCACGCGATGGCCCCCGAGCGGCTCCAGCGTCGCGTGCCCGAGGCCGGCGCAGCGGCACCCGAAAACGCGCGACGCCGGCATGGTCTCGCGCCCTGGCTCCTGCTCGCCGCCCTGCTGGCGATCTGTCGGCGGCGCGGGGTGGATGCTCCGGGACCGACCGCCGATCTCGGCCTGGCTCGAGCGCGCACGCCAGCTCCTCGACCGCCGCTAGGTCGGCGCTTCACGCGTCGGGGGGCGGGCTCAGGAACCGGAGGGCTTGCTCGTCGCCTGATGAGCGTGCGCCAGCTCGAGCCGTTCCTTGACGCTCAGGGTCTCGGCCAGGGAGGCCTCCAGCTTGACGATCTCGTCGACGCCGAGCTCGATCTCCTTTTCGAGGGCGCCGTTCTTCGCCTTGATGCTTCCGATGCGCGACTCCAGATCGGCCTGTCGCGACCTCGCGTCGTCGATGATCTCCGTGACGTTCAGATCCAGCGACTCCAGCGTGCTGGTGATGACCATCGCGACGAGCTCGGGGTTCTGCTCGGTCGGCAACGAGCGCATCAGCGCAATCGCCCGATCGATCCCATAGCGCGGTTTGCTCGAGGGGGGCGTTCCCAACGCAACCTTATTGTATCTGAACCTCTCCCCCGCAGGGGAGATCGATGGTCTCGGGCGTCCCCGCGCTTCCGATCTGAATCTCGTGCTGGCCACACCGGAGATGCAGCGGCGCAACGCCTTCGGCTTCATCCTCGGTCTTGGCGCGGCGGCCGTCGACGAAGATCCGATGCCCCGCGGCGCGCGTCGGAAAAATGACCGTCCCCAGGCGCGGATCGTCGGCCTGCTTGTCGACGGCCGCCTTGGTCTCCTTCCGCGCCGGTGCCGCGGACGCCTCGCCGCGTTCCGAATCAGCGGACGCGGCGGCGTCGACGGGGAGCGCGGCCGGGGGCGCAACGCCCGGCGTGACATCCGCCCCCGGCGTCGATCTCTTCGCCACGACGACGATCGCCAGCGCGCCCGCGACCAGGAGCGCGGCCCCCGTCGCCAGCCGTCCGGTCCTCGGGCGGGAAGGCGCGGCGGCGCTGGTGAGCCTGCCGCCGCTGGTCGATTGCAGCGACGGCGCCGGGGCAGCCGCGGGAGACGTCTCCGGGACCTTGTCGCCGACGGGCGGCGCAGCCGGCGCCTCGCCGCCCCCGGGCGCCGCGGTGGAGGTTCCGCGCCGCGCGAGGATCCGCACCTGCGCCCCGGCCTCTGACGCCGGGTCGAGCCGGAGCGCCTCGTAGAACCATTTCTTGGCGGTCGCGTCGTCACCCGCCCACATCGACAGTTGCCCGATGACGTACGACGCGAAGGCGAACAGCGGATCGCGTCGTTTCGCCCGCTGCGCGATCTCCAGCAGCGTCTCCGCATCGGACTCGCTCGGGATCTCGCGATAGCGGCGCGCCTTCGCCCAGGTCGCGTACAGCAGATACTCGAGAGACTCCGGCTGCAGCTCGGCGGCGCGCGCAAGCTCGATCGCCGCGGACGCCGCCTTCCCATCGCGCAGCAACGCCGTCCCCTTCTGGAACGCCTGCTCGGCGCCCATCCGCGCAGCATGCCGCGCGGCTGTGGCGCCGCTCCCTTCGTCGCGGACCTCGGCGGCCGGCGGGGGACCTGCGACCACCACCAGCTCCTCGGGGCGGGCGGCGACGATCTCGGCGACCTTCGCCCTGTCGCCCGGCTCGCGCAGCGCAGCCAACACGGTGGGGTTGATCTCCAGGGAAAACGCGCGCGGCGGCTTGGCCGCTGGCAGCGACGGCTCGAAGGTCCACTCCGAGTCGCCCCGCTGGAGCGCCCGCGTGATGATCGCGCACACCTGATCGCCGAGGCCCCGCTCCACCTGGCCGGGCGTCAGGATGCCGAGTCCGACGGCGACCTCGCCGAAGCGCAGCGGGTTGTTCCCGGCCGCCGCCCGGTTCATCTCGTCGATCACCCGAACGAAGTCGGCGTTGCTGATCACCCCCTGGCGCATCAACAACCGGCCGAATGATTCGCCCAGCGCCTCGTCCTCCGCGAACACCGGCTTGCCGCCGGCGAAGTAGATGCGCGTCGGAAGGCCGTCGGACCTCACGTCGAAGAGACCCGTCCCGCGGTCGGCCACGATCTCCAGGACCGCCTTGATCAGCGAGAGCGCGCTGCCGGCAGAGATCGCCATCCCAGCGAACAGCGTAACGTATCTGGTCGCAAAACGGGCGACGCCGCGCGCGGCCGCCCTCGGCCCCTCAGTGGGCGGGGGTGTTGAAGGCGTCGTAGGCGGCGCGCGCCACTCGGGCGATCGTCCGCTCGCGGGTCGCGAGATCGGCGGGCGAGGCGTGGACGAAGACCGCGACGGCGACCCGGTGTCCGTTCGGCAGCGTGATGAGCCCGACGTCGTTGGTGGCGTCGGTCTTGCCGTCGCGCGTGCCCGACATGCCGGTCTTGTGCGCGACCGGCGTTCCGGGAGGCAGGTCGCCCTTGAGGCGCTGCTGCCCCGTCGTCACCCGCAGGAGGAGGTCCTCCAGCAGCGCGGCGCTCGCCGCGGAGAGGCCCACCTCATGACGCGCGATCTTCGCGAGCAAGGTGACCATCGCGACCGGGGTCGCGGTGTTGTCGCCCTTCTGCGGGCCACTGGCCCCGAGATCGAGCTCGGTGTACCGGATCGAGACGTGGTCGACGCCGAGCGACCGCACGCGCGCGTCGACGACCGCCGGGCCACCGATGAGCGCGAGCAGCTTGTCCGTGGCCGTGTTGTCGCTGGTGATGATCATCGCCTCGAGCAGCTCCCGGACGCTCTTCTTCGAGGGCACGGGGATGAGCGACCCAGGACCGCCGCGCGCGTCCGAGGCGTCGAGCGCGACGACGCGGGAGAGCTCGAGCTTCCTGGCGTCGACCTGCCGCAACACCTCGATGGCGATCGGCAGCTTGAACACGCTCTGCATCGGAAACGGCTCGCTGTCGTGCCGCCCGAACGATCGCCCGGTCGAAAGATCCAGCGCCGCGAACCCCACCGTCCCCCCCGCCGCCGCCACCATCTCGTCGAGCGCCGCCGCGGAGGGCACAGCGACGGCCAGCAGCAGCATCAACAACGTCACCATCGCACCCGACGCTAGCGCGCCGACATGCCGCTCGCCAATTCGGGACCTAGGACCTTGTCATGCCCTGCTGAGCACACCGGAGCAGGCGAGCGCAGCGTGGCTTTGCCGCGCGGAGCGAGCGGGGGCGCGGGGGGCCCAGGCGAGCGCAGCGAGCGACGCCCCCCGTTCTAGTTCGTGAATTGCGGGGTCTTCGAGGTGCCGTTGATCTCGAAGGTGACGTTGTTGACCTGGGCCGAACCGGCGGTGTTGTCGTCGATCTCGTTGCCGACCTCGATGCGCGTGAGCCACATGCTCGTGGTGAGAGGAGCGTTGGCGTTCCCCATCGCTCACAGATCCGGGGTTGGCGTAGTTGCTCATGATCCAGGTCGAGGATCGCCTTGATGTCGACCGTCCCGCTGAACGTCTTCAGCGAGTTGCCGTCACTGCCGTCGCCCAGGACGAAGTTGAAGAAGCGCCAGTAGGCCTTTGGTGCAGGCCCTCCCCACGCGTCGCTCTGGTGACAGAGGGTGTAGTTCGTGCCCGTCACCGGCCCCTTCTGCCCGGGGACCGAGCAGGCCCAACCGCCGGCGCCGGTCGCGCCGTTCTGCCGGTTCGCCTCCCAGCCGAGGAAGACGATGATCTCGGCGTAGACACCCGCGTCGGCGTTCTTGGTGGGGTCTTCCTTGCTGATCCAGAACTCGAAGTTGCTGTCCCAGTAGGTCGGGCTGCTGAAGTTGGTGGCGAAGCTGGCGAGGGTCAGGCTGGCGCTGTTGAGAGAACTGATCTGGATCGGAAGCAGCTTCGTCGATGAGAAGTTCGGGCTCGTCAGCAACGAGCTGGTCATGCCGAACGGCGCGACGCCAAACTCGATCTCCGGGAAGTCCGGATCCGAGTGGTTCACCTCGCCGCAGCCCCCACGGTTGAACATCCAGCCCAGCGTCTTGCTGGAGGTGACGCAGACCGACAGCGACGTCCCGCTGCAGTTGAGCGCGTCCGATCCCCAGCGGTTGTCGATGAGGCGCATGTCGCCGAGGTTGAAATACTGCTTGGAGGTCGAGATGCAGGAGCTCCCGGACGACGGGGCCGTCGCCAGGGCGACGCCACCGGGATCGGTGGTGGTCGTGCCGCCGGTTCCCGTCGAGCCGCCGGTGCCCGTCGTGCCGCCCGAGGCGCTGCCGCCCGTTCCCGTCGATCCCCCGCTGGAGGTCGTACCGCCAGAGCCGCCGCCCGATCCCCCGCTGCCCGTCGTGCCGCCCTTGGCGCCGCCGGTGCCAGTGGTGCCGCCGGTCGTGACCGCGCCGCCCGTTCCCGAACCGCCGGTGCCGGTGGAGCCGCCGCTGGACGTCGAACCGCCCGATCCGGTGGAGCCGCCGCTGGACGTCGAACCGCCGGTGCCGGTGGAGCCGCCGCTGGAGGTCGAACCGCCCGATCCGGTCGAGCCACCGCTGCCGTTGTCGCCGCCGCTGCCGGTCGTGTTACCGGGGCTTGGCGAGCTGCACTCGGCAAGCGAGACCAACGCCGCGAGGAGGGTGCTGACGCGGAGCAATCCTAGTCTTTGCATTGAAACTCCTGGGGATTCTAGGTGGAGGGCGACGGGTGCGTTCCAAGACCCGAACGACGACCGCGAGCGAACGCGGCATTATCGCCGAAGTTTACGATAGTCGACCACCGTTTTGCGCGAGAATTGTGCGCGCCCGACCTCCGGCGCGCGCAACGCCGCGGCTCAGCGCCGGACCGAAGCCGCAGCGGTCTGAGCGTTTCTCCGGAATTCCGTCGGAGAGAGCCCCGTTCGCTTGCGGAAGAACGCCGAAAACTGACTCGGATTCGCGTAACCGATCTCGTAGGCAATCTCGATGATCGAAGAGCCACCCTCGACGAGCATCCGCTTGGCGCGTTCGAGGCGGATGTTGCCGAGATACTGGTGGGGCGCGAGGCCCGTCGACCGCTTGAACATGCGCGAGAAGTGGTCGACGTTCATCCCGACCGCCGTGGACAGCTCCGTGACGCCGGGGTTGCGGTCCATCTGATCGTTCAGAAACTCCTTGGCGCGGCGAAGCACCGCCGGCGGTAGCCCCGGCCGCGGCGCGCGCGTCGCCGGGCGACCCTTGAGGGCCAGCAGCCGCTGCGCGAGCACGATGGCCGCCGACTCGACGTACATCCGGGCCGCGGCGCCGTGCGTCTGGGCCTCGGACACCATCGACAGCGAGAGCTCTCGACAGACCGGATCGTCGAACGAGAAGAGATTGGGGAGATCGAGGTCGCCGTCGGTATCTCCGGCGGCGCGGCGCACGAGCTCCCGCCCGAGCTCGATCTGCAGGAAGTCGGCGGCGCGCTCGGTCCAGCAGGTCGTCCGCCACCCCGCGGGGATGAGGCTGAGATCGCCGCGCGTGAGCGTCCAGGCGTGCGAGCTGTCCTCACGGCGCTGTCGGATCGGAAGCGGCCGCCCCAGGTGCACGGTCATGATGTGGCTGCCGTGCTCGAACAGGGTGCCCTGGGAGACAGGCAGCTCCTCGATGACCGAGAGCGTGACTCCGGTGCCGTTCCCATCGCTCGCGGGAAACGGATACATCGTCGTCCTGGCCATCGCGCAAGCCTTCGCCTCGACGTGCGCACGTCTGATCTCCGACAAGCGGTCCCCCTTCCGTGAGTCCGAGATTCGATCCGGTCCCGAGAAGCGCTGCCTGCCGCCGCTCCGGTGCACCCAGACTCGTCGAGGACCGAGGCGCCGTCAACAGCGGCGGCGCCTCGATCCGCGGCGGCGACGTCACCCTGTCCGGCCGCGTCGCAGCCGCACACAATGCGATGAACGCAGCGCACCCGTCGGCGGCCGCTGCCGGATTTTCGCAACTGACGTCGGGAATTCGGTAGAGCCGCATGGATGGGCGCTGATATCGAAGAGCTCCTCGATGGAGAGTCAGATCAGCTTGATCAAAGTTTTCTCGGTGACGAAGGCGCGAGACCGCGACGAGCTCGGCCAGCGCGTGACGAACTGGATCGCCGCACACCCCGAGCTGCAGATCTTGCGAACCTTCGTGAACCAGACGTCGGACAGCGCGTTTCACTGCCTGTCGATGGTCCTCATCTGCGCCAGCGCCTGAGCCCGCGGGCAGCGCGCTCGCGCTTGCGCGTCGGGGAGCAACCGCTACGTTCGACTCGGAGGGTGGCAATGCCGTCCGACGCGCAAAGCTCGACGGGCAGCGCGCGAAGCCCGACGGGCGAAGCAGGATGGTCGATGGTCCGGCGCCTCTGTGCGATGGCGCTGGTCGGGGTATCGCTGCTTGCCGCCGGCGCGACCCCGGCGGTCGCGCGCGGGGCGGTCGCACGGGGCGGTCGCGGCGCGGCCGCGGTGCACTCGAGCGGTCGCGCCGTCTCCACCCCTGCCGGCGGCGCGGCGGTCGTGCACCAGGGTCGGGCTGTCTCCACGCCGCGCGGCACCGCGTACGTCGGGCATACGGCCGCGGTGCGCACCGGACCTCGCCCCTACTCACACGCCCCCTACGCCTACGGGGGCCATCGCTACTACGCGTACCACCCGTACGCCTATCACCGCTACACACCGTACTACTGGGGACCGGGGTTCTATCCTTTCGGCGCGATCGTGCCGACCGTGACCGCCACGGCGATCGTGGTGAGCGTGGCCGAGAATCAGTACCACTACGCCAACGGCATCTGGTACCTGCCGAGCGGCGGCCAGTACCAGGTGGTGGTGGCGCCGCTGGGCGCCGCGGTGACGACGCTGCCGTCAGGCGCGGCGGCCGTCGGCGACGACGAGTACTACTACGCGGGCGCCTACTACCAGAAAACCAGCGGCGGCTACACCGTGGTGGCGCCGCGCGCGGGGACCGTGGTGGACAACCTTCCGCCCGGCGGCGAGGAGGTGACCGTCGGCGATCGGACATACGTCAAGCTCGGCGACACCTACTACCAACCGATCGACCAGAACGGTCAGTCGAGGTACGAGGTGGTCGAGATCAAATAGCGCCGCGGGCTCGCCGCGTCGGTCGGCCGGACGTTAATTGCAGCTCCAGGTGGCGCCGCCGTCGCCCGCTTCGCAGGTGCAGATCTCGTTCGGGGGGTACTTGCAGCCGCCGAAGCTGGTGATCGTCGACGCCGTCGAGGCCGAGCACCCCGGCGAGGAAGGGGCCGGTGGACAGATAGTCCCCGTGCCGCACTGCCATTTCGCCCCCGCCGATCCCGGAAGACAGGCGCAGGCGATGGCCGCCCCGCCGGGAAGAATACAGACGAGCCCGACGGTGTTGCAGTCGCCGTCGAAGGTCACCGAGCCGCAACCGAAGTTGCCGTTCCCGCCGGCGCCCTGCCCCGCCGCGCCGCCGGCACTGGAGCCGCCGGCGCCGGCACCGCCAGCTCCTGAGCCAGCGGTGCCGCCCGTCGCTCCGTGTCCCGCGACGCCCGCCGCGCCGCCGTGACCTCCCGCGCCCGCACCTGCGGCGCCACCGTGACCTCCGGCGCCCGCCGAGCCACCCGCTTGCCCGCCCGCGCCCCGGCTCCCCGCCGCGCCGCCCTGCCCGCCCGCGCCGCTGCTCCCCGCCGCGCTGCCGCCCGCGGCGCCACCCTGGCCTCCGGCGGCGCCCGCGCCACCATGACCGCCTCCGCCGTCGGTGCTCCCGGTGCCTCCACCACAACCCAGGACCGCGAGGACGACACAGGCGCTGAGCAGTTGTCTCGGCATGGCGCGCTACGCAGCAATGCGCGGACCACCGGATACCCCTGACCTCCCGCGGACTCCCGCAGAGCTCGAATCAGAATTCTGAGACGGTCAGCCATATCAGCTGATCTCCGTGTCTCGGTTGCCGCGCGCGACAATCGTGCCCGCTGGTCGTTGCGCGCCTGCTTCTGTCTCTGCGGCTGACGATCACCGGCGGAAAACCCGCCGTGTTATGAGGAAGGAATGTCGGCGTCACCGACCCGGCTGGTCTCGATCGTCGTCGTGCTCCTCGCTGCATCGCCGGCGTGCGGTCGCTGGTCGCGCCCCGGGAGCGGGACGAGCGAACGACGGCTGGTCGTCGGCGGCGTTACGCGAACCTACCTCCTGCACGCCGGCGGAACGGCGCGGCCGGGACGCCCGCTGGTGTTCGTCCTGCACGGCCTCGGGGGCGACGGCGCCGAGATCGAATGGCGTACGAAGGGGACGTTCGACAAGCTGGCCGATCACGACGGCGCGGTGATCATCTACCCCGACGCGCTCGGCGATCCGCATCGCTGGAACGAGGGAGGGCAAGCCCCGCCCGGCGCCGCGCCGCCCGACGATCTCGGGTTTCTCTCCGCGCTGATCGACAGCGCGGTGTCGGAGCTCGGCGTCGATCGCAAGCGCGTGTTCGCGGCCGGATTTTCCGACGGCGCCAGCATGGTCTACCGCCTGGCTTGCGAGCGTCCCGATCTGGTCGCCGCGGTGGCGCCCGTGTCGGGCGGAATGCCCCCCGAGGTCGCGCGCGCCTGCGGTCGCGTAGCGCCGGTGTCGATCATCGGCATGCACGGAACCGGTGATCCGATCGCGCCGTTCGAGCAACCGATCCGGGACGGCATCGCGGCGTGGGCCAGGCGCGACGGTTGCCCGACGGCGCCGACCTCTTCGCAGCTCCCCGATCTCGACCCGAACGACGGGACCCGGACCCGCGTCGATCTCTTCGCCCCCTGCGCGGCCGGAACCGGGGTGGCGTTCTATACGATCGAGGGTGGAGGCCACGCCTGGCCCGGCGGAGCCTCGGTCTGGGGTCTCCGCAGGCGCGGCAACACGCCCCACGACTTCGACGCGGGCAGCGCCATCTGGGACTTTTTCGGCCAGCACCCCCGGAAGTGACATTTTTTTGACCTTTCGGTGCGCTATCCGGACACCAAAGGGTGTACGGTCCGCCTTGAAACCGTCCAAATCCGAGGAGGTCGCCATGGTCCGGAGTCGCTCGCTGGTTGTGATGTTCGCGGGGTTGTTCGTCGTCGGAGCTCTCGGCTGCGGCGGAGGAGGCTCGTCGGGAACCGGCGGCACGGGCGAGGCCGGCGGCGCCGCCGGCAAGGAGACCGGTGGCACGACCGGCAACGCGGGGAGCAGCGCGGGCGGCAAGGGTGGCGGCGCCGGCGCGACCGGCAACGCTGGCACCAACGGCACCGCGGGCGCCAACGGCAACGCAGGCACCAACGGCACCGCGGGCGCGACCGGCAACGCTGGCACCAACGGCACCGCGGGCACCAACGGAGCGGCCGGATCGAAGGGCGGAGCCGGCGGAGCGGCGGCCGGGACCAACGGAGCGGCCGGATCGAAGGGCGGAGCCGGCGGAGCGGCGGCCGGGACCAACGGGGCGGCCGGATCGAAGGGCGGAGCCGGCGGCTCCGCGACGGCCGGCAGCAACGGATTTGCCGGTACCAGCGGCACGGCGGGCGCCGGTGGGGCGCCGACCTGCGGCGAGGCGACCCAGGCGTGTTGCGCGGCCAACAGCTGTCTGGGCGGCGGCTGCTGCGTGCGCGGGACCTGCGTCGGCGCCGGGACGACCTGCGGCGGCGGCAACGGGACCTGCTCGAGTGGCAAGTGCGAGGCCGACGGCGGCGCCAGCTGCGGCGCCAGCCAGGAAGTCTGCTGCGCGGGCGGCGGCGGCAACTGCACCAGCGCCGGAACCCGCTGCGACACCACCACCAACATCTGCATCACCTGCGGCACCTCGGGCGAGATTCTGCTGCAGCGGCGCCGGCGCCACGCAATGCGAGTCGGGGCTCTCCTGCCAGAACGCTGCCTCGGGCGCGGCCGACACCTGTCAGACCTGCGGGACGGCCGGAAAGGCTTGCTGCTCCGGCAACACGTGCGACACGGGTCTCGGCTGCGCGAATCCGGGGGGCGGCGCGGGGCGTACCTGCATGGATTGCGGCGCGGCGGGCGGCGCCTGCTGCCCCGGTAACGTTTGTCAGACGGGCAGCGAATGCGTCGCCGGTGCGGCCGGGAGCGACGGCGGCCGGATGTGCCGTGCCTGCGGCGGCGCGAATCAGGTCTGCTGCGCGGCCACGGCCGGCGGCGCCGCGACCTGCGATGACGGCTTCCGCTGCGCGATGACCGGCGACGGCGGAACCGCGCGCAGCTGCCAGGCCTGCGGTGGGATGAACCAGGCCTGCTGCCCGGGCCGCATGTGTGACGTCGGCAACTGCATGGGCGTCACGAACCCGACCTGCATGTAACCGGACCGCCGGTGCCGCCGCGCTGTCGGCCAGCGCGGCGGCGGCGCGCGAAGAAGCGCCCGATCTCGGGGCATACTGAGCCGATGCGATTGCTTCCCCTCTTGGCGGCGCTGCTCATGGCCGCCGGCTGTCACGCGAACAACGGCACCGGCACGACCGGCACTGGCGGAGGCGCCTCGGGCGGCACGTCAGGAACCGGCGGTGCGACAGGATCCGGCGGCACGTCAGGAACCGGCGGCACGTCAGGAACCGGCGGCACGTCAGGAACCGGCGGTGCGACAGGAACCGGCGGTCAGAGCGCGGCAGGCGGCAGCACCGGCAGCGGCGGCACGACGGGAACTGGCGGCGCCGCCACCGGCGGGCGCGGGGGCGGCTCGGCAGGCGGCAGCACGGGCACCGGCGGCGGCACGGGCACCGGCGGGGCCGGTACGGCCGGCGCCGGGAGCTACGCGCTCAACCCACCCAGGCAGTGCGACAATCAATTCTTCGTCCAGGGCTGCCAGAAAGGAATGGCGAGCTCGACCTGCGGCGGCGTCTGCGCAGCCGCCAACGCCTGCGAGGACATCTCGCAGAAGCCCGGCGCCGACGTCGGCTTCCTCTGCCCGCGCTTCGCGCTCGCTTCGTCCGAGATGGCCCAGGCGGCGGTCGACGACTTCGGCGCGTCGCCGCCGTTCAACTACGCAATCGTCGGACACGACGTCGATCAGAACGGCCTCGACGGATCGGCCAGGAGCGCCTGCTGCCAGTGCTACCAGCTGGTCTACGACCTGCCGGAGAACGAAGCGCAGGTGCAGGGCGGCGGCGCCTCGGCGATCGCCATCCCCAAGCCCCTCATCGTGCAGGCCTTCAACACCTCGGCTGGCGGCGGCCAGAACTTCGACGTCTTCATGGGAGCCGGCGGCTTCGGCTCGTTCAACGCCTGCGATCCGAACTTCACGGCGATGAAGAGCCCGTCCGGGCTCTACCTGTATTCGACCTTCCCCGAGCAGGGCGAGCCGGGCTCGGGCGGCGTCAACGCGGCCACGCAGCTCGCTGGCTGCAAGGACAACAACAACCTCGTCACCACCGCCACGCTGTCATCGAGCACCTGCGTCGCCAACGTCGAGAGCGCCTGCAGCATGTTCGCCTCGTCGACGCTGACGAGCACCGCGGTGAACGATTCGATCCAGTCGTGCAAGGCCTCCAACGACCCCGCGAGCTACACCCACATCAACTGGCAGGTCTACGCCAAGAAGATCGAATGTCCGACGCACCTCGCGCAGGTCACCGGCTGCAAGCTGGCACCGCAGGGGCTGCCGGCGGCGAACCCGAACGTCACCACGCCCGCGCAGGCCGCCGCCGATTCGAGCTTCAAGGCGACCGCCGGCAACGGCTCGCACTACACGACCACCACCATGCAGGACTGCTGCAAGCCGACCTGCGCCTGGCAGGACTGGGTCACCGGACAGAACGGCGGCCTCACCGCCGTCGGCCAGTACAACTCGTTTTACAGCTGCGACCAGAGTGGCGTGCCGGTCACCGAGTAGCCGCGCCGGCCCGCACCCGATCTCTGGACACCGCCACCCTGGCTTCCGCGCGCCGCATCCTCAACTTGAAAGGGGCTGCTCGCGAAGGAGGACGACGACATGATCGCAAAACAGAGCTCGACGCGCCGGCGCTATGGAAAACTGGCGGGCAAAAAGGTCGAGGCGGCGCTGCACGAGAGCAAGCGCGGCACCCTCCGCAGCGGGCGCTCGCGCAAGAAGGTCACCAGCCGCAAGCAGGCGATCGCGATCGGGCTTTCGCAGGCCCGGCGCGCCGGCGGCAAGGTTCCGCGCAAGCCGTGACGCCCGCGGCCGCCTTGCAGACGTAGGGCGGCGACCTATAGTTCATCCGTGGAACGTCCGGCGCGACGGCTCGAACGCGTCGACGCCGCGCCCATCGAGGACTACGCGTTCATCGGCGACACGCAGACCGCGGCGCTGGTGGGGCGCGACGGATCGCTCGACTGGGCCTGTTTGCCCCGCTTCGACTCGGGCGCCTGCTTCGCGGCGCTGCTCGGCGATCGCGACAACGGCCGCTGGCGGGTAGGCCCGCGCGATCCGGTGCGCGCGACGCGCCGGCGCTATCGTCCCGACAGCCTGGTGCTGGAGACAGAGCTCGAGGTCGCGGGGGGCGTCGTCCGGCTGACCGACTTCATGCCGATCCGTGACGAGCGCCCCGACATCGTGCGCATCGTCGAGGGGGTCGCCGGAACGGTCGCGATGGAGGTCGACCTGGTGATCCGCTTCGACATGGGACGCGTGCTCCCCTGGGTGCGGCAGCGCGAAGGGGCGCTGACCGCGACCGCCGGCCCGGACGCGCTCTGCCTGCGGACTGACATCGAGCTGCACGGCGAGGAGTTGGCGACGGTCGGCCGGTTCGACATCCGGGCGGGCGAGCGCCGCGCGATGGCGCTCACCTGGTTTCCCTCGCATCAGCCGCTGCCGCCGCCGATCGATCCGGCGGAGGCGCTCCGGGAAACGGACGACTGGTGGCGGGCCTGGTCGGCGCGCTGCACCTACCGCGGCCCCTACGCCGAGGCGGTCGGCACCTCGCTGCGGGTGCTCAAGGCGCTGACGTTCGGTCCGACGGGCGGCATCGTCGCGGCGCCGACCACGTCGCTCCCCGAATGGCGCGGCGGCGCGCGCAACTGGGACTACCGCTATTGCTGGCTGCGCGACGCCACGCTGACGCTCTACGCCTTCATGCTGGCGGGCTACGTCGAGGAGGCGACCGCCTGGCGCGAGTGGTTGCTGCGGGCGGCGGCCGGGGATCCCGCCCGGCTGCAGATCATGTACGGCGTCGGGGGCGAGCGGCGCCTCGCGGAGTACGAGGTCCCCTGGCTCGACGGCTTCGCGGGTTCGAGGCCCGTGCGCATCGGCAACGCCGCGCACGAGCAGCTGCAGCTCGACGTCTACGGCGAGGTGAGCGATGCGATGCTGCAGGCGCGGCGGCTCGGCATCGCCCCCGACGACTGGGCCTGGTCGCTGGAGACGAAGATGCTCGAATCGCTGGCCCGCCAGTGGACCGAGCCCGACCACGGGATCTGGGAGGTGCGCGGCCCCAAGCGCCACTTCACCCACTCGAAGGTGATGGCCTGGGTCGCCTTCGACCGCTCGATCAAATCCGCGGAGCAGTTCGGCCTCGGCGGTCCCATCGACAGCTGGCGCGCCGTCCGCGACGAGATCTGCGCCGAGGTCTCGGCGCAGAGTTACGATTCGCTGCGGCGGACGTTTACCCAGTCGTACGGCGCCCCCGCGCTCGACGCCGCCCTGCTGCTGCTGCCGCTGGTCGGGTTCATCCCGGCCTCCGACCCGCGAATGGTCGGAACGGTGAGCGCGATCGAAAACGAGCTGCTCGACGACGGGCTCGTCCGTCGCTACCGCGACGACGCGGCGGCCGATGGGCTGCTGGACAGCGAGGGGGTCTTCCTGCCTTGTTCGTTCTGGCTGGCCGACGTCTATGTCCAGCAGGGGCGCCGCTCCGACGCCGAGCGGCTTTTCGAGCGGCTCCTCGGGCTGCGCAACGACGTGGGCCTCCTGTCGGAGGAGTACGACCCGGCGGCGCGCCAGATGCTGGGAAACTTCCCGCAGGCCTTCTCTCACCTGGCGCTGGTCAACACGGCGTTCAACCTGACCGCCCACCCGTCGCGCCCGGCGCAGCATCGGGTGGATGGCGCGGCGGCCGGAACGCGATCAACGTGACCCGACCAGTCGGCGCCCACTCACGCGCGAAGCCCTCCAGGCTGTTCTCGCGGAGCCCGCGCGCCGGATCGAGCGTCAGCAGCTGGCGCGCGCGCCGGTTGATGGCCACGACCACCTCATAGTGGCCGAGCGCCCGCCCTCCGGTCATCGGCTTGGCGAGACCGACCAGGACCGGATGCCCGCGCCCGAGCTCCGCGAAGAGATCGTCGAAGGTCCCCGCCACGACGAACGCCTCCAGTCCCTGGGCCCGCGCGAAGTCCCGCAGATCCCCGGCCCGGACGCCCCCGTCGGTGGGCGGCTCGGCGGAGGTGACGGCAGCCAGCGTGACCGGCACGCTGAACCGCCCGAGCACCATCGCCAGGGCCGCCGGGCCGCAGTCCTCGTCGGACTGCTGGGCGACGAAAGGGACGTCCGGCGCCACGATCCAGGACGGATCGGCGGCAAGCGCGGACGCCTGGCTCGGCGACACGGTTCGCGCGCTCCCCGCATAACAGGCGGAGAGGAGCGCGGCGACGAGGCCGAGCCAGAGCGCGCCGCGCACCGTCGGCATCAGACCAGCAGAATTATGAGGACGATCACCGCGACCAGCACGGCGCCGCTGCTGGCGTAGATGGCGACAGCCCCGCCCTTCCAGTCCTGAAGGTTACCCGATTGATCCTCGCGCGCCTTCAGGCTCGACGCGGCCCCCGCTCCGTCAGCGCTCCCGGCCGCCAGCGTCGGTGCCGAGGCCGGCGCGGAGATCGGCGCTGGATCGGACGGCGTCTTCGCCGAGCTCACCGCAGGAAACGCCCAGACCCCCAGTAAAACCGCAACCACCAGTCCACGTATCTTGTTCATGTTCCCCCCTGCTCCAGTTACCGAAAAACTAGGCACCTCCGAACGAATGCGGAAGTGGCCTACGGAGATCTCCTGGGCCTACCGGCCCGCGAGCCGCCAAAGCGGGCCGGGCGCGCACCCAAAAACGCGGTGCGTGCGGTCACGCGGCGTGCGGGCCGAGATCCGATCGAGATGCGCGATCGTCACTTTCGGTACGTGGAGATGTTGCGACGCCGGCACGGTGCACCTTGCGCCGCTTGCGCATACTGCGCGGCATGCTTACACGGCGATCGTTTTTGCAGCTCACCGGTGCTTCGGGTCTGGCCCTCACGGGAACGCAATTTCTGGCGCGCACCGCGGCGCGCGCGGCGCAGGCCACGTCGCCGGGCGGCTCGAACGGCATCGAGCACGTGGTGGTCCTGATGATGGAGAACCGCTCGTTCGATCACTTCCTCGGCTGGCTGCCGGGCGCCGACGGCCGCCACGATACGATCTACGAGGCCACCGACGGCAACCACTACCCGAACTATCCGCTGGCCCCCGACTTCCAGGGGTGCGGCTACAGCGACCCGGACCACAGCTGGGAGGGGTTCCTCGTCCAGCACAACTTCGGAAAGATGGACGGGTTCCTGCAGCGGCCGACCGCCGCGACCGGCATCCCCGGCGTGACGGTGGCGAGCGCCAACACCTTCCCGATCGGTTACTACACGAACCACCACCACGACGGCACGCGCAAGTCTCCGCCCGATCTGCCGGTCATCGGCGCGCTGGCCGAGAACTACACCGTCCTCGACCGCTACTTCTGCTCGTTCGCCGGCGAGACCTTTCCCAACCGCTTCTACCAGCACGCCGGACGCACTGACCGCGACCACAACAGCAACACGATCTCGGCGCTGCCGACGATCTGGGACCAGCTGTCGCCGATCCCCAACACCCAGGGAATCCCGACCGGCGGCTACTTCTTCCGCGATCTCCCCTTCCAGGCGCTGTGGGGGCTCAAGTATTTTCCCTTCTGGCATCCGTTCGCCACCGGGGACGTCGACGCGCTGGGGATCCCGGTGACGACGCCGTCGTTCATCGACACCGTGGCGGCGGGCAACCTCCCCAACGTCAGCTTCATCGACCCGGCCTTCGACACCGAGGGGAACGGCACCTCGGCCGACGATCACCCGCTCGGCGACGTCCGCCTCGGGGAGCGGTTCATCGCCGACGCCTACCACGCGCTCGCCGACGCCGGATACCTCGACAAGACGGTGTTCATCGTGACCTTCGACGAGTGGGGCGGGTTCTTCGATCACGTGTCGCCGCCGCGGGTCACCGATGACACCGACCCGGCCAGCGTCGATCACACGGGCGACGACACCACGCCCACCGACGGCCAGCTGGTCCCCGACTACACGCAGCTCGGGTTCCGCGTGCCGGCGATCGTCGTCTCCAATCTGGCGCGCCCGCGCGTGGTCCACGACGGTCCGTTCGAGCACACTTCCTCGTTGAAGCTGATCGAGTCGACGTTCGGCCTCCAGTCACTCACCGCCCGCGACGCCAATGCCCGCAACCTCGCCGACGTCCTCGAGCGACACCCGCACAACCATGTGTCGGCCGGCGCGATCCCGACCAGCGCGGAGGTTGCGGGGCCTGCCAACGACGCTGCCGCCGTCTGCAGCGCCGCGAGCGTCCAGTCTGTCTCACCCAGCCCAGTACACTTCGGCCACAAGCCACCCGGCCGGCCCGTCCTCCCCCGTTCGGGGTGGCCGACCGGCTCCGGCATGGCCGGGTTCGGCCGCAAGAACCTGAAGTAGCGCCGCTGGAAAATGCCGGCGCCGCGCCCGAACCCTGGGCGCGGCGCCGATGACATCGCGACGCTAGCCGCCGGTCCCGCCGTCGGTCGGGGTGCCCGTGTAGAAGTAGTAGTCCGCCGAGTAGAGGACGCTGGTCTGGTTGTTGACGGTGCTGACCGCGCACCCCGTCGCCGGCGCCTGGCCGCCAGCGGTGTTGAGCCGCTGGACGTAGGTGACGTTCGTGAAGACGCCGGTCCCCGTCGTCGACGAGGCTTTCAGCAACAGCCAGGGGATGTCGGTGGCCGGGGTGGCCCCGTTGGATCCCGCGACCTTGCTCCCGTTGACGACGCTGCCGTCGGTGGAGGTCCACTCGGGGCCCATGCCGTGCGTCCCCACGTTCGTGTAGGTGGCGTCGTAGAGGATCGCGTCCGGCTTCAGGAGCACCCAGGTGTACGTGGTCGTGCCCGCGTCGCTGCTGCCACCCGCGCCGCCGGTGCCGGCCGTGCAGGTATAGACCTGCGAGCCGATCCCCTTGTCGTGGATCGCCAGCGTCGTCCCCGCCGGTGCCGCGATGGCCGCCGGCACGCCGCTCGGGGCCGTCAGCCAAGTCGCCGCGCCGCCGCCCTTGTAGAAGAGGTAGTCGGCGGTGTAGTCGACGCTGGTGTCCATCCCCGACGTCGAGCTCCCGCACCCGGTCGCAGGCGCAACGCCGCCGCTGGTGTTCAGCCGCTGGACGTAGGTGACGTCCTTGAACACGCCCGTTCCAGTCGTCGAGGACGCGCGGAGCAAGAGCCAGGGGATCGCGCCCGTAGCGGACGAATTCACCTGCTGCGCCTTCACTCCGTTGACGACGCTGCCGTCGCTGGAGGTCCACTCGGGACCTGCGCCGTGGGTGCCGACCTGGGTGGTGGTGTTGGTCCAGTCGTACAGCTTCGCGCTCGGCGCCTTGAACACCCAGGAGTAGGTGACCGCCCCCGCGTCAGCGCCCGCGTCGCCGCCGCCGCTCGCTGTGCAGGTGTAGATCTGCGTCCCGACGCCGTGATATTGAACGGACAGTGTCGCCCCCAGAGGGGGCACGAGCGCCGGAACCACGGGCGTCGTTCCACCCGCGCCGCCCGACGAGCCGCCCGCGCCAGCGACACCGCCTCCGGCGCCGCCCGCACCCGCGACACCGCCCGCCGCTCCACCGGCGCCCGCCACACCACCTCCGGCGCCGCCCGCGCCCGCGACACCACCCCCGGCGCCGCCCGCCGGGCTCCCGCCCGTCGCGCCCGCAGCGCCCGCCCCACCCTTCCCCGTCGCCCCGGCGGCCGAGCCGCCCGCGCCAGCTGCCCGCCGCCCCGCCACCGCTTCCCCCGGTCGCCGTGCCTCCGCCGCTGCCGCAGCCGACCGCGAGCAACATGGTCGCAACCAATCCGCCTTCGATAATCTTTTTCATTGAACGCCTCCTCGCGTTGGCTCCTGTACGGAGGTCCGGCCGATTCGTTTCTCTGCCATCGGCGAAATAAACGTTTCGCCACCGGCGGAATACGAATTGACGCCCGTCGTTAGGACGCATACGGTCGCTCGCGTCGAGCGCGCCGGAAGCGATCACGGGAGGGCGGATGTCGAACGGGGTGATGATGCAGTATTTCCAGTGGTACTCGCCGACGGGGGGGATCTGGAAGGAGCTGGCCGGGAACGCGCCCGCGCTCGCGGCGGCGGGGTTCAGTGGCGTCTGGATCCCGCCCTCCGGGAAGGGGTCGGGCGGCGTCAACGACGTCGGGTACGGCGCGTACGATCTGTTCGACCTCGGCGAGTTCGATCAGAAGCAGACCGTCGCCACGAAATACGGAACCAAGGCGGATCTGCTGGCCGCGATCGGGGCGGTCCAGCGGGCCGGGATCCAGGTCTACGCGGACGTGGTGTTCAACCACAAGGACGGCGCCGACGTCACCGAGGACGTGCAGGCGCAGGCGATGGACTGGAACGATCGAAACCAGCCGATCTCCGACTGGTACACGATCAAGGCCTGGACCGGGTTCACCTTCCCGGGCCGCGGCAACACCTACTCGAGCATGAAGTGGTTCTGGTGGTGCTTCGACGCCGTCAGCTACGACGCCAACGATCCTGCCCAGGGGAACCGCCGGCTGTTTCGCCTGAAGGACAAGACCTTCGCGACCGAGGTCAGCCACGAGCACGGCAACTACGACTACCTGATGGCGGACGATCTCGACATGGGGAACGAGTTCGTGCGCGGCGAGGTCTTTTACTGGGGCGACTGGTTCCTGAAGACGACCGGCGTCGACGGGTTCCGGCTCGACGCCTGCAAGCACATTCGCGGCGACTTCTTCCCCGGCTGGCTGGGGACGCTGCGGGCGAGCTTCGGGCGCGCGCTCTTCAGCGTGGGGGAGTACTGGTCGGACGACGTCGACGAGCTGCACGGGTTCATCTCCGAGATGGGCGGCAGCTATTCGCTGTTCGACGTTCCGCTGCACTACCGCTTCAGTCAGGCGAGCGTCTCGGGCGCGAGCTACGACATGCGGACGATTCTCGACCGGACACTCATGAAGGAGCAGCCGTCGCTGGCCGTCACGTTCGTCGACAACCACGACACGCAGCCCTGCCAGTCGCTCGAATCGTGGGTTGAACCCTGGTTCAAGCCGATGGCCTACGCGCTCATTCTGCTGCGCGCCGAGGGCTATCCATGCGTCTTTTACGCCGACTATTACGATCAGCCGCAGTACTTCGACCAGGGGCGGCAGGTCACGCTCTACTCGCATCGCTTTCTGATCGACCGGTTCATCGCCGCGCGGCGTTCCTACGGCTTCGGCGATCAGCACGACTATTTCGACCATCCGAACACGATCGGCTGGCTGCGAACAGGCGACGCCGCCCATCCAGGCGTGATGGCGGTGGTGATGACCAACGGCTCGGACGGCACGAAGTGGATGAACACCTTCCGGCCGGGCGCCGCGTTCATCGACGTCACCGGGCACTACCCGCAGACGATCACCGCGGGCGCCGACGGCTGGGCCGAGTTTCTCTGTCCGGCCGGGAGCGTCTCGGTCTGGACGTCGCGCTAGGACTGCGCCCCGACGAGCGCGCCGACCAGGTGGGTCAGCCGCTCGGCCTGGACCGGCTTGACCAGGTGGAAGGTGAAGCCCGCCTCGGCGCTGCGGCGCTGGTCCCGCTCCTGGCCGTAGCCCGACAGCGCGATCAGGATAGGCGCGCCGCTCCCGGCGCGGGCGCGTAGCTCCTGTCCGAGAGCGTAGCCGTCCATCACCGGCAACCCGATGTCGAGGATCGCCACGTGCGGGCAGAAGGCCCCCGCCACCGAGAGCGCCTGCGACGCGTCCCCCGCGGTCTGGACCTCGTAACCGGCGGCGGCGAGCAGCTCGGCGATCATCTCGGCGCCGTCGCGGTTGTCGTCGACGACCAGGACCCGACGCCCGGAGCCAGCCGTCTCGCGCGGTCGGGGTTGATCGGCCGCGGCGATCACTTCGGTCCCTGAGGTGGAGGCCGGGAGCCGGACGGTGAACTCGCTCCCACGCCCGGATCCTTCGCTGAGCGCGCTCACGGTCCCCCCGTGCAGGGCCGTCAGCGTCCGCACGAGCGAGAGGCCGAGCCCGAGGCCCCCTTCGAGGCGGTCGGGACCGCGGGGCGCCTGAACGAACATGGAGAAGATGTGCGGCAACAGCGCCGGTTCGATTCCGCTCCCGTTGTCGCGGACGCTCAGCACCACCTCCTCGCCTTCCCGGCGGGCCCGGACGTCGACGCGCCCGCCGGGCGCCGTGTAGCGGGCGGCGTTGGTGAGGAGGTTGCTGACCACCTGGGTGAGCCGGACCTCGTCGGCGTCCACGGCCAACCCCCGCGCCACCACCGAGAGGTTCAAGCGGTGGCGGCGCTCATCGAATGCCGGCGCCGTCGCCTCGACCGCCTTCATGACCACGACCGACAGCTCGATCGGCTTCTTGCTGAGCGTCACCTTGCCGCGCGCGACCCGCGAGACGTCGAGCAGATCGTCGACCAGCCGCACCAGGTGCTGGGCCTGCCTGATGATCACCTCGCGCTCGCGCGGTGTGGCCACGTCGCCGCGCATCTCCATGATCTGCGCCGCCGTGAGGATCGGCGCCAGCGGGTTGCGCAGCTCGTGCGACAGGAGCGCGAGAAACTCGTCCTTCCGGCGATCGGCCTCCTGCAACGCCGCCTCCGCCTGTTTGAGACGGGTCACGTCCACGAAGGCCCCGATCGACGCGCGCGGCGCGCCGCTCGGATCGCGCAGCGGAATGGCGCTGCCGTAGAGGTGAATCACCCGGCCGTCGTCGAAGCGGACCTCCTCCTCGACGTTTCGAACCTCCTGTCCGCGGGCCGCGCGTTGCAGCGGCAGCTCGACAGGCAGCACCTCCCGCCCCTCGGAGAAGACACGAAAGTGGTCCGACGGACGCGGGTCGAGCGCCGTCTTGGAGAGGTTCGCGCCCTCGGAGAGACGCAGCAGCTCGCGGCCCGCCCGGTTGCCGTGCACCTCGCGGCAGTCGACATCGCTCGAGATCCAGACCGCGGCCGGCACCGCGTCCATGAGGGCCGCCAGCTCGTCGGCGCGGGCGCGGGCGACGGCCTCGCTCCGTCTCAGCGCCGCCTCCGTCCGTCGCGTCTCCGTCACCTCGGTGGCGACGGTGACGAGGCACGGCTCTCCCCCGAGCTCGATTCGTGGCGATCGCGATCTGCAGCGTGAGGGGTCGGCCGGCCTTCGTCTTGTAAGGAATGTCGACCTCGGCCCGCATGTTCCCGCGGAGCGGGGCGACGATCTCCTCGCGCTGCTCGGGGGTCCAGATGCCGAGCTCGACGGTGCTCCTGCCCACCACCTCCTCGCGGGCGAACCCGGTCATCCGCACGAACGCGTCGTTGACGCTCAGGTAGACACCGTCGGAGAGGCGGGTGATGACGGTCGGCTGCGGATTGAGGTGAAACACCGTCTCGAACCTGCGCTCCGATGCGCGCAGCGCCTCCTCGGCCTCGTGACGATCGTGCATGTCGAAGGCCGCCGCCACCCAACGGGTGATCGCACCGCGCGTCGTCACGGACGGGAACGACGCGACAGACGTGATAGCGGTAGGTGCCATCCCGCGTGCGGATCCTGTACTCCATCTCGCAAGGGTTGGAGGTCAGCACGGCGTCTGCGAACCGCTGCTGGATCTGTTCCCGATCGTCGGGGTGCACCGCCACGAGAGACCCTTTGCCCGTCAAAGACTCCTGCAGGGTGAGACCCGTCAGCTCCAGCCATCGATCGTTGACCCATTCCAGCTGCCCGCTGGGGTCACACGTCCAGATGACCTGCGGCAGCGCGTTGGCAAGCTTCCTGTATTCGATTTCGCTCTGCGCCAATGCCCCCATGACGCGGACACTAGCATGGCGACGTGAGGCGATTTCCGCTCGCCACGCTGCGATCGGCTGCCATTCGGGCAAATCCCGAAACGCGATCGGCCCTCGGCGGCACGGTTACAGATGATCGCGGGCCGCCGCTGAGCGCAGGCCTTACGACGACGCGGCGTGAGTAAGGCAAAGCCGCATTTTGCGATCAGGAAACAACCTATGATCCGGCGAGAGCTGACCGAGGCTATGAGGTAGAAGCTGGTCGGGTGATGGATCGTCAGGGCGAACAGTCATCGCACAGGGAGACTTTGAGCGCGGCGGCGGCGGTGTTCATCGGCTGCTACCTGGGCGCCAGCCTCGAAGTCCAGATGCGCTTCCCCGACATGGGGGCGGCGATCCTGTTCCCCTCGTACGCGATCGTGACTGCGGTGCTCTGGCGCGCCAGCCCGCGGAGATGGTGGATCTTCCTCTTGGCCGGCTCCCTCGGCGACCTTCATCCGCACCGGCTCGGCGGCGCCACGATGCCGTTCGCGCTGGGCGCCGAGGCGGTCAACTGGCTGCGCGCCGTGCTGGCCGCGACCGGCCTGCGACGATTCGTCGGCCGCTCGGGGCGGCTCGAGTCCCTGCGCAGGATGGTCGTCTTTCTGGTCGTTGCCGTGCTCATCGCGCCCGGCGTGGCCGCGCTCGGCGGGGCCTGGCTGGTGACCGCCGCCCACTGCTCCCAATCGTTCAGGCTCGCCTTCCAGCAGTGGTGGTTCTCGAACGCCATCACCGGGCTCACGCTGCTGCCGCTGCTGGCGTTCAACGTCGGCAAGCTCCGGGAGAGGCTGCGCGCCGTTTCACCCCGGATGATGGCGGAGGGCTGGTTGCTGGCGCTCATGCTCCTCGCGGCAGGCGCCCTGGTGTTCGCCCGATCGTACGATCGCTCGCACACCCACCAGGCCCACCTCTACTGGGCCCTGCCGTTTCTGCTCTGGGCGATCCGCTTTGGACCGCGCGGGATCAACGCCGCCCTGCTGGCGGTGACGCTGATGTCGATCTGGGGCGCCATCAACGGGCTCGGCCCCTTCGCCGCCGGCGCGCCGACGGCGAACCTGCTCGAGCTGCAGCTCTTCCTGCTGGCCGTCTCGGTCCCCCTGCTCTTGCTGGCCGCCCTGTTCGCGCAGCAGCGCGGAACCGCCGCCGCGCTGATCGAAAGCCGGCGCCAGTATCAATCGGTCGTCGAGGACCAGACCGAGATGATCTGCCGCTTCCGGCCGGACGGCACCTATACCTTCGCCAACCGCGCCTACTGCGACGCGCTCTGGATGGAGTCGCGCGAGATCCTCGGAAACACCATCTGGGGGTTGGCGCCCGAGGGCGTGCACCGCACCCGCGCCGAGCTGGAGATCATCACCCCGAGCTCGCCGATCGCCACGCGCGAGGTGATGGTCAGCGCGCAGGGGAGCTACCCCCGCTGGCAGCAGTGGCGGGACCGGGGCTTCTTCGACGAACGCGGCGCCGTCGTTGAGTACCAGTCCGTCGGCCGCGACATCACCGATCGCAAGAAGGCGGAGGACGAGCGGCGGGAGCTGGAGGCGCGGAGATCGGTGGAGGCCGCGCTGCGCGACGCCGACCGCCGCAAGGACGAGTTCCTGGCCATGCTGGGGCACGAGCTGCGCAACCCGCTGGCCCCGATCGGGATGGCGCTGGAGATCCTCCGCCAGGCGCCGCCCGGCGGCCGGGACGCCCTGTGGGCGCGCGAATCGATCGGACGGCAGCTGGGCCAGATGACCCGACTGCTGGACGACCTGCTCGACATCTCGCGCATCACCCTGGGCAAGATTCAGCTCCGGCTCGACGCGGTGGACGTCGGCCAGGTGATCGCCAACGCCGTCGAGGCGACGCGCCCCTTCATCGATTCGTTTGGGCACGCGCTGAAGGTGCGGCTGCCCGGCGCGCCGGTGATCATCCGCGGCGATGCCGCGCGCCTCACTCAGGTCGTCGCCAACCTGCTCAACAACGCCGCCAAGTACACCGACCGCGGCGGTCGGATCGAGGTCGCCGTCGAGCCGAGCGAGTCGCGCGTCAAGCTGGTCGTGCGCGACAGCGGCATCGGCCTCGACCCCGACACGCTGGAGCGGGTCTTCGAGCTCTACTCCCAGATCCCCGCCGGCCGCGAGAAGGCGCAGGGGGGACTGGGGATCGGTCTCGCGCTCGTGCGGCGGCTGATCGAGCTGCACGACGGATCGGTCCTGGCACGCAGCGAGGGGCCCAACCGGGGGTGCGAGTTCATCGTCGACCTCCCGGCCACGCCGCCCGTCGAGGCCGAGCGCGCGCCACGCAACCCTGCCCTGTCGGTCAGGCCGCCGCCGCAGCCGGCGCAGCCCACCTTGCGTATCCTCGCCGTGGACGACAACGTCGACGTCGCCGAGGGGCTGGCCAGCGTCCTCGGCATGTGGGGACACACGGTCCGCGTCGCCTACGACGGCGCCGCCGCGCTGGAGGTGGCCAGCGACTTCGCGCCCGAGGTGGTGTTCGTCGATCTCGGTCTGCCGCGCATCGACGGGCTGGAGGTGGCGCGTCGGCTCCGCCAGAGCAGCGAGCGCCCCCCCGCGCTCTTGGTCTCGATGTCCGGGTTCGGGCAGGAGCAGACCCGGCGCAAGAGCGGCGAGGCCGGCTTCCACCACCACCTGGTCAAGCCCGTCGACATGGACTCGCTCCGCTCGCTGCTCGACAGCTGCGCGCGCGAACGAAGCCAGCCGGTCGGCTGACGATCCTCACCCGATCTTCACCCCATTTTGGCGCCCATCCGGTTGCGCATCCGGTTGTTCTTGGGGTTGTGCTCGACCTCGGCGAGGCCGAGCGCCTCGAGCACCGGCGGCAGGTACATCCCGAAGCGGCCGCGCAAGCCCTTCTTGAGCCCGTACCACCCCTTGACCGGGTTGGCGCCGGAGCGTCCCCAGGCCTCGACGGTGTCCGGCGCGGCCGGCTTCTGCTCGTCGGCACTGCCCAGCAGCATCCAGTCCCCACGTTTCTTCAACATGGCCTGCAGGTCCTCGATGCAACGCAGGTGATAGCGCAGCTGCGTCTTGCCGACCTGCACGACCAGCGCCGGCGGCTCGGCCCCCGCGTCGCGGTAGGCCTGATAGTCGGAGGTCCCCGGCGGCGTCTTCAGCTCCCAGGGGCTCTCGGCCGTCCCCGCTCCCTTGACCTTGCTCATGTGCTCTCCTCGTTGGTCGACTCGGCCCGGAACGTCGCGGCGCCGCCCAGGACCTCGTCGGCGATGTAGGGCACGTAGCGAAAATCGCGGATGAGGGCCACCCGGCCGCCACGCCATTCGAGCAGCACGAAGCTGCCCGGCCGCTCGCTCGCGGCCGGCGCGAAGACGGCGAGCGCCGGACGGACACGGGCCCCGCCGTCGTCGAGCAGGCCGGGGACGACACGGAAGTCGCCCAGCTCCGCGTAGCGCGCGAAGTACTCGCCGACCGCGGCGCCGCGCCGCTCGGTGCGCGACACGAGATCCAGGCGGCAGTCCTCGGCGAGCGACCGGCGCAGCGCCTCCCAGTCGCGCGCGTTGAACAGCACCGCGTACCGGTGCAGCAGCGCCCGTTCCTCGGCGAGCGCGTGCGGGTCCTTGGAGTCATTCGTCGCGGATAGCTCGGCGCGCGCGCGCAGCGCGGCCCGCCCGCGGTGGAGCGCCGCCTTCACCGCCGGGAGGGTCGATCCCGTGCTGTCGACAATCTCCTCCAGCGAGCAACCGAGCACGTCCTTGAGGATGACGGCGCTCCGCTGGCCGATCGGCAGATGAAGGAACGTCGCCAGCGCGGCTCTGACGACCTCGGGATCCGGCCGCTCGTCGACGCTGATCTCCTCGGGAACCTCGGCGTAGAGGTCGACCTGCTTCCGGTCGTGGCGTCGCAGGAGATCGAGCGCCGCGTTGTGGGCGATGCGGAACAGGAACGGACGCAAGGGCGGCATCTCGGGCGCCATGCTGATCGCGTAGTAGGCCTTGGCCAGGGTCTCCTGCACGACGTCCTCCCCTTCGATCACCGAGCCGGTGAGCCGCGCGCAGTACCGGTGCAGCTCCGGCCGGATCTCCGCCACCAGCTCGAGAAAGCGGGCCCGCGCCTCTCCCAGCTCGCGCGGGGGGCTGTTTCCGCCGGGGCTCACAGCAGCTCCGTTCCCCTACCGCTGACGCCCAGCACCGTCCCCTCGCGGGCGATCTCGCCCTGCGCGACGCCGACGATCGTCCGCGCCAGGTCCTCCGCCGTCAGGGGTGCGCCGAACTTCTCCATGAACTTCTCCCGCGTGACCCCCGCCAGCGCAGCATACGCGTCGGCCGCCATCGCGCCCAGCTCGGTCCCCGCGACGAGCTGCTTCGGCACGAGCGCCAGGAACCGGATCCCCAGCTTGGCGGCGTCGGCCGATCGCTGCAGGTAACCAGCCAGGAACATCTGCATCCGCTTGGCGCCCGCGTAGCCGCCGGAGAGCGGCGAGCCGCCAAGGCCCGCGCCGCTCGACACGATGACCACCAGGCTCCCCGCCCGCAGCGGCCGGCGTATCGCGAGCTGGCCGAGCTGAAAGGCGATCTTGAGATCGACGTTCCAGGGCTCGGAGAAGCTCTCCCACGTCTGCTCCTGCACCGGGGCGAGCAGCGCCCGCGCGCCGGCGCTCACCACCACCAGATCGGGATCGACCTCGGCGACGAGGCGCTCGACGGCCGCCACGTCGGTGGCGTCGAGCGCGCGCACGAGCACCTCCCCCGGCCCCGCCGCGTCGCGCCGCACGCGCTCGAGCGGCGCCGCATCGCGCCCGATCGCCCAGACGCGCGTGCCGGCCGCCGCCAGCGCGAGCACGGTCGCCCGTCCGATCCCCGAGCCACCGCCGATGACGATTGCCGACTTTGGTCCCATGATCGCGTCCTCCACCTTCGACAACGTTCGACCGGGTCGAAAAGATGCGCGACGCTGGCTTTTCAGCCGGGAGGCGGGGTGTACAGCCTGAAGTCGCAGATCTGGACGATGCCCTCTATCCCGGAAACCCGGGGTCGGCTAGTTCTCGGCTCTCACGATTCGTCACATCTCCGGGAGGCGAACATCCGCAGATTCAAGTGGCCGCGGCCCGCGCAAGCGCGCGGCGCCGAGGCGGGGTGCTCGTCGACCCGCAACAGACCACCCGCGCGCCTCCATCCGACGCGCGCCATCCAGGTAGCCGGCGAAGCCGTCGACGAAGAAGCATCGGTGGTCGCGGGGGCGATCGCGTCGGCGATCACGGGCCCGCGCTGCCATCCCGAAAAGTGCGGCCCCGAGCTGCGCGGGTCGACGCACGCAGGCGCCCGGAGGTGTTTGCGGAAGTTGAGCAGCACGTAGACCATGCTGGTCCGCATCTGCCGCGGCGTGGTCAGCGGCCGCGCGTGGTAGCGGTCGCCGACGACCTGCCCTTTGCGCCCGAGAGCGCGGTTGACCGCCAGCGCCAACCGGATCGCCAGGCCGTGCATCCCGCCGCGGGCGCGCCGGGCCTCGTCCCCCTCGACGATGAAGTGGCCGTGGTCCTGCTGGATCGAGAAGTGAATCACCCGGAACCGGTCGACCGACGCCCGTGTGATGGCGCGCCGGAGCGCCCCGAACAGCCGGGCGCAGCGGAGCGACGGCAGCCCCGGCATCGCGCGAATGGTGGCCTGCACCGGGTATCGCGGATCGACCTTCGGCCGGGTGTCGTGGGGCATCGAGGGGCGGCCGCGCGGTTTCCGCCCGGCGCCCTTGCGAGCGCCACCCCAGGTGCGTGGCGCCCCGAGGGGCAAGTTGAGCTGACGCCGTCGCACCGTCTTGATTCCGCGCATGTCCCGTTGTCGGGCGCCGACCGCGGTGGGTTGCGTGGTGTGAGGCCGACCGCCGCGGCGACCGCGGCGACTCGATTCAGCTGCGACCGCGGCGCTCGCGTGACTTGATTCGGCGGGGGTGCGGTCGGCGGCGCGGAGGGGTCGACTTGATTGCGCGGATGTTGGTGCCGCCGGAGATGTGACGAATCGTGAGAGTTCTCGGTTAGCTCCAGAGCTAGTAGCACTTGACGACGGTGCCGGTGCACCCGTATCCGCTGGTGCCGCCGGGATCAAACCAGCACTGGCTCCCTTCGCCGCACGACCAACCGTCGTTCATACATCCAGCCGCCTGGCCGGCGTCCCCACCGCACTGCCAGCGGCCGTAGGAGGAGCTCGCCTTCGGAGGGTCCCAACAGGGCATCACAATGGCGATGTCCGGCCCGGCCACGAACTGCGACATATAGCTATCGATATCGGCCTGGGTGGGAGGGTTGCCGGCCGGCCGCACCGGCTCGGGCCACGACGACAACTGGTCGCAGGTCGCGTAGGCCTGTTGCCGGGGCGTTCCGTTGACGATGACGTTGTGGTAGGGCGTCAAGTAGTCGGGGTCGTACTTCTCCAGCCCCGTCAACACCCGCGGAACCGAGCAGCAAAGCGCAGCGCCGCCGCCGTCCGCCGCGTCGTGCCCAGGCCCCGCATCGGTCATCGCATCGGCTGCGGCGCTGGCGTCACCCGCCTTGCTCGCCGACGATTGAGTCGTCTGCGCTCCGCCGTTGGTGCACCCCGCGAGCGCCGCCAGCAGGACGAAGGTCCACTTCATGCTCAATGTCGCCCCGCGCCTGGCGGCAGATGAGAGCACGAATGAATTCCATTTCCACGTTACATCTTCGTTTCGGCGCCGCCGAGCCCAGGCGCGGACTCCTGTGCACCTCATGTCAACGCAAAGCAGAGATGTCCGGTCGGCTGTCGAGGAACCGTTGAGGAGTCCGAAGGCCGGAGTCGGCGCCTCACCTGCGGCGAGCGGTTCGTGAGCGACCTTGTAACGGAATCGTGGCGCGCGGGCCAGGGGGACCGGCGATAGAAGCATGCCCGCCTTAGGGGGATGACGGAGGGCTCGGATGAACACGGGGCCGGGGGGCAGTGTTGCCAGAGCACTGTTACGTGCCCTGCTAACGGCTGCGGCTACGTCCCAGACGGGTGCGTGGGGATGGGGATCTATTGCGGCGGTTGCTCTGCCGGTCAGACGTGCGTCGGCAACTCGTGCTGCACGCCGAGGACGAGCTGCCCAGCTGGCGCGTGTAGCGTGATCCCTGACGGCTGTGGCGGGACTCTTAGCTGCGGCACGTGCCCCGCACCGCAGACTTGTGTCTTCAATACCACCGCAGGGTACACCACCTGCCAAGCTCCCCCGCACGTGCGGGTACGATTGCCACGGGCAGGACGGCTGCGGCTCCTACTCGCCGAGTCCGTCCTGCTGCTCGGGCTACGTGGGCGGTGGATGCTCGAACCCCGAGTTCCGTGGGTGCTGCGGGCCGACCGAGATCATCATGCCTACCGGCATTCAGAAGATCTCGTCCGAGTGGACCGTCGCCTACGGGAACCAGGTCAACAACAAGCCCCCGCCGGCGAAGAAGCGCTAGCCCAACCCGCGATCCGAAAAACATCGCCGTCAGGGCGTCGGACTCACTTTCCGCGATGCCAACCGATCAGCGTCGCGACCGTCCTGGATCGTTCGAATCACGCCGAAAGCGGCTCCCAAGCGTTTGTTCTGGACGATCTCACCCTGCGCGATGATGGGCTGGTGGGCGACGGTCCGGTCTCAGTGCTCCGTCGGGAGGCGGCGCGCGTTCCACTCGAGCATGCCACCCGCCAGGTTGCGGACGTGGTCGAAGCCGGCGTGGCGGAGGATGGCGCCGGCCGTCGCCGAGCGCGCGCCCGAGCGGCAGATGACGATCACCTCGCGCCCGACGTAGCCGGCCAGCTTGGGGAGACGGCGGGCCAGCACGTCTAGCGGCACGTGCAGGGCGCCCTTGATGTGCCCCAGCTCGCCGACGAACTCCTCCGGCTCGCGCACATCGAGTAGGAGCGGCGGCGCGACAGCTTGCTGCTCGGCGGCCAGCTGCTCGGGCGAGACCTGCGGCATCGCCGCGACGTCGGCGACGAGCGGGAAGGCCACCTCCTCGGCCTCGAAGCCAGACTGGTTGACCTGCAACGCCTCCTGGATCTTGGCCGGGAACGGCAGCCCGAGGTTTCCCATGAGCGCCACGTACTCGGCGCGGGTTCGCCCGGCGAAGCGGGGGTTGCCGCGTTTCTCCTCGCCGATGGTGGTCGACTTGTGACCGCGGTAGTCGTGTCCCGGCCAGACGACGGTCTCTTCGGGGAGCTTGAACAGGCGGCCGTGGACGGCGTCGTACTGCTGCCCGGCGTCGGCGCCTGGAAAATCGGTGCGTCCCGAGCCGCCGATCATCAGCGTGTCGCCGGTCATCACGGCGCCCGGCACCCGGTAGGAGACCGAATCGGGTGTGTGGCCGGGGGTGTGAATGACCTCGATGCGTTCGCCTCCCAGCGTCAGCACCTCGCCGTCGTCGACGTGGCGATCGACGAGGGGGCTCGGGCTCTCGCGGTGCATGACGATGGTGGCGCCCAGGAGATCCTTGGCCGCGCGGTTCAACATCAGGTGATCGGCGTGCATGTGCGTCTCCAGCACCATGCGCAGCTTGAGCCCGCGCCGATCGAGCGACAGGCGGTAGGTGTCGAGCCGCTCGCGCACCGGATCGACCAGAGCCGCCTCGTCGCCGACGGAGAGGAGGTAGGTCTTGCAGTTCGTGTCGTTCAGCTCCTCGACCTTCATGGTGGGCCGGAAGATAGCCCGAAACACCGAGGCGCGAAGACATCTCCCGATTCGCGAGCCGTAAGGGAAGTCGCAGCGCCACCTGACGTTATAATGAGGGAGCCTGCCCGGCCGCGGGCGCGCCGAGGAGACGCGATGCCAGACATTCTGCACAGGGTGGGGATGACGGGGTCAGCCGCCCAGGTCTACGAGGCGATCGCCACCACCGAGGGGCTCTCGCACTGGTGGATCACCGGGACCAGCGGCGACACGCGCGTCGGGGGCGTGGTCAAGTTCGAGCCGCACGGCGGCGGGTTCGACATGAAGGTGCTCGAATCGAAGCCGGGCGAGGTCGTCCGCTGGCAGTGCGTGGGGGGGCCCCCCGAATGGATCGGCACCAACCTGACGTTCCGGCTGGTCCCCAAAGGGACCGAGACGTACGTCCTGTTCACGCACGCCGACTGGCGCGAGCCGGGCGAGTTCATGCACCACTGCAGCACCAAGTGGGCCGTCTTCTTGATGAGCCTCAAGAACTGGATCGAGCGCGAAGAGGGGCGCCCGCACCCCTACGACGTGAAGATTCATCCCGGCGACTGACGCCGCGCGAACGCTTCAGCGCGCGCGGTGACGGATGACCGCCCCGCTTACGAAGTCGTCCCCCGCCAGCCAGATCTGCGACGGGGTCAACCAGAGTCCGAAGTAGGTTCCGTTCGGAATGTCGGTGACTGGCTGGAACGCGGCACCGCCGAGGCCGTCGTCGGTGGCCTGGCCAGTTATCCAGACGTCGGGGCCCAAACCCATCACGTTGAGGAACCCCTGGGAGCTGCCGCTCGGCTGTTGAACCAGCGTCCAGGTCCCGCCGGAGAGCTGCATGATCTGACGTCCCTCGCCTACCGCCCAGCCGGTCGTGCCGTTGGCCCAGATCCCGAAGAAGCCAAAGCCCGGAAAGGAGTCGGTCGCGATCTTCGTCCATCCGGTCCCGTCGAAGTGCGCCAGGCCGTCGGGAAAGCCCAGCGCCACCCAGACGTCGTTCGGGGCGACCGCCCAGACGTCACCATCGAAGAGGCCGACGGTCGAGTTGGTCGGAAAACCCGCGACGGTGGACCAGGCGTTCCCGTTCCAGTGCAGGCTGACGCCCACCCCCAGAGCCCAGATGTCGTTGCTCGCCGTTCCCGAAAGGCCGGCGAGGTCGACCGTCGTTCCGGTGGCGGTGGGCGACCACGCGCTTCCGTTCCAGTGGAGCGCGGTCCCCGCCGCGCCGACGATCCAGACGTCGTTGGCCGACGTGCCCCAGACATCCAGCAGACCCGCCGTGGTCCCCGTCGACGCCTGCGTCCACGCGCATCCGTCCCAGTGAAGGGCGACGCCATTGCCGTCGTTGATGCCGGTCGCCGGGTTGAAGCCCGCGCCGACCGCCCAGACATCGCTCGGTCCACTGGACCAGATGTTGGTGAAGGCGGGCGCCGTCGTGTTGCCGGCGAAGAAGGTGTCGACGCACCAGCTACCGACCATCGTTCCGGTGCAGTTCGTGAGCGCTGTCGCCGCGCAGGCCGATCCGGGCGCGCCGCCCGTCGGCGTGCCACCCGCGCCCGCGACGCCTGTCGACGGACCGTTCCCGCCGACACCGGAGGAGAGGCCGCCGTTCCCGCCTGCGCCGGCCGGCCCGGTCCCACCTGCCCCGGAGGAGACGCCGGCGCCGCTCCCGCCTGCGCCGGTCGTCGTCCCCGGGCTACCTCCTCCTTGGCTGCTCGGCGGTCCGCCGGCAGCACCCGATATCATTCCACCCACGCCGCCCGCGCCGGTCCCCGGCGCTCCGCCGCGCACGCCAGGTTTCGTGCCGCTGGTGCCGGCGGTCGATCCCGCTGCGCCGCTCGGCCCGCCGCCAGGACCGCCGGTGCTCGCGCCGGCGGCTCCACCCCGCCCGGGCTGCCCACCTTCGCCCCCCTGCCCCGTGGAGCTGCTCGAAGACGAGCATCCGGCCACCGCCATCACCACCACCAGTGTCACGCCCGACCAACCGTCCCGCCACATCTCTGTTCAACGTGATGCGGAAGCCCGCCGTTACAAGCTGGGCCGCTCGATCGTCGCGCGATGCACGCGCCGATCGTCACGCGAGATTTAAGGAGCGCCGCTCATTGCGCCGCGTGCCGCACGCCCCAGTAGAGGAGGCCATTGATGTCGGCGATCCCCACTTGAGCGATCCAGCTGGCCAGGTGCCGCGCACCGGAGAAATCGTCGAGTCCCGCGCCGAGGCGGAGCTTGCCCGCGAGAAAGTAGGCACCGACCTCGGCGCCCGGCGTGCAGGCCTCGAACCAGGCGCACTGAACCTTGGCGAACGCCTCCACGCCGGTCACCAGCAACGTGTCGATCGGCACGAACAGCCCGGCACCGACGGACTGGAACGTCTGCTGGGTGCTGCGCTGCCAGATCCAGGGCGAGATCGGCGTGATGAGCGCCAGTGCGCCCCCTTCGGGACCGAAGGTCGGGCGGTAGGTGGCGCGCCATCCCGAGTGGACGAAGTCGCCCGACACCTCGTACGGAAGCAGATGAAAGAGGAGTCGCGTCGGCGTGAACCGGCGGTCGGGGATGCTCGAGGGGTCGAGGTCGAGCGGTGTGATCGGCCGCAGCGGCTCGGTCTCGAGCACCATCTGCGCGCCGGCGGTGATGTGCTCGCCCAGCGGGTAGCCGTCGATGTGCTCGATCTGATCGAGCCTCTCGGCGGCGTCGATCTCGGCGTTGCGCATCCAGCGATCGGGGTGGCGCAGGAACCCGCGCTCGTCGTCGTCGGTGAAGTAGAGATTCGAATCGACGTGCGCGGCGGCGAGTGCCACGCGCAGGTGATCGACGACCTCGGTCAGATCCTGGTCGGCGACGGCCCTATCGTGGGGGCCGCAGCCGGGCGGCCTCTTTCCGGCTTCGCCCTCGCACCCGAGGACGTCGAGCAGCACGCGCAGGAAGGGGATCCGCGCCGGCGATTCGACCTCCTTCAGCCGATCGCGCTGCTTGAGCCAGGCGTCGAGAGTGACGCCCGAGGCGTCCGCCAGCGCGCGGACGCGTGCGGCGACGTCGGGGGTGACGGCTTGCCGGAGCTCGCTGTCGAACAGGCGACGGACCATGTAGGCGGCGGCGACGTCATCGTGGTCGAGGTTCAACCGGGCGGCGAGCGCGCGGACGGTGCCCGCCACGCTGTTCGCCTCCGCAAGGGTGAGCGGCCGATCGGCGGCGTTGATTTTCCATTGCTCGCGCGCGGCGTTGCAGAGCCCGTCGTAGAGGCCGACGTAGAAGTCGTGCTCGCGGAACGGCTCGGCGAAGAAGGCGCCGAAGTGGGCCAGGTACGATCCCATCAGCGGGTGGAACCGCGAGCTCAGCCGGGGCAGCGGCACCGGCGGCGGCGTCTTCTCGCCGTTCGGGTTGCGCCCGTCGGCGGGCTTGTAGAGGTAGCGCGCCACCGTCTGCAGCTCGTACTGCTGCGAGACGGCGACGAAGGTAGAGATGAAATCGAACGTCGTCGAGAGGCCGACGCGCCTCACCTCCGGGCGCTCGGGCGCGGGGGGCGGTGGCTGGACGTAGCTACGCGCGTGGTCGGGATCGACGTAGACGTAGTGCACCTGCTCGGCGTCGGCGGGCGCCAGGATCTGACCGGTCAGGCTGACCGCCAGGCCGAGCGGCACGTTGTCGAAGACGCCGCCGTCGATGAACTGATCGGCGGTCGGCCGACCGCAGGCCGCGCGCCCGTGCAGGCCGTCCACGTCGGCACAGTGGCGGATCACCTGCGGCCCGAACGCCACCGGGAAGGCGCTGGAGGCCTGGATGATGTCGACGATCTGCTGGTCGCTGAGCAGGCCGTCCTTCTCGGGCAGCGTGAGGTACTCGCCGACCTCGTGGTCGTGCTGGTCGAGCTGGCTGAACCGCAAACCCCCGGGTCCCGTGTGCAGGCCGAAGGTGGAGACGAAGCGCTGCGTGGGGATGTGGATCCCGTCGCTTCCCGACTGCGCGTCGGCCGACTTGATGACGATGTCGGCGGGTCGAATGCGCGTCACCGTCACGCCGACCATGAGCGGACAGGCGCCGGGAAACCGGGCACCGTCGTCGAGCGCCTGCCGCAGCGTCGCCTCGGCGGAGGCGAACGCGCCGCGGGCGAAGAGGCCGTCGCCCGCCACGTACCCTTTCGCCTGGCCGCGCGGGAAGAGGCCATGGATTCCGACCGGGATCCATGCCTTCCAGAACAGGTTGTCGCGCGGGGTTTCGCGCGACGCGATCTCGGGACGCTGGCACCACTCGACCGCGCTCAGAAAGGCGTTGATGTTGCCCGCCGACGCGCCGGTCACCGTCGTCAGCGAGGCGCCGGGCTCGTTCTCGAGCGCACGCAGCAGCGCCCAGTTGATGCCCCCCTCGTAGGCCCCCAGGCTGACGCCGCCCCGAACCGTGAGGCTGTAGCGCCGGAGCGCGGGGGGCGTCGCGGCGGCTGGCTCGTCGGCCCGGGCACCCGTGGTGGCGGCGCCGCAAATCAGGGCGGCGATCCCACACCAACCAACCCCGCGGCGGGCGGCAACCATGCCTCCCTAATACATCAGGCCGCCGCGCAACGCGCGTTTTGACCGCGCGCTTCGGAGATCAGGGCTTGTCGATGACGATCGGCGGCGGCGGCGGCGGCGGCGGCGGCACGGGCGGCGGCGTCGTCGTGGGCGTCGGCGGCGAGTTCGGCGCGCCCGGCGGCGGCACGACCGGCGGCTGCGGCGTGGTCGGATCAGGCTGAATGCAGGCGGAGAGATCGAAGAACAGGAACTCCATCGCCTTGGCCTGGCCGGAGAGGCTGGTGACCTTGCAGGCGCTCGGGAAGGGCTTGCTCGGATCGGAGTCGTCCCCCCCGGTCGCCGGCGGCAGCAAGGCCTTGACGTGGATGTCCGTGAAGACCACGCGCCCGCACTGGTTGTCGGTCGTGGCCTCGACCGGCGTGTTGAAGGTCATGTACTGCGTCGCCTGCGCATTGTTCGGGTCCTGCGAATCGTGCGGCACGTAGATCCACTGCTGGGTCGGCGCGTTCGGCGTGGTCACCGTGTGCTGGCTGCCGGCGAGCTGCATCGAGCCAGGCGTGGTGGTGGCGCCGACGCTCGTGAGCCAGCTGTTGAAGGCCACCCCCTTGGGGAAGGTGGTGTCGATGGTCGCGGTGACCGGGCTGAGCAGCTTGTCCCCCCCGCCGTTGTAGTTGGCGGTGGTGGGCCAGGGGGCCGGACCTTTCGTCAGCCATGGGTAGTGGTCGTGATCGTTGAAGAGGCGCCCGCCGGCGTCGGCATAGCGTTTGATGTTGGCGTAGTACGGCTGCTTCGTGGTCTGGTAGCCACCGCCCTCGCAGGAATGGATGAGGATGTCGTAGGTGAGCAGCTTGTCGGGGCTCGACCACAGGGTGGTGGCGTTCGGGAACTTCGCGCCGCCCAGCGCTGCGGTGAACTGGTTGGCACCCGCGCCGTTGCCGCTGGCGTCGCCGCCGACGTACAGGTTGACGCGGCCGGTGCCGGCGTCGGTGGTGAACTCGCTGTCAGCGATGCCGATCTCCCGCAGGAAGCACTCGAGCGCGTCCGAGCCGCCGGTGGTGAGGGCGATCTTGGGCATGCGTCCCTCGGACTGCGTCTTGGGCAGCCGGGTCAGGTTGACGTCGGTGATCGGGTTGTCGACGCAGGCGGTGACGGTGGGGATGGTGACCTGCCGGCGCCACTTGCCGACCTGCATGACCAGCGGGATGTTGCTGCCCGATGGGACAGCCGTCAGGTGAAAGGCGCCGGTTGCGTCGGTCAACCCGGCCGCGACAGGTTGGCCCGAGACCTGCGCGCTGCACTTGTCGCAGGAGACGCCCTCCGGAATGGGGTCGAGCGTCGTGTTCGGAATGTAGACGGTGACGTTATAGAGCGGCACCTTGCCGGCCGGGTCGTACACCTTCCCGGAGAGCGACGTGGTCGCCGTGCCGGTGCAGGTCGCGATCTGGCACTGCAGCCCGGTGCAGCCGCCGCCGGTCGAGCCCGGGCAGACGCTGGCCTCTCCGCTGCCGCCGCAGGTCATGCCGTTGCTGCAGGTGCCGCAGTCGAGGACGCCGCCGCAGCCGTCGCCGATCATCCCGCAGTACTGGCCGCCAGTCGGCGTGCAGGTGACCGGCTTGCAGTTCGGATCGATGCACAGACCGGCGACGCCGCCCGAGCCGCAGGCCATGCCGCCGGGGCAGGTGCCGCAGTCGAGCGTGCCGCCGCAGCCGTCGCCGATCTTGCCGCAGTAGAGCGTCCCGTTGGCCGGGTTGCAGGTGAGCGGCACGCAGCCGGATGCGTGGCAGATCCCGGAGCTGCACTGGTCGCTCGCCGAGCAGCTGCCGCAGGTCAGCGTCCGGCCGCAACCGTCACCGATCTGGCCGCAGTAGGTGCCGCAGGCGATGGCCGGACAGCTCGCGCCGCCGACGCAGATCCCGTTGGTGCAGGTGTAGCCGCTGGCGCAGGCGCCGCACACGAGCGATTGGCCGACGCAGCCATTGCCGATCGTGCCGCAGTAGGTGCCGCCCGGCTGGGTGCAAGTCGTGACGCTCGGGACGCACGCCGCGTCGGAGCCCGCGTCGACGACGCCCGAGCCGCCGCTTCCGGTCGCGCTGGAGCCGCCCGACCCGGGGTTCGAGCCGCCGCTCCCCGAGCCGCCGCTGCCGGCGCCGCCAGAGCCAGGAGTGCTCCCGCCGCTGCCGCCGGGCTGCTGCTTGACGCCGGCGCAGGCCAGCACCAGCAGCGCGCAAAGTGCGGGCACGCAAAAGGCGGGAAGGAACGGACCTCGGGGGCGAAGCAAGGTACCCATCCGGGGAGTTGGGTGTCCTGCCGCAGCCGGGACGGCTCGCCGGCCGCCGCGCCCGTATTTTCAGCGTCCCGGCGCCTGGATAGCGGCACCTACCTCGACCGACCAGGTGATCGTCCCGCCCGAAAACCGGCAATGCCGGCCCCCGCCGGGCCCCGGCTCCTCGTCGGCGATCGGATAGCCGAGAGGCCCGGCCGTCCCGCCGTGGTCGAGCCACGCGTCGCGGATCTCGCCGGTCACGATGTGCGCCCCGGTGGTCCGCGACCAGTAGATCGATGATCCGAACGGCGTCCCCAGCCCCAGCCAGGGGTGGCGGCCGGGCACCGGCGCGGGCACGGGCGCGAAGTGATGCACCGCGACCGTCGACGGGACCGACCCGATGGCGATCCCCTGAAAGTCGCGGTACCAGCCGCCCGCCGCGTCCTGGACCGGCCGGGCGTCGAACACCGGCTTTCCCAGAAAGCCGCTCTCGCCACCGGCCAGCTTGTACCTGTCGTCGACCGCGGCCCGGCCGGTCGGCGCGGGCGGCGCCTGCGGCCGGGACCCGAACCTTGCCGCCAGCCAGTCGGCGGCTCTGTGCCAGGGCGATCGCGGCAGCGCCTCCGGACGAAGGCCGTAGACCACCACCTTCCCCGACAGCGTGGCCCGGATGACGCGACCGTCGGCGACGGTCGGCGGCGTGAACTTGGCGAACAGATAGCCGCCGTCATCGTGCCAGAGCTCGCGCAACGTCCGGGCGTCGAACGCCGCCAGCCGCCCGGGCACGTTCTGCCACTGCCCGTCGCCGAGCGGATACGACACCCAGAGGATGCCGTCGCGATCGCCGTTCGCCGACAGCGCGCTGAACCCGCCCGACATCCCCTCGACCGCGCGCACGGACGAGACGGCGAAGGGCGTCTCGTCGAGGCGGCGGGCCGCGGCGTCGTAGCGAAAGGCCTTGAGGTAGTCGCGCCCGGCCATCTGGTAGATGAGGCCGTAGCCGGGACCGGCGGCGGACCAGGTGGTCGGGCTGCCGTTGATGTTGGGGCCGCAGTCCTCGCCCTCGTCGTAGCGTGCGGGGGAGACGTAGCAGCCAGGAACCGCGGCGGTGTCGCAGTTGGTGGGGAAGGTCGAGCGCGTCTGCCGGCCGCAAACGGGGGCCCGGGGGTCGGCGTGGTACGAGTTGACGAAGGCCTGGAACCCCTCGGCCTGATCGGGCAGTGTCGGCAGGTTCTGAACGAGCGCGAGCGTGCGTGCGTCGAGGAGCGCATAACGACCCTGCTTGCCACCGCCGACGATGAGCCCCGGCGCCAGCCAGAGCGGACCGCCGGAGCCGAGATCGCTGTCGCTGCGGTCGAGCGTCGCCGCGTTCACCGGCCGGTGGAGGCCGACCAGCTTCAGCCCGGGCGGCGCCGGCGTGACCTCGAGCGCGACGAACGCGTCACCGAGCTCGCCCGCGCCGTTGCCGGTCATGAAATACAGGCGACCGCCGGCGCCGACCAGCCCGGCGCCCCCCTGCCAGATCCCGGCGTGCCCGCGATCGGCCCCGGTGCAGAAGACGGCCGCCTCCGTGAGATCGGCCGCGCGGTAACCGACGATCCAGCCGCGATAGGGGGTGCCGTCCGGGCAGTCTCTGTCGCAGGCCAGGCTGCCGAAGGCGACGTAGACGACGCCGCCTTCGAGCAACAGCGCCGGCCGGTTGCGCTGGCAGTCGGCGTTGAACCGCAGCGGGCTCGCGGGCGCGCCTCGATCCGCCGGCGCGATGCGGACGGGCGGCCGGCGATCGGCGAGGTCGGCGGTCAGATCGAGCGCGTGCAGGTAGTACTGATGATCGTCGGCGTTGCGAGCGACGACGTAAAGCGTGCGCGTCGCGGCGTCGACCACCGGCGTGCCGGTGATGCCGACCCGCTGCGACGGCGTCTCGCCGCAGATCGGTGGGTTGACCCGCCCGGTCGGCTCGAGCCGGCGCGCGGCGAGCGGCGGCGTCGCCGGATCGAGGCTGTCGTCATCAAAATCGAAGGCGTAGATCCAGTTCGTCTCGGTGGCGACGAGCAGCAGATCGCGGCGGCCGTGGCCAGTGGTCGGCACGTCGTGGGCGACCAGCGGCTGGGCGACGATGCCGCCGTCGACGTCCCTCTCCCACCGCCGCGCGAGGGCCCCGGCCGCCACCCGGCCCGGCGAGAGCACGGTCTCGACCAGCGTCGCGCCCGAGCGCGCGTTGTCGTTGTGCTGGGTCAGCACGTCGGCGCCGCGGCGATCGGGTCGGGCGCAGGCGGCCAGCGCGCAGGCGGCGAGCGCGACCCCGACGGGCGCGACGGCGAACCGATGCGACCGGCGCGCTGCTTGGGTCATACTGGCCGTCATGAAGCTGGAGCTGGTGAGCCACACGCTCTGCCCTTACGTGCACCGGGCGGCGGTGATGATCCACGAAAAAGGAGTTCTGTTCGAGCGGCGGTACATCGACCTCAAGGCCAAGCCGGACTGGTTCCTGAAAATCTCGCCACGCGGGAAGGTGCCGGTGCTGCTGGTCGACGGCCAGCCGCTGTTCGAGTCGATGGCGATCATCGAGTTCCTCGACGAGACGCTGCCCCCCTCGCTGCTGCCCGCCGATCCGTTCGCCCGCGCCCGCCAGCGCGCCTGGGTCGAGGTGGCCAGTGATCTGTCGAACGCGCAGTACCGGCTGTTCATCGCGCCGACAGCCGAGGAGCAGCTGGCGGCCGCCCAGGCGCTGGCGCCGATCCTCGCCAGCTACGAGGAGGCGATCGCGTCGGGCGAGATCGCGCCCGACGCCTTCAGCTACGCCCACCTGGCGATCGCCTCGTCAGTCCTGCGCTTCGCGCTCGTCGAAGAGAAGCTGGGCGTCCGCGTGCTGCAGGCGGCCCCCCGGTTCGAGGCGCTGGTGCACCGGTTGGCGAGCCGCCCGTCGATCGCCCGCACCGTCCCCGACGACTACGCCGCGCTGTTCGTGAAGAAGATGGCCGAGCGCGGCAGCCTCTACGCGAAGGCGCCCAGCTAGAACACCACCGGCAGGTCGACCTGCACCATGTTGTAGGACTGGTTGGCGAGCGGCTGATCGAGGACCCGCGCGTACGAGATCCCGGGGCGCAGCCAGACCCCCTTGCCGACGGCGAAGTGCGCGCGCGGTCCGATCGCCACCGTGGTCGTGTCCATGCTGGCCGCCGAGAAGTCGACCTTGACGCCCATGTTGAGCTTGGTCGGCGTCGAGAGCCAGCGCTGGTAGCGCAACTCGGCGCCGAAGGAGAGCGCGGGAATGACGAAGTAGCCGAGGTGCAACCCCATCGTCGAGTTGGTTCGCGCGGCGTCCGTGCTCGCATTCCCCGCATCGTCGCCATGGACGCGCAGCAGCTGGAAGAGCGTCGCCTCGCCCTGCACGGTCAGCTTCCGATCGACGTAGGCGATGTCCCCGCCGACGATGCCGGTGAAGTAGTTGACCGCGAACATCGAGTTGTCCATCCCCGAGCGGGCCTGCAGGCCCGCCGTGTTGGCCGCCGCGATGCCCGGCTCGGGGTGGTCGCCGCTGCCGCCGCCCACCGGGATCGTGCCTCCCACGAAAGACTGACCAGCGCAACGCGCGCACCCGCCGCGCGTAGGTCACGCCGACGATCGGGTTGACGAACGACGAGCCGCTGACCGTCGTCCCCGGTGCATTGTTCTGGACGAACCCGAGACGAACCAGCGGCGCCAGGTGCGGTGTCAGCAGATAGCTCCCGTTCAGGATCGTCGCCTCCGTGTTTCCGCTGGCGCCGGTCATGTCGTTGTAGAAGGCGACCGAGCTGTCCGAGCGGATCGCCGTCGCCGCCGCGACAGAGCGGAGCTGCCAGGGAAGTGAATACGGCGGCGGGGGCGAGGACGGCGGCGGCACCCCCGCCGCGGCGGACGACACCGCTGTCGCCTCGGGCGCGGGCGGGGGGAGATCGGCGGCGGCGGCGCGCCGGGACGGCACAGCCGCCAGACACCAGACACCACACACGACGAACGAGACCAGACGGCGGTTCACCACGATTGAGATCATTGTTGCCTCCGCCAGCGACGCTAGGACCGCGGCTGTTTCCCGCCGGTCAAGTGTCGGTCAATCGTTGGCGTCCGGCGGGTCAGTGGGCGCGCGAAGTGAGGTAGCCCTTCACGATCGATCCCCAGGTCGACGGCGTGAGCGTCGAATCCATCATCATCGTCTTGCCCGGCGTCGTCGTGCTGTCGAAGGGAGCAGCGTCGCCTCGGCGCCGGAGGCAGCGTCGCCGTCGATCATCGAGGCGTCGGTGCGCAGGGTGACCAGCACGTAGACGCCCGCGTGGCGGACGAAGGTCGGCTTCGCGGAGATCCGTTTGCCGCCGGACCGACGCAGCGTGACAGACTCGCCCGCCGGTCTGTTCGACCGTCTGCAGGTCAGAACTCTGTCGACTGGCATTGCGCCACCAATTGCGACACGCAGCTTGTCCAAACCTGGAACCGCCTCATTACAACTCGATCCGAGAGCCCAATCGAGCGCGCGATCCCCTTCGTTGCCGGTCGGATCGGCGGAAATGGCGTTTTCCGACGGCAGCCCCCGACGACAGGCTCCGAATCGAAAACGGCGAATTTCGGTTCAGAGCCTCTTGTTTGCTATCAATTTGTGCGCTTACTATCCGCGCCCATGACAATTCAAGCCCTTCTCGAAGATTTCGCCAATCAACTCAGCGTCCTGATCGAGCGTCAGGCCCTCGATCGCGCCCGCGTGGCCGTCGACAGCGCGCTCGGCGGCAAGCGCGCGCCGGGGCGTCCTCCGAAGCTGGCCAGCATCGCAGCCAGCCTCGCGCTGGGAAAGAAAGCGCGGCGCAAGGGACCCAAGCAGCTCTGTCCGGTTCCCGGATGCAAGAACCCCGCTGCGCCCGTGTTCGGGATGGTTTGCGCCAAGCACAAGGACCTCCCCAAGGCGCAAATAAAGAAATACCGCGAAGCGCGCCGCGCAAAGAAGCTGAAGAAAGCCGCCTGAGGCGGCGTTCGGGCGCTGGCCCAACTCGCTCCAACCCGGTCGAAGAGGGTCGGGTTCGCCGGAGGCGCGCCGTGACACGCCCCACGCGCTGCGTGCTACGTTCGCGGCGATGCTTCGCCGCCTCTCGCCGCCCCTCGCCGCCGCCGTTTTCGTCCTGCTGAGAGCCGCCGCAGTGACGCCGAAATCGCCACCCACCCCGGCCGAGATCGACAAGCGCGCCGACGCGCTCTTGGCCAAGATGACGATCGAAGAGAAGATCGACTACCTCGGCGGCGTCGACAACTTCTACGTCCGCGCGGTGAAGCGCCTCGGGTTGCCGGCGTTCCGCATGGCCGACGGGCCGTTCGGCGTGCGCAACGTCGGCCCCTCGACCACCTACCCGGCGGGGATCGGCCTCGCCGCCAGCTGGGACGTCGGACTCGCCAACCGGGTCGGCGCGATGATCGGACGCGACGCCCGCGCGCGCGGCGTGCAGGTGATGCTGGCGCCGGGCGTGAACATCTACCGCGCGCCGATGTGCGGCCGGAACTTCGAGTACCTCGGCGAGGATCCCTTTCTCGCGGCGCGGATGGCAGTCGGCTACGTCGAGGGGATGCAAGCGCAGGGCGTGAGCGCCACCATCAAGCACTTCCTGGGCAACAACTCGGAGGTCGATCGCCACCACACCAGCTCCGACATCGACCCGCGCACGTTGCGCGAGATCTACCTGCCGGCGTTCGAGGCGGCGGTCAAGGAGGCGCACGTCGGCGCGCTCATGACCTCCTACAACCTGGTCGACGGCGTCCACATGACCGAAAGCGCCACGCTCGTCTCGGATCTGCTGAAGAAGGAATGGGGCTTCGACGGCGTCGTGATGTCGGACTGGGACGCCACCTACGACGGCGTCGCCGCCGCCAACGCCGGCCTCGACATCGAGATGCCGTCGGCGAAGTTCATGAACCGCGCGACGCTGCTGCCGGCGATCAAGGCGGGGCAGGTGTCGCAGGCGACGATCGACGACAAGGTCCGGCGCATCCTGCGCACCGCCATCCGCTTCGGCTGGCTCGACCGCCCCGCGACCGACACGGGCCTGTCTCTCTACAACGAAGAGGGGCGCGCCGCCGCGCTCGACGCCGCCCGCGGTGGCCTGGTGCTGCTCAAGAACGACGGCCAACTGCTGCCGCTCGACAAGACGGCCGTCAAGACCGTCGCGCTCATCGGCCCCAACGCCTACCCGGCGATCCCGGTCGGCGGCGGCAGCGCGCAGGTCCGTCCGTTCCAGGCGGTCAGCTTCGCGCAGGGGCTGGCCGACGCGCTCCGCGGCCACGCCACCCTGCTGGTCCACCACGGCGTCCCGACGCTGGCGGAGATCTTCGATTCGACCGACTTCGTCACCGCCCCCGCCGGCGGCCAGCCCGGGCTCAAGGGGGAGTACTTCGACGATCCGGCGCTCGCCGGCGCGCCCGCGCTGACCCGCGTCGACGAGCACGTGAACTTCGCCTGGGACAAACCCAACTTCTGGCCGACCGGCGCGCACAAGCAGTCGTCGGCGCGCTGGACCGGCGCCTTCGTCCCGCCGACCACCGGCGACTACCGCTTCGCCGCCTTCAGCTACGGCCTCGACGAGTACCGCCTCTACGTCGACGGCAAGCTGGTGCTCGATCGCGCGCGCGAGCACCAGCCGATCAACTTCACCACGTTGAACCTGACCGCCGGCAAGCCGGTCGCGATCCGGTTCGAATACCTGCACGGCGACCACCACGCGCGCGTCGGGCTGGGCGTGCGGCGCGCCGACGCCTTCGTCGATCCGGCGGTCAAGGAGATCGCCGCCCGTGCCGACGTCGTCATCGTCGCGGCCGGGTTCGAGCCGATGACCGAGAGCGAAGGCTACGACCGGACGTTCCAGCTCCCGGCCGGCCAGGACGAGCTCATCGCCGCCGTCCGCGCGGCAAACAAGCGCGTCGTCGTGGCGCTCACCTCGGGCGGCGGCGTCGACATGACCCGCTTCGTCGACCACGTCCCCGCCATCATCGAGACCTGGTACGCGGGACAGGAGGGCGGGACCGCGCTGGCGGAGGTTCTGTTCGGCGACGTCACGCCGTCGGGGAAGCTGCCGGTGACCTTCGAGCGCCGGTTCGAGGACAGCGCCGTCGCCGCCAGCTACTACCCCGACGCCGGCAAGCGGATCGCCTACAAGGAAGGCGTCTTCCTCGGCTACCGCCACTTCGATCAGACGGGCGGCAAGCCGCTCTACCCGTTCGGCCACGGACTCTCGTACACGCGGTTCAAGTACGGCGCGCTGTCGGTCGCACCCGACGTCATGACCGGCGATGGGCCGGTGACCGTCTCGTTCGACCTCACCAACGTCGGCGCCCGCCGCGGCGCCGAGGTGGCGCAGCTCTACGTCGGCGATCGCCACGCGCCGGTGCCGCGCCCCCCGAAGGAGCTGAAGGGGTTCGCCAAGGTCGATCTTCAGCCTGGCGAAACCCGGCGCGTGCAGCTCACGGTCGATCGGCGCGCGCTCTCTTACTTCGACGTCGGGACCAAGCAGTGGCGGGCAGCGCCCGGCACGTTCGACCTGATGATCGGGTCGTCGTCGCGGCAGATCGAGCTCACCGGCAAGCTGACCCTGAAATAGCGCAAGGTCGCGGTTCCCCTACGTTTTCGGACGTGTGGACCAATGTCATAGAGTTTCATTGTATAAATGTTGTTCTAAAATACATAATTTTCCTGTTTAACTTCGTAACCACCTGAGATAACTTGTATGCATCGTGGCGACGGTGTTGGCTCGAAACTTGTCGGTGGCCTAGACGTTTTCTATGTCGGCCATGGATCAGTCGGGGGAGGGAGAGGCAACCGGGAAGTCAGGGATCGGCCGGCTGCCGGCCCGGGTGGCGCCGCCGATTCACCTACCGACCTGGAGCCAGCTGCAGGTGTCGGCGAAGCAGACGTCGCCGGCGGGGAACAGCGGCGACTTCTTCGAGGTGATCCAGCTGCGCGATGGACGGGTCACCGTCGTCCTCTGCGACGTGAGCGGCAACGGACCGAGCGCGGCCGCCCCAGTCGGTAGCTTGCGCTGGGTCCTCAGGCAAGCGATCGCGCGCGGCGAGGGGCCGGGCGCGGTGCTGGCGACGCTGAACGAGTGCATGGTGCAGCAACGGATCGACGATCGGTTCGCGACCGCGGTCTGCGTGCGCGTCGACGCCGTGACCGGCCGGGTGGAGATCGCCAGCGCGGGACACCTCGGACCGTTCGTCCGGCGCGCCGCGGGCGGCGCCCAGGATCTCCCCTCCGCCGCCGGTCTGGCGCTGGGGATCCTCCCCGGGCAGCTCTACCCGGAGACCTCCGTCGAGATCGGGCCGGAGGATGCGCTGGTCCTGGTCACCGACGGAATCACCGATCAGCTGGCCAGCGACGACGATCGGCTGGGCGAGCGCGCGCTCTGCGAGCGGCTCTCCCGCGCGCGCCTCGGCGCGGAGAGCATCTGCGGCGCGCTGCTCGGCGCGAAGCCGCGCGCCACCGAGGACGCCACCGTGCTGGTGCTGGAGATGCCGCGCCGCCACCGCCGCGCCACCCCCGTCGCCCGCGCCGGATAGCCGCGCTACCATCGCCCGCGATGAGACGCGCGCCGACGGCGATCGCGGCCGCGCTCTGGCTGGTGGCCGGCGGCGGCGCGCGCGCCCTCGCCCACCAGCAGACCACGACCTTCGGCGAGATCGCCTACCCGGCCGCCGGCGGTGACGGCGCCGATCTGACCTGGCGGCTGCGGATCCGGTCGGTCGATCTCGTGCGGCTGCTCGGTGACCGGACACCGCGCGGGGCGGAGCTCCTGCGCGGCGGGCTGCATGTGGCGGTGACGATCGGCGGGGAGACCCACCTCTGCGCGGCGACCGCGGCGGCGCTGACGTCCGATCCGACCGCGCCCGAGCCGACCTCGATGTTCGTCGAGCGGTTCGCCTGCGGTCCCGGCGCGCGAACGCTCCACCTCCGCTACGACCTCTTCTTCGACCACGATCCGTACCACGCCAGCTACACGCGTCTCGCGGTCGGCGACGCCGCGGCCGGCGAAGCCGCGGCGTCGGACGATCCCTCGGCGTCGTCGATCGTCTTCCACAACCTGGCGCACGAGATCGCCGTCGACGTCCATCTCCCCGAGCCGCTCTGGAGGAGCGCCCTCACCTACCTGCGGCTCGGCGTCGCCCACATCCTCAGCGGCTACGACCACCTGGCTTTTCTTGCGGCGCTCCTGCTCGGCGCCGGCCTGCGGACGCGGACACGCGGCGCGACCGTCGCGGAGGCGGCGACTCCCCGGCAAGCGATCCGGGGGACGATCGCGGTCGTCAGCGCGTTCACCGTCGCCCACTCGATCACGCTGGTCACGCAGGTCCTCCGCCCGGGCGTCCTCGGCACCCGCTGGGTCGAACCGGCCATCGCCTTCTCCGTCGCCTACGTCGGCTTCGAGAACCTGATCCCGCGGGCACCGCGCGGGCGCTGGCTGCTGGTGTTCGGCTTCGGGCTCGTCCACGGGCTGGGGTTCGCCTCCGTGCTACGCGAGATCGGCCTCCCCCGCCGCGGTCTCTTGCTGTCGCTGGTCTCGTTCAATCTCGGCGTCGAGCTCGGCCAGCTCCTGGTCGTCGGCCTCGCGCTGCCGATCGTCGTCGCCTGCGCCCGGCGCTCGCCCCGCGGATTCGAGCGCTGGGGACTGCGGGTCGGCTCGGCGCTGATCGGTCTGCTGGGAGCGATCTGGCTGATCGGACGGATCGCGGCCCGTTGAGCCGTAGAATCACCAGGGCAGAACCTGGCCGTTCGCGTGCCAGAAGGTGCCGGTGGTCTCGGGGGTGAGCGCGTCGATGCGGTCGATGAGCTGCCTGGCGGCGTCGTCGGGATCGACGGTGCCGCTGCCCGACGTCATGTCGGTGCGGACGTAGCCGGGGTGGAGGATGGCGACGGCGACGCCGCCGCCGCGCAGATCGCGGGCCAGCGACATGCCGGCGGCGTTGAGCGCGGCCTTGGACATCCGGTAGCCGTAGTAGCCGCCCGAGCCGTTGTCGGCGATCGAACCCATGCGGCTGGTGATGAGCGCCAGCTTGCCGCCGCGCCGGAGGTTCTGGCGCAGCGCCTTGACCACGCGCAGGGGGCCGATGGCGTTGACCTCGATCTGCGCCTCGACGTCGGCGAGGTCGACGCCGCCCAGATCGTCCTCGTGCAGGATGCCGGCGTTGCAGACCAGCTCGTCGAGCGCGACGCCTTCGAGGCGTTTGGCCAGCGCGGCGACGTTGGCATCGTCGGTGACGTCGACGTCGGTCTCGACGCGCACGCCGAGCGCGCCGAGCGCGGGAGAGGTGCGGCGGCAGGCGGCGATCACCTCGCGGCCGAGGCTCTTGAATCGTTTGCAAAGCGACAGGCCGATGCCGCGGTTGGCGCCGACCACCAGCACGGTGCGGGAGGACATGCGGCCGAGCTTAGCACCGCGCTTGCGCCGCGCCCGCCGCGGCTCGCGAGGTCAATGCGTGCGGGCGGCGATCGACTTGGCGGGCGCCGGGCCGGGCGCGTGGTGCGCGACGGTGTGCTGCGAGAAGAGCTTGCGCAGGCGCTTCTGCGGCCAGCCGCCGGCGTCGGCGTCGCCGTCCCCTTCTTCGAGATCGGGGGGCGTTTCGGGCTCGGGCTTGGGGGCCATGCTCTTGACCCAGTCGAGACACTGCTTCTCGGTGAAGCTCGCCTCGCGCCGGTCGAACACGAACGGTTGCACCGAATAGGCGGCGTACTCGTCGTCGGTGATCCGCCCGCGCTCGTGCACCTTGGCCAGGATGCGCCGGATGTACCGGTCCCACTGCGCCGTCAGCGACCCGTGGCAGTACTGGACATAGCGCCGCTTGGGGCTGGGGAGAATCGACGAGAAGAACGCCGCCTCGAGCGGCGTCAGATCGGCCGGCTTCTTCCCGAAGTAGTGACGGGTCGCCGCGCCGATGCCGTAGATGCGCGGCCCGAACTCGATGGCGTTGAAGTAGAGCTCGAGGATCCGCTCCTTGGGCAGCACCTGCTCGAGGTACCAGACCAAGAACAGCTCCTGCAGCTTGCGCGAGAGCGTCTTGTCCTTGGTGAGGAGGACGTTCTTCGTCATCTGCATGGTGATCGACGAGGCGCCGAGGCGAAAACCGCCCCCCTTGAGATTGCGGCGCAGCGCGCTCTTGAACTCCGAGCTGACCCAGCCGTGGTGCTTGAAGAAGCCGTTGTCCTCGGTGGTCATGATCGACCCCACCAGATACGGAGAGATCTGATCGTACTGCGCGAAGTCGGGGTTGTCGGGACCGACGACCACCGGGAGCGTGTCGGTTTCGCCCGGCTGGCCGCCCGATCCCGGCAGCTTGGGGACCTCGACGTTGATCACCAGCGTCTCCGGATTGGCCAGCGCCTTCACGTCGTCGGGCGCCTTGACCACCTTGCAGCCGTCGATGCCGACCTTGCCGGTCAGATCGAGGTCGTCGTCGAGGTTCGCGAAGTTTGCCTTGAACCCCACGTCGGCGGCGAAGAACCCCTGCAGCACGAACCCCTGAAGCCGCGGCACCAGCGCCGGCGGAATGCTGGAGAGGAGCTTGCTGCAGGAGACGCGCGGCACGGAGAAATGCAGATCGATGTCCGGCACCACGCTCAGCGCCTTGCCATTGGTGAACTTGAAGGTCCCCGCCGGCAGCGCCACGTGCCCGGAGAGGCGCGCGGTCACGTCGCGCACGCGCGCCTCGGCGCGCTCGAGCTCGAGCCGCCGGGCCAGCGGGTAGACCGTCCCGCGCAGGCTGACCCCCAGCGAGACGTTCTCCACCGGATCGGCGGCCAGCGCGTCGCTCTGCAGCGACAGGCCGACGATCGCCAGCTCGCCGCCGAAGCTGACCGCGTCGCCCACCCAGTCGAGATCCAGCGCGGCGTCGAGCGTCGTGTTGGCCGGCGTCAGGACCGACTTGGGGAGCACGTCGGCGATTCGTCCCAGCGAGAACTGCTCGGCGCGCAGCGCCAGCTTGCCGGTGCCGTGCGCCGGATCGGCGTGCCCCTTCGCTGTCCAGAGCGCCTCGTGCGCGCCGCCGTAGCTGCCGCGCAGATCGATGATGAGACCGTCCGCCGGACCCGCCGTCCCCGAAGGCGGCGGACCGATCACGCCGGCGATGCCGGTGAGCGCCAGCTGTGGCAGCGGCGAAGCTTGCCCTCCGGCCACCCGCAGCGACGGAATCCCCGTCGGGCGCATCCCCGAAAGCGGCGTCTCCACGTCCAGATCGTCGGCGCCGAAGCGCGGGCCGGCCCCGTCGCCGCCGAGCGCCAGCCCGCCCTTCACGGCGTGCATGCGCAGCGCCAGGCGCGACCCGGGGCGGATCTCGCCGTCGAGATTGGCGATGGCGACGTGCAGGTGGCTCTCCTCGTCGCGCGCCTCGATCGAGGCGTCGGTGAGGATGATGGCCGGCAGGCTCTGCGCCGAGGTCGGGGCAGTCGGGGCGACGGCGCCGCCCTCGGCCGGCGCTGGCTCATCGCCGTGATGCTTGCGCCCCCGCAGTCGGGTCAGGATCGCCTCCAGGTTGTCCTCGGCGCCGCCACGCACCGCATGCACCTTGAGGCCGGCCACCTCGACGGCGCTCGACATCCCCAGCGCAACGCCGAAGGGAACCGTGAGCCGGGCGATGGTCGCGAGCGGCGGTCCCCCCGCGGCCCCGGCCACGGTGACCTCGTCGAGGACGATCCGTCCGAGACCGCCGTGGCCGCGCCCGACGGTCACCGCGCGGCCGAGCTTGGCCGAAAGGCGGCTGCCGACCAGGTGGGCCGCCAGCGCGCCCACGGCGAACGGATAGATGACCAGCAGCGCGAGCCCGATGCCGGCGGCGATGCTCAGCCGCCGGTGCCCCTGCACGAAGGCGCGCGCGCGCGCCGCGAAGCCAGACGGCCCCTCGGCGGGGGGCCTGCGCAGACCGGGCGGGATGGGCGGCGGTTGCACGGAAAACCGGGATACTAGCAGGACGGGCGGAATCAGAGGCGGGTTCCCTGCGAAGGCTCGGCGTCCGGGCTTCGCCGCCCCGAAGTTGATACGATTCGGCAACTGATGGTCGAGCGCGACGGCATCCAGAGCTTCCTCGCGGCCGTGCGACGGCGGCTCCTGCTGCGCGCGGGGCTCGAGGCGGCGGGATACGGCGCCGCGGCGCTGGGCGCCGGGCTGTTCGCGCTGGGCCTGTCGGCGGCGGCCGTCGGTCCCGCCGACTTCTGGCCGACGGTGACCGCCTGCTTCGCCGGGGCGCTGGCCCTCGTCGTCCTGGCGCGCGGTGTGCTCTTCCCCGCGCGGGCGCTGCGCGACGATCGCGCGGCGGCACGACGGACGGGCGTTCTCCTGCCCGCGATGGCCAGCGATCTGCTCTCCGCGGTCGAGCTTCGCGAGGCACCGGCCGGCGGCGGCGGCGCCTCGCCGGCGCTGGTGGAGGCGTTTCGCGAGCAGGTCGCCTCGGCCGTCGCACCCATCGCGCCGGGTGTCCTTGTGTCGCTCGGTCCGGCCGCGCGTGCCATCGCCTTGTGTGGGCTGGTGGCCGCCGCGCTCATCGCTACCGTCGGCGCCTGGCCGACGGCGGCCCGTGGTCTGCGGACGCTGGTGCACCGCCCGTCGCGCTTCGAGGGGGCGGCCGTCTCGGCGGTGCCGCTGGTCGGCGACGTGCGCGTCACCTACGAGTACCCGGCTTACACCGGCCTCGACGCGCGCACCGTCGACGGATCGACGGGCGACATCGCTGCCGTCAAGGGGACGCACGTCCGGATCGAGACGCACCCGCTGCGACCGGCGCGGCGCGCGCTGCTCCTGCTCGGCGAGTCGGGCGAGGCGGGAGAGATCGCCGCCGCGCTCTCGGGTGACAGGCTCACCGCCGAGCTGACGCTGAAGGAGGATGCGACCTATCGATTTTGGCTGGAGCCCGCGTTCGGACGGCCGATTCGCGAGGCGCGCAGCCACCGTCTGACCGCGGAGGCCGACACGCCGCCCCGGGTGGAGATCATGGGGCCGGCCGATCGGCTCGAGCTCGCGACGCCGCGGCCGATCGAGATCGGCTACTCGGCCACCGACGACTACGGCCTGGGCGCCATCGACCTGGTTTATCGGGTCGGCGACCGGCCCGAGCAGCGCGTGCCCCTGCGCGACGGCGCCGGGGGCCGCGCGCTGCAGGGGCGGACGCTCTGGGATCCCGCCGGCGCGGGGCTCTCCGGCGCCGAACGGATCGCCTACCGGATCGAGGCGCGCGATCGCGATCAGATCTCGGGCCCCAAGGTCGGTTCCTCGCGGACGCTCTATGTCGTCATCCAGAACCCGCACGAGAGCCTCGAGGACCGGCTGGAGCGGCAGCGCGATCTGCTGGAGAAGCTGATCGCCGATCTGGCCGCGCGCCTCGAGCACGAGCCGGCCGTGGCGGCCCCCCCCGCGCCCGGCGGGACCGAGGCCGCGGCGGCCGACGAACGGGTGGCGGCGCTCGCCGCGGTGCACGAGGCGGAGGAGGCGCACCTGGCGCTCCTCGGCCGACTGCTCGACGAGGATCGCCGCGAGTCGGTGCTGGGGAAGACGCTGCGCACGGCGCTGGCCGGGATCGCCGATCGGCTGGAACACCTCCTGCGCGAGGAGGCGCTGGCGCTGGCGGCGCAGCGGAGCAAGCCGGCTGGCGGGCGCGCGCGCCTCGAGGCGGCCTCGGCGAAGCAGGTCGCCGAGCTGGAGGCCGACGTGCTGCGGCTCGACGATCTGATTGGACGGCAGCGGCTCGAAGATCTGGCCAGCCTCGGCAAGGAGCTGACCGAGGCGCATCAGCGCCTCCAGGATCTGCTGGAGCGCTACAAGAAGACCAAGGACGAGGGGCTGCGGCGGCAGCTCGCGCGCGAGGCGCGGGACCTGCGCGCGCGGCTCGCCGATCTGGCGCAGAAGATCGCGGCGGTGCAGGCGCGCAACGACGTCCCCGAGGAGTGGCGAAACCTCCCGGAGATGAAGGGGCTGCAAGACGAGGCGCGCAAGCTCGACGAGATGATCGAGCGGGGTGATGACGCCGACCTCGAGAAGGCGCTGGCCCAGCTGGGCGACGAGCTGCGCGGGATGCGCAAGATGCTCGATCAGAACCTGGACGGGTTCGGCGCCGAGCGGTTCCCCCAGGAGAACCGGGTGGTCGCCGATCTGATGAAGAAGATCGGCGACATCGAGGGGGACGAGCGGGCGCTGCAGAAGGAGACGCAGGCGATCTCCGAGAAGCAGGAGGCGGAGGTCGAGAAGCGGCTCAAGGGGCAGATGGACGATTTCATGAAGCGCGAGGGTGAAAAGATCGACCGCCTCAAGCAGAAGCTGGCGAGCGTCCCCAGCGGCGATCCGGAGAGCGCGCTGGCCGAGGAGATGGTCCGCGCGCGCGAGAGCGCCAAGCAGATGCGGCGCCTGCTCAGCGAGCGCGATCTGGCCGAGGCCAAGGGAGAGGCGGAGCGGGCCGAGAGCAGCCTCGAGCGCGCCGGCGAGCACCTCGACGAGCTGGCGGAGGCGCGCCGGGCCCGCCACGGCGGCGCCGAGGCGGAGCGCGACAAGCGCGCCGAGGCGGTCGGCGAGGCGCGGGGCCTGGCGCAGGAGATCGCCGACGATCTCGGGAAGCTGATGCCCAAGCCGTCGGAGACGCTGTCGCCGTCCGAGCGCGAGGCGGCGCGCGCGCAGGCCGAGAAGCAGGGGGCGATCGGCAAGCGGACCGACGAGCTGGCCGAGGAGGCGGCGCGACGGCTGGGCAAGATGCCGGGGATGGAGAAGGCGGAGGGGGAGCTCAAGGGGGCCGGCGCGCGGATGAAGGAGGCCGGCGAATCTCTCAAGCGGGACGAATCGAAGCCGGCCGCCACGGCGGAGCGCGACGCTGCCGATCGGCTGGCGAAGTTGCGCGACTCGATGCAGGAGCGTTCGATGGGGGGGACCGAGCAGCACCGCGACCCGGTGCGCATCCCCGGCGCCGACGAGTCCAGCGCGCCGCGTGCCTGGCGCCAGGAGCTGCTCGACGCAATGAAGGAGAAGGCGCCCGAGCGCTACCGCGACGAGGTCCGCCGCTACTACGAGGAGCTGGTCAAATGAGGCGTGTCGCGCTCGCGCTCGTCGCCTCGCTCGCGCTGCTCGCCCACGGCCCGGCGGCGCGCCCGGCCCCGCCCACGCCCGTGACCTCGCCCGCGCCCACACCCGACTTGGGCGCGGCGGCCAAGCGCGTGAACAGCCTGCTCGACGCCTGGCAGTTCAAGGAGGCGGCCACCGAGCTCAAGGCGCTCCAGGCCGCGGCACCGAACGCGCCCGAGACCCACCTCCTCGAGGGCTACCAGAAGTTCCTGACCGGCGACTACGACGGCGCGGTCCGCGCGCTCACGGCGGCGGCGGCCCAGCCCGAAGGCGGCGACGTGAAGGCGCTCGCCGAGCTGGCGGCGGCGGCGCGCGACGCGATCAAGGACTTCCGAGAGGAGCGCTCGCCGCACGCCATCATCCACTACGCCCCCGAGGACGCCGCGCTCGCCGCCTACGCGCGCGACACCGTCGAGGCGGCCTATGCGGCTCTGCACGCCGATCTCGGCTTCGAGCCAGCCCAGCCGATCCGGGTCGAGTTCTACCGCGCCCCCTCGGATCTGGCGGCCGTCTCGTCGCTGTCGGTCGCGGAGGTGGCGCGCACCGGCACGATCGCGCTCTGCAAGTGGGCGCGCCTCATGGTCACCACGCCGCGCGCCCTCGCCTACGGCTATCCCTGGCTCGACAGCATGAACCACGAGCTGGTCCACTACGCCGTCTCCACGCTGACCGAAGACCGCGCGCCGGTCTGGCTGCAGGAGGGCCTCGCCAAGTTCCTCGAGCGCCGCTGGCGCGAACCGCCCGGCGGCCGCATCGCGCCTCCGATGGAGCACCTCCTGGCCAAGGCGCTGCGCTCGGGCCACCTCATCAGCTTCGAGGCGATGCATCCCTCCATGGCCAAGCTGCCGTCGGCCGAGGACGCCACGCTCGCCTTCGCCGAGGTGGAGAACGCCGTCGCCTACCTCTACGACAAGGGGGGCATGGCGGCGCTGCGTGACGCTGTCAAGCGGGTGCGCGACGGTCAGGACGCGCGGCAGGCGGTGGCGGCGGCCGCCGGCGGCAGCTGGACGGAGTTCGAGCGCGGCTGGCGCGCCTTCATGCTCGCCCAGCACTACAAGACCTTCCCGGCGATCGACATTTCCACCACCCACATCCGCAAGGCCAACGCGATCGCCTCGGGCCGCAAGCCGGCCGAGGAGGACGCGCTCTCCTCGACGATGCGCGCGGGCGCGCCCTATCGTTACTTGCGCCTCGGCAACATCCTGCTCGGACGCGACCACCCGCGCGCGGCGGCCGCCGAGTACGAGAAGGGGCAGAAGGCGATCACCTCGGGGACGCGCGGCGATCCGGCCGCGAGCTGGATCTTTCCGGTGAAGCTGGGGCGCACCTATCTGACGCTGGGCGAGCCCGAGCGCGCGCTCAAGGCGCTCGGGCCCGTCCAGGCCATCTACCCCGACCTCCCCTGGCCGACGCTGATCGCCGGCGAGGCCAAGCTGGCGCTCGGCGACGCGCCGGGCGCCGTCGTGGCGCTGCGCGCGTCGCTGGCCACGAACCCGTTCGATCCGCGCGTCCACTGCGCGCTCGCCACCGCGTACCAGCGGCTCGCCCCCGCGGACCGGCCAGAAGCCGAGGGCGTCGCGCGCGAGCAGCGGCTCTGCAAAGAGCTCGGCGCCGAGTAACGCGCGCGACCGCCGCGAATTTGACGACCTCGACGAGGGGGCGATACTGGCTGAGCCGGCGACTGACCTTGTCGGACATCCATGAAACCCTGAGGTGATCAGATGAAAAAGCCCCTTCTCGTCTCATCCTCGTTGCTCGCCGGGCTGCTCGTATGCCTGGCCGCAGCTCCCGTCTCCGCGCAGGAATCGTCGCCGCCGCCTCCGGCCACCACACCGCCCGCCAACTCCGCACCGATCACGTCGGTGGGGAGCGGGGCGATCGGCGTCGGCGCCGAGGTGTGGCTTGCCCCCACGGTCGGGAACAACCCCAATCCTCTCACTGGCGCCGAATTCGTCTACGACATGCCCGTTTTCCACATCGAGGGCGTACTGGGGTTCAACCACACCTCGCAGAACGGCGCATCCACGACCGGCGTCTCGGTCGGCGTCGCCGGCTGGTACCACCTGGCCAGAGGGACCAACGCCGACTTCTCCGTTGGCGGTGGTGCCGGTTTGATCTACGCGTCGGCAATGGGCGCCGGCAATTCGTCCACCGGCTTCACGCTGGAGCCGGGCGCCGAGGCGCGGGTCTTCCTGAGCCCGAATTTCGCGCTCTCGTGCCGTGTCGGTTTCGCCATCTCGTTCGGCGACAACAACGCTCCCACCAGCTTCACGCTGAACGGCCAGACGACCGGCGGTCTCGGGTTCACCTACTTCTTCCGGTAGGCCTCACGTCCCGAGGCGCACCGAGGCCGTCAGGCCTCGGGCGCCGTCGGCGTAGCGACCGTCGCGATCGGGCTGCCCGCCGCCGACCGCGACGTCGACCGCCCCGACGAGTGGCTGGCGCACGCCGCGCCCGTCGACCAGCGTCAGCGCCTGCGGCGGCAGCGCCAGCGAGAGGACCCGCCGCTCCCCCGCGGCGAGCGGGACCCGCGCGAAAGCGACGAGCCAGCGGCGCGGCGCGTACGCCGGCGGATCGCGCGGCAGCAGGTAGACCTGAACCACCTCGTCTCCGGCCCGCGCGCCGGTGTTCTGGACCTCGACGGTGATCGTCTTCGCGTCGGGCGCGACGGCCAGGTTTGCGTAACGGAAGGTCGTGTACGAGAGGCCGTCACCGAACCGGTAGAGCGGCTCCGCGGTCAGGTACCGGTAGGTGCGCCCGCGCATGCCGTAGTCGGCGAACGGCGGCAGATCGGCGACCGATCGGTAGAACGTGATCGGCAGGCGGCCGGCCGGATTTACCGCACCGAAGAGGACGTCGGCGACAGCGTTGCCCCCCTCCTCACCCGGATACCAGGCGTCGAGCAGCGCGGCGGCGTGCGCGGCGGCGAACGGCACCGCCAGCGCGCTCCCGCCGGTGAGCACCACGATCACCGGCTTGCCGGTCGCCACCAGCGCCTCGATCAGCTTCTCCTGCGATGCCGGCAGACCGAGATCGCGTCGGTCGCCCGCGGGGTTGAGCGCGCTGTCATGCTCCTCGCCCTCGAGCCGCGGATCGAGCCCCACGACGGCGACCACGACATCGCTCTTGCGGGCGGCGGCCACTGCCTCGTGGAGCTGCGCGCTCGAACGGCCGCCCCCCGCCAGGGTGGCGCCGCGCGCGTAGCGGACCGTCGCGTCGTGCGCGCGCGCCGCGGCCCGGATCCCTTCCAGCAGCGTCACCGCGTGCGACGGCGTGCCGTGGTAGTTGGCGAGCAGCGCCTCCTGGTCGTCGGCGGTGGGTCCGACGACGGCGATCCGCCGGACGCCCGGGCGGAGCGGCAGCGTTGCGTTGCGGTTCTCCAACAGCACCACCGCGCGCGCCGCCGCCTCGCGCGCCAGTTGCCGGTGCGCGGGAGAATCGACGGTCTCCTCGCCGAGGGCCGACCAGGGCGTGGGGACCGTCTCATCGAAGAGACCCAACCGGAAGCGCGCGGTGAAGAGCCGCACCAGCGCCCGATCGAGATCCGCCTCGCTGACGAGACCACCCGCCAGCGCCGGACCGAGCGCCGCGTACGCCCGCCCGCAATCGAGATCGGTCCCCGCGCGCAGCGCCGCCGCGGCGGCCGCGGCCGCCGACGGCGCCACGTGGTGCGTGGCGAAGATGTCGCTGACGGCGCCGCAGTCGCCGACGACGTAGCCGCCGAATCCCCAGACCTTGCGCAGCGTCTCGTCGAGCAACCGCGGGCTGGCGGCGCACGGCTGGCCGTCGAGGCGGTTGTAGGCCGCCATCACCGACCCGACGTGCCCCTGGCGCACGGCCGCCTCGAACTGCGGCAGGTAGGTGTCGACCAGATCGTGGTCGCTCGGACGCGCGTCGAAGACGTGCCGGTCGGCCTCCGGTCCGCTGTGCACGGCGAAGTGCTTGGCGGTGGCGACCGTCTTCAACCAGCGCGGATCGTCCCCCTGCATCCCGGCGATGAAGGCCACTCCGAGCCGCGACGTCAGCAACGGATCTTCGCCGTAGGTCTCCTGGCCGCGCCCCCAGCGCGGATCGCGGAAGATGTTGAGGTTGGGGGAGAAGAACGTCAGCCCCTGGTAGCGCCCGCGGGCACCGCCCGCCGCAGCCAAATTGAACTTCGCCCGCGCCTCGTCGGAGATCGCCGCCGCCACCCGGCGCAAAAGCGGTTCGTCGAACGTGGCCCCGAGCGCGATCGCCTGCGGGAAGACCGTCGCCCGTCCGGCACGCGCCACGCCGTGCAGCGCCTCGCTCCACCAGTCATACGCCGGCAGGCCCAGGCGAGGGATCGCGGGCGCTGCCGTCATCAACTGCCCGATCTTCTCCTGGGCGGTGAGGCGCCGTACCAGATCGGCGGCGCGCTGGGCGGCCGGGCGGCGCGGGTCCCGAAAGGGGCCGCCGTCGTCCGGTCTTCCCGGACGTGGGGCGGGCACGCAGCCCGCGACCGCCAGCGAGAGCGCCGCGATCGCGCGCGCCGCGGTCGATCTCGTCACTTCAGCGTGATCGTGGTCTTGGCGTAGACCTTTTCCTTACCGCCGATCACTCGAGTGGCCCTGACCTCGTACTTGTGCCCCTTGACGAAGCCCATGTCCGACGAGATCGCCTGACCGTTCAGCTGCACGATCTTCTGGTCGGGCTTGACGCCCACCTCGGTGAAGTTGACCTGATCGGGCGGGTGCTTGGAGACGTCGTAGTAGACGATGTTGATCTTGTTGCCGCCCGCGGCGGCGCCCAGGAAGATCATCATGTTCAGCTGCCAGGCGCCGTCCCCCTTGAAGGTCGTCTTCCCCTGCTTCTTGAGGGCCGCCGCCAGCTCCTTCTCCGAGCCGTAGGAGCCGAACTCGGCGTCGCTGACCACGATCCGGCCGCCGGCGGCCGCCGTCCGGGGCGCGAGGGCCAGCGCTCCGAACACCGTCGTCGCCAGGAACCCCACCAGCAAGAATTGACGCACACGCTGCATTGGCCGTCCTCCCGAGGGCATTCAATATCACGAGAAGCTCGACGGCCGCAGCGTCAACGAATCGGCCAGTCGCACCCCCGCCCGCACAGTCTTCGACCAGCGTCCGCGGGCCGCCCCACGGGCGCGGGCGGGCGCCCTGGGGCACACCGCTTGCACTCGAACCGAGTCACTTTGCGCGTCCTGGAGGCACGGTTTCACCCCCGACAAAAAAGTGCAGGCGACTTCATCGTCGTCGGCCACGTCGTCTGGGAGGGGGAGAACGGGCGCCCGATCGTCCAGCCGTCGAACACGCTGCTGACGCGCGCCGAGCCGGCCACCCTGCTCTCCAAGCTGCAGTACCTGGTCTCCATCAACGGGCGGGAGTCGTTCGAGCGCCTGCAGGTGCTGCGCAGCCAGTTCTGGTCGTTCGTGGAGGTTCCTTTGGTCTCACCCTCTGGAGGTTCAGCATGAGCTCGCTACGGTCTGGATCTGGATTGGTCGCGCTTTCGTCGGGCCTCTTGCTCGGCGCGGCGCTCGGCTGTTCGCACGAGCAGAAGGCGCCTCCCGCGCGCCCGTCGCCGCCGGTCGCGGCCCGCGTCGCGCCCCGGCAGTCCCCGCCGGAGCCGCCAGCCGAGGCTCCCCAGGCGCCGACGGCAGAGAATCAAGAGCCTGCCATCTACTTCGACTTCGATTCGTAGACGCTCCGCTCGGACGCGCACTCGGTCCTGCAGAAGATCGCCGACGAGGTGAAGGGAAAACAGAACGCGCAATCTGGAGATCGACGGCAACTGCGACGAGCTCGGCACGATCGAGTACAACATGGCGCTCGGCGAAGAGCGGGCACGCGCGGCCAAGAGCTATCTGGTCCACCTGGGCGTGCCGAACGCCAAGGTGAAGACGGTCAGCTACGGATCGGAGCGGCCGAAGTACCCGGGCCACGACGACGACGCGCACGCCAAGAACCGCCGCGACGATCTGATCGTGCGCTGAGCCCGCGCTGACGTCATACTGCGAACCATGCGCAGATCGCGGTCGGCGGCGCTGTCGGCCCGGCTGGCGCTGGCCTCGCTGGGGACGGCGCTCGCCGTCGGCGTCGTCTGCGCGGTCGGCCTGTTCTCGCTGGGGAACGCCTCGGCGGTGGCGCGGATCGCGGTCAGCCGGCAGCTGGCGCTCATCGACGACGCGGCGGCGATGAGCGCGTTCCTGTATCAAAAGGGGTTCGTCGCCGAGTACCTGTTGACGGGCAACCGCGCCTGGCTGGCCGAGCTCGAGAGCAACCGGCCGGCGTTCGAGTCGTGGCTCCGCCGCATGCACGGCAAGGTGGGCGGGCGCCGGACTCGGAGCGGCTGCTCGGCGAGATCCAGTCCGAGTATCTCGCCTACGATCGGGCGCGCCGCGAGGCGGTCGCCCTCTACGATGCCGGCCACCCGGCCGAGGCCAAGGCCGCGCTGCTGCAGCAACCACGCCCAAGCGCAGCGCGCTGCGCGATCTGTTCGCCGAGTTCGGCCGCGGCGCGCGCGCCGACGCCGAGACGACGCTGGCCGGCGCCGAGCAGTCCGTGCGGCGGCTCGCCGACGTGCTGGTGGCGACCAGCGTGGCCGGCGCAGTCGCGAGCCTCCTGGTCGGGTTCCTCTGGGCCCGGCGCATCACCAAGCCGATCACCGAGCTCGAGGTGCAGGTCGAGTCGGCGGCCGAGCGGACGCGCATCCACCTCCTGCCCGGACGCGCGGGGCTGGAGACGCTGGGCGACCAGGTGAGCGCCATCGTCGAGAAGCTGGAGGAGACCGACGCGGCGCTGTTCGAGCACCGTCGGCGCCTGGTGCAGAGCGAGAAGCTGTCGGCGGTCGGCGAGCTGGCCGCCAAGCTGGCGCACGAGGTCCTGAACCCGCTGGCCGGGATGAAGGCGGCCACGCAGCTGCTCGAGCGCCAGGGGGCGGCCGCACCGGGCGGCGGTCCGGTGGTCGACACGGCGCGCGCGCTCGATCGCGAGATCACGCGCGTCGAGGGGCTGGTCCGGCGGCTCATGAACTACGCCCGGCCGCTGGCGCCCCGGTTCGAGCTCTGCACCATCGGCAGCCTGGTCGACGCCGCGCTGGAGGCGTCCGCGCCCGGCGCTGGCGCGCCACCAGATACAGATCGCGCGGCGCGAGGAGCCCGACCTTCCGCCGCTGGAGGTCGACCCGCAGTTGGTTACGCAGGCGCTGGTCAACCTGATCGTCAACGCCGCGGAGGCGACGCCGGCGGGCGGCGGCGCGATCGAGGTCGAGGCGGCGCGCGCGTCCAGCCTGGGGCGGGACGAGATCGCGGTGCGGGTGCGCGATCGCGGCGCCGGCATCCCCGCCGAGCGCGAGCGCGAGCTGTTCAAGCCGTTCTTCACCACCAAGCCCGAGGGGCACGGCCTCGGGCTGGCGGTCAGCCAGAACATCCTGCTCGAGCACGGCGGCCGCATCGTCGCCGCCAACCGCCCCGATCCCCCCGGCGCCGTCTTCGAGCTCCAGATCCCGGTGGTGCGATGAGCGCGTCCGTCCTGATTGCCGATGACGAAGCCCTGATCCGGCAGTCGATCCGATCGCTGCTGGCCGAGGAGGGGTTCGACGTCGAACGCCGCGGCCTCGGGCGCCGAGGCCTGGTCGCGGTTTCACGAGACCCGCCCCGACGTCGTGCTGCTCGATCTGGTGCTGGGCGACGCCGACGGCCTCGACCTCTTGCGCAAGATGAAGCAGGAGGCGCCGGACACCAAGGTCATCCTCATCTCGGCGCACGGATCGATCGAGAGCGCCGTGACCGCGATGAAGCTCGGAGGCTACGACTTCATCAAGAAGCCGTTCGAGCTGGAGGAGATCGTGGCCGCCGTCCGCAACGCGGTGCGGACCAGCCGCCTCGAGCAGCGGGTCGCCTACCTGGCCGCGCAGGAGCGGCGGCGCGCCGGCGGCGCCGCCTTCGTCCACGCCGCGCCGCGGATGACCAAGCTGCTCGCCGAGGTGGAGGTGATCGCCAAGAGCCCCGTGCCACTGGTGCTGGTCACCGGCGAGAGCGGCACCGGCAAGCAGGCGATCGCGCGCATGCTGCACGAGGGCTCGCCGCGCGCCGCGGGGCCGTTCGTCGAGCTCAACTGCTCGGCCATCCCCGAGAACCTGGTCGAGAGCGAGCTGTTCGGTCACGAGCGCGGCGCCTTCTCCGACGCGCGCGAGCGAAAGCTGGGCCTCGTCGAGATCGCCGACGGCGGGACGCTGTTCCTCGACGAGATCGGCGACCTCGGCGCCGGGGCGCAGGCCAAGCTGCTCACCTTCCTCGAGCAGCGGACCTTCCGGCGCGTGGGGGCCACGGCCGTGCGCCGGGTCGACGCGCGCGTCGTCGCCGCCACCAACCGCGACCTGCCGGCGGCGGTCGCCGCCCACACCTTCCGAGAGGATCTCTTCTACCGGGTCAACGCCATCACCGTGCATCTGCCGCCGCTGCGCGAGCGGCTCGCCGACGTCCGCGCGCTTGCCGAGCACTTCCTCGGCGAATCGGCGCGCGAGTTCGGCCGCCGCTTCCAGGGGATCGCGCCCGAGACCGCGGGGCTCCTCGAGCGCTACCGCTGGCCCGGCAACGTCCGCGAGCTGCGCGCGGTGATCGCGCGCGCCGTGCTCCTTCACGACGAAGCCGAGCTCCGGCCGGCGCACCTCCCGACCGAGCTGCTCGCCGCCGCGCTGGCCGCCCCCGCCGTCGCGCCGGGTACGACCGACACGCCGGGCGCCGCCATCCCGACGCTCGAGGAGATGGAGCTCGCCCACATCCGTCGCGTGCTGGAGATCTGCGGCGGCAACCGAACGCTGGCCGCCCAGCACCTCGGCATCACCCGCCAGACGCTCGCCAAAAAGGTCGGCGAGCGGGTCGGCGGGGCGAGCGACGAATAGCAGAGTTACTGGCGCAGGGTGCCGTTCGTGCCGTTGGCCGCGCTCTGGCTGGGCGCCGTCGCGAGCATTCCCCACAGCGACGCCAGCCGGACGATGTCGGCGCTGGTGTGAACGCGCAGCTTGCCGTTGATGTGGCCGCGGTGGGTCTCGACCGTCTTGATGCTGATGCCGAGGCGTCCGGCGATCTGCTTGTTCGAGCTCCCCCAGACCACCAGGTCGAAGATCTGCCGCTCGCGCTGGGAGAGCCGCTCGATCGCGTGCGTCACGCCGCTCTTCTCGCCCCCCACCACGCGCGGCGGTGGCACCGAGACGCCCGGCGGCAGAACCGGCTCGCCCAGCCCGACGCTGCGGATGGCGGCGACCAGCTCGTCGGCCGTCTGAGACTTGAGCGCGTAGCCGACCACGCCGGCGCTGAAGGCCTGATGGACGATCGCCTCCGGCCCGTGCGTCGCCAGGATGAGCACCCGCACGGGCGGCGCCAGGCGCCCGAGCTCCCGACCAAGCGCGATCCCGTTCCTATCGCCGAGGTGAAGGTCCGAGATCACCAGGTCGGGGGCCAGGGTGGCGGCCAGCGCCAGCGCCGTCGCGCCGTCGGCGCACTCGCCCACCACCTTCAGGTCGCCGCCTCCCGGCGTCTCGGCCAAGGCGGCCCGCAAGCCCATCCGGAAAATCGACGAAGGGTCCACCAGCAGCAGCTTCACGTGCGCTCCTTTTCCCGCTCGCGCGAGAGTTCACCCTCGACGTAGCCGCGAGAGTTCACCCTCGACGTAGCAATGACGGTGCCGTTCAAACGGCCGAGCGGGGGCGGGCCGGCGCCGCACCGCGAGGTAAGAAATCCGGCGATCCCCGAGCCGGCCGTTCAATTGGTGGACGGCCCCGGTGGACGGCCCGGCTGCCGCCCGCCATGGCAACCGCCCGCGGCGCATGGCATTCTGGCCGCGCATGTCGCTGGACCCGGCCGCCACGCCCCTCCCCGCCTCGGACGCCGCCCGAGATCTCGACGCCGTCCGCGAAGTGGCGGCCGCCCGGCGCGCACTGGTCGCCGAGATCGGCAAGCGGATCGTCGGTCAGGAACAGGTGATCGAGCATCTGCTGGTCGCCCTGTTCGCGCGCGGGCACTGCCTGTTCGTCGGCGTCCCCGGCCTGGCCAAGACGCTGCTCATCCAGACGCTGGCCGACGCGCTGGCGCTGTCGTTCGGGCGCATTCAGTTCACGCCCGATCTGATGCCGGCCGACATCACCGGCACCGACGTGCTGGAGGAGGACCGCGCGACGGGCCGGCGCGTCTTCCGGTTCGTGCGCGGGCCGATCTTCGCGCACGTCGTGCTGGCCGACGAGGTGAACCGCACGCCGCCCAAGACGCAGGCGGCGCTCTTGCAGTCGATGCAGGAGTACCGGGTGTCGGCGGGCGGACAGACCTACGCGCTGCCGCTGCCGTTTCTGGTCTTCGCCACGCAGAACCCGATCGAGCAGGAGGGGACCTATCCCCTGCCCGAGGCGCAGCTCGACCGCTTCATGTTCCAGATCGACGTCGGCTATCCGTCGGCGGCCGAGGAGGTCCAGATCGTCAACCAGGTGACGACGGCCTACCGGCCGCAGCTGCGCAAGGTGCTCTCGCCCGAGCGGATCCTCGAGCTGCAGGAGGTGGTGCTGCGGGTGCCGGCGGCGCCGCACGTCGTGGCGCACGCGGTGGCGCTCTGCCGCGCCAGCCGCCCGTCGGACGCGAGCGCACCCGAGATGATCAAGAAGTACGTCTCCTGGGGCGCCGGCCCGCGCGCGTCGCAGTACCTGGTGCTGGCCGCCAAGGCGCGCGCGATCCTGAACGGGCGCTACGCAGCGTCGATCGAGGATGTCCGGGCCCTGGCGGGGCCGGTGCTGGTCCACCGCGTGCTGCCCAACTTCCACGCCGAGGCCGACGGCCTGACCGCTCACAAGCTCTGCGACCAGTTGATCGAAGCGGTCACCCCGGCCTAGGGAGCACGGTCGGGGATGCCCACGCTGGCGCTCGATCCGCAGGACATCGCCCGGCTGGAATCGATGAGCGTGCGGGCGCGCGTGATCGTCGAGGGCGCCTTCGCCGGGCTGCACCAGAACCCACACGCCGGCGCGTCGATCGAGTTCTCCGAGCACAAGGAGTACGCCCCCGGCGACGACATCCGACGCATCGACTGGAAGGCGGTCGGGCGGATCGATCGCTACTACCTGAAGCGCTTCGAGGACGAGACCGAGATGCGCACCTTCCTCTTGCTCGACGCCTCGGCGTCGATGGGCTACGGGCGCAAGGGGCCGACCAAACTGGCCTACGCCAGCTACCTGGCGGCCGCGCTGGCCTATCTCCTGGCGCAGCAGGGAGACCCGGCCGGCCTCCTGCTGTTCGACGCCGTCACGCGCCAGTACCTGCCGCCGCGCACACGCGGAGGGCACATCCGCGATCTGCTGGTGGCGCTCGACGCCGTCTACCCGGCGGGACGGACCGAGCCCGGGCGCGCGCTCGGCTACGTCGGCGAGCTCTGCCGAGCGGCGGAGCCTCATCGTCGTGTTCACCGATCTGCTCGACGCGCCGGATGACCTGGCGGACCGGCTGCGCCAGCTCCGCTCGCGCGGGCACGACGTGGCGCTGTTCCAGATCCTCGACCCCGACGAGGTCTCGCTGCCGTTCGAGGAGGTGACCAACTTCGAGGCGATGGAGCCCGACGACGCGCGCCGGCTGCTGGTCGATCCGCGCGACCTGGCGGCCTCGTTCGAGCGCGAGTCGGCGGCGCTGCGCGAGCGCTGGCGGCGGATCTGCGTCGAGGCGCGCGTCGAGTACCAGTTCGCGACCACGGCCGATCCCCCGGCCGACGTGCTGCGCGCCTTTCTCTTCGCCCGCCAGCGGGCGCGCAAATAGTCGGAGACAGCGGTGCACTTCCTCGCCCCCATGTTGCTGCTCGGCCTCGTGGCCGCCGCGCTCCCCACCCTCATTCACCGGATCGGTCGCCGGCGCGCCCGGCCGGTCCGGTTCGCGGCGATGGAGCTGCTCCTGCGCGCGGAGCGCGAGGTGTCGGCGCGCCGCCGCCTGCGCGACGCCCTGCTGCTCATCGCGCGCACCGGCCTGGCGATGGCGCTGCCGCTCGCGTTCGCCCGCCCGTTCGCGGAGGTCCGCTCCGATCTGCCGGCGGTCACCGGCCGCTCGCAGAGCGCCGTGGTGATCCTCGACGACTCGGCCAGCATGCGCCGGCACGCCAAGGACGGCGGGACACCTTTCGAGGTGGCCCGCGCCAGGGCGCGCGCCGTCATCGAGCACCTGTCGCCCGACTCCGAGATCGCCCTGGTCCTGGCGTCGGAGGGGTCGGCCCCGCCCATCGCCGAGCTCAGCAGCGATCGCGGACGAATCGTCGCCGCGCTCGACGCCGTCCCCTGTTCCGCCCGCCGCGCCGACTTCGCCGCGGCGCTGCGGCGGGCGACGCAGATCCTGACCGGCTCGATGCGCGCCGACCGCCTCATCTATCTCGCCACCGATCTGCAGGCCGCGGGCTGGGACGACGTGACCCCCGCCGCCCAGATCGGCGCGCCCCAGGTCGTCGTGCTCGACGCCAGCGGCGGCGCCGCCTGGACCAACCGGGCGGTGGTCGCCCTCTCGGCCGAGCCGGCCCCCGAAGAAGGGGCGCAGGGGATCGCGGTGGTGGCCGAGATCGCCAACTTCTCGCCCGACCCGGTCCACAACCTGGGGGTCACCCTGGCGCTCGACGGCGCCGAGGTCGCGCGCGGCTTCGTCGACGTCCCGGCGGCCGGCCGCGCCCGCAAGCGCTTCGTCCTCACCACCGCGGGCGGCAGCGCGCACGAGGCCGAGGTGGCGATCGACAAGGACGCCTTCCCGCTCGACGACCGGCGCGCCTGCCTGGTCGAGGCCTCGCGCGGGCTGCGGGTGCTGGTCGTCGACGGCGATCCGCGCACCGTCCGTACCGAGGACGAGACCTTCTTCCTCGAGGCGGCGCTGCGCGCGGGCGGCAGCGGGTTCTCGCTCACCAGCACGCTACCCGACGATCTCGGGGGACGCGACCTCACGGCTTTCGGCGCCATCTTCCTCTGCAACGTGAACCGCCCGTCCCAGGCCGTCGCCGCCGCGCTGGTGCATTACGTGGAGGCCGGCGGCGGTCTCTTCATCTCCGTCGGCGATCGCGTCGACACCGACGGCTGGAATCAGTTGTTGGGGAAGATCTTGCCGCAGCCGCTCGGCCTCAAGCGGAGCGCCGCCGCCCTGCCCGGGGCGCGCTCGGAGGGGGAGACGGTCGATCTCCGGCCCGCCGAGCGCCTGGCCCCGATCGATCGCCACCACCCGCTGCTTTCGGCGTTCCCGGCGCACGGGGACGGGCTCTCCTCGGCGCGCTTCTTCCAGTACATGCTGCTCTCACCGCTGCCCGACGCGCCCGGACGCCAGGTCGTGCTGCGCTACGACAGCGGCTCGCCCGCGCTGGTCGAGGCGGAGATCGGGCGCGGCCGCGTCCTTCTCCTGACGACCACCGTCGACCGCGAGTGGACCGACCTGCCCATTCGCCCGGGGTTTCTTCCGCTGATTCAGGAGGCGGCCCGCTACCTCGCCGGCGCGCCCTCGGGCGAAGCGGCGGCCGCCGTCACCGTCGGGGGCAAGCGGGAGATCGCGCTCGAGCCCGACGATCGTCGCATCGAGGTCGTCCCGCCGGCGGGCGAATCCCGCTGGCTGACGCCGCCGGCGCACGGCGACGCGCACGCGCGCCGCGCGCTCGTCTTCGCCGAGACCGACGAACCCGGCTTTTACCGGGTCCGGGCCGCGCGGGGAGACGGCACGATCAGCGAGCGGCCCGACGCCGCCTTCGTGGTCAACCTCGACACGCGCGAGTCGGATCCGGCACGGCTCGCCGACGACAAGCGCCCCGACCGCGCGGCGGCGCCCGGGGCCGCCGGCACCGCGCCCCGCCGCAAGCTCGAGCTCTGGCACGCGCTCGGCGCCGCGGCGATCGCGCTGGTGCTCCTCGAGTCGCTGTTGACGCTGCGGTTTCGGCGCGGCAGGGTCAGGGCATGAACAAGAGCTTCGGTAGCGACGACGCGCGGGTCGCCGAGTGGCTTTCCAAGATGTACGCCCCCGAGGACGAGATCCTGGCCGAGATCCGCGCGCGCAGCGTCGCCGCCGGGCTGCCCGACATCCAGGTGGCGGCCCTCGACGCCCGCCACCTCGAGGTGCTGGCGCGCGCCAACGGCGCCCGGCGCGCCGTCGAGATCGGTACGCTGGGCGGCTACTCGGGGGTGGCCATCCTGCGCGGCCTCACCTCCGACGGCACGCTCGACACGATCGAGAGCGAGCCGCGCCACGCCGAGATCGCGCGCGAGAGCTTCCGCCGCGCCGGCCTGGCCGCCCGCGCGCGCGTCCACGTCGGCCTGGCGCTGGAGGTTCTCCCCACCCTGGTCCCGGGCGGCCCGTACGATCTCGTCTTCATCGACGCCGACAAGGAGGGCTACCCGCTCTACCTCGCCTGGGCGGCCGACAACCTGCGGCCCGGCGGAATCGTCCTGCTCGACAACGCCTTCCTGTTCGGGCACCTCCCCGAAAAACCGACCGGCGAGCGCGCCGTCTCGATCCGGGCCATGCAGGCGGTGCACGAGATGCTCGCGCGCAGCGGGCGCTTCCGCGCCACGCCCCTGCCGACCGGCGAGGGGCTGGCCATGGGCGTCCGGATCTAGGCGCTTTATCGCGCCCTCGCCCGCTCAGTTCGTGAGGATCGCGTCGCAGGGGAAGCTGAAGGAGATGGCGGCGTTGGGCTGTCGCCAGATCGAGCAGGCGTAGCCGTTCAGCACCAGCTCGGTCGGCGTGGGCATGCTCCAGCCGATGCTGCCGTCCTGGGGCACCTTGAGCCCACCGAGCGTCACGGTCCCCTCCCCAAGCTTACTGGGATCGATCGAGAAGGTCGCTACATCGAAGGTGCAGCTCTTCGCCGCCGCCAGCGCGGCGTTCACCGCGGTCTCGATGTCGGTCGCGGAGCCCGAGGCCGACATGAAGACCGACGCGGTTCCGACAGCGGACGAATAGTTCGCGATGGGGACTTTTCCCGTCTTCCCCGTTGCGGCGAGCATGGTGCGCCATCCCGCCGGCCCCCCCGCCTCGCACTCGCTGTAAAGGTTCAGCGCGCTCCCGTCCAGGGCAAAGACCGGCTGTCCGGCGCCCGCGTTGGCGAAGTTCGCCAGAACCTGGGCGCCCCCCGAGGCGTTCACCGGGAGGCCCACCACCAGCGTCCCGATGCTGGGCGTGCCGGCGTACATCTGTTGAATCTGCCCCGTCACGGCGTCCGCCGAACAGTCCTCCAGCGAGTCGTCACAGAAATCGACCAGCGAGCCGGTGATGAAGAGGAGGTACTTCCCTCCGTTGCCAGGATCGGACGTCAGCGCCGTTTGCGCGAGCGGGATCGCATCGACCGCGGGCGTATCGGCCTTGGCCGTCGTGTATGGCTGGAGCGGTCCGAGCGCTTCGTACCCCGCATCGATGGCGAAGGCGTTGTTCACCGCGATCGGCACCGAGTCGTAGTTCAGCTGGCAGGAGCCGGAGCTATGATCGCCGACGTAGACGGCCAGCCCCAGGCGATACTGCGCTTCCACGTTGGCGATTGCGCCCTCGACGGCGGTCTTGACGTTGAAGAAGGGTCCGGTCGTCGCGGTGGTGAATTCAGTGCCGCCACGGTCGACGAAGATGAGGACCGTGGGCGTCCGCGGGACGAACGAGAGGCCCTGCTGGGCTTGACAGGAGCCGCTGCCACCCGAGCCCGTGCTGCCGGCGCTCCCCGTCGTGCCGCCGGGACCCGCGCTGCCGGCGCCACCCGCCGCCCCGCCTGCACCTGCCTGGCCACCACCGCCAGCACCCGAGGCGCCCGCGCCGGCGCCACCGCCGGCACCCGCGCTGCCCGACGTGCCCGCAGCGCCACCCCCCGCAGCGCCGCCGCTGCCGGAGACGCCCGCCGCACCGCCGCCGCTCCCGGCGTTCCCCGTCGCGCCTGCAGTCCCTCCGCTGCTCCCCGCAGTTCCGGCGGCGCCTGCCGCGCCCGAGGTTCCGGCGCCGCCCGTGCTACCGGCCGCACCCGACGTACCCGCCGCTCCCGACGCGCCGGCAGCTCCCGATCCGGCGGCGCCCGAAGCACCCGCGCCACCGCCATTTCCTGCGCCACCCGATGTGCCGTTCGACCCAGCGATCCCGGAGCCGGCCACGCCACCTTGGCCGCCGATGCCGGAGGTCGCGCCGGCAGCGCCGCCTGTACCGACCTGACCGCCGCCGGCGCCACCGCGCGCACCGTTGCCCGCGGCCCCGTTCGCGCCAGCCGCGGGCGAGCCGCCCGAGCCGCCGGTTTCGCTCGTACCACCGCCCCCGCCGCCGCAACCGACAAGGACCGCACCCATCGCGCACAACAGCAAAGATCGACTGAGACGCATCATGGCCGTCCGCACGTTAACCGATTCGCGGGCTGCGAATCCAGCGCGCGCCCTCCTGACTCATGGGAGGATCGCATCACATGGGAAGTTGATGGAAATGGTGGCGCCCGGCTGCCAGTAGCTCCTGCAGGCTGAGCCGTTCAAGACGAGCGCGGTCGTTGACGGCATGCTCCAGCCGTTGCTGCTGTCTTGCGGAACGGCGACCCCACCAACCGTCACGGTCCCTTCCGAGACCTTGTTCGCATAGATCGAATGCGCCGACAGGTCGAAGCTGCAGCTCTTCGCCGCGTCCAGGGCGGCCTGCAGCTGGCCCTCGATGTCAGACACGGAGTTCGTGGCTGCCATGAAGAGAGGCGCCGTCCCGGCGACGGCCGAGTAGTTCCCGATGGCGGCCGGTGGGGTCTTCCCCGAGGCCGTGAACAGCGTGTCCCACTGCGGACTGTCGAGGTGGCACTCGTCGTAGAGATCCGTCTGGGTCCCGCTGATGCTCGACGCGAGGACCGCGGGCTGCCCCGCGCCCCCGTTGGCGAAGGTCGCGAGAGCGCCCGGAGTGAGCGCGGTGCTCTTCGTTGTGAGGCCGAGGACCAGCGTCTCGATGTTGGGGGTGCCCGCGTACATCCCCTGGAGCTGCGACGTCACCGAGTCGGTCGGGCAATCCGCAAAGCCGTCGTCGCAGAAATCGGTCGACCCCGCGGTGATGAAGAGCAGGAATTTCGACCCGCCGCCCGTATCGGCCAGGAGCGCTGCTTTTGCCATCGCGAGCGCCGCCGTGGCCGGGGTGTCGGCCTTGCCGGCGAGCGGGCCGAGTGCGTCGTAGCCCGCGCCGATCGCCGCCGCGTTGTTGAGCGCCATCGGCACCGTCGCGTACCCGAGCTGGCAGGAACCCGAGCTGTGATCGCCGACGTAGACGCCGAGGCCGAACCGATACTTGGCCTGAAAACCGGTGATGATGTTCTCGATGGCGGTTCTGACGTTGAAGAAGCTCCCAGTCGTCGGGAGGCTCCCGGTGGTCGCCGGGGCGTCGAATGAGCTGCCGCCACGGTCGGTGAAGAGCAGGACCGACGGAGGGCGCGAGGCGAAGTTGAGGCTCGGGGCCTGACAGGTGCCGCTGCCGCCCGCCCCCGTCTGACTCCCGCCGCCCGAGCCACCCCGGCCGGTCTGGCCACCCGCGCCCGCGCCACCGGTTCCCGACGGCGCGCCCGCGGCGCCGCCTGTTCCGTTTTGGCCCCCCGGACCGATCGTGCCGCCAGCACCGACCGCGCCGCCAGCACCGACCGCGCCGCCAGCACCGACCGCGCCGCCAGCACCCGCCGCGCCGCCAGCACCCGCCGCGCCGACCGCGCCCGCGCCGCCTGGACCGCCACCGCTGCCGGACCCCAGCCGTCCGCCGGCGCCGCTCCCACCCAGGCCGGGGCTGCCGGACCCGCCGGCGCCTGTCGTCAAGCTGCTGTAGTCATGGCTGCAGCCGAGAGCCACGACGATTGCCCCACACCCTGCCCAGCGAAAGACCCCGCGTAAGTGAATCATATGTGGACTACGTTAAATGGAAACGCGGGCGGGGGCTAGCTGGATACCGGCGAGCCGGCGGCCGCCGACGGTGGCGTGGCAGCGAACGATCCCGCCAGGGCCCTGTGCGCCGGGGTGCCGAGCAGTGAGGGCAACATCGCGGCCGGCGCCGGCAGCGCGACCGTGCAGGCGGCCTTGAGCGCGGCGACGCGCGCGGCGCTCTCCTCGACGCGGGCCCGGAAGTCGGCGCGCGCCTCGGCGGCCCGGACGATCGCCTCGAAGGCGGCCACCTGCCGCGCCTCCGGCTCGCGGATGAGGAGATGATCGCACCCGGCCTCGATCGCCCCCACGGCGAGCTCGTCGATCGGATAGCGATCCGCGACCGCCTTCATCCCCAGATCGTCGGAGACGAGCACGCCGCGGAACCCGAGCTCCCCGCGCAGGAGCTCGGTCGCGATCCGGCGCGAGAGCGTGGCCGGGCGATCGGGATCGAGCGCTGGATAGAGCACGTGCGCGGTCATGAGCGCCTCCATCCCGGCCCGCGCGGCGGCCGCGAAGGGGGCGAGCTCCACGCGGCGCAGGCGTTCGAGATCGTGCGGCACGACCGGCAGCTCGTGGTGCGAGTCGGTGCGCGTGTCGCCGTGACCGGGGAAGTGTTTGCCGCAGCCGACGAGGCCGGCCTCCCGCAACCCGCGCCAGAATGCCAGCGCGTGCGCGGCGACCGCCGCCGGCGTCGGTGGCGAAGGCGCGGTCGCCGATCACCGGATTCGCCGGGTTGGTGTGCACGTCCAGCACCGGGCGCGAAGTCCCAGCCGACGCCCAGTGCCGCCAGCTCGTCGCCGAGCGCCCGTCCGACCGCCGTCGTGCGCGCGGGGTCGCCGGCGGCCCCCACGGCCAGCATCGGCGGCCAGACCGTCGCCGGCGCCCGCACCCGCTGCACCACCCCCCCCTCCTGATCGATCGACACCAGCAGCGGCGCCTCCGCCGGGGCCGCACCCCGCAACGCCGCCACCAGCGCCGCCACCTGCCCCGGATCCGCGATGTTGGGCCGAAACAGCATCACGCCGCCAACCTCCGAGGCGGCGATGCGGGCCCGCAGTGACGGGGGCGCCGCCGTGCCGTCGAATCCGACCGAGAGCAGCTGCCCCGCCAGCCGCCCGAGCCGGGAGCCCGTCACATCGACCCTCGAGGCAACCGGGGAGGCAGCGAGCCGGTCGTAAGCATCCGCTGGATCTTAACGACGCCGCTCCCGCAATCCACTTTCCATCTTTCGCCGGGCTGATATAAGGTGCACGCCTTTTCGCCACCCGTCCGACGGAAGCCTCGCCCTCGCCATAGATGATCAAGGTCAAGCGCATCGATCACGTCGCCATCGCGGTCGCGGAGCGTGACGCCTCCGCCGCCGCACTGAGCGCGCTCTTCGGCCTGGCGCCTGGCGCGCGGGAGCACGTCGCGGCGCAGGCGACGGACGTCGCCTTCCTGCATGCGGACGGGGGCGCCCACGACACCGCGCTCGAGATCTGCGCGCCGCGCGGGAACGCCGCGCTGGATCGCTTCCTGGCGCAGCGCGGGCCCGGATTGCACCACGTCTGCTTCGCGGTCGAGGATCTGCCGGCGGCGCTGGCGGCGCTCAAAGCGGCCGGGGTGCGCCTCATCGACGAGACGCCCCGCCCGGGCGCCCGCGGCCACCAGGTTGCGTTCCTGCACCCGGCCTCGACGGGCGGCGTGCTGTTCGAGCTCTGCGCGGGGTCGGACGCGTGAGGCGCCTGCAGACCCGACCGCTTCGGCTGGCGATCGCGAGCGCCGCCCTCGCCGGCGCGCTTCTCTTGCTGGCGCGCCCGGCAGCGGCGCAGATGAGCCCCGGCGGTTTCGGCGCGCCGGGGGGCGGCGGCATGCAGCCGCCCCCCTCCCAGAATCCCGAGAAGGAAGAGGGCCCCGCCGAAGCGGCGCCCGAGGAGAACCGCCCCGTCGATCTCGAGCCCCTCACGAGCTACCCCGAGCAGACCAAGCGGAAGATGCAGATCTTCGAGCTCGGCGGCTACCTGCGGCTGCGTGACGACTACATGCACGACTTCTTCCTGGGGCTCGGCTACTCCCACGTCCTCAGCGGCTCGACGGTCCAAGGGACCACGAACTACGGCCTGCCGCCGTTTCCGCTGCCGCTCGACTGTCCGTCGCCGGCGAACGCAGGGTTCACCACCAACGTTGGCGTCACGACCGTGGGGCCGACCAACGCGTTTCAGAACTGTCCGACCAAGAGCGTCGGCGGCGCGAACCTGCGCTTTCGCCTGGAGCCGACGCTGAACGTGACCGATCAGGTGCGCGTCCACGCGCAGATCGACGTCCTCGACAACACGATCATGGGCTCGACTCCCGACTCGCTGGCGGGGATCCAGGGATTCAACGTCCCCCCGGCCGTGGTCAACGGCCAGCAGGTCTCCCCGACGTCGCTGCCGGGCGTCGCGCCCTCCGGGTTCGTGTCGACCACCCAGGATCCGCCCGAGATCGGCCAGAATGGCTTCACCTCCAGCATCCGCGCCAAGCGGGCCTGGGCGGAGATCGACACCGAGTTCGGCTCGATCTACTTCGGCCGGATGCCCTGGAACTGGGGTCGCGGACATCTTCTACAACGACGGCAGCTGCGCCGACTGCGACGTTGGAACGACGGTCGATCGGGTGATGGCGATGACCACCATCTACGGCCATCAGCTGAAGTTCGCCTGGGACCTTGGCGCGCAGGGGACCACGACGCAACAGCTGTCGCTGGGGCGGCTCGATCCGAGCGGCTACCCGTACGACCTGTCGCAGAACGACGACGTCCTGCAGCTGATGGCGTCGGTGGCGAAGATCGACAGCCAGGTCGAGCTGCGCGAGCGGATCGATCGCGGCGACGTGGTCGCCAACTACGGCCTGCAGGTCGTCTACCGGAACCAGGGGAGCATCGACGTGCCCCCGACGATGACGCTGTTGCCGACCCAGTACGGGCCGCAGCCGGTGATGCCCGACCAGCTCCCGACCCTGCTCCCGTACGGCGCCTACTCCGTCACGCCCGACGTCTGGTTCAAGCTCTACTACAAGGCGCTGACCATCGAGGCCGAGGGGATCGCCATCCTCGGTCGCATCGATCACCCGGGCGCCCTGGCCGCGGACGGACCAGGAGCTGAAGCTGGCGCAGGCGGGCTGGGTGGTGGCCAGCGAGCTGCGGCTTTTCCACGACGCGCTGTTCGTCGGGTTCGAGGTGGGCGGCGCCACGGGCGACCAGGCCAACGATCCAGGGCAGTACCTCAACTATCGCTGGCGGTTCATCCAGCAGCCGAAGGGCGACGGCTCCATCAACGACTTCCACTTCTCGCCCGACTACCACGTCGACGAGATCTTCTTCCGCCACATCATGGGGACCGTCACCAACGCCACCTACTTCAAGCCGCAGGCAGCTTACTGGTTCGATCTGGGGCGGACGCGCGCGATCGGCCTCAACGGCGGCGCCATCTTCAGCATGGCCCAGGTCCCCGTGTCGACGCCGGGCGACGCGCTCCTCTACGGCATCGAGACCGACGCGAGCGCCGGCTACCGCAACACCGTCGGAGGGCTTCTACGCCGGCATCACCTGGGGCGTCTTCTGGCCGCTCGACGCGCTCAACCGCCCGTCGAGCTTCTGGGGGGCGAATGACGCCGCGAGCGCCAGCGCCGCGCAGATCCTGCGCCTGAACCTGGGCGTCAAGTTCTAGCTACCTCCGGCGACTGATCTCCGATCTCTTTGATCGGAGGCGGGCTCTGCCCGCCGGAGACTTACTTGCCGAGCCGGATCCGGGCCCGGCTCTCGTCGCGTCGGGGTGGGCCGGTGGGAGGGGCTTGCCCCTCCCGCCCTCACTTGGCGTGGGCGGCCTCGCCGTCCGCGGTGCCCTTGAAGGTCTTGAGCCGATCCTCGGCGTCCTTGCGGTGGCCGGCGTCCTCGTGGTTGCCGTACTCGAGATACTTCTCGAACGCTGCCCGTGCCTCGGAGTTCTTGCGCTCCTGCGAGTACATGAGCCCCAGGTCGTAGTAGGCCTTCACGTTCTTGGGGTCCTTCTGCACGGCGACCTGGTACTCCGCGATCGCCGCGTCGGTGTTGCGCTGGCGGCGGTAGACGACCCCCAGGTCGCGGTGCAGCTCGGAGTCGTCCGGCTTGAGCGCGATCGCCTTCTTGAGCGCGGTCACCGCCCCCTCCTTGTCGTCGGTCTTCGACCTGGCGACGCCGAGGTTGGTCCACCCCTGCGGGTCGTCGGGCTTGAGCTGGGTCGCCTTCTCGAGGTGCCCGATGGCGCGCTTGTAGTCCCCTGATTGCTTGTAGGCGACCCCCAGCGAAAGCTCCGCCTCGAAGTTGTCGGGCTTGAGATCGAGCGACGCCTCCAGCTCCCGGATCCCCTCGTCCGTCCGCTTGAGCCTGGTGTAGGCGGCGCCCAGGTTGGCGTGGGCGTCGGGATCCTTGGGCTGAAGCTTGACCGTCTTCTCGTACTCGCCGGCCGCGCGGGCATAGTCGTTCTGGGCGCGGTAGAGGTTGCCGAGCGTGAAGTGCGCGGCGGCGTAGTCTGGACGCAGCTTGACCGCCGTCTGGCACTCGTCGATGGCCGAGGTGATATTCCCCTCGCGCTTGTACTGAAGCGCCAGGTTGTAGTGCCCCGCGGCCTCGTCGGCCCGCGCCGCCACCGACCCGAGCAGCGTCAGCCCGAGGGCCGCGATCATGGTGGTTCGCCGCATGCGATCTCCTGGCCGGCCACAGTAGCACGCACCCGGATTCCGCCGCGGGGCGGAAATGAGAATGAAGCGCAATATCAGGTGCTATAGTCGCCCGCGGCACATGCTGCAGGCGCTGCTCGTCACCTTTCGCGAGGGGATCGAATCGTTCCTCATCGTCGGCGTCGTGGTGGCCTACCTCAAGAAGAGTCAGCGCCCCGGCCTCGTGCGCGGGGTGAAGATCGGGCTCGCCATCTCGGTCGTCAGCTGCACGGCGGGCGCCTGGCTCTGGCTGCAGGTCCCCAACCAGCCGCTCTACGAGGGGATCGCCGCGCTCTCGGGCGCCGTGGTGGTGGGGATGCTGCTGGTCCAGATGCTGCGCACCGGGCGCCACATGCGCGCCGAGATCGAGGCGCGCGTCGATCGGCTGGCCGGCGAAGGCGCCGCCCCCTCCGCGCGGGCGATCGCCGGGGTGGCGCTGGTGACCGCGCTGCTGGTGACCCGCGAGGGGCTGGAGGCGATCTTCTATCTCGGCGTGCAGGCGCTCGCGCTGCGTGCCGCCGAGGTGCGCTCGCAAGCGATCCTGGTGGTCGCCGGCGCGCTGCTCGGTCTCGCCGGCGCGGGCCTGGCCGCCTGGAGCTGGACACGCTACGGACGCAGGCTGAACCTGGGCGTGATCCTCAAGGTCACCGCGCTCTTTCTCGGTCTTTTTCTCCTCCAGCTCGTGATCTACGGAATCCACGAGCTGGCCGAGAGCGGCGTCATCCGCGGGACGCAGGCGTTCCACGACGCCACCGAGAAGTTCGGCCCCGACGGACAGTTCGGCCACGCCCTCTCCTACTCGCTGCTGGGCGCGCCGCTGCTCTATCTGCTCTGGGCCCGTCGCGCCGCCGCCGCACGCCGCCCTCAAGCCACCGCCTGATCTGACCGCGACGTCTAGAGTGGCGAGTGGAGCACGCGGGAAAGCACGCGGTAGCCGAGCCGCTCGTAAAAGGCGTCGGCGGCGACGTTGCCGGCCCAGGTGGTGAGCAGCATCTCCACCGCCCCCTGAGCGCGTGCCCAGTCGGTTGCCGCCGTCACCAGGCGGCGGCCGATTCCCCGGCGGCGGGCGCGCGTCGCGACCACCAGCGTCTCGAGGTGGGCGCGGCGCCGCGGCACCATCGTCGGATCGGGCGGCGTCTCGTAGATGCGCACCGCCAGAAAACCGAGGGCGCCGGCCGCGCCGGCCTCGGCCACCCAGGCGGCGGCCGTCGCGTCGCCGAGCAGCTGCCGCCACTCGACCGCCGCGCGCGCACCGGCGCGGAAGTAGGCGGGGGCCAGCTGCGCGTGCAGCTCGTCGACCTCGCGCAGGAGCGACTCGACGCCGGGCCAGTCTTCGTGACGGACCCGGCGGACCGGGACCTCGACCTCGACCTCAGCTTCGGTGTCTCGGCGCCCGCTCACCCGGCCGGTCGGTCCTCTTCGCCGTCGGTGAGCTCGAGTGGGAAGCGGCGGTTCATCGCGCCGTAGACCAGCTCCTCGATCTCGGTCTCGGTCGACATGGTCAGCGCCTGCGCCAGGAGGCGCTCGGCGTCGGCAATCTGCGTCGAGCGGATGATCGACTTGACGACCGGGATCTGCCGGGGCGCCATCGACAGGTTACGCAGCCCGAGGCCCATGAGCACCCAGGCCAGGATCGGATCGCCCGCCATGTCGCCGCACATGGCCACCGGTTTCCCCATGCGTTCGGCGCCGACGACCGTCTGGCGGACGGCGCGCAGGATCGCCGGGTGCAGCGGGTGGTAGAGGTACCCGACGTGCTCGTCCTCGCGGTCGGCGGCCAGCGTGTACTGAATGAGATCGTTGGTGCCGATGCTGAGAAAGTCGCACTCGGCCGCCAGGAGATCGGCGATGAGCGCCGCGCTCGGCGTCTCGATCATGACGCCGAGCGGGACCTTGGCGACGTGGGGGATCCCCTCTCGCCGCAGATCTTCGACAGTTTCGAGACAGAGCTGCTTCGTCGCGCGCAGCTCGGCGACGCCCGAGATGAGCGGCAGCAGGATCTGCATCGGCCCGACGGCCGCCGCGCGGTGGAGCGCGCGCAGCTGCGTCCGGAAGACGTCGACGCGCTTGAGCGAGTAGCGGATCGAACGCAGGCCCATGGCCGGGTTGGTCCCGAGCGGGATGCGCACCGACGGCGGCAGCTTGTCGCCCCCGAGATCGAGCGTCCGGAAGGTGATCGGCCGCCCCCCGACGTTCTTGAGCGCCGCCACGGCGTGCGCGTACTGCTCGTCCTCCGAGGGGAGCTCGTTGCGCTCGAGGTAGAGGAACTCGGTGCGAAACAACCCCACCGACTCGGCGCCCAGATCGACGGCGATCGGGATCTCCTCCAGCATCTCGACGTTGGCGTGCAGGTGCACCACCGTGCCGTCGGTGGTCTGCGAGGCGACGTCGCGGATGGCGGCCAGCCGCTGGGAGCGGGCGCGGTGCACGTCGGCGCGCGCCTCGTAGCGGCGCAGCGCTTCGGCGTCGGGATCGAGGATCACCTCGCCCCGGAAGCCGTCGATCACCACCGTCATCCCCGACCAGACCCGATGCCCCAGCCCCTCGACGCCGACGACGTAGGGGAGGCCCAGGGCCCGCGCGACGATCGCCGTGTGGGAGGTCCGCCCGCCCCCCTCGGTGCAGAACCCGGCCGCCTCGGCGCGCCCCAGCTGCGCGGCATCCGCCGGCGACAGCTCGTGCGCCACCGCGATGCTTCCCTTGGGCGCGTCCTCGGCGGTGGCGGTCTCGCGCCGCCCGACCAGCGTGCGCAGGAGGCGCTCGCCCACCAGCGCGACGTCGCTCTTGCGGTCGCGGAAGTAGGGGTCCTCGATCTTCTCGAACACCGCCTGGATCTGGTCCAGGGATTTGCGCACCGCCCACTCGGCCGCCGTCTTCTCCTCGCGAATGATGCGGCGGGCGCGCTCGACCAGGTGGACGTCCGACAGCATCAGCCGGTGGGCCTCCAGGATGCGGTACTGGTGGTCGTCCCCCTCGCTCGCGGCCAGCTGGGCCTGGATCCGGGCGAGCTGGTCGTCGGTGTCGCCGAGCGCCTTCTCGAAGCGGGCGATCTCCGCCTCGACCTGCTCGGCGGCGATGCGCCGTTCGTGGATGTCGACGCGGCTGGCGAGGACGTGCGCGACGCCGATGGCGATGCCAGGCGACGCGCCGACCCCGACCAGCCGCTCCATCAGGGCAGCTCCCTCAAGGCAAACTCCCTCAAGGATCGACCCCTTCGCCGAACCCACTGTCGACGAGAGAGGCGAGCGCGGCGACCGCCACCTCGGCGTCGTCCCCCTCACACACCACCTTCATCGTCACCCCATGGGCGGCCACCAAGGTGAGCAGCCCCATGATGCTCTTGCCGTTGGCTTCGGTCCCGTCCTTGATGACCTTGACCTCGCTCTTGAAGCCGTTGGCACTCTGCACGAACCGCACCGCGGCCCGAGCGTGCATCCCCAACCGATTTCTCACCTGCACGTCGCGTTCTGCCCGTGACATCGTCTAGTGGCGCTCTTCCCGGGCATGCCGAGCTTTCCGGTCAGCTCGGAGCCGAGCCGGATCGATTGCTTGCCCACCTCTTTGATGATTTCCGCCACCTCTACCGGCCGCTGCCCGCGGCGGTCGACGGTGGCGAGCTTGATCAGCATCGGTAGATTGATACCGCACACGATCTCGACCGGCCGGGTGCCGTCGAGCATCGAGAGGCAGGCGCGGAAGGGCGACGACCCGTGCACATCGGCCAAGATGAGGAGCCCGGCGCCGGCGTCAACCGCGTCGCAAGCCTGTCCCACCCGGCGGACGATCTCTTCGAACGGATCGTTGAGCGCGACCGAGACCGTCGCGGCCGCCGCAAGCGGGCCGACCAACCCCTCGGCGGCGGCGAGCAGGCACTCGCCGCTGCCACCGTGGGTGACGATGACGAGCCCCACCAGGGGCTCTTTGTCTTGCGCGGGGGCCATCGGATCCCTGAGTGTACCATTCCGCGCTGCCTTCCAGGCCGGACTGGCTGCGTTTCAGGCCGGGCTGCCGCGCTGGATGTCGCGGTGCCGGACGGAGATTGAAAACGACCCCGCCAGGCGGCGGGCCAGCTCCTTGGCGATCGTCACCGATCGGTGGCGCCCACCCGTGCAGCCGATGCCGACGGTGGCGTAGGACTTTCCCTCGCGCAGGAACCCCTCGACCGAGAGCCGAAGGAACTTCTCCGCCTCGTCGACGTAGGTCTTCGCCGCCCCGTCTTCCAGCACGAAGCGCGCCACCGCCTCGTCCTCGCCCGACAGGGCCGAGAGCGCCGGCTCGAAGAACGGGTTGGGCAGGAACCGGACGTCCAGCACGATGTCCGCCTCGGCCGGAATGCCGTGCTTGAACCCGAACGAAAGCAGCGTGACCGACAGATCGCCCTCGGTGCGTCCGTAGCGCTCCTGGATGAGCGCCCGCAAGACATGCACCGTGAGCGCACCGGTGTCGACCAGCGCGTCGGTCTCGCGCCGCAGATCGGCCAGCGCCTGCCGCTCGGCGGCGATGCCGGCGCGGATGTCGGTGTCCGAGAGCGGGTGCCGACGGCGCGTCTCCGAGAAGCGCCGGATCAGGATCTCATCGGAGGCGTCGAGGAAAAGCACCTCCACCGTGTGCCCCGCGTGCCGCAGGTGCGCGAACACGGAGGAGGCGCCGGCGAGAAAAGTCCCGCCGCGCGCATCGAGGCCCAGCGTCGCCCGATCGATGTCGGTCCGACTGGTGAAGAGCTCGATGAACTGCGGCACGAGCGGCAGCGGCAGGTTGTCGACGGCGTAGAAGCCCAGGTCCTCGAGCGCCCGCAGGGCCGTCGACTTCCCGGCGCCGGACACGCCGGTCACCACCACCAGCCTCATTCGACGTCGTCTCGCCAGCGGCGCTCGCGCGCGTCCGCCAGGGCGCGGTCGAGGCGCTCCTGAAACTCGCGCGCCGAGTGGTGCCCGCGGACCTGCAGGAGTCGGTTCCGCGCGGCGACCTCGATGAGCGAGCTGACGTTGCGCCCCGGGCTGACCGGAATGCGCAAGAGCGGCACCTGCACCTCGAGGATCGGGTAGACCATCTCGTCCAGCCCCAGGCGGTCATGCGTCTCGGTCTGGTCCCAGCGAATCAGCTCCAGCACCAGCTCGATCCGCTTCTCGTCGCGCACGGCGGCCACGCCGAACATGTCCTTGATGTTGATGATCCCGAGGCCGCGCACCTCCATGTGGTGCTTGATGAGCTCCGAGGCCCAGCCGACCAGCAGCTGGCCGGAGGTGCGGCGCACCTCGACCAGATCGTCGGCCACCAGCCGGTGGCCGCGCATGATGAGATCGAGCGCCGCCTCCGACTTTCCGATCCCGCTCTTGCCGAGCAGCAGCACGCCGATTCCGAGCACGTCCATCAAGACGGCGTGGATGCTGGCCGTCGGCGCCAGCTGCAGCTCCAGGTACTTCTGAATCTGGTCGATCGCCACCGACGAGACGAGCGGCGTGCGCAGCAGCGGGACGCCCAGCCGGTCGGCCGTCTCGCGCAGGAGCGCGTTCGCCTCCAACCCCTTGGTCACCACCACGCAGGCCGGGTTGAGGCTGAAGAACGCCTGGACCGACTTGCGCGCCGCCTCGTCGCCCAGCGTCTCGAGGTAGGAGATCTCGGTCGCCCCCAGCACCTGCACGCGCTCCGGGTGGACCTGCAGGACGTAGCCCGCCAGCGCCAGCCCCGGCTTCTGGATGCGGTGAATGGTGATCTGGCGCCCCAGGCCGGCCTCCCCCGCCACCAGCGTCAGACGGAGCCCCGCCCCCTCGTCGAGCAGCGAACGGACGGTGAGCGCCGGCGTCACGCCCGCATAATACGCCGCTCGTCGCTGCCGCGCGAAGGGCCCGTGGGGGGGACGAAGTCCCCCCGCGCTCAGTACTTGGCGTCTTCTTCGGAGATGACCTGGTACATCGCCTCGGCGGACGGGGCGGCGAGCAGGCGCTGCCGGAAGTCGGCGTCACGAAACAGGCGCGAGAGGCGCGCCAGGGCCTTCAGGTGGACACCCGTCGAGCTGGCCGGTGCGACGAGCATGAAGACCAGGTGGGTCGGCTTGCCGTCGATCGACTCGAACTCGATCCCCTCGACGGCGCGGCCGAGCGCGCCGACCAGGTGCCCGACCGAGTCGAGCTTTCCGTGCGGGATGGCAATGCCGTCGCCAATGGCCGTCGAGGCGAGCAACTCCCGCTCCTCGAGGACGTGTCGCAACGCGCCCGCCTCGACGCCCGGAATCACCTTCGCGAGGTGCGCCGACAGCTCCGCCAGCACCGCCGCCTTGGTGGTCGCCTCCAGGCGAGCCACGATGCAATCGGGCTGGAGAAAGTCGATGACTCGCATGGCTCGCTGGCGGCCCGCCCGATCAGCGCTTGGCCTTGCCCCCGGGTGTCGGGGTCGCCGGCGCCGTCGCGATGAGACCGTAGTTCCCGTCGCGCCGTCGGTAGAGCACCGAGGTCGTGCCGGTCGCCGCGTCGGTGAAGATCAGGTGCTCGTCCCCCAAGAGGTTCATCTGCATGACCGCGTCCTCGACCGTCATGGATCGGGCGGTCACGCGTTCATCTTTAATGATCCGGTAGCCCCCCGTCGGGACAGCGGCGGCAGCTGGAGCCGACGCCTCGGAAGGCGAGGAGCGGGGTTCGATCTCCTCGGCCGGGATCACCAGCTCGCGGACGGTCCCGGTCGGGGCCGCCGTGGGGCTTGTGATCGCGGATCTTCTCTTTCCACTTGCGCACCTGGCGCTCGATCCGCGCCGCCGCCAGATCGATCGAGGAGTACATGTCCTCGGTCGTCTCCTTGGCGTTGATGGCAATCCCGTTGGGGAGCGTGATGGAGAGGTCGACGCAGTGGTTGAACCCGCGTTCGACCGAAAAGGTCGCGTGCGCCGAGATGGGCCCCTTGTGGAAGTACTTCTTGATCTTGTCGAGCCTGCTCGGCCGTGTACTCCCGCACGGCCTGCGAACCATCCATGTGACGAAACGTGGTCGAGAGCTGCATCCGGCGCTCCTGTTCCGCGAGGCGTTTTACCCCATTTTACCGTCGAGCAACAGGAATTGAATCTAAGTCGCTCAGCATCGCTCTCGCGCGACTCCGCGCACCCCCCGGATGGCACGGCCGGCAGATCCTCAATCCCGCACCGACGCCTATCCCGCACCTCGGCTCCGCCATCTGCGGCTCGCGCGCTCACCTCGACCGGACGCCGGGCCGCGCCGGCGAGCGCAGCGCGGCTTCGCCGCGCGGAGCGAGGGGGACTGGAGCGGAGCGCGAGCGGCAGCGAGCCGGCCGCCGTAAAACTCAGAAAACCTGGCGGCGCTTCGAGCTGGAGAGGATGCCGCAGCTGCTCGCGGTACTTGGCGACCGTGCGGCGCGCGATGTCGATGTTCTGGTCCTTGAGCAGCTCGACGATCTGCTGGTCGGAGTGCGGGTTCTTCGGACTCTCCGAGCCGATGATCTGCTTGATCTTCGGCTTGACGGCCTCCGACGCGAGGTCCTCGCCGTCGGTGCGCGAGATGCCCGAGTTGAAGAAGAACTTCAGCTCGTAGATGCCCTGCGGCGTGTGGACGTACTTGTTGGTCGTCACGCGCGACACCGTCGACTCGTGCATCCCGATGTCCTCGGCCACGTCGCGCAGGATCAGCGGCTTCAAGTGCGCGATCCCCTTGTCGAAGAACTCGCGCTGGAACTTCAGGATCGACTCGGTGACCCTGATGATCGTCCGCTGGCGCTGCTGGATCGAGCGGATCAGCCACTGCGCGGTGCGCAGCTTGTCCTGGATGTAGTCGCGCGCCTTGGGCCCGCCGGTGAGCGCGCTCCGGTAGAAGTCGGAGATCTTCAGCTTCGGCAGGCCGTCGTCGTTGGCGACGACGAAGTACTTGTCGCCGACCTTGTGGACGTAGACGTCGGGCGTGATGTAGTTCGGCTCGTCGGAGGTGTACTGCCGCCCCGGCTTGGGGTCGAACTCCTTGATCACCTTGGCCGCCTCGTAGATCTCCTCGAGCGGCTGCCCCAGGTCGCGGGCGATCGCCTGGTAGTTCTTCTTCTCGAGGTTCGCGAGGTGCCTCTTGATGATCTCGACCACCAGGTCGTCGTCGGCGCCGATGTGGCGAGCCTGGATCAGCAGGCACTCGGCGAGCGAGCGCGCGCCGACGCCGATCGGATCGAACTCCTGGACCTTCTTCAGCACCGACTCGGCGACCTCCAGGCTGACGCTCGCCTCCTCGGCCAGCTCCGTCGAGCGGGTCCTTGAGGTAGCCGTCCGGGGTCAGGTTGCCGATGATCGGCATCCCGATCTCGTCCTGCTCGTGGCGAGAACGGCGAGAGCTTCAGCTGCCACGCGAGGTGATCGAACAGCGAGGTCCCGCGGGTCAGCGTCGACTCGAGCGACGGCAGATCCTCGTTGTTCGACTTGTACGACGGCATCGGCGCGGCAGCCGCCTGGTTGTCGAGGTACCCCTCCCAGTCGAAGTCGTTGACCGCGTCGTTGGAGTTGCTGTCGGCCTTGACCTCGGCGGTGGTGTCGATCTTGTCCTCGCGGATCTCGACGACCGGCGTCTCGGTCTCGCCGACGTGCTCGACGTCCGGGCGCTCGCCCTCGGCCGCCTCGGCGGTCTTCGGCTCCTCGCTCGCGGTGTCGACGGCGTCCTCGAGGATCGGGTTCTCGAGCATCTCGTCGCGGATCGTGTCGGCCAGCTCCATCCGGGAGAGCTGAAGCAGCTTGATCGCCTGCTGCAGCTGGGGAGTCATCACCAGCTGCTGCTGAAGCTTGAGGTGCTGCTTGATCTCGATCGCCATGCAGGTCTCGATTTGTTTTTACACCTATAGGTCGCGACCGACAAGCGTCAATGGCACTTGTGGTACACGAATTGCACACACCCGCACGCACAGCCACGCCCGGCGGTGCGTCGAGCAAGTAACCGCCTGGAATTAAGGCAGATTATCTACGGGGTGGCGGCGGCGCCGATTTCGGCCGAGCGGCGGCGGCGGTCGCCCAGACGGGCCCGCAGGGAGGCGGCGACGAACGATTGAAAGAGCGGGTGCGGGGCCTGGGGCCGCGACTTGAACTCGGGGTGGAACTGACAGCCGACGAAGTACGGGTGGCTGGGGAGCTCGATCATCTCGACCAGCCGCTGGTCGGGCGAGAGGCCCGAGATCACCATGCCGTGGCCGGTGAGCGCCTCGCGGTAATCGTTGTTCACCTCGTAGCGGTGGCGGTGCCGCTCGGTGATCTCGGCCGCGCCGTAGGCCGCCGCTGCCTTCGACCCTTGCGTCAGCACGCACGGGTAGGCGCCGAGCCGCATGGTCGCCCCCTTCTCGGTGATGTCCCGCTGCTCGGGCAGAAAGTCGACCACCGGGATGCTGCCTTCGGATCGAACTCGGTCGAGTTCGCCCCCTTGAGGCCGCTCACGTTGCGCGCGAACTCGATCACCGCCACCTGCATGCCGAGGCAGATGCCGAAGAACGGGACCTGCTCCTCGCGCGCGTAGCGAACGGCCTCGATCTTGCCCTCGATGCCGCGGCTGCCGAAGCCCGGCGCGACCAGGATGCCGTCCATCTCCGCCAGCAGCGCCGCCGGGCCGCGCTTCTCGATCTCCTCCGAGTCGATGTGGTGGAGGTTCACGCGGCACTCGTTGCCGATGCCGCCGTGAATGAGCGCCTCGTTGAGGCTCTTGTACGACTCGACGAGGTCGACGTACTTGCCGACGAGGCCGATGTCGACCTCGGCCTGCGGGCTCTTGAGCCGGTGCACGACGCGCTCCCAGCCGGTGAGCTCCGGCGCGCGCGACCAGATGTTGAGCAGCTCGCCGATCTTGTCGTCGACCCCCTCCTCGTGGAAACGGATGGGGACCTCGTAGATGCAGCTGACGTCCTCGGCGGAGAAGACCGCGTCGGCGGCGACGTTGGTGAACATCGCGATCTTCTTCTTCATCGGCGCCTCGATCGGTCCGCTCCGAACGACAGAGCAGGATCTCGGGCTGGATGCCGATCTCGCGCAGCTTCATCACCGAGTGCTGCGTCGGCTTGGTCTTCATCTCGCCGGCGGCGCCGATGTACGGCACCAGCGTGACGTGCACGGAGATCGCGTTCGTGGCGCCGACCTCGAACCGCAGCTGGCGGATCGCCTCCAGAAACGGCAGCGACTCGATGTCGCCGACGGTGCCGCCGACCTCGACGATCAGCACGTCCTGCCCCTTCGCGCACTCGACGATCCGGCTCTTGATCTCGTCGGTGACGTGCGGAATGACCTGCACGGTCCCGCCGAGGTACTCGCCGCGCCGCTCCTTCTGGATGACGGTCTGATAGATCTGGCCGCTGGTGGCGTTGTTGAGCCGGGTCATCCGCTGCGAGATGAATCGCTCGTAGTGACCGAGGTCGAGATCGGTCTCCGCGCCGTCGTCGGTGACGAACACCTCGCCGTGCTGCATCGGGTTCATCGTCCCCGGATCCACGTTGAGGTACGGATCGAGCTTCTGGATCGTCAGCTTGAGGCCGCGCGTCTCCAGCAGGCTGCCGATCGACGCCGAGGCCAGCCCCTTTCCCAGCGACGAGACCACGCCGCCGGTCACGAAGATGAACTTGGTCTGCTTTGTCGTCTGTCGCGCAGGCGCGGTCATGCGGCCTCCTTCGCTCTGCCGGAAGCAGTAGCACGAAGAGGTATCCTGCCACTGCCCGAGAATCGCTTCGTCAGGCAACTTGACGCCGAGGAGAGTGTCGTCTTCAACTCGGGCCGCTATTCTTTCTGTCGCGACGTGAGAAGTCAATCACAACCGGACGCGAACGCGTGGAGAAGATGACCGCCGCTGTCATTCTGATCATCGAAGACGATGCGCACATCGCGGGCCTGGTGGCCGAGGTGCTGCGCGAGGCCGGCCACGCGCCGGCGCTGGTACGTGACGTGCGCGCCGCGCGCGACTGGAGCGGCGCCGGGAAACCGGCCCGCGGCCGTGCTGAGCGATCTGATGGTGGCGGGCTCCGGCGGCCCGGAGCGCCTCCCGGCCGAGCTCGGCGCCATCTTCCCGGACACGCCCCTCGCGCTCATGACCGGGGTGCCCCGCAACCGCCGCGCCGCGCTCGGCGTGACGCACGGACAGATCCTGGAGAAGCCGTTCGAGCTCGAGGCGCTCATCGACCTGGTGAGCGCGATGCTGGCTCCGCGCGCCGGCGGGGGGGCGTGAAGATCTACCCTGGCTCCGCCGCCTTCGCCGCCGCCCGGGCGCCCGACGCTCCACCCGCTGGCGGTGGCGATCGGCAACTTCGACGGCGTGCACCTCGGGCACCAGGCGCTGCTGGCCGAGGCACGGGCGCGCGCCGCCCGCCGGGGCGGACCGTCGGCCGTGCTGACCTTCGCGCCCCACCCGGCCCGACTGTTCGCCCCGCAGAAGGCGCCGCCGCTCATCATGTCGCTCGACCGCCGGTTGGCGCTTCTCGCCGAGGCGGGAATCGACGTCGCGGTGGTCGAGCCCTTCACCCGGGCCTTCGCGGCCATCGAAGCCGACGAATTCGTTCGCCGGGTCCTGGCGCAGGATCTTGCCGCCGGCGATCTGGTGGTCGGCTACGACTTCAGCTTCGGCCGCGGCCGCGCCGGCAACGTCGCCCGGCTGGGCGCGCTCGGCAGCGAGCTGGGGCTGGGGGTGGCGGTGATTCCGCCGGTCAGCATCGACGGCCACCCCTGCTCGTCGACGCGCGTGCGGGAGCTCTGCGCGGCCGGCCAGGTCGGCGCCGCCGCCCGCCTGCTCGGCCGGCCGGTGGAAGTGCAAGGGCGCGTCGCACGCGGCGCGGCGCGCGGGCGGACGCTCGGCTTCCCCACCGCGAACGTCGTCTCCGAGGGGGAGCTTTTGCCGAAGCTGGGGATCTACGCGGCGCGCGCCCGGATCCTCGACGGCCCCCTGGCCGGCACGGTCCGCTCGGCCGCCCTCAGCATCGGAAGAAACGCGACCTTCACCGGGCCCGACGCGCCGGTCAGCGTCGAGGCCTACCTGCTCGACTTCGACGCCGACCTCTATGACCGTCGCCTGCGGCTCGAGATCCTGGAACGCCTGCGTGACGAGCAGCGATTCGACACGATCGACGCGCTGGTCCAGCAAATCCATGAAGACGTAGCCCGCGTTCGTACGCTACTGTCCTGATCGTGTTCGACACCGAGACGATGGCGGAGCTCTGCGCTCGACAGGGGCTCACGGATCAGGCGATCGGGATCTTTCGTCGCCTCGCCGAGGTGGCCGACGAGCCGGGCATCCGGCTGCGCTACGAGACGCGCATCTCCGAGCTGGCGCGCGATCCTGCCATCGCGCCCATCGAGGTCCCCGGACTACGAGTGACCGCGCGCGCGGAGGACGTCGAGATCGAATGGCGGCTGCCGCCGGACGTGGCCGGTCCCACCCTTCAGGTGTTGCTGCTGCGGCGCGGCCCCGACGGGATCGAGACCGACCCCCGCACGCTCCCCCTCTCCGCCGCGCACGGGCGCACCAGCTTCGCGGTGCCGAACATCTGCGGCGTCCGCGCCGCCGCCGGTCACCTCAGCGGAGGCAGCTTCGTCCCGCTGGTCCGGTTCCCCGACCGAATCGCCTGAGAGGTGTGATCGCGTGGGCGGAGCCGAGCTTGCTCGGCGGAGCCCATCGCGGGGGGTTCGGGGACCCTCCCGGGGTCTCCGACTGTGATAAAACGCGTTCATGTTCACCGGAGTCATCACCGCGCTCGTGACGCCCCTGCGCGGCGACGCGGTCGACGAGGAGGCGCTGCGCCGCCTCGTCGACGAGCAGATCGCCAGCGGCGTCGACGGCCTCGTTCCCGTCGGCACGACGGGCGAGTCGCCCACGCTCACCAACGAAGAGCACCTGCGGGTCATCCAGCTGGTGGTCGAGGCGGCGAAGAAGCGCGTCCCCGTGATCGCTGGGACCGGCTCCAACTCGACGCGCGAGACGATCGAGATGTCGGTCGCCGCCAAGAAGGTCGGCGCCGACGGTCTCTTGCTGGTCACCCCGTACTACAACCGGCCGGGGCAGGAGCACCTCTACCGCCACTTCAAGACGGTCGTCGAGGCGGCGCCGCTGCCGAGCGTGCTCTACAACGTCCCCGGCCGCACGGCCTGCGATCTCCTCCCCGAGACGATCGCGCGCCTCGCCCAGCTCCCCCAGGTGGTGGGCGTCAAGGAGGCGACCGGCTCGGCGCTGCGCGCGTCTCAGGTTTTGGCCCAGCTCGGCTCGAAGAACGACCAGGTGGCGGTGCTCTCCGGCGACGACGCCACCGCGTTCCCGCTGTTCGCGCTCGGGGCGCGCGGGGTCATCTCGGTGGTCAGCAACGTCGCTCCCAAGCAGATGAGCGCGATGTGGGACGCGGCGGCCGCCGGCGACTGGAAGAAGGCGCGGGAGCTGCACTACCGGCTCTTGCCGCTCGGCGAGGGGCTGTTCGTCGAGGCCAACCCGATCCCGGTCAAGACGGCGCTGGCGATGATGGGACGGATCGCCGAGGAGATCCGGCCGCCGCTCTACCCGCTGGCGGCGCAGTACCGCGACAAGCTGCAGGCGCAGCTCAAAGAGCTCGGCCTCCTCTAGTCATGCCCGACCCGAAACCTGTCCGCATCGCCGTGCTGGGCGCCGATGGACGGATGGGCCGGGCGCTCACCCGCGCGGTCAAGGCGGCCGGGCCCGAGGTGGTGCTCAGCGCCGCCACCGAACGGGCGGGCGCCGCAGCGATCGACGCCGACGCCGGTCTCCGCGCCGGCATCGAGGCCGCCGGCATCACGATCGGCGCGTCGCTGCCGGGGAAGGGCGTCGCCGACGTCTGGATCGACTTCACGACCGCCAGCGCCACCGAGGCGGTCACCCTCGCCGCCACCGCCGCCGGCGCGGCGCTGGTCATCGGCACGACGGGCCTCGGCACGCACGCGCGCGCGGCGATCGACTTCGCGGCGCTCAAGATCCCCATCGTCTTCGCCGCGAACTACTCGGTCGGCGTCAACGTCATGCTCAAGCTGATCGCCGACGCGGCCCGCGCGCTCGGCCCCGGCTACGACCTGGAGATCGTCGAGGCGCATCACCGGGCCAAGCACGACGCGCCGTCGGGGACGGCGCTCACGCTGGCCGAGGCGCTGGCCACCGCCACCGGCCGCAAGCTGGCCAGCGCCGGCCGCTATGCGCGCCACGGCGACATCGGGCCGCGCGCGCCCAGCGAGATCGGCGTGCAGACCATCCGCGGCGGCGACGTGGTTGGCGACCACACCGTCTTCTTTCTGGGAAACGGGGACCGGCTGGAGATCACCCACCGCGCCTCGACGCGCGACACCTTCGCCGTCGGCGCCGTGCGCGCGGCCGTCTGGGTCGCCGGTCGCGACCCGGGGCTCTTCGACATGCGCGCCGTGCTGGGACTGGCTTAACCTGCTGGTCGACGCGCGCGCCGCCACGGTCCCCGCGGTAAGATGACCGCCGTGCCCGGCACTCGGCGAACAGCAGCGCGTGAAGCGAGCGCGGCTCAGCCGCGCGAGGCTCTTCGCGGAGGGGCCTGGGGACCCTCTCAGGGTCCCCAGCGTCAAACGGACTTCGCGCGGCTTGCCACCGAAGCGGTGCACCCGCGCTCGGCCAGGCTCGACACGCTGGCTCCCGAGGGCATCGCCGCGTTGATGCTGGCCGAGGAGGCGAAGGCGCTCGCGGCGGCGCGCAGTCAGTCGGAGGAGATCGGCCGGGCGGCGCGCCTGGCGGCCGACAAGCTTGCTGCGGGCGGCCGCCTGGTCTACGTCGGCGCCGGAACTTCGGGTCGGCTCGGCACTCTCGACGCGGTCGAGTGCGTCCCCACCTTCGGCGTGCCCCCGTCGCGCGTGGTCGCCATCATGGCGGGCGGCCCCGCGGCGCTGACGAAGTCCATCGAAGGGGCCGAGGACAATGTGCGCGAGGCGGAGCAGCGGATGCGCCGCGCGGCCGTCGGCCCGGCCGACGTCGTCTGCGGCGTGGCGGCCTCGGGCGTGACGCCGTTCGTGCGCGCGGCGCTCGAGTACGCGCGCTTCCGGCGGGCGGCGACCATCTTCGTCACCTGTGCCCCCGTTTCTGCGACCGGCGATGTCGCGGCCGACGTCATCGTCGCGCTCGACACAGGGCCCGAGGTGATTGCCGGCTCGACGCGGCTCAAGGCGGGGACGGCGACCAAGGTCGCGCTCAACGCCATCTCCACCACGGCCTTCGTGCTGCTGGGGAAGACCTACGCCGGCCTGATGGTCGACGTGCGCCCGACCAACGCCAAGCTGTGGGCACGCGCCATCCGGATCGTGCGGTCGTTCGCCGACCTCGACGAGACGACCGCGCGTAAGCTCATCGAGAAGGCGGGCGGTCGCCCCAAGGTCGCGCTGGTCATGCACCACATGGGCGTCTCGGCCGCGCGCGCCCGCGAGCTGATCGTCGCGCAGAAGGGGTCGCTGCGGGCGATCGTCGGCGATCTGCCGCTCCGCGTCCCCGTCGAGGCGCCGTGACCGCTGCTCATGAGCGTGCGCCGCTGGCGCGCCTCGACGCCGCGCGCGCGCGCCGCCAGCGACTGGTGATCGGGCTCCTTTCCGGCACCAGCGCCGACGGGACCGACGCTGCCCTCTGCGCCATCGAGGGGGTCGACGACACCACCCGGCTCGAGGCGCGCGCCTTCGTGACCACGCCCTTCGCGCGTCCGCTGCGCGAGCGGATCTTCCGCCTGGCCGACGCCAGCGCCTCGGAGCTCTGCGACCTCGACGTCCTCCTCGGCGAGGCCTTCGCCGAGGCGGCGCGGGCGGTCGCCGCGGCGGCCGGCATACCGCTCACCGACGTCGACCTCATCGGCTCGCACGGTCAGACGGCCGTCCACCACCCGCGCTCGGCCGGGCGGATCGGCGCCACGATGCAGATCGGCGAGGCCGCCATCATCGCGGAGCGCACGGGCTGCCCGGTGATCAGCGACTTCCGCGTGCGCGACGTCGCCGCCGGCGGCGAGGGTGCGCCGCTGGTCCCGCTGGCCGATCACCTGCTGTTTCACGCCGCCGGCCGCAAGCGCGCGCTGCAGAACATCGGCGGCATCGCCAACGTCACGCTGATCGGCGAGCAGCTGTCCGACCTGGTCGCCTTCGACAACGGCCCCGGCAACATGCCGCTCGACACCGTCGCGCGCGCCGCCTCCGACGGCGCCGAGGCCTTCGACCGCGACGGCCTGCGCGCCGCGCGCGGCCGGGTCGACGCCGGCCTGCTGGCCGAGCTGCACCGCCACCCTTACCTAACGCAGCCGCCCCCCAAGTCGACCGGCCGCGAGGACTTCGGCAAGGAGTTCGTCTACCCGCTGCTGGCGCGGTTCAACGATCGCAAGGACGACCTCCTGGCGACGCTGACGCGCTTCTCCGCCGAGGCGATCGCCCGCAGCTACCGCGAGGCGCTGCCCGCGATGCCCGACGAGGTCTACGTCTCGGGCGGCGGCGCGCTGAACCCGACCCTGATGCACCACCTGGTCGAGCTGCTCGCGCCGATCCCGGTGCAGAGCCTCTCGGCCCTGGGCGTCGACCCCGAGGCCAAGGAGGCGATCGCCTTCGCCGTCCTCGCCAACCAGACCCTCTTCGGCGCGGCCGGCAACCTCCCCGCCGTCACCGGCGCAGCCGGCCCCCGCGTCCTCGGGAAACTTTCGTTTTAAAGGTGGAGGTGCCGCCCGGATTTGAACCGGGGAATGAGGGTTTTGCAGACCCTTGCCTTACCACTTGGCCACGGCACCGAGGCCCTGTCTCATAACACGAAATTTCGGCGCCGGAGAGGCCCTCGCGTCGATCCGGCGCCGGCGCGCCCATGATAGATTTGCCGGATGATTAAGGCCCTTACTTCCCCCGGGATTCGTCTATTCGCCGCCCTCGTTCCCTGTGCTCTCCTGGCCTGTGCGGGGGGCGGCAGCGGCGGCTCGGGCGGTAGCGGCCAGGGGACCGGCGGCAGCAGCAGCGGCGGCTCCACGGGCTCGGGCGGCAACGGCTCGGGCGGATCGGCCACCGGCGGCAACGGTTCAGGCGGCAACGGCTCGGGCGGCAGCGCCAGCGGCGGCAACGGCGCCGGGGGCAACGTCAGCACAGGCGGCGTGACGGGCTCGGGCGGATCGGCCACCGGCGGCAACGGATCGGGCGGCTCGGCCACCGGCGGCAACGGTTCGGGCGGCGTTGCGGGCTCGGGAGCCGGGGGTACCGCCGGCGGCGGCGCGGGCGGCAGCGGAACCGGCGGTGGCACGGCCGGCACGAGCGGGTTCACACCGTACGCCTGCCCGTCAGGCATGAGCAGTCCGGCCGCCAGCGCGATCCCCGCCGGTAGCGCGGCGACCCGGATCGCCGGAGCGCCCCCCATGGACAACTTCGATGGCAATCAGGGCAACGGCTTCACCAACGTCGAGGGTCCCGTCTGGATCGGGAACGCGCTCTACTTCTCCGAGATGCTTGGCTCGCCCAACCCGCCCCCGTCACGCATCCTGAAGATCGATTCGAGCGACACCGTCACCCAGTTCTATCCCTCGTCGGGCGGCGGCGGCGATTCGGGGTCGAATGGTATGGCGGTCGATTCGAGCGGCAATCTCGTCACGGCGAATCACGGCGTCGGCGGCATCGTCAGTTTCACGGTGCCTGGCGGGGTGAAGACGACGCTCATCGATTCGTTCGGCACTCCCGCCAAGCGGTTCAACTCGCCCAACGACCTGACCATCCGCAGCGACGGCACGATCTACTTCACTGACCCCACCTTCCAGACGTCGAGCCCGACCCAACCCAACACAGGCGTCTACATGGTCCCGCCGAAATCGCCGCCGACCGCGACGGAAATTCTCAGCTCGGTGAACGGCCCGAACGGCATCACGCTATCGCTCGACGAGAAGACGCTCTACGTCGGATCAGGAAGCGGCGTGAACGCCTACGCGGTCAACATGGACGGAACGATCGCCACCACCGCAACGGCTATCGATGGCGCCAACTTGAACAACAACAACACGGATGGAATGGCGATCGACTGTGCAGGAGATCTCTATGTCGTGCGCGTGAACACCAAGGACATCGACGTGGTGGGCTTCGGTAGCGCCCATCCCAGCCCGACCGCGGCGGGCACCCACATCACGACGATCACGGGTGTCCCTGGCGGTGGACAGCTGACCAACCTCGCGTTTGGTGGGACCACCCACACGACCCTTTACATCACGGCGCAGGGGACCTTCGGGGGGAGCAACCCCAGCAAGGGCGTCTTCAAGCTGACCGGCATGCCGGTCCCCGGCATGCCCTACTGACCAACAAGTACGCCCGTCAGTTGGTGACGGGGGTGCGCTGGCACTGGTAGTCGCTCCAGGTGTAGCGCGGGCCGCCGTCGACCATCTGGAAGTCGGTCGCCTTGAGGCCGCGCAGCGACGACGTCGCGATCACGTCCTGAACGTCGACGGTGGCGCTCAGGAACAGGCTGCCTCCGTCGGCCATGAACATGCCGTACTTCTGGAGAGCGCGCGCGACGGTGCGGGCCGCGTTGCTCGGCAGCTGGCTCAGATCGTAGTCGCCGCGCAGGCGCAGGCGCGCGCCGTACGGCAGGAACGTCGGGCCGACGCCCGAGGGTCCGCCGATGTGCGTGGCGGGGTGGACGTAGACACTCTCCTGAATGAGCGGGTTGGGCATCGTGAAGCGGAGCGCGTGGTTGATCTGGCCGGAGGTGACGTCGGCGCTGGTCAAGATCAGCGCCGCCATCGGCAGGTCGGCGGCGTCGGCGCCGTTGCAGTGGTCGCCGCGGCTGAAGGTCGGCGGCGTCATCGGCTGCCAGTAGTCGTGGGTCAGATCCCAGACCACCTCGCAGCTCCCCTTGAAGGTCCCGCCCGTCGCCGCACCGCCGGAGATGTCGGCCTGATAGAGCTCGTAGAGGCGCGTCCCTTGATAGACCAGGAGGTGGCAGTCGCCGCCGTCGGCGCAGTGGTAGTCCGGGTTCCCCTCGATGTTTCCACCCGGCGGCACGGGGATCGGCGCCGTGTCGCAGTCCGGCTCGTCGCCGCTGGAGGTGAACGCGCGCCGTGCGACGCTCGCGTCGGCGGTGAGGATGGTGAACGAGACGTCGATCCCGAGGCCGCTCCCCCACCCCGACGCGTCGAGCGCGCTCATGATCGCCGTCGACTCGCCGTCGACGGCCGCGCCCGAGATGTCCTGACAGATCGTCGAGCTGGCCGGGAACACGCACGACCCCGCCGTCGCGCTGCCACCCGCGGCGCCCCCGGCCGCGCCCCCTCCGGCGCCGGCCCGTCCGCCGCCGCCGGTCCCCTTGCCCGCCTGCCCGCCGCTGCCGCCGCCGGTCCCCTTGCCCGCCTGCCCGCCGCTGCCGCCGGCCTGCCCGCCGCTCCCTGCTCCCGCCTGACCGCCAGCCCCCGCCGAGCCACCGCCGCTCCCACCGGTCGCCTTCGCGCCGCCAGCGCCACCCGTCGCCTTCCCGCCAACCCCGGCGCTGCCGCCCGTCCCGCTCCCTCCGGCGGAGCCGCCCGTAGCGCTGTTACCGCCGGTCCCCGGAACCCCGCCGGTCCCCGGAGCGCCGCCGCTCCCCGGAGCGCCGCCAGTCCCCGTCGAAGAGCCCCCCGAGCAGGCGGCCGCCAGCGCCGCCAGGCAAGCCACCCGCGCCAGCCGACCGAAAGCCGCGTGCCTGGTCATCGAGCCCTCCGACCTCGTTGGGTGAGGTCCGGTGCGCTCGACCAGTATACGCCCGTCCGACAGGCAGCCCGAGCTACGGGTGGTTGAAGTTGCCGCTCATCGTGAGCGCGCTCATGAGGCCGACCGTCGCGTTGAAGTACGAGTAGGAGACCCTGCCGCTCGTGTCGGGAATGGTCGAGGCGGGCGAGTACGACCCGTCGAGAATGAACTGGTAGGCCGTGCTCGCGAAAGAATTGCCGACGGCCATGGCGCCGACGCCCGCGGTCCCGACCGCCGACATGGAGTTCGGTCCGGCGTCGCCGTTTACCGTTCCGCTCAGCAGGTAGATGTCCTCGATGCGCCCGACGCCGCCGCCGCCGCTCGAGGGCGTGGCGATCCCCTGGAAGAACTTGGCGTTGTTTGAAAGGACCGTGTTCCCCGAGGTGGTCCCATTCCAGCAGGCGTCGATGCCGAGCCGCCACGGCACACGGTGCGCGTCGTACTGATAGGCGCCGTTGTCCGTGTAGCTACCGCCGCCGGCCGAGCCGCAGTTGCTGCTGCACCAGGCCGGGACGAGACCGGTCGAGCCGTTCGCCACCTTCGAGATCGCCGTGTAGCAGTTCGACGCCACCGTTCCCCAGGCGTGGCCCGAGTCCACGGTGGCGAACGCCCGGTAGTAGGCCGGCGCGAAGTACGACGGGTTGGTCGGCTGGCTGGAGGTGCTGTTGCCGAAGTTGCTCCCGCCCGTCGGCAGCATCGACGACTTGTCGATGTCGTTGTTCCAGATGTCGGTGATGAGTCCCGTCGCGGTCGACTGGTAGGTGCCGCCCCACTGCTTGGCCGCCACCAGCATGGCGAACGCCATGTCCTCGTCCGCGTCGGTCGCGGAGCCGCCCGACGCCGAGCACTGGCTGCCCATGCCGCCGCTGCCGCCGTCGATACACCAGGTCATGAGGTTGCCGGTCGCCTTGTGACCCTGCTCGTACGACCAGAGGGCGTCGAACAGCGTCTTGTCGTTCATGTTGACGGCGATCAGCATCCCGTAGGCGATGCCCTCGGAGACCGTGTCGTTGGCGTTCTCGGGACGCTGCACGCGGGTCGAGCTGCCCGAGCCGGTCACGAAGGTCGCCTTCCAGTTGGCGTACATGTTCGTCAGTTGGTCCATGGTGGCCCCCGTCGGCTTCTTGCAGGAACCGAGCGACGCGCCGTCCTTGGGGAGCATCCCTGCGGTGAACGACGCCAGACCATTGGTCCCCTTGTAGAGGGCCACGTCGTCGACGATCACGTCGAAGGTCCCGGCGTTCGTCCCGAACTGGGTGTAGCCGGCAAACTGCAGGCCCAGGACGTCGGTCGCCTTGAAGGGAGGTGCCTCGCACTTGACGGCGGTGTTCGCGCACGTGCTTGGAGCCGGCAGGTAACGGGGCCCGAGGGTCCCGAACGGCACGTAGACCTTCGTCCAGCTGGTGCCGATGTTCTTGATCAGCATTCCGCGGGTGTTGTACTCGTCGGTTCCGTTGCTGCTGGGCGCGCTCGCGGTGCCGCTGGCGGTGCCGTCCGAGGTGTGGATCGATCCGTCCGGCTGCGGCTGGTTGTTGAGCGTCGCGATCTCGAACCAGATGGGCGGCGCGGTGCCCGAGCCCGACTTGATGTTGAAGCTGATCCCGTTGTACGCGCTCACGTCGTAGGGGTTCTTGGTCTTGGCCGTCGTGCTGGTCGGCGGCGGCATCACCTGGTTGAGCGACGTGCCGAACCCGGCGCCCCAGGTGGTGTGGGAGGCGGTCGTCTTGGCCTCCAGGTCCCACTTGTCGCAGGTGGCGGAGTTGGGATCGCCCGACGCGAGCATCGTGGTGGTGATCGGGCCGGTCGAGTTCGCCGCCGGAGACATGCCGCCGTTGTTGGTCGCGTCCGAGAACACGTACCACCAGCCGGTGCGTCCGCCCTGCGGCGTGACGATGCCGGTCGTTCCCTCTTCGAAATCCGAGATGGTGTCGGCGTTTGCGGGGCAGCCCGAGGGGCGGGTCCCCCCGGCGCCGGTCGAGCCGCCGGTCGCCGTGCTGCCGCCCGTGCCGGTGCTGCCGCCGCTCGCCGTGCTGCCGCCCGTGCCGGTGCTGCCGCCGCTCGCCGTGCTGCCGCCGGTGCCGGTGCTGCCACCGCTCGACGTGTTGCCACCCGAGCCCGTGCTGCCGCCCTTCGCGCCGCCGGTCCCGGTGGAGCCGCCCGACGAGACACTGCCGCCCGAACCGTTGGAGCCGCCACTGCTGCTGGAGCCGCCGCTGCCGTTGGAGCCGCCGCTGCCGTTGCTGCCGCCGCTGCCGTTGCTACCGCCGCTGCCGTTGGAGCCGCCGCTGCCGTTGCTACCGCCGCTGCCGTTGCTGCCGCCCGAGCCCCCGCCGACCGTTGCGGGCGCCGCGCAGGAGAGCACGCCGGCGACGGCGAGCACGACCAGGTTCGAAGGGGAGGCAAAGCGAAGTCGAAGATATGCGTGCCGAGTCATGGACCTGCTCCTTTGTGGCTGGGGGTGGCCGCGAACGGGTCGCGCGCCGAGCGGGCGGTAAGCGCGTTTTATACCGCAGCCCCCAGCGCGGGAGAAGTGAAGTCGCGGACCTCTTTCCCCCATTTAGAGCCGGGAGCCTGTCGTCTGGTCGCGCGTTTTCGCAGCCCCCCTGCGGCGGGCGCGTAACTGCCCGTCCGCCCGGCAACTTGTTGTGGCGCGGACAACGGTTCTGACGCCTCGCCGTCAACAAGGGCGCCGCCCCGCCCTGGGGCCGGTCGGCCAAATAACGGATATCCTTACGGCCAGATAATTTTGTGAACTAGCATACCTATTGCAGTCATATCTAAGTGCATGACTGCTGCAACCGGACGATGGGACTCAAAGTGGCTCTCCCTGTGCGTCGGCACATCGCTGGCCGTCTCCCTGATCGGGTGCGGCGAGATGGGCGAGGATGATGTAGGGACAACTGCGGTCACCGCCGACCTGGCGACGATCAACGGCCTGACGACCGTCAACGGTCTCGGCACCGCCAACGGCCTCGGCACCGCCAACGGTCTCGGCACCGCCAACGGCCTCGGCACCGCCAACGGCCTCGGCACCGCCAACGGCCTCGGCACCGCCAACGGCCTCGGCACCGCCAACGGCCTCAGCTCCACGACCGGCCTCATGACGACGACGCTCGGGAGAACGCAGATCGCGTATCTGGTTCGTTGCGCGCTGCCGGCGGGCGCCTCCATCGTCAAGCAAGATCAGAACGGCGTCAGCTACACGTTCAGCGGTCTGCTCGGCATGGCACCCGAATGGCAGAACGGCGCCTGCGGCACGACCTGCCAGGAGAACGTGTCGGCCTGCATGCTGGCCCACGTGAACACGGCCGGCGTCCACATCCCGCTCTGGATGGTGTCGCCGAACAGCGCCGTCGGGTGGGGCCTCGATCCGACCTATCCGAACGAGGAAGCCAGCTTCTTCGGCAACATCTTCACGCCGAACGCGCACGGCGTCGGGCAGAACACCCTGGCAATGTACTACTGCGCCGGTCCGCAGGTAAAGGTCAACCCGCCGGCCGGCCGCCTCGGGTCGGTCCAGACGGACCCGCCTTACACCGATCCGCTCGGGGGCCAGTACGCCCAGTGCAGCACCAGCTGCGCGCAGGCCGACAACCCTTACGCGCCCGATGGCTTCAAGGCTTGCGCCGGCTGGAACAACCCGGTCACCGTCTGGCGCCAGAACGGCACCGGCTCGACGGGCGGGACCTCCAGCACCGGCGGGACCAGCGGGTCGTCGTCGGGCACCGGCGGGACCTCCGGCTCGAAGCCGACTCCGCCGCCGCCACCGCCGCCCGGCCACGGCTTCCGCGACTTGGATCTCTGGTAGCCGCGCGCCGCCCGCCCGGCGCTGGCGCTCCGGCCGGGAGCTCAGCCGTCGGCTAAGCTCAGCGGCATGCCGAATCTGCCGCTCTACCAGGTCGACGCCTTCACCGATCGCCCGTTCGCCGGAAACCCGGCCGCCGTCTGCCTGATCGAGGCGCCGCTGCCGGACGACGTGCTGCAAGCGATCGCCTCCGAGAACAACCTGTCGGAGACGGCCTTCGTCGACGTCGGCGGCGGAGCGCAGCGGGAGGTTCTCGGCCTGCGCTGGTTCACCCCGACGGTGGAGGTCGACATCTGCGGCCACGCGACGCTGGCGGCGGGCTTCGTGCTGCTGAACGAGCTCGGTTCCGGCCGCTCCAGGGTGACCTTCCAGACCCGCAGCGGTCTCCTTTCGGTGGAGCGCGGCGACGGCGGGGAGCTGGTGCTCGATTTCCCCGTGTCGCGGCCGGCGCCGGTCGACGCCGAGACGAGGTCCCGGGTGGCGCGCGCCATCGGCGTCGAGCCGCGCGCGGTGGTCCGCGGCAAGGTGGCCTACTACGCCGAGCTGCCGAGCGCGGCGGCGGTGCACGCGGCCGCGCCGGATCTCGCGGCGGTGGCCGCGCTCGGGACGGGCGTGTGCGTGACCGCCGCCGGCGCCGACGAGGTACCCCCGTCGGACTTCGTCTCGCGGTTCTTCGCCCCCGCGGCCGGCATCCCCGAGGACCCGGTCACCGGCTCGGCCCACTGCACGCTCACCCCCTACTGGGCCGAACGGCTGGGGAAGACGCGCCTCCGCGCGAGGCAGGTGAGCCGCCGCGGGGGCGAGCTCTCCTGCGCGCTCGACGGCGACCGCGTCCGGATCGGCGGCCAGTGCCGCCTGGTGATCGTCGGGACGTTCCGTGCCTAGGCGTCGCCTTAGGCGTCGCCTGGGCGCGGCTTACGCCGTCGCTTCGGCCTTCTGCTTGGTGACGTCGGGGTTGTGGAACGGCGCCATGATCGTGGCCAGCAGCGACGGGGCCGCCGCCAGCAGCACGATGATGAAGAACCACTGGTAGCCGACCGCCTTCTCGACGTAGCCGCTCACCGCGCCGGTCGTCATCATGCAGGCGCCCATGAGCGCGGTGGCGAAGGTGTAGTGCGCCGTCTTGTAAGGCCCGGGAGCGATCTGCTGCATCATGTAGATCATGTGGCCGACCGCGCCAATCCCCCAGCCGAGCTGCTCGATGGTGATGATGACGGTGATGAGCGCCATGTTGGTCGGCATCGTCTGGCTGAGGAAGAGGAACGTCGTGTTGGGAACGTTGATGCAGATACAGAGCAAGAGCAGCGTCTTCTTCAGCCCCGCCTTCGACACGATCCAGCCGCCGACCAGCGACCCGACAATGAACGCGCCTGTCCCGAAGGTCCCGTAGGCGGTGGCCACGGCCTGGTTCGAGAGCCCGAGCCCGTGGCTGGCGCGGCTGTCGATCAGGAACAGCGGCCCCATCTTGTCCAGGAGGCCGTAGGCGAAGCGATAGAGAAAGGCGAAGGCGATCAGGCGGACGATGTCCTTCTTCTGGAAGAACGTGACCAGCGCGTGCTTGAACGTCCCCATCGCGTCGCCGAAGCTCTTGGGGGCGTCGAGCGCCTTTGCGCCGGGCGGCAGGATCCGGCTGTGCCAGAGCCCTCCAAGAAAAACGAACCCGCCCATCGCCAGCATGACGATCATCCAGGCGCTCGCGTAGCTCCCGGTGCTCTTTTCGAGCAGCCCGCTGACGCTGAGGAAGGGCCCCTTGGCCAAGAGCGCGCCGCCGTTCCAGCACATGCTCTGAAAGCCGAGGTACTTGGCCTGCTCCTTGGGCGACAGCGTGGTCACGTAGACGCCGTCGGTCCCGATGTCCTGCGTCGCCCCGAGGATGGCGGTGATCGCCATCAGCATCAGCACCGGCCCGGTCCAACCGCCGCCCGGCACGCGCAACCCGACCGCCACGCCCACCAGCGCCAGCGAGATGGCGAACTGCATGAGGACGACGAAGAACTTCTTCGTCTTGTAGAGCTCCAGGGCGGGCGCCCAGAGGAACTTGAAGGTGTAAGGGAAGCCGAGCATCGACGACCAGAACGCCGCCTTGTCGTTCTCCATCCCCATGTTGCGGAACATGATGTTCGCGAGGGTACCGACCGCGATGTAGATGAGCCCCATCACCAGGTAGCTCGATGGAACCCAGAGGAACGGGTTCTTGTACCCGGGCGTCGCGGTCTCGGTCTCGAGCGCCGGAGCGGCGGCGCCGCCGGTCATCGGAATGGAGGGGGGCATGGCCGGCATCCTAGTCGTAGGGGCCGCTGCGGAGGGGAAAAAAGCGTCGTTCCGGTATCCGCGTTAACGTCGGGAGATGTCGAGCACGGCAGAGCTTAGCGAGGTCGCCCGCGTCCGCGTCATCTACGGCGACACCGATCAGATGGGGATGGTCTATTACGGCAACTACCTCCGCTACTTCGAGATCGCGCGCAACGAGTTCCTCCGGCGGATCGGCGCGCCCTACCGCGCGTTCGAGGAGGCGCACGGGCTCATGCTGCCGGTCGTGGAGGCTGTCGTCCGCTACCGGCGGCCGGCGCGCTACGACGACGAGCTGGCGATCCTCGCCGCCGTCCCCGAGGTGACCGGCGCGACGGCGCGCTTCGTCTACCAGATCCGCCGATTGCCCGACGGCGAGGAGCTGGCCTCCGGGCACACGGTGCATGCCTGCATCGACGCGCGCGGCAAGGTGTCGCGCATCCCGCAGGTGCTGAAGGAGAGGCTCAGCGGCGCAGTGCCACCGCCGCCGCCGGCTCCAGCGTCCGGAAGGTGAACGACTCCGTCAGATAGAGCTCGACGAACTGGCCGTCGTGCCAGCTGTAGCCGACCGAAAGATCCTGCCCGACGTGCAGCTCGTAGTCGCCCCCGCGGAGCGAAAGCAACACGCCCCCCTCGATCGCCGAGGCGCGCACGAGCGGACCGTCGAGGACCTGCTGCGTGATCCGCTTTGCCAGCGGATAGCCGTCCTCGGCAGCGGCCAGCACCTGCGCGTGGATCGGCGCCGCGAGGACCAGCGCGTACGGACCGCTCACCCCCGCCTGGCGGAGCGTTTCGCGCGCCGCGAGGATGGCGCCCGGCAGCTCGCGCACGTCGGCCGGCAGCTTCTGCGGCGCGTGCGGGCTGGCGGGGATGATGCCCTTGATGCCGGCGGCGGCGAGGCCGTTGAAGACCGCCGCGTCCTCGGCGTGCGCCGCCTTCTCGGCGGCGGCGACCACCGCGGCGAGATCGGGATCGGTCGCCCCGCGCGCCACGGCGTCGAGCTCGGCGAGCGCGACGCGCATCGGAACCCGCAGCTCGACGAGCGGCTGCGCTCTGCGGATGCCGAGCTCGACGTCGGAGCCGCCGCCCGCGCAGGGGTCGACGCGGCCCGTGTTGACGGCCGCCAGCTGCCAGCCGTACGGCCCCTTGAAGTCGACCAGGCGGCGCGCCGCCAGGTTCAACTTGAGGACGCGCGCCGCCTCGGCGTCGACGGCGTCGAGCGCGTCGGGCGTGATCGGCGCCAGGTCGCGCTTCAGCAGATCCCGGGCCATCAGAGGCTCCTCAGGCTTCCGATGCCAAGCGAGGCGGGCGAGCCCCCAGAGTTGGCGCCGCCGCCGTTCCCGGCCATCTGTCCGGCGGCCTGGGCCGCCTTTTTGGCTTCCTCGATCTTGGTGATCTCCCCTTGCGCGAAGAGGTAGGTCCGGGTCACGTCGTCGATCTTGGGGTCGCGGCGGCGCAGCCACTCGAGCGTCATCATCGCGTGCTCAGCCTCCTCGTTGCGGTTGTGCAGCATGATGGCCCGCAACGCCTCGTCCTTCGTGGCGTCGGCGCGCTGCTGGTACCAGTCGATCGCCTCCAGCTCCTCCATCAACGACACGATCGCGCGGTGAAAGTCCTTGGTCGCCTCTGGCAGAAGGTCGGCCGGCTCGTGGTATCCCTCGTGGCTCATGCGTGGAATATAGCCGGCGGCTGAGGCCTGGCCAGTGGACATTCGATCGCGCGTGATCACGTTGGGCGAGATGACCCGCGTGACGGAATCGTTGGACAACGGCCGCGTCAGCTTCGGCGACCGGGAGGAGATCGAGATGGCCAGCGCGGTCGACCCGGTCTGCGGTCGCGAGCTCAAGCGAGTGGACGCGGCCGGCGCGGTCGATCACCACGGCACGGTCTACTACTTTTGCTCGCAGGCCTGCCACGACCAGTTCGTCGCCGACCCATCGCTGTTCGTCGAGGCCGCCGAAGCGGCCGGCGCCTAGCAGGCGGCCTCGCTACTTCGGCTTCGCCTTGAGCGAGACCGAGTTGATGCAGTAGCGCTGGCCGGTCGGCGCCGGGCCGTCGTCGAACAGGTGGCCGAGGTGCCCGCCGCAGCGGCGGCAGGTGACCTCGGTGCGAAGCATGCCGTGGCTGCTGTCGGTCTCGGTGGCAACGGCGGCAGCGCCCACCGGCGCGGTGAAGCTGGGCCACCCGGTCCCCGAATCGAACTTGGCGTCCGAGGAGAAGAGCTCGGCACCGCAACCGGCACAGAGGTAGGCGGCGGCGTCGTGCGACTTCCAGTACGCGCCCGAGAAGGCGCGCTCGGTTCCCTTGCGCCGCAGCACCTCGTACGCCGCGGGCGTGAGCGACGCGCGCCAGTCGTCGTCGGTCTTGACCACCTTGCCGGCGTCGTCGCCGCTGTCATCCGGGTGGGCCATGCGCGCAGTATATCCTGAGTATCCTGCTATGCTGCCGCCGCTTTGGTATCCGACCGCGTCCTCGTCACCGTCACTGGCCCAGACCGAACCGGCGTCACCGCCACCCTGACCGGCATCCTGTCGCAGCAGGGCGCCACCCTGCACGACATCGAGCAGGTGGTGGTGCAGGGGCAGCTGACCCTCTGCCTGCTGATCGGCGTCCCCGAGACCCGCGACGTGCTCAAGGAGCTGCTGTTCACCGCCAAGCAGCTCGAGATGGAGCTCGACTTCAAGCCGGTCCCCGCCGACGCGACGCCGGCGCCCGAGCCCGAGGGGCGGCGCTACGTCATCACCGCCATCGGCCCGACACTGGGCGCCCCCCACCTGCACGCCATCGCCACGGCGCTGGCAGCCGAGGGGGCCAACATCGAGAAGATCGGCCGCCTGTCGGAGAACACGCTCGCCTCCGTCGAGATTCACGCTCTGCTGCCGCCCGACCGCGACAGCGAGGTGCTCAAACGGACCTTGCTCAATGTCGCGACCAGCACCGGCTTCGACGTCTCGCTGCAGCCGGAGAGCCTCTTCCGGCGCTCGAAGCGGTTGGTCGTCCTCGACATGGACTCGACGCTGATCCGCATCGAGGTGATCGACGAGCTGGCGCGCGCCGCCGGCGTCGGCCCCGAGGTCTCCCGCATCACCGAGCGCGCCATGCAGGGCGAGATGGACTACGACGAGTCGCTGCGCCAGCGCGTCGCCCTGCTCGCCGGCCTCGACGTCAAGGTGCTCGACCAGATCGCCGCCGACCTGCCGCTGACCGAAGGGGCCGAGACGTTGGTTCGCGTGCTCAAGCGCCTCGGCTACAAGATCGCGGTCATCAGCGGCGGCTTCTCGCGCGCCGCCGAGGCGCTCAAGCGCCGGCTGGGCGTCGACTACGCCTACTCGAACAACCTGGAGGTCGCGGGCGGCAAGCTGACCGGCCGGGTCGTCGGGCCGATCGTCAACGCGCAGCGCAAGGCGGAGCTCCTGGAGACGATCGCCCAGGCCGAGGGGGTGCTGCTCGATCAGGTGATCGCCGTCGGTGACGGCGCCAACGACGCCCTCATGCTGGAGCGCGCCGGGCTGGGGATCGCCTTCCACGCCAAGGCCAAGCTGCGCGAGCACGCCGACACCAGCATCTCCGGCGCCGGCCTCGACGCCATCCTCTATCTCCTGGGGCTCTCGGCGCGCGAGCTGCAAGAGGTCGAATGAATCGCGCTTGACGGGTAAACTCCCGAAGCATAAGCATGCGCCCGTAGCTCAACTGGATAGAGCATCGGCCTTCTAAGCCGAGGGTCGCAGGTTCGACTCCTGCCGGGCGCGCCGCCGCGACAACCGCGGTGACGCATTGAAAAACTGAATATCGATACACCTGGTGGGTGTAGCTCAATTGGTAGAGCGCCAGACTGTGGCTCTGGATGTTGCGGGTTCAATCCCCGTCACTCACCCCAGAATTTAAGGGCGGCTACTCAGAGATCTCGAGGACCTTGCCGCCCTCGAACACCGCCTGCAGGCGGAGCTTGCCGCCGAGCGCTTCGACGTACTTCCGCATCGTCGAAACGAGCCGGTCGTCCCGTTTCTCGATCGCCGAGAGCTGCGCCTGCGATGCTTCCATCCGAGCCGCTAGCTCGACCTGGGTGAGCCCGAGGAGGTCCCGAAGCCGCCGGAGCGTGACCTGCTCGACCATCTCGTCACGAAGCCGCTCAACCGCCGCCTCGCGCTCGGGCGTCCTCTTGTGCCGAATGTCTTCCCAGCGGTGAGTCTTCATTTGCTTCCCCTTTCGCGTCGGACTGCTCCCAGATTCGCTCGGCGACAACTTCGACCACGGTCAAAATACTACGTTAACAGTGTACTCTGTTAACGTAGTTTCTGTGTCCCTCTTTTCGCCCGCGCGCCCTGGCCTAAGTGTCCTATTAATAGTACACTCTTGCAGTGAGCGAAGGCGGGTTGACGCCACGCCGCCTCCGGCTCCGGTTCTATCGAACGCGGACCGGCGTGGCACCGGTCCGAGATTGAAGACGCCGCCGGCGGACATCGCGCTAGCCCAGCGTCGAATGAAGGAGGGCACATGAAAATCGGACCACCGTGGGACGAGCTGGAGGAGCTCTTCGACGAGCTCGGGGAGCTTCACGAGCACCGTGCCGGCGTACAGAAGAAGGTCCTCGCGCACGACATCAAGCAGGCCATGAAGGCCAAGAAGATCTCACCGTCCGAGATGGCGAGGCGCATGCGCACGAGCCGAGAGGCGGTCTACCGCCTGCTGGATCCGACGCGCACCGGAGTCACGCTCGATTCTCTCCAGCGCGCCGCTTCGGCGCTCGGGCTCACCCTCAATATCAGCTTCGAACCGCCGGCCAGACGACCAGCGGCAAGACGCGGCGGCTTGGCTGCCCGGCGGAAGAAACGGGCCGCCTGACGAGGAGACCCGAAGTAGGTCGCCCGCCGGCAGACTGCTCAAACGGGCATGGGCACCCGGGACCCCAATGACGTCGTCCAGGACGCGGCGGCCGTCGGGCCGCCGCGCGTGGACGGCGCGCTTTACTGCAGCACGGCGCGGACGGGCGCGAACTGGGAATTCATCGTGCCGTCGCCAAGGTTGCCCGCATTGTCTTCGCCCCAGCACCACACGTCCGTGGTGGTCGAGAGGCCGCAGTTGGTGTCGATGGTGCTCGAACCGACCAGCGTGGTGAGTGAGACGGAGCCAAGGCTGACCGAGACGGGGGTGGTCCAATCCACCGCGGTCGAGTCTCCGACCGCTCCGTAGCGGTTCGAGCCCCAGCACTGCGTCAGGCCCGAAGTGGTCAGAGCGCAATTGCTGGAGTACGAGGCCACGAGCTGCTTCGCCGTCAGACCGCTCACCACCACCGGGGTGGCCGAGCTGGCTGACGTCGTCCCGTTGCCGAGTTGGCCGCTGAAGTTCTGACCCCAGCAGTGGACGCTCCCATCGGCGCGCTGATCGCAGGCGTGGTTGCCGCCGCCGGCAACCGATATCACGCCAACGCTCTCCAGCATCGAGGTTGCGATCAACCGGTTCACGAACGTGCCGTCTCCGAGCTGACCCGAGGCGTTGCTCCCCCAGGCGAAGAGCGTTCCGCTGGTGCTCACGGCATAAGACGACGAGAAGCCCAGGGACAAGCTCCGCACGGGCACGATGTTCTGGACCCTCACCGGATTGGTGCTGTTGGCGGTGGTGTTGTTGCCGAGCTCGCCCGATTCGTTGCGGCCCCAGCACCAAAGGACGTTCGACGCGACGGCGCAGAAATGATTGGCACCGGCGGCGATCTGGGTGGCTCCGCCCAGGGCGGTGAGCTGCACCGGCGTCGACGAGGAGCCGCCGAGCGCGATGCCGGGACCGGTCTCGCCGTACGGGTTCGACCCCCAGCACCAGATCGTGCCATCGACGCGGATGGCGCACACGGCGTTGTTGGAGGCGGCGATGGACGCGACGGCGTTGCCCGGGATCGAGCTCGAGTCGAAGGCCGCGAAGTTGGCCCGCGTGTACGAGACCGTTCCGGGGATGACGCCCGTCTGAAGGATGCCACTGTCGGTGACGACGAAGCCGTTCATGAAGCTCATCGACAGACCGAGCACGTTGTTGACGAAGTTGACGTTCACCGTGACCGGGTTTTCCTTACGGAAGGTCATGGTCACCGTGGCCGCCTGGCCGGTCCGTACGGTCACCGGCACCGAATCCGCGGTCCACGGCGCCACACCGCTGATGCTGGTGCAGGCCACGTTGAACGCGTCGCCGGACAGCGTGTAGTTCCCCGGCGTGAACGGGCCAATCTGCAGGCTGGCCGACGACGAGCCCGCAGCGACGGTGAAGGTCTTGGTGGTCGCCGAGCCGGAGGTTGGTGTGGCGACGAGGCGAACGCATTGCACGCCGGTCGGGACGGTGGTGAGCGCCACGGTGACGGTGGTGACGTCCCCGTCGTCGGCTGAATCGGGCGCGCAGCCCGAGGCCGCGCCGGCAGCCCACAACACCAACATCCCGCCTACGACACTTCTCCTAACCCTCGAAAAATCCATCTCGAACCTCCCATAGCTGTAGTGAAGTCACGACGTCCTCGATATCACTGGGGATAGGCGGAACAAGCGACCGATCGAGTTCTGCCTCCCGCCATTGCGGGCCCTATGTATCACGCGCGTCTCGTCCGTCGCCATCCGTCTCTTCTGGTCTGTGCCGCTCGTAGCTGCCAAAAATCGCACGAGCGAGAGGCGGTCTTCCGCCGGCCAGACGACCGGCGGCAAGACGCGACGGATTGGCCGCCCGGCGGAGGAAGCGGGGCCGCCTGACGAGACCCCGCGTTCCGGATCGACCGCGCGCGAGGACGTCGATGGAGCGCGCGGCGCGTTGCCGCTAAAGGGGGCAGAGGTTAATGAGGACACTCACGTTGGAGTCGCGCTCGCTCGTCACCGCGATGTCGACCTTCCCGTCGCCATTGAAATCCCCGGTCGCGACGCCCGACGGGAACCCTCCCACCGGGTGGCTCGCCGCCGCGCGAAAGGTGCCGTTGGCGTTGGCGAGCAGGACGCTGAGCGTGCCAGAGGTGCGGTTCGCGACCACCAGATTGGTCCGTCCGTCGCCGTTGATGTCGCCGACCGCGAGGCCGGACGGGGCGCGTTCGACCGGGTAGGAGGGGGCCGTCGCCGTCGGCAGCCCCCCGCCGCTGGCCTGCAGGAGCACGGAGACGCTGTCGTCGGCGGCGTTGGCCACCGCCAGATCGATCTTTCCATCTCCGTTGAAATCACCGGTCGTCAGCGCCCACGGGCTGAACCCGACCGAGGAGGTTAAGGCCGCGGACAAAGTCCCGCTGGTGTTGGAGCGAAGCCAAGCCACGGTGGTGCTGCCCCCGTTCGCCACGACGACGTCAGATTGGCCGTCACCGTTGAAGTCACCGGTCGTCACGGCCTGCGGTTTCTGGCCCACGTCGTAGTTGACCGCCGTCTCGAAAGTGCCGGCGGCATTCCCCATCAGAACGCTCACGTTGTCGTTGAAGTAGTTCGACACCGCCAGATCCATCCGCGCGTCGCCGTTGAAATCGCCCATGGCGACCCCGTCGGCGTACGTGCCGACCACATAGGTGATGGCGGCCAGCAGGGTGCCGTCCCCTCCGCCCGGCAGCACCGCCACCAAGCTCGTGTCGCTGAGCGCGGCCGCGACATCCAGCTTTCCGTCTCCGTCGAGGTCGCCCACCGCGATCGAAAGGGGTGCTCCCGTCACCGGGTAGGGCACCGCCGTCTGGAAGGTGCCGTCGCCGTTCCCGAGGAGCACGCTCACCGTATAGACGGACCCATTACCCACCACCAGGTCGGGCCGCCCATCGCCGTTGAGATCGGCGACTGCCATCGTATCGGGCGCCCCAGCCACGGCGTAGGTGACCGCGGTCTGAAACGAGCTCGGCCCGGCGGTATCGCAGGCGACGGCTCCTCCGCCGCCGCCCCCCGACCCCGTTACCCGGTCGGTGCCGGCGTCAGATGCGCCGCCCAGGCCGCCGGCGCCATTCGTCCCGCCCTGTCCGCTTCCGGCCGCGCCGCCGTTGCCGCCATTGCCGCTGCTCCCTGCCCCCCCGCCGCTGCCACCGCGGCCGCCTGCGCCGCTGCTGCCGCAGCCGCCCAGATCGACAGCGGCCACGCAGAACACCCCCGCCAGGCACGCGGACCAGAACCCAGCGATGCGACTCCCGAGCATCAGGCGCCCGCTAACAACCGGCCCGACGGCGGCGCCGCGCCAGCCACAGTGCGGGAACCATGAACAGCAGCGCCGCGCCGGCGGGCTCGCCACCGGTGGCGCAGCCGCATCCGCCGCCGCTTGTTCCGGCAGAGCCGGCGGTGCCGCCCGTACCGGTCGGGCCCGCGCTGCCGCCTTTGCCGCCGGTGGCGGTCGTCGTCGTCCCGCCGCTACCCGTCGTCCCACCGCTGCCGGTCTTGCCTGCAGCGCCCCCGGCGCCCGTCGTACCCGCGGCTCCCGCTGCGCCCGTGGTGCCCGCGCCGCCGCTCGTGCCGGCCGCGCCGCTCGCGCCAGCAGCCCCGATCGCGCCGCCTGAATTGCCTGCACCGGCAGCGCCACCACCGCCGCCTGTTCCGGCGGCTCCGCTGCCGGCGTGCCCGCCCGCGCTGGTGCTGCCCGCGGCTCCGCTCGTACCCGCGGCGCCGCCCGTACCCGCGGCGCCCGTACCCGCGGCGCCCGTCGCGCCCGCGGCGCCGCTGCCGGCGTGACCGCCCGCGCTGGTGCTGCCCGCGGCTCCGCCGGCACCCGCGGCGCCCGTCGCGCCCGCGGCGCCCGTCGTACCCGCGGCGCCCGTCGCGCCCGCGGCGCCGCTGCCGGCGTGGCCGCCTGCGCTGGTACTGCCCGCGGCTCCGCTCGTGCCCGCGGTGCCCGTCGTGCTCGCGCCCCCTGCCCCGCCCGCTCCGCCGGCCCCACCGGTGGCGACGTACTCGAGCGCGCCGATGTCGAAGCCGGAGCCTTGCGGCCGCGAGACCCCCACGTAGTCGTGGTCAGGCGCGCCGGTCGCCGTGCCCGCGTTGATGCAGGGACTCGGCGGGACCAGGTCGTAGTCGACGCTGCTGAAGAAGTGCGGGTCGGCCGCGATGCAGCCCGTTCCCGGGGCGACGCTGCCCGTGGCCGCGCTGTTCATCCAGAGATCCGAGTACGTGATCGTGACCGCGGCGTTGCCGCCCGACTGATCCACCACGCCGTCGTCCGTGTTGTTGCTGAGGATCGAGTTCTTGATGGCGAGGGAGGAGCCGGACGCCGCGTTGTTGATGATGACGCCGTTGGTGTTCGAATCGAGCGTGCAGTTGGTGAGCGTCGCCGTCACCTTGGCGGACGAGTCCACGTCGAGGCCCCAACCGCTTTGCACGAAGATGCTGTTGACGACGTCCGCGGTCAGCGCGTCGCCCGCGGCCCCCCCGATATAGACCGCAGCGCCGCCGAAGGCCTCGATGTAGACGCGGTCGAGCGCCAGCGCCCCCGCCAGGAGATCCACGCCGTCGTGGGAGATGTTCGCGATGGTCGATCCCGTGACGGTGAGCGTGGCGTCCGTCATCGAGCTGGAGATGGCCGACTGCGCGTCCTGCAGGACGAGGCCGGTCACATCGAAGCCGAACGCGGTGGCATTGACCACGATGCCGTGCCAGTTCCCGACCGAGCCGTTCTGAATTTCGAACGTGACCGGCGAGCCCGAGAAACCGTTCACCACCAGCTTGCCGTTGACCGTGAGCTCGATTCGAGCCAAGTCGATGCCGGTGTTCGCGCCGTCGCTCCCCTTGAACTGGACGTCCACCCCGTTCTGGATCGTCAGCGTCGTACCGGTCTGAACCGTGATGTCCCCGGAGATGACGTACGGGCTTCCCGACGCCGTCCAGAACTGGCCTCCCACGTTCCCGCCGGTGATGTTCGTCGCCGCGGACGCGGCGGACGTCAACCCGAGCATCGAAACGAACACGATGAGACCCGACGAAAGCCTCGACAACGATCTGCGGCGCGCCATGTCGCGGCAGAATACGCGAATCCACGCCGAATAAGAAAACCGAAAGGAGCCGCGAGCCGCTTTGCGAGGAACGATCGAGCCCTAATCCGTACCCGCGTCAGTAGAGCTGAGCGCCACGGTGGATGGCTCGATAGATGCCAGCGTACAGCCGCATGTCGGCGGAGGTATTGTGACCTTCAACCTGAGTGGTCGTCGTCTGGTAGGCCCCTGCCATCACAGGGGTCGCGGCGGGCCACGTGCACAGGGTCGCGGTCCCGTTTGGTTGACAGGACATGGTTCCGTTCACGGCCCGGTGAAGGTAGCTTGCACGCCGCTCACAGCCATCGCCGGGGTGGTGATCAGCGCGACACTGGCGGTCACAGGTTGCTTTCGCTGTCGTGGCAGGTTTCGCTGTGGCATCTTCGGGAGCATGGACGGCGGCCCCAAGCAATCGGTCTCCGATCGTCCGAGCCCTTCTCGGACGGAACCGATCGACGCCTTGCTGCTGGAAGCAGCGGCCCGGGAGGTCGACGGGACCCTGCTCGATTGGGCCTTGAGCCTCTCCCCCCGCGAGCGCCTGCGCGCCTGCAGCAATGCCGCCCGCGCGCTCGGGAAGTTCAGGCATGTCTCATCCCGCCCGCGCTGACCTCGACGCGCTCGTCCAGGCCCTGCTCGGAGCCGGGGTGGAGTTCATTGTGGTGGGGGGAGCCGCTGCGGTGTTGCACGGCGCGCCGATCACTACCCAGGACCTCGACATCGTTCATCGGCGCACGCCTGACAATGTCCGCCGGCTCGCGGATCTGCTCACGAAGCTCGACGCCACTCTGCGGGGTCGCGACCTGCGACCGTCGGCCGACCTGCTCGCCGGACGCGGACAGCTCAATCTCTCTACCGCCCTCGGGCCGCTCGATCCGCTGTGCGTCCTGCACGACGGTCGGGACTACGAGGATCTGCTCCCGCACACGACGGTGCTGAGCGACGGACTGTCCGAGATTCGAGTCCTCGATCTCGACACTCTGATCTCCGTCAAGGCCGCGGCCGGACGTGCCCGCGACAAGCTGGTCTTGCCCATCCTGTTCGCGCTACGCGACCGGATCGGCCATGAAGATTGACCGCTCTCGGGCCTTGGGCCCGCGGAACGGAGGTCGCATAGACTGCGTGCCATGCCGCTCGACGATCGTTTCAAGGCCGCCGGCCTCCTGGTGCTGTCGAACACCTTCATGACCGCCGCCTGGTACGGACACCTGCGCTTCAAGAAGGCGCCGCTCATCATCGCCATCCTGGCGAGCTGGGGGATCGCCTTCTTCGAGTACACCCTGCAGGTGCCGGCCAACCGGATCGGCTACCGCGCGCTTTCCGCTTACCAGCTCAAGGTGATGCAGGAGGCGATCACACTGGTGGTGTTCATGCTGTTCGCCGCGCTCTGGCTCGGCGAGGGCGTTCAGCCGCGCTACTTGCTGTCGTTCGCCCTCATCCTGGCGGCCGTCGTGGTGGCGTTCCGATGAGCCCGACGGCGCACAGACCGCGCGTGCTGATCAACTTCGCCTCGTCCGTCGACGGCAAAATCAACCCCGCCCCTGATCTACGCCAGGGGAAGTTCATGATGTCGCGCCACCGCGAGGACTTCCGCCGCATGCTGTCCTTGCGCTCCAACGTCGACGCGATCCTGATCGGCGCCTCCAACCTGCGCGCCGACAACCCCGATCTGGCCATCCCCGCGGCCCAGCGCGCGGACCGCCGCTCAGGTGGCGCCCCCGAGCCCACGCGCATCGTCGTCACGACCAGCGGCGTGGGGATCGCGCCCGACCAGCGCATGTTCGATCCCGCGCTCGGCGGCCCGTCGATCGTCGTCCACGCCGCCACGATGCCCGCCGAAACCCGCGCCGGCCTCGGCGCCGTTGCCGAGCTGGTCCAGCTGGGCGATGAGCGCGTCCCCATCCCCGACCTCTTGACCTGGCTCACCGCCCGCGGCATTCACACCCTGCTCTGCGAAGGCGGTGGTGCCCTCTGCGCCCAGTTCTTCGCCGCCCGCGCCGTCGACGCCCTCTACCTGACCCTGGTCCCGCGCATCCTCGGCGGCGCCCACGCCCCCACCGTCGCCGACGGCGCCGGCTTCAGCCCCGACCAGATCCCCGACCCGACGCTCGCGTCGATGGAGCGCGTCGGCGACGAGCTGTACCTACGCTACGACTTCAACTGGGCTGATCCTCAGACCTGACAGCCGACACGCGGCTGTCTCGAACGCTACTTGACCACGCAGCTGAAGCCGGTGCTCTTCAGGTTGGTCGCGGCGCTGCCGCTCCAGATCTCGAAGCCGGCGAAGACGTCGGTCAGATACCAGCTGCTGGAGAACGGTCCGGTGACGCCGTTGTTGGTGTCTGCGTGGCTGACGGCGTCGCTAATGAAGTCCTTCAGGTTGAACGAGAGGCTGGAGACCGGCGAGTCCTGCGCAACGTAGGAGATGACCGGCCGCGAAGCGGGGTCCGTACCCGTCGAGGTGTTACCTCGGGGACCGACCCACACGTTCCAGGTGTGGCCCGCGATGCTCGCTGTACGCACGCTCGAACCGATTGGCTGCCTGCTGCCCGGCTTGTAGAGCCAGACCATGAGGAAGCCGGAGATGCCGTCGTTGTAGGCACCGGCGGTCGGCGGAGATTTCGCGAACCAGACGTCGTAGGTCGCGTTGAAATCTCCCCCGGATGAACCACCCGACCAAGTGAAGTTGGTCATCGCGCTCTGCATGGCGCTGATCTGTTTTGGCAGGCCGCTGTCGGACCAGGTGTTGTAGGTGCCGTTGGCGATGTTGCCGTTCGCGCCTATGTAAGTGGACGGGAACGATGCGGGAGCGCTGCTGCCCGACCCACTGCTGCTCTGGACCGTGAAGCTGCTGCCCGTGTAGTTGATGAGCTGGGTCGACCCGGTGGGATTGCCCCAGTTGTTGTTCTGGATGATGTATTCCTTGCAGTCCGTCCCGGTCACCGCCGCGCGGGCGTAGGACGCGGTCATCCCTGCGGTCGATGAGCCGAGCGTCCCCGTGATGGTCCCGCAAGCCGCTGCGCCACCGGGCGCGTCGCTCTTGCTGGTGCCGGGGGCGAAGCCGACGATCGTGAAGTCGAAGGGTGCCTTCATGGACATCGTGCCGGGGACGAGGAACACCACGGCGTCGATGGCTTGGCCCGCGTACGCGGTGCCGGGGCTCATGCCCGACACGCCCACATTCCAGCACTGCGGGTAGAAACTCGAGAACGGGATGAAGCTCGGGCCCTGCGCATCGGTGATCGTCGCGCACCAGCGATCGGCCGCGTTGGTTGCGCCATCGGGCGCCTGAATCTGGATGCGGAACGACGTGGGCGGCGCGACCTTCGCGCTCCAGTTCACGGCGATGCCGGTCGCGGAGCTGGGAATCGTCGCCGTCGGCGGACCGGCCTGGGTCGCTGCGGCGGGGTTGTATTTGCACTGCGTGCTGCTCCCCGTCGTAGCCTCGTTCAGGTTGAATCCCAAGAGCGAGACCGCGTTGTAGTCGTTGAAGACGCTCCCGCTGACTTCGTACGGGCCACCGTTCGGGGACTTGGCCGTGAAGTCCTGGGGCGTGATGCTCGTCGTGCTCCCGGAGACGGTGCTGTCGATACCGGTCCAGACGCAGCCGTGCCAGTCGACACTGTTCACGTTCCATTCGCTGGTGCGGTAGTAACCGGGCGGATCGCCGCTGGAGCTGCTGCCGCCAGAGCCGACACTGCCGCCCGACGACGAGCTGCCACCGCTGCCGACGCTGCCGCCGGACGACGAGCTGCCGCCAGAGCCACTGCTGCCACCCGACGACGAGCTGCCGCCAGAGCCGACGCTGCCACCCGACGACGGGCTGCCACCCGAGCCGTTGCTGCCGCCCTTGGCCGTGCTGCCGCCCGAGCCATTGCTGCCGCCGGACGAGACGCTGCCGCCCGAGCCGTTGCTGCCGCCGCTGCTGCTGCTGCCGCCGCTGCCGTTGCTGCCGCCGCTGCTGTTGCTGCCGCCGCTGCCGTTGCTGCCGCCGCTGCTGTTGTTGCCGCCGCTGCCATTGCTCCCGCCCGACCCGCCGCCCGTGCTCCCGGGCGATGCGCACGACAGGAGGCTGGCGGCTGCCAAGACGACCAGGGGCGAAAACGAGGTGAGCCGAAGGCGAAGATATGCGTGCCGAGTCATGGACCGCTCCTTTGTAACTGGGGGTGGCCGCGCAGGTTCGCGCGCCAGGCGGGCAGTAAGGGCGACATTTATACCGCACCGACCGGCCCGGGAAAAGGAAGTAACAGCATTGTCCCATGCGCCAAGTGCGCTTGGCCCTTGGCATCGCGACGCTCCGCGAGGTAGTCCATTGTCCTCGACGATGGCTCCCCTCCCCGCCACGGCTCTCCTAACCATCCGTCGCGATCAAGTGTCGACGGGGCCCTGATGCTGGTGGCCTCGCTTCCAGCCGCGCTCTTCCTGGCGGCGCTCCAGGTCCAGGCCCAGCCCCCGCTCGACGGCGGCGTCGATGCGGCGGCCGCCGCCGCGCCCGCACCGGCACCCGCGGGCGACGGCGGCGCGCCCGCGGTCAAGCCGCCGGCGCTCACGCATTTCGTCGCTGCCGCCTACCCGCCCGACGCCGAGGCCGCCGGGATCACCGGCGCGGTCACGCTGTCGATCGTGATCGACGAGAAGGGCGCGGTCGGCGCGATCAAGGTCGTCGATCCCGGGCCGCATCCCGGCTTCGCGCCCGCCGCGGTGGCGGCGGTCAAGCAGTTCCAGTTCTCGCCCGCCGAGATCGACGGCAAGCCGGCCGCCGTCGAGATCGAGTACCGCTACGAGTTCGTCATCAAGCAGGCGCCACCGCCCCCCCCGCCGACCGAGAAGCCGGTCTCCCTGCTCGGCCGGATCATCGAGCGCGGCACGCGCGACCCGGTCGTCGGCGCCAGCGTCGAGGCGGCGGACCTGCCGACCGCCGAGACCGACACCGACGGGCGTTTCGCGCTGCGCGGGCTGCCGGTCGGGCCGGTCAAGATCCACATCGTCTCCTCGTCGCACCACCCGCTGACGATCGACGAGATCATCGAGGCCGGGAAGGTGAAGGAGGTCGAGTACCGGATGAACCGGAAGCGCTACGGCGCGTTCGAGTCCGTCGTCCGCGGCGCACGCGAGCGGAAGGAGGTCGCCGTCCACGAGGTCAGCATGCAGGAGATCAACACCGTCCCCGGCACGCAGGGCGACGTGCTCAAGGTGCTGCAGGATCTGCCGGGCGTGGCGCGCGCGCCGTTCGGGCTGGGCCTGCTCATCGTGCGCGGGTCGGCGCCGCAGGACACCAAGGTCTACCTCGACGGCGTCGAGATCCCGCTCATCTTCCACTTCGGTGCGCTCACCGCGGTGGTCAACTCGGACATCATCTCGGGGCTCGACTTCTACCCGGGCAACTTCGCCGCCAACTACGGCAACGCGATGGGCGGCACCGTCGAGATCCGCACCCGCGATCCGAAGCACGAGTGGCACGGCGCCGGCCACGTCGATCTCTACGACGGCGCCGCGATGGTCGAGGGCCCGGTCGGCAACGGCAGCTTCCTGCTCTCGGTGCGGCGCAGCTGGGTCGACGAGGTGCTCAAGGAGGTCGTGCCGCAGGGCCTGACCGTCGCGCCCGTCTTCTACGACTACCAGGCCAAGTACGTGCACTCGCTCCTGGGGCGGCACCGGGCAGCTCTTCGCCTACGGCTCGCAGGACAAGCTCGACATCCTCGACTCCAACACCGCGCGCGTGATCTCGTTCGACACCGAGGTACAGTTCCACCGGCTGGCCGCCCGCTGGCAGCGCGGCTTCGGCGCACGATTGGCGCAACGACGCCATCCTCTCGTTCGGCTACACCGAGACGACGAACCAGATCGTGAACGCGCTGAAGCTCGAGGGGCAGCTCTGGACCGCCAGCCTGCGCGACACGCTCGTCTACCGCCCGTCCGACAAGTTCTCGCTGGAGATGGGGACCGATTCGTCGCTGCGCCACCTGACCTACAACATCGACCTGCCGACCTTCTCGGTCGCGCAGAGCCAGAGCGCGTTCGGCATGGGCGGGCCTCAACGCCAACCCCTCGAAGAACACCAGCGCCAGCACCAACTGGGCGCAGCCCGCGCTGTTCGCCACCGCCAGCTGGGTGCCGCTGCCGCGCCTGCGCATCCAGCCCGGCCTCCGCTTCGACGCGAGCTCCGACATCCAGAACGGGCACTCCTGGTGGTTCGATCCGCGCATCTCCGCCTTCTTCACCGTCAATCCCGAGACCGTGCTGAAGGCCGGCGCGGGCCTCTACTCCGAGGCGCCGCAGCCGCAGGACCTGATCCCCGCGCTGTTCGGAAACCCGAACCTCACCTACCAGCGGTCGCAGCAGTACAGCATCGGGTTCGACAGAAAACTGCCGTTCGAGGCCGACCTCGAGATGACCGCCTACTATAAATACATGTACGCGCTGGAGGCGGAGACCGCCGCGGCGAACGCCGATGGGAGCTCCGCTCTACCTGTCGAACAACGGCCTCGGGCGCGCGTACGGGATCGAGCTTCTGCTGCGGCGTCAGCTCATGCGCGGCCTCTACGGCTGGGTCGCCTACTCGCTGTCGCGCGCCGAGCGGCGCGACGATCCGACCGAGTACGGCTACCCGAACTGGCGGCTCTACGAGTTCGACCAGACGCACATCCTGACCGTCATCGCCTCGTACCAGACCGAGCACAACTGGACGTTCGGGACGCGCCTGCGCTACACCAGCGGCGACCCCTTCACGCCGTTCGTCAACGGCATCTTCAACGCCAACAACGGCAGCTACGTCTGCATCCCGGGCGAATCCCGACACCGCGCGGGTGCCGGCGTTCTTCCAGGCCGACGTGCGCGTCGACCGCCGCTGGGTCTTACGACAAGTGGATCTTCACCGGTTACCTCGACGTCCAAAACGTCACCAACCGGCAGAACCCGGAGGCGATCTTCCCGAACTACAATTGCCAGGGCTACGCCACGCTGACCGGGCTGCCAATCTTCCCCACGCATCGGGGCTGAGGGCCGAGTTTTGAAGCGCGCAGAACACCGCCGCGGCCGATTCCTGTTGCCGATGCTCGCGCTTCGGCGGCGCTGGCCTCGGCGGCGCTGCGAGTCGGGGTTCGACCGCAACGATCAGATCGTGAACAGCCTGCGCATCCTCGGCGTGAAGGCGCACGTCATCACCAACGACGCGAACGACCAGCTCAACTGGGCCGACGCCGATGCAGGGGACACGGTCGAGTTCTCGGCCCTGGTGGCCAACCCGACGGGCGATCCGGCGCTGACCGTCACCTGGCTTGCCTGCCTTCCCGTCCCGGGGCAGGTCTCGCCCTGTACCTACCCGCCGGATCTGCGCGATCCGACCAAGATCGTCCCCGATCCCTCGACCGGCGTGTCATCCTGCTCGGCACCGGGACCGACATCCAATACACCGTCCCCGACGATGACGTGATCAAGATGCCGCTGCAGGGGCTCATCACGCAAGCCCAGAACCACGTCAACGCCGAGTGCGGCATCTACATGGAGATCCCCTCCTGGTCATCGCCCAGGCCGGCGGGCAGACTTTCACCGCCGCCAAGAACTTCCGCCTCTCGCCCTGGAAAGAGATCGGCGATGTACGCCCCGACCGACCCCACGCTGCAGTTCTACGTGCGGAACGCCAACCCCACGGCCAACAGCCTGGTCATGCCGTCGGGCGTCGACCTCTGCAACGGGCAGCTCCTCGGCACGTCTCTGCATGGCGGACGCCGACTGCGCGACGGCGGGCGTGGGCGGCACCTGCCAGAGGAATCTCTGCACGGGGGCCGTCCCATTCCCCGCCGGCCCCCAGACCGTCTGCCTCAACACGGACCCGACCGGGCAGATCTTCTACAACTGCGACCTCGACGGACCGGAGGTCAACGCCTACGGCGTAGGGACCCCGGAGTATCCGTCGGTGATCTGGTATACGACCGGCGGCACGCTGGCCGGGTTCAGCGGCCCGAGCAACGGCGGCACGCCCAGCGCGATGACCCGCACCTTCACCGGCTTCACGCGCCCGTCGGGTCCGTTCACGCTCTACGGCGTCGTGCGCGACGGACGGGACGGCGAGGACTGGATCGCGCAAGATTTCCAATGACCTGACCGAACCGAAAGGGACCTAGACGAATGATGATCGTTCAAAAGCTTCTGGCCATCGTGAACCTGGGCGCGGCCTGGGTGCTCTGGCTGCTCATCGCGCTGTCGGTGATCTCCGTCGGCATCATGATCGAGCGCGGCGCCTTCTATCTCGGGCGGCGGCTGCCGGACCGCGACGCGCTCGCCGGATGGCTCCTCGGCGGCAGCCTGGCCAAGGCGCGCGCGGCGGTCGCCGATCGCGCGGGGATCGAGGCCGAGGTCGTGCGCGCGGCGCTGGATCAGGCCGACCACGGCGCCGACAGCGTGGCCAAGGTGGTCGACGCCGCGATCAAGAAGTCACGGCTCGAGTACGAATCGCGGCTGGCGTTTCTCGCCACGCTGGGCAACAACGCGCCGTTCATCGGTCTCTTCGGCACGGTGCTGGGGATCATCCGCGCGTTCGGCGATCTGGCCAAGAACCCCAGCGCCGCCGGCGCCAGCTCGGTGATGAGCGGGATCTCCGAGGCGCTGATCGCCACGGCGGTCGGTCTGCTCGTCGCGCTGCCCGCCGTCGTGGCCTACAACATCTTCCAGCGCGCCCTGCGCCGCGCCTCGCAGCGCGCCCTCTACTTCGGCGATCTGCTCGAGGCGCGCCTGCGCGGACGCGACGTCGTCGTCAAGGGGGAGGCGGCCTAGATGGCCTCGGTCTCCGACGGCGACCAGGACGGCGACGAGAAGGCGGGATGATCAGCGGCATCAACGTCACGCCGCTGGTCGACATCACGCTGGTGCTCCTCATCATCTTCATGGTCACCGCCACGTACATCGTCCGCCAGTCGATCCACGTCGATCTGCCGCGCGCCGCGAACGCGGGCGAGTCGACCGGCACGACGATGGCGGTGATCCTCACGAAGGAGAACGATCATCTACCTCGACGGCAAGAAGCTCGACGAGACAGGCCTGCGCGATGCCGCGCGCGCCGCGGTGGCCAAGGATCAGGACACGCGCGTGATCATCAGCGCCGACAAGAACGCGCTGCACGGCTCGGTGGTGCACATCCTCGACCTCATCAAGGGCGAGGGTGTCTCGAAGTTCGCCATCAACATCGAAAAGGAGCGATGAGGCGGTTCTCCCCGACCGCGGGCTACGCGCTGTCGGCGGCCGCGCACCTGGGGATCTTCGCCTGGGCCTGGTCGCTGCCCGCGCGCGCCAACCGCTCCGAGCGGGTCGACGTACAGATCGTCGAGACGGTGAAGCCGCGCCCGGTCGAGCCCAAGCCGCCGACGCCCGAGCCCCCCAAGCCGGCCGAGCCGATCAAGATGCGACCCGCGCGGCGGATCGCGATGAAGGCGCCGCCCCCACCGACGGCGGAGCCGCCACCCGAGACGCCGCCGCCCGAGACGCCGCCGCCGACCAGCGCGCCCGCGGCGCCCGGGCCCGTCCACCTCGGGATCTCGCTGTCGTCGACCAGCACCGGCGGGGGGTTCGCCGCGCCGGTCGGGAACAGCCTGGGCGGAAGGCCCTCGGGGCGGCAGGCCGCCGCGCCGGCGGCCGATGGCGTCGGCCCGCTCGCGCACGCGGCCGCGCTGACGGTGCAGCCGGAGCCGGTCGACTGCACGATCCCCGCGAACGAGTACCCCAAGGAGGCGCGCGACATCGGCTTCGAGGGGAGCGTCAAACTCAGGATAATCATCGACAGCGGCGGTCGCGTCCACCACGCGCGGGTGATCAAGGATCCGGGTTACGGCCTGGGGGCGGCGGCGGCCAAGAGCGTTCTTCGCTGTCGCTTCAAGGCCGGCGAGATCAACGGCAAGGCAACCGCCGTCGAATGGGACTACACGATCACCTACGTGATCCCCGACTGACCGCTTCAGACGCGCAGGGCGCGCAGCCTGAGCGCGTTGCCGACGACGGAGACCGACGAGAGCGCCATCGCCGCCGCCGCGAGCTCCGGGGTCAACTGCAGGCGCAGAAGCGGGTAGAGCGCGCCCGCCGCGAGCGGCACGCCGAGCGCGTTGTAGAGAAACGCGAAGAACAGGTTCTGCTTGATGTTGGCGAGCGTCGCGCGCGAGACGCGGCGCGCGCGCAAGAGGCCCCCGAGATCGCCCCCCAGGAGCGTCACCCCCGCGCTCTCCAGCGCCACGTCGGTGCCGGTCCCCATCGCGATGCCCACGTCGGCGCGGGCCAGCGCCGGCGCGTCGTTGATCCCGTCGCCGGCCATCGCCACCCGGTGCCCGGCGGCCTGCAGCCGCGCGACCGCCGCCGCCTTGTCAGCCGGAAGCACCTCGGCGCTCGACCGCGTCGACGCCGACCGCCCGACCGACCGCCTCGGCCGTCGCGCGGCTGTCGCCGGTCAGCATCACCGTCCGCAGGCCCTCGGCCCGCAGCGCCGCGATCACCTCCGCGGCCGCCGGCTTGATCGGATCCGCCAGCCCCAGGATCCCCACCACGCGGCCATCGTGACGACGAAGGCGACCGTCTGTCCAGCGGCGCGAAGCTCGTCGGCACGCGCCGCGGCGGCGCCCGGCTCGACGCCCAGCTCGTCGAGCAGGCGCGCGTTCCCCAGCGCGACGGCGCGCCCATCGACGCGACCGCGCAGCCCGCGCCCGGCGAGCGCCTCGACGCCCGGTCGCTTCACCGGGCGTCACGCCCGCGCCCGGCGGCCCCCCGCACGATCGCCGCCGCCAGCGGGTGCTCGCTGGCCCGCTCCAGCGAGGCCGCGAGCCGCAGCAACGACCGCTCGTCCTCGGCGCGCCGTCGTCACGACCGCCACCAGCTCCGGCCTCCCCGCGGTCAGCGTGCCGGTCTTGTCGATCACCATCGTGTCGACCTGGTGCAAGCCTTCCAGCGCCTCGGCGTTCTTGAACAGCACGCCCGCCGCGGCCGCCCGCCCGGTCGCGACGATGATCGACATCGGCGTCGCCAGCCCCAGCGCGCAGGGGCAGGCGATGATCAGGACGGAAATCGCGGCGACGAGCGCGTGGGGCAGACGCGGCGCCGGCCCTACCAGCGCCCAGGCGGCGAAGGCAACGACCGCCGCGCCGACCACTGCCGGGACGAAGACGCCGGAGACGACGTCGGCCAGCCGCTGGATCGGGCGCCCGGCTGCGCTGGGCCTCGCCGACCATCCGGACGATCTGGGCCAGCACCGTGCCCTGCCCCACCCGCTCGGCCCGCATCGTGAGCGCGCCCGTTCCGTTCAGCGTGGCGCCGACCAGCCGGTCGCCCGGCCCCTTCGCCACCGGGATCGGCTCGCCGGTGATCATCGATTCGTCGACGGCGCTCTCCCCCTCGAGGACGGTCCCGTCGACCGGGATCTTCTCGCCCGGGCGCACACGCAGCCGGTCCCCGACGCGGAGCGCGGCGAGTGCCGATCTCCTCGTCGCCGCCGTCGGGCCGGATTCGCAGCGCGCGCTTCGGCGTCAGGTCGAGGAGCGCGCGGATCGCCGCTCCCGTGCGCTGGCGCGCGCGCAGCTCCAGCACCTGTCCCAGCAGCACCAGCGTGACGATCGCCGCCGCCGACTCGAAGTAGAGACCGACCTCCCCTTTCTTGTCGCGCACCAGCGTCGGCAGGAGATCGGGAAAGGCCAGCACCACCAGGCTGTAGCCGTAAGCGACGCCGACGCCGAGGCCGATCAGTGTGAACATGTTCCAGCGCCGGTTCGTGAGCGACGCCAGCGCGCGCGCGAAGAAGATCTGCCCGCCCCACAGAACGACGACGCCCGCCAGGATCGCCTGCAGCCAGGGGACCCACGGCCCTGCGACCTTGCCCATCGCCAGCGCCACCACCGGCGCGGCCAGCAGCGCGCAGACCCAAAATCGCCGTGTCATGTCGGCGAGCTCTGGGGTCTCCTCCGAAGCCGCCGCCGGCCCGCGCGGCTCGAGCGCCATCCCACAGAGCGGACAGTCGCCGGGCCTTTCCCGCACGATCTCCGGGTGCATCGGGCAGGTCCAGCCGTCCGCCGGCGCGGCCGTCGTCCCCGGACGGCCGGGGCCTGCCCCGAGGAACGCGCGGGGATCCTGCTCGAACTGCGTCCGGCAGCCGTCGCAGCAGAAATAGTAGGTTCGTCCTTCGAAGCTGGCGCGCTCGGGCGCCTCGGGCGTCACGGTCATGCCGCAGACCGGATCCGTCTCGGTCGGGGAGGCGACCACCGACAGGCGGCGCGCGGGAACGGGTCCCTGGCTTCCGGAATGCACGGGGCGGCTCTTCGCCGAAAACGATAGCACGCCCACAAAAAGCGACGCCCCTCCCGCCGTCGGCGGAAAGGGCGTCCGGGGTCACCGGCGCGCCGACGCGCGCGCGGTCAGTACTCGAAGCCGATCTGTCCGCCGACCCCCCAGCTGTTCAGGTTGCCGCCGGTCGTCTCCGTCAGATTGTTGTAATAGGTCTGCTTGTAGGTGAAGCGCGCGTCCGCCAGGAAGCCGCGGTAGGCGAACTCGAAACCGCCGCCGTACGGCAACGTCAGCACGTCGTCGGCCGAGGTCAGGTCCGAGATCGCCGTGTTGTTCTGGCTGACGGTGTAGTGCGACCAGCCGACGCCGATGAAGCCGAACGGCTCGAAGAGCGACAGCCCGCGCACGATCGGTACGTTAAGGCGCAGGGTCCCCTCGAGGCCGTTCGAGATCAGCCGGGAGTCGTTGCCAAGGCCCAGCCCCGTGATGCTGCGGGCGTCGCCCACGTAGGCGGCCTCCATCCCGACGTACTGGCGAGTGCCGGCGACGATCCGCGCCGTCCAGTAGCCGCCGTCGCCGGTCGCGTCCTTGAGCCGACCGTTGGTGAAGTCCTGGAACCCACCGCCGACCAGCATTCCGACGCCGACGTGCAGATGGCCCGTGCCGCCCGGGTAGACCCCTTCCGGCGCGCCCGGCATGGGCGGCAGCGGTGCGACGGGGACCGCCTCGACCGACTGGCCGTTCGGAGGTGGCGGCAACACGTCCATGTTGGTCTGCGATGCCGCCGGCGTCTTCGGCTCCACCACGCCCGTGGTCGGCGGCGTCGGCGTGTTGATGTCGAAGTTCTCCTGCGGCATCATCGGCGGCGGCACCGGCGGTGTGGCTGTGGGGCTCGTGGCCGTCGTATCCGAGGGCGTCGTCGTGGTCGTGGCACCGGGCGCGGGCGGCTCGGGCGCCGTCGCGGTGTCCGGCGCCGCGGCGGCCTTTGACGCCGCCGCACCGCTGGTCGGCGTGCCCGGCGGAATCCCGGGCGTTCCTTGATTGTAGGTCGCCGGCGGCGGCGACTCCGGCTCCGCGCCGCTCGGCATCGTCTGAGCGCCGCTCGTCGCCGGTGTCGGCGCAGGGTCGGCCTGCGCGGTTGCAATCCCTAGGGCGAACACGCCCGACGCGAGAACCATAGACAGCACCTTCATTGTTCCCCTCCTCCTTTATCCCACCCTGTCTCACCCGTAGATCTGTCCATCAGCCAGGCGTGCACAAGCAGTGTGCGGAAAGCCCGGAAAAGATCCGGCAGCTCGACCGCGTGATTTCCCCACGATTTCTCCTGGCCGAGCTTCGATTTCCCGTGCGCCCCCGAGGCGCGCCGATAAGATCGCGCCCTCCCCGTGGCCCGAAGTTTGCGCCCCGCCTCCCCGATCGCTCTCGCCTTGCTCGTTGCCGTTGGCGCCGCCGTTGGTTGCGCCGCCGGCGAGGCACCGAGTGGCCCCGCGGTAACGTTCAACCCCTGCGCGTCGGTGACGTTGGCCCCCGACGCCACCGCCAACACCATCGAGCTCGCTGGCATCGCCGCGGCCGCCGCCCTCTGGAACCAGAGCGCCGGCAGCGCGCTGGCGATGGTCGCTTCCGCGGGCACCGGCGCCGGCCCCAGCTTGCCGATTCATTTCCAGAACGCCGCCGCGCCGATCCACGGCCTCTACGACGCGCCCGACGGCCAGGTCTTCATCAACGACGATCTCTCCGGCGCGGAGCTGGCGATCACCCTGGCCCACGAGATCGGCCACTCCTTCGGCCTGGTCCACATCCCGCCCGACGTTCGACCTTCCTTGATGAACCCGGGCAACCTGACCGTCTCCATAACGCCCGAGGACGTCGCGACGCTGGCCGGCCTCTGGGGGCGATGCGCCTCACTTGACGCGGCTACGACCGAATGAGAGCGTAGTTTCCGGAAAAGGGACAGGGCTGCCCCCATGAATCACTCCGCCCGCCGCTCCGGAATTCCTTCTTATCGTCTCGCTTTCGCCGCGCTCGCGCTGGCCTTCGTCTGCCCGACGGCCGCCGCCCAGGTGGTCGAGCCCAACGGCACGCCCGTTCCGGCCACGACCACCATGGACGCTCAAACGCTCCAGGCATACTTCACGTCGATCAACGAGAACATCAACGCCGTCGCCAACGCGTCGATCACGCCGGCCACGTTCATGCCGCTTTGTGACTTCCAGGCGACGCTGCTGCTCAGCGAGTCGAGCGCGAGCGGCGGCCTCGGTTGGTACAACGTGCCCGATGTGACGATCGACCCGAACCACACGCAGACGCCGACCGTCTACCAGATCGGGACGGTCTTCCCGATGGTGGTCGGCACCGCCGTCGGCAGCTCCGACATACGCAGCAGCCCGAATTACGCGGGCGGCCTGGTCGGCTTCGCGCTCCTCAAGAATCTCGGCAGCGGCCCTGTCCCCGTCTATTACTCCGAGGACACGCGCAACGCCGACTGCACCGGCTGCACGATGCCCGGCTACTGGAAGATGATGCTCTCGTACCAGTCGACGGTGACGTCGAACGAGTACTACATGGCCTGGGAGGACTGGGAGGGGGCCAACACGACGACGTGGTACGGGAACGACGGCGACTTCAACGACAAGGTCTTCTCGATCACCGGCGTGACCTGCGACGGCGGCGGCGTCCCCTGCATGACCAACATGCCGGGAGTCTGCGCCACCGGCATCACCCAGTGCGTGGTGGGCGGCGCGGCGACCTGCACGCCGACGATCAAGCCGAGCGCCGAGAAGTGCGACAACCTCGACAACGACTGCGACGGTCAGGTCGACAACGGGACCGGGCTCTGCCCCGGCAACCAGGTTTGTGACAAAGGGAATTGCATCGATCCCTGCAGCACCGGCGAGTTCGCCTGCGGACCGCCGCTGGTCTGCGTGAACGGGGTCTGCGTCGACCCCGGCTGTGAGAACGTCACCTGCAACGTCGGCCAGGTCTGCCATGGCGGCGTGTGCGTGGGCGGCTGCGACGGCGTCACCTGCCCGGCGAATCAGATCTGCGAGCTCGGCGTCTGCGTCGACCCCTGCGCTGGCGTGACCTGCAAGGCCGGCGCCTGCGTGCTCGGCGCGTGCGTCCAGAGCTGCTCGTGCCAGCCCTGTCCCAGCGGACAGACCTGCCTTTCGACCGGCGCCTGCGTCGACAACGGCTGCGACAAGATCACCTGCAACACAGGCGAGGTCTGCAGCAAGGGCGCCTGCATCGACGCCTGCGGGATGGCGAAGTGCCCGGGCGGCGCGAGCTGCAGCAACGGGCAGTGCGGACAGCCACTGCCGCCGCCCGCACCGACCGGCGCCGGCGGGTCCACCGGAGCGGGCGGTGATAGCTCGACCGGCGGCGCGGGCGGGACGATCGTCAGGACCGGAGGCACCAGCGGCGGCAAGGGCGGGAGCGGCGGCGCCGGCGGAACGATCGCGACCGGCGGCAGCTCCGGCACGGGAAGCGGCGGCTCGGCTCCGCACGAGGCGGGCGTCGTCTCCTGCAATTGCACGTCGGCGGGTCCCGGCGGCTCGGGCGGCGCGCTGCTGCTGGCGCTGATGGCCCTCGCCGCCTTCGCCCGCCGTCGCGCGCGACGCTAGCCCCAGCGCCTCACGATTCGCCACCTCTCCAGGCGGCGAACATCCGCTGATTCAAGTGGCCGCGCCCCCGCACGGGGCAACATCCGCTGATTCAAGTGGCCGCGCCCCGCACGGGGCAAGATCCGCTGATTCAAGTGGCCGCGCCCCGCGCACGGCAAGATCCGCTGATTCAAGTGGCCGCGCCCCGCGCACGGCAAGATCCGCTGATTCAAGTTGGGTGCGCGAGCGGCGCCGAGGCGAGGTGCTCGTCGACCCGCAACGGACCACCCGCCCGCCTCCATCCGACGCGCGCCATCCAGGTGGCAGGCGACGCCGTCGCCGAAGGAGCGTCGGTGATCGCGTCGGTGCTCGCATCGGCGCTCGCGGGCGCGCGCTGCCACCCCAAAAAGTACGGCCCCGAGCTGCGCGGGTCGATGCACGCGGGCGCCCGGAGGTGCTTGCGGAAGTTGAGCAGCACGTAAACCATGCTGGTCCGCATCTGGCGCGGCGTGGTCAGCGGGCGCGCGTGGTAGCGGTCGCCGACGACCCGCCCCTTGCGCCCGAGGGCGCGGTTGACCGCCAGCGCCAACCGAATCGCCAGCCCATGCATACCCCCGCGGGCCCGCCGGGCTTCGTCCCCCTCGACGATGAAGTGGCCGTGGTCCTGCTGGATCGAGAAGTGAATCACCCGGAACCGGTCGACCGACGCCCGTGCGATGGCGCGCCGGAGCGCCCCGAACAGCCGGGGGGAGCGGAGCGACGGCAGCCCCGGCGTCGCGCGAATCGTGACCTGCACCGGGTATCTCGGATCGACCTTCGGCCGCGTGCCGTGGGGCATCGAGGGACGGCCGCGCGGTTTCCGCCCGGCGCCCTTGCGAGCGCCACCCCAGGTGCGTGGCGCCCCGAGGGGCAAGTTGAGCTGACGCCGTCGTACCGTCTTGATTCCGCGCATGTCCCGTTGTCGGGCGCGGACCGCGGCGGGTTGCGTGGTGTGAGGCCGGACGACCGCTGCGACCGTGGCGCTCGCGTGACTTGTCGGCTGCTGCGCGGCACTCGCGTGACTTGATTCGGCGGAGGTCCGGTCGGCGGCGCCGGGACGCGGATGGGTCGGGCTCGTCGGCGCGCGGACGGTTCGACCATGATTGCGCGGATGTTGGTGCCGCCGGAGATGTGACGAATCGTGAGAGCCCAGCGCTGGCCGGCGAAAACCGGGCGGCCGCCGGGCGTTTGACGGGCCCGCTTTGCCAAAAGGCGCACACGGCGGCTACCATTCGGCCTCGTGGCGACTCCCGAGACCCGGAAGATCGTGGCGCTGCTCGACAGCGAGGCGCACGAGCGGCAGATCGCGGCGGCGATCGTGCTGGGCGAGATCGGCGCGCGCGACGCGGCGACGCTCAACGCGCTGTCGGCGGCGGTGGCGCGCGGCATCCCGCCAGTGCAGCGGCACGCGCTCGATGCGCTGGGGCGGCTCGGGGCCGGGGCCGGCGCGCGACGCGCGATGCCGGCGGTGCTGGCGGGCCTAGCGGCGCGCGACGAGGCCGTGCGGCGCGCCGCCGTCGACGCCGCGATCGCCATCGGCGACGAGGCGATCGCCTCCGTCCGGGCGCGGCTCGGCGACGCGGTCGATCCGACGGAGCGGCGCGCGCTCGAGGAGGTGCTGGGGCGCGTGGGCGGCAAGGACGCGTTCAAGGCGCTGCTGGCCGCCCTCGATACGCCCGACGTCGAGGCGGCGCGCGCGGCGGCGCTGGCGGTCCGCCAGCAGGTGAAGGAGGCGAGCGCGCGCGAGAAGGGCGCCTACCTCACCGAGCTCACCAAGATGCTGAAGGCGCGCGGCGCCGGCGCGCGCAAGGGGAAGGCGGTCGGTCTGGTCAGCGGCGGGCTCAAGATCCTGGGCTTCCTCGAGGACCCCGCCGCCGTGCCGACGTTGCTCGGCTTCGCGCGCGACGGCAAGCAGGCCGCCGCCGTGCGCGAGGAGGCGATCGTGGCGCTGCGCTTCACGGCGCGCGGCAAGACGGGTCCCGTGGCAGCGGCGCTGACGGAGCTGGCCGAGCGCGCGACGCCCGAGCTGGCGCGCGCCGCGCTCTACTCGCTGGCCAGCCTGGAGCTGCCGGCGGCGATCGCGCCCAGGCTGCGCAAGATCGCGCTCGGCCGCGAGCCGGAGCGGGCGCTGCTGGCGATCGAGCGGCTCGGCCAGATCGCCGGCGCCGCCGGTGCCGACGGCCTCGCGGCGGTGCTCTCGACGACGGGCGATCGGGGGCGTGCGGAGGCGGCCGCCGCGGCGCTGGGCGCGCGGCCCGACGGCGCGCTGGCGCTGGGGCGTGCGCTCGCCGCTGCCCGCGACGACGAGCGCGTCGTTCTGCTCGGTCGCCTCTTGCGCCCGCGGGCGCGCGCGCTCGCCGAGGCAGGCGCCGCCGGCAAGAAGCTGGCCCGAACCCTGGTCGGTACGGCGCTGGCGCGCGTCGGACGCGGGGGGCCGCAGGCGGACGCGCTCGTGCCGCTCGCGCGCGAGCTCGATCGCGAGGCGACGACCGACGGCCTGCGCGACGAGGCCGCCAAGCAGCGCAAGCGCAAGAACGCCGCCGGCGCGCTGGCGATCCTGCGCCTCGTCGGGCAGTCGGCCGACGCCACCGCCGACGACGGCTACGCGCTGGCGGCCGCCGAGCTCGCCGCCGGCCGGCGCGACGAGGCGCTCATCATCTGCGGCCAGCTCCTCGATCGCGGCTTCGACCTCGCCGCCGCCCTCCGGAGGGACCGCCAGCTCGATCCGGAGCAGCGCTACCAGGTCGGCTTCGCCCTCGTCGAGCGGCGCAACCCCGCCGGCGAGGAGATCCTCACCGACCTCGCCGCCGGCGGACGCAGCAAGATCGCCGGCATGGCCAAGGCCAAGCTCAAATCCGCCGGCTACACCTGACCGGCGCCGCCCAAAGGCCCTTCCGGAATTCGGAGGCCGCGTCCAACGGCGAGGAAGGTGGGCACGAGGTGGGCACGAGGTGGGCACGAGGTGGGCACGAGGTGGGCACGAGGTGGGGAAGATCGCTCGCGCGCTGCGTTGAATCGGGGCACAATCCGTCGTCCGGGCGCAGGTGGGGGGAGCGCCGGGAAACAACCATCAGGAGGGAGACATGACCGTCGACCACTCGAAGCTGAAACTAGGGAAGAAGCCGGCGCACCACGATCCACGCACGCTGCAGATGGCGAACTATCTCGAGCTGCCGCCGATCCCCGCGGCGCAGGACTGGACCAAGAAGGCGGCCTCCAACTGGGGGATGATGCTCAACGACAAGCTGGGCGACTGCACCTGCGCGGCGGTCGGGCACATCATCCAGGCCTGGTCGGTCAACGCCGCACCAAGGAGATCGTCCTCCCCGACCAGACGATCCTGAAGACGTACGAGGCGGTGACCGGCTACACCCCCAACGATCCCAGCACCGATCGCGGCGCCGTCGAGCTCGACGTGCTCCGCTACTGGCGCAAGACCGGCGTCGGCGGCTACAAGATCGACGCCTTCGTGGCGCTGGAGCCGAAGAACCATGTCCACGTGCAGGCGGCGGTCGATCTCTTCGGCGGCGCCTACATCGGCCTCGCGCTGCCGCTGTCGGCGCAGACGCAGAAGGTCTGGTCGGTCCCGCCGGGCGGGCCCAGCGGGACGGGCGCGCCGGGCTCCTGGGGCGGGCACGCGGTGGTCGTCGAGGCGTACGACGCCCACGGCCTGACCGTCATCACCTGGGGCCAGACCAAGAAGATGACCTGGTCGTTCTGGGACGCCTACTGCGACGAGGCCTACGCTTGCCTTTCCGAGCTGTGGGCCGGGAAAAAGCCGGCCCCGTCGGGGTTCAACCTGGCCGCGCTCAAGAGCGATCTCAAGGACGTGGCCGGCTGACCGCGGGGTCGACCCTCACGTCCCAGGCGGCCGTCTCGACGCGTCCGTTCTCCTTGATCTGCACGAACAGTCGGTAATCGCCGGCCTTCGGGAAGACGCAGGGGAAGCGGACGCGCGGCCCGAACACCATGCCGTGGTGGTGGGCATGATCGACTGGCGCCGCGCCGTCGACCAACGCGAGCGCCGCCATCGGCACCGACCCCGTGGGGTGAACGTGCGCGAAGACCGAGAAGTCACGCGCGACGATCATGGCGTGCCCGGCCATCCCCATGTAGGGCTCGACGCCGGCGGCCGGGCGGCCGTCGCGATCCTCGGCCTCGAGCTCGAGCGCGACGGTCTCTCCGGCCCGTGGCGCTCGGGCGTACAGCCAGCGCAGCTGGCCGCTGCCGTCGGTGAAGGTGTAGACGGGCGCCGCCGCGGTCGCCGCGCGCGGAACGATCGCCATCGCGTCGTCGGGATCGAAGCGGTCGCCTTCGATTCCCGCCGGCCCCTGCATTGGCGCCGGCAGATCGATCGCCGTGGTCACGGTCTCGTCGAGCCCCGTCTGGTGGACGATGTCGCCGAAGAGGCGGTAGCTGCCGGCCGGCAGCGGCGGCGCCGCCTGGGTGAAGGTCGCCTCGCCCGTCCGGCGCGGATGCAGATGCGCGATCGCGTCGAGGGCGGGCGCACGCACGATGAAGAGGTGCATGAGGTGTCCATGATCGGGGATGAGATCGGCGCTCTGCCGCCAGCGCAGCCAGCCCGGATCGGTCAGCGACAGCGCCAGCGTGCCCTGCGACGGCCGCGTGACCGCGACCTGCATCGGCTTGTACACGAGGCGCCGGTAAAGGCCTGCCTCGCCGCTCCACCAGCGCCGCCCGCCGACGATCGCCAGCGCCAGAACCGCCGCCGTCACCCCCATCGCGATCCGGCCGCGCGCCACCCGCCGGCGATCGGGCACCGCGCCGAGATCGAGATCGGACTCGCGCAGGCCCGCTCCCACGATGGCGATCGCGCCCGCCACGATGAGCGCCATCAGCCCAATCAGCATGACGCCCAGGAACGGCGGCATCGGCCGGACCGTGCGCGCCAGCGCCGGGATAGGGATCGCCAGCGTGCCGGCTCCGCGGGTCCCCTCGGCGGTGATCCGGATCTGCCAGGCCCCGGTTTGCATCAGCCACAGGGTGCCGTCGAAGCGACCGGGATCGTCGGCCGCCGCGCGTGCGACGTCGGGAACCGGCGCCAGCTTCGTCCCCGGTCCGCGCAGCGGCACTGGCACCACCTCGACCCGCGTCACGTCGCCATCCAGTGTGCGCACCTCGATCTGCGCGACGCCGGGGATCACCTCGGGCGGGCGGATCGTGACCAGAAGGTGGTAAGGCCCGGCCTGTCCATCGGCGACGGCGTCGGGACTCCCCACATGCGCGTCGGCCGTCGCCGCGAGGCCGAGCATGGCGAGGCCCACTGCGACCGACAGCGCGCGCTTCATCGCCGGAGGCGGCCGAGCCAGCGCCCGATGGCACGCCCAGCCGCGATCGCGAGACCGCTGCCCAGGACAGCCGCGGCCAGGCCGACGGCGGTCGCGCCGGCTGACTCCTCGAGGAACGTGTAGCGCCGGTAGTACGCGTGGGCGGGCATCCAGAAGTCGAAGTAGCGCGCCCCCCAGAAGAAGTTGCGCGCGCGCGGGGACATGAGGAACGTCGCGAACGGCCACTGGCAGGCGAAGAAGATCGCGGTGAAGAGCACCGCCCCGACGACCACGGTCGCCGCGCCGGGGCGCGCACGGCGCCGCCAGGACCAGGCGTCGAGCGCCAGCGCGGCCGGCAGCAGCAAGAGCGGGAACTCGGGCGGGATCAGATTGGTGACCGGCACCAGCACCGGGCCGAGCTTCGGCTGCGCCGGCACCAGCGGAAACGTCCAGAGCAAGGCGAGCAAGAAGACCGAGTAAGCGATGGTCGCCGTCGCGCCGGCCCAGCGGCGGCCGGTGGCGCCCTGCACGCTGGCGAGGACCACGGGCGCCGCGAGCCCCACGATCACGTAGAAGGACCCGCCGTGCATGAACGGCCGGACCGTCTTCTCCATGAACAACGTCATGAGCGCGATCAGCATGTTGCCGCCCACGATCAGGATCAGCGTCTCGAGCAGCCGCCGGCGCGCCCCGTCCCTGTCGTCGGGAGAGGTCGCTCGGTTGGCAGCCCCGGCCAGCATCACCAGCGCGCCGAGGTGCAGCGCCAGGAGCCCGAGCGCCAGCACGATGTGCGGTGGGCTCAGGATCTTGACGTCCAGGCCGTAGGCGTTGTGCCACCAGTTGTCGAAAGGCGCCGAGGCGAGCATGGTCACCCCGCCCCAGGCCGAGATGAACGCGCCGAGCGGCCCGCGGAACCCGAGCACCCGCACCGCCGCCGGGTGGTCGTCCCGCCGCCCGAACGTCGCCGGCCAGACCTGGGCCAGCGCGGCCACGGCGCCCAGGACCGCCGCCGCGTAGATCGCCACGTGCGGCGGCGTCCAGAAGGCATCGCGCCCGATCGACCGGTGCCAGGCGATGTCCCAGTGGACGCCGAACGCCGCCGCCAGCGACGAGCCAAGCGCGAACCAGAGCGGCCAGACGGCCTCGCGCGCGCGGGCCCCAGCCCGCGTCGCGACGCCGAAGTCCGAGGCGGCGGTGGTCGCGCCCATGCCGCCAGCATAGCGGACCGGTCGCGCGCGCGCCCGCGTGGGGCGTAGCGCAGCTCCGCTGCGCGGAGCCCATCGCGGGGGGCGCGGGACCCGTTGAGGGTCCCGATCTTGCCGAAGGTCGATATACTGCGGGCGGTGAACCTCCGTCCGCTGGCGGTCCGGATGGTGCTCGCTCACGGCCTCCCGGTGGTGATCGAGGTCGTGGCCGAGAGCATGACCCCCAGCATCGAGCGCGGTGCCAAGCTGAAGGTCGAACCGGCGCTGAGCGATCTGCACCCGGGCGACATCGTGCTGGTCCTCGGCGACGATGGCACGGAGCTCTTGCTCCACCGGGTCATCTACCTCTTCTCCGAAGGGGAGGCGCGCTTCGTGATCCACCAGGGGGACGCGCCGCGATCTCTGTTCGCCACCTGCCCGCGCGCGGCGGTGATCGGCCGGGCCCTCGGCTTCCCTCACACGCCGTCGCGTCGACTGCCGACGCTGGAGGTGCTCGACCCTGCGGCGCGCGCACGGTTCGAGCGCCGGCGCCGCGCCGCGGCCCTCTACTCGCTCGGCCGGCGCATGACATTTTCGTTACGACTGGGGGATCGGGCGTTGACCCGGCGGCTGGCCCGCGTCTACCGTGCGGTCGCTCGAAAAGTCGTCGGTTAAACGCCATGCGAAACGCCCGCCCCCGCCCGGCGACCGCCGCGGCCATTGTCGCCAGCGCGCTGATCGTTGCGTGGCTCGGCGCGCGCTGCGCGGGCCAGGAACCCCGAGGAGCCGGAGGACGCGACGCGTGACTGGCGCGACGACACCTTTCTCTATCACGGCCCCGATCTCCCCTACTGGTTCGGCGTCGAGGCCAACAGCATCGCGCAGTTCAAGCCGCCGTTTCACTCGCCCTACGAGGGGACGAACAGCCTGGGCGGCGGCGGTGAGGCCGCGATCTCCGGGCTGCTGACGGTCTTCACCGGTCACCGGCCGACGCGCACGACGGAGATCATCCTCGACGGTGAGATGGCGGTCGGGGGCGGGCTCTCGAACGCGCTCGGCGTGGCCGGGTTCACCAACCTGGACGTCGTCCGCAACCCCTCGCTCCCCCACGACCCGTACGTGGCGCGCTTCCAGATTCACCAGCTCATCCCCCTCTCCAGGGACTGGGAAATCAACGAGGACCGCGGGCCGATCTCCTCGTTCGCCGAGGTGCCGCGCCACCGGCTCGAGATCCGCGTCGGCAAGCTGTCGACCGCCGATCTCTTCGACATCAACCCCGCCGGGTCCGACAGCCACATGCAGTTCATGAACTGGACGGTCGACAACAACGGCGCCTGGGACTACGCCGCCGACACGCGCGGCTACACCTACGGCGCCGTCATCGAGTACCAGGGGCCGCGCATCGAAGCCCGCTACGGCCTCATGCTGATGCCGACGGTGGCGAACGGCGAGACTCTCGACTGGGACCTCGGCAGCAGTCGCGGCGAAAACCTGGAGCTTGAGATCAAGTACAGCCGGCGACCCGACTGGGCCGGAACCACCCGCCTGCTCGGCTACCTCAATCACGCCTCGATGGGGAGCTACGCGGCGGCAATCGCCGAATCGGAGGCGAGCGGCGAGGTCCCCGACATCACCGCCTCACGCCAGAAAGGCCGAACCAAGTACGGGTTCGGCATCAACGAGTACCAGGAGCTGGGGCCGCTCTATCGGGTCTTCGGGCGCATCGGCTGGAGCGACGGCAAGAACGAGAGCTTCGCCTACACCGAGGTCGACAGCACCTTCGAGATCGGCGGCGACGTGCGCGGCGTCCGCTGGCGGCGCCCCGACGATCGCCTCGGCGTGGCCTTCGTCAGCAACGGCGTCTCCGACCTGCACGCCGACTACCTGCGCCGCGGCGGGATCGGGTTTCTCCTCGGCGACGGGCACGGCTGCACACCGGCGACGCCAACGGCGCCGGTCTTCTGCCCCGTGCCGACGCGCGCGAGCTACCTCAGCTACGCGCGCGAGACGATCGTCGAGCAGTACTACAACTTCCACATCTGGCGCGGCGCCTTCGCGGCCGAGGACCTGCAGTTCATCGCCAACCCCGGCTACAACCGCGACCGTGGCCCGGTCTGGGTCATCTCGCTCCGCGGCCACCTCGAGTTTTGATCACACCCGGTGAAACAGCAAGGTCGCCGCGACGCCGATCGCGGCCCCGCAGAGGCCGATCAGGATCGTGTCGCGGTTGATCGTTGCGGCGACCCGGCGGCTGGCGGCCACCTCATCGTCGGGCGCCTTGGTCGCGGAGAAGTCCTCGTGCTCGAAGGTCCCCTCCTTGGCGCGCATGACGCAGGTGTCGCGGCTCGCCTGCAGGAACCCGACCGCCGACAGCGCGACCGGCAGGAACATCGCCAGCCCCCAGGTCCAGCGGACGCGCAGCACGACCAGCGCGACCAGCAGCACGACCGAGACCACCAGCCAGTGGTTCCCGAACCGAATTCTCCGCCGGCGCCCCGCCGCGGAGATGTTGGACTTGCAAGGGATCGCAGCAACCGACACGCCGCAAATATAGCGCCCGGATCGGACGGAGCCAGGCAAAGGCTCATCCGCTAAGATGCGCCGCGTGACCGGAAAACCGAAGGCGTTGCTCGCCTGGAGCAGTGGCAAGGACAGCGCCTGGTCCTTGCACGTCTTGCGCGAGCAGGGCGAGGTCGAGGTGGTGGGGCTCCTGACCACCATCAATCGAACCTTTGACCGGGTCGCGATGCACGCGGTCCGCACGGAGCTCTTGCGCGCGCAGGCCGCGGCGGCCGACCTGCCGCTTGTGGCCGGTGCCGATCCCCTGGCCCTGCAGCAACGCCGAGTACGAGGCGGCGATGGCGGCGGCGATGGCCCGCGCGCGCGCCGACGGCATCGACCGCGTCGCGTTCGGCGATCTCTTTCTGGAGGACGTGCGCCGCTACCGCGAGGAGCGCCTGGCGGCGATCGGCGTGACGCCGCTGTTTCCGATCTGGGGGACGCCGACCGACGCGCTGGCGCGCCGGATGGTCGACGGCGGGCTGCGCGCGCGCCTCACCTGCGTCGATCCCAAGGCCCTCGACGCCCGCTTCGTCGGGCGCGCATTCGACGCCGCGCTGCTCGCCGAGCTGCCGGCGACGGTCGACCCCTGCGGCGAGCGCGGCGAGTTCCACACCTTCGTCCACGACGGTCCGATGTTCCGGCGTCCGGTCCCCTTCCGCGCCGGCGAGGTCGTCACGCGCGACGGCTTCGTCTTCGCGGATCTGCTTGCTGTGAGGATCGTCTCCCTGCTCGCGAGCGGCACGGAGCTCGTGCGCGGCGCTCGGACTCGGCGATCGGCTGGTCGGCCGCTCGCACGAGTGCGATCATCCCGCCTGGGTCAAACGGCTGCCGGTGCTCAGCCGTCCCGCGTTCGACATCCACGGCACCAGCGCTCGAGATCGACGCGCGCGTGCGCGAGCGGCTGCACGCCGGTCTGCCGCTCTACGAGGTCGACGAGGCGCAGCTCGCCGCGCTGGCGCCGGACTTCATCATCACGCAGACCCACTGCGAGGTCTGCGCGGTGAGCCCGGGCGATCTCGCCCACGGCGTCGCCGCCCAGCTGGAGCGTCACCAGGTCGTCGCGCTCGCCACCGGGACGGTCGACGGGATCCTCGACGGGTTCGCGCGCGTCGCCGAGGTGCTCGGCGCGGCGGAGGCCGGACGTGCGCTGGTGGCGGGCTTCGGGCTCGCCTGGCGGCACTCTCCGCCGAAACACGATCGCTCCCGCGGCCGCGGGTCGCCTGCCTCGAGTGGATCGACCCGCTGTTCGAGATGGGGAACTGGGGGCCGGAGATCGTCGAGATCGCCGGCGGCCAGAGCCTGCTCAGCGCGCCCGGCGCGCACTCGACGACGCTTGCCTTCGAGGCGCTGCGCGACGCCGATCCGGAGGTGATCGTCGTCGCCCCCTGCGGGTTCGATCTGGCGCGCACGCTGGCGGAGCTGCCGGCGCTGACCGAGCCGGCCCGAGTGGCGTGCGCTGTCGGCGGTGCGCGCCGGGCGCGCGTTCGCCGCCGACGGCAACTTCTACTTCAACCGCTCGGGGCCGATGCTGTTCGACACGCCCGAGATCCTCGCCGAGATGCTGCACCCCGACGCCTTCCCGCCCCGGCACGAGGGGACGGTCTGGCGGCGGCTCCCGGCCTCGGGCTGACACGGAATTTACAATCCGTCGCTGGTCTCGCCGCGCGGTTCGTGCCATGTGAAAGGAGCATGAGCGAGCCGGTGGCGCGAACTCTCCGAGGAGTGGTTCGCCATCCTGCGCGGCGAGGTGAACGAGCTCGGGCTGCGCGCTGGGCGACGCGATCCGTACGCTCTCGGGCGACGCGCTGCTCGCGCACGAGGAATCGGTGCGCGCGCTGACCAAGGAGGCCCGGCGCGGCGGCGGCGCCGGGACGCGCGGAGCGGGCGAACGCGGTGCCGGCGAACGCGGTGCGGGCGAAGTCGACCGCTGGCGCTCCCTGGTGGGTGCGCTATCGCTCGACGACGCCGAGGGGCTGGTGCGCGCCTTCTCGGTCTACCTGCAACCTGGCGAACACCGCCGAGGAGCGGCACCGCATGCGGGTGAACGGCGCGCGCGACGCCGTCAGCACCGCGGCGGTGCCCCGGCGCGAATCGCTGCTGGCGCTGGTCGGTGCGCTCAAACAGGACGGCTGGAGCTATGACGAGGTGGTCAGCTTGCTCGCCTCGCTGCGCCTCCACCTGACGTTCACCGCGCACCCGACGGAGACGCGGCGCTGGACGGTGCGCGGCCACCTGGCCGACATCGCCGGCGGCCCTCGACCGCCTGCAAGAGGGCGCCCGCGGCGCACGCGAGAGCCTGCACGCCCGCGTGGCGCTCCTCTGGGCGACGTCCGAGCTGCACAACGTGCGCCCCGCGGTCGAGGACGAGGCGCGCGGCGGTCTCGGTCTACCTGCCGACGGTCCTCTGGTCGGTCATCCCGCGCCTGTGCGAGGAGCTGGAGCGCGCCGTCGAGGCGCACTACGGCCGCCGCCCCGCGCTACCGCCGCCAGTCGTCTTCCGCAGCTGGATCGGCGGCGATCGCGACGGCAACCCCAAGGTGCTGCCCGACGTGACCGCCTGGGCGCAACGCTTTGCGCGCGGCCAGCTCCTGCCGCTCTACATCGCCGAGCTGGAGCGCCTCGCGCGCGTCCTCTCGATCTCCGACCAGCGCGTCGACTTCCCCGAGCGGGTGCGGCTGGAGATCGCCGACGCGCTCTCCGGGCTCGAGGTGCCGCCGACGCTGGCCGACGAGCCGCTGCGCTGTCTCTGCCTGGGAATGACCCAGAAGCTGCGGGCCCTCTTGACCGAGAGCGACCGCCCGCGCTACGCGGAGGCCCGTGATTTCCTCGGCGATCTGAAGACCATCTGCGACGGCCTCGCGCGGGTGGGCCTTCCGGGCGCGGCGGCGAGCGAGGTCCGGCCGCTCTTGTTGCGGGCGCAGGTCTACGGGCTCGATCTGGTGACGCTCGATCTCCGCGAGGAGTCTCGCGCGCACGCCGCCGCGGTCGCGGAGCTCTTGCGGGTCGGCGGCGTCTGCGACGACTACGAGGCGCTCGACCACGCCGCGCGCGAGGCGCTCCTCACGCGCGAGCTCGCCTCCGCGCGTCCGCTGGCCCCGATCGGTCACCAGCCAAAGACGCGCGCGCTCGACGTGGCGCTGGGGGCGCTGCGGGTCTGGCGGGCGCGCGGCGCCTACGTGGTCAGCATGACGCACGCGCCGTCCGACCTCCTCGAGGTGATGGTGCTCGCCCGCGAGGTCGGGCTCTACCAGCCACACGTCGCGCTGCCGTTCGACGTCGTCCCGCTGTTCGAGACGCTGGCCGATCTCGAGGGCGCGGGGGCCACCGTCACGCGGCTGCTCGACAACCCGCTGTTTCTGGCCCACGTACGCGGCCGCCGCGGCCTCGAGGTGATGATCGGTTACTCCGACTCCAACAAGGACGCCGGTTTCCTGGCGGCCAACTGGGCGCTCTACAAGGCGCAGGAGACGATCACCGCCGCCGCCCACCCGTTCGACGTGAAGGTCTCCTTCTTCCACGGGCGCGGGACCTCGACGGCGCGCGGCGGCGGCAGCGCCGGTCGTGCCATCGCCAGCCTGCCGCCCGGCACCGTCGGCGCGCGGCTGCGTCTCACCGAGCAGGGGGAGGCGCTGGCCGATCGCTACAGCCAGGCCGATCTGGCCCACCGCAATCTCGAGCAGCTGCTCTTTCACCTCGGCCAGGCGGCCGCGCGCGATCTGCGTGACGAGGGCGCGACGGTGGATCCCGCCTGGCGCGAGGCGCTGGAGCAGGCGTCACACGCCTCGGCCGCCGCCTACCGCGCTCTCCTGGCCATGCCGGGCTTCTTCGAGTTCTACGAGCAGCTGACGCCGATCCGCGAGATCGGCGTCCTGCAGATCGCCAGCCGCCCCGTCTACCGTTCGGGCCGCGTCCGCGAGATCACCGATCTGCGCGCCATCCCCTGGGTGATGTCCTGGACGCAGGTGCGGCTGCCGCTGCCGGCGTTCTTCGGCGTCGCCGAGGGGCTGGCGACCATCCCGCTCGCGTTGCGCCGCGAGCTGTTCCAGCGCTGGCCCTTCTTCGCCTCGACGCTCGACAGCGCCGCCACCGCGCTCGGCAAGGGGGACCCGGAGGTGACGCGAGGTTATCTGCGCCTCTGCAGTCCGGAGCTGGGCGCGCGCTTCTTCCCGCTCATCTCCGAGGCCTACGACCGGGCACGCACCGCGCTCGAAGAAACGTTCGAGTCGACGCTGCTGGCGCGCCACCCGGTGCTGGCGCGGCAGATCGAGCTGCGCGATCCCTACATCGATCCAATCAGCCACCTGCAGATCGAGCTTCTCGCCCGCACCCGCGCGACGCCCGCCGACGCGCCCGATCGCCCGCGCCTCGAGCGCGCGCTCATGATGTCGATCCTCGGCATCGCCGCCGGCATGCGCAACGCCGGGTAACCAGAAGGCCTCTCTTACTGGGTCTGCACAACAGTGCAGGCGAGCGCAGCGCGGCTCCGCTGCGCCCGGGGCCCCCGCGAAGGTCCGCCTTCGCGGGGTGGGTTGGAGCGAGGGGGGACCGGGGGACGCGAGCGGCAGCGAGCCGTCCCCCGTCAAATAGGCGCGACGTCGACCGAGACGTGGAGCTCGTGCTTTCCGCCGCCGAGCAGGACGCCGCGCATCGGCGTGACGTCGTCGAAGTCGCGGCCGTAGGCGACGACGACGTGGCGGTCGGTCGGGACGACGTCGTTGGTCGGGTCGAGATCGATCCAGCCGAGCGAGGGCGACAGCACCGACAGCCAGGCGTGCGAGGCGTCGGCGCCGACCAGGCGCGGCTGGCCCGCCGGCGGGGCCGTCACGAGGTAACCGCTCACGTAGCGGGCGGGGAGCCCCAGCGCCCGCAGGCAGGCGATCTGGACGTGGGCGAAGTCCTGGCAAACGCCGCGGCCGCCGTCCAGCACCTCGTCGACCGAGGTCGAGACGTCGGTGGCGGTCTGGTCGTAGGTGAGCGTGGCGTGGATCCGGCTCATCAGATCTTTCGCCGCCTCGACGAGGGGGCGCCCGGGCGGGAACGACGGCGCCGCGAAGTCGTGGGCCGCCGGCGACAGCTCGACGTGCGGCGAGGCGAGCACCCACTCGCCGGCCGCGCGCGCCGCCGGATCGCCGGCCGCGCGGACCCAGTCGCGCGTCTCCTCCCAGGGACCGCCGTCGTCGGCCAGCGCGGGCGGTGCGGTGAGCTCCAGCTCGGCCTCGGCGGTGACGATCAGCGCGCTGTGGCGCTCGTGGATCGCGAGGTGGGTGGCCCGGTTGCCGAACCAATCGAAGCGATCGCGGCGCACGGCGGGCACGGGGGTGACCGTCAGCCACTCCGAGCGGATCCGCTGGCGCGTCGACCCGCGCAGAAGGACGTGCAGATCGTGGTGCGACGTCGAGACGGGAACGCTGTAGCGGTAGCTGGTGACGTGCTTGACCCGGTAGATCACGAGACGATCTCCGGCGAGGCCAGCGCGCGAGAGATCGTGGCCGGGGTCAGGTAGGCCGCGAACAGCGCGTCCGAAAGACCCTGCAGCTTGCGCACCAGGTCCCCGAGCAGCGCGCCCAGCGCCGGGCGCCCGCCGCCCGCCAGCGCGCAGACGGCCTCGACGTCGACGAGCCGGATCTCCGACAGAGTCTCGTATGCCAGCCGCTCCTCGACGCTGCGGCGCGCGGCGGCGGGGTCGCGCGGCAGCGAGGCGACGTGGTCGGCCAGCGCCGCCAGCTGGAAGACGATGGCGCGCGGGTTGCGATCGTCGGCGACCAGCAGATCGATGACCGGTGCGACCTGCAACGTGGCCCGGTAGCGGCGGCGGTAGGTCATCGCGCTGTCGGCGGCGGCGAGCAGCGCCTCGAGCAGCGGCAGCTCGTCTTCCGTCGACGCCTGCGGCAGCGTCCGTTCGATCATGAGCGCGGTGTTGACGGCGCGTTCGAGCCGCCGCCCCATGTCCAGGAACCGCCAGGGGGCCTCGCGGGTCATGCTCTCCGAGGTCAGGCCCGAGAGCCCCGCCAGGATCATGACCACCCGATCGAGCCGCGCGCCCAGCACCACCGGGCGCTCATCGGGGCCGCCCCGCTCGGCATCGGCCAGCTCGTGCGCCAGCGCCGACACCACTGTCCAGGTATCCATGGACAGTCGATCGCGGATGGCCCGTGCCACCCGATCGATCGCCCGCCCCGAGGCGACGAGCGAGCCCGACAGCGCCTCGTCGAACAGCGTCTCGCGCATGATCCGGTTCGATTCGGCGACCTCGGCCTGCGGCGGAAGCGCCTCCAGCTCGGTCCCCGACGCCACCATGGTCGAGCGCCCGCAGCGACGCGACCAGCGGCGCCAGATCGCCGGCCAGCGACTGCGAATCCCGCGGCTCGGCGAGGCGCGTGCAGATGATCCGCCCGAGACGCGCGATCGCCTCCGCCCGCTCGGCGTAGCGCCCCAACCAGAAGAAGTTGTCGGCCACGCGGCTCGGCAGATCGCCGCCGCCGCGGGTCAGCTCGATCGGCTCCACCGTCGGGCGGAGCAGCGAGAACTCGCTCACCGGGCTGTCGCTGATGACCCAGGTGTCCTTGCTGCGCGCGCCGCGCGCGATCGAGATGTCTGCGTCGTCGACGCCGCCCACCAGCCCCAGCGCGCCCGGCATCACCTGGTAACCGCCGCTCCCCTCGGCGACCACGAAGCTGCGCAGCACCACCGGCCGCGGGCGCAGCTCGTCCCCCTCGATCACCGGGACCGTCGACGGCGCGACGTGCCGCTGCGCCACCCAGCGGTTCGGCGCCGCGCGGATGCTGGCCGCCAGGTTGTCGATGGCGCCGCGATCGAGCCGCGCGCCGAATATCGGATCGGTCGGTCCCAGCGGGTAGGTCGGCTTGATGACCATCTCGGGCAGGTGCGCGATGACGTGCTCGAGGATGTCCGGCTCGCCGCACCACCAGGTCTCAACCGAAGGCAGCTTGAGGTCCTCGCCCAGGAGGGCGCGGCAGAGCCCGGGCAGAAACGGGATGAGCGCCGGAGTCTGCAACACGCCGGTCCCGATCGCGTTGGCGATGGCCACCGTCCCGTCGCGCGCGGCCTGCAGCAGCCCGGGGACGCCGAGCAGCGAGTCGGCGCGCAGCTCCAGCGGATCGCAGTAGTCGTCGCGCAGCCGCCGCAGGATCACGTCGACCGGGTGCAGGCCACCCAGCGTCTTCAAGACAAACCCGGCCGTCGCGCACCGTCAGATCGCCCCCCTCGACCAGTGGATAGCCGAGGTACTGGGCCAAAAACGCCTGCTCGAAGTAGGTCGCGTTGTGCGGCCCCGCGGTGAGCAGCACGATGCGCGGGTTCAAGACGCCGTGAGGCGCCAGCCCGGCCAGCGTCTCGCGCAGCGTGCGGAAGAACAGCGCCAGCCGCTGGGCGTTCGAGTCGCGGAAGGCCTCCGGCAGCACGCGCCCGAGCACGATCCGGTTCTCCAGCGCGTAGCCCGCCCCGGCCGGCGCCTGCGTGCGGTCGGCCATCACGCGCAACGTGCCGTCGGGCGTGCGCGCCAGATCGGCGGCGTAGAAGTGCAGGAAGCGGCCCCCGGGCGGCGCCAGCCCGGCGCAGGCGCGCAGGAGGTTCGGGTGTGCCAGAAAGACGTCGGGCGGGACGATCCCCTCGGCGATCGTCCGCCGCGGGCCGTAGAGATCGGCCAGCAGCCGATCGAGCAGCGTCGCCCGCTGCGCGAGGCCCGCCGCCAGCGTCGTCCATTCCTCGGCTGACAGCAGCACCGGCACCGGATCGAGCGGCCACGGCCGCTCGAGGCCGCGTGGATCGCCGTAGACGTTGAAGGTGACGCCGTGCTGGCGGATGAGCTGGCGTGCCTGCTCCCAGCGGCGCCACATCTCGCCCGGCCCGAAGGCCCTCAGCGCCCGCTCGAGCACCTGCCAGTGCGGCCGCGACGCGCGCCGTCGGGCGCGCGCATCTCGTCCCAGGGGACGGATGACGCGACGGGAGCCCCGGGCCCGGGCGCATCCCCCGGCGCCGAGCCGGGCGCGTCGTGCGGTTCTCCGTGAATGTCGGCCAACTTAGGGTGTCCGAGGTTAATGAAAGGTTTCGAGAAGGATCAAATACCGTAAACGGACGCTGCTGGGATAGATTGCGTCTTCGGCATTTTTTAGGATTGGGGGTGGTGCTCATCGACCAGACGCAGACAGCCGCACGCGCGGCCGCCCCCCACGATCCTCGACGGTTACCGCGCGCTGCCCGGTACCTACGACGAGCTGGTCGAGGCGGCGGGGGCGACGCGCCCGCACGCCAAGATGGTCGGGAGCCTGCTGGCCAACATGAGCGCCGACTCGTTCGCGCGCTGCCAGGCGCTCGCCGAGCTGTCGCTGGCCCAGCGCGGCGTCACGTTCTCGGTCTACTCCGACGAGCGCGGCACCGAGAAGGTGATGCCGGTCTGCCTGGTGCCCGCGGGTGATCGGCGCGGACGAGTGGGCGCGCCTCGAGAAGGGCCTCGGTCCAGCGGCTGACGACGCTGCAGCTGTTCCTCGACGATCTCTACGGCGAGCAGAAGGCGCTCCGCGACAAGGTGATACCGGTCGACCTCCTGCTGGGGTCGAAGCACTACCTGCCGCAGCTGCGCGGGATGAAGCCGCCGGGCGGCGTGCGCATCCACATCGCCGGCATCGATCTCATCCGCAGCCCCGACGGCGTGCTGCGCGTGCTGGAAGACAACCTGCGGACGCCGTCCGGCGTCTCGTACGTGATCGAGAACCGCCTCATCACCAAGCGCGTGTTTCCCGCGGCGATGGACCGCATCGGAGTCCGCCGCGTCGACGACTACCCGACCCAGCTGGTCGAGACGCTTCGCTCGGTCTCGCCCGAGGACCCGGAGAAGTCGACCATCGTTGTGCTGACGCCCGGACCGTTCAACTCGGCCTACTTCGAGCACAGCTTTCTGGCGCGCTCGATGGGGATCGAGCTGGTCGAGGCCTCCGACCTGTTCGTCGCCGGCGACGAGGTCTTCGTCAAGCACGACGCTGGGCCCGCGCCGGGTGCACGTCATCTACCGCCGCACCGACGACGCCTACATCGACCCGGAGTTCTTCCGCCCCGACAGCATGCTGGGTGTACCAGGGCTCATGCGCGCCTGGGCCGCTGGCAAGGTGACGCTGGCGAACGCGCCGGGCAACGGCGTCTGCCGACGACAAGGCGATCTACCCGTTCGTGCCGGACCTCGTTCGCTACTATCTGGGTGAAGATCCCGATCATCGAGCAGGTCGACACCAAGGTCTGCGCGCGCAAGGCCGATCTCAAGTACGTGCTCGAGCACCTCGCCGAGCTGGTGGTCAAGGCGGTCGACGAGGCGGGCGGCTACGGCATGCTGATGGGGCCGACCGCCAGCGACGCGGAGCTGGAGATGTTCCGCGACCGCATCATGGCCGACCCGCGCCGCTACATCGCGCAGCACCGGATCGAGCTCTCCACCTGCCCCACCTGGGTCCCCGAGGAGCGCCGCATCGAGCCGCGCCGGATCGACCTGCGCCCGTTCATCCTGACCGGCAAGCAGGGGAGCTGGGTGCTGCCCGGCGGGCTGACGCGCGTGGCGCTGCGCCGCGGGATCGTACGTCGTCAACTCGTCGCAGGGGGGCGGCTCCAAGGACACCTGGGTGCAGGCGCCGGCGCAAGGGGACGCCACGACGTGATCTCCCGGGTCGCCGACCACTGCTTCTGGCTCGGCCGCTACATCGAACGGGCCGAGAGCACCGCGCGCCTCCTGCAGGTGACGCGCACGCTGGCCTTCGACGCCGAGCTGCCGCCGCTGCACTGCTGGCGGCCATTGGTGATCGTGTCGGGGCAGTACCCCGATCTCGCCGAGCACCTGGGCGCCGAGGCCGCCGGCAACGGCGAGCAGGTCCAGCGCTACATGACCTGGGCGCCCGACAACCCGGTCTCGATCCGCAACTCGATCCGCGCCGGCGCGCGAGGGGGCGCGCTCGATCCGCGAGGTGATCGGCCACGACATCTGGGAGGCGACCAACGAGCTCTTCCTCTGGTTCATGAGCGAGGGAGCCGCCGCGCAGTACCTGACCGACCGCGACGAGGTCTACAAGAACATCCGCCGCTCGACGCAGCTCTGCCTCGGTCTGATTCGCAGCACCATGATGCACGACGAGCCGATGGACGTTCTGTGGCTCGGCACGATGCTCGAGCGCGTCGGCCAGACCGCCCGTACCCTGGACATGCACCACCACATCCGCGGCGCCGCCGAGAGCCAGCAGCAGCCGCTCCTGCAGAACGCGCTCTCGCTGTCGCTGCTGCGCGCCTGCTCCGGGTTCGAGGCCTACATGCGCAAGCAGCAGGGACGCGTGAGCGGGGAGACGGTGCTGGCGTTCCTGCTGTTCGACGACCGCTTCCCGCGCTCGCTGCGCTACTGCCTGCGCACCGCGCTCGGCCTCATCAAGCGGCTGCCGTCCGCGCGTGACGGCGGCATCCTCGCCGCCCGCAAGCGCCTCGACGCCCTCGACCGGTGGCTCGACGGTCAGGAGAAGAGCGGCGCCCCGGTCTCCGAGCACGCGCTGCTCACCAAGGTCGTCGACGACATCGGCGGCCGCCTGCGGCGAGGTCCAGGGCGGCTTCGAGGGCGAAGCCCCGGCGCCGACGGCGCAGCCCGAAGCGGCGCAGTAGCGACGCGCGCGAGGCTTGCGGCTCTTAGCGGTCGGTCTTTCGCGCCCGAAGCTCGAGCTCGTAGACGTAGGCGGCGAGGAGGATCCAGATGAGCGCGTGAGCGCTGACCGCGCCGCTGCCCGTCGCAGCGGCAACCAGGCTCGAAGCGACGTCGTGGGGATCGCGGATCGGCGGAGGATGCAGAACGACGGTCACGAGCACCATCGTGATGCTGACGACGCCCGTCGCCGCCCACGCGACGAACCCGGCCCACCAGCTCGCCGCACCGCCGAGCCAGGCGTCGCGGGAGGCCGGCGACGTCGCGCCGATCAGTCGGCCGACGACGTCGTGAATCGCGGCCGCAGCCGCGATCGGTGAGAGCCACAGCAGCAGCACGCCCAGCCAGGCCAGGCGCGGCCAGACCCGCATGAGCGCGATGAGCAAGGGCATCGCCAGCGCAAACGCCGTCTGGACGCCCGCGGCAAAGACGAAGAGCGCGAGCCCGCTCGCCAGTGCTACCGGTCGCGGCATCCACCGAGGCAATTCCACCGCCGCATTCTACCCGGTCGTCCGCCACGGCTCGGTGACGCGTGGGGCTATCCCCACGCAGGCCCTGATCCATTTTCGCAATTGCGGGCCTCCAGGTTTGGTAGAGACTGAATGACCATGCCCCCCAGGTCCCGCACGGCTGTGCTGCGCCCGTGCTTGGCGCTGCTGGCCTGCGCGCTGGCGCTGGGCGCGAACGCCTGCGCGAACCGGGGGATGGAAGCGCCGGAGCTGACGGGGGACGGCGGATCTGGTGACGGCGGAAGCAAGGCTAGTGGCGGGAGCGGCGGGAGCGTCATTTCAGGGAGCGGCGGCAGCTCGACCACGGGCTCGGGCGGAACGGGCGGCACGGGGGGATCGAACACGGGCCGTGCCGGAGCGACCGGCACGGGCGGAGGCACCAGCTCTGGCGGCGCAACCGGAACTGGGGGCCTCGCGGGATCTGGTGGTCTCACCGGAACCGGCGGTCTGACGGGATCGGGCGGCGTCCCAGGGACCGGCGGCGTCACGGGATCGGGCGGCCTCACCGGGGCCGCCGGCGTCACCGGGTCGAGCGGCGGCACCACCGGCACTGGGGGCTCTGCCTCGGGCGGCGCCACGGGGACCGGCGGCGCGGCGGGGACGACCGGAGTCGCCGGCACCACGGGCACCGGCGGCGCGGCCGGGACGACCGGAGTCGCGGGCACCACGGGATCTGGCGGCAGCGCCGCGGGCGCGGGTGGGTCGGCGGCGGGGACCAGCGGAAGTGGCGGCGCCGCCGGCAAAGGGGGCGCGGGCGGGGCGGCCGGCAGTGGCACGTACAGCTGCCCGCTCGGGGGGACGCTCGACTGCTCCGCCTCGGGCGCGCTCAAGATGACCCCGGACGGTCTGGTGACCGACTTCTCGGCGCCGCAGTGGAACGGCAGCCAGTTCTGCGACGCGGATGGGCTCCGCGGCTACACCTTCTCCTATTCGAGCGCCACGCCGTCCACGGCCGCCGCGGCCGTCGACACCACAGCGCAGAACCTCAAGTTGAGCTTCACCGTCGGCGCCGCCCAGGGCTACGCCGGCGGCGGGCTGATCTTCCAATCGTGCGTGAACGCAGCCGCCTTCACCAAGGTCTCGTTCAGCGCCGCGCTCACCGCCGGCAGCATGACGGGGTGCAACTGGCAGGTGCAGGTCCAGACCCAGGAGCAGCGACCGAGCAACGCCACCAACCCGACCGGCGGGACCTGCAACCCGACGCGGGCACCAGCTGCTATCAGTATCCGTTGGTCGCCAACCTGACGGCCCCGACGGCCACGGCGACGACGTACAGCGAGCTCTTCACCGCTTTCACCCCCACGAGCACCACCGCCAACACCCGGAACCAGGTGGTCGGGATTCAGTGGCAGTTGAACTCGGCGAGCGGCACCGGCACCTGCACCGGCGTCGAGCTGCGCATCGACAACATCACGTTCCAGTAGCCGGTCGATTGACTTAGTTCAGTGACTTAGTCATAGTTGAGGCATGAAGACGGTCAACGTCCACGAGGCGAAGACCCACCTGTCTCGCCTGCTCGAGCGCGCGCACGCGGGAGAGGAGATCGTGATCGCGAAGAGTGGCGCCCCGTACGCGCGCCTGGTGCCGCTCACGACGGCAGCGCCCAAACGGGCGGCCGGAACGCTACGAGACACAGTTCGGCTGGAAGACGCGTTCTTCGATCCGCTGCCGCACGGCTGGAACGGCGAGGACTGAAGCCGCGGTGCCCAAAGCCAGGTTGTTGCTCGACACGCACGCACTTCTCTGGTGGGCGGTCGGCGACCGCGCCCTGCCCCGAAGGGTGCGCCGCCTCGTCGAGGACGAAGAGACGACCGTCGTCGTGAGCGCCGCGTCGGCATGGGAGATCGCGACCAAGGTCCGCCTCGGGCGCCTGAGCTGGACGGATTCGCTCTCGCTCGAAGCGTATTGCGCCGAGCAACGCTTCGAGCTCCTGCCGATCACCTTCGCCCATGCCCAGCGCGCCGGCGGCTGGCCGCAGGACCACGCTGACCCTTTCGATCGAATGCTCGCCGCCCAGAGCGACATCGAGCGAATTCCGCTGGCCACCAACGACCGAAAGATCGCCCTCTTCGGTATCGAGACGATTTGGTGAGCTGACCCTCGGGATGGCGGAGTCAGAGCTTGATGTCGCCGCCGTCGTCGCCTTTTTGAAGCTTGCGGCGGATGGCGGCCGCCTCGTCGGGCGGCGGCGGCGCGGCCGCGAACGACCAGCGGAGCCAGGTTCCTTCCTTCGTGCCAGCCGGGAGCAGGCGCACCGGGACGTCGAACGCCTCCTCGCCGAGCAGCACATGCGCCCAGCCGGCGTCGATCTGGTCGACGAACAGCAGCGTGTCGGCGCCGTCGCGCGTCGGCGAGCTCATCGCGCCGACACCGCCTCCTGGCGGCCGCGCGCGGTGCGGACGTGAACCGAGGTGGTGCCGTCGCTCTCGACCGTCACGTCGCCGTCCATGTCGGTACGATAGACCGTCGCGCCGGCACGGGCGATCCGCTCCAGCGTGGCCGGTGCCGGGTGGTGGTAGCGATTCCCCGCGCCGACGCTGACGACGGCGATCCGCGCCCCCACCGCCTTCAGGAAACGTGCTGCCGATGCGTAGCGGCTGCCGTGGTGCGCGACCTTGAGGACCACCGAGCGCAGCGGCGCGCCCGAAGCGAGCAACCAGGTCTCGGTCGGCGCCTCGGCGTCGCCGGCGAACAACACCGAGAACTCGCCGTAGGTCAGCCGCGCGACGACGCTGTTGGCGTTCACGTCCGAGTGCGACCCGGTGATCAGGGGATCGGGCGGCCCCAGCAAGGTGACCTTCGCGCCGCCGCCGAGATCGATCACCCGCCCGCGCGTCGCGTTCCCGACCTCCGCGCCGGTTGCCTCCAGCGCCCGCATCAGCGAGGTGTACCCCTTCTCGGCGTGCTCCACCGGCGCGTCGAGGAACTTGCGCGCGCCGAACTGACGCACGGCCTCCGCCAACCCACCCAGATGATCCTCGTGCCGGTGGGTCAGCAAGACCAGATCGATCGGCCCGTGCAGGTGCGCCGCCAGAAAAGCCGCCAGCTGGGGCGCAGAGTGGTGCGGACCGCCATCGATGAGCAGCGTCTTCCCGGTCGGCGAGATCACCAGCGCGGCGTCCCCCTGCCCCACATCGATGAAGTCGACCCGCAGCGTCCCGGCCGCCAGCGCCGGCCCTGCCCGCAGAACCGCCGCCAGCGCCAGCAAGCAGCCCAGCGCGCACCGGACGAGCAGGCGTGGCGCAGACTTCGACAACGAGGACGACAATGGCAGCGATCAGGCGACCCGTCACACATCTTTATCGACGGGCAGCGGCGCAGGGTGCGTCGGGCCTACCGCCGCGCGCGGGGCAGAATCGACGCCGTCGCCTGCCGGCACCGGGCGTCGCACTCGGAGAACGTCAGCAGGAACCGGGCCTGGCCGAGGCAGTGGTCGCGAAGCGCGCCGTCGCGCGCGGCCGGGAGGGCGCACGCGCTCTCGACATCCTCCAACGCCCTCAGGTAGAGCCCGTCGCGGACCGCGGCGGGGAGGGCTCGGACGTTTGCACCGAAGTCGCCGCCGATGACGGCGACGGCCGCGACGAACGCCAGACCCACGGCGACGAGCACCGCCACGCCCCAGGGGGAACGCACCGGCGTGTGCGCCGCCGCGGCTGGCCTGACCGGCGGCCGCACCTGACGCCTGGAGGCCAGCGAGACGATATCGGCGACACGGTCCACGCGTGGGGAAGCTGCAGATCTTGCGCCAGCCCACGGCTGCGAAGCGACGCGACCGACGATCGCAACGGCATTGCAAAACACCAAATCTCTCTCGCGGACCGCATTGCGTGCTGCACCCACCCCGCCCCTCCCCGCGAAGGAGAGGGGCGAGCGGGATGGCTCAGTTACGCACGTAGTGACAGGTATAACCGCCCGGGTTCTTCTCCAGGTACTTCTGGTGGTAGGCCTCGGCGGGGGTGAAGGGGCCGGCGTCGACGATCTGGGTGACGATCGGGTTCTTCCAGCGCCCCGACTTCTGCGCGTGGTCGCGAGCCAGCTCGGCCACCTTGTGCTGCTCGGGCGAGGTCACGAAAATGGCCGACCGGTACTGCGAGCCGACGTCGTTACCCTGCCGGTCCTTGGTGGTCGGATCGTGCATCCGGAAGAACCACTTCTCGAGCAGGTCGTCGTACGAGATCTTCTTCGGATCGAAGGTCACCTTCACCGCCTCGGCGTGGCCGGTCGTGCCGGTGTGCACCTCTTCGTATGAGGGGTGCGCGGTCTTGCCCCCCTCGTAGCCGACCTCGGTCTCGACGACGCCGGGGATCTGGCGAAGGATGTCCTCCATCCCCCAGAAGCAGCCGCCCGACAGGATCGCCGTCTCCAGCGTGGGCGAGCAGCCCGGCTTCTCGCCGGCCGGCGGTCGCGTGCAGGTGTTGGGCGCCGGCGTGGTCGAGGCTGCGGCTGCAGCCGGCGGAGCCGTCCCGCCGAAGAGCGGCGCATAGGCGCCGTACCCCTCGGCCGCCAGCTTGGAGACCGGGATGAACCGCAGCGACGCGGAGTTGATGCAGTAGCGCAGGTGCGTCGGCGCCGGGCCGTCGTCGAAGACGTGGCCGAGGTGCGACGACCCGCCCGCGGACCGGACCTCGGTCCGCTCCATCCCGTGCGAGCCGTCGGCCGCGTCGACCACCCGGCCGCTCTCGACGGGCCGGGTGAAGCTGGGCCAGCCGGTCCCCGACTCGAACTTGTCGGTTGAACTGAAAAGCGGCTCCCCCGTGGCGACGTCGACGTAGAGGCCCGCCTCGTGGTTGTTCCAGTAGGCATTGTCGAACGGCGGCTCGGTGCCCGCGTTCTGGGTGACCTCGTACTGCACGCCGGAAAGTCTCTTCTTGAGCTCGGCGCTAGAAGGCTTGATGTATTTCTTGGTCGACATCACACGTCCTCCCGTTGGGTCGCCTCCGATTGGTTCGCCCGCGTTGTGGGCCGACCGGCTCCAGACGCCCGCCCCCGCCAGCGCCACCCCCACCATCGCCGCCAGGGCAACGAAGAGGGGCGGCAAGAGTCTCGGTTTCAGCGTCTGCTCGGGCTTCATGACGACCTCCTACCCAAGTCTACGACCGCCGCCCACCGCGGTTACGGCCCGGACCGTAACGCGTGAGCTCAGGCCGGCTCCGCCGGCCGGAGCTCGTCGCGGGAGGTGCGGAACCCTCCCAGGGTTCCAGTCAAATTGTCAGCCGCATCGCCCCAGCGGAAGGGGTCGGGCAAAAGCGCCTCGCCGTTGAGCTGGTAGGCGCCGGCGTAGATGTCGAACCAGCAGACCTCGACGGGGACCACCAGCCGCGCCTTGGGCTTCGGCCCGAGGACCTTGATGGCCTGCAGCGACTCGGTGACGAGCTGCGAGCAAAACAGCCGCCGGGTGTTGGGCTCGCCCTTGATCACGCTGGCCCAAAGGCGGGCCATCCTGCCGATCAGGCGATACCAGGCGCGCACGATCCGCGACTTCAGCGATCGGCCGTGGAAGACGTGGAAGAAATACTGAAACAGCGGGTGGTCGCGGTCATAGATGCCCGCCTCGACGACGCCGTCGTAGTTGTATTTGTCGAAAGCGTTCGAGTTGTAGTAGGCGGCCAGCGTTCCGGGGACGATCCCCGCGCGCCTCTCCGCCGTGAGCGGCAGGTAGAAGCAGGTGTGGTGTTCCTGGTCGTACTGCTGCAGCGCCTCGGCGAGCGGCGTGATGGTGACGCCGAGCCCGGTGGCCTCGAGAACGAGCAGCGGCCCCCCCAGCTGCGCGCGCATCAGGATCGCGACGTGCGAGATGGCCGACTTGGTCGCCCCCTGAATGAACTCGTCGACCCGGGTGAGTCCGTTGAAGGCGAGCACGTCGCCGACGGCGACCTCGCCACAACGCCCGGCGAGCAGGTCGGCTATCGAGGACATTTGGGGAACGAGCTTGTTGACGGGGGGCATGGTCTTCCGGGTTGAACGTCGACGGGACCGCTTGTTTCCTGGCTCTTTTCGGCCGGGGCGAGACTACACCGGCTGGACGCCGCGCGGCAGTTCGCGCTAGACATGGATCGTGCGGCCGTCGCGCGGGTGCCGATGGATCTAGGCGCCGTCGCGTTTCGCGGAACGAGCCGGTTTCGGCTGGTGCGTTTCCTGGGACGCGGCGGAATGGGGGTCGTCTACGAGGCGTTCGACGAGGTCAACGCCGCCCCGATTGCGCTCAAGCTGCTGCCGGTCGTCAGCCCGGACATGCTCCTGCGCTTCAAGCGCGAGTTCCGCGCGGTCGCCGACGTCCGCCACCCCAACCTGGTCCGCCTCGGCGAGCTGGTCTCCGAGGGGTCGCAGTGGTTCTTCACCATGGAGCTCGTGCAGGGGATCGACCTCATGAGCTACGTGCGCGGCGTCGAGCCGGCGGGGCGCCCGTCGATCGCGTCGCCCGCGCTGGCCGCCAACGCCCCGACGCCGATCGTCATGCCCGGCGAGGCGCGCCGCTTCGACCCCGCGTCGGGGCTTCCCGTCGGCGCCGGTGCCGGCCCGCACTACCGCGAGGATCGGTTGCGGCCGGTGCTGGCCCAGCTGGCGCGCGCGCTGGCGGCGCTGCACGCGGCCGGCTGCGTCCACCGCGACGTCAAGCCGTCGAACGTGCTGGTCACCGCCGAGGGGCGGGCGGTGCTGCTCGACTTCGGCCTGGTGAGCGCCGCCTCGATCGAGACGACGCAGTCGGGGGCCGGGACGCCCGAGTACATGGCCCCCGAACAGGTGGCGATGCAGCCGGTGAACGCCGCGGCCGACTGGTACGCCTTCGGCGTCATCCTGTTCGAGCTGCTGACGGGGCGGCTGCCGTTCGAGGGGCTGCCGCACGAGATCCTCTACCGCAAGCAGCACGGGCGCGCGCCGCGCGTCGCCGCGCTGGCCCCCGAGGTCCCACCCGATCTGGCGACGCTCTGCGACCGGCTGCTGACGAGCGACCCCGAGTCCCGCGCCTCGGCCCTCGACGTGCTCGCGGGCGCTGGCGCCGACGGCGCGCTCCGTCGATCTCCCCGCCCAGCCCGAAGAAGCGATCCGCTTCGTCGGCCGCGAGCGCGAGCTCGATGCGCTCGAGGCGGCGCTCGATGGCGTGCGAAGGGGCGAGGGGGCGCGCGTGCTCATCGTGCGCGGCGAATCGGGCGTCGGGAAGTCGGCGCTGGTGCGGGCGTTCCTCGAGGAGCGGCTGGAGCGAGCCGAGCATGCGCCGCCCATCGTGCTGACCGCCCGCTGCTACGAGCGCGAGCTGGTCCCCTTCAAGGCGCTCGACGGTCTGGTCGACGTGCTCACCAGCCTCCTGCGGCAGATCGACCCCGAGACGCTCGCGCGCATCGTTCCCGATAGAGCCGCCGTGATGTTGCAGGCGTTCCCCGTGCTGGGGCGCATCCCGCTCATCGCGCACGCGCCCCACCAGTACGTCGGCCCCGACCCGCGCGAGGTGCGCGCGTCGATGTTCGTCGCCTTCCGACAGCTTCTGCGCGCGCTCGGCGAGCGGGCCGCCATCGTCGCCTACATCGACGATCTGCAGTGGGCTGACGCCGACTCGCTGGCGCTCCTGTCGGAGGTGCTGCGCCCGCCGGAATCCCCGCGCCTGCTGCTGCTCGGGACGCTGCGCACGCCCGGCCGCGACGAGAGCGCCGGCAAGCTGCTGGCGGCCGACGTCCCCGAGGTGCAGCTGACTCTCTCGAACCTGGGAGACGACGCCGCGCTGGAGCTGGCGCGCGAGCTGCTCGCCTCGCGCGGGGCCGGCGATCCGGAGCGCGACGCCGGGGTGCTGGCGCGCGAGTCGGCCGGACATCCGCTGTTTCTCTTCGAGCTGGCGCGCACCGCCCACCTGCGGCGCGGCACGAGCGCGCTGCTCACCCTCGACAGCGTCCTGCGCGCGCAGATCGAGTCTTTCTCAGAGCCGGCGGTGCGGGTGCTGCACACGCTGGCGATCTCGGGCGCGCCGACGCCCGTGCGGATGCTGCGGCGGCTCGGCGATCTCGACGGGACCACGACCGTGCGCCTGTTCGACGAGCTGCGCGCCGGCCGGCTCGTCTACTCCGTCACCGAGCGCGGCGACGAGCTGGTCGACTTCTCTCACGATCGCATCCGTCAGGTGGCGCGCCAGTCGACCTCCAGCGCCGAGGCGCGCGATCTGCACGAGAAGCTGGCCGAGGCCTTCGAGGACGGCGGCAACTCGCTGCGCGCGGGCGGCCACTGGCGCGAGGCCGGCCACCCCGATCGGGCGGCGATCCACTTCGCGGCGGCGGCGCGCCGGGCGGCGGAGGCGCTGGCGTTCGACCGCGCGATCGCCAGCTACGGCGACGCGCTGGCGCTGGGAAACTGGTCGGAGGAGCAGCGCCGCGAGATGCTGGTGGGGCTCGGCGACGCGCTCTCCAACGTGGGCCGCGGCGCCGACGCCGCCGCGAACTACCTCGACGCCGCGCGCGGGGCCGGCCCGGCCCAGGCGACGGATCTGCGCCGGCGCGGCGCCGAGGAGCTCATTCGAGGCGGCCACCTCGACGAGGGGCGCCAGGTCGCCGACGGCGCGCTGGCCGACGAGGGGCTCGCCTTCGCCCGCTCCCCGGTGCGAGCGCTGCTGGCGCAACGGGTGGCGCTGGCGCTGCGCGGGCGGCGGTTCAAGCGCCGCTCTGCCGAGGAGATCGCCCCGCGCGAGCTGGCCCGCGCCGATCTCTGCTGGTCGATCTCCTCGGGGCTGGGGCTGATGGATCCGGTGCAGGGCGCGCACTTCCAGGCCCGCAGCCTGCGGCTGGCGCTGGCGGCCGGCGAGCCGTACCGCGTCTCGCGCGGCATCGCCGGCGAAGCGGCCTACGCCGCGGCCCAGGGGAACGACCGGCGGGCCCAGAAGCTGCTGGTCGAGGCGGGAACGATCGCCGCCTCGCTCGATCATCCGCACGCGAGCGGCATCGTCTCGCTCATGAGCGGCCTCTCCGCGCATCTCGGCGGCCGGTTCGCCTCCGCGCTCGACCACCTGGTGGCGGCGGAGCGGATCTTCCGCGACCGCTGCGTCGGGGCGGCCTGGGAGCTGAACGCCGTCCGGCATTTCACGCTCGAGTGCTTCTACTACCTGGGCGCGCTCGAGCGGTTCCGCGCCGAGGCGGCCGAGGGGCTCAAGGAGGCGAACGACCGCGGATCGGTCTACGCCGCCACCACCCTGCGGATCGGCCTCTGCAACGCCGTGTGGCTGCTTGGGCGACGATCCGGCGCGGGCGCGGCGGGAGACGCGCGAGGCGATGGCCGCCTGGTCGGCGCGCGGCTACCACATCCAGCACTGGTACGCGCTCATCGCCGAGACGCAGATCGATCTCTACGAGGGCGACGGCGATCGGGCCCACCGCCGCTTCGCCGAGGGCTGGGCGCCGCTGCGGCGGTCGATGCTGCTGCAGATGCAGCACACCCGCAACGTGGCGGTCCACCTGCGGGGCCGCGCGGCGCTGGCGGGCGGGCTGGCCGCATCGGGCGCCGAGCGGACGGCGCGGCTGCGGCTCGCGCGATCGTGCGCCACGCAGCTGCGCCGCGGGGGCGGATGGGGCGGCTCGATGGCGGCGCTGCTCCACGCCGGCATCGCGCACGCCGAGGGGAACGCCGGCGAGAGCTCGGCGTGGTTGCGGCGCGCCATCGACGAGACCGGCACCCACGAGCTGGGCCTGTTCAAGGCCGCCGCGCAGATGGCGGCCGCCGACCTCGCCGGCGACAGCGCCACCGCGGCCGCCGGCGAAGCCTGGATGCGCGACAACGGCGCCAAGTGCGCCCCGCCCTCTCGCCCGGATGCTGTTCCCCGGCGGCGTTCGCTGACGCGTAGACGGATCTATAGACCTGGTACTGGCCGCCCAGCATCAGCAGGCTGACCATGTAGAGGATGCCCGAGTAGTAGCGGGCGGTTGCCGGTCGGGATGTCCATGTTCCAGACCGCGCTCACGTAGCTCGGACCGATCGGCGTTGGTCGACGCCACCGCGGTGATGCCGTTCGACACCACCAGCGACGGCTCGTGGTCGGTCTCGAGCACCATCGTCCCGTCGAGGCTGTAGATCTTGCCGTAGGTGGTGATCCCCTGGGCGGTGAAGAAGGCGAGCAGCTGGTTGCTCTCCGTGACGTTCCAGGCGTCGCCGGCCGTCCAGATCTGATCGATCGCCACGTTGATCTGCGACCGATACCCCTCGGGCTCGAAGGTGGCCCAGTCGGGCAGCGGCGTTCCGTCGAACCGGGCACGCGTCGGCATGAACCCGGTCAACGTGTTGGCGGTCGCCCTGCCAGAAGGCGCGACCCGCGGCGGCGGCGGTCGTCCAGGAGGGATCGCCCGTCGCCTGGGCCCACAGCGCGTAGGAGCCGGGCATGACCAGCGACGGGCGCGTCACGTCCGCCGACGAGACGTCGGGCACGTCGAACGGCAGGCTGGTGGCCGCGTCGAACATGTCGGTCACGCCGTCGACGATCGCCGCCGTTGTCCTCCTCCTTGTGGCGCGCCGTGTGAAACAGCGCCAGCGCGTCGGCCGCGTAGTCGATCGTCCCCGTGCTCGTCCAGCGATCGTTGGCGAAGATCAGCGCCGTGACGAACTGCTCGAAGCCGTAGGGATCGAGGCACGGCGTCGGGGTGTCGTCGCTGCCGTTGCAGAACGACGGGAAGTACCCGGCCTTGCGGGCCGCTCTGGATCTCGATCACCTGCTTGGCGTAGGTCCAGAGCTGGTCGAACTCAAACTGCTTGTTCATCTCCACGCAGATCATCATCCCGAGGCCCATCCCCTCGGTGCGGATGTCGGCGTGGAGCGTGTCCTGGACGTAGGCCTGGTCAGGGGTCAAGGTCGGGTCGTCGGCCATCGTTTCGTAGAACGTCTACGACGGCGAGCCGTGGAAGAGCGTGTTGAACGCGTTGTTGATCTTGGTGCTGATCGCCGCGTCGGTCTGGTCCAGCAGATCCCGAAAGGGGTTCGGGTACGACGCCGGGCCGGTCAGCGGAAGCAGCGTCTTGCTCTCGGGTTGTCGTACCCGAGCGAGTCGGTGGTCGAGCCGCAGCCCCCCACCGTCTCCGCCAACGCCAGCGCTGCCGCGGAGACGCACGCGAGCCGCCGGGCGAGGGCGGACATGAGTGCGCCTAGTCGCCGAGCCGCGTGCGGACGCGCGCGGCGAGCACGCTGTGCGGGTGGCGATCGATGAACGTCTGGGCGCGGGCGCGCGCGGCGTCGGTGCGGCCGGCCGCATCGAGCGCGTCGATGCGCAGCACCTCGGCCTCCAGCGCCAGCCGGCCGTGCGGATAGGCGTGCGCATAGCGATCGAGCCGCGCCAGCGCGCCGCCCGAATCGCCCCGGGCCAGCATCCCGCGCGCGGCGTCCAGCGTCGACAGCTCGTGCGCCAGCGTGGCCGACCGATCGCCGCCGCGCGTGGGCGCGCCCGTCTCGTCCGCCGGCGCCGCGGCGGTTGATCCGCCGCTTGCGCCTCGGCAGCGCGCGCGATCGGCGCGACCGGCGCAGCCTCGGGTTCCGGCGACGCTGGGGCCGGCCTCGCCAGCAGCGCAAGCGGCGCCGACGCCTGCCTGACCGCCTGGTGGTGCTGCCAGGCGTAGTAACCGGGAACCGCCGCGGCGGCGCCCGACCAGCGAGACCGCGGCCAGGATCTTGCCCCACGTGGTCTTTACGAGCGTTTGGGCGAGCGTGCCGAGCGGCACCGCCTGCGCCGTCCCAGCCAGCAGCGTCGCCGATCCGGCCACGCCGAGGGCGGCCATCGTCTTGGCCCGCGTCGAGGCCGAGCTGCCATACGACCGGCCGGCCGCCAGCAGCGCCTGCTCGAGGGCGCTGGCGTTCTCTTGTCCGAGCCGCAACGGGTCACTCATCTCTTGCTTCTCTCGCATCCCCCGCTACCCCTGGCCTTCCCTATCGACGTATCCGGCGAACCCGTCGAGCGCGGCCACCCGCTCGCGGAATTCAGCGCGCGCCCGGCGCAGCCGCGAGGCCACCGTGCCGCGCGGGATGCCGAGCACCTCGGCGATCTCCGCCGTGCTCATCTCCTCGAACTCGTGCAGGACGAACGTCGCGCGCAGCGACTCGTCCATCTGATCGAGCACGCCGTCCAAGCAGCTCGCGCATCCGCTTCTGATCGGTGAGCGCCTCCGGCGTGGCGAATCGTTCGACCTGCTCGGGGGCCTGATCGGCCGCCACCTCGCGCCGGCGCGCCGCCGTCCGCCGCGCGTGCGCCGCCAGATTGAAGGCGATCCGGAACAGGAAGCTCTTCTCCGCGCCGGGGCGGATGTCGTCGAGGCGTCGGGCCGCCACGATGAACGTGCGCTGGACCTCGTCGTCGATCTCCGCGTGCGGCGTCCCGGAGTTGCGCAGGACGCGCGCCACGAAGTCGATGTGCGTGTCGACCATGCCGCGCAGCCGCAGGTTGCGGGTCTGCTCGACGCGGACCTCCTCCTGCCGCCGCGTCGGCGCCGGGACAGAGACCGCCGGCAGCGCGCGCTCCAGATCGCGCGTATCGAGGACGGCCGCGGTGGTCATGATCGTTCGAGCTCTCAATTCCCGCTCCCGCGAATTGTGATCATACTCTGCCCGGCGTTATTTTTATAGGGCGCGGGAGAGGCCGACCGACAGCGTCGGAGAGACGGCCGCGGTCCCCCCAACTGCTTGATTTGGCTCGGACGTGGTGGTGATGAAGCGACGCGTGACGAACGGAAAATCGACGCCGGCCTCGACGTCGAGGCCGATCCCCCAGCCGATGGGGGCGCCGAAATGGATCAAGGCGCCGGCGCTCCCCCACCAGCGGTCGACCGAGCGCGGGTTCGAGACCGAGTGGTCCGTCGCGGCCAGCAGACCCGCGGTGACGCGGGCACAGGGCTCGATCACCGTCCGGCCGCCGAGCCACCATCCTGGACAACCGGCGAGGGCCAGCGCGGTCCACCGGATCCCGAGATCGTCGCCCGACTGGAGAACGTCGCCCGGAAGAAACAGGAAGGTCACCGCCACGTTCGGGCGCAGGCCGCCGCGCGTGACCGTGCCGAACCGCCCCGAGAGCGAGGGGCCGAGCGCGACCGACGACGTCAGCACGCGCGCGGCGGTCATCGCTGCGCCGACCCGCGGGCCCGGCGCCGGCGGTAAGGTCGGCGCGACTGGCTGGGCCACAGCGACCACGGCCGCGGGCGGCGGCTCGGGAGGCAACGGGGGCGGCGGCTCGGGAGGGGGCGCCACGGCGGGCGGCGCGGGGACCGGCGGCGGCGCGGGGGGCGACGGCGGTGCCGAGGTAGGTGGCGACGACACGGACGGTGACGGCGGGGATGGCGACGGCGCCGCCGCCGATTCGGGCGAGGAGGGCGGGACCGCCGACGAGACGGAGGGCGGGACGCGGGCGGGCGCGGGCGCGGGCGGCGGCGGCAGCAGGTCAGCCGTGGGATCGATCGCCAGCGCGGCCGTGAGCGACAGCACCTGCACGACCTCGGCGCAGCTCCTGCCGTCGACGCGCCGGGTCTCCGACGCGCCGCCCGCCTCGGTGAGGCGCAGCTCGCCGCGCACCCGTCCTCCCACGCGCGTCAACCGGATGGCGAGGCGCACCCCACTCTCCCCGGGGCGGGCCTGATGAACGTGGCGCGCGCGGGCGAGAACGCCGGCGAGAAACGCATCTCCGTCGGAGCAGCCGGCGGGGGCCTCGAACTCGATGCGCACCGGCACCGAGGCGGCCGGCGCCGTCTGGGTCAGGGCGACCAGCGCCAGGAACCCGATCCCGGGGAGGGGCACGCCCCCACGGTGACACGAACCGTTCCTCGGGCGCCAGCGGCCCCGTTTTTGAGCCGTCCCGGCCGCACCGGTCAACTTTGGCCCAGTGAGCCTGCGCGCTGCCGTCGCCGCCTGAGCGCTGTCCGCACGATCCTGGCGGGGGCCGCGCTGCTGGGCGGCTGCCCCTCGCGCTCCGCCGACGCGCCGACGGGGGCGCCCCGCCCGGCGGCGGTGCCGTTCCGGATCGCGATGATCGCCAAGAGCGCGAGCAACCCGTCATTTCTCGCCTCGCGTCTCGGCGCCGAGAGCCGGGCGCGGGCGCTGTCGGCCGAGCTGGGCCGGCCGATCGTAATCGAGTGGCTGACCCCGCCGCGCGAGGATGCCGCGCTGCAGGTCGAGCGGATCCGGCAAGCGGTGGCGGAGAAGGCCGACGCCGTGCTGCTCTCCTGCTCCGACGCCAAGGCGGTCACGCCGGCGATCGACGACGCCGTCGCGCACGGCGTCCCGGTGATGACCTTCGATAGCGACGCGCCCGACTCCCGCCGCTTCGCCGAGTGCGGCGTCGACGACTTCAAGGCGGGCCAGGCGGTGATGAGAGAGCTGGCCCACCTCATCCCGCACCGGGGCAAGGTGGCGATCCTGGCCGGGAACCCGAACGCGCCCAACCTGCGCCGCCGCGTCGAGGGCGTGATGAGCGAGGCGGCGCGACACCCGGGCCTCACCGTGCTGGGCCCGTTCTTTCACATCGAGACGCCCCAGGACGCGACCGCCGCCGTCATGCGCGCCGAGGCGGCGCACCCGGACATCGCCGGCTGGGCGATGGTCGGCGGGTGGCCGCTCTACACCCAGACGCTGCTGCACGAGATCGAGTCGGGCGCGCCCAAGCTGATGGTCCCGACGATCGTCTCGATCAATGCGATCCCGCCGCAGCTCCTCTACGTCGAGAAGGGGCTGGCCCCCGTGCTGCTGGCGCAGCCGACCTATCCGTGGGGCGAGGTCGGCGTGCAGACGATCGTCGACAAGGTCCTGCGCGGCAAGACCGTGCCCGAGCGAATTCCGCTCGAGCTCGTGCGCGTGACGCGCGAGAACCTCGGCGCCTGGGTGCGGCAGCTGCGGGCCTGGGGGTTCGTCGACGCGCCGGATGAGTATTTGCAGCGCCCGTAGCTCCCGCGACAGGCCGCCGGGTCGCGCGTACAGTCGTAAGATGATGGCGTGGCGGATCGGGTTGGGGGTGGCCGCGGTCGCTGTGCTCGCCTCGCTGGCGGCGAGCTGCGGCGGCTCTGGCGGCTCCGGCGGAGTCTCCAGCTCGCCCTGCCAGATGATCTGCGACAAGCGCAACAGCTGCGCGACCACGGCCGACGAGCGTGTGCCCTGCGATCAGAATCTGCGTCTACGGCGGCAACTACGGTCCCGGCCTCGCGCCGTCGCCGGTCTGCCCGAACCTCGCCGCCCAAACGAGCTGCATCCAGGCCGCCGTGGCGATGAGCTGCGAGGCATACATCAATGCCGCCGCGACCTGCCCGGCCTGCGGGGTCCTCGACGGCGCGCCCTGCGCGTCGAACGCCGACTGTCAGAAGTACGAGCCCAACTTCCTCTGCGACCTGTCGCGGCCCGGCGGCTACTGCACGGCCCCTTGCGCAACGGCCGACGACTGCTCGCCGGGCGGCCCCGAGATCTGCACCACGATGACCCCACCGCCCAGCTTCGATCCCAGCGCGCCCACCACGCAGGCCTGGTGCCTGCTCGGGTGCGCGACGGACAACCAGTGCCGCGCCAGCGATGGCTACGCCTGCACCAACTTCAGCGCCGCCGAGGGCTTCGGCACCTGCGACGTGCCCTAACGGTAGCGCCCGCCGGTAGTCGTTCCAACGTTGATCGCGTCGAGCGGAGGTGAGCTTTGCTCACCGCAGCTCATCGCGGGAGGTCGGCGGGAGGTCTGGATCATCGCGTCGAGCGGAGGTGAGCTTTGCTCACCGCAGCTCATCGCGGGAGGTCGGCGGGAGGTCTAGATCGATCGCGTCGAGCGGAGGTGAGCTTTGCTCACCGCAGCTCATCGCGGGAGGTCGGCGGGAAGTCTAGATCGATCGCGTCGAGCGGAGGTGAGCTTTGCTCACCGCAGCTCATCGCGGGAGGTCGGCGGGAGGTCTGGATCATCGCGTCGAGCGGAGGTGAGCTTTGCTCACCGCAGCTCATCGCGGGAGGTCGGCGGGAGGTCTAGATCGATCGCGTCGAGCGGAGGTGAGCTTTGCTCACCGCAGCTCATCGCGGGAGGTCGGCGGGAGGTCTAGATCGATCGCGTCGAGCGGAGGTGAGCTTTGCTCACCGCAGCTCATCGCGGGAGGTCGGCGGGAGGTCTAGATCGATCGCGTCGAGCGGAGGTGAGCTTTGCTCACCGCAGCTCATCGCGGGAGGTCTGGAACCCTCCCAGGGTTCCAGATCATTCGAAGTCGCAGCAGTACAGCGTCGCGGGGTAGCCCTGGGCGCTGGTCCCCGGCACGCCCGGATCCGGACAGTTCATCGGCGGGAAGTCGTCGGACGGTGTCTCGGGGCCGTAGCAGGCGAACCCGAAGCGCCGCTGCGCGCAACCCGGAACGTTGACGTCCTCGACGCACGCGCCACCGGGCGGGACGGCTGCCGGTGGGTAGCAGCAGTAGTCGTTGATCTTCCCGGAGGGCGAGATCTTGGGAACGTCGCAGACCAGGTAGTACTGATCGGCGCGGCTCTTGTTGGCCAGGAGATCTTGCCCCTTGGGGATGGTCCCCGCCGGCGACGCCGCGCAGTCCCAGCCGACCAGCCCAGCCGCGCAGCCGAGCGAGTCGTCCTCGCTGCAGCCAGGCGGCAGCTTGGGCCCTCCCGTGCAGCAGTAGTCGACGTACTCCGGACCGCGCACTCCCTGGCCGCAGACGATCGACGGGTTGTAGCTCTCGGGGCGGTTGATGTCCTGACACTGATAATCGTAGGTCGCCGGCGGGCAGACAGCGACGGGGTTGTAGGCGCAGGTCGTCGGCGCACTGGTGCAGCAGTAGTTCTGCGGACCGGACGGAACGCCGCCGTCCGGCACCGGTGTCTTGTCGGCGCAGATGATCCCCTGGGGAACGCCCTGGTTGTATTGCCCCTTCACGAGATCCGGCCGCAGGCCAGTGCCGGTACAGGTGTAACCGACGAGGCCGAGGGCGAGAGGCACCCCGCCGTCCGGCGAGGAGGTGTTGTTGCAGCTCGCGGTGAGCGTATCGTCGACGGCGCAGGTCCCTTCAAGCAGCGGCTGCTCGTTGGTCGTGCAGGCGGCGAGGACCGCGCAGGGAAGCAACCAGGCGAGTCGGCGCGGCGACATCAGTTCAACCACCCCGGCGGTGGCTGCGGCGCCGGCAGCTTGGGAAATACACAGTTAATCGGAGGGTTTCCGGGCGGCATGATGCCGTCGTTCACCATGACGCCCTGACCGGAAATGTAGGGCGCGAAGTTGACGTTGTTGGGGCCGAGGTTGAGCTGCGAGAACATGGCCGATACGCCCTGCGGCCCAGTCCAGTCGACGATCACGTTGTCGAGTCCGATGTCGGTCGCGGGATACAGCGCCGAGAACCCGTTCAACGTCACCACGGGCTGGACCAACCCCTCGCAGGTGACGTCGTGGATGTTCTGGAAGCTGATGTTGCTGAACTGCGGGAACATCGTCCCGGAGAAGAGGGGATTGTAGGCGGTGCTCATCAGGATGGAGTTGTTCACGTCGCGCATGCAGATGTTCTTGTACGAGGCGTTGTTGACGGTGCCGCCACGGCTGGCGTCGGACTTGACGCGGATCCCGTTGAAGTCGCCGGGGCTGGCCCCCTCGCCGACCGGACGCGAGTCGGCGTCAATGGTCAGATCGCAGACCTGGAGTCCATCGACGCCGCCGTAGGTCTCGCTGCCGATCGACATCCCATGGCCGGTGCCGAAGTGGTTGTGCACGACGACGATGTTCGAGACGCCGTGCCCCCCCTTGATGGCGATGTGGTCGTCGCCCGTGCTGATCGTGTTGTAGGCGAGCAGGCCGCAGGTGGCGAAGCTGGTCTCACCGGGATCGATGCCGTCGGTGTTGCGCGAGGCGTGCGGTGACATCAGCAGCCCCTGGGTGTTGAGCCAGCGCGACGGCGTCAAGATGGTCACGCCCCAGACGATGAAGCCCGCGCCGGGTGACGTACAGGGGGCGCCCATCCCGCCGGGCGGCGTCGAGGTGATCTTGACGTGGAACTTGGGCGAGTTGTGCAGCGTGATCTTGTAGAGCAGGAAGTTGGTCACCTGGCTGCGTACGTCGATGAGCGTCGGGTTGCCGATGCTGCCGTCGATGGTCTGCAGCGCCGCCGAGAGCTGCCACCACGAGTAATCGTGGTTGACGAGGAGCTCGCCCCCCTGCCCGTCGATCGTCCCCTCACCGACGATGCCGGGGCTCGCCCCGTTGACGGTGATGAAGCTGGTGCAGGCCGACGAGTCGTTGACGCCCACCTTGGCGCAGTCACCTGCGCTCGTCAGCGTGGCGTTGGCCTGGAAGTAGTCCGGGTTGCGCGAGGTGTAGAGCGTCACCCCCTTGTCGATCCAGAGGATGTTGCCGTTGACCGTCAATGGCCCGGAGACGAAGGAGTTCAACCACCCGGTCTGGGTCGAATCGTTCGGGTTCACGCTGTTCGGATCGACCGTGAGCTGGACCACCGCACAATTGGCAAGCGCGGCCACGATGCGCTTGGTGTCGGTGTCGTCGTTGGCGCTGTCGTTGGTCTCCTCGGGGATCCAGTTCTGATCGTCGGTGTGCCGGGTCGCGATCAGGATGCAGCTTGGATCTGACGGTACGCCCGGCATCTTCGGTTCCAGCGACCTGACGTCCGGGCAATCGGAGGGATCGCCTACCGACACCCAGGTCGCCGGATCCGGGGCGGAGTCACCGGTCTCGCCGCAGGTGTAGGGCACCTGGGTGACGGGCGGCTGCTTGTCGCAGCCGAGGCCGGCGAGAAGCGCGGCCGCGCAGACGATCCCGAGGAGGCGCGTGCTGGACATTGGTCTGTGTGGTGAGCTCGACAAAGTTGGGGCTCGTTTGGCTGCCGCGCGCCGGCCCGGTGTGACCCAGGCGGCGCGCGACGGTTCGCTGCACCCGTCAGACTAGCAGCCGCTGCCGTTCGGGCAGGGCCAGGCTGTGCTGCTGGCGCAGCTCCAGGTCGGGCTCGCCGCGGCGGCCTGGCAGACGCAGTAGCCGGTCTTGGCCGCGCCGGTCGAGTCCAGGTACCCCGTGGTCCCGCCGCAGACGACGCAATCAAGGACGGGGCTGCAGGCGGAGGAGGCCATTGGCGCCGTGGTCGGGCAGCTAGCATCCTGCGTGGTCGGAATCTTGTAGCAAGAGTAGTCCTTGCTCGGGTCGAACGCGCAGTCCCCCTCGGCGTAGGCGCCGCCAGTGCAGGTCTCCGGCTTGACGCCGCTCTTCTCGGGGCCGCAGGTCTTGTAGCAGAGCTGGACGTCCGCGGTGGTGCAGGCGACGCCCTTGCCGGCCGCCGTCCCCGCCATCGTGTTGCCGCAGGCGGGCGTCCCGAAGGCGCCGCTCATGCCGGCCGCGCCCGTGGTCCCGGCCGCGCCCGTGGTCCCGGCCGCGCCGGTCGCGCTGCCGCCCGTTCCGGCGCTGGTGGTCCCGCCGGTGGCGGTCGCGCCGCCGGACCCGGTCCCGGTCGCCCCGCCCGTGCCGGTGGTCCCGCTGTTGTCGCTCGCGCAGCCCTGGAACGCAAACACCAGCGCCAAGAGCGCGGTGGTCCCGCAGATCGGCGCCATTCGTTTCATCATCGTGGTCATCGCTCCCTCGCTGGTTTGGTGCATTTGAAAATCAAAGCTTCGGGGAGCTGGGTGTCCGCACCTTTGGCGGAAGGCTCACGGAGGAGGATCAGGCCATGACCGAGCCGTTTGGTTGTCATCAGGCAACCCATGACGGCGTCCGCTGTGCACCGCCAATCTCTGCCATCTCCGGCCTCATCTTCGGCCTCGTCTTCGGCCCCCCTGCTCGCCCAGGGCCAGGGCCAGGCGCCCGCTCTGACGCGGGATGAGAGCGGGCCGGCCCTGCCCGGCGGCAGCGGCAGCGTGGGCATCGGCCGCTACCGGTGGCTGGTCTGCGCCCTGCTCTTCTTCGCCACGACGGTCAACTACATGGACCGGCAGATCCTCTCGCTATTGAAGCCGATCCTCGACAGCGAGCTCAAGTGGACCAACGCCCAGTTCGGGATGATCAACGCCGCCTTCCAGGCGGCCTACGCCGTTGGCCTGCTGGGGTTCGGCGCGCTCATCGATCGGATCGGCACCAAGGTCGGCTACGCCATCTCGATCACCGCCTGGAGCCTGGCCGCCATGTCGCACGCGCTCGTGGGGAGCGTCAACGGCTTCTTCGGCGCGCGCTTCGCGCTGGGGCTCGGCGAGGGGGGCAACTTCCCCTCGGCCATCAAGGCAGTGGCGCTCTGGTTCCCGCCGCGCGAGCGCGCCTACGCGACGGCCCTCTTCAACTCGGGCAGCAACGTCGGCGCCATCATCGCGCCGGCCATCGTCCCCTGGCTGGCCTTCACCTTCGGCTGGCGGTCAGCCTTCGTGGCGGCCGGGATCGCGGGGCTGGTCTGGATCGCGTTCTGGCTGCCGTTTTATGACGTGCCGGAGAAGAGCCGCAAGGTCGGCGCGGCCGAGCTGGCGCACATCCGCAGCCAGGACGGCGGCGCGGCGGCCGACCACGGCGCGCCGATCGGCTGGAGCGAGATCCTGCGCCACCGTCAGGCCTGGGCCTTCATCGCCGCCAAGTTCCTCACCGATCCTGTGTGGTGGTTCTTTCTCATCTGGCTGCCCGACTACTTCAAGAAGACGCGCGGCCTCTCGATCAAGGACAGCTGGGTCCACCTGGTGACGATCTATTCGATCGTCACGGTGCTCAGCATCTTCGGCGGCTGGCTCTCGGGCTTCCTCACCAGCCGCGGCATGAGCGTGTCGCGCGCGCGCAAGACCGCGATGTTCACCTTCGCCTGCACGGTGCTGCCCATCCTCGGCGTCACGCACGTCGGCAACTGGGCGGCGGTCGTGCTGATCGGCATCGCCGGCGCCTCGCACCAGGCCTGGTCGGCGAACCTCTTCACCAGCGCGTCGGACACGTTCCCCAAGCGCGCGATCGCCTCGGTCGTCGGGCTCGGCAGCACGGCCGGCTCGCTGGGCGGAATCCTGTTCCCGATCTTCTCGGGGAAGCTGCTCGACCGCTTCGCCGCCGCCGGCAACGTCACCTCGGGCTACGCGCTGCTGTTCGGAATCTGCGGCTCGGCCTACCTCGTCGCTTTTGCCGTCAACCATCTGCTGGCGCCCACCTTCGAACCCATCCGCACACCCGCATGAGGTCCTCATCCAATGATCGATAGAGAGTTCGATAGACCGCCCCGCAACGAAACCCCGAAGACGCGCCTCTCCGTCGCGCTGGTGGCCACCGCGCTCAGCCTGGCGGGGGCCGCACGCCCTGCCCGCGCGCAGGAGTCGGTGCCAGCGCCGCCCACGCCGCCCGCGGCGCCGGAGAGCGCGCCCGCGCTGTCGGCCGCGCCGTCCGAGGCGCCGCCGCCCACCGCCGCGCCGCCGCCCGCGACCCTCCCTGCCGTCCCCGCGCCCGCGGCGCCGGCGCCCGGCATCAACCCGGCGACCGGCTCCTGGTTCGATCGCCCGCCCTTCACCTTCGACGTCGGTCCCGAGGGACGACGCTGGTCGATCACCTTCTACGGATTCGTCGAGGCCGACTACATCGCCGACTCGACGCGCAGCTACAACGACGCGATCGGCAGCGCTCTGGTCGCGCGCGACGACACCTACGCGGGGACGGTCGGCCGCACGCAGTTCTCGATGCGCAACACGCGCCTGGGGTTCGCCTTTCAGGCCCCGGTGATCTCCGGCCTGCACCCGTCGGCGCTCGTCGAGGGGGACTTCTTCGGCCACCAGGCCGACCCCTCGACCGCCTCGGAGAACACCTTCTTCGACAGCCCGACGTTCCGCCTCCGACACGCCTACCTGAAGCTCGATGGAGGTTTCGTCGATCTCCTCGCCGGACAGACCTACGATCTCTTCGGCTGGCAGAACTACTTCTTCCCCGCCTCGGTCGAGTTCCTGGGGCTGCCGAACATGGTCTTCTCGCGCAACACCCAGCTGCGCGTCTCGCGCAGCTTCGGCGCCGACGGCCCGGTCAGCATCGACATCGCCGCCTCGGGCAACCGCCCGGCGCAGCGTGACGCGCAGATCCCCGACCTCGAGGCCGGCCTGCGCCTCAGCGTCAACCGCTGGAAGGGGATCACCACGCCCGGCAACGTGCGAACCATCGCCGCGCCGCTGTCGATCGGTGTCTCGGGGATCGCCCGCCAGTTCAAGCTGGACGCCTACGCGCCGCCGCCCACGCAGAAGTCGAACAGCGTCCGGGGGTGGGGCGTCTCGGTGGACGCCCTGGTGCCGATCATCCCCGCCTCCGACGGCAACGATCGAAAGAACCGGCTCACGCTGACGGGGTCGTACGTCATCGGCACCGGGATCGCCGATCTGCTGACCACCGGCGGCGGCGCGGGGTTCCCGACGCTCCCGAACAAAATGCAGCAGTCGCCGCCCCCGCTCTACACGCCGGACATCGATCCTGGCCTCGTCACCTTCGACGTGGGGACCGCCATCGCACACACCATCGACTGGTGGGCCTACCGGGTCGGCCTGCAGTACTACCTGCCCATCCTCGACGGGCGCATGATGTTCGCCGCGAACTACACCTACTCGCACTCCAACAACATGCAGAAGCTCTTCCCGGCGGGCGGCGGCGAGGAGGGGCTGCTGGGGACCATCGCCGACACCTCGATCTACGCGGACGGCAACCTCTTCTTCGACGCGACGCCGTCCATTCGATTCGGCCTCTCGGGTCAGTACACCCAGGTCTACTATCTGCCCCAGCCGCAGTTCTCGGACTCGACGACCGAGAAGCCGCACAACATCCGCGGCATGGGGCAAGCCGTCTACGTGTTTTAGGGCCGGCGAGCCGGCGCCGAGGCGCTTGTCTCGCGGGCGCCGGCGTCGCATGCTCGCCGATCGATGAGCGAGCTTGCGATCAAGCCGGCGGCGGAGTGCCGCCTCGACGAGGTGAGCCTGGGCGAGGTGATGCTGCGCCTCGATCCGGGTGAGGGGCGCGTGCACACGACGCGCACTTTTCAGGCGTGGGAGGGGGGCGGCGAGTACAACGTGGCGCGCGGGCTGCGGCGCTGCTTCGGCCTGCGGACCGCAATCGTGACGGCGCTCTGCGACAACCCGGTGGGGCGGCTGGTCGAGGACCTGATGTTGCAAGGCGGGGTCGACCTCAGCTACCTGCGCTGGACGCCTTACGACGGCGTGGGGCGGATGGCGCGCAACGGGCTCAACTTCACCGAGCGTGGATTCGGCCCGCGCGGCGGCGTCGGCTGCTCCGACCGCGGCGCAACCGCCGTCTCGCAGATGCGCCCCTCCGACGTCGACTGGCGCGCGCTCTTCGGCGACGGCGTCCGCTGGTTCCACACGGGCGGCATCTTCTGCGGCCTGTCGGAGGGGACGCCGGCCGTCGCGCGCGCGGCGATGGAGGCGGCACGCGCCAGCGGCACCTCGGTCTCGTACGATCTCAACTACCGCGACTCGCTCTGGCGGGCGGTCGGCGGGCAGGCGCGCGCGCGCGAGGTGAACCGCTCGCTGATGCCGCTCGTCGACGTACTGTTCGGCAACGAGGAGGACTTCGCCGCCGCGCTCGGCTTCGACCCGCCCGGCGTCGACCCGCGCTACCGCGAGCTGCCGACCGCCGGCTTCCGCACGATGATCGGCGAGGTGATGCGCACCTACCCGAACCTGAAGGCGGTCGCGACGACGCTACGCACCTCGCACTCGGCCAGCGCGAACGCCTGGGGCGCCATCGCCTTCGCCAACGGCCAGTTCTTCGAGGTCCCGCAGCGTGACGTCGAGATCCTCGACCGCGTCGGCGGAGGCGACTCGTTCGCCTCCGGGTTCATCTACGGCCTTCTCGCCGGCAAGGATCCCGAGTGGGCCCTCCGCTGCGGCGTCGCCCACGGCGCGCTGGCCATGTCGACGCCCGGCGACACGACGATGGCCACGCGCGCCGAGGTGCTGCGCGCCATGGAGGCGCCCAGCGCGCGGATCGACCGATGACGCGCGCCGAGCACACACCCCGCGCCGAGGTCGTCCGGAGAATCGAAGCGGTCGGGATCGTCCCCGTGATCCGCGCGGCGACGCCCGATCTGGCCGCGCGCGCCGCCCGCGCCGTGCTGGCCGGCGGCATCTCGGTCTTCGAGATCACGATGACCGTCCCCGACGCGCCCGCGGTGATCCGCGCGCTGGTCAAGGAACTTGGAGACCAGGCTGTCATCGGCGCCGGCACGGTCCTCAACGCCGCGGCCGCGCACCAGTGCGTCGACGCGGGCGCCGCGTTCATCGTCAGCCCCGGCTTCGACCCCGACACGGTGACCGAGGCGCACGCGCGCGGCGTGCCGGCCATGCCGGGCGCGCTCACGCCGACCGAGGTGATCACCGCCTGGAACCACGGGGCCGACCTGGTGAAGATCTTCCCCGTCTCGGCCATGGGTGGCGCGTCTTACCTGCGCGCGCTCCGCGGGCCGCTGCCCGAGGTGAAGCTCTTGCCGACCGGGGGCATCACCGCCGCCAACGCGGCCGAGTTCCTGAGGGCCGGCGCCTCGGCGATCGGCGTCGGCTCCGAGCTGGTCGACACCAAGGCCCTCGCCGAGGGACGCGACGACGTCGTCACCGAGCGTGCGCGCGAGCTCTGCGCCGCCGTCCAGACCGCGCGCGCGAGCCGTACCGGCTAGGATAGCCGCACCCCAGAAGAAGTGCCGGCTGGCCGGCGCGGCGGCTCACGCTGGCTGACCGGCCTGCGCGATCGGACGCCATCTCGACCCTCGCGGGAAGCCCCTGAGCTGCGCCGGCGCGGTCCGGACACTCAAGGACCAAAGCTTCCGCCACCCGATTCCTCGTCGGGGGCACAAGGGTTGGCTCATCAGGAGCCGCCAGTTCTGCGGGGCCGCGCCGGTTGCCTGGGGGTGCTGGCGCGGCTCCGTGGGAGGTCACGATGAAGAACGTCTGTGCGCTCATTCCGTTGCTCGTCACGCTGCCGCTCGGCGGCGGGTGCGCTGGCACCAAGCCCGTGCAGAGCGTCGCCGGCGAAGGCGGCAGCGGCGCCACCGGCGCCACCACGGGAATGGGCGGCGCGACCGGCAGCGGCGGTAGCCGGGCGACCGGCAGCGGCGGCGTCACCACCACAGGCAGCGGCGGTGGGGGCGGTGACGTCGGCCCGACCACCGACGCCGGCGACCTGAACTGCGGCCTCTTTCAGTTCCAGCCGACGCCCAAGGCGGCGGACATCATGATGGTGCTCGATCGCTCGGGCTCGATGACGGACGTCCCGGAAGGCTCGACCGGGACGCTCACCAAGTGGCAGATCGTGCAACCCGCCCTCGAGCAACTCGTGACGGCCACGGCGGACTCGATCTCCTGGGGTCTGAAGACCTTCCCGGAAGCCTCCACCGACGGGGCAAGCGATTGCTCGGTCGCCGTTACCAGCGTGATCGACGTGCATGTCGCGGCGATGGACGGGACGACGATGAACAACGCGATCATGTCGACCACGCCGAACGGCAACGGGACGCCGACACCCGACGCCGTCACGGCCGCCGCCAACTACCTGGCCACGTTGACCGATACCAACCCCAAGTACCTGCTTCTGGCCACCGACGGCGAGCCCGACTGCGTCGGCACCACAAAGACCTCGGGCAGCAACAACGCCGCCGATACCGGCGCCGTGAACGCCATCAACACCGCGCTCAAGGCCGGCTTCCCGACCTTCGTCGTCGGCATCGCCACGGACAAGGGGAGCGCCGACACCGAGCTCGAGCTGATGGCACAGGCGGGAGGGGAAGGGGTCGCCAACGCGAACCCGCTGGCCCACCACTACTACGTGGCCGATGACTCAGCCAGCCTCGTCACCGCGCTGCAAGCGATCACCGGCTCGATCTCGACCTGCCTCTTCCCGCTCAGCTCGCCACCTCCCGTGCGGAACGACGGGACCAAGGTCGGCGTCTACGTCGGAGCGAACATGACGCGCATCAAGTACGACGCCACCATGACCGACGGTTGGGCCTACACCGACGCCAACGACACGGCCATCGAGGTCTTCGGGAATTCGTGCGCGATGATCCAGGCGGCGGGCGCGGGCGCGGTGCAGATCATCTTCGGCTGCGCCAACATCTCGCCGCCTGGCTAGAGCGCGAACTGGAAGTAGTCGCGGGCGTTGCGAAAGCAAACGTCCTCGACGAGGGATGCCAGCAAGAGGCGATCGTTCGGGAGCAGGCCCCGCTCGACGTCTTGCCCGAGCATGTTGCACAGCAGGCGCCGGAAGTATTCGTGGCGTGAAAAGGACAGGAAGCTGCGCGAGTCGGTCAGCATGCCGACGAACCGCGACAGCAAACCCAGGTTCGACAGCGCGTCGATCTGTTTGCGCATGCCGTCGAGTTGGTCGAGGAACCACCAGGCGCTGCCGAGCTGCATCTTCCCCGGCGCGCTGCCGTCGTTGAAGCTGCCGACGACGGTGGCAAACGCCTCGTTGTCGGCGGGGTTCAGGTTGTAGACGATCGTCTTGGCGAGCTTGCCGCCGGCGTCGAGTCGGTCGAGAAAGCGCGCCAGCGCGACCGCCTGCGGGAAGTCGGCGATGGCGTCGTAGCCCGTGTTGGGGCCGAGCGCCGCCATCCCCCGCGCGCTCGTGTCGCGCAACGCGCCCAGGTGGAACTGCTGCACCCAGCCGCGGCGGTGATCGAGAACGGCCAGGTCGTAGAGCAGCGCCGCGCGCAGCTTCTCGGTCTCCTCGGCCGTCGGGGCCTGTCCGCCGCGCGCCTTGGCGAAGATCGCCGCCACCTCGCGCTCGGTGTAGTCGGCGACGTAGAGCCGCTCGAGCCCGTGGTCCGAGGCGCGGCAGCCGGCCGCGTGGAAGACGTCGTGCCGCTTGGCGAGCGCGTCGCGTAGCTCGTCGAGCGTCCCCACCCGTCCCTGCACCGCCGCGCCGAGCGCCTCCAGCCAGGCGTTCCAGCCGGCGAGATCGTGCAGCGCCAGGGCCTTGTCGGGGCGCCAGGTCGGGTAGAGCTTGGTGAAGGCCCCGGCGCGCGTCGCGTGGCGCGCGTGCGGCGCGAGGTCGTCGACCGGATCGTCGGTGCTGCAGACGACGCGCACGTCGAACTGGCGCAGCAGCCCCTGCGTCGTGAACCCGTCCTCGGCGAGCTTTCGGTTGCAGTGGTCGAAGATCTCGCGCGCGGTGTCGGGCCCGAGCAGCTGGCCGCGCACGCCGAACGGGAAGCGCAGCTCGAGGTGCGTCCAGTGGTAGAGCGGGTTGCGCAGCGTGTGGGGGACGGTCCGGGCCCAGGCCTCGAACTTCTCCCAGTCGGTCGCCTGGCCGGTGATCGCCCGCTCGGGAACGCCGTCGGCCCGCATGGCCCGCCACTTGTAGTGGTCGCCCTCCAGCCACACCTCGGTAATCGACCGGAAGCGGTGATCGTCGGCCACCTGCTGTGGCGACAGGTGGCAGTGGTAGTCGAGGATCGGCTGCTTGGCAGCGACGCCGTGGTAGAGGTCGATCGCCGTCGGCGAATCGAGCAGGAAATCGTCGTCGAGAAACGGTTTTGCGGCGGGCTTCACGGGCGGGTGCGGTCGATCGTTACTTGTTAACCATGACGTTGTCGAACTCGGCTGTCCCATTGTTGACGATGAGCCCGATGCCGCCGGCGCTGAGCGTAGAGTCCATCGCCATGCTCACACGCGACACGCCGTTGACCGACACCGAAATCGTCGAGCCATGCATGTCGATCACGAACGTGTAGACCATCCCCACCGCGGGGCTGCCGGTGGTCGACTTGCTCTTCGTCCCCAGCGTCGTGGTGCTGCCGTTGAGCCGGACGCGCAGCTGTACCGCCCCGCTGTCGTCCATGTAGGCCTCGTAGTAGGCCCCCTTGCCGCTCACCAGCGCGAAACGGCCGAACACGCCGAACTCGTAGCTCGACCCGGAGACGAGCTTGATATCCACTTGAAATGTGTAGTCGGTCCAGCAGACGTCGCCGCCGATGGCCATGATGAAGTCGCTGCTGTTCGCAACCCCCTGCAGCACTTTGCTTCCGCCGTCGCTCACCACGGTGAAGGTCCCCTTGGTGAGGTCGGAGTCGATCGTGTCCTGCTGCCAGCGCGCTGCCATCCCGTTCACGGCGTCCGACTCGAAGTCGTCGCTGTAGGGCAGGACCAGCATGGGCACACAGCCGGTGGTCCCGGCGGCGCCGGTCGGCGCAACAGTGCCGCCCGTGCCGACGACCGCACCACCCTGTCCCGTCGCGCCGCCGAGCGCGCCCGCGCCACCCTTGCCACCCACGGCGCTGCCGCCGGAGCCGCCGGTCCCGGTCACCGCGCCTCCCGTGCCGGTCACCGCGCCTCCCGCGCCCGTCGCCGCGCCACCCACGCCCGTCGACCCGGACGATCCACCTTGTGCCGGTGCGCCGCCGGTCGCGGTCGAACCGGCGTCGGGGCGGTCGTAGCCTTCGGGCGTGATGCAGCCCGCGGCGGCCGCCGCCAGCGTGATGCCAAGGACCGTCGCCAGGCGCGCCAAGGCTAGAAGCTCACCGCGACGCCGGCGTTGAAATCGATGTTGAAGGTGAACTTGGGCGCGGCGACCTGCATGTTGCTCGACGCCTCCAGCCCGAAGGTCGGCGTGAGCTTGTAGAGCAGGCCGCCCCCCGCCTCGGCCAGCGCCGGACCCGCGACGACCGAATCGACGCAGGTCTGGTTGCGGGTCGCGCCACAGTCGGTGTAGGCGCCGAAGGTCACGACATGGCGGATCTGCCCGCCGCCAAGCCCGCCCGAGATGAACGGACGGAGGTCACCCGAGCCGAAGAACAACGACGCCTTGGCAAACAGCGCGAACGCCCAGCTGGCCGGCTGGTAGACGCGGCCGGTGGGGTCGACGAGCTCGGTCGGGCCGCTCACCACCTGCAGGCGCCCCTGCGCCGACAGCAAGAGATCGGGACGCACCCAGTAGCCGACCTCCGGCGCGACGTGGCCGAGCGAGGTCGCCGCGAAAGCGCCCGGCACCGGGAGGTTGGCGTTCGTCTCGCCCGTGCCCGAGGTGTAGCCGACACCGCTCCCCACGAGGAGGCCGACGAACCAGGTGTGGCTCGCCTCCTCGTCGGTGTCGCCCTCCTCACGGAGGGTCGTGCTGTCGTCGCTGTCGCTCTTCTTCTCGGCGACCGAGGCGCGCGCGTGCTCCGAGGGGTGCGACTCGCCGCCGAGCTGGATCACCAGCGGCCGCTCCTCGGTCCCGCGGTTGGCGACCGGCTGGCCGTCGTCGTCCTCGGCCTCGATGTAGTACGCCACCGACGATCCGGTCGTCGCGTGGTCGGGGATCTCGGCGCTGTAGGAACCCGGACCGACGGGATCCATCGCGCGCCCCAGGAACTCCGACGTCCCCTGCGGCCGGTAGGCGAGCACGATCTTGTGAAACTTGAGGTCCTCGTCGACGTTGACCGTCACCTTGATCGCGTTGCCCTGCTTGACCTCGCTGACCGTGTGATACGTGAAGCCCCCGCCGGCACCCGACGCAACGGTCGGGCGCGCCGGCGTCTCGGCGGCGGGACGACTCTCGGGCGGCGCAGATGGCGCCTCGCCAGCGGCGGTGGTGCCGCTGCCCGAGCCGCCGCTTTTGGCGGCTTGCTTGGCCTCGTCGAACGCCTCGCTGATCTCGGGCGTCACCAGCGCGGGCGTCATCGCGATCCCGGGCTCGATCGCCAGCGCGGCGCCGAACTGCTTCTCGCCGAGCTCGCGGTTCTTGAACCCTTGGATGATCACCACGCCCATGTGGATGTGAGTCCGCGCGGCGGCCGGATGCTGTGCCAGCCCCGACGTCTCGCACAGCTCGAGCGCCTTTTTGAGGATCTCGCGCGCCTTCTCGAACTCGCGCTTGTCGATGGCGGCCAGCGCCTCGCGGTTCAGCTGCGTCACCTTACCGACCGAGTCCGGTGCCTGCGCCAGTCGTCGCGGCGACGCCGCCGCCACGCCGTGACACAGCAGGATCACCGCTCCGATTCGCGTGAGGAGACGAACGCCCGACATGCGTCGAATGAGTGTTCGGGCGGCGGCGCCGCGGCTCAGCCCCGGCTGGCAGCGTCAGATCCCCGGCGCCGCCAGGAGCGGCGTTGCTAGAAGCTGAGCTCCGCCCCGCCGACGCCGGCCGCGAAACCCGGTCCCCAGGTCGCCACAACCTGGTTGGTGAGGAAGGTGATCGGCGGAGGATGGATCACCGCGCCGCCGTAGAGATCGATGCGCAGCGATAGCCGCGGCGCGAGGCGCAGCCTGGCGGCGCCTCGCGCGTAGATTGTCGCGCGCGTCACCTGGTCTGTCGCCGTGTAGTTATTGCTGGCGTTCGGGGCGACAAACACGCCGCGCGAGCGGATGACCGCCGCCAGCGATCCGGCGGCGACCTCGAAGGAGAGCCGCTCATCGAACCGCGGCGCCAGCAAGAATCCCACCGCCCGCCATCCAGGCCGACGTGCGCGCCTCGCCCTCCGCGGTCGTCAGCGGCGCCTCGGTGAGCGGCGCGTAGAGGCTCAGCTCGGCGCCCACCATTCCGGCCAGCTGGGCGCGCAGGCTGATCCCGGCGATGGCGAAGGCGCCGCCGCCGCTCACCGCCAGGACCCCGGCCGACGCGCCCGCGGCGATCCAGCGCGCGGGTGGCGGCGCAGGAGGCACCGGAAGGGTGCTCGGCGGCGCTGCGGCACGCGGGGTCGCGGTCGGCTCGACGACCAGCCCCAGACTGATCCGCAGAAACTCGACGGTCCGCAGCGCCAGCACCGCCTGCAGCCCGGAGGCCTCGTCGACCTCCAGCTCCTGCCGCAGGCCGACCCGGTGGGATCCAAGCTCGGAGATCCAGACGTCGGTGCGGTGGCCGTCGGCCACGATCACCGCGCGCGCACCGCCGGCGATCTCCGCGCGCACCTGATCCTCGATCCCCACCGCCGGTGTGACGACGGCGCGCGAGACGTCGATCCCGATCGTCTGCAGCTCGGCGTCGATCCGGCCGGCCAGCGGATCGTCGAGCGTGGTGGAGAGCAGCGCGACCCGCAACGGGCCGCTCGGCACGCCGGGGACATCGAGCGCGCCCCGGGCAGACCCGGCCGCGGCGAGGAGAGATACAACGACGGCGGCGACCGCGCCGCCGCGGATCACGGACCGACCGTGCGTCTGGCCAGTGCGGCGTGCGGACCGCCGGGGAAGTCGTGCAGATAAGCGGCGGCGGCTTGCCGCGCGTCGGCGTCGTCGCCCGCCTTGAGCCGCGACTCGATCAGACGGCCGGCCGCCTCGCGCGCCAGCGGACCGCGCGGGAACGACCGCAGGTAGCCGGCGAAGAGATCGCCCGCCATCTTGTAGTTGTGGCGCCCCTCGAAGGCGATGAGACCGAGCGCGAAGGTCGGGCGATCGGCCTCGGGGAATCGGCGGCGCGCCGATCGATAGGCCTCCTCGGCGCGATCGAGATCGCCGGCCAGCCGGGCCACGTCGCCCAGCAGGACCAGATCATCGGGGCCGAGCCGCGCGCACTCGGCGCGCCACCCCTCGAGCACCGCGGCGGCCAGCGCCTCGCGGTACTGCGCGCGCGCCGCCTCGACGCGCCAGTCGGCGGCGGGAGGCGTGTGCGTGGCCATCGCTTCGACGTGCCGGGGCCGCGGCGCGCCCGCGTGACCGGCCGGCGCCGGCATCTCCGTCGGCGGCGGAGCGAGCGCAGGCTCGCGCACGGTGGGCGCGGAGGGCGCGGCAGATGGGGCTGCTTCGACCTGGGCCTCGGCGGCCGGCAGGGGCGCACCCTCGAGTCCCAGGTCGGCGCCGCTGGCGCTGGCGCGCAGCTGCTGGCCGGTGACCACGCGGACCGGCTCCTTGATTCCTGGCCCGGTCACCAGGACCGACCCCTCGTGCATCGACAGGGTCAGCGCCCGTGCCGTCCGATCCCAACCCGCGGCGAAACGCGTGCCGGTGACCTGGATGCGGTAGTCGCCCGCCTGCACCTGCCAGTGCGTGTGCGTGCGGTGAACGACCGAAACCTCGAGCGTCCCCTCCTCGATGGCGACCGTGGCACCGTCGCGGGTCAGGGCATCGACGTGCGCCGCCGCGCGCGGCGGCATCGTGACCGCCGACCCGTCGGAGAACCGCAGCTCCATCGGCGCGGCCGCGGGCGCGCGGAGGGGCGTCCCGATCTGCCCTTCACCCTGCGCTGCACCGACGCCCGAAACGGCGTAGGAGACCGCGCCGGGACGCAGGATCAGCAGCGCGGCCGCCGCGCAGGCAGCCACGCCGCCGAGCGCGAAGCTCCAGCGGACCGCCGCACGCGCCGGCGACGTCCGCCGGATCTCGCGCGCCGCGAGACGTGCCTGGACCTGGGGAAGGATGTTCCGGCGCTGAGCCTCCCCTTCCACCACGCGACCCACGTCGCGCATCAACGATTCGAGCTCCCCGTTCATCTTCAACTCCCCGTTCATGTCTCACTCCAGCGTCCGCCGCGCGCCATCCGATCGCTGAGCGCCGGGTGCGACTTCGCCGCATCCACGAACCTCTTCTCGGCGCGCGCCAGCCGACGCTTGACCGTCGCCAGCGACACGCGGCAGGCCGAGGCCACCTCGGTCAGCTGCATCTCCGAGACGAAGCGCAGCGAGAACGCCAGCCGCTCGTCGTCCGGGAAGGTCGACAGGATCGCGTAGGTCGCGCGTACCGCCTCGCTCGTCTCCCCTTGCGGCGCGGGCACCGGGACCTCGGGCACCTCCTCGGGCGCCACGAAGCGGATCCAGCGCCAGCGGCGGCGCCGGCGAATCCGCCCGCGCGCCGTGAAGACCGTCAGCGTCGCGATCCAGCTGCGCAGCGCGGCGGCATCCTTGAGGTTGTGGATCCCTTCGAGCACCGCGACGAAGACGTCCTGAACGACGTCCGGGATCTCGGCGTCGATGCCGAGCGCGCCGGCGACCAGCCGTTCGACCAGCGGCTCGTACCGCTCGACCAGGATCGTCCGGGCCCGCGTCTCACCGCGACGCAGCGCCGCCACCAGCTCCGCGTCGTCAGCATAGGGATGTGCGGCGACAACGGGAATCGCCGGCTTCGGCGTCTCGTTCGCGACCGGAGCGGCAGGGCGCTCTCGGCCGTCGGCGCGCAGGCCGGTGGGGGACGGCACGTTCAGTAGTCTACCCGCAGCGCCATTTCTTGTCCCCGCCGGATCGGCCGGGCGCCGGAAGGCGCGTTGCGTCGTACGCACACCCACGGGCTCTCGCGAGATCCGCATCGGTTGCCCCGTTCCTGCTTGAAGAGACATTTGGCCCTACCGTCCGTCAGTGTCCCCTGCCCCCCCGCGCGGTTCACCTTCGCGCGGGCTGCGTCCCAGGTAGTATGTAGATGTGCGGCGCTCTCTTTCCCCGGTTTCCGGAGAGATCGCGCTCATGGCGCTCCTCGCGCTGGCCACCGTCACGTGCAGCGGAAGCCTGCACCCCATCCGTGCCGGCGTGGGGACCGACGCCGCGAGCGTCACCGACGGAGCGAATCACACCGACGGAGCCAATCACACCGACGCGACGATGGCACCCGACGTGCCGAACGTCGTCTGCCACGACCTTCCGCCGCTGGGATACGCGACCATGAGCGATGTCGGCGGCGAGTGGGACGGCGGCACCACCGGCATGCCCACGCTTCAGCTCGACGGCGGCGTCAGCTTCGTGGCGGCCGGGCCCCCCCCGGCTGGGTCAGTCGTCGTCGACGCGAACGACCCGAACGCGCTGATGCAGTTCTCGACGTACGCGGGCGACAAGACGCCCGGACCGCTGACGATCCTGGTGAAGGGGATGATCTTCATCCCGCCGCCCCCCGATGGCGGCAGCGCCGACCTCCAGAAGATTCGCGTGTCGTCGAACAAGACGGTCCTCGGGGTCAACGTCCTCGCCAATCCGAAGCGGGGGTCGGGCTCCGGGTTCACCGGGGGTAGCGTCACGCTGACCGGCGTCTCCCATGTCGTCCTGCGGAACCTGGTCATCGACATGCCGAACGCAGACGCCGCTGGCGGCAACGTCGACGCCGTCCACATCGAGGGGTCGCAGCAGATCTGGGTCGATCACTGCGACCTTTCGTCGAACGGCCCGACGGGCACACCGGTCGTACGACGGTCTGGTCGACATCTCCGACGGCAGCGACTTCGTGACTGTCTCCTGGACGTACTACCACGACCACGGCGACACCGGCCTCATCGGTCGGTCCGACAGCAGCGCGGCTGCCGCCCAGGACGCCGGGAAGAATCACGTCACCTACGACCACGACTGGTTCAGCAACGTGCTGACAGGGCCGCGCGTCCGCTTCGGGACCGTCCACGTGCTGAACGCGTTCTTCGAGGACGTGGCCAACTACGGCGTCGCTTCGACCGATGGCGCCAACGTCAAGATCGAGAACAGTGTCTTCGAGAACGTCGCGCCGCCACCACAGGACGATGCCGACTTTGGGTGGGTCACCACGATCCTCGAGTCACCCGCCTCTGCCGGCAGCGTGGATCTCGTCAACAATCTCACCGACGCGACCGACGGGACCGCGGTGCTGACCGCGCAGGCGACGGTGCCCCTTCCCTATTCTTACTCGGCCGATCCGCAGGGGGCGGTGCAGCAGCTCGTCACGAGCTGCGCCGGCACCGGGCATATTGCGATCCCCGCGAACTGAGCTGTCGGCAGGCCCACACTTACTTACGGCGAATTTTCCATTTGGAAAGCTGCCGGAAACAGTCGGGGCCTATCCTGGATGGTAGGCGAACATGGCGCGCTCGAAGAACCAGGGCTATCAGGTTCACGACAGCGGCGATCACACGACGCTCGACGGGATCTTCCGCCTGATCTCGCTCGGCGAGCGCGAGGAGCCGCTCGAGGATGTGCTGACGGCGATGTGCGGCGACATCGCGGCGATCGCCAGCGCCGACGTGGCCAGCATCTACGTGCGCGACAGCTCGCCGGAAGCTTCGCCGGAGAACGGGCCGGAGGGCGAGCGCTTCACCATGCGTGGCAACGTCGGCTTCCCGCCCGAGGCGCTGGGGCGCGTGCACCTCGGCCGCGGCGAGGGGATCACCGGGTTCGCCGCCGATCGGCTGCGCCCGGTCTCGGTGGCCGACGCCGATCGCGACGCGCGCTTCAAGTACATCCCCGGCCTCGGTGAGGAGCAGTTCCCGGCGTTGCTGGCGGTCCCGATCCTCCGCGCCGGGGCCGCGGCCGGGGTCCTGGTCCTGCAGCGACGCGAGGCGACCGCGTTCACCCCCGAGGAGGTGGTGCTGGCGAGCGCGCTGGCCGCGGTCATCAACCACGCGCTCGAGCGCGGCGAGGGGCGCGCGCGGCAGCAAGCCGCCGATGCCGACCGCCGTACGGTCCGCCTGGGCGGCGTCTCCATCGTGGGTGGAGCGGCGATGGGGCGGGCGGAGACGCTGCCGACGCTGGCGGCGCTGGCCCGCGGTGGCGCTTCGGCCAAGCCGGTCGAGGGGGCCTATCTCGAGACGATCTGGAACCGGCTGCGCGGCGAGCTCCAGCGCGCGGCGGGCGTGGTGACCGGCGCCGCGCGCGGCGAGATCGCTTCGCTGGCGATGATCCTGGACGACGAGCGCTTCCGCGGCCGACTGGCCGAGGCGTGCGCCGCGGCGACCCCGATCAAGGCGTTGTCGGATCTGGCGCGCGCCTACGCCCGCGTGCCGTTCAGCGGCGCCTCCGGCGACGACGCCAACGCCGAGTGGCTCGGCGCGCGCGCGGCCGAGATCGAGGACCTCTGCGTGCTCGTGCACGCGGGCGCCCGTGCGGCGGCCAGCGGCCGACCGCTATTTCCGGCCGGCTCGATCCTGGCCAGCGAGCGGCTCGGCCTCTTCTCGACCGCCTACGCGATCGCGGCGGGCGCCTCGGCGTTCGTTGTCGACGGCGACGTGCCGGCCGACGGCGGTCCCGCGGCGCTCGCCCGCTCGGCCGGCCGGCCGCTGCTGGCGTCGGTGCGCGGCCTCTACGCCTGGCTGCGCCCCGAGGATCTCCTGGTCGTCGACGCCGACGCCGGCGTCGTCCGCATCAACCCGCCGGCGACGACCGTCGCGCGGTTCAGGCAGACCAGTCGGTGACGTTCACTTGCCGACGTAGCTGACGCGCCAGATCGAGTTCGAGCCATCGTCGGAGACCATGCAGCGCGCCCTCGGCCGCGACCGCGACGCCGACGGGCCGGCCCCAGACGTCGCCGCTCGCCGTCACGAAGCCGGTCAGGAAGTCCTCGTACTCGCCGGTGGCGCGGGCGCGGCCGTGCATCGGCACCCGCACCACCTCGTACCCGGAGCGCCAGTGCGGTTCCACGACCCGTGCTCGCGCGGCGAAGATGTCGCCGCGGTAGGCATCGGGGAACTGCGCGCCGTCGTAGAAGGTCATCTCCAGCGAGGCGTCGTGCGGCTGCAGCAGCACGTCGGGGACGATCACCTTGCGCCGCGAGCTCCGGGTGCTTGCCGGGGTGGCGCGGGTCCTGGTGGACGCCGATGTAGTACCAGGGCCAGCCGTAGAAGCCGCCCGCCTCGACGTGGGTGATGTAGTCGGGGACCAGGTTGTCGCCCAGCCGGTCGCGCTCGTTGACCGAGGCCCAGAGCTCGCCGCTGGTCGGGTGAACGGCGATCCCGACGGCGTTGCGGATGCCCCAGGCGAAGACGCGCGGCTGCGCGCCGTTCGGCCCCGCGTCGAGCCCTCCGGTCAGATCGAAGGCCAGGATGTCGGCGCGGTGGATACTCGGCGTGGTGCTGGTCGGGATCGTCGACGTTCGAGCGCGACCCGACCGACACGTAGAGCGTCTTGCCGTCGCGCGAGAAGGCGAGATCGCGCGTCCAGTGCCCGCCCCCGCGCAAGAGCCCGCCGCCGGGAAGCTCGACCACCGTCTCGGGGTTGCCTCGCGCCTGGAGGTCGCCGCTGCGATACGGGAAGCGGACGACGGCGTCGGTGTTGCCGACGTAGAGCCACCGCGGATCGTTCCCTGGCGGGTAGAACGCCAGGCCGAATGGTTTGTTGAGCCCGATGGCGAACCGCTCGCGCTGTCCGGCACGCCCGCCCGGACCGAGGCCACGGAGCACCCGGATCTCGCCGGGCCGGCTCTCGACGACGAAGAGATCGCCGTTCGGCGCGGTGCGGATGAGCCGCGGGTTCGTGAGCCCATCCGTGTAGAGGTCGACCTTGAACCCCGCGGGCGCCGACGGCCACGCATCGGCGGGCCGGGGGACCATCGTCGGGCCGTTGTCTGTCGATTCAGCCTCCCGCGGGGGCGGCAGATCCGCGACCGTGATCTTGTGCGAGGCGCCCGGCCGCTCGTGCCGATAGTCGAAGAACGGCGGCACCTCGGGCGGCGCGGAAGAAAGTGTGGAAGAAAGCCCGGAAGAAAGCGTGGGAGAGAGCGCGGAAGAAAGTGTAGAGGAAGCCGCGGGCGGCGGGCCGCGCCGGGCGGCCAGGACGCCGATGCCGACGAGCGCGACCAGGCAGATCGCATAGACGGCACGCGTCGGTCGGGAGTAACCTCTGTCCGTTCGCGTTCGATGTCCCGGCATACCCACGTGACTATGCTCCGTTTTCGCCCGCTGACGCTCGCTCTCCTCCTGGCAGGCGCGCTTGCGTCTCCCGCCGGCGCCGCAGCGGCCGAGGAGCCGCCGATCACGGCGACCGGAACCGAGGGGGACTACCTGCGCGCGATCCACCGGACGATTCATTTTCGCTGGGCGTTCCAGTTCATCGACGACCTGACGAAACGTCCGCCGACCGATCCCCTCAACAACCCGAGCCTCGAGGCCGAGGTCCTGTTCACAGTCCGCTGGGACGGCAGCGCCGCCGAGGTGACGGTGACCCGGGGCTCGGGCGTCGCCGCCTTCGATCAGGCGGCCGTCGGGGCGGTGAAAGGCGACCGCCCCTTTCCCGTGCCGCCCATTGACGTCTACGGCGACGACGGCGTCGCGCACTTCCGCTGGATCTTCGCGCGCGACGCCCGCCTCTGCTCGGGGGCGAGGTCCGCCGCGTCGAGGCGCCGCTCGCCGACGCGCTCCCCCGGCTGTTCGTCCAGGGGCGCATCAAGGAGGCCCTGCTGCGGGTCGCGCGCTACACCCGCGGCGGCGACGCCGGCGCGATGTCGACCTTCGCGCGCGCCTGGCTGTCCCGCCCACAGCCCGATGCCGTCCTCGACGCGCGCGCGGCCGCAGCGCTGGCCCGCACGGGCGACGCGCACGCCATCGAGCGGCTGCGCCCGGCGCTCGGCCGCCCCGAGACGGTGGCCATCGCGGCGCGGGCGCTGGCGATCCTGAAGGTCGACCTCTGCGCGCAGGTCCGGCCGCGCCTCAAGGCGACCGACCCCGACGGGATCCTGTACGCGACGCAGGTGTTCCAGAAGGCGGGGACCGAGCTGCCGGCCGGATCGCCCTGCTTGTCGGAGCTGGGCGCGCTGCTCAAGATGGACGCCCTCCCCGGTCCGCTGCGGGCCGAGATCTTGAAGACGATCGCGGTCGTCAATCCGGGCGGCGCGCGACGGCCCGCGCTGAACGCGCTCGGTGACAGCGACGCGCACGTGCGGGCGGCGGCCGCGACGGCGTTCGCGCGCCCCGGCGGCGGACGTCCGACGCTCTATCGGTTGCAGCCCCTGGTGAAGGATCCCTCGGTCGAGGTGCGCGCGGCGGCGGCCGCCGGGCTCGTGCGCGCCTCCGGCGACCTCGCGAACGACTTCGTCCTGCCGCTGGTCAAGGCGCGCGAGGTGCAGCCGCTGGTGGCGATGGCGCCGGAGCTGGGGAAGCAGACCTCGGCGGGCTCGCTCGATCTCCTCACCAAGCTGCAGAAGCGCAACGATCCGGAGCTGCGCTCGCCGGTGCTGGCGGCGCTGGCCGAACGAACCGACCCGGCGGGACGCGCGCTCTATCAGACCACCGCCGCCGCCGTGAAGAAGGATCCCTACGCCTCGGCGGAGGCGCGCCGGATCGTCTTTGCAAACGCCGATGTCAAGGAGCTGCAGCCGCTCATGAGCGATCCGGCCCTGGGCCTCATGGGCTTCAAGGCGCTGCTGCGGGCGCAGCGGCACCCGGAGGCGATGGACTGGCTCGTCACCCAGTTCGATCGCCTGCCACCCGAGACGCTGATCGACGCGCTCGGCGCCTGGCTGCAGAACCCGCCCGGCCACGCCGCCAGCAAATAGTGGTTACCTTGTTGCCCGGCCCCCATGGCGATCACGGACGCGCAACGTTCCAAGTTCCCGGTTCTCTATCAGCTCAACACCCGCATTCTGGTGAGCGAGACGGCTGCGGCCCGCAGGCGGCCGAGCACGCTCGACGACCTGCCAGATAGCCTGTTCGACGAGGCCGCCGCACGCGGCATGGCCTGGATCTGGATGCTGGGCCTCTGGCAGACGGGCGACGCCGGCCTGCGGAGCTCGCGCGATCCGGCAATGCGCGGCGATCTGGCGGCCGACCTGCCCGACGTGCGGGAGGCCGACATCGTGGGCTCGCCGTTCGCCATCGTGGGGTATGACGTCAACCGCGACTTCGGTGGCGACCCGGCGCTGGCGCGGCTGCGGGATCGGTTGCGCCGCCGCAAACTGCAGCTGCTGGTCGACTTCGTCCCCAACCACGTGGCGCTCGACCACCCCTGGGTGGACAGCCATCCGGAGTACCTGATCGCCGGGAGCGAGGACGATCTTCGCCGCGAGCCCAAGAACTACGTCGCGCTCCAGACCGCGCGCGGGCGGCGAATCTTCGCCCACGGCCGTGACCCGAACTTTCCTGGCTGGCGCGACACGCTCCAGCTCAACTACCGGCACGGCGGGCTGCGCGAGTCGATGATCGCCGAGCTGGGACGGATCGCGGAGCGCGCCGACGGCGTCCGCTGCGACATGGCGATGCTGCTGCAACCGCCGGTGTTCGCCCGCACCTGGGGCGAGCGCGCGCGGCCGCTCGACGGGACGCCGCCCGTCGACGCGCCGTTCTGGCCCGAGGCAATTGCCCGCATCAAGAAGCGGTACCCGCAGTTCCTGTTCATCGCCGAGGCGTACTGGGACCTCGAGTGGTCGCTGCAACAGGAGGGGTTCGACTTCACCTACGACAAGCGCCTCTACGATCGCTTGCGCGCGGGCGCGGCGCGCCCGGTGCGCGAGCACCTCTCGGCGGATCCCGCCTTCCGCGATCGCTGCCTGCATTTTCTGGAGAACCACGACGAGCCGCGCGCGGCCGCGGTCTTCCCGCCCGAGCAACACCGCGCCGCGGCCGTGACGGCATTCCTGGCCCCGGGCCTGCGATTCTTCTACGAGGGGGAATTCGAGGGGCGCCAGGCGCACGCCTCGATCCACCTCGCGCGGCGCGCGGCCGAGAAGCCCGACGAAGGGATGCGCGCGTTCTACGGCCGCTTGCTCGAGAGCCTGCAGCGGCCCGAGACCCACGACGGCGCCTGGCGCCTCTGCGCCTGCCGGGCCGCCTGGGACGGCAACGTCACCTGGGACAACTTCATCGCCTTCACCTGGGAGGGGCCGGCTGGAAAGCTGCTGGTGGTGGTCAACTACGCCGCCACGCGGTCTCAGTGCTATGCGGAGGTCGCCCTAAAGGATTGCCCCAGCGGCGTAGTGGTCCTCACGGACCTTCTGGGCGAAGACCGCTACGAGCGCGACGGGCGGGCCCTGCAGCGCGAGGGGCTCTATCTCGATCTGGCCCCCTGGGCATACAACGTCTTCGACCTCCGTTCTCCAGGAACCTAATTCGACGAAGCATTGCATTTCCGTCCCCGCGGCCTTATCTCTGGGGGACTCGCGAGGAGGGGGGCGTTGACAGAGATCGAGAGTCTTCTCCAGAAGACCAGCAGAACGTTCGCGCTCACGATTCCTTGTCTACCGGAGCCGATCCGCGGCGAGGTCGGGATCGCTTACCTTCTGTTCCGGATCATCGACACCTTCGAGGACGCCGTCCTGTGGGCGCCGTCGCTGCGGCTCGAGGCGTTGAAGCAGTTCGTCGCGCTGCTCGATCGCCCGGCGGCGGAGTCGCGGGCCCTCGCGGAGGCCTGGACGCGCGAACCACCTGTCGAGCACCCGGGCTACCGGGAGCTCCTGGCGCGCACACCCTACGTCCTCGCGCAGCTCGAGAGATTGCGCCCCGAGGCGCGGGCCGTCCTCCGCGCGCACGTCGCGCGCAGCGCCGCGGGGATGGCCGACTTCATCCGGCGCCTCGAACCGGGTGGCCGGCTAGAGCTCGACACCGTCGATGATCTGCGCGCCTACTGCTACGCGGTGGCCGGGATCGTCGGCGAGATGCTGACCGAGCTGTTCCTGATCGACTGTCCGCCGCTCGAGTCCGTGGCGGCCGATCTTCGGGCGCGCGCGGCCGAGTTCGGCGAGGGGCTGCAGCTGGTGAACATCCTCAAGGACGCGCGCCCCGACGCGGCCGAGGGGCGCACGTTCCTTCCGCGGCGCGCGCCCCTGGCCGAGGTTTTCGCGCTGGCGCGCCGGGATCTCGCCGCGGCGAACGCCTACGTCGAGCTCCTTCGCCAGGGGGGGGCGGACAGCGGGCTGGTGGCGTTCAACGCCTTCATTTGCAAGCTCGCGACCGCCAACCTGCAGATCCTCCGCGACCAGGGGCTGGGCGCCAAGCTGACCCGCCTGACCGTCGCCAAGATCGCCGCCGAGATCGCCGCCGACGCCGGGCAAGTTGGGGCGCTCCGGGCGCTCCGGGCGGGGGCCTGAGCGCTACCGGGCGGGCGCGCGGACCTGCGACAACGCCATGAGTGGGAAGTAGTGCCGGTAGTAATGGTAGTTCAGATAGAAGACGCGCGGAAATCCGGTCCCCGTCCAGGGGAGTTGCTCCCAGGTCCCTTCCTGCTGCCGCTCGAGGAGGTGCAGCACGCCGCGCCTCACCGCCGCGCTGTCGCGCTCACCGGCAGCGACAAGGCCCATGATCGCCCAGGCGGTCTGGCTGGGGGTCGAGGCGCCGACCCCCTTTTCGGCCGGGTGATCGTAGCTGGCGATGCTCTCGCCCCAGCCACCGTCGTCGTTCTGCCGCGCGCGGAGCCAGGCGACGGCGCGCCGCACGCAGGGCGCCTGCAGATCCTCGCCGATGGCCGCCAGGCCCCGCAGCACCTGCCAGGTGCCGTAGAGGTAATTGACCCCCCAGCGGCCATACCAGCACCCCTCGGTGGTCTGATCGCGGCGGAGAAATCCCAGCGCGCGCGCGACGGCCGGATGCGCGGTGCCGTGGCCCGGGAGGTGGCTCAGACACTCGAGCACCCGCGCGGTGATGTCGGCGGTGCTGGGATCGATCATCGCGTTGTGGTCAGCGAACGGCACGTGCGCGAGCCACTGCTTGTCGTTGCCGCGATCAAAGCTGGCCCAGCCGCCGTCGTCGTTCTGCATCCCCATCATCCAGGCGAGCCCGCGCCGCATCGCCTCCTCGCACGCTTCCTGGCGCGCTTCCGGTGTGCCCCCCGCGCGCGCCTGCGCCAGCACCATGAGGGCCATGCAGGTGTCGTCGACGTCGGGGTAGAACTCGTTACGCCCCTCGAAGTACCAGCCGCCGGGCGAGGCCGGGTTGCGCACCGACCAGTCGCCGGAGCGCTTGGTCTGCTTGCCGAGAAGCCATTCGACTGCGCGGCCGATCGCCGGATGGTCGGGCGGGACCGACCCCTGCAGGAGCGCGTGGGTGGCCAGCACCGTGTCCCAGACGGGCGAGAGGCAGGGCTGCACGCGCAGGCCGTTCCCATCGCGCAGCAAGAGCCCGTCCAGGTGGCCGAGCGCCTCGGCCAGCAGCGGGTGCTTCTCGCTGTAGCCGAGCAGCGACAGCGCCAGCACACTGTTTGCCATCGCCGGGAGGATCGCCGACAGGCCGTCCGATTCGGCGAGGCGATCGATCATCCAGTCGCCCGCGCGCTTGACCGCGCGGCGGCGCAAGAGCCCCGCACCCGGGACCTTCTCGCCCAGCTTGAGCAGGCGATCGACGCCGTGGAACAACGTCTTCCAGTCGGCGCCGGGCTCCGCCCCGACCGAACCGAGCTCTCGCGCGTCGTCGAGCAATTCGCGCACGCCGCACGCGGCGGGCAACACCACCACCGGTTTGGCCGCCCAGATGATCGAGAGCGGGACGAAGATCGTGCGCGACCAGGCCGACAGGTCGTAGACCGAGAACGGCGCGTGCTTGGGCGCGAAGACCATCTCGGGAGGGATGGCGGGGACGCTGTCCCACGGCACCTGCCCGAACATCGCCAGGTGCTGGCGGGTGTAGGTGTTGGCGCGTCCGACGCCCCCCAGCGCGCGGATGACGGCGCGCGCGGCACGCATGTGCGGCGCCTCTGCCGGCTCCCCTGCCACCTTCAGCGCGAAGTAGCTGAGACACGACACCGACAGCTCCGGCGGGCCGCCGAAGTACTGGGCAAAGCCGCCGTCCGGCAGCGCCTCCGCGCGAATGACCCGCGCCAGATCGCGCACTTTCTCGCTTTCGCGACGATTGAAGAACGCTTCAATCAAGATGAGGTAGCTTTCCAGCGTGGTGTCCCCCTCGAGCTCCCCCTGCCAGAACCCCTCGGGGGTCTGCCGCGCCAGCAGCCAGTCGCGCGCGGCGGCGATGGCGGCGTCGAGGCGCGCGCGCGGCGGCGCGGGCACCAGCAGACTTCTTTCGGGCGTTGGTTGGGAAGTTGGCAAGGACATCGGCGCGGCGTCAGTCATCTAGAGGAGAGACCATGCGGTTTCCGCTTCATATAACGACGGACCAGGTCGGCTACCAGATTCGAAAAGCGGTCGCGGGCCAGGCGCGCTACCCGCTGGTTCTGATGCTGGAGCCACTTTACACCTGCAACCTGGCCTGCGTGGGCTGCTCGACCGAACGGCACACCGGCAAGCTCTCCGACCGGCTGCCGCTCGAGACCTGCCTGCGCGCCATCGACGAGTGCGGCGCGCCGACGGTCTCGATCTGCGGCGGCGAGCCGACGCTCTACCCGGAGCTGCCCCAGCTGATCTCGGAGATCGTCGCGCGCAAGAAGCACATCTACCTCTGCACCAACGGTCTCGTGCTGGACGACAAGGTGTTCGACAAGATCGCGCCGCACAAGCGGCTCACCATCAACGTCCACCTCGACGGGATGCGCGAGACGCACGACAAGGTCTGCGCACGCGCGGGCGTGTTCGACAAGGCGATCGAGATGATCCGGCAGGCCAAGGCGCGCGGCTACCACGTGACGACCAACACCACCGTCTTCAAGGAGACCTCCGTCGAGGAGATCGAGGAGCTCTGCAAGCTGGTCACGGGCCTGGGGGTCGACGGGCTGCTCGTCTCACCCGGCTACCACTACGAGTCCGTCAAGGCCGACATCTTCCTGACCAAGCTGGAGATCCAGCGCAAGTTCAAGCGCGTGCTGGAGCTCTCCAAGGAATACCGGATGCAGTCGACGCCGATGTACCTGGAGTTCGCGGCCGGCCTGCGGGAGTACGACTGCTCGCCCTGGAGCACGGTGACGTTCACGCCCAAGGGGTGGAAGAAACCCTGCTACCTGATCGGCGACGAGTACGTCCCAGACTGGAACGAGTTCTGGACCAAGACCGACTGGGCCTACTGGGAGTCGCGCCAGGACGAGAAGTGCCAGAACTGCGCGATGCACAGCGGGTTCGAGGCCTCCGCGGTGCGCGGCCTGCGCAAGAGCCCGAAGGACCTGGTGCGCATGGCGGCCTGGAACTTCCTCGGATGAGACGGCGACGATGACCATCGCGATCGTCGCGGCGATGCCCGAGGAGCTGGCGCCGCTGCGCGGGCGGCTGGTGGGCGTCTCCTCACATCAGCACGGCGCGCTCTCCGTCGAGCGCGGACGGCTGGGCGGGCGCGAGGTGGCGTTGGCGGCGACGGGCGACGGGGCCAACAACGCGCGCGCCGGCGTCGCCGAGCTGCTGTCGGCATCGGGCGCGGAGGCGCTGGTCGTCCTCGGCGTCTCGGGCGCGCTCAGCCCCGAGCTCGACACCGCGGATCTGGTGGTGGCGAGCCGCGTGACCGACGAGGACGGCAAGACCCGCGAGGCCGACGCCGCCTGGGTGGCGGCCGCGACCCAGGCCACTGGCGGGCGACCGGCGGTCATCGTGAGCGCCCGCCGGATCGCCGACAGCGCGGGCGAAAAGCGACGGCTCGCCGAGCAGGCGGGGGCGGGGCTGGCGGTCGTCGATCTCGAGTCGGCTGTCTACGTCGCCGCCGCCGGGGCGCGGGCGATCCCCTGGGTGGTCCTGCGCGCGGTGAGCGACCGCGCCGACGAGAACCTGCCCGCGCTCTTGAACCGCAGCCTCGACGCCGGTGGCGCGGTCAACCGCGGGCGGGTGCTGCGGGGCCTGTTCGCCGATCCGGGCGCGCTGCCGCAGCTCCTGGCGCTGCGTAAGCGCGTCGGCCGGTGCGCCGAGGTGCTGGCGCGCGCCGCCGAGGCTGCGCTACCCACTCTGCCCGCTCTGCCCACGCTGCCCGCCCGCGCCCCCGCGCGAGGTGACGCCGCATGAGCGACGGCGTCGACGGCATCCTCGACGCGCTCACCGCCCGCGCCGGCGAGAAGTTCACGCTGCACGAGCAGTACCTGAACCCGAAGATGGTCCAGGTGCTCAAGACGATCGGCTTCGATCGCCACTACGTCCGCGCCGAGGGCGCCTACCTCTATGACCGCGACGGCCAGCGCTACCTCGATCTGCTCTCCGGGTTCGGCGTCTTCGCCATCGGGCGCAACCACCCGACGGTCAAGCGCGCGCTCGCCGACGTGCTCGGCGCCGATCTCGCCGACCTCGTGCAGATGGACGTCTCGCCGCTCGCCGGAATGCTGGCCGAGAAGCTCATCGCGCGCATGCCGGGCCAGGAGCGTGTCTTCTTCTGCAACTCGGGCACCGAGGCGGTCGAGGCGGCGATCAAGCTGGCGCGCCAGGCGACCCGCCGCGCGAAGCTCGTCTTCTGCGACCACGCCTTCCACGGCCTGACGATGGGCGCCCTGTCGCTCAACGGCGACGCCATCTTCCGCGACGGCTTCGGCCCGCTGCTCGCCGACGCCGTGCGCGTCCCCTGGAACGATCTGCCGGCGCTGGAGCGCGCGCTCGCGGGCGGCGACGTGGCGGCCTTCTTCGCCGAGTCGATCCAGGGCAAGGGGGTCAACCTCCCCGCGCCCGGCTACCTCGCCGAGGCGGCGCGCCTCTGCCGCCGGCACGGAACGCTGTTCGTCGTCGACGAGGTGCAGGCGGGGCTCGGACGTACGGGGACCTTCCTGGCGTCCCAGGCGGAGAACGTCGACCCCGATCTGGTGCTGATCGCCAAGGCGCTCTCGGGCGGCTACGTACCGGTCGGTGCCGTCGCTGGCAAGAAGTGGATCTTCGACAAGACCTTCGACCGGATGGACCGCGCCGTCGTCCACGGTTCGACCTTCGCCAAGAACAACCTGGCGATGGCCGCCGGCCTGGCGACGCTGCAGGTGCTCGACGACGAGAAGCTGATCGAGAACGCCGCCCGCCGCGGCGAGAGCCTGATTCGGCGCCTGCAGGCGCTGGTGCCGCGCTACGAGCTGCTGGCGGAGGTCCGCGGCCGCGGCATGATGATCGCCCTCGAGCTCGGCCCGCCGAAATCGCTCAAGCTGCGCGCCGCCTGGGCGCTGGTCGACAAGGCCACCAAGGGCCTCTACTGCCAGATGATCGTACTGCCGCTCTTCAGCCGCCACCGCATCCTGAGCCAGGTCGCCGGCCACGACATGTACGTCATCAAGCTGCTGCCGCCGCTGTGCCTCAGCCAGGAAGACGAGGACTGGATCGTGCGCGCCGTCGACGACGTTCTGGCCGACGCCCACCGCTTCCCCAGCGCCGTCTGGGATCTCGCCGCCACCTTCACAGGCAACGCGCTGAAACGCCACGCGGGGTAGGGCCGCCGCGCGCCGCCGGACTCCCGATGGCGTGACGCTCAGATGCCGGGGTGGAGCTACGGCCCGGCGTGCCTGGAGGCGACGAATCCTTTGAGCCGGACCCAGGCGCTCGACGCGTTGGCCCGGATGGACGTCGCGACGCGCGCAGTCCCGTTGGGAACGTCGCGAGCGGAGAGCCACCCAAACACGATCAGTGCCGCCGTCGCGAGCACCAGAAAGGCGATCAGCATGGGCGCGCGATTGCGCGGAATTCTCTCGAAACCGCGGAAGCCCAGCTTGGGCGGAACGAGCGTCGGATCGTCATGGGGTAGGTTCTCGAATCCGCTGGCCTCCAGCTCATCCCCTCTGCGGAAAAACGCGAGTGTCCTCGATCCAAGGCCCATCGTGGTGTTCTTGAGCTTGGTCAGCAGCACAATCCTTCGACTCGGTTGCCGTACAGCATCTGAATTCGAATTCATGTGCGTGACTTCATGTGCGTTCCAGGGCCTCGTCTGTCACCTCGACTAACGATCGAGCTTCTTGGCGGCACCGCGCTTCGCCGCACCCACTGCGTACTTCGCCGCCCCGACGATTCGATCGGCCAGGCCCTCGCCTTCCAGCTTCTTGTTGCCGGAGACAATGCCGGCGACCTCTTTGATGCGGCCCTTGACGTTCTGCCCAGCCCCACCCTTTTGATCTTTGTTCATGTGGGGATGGTGCTCATCCTCGCGAATCAGGCAAGGGCTGCTGGAGTTTTGGATGACGTCATGATCGTGGCGGCCGTCGATCGCTGGTCGACGAACGCGAGGGCGCCGGGTAAACCCCGGCGCCCTGGTCCGCCTTACGATTCGGCGGCGGCCGCTGTCGTCAGATGCCGTTGCCGGTGAAGGTCACCGGCATGGTGAGGCACGGCCCCACGAACGGGATCAGACACTCTTGGATGAAGGTGACGTTATCCGTCACGAGCCCGGGCGAGGTGGGTTTGAAATCCACTTCGATGGTGCAAGTCAGCGGCCCGGACGGTTCGCTGAAGGAGGGGATGAAGGTGGGAAAGGGGCAGGTTCCATTGACGTAGGGGAAGGTGTTCCCGAATTCCATCGGCAGAATCTCGAACGAGTACTCGGAATCGAACATCAACGTGATCGTCTGTGTCGCGGAGGTGGTGTTGACCGGGACATCGCCGAAATTGACGACGCTCGGACTGATGGATCCGATCAGGACCCCGGTCCCATCCAGGGTAACCGGGATCGAGCTGCATGCGCCGCCCGCGACCGGGCACTCCTGGACGTCCACTTCTCCCGTCGCCTCCTGAGTCGCGTTCGGGGTGAACGTCGCACTCGCCATGCAGGGCCCGGGACCGATGAACCCTGCACAGGTCCCGAGAGCTCCCGAGTACTGGGAACCAGACGCGGTCAGGGTCCCGATCTGATACCCGATGTCGACGTTCACCCTGAACTGGCGCGTTGACGGCTTGAAGATCGCGACGTTGCCGAAGGAGATGCTGTTCGGGCTCGCCGAGCCGCCCAGCACGGCGTTGCCGGACACCGTAACCGGAACGTTGATACAGAAGCCTCCCGCCGTAGGACACTCCTCGATGTCCACTTCGCCCGTGGCCGCTCCGAGCGACGTCGGGGAGAACGTCTCGACGGCGACGCACGTTCCGGGGCCCTGGAAGCTTTGACAACTGGCGATGTCCGCCGCGTAGGGCGGGGTGTTTCCCGAGGCCCCCAGAAGATTGGCGACAAAATAGCCGGCATCCACTGCGACCGTGAACTGCTGGGTCACGGACGTGTTGACCAGGACGCTGCCGAAATTGATGCTCCCGCACGCGCCATCGGAACAGACCGAGCACACGTTGCCGCACCCGCCGCAGTTGGAGGGATCAGAGGAGAGATCGACGCATAGTCCTTCGCACTGGGTTTGAAGGGCCGTGCACATCGTGGCGCCGGCCTGCGGCCCCGTCGCGCCAGTGGCACCAGTCGCACCGGTCGCGCCCATCGCGCCAGTGGCACCAGTCGCGCCCGTGGCACCCGTCGCGCCCGTGGCGCCCGTCGCGCCCATGGCACCAGTCGCGCCCGTCGCGCCTGTCGGTCCGGCAGGCCCGGCCGCGCCCGTGGCGCCCTTGACACCGGGCGCGCCCGTGGCGCCGGTTGCGCCCGTGGCACCGGTCGCGCCAGTGGCACCGGTCGCGCCCGTCGGTCCGGCAGGCCCGGTCGCGCCCGTGGCGCCGGTCGCGCCCGTCGGTCCTTGGGGCCCCGTCACGGAGGCGCAGGCGCCGGACGTTCCCGTGCTGGTCAGCGTGAAGTCCGATTCTCTGACACCCGAGATGTTGTTCAGCGTCGCCGACGCTGTCGAGCACGACGCCCCGGCCCTCACCGAAACTCCGTAGCTACCGTTGGCGAGACCCGTGAAGGCGTAATGACCATTCCCATCCGTCGTCGCCATTGCCGTCGCATTTCCGGACAGCGTCACGGTCGCACCTGACAACGGACCGCTCGGTCCCGCCACAGTCCCGACAATGGAATCAGGACCAGATCCGACGTTCACGGCCCCCGCGGCAAACGGGATTCCGGTCCAGCCGCTGCCACTGCAAGCCTCGAAGGTCGCCTGGCTGACGATGTACACCACCTGATCGAGGTTCGTCGTGCCGCAGACGGTGGCCGCGAAGGCCGTGCCATTGCAGGTCTCCAAGGTTCCGGTGCCGCTGCTCGCCAGGAACACCACCTGACCTTTGTTGGCGGCGGTGCAGGGCGGGAGCGTGGTGACGGTGGTGACCGCCGGGATCAGAGCTGGTCCGCCTTCTGGGGCAGAAGAGCTACAGGCAACAGCCATTAACGCAAGAACGCCTCCACACAGAACTGTCCGACCACGAAGTGCTGTCATGTTCCGTCTCCCTGCAAACAAGTGTTGATGCGCGTCGCCCGGCAAAAGCGCCACGGCTCCGCTCTCGGTCGGCGGGACCGTAGCACGCGTGCGATATCGGGCGCGTGTCGAACGTTGACCGGCCGACCCCGCGGCGCAACACTCGTTGCTGCGGCACTGAATGCCGCCCTCCGACCATCGTCGTCGTCGATGGCTACTCCGTCGCGCTGGTGCCGACCGGCGACGGCGGCGTCGCGGTTGGAGACGCGCGGGCCGACGGGGCGACCGTCTGCACCGTAGACGACCGCACGGACGACTGCACCAGCCGGGGGCTCCACCGTTATGTTTGCCCGGCCGGTGAACCGATCGAGCTCGCGGGTTGCAGCCCGACCGGCGAGCTGAACGGCGACGGCATCGTCACGCGCTGCTGTCCCTGACGGCGGATCCGTCAGTCGTTCGCGGGGGTCACGCCGGAGACTCGGCGGGCGATGGCTCGGATTGCCGCGATGTCGAGTCGGTCGAGCACGGCTGCGCCCAACCGACCGGCGCGCCGCCCGATCGCCGGGTCGTCAGTCACCAGCACGAACGGCGTCGCCCGCTGGCGCGACCGCAGGCCGGCCAATACCGTCAGCCCGGGCATCCCGGGCAGGGTCTGCTCGCAGACGACGAGATCGAAGGGCGAGGCGACGGGCTCGATCAGCGTCGAGGCGAGCGCCTCGAGCAGCTCGGCCCCGTCGCGCGCCTCGATGACCTCGTGGCCGTCGCGTCGCAGGGCGGAGCCCAGGAGCCGCCTCAGATCCTGGTCGTGCTCGGCCACCAGGATTCGAAGCGAGGTTTCCTCTTCGAACAAGATGATTTCGCGAGCGAGAGCTTCGTTCATGTCGACCTCCTTCTTGGTCGACCCGCGAAAGTGCACTCTGGATGCCAGCGCGCGCCGAGATCGGTGCGGCGGAGATCATGGGCTCCTCGGCTGGACCTCCGCGTGACGTCCGCCGCGTTTGATGCCAATCGGGCAGGGCGCCGCGCCGAAAAGGCGAACGGTCGCGGTCGCAGGGCGGCGCTTCCCTGCTCTGGTCCAGGCGTCCCGGCGACTGCAGTCAGCGCGCCGCTCTCAGAACTGGTGGCGGCTCTCGAGGTCGGTGAGGGCGGCGCGGGTGCTCCAGCGCTGCCGGTTCAAGCGTTGGGCCGGGCTCCTCCTTCTCCCCGACGGCTCCCCGACGGAAAGAACCCAGAAGAGAGGTTGACGGAAGAGAAGCCGTAGGACAAGACTGCGCGCTCCAAAGTCCCATCCTCAGGAGATCCAACATGTCATCTCGTCGCTTTCGCGTTGTCGCGCTCGCCGGAATTCTCGCCGCGCTCGGTGTTGCCTGTTCCAGCTCCACCCCGCAACAGCCGTCCAACGTGGTCCCGGCTGTCACGACGGTGACGACGCTTCCCGCTTGCACCGCTGCCAACAAGGGGCAGGTCGTGTTTCTGACCAGCAGCGGCAGCGGCACACTGGAGACCTGCAACGGCACCGCGTTCGTGGCGACCGCCTGCACCGCGTCGAACATCGATCAGGTCCTGTACATCGTCAGTCAGGCGACGTTCGAGGCGTGCACCGGCAGCAGCTGGAACGCGATTCCGTTTGCCCAGAACGGCGTGAACGTCGGCACGGGACCCAATTCGATCATGGGGACCGTGGCGGGACCGCACGGTCCGCTCTCGGGAGCGAGCGTCGCCTTGTCGGGGAACGCAGCCGGCACCGCCGCCACCGATGCCAGCGGCCACTATGCCTTCACGGGGCTCGCGAACGGGAGCTACGGCGTCTCCGTCAGTGCCGGCGCTGCCTGCTCGATAGCCTCGTCGACGTTGAACAACATCACGGGCGCGCGTGAGGCCGACTTCACCCTGACCAGCACGGGAACCTCTGGTGCATGCGCCTCGGTCACCGGCCCCCAGGGACCCGCTGGTGCGACGGGTGCGACGGGCGCGACGGGCGCGACGGGCGCGACCGGTGCGACGGGCGCGAAGGGTGCGACGGGCGCCACGGGTGCCACGGGCGCGACAGGCGCGACAGGCACCGGCACGCAGGGACCGGCCGGCGCGACCGGCGCGCAATCGCTCGTCTCGACGACGACCGAGCAGCCCGGGGCGAACTGCGCCGCGGGAGGCCAGCGGATCGATGTCGGCATCGACACCAACGGCGACGGCGTGCTCGAGATGTCGGAGATCCAGCACACCGCTTACGTCTGCAACGGATCGGGCGGGTCCTCCAACACCTGCACCGGCAGCGAGATCGAATGCGGCAGCACCTGCACGGATCTCTCGACCGATCCGGCCAACTGCGGCGCCTGCGGTAACGCCTGCTTGGCCTGCGCCAACGGCTCGTGCGGCAGCATCGATTTCGGCAATGTCCCTCTCAACACGACCGCCACGCGCCAGTTCACCGTCGCCGTCGCCGCCGGCAATCAGGCGCACGTGGCTGAGACCGGACCATTCTCGTTCGACCAGGGCACGTGTGCGGGCTTCACCGGCCCCGGGAACTGCGTGATGACCGGTACCTTCACGCCCACCGCGACCGGCGTCGCCGGCGGCGTCATCGATGTCTCCGAGTGCACCCAACACGGCGGCTGCACCAACGTCGAGATGGCGGTGACCGGCAACGGCGTGGCGATCTTCACCGCGAACCCCACCAGCCTCGATTTCGGTAATGTCCCGATCAACACCTCCGCCACGCGACAGATCACGGTGACCGTGGACGCCGGCTATGTGGCGCGCCTGGGGTCGGAGACCATCCCGTTCACGTTCGTCACCGGCACCTGCGCGGGCTTCGTTGGCCCCGGGACCTGCGTGATGACTGGCACCTTCGCGCCCACCGCCGCTTCTGGGCTTGCGACCGGCACGTTCGATCTCGCCGAGTGCCCCGCCGGCGGCGGCAGCTGCAACAACATCCTGATTCCTTTGACCGCAGACGCCGTGACGAGCTTCGCTGGGAGCCCCAGCAGCATTGATTTCGGCAATGTCCCGATCAACACCTCCGGCACGAGCCAACTCACGGTGACCGTGGACGCCGGCTATGTGGCGCGCCTGGGGTCGGAGACCATCCCGTTCACCTTCGCGACCGGCACCTGCGCGGGCTTCGTTGGCCCCGGAACCTGCGTGATGACCGGAACCTTCGCGGCCCCCGCCGCGCCCGGGGTTTCCAGTGGCATGTTCGATCTCGCCGAGTGCCCCGCCGCCGGCGGCAGCTGCAACAACATTTTCATACCTTTGACCGCAAACGCGGTGGTGACCTTGGCCGGGAGCCCCAGCAGCCTTGATTTCGGTAGTGTCGCGGTCAACGCCACGGGCACGCAACAGCTCACGGTGACCGTGGACGCCGGCTTTCAGGCGCGCCTGGGGTCGGAGACCATCCCGTTCACCTTCGTGATCGGAACCTGCGCGGGCTTCACCGGCCCCGGAACCTGCACCATGACCGGCACCTTCGCGCCCACCGCCGCCGGGGGCGCCAACGGCACGTTCGATCTCGCCGAGTGCCCCGTCGGCGGCGGCAGCTGCAACAACGTTTTCATCCCCTTGACCGGAGCCGGAAACGGCGAGGCCTTCGCCGCGAGCCCCACCAGCATTGATTTCGGTAATGTCCTGGTCAACGCCACGGGCACGAGCCAGCTCACGGTGACCGTGGACGCCGGCTTTCAGGCGCGCCTGGGGTCGGAGACTATCCCGTTCACCTTCGCGATCGGAACCTGCGCGGGCTTCACCGGCCCGGGGACCTGCGTGATGACCGGCACCTTCGCGCCCACCGCCGCCGGGGTCACCAGCGGCACGTTCGATGTCGCCGAGTGCCCCGTCGGCGGCGGCAGCTGCAATAACATTTTTGTACCCGTCACCGGAAACGGCGTGGGGGCCTTCGCCGCCAGCCCCACCAGCATTGATTTTGGCAACGTCGCGGTCAACGGCACTGGCACGAGGCAGCTCACGGTGACGGTGGACGCCGGCTACAAGGCGCGCCTGGGGTCGGAGACCATCCCGTTCACGTTTGCGATCGGCACCTGCGCGACCTTCGTCGGCCCCGGGACCTGCGTGATGACCGGTACCTTCGCGCCCACCGCCGCCGGGGTTAGCAGCGGCACATTCGATGTCGCCGAGTGCCCGGCCGCCGGCGGCAGCTGCCTCAACATTTTTGTTCCTTTGAGCGGAAACGGAATCTGACGCCATTCGAGGATCCGGATCAGCCGTCCGGATCAGTTGAATGACGGCTGGTCCGTGGCGCGCGGGGCGCTTATATTGCGCTCGAATCGGGGCAAGACGGCGGGAGGCGGCGATGTATGACCTGCGGGTGACGAGAGCCGGGATCGTGGTGGCGTGTTGCTTGCTGGCGTCGACGTCCGCGGCCGCCAGGACGCGCGTGCGACAGGTGCCGGGCATCTACGGGACGATCCAGGCGGCGGTCGACGCGTCGAACGCGGGCGACGTCATCGACGTCGGGCCCGGCAGCTACTGCGGCGCCACGCTGGCGGCTCCGCTCACCTTGCTCGGTCACGGGCAGGCCACCATCGTCGGTTGTCCCGAGAGCCCGACCATCTCCGACGAGCTGCGCGCCGGCTTCTACCTGCCGGGGAGCGCCGACGGCAACCCGGCCAGCGGAACGCGGATCGAGGGCTTCGTCTTCGACGGCCGGGGGATCGCCGAGAACGACCTGGACCCGCTCGCCCTGGGCGTCGTCGCCCGCTTCGCCAACGGCGTGCGGGTGACGAACAACGTTTTCCTGGGAACGGTCCAGGCGATCACCAACACCGCCGGCGACGGCTGGCTCATCGCCGGGAACCGGATCGAGGGGCTGACGCTGTTCGACTGCACGGGGACCCTCTGCGCCGGGGGCGACGGCATCGTCATCCAGCTGGCGCGCGACGCGATCGCCGGCCCCGGCGGACCCGCCGCGGCGATCAACCGCCCGGAGCGCAACGTGGTCGTCGGCAACAGCGTGGCCGGCGCGATCCCCGACGGATTCGGGGTGTTCTCGATGGCCGGCATCTTCGTCTTCGCCGCCGACGACACCTGGGTCGAGCGCAACCAGGTGAGCATCCCGGACAACCCGACCGCCGACGCCGCGGGCGAGGGTGTGCTGGTCTCCAACGTCTGCTGCGGCGAGCCGGCGGTCACGCCGGGCGCGCGCCACACGATCGTGCTCTTCAACGACGGCCGCGACAGCCAGTTCGGCGTGGTGGTCGAGGGATCGGGCGGCGACAACACCGGCGGCCTCGACCTGTTCGGAAATTCGGGGCCGGTGATGGTCGAGGGGACGCTGGTCAATGATCACCCGCCGCGACGGCCATGGGCGGCCCGCCGCTGGGTTGGTCGCCACACGTTCTTCTGATATTGAGCGACGCATGTCGCTGATCGCCGCGCTCAAGGGGAAGGGGCCGAACGGGCTCGGGTACGCCACCACCGCCGAGGAGGCGACGGCGGGCTGCGATCTCGCGGGGAAGACGATGCTGGTCACCGGGTGCAACTCGGGGATCGGTCTCGAGACGGTGCGCGCGCTCGCGCTCCGCGGCGCGCGCGTGCTCGCCACCGCCCGTACGATCGAGAAGGCGCGCGACGCCTGCGCCGGGCTCAAGGGGGATTTCCTGCCGCTCGCCTGCGAGCTCTCCGAGCCGGCCTCCGTGCGTGCCTGCGTCGCCGCCGTGAAGACCGGCGCGGCGCCGCTCGACGCGATCGTCTGTAACGCCGGCGTGATGGCTCTGCCCACGCCGCAGCAGAAGTTCGGCTGGGAGCTGCACCTCGTCACCAACCACATCGGCCACTTCATCCTGGTGACGGGCCTCCTGGATCGGCTGGCGCCCACCGGGCGTGTGGTGGTCACCGCCAGCAACGCGCACCGGCGCGCGCCGCCCGGCGGGATCGACTTCGACAACCTCTCGGGCGAGCGCGGCTACAACCCGATGAAAGCCTACGGCGCCTCGAAGCTGGCCAACATCCTGTTCACGCGCGAGCTGGCGCGGCGGTTCGGCAACGGCACGCAAACGGCGAACACGCTCCACCCGGGCGTCATCGCCACCAACATCGGGCGCACGTTGCCCGCGCCGGCGCGCCTCGCCCTCCAGATCCTGACGCCGCTGGCGCTCAAGACCGCCGCCCAGGGGGCCGCGACGCAGGCCTACCTCGCGGCCAGCCCCGCCCTCGCCAAGGTCACCGGCGCCTACTACGCCGACTGCAACCCGTCGGAGACGCTGCCCGTCGGACGCGACATGGCGCTGGCGGCGCGGCTGTGGGAGGCCTCCGAGGCACTCGTCGCGCGCCTGCCGGCCTGAGCGCGACTCAGTCGATCGCGGCGTCGAGCCGCGTGAGCCGGGCGTCCAGCCGCGAGAGCCCGGCGTCGAGCCGCGAGAGCCCGGCGTCGGTCGCGACGTCGCTCCCCGCGTCGGTGGGGCCGGTTCCCGCATCGACGGGCTGCCAGCCGGCGTCGACCGGCGCACCGTTGCAGGCGGTCGGGCCGATGGGGACGCAGACGCCGCCCACGCACTGCAGGTTGAAGCCGCAGAGATCGGCGCTGGTGCAGGCCTGCCCCTGCGCGAGCTCCGAGAAGCAGGTGCCGGCGTTGCCGCCCGGATTGAGCACGCAGAGGCCGTCGCACGCGAGATAGGGCGAGGTGGCGGTGATCCAGCCGCACGCCTGGTTCGGTTGCGCCGTTCCGCCGGGAGCCTCGCAGACCCCGAGGTAGGGATCGCACAGGAGAAGATCCTTCGAAAAATCGCACAGCGTGAGCATGGTGTCGCACGTCTCTCCGGCCCCGGGCAGCAGATCGCAGGTCCCGGTGGTCACCCCACAGGCGGTGTTGCTGGGACAGACGTTCGAATCGAAACAGGGCTCGCCGGGCGCCACCGGCTTCGAGCAGACGAAGCTCTGCGACCCAGGCGCCGACGCCGAGCAGACCAGACCGTCGGCGCACTCGATGCCGAGGCAAGGACCGCCGAGCCCCACCTGGGCGACGCAGGTGCCGCAGCCGGCGCTCGCGAGCGCGCAGCGACCGCTCGCGCACTGCCAGGCGTCTCCGCAGGAGCCGCCGTTGGCGATGGTGCCGCCGTGGGGGAGACAGCTCGGGTCGTTCACGGCGGAGAAGTATGCGGCGCAGGTCATCGCCGCGAGGGCGTTCCCGCACTGCGCGACGAGCGCAGGCGTCTCGCCCGTGCCAGGCGCCTCGATCGATGCCTCGCAGGCCAGCTGGGAGGTCGAGACGCAGCTCCCGAGACCGCCTGGGTAGAAGTACTGGATGACCCCCGGCTCGCACCTTTGCGCGGCCATGCAGGCCTTGCTGGCGTAGTCGGCACAGGCGTTCGGCCCCGTCGGTCCGGCGCCGGAGCCGCTGCCGCAACCGCCTGCCAGAGCGGCGATCACGCCCACCGCGGCTCCCCACCGGCGAACCGTTGCCCCGCGCATGAGGGCACGGTAGTTGTTTCCCCGACGGCCGGCAAGGCGCCGGGCGCAGCCGGGATTACGGCGCCGGCCAGCGGAGCGGCGCCAGATCGGGCGGCAGCCAGGCGGCGCGCGCCTCGGGCGACAGGAGTCGCTCGCGCGACCAGAAACGAAACAGCGCCGCGCGGTCGGCGAGCGGGCTCGCCAGCAACGCGGCGACGCGGGCCTCCAGATCGATCCCCTCACCCGCGACTGCCGACGCTGACTCCGACGCCGACGCCGAGAAGAAGTCGGCGATCAGGCGAGCGTAGGCGGCGGTGATCGTCTCGTGGTAGCCGCTGGTCGCGCTGTTGACGGTTCCGTGGCGGTCGTTGAGGCGCCGGATCCGCTCGCGCAGCAGCGGCAGCGCGCCGTCGGCGCCGTGGTGTTGGACGTGCCAGGCGCCGACCCGCAGGTGAGCCTCGTGCGTCCACTCGGCGCGCGGCAGCGTCCCGGCCAGGAACGCCTCCACCAGATCGCCGAGCGCGCGCCCGCCGGTCATCGCGCGGGGGCGCCGGCGCGCGCGCGCGCCAGGTCCTCGATGAAGCGCAGCACCAGCGCCGTCCAGCCAGTCTGGTGGCTGGCGCCGAGGCCGCGCCCGGTCTCGCCGTGGAAGTATTCGTGGAAAAGCAGCAGGTCGCGCCAGGTCGGATCATCGGCGAACCGGGCATCGTCGCCCTGGAAAGGACGGCGGCCGTCGGGGCCACGGAGGAAGATCCCGGCCACCCGCGCCTCGAGCGCCCGCGCCACCTCCAGCAGCGTCAGTCCCCGCCCCGAGCCGACCGGGTACTCGACGCGCAGCTCGTCGCCGTAGAAGTGGTGGTAGCGCTCGAGCGCCTCGATGAGCAGGTAGTTGGCCGGCATCCAGACGGGCCCGCGCCAGTTGGAGTTGCCGCCGAAGAGACCGATCGTCGATTCGCCCGGCTCGTAATCGACGGTCAGCGTCTGGCCGCCGAAGTCGAAGCGGTAGGGGGTCTCCGCGTGGATCTTCGACATCGAGCGGATGCCGTACGGCGACAGGAACTCGCGCTCGTCGAGCATCCGCGCGAGCACCCGCACGAGACGCGCGCGCGAGGGGATCGCCAGCAGCATCTGGCCGCCGCTGCCGCCCACGCCCAGCGCCACGCGCCCGGCCAGATCGCGCCGGTTGTCGAGGAACCAGCGCATCCGCCGCTTGAACGCCGGCAGCCGATCGATGACCGCCTCGTCCAGCACCTCGACGGCGATGAGCGTCAGCAGGCCGACCATCGAGCGGACGCGGAGCGACGTCTCGCTGCCGTCGACGTGCAGCCGGTCGTAGTAGAAGCCGTCGGTCTCGTCCCACAGGCCGGTGCCGCCGAAGCTGTTCATCGCGTCGGCGATGTGGACGAAGTGCTCGAAGAACTTCGAGGCCATGTCCTCGTAGGCCGGATCGTTCTTGGCCAGCTCCAGCGCCATCGACAGCATCGTCGCGCAGAAGAAAGCCATCCACGCCGTGCCGTCGGCCTGCTCGAGGAAGTCGCCGGTGCGGAGCGGCTTCGAGCGGTCGAACACCCCGATGTTGTCGAGCCCGAGGAACCCGCCGGAGAAGAGATTCCGCCCCGCGGCGTCCTTGCGGTTCACCCACCAGGTGAAGTTGAGCAGCAGCTTCTGGAACATGCGGGCCAGAAAGACGCGGTCGCGCTCGCAGCCCGTGCCCGACGGCCGATCTTGTAGACGCGCCAGGCGGCCCAGGCGTGCACCGGCGGGTTCACGTCGCCGAACGCGTACTCGTACGCGGGGAGCTGCCCGTTCGGGTGCATGTACCACTCGCGCGTGAGCAGCATGAGCTGCTCCTTGGCGAACGCTGGATCGATGCGCGCCAGCGGCACCGTGTGGAACGCCAGGTCCCAGGCGGCGTACCAGGGGTACTCCCACTTGTCGGGCATCGAGAGGACGTCGCGGTTGTAGAGGTGGCGCCACTCGGCGTTGCGACCGCCCTGGCGGCTCGCGGGGCGGCGCCGGCGCGGCCGGATCGCCCTCCAGCCAGGCGCGCACGTCGTACTGGTAGAACTGCTTCGACCAGAGCAGGCCGGCGTAGGCCTGGCGGACGACCAGCTGCTCGTCGGGCGCGAGCGCGCCGGTTTTGCGGGCGTAGAAGGCGTCGGCCTCGGCCCGGCGCTTTTCGACGACGCGTCGAAGTCGGCGAATGGCGACGGCGCCGCCGGTTGACCGTCGCCCGGCACCTCGTCGAGCCGCAGCCGCACGCGCAGCTCGCCGCCGGCCGGCACCGTCAGACGGTAGACCGCCGCCGCCTTGGTCCCGCGCCGGGCCGGGTTCACCGCGTCGGCGCGCCCGCCGACGACGTAGTCGTGGAAGGCGTCCTTGCAGTAGGGCGTCGCGTTGGGCGTGCCCATAGAGCCGCTCGGCGTTGGTCTCGTTCTCGGTGAAGAGCAGCTCGGGCGCGACGCCGCCCACTGGCTCGGCGGAGAAACGAAACCGCCCCAGCGACGGGTGCGCGACGATCGATCGCCCCCGCGCCGGTGGCGGCCAGCGACGGCTTGTCGCTCCGGGCGCAGATACCCCTCGCCCTTGCCGCCCCCACGACCAGCTGTTGGCGAACCAGAGCGTCGGCAGCACCACCAGCGGCGCCGCCTCGGGCCCGCGGTTGGCGACCGTGATCAGCAGGCAGAGATCGTCGGGCGACGCCTTGGCGTGCTCGAGCGTGACGTCGAAGTAGCGGCCGTCGTCGAAGAGACCGCAGTCGGTGATCTCGAACTCCCGCTCCTCCCGGCCCCGCTTGTGCGTTCTCCTCGACCAGCCGCGTCGTAAGGGATATTCGCGCTGCGGGTACTTGTAGAGCGCGCGCGCCGTACGAATGCGTCGGCGTGGCGTCGAGATAGAAGTAGAGCTCCTTGACGTCCTCGCCGTGGTTTCCCTCTGGGCCGCTCAGGCCGAAGAGGCGCTCCTTGAGAATGGGATCGACGCCGTTCCACAGCGCGACGCGCGAAGCAGAGGCGCCCCTGCCGGTCGCAGAGGCCCGAGCAGGCCGTCCTCGCCCCAGCGGTAGGCGCGGCTGCGCGCGTGATCGTGCGGGAAGTAGCGCCAGGCGTCGCCGTCCGCCGAGTAGTCCTCGCGCACGGTCCCCCACTGCCGCTCCGAAAGGTACGGCCCGAACCGCTTCCAGTCGCGGAAGCGGCGCTCGTCCTCGTCCAGTCGACGCTCTTCGGCGGTGACCTCGGCGGTGGCTTCGGCGCGGTCATCTCGGTCGGTGTTCACGGTGCGGCGGGATCTTGACCCCACCTCGCCCCCGTCGACAACTGTTGACTTAACTCCCCTTTGGGCGATGGTTTGTCCTGGCGTCCGGCTCTAACCCCGAGAAGAAAGGACCCAAGAATGACCAGCAACCACAGACGGATGGCGCAGGGCCTGCTCACTTTGGCGGTCGTGTTGTCGGCGGCGGCGGTGCGTGCACAGAACCTCGAGGCCCCGGGCGCGGCGCCGGCCCCCGCGGCCCCCTCCCCCTCTTCCGGCCCCTCGGGGTTCGGCGACAGCGGCCAGTTCATCCTGTCGGCCGAGAACCTGTTCGGCTTCAACTACAACCACCCCGGCGGCAACAACGCGCACGCCACCACGTTCAGCCTGTTCTCCGACGGGTTCGCCGGCGTGACTCAGAATACCTACCAGTGGCCGCGTCTCGCCTTCGACGTGTTCGTTATCAAGGGGATCAGCGCCGGTGGCGCGATCTCTTACTCGCGCACGAGCTACTCCAACCTCCCCGCCAACACCACCATCGCCGCCACCAACGCCTTCGAGATCGCGCCGCGGATCGGGTATGCGCAGATGGTCGGTCCCTGGCTGGGCGTCTGGCCACGGGCCGGCGTGACGTACATCTACAGCGCCTCGAACAGCAACTTCCTCGCGCTCACGATCGACGCGCTGGCTGCCATCGTCGTATCGCCACACCTCGCCATCACCCTCGGCCCCACGCTCGACCTCGGTCTGTCGGGCAAGCCGGTCTCGATCTGGACCGTCGGCGTGTACTTCGGCCTGGCGATCGCGATCTAGAGGCGAGCGGAGCGCGGCTTCGCAGCGCGGAGCGAGGGGGCCCCGGGGGACGCGAGCGGCAGCGAGCCGTCCCCCGTGAAATCAGGCCTCGCGCGGCTTGAGGCGGCGGCCGATCAGCTCCTTGACCTTCTCGCCGCGCTTGAAGCTGAGCGTGTCGACGAACTGACGGCTGCCATCGCGCGTGAGAATCAGAAGGCCGATCCGCTGCTGGTGCAGGTAGGGCCGCACGTCGGCCAGGTCGTCGAAGCACCAGCTGCGCAGCCCGGAGCCGTCGCGCACGATCATCCCGTTCGCGGTCAGCACCAGCGTCGGGCGTTTGCGCTTCGCCTCCTCGGGATCGCGCTCGGGCGGCAGCGCCTTCACGAAGAGCGCGATCGTCCCCAGCGCCAGCAGCGCGATCGGAGGTCGGCTCAACCCCGCGAGCAGGCTGGCCACCGCTGCGCTCCCGATCAGGAAGGCGAACACGGCCAGGACACGCCGCTGGGTCCGTTCCGGATCGCGCTCGAAGAACGCCATCGTCCCCGGCGGTACCCGCCCGGCGTCGACGCTCAACAAGGCTTCGACGTCGCTCATGGATGATTGCATCGTCGGTCCCTCGCTGCCCTTGAGTCTGGTTCGAACGTAGTCATTGTAAGACCCGCGAGGTCGACGTCTCCTTTTTTGGAGACAGAAAACCGAGGTGTGTAACCGGGGGCGCACCACACACATCGAAACCAAATCGACAGAGGCGAAAGACGATGACCACCACCCCGGGCAACGACGGCGTCCGCGAAATCTTCCGGGTCGTGACCGCGCACAAGCAGCGGGAGGGGGGCGGCTTCATCGTGCGGCGCCCTTTCCCGTCCTACGGCCTGACCGTGGTCGACCCCTTCTTGCTGATCGATGAAATGGGGCCCGTCGACTACGCGCCGGGCGAGGCGGTCGGCGCCCCCGACCATCCGCACCGGGGCTTCGAGACTGTCACCTACGTGCTTTCCGGCGAAATGCAACACGAGGACTCGGCCGGCCACCGCGGCTCCCTGCGCCCGGGCGACGTCCAGTGGATGACGGCCGGGGGCGGCATCATCCACTCCGAGGAGCCCTCGCCCGCCATGCGCGAGAAGGGGGGCCGGATGCACGGCTTTCAAATATGGGTGAACCTGCCGGCGCGCCTCAAGATGACCCGGCCGCGCTACCAGGAGATCGCGGCCGCCCAGATTCCGGTCGCCGAGACCGCGGATGGCAAGGCCAAGGTCCGGGTGATCGCCGGCGAGGCGCTGGGGGCCCGGGCGGTCATCGACACCCACACGCCGATCGTCTACCAGGACTGGTCGGTCGCGGAGGGCGCCGACCTCACGCTGCCGGTGCCGCGCGACCATCAGGCGCTGGTGTACGTCTTCGAGGGGAGCGTCAAGGTGGGCGGCGCGGACGGGGGGCGCCTGGTGAACGACGGCCAGATGGCGCTTCTGGGAACGGGGGACGCCGTGCGGTTCCGGGGGGTGGCCGGGGGTGCGCGGCTGCTGCTGCTCGCCGGGGTCCCGCTCGGCGAGCCGGTCGCGCGCTACGGTCCGTTCGTGATGAACAACGAGGCCGAGATCGTCCAGGCGATGCAGGACTACCAGAGCGGCCGGATGGGCGAGATCACCCGGACGGCCGAGGTCGCCTCGCCAAGCCCGCATGGGGCCTAACGTAGCGCCAGGGTGCCGGCGCGCCAGGAGGGGGCGCTCCAGCGCTTGAAGGCGGAGAGCTTGTCGGCGCTGCTGGCCCACTTCTCGACCGCCAGCGAAGCGGCGGCCAGTACCTGGAAGCGGCGAGCGACGTGCCCACCGGCCCGCGCCTCGCGAACCACGAGCAGGCGGCTGCCGTCGGGTGAGAAGCCGGCCGCCTCGACGTAGCCGACGTCCGGGTCGGCCGTCGCTGGCGTCAGCGTCTCGAACCCCCAGGACCCATCCGCCCTGCGGCGCAAGACCCACAGCTCGGTCCAGGCGGGCAGCGGCTGCACCGCCAGGGTCGCGACGTCGCCGGAGGGCGCCCAGCGGAGCGCGCTCGGCCAGACAACGCCGAAGGTGCAGCGCGCGCCGAGGAGGCGCGCCTTTTCGCCGCCGCCGTCGCTCACGTGGACGCAGGTCTCGCCCGGCTGGCCGGGAACGAACGAGACCGCCGTCCTGCGTGCCGCTGTCCCCCTGGGCGGCACCTCGGTCGCCCAGCGAGAGGCGGCGACGCGGACGGCGGTCTCGTCGTAGAGGTCGAGATCCTCGGGGGCCAGCACGCCCCGGTCGCAGATCGCGAGCTCGCGCACCGCCGCCGCCTCCGCGCGGGCGGCCGCCTCGGCGTGGCCCTGCCTCGCCTCGTCGAAGGCGCGCCAGGCGAGCGCCTCGGCGTTGCGCAGCCGGACGCGCCCGCCGAGCGCCGCCGGCAGGGCGCCCGCGGCCGCGAAGTCGATCGACTCGAGCGCGCGCAGCCGGCGGTCGTTCCAGAGCCGCGCCTCGGCCGGCGGCTGCGCCGGGTCGCGGCAGGGGTCGACCGAGAGGAACAGCGCGGCGCGCGCCCGCTCGGCCGGCGCCGCGGCCGGCGCGGCAAGCACGGCGGTCCAGGCCTCACCGTCGTAGCAGATTCGCCCGCGCCCACCCGTCTCGATCGGATCGATCACCTCGAACTTGACCCCGTAGCTCTCGGCGACGGCGACATGGGCGGCGAGCGTGGCGTCCTTGCTGTCCGCGCGCCGCGCCGAAGCCCGGCGCCCGAGCCGCTCGGCCATGCTGCCGATCGAGGCGAGCAGCTCGCTGGTATCGGCGCCGGCCGGCGACGCCCGCAGGGCGAGGGCGGCGTAGCCGATCCCCAGCGACTCGTACCCCGAGGAGTCGCGCAGGAACCGGACGACGGCGGCGAGCTCGGGCGCCGTTTCCGCGTCGACCCGGTACTCCCGCACCTGCGACGGGCGGAGGTAGCCGGGGCGTTCGTGGCGGTGGTCGTAGACCTTGAGGAAGCCGGCCGCCTCGCCGCGCACCTCCAGCCAGTCCCCGCGCCACAAGGTGACCTGCGCGGGGGCGTTGTCGCGGGGGGCGTTGCGGAGGACGGCCGGATCCTCCGCGACCAGGGCGACCAGCAGGACGACCGCTGGGGTCATGGTTACTCCCCCTCCGCGGCGCTGGCATTGGCCGGGGTGACGTTGGCGGCGACCGGCGAGGGGGCCGGCGTGGCGGGCGCGCGCCCCTGCATTCCCAGCAGGCCGCCTGCGAAGAAGCCGCCCGCCGACGGCGGCGCGACGATGACCTGGATCTTGTCCGACAGCTTGTCGGCCAGCGTCTTCTGAATCAACAGCGGGTTCTTGGCGATGAGCGCCGAGTCGCGCTCCATCTGCGCGGCGTTGGCCTTGCCGGTGACCTCGATCCGGTAAGCGTCGGCGTCGGAGAGCTTCCGACGCGAATCGGCCTCGGCGACCGTCTCGATCTTGCGCGCCTCGGCTTCGCCCTCGGCGTCCTTCATCCGCTGGACCTTGCGCGCCTCGGCCTCCAGGCGTCGCTGCTCGATCTCCTTCTCCTTGAGCGGCAAGACGTGCTTCATCGCCTCCTCGCGCGCCTTGGCGGCGATGATCTCCTCGGAGGCGGCGGCCTCGGCGGCCTTCTCGCGCGTGACCTTGGCGGCGTCGGCGTCCAGCTCCGACTCCTTCACCTTCTTCTCCTTGAGCTGCAGCGTGTAACGCATCTTCTCCGTCGCCAGCTCCTCGGCCAGCATCCCCTCGAGGCCCGCGCGGTACTGCTCCGGCAGGTCGACGTGCCCGAGATAGAGCGAGCGAACGATGATGCCGTCCTTGCCCAGCAGCGTGACGAGCTCCGCCTGGACGTCGTCCTGAATCTCGACGCGCTTGTCGGTGAAGATCTCGCGCACCGTGTGCCTGGAGAGCGCGCGGTGCACGACCCCCTCGACGACCGGCTCGATCAGATCGGCGCCGACGTTCGCCGGCAACCGCCTGGCCACCTCGCCGACGCGCGCCGGATCGAGCGCGTAGCGCACCGTGACCGCCAGGCCGATCGACAGCCCCTCGACCGACTGGAACGGCGCCACGCCCGCGGCGCTGGCGCTCTCGGTCGGCCGGTAGATCTGATCGCGCAGCGAGTAGCGCCGCAGCTCGTGCATGAGCGGCACCATCAGCGTCGGCCCCTCGGGGACGACGGTCGCGCCGCCGGTGAGGCGGTTGATGCGCACACCGACCTCGCCCGACGGCACCACCTGCACGGGCGGGCGGAACCAGAGCAGCACGCCGAGCGCGACCAGGGCGGCACTCGCGAGAACGCGACGGCCGCGCGGGCTGCCGAAGACCTCGATGCAGCCGAGCACGACGGCGGCGACGGCGGCGCGAAGGAAGACGTAGCAGCGCTGGGCGATCCTTCTGAGGCGATCCTTGAACGTTTCCATGGGCGGGCTCCTTTGGATGCCCCTCGCGATTGCAGCGGCCGTGCCGAAGCGCCCGCCGCCACCCGCGCCGGGCGATCGCCGCCCGGCCTCCCGGATCTATGTTTTAGATATTTATTTCTATATAATCGAGATGTGGAGATCGACGGCTGGCTCGCCCGCGTCCGGCACGATCTGGTCAAGCGGCTCGTCTGGCCCGCCCGCGATCGCCGCGATCTCGGCGGTGCGCCGGCGCCCGGCGAGCTGGTCGCCAAGCTGATCGACGACGAGGGAGCGCCGACGAACGCACCCGCGCTGTGGGCCGCGTTGCGGGCCGAGGGACCAGACGAGGCGGCCGTCGACGCCTTCGAAGCGGCCCTGGGCGCCGCCCTGGCCGCCGCCGAGGCGGGCGATCTCGAAGGCGCGCTGGCGCTGGAGGCGGCCTTCGACCGGCTGGCGCGCGACTTGAAGGGAGACCCCTAGATGCCGCGCCTCCTGGTGATCGACGACCGCGATCAGACCGTCGAGATGGTCCACCGGCAGATGCCGCAGTTCGAGACCGTCACCCGCTGCGACCGGAACATCCCCTGCCAGGTCTGCGAGGAGCGGACGCGCGGCTGCCCGCTCCGCTGCGCGCACGACTACGCGGAGGCGGCAGAGGCGCTTGGGCGGCAGGCCGCCCTCCCCGACCTGGTCGTGCTGGACCTGCACTTCGCGTTGCCGGAGGAGCGGCTGCTTCCCGAGGACAAGTCGGCGCTGCCGGAGGAGCCGAAGGCGCGGCGGGCGGCGATCGAGGCGCTGCGGCGGCGCCAGGGGCTCCTGATCCTCGACAAGCTGCGCGCCTCCTACCCGAAGCTGCCGGTCGTCATGCTGACCACGACCGGCTCCGACCTGGGCGCGGAGCGGCCGGCGGATCCGCTGGTCTACCTGTGCGAGAACGAGGTGGTCGACAGCCGCAGCCTGGCGGCGGAGATCTCCCGGGCGCTGGCCCTGTCGCACAGCGCGCAGGAGGGGCCGATCTTCTGGGGGCGCGCCCCGGCGATGACCGAGCTGCGGCGGCAGATCGAGACAGCCGCGCGCTCGCCGCTGCCGCTCCTGGTCGAGGGGGAGACGGGCACCGGCAAGAGCTTCCTGGCCGAGCACGTGATCCACCCGCGCTCGGGGGCCAAGGGGCCGCTCATCGTGACCGATCTGTCGACGGTGCCGCCGGCGCTGCTGGCGGCGCACCTGTTCGGCGCGCGGCGCGGCGCCTACACGGGCGCCGTCGAGGATCACGCCGGCGTGTTCGAGCAGGCGCACGGCGGAACGCTGTTCCTCGACGAGATCGCCAACCTGGATCTCGATCTGCAGCGACAGCTCTTGCTGGTGCTCGAGCGCGGCACGGTTACGCGGCTCGGCGACACCCGCCCGCGGCCCGCCGCGCCCAGACTGGTGGCCGCGACGAACGAGGACGTGGAGGCGCTCGTGCGCGCCGGACGGTTCCGGGCCGATCTCTACATGCGGCTCAACCCGGCGACCCGGCTGCGCGTGCCGGCGCTGCGCGAGCGCCGCGAGGATCTGCCGGATCTGGTCCGCTTCGCCTTTCTCGAGGCGCTGCGCTCCGAGCCGCTGCGCCCGCTGGTGCGCGCCTACCTGGCCTGCTTCCCCACCCCCGACGACTTCGTCGACGGCGAGAGCACGGTCCAGTTCGGGCGCCCCCGCGCGGCCAACGCGCGGCGCGACGCCTTCTCGATCTTCGTCAGCCGCGAGGCGCTCGAGCGCCTGACCGCGCACGACTGGCCGGGCAACCACCGCGAGCTGCGGCTGCTGGCCGCCAACGTGCTCGTCTTCGCGCTGACCCAGCACCTCGACGCGGCCTCGGCCGCCCCCTCGGCGCGCGCGCCCGCGGTGCTCGACGTCCCGGACCCGCTGATCGCCCGCCTGCTCGGCGCCGTGAGCGGCGGCCGGCCGCGCGCGTCGGCGGCGCCCGTGCGCAACGGTTCGCGCCGGGTCGAGGTGGCGGTCGCCGCCGCGGCGAGCTTCGCCCGGCTCTCGGCCGACGTGGAACGGCAGTACCTGCGCGCCGTGTTCGACGCCTGCGCCGGTGATCTCGAGCGCATGGCGCGCGAGCTCCTCGGCCCGCGCGGGTCGGCCCGCCAGGTCCACCTGCGGCTGAACCAGCTCGGGCTCAAGCTGCGCGACCTGCGCGGAGCGCAGGGGTGATCGGACCGATCTCGGCGCTCGCGCCGGTCGTTACGCTGATGGCCGCGCTCGCGCTCGCAGTTCCTGACGGCGGCGCGCGCGACACGACGCCGCCCGCTCCGGCGTCAATCGCGCCCGCGAGCCCCGCGCCCCCGCCCGTTGCGGCGCGCGCGGCGGCCCGCGCCGAGCACGCACAGGGGATGGCCCGTCTGCGGGCGGGAGACTTCGCCGCCGCGGCCGACCTCTTCGCCCGGGCGGCGGAGCACGATCCGGCGAACGTCGCGCTCGGCACCGACCTCGGGTTCGCGCTCGGCAAGGCGGGCCGCCGCGCCGAGGCCGAGGCGGTGTTGCGCGGCGCCATCGAGAAGGACCCGCATCGCTACTACGCCTACGTGAACCTGGCCGATCTGCTGGCCGAGGACCCCGCCCGCTGGGAGCGGCGCGACGCCGTTGTCGCCTTCCTCGACAAGGGACTCGAGGCGCTGAGGGAGGATCGCAAGGGGCGGTTCAACCTGCTGCTCGGGATCGCCGGGTTCGAGCGCGCCGTGGGCCGGACGGCGGCGGCGCGTACCCGGTTGCAGCCGCTGCTGGCCCCGGAGGCGCCGGCGCTGTCGCGCGCGCAGCGCAAGCGGGTGCTCGATCTGCTCGACATGATCGCGCTCGACGAGCGGGCGCGCGCGCTCGAGGACTGGCCCGCGCCGGCCCCCGAGACGGCGGAGCGTCTCCATGCCGAGGCAGTGCGCCTCGAGGCGGCCGAGCGGGTCGACGACGCGATCCGGAACCTCGAAATCGCGGTCAACCTGGCACCGTCGAACGCCCAGGCCTGGCGCGCGCTCGGGCGCCTGCTGGCCGCGCACGGCGGGGCGCTGGAGCTCGACCGCGCCGACGAGGCGCTGCGCCAGGCGCTGACGCTGGAGCCGGCCTGGTCCGACCTGCGCGAGCTGCGCGCGCAGATCGCCCGCCGTCGCGCCGCAGTCAGCCCCCCCGCCCCGCCCGCCGTGGCCCCCTCCGAGCACGCGCGCGCCCTCTACCAGCAGGCCGAGGAGTGGATCGACGTCGGCGATCCGATCGGTATGGGACGCGATCTCGTCGAAGAGGCGCTGGCCGACTCGCCCGGCTTCGTCGCCGCCGCGGTCTCGCTCTACGCGCTCGGCGGCGCGGTCCCGCAGGCGACGATCGACGCGCTCCAGAACGACGGCCCGGGGCTCTGGGCGCTGGCCGACGGTGTCCGTAAGCTGGGCAGGAGCGGCGCGGCCGGCGCTGACACCGAGAGGCTGGTGGCCCCCTGGATCGATCGGGCCGTCGCCCTCGACGTTCAGGAGGCGCGGTTCGCCCGTGCGGTGGCCCGCGCGGCGGCAGGCGATCGGCCGGGGGCGCTCGGCGATCTCGTCGCCTACGTCGCCCGCGAGCCGAACCCCGAGCACCTGGCGGAAGCGCGCGCGCTGCGGGCGGGCCTCGGCGAAGGAGCGGCGCGCGACGGACGAAACCCCGCCGGCCCGGCGCAGCTGTCTCCACAGCTCCTGGCGCGCATCAGGCTGCTCGAGGATCGGCCGGAGGCGGCCCGGCGGGCGCTGGGCGGCAGCTGCGTGACCGGGCTGCCCGCCGAGCGGCTGGTGGCGATCGGCCTCGTCGACGAATACATCGATCGACGAACCGACGCCCGCGTTTGCTACGAGCTCGCCGCCGCGGCGGCACCCGCGGACGACGACCGGCCGCTCGGCCGGCTGGGGCGGCTCGACGCGCGATTGCCCGACGGTGAGCTCGCGGCGGCCGACCAGCGCCTGCTCGCGCGCGCCGCCGATCGCCGCATCGCCGCGGCAGCCTGGGCGCTGGCGCGCCTGGCGGCGATGCGCGGGGACGCCAGCGCGGCGCTCGCCGGGGCGGAGCGTGCGCTCGCCCTCGCCGCCGCCGCGTCGACCGACGCCGACGTCTGGATTTCCGAGGCGCGCGCAACCGACCGACGCTGGTCCGAGGCGCGCCGCGCCGACGAGCGCGCCCGCCACGAACGGCGCCGGCGCGCGGAGCTCGGCGGCGCGGCGCTCGGCGCCCTGGTGGTCACACTGCTGGCGCGCCGACGCTGGGGCGGCCGGACCGTCGCCTCGGCGCTCCGGCGGCGCCCGGCCCTCTTCCCCGAGGTGGCCCGCGCCGTCGCCGAGCTGCGCCACGACGTCCTCAAGCACCGCGCCGGCATCATCGGCGCCGCGCTCGATCCTCAGGTTCCCCCCGCGGAGATCGCGCGCGCTCTCACCGAACCGCGCCCCACCTCGGTCGTGGTGACCGGACTCTATGTCCGGATGGAGCAGGCCGCCCGGGGAGCAGGCACGCCGTTGCGGTCGCTCGCGCGCGAGCCGGTCTTCGGCGCACTGGTCCGCGATCTCGCGCGCGCCGAGCTCCTGGCCGGGCGGCTGCCAGCGGAGGGGCGCGACGAGCTCGGCGCCATCGATTGCCGCCTCCGGGGCGCGCACGCCGACGCGCTCGATGCGCTGCTGCGCCTCGGTCCCCGCACGCGGCTCGACCCGGCGGCCCTGTCCGGCTGGATCGCCGCCCTGGAGGTCGAGTCGCGCCGCGGCGGCACCGGGTGGACACCGCCGGGGCTCTCGCTCGCCGACCTCGACCTCGATTTCCCCGTCGAGCTCGACGCGCTCGGGGCCATCTTCACCAACCTCCTGCGCAACGCCCAGGCCGCGGTCGCCGGAAGCTCCGACGCGCGGGTGATCGTGCGGGCCGATCGCGAACGCGACGTGACGGGGCGGCAGTGGGTCACCCTGCTGGTCGGCGACTCGGCCGAGGCACCGTTGACGCTGGAAGGAATCGAGGCGCGCGAGAGCGGCCGCGGCCTGGCGATCGTGCGCGATCTGGTCCGGGCCTGGCGCGGCCGCCTGCTGGTGCGCGCCGAGACGGCGCCGCTGTCCAAGTTGGTGGGAGCATCGTTTCCGCTGTGACGACGCCCGCCCTCCCCCGGCCCCGCTTCGTCGTCTGCGAGGATGGCGAGGAGTACCTCCAGCGCTTCCGGCGGTTTCTCGGCGAGGCCTTCGACTTCCTTCCGGCCCGCGACTTCGCCGGGGCGCACGCCGCCGCGGCGAGCGCCCACGGGTTGCTCCTCGACCTCGACTTTCGCCGCACGCCCGCCGAGCGGCTGGTCGACGAACAGGGGCCGGCGCCCGCGCCGCTCGACGCCGGGACGCGCGCGCGCCTCGTCGAGACGCAGGGGATCTTGATCCTGCGCCGCCTGCGGGCGAGCAGCGTCGCCTTGCCGGCGGTCCTGTTCGCCGATCTGCACGACGCCGCTCAGATCGCTTTTCTCGAACAGGCGCTCGCACCGTTGATCATCGCCGGCAGCCGCCTGGGGATCGCCGAGATCGCGGCTCTCTTGCGCGAGGTCGGCGCGCGCGGAACCGCCCGTTAGCCGAGATCGCCCCGCCGCAGGGAGAGCGCGATCGCGCAGCAGATCGTGAGCGCCACCTCGGTGAGGAGCGTGGCCCAGGCGGCGCCTGGACCGAGCATGCGCGGGACCAGCATCAGGTTGGCCGCGACGTTGACCACCAGCATGAGCGCCGCGAACAGCAGGTTGCGCCGCTCGAGATCGCGCGCGATCAGAAAGTGGGTGAGACCGAAGTTGAGAAAAAGAACTGGCAGCGCGCCAGCCAGCACGCGCAGCGACGGCGCGGCCCGCGTGAACCCGGCGCCATAGACCAGACCGATCAGCCGATCGCTGGTCGCGTAGACGACGGCGGCGACGCCGGTCCCGAGGACGAGGAGCAGCGCGACGAGCGCCCCCTCCCAGCGACGCTGGCGCTCGGGATCGTTCTTGGCGCGCGCCAGCGGTGGGAACGTCGCCGCCAGCACCACCGACGGGACGATCATCAGACCTTCGAAGATCTTGTAGGCTGCGCTGTACGCGCCGATCTCGGCGTCGCTGGCGAAGACCTTCAGCACCACCACGTCCCCTTTGAAGTAGAGCAGCGAGAACAGCGTGGCCAGCCAGAGCGGTAGCGCCTCGCTCGCGGCCGAGCGCCACAGCTCGCGATCGAACCGCCCCGCCCGCACGTCGAGCCCGTAGCCGCGCCGAAGCAGCCGCAGCCCGTAGGCTCCGACGGCGAGCATCGCGACGAACAGCCCCACTGACAGCGAGGCAACTGTGCGGCGAAGCGCGAGCGCGCCGAGGCCGCCCACCGAGATGAGGAGCGCGCGGGCGACGTTGAGGTGTGCCTCGTCGGCCAGCCGCTCGAACCCGCGGAAGATCGCCAGCAGGTAGTCGACGAAGGCGTTCAGAAGCGCCGCGAGCCCGAGCAGCGCGAGCGCCTGACGCGTGTCTCCGGGCCCGGCCAGCGCCGCGGCCAGCGCCACGACGACCAGGTAGGGCAACGACGCAGCGAAGCGCAGCCGCAGCGCCGTCGCCACGATGCTCGGTGCGCGCGACCGATCGCGGGCCAACGCGCGGGTCGTCCAGACGCCCATTCCCAGATCCGTACAGACCGCGAGCATGGCGGTGGCCGCGAAGGCGAACTGGTAGCTGCCGAACGCCCCCGCGCCGAGGATTCGCGCCGCCGCCCAGACCAGCACCAGCCGGCAGGCCTTCTCGACCGGGACCGACAGCGCCTTGACGATGACGTTTCCTAAGGCGGTCCGCCCTTCTTTGCCCAGTTTGCCCAGCTTGCCGAGCTGCCCCAACGACGCCGTCACGCGGCGCCCCGCCGCGCCGCCTGGCAGAGCCGGCAAAAAAGCGCATGGCGAGAAACTGCCCGCAGTGGAAGACTTCGCTCTCCCCGACTGGCGCCGGTGGCGCGCGGCTCACGATGATCCAGACGGCGACAGAGCATTTCGGACGGGCCCCTCTCGAAAAATGCGCCGGGCGTGAGCACTGTGACATGGCCGATCAGAGCCGACAAGCAACGGGCGACGCCGCCCCGGATCACATTCCATGAAACTCGCCGTCGAAGTCACCACCTGCACCGCCGAACGCACCGGCGTCGGTTACTACACCGAGCATCTGGTCGATGCGCTCATCGCCACCGCGCCGCCCGGGGACGAGGTGGCACTGATCGGCAACCGGGCGCTGGCGCCCGCCGCCGCCGAGAAATGGCAAAGCCGCTTGCGCACCGACGGCGTGCCGCTGCGCTACCTCTGGATGCAGAGGGACGCCGGCCGCATGCTCGAGCAGGCCGGAGCCGACTTCGCGCTCTTCCCCAACTACCTGGCGCCGCTGGCCGCCCCCTGCCCGTACGTCAACGTCGTCCACGATCTGGCGCTCATCCGGACACCGCAGTTCTTCAACGCGCGCAAGCGGGCGCTCATGCGGCCGCTCTTGCCGGTGGTGGCCCGCGGCGCCGTGGCGGTGGGGACCGTCTCCGAGGCTTCGCGCCGTGACGTGACGGCCCTGCTGGGCGTCCCCGACGACCGGATCCTGATGCTCCCCGGCGCGCCCCACCCCGCCTGCCGCCCGCCCGACGCCGCCGCGATCGCGCGCGTGCGCGCCCGCTACGGGATCGCGCGCCCCTACCTGCTGACCGTGGGAACCCTGGAGCCGCGCAAGAACCTGCCGCTCTTGCTGCGGGCGTTCGATCGGCTGCGCGCGCGCACCGGCACGCCCGCCGGCGAGCTCGACCTGGTGACGGTCGGCGCCAAGGGGTGGCGTGACCGCGAGCTGCGCGCCGAGCTGGCGCTGCGCCTCGCGTCCGGGCGGGTCCACCTGCTCGGCTACGTCCCCGAGGAGGACCTGGTGGCGCTCTACGGCGGCGCGGTCGCGATGGCCTACCCGTCCCACTTCGAGGGGTTCGGTCTTCCGGTCGTCGAGGCGATGGCCTGCGGGACGCCGGTGGTGGCGACCGACGTCGAGGCGTTGCACGAGGTGAGCGGCGGCGCCGCGATCCTGATCCCGCCGGGCGACGACGTGGCGCTGGCGGCGGAGCTGGCGGTGCTGGCCGAGAACCCCACGGCGCGTGCCGAGGTGCGGGCGCGGGGCCTCGCGCGCGCGGCGACCTTCTCCTGGACCACCTCCGCCGAACGGTTGTGGGCGCTGGCGCGCGAGACACGCGCGCGCCAGACGAGGCCGCGGCCGACCGCCGCAGCGCGCCCCGAGGCGCGGCCGCCCGAGGGGGCCGACGCGCGTGACTGGGCCATCGCCTCCACCGTCGCCTACGCCGACCTCTTCGACGCCGCGGTCACCGTCGACGATCTGGCGCGGTCCTGCCTGGGCGTGCGGCTCGACCCGGCCGAGGTGACCCGCCGCGCGGGGGCGCTGCCGCTCGCCGGCCTCGTCACCCTCGACGCCGAAGGGCACCTCACGCTGCGAGGGCGCGAGGCGCTGGTCGCGCGGCGCGCCGACGGCATCCGGCGCACCGCCGATCTCCTGGCCCGCCACCAGCCGGTCATCGCCGCGCTGGCCGCGCTGCCGTTCGTGCGGACGCTGGCGCTGTCGGGCGGCACCGCTCACCGGAACGCGCGCGGCGGCGACGACATCGACCTGTTCGTCGTCACGGCGGCGGGTCGCATCTACACGACGTACACCCTCCTGTTTCTGGCCAGCCGGCTGACCCACACGCGCGGCGTCGTCTGCCCGAACTATCTGGTCGACGAGGACAACCTGGAGATCGCCTACCACCACGATCTCTTCACCGCCCACCAGGCCATCTCGCTGGTGCCGATCGCCGGGCTCGAGACCTTCGACCGGTTCGTCGCCGCCAACCGCGACTGGGTGCGCCGCTTCTACCCGAGCTACGAGCCGCGCGCCCCCGTGGGGACGATCGGCCCGGCCGGGGTGCAGCGGCTCGCCGAGCGAGCGTTCGTTCTCGGCGGCCAGGCGATCGAACGGGCCCTGGCGACGGCCTGGCGGTTTCACCTCGGCAGGCGCGCCGCCCGCGCGCGCGGGTCGGACGTGGTCGTCTCGAGCGGAATTCTCAAGCTGCACCTGTCCGATCACCGCCGGCGCGTGCTGGCGCGGTTCGATGCGCGGCTCGACGAGCTGCGCGCGCGATGGGGCGCCCCCTGCGCGCCGGAGGCCAGCGAATCGATCTCGGTGTAGCCGTGGACCTCCCGCGCGATCACCTCGCCTCCGCCGCCTCATCGGCGCTCGCCGCGGCGGCCGTCGCGATCGCGCTTGGCTATTTCCCCGCGCTCGCCTCGCCCTTCGTCGAGCCGAAGCTGGCCGTGCTGGTGGTGGCGGGCGCGCTCGGGTTCGGGGCCTGGGCGCTCGCCGCCGCGCGTTCTCGCGGGGCGCTCCCGCGCTGGGCGCTCCGCCGCTGGCCGCTCCCGCGCTGGGATCGCCCGGTCATGCTGGCCGCGGGGGCGTTCGGCCTCGCCCTGGTGCTCTCGGCTCTGTTCGCGGTCCTTCGGCGCCCGCCCGGCGCGCCGTACGCGGCCGACGAGCTGGTCCGCACGGCTGCCGTGATTGGGGTGGCGCTGGGCGCGGGGCTCGCCGCCCGGTCCGACCCTCGGAACCGCCGCCGGCTTCTCGAGGCGATCAGCGCCGCGGCCGGGTTGGTCGCCCTCGTGGGGCTGCTCCAGCACCTGCGGCTCTCGCCGCTGGCGATTCCCACCATCAGCGTCCCCGGGTCGACGTTCGGCAACCGCAACGTCGGCGCGGAGGCGGTGGCGATGGCCATCCCCTTCGGTCTGGGCCTGCTGCCGTTCGGCGAGCGGAGGCGGGACACACCGCGCTTTTCCACGGTGGCGATCGCAATCGCGTTGGTGCTGGAGGCCGCTTACCTGGCGGTCGCGCGCGCCCGCGGAGCCTGGCTGGGGGGCGCGCTCGGGCTCGTCGTCTTCTTCGCGCTCCGGCGCCCGCACCTGTCGCGCGCCGCGCTGACCGCGACGCTGGCCGTGACGGCCCTCGCCTTGCTGGCGGCGGTGATCCCTGGCCGCTGGACCGCCCACGATTCCCTCGACGCGAAGCGCTTCCAGCCGGCGACGCGCCTCATGCACGACGCCGTCGATCCGACCTCGCCGGTGGCGCACACGCGACTCGGGCTCTGGCGGAGGACGCTGGCGCTCTATGGCGACCACCCGCTCGTCGGGGTCGGGCCGGGGAACTTCGCGGTGCTCTTCCCCCGCCACGCCGAACCGAACGCCAGCGAGGACGGCGTGCTGTCGCCGGCGGCCGTCCCGCGCCGCGCCCACAATGATCTGCTGGAGCGGCTGGCCGAGTCCGGACCGCTGGGCCTCGCCGCCTGGCTGACGCTCTACGCCGCGCTCGGCGCCGCGGCCCTCCGCCGGGCGCGCGCCGACCGAAGCGACGGGGGCGCCGCTGCGTGCGCCGGTGCGCTGGCCGCGTTCTTCGGCTGCGGCCTGACCGGGTTTCCGTTCGCGATGCCGGCGACGCTGTTTTTGTTCGGCGTCGCGCTTGGCCTGCTCGCCGTCGACGGCCCACCGCCGGCGGCCGTTCCCGCGCGCAACCACGGTCCTGCCGCGCTGGCGGGGGCGGCGCTGCTGGGCGCGGTCGTCGTCGTGGCCGCGGGCTGGTGGTCCGCGCGAAGCCTCGAGGCGTCGTACTGCCTGGCGCGCGCCGAGGCGGCGCTGGCCGCGGGGGACAGCGCAGGCGACGCCGTGCGAGCGCTCCCGTTCCTCGACCGCGCGGCCGAGGTGGCTCCCCGCGACTTTCGGGTGGCCTTTCGCGCGTCGTACGCCGAGCTGCGCGCAGGCCATCCCGTCCCGGCGGCCCGGGCCGCCGAACGCGCGCTGGCGATCGAGCCCTACTCGGCGAACGCCTGGGAGGCGCTGGCCCGGGCGCGTCTCGACGCGGGCGACGCGCGCGGCGCGGGCGAGGCGGCCGGCCGCGCGCTCGAGATCCTGCACGCCTTCCCGGGCGCGCTCTACACACGCGCGCGCGCGGCGGCGCACCTCGGCGACGGGGCCGGCGCCGACGAGGCACGCGCGCATTTGGCGGCGCTGGCCGCCACCGACGGCGACGCGCGGAATCTCCTGGCCGAGCTGGCCGAGACGCCGCCCCGCGCGACCGGGGCGCCGGGCGCGACGAAAGCCGCGCCATGACCCCGCGCATCGCCATCGTCCACGACTGGATCGTCTCCATGCGGGGCGGGGAGCGGGTGCTCGAGTCGCTCTGCCGGCTCTACCCGCGGGCGCCGGTCTACACGCTCCGCTACAACCGCGGCGCCGTCTCGCCGCTGATCGCGGCGCGCGACGTGCGGACAGCGTTCACCGACCGGCTCGCCCGCTGGTTGCCACTCGGGCGCGCCGAGTTCCGGATGCTGCTGCCGCTGTTTCCCCGCGCGATCGAGTCGCTGTCGCTCGCCGGATACGACCTCGTCATCTCGAGCAGCCACGCCGTCGCCAAGGGGGCGATCGCCGCGCCCGGCGCCCTGCACGTCTCCTACGTCCACTCGCCGATGCGCTACATCTGGGAGGCGGCCGAGGAGTACGCGCCGGCCGTCCCTGGCGGGCCGCTCGGGCGCGCGGCCTTCACGGCGCTGTCGCGCTATCTCCGGCGCTGGGATCTCGCCTCCACGGCCCGCGTGCAGACGCTGGTCGCCAACAGCGTCTACACGCAGGCGCGCATCCGGAAGGTCTACGGCCGCGAGGCGGGGGTGATCGAGCCCCCGGTCGACGCCGATCGATTCGCGCGCGTCCCCGATCCCGCGCCAGCGACCGGCGACCCGCTCTACCTCTGCGTTTCGGCGTTGGTCCCTTACAAACGCGTCGAGCTGGCGGTGCGCGCGTTCGGGCTCCCCGGCCGGCCCGGACAGCCCGAACGACGTCGCCGGCTGGTTGTCGTCGGCGACGGCGCCGACCGCGAGCGCCTCTCCCGACTCGCAGGCCCGAACGTCGAGCTGCGCGGGCGCGTCGACGACGACGAGCTCGTCCGGCTCTACACCGCCTGCCGCGCCGTCGTCCACCCCGCGCTCGACGACTTCGGAATCGTGCCCGTCGAGGCGCTCGCCGCCGGGCGGCCGGTCGTCGCCTTCGCCGGCGGGGGCTCGCTCGACTCCGTGCGCGACGGCGAGACCGGCGTCCTGTTCGGTGAGCCGACGCCCGAGGCGCTGGCGGCGGCGCTCGATCGCCTGGACGGGCTGACCTTCGAGCCGGCGCGGCTGCGCGCCGCCGCGCGCCTGTTCGATCGTTCGAGCTTCGAGCAGCGCTTCGGCGCCTTCGTCGAATCCTGCCTCAGCGCGCGCCGCGCCCCTTGATAATCGCCGGGATCGTCCGGACGAGGATGGCGAGATCGAGGCCGAGGCTCCAGCGATCGACGTAGTCGAGATCGAGCACCATCCACTCCTTGAACGGCAGCTCACTGCGCCCGCCGACCTGCCAGAGGCAGGTGAGACCCGGGCGCACCGAGAGACGACGCCGATGCCCGCCAGTCAGCGCCGCGGTCTCCTCGAGCGGGAGCGGGCGCGGACCGACCAGGCTCATCTGGCCGGAGAGCACGTTGATGAGCTGCGGCAGCTCGTCCAGGCTGAACCGCCGCAGGAACCGCCCGAAGGGTGTGACGCGCGGATCGTTGCTCAGCTTGAAGACCGGGCCGTCCATCTCGTTCTGTGCCAGCAGCTCTGCCCGCTCCACGTCGGCGCCGACGCGCATCGTCCGGAACTTGAGCATGGCGAACGGGCGGCCGTAGAGCCCCCCGCGCTGCTGCACGTAGAGGAGCGGGCTACCGCCGAGCAGCCGGGCGAGCAAGGCCAGCAGCAAGAACAGCGGCGCCAGCGCCACCAGCAGCACCGCCGCGATCAACCGATCGGCGATGAGCTTGACGACCAGCGCCGGGATGGTCGGTCGTCGGCGCTGGTAGACCAGGTACTGCCAGCGCGCGACCGACTCCACCTGCGGCGGGGGAAATCCGTCGACGCCGTGCCCGAGCGGAACCAGCGCCGGGATTCCGTGCTCGCCCATCAGATCGACCAGCACCCGCGTCGCCTCGGCCGACAACGACTCGGAGAGCACCGCTTCGTCGACGGGATCGTCGCGCAGGCGGCGGGTCAGCTCGTGCGGATCGCTCGAGGCGCTGCGCGCGACCCGGCGGCCGCGGGCCCGCGCGATCTCCGCCAGCGCGTCGTCGCCCACCTCGCCGATGACCAGCAACAGCGAGTCTCCTCGGCGCCGCGCGATGAAGCGGCGCTGGAGCGAGGTTCCGGCGAGCAGCACCGCGGTCGACAGCGCGAAGAAGATCGCGATCAGCGACCGGTTGAGCGAGGTCTGCGCCGCCACCAAGATCAGCGCGACGGCGGCCAGCCCCCAGGCCTGCGTCAGGATCAGCCGGCGCGCGAGCTCCGTGCGCGGGCCGGTGAGCACGTGGATGCGGTGGATCCCCAGCCGCTCGGCGGCGAACACCCAGATTGGCAGGAAGACCACCAGGAGGTGCACGTACTCTCCCGCTGCCACCGGCGGCTTGAGCGATGGGAGCGCGTGCGCCAGGGCCGCGTGCCCCAGCCGCGCGAGCAGCAGCGACGCGACGACCAGCGCCACGGCCTGCACCAGCAGCACCGCCTCGAGGGATTCGTCGCGCGTCACGCGGCCCCTTCGCCCGCCGGGGTGGCGAGAGCGACCAGCGTCCCGGCGAGCAGCCAGAAAAGCGCGTAGGTGGGGGTGAACTCCAGGAAGTAGTCGAGCGCGCCGTGCAGGAGGTAGGTGCCGAGCGCGACGCCGAAACCCAGGGCCCAAAGCCGCGTCGCCGGCGCCCTGACCGCGCGCCGCGCGGCGGCCGCGAAGGCGACCACCAACGCCGCGAAGGCCAGCGCCCCCAGCGCTCCGAGATCGGCCAGCGTCTCGAAGTAGAGGCTGTTGGCGTGCATCCGCGGGTCGGTGTCGGTCCGGCCGAGGTACTCCCCGGAGAGATGGCGGAAGTTGTCCGGACCGATCCCCAGCACCGGATGCGCGCGGAACGCCGCGAGGGCCCCGCGCCAGAGCGTGCGCCGCGGCATCCGTCGACAGCGCGGACAGCGGGCGCCACCCCGATCTGCCACCCGGGCCCGGAGCGCACCGGCCCGGGCGCGCTCTCCCCGGCCACCACGACCTCCTCGCGCAGCCCGGGGTTGCCTCGCTCGCTGAACCAGGAGGTGTGCTCGTGGACCAGATCCCACCAGAGGAGGTAGCGCCCAGGGCGCGGCGGCGCCCGCACCGCCGCGCGGACCTGCGCGGCGCCTCCCGTCTCGATGTCATCGGCGAAGAACGTGCGCATGCCGTCGAAGATGACGACCCTGCCCGGTGGCCGCGTCGAGCCAGTGATACGAGAGCGTCACGGGCGACGGCGGCACCCGCAGCCAGGGGAGCGCACCCTCGTTTCGTACCTCGAGCGTCTCGGCGACCGCAGCTCCGGGCGCCAGCACCGGCGGCAATCGTCCCGCGGGGCCGCCCGCCTGCGCGATCGACGGCGCGGTACCAGTCGCCGTCGTGCCAGAAGCGAAACCGTCCGGACCAGCCCCGAGCTGGAAGCCAGCGCCGGCCACCGCCAGCGCGGTCGCCAGCGACGGCCACCAGCCCGGCCGCGCGCGTCGCGGGAGACGCGCAGGCCTAGACGGCCCCCAGCGCGAGCGACCGCGACGAGCGCGCCGACCAGCCCCGCCCGCGAGCCGGTCGGCAGCACGCCGTCGAGCATCGCGAAGGCACCACGGCCGAGCGCGCCGGCCGACGCGCCGGCTCGTCGATCGACCGTCGGCGCTCGGTGCGCGGAGAGCCCGAGCGCGACCGCCAGCGGCGTGACCGCCTCCAGGTACATCGCCGCGATGTTCGGGTACTGAAAAGGGCCGCTCGCGCGCGGCTGGCCGAGCGCCTCGAAGGTCTGCGGGTGGAAAGGACGCAGCAGACCGCCGCCACCGGCGTGCGCGACCTCGGCGATGGCCAGCAGCGCCGCGACCACCGCGCCCGCCACCAGCGCCTTGGTGGTCCGCGCCGCGGCCTCGGGCGCGCGCAGCAGATCGGCGGCGGCGGCGTAGAGCAGCATCCCGCCCGCGCTGCGCAGCGCGAACTTGAACGCCGGCCCGCGCGACGCCGTCGCAGCGCCGCCGAGACGAACATCGCCAGCGCGAACGCCGCGACCGCCCGGTGCGCCGCGGGGGTTCGCGCGCAGTCCGGCCCGCCGAGATCGCGGATCGCCCACCCAGAAGCCGGCGACGAGCGACGCCGCCCCAGATCGCGAGCGTCAGGTAGAGAAAGAGCTCGACGCTGGAGAGCTGCGAGCGGTCCGATCCGGGCGATCGGATCGATCCGCTCGAACGGCAGCACGACCGCCAGGGCGAGGAGGGACAGCCGTGCGACAGTCCGGAGCCGTTCGACCAGGCCCGCCCGCGGCATCAGGTCTTCTCGTAGACCACGATCACGTGGTCGCCCAGGTGGCGCAACCCCGGCAGACCCGCCACGCGATCCTCGAGCGCGCCGAGCGCCGCCAGCAGCCTCGGGGCGTGCGCCAGGTGCGGACCGAAGCCGAGCGGCGGCAGGCAGAGGCCCAGGCTGCGGGTCTCGACGCGCCGGAAGCGGGGGCCGAGCGCCCGATCGAAATCGCGCGCGCTGTAATAGCGCATCGGGAAGGTGCGGCCATCGACGTCCGCCACCGGCGCACGGCGGAAGCGGCGGAACGCCGTGCGGGGCTCGCCGCGCGCGAGGAAGAGCGCGATCTCGAGCGGACAGACCCGCGGCAGCACCACGCCGACGAAGCGCCCACCGGGCGCCAAGGCCTGCTCGAGCAGCCGCCGCACGGGCTCGAGCGACAGCTCGCAGTTGAGCGGCGCGAAGTTCGAGAAGACACCGTCCACGCGTAGATCGAGCCCCGGCCAGTCGTCCGCCAGCGTGGCGGCGCTGCCGTGCACGAACCGCACCGCAGCGGCGCGCCCGACCGAGGTCAGCTTGGCCTCCGCCCGCGCGAGCATCTGTGGCGCCGGATCGCACGCGACCAACGTGTGTCCGCGCTCGGCCAGCGCCAGAGTGTCCTCGCCGGTGCCGCAACCCACTTCCAGGAGCGCGCTGCCGGCAGCGAAGTGGCGCCCGAGCGCCGCGTGCACACGCGCGCGCGCCAGCGCGACCAGCGGGTTCGCGGCCGGAGAAAACAGCGCGTCGTAACGAGGGGCGAGGACGTCGAACGCATCCGCGCCGCCGCCGAGGGGCCTCACACCGCGGAGTATACTCATCGCCAAGCCCGGAAGCGGGCAGGCAGACCATGGGGCGCGTCCTCTTCTCGCACGGGCATTTGCTGCGGTTCGACCGCAAGCAGCACGCCATCGGCAAGCCCTATCCGCCGCTCGCCACGATCACCGCGGCGGCTCACCTGCGCGCGCTCGGTCACGAGGTGGCGCTCTTCGACCCGATGCTCGACGACGACGTGAGCGGTTTCGACGCTGCTTTGCGCCGGGTCGGTCCGTCGCTGGTGGTGATCTACGACGACGTCTTCAACTGGTTCACCAAGATGTGCCTCGGCCGTATGCGCGAGGCGGCGCTGGCGATGGTCGGCAAGGCGCGCGCGGCCGGGGCGCGCGTCATCGTCGCGGGGCACGATGCCGCCGACGCGCCGGATGTTTATTTGTCCGGTGGCGCCGACTACGTCGTCATCGGAGAGGGGGAGATCACGCTGGGCGAGCTCATCGGTCGCCTCGAGGCCACCCCGGCCGGCGCCGCCCCCAAGCTCGACGATATCCCCGGGCTGGTCTTCAGGCAGATGGGGATGCAGCGCAAGACCGGCCCCCGACCGCTGCTCAAGTACCTGGACGAGCTTCCGCTGCCGGCCTGGGATCTGGTCGACGTCGATCGCTACCGCGCCTTCTGGGCGCGCCGGCACGGCTACTTCTCGCTCAACGTCGTGACGACACGCGGCTGCCCTTATCTCTGCAACTGGTGCGCGAAGCCGGTCTACGGCAACACCTATCACACGCGGACACCAGAAAATGTGCTCGCCGAGATCCGACTCCTGCGGGAGCGCTACGCGCCCGACCACCTCTGGTTCTGCGACGACATCTTCGGCCTCAAGGCCCGCTGGCTGCTGCCGTTCGCCGAGAAGATCGCCGCCGCCGGCCTGCGCACGCCGTTCCTCTGCCAGACGCGCGCCGATCTGATGACCGCGGAGAACGTGGACGCCCTCCGCCGGGCCGGCTGCGCCGAAGCCTGGATGGGCGTCGAGTCGGGCGCCCAGACCGTGCTCGACGCGATGGACAAGGGGATCACCCTCGCGGACGTGCGCGGCGCCGTCGCGCGCCTGCGCGCCGCCGGGATCCGGATCGGCTTCTTTCTGCAGTTCGGCTACCCCGAGGAGGGGTGGCGCGAGATCGAGATGACCCGGCAGCTGGTCCGCGAGCTGGCGCCCGACGAGATCGGCATCTCGGTCAGCTACCCGCTGCCGGGAACGGGCTTCCACGCGCGCGTCCGGTCGCGCCTTGGCGAAAAGCGCAACTGGCAAGAGAGCGACGATCTCGACCCGCTGTTCCCGGGACGCTACTCGCGCGACTTCTACCGGACGCTGTCACGCACGGTGCACGCCGAGTTTCGGACGCGGCGCGCCCTCCGGGTGCTGCGCGAGCTCGCCCGGGCCCCCCTGACCCTCGAGGAACGCTTCGGTGAACGTCTGCACGCGCTGGGGGGATTGGCCGAATTCCCCATCTGGATCGCGGGTCAAGCCAGGCTGTTTCCGCAAATCGTCGGGTTGAAAACCGGCAAACAAATGCCCTAGACGGCCCCCCCTCGATCGCTATACTCCCCCTTAGACGGCGAGGGAAATATGCGAAAAATCACAGGTTTCATGTTCTGGGTTCTGTTCGGCCTCGGGATCGTGATCATCCCGATCGCCTGCGCGACCGACAACACCGGCAACGACAGCGGCCCAACGGGCGGCACCAGCGGCCATGTGGACATGGCTGGCAAGGCCGACTCGATGACCAAGACCTAGCCCCGAGGCGGGTCAGGCCGGCCCGGCAGGCTCGGGAGGGCAGTAGACAAAGCCGCTCCCGAGCGCGCCCCGCACGTTACTTGTTCGGCTGCGGCGTCATCCGCAGGTAGGGCTTCAGCTCCTTCCAGCCCTTCGGGAACTTCTGCTTCATGACCGCCGGGTCCTTCAGCGACGGGACGATCACCACGTCCTGACCGTCCTTCCAGTCGACCGGCGTCGCCACCGAGTGGCTGTCGGTCAGCTGGAGCGAGTCGATGACCCGCAGGATCTCGTCGAAGTTCCGCCCCGCGCTGGCCGGGTAGGTGATGATGAGGCGGATCTTCTTCTTGGGGTCGATCGACGAACACCGAGCGCACCGTCGCCGTGTCGCTCGCCTCGGGGTGGATCATGTCGTAGAGCTTCGCCACCTTCTTGTCGGCGTCGGCAAGAATCGGGAAGTTCACCTTCGTCCCCTGCGTCTCCTCGATGTCGCCGACCCAGCCCTTGTGCGAGGCCAGCGGGTCGACCGAGAGCGCGATCACCTTGACGTTGCGCTTGTCGAACTCGCCCTTGAGCTTGGCGACGCGGCCGAGCTCGGTGGTGCAGACCGGCGTGAAGTCGGCCGGGTGCGAGAACAGCACCCCCCACTTGTCGCCCAGGAATTCGTGGAATTTGATCTTTCCCTCGGTCGAGTCCTGCTCGAAGTCCGGGGCCAAGCTGCCGATGTGCAGAGCCATGACTGTTCTCCTTTGTTCCTTATCCGGTAGAGGTTGCTTCGGGGCGAAGCTTGCGCGCGAATCGCCCCCGGCGCCAGGGGATCGGGTCCCGCTCCCAAGGTCGCTCGGAGCCTGAGATGCCGCCGCGCGCGGAAATGGCGTGTCAGCGGCCCGTGGTAGCATCGTCCAGCTTGGCCCCCCGCTTGCGTTCGCGCCCCCATCGGCGTAGATCCGGCCCCGCCGCACATGCACGCCGGTCGCTTGTCTCTCTCTTCTGCCGTGCTCGTGAGTTCGTCCGAGTGAAGCCCACAGACGTCCGCAACCCCGACTACTTCCACAAGGTCGTCGACTGCCAGTGGGCCTGCCCGGCGCACACCAACGTGCCGGAGTACATCCGGATGGTCGCGCAGGGGCGCTACGACGACGCCTACATCCTGAACCGCGAGTCGAACGTCTTCCCGGGGATCCTCGGGCGCACCTGCGATCGCCCGTGCGAGCCGGCCTGCCGTCGCGTGCGCGTCGAGGAGAAGCCGGTCGCCATCTGCCGCATCAAGCGCGTGGCCGCCGACCTCAAGGGTGACATCAGCGAGCGCCTCCCCAAGGCGCCGGCGACGAAGAACGGCAAGCGCGTCGCCTGCATCGGCGCCGGTCCGGCGTCGCTGACGGTGGCCAACGATCTCCTGCCGCTCGGCTACGAGGTGGTGATCTTCGAGAAGAACACGCCGGCCCGGCGGCCTCATGCGGACCAACGTCCCGAGCTTCCGACTGCCGGCCAAGGTGCTCGACGAAGAGATCGCCATGATCGTCGACATGGGCGCCGAGGTCCGCTACGGCACGCCGGTGCAGAGCCTGAAGGCGCTGCTGCGGCAGGGGTTCGACGCCGTGTTCGTCGGCACGGGCGCGCCGCGCGGCAAGGACCTGGATCTGCCGGGCCGCAAGGAGGCGGCCGAGCACATCCACATCGGCATCGACTGGCTGGAGAGCGTCGCCTTCGATCACATCGACAAGATCGGCGAGCGCGTCCTCATCATCGGCGTCGGCAACACGGCGATGGACTGCTGCCGCACGGCGCGGCGCCTCGGCGGCAAGGACGTCAAGGTGATGGCCCGCCGCGACCGCCAGCACTTCAAGGCCTCGCCCTGGGAGCTGGAGGACGCCGAGGAGGAGCAGGTCGACATCCTGGTCAACCACGTCCCGACCCGCTTCGTGCTCGAGGACGGCAAGCTGGTCGGGCATGGAGTTCGAGCGTCCCGGCAAGGGCAAGCCGGCAAGCCCGAGAAGATCGTTCTCCCGGCCGACGACGTCATCGTCGCCATCGGCCAGGAGAACGCCTTCCCCTTCATCGAGCGCGACATCGGCATCGAGTTCGGCAAGTGGGACATGCCCAAGGTCGACGAGAAGACGATGGCCTCGACCACGCGCCGGCGTCTTCTTCGGCGGCGACGCGGCCTGGGGCCCGAAGAACATCATCTGGGCGGTCGCGCACGGGCACGAGGCGGCGATCTCGATCCACAACCACTGCCAGGGCGTGGCGCTCACCGAGCGGCCGCCGCGCGCGCATGAACCTCGTCACGCAGAAGATGGGGCTCACCGAGTGGAGCTACAGCAACGACTACAACCCCGCGCATCGCGCAGAAGATGAAGCACGTCGACCTGCGCGAGCGCTTCAAGCAGCTGTCGATCGAGGTGGAGATGGGCTTCGACCTCGAGCAGACGGCGCGCGAGGTCGAGCGCTGCCTCAACTGCGACGTGCAGACGGCGTTCACCGACAAGCGCTGCATCGAGTGCGACGCCTGCGTCGACGTCTGCCCGACCAGCTGCCTGACCATCACCGCCAACGGCGAGGAGCCCGAGCTGCGCCAGCAGCCTGACGGTGCCGGCGGCGAACCTGACCCAGGCGCTCTTCGTCTCGGGCGGGCTGCCGCAGACCGGGCGGGTGATGGTCAAGGACGAGGACGTCTGCGTCCACTGCGGCCTGTGCGCCGAGCGCTGCCCGACGGCGGCCTGGGACATGGCGCGGCTCGAGCTGGTCCTGCCGAAGGCGGGACAGCCGCCGGGGCAGCTCGACGGTCAGAAATCGGGGTGAATCGCGTGCATCAGCAGCAGGTGATCCGAACCAACGACTTCGCGCTCAAGCTGGCCAACGTCAACGGCACGGGGTCGGCGAGCGCGAACGGCCTCCTCATGCAGGCGATCTTCCGGATGGGGATCCCCGTCTCGGGCAAGAACCTCTTCCCCTCCAACATCCAGGGGCTGCCGACCTGGTACGAGATGCGGGTCAACAAGGCCGGCCACACGGCGCGCGCGCTCGACTACGACCTGGTGGTGGCGATGAACGCCGAGACCTACGCGCGCGACGTCAAGGAGGTCCGCTCGGGCGGCACGCTGCTCTACGACTCGAGCTGGCCGCTCGACGCCGCGCTGTCGCGCCCCGACGTCACCTTCATCGGCGTCCCCCTGGCCAAGCTCTGCAACGAGATTTTCCACGATTCGCGCGAGCGGATCCTGATGAAGAACATCGCCTACCTCGGCGCGCTGGTGGCGCTGCTCGACATCGACATGGACGTCATCGAGGAGCTGCTCGACGAGAAGTTCGCCAAGAAGAAGGCGCTGCGCGACTCGAACCACAAGGCGATCCGCGCCGGCTACGACTACGCCATCGAGAACTTCGACTGTCCGCTGCCGATCCGGCTCGAGAAGATGCACGCCACCGACGATCGCATCCTCATCGACGGCAACACGGCGACCGCGCTCGGCTGCCTCTACGCGGGCGCCACGGTGGCCGCCTGGTACCCGATCACGCCGGCCACCAGCGTGATGGACTCGTTCAAGGAGCTCTGCGCCGAGTACCGCAAGGATCCCGGAGACCGGCAAGAACAACTACTGCATCGTGCAGGCCGAGGACGAGCTGGCGGCGATCGGGATGGTGATCGGCGCGTCGTGGAACGGCGCGCGCGCCTTCACCTCCACGGCCGGCCCCGGCATCTCGCTCATGAGCGAGCTCATCGGCCTCGCCTACTACGCCGAGATTCCGGCGGTGATCGTCGACGTGCAGCGCACCGGGCCGTCGACCGGGATGCCGACGCGCACGCAGCAGGGGGACATCCTCGCCTGCGCCTACGCCTCGCACGGCGACACCAAGCACATCCTGCTGTTTCCCTCGCAACCCGGCCGAGTGCTTCACGATGGCGGTCGAGGCCTTCGACCTGGCCGAGCGGTTCCAGACGCCGGTCTTCGTCCTCTCGGACCTCGACATCGGCATGAACGACTGGGTCTGCCCGCGGCTCAAGTGGGACGACGGCTACCGCCCGAACCGCGGGCGCGTGCTCGGCGCCGGCGAGCTCGAGAAGATGACCAAGTTCTTTCGCTACTCGCCCGAGAACGAGGACCACGTCGCGGCGCGCACGCTGCCCGGCGTGCACAGCAAGGGCGCCTTCTTCACGCGCGGCTCGGGGCACAACAAGCTGGGCGGTTACACCGAGGTCCCCGACGAGTACCAGGAGGTCATGGACCGCCTGTCGCCGGAAGCACAGGTCGGCCGCGGCGGCCGTGCCGGCGGCGGTCGTCCACAAGCAGGTCGACGCCAAGTTCGGCATCGTCTCGCTCGGCGGCTGCGACCCGGCGGTGCGCGAGGCGGTGGCGGCGCTGGCCGAGCGCGGCGTCATCGCCGACTACCTGCGCGTGCGCGCGCTTCCCGTTCGGCGCCGAGGTGGAGGCCTTTCTCGCGGCGCACGACAAGGTCTTCGTCGTCGAGCAGAACCGCGACGCCCAGCTGCGCACGCTGCTCACCATGGAGACCAGCGCGCCCAAGGAGAAGCTGCGCTCGGTGCTGGTCTACGGCGGCTTCCCGCTCTCGAGCCGCCACGTCATCGACGGGGTCACCGGTCAGCTGGCCCAGCGAGCACAAATACATGCCCTCCCTGAAACCGGCCGTCATCCACCCGCACCTGCGCCCCAACAAGCTGGGGCTGACCATCCGCGACTACGAGGGGTCGCCGTCGACCCTCTGCGCGGGCTGCGGCCACGACTCGGTCACCGCGGCGATCGTCCGCTCGTTCTACGAGCTGGACACGCCGCCGCACATGATCGCCAAGCTCTCCGGCATCGGCTGCTCGTCGAAGACGCCGACCTACTTCGTGGGCGGCGCGCACGGCTTCAACTCGGCGCACGGCCGCATGCCCTCGATCGCCACCGGCGCCAACGCCGCCAACCGCTCGCTGACCTACATCGGCATCTCGGGCGACGGCGACTCGCTGTCGATCGGCATCGGGCAGCTGGTGCACGCCATCCGCCGCAACCTCGACATGCTGTACGTGATCGAGAACAACGGCGTCTACGGCCTGACCAAGGGGCAGTTCTCGGCCTCTGCCGACGTCGGCACCAAGAGCAAGCGCGGCGAGGCCAACCAGTTCAGCCCCATCGATCCCGTCTCGCTGGCGCTGGAGCTGGGCGCCGAGCTTCGTGGCCCGCGCCTTCTCCGGCGACAAGGCGCAGCTGGTCCCGATCCTCAAGGCGGGCCTCTCGCACAAGGGGTTCGCGCTCATCGACGTCATCTCGCCCTGCGTGACCTTCAACGACCACGAGGGCTCGACCAAGAGCTACCTCAACACGCGCAAGAAGATGCTGCCGATCGTGAGCGCCGACTTCGTGGCCCCGACTTCGTGCCGCCCGCCGCCGAGATCACCGCCGACTACCCGCCCGGCTCGGCGGTCAGCGTGCAGCTGCACGACGGCAGCACGGTGCGCCTCCGCAAGCTGGCCGAGGACTACGACACCGGCGACCGCCAGGCGGCCGCCGCCGAGGTCGAGCGCCACCGCGCCAAGGGCGAGGTCCCCACCGGTCTGTTCTTCGTCGACCCCAAGTCGCGCGACATGCACGACATCTGCGGCACGACCGAGGTCCCGCTCTCGCAGATCCCGTTCGAGAAGCTCTGCCCCGGCAGCGCCGCCCTCGACGAGCTCCAAAAGACATTTCGCTAGGGAACCCTAAGAGGGTTCCCCAACCCTCCCGCGATGGGGCTCCGGCGAGCGAGGCTCGCCTGCGCCCCGCGCGATCGCTAGACTAGGCCGTCAGTCGGGGACGGGGCCGAAGCGGCCCTGCCTGAACGTCGGTGATGGCCTGGCGGATCTCGTCGAAGCTGTTCATGACGAAGGGACCGTAGGCGACCACCGGCTCGTCGATCGGCTCACCGGCCAGGATGATGACGTGGCTCTCCTCGTCCGCCGTCAGCAGGAGCCGCTCGCCGTCGTGCGCGAACACCAGGAGCTCGCCCGCCCGCGCCTCCTCGTCGCCGGCGCGGACATGCCCCTTGGCCACCACGGCCATCGCGTTGTAGCCGCGGGGCAGCTCGACGGGGAGCTCCCGCCCGGCGCCGAGCGTCGCGTCCAGCATGACCAGCGGCGTGAAGGTGTGCGCCGGGCCGGTGGCGCCGCGGAAGCTCCCGGCGATGACCCGCACGGCGCCGCGGCCGTCGGGCAGCTCGACGCGCGGGATCTGGGCCGCCGTGATCGGCTGGTAGCCGGGCGCCGCCGCCTTGTCCTTGCGAGGCAGGTTCACCCACAGCTGCATCATGTGCATGGTGCCGCCGCGGCGGCTGAATGCCTCCTCGTGGTACTCCTCGTGGAAGATTCCGTCGCCGGCGGTCATCCACTGGACGTCGCCCGGGCCGATGACGCCTGCGTGGCCCGCGTTGTCGCGGTGGGCGACCGCCCCCTCCCAGGCCAGCGTCACGGTCTCGAACCCGCGGTGCGGGTGCCAGCCGACGCCGCGCTTTCCGTGCCCGAGTGGCGAGAACTGCTTGGTGGGCCCGTAGTCCATCAGGACGAACGGGCTCGTCCGCGCGGGCGTCAGCTGTTCGCTCGGGAAGTAGGTCGAAACGTAAAAGCCGTTGCCCACCCAGTGAAAGGTCGTGCTGCGGTGGACGCTCTCGACGGTGCGCGTCTCGGCCAGTGCGACCGGCTGGGTCGCGGTTTCAGTCTTGGTGCCCTGATCGCTCATCGCACTAGACTAAACACCGAGACCGGGAGGGAAAGCGAGCACGCCTCGACCGTCCCGAGGCCCAGGGTCGCCTAGGGAATCGGGATCGAGAAGGTGTCCCAGGCGGGTGTGTGGTTGTTCTCGGCGGCGGGCTGGTTCCAGAGGTAGAGCGCGGGCGTCGTGGAGACCTGCCCGACCTCGTCCACCACGACGGCCGCCACGTAGAGCTGTGGGTTCCCGCTGCGCGTCGACGAGAAGATGATCCAGTAGTACGTCCGCCCGCCCGACGTGCTCGCCGTCGAAGCCGGCGCCCACTTGGGCCAGCTGTTGGTGATGCCGGGGCTGGTCTTGCCGAGGCACATCCCCGGATCGTTGGCCGCGTGGCGGATCGGCGTCCCCCCCGCCGCGTTGATGATGAAAAACTCGGACTGCGCGTTGTCGTAGCTGCGCTGGCCGTCGGGCAGGCGCGTGTAGGCGATGAGCGCGTCGTCGGGCGAGTAGGCCGGGTAGAACTCGCTGTAGGTGGTCGTCGCCGCACCTTCGACCGGCGTCGCCGCCCCGCCCATCCGGTTGCCGTACTCCACGGTGTAGAGGTCGCCGCTGGTCAGGATGCCGCTCGGGTTCGCCGAGGGCGCCGAGGCATAGACGATCTTCGTCCCGTCGTGGCTCACGAAGGGATACGCCGCCGCCGGGTTCGGATCGCCGTTGCGCGCGAACTCGCCCCAGGCGACCCCCTGCGTCTGCGAGGTCGCCTCGAGATCGATCCAGTCGAGGTGCGTGGTCTGGCCGGACGCCGAGGTGCTGTCGGCGTGCATGAAGACCGTCACGTGGTCGCCGGTCATCCAGTGCGCGGCCGAGAAGACGGGCAGCTCCTGCGAGACGCGCTGGAGCAGGGTCATCGCATCGGTGGTCAGGAACGCCGGCTGGGTCATCGGCATCGTCCCCGACCGGATCTCGATGTGCGCCGGGTCGCCGTTGTTCGTGCTGGAGCTGTTGGAGAAGCCGATGAACTCGCCCCCCGGCGTCGAGCTGTGGCAGCCGACGCACTTGCCCGGCGTGTCGGTGGGGGTGATTACGGTGACCACGCCCTCATCACCGACGGAGAAGCCCTTCAACGCCGACCCGCCCGAGGTCGTCCAGTAGACGATCGTCCCCTGCGCCTCCACCGGCGCGATGGTGATGGTCGCCGTCGGCCCGATCGCCACCGTGCCGGTGCTCGAGGCCAGTCCGCGCACCGAGACGGTGATCGGCTTGCCGTTGGCGTTGGCCGACAGCGCGGTCCACATGGCAGCTGGCATCGTCCAGACGGTCGCGGTCGTGTAGACGACCAGATCGTTGGCCTCGATGTCGGCATGCAGCCGGATCTCGAACACATCCTCGCCGGCCCCGGGGCTGACCTCGAACCGCGGGCGCAGCCAGTTCCTCGGGTAGAGCGAGCCGTCCTCGGGATCCAGCAGACAGGGGCCACCGGTCGAGCTGCCACTGCCCGAAGGCCCGAAGGTCGTCGAGACGTCCGAAGGGGGCGACGAGCCGCCCGGGGGCATGTCGACGATCGGCGTCGGCGGAAAGTCGGTGCAGGGGTTGCACTGCGTCGGTCCCGATCCGCCGGCGCCGCCGTCGGTCCCTGTCCTGCCGCCGGTCGCCCGGCTACCGCCGCTGGCGCCGTTGCCGGCCGCGCCTGCGTCGATTCCGTCGCCCCCGCTCCCCGTCCCCTGGGCGGCCGCAGGCTTGAACCCGCACCCAGCCACGAGCAGGGCCGCGAGACCGATGCACGCCACATTGCCCCGAGACGCTGTCATTGCTGCGCTGCGCATCGCACCCCTTCAAATGGGACTAGCAGACCATAGTGCCGAGGGCATCGGAAAATCGGTCGAAAATCTGACGCGTGCGCTTTTCTAACTTTCCTGACCTTCCGGGCCCGATGCCGCGGACGGTCGCGCCGGCGGCGCCACGGGGAGCTCGAGCACCACCCGCGCCCCACCACCCGGCTGGTTCGCGGCGTGAACCCGTCCGCCGTGGGCGTCGGCGATCCGCTTGACCAGCGCCAGACCGAGCCCGAGCGACCCGCGCGCCCCGGCGTCGGGATCGGCGCCCTGATAGAACCGCTCGAACACGCGCGTCTCGTCGCCCGGCGCGAACCCGCGGCCGCGATCGGCAATCTCGAACGCGACGAGCGAACCATCGGTCCGCACCTCGAGCCGATCGAGCCCATTCCCGTGCTTGCGCGCGTTGTCGATCAGGTTGGCGAGCGCGCGTCCGACCAGCGTCGGATCGGCCGCGAACGGGACCGGCGCCGGCGGCGCGACCAGCTTGGCGGCGTCCTCGCCCGCCCGCTCGAGCGCCCGCCGCGCCACCTCGACCGCCTCCAGCGGCTTGCCGCGCCACCGCCTGGAACTCGATCCGCGCGCTGGCCAGGAGCTCGCCGACCAGCGCGTCGATCTCGATCGCCTCGTGCTCGATCTCGTCGAGCGTACGCGGGTCGCTGCCTGAACGTGCCTGCCGCGCGATTTCCACCAGCAGGCGAATGCGCGCCAGTGGCGTGCGCAGCTCGTGCGAGACGGAAGCCGAGCAGCTCGCGCTCCTCGGCGAGCTGCCGCTCGAGCCGCGAGGCCATCTCGTTGAACGCGGACGACAGCACGGCCGTCTCGTCGAACCCGAACCCGGCGGCCGAGACGCGCGCCTTGAGGTTGCCCGCCCCCAGGTCCTGCGCCGCGCGCGTCAACTCGTAGAGTGGGCGGGCGATCCGCCGCGCGACCCGCCCGGCCGCCATCCAGAGCACCGCCGCCGGCACCCCGAACAGAAGCAGCGCGCGCAGCGGATGCGCCGCCAGCCAGCGCGTGGCCGAAGTGCGCCGCCGTGGCCGTGGCGACGACGGTCAGGAAGATCGTGGCACCGAACCAGAGGAACAGCCGCCGGTGCAGGTGCGCGCCGTAGTGCAACCGCAGCTCCCAGCGGATGCGCTGGTGCCAGCCGGGGCGGCGCCCCATAGCCTCGTGAAGCACGCGGTCCCAGGGGTGGCGGCGGCCGAACCGCTGGCCGTAAGCGTTGCGAATCTCACGACGATCCGCTCGCGCACCGCCGGATCGAGGCCCGCCCAGATGCCCCACGGACCGCGGCGCCAAGGGACGGTGGCCAGCTGGGGCCGCCGCGCGGTGCGGCCGCCGTGCCTCACGCGGTTTCGGCGTCGCGCGCCGCCTCGGGCGACAACACGTAGCCGACGCCGCGCACGGTCTTGATGAGCCGCGGCGTCTTCGGATCGTCGCCCAGCTTCCGCCGCAGGTGCGAGACGTGGACGTCGACGGTCCGATCGCTCACCGTCACGTCCTGGCGGCCCGCCTCCCCGAGCAGCGTCTCGCGCGGGACCACCCGCCCCGGGCGCCGCGCCAGCGCGACCAGGATGTCGAACTCCAGCCCCGTCAGCTCGGCCGGCTCGTTGCCGACGCGGACCTGCCGCGCGCCGATGTCGATGGCCACCCGCCCGACGACGATCTCGGCGCCGCTGGTCGCCGGCTGCGCCCGCCGCAGCACCGCCCGCAGTCGCGCCAGCAGCTCGCGCGGCGAGAACGGCTTCGGCACGTAGTCGTCGGCGCCGAGCTCGAGCCCGACCACCCGGTCGGCCTCGTCGCCGCGGGCGGTGAGCATGATGATCGGCACCCGGCTCGTCTCGCGGATGCGCCGGCAGACGGCGAGCCCGTCCATCCCCGGCATCATCACGTCGAGCAGCACGGCGTCGAAGACGTCCGCCCCGAGCGCCGTCAGCCCCTTCGGACCGTCGGCGGCGTGCACCAGCGTCACGCCGTTCGGCTCGAGGTAGGCCGCCAGCAGCTCGTAGAGGCGGACGTCGTCGTCGATGCAGAGGACCCGCAAGGCCATTCGATCATTCTACCAAGGGGGCATCGATCGCGTGGGGGATGGGAACCCTTCGAGGGCTCCCATCAAAACCGAAGCGGGGGCCGCGCTCGACCAGGTCGGCCAGACGCTCGCGCTGCTCTGGCTCGAGCGCGTCGTGGACCTTGGCGACCAGGCCGACGAACGCCTTGCGCCCGTTCTCCAGGATCGTGTCGTGCCGCGCGAACTGCTCGCCGAGCAGCACGCCGTCGAACGTGCTGCGCCGAAGCGCGTCCACGATCTCCTTGCCGGCTGCGACGCCCCTCCCCGCCGACGTTCTTCTTCAGCTCGTCGCGGAACTCCTCGACCGCGGCGCCGACCACCCGCTCCTGCGCCGGCGTGGCGCGCACGTGCTCGAGGATGCGGCGAACGAAGAACCGCTTGCCGCCGAACGAGCGTCCCGGCCCGAACCCGCCGAGGCCGCGAAAGTCGGCGTCGGCGAACGGCGAGCGGAACTCGCCCGCAGTCCTCGCGGTCGAACGACCCCCACTCGTCGCGCGGGTCGCCGGCCGCCATGCCAGCCGTGTCCCCCCCAGTGCCGGTGGCCGTGCCAGCCGCCGCCGTGCCAGCCACCGCCGCCACAGCCACCGCCGTAAAACCGCCGGTGGTGAATCGCCCGCGCAATCCCCATCGCCGCCAGGCTCCCGAAAATCAAGCATCCAATCATCTGCGTCTCCTTGTTGGTGCGAGGCTCGATTGCCCCGCGGAGACGACGGTACGCACCGCCCGTTAAGGACGTTCGTGCGCCACTGTGAAGAAGTGTGAAGCGCGCCCGACGTCCGCTTGGCGCGTTAGGCCTGAAAGTCCCAGCGGAAGTCGACGGCGGTGCAGCCGCGGTCGGCGATCGGACGGATCTGCAGCACCACGAACCGGGTGTCGGCGCCGACAGAGACGGGGAACGCGCCGTCGATCGAGTCGTCGTGTAGCGTGGCGCCCAGGTGCCCGGTCGCGCGGTCCCTTCCTCGACCGGCGCCGGCGGCCTGGAACGGGTAGTGGCGGCCGTGATCGTCGACCAGATCGAAGGCGTAGCTCGACGGCAGGCCGCAGCGATCGGCGTTCACCAGGTGGATGCGGAACGCCAGCGACGACGGCGTCCACCCCTCGAGCGTCGCCTCGTAGCGGTGGTCCTGCCGATACGGCGGGACCTCGTACGACTGCATCGCGCCCGCCGCGTTGCCGCCGCGCGCCGGGTTGCCGACGTTCATCGCGAACATCTCGGGCGCGCACCCGCCGGCCAGCAACGGCCATGCGGTGACCAGCAGCCCGGCGGCCCAACGAGCTTTCGACATGCCTGACGACAACGCAATCCGTCGTGCCGCGCCGCCGGCCGCCGCGGCGAGGGGCCGGGCCCGCGCGCCGTCCAAAATGTGTCGCGGGTGCGTCCGGCGGCGTCGACTTTCCGAACGAGCGCTCGGCCGACGGGCGCGCATCGCCGGGCCGGGGCGGCGGAACGACCCCTGCAGTCGAAAGGAGCCATGTCGGCAGCTCGAGCACGCGTTGCGCGCGCGCTCCTCGCGGCGGGCGTGTTGATGGCGGTCACGGCGGGGTGCGCCGGGCCGGGCGAGATCCGGTTCAACCAGGACGGCTGCACGATCGACGGCCGCCTGGCCGATCTGCCGCGCGTCGAGGCGCGCGAGGCGGCGGTCCAGCACCGCATCGCCAGCCTCCAGCCCTGGCTGGTGGCGATCACCGTCGCCATCGTCTCGCTGGCCGGGATCGGCTACGTCGAACGACTGGTCATGCTGTTCTCGGCACGGCGCGACGCGCGCGGGATGGGCGCAGCGACTGCAGGCGCTGGTCGACCGCTACCGCTTCGCACCCGGTGCGCTACTTCGCGCTGCTCGCGGGAAGCGTCGGGATGCTGATCGCCGCGGGCGGCCTCTACATCTACTGCGACGCCGACAAGCGCTCGAGCGAGCGGGCGCTCGGCGCGCTGCAGTTCTGCCACCTCGCGCTGCGCACCGCCGACGAGAAGCGCGCGCTCGACGACCAGAGCCAGAACCTGTCGTCGATCCACGAGACGGCGGGGGCGATCCGGCAGCTCATCGACAAGCTGCCGCCGGCCGAGCAGGCCAAGGCGTCGGAGATCATCAACCACATGGACGACGCCGTCGGCCGCGAGCGCCGGGTGATCTCCGGAGCACCTGCAGCGATCGGAGGACACGACCCTCGCGCTCACCAATCGGGCGGAGTCGATCGAGCGGGGGCTCGGCCAGCTCGAGACCGAAGTCGGAACGCTGAAGGCGCTGCCGGCCGACGTGCGCGCGCTCGGAATCGCGATCGCCAAGGAGGAGAGCCGCGCCGCGCTGGCCAGCGACAAGCTCGTCGCCGCCAACGACAGTCTCGCCCAGGCCAACGCCGCGCTGGCGACGCTGCAGCGGACGGTGAGCGCGGTCGCCGACCGGCCGGCCCCGGTCTGTCCCGCCTGCGTCTGCAACGAACGTCCCGCCGGCCCCGCAACCCCGGAGCCTCCGGCCACCGTCGCTCGAAAGGGCGACGAGCCAGCTCAGCATCAATAGTCGGGCCTCTCGCCGACCGGGCGCACCAGTTCCTGCCCGCGCGACCCTTGAAGAATTGATGGGGACGCTTCGGCTTCGTTCCGGCGTGCTCTCCGCTGCCCTCCTGCTCGGCGCCTGCTCGGGCGCCGGCGGCGGATCGGGCGCGGGCGGTTCGCAAAGCCGTGGCACCGGTGGTGCGACCGGCACCGGCGGCGGATCACCGACGGGTGGCACGCCGGGAAGCGGCGGCGTCACCGGCACTGGCGGCATCACCAGCAGCGGCGGCGCGACAGGCAGCGGCGGTGCGGCCGGCAAGGGCGGCGTCACGGGCACCGGCGGAGGCGCGGGGGCCAAAGGGGGCGCGACCGGCACCGGTGGCACGACTGGGACTGGCGGCGCGGCCGGGACAGGCGGCGCCACGACCGCCGACGGTGGCGCCGCCTGCGCCTATCAGCCCCCGACCGAGTTCATCTACGCGCGCTGGCCGATGCCGAACCCGGCCAGCGCCGGCCTCCCCAACCCGTCGAGCTACACCGACAACGGCGACGGCACCGTCACCGACAACGTCACCAAGCTGGTCTGGCAAAAGGCGGTCACCTCGTCGCAGGCGTACAGCTGGTGCGACGCGATCAACTACTGCGCGACGCTCACGCTGGCCGGACGAACCTGGCGGCTCCCGACGCGCATCGAGCTCCTCTCGCTGGTCGACTTCACGCACGGCGGGGCCATCGACAAGACGGCGTTCCCGGGCCTGCCGGGCGGCAAGTACCACTGGACGTCGTCGCCCTGGGTCGTCTCGCAGATCGCCACCAAGCCGCAGTACTCCTGGATCGTGAACTTCTCCGAGGGGCTCACCAGCAACGCCGGCGATCGCACGCAGGCGGAGTACGCCCGCTGCGTCTCGGCGCCCGACGAAGGCGCGCTGCCGAGCCCGCGCTACACCGCGGTGGCGACGGGCGAGGTGCAGGACGTCGACACCGGGCTCATCTGGGCCACGACGGCGACGACCACCACCACCGACTTCGCGACCGCGCAGACGACCTGCAGCGGCCTCGGGCTCAATGGCCACACCTGGCGCACGCCGAGCATCAAAGAGCTCTCCACGCTGGTCGACGAGGTGCCGCCGATCAGCAAGGTCTCGCCGGCGATCGACACGACGACCTTCGCCGGCACGGCCGCCACCACGCCCTACTGGTCCTCGACGCTCTACGAGGGGATGAGCGCGACCGCCCACGATCCCTGGGTCATCAACTACGAGGACGGCTTCACCGAGTACAACCAGACCGCCGCGCTGGTCCGCTGCGTCCGCTGAAATACGCCGGTTTTCGGCAACTGTCATCAGTTCGTAACGCAACTGAAACGGGGCGCCACCCGACCCGCCGCTAGGCTCCGCCGGTCATGCGCACCAATGCCATTTTCTCGCTGCGGGCGGGGGTTTTCGCGGTCGCCCTCGCGGGCGCTCCGGCCGCCGCGGCCGCCGGACTCGCCAATCTGGAGCTGCCCCGCGAGAGCCCGGTCGGCAAGGTCTCGCAACAGGTCGGCCTGACCGAGATCGCCGTCGAGTACGGCAGCCCCGCCGTGAGCGGCCGCAAGATCTGGGGCGCGCTGGTCCCGTTCGACAAGCTCTGGTCGCTGGGCGGCTACCAGGCGGCGAAGGTCCGGTTCAGCCGCGACGTCACGATCGGCGACAAGCCCGTCCCCGCCGGGACCTACGCCGTCTTCGCCGTTCCCGGCAAGACCAGCTGGACATTGATCCTCAACAAGAACGCCGATCAGCTCGGCAGCGCGCACGACTACCGCCCCGACCTCGACGTTGCACGCATCCAGCTCCACCCCAAGTCGTCACCGTTCCGCGAGCACCTCGCGTTCGCCATCGCGGACTTCAGCGACGACGGCGCGACGCTGGAGCTCGCCTGGGAGAAGGTGAAGGTCGCCGTCCCGATCCAGGTCAACACCACCCAGGAGGTGCTGACCAACATCAGCTCGCTCGACAACACCTGGCGCGCCTACGCGAATGCCGCGCGCTACATGCTGGAGACCAAGAAGGACTACGACCAGGGGCTCAAGTACGTCGACCAATCGCTGGCGCTGCGCGAGGACTGGTACAACCTCTGGATCAAGGCGCTCCTGCTGGGCGCCAGGGGCAGCTACAAGGATGCCGGAACGGCCGCCGAGCGCGCGCTCGAGATGGGCCTCAAGGCCGGCGATCCGCTGTTCCCGGAGCAGGAGGTCCGCAAGGCCCTGGCCAGTTGGTCTCAGAAGAGCGTCGCCGCCCGCTGACCGGCGCCGTCGCCCAACGGAACCCAACGACACCATTGACGGGCTGCCCGGGCGCCCCAGATTGGCGTGACGCACGCGCGGGTTCGGATAGCGCTCCACCACCTGCGACTTCCGATTCACGTCGGAGTCGCGGCGGCCGTCGTCGGCGCGCTGGCGGGCGGGTTCGCCGTCGCGTTCCGCGCCGCGCAGTCGGCGGTGTTCGCCCATCTGTACAGGGCGCCCAACGTTCTCCTGGCGTTCGAGAGCCTCCCGTTTCTCCTGCGCCTGCTGCTCCCGGCCGCCGGCGGCGCCGTCGCCGCCGCGCTGGCCGCGCGGATCGGCGGCGAGCGGAGCATGGCCGAGATCATGGAAGCGGTGGCGGTCGCCGGGCGCCGCATCTCGGTCCCGGCAGCGGTCGGCAAGGCGGCCGCCTCGTTCGCGGCCGTCTCCACCGGCGGGTCGCTGGGACGCGAGGGGCCGCTCTTGCACTTCGGCGCCGCGATCGCCTCGGCGGTCGGGAGGTACGCTTACCTCGACCCGCGGCGCGTCCGGACGCTGATCGCCGCCGGCACCGCCGCCGGGTTCGCCGCCGCCTACAACACGCCGATCGCCGCCGTCCTTTTCGTCGTCGAGATCGTCGCCGAGACGACCGCGCTCGAGCTGGCGCTGCCGTCGCTGACCGCCGTCACCGTCGCGACGGTGCTCTCCCGCTGGGCGCTCGGCCCCGGCCCGCTCTACGGGCTGCGGACCTTCTCGCTCGCGGCGCGCAGCGAGCTCTTCGGATACCTCGCCCTGGGCCTCGTGACCGGGGCGGGTGGCGCCGGCTTCATCGCGCTCATCAATCTCGGACGGCGGGGATTCGCGCGGCTGCCGGTTCCACCGGCGGCGCGCGGCGCGCTCGGCGGCCTGGTGGTCGGGCTCTGCGCGCTGCGCTTCGCGGAGGTGACCGGCAACGGGTACGAGGTCATCCAGCTCATGCTCGACGCGCGCGTCGGCATCGCCATGATGGCGATCCTCCTGGTGGTGAAGGCGGTCGGCACGACCGCCACGGTGGCCTCGGGGAGCCCCGGCGGTGTCTTCACGCCGTCGCTGTTTCTCGGCGCCGCCATGGGGGGCATCGTCGGCGCGGCCGCCCGCACCGTCTGGCACACGGCCGGGTTCCCCGGCGGCTACGTCCTGTGCGGGATGGCCGGCGCCATCGCGGCGACGACCCGCGCGCCGATCATGGCCAGCGTCCTCGGCTTCGAGCTCTCGGGCGACTACGCGATTGTCTTGCCGCTCTTCATCGCCACCGCCACCGCGACGGCCATCTCGCGCCCGCTGCATCGCCGGTCGATCTACGGCCAGGGGTGACACCCGGGACCGAAAGGGAATAAGAAGGACAGCAATGCGCCGTCGCCACGTCCTCCTCGCAGGACTCTGGTCTCTGGGTCTCACCGTGGCGGTTACGGCCTGTGCTTCGCTGACCCCCGGTAGCTCCAGACGCTCGGGGGAATCCTCGGCGACGGCCGCCGACGGCAGCGGCGCGGATCCGTACCGCAAGCCCGCGACGCCGCCACCCGACGAGGATGGCTCGCAGCTGTGGCTGCGCTACCCGAAGGTCTCGCTCCCGGGCCGGCTCGCGGAGTACCAGGCGGCCATCACCGGGGTGGTCAAGGCCGGGAGCTCGGCGACGCTGCGGGCGGCAGAGGCCGAGCTGGTCAACGGGCTGGGCGGCCTCCTGGGGACGACGATCCCGCTGCTGACCGCTCCGTCGGGCAGCGGCGCGGTCGTCCTGGGCACGCCGGCCTCCTCGACCATCGTCAATTCGCTCGGCCTCGGCAGCGCGCTGACAGCGGTGGGAAACGAGGGCTACCTGGTCCAGGCGAGGGCGGTCGGCCTGCACGCCGCGATCGTCATCGCGGCGAACACGGACGTCGGCGTCCTGCGCGGCAGCTTCGCCCTGCTGCGCTGGCTGCAACGCCACCGGCCGCTCGCCGGCCTGGCGCTCGCCGAGTCGCCCAAGATCCAGCGACGGATCCTCGACCACTGGGACAACCTCGACGGCAGCGTCGAGCGCGGCTATGCCGGCAAGTCGCTCTGGCAGTGGACGGCGCTGCCCGGAACAATGTCGCAGCGCTACACCGACTACGCGCGCGCCAACGCGTCGATCGGCGTCAACGGTGTGGTGCTCAACAACGTGAACGCCGACCCGCGGATCCTGACCGGCGCGTATCTCGCCAAGGTGGCCGCGCTGGCCAACGTGTTTCGCACCTACGGCATCAGGGTCTATCTGTCGGCGCAGTTCGCGGCGCCGATCCGGATCGGGGGACTGCCGACCGCCGATCCGACCGACGCTCGGGTCAAGCAATGGTGGGTCCGCGAAGCGAACACGATCTATTCACTGATCCCCGACTTCGGCGGTTTCCTGGTCAAGGCAAACTCCGAGGGACAGCCCGGGCCGGCCGACTACGGCCGCACGCACGCCGACGGCGCCAACATGCTGGAGGCGGCGCTCGCGCCCCACGGCGGCATCGTCATGTGGCGCGCGTTCGTCTACAGCGACGACGGCACCGACCGGGTCGGTCAGGCCTACCGCGAATTCAAGCCGCTCGACGGCAAGTTCGACGCCGGCACGATGGTGCAGGTGAAAAACGGCCCGCTCGACTTCCAGCCGCGCGAGCCCTTCCACCCGCTGTTCGGCGCGATGCCGAACACGCCGCTGGCGCTGGAGCTGCAGATCACCAAGGAGTACCTCGGTGAGGACACCCACCTCGCCTACCTCGGACCGATGTGGCAGGAGGTCCTGCAGGCCGACACCCACCCGAAGGGTCAGGGCTCGACGGTGGCGCGGGTCATCAGCGCGGTGGCCGGAGTGTCGGGCATCGGCACCGACGCGAGCTGGATGGGGTCCCACTTCAACCAGGCCAACTGGTACGCCTTCGGCCGCCTGGCCTGGAATCCCGACCTCCCGGCGCGGGAGATCGCCGACGAGTGGATCCGACAAACCTTCTCCAATGACCCGTCGGTGCTGACGCCGGTGACGCGGATGATGATGAGCTCTCGTCAGAGCCTGGTGAACTACATGGAGCCGCTCGGCCTCGTCCATCTGATGGCGACCGACACGCACTACGGGCCCGCGCCCTGGGTGAAGAACCTCAAGCGGATGAACTGGAACCCGTACTACTTCCACCAGGCCGACGCGACGGGGATCGGTTTCGACCGCACGTTGACCGGCAGCAACACGGTGGCCCAGTACGCCCCGGCGGTGGCGACCGAGCTCGCTGGCAAGAGCACGGTGCCCGACGACTTCCTGCTCTTCTTCCAGCGCATGAAGTGGACCGACACGCTGGCCTCGTCGGGGCGCTCGGTCTGGAACGAGCTGGTCCACCGCTACAGCGCCGGCGTCGACGCCGTGCAGACGATGCGCGCGGGGTGGGCGTCGATAGAGGGGTACATCGACAACAGGCGCTTCAGCGAGGAGACCGGCTTTCTGCAGATCCAGCACCACGAGGCCCGCTGGTGGCGCGACGCCTGCCTCACCTACTTCATGAGCGTCAACAAGCTCACGATGCCGGCCGGGTACGCGCCGCCGCAGCAGAGCCTCTCTTACTACATGAACCTCCAGACAACCTGCCCGCCCGATCCGACGAAGCCGCGCTGCCCGGCCGTCTACACCGGCAACCCGTCGCCCAGCATCACGAAGTGATGAAGCAGCTCACCAATTGACGGACGCGCACCTCAGTTGCAGACGAGCGGCAGCGCCACAGGCGGGATGACGAACGTCGGGTCGTGGGCGGTGGTATCGGCCTTGAGCGTCCCGTTGTGGGCGGTGTGGCTGCCCCCGTTCACGGCGTCCGCGGTGGTGGTGCCGCTCGTCTCGTCGAACTTCCAGTAGCCGACGAGGCCCGTCTCGTTGCCCATCATCGGCTTGTTGTAGTTGCTGGAGATCTCCGAGGCGGTGCGGGCGACGTTCCAGACCCGGAACTCGTCGAAGAGGCCGTTGAAGCAGGCATTGTTCGACGGATTGCAGCCGATCGTCAGGATCGACTGCGCGGTGGCGAGCGCGTTGGTGCCGCCCGTTCCCGGCGCGGTGATCTTGAGCTGGCCGTTGACGTAGACGAGGACGTTGTTGCCGTCCCAGACCTGCGCGATGTGAACCCACTGATCGCTCGTCGAAGTGATGCCGAGATAGTCGGTGCTGTCGTCGTTGAAGCCGCCGCCGGTGAAGGGGTCCAGCGTGGCGTGGTTGCCGGACATGCCGGTCACCGGGTTGGTGCCGAAGTCCATCCCGAACGACATCGCGTTGCCGCTGCCGCCGTAGTAGTACATCTCGTTCGTGTCGCCGTGCCAGTCGGCGGTCTTGATATAAGCCCAGTACTCGATCGTGCGCTTGCTGTTGCCGATCGGAAGGTCGGTCTTGAGATCGATCTCGACCCGAGAGAGGGCGGCGTCGCTGTCCGCGGCGGTGCCGTTGGCCGAGAGCGAGAGCGCGTGCCCGGTGCAGTTGCCCGAGCCGCCGGCCGCGCCGCCGCTGCCACCACTTCCCTTGCCGGCCGCGCCTCCTGCGCCGGCCGCGCCGCCGGTCCCCGTCGCGCCGCCGCTGCCGGTGGTGGCGCCGCCGCTGCCGGTGGCGCCAGCCCTGCCGGACCCGCCTCCGCCCGCCGCACCGCCAGAGCCCGTCGTGCCACCGGTGGTGGTCGTGCCGCCGGAGCCGGTCGCGCCGCCCGACGACGAGGAGCCGCCCGAGCCAGTCGTCCCGCCCGTGGCCGTGGTGCCGCCCGAGCCGGTCGCGCCGCCCGACGACGAGGAGCCGCCTTGGCCCGCGCCGCCGCTCCCAGAGGAGGTTCCGCCGGAGCCGGAGCCCCCCGAACCGGGGTTCGCGCTCCCGCCGGTCGCAGTCGACCCGCCCGTACCGCCCGACGAGCCGCCGCCTCCGCAGGCGACCGCACCAAACGCACCTGCCAGCGCGAGGGCGAGAAGAGGACGACGGAACCGAGTTCGGCCGAGCGCCGCAGACCCGGTCACGGGTTGCTGCTCTTGATCAGCCCCACCACCTTGAAGGCGTACTGCTGCGCCGAGGTGTAGGTTCCGCTGAGCCAGATCAGGGCGAGATGGTTGGGGTCCCACTTGGGGACGATAGGACGGAGCTGGTCAACGGTCGAGTTCTGCGTGATCGGCGCCCACTGCCAGGTCGCCCCGTTGTCGCAGGTGACGCCCTCGTAGATCTCGTGTTTCGGCGTCATGGTCTTGTCGTCGCGCGGATCGTAGACGGTCGAGATGTAGATGACGTGCGGGTTGTCGGGATCGAGCGCCGCCAGGCCGGTGTAGTCCTCCTCGGACGCGTAGAGCTTCGGGCCCATCTTCACCAGGTAGGTCCCGGTCCACTTGGTGCCGTCGAAGCGGAAATAGAGCGCGCGCTTGTCCGGATCGGAGCCCGACGGCGTCGAGGTGCAGGTGTCGGCCCGCGCCTGCCCGAGGACGGCGACGGTCCCGTCCGCGTACCGCACCGTATCGTAGTTCCACGCCCGGCAGAGCTTCACGCCGCCGATCGTCGACCCGGTCGCGAAGACCTTCGTGAACGCGGAGATGTCCTTGGCGTTGGTGGTGGTGGCGCTGCTGTCGTGGAAGGGTGAAACCATGTTGCCGAGAGAATCGTAGACGTTTCCACCCTGGACGTAGCCGGACCAAAGGTTGTTGTCGTTGTCGCGGGGGTGGGCCTCGGTGCCGTTGAAGTCGATGCGACCAGTGTTGTCGCCCCAGTACTTGAAGTAGCCGGCCACGTAACCCACCTGCTTGCTGGAGGCGAGCTTCCCGTTGTAACTCCAGCTTGCGCCATCATTGGTGGAGGTCAGGACGGCCGGATCGGTCGCGACCGAGCGAACCATGGTGAAGATGCTGGTTCCGATGTACCAGGGATTCGAATAGGTGATCATGTTCGTGTCGGCGCCGGGCCACGGGCAACCGAACGGCGTCCAGTCGACCTTCTGCTCCGCGCCCCAGGCCGATCCGTCGAAGATGCTGAAGCGGCTGAAGCAGTCGACCCGGTGACCGGCCCACTGCGCCAGGTACTTGCCGTCAGGCCGGATCAGGAGCGCGGGCGAGTTGTGATCGTCGACGTTGGACGTCGCCAGCGAGGAGGGGAGCGTGAAGCGCGTCCCCTTGTTCATCGCGAGATCGTAGATGGTCACTTCGTTCTGGCCGTTCCGGGTCCCGCCGCTGGCGGTGGTGCCGATGATCAGCTTGTTCGCCTTGGTGTCGACGACCGCGCGCTCGTCCTGGTACCAGCAATAGCCGCCGTTGTCGTTGAACTGAACGATGCTGCTGGCGGCCACCGGCGCGGTCGGCAGCGACGGACACGTCGTCGACCCACCGGTGCCACCCGCGCCACCGGTGCCGGTCGCGCTGCTGCCCGCCGCTCCGCCGGTCCCGCTCGCCCCGCCCTTGCCTGCCCCACCGGCGCCAGCCGCGCCGCCGCCGGTCCCCGTCGCGCCGCCCGTGGCTGTGGCGCCACCCGTGCCGGTTGCGCCGCCCGACGCCGTCGTTCCGCCCGAGCCGGTCGTGCCGCCCGACGCCGTGTTGCCACCCGAGCCGGTCGAGCCGCCCGAGGCCGTGCCGCCACCCGAGCCGGTCGAGCCGCCCGAGCCATTCGAACCACCTGAAGCGCTCGAGCCGCCAGAGCCGGTCGAGCCGCCGGAACCGTTGGACCCACCCGAGCCGGTCGAGCCCCCCGAGCCGCCGCCGGTGGTCCCTTGCGTGGCGCCCGTGCACGAGGCGAGCAACAGGCCGCCGGCCAAGAGGACGCGGGACGTGGTCGCGAGAATTCGACAATCGGTCATTTTGGGTTGGCTCCTAACGGGGACGGACGCCGTCGGGCGCTCATGCGCATGATAGACGCAGGCACGCCCGTAAACGGTTCCTAATTCCCACCGGACGGCGGCCTGATCACGTCCCGCCGAATTCGCCGTTTTCCAGAACCGGACATCGCGTCATCTACCGCAACCAGGCGCCCCTCCATCGGCGCCGGGGACGGCGCACGATCCTGCTGGGCCTGGCGGGGGTCCCGGCTCGACCGCAGGCGGTGGAGCAGGCGCGGGCGACGCAGGCGCGGGCGACGCAGGCGGCGGCAGCGCGGCGGACGGCGCCGGGGCGGGCGCAGCCGGCGGCGCGGGCGGCGGCGGCGTGGGCGCGTTCCCGAACAGCGCCTCGCCCGGCTTGCATCGGACCTCGGCCTCGCTGTCGATCTTCAAGTCGGGCACGTCGCGCAGATCCGCCTGGCGACGGCGCTCGGTGGCGGAGATCACGTCATAGCCGTGCCATGCGCAGATGGTCTCGAACGCACCGAGGCAGGTCGACAGCGTGTCTTCGCAGGCGATCCGGTAGCCGCCGTCGGGGAGCTTGCGGACCGGCGGGGCGAGCGCGGCGCAGGCGGCCAGCGCCGCGCCCAGGGCCAGCGCAGCGCCCAGGGCCAGCGCAGCGCCAGGGGCCAGCGCAGCGCCAGGGGCCAGCGCAGCGCCAGGGGCCAGCGCAGCGCCAGGGGCCAGCGCAGCGCCAGGGGCCAGCGCAGCGCCAGGGGCCAGCGCAGCGCCAGGAACGATCGTCAGGACGGCCGCTCGGCGCCGGCGCGGGCCGACGCGGTTCACTTCGGCACGGCGAGCGACACATTCACGGGCGCGCCGCTTCGCGCCGCCTGCGCCTGCACCTCGCGGCCCCAGGCGGCGGCGTCGCGGATCGCGCCGGCCTTGTCCCAGGCGGTCCCCATTTCGTAGACGAGCTTGCCGCTGGCAGGAACGGGCGTCACGACCACGTACTCGAGATCGTCGGGGTGCTCCTCGAGCGACGCGCCTGGCCGCAGCACGACGGCGCAACCGAGGTTTCCGTTCGCGTCCCCCTTCTCGCCCTTGAGCGGCTCCCACACGCGCAGCGACGCGGAGACGGGGTCGAGGCTCATCGCGTTTCCCGGGTGCTTGGCGATCCCGATCCCGGCCGACAGCTTGCCGGGGCCGGGCGGCGTGAACGTACTTTCGATGTGGTTCCACGGCGATCCGGCGTCCAGCGTGATCCGCTTGGTCTCGGCGACCCGCTGGCCGGGCGCGATCTCCCAGGGGGCGTAAGTGAGCTCGAAGACGAGGCGAATCGGCCCGCTCGCCAGCACACGCGAGCCGATGAAGTTGTGCGACAGCGCGAGCTTCCCGCCGGACCCGGGGCCCCCACGCAGGTCCGCCTGGGTGGGGTGGATCCAGAGCCCGAGGCCGCCGCAGCCGCGCGACTTGCCGACGGCGTAGAAGTCGGCGCCCTCGCCCTGGTCGCGGTGGTAGTCGCCGGTGATGTACCAGTCGTTGATCAGCAGACGATGCGTGCGCTTGACCCAGACGTCGATGCCGCTCGAGACGAGCGGCTCCTTCTTCGCCGTCTCCAGCGCCGCTCCGTAGACCCGGTGAGCGACGAGATCGTTCTCCCAGGCGAAGTCGTCCATCCGCTCGCGCACCAACCGGCCATAGACCTTGTAGTCGGCGCGCGCCGCCGGCGTGCGCGGCCCGGCGCGCAGCTTGAAGATCTTGTTCTCGTTCGGCTTGAGGTCCGTCTGGAAGACCAGCTCGTCGGGCTCCTCGTCGCCATCGCTGTCGACGAGCTGCGAGAGCACCAGCGCGCCCTTGACGTCCGTCACCACCAGCGCCTTGAAGTCGGCCGCCGGCGCGAGCTGCGCGAGCTCCTTCCGGTCGACCGCGACGGTTTCGTGTTTTCGCTCGGACGGCAGCGGGTTCGTCAGCTCGACCGAGGCGACGACCGCGCTCTTCGCCGCCGATCCGCCGGCCGAGGCGGGCCCGCTGGCGGCGGCCGCCGCGGACGTCCAGCCGATCGCCACCACCGCCATCACCATCGCCGTCAGAGCAACCCTGGTCATTTCGCCGCGCATGAAGATCATCCTCATCCCTTTTGGCCTCCGCCGATCGGCACCCGCTCGAAGCTCGGCGCCAGGAGCTGGCCCACCGCGAAGGCGACGAGGTAGGCCAATCCGCAAACGAGGAACAGAATCGCGTAGCCGGCCGTCACGTTGCCGGCCGCCTGGAACCGATCGAGCAGCGTGCCGACGACGATCGGGAACGCGATGCCGGTGATGGAGCCGGCCATCCCGCCCACGCCCACCAGCGTCGCGACGGCCCGCTTGGGGAACATGTCGGAGACGGTCGTGAAAAGGTTCGCCGACCAGGCCTGGTGCGCCGAGCCCGCGACGCCGATCAGCAGGACGGCGGTCCAGGTCCCGACGTGCGTGACCGCGACGATCGGCAGCACGGCCAGGGCGCACACCAGCATCGTCGTCTTGCGGGCGCGCGTCGGGGTGAAGCCCCGGCGCACCAGCGCGCCCGCCAGCCAGCCGCCCGCGACGCTGAGCACCGTCACGATTCCGTAGATCGACACCAAGTAGACCCGGCTCCCCTTGATGTCGAGCCCGCGCGTCTTCTTGAAGAAGTCCGGCAGCCATATGAGGAAGAACCACCAGACGGGATCGGTCAGCATCTTGCCGACGATGAACGACCAGGCCTGCCGCGACCGGAGGATGGTCAGCCAGCCGACGGGCGCCCCGCCGCCCATCGGTTCATCGTCGCGCAGCTCCGCCAGCGCGTCGGGTGTGACGCGCCCGATCTTCTCCGGCCGATCGTAGAGCGGCAGCCAGAGCGCGAGCCAGCCGAGCCCGACGCAGCCGGCCGCCACGAACGCCGCGCGCCAGTCCCAGGTGAGCGCGATCCACGGGACCACCGCCGGCGCGACCACGGCGCCCACGTTGGCGCCCGAGTTGAAGAGCGCCGTGGCGAGCGCCCGCTCGCGCCGCGGGAACCAGACCGCCACCGTCTTGATCGCCGAGGGAAAGTTCCCCCCCTCGCTGAAACCGAGCGCCACGCGCGCGCGCAGGAACCCGGCCGGGCTGCCGACCAGCGCGTGACCGATCGCCGACAGGCTCCAGCCCGCGATCGACAGCGCGTAGCCGATCTTGGTCCCCACCCGGTCGACGAAGAAACCGAAAGACAGCAGGCCGATGGCGTAGGCGCCCTGGAAGGCCGCGTTCACCCGCCCGTACTCGGCGTTCGTCCAGTGCAGCTGCTCGTCGAGGATCGGCTTGACCAGCGCCAGGATCTGCCGGTCGACGTAGTTGATCGTCGTCGCGAGAAACAGCAGCAGGCAGACCAGCCAGCGGTAGCGCACGCGGCGCTACCTTACTCCCACCCTCGTTACCGGCGCACGCCTCTTGTCAGGGGTGGGGGTATGAGATCGCGGCTAGTGCCCGGTGGCCAGCCGGACGGGCGCGAGCGGGATCGGCTGGTCGGTCATGACCAGCGCGTCCCGCGTGTCGAGGTCGAACGGCTGGCGGCAATCGACGGGACCAGGACCCGCGAAGTCGAGCGGCAAGACGCGGCTCTCGCCGGGCGGGACCGTCAGCTCCGACTGTCCGAGCGGCGCCATCTCCGCGTGCGTCCTCGAATCCACAGCGTGCGGGGTGAGACGGACTTTCTCCGACTCCACGCCGACCGGGCCCGGTGAATCATTCTCGATCTGGACCGTCACGCGCACATGGACCTGGTTGTCGTTCGCCGGCGGCGGCATCCTCTCGTTGTCGCGGGTCACGAAGCAGCGTTGCCCGGAAACGACCGACAGGGCTACGCCCGTGTTTGCGTCCGCGACGGTCGGCCGAGCCGCGCGGTAGGTCGAATGGGCGCAGCCCAGCAGCAGGCCCGACGCCACAGCCAGAGCTCCAAGGCGCGAGAACAGATCAGAGCGACATGTTCTCATCGTGATCATGCGCGGCCGCCCTGAAAAGCCCAGCCGCTGGAGAGCGCTCAGCGCGCCCGGCTGCGCTCCAGCTCGACCGCCTACCAGTTGAAGGTCATGCCGAAGTCGCCGATGTTCAGGACCTGCTTCTCGCCGAGCCACCAGTCCGACTGCGCGCGGAAGTACTCCAGATCGAAGTGGACGTTGGGCGACATGTTGTAGACGACGCCGGCGTTGGTGCCCATCTGGTCTTTGATGACGCTGTTGGGCGAAGGTGTCCACAGGGGCGGCAGTCTTATCCAGGTCGGTCAGGAACACCCGCGTGATTCCAAATCCGGCGAACAGGTCGAAGCGGCCCAGGACGAACTGGGTCTGCGCGTAGTAGCCGTCGATTTTGCGCGGGTTGTCTTGACCGTCGAATGCCGCGAGGCTGTTCTCCAGCGCGTAGCTGAGTCCCAGGCCCTGTCCATAGTGCCCGGCCAGGCCGAGGTGGAAGAAGCCCAGCTCGAACCGGCCCCCGTAGCCCACGCCCGCCGCGGTCGACCCGCAGGGCCCGGTGGGCGTCTCCACGCAGGGCGAGCCCTTGTAGACGTTCTGGTAGAGGCCATTGACGAACAGAACGATCTTCCCGCTATTGCCAAAGGTCCGTTCGAACGTCGCCTCGGCTTCCGCCCGCGGGTAGGTGGTGCGGGTATAACCGCCGCCGGACAGCTGAACCGGATCGAAGGCGCCGACGTTGAGGTGAAAGCCCCCCAGCACGGGCGTTCCATAGATCAGCGCGGCAGCAAAGCCGCTGCCCATGACGCCGAAGCCGACCTGCCCTGCCGTCGGCCCGCTGGAGTCGAAATTGTTGGCGCCGGGGAAACCAACACCCCACCTGTGCGCGTAGAGGACGTCGATGTCGGTCGCGCCGCGCGAGAACAGGGTCCGGGTGCGCCCGGCCAGGAAGCTGCCCCACGGCCCCTCGAGCTTCGCGTATCCCTGTCGAACGTCGGCGGGGTTCGCGTTGCCCTTTGACTGCGAAATGCTCTCGATGAAAGCCCAGATCGAGATGTAACCGGTGACGGTGGTGTACGGGGTGACCTGTCCGCGCACGCCAAAGTTGAATTGATTGCCAAGGAACCCACTGCGGATCCGCGTCTGGTTGGCGGTGCCCGCGACCGGCGGGTCCGCGCCCGTGTTCCCGTTGGTCGTCACAATCGACCACCCGCCGCCTTCGACGGTGTCCCTGACCATCATCCCGTCCGGGTAGGTCATGACGGAGGTGCCGGGGCCCCCCGCCAGGGTTCCGTCGCCGTTGACCTGGCTGACGAAGCCGGCCACGCGGCCGTCCGTGAAGACCTCCCAGCCGTCGGCCTTCATCAGGATCTTCTCCGCTGACGCGCTCCCGGCGAGCGCGAGCACGAGCGACAGGGAGAGAATCGTTGCGGAGTAGAGACGGCAAGCGGACGTACGGGATCGGGAACCCTTCACGGTCGTTCTCCTGCGCTGAGGTGAGATTCGAATTGGGAGAACCGCGCGAGGCGTTCCCTTACGGGCTGGTCACGGAGGTGACGTCGATCATCATCCACTGCGGGTTGTAGGTCTTGCTGAGTTGGTCGATGGGCGGCTGCGTGAGCGGTCCCGGTGGGAGCTTCTCTGCGTCCCCCCCATGAAGGAATTCGTGACGGTGCTGTCGAAGCTGCCGAAGCTGACCGTTCGAGGCATGCAGGTCGAGGTGCCGTCCGTGTTCGAGCCGCAGTTTTGCTGCGCCTGGCAGTTGTAGTCGTGGAGCTTCAACGTGAGGGTTCCGCCACCGAGCACCTTGAAGTGCGCGGTGTAATGCACCATGTACGTCGCCTCGCTGTCGCAGTAGCTCCCTCCGGAATTGTCGAAGGAGTTGAAGTAGTAGACGTCCCCGGACGGATCGCCGGTCGACGGCGCGACGTGAAGCTCGTACGAGTTCCACCAGTCGGTGGCGTTGGAGGGCGAGCCGCCGACGTACCAGCTGTTGTTGTAACCGTCGGTCATGATGGCGGCCGTCGACTGGCGCGTACCGCCCGAGTAGCAGCGCGTCCCGATGACGCCCATCACCTCGATGTTGACCGTGTAGGCCTGGTTCGTGGTGCCCATCACGGGGATGGTCTTGCTGCGAACCGTGCCCTGCATGGTGGGATCGGAATTGGTGGGGCAGTTCGAGCCGTTGTCGTCGAGCGGGCAGTTGTGGCCGCCGGGATCGCGGGTTCCGACGCAGGTCCCCTCCCAGTACATGTTGACCAGGCCCGGCACGAGTTGTTGCGGGGTGATCGCACCCGCCGCGCCACCCGATCCCGTACCGCTCGTTCCCGCGGCCCCGCCGCTTCCGCTGCTCCCCGCCTTTCCGCCTGTCCCCGCGCCGGCCGCGCCGCCGCTGCCGGTGTTGCCGCCGGTGGGGTTGACGCCGGTGCCGCCGGTGGGGTTGCCGCCCGAGCCGGTCGCGCCGCCGCTGGCCGGTTTCCCGCCCGCGCCCCCCGAGCCGGTGTTGCCGCCGCTGGCCGTGTTGCCACCCGAGCCGGTCGCCCCGCCGCTCGCGGTGCTGCCGCCCGAGCCGGTGTTGCCGCCGCTCGCGGTGCTACCGCCCGAGCCGGTGTTGCCACCGCTCGCACTGTCGCCGCCAGAGCCCGTCGTCGTCCCGCCGCTGGCGCTGCTGTCGCCGCCCGAGCCGGAGCTCTGGGAGCCACCGCTGCCGCTGGTGGTCCCGCCCGGCCCCGACTGCGCGCAGGCCGCCCCGAAGACGAGACACCCGATGCCCGCCACCCTCAACCAAAGCCCTGTGCTGCGTTTCATTTGCCGATCCTCTCTACGAAAGTTGTGTTGCTGGAACCCCGGACAATTCCCACGAATGGGAGAAGGGATCACGGAACTTCTCTTGATGCGCCTGACTCTCCGCGTCACGGCTCACCGGCCCAGCCAACCGCCGTCCACCACCAGTACGTGTCCGCTGACGTAGTCGGCGGCGCGCGAGGCCAGAAAAACGACCGCGCCGCCTAGATCCGACGGCTCGCCCCAGCGGCCGGCCGGGATGCGCTCGAGGATCTGCCGGTTCCGCGTCGCATCGGCGACGAGCGCCGCGGTGTTGTCGGTGCGGATGTAACCGGGCGCGATCGCGTTGACGTTGACGCCGCGCCCGGCCCATTCGTTGGCCAGCGCCTTCGTCAGCTGGGCCACCGCGCCCTTGGACGCCGCGTACGACGGCACGTTGATGCCGCCCTGGAAGGCGAGCAGCGAAGAGATGTTCACGATCTTGCCGCGCCCGCGCGCCAGCATCTGCTTTCCGGCCGCCCGGCAGAGGCGGTAGACCGCCGTCAGGTTGACGGCCAGCACGGCCTCCCAGTCGGCGTCGTTCGACTCGGCCGCGGGCGCGCGCCGGATGATGCCGGCGTTGTTGACCAGGATGTCGACGCCGCCGAGCGCGTCGGCCGCCTTCTCGACCAGACCGGCGGCGACGGCCGCGTCGGCCAGATCGCCCTGGACGACGGCGGCCCGGCGGCCGAGCGCCACGATGCGCGCCGCGGTCTCGGCGGGCGCGTGCCGGTTGCCGTGACAGGCGACATCGGCGCCCGCCTCGGCGAGCGCGACCGCCAGCGCCGCGCCGATCCCGGTGCCGGCGCCGGTCACCAGCGCGCAGAGCCCGTCGAGTCGAAACGCGTCGGTGGCCGCCATGAGATCGCCAGATCGCCCGGTGGCTACTTCTGGCTCGCCTCGAGGCCCGAGCCTGCCTTGTCGAACCCGGGCTGGACGTTGACCACGCCGAACAGCCGGTCGACACCCTCGCGGCGCGCGGCCATCATCCAGATGAAGTTGATCCCGTGGCCGGGCGCCGCGACGTTGGGGTGGTAGCCGGCGGGCATCAGCACGGCGTCCCCCTCGCGCACGATCGCCGCCAGCTCCGGCGCCTCGGGGCGCGTGTAGACCAGCTGGATCCCGAACGCCGGCGGCGGCATGTCGAAGTAGACGTACAGCTCCTCGGCCAGCGCGGTGTGCTCGTGCGGCGGCCAGCTGGTCCAGTTGCCCGGCTTCGAGCGGGTGAAACCAACCATCAGCCGCCCCGCCTTCACATTGTCGCCGACCATGATGTTCAGATCGCGGCTGGTCGCGACGCCGCCCGCCGTGAACTTGAGCTTCGGATTTGCGGCGACGTCGCTGTACCGGATCATCTGCAGCGGGTAGTCGCCGTCGACCTCGGCGGAGCACTCGACGATGTCGGTGTCCACCTCGCTGGCGACATCGACCGACGACCCGCGCGGGACGTAGGCCGCGTCGTGAAGGCCCAGCTCGTGGCGCGCGCCATTCACCGTCAGGACACATGACCCACGCATCACCAGCAAGGAGGTCTCGCGCCCCTCGGTCTCGAAGCTCGCCCGCGGCTTGTCGGGGCCGAGCAAGATCCGCCCGTACCACAACCGCTCCAGCATGCTGTTGGCGGGGGAGACCGAGATCGCGCGCCCACGGTGGGCGGTGGTCCCGGGAAAAACCAGCTTCTTCGGATCCAGCGGGGTGCTTGCAGCGGTGGCCATCTGTTCCGCTCTACACCTGGCCGATTCGCGGCGTCAAGGCTCTGGCGTAAGGCGCCGACGCGCACGTCGCGTCAGCGCGAGATCAGTTAACCTGCGCTCGGGAATGTAGCGACTGTGCCAAAGCCGCCCCAGGCGCGGCTCGCCAACCCGCAACCGAGGACGGACACGTGACCGGTCAAAAAACCCTTCGATCTGCAGGAGCGCCGGGACGAACCCAACAACCCTGGCTCGTCTCCCTGGCCCTGGCGGCGACCGTCTGGGCCGGGCTGCGGTACGGGAAGCTCCGGCACCACGATCGGCTCGGGCGGGAACAACGCCAGCGGCGGCACGACCGGCTCGGGCGGCAGCACCGGCTCGGGCGGCACAGCGCCAGGGCGGCACGACCGGCTCGGGCGGCAGCACCGGCTCGGGCGGCGCGACCGGCTCGGGCGGCGCGACGGCGTCGGGTGGCGCGACGGGCTCCGGCGGTTCGGTCAGCACGGGAGGAGCGACCGGCTCGGGCGGGACCAGCAGCGGCGGCGCGACCGGCTCGGGCGGCGCGGCCGGCGCCAAGGGAAGCGGCGGTGCGGCCGGCGGCGCGGTCAGCGGGGACCGGCGGCGGCGCGGCCGGTTCCGGCGGCGCGACCGGCAGCGGCGGCTCCGCGGCGGCGGGGAGCTCCGGCAGCTGCACGACCATCAGCGACTTTTCGACCTGGCCCAGCGGCAAGGGGCCGGCGGACATCGGCCCGCTGGCGGTCACCAACTTCAAGCCGCACACGGGTGACGCCTACTCCGGCGCCGGGTACGCGTGGACGTTCGCCTACGTCGCCTCGCTACAATTCACCCAGCTCACCAACGACACGACGAACAACGCCTATCTGGTCAGCCACTTCGACTGCACCCAGGCGGGACCAGACAATTCCACCTCCGCGACCGTGGACACCCGCGCCTTCGGCGACCTGCCCCTCGAGATCTTCGACGAGAAGGGGACCGCGGCCTGCAAGACCCTGGGCATGGCGCGCGCCGATGCCCAGTGGGCCAACACCGCGGACACCGCCATCACCCCGGACGCTCGCTACTGGAGCGACGACATGTTCATGATCACCGGGCTTCAGGATTTCGGCTATCGCGCGACCCAGACCGAAAAGTATCTCGACCGCACGGCGCTCACCATGGTGGCCTACTTGACGGCCCTGCAGCAGTCGGACGGCCTCATGTGGCACACCAAGCAGACCATGGCGAAGTGGGGCCGAGCCAACGGTTGGTTCGCCGCGGGCATGGCGCTCCTGCTACAGGACCTGCCGACGACCAACACCAACCGCGCCACCATCATGGCCGGCTACAAGAAGATGATGGACGGACTCCTGCCGGTCCAGATCGCGAGCGGCACGGACGCCGGCGCCTGGCGGCAGGTGCTGGACAGAACCGACGCCGGCGCCGAGATGTCTTGCACGGCGATGTTCACCTACGCGCTCGTGACCGGACTCAAGAACGGATGGATCAGCGGTACCCAGTACGTGACCGCGGCCAAGAACGGCTGGACGGCGCTCGGCAACAAGACGAACAGCAGCGGCCAACTCTCCCAGGTGTGCCCGGGAACCGGGCAGGCCTATGGTTCGACCGGTGTCGGGACCGACCTCACCTCGCAGCAGAACTTCTACATCAATCTCCAGAGCATGTTCGCGGCTGGTGACCAGCACGGTCAGGCCCCCCTCTTGTGGTCGGCGATCGCGCTGCTCGAGACCTCCTGCCCGGGCGCCCACTGAATACGCGCGGCGAAGAAGCACCACCGCCGACCCGCCCGGGCCACCTCGGCTAAGAGCATCTAGCCAGCCGGAAAAGCGGCGAGCGGAGGGAGGCTTTGCCGACCGGAGCGAGCGGGGGCGCGGGGGGCACCGAGCGAGCGCAGCGAGCGAATGCCCCCCGATCTAGTAAAACTTCACGTTCTCGACGGTGAAGTCGGCGGCGCAGAGGACGCCGCCGTCGCCCGCGCCGGTCGGACCGACGAGCTGCCACTGCACGGTGAGAATCATGCTCGGATCGAGGGTGGCGATCGGCACCCCGCCGGCGAGCGACGTGAAGGGAACCTTGATGGTCGTCGAGGCGCCGCCGCCCTCGGCCATCGCCCGGGCGGTCACGTCGGCCGAGGGACCGTAGCAGTTGGCCGCGGTCGGCGGGCAGCCGCCGCGCGTGGCATCGTTCGTCGAGCTCTGGTCGCCGCTGAACGACATGCCGAGCCCGAGCTGGCACCCGCCGAGCTGCCCCGAGAAGTCGAAAGCGACGCCCGTGTAGGTGGTGGCGTCGAGGCACTCGGCGCTGCTGTAGTAGAGGCCGAACCCCTCGTAATCCACCGCGGCGGTCAGCGGGGCGACGAAGGTGCTGGTGATGTGCAACCCCTTGCCGTCGGGGGCCAGGGTGGCGGTCGGCGTCGGCTGACCGGGCGCCGCGTAGGCGTACGACCCCCAGACGATCTGACTCGCGCCGCCGTCGCCCGGCACCCCGAAGGTCAGAAGCGGCGCCGTCGCGTGGGTCGCCCCGTTGATCGTGATGCTCGGATCGCTGACGAGGGTCGACGGGCAGACGAAGCCGCCGTCGGCGCCGGGGCAGTTCTCGCCGACTGCCCGACCGGCGCCCTTGCCGGACGCGCCGCCGTCGGGTGCCGGCGCGATCGCCGTCCCCTGCGCGATCACCTGCGGGCCGACCGACGCCCGCCGCTCGTCCTCGCCGTAGACCCAGGCAGTCGAGCTTCCGTCGTCCTTTATCTCCACGGCGGCCATCGAGGTCGCCGGCAGGAGATAGGTCGGCGCGGCGGGTGACGCGCCGACGAGATCGGTCACCTGGAAGCTCAGCGCCGACGCCGACGTGTTCCAGTTGATGACGATGAGCTCCGTCGCGGTGTCGGCGGCGTTGCGGCTGGCGTAGGCGGCGACGCCGGTGGGCATCCCGCTAACCGACGGCAGCACCGTCGGGCCGAAGTGGCCGGAGTAGAGCGCGTAGGCGAAGTACTCGGGGCGCGGCACGTGCGCCGGCGGCAGCCCAATGAGGCCCAGCGACCAGTCGTCGGGGTCGCTGATGTCCCAGACCGCCGAGGTCCAGAGCCCGAGCTGGATCGACGAGCCGAGGATGTCAGCCATCCAGAGCGCCGAGCCGACCGTCCCCGGCGAGGCCCCGAGCACGCAGCCGGTCGTCGCGTCGTAGGCGACGTTCATCTCGGTCAGCGCGAGCGGCTTCGCCCCCTGCCCCGTGGTCTGCAGGATGCCGAGCACCGAGGTCATGACCTGACGGAAGGTCACCGGATCCTGTGCGGCGGCCGGCAGCGTCGCCATCGCCGCCTCGAATGGGTAGCGGTGGATGGAGATGACGTCGAATTGCCCGCCGCAGGTCCCGAGGATCGGCGTCAGCCAGTCGAGGATGGGGCCACTTCCGGCCTGATATTTGTACGCCAGGTCGGGGCCGACGATCTTGATGGTGGGGTCGACCGCCTTCATCGCCGTGACGTCGGCGGTCACCGCCGCGCAGTAGTCTTGCGGCGTGTAGCCGATCATCGCCGGCCAGCTCGGCTGCCCGGGCGTGTCGTAGATGTCGGGCTCGTTGCCGATGGAGAAGTATTCGATGCCGTAGCCCTTGGTCTTGTTGGCGTACTGAACCATCGCCGCCGCAGTGGCGGCCGTCGGCGGGTTGCCGGCGGTGTCGGCCAAGAGCGGCACCTGCAGGATCGGCTTGGCACCGATGGCGTTCGCGTAGGCCACCATCGCGTCGAGCTGCGCGTCGTCGAAGGGATTGGGCATGTTGGCGTCGTTGTTGTAGCCGCCGACGCGGAGGTAGGTGGGCGTCAGCGCGGCGACCATCGCCTCCGTGCCGGTGACGTCGTTCCCGAAGGTCGGCATCCAGTCCCAGTAGTTGACCGACCAGCTGGTCGTGCGTGTCGTCCGCGTCTTGGCCGACACGGTGACCGGCGCGACCGTGCCGGCCGCGCCCCCTGCGCCTCCAGCGCCGGACTGACCGCCCGCCCCGCCCTTTGCCGCGCCACCGTCCCGGGGTGGCGCCCCGCCATCGTTGCACCCCGCTGTTATCAAAGCCGCCGCGAACAACAGGGCCGACAGGCCCGAACGTACTGCCTTCATGTTCCTCACTCAGGTTAAGACGGTCGCGCGTCGTTTTAGCTTTAACTGGACGAGGCCAGCGCAGCGTCGATCGCGGCGCGCAGCTCCGGATCGTCGGGCTCGACCTTGGTGGTGAAGGCCCGGATCACCTCGCCGTTCTTGCCGACGAGATACTTGTGAAAGTTCCACTTCGGCTCGCCGTGCTTGGCGGTCAGGAACTTGTAGACCGGCGACTGCCCTGCCCCCTTCGTCCCGACCTTGGCGTAAAGGGGAAACGTCACCTGATAGTTGGTGCTGCAGAAGGTCTTGATCTCGGCGTCGGTCCCGGGCTCCTGCGCGCCGAAGTCGTTCGACGGGAACCCCAGGACCGCCAGCCCCCGCCCTTTGTATTCGCGCCAGAGCTTCTCCAACCCGGCGTACTGGGGTGTGCTTCCGCACTCGGAGGCGGTGTTGACGACCAGCAGCACCTGTCCCTTGTAGTCGGAGAGCGGCTGAGCTTTGCGGTCGATCGTCTCGGCGGTGAGGTCGTGCAGTGACATCGGGCACCTCGCGGGTTTGCGGGTTGGGCTGGAAACGGTAGGCGATCGGGAGCGCTCCGGCAAGCCGCTGGACCCGGTCAAATGTCACCTGATTGAGACATCGCGACGGGCCGGTCGGCGTAGGCTCGCCAGCCCCGAGGCGATCATGCAACCGGCTCAGGCCCAGGCGAAGGACGACAGCACCGAGGCGCGGACCGCGGACGGCTCCGCGAGCGAGAGCGCGGCGATCGCACCACCCGCCGCCGCCGACCTGGGAAACCCGGCGCTCTACATCAACCGCGAGACGTCGTGGCTGGCGTTCAACGCGCGCGTGCTGGACCAGGCGCTCGACCCGCGCTGGCCGCTGCTGGAACGACTCAAGTTCCTGGCCATCTACTCGTCGAACCTGGACGAGTTCTTCATGATCCGCGTCTCGGGGCTACACGAACAGCTGGAGGCGGCCGCGCTGGTCGAGGCGAGCCCGGACGGGCTGTCGGCGCGCGAGCAGCTGGCCCGCATCGGCGAGATCATCCGCGGGCAGCTGGAGACGGCGGCGGCGCTGCTGGCCGACGAGCTGCTGCCGGCGCTGGAGATGCGCGGGATCCGGATCCACGACTGGCCGAGCCTCGACGCCGACACCAAGCGCCTGGCCCGCAAGTACTTCCGCCGCTCGGTCTTCCCGGTGGTGACACCGCTGGCGGTCGATCCCGGGCACCCGTTTCCGTTCCTGTCGAACCTCTCGCTGTCGCTGGCGGTCGAGGCGCGCGATCCGGAGACCAAGGAGCGCAAGTTCGCGCGCATCAAGGTCCCCGAGATCCTGCCGCGCTTCGTCCCGTTCGAGGCCTTCGATCCCGACCGCGCCGGCGCCGTCAAGATCGACGGGCCGTGCGACTTCCTGCCGCTCGAGCAGCTCCTGGCGGCCAACCTCGACGACCTGTTCCCGGGGATGGAGATCCTGGGGACCTATCCGTTTCGGGTCACACGCGACATGGACTACGACATCCTCGAGGACGAGGCCCACGATCTTCTCTCGATCGTCGACCGCGAGATCCGCCGCCGCCGCTTCGGCGCCTGCGTGCGGCTGGAGGTCGCCGCCGGGATCCCCGACCGCGTGCGCCGCCTGCTCATCGAGAAGCTGTCGATCGACGAGGAGGACGTGTACGAGTCGTCGGGGCCGCTCGGCCTGCGGGGACTGATGTCGATCGCCGGGCTCGCGCGCCCGGACCTGCGCGATCCGCCGTTCGTGGCGCGGCTCCCGGGTGATCTGGGCGAGAAGTCCGATCTCTTCGCGCTCATCCGCAAGGGCGACATCCTTCTGCACCACCCCTACGACTCGTTCGGGCCAGTGCTCTCGTTCCTGCGCCAGGCAGCCGAGGACCCCGACGTGCTGGCGATCAAGATGACGCTCTATCGAACGGGCGCCAACGCCGAGGTGGTGCGTTCGCTCATCCGCGCGGCGGAGAACCACAAGCAGGTCGCCGTCTCGGTCGAGATCAAGGCGCGCTTCGACGAGGAGAACAACATCGCCTGGGCGCGCGCGCTGGAGCGGGCCGGCGCGCACGTCTTCTTCGGCCACGCCGACCTGAAGACGCACGCCAAGGCAGCGCTGGTGGTGCGGCGCGAGGGCGAGGGGCTGCGCCGCTACGTGCACCTCGGGACGGGCAACTACAACGAGGGGACCTCGCGTCTCTACACCGACCTCGGCCTCTTCACCTGCGACCCGGAGTTCGGCGAGGACCTGTCGGAGTTCTTCAACGGGCTGTCGGGGTTTTCGAAGAAGGCACACCACCGCAAGCTGGCGGTCGCGCCGACGGCGCTCGGCGACGCGATCGTCGCGAAGATCGAGGCCCAGGCGGCGCGCGCGCGGGCCGGCAAGCCGGCGGCGATCTTCGCCAAGCTGAACGCGCTGGTCGACGGGCCGGTCATCCAGGCGCTCTACCGGGCGTCCGGGGCCGGCGTGCGAATCACGCTCTGCGTGCGCGGCGTCTGCTGCCTGCGCCCCGGCATCCCCGGCGTCTCGGAAAACATCCGCGTCATGTCAATCCTGGGCCGCTTCCTCGAGCACGAGCGCGTGCTGGTGTTCGGCCCGCCCGGCGAGGAGGAGTTCTTCCTCTCGTCGGCCGACTGGATGCCGCGCAACCTGCACCGCCGGGTGGAGATCATGTTCCCGGTCGAGTCGCCCGCGCTGAGGAGCAGATCCGCCAGGAGGTGCTGGAGTCGGCGCTGGCCGACAACGCCTACGCCTACGACATGGACGCCGACGGCGCCTACACCCGGCGCGTCGCCGCCGACGGTGAGTCGCAGCGTGGCGCGCAGGGCGAGGTGTTCGACCGCGTCGTGCGCCGGACGCTCCAGGTCGTCGCCAAGCCCTGACCGGCGGTCACGCCGCGGACGTCGTCCGGCGCTCGCGCCCCCCGCGCTGTCTCACCTCCGCCCGTTTCTCTGCCCGTTGCTCTGCCCGTTCCTCCGCCTCGTGCCGGGCCTTCTTGTCGGCCTCCAGCGCCAGCGTGCAGGCCTGGATCATCGGCCGCAGCCGCTCGGTGAGGAAGTCGCGCAGCAGCGCGACGCGCGTCGGCTCGTAGGCCGTCGGCGGTGACACCAGGCTCGTCTCGGATCCGACGATGCCGTGATCGGGGAGCACGCGCACGAGATCGCGGCCGCCGGCGCGAAGCCCGCCCTTCTTGATCCAACCGAGGTAGAGGTCCGGGAGCAGCCCGATGCCGAGGCCGGTCGAGATCATGTCGGCCGCGAACCCCATCTCGTGGACGACGATGGGCCCGGAGATCTTGACGCTCTGCTCGCCGTCGGGACCTGTCAGGCGCAGGGTGTCGCGCTCGTGCGGCGCGCCGAAGAGGACGAAGCGGTGCTTGGCCAGATCGGCGAGCCGCTGCGGCCGCCCTGCCTTGCGCAGGTAGGCGGGCGAGGCGAACAGCCCCAGCTCGGTGCGTCCAAGCCGCCGCGCGATCAGCGTCGAATCGACGAGCGGCCCCGCCCGCAACGCGAGATCGAAACCCTCGGCCACCAGATCGACCCGGCGCGGGGTCAGCACCACGTCGATCTGCACTTTCGGATAGCGGGTGAGAAACTCGGCGAACAGGTTCGCGAGAAGGCCGGTGTTGTCGCCGCCGGTCGTGAAGCGAATCGGCCCCGCTATCTCGCTGCTGAGATCGGTGACCGCCGACCCGGCCTCGGCCAGCCCGCCCAGCGCGCCCCGCGCGCGCTCGAAGTAGAGCCGCCCCGCCTCGGTCAGCACCAGCTTCCGCGTGCTGCGCTGGAGCAGTCGCACGCGGAGCGCCCGCTCGAGCGCCGTCACGCGCCGACTGACCGACGACTTCGGCAGCCCGAGCTGGCGCGCGGCAGTGGTGAAGCTGCCGTCCTCCACCACCCTGACGAACGCGGTGACGAGGTTCAGATCGAGCCCGTTTGTTGCTGTCATGGCAACGATATGTTGCCACGGACGAGGCTAGTTGTCCGGCGAGAAACGACCAGAGTAAAGCGGAAAGGAGCTACGTCATGCACACCATCCAGAAACTGGTCCCCACTGCCGCTCGTCTTTTCTTGGGTCTGGTCTTCACGGTCTTCGGTCTGAACTTCTTCCTGCACTTCCTGCCCACCCCGCCCGAGCCGCCGCGCGCGCTCGCCTTCGCCGGCGCGTTGTTCGGGAGCGGCTACCTCTTCCCCCTGCTGAAGACGGTCGAGGTCGCCGCCGGTCTTCTGTTGCTGAGCGGCCTCTTCGTACCTCTGGCGCTCGCCATGCTCGCGCCGGTCATCATCAACATCGTCGGTTTCCACACCTTCCTGGCGCCCTCCGGCCTGCCGATCCCACTGGCCTTACTGGCGGCGGAGCTCTACCTCGCCTGGACCTACCGGGCCGCGTTCGCGCCGATGCTGCACCTGCGAACGCCGCTGCCTCAGCCGGCGAGCGAAGCCAGCGAGCCCGCTCCCGCGCACCTGGCCGCGTGAGCTGACGGGTAACACCTCGGGCGGTCCGCGGTGTTCATCAGCTTGAAAGGAACAGCTGATGACACCGAAGACCGCTGGAGTCCTCCTCACTCTCGCCGCCGGCCTGCGCCTACCCTCGCGGAGCTGCCGTGACGGCCGCGCGCCGGGTATCCCGGGTCGGGGCACTACGGCCGGCGCTGGTTCGCGGTCGCCGAGGCCGGCTACGATCGCGCCTGGCTGACCTACATCAAGAACAGTGCCTGGTATCACGCGTACTTCTTCAGCGACGCCCTGGACGGCTGGTACAGCGGCACCGGCGGCACGCTCCGTGCTGGCGCTAAGGTCGGCGTCACTTTTGGCCGCGTGGAGCTCGTCGCGCGCGCCGGCTTCGTCAAGACCGAGGACCTGCAGGATCTGGATCTGCCGTTCTACGTCACGCTCGGCGCCAACTACCGCTTTTGAAGCTGCTGGAACTTGCCCGCAGGCGGGTAAAGCGGCAAAGTGCCGGCCGTGGGCGAGGTGAGCGGGCGACCGGTGGCGATCGAGGGCGAGGAGGAGCTGCGGTTCATGCTCGAGCGATCGCAGTCCTTGGCCCACGTCGGTAGCTGGGAAGTGACGATGGTCGACGGTGAGGGCGGGCGCGCCGGGGCGGTGCGCTGGTCGAACGAGACCTATCGCCTGGTTGGCGTCGAGCCCGGCGTGGTGCAGGTAACCGACGCCGGATTCATGGACTACATCCACCCGGACGATCGAGAGCCGATCTGCGCCGACTGGACGGTTCGCATCGCGCGCGGCGAGCCGTTCGAGTCGGACTTTCGGATCGTTCGGCCCGATGGGACGGTGCGGTTGCTTCACACCTGGACCGACTTCCTGCGCGACGCCGAAGGGCGGCCGATCCGCATGGTGGGGACCTGCCAGGACTTCACCGATCTCAAGCGCGCCGAGCGGGAGCTGCGCGAGGCCGATCGACGAAAAGACGAATTCCTGGCGATGCTGTCGCACGAGCTGCGCAACCCGCTGGCGCCGATCCTCAACGCGGTCGAGATCCTCGACTGCGCGCGCCCCGACGACCAGGAGCTGGCGCAGAGCTACCAGATCATCGGGCGGCAAGTCCGGCACATGAAGCGTCTGCTCGACGACCTGCTCGACGTGTCGCGCGTCAGCCAGGGCAAGATCCAGCTCCAGAAAAGACCCGTAGAGCTGGGCGCGCTCTTGCTGGAGGCGGTGGAGATCAGCCGACCGCTGATCGCGGAGAAGCGACAGCATCTGGCCCTGGAGTTGGCGCAGGAGCTCCTGCCCATGAACGCCGACCCCACGCGCCTCGTGCAGGTGTTCGCGAACCTGCTGAACAACGCCGCCAAGTACACCGACGCCCTGGGACGCATCACGCTGGCGGTGACGGTCGAAGACCAGGAGGCCGTGGTGAAGGTGCGCGACAACGGAACGGGCATGACCCCGGAGCTGCTGGAGCGCGCGTTCGAGCTGTTCGTGCAGGAGACGCGCTCGCTGGATCGGGCACAAGGCGGGCTGGGGATCGGCCTCACCATGGTTCGCACGCTGCTCAAGCTGCACGGCGGAGCGGTCGCTGCGTTCAGTGATGGGCCGGGCCGGGGGAGCGAGTTCGTCGTGCGGCTGCCGCTGGCGACGCCGGCGCGCGACACACCGAGCGCAACCAGACTCGGAGCGGCCAACGGACTGCGGGTGCTGGTCGTCGACGACAACGTCGACGCCGCGGAAGCGCTGCGATACCTCCTGAGGCGACTCGGACACGAGGTCACGATCGCTCACGACGGGCCGCGCGCGCTGGTGGCGGCCGACGACGTCAAGCCCGACCTCATCCTGCTCGACATCGGACTGCCGGGCATGGACGGCTTCGCGGTCGCGGCCGGCCTGCGCAAAGCGGGCCACGATCGCGTCGCCCTGGTGGCCCTGACCGGCTACGCGCAAGACGAAGACCGGCGCCGCTCCAGCCTGGCCGGCTTCGATCGCCACCTGGTCAAGCCGGTCGACGCCGCCGCCCTGCGCAGCCTGACCGCGGAAGTCGCCGGCCGCGTCGCGACGTACTGACGTCGGCGCCGGGACGCGCGTAACGGCGATTTGACCCAGAAGAAACTGCCGGCTGACCGAAGGACGGGGAGACTCGATTCGTCCTGACGAAAGGAGTGCTCATGACGCCCGCAGATAAGGTCCTCGTGCAGCAGACGTTCCAGCTGGTCGTCCCGATCGCCGACCAGGCGGCGGGCCTGTTCTACGGCCGCCTGTTCCAGCTGGATCCGTCGCTGAAGTCGCTGTTCAAGATCGACATGCGCGAACAGGGCGGCAAGCTGATGCAGATGATCGGCCTCGCCGTGAACGAGCTGGACGCGCTCGACGAGCTGGTCCCGATGGTGGAGTCGCTGGGGCGCCGCCACGCAAGCTACGGCGTGAAGGACCGCGACTACGACACCGTCGGCAGCGCGCTGCTCTGGACGCTGGAGCAAGGCCTGGGAGCAGCGTTCACACCGGACGTGAAGTCCGCCTGGACCGCCGTCTACCAGCTGCTGGCTTCGACCATGAAAGCCGGCGTCAGGTCCGCGGCGGCCTGAACCCGCCTACCGGGCAGCGAGCCGGACGACGAACAGTGCGGCCCCGCCGACCGCGATCGCCAGGCTCAGCACCTTCACGCCGCGGTCGCCGAACCAGGGGGCGCGGCGAACCGTGAGCACGAGCGGCAACGCGACGGAGAGGACGGCGAGCTGGCCGATCTCGACGCCGAGGTTGAAGGAGACGAGGGCGACCGGAACCTGCGCGTGGGGCAGCGCGATCTCGCGCAGGGCGCCGGCGAAGCCGAAGCCGTGGATGAGGCCGAAGGGGAAGGTGATGCGCCAGCGTTTGCTGGCGTCGTGGACGAAGAGATTCTCGATGCCGACGTAGGCGATGGAGAGCGCGATGGCGGGCTCGACGAGGCGGGGGCTGGGCGCGAAGATCGAGAGGGCGGCGAGCGCCAGCGTGATCGAGTGGGCGAGCGTGAAGGCGCTGACCACGCCGATCAGGGAGCGGAGGCGGCCGCCGACCAGGATGAGGCCGAAGAGAAAGACCAGGTGGTCGGCGCCGGTCAGGATGTGCTCGATGCCGAGTTTCAGCATCGACCAGGCCATGCCAAGCGAGCTGGACGTCGAGCCACCGCCGTCGAGCGTCCAGGTGGGGTGAGCGCGATCGAGGACCTTCCCCTGCGCCTTGCCGTCGCGGAAGAGGCGCGCCATGTTGCGGTGCGAAGGCCCGAGCCGCTCGAGCAATGGGAGTGACAGCGTGAGGTGGCCGGGAACCTGCGGGCAGATGTAGCTGAATCCGAAGAGGGCACTGCCCTCGTCCTCCATCACCCGCGCGCGAACGAGCGCGCCCTTGCAGGGCTTGCCATCGGCGGTCACCACCAACCCGCCCAGGAGAGCCGCGCCGGCCGTCGCACTTCCCGCGTCGATCTCCTCGCTGCTGATTGACCCGTCGCCGTTCGTGTCGAGGGCGGGCAGCCAGCCGGCCAGCTCGCGGTCGGACAGGCCGAAGTCGCCGTGCAGGATCGAGCCGTCGAGGACGTACTGGGCGCTCGAAACGCCGACGGCGTGGGCGCGGGCGACGCGCTCGGGCGCGAGGAGGGCGAATCCGGCCGCGAGCGCGAGCAGCGCGACGCCGCGGATCGCCCGGTCCATCCACCTCACTTCGCGCCTCACCCCGCCACCCGCCTCAATGCGACGGCGACTGCGCGACCGTCGCGCTGTTCGCCGCCGCCGCCGCGACGTACGGGGCATCGGTCAGCGTGTTCAGGAAAGCGACCACCGCGTCGATCTCGTCCTCGGTCATCGGGGGCGTCCCGCCCTCCCTGCGGTTGTAGACGGGAGCGTAGACGTTGACGTTGGCCCTGTACTTGGGCGGCACGTCGTCGAACTTCTGGCCGGACGTGTAGATGCGATCCGGCGCGACCGCGCGCCGGGCGTAGAAGCTCACCGCCTCGCGCAAGCTCTTGTAGAAGCCGTTGTGGCCGAAGCTCTGGCGGACCGCGACGTTGCGCAGCGACGGGATGCGGAAGGTCGAGCAGTAGCGCGCGTCGCCCGACGGCGTCTTCAGATCCTTCCGCTCGCACAGCCCGAGATCGAAGGACGCGGGATCCTTGCTGGCCGGCAGCTCACGGTTGCGGGGGAGCGCGATGGCGTCGTACGCGTATTCGCTGAAGGTCGAGTCGGACGGGTTGCTCGACATCTCGGTCATCCGGTGGCACCCCGAGCAGGCGCCACGCCGTCGGTCCTTGAAGACCTCCAGGCCGAGCCGCTCCTGCTCGGTGAGCGTCGCCTGCCCGCGAACGTAGGCGTCATATTTGGAGGTGGCCGGCGTCATCTCGTCGCTCTTGAGAAAGGCCTCGATCGCCACGCCAACCCCGTGCAGGACCTTCTCGGCGTCCGCTGAGCGACCGAGCGCCGCGCGAAACTGCCTGCGCGTACGGCGCGCGCGCGATCTTGGACGCCAGCAGGCGCGGCGTCCCGCCGTTCATCTCGTCGGGGTTGAAGAGCGGCTGGCGCACCAGCTCCGTCAAGCTGTCGGCGCGCCCGTCCCAGAAAAACCCTCCGCGCGGCTCGGGCGCCGGTGCCTCGTCGTCCTCGTAGTAGTGAAACTTGGAGACGAACCGCATGTAGAGGACCGACGGCGTCGATCGGCGCGCATAGTGGCCCGGGCGGCTCCCCAGCGGCACGCCGATGTGCGAGCCGTGCGTCCCCGCGTACGCGTGCGCCGGATCGTGGCAGCTCGCGCAGCTCGTGCCGGGCGGCTCGGACAGGCGCTCGTCGAAGAAGATCTTCTTCCCCAGCGCCACCAGCACCGGGTCGTCGGGTGGTCCCTGGCGCGGCGGCACCGGAAGCACGTACGTGCGGTGGGCCGGGATCACCGGCGTCCGCGGCAGCACCGGGATCCTCGCGGCCGCCATGGCCTCCTCGATCGTCGGCTTGGGCACCGGCGCCGGCGGGGATTTCTTCCCGCAGGCGCCCAGCGACAATACGACAGCGGCGCCTGTCACCAGGCGCCGCCAGGATGCTGCTCGCTTTTCAGGTTCCGCCTCGACTGCTAGCTCCAGAAATCGCCTCTCGTAGCACGAGCGCTCGGCGCCGGTCCACGACTGCCGGCCGGCACCGGTCCGCTCGCACGCGGCCTTGCTACGGGATGTTGTCGTAGAGGCCGACCACGGTGTTGGTGCTGTCCGTGCAGGTGATCCGGCTGCCCGGCGTGCTGTCACAGACGCCGCTGCAGGCCTGGGGCGGCGCCATCGTAGCAGACCGCGATGATCGTGCCGTCCGTGCGGTAGGAGGTGAACTTCCAGTTCTTGTCGCCCACCGCGCCCACGCGGTCCATCACCATGAAGCCGAACTCCTGCGAGTAAGCCGAAGGCCTTGATCACCGTGTTCGGCGCGGGCAGGTCGGCGTTGGGGTTGAACCCGCTCCCGGCCGCCGGCAGCGCCGAGTCCAGATTGTCGCCGCCGTTGCCGGCCACGAACGTCGCCGGGTGATTGCTGGAGAAGTCGAACGCCTGGAAGTCGTGCACGTGACCGTGGATGGCCATCCCGATGTTCGGCGGGTAGTAGTTGACCCGGGTAGGCCGCGTTCATGACCGACTGCAGGCCGGGGCTGCCGAGCGTCGGCGGGTTGGCGGCCGAGTAGCCGAGCACCGGGTGGTGGACCGCCCAGATGTTGAAGAAGCTCGGCGTCGCCAGCGCGGCCGCCTCGGCCAGCTCGCTGGTGTAGGGCTGGAATGCGCGGCCGGGTGAGAGCGCGCTCTTCTGGACGTTCGACGAATCGAACGTGACGAACTGCGTGTCGCCGAAGGAGACGGCCCACGGATCGTTGAAGTTGCCCGCGATTGTCGTTCGCCGGGTTCGTTGCAGGTCTTCACGTCCGGTCGGTCGTCGCAGCTGCCGTCGTCGGGGTCGATCGAGATAGCGGTACCAGCCCTGGCCGGCGCGGTTGCAGACCTCGTGGTTGCCGCGGACCATGACCCACGGCGCGGCCGCGAGCAGCGGCGCGGTCGGCGTGAAGAAGTCCGCCATCCAGGCGTCCGAGCCGTAGCCCCAGGGCTGGTCCGGCGCAGGCCGTGTTGCCCGCCGGGCAGGGGTTGTCGCGGTACTCGTAGTCGCCGACGTGCAGCACGAGGTCCGGCTGCATGGCGGCGGCCACCGAGGAGATGACCGGGAACGGCCACTGCGTCGGGTCGCCGCAGGCCTGGTACACGTTGCCGATCGAGATGCGGCAGCCGGTGTCGCCGATGATGACCACGCGGTTCACGACCGACTTCGGAAGCGCCAGGTTGATGCCGGCCACCGAGGCGCTGCATGGCGCCGGCCGGGACGTTGAACTCGCAGGTCGTGGTGGTGAAGACCGCCGGCTTCGAGTTGCCCGAGGTCATCGCCGCCGCGAGCGTCGTGTCGGTGCTGGTCGGGCGGCCACGGTGCCGTGACCGGCAGCGCGCGGACGGTCATCGCGCTGGTCGCGCCGTCGACGGTGATCGACGGGCAGACGATGTACGGCGTCAGCAGGCGGGCGATGGCCTGGTTGTTGGCCCCGATCTCGACCCAGGCGCGTCTCGCCGAGCGCCGCGTCCGACGGGCAGGTCGACCGGAACGGTGAAGCTGGTCGCGCAGCCCGCATCGCCGTCGGAGACGGTCAGCGTCAGCGTGGCGGCGCCGGGCGCGGTGCAGGTGAGCGTCGGGTTCTGCGCGGTGGCGCTGCTCAGCGTGCCGGAGCTGGTCGTCCAGCCGTAGCAGACCGGCTGCGGGCCGTTGTCGGAATCGCTGGCGGAGCTCGCCAGACCGCGATGGTGTTCCCGACGGGCGGGTTCGCGCTGACCGAGTCGATGTTCGGGCAGACGTTGATCGTGCCGTTCACCATCACGCTGCCGGTCTTGGTGCCGGGGTGGCAGTCGATGGTCACGGAGACCGAGCGTGGTCGCCCCGGCGGTCACGACTGAACGTCGCCGAGGTGCCCGCGCAGTTGGTCTGGCCGTCGATCGAGCTCCCCGTCAGCGTGAGCGTGTAACCGATCGCCGGCGACGATGCCGCCGATGTCGGCGCTGACCGTCGACGAGTTGGCGACGTTGATCGTCCCGCTGTAGCTGTTCGGGCCGGTGATCGAGTAGGTGAACGTGTTCACGACGGCCCCGCCGGCAAGGACCAGCGCGATCGAGCCGGCGCCGCTGGCATTCGACGTCCCGCCGTCGCCGTTCGGCGTGCCCTCGCAGCCGATGAGCACCGAGAGCCCGACACCGCCACCAGTTCAACGCCAGGTTCTGTCGACTGAAATTCAGCACGCGAGCCTCCGAGTAAAAGGTCAGCCGTAGAATCGAGCTGCACTCTTACTTGGGAAGCGCGATCGGCGCCGCGTGACGGTTCGGTTACATCCTGGCGAGCAGTCCGATGCTGCCCGAGGCGCCGACGCTGCCCGAGGCGAAATTTTCTTGACCGATCTCCAGTTCGGCCGTCGCCGGGCGCGCCGTCGGAAACGGAGATCGAGCAGCGCGGGCGCCAGCACCAGCGCGGCGAACACGCAGGTCAGCTCGCCGATGAGGGCCGAAAGCCCGAACGATCGGATCCCCTGGTTCGCGGAGAAGAGCAAGCGAGGCGTACCCGACGACGGTCGTGAAAGAGCAGAGCGCCACCGCCGGTCCCGTGGCGGTCAGGATGCGGCGCGGCGAGCCAGCGCCCCTCGGCGCGGTGGCGGGCGGCGACGTTCACCGCGTAGTCGATCCCGATGCCGATGGTGATCGGCAGCGCGACGAAGTCGAGGAAGTTGATCCGGATGCCGCAGAGGCCGGCCGCGGTCAGCAGCAGAAAGACGCCGACGGCGCCGCAGCCGATGGTGATCGCCGCCTGACGGGTCAACGCCGAGGATGGCCAGCACCACCAGGACCGCACCCAGCGCCGCGACGATCGTCGCGCGCGGGCCGTCGTGGTCGACCGAGGCGACGATGTCGTGCTGGACGAAGGCGTTGCCGCCGACGACCAGGTCCGACCCCAGGTCCAGCGCGCGGAAGCTGGCCACGAAGCGCTCGAGATCGTCGGTGCGCCACAGATCGAAGCCGGCGCCGGTCTTGGCCACCAGCAGCCGCCCGCGGTGCCGTCCTGCTCGGTGAACGGCCAGCCGAGCTCGACCGGCACGTCGGCGTCGGCGATGCGCGCGATCCGCGCCGGCGGTCGAGCTCCGGGCGATCCCGCGATCGGCTCTCGCTCATCGAGGCCAGCGTCGCCTTGGTGAGCAGCCGGCGGATGTCGGCGAGCACCGCGAGCTTCTCGTCCTGGTCGGGCGGCACCAGGTCATCGAGCGAGCGTCACCCGCGAGAAGAGGCGCTGCTTGTCGGGCTTGCCGGCGTCGGCGGCGCGCAACCGCTCGGCCACCTCGCGGGCCCGCTCGCGCGTCGGCAGCGCGATCACCGTGCCGCCCGAGATCCCCCGCCCGAACGCGCGGTCGATGGCGGCGTTCCAGCGCAACGTCTCGCGCATCGCCGCGTCGTTCGAGCGCAGGTTGTTGAAGTCCCCCTCGAACGGCCGGCTGGCGAGGTACCGCGCCGCGCCGACCGCCGAGCCCGACCAGCGCCACCAGCGCCGTCATCCCGACGACGACCGGCCGCCGGCACGGAACCAACGCCGCCAACCGCACGTCCCAACCGTGCCGGCGACCGGCCGCCGCCGAGACCGTGCCGCTCCAGCACCGCCAGCGCGGCGGGCAGGATCAAGAAGGTCGCCGCCCAGCAGCAGAGGATCCCGACGCCCCCGATCACGCCGAAGTGGCGGAAGCCGCGGAACTGCGTCGTCAGCAGCGACGCGTACGACACCGACGCCGTCAGCGCCGCCGCCAGCGTCCCGCCGAAGCTCCCCTGCACCGCCGCCCCGAGGGCGGCGACCGGGTCGACCGCGAGCTTCCGCTCCTCGAAGTAGCGCGCCGAGCAGGATGATGCCGAAGTTGATCCCGTTGCCGACGACGATCGGCGCCAGGAAGGCCGTCGCCAGGTTGAGGTGACCGATGCTGAAGAAGGCGAAGGCGAACGTCACCAGCGCGCCGACGGTCAGCGCGCCCAGCAGCGCCCCCACCGGCGCCGCCGCGCCGAAGAAGAGCAGGAGCCCCAGCGCCACGATGGCCGTCGTGAAGATCGTCGCACGCACCATCCCGCCCAGCAGCGCCTGGTGCTCCTGGGCGGCGTTGGCGACGTCGCCGGTGATCCCGATCCGGACGCGCCGGGCCGCCCAGCCGGCGCGCCTCGGCGGCGGCGCGCGTCGGCCGCCTCGACGACGGCGACGTTGCGCGAGATCTCGTCGGCCGGGAAGCGCGTCCGCGCCACCACCAGCTGCAGCCGCCCGTCGCCCGAGAGGATCGGCGCCGGGTGCTCGGCCCCCGCGTGCGCCGCGTCCATCTGCTGCTTGAGCGCCGCGCAGGCGATCGCCGATCGGCGGCGCGTCGGCCGTCGCCGGCATCGTCGTCCAGCGACACGTAAAGTGGGTTGAGCCGCGCCTTTCGCGCCGCCAGCTCGTCGCGCACGCCGCGTCAGCTCGGCGCTCGGCGCCAGCAGATAGCGGTGCGCCCAGGCGAACCCGTCGCGCGCGCCGCTGTCGTAGTCGACGCCGATGAGCAGACCGGGCGGCAGCGCGCGCAGGCGATCGCGGACCAGCTCGGCCGCCGCCCGCCGCCGGGTCGGAGTCGTCCGATTCGACCGCCACGATGACTGTCCCGAACACCTGCGCCCGCGACTCGAGCGCGTGCAGATCGCGCACCGACTGGGTTCCAGGTGGCAGCAGGTACGACAGGTCGCCGTAGAGCGGCAGGTGGGCGGCGACCGGCGCCGCGACCGCCCCCACCAGCACCGAGAGCGCCAGGATCTCCCGCCGCCGCCGGGAGGTCCACCGCGCCCAGCGCAGCCCCGCGCCGCCCCCTTCAGCCCGCATGGGGGATCCTGACGCGGGCGAGCCCGGGAAGGTTGTTGGCGATCGCCAGGATCGTGATCGCCAGGACGAACAGTGACGGGGCGAGCGTCACCAGCGAGGGAAGAAGGTTCACTAGAAAGCGGCGCATGCCACGTCACACTGCAGCCGACGTGCCACGGCAGAGCCGCGCGAAATCCCCGCCCGCGCATGCGGTGGGCCTCGGGTGGGGTGTCGAATCCCCGACGCGCCCTGTGCAGAACCTGCACAGCCCGGCCCCCTGCCCCGACGAACTGACGCGTCCCATTCAAGAAATTGGGGACCCCACCGATTTCAACTAGGGAGGGGGACACATGCTCAACGGCCTCATCAGCGCAATCTTCGTCGTGGCGGGTGGTGCCTGCGCCGTGGCCGGCTACATGGTCGGCTCCTGGCACCAGCGGCGGGTGATGGACGCCGACCTCGTGGGCGAGCTGTTCGGCAACGATCGCACCCTGGACCTGCTCGGCGACGAGCCGCTGCGCCGCCGCGACCAGCGCCTGAACTAGCCTTGGCGGAACGGCCAGTTGGCCGGTTTCGGGTTGTCGGCCGGGGTCTGGTGCCTACCTTGACGGCACCATGGGAAAATACGGTCTCCTCGCGGTCCTCGGACTGGTCGCGATCCTCGGGTTCTCCTGCGTCGGCGGCTACAACAAGCTGGTCGGCCTCGGCCAGGCGGTCGACGGCCAGTGGGCGCAGGTGGAGAACGCCTATCAGCGGCGCGCCGACCTGGTGCCGAACCTCGTCGAGACGGTGAAGGGCGCGGCCAAGTTCGAGAAGGACACCTTCACCGCGGTCACCGAGGCCCGCTCCAAGGTCGGTCAGGTGTCAGCGCAGGCGACCGAGAAGATGGCCAACGACCCGGAGGCGCTGAAGAAGTTTCAAGAGGCGCAGGACGGCCTCTCGTCGGCGCTGTCGCGGCTGCTGGTCGTCTCCGAGAAGTACCCCGAGCTGAAGGCGACACAGAACTTCCGGGATCTGCAGGTCCAGCTCGAAGGGACGGAGAACAGGATCTCCGTCGAGCGCATGCGCTTCAACGAGGCGGCGCAGGCGTTCAACACCGCGCGAAACAGGTTCCCAACCGTGGTCATCGCCGGCATGTTCGGCAGCAAGTTCGCCGAGAAGGCCTACTTCAAGGCCCAGGCCGGCGCGGCGACCGCACCCCACGTTCAGTTCTGAGGCGGTCATGAAAGCGCGGCTCCGCGCCCCGATCCGCTCGGTCCTCGCGCTGGCGGTTTGCCTCGCCGCCGGGGCGGCGCGCGCGGAGACGCCGATCCCGGCAGCGCCCGCCGACTGGGTCACCGACCACGCGGATCTTCTCTCCGCGCAGGCCGTCTCGGAGCTGGACGCGCGGCTCGGCAGCTACGCCCAGCAGACCGGCCACCAGCTGCTGGTCTACGTCGACCACACCACCGGCGGCGTCCCGATCGAGGACTGGACCGTCAAGGCGTTCGAGCGCTGGAAGGTCGGCCGAAAGGGGATCGACGACGGCCTGGTGCTCTTCATCTTCAAGGATGACCACCGCCTGCGCATCGAGGTGGGGTACGGGCTCGAGGATCGCGTCCCGGATATCCTGGCCTCCCGGATCATCAACGACGACATGGTTCCCCGGATCCGGGCCGGCGACGCCGACGGGGCGGTCCGCGTGGGCGTCGACCAGCTGACCCGCCTCATCGGCGGTGGGACGGGCGGGCCCCCCGCCAGCAAGCCGATGCCGGGGTGGTACATCGTCGTGATCCTGATCGGCGGGGTGTTCTTCCTCGGATTCATGTTCAAGCACCCGGCGCTCGCGGCGATCATCCTCGCCAGCTCGGGACGCCGCGGTGGCGGTGGTTTCGGCGGCGGCGGATTCGGCGGTGGCGGCGGCGGGTTCTCGGGCGGCGGCGGCTCCTCGGGCGGCGGGGGGGCGTCGGGGTCATGGTGACGCCCGCCAAGAGCCGGATCGTGCACGGCCTCGACCTCGATCGGATCGAAGCGGCGATCCGGACGGCCGAGCGTGGAACCTCGGGAGAGATTCGCGTGGCGGTGGCGCGCTTCCACTTCTGGGGCGACGCCCGCCGGGCGGCGGAGGGGGCATTCGTGCGGCTCGGCATGCACCGCACCCGACAGCGCAACGGGGTCCTTCTCTACATCGCGCCGCGCCTGCGGCGATTCGCGGTCGTCGGCGATGCCGGCATCCACCAGCACGTCACGGAGGCGTTCTGGAACGACCTCTCCAAAACGCTCGAGACCGACTTCCGGACTGGGGATCTCACCGTCGGCGTCGAGCGCGCGATCGCGGCGATCGGCGACCGGCTGACGGAGCACTTCCCGCCCGATCCGCGCGACGTCAACGAGCTGCCTGACCGGGTCGAAATCGAGCGCTAGGCGAGGCGCGCGGTCTTGAGCGCGGTCAGGATGATGCGAGTCGCGGGGGACTGGTTCAGCGTGTAGAAGTGGATGCCGGGCGCGCCGCCGTGGAGCAGCTCGACGGCCTGGGCGGTGGTCTGCGCGATGCCGAGCGAGAGCGTCGCCGCCTCGTCGTCGCGCACGCGCAGGAGCTCCGCCTGAAGCGCCGACGGGAGGCTGGCGCCGGAGAGCTTGGTCATGCGCTCGATCCCCGCGAAGCTGCGGATTGGCATCAGGCCGGGGATGATCGGGACGGTGATGCCGGCGGAGCGCGCGCGGGCCACGAAGTCGAAGTAGAAGCGGTTGTCGAAGAAGAGCTGGGTGACGACGAAGTCCAGCCCGGCGTCGACCTTGGCCTTGAGGTGGCGGACGTCCTGGTCGATGTCGCGGCACTCGAGGTGTCCCTCGGGGCTGCCGGCGCCGCCGAGGCAGAGCTTGCGGCCGTAGCGCTTGCGGATGAAGGCGATCAGATCGGCGGCGTAGCCGAAACCGCCCGCCGTGCGCTCGAATTTCTCCTGGCCAGCGGGCGGATCGCCCCGCAGCGCCATCACGTTCTCGATGCCGGCCTCGACCAGCTTGTCGAGCACGGCGGCGATCTCCGACTCCGTCGCGCCGGCGCAGGTGAGGTGGGCCATCGCGCAGAGGTGCGCCTCGCGCTCGATCCACTGGACCAGCTCCACGGTCTTGGCGCGCGTGGAACCGCCCGCGCCGTATGTCACCGAGACGTACGCCGGCTGTAGCTCGGCGAGCTCGCCGATGGTGCGCTCGAGCGCCAGCTGCCCCGCGTCGGTCTTGGGGGGGAAGAACTCGAACGAGAAGAGCTTGCGGGCCGGGTCGGCGAAGAGGCTGGAGATCTTCATGCCACGGGATCGCGCGCGAGCCGCTCGGCGACGAAGTCGGCGTCGAGGGTGATCGTCTCCCCCTTGCGCTCGGGGGCGTCGAACATGATGTCGTGACAGATCCCCTCGACGATGGTCCGGAGGCTGCGGGCCCCCGTCCGGCGCTCGATGCAGTGCCGCGCCACCATCCGCAGCGCCCCGTCGGTGAACTTCAGGTCGACGCCGTCCATCTTGAGCAGCGCCTGGTACTCGCGCACCACCGCGTCGGGCGGTCCGGTCATGACCAGGTAGAGATCCTCCTCCGACAGCGGATCGAGCTCGACCCGCACCGGGATGCGCCCCAGGAACTCCGCCAGGAGGCCGTAGTCGAGCAGCTCCTTCTCGGTCACCCGACGGCTCTTGGGCGCGTCGGCCTCGCCGCCCGCGCCGAACCCGACCGGCTTGCTCGTCTCGGTGAGCCGCAGGTCGGAGAACGTCCCGGCGGCGATGAACAGGATGTCCTGGGTGTCGAGCACCACGAAGTCGTGCTTGTTCCAGTGCTGGGTCACGTTGAGCGGCGCGAAGACCTCGCGCCCCTCCAGCACCTTGAGCAGCGCCTGCTGGACCCCCTCGCCGCCGATGTCGCGGGCGCCGGCGCCGGTGCGCGCCCCCTGGCTGCGGCGGGCGATCTTGTCGATCTCGTCGACGAAGACGATCCCCCGCTGCGCCAGCTCCACGTCCTGATCGGCGTGATGCAGGAGCTCGCCCACCATCACCTCGACGTCCTTGCCGTAATAACCGGCTTCCGTGTACTCGGTCGCGTCCGCCACGGTGAACGGCACGTCGAGACACTGGGCCAGAGTCCGCGCGATGTGCGTCTTCCCCGACCCCGTCGGCCCGAGCAAGAGGACATTCGACTTCTTGATGAGGCGTTTCCCCTGGGGCGTCGGCTGCGCGCACCGCTTCAGATGGTTGTAGGCAGCGATGGCGATCGTGCGCTTGGCGCGCTCCTGGCCGACGACGTAGCGATCCAGGTAGTTGAAGATCTCGCGCGGCGTCAGCAGGCGCTTCGGCTCGGGGCGGGGGTTGGTCTTCATGGAAACGGCCCGAGTATCCCACCGGCGACGGCACCTCGCTAGGACGCGCGGTCTTTTATCTGTGGCGCCCCCGCAGGCATTCGCGCTAGAAACCGGCCCCATGAGCTTCACGACCAAGGCCGTCATCGAAAGCGTTCTGGCCCGCGAAATCCTCGACTCGCGCGGCAATCCGACCATCGAGGTCGACGTCATGCTCGACTCGGGCGCCGTCGGCACCGCCGCGGTCCCCTCGGGCGCGTCGACCGGCGAGCACGAGGCGCTGGAGCTGCGCGACGGCGACAAGAAGCGCTATCTCGGCAAGGGCGTGCTCAAGGCCGTCGAGAACGTCAACGACGCGATCAGCGCGGCGGTCGTCGGTCTCGACGCCTTCGATCAGGCCGGCCTCGATCACACGATGATCGCGCTCGACGGCACGCCGAACAAGGGGAAGCTGGGCGCCAACGCGATGCTCGGCGTGTCGATGGCGGCGGCCCGCGCGGCGGCCGCCGAGCTGGACGTGCCGCTCTACAAGTATCTGGGCGGGCCGGGCGCGCGGGTGCTGCCGGTGCCGCTCATGAACATCATCAATGGCGGCGCCCACGCCGACAACTCGCTCGACTTCCAGGAGTTCATGATCGTCCCCAAGGGGCTGCCGCGCTTCTCGGAGGCGCTGCGCGCGGGGGCCGAGGTGTTCCACACGCTCAAGAAGATCCTGCACGACAAGGGCGCGTCGACCGGCGTCGGCGACGAGGGCGGGTTCGCCCCCGACCTGCCGGGCGCCGAGGCGGCCTGCGCGACGGTCGTCGAGGCGATCGAGAAGGCCGGCTACAAGCCGGGCAAGGACGTGGCGCTGGCGCTCGACGTCGCCTCGAGCGAGCTGTGGGACAAGACGACCAAGACCTACAAGCTGGAAGGCGAGAAGAAGGAGCTCGACGGCAAGGGGATGGTCGAGTTCTACAAGAAGCTCTCCGAGCAGTTCCCGATCGTTTCAATCGAAGACGGGATGGCCGAGAACGACTGGGACGGCTGGGTGGCGCTCACGCAGGCGCTCGGCAAGCGCGTCCAGCTGGTCGGCGACGACCTGTTCGTCACCAACACGCAGCGGATCAAGGAAGGGATCGCCAAGGGGGCCAGCAACAGCGTGCTCATCAAGGTGAACCAGATCGGGACGCTGACCGAGACACTGGAGTCGGTGGAGATGGCCCATCGTCACGGATGGACGACGATCATTTCGCACCGCTCGGGCGAGACAGAGGACACCTTCATCGCCGACCTGGCGGTGGCCTGCCGCTCGGGACAGATCAAGACCGGCTCGCTGGCGCGCTCGGAGCGCGTCTCCAAGTACAACCGCCTCCTCCGCATCGAGGAGGAGCTGGGCAGCTCGGCGCTCTGGGGCGGCGCGGTCGGAAAGCTCTAGACCGCTCCAGACCGACACGCCTCAGTTGAAGGTGGTGTTGGTGATGGTGACGCCGGCCGTCCCGCTCGTCTGATCGGTTGCCTGAACATAGATGCCGGGATGGTTGGCGGACTGCTGAACGTCGCCGGTGTCGCTGTTTCCGGTGAACGTCGATTGATCGATCTTCAGGGCGCCGTTCAGGTTGTCGACGACCTGGATGATGGCGCCGGATCCGAGCTCGCTGGCCTGGTTGTTCAGGAACTGGGTTCCGCAGATCGTCAAAGTGAAATCATCGCCGTCGTTGTAGATGGCGCCGCCCAGGCCGCCGCCCTCGGTTCCGCTGCGCGCCGGGTTCTCGCCGTGGCCGGTCGTCGCGTTGCTCTGGAACACGCTGTTGATGATCGTCCAGGAAATTGAAATGCTCCCGAGCGCGCCGCCGTTGACCCCCGAGTTGCCCTGGAACGTGCTGTTCACGACGTAGGCCGGGCCGCTGAGCTCGAACGCATAGATGGCGCCGCCGGCCAGATCCTGCACCAGCTGCCCCGAGGCGTTGGTCTGCTGACTGTTGGAGACGGTGATGTTGAAGGCCTTGAACGTGCCCCCTGACACGTAGATGGCCCCGCCACCATTGAGGCCGCCGCTGTCGACCTCGTCCGCGAGGCCGGCGCCGGCCGTGAACCCGATGTTTTGCAGGACCAGGTGCGGCGTCGACTGAAGATCGCAGCGCGTGCTCGTGAAGTGCAGCGCCGAATCGCAGGTGTTCTGGCGCAGGATGCGATTCTTCCCGCCGCCGCTCAGCGTGATCTTTCCGCCGCCGTCGATGGTGACGCTTCCATCCTTGGTGACACCCCCGTCGTTGATGATCTCGATCTCGGGCACCACGATGGTGAGCGGGTCGGGCCCGCAGTTGAAGGTGACCACCCCGCCGCCGGCGACCGCGGCCGTGACGGCCGACGCCGTGCAACTGGCCGCGGTGCCCGAGCCGACGATGGTGGTCGGTTTGGAGACGTCGGCGGCCGCCGCGGCCGTCGGGATCGTGCAAGCTCCGCCGCCCGTGCCGATCGGGCCCGCCCCGGCCGCGCCGCCGCTCCCGGAGGTCCCGCCGCTGGCGGGCCCACCGCCTGCGCCGGTCTGAGCGCCGCCGGTCCCCGTCTGGGTGCTCCCCCCTTGCGCGCTCCCGCCCGATCCGGTCTTGTCGGCGGTCGTCCCGCTCGAACCACATCCCGAGGCAACTGCGGCGGCGATTCCGGAAACCAGGACGAGGACTATCGTTCGGCGCATGTTCGTCTCCTGGTGCCATCTTAGACCGATTCGTTCCCTGGAGGATCTCTCGCTCGGCGAGATCTTATTTCCGAGGCCCGGGAATTCAGAGCGCCGTGCCGCGCAGGTTTTTCGCCAGACGCTTCGTCGGGATTGCCGGTATCGCCGAGATGTTGGCGATCGTCTTACTCGTCTGCGCGTCGCTCGGGTGCGCGACCTCCGCGCCGCCGCCCGACCGGCTGTCGCCCGAGCAGCTGAAGAACGGCCCGTCGCTGTACGAGACCGGCCGCTTCGCCGTCGTCCCGCCGTCGAGCGGCGGCCTCAAGGTCGACGAAGGGGCGATCGACCGTCCGTCCCCTGCCCGGCCGCTCCCCGCCCGCAGCGCCCTGCGCCCGCACGGCAAGCGCAAGCCCCGCGCCCGGGCGGAACGCCTGCCGTAGCTACCGCGAACGTCGGACGCCGTACTTGACGATGGCGTAGACGGCGCGCACGCCGTCCTTCCAGCCGATCTTCTTCCCCTCCTCATAGGTGCGCCCGCGATAGCTGACCGGTACCTCGTAGATGCGCAGCCGCATCTTGGCCACCTTGGCGGTCAGCTCGGGCTCGACGCCGAAGCGGTTCTCCTCGATGACGATCGCCTTGGCCACCTCGGCGGTGAACGCCTTGTAGCAGATCTCGATGTCGGTGAGGTTCAGATCGTTGAACATGTTCGACATCAGGGTCAGCCCGCGGTTGACGACCATGTGCCAGAAGTAGAGCACCCGGTGCGAGGCGCCGATGAAGCGCGACCCGAACACCACGTCGGCGTTCCCGTCGAGGATCGGCTGGACCAGCCCCGCGATGTCGCGCGGGTCGTACTCCAGATCGGCGTCCTGGATTACCACGATGTCGCCGGTGGTCGCCGCGAACCCCGCCCGCAGCGCGGCCCCCTTGCCCATGTTCTGGGGTTGCAGCAGGACACGTACCTCGTTCGCGCCCCGCGCGGCCTCCGGGTGGGGCAGCCAGCGCGCAAGTCCCTGGTCGCGCAGCTCGCCGAGCAGCTCGCGGCTGCCGTCGGTCGAGCCGTCGTCGACGAGAACCAGCTCCTTGTCGAAGTCGATCGCCACCACGCGCTGGACGATCTCCCGCAGCGTCGCAGCCTCGTTGTAGACCGGCATGACCAGCGACAGCTTCACGGCTGGCCCAATGACGATACTTGGCCCATCAGCCGCCGAGCACGTTGCGGGCGATGACCATGCGCTGGATCTGGCTGGTCCCCTCGTAGATCTGCAGCAGCTTCGCGTCGCGCATCAGCTTCTCGACCGGGTACTCCTTGGTGTAGCCGTAGCCGCCGAAGATCTGGACGGCGTTGGTCGAGGCTTCCATCGCCGCGTCGGCGCCGTAGGCCTTGGCGTAGCTGGAGATGATGCTGTCGGGCTTGCCGGCGTCGATCCCGGCGGCGGCCTTGTGACAAAGGAGGCGCGTCGCCTCGTAGGCGATGGCCATCTCGGCCAGCATGAACTGCACCGCCTGGTGCTGCGCGATCGGGACGCCGAAGGTCTTGCGCTCGAGCGCGTACTTCTTCGACTCGTCGAGCGAGCGGCGGATGATCCCGGCGGCGCCGGCCGCGATCCAGGGGCGCGTCCGGTCGAAGGCCCGCATCGCCACCTTGAACCCCTCCCCTTCGGCGCCGACGACGGCGTTCTTGCCGACCTTCACCTCCTCGAAGATGACGTCGGTCGTGTTGGAGCAGCGCTGCCCCATCTTGTTTTCCTTCTTGCCGACCGAGAGGCCCGGCGTGTCGCGGTCGACGATGAAGCAGGTGATCCCCTTGTGGCGCTCCGTCCCCTCCGCGCGCGCGAAGACCGTGTAGAAGCTGGCCTTCCCGCCGTTGGTGATCCAGCGCTTCTGGCCGGTGATGACATAGTCGTCGCCCACCTTCTTGAAGCGCGTCTTCATCCCCGCGACGTCCGATCCGGCGTCGGGTTCCGAGCAGCAGTAGGCGGCGAAGATCGGCGCGGCCAGCAGGCGCCCGAAGTACTCCTTCTTCTGCGCCTCGGTGCCGGCCATGATGATCGGCATCGTCCCCAGCATGTTGGCGGCCATCGTCGTGTTGACGCCGGTGCAGCCGTACGAGATCTCCTCGAGGACGAGACAGTGCGCCAGGCAGGAGAGCCCCAGGCCGCCGTAGGCCTCCGGCAGCTCGCAGTTCATGAGGCCGGTCTCCCACCCCTTCTTGCAGATCTCCTCGGGGAAGGTGCCGTGCTCGTCCAGCTCGCCGGCGACTGGGATGATCTCCTTGCGCGCGAAGTCGCGCGCCGTCTCGCTGAGCTGCTTTTCCTCGTCGGAGAGGTCGAAGTTGGGCATGGCCGGAAGGATATCGCTATTTCGGCGTTTCGGCCCCGCCCCCGGGCGCGATGGTCGCCGCGCCGCCCACTGCCGCAGCGGCCCGCGAGCCTTGCGCTCCTCGCGCTCGGCCGCCTTGCGCGCCTCGAGCGCGAGCGCGTCGCGCGTCGCCTTGGCCCCCAGGACGAAGCCGATCACGATCCCCAGGGTGAAGATGATCGGGATGTAGATGAAGTGCGACGACGGCGGGACGCCGATGCCGAGGACCAGGATCATGGACGCGGGCCCGCGCGATCGATCTTGCTCTTGAGGTCGCCGAGCTCCTTGCGCACGCGCCCGAGGCCCCGCGCGATCGACACGACGTACACCACCACCGCGATCCAGATGAAGCCGTAGGCGGCCGCCACGAAGCGCCCCGCTGGCAGCTCCTCGCGCACGGCGCCGCTCACCTTCTCGAACTCCTGCGCGGCGGCGAACGCCGGCGCGAACCAGCAGAGGGCGCCGGCTACCAGGGCCAGGGCACGTGAAGCACGGACCTTTAGTCTCATGAAGCAACCTCCAGCACGTCCTCGACGTCGAGCGCGAGCGCCGCCACCTCGGCGCGCGCGTTCTCGAGCCGCAGGCGCAGCGCGAGCAGCAGCGACCAGACCAGCAGCATGAGCGCGAAGGCGCTCCAGAACGCGGGTCGCATGCGCGGGTCCAGCGTGGGGACCACCGTCGTACGCGGGTGGACCGTCCGCCAGATGTCGACGCTCTTGTAGACCAGCGGCACGTCGATCGCCGCGAACAGCGCCAGCGCCGCCGACAGCTTGCGCCCCGCCGGCCCGGCGTACCGTCGCGCCAGCAGGTAGGCGATCATGACCAGCTCGAGCAGCAGCGAGCTCGTGAGCCGCGCGTCCCACTGCCACCAGACCCCCCAGGCCTTGCGCCCCCAGAGCGGCCCGGTGACCAGCGTGCAGGCGCCGAACAGCACCGCCAGCTCGCCCGCCGAGGCGGCCAGCCGGTCGCCCGCCTCCGAGCCCTTGAACAGGTAGGCGACGCTGCCGCCCGCGCAGACGAACGTCGACAGAAACAGCATCGTCGCGCAGGGGACGTGGAAGTAGAAAATCTTCTGGACGAAGCCCATCACCGGCTCGAGCGGCGCGCCCACGATCAGCGACGGGACGATCAAGAACCCGACGACGGCGGCCGCCGCGACGGCGACGAACCCGATCCCCAGGGATCGCATGGCCGGAATAGTACCCCGAAAACACGGCGAGGCGCGTCTTCGGATGACGAATTCGCGCCTGGACGGAGCTCGGCTCCGCAGGTGATAAGCTTCGGCGGATGCGGCGCTTGGTCTTCTGTCTGGTGCTCGCGGGCGGCTGCCTCTCCCCGGTCAGCGAGCCGGTCACCGAGGTCCAGGGGGCCATCGGCGAGCCGACGAACGGATTCCCCTCGGCGTTCGAGCGGCTGGGCCTGATGGCGATCAACCGCGCCCGTTCCGATCCCGCGACGGTGAAGGGCCCCCAGTCGACGATCTATCCGGCCCGCCCGCCAGTCATCTGGTCGCTGGCGCTCAATCAGTCGGCGCGCTTCCACGCCACCACCCTCGAGATCGGCGACGTCACGCTGATGCACAGCTCGCCCTGCACGCTGAACACCGACGTGGCGACCAGCGGCTGCAGCGGCGATCCGGCCTGCGCCTGCGCCACGCCGATCCCGTCCACCTGCGCAATGTGCGCCCAGGTGGCGGCCGAGAACAGCTGCGGCACCGCCTGGAACACGCGCGTCGGCTACTTCACCTCGGGCGCCGGCATCAGCATCACCGGCGAGGTCGCGGCCGCCGGCTACAAGGACCCGATGGCGACCGTCGACGGCTGGATGGACGAGGCGGCCGGCTCCGACGGCCACCGCACCAACCTGACCGACCAGGGGATCACCTCGAACACGATGGGCTACGGCCACGCCACCGGAACCAAGGAGTGCTACTCGCCGTTCGACGTCTCGGACTCGGGCAACATCAAGGGGGCGACCATCCCCAAGATGCCGACCGCGGCGGTGACCCCGACCAGCGGCAACGCGGGGACCTTCACCTTCTACGCGACCTGGGCCGACACGTCGCTGGGGACGCCCGGGTCGATCAACGTCGTCCTCGACGGCACCTGCACGGCGATGAGCCTCGAGCTCGGGACCGACAAGTTGAACGCGACCTACAAGGCGACGGCGACGCTGGCGGCCGGATGCCACACCTACTGGATCCTGGCCCGCGACGCCTCGGGCGGCCGCGTGACCTACCCGACGACGGGCGCTTACAACATCCCGGTCGGCAGCGGCACGACCTGCAGCGGCGACTACGTGGCGACTGCGCCCGCCGGCTCGTGCGACGGCGGGCGGCGGCACCGACCGGCAGCGGGCGGCGCCCCGGCCACCGGCGGCGCGACCGGCACGGGCGGTACGGCGGGCGCCGGCGGCTCGGGCACCGGCGGCACCATGGTCACCGGAACGGGCGGCGCGACGGGCGCCGGCGGAGCTTCCTCGGGCGGCACGACGGGCAACGGTGGCACGCCTGGGACGGGCGGCGCCAGCGGCACGACGGGCACCGGAGGCGCCGGCTCGGGCGGCACGACCGGGACCGGCGGCGCGCAGCTCGACCGACACGCCGATCGGCGGTTGCAGCTGCGGCGTCGGGACGCCCGATCTCCCGTCGGCGGCCACCGGCCTCCTTCTGCTGGCCCTCCTCTCGCTCGCGCGCCGGCCGCCAGAACCGCGGCGCGTCCGCAGGCGGTAGTCGTGTCCGACGACGGAACACTGTCGGCCTTCCGGTCGGTCCCGCGCACGGGGGTCATCTACGTCACCACCGAGGCGGCCAAGCGCGGCTTCCGGCCAAACGATCCCGCCTGGTCGAACCTCGGTCAGGGGCAGCCCGAGACCGGCCCCCTCCCCGGCGCGCCCCCGCGGGTCGAAGCGGTGACGATCGACGTCGACGATCAGGAGTACGCGCCGATCCCCGGCATCTGGGAGCTGCGCGAGGCGATCGCCGGCCTCTACAACCGCCTCTACCGGCGCGGGATGCCGTCGCAGTACAGCGCCGAGAACGTCAGCGTCTCGGGCGGCGGGCGCATGGCGCTCACGCGCGCCGCGGCCAGCCTGGGGCACGTCAACCTGGGGCACTTCCTGCCCGACTACACCGCCTACGAAGAGCTGCTCGACATCTTCAAGGCGTTCACCCCGATCCCGATCCTGCTCGAGGGGGAGCGCGGCTACGCCTTCACCGTCGACGATCTGCGGCGCGAGGTGCACGGGCGCGGCCTCGGCGCGCTGCTGCTGTCGAACCCCTGCAACCCGACCGGCAAGCTGGTTCAGGGAGACGAGCTCGCGCAGTGGGTGGCGCTGGCGCGCGAGCTCGACTGCGCGCTCTTGCTCGACGAGTTCTACTCACACTACGTCTGGACCGGACCGCCCGGGCGCCTGCCCGTCGAGAGCGCGGCCCGCTACGTCGAGGACGTCGACCGCGATCCGGTGATCCTGTTCGACGGCCTGACCAAGAACTGGCGCTACCCCGGCTGGCGAACGACCTGGACGATCGGCCCGCGTCCCGTGATCGAGGCGGTCGCCAGCGCCGGGTCGTTCCTCGACGGCGGCGGCTCGAAACCGCTGCAGCGCGCCGCGATCCCGCTGCTCGAGGACGCGCACGTCGTCGCCGAGACCAACGCCATCCACGCGAGCTTCGGCGCCAAGCGCGAGCGCCTGCTCGCCGGGCTGGCCAAGCTGGGGATCGAGACCGATCGCGCCCCCGACGGGACCTTCTACGTGTGGGGTCGCGTCGACAAGCTGCCGCCGCCGCTCGACGACGGCATGGGCTTTTTCCGCGCCGCGCTCGAGCACCAGGTCATCACCGTCCCCGGCGAGTTCTTCGACGTCAACCCCGGCAAGCGCCGACACCAGCGCGAGTCCCGCTTCCGCCGCCACGTCCGCTTCTCCTTCGGCCCCGCGCAAGAGAGCCTCGACGCCGCGCTCGGGCGCCTGGCGACGATGATTGCCAACCGGCGCTAGCCGGGCGCTCTCACGATTCGTCACATCTTCGGGACGCAAACATCCGCAGATTCAAGTGGCCGCGGCCCGCACGGGCAACATCCGCGGATTCAAGCAGCCGCGGCCCGCGCAGGGCAAGATCCGCGGATTCAAGTTGGGTGCGCGCGCGGCGCCGAGGCGGGGTGCTCGTCGACCCGCAACGGACCGCCGGCGCGCCTCCATCCGACGCGCGCCATCCAGGTGACCGGCGGCGCCGTTGCCGAAGGAGCGCCGATGATTGCGTCGGTGCTCGCGTCGGCGCTCGCGGGCCCGCGCCGCCACCCCGAAAAATGCGGCCCCGAGCTGCGCGGGTCGATGCACGCGGGCGCCCGGAGGTGCTTGCGGAAGTTGAGCAGCACGTAAACCATGCTGGTCCGCATCTGGCGCGGCGTGGTCAGCGGGCGCGCGTGGTAGCGGTCGCCGACGACCCGCCCCTTGCGCCCGAGGGCGCGGTTGACCGCCAGCGCCAACCGAATCGCCAGCCCATGCATACCCCCGCGGGCCCGCCGGGCTTCGTCCCCCTCGACGATGAAGTGGCCGTGGTCCTGCTGGATCGAGAAGTGAATCACCCGGAACCGGTCGACCGACGCCCGTGCGATTGCGCGCCGGAGCGCCCCGAACACGCGGGGCGAGCGGAGCGACGGCAGCCCCGGCGTCGCGCGAATCGTGACCTGCACCGGGTATCGCGGATCGACCCTCGGCCGCGTGTCGTGGGGCATCGAGGGACGGCCGCGCGGTTTCCGCCCGGCGCCCTTGCGAGCGCCACCCCAGGTGCGTGGCGCCCCGAGGGGCAAGTTGAGCTGACGCCGTCGCACCGTCTTGATTCCGCGCATGTCCCGTTGTCGGGCGCGGACCGCGGCCGGTTGCGTGGTGTGAGGCCGAATCGTCGCGGCGACTGCGATTCCGTTGGGACCGCGGAGCTCTCGTGACTTGATTCCGCGGAGCTGCGGTCGTCTGCGCCGGGACGCCGATGGGTTGGGCGCGTCGGCGCGCGGACGGCTCGACCTTGATTGCGCGGATGTTGGTGCCGCCGGAGATGTGTGAGAGCCCAGCGCTAGCCGGGCGCCAGGCGCTTCAGGGGAGCAGCGGGCGGATGGCGGCGTACCAGGTGTCGCCGAGCAGGAAGTAGCCGGCGGCGCTGGGGTGGATGTTGTCGCTGAGCAGCGTCGTCGCGTAGTTCGCGGTGTTGGCGAACGGCGTGTGCAGGTCGACCAGCGCCACGTGGTGGCCGGCGGCAGCGCGCGTGGCGACGATATTCACCAGCGTCTTGTTGAAGGCGTCAACCGAGGGATTGAGCTCGGTGCCCACGTCGGGCGCCACCGCCGTCCCCGTCGGTAGGAGCGTCCCGACCATCACCAGCACGTGGGCGTCCTGCGTGTAGATCTTGTCGAGCAGCGCGCCGAGGCGATTCGGCGCGTCGGTGACGTCGAAGTTGTGCTGGAGATCGTTGATGCCGATCAAGAGCAGGATGATGTCCGGCTGGTAGGTGGTGACGACCGAGGCGGGCGGATCGAGCAGCGGCGAGATCCCGGTGCGCGAGGCCGCGTCGTTGCCGGCCACGATCTCGTTGTCGATAGTGTACCCGCCGTGCCCCTCGTTCATCCGCGGGAAGGTCGCGCCGCCGACGGTGGTGGGGCCGCTCGACACCGAGCCGACGAACGTCATCCGCTTGCCGTCGGCGTGCGCCCGCGCGAAGAGCTCGATCCGGTAGCCCCCCTCGTGGCTGTAGTCGGCCCCCATGTAGTTGGTGGGGAGCGTGATGTTGCTGTCGCCCGCGGTGATCGAGTCACCGAACGGCATGACCTTGCAGTTGCCGCTCGACGGACAGGGGTCGTACGCCGCCGCATCGACTGCCCCTGGGCGATCGGTGATGGCGCCGTCGGTGTGCGAGCCGCCGCTCCCCACCGCGCCGGCGTCGCGGGCTGAACCACCCGTGCCCGCCGATCCTCCGGCCCCCTGGGTCCCAGCGCCACCTGCCTTGCCGCCGGCCCCGCCCTTGGCCCCGGCGCCGCCGGTCGAGCCAGCCGCGCCGCCCGCGCCACCCTTGGCCCCCGCCGCGCCGCCTGCGCCGCCACCCGTGCCGCCGTTGGTGCCCGAGGTGCCCGACGCACCTGCGCTGCCAACGCCGCCGCCGGTCCCGTGGGCCCCGGCGGCGCCCACGCTGCCGCCGGAACCGCCGCCGGCGTCGACTGCCGCTCCGCCGCTCGCGGAGCAAGCGACAACACCCGCGACCGCGCCGAGCGTGATCAGCGCCAGCCAGTGAACGTCACGTCGACCTCGCGAACTTGGCCCTGTCATTGCTGGCTTCGCCGGCGACGTTATCACGTCCAGCGAAGGAACTGCGCTCGGAGCCGGGCCGACAGCGCCCTGGACCAGTCGTTGCCAACGCGCAAGCAACCACCGGCGCAATCCGCGCGCCAACTTTTTCTGAACTAGTTTCTCGACGCGGTGTGCGCCTCGTGTACCCTCCAATCCCCCTTAACGTTCGAGGAGACCATCATGTGTAATCCGATCCGGTTGTCGTCGTTGTTGGTTGTCGTGTTCGTCGGGTTCTCGCAGGCCGGCTGCGGCGACGGATCCTCTGATCCCGTCACGGAGACGACCAGCGCGCTGACGTCGAGTCCATCCAGCCAGTCGTACCTCGTCGCCTTTACCGGCGGCTCCATCCCCAGCAACGCGAATGCGATCGTCGCCAGTGCCGGCGGCACCATCGCCGCCCGCTACGTGAACGTGGGGGCGGTGCTGGCCCGCTCGTCGAGCCCGTCGTTCGCGACCGCGCTGCGGGCGACCGCCGGCGTCGAGGTCGTGGGTGCCGTCTCGGCGGTGCACAGCCAGCTCACGCCGATGGCCGCCGCGGGCAAGCCGCACCATCCGGGCAAGCCCCCGGCGTCGAAGGGGGATCCGCTGTCGTTCCGGCAGTGGGACATGGATCAGATTCACGCTCCCCAGGCGCGCGCCATCGCGAGCGGCAAGTCGGTGCTGGTCGGCGAGCTCGACTCGGGCGTCGACATCACCCACCCGGACCTGGCCGGTCAGGTGAACGCCGCCGCCAGCGTCTCCTGCCTGGGCGGCGTCCCCAACACCTCGCAGGCCGTCTGGTCGAACGACATCATCGGCCACGGGACCGCCACCTCGGGGACGATCGTCGCGCCCCAGAACGGCGTCGGCACCGTGGGCGTGGCCCCGGGCGCCAAGATCGGCATGGTCAAGGTCGCCATCGACGACCTCAGCGACCCGAACGCCGGCCTGGTCTTTCCGGACGCCGTCGTGTGCGGCATCGACTGGGCGATCGGCCACAACTTCGATCTCATCAACGCAAGCCTCACCGTCGACCCCTTCACCGCCCCGTTCGACGACATCTTCTGCAGCAACGAGCCCGATCGCGCGGCCATCGTCCAGATCGTCCGCACCGCGATCCTCAAGGCGGCCGCCAAGAAGATCACCGTCATCGCGGCCAGCGGGAACTTCTTCCTCGACCTCGCGAACCTTCCCGGCTCTGGCAACGGCGTCAACTGCAAGGTGCTGCCCGTTTCGCTCCCCAAGGTCATCGGCGTGAGCGCGGTCGGCGTCACGCAGCAGCTCGCCTGGTACTCCGACTACGGGCTGGGCGCGGTCGACGTGGCCGGACCGGGCGGCGACAGCCTGATCCCCGATCCGCTGGTCACGGACACCGCCGCCTCCGGTCAGGTGCTCGCGCCGATGCCTGCCGGCAGCCTCTTCTACCAGGGCGCTGCCGGTTACGACGGACAGGTGCAGGACTGCTCCAAGGGCCCCTGCGCGACCTACGCGTACTTCCAGGGGACGTCGGCCGCCGCGCCCCACGTCACGGGTGTGGCTGCGCTGGTGATCAGCAAGTTCGGCAAGCTGTCGCCGGACGCGCTGCTCGTGAAGCTGAGCCTCGCCGCGAACCCAATCGCCTGCCCGCCCAGCCCCTATGACCCCGGCGCGACCGGACAGCCGGCCACCTGCAAGGGCCCGGCGTTTTACAACAGCTTCTACGGTGCCGGGGAAGTCGACGCGCTCGCCGCGCTGAAGTAAGCGCTATTCGATCGCGCGCGTCGAGGCGACGAGAGCCGGCGGCCCCTACCCCTAGAAGGGGCCGCCGCCGTAGTGGTGGGTGCGAACCAGCGAACCATCGCTGACCCGGTAGACCGCGGCGTCGCCGCTGCCCAGCGCGACCGCCACGTACTGCCCGTCGGGAGAGACGGCGGCGTCGGCAAAGGGCGTGTCGATCGACTGCACGAGCGTTCCATTCGTCGACCAGACCTGCACCTGGCTCGTCTCGGATGCGACGCGGGTCAATGGATCGTAGGGGACGACGCCGACCACGCAGAGTCCGGCCGCCGTCGAACAACGGAACACCGGGAGGCCCAGCGGCTCGTTGCCGGTCAGCTCGGTGTTCGCGACCAACGGAAACTCTCGCGCGACGCTTCCGTCCGCCGTCGAGAAGAGCTCGATCGCCGGCCCGCAAGGGTCGGTCACCGTGCAGGGCGTCGGGCCGAAGCCGGTCAGCCCGATGAGGGTGCTCGCGTCGGGCATCATGCCGAGACGCTCGAGCGAGCCCAAGAGCGGCGCGTCCAAGGTCACGGCGCCGGTCCGGCTGTCGAGCCCTTGAAGGTCGGCCCCGTGGTTGCCGCTCACGTAGAGTGTGCTTTCGTCAGGCGAGAAGATCGGCATGATCGCCCAGTCACCGGTCCAGAGGCGATCCCCGCTGAACGCGTTGAACATCCCCGTGTTGCTGTAAGCACCGTCGATCCCACCCATCACGAACAACAAATCGCCCTGGGGTGACAACGCCAGATCCTCGGGAGCGTAGTTGTACTGTCCGGGCGGCGGCGGTCCCAGATCGATCGACGTCATCGTCAGGGTCGAGAGGCTGAAGACGTCCGCGAACGTGTGGTCGGTGTTCGGATAGATGACGGCCGCGGCCGACCCGTCGTCGGACAGGCTGAAGAGATCGGTGTACCCCGAGAGAGCGGCGGAGGGCCTGTCGACCGGGAGGCTGATCTCCCGCTTCGCCAGGTCCGCGGTGTAGACGTCGATCGTGTCACCGGCGAACACGACCAGGTGGCCGTCGGGCGTGTAACGGACGAAGAGCGCCGTGTTCACGTCGTTCAGGTTTCCACAGCCGACGGCCACAACTGCCAACGTGACGGCCCCGAGAATTTTCTTTTTCATCGCGTCCTCTCGCCTCTTCAAACCCGGAAGGTGGCCCGATCCGGAAATGGCGCGCCTCATTGGCGAAACACCGGACCGAGGCTGGCGCCGATCTCGGGCGTCAGCTGTAATTGATTGTCGACACGCATAAGCTCGCCCCCGAGGCTCCAGAGCATCCGCAGGGCGAGCCAGCGCGTGACGGGCAGATCGACGGCCAGCAGCGCCGCGGCCGTGGGGGCCCAGCCCGATCGTGCGGGGTCGGCGTCGATGCGCTCCTGGATGAGGGCGATTCCGGTCGCCATCCCGACGGAGATGTCGGACGCGCCGACCGACAGCCGCCGTAGCGCGAACAGGCTGGCGGTCCAGCGCGCGAGCGCGTACGGCACGCCGGAGATCGCCCCGTCGTGCTCGCCGAAGCTGAGATGCGGCCCGATCGACCACGAGCGCCAGCGCCGGAAATAGCCGCCGCCGACTTCCAGCGTGCCGTTGATCGCCCCCGGCCCGAGGCCGGTGATTGCAACGTCTAGCGAGGCTTCGTTGCGCAAGAATGGGTGGCCCCCCTTGGCGAACGCCAGCTCGGGCGCCACCTCACGGAAACCCGACGACTCGACGGCCACGTCGCCGCCGTCGGCCGGCAGCTTGACCTCGGCCAGCCAGGCCCGGCGCTCCTGCCGCGCCGCCACCCGGTAGCGGCCACCCGGCAACACCAGGCGGACGCGCGCCTGAGGCTGCGCGGTCACCTCGGCGACCACCTCGTCGCCGCTGGTGCTGACGAGGTAGCTGCGCCCGTCGCCCGGCGGGAAGGTCAGCGCCTGGCGCCCCCGTCCGAGCCGCGTCATCGGCAGCTCGCCGGTGCCGGCCAGGCGATAGTCGTAAGACGGATGCTGCGGGCCGAACACGCTCGGCAGCGTCGCGGCCAGCGTGTGGCTGTAGGCATATTGATACGTCTCTGCCAGCGTCACCACCCCGTCGCCGTCCCGGTCGCCGGCGCCGCGCAACGCCGACAGGAGGTGATGCGTGAAGTACGATCCCTCGATGTCACCCGACTCTTGCGCCAGCTCGCTGGCCGTTCCCGCCGCGATGATGGCGGCGCCGTGCACGCGAGTCGGCGCCACGACATCGAGCGCGTATCCGGGCGCCGGCTTGCCGCCCTTGGCCTGGACCATCGCGCCGGCGTAGCAGGCGTCGATGAGCGCGACGCGCACGGCCGCGCGCGAGCCCTCGAGGCGCGCCCGCAGCTCGTCGAACGGGAAGCGCTCCGACCCGACCAGCAGGCCGTGCTCGTCGGCGTGGCCCGAGTAGTAGAAGACCAGCTGCAAAGCCGGATCGCGCGCCGCCGCCTGCTCGACCCGATCGAGCGCCGCCCGCAGCGCTTGCGGCCGCGGATCGCTCAGCCGTTCGATCCGGTCGAAGCCGCCCAGATCGCGCAGCACCGCCTCCATTCGATCGGCGTCGCGGTCGGCGTAGCGAAGCGACGGCTGTCCGTCGGCCGCGCCGGCGGAGGCGACGATCGCCACCCGCGCGCTCGGCGGCGCGGCGCCCAATTGAGCGGCCAGGATGAGAGCCAAAGGAAGCATGGCTAGGGCGCCCCGGGCGTGCCTCCGCGCTTGGGAAGAACGATCCAGGCGCTCACCACGGGCGCGCCGGCAATCCGGTCGACGCGCTCGCCGCGCGCCGCGTGCGCCAGCGCGACGCGCCCGACCTCGCGAGCAACGAGAGGTGTCGCCGACAGCACGACGAACAGCCGTTCCGGGCCAGGCGCGCCGTCGAGGCGGATGCTGCCGTCGAGCGGCGCGCCCCGGGCCGGCAGCGCGACGCTCACGCCGTCGTCGCTGGGGGGATAAAACGGCGCGTACGCGCCGGTGCCGTCGACGCTCCCCACCTGGACGAACCTCGCCTCGGGCCAGATCGGCAGCGGCAGGAAGCGAAGCGCGTCGCCCGGCGCGACCTCATCGCCCGCTCCGACCACGAACGTCCGGTCACCGCGCCGGCAGATGATCTCCGCCGGCGCGCTCCCTTTGGGCGTGGGCCCGGACAGCGCCGGGGGCCGCCGCGGGGCGACGAACAGCAGCAGCGCCGCGGTCGCCGTCCCCAGCAGGGCCAGGGGGAACGCCCGCCGCCAGCGGCGCCGCCGTGCGCCCGCCTCCGCGGCAATCCGCGTCCAGGTCGGCGCCGCCAGCGCCGCCTCGAACTCGGCCACCTGGGCGAGGCGCGCCGCGATTCGCGCCCGGCATGATGCGCAGCCTTGAATGTGAGCCTCGGCCCCCGGCGCGGCGCGGCCGTGGATCTGGCGATCGTCGAGGGCAAATTCCGACGGACAGCCGTTCATGACAGCTCCTTTGCGAGAATTGGCTTCGCCTCGGCACCCAGCCGTGCGCGCGCATGGACCTCGAATCGCGCCAGGCAGTTGCGCACCGTCCGATCCGTCACACCCGCGATCTCCGCGGCTTCGGCCTGGGTCATGCCGTCGAGGTGGACATAGATGACGATGGCCTGCGTACGCGCGTCGAGCCCGGCGACCAGGTCCACGAGCGCGCGGCGCGACGGCCCTTCCGGCGCGACCGCCGACGGCGACCAGCGGGCCGCGTCACGATCGGCACGACCGCGCAGCTTTCCGTCGCGGAGTACGTTGAGGCACAGGTTGGTCGTAACCCGATAGAGCCAGGCCAGCAGGTCACGCCCCGAAGGCACGGATGGGCGGTGACCGAAGCAGCGCACGAACACCTCCTGCGTCACGTCACGCGCGGCCTCGCTATCCCGGAGGATGCGCAGGCCGCGCACGTAGACGACGCCCGCGTAGTCCCGATACGCCTGCGCCACGTCCGCGTCGGTCATCGCCACTGGCTAGTAACACGCAACCGGGTCAGATCCGGAAGCCCGGTGCGAACAAATCACTCGAGCGGCGGATTTGCCCGTTCTGGCGCGGTCACGGAGCTGGGAAAGTCGATGCCGCCGCCCACCGTCACATAATCTGGTTGCGGTAGGGCAGAAGCTTGACCTGTGACCCGTCGCTGACCCTGTAGACCTCAACGTCTCCATCGACGACGGCCGCCACGTTCTGCCCGTCCGGCGAGATGGTGACGTCTTCACCGCCCTGGTCGATGCTCTGGACGAGCGTCCCATCCAGCGACCAGACCTGGATCGGATTCGCGATGATGCTGGTGAACGTCGGGTCGTACTCTACAGCGGGCAGGACGCACAAGCCGACGGTCGTCGCGCAACGGAACGCGGGGGGATTGGAGTTACCCGTGTACTCGGTATCCGCGGGCAGCAAGACCTGGCTGGTCACGCTCCCATCGGCCGTCGAGAGAGAATCGATCTCCGAACACTCATCATGCGAATCAGGACACTGCGACACGGCCACGCCAATGAGCGTATCCGGGTCGGAGATCCCGCCGAAAGCTTGCACTGAGTCGGCCAGCGGCGCGTTCAAGCCGATCTTCCCGGTCCGGCTGTCGAACCCCTGCAGACCGCCCCCGTACACGGGGCTCGCGCCCAGCACGTACAGCGTGCTCTCGTCGGGTGAGAAGAATGCCCTCACCCCGTAGGCTGCTTCGATGGTCCACAGTCGCGCGCCGGTGGACGTGTCGAACATCCCACTCGTATCCTGGCCGCCGACGCCCGCGACCACGAACAGAAGGTCCCCGTGGGGCGAGAGCGTCAGACCTTGGGGCGCGTAGCCGTACGGACCGGCGGGCGACTGGCCCAGAGCGGTCATCGTCGGCCCCCGCGATCCCGAGAGATCCAACAACCCCACCCGGCCCGCCACCTGCGAGGAGCCCACGGCGGCGACCGAACCGTCGTCGGACAGGCTGAAGAGAGCCCCGTCGGCTGAAACGATGGGGATGTGGGCCTTCCGGGTGAGGTCGGGGCCGTAGCTGTCGATCTCCGAGCCCGCGAACACCACCAGCGTGCCGTCCGAGGCATAGCGAACGTTGGTCGCCACGGGCGGATCTGCCGGACCGCCACACCCCGCGGCCGCAACCGCCAGCCCGGCCAGCGAAACCGTCGCCATCGCCTTTAGGTTCATCGTCGATCCTCCTGCCCGCCAGAACCCGCGCCCGCCGCGGATCCGGAAGCGAAATGCCTCATTGCCTGGTTAGTGCGAGTGAGCGGACACAGTCGGTCACAAAAAACATTCAGGGGCTGGATGCCGACCGCCGGGCGCCCGCCGACGCCACCCGGGCGTCAGTCGCCGCCGACGATCGGCTCGAACGCCCAGAGGCCGGCCGTCACGAACAGGATGTCGACGGCAACCAGGAACTGGGTCCAGAAGACCGCGCCGTCGAAGTCGGGCGAGATCGGATCGATGAGCTGGGTCGTTCCGCGCGCGCCCGCGATGACGATGGGGACGATGATCGGGTAGAGCAGCGTGGCGAGCAGCGCGTCGCGGCCGCGCGCGCGCAGCAGCGCGGCGGAGAAGACGCAGCCGGCGGCGGCGAAGCCGACGGTGCCGAGCGCCAGCAGCAGCACGACACGCCCGAGCACGGGCCCCAGCGACGCCGAGAAGAGGAGGCCCGAGAGCGCGGTCAGCACCGTCTCGGTGATGGCCATCAGCGCGACCGTCGCCATCAGCTTGCCGAGGTAGATCGCGGCGCGCGGCGTCGGCGTCAGCAGCAGCGAGCGGATCGCCTCGCCGTCGCGCTCGCGGTCGAACGTGCGCCCGAGGCCGACGGTCCCCGAGACGACCAGCGCCACCCAGATGATGCCGGCGACGACCGGGGCCGGCGGGCGCGTCCCCTCGATGACGAAGGCGAAGCTGAAGATCAGCACCACGACGACGGCCAGGAAGGTCATCGTCGCCAGCACCTCGCGGCTCCGCCACTCGATCGCCAGGTCCTTGCGCGCGATGCGCAGCGCCTGCGCGCAGGAACCCCGGCGGCGGCGCGCTAGCCACGCGGCGCCTCGCGGGTCGCTTCACGGGCGCTTCGCGCGTCCTGGCGTCGTAGGTGGCGCGCACCGCCTCCGGCGCCGAAGCCGCCCGCGCGCGTCTCGTCGAACACGACGCGCCCGCGGCGCAGGATGACCACCTGATCGGCGACCGCCGCCGCCGTCAGATCGTGCGTCACCAGAACGACCACGCGCCCGGCCGTCGCGCTCGGCGGCGAGCTCGCCGGCCAGCCAGTCGGCGCCGGCGGGATCGAGCGCCGCCGACGGCTCGTCGAACAGCAGCAGCGCCGGGTCGTGCACCAGCGCGCGCGCCAGCGCGAGGCGCTGCGAGCATCCCGCGCGAGAAGGTGCGGGCCGGCGCGTCGGCCGCCGCGTCGCCGAGGCCCACCCGCGCGAGCAGCGCCGCCGCCCGCGCCGCCGGCTCGGCGCACGCCGTAGAGCGACGCGAACAGCGTCAGGTTCTCGCTGCGCGGTCAGATCGCCGTAGAGCCCGGGCTCGTGCCCGACGTAGCCGATGCGGGCGCGCAGCGAGCGACCCGCGCCCCAAGGGTTCGTCGCCCCAGCGGACCTCGCCCGCGCTGGGGGCGACGAGCGTCGACAGGATGCCGAGCAGCGTGCTCTTGCCGGCGCCGTTCGGCCCCAGCACGGCGGCGATGCGCCCGGGCTCGAACGTCGCGCTCACGTCGGCGAGCGCCCGCCGGCCGTCGTAGATCTTGCCGACCCTCGACAATCGCAACGCCGCCGCGCCCGCGCCCGTCATGCCGCGCGTTGTTCGTCGAGCGCCGCCAGGTCGCGGTAGATCTGCTCGAGCGTGTCGACCAGCTGCTTGCGCCCGTCGGCCGGCGGCGCGCCCGCGCCCTCGCGCGCCTTGCGCTCCAGCGCCACCAGCTCGGCGAAGGTCTCCTCACGGCGGTCGACCAGCCGTTCCCGCTCGCTCGCCCCATCCTCGTCCTTCGGGCCCTTGCCGTCAGCCTTGGGCCGCCGGCCGAAGGCGATCGCGCCGCCGACCAGCAACAGCGCCAGCACGCCGGCCACGTTGCGGCCGGTCGAGTCGGTCGCCGGCAGGCCGTTCATCGTGAACTCGAGGACCCCGCCGGGGGCGATCGCGTCGCCCGGCATGACCCAGTACTTGCGCCCGCCGAGCTCGCGCTACTGGCGCGCGCCGATTCCCGGCCCGCTGACCGTCAGCCCCGGGATCTGCTCGGTGATCAACGTGAACGGTCCAATCCCGTTCGGCATCGGCTGGGCGAACGCGCGCGTGTCTCCATGGTAGGGGAGCACGAAACCGAACACCACTTCGTTGCCGGCGTTCTTGGCGGTGGTCCCCACGGTCGCGCGCTTGGGCGCGAAGACCGCCGTGCACCGCCATGCCGTGGTTCTGCCGCACGTCGATCTTGCGATCGCTCTCCTGCGCCTCGGCCCCCATGAACCCCTGGGGCAGCGGGATCTCCAGCGCGCCGGGCCCCGGGTCGAACATCTTGTCCGAGCTGTTCTCGAGCGGAAACATCTCGAGGAACTGCAGGTTGTCCTCGTGCATCTGGATGATGACGCGGCCCCCGTCGCCGATCGTCATCACCGACGGGTCGCCGGTGCGGCCGAGCGCCCGGATCTCGGCGCGCGCGCCGCCGGTCTCCGGCATCGGGAACGGGGCCGTGCCGAGGCGCATGCCGTGCCACTCGAGGACCGCCGCGTAGCCGGTCGCTTCGCCGCGGGGCAGGTCGGCGAAGTGCGCGACCCCCTGGGCGTCGCTCTTGCCGTGGCGGACGTCGATCTTGTTCGCCTTGTCGACCATCCCCAGCAGCAGCGGGTGGTTGGGGATCGGCGCGCCGCTCTCGTCGAAGAGGCGCACGTCGAGCCGCCCGGCCGGCAGGCTGCTGTCGGCGACGGCCACGCCCGCGGTGGCGCCGAGCGTGAACGCCGCCCCGCCACCGGCGGCCCGCGCTTCTTCACCGCCCGCGGGTGGCGCGCCAGCCGGGCCGAGCGCCGCGATCAGCATCGTTCGCAGCCCGCCGACCGACGGCAGCGGGAACGTCTCGGTCTGCGAGGTGCTCGCCGTCGACGGTCGACCTCGGCGTGGAACTCGTCGCCGGGGCTCATCCCCTCGAACATCGCGCGCCCGTCGGCGTCCGTCTTCTCCGTCCGCTTTCGCAGGTCGCCGCCCGCGTTCTTGATGACGGCGCTGACCTCGACGCCCGCGACGCCGTTCGCCGGCATCCGCCGCGCGACCCGCACGCTGACCGTCCCCGCCGGCATCCCGCTGTCCGGGAGCGGCCGCCCGACCATCTCGCGCAGGTTGGGCATTCCGGCACCGCCGCCCGCCGCCATCATGGGCTGAGCGCGTACGGTCGCCGCGGCGAGCGACAGTCGCCAGCGCCGCGATCAGGACGAGGCGAGCTTGGCTCCGCATTTTTTGCAGAACTGCGCGTCGGCGTCGTTGGTTGTCGAGCAGGTGGCGCAGGTCGGCGGTGACGCCGCGACCGGCGGCGCCGCGGCAGCTGGGGCGGGCTTTCCCACCTCCAGCTTGAGGCGCATGGCCAGCTCCTTCTCGATGAGGGCGCGGAAGTCATCGCCCGCCTCGAGCTCGCTCATGAGGCGCATGGCGCGCGTCCGGTAGCGCTCGACCATCTCGCGGTAGTCGCGCTCGGCGACCTTGCGCATCTGGTAGTCGAGCTCGACCTCCTTGATCGCCTTGAGCACCAGCTGCTTCTCGCGATCGAGCTCGCGCTTCCGCCGCCCGCCGCGGGCCACCGCCGGGCCGCCAGCCGCCGCGCCGGTCAGCGGATCGATCATCCGCACCAGCGCCGCGCCGGAGAGCGCCAGCGTCATGCCCCCGAGCGCGAACATAACGAGCGGCGGGCCAAAGTGCATCCTCTCCACCAGGAGCGCGTAGAGCACGGCGACGGCCACCCCGGACAGACCGAGGATCCAGATCGGCACCCGTCGACGCACCGAGGCCGCCCCGATCGCGTGAGCATCCGGAGAGCTCTCCTCGCCGGGGCTCCGCGCGGGAGGGTTCGGGGACCCTCCCAGGGTCCCTGACTTGCTAGTCAAGATTGCGGAGCTCGTCATCGAGCTTGTCGGAGAGCTCTCCGTCGGAGATCTGGGGCTCGGTGGCCACCTTCGTCCCCGGGGCGCGCTTGGTCAGCCGATAGGCGCCGTAGCCGAGCCCGACCGCCGCGACCAGGCCGATGCTGTAAGGGAACAGCCAGGCCAGCCGGTTGAAGCCGCTGTCGATCGGCGAGGCCAGCGCCACCTGGCCGCCGTACTTCTTGATGAAGTACTGGATCACCTGATCGCGCGTGCGCCCCTGGTTGAGGAGCTGCCGGATCTCGATCCGATCCTGCACGGCGTGGCCGCATCCGTCGCTCTCGCACTCGAGCAGGCTGTGCCGACAGCTCCCGCACTGGCACATGATGTTGCGGACCAGCCAGTTTTCGTCGACGCCGACGGGCTCGGGCGCGTCGGCCGTCGCCTGTTCCATCTGTTGCAGTTGTTGCGCCGCCGCCGGCGGGGCCCGCAGCAAGACGCCGCCGCCCGCCCCGGCCGCCAGCAACAGCATCATCCCCGCGGTGCCGGCCGCGCGCCCGGCCGGGACCGTCACGCCGGCCGTCAGCCGCTCGAGCACGGACTCGGGGAGAAGCGCGATGCCGGTCCCGATCGCGAGCAGCATGAAGCCGAACCAGATCCAGTCGACGACCGGGTTGACGACCAGCTTGAGCGTCACGTTCCCCTCGGCGAGATCGTAGTTTCCGAGCGTGATGTAGAGATCCTCGGTCGGGCCGCGCCGGATCGCCACCTCGGTGGTCGGCTCGCTCTCGTGGTTGTGGAAGAACCACTTCGCGGGCCGCAGCTGATCGATCATCTTGCCGTTCTTGAAGGCCGTCACCTCGCCGGTGACCATCTCCTTCTGGCGATCCTCCTCGTGCGCGAGGCGGTCGAAGTGGACGGTGTACTTGCCGATGGTGGCGTTGGCGCCCGGCACCAGCTTGACGTCCATCTCCTTCTTGTAGGCCGTGCCGGCGAAGCCGATGAACATCAGCACGATGCCGACGTGCACGATGTAGCCGCCGTAGCGCCGCTTGCCGCGGATGACCATCCCCATGAGCGACGACACCGCGTCCTGGCCGGTGTTGCGCTTGCGCACCGACACGCCGCGCGCGAACTCCTGCGTGATGGTGGCCGTCGTGAAGGCGCAGAAGCCGAAGCAGATCACGCCCGCCGGCGCCTCGCCGAGACCGGCGGCCAGACAGACGGCGATCGTCGCCGCCGCCGCCAGGCTGGGCCAGAAGAACTGGTAGCGCAGGTGCGAGACCGTGGCCTTGCGCCACGCGATGAGAGGTCCGACGCCGGTCAGGAAAAGCAGCACCAGACCGATAGGCACCATCCACTTGTTGAAGAAGGGCGGCCCGACCGTGATCCGCTCGTGCGCCACCGCCTCCGAGATCGTCGGGAACATGGTGGCGAACAGGATGAAGAACGCCGCGAACAGCAGGATCCAGTTGTTCACCGTGAACGCCGCCTCGCGCGACATCCACGAGTCCAGGGTGGCGCGCGAGCGCAGCTCCGGCATCCGCTTGATGACGAACCCGAAGCTGACGATCAGCGTGATCGCCATGAAGATGGTGAAGATCCAGGCCAGCTTGGTGTCCTGACCGAACGCGTGCACCGACTGCACGATCCCCGAGCGAGTCATGAAGGTCCCGAAGATGGTCAGGAAGAACGTCAGGATGATGAGCGTGACGTTCCAGATCTTCATCATCCCGCGCCGCTCTTGAATCATGATCGAGTGCAGGAACGCCGTGGCGGTCAGCCAGGGGAGAAAGCCGGCGTTCTCGACCGGGTCCCAGCCCCAGAAGCCGCCCCAGCCGAGCTCCTCGTAGGCCCAGAGCATCCCCAGCGTCAGGCCCATCGACAGGAAGAACCAGGCCCCCAGCGTCCACTTGCGGACCGAGGCGATCCAGGCGTCGTCGAGCTGCCCGGAGATGAGCGCCGCCATCCCGAACGCGAACGGGATGCTCATCCCCACGAACCCGGTGTAGAGCGACGGCGGGTGCGTGACCATGTAGGCGTTCTGCAGCAGCGGGTTCAGCCCTTTTCCGACTGTCGGAATGTCGGTCAGGTAGCTGTCGAACGGGTTCTTGTGGAAGACGATGACGTAGAGAAAGAAGTCGGCGATCGCCATCAGGACCGTCACGACGTACGGGAGCAGCTCGCGGTGGCGGTCGCGGTTGCTGTAGACGGCCACCGCCGAGAAGACCGACAGCAGGAAGACCCACCAGAGGATCGACCCGTCCAGCCCGCCCCAGTAGGCGGTGATCTGGTAGAAGAGCGGCGACGACGCGTCCGAGTAGTGATGGACGTACTTGATCGAGTAGTCGTGGGTCAGGAAGGCGTAGAGCAGCGCCACCGAGGAGAGCCCCAGCACGGCGCAGAGCGCGTAGACCCCCGCCCGACCCGACTCGATGAGCCGCCGGTTGCGGCGCCGGGCGCCGATGAGCGACGTCACGCCCGCGTAGGTCGCGACGACCAGCGCGATGAGAAGCGTCAACGTTCCGAATGCCGACATGGGGACCTCCTGTGCGGGCGGACGACGCGGCGCCCAGGATTGCCGCCTAACTTAGCATGGGCACAGGGTTCGATGGGCCTCCCCGCGTCTTCGTGACAACCGCCCTGCTCGAGGTTTTCATTCCGGCCGGGGCGGCGGGGTGTGGTCGATCTGGTCGATGATCTCGCGGCGGCCACGCACGAGGCGCGACTGCGCGGCGGACACGGTGATTCCGAGAATCTCCGCCACATCGCCCAGCTGGTGCCCCAGCACGTCATGCAGGAAGACGACATTCGCCTTCTGCACCCCGAGGCCGAGCAGCGCGCTCTTGACCCGCGAAAGCCGCTCCTGCACGCCGGTCAGGTGCTCGGGGCCGGCTTTGGCCTCCGCGGGCGCACGCAGACCGTCGCTGGCAACCAGGTCGCCGAGATCGCGCGCGAACAGCTGACGCTCCCGGCTGCGGGCGCGGATGGCATCGATCGCGACGTTGCGCGCGATCACCGCGGCCCATCCCCCCTGGGGACACTCGCCGCGGAACTTCCCCTGCTCGAAGGTCACCAGCACGTTCTCGATCGAGGTCTGTTCGAGGTCCTCGTACTCGGGGTCCTCGGGCCCGACCAGCCGGCGCAGCACGATCCGCACGGCCGACCGCACGTTGCTGATCTCGTCTCCGCTCGTTTTGGGCAGGGGTCGACGCATTTGATTGACGAAAATCGCTCGCCCCCAACCACGCACCACCGTGGTTGGATGGCTTCTCGGGGACCTCTCGACGACAGGCGCGATTCGAAGCGCGAGGGCCGCGGAGGGCTCTTGGAAGTACGCGATCCGGCCCGATCTGTTACGCGCCGCGCGTCTGAGGTCGGCTCATTTTTCCGAGCTGCTACACCACCTGGAGGGGCGATTTCCTGTAACATTTTCGCGCGCGTGAACGAACTCGTGCGCGGGCTAGATCTATCCGCCGGGATCGGGGGCGGCGGTTTTGTCAGACCGATCCGCGGCGGTACTACGGTGGGCCTTTGAGCCCGAGCGGAATCGATCGCTTCTTCGAAGGGGGCCGAACGCGTAGCTCCAACGAACGCTCGTCGAGGTGGCTCATGCCGGCTGGCATGTCGCAAGCGGCAACAACGACTGAAGAGAGGCTCATGGCCAGATATGTCGGGGGCGACGACGTCGCTTTCCGGCAGCTGTTTGCCTTGCTGGCGCCCAAGCTGCGCGCGTTCTTCCTGCGCTCGTTCATCGACCCGGCGCTCGCCGAGGACCTGACGCAGACGACGTTTCTCAAGCTGCACCGCGCGCGCGCCTCCTACCTGCCCGATCGCCCGCTCAAGCCCTGGCTGTTCACCATCGCCGCGAGTGTCCGGCGCGACGAGCTTCGGCGCCGCTACCGCCTCCCCCCGCACGTCGGCGAGCTCGAGCTCGAGCACGCGGAGCGACAGCGAACGGACGAGCGGACGCCGCCCCCCGATTCGAACGCCAGCGGCGACATCGAGGCGGTGCGCGCCGCGGTCAACGCGCTGCCCGAATCGCAGCGGGCGGTCCTGCACCTCCACCTGCACGAGGAGCTGACCTTCGAGGAGATCGCCGACGTGCTCGGCACGTCGCCGGGCGCGGTGCGCGTTCGCGCTTCACGCGCCTATGAACGGCTGAGAAAGTCGCTCCGCCCGTTTCTCGCTCAGCGAGGCTAGCGCGGCCGAGGCCGGTAGACGCCCCGGCGATCAGGCGGCGACGAGAGGCGCCGGCGCGCGGCGCGTTCCGACGGCCGCCGCGGCCGTCGCCAGCAGCACGCCGCCGAAGTGAAAGACCAGCAGGTGCGCGTCCGAGTGCGGAACGGCGCAGGCCAGGTGTTGCCCGGCGTGCGCCGCGAGCGCCCCGGCCGCCACCACCGCGATCGTCTTCGATCGGTCGAAGGTGACGCCGGCGCGGCGCCCCACCGCCCAGAAGCAGAGCCAGGTGAGCCCCGCAGCCCACAGCTCGCGGAAAGTACAGCGGATCCCGATGCCGGCCGAGAGCCCCGCCGCCGAGCCGGCGAGATAGGCGAACAGCCCCGACGTCACGACCACCGTCCCCAGGGCCAGTCGGGGGTTCCCCCGCAGCACGGTGACGCAGCCGATCGAGACCGCCAGCACCGCGAGCGACACGAGCGCGCAGTCGAGGTCGAGCCGGAAGCCGCCCCCGACGGTCAGCTGAAATAGCCAGGCCAGCACGACCGCTCCGCTCGTCGCCCAGACGAGCTGGCGGGCGATCGCGGCGGCGCTGGGCGCTTCGCGCGTGGCAGGCAAAGGGCGAGCGACCGGCTCGCGCCGCGTCGCCGGCAACGCGCGGCGCAGCAAGGTGAGCAGCCGCCCCCCCTCGTCCAACGCTTCGCGACAAGGCACGCAGGCATGCGCGTGCTCCTCGGCCTGCCTTCGCTCCGGATCGTTCCTGGGCAGCGCGGCCAGAAACCCGGCGCGATCGGCAATATGGTCGCTCATGAACGTCGCGTCGCGGGGTGCTTCATGTCCGGCGGCCGCTCCTTTGATGAGTACGTCCCGGCTGCGGGCGACGTTACAAGACGGTACAAGATCACGGGACGCCCCCAGAATAGCCGCCTGGGTCGAGGACGCTGTGCAAAAAAAAGCCCCGCGGCGCCGCAAAATTCGGCACCGCGGGGCGATCCCGCGTTCTGTGATCTAGCTCGCTTTGGTTCGCGCCCGGCTCATAGGGACGACAGGAAGAGCAGCAGATCGTTCCGCTGCGCCGAAGTCGCCGAGTTGAAGGCTGCCGCTGCCGCCGCGCCCTGGCCGGCGTGCGCCTGGATGGCAACGGACCGGTCCGAGGTCCGAGCGTCGTGGAGAATGCCGTTCCGGAAGTGCAGTCCCCACAACGGTGCGGTGCGCATCCGACGGGTCGTCGCCACCGAGTCGCCGTCGTTGCCGATGCCGTCGCCCAGCGACCCCATGTCGTGCGTGAGGAAGTCGGAGAAGGGCTGGAAGCTGGCGTTCTGGCCGTTGATGCGAACCGCGAAGGTGGTCCCCACGTGGCAGCCGGCGCACCCCTCGCGGTTGAACTCCGTGAGGCCGCGGCCGTTGCTGTTGTCGATCGCCCGCGGCGGCGCGGCCGTGTTGCGCATGAAGAAGGCGAAGTTCGCCACGTCGTCCTGCACGGCGGTGAGACCGCCCGCGCAGTTGTTGTTCTCCTTGGCGAAGTCGTCGTCGATGCCGGGAACCAGGTCATCTGGGCAGCCGTTGATGACGGCGTTGGTGGGGGCCCGGTTGGCGCGGTTCTCGGTGGCGAAGTCGGTGACCACCGTGCCGTGATCGCAGCTGGTGGTGGTAATGCCCATCTCGTTGAGGTAGGCGTCGGCGGCGAAGTCGGTCACGCTGGCGTGGACGGCCTTCCAGCCGAACCGCGCGACGTGGCTCTGCCCGCGGACGAACGGACCGTCGGTGAGGTGGATGGTGTCGAAGGCCGCGACGCCGCGTATGGCGCTCGGCTGCGCGGCCGCGATCGCCTGGATGGTGGAGTCTGGAATCAGCTCGACCAGGCCGGCGCCGAAGGTCGGCGTCGTCACACGGCCCGCGAAGATGGTGGCGCCCGGCGCCGGATTGGCGTCGGTGCCCGACTGGCAGTTGACGCCGGGGCTTGGATTGTAGCCGCCGATGCCGAACAGCTGCCGCAGCGAGCCGCCCGTCGACGCCAGCGAGTTGAACACCCCATTGGTCAATGTCCCGTAGCGCCGCTCGATGTTCTGCCCGGCGCCGCCGGTCGCGCCGACCGAGTGGCAGGCCGAGCAGCTCCGCTCGTTGAAGATCGGGCCGAGCCCGTCCTGCTGTGTCTCGGTGCCTCCGAAGTTCGCCATGGCCGCCGAGAACTGCGCGGCGTTGGTTCCCGGCAGTGCGCCGCCCAGCGACACCGCGCCGATCGAGACAGAGGTGTCGTCGGACTCCTCGCCCAAGCAGCCGACGGCGCCGATCGCGATCGCACCGCCCAGCGAGACGAGACTCACCCATCGCAGCTGTCGTTTCATTACGCTCCTCCTCTGTGGGTCGCCCCCCAAAGGTGTGGGGACAGAGGGAGGTCGAGCGACTGGCGCGGAAGCAGGCAGAAAAAAATCCCGTCCGTTCGTTTTTTGCGCACTGCGTGGCAATCGACCGCGATGAGCGATCTCGGGCGGCTATTCAGCCAACTTGGCTTTGAGGAGCGCCTTGAAGTCGGTCGCCCCCGTACCGTCGAACGGGACGTCGAGCCAGAGCAAGGCCGGCGTGCCGTGCGCGACCTTGCGCGCGTGCTTCCCGACGTCGGTCAGCGTCCCCCAGGCGACCTTCTTCTGCGCCTCCGCATCGAGCGCGACGATGCCGTAGAGCCGCCCCTTGAGAAGCATGATCGAGCAGAGCGAGGTCTCGCCCTGCAGATAGCGGTAGGCCCAGCCGGTGCGCGGGCCGTAGTAGTAGAAGTCCTCGGTGGCCGCCTGCTTGTCGAGATAGGCGCGCACCGCTTCGAAGCGCTTGCCGACGGCGGCCGGCAGGCGCGCGGCGAACTCGGCGTCGGTCGGCGGCGTCGCCTTCTTCGGGAACGCGACCTTGGGTGCCGGCCGCGCCGCCTTGGCCGGGGCGGTCGACTTGCTCGCCGGCTTGGCCGCCGGCTTGCTCGCGGGCTTGGCGCCCATCAGGCGGCGAGCGACGCCGTCGGGGGCGTCTTGTTTCGGTTCTTGAGATAGCCGATCGCGCCGGGGATCAGCGAGACGAAGATGATCACGATGACCAGCTTGTCGATCTCCTTGGTGATCTGCGGACGAATCTTCCCCAGCGAGAACCCGAGCAACGTCATGCTCAGCACCCAGCTGATGCCGCCGACGACGTTGAAGCTGAGGAAGCGGCGGTAGCTCATCTTCCCGACGCCCGCGACGACCGGGGCGAAGGTGCGCACGATCGGCATGAAGCGCGCGATGATGATCGTCTTGCCGCCGTGCCGATCGTAGAACTCCTTGGTGCGCAGCAGGTGCTTGGGGGAGAAGAACAGCGACTTCTCGCGGGTGAAGATCTTCGGCCCCGACTTGGCGCCGATCCAGTAGCCGACGGTGTCGCCCACGATGGCCGCCACGATCAGCGCCAGGTTGAGCGTCACGATGTTGAGCAGCGGCTGCGCGCCCGTGGCGCTGGTGCAAAAAACGCCGGCGGTCACCAGCAGCGAATCGCCCGGCAGGAAGAACCCGACCAGGAGGCCCGTCTCAGCGAACACGACGGCCGCCATCGCCGCCAGGCCGCCGATCCGGATGAGCCCGGGGACGTTGTAGACCTTGTGGAAGAGGTCGATCAGGAGATGCATTTGGCGGACGACTCTGGGCCAGAAGGCCGCCTTTGTCACGTCCGGCCTGGCGTCATATGGTTCGCCTGGCGATGACCGAACCCCAGCCCACCCCACGTCGGCCGATCTGGCTCACCGTGATGACCTCGGCCCTGCTGGTCTACGCGGGGCTGACCCTGATCGAGAAGCTCTCCGTGCTGCGTGATCCGAGGACCGACACGGCGAGCACGCTCGAGGAGGTGGCGCGCGCCTCGGGTCAGGTCGAGGCGGTCGAGCGGCTGCGGGTGGTGGGGGCCGCCCTGGCGGAACAGCATCGGCGCGCCATCCAGATCGACGCCCTGGTCGCGGTCGTCGTCTCCCTGCTCACCCTCTACGTCGCGGCGGCGATCCTGATGCGCGATCGTCAGGCGCGGCCGCTGGGCCTGACGGCCGGATGGGTTGGCCTCATCAGTCAGCTCGTGGGGATCCCGTTCGCCGTGGCGCTGGCCCGACAGCTGGCGGGTGAAGGTGTTCCCGTGCTCCAGCAGTTCCTGCTCTCAAGTGGCATGCAGGTGCAGGGGATGACGCCCGACGATCGGACCACCGCGCTGCGCGCGACCATCGTGATGATGCCCGTGATGCGGGCGGCGGTCGGCATCGCCTGGTCGCTCGCGCTGCTCATCCTGTTCGGCGGGCGCCGCGGCCGCGCGCGCCTCGACTTCGCCCCGGCCGGCCCCAACCACCGCTGAGCCGCCACGCCCCCCCCGCCGCGGCGCGGGTGCTAGATTTGGCCTCATGTTCACAATCGCGTTCGGGGTGGCTGTCGCGGCTGGGGTGATGCTTCTGCTCACCGGGACCAAGATCCTGCAGGAGTACGAGCGCGGCGTGGTCTTCCGGTTCGGCCGGGCGCGCAAGGCGCTGGCGTCGCCGGGGTTCAACCTGCTCCTGCCGTTCGGGATCGATCGGATGCGGGTGGTCGACACCCGCACGCGCGCCATCCAGATCACCCCACAGGACATCATCTCGCACGACAACATCACCATCAGCGTCGACGCCGTCGTCTACGCCTCGGTGAACTCGCCCTCGCACGCCATCCTGGAGGTCGAGGACTTCATGCCGGCCACGCTCCAGCTCGCCTCCACCACGCTGCGCGCGGTGCTGGGGAAAATGGACCTCGACGATATCCTCGCCCACCGGGACAAGATCAACATCGAGATCCGGACCATCCTCGACACCCGCACCGAACAGTGGGGCGTGGAGATCTCGGCGGTCGAGATCAAGGACATCCAGCTCCCCAAGGAGATGCAGCGGGCGATGGCGCGCCAGGCGGAGGCCGAGCGCGAGCGGCGGGCCAAGGTGATCGCCGCCGAGGGTGAGGTACAGGCGGCCGCCAAGCTGGCGCAGGCGGCGCAGATGATCGCCGGCAACCCGGGCGCGCTGCAGCTGCGGCTCTACCAGACGCTGGTCGAGGTGGCGGGCGAGGCCTCGTCGACCATCGTCTTTCCGGTGCCAATCGATCTGGGGATGGCGGCCGCGGCGCCGACGGCCGCGCAGACGCAGGCCATGATGGCGAGCGCGCTGGCGCTGGCCAGCAACCAGCAGACCAAGCAACTGGGCGCTCAGGCGGCCAAGGCCGCTGATGGCGCCGATGCGGAGGAGAGCGAATCCCGGACGCCGCTCGGCGTCCGCCGGACCTAGGCCGCCTCCGGGCGGCACGTCGTCGGGCCAAAGCATCGGGGACGTTCGCTTCGCCCACCGTTGCCTCACGGCAACGCCCCCCTAGCCTCGCCGACGCCGGCGGCAAAGCGGCCAGAGCGCGAGCAGCGGCGCCCACCCACCCGGTGCGGCGGGCAGCGCCGCGCAGCTGCACCCGCCGGGCGTGTGCGGCCGCGGGACGTCACCGGCATCGAGCGGAGTGGCCGCGTCCGGCGGCGGAGCGACCACGACCGCGCCCGGGGTCGTTGCGTCGACGCCGACGCCGGCATCGGGCGGATCGGCCGCCGGCGGCGCGGCCGCGCACATGGCCGCCGGCCACTGCCGCTGCGCGGCCCGTGCCGTACAGTCGCTCTGGCAGGCCGCCATCACGCAGGGAGCGATCGCCGCGATGTCAGCGATCGCCATCCCGCGCGCCCAGGTTGCTCCGTCGTCGGTCGAGGTCGCCTCGGCGAACGGCACCAGCGTCGTGTCGGTGGCGGCGTAGAAGGTCCCGGCGCGCGCGGCCAGCGCCAGGATGGGCGGCGCCCCGACGACCGGCGCGAAGGTCGCGCCGTCGTCGACCGAACGGTACAGCACCGCGTCGCCGTACGACGTCCCGGCGGCCAGCACCGCCCCGGTGGCGGTGCGCGCGAACGCGACCAGCGACCCGGCCTCGATCGCGAGCGGGACAGCGACCGTCGCGCCGCCGTCGGTGGCGATCGCCAGAACGTCGCCGGCCGCCCCCATGGCCCGCAGGAAGACCCGGTCGGCGTTGGTCGGATCGATCGCCACGATCCGGACCTGGCCGGCGCCGAGCGCGGCCGTCAGATCGGTCAGCGCCCAGGTAGCGCCGCCGTCGGTCGAGCGCGCCAGCGTCGGCGCGGCCGAGGCGCCGACCGAGAGCGCGACGTCGATGGTCATCGGATCGGACGCCGCGATCTCGAGGCCGGTCACCAGATCGCCGGCGGCGCCTGTATAGAGCGTCCGGTCGAAGGTGGCGCCGCCGTCGCCCGATTCCAGCACCGTGTAGACGGCGCTGACGCCGCCGGTGCCGAGGCCGGCGGCCAGGACCCGCGCACCATCGTTCGGGTCGACGAACAGGTCCTCGCAGAGCTGGGTGGCGAGCGCGCCCCCCGCCGTCTGCCAGCCACAGGCGCCGTCGTCGGAGAAGACCAGCTTGCTGTTCGCCACCGCGTAGAGCCGGTGCGCCGGCGCCGGACCCATCTGATAGAGGTGCCCGTAGCTGGTCGCCGCCTGCTCGCAGGACCAGAGCCAGGTCCGCCCGCCGTCCTCGGTCGACACCAGCCCGAAGTTGGTGGCGAGGACGATCTCGGCGGGCCGGTCGGCGGGAACGAGCAGGCCCTGGCCGTTGGGAAACGCACCGTCGGCGCGCGCCCCGAGGGGCGTCAGAAGCACCGCCGCCACCAGCGCCAACGTCCCGCGCCCGCACCCCTTCACGTTTGTAAGGTGGCGCTTCTATCCCTGGGCGGAAGGCTCAGCCTGCGCGCGGCGCCGGGAGCTCGACCGTGACGTCGCCCGCGCCGACGCGCGCCTGGCAGGAGAGACGAAGCTTGTTGATGAAGTAGACGTTGCCGAGGTGCTTGCGCTCGGCGTTGTTGAAAGGCGAGAGGTGCTCCTCGCCCTTCACGATCTTCACCCGGCACAGGCCGCAGGTCGCCTTGCCGACGCAGGCGGTGGTGATCTCGATGCCCGCACGCCGCGCGACCTCGAACACCGATTCGCCCGCGGCGCACGCGACGCGCGTGCCGGCGGGATTGAAGGTCACCGACGGCAAGCTCAGCCTTCTTCCGCCCGGTCCGGCGCCCGCCGGGGCGCCGGCGCGGCATCCGGCCAGTGCGAGAGCCCCACCCGGTTCCCTTCCGGATCGGCGACGTAGAGGGTGTAGGGCGTGCGGTGCACGATGGCGACGCCCGCGGCTCCGAGGCGCGCCTCCCAGTCGGCGCGGGTCGCGCGCGCGATGGCGATCGCGATCATCAGATAGCCGGGGCGGTCGCCGGCCGTGTCGCGGGCCGGGGCCTGGCCGTCCGCGGCGACCCGCTCGAGCGCCAGGAACGCGCCGCGCCCGAGGTCGAGCCAGACCGAGCGATCGCCGCCGAGGCCGTCCGCCGCCGGCCAGCGGCGCAGCACCGGCAGACCCAGGATGCGCGAGTAGAACCCCTCGCAGGCGGCGAGATCGCGCACGCCGAGGGCGACGTGGTGAACGCCGGCCGGCGCCGCCTCCGTCATTTTCGCGCGCCGAGCTTCACGATCCGCTTCCACTCGGCGGCCGTGACGGGCTGCACCGACAGCCGGCTCCCCTTGCGCAGGAGAACCATGTCGCTGAGGTCCCCGTCGGCGCGCAGCTCGGGGAGGGTCACCGGACGGGCGAACTTCTCGTCGAAGGCGATGTCGACGGCGAACCAGCGCGGCTCGTCGCGGGGGCTGTCGGGATCGCAGTGGTCGTCCTTCGGATCGAACTGCGTCGGGTCGGGATATCCGGCCCGGGCCACGCGCGCGATCCCGACGACGCTCGGCGGGTTGGCGCTCGAGTGATAGAAGAGCACGCCGTCGCCCAGCGAGATCTCGTCGCGCAGGAAGTTCCGCGCCTGGTAGTTGCGAACACCGTCCCAGCGGGTGGTGCCATTCTTGGCGCGGGCGAGATCGTCGATGGAGAAGGTTTCGGGCTCCGACTTCATCAGCCAGTGGCGGGGCATGCCGCCTTCCTATCATGATCGCGTGGATGGAGCCGGGCTTTGCCCGGCGGAATCCTTCGCGGGAGGGTGCGGGAACCCTTCGAGGGTTCCCGCGGTTGACGGTCGGGGGCGGGCGGTTACACTTGAAGCAACCGTGAGGCATATCGCCCACGGAAAGACCCGCCGGGAGCTGAAGGCCTCGGCGAAAGGAAAAGGAGAACGAACATGCATGGACACGTGATGTCCTGGTGGCGCGGCCGTCCAGAGGGCGGCGGCGGCAATGGCTGCGGCAGCTGGAGCTGCGGCCCGGGTGACTCGCGACAGTGGGGCGGCGGCCGGCACGGCCACGGCGGCGGCGGCGGCGACGACGAGAGCGAGGGGTTCGGGGGCGGCCCGTTCGGCGTTCGCCGGCCGCTGCGCTTCCTGGCCTACAAGCTGGAGCTGGACGAGAAGCAAGTCGCGGAGCTGGCGCGGATCCTCGACGACCTGAAGACGGAGCGCGCCCAAGGGGAGGTCGACCGGCGGCGCTCGCTGTCGGGGTTCGCCGACGCGGTCGGGGGCGAGACCTTCGACGCGGCGCGGGCCAAAGAGGCGGCCTCGCTGCGGGTTGGCACGGCGGAGCGGCTGCGCGACGCCGTCCTGGCGGCGCTCGGCAAGCTGCACGCGCTGCTCGACAACGACCAGCGCGAGCGCCTCGCCTACCTGATCCGAACGGGCGTCTTGACGCTGTAGCCCCCCCTATAAGCGTCACCCGCAGGTCCCATTAGCGCGAGCGATGGCGGCGCGATATCTTTCCAGGATGTCGTCGCCGCCGTCGTTTTCGTTTAACAAGGTCGACAAGCCCAAGCCACGTCCCAAGGACAGCGAGCTGGTCTTCGGGCGCACGTTCACCGACCACATGGCGATCGTCGACTACGACGCCGAGCGGGGCTGGTTCGATCCGCGGGTCGTCCCGTACGGCCCGCTGTCGCTCGATCCGGCGGCGGCGGTCCTTCACTACGCGCAGGAGATGTTCGACGGCCTCAAGGCCTTCCGCGGCGTCGACGACAAGGTGCGCCTGTTCCGCGTCGACCGTCACTGCAAGCGCCTGCACGACGGCGCCGACCGTCTCTGCATCCCGCCGGTCGACGAGCAGCTCTCGCTGGCGGCGATCCGGGCGCTGGCGTCGGCCGATCGCGACTGGGTGCCGTCGTCGCCCGGAACGTCGCTCTACATCCGGCCCACGGTCATCGCCAGCGAGCCCTTCCTCGGCGTCCGTCCGGCCAAGCGTTACATCTTCTTCGTGATCGCCTCGCCGGTCGGCGCCTACCACGGCGAGGCCTTCGCCCCGGCGAAGATCCTGGTCGAGGACAAGTTCGTGCGCGCCGCGGTCGGCGGGCTCGGCGCCGTCAAGGCGGGCGCGAACTACATCGCCAGCCTGCGCGCGGCCGAGGAAGCCAAGGCGCGCGGCTACGACCAGGTGCTCTGGACCGATGCGCGCGAGCACAGCTACCTCGAAGAGGTCGGCACCATGAACATGGTGGCGCGGATTGGCGACGAGATCGTCACGCCGCCGCTCGGGGGCAGCATCTTGAACGGCGTCACCCGCGATTCGGTGATGACGCTGTTGCGCGAGTGGGGCCTGGCCGTCAACGAACGGCCGCTCGGGATGGAGGAGCTGCTGCGGGCGCACCGCGGCGGTACGCTGCGCGAGCTCTTTGGCTGCGGCACCGCCGCGGTCATCACGCCCGTCGGCACGCTGGGCTGGAAGGGCGAGAACATCACCGTCAACGGCGGCCAGCCGGGCGAGATCGCGCGCCGCTTGCTGGAGGCGATCACCGCCATCCAGTACGCGCGCGAGCCCGACAAGCACGGCTGGATGACCGAGGTCTAGCCGCCACCGGCATGGCCGACCTGCTCGTTCGCCTCTACGCGCTGCCGCCGCTCGCACCCGCGATCGAGACGGCCGGTGCGGCCGGGATCTCCGTGCGGCGCGCGGCGGCGGCCGAGCGGGGCGCGGTCGCCGACTGGGTGCGCGCGCACGGCTCGCCGGGCTGGGCCAGCGAGTGCGAGGCGTCGTTCGCGCGCCAGCCGGTCTCCTGCTTCGTGGCCGTCGAAAAAAAGGACCATCTCGTCGGCGTCGCCTGCCACGAGGCGACCTGCCGCGGTTTCTTCGGCCCGGAGATCGTCCACCCGGATCACCGCGGCAAGGGTATCGGGCGCGCGCTCTTGCTCTCGGCGCTGCACGCGATGCGGGCCGAGGGATACGGCTACGCGATCATCGGCTGGGCCTCGTCGATCGACTTCTACAAGCGGGTGGTCGGTGCCGTCGTGATCGAGGGGTCCGACCCCGGGATCTATCCGGCCAAGCTGCTGCGCTAGGCAAGGCCGTCGAATCAAGGCTCCGAGCTAGAAAATCCCGGCGATGAGGGCGACGCCGACCAGCGCGAACAGGACGGCGGCGATCTTCTGGGTCACGCGCGGGTTCAGGAGGTGGCCGGCGCGGTTGCCGGCGATGACGGCGACGGCCGCCACGGCCCAGAGCGCCGCCGTCGCCGCGCAGAAGACCAGCACCGGCTGCTTGTAACGCGCGGCGAACCCCGCGGTGGCGATCTGGGTGAGGTCGCCCCACTCGGCCACGAACACCACCATGAAGGACATCGTGAACGCCCTGGCGAAGCCGACCTGGCCGCCCTTGTCATCGGCCGCGGGCTCCTCGTCGTTCTTCCGCCACATCAGGACGGCCGAGACCAGAAACAGCACACCCGAGCCGATGTGGACGGCACGCGCCGGAAGCATCGACAGCAGGCTGCCGGCGATGACGGCGACCAGGCTCTGGATCGCCAGCGCGGCGGCGGCCCCCACCAGCACCGGCAGGGCGCGGTGGCGCGTCGCCAGCACCAGCGAGGCGAGCGCGGTCTTGTCCGGCAGCTCGGCGACGAAGATGACCGCGAAGATCGAGGCGAACAGCTTGGCCGCTGCCATGGCGCGAGAGTATGGGGCAAGATGGGCGCATGAGCGGGAACAAACGGCGGGGCGTCGTCGTCATCCTGGTGGCCTGCCTGGTGTTGGCGGTGGCCACGCGCCTCCGCCACCAGCCGCCGCCCGTGCGGCAGGCGATCCGCGAGCCTGTCCGGCCGACGGCCCCCAAGGAGTTCGTCCATCCGTTCATCCCCTCACCGCAGGTGGTGAAGCCCGCCGTGGCCCCCTGCCTGGCGCACGATCTGCACGACCTCGTGGGGACCATGCGGCAGTCGCAGAAGAGGCTCGGCCCGGCGCTCAAGAAAGGGAAGGACGACGGCGCGCCCGCCAGCTGCCGCGCCGAGGCTGACAACCGGCGCTGGTCGGCGATGGTCGACATCTTCTCGCGCGACGCGCAGAGCTGCGTGGCCAAGGACAGCGAGCTCGACAGCCAGTGGAACCAGGTTCAGTCGGCGGTGGTGGCGCTCGACGGCTGCGTCGACTGCACGCGGCCGCGCGTCGCGCGAACGACCAGCTGCCAGCGAACGAAGGACCTCCTCGACGCCGCCGACAAGGCGACGCCGTGAACTCGGCGACATGACCTCGCCCGAGCCGCCGCTGACGCCCTTCGCCGACGGCATCTGGCTCGCCACGGGGCCATCGCGGTTTGTCGGCCTGCGCCTCACCGCCACCATGGCGCTGCTGCGGCTCGGCGACGGGAGCCTGCTCTGCCTCTCGCCGGTCGCGCTGACGCCCGAGCGGCGCGCCGCCGTCGACACCATCGGCCCGGTGGCACACATCTACGTGCCCAGCCTGTTTCATCACCTGCACGCGGGCACGTGGGCGGCGGCGTTTCCGTCGGCGCGCGTGCACGCGCCCCCGGGGCTGGCCAAGAAGCGCCCCGACCTGCGAATCGACCGGCCGCATGGTGCGCCGCCTGAGCCGGCGTTCGCCGGCGTCGTCGACGAGCTGCCGATCGCCGGATGCCGGCTGGGGGAGACGGTCCTCTTCTACCGTCCGGCGGCGGCGCTGCTGGTGGCCGACCTGGTCCACAACGTCGGCCGCCCGACCCACGCCTGGACCTCGCTCTACACGCGGATGATGGGGTTTCGCGACCGCGTCGCGCTCTCGCGGGCGCTGCGAGCGACCTCCTTTCCTGATCGGGCCGCGGCCCGCCGCAGCCTGGACGCCGTGCTGGCGCTGCCGTTCGAGCGCCTGATCGTCGGCCACGGCGCGCCGCTCGCCACCGGCGGGCGCGAGGCGCTCCGCGCCGCCTACGCCTGGCTCGGCAGCTGATCTGCGGGGGGTGGTTGATCGAGAGGACCGAGGTAGCGGGTGACCAGCTCCGGATCGCAGGCGGCGTGCTGGACGACCCGGCGGCCGATCTTCACGCGCACGAGCGCGCCGACCGTCTCGTCGAAGCCGACGGCCAGCCAGGCGCGCACGCCGTCGGCGAAACCGACCCGCAGGCGCGAGGCGTAGCGGACGAAGCCGGCCACGTCCTTGAACTGATCCATCGCCAGCATCAGCTCGGGATCGTCGACGAGACCGGGTGGGATGGGACGCGCCGGTGCGCGCGTCGCCTCCTCGAACGTCGCGATGTCGGCCGGCAGCCGCGCGTGGTAGCTGCCGTCCTCGACGAGCGACGTCAGCGCCCGCTGGTGCGGGTGCGTGCCGTCGAGGACCTGCCGCGCCTCGCGCTCCAGCGCCTCGACGCCGCCGTCGTGCGCGCGCAGCAGCACCAGGTCGTAGACGGGATGGCGGTGGAACGTCTGCAGCACGTGCTCGACGATCGCCTCGCGCGGCGAGAAGAAGCCGATCGGGTCGAGCATCGTCGCCGGGCCCGAGAGGAAACGGCGCGCGTTGTGGAAGATCCAGGGGATCCCCTGCGCGCGGTAGAAGAGCTTGGTCTCACGGGCGGCGCCGACCATCATCTGGTCGCGACCCGCCACCAGCAGCTGGCCGATGGTCGGGACGGCGTCGACGTGGCCGAGCGCGCGCAGGCGCTCGAGCCGCCGCCGCACGAGCCGCGGTCGGAAGAAGGCGGTGACCAGCGAGACGAGCTGACCGAGCTTGTCGAGGTTCTGGCGCGACGCCCCCGATGACGTCGGCGAGGAGGCGACAAGCGCGAGCGCCCCAGCCAGGCGGGCGGCGTCGCCCCCTGGCGCTCGGCCATCGACGTGGTCGTCGTCGCCTCCGCGCCCTGCATCCTGATCAGGTTAGCAGGCAGCGCGGCGCCCGGCGCGCAGGTCTGCCGGGGTCGGTGCCTAGAGCTCGATCTGCGCGCCGATCTCGACCACCCGGTTGGGCGGCAGCGCGAAGAAGTCGGACGCCGAGCGCGCGTTGCGCGAGAGGAAGCGGAAGAGCACCTTGCGCCACTCCGCCATCCCCTTCCCCTGGACGGACCGCAGGGTCTCGCGGCCGAGATAGAAGCTGGTGTCGGCCTCGTTGATCGTCAGACCGTGCACCTTGCAGCGGCGGAGCACGTCGAGCACGGCCGGGCTCTCCTTGAACCCGTAGTGCGCCGTGACGGCCCAGAATCCCTGGCCGAAGCTCTTGACGTGCACCTTCTCCTCCTCGGGCACCTCCGGAACGGCGTCGGTGGTGATCGAGAGAATCACCACCTCTTTGTGCAGCACCTTGTTGTGCTTGAAGTGGTGCAGAAGAACGTTCGGTGTCCCCCGCCGCGTCGACGAGAGGAAAACCGCCACGCCCGGCACCCGGTGCGGCTTGGTCGCCTCGATGTCGGCCAGGAAGATCCCCATCGGCAGCGAATCGGCGGCAATGCGCTCCGCCAACAACGTCCGGCCGCGCTTCCAGGTCAGCATGACGGTGAAGACGCCGACCGCCACCGCCAGCGGGAACCAGCCGCCGTGCGCGATCTTCGTCGAACAGGCGACGAAGAACGAGAGGTCGAAGCAGAGAAACACCGCCAGCAGCGCCCCCGCCCTGACCTTCCCCCATTTCCAGAGATCGACCGCCACGAAGTAGAACAGCATCGAAGTGATGGCCATCGTGCCGGTGACGGCGATGCCGTAGGCGTCGGCCAGCGCGCTCGACTCGCGGAAGCCGAGCACCAGCGCCACGCAGGCGACCATCAGCAGCCAGTTCACCTCGGGGATGTAGATCTGCCCCTCGGTCACGCCCGAGGTGTGCACGATCGTGACGCGCGGCAGGTACCCGAGCTGCACCGCCTGCCGCGTGAGCGAGTAGGCGCCCGAGATGAGCGCCTGCGAGGCGACGACGGTCGCGACGGTCGCCAGGATCACCATCGGGTAGAGCCAGGCGCCCGAGACCAGGCCGTAGAACGGATTGGCCGCCGCCTCGGGCCGTTCGAGCAGGAGCGCCCCCTGCCCGAAGTAGTTGATGAGCAGGGCGGGAAAAACGCAGCTGTACCAGGCGAGCCGGATCGCGCGGGTCCCGAAGTGGCCCATGTCGGCGTAGAGCGCCTCGCCGCCGGTGACGCAGAGGACGACCGACCCGAGCACCAGGAAACCGTGCCCGCGGTGCATGAAGAAAGAAGCGCACGCCGTAGAGCGGGTTCACCGCGCGCAGGATCTCGGGGTGGCGCGCGATCCAGGGGAGCCCGGCCGCCGCGATGGAGATGAACCAGAGCACGGTGATCGGCCCGAACACCGCGCCGATGCCGCCGGTGCCGCGCTTCTGCACCGCGAAGAGCGCGATCAGGATGAGGCAGGTGACCGGCACGACGAACGGGCGAGAAGGCGCTGGTCGCCACCTCGAGGCCTTCCACCGCGGAGAGCACCGAGATCGCCGGCGTGATGACGCCGTCGCCGTAGAGCAGCGCCGCGCCGAACAGCCCCAGCACGATGAGCAGCATCTTGGTCTTGCGCAGCCCCGTCCAGGTGGTGCGCGTCGACGCCCGGTGCGCTCCCGATTCGTCGGCGTTGATCGCCGCTGCCGTGGGCCGCGCCACCAGCGCCATCAGTGCCAGCACCCCCCCCTCGCCGTCGTTGTCGGCGCGCATGACGAACAGGAGGTACTTCACCGAGACGACCAGCGTGATCGACCAGAAGATCAGCGACAGCACGCCATAGATGTTGGCGGTCGCCGGCGCCACGCCGTGCGGCAGCGAGAAGCACTCCTTCATGGCGTAGAGCGGCGACGTCCCGATGTCTCCGTAGACGACGCCGATCGCTCCCAGCGCCAGCTTCACCAGGCCGGCGCCGTGGACCTCGGGACGGTGATGATGGGTCGCGGACGGCGCGGCTGTTTCGGGCATGAAGTCGACGGCTTCGGCAGCCACCGGAGCCGGATGATGAACGATTTGCATGCGCGAAGCGAGATCCCCGTCGGGCAACAGCCCAACCGCCATGATGCCCACGGAAGGTTTCGGACAGGTTTCGGTGCGATGAATTCGCCGCGCCATCCCGCGGACACGGATTCGTTGGCGAGAGTTTTCTTGCTCGTCCGCGCCGCGAAACGGGTTGACACCACGGTCAAGGACGTCGGCGGGCGCGCGGCCGGTCTCGCTGCTCCTTGACAAGGGGTTGTGATCGCAGCGGCAAAAGTGAGGTTCGAGGTAGGAGCCGCCAGCGGCTCGCCCGCGGGCTCCGGACAGGAGGAGGCGATGCAGCGAGGGAAGATGCTTTCGCGAGGGGGGACGGCGCTGGCCATGCTGGTGATCGTCGGCTGCGCAGGTTCGACCGATCCGCGGGTCGATCCGATCGTCAACGATCCGGGACAGACGGGCACGGGCGGCGCGGGCGCACCGACCACGACAGGAACCGGCGGCAGCGGGGCCGCTCCGGCGCCCGGCAGCACGATCTTTGCGCAGAGCTACGGCGACGAGGGGGAACAGGCCCTCGCCGGGATGGCCATCGACGGCAAGGGCAACATCTACGTCGCGGGCAACGAGATGCCGGTGAGCACCAACCCGGCGGGCAGTTCGGCGCCGCCTGCGACGGAGGGGACGGCGAAGGGTGTCTTCCTGTTGCAGTACAGCCCGACCGGCGAGCTCATGTGGCGGCAGCCGTTCGTCCCCAACCCGGACCCGAACACCTTCAGCTCGCTGCAGGTCACGGGCGTCGCAGTTCAGCCGACGACCGGTCTCGAGATCCTGGTCGGTAGCGTGGGGGGAACGGTGACCATCGGCGGCACGACGCTGACCTCGGGCGTCGATCCCCAGTTCGGGTTCTCGGTGAACAACCTGTGGCTCACCGCGATCGACTCGGCGGGTTACCTCGTCTGGACCAAGCTGATCCAGTCACCCGGGTCCGTGTTTCCGAGCCAGGTGTTCGTGACCAGCTCGGGTGACATCGAGGTCACCGGCGGGATGGTCGACAACGCCAGCGTGGGCGGCGCGCCGCTCTGCTGCGGCAACGGCGCCACCGGCCCGCGGTTCATCGCCCGCTTCAGCCCGACGGGAGAGCCGATCTGGAGCTACGGCATCACCGGCTTCTTCTTCCCGATCCACGCGGGCGCCGACGCCGACGGCGGCGTCGCGATCGGGGGCGTCGTGAATGGGACCTTCGGGTACCGGGGCGAGACCTTCTCGACCGGCGGCGGGCCGTACGAGGTGAACGGCTCGGCGGTCCTCCGCCTGGATCCTCAAGGGAACAAGCGCTGGAGCCAGACCTACCTCACGAGCACGGGCGCGAGCCAGCTCGGTGCTTCGGTCGATCAGTCGCAGAACGTCCTCGTCTACGGCGGGTTCAACACCACGCTCGATTTCGGAGGCGGCCACACGTTGACCGGCCCTGCCCCGACGGCCGGCAAGCAAGACGGCGTCATCGCGAAGCTCGGGCCCGACGGAACGACCATCTGGGCGCAGCAGATTGCGGGCGGGATCGGCTATCAGTACGGCGCCAGCATCGACACGAATGCGGCGGGCGACATCGCCTTCGCCAACACCGGCGATGGCTTCTCGGGAGGCCCGACCTTCGGCGGCGTCTCACCGTTGCCGCAAACACCCTTCGGCCTCTTCGGCAACTTCGTCCTCGTGCTCGCGCCGGACGGCACGTTGGTCTGGAGCCGCGGCTTCGACACCGGGCCGTTCGGCGGCGGCCCGGCTGCGCCCGCCACGGGCGTGGCGTTCGATCCGTCGGGGCGGATCGCCTTCTGCGGAATGTTCAACGACACCGTCGACTTCGGCACCGGCCCGATGACGGCGCCCGGTCAGACGGCTCACAACGGCTCGGGCCCCTCATTCATCCCGGACAACGTGTTCAGTCTGTTGCTCGCGCCGTGACCCGCGGCGGTGCCCCGGTCACGGTCGCTGTTGACCACCTTCCGTGAGCGCATGCTAGGTTCACGCCGAAGGTGGTCAGCATGCGAACGGTCCGTCTCCTCGGCGCAATAGTCTCACTCGTCGTCGCGACGGCGTTCGCAGGTTGCGGCAGCAGCGGTACGACTGGAACCGCCGGTGCATCGGGCAGCAACGGTGCGGCGGGTGCCGCCGGTGCGGCAGGGACCGCCGGTGCGGCGGGCAGCGGGCCGGTTGTCTGCGCTGGTGGAGTCGCCTGGACCCCCAGCGTCACCTCGGCTTGCGGCGACTGTATCAATCAGAACTGCTGCCCCGCGAGCGTCGGCTGCTTCGGCGATCCCACCGACTACTGCGACTACTGTGTCTCCGGGATAGACGCCTCCTGCTCCGCGGACACGCCGTTCCAGAATCTCGAGACGTGCATCTCCGCTCACTGCACGGGCTGCGGCACGTTCTACTAGCCGCGCAGCTGCTTCGAGTCATGGTCGAGGAACCTGACGCAATCATGACCGTCTTGTGCAAAACGGGCGCGCATCTGTCTGCGACTCTGATGGATGCCCTCGACCGCGACTCAACCGGCGCCGGAATGCGCTGACTCCCAGGCCCTGAGAGATCTCCGCGCCCGCCTCGACCAGCGCGGACTCTTCGAACCCTCCCGCTTCTGGACCCGGAAGCTGCTCTTCTGGGTCCCGGCGTTCTTCCTCTCGTACCTCGGCCTTCTGGCGCTGCCGTTCGGGCCGCTCTGGCTGCTGCTGGCGCTGGTCGCCTCGGTCGGCCTGCTGACGATGGGCTACGTCGGCCACGACGCCGGCCACTTCGCGCTCTCGAAGGCCCGGTGGGTGAACAACTTCTGGGGCCAGTTCGGGATGACATTTCTCTGCGGGATGAGCTTCGGCTTCTGGCGCTCCCGCCACAACGCCCACCACATCCACTGTCAGGAGGTGGGCGGCGACCCCGACATGCACTTCGGCGTGCTGTTCTCCGTCTACCCGGAGTCGGCGAGCTGGCACACGCCGCTCGGCCGCTTCTTCCTGCGCGTCCAGAAGTGGTCCTTCTGGCCGCTGTCCGCGTTCTACTGGGTCGCGCTGCGCTACGACGGCATCCGCGATCTCATCCAGCGCCCCAAGGAGACGAAGCTCGATCGCTTCCTGATGCCGCTGCACTGGATCGTTTTGCTGGTCGTCCCCGGCCTCATCTTCGGCTGGCCGGCCGCCCTGCTCGCCTACGTTACCGTCTCATGCATCTCGTCGCTGATGACCGCGTCGGTCTTCATCCCCAACCACATGGGGATGCGGCGCCTTGAGCCGGGGCATGAGGTCAGCTACCTGGAGCAGCAGATCACCACCAGCCGCAACATCGCGAACCCGCCGCTGCTCGACTTCTACTACGGCGGCCTCAACTCCCAGATCGAGCACCACCTCTTCCCGCGCGTCCCCCACAACCGCTACCGCCAGATGCGCGGCGTGGTCCGCGACTTCTGCGCCGAGCGCGGCATCGACTACAACGAGGTCTCGCTCTACCGGGCGCTCGCGTCGGTCGGCCAGCACCTCGGGGCGATGACCGCGGCGGCGCGGCGGGCAGGTCAGTCCGCAGCGCGCGTCGATCCGGTTGGCGGCGCGGTCCTGGATGGCGCCAGCACCGGCAGCACTTAGCAAACGCCGTGAGGCGAAGAACGGCCCGGCGATTGGTCCGCTCAGGTCGTCGTCGCCGTCGTCCTCCGATGGTCCTCGTAGCGGTCACCGAGGTGGCCAAAGGCCTTTTCGTCGTGGCTGACGATGACGCCGTCCATGCACTCCGCGACGGCGACCTGCCAGGCGTCATTCTCGCCGAGGCGTCTACGTGCGCGTCGTTGTCGCAGGGCCACCTTTTCCGCTTGCGCGTGCGCGAGCCCTTGCCAGCGAAACCGCATGAGGCGCGCGCGAACAGCGGCCGGGGACACGGCGCCCTCGAGGACCTCGGCGTACGTCACGGGGCTGATCCAGATCTCGGCTCTTGGATTCCGGCGCAGCCACTCGATGGCCGGACCAGCCGCGCCGTCGGCGATCTCGTTCAGGAGGTCGATCACGAACGAGGAGTCGAGCAGGCAACGCATCACTTGCGGCGAGACGGAGCGACGCGCAGTTGCTCGTTCCCCCATTGCTTCTCCAAGTCCTCGAGGAGATCGGCCGCGGTGGCGTACGGCTGCTCGCGGATGAGCTGGCGAACGAACGTCGCGCGCTTCATCCCCGCCTGCCGCGAGCGGCGCGCGAGGATCTTCGTCTCTTCGTCGGAGAGACGAACCGTGAGTACGGGCATGGCATACAATTGTAGCTCATCGCGGGACCAGCGACAACACGCGCGTGCCGCCCGGCTCTCGAGCCTCGTCGACGACACGGTCGAGGTGGCCGGTATCCCCTTCGCGATCTATGTTCACCGTGCGCGAAGGAGGAGGAGCCATGTCCAGCAAAGTCAGTCCGGTGCCAGCCGGATACCACACCGTCACTCCCTACCTCAGCGTGAAGGGTGCCGCCCAGGCGCTGGACTTCTACCAGCGCGCGTTCGGCGCCGAGGTGCTGGTCCGGATGGACATGCCCGACGGCCGGGTCGGTCACGCCGAAATCAAGATTGGGGACTCGTTCGTCATGCTCGCCGACGAGATGCCCGAGATGGCCGACGCCGTCGCCAAGAGCCCCCGGACGCTGGGCGGAACATCCTTCGGCTTGATGATCTACCTCGACGACGTCGACGCGCGCTTCAAGCGCGCCCTCGAGGCCGGCGCGGCGGTAAAACGCCCCGTGCGAGACCAGTTCTACGGAGACCGGACCGGCACGCTGGAGGATCCGTTCGGTCATGTGTGGACCATCGGGACGCACGTCGAGGACGTGTCGCCCGAGGAGATGAAGAAACGCATGGCGGCGTTCACCCAGGCCGCCTGACGGCGGGTTCCTGAACGCCCCGCGCGAGCTCCTGGGCCACCACGAGACGGCGGGCGCCGATACGGTTGACGACTCCGCCCCGAGTAGCGTAAGTACCGCACTCACTTAGCAAACGCCCAGGTAGCTCAACTGGTAGAGCAACGGACTGAAAATCCGTGTGTAGACAGTTCGACTCTGTCCCTGGGCACAGCAGATCGCTGCAATTTCGGCTGGTTTTCGAGGGGTGGACCGCGTGGGGTAGGTACGCTCGGTATCCCCTAATAGCCGGCGATAGAGAGTGACTTCCTAGGAATCATTCTTACGTTGCTCGAACGCTTGGGAGACGAGCGGGGGCGGCACACGCATGGGAGACATTCCACAGCGTAAGACGGTCATGATCGTGGAAGACGACGACGCGACGCGGGATGCCCTGGCCGCGTTGCTGGAGGACGAGAACTATTGCGTTCTCCGAGCGTCCAACGGAGCGGAGGCGCTGCAGATCCTCAACGCCGATTCCACTCGATGTCGAATCATTTGTCTCGACCTCATGATGCCCGTCATGAACGGGTGGGACTTTAGACGGCAGCAGCGAAAAACGTCCGCGCTCGCAAGCATTCCGGTCGTCTTGATGTCGGCAGGGGCCCAATTGGCGATCGCTTCGGAGGACCTGGACGCTGCCGCCTACGTCTCCAAGCCGGTGGTGATCGACGATCTTCTGGCGATCGTCCGCCGCCACTGCGAGGAGTGACAGACCCGTGTCGGCGACACAAGGGGAGCTCAGGGAGCAGCTGGGGCGATACCAGCTGATGGAGCTCCTGGGCGTCGGGGGGATGGCTGAAGTATTCAAGGCCCGCTCCACAGGTCCCGGCGGATTCGAGCGAACGGTTGTCGTGAAACGGATTCTCCCTGCGTACGGACGCGACGCCGGATTCCTACGCATGTTCGTCGCCGAGGCCAAGATCTTGGGGATGTTGAACCATCCGAACGTGGTGCAGGTCTATGACTTCGGCGAGTCGAACGGCACCTTCTTCCTCGTAATGGAATACGTCCATGGAATCTCGCTCGGCGGCGCGATCTCAGCACTTAGTCGTGCAGGTCGGTTGATGCCACCCCTCGTCGCCGCTCGTATCGCGCACGAGGTTTGTCGGGCACTCGACTACGTTCACAACCTCGAGGACGTCGAGGGGACTCCGCTGCACGTCATCCATCGGGACGTGACGCCTTCGAACATCATGTTCACGACGACAGGAGCGGTGAAGCTCCTTGACTTCGGCGTCGCCAAATATCGTGCTTCGCAGGCCCTTTCACAGCAAGGGACACTCAAGGGGAAGCCAGCCTACCTCGCGCCAGAAACACTGGAGAACGGGGCGATCGACCACCGAGGCGACCTGTTCTCTCTCGGCGTCGTTTTGCACGAGCTCCTCACACTCGAGCACCTCTTCGAGGGAGATCACAACGCGATCACGTATCACCGAATCCTCCGGATGCCCGTGCCGCCGCCTTCGCGCGCGCGGCCAGACGTCCCGAAAGCGTTGGACGCCATCATCATGAAGGCGCTCGAGCGTGATCCGGAGAATCGCTATCAGACCGCTCACGCGATGGCGGCAGATCTCGACGGGCTCCTGGCCGCCGAGTCCGCTCGAGCGGACGACGCCATTGCTTTCGCGCGCGACCTGACAAGGCTCGGACAGTACAACCCCGGGGCTTCGCGCGATTCGCCGTCCCAATTTACGAACGGGCAGGAAGCAACCATCAAGACCAGAAGAGAGTTGTCGGACCGTTTTCGAAGATCGCGGGTGGGCCGCTTACTGTTCGGCCCTCTACCAGAGGGCTGACGGCGCATCACGCCAGTCGCCCATCGCGGCCTGGCCCCGCAGGGTTTGTCCGAAGCCCCCAGCCGACAAGCAACGTGAGAGTCCAGATGACCGTCCCCAGCTTCATGGAACATCCACGGCGGACTCCACGGAGGGTCGCAGTCGGTCGTCGGGGGGGGACAGCACGCTTGGAGGTGGTGCGACCGGAAAGCGGGTCGGGGTGTTACCGGACGTTCTCCTCTTTTCCTGTAGGCCCATGGCCTATCGCATCTACGCACTTGGCACGATTGTCGCTCTTGCTTTGCCCCATGAAAACGACCACGAAGAAAGTGAAGTCCGGGGTGTCAGCGAGGCCCGCCGCCAGAACGGTCCGGAAGACCGTGAGGGGCGCGGTCAAGAAACCCAGCTCGGCTCTGGCGATCGTCGCCGAGCGACTGCCTGCGGCACCGGGTGTGGCGAAGCACGCGCACGCGACCTTGCACAGCGTACCGGGCCGAACGAAGCGCTTCTTGAAGAGCAACCCGGTTCGCGTTCTGCTGGGCGCCGCTGCGGTTGGCTTCGTCGTCGCGAAGATCCGACACCTCGTCTGAGCCACGCGGCGCGCGCGCCCGCGACCGTCCCACCATCGTGTGCGCGGGCATTTCGCCCGCTCGCCAACAACTGCTCCTAGTCGTCTCAACACAGGGGACGAGGTCCATTCATGCTCAATATCGAGGTTGGACGACGAAGGCGGGTGGTTGGCGTCAACCACTGGGAGGCTGCCACACCCTTTCGCGGAGAGGCGCACTCTCGGTCGGACGTTGTCCAATGACACCTGTATCCGGCCAACAAGCGAGTCGCCACCCAGACCCGCCGGAGAGCCGCCTCGCGATCTGCGGCGCCACTGATATCGGCACCTCGCGAACCACCAATCAGGACACCTTCGTGATCGCCGATCTGCGTTCGGGTGACCTGAGCAATCCCTGCAGCCGCACCGATATTCCGCTCTCTTGGCAAGGAATCCTGCTGCTGGTCTGTGACGGGATGGGGGGCGCCGCCGCGGGGGAGCTGGCGGCACGAATCGCCTCGGAGGTGATCAGACATCAGCTGGTCACCGCCGGCCCAGCGGTGGCCGAGCACCCTGACCAGTTTTTGAAGAGCGCCGTCTGGGGCGCCAACGGAGCCGTGTTGGCCGAGGCCCAAGCGCACCCGGAGGCGCGCGGCATGGGAACCACCTGCACCGCAGCCATCGTCCTCCCGGATCGGCTGTTCATCGCGCAGGTCGGGGATTCGCGCGCCTATCTACTGCGCGATGGTTCTCTGCAACTCCTCACACGCGACCAGACGATTGCTCGACAACTGGTGGAGAGCGGCATCCTGCAGCCCGAGGACGTCGGGACCTTCGTTCACAGGCACGTTCTCCTGCAGGCAGTCGGCACCCGGTCGACGGTCGAGCCCATCATCTCGGAGGCGCGCCTGCGTCGTGGCGACCGGATCCTTCTGTGCTCGGACGGACTGCACGGGTTCGTCCCCGACCAGCAAATTGCCAGCAGTCTGGCCAGGCCGGCCGACATCAACGCCGTCGTCCAGGGATTGATCCAGGCCGCTCTGACGGCCGGTGGCGGCGACAATGTTACGGTCGTCGTAGCGGACTGCGATTAGGCCGGCCCTGGGCACAAGCGTTCGGCGTCGTCGGCATCCGCGGCGCCTGTCCAGGAGCTCCCCAGACCGTCGGTGACGTGACCGGCGACTTGCGGTTAACATCCGCGCATGCTCGCCACCCAGGTTCGGCAGAAGGACAGCGTCTTCTACTTTGTGTCGTATCCGACCGAGGACCTGCTGGAGAAGGTCCAGTTCATCAGCCGCTTCTACGCGGATGAGGGGCAGATCGCGCCGGCCGAGATCGACGCCGCGGACGACGTCGCGCAGTTCATCTCCCGGATCGAGCGCACCGACACCGCCTTCCAGCGCGATCTCTCCAAGGCGAAGGTCGCCGCGATCAAGAACTTCTACGAGACGGCGGTCAGCCAGCCGCCCATCCCGGGGACAGTGCTGCTCTTCACCCCGGAGAAGCTCGGGTTCGAGCCACTCGGTAAGTTCGAGAACGTGGGGAACCTGGAGAGCCCGCGCGACAAGTACCTGATCATCGACGGTCAGCATCGGCTCGCGGCGCTGCATTTCTTCAGCAAGGAGCGGCCGGACGACGCGCGCGGGCTGCACGTCCCCTGCGTCATCTTCGACGGCAAGAGCGAGGACTTCGCCACCGAGATGTTCGTGATCATCAATTCGACGCCCACGCGCATCAACAAGAGCCACCTCGTCGATCTCTACGAGCGCGTCTCCTGGTCGGCCCCGGACAAGCGGCTGGCCGCCCAGGTGGTCGCGCGTCTGTACGTCGAGGGGGACAGCCCGCTCCGCTACCGGATCAACCGCCTCGGTGGCCGCAGCCAGCAACAGAAGTGGATCCTGCAGGCGGAGCTCTTCAACGAGCTCCACCGCTGGGTCTCCGCCGACTGGAAGGCGCTGAAGAAGCAGGGGACGCCCCGCGCCCTCGTCACCCGCCTCTACGAGATCGTGCGGGACTTTCTCAAGGCGGCCGAGAAGGTCTGGGGCGACGCCTGGGGGAGCGCCAGCTACATGATCACCCGCCCGGTCACGCTGAAGGCGATGCTGCGGGTCTGCGCGGATCTCGCCCACGCCGACGCCGAGCCCGAAGAGGGGCGCGTCAAGCGCTGGGAGCGCAAGCTCGCGCCCTGGACGGCCGAGGTCAGGACGTTCCGCAGCGACGGGTTCTATGAGCGGTTCCCGGCCAAGGGGCAGGTCGAACGCGTCGCGCGCATCCACCGCGAGCTCGGACGCATCGCGGAGATCGCCCCGGTGGGACGCAAGGCCCGCGCGGGCGAGGTGGCGACGACCTAGCCTGTGCCGGCCCCGCGGGGCTGCTCTACCGCCACGTCAGGTCGACAATCACCCCGACGACCGCGAGCCCGACGACCACGACGACGAGACCGATGAGGGCCGCCTTCACGCTTAACGTCTTGGCGTCGATGGCCGGGCGCGCCCGAGAGACTGCTGGCCTGCGCGACGTCATCACCGTCGGAAGGCAAAGGGTCGTTCCAGGCTGACCGAGCCGCCGGTCGGTGGAACGAACGACCAGAGGCTCATCTGACGCTTCACGCAGTCCATCACGCGGGCGTCGACGGAAGAGGTCGCCACCACTGCGGTGTTCGCCACCTGGCCGCTGGAAAGAATTGTCCAGCGCAACGTCAACCGCCGTGCCCGCGACACCGCCGCCGTCCGATTGTGGCGCGCGATCTCGCGGGGGCAGTCATTCAGCTCGGCGAAGCGGGAGCGAATTTCGCGCTTCAAAAGCCCGGCGTCCACGACGCCTGCCTCCTTTTCAACCGCCGACTCGGACCCGTCGGCGACGCCCTCCACACGTTGTTCGCGTGCGACACGGCGGTCGGTTGGCGGGGCGTCGATCTGCACGCCGGTGTTTGCGACGTTCGTCACGGCGATCCGTCCGGTCTCGTGCAACGACGGCCCATCCTGGAGCCGCGCCGGCGCCAGCGGGTCCGCCGACGGCGAGCCGGAGCTCTGCCGTTCACCCTGGCCTGAGGTCGCGCAGCCCAGGATCAGGAACAGGAAAACGAGGCTCCCTCCGAAAGGCAAACTTCGGCGAGCGCGCGTCATTGGCATCTCCTTTCAACCCCGACACCTCCACCGCCGGCGATGCCAGAATCCACACCGTGGGTGGCCTCCTCCCCGCGGATTTCGCCGAAAATTGTCGGGGTGGGGCGGGACTGGAGCCGGCGGTCGGCCAGCGACCGGAGGCGCGGGGTGATTTGCGATGCTGGCGTCAGAACTCGTATCCCAGCATGCCGCCCGCGTCCCAGTTGGTCAGGGCGCCGCTCCCGTCGTCGCGCAGCGTGGTCTGCTTGTAGGTGGGACGGAACGTGCATCGAACGTCGGCGATGAGGCCCTTGTAACCGAGGGCGAATCCGATCGCGAGTGGCACCGAGACCGTGTTCGCGTCGTTCGGGCTCACGCTCGCGGTGGCGGTCGTGGCGTTGGTGATCCGGTAGCCGTTCCAGCCCACGCCGCCCGCGACGTACGGCTCGAGCAACGTCTCTCTCAGGTAGAGAGGCGCATTGAGTCGCAGCGCCCCCTCGATGCCGTTACGGATCAGCCTGGTGTGGCCGCTGTCGAAGCCCAGGCTGTGGATGGCGTTGGCGCCACCGATGTAGGAGAGCTCGAATCCCACCAGGCGGCGGGTCCCAAGCGCAAATCGGAAGTCCCACGACCCACCCACGTCGGTGACGTTCTGGACGCTGCCCTGCGTGAAATTGGTGACGCCTCCGCCGCCTGCGATGCTCATTCCGAAGCCGCTCAGCGGCCTCCAATGAGGCAGAGGCAATGCCGCGCCGGCCGTCTCGGGTACCTCGGCGGACGGCGCGGACGGCGGGCCCGGCGGTGCGACCTGGCCGAGGGCGCTCCCCGTCAGGGCCACGATCGCCGCCGCCACGCCCAGTGCCGATTCTCCCCGCCCGTTTCACGTTGTTTCCGTCGAGGACGCCGCCACCGTCGCCGGCGCAGGTGCCACTGCTTAAGCTTGAAGCTGTCGCGTGGGCGGTGCCTCCCGCGACGCGTGGGTGAGCTGACTATCATCCGTTTACCGACGAGGGTCTGCCGGCAAACCGGCGGAGCGGCCCCACCTTTTGTCGGTGGGCCTCGAAGGCAGCGAGGCGTGACGACCCCGGACCGCGCCCTCATGCAGGCGAAGGAGGAGGCGCATCCCGTTCGTCGTTTCATCGAGAAGACGGAGAGCTCGCGGTTGGTGCTCGGGCGCGCTGGCGATGGGTCTGGCGCTGGCGACCTTGCTGCGGGCGGCGCCGTCGCGCGGCGCGGTGACTCAAGAGAACGACACCGAGGCCACCTCGAAGAACCCACCCCATCCGGTCCTCCGCGCGCTCCTCGGAGAGTTTGCGTTCCTGACGCTGCAGGGGGCCTGGTACTGGGGCCACCAGGAGCCCTCGGAGTCGGAGATCGACGCCGACGCCTGGTCGACCTGGCGCGCGAAGCTGTTCTCGACGCGATACCTGACGTTCGACCAGGATCACTTCAACACCAACGCCGTCGGCCACCCGATCGCCGGCCTCGTCTACTACCAGATCGCCCGCGGCAGCGGCCTCGGTGCCGGGGCGTCGTTCCTGGCGACGGCCGCCGCCTCCACGGCCTGGAAATACTTTGGCGAGGTGAACCAGAAGGTCTCGATCAACGATCTCATCGTGACCCCGGCGGCGGGATGGGTGCTCGGCGAGGCCAGTTACCGGCTGGGGAGCTTCTTCTCCGATGGAGAGCCCAGCCTCGCGAACTGCGTCGGAGCCCTGGTCTTCTCGCCCGTCGCGACGCTGACGGAGTCGCCCGTTTGCCGGAGCCGGCAACGCGAACCACCGTTCGATCGCTTGGGGTTTTCCCGGCAAACCTGGCACCGGCTCTACACCGAGCTCGGGACGGCGCGGGCGGTCATCGACGGCGGCGAGGCCCAGACCGAGACGATCTTCGGGCTGGGCGCGCGGATCACGGCCCACGCCTTCTACCAGCGGGCCGGACGCGGCGCTTCGACCGCCAGGCCGGGACAGTGGACCTCTCTCGGCGCGCGCTGGCTCATGGACAGCGGAACCATCGACGGGGTCGCCGTCCACGCGGACTCGCTGGTCATCGGGCGATACTTTCGCGACTACGGCGAGATCAGCGGCGCGTCGGGCGAGCCCGACGGCCGGGGTCTTCTCCTCGGCCTCGGCAGCTCATTCGACTACGACGCGCGCAAGCTCCCCTCGGTCTACGACCGGACGCTGGCCGTCGGGCTCGGGGGTCCGATGGTCGAGCTCCGGGCGCGGCGCGGCCGCCTCGCGGTGCGCGCCACCCTCGCCGCCAGCTATGGGTTCGCCCAGGTCACCTCGCTGGCCTGGGCCGAGGCGGCCTCGGAGTTCGCCGGCGTCGCCGTCAAGAGCGAGCTCCAGACCCAGGGATACTACTTCGCGCAGGGGCTGCTCACCTTCGCCGCGCTGGAAGCGGAGCTCGGCGACGTCCGCCTCCGGTTCGACGGCCGCGGCCAGAACCTCTGGTCCTTCAACTCGGCCGACGACCATCAGAGTCAGATTCAGAACAACTTCGCGCTGCACGACGCCCAGGCATTTCTGACGGCGGGCGCCGCCTTGCAACCCTTCGGCGGTCCGGTGAGGCTGAGCGTCGATCTCGACGACATCCTGAGACAGAGCCGCATTCCCGGCACCGTCGTCACCTCGAGCGAGCATCGGATCACCGGCTCGGCCATCCTGGTCTTCTGAGCCCGCGACCGGGCACCGGCGATCCGCGGTGCGGTTACTCGGCCAGCGCTGCGCCGGTGAGGGCGACGAGGTCCGCGCTCCCGACGGCCACCGAGGTGCCGCTCGGCACCTGGCGCAGCTTCCAGCGGACGGTCCAGACCAGCGTTCCGCCGGGCGCGACGGTGGTGTACGCACCCTGCGTCTCCATCTCCAGGTAGTCGGCGGCAGGCCCCGTGTAGAGCTCGACCTCCGCTTCGCCGGGCGCGGCCTCGGCGGGCTGGATGTCTGGATACGACAGCAGGTAGAGGAGCCCCCCCGCCGTCACGTGCGCGATTGAGCCCGAGCCGTCGGCCAGCGCCTTCGAGTCGGTGGCGACCGACGAAAAGTCGTACCAGAGATCGCCGCCCACCGCGGTGAAGGTGAACGCCGGGTCGGTGCCGGCGGTGTAGATCGGCGAACCGTCGGGCGACGCGAAGAACGTCAGGCCGCCGGTCGCCTGCACGCGGCTCACCTGCCAGGGGGCGACGGAGAGGGCGACGCTTGGCGAGACATTGCTGAGCGTGTAGGTGACGTCGACCGCGCCGCTGGCCGGCACGGGCGTGAATTGCTTGGTCACGGTGAAGGCCGAGTCGGGGACCGTGATGAACGTCGCCGTCCCGCTGGTCAGCTGGATGACGTTGCTGGTGGGATCGATGCTGCCCGTGTACATGCGAATGTCGATCGCGGGGATCGGCGGCCAGCAACCGGTGCCTGATTGGCACCAGCCCGATTGCGGGCTTGGCCAGTACGTGGCGCCGTAGTTCTCCGAGTCGATGTCGGGGCCGGTCAGGACGTTGGTCCCGTTCAGCGAAAACTCGGTGATGCGCGCGCCTGCCCCGGCGTCGATCACCATCTTGAGCGCGCCCATCTCCAGCGTGTAGAGCGTCCCGGTCGCGTCGGTCGTCGCCGACACCGGCGTGTACGACGGGCCGCTGCTTCCGCCACATGCTCCGCCGCAGGCGACGAGCAGACCGACCGTCAATCTCGAAAACCGCCCCTTCACCCCCGCAGCCGTATCACCGTCCGTCGGACATATCAACGGCATGAAAACAAAAAACGGCGCCCGCCATGAAGCGAGCGCCGTCTCGGCTAATTTCGCTGGGGCCGTTACTTCTTGCAGTCGTCGGTGTCCACCAGCTGGAAGCCCTTGCCCATGTCGAGCTCGAACGTGTGGACGACGTTCTTGTCGCTCTTCTTGGTCATGGTCTCGCGGATCTTGGACTTCATGCCCATCATCTGGCCGTCGCCGGTGAAGGTGATCGCCTCGGGCGTGGCGCCCGGACCGTGCTCGATCGTGAAGCCGCCCTGGCTGTCGTAGCTCACGTTGACGGCGGTCTTGGCCATCGGGTCCCAGCCGAGCAGGAACGCCGCCTCGAACCCCGGCATCGTCTTGGTCTTCTTCATCTTGAAGTCGCCCTTGTACCAGAAGCCGCCGAGGTCCTTGACGATCTTCACCTCGGACTTGCCCTTCGCCTCGGGCGAGCCGGGACCGACGGCGCCGGCCGGCATCGTGCTGTCGCACTTCCAGCTGCCGGCGTAGCCCTTGAACAGCGACTCCACCTCGGGGGCGGGCGTCGCCGGTGGCGGCGGGCCGGCCGGCTTGGCCGCTGCCGCAGGTGCGGCGGCGGGCGCGGCGGCCGGGCCCTTGGCCGAAGCCGCGGGGGCGGGGGCGGCAGCCGGCGCGGCGGCGGGCTTGTCGGCCGCGGTGGCGACGGTGGAAACAGCGAGTGCGGCGCCGGCAAACAGCGCTCCCGACATCACGAACGTAGCAATCTTGGACATGTGAGCTCCTCCTTGGGGCGCGACCATACCCCGGACCGCAATTTGTTAGCGAAAAGACCACATTTTTCAGCGCTGACCTCGGGCCGCCTCCTGGGCGCCCGTTTGGGGCACCCCGTGTTCGATGTACAATCCCGATATCACTTGGGGGAGGTGGGAACTTGAACTTGATTACGAGCGCGCGACTCGCGCCAGTGGCCGTTCTGTTGCTCGCGTCGCTGGTCGGCGGATGCGGACACGACAACGCCCCGCTTGGCGGAAAACCCGACGGCGGTTGCCCGGCAGGGAATGAAACCTGTGCCTGTTTCGGGAACGGCACCTGCCTGGCGGGCCTGACCTGCGCCTCGAACCTCTGCGTCCAGCTGGCGGGGACCGGGGGAACCTCCGGCACCAGCGGCGGTGGCACGACCGGAACCGGCGGCGCCATTACCGGCGGCGGCGGAGCGGGGGCCGCGACAGGCTCCGCTGGATCCGATGGTTCGGGTGGATCGACCGGCGCTGCCGGATCGACCGGCCTCGCCGGAGCGACTGGCAGCGGCGGATCGATTGGATCTGGCGGATCGACCGGGATCGCCGGATCGACTGGCCTTGCTGGATCGACCGGCATCGGCGGATCGAAGGGTTCCGGTGGTGCGTCCGGCGGCAGCGCCGGCAAGGGCGGCGGAAGCGCCGGGAGCGGCGGAAACTTCCTGCTGTTGCCGGACAGCAACGGCAACGTCATCAACCCCGGAGCAGGGATCCTCGGGAGCTGGTACTCGGCGACCGATTCGACGCCGAAGAGCACGGGCAACGGCTCCTGCGTGAGGAACCAAGCAACGACCTGCTCGGTCTTCTCCAGCGCCTCCCCGGCGCAGGGGAGCACCTTCGACCCGACCGATTCGCCGATCACCGTCGGGCGGATGTGCGCCTCGGGCACCGTCGCCCAGGTGGTGGCCGACCCGGCCACTGGCTCGTCGCTGGACTACAGCGGCATCTGGGGCGCCGTGATCGGGCTCGGCCTCAACGGCAATGCCTTCGGGGCGACCGGCAGCACCAGCAACCCCTACAACGCCGGCGCGCACGGAATCGTGGGCATCTCCTTCGACATCGACACGGTCCCCTACGCAAACAGCTCTCTCTCCTTCCGGGTCGAGTTCCCGACGGCGGCGGTGCCCGGAACGACCGACCTCGACGCCGCCTACTGGAACGGCGCAACCTCGAACGGATCGCCGGTGACCGCCGGGGCCAACGTCATCCTCTGGTCCAACGTGCTCGGCCCGATGTACGAGACGGCGCCGCCGGCCTTCGACCCCAGCCAGTTGCTGGCGGTGCAGTTTCACGTCATCGGCAGCCCGAGTGGACCGGTGCCTTTCAACTTCTGCATCAGCAACCTGACGGCGCTGACCACCCCCTGAATCAGGGGGGCTCGATCGCGGCGACCCTGGGAGAGGGCACCGCCACCTCGACGGCCGCGAGCTCAGCGTCGTCCGGGTAGGCCTCCATCCCCATCTCGGCCGCGTCCAGACCGCGGATCTCGTGGTCGGGAGCGACACGCAGGCCGACCACCTTGTCGATCGCGATCCAGACCACCAGCGAGGTGACGAACGAGAAGGCGCCCACGGTCACGACCGCCTCCAGCTGCGGAAGAAGCTGCGCGAGACCCCCTCCCCGGAAGAGGCCGTCATGCGGCAGCCCGCTCAGTCCCTTGATGCCGAACAGGCCGACGCAGATCGTCCCGAAGATCCCGTGCACCAGGTGAACCGAGGTGGCGCCCACCGGGTCGTCGAGGCGCAGGCGATCGAAGAGGCGGGGCGCCTCGCTCACCGTCACGCCAGCGACGATGCCGATGAGCAGCGCCGAGGCAGGGCTGACGTAGGCGCAAGGGGCGGTGATTGAAACGAGTCCCGCCAGACAGCCGTTCACCGTCGACGGGAAGTCCGGGCGGCCGTGGCGCCGCCAGACGTAGAGCGTGGCCACCAGCGTGCTGGCGCAGCCGGCGAGCGCGGTGGTCACGGCGATGCGCGAGATGGCCTCGGGATCGAGGCTCAACGTCGAGCCGGGGTTGAACCCGAACCAGCCAAGCCAGAGGATCATTCCCCCCAGGAAGACGTAGCCCATGTGGTGACCGGGAACGTTCACCGGCGGCGCCCCCTTTGGATAGCGGCCGAGCCGCGGACCGAGCACGATGATGCCGGCCAGCGCCGCCCAGCCGCCGACGCTGTGGACCACCGTCGAGCCGGAGAAGTCGCGCATCCCGGCGCGCGCCAGGAAGCCGCCGCCCCAGATCCAGTGTCCGGCGATCGGATAGACGAGCGCGGTCAGGACCAGCGAGAAGATCAGAAACGAGGCGTACTTCATCCGCTCGTTCACGGAGCCCGAGACAATGGTGGCCGACGTCCCGCAGAACACGGCCTCGAAGAAGAACTTGGCCGGGAGCGGCACGCCCGCCCACCCGAGCGCGCCGAAGATCCCCTGGTAGCCATCGCCCGAGGCCGGACTGTTGTCCGCGCCCCCGAGCAGCCAGCCGCCGGCCGTGCCCATGAAGCCACCGTCGGAGAACATCAACCCGAACCCGAGGACGTAGAACCCCAGCGTCGCGATCGCGAAGACCACGAAGTTCTTGGAGAGGATCATCGTCGCGTTCTTGCGCTGGCAGAGACCCGCCTCGATGAGCCCGAACCCCGCGTTCATGAAGAACACCAGGAATCCCGTCAGCAGCGTCCAGCCGGTGTCGGCCGCGATCTTGATCTGGTCGTTGGTCAACGTCGCCGCACGACTCTACCCGGATCGAAGTGAATTTTGCGCACGTTCCGACGGCGCCCGCCGGGCGTTCACGGCTCGCCGAGTGGGGACTCCCCTTCGGCCGCTGCGAGCGCGGCGCCGGCCGCTGCCAGCGCGGCCTGCGAGGCGGCGAGCTTTCGCTCGGCCTCGCCGAGTCCGCGGCGCGCCGCCTCGACGATCTTCTCATCCCGGTCGCGTGCCGCCTCGGCGGCCGCCGCGGCCTCGCGCAGCTCCTTGAGGCGCCGCAGGCGCGCCACCCGTGCTTCTTCCCGCGCACGTGTCTCCTGGCGCCTCGCGCTGTCGGCATCAGGCGCCGGCGCCACCTTCGGCGCGGCCGCGAGAGACGTGAACGGCAGCTCCTGCTCGAACGGGTTCGCCGCAGCTTCATCGGCGACGTCGCGCTCGAGGCGCCCACCCTCGATGAGCGGGCGGCTCTCGGCGTCGAGCACGCCGGCCCGCAGGTCGTGGACGACGCGCGTGAGCACGTCGAGCGTGGGACGCATCTGCGACGCCTCCAGGATCTCCTCGGCCTTTTCGCGCAGCGTCTTCAGCACGTCGCGGTGGCCGGCGAGCGCGTCGGCGTAGCTCCCCTCGCCGCCCGCCTGCAGCCGCGCCGTCGCTTCGACAAGCCGTCGCACCAGCGCCGGCATGTGGCGCGCCAGCTGATTCACCGCCCAGACCGACGGCGTCGGGCGCGGCAGCTTCAGGGCGCGCGCCGCTGAGTCGCGCTCGCCCGCCGCCTTCAGCGCCTTCGCGACGGCGTTGCGCTCCTTGACGAAGTCGGCCGGACGGACCGCGAACAGGCGGTCGATCGCGTCGTTGGCGTCGTCGCTCCCGGCAGCCGGCACGCCTGGAGGTTACTTCGTCTTCAGCTCGACGGTCACCTTCCGCCGCTCTACTTGCCCGCCAGCCAGGCGTCGACCTCGGCTGCGTGCTTGGCCTGTTCGGGCATCTTTCGATAAGCGTCACGCGCGGCCCCCGCGAGCACCAGCGCGCCGGCACGATCCTGGCCGAGCTCCCAGCGTGCCTCGGCCAGCGCGAACCGGGTCTCTGCGACCATCTCCGCGTTCGGCTCGGACTTCTCGCGGATACGGAGCGCTCTCTCCAAGACGGGCATCGCCTCACGCGCGCGGTGGTCGAGAAGCAAGGTTTTGCCGAGAGCGGTCAGTGGGTACGCGGTCCATGGATGGTCAGGACCAACCCATTGCGCCGACAGGTCGGAAGCCAGGCGCAAGTCGCGCTCAGCTTCCGGATAGCGGCCCAAGAATTCGAACGATTCGCCACGGTCACCGAGCGGAAATGCCAGTTGGGGGCTGCTGCTCCCATAGGCGTTCCGGAAGATCTCTACCGCCTTGTCACCCGCTTCCAGCGCGGCGCCGTGGTTGCCCAGCTCGTTTTGCACGTTGGCGATCGAGAGCAGCGTAAGCGCGAGGTCGGGGTGGTCTGGTCCCAAAGCCTTCTGCTTGAGCGAGAGTGCCTGCTCGAAATCGGAGAGCGCGGCTCGGTTGTCGCCCAGTCTCACCCGGAAGCTGCCTCGATCTTGGTACAGCCAGGCGGCCGCCCGATCGTGCCCGGGTCCGAGGCGTCGTTGGAGCGCTTCCGCCACCTTCTCCCACCGCTCGCCCTCCTCACGGCGGCCCAGGTAGTAACCGGTCGTCGCCACCAAGTTCGCAGCAGACTCGGCCGCGATGTCGTCCCGGTGCGCCGCCAGCGCAGCCCACAACGTGGTCTCGAAGGTCTTGGTCGCGGCCACGGACTCCCCCGTTTGCATCTGGAGCCAGGCTTGCGCGGCCAGTGTTTCCGCCATGAGGGGCTCGTAGCCAACGGCGCGCGCCGCATCGACGAGGGGCCCGGCCTTGCCGCGCGCGGCGGGCCACTGCCCGGTGTCGGTGAGCGCCTTGACCTCGGCGAGATCGCCGCGAACGACCGCGACACGCGCCCGCGTCCCGGCGTCCGCCGGCGGGGGCACGACCGCCCGGAGCGCCGGAACGTCGGCGCAGCGATCGAGCGCCGGAAGCGCCTGCGCCGCGTTGACCGCCTGGATGAGCACGGCTCCGTCGGCTCGCGAGAGCACGCCGGTGAGCGCCTTGAGCGCGCCGCGGGGACCCTCGAGGCAGGTCATGCGCAGATCCAGCACCTCGGCGGACTGATCGCCGCGCACGTGCGTCGCCTCGCAGACGTCGGTGTACATCCCCGTCCAGCGCCGGCTGTAGTCGTCGAGCAGGCTCGAAACGTGGTTCCAGGTCTCCGCGGCGAATGAGCGGCCGGTGGCGAGAAACGCGCGGTGAATCGCCTCCCGTCGCTCGCCATGCTCGCCGAGCTCCCAGATCCCGGCCAGCTTTTCGCTGGCCCCGCCGCACATGCGCTGGCCGCGTGTCGCGAGCCGCTGCGTGCCGGCGGCCGCGCCGAGCGCGAACAGCACCGCCGCCGCGGCGATCACGAATGTTCGTCTCCGCCGGATGGGATCGTGGCGGAGAGCTTCGAGCAGCCCCCGCATCGACGGATGTCGCGCCGCCGGCTCCGCTTCGAGCCCCTGCAGCAGCAGCTTGCGTAGGAACGAGGGCACCCGCGCCTTCTGGGCCGGCTCGCGAACCCGCCCGGCCACGACGGCCTCCAGGAGCGCGGAGAACGACTCCGACGGAAACGGTCGCTCGCCGTACAGCGCCTCGTGCAGCGCCACGCAGAAGCTGAACTGGTCCGTCCGCGCGTCGGTCGCGCGGGCCAGAAACTGCTCGGGCGCCATGTAGAGGGGCGTCCCCAGCAAGACGCCGGTGGCCGTCAGCGCCACCGTGTTCGTGGTCGGGGCCGCGCCATCCGCAGCGAAGTCGACCGAGGCCGCCTCGCTCGCTTCGATCACCGACGCGTCGCTGGCCAGCCCGAAGTCCATGACCCGAACCGAGCCATCACGCCCGACCATCACGTTCTGGGGTTTGAAGTCACGGTGGACCAGCCCGGCCTCGTGGGCGGCCGCCAGCCCCTCACCCGCCGCGACGAACACGTCGCGGATCGCGCGCCAGGTGCGCGGCGCGGCGGCGAGCCACGAGGCCAGGGTCTCCCCCTCGATGAACTCCATCGCCAGGAACACGCGATCGCCGTGGGTCGGATCATCGATGGCCCCCGCGTCGTGCACGACGACCACGTTCGGGTGCGAGAGCCGCGCGATCGCCTTCGCCTCCCGCAACAGGCGCTCGCGCGCCGTCGACCCCGCGGCTCCGCGCGCCGCCGTCTCGTGCAGGAGCTTGAGCGCGACCTTGCGATCGAGCTGGGGGTCGTAGGCGGCGTAGACTTCCCCCATCCCGCCACGCCCGACGAGATCGAGGATCACGTAACGGCCCACGGTGGCCCCCCGCGCGAGCCCCCGCGTCCCTGCGTCGGCGTCTGCCCGAGGGCTCCCCGACAGGCGCTCCGGATCCGCCCCCGCCGCCGTCGCGATCAGATCCGAGCAAGACGGACAGCCGGAGATGTGACTCTCGACGTTGCTTCGTGCCACGTCGTCGAGGCCGCCGTCGACGAACGACAGAACCGCGTCCTCATCGAGACACTCCAAGGCCGACGCAGACTATCCGATCCACCGCTCCGCGTCTTTTCCCTTGGCCATGGAAACACCCCTGCGGTCCACGGTGTTTCTGAGGGAGCTCGCCGAAGCCGCGCACGCTGCTCCGGCTTCACATCGTCAACGGTCTCAGCATGGAGAAGATCGGACAGATGTATGCCGTCAGACAGCCGACGGCGTCGCCCTGGCTCACGGCGGCGCGCGAGACCCTGCGCGGAGACATCAAGGCGACGCTCGGGAACCGGCTCGGCGCGTCCTCGCAGGAGCTGGCTCGCTGGCGGGGATGGTCGCGAGCCGCCTCGATCTCAGCTTGTCCATGCTCCTCAAAGCGCGCTGACGGCAGTACCGGCGAGGGCGTCTCGGGACCCGCCGCTGCCGCCGAAATGGACGCGTTGCGTCCCGATCTGTGTATGGGTAGCAAGACGAATGCATCTGCTGTGTGTGAGCGGAAGACAAGAGCCCTCAAACACACACACAGGAGATAAGCCCATGAAAACTCAAGTTAAAACTGTCGCCATGAAGCTCGCCGTCGTCGGATTCGCCCTCGCTGCACTGGCAACCCCAGCGCGCGCCGGCGAGACGGCCGCCAACGGCCTGAACTCGCTGAACGGGCTCTCCATGGTGAACGGGCTGAACTCGCTGAACGGCATGTCCTTGTCGAACGGCATCAATGTGCTGAACGGCATCAATGTGCTGAACGGCATCAATGTGCTGAACGGCATCAATGTGCTGAACGGCATCAATGTGCTGAACGGCATCAACGTGCTGAACGGGCTCTCCCAGGTGAACGGCGCCACGAACGGGCTGACCGCAGCGGTCGGGATCTGGACCGCGAGCGGGATCGATCCCTCCAAGCCGCTGGCGACGGCGATCGCGACCAGGAAGTAACACCACCGACGGCGACTGCGGAGGAACGATCATGAAAATGCACCTCGCGGCATGGATCTTCGGGATCGCTCTCGCTCTTGCGACGGCGACGGTCGCGAGGGCAGGGACGGTCGACCACGCAGCCGCCGACAGCCCGAAGGACGGGCGGCTCACGCCGCAGCAGGCGATGCTCTGGAAGTACACCGCCCGCTGCGCGCTGCGCGCGGATCAGGAACTGGAGGCGCCCGTAGGCTCGACGGGCGACGCTCTGAAGTTCAAGGGGGCGCTTGGGCTGGCGCCCGAATGGCGCGAAGGAAAGTGCGACGGCGCGTGCCAGGAGAAGGTCTCGTCCTGCCTGGCGGCGCTCACCAACCAGACCGGCGACCACGTTCAGGTCAGCATGCTGAGCGCGGCCCCGTCGCTGGCCATGCTGAGCGCCAACCAGAACGACGTCGCCTATCCTTTTCAAGAGGGGGCGTTCTTCGGGAACGTGTTTTCGGGTGAGGCGTACGTCTGCCGGGGTCGCGACGCCGAGAAGGGGATGCAGCTGAAGCGGTTCTGCGCCCTCGCTCCGGGCCTCTGCAGCGGTCTGACGAATTTCTTCGACGCCGGTCCCTGCGAGCAGAGCTGCCAGATGGCTTGCACGAAGCTGTCCGACGGGACGTCGCGATGTGCCGCCGTGAGCTGCCGCGATCCGGAGGGCCGCGTCTGGAATCACCCGATCACGACCTACATGCGGAACCGGATCGAAGCGGGAAACGCCGATGCGATCACCGGCGCGGTGTCACGCGATTCCGGGCTGGAGCGCTTGCAGGATGGCAGCCAGGCGACCTACCGCCGCGTCGACTTCGGTCGGCTGCCCGGGACGATCCGCAGCGTCGTCGCGAACGTCTCGGCGCCGGAAAGTGGTGGTCAGATCGAGGTGTGGCTGGACGGCGACCGGCGGCTGGGCACCCTCCCGGTCCGGAGCACTGGCGGCGTCGCCCAGGATCTCACGGCGCCGCTCGACGCGCGCGGCCTATCGGGACAGCACGATGTCGTCCTGAGGTTCACCGGCCTGCGCGCCGGGGTCCGGTTGGCCGACATCGGGCTGCGATGATCAGCTGGCACCCCCGAAGATTTACTTCGCCTTCAGCTCGACGGTCACCTTGTCGATCTTGCAGGTGAAGGCAAACGGCAGCTGGTAGGTGAAGTCGATCGGCGAACCGGTGGACACCAAGCTGACCGAGCACTCGCGTGGCCTGCACCGTTCCTGGCCATCGTCACCCCCCCCGCCGCGCCTCGCCTGCCCTCACCCAAGCTGAATCGACCTTCCAGGTTCGCCATCGGTCGACCACGAGTCTCGGGCGGCGGCTTACGCATAGTCTAGTTATCAGATAGAGAATGAGCTGTTTTGGCGTGCCTTCGCTACTGCACTCCACTACCCTCCATCGGAGCGGTCAGCAGATGCACGCAGTCATCGATCCTCTCGTCATAGCCAGCGGCCTGTTCGTCGGGTTCGTGGTCGGGCTGACCGGCATGGGGGGCGGCGCGCTCATGACGCCGATCCTCGTGCTGCTCTTTCACATCGAACCCCTGGCAGCCGTCTCCAGCGACATCGTCGCGGCGATGGTCATGAAGCCGATCGGGGGCGCCGTGCACTGGCGCCGCGGGACCGTCCGGCGGGATCTGGTCACGTGGCTGATGATCGGGTCGATCCCCTCGGCGTTCCTGGGCGTCCTCCTCCTGCGCCGCCTCGACGCCGGCGCGGCGCTGCAGGCGCATATCAAGGTCGCGCTCGGGATCGCGCTCCTGGTCGTGGTGAACGGTCTGGTGGTCCGCCCGCTGCTGATGTCGCGCCGGCAGGCACCGCCCGCCTTCGAGCTCCGACGGATCCCGACCTTGCTGATCGGCATCGTGGGCGGTCTGGTCGTCGGCCTGACCTCGGTCGGTTCAGGCTCGCTGATCATCGTCGCGTTGCTGCTGCTCTACCCGCGCATGGAGCTCTCGGAGCTGGTGGGCACCGATCTTGTGCAGGCGGTGCCGCTGGTCGCCAGCGCCGCGATCGGCCACTTGCTGTTCGGCAACTTCAATTTCGGGTTGACCGCGTCGATCCTGATCGGCAGCGTCCCCGGCGTGTTCGTCGGCGCGCGCTTCTCGTCGCGCGCGCCCGACTACGTCATCCGCCCGTCGCTGGCGGTGGTGCTGCTCCTGTCGGGCTTGAAGCTGGTCGGCGCCTCGAATCTGCTCCTGGCGCTGCTGGCGCCGATCTCCGTCGCCGCCGGTCTGGCCTACGCCCTCCGGGGGGCGAGCCGCGCGCGGCGGGAACGGACGGCCAAGTCCGTCCCCGAGCTCGCCTACCCGAGTGGCGCGCAGCCGGTGCTGGCGATCGTCGGCGCCGCGGGCACATCGCGCCCCCACGAGACGCGCCGCTGACGTAGCAGGCGGGCTCGTGACTCAGTTGCCGGCCGACAGCGCGTCCGTGCCGGCGTCGTTCGGCGTCTCCGTCGAGGCGTCGGGGCAAACTTTGCCACTGACAAGGCAGCCCGTCTCGACGTACTCGATACTGAAGAATCCGGTCGCGCAGATTGCCACCTCGTCGGCATAAGTGACGCCGCAACAGGTCTGGGAGCCGTATGAGCACCGCTCCGCTCCGCTGCACCAGGCGCCGTTCGCCGGCGGCGTGGTGGGACAGGTGCCGCTGCCGCCACCGCCGCCCCCCACGCCTCCGCCACCGTTCGCGCCCCCCGCAGGACAGACGTAGCCCGCGTTCCCGGTGCACGGGTTCCCCAGCGCCTCCTGCACGACGGTGTCCTGCTGGCAGGTCACCTGCAGGGTCGGATAGGTGACTCCGCAACACGTCGCGGAGCCGTACTGGCAGGAAGTGAACCCGAACTCGCCCCCGGCGCACGAGAAACCGGCCGTCGGCGGGGTCGCGGGACAACTCTGTCCGCCGAACCCGGCGACACCGCCCCCGATGCCACCGGTGGCGGGGTTGCCACCGGCGCCCGGCTTGGAGCCGCCAGCGCCGTCGCCGGCGCCCGCAATGCCGCTGGCGCCCCCGCCGGCCCCAGGCTTGGAGCCACCCGTCCCCGTGCCGCCGCCCAGGCCAGCTTTGCCGATTCCGTCCTGCGCGCAGCCGACCGCAAACAGCGCCGCGAGCACGAGACAGGTACCGCACCGGATAGTGGCTCCAGTTCGCGACAAACGGATCATGGTCTCTCCTTTCAAACGAGCGTGACACCCAACGATTTCGGGCCTTCGAAGCTCCTCACCGTCGGAGAAGCAACGGGCGCGCCACCATGCGCCGACGCGCCATCAGCGAAGAAACAGTTGGTACGCCGGGTTGGCGCTCTCGTCCCAGTGGCGGTAGCCGAGGTCGGCCAGGAATCGGCGCAGCTGCGTGCGATCGCGCGGCGGGACCTGCAGGCCGACCAGGACGCGCCCCGGATCGGCGCCCTGGTTGCGGTAGTGAAACAGCGAGATGTTCCAGGCCGGCGACATGCTGGCGAGGAAGCGCATGAGCGCGCCGGGACGTTCGGGGAACTCGAAGCGGTAGAGGTGCTCGTGGTTCGCCAGCGGCGAGCGGCCGCCGACCAGGTGGCGGAGGTGCTCCTTGGCCAGCTCGTCGTCGGTCAGATCGAGGGTGGGGAAACCGGCCGCCACGAACGCGCGCCGGAGTGCGCGGGCCTCGCCGGGCCGCGCGAGCTGGACGCCGACGAAGACCCGGGCCGCCGCGCTGTCGGAGATGCGGTAGTTGAACTCGGTCACGCTGCGATCGCCGACCAGCTTGCAGAGGCGCTTGAAGCTGCCGCGCCGCTCGGGGATGGTGACGGCGAAGACCGCCTCGCGCTTCTCGCCCACCTCGGCGCGCTCGGCGACGAAGCGCAGCCGGTCGAAGTTCATGTTGGCGCCGCAGGTGACCACGGCGATCGTCCCGTCGATCCGCGTCCGCCCGAGGTAAGCCTTGGCCCCCGCGACGCCCAGCGCGCCCGCCGGCTCGAGGATCGAGCGCGTCTCCTGGAAGACGTCCTTGATCGCCGCGCAGAGCGCGTCGTTGTCGACGGTCACGACCTCGTCGACATAGCGCCGGCACAGACGGAAGGTCTCGCGCCCGACCTGGCGCACCGCCGTTCCGTCGGAGAAGAGCCCCACCTCGCGCAGCGCGATCCGCCGCCCCACCGCCAGCGAGCGCGCCATCGCGTCCGAGTCGACCGACTGCACGCCGATGATCTTGATCTCCGGCCGCACCGACTTGACGTAGGCGGCGATGCCCGAGATGAGCCCACCGCCGCCGATCGAGGCGAAGATCGCGCGCAGCGGGCCGTGGTCCTGGGGGTGGTGCTGACGGAGGATCTCGAGGCCCACCGTCCCCTGCCCGGCGATGACGTCCGGATCGTCGAACGGGTGGACGAAGGTCAGCTTGCGGCGGCGCTGCAGCACCAGCGCGTGGGCATAAGCGTCGGAGAAGGCATCGCCGTGGAGCACGACCTCGGCGCCGAGGGCCCGAACCGCCGCGACCTTCACCTCCGGCGTGGTGGCCGGCATGACGATGAGGGCGCGCGCGCCGAGCTTGCGCGCCGCCAGCGCCACCCCCTGCGCGTGGTTGCCGGCGCTGGCGGCGATGACGCCGCGCCGGAGCGCCGCCGGCGGCAGGTTGACCATCTTGTTGTAGGCGCCGCGCAGCTTGAAGCTGAACACCGGCTGCAGGTCCTCGCGCTTGAGCAGGACCTTCGTTCCGAGCCGCGCCGACAGCTGCGGCGCCGGATCGAGCGGCGTCTCGATGGCCACGTCGTAGACGCGGGCGTTCAGGATTCGACGGAGATAAGGTTCGGCGGACACGCCCCCACTATACGGGCCGAACGGCCCACCGCCGAACGGCGCGGCTCAGGGGACGACGGCGGCGGCCGGCTCGCCGCAGGGAACGCCCGCCGAGAGGATGGCCCGATCGTAGTGCAGAAATGACTGCGAATTCCCGCCGAGGATGAGCGACTTCGCCAGAAGGCTGCCGGAGATGGTGAGCCCATCAGGCGCGGTGATGCTGGCGTCGGGCGCGTGAATGACGGCAGCGACGGTCGGCTGGTCGTCGAACGTCACCGAATCGGTCCCTGCGATCCAGATCCTGAAGCGGGCGGGGGCGGCAGGCGCGCCGATCGTGCCGCCGCCGGCTGTCGTCAACCAGCCGCCGATCAGCAGATCGAGCTCGGCCCCCGGATCGAGGTTCACCGTGAGGCCGCCGCCTTGCAGCCGGACGTCGCCCATGACCGCCAGCAGCACCCGCCCGTGGACCGCCAGCGTGATGGGCGCCGTGGGTTGCATGGACGACAGATAATAGGTACCGCAGTAGAGATCGAGCGTCTGACTGACCTGAGTGGTGGTGAACGCGTTGGGATCGAGGCCGGCGGCGGCGTCGTTGTTGGTCATCATCGCCGTCCTCATCGCGCTCTGCAGATCGATGTCTGCGCAGTCACAGGGAGGCGTCACCGAGACGGCGCCCGCGACGACTGAGTCGGCCTGGACCTGCGGACCGACGTCTGCGGTGGTCGGGACCTGCAGGGTCCCGCCCACCTGAACCTCGCCCGAGATGGCGCCGTTCACCGAGGCGTTGGCCAGAAGGTCGGCGTTTGACTGCAGCATCGTCAGCGGGCCGTTCGATTGAAACGAGGCGCCCGCCTGGAGATGATCGGCGGCGTAGACCCCGCCGGCACCGGCGACATAGATTGCACCGCCCGCTCGCAGCTCGGCGGTCGTCGTGAGGACACCGTCGATGCCGACCGCCGCCGACACTTCGTCGTTGAAGTTCGAGTTGGTCGAGTCGAAGGCGTCGGTGCGCAGCCGGGAGCCGAGCGCGAACGCATCGCACGTGCAGAGCCCGAACCGGTGCCCCCGCGCCTCGAGCGCCGACGCGCAGACCAAGCCGGTCGCCGTCGGCAGCATGATCGAAGGGCCGAGGCCCGAGCAGCTGATCATCCCCGCGCCCGCGGCGCCCCCCGTCGCTCCATCGACGCCGGCACCGGCGGCGCCACCGACGCCCGTGACACCCGCTCCGGCGCCACCTTCCTCGTCCGCCAGCGGCAAGAGGCGGATGTCGCGGTGACAGGCCGGTGCCGCCGCGCCGGCGGCGAGCGCCAGCGCCGCGGCCAAGATCGGGGTGGCGCGTCGGCTGGGGCGCGCGCGCGGCGCCGCGATCATCGCGCGGGCGCCGTCAGCCCCGCCAGGCGATTGATCGCCTCGTGGGCGAACCGGCCGTGCGGATAGCGCCCGAGATACCGCTCGAGCCCCGCCCGCGCCGCCGCCGCCTGTCCGTGCTCGCTCTCGAGCTGCGCGATCGCGTAGAGGGCGCTCTCTGCCTGGGGCGCGCGCGGGAAGTCGCGCACGACCGTCTCGTATCCGTCGACCGCGTCGGTGTAGCGCCCCTCGGTCAGGAAGGATTCGGCATAGATGACGCGCGCCTCGACAGCGACCTCGCGGCCGAGATGGAAGATCGGCTCGACCAGCCGCCGCGCCTCGCCGGCGTTCCCGCGGGCCAGCGCCCGCCGGGCCTGCGCGAGCCGCGCGGCCGGGCTGTCGTCGACGGGTGCGCGTGAGGGCGCCGCGAGCGCGAGCGTCGCCTTCACTTCGGGCGCGGGGGCCGGCGGCGCCTCGGTCGGCGCGGGCGGCTCGGCAGGCGTGGGCAACGTCCACGATCGTCCCGCGGTCACCGTGCCCAGCAGCGCGCCGTCGAGGCCGAGCACGCGCACGGCGCCGCGCTCGGTGCGCACGCCGCCGAGATCGACGGTGAACCGCGTCCCGACCACCTCGACCACGAAGCGCGGCGTCCGGACCTGGAAGTGCTGCCCGGCCCGGTGCTCGACGTCGATCGTCACGCTGCCCGCGCCGAGCTCCACGCTGCGCGCGGCGCGCCGCCAGACGAGCGCGGTCCCCCTGGCCAGCGACGTCGCCGCGTCGCCGAGCCGGACCTCGCCGCCGCGCGCCGAGCGAACCACGAAGGCGCCCGCCGCCGGCGCGGCCGCCGCGATCGTCACGTCGCCGCTCACGACGCGCGCCTCGTCCGCCGGCCACCGCATGAAGAGGATCGCCGCCACCCCCGCCAGCGCCAGCGTCGCGCCGATGCCGATCGGCCAGAGACGCCGATGCGCCGCCAGCGGCGCCCGCACCGTCCCGGCCAGCGCCGCGCGCCGGACCCGCTCGCGCGCCGCCGTCGAAAGCCCCTCGGGCTCGGTCGCCTGCAGCGCGCGCACCGCCGCCAGATTGGCGTGCTCGGCGCTGCAGCGGACGCAGACCGCCAGGTGCGCCTCCAGCTCCAGACGCTCCGACTCCGTCGCGTGACCGCCGACCGAAGCCAGCGAGACTCGCGCCGCGCGCGCGCAGCTCAGGCTCACGCCCGACCCTCCACGGTCGCCACCAGGGGTGCCAGATCCGGGTGCGCCTTCACCATCGCCAGGAGCTCCCGCCGCGCGAACCAGATGCGCGATTTCGTCGCCGCCTTGCTGGAGCCGGTCAACGCCGCGACCTCCTCGATCGAATGCTCGTCGACGGTGTAGAGCAGAAACGCGACCCGCTTCTTGGGCGCAATCCCGTCGAGCAGAGTGTGGAGCCGCCGCGCGAGCTGCCGGCTGGCCGCCTCCTGGTCCGCCGGGGGCGCCGGATCCTCGGGCTCGTGGCTTTCGGGCACGAGCTCGAGCGGCAGCGCACGCCGCACGCCCGCCCGCAGCTGGTGCAGCGCCACGTGCACGGCGATCCGGGTGACCCAGGTCTTGAGGCTCGCCTCGCCGCGAAAGCGCGAGAAGCTCTGGAACGCCTGGATGAAGGTCGTCTGCACCAGGTCCTCGAGATCGGGCGTCGGGCCCGTCAGGCGCGCGATCACCCGTTCGACGTAACGAACGTGCGCGCGAAAGAACGCGTCGAGGCTGGCCGGATCACGCGCCCGGCAGCCGGCGACGAGCGCCGGCTCTTCGCCCGGCTGGGCCGGGGAGGTCAGGTCGCGCGGTTCGCTCACCTGATGATCGTACCCGAACCAGGGCTTGTGGTTGAAACAGGACGCAGGTCGGAGCGGCACGACGCACGGCGCGTCAAAACGCCGGGAAGACCAGCCCGAGATCGAGGCTCACGCGCGGTCCGAGCTCGACGAGCTGGCTCTGACCGACCCAGTAGGTCGTCCCCGGGACCGCCAGCTCGCCAGAGAGCCGCGCCTCCGCCGCCACGGTCCCGGCGAGCTTGCCGCGCACGAGCGTCACAAGACCGACGCTGCCGCCGAGATCGAGCGACGTCGTGGCCATGGCGGACGCGCTGGCGGTCGCCGAGGCGCTCGCGCTCGCGGAGAGGACGTGCAGCGCCGCGAATCCGCCCGCTCCCCAGGAGAGGCGCGGACCGCGCAACATCCAGCGCGCCCCGACGTCGATTGGAAGATCGAACACCGAGACGGTCTCGCCGCCGACGCCGTCCGTCGCGTGGGTCTCGATGGCGAGGCCGAGCGCCACCTCCACCGAGCGGCCGAGCCGCGCCCCGAGCTCGCCGGCGGCCCCCTGCTGAAACGATCCGGCGCCGAGCGGAGCCGAAAGGCGATAACCGACCACGCCGAAGAGCCGACTCGGCGCGACGGTGGGCCGGGGCGAGGCGGCGGCCACCATCACCGGTGCGCCGGCGGCCGGTGGCGGCGAAGGCGGCGCAGCCGGCGCGGAGAGAGGCGTGGCCGGCGCGGGCTCGGGCGCGGTGGGCGCCGGCGGAGGCGCGGCCGCCCCGGGGACAGCAGACGGCTTCGCGGCGACGGCCTCGGGACCGATTGTCGCCGCCAGCACCGCCCGCAACTTGAGCGCGATCGCGCGATTGAGCTCGGCGCCAGCTAGCCCCGCCGCCTCGACCTGCCGTGCCTCGAGCCGCCCGTCGACGTCGACGGTGGTGAGCGTGGTCGTTTTCCCGTCCGGCGCCGGCTCGCACCAGAAGGCGAGGCGCGCGCCGTGCGCCCGGATCGCGGCGCCGGCCGTCGCATCGCGCCCCACCGCGCGTGCAGCGGCCGACGGCAGCGGGATGTCGGACGCGGTGCGCGTCTCGAGATTCAGGTCGCGCGTGTAGACGGCGACCGCCTCGAGAAGGGCCGGCCCGTCGACAGAGCCGGTGTCGAACGGCCCGAGCCACAGCAGCACCGGCGCGCCCGACGGAGCGGCGGGCGACGCCGCACCGACGGCGGCGAGCAACAACGACATCAACCTGAATCCCGACACGCCCTTCAGAGTAGCGCGCGATCGGTATGCGCGCGCCGCCGATCGTTCCGCTTGCGCTTCAACCGTCCGTTTGCGCGCGGGCACGGTAGGGCATGCTCGCCAACCACTCGCTTCTCGGTTTTTCGATCTCGTCGCTCTCCTCGCGTGCGCGCTTCGCCGCCTTGCTGACGACCGTGCTCTCGGCCGCCGCGTGCGGCGGCGTCAATTCACAGGGACTGGACGCCGACGGCGGACCCACCGCCAAGGGCGGCCAAAGTGGCGCCGGCGCCGGCGCCGCTGCCGGCGCGCGCGGCACCGTCGGAGCCGGGGGCGCCGCCAGCACGGGGCAGTGCGCCGCCTCCGCCGCGACCTGCGCGACCGACGGCGACTGCTGCAGCGGCCGCTGCGAGCCGGTGACCGGCATGTCGGGCGTCAAGCAGTGCACCAACCTCTGTGTCGCCAACGGCGTCGCCTGCAGCAAGGCGCTCGACTGTTGCTCGCTCGGCTGCACCGGCGGCGTCTGCAGCGCCGCGCTCTGCAAGGTGGAGAGCGAGAGCTGCACCGCGAACGCCGACTGCTGCTCGAACATCTGCACCGCCGGCCAGTGCCAGATCGATCAGGCCAACCGCGACTGCCGCCCCACCGGCGAAACCTGCGACTCGGGCCCGGGGAGCGGCTGCTGCAGCGAAAACTGCGACAAGACGCAGGATCCCCCGCGCTGTGGCTTCGGCATGGAGACCTGCTTCGCCGAGGGGGCCGCCTGCACGGCCGACGCGCAGTGCTGTCGCGGCGCGTGCGATCCCACGACACACGCCTGCAAGACCCCCTGCACCGCCAACGGCGCCGCCTGCACCGGCAATGGCGCCTGCTGCAACAACAACTGCGCGGCCGGCAGCTGCGCGCCGCCCGCCAGCACCTGCCAGCCGGTCAGCGGCGCCTGCACCACCGGGACCGACTGCTGCTCGACCTTCTGCATCGGCGGCTTCTGCGAGCCGCCCATCTCGATCGGCTGAACGGACCGGTTCAACCGCCGGCGCCGGCGCCGGCACAAGCAGGGGACAACCTGTCAATCCGTCAACCCACCTTTGGAGGGACCCGAATGACCCGAATGTCGCGCTTGACCCTTTCCGCCTGCTTGACGCTCCTCGTGACCGCCTTCGGCTGCAACGATGGTTCGGGGGTCGCCCCCGATGGCGGAGGCGCCGGGGCCGGCGGAGCGACCGCTTCGGGCAAGGGGGGCGCGACAGGCGCCGCGGGCGCGACAGGCGCCGCGGGCGCGACAGGCGCCGCGGGCGCGACAGGCGCCGCGGGCGCGACAGGCGCCGCGGGCGCGACAGGCGCCGCGGGCAGAGGAGCGGCAGGTGCGACCGGCGCGGCCGGCACGACGGGCGCCGCCGGCAGAGGCGCTGCGGGCGCGACAGGCGCCGCCGGCGTGACGGGCGCCGCCGGCGTGACAGGCGCCGCCGGCAGAGGGGCCGCGGGCGCGACAGGCACGGCGGGCGCGACCGGCGCGGGCGGCGCGGGCGGGGCACCCGTCTGCCAGGCAAACGAGACCTGCACGACGCTGGGCCAGGAGTGCCAGACCAGTTGCACGGCCGGCGCGAACAGCCACTCGACCTTCTGCACCTGCGCCGATCAGGGCGGCGGCAACCCGACGCTGGCCTGCGTCTCGCTCACCTGCGGCCGCGATGCCGCCGTGACTGACTCCGGCACGATCTTCCCGACGTGCACGGCTGGGCTCAAGGACGGCGACAACTGCACCCCCGACACCGACACGATCTGCGAGTCGGCCTGCGCCGCGGGCAAGCAGATGCACTGCCTGTGCGCCCCCCATGGCGGCGGCGGCGGCGGCAAGTGGGCCTGCACGACCGGAATCACCTGCCAGTAGCTTAGCTTCGCTGACACTGCTTATCGGGGCCGGCTGCGCTTTACTCCCAAGGGGGCGCGGCCGGCCCCATTTTCGTTTTCGCGGCCCGGTTCAGGCGCTGGCGCTCCCCTGGCGCGGCAGCTCCGCGCTGAACACCGATCCCTGACCGACCGTGCTGCGGACGGCGACCTTCCCTCCCATCGCCTCGACCAGCAGCTTGACGATCCAGAGACCGAGGCCGAAGCCACCGTAATGCTCCGGCGAGACGACGCGCGCGAACCGCTCGAACAACCGTTGCTGGTCGGCCGCCGAGATCCCGATCCCCTGGTCCTCGATCTCGATGGTGGCGGTGGTCTTGCTGGCGGAGACGCGGATCTGGATCGGCTGGCCGGCGCCGTACTTGATGGCGTTGGAGAGAAAGTTGGTGATCACCTCGTCGAGGCGCAGGCGATCCCAGCGCCCGAAGATCGGGCTGCGCGTCGTCCCCTCGGGCCCCGTCACCACCACCGACAGCGAACAGCCGGCGGCGGCGAGGTCGTCCTTGAACCGCTCGGCCGCCGCCTGCACGACGGCGCCGAGATCGACGTCCTCGAGCCGCAGCTGCAGCTGGCCGCCGGCGGCGCGGCTGACGTCGAGCAACGCATCGACCAGCTCGGTGAGCCGCTGGAGCTGCTTGTCGACCCCATGTACGCGCGCCGTCAGCTTGGCGAGATCGACCGGACCGCCGGCACCGTTGGCGGCCACCCGCAGCATCCCATCGACCTTGAGGCGGAGGCTGGTGAGCGGCGTCTTGAGCTCGTGGCTGGCGATGGAGAGAAACTCGTCCCGCAGCTTCACCGCCGCCCGCGCCTCGTTGTAGAGGCGCGCATTCTCCACCGCCAGACCGGCCCGGCGTCCGAGCTCCCGCATCATCTCCAGATCCTCGGGCCCGTGGCGCCGGTCGGACTCCGCCCATACGAGGTTGAGCACGCCGATGGGCCGCCCGCCCGCCACCAGGGGCACGATCAACACCGAGCGGAGCCCGAGATCTCGGATGAAGCCGAGGTGTTCGGGCGTCGTCGCGCCTTGCGCCAGCATCTCCGGGGTGATGTCCGAGATCATCTCGGGACGACCGGTGCGAAGGACCGCGTGCGGCCCGCGGGGCGACGAGGGATCGGGCGGATAGCGCCGGCGCATCTCCTGGGCAATCGCGACCTTGGCGCTGTCGACGTGCGCGATGGCGACCGAGTGGAGCTCCCCCTCCTCGGCCAGGTCCACGCCGCACCAGTCGGCGAACGAAGGAACCACCAGGTGCGCCAGCCGCTCGCAGATCGAGACGTGGTCGAGCGAGCTCGACAGGAGCGTGCTCGCCTCGGCGAAGAAGCGCATCGTCCCCTCGCGCCGCCGAGCCTCGCGGTAGAGACGGGCGTTGTCGATCGCCAGCGCGGCGCGATGGGCCAGCTCCTCGGCGGTCTCGACGTCGTTCTCGTCGTAAGGGGCGCGCCCCTCGGCCCGCATGAGCGAGATGACCCCCAGGATCTCCCCCCGCACGACCATCGGCACCATCACGCACGACGCGCAGCCGAGTCCGCGCATCACGCGCAGGTGATCCTCGGTCTGCGCGGCCCTCACCAGATCCTCGTCGGTGACGCGCACGCTGAGCGCCGCCCGTCCGCGCACCAGCACGTCGACCAGGCGACCGCTGCGGTGCTCGGTGGGCGGGAACTTGTGCTGGTACTCGGCGACCAGGTCGTGTTTTGCGGGGTCGGCGTGGACCACGGCAAGCCGCCGCGCCTTCCCCCACTCGTCGACGATGGTGACCGTGCACCAGTCGGCCATGTCGGGAACGGAGAGCTCCGCGACCCGCTGCAGCGTCCGCTCGTAGTCGAGCGATTCGGACAGCGCCGCGCTGGCCGAGATCAGGAAGCGCGAACGCCGCTGGACCTCGTCGGGCGTCCGGCGCCTCTCATCCGACTCGACCGTTGATGCTCGAGCGCTCATCCGCGCGACGGCGAATTCGCCGTTCCCCCAAGGGGAAGCCTAACACGCCGCCCGTGATCCGGTTGCCGCTACGACCGCGCGCCGCGCGAGCGGCGCCGGATCAGCGCCAGCGCGGCGAGGACCAACATCCAGGATGTCGCTCCGGTCGAGCGGCCCCCGAGCGCGCAGCCCCCGTCGCTTCCGGCGGCGATGAGCTCGCCCGGCGTCGACCCGGACGGCGGGATCGCGGTCGGGGTGGAGGGGGTCGGCGAGACGGCGCCCGGAGCGCCGGTCACGGCGGCGGGAACGCTGAGCTCCGCGTCGGCGGTGCCGCCGAACGCGCCGAGGTTGATGCGCGCGCCGTTGGGCGTCGGCTCGTCCGCGACGGCGTCGGCCGGATCGCCCTCGTCGGTCGAGGCCTCGGGCCCGGGCAGGAGGAAGTTGTGACCGCCGGGATCGACGAACGCCACGGAAGCCGCGAGGTCGCCCGTCCCCGCCGCCAGCCCCGCGTACGGCGTCGTGTTGGCGAACAGATCGTCGTACCGGCTGGCGAGCGCCTGCGCGCCCGTCCCCTTGAGACCGACGTCGTTCCCGGTCACCAGGCTGTTCTTGATCGTCGCCGTCCCCGAGGAGTCGACGCCCGTTCCGTTCATGGCCAGCGTGGCGTTCGCGATCGCCGCGCCGCCGCCCGTCGCCACCGCGATGCCGGCCGTGGCGCAGTCGCGCGCCACGAGGTGGGTTAGCTCGACGCCCGTCGCGTCGCCGGCCACCGAGACGCAGGTCGCCGCGCCGGTCACCGTCACCTTGTCGAGCGCGGCGGGTATCGTCGGATCGGTCCCCGAGAAGCTCACGCCGACCGCCACCCCGGTCGCGTCCAGCGTGGTCCGCCCCGCCCCCGCGCCTCGCAGCGTGACGCCGGGGCCGACGGCAAGCGTGTCGGTGACGGGGAACGTCCCCGCGCCGAGGAGAACGATGTCTCCGGGCATCGCCGATGCCAGCGCATCCGCGCAGGCTCGTCGCCGGCACGCCATTCACCGAGACGCTCCCCGACGTGACCACGGTGAAGGTCTCCAGGCGCCGACCAGGGCGACAGCGCGCCGTGTCCGTCGCACGCCCGCACGGCGAAGGTGTAGGTCACCCCGGGCGAAAGCGGCGCCGTGACCGAGGCGCTGGTGGCGCCCTGCCCGGGGAAGATCTGCTGCGCGAAGGTCGTGAGCACCTCGCCGTCCGAGTCGATGCGCAGCTCGTAGCTCGGCTGGTCGCCGTCCTGGTCCATCGCCGCGCGCCCAGCGGAGGGTCACGTCACTGGCGTCGAGTGGCCGCGGGTTCGCCACCAGCAGCGGCGCTGCCGGCGGATGGTTCACCGACGAGAGCTGCCCCTCGACGGTCGCCGTTCTCGGCCACGGTGATGATTCGTCCGTTCGCCAGCACCGGCGACGCCAGCGCGCGGCCGGCCATCGAGAGGTCGCCGTCGTCGGCGCCGCTGCCGGCGTCGAGGAGGCTCACCCGGGGCCCGAGCGACGAGGCTGCCGCGAGGAGCGACGTCCCCGCGTCGGTCCCGAACGCGGCCGGCGTCGGGCAGACGAAGTACTTGGGCACCTCGTTCGGATCAGTCGAACACGACACGCCCGAGCGGCACCTGCCAGGCGACCGCGCCCGTGCCCGCGTCGAGCGCCACCACCGTCTCGCGCGACAGGTACTGGTCGGGCAGCGCCGTCGCCGTCGGTGTCGATCATGTCGTCGAGCCGCGTCTCGATGCATCACGTTCCCGCCCGCGGCGGCGAACGAAGAGACCGCGCGGTGGCGATCGAGCCGCGTCCCCGTCAGATCGGCGATCCGGCGCCGGCAGGCTGACCGGCCAGCCCGGCACCGCCAGCCCCGTCGCCGCGTCGACGGCGTGCACGCGATCGCTGTCGTCGCCGCCGGCCAGGTAGACGCGCCCGCCGGCGATGAGCGGCGAGGCGAGGTGGACGACGCCGTCGGCCTGATAGTCCCAGCGCGAGGTGCCCGTCGCGGCGTCGAAGGCGAAGACGTGCCCGCCGTTGCTCCCCACCACCACGAGGCCGCCCCCCACCGCCGGCGAGCTGTTCCCGGGCTGGTCGATCACCGGCGCGCTCTGCCAGACGATGGCCCCGGTCGCGCCGTCGAGCCGCACCACCCGGTGCTGCGGAAACCCGGCCGCGAAGCACGATGTCGCTCCCCAGCGGCGCCGGCGACGACATCGTCATCCCCCCGAGGTCACCGTCCAGAGCAGGCGTCCCGTCGCCGAGCGCGAACGCCGTCAGCTTGTTCCCCGCCGTCGGCACGAACAGGCGCCCGCGCGCGATCGCCGGCGTCCCCTGCACCTCGCTGCCGACCGTCTTCGCTCCAGACCAGCTTGCCGGTGTCGGCGCGCGAGCGACGCTCACCGTCCCGTCGAGATCGACGCTCGACCGCGTACCCCTCGGCGACCACCGGGCTCGAAAGCGCGCGCGCGGTCGTGCCCGGCGCGAACGTCCAGCGGCCGTCGGCGAACGTCGCGCCCGAGCGCTCGACCGACAGCCGGCTGCGGGCCGCGTCGAGCCCCGAGGTCGCCCAGTCGTCCGCGCGCGCACGGCGGCGGGCACGAGCAGCGAGCGCTCCGGCCAGCAGCGGCGGCGGCGACGGTGCGGAGTCTGTGGAGGAGGGTACGCATGACTAGAGTGAGGTCGGCGTCGGGTCGGTGATGAGATCGACGTAGTAGAGGCGCCCGTCGCCGGAGCTGCTGGCGGTCGACACCATGTAGCGGTTGGCGGTCGGATCGAACCCGATCCCCGAGACGGCCTCGGACGAGCCGAACTGGTACTCCCGGATGATCGTGACCGGCGTGGTCGCGTTGCCGGTGTTGCGGTCGAGGAAGTAGAGCTTGCCGCCCGTCGAGCCGACGGCCAGGACGCCGTTGTAATAGAGCGGCGCCGACGGTGATCGGGTCGCCCGAGCCTCCCGCGGGCGTGTACGGGTAGCGCCGCTGTTGAGGACCGCGCCGGTGCCGCCGAGGACGATGATCGTCCCCCCTTGCGTCCCGTACTGGACCGTGTCGGTGCCGGTGTCGTAGTACGGCGAGCTCTTGATGGCATTCGGCGGTGTTGAAGCTCCAGAGGGGCGCGCTGCCGAAGGTGGTGGGGGTGGTCGGATTGATGCGCCCACATCGTTCCCGCCGTCGTCGCCGGCGTAGACCCGTTTGGTCACCCCCTGGCCGACCGCGATTCGTCCGAACACCGCGTGCGTGCCCGGGCGAGCTGTTGGTCGCGCTGACCGAGTTGCCGGCGGTGCTGATCTGCAGGACCGCGCCGCTGCACCCCCATGAACGCGTAGGTCGTCGAGCCGATCGTCGCCACCGAGATCCCGGTGTTGGTGACCGTCTGGCTGAGCTGAGATCGTCAGCGGGTCCGACTGCGTCGACTGCCCCAGCGTCCAGAAGTTCTTGATGCTGGTCGTGCTCCCCCAGTAGAGGTTGGTGGCGTCCATGCCCAGCGGCGTGCTGATCGTGCAGCCGCAAGAGAACGGGTTGTTCGTCTTCCAGCCGGTGGACGACGGTGTCGGGCGTGAGCGTCCCGGACGTCGTCCCGGTCGCGGTGTCGATGAGCTTGTAGACGTTCCCCGCGCTGGTCGCCACGAAGAGGTAGTGCGTGGTCACGGTACCGACCTTGACGCTGATCCACTGCGGCGTCCCCGTGATCGTCTCGCCGGCGGTCGGCACCGTCCACGAATAGAGCGGGTTGCCCGGCTCGTCGCGAACGTAGATGACGTCCTTGCTCGCCGCGAGCGTTGTGGAACGCCACGTAGGTCGAGTAGTAGGTGAAGGTGTTCCAGTCGAACGCCGCGGTGGGCAGCCCGATGATGGTCCCCGTCGTGTCGTCCTCGGCGGCGCGCACGAACTGGGCGATGGCGCCGTTGCTGGCGGCGGTGCCGCTGTCGGCGATGCCGTTCCCGTCGCTGTCGTCGTCCGACTTGGCCGCCGCGACGCAGATCTTGTCCGCGCCGCCGCCGGTCCAGGCGCCGGAGTTGGACTGGCAGGTGGTCGTCGCCGAAGATGGCGCGGGTCTCGCCGTCCCCGGTCCCGTTGCCGATCAGCTTGACCGCCAGCGCGGCGAACTTGGTGTCGGCGTTCTTCCCGAACGTGCAGCCGCTCGAGCTCAGGTTGAGCGCCTTGGAGTAGATCTCCAGCATCTGCAGCGCCACCGGTCGGCGCCTGGCGGAAGAGTGACGTTGTCGAAGTGCTTGTAGGTCGTCGTGGCGCCGGTCGCAATCGCCGGCGAGGTTGTCGATCTGCAACCCGTTGACGTCGGTGAACCGCACCTCGAGCCCGGTGATGTCGAGGACCGGCGTGGAACCGCTGAAGGTCCCGATTTGGAACGAATAGGTCTCGCCGTTGTTGTCGCGGGAGACGAGGGCGCCGGTGTTCGAGGCGGTGAACGTGCCGTCGATCGCCACCATCGAGTTCTTCCCCGGCTGGAACTGGTCGCCGCTGGTGTCCATCAGCAGCGTCCCCATTGGATTGATGGTGAGCCCGCCGTCGCAGTTCATCACCGCCGAGCCGATGTGCAGCGTCCCCGAGTTGACCATGCAGGGGCTGGTGAGTGACGCTGACGGTGACCGTCTGATCGTTGGTGTTGTAGTTCCCGGAGTCGAGGAAGAACCCGAAGCCGGACGTCGAGGTGATCTGCATCTTGACGCCGGTCTGGGTCACCGTCGCGACCCCGCCCGTCCCGGCGTAGCGCCCCTTGCTGAGCTGTCCAATCTGCGCGGCGGTAAGCGCCGTGTTGTAGACCCGCACGTCGTCGAGCGAGCCGTTGAAGAGCTCGTGCGAGCCGTCGAAGCTCCCCAGCGCGGCGACGGTGATCGTCGCGCTCTGGTGAGCGGTGGTGGTCGGCGTGACCGCCACGCCGTCGAGGTAGAAGCTGTTGTTCGTCCCGTCGTAGCTGAAGACGACGTTGTGCCAGCCGCCGGCAGCCGGCGTGGTGGCCGTGATGAGGGAGGTGCCGCCCCAGGTGAAGGCGGCCAGCGCGCCGCCGTTGAGCCCGATCTTGATCCCGTGACTGCCGTCGCCGAGCGCGATGAAGTCCTGCGTCCCGCTCGTCGATCCGAGGTTGAACCAGAGGCTGATCGTCTGGGCCGAAGTCGACGACGGAAGGCTGGTGGCGGTCCCCAAGGAAACCGAGCCCGTCGTTCCATTGAGCTTTATCGCCGCGGCGTCGTCGAAGGTCACCCCCGCGGGGGCGCTGGTCCAGGTCGCGCCGCTCGCCGACAGCGCGCCGCTGTTGCCGCCGACGTAGTCGCGCACGGTCGTGTATTGCCCCTCGTCGAGCTTCCAGTAGGAGACGAGCCCCGTCTCGCTCGGATCCTCGATCCGCAGCCCCCAGAAGTTCTTCTCTTGCAGCGCCAGGTTGGTGGTGCCGTCGATCACCACCGTGCCGGTGCCGGCTTGAAGGCCGTTGCTGTTGCCGGTGGTGTCGTTGATGGCCCCCACGGTCATGGTCGCGCCGGGGCTCAGGCAGTTCGCCTGTCCCGAGATGTTCAGCGTCGCCCCCGGCATCCACAGCCGGTCGGCCGTGGTGTAGGTGCCGTTCGCGTTGACGGTTAGGTTGGCGAAGGTCTGGCCGCCGGTGAGCAGCGTCCGGTTGCTCGTCGCGTTGAGCGTGACCGTCCCGGTGGTGTTGGTGAACCGGCCGCCGTAGTTGAACCAGTCCCCACCGACCGTCACGGCCGCGGTCCCGGCCACGATGCCGCTGGCGATCACCAGGTCGTTGCCGTTGGTGGTGGTGAAGGCGTCGGAAAAGGTGTGGGTAGCGACGCCGGTCGACGGCGCGTGCCCGAAGGCGAGATCGGCCACTTCGCGGGCGCTGAGCGCGCGGGTGTAGACGCGGACGTCATCGAGCGAGCCGGTGTAGAAGCTCGCGGCGGCGCTGGCCGCTCCCATGAAGACCGCCGTTACAGCCCCGCTGTCGTGGCTCGTGCCGAGACCGGCCGTCGCGACCCCGTCGACGTACAGCGTGTCGGTCGAGCCGCTGGTCGTGTAGGCGATGTGGTGCCACTTTCCGTCGGTGGGCGCCGTCACATGCGCCAGGTCGGCGCCCGAAGTTCTTCCAGACCCGGACGTTGCCGCTGCCGGCGACGGTGCCAAGGCCGAGCACGATGGCGCTCGAGCTCCCGGTCAGCGCCAGCATCGCCTGGGTGCTGGTCGAGGAGGCGAACTGGGCCCACAGGCTGATCGTCTGCGCCGCGTTGGCGGCGGGCACCGCGGCGGGGGCCGCGTTCGTGGCGTAGTTCGCGCCGCTGAACGTGAGCATGTCCGCGTCCGAGAAGGTGATCGTCGAGGGGACCGTCGTGTTGAAGGCAGGCGCCCCGTTGCGGGTGAGGGTGTTGCCGTAGCCCGAGCTGTCAGCCGGGTTCCCCGACCCGTCGTCGAGGGTCCAGTAGGCCGCCAGGCCGTCGTTGATGACGACGTTCGGCATCGAGGCACCGCCGAAGGTGTGGCTCTGCGACGACGCCGCGTTGAACAGGAACGTCCCGCCGTTGTCGTTGAAGGTGTCGGCGGCGGCGTGGGTGAAGGCTCCGCCGATCCGCGTGGTGCCGCTCGAGGCGGTGAAGGTACCGCCCGTGAGGGAGAGGCCGCCCGCGTCGATGATGGTCGCGCTGCCGCCGTTGAACGTGCCGCCCGAGACCGAGAGGCCGGTGAAGGTGATGGTGCTGCCGCTCGCGTTGAAGGTGCCGGCCGAGATCGTCGACGCCCCGTCGATCTGCACCGAGCTCGCGCCGTTCGCGGTGAAGGTCCCCGAACCCAGCGGCCCGACGGTGAAGGTCCCCGTCACGTGCAGCGGCGTCGACGCGCCCTGAGTCGCGGTGTTCGAGTAGCTGTTCACCGTGAACGACTTCACGGTGATGGTCGACCCGGTGTTGAGGCTCATCGCATTGGCGCCCGAGACGACGACGTCGTCGGTGGTGGACGGCGGATTGCCAGTGCTCCAGTTGGTCCCGACCGACCAGTTGGCGTTGGTGTTGCCCGTCCAGGTCACGGTCGCGGCGCGCGCGCTCGAGGCCGCCCCGACGAGCGCGCCGACCGTCCCAGCCAGAAGCCAGGTTCGCGACCCTTTACGCAAGTGACACCATGGCCCGCTGCCCACCGTCAGTCGTCTGCACGGCGGACCCCGAGAGTCTCCTCCCGATGCTACTCGACGGGCGTGACGAAATGCTTGAGATTGACCAGCGCGAGCTGGCCGGAGGTCACCGGCGCGAGGCACGCCGCCGGAAGCGGGCGGCCACGAAAATCACAAAGATCAGGGACCCCGGTGCTGACGCGGGCGGTCGACCGCCCACCGCGCAACCGCCGGCTCCGTCGGTGGAACCATCCACCTCGCGACCCGCGGTCGGGATCCCGGTGGGCGTCGAGGGTGTTGGCGACGCTGCCCCCACCTCGCCGACCGCGGCCGGGACACTCAGCTCGGCATCGGCCGTGCCGCCGAAAGCGCCCAGGTTGATGCGCGCGCCGTTCGGCGTCGGCTCGGCTCCCACGTCGTCCGCTGGATCGCCCTGGTCGGTCGAGGCCTGCGGCCCGGCCAAGAGGAAGTTGTGCCCCACAACATCGACGAACGTCACCGCCCCCGCGAGATCACCCGTCCCCGCCGCCAGCCCCGCGTAGCCGGCGGTGTTCCCGAACAGATCGTCGTAGCTGCTGGCCAGCGTGCCCGGCGCATCGCCCTTGAGCCCGACGTCGTTGCCGGCGACCAAGCTGTTCTTGATCGTCGTCGCGCCCGAGGCGTCGAGGCCGGTGCCGTTCCCGGACAAGGTCGCGTTCACGATCGTCGCGCCACCGCCGGCCGCCACGGAGATCCCCGCCGTCGCGCAGTCCCGGACCACGAGGTGGCCCAAGCCCACGCCGCTGGCGCCGCTCGCGACCGCCAGGCAAGTGGCGGCGCCGGCGACGGTTGCCCCGTCGATGCCGGCCGGAAACTTCGGGTCGGTGCCGGTGAAGCTCACGCCGACCGACAGCCCCGTCGCGTCGATGATGGTTCGCCCCGCACCGGCGCCGCGCAACGAGACCCCGGCCCCGACCGAAAGCGTTTCCGACAGCGGGTATGTTCCAGGTCCCAGTTGAACGATGTCGCCCGGCTGCGCGCCCGCGGCCGCGCTCCGCAAGTTGACCGCCGGGGTGCCGTCGACCGTCACCGTTCCGGCCTGGACCACGGTGAAGGTCTCCGGGTCTGACCAGGGGGAGAGCGCGCCGTGTAAATCGCGCGCCCGGATCGCGACGGTGTAGGTCGTCCCCGGCACGAGCGGCGCCGTCACCGCCACCGAGCTCGACCCCTGGCCGGGGAAGATCTGCTGCGCGTAGCTCATCAACACTTCACCGTCGGCGTCGAGGCGCAGCTCGTAGGTCGGCTGCTCGCCGTCGAGGTCCATCGACGGCGCCCAGCGCAGCGTCACGTCCGCGGCGTCGAGCGGCCGTGGGTTGGCCGCCAGCACCGGCGCGGTCGGCGGATGGTTGACGCCCGAGAGTCGCCCCTCCACCGTCCCGTTCTCCGCGACGGTGATGAGCCGTCCGTTGGTCATCACCGGAGAGGCCAGCGCGCGCCCGACGACGGTCAGGTCGCCCTGGTCGTTCCCCGTCGCCGCGTCGAGGATGCTGACCGTTCCAGCGATCGAGGACGCCACCACCAGGAGAGGGGCGCCGCCATCGGTGCCGAAGGCCGCGGGCGTTGGACTCACCGTGAAGGGAGGTAGGTCGCTGGGGCTGGCGAGGACGACGCGCGCGACGGCATGCCGCCAGGTGACGGCGCCGGAGGTCGGATCGAGCGCGAACACCCATTCACGCGACAGCGCCTGGTCGGCCAGTCCGTCACCATCGCTGTCGAGGGCGTCGTCGAGGCGCGTCTCCAGCACGATGAGCCCGCCCACCGCGGCGAATGACGATACGGCTCGGCTGCGCGAAATCGACGTCCCCGCCAGATCAGGATCCGGAGCCGGCAGCTCGATCGGCCACCCCGCGATCGGCGCCCCGGTCACCGCGTCGACCGCGTGGACGCGATCGCTCTGGTCGCCGCCGGCCAGGTAGACGCGTCCTGCCGCAATGAGAGGCGCGGCGACGTTGACGATCCCGTCGGCGGCGTAGTCCCACCGGGCGAGGCCGGTCGCCGCGTCGAAGGCGTAGTAGTGACCGCCGTTCGTCCCAACGACCACCAGACCGCCTCCCACCGCCGGTGGGGTGTTGCTGAACTCCTGCATGACCGGCAGGGTCCGCCAGATGATCGCGCCCGTCGCCCCGTCGAGCCGCACCACGAACTGCTGAGGCATCCCCGCGCCGACGATCAGATCGCTGCCGACGACGGCCGGCGAGGAGGCGGTCAGTCCGCCGAGAGCCGTAGACCAGAGCGTCGCGCCGTCGGCCAGCGCGAGCGCCACGACGTTTCCGTCCAGCGTAGGAACGAACACCCGCCCGTGGGCGATGGCCGGCGTCCCCTCGACCTGCGACCCGAGCGCCACCTGCCAGGCGAGCGCGCCGCTGTCGGCGGCCAGCGCGCGGACGGTGCCGTCGAACAGCGCGCTCACCACGTAGCCGTCCGACACCACCGGGCTCGCCAGCGCCCCGGCGCCGCCGGTCTGCGCGAACGACCACCGCCCGTCGGCGAACCTGACGCCCGAGCGCTCCGTCGTGAGGCGCGTGTGCGCGGCGTCGAGCCCGGGCGTCGGCCAGTCGTCGGCGCGCGCCGGAGTTGCCAAGGCGAGGCCCGCCGCGAACATCGGCCAAGCCCACCGGAGCGGATTGGCGAAGGCACGCGGTCGTCTGTGGCGTGTCCCGGTCATTGATAGCTCGGGCTGTTGGTGTCGGCCACGAGGTCGAAGTAATAGATGCGGCCGTCGTTCGCGGCCGAGGAGGTCGACACCATGTAGCGGCTGAAGGTCGAATCGAAGCCGACGCTCGACACCGACTCACTTGGACCGAAGTTGACCTCCTTCAGGATCTTCACGCCGTTCGGAGCGGTGGTGGACCCGGTGTTGCGGTCGAGGAAATAGAGGTTCCCGTTCGAGCTCCCCACGACCAGCACGCCGCCGTAATAGAGCGGCGCCGTCGAGACCGAATCGGAGTTGGGGAGCTGGTACGGATAGCTCGAGTTCACCGGAGAGCCGCCGCTCGACCCGTTCCCCGCGGCGTTGAGCGAGACGACATACCCGCCCGAAGTCCCGTACTGCACGGTGTCCGTCGTGGCGTCGTAGTAGTTGTCCGTGATCGTACCCAGCGCGGGCGTCAGCGTCGGTTTGTACGTCCAGAGAGAGCTGGTGGCCGAGGCGGAGAAGGCGCTCGGGCTCACCGACCAGAGTGCACCGCTGGAATCACCTGCATAGATGCGCGTGGTCCCGCTGGTCGCCGAAAAAAAGCTGGTGCCGTAGCTGACGCGGCCGGTGATCGTCGCGATGCCGCTCGGGTCGTCCTGCAGCCAGGTGAGCTTGGTGGTGTCGGCGATCTCGACCAGCGCCGAGGTCGCGCCCAAGAAGAGCGACGACGTCGTCCCCGCGATCACCAGCGTCGGAGCGGAGGTCGTGACGTTGGCCGGCACGGTGAACGGCCAGGCGCCGGAGGTGGTGCTCGGGCTCGTGCCATCCGCCTGTTTGATCCCGAACACCCTCTGCCCGGCGGCGTTGGACGCCGCCCAGTAGACGTTGTTGTTGTCGAGCTGCAGGCCCGAGGTGATGGTGCAGGTGCACGAATAGACGCCGGCCACCGCGCCGCCCGACGCCGCCTTCCAGTTCGTGTCCACCGCCAACGTGTTCGTCGTTCCCGCCGTGTCGAGGAGCCGATAGACCTTTCCAGTGTTGGCGGAGCTGCCGTTGACGGCGACGTAAAGGTAGTGCGAGCCGCCGCTGGTCGTCCAGGCCGGCGTCCCGACGATCGTTTCGGTGGCCGTCGGGTCTTTCCACGAGTAGACCGGGGTTCCGCTCTCGTCGCGCACGTAGATGACGTCGCTCCCCGCCGAGGCGTCGTGAAACGCCGCGTAGGTCGAGTACCAGCTGAAGGTACTCCAGTCGAACGCCGCGGTCGGGAAGCCGATCATCGTCCCGTCGGTGTCGGACTCGGCCGCGCGAATGAATTGAACGACCGCGCCGTTCGTGGGGGTGGGTACGCCGTCCCCATCGCTGTCGTCGTCCTTTTTCAGGGTGCTGGTGCAGCTGCTGGAGTTGCAGGTAGCGTTGCCGAACAGCGCGCGCGGACCCATTGCGCCGGTCGCCGCGGTACTGGTCAGCATGACGGCGTAGGTGGTGCTGTTGTCGAACGTGCACCCGTTCGAGCTGAGATAGAGGGTCGAGGCGTTGATGTTGAGCAGCGCCGTGCTCGTCCCGGTCCCGCTGCTGAATGCCACCTTGTCGAACTCCGTGAACGTCGTGACGGCCGCCCCGGGAGTGGAGGTGTAGACGTTGACCCACATTCCGTGGCTGTCGGTGTTCGCGACCGTCAATCCGTTGATGTTCAGGTTCGGCGTCGAGCCTTTCGTCGAGCCGACCTCGAATGTGTACGGCTTACCGGCGGACACGGCCGCGATCGCCCCCCCCGTCGAGTTGAATGCCCCGTCGACGATCAGCGTCGAGGAGGCCGAGCTCGTTCCAAGCGCCAGGCTGCCGCTCGTCAGCGTCAGGGTCCCGGTCGACTGGATGGTCATGGTCCCCTTGACGGTCATCGAGCCCGACAGCGCGAGCGCGCTCGCGGAGCTCACCGGCTGATTGCCGTGGGAGAGCGCGGCGACGTCGGCGGCCGTCAGCGCCCGGTTGTAGACCCGCACGTCGTCGATCTCGCAGACATTCGTCGCCGAGCACTTCGTGCTGGTGCTGCCGACGAAAGAGGTGGCGCCGAAGTTGTAGCCCGCGGCTTGCGGGTTGTAACCGATCGTCAGTGGGTTGCTTGCGGTCCCGCTGTCGGTCAAGTCGATGGCGGCCGAGGCGGCGGCCGAGGCGGTGGGGTTGCTGGTGTTGGTGAGGGGCGTCGTCGTGCCGCCGACGGCGTACGTACCGGTCGCGACCACACCATCCAGGTAGGCCGCCATGTAGCCATCGGCCGGATCGATCACGCCGACGACCTGGTGCCAGTTGCCGTCGAGGACGCCGGAGAAAGGAACCTGGTATTCGATCCACTGCGAGGCCGCAATCCGCTTCATGACGACCAGGCCGTACGAGGTGATGCGGAGGGCATAGCTGTTCGAACCACTCACGATCTCGCTTCCGACGCTGTCGGTGGAGGTCGCCTTGTACCAGGCCGACAGAGTGAGGGTCGCGGGGCACAGCTGGGACAGGCTGCTCAGGGCAGAGGCGGTCCTGGCATACTGGCTCGCGGTGGTGGGGTTGTTCCCGTTGGTGAGGTTCACGCTGGTCGTGTCGGTGAACGTGATGGTGGAGGACTTGTCCGAGGTGAAGTTCGAGCTGCCGGTCCCGGTCCAGCCGAGCGTCGAGCCCGTCGAGGCATAGCTCGACGAATCGACGTTGTGGCTGGCGTCGTCGAACGACCAGTACCCGACCAGCGTCGAATCGCTGCTGCTGGTCCCGGTGGCGCTCACGTTCACGTTGCCGCCGACGGTCGCGCTCCCCGTCCCCCCGGTGTACGTCCCGCCGGTCATGGTCAGGCTGCCGGTGATGCCCACGGTCCCGCTGCCGCCGGTGAACGTCCCCGCGCTCTGGCTCAGCGTGCCCCCCACGCTCAAGCCGAACGTGCCCGTGGCCAGCGTGCCGGTCAGCGTGAGGTTGCCGGCCGCCGCGAGATCACTGCCGAGGGTGTAAGAGCCGCTCACCGACAGCACGTTGAAATCGTTCGTGCCCGAGGCGCCGGTCACCGTGGCGCCCGATCCCGTGAGCGCCACGGTTCCGGTGCTGGCGTCGAACGTCGCGCTCCCCGACCGGCTGAACGATCCGCCGATCGAGGTGGTGCCGGTGCTCGCCGTGAACGAGCCGGCGGTGAGCGACATGCTGCCGACGGTGAGGGGACCGCCGTTGCCCACGAACGCCCCGGCCGACTGCGTCCATGTGGTGGCGACCGCCACGGCAGTCGCGGTGGCGTTCCCGGTGATCGTCTGCGTGTACGTGCCCTGGATGTGGATAGAGTTGGCTTGGATAGTGGTGGGGCCGTTGTTGTCGAAGGTGCACTTCGCGTCGGTCCCGGTCTTCGAATTGATCACCAGCGAATGATCGAAGAAGTAGTCGTCGCCCGTGCCGGGCGTGGCCCCTCCGGTGCATGACCAGTTGGTGGGCTCGGTGAAACGGACGTTCTTCCCGTTGCCGCTGCCGCTCCCGGTCCAGACGCACTGGTTCGCCTGGGCGGCGCCCGCGCCGGCCGCCATCACGGCCAAGCCGCAGAGGAGTCCGGTGATTGCTGGAGCGCGGAGTAAGTGACGCACGAAGATCCTGGGACGCGCCGCCACCCGAGGGCGCGGCCAGACAGTCGTCCTCAGTCAGGATCCGTTCGACACCTTGGCTCGGAGCTTGAGCGCGGCCGGAGCCGCGACCCGGGAGCGAGCTGCGGGTCGCTAGGCGCGGCCCGGACGGCCGTTGTTGCGCGCTTCGGCGCGCGCCTCGATCTGGTCGAGCAGGTCCATCTGATGAACCTCTTCCGGGTCGGTCGATTCGCGGGCGTCGATCGATCGGATCCGGTAGTTGCCCAGCAGGCCGGTCACGATGTTGCGCGCCCGCTCGAGAATCTGCTCGTTGGTGAGCTCGATGCCGTCGCGTGTCTGCAGCACGCGAATTCCTTCGGCGACGTCCTGCAGCAGGAGGCGCACGGTCATGACCGGCACCGCCTTCTGGCGTGGACGGGTGGCTTCCCGGGGCACGATGGTCCGAGCATAGTGTCGGTCTGCGGCTGAGGCCAGCGCATAATGGGCGATATGCCGCCCGGGTTCGACGCAGCGCGACGGACGGCGCCGCGACGCATATCACGCGCTCGGCGGCGAGGCCTCGTGTTATTCATCCCCGATATGGGAAATGGTCGCTTGGTCGTCCTGTCGACACTGCTCGTGGCCTGCACCTCGTCGGGATCCGGCGTGGCGACGGGAACGGATACGCCCGCCACCCTGGCGGCCAGCCTGGCCGATTCGTTCTGCGCGGCGGAGGCAGCCTGCTGCGGAACGACCGGCGCCGCCACGAACGACGGTGGGGGAACGATCTCTTGCGGCGGCGATGCCGGTGTCACCGGTGGAGCGACGTCGACTTGCCTCGCACGCGCCACGCTCGCCGCCAACCAGCAACTGGCTCTGGTGTCGACCGCGTTCAGCGAGGGGTTGCTTACGATCGACCCCACCGTCTCGACCGCCTGCACGGCCGCGTACAAGACCAGCCTCACCTGCACGACGCTGGGTTCGGGACCCGACGTCCAGACGGCGATTGATGATCCGCTTTGCGCCGGGCTCTTCATCGGCTACATCCCGGTCAACGAGCGTTGCGACATGAGCGCCGAGTGCATCTCGGGCTCGTACTGCCTCTCGCAGGGGACCGGACAGCCGGCGACGTCGATCGCGGGGAGCGGCACGCTGGGAATCTGCTTCGCCTACGAGCAGGCGGGCGCTCCCTGCAACACCACCGACGACTGCCTCCCGCCCCTCGGCTGCAACGCCCTGACGCTGACCTGCGGTTAGCGTAGCACCGCCACCCGGTCGCCGAAGATCTGTTCGATGCGGGCGAGGAGATCGTCGCTGGCGGCGATCTTGTAGTCGTCCCCGAGCGCCAGGATGGTCTCGCTGCGCATCGGGATCTCCATCCGCAGGACCGCCCGGCAGCCGCCGCTGTGCGTGCGCAGCACCTTCTCGAGAGCCCGCAGCTGCCCCTCGCTCACGACGTCGGCGTTGAGCTTGATGTCGAGCAACGAGCTCTTCTCGGCGCGGATGCGGGCCAGCGGCTTGGCGTCGAGGAAGCGGAGCCGCTCGCGGGCGGTCTCGCCTTCCCCGAAGGGGGTATCGACGGTGCCGGTCACCAGCAGCGGCTCGTCCTTCGACAGGATCTCGCGGTACTCCTCGACCTTCTTGGAGTTGACCATGTACTCGATCTGTCCGCTGTGATCCTCGAGCGTGAAGAAGGCGTACTTCCCCTGCCCGCTCTTCATCGGCCGCTCCTGGTAGACCGCCACCACGCCAGCCAGGATCACCTCGGCGCGCTCCCCCTTCTCGGTGCAGTTGGCGGCGGTGGCGTTGGTGAAGCGGCGGATCTCGGAGGCGTAGCGGTCGAGCGGGTGGCCGCTGATGTAGAAGCCGAGCGCCTCCTTCTCGTAGGCGAGCACCTCCTTCGGCATCCACTCCTCGAACGCCGGGTACTTGTCCTCGTTCATCCCCGCGCCGGCCTCCTTGCCGCCGCCGCCGCCGAACAGGGCCAGGAGGTTGGTCTGGCCGCTCTCGCGGTCGCGCTGCGCCTCGGCGGCCCGCTCGCTGGCGAGGCCGATGGCGCCGAACACCCGCGCGCGGCTGACGGCGTTCTGCTCGGCGATCCCGTCGAAGCCGCCGGCCTTGACCAGCGCCTCGATCGTCTTGCGGTTCACCTTGCGCCCATCGACCCGGCGGCAAAAATCGAACAGCGAGAGCAGCGGACCGCCGGCGGCGCGCGCCTGCTTGATCACCTCGACGGCCCCCTCGCCGACCCCCTTCACCGCCCCCAGCCCGAACCGGATGACCTTCTTGGCCTCGCCGTTCTCGCCAGAGGAGACGGATCGCGTGGGGGAGAGCGAGCTTCGCTCGCTCGACCCCTTCGCTGGGGGGGTCGGGGACCCTCCCAGGGTCCCCGAGACAGTGAAATCGGTGTCGGATTCGTTGACGTCGGGGCGGAGGACGGCGATCCCGTGGGCCTTGGCCTCGGCGATGAACTTCACCACCGCGTCGGTGTCATCCTTGTCGCAGGTGAGCAGCGCCGCGAAGAACTCGACCGGGAAGTAGCGCTTGAGGTAGGCCGTCTGATAGGTGAGGAGGCCGTACGCCGCCGAGTGGCTGCGGTTGAATCCGTACCCGGCGAACTTCTCCATCAGATCGAAGACGCGCTCGGCTACCTTGCCGTCGACCTTCTTCTGCTTGGCGCCGTCGAGGAAGCCGGCCTTCTCCTTGGCCATGACCTCCGCCTTCTTCTTCCCCATCGCGCGGCGGAGCAGATCGGCTTTCCCCAGGCTGTAGCCGGCCAGCGCCGAGGAGATCTGCATGACCTGCTCCTGGTAGACGATGACGCCGTAGGTGTCCTTGAGGATCGGCTCCAGCGTCGGGTGGTCGTACTCCACCCGCTTGCGCCCGTGCTTGCGCTCGATGAAGTCGTCGACCATGCCGCCCTCGAGCGGCCCCGGCCGGTAGAGCGCGCCGGCGGCCACGATGTCCTCGAAGCAGTCGGGGCGCAGCTTCTTGAGCAGCTCGCGGAAGCCCGAGGATTCGAGCTGGAACACACCGGTCACGTCGGCGTCGGAGATCATCTTGTAGACCGGGACGTCGTCGAGCGGGATGAGCGAGAGATCGAGCTCTTCCTTCGCCCTGCGTGGCGCGTTCACGGTTGACGTGATCGAGGCAGATCTGGATGACGGTGAGGGTCTTGAGGCCGAGGAAGTCGAACTTCACCAGGCCGGCCTTCTCGACCATGTCCTTGTCGTACTGGGTGACGATGCCGGTCTCGTCGCCGGCCGGACGGAAGCAGGGGACGTACTCCCACAGCGGGCGATCGCCGATGACGATGCCGGCGGCGTGCTTGCCGGCGTGGCGGTTCAGCCCCTCGAGGCCCTTGGCCACGTCGAGCAGCTCCCGATAGACGGGGCTCTCGTCGTAGAGCGCCTTCAGGCGCGGCTCCTTCTCGATCGCCTCGGCAATGGGCGGGCTCTTGCCCTGGATCGGCTCCGGCACGAACTTGGCGACCTTGTCGGCCTCGGCGAACGGCACCGCCATTGCGCGGGCGATGTCGCGCACGCCAGAGCGCGCCTTGATCTGGTGCATGGTGACGATCTGGCCGACGTTGTCCTTGCCGTACTTCTGCTGGACGTAGCTGATCACCTCGTCGCGCCGGTTCATGCAGAAGTCGATGTCGAAGTCCGGCATGCTGACCCGCTCGGGGTTGAGGAACCGCTCGAACAGCAGCTTGTTGCCGATCGGATCGATGTCGGTGATGCGCATCGAGTAGGCGACCAGCGAGCCGGCGCCCGAGCCGCGGCCCGGGCCGACCGGGATGCGCTGCTCCTTGGCGTGGCGGATGAAGTCCCAGACGATCAAGAAGTAGCCGGCGAACTGCATCTTCTGGATGACACCCAGCTCGAGCGCCAGCCGCGCGGCGTAGACGTCGCCGTCGACCTTGTCCCCCCGCCGGTAGGCCTCCTCGATCCGCTTCTTGAGCCCCTCCTCGGCGATCGCCTGCAGGTAGGACTCGGCGGTCATCCCGTCGGGGACCTGGAACTTGGGCAGGAAGGTCTCGCCCAGCTTGAACTCGACGTTGCAGAGGGCGCCTATTCTTGCAGCGTTCTCCAGCGCCTCGGGGATGTGCGCGAAGTAGCTCTCCATCTCGGCCGGCGTCTTCACGAAGAAGGCGTCGTTGCGGTGGTGCAGCCGCTTCTCGTCGTGGATCGTCTTCTTCTGCTGCACGCACATCAGGATCTCGTGCGCGCGCGCGTCGCTCTGGTTCAGGTAATGGCAGTCGTTGGTGGCGATGACGCCGATGCCGGTCTTCTTCGACATCTCGAGCAGGTGGCCGTTGACGGTCTCTTGCTCCTCGAGGCCATTGGGCTGCATCTCGAGGAAGAAGTTGTCCTTCCCGAAGATGTCCGCGAACTCCCGCGCCGCGTTCTCGGCCGCCTCGGGGCCGCGCCGCATGATCGTCTGCGCCACCTCGCCGCCGAGACAGGCCGACAGGCCGATGAGCCCGTCGGCGTGCTTGCGCAGGAGCGGCTTGTCGATGCGCGGGTTGTAGTAGAAGCCCTCGAGGTACCCCATCGAGTTCAGGTACGAGAGGTTCTTCCAGCCGACCTCGTTCTTGGCCAGCAGGATGAGGTGGTTCGAGCGCCGCTCGGTCTTGTCGAGGCGATCGGGCGCGATATAGGTCTCGCAGCCGAAGATCGGCTTCACCCCGTGCGCCTTGGCCCGCTGATAGAAGTCGAGCGCGCCGAACAGGTTGCCGTGGTCGGTGATCGCCACCGACTTCATCCCCCGCTCCAGAACCTTGGGAAACAGCTGGTCGAGGCGGATCGCGCCGTCGAGAAGGCTATACTGCGTGTGCAGATGCAGGTGGGTGAAGTCGGGCATATGCAGCGTTCGAGCTTGGCCTCGCTGGCGCGGGCGATCCAGCGCAAAAGAATCCACAGCCTGTCCACAGGTCGCCGCGCCCTCGTCCTGGCCTGCGTCGCCGCGCTGGCGCTCGCCGGCTGCGGTTCGAGCGACGCCGGCCCGAGCGGCCCTCTCGTCCTCACGCCCAACCTGATGGTGCCCGGGTGCGACCAGGCGGCCCTCAGATGCAATGTCAACCCCAACACGCAGGAGACGCTCACCTTCGTGCTGACGCGAGGCGACCAGCCGGCAGCTGGTCAGACCGTCTCCTTCGCCCTCGCTCCCCCCTCGGCCGGTGGCGCCACACTGGTCGCGCCCAGCGCCGTCACCGACGCGAGCGGGAACGTCACCGCCTCGATCCGCACGGGCGTGGCCACCGCCTTCACAGTCGAAGCGCGGAGCGGCCAGACCGGGGCCGACGTCGCCATCGTCGTCGAGAGCGGCGCGACCGGAAAGGTGCTGGTCACCCCCTTCCTCGCGCCGTCGAGCTCACCGCTGCCGGTCGACGCCTCCATCGAGGTGCTGTTCTTCGACCAGTTGTCCTGCTCGAACCTGAACCTCGACCAGCCGCCCATTCCGGCAATGTTCAGAACGTTCTCCTTGGACGCCCTCGGCGACACGGCGCTGGTCGATTCTGTGAGCACCATGGAGGTGAGCTCGGCGATCGCCGAGGTGATCACCGACCGGGTCGTCGCCAAAGGGTGCGTCGACATCCCCGGGTCGAGCATCCAGGCCGGCGGGACGGTCCAGGTGTCCGTACCCCTCTACGACGCCATCCCCGACCCGCTCGGCACCTACTCGGTGACGACGACCATGACCTTCGTGCCGCCGCTGGCGGCCGCCGCGGCGCTGGCGGCCCCCTGGGCGGACCTCTCGGACTGCCCGCTCGATCCGGCGCAGCGCTGGCTCGATTTCACCGTCAACGGCCTCTCGTCGGCGACCAGCGCCGACCCGCTGACGCTGGGGCAAGCGATCGCGGCGCTGCGGGGAGTGCCGCTCGTCGACGGGAACGGCGCCCCAACCAGCTGTCGGGGCGCGCGCGATGCCGCGGGTGACGCGAGCCTGGACGCGGTCGCCCTCGGGCTCTTCGGCACGCCGCTGCCCGCGATGGTGGCGACGCTCCCGGCAATCGCCGACGACGCCGCCTCCCTCTTGGACAGCGTCCGCCTGCTGTCGACCATCGTCGTCGCCTCGAGCAGCAGCGCCGGCAGCTACCTCGTCACCCACACGCTGTCCGACGCCCAGTTCGGCCCGAAGTGGCCGGTGACGGTTCCGCTGGCGCCGCTCGGGTTGCCCACCTTGATGGCCTTCGCCACGGCCACGGCGGCGGACAACGTCCTCACCATCGGAACCCACGGGTTCACCCTGCGGCTCGGCACCGTCGCGCGCGCGGCGTTCGGGCCGCTCTCGCTGGTGCCGCGCGGTTTCCCGGCGGACGTACCCTCGTTCGTCGCGTCGCTGTTTGCGCTGGCGCACTCCCCCGACGGGACGGACAGCGGCTGCGCGGCGCTCGACGGCGTCGTCTGCCCCGCCGTCGCCGAGGCCCCCGGCTGCGCGACCAGCGCCTGCGAAGCCGGCCTCACCGCGCTCGTCAGCGAGCTGGATGACGCCTTCTCGAGCGCAGACGGGAGCGGCCTCGATCTCTCCCTCTCCGGGTCGGCTCCGCTGATCGAAAAGTCCGGTGGTGTGGCCGGCCGACTCGGCGCTGACGTCATGGTCCCCTCCTCCCAGATCGCCACCTGGTCGGTGAACCTCCGCACGAGCCTCGGCAGCGACCAGCTCACCGCCACGTTCCAGGGGTCGCGAGATTAGTTTCACGGGGGGCGGCTCGCTGCCGCTCGCGTCCCCCGGGCCCCCCTCGCTTCGCGCGGCGAAGCCGCGCTGCGCTCGCGTACACGGCTGCGCGTAAACGGTAAAGCCGTCGATCGCCGCTTAGGTGAGAGCGGCTAGTTTCCGAGGCGGGCGGCGCGGGCGCGGGCGCGTACGCCGAGCGCTGAATCGCCGGCGCGGGCGGCGACGACGGTCCAGGCGGCCACGGCGTCGGCGCGGCGACCGAGCGCCTCCAACGCCGCGGCGCGATCGGTGAAGGTCGAGAGCTCGCGGTTGCCGGCGCCGAGCGCGCGCTCGAGGAGGACCAGCGCGGCGTCGGCGCGGCCCGCCCCCAGATCGACCGCCCCCAGCCAAGCGCCGAGGCGCGCCTCGTCGGCCGGGGCGAGGCAGCCAACCGGCGCGGCGAGCGACCGCCGGTAGGCCGCGCGCGCCCGCTCGCTGAGCGCGCCGTCGAGCTCGAACAGAAGGTCGCCGAGCCGCCGATTCCATTCGCAGCCGGCGACCGGCGAGGCGGCCGGGCGCGTCTCGAGCGGGACCGTCACCGCCCCTTCCTCGACGGAAAAGCCGAAGGTGGCGGGAATCTCGTGGGCGGCGATGAGCGACGAGAAACGCGGAATTCGCCGGACAAACACCCGCGCATCGCCGGCGCGAAAGACGAGGGCCCAACGTCCCGGGTCCCACCAGGCGACGCGGCGGTTGATCCCCGCATAAGCGAGAAGCGCGCTTTCGACGCCGAACTGGTCCATCGCCGCTTGCCAGTCGTCGCGCGACAGATCCCCGCGCCCGAGCAACCGGTGCATTTCGGGCGGATAGGCCGGCAGGCGCGGATCGACGAACACGAGGTGGCGCGGATAACCCTCGCCCGGCTGGAACAGCAGGTAGGACCCGATCTCGAAGTCGTTGTACATCCGATCGCGCAGGCCGTTTTCGTCGACGAAGGCGATGGCCGGCAGCGGGAGCTCACGCGTGTCGAGGCCAATCGCGAAGCCCGCGCGCGCCGATCCGGAAGCGACGCGCGGCACGACGGCGAAGCCGATCAACAGCGCGCCGGTGGCGATCGCCGGCAGCGGAGAGCGGAGGATCTCCCCGAGGAGCGCGGGGCGGCGCGCCGCCAGGCGTTCGCCGGCGACGGTCAGAGCCACCGCCAGGAGCGGCGCACCGACGAGCGCGAGGTCGGCTCCGAAGCGGACCGAGTGGAACGCCAGGGCGCCGAGCGCGAGCGCAGGCGCGAGCGCCCGCAGCAGCTGCCGGCGCGCCGGCGCATCGCCGACCGCGAGCAGGAGCCCGGCCCCGCCGGCGATCGCCACGCCGTAGGCGACGAGCGGGGCGTCGGAGAGCCAGCTCGGCGCACGAAACTCGTCGACGGGGTGGAGCGCCGGGAGCGTGAGGTGCAGGTGCAGGTAGCGAAAGATCCCGACGCCGACGGGCGTGGCCAGCGTGGCCAGCGCCGCGCCGCAGGCGACGAGGCCGAGCCGCCGCGCGCCGGCGTCATCGCGCGCGACGCCGGCGGCGACCGCCGCAGCCCCGACCAGCAGCGGCGCGACGAACACCCCGGCGTGCAGGTTGGCCCAGACGACGACCGCCGCCATGAACAAGGCCGCCGCACGCGCGGCCGCCGCCCCACCCCGCGTGGCGACTGCGTCGATCGCCGCCAGCGCCGCCACCGCGCCCAGCAGCGAAAAAACATGCGGGCGCTCGACGAAGCGGTCGTGCCCGACGAACGCCGCCGCGGCCAGCGCCACGGCGCTCGCCACCTCCCCTGCGCCGCGCCGCCGGCAGATCCGGTAGGCCCCCGCGAAAGCGACCAGCAGGACCACCGTCTTCGCCACGACGACAGCCGGGAAGCCGCCCAGCCGGTACAGCGCCGCGGCGCCCACCTCGAACAGCCACGAGGTGTCGATGTTCGGCGCGTCCGGGAAGGTGAAGGAAAAAAGGTTGCGATGGAGGAGCGCGTGCCGGCGCAAGATCTCCTGACCCGTCGCCAGGTGAAAGAAGAGATCCGTCTCCGCCATCGGGCGGAGCGCCAGCCCGGCGACGAACGTCAGCAGTGCCGCCAGCGGCAGAGATCGCCTGGACGGAGCTGGCCTCAGGTCAGCACGCACCATCGCCGACGAAGTTAGCACCCCGGCGTCAGTTGGCGCCGGAGCGGCGTCGGCATCCTCGCGCCATCGCTGGTGCAAAAGCGACGACCGGATAATATCCGCGGGACCTTGTTTTCCATCCCTTCGCGGTCGCATTCAGTCGCGGGTACGCGGAACCGACCGCGCTCCCGATCGGGTGGCGGTCCCAGATGAACCGCGAGCGCCACGGTTGGCTCGACGTCGTAAAGGGCGTCGCCATGGCGTGGATCTTCCTGGGCCACATCGTCGAAAAGGTCGTCTGTTGCCCGGCCTTCGGCAATCCCGGCCCGGACTGGCCGTCGCTGGCGGGGCGAGTGGAGCAGCTTCGCCCCCTCCCGATCGGGGGAATCGACGGATTGTTCATGAACGCGTTCCGGTACGTCGGGTGGCTCAGCGACCTGGGCGTTCAGATCTTCGTCGTCGCCAGCGGGTTCGGGCTTGCCTTGTCTGCGTTGCGTTCGCCGACGCTGGGCGTGCGGGAGTTCTATGCGCGCCGGTTGATGAGGATCGTTCCGTTGTGGTGGGCCGCGCACATCTTCTTCATCGTGGTGTCATTCGTCGCGAGCGGCCTTCCCTATGCGAACTGGCACACCTGGGCGAGCTTCGCGGGACTCCGATTCTTGCCGAGCGTGATGTACTACTTCACGGGCGCGTGGTGGTTCTTCGGTCTCATCCTGCAGCTCTACGCGATATTCCCGTGGCTCGCTCGCTGGCTTCGCGATTGGACGCTCGGGCGTTTCGCCTGGGTCGTGGTCGGTGGATCGGTGCTCGTCCGCCTGGCCGGACTGCTGGTCACCGCGCGGCACGCCCCGCAGCTACTCGACTGGTGGAGCCGCGGTGCCCTGTTCGTCCCCCGACTGCCCGAGTTTGCCTTCGGGATGATCCTCGCCGCCCTCGTCCATCGTCGGCCGGCAGACGTCGAGCGCTGGTTTCGAGGGCCCCGGGCGGTCGTCGGGGCGTTGCTGGTCCTCCTCGCGGGGATCGCCTCCCTCTTTACACTCGTGGGGCTTTCGCTGGGAATGCTGCTCTCTGGCGCGGGCTTCGTCGTTCTGTTCCAGGCGCTCGCGCCCCAGGCCCGCGGGATTTGGCGGCCGGCGGCCTGGCTCGGCAGAAACAGCCTCGCCTTCTTCCTCGTTCATCATCCAGTGGTCAGTTGGATTGGCCCGAGCAGTACCGCGAGCGTCCCGGCCATCCTGGTCCGCACCGTCGCGGCATTCGGGCTCTCTCTGGTTCTCGGCTACGCGCTCGAACGCGTGACCCTTCTGGTCGTGGCGAGGGTGACGACGGCCTGGAACACGCTTGGCGCATCCGGGACGCTGCTTCGCGTGGGCGCGCTCCTCGCCCTCTGCGGCATCGTTCCGATCGTGGCAGAGTTGGCCGTCCGCCGCTTCGACCCCCAGGAGGTGGCAGGTTTTGGCGAGCGGCCGAGCCTGCAAGCAGACCCGCGGTACGGCTTCCATCTCATACCGGGTCAGGTGACGCGTCTCCGGTGGCTCAGTTACGACTACACGGTGCGGGCGAACGATCTCGGTTTCCCCGGCCCAGACTATCCCCGGGACCGCGCCCCCGACGCTCTCCGTATCCTGGTCACCGGCGACGCCTTCGAGAGCGCGGAGGGGGTCGACACCGCCGACTCCTGGCCGCGCCTGCTGGAGACCGAGCTGACGCGGAAGATCAGGCCCACGAGGGTCTCGAACTTCTCCGTCACCGGCTGGGGACCAAACCAGTACGCACAGGTCGTCGAGGACTTTGCCGAGAGCCACGCTCCCGAGCTCATCATCGTCGGGTTTTTCGTCAACGACTACGATGATGTCCTGGTCAGCAACGCGGACTTCGAGCGCTTCAGCGGGGTCGCGCAGCCGCCGCCGAACCCGATCGCCTTCGTGGCGAAGCTCCCGCACCTTCGCAGCTTCCTGCGCCGGCGTGTCGATGGTTTGCGCCGCGAGGTGACCGGAGAACCACGTGGGGCCGACGTGGCCTTCGGCTACTTCACCGCGCTCGAGCGCGACAGTCTCCCGGCCATGGAGGAGGCCAGTGGGCTCGTTCGCGATCGACTGGGACGGATCCGAGCGGCGGCGGCCAGAGTCGGCGCGCAGGTGGTCGTCGTCCAGGTACCGGCGCCTGCCCAGGTCTGCGAGCGCGACAACGTCGACTGGTTCCCGCGCAAGATCGACCTCCAGTCGGACAAGTACGATCTGGATCAACCGCAGCGGCTGACGACGCGCATCTGCGACGATCTCGGCCTGCCGTCGATCGACCTCCGACCCGCCTTGCGCGCCGGCGCCGCCGAGCGTCCCTGCCAGCCGAAAAATCTACATTGGACCAAGGCGGGGCACCGAATCGTCGCCGAGTTCGTGGCGGACCAGTTGCTGACCCGAAAGCTCGTGCGCTGACGTTGAGGTCGCGCCCCACGCCGGGGGCGACCTACCGCGCCGACGCCAGCACGTACCGCTGGCCGTCCCGCTCGACCGCCAGCGCCGGCCGGAGCCCGCGCGCGACCGCCCGGGCCAGCGCCGCGCGACTGGCGGCCGTCACGCCGCCGGGGACGCCGAGCAGATCGCCACGCGCGATCCCCAGCCGCGCGAGCGGTCCCGGGTCGATCACCAGGAAGCGCTCGCGGCTCTGTGCCAGCTCCTGCATCTCGTCGAGCGTGAGCTCGGGGTAGAGCGCGCCGAGCGCGGTCAGGCGCCGCGCGACGCTGCTGGCGGCCTCGGCCGGAATCTCGACGATCTCCGCCGCGCGCCCGGCCGAGACGAGCCGGGGCGCGAACGCCGCGATCGCCTTGCCGAGCGCGGCGTCGAGCGCCGCCATCGCCGCGTGCTTCTCGCCGTCGGGACCGACCTCCCCCTCGTTGGGCGCGCCGCTGGCGATCGTCTCGACCGTCCCGATGATCTCGCGACTGCCCAGGTGCCGCACCTCGATGGCGGCGTGATAGTCGACGACCAGCCGCTTGCCGACGATGAACCCCGGGATCGGCGAGCTGCCGTTCATCATCCGCCCCCCCATCGCGATGCTGGTGGTGAAGGTCAGCGCCCGGGTCGGGTCTTCGCCCAGCGCTCTCAGCCCGGCGACGACCGCCGCGTCGTCCTCGCCGGTGACCAGCTCCTCGGCGATGACGGCCCGCCCGCCGGTGGCGGCGATCAGGCTGTCGCCGGCGCGGCGCTGGATCCGGCGCAGCTCGACGTCGCCACCCCAGCCGATCGACAGCGGCAGACCCACCACCACCGTGACCGTCGGAGCCAAGGCCTCGGCGGCCGGGCGCACCTCGACGGTGGAGGCGCAACCCGCCGCCAGCAGCGCGGCCAGCGCCGCAAAAATCGCTCGACCTACCATCCGAAACCACATCGGCGTTCCGCCCCGGGGGCTGAACGGAAAAGTGTACGCCGGCCCGTCTCCGCTGGCGACGGCCGACTTCGCGGGCTGGATCGGACCTAGAACACCACCGCCAGGGCGGCGTAAAACTCGGTCGAGTCGCCGACCGAGGTGACGGCGGTGCTCCCCTGTGCGACCGCGACCTCGGGCGTGTAGAGCCCGAACGCGTGCCGCACGGCCAGCCGCAGGCGCAGCTCGCTGGGCTGGTCGCGCGGCGTCAGGGGCAGCTCGACCCGGCCGCCGGTGTGCACCTCGAAGCGGCTCCCCGACACCATGCTTCGGCCGTCGCGTTCGACGCCCAGTCCCAGCTCGGCCGCCACCGTGTGCAGCACGCGGAAGCCATAGCCCTGGTCGTCGCGGCGAACCCGGGCGGCCGGGCGAATGACGCCGAAGGCGTCGAGGGCCAGGCGATCGACGGGCGCGTCGTTGAGCTGGTCCGGCGACGTGAACCGCCCCGACGCCGACGACGAGAAGGCGCCGAGATCGAACCCCCAGAGGCCGTCGCCGAACCCACCGACGCCGAAGAAGGCCGGTATGAGGTGTCCGCCGTCGGAGAACCCGGTCGAGTCGAACGTCGCGCCCACGCCGACGGCCAGCGAGAAGCGCGGCCGCGGCGGCGGCAGCGCGGGCAATGTTTCGGTGACCACCTCGGGTGGCGGGCCGACCGCCGGCGCGGGCGGCACCTCGGCAGGCGGCGCGGGCGGCGCCTCCGCGGGCGGCGCCTCGGCAGGCGGCGCGGGCGGCGCCTCGACCGGCGGCGCGGGCGGCGTTTCGGCCGGCGGCGCGGGCGGCGTTTCGGTCAGCACCTCGGGCGGCGGGCCGACCGCCGGCTCCTGCGCGCGCGCGGCTCGCCCGGCCAGCGCACCCAGCGCAAGCGTGAGGAGAGCCCAGGTCCGTGCGTCGCGCCGACCCATGGCCGACCTTCTAACACGCGCGCCCCGCTTTCGAGATATGCTCGCCGCTTCCCGATGAAGGAGGCTCCCGCGTGGACGAAACGATGACTCCGGAGGCGCCGCCGGCGCCCGAAAAGGGCGTGGCCGACATCCTGGTCGAGGCCTTCCAGCTCTACCGCGCGCACGCCAAGCCCCTGCTCGGCATCTGCGCCTTGCTGTTCGTGCCGGCCGCCTTCGTCAACTCGATGGCGCGCGCGGCGATCCTGGGTCCGACCCTGGCGATCGCGGCGGCCCCCGATCCGGCCGCCGCGCTGGCAGGGAGCCTCACCGTCTACCTGCTGGGGTTCCTGGGGATGCTGGTGACCGCCTTTTTCCTGTACGGGATCATCATTCCGCTCACCAATGGTGCGCTGACGATCGCGGCGGCAGATCGCATCCTGGGCGGCCAGGCCGGGTGGCGCGAGGTCTGGATGTTGCTCTTCCGGCGCCTCGGCAAGCTGCTGTCGGCCGTCGTTCCCGCCGCCATCGTGGTGGTGATCGGCTGCGTCTTCTGCCTGATCCCGGGGCTGGTGCTGGCGCTGTTCTTCACCTTCGTGTCGCCGGTCGTGCTCGTCGAGGGGCTCGGCGGCCGCGCGGCGCTGGAACGAAGCACCACGCTGGTGCGCTCGGACTGGCTGCGGGTGGCGCTCTTGCTGCTGGCCTTCGCGGTCGTGCGCGGCGTCGCGCAGGTGGTGGCCAGCATCTTCGTCGCCCCGTCCGCCGTCTTCGTGGGCTCGCTGTTGAGCGATCTCATCACCATGGTGATGCTGCCGGTGCCGGTGCTGGGGACGGTGCTGCTCTACTTCGACATCCGCCGCAAGCGCGACGGGTTCACCAACGATCACCTGCGCGCCGATCTGGAGGCCCTCAAGGGGGCCTGAGACACCGCATCTCATACTGTTGAGCGCAGCGGTGCAGGCGAGCTTCGCGCGGCTTCGCCGCGTGAAGCGAGGGGGGCCCGGGGGACGCGAGCGGCAGCGAGCCGTCCCCCGGTAAACTAATTCAGGCAGACCTGGGAGTCCGGCCCGCAGGCGGTGACGAGGACCGGTGGGGTGAGCGCGAAGCTCGACCCCACGTCCATCCCCCGCAAGGTCATCCCGAACCCGACGGGCGAGACCAGCTGGTGGGTGCAGGCGCCGCTTTCGTCCGTCGGGACACAGGCCGGGAGCGGCACGACGGCGACATCGAACCCCCCGCCGGCTTGCTGGAAAGTGCCGTCGGTGATGCGCGCATTGTCGAGGTCCACCTCGGCGCCGGTCGGCCGGACGATTCCCAACAACAGGTCGAAACCGGGCGGAACGGCGAAGGGCAGGCTCTTGAACAGGTTGCTCTCGACCGCCACCGCCAGCGAGAGGCTCGGCTCGCAGTCCATCCCCTGCGTCACCAGGATCGGGTAGTCGGCCTTCACGGCGAAGCTCCCGGACTTGACTATCGTCCAGGGGACGCCCGCGGCGAGCACGGTCTTCACGTCCGGCGTCCCCGGCGCCGACACGGTCACGTTCGTCCCGTCCAGCGCCGCGATCACCTCCCAGATCGATCCGCCGCCGGCGCCGAAGAACGAGGTGCAGCCGACGCTCGCCTGCGGCGTCAACGCGGCGGCAACATAGTCCGTTGACCAGTCGGCGAGCGGCGGCATCTGCTCGTGAGCCATGTCGGCCGAGTTGATCCCCGTGACATCCGAGCTGTAGGTGGTCGAGATGTTCCCCGAGAAGACCGCCACCCGAGCCGAGGCGGTCACGGTGCTGCCGGTCAGGTCCTCACCCTCGGCGCCGGTGTAGATCTGAAGCACGTCGCCGTCGTCGAGCGTGAACTGGTAAGGGTACCCGGCCGCCAGATCGCCGCCGGCACCGCCGGTGATCGAGCTGCGCGGCGTGAACATGATCGAGGTCCCATCGACGGTGCCGACGATCATGACCCGCCCGGCGCCGCCCCGGCTGCCGTCGGTGACCTGCACGTCCGGGCTCGCGTGCTGCGGGTAGGTGACCGCCTGGTAGCTCAATCCGAGGGCCTGTAGCGGGAGGATCATCGTGCCGCCGCTGCTGGTGGCGACGCTCTGGACGTCGTCGCTCTCGATCTCGGCGACGGTGACCGGCCGGTCGCTGGAAATCCGGAGCGCCGCTTGTCGCGAGAGCCCGGCGCTGGTCACCTGCCGCGCGGAGATCGGCAAGCCAGCCGACGCCCCGACGCCAATCTGTCCCCTTCCCACTGCGACCCACGTCGCACCGGTCGACGACGATTGCGGCACGTCGATCTCCACGTTCGCCGGATCGACGCCAAAATTAGTCACCAGGAAGGTGGTCTCGGCGCCGTCGTCGGCGGTGACGTTGTCGGCCTGCAACGTATAGAACATGCAGCCGGCGATGCTCTGCGAGGAAAGCTCGGCCGTCGCGCAGGCCGAGGAGGTGCAGCGGCCGAGGCTGCACACCTGCCCCTTCTTGGCGCAGTCGGCGCTGCAGGTCGGTGCCGCGTCCGGGGCCGCATCCCTGGTGGCCGCGTCGGTCGGGGTCCGCGGGCTCGCGCAGCCGAGGCCGAGCGCGGTCGCGCCGAGGCCCAGCGCCGTCAGCACGCGCAGGTGGCGCATGTAAGTTGATCGATCACGTCGCGCACGTTGCGCCACATCGTTGATTTTCCGGTTGCGCTGCGGTTGCGCCACTTGGTGTTCGCTCATCGAACCTGCGCACCGTCGGCCGAGCACGTCGGCTGACATCTTACCCGCACTGCCAAAAACGAAGAGCGATCTTCATTTCTCGTCGAGCCCAGCGAGCAAAACGAAGAACGAAAAGACACAAAAAAGGTGAATGACGAACCTTGCCAAGCGCGGTGCGCTAGGGCTACGATTTTCCCGCGTTGGTACGTGCGACAGTCGTGATCGCTCTGGCCTACGGGCTCGCCAACGGGACCTCGGCATTGGCCGCGCCCCCGGGGGCGGGCTCTAAGCCCACGGGCAATCCGTTCGAAGATCACAAGGGCGACAGCGACGACGACAGCGGCAGCGCGGCCGACAACCCGCCCGCCGCCGACAGCGCCTCGGGCGGGGAGTCGGACAACGAGGCCGAGAGCGAAGCGGGCGAGGACGAGGAGTCGGCCGAGTCGGCTCTGCACGGCCTGGCCTGCCTGGAGGGGGACGCCACCGGCGGTCGCCGAAAAGGTGTCCAGCGGCGCGACTTCCTCAAGAAGCACCGCTTCGAGCTGTCGGGGCTGGGCGGCTTCTACGCCTCCGACGCGCTGTCGTCGACCTACAGCTATGGCGGCGCGGTCGCCTTCTACCCCTCGGAGGACTTCGGCCTCGAGGTGCTGGTCACGCGCACGCCGATGCAGTTCCGCCTCGAGGAGGCGTTCACGGCGTTCGATCAACAGACGCACTTCACGGAGAGCATCGCCTGGCAGGGGATCTTCTCGCTGCTCTGGTCGCCCATCCACGCCAAGTTCAAGTTCAGCGACACGACGATCATCCACGGCGATCTGTTCGCCGTCGCCGGCGCGGGGCGCACCTCCGACCCCAGCGTGCTGGGATTGACCTGGGAGGCGGGCGCCGGCGCGAAGCTCTACTTCAACAAGTACTTCTCCTTCCGGCTCGATCTGCGCGACTTCCTCTTGCCGCAGGAGGTGCTCGGGCGCGGGCGCATCACCAACAACGTCACCATCCTCGGGGGGCTCAGCCTGTGGCTCGGCTAGCGCTCTCGCTCGCGGTCGCCGCGGTGATCGCGGCGGGGACGATCGGTGCCGCCCGCGCCGACGACGCGCCGATGTCACAAGACCCGTCGGACAAGGCGAGCTCGGAAAAGGCCACGTCGCAGGAGTCCGGGACGCCGGCTGACACCAAGGCCGGCGGCGACGCCTGCATCGACGAGAACATCAAGGCCGACCTCTTCGCCAAGCGCAAGCAGCGGACCAGCCGCGAGCGGCTGTTTCAGCAGTCCAACCGCCACGAGCTGACGGCCTGGGGCGGCTATTACGTCTCGGATCTGTTCGACGGGACCTACACCGTCGGTGGCGCCTACACCTATCACATGACCGAGGATCTGGCGGTCGAGGCCTCCGGCAGCTACACGCGCCTCGCTTCCTCGGGCGGGCCGGAGCTCGAGCGCACGTTCCAGGTGCTGGCGAACAAGCCCCGCAGCGAGCGGGTCTTCTCGGCCGATCTGATCTGGGTGCCGGCGCACGCCAAGATGCGGATGGGCGGATCGATCACCCACTTCGACTTCTTTCTGGCGCTGGGCGGCGGCATCGTCGACTCGGTTCTCTCCGAGGATCTGGCCGGCAACGGCGGCTTCGGGTTCAAGTTCTTCCTCGGTCACGCGTTCGCCATCCGGTTCGACGTGCGCGACTTCGTCTACCGGCAATCGCTGCTCTCCCAGGTGATGCTGGTCAACGACCTGACCACCACCGTCGGGCTGAGCATCTACATCCCCTTCACGGAGTGACAAGATGACCATGCTTCGAACGTTCGGACTTGCCTTGTCGCTTCTCGCGCTGGCCGCGCCGGCCGCCGCGCGCGCCGCCGCCAAGAACGACCCCTCCGCCGAGGCGACGCCCGATGCGGGACGGCCGGCCGACAAGGGCGCGCCCGCGCCCGCGCCCCCGGCTGCGGCCGGCGGCAACGGAGCGAACGAGACGGCCCCGCCGACCGCGCCGATCATCGACATCGCCAAGCTGCGCGCCGAATACGATCGGCTGCGCGACGAGCTGTTCCGTGCCCGCGCCCGCGCGGAGCTGGTCGAGGAGGGGATTTACCCCACCAAGCTGGGGGCCACGCTGCGCTGGAAGGGAGCACCCGATTTCATCCTCCACCGCGCCGAGATCCGCCTGGACGGCAACCCCATCTGGGACTCGGGCGAAAAGCCGCTGGTCGACGAGCTGATCAAGGTCTCCGAGCGCCCGATCAAACCAGGCGCGCACACGGTGACGGTGAAGATCGAGGTGCGGCCGGGAAAGAAGGGCGAGAAGGAACACGCCAATCTCGGCTACGAATCGGAGCATACGTTCGTCGTGGAGATCCCTGACGCCGGAACGACCACCGTCGCGTTGACCGCCGATGACGACGGCGATCTCCCCGAGTACGAGCCGGAGGTCGACATGGAGGTGAAGACGGAAAAATGATCGCCCTCCTCCTCGCCCTCCTGGTCCAGCAATCGGACGTCGCGCCCGCGGCGAAGGCCGTCCCGCATACGAATGACCCCATGGCGCGGTACTTGAGCGATCTCGAGAAGGCGGGCGTGCTCGGCAACGACAAGACGCCGGCCACGCTGGAGAGCCTGCGCCAGGAGCTGGCCGCGGCGGAGGACGATCTGGTCACCGGCAACCCCGAGGTCGCCAGCGTCCGCCTCTACAAGATCGTCGAGTCGCAGCGCTACGCGCAGTTCGAGTACGCGCCCGACTACGCCACCGCCGAGCTGACGCTGGCGCGCGCTCTCATCGGCGCCGGCGGCACCAAGAGCGCCGAACGTTACCTCTTGCGCGTGCTCGCCCGCGGCGTCAAGGCGCCGCAGTTCGCCCCGGCCTACCGCGCGCTGGTCGACATCGCCCTCGAGACGAAGGAAGAGGCGGAGATCCTGGCCGTGCTCGATCACTACGATCAGGCGCGGGGCGAGGCGCTCCCGCACGACAGCGCGGCCGAGCACGCCTACCTCGCCGGCAAGGTCGCCTACGAGGCGGGCCAGAGCGCGCACGCCGAGTCGCTGTTCGGCGAGGTCGATCGCCAGTCGCGCTTCTACGCCGCGGCGCTCTACTTTCGGGGCCTCATCCAGGCGCGGCAGAGCCACTTCGCCTCGGCGCGCCGCAACCTCTGCGAGATCGTCGAGCAGGCCGACCAGGATCGGTTCACCTTCTTCATCGACGGCCGCTACTTCGCGGTGAAGGACCTGGCCTATCTGGCGCTCGGCCGCATCGCCCACGAGCAACAGAAGTACGACGACGCCTACTACTTCTATTTCCGCGTCCCCACCGACTCGGACCGGCTGCCCGACGCGCTGTTCGAGGCGTCGTGGTCGATGTTCCAGAAGGGGGAGTACGAGGCGGCGGGCGCCTTCCTCGACGAGTTCGACCAGACCTTCCCGGCGTCCCCGCTGGCGCCGGACGTGATGCTGCTGCACGCGATGATCGACCTCAAGTCCTGCAAGTTCGACACGGTGCGGGCGACGCTGGACAAGTTCGTGCAGGTCTACGCGCCGATCGAGGCGCAGGTGTCCGTGCTGCTCAAGGATCCGAGCAAGCGCGCGTCGCTCTACCGACGTCTGCTCAGCAAGGCGTCGATCGCGACGCCGCACGATCCGATCGCCGACCTGTTGAAAGTGGACCCGCGGTTTTACAAGTTCTACGGCGACATCCAGGCGCTCGATCGCGAGGTGGGGACGATTCCCAACCAGGTGGCGATCTGGGACGAGCTGACCGCGCACCAAAAGACTCAGATCGACGGACAGACCGAGGGAACCGACGCGACCGAGGCGGTTCGCCTGGTCCAGGACGTCGAGTCGCTGCGCCCGCTGGCCGCCGGCGATCCCGAGATGGAGGAGCGCGTGAGCCAGCTGGCCGACGAGGCGCACCGGGCGGCGCGGCTCAAGAACGTCGGCAGCGGCCCGTTCGCCAAGGAGGCGGCCGCCACGCTGGCGCTGTCGGCCGAGGCGCGGCAGCTGCGCGCCCACCTGGTCGCCGCGACCGGCGTCATCGCCACCAAGGCGCTGGTCGACCTCGACAAGCGGCTGCGCGACCTCTTGCGGCAGGCCCGCCTCACGCAGATCGACGCCATCATCGGCAAGAAGAAGAAGCTGGAGATCGAGATCGAGCACCTGCGCGACGGCCGCTATCCGGCCGAGCTGTTCGCCACGCTCCAGCTTGAAGGATTGATGGGGGATGACGAAGAGTACTGGCCATTCGAAGGCGAGTACTGGTCCGATGAATACGAGAACTACAAATAGACGGCGACCCGCCGCCCTGCTCATCGTCGGCGCGTTCGCGCTGACGTTGCCCCTCGTCGTGGGTGGCGCGACGGCATTTGCAGCCGCCGAGAGAGGCGCCGACAGCAAGGGCGACAAAGGCGACGAAGACAAAGGGAGTGAGAAGACGCTGCCCCCGATCCTGCAGCAGGCGCTGGAGGAAAAGGAAGCGCAGGTCACCGAGGCACGGCGCGAGGCGATCAAGCTGCTCGAGGCCTACCTGCGCGAGAATCCCAGCGGCTCGGCGGGTTTCCGCGCCAAGGAGCAGGCCGAGGCGCTCTACAAGCTGGCGGAGCTCTACTGGGAAGAATCGAAAGAGGTCTATCTCGAGAAGATGGGGCGGTATCAGGCCGCCGTCTCGGCCTGCCACGCCGACCGCAGCGAGTGCCCAAAGGTTCCGCACCGCCCGCCGACCGTCGACCTGTCGCAGGCGCAGGCGGTCTACCGGCAGCTGATCGACAAGTACCCCAAGTTCCGGAAGATCGACACCGTCATCTACCTCTACGCGTTCTCGCTGCGCGACCAGCAGAAGATCGGCGAGTCGATCAAGTACTTCCAGATCATCCTCGACAAGTACCCGCGCTCTCGCTACATCGCCGACGCCTGGATGGCGATCGCCGAGTACCGCTTCTACGAGCAGCAGGACTACCGAAGCTCGCTCGAGGCGTACGAGAAGGTCCTCAAGCACCCGAAGTCGACCCTCTACGACCTGGCGCTGTTCAAGACCGCCTGGTGCTACTGGAAGCTGGGCGACACGACGAAGAGCGCGCAGCGGTTCAAGGACGTTCTCGATCTGGCCAAGAAGAAGGCCGGGCGCAGCGAGGAGCAGCAGAAGCGCGCCGAGGAGCTTCAGGGCGAGGCGCTCGACTACCTCGTCGAGCTCTTCACCGAGGACGATACCAAGACCGCGCGCGACGCGTTCGAGTTCCTGGCGCAGATCGGCGGCAAGCAGTACTCGCGCAAGGTGCTGAAGCAGCTGGCCGACACCGTCTTCGATCAGACCCGCTACGAGCGCGCCGTCGAGGCCTACCGTCTGCTCATCGAGCTCGATCCCAACGCCGCCGACGCCCCCGACTACGCCGGCAAGATCGTCGAGGGCTATCAGCTGCTGGGCGACATCAAGACCGCCGTCGCCGAGATGCGCAAGATGGCCAACGACTACGGCGCGCCGCAGCGCCTGGGCCACCGCCAACCAGGATCGCCCGAAGACCGTCGAGCACGCGCGCACGATGGCCGAAGGGCTCATCCGCACGCTGGCCAAGACGATGCACGCGGAGGCGCAGGCGAACGAGAAGTCGAGCAAGGTCGTCGACAAGGATCGCTACGCGCAGCGCCGCCGAGGCCTACCAGTTCTACCTGGCCAACTTCCCCGACGCGCCCGACGCCGCCGAGCTGCGCTACCTGCGCGCCGACATCCTCTACTTCAAGCTCGGGAAGTACGAGGACGCGGGCCGCGAGTACCTGGCGGTCGGCAAGACGCAGCCGGTCGGCAAGTACCACAAGGACGCGCTCTTGCAGGCGATGGGCGCGTTCGAAAAAGTCCGCAAGCCAATCGCCTCCAGCGCGGGCGCCGGCAAGCGCGAGATCACCGACTCGGATCGCCTGTTCGGCGAGGCAGCCGACCTCTACGCGACGCTCTTCCCCAACGACAAGGAGATCGTCACCGTCATCTACAAGAACGGCCAGTTCTTCTTCGACTACGGCGACTACGACGAGGCGGTCAAGCGCTTCGGCCTCATCGTCGAGCGCTACCCCGACGACCCCAACGCGGGCGCCGCGGGCGACAAGATCCTGCAGGCGCTCAACAAGGCGAAGGACTACGAGAACATCGAGAGCTGGGCGCGCCGGCTCAAGAAGACCAAGGCCTTCGCCCCCAAGGACGAGCAGGCGCGCCTCGACAAGCTGATCGTCGGCGTCGGTGATGAAGTCGGGCGAGAAGTACGCGGCGAGCGGCGACTACGACAAGGCGGCGGCCTTCTTCCTGCGCGTCCCCAACGAGTACCCGAACGACGGCAACGCCCCCAAGGCGCTCAACAACGCCGCCGTCGTCTACGAGAAAGAGAAGAAGCAGGACGAGGCGGTCGCCGCCTACAAGCAGCTGGCCGACAAGTACCCGTCGCGCCAGCGAGGCGCCCGACGCGCTCTTCACCGCCGCGCGCATCGAGGAGAACATCGCCTACTACGACAAGGCGGCCGGCCTCTACGAGCAGCTCGCGCCAAGTACCCGCAGAACGCCCACGCGGCCGACGCGCTACGCTCGGCCGGCGTCCTCCGCCAGAGCCTCGGCCAGCACGATCGCGCCATCAAGCACTACGGCGAGTACGCCAAGCGCTACAAGGACCGGCCGGACGCCAAGGACGTCGCGTTTCAGGCCGCCGTCGTGCGCGAGGATCAGAAGGACTGGCGCGGCGCCGCCGCCAGCGTTCGCCGCCTTCAGCAAGGCCTACCCGGGCGACGCCAAGACCGTCGAGGCGCTGGCGCGCGAGGCCGACGCGCACCTCAAGGCCGGCAACGACGCCGCCGCCAAGGAGACCGCCGCCAAGGCGCTCGCCGCCTACAAGCAGCACGGCAAGGGGAGCGACGAGGGGTCGTACTACGCGGCCGAGGCGCGCTACATCCAGGGCGAGCTCGCCTACCTCGAATACGAGAAGATCAAGATCGCCGGCAAGCCGAAGCAGCTCGCCAAGGTGCTCGAGGAGAAGGCCAAGCGCCTCGAGGAGGCGAAGTCGATCTACCTCGACGTCGTGACCTACCAGTCGCCCGAGTGGGCGACGGCGTCGCTGCTGCGCATCGGCCAGGGCTACGAGGCCTACGCCAAGGCGATGCGCAACGCGCCCGTGCCGAAGGACCTCAAGGAAGACGAGAAGCAGATGTACCGCGACGAGCTCGAGAAGGTCATCGTGGTCATCGAGGACAAGGCGATCGACGCCTACAAGTCCGGCTACGCGCGCGCGCTGCAGATCGGCGTCTACAACAAGCACACGCAGGCGATCCGCCAGGCGCTCGGGCGCCTCGCCGAGAACGAGTACCCCAAGGAGGCCGAGATGCGCCTCTCGACCCGCCCCGGCGAGCCGCGCGTCACGATGGACAAGATCGAGGAGGTGCGGCGTGACCAGTAAGTTGGGAACCCTGGGAGGGTTCCCAAACCCTCCCGCGACGGGCTCGAGCGAGCGAAGCTCGCTCTCCCCCACGCGATCGCCTCGCCTCGCGTCGCTCGCGTTGGCGGCGCTCGTGGCCGGGTGCGCGCACAAGGCGCCGCCGCCCGGGTCGGCGGGCGCGAGTCCGATCGCGCCGGTGGCGCTCCCCAAGACCAGCCCCGAGGCGCAGGCGGCGTTCGACGAAGGGGTCCGTATCATGCGGATGGGGCGCAAGCACTACAAGGACGCGCGCGCGCCGCTCACGCGCGCGACCCGCCTCGACGGCCGGCTGTTCGAGGCCTGGCACGATCTGGGGGTCGTCGAGACGACGCTCGGCAACTTCGACGCCGCGGTCGACGACTTCAAGCAGGCGCTCGACATCCAGCCGGGCGCGCGCAGACGGTGCTCGCCTACGGCGAGAGCCTCCGCCGTTCAAAGAACGGCAAGAAGGCGGGCGAGGTTTACGCCCGCTGGCTCACCTCCGACCCGAACGACTTCGAGATGCGCGCCCGTTACAGCCAGGTGCTGCGCGAATCGGGTAACGACTCACTCGACGAGTCGCTGGAACAGGCGCGTTTGCTCCTGACGGAGGCAGGTGGGGACGTGTCCCACACCGTCATTGCGTATAACGCTTTGGCCCTGACCTATTATAAAATGGGGAAGTTCGAACTTGCCGAGACTGCGCTCCACAAGGCCGCAGATCTCGATCCCAAGAGTGCTTTCGTCTGGAACAACCTGGGTCTCGTCGCGTTTGAACGAGGTCATGACCAGGAGGCTTTCTTGGACTTTCAAAAGGCTTCGGAGCTCGACCCCAAGTACGTTCAGGCGCGCCTGAACAAAGCGGTCGTCTACCTCGACTGCGGCGACTACAAGCGCGCGCGCGCGGATCTCGAGAAGGCGACCGAGATCGATCCGAACGACGCCGAGTCGCAGGTCGCGCTGGGCGTCGCCTCGCGCGGCGACGGCAAGTTCGACGAGGCGCGCAAGGCCTACGAGCGCGCGCTCGACATCGAGCCCGACTACCCGCCCGCGCTCTACGACCTCGGCGTCCTCTACATGGACTTCGACAAGGATCCCGCCAAGGCCAAGGACTTCCTCACGCAGTACCTGCAGGCGGTCGGCAAGGACGACGCGCGCCGTGCCGACGTCGAGGCGCGCCTCAAGGAGCTCAAGTGAAGCGCCCCCTGTCGGCGATCGCGGTCGGTCTGGCTGCTTCTCCTGCTCGGCGCCGGCGCCCGCGCCGAGGCGAAGCCGGCCAAGCGTCACGCGCCCGCCGCCGCTCACAAACCGGCGCCGTCGCACACGCAGGAGCGGACCGTCGCCCCGACGCCGCCCGCCGCCGGCGCGAAGGCGTCGAGCGAGGGGGGCGGCGAGGGGACCGCCGAGGACGCCAAACCAGCCGGGGAGAGCCAAGGCCGGCGGCAAGACGATCAAGACCAAGACCTACACCTTCGGCGCCATGGACGTCGAGGGCAAGCTCAAGACCCCGCAACTCTTGTACTTTTTGAACCGGGTGAAGCTGGAGCTCGACATGTCGGCGCCCGACAAGCGCTCCTTCATGAAGGAGCTCGACCAAAGCGCCGATGACAAGAGCCTTTGACGCAGACAAATAGGTGACCTCTTGGCAACCACACACTCCCACGCGATCCCGCCCCCGCCGCCGGGCCCGAAGCCCGCGCGCCGGCGGACGGCGCCTCGTCCTGTGACGGCGCACGCGATGCTGCAGGTGGCGATGATCTGGCGCGGCCAGATCATCGGGTATCGCCTGCTGCCGCGCCGCCGCAAGATCACCGTCGGCCCATCGAAGCGCGCGACGTTCGTCGACGCCGCCGCTCGAGGGACAGACCAGGTACCTGCTCCTGCAGCCGCGCCGCGACGGCTACGTGCTGCACCTCGCGTCCGAGCTGCGCGGTGATCTGGTGGTCGGCGGGACGGCGATGTCGGTGGCCGACGTCGCCTCACGGGACGTCGACCTCGCGCCCGGCGACAAGGCCAAGCTGATCTTCGCCGACGGCAGCGACCTGCGCATCGAGCTCCGCTGGGTCGACCCGCCCGACTACATCGCGCGACCGCGCTTCCGCGATCCGCAGATGGTGCAGATCACCGTCGGCACCGCCATCGTCCTGGGCGCGCTCTCCATCCTGCTGACGCTGCTCTGGGAGAAGACCGAGCCGAAGCCGCCGCTGGCGCTCGACGCCAACCGCGTCGCCAAGATCGAGGTCCCCGAGGCGATCGAGTTCGAGAAGAAAGAGATCAAGAAGGCCGAAAGAGGAAGAGGCCGAGAAGTCGAAGGAGAAGGAAGGACAGACCAAGCGCGCCAAGGAGAAGGCCGGCCGCATCGGCCGCAACGACGCCACCCCGAAGGACACCATCATCCCCAAGGGGAAGGAAGACATCCTGCGCGAGAAGGTCCAGAAGGTCGGCATCCTCAGCATCATCGGACGCGAGAAGGCGCCCGGCTCGGGCCTCTCCAAGCTGTTCGCGCAGAGCAACGACGTCGAGCAGGCGATGGCCGGGATGGCGGGCGCCAAGATGGTCGTCGGCCACGGCGCCGGAGGCCTCACCACCAGCGGCTCCGGCTCGGGCGGCGGCGGCACCGGCTACGGCCACATCTACGGCGCCGGCAACCTCGACACCGGCGGGCGCGGCACGCACGGCCACGGCCGCGGCCCCAAGCTCGCCGAGCGCGGCGAGCACGAGGTCTCGGTCGGCCTGGGCGACGGCGGCGGCGAAGCCGACGGCTCGCTCTCGAAGGAACAGATCAACAAGGTCGTGCGCGCCCACCTGGCGGGCGTGAAGTACTGCTACGAGAAGGAGCTGCAGCACAAGGCGTCGCTCTCGGGCGGCGTCGACATCTTCTGGGTGATCCAGCCCGACGGCACGGTCAGCAAGGCCAACGTCAAGCAGAGCGCCATGAACGACGCCGCCGTCGAGGGCTGCATCGTCCGCCAGGTCAAGCAGTGGCAGTTCCCCAAGGCGCCCGGTCAGACGATCGTCGGGCGCTATCCCTTCATCTTCAAAGGAGGGTCTTGATGACAGGAAGCCGCGCGGTCTGGACACGCCCTGGCCCTCGCGCGCTGGCGCCGTTGGCGCTCGGCTGCCAGTCGACCTAACACGCCGATCTACTTCCCCTCGCCCCCACGCCGCTCCTGGAGGTGACCGGCGCGGCCGACGCCATGGGGAACGAGCCGCGGATCGAGAACGGCATGACGCTGCAGTTCCGCAACCCGACCGATGACGAACAGAAGGAGCTCGACATGCAGACGGCGGCGCTCGGGTTCGACGTCCCCTGGATCCAGCGCGATCACGTCCACATCGAGATGACCTATCACGGTGACGAACACCGACAGCAAGGACGGGACGTTGAGCATCGGGATCGACGGTGCCAACGAGTACACGAAGTACGACGAGAACATCGTGGCCATGACGCTGGGGCAGGGGAACAACGATCCGCCCGCAGTACATCCCGCTCATCCCGGTGACGCCGCAGATCCTCGGCGCCGGGCAGACCGTCTCCGGGACGGTCCGCGAGGACGACTTCAACGAGGCCGAGCTGGACCTCGACGCCCTCGGGCGCTGGATGGCCCCCTTCAACGCCGTCCTGATCAACAATTCGCAAGTGAACCCGATCGGGCTCAGCATGGTGCCGCCGAACGTCGTGATCCCCGCCCTCATCGAGATCGACGTGAGCTTCACGGCCGACGCCGCGATGTCATGCAAGTACGACATCCGGGTGCGCGACGACAACGACCAGCTCTTGCACGACTCGGCGGACACGCTCTTCTCGCCGACGCCGACGCTGTTCGTCCCGCCGGCCCCGATGATGTGACCAGGACCAACTCAGGGGCCATTGAGACCACGAAGATCTCGCAAGCTGATGGCAGCGTTGGCGACGTCTTGGCTGCTCGCGGGCGCATCCGTCGCCCGGGCGCAGGTCACCGCCGAGCCGAGCGCCGTCGTCTTCCCCGACCCGAACAAGTTCGCGCGCGGCCTCTACACCGAGGGGGAGGTCGGCGCGGTCGCCTTCTTCGGGCCCGGCCGGCGACAACGTCTCGCCCGGCTTCGCCATCGGCGCGCGCGTCGGCTACGACGTCTTCCGCTGGCTGGCGCTGCAGGCGCACTTCCTCGGCTCGACCCACCAGCTGAGCGGCGACGCCGGACCCGCTCGCCGGCGCAGCTGCTCCAGACCTACCAGGCGGACGCTCGAGGGGAAGCTGACCCTGCGCTTCGGCCAGACCTCGATCTTCGGCGAAGGGGGCGTCGGGGCTGGCGCGGCTCTCGACCAACGCGCTCTACGCGCTGATGGTCGAGCCGCACTACCGGGTCGGCTTCATCGCGCGGCGGCGGCGCCGGCATCGACTACCACTCGCTGTCGCGCCACTTCTCGATCGGCATCCGCGGCGACTACCTGGTCATGACCAACCTCTCGAGCAGCCAGGAGCTGATCGCGACCACCTACCTGAGGTACACGTTTTGAGGCACGCCGCTGCGTCTGCTCACGCTGGTCCGCTGGCGGTGGCCGCGCTGCTCGGCGCGGCGCGGCTGCCAGACCGTCGACCTCGGCGCGCCGCCCGCCGACGTCAACCTCTGCGAGCCGGGCCAGATGTGGTTCCTCACCCAGATCTGGCCGAACTTTCTCGGGCCAGGACTACAACGGCGTTCACTGCTACGACTCCAACTGTCACGGCCCGAACCCCAAGGGCGCGCTGGCTCTCGTCAACTCCACCGAGCCGATGACCGCCCCCGCTGCAGACGGACTGGGCCGCCAACTACGCCTCTGCCAGCCACCTCATGAACTGCTCCGATCCCATGGACAGCCGACTCATTCCTTGCCGGAGGGCAAGCAGACCCACGGCGGCGGCATGCTGATCGATCCGAGCTCCGCCGCAGGGCGACGCAGATCAACTGCTCCTCGACATGTGGGTCACGCAGCCATGATCCGCGGCGGCGATCACCGCTGGCGTCGCTGACGGCGCTGGTGCTGGCGTCCTGGCTTCCAGGCCCGCGCACGCCGACGACACGGCGCTCGTGCGCGTGATCGCCGAGGAGGCGCAGGTCCACACCGGGCCCGGGTTCGGCTACCGCGTCGTCTACACCGCCAAGCTGAACGAGGTGCTCCCCGCCATCGGCCGCGCCTCGCACGACCACTGGTTCCGCGTCGAGCTCCCCGACGGCACCTACGGCTGGATCCTGGGCGACGAGGTCTTCCCGCTCGACGTCGACACCGCCGCCGCGCACGAGGGCCCGTCGGTCTGGAAGCGGATGGGGACCGCCATCTTCTCGCCGCCGCCGCTGGAAGAGGAGACGGTCGGCTTCACCTTCTCGGCCGGCATCCTGGGCGGCGACGGGATGTTCATGTTCCGCCCCTCCTGGCTGCTGGCGCCGCACGTCTCGCTGGAGGCGAGCGTCGGCGAGACGGTCGGCAACCAGGTCGACGTCATCTACGCCGGCGGCGGCTTCAACGCCTTCCTGTTCGCCTCGTCGCCGGTCACGCCGTTCGTGGGCGTGGCGGCCGGCGGCGCCTTCGGCCGCAAGAAGGCCGACCAGTTCGCCATCCAGACCGGGAACTACTCGATGTTCAACGTCGGCGGCGGGCTCATCATCGCGCTCAAGAAGCGGCTCACGCTGCGCGGCGACGTCCGCCAGTACGTCATCTACAACGCCAACCACACCCAACGAATCCAGGAGTACTCCGGTGCGCTCAGCGTCTATTTCTAGTCGCGGCAAACGCTCCTCCGTGGTCTGGCGCTGCTGGCCCTCGCGGCGGCGCGCCCTCGGCAGCAACGGCTGCGCGGTGTCCAAGTGGACCGTGCGGCCGCACCAGCGCGAGCTCCTGGCCGATCGGATCATGAAGCTCGACGCCGATCCGCAGGAGCAGGCCGCCGAGCAGCACATCCTCGAGAACCGGGAGGGGGCGGTCGGCGGTAGCGGAACGTCGGGCGGGGGGTGCGGTTGCAACTGAGGCGCCCGCTCTTTCCAGATTTCGACCGTGGCGCTGACCCTGGTGGGCGCTCGGCGCGACCGCGCGCGCCGACGATCCGACCGAGGCCGCCGCCCGCCTCACCTTCTTCCGCGAGCCCTCGACGGCGAACGAGGGGATCACCGTCATCCACCCGCAGGTCGACGTCGCCTCGCCGCTCGCCGGCGGGCTGGGCGTCTCGGCCGGCTGGGAGGCCGACGCCGTCAGCGGCGCGACGCCCGCCGTGTTCGGCCCCGCACCGGCGTCGACGCCATCACCAGCGCCACGACGTTCCACGACTTCCGCCAGCAGGTGCACGGCGGCTTCACCTACAACCGTCCGGACGCCGGCATCGGCGCCTCCTACGCCTACGGCTGGGAGAACGACTACCGCTCGCACTCGCTCTCGGTCACCACGCGCGACGACCTCTACGACCACAACTTCACGCTCGCCGTCTCCTACACGCACAACTGGGACAGCGTCTGCGACGCCAACAACAGCATGGCGGAGACGGCGCTGGACCTCCAGCCGCTCACCTCCTCGGCCCACTGCTTCAAGTCGGGCTCCCCGACGTCGTCACGCAGCCGCTGCGCATCGACGCCGTCGAGCCGTCGCTGTCCTGGACGATGACGCCCCGTCTGGTCGTCCAGGGAGGCGGCACGATCCAGATCCTCGACGGCTTCCAGTCGAACCCCTACCGCAGCGTGCTGGTCGGCAGCCAGCGCCAGGAGCCGCAGGAGCACGAGCCGACCTACCGCCAGCGCTACGCCGTCTTCGGCGCGTGCCGCCTACGCCTTCCCGCAGTGGCGCGCCTCCGGCGTCGGCATGGTGCGCCTCTACCAGGACAGCTGGGCGGTGCAGGCCATCACCGGCGACCTGGTGGTGAACAAGTACCTCAGCTCGCGTGATGCTGCTGTCGCTGCGCGGCCACTACCACATCCAGAGCGGCGCCAGCTTCTACCGCACCGGCGAGGGCTACCGCCTCGACGGTCCCGCCGGTCAGTACTGGACCGGCGACCGGGAGCTCTCGCCGATGAGCAACTACCTGGTGCGGCGGCCGGATGGCCTTCCTGCGCCGCCCGCGACAGGAGCACGCGACCTGGTTCGCCGAGATGGAAGCCGACGTCAAGTACGAGATGCTCGTCTACGCCCTCGACTCGCCGACGCCCCCAACGCCGACCGCCCGTACGCCCACATCCTGCAAGGGTCTTTCGCGATACGATTCTAGGCGTGCACCGGCGCGAGGCCGTCAAGCTCTGCTGGCCGCCGGGCGCGACCGGATGCGCGCGGGCGGCATCGAAACGCCTGACCATGACCGAAACGACACCCCAGGCGATGCCGGCGATCTTCCTGGCGCACGGCTCGCCCTTCCTGCTCGACGACGGCAAGTGGGTCGGCGAGCTCGCCGCCTGGGCGCGCGCGCTGCCGCGCCCGCGCGCCATCCTGATGCTCTCGGCGCACTGGGTCGACCGGCCGATCACGATCGGCGCGACCCGCCGCGTGCCGCTGGTCTACGACTTCTACGGTTTTCCGGCCAAGTACTACCAGATCACCTACGACGCGCCGCCGGCGCCCGAGCTGGCCACGCGCCTGCGCGGGCTCCTGGCGCGGCGAGCCGGTCGCCGAGGCGCCCGAGCGCGGGCTCGACCACGGCGCCTACGTGCCGCTCGTCTGCATGTACCCGGCGGCCGACGTGCCGGTGCTGCAGGTGTCGCTGCCGACGCTCGATCCGACGAGCTGTTCGCGCTCGGCCGGACGCTGGCGCCGCTGCGCCGCGAGGGGATCCTCATCGTCGGGAGCGGCTTTCTGACCCACAACCTGCGCACCATGGACTTCCGCCCGGACGCCCCGGTCCCGACCTGGGCCGCCGAGTTCGACGCCTGGACCGCCGACGTGCTGGCGCGCCGCGACGTCGACGCGCTCCTCGACTACCGGCAGCGCGCGCCCGGGCGTCCGCCAGGCGCTCCCCACGCACGAGCACTTCGTGCCGGTGGTGACCGCGCTCGGCGCCGCCATCGACGACCCGACCGCGACTCCCCAGCTTCCCGATCACCGGCTTCACCTACGGGTCGGCGACCCGGCGGTCAGCTGCAGCTCGGCTGACGCGTGCCACTCGGCGGTCAGCTCAGCGGGCGTCGTCGGGCCAGAACAGCCGGGCGATCGCCGCGTCGATTCCGTCCAGGTCGGGCTTGTAGAAGATAGAGGCGTCGACGCTGACCGCCAGCATCGGGTCGTTCGAGGCCGTGATCGGCGACGCAGGGGATCGCCCCCGAGCGGCCCTTCCCGAAGCGCCCGCAGGAACTTGGTCCCCGCCCGCGACGGCATGTCGAGGTCGACCAGCACCAGGCCCGGCCGCTCGAGATCGAGAATCTCCCCGCCTCGGCGTCGGTGCCGGCGCAGCGGACGCCGAACCCCTCGGCGATCGCCAGCTCGAGGAGAGATCGCGGACCTCCGGATCGTCGGTGAACGCCAGGATGGCCGCGGGGTCGGCGTCGCGGTCGCCGCATCGCTCGGCGGCAAGGGTCTCGGATCTGGTGGGGTCGGAGCGGAGGAGCACGACGCTCCACTTTCGCAGAAGCGTGTTTCGGGCGGTTTTCCGGCCGATGATGCTTTGCGTAACACTGCGGCGACCGGGTGCCGCCTCGGCCACGGCGGCCGACGGTGGCACCCGTCTACTGGAGCTGCTGGGGCGCCGCTCGAGGGTGCGACAGCGAGACGAGTCGCGCCGGTGAGCGCGTCGGCGCTGACGGCGATGTCCAGCTCGGAGCCGCCGAGGCTGCCGTGGCAGCCGCCGCAGATGTTGTTGAACACCGCGCGCGGCGGGCCCGGGGTGATGTACTCGCCGGGCGTGACCTGGTGCTCCTCGGTCATCGTGAAGACCGAGTTGCCGCTCTCGTCGTCGAACTCGAGGATGAGCGGAATGCCGGCCGGGGACGAGCGCCAGGAGCGAGTGGTCCGATCTGCAGGCCGGCCGACCCGATGCGGTTGAGCTGCGGTAGGCCAGCGACCCGACGGGATGTCGCGCGGTCGCGAAGCCGGCCGGCGGCGGCATGTCCTGGTAGACCTTCAGCGAGGTCGCCGAATCGAAGGCCGCGACGTCGCGCCCGCGCCGCAGGTTGGCGCCGAGCAGCGTGGCCAGCACTGGACACGTCCGGGAAGTGCATGACGCCGTTGCTGCCGGTGTTGACCTGGTCCGCAGTGGCCGCCGAACACCAGCTGCGGCAGGTTCTCGAACTGCTCCGTCTCGCCGCGCTTGTAGCCGAGCGCCGCCTCGACGTAGGAGAGCGCCGGATCCTGGGCCAGCAGGCGGTGGCTGCCGTCCAGCGTCGCTGACCGCGACCAGCGCGTACTGCGGCGTGTCGGTCTTCGCGTTCGTGACGTTGGCCGTCGTACGAGGCGAGAATCTCGCCGTTGGGGAGCGAGAACGGCGAGCGGTAGGCCCCGTTGGTCGCGCCGGTCATCGGATCGGGCGCCGCGCCGGGTCGACGATGACCATCGACTTGACGAAGGTGACGTCGGTGCGGTCGGCCTCGAACGGACCGATCGATCGGTTGAAGGTGGCCAGCGCACCGCCGCCCCCCTTGCGCTCCTTCGTTGGAGAGGACGAGCAGGAAGTTCCGGTCGAGCCCCTCGCGGATCTCGGTCGCCTCCTGGTAGCCGACCGAGGGGAGGAGGTTGTTGTCGAAGGTGGAGGTCGACTGCGCGCGCTGCGCGAGCAGCGGGTGATAGTCGGTCAGATCCCAGTTCATCCGGCGGCCGGAGAGCTGATAGAAGTCGGCGTCGCCTTCTCGGCCGTGAAGCTGACGCGCCCGTCCTGCATGAAGGCCGGCGAGAGCTCGGCGTTGAGCAGAAAGGTCATCTGCTGCGGGCTGCTGAAGTCGTAGGTGAACTTTCCCGCGGTCGTCGGCATGACGCGGTAGAGATTCGAGTTGGGCTGGAACGTGCGCAGCGTCTGCGTCCCCGCGACTGTCGAGGCGAACACGATCGTGTTGTCGGGGGCGAACACCGGGTCGAAGTTGTGGACGCGCACGTTGGTCCCCGAGACCATCCGCCCGGCGTCGGTGGTGAGCTGCGTGCAGGTCCCGCCCGTCACGTCGAGCATCCACAAGTCGAGCCCGCTCGCCGCGCTCGGGCGCGCGGCGAAGACCAGCTTGGTCCCGTCGTAGCTCCACTCGGGGCCGCGCACGTCGCCGCCCGCGAGCCCGGCGCAGGGGCCGAGCGCGCTGCGCACGTTCCCGACCGAGGTGACCTTTCCGGTGGCGTCGAGGGTGGCGTCGGCGAGCTTCAGATCGGCCCCGCCCTCGTAGCTGTCGAAGTGGAGCAGGTCGTCGCCGTTCTTCGGCCGCGCCACGAACGCCAGCGGCAGCACGGTGCCCGCATTCATCATCGACACGCTGCCGGCGGCTATCCGATCCTGCCGCTCGATCGCTTGCCAGGCCTGAAAGACACAGAAGGCGCGGTTGTTGGCGGCCGTCGGGTCGAACGGCTGCGGACAGGGCGTGTCGACCGTGCTGCCCATGTCCTCCAAGATCGACCCGGCGCGGTGGGTGGTTCCGCCCGAGCTGGCCACGATGTTCTTCTTCACCGCGCGCGACTGTTTGACGTCGACGGAGTCGAAGGCCATGAACTCGTCGGCCAGCGCGTGGTAGTTGCGGGTGAGCGCCGCCGGCGCGAAGAAACCGAACGCCCCGGAGCGGAGACGGAAGTCGTTGAACCCGTCGGGGCTGTGGCACCCCTCGAGATCGCAGCCCCGCACCAGGAGCTTGGGCATGACGTTCTGCTCGAAGAACGTCTGCCCGGCGCTCTTGGGGCCGTAATCGAGCGGCGTGGCCATCTGGACCTCCTTGGCCCACGCCTCCCAGCCCAGCCAGGTCGAGTCGGTCCGCGACTGGAAAAAGGTGCCGCCCGTGTGGCTGACGCCGCCCGCGGCCGTGGCCAGCGGCCGCAGCAGGATCTCGCTCTGGTCGACGTTGATCCCGTTTGCGACGACGAACCCGGCCACCTGGGCGTAGTTGAACGCCGTCTCGTTGTCCGGGTCCGTCCCCGTTTGGCCGCAGGTCAGGTACATGTCGGCCTGTGGTGAGCTGTGGCAGGTCCCGTAGGCGCAGGACGAGACCAGGAACGGCTCGATGGTGTTCTTGAAGTCCTGGTAGGCCATCGAGGTGGTATCGACGGCCAGCCGCTTGCTCGGCGGTGGGAGCGCGTCGTTACACTGGCCGACCCCCTGGTTGGCGACCGCCACGGGCAGGATGCCGTCGCGGTTGGCGCCGTTGTCGAGCCAGTTCTTGAGCTCGAAGTAGGCCTCGGTGTTGGCGGCGATCGGCGACCCACCGCTGTGCCGGATCTCGCTCGCGTAGAAGTTCTGCTGATAGGGAATCTGGATCTCGTCAGGGGGCATCGCCTTCAGCAGCAGCAGCGGCTGCGGATAGCTGCCGTAAGTGCGCAGGGCGTCCCGCCGCTTCTGGACGCCCTCGAACGACGAGAGATCCAGGTTGCCGAGCGCCGTGTTCTTTCCGGTCGTCGGGTCCATCGCCAGGCTGTGGCAGGGCGAGGTGTTGCCGACGCAGAAGGTGTTGAAGATCGGCTGGACGTGGACGTCGTAGAAGTGCTGCTCCGGCGGTGGGCTCGGCCGGCAGGCGCCGAGGAGTGCCACCGCCGCCGCTGAGACGGCGAAGCCCAGTCTAGCGACACTGCCCTGTGCGGAGGAACGCATACCGGGGCCTTTGATTGTATCAAGTCCGGATCGAATTGAAAACGCCGGCCGGCCGCGGAATGCCGCCCGCGGGCCGACCGGCGGAAAAGCGCGACTACTGGAGCTTGGTCAGCGCGGCCTTGGCCAGCGAGCGCACGAGCGGGCTCGAGTCGTTGGTGGCGGCGTTCTGCAGCGGTCCGCCGGCGACCGAGGCCGAGGCCCCGATCTCCCCCAGGGCCCAGGCGGCCTGCTTGCGCACCGTCTGCGACGAGTCGCTCAGCGCCGAGATCAGCGCAGAGGTGCCCCCCGAGTACTTGAACATCCCGATGGTGACCACCGCGTTCGAGCGAACGACGGCGTCACTGTCAGCGACCAGCGGCGCGGCCACGCTGCCGTCCCGGAATCCCGGAATCGTGCGCAGCGCCAGCAGCGAGGCCGAGCGGACAACCGCATCGCCGTCCGAGAGCCCCGCGGTCAGGAAGGGCGTCGCCGCCGAGCGTCCGATTGTCCCCAGCGCCTTGGCCATCTCCGCGCGCGCCGCCCCGGAGAAGATCGGGTTCGACATGGCGGCGCCGAGCGCCGGGATGGACGAGACGTAGTGGAACTCGCCCAGCACGTCGGCCGCGTTGAGCGCCGCCGTCGAGTCGGGCTGCGAGAGGCGGGTCAGCATCTGCACCTGGATCGACTTGGCGATCCCGCGGCGGGCCAGCCACCAGGCCGCGACCGTGCGGACGCGAGCGTCCGGATGGTCGACGAGCGGGGTGACCAGATCGACGCAGGCCGCGCAGACCAGGAACTCCGTCCGTTCCAGCTCGGCCTTGATCGAGTCGACCGAGTTGGAGGAGACAGCCTGCTGGATGGTCGAGTAGTTCCCGCCCGTTCCAGCGTTCGCGCTCCGTCCCGCCCCGAGGACGAGGCCAAGCGCAGCGACGATCGCGAGCTTCTTTGCGTTCATGTTGATGATTCGCATGTTCACTTGCTCCCGTCAGAGTTACGGAGTGGCCCCAGCTTCGTCCAGGTTCTCGCGGAAGAAGTATTCGCCGCCCATGTCGATGTTCAGACCCAGGAGGTAGTACTCGTCCGCCGTCATGTCCTTCTGCCCCTGCGCGATGAGGTGCGGGGTCACAGTGGTCAGACGCGTGTTCATGTCGACCGTGGGGTACCGCTGGGGCGGGTTCAGGTACTGCGTCATGAGCGTGCTCGCCTCCGCGGCGGCCGCCACCACGTAGTTGGGCGGCGTGCCCGTGATCTGGACGACGTCGTCGCCCAGGATCTCACCGAGCCCCATGAGTGACAGGTACGAGGTGGTGAAGTCGCCCGTCATCCGCTCACCGACGGTGACGTTCAGCTTGTTGCCGCGCAGGTCGAAGGTGAACGTCTGCGAGGTGCCGCTGGTCATGTCGGTGACGGTGTAGCTCGGGTTCTGCGCGCCGGTCGACCCGTCGTGGCAGCTCACGCAGTGGGCGTCGAGGATTGGCTGGATGGCCAGATCCCAGGGGACGCCGCGGATGCCGTTGTCGCCCGGGTTCGCCGCGTTGGTGCCGGCCGGCAGGCTGCCGTTGGCGTCCAGCACGTAGGCGCTGCTCGAGACGCGCTCCGGGCGGGGCGTGTCGAGGTTGATCGGGCCGAGCGCCGCCGCGGCGGTCTCGCCCGGCGTGATGGTGGAGGGCACCGTACGGTTCTCGTGGCAGCCGCCGCAGAAGCGCGACTCGCCCGCGCGGCCCGAGAACCAGATGTCCTCGTTCGCGACCGGCGTGCCGCCGGCCGTGCCATGGCTGCCGGTCACGCCGACCGCCAGGCCGAACTTGTCGACCAGCTGGATGTGCAGCGGCACGTTGGCGGGAACGTCGGCGGCGAACGACCCGTCGGCCTGCAGCGGAATCTCGCCGTACTTCGACTGCCCGTCGAACTCGGTGGTGCCGAACATGTCGACGCCCCCCTCCTCACCGGAGAAGCCCTCGATGAGGCGGACCTTGACCACGCTCCCGGAGGGGATGGTCAGGAGCGACGAGGTGTAGACATTGAGCGCGCCGACCGTGGTGCTGCTGTCGGTCGCGCTGATCGGGGAGGCGAGGTTGGCCGGTTCCGCGCGCACCTTCACGGGGCGCGCCAGGATGTCCCAGTAGTTCTTGTCGTCGTAGATCGGCGAACGGCCGCCGTTGGTGCCGCTGGCGTTCGCCGTATCGAGCAGGAAAATGCCGAACTGGGCGTTGCTCATCGCGCGCGCGAGCTCCTCCGTCTGCACCGGCCCGTCCGACCAGGAGGTCAGGAACTGGCCGGGGGCCTCGTCGCCCACCGGCTCGGCGTCGTAGTAGCGGCCGATCCCCTGCGAGCTCGGCGAGCGATCGCCCGGAACGAGCGGCGTGATGTCCATCGAGGCGGAGTTCGCCTCGCTGCCGTTCAGGTCGATGAGGAACAGCTTGCCCGACTGCAGCGTCCGATCACGCGAGGTGGCGACCGCGACCACCTGGTAATCGTCGATCATCTTCCCCGCGCCCTGATCGAAGTACTGGGTGGTCTTCACGTAGCGGGCCTTGAGGTAGCTGTTGGTCGACGGGTTGCCCGCGCCGAGCTCGTCGCCGAACGCCTCCTTCATCCCCGTCATGTCGGTGTTCATCATGCGGAGGTGACCCTCGTTGACCTCGCCCATGTGCATCCACTCGGTGTACATGACGTGGCCGTCGGGCAGGAGCGCGGGGGAGACGCGGTGGGAGACGTTGCGCGGCCCGAGCTGGAGGCCGGTGCCGCTGGTGCTGACCGTCCCGGCCTGGGCCGTCACCGCGCGCTCGTACTCGTCCTTGAACTGCTGCGAGCTCGAGTCGGTGTCAGCCTCGACGTTGCGGTTGGTCATGAAGAGGATCTGGTCGCCCGGCGCGTAGACCGGGTAGACGAAGTCGTTGCCGCCGCTGGTCAGCTCCTGAAGGTTCATCCCGTCGAGGTTGATCGAGTAGAGCTGGTAGGAGGTGTCACCGGCCGCGGGTATCTGCGCGGACATGACCACCGACTTGGCGTCGAAGGAGAGGTCGTACGACTGGATGTCCGACTGGTTCACGCAATGGTCGATGTCGTCGGAGCTGGCCCCCGCTCCGAGAATCTGGGCGCAAGTGGCCTGGTTCGGGAAGACGACGGTCAGCTTCCCGTTCGTCGACGGCGGCGACAGCATCACGAGCCGCCCGCCCGCCACGAAGTTGTTGTAGTCGAAGACGTTGCCGTCATCATTTCGCGGCGTGCGCTGCAAGAACGTGATGGCCTGGACATCGGCCGGCAACGCCTCGTTGTTGGTGCTGGTCGACGTCGAGGTGCACCCGGCGCCAGCCGCGAGCGCCAACCCGAGGACGCTGCACTGAAGCAACCACAGTGTCTTGTTGTCTCCCATGAACGTTCTCCTTGGTTCGCTGGATTACGCAATAAGGGGGCCAATGGGATCGGCAGTGCAGGGGCCGCAGAGCTGGGCCTTTCGCCGGTCCACAGCCACTTTGTTGCGCAACCCGCGGACCCCGGAGATCCGGCCGTTTTCCTGGCCGACGGGATGGATCTACCTGGAATAACACTGGAAAACATCAGTGGCGCACCGTTGCGCAACACCGAAACGCCACGGCCTGCGCGGCAGTGCCAGGACGCGGAGCGCCGCCACCCGGCGCCACTCTGATATTCTGGCGCGGCATGCCTGCTGCGGTGGCTCCGCTTCCGGGCAACGGCCGTCCGATAGGCCGCTACGAACCGATTCGCCGCCTGGCGGTCGGCGGGATGGCCGAGATCTACCTGGCGCGCCTCCGCGGCGTCGGGATGGAGGGATTCGAGAAGCTGGTCGTGCTCAAGCGGATCCTGCCGCAGCACGCGCTCGATCCGGAGCTGCTCCGCATGTTCCTCGACGAGGCGCGGCTGTCGGCGACGCTGACTCACCCGCACGTCACCGAGGTCTACGACGTTGGCGCCGACGGCGACGCTCCCTTCTTCGCGATGGAGTTCGTCCACGGCGCCAACCTCCGCGAGCTCTTGCGCGCGCACGCCCGCGCGGCTGGAACGGCGACCGCGCCGCTCGAGCTCTTGCACGCGATCGGGATCGTGGCCGCCGCCGCCGACGGGTTGCACTACGCGCACGAACGGATCGGCCCGGGGGGCGAGCCGCTGGGGATCGTCCACCGCGACGTCTCCCCGTCGAACGTGCTCGTCTCCTACGACGGCGCGGTCAAGGTGTCGGACTTCGGCATCGCCAAGTGGGCGTTTCAGCGGACGCGCACGCAGGAGGGGACGCTCAAGGGGAAGTTCGCCTACATGTCGCCCGAGCAGTGCCGCGGCCGCGCCGTCGATCGCCGCAGCGACGTCTTCGCGCTCGGGACCATCCTCTATGAGCTGACGACCGGCGAGGCGCCGTTCTCGGGCGACAGCGATCTCGAGATCCTGAACCGGATCGCCACCGGCGTGGCGCCGCCGCCCGCCTGGCCCGCGGAGGCAGGGCCCTACCCGCCCGCGTTGACCGCGATCGTGATGCGCGCGCTGGCCCCCGATCCCGACCAGCGGTTCCCGACCATGCAGGCGTTCCAGGTCGCGCTCGAGGGGTTCGCGCGCGAGGCGAGCCTGCCGGTGTCGACCGTCGCGCTGGGCGCGCTCATGCAGGAGCTGTTCGCCGAGGAGCTCGCCGCCTGGCGCGAGGCGCAGCGCGCCGGCAAGTCGCTGGGGGAGCACCTCGCCGCCCGCCCGATCACGATCCATTCGGGCGATCCCGGCGAGCGCACCGCCACCGATGCCTTCGGTCCCACGCGCCGGCGCGCCCGCGCGAGCGAGCGCTGGGCGCGCGCGCTCGGCCTGGTGGCCTTCGCCGTCGTGTGCGCGCTGGCGGGCGGATTCGCGGTCAAGAAGTGGGTGACCCACCAGGAAAACGCCCGGGCGGCGACGCGGCCCGCGCTGGCCCTGCCCACCTCGACCGGCCCGGCCGCGCTCGCCCGCACGGTCGAGCCTCCGCCGGCGACACCACCCGCGGCGACGCTCCCGGCGTCCGGAACGAAGATCGTCGCGGCGGCCGCCACGACAGCGTCGACCGATCCGGTGCCCGCGCGCGTGCGCCGGGCGAAGCGCCCGCGCGTGGAGGCGTCGCCGACCCCGGCCGCCCCCGTATCGCGGCTTCGCACCTGGGATCCCGACTCCCCCAAACCGCCTTGAGACTCGGGACCAGGTCTCGACAGCGCATCCGCACGGGCATAACGTGGAAGGCCATCCAGCGCTGGCACTCACCTCGACGCGGACACCTGCGGCGCGCCTCAGCCGGCGCCCTGTGCGCCCTCCTCGTGGTCGGCGTCTGCGGCGCACCGGCCGCGGCGCACGCGGCAGACACGCCGACCGCCGCGGCGCCGGCAGCCGCGGTGCCGGCAGCCGCGGTGGAGGCGGGACCGGGCGAGCTCGAGGGGCCGATGCACCCGGCGGCGCAGGCGCTCTACGATCGCGCGCTCAAGGGATTCGAGACGCGCGACTACGCGGCGGCGGTGCGCGATCTCGAGGAGGGGTTCGCGCTCGATCCGCGACGCGAGTTCCTGTTCGCGGAGGCGCAGGCCAAGCGCCTCTCCGGTGACTGCCGGGGCGCGGTCGTCCTGTACCAGCGCTTCCTGACCACCGGGCCGCCCGCGTTGCAGGTCGACGCCACGCAGATCGCGCTCGCCCGCTGCGCGCAGGAGCTGGCCAAGAAGCCGGAGGTGGTGATCACGACGTCGCCCCCGCCAGCGACGCCGAAACCGGCGCCCTCGCGCTGGAGCCGCGATCCCTGGGGCCTCGGCCTGACCGGCGCGGGGATCGTCGCCCTCGGCGTCGGCGTCGGCTACCTCGTCGCCGCGGAGAGCGCCAAGAACGACGCAGAGAGCAACACGAGCAACTACGCCGCGTACGCGAGCCGCTGGTCGATGGCCGGAACGCGCTTCGACGTGGCGGTCGGTGCGTTCGTGATCGGCGGCGCGCTGATCGCGACGGGCGTGGGCCGCTTGCTGCTCGTTCGGCGTCACGCGCGCGCCGACGCCGTGGCGCTCTGGGTCGCGCCCGGATCGATCGGCGGGGCGTTTTGAGGTGCACCGGCCGCCGCGGCCGCCGCTCATCGCGCTGGCGGCGCTCTCGCCCGGCTGCCTCGGTCCGGGCGACTTCGTCTGCAGCACCAACAGCCAGTGCGGCAGCGGCGCCTTCTGCGAGAGCGACAACCGCTGCAGCACCTTCGACTCGACCTGCGCCTCGCACCGGCGGTACCTCGCGGCCGCGGGCGACGAATCGAATGCCTGCGTGACGAGCTCGTGCGGCGCCGACCCGATCGTGGCGCTGGCCGCAGGCGCCTCGGCGAGCTGCGCCCTGCGTCAGAGCGGCGGCGTCAGCTGCTGGGGACGCAACGACGACGGTCAACTCGGCGACGGCACGCTGACGCCGCGCTCGACGGGTACGCGCGTGCTCGGCCTCGACGACGCCCTGGCCATCGCCGTGGGCGCGCGGCACGCCTGCGCGGTGCGCACCGGCGGCACCGTCGCCTGCTGGGGCGCCGACGACACCGGGCAGCTCGGCGACGGCGGCGGCGTCGCCCAGCTCGCGCCCGTCGCCGTCGCCGGCGTCAGCGGCGCCACGGCGGTGGTTGCGGGCGACGGTTTCTCCTGCGCGCTGCTCGCCGATCGCACGGCCGTCTGCTGGGGCGACGACAGCAACGGTGAGCTCGGCGACGGCGCCCCCTCCGCCACGCCGCGCGGACCGACGCCCGTCGCCGGTCTCACGGGGGCGCGCGTCCTGGCGGCGCACTGGCAGCACGCCTGCGCAGTGCTCACCGACGGTACCGTCGCCTGCTGGGGGAGCAACACGAACGGCCAGCTCGGCGACGGCACGACGACCAGCCGGGCGCAGCCCGTCGCCGTCCCGGGGCTGGGCAAGGTCGTGGCCGTCGCCACCGGTCTTTCGCACACCTGCGCGATGAGCGCCGGCTGCCGTCCACTGCTGGGGGAGCAACAGTCAGGGACAGATCGGCAACGGCACCTTCGACGCCACGACGCCGGTCACCCAGCCGACGCTGACGCAGATCGTGATCGATCCGGTGGCGATCGACGCCGGCGCGCAGCACACCTGCATCGTGCGGGTCGGGGGCCAGGTGCTCTGCTGGGGACAGAACGGAAGCGGCCAGCTGGGCGACGGGACGATGAGCAGCCTGCCCGAGCCGTTCCCGGTCACCGAACTCGCCAACGCCGCGGCCGTGGCGACCGGGGCGACCTTCTCCTGCGCGACGACCCAGCGACGGCGCCGTCTTCTGCTGGGGCGACGACCACTATGGCCAGCTCGGCGACGGGCGCGACGTCATCGAGACGCGGCCGGTGGCGGTCGCGGGGAGCGCCGACAGGATCGCCTCCGGCGGCGCGCACACCTGCGCTGTCAGCCGCGATTCCGCCGACGCGCCGGACGCCTTCGTCTGCTGGGGCTCCGATCAGGCGGGCCAGCTCGGCGACAACGACGACGTCGATCGCGGCTCCCCCGCGGCGATCAAGGGGGCGCTGGTACCTTCGGCGATCTGCGGCGGGCGCGCTCCACACCTGCGCGATCGACGCGTCGGCGGCACTGTGGTGCTGGGGGCGCGGCTCGAGCGGCCAGCTCGGCCCCGGCCACGCCATCGACACGCCGTTGCCGATCGAGGTCGCGCTGCCGGCCGGCGACGACAAGGCCATCGCCGCCGCTGCGGGCGACGCGCACACCTGTGTCCTCGTCTCACCCGACGGCGCGGCCGGGGGCGAGGTCCTCTGCTTCGGCGACAACAGCCACGGCCAGCTCGGAGACGGCACGTTCATCTCGCGCGCGGCGCCGGCGCCGGTCGCGCTCGGGACGACCGGCGTGCGCGCGACGGCGATCACCGCCGGCAGCGACCACACCTGCGCGCTCGACGTGACGGGGCAGGCCTGGTGCTGGGGGCTCGGCGACAGCGGCCAGCTCGGCGGCGGCGCGGCGACCGATCAGCCGGCGCCCGTCACCGCCCCGCTGCCCGGCGGGCTGACGGTGGCTGCGCTCTCGGCAGGCGGCGCGCACACCTGCGCCGTCGACGACGCGGGCGGCGTCTGGTGCTGGGGCGCCGACGATCGCGGCCAGCTGGGGCTGGGCGCGACGGGCCCCGCCGTCGCCGCGCCCGCCAGCGTCGCCGGAATCACTGGCGCGGCCATCGGCGTCTCGGCCGGCGGCGCGCACAGCTGCGTCGATCTCGCCGACGGCAGCGTCTGGTGCTGGGGGGCGAACGACAGCGGCCAGCTCGGCGACGGCACGACCGTCGATCGCCCGACACCGGCCAGGGTCGCGGGCGTCACGGGGACGGTCGCGGCGGGCGCGCTCCACACCTGCGCCTCCGCGTCAGGCCACGCCACCTGCTGGGGCGCCGACACGAGCGGCCAGCTCGGCGACGGCGCGACGTTGACCATCAGCGCCCCCGAGCTCGCCCGCCTCGCATGCCCGTAGCGCGCGCCGCAAAAACTGGCCTCTAGTGCTAGTCTGCGGGGATGCGTGATCCCGCCGAACAGACGCTGACGGCGGTCCAGTCTCCGCTCTCGCCGGGCGAGCACAAGGATCGCGCGGTGCTGCTGGTGATGGGGAGCGCCGAATCGCCCGCGCTGCCGGCCCGGACGCGGCTGCAGATCGTCGGCGACGATCTCTACGTTGGCCGACGGGCCGAAGGGCTGCCGGTCTCGGCGAACGCCGCCGTGCTCGACGACGGCCTGGTGTCGGGACAGCACGCCCGCATCACGCGCGGGCCGGGCGGCTACGACCTCGAGGACCTCGGCAGCAAGAACGGCACCTGGGTCGACAACCTGCGCCTGGAGGGAAGCGCGGGCAAGGTCCGGCTCCGCGACGGGGCGCTGCTCTTCTTCGGCAACCACGTGGCCGTCTTCCGGATGGTGTCGCAGATCGAGCTCGAGGCGATCAAGGCCGAGCTGGTGGCGCCGTTCGGACCGGTGGCGACGGCGTCGCCCGCGCTGGCCGTCGCCTGCGATCGGCTGCGGCGGCTGGCGGCGTCGGAGGGCGAGCTCCTCATCGTCGGCGAGACCGGCGTCGGCAAGGAGGTCTACGCGCGCGCCGTGCACCAGGCGAGCGGGCGCGAAGGGAAAGGGCGCTTCGTCGCCATCAACTGTGCGGCCATCCCGCGCGAGCTGGTCGAGAGCGAGCTGTTCGGCTACCGGCAAGGCGCGCACTCGACCGCGCACCAATCCAAGGCGGGCCTCATCGAGGAGGCCGAGGGGGGGACGCTGTTTCTCGACGAGATCGGCGAGATGACCCCCGAGGCGCAGATCAAGATCCTGCGGTTTCTGCAGGACCGCGAGCTGACGCCGCTGGGGTCGACGCGGCCGCGCCGGATGGACGTGCGGATCGTCGCCGCGACCAACCGGACCGCCGCCGGACCCGGCAAGGGGCCCGCGGGAATGCGCGACGACATCGTGGCCCGCCTCGGCGCGGCGCCGATCCACCTGCCGCCGCTGCGCAACCGGATCGAGGATCTGGGGGCGCTGACGGCGCACTTCCTCGGCCGCGCCTCGGCGACCTGCAAGTTCGAGCAGCCGGCATTCCGGGCGCTGGCGCTGCACGCCTGGCCGCTCAACGTGCGCGAGCTCGAGAAGATCATTTCCACGGCGGCGGTGCTGACCGGCGGCGACAAGTCGATCGCGCTGCGCGATCTGCCCGAGCCGATCGCGCGCATGCTGGCGACGCCGGCGGCCGCAGGGGCGCGCCGCGCCAACGGCCCCTCGCCGACGCCCGCGCAGATCGAGGAGTCGCTGCGCCGCTACGAGGGGAACGTCGCCGACGTCTCGCGCGAGCTCGGCAAGCACCGCGCCGCCGTCTGGCGCTGGATCAAGAAGTTCGGCCTCGACCCGCAGAAGTTCCGGCGCAACGAGTGAGCGCGGGAGGGGCTGCGCCCCTCCCACGGGCCCACCCCCGACGAGAGCCGCACGCAGATCTCCTCGGCAAGCAAGTCTCCGGCGGGCAAAGCCCGCCTCCGATCACCTGAGACTTGGCGTACTAGCCGTTCGCTTTGGCGAATGTGCCCATGAAGTCGGCCAGTGCCTTGGCGCCGGCGACCGGCATGGCGTTGTAGATCGAGGCGCGGATGCCGCCCACGGTGCGGTAGCCCTTGAGCGCCACCATGCCGTTCTTGGATGCCTCCTTGACGAACTTGTCGGTGAGCTCCTCGCTCGGCAGGAGGTAGGTCACGTTCATGTGGCTGCGCGCGCTCTTGTCGGCGACGGTCCCCTTGTAGTAGCCGCCCGAGCCGTCGATGGCGTCGTAGAGCAGCGCCGCCTTCTCGGTGTTGCGCTTCTCGATCGCCGCCAGACCCCCCTGCGCCTCCAGCCAGCGGAAGGTCTCCAGCAGGAAGTAGATGCCGAACGTCGGCGGCGTGTTGAGGCAGCTCTTCGCCTCGGCGAGCGCCTGGAAGCTGAAGATCTTGGGCACGCTCTTGGCGATGCGCGGGTAGAGGTCCTTGCGGACGATGGCCACCACGACGCCGGCCGGGCCGAGGTTCTTCTGCGCGCCGGCGTAGACGAGCGCCGTGCGGCCCACCGGGTGCGGGCGGGACATCATCTCGGAGCTGGCGTCGACGACCAGGTTCGCGTGCTCCGGCCACTCGACGAGGCGATGGCCGTGCACGGTCTCGTTCGAGCAGACGTGCAGGTAGGCGGCGTTCGGATCGGCTTTCCAACCGACCGGCGGCCGATCGAACTTGGTGTCTTCACTGCTGGCGATGACGCGAATCTTCTCGCCGTACGCCGCCTGCGCGGAGCCGGCGGCCTTCTTCGACCACTCGCCGCTGACGACGTAGTCGGCGGTGCCGTTGAGGAAGTTCATCGGGATGGTGTTGAAGAGCTGCGTCGCCCCGCCCTGAAGGAACAGGATGTCGTGCGTGTCGGGCACCGACAGCAGCGACTTGCACTTGGCGATCGCCTCGTCGAGGACGCCGTCGAACTCCTTGCCGCGGTGGCTGCACTCGGCGATGCCGAATCCCTTGCCCTGGAAATCGACCAGAGCCTTGGCGGACGCTTCCAAAACCTCGGTCGGCAGCATGGCCGGCCCTGCGCTGAAGTTGAAGACACGGTTGCTCATGGCCAACGTGCTACCGCTAATGCGGCCCGCTTTCAACGGCTATGAGGAGGTGCCTCTTTTGCCCGCATTTTTCGGGTGAGATCCGCGTGCGGGGCGGCGATGATCTCGGTCGCGAAGAGCTGAGGCGCCTCCAGGATCGCCACCGCCGCCTCGACCGCCGCCTCGACCTCGGCCAGGGAGCCGGTGACGGTGAAGAACCCCTTGCCGCCGATCCCGCGGCCGAGCTGCAGCTCGATGAGACGCACGGCGGCCGCTTTGGCCGCGGCGTCGGCGGCGAGCAGCGTCGCGGCGACGGTGGTCGTCTCCACGATCCCCAGCGAATCGACGATCCCGGATCGCACGTCGCCCGCCAGTGCCAAACCCAGCGAGGCGTGCGCCTGCGCGAGAAAAAGCCGGTCGACCACCTTGTCGGCGGCCACGTCCAGGCCGGCGCGATACGCCTCGTCGACAGCCGCCACGCTGCCGTCGACCAGAACCAGGAACTTGCCGGGGCTGACCCAGTCGGCCCGCAGGAGGTTCACCGGCGCGCGCTTGAGCATGGCGTCGGCCACCCGGTGACCGCGCGCGATGGACGAAAGCTCGATGAGCGCCAGTGCCTCGGACATCAAGCCAATGCCTCGGATGTCACGCCAGTGCCTCGGATATCACGGCAGCGCCTCGGCCATCAGACGATCCGGAAATACTCCTTGAGGGTGCAGCGGCGCTCGCGCGTGAAGTTGCGGACCGTGGTCAGCCCCTCCCCCGTCGGCGAGGCGATGGTGAACGAGGTGTAGCCCTCGCCGCCGAGCCCCAGGCCCGCCAGGTTGCAGGCGTTCTTCACGAAGATCGAGCTGTTGATGGTGCGGGCCATCGCGTGCAGGTGGGCGATGTTGCGCGAGTACATCACCGCCGTGTGGCAGAAGCCGTGCTCGACCCGCTTGGCGACGGCGATCGCGGTGGCGGCGTCGGGGACGCGCACGAGCGGCAGCACCGGCATCAGCATCTCGAGCTGCACGAAGGGGTGCTTCTCGTCGACGTCGGCAACGAGCAGGCGCAGCTCGTCGCCGGCCGTCACGCCGATCTGGCGCGCGATGAGGCCGGCGTTCTTGCCGACGAAGTCCTTGTTCGGGTGGACGCCGCCCGTCCCCTGGTGGAGGACCACCTTTTCGAGCGCCTTCACCTGCCGCTCGTTCAAGACCAGCGCCCCCGTGCGCCCGAGGCGATCCAGCAGCGGCGTGGCTATCGAATCGACCGCCACGACTTCCTTCTCCGCCGTGCAGAGGATGTTGTTGTCGATTGACGCCCCCTGGACGATCCCGGCCGCGGCGACGTCGAGATCGGCCGTTTCGTCGACGACGGCGGGCGGGTTGCCCGGACCGGCGGCGATCACCTTCTTGCCGCTCCCCATCGCCGCCTTGACGACGCCCGGCCCGCCGGTGACGACCAGCAGCCGCACGCCCGCGTGCCGCATCAGCAGCTCCGCGCTCTCGATCGTCGGCCGCTCGACGCAGCAGAGGAGCGTCTCCGGCCCGCCCGCCGCGGCGATTGCTTCGTTCAAGAGATGCACCAGCCAGGCCGACGTCTTGGCCGCGTAGGGGTGGGCGTTGAACACCACCGCGTTGCCGCCCGCGACCATCCCGATGCCGTTGTTGATGACGGTCTCGGTCGGGTTGGTGGTCGGCGTGATCGACCCGATGACGCCGTAGCTGGCCCGTTCGGTGATTGTCAGGCCGTCGTCACCAGAGAACGCGATCGGCGCCAGCCCCTCGGTCCCGGGCGTCTTGTCGATCGCCAGGCGATTCTTCGCCAGCTTGTCCTCGATGCGGCCGTAACCGGTCTCGGCCACCGCGAACTTGGCCAGCTCGTCGACGTGCGCGCGCGCCGTGGCGCGCATCGCCTCGATCCAGCGCTTGCGCGCCTCCAGCGGCGACCCTTCGTTCTGCGCGTGCGCCTGCCGCGCCGCCTTCACCGCGCTCTCCACGTCGGGGAAGACGCCGCGGCGGCCGCGCGGCACGTCGACCTCGCGGCGGCGCGCGGGCGGGGGCGGCGGCGCGACGTAGCCGGCGGGCGGCGATTTGACCGCCTCGGCCGGCGTCTCGGGCAGATCGCCCACACGCGCCAGCACGCGATCGACGATCTCCTGAATGCGCGCCTCGTCCATCCCGCGCTGGACGTTACCCCGAAATTCGATCACGGTCAGGTGTGGCGAACGAGACCCTGGAGGCGCTGCTCGCGCATGCCCGCGCGCTGGTCGGCGTGGAGCTCTCGGAGCTGGCCGACGCGCTCGGCCTGCCGGTGCCCGTCGGGAACGTGCGCACCAAGGGGTGGTCGGGCCAGGTGATTGAACAGGAGCTGGGCGCCGTGGTCGGCGGCGCGCGCGGCCCCGACTTCGGCGCGCTGGGCGTCGAGCTCAAGACCGTCCCCGTGCGCGAGAACCTGGACCCGCTGGAGTCGACCGCCGTCTGCCAGATCGATCCGGTGGCCATCGCCGCCGAGTCCTGGGAGACGAGCTACGTCCGCGAGAAGCTGGCCCGCGTCCTGTTCGTGGCGCTCGCCGTCCCGCCGGAGGCGCGCTCGGTCGGCGAGCGCCGCGTCGCCGCCGTCCGGCTCTGGTCGCCCGATACCGACGAGGCGCGCGCGTTGCGCGAGGACTTCGATGTCTTCGTGCGCGGCTACTATCGCCAGGGCCGCGCCGCCGAGATCACCGGCCACCTGGGCGCGGTCATGCAGGTCCGCCCCAAGGGGCGGGACGCCGACGATCTGCGCGACGCCTACGACGCCGCCGGCCGCCCCACCCGCGTCGGCAAGCACGGGTTCTACCTGCGGCCGGCGTTCGTGGCGCGGATCCTGCGCTCCGGGAGTGCTACTGTTCGGGCGTGAGGATCATCACGGGGCGTCACCAGGCGGAGGGCGCCATGATGTCGTCGCTGTCGTACGGGCGGACGGCCGGCCGGTGCGCCGTCTGCGGCCGGTGGGCAGGTTGCCGGCGGGCGAGCGGTGGCGCCGCCTGGACCAGGGCGAGCGGTGGATCGTCCGCGTCTGCAGTCGCCGGCAGCTCGGGAGCCTTCTCCAGCACGGCGAAGACCGGCAGTGACAGGTCCGGCACGAACGCCCTCACCTTGGCGAGGTAGCCGTCCTTGTGGACGAGGTACTCGACCGGCGTCGCCCCGTAGGGGATCTCGATCGAAAAAGGCGTCACGCCCACGACGGAGCCGTCGCGCCTGGAGACAATCGCCCCGTCGGGATCGGAGCTGAAGTTGACGTGGACCGTCGGCGCCCGTCTCGGCACCGAACCTGCGGCCAGGACCGGCTGCGCGTGGCGCAGCCCCAGGTTGGCGAGAGCGATGACGGCGAAAGCCGCGAAACCCAGCAAGAAGGCGCCGCCACGGTTGCGCCTGGCGGGCAGGTCGACGCGCGCCGGCTCGGTCGGCGCGGCCAGCGCGCGCGGTTCTCGCACCGACACCTTCGGCTGGCCGTCCTCGGCCAGCAGCGCCGCGCGAAGCTCGGCCATCGTCTGAAAACGCTCGTCGGGCTCCTTGGCCAGCGCCCGACTGACGATCGCCTCCAGCGCCGGCGGCACGTCGGGCACCAGCCGGCGTACCGCCGGCGCCGCGCGGCAGAGGTGCTGGGCCATCACCTCGCCGAACCCCTCACCGGTGAAGGGGACCCGTCCGGTCAGCATCTGGAAGAGGATGACGCCCAGGGCGTAGACGTCCGCGCGGTGATCGACCTCGCGCTTGCCGTTGCACTGCTCGGGGGACATGTAAAACGGCGTTCCCATGACGATGCCGGCGCCGGTGTCGTGCGTCGGCGTGCCGGGCGCCTTGTGCGTCAGCTTGGCGAGGCCGAAGTCGAACACCTTCACGAAGTCCCTCGTCCCATCGCGGGAGACGAGCAGGATATTGTCCGGCTTGAGGTCACGGTGGATGACCCCCTGCTGGTGCGACGCCTCCAGCGCGTCCGCGATCTGGGCGGCGATGTCGATCGCGCGCGCGGGCGGGAACGGGACGCCGCCGATCCGCGCCGAGAGCATCTCCCCCGGCAGGTACTCCATGATGAAATAGAAGTCGCCCGCCGGCGTGTGACCGAAGTCGGTCACGTCGACGATGTGGTCGTGCCCGATCTGGTTGACGGCCCGCGCCTCGGTGACGAAGCGCGCGACCACCTCGGCGTTGTGGGCGAACTGCCGATGAATCGCCTTCAACGCCACCTTCCGTCCGATGATGGGATGCTCAGCCAGGAAGACCTCGCCCATCCCGCCCTCACCGAGCTTGCCCGTGATCCGGTAGTTCCCGACGGTCTCGCCGATCGCGATCATCTATACGGCTTTTCCGTACAGCAACGCGCGGGCCAAAGCCGACGCCTGATTCGCTTGATACGAAGAAGGGAAGACGTGGCCAGCCGGTGACCCCGGCGTCGCCGGGTGCGGTGCAAATCGGACGGCTCAGGCGTCACCGGGCCAAAGAAAATGTCGCCCCGGTCGAGAATCCCGCTAACGAACGGGCACCTTGCGGGAACATGGGGGGGGCATGATCCTGCGGCCGGGGCATCTCGCCATCCTGACCTTCGCCACGCTCCTGGGTCTGGGGTGGGGCGCGCTGGGGGCGAAAGTCGCCCCGGCGCCCCCGCTACACCTCGTGCTGCGGGCCGAGGCGCCCGACGTCCTCGAGGCGCAGAGCCTGCGAGCGGAACCGATCATGCTCTGCCCGGCGCCACCCGCGAAACCAACCGGGCGCTGGAGAGCGCGGACGCCTGGCGGCGGCTGCGCGAGGATCTCGACGCCGCGCCACCCGCCCTCATCGTCGACGGTCGCCGCCCCGGATTCGAGCTGCCGCGCTACGCGCTGCTGAATGACTACGTCGGGCGCCTCTACGAGCCGCCCGTGCGCCTGGGAACCTTCGACGTCTACCGCCGGCGGGATCGGCCGGAGACCGGCCCGCCACGTGAAGATCGCTGCTCGGACAGACCCGGCCACCCTGCACCAAGTGCGCCTGCGCGCGCCCTTACATCTCTGTGAAAAGCCCCCGCCCCGCAAGCTCGACCCTGAACAGTCTCATCCGACGGCTCGCCTGCGGGGTCTGTCTCTTCGCGTCAGCCGTCGGGTGCAACGGAGGCGCCGCGAACGGAAGCGGAACGGGAGGCAGCGGCGCCGCGGCCCTCGGGGGGACGACGGGAACGGGCGGCGCGGGAAGTGGTGGCGTCTCGGGTGCGACCGGCGGCGCGTCGGGCGGGAGCGGCGGCAGTGTCGGCAGCGGCGGGGCCAGCGGCGGAGGCGGCGGCAGCGTTGCCAGTGGCGGCACGGTTGGCAGCGGTGGCAACGTCGGTAGCGGCGGGTCGGCGGGCGCGACCGGCGGCAGCGGCGGCAGCGGCGGAATGACAGGCACCGGCGGCGGCTCGGGCGGCGCGAGCGGCGCCACCGGATCGGGCGGCAGCACCGGAGGCGCGGGTGGGATGACGACCGTCGGTGGCCGCGTGCGATCGATCGTTCCCTTCGACGCGGGCTGGCTGTTCTTCCAGGGGAACGCGACCGGCGCCGATCAGTCCGGCTTCGCGGATTCATCGTGGCGGACGGTGAACGTTCCGCACGACTGGGCGATCGAGGGGCCGTTCTCGCAGACCGCAACCACGACCGGCCGGGGCGGCTACGTGCCGTCGGGGATCGGCTGGTATCGGAAGCACTTCACGCTCCCGCAGAACCTCTCGGCGGAGCGCGTCTTCGTCGAGTTCGACGGCGTGATGGAGAACAGCGACGTCTACGTCAACGGCACGCACTACGGACATCACCCGTACGGCTGGGTCAGCTTTCGCTACGACATCACGGCCAGCGTCACCTTCGGGTCGACCGAAAATGTGATCGCGGTGAAGACCGACACCAGCACGCAGCCGGCCGAGCGCTACTACGCGGGCGCCGGCATCTACCGGCACGTGCGCATCGTGGCGGCCAGTCCGGTGCACGTCGATCAGTGGGCCACCTTCGTCACCACGCCCAGCCCGACGACCACCTCGGCGACCGTTCACGTGACGACCACCGTCGTCAATTCGGGCACCGCCAGTCAGAGCGTGACCGTGCAGGGGATCGTCAGCGACGCCAGCGGGGCGGCGCAGGCGCCGGTCGCGACGGCGGCCCAGACGATCGCGGCGGGCGCCTCGGCCGGCTTCACCTTCGATGTCTCCGTCGCCAATCCCAAGCTGTGGAGCCTCACGACGCCCGTCATGTACCAGCTCGTCACCAACGTTCAGGTGGGTGGGGCCACCGTCGACGACGACGTCACCGCCTTCGGGATCCGGAGCCTGACGTTCGACGGCACCACCGGGATGAGCCTCAACGGCAAGAGCGTCAAGTTTCAGGGCGTCGCCAATCACCAGGACTTCCACGGGCTCGGCGTGGCGGCTCCGCAACGGGCGGTCCAGCGGCGGCTGGCCGAGCTCAAGCTGCTCGGGGTGAACGCCATCCGGACGGCGCACAACCCACCCAGCCCGGACTTCCTCGATCTGTGCGACCGGATGGGGATCCTGGTGCTCGACGAGTTCACCGACGTCTGGACGGCGCACAAGTACACCGACAGCGGTGACTACGCCGCCTACTTCAACCAGACCGCCACCAGCCCGACCGGCATGCCGGCCGTCCCGTCGGTGGCGACCGGCGCCAAGTGGTGGCAGGTCGACTTCACCGGCTGGATGATGCGCGACCGTAACCACCCGAGCGTCGCGCTCTACAGCCTGGGGAACGAGATTCACGACTCGCACGCGACGCGGCTGCCGATCGTGAACCAGATGCTGACGCTCAGCCACACGATCGATCCCTCGCGCAAGGACACGCAGGCGCTGCTCGATCCGGCGACGTCGGGCGACATCGACACCACCACCACGCCGCCGACGATCAACTACCCGGTCGACGTGTGGGGGAACAACTACGACACCACCTCGGCCGTCGACGCGACCAAGGCCTCGCCCCCGATGGCTTCGGTGCTGACCGAGATCGGCACCCAGACCAGCACCTGGAGCACGATCAAGAACACCGCGGCGCTCACCGGCGAGTTCATGTGGACGGGCGTCGACTACCTGGGCGAGGCCGACGGCGCCTGGCCGACATTTGGTTCGACCGCGGGAATCATGGACGAGATGGGCGGCGTCAAGGCGATCGGCTACTCCTGGCAGACGACCTGGGGGGCGCCCAAGACCACCGCCCCGGCGACCGGGACCGGCGCGACCAAGGTCGTCGTCACCGCCGATCACGCCACCCTGCTGACCGACCTGAACGACGTCATCTACTTCCAGGCCGCGATCGCCAACGCCTCGGGCGCCACCGTCAGCAGCACGACGCCGGTGACGTTCGCCCTCACCGGGCCCGGCACGATCATCGCCGTCGACAGCGCCAGCATGACCGAGGAGACGTTCCGCGGAAACGTCCGCAACGCCTACCAGGGGCTGGCCTTCGCGATCGTTCAGGCGACCGGAACCGGCACGATCACGGTGACCGCCTCGGCGTCGGGCCTCACCGGCGGCAGCGCGACCGTCCAGGCCACCGCCGGCACGTTCGTCCCCTGCTCCGGCTCGTGTGACTGAGGCCGCTCAGCCGATGCTGATCGACGGGATCGCGAAGTCGTCCCAGGACGGCGTGTGGTTCCCCTCGCTCGATGGCTGATTCCACAGGTAGAGCGCCGGGGTGGTGGTGACCTTCCCGTTGCCGTCGACGACGACGCCGCTGATATAGAGCTGTGCGTTGGCGCCGCCGGTGCGCTTCGAGGAGAACGTCAGCCAGTAGTAGGTCTTGCCGTTGGCCGTCACCGCCTGGGGAGACCACTTCGGCCAGTCGTTGGTGAGGCCGGGGCTCGCCAGCGACGTCTGGCAGGCGGCGGCGTCGTTGGCCGCCAGGCGGATCGCGGCTCCACCCCGGCCGGCGTTGAACGGCAACAAGTAGACCTCGGCCTCGGGGTTGCTGTACGCCGAGTCAGCGTTGGGGACCCGGGTGAATGCCACGAACGCGTCGTCGGGCGAGAACGCCGGGTAGTACTCGGTGAAGCCGGGATCGGAGGCGCCCGGCAGCGGCGCGGCGGTGCCCCCGGCCCGGTTCCCGTAGGGGACCGCGTAGAGATCGGCGGGGCCGGTGTCGAGGCGGCCGTCGGTGATGGCCTTCGCCGAGACGTAGACGACGTTGTTCCCGTCGTGGCTGAAGGTCGGCTCGGTCGCCTTGTTCGCATCGCCGCTGCGCGCGAGCGTCCCGCTCAGCGCACCGTCGACCTCCACCCAGTGCAACGTGCCGGTGTCGCTCAGCAGCGTGACGCGATCGCCGTCGCTCCAGTGCGAGCGCGAGTAGGCCGGGATGCCGTGCAGTGTCTGCATCGTCCCGAGCGCGGCCGGCGTGGCGTACGACGGCGTCGTCCCGATCGCGCCGGCGGTCACGTTGGCCAGCTGGTTGAAGTAGTTCTGCGATCCCATCGTGAACCCCACCGAGTTGCCGTCGGGGGTGGCGGCGTGGCAGCCGATGCAGGTGTCGTCGGCGGCGCGGGTGGCGACCTGGCTCGGCACCAAGACGTTCTCCACCGACTCGTCGCCGATGCCGAACCCCTTGAGCGATCCGACCTTGGTCGCCATGTCGTCGGCCAGCGCCCAGTAGACGATCTTTCCCGGCGCGTCGACCGGCGCGATGACGAAGCTCGACGTCGCGGGGGCCGAGGGGGCGCGCGTGACCGCGCCGCTGCCGTCGACGGTCAGCGCGCGCATCGCCACCGTGATCGTCCGATCGGTCACCGACCCACGCAGCCCGTTCCAGAGCGCGGCGTCGAGCACATAGCTCGGGTTGGCGGTGAAGATCCGCAGCGTGTGCGCGAAGCCGGCGACGGCAAGGTCGATCTCGAACAGGTTGTCGCCGGCGGCGGCGGCCAGATCGAAGCGCGGCCGCAACCAGTTGCGCGGCATCAAGGTCCCCGCGATCGGCGCCGTGATGCAGGGGGCGCCGTCGGGGCGCGACGCGTTTCCGTCGAACAGCGCGGCCGCATTGGGCGGCGCCGACGGATCGACGACCGGCGCCGCGGGGAAATCGGCGAAGGTCGGCGGCGCCGACCCCGCGTCGGCCCCCGTGCTGTTCGCGGTCGCCGACGGTCCGTTAGAACCAGTCGTTGCACGCCCCCCTGCTCCCGCTGACGGTCCGCTGCCGCCGGTCGAGGTCGCCGCTGAATTGTTGGTGCCCGAGGGACCGGTCGTCTTGGCCGTGAAGCCACACCCGGTCGGGGAGAGAGAGAGAAAGGCGAGCGACAAGCCCAGCCACACCCAGAGTCGTCGCGCGTGAGACCGCATGACGGATTTACGGTGCCGAGGCGCGAACAGACGTGCGGCCGCGCGGTCGCCGGCGGAGCTCCCGTGCGCTAACCCCAGCGCGACCAGAGCGGGGCGACGGTTCGTCTCTCGGCGGCTGTCACGGCACCCGCCGCTTCATTCCTTGTCGACGACCGCCGTGATCGCCTGCGTCTCGGGGTCGGCTGGCGCGCCGACCGGGCGCGGGCGGTCGGAGAAGAGCGCGGTCACCACCAGCTTGCCAGCGCCGGGACCGAGGAGGTGCGTCACCGGCAGTGTCTGATCGGGCGCGACGAGAGTCGTCTCCGTCGCGCCGGCCGGCGGAAAGATCGTCGCCGGGGCCGTCGCGCCGTCGCGCATCCGGACCTCGACGTAGCGCGGACCTTCGCCCTTCACCTTGAACGACAGCAGATCGCCCGCGCGCAGGACGGTCTGCGGCAGGACCACGCCCTGCTCGTCGGCGCGCCGGTAGCGGATCTCGATGCCGGCCGACTTCGACAGCGATCCGCCCCGCTTCCCCGCGTAGGGATTGGTCGCCGGATCGGGAACGTGCGGGCGCGCGACCAGGACCGCCAGCCCGTAGGCCCCGGCCAGGATTCCGACCAGGGCCAGCGCGCGCCGCCAGCCGCGACGCGCGCGGGGGGCTCGCCGTCACCCCTGCGGGCTGTCGGCCCGGCCGAGCGGCAGGACCTGATCGACGTTGACGTGCGGCCGCGGAATGATGTGCACGGCGACCATCTCGCCGATGCGTTCCGCGGCGCGCTGGCCGGCCTCGGTGGCCGCCTTCACCGCCGCGACGTCGCCACGCACGATGGCGGTCACGAACCCGCCGCCGATCTTCTCGTAGCCGACGAGCTCGACCTTCGCCGCCTTGACCATGGCGTCGGCCGCCTCGACCATCGCCACGAATCCCTTGGTTTCAATCATTCCGAGCGCGTCTGCCATGACCGGCCTTTCGCTTGTTTTTGGTTATTTGTCGACGAATTTGTCGCCGGCGCGACCCGCGATGCCCTCGATGGCGGCGATCGCCGCCCCCGCCGCCGCGTCGATCTCCGCCTCGGGTCCCGAGAGCCACAGCCGCCCGAACGCGCCGTAGGGCTGGACCTGCACCAGCGAGACGTGCGCGGTCTTCTCCGCCTCGTTGGCGGCGAAGGCCACGTAGCCGGCCGGCTCTGTCTCCAAAATGAACAGCGACTGTCCCGGCAGGATCATCATCCCCTGCGAGCTGCGATTGATGAGCTGCGCCTGGTACGGTTCGACGGCGCGGATGATCTGGTTGGTCATCACCGACGGCTTGATGCGATCCTGCTCCTGCACTTCGAGATGGCGCAGGATCGCCGCCCCCGCGTCGCGCACGTCGCCCTGATCGTCGGCGTGGACCTCCAGCAGACCGTAGGCGCGCTCGACGATCTGCAGCGCCGGCACCACGCGCGTCGCCTTGAGCGCCACGTCGGTCACGCGGTTGATGGCGATGCCGGGCGCGATCTCGACGAACAGCGACGCCTGCCCCGGCACCGGCAGAAACCCGCGCGCCGTCTTCCCCATGAAGCTCGCCAGCTGCGGCTGGAGGGCATCCAGGAAGGTGTAACAACGGAGGGTCGTCCCGGCCACGCGCCGACGTTACCGTCTCGCTGTCACACCTTCAAGGCCCGACGCGCCCGACGACGCCCATCAGCTGGCCGGTGGCGTTTCCGTCGCGGCGGAACGAGTAGAAGCGCACCCGATCGCAGTGCGTGCACTCCGGCCCAGCATCGATCGCCCCGGGATCGAGACCGGCGCGCTCCAGCAGCAGGCGATTGGCCGCCTTGAGATCGACGTGCGCCTTGCCCGGCACGCCGCGCGGCGAGGGCAACACGATCCCGCGCGCATGGGCGTCGGGGACCAGCGTTTCGAACGCCGCGACCACCTCGGGTCCGACCTCGAAGCAGCAGGGCCCGATCGCGGGGCCGAGCGCCGCGCGCAGATCGCCCGGCCGCGCGCCGAATTCGGCCGCCAGCGCCCGCACCGCCGCCGGCAGCACGCCCGCCACCGTCCCGCGCCAGCCGGCGTGCGCGGCCGCCACCGCGCCGGTGCGCGGATCGACCAGCAGCGCCGGGACGCAGTCGGCGACGAACACACCCAGCACGACGCCGGGCGCGTCGGTGCAAAGGGCGTCGGCTTCGGTGCTTGCGATGGCCGCCCGGTCGTCATCCGCCCGAACCCGGACCACCGTCGTGCCGTGGACCTGGCGCGCGACGGCGATCGGGCCGCCCACCGCCCGCGCGAGTCGTCTCCGATTTTCGGAGACGGCCGCCGGACCATCTCCCCACTTGCCGCCCAGGTTCAGCGACTCGAACGGGGGCGCGCTGACACCGCCCGCGCGCGTGGTGAACCCGTGGACGAACGGCGCGCCGACGACGTCCGACCGCAGGAGCGGCAGCTTGAGGCCCTCCTCCCGATCGCGGACCAGCTCGACGCGCATGACGCTCTTATAACTTTTCCAGCGCCGCCAGCGCCGCCCGCATGTCGGCCGGCGGCGTCGAGGAAAAGGAGAGCTTCTTCCCCGTCGCCGGGTGAACGAATCCGAGCTCGCGCGCGTGCAGCGCCTGCCGCCCCAGCGTTTCCGCGATGGCGCGCAGCTTCGGATCGCGCGGCGGGCGCCCGTAGACCTTGTCGCCCAGCAGCGGACAGCCGAGCGCCGCCAGGTGGACGCGCACCTGGTGCGTCCGCCCGGTCTCGAGCCGCGCCTCCATCCGGGCCGCCCCCGGATACCGCGCCACGACCCGCCAGTTGGTGACGGCGCGTTTGCCCGCCCGAACGCGGCTGGAGAACTTCTTCCGGTCGCGCGGATCGCGCCCGTAGAAGGTGTCGATCCGGCCGCTCGGCCCCGGCGGCGTTCCCGCCACCAGCGCCTCGTAGACCCGCTCGATGGTGTGCGCCTTGAACGCCGCCCCCAGCGCGTTCATCGTCTGATCGTCCTTCGCCACCACCAGCAGGCCCGAGGTGTCCTTGTCGATCCGGTGGACGATCCCCGGGCGCAGCTCGCCGCCGATGCCGCGCAGGTCCTTGACGTGGGCGAGCAGCGCGTTCACCAGCGTCCCCGCCTCGTGCCCGGGTGCCGGGTGGACCACCAGCCCGGCCGGCTTGTCGATCACCACCAGCCAGCGGTCCTCGTGAACGACGGTCAGCGGCAGGTCCTCCGCCGCAATCTCCGTCGCCACCACGGGCGGCGGTTCCCAGACGATCACGTCGCCCGCGCGCAACTTGCGCGACGGCGCCCCCGCCGCGCCATTCACCGTCACCGCCGCCTGCCCGATCTGCCGCGCCAGCTGTGACCGCGACACGTCGGCGATCTGCTGCGCCAGGAAGCGATCCAGCCGCTGCCCCACCGCCGCCGGCGCGACGACGAAGCGCCGGGAGGCAGTCAACCCGCTACCAGATCTTGGAGCGAACGCCGCCGCGCGACTTGAGCAGCATGTCGACCAGCGCGCGGTCATAGAGGCCGAGGCCGAAGATCTCGGGCGTCACGCGGCTCTTGTAGAGCGTCCGCCCCTCCTCGATCTCGTCGCGCATGCTGTCGAACAGAGTGTCCCGCTCGACCCCCTCGATGATCTTCTTCTCGTGGTACATCGAGAGGTCTGAGGCGATCGCGCGGGCCAGCTGCCGCGCGCGATCGGGCTTGTCGATGAGCGCCATGCGTCGAGTGTAACTGACGCGCGCGGTCCGCTAAAGTACCTCGCGCCCGCCGAGCGCGGCGACCGGCAGCGGCATGCTGATCACGTGCACGCCGACCCGTCCGTCTTCCTTGACGTAGACGACCTTGCCCTCGACCCGCAGCGGGGGCTCGCCCTCGAGGCGGGGCAGCTCGAGATCGACCCGCTGCCCGGGCCGCTCGTCGCCGAGCGGGCTCTCCATGAGAAGGCCGTCGCCCGAGACGTTGCTGACCTTGCGCAGGTAACGCGCGCCATCCGCTACCTCGACCGCGTAGAAATCCGCGGAAATACGACGCTTTTCACGTTTTTCACCCAAAATCGGCCGCCAGTTTCGTTTGGTTTGCATGGTGTTGCGTACCTCAACCTACATCTCAGTACCCAGACGGTCAAGTTAAGCCCTGGCCTCAAAATGCTGCGCCGTACCACATGCTACGCTTCTGCCGCGGAGGCCTTGCTCGATGAAACGACTGTTCCTTACGCTTGCCCTCGCCCTTGCTCCGGCTCTCGCCACCGCTGGCGCCGCGCGCGCCGCCGACTCCCTCTACGAAATCACCAAGGTCGAACCGAAGGTCGCGGTCGGCGGCACCGGGACCGCCAGCCTGACGATCAAGGTTAAAGGAGGCTGGCACGTCAACGACGAGGCGCCGATCAGCGTCGCCCTGACGACGCCCACCGGCGTGACGGTCAAGAAGCAGAAGCTGACGCGCGGCGATCTGGCCGCCAGCAGCAAGGAGAGCGCGCGCTTCGACATCCCGGTCACGGCGACCGAGGCAGGCAAGAAGACCATCGGCGCCGAGGCGCACTTCGTCCTCTGCCAGGAGCAGGCCTGCAAGCCGGTCAAGGAGACCGTGACCCTGGCCATCGAGGTCACGCCGCCCGCCGCGGCGATGAAGAAAAAGAAGAACTGATCGCGTCGGGGGAGCGACGGCTTTGCCGGCGCGACCGCATCGCGGGGGGCGCGGGACCCTTTGAGGGTCCCGAACCGAGTTGACCCCGAATCTATCGAAACTCGCGGACGATCTTCTCGACCCGGCGCGCGAGCTTCGGGCTGAGCGCCCCGACGGAGGTGACCGATAGGCGCTCGGGGCGGATCACCCGGCGCGCGACGGCGCGGATGTCCTCGGGCCGCACGCGGGCGAGCGCGCGCGCCCGTTTCTCCTGCGGATCGGCGCGCGTGTAGAGCTCGGTGCCCCCGAACCAGCCGCACAGGCCGTCGAGATCGTCGTAGCAGGCCTCGATGTCGCCGACGAAGCGGCGCTTGGCCTTTTCGAGCTCGTCCTCGCCCACCAGCTCGTCGCGGAACCGGCCGAGCATGCCGAGCGACTCGCCGATCAGCGCCGGCAACTTGGCGTGCGCGCAGGCGGCATCGATCTCCAAGAGCGCGGCGTCGTGGTACGAGTGCAGCGACCCGGCGATCGAATAGGCCAGCCCCTTTTGATCGCAGATCTGGTAGTGCAGGCGCGTCGACATCCCGTCGTCGAGCACCCGCACCAGCGCCCGCAGCGCCAGGTAGTCGGGATCGGTCTCGGGGATCGCGTGGAACAGGATGTGAACCTGCGTCTGCGCCGACTCGTTGTGCACCGCTCGGTAGAGCGGCCCCGGGCCGGCCGGACGCGGCCGCCGCGGCGCACGACGCTCGCCGCGCGGGACGCCCGCGAAGGCGGCGCGGGTCTGCCGCTCGACGGTGCGCATCTTGATCGGCCCGGCGACGGCCAGCACCATGTTGGCGGCGCCGTAGAAGCGCCGGAAGTGCGCCCGCACGTCGCGCGTCGTGAAGCGGCGGACGTTGCGCAGGGGACCGGTGATCGGAAACCCGAGCGGGTGCTCGCCCCAGACCTGCCGGCGCGACTGGTCGTCGAGGTTCACGTTCCGCCCCCGGTCGTCGAGATCCTCGAGGATCTCCTCGACGATGATCTGCCGCTCGAGATCGATGTCGCGGAACTCGGGCGCCGCGAAGAGATCGCCCAGGATCTCCATCCCGCGCTGCAGGTGCCGCGGGTTGAGCGCGATCTGGTAGAGCGAGTAGTCGCGCCCGGTCTCCGCGTACAGCGTGCCGCCGAGCTCCTCGATCGCCAGGTTCAGCGCGAACGACGACGGGTAGCGCGACGACCCGCGGAACAGCATGTGCTCGAGAAAGTGCGAGAGCCCGTTGGTCTCGGCCTTCTCGTAGCGTGAGCCGGCTCGCACATAAAGACAGAGAGTGGCGCTGTGCAGGTGCGGCGTTTCGACCGCCACCAGCTTCAGCCCATTCGGCAGGCGGGTCCGTTCCACCCGGTAGGGCGGTTTTCCAATCGCGAGCGCGCTGTTAGCCATCGACCGGGGCAATTTACAAAGAATTTGCGGGGGTGAAAGAAGAACGAAACATGCGTCGGCTACTCTATCTCTGTTCGACGGGGCTGGGCGGGATGGGCTGCGGTGGTGTGAGAGGTCGGGGGGGCCGGCTTCTCACACCGCCAGCGCCCTGGGTGTGGCGCCGGCCGATGAGTTCGCCGCCGTTTCGGTTATCCTGGCGCCCGCCCAGGCGGGTAGCTCAGTGGTAGAGCGGGGTCTTTACACGGCCCGGGTCGCAGGTTCAATCCCTGTCCCGCCTACTCGACCATTCAACGACTCGCGTCCACCCATGCTGGGTCGTCGGGCGCCTCGGCGGCGGCGAGCCGTCTCCGCCGCCGAGGTGCCAGCTTGGCCCTGCGTGTGCCGTGGTGGGCAGTCCTGAGCAGCGGAGCGCCCGACCGGTCTGCCCGCCAAGAACAAATCGTTCCGCTCTTCGTCACGCCTCGCGGGTAGAGGCCGAGCGCGGTGCGCCCGGCCGGACGACACGGACGGAACGTCCCGTCATGGCCGAATCGCCTCCGAAGATTGGCGAACCTGCCACTGCCCGGCACGGGTGCGCTGATCGCAGATTGAAGACAGCTTGTAGAAAGGAAGGGAGATTCAATGAGCACGAACCAGGCATTGGGGAAGCGGGCCGACTTCACGCACATCGCCGAGGCCTTCAATCGATCCGGATTCTCTCGCTTCATCAACAGCCCTGCGGGCCGCGCCTTTCGACTGATCGCTGGCGCCACGTTCGTCGTCGTCGGCTACGTGTTCCGACACGGGGCCCTCGGCTTGCTGTCCATGGCGTGGGGCATCCTGCCCTTGAGCGCCGGGGCGTTCGATCTCTGTTACATCAGCGCCGCGCTCGGCGGTCCGCTATCCGGCGCGCGGATCCGCGAGAAGTACCACGCCGGCGACGAACCGAAGACCTCGGGCGCGCCGACGGGTCGGTGAACGATTTCGTGATCGTGGGGGTCTCGGGGCACCATTACCCCTTTAATGAACGCCGCACGCCTGCTGACATCGGTGATCTTGCTGGCGGCTTCCGTCCCCGCGCGGGCCACGCCGGCGGTGAAGCTGACGTACGAGGCGCCGGCAGGGTGCCCTTCGGAGGACGACTTCGTCGCCGCCGTCACCGCGCGCGGCGCCGATTTCGACGCGCCCCGGGGAGCGCCCGTGGCCGAGGTCATGGTCGTTTCCATCACCAGGGCCGACAATGGCTTCGCGGGGGCGTTCCAGGTGCGCGACGGCAGCGAGGCGACGAACAAGCGCGAGGTCCGCGGCGCGAGCTGCCGCGAGGTCGCCGACGCGCTGGCCGTCGTGACGGCGATTGCGCTCCAAGGAGGCGCGGGTGACGGCGGCGAAGCGCCGGCCGCCGCGCCGTCGCCACCGCCGGGGGCCGCCATCAGCCATCATCGAGCCCGGCTCCCGCGCCGGCTGCGCCGCCTGCGCCTCCGACCAAGATGCGGCTTCGGGGACACAGCCCTTGGTTTCCGCCAACGACGGTGACGGTCCCCGCCGGCGAGGTACACCTCACCATCGCGAGCTCCGTCAACCTCTACGGGGGCGCCACCGTGGGCATCCTCCCGACGCTGGTCCTCCCGCACGACGAGCTGTCGGTCGTCTTGGCACCCTTCGTCACCACGCCCGACGGCGCGCAACGGATCCACGGGCTCATCACCAAGCTAGAAGTTGGCACTTGGGGACCGGGGACGTACAGAACAGCGGACACGAAGACGAACCTCGACTTCGGCGGGAACTTCGCGATCAACATGTGCCTGTCCCCGCACTATGACAGCGAGGGGCTGATCGTGCTCTTCTGCTTCGGCTACGGCGGAGGCTTCCTGACGCTGAACACCAGCGCCCTCGACGGGACCCCGATCCAGACGAAGACCAGCGGCTTCGGCCAGGCCACTGTGTCGGGAGAGCTTCAGTACTACCTGGGCGCGGGTTTCCACCTGCAGGCCAAGCTCGGCGGCGGCTACGCGATCGGCCAGATCACCGCGGAGCGCGCCGACGGCAGCCGCATCTTCGCGACGCAAATGTGGTCGGGGGACTTCATGCTCGGCGTGGGGTGGCGCTTCGCACGATGAGCGACCCCCTGCGTAACGTCCGCCCGGACCGGAAGCGCGAGCCGGTGGGGCTGCGCGCCCTTTTCGACGCGCACTATCCGTCGATCTGGCGCCTGCTCCGGCGCCTCGGCGTGCGCCAGGCGCAGCTCGACGACGCCGCGCAGGAGGTCTTCTGGGTGGCGGCGCGCCGCCTCGGCGACATCAAGCGGGGGAGCGAACCGGCTTTTCTCTACGGCGTCGCCCTGCGCGTCGCCTCGCAGGAGGTGCGGCGTCAGGCGGCGGCGATGCCGCTGGCGTCGCTGGTGGAGATCCCGCTGCTGGTCGACGAGCGACCGCCGGCCGACGAACAGCTGGCCGACCGGGAGGCGCGCGCGCTGCTCGACGAGGCGCTCGCCGCGCTGCCGCTCGACCTGCGCATGGTCCTGGTGCTGCACGAGCTGGAGGGGCTCGAGGTGCGGCAGATCGCCGAGATCGAGGCGATCCCCGTCGGTACCGCCAGCTCGCGGCTGCGGCGGGCGCGCGAGGAGTTCTCGACCATCGCGAAACGGATGCGCGCCCGGCTCGTGGCGCGAGGAGGTCACGGCTGATGTCGTCCGAAACCCGATCGCCCGCGGACACCGCCTTCGAGCGCCGGTTGCTCGAATCGGCGCGCGGGGACGCCCAGCCCCTCGACGTCGAGCAGGCCTGGGCGCGATTCTCCGGCAGCCTCGGCGCCGTGCTGGCCGATGGCGGCGGCGCCGCCGGCCGTCTTCCGACGCGCGCTGCTGAGGTCGGCGCGCGCGCGGGCCGGGCCGCCGCCGCGAAGTGGATCCTGGTGGGCGCGATCGCGGGGAGCAGTGTGACGGCGGCGCTGCTGATGGGGCGGCGTCCCTCGACCGACGAACGACCAGCCGTCGAACGGGTCGCGCCGCGCGAAGCCGCTGAGGCCCCCGAGGCCACCGGCCGGCCCGAACCGGTGTCTCCGGTCTTGGAGCGACCGGCGGTGGCGGAGACGCCGCGCGCGGCGAAGCACCACCTCGCCCGTGCGGGCGAGCCGGCGCATCGAGCGGCGGCGCCGTCGACGCTGGCCGAGCAAGTCTCTCGGATCGACACCGCCCGCGTTGCCATCGCGAGCGGCGACTACGACGAGGCGATGCGGCTCATCGCGCGCTACCACGATGACTTCCCCGACGGCGCGCTGGCGCCGGACGCGGACGTGGTGGCGCTGGAGGCCGCCGCCGCGAAGCACGATCGCGCCGAGGTGGCCCGGCGCGCCGCGAGCTTCCTGGCGCGCTACCCCAACGATCCGCACGCGGCGCGGGTCGAGTGGCTGGCCGAGCATCCCCTACAGGTCGGCCGAATTCGCCGCTCGCCCTTCGACGGCTCGAATTGACCTCACAGCTGTCCTCCGACGCTCATCGTCGTGCTACTTTCCATGCACGTCTAGAGGGAGCCCGCGTGGAACTACCATCGACCGAGATCGACACCGCCCAGGTGGACGCGCAGTCGGAAGAGTGGTTCGCGTCCTACGCGGATCCCTCGAACCAATCCTCGAACCGACATCGCCGCCTCCGTCACCGTCGCGGCCGCGATCCGAGGCGCCTCCGGCAGCAGCGGCTCCACGTGGTGATGATGGTCGCGTCGGTGGTGTTCGTCGGCGCGCTGACGGCCTGCTTCTACGCCGTCCTGACTCGCTGACAGCCCTCGAGCCCGGATCGGGTTTCAGTCGCCGTAGGTGCAGGGGCCGACCATCTGCGCCGGCGGGACCGCCACCGGCGCGTCCCACGTCAGACCGGAGGCGGCATCGACCGCCGACAATTCGACGAGGCCCGTGGGGACCGTGACCATCGCGCAGACCGTTTTCGCGCACAGAATGTAAGTCGATGGGGTGACGTTCAACTCATAGCCACCACGGGTCGTCTCGACGGTGAATGTTGCCGTCGCGCTCTGCACCCCGTTCTCGATCGTGTAGAGGTCGACTTCTACGTTTTCCTCTTGCGTGCCGTTCGAGTCCACGATCCCGCCGAACACGCCCTGGGTGATCGATGTCTTGTGCGGGCAAATTGTCGACAGGTCGGGAACGCAGGCCGCGAGGAAGACGAGTGCGAGAAGGCCGATGGTGCGCACATGGCTTTCTAGCCGCTATCGCGCGGGCGTACCAGGACCTTTGCGGACTATTCGAGCAGGGAATCGTCGGGGTGGCTGGCGTGGTCGGGGTCGGCTTCTCGGCCAGTCATTGCAAATCGCTCTCGGCGATCGTCGCCACCCAGATGCCGTCCTGCGTGGACGGGTTGCGACCGCGAACCAGGTAGGCGATCTGCGTGGCGGGCGTGCCGGCGTCCGCAGGCCCGGCGCTCAGACTGCCCCCACCGTTGGTGCCGCCCCGATACTGCGATTCGTAGGTGTAGACCTCCGGGGAAATCAACCGCTTGTTGCCATTTTCGCGGTTGACCAGACCCAGAAGGCCGGTCCCGTCCGTGGTGCTGTAGTCGTACCCGGTCACGACCCAGGGGCCCTCGACGTCGATCGCCGTACCGAAGACCTGCTCGGCGACGTAGTGCAACGAATTGGAGGCGTCGGTGGTGTCGACCCAGACCAGATCTCCTCCGATCTCGAATTCCAGCTCGGTCCCCGTGGCGAACCGGGGCTGGGAGATGGCGCCGCTGCCGATCATTCGCGCACCGCTGCCGTCGCCGGCGGCGGTCCACAGCGTCGCGTCCCCGGTGGCGGGCTGGACCACCCAGAAGACCGAGCTGCCGTCTGACGAGAAATCCGCATACTCGGCCTTGGCCGACGCCAGCATGGTGCAGGTTCCGGCTTGGCCGGGGGCGAACGAAACCAGGAGCAAGGGGCTGCTGGTCCCCCCCGGATCGCTCTGCTCGTAACTGATGCTCGCGCCGAACAGGATCTCGTTTCCGTCGCTCGAGGCGACGCCGAGGGGGGCGATCGAGGAGGCGAGCGGACAGTTCGCGAATCCTTGCAGGCCGGCGTTCCAGACCAAGATGGACTTCGTCTGCCCGGCGCCGTCCTCGTCGAGCCAGATGGGCATGTCGAAGTATCCCTTGGGCGGAGCGACCGCCGAAAGGAGCGAGAGCGTCATGGACGAGGCGGGCTCGAACAGCGCGAGCTCGCTGGCGGGTCCCGACGAAAACGGCCCCGCGAAAAGGATGGTGCTGCCGTCGTCCATCGCCCGCTCGTAGACGTAGCCGCCGCCGTAGACCGTCATGACCCCTGGAAACGATTTGGAGCCCGCGACCAGGCTGCTCGAGGCGAGAGAGCCGGTGCCGGCGGCGCCGTTGGCCCAGGCCGCCGTTCCGAGCGTGGGGGGGATGAGCTCGGTGACCGCGAAGCTGGTGAGGTCGATCGAGAAGAGGCCCAGCTGGTTCGGCTGCGCCGGGTACGCAGCCAGGACGACCAGGCCGATCCCAAAGACGTAACGCTCGATGTTTATCGACAGGGGCACCTCGACGACACTGTCGAAAGGCCCGGTCCATAGTGTCAGGGCGCCCGTCGGATCGGGCTTGAGGACGGTCAGCGTCGTCGAGGTGCCGTGTGGGCAATCGATGAGGTTCGCGACGCCGTCGAGGACCGGCATCTGCTGGCCGGTGGCGCTGTCGATGACCACGACCGTCCCGAGGTTCGTCGTGGGGTCGGTCGGGAGCTGGCAATAGTAGCCAACGCCGGTAGCGCCGGTCCCGGCGTCGGGGGACCCGGTCTGCACCTGGTCCGTCATCAGATTGACGTAAAAGAATGAGAAGCCGCCGTCTGCGGAGGTCGAATAGCCGATCGAGGTGGCGTCGAACCCGCCGTTGAAGTCGAAGGTCGGGTCGCGGATCTGCAGCACCTCTCGCGAGTCGAAGCCGCGCTTCACCGGGGTCCCGCTCCCGCAAGCGGTCAGCGCCGTCGCGGCAGCCAGCCACGGGGCGGCGCGACGCGACCATCCCCGCGCCGCCACCATCATCCGATTTTTCCCGAGCCGACCCCGCATGATCGTCCTAGACGTTACACTGATCGGATGCTCGTCGCGTGCGCCGGGATGGGCGTCGCCCTCGCGGCGCTCGCCGCCGAAATTCCGCCGGCAACGCCCCACGCGCCGGCCCCGCCCGCCGAGTGCCAGGAGACGTTGCGCGCGGCGGGGGTGAAGTTCTCGGACTGGCCGCTCCGCCCGTCGAGGATGCCGAATGGCGTCGTCTGCGAGGCCCCCGACGGCATCGCGGTGAGGCGCGGCCCAGCCGTGCGCTACCAGCCAGAGGCGCGCGTGAATTGCGCCTTTGCGCAGCGGCTGGTCCGCCTCGAGAAGATCCTCGACGAGGAGGCCCGGGCGATCTTGCGCAACCGGGTGCGCGCGATCGTCCAGCTCGGCACCTACAACTGCCGGCGCATGGCCGCCTACCCCGACCTGGTCAGCGAGCACTCGTTTGCCAACGCCATCGACATCGCGGCCTTCGTCTTGGCCAACGGCCGCCGCGTCGAGGTCGAGCGCGACTGGGTCCGAGCCGACCAGCCGGCACGCAGCCCCGCCGGGCAGTTCCTCCGCCGTCTCACCCGCCGTCTCTACGACGAACAGGTCTTCACCGTCGTGCTCACGCCGTCGTACGACAAGCACCACAAGAACCACCTCCACCTCGACGGCGCCGCCTACTCCGTCGATGGAACCTGACGTCTACCGTCTCGCGTCGATCTGTCTGCAAAAGACAGAATGGCGTACGCAAAAGACAGAATTGGGCTGGGCTGACGATGACCGGTCACCGTACCGGCGCGTAAGTACTGCACCTTGGCCCTCGCGTGGGCGGCACGACGTCTGCATCCACGAGTGCCCGTGGGCGCCGCGACGAGAACCTCCGGAGGAGAGAACTTTCGCCCATCTGGGGCGTCTGAGATCAGCAGGGCGATGGCGCGACGGCTCTGCAGACGGCTCGGCTCGGTGTGGATGCTCGGCCTCGGGTTGGGGGCGTTGGTCATCGGCTGGGCCAGCCGCGTGTACTTCGCCCCCGACGAGCTCGCGCCGTTCGTGATCGAGAAGCTGCCGCTGCCGCACGAGGACCTATGGCTGGCAGCGCTGAAGGTCCACGTGGTGGCCGCCTCCTTCGCGCTGCCGGCGTGTCTGCTGCTGTCTGCCAAGCGCATGCTCCGCTTTCCCCGCACGCACCGCTGGCTGGGCCGAGGGACAGGCGCGGTCATTCTTGCCGCCCTGGTCCCCTCGGGCCTCTACCTGTCGCTCTACGCCAAGGGGGGCGCTCCGGCGACGGTCGGGTTCGCGCTCTCGGGGCTGATCGTGGCGTTGGCGATGGTGTGGGGCATCCGGTGCGCGCGCGCGAAGGACTACCTCGGCCACCGACGCTGCATGCTTCACGTGCTGGCGCAGCTGAGCGTCGCCGTCACCTCGCGCACGCTCCTCACGCTGCTCGACGCGGTCGGGATCGCTCCCGACCCGGCGTACCTGTTCGCCCTTTGGGTGCCCGTTCTCGCGGGAATCGGCTTCGTCGAAAGGAACTCCAATGCAACGAACGCACGGAAGACACCTGATCCCCGTCCTGCTCCTGTTCGCACTCCTCTTGCCGGCAGCACCCAAGGCTTCGGCAACGCCGCCTGACAAGCCGAACGCAGCGCCCCCCGCGCCGGCGCGGACGGAGGCGCAGCGGTCGATCGAGAAGGGAGCGACGCCCGAGGCCGAGGCCACCGCCGTGGTGGAAAAGCAGCTCGTCAAACCGCTGACCCAGAAAGAAGCGAAGCAAGATCGCTTCTCGCGCGCTTACATCCCGCCGCAGGCGCGCCGTGTGCGGATCCTCGACCACGAGCGATCGACCGACGATCGGGGCGCCGCGTTCGTGGCTTTCGCCGTCGACGCGCGCTCCCGTATGCTGGCGCTCAAACCGGCCGACGACTCCGGCTGGCGCAAGGACGCGATCGTTGGCTGCGTGTACCCGGCGCGCGACGAAGTCTTCATCAAGCGCGGCGACAAATTCTTCGGGGCGGGCCTGCTCCTGGGCCAGAAGACCGCCGCCGCCGACGACACGGTCTGCCGCCCGGCACCGATCAGGGCACGGACGTGAAGGTGATGCTGCGGTCTTGCGATGCCGTGAAGGTTCCCCCGCTGAATGCCGGATCGACTTGGCCCTTGCGCGATTTGGTCACGTCGGCGGTCGCCGTGCACTGCGTCGGGGGGAATCGGATGGTGTTCCTCATCCGGCCCGGGCGGCGGCGGCTTCTGCAGCGTTCCAGCTGGAATCGCGACCTGACCGGAATCCGCCGCACTGTCCTCGCCAAACTCCACCACGCACGCCCCGTCGACAGACCACGACACGGGCTGGGTCGCATCGAACGGCGCCCAGTCGATTTCGAGCGCGTCGTTGGCGCGCGAGTACTGGGTCTTGGCCAGCGGGGCCAGCGCGAAGAGCGCCGGAACAATCACGGTCGAGCCGGGCGCGCTGACATTGTCAGGGCCGCGTTCGAACGCCACGCGCAGCTCCGTGTCGGTGGCCGGGTAAGGAATGATCGCGGAGTAGTATTCGTAGATGTCCGAGTGCCCCTGCAGCGGATAAGCATTGGAGCCGAGGTAGACAGTGAGGTGATCCGGACCGGTGAGCGCGAGGTAGGCATTGGAAAGCGCGCCCCCCGCCCACAACGTGGCATCGACCTTTGCTTCCGTGGTCGACTGCGCGGTCACCGAGAATTCGGCGTAGACGCCCGACGTGCGCACATCCGTCGAGTCGACCTTCTGACATCCCGCCGCCCCCCACGCGATCCCGAACAGCGGGCAGACCATAAGCCACTTCTTAGTCTTCATATTCTCTCCGCCGAGCGACGGCCCGAGCCCCACCAGCCTCTTTTGCCATTTTAGGGCATCGGGCGCGCCACGGGCAAACGCGGTACGGCCGACGACCTGCCGGAAGGCGTCATGGGAGAGGGACGCAACGTCACTACGGCACGCGAAGGCCGGCGCCGCGCCTCGACGTCACGCCCGCGGAGAAGGGACCGAGAGTGCTGCGACGGTTCGAATCAGCGAGGGCGCGAGTGTTGGTTGCGGTTGCCCTTCGTCGACAGAAGCGATCGCATCGCCTTGGCGAATGCCTTCGCGGACTTGATGTCGTTCCTCGAGATCCACGTCTTCGCCATCGGGAGAGGGTGCGCGCTCCGGACCGGTAAAGCCACCTTTACTATTGCCAATCGACGCGGAAGCGACACTCTTCGCGTCGGCGAAGGTGCAAGTGGGGCTCGGGTGCACCTCTGCCTCGGCGTCGCGCCCGTTTGAAGGCACGTGATTTCAGGTACGATGTCGCGTGCATCTCGTGAGCTCGAGGATGACTTTGCTTACTCGCCTGTGGCTCGGGTTCTTGGCGGCGCTGCTGCTGGCGCCACTTGGCGCGGGATGCACCCACGACTACGGCGGCCTGGGCAAGTCCGATGGCGGCAACGCGGGTAGCGGCGGAAAAACGATCGGCGCCGGCGGCGGCGCCGGAGGTCTGTCAGGCGCGGCCGGTCGCGGCGGCGCAGGCGGTGTGGCAGTCGGCATCGGCGGCGCGGGCGGCGGCGGCGCAGGCACCGGCGGGGGCGGTGGCATCTCGGCCGCGGCCGGTCGCGCCGGCACGGGAGGTGCGGCAGCCGGCCAAAGCGGCAGCGGCGGCGCCGGCGGCGCGGGCGGCGCCGCAGGCCTGTCGGGCGGAGCCGGCCGCGGCGGCGCGGGAGGTGCGGCAGCCGGCCAGAGCGGCAGCGCCGGCGCCGGCGGCGCGGGCGGCGCGTCGACCACGTGCACGGGGTGGGGCGCGGCGGCAGACGTCTGCGAAATGGAGAGCAACGGCTTTGTTCGCACCTGCGACTGTCCCGGATTTCAGGGGTGTCTTTTCTACCGATTCGCCGACTCCAGCTGCTCGACGTGCAGCCCCGCTGGTTGCAGCTCATTTTTTGCCAACGGTAGGACGTACGGGCCGGTCGGCGCCGATCCTCGACCGATCAGTTGTCGGTGCGCCAGCTGCACCGGAGATCTCTCGAACGTCGGCACCGGCAACTTCAACATTCAGTTCACGCTCACCACCACCACCACCAACGGCGGCGGTGCTGAACCAGCGGAGCATCTGCTACACCGACGAGATGTGGGACATTCGCACCACGGCGACCGGCCAGCTGCAGGTCGAAACGGACGACAACAACGGCACCTATACCTCTCTTGTGACCCCGGTCGTCGTCGCCAACGGTACTCCGCACTCGATCGTGATCACCCGGCTGAACGGAACGCTCTTGATCATCGTCGACAGCGACGAGGTCGCCAGCGGCGCGTCGAAGGCCAGCCTCGGGGCGCTGCACGCGCTGGCCACCAAGACGGACATCTGCGACACGACCGGCGGACCCAACGGCGTCGGCGACGGGACCGTCCCGCTGGTGGGCACCGTGAGCGACGTCTGCGTGTTGTGAGGACCGTCCTCGCGCCTGGCGGGCCGCCACAAGGCGAGCCCTAGTCGAGCCCTAGTCGTTGATGACGAGGTTCACCGCGCTGCCCGCCGCCGCGGGCGTGCTCTCGGCCGGGTCCTGCTTGATGGTCACCTCGTCGTCGTAGTTGTCCGACGAGCCGACGCGCGTGGTGCCGACCTTGAACCCGGCCTCCTCCAGCACCTTCTTGGCCTTGCTGAGCCGCATCCCCAGCACCTTGGGAACTGGCTTCAGCGCCCTGCCGGTCGAGATGATCAAGGTGATCTCGGCGTCCAAGGCGACCGACCGGCCCGCCGGCGGGTCGGTCCCGACGACCAGGCCGACCGCCACGGTCTCGCTCGCCTCCTCGCGGCGGTGACCGGCCGCGAGCTTGCGGTTTCGGAGCTGCTCGACGGCATCATCGGGGCGCGCGCCGGCGAGCGTCGGAATCGCGACCGCCCCCGCGCCCGTCGAGATGAACGCCTGGATGGCCGTCCCGCGCTGCGCGCGCAATCCCGCCAGAGGCGTCTGCCCCGCGACCTTGCCGGCCGGGACGGCGTCCGGCCGCTCCGCCTGCAGCGTCAGGAGCAGCTCGCGGGCACGCAGAAGATCTCGCGCCTGCTCGACCGAGACGCCGTTGATCGACGGCACCTCCACGCTGTCCGGGCTGCCGTGCAGGAAGTCGAGCATTCCGTGCCGGTCGGCGACGGTCAACGCGCCGAACACGGCGACCGTGGTGACGAGCGACGTGACGAATGCGACCAGCGCCGGGCGTCCCATGTCGGCGCATTCTACATTTGTGCGGGGCCGCAAAGGAGAGCCGCGTCACGGCGTGACTTGATCCGAATACGCAGGCCCGGGAATCCTCAGAGTCATGCTCTCTCGCCGACGTCGAACCGGGAGGTCGCTGGGTGCCGTCGCCGCTTGCTTCGCCACGGCAGCCCTGGCGGGCTGTTCCAACCCGGGGACCGCGGGTGGCGAGGGCGGGAGCCCCGGGACGTCGACGGGCGGGTCGACCGGAGGTGCCAGCGCGACCGGTGGCAGCGGCGGCGGCTCCAGCGGTGGCAGCGGCGGCGGGGCCGCCACCAGTGGTCGCGGCGGGAGCGGCGGGCAGAGCGGTGGCAGCAGCGGTGGTAGTAGCGGCACCGGTGGTAGCAGCGGCACCGGTGACAACGGTGGATCCTCCGGCAGTGGCGGAGCGAGCGGCGGTCATGGCGGCGCCGGCGGCGCTGGGACCGCTGGATCCACGGGTACGGCGGCCAGGGCGGCTCGACGGGAACGGGCGGCGCCGACGGCAGCGGCAGCGGCGGCAGCGCGGGCTCTCCGGGCGCGGCGGGCGCCGGGGTTGGTTCCGCAGGTCGTGGCGCCGGCGGCGCCGCAGGTGGCGCAGGTGGCGCCGCCAGCACCTGTCCACCGGCCACCCCGCTGACGGGCGGCAAGCAGTACTGCGCGAACTCCAAGGGGACCGCGGACGGCAGCTACGCCTACGAGCTCTGGTCGAACGGCGTCGGGTCGGGATGCATGACCGTCTATGGCGTCAACGCGGCTTTCAGCGCGACCTGGACCGGTGTCGGCGATCTGCTGGCCCGCAACGGACTGCAGTTCGACCAGACCAAGACGCCGTCCCAAATCGGAACCATCTCGTCGGACTTCGCGGAGACGAAGACGGGCGATACCGGCCTCGTCTACGTCGGAATCTACGGGTGGACGGTCAGCCCGCTGCGCGAGTACTACATCATCGACGACTGGGGGGGCACGAAGCCCGGCGACACGGCGTCCGACGGGACGCCGCGCACCCACGTCGGGACGATCACCGTCGATGGGGACAGCTACGACGTCTGGAAGCACACGCAGACGAACAAACCCAACATCACCGGGACCGACCAGACCTTCGATCAGTATTTCAGCGTTCGGCAGACCGCGCGCCAGTGCGGGCACGTCTCCATCTCCCAGCACTTCTCCCAGTGGGCCACCCTCGGCCTGCAGATGGGGAACCTCGAGGAGGCCAAGCTGCTCGTCGAGGCGCAGAACAGCACCGGAACCATTGATTTCACGACGGCCACGGTCGTGGTGAAATGAGGCGGTGACGCAGGCGGCAGAAACCATGGGCCCGCTGGTCCGTATCACCGTGAACCACTGATGATCCACTCACGATCAATCTTCGTTCTGCCGGCCCTGGTCACGCTCGGTCTCGTCGCGGGCTGCACGATCGACAGTCGCGTGCTCAAGGCGAGGCCGCTGGGCTCGGGCACGGGCGGCGCCACCGGGCTCGCGGGTGGCATCGGGCGGCGCCAGCGGATCGCGCGGCACGGGCGGAACCGGCGGCTCGGGCGGAACCGGCGGCTCGGCCCCCGCAGCGATCCTGCTGGGGAACTTCGAGAACGACAGCGCGCAGCCTCTGGACGGCCGATTCGCCAACTACCAGTACTACGCCTTCAACCCGTCCATTCCCAGCCTGCCTCCGGGAGCCTTCGTGAACTCCCCGCTCGTGTCCCCAGGCTACGACAGCAACTTCGCTTTGGGTCTGAACTGGGACGTGATCGACGTACCGGACGGTGTGCCCAACTACCCAGGCGTGGGCGTGCGCACCGTCGTCAGCACGGGATTCGTCGACCTTTCTGGCTATGACCGGATCGTGTTTGCCCAGCAGTACCAGCACAGCGGCAGCTGCCAGGCGATCCAGACGCTGACCGTCGTCATCGGCTGCGACGAGCTGAACACATCGTACGGGGGTGCGGTCCCGGTGTCATCGACCTGGACCAACAGCTCGCTCCCCTTCAGCAACCTGACCGAGCCGACCTTCTTGCCCCCGTCGGGGCATACGCGCGCGGAGTGCTTGGCCGTGGCCAACCGCGTCGACTTTCAGACCCAGGCGAATCTGGTCGATGGCGACTGCTCCTCAGGCAGCCTCGCCCTCGACAACATCGAGATCCGTGCCAGCACGCCCAGCCAGGATGCAGGCGCGAGCCCGGGGATCGCCATCGCTCCCGACGGCACCGGCACCTTCGACGGCACCAACGCGGCCGGTGTGATCGGCGCCTGGGGGTCGACCGGCGACTACTATGACGCCAACGCAACGGCTGGCGCCGGCACCTGCCCGACGGACGGCTTTCCGCAGTCGCAATGCTCGACGATCAACGCGCCGACGCCGGGGATGGCGTTCCTTCCCGATCCGACCGGACGGGGAATGTGCACGAGCGGGGTTGCCGCACAGGCGATCCCGGACGACGGCGGGCAGCCGGCTTATTCGTTCATCTGGGGGAACTTCGTCTTCTTCGACCTGAACCACCCGCCGTCGCCCGATGCGGGGATCGATGCGGGCACCGGCCCCATGGCGTACGACGCCCCCGCCCACGGCATCACCGGCTTCGCGTTCGACCTCGAGGGGACCGTCAACGAGTTGCGCGTGGAGTTCCCGACCCAGGCAACATGGAACGGCCCCGCTTACTGGGAGGGCGCCACGGCGAACGTTTCACCGGTCTCCGGGCCCGGACACTACGAAATTCGCTGGGCCGACGTGGGGGGTCCCAGCTACCTCGCGGCGCCGCCCCCCTTCGATCCCCGGACCCTCGAGTCGATCCGGTTTCACGTCATCAGTGTGGCGTCGGCGGCGACGCCCTACAGCTATTGCATCAAGAACACCGTCCTGCTGACGGGTCCTTGAAGTCGGCCGGGTTACCATCCCGGGCGGCGACGCGCTAAACTGGGCCGCTCCGGCGAACCCCGGAAGCGAGGCTCGATGAACAAGCGCAAGATAGCCCTCGAACGGCGGCACTTCCTGCAGCTCGTGGGCGCCTCCGCCCTGACCTACCCATTCCTGCGAGGCGTCCCCAGCTTCGCGGCGGCGAGCGGCAGCCCGCCCACCTTCCTGGTGCTGATCTTCACCCCCTGCGGCTGCGTCCGGCCGCTGTGGGGCGCCACGGACGGCAGCGGGAAGGACGTCCTCCCGCCGGCGGCGGGCAGCGCGCCCACCCAGACGACCAACTTCACCTTCCGCAACACGCTGGCGCCGTTCGCCATGGGCGGAAAGGTCACGGCCAACGGGACGAGCACGTCCTGGACGACGAATCTACAGAGCAAGGTGATCGTCCTCGACGGGATCATGAACAAGGCTGCCCAGGGGTCGCACGAGGCCGGGATGGCGGCGCTGTGGACCGGACAGATCTCCAGCGGCAGCCAGGCCACCAGCATCAGCATCGACCAGCAGATCTCCGGCATGCTGAAGGCGGGAACGCCGTTTCCCTCCATCCAGCTCATGGTGCGCGACCCGGTGGACTACAGCGACCGCGAGGTGAAGACGCGCATGATCTACAACGCCGCCGGCGTGTTCGTCGATCCGATCGACAACCCGACGGCGGCGGCGTCGACCTGTTTCCCGACGATGACCGGGGGCACCAAGGGCCCCGACAAGACCACGTTCATCCGCCAGCAACTGTTCGGCTCGTCCGGCGCCACGCTCAACGGCGAGCTCAACACCCTGATGCCGAAGCTGTGCACCGAAGACCGCACGCAGCTCCAGGCGCTGCAGGACGGGTGGAACAACCTTTACAGCCAACTCTCGGCGGCAGCCACGGCCGCCGCCAGTTGCACGTCACCGACGGGAATCGTCTCCAGCACCGACTTCCCCACCAACGCCAAGCTGCAGATGGACATCCTGGCCCTGGCGCTGGCCTGCGATCTCACGCGCGTGGCGAGCCTTCAGTTCTCCACCGCGACCAGCCAGGTGACGCACAAGTGGCTCGGCTCGAACCAGACGAAGTGCCACCACGACTATTCACACGAGGGGCCGAGCTCGCTCTACTCGCTCGCGTTCCAGAACAACCCTTGCACCAGCTGGACCAGCACGGGCGCGTGCGCGATGACACCGGACGTCTACATCGCGGCCAACCAGTCGCTGTACAAGAACGGGGATCCGAACCAGCCGGTCAGCCTGCCGATGCAGCAGGCGATCGACAACTTCTATGCGACGCAGGTCGCCTACCTCGCGCAGCGGCTCAACGGCCTCACCGGCATGGGCGGCAGCAGCGGCACGCTCCTCGATCAGTCGGTGATCTGCTGGGGGAATGAGCTCGACATGGGCGCCGCGCACAACCACGACAACACGCCCTTCCTGCTGGTCGGCGGCGCCAACGGCCAGCTCAAGACCGGCCAGATGGTCACCTTCCCGCTCGATTTCTCAGGCTCCAGCCCGAACATGCCCCCCAAGGGCGATCGCGCGCACAACGACCTTCTGCTGACGCTGGCGCAGGTGCTGGGGACGCCGATGAGCACCTTCGGCGAGCCGACCTTCTGCAGCGGCCCGATCACGCAGATCCTGAACTCCTGACAGGCAGCGCCGCCGGCGGCCAGCACCACGGACGTCTTACGGAACCGCGGCCACCGGCACCAGGTGCTTGGTGGCCTTGGCGTTGCCTTTGACGTCGCCGTTCAAGACCTTCACCGGCACGGGCGGCGTCAGCTTGAAGCGGTAGCCCTTGCTCTCGCTCTGGAGGGCGATGTCCTGCCCCTTGTATTGCAGGTGCCGCTCGTAGTCCTCGGGCACGAGCCCGTCGCGCGTGTTGCCGTGATGCCTGACGAGGAAGGCCGCCAGGCGCAACGCCTCGTAGTTGTGCAGCCGGTGGCAGCCGTTGCTCTCGCCACGCTTGACCGAGCGGTAGGCGGGCGTGCCGTGCGTCCGGATGCGCAGGTCCATGAGGTCCGGTTCGCCTTGCGGCGTCGTTCCGATGATCTGTTTGTGCACCATCGCCACCAGACCGTACGCCGCGCGGTAGCCGGGGCCGATGATCTGAGTCTTCGGCACGAACGTATCCCCCACCTTGATGACCAGGTGGCTGGTGGGCATGCCGGGCGCGGGGTGCCAGGTCGGCGTGGCCAGGACCTCGGTCCACAGGGCGTCGCCCGTGATCGACTCCTTGTACTTGAGCGCCATCGTCCCGTCGGACTTCTGGAACATCTTCCAGCCGCCGATGGTGGTCGGCCAGCGGCAGAGGGCCACGTCGTGATCACCCAGGTGCGCGAAGAGCGTGATGGTCGGGCGGTCGGCGACCGGAGGCTTCCACTTCTTGTGGCCCTCCTTGTCGAACTTCGGGCGGCTTAGCTCCACGTCGCCGCGGTCAATTTCCGCGCGGAGCTCCATGTTCGCGCTGTAGTAGGCCGGCAGCGCCGGCAGCTTGATCGCGACCGCCGCCGGCAGCGGAAGCGGACCCTTGTGCGCCGCCTTCTTCTTTTTCGAGCTGGCCGGCGGCTGCGCCACCAGAGTGCTCGCCAGCACCGCCTGCGGTGACGTCCAGCCCAGCGCCTGGCTCGCTGCCTGGGTCGCCGGGGAGATCAGAATCGGCCGCGGGGACGATCTTGGCCCCTTCCTTCGCTGACGCGTCGGCAGTGGCCGCCGGTGCGGCGGCCGGCTGCGCGTTGGCCGCCGCGTTCGCGGTCTCGGGCTTCGCGGTCTCGGGCTTCGCGGTCTCCGGCTTCGCGGGTGTCGACGGGGTCGACGGCGCGGTGAGCGGCCGGAACTCGCTGGGGTCGATCACGCGCCCCTGCACCTCGCCCTGCGCCCCCGCAGCCGAGCCATCCTCGATGAGACCGGTCGCGTCGACGATCCGCCCGCGCAGCGTTCGCAAGATCGCCCGGAAGTCCTGCTCGCGGCTGTCGCCGAGGAGCGCCGTGCGCGTCTCGAAGTCGATGTTCCCGTTGTCCGCGAGCATCTGCAGCCGTTGATACATCTGCAGGCCCGCGCTCGTTCGCCGATCCATCCGGCCGGCCGTTGCCTTCCCCGACAGCAAATCCTCGCAGCGCAGGTGGGCCTGCAGGGCGATCACGGCCCGGTGCTCCTGCGCGGTCAAAGGCCGCGGCGAGATCGTCTTCCCGGTCAAGATCAGGCCGGTTTTTCGGCGACCGTCTTGGGATCGGGGTTCGGGATCTTCTCCGCTTCTTCCGAAGGGATCACGTTCCTCGGCGACAGCTCCTCGAGCACCCCGTCCTTCACCCGCTCGTGACAGGTGTGGCGTTTGTTGTCCGCCAGCCGCCGCCGCAAGGAGTTCAGGGTCGGGAAGATCCCGAACGCCTCGAAGAACCGGTCCTCACGGGCGCGTGCATACTCGCTGCCGGTGTGGGAGAGCCGCCCGTTGGCCAGATCGATCAGGTAGGGGCGCAGCGGCTGCGGCTTGTCCGAAGTCTCGGAGAAGACATACGGCAGCCAGTCATCCGAGAGATCGACCACGGTCAGGCCGTCCGCGCGCGCCTTCTCGGCCGTCGTCTGACCCACGACGCGGCCGCCCTCGACGACCGGGATCTCGCCGCCGGCTGGCGCCGGCTGAGCTACCGGCACCCTCGGAATCGCCGGCGCCGGCGCCGGCTGCGCGGCCTGCGTCGGCCGCATGCCACCGATGAGAACACCGGCCAGCGCCAGGGCCGTCGCGTTCGTCCCCGGAGCGCGGCGGGCACGCGAGCATCTTCTGGCCGAGCGCCGTGGGTACCGGTCCAGCACGGAAGGAGCCTAGGACCGAGGCCTTGCCGATTCAAGCCGGGAATTCTGTCGGCTTGAACCCGCCACCCTGGGACCGCCGACTATTTCGAAGCGGCGTCGCGGCGCGCATAGACACGAAGGTGTTTCGTGGGCGAGCCGACGTAACCCGCGGGATCGTAGCGGCTCAACAGTGTCCGGAGAGCTGTCGCCGCCGGCGTATTGTGCGTGAGCCAGTCGTCATAGGCCGTGTCGACGAGACAGAGCGAGGGCTCGTTGCGGGTCAGGTCATCGACGAACCACTGGGTCCACTTCTTTGCCATCGGTAAAGAACGCCCTTCGGGCTTTTCTTCGATGTTGAGAATCACGGGGGCATAGAAGAAGCGGGTCGGCTGGCGTCTCCGCGCGAGGAAGTTCGGACCGCTTGCGGTGCCGAAGACCAGGAGCGAGCCCTCCGGCGGCACCTCGCGGCCGGCCCGTTCGGCCGAGCGCCACCGACTGGGCAACGTCCAACCCGTCGCCCTCGACGAATTGCGCGAGGTGCGCGGCATAGGGCGCGCCAGCGAGCGCCGCCACCGCTGAGGCGTAGGTGCGGAAGAGCTTGCTGGCGCCCACGGCCACGCAAGCGGCGACCCCCAGCGCGCAGAGCCGCTCGGGGCCCACGACCCGCGCGAGGCGGAAGCGCGCCGTGCCCAGCGCCGAGACCCCGATCGACAGCGCGCCCACGACCGGAAAGAAACAGAGGGCGGCGTGGTACGCGTAGAACTTGCGCTGCACCACGAAGGAGAGCGCGCCGCCCAGCCAGAACAGCGGCCAGGTCGTGGTCGCGAAGGTGCGGCCGCGCGCGCGGAACATCCAGATACAGCCGCCCACGGCGCCGGGGAGCAGCCAGCGCCACCACACGAAGTGCACCGTGAGGAAGGTTCGGGCGAGCGCGCCCCACGAATCGATCTCCGTGAACTGGATCGCGGCGTTGTAGAGATACGCCGCATCGAACACTTCGTGCAGCATCGAGCCTTCGGCGCGCAGTATGCCGAGCGCGCCGAGCAGCGTGAGCACCGCGGCGCCGCCCGTCAGCGCCGTGCCGCGGACGATCCGACGCCACGGCACGCCGCACAGGTAGGCCTGCAGCGGCAGCAGCAACGCGAGCAGGCCGACGGTCGGCTTGTTGAGCATCCCCAGGGCCAGCGTCGCGCCCGTGCCCAGGTGAAAGCGCTGGTCGCGCGAATAACCGCGTGCTTGAAACCAAAATGTTCCGACCAGGAGTTGACCGGCGGTGCTGTCCGGCTGCCCGCTGAACCACTGCGGTAGCCCCACGTAAAACAGCAGACCGAGCGATGCCGCGAGCCACCCTGCCCGCTCGCCCGCGCTCTCGCGGACAAGATCGGCGAGCCAGTAGCAACTTCCCGCGAACAGGAGCCCGTCGAACAGGCGCCACGACCACAACCGGTTGCCAAAGAGAAGGGTCGCCAGGGCGTGGAGCCAGGCCGGCCCCGGCCAGTTCATGTCGATGACGTCGTGATAGGGCACGTCGCCCGCGAGCAGGCGATAGCCCATGTAGTCGAACTCGAATTGGTCGGGGCTCGGCGGCAACGTCGCGTACAGGGCCAGGAGAGCGGCGCCGAGCAGACCCAGCCCAACAAAGACGGCAATGCGCGCCCGTCGATTCGCGGCGGGCACCCTCAGCTCGCTCGCGAACGAGGCGACGTCATCGGCAAATTCTACTACACGATTCGGGACAGACCGCCGGCGCCCTGCGCCGCATTCGTCTTTACCTGCCTCCACTCTGACGCTAGGGTTGCGCGATGTTCGTTCACCCCACCGCGGAGGTCGAGCAGGGCGCCGTCATCGGCGAAGGGACCAAGGTCTGGCACGTCTGCCACATCCGGCGCGGCGCGCGGATCGGTCGGGGCTGCGTGCTCGCCCGCGGGGTCTACGTGGACACCGACGTCTCGATCGGCGATCGGGTCAAGATCCAGAACTACGTCTCCGTCTTCCACGGCGTGACGGTGGAGGACGGCGTCTTCATCGGTCCACACGTCTGCTTCACCAACGACCTGTTTCCACGTGCCGTGAACCCGGACATGTCGGCCAAGGGCGCCGACGACTGGGTGGTCGCGCCGACCCGCGTCCGCGCGGGCGCGTCGATCGGCGCCAACGCCACCATCGTCTGTGGCATCGAGATCGGCCGCTGGGCCATGATCGGCGCGGGGACGGTGGTGACCCGCGACGTGCCGGACTACGCCCTGGTGGTGGGGAACCCGGGCCGGATCATCGGGTACGTGTCGGCGGCCGGCAAGCGCGTCGCGTCCGCCGAGGCGGCCCGCGGCGATCTTCCGTAGATCGATCTTCCATAGTTGACGACGGTGCGCGGCCGGTCGAGCATGCGGCTACCATGAAGATCTCGATAGCCCGGCCCTACATCGGACCGGAAGAGCGCCAAGCGGTGATGGAAGTACTGGAGGGCGGGCAGCTCTCCCAGGGCCCGCGGGTCGAGGAGTTCGAAAAGGCCTTCGCCGCCTACCACGGCGCCAAGCACGCGGTGGCCACCAACAACGGGACCACCTCGCTCATGGCGGCGATGATGGCGCACGGCCTCGGCCCAGGCGACGAGGTGATCATCCCCTCCTTCAGCTTCTTCGCCACCGCCTCCTGCGTGCTGAGCGTGGGGGCGACCCCGATCTTCGCCGACATCGATCCGGTGACCTTCTGTCTATCACCGGCGGCCGCCGAGGCCGCGATCACCCCCAGAACCCGGGCGATCATGCCGGTTCATCTCTACGGCCAGCCGGCGGACATGGCCGCCTTCGAGGCGCTGTGCCGCCGCCGCGGGCTGGTCCTGATGGAGGACGCGGCGCAGGCGCACGGCGCCGCCATTGGGGACCGCCGCGTCGGCACCTGGGGGACGGCGTCGTTCAGCTTCTATCCCACCAAGAACATGACCACCACCGAGGGGGGGATGGTCCTGACCCAGGACGACGAAATCGCCCGCAAGCTGCGAATGATCAGAAACCAGGGGATGGGGACGCAGTACTACCACGAGGTGGTGGGATACAATTTTCGGATGACGGACCTGGCGGCCGCGATCGGCAAGATCCAGCTCGGGCGGCTGCCCGCCTGGACCGAGACCCGCATCGCCAACGCCGCCGTGTTCAACCACCGGCTGGAGCGAGCCATCACCCCCAAGCCGGTCGCGGGGACGACGCACGTCTTCCACCAGTACACGATCAGGGTCGCGGCCGGCGCCGATCGCGACGGCGTGGTGGCCAAGCTCAACGCCCGCGGGGTGGGCGTCCGCGTCTACTACCCCAAGGCGATCCACCAGCAGCCAGTGTTCGAGCGCGACGCGCGATACCGGGGACTGTCGTTGCCGGAAACCGAGCGGGCCACCCGGGAGGTCATCAGCCTCCCCGTGCACCCCGGTCTCGGGAAAGAAGAGCTCGACTTCATCGTTAAGGAGACCAACGAGGCATGCTGAAGGCGGCGGTCATCGGAGTGGGGAGCATCGGGCAGAACCACGCCCGGGTTTACCGGAACATCGAGGGGGTGACGCTGGTGGGGGTGGCCGACGCCAGCCCGCAGGCGGCGGCGCGGGTGGGGACCCGGGAGAACGTCCCCCACTACACCGATCCTCTCAAGATGCTCGACGACCACAAGCCGGACCTGGTCTCGGTGGCCGTCCCCACGAGCCTCCACTTCGACATCGCGCAGAAGGTAATCGACCGGGGCATTCACGCGCTCATCGAGAAGCCGATCACCACCACCATCGAGCAGGGGGAGGCGCTGCTGGCACTCGCCAAGAAAAAGGGGGTAACGGTGGCGGTAGGCCACATCGAGCGCTTCAACCCCGCGGTCATGGAGCTGCGCCGCCGGCTCACCTCCGGGATGGCAGGCCGCATTTACACCATCGTCGCTCAGCGGCTCAGCCCCTATCCCTCGCGCATCCAGGACGCCGGCGTGGTCATCGACCTTGCCTCGCACGACATCGATCTGATGCGCTACCTCGTCCCCGAGCCCGTCCTCCGGCTCTACGGCGAGACGATGAGCAGCATCAACTCCGACCGCGAAGATCTCTTCAACGGGCTCATCCGCTTCAAGAGCGGTGTGGTGGGCGTTCTGGACGTCAACTGGATGACGCCGACGAAGATCCGCCGCCTGACCGTGACCGCCGCGCGCGGGTTCCTAGAGTGCGATCTCCTCTCCCAGGAGCTGCATTTCTACGAGAACGAGACGGCGCCCAGCCAGTGGGACACGCTCAGCATCCTCCGCGGCGTCTCGGAGGGGAACGTCCTCGGGATCAAGATCCCGCGGCACGAGCCGCTGGCCGCCGAGCTGACCGACTTCGTCCGCGCCGTGCGCGACGGACGCGCGCCCACGGTGACCGGTGAAGAGGGGCTGGAGACATTGCGTCTGGCGCTGGAGTTCGTACGGTCGGGAAGCGAGGGCCGCCTGGTCACGCCCGAGCCGCGCGGATGAAGTGCGTCACGGTCGTCGGAACGCGACCGGAGTTCATTCAGACCTCGCGCCTCTCCTGGGCGCTGCGCGCGCGGCACACCGAGCGGCTGGTCAACACCGGACAGCACTACGACGATCTGATGTCGCAGATCTTCTTCCGTGAGCTCGATCTTCCAACGCCGGACGTGAGCCTGGGGGTGGGCGTCGAGGGGGCGGGCCACGCCGCCCAGACCGCGAACATCTTGCTCAAGATCGAGCCGCTCCTCGAGGCCGAGCGCCCCGACTGGGTCGTCGTCTTCGGCGACACCAACTCGACCATCGCGGCTGCCCTCGCGGCCGCCAAGCTGCGCATTCCCGTCGCGCACGTGGAGGCGGGGCTGCGCAGCTTCGATCGGGCCATGCCCGAGGAGGTGAACCGGGTCCTCACCGATCACGCGAGTGATCTCTGGCTGGCGCCCACCGCGGCCGCGGTCGACAACCTCGCCAACGAGGGGATCCGGAAGGGGGTCCTGAACGTGGGCGACGTCCGCGTTGACGTGCTGGCGCACTTCGCGAAGCTGGCGCGCCCGCGACAGGCGGCGCTGCTGGCGCGATCCAACCTCCGGCCCGACGAGCCCTTCGCGCTCTGCACCATCCACCGCGCCTCCAACACCGACGACGGCGCCCGGCTGGAGGCGATCGTGCAGGCGCTCGGTCGGCTGCCGGTGCCGGTCCTGCTCCCCGTGCACCCGCGCCTCGCCAAGATGCTGGCCAGGTTCGGGGTCCGGACCGGCGAGCGGATCCGCACGACCGAACCGCTGGGCTATCTGGACATGCTGGCCGCGATTGAGGCCTGCCGCCTGATCGTGACTGACAGCGGGGGGCTGCAGAAAGAGGCCTACATCATGCGCCGACCCTGCGTCACCGTGCGCGACACGACCGAGTGGATCGAGACGGTCCAGATGGGTTGGAACCGCCTGGCGGAGCCGCCGGCGCTGGCAGCCGCCGCCGAGGCGGCGATGTCGGGGCCGTCACCCCCTTACCGGGAGGTCTACGGGCCGCCCGGGGTGGGTGACCGGATCGTGGACGCGCTCGAGCGCGGGCCCGCGCAGGCGCGGTCCACCAGCTAAGTTCTCAGCTCTCACGATTCGTCACATCTCCGGCGGCACCGACATCCGCGCAATCAAGGACGAGCCGTCCGCGCGCCGACGAGCCCGACCCATCCGCGTCCCGGCGCCGCCGACCGGACCTCCGCCGAATCAAGTCACGCGAGTGCCGCGCAGCAGCCGACAAGTCACGCGAGCGCCACGGTCGCAGCGGTCGTCCGGCCTCACACCACGCAACCCGCCGCGGTCCGCGCCCGACAACGGGACATGCGCGGAATCAAGTCGGTGCGACGGCGTCAGCTCCACTTGCCCCTCGCGGCGCCACGCACCTGGGGTGGCGCTCGCAAGGGCGCCGGGCGGAAACCGCGCGGCCGTCCCTCGATGCCCCACGACACGCGGCCGAAGGTCGATCCGAGATACCCGGTGCAGGTCACGATTCGCGCGACGCCGGGGCTGCCGTCGCTCCGCTCCCCCCGGCTGTTCGGGGCGCTAAGGCGCGCCATCGCACGGGCGTCGGTCGACCGGTTCCGGGTGATTCACTTCTCGATCCAGCAGGACCACGGCCACTTCATCGTCGAGGGGGACGAAGCCCGGCGGGCCCGCGGGGGTATGCATGGGCTGGCGATTCGGTTGGCGCTGGCGGTCAACCGCGCCCTCGGGCGCAAGGGGCAGGTCGTCGGCGACCGCTACCACGCGCGCCCGCTGACCACGCCGCGCCAGATGCGGACCAGCATGGTCTACGTGCTGCTCAACTTCCGCAAGCACCTCCGGGCGCCCGCGTGCATCGACCCGCGCAGCTCGGGGCCGCACTTTTCGGGGTGGCGGCGCGGGCCCGCGATCGCCGACGCGAGCACCGCTTCTTCTTCGGCGACGGCGCCGTCAGCCACCTGGATGGCGCGCGTCGGATGGAGGCGCGCGGGCGGTCCGTTGCGGGTCGACGAGCACCCCGCCTCGGCGCCGCGCGCGCACCCAACTTGAATCCGCGCATGTTGCCGGCGCGGGCCGCAGCTACTTGAATCCGCGGATGTTGCCCGCGCGGGCCGCAGCTACTTGAATCGCGGATGTTGCGCTGGCGCGGGCCGCGGCCACTTGAATCGCGGATGTTTGCGTCCCGAAGATGTGACGAGTCGTGAGAGCGCACCGCCAGCGCTCCGCTAAGCGCTCCACTGGCACACACCGGCTGCGCGGGCGGGCCGCCCTCAGGCCGGGGCGCGCTTGACGCCGCAACCCTTGAGCAGCCAGCCCCCGCCGGGCTGGCGCTCGCGGAACTCGGGGCGGTACTCGCTGCGCGCGTCGTCGGCGAGCAGCGCGCACGGATCGAACCAGTGAACCGTTCGGGCCTGACCGACGACCGCCGGAAGCGTCCCGCTGAACTCGGGAACGTCGGGGCAACGGTAATGCCAGAGCGCGTCCTCGCGCGGCGCCGACGCGAGGCAGAGGACCTCCTTCACGCCCCCGTTGCAATTGGTGGCGACCACCAACACCGGACCGGGAAACCGCCCGTTCGCTTTCACGCGCAAAAGCAGATCGTGGTGGAACTCGCCGCGCGTCCAGTGATCGAGGATCTCGTACCCGCCGAAGTTCACCTTCAGGTCCGACAGCAGATCGCCAAGGCCGAGGTTCCGGGCGATGGCTTCGACGCTCACCCGCTGATTGTGGCCCCATTTGGGCGGGAAGTCGCGTTTGTCAGGCACTCCCGGGTTAGCCGCCGGCCCAAGCGACGATTCCGGCGCCCACCCCGAGCGCCAGCGCCAGCGGGGAGTACAGCCGTGTATCCAATCTCGCGAACACCGTCGTTTTTCGTCGTTTGAAAAACCCGACGTAGTTGAAGTCACCGACGGCGCGACCTATGAGCGCCGCAGCAACGCCCCACGTTCCCCAAAGGCTGACTACCGGCGGAACAATGCGCGGTCCGATGGCTGCTCGCCCCAGCACCAGCGCGCCCGCAACCGCCAGCAGGAAGGCGACCCCCAAGGTCCCGCCGCGTCCCGGTCGGAAAAGCGGCTTCCCCTCGCGTTCGGGTACTGCCCCTTGCCGACCTCCGCCTCCGCCGAATGCCCAATAGACATGAAGGCCCGTAAGAGCCGCAAGGACCGCTGCCACTGACAACGCGACCGGCACCAAGAGCGATCTCATGAGGGCGGAGACTCCTCGTGTTCAGCGGCGAGCACGCGCCCGAACGAAGCGAGGAACGCGGTCGTCCCCCTGCACCCCGCCCGCGCGTTTGACCATCCGCCTATTTCCCACCGACGGCCCCCTCGCCGCGGATCTGGAAGCGCGCAATCTTGAGAACGGGATCCGATTCGTCGATTCGTGCGCCTTCGGGAACGATCCGGTCCAGGAGCAGCGGCGCCAGATACCGCCAGTGCCGAACTTCCATCACCAGACGCCGCAAATCTGGGTCGCCCACCGTTCGGGCATGGGCCAGGAGACGTTCGAGCGCGACGTCGTCGGGCCCACGCGCGCCGAAGTCCTCGTAGAACTCTTTCAAATATTCGGCGTCATCCACAAGGGACCTCGTCTGCGTAACGATATAGCCGTTCGGCGGCGGGCGGGAGAGGGAGCGAAGAGACAGACCCGTCCGTCCGACCGCAACGGCGGTTAGGCGCCATCCTCGCGTTCAACAAACCAGGTCTTGTCTTCGACGAAAGGGTTGACTGAGAACATGACCCGCTGGGCTTTGAAGCTCACCTCTATGACGGCTGATTCGTCCCACGCCCAGGACCTCTTGATTACGCCGCCGCCGCTGCCGCCGAAAAGAGGACGTCGCGATCGCTAGCGGGGCACGAAAGGGTCGTCGACCCCTCAGCATTCGATCGAGTGCAAGAGACGAGGTGCCCTGGAAAGAGTCCCGCAATCAACGAATCGTCCTCCGGCAGTTGTCCGTGGGCCGTAGCAGCCCAAGCCACGGCGTGCAGCGTCGACCTTCCATCCTCCGCGACGGACACCCGAGCGGCTTGGATCGGAATCTCGAGTCCCGTTGCCGCCGGGGGCAACATCCCAAGGTCCTCCGTGAGTATCTTGACTCGGAGTCTGCGAGAGCTCATCGCGTTGTGCGCCTAACTACCACTATGCGGACAGGACAACACTGCGTTGCGAGCGGCGTGCCGGGCGGCGCTACGTCGCGTCTCGCGAGGCGCCGAACGCCTCGAGCGCCACCAGCGCCCAGGCCGCCAACAGCAGCAGACCCCCGAGCGGCGTCACCGCGCCGAGCGCCGTCACGCCGGTGATCGCCAGCGCGTACAAGCTCCCCGCGAAGACGATGATCCCCAGCGTGAACAGCGTCAGGATCATCGGTCCCCGCCGCAGCTTCTCGCCGGCCAGCGCCACCGCCAGCGCCGCCACCGCGTGGACCAGGTGGTAGAGCGCGCCGGTCCGGTAGATCTCCAGCATCGGCGCCGACAAGCGCGCGCGCAGGCCGTGCGCGCCGAAGGCGCCGAAGGCCACGGCGGTGAACCCCACCAGACCGGCGACGCCCAGGGGGACGTTGCCGCGCTTCATGTCGCCGGCTGGCCCTGGTTGTCGCGGGACAGGCCGAGCGCCCGCATTTTCTTGTGCAGGTTGGTGCGCTCGATGCCGAGCAGCGACGCGGTGCGAGAGATGTTCCAGCCGTTCTCGTCGAGCTTGATACGGATGTACTCGCGCTCCATGTGGTCGCGGAACTCGCGCAGCGGCAGCGCGCGCGCCTCGGCCGGCAGCTCGACGCGCGGCAGCTCGGTCGGCGCCGCCGTCGCCTCGCGGCGGGTGCGGGCCACCTCGGCCAGGATCTCCTCGGGCAGATCGTCGACGCCGATGCTCTCGTCCGACAGGATCACCAGCCGCTCGATCACGTTGCGCAGCTCGCGCACGTTGCCGGGCCAGGGGTAGGCGGCCAGCAGCGCCACCGCCTCGTCGGAGATCGATTTGACCTTCATGCCGTTCTCGCGCGCAGGCGAGCTCGATGAACGTGGCCGACAGGCGCGGCACGTCGTCGGCGCGCTCGCGCAGCGGCGGCGCCCGCAGCGGGACGACGTTCAGCCGGAAGTAGAGGTCCTCGCGGAACTCGCCTGCCGCGACCGCCGCCTGCAGGTCGCGGTTGGTCGCGGCGAGGACGCGCACGTCGACCTTCAGCGTCTGCTCGCCGCCGACGCGCGTGAACTCGCCCGACTGCAGCACGCGCAGCACCTTGGCCTGCGCCGACAGGACCATGTCGCCGATCTCGTCGAGGAAGATCGTGCCGCCGTCGGCGATCTCGAACAGGCCCCGCTTGCGCGCCGTCGCGCCGGTGAAGGCGCCGCGCTCGTGGCCGAACAGCTCCGATTCGATCAGCTCCGTGGGGATCGCGGCGCAGTTGACCTTGACGAGCGCCTTGCCGCGACCGCGCTCTGCCGGTGGATGGCGCGCGCGATCAGCTCCTTGCCGGTGCCCGATTCGCCGGTGATGAGGACGCGCGTCCGCGTCGGCGCCACCTTGGCGATCTGCGCGCTGCAGCGCCATCATCGCCGCGCTCCGCCCGACCATCTCCGAGCGCTCGTCGGTCAGCGCGCGCAGCCCCTCGACCTCGCGGGCCATCGCCCGGCGCTCGAGCGCGTTGCGCAGCGCCACCATCAGGCGCTCGCGGTCGAGCGGCTTCTCGATGAGGTCGTAGGCCCCGGCCTTGGTGGCGCGCACGGCGTCGGCCAGCGTCGCGTGCCCCGAGATGACGATGACCGTCGGCAGCGTCTCCGGGTTCTTCAGCTTCGAGATCCGCTCCAGCGTCTCGAGGCCCGAGATCCCGGGCAGCTGCACGTCGAGCAGCATCACGTCGGCCGCCACCTCAGGCAGCCGCGCCAGCGCCTCCTCGCCGCTCGACGCCTCCTCCACGCCGAACCCCTCCCCTTCCAGCACCATTCGCACCGTGCGCCGGATGTTCTTCTCGTCGTCGACGATGAAAATCGTGGATGACATGATCGCCCCAGACCCTAACAGACAATCGGCGCGCGTGGGCGCCGGTGAGAGGCGCGTCGAGCGCAGGCCGGCTTCGCCGGCCGGAGCTCATCGCGGGAGGCGCGGGACCCTTCGAGGGTCCCGACTAGACAGAAATCGGCACGATGGCGATCTCGTCGCCGGCCGTCACCTCGAGCGCGCGTCGGACGTCGTCGGGCAGCGACACCCGCTCGCCTTCGGGCAGCGAGGGCAGCTCGATGCGCGCCGCGAGAAAGCAGGGCGGCTCGCCCCGCTCGCGCGCGACGAGAAACACCTGCCGGCGCCCGCCCGCGTCGATCGGCGCGTGGGCGGCGTCGGCCACCCGCGCCGTCCGCGCCGCCTTCACCAGCGTGATGTCGTCGGTCCCGCGCGCGAAAATGAGGGCCGCCGTCAAAAGGATCGATCCGGTTGGCGTAGCTGAACCCCGCCTCTCGCAGCATCTTCTCGACCCCCTTGGTGTCGGGGCCGACCTGGCCGATCAGCGCCTGCACGTGCGGCGGCAGCAGCGTCGCGTAGATCGGATCCTGCGGGAACAGCGCGCGGATGAACTCCTTGTTGGTCTGCGAGAGGCGATCGGCCTCCTGGTAGGTGAGGCCGGTGAACTTCCGCCCCAGCGCCTCCCACAGGAGGCTGGTCCCGTCGGTCTCGAGCGGCGGCATCAGCTCGGAGAGCACCTCGTCGCGAAACAGGCTCCGGTGGCGCGCCAGGTAGAGGAAGCGGACGAAGGCCAACGAGCGCCCCAGCCGCTCCGGGTGGCGGCGGAACTCCGGCCGCAGCACCAGGCCCCCGACCTCGGTCAGCCCCTTGTAGTTGTAGCCGATGCGGAGCACGCGGTGGGCGAAGTGCCGATCGAGCGTGTCGCTGTAGCGCTCCTCCTCGAGGACGTCGAAGAAGACGTGCGGCGCGCGCCGGCTGCCGTGCTGGGCGAAGAGCATCGACGTCCCGACCGGCTCGCTGGCTTGGCCGCGCGCGCCTGCCTCTGCAGCGACGAAGGTGAAGCAGCGGTCCGCGATCGGCAGCGCCCCGGCGAACGAGGCGCACGATCGTTCGATGATCGCCGCCAGCGCCGCGCGATCGTCGGGCAGGTTCACCGAATCGAGGTGGACCGCCGCCTTCTCCAGGCCGTCGAGGTCGGCGGGCGCGATGTCGCGAATTAGGAACATGGGCTCTGTCGTGCTGCCGTTGCGGCGCGGCCGCCGCCGCGTCAGCGCAGGTGGTGGCCGACTGATCCTGCCGCGTCGGCGACGAGCGCGCCAACCAGCTCGGGCAGCCCGCCCGCCGCGAGGGGGCGCGCGGGGACGAGCTCGCGGTAGTCGACGATCTGGATCGGCTGCCGTCCCTCGCGCTTGTCCCGCGCGCTCTGCCGGGCCAGCCACTCGAGCACCCGCGGCAGCGCGTAGACCGACGCGAGGTGCGTGTCGTGCATGAGCAGAATGCCGCGCCCCTTGAGGCCGCCGAGCGTGGTCGTCAGGTAGCTCACGACCGCCTCCTCGTCGCGCTCGATTTTCCAATCTTGCGGGTCGAGGTTCCAGCCGACGTCGGTCAGCCCGCGCGCGTTCAGCGCCGCCTCCAGGCTGTGGCAGAACGCGCCGTACGGCGAGCGAAAGAGAAACGGACGCACGCCGGTCGTCTCGGTGATGAGCTCGGCGTTGGCGTCGATCTCCTCGGCCTGCTCGGTCGGGTTCTGGCAGAGGTCGTGGTGGCTCATCGTGTGATTGGCGACCAGGTGCCCATGCGCCGCGATCTTGCGGACCAGATCGCGCCGCGCGATGTCCTCCGGCCGATCCCCCTTGAGCCGCCAGCCGGTGACGAAGAAGATCGCCTTCAGCCCGCGGCGGTCGAGCTCGTCGAGGATGAGCGGTGTGCCGCGCAGGTCGGGGCCGTCATCGAACGACAGCAGCAGCTTGCGCGGCTCGGTCGCGGCGTGGAACGCGACGTGCGGGCCGTGCCCCGGCGACGCGATGGCCAGCGGCTCCTCGGGCGGAAGCTCGGTCGCGTAGGTCCCGAACGGCGCGGCAACCGGCGCCAGCGATCTGGCGCGGCGGACCCGGGGTGCATCACTCCCGCCGACCAGCGCCGGAACCAAAAGCGGCGCCAGGAGCGCCGTAGCCGCAACGAGCCGACGAACCACCAACATACGATTTTATCGGAGTTATCGGCACTTCGATAGCTCGGCTGGAGAAAACCCCGGGGAAAGCCGGGAATCTACCGATTGTGTGTGGCGAATATGGCGATTGTGGCTCCCGATCAGCTCCCGACCGCTCCCGGGCCAACGGTGCGAAACCACGAGGTAAAACCTGCCAACCGTCGGCGTGCGACGCCTTGTCAGGGTCTCCTGCCTGTGCGACGTTACCGCGCGCGATGAGCAGCCGGCCGCCGCGCGTCCTGGTCATCGCCGAAGCTGCCAACCCGGAGTGGGTCAGCGTGCCGCTGGTCGGCTGGTCGATTGCCACGGCGCTTCGGCAGGTCGCCGACGTCCACCTGGTGACCCAGCAACGCAACCGCGGGGCGATCGAACGCGCAGGCTGGGTGCACGGGCGGGACTTCACCGTGCTCGACACCGAGGCCTTCGCCTCGCATCTGTGGAAGCTGACGCAGCGAGTGCGCGGCTCGGCGGACGTTGCGTGGACCGTGGTGACGGCCCTGTCGATTCCGTCTTACTACTGGTTCGAGCACCTGCTGTGGAAGCGCTTCGCCTCCGAGCTCCGCGCCGGCCGGTGGGACATCGTCCATCGCGTGACGCCGCTTTCCCCCGCCATGCCGAGCCCCATCGCCCGGCGATTGAAGCGCATTGGTGTCCCGTTTGTCGTGGGGCCGCTCAACGGCGGCGTCCCCTGGCCCAAGGGGTTCGAGCAGGCCAGGCGGCAGGAGAAGGAATGGCTCTCCCACCTGCGCGATGCCTATCGCCTCCTGCCGGGATACCGAAGCACACGCGACTCGGCCGCCGCCATCATCGTCGGCTCGCGCATCACCTGGCAGCAGCTGGGCGCGCGCTGGGACGGCAAGACGATCTACATCCCCGAGAACGCCATCGCGCTCGACGACAGCGCTGGCGCGCCGGTGCGCCCACCGCCCTCTCCGCTGCGGGTCATCTTCGTCGGCCGGCTGGTGCCGCTCAAGGGCGTCGACATGCTGGTCGAAGCCTGCGCCGAGTTGATCGAGGCCGGCAAGCTGAAGCTCGAGATCGTCGGCGACGGTCCCGAGAAGCAGAACCTGGAGAGACTGATTGCCGAGCGCCGGTTGGCGGCGGGGGTGACGTTCGCGGGCTGGCTCGATCGCCGGGGGGTGATGGAGCGGCTCGGACAGTCGCACGTGCTGGGCTTCCCGAGCATTCGCGAGTTCGGCGGCGGCGCCGCGCTCGAAGCCATGGCCGCCGGCGTCGTTCCGGTGGTGATCGACTATGCCGGACCGGCCGAGCTGGTGACGCCCGCGACCGGCTATCTCGTTCCGCTCGGCCCTCGACCCTCGATCGTGGCTGCGTTGCGCGCCCAGTTCGAGGTGCTGGTTCAGCGCCCGGACGAGATCGCCGCCAAGGCCGTCAGGGCACGGGCGCGTGTCGAACGCTGGTTCACCTGGGCCGGCAAGGCCAAGCAGCTGGCGCAGATCTACGATTGGGTCCTGGATCGCGGGCAGCGCCCTGATTTCGGCGCCCCCTTCCCCGACTGACATTTCCCGGAGTCCTAGACTGCCGTCGACGCGCGCGGTCCGAGAGGCAAAAAAGCCGGGTTTCGTGCAGTTTGAGTGATGGATTTCCGCGACACGCACCATGTCTGTCACGTCGGGTTTACCTGCCGGACGTCGCGAGCACGGCAACGGTGACTGCGCCGAGCTCTCGAACAGCCCCACGGGTCCAGGAGGTCGGTCGATGCGTCGGAATAGACTGGTTGTCGGGTTCCTCGTTGCTGGCCTTCTGAGCGGTTGCGGGTTCGCGGGTACGTCGGGACAGCTGGCCCGCGGCGGCTCGAGTGGAACCGACGCCGGCGTGGGCAGCGGTGGCGGAAGCGGCAGCAGCGGAAAAGGGGGCAGCGGCGGCAGCCGCAACGGGAGCGGCGGCAACGGGAGCGGCGGCAACGGGAGCGGCGGCAACGGGAGCGGCGGAACGACCAGCAGCGGATCGGGTGGGTCCGGTTTCTTCGGCAGCGGGGGCGACGGCGGCGACGTCGGCTTCGTCGACATGGCGCCAACGACCTGCGGCCAGTCGAGCGTCTCGGTGATGCCCCTGGCGCCCGACATCTTGATCGTCCAGGACCGGTCGCTCTCGATGACCGACAACTCGAACGATCAGGCTTGCGACGGCGGGACGATACAGGGGAATGGCAACTGCGGCGCCACCTCGAAGTGGTCACAAGTCACGACGGCCCTCAACCAGGTCGTCGGACAAACCCAGACCAAGGTCAACTGGGGCCTCATCTGGCTTGGCGACGAGGCGGCGACCTGCGGCGCGGCGACCGCGCCGGTCGTCCCGATCACGCCGGTCACCAGCTATCCGCTGATCCAGGCGGCGATAAGCGGCGTGGTGTTCACCGGGATGCCCGGCACGCCGACGGCCGCGGTGATGAACAGCGCCGTTCAGTACATGAATGGGCTGACTGACCCGAATCCCAAGTACCTGCTCTTGGCCACCGACGGCGAGCCCAACTGCGCCCAGGGGGCCGCCAGCATCGGGACGAGCGACGCGACCGGCGCGGAGAGCGCGGTGACGGCCGCCCTGACCGCCGGGTTCCCGACCTTCGTCGTCGGGATCGCGACCAGCACCGACGCCGCGGCGACCAACGCGCTCAACGCGATGGCGGTGAACGGCGGCGAGGCCCAGACCGGCGCGGCGACTCAGTACTACGCCGTCACCGACACAGCCGGTCTGGAGACCGTTTTCGCGCAGATCATCGCGAAGACCGTCTCCTGCACCATTCCGCTGACCGGCGTGAGCGGCATGCTCGACAAGGTGGCGGTGTCCGCCAAGGACGCCTCCGGCAGCACAATCGAGATCATGCAGGACGCCACCAACGGCTGGTCGTACACGGACCCCACCAAGACCGCCATCATCCTCAACGGCGACGCCTGCAACAACCTGCAGAGCGTGACCTACACCGACTTTCAGTTCCTCTACACCTGCGCCACCGGCATGATCACGATTACCTGACGGCGAGTCTCACGACCCGAGGCGCGGCGGTCAAAAAGGAATGTCGTCGTCGGACGCGGGCGGAGAGCTCTCGCCCGGCTCGTCGGCGGGACCTGAGTCGCTGCGTCCGCTGAAGCCACCGGGTTTCCCGCGCCCTTCGCCGCCAGCGCGACCCTCGCCGCCACCACCGCTGCCGAGAAAGACGACCCGATCGGCCACGACGTCGGTCGCGTAATGCTTCTGCCCGTCCTTGTCGTACGTCCGGGTCTGCAGGCGCCCCTCGACGTAGACCGAGCGCCCCTTGGCCAGGTACTTGTTGCAGTTCTCGGCCTGATCGCCCCACACCGTCACCCGGTGCCACTCGGTCTTCTCTTGCCGCTGGCCCGACTTGTCCTTGTAGACCTCGGTGGTGGCGATCCGCAGGTTGCACAGCGGCCGCTGCGAGGGGGTGTACTTGAGCTCCGGATCCGCCCCCAGATTTCCGATCAGGATGACCTTGTTGACGCTTCCCATCGCGTCCTCCTTGTATCACGTCATCGGGCCGCCGGGGGCGGCAGTTGCGGAGGTGTCGGGTAATATGACGGCGTGCTGCGCATCGGCCTTGCGATCGCGCTCTGGGCGGCGCACGCCGCCCCGGCGGACTATCCAAAGATGCCGGCGACCTCGAACCTCGGGCGCGGGTTCGCCGCCTACCGCGCCGGCAATTACCGTGACGCCGCGAAGGCGTTGCGGACGGCCCTCGGCGAGAAGGTCCGCAACGACGACTGGGCGGCGTTCCTGCTCGGCGAGAGCGAGTTCTACGATGGCGACTACCGGGCCGCGCGCGCGGCGTTCGAGCGGGCCGCCAAGGGGCACGGCGGGCGACCGGCGGCGATGGCGCCGTTCCGGATCGCCGACTGCCTCTGGATGGAGGGGGATCGCGCCGGGGCGGCCAAGGCCTACGCACGCCTGGTGAAGAAGGCGACGCCGACCACGGGCGACGTCGCGCTGGCACGGTTCAGGATCGCCGAGGAGGCCACCGCCCGGGATCCGGCGGGCGCGCAGAAGCAGCTCCTGGCGATCGCGCGCGAGTTCCCCGCCCACCCGCTGGCCGACGAGGCGCTCCGCCGGACCGGCGCGCCCGCCCAGGCCGCGAAGGGTACGACGGCGGCGGCGCCGCCCCCCATGGCGGCGGGAAACCTCTCCGTCCCCGACCGCCTCCGGCGCGCCGAATCGCTGACCAAGGACCGGCACTGGGACGAGGCGCTGGCGGAGCTCGCGGCGCTGCCAGGGAACCTGCCGCCAGACCAGGCGGCCGAGCGCGACTACCAGATCGGGATGACCAAGTTCCACATGCGGCGCGACTACGCCAAGGCGGGCGAGCTCTTGCTGGCGACCGTCCCGCATCTTTCGGGCGACAAGGCGGCGTCGGCGGCGTTCCACGGCGCCCGCGCCCTTTCGCGCGTCGATCGCGACGACGAGGCGATCGCGGGCTATCACAAGGTGATCGCCGAGTTCCCACACTCGCGCTTCGCCGCCGAGGCGCAGTACCTGTGCGGGCTGGCTCGACTACAACCGGGGCCGCTTCAAGGAGAGCCTGCCGGGCCTGCAGGCGACGCTCGACCACTTCGGCGGCAGCGCCTTCGCCGACGACGCCGCCTGGTGCCTCGCCTTTGCGCACTTCCTGCTCGGCGACGCCGCCGCGGCGAACGCCGCACTGGAACGCTACGCGCGAACGCCCGCCACCGGCATCACCGACGCCGAGCGCGGCGACAGAGTCGCCTACTGGCGGGCGCGGTTCCGCGACAAGCTCGGGCCGAAGGAGTTGAAGGCGGAGGCGCTCGACGGGTACCGCGTGCTGGCCCGCCGGGCGCCGCTGTCGTTCTACGGCCTCCTGGCCCGGGCGCGTCTCAAGGAAGCGGGCCAGCCGGAGCCGGTCGCGCTCCCGGTCCGGAAGACGGAGGGCGCGGCCCCTGGCAAGGAGGCGCGCGATCCGATTGTGGCGCGCGCCCTCGAGCTGGCCGACGCCGGCATGGACGACGAGGCGGGCGCGGAGATCGAGCGCGACGAGAAGGGGGTCCTGCAGCGGGCAGGCGGCGAGAAGGCGGCCGGCTGGCTGCTGGGGCTCTACCGCCGGGCCGGCGACTTCCACCGCGCCTACCACTTCGTCGAGTCGCACGACGCCGGCGCGCTGGGGGCCGATCCTCACGCCGACGACGGCGTGCGCGCGTTCTGGGAGGCGGCCTTCCCGCGCGCGTACGCGCCGCTCGTCGATCGCTACGGCCCGCCGGCCGGCAACCCCGAGCTCTACCTCTACGCGATCATGCGCAAGGAGTCGGGGTTCGACCCCCACGACGTCTCCTACGCCGACGCGCGCGGCCTCTTGCAGATGATCCCGCCGACCAGCGCGCGCGTCGCCGAGAAGGCCGGGCAAGCGTTCTACCCGGACCTGCTCTACGACCCGGAGGTGAACATCCGGCTGGGCGCGCTCTACATCGGCGCGCTCTACAAGAAGTTCGGCGGCGAGGTGCCGCTGGCGGCCGGCGCCTACAACGCCGGCCCGCGCGCGATGGCCCGCTGGTGCACGCAGCACGCCGGACACCCCACCGACGAGTTCGTCGAGCTGGTCGCCTTCGCCCAGACGCGCGAGTACGTCAAGCGGGTCACCAGCCTCTACGCCAAGTACCGTTTTCTCTACGCCCCCGCCCCCTACGAGCTCCCGCTCACCCTCGACACCAAGGTCGGCGCGGACGGCCCGGATTACTGACCCGCGACGAGCGATCGCCCGCTTACGATTCCGGCCGGTTTGTTGTAATCTCGCGGCCGGCCAAAACATGAAGAAACCCCTGCTTGGTATCGTTATCTATCTTGCCGGTTCCGCGGAAATCGCCTGCAGTGGCGGGACGTCGGAACCCCCAAAGCCGAAGCTGCCGGCGCCGGCCTGGGACTGGGCGGGCGTCATCGGCACCGGACAGAGCCTCTCGGTCGGCGTGATGGGGAACCCCGAAACGCCGGCGGCGAGGACGCCGATGTTCAACAACCTCAAGCTGTCGCTCGGCACGCTGACCGCTCCGCCGATTCCGGATCCGACCAGCAGCGAGCTGTCGATGGTCCCCCTCGTCGAGCCGATCCGGGCGCTGTCGACGGGCACGCTCGAGTGGCCGGTCAACATCTTCGGCGAGACGCCGCACACGGCGATGGCCGACGCGATCACGGCGCTCTACCAGGCGGCCGGCGGCGCCGACTACGTCACCGCCCACACGGTGGTCGGCGAATCTGGCAAGGCGATGCAGTATCTGCAGAAGGGCGCCGTCGACGACGGCACCGAGGGACGCGCCTATGCGGCGTCGATGTTCGAGGTGCAGGCGATCCACAACCTGGCGACCGCGGCGGGGAAGAGCTACGGGGTCGGCGCCGTGGTCATCACCCACGGCGAGGCCGACTCGGGCAACACCAGCTACGAGACCGAGCTGGCGCAGATGCAGCAGGACTATACGAGCGACGTCCAGGCGGTGACGGGCCAGACGGAGCCGGTCCTGCTGCTGGTCTCGCAGCAGAACTCGGTCCCGAACACGCTCCCCGCCGCCCTCGGGATGGGCTCGATCTCGACGCTGGCCGAATGGCAGGTCGGACTCGATCACCCGGGCCTGGTCATCTGCGCCGGGCCCAAGTACCAGTACCCCTACTTCTCCGACGGCGTTCACCTGACCACGGACGGCTACGATCGGCTGGGCGAGAAGTACGGCGAGGTCTATTTCCATGCCGTCGTGCTCGGCGACGGGTGGCAGCCGCTGCAACCGGTGAGCGCCACGGCCAGCGGCAACGTCATCAGCGTGCGTTTCAACGTTCCCGTCGGGCCGCTCGCCTGGGACGACGGGATCGTGGCGCCACAGGGCGTGAATCCCGCCTGGGTGAACGGTCGCGGATTCGAGGTGCAGCTGACCAGCGCCCCCGAGACGATCGTCTCGGTCGCCATCACCGGCGCGGCGATGGACACCGTCGAGATCACCTGCGCCGACACCATCGAGGGCGGCTACGCCAGCGTCGCCTACGCCTACTCGGCCGGCAGCGGGATCACCCAGACGCTGCAGCCGAACGGCTACACCTACCTCAACACGACGCTCCGCTGGGGACAGCTGCGCGACTCCGATCCGTTCGTCGGTCCGCTGACCGGCGTGGCGCAGCCGAACTACGCAGTCGCCTTCTCGGTCAAGCTTCCGTACACCTCGCCGATTTAGTTCTACGGGGGACGGCTCGCTGCCGCTCGCGTCCCCCGGGCCCCCCCCGCTGCAACCCACCCCGCAAAGGGCGGACCTGCGCGGGCGCCCCGCGCGCGGCGGAGCCGCGCTGCGCTCGCCTGCACGGGCTAGCGCAGGCGGAAGAACGTCAGCACGATCTCGAGCACGATCAGCACGACCACCGCCCCCTCGAGCAGGACGAGCCGTCGATCGCGCGCGACGTCCAGCACCAGCTCCAGCGCCTCCTGCACGCTGCGCAGCTTCAGCTCCAGCGCCTGGTAGCGGTCGACCAGATCGAACTCCGCGCGCAGCTCGTCGTAGATCAGGTTCATCCCGGCGTCGTCCCAGGCCTCGTCCGGCTTGTCGAGCAGGTGCAGGATCGTGAGCACCTCGTTGCGCGTCGAGATGGCGGCGCCGATGAAGCGGTGCTGCGGCCGCGTCCGCAGCGACACCGTCCCCTCCTTCTCCAGCCGCTGCACCAGCTGGTCGGTGCGGGCGAACATCTCGTCGACGATCCGCTCGTAGTACTCCATCGCCGCGCTCTGCGCGACGGTCAGCGCGACGACGCTGGCGCGCTCGGGCGTCAGCTGGTCGAGCGTCAGCACGCCGTCGGCCACGTCCGGCGGCCGCCCGGGATCCTCGCGAACGGTCAGCTCCTCGACCACCGTCGCCGCCGTGAGGCCGGGCCGCGCGCGCGCGCAGCCGCTCGAGCTCGCGGTCGCGCGCGGCCGACCGGCAGGTCGCGGAACACGATGGCGCCGAACGGATAGATGAACACCGCGCCCGTCGCTCCAGCCGGTAGAAGAGCTCGTGCGCACGCCGACGGGCCTCGGGATAGGCGGCGGCGAGATCCTTGAGCGACAGGTTCTCGACGAACGCCGTCGCATAAAAGCCGTGGACCGGCCCGGCTGGCTGTTCCATCCTCGCCGGATCTTACTCCGGCAGCCCGGGCCGTCCACGGCCCCGCTGTCACCCCGTACCCTTTGCGGCGCCGCCGCAACGAGCGCCGCCCTCGGTCGCGAAGTTAATCACCCGCGGCGCGCCGGCGAGGGGGCTTTCCCGCGACCAGTCGCGCGAGCAGCGTCCGGTGGCAATGGTCCGGGTCGCGGCAGGCGGACGAGCAGAGCAGCGTGATCGCCTCGCCCGCCGCCGCGCGCCGCGCGAGATCGCGAATCCGCCAGAGCTGCTGCGCGCCGCCCATCTCCGCCAGGTAGCGCGCGGCGTAGCTCTCCCACGAGATCGGGGCGCCGCGCTTGCCGTGAAACTCGTCGAGCAGCGCGCGGCTGGGCCCGAGGTCGGGCCACCAGTCATCCCAGGTCTCCTTCTGCTTGGAGACGCCACGCGGCCGGATCCGGCAGACCAGCAGCCGGAAGCCGTCGTCCGGCTCGGCCGGATCGTTCCAGCGTTTGGTCCGGATCACCGCGAAAGCATACCGCTCTGGCTCTCGCCCGATTGCGGCGTAACCCGACCGCGCGGCCGGCGTAGGAGCGGCGGGAGGGATCGCCATGACGCCGAGCTTCGTGAACGCCTCGCTGGACCGGCTGCGCCACACCGCGGATCGGGTTTCGTTCCTGGGCCCGACGCTGGCCCGCCTGACCGTCGGCCTGGTCTTCATCGGGACCGGCTGGGGGAAGCTGCACTCGCTCCCCGACGTGACCGACTTCTTCGCGTCGCTGCACATCCCGGCGCCTGGGTTCAACGCCCGCCTGACCGCCGCGACCGAATTCTTTGGCGGCCTGGCGATCCTGCTCGGCCTCGGAACGCGCCTGGCGGCCCTGCCGCTGGGGTTCACGATGGTGATCGCCATCCTGACCGCCAAGCGCGGCGACATCACCGGCCTGACCGCGCTGGTCGGCTTCGAGGAGTGGAGCTACCTCGTCTTCTTCATCTGGCTCGCGCTGGCCGGAGCCGGGCCCCTCTCGGTCGACGCCCTCATCGGCCGGGTGCGGCACCGCCGCGGCGACGTCAGCGCCTCCTGACCCCGGTCGGAGACCTCATGGGCGCCGCCCTTCAGACGTTGCGCGCGGATCGCAAGCGCCGGCCGCGCGCGAGGCACGGTTTCCTGAATCGAAGCGCCCGGGGGGCGTTGTGGTCGGGCCTGCGACGGTCTATCTAATGGCCGAGTGGAGACCGGGCGTGGATCCTGAGGCGACCGAGGCCGCCCGTGTCATGGCGCGCTACTGCCGCGGCGAGGCGGCGGCGTTCCAGCGCCTCTACGCGCTGATGGCGCCGCGTCTCCTGGCGTATCTTTTCGGCCTGCTGCGCGACAAGGCCGCGGCCGAGGACATCCTGCAGGTCACGTTCCTCAAGGTGCACGAGGCCCGTTCGACGTACGTGCTGGGCGCCAACCCGATCCCCTGGATGTACACCATCGCCCACCGGACATTTCTCGATGATGTCCGCAAGCGGAAGCGCAACCGCGTGCAGCTGACCAAGGACGGAACGCTGCAGGCCGAGCCGGCCGCCGATCTGACCGGCGTGCCGGTCGAGGCCGGGCAGGACGAGGCGGCCCGGCCCGACTCCGCCGCGACCGCCGGCGCGCTGGCCGCGCTCGAGCAGCTCCCCGAGAACCAGCGCCAGGCGCTGCTGCTCACCAAGGTTCACGGCCGCTCGACGACGGAGGCGGCGATGATCGCCGGGACGACGCCGGGCGCGATCAAGCAGCGCGCCCACCGCGCCTACCTGACCCTCCGCGAGAGGCTGGCCAGGCCCGGCGCCGCCGCAGCGGAGCCGCGGCCGGGTCGGGCCAGAAGGCGACGTCGTGAGCGTCAACGACCTCGACGAGCGCGCGCTGCCGCCCGGCCGGGTCGACGCCCCGCCCCCTTCGGCGATCTCCTGAAGCGCGATCCAGGGGATGCAGCCGGTCCGCACGCGCTCGCGGTTCGGCGCGCTCGCGCTGGTCGCGCTGGTCGGGCTGGTCTGGCCGGTCGGCGTGCTCGCGCACCACGGTACCGACCGGATCTGGGCGCGCTGCCGCTCGGCTGGGTGATCGCCGCGGCCCTTCTCTGGGCCGCCGCGTTCGCCGCCTCGCTGACCGCGGCGCTGGTCCCGCGGCGAGGCGACGTCCTCCCGGCGCCCGGGAACGCCTCGCGCGTCGGCAGCGTCGCCCTCGGCGGTCTGCTCGTCTTCACGCTGTTCGCCACCCTCCACGTTCCCGGCGTGAGCCTTCGCCCGGAAGACGCGCACCTGACGTTGCTCCAGTCGTGCGTCCACTGCGCCAGCTTCGTCCTGGAGATCGCGGCGCCGTTTCTGCTCGTCGGCCTGTTCGCGCTGCGACGCCTCGCGCCGGTGGGACGCGCGCGGTTGGGGATGGCGCTCGGCGCGGCCGGCGGCGCCATCGGCGGCTTGGTCCTCCACTTCATCTGCCCCTACGCCGAGACCGCCCACGTCGTGCTCGGCCACGTCGGCGGAACGATCCTGGCCGCCGCCGCCGGCGCCGCGCTGCTGCCGGCGCTGCTCCGCCGCTGAGCCGGCCTCAGCGACGCAGGATCACGTCCCAGACGAGCAGCTTCGCGGCCAGTCCGGCGACGGTGACCAGGAAAAGCACGCGTACGAACCGGTCGCCGCCCTTGAGCGCGGCGTGCGCGCCCAGCCAGCCACCCACCAGGTTCGCGGCGGCGAGCGGCACGCCGACGCGCAGATCGATGAGGCCGCCGGCGAAGAAGACCACCGAGGCCGCCGCATTGGAGAGCAGGTTGACCGGCTTGGTGAGGGCCACCGACTCCATCATCGTCAGGCCGAAGCAGACGGTGCAAAGGACGGTCATGAGCGTCGTGTAGCCGCCCGAGAAGAAGCCGCCGTAGACCCCGAGCAGCGTCGTGCCGAGATAGCCGACCATCCGCCGCGCCGGGGTGGGCGCCGCCGGCCCGGCGCTCTTGCGGTGGCAGCGCGATGAAGACCACCAGCGCGGCCATCGACACGCCGATCACCAGCTTGACCACGTGCTCGGGCAGCTTGACGGCGAGGTGCGCGCCCAGGGCCGAGGTGATGACGGTCAGGATGCCGAGCGGCAGCAGCAGGCCCGCGTGCGGCCGCCAGGCGCGGGCGAACCGCGCGCTGGCGGAGACGGTCATGAAGATGACCGCGAAGATGTTCGTCGCCACCGCCTGGCGCGGGCTCATCCCGACCATGATCATGAGCGGCACGTTGATGAGCGAGTTCCCGCCGGTGATCGCGCCCAGCGCGCCGGTCGCCACCATGAGCGCGCTCAGCACGGCAATCTGCGCGGCGCTCATCGGCCTTCTAGATAGCGTGCCGCGGCGCCGCGGTGAAGCGCGCCCGCGTCATCGAGCGAACGTAACGAAGAAAATGCACGCCGCGCGGTGCGTATTTTTTTCGCATTCCCGACGGGCGGCGCCCGCGTCCAGAGTCACGCCCATGGACGGGCGTCGCGCGCTGCTGCTTTCCGTCGCCGCCGTCGCGCTCGCCGCCGCCGGCTGCGGCGGCCAGGCGGCGGAGCCGACCGCGCCCGCGCTGGTCTTCCCGGGCGCCCCGGCGCTGACCGTGGCGTCAGCGTCGGGGCAGCTCAGCATCGACGTCTGGTGGTCGCCCGTGCAACCGACCGTCGGCTACGACGCCACCCAGCTGGCGATCAGCGACGCCAGCGGCGCGCCGGTCACCGGGCTGGCGCTGACGATCGTCCCCTTCATGCCGGCCCACGGGCACGGCGCCTCCGTCGCGCCGACCGTCTCGGAGATCGCGCCCGGAATCTACGTCGCGACGCCGCTCGACTTCTTCATGGCCGGCCACTGGGAGCTGATAACCGCCATCTCGCGTGTGGCGGCGACGCAGGCAGCGCGGGCGACGCAGGCAGCGCAGGAACCACTCGATGACTCGGCCGAGCCGACGGTCGACGTGCCTTAGCGCGCCGGCGGCGCCGTCGCGCTGTTCGTGGCGATGGCGGCGCGCGCGACGCCGGCGGCGGCGCAGGCCTGCTGCGCGGGGGCGCGCTGGTGAGCCCCGTGCGCCTCGCGCCGCCGGACGACTACGCCGTCGGGCTGCAAACGCGGGTGCGCAGCGACATGGGGTCGTTCCTGCCCGACGGGACGTATGTCTCCACCTCGACGTCGTCCGAGCAGGACGTCGAGCAGGACCTAGCGGCCTCGTTCCGCCTGGCCCGCCGCGCGCAGGTCGGGGTCGTCCTTCCGTATGTCGAGACGCACAGGACGGGATCGGGCGGCGACGCTTGGGGGAGCGGCATCGGTGATCTGGCCTTGAACGCCCGCTATGACTTCAAGCTGGCGGCCGAGATGATGTACTGGCCCGGTTTCGCACTCCTCGGCGGCGTCGTCTTCCCGACCGGCAAGGCGGTCGGCGACGGCACGAACCCGGCCGCCACCGACGCCACCGGCACCGGCACCTTCAACGCCTCGCTGGGGGTCGACATCGAGAAGGTGCACGGCCCCCTCTACGGCGCGCTGAACCTATGGGTGACCTATAGCGGCAGCAGCACCGTGACGCCCCCCAGCCCGGCGGGCGCACCGCCGATGACCCCGATCACGACGTCGTACCCGCTGCAGCTGACCGCGCTGGCTGTCGCCGGCTACGTGTTCGAAAACGAGGCGGGCGTCGCGCTCTACATCAACTTCCTGGAACGTGGAGACACCACCGTCAGCGTCCCAACCTCGGGCCCAAGCGACCTCCGGCTCACCACCGTGGGCACCACCGGACTCTGGCCGGTCGCCGTCGACTGGCGCCTGTCGGCTTCGCTCTACGGCGACGTCATGGCTTCCTCGTTCGGACGAAACGAGCAGGCCGGCGTCGGCGGATCGCTGTCGCTGGTCCACGCCTGGCGGTGACCCCGGCCAGGCCCGCCTGGCGCGGCGCTTTGACCCGGGCGCCCGGTCGCTTATGCTCCCGCGCCGTGATCGACATTCGCTTGTTGCGTGAAACCCCCGACGAGGTCCGGCAGGCCTACGCACGGCTCGGCGCGCCGATCGATCTCGACGGCGTCATCGCCGCCGACGCCCGCGTGCGCGATCTCAAGAACGAGTCGCAGACGCTGCAGGCCGCGCAGAACAAGATCTCCAAGGAGATCGGCCGCGTCCCCGCCGGCCCCGAGCGCGACAAGGCCCTGGCGACAGCTCCGCGCTCAAGCGCGACATCGAGGGGAAGGCCGCCGAGCTGGCCGCCGCGGAGGCCAAGCTCGAGGAGCTCTTGCTGGAGCTCCCCAACCTGCCGCACCCGTCCGTCCCGGTCGGCAAGGACGACAGCGAGAACAAGGTCGTGCGCGAGGAGGGCAGCAAGAAGACCTACGACTTCGCCCCCAAGCCACACTGGGACCTCGGCACCGCGCTCGACATCATCGACTTCGAGCGGGGCGTGAAGATCTCCGGCTCGCGCTTCTACGTGCTCAAGGGGTGGGGCGCCCGGCTGCAGCGCGCGCTCATCACCTTCATGCTCGATCTGCACACGCAGAAGCACGGCTACGTCGAGATCTACCCGCCCTACATGGTCCGCCGCGAGTGCCTGGTCGGCACCGGCAACCTCCCGAAATTCGGCGAGAACCTCTATCGCGACGCCGAGGAGGACTTCTGGTTCATCCCGACGGCGGAGGTCCCGGTCACCAATCTCTATCGCGAGGAGATCGTCGACGACGCGCGCCTGCCGATCCGCCACGTCGCCTTCACCGCCTGCTTCCGCCGCGAGCAGATGGCGGCCGGCCGCGACACCCGGGGCATCAAGCGCGGCCACCAGTTCGACAAGGTGGAGCTGGTGAAGTTCGTCCACCCGGAGACCTCCATGGATGAGCTGACCAAGCTCCTTTCGGACGCGGAGGACGTCCTCCAGGCGCTGGAGCTCCCCTATCGCGTGGTGCAAATGTGCACGGGCGATCTGTCGTTCTCGGCGATGGCCAAGTTCGACCTCGAGCTGTGGGCCCCCGGCTGCAACGAGTGGCTGGAGGTCAGCTCCTGCTCCAACTTCGGGGACTTCCAGGCCCGCCGGGCCCGGATCCGGTTCAAGCCGGCGGCTGGGCAAGGTGGAAAGGAAAAAGCGCGCTTCGTCCACACCCTGAACGGGTCGGGGCTGGCGTTGCCCCGGACGCTCATCGGCGTCCTCGAGACCTACCAGCGCGCCGACGGTCGGATCGATGTGCCGGCGGCGCTGCGCCCCTATCTGGGCGGCGCGACCGTCCTCGGCTGATGAACGCAAAAGCGCAGTGCAGAGCGCGACGGATCACCCTGCAGACCGTAACTGGCTGTAACCTTTGACTTCCTCGGCAAGTTCCGGGTACAGTGTCCCGCAGAGGGTCATGACCAAGGCGGATCTCATCGATCTCATCGCCGAGCGGGCCAAGCTGCCGCATGGTCGCGCCGAGCTGCTGATCTGCCAGATGTTCGATTCGATGGTCGACGCCCTCTGCCGCGGCGAGGGGATCGAGATCCGGGGGTTCGGCAGCTTTTCCATTCGTTCGTACAAGGAATATCAAGGACGTAACCCCCGCACCGGCGAGGCGGTCCGCGTCCGCCCGAAGCGGCTCGCCTTCTTCAAGGTCGGCAAGGAGTTGCGCGAGCGCGTGAACAGCAACGCCGGCAACGGCGTGCTGGCCGACGACGGTCCGGACGCCGACGACTCCGAACCCTAGTCCGGCCGCCCTACGCGCTTCAGCGTGGCTCTACCACCCGCCAGCTGGTGCCGCCGGGGGTGTCCATCAGCTCGACGCCCGTCTCCTGGAGCGCGCGGCGGAGCTCGTCGGCCCGCGCGAAGTCCTTGGCTTTTCGGGCGGCGGCGCGCTCGGCGATGCGCGTCTCGACGGCGGCCGGATCGAGCCCGCGCCGCCCGCAGAGCCGCAGCCGGTAAGCATCCAGGAACGCCGCCGGGGGGCGCTGGAAGATCCCCAGCGTCGCGCCGCAGGTGGCGAGATCCTTTCGTAACCGGGCCAGCGTCCGGCGGCGGACGTCCTTGGCGACGCCGCCCGGCTCGTCGAGCAGCTTGTTCGCCAGCAGGAACGCCTCCGAGAGGTGGCCGAGCGCCGCCGCGGTGTTGAAGTCGTCGTCCATCGCGTCATTGAAAGAGGCAATCGTCTTGTCGGCGGGGGGCGCCACCGCGCCGCCGTCGTCCTCGCCGGGCGCCGCGGCCAGCCGGTCGATCGTCCGGTAGTAGTAGGCGAGCCGTGACTCGGCCTCGTCGATCTCCGGGTAGCGGGCGTGCCCCTTGTCGTCGTGGGCGATGGTGAAGGCGACCGGACTCCGGTAGTGGACCCCGATGAGGTGCAGGCGCAGCGCCTCGAGGTCGTACGTCTCGGCGACCTTGCGGATGGTCACGAAGTTGCCGAGCGATTTCGACATCTTCTCGCCGCCGAAGTTCACCATCCCGGAGTGGATCCAGTGGCGCGCGAACTGGCCGTCGCCGAAGGCGCCTTCCGACTGGGCGATCTCGTTCTCGTGGTGCGGGAAGATGAGGTCGGCGCCGCCGCCGTGGATGTCGAACTGCTCGCCGAGGTAGCGGTGGGCCATCGCCGAGCACTCGATGTGCCAGCCGGGGCGGCCGTTGCCCCAGGGGCTCGGCCAGAACGGCTCGCCCGGCTTGGCTCCCTTCCAGAGCGCGAAGTCGAGCGGGTTGTGCTTGTGCTCGTCGACCTCGATGCGCGCCCCCGAGCGCAGATCGTCGATGTGCTGTTTAGAGAGCTGGCCGTAGTGCGCGAAGCCGGGGACCGCGTAGTAGACGTCGCCGGCCGCCGCGTAGGCGAGGTTCTTCTTCTCGAGCCGCTCGATGATCTCGATGACCTCGGCGATGTGCTCGGTCGCGTGCGGCTCCTGGTCGGCCCGCAGCACGCCGAGCGCGCGCAGGTCCTCGTTCATCTTGTCGGTGAACTCGCACGCCACCTCGGCCGCGGTGCGCTTCTCCGCCTCCGCCTTGCGGATGATCTTGTCGTCGACGTCGGTGACATTGCGGACGTAGTTGACCGCGAAGCCCGAGGCGCGCAGGTGACGCGCGATCACGTCGAACGCCACCATCATCCGCGCGTGGCCGACGTGGCAGAGATCGTAGACGGTGATCCCGCACGAGTACATCCCGACCCGGCCGGGCGTGAGCGGCTCGAACGGGACTTTCCGCGCCGCGCGCGTGTCGTAGATCCGGAGCGTCATCTAGCAGATCAGGGTCGCCCCAACTCGCGGGCGAGGCCGACCAGGTTCACCGCCCCGAACATCACGAGGATGAGCGCGATGAGCACGGTCGGGAGGTGCTCACGCGGGACGTCCCCCTCGACCAGCAGGTACGCATCGTCGGGGATCACCACCGGCGCCATCGTGTGGATGGCGGCGATGGTGGTCGGCTCGAGGCGGCGCTGCGCCCCCTGGCCCGGGCGGACGAGCAGGCCCCCACGCGCGTCGCCCGGCGCGGAGACGTCCTCAAGCTTGACGTCGACCGTCTGCCGCGCGTCGCGAATGTCGACCGCGCGATCGAGGTTTCCGATGGCGTCCAGCGCCGCCTGGGCCGTGGCCGACGGAAACCGCACCACGAAGGTCCAGCGCTGCGGCGCCTCGGGCGTCGCCGACAGCGGCCCCGCCTCGGGCGCTCCCGTGAGCGGCTTGGCCCGCACCGCGCCGAGCGCGCCCAGGATCTCGCCACCACGCGAGGTGAGCGCGGCGCGGGCCGCCCCCTCGGTCGGGAAGCGCTCGCGCGGCAGGCCGATCTTCACCTGGTCGCGCTCGGAGACGTCGATGCCGATCGTCTCCCGCTCGTCGAGCGAGACCACGTCGCCGCTCGTGTCGGCGACCGTGAGCGGCGCGCCCGGGTGACGCGCGGCGAGCGCCTGCGCCAGCGCCCCGGGGGTGAAGAAGTGCGTGGCGGCGACGTGGGTGGCGAAGTAGCTGCGGATCGAGGCGGCGAACGGCAGCTCGTCGACGCGGATGAGCCGCCCCTCGAACACGTCGGCCTCCGCCAACCCGGCCGGCAGCGGGCTCTCGCGCCGGTGGAGAAAGAGCCGGTTGTCGGTCCCCAGCAAGCGGAAGAACTGGCTGAAGACCCACGACCCCTTGGTGTCGATCTGCAGCGCGCTCTCGCGATCGGGCAGCCCGGTGACGCGCACGAAGCGGTTCTCGAGCCCGCTCACCTGGCGCCCGCCGCCGAACACGGCGCTGGCCCGGCCGAGGTCGAACGGCTCCCCCGACGCGAGTGCGTAGCGCAGGTCGTACCGGACGTGAAACACGAGGAAAAACGCCAGCGCGGCGCCGGCCACCGCCACCAGCGGGTGGCGCCCGCGGGAGCTCGGGATGTGCGCGAACTCGTCGACGACGCCTGCCGCGTCGCCCGCGGCTCGGTCGGATGGGGCCGTATCGCTCATGTCAGTCGCGGCGTCGGGTGGGGAGCCTAGCACAAGACGGGAACCCTCGAAGGGTTCCCGTACCCTCCCGCGACGGGCTCCGCTCGGCAGAGCCGAGCTCCGCCCACGCGATCAATCGGGAACCCTCGAAGGGTTCCGTGACTTGCCCTCGCGTGGCGTTTCCGCTATGTGCGGAGGGTGCTGCGCTTGGGTTCGGGCGGGTTCGCGCTCCTGGCTCTGCCGCTCGCGGTCGGCCTCATGGCCGCGGGCTGCCGCCACAAGTCGAAGACGCCCGAGGAGGCGTTTCAACGATTCGCGGCCGCGGTGAACGCAGGCGACGGCGCGGCGCTGTTCGACGCGCTGGATCAGCAGGCCCGATGGGATCTGATGACCATCCAGAAGTACCACCGCGAGGCGTACGACATCGTGCTCAGCAACTATCCGGAGGGCCCGGTGCGCGATCGGGAGAAGGGCCGCTTCGAGCACGCGGCCACCGCGCCGTCGGCGCGCGAGCTCTTCCGCACCGACGAGGCGCCCACGCTGCTGCCGACCTACGTGGCGATGGCACAGGGGATCCCGCGCATCGAGCCCGGGCCCGCGGACGGGCAGGCGACGGCGGTGCTCGACAACGGCCAGCGGGTTCCGCTCGGACAGAGCGGCGGCGGGTGGGGGTTCGCCGCCCTCGACAAGAGCGCCGAGGAGGACAAGAACCGCGCCTACCACGACCTCGAGGTCGTGCGGGCCAGCGCCGCCGACTACGAGCGGGCCGCCGCGCGCGCGGCCAAATGAACCGCAAGCCGGCGCCCGAACCTTCCGCGAGCGAGCAGCTCTCGTTGCTGTCGCGCCCGGTTGCCCCGCCCTCGCCCGCGTCGGTTGCCGCGCCCCCGCCCGCGTCGGTTGCCGCGCCCCCGCCCGCGTCGGCGGTCGCGCCCCCGCCCGCGTCGGCGGTCGAGGCGGCACCCCAGGCCGCACCCGCGACGCCGCGGATCTACTCGGTCACCGAGATCCTGCGCGCGGCGCGCGTGACGCTGGAGAGCCGGTTCGCCGACGTTCGGGTGGAGGGGGAGATCTCGGGGCTCAAGCGTTCGGGCCCGGGGCACCTCTACTTCAGCCTCAAGGACGACGAGGCGTCGCTCGATTGCGTGCTGTTCTCGCGGGAGGCGGCGCGGCTCAAGTTCACGCTGGAGGAGGGGATGGCGGTCCGCTGCCGCGGGCGGCTGACGCTGTACGAGGCCCGGGGCCGCTTCCAGATGTCGGTCGCCGACATCGAGCCGACCGGCGCCGGGGCGCTGGCGCTGGCCTTCGAACAGCTCAAGGCGCGGCTCGGCGCCGAGGGGCTCTTCGACGAGGCCCGCAAGCGACCGCTGCCGTTCTTGCCCCGGCGCCTCGGCGTCGTCACCTCGCCCCAGGGCGCGGTCGTGCGCGACATCATTCGCGTCGCGCACCGTCGCTGCCCGGTGCCGATCCTCGTGTCGCCCGCGCCCGTGCAAGGCGAGGGGGCGGCGCTCGCGATCGCCTCGGCGCTGCGGCGCCTCGAGGCGGTCGAGGACGTCGACGTCATCATCGTCGCGCGCGGCGGCGGCTCGCTGGAGGATCTGTGGGCGTTCAACGAGGAGCCGGTGGCGCGCGCCATATTCGGCTGCCGCGTGCCGGTCATCTCGGCGGTCGGCCACGAGACCGACTTCACGATCGCCGACTTCGTGGCCGACCTGCGCGCCCCCACACCCTCGGCGGCGGCCGAGCTGGCGGTCCCCATCGACGAGGACGTGCGCGCCGAGCTGGCGCTTCTGCAGCGGCGGGGCGGGCGCGCGCTGGCCGAGTCGGTGCGCGCCGCGCGCCACGGGCTCGAGCGGCTGCGTGGACGGCTCGGCGATCCGCGGCGCCTGCTCGACGAGCGTCGCCAGCGCCTCGACGAGTCGGTCGAGCGCGCGCGCCGCGTCCTCGGGCGCCGGCTCGTCACCGCGCGCGCCGAGCTCGCCGCCTGCGACGTCCGCCTGCATCGCGCGCACCCGCACCGTCGCATCGTCGAGCAGCGCGCCGCCCTGGCCGCCGCCCGCCACCGCCTGGAGGCGAGCATCCGCCCCGCGCTGGTCGCCCGCCGCCACGCCGTCGAGGGCGCCCGGGGCAAGCTGGAGGCGCTCTCGCCGGTGCGCGTGCTCGAGCGCGGCTTCAGCCTCACCCAGCGCGCCGACGGCCGCCTCATCACCAGCGCCGCCGACGTCGCCCCCGGCGAGCGGGTGCACGTCCGCCTGCGCGACGGCGCCCTCGATGCGACTGTCGACGCCACAACCAAGGGAGAGTCGCCCGCCGGCAAGAAGAAGGGCCCCCGATGATCCGCGCCGCCGTCCTCGGCTCCGACGTCAGCAAGAGCCGCTCGCCCGCCATCCACAACGCCGCCTTCAAGGCGCTGGGGATCGACGGCGAGTACGTCGCCCGCAGCGTCGACGCCGCCGGCTTCGCAGCGCTCGTCCAGCAGCTTCGCGCCGACGGCTACCGCTACCTGAACGTCACGATCCCCCACAAGGACGCCGCCGCCGCTCTCGCGGACGAGCAGGGCCCCGAGGTCCGCGCGTCGGGAGCCGCCAACACGCTCCTCTTCGCCACACCCACCGGGCCAATCCAAGCCGAGAACACCGACGGCGCCGGCCTCATCGCCGCCCTCGCCGACCTGGGCGTCGCCGTCGCCGGCAAGACGATCGTCATGGTCGGTGCCGGTGGCGCAGCTGCGGGGGCCGCCGAAGCGCTCACCCGCGCGGGCGCCAGGTTGCGCCTCGTCGCCCGCCGCCCCGACGCCGGCCGCGCGCTGCAGGCGCGGCTCGCCCAGTCTCAGCAGCAGCAGGTCACCGTCGCTGCCTGGACCGCCGACGATCTGCGCGCCGCGCTCGCCGGCGCCGACGTCCTCGTCTCCGCCGTCCCCGCCGCCGCCTGGGCCGCCGCCGACGCCCGCGCCGGCCTCGACGCCCTCGCGGGCGCGTCGGCCGTCCTCGAGATGGCCTACGGCTCTGTCACACCGCTCGCAGAGGCGACCCGCGCCCGCACCGCTCGCTACGCCGACGGCCTCGGCATGCTCGTCCACCAGGCCGCCCACGCCATCACTCTCGCGCTCGGAACGAAGCCCCCTCTGCCCCCGCTTTTCGCAGCAGTTCGCGCAGCGTAGGCGGACGCAACTGCCGTCCGGGCGCCGCCGAGAACGCGGTATGATCACGACGCAATGGGCGGACCGGCCAAAAAGGAAGCGAGCTACGCCGACGTGTTGAACGCGCCGCCGAACAAGGTCGCGGAGATCATCCACGGCGAGCTGGTGCTCTCGCCGCGGCCGGCGGGTCCGCATTCAGTTGCCGCGAGCGCGCTGGGCGAGGAGCTGGGGCCGCCGTTCAAGCGGGGCCGGGGCGGGCCGGGCGGCTGGATCCTTCTCGACGAGCCCGAGCTGCACCTCGGCCGCGACGTTCTGGTACCGGACCTGGCGGGATGGCGGCGCGAGACCATGCCGGCCGTCGCGAACGAGCCTTACTTCACGATCCGGCCCGACTGGGTTTGCGAGGTCCTCTCGCCCTCGACGGAGCGGTACGACCGCGCCGCCAAGATGGCGCTCTACGCGGCCGCCGGGGTCGCCCACGCCTGGCTGGTCAATCCGATGCTGCGGACGCTGGAGATCCTGCGCCTATCGAGCGCCACACCCGAGCAGTGGCGCGCGATCGGCGTCCATCACGACGAAGCGAAGGTACGAGCCGAGCCGTTCGCCGACCTCGAGCTCGACCTCTCGATCCTGTGGCGCGACGTTCAGCTGTGACGCGCGGCCGTCCTACCAGTTGTGGTGGACGAAGGCCTTGATGCGGCGCTCGTAGATCTGCTGGACCTTTGCCATCGTCTGGTCGGGGAACGGCTCCAGCTCGACGGCGGAGCAGTTCTCGTCCACTTGGGACGTCCGCTTGCCGCCCGGGATCACGCAGGTGATCTCGTCGTGCATCAGGATCCAGCGGAGCGCGAAGGTCGCCAGCGTGGCGCCCTCCGGGACCAGCGCGCGCAGCTCCTCGACCGCTTCGAGGCCCTTGAGGAACGGGACGCCGGAGAAGGTCTCGCCACGGTCGAACGCGGCACCGTCGCGGTTGAAGTTGCGGTGGTCGTCCTCGGCGAACTTGCTCTTGGCGGTCATCTTGCCGGCCAGCATCCCCGACGAGAGCGGCAGCCGCGCCAGGATGCCGACCTTCTTCTTGCGCGCCTCGGAGAAGAACAGATCGGCCGGCCGCTGGCGGAAGATGTTGTAGATGAGCTGCACCGACTGCACGCCCGGGTATTCGATCGCCTTCAAGGCCTCCTCGACGCGTTCGACGCTGACGCCGTAGAAGCGGATCTTCCCGGCCTTGACCAGGTCGTCGCACAGGTCGAACGCCTCCGGGTGGTAGTAGAGGTCGGTCGGCGGGCAGTGGAGCTGCAAGAGGTCGATCGTCTCGGTCCCCAGGTTCTTGAGGCTGCGGTCGACCCAGCTCGTGAGGTTCTTCTTGTTGTACCCCTCGACCGTTTGCTTGGGGAGCCGCCGCCCCGCCTTGCTGGTGATGTAGAAGGGATCCTTGCGCTCCTTGCGCAGACGCCCCAGGAGCCGCTCCGAGAGGCCGTCGCCGTAGACGTCGGCGGTGTCGAAGAAGTTCACGCCGCGGTCGAGCGCGCGATGCAGCGCCCCCAGCGACTCGTCCTCCGTGACAGCGCCCCAGGTCCCTCCGATCGCCCAGGCGCCGAAGCTGACGGTCGAGACCTGCCAGTCGGTCCGACCCAATGTCCGATATTCCATCACGCGCCGGAACCTAGCACGACCGTCGGTGGCAGTCCCTAGGCCAGACGATCCAATGCGGCTTCGACCGAGCCGACGTAGCCGCCGCCGAACAGGTTGACGTGCGCCATCAGCGGATAGAGCTGGTAGAGCGAGACGCGCTCGCGGTGGCCGTCGGCGAGCGGTGCCGCCTCCTCGTAGGCGTCGAACACGCGCGCGCCGAACCCGCCGAAGAGCCGCATCATCGCCAGATCGATCTCCCGGTGGCCGCCGTAGACGGCCGGGTCGATGAGGCACGGCGCGCCGCGATCGTCGCAGAGCAGGTTCCCGCCCCACAGATCGCCGTGCAGGCGCGCCGGCGGCTCGTGCGGCCCGACGAGCGCGTCGAGGGCGGCGAACAGGCGCTCGAACCCCCGCCGCATCCGCGGCGACGCCAGCCCCTCGTCGGCGGCGCGCCGGAGTAGCGGCTCGAGCCGGCGCGCGCGGTAGAACTCGGCCCAAGTTGCTGCCGGGGTATTCTCTTGCGGCAACCAGCCGATGAAGTTGTCGTGGTCGAGGCCGAATGTGGACGTCGGCGCGCCGTGGCGGTGCAGCGCCGCCAGACCCCGCCCGAGCCGCTCGTCGAAGTCGCGCGCGGGCTGGCCGGACGCCACGAATTCCAGAACCAGGAACTGGTGCGCCTCCTCGGGACGCGAGACGGCGACGACCTCCGGGATCCGCAGCGCGCCCGCCTCGGCCAGCCAGGCGAGGCCACGCGCCTCCGCCGCGAACATCCCCCGTTGCGCGCGGTCGTTGGCCTTGGCGAAGAAGCGCCGCCCGTCGCCAAGCGTCAGCGCATAGGCGCGGTTGATGTCGCCGCCGACGATGGCGCGCGCGGCAGCGACGTCACTCCCCAGCGCCGCCGCCAGTGCCGCCTTCGCGCCCGCCTCCATCGTCAGCCCCCGGATTCGCGGGTCAGCTTCGCCAAGAGGCCGCGGCAGGCGCGCTCGCAGATGTCGAACACCTCCTCGAAGCCGCGCGGGCCGCCGTAGTACGGGTCGGGGACCTCGGCGTCGGCCGGCGCCGTCGGATCGAACGAGCGCAGGAGCGCCACCTTGGCCCGGTCGCTCCCGTCGCGCGCCATCCGCAGGAGATCGTCGCGGTTCGCGCGGTCCATCGCCAGCACGTGGTCGTAGTCGTCGAAGTCCTCGGGAACGAACTGCCGCGCCACCCCGGAGAGCGGGATCCCGCGCGCCTCACCGACGGCGCGGCTGCGCTTGTCGCGCGCGCCGCCCACGTGCCAGTCGCCGGTCCCGGCGCTGTCGATGGCGATGCGCTTGCCCAGGCCCGCCGCCTTGACCAGATGGCGCATGACCGCCTCCGCCGTCGGGGAGCGGCAGATGTTCCCGAGACAAACGAAGCAGACCCGCACCATCGCCGCCCCGCCCCTACCCCGCTCTCGCTAGCCGTGCGGCTCGTCCGGCACCGGCACCCCCGCGGGCGGCGCCGGCGCCTCCGGCTCGTCGTCGTGGCGCTCGGACTGGCTGGCCTCGACCATCGACTCGTGATCGATCGCGTCGGCCTCTTCCTCTGCCAGCGCCGCCTCGACCTCCGCCGGCGGCCCCAAATGTCGACGCCGCCGACGGCGACGACTACCGCTCTTCGGCCCCTCCTTGGCGTCCTCGCGCGCCGCCCCGACGATCTCCGACTTCTCGATCGGCGCCTTGTCGTTGGGCGACCGGATCTCGAAGTCCTCGACGGCGAACGAGCCGCGCGCCTTGACGACGATCCGCTTCTGCAGACGCTTCTCCATCTCCTCGAGAAACGCGCGGTCGGTCGTCTGCAGCACCTGCGCGACCTCCGGATGGACCTCGACCAGCACCGTGTCGCCTTCGACCAGATCTCCCTGCCGCCGCAGCTCGCGCAGAAGCTCGTAAGTCACCGTGCGGCGGGACTTGGTGTACCCCTTCCCCTCGCAGGCGGTGCAGGGCTCGGTCAGCGTGTGCAGCAGCGACTCGCGCGTCCGCTTGCGCGTCATCTCGATGAGCCCCAGCTCCGAGATGCGCGTGACCGCCGCCTTCGAGCGGTCCTTGCGCAGGTATTCGTTGAACGACCGGGTGACCTTCTCCCGGTTGTGCGGCCGATCCATGTCGATGAAGTCGACCACGATCATCCCGCCGATGGAGCGGATGCGCAGCTGCTCGGCGACCTCGCGGGCCGCCTCCATGTTGGTCTTGGTGATCGTGTCTTCCAGGCTCGACTTGCCGACGAAGCGGCCGGTGTTGACGTCGATGGCGGTCAGCGCCTCCATCTCGTCGACGATGAGATAGCCGCCCGACTTGAGCCAGACCTTGCGCTCGAGCGCCCGGTCGATCTCGATCTCGATCCCGAACCCGTCGAAGATCGGATCGTTCCCCTCGTACAGCTCGATCACGCCGTCGAAGTCCGGCATGATCGCGGCGACGAACTTCTTGACCCGGTCGTACTCCGCCCGCGAGTCGATGATCAGCTTGGCGACATCCGCGGTGAAGAGGTCGCGCACCGTGCGGAGCAACAGGTCGAGGTCGTTGTAGATGAGCGCCGGGCAGCGCCCACCTTCGGCGCGGCGGACGACCTCGTTCCACAGCTTGATGAGGAACTCCATGTCCGCCTTGAGGTCCCTCTCGGAGACCCCCTCGGCGACGGTGCGGACGATGAACCCCGACCCGGGCGGCCGCATCGAATCGACGATCTCGCGCAGCCGCCGACGCTCCTTGTCGGAGCTGATGCGTCGCGAGATCCCGACGTGGTCGACCGTCGGCATGAAGACCAGGTGGCGGCCAGGGAGCGACACATAGCGGGTGGTCCGGGCCCCCTTGGTGCTGATCGGCTCCTTGGTGACCTGGACGACGATCTCCTGCCCTTCCTTGAGCAGGTCCTCGATGCGCGCGCCGGTGCCGACCCGCGCCGCGTCGGCCGCCTCTTCTTCCTCTTCGCTCCCTGCGGCCGTCGCGTCACCGGCGATCAGGCGTTTGAGGTCGTCCGGCGTCCCGCGCACATCCGAGACGTGCAGGTAGGCGCTCTTCTCGAGCCCGATGTTGACGAAGGCCGCCTGCATGCCGGGGAGCACGCGCTCGACCCTGCCCTTGTAGATATTGCCCGCGATCCCACGCTCGCGCTTCCGCTCGATGTACAGCTCACCGAGGTACCCGTCCTCCACGAGCGCAACCCGCGTCTCCGGGCCGTCCGCGTTGATGACGATCAGTGTTTCGGACGACATACGAGACGGTCGGCAGGCGCGGTCAGCGCCACCAGATGAAGGCTAAAAGTCGAAGCCGGTGTGCACTCGGGGCACAGGCTGACGCAAATGTCAGGGTTCATCGCGTGAACTTCGGGGGGCGGCTAGAGGCTGTAACACGGAACTTCCACCAAATCAACGAGCTAGCCACATTGGTGAGGCTAGGCACACCCCTTGCTTTTCAGGAAGCGCAGGAAGCACCACTCGAGATCTTGGGCTCGGATGGTGTTCCCCTCCTCCCTCACGCCGGCCTTCGGGCCGGTGTGACCTAGCCTGACGGTTCCGGGGTTTATCGGTAGCTCGGCCCGGAGCCGCTTCTTTTAAAACTAGCCTAGCTTGGTGCCCGTTCTGCCTAACGACCCCCGCCCGGTTGAACCCGGGCGGGGGTCATCTTATTTCCGGACCGATGTGATCGCCGTACCGGTCTGATACCGTCGCCTCGTGACCGCCCGTCGCGCGCCCCCGCGGGATCTCCCGCTCTACCTCGTCCTCGCCGCGATGTTGGCGCTCGGCGTCTATCTGCGCCTCCAGGACTGCCAGGGACCGAGCGCGCTCCGCTGGGACGAGCACCACTACGTCAACGTCGCCCGCAGCTACCTCACCCGCACCTACGCCACCGACGACCACCCGCCGTTCGGCAAGCTGATCATCACCGGGGCGATGCACCTCTTCGGCGACACGCCGATCGGCTGGCGCTTCGCCTCGCTGGTGTTCGGGTTCGTCAACATCGGCCTTTGCGCGTGGGTGGCGCAGGTGGTCTGGAAGCGCGGGCGGGCCGCGCTGCTGGCGGGCGCCTTCGTCGCCGCCGACGGGTTCTTCATCGCCTACTCCCGGGCGGCGCTGCTGGACGGGATGATCGTCGCCTTCGCCATGGCCGGCATCGCCACGCTGCTGTCGGCACGGAGCTGGCGCGGGGTCGTCGTCGCCGCGGTGCTGCTCGGCGGTGCCGGATCGTTCAAGCTCAACGGCGTCACCTTCGTCTGCAGCGCGCTGGTCATCTGCGCGGCCACGCGTCGGCTGCGCCGGGCGACACCGCTCCTGGCGCTGGCGTCGGCCGCCGTCTTCTACCTGCAGCACGCCGCCGCGCTGACGCTGACCGGCCACAGCGCGACCATCCCCGCCGTGATCGCCGAGAACCACAAGCTCATCGCCCACCACCTGTCGTACACCGTGGTGAACCCGAACAGCTCGCACTGGTACACCTGGTTTCTCCCCTGGAAGCCGATCTTCCTGCGGCGCGACGTCGACCCGGTCAGCGGATCGATCAAGGCGCTCATCACGCTCGGCAATCCGCTGCTCTGGTGGGGCGCCACCGCGGCGGTCGTCGCCGCGACCGTGGTGGTGGTCCGGGTCGGCTGGCGGCGGCTCTGGCCACTGCTGCGCGACGCCGCGCCCTCGCCCGCCGCAGGCCCGCCCGCCCCCGAAGGCCCGGTGCTGGCGCTCGAATCGCGCGCCGGCGTCCTCTGCTGGACGCTGCTGGTCTGGGCTGCGCCGCTGGCGTTCTGGGTGCCGAGCCTGCGCGACGCCTACCTCTATCACTACCTGCCGTCCTACACGTTCGCGCTGGTGCTGCTGGCGGGTTTCTGCGACCGCCTCTACGCGCGCCACCCGCTCGCCACGCTGATCGGCCTCTGCGTCGTTCTCGAGGTCTCGCTGTTTTACGCTCCGCTCTGGAGCGAGCTCCCCATCTCCGAACATGCCCTCAACGCCCGACTCTTCCCCATCTGGCGCTAGCCGCCCGCTCCCCCGCGGTCCGGCCTTCATCGCCGTCGCCGCCAGCGTGGTCCTGGGCATCGCGCTCTGGAGCTGGCGCGGCCACGTCCCCGGCCGGGGTTCGACCCTCGAGGCCACCGTCAGCCTGGTGACCACCGACCGTGACGATCTCGCCTGCGCCAGCGCACAGGCGCTCGGGCCGTACCGTTGCGGCTTGCGCGCACCCGGGAGCCCGTGGCCGACGCCGCCGGCACGCGCCGATCTCCTGGCGGCCTACTACACCGTCAACCAGCAGCTGCTGGTCATCCCGGGCCTCTTCGAGCAGCCGGCGTTGGCGGCGCGCTACGCGGCCGAGCAGGCCCGCGGGCTGCCGCGCGATCTGCGGCCCCGCTTCGTCGCGACCTGCCGGTTCGAGCTCCGCGGCGAGCTGCGCCACTTCCAGACCCGCTGGCTGCGCACCGGCGGCTGGAACCCCCAGGACGAGGCCTGGGTCGCCGTCCCCTCCAACTGCCGCGTGCGCTGAGCACCAGATCGCGTCCGGTAGGCGGCAGATCGCGTGAGGGAGAACGAGCTTTGCTCGTTCGAGCTCTTCGCGGGAGGTCGCAGGAACCCTCTCAGGGTTCCTGTTCTATCGGAGCTGGACGGCGTAGACGTAGATCCAGGCGCCGACGAACAGCAGGGCGTCGATCCGGTCGAGCATCCCGCCGTGGCCCGGGATGAGGTGGCCCGAGTCCTTCACGCCGGCGGCCCGCTTCATGAGCGACTCGCAGAGATCGCCGATCGGCCCGAGAACGGCCGCGGGAAGCCCCACCGCGAGCACGTCGACGATCGATAGCCACGGGCAGAGGGTGGCGCGGACCACGAACAGGATCAGCAGCGTCGCCACCAGGCCGCCGATGGCCCCCTCGACGGTCTTGGCCGGCGAGACCTTGGGGTAGAGCTTGTGCTTACCGAAGCCGCGGCCGCCGAAGTAGGCGCCGGTGTCGTTCCCGAACGTCACGCCGATGGCCAGCAGCACCCAGGCGCGCCCGTGGGCGGCGTCGCGCTGCAGGAGCGCCAGCGGCGCCGCCAGCCCGCCGATGTAGAGGACGCTGAAGACGGTCCCCCCCAGCCGCGCGCCGGCCGCCGGGATCTCGCCCGGGTCGAGCAGCGTCGCCGCCGCGGTCGCCACCAGCGCGCCCAGCGTCGCGATCAGCGCGGCCCCGGGCGCGACGTAGAGCGCCAGCGTGTACGCGACGGCCAGCGCCACGATCGTGGCGCGCAGCCGGCCCGACGCACCCGCCACCATGATCGCCGCGCACTCGCAGGCCGCGAGGCCGGAGACCAGCAGCACCAGCGCCCCGAACCCCCACGGCTGATGCCAGAGGATCAGCGCCGCGAGGACCGGCAACGCGACCACCGCCGACAGCGCCCGTAGCGCCAGGTTCGACATGGCCGAAGAAGTCTACCCCGCGCTGCGGATCTGCTCGCGGGTCCGGCCGAAGCGGCGCTCGCGGCCGCGGAACGACTCGAGCGCCTGGTAGAGCTCGGCCTTGCCGAACGCCGGCCAGAAGGTCTCGGTGAAGTAGAGCTCGGCGTAGGCCGCCTCCCAGAGCAGGAAGTTCGAGAGGCGCTCCTCGCCGCTGGTCCGCACCAGCAGGTCCAGCTGCGGCAGGCCGGCGGTCTGCAGCGACGCGGTCAGCTTCTCCTCGGTGACGTCGGCGGCGGCCATCTCGCCGGCCGCGACCGACTCGGCCATCGCGCGCGCCGCCGCCACGATCGACTCGCGGCCGCCGTACGACAGCGCCAGGCAGAGCGTCATGCCGCGGTTGCCGGCCGAATCGCGCACCAGGGCGTCCAGCGGCTCTCGGGCGTACCCCGGCAGCCGGTCCAGCTCGCCGATGGCGCAGAGCCGGATGTCGTTGTCCATGATCTCGGCGCGCTCCTCGATGACGTAGTCGCGCAGAAGCTGCATCAGCGTGGCGACTTCCTCGAGCGGCCGCTGCCAGTTCTGGGCCGAGAAGGCGTACAGCGTGAGCGCCCGCAGGCCGGTCTCGCGCGCAGCGCGGACCACCTCGCGCACCGCCTTGGCCCCCTCACGGTGCCCGTCGACGCGCGGCAGGCCATGCTCCTGCGCCCAGCGGCCGTTGCCGTCCATGATGATCGCCAGGTGGCGGGGAAGCTTGCTGGGATCAATCATCCGGCGCGTTTCCGGTACCATACACCGGGCCCAATGTCGATGGCCACCGGATCGACTAACCGGCGGGGATCGATTAACCTTCCGGCTATGAAGAGCGCGGAGGACGTGGAGTCGTATCTGCTGCGGATGGGGGTACCGTACGAGACCCTGAATCCGGGGATGTGGGTGGTCAAGACCGACGGGCCGCCGATGGCCGTCTCCCTGGCCGGCCAGGTGGTCGCCTTCCGGCTCAAGGTCATGGACATCCCCCGCACCGGCCGGGAGGAGCTCTACAGGACACTGCTGTCGCTGAACACGACCGAGATGATCCACGGCGCGTTCGGCCTGGAGGGGGAGGCGGTGGTCATCATCCACGCGCTGGAGTTGGAGAACCTGGACCTCAACGAATTCCAGGCCACGATCGACGACATGTCGATGGCTGTCGCCAAGCACCAACCGATCCTCGCCCACTTCACGGGCTCCTCCAACACTGGGAACGGCGGCGCGGCCGCCCGCGTCTAGGACACCACCACCATGGGACTCTTCTCCAGGCTCGGCACGCTCATCAAATCCAACCTGAACGATCTCATCAGCAAGGCGGAAGACCCGCAGAAGATGCTGAACCAGATCGTCGTCGAGATGCAGAACCAGCTGGTCGAGGCGAAGAAGCAGGTCGCCACCTCGATCGCCGACGAGAAACGCCTCAAGAAGCAGTGGGACGAGCAGATCGATCTGTCGGCCGAGTGGGAGCGCAAGGCGATGCTGGCCGTGCGCTCCGGCGACGACGCCCTGGCCAAGGAGGCGCTGGCCCGCAAGGGCGAGCACGACAAGATGCAGGCCGAGTTCGGCAAGCAGTGGCAGCTGCAGAAGGACGCGGTCGAGAAACTGAAGGATCAGCTGCGCACCCTGAACGACAAGATCGAGGAGGCGAAGCGAAAGAAGAACATCCTGATCGCGCGCCAGAAGCGTGCCGAGGCGCAGAAGGCGATTCAGGACACGATGCGCGGCCTTTCCGACAACAGCGCCTTCGACACGTTCGAGCGGATGAACCAGAAGGTCGAACAGATCGAGGCCGAATCCGAGGCGTCGACCGAGCTGGGCGGCGAGCTTGCGGGCGACACTTTGCAGCAGAAATTCAAGAAGTTGGAGGGCGGCACGGGAGGCGATCTCGCTCTGGCCGAGCTGAAGTCCAAGATGGGCCTCGGCCCCGCGCCGGAGCGCCCTGCGCTGCCCAGCGCGGCGAGCGGCTCGGCCGGAACCTCGTCAGAGCCTACCGACGGCAAGTGAGAATTTAGGCTGTTGCCGTACGTATCGAAACGCTGCTATACGATGCGTCGAAGGGACGAGACGAACCGATGCCACAACACCAAAATCACACGACCACTCGCTTCAACGGCGTGAAGGTCTTCTCCGCCACGATGGCGCAGGAGCGCGAGAACCTGGGCGAGAAGGTGACGGCGTGGATCCGCGAGCATCAGCAATGTCAGGTCGTCGACACGATCGTGACCCAGTCTTCCGACGAAGCTTTCCACTGCCTCGCGATCACCGTCTTCTGGTGGGAGGACAAGTAAGATGGGAACCCTGGGAGGGTTCCCAAACCCTCCCCGCGATGAGCTCCGGCGGCGGAGCTCGCCTGCGCTCGACGCGATCAGCTCCCTTGTAGCTGAGACGAGAGCCGGGGCCGGATCCTGCTAGGCAAGTAAGTCTCCGCTGGGCAGAGCCCAGCTCCGATCCACGAGAGCTCTTAGCCGGCGAGGAGCAGGACGCCGGAGAACATGTGGATGCGCGGTTTGCCGCCGGTGGGGGCAATCTCGAACGAGCTCTCGATTCCCGCCAGCGGCAGGTTGTTGCCGAACCGCCGCTGAATCAGCTCGGGATCGAGTCCCGCCTGGCCGTAGAGCGCGCTGCCGCGCCCGGCGCAGTTGAAGTAGACGCCGAACTTGGGCACCTCCTTGCCGCGCCCCGACGCCTGCTCGTCGAGCATGGCTTTCATGTCTTCGCGCGCGCCGATCGCGTCGCGCAGCGTGAAGCAGATCGTCTGCCCCGCGCGCACCGGCTCGTAGACCGCCAGCGCCGGGCGATCGCTGTCGGCGATCGCGAACGGCCGCACGACGTAGTCCGACCGCCCCCCCGCACCCAGCTCGCCGATCCCCGCCAAGAGGTGCTGCGTCATCTGCCGCAGCCCCGGGTTCCTCGGGTTCGAGAGGGTCTTCTCCAGCGCCTCGACCGCCGGCCGCCCCTCGATCTCCAGGATCAAGTTCCCGTCGACCGCCGTGATCGTCTGTGGATCCCCGACCGCCTGACACCCTTGCGTCATCCCCATGCTCGGGTGCAGCTCGGGCGAGAAGACCAGCGCCACCGCCGTGTCGGCCTGCGCCTCCCCCTTCCAGAACACCCGACACCCTGACTCGCCCCCCGACGCGCCCGCGCCGGTGATGAGCAGCTCGGGCGCCACGTCGGCGATGCCCGCCACGAAGTCGGCGGCGTCCAGCTCGGCCGGATCGACCAGCACCGCGACGGCCGCACCCACCGGGTTTCCCCCGAGCGCCGCCAGCGCCTCACGTCCGAGGCGCGCCCCCGCCTCCCGCGGCTCGGCCCGCACGCCCGGGATGTGGATGGCGATCGGTAACGGCTTGCCCGCGAGCGCCATGACCGCGACGGCCGTGGCGTTCTCGACCTCCTCGGCGCCGGTCAGCACGCCGGTCGCCGAGCAGCCGATGAGCAGCGCCTTTGGCAGCGTCCGCTGAACCGCGTCCAGGACCGCCTTGTACTCGTCGTCGTCGTGCCGCGTCCCCGCGAACACCATCGCCAGCTCGATGTCATCGGTGCCGGCGGAGGTCATCGCCCGGTGCGCCGCCAGCCCAGCCGCGGTGAACCCGTCGAGATGGACGGCGACGCCAGCACCCGCGGAGGTCATGGCCCCCTCTTACCGAGGCTTCCGCTATACTGCAAGCAGTCCCGAAACATTCGGGGGCGAAACGGTTTCGACGGGGGTGAGCAAAGTTCAGGTCGCGTGCCGAGGCGCCCGAGGCCTCGTAAAAACGGGCAAAAAAACAACAGCGAACGACAACGCGTTCGCTCTCGCCGCCTAAACAGCGGACGGGACCGTGAACCAGGGAGCCGCCCGCGGCCCTGGGGATCGGCCATTTAGCGGGCTAGGTCGCCGTGCAACGCCTTCGGGCACGGCGTCGACAATTAGAAGGATAAGCTCCGAGACGCCCCGCCGGTGGGCTACCTCGGCGACGAAAACCAAATCGCCGGACACGCACGTAGTGGCTTGAGCGGAGCGCTTCCGGACCCGG